>NZ_CP061913.1:0-5979953 GCF_019904175.1 Dactylosporangium vinaceum | reverse complement strand
CGCGGTGCTGCACAGCACATTGCCAGCCGATCCTGACGTGGCGCTGAAACGCCCTTGATGCGGCGGCGCCGGGTGCCGGGGCTTGCGGCCGCGAGCTCCCGGATGTGACGTGGCCCATTAGGGAACGATCGTTCTTGACTGTTCGTTCCTAAATTTGTACCGTCAAGCCATGGGACGACCGCGAAGCTTCGATGAGGAGGCGGTGACCCGCGCGGCGGTGGCACTGTTCGCCGGGCGGGCCTACGACGGGCTTTCGGTCGATGACCTCGTCACCGGGCTCGGCGTGCACCGCAACAGCCTGTACAAGACGTTCGGCAGCAAGCGCGGTCTGTATCTGACCGCGCTGAAGTGGTACCTCCGCAACGAGTTGGCACCGCTTCTCGAGGGCGCACCGACGACCGGCGCGCTGCTGCAGGAGGGCGCGAAGCTCGACCTGCTCCTGCTCGCCGCGGCGGAGCAGGCGCCCCACGACGCCGAGGTGGGCGCACTCGTCGCGGCGGCCCTGGGGCGCGTCGACGCGGTGCTCGGGCCGGACGCCGCCAATCAACTGCTGGGCCTGCGCCTGCGGGCCCGGATCAACACTGGGGAGTGATGCGAGTATGGCAACCGTCCGCGTCGACGCCGACACGCTTGTCGTCGAGATCGAGGGAATCGACAAGCTCTGGGCCCTCAAGAGCCGCCTGGAGATCCCGCTGGCCAACGTCCGGGGCGCGACCGCCGACCCGGGGATCGCCCGGGAGCCCAAAGGGATCCGCACCGCCGGGACCTACCTGCCGAACTACATCACCGCCGGTGCGTTCCGCGTCGACGGGGAGAAGGTGTTCTGGGACGTCCGCGACGCCAACAAGGCGGTCGTCATCGAGCTCGCCGACGAGCGGTACGCCCGGCTCATCATCGAGGTCGACGACCCCCGCGCGACGGTCGCGCTCGTCGAGCACTCGGTGCGCCGCTAACACCCCGGCTTCGCCGGTGCCGTGGTCCCGATGCCGGCCGGGACGACGGACCGGCTCGGCTCCACCGACGCCGACGGTCCCGCCGACTCCACTGTGGACGCGGCGGCCGACGGCCCTGACGACGGCTCCGCGCCGTACAGCTGCTGCGTGGTCTGCTGGAAGTCGCCGCGCCCGAGCGCCAGGCCCGAGACGAGGGCCCGGTGGGAGTACACATCGGAGATCCTCAGCGCGATCGTGCCGCTGAGACCGGACGGGCCCGTCCACGTGTTGTCCTCGCCGCGGCGCAGGGCGACGAAGCCGTCACCCTGCTGCAGCTCCACAGTGGACAGCGGGTTGCCGTGGTTGTCGACGACCACGCTCAGCGACGAGTACCCGGCGCCGCCCTTCACCTTCACCCGCAGCGGACCGACCTGCGGGTCGCGGACCGTGGCGTAGGTGACGGGAATGATGCCGGCGCTCAGCGAACCGATCTTCTGGAACGCACCCTTGCCCAGGTCGAGCTTCCCGGCCGGGCAGCCCGGGCACAGGTCGACGATCTGCACCCGGGTGGTCCCGTTGGGGCCCGTCACGTCGAGCAGCGTGCCGCAGTTGCGCCCGCCCGCGAGCTCCGCGTTGCCGACTGCCGCGTAGGCGCCGTCGGCCGGGGTGCCCAGGTTGCACATGCCGTTGCGCCCGGCCGTGTAGTACGACGCGCTGCCACCGGCCGCGCACGCGGCGCTGCCTCCGACCTGGGTCACGAGCACGACGGCCACCACGGCGGCGGCGACGACGGTGGCGGCGGGCAGGATCCAGCGGAGGTGGCGGCGGTTCATGTCCGGGCATCCTAGTGCCGATAATGACGGCCATGGACTTCCCGTCGTACCTCGGCACGATGCCCATGCATGCGATCACCGAGATCTATGGCGAGGCCGGGCTGCGGGAGCGCTACCGCCGCGAGATCGAGCGCTTCGCCCCGCCCGACCGCGACCGGCTCGCGGCCGCCCTCGAGCTGGCGTCGCGGCTGCACCGCGAGGACCGGCGGGTGCGCGAGCCGTACGTCAACCACCTGCTGCGGGTGGCGATCCGGATCATGCACCACTACGAGGTGTCCGACGTCGACGTGATCGCGGCGGCCGTCCTGCACGACACCGTCGAGGACCACCCGGGCGAGCTGGCCGACCTGGCCGACGGGCCGCGGCACCCGGGCACGACGAGCGAGCGGGCCGTCGCCGCGCTCGCCGAGCGGTTCGGCGAGCGGGTCGCCGGGCTCGTGTCGGCCGTCACCAATCCCGAGTACGACCCGTCATCCGACAAGCACGAGCAGTACCGGGAGCACGTCAGGGCCAGTCTCGACCGCGAGCCGTGGGCGCGGGTCATCAAGGTCTCCGACTTCACCGACAACGGCGTAGGTGTGATCCACACCACGGGCCCGAAGGTCGAGCGGCTGGCCACGAAGTACCGCCCCATGGTCCCCGTGCTGCGGGAACTCGTCGGGCGGCCGGACACGCCGCTGTCCCGGCTCGTGAAGCAGCACATCTTCCGCCACCTCGACCTCGCCGAGGAGCGGTTCGCGGCCATTCTTGACGGGCGATGAATATGAGAATGTATTCGTCGTGACGATGGTGGAACTTGCGGTGGGGTGGCTGGCGTCGCACCTGTTCGACCGCGGCCGGGCGCAGGAGGCGGAGCCGGCGATCGAGGAGCAGCTGCGCGGCCTGGCCGGGCTCGTGCAGGCGCGGCTGGAGGACGATCCG
Organism: Dactylosporangium vinaceum; assembly: GCF_019904175.1. Classification (GTDB taxonomy): domain Bacteria; phylum Actinomycetota; class Actinomycetes; order Mycobacteriales; family Micromonosporaceae; genus Dactylosporangium; species Dactylosporangium vinaceum. Next base: position 5,977,267 of record NZ_CP061913.1, on the reverse strand, counting down.
GCGCTGCAGAGCCTGCAGCGGGAGGCGGAGTCGTCACCGACGCCGACCGTGTCGACCCGCCGCCGGGTGGTTCAGGCCCTCGAGGACGCGGTCTGGACCGACCCGCACTTCGGCGAGGCCCTCGCGGCCACCGTCGACCGGCTGCGGCCGGTCATGCCCGCCGCTCAGCGATAGCCGGTGGTGCGGCGGCCCTCGGCCGCGGTCACGGCCAGGTTGAGGTGCCACTCGCTCACTTCGCCGTCCTCCTTGGGCGGCGAGGTCGGATGGGCGGCCCGCAGCGTCTCCAGGTACCACGCCTCGTCGGCCGGGCGCATCAGCAGCCGCAGCCACGTCACGTTGCGGGCCCGGCGGCACTCGTCGACGGACAGCACCGAGCGCAGCGCCTCGATCGAGTCCTCACCCGGCAGCAGCAGCCGCTGCAGCGGGGCGGCCGGCGGCGGCTCGGCCCCGGCGGCCAGCAGCCGCGCGGTCAGGGTGTGGGCGACCCGGGTGAGCTGCAGTGCGCGCCGGGCGGCGGTGGTCGGCCCGCGGACCGGGTCGGGCGCGGCGTGGGCCGGGTCGTCGAGCGCGACGGCGTAGGCGGCGTTCTCGGCCGCGTTCAGCGCCCGCTCGACGTCCATCGCCGTCCACGCCTGCACGCACTCGTCGAGCTCCGGTGGGCCGACCGGGACCGGCCGGCCGGGGTCGTCGAGCCAGTCCGCCAGCGTCCCGGAGCCGAGCGCGTCAGCGGCCTGGCGCAGCACGGCCCGCAGGAACCGGCCGTCGGCGGTGTACCGCGGCGGGCGGGTCTCGGTGTGGCGGGCGGCCAGGAGCGCGCCGAGCGTGCGGCGATCGTCGTCGAAGTTGGCGTACCGGTGCAGCCGCTCGATGACCGGCCGCAGCTCGGGCGCGTCGGCGAGCAGGCTGCGGTATCGCAGCAGCGCGCCCAGGACGTCGTCGTCGGGCTCGGCCAGGACCCGCAGCCCGATCGCCGCCCCCGCGACCGGGTCGGTGGCGTCGCGCAGCGCCTCCGCGGCGGCCCGCCGGACCTGGGCAACGGGGTCGCCGAGCAGCCCGGCGATGGCCCTGACCGCCTGCGGGTCGCGGCGCCGGTGGGCCAGGCAGGCCACGAGCGCGGTCCGGACGGCCGGGTCGGGCTCGGTGCGGGCCGCGGCCGCGAACGGCTCGACGCCTGTCGCCGTGAACCGCAGCAGCATTGCCGCCTCGGCCCGCACCCGCGGGTCCGGGTCGATGCGCATGAGGCGCAGGCCGGCCGCATCGTCGCGCAGGTGGGCCGGGACCTGCAGCCCCTCCAGCCGGACCAGCGGCGACGGGTCGTCGAGCAGCCGGGCGGCGAACGCGGCCGTCCGGTTGATCGACAGCACCGCCCGGGCCGCGCGCAGGCGCAGGCGGGGCTGCTCGTGGTGCTCGAGGCGCTGGCGCAGCGGCTCGTAGCGCGGCCCGAGGTAATACAGCAGCGTGGCGACCCGGTCGTCGTCGCAGTGCAGGTCCTCGGCCGCCAACGCGACCCGGGTGTCGATCCCGGACCGGCGGCTCAGGATCTCCCCGAGGGCGACCGCGGCCGCGTCGCCGACGTGCTCGTAGGTCTCGCCCAGCCCACTGGGCACGCGCACCTCGGCGGTGTCACGCAGGGCCACCTCGAGCAGGGGCTCGACCAGCCGGTGATCGCCGGAGCCGGCGGCCGCACGCGCCGCCTCCAGCCGCACCACGGGGTTCGGATCGCGCAGGGCGTCGCGCAGCCGGTCATTCAGCGCCATCGTGGTACACCATAGTGGGATGGGACTCGTCCGCATCCGCTCAGCGGTGGCGCTCCTCGTGCTCCTGGTGGGCCCGGTCAGCGCGTGTGACATGCGCGAGCGCGTGTGCCGGTCGCAGGAGTACCCGGTCAAGGCGGTCGGGAATCGGACAGGCGCTGCCTGCGTGACGAAGGGCCAGGAGCCCCCGGCCGGCTACGTGCGCTACCCGGCCGGGCAGGAGCCCGTCTACCTCGACGACGAGTGGTACCGCTACTGGCAGGACAAGGTCGTCGACGAGCACGGCGCCATCGTGCCCTCCTAGAGCTGGGCGGTGTGCCCGGGAAGCTCGGCGGCGGCCAGCCCGGCCAGGATGTCACGCACCGTCAGGGGCGCATCGACGACGCATTCGCCATTGGACAGCAGCAGCGAGGGTACCGCCAGTGCCAGCTCCTCCTCGCTGAGCTGCCCGGCGAGCAGGCACAGCGCCTCCCCCTGCGCCCGGATGCGCTCCCGCAGCCCGTCCCCGGCCAGCCGCGCGACCCGGTCGAGCGTCCACGGGTCCTGGGCGAGCCGGTTGTCGTACGTGCCGATCGCCCCCGAGGCGGCCGACGCCACCAGGGTGATGGTCGCCGCCGTCAGCAGCGACACGTGGGCCAGAATCTGCCGCGTGCTCCACTCCCCCGGCGGCGGCGCGGGCCGCGGGGTCGCGCCGAGCAGCGCCGCGTAGGCCTTGCGCAGCTCCTCAGACATGCGCGGGGCTCATCTCCCACGGCGACTGCGGCAGCACGGCCCCGGTCTCCAGCAGCGACTTGAGGTTGGCCAGCACGGCCGGCCAGCCCTGCGCGATGCCGCGGTACATGTCGGCGTTGGGCAGCCGCTCGTGCGTCACCGTCAGCCGGACGATCTCCTGGTGCGCCTCGATCAGGTACGTCACCGTCGACGGCTCCCGCACCTCGTCCGGCGAGTCCTCGAACGTCACCACCAGCCGGTGCGGCGGGTCGGTCTCGAGCACCGTGCCGCGCACGACGACCTGGCCGGAGCCGTCGGTCCGGCGGTGCTCCCACGCGGAGCCCGCCTGCCAGTCGGACACGTTCGCGTTGCCCCAGTACCGCGCGGTGAGGTCGGCGTCGGTGAGCGCCCTCCACACCTGCTCGGCACTGGCGTGGATGTAGGTGACGTACACGTACGTCGGGATGGTCTCCGCCATGGCGTACTCCTCAGCTTGTCGTTTGATGGCGTTCAAGGCCTGCAGGCGCGGCTGCTCGAACCCGGCGATCCACCGCTGCTCGATCTCGTGGATGGGCGCCGGGTTCAGGTAGTGCAGCCGCTCCCGCCCCCGCCGCACAACAGTCACGAGGTTGGCCCGCACCAGCACGTCCAGATGCTGCGTGGCCGACTGCCGCGCCATCTCCAGGTCCTCGCACAGCTCCCGCAGCGTCTGCCCGTTGCGCTCCCGGAGCCGATCGAGCAGGTCCCGCCGAGTCCGGTCGGCGAGCGCCTTGAACACCGGCTCCATGTCACTCACAGCACCATTATGCAGGTTTTTACCTGCCTATTGTCAAGCGAACCCGACCACCCGGCCGACCCGCCAGGCGGTACGTCGCTCGCCCGATGCACTCCGGCTGCCATCCCGCAACAGTGGGTCGGGTCATGGATGCCAACAGTGACGAGAAGCTCCGCCGCGCCGCCTGGCCCGCCCGGCGCCGACTGACCGCCGTGCACCGGCTGCTGCTGATGCTCATCGTGTCGGTCCAGCTCACCGGCGCCGCCGTCGAGGTCCTGGTGGCCGCCGTCGACCTGCCGGTCACCGCGGACGCGCCGAGGGCGTCGGTGCTCTACTACCGCGACGGCCGGACCGTGCTCGCCCGGGCCGGCGTCGGCGGGCACACGGACGTCGCGCTCGGCGAGATCCCGCTCGGGGTGCGCCGGGCCGTGCTGGCCGCCGAGGACCGCGACTTCTACGACCACTGGGGCATCTCCGTCCGCGGCGTCGTGCGGGCCGGTGCCGCGGACGCGCGGGGCGGCCACCAGGGCGCCTCGACGATCACGCAGCAGTACGTCCGCAACGCCTACCTGACCCGGCAGGTGAGCATCCGGCGCAAGGTCACCGAGTTCGCGATGGCCATGAAGCTGGAGCGGCGCCTCTCCAAGGACGAGATCCTTCGCCGGTACCTCAACACCATCTACTTCGGCCGCGGAGCCTACGGCGTCGCGGCGGCGGCCGACGCCTACTTCGGGGTGCCCGTGCAGCAGCTGAGCGCCGAGCAGGGTGCAGTGCTCGCCGCGGTCGTGAAGGACCCCTCGTACTTCGACCCCGCCGTCAACCCCGGCCCCGCCCGCGAGCGGTGGGACTGGATCATCGCGTCGATGCGGGAACGGCACTGGCTCGACCGGCCCGGCGAGTATCCGGCCGCGCGCCCCCGCCCCGGCGGCGCCGACCCCGGCGGGCTGGTCGTCGAGCAGGTCGAGCGCGAGCTCGCCGCGCACGGCGTGACGTCGCAGCAGCTGTACGCCGGCGGGCTCGCGGTCACCACCACCCTGGACCCGCGGGCGCAGGCGGCGGCGCTGCGGCTGGCCGGGGCCGCGCTCGCCGGTCAGCCCGGCGGCCTGCGGGCGGCGCTCGTCGCGGTCGATCCGGGCACCGGCGGGGTGCGCGCGTACTACGGCGGCGACAAGGGTCGCGGCTACTTCGACGACGCGGCCGCGCCGCACCCGCCGGCCGCCACGTTCGCGCCGGTCGCCCTCGCGGCCGGCCTGCGCAACGGCATCGGCTACCTGTCGCGGTGGGACGGGCGTTCGCCGCGGCTGTTCGCCGACCGCGGCGGGGTGCCGCTGGCCAACCGCGACGGCGAGCAGTGCCCCGACTGCAATCTGCAGGAGGCGATGGTCCGCGGCCTCAACACGCCGTTCTACGCCCTGGCCCAGCAGATCGGGGCGGACCGGGTCCGGGCCACGGCGCTGGACCTCGGTGTGCCGGCGGCGTACGGCGGCCGGACCGCGCTCGTCGACCGCCCGGGTGAGCCGCGGCCCGGGCGCACCCGGGCGGACATCGCCATCGGCCGCTACCCGGTGTCGCCGGCCGACCTGGCCACCGTCTACGCGACGTTCGCCGCGGGCGGTGTGCGCCAGGACCGGCACTTCGTGGAGTCGGCGAGCACCGGCGGGCGGACGGTGTGGGCGGCCCGGCCGCAGCCGGTCCGGGTCCTCGACGAGCGCATCGCCGCCGACGTCTCGGCGGTGCTGCACGCGGTCGTCGACCGGCGCGGCCTCGGCCCGGCGCGCCCCGCCGCCGGCAAGACCGGCAGCCAGCAGTGGGGCAACACGCACGACAACCAGGACGCCTGGATGGCCGGCTACACCCCGCAGCTCGCGGTGGCCGTGTGGTTCGGCCGGCTCGTGCCCGGGCCGATCCTCGACGCCGACGGCCATCCGGTCGAGGGCGGCACGCTGCCGGCGCAGCTGTGGCGCGACTTCCTCGGCACCGCCCTGCAGGATCAGCCCCCGGCCGCGTTCCCGCCCGCCGCACACGTCGGGCGCATCGACACCGGCGACGCCGGGCGAACCGGCGATCCGGACTCCCTGGGCCGCGCCGCCGCGGCGGCGGCCGGGCCGATCGTCGTGCGCACCGCCCACGCCGGCCGCACCCTGGCGCTCACGTTCGACGACGGCCCGTCGCAGTACACCCGGACCGTCCTCGACGTGCTCGCGCAGTACCACGTCACCGCGACGTTCTGCGTTGTCGGTGACAACGTCGCCGCGAACCCGCAGCAGCTGCGCCGTATCGTCGCCGCCGGGCACGCCGTGTGCAACCACTCAGCCCACCATGACGCGCTCGGCCACGCCCCGGCGGAGCAGGCCCGGGCCGACATCGTCGCGACGGACGCCGCGATCGAGGCGGCCGCGCCCGGCACGACAGTCACCTACTTCCGGGCGCCGTACGGCGACTGGGGCCCGACCCCGAAGGTCGCCGCCGACCTGCACCACACGCCGCTGGGTTGGACCGTCGACCCGGGCGACTGGACACTCCCGGGCCCGGAGGCGATCGTCGCCGCGGTGCTGCGCCAGCTCACCCCGGGCGCCGTCGTGCTCGTCCACGACGGCGGCGGCGATCGCACGCAGACGATCGCGGCGCTGCGCGTGCTCATCCCCCGGCTCCTGGCCATGGGCTGGTCCTTCGACCGGCCGGCGGTCACGGTGCCGCCCGCACCGCCGGCCCCGCCGTCCGGCCCGCCGGCCGCCGCACCGTCCGCGAGCGCCGTGCCCGAGTCGCTGACCCCCGCCACCGCGCCGCCGTCCGCCACCGCGTCACCGTCCGCCACGCCGTCGCCGTCCGCGACGCCGGGCGAGACGCCGGGCGAGCCGCCGGAGCCGGGCACCGAACCGTCCGACGGGCCGGCGAGCGAGGCCGCCGGGCCCGCGGGCGAGTGCGCGCCCGACGCGGATCAGGACTGCATGACGAGCGCGTAGCGGATGCCGGCCGGCGTGCTCTCGGCGTCGAGGTCCACCGGCCAGGCGCCGCGCCGGTCCAGCCGCCGCCCGACCTGGTCCGCGCTCAGCCCGGTGTACCACCGGCCGGCCGGCAGCTCGCCGGCGGCGGCGGCGAACAGTGCGCCCCACGCGTAGGCCCGCAGCCGCACCGGGCGCACCCCGGCCCGGCGCAGGCCGCGCCGCAGTTCGCGGAGGGTGAGGTCGCCGAAGAAGTGCGTGCCGGGGCCGTCGGCGGCGAGCACTGCCGCGTAGCGGGTCCCGTCCGCCGTGGCGTAGGCGTCGACGTCGAGCAGCCGCTCGCCCGCCGCCAGCCGCTCCCGGATCTGCGCGGCCGAGGCCCCGGCGAGTGCCCGGGACGGCACCGCCCGGCCCGGCTCGGCGACGACCGTGAAGCGCCCGCCGCTGACGCTGACCGCCACCGCGTCGGCGCGCGCCGTGAGGTCCGCGGCCGTCAGGTCCGGGTGCACGGTGCGCGCCGGGCCGGGGTCGCCGTGGACGAGCGTCGCGAACCGGCGCCGGTCGGCGGGGCCGTAGGCGGCCACACGCGCGACGCGCCACGGCGCCGGCTCGGGTCGCGCGACGTGCTCGGGTCCGGCGTCGTGGGTCCAGTACCAGGGCGGCGCCGGCATCGGGCCACCCCCAGTGCTCGGGTCCGCCGACCGGTGGACAGACGGTCCCACCGTACGATGCTCATGCTCGCCCGGGGTCGTCCGGGAGGCTCGACGGCATGAGTGCGATGACCGTGCGGGCGGCGCGGTGGAGTGCGGGGCACCCGTGGCGGGCCGTCGGGCTGTGGCTGGCGTTCGTGGCGGCGTCCCTCGGGGCCGGGCTCGCGATCGGCCCGCGGGACGCGGACGGGGCCGACTACCGGGTCGGCGAGGCGGGGCGGGCCGAGGCCATGGCGGCCGAGGGCGGCCTGCAGCGGGCGCCGGAGGAGCTGGTGCTGATCACCGGGGCGGCGGCCGGCCAGGATGCGGCGGCGGGCGACGTCGCGGCGCGGATGGCGGCGCTGCCCGAGGTGGCGGGCGTGGCCCCGGCGGTGCGCTCCGCGGACGGGCGGGCGCTGCTGGTGCGGGTGACGATGCGGGGGCCGGAGCTCGAGGGGCGCCGGCACGTCGGGCCGCTGCTGGCGCAGACGGCGGCGGTGCAGGCCGCGTACCCGCAGCTGCGCATCGAGGAGACCGGGGCGCCGTCGATCGGGCTGGGGGTCAACGCGCAGCGCGGTGCGGACCTGGCCCGCTCGGAGCGCATCGCGCTGCCGGTGACGTTCGTCGTGCTGTGGCTGGTGTTCGGCTCGGCGCTGCTGGCCGCCGTCCCGCTGGTGCTCGCGCTGTCGGCGATCGCCGCGTCGACGGGGCTGGCGATGATGGCCTCGCACGTGTTCCCGGACGCGGGCGTCGGCACCAACGTCATCATCCTGATGGGGCTCGCGGTGGGCGTCGACTACTCGCTGTTCTACGTCAAGCGCGAGCGGGAGGAGCGGGCCCGGGCCGGCGGGCCGCTCGATGCGCGGGCTCTCGTCGAGCTGGCCGCGGCGACGTCCGGGCGGGCCGTGGCCGGGTCGGGGCTGGCCGTCGCCGTCTGCGGCGCGACCCTGTACCTGGCCTCCGACGTCATCTTCGCCTCCCTGGCCACGGCGACGATCCTGGTGACGCTGGTGGCGGTGGCGGGCTCGCTGAGCGTCCTGCCGGCCCTGCTGGTCCTGCTCGGCCGCCGCCGCGTCAGGCCCGCGCGGCAGCGGCGCAGCCCGGGGCGGGTGCCGATCGGGCTGCGCCGCCCGGTCGTCACGCTCGTCGCGGCGGCCGTCGCCCTGCTCGCCCTGGCCGCCCCGATCGCCGGGCTGCGGCTCACCGAGATCAGCCTGGAGACGTACTCCCGCAGCGTCCCCGCCATGCAGGTGCGCGACCGGCTCCTGGCCGATTTCCCCGAATTCCGCGTCGCCCATCAGGTCGTCGTGCGGGCGGAGCCGGCCCAGGCCGGCCGGGTCCGCGCCGGGCTGGACGAGGTCGCGCGCCGGGCGCAGGCCGACCCGCTGTTCGCCGGGGCGCCCCGGATCAGCACCTCCGCCGACGGGCGGGTCAGCGTGCTGACGCTCTCGGTGCCGTACCGCAACGACTCGCCGCAGGGTCTCGCCTCACTGGAGCACCTGCGGGCCGGCTACCTGCCCGCGGCCCTCGGCGGCGTTCCCGGCGCCGAGTGGGCGGTCTCCGGCGACGTCGCCCGCTACACCGACTACCCCGCCCACCAGCGCGACCGGATACCCGTCGTCCTCGGGGCGCTGCTGCTGGCCACCTTCTTCATGACCGTGCTCGTGTTCCGGTCGGTGGTGCTCGGCCTGCTCGGCGCCGTGCTCAGCGTGGTGTCGACCGCGGCCGCCATCGGCGTGCTGGTCCTCGCCTTCCAGGGGGCGGGCATCGGCTCGCGGGTGCCCCTGTTCCTGGCCGTGATCCTGGTCGGGCTGTCGATGGACTACCAGTTCTTCGTGGTGAGCCGGGTCCGCGAGGCCGCGGGCCGGGGACTGCCCGCGGCCGCGGCCGTCGCCGAGGGGGCGGCGGCCTCGGCGAGCGTCGTGACGAGCGCCGCCGTCGTGATGGTCACCGTGTTCGTCAGCTTCGTGTTCGTCGACCTGCTCGAGCTGCAGCAGATGGGCGTGGTCCTGGCGGCCGGCGTGCTCATCGACGCGTTCGTCGTGCGGACCCTCGTGCTGCCGGCCGCGCTGCGGCTGCTCGGCGACCGGGTCTGGTGGCCGGCGCGGCCGGGCCGCGTAGGTTGACGGCATGACTGCCGGCCCGTTCTGGGCGACCACGCTGCGCCGCTGGAACGCCGTCTGCTGGGTGCTGTACGGGCTGTTCACCGCCGTCGTCGCGGTCTTCGACAGGCCCGGTCCGGCGAAGGTCGGGACCCTGGCCCTGCTCGGCCTGCTCGCCGGCTGCTATGCGCTGGTGCTGCGCTACCGGGTGCTGCCTCACCTGTACCTCGGCGTCCTGGCCCTGTCGCTGAGCGGGCTGGCCTACCTCCGCGACGGGTACGCCGCCCTGTTCATCGTGACCCTGCCGCACTTCTGGGCCCTCGCCCGGTCGTGGCACGCGTCCGTCGCCTTCAGCGGGCTCGGCGCGGCCGGCACGCTCGTCGGCAGCACGCTGCGGGTCGGCTGGAGCGCCGCGTACGTCAGCTCCACCATCACCGCGACCCTGATCGTGTACGCGGCGAGCGTGCTGATCGGGGTGTGGGTGCTGCGGGTCGTGGAGGAGAGCCACGAGCGGGCCCGGGTCATCGCCGAGCTGGAGGAGACCCAGGCCCGGCTGGCCGCGGCGTACCAGCGGCAGGGCGCGGCCGACGAGCGCGAGCGGATGGCCCGCGACATCCACGACACGCTCGCCCAGGGCCTCGCCTCGATCGTCGTGCTCGCCGAGGCCGCCCGCTCGGGGCTCGACCCCCAGCACCGCAGTGTCCGGCAGCTGCGCTCGATCGAGGCGACCGCGCGCGAGAACCTGGCCGAGGCGCGGGACCTGGTGGGCGCCGACCGCAGGCAGCCGCACCCGATCGCCGACACGCTGCGGCGGACCCTCGACCGGTTCACCGAGGACACCCGGCTCACCGTCGTCGCCGATCTCGCGGACGTCGACCTGGACCAGCCGACCCGCATCGCGCTGCTGCGCTGCACCCAGGAGAGCCTCGCCAACGTGCGCAAGCACGCCCGGGCGTCGACGGTCAGCGTGACCCTCGCCCCGGCCGGCGCCGAGGTCGAGCTGGAGATCACCGACGACGGCGTCGGCTTCGCCGTCGACCGGGCCCCCGGGTTCGGCCTGGACGGGATGCGCAAGCGCCTGGCCGAGCTCGGCGGCGAGCTCACCGTCACCAGCTCGCCCGGTGACGGCACCCGCATCCTCGCGATCGTCCCGGCCGGAGGCCACGCGTGAGCGCCGGTCACCCGGTCCGGGTGATCGTCGTCGACGACCATGCCGTGATGCGGGCCGGCGTCGTCGCGCTGCTGGCGGCCGACCCGGGGATCGCCATCGTCGGCGAGGCCGAGCACGGCCGGGCCGCCCTCGCCCTGATCGAGCGCCTGGACCCGGACGTGGCCCTGATCGACCTGCGGACGCCGGTCCTGGACGGAGTGGCCACGACCGCGCAGGTCGTGGCCCGGCACCCGCGCACCCGGGTCCTGATCCTCACCACCTACGACACCGACGCCGACATCGAGCGCGGCGTCGAGGCCGGCGCCATCGGGTACCTCCTCAAGGACACCACCCGCGAGCAGCTCGCCGACGCCATCCGCGCCGCCGCCCGGGGCGAGACGGTCCTGGCGCCGCGGGTCGCGGAGAAGCTGATCGCCCGGATGCGCCGCCCCGCCCATCCCGCGCTGACCCCGCGCGAGCTCGACGTGCTCACCGCCGTCGCCGACGGCCTGACAAATGCCGAGATCGGCGCCCGCCTGGTGATCGCCGAGGCGACGGTCAAGACCCACCTCCTGCGCCTGTTCGCGAAGCTCGACGTGAACGACCGCACGCATGCCGTGGTCGTCGCCATGGAGCGCGGCCTGCTGCGCCGAGGGTGACGATCGGGTTGCTAGTCCAGTTGTACCTATGTCACGCTGGACGGCGTGTACATGGACATCGTGATCCTCAGCCACCTGCAGCGCGGGCCCGTCCACGGCTACGAGCTCAAGCGCAACGTGTCCGCGACCACCTCCTACTCCCTGCACAACAACACGCTGTACCCGGCCCTGCGCCGCTTCGAGGAGGCGGGCGCCGTGACGAAGACGGCCGAGGCGCAGGAGGGCCGACCGCCGCGGCACGTGTACGCCCTCACCGACCTCGGCCGCGAGATGCTGCACGACCTGCTCGCCGACCTGCCGGCCGAGCTGGCCACGGACGAGCCCGAGTTCCTGACCCGGCTCGGGCAGTTCGAGCACCTCACCCCGGCCGAGCGCCACGGCGTCCTGGACGCGCGGGCGGCGGCGCTGCGCAAGCAGGGCGCGCACCTGCGGGCGCTCGGCGAGAAGACGGCCCGCAGCCCGCGCGACCACCGCTGGGGCGAGCTGGTCGTGGCCGAGCTCGGCGAGCGCATCGAGCGCGAGCTGGCCTGGATCGCGCGGCTGGCCGAGCGGGCCGACGAGCCGGGCGGGCCGGCGCACGAGCAGGTGGACGAGCAGGTCGACGGGCCATGAAGCGGCTGACCGGGCTGATGCAGCTGGGGCTCATGGCCGGACCGCTGCTGTCGATGATCGACTCCTCGATCGTCAACGTCGCCGTCCCGGACATCGCGGCCGAGCTGCACACCGGGCTGGGCGGCGCGCAGTGGGTGGTCAGCGGCTACCTCCTGGCCCTGGCCGCCGGGCTGACGACGACGTCGTACCTGGCCCGCCGCTTCGGGACCATGCGCGTCTACAGCGCCGCGCTGGCCTGCTTCATCGCCGCCTCCGCCGCCTGTGCGCTGGCGCCCGGCATCGGCACCCTTGTCGCCGCCCGCGCATTGCAGGGGTGCACCGGGGCGCCGCTGGTCCCGCTGGCGATGAGCGTGCTGCTCGGCCGGGGCGCGGCCCGGCGCATCCCGGTCACGGCCGGCCTGCTGTTCTTCCTCGCCCCCGCCATCGGGCCGTCGTTCGGCGGGCTGCTCATCGCGGCCGGCGGCTGGCGCTGGATCTTCCTCGTCAACCTGCCGATCGGGCTCCTCGCCCTGGCCGGGGTGCGGCGGCTCCCGGCCGGCACCGCCCCGCCGGCCGACGGGCACGCCCGGCCCGACCCCGTCGGCCTCGGGCTGCTGTCGGCGGGGCTCGTCGCGGCGCTCTACGGCGCCGGGCGGGCCACGAGCGCCGGGTGGGGCGACCGCCTCGCCGTCGCGACCCTCGCCGCCGGCGCGGTGCTGCTGGCCGCGTACGTCCTGTGGGCCCGGCGCACGGCCGAGCCGGCCGTCGATCTCACGCTGCTGCGGCACGGCCGGGCCGCCCTCGCGCTCGGGCTCAGCGTGCTGTCGTCGGTCGTGGCGTTCGCGGCGGTGTTCCTGCTGCCGGTCTTCACCGAGTCGGTGCAGCACCACACCGCCCTGGCCACCGGGGTCGCGCTGCTGCCCCAGGGCCTGATCACGGGCGTCGGCGCGGCCGCCGGGCAGCGGCTGGCCGGCCGGTTCGGGGTGCGGCCCCTGGTGTGTGCCGGGTTCGTCCTGCTGGCCGCCGCGACGGCCGGGCTGCTGTTCGTGAGCGCCGGCACCCCGCTCTGGGCGACAGCGCTCATCCTGTCCGGCCGGGCCGCGGCGATCGGGTTCGGGGTCACGCCGCTGCTGTCGGTGATGCTGGAGCCGCTCGCCGCGACCCAACTGGCCGACGGCAACACGCTGTTCAACATCGCCCAGCGCCTCGGCGGGTCGCTCGGCGTGGGTGTGCTGGGCTCGCTGCTCGCGGCGCGGGCGGTGAGCGTCGGGCCGATCGCCGGGTTCCACGAGATCGGGCTGATCCTCAGCGGGCTGGCGCTGCTGGCCGCGCTGCTGGCCCTGCCGCTACCGCGCCGGGTCGCCGAGGCGGGCTTGGAGCCGGCGTAGGTGGCGCTCGACCTCGGCCCGGTCGTAGCCGCGCGGGACGACCACCAGGTCCGGCTCCGCGAGGGCGGCCCGGACCGCGGCCCGCTCGGCCGGGTCGCCGGACAGCAGCGCGTCACCGGCCCGCCGGACCAGGTTGTCGACCCGGCCCGGCTCGTATCCGCGCAGGACCGTGGCGAAGCCGGGGTCCGGGCCGCGGCGGGCGATGCGGTTGTCGAGGCGCCCGCCCGAGTGCTGCTGCAGCGCCGCGACGATCTGCTCCTGCGACTGGCGCACGTCCTGCAGCTTGAGCACGACCCGGTCGCCGGGCTCGAGGATCAGGTGCGGGCCGGACGTCGCGGGCGGGACCGGCTCGTCGAGGACGACGCTGTCGATCGCCGCCCACTCGATCAGGCCGTCGCGGGTGGTGATGCCGTCCGGGCCGATCGCGAACCGGAACGGGCGGAGCTCGTCGCGCAGCAGCACCACGCCGAGCGCGATGGCGACGACACCGCCCGCCGCGTAGAGGGCGATGGCGCCGCCGGTGGAGCCCCGGGCGCAGACCAGGGCCACCAGACCGAAGACGATGACGAGGAGTGCGAGACCGAGGGATCGGCGCCTGCGCTGCAGCTCCATGCGTCGCAAGGTTACTCGGTGCGCAGCGCCCGGGCGGTACTGGTGCGCGCGGCCCAGCCGGCCGGCATCAGGGCGCCGCCGACAGCGATGAGCAGACCGCCGAACAGCAGGGGCACGAGCAGCCCCGGGGAGTACACGTCGATGATGTGGGCCGGGAACCGGGTGTCGGCCGCGTTCGCCATCGCGGGCAGCACCCAGTCGTGCAGCGCGATCCCGGCCGGCACCCCGGCCAGCCCGGCGACCAGGCCGAGCCCGCCGACGGAGGTCAGCACCATCGCCACCGTCTGCCGCGGCGCCATGCCGAGCGCCTTGAACACGCCGAGCTCGTGGACGCGCTCGCGGGTGTCGAGCACGACGGTGTTGAGCACGCCGAGGCCGGCCACGGCGACGAGCATGAGCGCGAGCAGGCCGGCGAGGGAGTCGATGGCCACGACGGTCTGGCTGATCTCGGCGGCGTTGATGTCGGCGTGGCCGCCGACGGGCTCCAGCTTCTGCTGGAGACTCGCGGTGTACTGCTGCAGGTCGGTCCCCGCCGCCAGCTCGATCTGGTAGCGCGTCCCACCGCGCGGCCCGTCGAACGTCCAGCCGGTGAACGGGCCGGCGTCGGCGATGACCCGCCGGCCGTCGCCGCTGAGGTCGAGCACCTCGCCGACGATGGTGACGCTCGCCGATCGGCCGCCGGAGGTGACGGTCAGGGTGTCGCCGATGTGCGCGCCGGACGCCCGCAGGAACGCGGTCGGCACGACGGCCTCGCCGGCGGCGCCGATCCAGCGGCCCTCGATGACGTCGTAGCTGGCCCACGACGAGTCGCCGGCGAACAGCACGAGCTCCGTGGTGCCGGTGAGCCCGGTGACGGTGGCGTCGCCGAAGGTCTGCGCGAAGTAGCGGCCGGTGCCCGGCTCGGCCTTGATGGCCGCCTCGATCGCGGCCTGGTCCACGGCCGGCCGGGCCGGCAACCCGGGCGGGGGCGGCGGCCCGGCGGCGTTCATGACGCCGACCTCGACGTCGCCGGCGGTGCGCTTGTTCATGGCCGCCTGCACCTCGCCGATCGACAGCGCGAGGCCGAGGCCGAAGGTGACGCCGAGGGCGCCGAGGGCGACAGCGGCCGCGATCGTCGCCGAGCGCCCCGGGCGGGTGAACGGGTTGGCCAGCCCGAGGCTCATCGCCCGGGGCAGCGGGAGGCGCCCGAGCAGGGTGCGCGCGGCCCGGCCCCGGCCGAGCGACGGGGTCCGGCCGACGGCGAGCGCGTCGACCGTGCGCAGCCGCCCGGCCCGCAGCGCCGGGACGAACGCGGTCACCGCCACGGCGGCGAGGGCCGCGACGGGCACGACGACGGAGACCCACCAGTCGAGGCCGACGAAGCCGGTGCCGAACGCGTCGCCCTCGTCGTTGAGGATCGGCACGGCGGCCAGGTTGCCCAGCGGGACCGCGGCGAGCGCGCCGGCCGCGGCCGGGATCAGCGCCTGCATGACGTAGGCCCGGCAGACCTGACCCGGGCTGTAGCCGAGCGCCTTGAGGATGCCGATGCGCCGGGTGGCCGAGCCGACCGCGCCGCCGACGACGATGCCGATGATGAGCACCGACATGATCAGGCCGATGACGCCGAACGCGACGACGAACGGTGCGAACACCCCGGCGACGCGCTCGCTGCCCGTCTTGGCGGTCAGGTAGGACGCCGAGCTCTGCACCGCCCCGTCGGGCAGCGTGGCCGCGATGGCCTGCTGCCCGGTGGTGAGGTCGGCCTCGGTGCCGGCCTTGCTCAGGCGGTACAACATCTGCAGTCGGCCCTTGTCCTTGGGCGTGAGAGCGGTGACCGTCGCCGGCAGCGCCCAGGCCGTGCTGCTGTCGGTGACCGACCGGGCGAGCCCGACGATCGTCAGCGTCGGCTGACCGGGCGCGTCCGGATACTCGATCTGGTCGCCCACGGCAAACGGGCCGTTGCCGGCGGACCACACGATCTCGTCCGGCCCGGTGGCGTAGCGGCCCGCGGTGAGCTCCAGGCGGTCGAGGCCGGTGGTGTCGGCCGGGCGGGCGGCGACCGTGAACGCGGGCAGCCGGGCGTGCACCGGGAACCCGCCGTCGTGGGTCTTGACGATGACCGGCTCGAGCTCGACCACCGCGTAGGGGCCTGACGCCTCGGTCACGCCGGTGGCGTGCGCGGTCGCGGCGAGCTGGTCGGCGGTGGCCTTGGCCGGGTCGAAGGTCACCATCAGGTGGGCGCCGTGCTGGCGGGCGAACGCCTTCGCGAACGGCTCGTTGGAGGCCACGAGGAGCCCGACCGCGAGGACCGACGCGGTCACGGCGAGCAGGGTCGTCAGGGTCATGACGACGGTCTGGACGCGGCGGCGCCCGACGCCGGAGCGCACCACCCGCCCGAGGCCCGCGCTCATGCCGCCACCCCCTGGGCCAGGCGGCCGTCGACGAGCGAGATGGTCCGGGTCGCGCACGACTCGGCCAGGGCCAGGTCGTGGGTGACCAGCAGCAGTGTCTGCCCGTCCCGGTTGAGCTCGGTGAGCAGGCGGCGGACGTCCTGGCCGGAGGCGGTGTCCAGGGCGCCGGTCGGCTCGTCGGCGAGCAGCAGCGGCGGGCGGTTCATCAGGGCCCGGGCCACCGCGACCCGCTGCCGCTCACCCCCGGAGAGCCGGCCCGGGAACGCCTTGGCGTGGCGGGCGACGCCGAGCCGGTCGAGCAGCTCGTCCGCGCGTTTGCGGGCCGCGGCCCGGCCGGTGCCGGACAGCTGCGCCGGCAGCAGGACGTTGTCGAGGACGCTGAGGTCGTCGAGCAGGTTGAAGAACTGGAACACCATGCCGATGCGGCGGCGGCGGTACTGCGCGGAGGCCGACTCGGACAGCCGGTCCACCCGCACCCCGTCGACGGTCACCGTGCCGCCGGTGGGCCGGTCGAGCCCGGCGACCATGTTGAGCAGCGTCGACTTGCCGCTGCCGGAGGGGCCGAGCACCGCGAGGGCCTCCCCGCGCCGCACCCGCACGCTCAGCCCGGCGAGGGCCGCGACGCCGCCCTCGTACTGCTTCGTCACGTCATCGAACTCGATCAGTACCTCTGGTTCGGTCATGCCGCTGAAGGTAGGGGCGAACCGGGGCACCGCACGTCGGCCGGTGTGCCGGTTCGTGTCATCACTGCGATGTACGCACGGCTCCTGACGCGGACCCGGCGACCGTCGGCGAGACTGTCCCGATGAAGAAGCTGGTGGCCTGGCTGCGCGTGGAGACCCCGGCGCCGGCCCGGCTCACCCCGTGGGCCTGGACGGCCGACGTCATCCTCGCCGTGCTGCTCGCGATCGGCGCGGTCAACGGCGCCGCCGAGCCGTATCAGGTGCCCGACCGGCACGGGCCGATGGTCGTCCACGGCCCGTTCGACCGGGGCGCGCCGCCGGTGCGGCCCCCGAAGCCGGAGCTGCCGCCCATCCCGGACGACCCGGGCCGGATGGCGCCGGCCCCGGACGACGGGGGCGAGGCCGGGTGGCTGCTGCTGGCCGCCGCGCTCACCGCGCTGCCGCTGGCCTTCCGCCGCCGCTTCCCGCTGGTGTCGTTCCTGGTCATCGTGGCGTGCACGTTCGCGGTCTTCCAGGAGAACGCCGACCCGACCTGGACCGTCGTCGCGTCGCTGATCGCGGCCTACAGCGCCCCCATGTACTCCCGGTACCGCAACCTGGCGCTCGTCAGCGTCGTCGTCACGACCGCCATCGCGGTCAGCGACCTGCAGGACAACCTGCCGGACCTGCCGCAGGGCCTGATGCTGTTCCTGATCCTGTCCTCGGTCGGGCTGGCCGCGAACACCATCCACAGCTGGCGGCAGCGGGCCCGCACCGCCGAGCGCGAGCAGGCGGCCGCGGCGCGCATCGCCGTCGACGAGGAGCGCGCCCGCCTGGCCCGGGAGCTGCACGACGTCGTCACCCACAACGTGAGCGTGATGGTCGTGCAGGCCGGGGCGGCCCGCAAGGTCATGGACGCCCGGCCCGAGCAGGCGAAGGAGGCCCTCCTGGCCGTCGAGGCCGGCGGCCGGGCCGCGCTGACCGAGCTGCGCCAGGCGATCGGGCTGCTCACCGTCGGTGAAGACCACGCCGACCTGGCGCCGCAGCCGGGCCTGGACCAGCTGGAGACGCTCGTCGAGCGGGTCCGTGAGACAGGGGTGCCGGTGACCCTGGCCGTGGCCGCGCCGCCGGTCCCGCCGGGGATCGGGCTGGCCGCCTACCGGGTCGTGCAGGAGGCGCTGACGAACGCGGTCAAGCATGCGGCCGGCGCGGCGATCGACGTCGTCGTCTCGGCCGACGGGCGAACCCTGCACATCGACGTGGCCGACACCGGCGGGGTTGCGGCGCTGGGTGCGCACGGCAGCGGCCGGGGGCTGGCCGGGCTGCGGGAGCGGCTCACCGTCTATGGTGGCACCCTCACCGCCGGGCCGCGGCCGACGGGCGGGTTCCGGGTGCAGGCGGAGATTCCTTTGGAGGTCGGTGCCGCTTGAGCGAGCCGCTGCGCGTGGTGATCGCCGATGATCAGGCCCTGGTGCGCACCGGGTTCCGGATGATCCTCAACGCCGACGGGATCGACGTCGTCGCCGAGGCGGCCAACGGGGTGGAGGCGGTCGCGGCGGTGCGCCGCACGACGCCGGACGTGGTCCTGATGGACGTGCGGATGCCGGAGATGGACGGCCTCGAGGCGACCCGGCGGATCATGACCGGGGACGCCGCCGCGCCCCGGGTCGTCATCCTCACCACGTTCGACCTCGACCGGTACGTGTATGCGGCGCTGTCGGCGGGCGCGTCCGGCTTCCTGCTCAAGGACGTGAGCCCGGAGCAGCTGGTCGCGGCGGTCCGCCTGGTCCGCTCCGGTGACGCGCTGCTCGCGCCGGCGATCACCCGGCGGCTGATCGAGCGGTACGCGGCCCGCGACGCCGGGTCGGCCGCCCTGCACCGGGACCTGTCGACGCTCACCCCGCGCGAGCTCGAGGTGCTGGCGCTGCTGGCCCGCGGACTGTCGAACGCGGAGCTGGCCGAGCGGCTGTTCCTGTCCGACGCGACGGTGAAGACGCACGTGGCCCGGATCCTGCAGAAACTGCGGCTGCGGGACCGGGCCCAGGCGATCGTCGTGGCCTACGAGACCGGGCTCGTCACGCCGGGGTCCTCGCCTCCGGCAGGCGGGTGAGCTCGATGCCGAACTCGGTGCGGTAGGCGGCGAGCGCCTCGTCGCCGCTCAGCGTGCGCTCCTGCCTGGCGTCGCCGGTGGTGCGGATCAGCTTGCGACCGGAGAGCGTGATCCGCCCGCCGTCCTCGGTGACCCGTGAGCACGTCGGGCCCTTCGTGAAGTGCGACAGCGGCGAGGTCTGCTGATACCAGCAGGTGGGCCCGAAGTCACGCAGCAGATAGGGGCGGGGATCGATCCGGTACTCGTGCTCCCGCGGCCCGGTCACGATCAGCTCGCCGGCGTCCTCCGTCACGGTGTAGGTGCCGTCCGGGTCCGCCTGCGGCCCGGTGGCGTCGAGGCGCAGCGGATGGTGGGCGAACCGGCCGAAGCCGACGTCGACGAGCCAGGGGTGCTCGAGCTCGACGCGGAGCACCAGGTGGTCGAACGGGAAGCCGAACACCGTCCCGTTCCACGTCCGCGCGGAGTGCAGGGTGACGGTGTACCCGAGGTCGCGCAGCAGCAGCGCCAGCGCCCCGTTGACCTCGTAGCAGAACCCGCCCCGCCGGCGGTTGACGATCTTGTCGAGCAGCTCGTCGTCGCCGAGCCCGATCGGTTCGCCCAGGTGGATGCTCAGGTTCTCGAACGGCACCGTCCCCAGGTGCGCCCGCTGGATCCGCCGCAGCGTCCCGATGTCGGGCGTCGACGGCCGTTCGGTGATGCCGATCCGTGCCAGGTAGTCGTCCACACCGGACCCTACCGCGACTCCAGCTTCACGTAGTCGATGTCCCCGGCGTAGTAGTCGCAGCCGACGTCGACCTGGTCGCAGGCCGTCTTCCCGCCGACCGAGAGCGGCCAGTCGTTGGCGATGTACCCGGTCCACCCCGACTTGCGGGCCTCGGTGCGCCCGTCGACGATGAGGGCCAGCCCGGTCTGGGAGCGTTCGCAGCGCACGACGTGCCAGCGCCCGTCGTTGAGGCGGCTGCGCGAGGAGACGATGAGCGTGCCGTGGTCGCCCCGGAACAGGCACTGCGCGATGCCGCTGGGGATCTGCAGCTTGTAGTTGCCGCCGTCGACAGTCGCCTGGCCCTTCTGCACGACGTTGCCGAAGTGGTACTGCGTACGCAGCCGGACGGTGAGGGCGAAGTCGCGGTCGCCCGGGTTCAGGTCACGCTGCGACGGCACGGTGGCGAGGTGCCGCGGGTGCGTCGGCGGCGTGTCGGGGTCGAGGCGGGTGAAGCGGTACGCGGTCTCGCCCTGCACCCCGACGCCCGTCTGCACCTCTGACCCGACGGCACCGTCCAGGCCGTGCCCGGAGCTGTCAACCATGGTCCGGGCGCCCGGGCCCTCGTTCATCTCGTACTGCGCGACGGTATGCCCGCCGGACGTCTCGGCGACGGCCTCGGCCTGCACGGCGGTGGCCACAAGGGTCGCCGCGGTAGTGAACGTGACGGCGACGGCGAACCGCCCTCGGCTGCGCATGATGTACCCCCCGCTGGGTCGTTGTGCGCATCATCCTAATTGCCCGAATCATCCGCTGAAGTGGTTTTCGGTGGCTCTGAGATCATGGCTTGGTGCACCGCGTGGAGCTCCGCCGAGACGACGTCGTCCTGTCCTGCCTGACCGGCGGTCCGCCCGCCGCGCCGCCCGTCCTGCTGCTGCACGGCCTGGCCGGCGCCGGCACCGAGCTCCTCCCGACCGCGCACGCGCTGACCGGCGACTTCCGCGTGATCGTCCCCGACCAGCGCGCCCACGGCCACAGCACCAGGCGCCCGGCCGACCTGTCCCGCGACGCCTACGTGGCCGACGCCGCGTTCCTGCTCGACGCGCTCGGCGGCGCCCGCCCGGCCGCCGTCGCCGGCCAGTCGATGGGCGGCCACACGGCCATGCTCCTGGCCGCCCACCACCCGGAGCTGGTCTCCAACCTGGTCATGCTGGAGGCGGGCGTGGGCGGCACGGCCCCCGGTGACGACTACCCGGCCCGCCTGGGCCGCTGGTTCGCCTCCTGGCCGCTGCCGTTCCCGTCGGCCGCCGCGGCGGTGTCGTTCCTGGGCGCCACGCCGACCGCCCGCGCCTGGGCGGCCGACCTGGAGCAGCACCCCGACGGCCTGCGCCCCCGCTTCGACGCGGACATGATGGAGGCCGCCATCCGCCCGGTGGCCGCCGAAGCCCGCTGGGCGCAGTGGCAGGCGGTGCGGGCACCGACCCTGCTGATCCGCGGCGAGCGCGGCACCTGCCCGCCGGAGGAGGACGCCCGCATGCGCGCCCTGCGTCCCGGCGTCCGCTACGCCACCATCGCGGACGCCGGGCACGACGCCCACCTCGATCAGCCCGCGGCCTGGCTCACGCTGCTGCGGGCGGCGCTGACGGGCTGAGCACGACGAACCGGAAGCCGGCGGTGGCGGGCCGGCGCAGCGAGACGTCGCACTTGACCCGCGCCGGCACGTCGTTGCGGCTGATCCCCAGCCCGTGGGCGATGAGCCGATCCGGCCGCACCGGCACCGGGTCGGCGAACTCGACCTCGACCTGGACCGGCCAGTCGCCGGCGAGCGGGGCCGCCGGCGTGTCCAGTCGCCAGGCGCCGCGCCAGTCGAGCGCGGCGCGGTGCCGCGGGTCGAGCAGCACGGCGGCCACCAGCGCCGGGTCGTTGGCGTGGTAGCCGTCGAGCGCGGCCGGGTCGAGGCGGGCGACGGGCACCCGCTCGTGCACCGTGAGTTTGGACGTCCGGTCGCAGCCCACGCACCGGACCAGGAGCCAGACGTCCAGCAGCTTCCCGTTGGCGTTGACCCGGAACCGCCCGGGCCCGGTGGTCGCCGACGCCGACCGGCAGTCCGGGCAGCGGCGGTGCAGCAGCGGCAGCCTGGTCCGGCGGACGAGCCAGGACAGCACGATATGCGGTTGTGCGGACATGAGGATGTGCACTCTCTGCAGGACCCAGGCGAGGCCGATCAGTGCGCGGCCTCGAACGCAGCACGCCCGGGCGCCGAAGGGCAGCCCGGCCGGGCCGACGGGATACCCGGCGGCCGGAGATGCGGGAACAGGTGCGTCGGGGTCTACAGTGCGGGCGGTGTCACGCGGTGAACCTACGGCGGCGCCGCGGCGCGCCTCAACCGGGTTTCAGGGGCCGAGCAGGCCGTTGTCGCGGGCGTAGACGGCGGCCTGGGTGCGGTCGCGCAGGCCGAGGCGGCTCAGGATGCGCGAGACGTGGTTCTTCACCGTGCCCTCGCTGAGGAACATCCGGCCGGCGATCTCGCGGTTCGTCGCGCCCGTGGCCACCAGCCGCAGGATCTCCAGCTCCCGGGTCGTCAGGTCCGCGGCCGGGAGGGCGGACGGGCGCAGCGCGGCCAGCCGCCGGGCCACCGCCGGGTCCAGCTGGGCCACGCCGCGGTGGACCAGGCGCACCGCGTCCGCGAGCTCGGCCGCACCCAGGTCCTTCAGCAGGTAGCCGTCCGCGCCCGCACGCAGGGCCAGGGCCACGTACTGGTCGTCGTCGAACGTGGTCAGCATGACGACCCGGCACGACGGGTGGGTCGTGCGCAGCGCCCGGGTGGCCTCCACGCCGTCCAGGCCGGGCATGCGCACATCCATCAGCACCACGTCCGGCCCGAGCTCGGCGGCCCGCTGCAGGGCCTCCTCGCCGCCGGCGGCGGTGCCGACGACCTCGATGCCGGGCTGGATGCCCAGCAGCGAGGCGATGCCGTCGCGGACCAGCTGCTGGTCGTCCACCACCAGGACGCGGACGGGGGTCATGCCGGGGCCGGGATGGTGACGGTCAGGCGGACGCCGGAGTCGGCCGGGGCGAGGGTCAGGGTGCCGCCGAGCTGTTCGACGCGCTCGCGCATGCCCTGCAGGCCGAAGCCGGCGCCCGGGGACTCGGGCAGGCCGGTGCCGTCGTCGGTCACGGTGAGCGTCGCGCGGCCGCCGCGGAAGTCGGCGGCCACGGCCATGGCCCGTGCGTTGCCGTGGCGCCTGGCGTTGGTCAGGGCCTCCTGCGCGGCCCGGTAGACGGCCAGGCGGACGGGCGCGGGCACGGCGGCCTCGTCGCCCAGGACCGAGACCGTCACATCGGGCGCGTGCCGGGCCAGGTCCCGCACGGACGGCGGCGCGTCGCGCAGGGTGCGCACCGAGTCGCGGACCTCGGCCAGCGCCTGCTTCGCCGACCAGCGGGCGTCGGTGACGGCGCGGGCGGCGGCCTGCTGGTCGCGGTCGCGGAACGCCTCGGCCTTCTCCAGCTGGACGGCGATGGCGGTCAGGTGGTGGCCGAGGCTGTCGTGGATCTCGCGGGCCAGCCGGTTGCGCTCCCGGGCCGCGGCCAGCTCGGCCACGGCATCCATCCGGCCGACGGCGAACGCGGCCGCGGTCAGGGCGAGGACCAGGCCGACCGCGTACATCACCAGGTCCCCCACGTCGCCCGCCCCACCGGCGGCGAAGAACAGCGCGAGCAGACCGGCCCCGGCCGCGCCCAGCACGACGGCGGTGCGGCGGCCCATGGTGAAGTACGCGGCGAACGGCACCGTGATGAACAGGGCACCCGTGAGTCCGCTGGGGTCGAACGGGGCCACGAGGGCCAGCAGGGCCACGCGGACCACCAGCCAGGCCCGCCGCCCCCGGTCCAGCGCCTCGACGCCGGCCAGGGCGAGCACCCCGGCGGCGAAGCCGAGCGCGGACAGGTCGAGGGGGCGGGCGGTCAGGCCGGCGGCGAGGACCGCGCCGCACAGCACGAACGGCACCCAGCGCACGGGCATGGCGTCAGGCTACCGACACGGGCCGGGCGGCCGGGAGGGCGGTGCGGGACAGCCAGGCGACCGATGCGCCGGCGGCGATGTGCACGAGGCTCGTCCACGGGGTGTCGTCGAGCCGCGCGAGGGCGGCCAGGAGGGTCAGGCCGAGGCCGTAGCCGATCGCCGGCAGCTTCGGGAAGACCCCCGCTCGCACCATCGACGCCGCGAACAGCAGCGTGCCGAGGACGAACACCGCGGCGCCGGCGGTGAGCACCGGGCCCGTCGGACCGGCCCTGAGGGAGGCCACGGTGGCGTCGTCGAGGAAGAACAGCACCACATTGAGGGAGAAGGCCACGCCGTTGAAGAGCCCGAGGCCCAGCAGGTGTACTGCGAACGCCAGCGCCCCGAACCGCCCGCTCTCGTTGCGCTGGTGGAAGTACAGGACCGTCGCGGTCGGGGCGGCGAGGACGACACCGAGGCCGAGCACCAGGCTCGTCGCGGCCGTCTCGCCGGTGAAGGCCTCGATCGCACCGGGCACGGCGATGCACAGGCCGAGCAGGACGCCGCAGCCGGCGCCGAAACGTTGGAACCACATGCCCCGGGACGCTATGGCCGGTGACGGGGCGCCCGGGAGTGCCGACCGGCCAACCTTCCACCGCCGACCGGCACGCGTCCTTTCGCCGCTTTCACGCCAAGACGTTGACAGATATCGATGCAAACCGTAGCTTGGCGGGCCGGGCAAGCGCTTTCCCACCCCAACCGAAGGGAATGTCGTCCATGAAACGTATCAACGCCCCGTCGCTCACCGTCGCGGTCGCCGCGGCGGTCCTGCTCGCGGCCGGCTCGACCGTGTCCGCGACCAGGTCCGCGTCCGCCGCGCCGCAGCAGAGCGCGGCCGCACCGCCGGCGACCGCGATGACCGAGCACCTCGACCGCGGCCTGATCAGCCTGCGCACCGGCGAGGGCAACTTCCTGTCGTGGCGGCTGCTCGGCACCGACGCACCCGGCACCGCCTTCAACGTGTACCGCGACGGCGTCAAGGTGAACGCCGCCCCGGTCACCAAGGGCACGAACTACACGGACGCCGGCGCCCCGGCCGGTGCCCGCTACTCGGTCCGCCCGGTCGTCGGCGGGCTCGAGCAGGCCTCCCTGACCGCCGGCGCGTCGACCGCCGCCCTGGCCGCGAGCAGCATGGACGTGCCGATCCAGCTCCCGGCCGGCGGGACCACCCCCGACGGCGTCGCCTACACGTACAGCGCCAACGACGCCTCCGTCGGCGACCTCGACGGCGACGGCCAGTACGAGATCGTGCTCAAGTGGGACCCGTCCAACTCCAAGGACAACTCGCAGTCCGGCTACACCGGCAACGTCTACATCGACGCGTACAAGCTCAACGGCACCCGGCTGTGGCGCATCGACATGGGCCGCAACATCCGGGCCGGGGCGCACTACACCCAGTTCCAGGTGTTCGACTACGACGGTGACGGCAAGGCCGAGGTCGCGATGAAGACCGGCGACGGCACCCGCGACGGTGTCGGCACCGTCATCGGCAACGCATCCGCCGACTACCGCAACTCCTCCGGCTACATCCTCACCGGGCCGGAGTACCTCACCGTGTTCAACGGACAGACCGGCGCCGCGATGGCCACGACCAGCTACGTGCCCGCCCGCGGCACCGTCTCGTCCTGGGGCGACAGCTACGGCAACCGCGTCGACCGGTTCCTGGCCGGCACCGCCTACCTCGACGGGTCCCGGCCGAGCATCATCATGGCCCGCGGCTACTACACCCGCACGGTGGTCGTCGCCTGGGACTGGCGCAACGGGGCCCTGACCCGCCGCTGGACCTTCGACAGCAGCAGCTCCACCAACGGCTCGGCCTGGACCGGGCAGGGCAACCACCAGCTGGCGATCGCCGACGTGGACCAGGACGGCCGCGACGAGATCGTCTACGGCGCGATGGCGATCGACGACAATGGCGCCGGGCTCTGGAACACCGGCAAGGGCCACGGCGACGCGCTGCACGTCGGCGACCTCATCCCGGGCCGGCCCGGCCTCGAGGTGTTCAAGGTCGACGAGAACACCAACCAGGCCGCGGCCTGGATGGCCGACGCCCGCACCGGCGCGATCATCTGGCAGAACGCGTCGTGCGGCTGCGACAACGGCCGCGGCGTCTCCGACGACATCTACGCCGGCAGCCCCGGCGCCGAGTCGTGGTCCTCGGCGGTCAGCGGCCTGTTCAACACCGGCGGCGCGAACATCGGCCGCAAACCGTCGTCGGCCAACTTCGTGGTCTGGTGGGACGGCGACGCGCAGCGGGAACTGCTCGACGGCACCCACATCGACAAGTACGGCACCAGTGCCGACACCCGGCTGCTCACCGCGAGCGGCGTGCACTCGAACAACGGCACGAAGGCGACCCCGTCGCTGTCGGCCGACATCCTCGGCGACTGGCGCGAGGAGGTCATCTGGCCGACGACCGACAACCGGGCCCTGCGCATCTACTCCACGACCGACAGCACCGCCATCTCGCACGTGTCGCTGATGCAGGACCGGATGTACCGCGAGGCCGTCGCCTGGCAGAACACCGCCTACAACCAGCCGCCGCACACCAGCTTCGCCCTCGCCGGGTAGCGCCCGGCCGCCGTCACACCGCAGTGGAGGCCCGGGGCACCAGCCGGCAGGGCAGCGCCCGCTGGCCGGGCACCGGGTCTCCGTTGATGGCGTTGAGCAGGAGCTCGGCGGCGCTGCGCCCGATCCCCTCCAGGTCCATGTCGACGCTGGTGAGCTGGGGCCGGCACGCCTCGACCATGACGTCCCAGTTGTCGAAGCCGACAAGGGCCACGTCGCCCGGGATGGTGCGCCCGGCCTCGCGCAGGGCCTCGGCCACCCCCCGGGCGATCTGGTCGCTGCCGCAGAACACGGCGTCGACGTCGGCCCGCGTGGACAGCAGCATCCCGGCGGCGTGCCGGCCCCACGCCTCGCTCCACTCACCGTGCAGCGGCGGGCAGGCCAGCTCGAGGCCCTGCTCCACGAGCGTGTCCGCGGCCGCGGCGGCCCGGACCCGGGCCGAGTGGTGGTGCTCGGGCCCGGTGACGTGCGCGATGCGGCGGCGGCCGATCGCGAGCAGGTGCCGGACGGCCCGGCGGGCACCGTCGGCCTCGTCGGGCACCACCGAGCAGTCGTCCGGGTTCTGCGAGCTGATGAACGCGTAGACGACCGGCACGGGAAGGTCGGCGGCGATCGGCGGGCGGGCCTGGGTGCGCCGGCCGGTGACGATGATCCCGTCGACCTTGCGGCTCAGCAGGGTGCGCAGGTAGTACTGCTCGCGGATCGGGTCGTCGCGGGCGTCGGCCAGCAGGACGGAGACCTGGCCCGCGCCGAGCGCGTCCTCCGCGCCGATCATGAGCGGGATGCTGAACCGTCCGATACTGTCGGTGGTGATCATGCCGACGGTGTAGGTGCGGCCGGTCTGCAGGCCCCGCGCGGCCGCGTTGGCGATGAACCCCAGCTGCTCGGCGGCCTGCTGCACGCGCTGGCGGGTCTCGGCGCGCAGGGAGCCCCGGCCGTTGAGCGCCTTGGAGGCGGTGCCGGTCGAGACCCCCGCTAAGGCCGCCACCTCACTGATCGTGGCCGGCCGGACGACGTTGCTCAGTGTGTCCCCCTGGAGTTTCCTTGTTTCCTCGGCTGTGACCGTAACAGTGCCTTGACACCCGATCAAGGCGCTGCCTAGCGTCAAGGCAATCGTTTTCCGAGCTTTCCTTGACACCCCCGATGAGGAAACCCGAATGACAGTCTCCATCGCTCGGCGGACCGGCCTGCGGGCCGTCGTCGCCGTCGCCGCTTCCGCCTGCCTGCTCGCCGGCTGCTCCACCACCGGCGGCACCGACACCGGCTCGACCGGCTCCGCGGGCGGCGGCACCTACACGATCTGGGACCCGTACCCGCAGTTCGACGACGGCGCCGACTGGGTGAAGCTGCTGCAGAAGTGCGGCACCGACGCCGGCGTCACCGTGAAGCGCACCGCCTACGACACCTCCGACCTGACCAACAAGGCGCTGCTCGCGGCGCAGCAGAGCAACTCCCCCGACGTGCTCATTGTCGACAACCCGGTCGTGTCCACCCTGGCCGACGCCGGCGTGCTCACCACCACCGAGGAGATGAAGGTCGACACCGCCGCCATCTCGCCGAACCTCCTCGCCGCCGGGCAGATCGGCGGGAAGGCCTACGGCATCCCGATCGGCGCGAACACCCTGGCCCTCTACTACAACAAGGCGGTGCTCACCGCGGCCGGCGTCGACCCGGCCACGGTCAAGGACTGGGCCTCGCTGACCGCCGCGCTGAACAAGGTCAAGGCGACCGGCAAGAAGGGCATCACGTTCTCCGCCATCGGCACCGAGGAGGGCAGCTTCCAGTTCCTGCCCTGGTTCTGGGGCTCCGGGGCGAACCTCACCAAGCTCGACTCGCCCGAGGGCGTGTCCGCGCTGACACTGTGGACCGACTGGCTGAAGAACGGCCTCGCCCCGAACTCGGTCATCGGCAACACCCAGACCACCAGCTGGCAGGAGTTCGCGACCGGGCAGTTCGCGTTCGCCGAGAACGGCACCTGGCAGCTGGGCAACGCCAAGAAGGCCGGCTTCGACTACGGCATCATCCCGATCCCGTCGAAGGCCGGCGGCACCGCGCCCGCGCCGACCGGCGGCGAGTTCGTGACCGCACCGGTGCAGAAGGACACGGGGCGCTACGCGACGACGCAGAAGCTCATCGCCTGCCTCTCCAGCGCCGACAACGCCTACACCACCGACACGACGCTGTCGTACATCGCCGCCACCGACGCCGTGCAGACCAAGCAGGTCGCGGCCAACGCCGAGCTGAAGGTGTGGGTCGAGGCGGTCAAGGCGGCCAAGGGCCGGACCAGCGACAACCTCGGCACCAAGTACCCGAAGATCTCCCAGCCGCTGTGGACGGGCTTCCAGGCCGCCCTCAGCGGCGGCAAGTCACCGCAGGACGCGTTCACCGCCGCCCAGAGCACCGCGGCCGCGGCCACCAAGTGACCATGCGCTCCAAGGTCAGCGGGTGGGCGTTCCTCGCGCCGGTGGTCGTGTACCTCGGCGCGTTCTACGCCTACCCGCTGTACCGCAACCTCGACCTGAGCCTGCGCCACTACACGGTCCGCTCGTTCGTGCAGGGCGACGCCCCGTTCACCGGGCTCGACAACTACGACACGATCTGGTCCGACCCGACGTTCTGGCCGGCCGTCTGGCACACCGCGGTGTTCACGGGCGTGTCGCTGGTCTTCCAGTTCTCGATCGGCATGGCCCTCGCGCTGTTCTTCCGGCAGCACTTCCCGCTCTCGGCGACGCTGCGGGCGCTGTTCCTGGTGCCGTGGCTGCTGCCGCTGATCGTGTCGGCCTCGACGTGGTCGTGGATGCTCAACAGCGACTCCGGCATCGTCAACGCGGCGCTGCGCCTGATCGGGCTGGACCCGGTGAACTGGCTGACCTCGCCCGCGTGGTCGCTCGCCTCGGTGACGATCGCCAACATCTGGATCGGAATCCCGTTCAACCTGGTGGTCGTGTACTCCGGCCTGCAGGCGATCCCCGCGGAGATCTACGAGGCCGCGGCCCTCGACGGGTCCCGGCCCTGGCAGACGTTCTGGCGCATCACGTTCCCGCTGCTGCGGCCGGTCTCGGCGATCACGCTGCTGCTCGGGCTCATCTACACGCTCAAGGTCTTCGACATCATCTGGATCATGACCAAGGGCGGCCCCGCGGACGCCTCCACCACCCTGGCCACCTGGTCGTACCGGCTCAGCTTCGGCAACCTCCTGCCCGCCTTCGGACCCGGGGCGGCGGTGGGCAACCTGCTCATCATCGTCGCCATGGTCTTCGGCCTCCTCTACATCCGGACGTCGCTGCGATGAAGCTCAAGACCGTCGTCGGCGTGCTGCTCACCGCGATCATGCTGTTCCCCGTCTACTGGATGGTGAACGTGTCCCTGACCCGGGACACCGACATGCGCGCCGACCCGCCGCACCTGTTCCCGCTGCACGGCACCCTCGAGGGCTACCGGGCGGTGCTGGACCAGCAGCTGCCGTACCTCATCAACAGCCTCATGATCGGCATCGGCACCGTGGTGCTCACGGTCGCGCTGTCGGCCCCGGCCGGGTTCGCGCTGGCCAAGCTCCGCCCGCGCGGCGGCGGCTGGCTCAGCTTCGTGCTGCTCGTCGCCCAGATGATCCCCAGCATCATCATGGCGATGGGCTTCTACGCCATCTACCTGCGCCTCGGCGTCCTCAACAGCACGGCCGGGCTGATCCTGGCCGACTCCACCATCGCGGTGCCGTTCGGCGTGCTGATCTTCACCGCGTTCATGTCCGGCATCCCGGACGAGCTCACCGCGGCCGCCACCGTCGACGGGGCCGGCCCGCTGCGCACGTTCTGGTCGGTGATCCTGCCGGTGAGCCGCAACGCCGTGGTCACCGTCAGCCTCTTCGCGTTCCTGTGGGCGTGGTCCGACTTCGTGTTCGCCACCACGCTCGACGGGGGCGGCACCCAGCAGCCGATCACGCTCGGCATCTACCACTACATCGGCAACAACAACCAGCAGTGGAACGCCATCATGGCCACCGCCGTGGTCGCGTCCATCCCCGCGACCCTGCTGCTCATCGTGGCGCAGCGGTACGTGGCCGCCGGCGTGACCGCCGGCGCCGTCAAGGACTGAGGAAGCTACATGCACAACTCCTTTGGCCCCGCCGTGCCCACCGACCGGGCGATCAGCGCACTGCGCCCCCTCGACGCCGGCGCCGCCCGCCTCGACCCCGCCGGCCTGCTCGGCGGCTGGCAGGCGCGCAACAGCGCCGCGACCCTGCCGCACTGCATCGAGCAGCTGCACGAGCGCGGCAACCTCGACAACCTGCACCGCGTCACCGGCGACTTCGACGGGCCGTTCCGGGGCTGGTGGTTCGCCGACACCGACGTGCACAAGACGCTCGAGGCCGCGCTGTGGGCCGGCGCGTTCCCGTCGTTCGTCGCCGACGCCGTGCAGCTGCTGGAGAAGGTCCAGGACCCGGACGGCTACCTGGTGTCGTACTTCCAGGCCGGCAACCGCGAGCGCCAGTGGGCCGAGCTGCCCTCGAGCCACGAGATGTACACCGCCGGCCACCTCGTGCAGGCGGCCGTCGCCGGGGCCCGCAGCGCGCCGCCGGACACGTCGCAGCACGCCGTCGCCCAGCAGCTCCTCGCGGTCGCGCGGCGCTTCGCCGACCTGCTCGTCGAGCGCTTCGGCGCGGGCGGGGAGGACGCCGTCGACGGGCACCCGGAGATCGAGACGGCGCTCGTGGAACTGTTCCGGGTGACCGGCCACCGCCCGTACCTCGACCTCGCCGCGCGCCTGATCGACATGCGCGGCCACGGCCTGCTCGGGCCCGAGGGCCGCTTCGGCCAGCGCGCCTACTACCAGGACCACCGGCCGGTGCGCGAGGCCACCGAGGTCACCGGGCACGTCGTGCGGCAGGTGTACCTGCTCGCCGGCGCGGTGGACGTGGCCGTGGAGACCGGTGACGTGGAGCTGCTGCGGGCGGCGGAGCGGCTGTGGGACTCCGCGCAGTCGTCCAAGACGTACCTCACCGGCGGCCAGGGCTCCCGGCACCGCGACGAGGCGTTCGGCGACCCGTACGAGCTCCCGCCGGACCGCGCGTACGCCGAGACGTGCGCCGCCATCGGCAGCTTCCAGTGGGCGTGGCGGCTGCTGCTCGCCACGGGGCAGGCCCGCTTCGCGGACGAGATGGAGCGGGTGCTGTACAACGGCATCGCCTCGGGCATCGCCCTTGACGGGACGTCGTTCTTCTACTCCAACCCGCTGCAGCTGCGCACCGGCCACGACGGGTCGGACGAGGACGCACCCGGCGAGCGGCTGCCCTGGTACAAGTGCGCCTGCTGCCCGCCGAACCTGGCCCGGCTGATGGCCTCGCTGCACGCCTACGCGGCCACCGGCACCGACGCCGGCCTGCAGCTGCACCTGTACACCCCGGGCACGTTCTCGTCCGGCGGCCACACCGTCCAGGTCACCACCCAGTACCCGTGGGACGAGACGGTCGCCGTGTCGTTCACCTCCTCGACCGGCGAGCCGTTCGCCCTGACGCTGCGGGTCCCCGCGTGGTGCAGCGACCCGACGGTGGTGCTCAACGGGCGGCGGGTCGGCTTCGTCGAGGACGGCCGCGTGCGCATCGAGCGCATCTGGCAGGCCGGCGACCGGGTCGAGCTGATCCTGCCCATGCCGCCCCGCTTCGTCACCCCGCACCCGCGGGTCGACGCCGTCCGTGGCACCGCGGCCGTCATGCGGGGACCCGTCGTCTACTGCCTCGAGCACGCCGACGTGCCCGGCGTGTGCTTCGAGGACATCTACCTCGACGCCGACGCGCCGATCGAGGTGCGCCGCGACCACCCGCTCGCCCCGGTGGCGCTCGTGGTGCAGACCGACCGCCCCGTGGCCACCATCCCCTACTTCCTGTGGGCCAACCGCGGCCCCGGACCCATGCGGGTCTGGATCCCGCTTCGCCCGTACGCCCCGAGGTGAGCAACCCCGTCACGTACCCGGCGTAGGGCTGGCCGCGGCGGGCCGGAGGGGCGCTCCCGGGCAGGGCGCCCCCTGCCGGCTACTGCGCGGTGATCTGGATCAGGTTGCCGACCGTGTCGTCGAACACCGCGGTGGTGACCGGCCCCATCTGCGTCGGCGGCTGGGTGAACACGACGCCGGCCGCGGCGAGCCGCTCGTACTCCTGCTGGACGTCCGCGACCGCGAACGACGTCGCCGGGATGCCGTCGGCGACGAGCGCGTCCCGGAACGGCTTGACCGCCGGGTGCCCGTCCGGCTCGAGCAGCAGCTCGACCCCGTCCGGCTCCCCCGCGCCGACCACTGTCAGCCAGCGGTGCTCGCCGAGCGGCACGTCGTGCTTCTTCACGAAGCCCAGCACGTCCGTGTAGAACTCCAGGGCCTTCTGCTGGTCGCTGACAAACACGCTTGTCACGTTGATTCGAATCGTCACGCCCGCCAGCATAGGCAAGTCGCGGCTTGCCTATCAAGTCCGACGCCCGGCACAGCAGGCTGATACCGGGAGTCGCGGAGGGCGCCGCGGTCAGGACGCACCGGCCGGTCGGGCGACCCCGTCGGCGGTGGCGGCCAGCGCACGCCCGGCCCGCCAGGTCGCGAGCCGCTCGGCGTAGGCCCGTTCGGCGATCGCGTACGGGTAGGTGCCCAGAAACAGCCGCAGCGGCGGCTCGGCCATATCGACGAGCTCCAGCACGGCCCGGGCCGTCGCCTCCGGCTCGACCGCCACGTGCCGCGCGGCCGCCGCCCGCCGGGCTGCCCGCAGCCCGTCGTACGCGGGATTGCGCGGCGCCCAGACCGCGGAGTCGCCACCCCAGTCCGTCGAGTACGGCCCCGGCTCGACGATCGTCACGTGCACCCCCGCGGGCCCGACCTCCTGCGCCAGCGCCTCGGAGAGCCCCTCCAGGGCCCATTTGCTGCAGTTGTACCCGCCCAGCAGCGCAAAGCCCGCCACTCCCCCGATGCTCGAGACCTGCACCAGGTGCCCGTGCCCCTGCGCGCGCATGACGGGCAGCACCGCCTGCGTGACCCACAGCGCACCGAGGAGGTTGGTCTCCAACTGGTCGCGCACCTGCTGCTCCGTCAGCTCCTCGACCGCCCCGAACAGCCCGTACCCCGCGTTGTTCACCACCACATCGAGCCGCCCGAACCGCTCGGCCCCGGCGGCGACGGCCGCCACGGCGGCCGCGCGGTCCCTGACGTCGAGGGCGAGGGGCAGCACCGACCCGGGAAACCGCTGGACGAGCCCGTCGAGCGAGCGCACGTCACGCGCGGTGGCCACGACGCTGTCCCCCCGCTCGAGCGCCGCGAGTGCCCAGACCCGCCCAAGACCCCGCGAGGTCCCCGTAATGCACCAAACCTTAGCCATACCCCCGATACTCCGGCCCGCGCGGCAACGGTAGCCAGCACCCTGGCAGGGATACCTTTCGCGCGACGCGGCCTCAGAGTTCGGCCCCGCGGCCGGGTCACCCTCTCCTTCACGGCGCGCGCTCAGGGCTTGCCGGGCGCACACTGCATCCGGCACGAACAGCCCTCATACGGCCCGGGCTCAGCATCCTCACGCCGCGCGGGCCCGGCGGCTTCACGTGGCGCGGGCCCGGCAGCCTCACGCCGCGCGGGCTCAGCAGCCTCGCGCCGCGCGGGCTCAGCAGCCTCGGGCGACGCGGGCGCAGCAGCCTCAGGCGGCGCGGGCGCGGGCGACGCGGGCGCGGGCGACGCGGGCGCGGGCGACGCGGGCGCGGGCGACGCGGGCGCGGGCGACGCGGGCGCGGGCGGCGCGGGCTAGGGTTGAGGGCGTGGACGGCACCAACCGGCTGGGCGAGTACCTGAAGGCCAGACGCGCCCAGATCCGCCCACCGGCAAGCACCGGCCGCCGCCGTGTCCCGGGCCTGCGCCGCTCCGAACTGGCCAGCGCGGCGGGGATCAGCGAGCAGTACCTGACCCGCCTGGAGCAGGGCCACGACCGCCACCCGTCCGACCAGGTGCTGCACGCGCTGGCCCGGGCCCTCGAGCTGGACGACGACGCCCGGGCCCACCTGCGCCGCCTGGCCGCACCACCGGCTTCACCGTCACACGGGCGGCCGCCGGAGGTGTTGGCCGAGGGCGCCCAGGAACTCCTGGACGCGTGGTCGGGCATCCCCGCCTACGTCCGCGGCCGCCACTTCGACGTCCTGGCCGCGAACGCCTTGGCCCAGGCCCTGGTTCCCACCCACCGCCCGGGCCGCAACCTGGTCCGCGACGTCTTCCTGGCCCCGCAGATGCGCACCTTCTACGCCGACTGGCCGACGGTCGCCACCTCCACCGTCGCCGCCGTACGCACCGCCGCCGGCGCCAACCCGAACGACGAGGCCCTGACCGCCCTGATCAACGACCTGCTCGACCAGAGCGCCGACTTCCGAGCCCTCTGGTCCCGGCACGACGCCCAGCCGACCCGCGACGAACGCAAGCTCTTCCGCCATCCGGCCTTGGGCACCTTCCACCTGTACCGCCACGTCCTCGCCATCGCCGACTCCAACGGCCAGGTCATCATCGCCTACCGCCCACCCCCAGGCTCCGACATCCTGACCCGCCTGACCTGACCCACGCACACCACCGCTCACCACGACCACTCCACCCACCACATCCGCCGTCCCCACGCACCCCGACACCGACTGCCCCCGGGGCG
The DNA here is from genome assembly GCF_019904175.1 of Dactylosporangium vinaceum. GTDB lineage: Bacteria > Actinomycetota > Actinomycetes > Mycobacteriales > Micromonosporaceae > Dactylosporangium > Dactylosporangium vinaceum. The sequence goes on along the minus strand of NZ_CP061913.1, from coordinate 5,942,766 downwards.
CCGCCGCGGCCACTCACCGCCCACCCGCTGCCCCGCTCACCAACCGCCACCACGCCCGCCGCCCCCACCTCATCGCGACACCGGCTGCCCCGGCGCACACCGCCGCCACTCACCACCGAGCCACTGCCCCGGGCGCACCACCCGTCGCCATAGCCGCCGCTCACCACCCACACCCGCGAACACCACCCACCGCGACACCCACTGCGCCGCTCACCACCGCACCGCTCACCACCGCACCGTCGAACCCCAGCCGGGACAACCAGCCAAGGCCCGCCCCACCCTCACTTCCCCTCCCAGCCGACCGACCCCACGTCACGGCCGGACCGGACCGGACCGGACAAGCCTCGCCAACGCCTGCGCATAGCGGCGCACACCCGTCCCAGGCCGCGTCAACCAGTCCCCCAGCCGACGCGGCCCGCCGTCACCCTCCACTCGCCTACGCCACAGTGCAGGCCGCTCCGTTCACCGTGAACGCGGTCGGCCGCGGATTCGACCCCGAGTACGTCGCATTGAACCCGGCCGACTGCGACGCCCCCGGCGCCAGCGTCCCGTTCCAGCCCTCGCTCTTGGCCGTCACCACGGCACCCGACTGCGACCAGGTCGCCGACCACCCCTGCGACACCTTCTGGTTGCCCGCGAACGAGAACGCCAGCGTCCAGCCGTTGATGCTCGTCGAGCCGGTGTTCTTCACGGTCACCGTGCCGGTGAACCCGCCGCCCCAGTCGTTCACCGAGTAGGTCACCGCGCACCCGGCCGACGGCGGCGGCGTCGTGGTCGAGGGCGGGGTCGTGACGGTCGCCGCCCCGGACGCCGGCCCGGCCCGCCCGGCCGAGTCCACGCCCACGACCGTGTAGGAGGTCGACGTGTCAGGCGTCAGCCCCGTCAGCGCATACGTCGTCCCGGTGACGGTCGCGACAAGCGTGGCACCCTGATACACCCGGTACGACGTCGCCGTCGACCCGGTCGTCGGTGCCGTCCAGGTGAGCGTCGCCGAGGTGCTCGTCACCGCCGACACGACGGGCGTCCCCGGCTGCCCGGGCGAGCTCGGCGGGGGCGTCGTCGAGTAGGTCAGCCCGAAGCCGTACGCGAACAGTGCCGGCTTCCCGTCCCCGTCGTTGATCGGCTCCTGCGACGCGGACTGCATCCACGTCATCGGCAGCTTCCCGGTCGGCGCGTAGTCGCCGAACAGCACGTCCGCGACGCCGCCGCCCTCGGTGCCGGGCAGCCACGCGGCGACCAGCCCGCTCCAGTCGGGCAGCTGCGCCGCGATGTCGAGCGGCCGGCCGGAGACGAGGACGACGACCACCGGCACGCCGGCCGCCTTGAGCGTGCTCAGCGTGTTCAGATCCGTGGTGTCGAGCCCGAGCGACGACGGCCGGTCGCCCTGCCCCTCGGCGTACGGCGTCTCGCCGACGACCGCGACCGCCACGTTGTAGCTGGAGTCGATCCCGGACCCGGCCGCGTTGTACGTCACCGTCGCCGACCCGGCCGCCGCCCGGATGCCCTGCAGGATCGTCGTGCCCGGCGTCGTGTTGCCGGCGGCCCCCTGCCAGCTGACCGTCCAGCCGCCGCTCTGCAGGCCGATGTTGTCGGCGCTCTTGCCGGCCACGAAGATCTTGCCGCTCTTCGCGAGCGGGAGCACGCCGGTGTTCTTCAGCAGCACCTGCGACTCGCGGACGGCCTGGCGGGCGACGGTCCGGTGCGCGGCGTTGCCGACGGTCCCGGTGAGCGTGCGGTCGGCGAACGGCTTCTCGAACAGCCCGAACTCGAACTTCTTGGTCAGGATCCGCCGCACCGCGTCGTCGATGCGCGCCTGCGTCACCCGCCCGGCCTGCACCTCGGCCCGCAGCGTGTCGATGAACTGCTTCCACGCGGTCGGCACCATCACCATGTCGATGCCGGCGTTGACCGCCCGCCGGACCTCGGACGCCGTGAATCCCTGGCCGCCCTCGATCTGGTCGATGCCGTTCCAGTCCGACACCACGAACCCGTCGAAGCCGAGCTCGTTCTTGAGCACCCCGTTGACGAGGTAGTCGCTGCCGTGCAGCTTCTGCCCGTTGAACGACGAGAACGAGACCATCACCGAGGCCACGTGCCGCCGGATCGCCTCCTGGAACGGCGGCAGGTGGATCGCCCGCAGCTCGGCCTCGGAGATCTGCGTGTCACCCTGGTCGACCCCGCCGGTGGTGCCGCCGTCGCCGACGTAGTGCTTGGCCGTGGCCATGACCCCGCCGGCCTGATACCCGTCGATGATCGTCGCCATCGACACCGGCAGCTCGGGCTTCTCCCCGAACGACTCGTAGGTGCGCCCCCACCGGTCGTTGCGGGCCACGCACAGGCACGGCGAGAACGTCCAGTTCACCCCGGTCCCGCGCACCTCGTCGGCGGTCACCCGCCCGACCTGCTGCACCAGCGCCGGATCGCGGGTGGCACCGAGGCCGACGTTGTGCGGGAACAGCGTCGCGCCCACCACGTTGTTGTGGCCGTGGACGGCGTCGGAGCCGTACACCAGCGGGATCTTCAGCGGCGTCGCCAGCGCACCCCGCTGGAGGTTGTCGGTCATGTCCGCCCACGAGCTCGCCGTGTTCGGTGAAGGCGCCGACCCGCCACCCGACAGGATCGACCCGAGCCGATACTGCGTCACGTCCGCGGCCGACGCGGACGCCCGCTCGGCCTGCGTCATCTGCCCGATCTTCTCGTCGAGGCTCATCCGTGACATCAGGTCCGCGACCCGCTGCGGCACGGGCAGCGACGGGTCCAGATACGGTTCGGCGGCCGCGGCGGGCAGCACACCGACGAGTGTCGCGGCGGCGACCGACAGGGCGGTGACGGCGGTGAGGAGGACGGGGCGGGGCATGGTGTGGAGGGTAGGCGGGGGGTACGACAGTTTTGGGGCGGTCGATGCCGGGTGGGGTGAAGGTGCAGGTCAGGCCGGTGGTGACGGTGTAACATTCATCGATGCCCAGTCGCAGATCGCCTGCAGCGGACCCTCGAGCGTCTTGCCGAGCCCCGTCAGCGCATACTCCACGTGCTGCGGCGCCGCCTCCTTCAGCACGCGCCGCTCGACGAGCCCGTCGGCCTCCATCCCGCGCAGCGTCTCGGTGAGCACCTTCTGCGTGATCCCCGGCACCCGCCGCCGCAGCTCGGCATGCCGCTGCGGCCCGGCCGCCAGCGCGTAGATCAGCAGCACCCGCCACTTCGCCGCGAGCCGCTCCAGCGCCTGCCGGGTGGCGCACGATTCGTCAAGCACGTCGGGGACCACCAGCGCCACCAGGTTCTCCTGCCGCCAAGGGCACCCCAAAGTGCCTTCTTCACGTGTACCGCGGGCAAGCCTAACCTCGCCGCATGGCCCACGATCTCGAAGAAGTTGCATTTGTTACCGACGGCATAACGCTCAGCGGCCACCTGCGCATCCCGGCCGGCCCGGTCCCGCCGGGCGGCCACCCGGCCGTGGCCGTCACGGGCCCGTTCACCGGCGTCAAGGAGCAGGTCGCCGGCGCCTACGCCGAGCGCCTGGCCGACGCCGGCTTCGCCACCCTCGCCTTCGACCACCGCGGCTTCGGCGCGAGCGGCGGCCGCCGGGCCCACGAGGACACCCAGGGCAAACTCGCCGACCTGCGAGCCGCCGTGACCACACTGAGCACCCACCCGGCCGTCGACAGCGCACGGATCGCCCTGGTGGGCGTCTGCCTGGGCGGCGGCTACGCGGTCCGGGCGGCCGCCCAGGACCCGAGGGTCCGCGCCGTGGCCGGTATCGCGGGCGGCTACAACAGCCCCGAGTCCTTCGCCGCCGACCCCGACGGCTACCGAGCCGCGCTGGCCTCCTTCCTGGACCGCTACGACGAGTTCATGCCGGCCGTGGCCCCCGACGGCGCCGAGGCCGCCATGTCCGGCGACGAGCCCTGGTCGTACTACGGCACCGACCGCTCCGCCGCCCCCACCTGGGAGAACCGCGTGACCCGCGGCTCCCTGCACAGCCTCCTGACGTTCGACGCCCTCAGCGCCGCCCCGCTGCTCGCCCGCACCCCGCTGCTGATCGTCCACGGCAAGGAGGACAGGTACTGCTCCCCGGACCTGGCCGCCCAACTCCACGACCGCGCAGCGGGCCCCAAGCACATCGAATGGCTCGACTGCACCCTCCACGTCGACCTGTACGACAACGAGCCCTACGTCGCCCGGGCCACCGACGCCACCACGACCTTCCTGACCGAGCACCTCCGCCCGTAGTCCCCGTCCCGAGCAACGCCCGCCGCCGAGGAGCAGGCCGGAAGCCACAACCCGGCCTGCCGCCCCCGCCCGCAGAGCACGCCGACACAGCCTGACCGTGCGCTCCACCGCGTCGAGAACCGACGGCGTCGACGAGCCAGACCACCACCGACCGCAGCCGCGGCTCACTGGCCCAACCACTCAAGGCACCTCGCCGGACCACCAGCGCTAGCGGCCGCGGCTTGGTGTCCGGACGCGCTCAGGCATCCCGCCGGACCAGGACGACCCAGCCGGCCAGCATCGCCGCCACGGCCCACAGCGCCAGCACACCCAGCCCGGCCCACGGCCCGATCGGCAGCGCCGCCAGATCCTTCGTGACCTGGACAGCGGCACCGGCGGTCATCGGCCCGATCCGATCGAGCCGCCGCGACCAGGCCTTGTCACCGACGGCCAGCGCCACGATCGGCCACGCGTACATCAGCGCCAGCACAATCCCGGCCGCCGCCGCCGGACTCCGCACGGCCGTCGCCAGCCCGAGGCTCAACAGCGCGACCAGCTCGAGGTACAGCACGGACCCGACCGCCGGCCGCCACCCGAACTCATGCGCCGGCAGCAGCACCCGCCCCGCCAGCACTGACCCGGCGACCCCGACCACCGACGCGACAGCGGTCGTCGCGAGCAGCACCACCGCCTTGGCCACGAACAGCCGGGTCCGCCCCGGCACCGCCGCGAGGCTGACCCGCACCATCCCCGTCGCGTACTCGTTCCCGATCACCATCGCCGCCAGGATCGCGACCACGGCCTGCCCGAGCTGCACACCGGTGAGCGACACCTTGGGCAGGTCGGCCGTACACCCCGCGACGCACGAGATCGCCCCGGACACGAACGCGCTGAGCCCGATCGTCGCCGCCACCGCACCGAGCAGCAGCCACCAGTTCCCCGCCGAGGTCCGCAGCTTCGTCCACTCGGCATGCACCGCCCTGCGCATCGGGCCTCGCACCGCGCCACGCGCCGTGCTGCTCATGGTGCTTCCCGCCGCGGCGGTGCTCATGCGTCCCTCCGGCGCTGCACGTACCCGGCGCCGGCGAGCACCACGGCCACCCACACGGCGAGCACGGCCAGGCCGCCCCAGGCACTGAGCGGGAAGTACCCGTCGGCCGGCGAGTAGATGTTGTCGACCTGGTCGTACTGCGGCTCGCTCTGCTGCAGCGAGAACGCGGCGGCCGGCGTGACGCTCAGCACCCAGGCACTGGCCCGCAGCGGCAGCACCGTCACCGACAGCAGGTACGGCAGCACGACCACGACGATCGCCGCCGCCACCGCGGTGACGCCGCGCCGCAGCAGCACACCGAGCCCGGCCGCGAGCGCCGCGCACCCGGCGAGCAGCAGCGCCGTCCCCGCCGCCACCCGCAGCTCGGTCAGGGTAGAGGCCGGCTTCACGTACACCCCGTTGTCCCGCAGCACATCCTGCCCGAAGGTGACCACGACCGCCGCGGCGGCCAGCCCGAGCCCGAACGTCACGCCGCCCAGCACCAGCGCCTTCGCCGCGAGCACCCGCCCCCGGCGCGGCACCGCGGCGAGCGTGGTGCGGATCAGCCCCCGCCGGTACTCCGCCGCCGCGAACATCGCCCCGACGACCACGACGACCATGAGCCCGAGGAAGGTCCCGACGAGCGTCTGGCTGATCGTCACCCCGCCGCCGGACGCCCCCGACACCGCCGGCCCGACGTCGCCGGACCCGGTCACCAACCACCCGTCAGCGGTCTGCTGGAACCCGGTCCGCGGCCCTGTAGCGCGCGCGGTCGTCCCACCGCCCTTCGGCTGCTCTGCGCTCTCGGGCTCGACCGCGGCCGCGTCGCTCTCCCAATCCGCCGACGACGCCCCAGTCGTCGCCGGCCGCTCGAACGCTCCGGTGGCGATGCTCGGCCCGCCCGAAATACCACTGAGGACCACGGACTCGTTGACCAGCTCCGAGTACTGCGGTGACGTGGCGAACATCCCGGCCGTGACGGTCGCCGGCAGCCCGGGCAGCCGCGCGGTGCCGACCTCCGCCCACGTGGCGCCGTCCGCCGACTGCTCGGCCTTGACCGTGTCGCCGGTGCGGGTCAGCCGCAGCCACACCGGCTGCGCTTCGACCTTGGCGCCGGCCGGTCCGCCCGTGTCGTGGACGTAGTTGTACTGCATCCGCACGCCGTGCTCACCGGTGAGCATCACCGCCGCGTACGCCGCGCCCGCCCTCGTGCCGTCCCTGACCATCAGACCGGCCTTCGCCCAGGGCGCCAGTCCCTCGCGTGTCTGCCCCCCGTCGAACGTGGGCAGCTGCCCGGTCAGGCCGGCCAGCCGGACGGTGATGCTGCCGTCGCCCGTGAGCGTCCGGTGCACGTACGTGGCGCTGTCCGTCACCTCCTGCCCCTCCGGACCGTGCAGCGTCGTGCACTCCGAGCCGGGACCGTGCTGACCACACGAACCGGCCCGGCTCGGGGTGAGGCCGAGCGCAATGATCACCAAAGCCGCGGCGAGCAGGCCGATCACCCAGCCGCGCACGGTACGCAGCTTCGTCCACTCCGCGTGCAGAGTCCGCAGGAAGCTCATCGCCGGCCCTCCCCGGTCGCCGCGGACCGGAACTCGACGGCGTCGCGGGTCAGGTCCAGGTAGGCGTCCTCGAGGGTGGCCCGGTGGGCGGCCACCTCGGAGAACGGGACCTGGGCGGCGGTGAGCAGCGCGACGACATCCTCGGCGGCCGGCCCTGTGACCGTGAGCGTGCCGTCGCCGTTGGAGGTGACCGATTGCGCTGCCGGCCGAAGTACACCCAATGCTCGATCGATCGCCGAGGACCGCACGGTGATCCTTCCATTGGCCGCGCCGGCCAGCAGCTCCGTCACGCCGGCGTCGGCGATGACCCGGCCGCGGCCCACGACGACGATGTGGTCCGCGGTGCCCTGCAGTTCGCTCATCAGGTGGCTGGAGACCAGCACTGCTCGGCCCTCGCGAGCGAGGTCCCGCAGGAACGTGCGCATCCAGATGATGCCCTCGGGGTCCATGCCGTTGAACGGCTCGTCGAGCATCAGGGCCGGCGGGTCGCCGAGGAGGGCCGCGGCGATGCCGAGCCGCTGGCGCATGCCGAGGCTGTATCCGCCGGCGCGGCGCCGCCCCACACCGCCGAGACCGGCCAGCTCCAGCACCTCGTCGGCGCGGCGGGACGGCAGGCCCTGGGAGTGCGCGAGCCAGAGCAGGTGGTTGCGGGCGCTCCGGCCGGGCTGCAGCGCGGACGCGTCGAGCAGGGATCCGAGGTGGCACAGCGGCCTGGTGAGAGTCCGGTAGGGCCGGCCGCCGACGAGGGCCTGACCGGCGTCGGCGGCGTCGAGCCCGAGGACCACGCGCATGGTGGTGGACTTGCCGGCCCCGTTGGGCCCGATGAACCCGGTGACGTGCCCGGGCCGGACCGTGAACGTCATGCCGTCGAGCGCAAGGCTGGGGCCGAACCGCTTGCGAAGCCCTTCGACGGTGATCGTGGCGTCATGCATGGCTTCGGTTGTACGCGGCGGCAGGTGTCAACCAGGTGTCAGCGGCTGACACCTGGTTGACACCTTCGGCCTGGCAAGGTGGAGGCATGCGAGTGCTCGTCGTTGAGGATTTCGAGATCCTGGCCCAGACCGTCGCCAACGGCCTGCGCCGTGAGGGCCTGGCCGTCGACCTTGTTCTCGACGGCGTCGAGGCCCTCGAGCGGCTGGCCGTGAACCGGTACGACGTGGTCGTCCTCGACCGCGACCTGCCCGGCGTCAGCGGCGACGACGTATGCCGTCACATCGTGAAGGGGCAGTCCGGAAGCCGCGTGCTGATGCTGACCGCCTCCGGTGGCGTCCGCGACCGGATCGAGGGCCTGGGGATCGGCGCCGACGACTACCTGGGGAAGCCGTTCGACTTCGACGAGCTCGTCGCCCGCATCCGGGCCCTGGCCCGCCGCCCGACGACCATCCTGCCGCCGGTGCTGACGATCGGTGACCTGACGCTCGACCCGGCCCGGCGCACAGCCGACCGCGGCGGGCACCGCCTCGACCTGAGCCCCAGGGAGTTCGGCGTGCTGGAGTGCCTGATGGAGGCCGGTGGGCGGCCGGTGTCCGCGGAGACCCTGCTCGACCGGGTGTGGGACGAGGCCGCCGACCCGTTCACCACCGCGGTGAAGACGGCGATCCGCCGGCTGCGGGCCCGCCTCGGCGACCCGCCCATCATCCACACGGTCCGCGAGGCCGGCTACCGGGTCGGTCCGGCATGAACGCGCAGCGATCGTCAGCGCCACGGCCAGCGAAGGGCCGGCCGTACAGCATGACCGTCGGATGTAGTGCTGCCCGTGACGCCGATACACGAACGGGTGCGCCATGACGGCTCGACTCGGCACCGCACGCAGCCGGCTGCGCCGGCAGTTGACGCTGCTCTATGCGGGACCGTTCCTGCTCTCCGGTGCGGTCCTGCTCGGGGTGCAGATGCTCGGCGTGAGACAGTCGGCGCCGGTCGGCTCGCAGGACGGTCCGCCGCCCGACGTGACGATCGAGGCCGGCCGCGGTCTGATGCCGCTGACGGTGATCCTGCTGGCGGTCATGCTCCTCGTGGCGCTGGTCCTCGGCTGGGTGATCGCGGGCCGGTTCCTGCGGCCGCTGCGGCTGATCATCGACACCTCGCGCGACATCTCGGCCAGCAACCTGCACCGGCGGCTCGGGCCCACGGGCCGTCGTGACGAGTTCGGTGAGCTCTCGGAGACCCTCGACGACCTGTTCGGCCGGCTCGAGGCGAGCTTCGCCGCGCAGCGGCGGTTCGTCGCCAACGCGTCGCACGAGCTGCGGACGCCGCTCACCGCCCAGCGGGCCCTGCTGCAGGTCACGCTGGCCAACCGGACCGCACCCCCGGAGGAGTTGCGGGCGGCCGCCCAGGAGGTGCTGAAGCTCGGCGACGCCCAGGCTCGGCTCATCGACTCCCTGCTCTCCCTGGCCACGGGCGAGCAGGGCGTGGAGTATGCGGAGCCACTGGACCTAGCCGACATCGTGCAGGACGTCCTGGACATGCGGCACATCGACGGGCGCGACGACGACTGGTTGTACGTCGACATCACCCTCGACCCGGCGCCGACGACCGGCGACGCGGATCTCATCGACAGCCTGGTCGCGAACCTGGTCGACAACGCCGTGAAGCACAACGTCGACGGCGGGAGCCTGATCGTGAGCACCGGCATCGTCGAAGGCCGTCCGACGCTGACGGTCGAGAACACCGGCCCGGAGGTACCGGTGGAGGACCTGGAGCGACTCTTCCAGCCGTTCCAGCGACTGGGGACCCAGCGGGTGCGCACCAGCGCGGAAGGCTACGGTCTCGGCCTGGCCATCGTCCGGGCGATCGCCGGCGCCCACGGCGCCGAGCTGGACGCGGCGCCCCGGGAAGGAGGTGGCCTCCGGGTGACCGTTATCTTCCGGTAGCCACCGGACCTCGAAGCCGCGGACCCGCCCGACGCCTGCGGCACGCGACCGCCGAGCCGGGCCTGGCCCCGCGCCGGCCCGCTCTGCGCGAGCCACCCGGCGAAGGCCAAATGCGGCACAAGTCAACGCGCGCGCCGACCACCCCGGCGAAGGCCAACGCGGCACAAGTCAACGCGGCACAAGTCAACGCGGCGCAAGCCAAACCGCGCAGCGCAGGCCAACACAGCGCAGCGCAGGCCAACACAGCGCAGCGCAGGCCAACACAGCGCAGCGCAGCGCAGGCCAACACAGGGCAGGGCAAGCCAGCGCGGCGCTAGCCAGCCAGCGCAGGGCATACCGACGTGGTGCGAGCAAGCACAGCACGAAGCAGAGCAAGGCAGGGCAGGGCAGGGCACGGCCGCACGGCACGATCCAGGACGCCGTGCTGGCGGTGGCGAAGTACGGGCTCCAGCCGACGTGGCACGAGACGACGCGGCACGGGGCTCCGCGGTGCGGCGCACTACGGGGTGAGCTGGGCCGCGTAGTGTCCAGGCGCGAGACGCCCATGCGGTACGCGTTGATGCGGCATGACCCTGCCCCCTGCCGGATGCGCCGTCATCGCGGGCGGACGGGCGGGCGGCGGCTTCGGCGGTCCGCTGGAGTGGGAGTCGGTCGCGTCAGGGGGGCGGTGGCAGTCGCGAAGACTCGGTGCATCTGGTCGAAGTTGGCAAGTGATGCCCGGCCCTCGTCCTGGAGGGACTGGACGGCCGGGTCGGGGTTCTCGACCGCTACGGCGGCCTCCCACAGTGAGCGTTCGGCCGCTCGCCACGCCGGCCGGTCGTGCACGGTGATGCTCGTGAAGCCCGCCTCGGTCAGGTCCCGCTCGAGGTGCACGGCCCGGATGCGGGCCGGGACGCGGTTGTCGTCGGGGTCCACGGCCTGCCAGGTGGTCAGGACCAGGCGGGCGCCGGGCTTGAGGAGGCGGCGGCATTCGCGCAGGCCGGCCGCCGGCGGCGTGGCGAACTGGATGGCGTCGATGCACATCACGGCATCGGCCGACGCAGACGGGATGCCGGTTTCGGTCAAGGTGCCCAGCTGGAACGTCGCCCGGCCCGGGAGGCGGTCGGCGGCCAGCGGTCTGGCCTGGTCCAACGCCACGGCCGAGAAGTCCACGCCGATCAGGGTCGCGCCAGTGCGGCGGGCGGCCTCGATGCCGTAGCCGCCGCGGCCGCAGGCGATGTCCAGGAGCAGGCCGTCCGGCGGCAGGTGCAGCGCGGCGGTCACCTCGTCCAGGCCCGGTCCGGTCAGGACGCCCGGGAGGCGCAGATCGGCCGGCACGCCCAGCGTCCGGGCGATGAGGGCGTCGCGATCGGCCGAGGCCGCCATGTCGGCGTACCACTTGTCGAAGTATGAGGCGTCAAGCGAAGTCACCCCGCCAGGCTAGACCCGACGGCCGAGATCCAGACCAGGAAGCCGAGCCGGAAACCACAGCCCGCCGGCCACGCGGCCGATCGGCGGCCGCGTGGCCGTCCGGCGGGCTACCTGGTGCCGGCGACGTACGCGGCCAGGTGCTCGCCCGTCAGCGTCGAGCGCGAGGCGACCAGGTCGGCCGGGGTGCCCTCGAACACCACCGTGCCGCCGTCGTGGCCGGCGCCGGGGCCGATGTCGATGATCCAGTCGGCGGAGGCCATCACGGCCAGGTGGTGCTCGATGACGATCACCGACTTGCCCGACGTCACCAGGCGGTCCAGCAGGCCGAGCAGCTGCTCCACGTCGGCCAGGTGCAGGCCGGTCGTGGGCTCGTCCAGGACGTAGACGCCGCCCTTCTCGGCCATGTGGATGGCCAGCTTCAGCCGCTGCCGCTCACCGCCCGACAGCGTCGTCAGGGGCTGGCCCAGGCTGATGTACCCGAGGCCCACGTCGGCGAGGCGGGACAGGATGGTGTGGGCGGCGGGCAGGCGCGACTCGCCGGAGGCGAAGTACTCCTGGGCCTCCGCGACCGACATCGCCAGGACCTCGGAGATGTTGCGGTCGCCGAGCTTGTACTGCAACACCGAAGCCTGGAACCGCCGGCCCTCGCACTCCTCGCAGACCGTGGCCACGCCCGCCATCATCGCGAGGTCCGTGTACACCACGCCGGCGCCGTTGCAGGTGGGGCAGGCGCCCTCGGAGTTGGCGCTGAACAGGGCCGGCTTCACGCCGTTGGCCTTGCCGAACGCCTTGCGGATCGGCTCGAGCAGGCCGGTGTAGGTGGCCGGGTTGCTGCGCCGGGAGCCGCGGATGGCACCCTGGTCGACCGAGACGACGCCGGCGCCCTTGGGAATCGAGCCGTGGATCAGCGAGCTCTTCCCCGAGCCGGCCACACCGGTGACGACGACGAGCACGCCCAGCGGGATGTCCACGTCGACGTTGCGCAGGTTGTGGGTGCTGGCCCCGCGAATCGGCAGCACGTCCCTGCCCCGCCGGAACGACGGCTTCAGGCGGGCGCGATAGTCCAGGTGGCGGCCGGTCAAGGTACCACTGCCGCGAAGTCCTTCGACAGTGCCCTCGAAGCACACCGTGCCGCCGGAGCCCCCCGCGCCCGGGCCGAGGTCGACGACGTGGTCGGCGATCGCGATCGTCTCGGGCTTGTGCTCCACGACGAGGACCGTGTTGCCCTTGTCGCGCAGGCGCTTGAGCAGGCCGTTCATGCGCTCGATGTCGTGGGGGTGCAGGCCGACGGTGGGCTCGTCGAAGATGTACGACACGTCGGTCAGGCTGGAGCCGAGGTGGCGGATCATCTTCGTGCGCTGGGCCTCGCCGCCGGAGAGGGTGCCGGAGGGGCGGTCCAGGGAGAGGTAGCCGAGGCCGATCTCCACGAACGAGTCGAGGGTGCGCTGCAGCGTGCCGAGCAGCGGGGCGACGGACCGGTCGGAGATGCCGCGGACCCACTGGGCGAGGTCGCTGATCTGCATGGCGCACGCGTCGGCGATGTTGACGCCGCCGATGCGGGAGGCCAGGGCGGCCCGGTTGAGGCGGGCGCCGCCGCACTCGGGGCAGGCGGTGAAGGTGACGGCCCGCTCGACGAACGCGCGCAGGTGCGGCTGGAGGGCCTCCTTGTCCTTCTGCAGGAACGACTTCTGCACGCGGGGCACGAGGCCCTCGTACGTCATGTTGATGTTCTCGAGCTTGACCTTGACCGGCTCCTTGTACAGGAAGTCCTGCCGCTCCTGCTCGGTGAAGTCCTTGATCGGCTTGTCGGGGTCGAAGAACCCGGACGCGCTGAAGATCCGCACGAGCCAGCCGTCGACGGTGTACCCGGGGATGGTGATCGCGCCCTCGTTGAGCGACTTGGTCTTGTCGAAGAGCTCGTCGAGGTCGATGTCGGTGACGGTGCCCATGCCCTCGCAGCGGGGGCAGGCGCCGGCCGGGACGTTGAAGCTGTAGTGGAACGCGGGCCCGGCGCTGGGCTCGCCGAGGCGGCTGAAGACGATGCGGAGCATGGCGTTGGCGTCGGTGGCCGTGCCGACGGTCGAGCGGGAGTTGGCGCCCATCCGCTCCTGGTCGACGATGATCGCCGTGGTGAGGCCCTCGAGCAGGTCGACGTCGGGCCGGGCCTGGCTCGGCATGAAGCCCTGCACGAACGCGCTGTACGTCTCGTTGATGAGCCGCTGCGACTCGGCCGCGATCGTGCCGAAGACGAGCGAGCTCTTCCCGGAGCCGGAGACGCCGGTGAACACGGTCAGCCGCCGCTTGGGGATCTCGACGCTGACGTTCTTCAGGTTGTTCTCGCGGGCCCCGTGGACCTGGATGAGATCGTGACTGTCGGCAACATGCACCGAGACACCCTAACCAGGTGTCGTGACAATCGCATGTACCTTGGCCAGGAAGTCTGCGGCACCGTCGGGCACCGACCCGGCCAGGGCCGCCCGGATGACCGGCGCGTCGGACGGTGAGCGCGACATGGCCCACGTGGCGGCGGCCCGCTTGGGATACCAGGTGCGTTCGACACAGAACCGCAGCGCCCGGCAGCCGTTCAGGACACCGTTGACGCCGTGGTCGGCCGCGGCCAGCACCGAGTCGGCCACGACCGGCAGGAGCGCGCGGTAGCGGACCCGGGTGGTCAGGTCGGGAAAGGGCGGGCCGATCAGCGCGCGCCGCTGCTGCCGCACGATGTCCCGGTCGATCGGATACCAGAACGCCGGGCCGCCCGAGTAGCCGAACTCGACCTTGTACGGCAGCCCGGCCCCCGTGTTCAGGTTGAGCGCGAACCCGGCCTCGGTGGTCAGCCCGGCCAGCACCGCCCGGTCGTAGAGGACGAACTCCAGGCCGCGCGCCGGGCATGGCAGCGCGCCGTGGTCGAGGTCGGCGACGACCCGTGACAGCTCGTCCGGGGACGGCTGCGTCACCACCGCCACCACGTCGACGTCGCTGCGGCCCGGGATGTACGCGTCCAGGGCGACCGACCCGGCCGGGTACACCCCGACCAGGCGCCCGCGGAAGATGCGCTGCAGGCGGCCGACGACCGCCCCGAGGTACCCGTCGAGTCCTGGAGTCACCGCTCAGTTGTAAACCGGTCGAGCCACTCCGTCATCAGGGCGCGCTCGCCGGGGGTGAGCACGTCGGAGCTGCCGACCACCGCGCGCAGCGCCACCGCGCTGTCGCCGTGCGCCGCGCCGTCGGGAAACGTGACGCCGGCGATGACCGCCTCGCGCGCCAGCACCGACAGCTGCGGGTCGCGCCGGTCGGCGGGCAGCGCGATCAGGCTCAGCGTCGTACCGCACCCGGCCGCGTGAATCATGAACGCGGCGCGCGGCTCGGTGACCCGCAGCCGCCCGGCCACCGCGATCCGGTGGACCTGCACGGCGAGGATCTCGGCCGCCGCCACCGCCGCGGGTGACGCCAGACCGGCGCGCGGCTCCCCGTAGATGAGCGAGTAGCAGGCGGGGTTGGCCACCCCGAACCCGACGTGCAGGTCCCATCCGGCCCGCAGGTCGTCGACCGGGTCGTCCGTCTGCGCCAGCGCGCCCTTCCCGGCCAGGTAGGACGAGAAGCCGTGCATGGCCACCGCGTCGAGCAGGCCCTGCTTGTCGCCGAAGGTCCGGTAGATCGTCGGCGCCTGCACCCCGGCCGCGGCACCGACGGCCCGGGTCGAGACCGCCTCGCGGCCGCCCTCGCGCAGCAGGTCGTAGGCGGCGTTGATGATCCGCTCCCGGGTCGGCGTTGGCATGCGAGCAACGATAGCGCTATCGTCGCTAACAGCATTGTGTTAGCACTGAAAACAGGAGTGGGATCATGACGAGAGTTGCCGTAGTCACCGGTGGGTCGCGCGGGATCGGCCGGGCGGTCGCCCAGCGCCTCGATCGCGACGGCCTGGCGGTCGTCATCGGGTACGCCGGGAACGACGCCGCGGCCCAGGAGGCGGTCGCCTCGATGCGGCAGGCCCGGGCGCTCCGGGCCGACGTGGCCGACGAGACGGCCGTGGCGGCCCTGTTCGACCTGGCCGAGCGCGAGTTCGGCGGCGTGGACGTGGTGGTCAACGCGGCCGGGCGGATGACCCTGCAGCCGGTGGCGGAGCTCGACCTCGACGCCCTGGACCGGATGCACCGCACGAACATCCGCGGCACGTTCGTGGTGTCGCGGGAGGCGGCCCGGCGGCTGCGCAGCGGCGGGGCCCTGATCAACTTCTCGACGTCGCAGACGCGGCTGCTGTCACCGGCCTACGCGGGCTACGCGGCCAGCAAGGCGGCGGTCGAGGCGCTCAGCCTGGTGCTCGCCCGGGAGCTGCGGGGGCGGGACATCACCGTCAACGCGGTGGCGCCGGGCCCGACGGCGACGGAGCTGTTCCTCGACGGCAAGGACGAGGCGACGGTCGAGCGCATCGCGAAGCTCAGTCCGATGGAGCGCCTGGGCCGGCCGGAGGACATCGCCGAGGTGGTGGCCGGGCTCGCGGGCGCGATGCGCTGGGTCAATGGTCAGACCATCTTCGCCAACGGCGCCGCCGCGTAACCCGGGCCACCATCCAGAGGCAGAAACTACTTCTTCTTGCCCTTCTTGTCCTTCTTCGACTTCTTCGACTTCTTCGCCATCGTAATCACCTCCGCCCGCTCGTTGACGTCACCGAGACTACGGCGAAATATCGCCTGAACAAAGGGTTTCCCGAAGATTTCCCACCGCCCCCGAGCCGGCCCATAACGTCCACTGTGGACATATTTTAAGAGCCGATGCCGCTTGTACGCCCGGCCACCACGCTCACGAACAGCGCCATCGAGTTCGGTACAGTTATCGGGAAATGAGGTGACCATGACTGCACCGAACTCCACAAGAAAATACGTCGCACCGCGCCGAGTGGCGCAGGCCACGGCGACCCGGGAGGCGATCGCGGCCGCCGCCGAGCGCCTGTTCGCCCGCTACGGCTACGCCGGCACGACGATCGCGGCGGTCGCCGAGGAGGCGGGCGTGACGCCGAAGTCGGTGTACGCGCTCGCCGACAAGCCGGGGCTGCTGCTGCTCGTGGTCCGCCGGGCGGGAGCGGCCGCGGGGCCGGAAGACACCGCGGGCACACTGCTGCGGCGGTACCCTGTCGAGCGGGCGTTCGAAGAAGCGGCTCTCGCCGAGCCGGCGCTGCGGGAGGCGTGGCGGCGGCACGAACGGGCCCGGCGAGCCGCACTCAAGGGGCTCGTGCGCACCTTCGCGGATGCGGGCCGGCTGCGGCCGGGGCTGACCGTGGGCCGGGCCACCGACACGCTGTGGGCGCTCGTCACGTGGCACAGCGTCGCCCTGCTGGTGGAGCAGCGCGGCTGGGGCCGGGCCAAGGTCGCGACCTGGCTCGACCAGCTCATCCGGCACACACTGGAAGGGCCGGCCGGGGCAGCCCCGACCGGCCCGTGAACAGCCGTGCTCAGCCGGGCAGCTTCCCGGTGCCCGCGTTGGCCGTGACCAGGGCCGGCACGTTCGCCGTCGGGTCGAGGCCGGCGCGCAGGACCGGGGTCCAGCCGGCGTCGGTCGCGATGTCCGGGTCGAACGCCGCGTTGTACTCGTCGAGCAGGTTCACCGCGACGATCGGGCCGGTGCCGACCCGGGCCAGGGTGCCCTTCTCCGTCATCTGCGTGCCGCCCCAGTTGTAGACGAACGCGTTGAGCGGGGTGTCGGCGCTGCGCAGGACGAAGTTGTTCTCCGCGTACACCTGCGACTGCACGCCGACGCCGATCGCGTACACGAACGTGTCCTCGTCGGTCGCGTAGTAGTAGTTGTTGTACACGTCCACCTGGCCGAAGCGGACCCGTGGCACGCGCTGGCCCAGGTCGGCGAAGCGGTTGTGGTGCAGCGTGATGCGCAGCTTGCCCACGTCCACGCCGGGCGTGTTCGTGGAGCCGATGAGCATCGTCTTGTCGTGCTCGAACAGGTTGTTGTACGAGAACGTGACGAGGTCGGTGCCGCGGATCATGTCGGCGGCGCCGTCGTGCACCTGGTACGGCCGGCCGAAGTAGATCGGCTGGTTGACGTCCTGGTTGGCGCCGTCGGTGAACGAGTTGTGATCGAGCCAGACGTTCGTCGCGCCGCTGAGCGTGACGCTGTCGTAGAGCGAGTTCCAGTTGCCCTCGGCACCGTCCGTCGGCGACCACACCGGGAAGCAGTCGTACGCGTCCTCGAACGCGACGTTCCGGATGATCACGTTGCTCTGGTTCGTGACCAGCAGGTTGCCGCCCTTGATGCGGGCGTTGCGCAGCCCGTAGACGGTCGTGTTCGCCCCGACCTCGATCTTGACCTTCAGGCCCTGGTTCTTCGCCGACTGCACGCGGGCGTTCTCCAGCGGCCCGCTCGGGGCCACCCTCCCCCACGTCGCCGGGTCGTACGTTGTCAGGTACGCCTGCAGGTCGTACGCGGGGTCCGCGTAGTCGGCGCAGGTGCGTCCCTCGTTGGCGTCGATCGTGCCGGCGATCAGCACGATCTTCGGCGTGCTGCCGGCGACGGCCGCGGCCAGCTGGTCGCGGGTGCGCACCACGAACACGTGCGCGTCGTCGGCCGCCGAGCCGCCGGTGGTGCCGGCGCCCGCCGAGCCCCAGCCGTCGTTCGCGGCGAGGGTCTGGCGCGCCGCGGCCGGCACCGACACCGAGCCGGCACTGGCCGTGCCGGCTGACGCGACGCCGGCCGCGACCAGCCCGGCCACCGTGGCGGCGGTGAGGCCGGCGCGGATTCCTACGTGCATGCAATCCTCCAGCGGGGTTCAGGAAAGCGCATTCCCGCCGACCAACATGGCACCGGTCACGCTTCGCAGTCAACGCGTGGCGTTTGCAGGTTTGTTGCAGTCGTCACTTCCGAACGCCGCGACGCGAGCTGACCAGCCGGAACATTAGAGGCTTATCCGATGACCGCCCCCGCCCCGGCCGCCCGTCGTTTCGCCGCCTTACGCAACCCCGACTGCCGGCCGTACCTCTTCGGGGCCGCGCTGTCGATGATGGCCGACAACGTCGAGCACGTGATCACGTACTGGGTGCTGTGGCAGAAGTTCCACTCCGAGGCGCTCGCCGGCTTCCAGGTGATCAGTCACTGGGTGCCGTTCCTGCTGTTCTCCGTGTGGTTCGGGGGCCTGGCCGACCGCTACGACTGCCGCCGGGTCATCCAGGCCGCCCAGGCCCTGTTCATGCTCGTCTCGCTGCTGTGGGGCGTCCTGTTCGTGACCGACTCCCTGCAGATCTGGCAGGCGTGCGTCCTGCTGGTGCTGCACGGCATGGCCGGCTCCCTGTGGGGCCCGGGCGAGCAGCTGATGCTCCACGACTTCGTCGGCGACCAGGACCTCGTCTCCGCCGTCCGCCTCAACGCCACCTTCCGCAGCCTGGGCGTGCTGTTCGGCCCCGCCGTCGGCTCCGCGCTGCTGCTCTGGCTCGGCCCCACCGCGGGCATCTTCGCCAACATCGCGTTCTACCTGCCGCTGACCCTGTTCCTGTTCCGCACGCGGTTCACCGGCCACACCCGCCACGGCGCCCCCACCGGCCCCCGCGTCGGCCTCCTCGACACCGTCAAGGTCCTGCGCCGCGTGGCCGGCGACCACACCCTGATCAGCATGATCATCCTGGCCGGCCTCGCCTCCTTCTTCGTCGGCACCGCGATGCAGGCGACGATGCCCACGTTCGCCGAGGACCTCAGCCCCGGCAGCGCCGACGTCTACGGCATCCTGCTCTTCGCCGCCGGCGCGGGCGGCGTGGTCGGAGGCCTGCTGCTGGAGGCCACGGGCTGGATGCGCCCGACGGTGCGCTGGGCCGTGGTCACCACCCTGATCTACGGCGCCAGCAGCGGCCTGTTCGCGGTGGCCGGCCACCTGTGGCTCGCGGTGATCCTGCTGTTCGTCGGCGGCGTGGCCAGCCTGGCCGCCATGTCGATCGGCCAGACCGTCACCCAGCTGCTGGCCCCGCCGGCCGAGCGCGGCCGTGTGATCGGCGTCTACAACGTCTCCTCGGCGGGCCTGCGCGCGGGCAGCGGGCTCACCGTCGGCGTCCTGGGCCAGGCGATCGGCGTGCACTGGTCGCTCGGCCTGAGCTCGGCCGCCCTGTGCGCCGGGACCGCGCTGGCCGCCCTGTACACCCGGCGCGGGCGCCGCGTTCCCGGCACCGAATGAGCCGTATGCGGCGATCTGTCGGACCCCGCGCATCCCGACATATCGGATGCATCCCCCGGTAGGTGATGCGTCGGCTTCGCGGGCGCCAACCTTCGTGCTACCGCCGCGCACCGGCCCGGAACTCGGCTGTCCCCCGGCCGGACCGATGTGAACCCCGTCAGCGTTACAACGACCTGGAGGGGGGCTGCCACGATGTCCGGTGGTGGACACGCGGCGAAGGCCGGCGCGCACACGAAGCACAAGAAGGGCGGCCACGAGGAGGAGGAGCACGAGAACCACGAGCGGTGGCTGGTCTCTTACGCGGACATGATGACCCTGCTCATGGTGCTGTTCATCGTGCTGTTCGCCATCTCCCAGGTCGACCAGAAGAAGTTCGCCGAACTCAAGAACGGCCTCGCCGTCGGCTTCGGCAACCCCTCCGTCGCGTTCGAGGGCGGCGAGGCCAGCCTCATCGAGTCCTCCGACTCCAACAGCCCCATGGACCTCTCCTCCGGCATCGGCGGCACCACCTCCGACGCCACCGCCGTCCAGGACGCCGTCCAGGCCAAAGAACGCTCCGCCGCCTCCAAACGCCAGGCCGCCGCCGCCGCCGAGGTCAAGGACTACGAAAAGATCAAAGCCGAGATCACCGCCGAACTCACCAAACACGGCCTGCAAGACCAGGTCAAATACTCCATCGACGAACGCGGCCTCGTCGTCACCATCGTCACCACCGGCATCGTGTTCAACGGCAACGAGGCCACCCTCCTGCCCGCCGGCCAGCACATCATCGACAGCGTCGGACCCGCCATCGCCAAACTCCCCAACAAACTCGAGGTCGACGGCCACACCAACCAACTCTCCGGCGGCACCGGCACCTACCCCTCCGGCTGGGAACTGTCCTCCGCCCGCGCCAGCGCCGTCGTGCGCATGCTCCACACCGACGCCAACATCCCCGACAACCGCCTCCAAGCCGTCGGCTTCGCCGACACCAAACCCCTCTACCCCACCACCGATGCCCGCGCCGCCGACCTGAACCGCCGCGTCGAGGTCATCGTCCTGTCCAACCTGCCGGCCGACACCCGGGCCCTGCTGCCCTCGGCCTCGACGAACTGAGGAGAGCGCAATGGCGAAGGACGAGAAGTCCGCCGAGCCGGCCCCGGCCAAGGGTGGCAAGAAGAAGCTGATCATGATCGCGGCGATCGCGCTCGTCGTCCTGGTCGGCGGCGGTGTCGGCGGCTACCTGATGCTCAAGCCGAAGAAGGCCGAGGCCGAGCCGGCCCCGACGCCGGGCGTCGTGTCGGTGCTGGACGCGATCACGATCAACCTGGCCGACGGGCACTACCTGAAGCTCAAGATGACGCTGCAGGCCACCACCGAGGCCGCCGAGGCCCCGGACGGCTCGGAGGCCCTGGACATCGCGATCGACGAGTACAGCGGCCGCAAGATGGACCAGCTCATGTCCAACGCCGAGCGCGAGCGCACGAAGAAGGAGCTCATCGCGAAGGTCGTCAAGGCATACACCAAGGACGGGAAGAAGGAGATCATGGACATCTACTTCACGACCTTCGTCATCCAGTAGCCAGGACGTCCGCCGGCCCCGACCCGCCACCCGGGGGCTCACACCCCGGCGGCCCGCGCGGCGGCCATCGCCTTGACCGCGTCGATCCAGAACCGCTGCCGGTCCGGGGCCTGGCCGACCAGGTAGGTGGCCCGCAGCTTCGGCGGCAGGTGGCGCAGCAGGCGCACGACCACATCGGCGTGCGCCCGCAGCTGGGAGACCTCGGCGTTGGCGAAGACCTGGTGGACGAGGTCGGTGGCGTCGGTGCCCTCGTCGCCGTCGGTGCGCCCGGCGGCCAGGCGGGCGGCCCAGCCGTCCGGATCGGCGGCCAGCTCGGGCAGGCCGAGGCGGCGCTCGCCGGCCAGGCGGGCCTCGAGCCCGGCCAGCGGGATCGGCGCATACTCACCGTCACCGAGGTAGATCAGCCCGGACTGCAGCGGCTGGTCGTGCAGGTGCAGCTTGATGAGCCGCTCCAGGGTGCGCCGGCTGACCCAGTCGCGCCCCTCGTCGTCGATGTCGAACTTCCACCAGTCCAGGGCCGCCTCGGCCGGGCGGCCGTAGGTGTCGATGAGCCACTGCCCGGCCGGGATGTCGTCGCGACCGACCTCCACGCTGGCCGTGAACCGGCTGGCCTGGGCCAGGTTGTTCGGGGTGACCTGGAGTTTGCGCCCCACGTGGTACGGCGGGTTCTGCAGCGCGAACTGCGCCCGCAGCGCCTCGATCGGGCGGCCGGCCAGCGACCACTCCTGCGTGATCTCCATGAGCCGGGCGAACGCCGCCCGGTCCTTCGGGCGGTTGTACTCGTCCCAGATGATCACTTTGGGCTGGGGGCCGAGCAGGGCGCGGGTCAGGAGCGTGTCGAGCGTGCCGTCCGATGACGGCACCGGGACGCCGAGGTCCTCGACGTTCGTCACCGGCAGCGAGAAGTACACAGCGTCGCGCCCGGTCTCCTCGCGCACGACCTGCTTCGCGACCTCGGTCTTGCCGCAGCCGGGCGGCCCCTGCAGCAGCACCGCCCAGCGCCGGGCGATCGCCGTGCGCAGCAGCCGCCGCACCGGGTCCGGCACGGTGAGCACGTCGGGCACCCCGAGCGCCGCGGCGAGCTGCACCACGATGTCGTCGCCGACCTCGAGGCGCGCCCCGTTGAGCAGCGGCAGCCCCCACCGCATCGGCAGTCCCGCGTCGGCCAGGTCGAGCATGTGCTGCAGCGTCCGCGGGGCCAGCAGCCGGCGTACCGGCGGCGGCTGCGCGGCCCAGAGGCGGAAGACGGGGTCGAGGTCCCAGCGCGGGAACCGGGCCGTGAGGCTCGCGCGCCACGACGTGTCGTTGGCGCCGATGGTCAGCGTCGCCATCCGGTCGAGCACGGCGAGGTCGGTGCGCCGGGCCGAGGTCTCGGCGGCCGACTCGTTGTCGGTCAGGAACACCCCGGCGCAGCCGAGCCGGCGCAGGTCGTGCTCGCCGAGCGTCCAGTTGCAGGCGATCTGCATCAGCTGCGACTGGACCGTGTCGCCGGCCTGCAGGGAGTCGTCGATGAGCAGCACGAACCCGCGGCCCGGGTTGAGCTGCCGCATGATGAGCTGGTGCAGGGCCAGCTCGCCGGTGACGGCGTCGCGCACCGGCGCGTTGACGAGCAGGTCGTCGGGGGTCAGGTTGGCCGCGGGCACCAGCACGACGTCGAGGTCGTGGCGGCGCGGCACGTACGACAGGAACGTCGAGGTCTTGCCGATCCCGTGCTCGCCGAAGATCTGCCCGGTGATCCCGGCGGCGATCATGCCGTCGATGAACCGCTCCAGCCGCGACTCGCCCATGCCCGTCACTCCTGCGCCGTCCGTACGCGATGGCAGGCCATCGCCGGCTCCTGCCGCTCCGGCCACGTGCTGCCGTCGTCGGTGATGAGCCAGATCCACTTCCCGGGCTCGGCCGGCCGGACCGGCGGCGCGTGCCCGTCCGTCACCACGATCACCGCGTCGACCTCGTCCTCGAGGCGCCGGCCGGCCACCTCCAGGCGCCCCTCGGCGTAGTCGACGACGCCCTGGAAGCTCGTCCCGCCCCCGCCGAGGACCCGCTCGCCCGGCGCGAACGGCATCACCTCCGCGTCGAAGCTCAGCCAGTGCGCCCGCACCCCGTCGATCTGCCCGACGAGCGTGGTCAGCCACTCCACGACCGGATCGGGCATCGATGCGGAGGTGTCAAAGGCGATGAGCACGGTTTTGTACCGCTCGTCGCCCCGCCGGTGCAGCATGGGCTCGTGCCCCAGGGCGAGCAGCACCGCCCCGAGCTTCTTCGGGTACACGAGCCGCTCCCCCGGCCGCAGCTTCGCCGCCAGCACATCGGCGAGCCAGCGCCGCCACCACTCGACCCGCCGCGTCTTCTGGGTCACACCCCGCAACGCCCCCAGCCCGAGGTCGCCCCACATGCGCGCCACCCGCTCACCCGCGTCCCCGGTCCGCGCGGCCAGCTCGAGCAGTTCGGCCCGCGCCGCGGCGTTGCCGGCCCGCGCCTGCCGCATCAGCGACTCCAGCACCGCCGAGCCGACCCGCTCGACGGTCTCCGGATCGAGCGGCATCCCGTCGCCGTCCAGGTGCAGGCACACCGCGAGCACCGGCGGCGCGGCCATCCGGCGCAGCTCCCGATAGACCCCGAGATCGGTCTCGACGAACGCGGCGTAGTCGAGCGCGGCGAGCCCCTGCCCCGCCAGGTCCCGCCGGTAGGCGTCGTGCACGGCGACGGGATCGACACCGACGCTCTCCCCGTCGACCCGGGGCAGCGCCATCCCGAGCCGGCGGATCGCGACACGGTTGACGCTCACCTCGGTGGCCAGCCGGAACAGCGGGTCGGCCTGCAGCTCCCGGTCGGCGTGCAGGTGCCGCTGCATGAGGTGCCGGGCCTCGTGGAACAGCACGAACTTCACCCCGGACGGCCCGAGCGCGGCAAAGAACCCCGGGTTGTACAGCAGCGCGCAGACCCCGTCGCCGCCGGCCACGACCGCCGCCGTGGGCACCGCCAACGTCGCGATCTGATACCGGCACTTCGCGTAGATCCACGACCCGGCCACGCTGTCGCGCACCCCGAAGTCGAGCAGCGCCGCCTCCTTGAGCCGCACCGCCCGCGCCTGCACCTGCGCGTCGGGGTGCACCAACGCCGCAACCGCCCGCCGATCGAGCAGATCGACCCCGCCGGCCGTCACCGCTCACCACCCACCGCAGCGGACCGGCCGGCCGCCGACCCGCCCGACCGCCACCCGCGCGGCAAGCCAGACCCGCCGCCGGAGGGCCGCTGAACCGGACGGGCAGCCACCCGCCGCATGCACCCCCAACCGGAAGGCCGCTGAACCAGACGGACGGCCGCCCCCGCCACCCGCCCGCCGCCGGCCGGGCGCCGGACCGGGCGGGCAGCCACCCCCGCCCCGCACCCGCCGCCGGCCGGGCGCCGGACCGGGCGGACAGCCACCCGCGTCATACACCCGCCGCCCGGAGGCCGCTGGACCAGACGGAGCGCTGCCCGCGTCATGCGGCCGCCGCTGCGGTGGCGACCTGGAGCAGGTCGGCGACCGGGCCGGGAAAGTCGGCGGCCATGCGGACGGCGAGCACGAGCGCGTCGACGTTGCCGTCCCACAGCTCGCCGGTCAGCCCGGCCAGCGCCGCGCGCCCGGCCGCAGCGCCCGAGTCGCCGCCGATGAGCTCGAGGACCCGCGCGGCCGGCCGGGCGTGGCGCAGGACCTCGTCCCAGGTGACGGCGCCGGCCTCGGTGGCCCGCCACAGCCAGCCGTCGTAGGGGACGGTCCGGGGCGCGGCCAGCACCTCGGCGGCCGGCCGCCCGGCGGCGAGCTCGGCGTCGACCTCGCTCGCCCACGGCTGCAGGATGCCGGTGCCGGCCGCGACCAGTTCCTCCGGGCAGCCGCGCTGATCCCGGACGGCCACCAGCGCCCTGCCCGGCAGCGGCTCGCGACGATGGGCGGCGAGGATGGCGTCCCAGTGCCAGAGCCGGGTCTCCCGGCCGAGCGTGTCACGGTCGACACCGTCCGAGCGCAGCAGCGCGAGCTGCCCGTCCACCGACTCCGCGGCGGCCACCTCAGCCTCCAGCGCGGCCACCGCCGAGGCCACTCCCCAGGCCGGCACCGACCCACCGCCCCCGGCCGCACCGCGCAGCCCACCCACCCGCACCCCCCGCACCGGTCCACCGGCGCCCGCCGCACCCCCGACCACAGCCGCCCCCGACACACCCACCAGCTCCACCGCATCCGCCGCCTCCACGCCGCCCGCAGACTCCACAGCGCCCACCGCCTCCACGGCACCCGCCCGCTCCACGGCACCCGCAGACTCCACAGCACCCGCCCGCTGCACAGCACCCGCCCGCTGCACAGCACCCGCCCGCTGCACGGCACCCGCAGGCTCCACAGCGCCCGCCGCCTCCACAGCGCCCGCCCGCTCCATAGCGCCCGCAGACTCCACGGCACCCGCCGCCTCCACAGCGCCCGTCGGCTCCCCAGCGCCCGCCGCGGCCGGCTTCGCGGGCCGTGCGGTGAAGCCGGCGGCGTGCAGGAGCTTGGTGATCCGGGTGCGGACCGGCGCGGCGATGACGGCGGCGCTGAACGTGGCCGGCTGCAGGTTCGCGGCCAGCAGGTCGGCGACGGCGGCCGGGCCGTGGCGGTGCCAGAGGTTGAGCAGGAGGCGGAGCTGGGCCGTCTTCCCGCGGACGCGGACGTGGCGCAGGATGTGCCGCTGCAGCTCCACGTCGGCGCAGTCGAGGGGGTCGGTGGCGTGCCAGCCGGCGGTGCGCGTCAACAGCTCGGCCCGGACCGCCGGATCGAAGGGCCGGCCGTCGAGGAGCTCCATCCGCAGCCGGTGCGGGGTGCCGGTGCGGCGGAACAGCCGGCCGTTGACGGCCGGGTCGCCGAGGGTGGCGAGGCGCTCGGCGCAGCGGGCGTCGAGGGAGGGGCGGGCGGCGAGGGCGAGGCGCAGGGCGGGCCGCGGGTCGGTGACGGCCCGCTCCACCCACTCCGGCCGCCAGTCGCCCCGGGTGAACAGCTCCTGCACGGTCTGGTCGTCGAGGTGGGCCAGCAGCGCCAGCTGGGCCTCGGTGGTGGCGTGGTTGAGCAGCCCGAGGAGCGCCGGCCGGCCGCCCGTCCCGCGGCCCGGCCCGGGGGCGCCGCCGAGCAGCTCGGCCACGGTCCCCGGGAACGCGCCGACCCGTACGCGCACCCGCTGCCACCGCTGCGGATCGGCCCCCAGGTGGATGTCGACGAGCGTCGCCAGCGCGTCGAGCCGCGCGAACTCCAGGACCGCGGCGCACGGCCGCATCCGTTCCAGGAGCAGCTGCGGGTCGAGCCCGTCGGCCACCGCCCGCTTCGCGACGACCCGCGCCGCCGGCCTCGGCACCGCCGCGAGCGCCATCGCCTCGGTCAGCCGCGGCACGGCCGGGGCGACCGCGGCCGGCGCGGCGAGGAACAGCGCGAACCGCAGCTCCTCCGGGCAGTCCACGCGCCCGGCGAGCGCCGCCGCGGCCGCGGCGGGAAACGGGGACTCGGCCTGCGCGGCGGCGACCGCGGGCCAGTCGAGCTCCTCGCGCAGCGGCAGGTTGTCCGCGAACCCGCAGCGCAGCTCGGCGATCGCCCCCGCCGTGCCCTCGGCCTGGGCGACGAGGGCTTCCAGGTCGGCGATCGGCCCGTCCGGCACCGGCACCAGGCCGAGGGGCAGCGGCGTGTCCGGGCCCTCGTATCGGCGCAGGGTCAGGATGCCGCGCAGCTGCTCCGCGGTCGTCAGCCGCTCCCGGACGGTGTTGAGCACGGCGCGGGCGACGGCCGGGTGGGGCGCGACGACGGCGGCCCGGTCCAGCGACGGCCGGTTGACGGGTTCGCGGCTGAGCCGGGCGTAGACGATCCGGCGCAGCCGCACGTCCCAGCTCGGGCCGTAGCCGCGCAGCTGGGCGACGCCCGCCACCGCCGGCGACCCGGTCCGGGCCAGCCGCTCCCGGACGCCGGGATGGGCGGCGAGGGCGTCGGCGTTCTGGGCGAGGCCACCGAGGAGCTGCTCGTCGCCGAGGGCCAGGACCGCGTCGAGGAACGGCCCGGGCAGCCGGTGCTGGGCGTGGACGATCCGGTGGAGCAGGTCACGGGAGCCGCTGACCAGCCGGGCCCAGTCGAACGCCGGCCCGGACCCGGCCGCCGCCGCCTCCATCAGCGCCCACGGCCCGGCGGTCTTCTCGAACATCAGACGCTCACCGTGGCGGCGGCGACGGTGACGAGCTCGGCGACCGGCCCCGGGTAGTCGCTCACCAGGCCGGCCGCGAGCGCGATCGCGTCGAGGTCGCCGTCCCAGCCCTCGGCCAGCAGCGCGGCGAGGGCGGCCCGGCCCTCCGGGTGCCCGGCGCTGCCGCCGATGTGCTCCAGGACGAGCCCGGCCGGGACGGCGTGCCGCAGCAGCTGGGGCCAGGTCGCGACCCCGGCGGCGATGAACGCGGTGATCCAGCCGCCGTACTGCACCCCCTCCCGCACCGTCCCCACGATCGCCTCGACCGACCGCCCGGCCGCGTGCTCGGCGGCCTGCTCGCTGTCCCACGGCCGTAGCTTCGTCCGCCCCGCCTCGACCAGCTCGACCGGGACCTCGCGGCCGGTGGCGATGACGGCCAGGATCGGGTCGGGCAGCGGCTCGCGGCGGTGCTCGGCGACGATGGCGTCCCAGTGCCAGAGCCGGGTCTCCTTGAACAGGTTCGTGTGGTCGGTGCGCTCGGCCCGCAGCAGCGCGAACTGGCCCTCGGGGCTCTCCTCGGCGGCGGTCTCGGCCTCGAGCGCGCCGAGCTGGGCGGCGCGCTCGGCCGGGTCCGTGACGGCGAGGATCGCCTCGACCCGGCGCCGCACGGCCGGGGTGATGACGGCGGCGCTGAAGTTGGCCCCCTTGAGCTCGGCGGCGAGCAGGTCGGCGACGGCGGCGGCCCCGTGCCGGTGCCACAGGTTGAGCAGGAGCCGCAGCTGCGCCGTCTTCCCGCGGATGCGCACGTGCCGCAGGATGTGCCGCTGCAGCTGGACGTCGGCGCAGTCGAGGGCGTCGGTGCCGTGCCAGCCGGCGGTCTGCTGCAGCAGCTGGGTGCGCACCTCGGGGTCGAGCGGCCGCCCGGCGAGCAGCTCCATCCGCAGCCGGTAGGAGGTGCCGGTGCGCCGGAACACGAGGCCGTTGACCCGCGGGTCGTCGAGGGTGGCGAGCCGCTCGGCGGAGGCGGCGTCGAGGGAGGGCCGGGCGGCGAGGGCCAGGCGGATCTCGGGGCGCGGGTCGGCGACGGCCCGGTCCAGCCACTCCGGCCGCCAGGTGCCCCGGGCGAACAGCTCGGCGATCGTCTTCTCGTCGAGGTCGTCCAGCAGCGCCAGGTGGGCCGCGGCCGGGGCGTGGTCGAGCAGTGTCACGAACGCGGTCCGCCCGGTCGCCACCCGGGCCGGCCAGGCCGCCGTCCCGGCCGATTCGAGCAGCTCGGTGACCGGGCCGGGAAACGCGTTGAGCTTGGCCCGGACCCACGCCCACTTCGCCGGGTCGGCCCCGAGGTGCCGGCGCACCAGGTCGGCGAGATCGTCGAGGCGGACCCATTCGAGGACGGCGGCGGCGGGTTGGAGCCGCCTCAGGAGCAGGGCCGGGTCCAGGCGCTCGGCGACGGCTCGCCGGGCGACGGCGCGGGCCGCCTTCTTCGGCACGGCGGCCAGGGCCTCCGTCTGCGTGAACCGGGGCAGGACCGGGGCCACCGCGGCCGGGTCGGCGGCGTAGAGCGCGGCGCGCAGCGCCGGCGGGCAGTCGGCCCGGGCGGCGAGCCCGGCCGCGGCCGCCCCGGCGAACGGGGTCTCGTCGTGGGCCGCGGCGATCGCCGCCCAGTCGAGTTCGGTGCGCAGCGGGAGGTGCTCGGCGAAGCCGCGGCGCAGCTCGTCGATCGCGCCGGTCGTGCCCTCCCACTCGGCCGCCTTCGCCTCCAGCTGGGCCGCGCTCAGCGGCAGGTGGGCCCGGACCTCGGGGTGCAGCGTCGCCTCGGGCAGCCCCGCCCCGTCCGGCTCGACCCGCGCCAGGGTGGCCAGGGCCCGCCAGTGCTCGGCGACGGTGAGCCCGGCCGGGTTGCCCAGCCACGCGCTGCGCACGGCGGCGGCGGTGGGCCCGACGACGCCGGAGCGCTGCCGGTTGATCCACGGCGTCACGTCGGGGCCGTCGGCCGGGTGGTGGGTCAGGGCCAGGCGCTGATGGCGCAGGTCCCAGCGCAGCAGCGCCTGGGTGGTGATCCCGGGCCGGCCGCCGCGGGCCGCCCGCTCGCGCAGCGCCGGGTGCGCCGCGAGCAGCTCGCTGTTGTGGGCGAGCGCGACGAGCAGCTCGGGGTCACCGAGCGCGAGCGCCGCCTCGACGAACGGCAACGGCAGCCGCCGGTGCGTGCGCAGCAGCGACGGCAGCGCCTCCCGCGCGCCGCTGACGAGGCGCGGCCAGTCGACGGCTGCTCCGATGACCGTGGCCGCCGCCTCGATCAGGGCGAACACCGCGTTCGATCTCACGGCCGGGACACTACCAACCGGGTACGACAACACATGCGGCTCGGCCGGAGGGTCCGGGCCGCCGGCGTGACTCGGGTATCGTCCGGGGTCACATCGATGCATCGGGGGATGTCGTGATCGACAATTCGGTCTGGTACGCCGCCTGCCGGCGGGTCGTCACCTTCGCCGTGCTGTTCGCCGTGATGGCGGTCATCGCGGCCCTGTACGTGCAGATCCTCGCGGGTCGCCCGGCCGAGCTGGTGGCCCGGTCGGTCGTGGTCTTCGGCCTGGCGATCAGCCTCATCGGCCTCGGCGCGACCCTCGGCGTGCTCATCACCGTCGTGTTCTGGGGCGTGCAGGCGGTCAGGGTGGCCAACCGGCACGGCGCCCCCGGCATGGGCCCGCTCGGCTTCTGGGGCGCCGGGGGGTTCGTCCTGCTGTTCGGGCTCAGCTTCCTCGTCTCGGCATCGCCACCGGCGTTCGGCGCGATCCGCGTCCTGGCCGCGGCCGTCCTCGTCGCCGCCGTCAGGTACGACCGCAGCTGGTACGCCGCCCGGATCGGCGCCGAGCAGCCGTACTCCATGGTCACCGGCGGCGACGTCCGCTCACCCATCGCCGCCCAGCCCACGGCCGACGACTGGAACGCCGGCCTCTGGGACCCCGACGTCCAGCGCGACATCGAACGCCGCCGCAACCGCCCGGCCGACTAGGCCGTGAGGACCTTCTGCGCGGCCACCGGGATGGTGGCGCGGTCGTACTCGAAGTACTGCTGGAGCGCGGCCGGGCCGGCGGTGCGGCCCCACTGGTGGATGAGCCGCTGGGTCTCCATGGAGCCGTCGTGCCAGCGGCGCAGGACGTCGTGGAGGTTCAGCGGTGAGGGCGACGCCTCGCCGTCGCCGAGCAGGTACGCCAGCCGCGTGACCGCTGCCGAGGGGTCGAGCGAGCCCTGCGCCACCTGCTCCATCACCTCGTAGCACGCCTCGAACTGCACCTGCGCGACCGGCAGGTCAGGTGCGAACGAGCCGGGGACCGGGCCGGCGTGGAGGCGGTCGAAGAGGCCGTCGTCGCCGGTCTCCAGGTAGCGGTAGTAGGTGCCGGCGATGCGGATGACACCCAGGTTCCAGGCCAGGTACCACATTTTCGACCAGGCCCGCCACAGGTCGAAGTCGCGGAAGGCGATGTAGGAGCCGGCGATGAGCCTGTCGTTGTTCTCCAGGATGTTCTGGTTCAGCGTCTCCAGGTAGGCGAACCGCTCGGCGCTGAAGTCGCGGTCGCGGCGGGCGTCGAGGTAGCGGGGCACGAACGCCTCGATGACCGCCATCGTGTTGGCCATGCCCCGGCTGAAGAGGGCGTCGACCGCGCCGGCCGCGTGGCTCATGAGCACCCAGCGGTCGCCGACCGTCTGCCGGGACGAGAACTGGGTGCGGCCGGTGGAGATCCAGGGGAAGGCCGGTTCGGCGCCCTCGAACTGGCGGGCGATCGCGGGATACCGGGACAGGAACCGGGCCCACTCCTGCTCGGGGGTGACCCCCTCGGCCTTCGGGAAGCGCCTGGTGTCGAGGCTGAGCCCGACGCTCACCAGGTCGGACTCGGAGCCGCCGTGGTTGTCGAACGGGATGACCCACAGCCAGCCGCCGTCGAACAGGTGGTGCAGCGTGCCCTCGTGCCACAGGTTCGGCTGGCCGCTCGACTCCTCCACCGAGTCGAACGGCCGCACGCCGCGCATGTGGGTGAAGATGGTGCGCGAGTCGGTCCGCAGCCGGCACGGCTCGTCGCGCAGCCCGAACCGGTCGGCCAGGACCGAGGTGCGGCCGGTCGCGTCGACGACGTAGTCGGCGGTGAAGACCTCGTCGCTGTCCAGTTCGATCCGCACGAGGGCATCGGAGAAGTCGATCGCCCGCACCCGCACGCCCTCGCGGGCCACGGCGCCGTACCCCACCGCCGCGTCGAACAGGTACTTGTCGATGTCGGCCCGCATGAGGTGCGACTCCGGGCCGAACGGACCCTCGGAGACGGAGCACTGGGTCACCTCGTACGGGTCGTGCTCGACGCCCTCGCGGTGGTACACGAAGCCGAAGTTCGTCTTGATCCCGCACCGGCGGCTGACATGCTCGCGGATGCCGCCGCTCGTCGACACCTGGGCCAGCTCCGGCACGCCCCAGCGGGCGGCCAGCAGGCGCAGC
Source organism: Dactylosporangium vinaceum (assembly GCF_019904175.1). Taxonomy (GTDB): domain Bacteria; phylum Actinomycetota; class Actinomycetes; order Mycobacteriales; family Micromonosporaceae; genus Dactylosporangium; species Dactylosporangium vinaceum. The sequence continues at coordinate 5,911,310 of NZ_CP061913.1, read as the reverse complement.
AGGAACGACGTCTCGCCGATCGTCGACTCGCCGAGCGCGAACCGCGGGTGCCGCGCGGCGTCGACGATGCCGACGGAGACGCCCTGGCGGGCCAGGATGGCCGCGACGGTGCTGCCGCCGATGCCGCTGCCGAGCACCATCACTTCAACGTGCGTCGTCATGTGCGCCCTCTCGTTGCCTGGGGATGCGCAGCGCCGCCCGCTCGCGCGAGTGCTCGACGCCGGCCTTGGCCTGCGCGGCGGCCATGGTGCGCCGGGTCAGGCCGTCGTGTTCGAGTTCGCGCGCGTAGGCGGCCAGCCGGGGCCGCAGCGCGCCGGTGAAGTGCGGGATGACCCGGCGGGCGAACAGCTCGTAGGAGCGCCGGGTCGCCTCCGGGTCGGCCAGGTCGGCGTGCTCGATGACGAACGTGCCGAAGCCGCCGCTGATCTGCAGCATCCGCTCGATGTGGGCGATGGCCATCTCGGGGGTGCCGATGACGGCGTGGCCGACGGTGTGCAGCACGTCGACCACGGCATCGGCGTCGTCGAGGTCCACGGGGACGTTCATCGGCAGGATCTGGCGGATGTAGCCGATGTAGGCGGGCAGACCCCAGCGGACCTCGCGCCGGGCCTGGTGCTCGGTCTCGGCCAGGTGCATCGGGCTCATCACCGACCAGCGGCGCCGGTCGGCGGCCTGGCCGAACTGCGCGGCCCGCTCGGCGTAGATGTCCCAGGCGGTGGTCATCGGGTTCTCCGAGCCGAGCCCCACGGCGGCGGAGGCGCCGAACGAGAGCATCCCCGCCCCGAAGCGCCCGGCGAGGCGGGGGCCGGACGGCGAGCGGAACACGGCGACGCGGATGTCGAGCTGCTCGTCGTACGGGGCCAGGTGCAGGTAGCCGTCGCGCAGCTCGAACCAGTCGGTGCTGCGGCTGACCGGGCCGGCGAAGCGCAGCAGCTCGGTCATGGTCTCCAGGGACTCCTCCATCATCCGCCGCGCCTCCATCGGGTCGTGGCCGATCATGGTGGAGTCGAGCGCGAGGGCGCCGGCGCCGACGCCGAAGATCAGCCGGCCGCGGGTGAGGTGGTCGAGCTGGACGATCCGGTCGAGCAGGGTCAGCGGGTGGTGGTACGACAGCGTGCTCACGCCCGTGCCGAGGCGGATTCGCGCCGTGCGCTGGGCGGCCGCGGCGATCATGAGCTCGGGCGCGCCGATGATCTGCCAGCCGCCGGAGTGGTGCTCACCGAACCAGAACTCGTCGAAGCCCAGCCTGTCGCACAGCTCGGCCAGCTCGAGATCGCCTTCCAGCTGCAGCGTCGGATTGTGCGTGGGCCGGTGGATGGGGAACATCAGGACCCCGAACCCGATGCGCTGCGGCTGGGCGGCCTCGACGCCCCGCCCCGGACCGGTCATGTCAATCACCCTAACGAGTGCTTGCCACACCGCCAACCGTTACGGCGCGAAGTAGGCACCGGGGCTCACACCGAGCGCCGATTTGAATGCGGCGATGAATGCGGAGGGGGTACCGTAGCCCACCCGCGCCGCCACCGAGGACACCGGCGTCTGCGTGGCCAGGAGGAACAGCGCGGCGCGGAGCCGGGCGTTGACCCGCCACCGGCCGAAGCTCAGGCCCGTCTCGGCGGTGAAGGCGCGCGCCAGGGTGCGCCCGCTCGCGCCGACGGTGCGGCCCCAGGCGTCGAGGTCGCGGCCGTCGGCCGGGTCGGCCAGCAGCGCCCGCGCGACGGCGAGGGCGCGCTCGTCGCGGGGCAGCGGGATGCGCAGCGAGGCGGCGGTGACGGGGTGCAGCAGGTCGAGCAGGACCGCCTCGGCCCGGCGGCGCGGCCCCTTCTCCAGGGAGCCCGTCAGGTAGCCGGCGAGCTCGTCGAGCAGCGGGGTGACGGCGACGACGGTGGGCCGGGTCCAGCGGTGCGGGTTGCGGTCGAGGTACACGCTGCGGAACACGGCGGGCGCGGTGACGTCGACGGCGTGCGGGACGCCGGCCGGGATCCACAGGGCCCGCGTGGCGGGCAGGACCCAGGCACCGTCCTCGGTGGACACCGACACGGCCCCGGCGGTGGCCCAGGCGAGCTGGTGCACCGGGTGGGCGTGCGGGGCGAAGCCGGACCCGTTGGCCATGGCGCGGTCGCCGACGAGCACCACCGGATGTCCGGAATTCGATATCACGTGGCACGATAGCATCTCGCGGCCAGGCCCGGCGCTCGTTAGCGTCGATGGCATGAACCTGCTGCACAACCGCCTGTGCAAGTCGGCGAGGTGGTTCGAGACCGTCGAGCACCACCTGCTGCCGTGGGCCCTCGACGGGGTGGCGCTGGGCCCGCGCCTGCTGGAGATCGGGCCCGGGTTCGGGGCGACGACAAGGGTCCTGGCTCGCGGTACCCACGACATCACCGTCGTTGAGGTGAACCCGGGACTCGCCGACCGCCTGCGCGGCAACGTCCCCGGCAACGTGACGGTGCTGGAGGGCGACGGCGCGGCCATGCCCCTGCCCGCCACGGGCTTCGACTCCGTCGTGTGCTTCACGATGCTGCACCACGTGCCGTCGGCGGCGCAGCAGGATCGGCTGTTCGCGGAGGCGCGGCGGGTGCTGGCCCCGGGCGGCGTGTTCGCGGGCAGCGACAGCCTGCCCACACCGCGGTTCCGGCTGCTGCACATCGGCGACGTCATGGTCCCGCTCGATCCGGCGACGCTGCCGCAGCGCCTCGAACGGGCCGGGTTCACCGGCATCGCGGTGGAGGTGAGGAGCAACCGCCTCCGATTCCGGGCTACGGCCGGCTGACCGCCCGCAGGACCCGGGCCGCCAGCGCCATCCTCCGGGGGTACGACACCAGGGCCGGCCGTGTCGCGACGACCCGGACGAGCACGTCGACGGCCTCGTCAACACTGATCTTGAACGGCGTGACCGGGGACTTCGCCATCTTCGTGTCCACGAACCCGAACCGCACAGCGGTGACCGCGACACCGCGCTTGCGCACCGCCTTGCCGAGGCTCAGCAGATACGACGTCAGCCCGGCCTTGGACGCCGCATAGCCGGGCGCGTCCGGCGTGACGAGGATGTCGGCCAGGCTGGACAGCCCCACGAAGTGCCCGCGGCCCGCCGCCAGCATCCCGGGCAGCACGGCGTCGGCGGTCAGCGCGGCCCCGAGCAGGTTGACCCGGATCGCGTCGGTCTGCTGCCCCAGGTCGGCCAGGTCGAGGGGCTCCCCGATCCCGGCCGCGTACACGCACAGGTCGACATCGCCGGCCCGGGGCGCGAAGCCGGGCGCGGTGACGTCGGCGACGATGTGCTCGTACGCCGGACTGTCCACATCGGACGGCCGCCGGGAGACACCGACTACCGTCCAGCCCGTGTCCAGGAGGCGGCGCGTCAGGCCGAGGCCTATCCCGTCGGTGTTGCCGACGACGAGCGCTCGAGGCATGGCGGGAATAATAGCTTGACGCTCGGCGCTAACCTCGAGGTAGCCGAGCCAGACGAGTGTGGAGGGAGGCCGGCCGTGCAGCACGAGGTGATTCGCGTGTCTTCGGTCCTCCCGGTGCCCGCTCGCGCGGCGGCATCGGGCGGCCCCGTCCTCCGGTGACCGGAGCGGGGCCGAATCGCGCTGTCCTGTCTGTATGACGAGCCCAGAGGGGCAACAGTGCGCAACGAACTGCGACGCGTCCGCAACATCGGCATCCTCGCCCACGTGGACGCGGGCAAGACCACCACCACCGAGCGGATGCTCTACGCCACCGGCGCGACCTACAAGCAGGGCGAGGTCCACGACGGCACCACCGTCACCGACTTCGACGTGCAGGAGCGCAGCCGCGGCATCACCATCTTCGCGGCCGCCGTCAGCGTCGACTGGGCCGGGCACCGCATCAACCTCATCGACACGCCCGGGCACATCGACTTCGCCGACGAGGTCGAGCGGGCCCTGCGCGTCCTGGACGGGGCGGTCGCCGTGTTCGACGGCGTCGCCGGCGTCGAACCGCAGAGCGAGTCGGTGTGGCGGCAGGCCGACAGGTACGGCGTGCCCCGGATCGCGTTCGTCAACAAGCTCGACCGGGCCGGCGCCGACCTCGACGCCGCCGTGGCCTCGATCCGCGAGCGGCTCGGCGCGACGCCGCTGGTGGTGCAGGCCCCGATCGGCACCGAGTCCGGCTTCACCGGTGTGGCCGACCTGACCGCACCCCCGGACCCGGCGCTCGTCGAGCAGGTGGCCGAGCTGCACCCGGGCGCGTTCGAGGAGTACGTCGAGACCGGCACCCTCACCACGGCGAGCCTGCGCGCGGCCCTGCGCGAGCTCACCCTGCGCGGGGAGGCGCTCGTCGTGCTGTGCGGGGCGGCCTACCGCGACATCGGCGTGCGGGAACTGCTCGACGCGGTGGTGGCGTACCTGCCGTCGCCGCTCGACCTGGACCCGCCCGCCGACCCGCAGGCGCCGTTCGCGGCGCTCGTGTTCAAGGTGCAGGCCACGACGACCGGGCGTTACGCCTACGCCCGGGTCTACGCCGGCACGCTGCGCAAGGGAGCCGAGGTGCGCGAGTCGAACGCGGACGCCAAGGAGCGGGTCGCCCGCATCCTGCACGTCCAGGCCGACCGCTACACCGACGTCGAGCAGGCCGTGGCCGGTGACATCGTCGCCCTGATCGGCCTGCGCAACGCCCGCGTCGGCGAGACGCTGTGCGACCCGGCCCACCCGGTCGTCCTCGAACCGCCGAGCCGGGCCGTGCCCGTCGTCTCGGTCGCGATCGAGGCGAAGCGCCGGGTCGACTCGGGGCGGCTGGCCACCGCGCTGGCCCGGCTCGTCGAGGAGGACCCGTCGCTCGTCGTCCGCACCGACCCGGAGACGGGTCAGACCCTGCTCAGCGGGCTCGGGGAGCTGCACCTGGAGGTGGCGGTGGAGAAGATGCGCCTGGCCGGCAACGGCCTGGAGATCGCCGTCGGCCGCCCCCAGGTCGCCTACCGCGAGACGCTGGTCCGTGGCGTCACCGGCCTCTACCACCGCCTGGTCAAGCAGGACGGCGGCTCGGGCCTGTACGCGCACGTCTCGATCGACGTGACCCCATCCACCGAGGACTTCGAGTTCGAGTCCACTGTGGTCGGCGGGCACGTCTCGAAGGAGTACGTGCGGGCCGTCGAGGCCGGCTGCCGCGACGCGCTCGCGGCCGGGCCGGTCGCGGGCTACCCGGTCACCGGCGTCAAGGTCACCGTCACCGACGGCAAGATGCACGACCACGACTCCTCGGAGCTCGCGTTCCGCCTGGCCGGGCGGGAGGCGCTGCAGCTCGCCCTGCGCGAGTCGCAGATGGCGCTGCTGGAGCCGGTGGCCGCGGTGACGGTGACGGTGCCCGACGACATGGTCGGCGCCGTGCTCGGTGACCTCATGGCCCGCCGGGCCCAGGTCGGCGGGGCGGCTCCGCGGGGCGGGACGGTCGTCGTGACGGCGACGGTGCCCCTCGCCGAGCTGTTCGGGTACGCGACCCGGCTGCGCAGCCGCACCCAGGGCCGCGGGACCTTCACCGCGACCCCGGCCGGGTACGCGCCGGCGCCCGCCGGAGTCCTGGCCGGATAACCGACACACCAGTTTCACAATCGGCAACTAGGGTAACGGGCGTCTTTGCAAAACGAAGGGAGGCGCCCGTTGCTGCTGGCCGTGCTCGACGTCGGGTCCAACTCGGCCCATCTGCAGATCGTGCAGGCCCGCCACCGCAAGCCTCCGCTGCCGGTGTACCGGCTCAAGGCCCCGACCCTGCTCGCCGAGGAGGTCACCGCCGACGGCGCCCTGACCCCGGCCGGCGTGGAGCGGGTCGTGCGGGCGGTGGCCTGCACCGTCGAGGCGTACCGGCGGCACCGGGCCGACGACCTGATCCCGCTCGCGACGGCGACGATCCGCGACGCGACGAACAGCGCCGAGATCTACCGCCGGGTCCGCGAGGCGACAGGGGTGCAGCTGCGCTCGCTCAGCGGCGAGGACGAGGCCCGCGTGACGTTCGCCGCCGTCCGCCGGTGGCACGCGCCCTCCGCGCGGCTGTGGCTGCTGGACATCGGCGGCATGTCGATGGAGATCGCGGCCGGCGCCGGTGACCCGCCGGACCTGGCCGTCAGCCTGCCGCTGGGGGCCGGGCGGCTGACCCGCCGCTACCTGCCCGAGCACCCGGCGGGCCGCGGCGACGTCGAGCGGCTGCGCCGCCACGTCCGCGGCGTCCTCAAGCCGGTCGCCCGCGAACTGGCCCGCACGCCGCGCCCGGACCTCGTGGTCGGCACCTCGAAGACGTTCAAGCAGCTGGCTGAGCTCACCGGCGCCGGCGACCGGCTGGAGCGGCGGGCCCTGCGCCGGTGGGTGCCGCGGCTGGCCGCGATGAGCGCCCGCGAACGGGCCGAGCTGCCCGGGGTCGCGGCGGCCCGCGCCCGGCAGATCCTGGCCGGGGCGGTGACCGCCGTGACCGCGATGGAGGCGCTCGACCTGCGCGCGCTCGACGTGTGCCCGTGGGCGCTGCGCGAGGGGCTGCTCCTGCGCCGCTACCACGAGCTGCGGCGCTGACGATCCTCAGCCGCGCTGCGACTCCGAGTTGCGGGGCAGGTGCAGCTTCTTGTCGGGGTCGAGCTGGTTGCGGTCGTCGAACGGCATCGCCGGGTCGTCGGCCTCGCCGCCGAGCGAGGGGGTGCGGACGCCCTGGGCCGAGCCGTTGGGCTTGTCCTCTTCGTCGATCCGCGAGGCTCCGTCGCCGCCGGGCGTGCCGGTTGTGCCCATGGTTTCACTCATGGGTATCGGTTACCCGGACGTCTTGCGCCCAACCGCGCCCCACACGGCGACCTCGTCGAAGCCGGGGCGCGGGTCGAGCTCGTCCTGGGCCCGCCAGTCCGACACCGACACGATCCCCGGCTCCAGCAGCTCCAGGCCCTCGAGGAACCGCCCGAACTCGGCCCGGTTGCGCAGCTTCCCCGGCCCGTGCCGCCCCGACTGGATCTGCGCCGCGAGCTCCGGCGCCAGCCCGTCGGTGGTGGCGTGCGACATGACCAGGAAACTGCCGGGCGCGAGCGCGTCGAGCAGGGTCCGCACGATCTCGTACGGCCGGTCCTCGTCCGGCAGGAAGTGCACGACGGCCACCAGGATCAGCGCCACCGGCTTGCCGAGGTCGACTGTCGCCCGCAGCGCCGGGTCGGCCAGGATCCGCGCCGGGTCGCGCAGGTCGGCGTCGACGTACGCGGTCGCGCCCTGCGGCGAGCTGGTCAGCAGCGCCCGCGCGTGGGCGAGCACGATCGGGTCGTTGTCGACATACACCACCCGCGCGTCGGGCGCCGTGCCCTGCGCCACCTCGTGCACGTTCGGGCTGGTGGGGATGCCGGTGCCGATGTCGAGAAACTGCCGGATGTCGTACTGCTCCGCGAGGACCCGCACCACCCGCCGCATGAACGCGCGGTTCTCCACCACGGCCGTGCGGATCGCCGGAAACGCGGCCGCGATCGCATCCCCCGACTCCCGGTCAGCGGCGAAGTTGTCCTTGCCCCCGAGCCAGTAGTCGTAGCGCCGGGCCGGGTGCGCCACGCTGGTGTCCACTCGCCCGGTCCAATCAGACGCTCCAGCCACCGCGATCTCCGTCCGTGTCGGCCCCGTGCCGCTGGATCATAAGCCCGAGCCCGGCGACGATGATGGCCAGGCCGCCGGTGAAGTCGGCGTCCGGGTCGGGGCCGAAGAAGACCTCGGTCGCGGCCCGGGCGGCCAGGGGGTAGCGCTCCGGCGGGAAGGCGGCGGCGAGGCGCTCGGGCTCGTACGGGTTCTGCTCGTAGGCGGCGCCCTGCCGGGCCTGCTCCTCGATCGTGTAGCCGACGGTGTAGTGCAGGACGGCCGCGAAGCCGCGGGCGGCGGTCGGGAGCGCGAAGCCGGCGTCGACCAGGAGGCGCAGGGTGAGCTCCATCGCGCGTGGCATGTCCGGGCCGGTCAGGTTGGTACCGGCGAAGACGCGGGCGCCGTCGCGGTACCGCAGCAGGGTCCGGCGCAGTTGGACGGCCCGCGCGGTGACCCATGCGGGCCAGTCCGCGCTGCGCCCGGGCGCCGCCAGGCCCTCGGTCGCCTCCGCGAACATGACGGCGGCCATGGCGTCGAGCAGGTGCTGCTTGTTCTTGACGTGCCAGTAGAGCGTCGGCGCCCGCACCCCGAGCCGGTCGGCGACCACCCGCATGGTCAGCCCGTCGAGGCCGACCTCGGCGAGGAGGTCCAGTCCGGTGCGGGCGACGACGGCGGGGTTGATGGCCACCCTTGACACTCTAACAGCGTTAGAGTCATGCTGGCCTCGAACGTTGTTAGAGAAAGGACTTTTCGGGTGTACTCCTCGCAGGTACTCATCGCCGGCGGTGGCCCTACGGGCCTGTGGCTGGCCTGTGAACTCCGCCGCTACGGCATCGACGTGACGATCCTGGAGCAGCGTTCCAGCCGCACGGGCGAGTCGCGGGCCGGCGGGCTGCACGCCCGCAGCCTGGAGATCCTCGGGTCCCGCGGCCTGGCCGACCGGTTCGTGGCGGCCGGGCGCCGGGTGCCGTTCGCCCACTTCGCCGGTCTGTGGCTGGAGATGGGCCGCCTCGACACCGCGTACCCGTACGTGCTGGGCCTGGTCCAGTCCCGGATCGAGGCCCTGCTCGAGGACCACCTCCTGGAGCTGGGCACAAAGGTGCGCTGGGGCGCCGGGATCGCCGAGGTCGTGCCGTTCGCGGACCACGTCGAGGTGACGACCGCGACCGGCGAGCGCTTCACGGCCGGCTACCTGGTCGGCTGCGACGGCGGCCGCAGCACTGTCCGCCGGCGGCTGGGCATCCCGTTCGACGGCACCGACGCCACGGTGAGCTCGATGCTCGCCGACGTGCGGCTGGCCGAGCCGCCCGGCCCGATCTTCCAGCGCCGCACCCCGCTCGGCGACTTCAGCGTCCTGCAGCTGGAGGCCGGCCACCACCGCCTGATGCTCAACCACTACGAGCCGGCGACCACGACCGCGCCGCCGGACCTGGCCGAGTTCCGGGCCGCCTTCACCGCGCTGGCGGGCACCGACTTCGGCCTGCACAGTCCCCAGTGGATCTCCCGCTACCACGATGCCGCCCGCCTGGCCGCCCGCTACCGCGACGGCCGCGTCCTGCTGGCCGGCGACGCCGCCCACATCCACTGGCCGGCCGGCGGGCAGGGCCTGAACACGGGCCTGCAGGACGCCACGAACCTGGGCTGGAAGCTGGCCCTGACCGTCAACGGCCACGCTCCGGCGCCCACCGCCCCGACCCTGGTCAACACCCCGCCCGTCGCCCCGCCCACCGCGCCGTCCCCGGCCGACCTGACGACCCGCACCGCCGCTGAGCTCAACGCCCTGGCCACCGGCGCGCCGGCCGCGGCGCCCACCGAGGGCCTGGCGCTGCTGGACACCTACGAGGCCGAGCGCCGCCCGGTCGCCGCCCGGGTCCTGGCCAACACCCGCGCCCAGACCGCCCTGTGCCGCCCCGGCCCCCACACCGACGCCCTGCGCGCCACCGTCGCCGACCTGCTCACCATCCCCGAGGCCAACGACCGCCTGGCCGCCATGGTCGCCGGCCTCGACCAGGCCGACCGCGCCCCCACCACCCCCCTCGCCCCTGGCCGCGGCACCCTCACCGCCCCACCCGAAACCCTGACCACCGCCTCCCCCTGGGCCGACCGCGTCGAAGCCCGGCCGGACACCTGCGAGCGCCTGGTCCGCCCGGACGGCCACATCGCCTGGTCCGGCGGCCCGGGCCTGCACGAGGCCCTCACCACCTGGTTCGGCCCGCCGACCGCCCGCTAGACCGCCCGCTCCCCCGCCGCCGACCGGCCTGGGCCTTCGCATCGAGTTCGACGCCGCGGCGATCCGCCTGCACCCCGGCCACGGCGCGGTGACCGGGCCGGAGATCGCGCTGCTGCACGGCTTCCAGGACGGGCACTGGATGTGCTGGCGGCCCGGCGAGACGCCGTTCGAGGACCTCGCCTGACGCGCCGGGGTGGTGCGACGCGGACATCGCCGGCAACCGGCGCACGCCGGCGGAGCCGCGCCGTCCCCGGGCGGACCCCTCAGGGCCCGGCCTCCGGGTCGCTCGCGCTGCTGGGCGGCGTCGGGCGGCTCGGGCCGACGCCGTGGAGCGGGTGCCGCGGTACGGCCTCCAGCAGGGCTTTCAGGCGGGCATAGCTGCGCGGGGCGGTGCGGGCGGCCAGGCGGCGGACCAGTGGGAGCAGGAGGTCGGCCGGGCCGTGGGCGGTGAAGTCGAGGGTGAAGGTGACCCTGGAGCGGGCACCGCCTTCGAGGGGTTCGACGGTGATCGACGCGGCCGGGCGGATCGGGCCGGCCAGGGCCACCGCCGACCAGCGCGACGGGGCGCTGGACTCGGTGACCTGCTGCAGCATGCCGCGGTCGGCGCCGGCGATACGGCGCACGGTGGTGAAGCGGCCGTCCGGGTGGACCTCGACCCGGCGGACGTCGGGCTGCCAGTAGGGAAAGCGGGCCGGGTCGGTCGCGTACGCGTACACCTGCGACGGCGGGCGGTCGATCTCGATCGTCGTGAGCATGGGTGCCTCCGGTCTCGGTCACATCCTGCGGGTGGTCGGCGTCTACTGGGGGACGCACCCGAGGCCGAGGATGTGACAGTGGAGTTCGAGGAGCACCGCACCCACCTGCGGGCGGTCGCGTACCGCCTGCTCGGGTCGCAGGCCGAGGCCGACGACGCCGTGCAGGACGCCTGGCTGCGCGCGCAGGGGGCGACAGGCGTCCGCGATGCGCGCGGCTGGCTCAGCACCGTCGTCGCCCGCATCTGCCTCGACCGGCTGCGGCGGCGGGCGGCGCGGCGGGAGGTGCCGCTGCTGCCGGACCCGCTCGTCGCCGACGACGATCCCGAGCGGTCGGTGGTGGAAGCGGACTCGGTCGGGCTGGCGTTGCTGATCGTCCTGGACACGCTGGCGCCGGCCGAGCGGGTGGCGTTCGTGCTGCACGACGTGTTCGAAGTGCCGTTCGCCGAGCTGGCGGTGGCGCTGGACCGGTCGGAGGCGGCGGTGCGGCAGCTGGCCAGCCGGGGGCGGCGGCGGGTGCGGGCGGCGCCGGTGCCGGACCCTGATCTGCGGCGGCAGCGGGCGGTCGTGCGGGCGTTCCTGGCGGCAGCGCGGGACGGAGACCTCGACGGGCTGGTGGCGGTACTGGATCCGCAGGTCGAGCTGCGGGCCCGGCCGGACGTCACGCTGCGCGGGGCGGCGGGCGTCGCCCGCGAGGCGGCGCGGTTCGCGGTGCGGGCCGGGCGGGCGCGGCCGGTGCTGGTGAACGGATCGGCGGGGCTGCGGGTGCCGGGCGTGGCGCTGCTGGCGTTCACGGTGCGGCACGGGCGGATCGCCGCGCTGGCCGTGTACAGCGGGTGGGCGTAGACGGCGACCGGGCGCGGGCGGCGTGGCGCACCGGCCGCGTCGACCCCCGTCAGGCCCGGCGGGCGAGCGTGGTCAGGCCCGACGGGCGACCTCGAACCAGACCTCTTTGCCGCCCGCGGGCATCGTCTCGGTGCCCCAGGCGGCGGCGACGGCGGCGACGATGAGCAGGCCGCGGCCGTTCTCGCTGTCGTCGCCGGCGGTGCGCGGGCTGGGCAGGCGCTCGCTGCGATCGGCGACGGTGACGCGCAGGCGGTCCGGGCGCAGCTCCAGGCGGACGACGACGGCGCCGACGGTGTGCTGGATGGCGTTGGTGATGACCTCGTCCAGGAGAAGCAGGGTGTCGTCGGCGAGGCGGTGCTCGCCCCAGGCCCGCAGGACGTCGGCGGCGAAGCGGCGGGCGGCGGAGGCGCTGACGGCGTCGCCGCGGAACCTTCGCTGTGTGGTCGGGCTGGCCGGCGGTACCCCCGCAGCGGCGACGGCAAGGCAGACGACCGCGACGTCGTCGGTGCGCGGTTGCGGGCCGACGCCCGCGGTGAGGACGTATTCGAGCATGTCGGCCGGGTCGGTCGACGGCGCCGCCTGGACCGCCTTGCGCAGGTCGGCGAGGCCGTCGTCGAGGTGGTAGCGGCGGTCCTCGACCAGGCCGTCGGTGTACAGCAGGAGGTTCGCGCCGCCGGGGACGAGGAACGTGGTCTCGGTGAAGTCGATGTCGGCGGAGACGCCGAGCGGCGGGCCGGCCCGCAGGACGAGGGTGTCGGCGGTGGCGCCGGTGCGCATGACCGGCGGCGGGTGGCCGGCCAGGACCGCTGTCGCGGTGCCCTCGGCGAGGTGCAGCTCCAGGTAGCAGCAGGTGGCGACCGCGTCGGGCTGCAGGTCGAGCAGGAGCCGGTTGACCCGCTGCATGACGACCGACGGGCTGTGCCGCTCGGCCGCGTACGCCCGCAGCGCGTTGCGGACCTGCCCCATCACGGCGGCGGCGGTGGCGTTGTGGCCGACGACGTCGCCGATGACGACCGCTACCACGTCGTCGCCGAGCGGGATCACGTCGTACCAGTCGCCGCCGACGTCGGCGCCGTGCGTCCACGGCAGGTAGCGGGCGGCGTGGCGCAGCCCGGGGACCTGCGGCAGATCGGCCGGGAGCAGCGCCCGCTGCAGCTCACCGGCGATGGACAGCTTCGCCTCGAACAGCAGGGCCCGCTGCATCGCCTGGGCGCACACGCCCGCGAACGCCTCGAGGTTGGCGCGCTCGTCGTCGTCGAACTCGTGCGGGGTACCGTAGCCGATCACCAGCGTCCCGAGGACGTCACCGGCGGCCGCGAGGGGCAGGAACGCCCACGCCTGCCGCCCGCCGCTCGGAATCGGGGCGGGGTCGCCGTCCTGCGCGGCGACGAACTCCTCCAGGGTGCTCAGGTACCGCGCCCGGCCGGTGCCCGCCACGGTCGTGGCCGGATACCGGTGCCGCAGCGGTACCGCCCGGAGCCGCGCGACCACCTGCGGCTCGTAGCCCGCGTGGTACTGCAGCACGAGCTCGTCGTCGCGGCGCAGCAGGACGGCCAGGCCCTGCCCGCCGGCGGACGGGCGCAGGACGGCCCCGATCGCCGCGTAGACGTCGGCTGTCGTGCTCGCCGCCACCAGCGCGGACGTGACAGCGAGCAGTGCGGCGTTGCGCCCGGCCGCCCGGCGCGCCGCGGCCACCGCCTGCTCGAGGTGCTGCTGCTGCTCGGCGAACGTGCTGACGTTGCGGAACGACACCGCCACCGCATCGCCACCGGCCGGGGCCGCGCCGATCTCCCACACCTGCCCGATGTCGTCGTAGCGCACCTGCTCCCGCCACGGCCGCCGGCTCTGCGCCACCTCCCGCCAGCGCTGCAGCAGCCGGTCGTCCGCCGAGGTGAGCTCGGTCCAGCGCCGCCCGATCGTCTCCTCGACCGCCCGCCCGGTGAGCGCGGCGCCGGGCGCGTTGACGTATTCGCAGATGAAGTCGACGATCGCCCCGTCCGCGTCCCGCTCGGCCCGCAGCAGCGTGAACCCGTCGAACGCGGCGTCGAGCACGTCGTAGAGCCGCGAGCCACCGGCCGTCTGGGGCCCGAGCGTGACGGAGCGCAGGTCGACGAAGCGGGCCGCGAACCCGTCGCCGCTGGGCCCGATCCACAGCTCGAAGTGCCCGGACACGCTTGGCCGGTCGTAGTAGACGGTGCGGGTGGCGGGCCGCCGGTCGGTCACGACCCGGCGGTAGAAGGGGATCGTGTCGTCGTTGACGGTCTCGGGCCACAGCTCGCGGTAGGTCCGCCCGACGAGCTCGCCGCGCGCCCGGCCCAGGAACCGGGCCCCGGCGTCGTTGACGTACTCGAGCCGGAAGTCCACGATCTCGCCGCCCGCCCGCACCGCGCGGGCCAACGCCCACCCCTGCGGGTCCGCGTCGAGCATCGCCAGCACGTCGGCGGAGGGCAGCACCTCCACCCCGTCAACCATGCGGCCATCATCCCACCCGCGGCGCTCAGGGCTGTAGTCGTGTCGCGGTCCAGGTGCCGGCGGCGCGGTCGAAGCGCAGCCGCTCGTGGCGGCGGGGTGCGCACCCCGTCGGGCGGAGCCGGTCCGCCGCCGGTGCGGCGGACCGGCGCTACCGGGCGGTCAGCCGTACGCCTCGAACTCGTAGATGCGGGCCGCGCCGCCGGTCCCGGACTGCTCGGCGGTGATGACGTTCAGGCGCAGGTAGCGCGCCGAGGTGGTGACCGTGTGCGTGGTCACGCTCGCCGTGTTGCCGCGGGCCTGGGCAATTGTCGTCCACGTGGTGCCGTCGGTCGAGGCCTGGACGTCGTAGTCGCGGGTGTTCCACGACGTGGACTCGCCGCCGGCGCCGGCGTGGCGGATCGTGACCGTCCGGACCGTGGCGGTGCTGCCCAGGTCGACGCGCCACCACTTGGCGCTGCCCGTCGAGCACCACTTGTCGCCGGTGCCGCCGGAGACGCTGCCGTTGACCGCCTTGGCCGGGCTCTCGTTGCTGTTGCACGACGAGTCGGCGGTGGCCGGCTTGTTGAGGGCCAGGTCGGCCGAGGCCGGTGGGGCGGTGTCCCAGGACGGCGGGAGGTCGGCGCCGCCGCTGCCCCAGGTCGTGTCGGCCGTCGAGCCGAGGGTCAGATCGACGGTGCCGCCGGCGCTCAGGATGCTCTCCGGCAGCCACGACTTCGTGGTCGTGGCCCCGTTGACGCGGGCGCTGCGGATGTAGGGCGAGTTCGTCGCCGCGCCCGTGCCGTTGACGGTGATGGTGGCGCCGTTGCCGCGGCTGATGACCACCTGGCTGAACAGCGGGCTGCCCAGCAGGAGCTCACCCCGGCCGGGGGCGAGGGGGTAGAGGCCGATGGCGGCGAAGACGTACCACGCGGACATCGCGCCGAGGTCGTCCTGGCCGGGGATGCCGCCGGGGCCGTTGGACCACAGGGTGTTGACGACCTGGCGGACCGTCTGCTGGGTCTTGTACGGCTGGCCGGCGAAGTTGTAGAGCCAGGGAGTACCGATGGACGGCTCGTTGGCCAGGTCCGACTTCGCGCCGCCGGCCTTGGACAGCGCCCAGCTGCCGTCGCTGTTGTGGAAGAACGTGTCGAGCCGCGCGGCCGCGGTGGAGCCGCCGCCCATCTTCGCGAACAGGCCGTTGACGTTGAAGGGGACCATCCAGGTGTACTGCGCGCTGCTGCCCTCGGCGAACCCGTTCGAACTGGCCGGGTCGAACGACTGCCAGGCCCCGGCGGCGTTGCGCTCCTGGATGTAGCCGGTGCCGGGGTTGAAGACGTTCTTCCAGTTCTGGGCCCGGCCCAGGAACTGCGACGCGTCGGCGGTGTCGCCGAGGCGCCCGGCGAGCTGGCTGATGCCGAAGTCGGCCGAGACGTCCTCGAGGGTCTCCCCCGCGCCGCCCCAGGCGTTGCCGTCCGAGGGGACGTAGCCGATGGAGAGGTACTTGTCCAGGGACGGCCGCTCGCCCACGACCATGACGTTCCAGCCGGTCCGGCTCAGGTCGGCCGCGGTGACGGTCGTGGCCGCGTGGACCATCGAGCTGAGCGCGCCGGCCGCGTCGAACGTGGTGCCGCCGAACGCGTAGATGCTCGGCACCGCCGCGTGCGCCGGGTCGCCGGTCATGACGTGGGTGCCGCCCTGGTTGTGCGTCCAGCGGTCCCAGACCCCGCCGTTCTGGTTCGCCTGGTTGTACAGCGACTGCGCGATGTCGGCGCCGACGTCCGGGCGCAGCAGGGTGACGAGCTGGAGCTGGTCGCGGTACACGTCCCAGCCGGAGAAGTTCGCGTACTGCGCCTTCTGCGCGCCGGAGACGGTGTGCACGGCCTGGTCCATGCCGCGGTACTGGCCGTTGACGTCGCTGAAGACGTTGGGGTGCAGCAGGGAGTGGTACAGCGCCGTGTAGAACGTGCGCTGCTGCGCGCTCGTGCCGCCGGTGATCGCGACCCGGCCGAGCTCGGCGTTCCAGGCGTCGTGGGCCCGCGTCCGTACGGTGTCGAACGACGTCCCGGCCGGGTTCTCGGCGTCGAGGTTGGCCTTGGCGTTGGCCGCGCTGACGTAGGAAATGCCGACCCGCATGCCGACAGACTGCCCCGAGCTGGTGTCGAAGCTGACGTAGGCGCCGGAGCCCTTCCCGGCGGGCGGCCAGCCGGCGGTGCCGTACGTCGTGCCGCCGCTGGAGCTGGTGGAGCCGGCCGCGAGGGTGCCGTCGGTCCAGGTGCCGGTGCCGGCGAACGGCTTGTCGAACGCGGCGTAGAAGTACAGCGTGTAGTAGCTGCGCCGGTCCTCGGTGTTGATGTATCCGCAGAAGTTGCCGCTCGTGACCGACCCGCTGACGGCCCGGTTGGCGGTGTCCACTGTGGTCGTCGCCGCGCTGCTGCCGACCTCGGAGTTGGAGGTGCGCACCAGCAGTGAGGCGGTCTTCCCGGCCGGGTAGGTGAACCGGCCGGCACCGGTGCGCGCGGTCGCCGACAGCTCGACGTCGACGCCCGAGTCCAGACCGACGCGATAGTACCCCGCAGTGCCCGTCTCGTTCGCGTGCTGGAAACTGCTCGCGTAGGTACCGTCGGTGCTGTCCGCCGACGGCGAGGAGTTCACCGGGCCCGGGTACGGCAGGAACGGCACGTCGCCGGAGCCGCCGGCACAGCCGGTCCCCGACATGTGGGTGAGGCTGAAGCCCCGGATGCGGGTGACGTTGTAGTCGTAGCCGCCCGGCTGGGGCGTGCGGGTCTGGTCGCCGCGGGTGTTCTCCGGGCTCCACTGGACCATGCCGTACGGGGTGTCCGCCCCGGGGAACGTCTCACCGGAGTTGGCGGACCCGATGAGCGTGTCGACGGCCCCGGCGGGGTCGGCGACTGCCGCATACCCCGGTGGTACCGCACTGAGCTGCACGGCCCCGACGACAGCGGCGAGCACCGCCGCGGACGTCAGGGCACGCTGAAGTGGACGTGGACGCACGTGGATACGCCTCCTGTGGGGGGACTTACGCGGACGCGCGCGCTCAAAGGCGGGAGCGGCTGGATCCGGTCAGCGACCTATGTCGATCCCTAAGGAAAGCTAACAATCACGGTCATCGACATCAAGAGGGTTTTGTAAAATTTTTCCCCACGGCTTTTACGCAGATCCAACACCGCCCTGCGACGATCGCCCGCATGTCGACCCCGCTGCGCTACTGGCTGCTGTCCCTGCCCGGCCCCGCCGCCCCGGACCGGCCCGCCACGGCCCCCCGGGCACGAAGAAGCGCGCCGGCACAGTCCAGGGACGGCCGGCGCGCTCCGGGTGGTTCAGCGGCGGGTCAGGGCGATGAGCGGGATACGGCGGCTGGTCTTGGTCTGGTACTCGGCGAACCCGGGCATCACGGCGACGAGCCGCTCCCAGGTTGACGCGTAGTCGTCCCCGAGGATCTCCTCGGCCCGCACGTCGAGCGTCTCGGTGCCGACCTCGGCGGAGGTGTCCGGGTTGGCCTTGAGGTTGTGGTACCAGTCGGGGTTCTTGTCGGCCCCCGCCGCCGAGGCGACGATCACCATCCGCTCCCCGTCGGGCAGGTAGGCCACGGGATTGACCCGCTCGACCCCGGTCCGGGCGCCGCGGTGGTGGATGAGCAGCAGGGTCCCTCCGGCGAACCGCCCGCCGACCTTGCCCCCGTTGGCGCGAAACTCCTCGATGATCTGTGTGTTCCAGTCACTCACCCACCCATCAGATCACTATCCACAGCCCACTGTCGATCGCCGGGCACCCGAACCCGTGCCGCCGCCCGGCGCATGGGGCAGACTGGGAGCCGTGGACGACCAGGGCCGGGCGACGTTCGTGCTGCACGAGCACCACAAGCCGCGCCACCACTTCGACCTGCGCCTGGAGGAGCACGGCGCCCTGCGCTCCTGGGCGGTGCCCCGCGGCCTGCCGGACGACCCGAAACACAACCGCCTGGCCGTCGCGGTCCCGGACCACGCCCTCGACCACCTGACCTACACCGACGCCGACAAGTCGATAGCCGACAGCGGCTGGTGGCACGAGGTCGACCGCAACGACAGGCGCCTGGTCTTCACCCTCCACGGCCGGAGCACTTCGCGGACGTACGCACTGATCAAGACCGGCTCGGACTGGCTCCTGCACCTGATGAAGGACTAGCGACCGCATTCACCGGCGGCCGCGCCGGCCCCGCGGACCTTGCCGGCAAGTAGGCGGAGCGCTACTACCTTCGGCGCCCGCTATGGCCACCTCGCCTCATGGGACCTCTCCGCGCTGCTCGGCGGGCTGGCCGGCCGCGAAATCGATCTCGCCGCCACCCGCCGTGCGTTGCGGGCGCTCCTCGCATCACCCGGGCGGAGTTGAGCAACTCGCGCGTGGGTGGGCCTACGGTTTGATCCACTGGTGGCATGGCTGCCCCCGTTCAGGCTGCGCGGAGGCGGAGTGCACCGGGTCGTCGCGCTCGGGAGACGACCGCCGCCGCGACGGGCCCGGCAATGCCGACAGTCGGGACAGCACGCTATAAACAGGGTGGCGTGAGGGCCGCGTGGAGGGTGACGCAGTGCGACCAATCGCGCGTCAGACTTGATCTGTTCCAGAAAAGGTACAAGACTCGGGGGCGACCGGAGATGAATCAGGAAGAAGGACGACGCGTGTCTGACCACAAGGACGCGACCGAGAGCACCAGCGAGAGCGAAAACCCCGCCATCCCCGCGCCGACCGCGAAGCCCAACCAGCGGCCGCACACGAACCGGGACTGGTGGCCCAACCAGCTGGATCTTTCGGTACTGCACCGGCACTCGCCCCGGTCCAACCCGGTGGGCGAGGACTTCAACTACGGCGAAGCCGTCAAGGAGCTCGACGTCGAGGCGCTGCGCAGCGACCTCATGGCACTGATGACCGACTCGCAGGAGTGGTGGCCCGCCGACTACGGGCACTACGGGCCGCTGTTCGTCCGCATGAGCTGGCACGCGGCCGGCACCTACCGCACCTACGACGGGCGCGGTGGCGGTGGCAGCGGGGCGCAGCGGTTCGCGCCGCTCAACAGCTGGCCCGACAACGCGAGCCTGGACAAGGCCCGCCGTCTGCTGTGGCCGATCAAGGAGAAGTACGGCCAGAAGCTGTCCTGGGCCGACCTGCTGGTGTTCGCGGGCAACGTCGCGTACGAGTCGATGGGCTTCAAGACCTTCGGCTTCGCGTTCGGCCGGCCGGACATCTGGGAGCCGGAGGAGATCTTCTGGGGTCCGGAGGACACCTGGCTCGGCGACGAGCGCTACAGCGATGAGCGGGACCTGGCCGAGCCGCTCGGTGCGGTGCAGATGGGCCTGATCTACGTGAACCCGGAGGGGCCGGCCGGCGTGCCGGACGCCCTCAAGTCCGCGCGGGACATCCGTGACACGTTCGGCCGCATGGCGATGAACGACGAGGAGACCGCCGCGCTGATCATCGGCGGGCACACCGTCGGCAAGGCCCACGGGGCGCACTCGGCCGAGCACCTCGGGCCGGAGCCCGAGGGCGCGCCGATCGAGCAGCTCGGCCTCGGCTGGAAGAACCGGGCCGGCACCGGCAAGGGCGCCGACACGATCACCTCCGGCCTCGAGGGTGCCTGGACCAACTCCCCGACCACGTGGGACAACGGGTTCCTGGACAACCTCTACGGGTACGACTGGGAGCTCACCACCAGCCCGGCCGGCGCCAAGCAGTGGAAGCCCAAGGACAACGCCGGCGCCGACACCGTCCCGGACGCGCACGACCCGGGCAAGCGCCACGCGCCGGTGATGCTGACGTCGGACCTGGCGCTGCGGTTCGACCCGATCTACGGGCCGATCACCAAGCGGTTCCACGAGCACCCGGAGGAGCTCGAGGTCGCGTTCGCGAAGGCCTGGTTCAAGCTGCTCCACCGCGACATGGGCCCCGTCTCGCGCTACCGCGGGCCCTGGATCCCCGAGCAGCAGCTCTGGCAGGACCCGGTCCCGGCCGCCGAGGGCGAGCTGATCAACGAGTCGGACGTGGCCGCGCTCAAGGCCAAGCTGCTCGACTCCGGCCTGAGCACCACCCAGCTCATCGCGACCGCGTGGGCGGCGGCGTCCAGCTACCGCGGCACCGACAAGCGCGGCGGGGCCAACGGTGCCCGCCTGCGCCTCGCGCCGCAGAAGGACTGGGAGGTCAACGAGCCGGCGAATCTGGCGGTGGTACTGCCGGTCCTCGAGCAGATCCAGAAGGACTTCAACGCCGAGGGCCGGACGGTCTCGCTCGCCGACCTCATCGTGCTCGGCGGCACCGCGGCCGTCGAGCAGGCGGCGAAGGCGGCCGGCCACGAGATCACCGTCGAGTTCGCGCCGGGCCGCACCGACGCCACCCAGGAGCAGACGGACGTCGACTCGTTCCGGTTCCTGGAACCGCGCGCGGACGGCTTCCGCAACTGGAGCCGCTCCGGCGACAAGCTGCCGCCCGAGGTGCTGCTCGTCGACCGGTCGTACCTGCTCAACCTCACCGCACCGGAGATGACGGTGCTGGTCGGCGGCCTGCGGGCACTGAACATCAACCACGGCGGCTCGGCCCACGGCGTGTTCACCGACCGGCCCGGCACGCTCACCAACGACTTCTTCGTCAACCTGCTGCGCGCGGGCACGGAGTGGTCGGTGTCGCAGTCGGACGAGAACGTGTACGAGGGCAAGGCCGCCGACGGCTCGGTCAAGTGGACCGCGACCGCCGTCGACCTGGTGTTCGGCTCGCACTCGCAGCTGCGGGCGATCGCCGAGGTCTACGCCGCGTCCGACGGCGAGGCCCGGCTCGTGCGCGACTTCGCGAAGGCGTGGACGAAGGTCATGAACAACGACCGGTACGACCTGGTCTGAGCATATTCATCCCAGTCCCCGGGCCGGTCCATCGGCCCGGGGACCGGGTTGGTTAGGCTGACCTTCCGAACAGGGAAGGGCGGGCCGTGGAGCACTCGTACGGGGTCAGCGGCTGGGCCGGGACCGGCGACGGCCGGCGGCTGCACTACATGGCCGGCGGCGACGGTGAGACCACCGTCGTGTTCGTCTCCGGCATGGGCCTGTCCCGCTCCGTGTGGGGCCTCGTCCAGCCGCTCGTCGCCGAGCGCACCCGGGCCGTCGTCTACGACCGGGCCGGCACCGGCCGCAGCGACGACGATCCCGAGCCGCGCTGCCTCGGCCGGATGGCCTCCGACCTCGACGCGCTGCTGCGTGACCTCGGCGACGGCCCGTACGTGCTTGTCGGCCACAGCTGGGGCGCCCCGCTGGCCCGGGCCGCCGCGGCCGCTGAGCCGGGCCGGATCAAGGGCCTGGTGCTTGTCGACCCGACCGACGAGCAGTGTGAGCTGTACTTCGCGAAGTCCGCCCGGCGCCGGTTCGCGTGGACGAAGCGGCTGGTCCCGGCGATGGCCCGGGCCGGGCTCTACCGCCTCGGCTGCCGGCCCGGCATGGTCCAGCCGCCCGACGTGGCCGCCGAGCACCGGGCCGAGGACTTCACGGTGCGCGCCGCCCGCACGATGGCCGCCGAGCTGGAGTGCTTCCTCGACGACCTGCCCACCCTGCGCGACGAGCCGCCGCACCTGGGCGACCTCCCGGTCACCGTCATCTCCGGCACCGCACCCGCGAAGTACGACCGCGCCGTGCGGGCCGCCGTCACCGACGCCCACCGCCGCGCCGCCGACGCGCTGCCCAACGGCCGCCTCGTGCAGGCCCGGTCCTCCGGCCACCTGGTCATGTTCACCGAACCGGAGCTCGTCGCCGCCGAGGTCATCACGGCCGCGGAGCGCTGAGCGCCGTCAGCCGGCCGTCCAGGGTGTAGGAGCGCTGCAGCAGCAGGGCCACGAGCATGAACGTCGCCGGTACCGCCCCGAACCCGAGCCGGATCCAGACGATCGCCGATCCCGGCTGCGGTACCGTCTCGTCGCCCGTGCTGGCGACGAAGCCCCCGAGAGCCAGGCAGGCGGCGTACACGTAGGGCCCCAGCGCGCCGCCGAGCGAGTCGGTCGCCGTCCACACCCCCGTGTAGCTGCCCGCCCGCTGCGGCCGGCCCGAGTGCGCGACGACGTCGGGCAGCATGGAGAACGGCAGCAGCTGCAGGGCGGCGAACGCGACACCGAGCACCACGACGGCGCCGACCACGACCGCGTGGCCGGCCGCCGAACCGGCCGCCAGGACCAGGCAGCCGGCGACGAACGCGGCCTGGGCGGCGAGCAGGCCGCGCTGCTTGCCGTAGCGGCGGGCGACCCGCACCCAGACCGGCGTGGCGACCAGGGCCGGGGCCAGGAACGCGGCGACCAGGACGGTCGTGAGGCCGGGGCGGCCGAGTGCGTACTTCGCGTAGTAGGGGACGCCCGCGAGTACCAGATGCGAGGTCGTCGACATGGCCAGGTAGGAGCCGGTGAGCCGGCGGAACTGCCGGTCCCGCAGCGCGACGAGCAGGCCGTGGCCGGTCTCGGGGCGCTGCGGCAGGGCGGTGGCGGCGGCAGTGGCGGCGGCAGTGGCGGCGGCAGTGGCGGCGGCAGTGGCGGCGGCAGTGGCGGCGGCAGTGGCGGCGAGGCGGCCGACCCCGGTGACGCCGACGAGCAGCGCGGCCAGCATCAGCCCGCCGAGGACGGCGGCCATGGTGGCGTAGCCGGCCTGCCGGGCGAGCAGCGGCGCCGCGATGCCGCCGGCCAGGATGCCGATCGTCAGCACCACCATGCGGAAGCCCATCAGCCGGGTCCGCTCGTGGTAGCCGATCGTGAGGTCGGCCGGGGTCGAGAGGTAGGGCACCTGGTACGCCGCGAACAGCAGGTTGCCGGCGATGAAGGCGACCGCGACCCAGCCGGCCGCGGCCGGGCCGGTCAGGGCGGGCGGTACCGTGAACAGGCCCGCGAACGCGACGACAAGTGCGCAGCCGATCAGCAGCAGGCGGCGCCGGTGGCCGCGGCGGGCCAGGTCGGCGTCGGAGAGGGTGCCGACCCACGGGTGCAGGACGACGTCGGCGATCTTGGGTATCAGCAGCGTGGCCCCGGCGAGCAGGGGCGTCACGGCGAGGATGTCGGTGAGGAAGTACAGCAGCAGCAGGCCCGGCACCGTCACCCAGATGCCCATGCCGAACGAGCCGGTCGCGAACGCGGCCAGCCCGGCCCGGGGCAAACGCAGCTCGGTCATGCCGCTCCCAAGTAATCCAACGGTTGATGGATACTAGGCGCCGATGGAGCAGCGTGAAACCCCCCGCCGCGGCCCCGGCCGTCCCCGGCGGGACGAGCGCGCCGCGACGCGGGAGTCGATCCTGCTCGTCGCGGTCGGCCTCTTCGCCCGGCACGGCTTCGCCGCGGTGAGCCTGCGGCAGGTCGCCGAGGCGGCCGGGGTCGACGTGGCCACCGTGCACCATCACACCGGCGGGAAGGCGGCGCTGTACGAGGCGTGCTTCGGCGTGGTCTTCGCGGCCGAGCGGGCGGCGCTGGCCCCGGTCCTCGAGGACGCCCGGCTGGCCCTGCCCGGCGGCGCCGACGCGGTGCTGCCGGTGCTGCACCGGCTCGTCGACACGTTCGTGGACTTCCTGGAGGCACACCCGGAGAACACCGGGCTGTGGCTGCGGCGCTGGCTCGACCCGGCCGGGCACGAGGGCCTGGACGAGCGTTACGCCGCGCCGCTGTACGGCGAGGTCGCCCGCCTGCTCGCCGCCGCCGACGCGGCCGGGATCCTGCACGAGCCCGCCCCGCACACCGCCGTACGCAGCCTCATCTGGGCACTGCACGCCCACGCCGTCCAGGTGCTGCACGAGGGCCCCGACGCGGACCGGCAGCGCGCGGTGCGCACGTTCGCCCATCGATGGCTGCGGCGGATGTACGGGGCCGCTTGACGGCATTTACCGGCGGGGAGCATTATCCATCATGTGTTGGATAAACCGGTCGTCGTGATCGGCGCCGGCCCGGCCGGGCTCGCCACCCTCAAGGCGCTGCGCGACCGGCAGGTCCCCGCGATCGGCCTGGACGCGGGCGAGCGCCCCGGCGGGCTGTGGGTGCTCGGCGGACCCGACTCCTCCGCCTACAGCACCCTGCACCTCAACACCAGCCGCACCCGCACCGAGTTCGCCGACTTCCCGATGCCGGCCGGGTGGCCCGACTACCCCGACCACGCCCGCATCGCGCGCTACCTGGCCGACTACGCCTCGGGGTTCGACCTGCTCGCCGCGGTCCGGCCGGGCGTGCGGGTCACCGCTGTCACACCGTCGGCCGAGGGCTGGGCGGTCACCACCGCCGAGGGCACCGTGCACACGACACCGGCCGTCGTCGTCGCCACCGGCCACAACTCGATCCCCCGCCGGCCCGACCCGATGTATCCGGGCGAGTTCACCGGCGCCATGATGCACAGCCACGACTACCGCGACCCGGCCCAGCTCGCGGGCCGCCGGGTGCTGGTCGTGGGCGGCGGGAACTCCGCGATGGACATCGCCGTGGACGCCTCCCACACCGCCGCGCGCGCACTGCTCTCGCTGCGCCGGGGCGTGTGGGTGGTGCCGAAGTACCTCCTGGGCCGCCCGTCCGACACCCTCAACGGCGCCCTCGCCCGGCGCCTGCCCTGGCGGCTGCGGCAGCGCATCAGCGAGCGGATCCTGCGCACCGCGGTCGGCCCGCCGCAGCGCTACGGGCTCCCGGCACCGGCACACGGGTTCCTGCAGGACCACCCGACGCTGTCCGACGCGCTGCTGCCGCGGATCACGCACGGGGAGCTCGCGGTGCGCCCGGGCATCGACCGCTTCGACGGCGGCTCGGTCGTGTTCACCGACGGCCACCGCGACGAGGTGGACCTGATCGTGTGGTGCACCGGGTACCGCGTCGAGCTGCCGTTCCTCCCGTCCGTGACCGACGCGCTCCCGCTGTATCGCCGGATCTTCCACCTCGACTCCCACGGCCTGTTCTTCGTGGGCCTCATGCAGTCGACGGGCGCCGCCTTCCCGATCGTCGAGGCCCAGGCCCGCCTGGTCGCCGCGTTCCTGTCCGGCCGCTACGCGCTGCCATCCCCGGCCGAGCAGCGCGCCGACTGCGAGCGCCACCTGCGCCGGGCCCGCGACCGCTGGGGCGAGCGCCGCCCGGCCATGCGCATCGACTTCGACGAGTACCTCGCCGAGGCCGCCGCCGAGCTCGAAGCCGGACACCGCCGGGCCCGGGCCGGCGCCCAACCAGGGAGCGTGACGTGGCACTGACACTGCACGGACGGCGGGTGCTCATCACGGGCGCTGCGGGGACGTTCGGCCGGGCATTGACCGACCGCCTGCTCGCCGCCGGCGCCCACGTGGTCGGCCTCGACCGGGTCGCCACCGCGACAGGCCCCGCCCCGATCCTGCAGTGCGACCTGACGTCGGACGATGCCGTGCCGCGGGCCGTCGCCGTCGCCGCCGACCTCCTCGGCGGCCTCGACCTGCTGGTGAACAACGCCGGCGTGGGCGGCCCGGCCCCGGCCGAGCTCCCACCCGGCGAGGAGGTCCGCCGCCAGCTCGAGGTCAACCTCCTGGCCGCCTGGCGCACCACCGCCGCCACCGTCGCGCTCCTGGAGCGCTCCCGCGGCCGCGTGGTCTTCGTGGCCAGCCGCATGGCCCTGCTCCCGCTGCCCCTCGCCGCCGCGTACGGTGTCAGCAAACGCGCCCTGACCGCCTACGCCGACGCGCTGCGCCTGGAGGTCGGCACCCACATCGGCGTCAGCGTCGTGTACCCGAGCATGGTCGCCTCCCCGATCCACGCCCCGACCGCCAGCGCCGGCCTGTCCCTGGAGGGCGTCTCCCGCTACGAGCCGGTCTCGGGCGTGATCGACGCGATCCTCCACGCCGCCACCGCCACCCGCCCGCCCCGCGACCTCGCCACGACCCCCCGCGGCCGCGTCGAGCTGGCCGTGGCCAGACACTTCCCCGCCCTGGCCGCCGCCCTGGTCACCCGCACGGTCCGCACCCGCCTGGCCGCCGGCGCCCTCGACGACGCCCCCTTGGCCGAGGGCATGCGCCGCCGCGCCGGCTGACCTCACAAATACACCGGCGGCGGCCAAGGGACGCCTGGCGGCGATGGTGACGGTGGCCTGAGATCGTACGGCGAGCTTGTCGTACCTGGTGGCCGTGCTGGGTGCTGTTCGAGCTGGTTGATCCCGCACTCCACGGCCTGACGCAGGCGATAGACGACGGGGTCAAAGGCGGGCACAAGACCGTCGTTGACCCCTTCGGCTTTGCGGGGCGCCCCCTGGTCGGCCTTGCTGGGGACGCACGCCGTGATGCGGCGCCGACGCGCGTAGCCGCGGTTGTGCCTGCTCGTGTATGCCTTGTCCGCCAGCACCAGATCCGGACGGGTTCGCGGCCGGCGGGCCTATCCGGTGCGCCCTGATCCGTTCCAGGATCGGCACGAACTGCGGGCTATCACCCCGCTGAACAGCCGTGACGACCACCGCGAGGATCTTCCTTCTCTGCGCATAAGCCAAATGCGTCTTCGTGGTCAACACACCGCGTGAACGCTCGAGCCCATGTTCTCCCGGCTCCTGCCGCACCCCACCCGGCGGCACCTGCTACGGATGACCATCCCGGCGGGCACCGCCGCATGATGGTGCACCCGGCTCACCGTGGAGTCCATACTCACCGCCCAGCCGACGCTCCCAGCCGCGTCACCAACGGCCTGCAACGCCGTCAGAACCCGAGCCCAGATCCCGTCACCCTGCCAGCGTCGAAGCCACCGACACAACGTCTGCCACGGCGCATACACCGGCAGAACATCCCGCCACGGCACTCCGGTCCGGACCCGCCACCGGATCCCAGCCACGACATCCATGCTAGCCGATCTCCGCGGACGCCCACGACCCAGGCAGCAACGACTCCAGCAAAGCCCACTGCGCGTCGGCCAGGTCGTTGCGCCTCGCTGCCGCTACGCTCGGCACGAGGTCTCCAGTCTGGTATTCGGTTTGCTTGGTCGCTCAACCACCTATCGGAGACTAGCGAGCCATTTTCATCGTCGGTAACGGTTGGCCTCGATGTGGTGCAGGACGTTGATGGCCTGCACGATGGCGGTGGCGTGGCGTGGGCAGCAGCGCAGTTTGGTCAGGGTCTTCCAGCTTTTGAGCGTGGCGACCGCGCGTTCGCCGATGCCGCGGACGCGGGCGTGGGTGCGGTTGACGGCGCGTTGCCGGCGGGAGAGGCGGGGCCGGTGGCGATGACGCTTGTACGGTGTGCGGATCGTGCCGCCGGCGCCCTGGTAGCCCTTGTCGGCTAGGACCGTTACATCGCGGGCGGTGAGCGTGTCAACCAAGCCGTGCACGCGATCAGCGGTCAGGTCGTGGACCTCGCCGGGCAGCGCGGGTGAGACCCAGACGAGGCGTCCGGCGGGGTCGGCGAGCACTTGCACGTTGACGCCGTGACGCTTGTGCTTGCCGGAGTACTGCGGGCGCTGGTTCGCTACACGGTCGATCGGGATGAGTGTGCCGTC
Organism: Dactylosporangium vinaceum; assembly: GCF_019904175.1. Taxonomy (GTDB): domain Bacteria; phylum Actinomycetota; class Actinomycetes; order Mycobacteriales; family Micromonosporaceae; genus Dactylosporangium; species Dactylosporangium vinaceum. The sequence continues at coordinate 5,884,028 of NZ_CP061913.1, read as the reverse complement.
GAGGATGGCGTAAGCCAGCCGGGCCGCGCGGCGTGCAGCCGCGGCGACGTCGTCGGCGAGGTTCGTGAGCAGGTGGATGCCTTCTTGGACGTAGCGCCAGGCGGTGCTGGTGCCGATGGCGAAGCCGGCGGCGAGCTGGACGTAGGAGTCGCCGTTGCGCAGGTAGGCCAGGACCAGCGGCGCTTGGTCGCCTGGCTGCAGCCGCCGCCATCGGCTGCGACGCTGGCGACGTTGTTGGCGGATTAGGTTCGCGAGCTGGTTGAGGGTACGGGTGGACAGTGTGATCGTGGCAGGGTAGGCCGGCAACGAAGCTCCTGGTCGGGGCATCGAGTCCTGGTCGACAGCTGTCTTACCGGGAGCCTCGCCCTACGTCGATCTCAGCCCACCACACCATCGCTGACCAGCAGCGTTCTGACAGGATCAGCTGCGAAGCCGTCCAAAGCAGGCGGAGGAACATGCGCACCAGGATTGAGTTCTTACCGGCTGTCGGACCGGTTCGTGAGCCTGTGCCGAAGTTGGGAGGGCAGCCGGTATGGCTGGAAGCACCACAGTGGCCGCTCTCGCGTGACATGGGTACCCCGATGTGGTTCATCGGGCAGTTCCCGTTGCCGGCCGACGTTGGGCCCAGCGGCGCCCTGGCATATGTGTTCATGACTGATGCCGCACGTGGTGCTGACTACTCCGCCGAGCCCGAAGGCGGTGAGAACGCGGTGATCGTCCAGCCCGGCGGCCGGCTGCCTCGACTCCAGCGCGCCTACCGTGACACACCCACACGGATCCCAGTCTGCTCAGACGCCGACGGCCCGACAATCGGTCCAGACCATGTCATGGTCGAGCAGCCGTTCGCGGATGCCGAGCGCGCGATGCAGTTCCTGGGGGGTCAGCCGGAATGGCTGCAGGCCGAGGATCTCCCTGCGCCCGGCTGGCGGCTGATAGTGCAACTTCACGCGATGACCCTGCCATTACAGGTCAGCTTCGGCGATGCCGGCGTTGGTTACGCCTTCGTCGATCCGACTGGTATAGAAGGACGCCTCCTCTGGCAGGGCCACTGACCATGTCTGCGGTGCCCCCTGACCAGCACCATCACAATGAAGGTCACTCAGTTGTCGATCACCACCACATCCACGCCTTACGAAACACTGCCTCGAAGACCTTGCCTAAGCTGGCCGCGGGCAGGCTTGCCGGCACAACGAGCGACTTCGACCAAGTTGCTCTACCTTACATGAAATACCAAATATTTATAGCTGGTACTACCACTCGCACGCAACGATACGTCAATTTCTACCGGACCCTTCAGTAACCCTTGCGGAACTACGAACGCCAGCTGAAAATCGCCGTGTTCGTCCGCCTGAGTCTGGCCTAGACTAAAAACCTTTGGCCGAGTATCTGTCGTATCTTCCATCGACGGCGCGCCACTAGAGCCGGAGGCCCTAGGACTCGTATCCGAACCGGGCGAGTGGACATCCAGGAGCGATCCGGCGATAGAGTCTTCAGGAATCCATGCAGACACGATTGCGAATTTTTCTGCCCGACCACCTGACAGGATGACCCGAGTTCCGGCTGGCCCATTGTCTGGAGACAGGGAGACCGAGGCGCCTGAGACCGCATAGACGTAGGTGAGGATGACGAAAATGAGCGACGCTATTCCAGCGACGGCGCCGACCAATGTCCACACGCGCGCCAATCTATTGAATTCGCGATTCGCTGGATGCTGATCCTTGAACTCCAAGTCGACGTCAAGAAGGTGCCCTGTAGCGCGGTCTTCCAGTTTTTCGATCGCCGGGCGGCCTTCTGTCAACGCCTGGACGGTCAGTAGACTTCCGACCTTCAGCAGGTCTGGGCCGATCGACAGGCTTCGGCCCGAGACGCTATGACGGTAGGTTCCCCCATGCGGGGTTGTGGACACCTTCAGAATCGCCTTTATCGGCGAGTCCAGATCGATCGTAATAGGTCGACCGCCGTCAAATTGGGCCGAACTGACGTCGTGACGGCCGGTGTTTTCGACTGATATCGTGACCAGGTGCGGGTCATTTAGCACTTGCCGTTCATGGCTGACACTGATTCCAGCCGCAGAAGCCGCATCGCCGGAGAGTAACGGCGCAGGTGGCAACGAATAAAACGCCAGCCTTCGTTTCGGCGGAAATAGCGCCCGCCGCGCATACCAGACACCCAGAGCGCCGACCGCGAGCGCAAGAAGTGCTATCACGAGTGTCGTGAGGTTGTAGCCTGCACTGTTGAATATGCCCACGGACGGTCGCCGCCTTCCTCAACCGCGCCATATCTACGTTCGAACCGGCCGGCGCCCAGCCGCGCCGTTCGACCATAGTCAATCATCTCCACTCGGCGCATAGCCGATCGGACCGTCCCTCTCCACCGCGCGACGATCTTTCTCTGACGTTCGGCGAATTGGAGGTGACGTTCTGTCAGTCGACCTGCATCCTTCGATAGAAGTAGGAGCTAGATCGCCAACGGATTCCGTCTCGCATGAGCGTCCCGTCCCTGGACCACGCCTTCCCATCGGGGCGGCGCGCGGCCGACTGCGGTCGGATATGAACTTTCCACGCAGTGCGCAGCACAAACGGCGATCGTTGTACATCCGCGCCCCAACCCGTCCTGGTCACGGCCTAGCGGACGCGGCGCAGGGAGCGGACGTAGCGGCTGTAGCGCTGGCCGACCAGGCGGACGCGGTCGCCCGGGCGGTAGCCGACGTGGCGGATCGCGGCCACGAGCGCCTGCGGGTCGTTGCCGAAGTGCTTGCGGGCGCCGGCCAGGTCCCGGTTCACCAGCCACGGCGTGAGGCGGTCGGTGCGGCCGTCGTCGACGACGAAGCAGTAGGAGGACGGGACGTCGGTGATGCCGGCCGTGTCGACCGGGACGTGGCTGTTGAGCGTGATGTCGAGGATGGTGCCCGTCACCTCCAGCGGGCGCAGGACGTCGAAGGCGGAGCGGGCGGCGCGGTACACGTGCCGGAGCAGCTGGGAGGCGGCGAGCAGCAGGACGGCGAGGCGTACGCCCGCGGAGCCGATGCCCATGGCCAGGCCGGCGATGAGGGCCCACGCCGGGATGGACAGCGCCGACCAGATCAGCCGGGCGCGGGCGTCGACCTGGCCCAGCGGGGCGAGGATGCGGCTGCGGCGCCAGTACCGCACGCGCACGAGCCGCTCGGTCCCGGTCACGTCGGACCACAGCTCGTCGTCGCGGCCCACGGTCTCGAAGTCGAGGGACTGGGCGGCGTGCTGGAAGACGTCGAGCGCCACACCGTACGCGAGGTAGCGGTCCCACACCGCGACGGCCTCGGGTGGCAGGTCGCGCAGGCTCTCGTGGGCGCGCAGCCACGCCGCCACGCCGAGCCAGTGTGCGGCCGCGGCCCGCCCCTGCGCGGTGAGCCGGTCGCGGTCGTCGACGAGCGCGGCGTCGAGGATGAACAGCGGCAGCCATGCGAACGCCGCCACACACGCCCACGCCTGCAGCGCCGCGCCGGCCGGCACCAGCGGCACGACGGCCAGGGCGAGCAGCGCGCCCGACACGATGGCGGTCACCGGCATGAACCGTTCGTGCCCGCCCACGAGCCCGAGCCGCCGGGCCTCGAACCGCGCTTCCCGCCCGAGCCACCCGGTCCAGCGCCGCCCACCTCCGGCATGCCGTTGCAGAAGCCGCTGCAGTGGTACCGCCGAATCGCCCGCCACCCGCGCGACGCGCTCGAACACCCGCCGCTCGTGCGCCGCCAACCCGGCCGGCTGCGGCCCCCGGACCCGGACCAACAGTTCGTCCCCGGCCGCGAACAGCTCGACCACCCGCCGCGCCGCCAGATCGAGCAGCGTCGCGCTGGCCACCCGGGTCGGCCGCAGCCGGTTCACGAGCAGGTTCACCACGGCCGGCGACTCGTCCCGCAACTCCGGCGTGGCCGCCCCGGCCACGATGGCCCGGGGCCGCGACCGCACCGCCGTCACGAGCCACACGAACCCGAGGTGCGCGGCGACCACGAGCACCGCGAACCCGAGCGACAGCAGGACAGGTGGCATCGACGCTCAGCGTAGGCCCGCCCGGCAACTACAGGTCGAGGATCTCCACGGTGGCGGTGACGAGGTCGTCGCGGTCGAGGTGCTGGGCCTTGCGGACGGCCTGCTTCATCGGCAGGACGTACGGGCCGTCGGCGCTCGGGAAGATCGAGGTCCGCCAGATGGTGGCGCCGACCTGGGCGCGGACGCGGACGGAGCCGAAGCCGCGGCGGGTGCCGGCGGTCAGTTCGCGGATCTCCTCGGAGCGGTCGGCCGGGAGGGAGACGAAGTACCAGCTGTCACCCTGGCGGGCGTCCCACTGCCAGAGCCGGGACTCGAACTCGACAATCACCCGTCGAGCATCACACAGCCCCCACCCCGCCCCGGCGCCGGTCCAGCCAGGCGTCACCCAACGCCGACCCCGGCTCCCATGCAGGCTCCTGTGGCGGGCGGCGGGGTTGGCGCCGTCGGACAGTGCGTGCTCCAGGGCGGCGCGGGGGTCGACCGGCCACGCCACCGGCACTCGGCCGCACGTCGTCACGCGACGAGGGTCCGGTCGGCTCACTCCGGGCGGTCGTCGGCGCGCTGCCGGGCGTCGGCCCGCGGCTCCCGGGACAGCCCGGCGGTGTCGATGAGCGCGCCGAGGTCCTGCTCCAGCGCCGGCCCGGCCGCTTCAACCGGGGCGGGCTCGAGCTGATCCGGCGCCTCCGCGGGGCCCTCGACGGCGCGAACCGCATCGCCGAGCGTCCGGCCGGGAGCGTCCGGGAGGGCATCGGCGTCACCACGGAACGGCACCGTGTCCCGGCCCGCCACAACGCCTGCCGCGTCGGCGACACCCGCCGCGCCCTCCAGCGGCGACCGCGGCGCCGCATCCCGCCCCGCCACCGCGCCCGCCGCGTCGGACAGACCCGCCGCAGCACCGGCCGCATCGGACAGGCCCGCCGTGCCCTCCAACGGCGACCGCGGCACCGTATCCCGCCCTGCCGCGGAACCGGCCGCATCGGACAGGCCGGCCGTGCCCTCCAACGGCGACAGCGGCACCGCATCCCGCCCAGCCACCCCGCCGGCCGCATCGGACAGACCCGCCGCAGCACCGGACGCGTCGGACAGGGCCGCCGCAGCACCGGACGCGTCGGACAGGGCCGCCGCGGAGCCGGCCGCGTCGGACAGGGCCGCCGCGGAGCCGGCCGCGTCGGACAGGGCCGCGGTGAAGTCCGCGGGGTCGCCGCGCTGAGGCACGGTGTCGGCGCCCGCGGCGGAGGCGAGTGCCGAGGGTTCGAGCGGGGTCAGTTCGCCGGGCCGGTCACCCATGGTCGTCGACCGCCTTGCGCACGTCGCGGGCCCAGTTCACCGAGGAGCGGCGGTCGTTGTCGGTCCAGACGGCCGGCGGATACCTGCGGCGGAACGCGTGGATGAACACGCACATCCGGTAGTCCTGGCGCCACCGCGGCGCATCGGCCCCGTCCGGCGCGGCCGGCACCGTGCCGCCGAGCGCGTCGAGCCGCGCCGGCAGGGCGTCGAACCAGGCCGCGGTACCCAGGCCGGCCAGCAGGTCGCCGGCGGCCGAGACGCCGGTCGCGCCGCCGAGGACGGCCTCGGCGCGGGGGCGGAAGGCGCAGCGGTGGCGGCACTCGAAGCATTCGGCGTAGGGCGCGAGCGCATCCTCCACACTGGACTCCGACGCCTGCCAGGCGGTGAAGCGGGCCCGGAGGTCGGCGTCGTCGGCGAGCGGGGCCTCCGGCTGGTTGCGGCGTCTGGCGTCCTCGCGGCGCACGTCCGGCACCGCCAGCAGGACCGCCTGATCCAGGGCGTTGTGCGACACGATCGCCTCGAACGGGCGCAGTGCCGCGGCGGCCTGGATCTGGTCGTCGTGCATGGCCATGGTGGAGCCGAGCAGCTCGCGGTCCTCCGAGGCGGCGGTGCGGTGCATGATCTTCAAATTCGTGATCTTGTACGCGTCCTCGGCGACCTTCCCCACCTGCTGGTCGATGAGCAGGTACGACTCCCGGTACTTGCGGTCCTCGGCGAGCCCCTGGGCGATCCGCTCGGCCGCCAGGGCCTGCGCGTTGCCCTCCTTCTGGTCGCCGCCGCCGGTCTGCGGTGCGGCGCGGGGGAAGACGCGGTGGGCCTCTTCGAGCAGGACGACGTGCGGGGCGTCGGTGGAGCGGCGGTGCTGGCGGTACCAGCCGCGCATCGCCGTGATGAGCAGCAGCGTGATGAGGGACTGCTCCTTGGCGTTGTCGCCGACGCCGGCGAGCTCGAAGACGACCGGGCGGTGCATGAGCGCGCCGATGTCGTAGGAGCGGCGGCAGTGCAGCGTCGTGCCGCAGGCGCCCTCGACCAGGGCCTCGGCGCGCAGGCGGGCGGCGGCGTCGATGTTGGCGTGGGTCTCGCCCTGGTATCCGAGCTGCTCCACGACCTCGGCGAGCACACCGGCGAACTCGGGCAGCACCGGCCAGTTCGCGTCGGCGGGGCGGGCCCGGTAGGTCGCGTGGTAGCCGCGGCGCCGGTAGGTCTCGACGAGCGCCCGGCGGTACAGGAAGGGCAGCGGGTCCCACAGCCCGAAGGCCGCCTCGAAGCACGCCAGGAGGTTCGACACGTGCGACGTGACGGTCGCGCCGTCCGGCACCTGGAAGGGGTTGAGGCGAAACGGCGCCACCTCGTCGTCGCCGACGGTGAAGATCAGCAGGTCGTCGAAGTCCTCGAGGGTGGCCAGCCAGCGGTAGTCGTCGAGGGCGGCGTTGACCGGCTCGATGACGGCGAACGGCACGCCGTGGCCGCGCAGCTGCCGGCACAGGTGCAGGGCGGTGTTCGTCTTGCCGGAGCCGGGCGTGCCGACGATGAACCCGTGCCGGGGCAGGTCCGCGACCGCGAACCCGACCTCGCCCTCGGCGCCCGCGCCGGGCTGGCGGCCCAGCAGCAGGGCCGGGCCCGCGGGCGCGGCGACGACCCGGACCTGGTCGCGCGGCGCCACGACGGCGACCCCGGGCACGTGGCCCTCCAGCGCCAGGGGCAGCCGGAACAGGCTCGCCGCCTCGTCGCGGTCGACGAGCACCCGCAGCGCGAACAGCGTCAGGCGGGGCGAGGACCGGCCGGGCGCCGACTCGGCCCGCAGCAGTGCGGCCAGGTCGTCGCTGTCCCAGTCGACCGGCTGCAGCGTCGTGAAGCCGCGCACGAGGGCGTCGTGCCGGGCCTGGTGATCCGGCCGGGCGACGGTGAATCCGCTCAGGACGCTCTGCGGGTCGTCGCGGTCCGGCTGGGCCGCCGGCGGCGGGCTCACGGTCGCGCCCAGCTGCCCCACGAGCGACTCCGGCAGCGGCTCGGCCCCGGCCACCGTCACGCCGAAGCGGAAGACCCGTCCGTCGTAGCGCCGCAGCGCATCGAGGTAGTAGGGCTCGATGGTCACGGCGCCGCCGTCGGCCGGCAGCTGGATCTGGCCGCCGACGTCGGCCGGGATCTCGCTGGGCTGGGCCAGGCGCCGGTAGCGGGTCGCCTCGATCTCCAGCATCCGGCGCAGCGGCGGCGGGACCGCGCCGGCGGTCAGCTCCACCGACAGGGCCAGCGGGGTCGGGTGCAGGCGGACCGCGTCGAGGAGCCCCTCCCACGAGTGCGGCTGGCGGCCGAACGGCTCGACGGCGACGTACGTGGGCACGCCCGCGTCCACGCGCTCGGGCCGGGCGACGCGGATGCGCTTGCGGATCTGGGCCAGGCCGCCGGGCGGGGGCACGAATGGGCTGAGGATGGCGCGGACCTCGGCGGGGTCGAGGACCGGCTCGACCCGCACGTGGTCGGGGACCCTCGCCAGGGTGGCCGCGAGCGTGCTCGCCGCGCGCCGGGCCAGGTCGGCGCTCGGCTGCTCGACGCGGCCCAGCAGGTACACCTCGATGCGCCCTTGCTCGTGATGCAGCAGGCGCAGCGCGACGGTCTCGGACTCGGGGAGGGCAAGGAACCGGCCGAGGTAGGCGGCCTGCTCGCCGACCGCGCGGGCGAGCCGCCCGGCGACGTCCAGGCGGGCGTACTCCGAGCGGCGCGACAGGTCGACGGCCGCGGTGATCCGCAGCGCGACCCAGCCCCAGACGCGGTCCGGGCCGGTGAGCAGATACGGGGCGGGGACGAGGTCGCTCACTGCGGCGGCTGCGTCCCGTACGGCGGGCCGGACGCCGGGGGCGCGCTCGACGGCGGGGCACTCACCTGCGGCCAGGCGCCGGTGACCGGCTGCTGGTACTGCGGCGGGTACACGGCCGCGGGGGCGATGGTCGGGGGCACGATCGGCTGTACGCCGGGCGGCATCGGCGCCTCGGGCGTGGTGGCGACGAGCCGGTTGGTCTCCTCGGTCGCGGCGAGCCCGGCGATGGCCGACTGGACGCCGAGGCGGGTGATGCTGTGCGTGATCTCGCGCAGGGCCCGGGTCCGGCCGCCGTTGATGGCCGAGCGGTAGGAGGCGCCGCCGGCAAGGGCCCGGAAGCCGTCGCGCAGGGCGTGGACGATCAGCAGCACGGTGGAGCGGGAGCGCCACATGGTCCAGCCGAAGTACAGGTCGGTGCCGTACGTCTGCACGGCGACGAGCGACTGCAGGCGGGTGTCGCCGAACGACAGCAGGTACTGCCCGGCGATGCGCACCGGCGCCATCGGGAACGGCAGGGCCCGCTGCGCCGCCGACTGCAGCATGTACCCGTACACCGCCGGCGCGGCCGCGGCCCGGTTCTCGACGAGCAGCGAGTATTCGGCGATCGGCTCCTTGATCGGGAAGAACAGCGACACGCACCAGGCCACGAACGCGAGCCCGGCCACGATCATCGGCACCAGGACGGACCCGGTGGACGCGGCGAGGGCCGTGTCGAGGTCCTGCGCCTGCTGCCCGATGTTGAAGAACAGCCCGCAGGTGCAGCAGATGATGACGAGGACGAGCAGCGACAGCACGAGGGCCACGTTGCCGGCGCGTACGGTGTGCGGCCGCAGCTGCTTCCAGGTGACGCTGTCGTCGGCGAACTCGTCGGGCTCCGTGTAGGTGACGCGCGCGTTGCGGTACGCGGCCTGCACGTTGTGCAACGCCTGGTCCCACGGCTCCCCGCCCGGTCCGCCCCAGCCCTGCGTGGTCATCAGACTCCCCGTCGCTCCAGCGTGACGCTCCGTGGGTCCCACGGCATTGCGTCAATCTATGGAAACGACGGCCGTCGTCACAAGGCCGTTTCCGCGATTGCCGTGATCTTCCCGCCGTTCGGCGCCCCGCCACCCGGCCGGACGGCGCCCGGCCGGTCAGCCGTCCAGCGCTAGGCCATGTCCTGGGCCCTGTCCTGGGCTCCGTCCTGGGCCACCGGGTTGGCCGCCGCCCCCTCGGTGATCAGCAGCACGACGTCGCCCTGCGCGGGCAGCTGCGCCAGTGCGGCCAGCGCGGCCGCGCCGCACGGCCCGGCGGCGACGCCCTCGGCGGCCAGGTCGGCCATCGCCGCGCGGGCCCGTGCGTCGCTCACCGTCACGCACCCGTCGAGCCGGTCGCGGATGAGCGGCCAGGCCAGCGTCGACACGGTGCCGCAGTTGAGGCCGGCCATGATCGTCGCGTCGGTGCTGACGGTGACCGGCCGCCCGGCCTCGACGCTGGCCTTGACGCAGGCGGCGGTGTCCGGCTCCACGCTCACGATCCGGGTCGGCCGGCCGTAATGCGTGAGCGCGGCCTGCAGCAGCGACCCGACCCCGGTCGGCACGACGAGCAGGTCGGGCGGGCCGGCCCCGGCCGCCGCGAGCTGCTCGTCGAGCTCGGTGAACAGCGTCGAGTAGCCCTCGACGATCCAGCCGGGGATCTCCTCGTAGCCGTGCCAGGCCGTGTCCTGGACGAGCAGCCCGTCCGGGTCCGCGGCGGCCGTGCGCACGGCCCGGTCGTAGTCGCCGCCGACCGCCACGACCTCGGCGCCCTCCGCGCGGATGGCCGCCACCGCCGCCGCCGGCACCCCCGCGGGCACGTACACCCGGGCCCGCCGCCCGAACTCGCGGGCGAACCGGGCGACGGCCCGCCCGTGATTGCCGTCGGTCGCCGTCACGATGGTCGCCGGCCCGCCGCCGCCGTGCCGCTGCAGCGCCCGGTGCAAAGCCCAGGACGCGCCGAGGGCCTTGAAGGCGGGCAGGCCGAAACGGTTGGACTCGTCCTTGGCGAACAGGCGGGCGGCTCGGCCGCGGCGGGCCAGGGCGGGCAGCTCGGCCAGGCGGGTCGGGGCGTAGCCGGGCAGGGTCCGGTGGAACGCGGCCGGATCGCCGGTCATCGCTGCCGGCTCCGGACGAGGTTGACGTAGTACCGCACGCCGATCTCGAGGACGTCGTCGTTGAAGTCGTAGTCGGGGCTGTGCAGCGGCGCGCTGCCGGCACCGTTGCCCAGCAGCATGAAGCAGCCGGGGACCGCCTGCAGGAACGCGCCGAAGTCCTCGCTCGCCGTCCACTGTGGCGTGTTGCCGACGACGTGTTCGGCCGGCACGGTGCGGCGGGCCGCGTGCAGTGCGGCCGCGACGGCGCCCGGGTCGTTGACTGTCGGCTCGAACTCGTGGGTGTAGCGCACCGCGCAGCTGCCGCCGTGGGCCGCGCTGATCCCGGCCGCGAGCTCGCGGATCCGCCGCTCCAGCAGCACCCGCACGTCCGGCGCGAAGCTGCGCGTGTCACCGCGGATCACCACCTCGCCCGGGATCGCGTTGCGGGCGCCGTCGGTGGTGATCTCGGTGCAGGACACGACGGCCGGCTCGGCGGGGTCGACGCTGCGCGACACCACGGTCTGCAGCGCCAGGACGATCTCGGCCGCGATGACGATCGGGTCGACCACCATCTGCGGCCGCGCCGCGTGCCCGCCCCGCCCCAGCACCCGGATCTCGAAGTTGTCCTCGCCGGCCATCAGCCCGCCGGCCCGCGTGGCCAGCCACCCGGCCGGGTGCCCGGGCATGTTGTGCACCCCGAAGATCGCATCGACGGGGAACCGCTCGAGCAGCCCGTCGGCAAGCATCGCCTTCGCGCCGAGGCCGTGCTCCTCGGCGGGCTGGAAGATCATTTGGACGGTACCGTCGAAGCCGCCCTCGTCCGCCAGGACCGCCGCCGCACCCAGCACCATCGCCATGTGCCCGTCGTGCCCACAGGCGTGCATCACCCCGTCGTGGACCGACCGGTAGGCCCGCTCCCCCCGCTCGGCAAGCGGCAACCCGTCCATGTCGGCCCGCAGCCCGACCGCGGCGCCGCCGTCGCCGCGGCGCAGGGTGGCGACCAGGCCGGTGCCGCCGACGCCGCGGGTCACGTGCAGGCCGAGCGCGGTCAGGACGCCGGCCAGGTAGTCGGCGGTGCGGTGCTCCCGCAGGCCGAGCTCGGGGATGCGATGCAGGTCGTGCCGCCACGCACGGAGCCGTCCGGTTTGCACGCGGCCATGCTCTCACGCAAGATCGGGGAACGCGCGAAGCCTCACCGGCGCCCGCCACGTCGTGGGCCGGCCGCTGCCCGTCAACGGCGGCGCCTCACCAGGGCGGTGACGTCGGCCCAGGCCATCCGGAGCTTCTGCGGCGATCCGACGAGGCGGGCCGGGTCGCCGCCGGGCGCCGCGACGGTGGCGGAGCCGGCCGACACGCCGCCGGCGGCCCGGTAGAACGCCTGCGCCGCCGTGTTCTGCCGCAGCACCCACAGGTACATCGGCCCGTCCGCCGCCGCGGCCGCCCGGGCCAGCAGCTGCGTGCCGATGCCGCTGCGGTGCCGCTCCCGCACGACGTGCAGGTTGTCGACGAGGCTGCCCCAGACCGGATCGTCGCCCACGACCACGTGGACGAACCCGGCCAGGCAGCCGTCACGCTCGGCCACGACGGTGTGGGTGCCGGCCGGGGCGGCGAGCCGGGCCGACCAGACGGCACGGCGCTCGGTGACGAGTTCGCCGTCCAGGTAGGCGTCGGCGTAGGCGCCCCGGTAGTGGCGGCGCCAGCTGTCGGCATGCAGCGCACCGATCGCGGCGGCGTCGTCGGCGGTGGCGAGGCGGTAGCGCACTGTGCTCACGGTGAAGTCCCGTCGGTCGCGGCTTGCCCGGCACCGGCGTGGTGCGGGGCCCGGTCATCACCCGGAGCACCCCGCCCGCGAACGGAGGGTTGCCGGCCAGCAAGCCGGGGCTTGACGCTGACCCTCGTGACCTGTGCCGCTCACCGTAGCAGGGCACCGCCGCTACCATCCTTGCCGCGGCCTGGTCCGGCGGCCCTCCGGCCGCGAACCTGGCCCGTATGGACATCACGCATCGCCTGCTCGTCATCGTCGGCAGCGTCCGCGAGGGCCGGTTCGGCCCGACCGTCGCGGACTGGTTCACGGCCCGGGCCGAGGCCCACGGCGCGTTCACCGTCGAGGTCGCCGACCTGGCCGGCGTGACGCTGCCGTTGGAGCTGCCCGCGGTATCGCCGAAATACGCCGGAGACGCCTATCCCCGCCCGGCCGGTATGGCCCCGCTGACCGCCGCCCTCGAGCGCGCCGACGCGTTCGTCATCGTGACCCCGGAGTACAACCACAGCTACCCGGCCGCGCTGAAGGCCGCCATCGACTGGCACTTCACCCACTGGACGGCGAAGCCCGTCGCCTTCGTCAGCTACGGCGGCGCCGCCGGCGGCCGCCACGCCGTCCTGCACCTGGAGAACGTCCTCACCGAGCTGCACGCGGTGACGATCCGCGACGGCCTGGCGTTCCCGGCGTACTACACCAACTGGCGCGACGGCTCCCCCCTCGACCCGCAGGCCGGCGAGTACGCGACGGCCCTCCTGGACCAGCTCGCCTGGTGGGCCGCCGCCCTGCGCACGGCCCGGGCGGCCACCCCCTACCCCGGCTCGTAGGCAGCCGGCCGCCCGGGCGGGGCACCGGGCGGCACTGTCACGTTCCGTACCCAGCAGCTCAGCGGCCCCGCGCGGACGTATCCTGCCGTGGTGAGCGCCGCGACAACCCCTCCGCCCATCGCCTGGTACGGCGGGAGCTTCGCCTACTACGACGAGGACTCCGCGCCCCCGCCCAGCGACGCCGACCTCGACGTGGCCGCCGGCCAGGCCCGCGACGAGCGCACGGCGAACTTCACCCTCGACCAGTTCGGCCCCGAGCCGGGCGGTGACGGGAAGGTCGGCGTGGTGCTCGGGCGGTTCCTGCCGGTCCACGACGGCCACCGCTACCTCATCGAGTTCGCCCTGGCGCACGTCGCCGAGCTGCATATCTTCGTCCGGGTCGGCGACGACGACCCGATCCCGTTCGACGTGCGCCGGGCGTGGCTGCTCGAACTGTTCCCCGGCACCGCCGTCACGCCCGTCGAGGGCGAGCGGGAGCAGTGGCCCGAGCGGATCCTCGCCGAGGTCCGGCCCGACTACCTGTTCAGCGGCGAGCCCGACGGCCCCGGCACGGCGGCCCGCCTCGGCGCCGAGTGCATCCCGGTCAACCGGCACCTGCTGCTCGTCTCCGGCACCGGCATCCGCAAGAGCCCGTGGGACTACGAACGCTTCCTCCCGCCACCGGTCCGCGCCTGGTACGCCGCCCGCGTCTGCCTCATCGGCGCCGAGTCGACGGGCAAGACGACGCTTGCCGAGGGGCTCGCGCGGCACTACGACACCGTGTGGGTGCCGGAGCGGCTGCGGGAGCTCGGCCCCGACATCACGCCCGCCACCATCGCCCTCGCCGCCCGCGGGCAGGCCGCCGCCGAGGACCTGATGGCCCGCCGCGCGCACCGGCTGGTGTTCACCGACACCGATCTGCTGGCCGTCCGCCTGTGGAGCATGCGCCTGTTCGATGCGGCACCGCCGTGGCTGCAAACGCCGGAACCTGTGCATCTGTACCTCCTGTGCGCACCCGATCGCCAGTTCTCCGGCGACATCCGGCGCAACACCCCGGCCGAGCGCCTCGCATTCCACGAGGCGATCGAGGCCGAGCTGGTCCGCCTGGGCCGCCCGTACGTGACGCTGGAGGGCGACGACGATCAGCGCCTCACCCGGGCCGTCGCGGCCGTCGACGACCTGCGGCGGCAGCTCTGGGGATGAGCGACCCGCCGGTCCGCTGGGACGAGCGCCTGCGCCGGTTCGTCGTCACCGGCCACCGGGCGGTCGTCGCCGTGCTGCAGGACCCGGCCGCGTACTCGTCGCGGGTCGCCCCGCAGGTGCCGGCCGGCGACCGGGAGCTGCTGGCCGGGTTCACGCAGTGGTCGGCCCGCTGGCTGTTCTTCCTCGACCCGCCCGAGCACACCGCCCGCCGGGCCCCGGTGGCCAAGTCCCTCGCCCCGCGCGCCCTGCCGCCCGTCGAGCACCACGCCACCGAGCTGGCCGCGCAGCTGCCCACCGCGTTCGACGCCGTCGCCGACTTCGCCCATCCCCTGGCCGCCCGGGTCATCGCCGAAGTGCTTGGCGACACCGGCGCCGGGTTCTTCGCGCGGGCCCGGGCCATGGAGCGCGCGAGCGCCGACGCCCGCGATCCGGCCGCGCGGCGGGCCGGGCTCGAGGCGATCGCCGCCGCCGTGACCGCGCTGCGCTCCACAGTGGACGACGTCACCGGGGCGCACAGCCTGATGCTCATGTTCGCCGGGATCGAGACGACCCAGAACCTCATCGCCAACACCCTGCACGCGCTGCTGACCCACCCCGGCACCTGGGACTCGGCGCTGCCGGCGGCGGTCGAGGAGGGCGCCCGCTACGCACCACCGGTCCGCGGCGTCCTGCGCCGCACCACGCGGGCCGTCGTGCTGGCCGGGGTGGCGATCCCGGCCGGCGCGGAGCTGGTGGCGCTGACCGCGGCGGCCAACCGCGACCCGGCCGTGTTCACGCACCCGGACCGGTTCGACCCGGCCCGCCGACCCAACCGGCACCTGACGTTCGGCCTCGGCCGGCACTACTGCCCCGGCGCCGAACTGACCCGCCGGACCACCGTCGCCGCGCTCGCCGCCCTGCGCGCCCGCCACCCGGGCCTGCGCCTGACCGGGCCGGCCCCGCGCTGGCGCGACCACGACCCGCTCGTCCACGCGCCGGTCTCGCTGCCGGTGACCGGCGCCGGTCAGGGCTGATCGACCGGCGCCGGTCCCGGCACTCAGCCCGCCGCGGTGCGGAACGTCGGGTAGTAGCCGCCGGACTGCCCGGCCGCCGTCGGGTGGTAGGACACGGTGAGGCTGACGAAGTTCAGCGCGTGCAGCCACTTGTCGCCGTAGCTGCACAGCTGGTGCCCGACGAAGATCGACCGCACGTCGGCGAACCGGAACCCGGCCGCGGCGGCCGCGGTCCTGGTCGTGTCGTCGAGGAGGTCGATCCCCTCATTGATCTTCGCCCGCGAGTTGGCGCTCAGCCCGACGCACACGGTGCCGAGCTGGTAGAAGACCGGGTAGCCGACGACGACGACCCGCGCCGACGGCGACCGGCTCCGGATGCCGCTGTACACGGCCGCGAGCTTGGCCGGCAGCTCGTTGCGGACCTTGGCCTCGGCCGTGTTGATGGCGGCGATGCAGTCGGACTCGCCGGACAGCACACACGTCGTCATGATGCTGGTGAAGCCGATGTCGTTGCCGCCGATGGTGACGCTCACCAGCGTGGTGCTCGACGACAGCGCGGACAGCTGGCTGTTGATGACGTCGGCGGTCGTGGCGCCCGAGCAGGCCACCGACCGGTACGCGGCGGGCTTGACGCCGGCGTTGTACAGGGCGGGGTAGGCGTTGTTGCTGCGCAGACAGGCGCCGCCCTCGGACGTGTAGTTGTCGGCGCCGACGCCCGAGGCGTACGAGTCGCCGAGCGCAACATACCGATCCGAGGCCGCGGCGAACGCCGGGCTGCCGAGGCCGAACGTGACACCGAGGGCAGCAGCCGCGCCCAGGGCGAGCCTTACGAGACGGGATCTCCGCACGTGGTACTCCGGGGTAAGGGAGTGTGGTCCGGAGATTGATATCAAGCGATCCTTGCCCGCCGCTATACTTTCGCTATACATCTGAGGGTTTCCGGTGCAGCCGGGCCGCGGCCGCCCGGGCGATCCGCACCTAGCCGGCCGCGTCGAAGGCCAGCCGGGCGTGGTGCAGGTCGTCCTCCGCGTCCGGGACGTCGAGGATCACCGACTCGACGCCGCGCGCGAAGTACGCCGCCAGATACGCGCCCACCTCCGCGTAGGAGCCGACCAGGTACGGGCAGAACGTCCGGTAGGTCCGGAACGGGTGCAGCCAGTAGACGCCGGAGGCCTCGACCTCGGCGAGCTCCGCGTACCAGTGCGAGTCGGACAGCTTCGCGACCACCCGGTGGCGGCGCTCCCCCAGCGGGTCGCCCGGAAAGCGGTCGTGGGCGGCCTTCCACGCCGCGCCGGCGGTCGGGCGGGCGATGACGCCGAGGCGGATGCCGCTGCGGCCGGCCGGATAGGAGCGCACCGGCACCGGGTACGCGAAGCGCAGCACGCCCAGGTCGTCGGCGCACTTGACGGCGGCCTCGCTGGAGCCGGACAGGACCAGCCGCGGGGGTTGCCGCGGGCGGTGCGGCAACGACGCACCCTGCAGGCGGTAGTGGCGGCCGGTGCTGGTGACCGGGCGCGGGGACTCGAGGAGCTGCCGGAGCACCGTCGCGAACTCGGACAGCCGCTCGTACCGCTCGTCGTGCCCCACACCGCCGTCGCCGAGCGCCTCCAGATGCTGCCGGGAACCGCCCGTCACCAGGTTGAGATGCACGGGGCGCCCGTGCAGGAACGTGAGGGTGGCCGCCATGCGGGCCGCGGCGTACGGCGAGCAGTAGACCGGCTGGACCGCGACGAGGGGCACGGCCCGCGCGGCCCGCTCCAGGATCAGCTGGGCGATCAGCCAGGGGTCGATGAGCGTGTTGTCGGAGTAGACGAGCAGGCCCGTGTGGCCGGCCGCGTCCGTCCAGCGGGTCACCTCGGCCAGGCGGCGGCGGAACGCGGAGCCGTCGGGCTCCACGGACGCGGGGGCGGTGGTGTACACCTCGACCATCACGCCACCGGCCGGTTGCGCAGCTCGACGAGGCCGATCAGGTCTTCGGGCTCGGTGTCGGGGACCTCCGCGTCGAAGCGGGCGAGCGGGCGGTACCACAGCGAGACCCCGGCGATGAGGGCGATCGCGGCACCGAAGGTCAGGTAGGTCGGGCCGAGGCCGATCGCCGCGGAGACCCCGGGGCCGATGAGCAGGAACCCGATCGGCAGCGTGCCCCAGGCGAAGACCGTGTTGACCGCGAACACCCGGCCGTGGGCCCGCGGCGGGACCTTGACCTGGATGATCGTGGTGTAGATCGCGTTCATCACGGTCAGCGCGACGAACATGCCGAAGACGCCGGCCGCGATCAGCCACACGCTGCGGTGGACGCCGGCCAGGGCCGCGAACGGGGCGAACGCGAGCGCGGACAGCAGCACGCCGCGCATCCGGCGGCGGGCCGGGCCGCCCCAGAACGCCATGATGAGGCCGCCGGCCACGACGCCGGCGCCGCCCGCGACCGCGACCTGGGAGGCGGCGTGCAGGCCGGCGAAGCTCAGCACGCGCGGCTGGATGAGCACGAGGGACGGGCCCAGGAACAGGTTGACCACGGCGAAGAACAGCAGCATGGCCCGGAAGCCGGGGGTGCCCATGGCATAGCGGAAGCCGCTGCGGACCTCCTGGCCCATCGGCTCCTTGCGGCGGTACCCCATCAGCCCCGGGAACCGCACGAGGGCGAGGACGAGCACGGCGACGGCGTAGCTGCACACGTCGAGCGCGAGGATCCCGTCCAGGCCGATCGCCGCCATGACCCCGACCGCGGCGACCGGGACGAGGAACTGGGCGACGCCGGCGCCGACCTGCACCATCCCGTTGGCGTGGCCCAGGTAGCGCTTCGGAACCAGCTGCGGCACGGCCGACGAGTACGCCAGCCGCTGGAAGGTCAGCGCGATCGACAGGCCGGACAGCAGCGGGTAGATGTGCCAGATCTGCAGACGGTCGGTGACGATGAGGGCCAGGAACACGGCCTGCAGTGCCAGCGCGGCGCCGTCGCCGGCCAGCATGACCGCGCGGCGGCTGTGCCGGTCGACGAGGGCCCCGGCGACCGGCAGCACCAGCAGGCCGGGCACGAGCGCGATGGTGGAGAACAGCGCGAGCCGGAACAGCGACCCGGTCTGCATGAAGATCCAGACGGGGACGGCGAACTCCGTCATCGCCGTGCCGGTCATCGACACGAGCTGGCTGGCCGCGACGGCGAGGAACCGGCGCATGCTCGGATCGGGGCCGGCCGGGCGGACCGCGGTGGACGACACGTCCTGGAGGCGCCAGGTGGCGGTGCCGTGCTCGACCTTCGTCTCGTGGGGCAGCCGGGCGGTGAGGATGGCCGCCAGCTCGGCCGCGCGCCACTTGAGGAAGTAGTGGCCGGCCTCGTCGAGGACGTACAGCGCGGTGCGCTCGCTGAGGAAGTGCCACTCGCGGAAGCGCTCCTGGTAGTACATGGTCTCGTCGTCGCGCTCGCCGACGATCGACACGATCGGGGCCTTGAGCCGCGCCGGGCCGCGGCGCCACAGGTCGGTGAAGTACTCCTCCGCGGCGACGCTGTCGCGGCGCATCCCCCGCACCATCGCCCGGACCTGGTCGGGGCCGAGGTCACGCAGGTCGATGCCGACCGAGGTGAGCCAGTTGCTGTACGCCTTGTCGCTGCGCAGCTGCTCGAACCGGCTGAGCAGCTGCGCGAAGCGCCCCTTCGGCCGGGCGAACGGGAAGATCGCCCCGATGAACAGCGTCTCGATCTCGCGGCCGGCCGCCTCGAGGGCGCAACCGACGGCGACCGCCAGCGCGCCGCCGACGCCGCAGTGCCCGTACACGGCGATCGGCCCGTCGATGCGCTCCTGGATCTCGGCGACGGTGGCGGCGACGAGGTCGTCGAAGGCGGCGCCCTGCTCCTCCAGGCCGACGTCGTTGCCGGGGATGGCCAGGGCGTAGAGGGCGTGGCCGGCCGGGAGGGCGTCGGCGAGGGGCTGGTAGACGATGGCGCTGCCGCCGCCGTAGGGCAGGCAGACGAGGGTCAGCTGCCGGCTGCCCCGGGGGATCGGCCTCGTCAGCTCGTGCAGGAGCCGCTTCGGGCCGCGGGCCTCGGCCGGGGTGTCGACGAGCGCGGCGAGGCCGCGGACCGTCGGGTGCTTGAACACGTCCATGACGCTGACGGGCGCGGGCAGGACGTGGCGGAGTTTGGCGACGACCTGGGTGGCGAGCAGCGAGTGGCCGCCGAGGTCGAAGAAGTCGTCGTCGGCCCCGACCCGGGCGACGCCGAGCACGGCCGCCCAGACGCCGGCGATGGCGACCTCGGAGGCGGTGGCGGGCGCCGTGAACTGCGCCCGGGCCTCGACCGCCGGTGCCGGGAGGGCGCGCCGGTCGAGCTTGCCGTTGGCGGTGACGGGCAGCGCGTCGAGCGGCACGTACGCCGCCGGGACCATCGCGTCGGGCAGGACCTGCTTGAGCGCGGTGCGCAGGTCGCCGTCCGGTTCGCCGACGACGTAGGCGACGAGGCGCTGGTCGCCGGGCCGGTCCTCGCGGACGATGACGGCGGCGTCGCGGATGCCGGGCCGGGCACGCAGGGCGGCCGCGATCTCGCCCGGTTCGATCCGCATGCCGCGCAGCTTCACCTGGTCGTCGCGGCGGCCGAGGTAGTCGAGGGTGCCGTCGGGGTTGCGCCGGGCGATGTCGCCGGTGGCGTACCGGCCGTTGCGGAACCGCTCGGCGGTGAGCTCGGGCCGGTTGAGGTATCCGGCGGCGACGCCGACGCCGCCGATGTGCAGCTCACCGGGGACGCCGACCGGCACCGGCGCGCCGGCGGCGTCCAGGACGTGCAGCTCGATGTTCTGGATCGGCCGCCCGATCGGGACCCGGGCCAGCCCGTCGAGGTTCTCGGGTGTGCACTCCCACCAGCTGACGTCGACGGCGGCCTCGGTCGGCCCGTACAGGTTGTAGACAGGGCACCCGAGCCGCTGCAGGGCGGTGCGGGCCAGGTCGACGGGGAGCGCCTCACCGCTGGCGATCACCCGGCGCAGGCTCGCCGGGCTCCCGCGCTCGGCCAGGAACACGGCGAGCATCGACGGGACGAAGTGGACGGTGGTGATCCGCTCGGCGGCGATCAGGTCGTGCAGGTAGGCGGCGTCACGGTGACCGCCGGGCCGGGCCATGACCAGGCGGGCCCCGCTCAGCAGGGGCCAGAACAGCTCCCACACCGACACGTCGAACCCGATAGGCGTCTTGTGCAGCACGGCGTCGTGCGCACCGAGGTCGTAGGTGCGCTGCATCCAGTCGAGCCGGTTGTGGATGGCCCGGTGCGTGGTGGGAACGCCCTTGGGCTTCCCGGTGGAGCCGGAGGTGTAGATGACGTAGGCGACGTCGTTGGGCGATCCGAGCGGCGCCAGGTCCACCGTGGGCACCGGCCCGCTCAGGTCCACTGTGGACAGCACAGCGACCGGGGCGGCGTCCTGGACCATGAACGCGATCCGGTCCGGTGGATTGTCCGGGTCCAGCGGCAGGTAGGCGGCGCCCGACTTCAGCACCGCCAGCAGCGCGACCGCCAGCTCGAGGCCGCGCTCCAGCCGGACGCCCACGATCCGGCCCGGTCCGGCGCCCTGGGCGCGCAGGCCGGCCGCCAGCGCGGTGGCGCGCGCGTCCAGCTCGCGGTAGGAGAGCGCGCGACCCTCGAACACGACTGCGGGTGCGTCGGGCGTCCGGCGGGCCCGCTCCTCCAGCCGGGCGTGCAGCGTGCTCGGCGCGAGGTCCACCGTGGGCCCGCAGGCCGCGGCCAGGACGCCGTCGCGCTCGCCGGCGTCCAGCAGCGGGATGCGGCTGACGGCGACGGAGGGGTCGGCGGCCACCGCGTGCAGGATGCGTTCGAGGTGGCCGGCCATCCGCGCGATGGTGGCCGCGGTGAACAGGTCGGTGTTGTACGTGAAGAAGCCCGACAGGCCGGCGACGTCGGGGTCGAAGAGGTACAGCTCCAGGTCGAACCGCGTCTGGCGGGCGTCGATCGGGAACGGCTCGACGCCGAGGCCGGAGTCGGGCAGCCCGCCGCCGCGGTGGTAGTTGAGCATCGTGAACGTGGCCTGGAACACCGGCGAGCGGGACACGTCGCGGGGCATCCGCAGATGGGTCACGAGCCGGTCGAACGGGGTCTCCTGGTGGTCGAACGCGTCGAGGACCCGCTCGCGGACGCGCCCGACGAGCTCGGCGAACGTCGGCTCCCCGGACAGGTCGGCCCGCAGCGCGAGGACGTTGGCGAACAGGCCGACGACGCTCTCCAGCTCGGGCAGGGTGCGGCCGGCCACGGTGGAGCCGAGGGCGAAGTCGTCCTGGTCGGCGTAGCGGAACAGCAGGGTCTGGAAGGCGGCGAGCAGCGTCATGTAGGGGGTGGCCCCGAAGCGGCGGCCGAGCGCGGCGACGGCCCGGCTGAGCTCCTCGCCGTACTCCATGACGTGCCCGGCGCCGCGGAAGGACGGCTCCGGCGGGCGGGGGCGGTCGGTGGGCAGGTCGAGTGGGGGTACCCCGGCCAGCTGCTTCTGCCAGAAGGTGAGGTCGCGCGCCAGGCGCTCGCCGCTGTAGCGGGTCCGCTGCCAGGCCGCGTAGTCGCCGTAGCGGACCGGCAGCGGCGGCTGGTCGCGGCCGGTGTAGGCGTGCAGCAGATCCTTGAGGAACACGTCGATGGACCAGCCGTCGGAGGCGATGTGGTGCAGGATGACGGCGAGGACGTGCTCATCGTCGCCGACGCGGACGAGCGCGGCCCGCAGCAGCGCTCCGGTGGTCAGGTCGAACGGGCGGGCGCCGAACTCGGCGACGATCGCCCGCACCGCCGTCTCGCCGGACTCCGCGTAGCGCTCCAGCGCCACGGCGGGCGCGTCGACGACTGTGGCCTGCGGGCGGCCGTCGGCGTCGGCGACGAACCGGGTGCGTAGCGTCTCGTGGCGGGCGGCGACGGCGGTGAGAGCGGCCTGGAGCCGGTCGGCGTCGAGGTCGCCGCGGAGCCGGACCGCGATCGGCACCGTGTAGGCGGCGGTGTCGGGGACGAGCTGGTCCATGAACCAGAGGCGCTCCTGGGCGAAGGACAGCGGTGGGTGTACGGCATCCTCGCGCGTCGCAATCGCCGGGGCGCCGCGCTCGGCGCGGCGGGCCTGGAGGCGGCGGCGCAGGAGTTCGGCGCGGGCGGCGCTGAGGCCGGTGTCCGTCGACAAGGCAATCCCCGTTCAGTCCTGCGAGTATTCGATGAGCGAGCCGGTCATGATGCCGCCCCGGTCCGACAGCAGCAGGACGGCCAGATCGGCGATCTCGTCGGGCTGGGCCAGGCGGCCCATCGGGGCCTTCGCGGCGGCCGCGGCGAGCCAGTCGTCGCCGGCGCCGTGATACCGGCGCTGCACGGCGTCCTCGTGCGGGGTCTCGGTCCAGCCGAGCAGGATCCCGTTGACCCGGATACGGTCGAAGCGGTGCGCGGCGGCCACGTTGCGGGTCAGGGTGGCGAGGGCGCCCTTGGAGGTGGCGTAGGCGGTGAGGTACGGCGCGCCGCCCGACGCCTCGGTCGAGATGATGTTGAGGATGGCGCCGGGCTCGCCGCGGCCGCGCATGTCCCGGATCGCCTCCTGCATGCTCAGCAGCGGTGCGCGGACGTTGACGGCCATGATCCGGTCGAACAGCTCCGGGGTGGTCGTGTCAAGCGTGGAGCGTTCGGTGCTGGCCGCGCAGTTGGCCAGGCCGTCGATGCGGCCGTAGCACTCGACGGTGCGCAGCACGACGGCCCGGGCCGTGTCGGCGTCGGCCAGGTCGCCCGGCAGGAAAAGGGTCGGGCACCCCTGGGCGGTCAGCTCGGCCGCGATCCGCTCGCCGCGCCCGCCGTCGCGCCCGGCGATCGTGAGCCCGGCCGCGCCCGCGGCGGCCAGCGCCCGCGCGATCGCCTCGCCGACGCCCGATGTGCCGCCGGTGACCGCCGCGATCCGGCCGTGGTACAGCACCGTCAGCCCCCGTACCGGTTGGCGGGCTCGCGGTCCCAGACGAACCCCTCGTCGGTCCAGCCGAAGCCGCTGAACAGCCGGTCGGGCCGGCCCAGCTGCCAGGCGGCCACGAACTCCCCGAGGTCGAAGCACCAGTCGAGCCCGGCGCAGGCGATCGACTCGGCGATGGCGGCCGGCGTGGGTGCGTCGGTGCCGAGGCGCTCCTTCGCGTCCACGGCGAGCAGGACGGCGGCGACGGCCGGCAGGAGCAGCAGCCCGGCGCCCGCGGTGACCGGTGCGGTCGCGGCCCCGGCCACGGCCGTCGCGGACAGGGCGCTCACCCGGTTGAGCTTCGGCCGGCCCCGGTCCGGGTGGACGTCGAGCAGCCACTGGCCGGACCGGCCGTACGTGACCAGGCGCCGGCAGACGGTGCCGAGGGACTCGATGCTGCTCTTGTCGTGCACGACGACGGCCTCGGGGTCGCAGACGATCGCGTGCCCGGCCGCCGTGAGCCGCAGCCCGAGGTCGACGTCCTCACCGCCGACGACGGTCAGGGGCCGCTCGGCGAACCCGCCGACGGCCTCGAACGCCGAGCGCCGCACGGCCAGGTTCGATGTCGTCGCCCAGCCGACCCGTGACGCCTGGGCCGGCCACTCGAACGCGGAGTTCAGCAGCCTGGAGCGGGCCATGATGCGGAACATGGCGTTGTCGACGCCCTGGACGAACGTCGGCCCGGCGACCGCCCCGACGTCGTCGCCGGCGTCGCGCAGCGTCTTGGCGTGCCGCTGGAGCAGCTGCGGGGTGGCCAGGCAGTCGGAGTCGATGAACAGGACCAGGTCGTGGGCGGCGGCCCGGACGCCGGCGTTGCGCTTGGCCCCGACGTGCCGGGGGCCGCGCAGGTAGTGGGCGTCGTAGGTCGCGCAGCTCGCGGTGTGGGCCCGGGTGTCCGGCGGCCCGGAGTCGTCGACGACGAGGATCTCGACCGGCTCGGCGCAGGCCGCCGCCGACTCGCGGAGGCTGGCCAGCAGCCGGCGCATCGCCTCCACCCGGCCCTTGACCGGGATGACGACGGACAGCCCCTTGTCGCTCACAGCTCCTCCAATGCGTCGATGACCGCCGAGACCGGGACGGGGACCAGCGGCGGACCGCCGGGTGGGCCGGGCACCGGGCGGCCGATGCCGTCGAGCAGCACCATGAGAACCTCGCCGGGGGCGCAGGGGCCGTAGCCGCGCTTGTTGTCGGCGGCCAGCGCGGCCCGGATCGCGCCCCGGTCCAGGGCCTGCAGGCGGGTGCGGGCGGCGGGCAGGTCCAGCAGGGCGGTGAGCCGGTGGTGCCGGGCGACGTCCGGCGCGGCCAGGCCGTGGCGGCGCCGGGCGACCTCGGCCGCGATGAGCATCCCCCAGGCGACGGCCTCGCCGTGGCGGATGGTGCCGCCGCTGACGAACTCGATGGCGTGCCCGGCGGTGTGCCCGTATTCGAAGATGAGCGCGCCGGCCCGCTCCCGGGGATCGGCCGCGACGAACGGCGCCTTCGCCTCGACCCCGACCTCCAGCAGGGCGCGCAGGTCGGGCGGTGCCCCGTCAAGCGCGACGACGAGCTTCTTCTCCAGCTCGGGCGCGGCGACGAGGATGTTCTTCACCATCTCGGCCATCCCGGTGAGCAGGTCGTGGCGGGGCACCGTCGCCAGCCAGGCGAGGTCACAGGCGATCAGGGTGGGCACGAAGTAGGTGCCGGCCAGGTTCTTGCCGGCGCTGAGGTTCACGCCCTGCTTGAGCGAGACGGTGGCGTCGAACGCGGCCACCGGCGTCGTCGGCAGGTGGACCAGGCGGGTGCCGCGGAACAGCAGCGCGGCGGCGAGCCCGGCGATGTTGCCGACGGTGCCGCCGCCCATCGCGACGATCGCCGAGCGCCGGGTCAGCCCCTGCGCGACGGCGGACTCGAGCAGGTGCTGCACCGTCGGGAGCGTCTTGTGCCGCTCCTCGGCCTGCAGGGGTACCGTCGCCACCCGCACGTGCCGCGCCAGCTCGGCGGCGACCGCGGCGGCGTGCCCGCGCACCCCGTCGTCGGTGACGAGCAGCACCGCGTCGAGGCCGGCCGGCCCCGCGGCGAGCCGGTCGACGAGCGCGCCGGCGAGCGCGGGCGTGCAGTCGTGGCCGTAGAGGTACGGCACCGAGGCGTCGCCGAACGCGAGGCTCAGCTCCTCATACGGGGAGCGCGTCATAGTCCACCTTCCCGTTGGCCCGCCGCGGCAGCCCCGCGACCGCCGTGACCCGCACCGCGGTGCGGTGGATGCCGAGCTCGTGCGCGACGCGCCGGGCCACCTCGTCGCCGCGGGCCGGGGCGAGACCCTCGCACCAGACCAGGACCCGGTCGTCCCCGGCGAGGGCCGCGGCCGGCGCCACGGCCCCGGCGGCCAGCTCGACCGCGTCGAGGTCGACCCGCACGCCGTACGCCTTGCCGATGCGGTTGCGCCGCCCGGCCAGCCACAGGTGCCCGTCGGCGTCGAGCCGCCCGCGGTCGCCGGTGTGCAGCACGCCGCCGAGGTCGTCGCCGCGAGCGAGGTCGGCCGCGGTCTCGGCGTAGCCGAGCATCACCGCCGCCGACCGGCAGACGACCTCGCCGTCGGCCGTGATCGCCAGGTCCATGCCGTCGACCGGCGGGCCGACGCAGCCGGCCTTGGCCGGGAGGTGCTCGGGTGGCAGGACGCAGATCCGGGACCCGGCCTCGGTCTGCCCGTACATCGAGTAGAACGCGCCCCCGGACGCGGCCGCCTTCGCGTGGAAGTGCCCGACGAGCTCGTCGCGCAGCCGCCCGCCGGACACGGCGAGGCTGCGCACGGACGGGCTGCGCGCGGGCTCCCACGGCAGCCGGGCGAGGAGCTCGAACGTGTGCGGGACGCCGGTGATGGCGGTGACCCCGTACCGCTCGACGCTCGCCCAGAAGCCGGCGTCGAGCACGCCGCGCGGCTCGAGCACGACGGTGGCCCCGGCGAGGAGGTGGCTGTGCAGGACGCTGAGGCCCAGGACGTGGAACAGCGGCAGGCTGGTGATCGCCACGTCGCCGGCGCCGATGTGCAGCGCCTTGACGATCGCGGTGGCCGCCGCGACGACCCCGGTGCGGGAGTGCCGCACGAGCCGCGGCCGCCCGGTCGACCCGGACGTGGCGAGCATGAGCGCCAGCTGCGGGTGCAGGTCCGTCGCACCGCCGAACCGGGCGGTGAGCTCGGCGGCGGCGGCCGGGTCGCACGCCAGCACCGGCCGGCCGGCGGCGAGCGCACCGAGGTAGCGCAGGACCGACGCCCCGTCCGCCCGCAGCGGCGCCACCAGCAGGCCGGGCTCCTCCACGGCCGCGGTGAGCCGTTCGCCCGACCACGTCTCCCCCGTGACGGCATCGACGAGCGTCGCCCCCGGCCCGACAAGCCCGGTCACTCCTCCGCCTCCGCGGCCAGCAGCCGCCGCACCTCGTCGTCGTCGAGGGCGTCGATCTCGGCCAGCAGCAGCTCCTCGACGGCGACGGCGAGGCCGGCGACGGTCGTGTGTTCGAAGATCGTCCGCAGCGGTACCTCGACCCCGGCGTCCGATCGCAGCCGCGCCGCGACCCGCGTGGCCAGCAGCGAGTGCCCGCCGAGGTCGAAGAAGTCGTCGTCGGCGCGGACGCCGCGCACCTGGAGCACCGCCTCCCAGACGGCGGCGACGAGCAGCTCGCCGTCGCTCGCCGGGCCGCGCCCGTCCCCACCGGCCGGGGCGACCGGTGGCAGGGCGGCCCGGTCGACCTTGCCGTGGCGGGTCATCGGCAGCCGCTCGACGAACGCGAAGGCCCGCGGGTGCAGGTACGGCGGCAGCAGCGCACCCAGGTGGGCCCGGATCTGCGCCGGGGCCGGGGCCGGCCCGCCGGCGACGGGCACGAGGTGGGCGACGAGCCCGCCGTCCCCGTCCGCACCGACCACCGCGTGCGCGATCGCCGGGTGCGTGAGCAGGGCGGCCTCCACCTCGCCGGGCTCGATCCGGTAGCCGCGGACCTTGAGCTGCTCGTCGACCCGGCCGAGGAACTCCAGCGCCCCGTCGCCCGGCCGGCGGCGGGCCCGGTCACCGGTCCGGTAGTGCCCGCCGGTGAAGCGCTCGGCCGTCAGGTCGGGCCGGCCGAGGTAGCCGTCGGCGAGCCCGGGGCCGCCGAGCACCAGTTCGCCGGCCACGCCGTCGGGGACCGGTGCGGCGCCGAGCCCGACGATGTGGGCGCACGTGCCGCCGATGGGGTGGCCGATCGGCGGGCGGCCGGTGGCGTCGGCCGGGGTGAGCCGGGCCGCGGTGGCGATGATGGTGGCCTCGGTCGGCCCGTAGGTGTTGAGCACCTCGACCCGGTCGCCGACGTGCTCGAACCAGCGGGTCAGGGCGTCGGCCCGGACCTGCTCGCCGCCGAGGACGAGCAGGCGCAGACCGGGTGGCCAGGCGAGCGCGGCCGGGTCGGTGCACAGCTCGTGCCAGTAGGAGGTGGGCAGGTCAAGGACGGTGAGCCGCCGGCCGGGCGCGGTCTTCAGGAAGTCGGGGAGCTCCGCCCGGGCGCCGGTCGGGATGACGAGGGTGGCGCCGGCGGCGAGGCACGGGTACACCTCCTCGCCGAAGGTGTCGAACGTCGGCGCCGCGAACTGCAGGACCCGGTCGGCCGCGGTGAGCCCGTAGCGGTCGCGCATCCAGCGCACCCGCACGGCGAGGGCGGTGTGCGCGACGGCGACCGCCTTGGGGTGCCCGGTGGAGCCGGAGGTGAAGATCGCGTACGCCGGTGGCGCGGTGTCCGCCCCGCTGTCCAGGCGCTGGATGCCGTCGGCCGTCACGAGCAGCCCGGCGCCGCTGCCGGCCAGCTGGTCGGCGATCCGGCGCGGCGGGGCGTCGGGGTCCAGGGGCAGGTAGCCGGCGCCGGCCCGCCAGGCGGCGAGGAGGGCGACGATCAGGTCGATGCCGGGCGGGAGCTGGACGGCGACGAGTCCGCGGTGGCCCTGCAGCCGGTCGGCCAGGCGGCGGGCGCGGGCGTCGAGCTCCGCGTACGAGAGCACCGTCGCGCCGTGCTCGACGGCCGGTGCGGCGGAGGTGAAGTCGATCAGGTCCAAGACGTGCCCGGCCGGGGCCGGCCCGGCGCACGCCCACGGCCCCTGCTCGGCCTCGGTGATGCGGGCGAACAGCGTGGACAGGCGCGCGTCCGGGTCGGCGGCGGCCAGGCGCAGCAGCGCGCCGAAGCGGGCGACAAGGCTCGCGATCGTCGGCGGGTCGAACAGGTCACGGCGGGACTGGGCGACGACCTTGAGCGCGCCGCCGCCGGTGAAGCACTCCAGTGTCAGGTCGAACTTCACCGAGCGGTGGCCGGGGTCGAAGTACGAGGCCGTGACCCCCGGCAGGGCCAGGCCGTGGTCCTCGGCGCCGCTGTGGACGACGAACATGGTGTCGAACAGCTGCCCGCGGGCCGGGATGTCGCCGTGCTGGTACGCCGCCAGGCACGTCGAGCGCACCTGGGCCAGGAGCTCGCGGAATGTCGGGTCGCCGGAGAGGTCCGCGCGCAGGACGACGGTGTCGAGGAAGTAGCCGATGAGCGGCTCCACCTCGGTGCGGTTGCGGCCGCTGAGCGGGGTGCCGACGCTGATGTCGTCCTGGCCGGTGGCCAGGCCCAGCAGGGCCAGGTAGACGGCGCTCAGGGTCATGAACGGCGTCGTGCGGCCGGCCTTGGCGAGGGTGCGCAGGTCGGCACCGCGCTCCGGGCCGAGGTCGAAGCCGTCGAACGCGCCGTCGGTACCGCGGCGGGCCGGGCGCGGGTGGTCGGTCGGCAGGTCGAGCGCGGGGGCACCGGCGAGCTGCTCGGTCCAGTAGGCGAGGGCGGCGGACCGGTCGGGGCGGGGCGTGGCGGCGTGGTCGGCGTACTGGAAGGCGAGCGGTGGCAGGGCGGGCGCCTCACCGGCCAGCCTGGCCGTGTACTGCTTGGCGAGCTCGTCGCGGAGCAGGTCCAGGGACCGGGCGTCGGCCAGGATGTGGTGCAGGACGAGGACGAAGATGTGCGCGTCGGGCGCGACCCGCACGATCGCGGCGCGCAGCGGCGGCGCGGCGGTCAGGTCGAACGGGGTGTTGGCCAGCTCGGCGACCGCGCCGGTGACGTCCCCGGCCACGGTGAGGACCGGGACGTCGGGGCGCCAGCCGTCCAGGATCTCCTGGACCGGGTCCGTGCCGTCGAGCGGAAACCGGGTGCGCAGCGCACCGTGGCGCGTGACGATGTCGCCGAGCGCCCCGGCCAGGGCGGCGGTGTCGAGCGGCCCGTCGAGCCGGTAGGCGAGGGGGATGTGGTAATCGAGGGCGGCCGGGTCGAGCTGGGCCAGGAACCACAGGCGCTGCTGGGCCGCGGTGAGCGGCGCCGTGCTCATCGGCCCGACTCCACGGCGGCGGCGAGCTCGGCGACGGTGCCGGCGTTGAAGTACTCGGCCAGGGGCAGGTCGACGCCGAGCCGCTCGCGGACCCGGGCGGCCGTGCGGGCGATGAGCAGCGAGTCGAAGCCCAGGTCGTAGAGGTCGTCCTCGGGCCGGACCGGGCGTGCGCCGTCGACTCCCCGGAGGACCTCGTCGACGATGGCGTACACCGCCTGCGCGGTGGTCATCGGGCCCGGTCGATCATCTCGGCGATCGCGGCCAGGGACGGCGCGGACAGCAGGTCGCCCAGGGTGAGGCCGGCCTCGAGGCGCTCGTTCGTCAGGTCCAGCAGCAGCGCGGCGGTCATCGAGTCGCCGCCGAGGTCGAGGAAGTTGTCGTCGGCGGCGATCCGCGGGCGGCCCAGGGTCTCGGCCCAGATCTCGGCCAGGTCCTCCTCCGTCGGCGTGGACGGGGCCCGGAACGTGTGGCTGCCCGGGCCCTCGGTGTCGAGGCCGGCGGCGTCGGCGGGCAGGGTGTCGACGGCGACGAGGACGTCCGGGAGGTCGGCCGGGTCGAGGGTCTCCCACAGGTGGTCGCGCAGGTCGACGGTGGCGGTGGCCAGGTCGGGGACGACGGCCAGGACGCGGCGGCCGTCGGCGGCGCGCAGGGCGGCGGCATCGGTGGCGCCCGGGTGGTCCCGCAGCAGCGTCGCGGCGGTGTCCAGGTCGGCGGAGGGTGCGCTCATCGGTGTTCCCTTTCCACGATGTACTGCGCCAGCTCGGCCACGCTCGGGGCCTCGAGCACGGCGATGGTGTCGACGTCGACGCCCAGGCGCTCGCGGGCGGTGGCGGCGATGCGGGTGGCCGCGAGCGAGTCGCCGCCGATCTCGAAGAAGTTGTCGGCCGCCCCGACCGCGCCGGACTGCAGGACCTCGGCCCAGACGGCGGCGAGGCCGCGCTCCAGGTCGGTGCGCGGCGCCACGAAGCCAACCGCGCCCGGGGCGTCGAGCAGCGCGGGCAGGTCCCGCTTGACGACCTTGCCGGCCTCGTTGCGGGGCAGGTCCTCGACGAGCCGGATGACGGCGGGCACCTCGGCCCTCGTCAGCTGCTCGACGGCGTGGCGGCGCAGGTCCCGGGCCGTGGCCTCGGCGTGGCCGCGCCTGAGCACGACGAACGCGGCGACGATCTCGCCGAGGACGGGGTGGTCGGCGCCGCAGACGGCGGCCTCGGCGACGGCCGGGTGCCGGGTCAGGACCTGCTCGACCCGGGCGGTGGCGACGTTGAAGCCGCCGACGATGACGATGTCACCGGCGCGGCCGGTCAGGAACAGGGTGCCCTCGGCGTCGACGTAGCCGAGGTCGCCGGTGCGGGTCCAGCCGTCGCCGGCGGCGATCGGCCGGCCGGCCTGCGCGTCGGCGTCCAGGAGCCGCCGGGGCGGTGCTCCCCCGGCCCGCAGCCACACGTCGCCGGTCTCCCCCGCCGCGACCTCGGCACCGTCGGGCCCGGTGACGCGGACGGCGCTGGAGCCGACCGGGCGGCCGACGGCCTCGGGGCGGGCCGGGTCGAAGCGGGTGGCGACGCGGGCCGGGTACGTCTCCGTCGACGTGTAGAAGTTGTGGAACGCCGCGTTGGGGAAGACGGCGGCCAGGTCGGCCATGATGGGTATGGGCAGCGGCGCCCCGGAGAAGCTCACGCCCTTCACCGACGGCATGGGGGTCGCCTCGCCCGGCGCGGCCCGGACCAGCCAGTGGCCCATCGCCGGGACCAGGCAGACGGTGACGGCCCCCTCCCGGGCGGCCAGCGCGGTGAACCCGGCGACGGTGAACGCGGGCGCGGCCAGGAGCGTGTGCTGCCCGCCGATGCAGTTGAGGAGCACGGCCTGGGCGGCGACCGAGCCGACCGGCAGGGCGTGCGCGCACGGCTGGTTGGCCCGGGCCGCGGTCGGCCAGGCGACCTGGGCCCGCAGGAGGTTGGCGTGGGTGGCGACGACGCCGCGGGGCCGGTCGGTGGTGCCGGAGGTGAACACGACCTCGGCCGCGTCGCCGGGCTCGACGCTCACCGGCAGCGGCTCGCCCGGGTGCCCGGCGCCGAGGTCGTCACCGGCCCGCACGACCCGGGCCACGCCGTAGCCGGACACGATCCGGCCGAGCTCGTCCGGCCCGAACCGGTTGCCGACGAGCAGCGCGACGGCGCCGAGCTTGAGCGCCCCGAAGTAGGCGACGGCGTACTGCGGCCACGCCTCGCCGCCGAGCGCGAGGGCGACCCGGTCGCCGGGCCCGACGCCGTGCTCGCGCAGCCCGCGGGCGAACGCGTCCGAGCGGGCGTCGAGCTGGGCGAACGTCAGCCGCTCGCCGCCGTCGAGGACGACGGCCGCCCGGTCCGGCACCAGCCGGGCCGCCTGCCGCAGCAGATCGGGGACGGTCCTCATGCGTCTCCCTCCAGGGACAGGCGGGCGGTCAGCTCGGCCGGGGTCGGCGCGTCGAACACGTCGAGCAGCGAGACCTCGCGCCCGAGCGCGTCGCCGAGGCGGGCGGCCAGGATCGCGGCGAGCAGCGAGTGGCCGCCGCTGGTGAAGAAGTTGCTGGCCGGGCCCAGGTCGTCGCGGCCCAGGACGGTGTTGAACAGCGCCACGACCGGCCCGGCGGCGGTGCCGGGCGGGGCGGCGGGGGCCTCCGGCCGGGGCGGCTCGGGCAGCGCCCGGTGGTCGACCTTGCCGTTGGCGTTGCGCGGCAGCGCGTCGAGCACCACGAGCTCGGCGGGGACCAGCCAGTAGGGCAGGTGCGCGGCCGCGAACCGCCGCACCGACGCCGCGTCGGCGGTGGCGGGCTGGAGGTAGCCGACGAGCCGCCCGTCGCCCTGCGGGTCTCCGGCCAGGACGACGGCCGCGGCGGTGACCTGCGGGTGGCGCTCCAGGACGGCCTCGACCTCGCCCGGTTCGATCCGCCGGCCGCGCAGCTTCACCTGGCGGTCGGCCCGGCCGAGCAGGGTCACGGTGCCGTCGTCGCGCCAGGTGGCGAGGTCGCCGGTGCGGTACAGGCGGCCGCGGGCCGGGTCGTCGGGGAAGCGCTGCGCGGTCAGCTCGGGCGCGCCGGCGTAGCCGCGGGCGAGGCCGGTGCCGCCGATGCACAGCTCGCCGACGAGGCCGGGCGGGGCGTCCTGGCCGTAGTCGTCGATGATGTGGAAGACGGTCTCGGCGATCGGCGCGCCGATGCTCACCGGGTCGGCGACCCCGGCCGCGATCGGGGCGCAGCTGGACCAGATCGTGGTCTCGGTCGGGCCGTAGACGTTGTACAGCAGGCCGCCGGTCTGCAGCAGCCGCTCGGCGAGCGCGGCGTTCAGCGGCTCCCCGCCGCACAGCAGGCGCCGCCCGCGCAGCTCGCCGGTGACCGCACCGGCGGCCAGGCGCCAGATCGTCGGGGTGGCCTGGACGACGGCGACGTCGTGGCGGGCGACGAGCTCGAGCATGAGCGGCGGGTGGGTCTGGGCGGCATCGGGGGCGACGACAGCGCCGCCGCCGTATGCGAGGGGCAGGAACAGCTCGAGCGCGGAGATGTCGAACCCGAAGGTCGTCAGCCACAGCACCCGGTCCGTCTCGTGCACGTCGAGCTCGGCGGCGAAGTGGCGCACGAGGTTGGCCAGCGCGCGGTGCGCGATCTGCACGCCCTTGGGCCGGCCGGTGGAGCCGGAGGTGAAGATGACGTAGGCGAGGTCGTCCGGCTCGACGGCCAGCAGCCCCCGGTCGAGGGCGCCGTGCTCGGCCTCGCCGTCCACGGCGCCGTCCACCGTCGCCCGGGCGCCGGCCCGGGCGAGCTGCTCGGCGATCCGCGGCGCGGGCTGGCGGGGGTCGATCGGCAGGTACGCCGCCCCGAGTGACCACACGGCGAGCACGGCCGCGGCCAGGTCGGGCCCGCGCGGCAGGGTCACCGCGACCACGTCACCGCGGCCGACCCCCTGCGCGGTCAGGTGTGCGCGGACGGCGGCGGCCCGCCCGGCCAGGGAGCGCCGCGAGTGGACGGTGCCGTCGGGCTCGATCAGGGCGGGCGCGCCGGGCGACCGCGTGGTGCGCCGGGCGATGGCCGCCGCGACAGGCTGCGACGGTACCGTCGAAAGGCCCGGAAAAGCCGCCAGCCGCTCCGCGTCCGTCCACAGTGGAAGCTCGGCGATCGGCCGGGACGGGTCGGCCGCGGCGGCGGCCAGGAGCAGCTCGTAGCGGGCCACGAGCGCGCGGGCGGTGCGCTCGTCGTGGATCTCGGTGCTGTACACGGCCTGCAGCGCCACCCGGCCGGGGCCGGCGAGGACGACGAACTGGATGTCGTGCCGGTCGGCGCCCAGGTCGACGGTCACCCACTCGGCGTCGGGCAGCTCGCCGGGCGCGGCGTTCTGGGCCGGGGGCAGGAAGTTGAACATGTGCCGGAACAGCGGCGAGCGCCAGCTGCCGGCCGGGAGCTCGCCGAGGAGGTGCTCGAACGACACGTCGGCGTGCTCGAGGGCCTCGACGAGCCGGTCGCGGACCTGGGCGGCGAGGTCGGCGAAGCCGCGGGTCACCTCGACGGTGAGGCGCAGCGGCAGGGTGTTGATGTGGTAGCCGACGGCGGGGACGCCGCCGGGGCGGCGGCGGTTGGCGGGCACGCCGATGACGAGGTCGGGCCCGGCGCCGTGGCGGGCCAGGAGCGCGGCGAAGGCGGCCAGCAGCACCATGTTGTCGGTGACCCGCAGCCGGGTCCGCAGCCGCGCGACAGGCGCCGGGTCGAGGTCGCGCTCGAAGCGGGCCCCGGCGAACGTGGGCCGGGGCGGCTCCGGGCGGGCCGACGCCAGCGCGAGGCGGGCCGGGTCGACGCCGTCGAGGCGGCGCAGCCAGTACCGCAGGCTCTCCGCCGACGCCGCCGGCTCGGCGAACACCGGCGCCGCGGCCGGCTCCGCGACGGGCCGGCCGCCGGCGATGCGGTGGTAGGTGGTGGCGAGGTCCGGCAGCACCACGCCACCGGACGCGCCGTCGAACACGATGTGGTGCGACACCAGGCAGATGACGCTGCCACCCTCGTCGAGGGCGATGCCGTACACCCGCAGCGGCACCTCGCTCGTCAGGTCGAAGGGGCGCAGTGCGAGCTCGGTGAGGACGGTGCCGAGCTTCGCCTCGGCGGTCGTGAGCACGGCGACCTGGACGTCCCCGGGCCCGGGCGCGGTGCGCTCGCGCACCGGCACGCCGTCCACCTCGGGGAAGCGGGTGCACAGGGTGGGGTAGCGCCGCAGGATCTGCGCGGTCGCCGACTCCAGCGCGGCCGGGTCCAGCGGGGCCGAGGTGCGCACCGCGAGGGGCTGGTTGTCGACGGCGACGCCGGGCACGAGGCGCTGGAACAGCCATAACGCCTCCTCCTTGCGGCTCAGCGCGCTCATGCCGCCACCTCCGCAGGCTCCGGCGCCGGCCTGAGCTCCACCCTGCAACACTGACGAGCGGCCACTCCGCTGCGCTCCGTACCGCTCATGCCGGCACCGCGGCGGCTGCGGCGGCCGGGGCGGCCAGCAGCTGCTCCTGGGTCGCCTCGAGGCGGACGGCCGGCGCGCCGGCCAGGGCGGCCGGGACCTCGTGGTCGCGGGACAGCACGAGCAGGTCCGGGCGCAGGTTGTCGTAGCCGGCGGCGCGGCTCATCGCCAGGTACCGCAGGTTGACCGCGACCCGCCCGCCCAGCTGCTCGATGATCGAGTCGGGGACGCCCTGGTCGCCCAGGACCTTGCGGGCCACTACCGCGTAGCGGGCGGCGAGGTCCTCCGCGTCGGCGGCGCCGGCGTCCGGGATCGGGTCGGGCTCGGTGCCGGTGCGGCGCACCGCATCGGCGTAGTGCTCGGCGATCGTTCGGGAGCTGACGAGGACCGGGTCGAAGAGCACCAGGCGCGCGCCGGCCGGGGCCAGCGCTCCGGCGAGGGCGCCGCCCGCGCAGAACCCGAGCACGGCATGAAAGTTTCCGAGCCCGGCCGCCCGGTCCCGCCACGCGGCGACGTGTGCGTGGGGGTCACCGGGGGTGGCGGGCCAGCCGGTCTCGTCGGTCGCCCACAGTGCGCAGTCGCCCGGCAGGTGCGGTGCCAGGTCGCCGAAGCCGGCCTGGGCCCGGACCTTGGCCAGGGTGAAGTCGACCGCCACAACGGTCCGTGCACTGGACGCACTGCTGCTCAGCAGGCGCCATCCCCCGATCGCCACGCCGACGACGGTAATTCACCCTTCCGTGATCGTCGAGGGGTTCACGGATGTCGACTTTTTTCGAAACGCCTATGTCCGTTCCGGGTCTTGACAATGCGTGGCGGGCGCGGCAAAGCTCCATGACCATGAGGCTGGCGCGCAGCCAGGAGACGCTCTGGGAGTTCGTGAGCTGCTTCGCCCCGGCGGATCCGGGTGTGCTCGGCTACAACGTTTTCGAAACCAATACGTGGCACGAGACGATTGACGTCAATGTTTTTCGCGACGCCGTGGCGGATGTTGCGGCGCGCCACGACGCCCTGAGAATTGTATTCGACTCGATCGGCATCGAACCGTCGATACGGTTCTGCGACACCGTCGATCCACCTGTTGCATTCACCGATCTCACCGCCCACCCCGCATCCCGCCGCGATCTGCTGCGGGGCAGCCTGCTCGGGTACGAGCGAGGCCGGGCCTTCGATCTCGGCAACGGTCCACTGTGGAGCGTCGTGCTGCTACGGGAGGCCCCGGACCGGCACGTGGTCGCGGTGACCCTGTTCCATCTCATCGCCGACGGCTGGTCGACCGGCGTGCTGCTGCGCGATCTGCGCGCCGCGTACCGGGCGCGCACCGGCGCCGGGCCCGCCCTGAAGCCCCTGCGGCTGTCGTACGCGGCCGCGACGGCGGACCCGGACCTCGCCCCGGCGGATCGGCGCCGCCGGGACGAGTTCTGGCGGCGCACCCTCACCCCGCTGCCCGAGCGGTGGCCGTTCCCCCAGGACGCGGCCCGCCGCGACGTGACGGCGGAGGCGAGCCTCGGCGCACCCATGAGCGCCGAGCTGGCCGGGCGGCTGCACGCGTTCGCCCGCGCGCACCGCATCACGCCGTTCCTGCTCTACCTGTCCGCGTACCGGATCCTGCTCGGCGCCCGGACCGGCTGGCCCCGGCTCGTCATCGGCACCGCGACCGCCGGGCGCGACGAGCCCGGCGCCGAGGACCTCGTGGGGCAGTTCACCCACAACGTGTACATCGCCACCACCATCGAGCCCGCGACGAGCCTGCTGGACGCGGTCGGCCGGGTGCGCTCGGCGATGTACGCGGCGGTCCGGCACACCGCGTCGTTCCAGGAGATCGCCCGGGCCGTGCACCCCGGCTTCGACGCCGACCGCCCGTGGCCGTTCCTGCTGCTGTACCACTCCTGGTTCCAGTCGGCCGCCCCGTCGGACGACCCGCCCCCGGACCGCCGCGAGCAGCGCTCGCGCGCCCGCACTCCCCCCGGCCAGGTCATCGACGCACGCACCGAACGGCTGTGGGCGAAGCGCGGCGAGCCCGGCCTCATCGTCCGCCACGACCGGCGCGGCGCGTCGATGCACTACAACCCGACGATCTACCCGCGGGCGGCGATGCTGGAGACCCTGGAGGGCTACACCGCGGTCCTGCACGCGCTCCTCGACGACCCCGAGCAGCGCCTGGGGGACCTCACGCTACCGTGAGCGCAATGCGGTGGATCGGCGGCTCACCCTGCTCCGGCAAGAGCACCGTCGCGGCGAGACTGGCCACGGCGGCGGGAGCGCTGCTGTACTCCTGCGACGACGCGTTCGACAGGCACGCGGACGCCGGCCCGGCGATGCGCAGGGTCGTCGCGATGAGCGTCGCCGACCGCCTGGCCCAGCCGATCGAAGTGCAGGTCGAGGACGTCCTGCGGCTGTACCGCGAGGAGTTCGCCCCGATCCGCGAGGACCTCGCGGCCGGCGGGTTCGGGCTCGCCGAGGGCGCGGCGCTGCTCCCGGAGCTGCTGCACGGCGTCGGCGTGCCCGCGGACCGGGCCGTGTGGATCGTGCCCACCGAGGAGTTCCAGCGCGCCCACTACGCCCGGCGCCCGTGGGCCCGGGACCTCGTCGCCGCGACCCCCGATCCGCCGGACGCGTTCGACAGGTGGATGCGCCGCGACGCCGCGTTCGCCCGCCGGGTCGCCGGGCAGGCCCGCGACCTCGGCTACCGGGTCATCACCGTCGACGGCACCCAGAGCGTGCGGCAGGTCGCCGCCGCCGCGTTTCCGGTAGACTGACGCCCGGCTCGCAGGAAGCCGCCGGTCCGCGGGAATGGGCTCAGCCCACCTGGTCGCACCATCGAGCGTGAGCCCTGCTCTCCTTTCGGCCTGCATGCGGACCCAGGCACCCGGAAGGAGGCCATCGTGCCGACCCTGCGCATGCCCGACCGCCCCGACCTCGAGCAGCTGCGCCGCCAGGCCCGGGCCCTGCAGCGGGCCGCCCGCGCCGGCGAACCCGAGGCCCTCGCCCGCATCGCCCGCGACCACCCCGGGCCGGTGGCCGACGAGGCCGACCTGCGGCTCAGCTCGGCCCAGCTCGTCGTCGCCCGCGAGTACGGCTTCGCCAGCTGGCCCCGGCTCGTCCGCTACGTCCAGACGATCGCCGAGCACGAGTGGGACACGGGGCTCTCCACCGCCCCGGTCGCCGACCCGGCCGGCGAGTTCTGCCGGCTCGCCTGCCTGTCCTACGGCCGCGACGACGGCCCGGAGCGCTGGGCCCGGGCCCGCGACCTCCTCGCCCGGCACCCGGACCTGACCGCCGGGAGCATCTGGGCGGCCGCCGCGGCGGCCGATCCGGACCGTGTGCGCGCCCTGCTCCCCGGCCGGTCCCAGGAGCCCGGCGGGCCGCTGCGCTGGCGGCCGCTGTTCTACCTGGTGTACTCCCGATTCGACAGCGGCATCGCCGAGGAGCGTGTGCTCGCGACCGCCCGGCTGCTGCTCGATGCCGGCGCCGACCCCGACGACGGCTACCTGTTCGACGGCCTGCCCTCGCCGTTCACACTGCTCACCGGCGTCTTCGGCCACGGCGAGCTCGGCCGCCACCGCCAGCCGCCGCACCCGCACTGGCGCGCGCTGGGCCGGCTGCTGCTCGACGCGGGCGCCGACCCCAACGACGCGCAGACCCTGTACAACCGCATGTTCGAGCCGGACGACTCGCACCTGGAGCTGCTGTTCGAATACGGCCTCGGCACCGGCGACGGCGGCCCCTGGCGGCGCCGGATCGAGACCCTCCCGCCGCCGGGGCAGGCGCTGCGGACGCTGCTGCGGTGGGCGGTCGAGCACCGCCAGGCGGCCCGGGTCCGGCTGCTCGTCGCGCACGGCGTCGACTTCCGCACCCCGTTCACCGCCGACGGTCCCGCGTGGAGCCCCGGTGACGGCCGCACCGCCGTGCAGATCGCCACGCTCAACGGCGACGGCGAGATCGCCGGCATCCTCATCGCGGCCGGCGCCGAGCCTCCCGCCCCGGACCCGGTCGACGACTTCATCGCCGCCGCGTTCCGGGCCGACGCCGCCACCGTCCGGTCGACCGCTGCGGCCACCGTCGCCGAGGCCAGACGCCGCCGCCCCGGCCTGATCGTGTGGGCCACCGCCCGCGCCGGGACGGCCACCGTCGAGCTGCTGGCCGAGATGGGCTTCGACGTCAACGCCTACGGCCGCACCGACGCCCCCGTCGAGACGCCGTGGGAGACCGCCCTGCACCACGCGGCCGGCAACGGCCTCACCGACCTGACCCGCACCCTGCTCGCCCTCGGCGCCGACCCGGCGCTGCGCGACCACCGCTTCGACGCCACGCCGCTGGACTGGGCCCGCCACTTCGGCCGGAGCGCCACCGCCGCGCTGCTGGAGCCCGGCCCACACTGACGTGCAGCGCCGGGCCGGGCGGCGCCACGACCGTTACGCGCGATTCATGTGGGTGAAATACCGCCGATATCCAATACGGCCATGAACGGGACGACGCCGATCTGGATCAGCCGGTTCGACCCGGACGACATCGCGGCGCGGGAGGCGGCCGCGCCCGATGGGCCGCTGCGCGGGCAGCTCGTCGCGGTCAAGGACAACATCGACGTCGCCGGGCTGCCGACGACGGCCGCCTGCCCGGCGCTCGCGGACCGGGTCGCGACCCGCTCGGCCACGGCGGTCAGCCGCCTCGAGGCCGCGGGTGCGGTGCCAGTGGGCAAGACCAACATGGATCAGTTCGCCACCGGGCTCGTGGGGACCCGCAGCCCGTACGGCGCCTGCTCCAGCGTCTTCAGCGACGCGCACATCAGCGGCGGCAGCAGCTCCGGCAGTGCCGTGGCCGTCGCGGCCGGGCTCGTCCCGCTCGCCCTGGGCACCGACACCGCGGGCTCGGGGCGGGTGCCGGCCGCGTTCAACGGGATCGTCGGGCTCAAGCCCACCCGCGGGCTCGTCCCGGCCGCGGGGCTCCTGCCCGCCTGCCGGTCTTTGGACTGTGTCACGACGTTCACGCGCACCGTCGCGGCGGCCCGCACGGCGCTCGCCGTCCTGGCCGGGCCCGACCCGGCCGATCCCTGGTCGCGGCCCGCCCCGCCGCGCCCGCCGGCCCACATCGCGGCCCGGCCCCGGGTCATCGGGGTCCCCGCCGGTCCGCTCGACCTCGACCCGGAGCACGCCGTGGCCTGGAAGGCGGCCCTGGAGCACGCCGCCCGGCTCGGCCGCCTCGTCCCGGTCGCCGTCGACGACTTCCTGGCCGCGGCGGCGCTGCTCTACGGCGGGCCGTGGCTGGCCGAGCGCTGGGCCGGGTTCGGCGCGCTGCTCGACGCGGCCGGCCCGCACGCCGACCCGGCCGTCCGCGCCGTGGTCACCCCGGGCCGGGACGTCACCGGCGCGGCGGTGTTCGCGGGCCTGGACCGGCTGGCCGGGCTCCGGCAGGCGACCGAGCCGGTGTGGCTGGACATCGACGCGCTCCTGCTCCCCACGACCCCGGGGCACCCGCGCCTGGCCGACGTGGCCGCGGACCCGCTCGGGGTGAACGCGCGGCTGGGGACGTACACCAACTTCGTGAATCTTCTGGATCTTTGCGTGGTGGCCGTGCCGGGCGGGTCGCGCCCCGACGGCCTGCCGTTCGGCGTGCAGCTCATCGGGCCGGCGTTCGCCGACCGGCCGCTGCTGGACCTGGCCGCGCGCTGGACCGGCGAGGCTGCGGGCGGGCCGTCCGCCCCGCCGGACGCCGATGCGCCGGCGGGCACGGTGCTGCTGGCGGTGGCCGGGGCGCACATGTCGGGGCTGCCGCTCAACGGCGAGCTCCTGGCGCTCGGCGCAGCACTGGAATACCGGGCGCGGACCGGGCCCGGATACCGGCTCTACCGGCTGCCCGGGCCCGGGGTCGCGCGGCCCGGGCTCGTGGACACCGGCGACGGGCCGGCGGGCGGCATCGCGGTCGAGGTGTGGCGGGTGCCGCGGACGGCCGCCGGGGCGCTGCTGGAGTCGGTTCCGGCGCCGCTCGGCCTCGGGCGGGTCCGCCTCGACGACGGCACCGAGGTGCTCGGGTTCCTGGCCGAGGCGCACGGCGTCCGGGACGCGACAGACGTCAGCGCGGCCGGCAGCTGGCGCCGGGTGCCGTCGTGACGCCGGTGCGCCTACGCCGCGCCGCGCAGGACGGCCGCCGCCGCCTCCACCGCCGCACACGTGTGGTCGGGTGAGGGCCGGCCCGCGGGCCAGGTGCGGCCCCGGCTGATCCAGATCGTGTGCAGTCCCGCGGCGCGGGCGCCGGCGATGTCGTGCTCCGGGTTGTCGCCGGTCATCCAGCCGCCGGCGGCCAGGTCGGCGCCGCACGCCTCGGCGGCCGCGGCGAACAGGGCCCTGTCGGGTTTGCGGACGCCGAGCTCGCCGGAGATCGCCCAGCCGTCGACGGCCTCGGCCAGGCCGGTGCGGTGCAGCTTGGCGAGCTGGTTGTCGGGGCGGCCGTTGGTGGCGACGGCCAGGCGCCAGCCCCGGTGGCGCAGGTCCGCCAGCATCGCGAGGACTCCGGGGCGGACGGATATGTGCTCGGGCAACGACCGGCGGTACGACCGCCACAGCTCCTGCATCGGCTCCTGCAGCCGGAACCGGTCCCGCACCTCGGTGAAGAAGCGGTCGCGGGGTGTGGCGCCGTCGGCGTCGCGGGTGAGCAGCCACGCCGCCGCGCCGGGCGGGAGGTCGTGGGCGGCCACGAACTCGGTGGCCCAGCTCGCGAACGCGGCGCCGCGCTCGACGAGCGTGTTGTCGAGGTCGAACAGGGCCAGGCGGGCCACGGCGTCAGAATACCGTCGTGAGCGGTTGACCGGGCCCGGCGGGACTGACTGTCCTGTGCCGGCGGCGCGGGTCCGGCAGACTGACGGGCATGACGGAGCACTCAACGGCGATCTCGGTGATGCTGATCGTGCCCGACGCCGACGCCGCGGTCGCCTGGTACACGTCCGCGCTCGGCGCCACCGCCCTGTGGGACCTCGGCGGCGTGGCCGGCCTCGCCCTCGGCGGCGCCGCGTTCTTCCTCCATGAGGTCAACCCCGCGAACCCGGCCGAGACGAGCCCGGGGCGGGCCGGGGTGACGAGCAGCC
The DNA here is from genome assembly GCF_019904175.1 of Dactylosporangium vinaceum. Taxonomy (GTDB): domain Bacteria; phylum Actinomycetota; class Actinomycetes; order Mycobacteriales; family Micromonosporaceae; genus Dactylosporangium; species Dactylosporangium vinaceum. The sequence goes on along the minus strand of NZ_CP061913.1, from coordinate 5,842,205 downwards.
GCATCGAGGTGTTCACCGACGACCCCGACGCCTTCGTCGAGCGGGCCGTGGCCGCCGGGGCCGCCGCCGGCTCGCCCGTCGCGGACCGCGAGGCGCCCTGGGGAACGCACCGGCAGGGCGGCTTCATCGACCCGTTCGGCCACAAATGGTCGGTCGGCGACCGCTCCCCGCTCGGCCCGTTCCCGCGCTGACCGGGCGGCCGGCCGCGCTGTTAGGGTGATTGATCGTGACCGTCACGGGGTGGGGCTGGGCCGCGACCCTCGGCGGGCTCGGGGCGATGGTGCTGCTGGACCTCTTCCTGGTGACGCGGCGGCCGCACGAGCCGTCCATGCGCGAGGCGGGCGCCTGGGTCGGCGTGTACATCACCCTGGCCCTGCTGTTCGGCCTGCTCGTCCTGGCACTGTGGGGCCGCGACCAGGCCGGCGCCTTCTACGCGGGCTGGCTCACCGAATACAGCCTGTCCGCCGACAACCTCATCGTCTTCGTCATCATCATGGCCCGCTTCCGGGTGCCCCGGGAGCAGCAGCAGCGGGTCCTCATGATCGGCATCCTGCTCGCCCTGGCCCTGCGCGGCGCGTTCATCGCCGTCGGGGCGGCCGCGATCAGCCGGTTCTCGTGGGTGTTCTACCTGTTCAGCCTGTTCCTCGTGTACACCGCCGTGAAGCTGCTGACCCAGGGCGAGCCGGACGGCGACGAGTTCAAGGACAACCCGCTCGTGCGCCTGTCGCGCCGCGTGCTCTCCCCCACCGTCGTCGTCCTGGTCGCGATCGGCACGACCGACGTCATCTTCGCCCTCGACTCGATCCCGGCGGTGTTCGGCCTGACCGCCGAGCCGTACCTGGTCTTCACGGTCAACGTGTTCGCCCTGATGGGGCTGCGGCAGCTGTACTTCCTCATCGGGGGTCTGCTCGACCGGCTGGTGTACCTCTCCCTGGGCCTGGCCGTGGTCCTGGCGTTCATCGGCGTGAAGCTGTTCCTCGAGGCGATGGCCATGAACAACCTGCCGTTCGTCAACGGCGGCGAGCCCGTCTCGTGGGCGCCGCACATCGGCATCCCGCTCTCCCTGGCCGTCATCGTCGGCACCCTGGCCCTGACCACTGTCGCGTCGCTCATCAAGTCCCGCCGCGACGCCGGGCGGGGCTGAGCCGTGCACCGGCTGTCCCGGGCCGACGCGCGCCGGATCGCCGTGCGGGCGAGCTGCGGGTGGCGGCGATCCACGAGGTCGCGCCGTTCTCCAGGAGCGTCATGGCCGCCGTCCGCCGCGAGATCGCCGACCTGGGCGCGTGGCTGCGGCTGGCCGTCGTCTTCGCGTAGCGTCCGAAGGAGACCCTGGTCACGGGGGTCCCGGTGGGCCGCCCGGAGCCGGGCCGGGCCGGGCATGATCGAGCGGTGAGCGCAGCAGCGGAGGGCCTTGTCGAGTTCGGGGCCGGGGACCTGAACGTCGTCGTCGCGGCGGCGGTGCCGTCGGCGCTCGGCCTCTACCGGCGCCACGCCGAGCTGGCCGAGGACTTCCCGGACGTCGACGCCGACGCCGACGCGGGTTTCGTGTTCGTGGCCGTCGGTGACCATCGGGACTGGCCCGGGCTGGTCGTCACCCAGCGGTACGCCCCGGCCGGAGCCGGCTTCAACCCCGGGGTCCTGGTCGTGCCGAAGCGGCGGCAGGTGTTCATCGGTGCGGGGACGCGGCTGCTGGCGTACGAGGCCCGCTCCGGTGCGTGGCGGCGCAGCTGGGAGGATCGGGCCGACGTCGGGTTCTGGCAGTGGCGCCGGCACGGGTCCGTCGTGCTCATGTCGGCCGAGCTGGAGCTGGCCGCGTGGAGCACTGACGGCACGAAGCTGTGGACCCGGGCGGTCGAGCCGCCGTGGTCCTACCGGGTCGAGGGCGGCCGGGTCGTGCTCGACGTCATGGGTGCGGTCTGCTCGTTCGGCATCATGACTGGTTGAGGAAGGCCAGCACGGCCAGGACGCGGCGGTTGCCGGAGTCGTCGTCGACCAGGCCCAGCTTGCCGAAGAGCGACGTCGTGTACTTGCTGATGGCGCTCTCGCTCAGGAAGAGGCGCTGGCCTATGGCCTGGTTGGACAGGCCCTCGGCCATCAGGGACAGGACCTCGTGCTCGCGCGGGGTCAGGGCCTCCAGGCGGCGGTTCGAGGAGCCGCTGGCCAGGAGCTTCGCGATGACGGCCGGGTCCATGGCGGTGCCGCCCCTGGCGACGCGCTCGAGGGCGTCGATGAACTGGTCGGCGTCGAAGACGCTCTCCTTGAGGAAGTAGCCGATGCCGCCCGTGCCGTCGGCCAGCAGTTCGCGGGCGTAGAGCTGCTCGACGTGCTGGGAGAGGATCAGGATCGGCAGGCCGGGGACCTCGCGGCGGGCGGCCAAGGCGGCGCGCAGGCCCTCGTCGGACTGGCCCGGCGGCATGCGCACGTCGACGATCGCCACGTCCGGGCGGTGCCGGAGCAGGACGGCCAGGGTCTCCTCGCCGGTGGCGGCGGTGGCGACGACCTCGTGCCCGAACGCCTCGATGAGCCGCACCATGCCGTCGCGCAGCAGGTACAGGTCTTCGGCTACAACGATTCGCATGGCACGGTCATCCTCGCACGGGTCGGCCCGCCGGCCGGACTGGTGATCTCCAGTGTGCCGTCGAACACGGCCAGCCGCCGTCGCAGCCCGTCCAGGCCGCCGCCGGGAGCCACCGTCGCGCCGCCGCGGCCGTCGTCCTCGACCTCGACGGCCAGGTGCGTGTCGTCCCGGCTGATCGCGATCGTCGCCCGGTCGGCGCGGGCGTGCTTGACGGCGTTGGTGAGCAGTTCGGCGACCCCGAAGTACAGCGCGGACTCGATCGGCGGGTCGAGGCGCAGGCACAGGTCGGTGCGCACGGTGGTTTCGAGCGGGCTGTCCATGGCGAACGCGCGGACGGCGTCGATGAGGCCGCGCTCGTTCAGCACCGGCGGGCTGATCCCGCGGACCAGCTCGCGCAGCTCACTGAGGGAGCTGGCGGCGCCGGTCCGGGCTTCCCGCAGTACAGCCGCCGCCTTGTCCGGGTCGCTCTTCATGAGACGCTCGGCCGTGGCCAGGGAGAGCCCGAGAGCGACGAGCCGGGCCTGGGCGCCGTCGTGCAGGTCGCGCTCGATGCGGCGGATCTCGGCGGCCTGCGCCACGGTCGTGTCGGCGCGCTGGGCGGTGAGCTCATCGACGCGCTCGGCCAGGCGCATCGCCGCCGACGGGCGCAGGAACCGCACGGCCGCCGGCTCGGCGACGCGCCAGGCGACGGGCGCGGTGGCGGCGGCCACGGCGATGCCGGTGAGCCACCAGCCGCGGAGGGTGAGGGCCAGGACGAGCGCGGCGCCGGGCACCGCCGCGACGAGCCCGGCGAACGGCACGACGGCGACGAAGAACAGGTCGCGGCGCACGGCGGGGTCGGTGAGCCGGGTGCGCCACCGCTGCTCCTCCAGCGCCCGCTCGCGGGTCTTCGCATACGAGTGGCCGTTCCACCAGAAACCGGTCGACAGCTTCGTCACCGGCCCGGGCTCGCGATAGCCGGCGGGGATCACGACCGCGGTCCAGCGCCGCACCAGTGCGCGGAACATGCGGCAGACGGGCCGGGCCAGCACCAGCGTCAGGATCGCCGCCCACAGCACCGGCGCGATCCACGACCACGGCCCGGCGCGCCACCACCAGCACACGGCGACCGCACCCGCCCACACGGCCGGCACGAGCAGCGCGGCGAACGCCACCGCACACGACCGCGCGAACCCCGTCAAGATCTGCATGCCACTACTGTGCTCCACCGCCGCGCCGCTGGGGAGTGGGGCCAGGCCCACCCGGTTGTACGTCCAGCCGGATACTGCGCAGCCCGCCCGATTCCTAGCTTCGAAGGCATGCGATTGCACTTCGTCGACACCCTGCGCGTCCTGCTCATCGCCCTGGTCGTCGTGCACCACGTGGCCGGCATCTACAGCGGCCTCGACGCCTGGTACTTCACCGAGACCCCGACGAGCGACGGCGAGTCACTGCTGCTGACGGTGTTCATGCTCGTCAACCAGGCGTGGTTCATGGGCGCGTTCTTCCTGCTGGCCGGCCTGTTCACGCCGGCGTCCTACGACCGCAAGGGCCCGGGACGCTTTCTGCGTGACCGCCTCCTGCGCCTCGGTGTGCCGTTCCTGGTGTTCTACTTCGTCATCAACCCGCTGCTGTGGCGTGACGTCCACGGCATCGGCTCCGGCCCGCTGTGGTTCGTCCTCGCCCTGCTGATCTTCGACTGCTGCTACGCCGCGTTCCGGTTCGCGACCCGCAACCGGCCCCGGCCGGCCCGGCCCGGGACGCCGCTGCCGTACCGCCACGTGCTCACCGTCATCGCGCTGCTGGCCGCGGCGACGTGGGCACTGCGGATCGTCATCCCCATCGGCTTCTGGATTCCCGTCATCGACTTCCCGACCGCCGCGTACCTGCCGCAGTACGTCACGTTCTTCGTGCTCGGCATCGTCGCCGCCCGGCGTGGCTGGCTGCCCGCCACGCTGCGGGCCCGGACCGGCTGGCTCGGCCTGGCGCTGGCGCTCGGCGGCACGCTCGTCTTCTTCCCCCTCGCCCTGGCGGGTGGCCTGGAGGCGTGGCTGGGCCGGGGCACGCTCGGCTCACTCTTCTACGCGCTGTGGGACTCGACGTTCGCCGTCGGCCTGGTCCTCGCCCTGCTGACGCTGCTGCGGGCCCGGTTCGACCGGGAGCACCGCTACCTGTCCGCGCACGTGTTCACCGTGTACGTCATCCACGCCGTCGTCGTCACCGTCGTCGGCTTGTCGCTCACGTGGCTGGACTGGCCGTCGGTGGCGAAGTTCGCGCTCGGGGCCGCCGTCGCCGTCCCGGCCTGCTTCCTACTCGCCGGCCCCGTGCGCCGCATCCCGGGCGTCCGCCGTGTCCTGTGAGCGGGCCAGCGCCTCGACGCGGTCGAGCAGGGCGCGCACGATGCCCTCGAGGACCATGTCGTCGTCGATGCCGGCCAGGAACTCGGTGGCGGCCGCGATGTTGGGGTAGCGCTGGGGCGGCAGCGTGCGGTACTCCCGCGACCAGGCCGCCTCGTCGCCCTCCCGGCTCTTCTCGTCAAGGGCCGCGTAGGCGCTCGACATCGCGGCGTACGAGAAGATCGTCTCGGAGAACACGAGGTGCTGCATGGCGGCGTCGGCGTCGGACAGGCCCGCCTCCCGCAGCGCGCCCAGGATCGCCTCCACGGTCTGGAACTCGCCGGGGCGGCGCGTGGTGCGCAGGGCGACGATCGGGGCAATGGCCGGGTGGGCGACGAACAGGCGGACCGTCTGCCGGGCCAGCCACTCGAGCCGGGCCCGCCACGGCCGGTCGGCCGGGAGCGCCTCGATCGTCGCGGCGACGAGCCGGTCGGCCACCTCGAGGATGATCTCGTCCTTGTCGCGGAAGTGGCGATAGATCGCTGTCGGATCGGCACCGAGCTCCTTGCCCAGCGCCCGGACGGTGAGTGCGTCGGCGCCGGCGGAGGCCGCGAGCCGGCTGGCCGCATCGATGATCAGCTCGGGCGTCAGCGCGGCTCGGGTACGCAATCAGTGCTCCTGTCCGGTCCAGCGGGTCGCCTTCCATGGTAGGACCGTTTCCTTCGGCCCTGTGCACAGGGCGCGGTCGATGCGCCGCCGCACCGCGGCCGGCCGGGTGGTCGCAGCCGTCACGTCGCCCGCGTCACGTTCAGCGGTGTTGTCAACGGTGTTGACGACAGCGTTGACAACGGTGATGATGGGTGCATGCTCGCGCTCAACGATGTGGCTATGACCCCCTACTGGCTCGACGACCCCGATCGGCCCGCCACCCGCGCGCCGCTGACCGGCGAGCTCTCGTGCGACCTGGCCGTGGTCGGCGGCGGCTACAGCGGGCTCTGGACCGCGCTGATCGCCAAGGAGCGCAGTCCGGGCCTGGACGTCGTCCTCGTCGAAGGCGACCGGATCGGGCACGCCGCCTCCGGCCGCAACGGCGGGTTCTGCTCGGCCAGCCTGACCCACGGCCTGGGCAACGGGCTGCGCCGCTGGCCGGACGAGCTCGGCGAGCTGGAGCGCCTGGGCGCCGAGAACCTCGCGGCGATCGAGGCGACGCTCTCGCGGTACGACATCGACTGTCACTTCGAACGCACCGGCGGCCTCGACGTCGCCACCGCGCCCCACCACGTGGAGCTCCTGCGCAGACACGCGGCCGCGGCCCGCGGGCTCGGCGCCGACGTCGACTTCCTCGACGCGGGAGCCCTGCGCGACGAGATCGACTCGCCGGCCTTCCTGGCCGGTCTCTGGGACCGCGACGGTACCGCCCTGCTGCACCCGGCCCGCCTGGCCTGGGGTCTCGCGGCGGCGGCCGAGCGCCTCGGTGTCCGCGTGTTCGAGGCCAGCCGGGTCACCCGCCTGGCCCGCAGCGGCGCCGGGATCGCGCTGCACACCGCCGAGGGCCGGCTCCGGGCCGCGAAGGTGGCCCTGGGCACAAACGTCTTCCCGTCGCTGCTGCGCCGCACCCGCCCGTATGTGGTGCCGGTGTACGACTACGCGCTCGTCACCGAGCCGCTCACCGAAGAGCAGCGGGCCTCGATCGGCTGGCAGCGGCGGCAGGGCCTGTCCGACTGCGGCAACCAGTTCCACTACTTCCGCCAGACCCGCGACAACCGCATCCTGTGGGGCGGCTACGACGCGGTGTACCACTTCGGCGGCCGGCTGCGCCCGTCCTACGAGCACCGCCAGGAGACGTACAAGCGCCTGGCCCAGCACTTCTTCACGACGTTCCCGCAGCTGGACGGCCTGCGCTTCACCCACGCCTGGGGCGGCGCCATCGACACCTGCACGCGCTTCTCAGCGTTCTTCGGCACCGCCCACCGCGGCCGGGTCGCGTACGCGGCCGGCTTCACGGGCCTGGGCGTCGGCGCGACCCGCTTCGGCGCCGAGGTGATGCTCGACCTGCTGGCCGGCACCGAAACCGCCCGGACCCGCACGCGGATGGTCCGCGAGCACCCGCTGCCCTTCCCGCCCGAGCCGGTTCGCTGGGCCGGTGTCCAGCTCACCCGGCAGGCCATGATCAGCGCCGACGCCAACGGCGGGCACCGCAACCTCTGGCTGCGCGCCATGGACCGCATCGGCTTCGGCTTCGACAGCTGATCCCCGGCGGCGTCGTCACACCGGCGCCACCGTCCGGGCGGCGTGCCGGCCCACGGCGGGGACGGCGAGCCACTCGTCGAACGGGACCGGGATGCCGGTGCCGTACCCTTGCGCGTAGTCGACCCCGATGGTGCGCAGCGCGTCCAGCACGACGGTGTCCTCGACGAACTCGGCGATGGTCCGCAGGCCCATCTCGTGGCTGATCCGGTTGACGGCCTCGACCATGGCCCGGTCGACGCGGTCCTCCACGATCCCGCGCACGAATGTGCCGTCGATCTTCACGAAGTCGACAGGGAACTGCTTGAGGTAGGTGAACCCCGACAGCCCGCTGCCGAAGTCGTCGAGCGCGAAGCGGCACCCGAGCTCGCGCAGTTCGGCGATGAAGGCGACCGCGCGGCCGACGTCGCCGACCGCCACGGTCTCGGTGACCTCGAAGCAGATGACGTGCGGCGGGATGTGGTGCTGGGCCAGCTGGTCGCGGATGTAGTCGAGCAGCCGCGGGTCGCCGAGGGACGCGCCGGAGAGGTTGATCGAGAAGTGCTCCGCGCCGACCGAGACGCCCGCCGCCGCGCCGGCGCGGTAGCGGGTGGCCAGCCGGGCGAACGTCGCGCCGATGACCCAGCGGTCGATCGAGGTCATGAGGTTGTACCGCTCCGCCGCCGGCAGGAACACGCCCGGCCCGATGAGCCCGCCGTCCTCGCCGCGCAGCCGGATGAGCAGCTCGCCGAACGCTCCGGCGCCGGCCTCGGCTCCGCGCACCGGCACGATCGGCTGGTAGTACAGCACCAGGTCGTCGCGGTTGATGGCGTTCATGAGGCGCTCGGCCCAGTGCGCCTGGTCGCGCTGCCACTCGACCTGGTCGTCGCCGGATGCCACCACGTGCACGCGGTTGCGCCCGTGGTGCTTGGCCGCGTAGCAGGCGGCGTCGGCGGCGCGCATGGCGTCCTGCGGGTCGTCACCGTCGGTGAAGGCGGCGACACCCGCGCTGACCCCGACGGAGAAGACCCGGCCCTGGTACGCGAAGCGGTACCCGGCCACCGCCTTGCGGATCCGCTCGGCGACGGCGCTGCCCTGCTCGACCGTGCGGCCCGGCAGCAGGATCACGAACTCGTCGCCGCCGACCCGGGCCAGCACGTCCCCGGCGTCCAGCTGCTCGCGCATGAGGTCGGTGACCTGGCACAGCAGCGTGTCACCGGCCGCGTGCCCGCAGCTGTCGTTCACGATCTTGAAGCGGTCCAGATCGAGGCCGATGAGCGCGTGGGTGCCCGCACCGGCCGCCGCCAGCCGCCTGTCGAACTCGCGCCGGTTGAGGGCCCCGGTCAGCGGGTCGTGACCGGCCTCGTACGCGAGCCGGGCCGCGATGCGCCGCTCGGCGTCCTGCGCCCGGTCCGCGAAGCTCCAGTTCACGACGGCCGCGGCCCCGGCGCCGGTGATGAACGCGGCGTGGATGAGCGCCCACCGCACCGGATGGTGCCAGGCGTCGGCGTGGCTGTAGACGGTCTGCGGCCACAGCACGCCGACGACCGCGTGCTCGACGAGCACGAACCCGGCGGCGATGAGGAACGCCCGCCACTCCTGGTAGAACGTGATGACGACGAGCATGACGAAGAAGTGGAAGTGCATCTCGATCATGCCGTCGCCGAGCTGGACCAGCACGGCCGACGTCCCCATCAGCCCGAGCGTCGCCGCCGCGGCCCGCACGTTGTGGGAGAAGACCGGCTGCGCCGCCGCGGCCAGCGCCACGAGCAGCGGGATCACGATGAGCACGGCCGCACCGGCGGGCCGGTGCCGCAGCAGGGCGAACACGAACAGGCCGGCGATGTGCGCCGCCAGGATCCACAGGATCGCCCGGTGCCTGACGCTCCACTCCCGCTCCGGGAGCGGCCGCCCGCTCGGCAGGAGCCGCGCAAGCCGCCGCAGTACCCTCATGCCCTGGTCATCGTCTTCGGAACGCGGCGGTGCAGACCCGCAACCGAACCGCACCCGGCCGCCCGCGGCGCGCCGGGAGCATGGAACGGCGCGCCGCGGGGCATCCGTTGGGGATGGCCGATGAACGTGAACGCCCGGCGCCGCTGGTGCGGCCCCCGGAGCTGCGTGTCGAAGGGGAACGGTCGGCGTCGCGGCTCGAGCTGTTCTTCGACCTGGCGTACCTGCTCGTGGTCGCCGAGCTCGCGACCGCCCTGGCCGAGGACCTGACCTGGCCCGGGGCGGCGGCGTTCGCCGGCCTGTTCACCGTGACCTGGTGGTCCTGGGTCACCACGACGCTCTACGCCAACCGCTTCGACACCAACGACGTCGTCTACCGCCTGGCCAAGCTCGGCACCGCGGCCGCGGTGGTCGGCATGGCGGCCAGCGCCCGCGACGCGGTCGGCGGCAAGGCCGTCACGTTCGCGCTGTGCTACCTGGGCACCCGCGTGCTGCTGCTGGCCCTCTACGCTCGGGCCTACCGCCACGTCCGCGACGCCCGCGCGACGATCCGCATCTACCTGGCCGGCGTCGCCGCGGGCGCGGTGCTGTGGGCGGCCTCCGTCGCGGTGGACGGCCCGGCCCGCTACGCGCTGTGGGCGGCCGGCATCCTGGCCGAGGCGGCCGCACCGCTCGTGGCCACCCGCTTCGGCGGCGGCGTCCCCCTCCACGTCGAGCACCTGCCGGAGCGCTTCGGCCTGTTCGTCATGCTGGTGCTCGGCGAGTCCATCATGTCGATCGCCTCCGGCGTCCACGAGACGGACTGGCGCGCCGACGCGGTGGCCCCGGCCGCCATCGCCTTCCTCGCCGTGGCCGCCGCCTGGTGGAACTACTTCGACCTGGGCGGCGCCGCCGGCAAACGCCGCCTGGAGACCGACGGCGACGACCAGGAGAGCTGGGTGCCCGACGCCTACATCTACGGCCACCTGCCCCTGACCCTCGGCCTGGCGGTCTTCGCGGTGGGCGTCGAGGAGTACATCGTCCACCCCGGCGACGGCGCGCCCTGGGCGCTGCACGGCGGCGTGGGTCTGTTCCTGGCCGGCACCGCGGCCGTCGTGGCCGGCACCGCCGGCACCCTGCGCGCCGCCTGGCCCTGGCCCGCCGCCGCCCTGCCGGTCGTCGCCGCCATCGGCATCGTCGACGGCACCACCGACGCCCTGCCCGCCCCGGCCGCCATCGGCCTGACCGGTGCCGTCGTGGTCGCCACCGTCCTGGCCGGCATCCACCGCCAGCGCCGCGGCCGGCTCCGGACCGCGGAAACCTGATCCCCCGAGCTCAGTCGGCGTCCCACATCGAGGCGTAGGACGACGGCTCGGTCTCCTCGAAGACCAGCAGCGTCCGGGTGCTGACCACCCCCGGCATGCCCTGGATCACGTCGAGCACCAGCCGCCGCAGATGCTCGTTGTCCCGCGCCCGCACCAGCAGTATCGCGTCGAAGTCCCCGCCGACCAGGGCGATGTGCACCACGCCCGGCAGGGCCCGCAGCTGCGGCGCCACGGTGCGCCACTCGGCCTGGCGCAGCGTGACCGTGACGTACGCGGAGGTGCCCATCCCGGCGGCCACGTGGTCGACGTCGGCCCGGAAACCCCGGATGACGTTCGTCTCCCGCAGGCGCTGCACCCGCGCGTACGCATTGGCGCGCGAGATGTGCAGCCGCTCGGCCAGGGTGCGCATCGACATGCGGCCGTCCTGCGACAGCGCGGCGAGAATCCGCCTGTCGATGTCGTCGAGCGACACGGCCACCTGTCCACCGCCTTTCGCACAACCGCCCGCGAGCCTGGACGTTCGGCCCGCCGGACCCGGATCCGCGACACCATCTTCTCGGATTTTCCCGCAATGTGGAACACGAATGGCGCAGCGCCGACGATTACCGCATGACACGTGACCCCAGTCACCTGCTGCCGTCCGCCGAGCCGGTCACCCTCGTCGACGCGAACGGGCAGGCCGTGGACAATCCGGACCAGAAGCGCCCGGACGACTCCACGCTGCTGCGAGCCCTGCGCGCGATGATCGTCGCCCGCCGGCTCAACGACCAGGCGTACGCGCTGGTCCGCCAGGGGCGGCTGGCCGTGTACCCCTCCTCGCACGGCCAGGAGGCGTGCCAGGTCGCCGCCGCCCAGGTCCTGGCGGCCGACGACTGGCTGTTTCCGACCTACCGCGACACCGCCGCCGTCGCCGAGAAGGGCGTGGACCCGGTCGAGGCGCTGAGCCTGCTCAAGGGCGACTGGCACTGCGGGTACGACCCGTACGAGTACAAGGTCGCCCCGCACGCGACGCCGCTGGCCACGCAGCTGCCCCATGCGGTGGGGGTGGCGGTCGCGGCGCGGCTCAAGCACGAGCCGACGGTGGTCCTGGCGATGTGCGGCGACGGCGGCACCAGCGAGGGCGACTTCCACGAGGCGCTGAACTTCGCCGCCGTGTTCCAGGCGCCGGTGGTGTTCTTCGTGCAGAACAACAAGTACGCCATCAGCGTCCCCCTGGCCCGCCAGAGCGCCGCGCCGACCCTCGCCCACAAGGCGGTCGGCTACGGCATGCCGGGCGAGCAGGTCGACGGCAACGACGTCGCCGCGCTGCTGGCGGTGCTCGGCGCCGCCGTCGACCGGGCCCGCGACGGCGGCGGCCCGCAGCTCGTCGAGGCGCACACGTACCGCATGCAGGCGCACACCAACGCCGACGACGCGAAGCGCTACCGCGACGACGCCGAGGTCGCCGAGTGGGCCGGCCGCGACCCGATCACCCGCCTGGAGACCTACCTGCGCGACCGTGGCGCCCTGTCCGACGAGCGCCGGGCCGAGTTCGCCGCCGACGCCCAGCGGGTCGCCGAGCACCTGCGCACCGGCATCAACCGCGACGTCGAGCCCGACCCGCAGGACCTGTTCGCGTACGTCTACGCCGGCCCCACGCCCCAGCTGCGGGAGCAGGCCGCGATGATCGCCGACGAGCTGGCCCGGGACGGTGCGCCCCGATGAGCACGCACGAGAAGCTCTCCATGGCCCAGGCGCTGAACCGGGCGCTGCGCGACGCCCTGGCCGAGGACCCCACGGTCGTGGTGTTCGGCGAGGACGTCGGGCCGCTCGGCGGCGTCTTCCGCATCACCGACGGCCTGACCGCCGACTTCGGCGAGACCCGCTGCTTCGACACGCCGCTGGCCGAGTCGGGCATTGTCGGGATGGCCGTCGGCATGGCCATGAACGGGCTCCGGCCGGTCGTCGAGCTGCAGTTCGACGCGTTCGCCTACCCGGCGTTCGAGCAGATCGTCAGCCACGTCGCCAAGATGCGGAACCGGACGAAAGGCAAAGTGCCGGTGCCGATGGTACTGCGGGTGCCGTACGCCGGCGGCATCGGCGGCGTCGAGCACCACTGCGACTCGTCGGAGGCCTACTACGCCCACACGCCGGGCCTGCACGTCGTCACGCCGGCCACGCCCGCCGACGCCTACGCGCTGCTGCGGGCGGCCATCGCGTCCGACGACCCGGTCGTGTTCATGGAGCCGAAGAAGCTGTACTGGAGCAAGGAGGAGGTCGAGCTCCCGCCGGCGGTCCCCGGGATCGGGCGGGCGGTGATCCGCCGCGACGGTACCGACGCCACGCTCATCGCCTATGGACCGTCGGTCCCGGTCGCGCTGGAGGCCGCCGAGGCCGCCGCGCAGGAGGGCCGCAGTCTCCAGGTCGTCGACGTGCGCTCGATCGTGCCGTTCGACGACGAGACCGTGTGCGCCGCGGTGCGCTCGACCGGCCGGGCCGTCGTGGTGGCCGAGGCCGCCGGGTTCGCCAGCGTCGCGTCCGAGATCGCCGCCCGCGTGAGCGAGCGGTGCTTCCACTCGCTGGCCGCGCCGGTCCGCCGGGTGACGGGTCTGGACATCCCGTATCCGCCGCCCAAGCTGGAGCACTTCCAGCTCCCGGGCGTCGACCGGGTGCTCGACGCCGTCGACGACCTGCAGTGGGAGCAGTGAGATGACCGCACAGACGTTCCTGCTGCCCGACCTGGGCGAGGGCCTGACGGAGGCGGAGCTGGTCCGCTGGCTGGTGGCCGAGGGCGACCAGGTGGCCGTCGACCAGAGCATCGCCGAGGTCGAAACCGCGAAAGCCCTGGTGGAGGTACCGTCGCCCTATGCCGGTCGGGTGTCGGCCCTGCACGCGCAGGCGGGCGAGACCGTGGGCGTCGGCAAGGCCCTGATCACCGTGGAGCATCCGTCCGCCGCCGCATACCGCGAAGAGGAGCGGGCGGGCGCCCAGGTGGCCCAGCCCCCATCGGAAGGGGCGCAGCCGGCCGGCGGCGGCTCCGGCAACGTGCTGATCGGCTACGGCACCAGCGAGTCGGCGGCCACCGGCCGCAAGCGCCGCCCGCGCGCCGCCGCCCCGTCCGCCGGTGCCCGCCCGGCCGGGCGGGCACCGCTTGTCATGTCTCCCCTGGTGCGCAACCTGGCGAAGAGCCACGGTGTGGACCTCCACGCGGTGGCGGCGACCGGCCCCGGCGGCGTCATCACCCGCGCGGACGTGGAGCGCGCCGCCGCGGCCGCCGGCCCGGCACCGGCCGCACCCGGCGAGCACCGCGCGCCCATGACCGGCTTCCGCAAGGCCGTCAGCGCCGCGCTCACCCGCAGCCGCACCGAGATCCCCGAGGCCACGGTGTGGGTCGACGTCGATGCCACCGCCCTGTGGAACCTCCGCGAGAGCGCCGCCTCGGGCCCCGGCCTGCTGGCCTACATCGCCCGGTTCGTGGTCGCGGGCCTGCAGCAGTACCCGGTCCTCAACGCGCGGATCGACACCGAGCGCCAGGAGATCGTCACCAGCGACCGCATCAACCTCGGCATCGCCGTCCAGGGCGAGCGCGGCCTGGTCGTCCCGGCCGTCATCGGCGCCGAGCGGATGACGACCGCGCAGCTCGACACCGAGATCCGCCGCCTGACCGCCGCCGCCCGCGAGGGCCGCACCACCCCGCAGGAGCAGTCGGCGGGCACGTTCACCCTCAACAACTACGGCGCCTTCCGCGTGGACGGCTCGGCCGCCATCATCAACCACCCCCAGGTCGCCATCCTGGGCGTGGGCCGCATCATCGACCGCCCCTGGGTCGTCGAGGGCCGGCTCTGCGTGCGCAAGGTGACCCAGCTGAGCTTCGTCTTCGACCACCGGGTCTGCGACGGCGGCACGGCGGCCGGCTTCATCCGCAGCGTCGCCGACGCCATGGAGGACCCGGCCTCCATCATCGCCCGGCTGTGAGCGCGACGGCCGCGTCCGGTGCCGGCGCCGGACGCGGCCGTCCATTCACGGCACGCCGGGCGGGTCGCCGTGGCGGCCACCCGCGCGTCCCGCTCGGCCCCGGCAGCGCCGGGGATGCCCGCACCCCGGCCGGCCCGTCGAGCGTCGCCGGCCCCGGGGGGCGCTACCGGCCGAGGACGGGCAGGACCACGGCGACCGGCCATGCCACGGTCAGCGCACCGGCCGCGACCGTGCGCCACCACGGCCGGCCCGCCGCCGCGCTCACCGCGAAGTGCAGCACGATGAGCACCATGACCAGCGGCGAGATGATGGCCAGGAAGCCGGGCGCGACCCCGGCGAGCGACGCCACCGGCAGCGGCAGGCACAGGATGAGGACCGCGGCGTAGCTCCACGGCGGCCCGAACAGCGCGTGGGCCCCGGCGAGCAGGCCCGCGACGGCCACGGCGAGCAGCCCGACGACCCACCAGTCGGGCCCGTGCGGCGCGACGTCCGTCAGTCCGAAGTGGACGGGGAGCACCACCGCCGCGAGCGCCGCGACCGCGACGAGGGCCGCGCCGCCGACGGCCGCGAGCGACGGCCGCGCGGGGCGGGCCGGGCCGGCCACGAGCAGCGCCGCCGCGAGCAGCACGGCCCCGCACCCGGCGAAGTAGCCGGTCAGGTATCCGGTCACATTGTTGGGCAGCAGGTAGGCCAGGGCGACGCCGAGCAGCTCACCCGCGACCGGCGCCAGCAGCACCGCACCGAGCCGCCGGCCGAGCCGCTCCCGCCCGAGCGGCACCCGCGCGGTCCCGGTGCGCCGCAGCAGCAGCCCGCCGACGAGGATCAGCAGCGCGCCGGCCAGGCTCAGGATGCCCGGGATCAGCCGGTCCTTGGCCGCGATGACCGGCCGCTCCGGCCGATGACCCAGCGCCCGGTCCAGCCACTGCGCGGTCTCGTGGTGCGTGCGGTCGGCGAAGAGCACCCCGATGTGCTCGACAAGCGGCACCGGCACGACCCGCTCGGCCCCCATGGCCCGCTCGGTCGCCCCGATCCCGGCGGGCTCGAGCGCACCGTAAAGGCCGAGCAGGTGCCGCGGCCCCGGCCGCAGCGCCGCCGACGCGTCGTCACCGATGGAGATGGCCACGGTGGCCGCGATCGTCTGATCGGCGGCACCCGCCCGCACCACGGCGGCCGCACCCATCGAGTGCCCGACGAGCGCCACCCGGGCCGGGTCGGCGTCCGGCCGCCCCCGCGCGAAGCGAACCACCGCCGCCAGGTCCCGGTCCAGGCCCTCCTGCGTGAGCCGCTCGGTGTTGGCGCCGTGCCCGGCCAGGTCGGGCAGCGCCACGAGATAGCCGCGGCGGGCGAGGGTGTCGGCGAACGGCCGCATGAGCCGCCCGGACCCGGCGTACCCGTGCACGACCACCACCACCGGCCGCTTACCCGCGCCCGACGCACTGTCGGCCCGCACCACCTGCACCGGTACCGCACCCACGTGCGTCGATTCGACCCGCAGCCCCCGATCGACGGTCGCGAACACCGCCACGCCGGTCACGAGGAGCACGAGCCCGAGGACCACCGACAGCCACGCCTTCAGCATCCGCCCGTTCTACCAGACCCGCACCCGGCCGTAGGCTCGCAGTCATGCCGCAGCGCAGCCGCACCGCACTCGTCGCCGCCGGGTCGACGGCCGTCCTGTCGTGCGGGCTGCTCGCCGTGGCGATCGCGCGGGGGTGGCTCGGGCCGGACGTCGGGCGCGGGAACACGTTCTGTGAGGCGGCCCGGCCCGGCCCGGTCCGGCAGCCGGCCAACACGTTCAGCAACCTCGGGTTCGTCGTCGCCGGGCTGCTCATCGCCTGGGACCGGACGAAGACGCCGGTCCAGGCACCCATGGCCGTCATCGTCGTCCTGCTCGGGCCGGCCAGCGCCGCCATGCACGCCACCCAGTCGGCCGCCGGTGGGGCGCTGGACATGCTCAGCATGTACCTCATCGCCGCGTTCGCCGTGTCGTACGCCGTCATGCGCCGGCTCCGCCGGGGCTACGGCCTCTTCGCGGCCGTGTACCTGGCCTGCGTCGGCGCGTGCGAACTGGCCGGGCTCTACACGACGCCGATCCCGGTCGTCATGTACGCCGGGAACGTCGCCTTCGGGGTCCTGCTGCTCACCGCCGTCGCCCTCGAGATCGGCATCATCCGCCGGCGGGAGAGCCGCAGCCAGGCCGGGTTCGCGTATGCGTCGATCGGGGCGATGGTGCTGGCGTTCACCATCTGGAACGTCACGAACCAGGGGCTCTGCGCGCCGCACTCCCTGCTGCAGGGGCACGCCGTGTGGCACCTGCTGAGCGCCGTGGCGGCGTACCTGCTGTACCGCTACTACGCAAGCGAGGTGCACCCGAACGCGGCCACCGGCACCGGGCACTGAGCACCGCACCGCTGCCGGCGCCGCCCGCCGCTCCCGGCCGCGCCGTCAGCGGAACGGGCGGAAGAAGTCGCGCAGCTCCCGGGCGTAGATCTCGGGCTGCCGCATTGAGCAGGACGTCGTCGACCGAGGAGAACCGTCCGAGGGCCAGGACGTACTGCAGCGTCTCCACAAGCACCGAAAGCCCGCCGGCCAGCCCCAGCACCCGTGGCACCGACGCCAGGGCCGGGAACCGGACCGGCCCGAAGAACCCGAGCGCCGCGAACACCAGCAGGTTGCCGACGATCTGCACCGTCGCCGACAGCGGCCCGTGCCCGACGACCGCGACGAGGTCGCGCAGCGGCACCAGGTTCACCCGCGCCCGATCCGGGTCCCCACCCCGGTTGGGCAGCAGGATCATCCAGACCCACGGCACCGTCCCGTACACGATCCCGACCTCGGCGACCGCCGTGCGCCACGACCCGCCGCGCAGCCGCTTCACCACCCAGACGGCCACCACGGCCAACGGCAGCACGACGACCGTCACCAGGACCACACCCGTGATCGTCCCGAACCACCCGTGCCACCCGTTGACCACGCCGCATGCTATCCGCCACGGACGGGTGCGGCCGCCCGCGCACCGCCCGGACGACAGCCATGAATACTTTGCCCGGGCGGCGGGCAAACCAGGCGCCATGGACGACGATCGAATCGCCACGACGTACACGTTCGGCAGCCTCTTCGTGCGCACGGCCGCGGTCCTGGCCGCCTTCGTCGCCCCCGTGGCCCTCGGCATCGCCGCGGCGGCGGGCGTGCTCGGCACCGACAGCCTGTGGCAACGCATCGCCTTCGTCCCGCTCGGCCTGATCGTCGGCGCCGTCTACGGCTACCTGGCCCTGTTCCGGGTCGTCTACCGCCTGCGCATCGACGGCGACCGGCTCCACTGGCGCGCCGTCCTGCGCGGCGGCAGCGCACCCCTGACCGACGTCCACCAGGTCGTCCCGCACCCGAAGAACTACACGACGATCGTGCTCAACGACGGCCGCCGCATCCACGTCGCCGGCGTCCACGACGTGTGGCCGTTCCTCAACGCCCTGCGCCGGGCCGCGCCGCACATCCAGATCGAACGGCCGCTGGCCCTGCACACCCCGAAGTGGTTCCGCACCGAGGGCTGACCGCGCGGGCCGCCGCCCGTATCGTCGGCGTGGTGAGACGTCGAGTGCTGCTGCTCAGCGTTGCGGTCGCCGCCACCCGGGAGGTCGCCATACGCTGCTACGCGTTCCCGGTCCCGTCGCCGGCGGCCGGCGAGCCGACGGAGCATCTCGCGTGACCGATACCGGCGCCATGCACCCGCACGACGGCTGGTGGGACACGCTGAGCGCCCCGGTGCAGGACCTCATCGACGAGCTGCTGTGCGCGGGCCGGATGATCGCCGCCATCGTCCTGCTGCGCGGGGACGACGGCCTGCGGCCGCGGCCCGCACTGTACGAGGCCCAGGATCTGCTGGCCGAGCGGCGCGCCGAGCTGGACCGCCAGGGCCGTCTTCCACCCGAGCCGCCGCCGTTGACGACCGAGCAGCTGCTGGAGAAGGCCGTCGCGATAACCGCCCCGGTCGCCGCCATCGAAGCACTGTGGGACGGCGACACCCAGGGCTGGTTCGTCGAACTGGCGGCGATCGTGCGCCGGCCGGGCCCGAACCACGACCGCTTCGACGCGGTGACGTTGACGGCGCTGCGGCACGGCGGCGACATCCGCCTGTTCAACGGCCAGGTGCCGCCCTGGCCGGAGGCCCGGCGGGCGACGGAGCAGGGCCGGGCCCTGGCCCAGCACCTCGGCGTGCCGTTCCACTTCACGAGCCCGGACACGCCGGACGTCGACCTGCCCCGCTGGTGGAACACACAGCCCACCTGATCGCCACCCCGCAACGGACAGCCGCAACCATCCAGTGGTACTCGGCACTTCCAGCGCGTTCTGTCAACACTTTCCGAAACGCGTATTGACAACTTTAGTTACGAAAGCGTGAGGTGAGAGGCAGCATCCCCGCCACGTGCTGCCCCTGTGAGGTCTGTGTGCACCATCGTCGCCTCCTTCCCCGTGTTCTCGCTGCTCTCGCCCTCGTCGCCGGGTCGCTCGCCGCGCCGGCGCCGGCTGCTCAGGCGGCCACCGCGGTCGTCACCGACGGCAACGCCCGGTTCGATGTGCTGTCGCCTACGCTCATCCGGCTGGAGTATGCCGGGGACGGGGTGTTCCAGGACCTGACGACGTTCAACGTCGTCAACCGGAGCTTCCCGGTGCCGGCCTACACGACGTCGGTGACGGCGGACGGCTATCGGCAGATTCAGACAAGCGCGCTGACCCTGCGGTACAAGCAGGGCAGTGGGCCCTTCACGGCGCAGAACGTGTCGGTGACGCTGGCCACCGGCGTCGTCGCGGCGCCCGCCTTCCCGTCGTTCTGTGCCTACAACACCGCCTGTGAGGCCGAGAATGCGCTGCTCACCGGCAACGCTACGCCCGCCTACGACCACACCGGCAACACCGGGTCGGCGTTCGTGGCCGGGATCGAGAAGACCGGGTCGTCGCTCGCGATCGACGTGAGCAACGTGCCGGCCGCCGGCAGCTACAAGCTGCAGGTCCGCTACGCCAACGCGGCGGGCGGGGACGGGCAGACCACCACCCGGTCGATGTCGACGAAGATCGGCAGCACGGCCGGGCCGCAGCTCAGCCTGCCGCCGACGGGCAGCTGGGACACGTGGAGCACCGCCGCGACGACCGTCAGCGTGCCGGCCGGGACGAGCACCG
Source organism: Dactylosporangium vinaceum (assembly GCF_019904175.1). Taxonomy (GTDB): domain Bacteria; phylum Actinomycetota; class Actinomycetes; order Mycobacteriales; family Micromonosporaceae; genus Dactylosporangium; species Dactylosporangium vinaceum. The sequence continues at coordinate 5,822,703 of NZ_CP061913.1, read as the reverse complement.
TCACGGTCGTGCAGAACGCGAGCGACTCCGGGCGCGTCAACATCGACAGCATCGCGTTGACGCCGACCGGCTCGACGACGTATCCGGCGGCGGCCAACACGCTGCTGACGACCGGGTACGGCGCCGGGCCGAAGGACGCGCTCGGCGGCTGGTCGCGGTCGCTCGACAACCCGCGGACCGTGCCGGTGCCGGAGCACCCGGGGATCCTGGCCAAGTCCGGCTGGTACCTCCTCGACGACAGCCGCACCGCCCTGCTCAACGCCGCGCACGTCGTGAGCACCCGGCCGGGGCACGGCAACCAGCCGTACCAGGACGGCTACTTCTTCGGCTACGGGCAGAACTTCAAGCAGGGCCTCAGCGACCTCAACGCGCTCACCGGCGGCTCCGCGCTGCTGCCCCAGTCCGCGTACGGCGTCTGGTACTCCCGCTACTACGCGTACAGCACGGCCGACTACCAGAACACGCTGCTGCCCACGTTCCGCAGCTCGTTCACGCCGATCGACTGGCTCGTCATCGACACCGACTTCAAGTCGCCCAGCCAGTGGAACGGCTGGAACTGGAACACCGCACTGTTCCCGGACCCGCAGGGCTTCATGGACTGGACGAAGCAGCAGGGGCTCAACGTCTCGCTGAACGTCCACACCAGCATCGCCGGGAACGATCCCAAGTTCGCGACCGCGAACAGCCAGGCCGGCGGGCTGATCCCGGACGGCGGCAACTACGTCTTCGACTGGTCCAAGCCCGCGCACATGGCCGCGTACATGAACCTGCACAAGTCGTTCGAACAGCAGGGCGTGCGCACCTGGTGGCTCGACTACTGCACCGGCTGCGGCGCCTCGACCGCGTCGGACCCGCACGTGTCGCCGGACACGCTCATCAACCAGGCGTACGCCGACGCGGCGGCCGCGCGCGGGCTGCGCGGGTTCTCGTTCGGGCGGATCGGCGGAGCCGAGTTCGGCAACGACGACTCCAACTTCGCCGTCGGGCCGTGGGCCGAGCGGCGCAACACGATGCAGTTCACCGGCGACACCCCGGCGACCTGGGACATGCTCGCGTTCGAGGCCCGGTTCACGCCGGACGAGGCCGCGGCCGGGTTCTCCAACGTCAGCCACGACATCGGCAGCTTCCACGGCGGGCACCTCGCCGACGACCTGTACGCGCGGTGGCTGCAGCTGGGCACCTTCCAGCCGGTCGACCGGCTGCACTCCGACCACGGCGACCGGCTGCCGTGGAACTACACGGGCGCGGCCCAGGCCAGCGCCGAGACGTTCCTGCGGCTGCGCGAGGCCCTGGTCCCCTACACCTACACGCTCGCCCAGCAGGCCAGCGCGACGGGCGTGCCGATCACCCGGCCGCTGTACCTCAACTACCCGGGCAGCGCCGAGGCGTACACGAACCCCAGCGAGTACCTCTACGGCGACAACGTCCTCGTCGCGCCGATCACCAGCAGCTCCGGCTCCCGCTCGGTCTGGATCCCGCCGGGCTCCTGGACCGACTACTTCACCGGCCAGGTCTACAGTGGACCGTCCACGGTGACCTACACCTCGCCGCTGTCGCAGATGCCGGTGCTCGTCAAGTCCGGCGGCATCCTGCCGACCCGCACCGACTACGTCGACAACGCCGCCCAGCGGCCCCTGACCCAGCTGACCGTCAACGTGGCGGCCGGCGCCGACGGCACCTTCTCGCTCTACTCCGACGCCGGTGAGGGCGCGCCGACGGCGTCGACCCGGGCCCCGCTGGCCTGGAGCGAGGCGTCGCGCACGCTCACGATCGGCGCCCAGACCGGGAGCTTCGCGGGGGCACCGACCTCCCGGCAGTACACCCTCAGGCTCTCGAACTCCAACGCCCCGACCGCGGTCAGCGTCGACGGTGTGCAGGTCCCCGAGACGGCCTGGGCGTGGAACGCCAACCAGCGCACCGTCACCGTGACGACGGCCGCGCTGCCGCTCAACGCCCAGCACACCGTCACGCTCGCGGGCTCGGCCACGGCGAACCCGACCGCCGGCGAGGTCGTCGGCGTCGGCGGGCTGTGCCTGGACGTGCGCGGCGGGAGCGCCACGGACGGCACGGCGCTGCAGATGTACGGGTGCAACCACACCGCCGCGCAGACGTTCGCCTACGGCGCCGACAACACGCTGCGCGTCCTGGGCAAGTGCGTGACCGCCGGCGCCGCGGTCACGATCGCCACGTGCTCGGGCGCGGCGGCACAGCAGTGGTCACACCAGTCCAGCGGGGCCCTCGTGTCCGGCGGTCAGTGCCTGGACGTGCCCAACGGCAACACCACGCCGGGGGCGGTGCAGCTGCAGACCTACACCTGCAACGGCTCGTCCGCGCAGCTCTGGAAGCTGCCGCCGGGCCCGGTGACCGGCCCGGGCGGGCTGTGCGCCGACGTGGCCAACGCCTCCCCGGCCTCGGGCACGGCCGTGCAGCTCTGGGGCTGCAACAACAGCGACGCCCAGCGCTGGTCGGCGCCCGGCGACCAGTCGCTGCGCACGCTCGGCAAGTGCCTGGACGTGGTGAACGGCGGCACGGCCAACGGCACGGCAGTGCAGCTGTGGGACTGCAACGGCACCGCGTCGCAGACCTGGACGACGCGCGCCGACGGCACGCTGTTCAACCCGCAGTCGGGCCGCTGCGTCGACGACCCGAACAACAACCAGAAGGCGGGTGACCTGCTGCGCATCTGGGACTGCAACACGACGGCGGCCCAGCGCTTCCGCCTCGGCTAGAGCCGTCGCCGCACGATGCCGATGGTGGTGCTCACCGGGACCGGCCCGAAGAGCCGGGAGTCGTACCCGGGGCTGTCCCCGAGCACCACCATGGCATCGTCACCCTCGAATGCGGCGATGCGCTTGACGAGCCGACCCGCCCGCTGCGGCGGGACCGGGCCGGCCGCGACAGTCACGCCCGGTGGCAGCTGCACGGGACCGGTCGGCCGGTGCAGCACGACGATGTCGCCGACGCGCAGCGGCTGGCCCCGGTAGCGCCGCACCAGCAGCAGGTCACCGTCGTGCAGGGCGGGGGCCATGCTGCCGCCGGCGACCCGGATCAGCAGCCACGGCAGCCACCGCAGGGCATGTATATCGAGCACAGTCACGGTAATTTACGCGGATGCGTCAACCACTCCACGATGCCTGGCACGCGCTGCGGCTCGGCGTGCGCGCCACCCCGGCCCGGCTGGCCGGTGACGCCGTGGTCACCCTGGTCGGCGCGGCCGTGCCCGTCGCCACCGTGTGGCTGCTCAAGAGCGCCCTCGATGAAATTTCCAGCGGCGGGGGTACCGCGCGGACGCTCGCCCTCAGCATCGCCGGCCTGGTCGTCGCCGGGCTGTTCGCGGCCACGCTGCCGTCGCTCGGCACGTATCTGCAGAACGAGGTCGGGCGCGCGATCGGCCGCCGCGCCCAGTCCGACCTGTATCAGGCCACCGCCCGCCTGACCGGCCTGGCCCGGCTGGAGGACCCGGCGTTCCACGACCGCCTCCGGATGGCGCAGACCGCCGGCCGCTCGGGCCCCGGCCAGGTCGTCCGCGGCGTCATCGGCACCGCCCAGCTCGCGGTGACGCTCGCGGGCATGGTCGTGGTGCTGGCCGCGATCAACCCGGCCATCGCCGCTGTCACGCTCGTCGGGCTGCTGCCGGCGCTCATCGCCGAGGTCCGGCTGAGCCGCGAGCAGGCGGCGATGATGTGGAGCATCAGCCCGCACGAGCGCCGCGAGTTCTTCTACGCCGAGCTGCAGACGAGCCTCCCCGCCGCCAAGGAGGTGCGCCTGCTCGGCCTCTCGGAGCTGTTCCGCCTGCGCATGCTCGACGAACTGGCCGCCTCCGACGGGCAGCGCCGCCGCCTCGACGCCCGCACGCTGCGCGTGCAGTTCGCACTCGGCCTGCTCTCGGCGCTGGTGCTGGGTGCCGCGCTGGCCTGGGCGGCCCGGGCCGCGCTGCACGGTGCGCTCAGCGTCGGCGACGTCTCCGCGCTCGTGGCCGCCATCGCCGCGCTGCAGACCACGCTGGCCGCGCTCGTCAACCGGGTGGCGCTGATGCACCACGCGCTGCTGCTCTACCGGCACTTCCGGGCCGTCCTGGACGCGACCCCCGACCTGCCGCAGCCGCCGGACCCGGCCCCGGTCCCCCGGCTGCGCACCGCGGTCGAGCTGCGCGACGTGTGGTTTCGATACTCGCCCGACCAGGACTGGGTCCTGCGCGGCGTCACGCTCGTCATCCCGCACGGCGAGGCGGTCGGCCTGGTCGGGCTGAACGGCGCCGGGAAGAGCACGATCGTGAAGCTGCTGTGCCGGTTCTACGACCCGGACCGCGGCACCGTCCTGTGGGACGGCCAGGACGTGCGCGACCTGTCCCTCGACGACCTGCGCAGCCGGATCGGCGCGCTGTTCCAGGACTACATGACCTACGAGCTCACCGCGGCCGAGAACATCGGCCTCGGCGACGTGGACGCGATGTCCTCGCCGGAGCGCATCCGGGCCGCGGCGGCCCGGGCCGGGATCGACTCGACGGTGCGGGCGCTGCCGCACGGGTACGACACCATGCTCTCGAAAATGTTCACCGACGGGCCGGACGACGAGTCCACGGGGGTGCTGCTCTCCGGCGGGCAGTGGCAGCGCCTGGCCCTGGCCCGCACCTACCTGCGCGACGGCCGCGACCTGCTCATCCTCGACGAGCCGAGCGCCGGCCTGGACGCCGAGGCCGAGCACGCGATCCACCGGGGCCTGCGGACGCACCGGGCGGGCGCGACGAGCCTGCTGATCTCGCACCGCCTGGGTGCGCTGCGCGACGCCGACACGCTCGTCGTCCTCGCCGACGGCCGGATCACCGAGCGGGGCACCCACGACGAGCTGATGGCCGCGAACGGTGCGTACGCCCGGCTGTTTCGCCTGCAGGCGGCGGGCTACCAGTCGGAGCCGGTAGCCTGACCAGTCGTGACCGGCTCATTGGACGATCCTTCGACCCCGTTCCTGGCGCTGGAGCGCGGCCGCGTCGAGGCGAACGCCAGGCGCCTGCAGGCCCACCTCGAGCGGCTCGGCGTCTCGCTGCGCCAGCACGTCAAGACGGCCAAGTCGGTCGAGGTCGCCGGGATCGTCGAGCCCGGCGGGGCGATCACCGTGTCGACTCTCGCCGAGGCCGAGGCGTTCGCGGACGCCGGATACCGGGACATCCTCTACGCCGTCGGCATCGCCCCGCACAAGCTGCCACGGGTGCGGGCCCTGCGGGAGCGCGGCGTGGACCTCACGGTGCTGCTGGACAGCGTCGAGCAGGCCGCGGGCGCGGGGGTGCCGGCGTTCATCGAGGTCGACTGCGACGGGCACCGCGGTGGCGTACACCCGGACGATCCGGCGCTCGTGGACATCGCGGCCACGCTGGAGGCGTCCGGCGGGCAGGTGCGCGGAGTGCTGGTGCACGCCGGGGAGTCGTACTTCGCCGACGGTGACGAGCAGCTGCGGGCGGCCGCCCAGCACGAGCGGGACGTGGCCGTGCGGGCGGCGCAGGTGCTGCGCGCGGCCGGGTTCGCCACGCCTGTCGTGAGCGTCGGGTCGACGCCGACCGCGCACTTCGCCACCGACCTGCGCGGCGTGACGGAGGTCCGGGCCGGCAACTTCGTCTTCTTCGACCTCGTGATGGCCGGCATCGGCGTGTGCAGCCACGCGGATCTCGCGCTGTCGGTCGTCGTCACCGTCATCGGGCACCAGGCCGGCAAGGGCTGGATCCTCACCGACGGCGGCTGGATGGCCACGTCCCGCGATCGGGGTACGTCACGGCAGCGGGTCGACCAGAGCTACGGGCTCGTCGCCGACCTCGACGGTGTCCTCTTCGACGACCTGGTCATGGCCGACGCGAGCCAGGAGCACGGGATGCTGGCGATCCGGCCCGGCAGTGCCGCGCGGCTGCCGGAGCTGCCGGTCGGCGCCCGGGTGCGGATCCTGCCGATCCACGCGTGCGCGACCGCCGGCCAGCACGACGCCTACCACGTCGTCGAGCCCGGCTCACGCATCGTCGAGGCCGTGTGGCCGCGGGTTCGCGGCTGGTGACCGCCGCAGCCCGCTCAGGCCGCGGCGCGCAGCGGCGGTGCGACAGGCCCCGTGGCGGCGGCCCGGGCGGCCGGGGTGGACGCGAGCACCAGGCCGGCGTGCTGTGCGGCCGGGCACGGGGCGGGCCAGCCGCACGCCTGGCACGTGCCGTCGCCGCCCGGCTCCGCCCGGTGACGTTCGACGAGTTCGGCGGCGGTGCCCGCCAGGACACTGCCGGGAAGGACGATGTTTGTCACGGCGGCGCTTGTACCCCGCGCCCGGACCGGCCAATCACAATCGGAACGAGTGGCGGAGCGTGACACATGCCCGACGGATCGATGCTCCACCGGGTGCGCCGCGTGTGGACCGGGATGGCCGCGGCGCCCGTCCGCTTCACCGACGCGGCCGTCACGGTGGTCGTGTCGCCGGCGTCACACCTGAGCCCGCCCGGCTGGGTCGGGATCGTCACCATCGGTGACGCCGCCATCGCCACCGCGCCGGACGAGCACACGGCCGCCGCCGTCCGCCGCGCGCTCGGCGGCCTCCCGGTCACGGCCGTGACCGACCCGCAGGTCATCGGCGCCCGGCTGCCGCTCGCCGGCGTCCTGGGCCCGGCGACCCTCGCCTACTGCGACGCCGAGTGCTTCCGGCCGGTGGCCGGCGCCGCCGCGGCGGACCCCGCGGACCTGCGCCCGCTGCTCGACCGGGTCCCGGGCGACGAGGCCGGCGAGGCGGGGCTCGACGCGATCACCTCGCCGGCGTTCGTCGTGCGGGACGGGCCGGCCGTCGTCGCCGCGGCCGGCTACGAGGTCTGGCCGGGCGGCGTCGCGCACCTGAGCGTCCTGACCGATCCGGCGCACCGCGGCCGCGGGCTGGCCCGGACGGTCGCCGCCGCGGCCGTCACCGCCGCCCTGGACGCCGGGCTGCTCCCGCAGTGGCGGGCCCGGCCCGAGCCGTCGCGCCGGGTGGCCCGGGCGCTCGGCTTCCAGGAGCTCGGCGCCCAGCTCAGCATCGATCAGTCGACGGCGACGACGAGCTTGCCGCGGCGGTGACCGCCCGTGAGTTGCGGGCGCATTGTTACCGGATGGTGGGCGCGCTCGGCGAGGCCGAGGACCTGGTGCAGGAGACGTTCCTGCGGGCCTGGCGCGGCCGGCCCGGGTTCGACGGCCGCGCGGCTCCGCGAGCGCCTGGACTGGGCGGGCGGGCGGGCGGGCGGCGAGCGGAGCGGAGCGGAGCGGAGCGGCGGATGCTGCGCCGTTACGTGGACGCGCACCGGACCGGTGACCGGGCCGCGCTCGCCGCGCTGCTCGCCGCCGACGTGCGCGTGCAGTTCCCGCCGCTGCCGCTGTGGGTCGACGGCCGCGAGCCCTGTCTGGACGCGATCCGCGAGCACGCCGACCCCGGCACCTACCGGTACGCCGAGGCCGCGGCCAACCACCAGCCCGCCTTCGGCGTCTACCTGTGCGCCCCCGGCGCAGGACTCCCCCTCTTCGACACCGCTGTCGCGCTGCGGCTGGTCTCGCACAAGCGGTACGACAACGGCATCCTGCGGCTGATTTACGTCACCCGGCGTCCGGCTCGGCCGTCGCCCACTGCTGGTGGATCTCGGTGACGTGGCTGACGATGTGGAAGCCGAGGCCGGCGGCCACGCAGCCGACCGCGCCGTAGACCAGGTTGAGCCACGGTTCGTAGTGGAACAGCACGCTGGCGTTGACGACCGCGAACTCGTGGAACGCGAACAGGATCAGTGAGATCACGAACGTGGCCCACCAGCCGGCGACCTTCCTCGGCAGCGGCTCGTTGCCCAGCTTGTCGGAGCGGTAGTACACCTCGGCGACGACGAGCATCGGCACCCACAGGTTGGCGACCGGGGTGAACCAGGAGACGACCGGCTGGACGGGCTTCCAGCGCAGGCCGTCCGCGCCGTTGTCCTCGAGGTTCTCCCGGGCCAGGTGCAGCCACAGGATGAACGTGACGGCGGTGTACAGCCACCCGACGATCAGCAGCCAGGCGAACAGCGTGTGCACGAGCCCGGGCTGGTAGTCGTCGAGGGCACCGGAGAACATGATGGTGAAGAAGTTGAGCACCGCCATGCTCCCGAGCCCGATCAGGCACAGCCCGGCGGGGTCGGTGAGCCGGGTGCGCGGCTGTGCGGTGTGCTCGGCCGGTTCGGTCAACGTCGGCAGCCTCCTCGTCCGCGATGGTGACTCCGAGGATCGCCGATCCCTGCAACAGCCCCCGACCTGGCCCTCCGTGAAGCCGCCCGGCCACGGTGATCAACGCGCAGCCGGCCCGGTCGCGCTCAGTCGGAGCTGCGGGTGGTGCCGGTGTAGTACTCGAACAGCAGGCCCGCGGCCGAGAGGACGACCAGGACCAGGCCGACGCCGACAAGCCAGATCTGCCAGACCGCGATGCCGAAGGCGGCCGTGGCGGCGCCCAGGCCGACGAGGATCGGCCAGTACGAGTACGGGCTGAAGAAGCCGACGTCCCCGGCCCCGTCGGCCGGCTCGGCATCCTCCCGGTCCTCGGGGCGCGGCGGCATCCGCCGGGAGATCAGATACCAGGAGCCGCCGATCATCGCGCACAGCAGGGTCGACAGGGCCAGCGCGACGGTGCCGACCCGTTCGACACCGCCGGTCATCACGTCCGTCAGCCAGGCGTAGACCCCGGTCACGACGACCAGGAAGCCGCCGATGACGGCGAACACCCGCCACTCAGCCCTCATCGTCGAGCTCCTGAGCCGGGCGGACCTCGCGCTGCGGGCGGTCACGGGCGATGTCGGCGATCTGCTTGCCGTACTTGTAGTCGAACGCCGGGCGCTCCGAGCGGATGCGCGGCAGGGACTCGAAGTTGTGCCGCGGCGGCGGGCAGCTGGTCGCCCACTCCAGGGAGTTGCCGAAGCCCCACGGGTCGGCGACCGTGACCACCCGGCCGAACTTCCAGGACCGCCAGACGTTCCACAGCAGGAACAGCGTCGAGATGCCCAGGACGAACGAGCCGATCGAGGAGATGGTGTTGAGCAGGGTGAAGCCGTCGCTGGGCTGGTAGTCGGCGTAGCGGCGCGGCATGCCCCGGCTGCCGAGCCAGTGCTGGACCAGGAACGTCATGTGGAAGCCGACGAACATCGTCCAGAAGTGCAGCTTGCCCAGGCGCTCGTCGAGCATCCGGCCGGTGATCTTCGGGAACCAGAAGTACACGCCGCCGAACGCGGCGAAGACGATCGTGCCGAACAGCACGTAGTGGAAGTGCGCGACGACGAAGTAGGAGTCGTTCAGGTGGAAGTCGAGCGGCGGGCTGGCCAGGATGACCCCGGACAGGCCACCGAGCAGGAACGTGACCAGGAAGCCGATGGAGAACAGCATCGGCGTCTCGAACGTGAGCTGCCCACGGGCCATCGTGCCGATCCAGTTGAAGAACTTGATGCCGGTGGGTACCGCGATCAGGAAGCTCAGGAACGAGAAGAACGGCAGCAGCACCTGCCCGGTGGCGAACATGTGGTGCGCCCAGACCGTCATCGACAGGGCGGTGATCGCGATCGTGGCCCCGACGAGGCCCTTGTAGCCGAAGACCGGCTTGCGGCTGAACACCGGGAGGATCTCGGTGACGATGCCGAAGAACGGCAGCGCGACCACGTAGACCTCGGGGTGGCCGAAGAACCAGAACAGGTGCTGCCACAGGATCGGCCCGCCGTAGGCCGCGTCGTAGACGGTGGCGCCGAGTTTGCGGTCGGCCTCCAGGACCAGCAGCGCCGCGGCCAGCACCGGGAACGCCAGGATGATGAGCAGGGCGGTGCACAGGATGTTCCAGGTGAAGATGGGCAGCCGGAACATCGTCATGCCCGGCGCCCGCAGCGTGACGATCGTGGTGATGAGGTTTACCGCGCCGAGGATCGTGCCGAGGCCGGAGATCACCAGGCCCATGATCCACAGGTCGGCGCCGATGCCGGGCGAGTGCTGCTCGGTGTTCAGCGGCGCGTAGGCGGTCCAGCCGAAGTCGGCCGCGCCGCCGGGCGTGAAGAACCCGCTCACCACCAGGACGCCGCCGAGCAGGAACAGCCAGTACGACACCGCGTTGAGCCGCGGGAAGGCCACGTCGGCCGCGCCGATCTGCAGCGGCACCACGAAGTTGGCGAACCCGATCACCAGCGGGGTCGCGAACAGCAGCAGCATGATCGTGCCGTGCGCGGTGAACAGCTGGTTGTACTGCTCCGGCGAGAGCAGCTGCAGCCCGGGCCGGGCGAGCTCGGCCCGCATGAGCAGGGCCATGAAGCCGCCGACGATGAAGAACGCGAAGGACGTCAGCAGGTACAGGACCCCGATCTCCTTGGCGTCGGTGGTGCGCAGCAGCCGGGTCAGGGCGGTGCCGGGCAGCGGGCGGTGCACCAGCGGCCGGTCGGGCGGCGCCGGCCGCACGTCGAGCACCGCCGTGGCCGTGCCCTCGCCGTGGGCGTTGCGGACCGGGTCGCCCGGGCGGTCGGGGGCGGCGTCGGTGCGGTACCGGTGCGGCTCCGGAATGTTGATCGGCTGGGCGCCGCGGTCCGGCGGCGGCCCGGCATCCTCGGCCATCGAAGCTCCTCACAGTCGGCGTTCCGGGGCGCATCTGCCCGCGACCCGCGGCTCGAAACATCGGCGCGCCGGCTTGGTTACCGCCGGGCGCGAGGGGTACCGGACCGGCATGAACGATTTCATGGACAAGGCCAAGAACTTTGCCGACCAGCACGACGACAAGGTCGACCAGGCCATCGACAAGGCCGGTGACCAGGTCGACGAGCGCACCGGCGAGAAGTACTCCGGGCAGATCGACAAGGGCGTCGACTACGCTCAGCAGCACACCGGCGAGGGCGACACCGACCGCTAGGCCGGCCGGACGCGGCTGCGACACCGGCTCCGTCCCGGTCGACGCCGCGGACAACCGGCGGCAGCCGGTGCTCGGGCCCGGCATGATCACGCTCGGGCTGATCTTCACGCCGCGGCCGGCTCGGCGCCGCCGGCGTCAACCGATGAGGAGTCGCGCATGGCACGGGCGACGGTGGCGGCGTCCGGCGAGCGCCGCGACGCCGACGGCATCCGGGTGCCGGCCGGCGAGGTCCACGCGTGGCTCGCCGGCCAGAACCAGACGGTGTGCGGGGTGCCGCTGTTCCGGGCCCGGCTGCTCGTGTTTCCGCACGTGCCGTGGGAATACCGGGACACCGACACGCTCAACCCGGGTGACGACGTTCGCCATGTCTGCCCGCGTTGCCTGGCCGCGCTGCGGGGTCGCCCGCGGCGGGGCCGGCGGCGCACCTGGACCCGGACGTCCCCCCGCCCCTGAAACGGCACTGCGGCCACCGCGGGCGGCACGTCGATTTCCGCCGCCCGGCCCGGGTAGCGGAGGTGGCATGGAAATCGATCGTGCGTACGGGTTCAGCGCCCCGCCGGAGGTCGTGTTCGGCAACCTCACCGACCCGGCCCGCCTCGACCGCTGGCTGCCTCCGGGCGTGCAGGGCGAGCCGGCCGGGCCCGGCGAGGTGCGGCTGCGCGCCGGTGGGGTGCAGGTCCGCTGCCTGGTGACGGCCGAGGCGGACGACATGCGGCTGCGCTGGCGGCTCGCGGACCGCGACGACGTGCAGGGCACGGTGCAGGCGGTCGACGGGCCGGCGGGCGGCGCCGAGCTGCCGGTGCGGGTCAGCGCCCCGGACGCGGCGATCCCGGCCGAGCGTGCGGAGCAGCTCCTGGCCGCGGCGGCGGAGCGGCTGCAGCGCGACGTGGAGGACAACCTCAGCGCCGGCTGAGCCTCACGGTGCGGGCAGCTGCACCGTGGCCCGCAGGCCGCCCGCCGGGCGCGCGGTGAGCGTGAGGGTCCCGCCGTGGGCGTGGGCGATGCTCTTGACGATGGCCAGGCCGAGACCGAAGCCGGCGTGGTCGGTGCGGATGCGCTCGGTCCCGCGCTGGAACGCCTCGCCGAGCGTCGCCACGAGCCGCGGGCTGAGCCGCTCGCCGGTGTTCTCGACAGTGAGCGTCACCGCCCGAGGGCGGGCGCCGGTCGTGACCCAGACCGTGCCGCCGTCCGGCTGGTTGTGCACGATCGCGTTGTGCACCAGGTTGGTGGTCAGCTGCAGCAGCAGCGCGTGCGAGCCCATCGCGGGCGTGATGTCGCCGCTCGTCTCGATGGTGATGCCGCGCTTCTCCGCCAGCGGCAGGAGGGTCTCGGTGGCCTCCTCGGCGATCAGGGACAGGTCGACCTGGGCGCGCGGGAAGGCGCCCCGGTCGGCCCGGCTCAGCAGGAGCAGCGCCTCGGTCAGCTCGATCGCCCGGCTGTTGACGATCTGGAGGCGGTCGACGAGCTCGCCGACGTCGCGGCTGCGGTCGCTGCGGGCCACCTCGAGCAGGGTCTGGGTCACGGCCAGCGGGGTGCGCAGCTCGTGGGAGGCGTTGGCCGCGAAGCGCTGCTGCTCGGCGACCTGGGCCTCGAGCCGGGCCAGCATCGCGTCGAAGGCGTCGGCGAGCTCGCGGAACTCGTCCTTGGCGCCGGGCAGCCGGATGCGGTGCGACAGCGACCCGTCGGCGGCCATCCGGGTGGCGTCGGCGATCCGGGTCAGCGGCGCCAGCATGCGCCCGGCCAGGATCCAGCCGCCGAGCAGGCCGAACACCAGCAGGAACACCAGCATCTCGACCACCCGCGGCGCGAACGCGTGCAGGAGGTCCTGGCGGCTCGGGCTGAAGAAGCCGGGCTCGCCGACGTACGGGTCGCCCCGGGACATCCGCGCCTGATCCGGCACGTACCGCAGCAGGAACACCCAGACGACCGCCAGCAGCATGGCCCCGGTGAACATCAGGAACCCGGCGTAGCTGAGGGTGAGCTTGAGCCGGACGCTCAGCCCCGGCACCCTATCCATGCGGCGGGCCCGACCGGGCGGCGGCGGGCTGCGCGTCGATGCGGTAGCCGACGCCGGCCACGGTGTCGATGATCCCGGGCTCGCCGAGGCGTTTGCGCAGCGCCGAGATCGTGATGCGCACCGCGTTGGTGAACGGGTCGGCGTGCTCGTCCCAGGCCCGGGCCAGCAGTTCCTCGGCGCTGACGACCCCGCCCCCGGCCGCGACGAGGACCTCGAGCACGGCGAACTGCTTGCGGGTCAGCGCGATGTAGCGGTCGTCGCGGTAGACCTCGCGGCGGAACGGGTCGAGCCGCAGCCCGGCGAGCTGCAGCACGGGCGGGCGGTTGTGGCCCCGGCGGCGGTCCAGCGCGCGCAGCCGCAGCACGAGCTCGCGCAGCTCGAACGGCTTGGTCAGGTAGTCGTCGGCGCCGAGCTCGAACCCGGAGACCTTGTCGTCGAGCCGGTCGGCCGCCGTGAGCATGAGGATCGGCATGCCGCTGCCCGAGGCGACGATGCGCTTGGCGATCTCGTCGCCGGACGGGCCGGGGACGTCCCGGTCGAGCACGGCGATGTCGTAGTCGTTGACCGCGAGCATCTCCAGCGCGGTGTCGCCGTCGCCGGCGATGTCCGCGGCGATCGCCTCGAGGCGCAGTCCATCCCGGATGGCCTCGGCCAGAAAGGGCTCGTCCTCCACGATCAACACCCGCATCCGCTCGATCGTACGGCCGGCCGCCTATCGCCCGCGTATCAAAATCCTCATACGCGCCGGCAACACCGGGACCGGTGCACTTGCCGCATGACCATCAGCCCGCCGGCCGGCCCGACCATGGGCCTGACCGTCTACGGGTGCGAGCCCGACGAGGCCGCCCTGTTCCGGACCCTGGCGCCGAGCTACGGGGTCAGCCCGACCATCACCGACGCGGCCGTCTCGGTGGACAACGCCGAGCTGGCGCGGGGCAACCGCTGCGTCAGCATCGGCCACAAGACGCCCGTGACCGCCGCCACGCTGCTGGCACTGCGCCGGGCCGGCGTGACCTACGTGTCCACCCGCAGCATCGGGTACAACCACATCGACGTGCGCTTCGCCGAGAGCATCGGGGTGACCGTCGGCAACGTCGCGTACTCGCCGGACAGCGTGGCCGACTACACGCTGATGCTGATGCTGATGGCGATCCGCCACGCGAAGTCCACGCTCACCCGGGCCGAGGCGCACGACTACCGGCTGCACGAGGTGCGCGGCCGGGAGCTGCGCGACCTGACCGTCGGGGTGATCGGAACCGGACGCATCGGGGCGGCGGTCATGCGGCGGCTGCGCGGCTTCGGCGGCCGCGTCCTGGCCTACGACAGCCGGCCGAACGCCCCCGCCGAGTACGTCGCGCTGCACGAGCTGCTGCGCCGCAGCGACATCGTCACGCTGCACACGCCGCTCACCGCGCAGACGCACCACCTGCTGGACCGGCGGCGCATCGAGCTGCTGCAGCGCGGCGCGGTCGTGGTCAACACCGGGCGCGGCCCGCTGCTGGACACCGAGGCGCTCGTCGATGCCCTGGAGCGCGAGCACCTGGGCGGGGCGGCGCTGGACGTCATCGAGGGCGAGGAGGGGATTTTCTACGCCGACTGCGGCGGGCGGCCGATCGAAAACGACCTCCTGCTGCGGCTGCAGAAGCTCCCGGGCGTGCTCATCAGCCCGCACACCGCGTACTTCACCGACCACGCCCTGAGCGACACGGTCGAGAACTCCATATTGCGCTGCCGGAACCACGAAACCGGCCGCACCCAAGGAATCGGGGACCAGCATGGCTAAAGTCCGTATCGGCATCCTCTTCGGCGGCGTGGGCGAGGAGCACCCCGTCTCGGTCAAGTCCGCCCGGGAGGTGGCCCGGCACCTGGACCCGGCGCGCTACGAGCCGTACTACATCGGGATCACGCTGCGCGGCGAGTGGAAGCTCTGCGCCGGCCCGGCCCCGGACTGGGAGCGGGGCGACTCCCGGCCGGCCGTGCTGTCGCCCGACCGCAGTGTCCACGGCCTGCTGGTGCTCGACGAGGGCCGGTACGAGACCATCCGGCTGGACCTGGTCCTGCCGGTGCTGCACGGCAAGGGCGGCGAGGACGGCACCGTGCAGGGCCTGCTCGAACTGGCCGGTATCCCCTACGCCGGCTGCGACGTGCAGAGCTCCGCGCTGTGCATGGACAAGTCGCTGACGTACCTCGTGGTCGGCGCGGCCGGCATCGCCACCCCGGCCGTGCGGACCGTGCCGGCCGACGAGAAGATCGACGCCGAGGAGCTCACGTACCCGGTCTTCGTGAAGCCGGCCCGCTCCGGGTCCTCGTTCGGCGTGACGAAGGTCGCCGGACCCGCGGACCTGCAGGATGCGGTGGAGACGGCCCGGCAGTACGACGCGAAGGTCCTGATCGAGACCGCCGTCGACGGCCGCGAGATCGGGTGCGCGATCCTCGGCAACGACGATGACCTGCTCGTCGGGGAGGTCGACCGGGTCGCCCTGTCGCACGGGTTCTTCCGCATCCACCAGGAGGCGACGCCGGAGACGGGCTCGGAGAACTCGTCGTTCATCGTCCCGGCCGACATCCCGGCGCAGTCCCGCGCGCTGGTCCAGGAGACGGCGAAGGCCATCTACCGCGCGCTGGGCTGCCGGGGCCTGGCCCGGGTCGACATGTTCCTGCTCGATGACGGCTCGGTCGTGCTCAACGAGGTCAACACCTTCCCCGGCCTGACCTCCTACAGCCGGTACCCGCGGATGATGGCCGCGGCCGGCCGGCCGCTCGGGGAGGTCCTCGACCGGCTGGTGTCGCTGACCCTGACCGGGCGCCAGCGGTGAGGGCCGACTTCGTCTACATCGACGAGTTCGTGCCCGGGATCCGCTGGGACGCCAAGTACGCGACCTGGGACAACTTCACCGGCAGGCCCGTCGACGGCTACCTCGCCAACCGGGTCGTCGGCACTCGGGCGCTCGGCACCGCGCTGGCCGGGGCCCGTGACCGGGCGGCGGCGCTGGGCCTCGGCCTGCTGCTGTGGGACGGCTACCGGCCGCAGCGCGCCGTCGACCGCTTCCTGCGCTGGTCGCGGGAGCCGGATGACGGCCGGGCGAAGCAGCGGCACCACCCGAACATCACCCGGGCCGAGATGTTCGAGCTGGGCTACGTGGCCGCGAGGTCGGGCCACAGCCGGGGCAGCACCGTCGACCTGACGCTGTTCCGCCTGGACACCGGCGCGCTGGTGCCGATGGGCGGCGACCACGACCTGATGGACGTGCGCTCGCACCACGGCGCCCCGGGCATCACGGCGGCCGAGGCGCGCCACCGCCGGCAGCTGCGCACCATCATGGAGTCCAGCGGCTTCGGTGCCTACGAGTGCGAGTGGTGGCACTACACGCTGCGCGACGAGCCGTACCCGGACACGTACTTCGACTTCCCCATCACCGCGAACGCCACCGACCGCGAGCCCGCCCGGGTGATCGTCGCCGTCGGCTGAGCCGGCCTCACGGGGCGCTCTGATGTTCCAGGAGCGCGCGCAGGCGCAGGGGCATCTCCTCCTTCAGGGAGATGACGGTGCTCGTGCGGACGATGTCGCGCTCCTGCTCGAGCACCTCACCCGGCTGCCGTTCGCGGTGCTCTACGCCGCCGTGACGCTGCCGCTCGTCGTGCTGGCCGTCGCGCGGAAGGGTTGGCGCTTCGCCGTGCGGTCCGGGATCGCGGTCGGGCTGGTGCCGCTGTGCTCGCTGCTGCACCCGCGGGTCATGGACGTGGGCCGGATCGACCCGCTCTACGCCGCGCCGGCCGGAAACCTGGCGGTCGGGGTCGGGCTGCTGATCGTGTTCCGCCACGACGCCGGCCTCGGCGGCTTCAACGTGGTCGCGCTGGTCGGCCAGGAGCGGCTCGGCTGGCGGGCCGGGCACGTGCAGCTGGATCGATCCTCCGCGACGGCGGGCGCCTCGGCGCGGGTGACGGCCGGGCGGGCCGCGGCGCGAGGCACCCGGTCCGCCCGGCCGCCGGCGCCTAAGCCTGTTCGCGCGGCTCCGGGGTCTCCGCGCCCGGCATGGCCCCGTTCGGGTCGATCTCGCCGTCGTAGTTGTAGACGTCGTAGCTGTCGCGCTGCTTGGTCGTGTGGATGTAGCGGTGCAGGTAACCGTCGATCTCGAACTCGAGCACCGGTGCGTCGCCGGCTTCGATCGTCGCGCCGTCGCGCGGACCGCCGACGAGGATCGCATTGTCATTCGTGGCCATTGCCGCCCTGTTCCCGCCCGGGGCCGCGTCAAACGAAACGCTGGACGTCACCGACGTGCTGTCAATCATTGTCCGCACTGGTCAGCATGTTCACCGTCT
Source organism: Dactylosporangium vinaceum (assembly GCF_019904175.1). Lineage (GTDB taxonomy): Bacteria > Actinomycetota > Actinomycetes > Mycobacteriales > Micromonosporaceae > Dactylosporangium > Dactylosporangium vinaceum. The sequence continues at coordinate 5,805,494 of NZ_CP061913.1, read as the reverse complement.
CGGCATTCACCATTGTCAGGATCTCATTCAGGCAGCGCTCTCTGAATATCTCCCCCGCGCCTTCCAGCAGTGCGACGAGAGCACTGGCGGCCGTGCGCCCCATCGCCGCCCACGGCGGCCGGGCCACGGTGAGCCCCGGATGCAGCAGCGGCCCCACCCCGGTCTCGTCATAGACGGCGACGTCCAGGTGTGGGGCCGCGCGTAACACGTCGAGCCCGAGGGCCGCGGTCGCGCAGACGATCGCGGTGGGCGGATCGGCCCGGTCGAGCAGGCACCGGGCCGCCCGCCCGCCGTCGTGGGTCGCGGCGATGGTCGCCACCTGCCGGTGCCCGCGCTCGCGCAGGTGGGTCACGAGCGACTGCACCCCGGCGGCGCGGTCGGCCCACACCGCGGAGACCCCGGCCGCAGGTTCGTGGGTGTCCACGAGCACGAACGGGTACAGCCGCGGCATCTCGGTGGTGCCGATGAGGATCGCACCGTCGACGTCCGGCGGCGCGCTGCGGGCCCCGGCGCTGAACCGGACCACCCGCCCGTGCCGCTCCAACGTGTCCACAATGGACTCGACAACGATGCCGTAGGGTCCGGTGAGCGGATGCGGACAGCGCACGAACACCACACCGCCGCGCCGGCTCGGTTGGCCGGCCGCCTCGACGAGCAACGCCGGGTTCTGCATGCTGCCCCTTTCAGAGAGCGCTCTCTGGAACTTTGGGAGCTGGGATGCCGAGCGCCTGAGAGCGCTCTCAACACTGGCGTTTGTACGCGGCGGGCGCGTGGGGTGTCAAGGCACGGGGTCAGCGGTGAGTCGAGGCCGGCATCCGATCCGCGTCGGCGGCGCTGACGCTCGTGCGGGATCGGCAGGCGGGATTGCGGCACTCGACGGCGTAGCGGACCCGGACCGGGAACAGCGGGATGAAGAACAGGCTGAACTTCGTGACGCCCCGCAGCAGCAGCATGGGGCCGCCGTGCCCGCAGACCCGGCACACGAACGTCACCCAGCGCAGGACCTCCGTCTTGGTCCGGAGCCCGAAGATGACAAGCACACCACCAGGCTACGCGGCGCCCCGTGGTCCGCGGCGCCCCGCGCGGGGGTGGTGGAACGCCGATAAACTGGCGCTTTATGGGCAAAATCGTTCTCGCGGCCGCGCTGATCCTGACCGTCTCGACCGCCTGCGGGCCGGTCCGGGCGCCGGCCGCTCCCGCCGCGGCGACCTGCACATCCGGGCCTGCCCCGAGCGCGGGGAGTCCGCAGCGGCCGGCGGCGGTCACCGACGCCGCCAGGGCGTTCCTCGGCACGCTCGACACCGATCAGCAGGCCGCCGCCGGGGGTGGCCTGCGGCTGGAGAGCCTGAGCAACGTCCAGCGGGCGGCTGCGCTCGGGGTGCTCAAGGCCGGCCTGAGCGACGAAAGTTACCAGAAGGTGCTGGACGCCACCGGTACCGCGCTCGGCGCATGCCGCATCCGGCTGTCCGGCGCGCCGGCCGCGGCCGGCCCGTGGAGTGTGCGGTTCGACGGGCCCGGGCTCGCGCTCGACCTCACCGTCGCCGATGCGGCGGTCAGCGTCTCGCCGGCCGCGCTCGACGGCCCGGGCACCGCCCCGGCCTGCGGCGGGTGAACCCCCCGGCCGCTACTGCGCCGCGGTCGGCTCCAGCGCGTCGGTGGCGGCCGGGGTCGCCGCGTCGGCGTGGGGGGAGGTCCGCTCGTCGTAGCGGGTGAAGCCGGGCATGAGCGCGGTGCAGGCCGCCACCGCGCCGGTGCAGAGCAGGCCGCCGGCGACGATGGCCGGGCGCAGGCCCACCATTGCGGCCATGACGCCGGAGCGCATCTGCCCGGCGGTCGGGCCGATCGAGTACGACAGCAGCGATATGCCCGCGAGACGGCCGCGCAGGTGGTCCGGGATCGTCTGGTTCCAGATGGTGGAGCGGAACAGGCCGCTGACCATGTCGGCCGCACCGGCCAGGACCAGGAACACCAGGGCGGTGGCGATGTTCGGGGCGGCGCCGAAGCCGGCGATCGCCAGGCCCCACAGGCCCGCCGCGACGAGCACGGCCAGGCCGTGGCGGTGGACGCGTGACGCCCAGCCGCTGGTGAGGGAGATCAGCATCGCGCCGAACGGCATGGCGCCGTAGAGCAGGCCGAGGGCCCACTGGGCGTGCAGGGCGTCGGCAACGAACGGGTACAGCGCCATCGGCATGGCCAGGAACATCGCGGCGATGTCGACGAAGTAGGTGCCGAGCAGTTCGGGGCGGGACCAGGCGTAGCGGGCGCCGCGGCCGATGCCGGCCAGGCTCGGGCGCTCCGCCTCCACCGCCGGCGGGATCGGGCGCAGCAGGAACAGGAACGCCACCGAGGCGATGAACGTGAGGACGTCGACCCCGTAGGCGGCCGGGACACCCGCGACGGTGACGAGCACCCCACCCACGGCCGGGCCGGCGATGGCGCCGATCTGGTACCTGATCCCCTGCATCGCATTCGCGGCCGTCTGCTCGTCGCGCGGCACCAACCGGGGCAGCATCGCGTCGAGTGAGGGGCGCTGGAGCCCGTCGAGCGTGGCCACGAGCCCCGCGACCACGTACAGCGGCCACACGACCGGGTGCGGCAGGACGGCGTTGACGAGCAGGCCACCGGTGCACACGGCCATCGCGGCCTCGCACCAGAGCACCACCCGGCGCCGGTCGACCGCGTCGGCGATCGCGCCGCCCCACAGGCCCGACCCGACGATCGCGACGAGCTCCACGACCCCGACGGCACCCACCGCGACGTAGGAGCCGGTCAGCTGCTTGATCTGGTACGGCACCGCGACGATCGTGATGAAGCTGCCGAACATCGTGATGAGCCCGGAGGCCATGAGGAGCCGGAAGTCGCGATGCCGCAGCGGCCGGACGTCCATGCGCAGGTGCCGCAGCCGTTTCCACACGAGGGGGCAGCTTAACCAGCGCGACGGCGGGCGGCACCCGAATTTATGATGGCCGCGTGCAATGGACCGACGCGGCGGCGGCGTTCGCCGGCAGCTACGCCCACCTGTGCGGGTACACCGCCCCGGCACTGCTCGACGCGGCCGGCGCGACCGCCGGGGTGCGGCTGCTCGACGTCGGGACGGGCACCGGCACCGTGGCCGCCCTCGCGGCCGGGCGCGGCACCCGGGTGACGGCGGTCGACGCCGAGCCGAGCATGGTCGAGTTCACCCGGTCGCGGCTGCCCGCGGTGACGGTCGGCGCCGGGCGGCTGCCCGACCTCGACTTTCCGGACGGCTCCTTCGACGCCGTCGTGGCGAACTTCGTCGTCAACCACGTCGCCGACCCGGCCCGCGCCGTCGCCGAACTGGCCCGCGTGAGCGCGCCGGGCGGGCGGGTCGCCTTCACCGTGTGGCCGCGGCCGGCGCCGCCGCTGCAGCAGCTGTGGCTCGACGTCCTGGACGCGGCCGACCTGGAGCCGGCCCCGCCGACGGTCCCCGACGAGCTGAACTTCCCCCGCACCGCCGCCGGGGCGGCCGGCCTGCTCGACCGGGCCGGGCTGCGTGACGTCGGCGGGCGGGTGCTCACCTGGGAGCACCGCACGGACCTGGACACCTGGTGGAGCGGGGCGGCGAGCGGGATGGGCGCGCTCGGCGAGGCCCTGGCCGGCCGGGACGCCCGGACGGTGGCGGCGGCCCGCCGGGAGTACGAGCGGCTGGCCGGGCGGTACGTCACCGCGGACGGGACGCTCACCCTGCCGACCGCGGCGCTGCTGGTCCACGGTGTCCGCTGAGATCGTCGTGCCGGCGGCGCTGCGGGCCATGCCGCGCTGGTGGCACGCGGGCACCGAGTGGCTTGACACGTTGCCGGCGCTGGCCGCCGAGCAGTGCCGGCGCTGGGGGCTGCGGGTCGACGGGGCGGTGATGCACGGCTCGAACGCGCTCGTCATCCCGGTCGCCCGCGGCGGCGAGCGGCTCGTGCTGCGGCTGGCGCCGTCGGCGGCGGAGGTCGCCCAGCAGGTGGCGGCGCTGCGGTTCTGGGCCGGGCGGGGCACGGTACGGGTGCTCGACGCCGACCCGGCGCGCGGGGCGATGCTGCTGGAGCGGCTCGACGGGCCGTCGCTACGGGAGGTGCCGGTCCGGGAGGCGATGGTCGAGCTCGGGCGGGTGATGCGGCGGCTCGCCGTGCCCGTGCCGCCGGACGTGCCGTCGACCGGGAGCCGGGTCCGCGATGTGGTGGCCGAGTGGCGGCGCCAGGGTGAGCCGTTCGACGCGGGCTGGCTGCGGGCGGCGCACCGGGCGGCCCCGTCGCTCAGGCGCCCCGCGGCCGACCTGGCCGTCGACGCCGACCTGCACAGCGAGCAGGTGCTGCGGGGGCGGGAGGGTGAGTGGCTGGCCGTCGACCCGGTGCTGCTGCGCGGCGACATCGAGTATGACCTGGCCCGGGTGCTGTGGACGCGGCTGGACGAGATGGGCGACGCCGACGTCGCCGGGCACTTCTTCGCCGTCGTCGACGCGGCCGGGCTCGACGAGCGCCGCGCGTGGGGCTGGGTGCTGTACCGCAGCGTCGACTACTGGCTGTGGGGCCTCGACCAGGGACTGACCGAGGACCCACAGCGCTGTCAGCGGCTGGTGTCCATCATGCAGCACATGCCGTTGCGTTGACGTAGATCGTGGCCGGGGGCGCCGGTGTGGTGCTGCGGGTGCCGTACAGGCCCACGGTGGCCGAGCCGCCCGGCGGGATGGTGCGGTTCCAGGAGGCGTGGGTCAGGGTGACGGCGCTGCCCGTCTGCGACCAGGTGCCGTTCCACGACTGCGTGATGTGCTGGTCGCCGCCGAAGCTGAACGTGATGACCCAGTCGGTGATCGGGCTGGTGCCGGTGTTGGTGATCGTGACGTCGGCGACGAAGCCCGAGGACCACACCGAGGTGTTGGTGAAGGTGCCGCGGCAGGACAGGGCCGGCGCCGGCGGGCTGGAGGACGTGGCCGGGCCGCTGGAGCTGCCGCCCGGGTTGGGGCTGCCGCCGGTGACGGCGACGACGTTCGAGGCGATCGAGACGTTGCCGGCGGCGTCGCGGGCCCGGACGTAGAACTGGTCGCGGGCCGAGGTCACCGACGCCGAGTAGCTGGTGGCCGACGTGGTGCTCAGCAGCGTCGAGGTGAACCAGCCGTCGAAGCGGTACACGTTGTAGCCGGTGACGCCGACGTTGTCGGTCGACGCCGACCAGGTCAGGGTGGTGCGGGTGCCGCTGGTCGGGCTGGCGGTCAGGTTGGCCGGGGCGGCCGGCGGAGTGGTGTCGCCGGACGATGCGACGGGGGTGACGACGGTGAGCTGCTGCGAGGTCCCGGAGCGGTGGCCGACGTCGTCGCGGGCCGAGATCGAGAACCGGTACTCGGTGCCCGGGCTGGTGTTGATGGTCGTCGTGGTGACGTTGCCGACCGACACGGAGTAGCCGTAGTCGTTGAACGCCGGCATGTAGCCGATGTCGTAGCCGCTGACCCCGCAGCAGCCGCCGGTCGAGGCGTTCCACGCGAGGGTCACCGACGTCGAGGTGGCGGCGGTGGCCCGCAGGTTCGTCGGGGTGGACGGCGGCATCGGCGAGATGTTGGGCAGCGACGGCGCCGGGGTGGACGGGGCGGCGGCCGGCGCGGGGCCGGCGGTGGCGGTGGCGGCGATGAGCAGGGCCCCCGCGAACAGGGCGGTCGCGGTCGCGGCGGCCAGCCGCAGCGGCGACGGTAACGTTCGGCTCCTCTGCATCAGTCAAACCTGACTATCGCATCGATAGACGTCAAGTTGCCTGTCCGCTACGGCGGGTAGGGAGCCCGGGGCCGTGAAAGTTCCACAACGGTTTCGTTCAGGTGCCACCCGGTTGCGCCGATGGTCTCGGCGTCACACGGACGAGACAGCAACACAGGGGGCAGGGATGAACCGCAACACCGTCACGCGCACGCTGGTCATGGCCGGTCTCACCGCCGCCGCCGGAATCGCCGCCACCGTCGGGGCCACGGCCGCCGCCGCGAGCAGCACCCCGGTCGTGTACGCCAGCCACGGCGCCGTGTACATCAAGCAGACCGGCCACGCCACCCGCCTCACGCAGGACGAGGTCAGCAAGCAGCCGGTGCTCTCCCCGGACGCCACCCGCATCGCGTACGTGCACAACGACACCGTCTGGGTCATGAACCGCGACGGCTCCGAGCAGCACCAGGTCAGCGACCGCGCCGGCGCGGCCCCGCGGTGGGAGGCCGACGGCGTGCGCATCACCTACACGGCGACCTCCTGCACCGGCGCCCCGGGCACCTTCCGCACCGGCGTCAACGGCGGCGACACCTCCGAGGTCATGGCCCCGAGCGCCTGCGTGAGCCAGGACGCCCCGCTCGTCGGCTTCATCATGGGCTGAACGAGGTCGCCGGCGAGCGGGTTCTACCGGGTCCGGCCCTGTGACGGCACGCCCGCACCCGAACCGCACCCCGGCCGTCGCCGACGGCACCTACCTGTTCCAGACCCTCAACGGCACCTACCGGGCCGGGAACCTCCTCGACGCGTTCTGGATGGGCGCGGCCGTGTGCATCGGCACCGCGGTGCTGCACCCGTCGGTGCCGAAGCTGGCCGAGCGGGCCCCGGCGGCGACGCCCGACGCCAACCCGGCCCGGCTGGCCGTACTGACGCTCGCCGCGACGGTCGCGCCGCTCACGACGCTCGGGCTGTACCTGCGCCACGCCGACCCGCAGGTGCCGGTGGCCAGCATCACCTGCACCGCGATCTTCCTGCTCGTCATCGGCCGGATGGCCGGCCTGGTCAGCGCCCAGCGGCACACCGCCGTCACCGACGAGCTGACCGGTCTGCGCACCCGCCGCGCGTTCCAGACGGCGCTGGCCCGCACCGCCCGGCCGGGCGCCCGCATCGGCGTCCTGCTCATCGACATCGACCACTTCAAGCGGGTCAACGACACCCTCGGGCACCACGGCGGCGACGTCGTACTGGCCGAGGTCGCCGGCCGCCTGCGCGCCCTGTCCCGCCCCGGCGACCTGGTCGCCCGCTACGGCGGCGAGGAGTTCGCGGTGCTGCTGCCCGGCGCCGGCCCGGACGACCTCGCCGCGGTCGCCGAGCGCTTCCGCGCGGGTGTCGGCGGCGCCCGCATCGGGCTGCCGGACGGTGGTGCCATCACCGTCACCATCTCCATCGGCGGCGCCGGGATGGTCACCACCGCGCACGAGCTCATGCTGTCGGCCGACCGCGCCCTGTACGCGTCGAAGGACGCCGGCCGCGACCGGTACACCGCCGCGGACCTGGTCGGTGCGGCCGGACGGTGACGGATGGCGGGCGCGGGCCGGCCGGCAGCCCCCGCGTCGTCCGCCGGCCGGTCTCAGTCCGTGACCGTCGCCTCGGCCAGCTCGTCCATCGCCGCCGGCAGCGACCCGGACCGGCGCTGGCGGTCGGCCCCGGTGCCGTGCTCGCGCAGGACCGCCAGCCCGTCCACGACGTGGGCCGCGTCGCCGTGCCGGTCGAGGGCCGGCTCGACCAGGTCGACGAGGTCGGCCACCAGCTCCCAGGCCGGGCGGGCGGTGTGGGAGCGCAGATCGAGCAGGGTGCCGCCGACGCCGGCGTGGGCGGCGTTCCAGTGGGCGGCGCGCAGCAGGTGCTCCGGCGGCCGCGGCAGCTCGGCCCCGTCGGCGATGTCGGCGATCGCGGTGGCGACCAGGGCGCGGGCCAGTCCGGCGACGACGGTGGTCTCGGCGGCGGTCGGGCAGACGTCGCCGACCCGGATCTCGACCGTCGGATACCGCAGCGACGGCCGGGCCCACCACAGCACCATCGACGCGTCGAGCATCACACCGCTGGCGACGAGCTCGGCGACGATCCGCTCGTAGTCGCTCCAGTCGCGCAGGTACGGCGACGGGCTCAGGCTGGGCCAGCGCTCCAGCGCGATCCCGCGCCAGCTGGCGTGGCCGGAGTCGGCGCCGGCGTGGAACGGCGAGTTGGCGGTGAGCGCCTGCACGACCGGCAGCCAGGGCCGCAGCCAGTTGCAGACCTGGATGGCCAGCTCGCGGTCGGGGACGCCGACGTGCACGTGGAACCCGCACAGCGCCGGGTCGTAGGCGATCGGGCCGTAATGGCGGGCGATCGCGTGGAACCGGGGCGTGTCCACGACCTCGAGGTCGGGCTCGCCGACCGGGGTGGCCGCCACCGCGACCAGCCGGGCGCCGGCCGCCGTGGCCGCCGCGCCGGCCGCGACCCGGTTCTCCCGCAGGGCGGCGCGCAGCTGCGGCAGGTCCGCGCAGACCGGGGTGACCATCTCCATCATGCTGCGGCGAAACTCGACCTGGCTGCGCTCGTGCATCGCCGCGGGCAGCGCGGCGCGGGCCTCGGCGGCGCGCGGCGCGTTCTGCCAGGAGCGGGGGTCGAGCAGCAGGAACTCCTCCTCGACGCCGACGGTCAGGGCCAGCCGGGACGCCGTCCGCGCGGCGTCGAGCGGGTGCAGGGCGGTGACGGACATCAGGACGCATCCTCCGGCCGGGTCACGGTCAGCACGACGAGCGCGATGCGGTCGGCGTGGGCGTAGGCGTGCTCGAGGTTCTCGCTGTAGACGTCGGGGTCGATCTCGCGGTACTCCCGGCGCAGGCCGGTCCCGGCCAGCCGCTCGGTGACGGCCGCGCGCAGCGGATCGCGCCCGTCGACGACGCCGGTGCCGCTGAGCAGGACGAGCGAACCGCCCGGGGCCAGCCGCGCGACGGCGGTGTCGAGCACCCGCAGCGGCAGGTCGTGGCCGTGCTCGCCCCCGCCGTCGCGGTAGGGCCGGCACTCCGGGTCGATCATGAACGGCGGGTTGGACACGATCAGGTCGAACTGCCCGCCCACGGCGTCGAGCAGGTCGCTGCGGCAGGCCCGGACGTTGGCGGTACCGGCCATCGCCGCATTGATCCGCGCGAAGTACAGGGCCGTCGGGTTGATGTCGACGGCGACCACCTCCGCGGCGGGCACGCGCTTGGCCACGGCGATCGCGACGGCGCCGCTGCCGGTGCCGATCTCGGCGACCCGGGCCGGTGCCGGCGCGGTGCGCAGGTGGGCCAGGGCGGCGTCGATGGTCCGGTGCGTGTCCGGGCCGAAGAACACCGCGTCGGCCGCGCAGGCCGGGAAGGCGGAGTGCACGAACAGCTCGCCGTCGTAGCTGGACACCCGGATCAGGCTGTGCCACCCGTCGTCGTCGTGGCGCAGCTGCCCGGCCTGTTCGAGCAGTGTCACGACGTCGTCCGGCAGCGCACCGGGCGCGAACGGCCGGCTCCACCCGAGCACGTCGGTGAGGCTGCGGGCGCGGGCGTTGCCGGGCCGCGCGTTCACCCGGTCGTGGCTGGCCGGCGTGACGGTCGTGAACCGGTATCCGGCGGCCTTGAGGCGCTCCCCGAGCCGCAGGAGCGCGGTGTCGGTGTCGGCCGGCGCCGCCATCGTCGTCGTCATGGGCCTGCGACTTCCCCGAAATTGTCATGCTTAACCGAAGTTTGCCCGGGAACGATCACCCTATGGAGCTTCCGAAACCGCGCGGGCCGCTGTCGGCCACCCTCGTCGACGCACTCGCCGGTCCCCCGCGCACGCTGCTGCCGCTCGTGAACCTCTCCGGCGACCCCCTCGCCGACGAGGACCTCCAGCTGGCCCTGCACATCGGCTACGAGCTGCACTACCGCGGGTTCGACGGCGTCGACGACGGGTGGGAGTGGCATCCGTCGCGCCTGGCGCTGCACCAGGCGGCCGAGCGCCGCTTCGAGTCCGCGCTGCGCACGCTGGTACCGATGCCGGATCCGGTCCCTGCCAACGAGGTGCCGCGGGCGCTCGCGGCCATCGTGGAGGCCGACGACGGGCCGCCGCTGTCGAAGTACCTCACCGGCCGGGCCACGCTCGAGCAGTTCCGCGAGTTCGTCATGCACCGCTCGGTCTACCACCACCGCGAGGCCGACCCGCACACGTGGGCGATCCCCCGCCTCACGGGCCGGGCGAAGGCGGCCCTCGTCGAGATCCAGGCCGACGAGTACGGCGGCGGCCGCCTGGAGCGCATGCACGCGGAGCTGTTCCGCACCACCATGCGCGAGCTCGGCCTGGACACCGCCTACGGGGCGTACCTGGAGCAGGCACCGGCGGTCACCCTGGCCATCAACAACCTGATGTCGCTGTTCGGGATCAACCGGCGGCTGCTCGGCGCGATCGTCGGGCACCTCGCGGTGTACGAGATGACGTCCTCACTGCCCAACCGCCGCTACGGCAACGGGCTGCGCCGCCTCGGCTTCGGCGCGGACGCGACCCGGTTCTACGACGAGCACGTCGAGGCCGACGCCGTCCACGAGCAGATCGCCGCGCACGACCTGTGCGGCTCGTTCTGCGCGGAGGCGGGCCCGGAGCAGACCTCGCTGCTGCTGTTCGGGGCGGCGTGCGCCCTCGCCCTGGACGCGCGCTTCGCCGGGCACCTGCTGGACCGCTGGGCGGCCGGCGAGAGCTCCCTGCGCGATCAGTCGTCGATCGCCAACGGGCGCCCGCTCGCCGGTGCGCTGGGCGCCTGAAAGCCGACTACTTTGTGGGTACCGTCGCAGAAGGGCTTCACCGCGGAGCGCCCGCACCGGCAGAGCGCGACCGTGCGGCGGCCGGGGTCGATCACTTCGCCGTCCTGGGTGACGAGCGTGAAATCGCCACGCAGCAGCAGCGGGCCGTCTTCGCACGGCGTGATCGAGGCAGCGTTGTCCATGCAGGCGCAGTGCCCAGGCCGGCGAGGGTGAAACGTCCGGTGAACGGCCCGCTGCTGACGCCGGCCCGGCACCCCGGCCATCCGGCGCTGCTGGACCTCAATCGCGTGCTGTGCCCGGACGGTCGTTTCATCTGGACCGTGGGTGGTATCCGGGTGCGCAGCGACGGCCCGCACCTCACCCCGGCCGGGGTACGCCAGGTCGTCGCGCCGTGGCTCGCCCCGCAGTTGCTGCGGCTCGCGACGACCTGGAGGAGGCGGCGGTGCACGAATTTCTGGCCCGGCATCAGGCGGAGCTCGTCGAGCAGCTCATCGGCTGGGTCCGGCTGCGCTCCGTCGCCGGGCTGCCGGAGCGTGAGCCGGACCTGCTGCGCTCGGCGCACTGGCTGGCCGGGGAGCTGCGGGCGGTCGGGTTCCCGGTCGTGGACATCTGGAAGGTGCCCGGCGCGCCGGCCGTCTACGCCGAGTGGTGCGCCGCCCCCGGCGCGCCGACGGTGCTCGTCTACAGCCACCACGACGTGCGCGCGGCCAAGGACGAGTAGTGGGAGGAGACCCCGCCGTTCGAGCCCGCGGTCCGCGACGGCTACGTCTTCGGCCGCGGGGCCTCCGACGCCAAGGGCCAGTTCCTCGCCCACCTCTGGGGCGTCCGGGCGCACCTGCACGCCACCGGCCGCGACGCACCGGCGGTGAACCTGAAGCTCGTGGTCGAGGGCGAGGAGGAGACCGGGTCCGCGCACCTGGCCGACCTGCTCGACGAGCACCGCGACCGCCTCGGCGCCGACCTCATCGTCTTCTCCGACACGCTCATGTGGCGGGCCGAGCACCCCGCGGTGTGCACCAGCATCCGCGGCATCGTGTCGGCGACACTGGAGGTCCGCGGCCCGCTGCGCGACGTGCACAGCGGTGCCGTCTCCGGCCCGGCCCCCAACCCGGCCGTGGAGCTGGCCCGGCTCATCGGCCGGCTGCACGACGACAAGGGCCGGGTGACGCTGCCCGGCTTCTACGACGACGTCATCGGCCCGAGCGGGCGCCGCCGGGCCGAGCTGGCCGCCCTGCCCTTCACCGAGGAGGACTGGCTGGCCCGCTCCGAGACCCGCAGCGCCCGTGGCGAGGCCGGGTTCACCGTCCTGGAGCAGTTGTGGACCCGGCCCGCGGCCGAGGTGCTGACCCTGCTGGCCGGCGACCCGGTCGGCGCGGCCCGCGGCGCGATCCCGTCCGCGGCCACGGCCGGGTTGAGCATCCGTACCGTGGCCGGGCAGAAGGCGACGGACGTCGCCGACCAGCTGCGCCGCTGGGTCGCCGCCAACCTGCCCGACACCGTCGACTACGAGCTGACCCTCTCCGAGCGGACGACTGGCGACGCGTACGAGTCACCGCCGGACCATCCGGCCGTCCTCGCCCTCGCCGCCGCGATGGAGGACGGCTTCGGCCGCCCCGCCGGCCGGATGGGCAACGCCGGCGGCGGCCCGGCCGAGCTCCTCGCCCGCACCATCGGCGCACCGCTGGTGTTCTTCGGCACCGGCCTGCCCGAGGACCGCTGGCACGACAGCGACGAGCGGGTATCCGTCGACATGCTCCTCAAGGGCGCGGCGACCCTGGCCCACTTCTGGGAGCGGCTCGGGCGGTGACGGCTCAGGCCGGCTGGCCGCCGCGGACGGCCGCCGGCCAGCTCAGCCCGTATCGCCGGCCGCGCCGGACCTCGCCCCAGGCCGCGAACACCTCGCGGGCGACGAGGAACGGCACGCTCAGCGAGACGAGCGCCGAGAACAGGCACAGCGTGCAGAACGCGCCGACGACCGCGGCCTGCAGGATCAGCAGCCCGAGCGCGGTCGCCGCCATGGCCGCCGAGACCAGGCCGAGCAGCAGCACCAGCCACGGGTGCGCCTTCCAGCGCCGGGTCCCGCCGGTGAGCTCCAGCGCGGCCTCCACCAGGTATGCGACGGCCCCGAGCGCCGCGTCGTGCACCGGCAGCGCCCGCGAGAACGCCGACTCGAGCACGCGGACGCTGCCGTCGCCGAACCACGGCTCCCACGGCGCGGCGGTCACCCCGTACTGGAACAGCGCCAGCCGCACGGACACGGCCAGGCCGGCGATCGCCAGCACCGCCCCCATGATCCGGGCCGGCCAGGCCGACGGCCCGTCGAACGCGCGCCTGAACAAGTCGAGCATGCCATTCGCGTTCCCCCGCCGGCGGCCGTTCAACCGCATCGGTCGGCCCCGATCCGCGCGGTAGCGGCGCGGCCGCGCTCAGCCGGCGCTGACCGCGGCCCGGTAGTGGGTGGTCAGCCGGCCGTCCTCGAACAGGTGGAAGGCCAGCGCCGGCCCGGGGTCCGGGCGGTCCGGCGGCTCCCACGGCAGCAGCATCGTCGACTCGACGCCGGGCGCGGCCAGGACCGGCTTGCCGGCGAACGCGCCGACCGCGGCGCTGTGGATGTGGCCGCAGCACAGGGCCACGACGCTCGGGCGCGACTCCAGCAGCGCGGCCAGCCGCCACGCACCGACCTGCTTGACCGCGTCGGCCGCGGGCTTGCCGACGGGCACGGGCGGGTGGTGGCAGCACACGAACGACGGGCGCTCGCCGGCCTCGTCGAGGACCGACTCCAGCCAGCCGATCGTGGCGTCGGACAGCAGGCCCTCGGCGTGGCCGGGGACGCTCGAGTCGCACAGCGCGAACACCGCATCGCCGACGTGCACGACCTGGTTGAGCGGCTCCGGCGACGGCTCGGCGCCGAGCAGCACCCGGCGCATCGTCGCGCGGTCGTCGTGGTTGCCGGGCAGCACCAGCAGGGGCGCGCCCAGCCGGCGCAGGCCCGCGACGATCAGGTACTCCCCCTCCGCCCCGTGATCGGCGAGGTCCCCGGTCACCAGTATCGCGTCCGGGGCCTGCCGCAGCCGCTGCAGATAGGCGATCACCTGCTCCAGCCGCGTGACTGTCGCGGGGGTGGCGCCGATGTGGAGGTCGCTGAGGTGGGCGATGAGCACCCCTTCCACGGTACCGGCGATCAGGGGACGGGGCGCGCCGACGCGGACGGCCCGCGCACCTGCGGAGTGTCGCCGTCCCAGGTCACCTCGTCCAGCCACAGCTGCCGGCCCGGGCTCGTCGAGCCCTCGGCGCCGCGTGGCCAGGCGTGGTACAGCAGCCAGGTCCGGCCGTGGACCTCGACCATCGACGCGTGGCCCGGGCCGGACGCGGGGCCGCGGGAGGCCAGCAGCGGGTTGCCGGGCGGCTTGCGGCACGGGCCCAGCGGGGCGTCACACACGGCGTAGCCCTCCGCGTAGTCGGCGGTGTCGTAGGCGTTGGCCGCGTAGAACAGCAGCAGCCGCGCACCGGCCGGTGGCGTCTCGCCGGCGCGGCCCGTGCCGCCCGGCCGCCGCCACATGAACGGGGCCTCCACGACCCGGCCCTCCCACGGCTCGCTCTGGCGGATCAGCCGGGCCGGCGCCCCGAGCAGGGACAGGCCGTCGGGGGCGAGGCGCTGCGACCACAGCCACGTGTCCCGGCCCGTCGCGTTGCCGTCGTTCTTCCACAGGAGGTACAGCTGCGAGTCGCCGTCCTTGAAGGGGCTCGCGTCGATCGATCCGCCCTCGTCGGCCTGGCACACCAGGGGGCCGGGCGAGTCGGCGCGGTAGGGGCCCTCGGGGCGCGGTGCGACGGCTGTCGCGATGCACTGCCGGCCCGAGGCGCGGTCGGCCACCGTCACGTAGAGCACGTACCGGTCCGGCGCGAGCTCGATGATCTCCGGCGCCCAGGTCCGGCCGCCGTCGGCCCACGCCGGCAGCGCGGGCAGCGCGTCCCCGGCCGCCGTCCAGTGCACCAGGTCGGGCGAGGTCAGCACCGGGACGTTGCGGCCGCCCGCGTTGGTGTGCACCAGATACCAGGTGCTGCCCACGCGGACGGCCTGCGGGTCGGGGGCGTCGCCGGTGTAGACCGGGTTCGTGTAGGTGGGGCCGGCGTAGGTGGAACCGGTGGAGGTGGCGTCGGGACGGCTCGCTTCGCCGGAGCATGCGCTCAGCAGGAGGGTCAGGGCCAGCAGGGCGCGTCTCATCCCTTCAGGCCGCTGCGGGAGACGCCCTCGATGATGTACCGCTGCGCGACCACGAACAGCGCCAGCGCCGGGACACTGGCCAGGACCGCGCCCGCCATGATGACCGGGTAGTCGCTGACGTACTCGCCCTGCAGCAGGCCCAGGCCCGCCGGCAGGGTCAGCCGGCCGGGGCTGAAGAGCACGAAGATCGGCCACAGGAAGTCGTTCCAGTTGGTGAGGAACTGCAGCACCACGAGCGTCGCCAGGGCCGGGCGGGACAGCGGCAGGACCACCCGGGTGAAGACCTGCCACTGGGTGGCCCCATCGAGCATCGCCGCCTCCTCGATCTCGCGGGGCAGCGAGAGGAAGAACTGGCGCAGGAAGAACACGCCGAAGGCGCTCGCCGCGCTCGGCACGACGACAACGGTCAGCGTGTCCAGCCAGCCGAACGTGTCGGCGACGAGGAAGCTCGGCACGATGAGCGTCGCCGGCGGCACGAACAGGGTCGCCACGATGAGCCCGAACATGAGCCGGCGACCGCGGAACTGCATGCGGGCCAGGGCGTAGGCGGCACACGAGGCGGTCGCCACGACGAGTGCCGCGTTGAGCGTCGCGGCGAGCATGCTGTTGGCGAACCAGCGCAGGACCGGGTTCTGCGAGCCCGGCTCGACGATGCGGTGGTAGCCGTAGCCGGACACGGGGTCGGGCAGCCAGGTCGGCGGGCTGTGCTGGGCCGCCGGGTAGGTCTTGAGCGAGGTGAGCACCATCCACCCGAGCGGCACGAGGAACGCCGCGGTGAGCAGCACCAGGATGGCGTAGAGCGCGAGGCGGCGCACGGTCAGTCCTCCTGGTAGCGGAAGAGCCGGAAGTTGGCCACGCTGACCAGGGCCAGCATCAGGGTCAGGGTGACGCTCATCGCCGCGGCCCGGCCGGCGTCGTTGGACCCGAGGCCGAGGCTGACGATGTACGACACCACGGTGCGCGTCTCCGTGCCGGGGGCGCCCTGCGTGATGAGGTACGACTGGCCGAACATGTTGGCCGAGGCCAGGATCGTCGTGGTGATGACGAACAGCAGGACCGGGCGCAGGCCCGGCAGCGTCACGTGCCGGAACCGGGCCCAGGCCGAGGCCCCGTCGACCTTAGCCGCCTCGTAGAGCTCGGCCGGGATATCCTGCAGCCCGGCCAGGTAGATCACGGCGTTGAAGCCGCACGTCCACCAGACGGTGACGCCGACGAGCGACACCCACACGTACGGCGTCCCGGTCAGCCAGGGCGTGTCCGCGGGCAGGCCGAGCTCGCCCAGCAGGGCGTTGACGAAGCCGAGGTTCGCGTCGAGCAGGAAGCGCCACAGCAGGCCGATGACGGCGACGCCGAGCACGTACGGCGCGAAGTACACGGCCCGGAAGAACGTGCGGCCGGGGAACTCGCGGTTGAGCAGCAGCGCGATCCCGAGCGGCAGCACGACCAGCAGCGGCACCGACGCCACCGTGAAGATCGCGGTCGCGCGCACGCTCTCCCACCAGTCGCCGTACACGAGCGAGTCGGGCTGGAAGAGCTCGAGGTAGTTGTCGAGGCCGGTGAACGGCTTGTTGGGCAGCGAGAAGTCCCACTGGTGCAGGCTGAGCCACACCCCTAGCCCGATCGGGAGCAGCCCGAACACGCCGAACACCAGCAGGTACGGCAGAAGGAAGAGATAGGGGGTGGCCCGCCCGTGCATGACGTCAGCTCCCGTACTTCTTCCGGTTGTCCTCCAGCAGCTTGTCCGCTTTCGCCACGCCGTCGTCGAGGGCCTGCTTCGGCGTCTTCTTGCCGAGGACCGCCTCGTTGAACGCGGTGTAGAACAGCGCGGTGACGTCGCCGATGCCGGGCGCGGCCGGCGGGAAGACGGCGTCGGGCAGCTCGGCGGCGAGCGTGCTGATCTCGGCGAGCTCCTTGAACTTCGGGTCCTCGCGCACCGCGTTGCGGGCCGGGACCTGCCCGCCGGCCGCCCAGTCCAGCGAGTGCTGGCTGAGCCAGTTGATGAACACCTTCGCCCCGGCGACCTTGTTGGCGTCGGCCTTCTTCTGCTGCACGATCGTGAAGTTGTGCGAGTTCGCCCAGACGGCCTTCTTGCTGCCGAGCTGCGGCACCGGCGCCACGCCCCACTGCACGTCGGGGCTCTTCTTGAGGTCGTTGACCTGCCAGATGCCGTTGACGTTGAACGCGTTCTTGCCGCTCTTGAGGGCCAGGTAGTCCGCGTCCTGGCCGACGTTCGCCGGTGAGTGCCCGTCGGCGATCAGCTTGGTGAACCAGCTGACGGCGTCGACGGCCTCGGTGGAGTTGAAGGCCGCCTTGGTGGCGTCGGCGTTGTACAGGGAGCCGCCGAACTGGTACACGAGCGAATATGCGGTCATGCCGCCGGTGAACTGGAACGGGCTGACCCAGAAGCCCTGGATGCCGGCCTGTTTGAGCGCGCCGAGGGCGCTCTCCAGCTCCGCCTTGTTCGTCGGCGGCTTGGCCGGGTCGAGTCCGGCCTGCTGGAACAGGGCCTTGTTGTAGTACAGGCCGACGGGGTGCATGTCGAGCGGGATGCCGTACCGCTTGTCCTGGTAGATCCCGCCCTTCCACACCGTCGGCGCGAAGTCCGACTCGGAGAGCCCGAGCGCGCTCGCGACGTCGTCGATCGGCTGGATCACCTTGCGGGCGGCGAAGGTGGCGAGCATGTCGATGTGCATGACGGCGATGTCGGGGCCGTTGCCGCTGGACACCGCGCCGGGGAGCTTGGCGTAGTAGTCCTCCCACTTGTAGGTGGCCACGGTGATCGCGATGTTGGTGTGCTCGCCGTTGAACTGGTCGACGAGCTTCTTGAAGATGTCGCCGTCGCCGCCGGTGAAGCCGTTCCAGAGGTTCAGCTGGACCTTGGGCCCGGTGTAGTCCTTGCCGCCGTTGCCGGCGGCCTGGGGGGTGTCGTTCGCGTCGTCGCCGCAGGCGGCCAGGCCGAGCGCGGCGGCGCCCAGGCCGAGTCCGTAGCCGAGTACGCGGCGTCTGCTGATGGCGGTCATCTCAGCTGCTCCTTATCAGATTCCAGGAAGCGCCGGCCAGCTCGACGGTGATCCGGCCGGCGGTGTCGAGACGGCGGGGTGGGCCGTCCAGGGTGAGGTGTTCCGTGGTGGTCAGGCCCGGGAAGGCCCGCAGGTCGAGCTCGACGCTCAGGGGTGTCTCGCCGCGGTTGACGGCGAAGACCGACAGGGCACCGGTCTCGTCGTCGTGCACGGCGACGGTGGACAGGCTGGGGACCGGGCCGTAGCGCTTGGTGTCGTGCGACGGCGTCACCGGCTCGGTGCGCAGGACCGTGCCGCGGGCGTGGCGGGCGGTGAGCGCGAACGGATGGAAGATGCTCTGCCGCCAGGCCCGCCCGCCGGTCTCGGTGCGGATCGGCGCGATGACGTTGACCAGCTGGGCCTGGCAGGCGACCCCGACCCGGTCGGCGTGGCGCAGCAGCGTGATGAGCAGGTCACCGACGACGACGGCGTCGGTGGCGGTGTAGTCGTCCTCGATCAGCGCGGGCGCCTCGACCCAGCCGCGCCGGTCCAGGTCGTGCTGGAGCCGCGACTGATACCAGACGTTCCACTCGTCGAACGAGATCTTGAGCCGCTTGCGGTTGCGCAGCTTCGCGCCCACGTGGTCGGCGGTGGCCACGACCTCGTCGATGAACGCGTCCATGTCGACGGCGGAGGCGAGGATGCTGGCCCGGTCGCCGTCGGACGGGTCGTAGTAGGTGTGCGCGGAGATGTAGTCGACGTGCTCGTAGGTGTGCTCGAGGACTGTCGCCTCCCAGGCCGCGAACGTGGCCATGCCGCGGTTGGAGCTGCCGCAGGCGATCAGGCTGACGCTCGGGTCGATCAGCTTCATCGCACGGGCGGTCTCGGCGGCGAGGCGGCCGTATTCGTCGGCGGTCTTGTGCCCGACCTGCCACGGCCCGTCGAGCTCGTTGCCCAGGCACCACAGTTTCACGTCGTAGGGCTGCTCGGCGCCGTGCTTGCGGCGGCGGTCCGACAGGCTGGTGCCGCCGGGGTGGTTGACGTACTCCAGCAGGTCCAGCGCCTCCTGCACGCCCCGCGTGCCGAGGTTGACCGCCAGCATCGGCTCGACCCCGGCGGCGCGCGCCCAGACCATGAACTCGTCCAGGCCGAACGCGTTTGTCTCGATGGTCTTCCAGGCCAGGTCCAGGCGCCGGGGCCGATCCCCCACCGGCCCGGTCCCGTCTTCCCACCGATACCCGGAAACAAAATTCCCGCCGGGGTACCGCACCACGCTCACCCCCAGTTCGCGGGTCAGCTCGAGCACGTCCTGGCGCAGGCCGAGCGGGTCGGCGCTGGGGTGCCCGGGTTCGAAGATCCCGCCGTAGACGCAGCGGCCCATGTGCTCGACGAACGACCCGAACAGCCGCCGGTCGGCTTCGCCGATGCGGAACGCGGGATCGATGACGACGCGTGCGGTGTGCATGTTGGACGTTTTACAACGTTGTAGGCAACGTTGTAAAGAGGCATGATCGCGGTACAGTGCTGCTCGTGCGGCACAGCCTCAAACATGTGGCCGAGCGGGCGGGCGTCTCGGTCAAGACCGTCTCCAACGTGGTCAACGGATATCCACACATTCGCCCGGAGACGCGCGCCCGGGTCGAGGCGGCCATCGCCGCGCTCGACTACCGCCCGAACCTCAGCGCCCGCAACCTGCGCCAGGGCCGCACCGGGATCATCGCGCTCGCCGTGCCGGAGCTGGACAACCCGTACTTCGCCGAGCTCACCCGCCACATCGTCACCGCCGCCGCGACGCACGGCTGGACCGTCCTGGTCGACCACACCGACGGCGACCCGGCCCGCGAGCGCGAGGTCGCGGCCGGCATCCGCGACCACCTGGTCGACGGCCTCATCTTCAGCCCCCTCGCCCTGACCGGCGCGGAGCTGGACGGCACCACCCCCACCGTCCTGCTGGGCGAGCGCGTCGACGTCGTCGACGGCCTCGGCCCGGCCGACCACGTCGCGGTGGACAACGTCGCCGCCGCCCGCGAGGCCACCGCCCACCTGGCCGGCGCGGGCCGGCGCCGGATCGCCGCGCTGGGCGTCCAGCACACCGCCGAGGGCGTCAGCGCGCGGCTGCGCCTGGCCGGCTACCAGGCCGCCCTGGCCGCCGCGGGCCTGCCGGCCGACCCGCAGCTGCTGGCCCCGGCCGAACGCTGGCACCGCGCCGACGGGGCGGCCGGCATCCGCGCCCTGCTCGACGCCGGCGTCGCGTTCGACGCCGTGTTCGCCTTCAACGACACGCTGGCCCTGGGGGCGCTGCGGGCCCTGCACGACGCCGGCCTGCGCGTGCCGGCCGACGTGGCGGTGGCGGGCTTCGACGGCATCGACGACGGCCGGTTCTCCATCCCGACGCTGACGACCGTGGAGCCGGACATCGAGCGGCTGGCCCGCCTGGCCGTGGACCTCCTGGCCGAGCGGATCACGGGCTCCTCGCAGCGGCCGCCTCAGGAATGCCTCGTCCCGCACCGCCTGACGGTCCGCGAGAGCGCGTAGCCGCCGCGCCTCGCCCGCCGACGAGCACCGCCTTGCGGTCCCTGAGAGCACGTCGTCGCTACGCCTCGCCCATGACGAGCCCCTCGATCGTGTGCTTCTGCCGGATGGGCGTGAGCTCGTCGACGACCGTGCACGCCAGGTGGTCGCGCACGGCCGCGGGCAGGGCCGCGTAGTAGTCGCGGGTGACGGCCATGTCGTGCCGCTCGTCGTTGCCGGCCCCGGGCGCGTCGACCCCCAGCACCAGCACCGGCCGGGAGGTGTCCGAGACGTTCCTGGTGCCGCGGTGGATGGTCAGGGCCGACCGGGCCGAGATGTCACCGCGGCGCGGATACTTGCGCACGGCCCGCTCCAGATACCGCGGGTAGAACTCCTTCGGCGGGAACATCCCGTGCGCGAACGCCGGCTCGTCGTCGAACTGCGTCCCGGGCGCGATCTCGAACGGCCCCATGGCCTCGGTCGTGTCGACCCCGGTCAGGTTGAACGCGAGCGAGTTGAGCCGCCCGCTGCTGCGCGTGACCTCGTGCATCGGGAAGTCGCGGTGCCAGGGCTGATCCAGGGCGCCCGGCCCGGGGGTGTCGAAGCCGAGCTCGACGATCGTGTACTGCGCCCCCAGCACGGCCTCGCAGACGGCCACGACCCACGGGTGCGTGACCAGGTCGACGAACCCGCGCAGCTGCTCGGGGTGGATCTCCACGTAGTAGCGGTTCGGCCCGCGCCCGACGGCCCCGTCCGGCCGGGCCAGCGCCTCGTCGAGGGCGGCCTGCATGTCCTCGCGCATCCGATCGGCCCACTCGGTCGTGAACGCACCGCGCAGCGCGGTGATCCCATCCCGGTAGATCTCATCCCGCGCCCGCTGCACATCCACCTGCGCCACCTCGGCGACCGCGCGGACCTCAGCCGCCGCGCGCACCTGGGCCTCCGTGGGCACCGTGGCCGCTGCGCGCACCTCAGCCGCCGCGCGCACTTCGGCCACCGTGGGCACCTCAGCCTCGGTCGCACCGGCTTCGCGCGCGGTCGTAGACGGCTGCTGGGCGTCAAGGGCGGCGGTCGCGGCCGCGCCGACGGTGGCCATGTCCCGGCCGGCGGCTACCTCCCGACTGGCTGCGGCTACGTCCCGACCGACGGCGGCCGGGGCCAAGCTGACGGCGGACGCGGACGGGGTGACGGCAGCCGGGGACGGGCCATTGGCGGCCGCGTCCCGGTGCGCGCCGGCCGGATTCGAGAACGCGCTGGTCGAAGTCGTCATGTCCTCAGCTTGCAACGTGGCATGCAACGTTGCAAGTGGTGCGCACGACTCGATTGCAACGTGGCATGCAACGTGGCAATTCGTCCCGTACCATCGCGGACGTGGGTGCCAGCCTCAAGGACGTCGCGCAGCGCGCCGGTGTGTCGATCCGGACCGTGTCGAACGTGGTCAACGACTTCCCGCTCGTCGCGCCGGCGACCCGGGAGCGGGTGCAGCGGGCGATCGAGGAGCTGCAGTACCGGCCGAACGCCGCGGCCCGGACCCTGCGCGGCGGCCGGTCGGGGCTGATCGGGCTGGTGCTGCCGGAGCTTGCGTCGCCGTACTTCGGGGAGCTCGCCGCGCTCGTGACCGAGGCGGCCGAGCGCCGGGCCTGGACCGTGCTCGTCGAGCAGTCCGGCGGCGACGCGGACCGGGAGCGCCGGCTGCTGGACGGGGGCCGTACCCCGGGCGGTCAGGCGGTGGACGGGCTGCTGCTCAGTCCATGGTCACTCGGCGCCGCCGACCTGCGGGCCCGGCCGGCCGGCGGGCCACCGGTCGTCCTCCTCGGCGAGCAGGACGCCGACGGCCTCTTCGACCACGTCGCCATCGACAACGTCACCGCCGCGGCGGCCGCCACCCATCACCTGCTGGCCACGGGCCGCCGCCGGATCGCCGCCATCGGCCTGCAGCCCCACCTGGCCAACGGGACCGCCGAGCAGCGCCACCGCGGGTACCGAACCGCGCTGGCCGAGGCCGGCATCCGCCCCGATCCGGCCCTGGAGCTCGAGGTCGACCGCCTGCACCGCCCCGACGGCGCCGCCGCGCTGCGCCGCCTGGTCGAGGAGACGCGCCGCTTCGACGCGCTGTTCTGCTTCACCGACCAGCTGGCCCTGGGCGCGATGCGAGCGCTGTACCAGCTCGGCGGCCGCGTCCCGGACGACGTCGCGGTCGTGGGGTTCGACGACATCGAGGACGGCCGGTTCAGTACACCCTCGCTGACGACGATCGCCCCCGACAAGGCCGCCATCGCCGAGGCCGCCCTCGACTGCCTGGCCACTCGGCTGGCTCCGGCCGGCGCAATCCCCTCCAGCGGCACCCCGGCCGCCGGCAACCCGGGCCGCTCGATCGTCATCCCCCACCAGCTCGTGGTGCGCGAGAGCACCGCCACCCGCACCCACCGCTGACCACCGCCCGCCCACGACTGCCACCCGCTCCGGCACCTTCGAGGCGGCCGGAGGTTGCCAGCCGGCCAATGCGTCAATGCGCCACTGCGTCGCGGCGGGCGGTTGTCAGTCGGTCGCTGCGTCGCGGCGGGCGGCGCGGGCGCGGCCCGTGCGGCGGCGGACCTCGGTGGTGCCGGCGGTCACCTCGTCGATCTGGCCGGCCAGGTGGGGGTGGTGCTCGAGGTGGGGGCGGACCTCGGCCAGGAGGGCGGGCAGGGCGGCGGCGTCGGTGTGGCCGAGGGCGGCGTGCAGGCGGTCCAGGTCGTGTTCGGCCGCTCGGGGCAGGTCGGTCAGGCCGCTGATCTGGCCGGCGATCCGGCGCAGGTCGGCGGAGTGGGCGTTGGCCCAGCGGGCGACCGCTTTGGTGCCGGCCCGCTCGTCGCGCTCGGCACGGACCCGGCCGTCCCGGGTGTGGCCGGGGGCGGTGGCGGTGGCGGAGCGCAGGTAGCGGCGCTCGGCGGCCTGCCGGCTGGCCACGCCCAGCGCCGGGGCCAGGGCCTGCCAGCTGACGCCGGCCCGGCGGGCGGCAGCGATCAGGTCCGGCTCGATCCGGGCCAGCTCGTCCTGGACTGCACGGAGGACCACCAGCGATCGCAGGATCACCTCGGCATCGACCGGCTCCACCCCGCCCGGTCCCGCTCCGCCCGATCCAGCGCCGCCCGACCCAGCCCCGCCTGATCCTGCCCCGCCCGCCCCGCGGTTGCCCGACCCAGCGCCGCCCGACGCGGCGGTGGCTGCCACGGTGCCGCCCGACCCAGCGTCAGCCGCCTCAGTGTGGGCCACCATGGCGCTGCCCCGACCGACACCGGGGCGCCCACGCCCGACGGAGCCGTCCGGGCCCGCCAAGGCCCAATCGTCGACCGTGTCCCCCGCAGCTACACGGGCCGAGACGGCGTGATCGGAGGCAGTCGGGCCCGAGACGGCCTCATCGGAAACAGCCGGGCCCGAGGTGGCCTGGGCAGGAAGGGCCTGGGCCGCGTTGATCTGGTCGATCGTGGCCAGGACGGACGCGATGGCGGCAACAAGATTCATCTGGACTCCGGGTCAATGTCATCGGTTCGTTGACGTTCTGGTTGTCGTCGGAACGATGACGTGGTACAACGAAGGTATCGCGCATTGACTCATCAGTCGAGTGCAGGAGGTGGCAGTCATGTTGATGCGCAGCGAACCCTTCACCGAGGTGCACCGGCTCGCCCAGCAGCTGTTCGGGGCGCCCACGGCCGGCACCTGGACCCACCCGTCGGCGATGCCCGCGGATGCGTACCGCAACGGCGACGAGTTCGTGATCGTGTTCGATCTGCCGGGGGTGGACCAGGACGCCATCGACATCAGCGTCGAGCGCAACGTCCTGACGGTACGGGCCGAGCGACGCCCGGCCGACCTCGGCGAGCGCGCCCAGGTCACGCTGTCCGAGCGCCCTCTCGGCGTGTTCTCCCGCCAGATGTTCCTCGGCGAGTCGCTGGACACGGAGAGAATCCAGGCGACCTACCACAACGGCGTGCTGGCTCTGCGCATCCCGGTCACGGAGAAGGCCAAGCCCCGCAAGGTCGCCGTCGGCACCGCCGCCACCCACACGGATCAGAAGGTCCTCAACAGCTGACACACGGCCACCGCACCGCCGGGCGCATCGGAGGCGAGCGGTCGGCGGTGCGGTGCCCGCAGGTGGTGATCGAACCATGCACACGGGACTCTCCCCGGAATGGGACCGGGACTACGACGCCGTGTTCGCCGAACTGATCAGCCGCGACGACGATCTCGTCCGCGCTGAGTTCGCCGGCCTGACCGGCCTCACCGGTCAGAGCCGCACCGCCGGCCGAGCCGCGGTGCCGGTCCGCCGCCGCGGGCCGCGCAGCCGCCTCTGTCGATTTCGCCCCGCTTGACGCCATAAAACCGGCATAAACCGCGACGCCGTATAAATCCGATAAGGCGCGGCGCGAAGCGCCCGACTTATCGGCACCAACAACCACCACAAACCGGATACAGCACAGTGCGCCGGCCGCTCCACGAGCGGCCGGCGCACCAGTACATAAGCTCAGACCGGCGTCTCGAGATCCGACGCAGTCTCAGGCGTGATCGGCTTCGTCGTGGCCTTCGCCGGGGTCCGCTTCCGCGGCTTCGGCGCCACCCCGGCCGGGTCGAGCGCCGGCGACGGCGTGGCCGTCACGGCCGGCGACGGGCCGGGCGACGGCGTGGGTGTGGGCGACGTGAACAGCTCCTGCACTGTCTGCACCGCCTGCCCCGCGGTCGGGTTGGCGCGCAGTCGCCCGGTGCTGGCGACGATCTGGTCGTACTTCTCCCGCCCCGCCCTCGTGCCGAGGACATAGCCGACGGCCACTCCCGCGGCCACAGTCAGCAGACGCATGCAAATCTCCCTCTCATCCCCGCCAACGGCGGACGGTGTACACGATCACGGCAATGCTCGCGCCGGCCGCGGCGAGCACGGCCCAGGGCAGCGGGCGGCGGGCTTCGACGGCCACCGCGGCGGCGGCGTCTCGGGCCCGGGCCTTGACGTCGGTCTTCGCGGCCAGCTCCGAGGCCGTGCCGGCCAGGTCGGCCCGCGTCGCCGCGATCTCGGCGCGCAGAACGACCGGGTCCTGGGGCGCGGTCATGCGCCCTCCGCAAGCTCCGGACCGGTCATGCACCCTCCGCTCCGCTCCGGGCGCACGACCGTCGAACTGCACCCCCCGAAGACCGGCCCCTCCGCAAGCTCCGGACCGGTCATGCACCCTCCGCTCCGCTCCGGGCGCCCGACCGTCGAACTGCACCCCCCGATGACCGGCCCCTCCGCAAGCTCCGGACCGGTCATGCACCCTCCGCTCCGCTCCGGGCGCCCGACCGTCGAACTGCACCCCCCGATGACCGGCCCCTCCGCAAGCTCCGGACCGGTCATGCACCCTCCGCTCCGCTCCGGGCGCACGACCGTCGAACTGCACCCCCCGATGACCGGCCCCTCCGCAAGCTCCGGACCGGTCATGCGCTGCGCCCCTCGCGCACGGCGGCCTTCACCGTGTTCACGTCCTGCTGCACGCCCGAGACCGCCTGCTGCGGTACCGGCGGCACGGCCTGCTGCAGCTGCTTGCGGCCCAGCAGCGCGGCCACACCGGCCGCGGCGAGGACCACGACGAGCACGACGAGCACCGCGAGCCACAGCGGCCAGACGAGGTCCAGCAGCACGACCAGCAGCGTCAGCAGCAGCCCGACCCCGAACCAGGCCAGGACCGCGGCCGCGCCGAACAGGCCGCCACCGACGCCCGCCCGCTTGCCCTTCTCGACAAGCTCCACCTTCGCCAGCGCCAGCTCGTCGCGCACGAGCGTCGAGATCTGCTCCGCGGCGCGCTTCACCAGCTCGGCCGTGGACGCGGCCTCGTGAGCTCCACCAAAATCGGCCACGGCCGTCACCTCCTCAGTTGCGTGACCCGTTCCCTGGTCATCGGGCACACAAACGTTCCGGAGGCCGAATCATCGATCCAGGGCCAGCTCGAGCCACACGTCCTTGCCGTCGCCGGGGTGCTGGTGGACGCCCCAGCGGGCGGCCAGTGCCTCGACGAGCAGCAGGCCCCGGCCGTTGTCGACGTCGGGGGCCGGTGCGCGGGGGGCGATGGCCTCGTCGGTGCTCGGGTCGTGCACCGAGATGCGCAGGACGTCGCCGCTGCGCTCCAGGTCGATGTGCTCGACGCCGCCCGCGTGCAGCAGGGCATTGGCGGTCAGCTCGGACACCAGCAACTCGACGTTGTCGCAGAACCAGGGCGCGGCCGGCCGGGTCAGCAGCCGGGGCAGCGCGGCGAGCACCCAGGCTCGCGCCGCCGCCGCGATCCCGACCTCGCTGCCGTTGCGAGGGCTCCAGCGCAGTGCGCTGTCACCGAGTACGCCACCGTCGTCCTGCATTCACTTCCCCCGCCAATCACTAGGTCCGCATGAAAGTGGTACCCCGTAGCGGGCGCGGCACACGCGACGACGGTGATCAACGGGCGATGCCGACCTCCCGGCCCCGGGCGAAGAACTCGCGGGCGCTGCGCGGGCCGGTGAGCAGCCCGATGACCGCCAGGCCGAGCCCGCCGTACAGGAGCGCGACGGCAGGCGTCGAGGCGTTGAACACGGCGACCGCGACCATGAACACGCCGATCGCGACGGCGAACCAGCGGGCGATCTGCGCGCCGAACCAGAGCCGGGACCCGACGACCCCGCACACCGCGGCCAGGCCCAGGCTGATGCCCGCGTCCTCGCCGAACCCGGAGCCGCGGACCGACACCGCGAGGGCGATCAGCGCAAACAGCGTGAAGAGCGCGAAGATGATCACAACAGTGAGGACCGGCACCGGCGGCCGGACGCGATTCGTCATGACCGGGTGATCTCCGTCGATGGCCGAACGCAAACCGGGTGTTTGCCGCGGCATCGGCCGGGCACGGGTGGACCCGCCGAAACGGCGACAACCCGACACGCATCTGCAGGGGGTACTCCCATGGGCACGACAGACGCCGCCGAGCTGATCGAGCGCGACCACCGCGCGATGGAGGAACTGTTCGACCGGGTCCGCTCCGGCACCGGCGACCGGGTCGCGCTGCTCAACGAGGTCGCGGTGCGCCTCACGGCCCACGCCCGGGCCGAGGAGCAGGAGGTGTACCCGGCGATCGAGCGGTCGCAGCCGGACGGGGACGAGGAGGTCGGGCACGCGATCGACGAGCATCACGAGGCCGAGCACCTGCTGCGCTCGGCCCGGAACCTGACCGGCTCGCCGCACTTCGACGAGGCGTTCGCCGCCTTCGTGGCGGCCGTGGACCACCACGTGCAGGAGGAGGAGCGGGAGGTACTGCCGGCCCTGCGCCGCGCCGTCGACGCCGCCGAGCGCGAACGCCTCGGCGCCGCCTTCGAGCAGACCCGCCAGGCGCTCGTCGCCGAGCTCGAGCCGCTGTCCGGCCCGCCCGGGACGGTCAACCTGGTGGCCGCCCCGGCCCGCACGACCGAGCACCTGGCCCGCAACGCCAAGCCGGCCCGGATCACCGGGAACCCGGCGGCCCGCAGGACCGACGCGGCGGCTCCGAAGGGGTGACGGCTCAGCGTCCGCGACCCTGCTGGGACGCCCGGTAGACCGGCTGGCGCAGCCGCTGCACCAGGCCTACCGGGGCCAGGTCGGGGGCGGCGTTGGCGATCGGGTCGAACGCGAGCGCCGCGTCGGCCCCGGCGTCCAGGACCGGCCCGAACCGCAGGACCGCGAACGACCGCCAGCTCCCCCAGCGGGAGGCGGCCACGAGCGGCAGCTGGATGCCCGGGCCGGCGGCGGCGCGCACGACGGCGTCGAGCGTGCTGCCCAGGCCCGGCTCGGGCTGGGTGGCGAGGAACACGCGGCGGCGCCCGGCCCGGTAGGCCAGCAGCGTGCCGTAGCGCCCGCCGAAGTCGCGCCGCGGCCACGGCAGGTGCCGCAGGACCGGCACCGCCGTGCAGCTGGACAGCAGCAGGTCGACGTCACCCTCGGGCTGCGGCAGGCGGATCGCCAGGCCAAGCACGTCGGGCCAGCCGGCCGGGGTCGGGGCGCCCTTCGAGACGCGCACGACGGCCGGGTGGACGGCCGGCTCGTCCAGCAGCGCGGCGCCCCAGCGGTGGCCGCGGGTGCCGAACGTCGTCAGTGCTCCGGTGAACGTCCGGCCCCGCGGGTGCAGCAGGCGGGCGCCGCGCGCGTGTGCGGCCGTGCGAACCGCCGCGGTCAGCATGCTCATGCCATCGCCGATACCCCGCACGGGGCGCGTCAATGGATTGTTTTGCCGCGGGGGCCGTGGGTAGCGGCGGCAGGGAAGGGAGCCGCCGTGTTCAATCCATTGGATCACAAGGGAATTCCGCTGCAGGAGCAGATCCGCAGCTGGCGTGAGCTGAACGTGGAGCCGGTCGATCCGGAGGCCGTGGACCCGTACACCAGGTGCCGCATCATCACGATGAACGGCATCGAGGTCGAGGCCATCATGTTCAGTCACCAGTTCGCCCGGATGTGCCCGGACCCGCAGGTCAAGCAGCTGCTGGCGTACACCCGCTACGTCGAGAGCCAGCAGCAGCGCACCGTGAACTGGCTGCTGCCCGGGCTGGCCAGCGTGCTGGAGACGACACTGGGCTACGAGCAGGTGGCCGTCGACCTCACCGCGTGGGTCGCCCGCCACGAGCCGGACCCGTACCTCCGCCAGGCCTACGAGTTCGGTGTGCTGGAGGACTTCGACCACCTGTACCGGTACGCGAACCTCTACGAGATGGTCGAGCGGCGCCGGGCGGAGAAGATCGTCGACGCGCTGACCGAGGTCATGCCCGGCCGCCCGACGGCGCTGGAGCACCGCCACCCGTTCGACGAGGTGCGCGCCCCCTACGACAAGGACCTGGTCGACCCGCGCTCGAAGCTGCACGCGCTGACGATCCTGTCGGCCGAGCAGCAGGTGATGATGTACTACATGAACGTCGGCCCGCAGTACATGGAGCCGATCGCCCGCCAGCTGTACCAGGAGATCAGCCTCATCGAGCAGGAGCACGTCACGCACTACGAGTCGCTCGTCGACCCGGGCGAGACGATGTGGGAGCGTCTGATCACCCACGAGTACAACGAGTGCTGGCTGTACTACTCGTTCATGGAGCAGGAGAGCGACCCGCGGATCAAGGCGATCTGGGAGCTGCACCTGCAGATGGAGCTGGCCCAGCTCCAGCAGGCCGCCGACCTCCTGCGCCAGTACGACGGCCGGGAGCCCGAGCAGATCGTCGGCGCGGCCGGTGTGCCGGAGCCGCTGCTGTTCGAGCCGAACAAGGAGTTCCTGCGCGGCCTGCTGGCCACCCAGATGGATCTCACCAAACTCGGCGAGGGCTACGTCCGCGAGGCCCACGAGCGCTTCGAGTGGATGCAGGAGCAGCTCCACGCCGGTGGCAAGCCGCCGTCGGAGGAGGTCATCGACATGCATCGGGAGAAGTTCGGCGACGAGTACCGCATCGAGACCGAGGGCCCGCACCCGGTCGAGTCCCTCCGCGCCCGCGAGGGAGCCCGCCGTGCCTGACCGCGAGGCCGTGCTGGACCCGCGCACCGAGGACGTCGTCGACCTGCTGCTGCTCCAGCACGCCCGGATCGAGGAGCAGTTCCTGCTCGTGACCGGCGCCACCGGCGAGGCGCGCAAGCAGGCGTTCGACGATCTCGTGCGCCTGCTGGCCGTGCACGAGACGGCCGAGGAGGAGCTCATCCACCCGCTGTCGCGCACCCTCGGCGACAACGACGCCATGGTCGAGGACCGCCTCGCCGAGGAGCGCCTGGCCAAGGAGACGCTGACCGAGCTCATCGACGCCGGCGTGGACGCCGAGGGCTTCGACACCGGGCTGCTCCTGCTGCGCACCTCGGTGCTGGAGCACGCCCGGCACGAGGAGCGCTACGAGTTCCCACACCTGCGCGCCCACGTGCCGGCCGAGCGGCTGCAGCGCCTGGCCACCGCGTTCGCCGCGGCGGAGAAGGTCGCCCCGACCCGCCCGCACCCCGGTGCCGAGTCGGCGAAGGCGAACATCGCCGGCGGCCCGATCCTCGCGGTCGTGGACCGGGTCCGTGACGCGGTGCGCCGTGCCGCGGACGGCAAGGGCTGAACGCCGGCGTATGGCACTCCGCCTGGCCCGCATGAGCCGCGCCGAACGCCGCGCCGCCGTCGCCGCGCCGCACCCGTTCCTCGGGTTCGTGAGCCACAACGTGTGCGCCGGGCGGCTGCGGCTGCACGTGCGGGAGCACCTGACGCCGGGCGCGCCGGCCTGGGTGCTCCTGCACGGCCTGGCCGTGTCCCACCGCTACCTCATGCCGACCGCCGCCGCCCTGGCCCCGGCATCGGTGCACGTCCCGGACCTGCCCGGCTTCGGGCTGTCGGACAAGCCGCGGGAGATCTACGGCCCGCGCCGGCACGCCGAGGTCGTCGCGGCCTGGATGGACCGGGCCGGGATCGGCCCCGCCGGCGTGCTCGGCAACTCCTTCGGCTGCCAGGTCGCGGTCGAGCTGGCGATCGTCCGCCCCGATCTCGTGTCGGCGCTGGTGCTCGTCGGCCCGACGGTGGACCCGGCCGCGGCGAGCGCCGCGGGCCAGATCGGGCGCTGGCTGCGCGATCTGGCCCGCGAGGACCCCTGGCAGGCCCGGATTCTCGCCGCCGACCTTCGCGACGCCGGGCCACGGCGCGTGCTGGGCACCCTGCGCCGCTGCGTGGAGCACCGCATGGACGAGCGGCTGCCGCTGGTGGGTACCGTCCCCACGCTGCTCCTGCGCGGCGAGCGGGACCCGATCGCACCCCGGCGCTGGCTGGAGCGGGCCGCCGCCCGCACACCGAACGCCATGGTCGGGGAGGTTCCGCTGGCCGGGCACAACGCCGTCACGACCGCCGGGGCGGCCGTCGCGGCGCTGGCTCAGAGCTCCGGCACCTCGTGCAGGGCGGCCTCCTCGGCGCTCGCGCCGCCACCGGCCGAGCCGGCGTCGTAGGCGATCGCGTCCTTCTCCTCGTCCGGCCCCAGGCCCTCGTCCGGCTCGACCAGCCGCCCGACCTTGCCGCTGCCGCCGCCGATCCCCGTGTCGTACATGGAGACCGGGGAGTCGAGGTTCGGCTCGACGGGCGCATCGTCGATGACGGTGCCCTGCTCGACCGCGTCGACATCGGCCGCGAGGGCGTCCGGGTCGAACGTCTCCTCGGTGTCGGCCACCGCCCGCGCGTCGGGCCGGGGCTCGCCGATCTCCTCGAGCGCCGGGTCCGGGACCTCGCGCTCGAGCTTCAGGTCGAGCGGCTCGCCCTCGCGGGCCTCCTCCGGCGTCGTGCCGAAGTGATCTATGGCGAGCGGCTGGTCGTCGCGGTCCAGCGGCAGCGCGCTCGGGTCGGGGCCGTCGGCGATGCGGACGGACTCGCCGTCGTCGCGGGCGGTGGAGTCGTCATCGGCGGTGCCGGGCAGGCCCGCGGCCTCCGGGTCCGACACCGGGTTCGGGTAGTCGTCAGTGCGCATGCCGGTACTGGTACCCGGCGCCGGTGAACCCACACAGCGCTTTCGTTTGCCGATCCCCCGCCGGGGTAGCGCTGTCGCATGGCAACCAACGACACCCGCCCCGACGATACCGGCCCGGACGACACCCGCCCCGCGGGCGTCTGGCGCGACGAGGAGCGCCTGCCGCTCGCCGATCTGGTCGACGCGGTCGCGACCTCGGCCGACGACGGGCAGACCGACGACGAGTCGGGCAACGACGCCGGCATCCAGCAGGCGCTCGACGAGGACGGCGGCGCCACGGCCCGGCCGGACTTCACCGGCCGGACCGGGCCGCACTGACGGGCCGGTGATGACGGGCCGAAACCGGACGATCAGGGTGTGAACCGGTCGATGACGATGACCTGCTCCGCGCCGAGCAGCAGGGCCGCGCGGGCCGCCATCTGCCCGACCGCGCCCGCGCCCCAGACCGCGACCACGTCTCCCGGCTGCACCCCGCCGAGGTCCGCGCCCATCCAGCCGGTCGCGGCCGAGTCGGAGGCGAACAGCGCCCGCTCGTCGCTGACGCCGTCGGGCACCGTGA
This sequence comes from Dactylosporangium vinaceum, assembly GCF_019904175.1. Lineage (GTDB taxonomy): Bacteria > Actinomycetota > Actinomycetes > Mycobacteriales > Micromonosporaceae > Dactylosporangium > Dactylosporangium vinaceum. Next base: position 5,773,263 of record NZ_CP061913.1, on the reverse strand, counting down.
ACGGGCCGACGTCGGCGAACGGCACCCGGACGTACTGCGCGTGGCTGCCGGCGAAGCCGCCCATCGCGTGGGAGTAGCCGAAGCAGCCACCGGGCGCGGCGCCCCACATGGTCTCGGTGACGGCGGGGTTCGTATTGCCGTTGTCGCACAGCGAGTACTCCTCGCGGCGGCAGTACCAGCACTGCCCGCACGCGATGAACGACGACACACAAGCGCCTTCACAGCCGGCCCTCCTCGCGTCCGTGCCGGGTCGCGTACGCCAGCGGCGCACCGGTCAGCGTGGGCTTGGTCGTGGCCGGGGCGTCCGGGCGCAGCACCTCGCCGACCTCGGCCAGGGACCGCGCCGCCCGCAGCGCCGCGCGCAGCCGCCGCACCCGCTGCGGGTCCGCGCCGGGGGCGACCCGCGCGGCCGAGGTCGGCAGCACGGCCCGGGGCGCCGCCCAGACGACGGCCGAGTCGGCCAAGGGCAACGCCCGCGACGCCACGGCCGACGTGAAGCAGGCGGTCACGCCGTAGCGCAGCGCGGATTCGCGGGAGACGTCGTTGCTGCCCCCTCGGCGTCTCCCGCACCCGCGTCCGGGTGACGGCCCCCGGTCACGCGGTCGGGACCATCGCCCGGACGGCCTCGTGGGACCACTCGACGAGCATGAGCGTCGCGTCGTCGGTCGGCGGGCCGTCGTAACGGGACAGCGCCGCGTGGCACAGCCGGCGCAGGGCCTCCGGCGCGGGCAGGTCACCGGTCGTGCGCTCCAGCAGGTCGGCCAGGGCGTCGATGCCGAACTGCTCGCCCCGCTCCCGGGTCTCGGTCACGCCGTCGGTGTACAGCAGCAGCCGATCGCCGCGTTCGAGGACCTCCTCGCCCACCTCGGTCCCCGGGTCGTCCAGCCCGAGCGGCAGGCGGCGCCCGTCGTCCAGGCTGGCGACCACCTTGCCGCCCCGCAGCAGCAGCGGGCGGGGGTGGCCGCAGTTGACGTACCGCAGCCGCCCGCCGGCCACGTCGAGCTCGCACAGGACGGCCGTGGTGAAGCGCAGCTCGGGCAGGTACGCCGCCAGGGCGCGGTCCGCGGCCCGGGCCAGCCCGACCAGGTCGTCGCCGCCACGGCGGGCGGAGCGCACGGCCGACATCACCGTCGCCGTGCCGAGCCCGGCCCGCAGCCCGTGCCCGGCCGTGTCGTAGATCGCGAAGAACAGCGTCGAGTCGTCCGAGGCGTAGTCGAACCCGTCGCCGCCGACCTCGTAGCAGGGCTCCAGGATCGCCGAGACGACCATCCGCCGCGACACGAACGTGAGCGGCGGCAGCAGCCGGAACAGCAGCTCCGACGCCTCCGACATCCGCCGGGTCCGCTTGACCTTGAGCAGCGCGTCCCCGTAGGGGATCTTGGTCGCCACCATGTGGCCCACGAGCTGGGAGAACAGGTCGCAGCCGGCCTGGAAACTCTCGTCCGGCGGCACGGGGGCCCCGCCGGCCGCCAGGTGCAGCACGCCGAGGCGCTCGCTGCCGTCGAGCAGCGGCAGCCACACGTTGCTGCCCTCGGTGACGCCCTGCACCGTCATGAACACCCGTCCCGCCGCTGTGGAGTTCACGGCCAGCGGCTCCGGGGTCGCCACCTCCGGCTGCGGCACCGGGTGCAGGTTGCGCTGCTCCTGGTCGACCAGGTAGATCCGGGCGGCCAGGCCGAGGGGGGCCGCGGCCGCGCTCACCTCGCCGGCGAGCTCGTCGGGCTGGGCCAGCCGGGTCCGCTGGAGCAGATCGGCGACGGCGGCCCGCCAGGGCCACGGCTCGTTCACAGATGGCGACACGCATCCACCCTCTCGCAGATCACCCCGCGCCGCCCGCGGAGCGGGCCGGATAAACTGCCGGACGTGCAGACTTCCTACGCAGGCGACGGAGGCGGCGAACCCGGCGGCAACCCCGCAGACCTGGTCAAGGTGCAGATCCTCGACGGGGACCCGACAGTGGTCTGCGTCTCCGGCCGCCTGCTGTTCGACACGCTCCAGCCACTTGTCACGGCCCTGGCCGCCGTCGACCCGGCCAGGCATCCGCGGGTGATCTTCGACCTCGCCAACGTCCCGATGTGCGACTCGAGCGCCCTGAACGTCTTCGTCCGCACCCGCACCGCGCTGGTGGCGGCGGGCGGCTGGCTGCGGCTGGCCGCCGTCCAGCCGATGGTGCGCAGCGTCCTGGACATCACCAACCTGACGTGGATCCTGCCGGTGTACCCCACCGCCGCGGCGGCCGCGGCCGACTGACCGTGTACAACGCCGCGGGCCGGGTATCACGGGAGTCGATTCCCGAGCCTGGAGGTACACCATGACGACACCACAGGGGCAGCCGGTGCCGCCCGTCGTGCCGGTTGCGCTGAGCGACGACCTGGCCGGCGAGGAGCGCACGGCCCGCGACGCCGAGGACGGCACGCCGGTCGGCCAGGCCGATCAGCGGGCCGACGTGGAGCGCTCCGGCGGCGACCCCGACGAGGTCTAGGACGCCGCCGGCGCGAGGCGCCGCGCTGCCAGCTCGGCCAGCAGCGTGGCGCCGTCGACGAGCACGCTGTCGTCGAACTCGGCCCGGGGTGAGTGGTTGTTCGGCAGTCCCCGGTGATCGTCGGCGACGGCCGCGCCCAGGAAACAGTACGCACCGGGCACGCGCTGGAGGACTCGCGAGAAGTCCTCGGAGCCGGGGTCCGGATGTGCCATCTCCCGGAACCGTTCGGGCCCGAAGCAGTCCCGGGCCGTGGCGGCGACGAACGCGGCCTGCGCGGGGTCGTTGACCGTCACGGGGTACTCCGGGACGAACCGCACCTCGGCCCGCAGCCCGTGCGCCGCGGCGATGCCCTCGCAGAGGCGGACCGACTCCCGGGCGATCTGCTCGCCGGCCGCGGCGCTGAACGTGCGGACCGTGGCCTCGAAGACCGCCTCGTCGGGGATGATGTTGCGCAGCGTGCCGGCGTGGAACGCGCCGACGGTGACCACGACCGGCTCGAACGGGCTGTAGCGGCGCCCGACCATCGTCTGCAGCGCGGTCACCATCGCGCAGGCGGCCGGGATCGGGTCGGCCGCGTCATGCGGCGCGGAGCCGTGCCCGCCGGCCCCGACGACCCGCACGAACAGCCCGGCCGAGGCCGACATCAGCGGGCCGGGCCGGGCCGCGAACACGCCGCGGGGGAAGTCGGTCGCGAGGACGTGCAGCCCGTAGGCGAAGTCGGCGGGGCGACCGGCGGCGGTGAGCACCCCCTCCTCGATCATCAGACCCGCGCCGTCGTACCCCTCCTCCCCCGGCTGGAACATGAAGACCACGTCGCCGGCGAGATCCTCGCGGCGCCCGGCGAGCAGATGCGCGGCGCCGACAAGCCCGGCGGTGTGCAGGTCGTGGCCGCAGGCGTGCATGACCCCGGGGACCTGCGACGCGTACGGCACGTCGGCCAGCTCGGTGACCGGCAGCGCGTCCATGTCGCCGCGCAGCAGCACCACCGGGCCCGGGCGGGCCCCGCGCAGCACCGCCGTCACCGACGACAGCCCCCGGCCGGTGCTCACCTCCAGAGGGAGCCCGGCCAGCGCCTCGAGGACGCGGGCCTGGGTGCGGGGCAGGTCCAGGCCGATCTCCGGCTCCCGGTGCAGCCGCCGGCGCAGGTCGATGAGCTGTTCACCAAGTCGCATGAGGATCGTTTCCGGTCGCCCGAAGGGTGGTAGAGCAGTCTCGTGCGACAGTACCGAATGAACCAGAGCCAGGCTCCGCTCCTCGACGCGCTCGAGGAATACCACCGGCTGGGGCGATACGGCTATACGCCGCCCGGGCACCGGCTGGGCCGCGGGGCCGATCCGCGCGCCCGGGCCGTCCTGGGCGCGGACACGTACCGCGCCGACGTCCTGGCCTCCGCCGGGCTGGACGACCGTTCGTCGTCGAACGGGTACCTCTCGACGGCCGAGAAGCTGATGGCCGACGCCGTCGGGGCGCAGACGGCGTTCTTCGCCACCGCGGGCAGCTCCCTGTCGGTGAAGGCGGCCATGCTGGCCGTCGCCGGCGGCCAGGGCCAGCTGCTGCTCAGCCGCGACGCCCACAAGTCGATCGTGGCCGGGCTGATCTTCGCCGGGATCGAGCCGCGGTGGATTGCGGTGCGCTACGACGAGGAGCTGCACCTGGCCCACCCGCCGTCCCCGGAGGCGCTGGAGGCCGCCTGGGACCGGCACCCGGACGCGAGCGGGGCGCTCGTCGTGAGCCCGACGCCGTACGGCACCTGCGCCGACCTGGAGGCGCTCGCCGAGATCTGCCACAGGCGGGGCAAGCCGCTGATCGTCGACGAGGCGTGGGGCGCCCACCTGCCCTTCCACGACGACCTGCCGACGTGGGCGATGGACGCCGGAGCCGACGTCTGCGTGGTCAGCGTGCACAAGATGGGCGCCGGGTTCGAACAGGGCTCGGTCTTCCACACGCAGGGTGACCTGGTCGACCCGCGCCACCTGTCGGCCTGCGCCGATCTGCTCATGACTACGAGCCCGAACGTCATCCTGTACGCCGGGATCGACGGATGGCGCCGCCAGATGGTCGAGCACGGGCAGCGGCTGCTCGCCGACGCGCTCGCCCTGACCGCGGACGTCCGGCAGCGCCTCGGCGCGATCGGCGGCCTGCGCGTCCTGCACGACGAGCTGGTGGTGAAGGAGGCCAGCCGCGAGCTCGACCCGATGCACGTGGTCATGGACCTGCAGGAGCTCGGCATCAGCGGCTACCAGGCGGCCGACTGGCTGCGCGAGCACTGCCTGATCGACGTCGGCCTGTCCGACCACCGCCGCGTCGAGGCGACCATGTCGATGGCCGACGACGAGTCCACCGCCGACCGCCTGGTCGACGCCATGACCCGGCTGGTGGCGGCCGCACCGGGCCTGCCCCGGCCGAAGCCGGTCGACCTGCCGTCGCCGCAGCAGTTCGAGCCGGAGCCGGTGATCCTGCCGCGCGACGCCTTCTTCGGCGCCGCCGAGCAGGTCCCGGCGGCAGCGGTGGCCGGACGCGTCTGTGCCGAGCAGCTGACCCCCTACCCGCCCGGCATCCCCGCCCTGATCCCGGGCGAGCGCATCAGCGCCGAGATCGTCGACTACCTGCGCTCCGGCCTCGCCGCCGGCATGGTCGTCCCGGACGCCACCGACGCGACGCTCGACACCTTCCGCGTCGTCGCGTGACACCGCCCGGCCGGCCCGCGCTGCGGGCCGGCCGGGCGGGCGGTCAGGCCGAGCGGGGCTGCTTCTTCAGGTTCTTGAGCTTGCGGGTGTCGCGCAGGTCGACGTAGGGCTCGTCGGTCTCGCTGTGGCCGGCCTGGATGGCCCGGCTGCGCTGGAGCTCGGCGTCGAACTCGGCGCCCAGGAGGATGGCGATGTTGGAGATCCAGAGCCAGATCAGGAAGATGATGATCGCGGCCAGGCTGCCGTAGGTCTTGTTGTACGAGCCGAAGTTGGCCACGTAGAAGCCGAAGCCGGCGCTCGCGATCAGCCAGATCACGACGGCCAGGATGCTGCCCGGGCTGACCCAGCGGAAGCCGCCGTGCTTGGCGTTGGGCGAGGCCCAGTACAGGATCGCGAAGAGCAGCACGACGAGCGCGACGAGCACCGGCCACTTGGCGATGTTCCACGCCGTGACGGCCGCACCCCCGGCGCCGATCCAGCGGCCCGCGGTCTCGGCCACCGGGCCGGTGAACACCACCAGCAGCGCCGCCACCGTCAGCAGGACGCCGGTGATGATCGTGACGCCGATGCGGATCGGCAGCGTCTTCCACACCGGGCGCCCCTCGGGCACGTCGTAGATGGCGTTCGACGCCTGCATGAACGCGCCGATGTACCCGGACGCCGACCACAGCGCCCCCAGGATGCTGACGACGGCCAGGAGCCCCGCCGTCGACTGCTGCCCGTCCTGCAGGTTGCGGGCGGCGTCGCCGAGAATCGCCCCCGTCGACCCGGGCGCGACGTCACCGATGTTGTCGATCACGCGCTGCACGGTGTCCTGCCCGAACAGCCGCAGCACGGTGACGAGCAGCAGGATCCCGGGGAAGATCGAGAGCACCCCGTAGTAGGTGAGCGCGGCGGCCCACACCGTGATGTTGTCGTCGCTGAACTCCTTGACGGTGCGCTTGAGCACCTGCCAGTACGACTGCTTCGGCAGCGCACTGAGCTCGTCCGGCCCCTGCTCCGCGGTCGGCTTGTTCGGCGGGCTCTCCGGCTCGTCGGCAGCCGTCCGCCCCACTTCCCGTGGCGCTCGCTCTTCGGCCATGGCGATACTCCTCACTGCTCAGGTGCTGCAACAGCCCCTGTTCCCACAGTGAGGACCGCCAATCGTCATACCGCCGGCCGAGTGATGTCGATGTCGTCGACGTAGCCGCGGAACAGGCCCGTGCTCCCGGGCTGGTCGTAGCCGATGCGGATCTCGTCGACAGTGCCGCCCGCGAGCGGGCCGAGGTCGACCGTGATCCGGTTCCATTGGTCGACAAGCACGTGGCCGCCCTGGCCCTGGTAGCGCGGGTGGGCACGCACGCCGAACTGGTCGACGGCCCCGGAGTCGCGCAGGCTGCGCCCGTCGGTGAGCAGGAGGTCGATCGCCACGTAGGCGCCGTTCGCCTGCTGCGGGCGGATCCAGTACGTGAGGGTCGTGCCCGTGGTGACGGCCAGGTGCACGTCGTAGAGGCGGTTGTACGAGTACGAGCCGGCCGCGCTCAGATCGTTGCCCGAGTACATCAGCGCGTAGGTGCCGCCGTGGGCGAGTTCGGCGCGGCGGCCGGACTCCATCGCGGTCAGGCCGCAGCAGTAGCCGCCGACATTGAGCGATCCGGCCACCGTGTCGGTCCAGGTCAGCTGCTGGACCGCCGCGCCGAGATCGGTCCGGAACAGCGGCCACGGGCGGCCGGCGCCGAGCACCGGCTGCAGCGCGGAGTACCAGGTGTCGGCCAGCTTCGAGTACCCGTCGTCGGTCGGGTGGATGCCGTCGGAGCCGATGTCGGCCAGGGTCAGGCCGGCGTGGAGGTCGACGAGCCTCACCCGCCGCCCGGCCGCCGCCTTGGCCTGCACGATCCCGGGCAGCTTGGCGTTGAACGCGGTGACCCGGGCGTCGACGGCGCTGTCGCGGTTGGGCACGAGCGTGGACACCATGACCGTCGCGGCCGGGGCGCCGCGCAGGATCTGGTCGATCAGGGCGCTCAGCCGGGCCGGCGCGTCGACCAGGTCGTAGTTCTGGATCATGTCGTTGGTGCCGGCGTTCAGCAGCACCACATCGGGCTTCGCGGCCGCGATCCAGGCGTCGGCCCCGGCCGCGACCTGGTCGATGCGGTAGCCGGGGTGGCCCTCGTTGTCCCGGTCCGCGCCGGTGCCGGACTGCTGCGAGCCGACGAAGTCCACGGCGATCCCGGCGTCGTCGGCGAGGTGGCGGCGCAGCTGCTCGCGGTAGCCGTTGCCGTCGGTGGAGGCGGTCCCCCACGTGATCGACGCACCGAGCGCCAGGATGCGCACCGGCGTCGCGGCCGCGGCCGGCTCCGGGACGGCGAACAGGCCGGTCAGGATCGCGGCACCCGCGAGCAGCCATCGACGCATGTCGAAAGCAAAGACGACCCCCGGCGATTTGTCAACCATTGACAGAACATGCCGTCAACGGGGGCCGTCGGCGGTGCGGCGCACCGCGAGCAGGGCGATGTCGTCACCGGCCGCGCCGTCCTGGAGCATGGCCGCCATCACCCTCGTGCACAGCTCGTCGGGGTTGGCCGGGCCGACCGCGGCGACCAGCCGGTCCAGGCCCCGATTGATCGAATGGGCCCGCCGCTCGACCAGCCCGTCGGTGTAGAACAGCAGGGTGCCGCCCGGCGGCAGGGCGACAGTGGTGTCGTGCCGGGGCAGGGACATGTCGGTGCCGAGCGGCAGGTTGGGGCGGATCGGGAGCAGCTCGGCCGGGGCGCCGGGCGCGGCGAACACCGGCGGCGGGTGGCCCGCGGCCGACAGCGCGACGGTCTCCAGGCCGGGGTCGATCACGGCGTAGATCGCGGTGGCCATCGCGCCCGGCTCAAACCGGTGGATCTTGCTGTCGAGCCGGGTCAGGACGTCGGCGGGGTCGTCGGTCTCGAGGGCATACGCGCGCAGGGCCGAGCGGATGCGCCCCATGACCACGGCGGCTCGCAGGCCGTTGCCGGCGATGTCACCGACCGCGACGCCGATGCTCCCGGTGGGCAACTCGAACACGTCGTACCAGTCACCGCCGACGCCCACGTCGGCGCCCGGGACGTAGCGGACGGCCAGCTCCAGGCCGGCGATGTCCGGGGGGCGGGTCGGCAGGAGGCTGCGCTGCAGGGCGTAGGCGGTGGCCCGGTCGAGACCCTGCAGGCGGGCCTGGGTGGCCGGGGCGATCCGGTCGGCGGCGAGCTGCAGCAGCTCCACGTCGGCCGGGGTGAAGCGGCGCTGCGAGCGGGCGCCGACGTAGAGGACGCCGATGAGCCGGCCGCCGCTGATCATCGGCACGCCGAGCATCGCGGCGATGCGCTCGTGGATCAGGACCGGGCTGACGACGGTGGTCTCGTCGATCCGGTCGATCGCCACCGGCTCGGCCCGGGCGGCGACGGAGCCGGCGAAGCCGCGGCCGACGGGGACCCGCACGCCCTGGTGGACCTCGCGTTCGAGGCCGCTGGCGGCGGTGGCGACGAGCTCGGTGCCTGTCGGGTCGAGCAGCATGACCGTCGCGGTGTCGGCCTGCAGCAGCTCGCGGGCGCGCACGAGCAGCTCGGCGAGGAGGTCCTCGACACCGAGGCGGGACAGCGCGGTGTCGGTGATCTGCTGGATGCGCCGCAGCTGGTCACCGCTGGTGGTGCCGGTGTCGGGAGCGGTCATAGGCGCCCGCGCCCGTCCCCGCTCCCGTCCGCGTCACCGCCGCTCGCCACGACCTCGACGGTGGCGAGCTGGTCGAGGCCGCTGAAGACGAGCAGCGCCTCGTTGAGCGGGCTGATGCGGATGTCCAGCTGCTCGGCGTGCGCGAACAGGGTGGCCAGGGCCGCGCTGTCGAGGTAGTCCACCCGGGTCAGGTCGACCTGCAGCCGGACGCCGGGCGACAGCGCGGCCCGGAGCCGGTCGGCGAACTGCTCCGCGTTGGTGAGGTCGATCTCGCCGACGGCCCGCAGCTGCGCGCCGCCGTCGGCGGTGTGGCCCGTCGTGATCTGCAGCGGAGTGGTCATGATGTGATCCTCGTGAACATCTCGACGGTGGTCCCGGTGGCGCCGGTGCGCAGGTCGACGTTTTGCATGAGGGCACGCATGAGCTTCAGGCCGTGGCCCCGGTTCGGGTCCGGCTGGTCGCGCGCGGGGCGCCACTCGCCGTTGTCGACGACGGTCAGGTGCAGGTCCGGCCCCATCGCCCGGGCCAGCAGCCGGACCCAGCCGGCGCCGTTGCGGTGCCCGTGCTCGATGGCGTTGGCGCACGCCTCGCCCGCCGCGACGAGCACCTGCTGGGCGAGCTGGGAGCCGACGCCGGCCCGGTGCAGCCAGCCCCGCAGCGCGGCCCGGGTCGGGGCCAGCTCGCTGCTGCGGGCGTCGAAGGACAGGTCCAGGGGCGCCGGGTGGCGGTACAGCAGCAGCGCCACGTCGTCACTGGCGCCGTCCGCGCCGACCATCTGCTCCATGATCCGGTCGGCCAGCTGCTCGACCGGCAGCATCTGGTGGGACTGCACGGTGTCGGCGGCGTCGTCGATGCCCACGGTGATGGGCCGCCGGCGGCGCTCGACCAGGCCGTCGGTGTAGACAAGCAGGACGCCGCGCGGCGAGATCACCGTCGACGTCTCGGCCCGGTCCCCGCCCCGCGGCACCCCGATCGGCAGGCCGCGGCCCCCGGTCAGCAGCATCCGCTCACCGTCCGGCAGGGCCAGGATGGCCGGTGGGTGCCCGGCGCTCGCGTAGACCAGCCCGCCGTCGGCGGGGTCGAGGATGGCGCAGAAGGCCGTGGTGCACGACGCGCCCGGCAGCAGCCCGGCGAACCGGTCGAGGGCCGAGAGGACCTGGGCCGGGCCGGTCGCCTGCAGCAGCAGGGCGCGGGCGGCGCTGCGCAGCTGGCCCATGATGGTCGCCGCCGACAGACCCCGGCCGACGCAGTCGCCGACCATGATGCCGATCCGGCCGTCGGGGAGGTCGACCGCGTCGTACCAGTCGCCGCCGACCTCCAGGGGCCGGGTGGCCGGCTGGTAGCGCACGGCGAAGCCCTCGGGCAGCGTGGCCGGGCCGAGGATCGAGCGCTGCAGCGCGACCGCGACCTCGCGCTCCCGGTCGAAGGCGTAGGCCCGGTGCAGGGCCTGGGCGATGCTGCCGCACAGCAGCAGCAGGAGGGTCTGGTCCTCGGTGCCGAACCCGCGGGCCGGGTCGAGGACCAGCCGCAGCGCCACCGGGCCGAGCGGCGAGTCGAGCGTCGTGCCGGCGCCGACGGGCCGGCCGCCGGGCCCCATCTCGATCAGGATCCGCGACTGGCCGAGGTCGAGGAGGCCGTCGAGCGCGGCGGGGGCCTCGGCGCCGATCGCGGCGTCGGCGGCGGACACGGAGGCGGCCCGGGCGGCGACCCCTGTCGCGTGCCACTGGCGGCGCAGCTGGCCGACCGCGGCCTGCAGGACCTCGGGCACGGTCCGCGCGTCGGCGAGCCGCTGGTTCATGGCGTTGAGGGCGGTGTCGCGCTGGGCCGCGGACCGCTCGGTCGTGATGTCGCGCAGCGTGCCCACGAGCATCCGGGAGCCCGTGTCGTCCTGCACCGAGTTGATGGAGACGGCGGCCCACAGCCGGTGGCCGTTGCGGTGCTGCAGCGGCACCACCATCGTGCCGTGCTGCCCGGAGAGCACCTGCTCGGCCTGCCGGACGACCTGCTCGTCGGCGGCCGGGTCGGTCGCGGGGTCGGGCCACCACGGGTGCGGCCGCGGGAACGGCAGCTCGTCGGCCCGGTAGCCGAGGATGTCGGTGAACGCCGAGTTGATCTCGACGATCGTGCCCTCGGCGTCGGCGACGAAGAAGCCCTCCTGCAGCGAGTCGATGAGCGCGGTACGCCAGCGGGCGTGATGGTTGCGCAGGCGGGCCAGGTCGACGTTGGCCCGGACCCGGGCCAGCAGCTCCTGGGCCGCGAACGGCTTCACGAGGTAGTCGTCGGCGCCGGCCGAGAGCCCTTCGACGGCCGCCTCCTGCCCGGCCCGGGCCGAGAGCAGCATGACCGGCACTCCCGCCGTGCGCGGGTCGGACCGCAGCGCCGCGACAAGCCCGAGCCCGTCGAGGCCGGGCATCATCACGTCGCTGACGATGAGCTCCGGCGGGTGGGTGCGGGCGGCGGCGAGCGCGGCCGCGCCGTCGGCGACGGTCGTCACCTCGTAGCCGCCGGTGAGCAGGCGGCGCAGGTAGTCGCGCATGTCGGCGTTGTCGTCGGCGATCAGGACCCGGGCTCGCGGCCCGTCCGCGGCGCCGGCCGGCACCATGGCGCCCGCCGGGGGGTCCTGGTCGGCGCCGGGCAGCCAGCGCAGGGCCTCGCGCACGAACGGCTCGGCGGTCTCGGTCGCCGTGTCGCTGCCGGTGGCCGCGGCGAGCTGGTCGGCCGGCAGGTGAGCGGCGCCGAACGGCAGCCGGATGGTGAACGTGGTGCCGGTGCCGGGCCGGCTCTCGGCGGCGATGGTGCCGCCGTGCAGGTGGACGAGCTCCTGCACCAGCGCCAGGCCGATCCCGCTGCCCTCGTTGGACCGGGCCCGCGCGGTGGCGATGCGGTGGAAGCGCTCGAACAGCCGGGGCATCTCCTCCGGGGGCACCCCGATCCCGCTGTCGGCCACGGTGACGACCGCGTGCTGCTCCTGCGCCGCGACGGCCACCCGGATCCGTCCCTCGAACGTGAACTTGAGCGCGTTGCTGAGCAGATTGAGGACGATCTTCTCCCACATGCCCCGGTCGATGTACACGGGCCGGTCCAGCGGCGGGCAGTCGACCTCCAGCGCAAGCCCGGCCCGCTCCACCGCGGCCCGGAAGACGCTTGCCAGCTCGGCGGTGAACAGCGGCAGGTCGACCGGCTCGTAGCTGGCCTGCATCCGGCCGGCCTCGATGCGGGAGAAGTCCAGCAGCGTGTTGACGAGCTTGCCCAGCCGCAGCGCGTTGCGGTGGATGACGTCGACCTCGTCGTGCAGGCCCGGGTCGCCGGCCGGGAGGCGCTCGCGCAGCTCCTGCACCGGGCCCATGATGAGGCTCAGCGGGGTGCGGAACTCGTGGCTGATGTTGGAGAAGAAGGTCGTCTTGGCCCGGTCGAGCTCGGCCAGCTCCTCGGCCCGCCGCTGCTGGGCCTGGTAGCTGCGGGCGCTGCCGATGCCGGTCGCGACGTGCCCGGCGGTGAGCTCCAGGAACCCGCGGTAGCCGGCGTCGGAGAGCCGGTAGCGGTTCAGCCCGGCCACGAGCAGCCCGTAGGGTGCGCCGCCCTGCTGCAGCAGGGGCAGCAGCAGCGCCCGGACCGGCGGGTCGGGCCAGCCGCCGTGCGGCAGCCCCGTGAACGCGGGCCCGTCGAGGTCCACCAGCACCGGCGTCGGCCACGCCCCGGCCACCGGCCACACGGCCGCCGGGTCACCGGCCAGCAGGTGGGCCGGGGCCGCCGGGTGCCCGTCCGGCAGGCCGGTCGCGGCGGCGAGGCGGGCGTCGCCCTCGCCGTCGAACAGGTAGGTGAGCGTGAACGGCAGGTCGCGCGGGTTGTGCCCGAGCTGCTCGGCGACGAAGCCCAGCATCTCCTGCTCGGTGCGCACCACGCTCGGGTCGGAGCCCAGGTCGCGCAGGGTCGCCATCCGCCGCTCGCCGATGACCCGGTCGGTCTCCTCGCTGACCACGCACAGCATCCCGGTCAGCGTGCCGTCGTCGTCGCGAAGCGGGCTGTAGGAGAACGTGTGGTAGGTCTCCTCGCGGTAGCCGGAGCGCTCCAGGAACAGCAGCAGCGCCTCGTCCCAGGTGGCCGTGCCGGTGGTGAGCACGGTGTCGATCCGCGGGCCGATGTCGTCCCAGATCTCGGCCCACACCGTGCTGGCCGGCCGGCCGAGGGCCCACGGATACTTGCGGCCCAGCGTGTCCCGGCGATATGCGGCGTTGCAGAAGAACGTCAGCTCCGGGCCCCAGGCCATCCACATCGGAAACCGCGACGCGAGCAGGATGCTCACCGCGGTGCGCAGGCTCTGCGGCCACCCGGCGGGCTCGCCGAGCGGTGTCGCGGCCCAGTCGACCGCGGCCAGATCCCGGCCCACCTCGGCATCCGCGGCGAACGCGTCGAAGAGGTCGGGTACAGGTTCCGTGGCCACGGATGTTGAGGGTACCGGCCGGTCCGCGATCCGGCTCAGTCGGCCAGAAAGTCCAGCAGGGCGTGGTTGAACGCGTCCGGATGGCTCACGTTGCAGCCGTGCGGGGCGCCGGGCAGGACGACGAGCCGGCTGCCCGGCAGCGCCGCGTGGGTGCGCCGCCCGGACCCGTCGAACGGCACGGTGGCGTCCCCGTCGCCGTGCAGTACCAATGCCGGCACCGTGATTTTGGCCAGATCGTCACGGAAGTCCGTGTTGCCGAAGGCGGTCAGGCACTCCAGCGCCGGGATCTTCCCCGCCTGCCGGGTCAGGGCGAGCGCCTCCTGGCGCTGCTGCTCGGTGACCTTCAGCTGCCCGCCCACCGAGAAGAACTCCGTGATGAAGCCGTCGAAGAACCGGTCCCGGTCGGCGGTGAGCCCGGCCGCCATCTTCGCCGCCGCGGCCGGGGCGAGGGGCCCGTCGGGGTTGTCGGGGGTGTGCATCATGTACGGCGTCACCGCGGCGGCGAACACGACGCTGCGGACCCGGTCCGGCCCGTAGTTGGCCAGATACCGCGCGACCTCGCCGCCGCCCATCGAGAACCCGACGAGCGTGGCGTCGCGCACGTCGAGCTCCCGCAGCACGGTGTGCAGGTCCTCGGCGAGGGTGTCGTACCCGTAGCCGGTGAGCGGCTTGTCGCTGCGCCCGAACCCGCGCCGGTCGTAGGTGATCGCCCGGTGACCCGCCTGGCGCAGCGCGGGGAGCTGCGCCTTCCACGACTCCCCGGACAGCGGCCAGCCGTGCAGGAGCACGACCGGCCGTCCGGTGCCGCCATGGTCGTCGACGTGCAGCTTCGTGTCCCGCAGGAGCCCGTGGTGCGCGGTGATCTCGGTCATGAGCTGCCTATTCCCGGGTGGTGCGGGCTCACACATCGCCGGGTACCGCCGTGGAACTTAGTTCGTGCCACGATAGGGTCAGGCCATGTCCCCCAGGGCCAAGGTGCGCAAGGCGCCGATCACCGTCGAGCGGATCGTCGACGCCGCACTCCAGGTCGTCGCGGCCGAGGGCTACGACGCGCTCACGATCCGGCGGATCGCGGCCGTGCTGGAGACCGGCCCGGCGTCGCTCTACGCCCACGTCGTCAACAAGGCCGACATCGACGCCCTGATCATCGGCCGGCTGTTCGCCGAGCTCGACCTGCCCGAGCCGGACCCGGCGGCGTGGCGCGCGCAGATCCACGGTGTGTGCGCCCGGATCCGCGACCAGTACCTGCGCTACCCCGGCATCTCCCGGGCCGCCCTGGCCATGGCCCCGGGCAACCGCGACACGCTGCGGGTCGGCGAGGGCATGCTGGCCATCCTGCTCGCCGGGGGCATCGCGCCGCAGACGGCGGCCTGGGCCATGGACGCGCTGTCGCTGTACGTCGCCGCCTACGCCCTGGAGCGCTCCATGGTCGTGCAGCGCCGGGCGGGCAGCGCCGACGAGTGGGTGCTGAGCCGCGACGAGCTGATGGCCCGGCTCACGGCGCTGCCGGACGATGCGTTTCCGCAGACCCGACGGCACGCCGCCGAGCTGACGGCAGGTAGCGGCGAAGCACGCTTCGACTTCGCTGTGGGCCTGATCCTGGACCATCTCGCCCCGTAGCGCCGCCGCCCCCGGGCAGCGCCGGCGGCAGCGGCTCGAAGACGTTGCCGCGGTGCGGTGCGACGGTCTCGCGCGACAGCCCGCCCAGGCGCATCAGCGGGCCGACGAGCGCGTCGTAGACGCCGGGCAGCGCGACGAAGCCGAACCGGATGAACCGGTTGGTCCAGCCGACGTTCACCGTGGCGCGCGGATGCCCGGCGCACTCGACGATCGCCCGGGCCACCGTCGACGGCGACGCGACGGGCGGCGGCGGGCGCCCGATCCGCCCGGCGAAGTTGGCCGCGTTGCGGTAGATGGGCGTGTCGACGGCGCCCGGGGCGACCAGGCAGACGTGGATGTCCGGCGCGTCGCGGGTCTCCTGCCGCAGCACCCGCACGAGCCCGCGCAGGCCCCACTTGCTCGTCACGTAGCCGCTCATGTACGGCGTGGCGATCGTGCCCAGCAGCGACCCGCCGAAGATCAGCACGCCGTGGCCCTGGGCCCGGAAACGGTGCAGCGCGACCCGGGCGACAGCGGCCGGGCCGAGCAGGTCCGTGCGCACCACCTGCTCGAAGACGTCGGCCGGGACGTCCTCGAACCGCCCGTAGGCCATCACCGCGGCGGTGTCGACCCACACGTCGATGCCGCCGAACGCGGCCACCGCCGTGTCCGCGACCGCGCCGAGGCTCTCCGGGCGGGCCAGGTCGGCGGGCACGACCCGCACCGGCGCGCCGCGGGCCCGGCAGGCGTCGGCGACGAGCTCCAGGTCCTCCCGGGACCGGGCGGCCAGCACCAGCCGGCACCCGGTCGCGGCGAAGGCGAGCGCCGACGCCCGGCCGATGCCGCTCGACGCGCCGGTCACGACCACGACCCTTTGACGATCTTCATCCCCCACACCTGTCGAGTACCCCTCCGCCGCGGGGTATCCCATCGGGATGTGGAACTGTTTCGCCCGCCCGGACGCGCGGGTGCCCGGCTAGCATCCGCCGAACCGGATGGCCTCCAGGCGCGCGGCCTGCGCGCGGTCCATGACGGTGACGGTCGCGGCCTGCGGATGGGGCCGGCGGACGACCTGCTGCCAGTTGCGGCAGTGGGTGGCGAACGCCGACGGGCGGACCCGGCGGTTGCGGGCCACCTGCCCGGCGAGGGCCTCGGCCGGGCTGACGTCGAGCAGCAGCAGGTGGACGGGGCGGCGGGCGGCGCGGAAGATCAGCCGCCGGGCCCAGGGCCGGGTGGCGCACTCGTGCACCACGATCGGCCCCGGGGTGCGCATGGCCCGGACCAGGCGCGCGTAGTGGGTGAGGTGCACCACGGGCCGCCAGGAGCGGTACGGCAGCCGGCCCAGGTAGCGCCGCCACCACGTGCGGGTGTGGTCGGAGTCGAGCACCCGCACGCCGTCGCCGCCGTCCGGGAACAGCCGCCGCAGCAGTGTCGTCTTGCCGGCACCGGGGATGCCGGCGACGACCAGGACGACGTCGCGGTCGTAGCGAAGCTCGGCGGCCAGGTCGCGCCGGGCGACCGGGCGCTCAACGGCGACGGCGGACACGGGCCACGACCTGCATGATGCGGCGGCGGTTCTGCGGCTTGGCCAGCTCGCGGCGGGCTCGCGAGATCAGCTGCTGACCTTGCGGGCCGCGCAGGAACCGGCGGATGTGATCGGCGAGGGTCATCCTCATCGGAGGTCCTTCCCGCCACCGGCGGGCTCGGAGCAGGCGCGCCTCCGACCCGACAGCGGCGACGTCGTATGTCACCTGCTGGGTCGAAGGTCTGGCCCACCCTCCGGCGAGGGCCCGGTCACCGGGAGCCGCGAGGGCTCCGAACTGACGACGACCGGCGGAGGACTACTCCCCTTCGTAGTAGATGGTACCCGGTTCCGGCGACTATGCCACAAGCGCGCTGTCGCGCAGGCGGGCCGCGACCGCGGCGAGCCGGCGGCCCTGGTACCGCGCCGCCGCCAGGGTGGCCGCGGACGGCGCACCCTCGGCGCCGGGGTGGGCGGTGCCGTACGGGTTGCCGTACGCGGCGTGGATCGCCGGGTCCGTGTAGCCGGGCGGGACGATGAACGCGCCCCAGTGATAGAAGGTGTTGTACAGGGCGAGCAGCGTGGACTCGTTGCCGCCGTGGACGTTGCCGGCGCTGGTGAACGCGGTCGCCGCCTTGTCCTGCAGGTGCCCGGCCGACCAGATCCCGCCGCTGGTGTCGATGAACTGCTTGAGCTGCGCGGCGACGTTGCCGTAGCGGGTCGGCGACCCGAGGGCGTAGGCGTCGGCCCAGACGAGGTCGTCGAGCGTGGCCACCTCGACGTGCGGGGTGGCCTCGACGTGGGCCCGCCAGGCCGGGTTGGCGTCGATCGCGGTGTCGGGCGCCAGCTCCGGCACCCGCCGCAGCCGCACCTCGGCGCCGGTCGCGGCCGCACCCTCCGCGATCGCCTCGGCGAGGGCGTGCACGTTGCCCGTGGCCGAGTAGTAGATGACGGCGACTTTCGCGCCCATGGCACGCCTCGTTTCCCTCAGCTAACCGGAATTGATTCCACTTACTCGGCCAGCGTAAGTGGAAACCGTTCCGGTTACAAGGCATGGGACGATCGTCACGTGAGCCGCCGCAAGCCCGCGCCCCTCCCCCTGCTCGACCAGCCCCCGGCCGAGCGGGCCGACGCCGCCCGCAACCGGCAGCGCCTGGTCGACGCGGCCCAGCGCATCGTCGCGGCGAAGGGCGTCGCCGGCCTGGCGCTCGACGAGGTGGCCCGGGCGGCCGGAGTCGGCGTCGGCACCGCCTATCGCCGCTTCGGGGACGTCAGCGGCCTCGCGTACACGCTCCTGGAGGAGGCCGAGGTCCGGTTCCAGGAGGCGTTCCTGGCCGGGCCGGCACCGCTGGGCCCCGGCGCCGGCCCGGAGGACCGCGTCCGCGCCTTCGTCCACGCGCTGCTCGACCTGCAGGAGGAGCAGTGGGACCTGCGCCTGCTCGCCTCGGTCAAGACGCCGCACGGCTACGCGGGCGGGCCCTACAGCGCCTACCACCTGCACCTGGCGAACCTGCTTGCCGCCGCGCACCGCGACCTCGACCCGCGCTACGCCGCCAGCGCCCTGCTCGCACTGATGCAGCCGAGCCTGCTCGACCACCAGCGCCGGACGCTCGGCCTGAGCCTGGAGCAGATCCGCGCCGGCCTCGACAGGTTCGTCGCCGGGCTGCTCGATCGGCCCTAGCGCTCCTCCTCGGCCGCGAAGAGCACCTCGGGGGTACCGCCCTCCCGCTCGACCATCTGCGCGAGCCGCTCGACCTCCGGCAGCAGCCGCACCGCGAGCACGAGCTCGCCGATCCCGACGACGGCCGCGGCGATGATCAGCCCGATGACGGGGGTCGCGGCGAGCGCGATCGCGGCCACGACCCCGGCCGCCGCCCGCACCCGAAGGCACTGCCGGGGCAGGCTCGGGTACGGCTGGGCGGACGCGGCGTCACCGGCGGCGGCGATCCCGAACGCCAGGCCCCCGATGGCGATGCTGACCGACGGGTCGAACTGCGGCAGCCGCAGCAGCACCACACCGGTGAGGGCGAGGACGCCGGGGCCGGCCTGCAGCACGATCGGGCCGCCGTAGCGGGCCCGCAGCACCTGCCCGCCGCCGACCCGGCCGCAGGCGGTGAACAGCAGCCAGGCCCCGAGCCCGGCCGCACCGACCGCCCGCACCGACGTCGGCCAGCTCACGGCGATCACGGCCACCAGGACGCTGAGCAGACCGAAGCTCGTCACGGCCCACCAGCCGAGGATGCCGTGCAGCGGGCGCGCGTGGCGCCCGAGCGTTTCCAGCTCGCCGTGCATAGGACCATTGGTACCCGCCACGGCGGGTTTGGGAACATATAGCCGCTCGTCAGTGCCGTGTTTCATCCTTCGGAGGCTTCCCCGGCGGCAGCCAGATGGCGGCCCACGCGATCTTGCCGCCGGCGTTGCGCAGGCAGCCCCACGCCGTCGCGTCCCGGTCCACGATGCGCAGGCCGTCGCCGGGCGCGGCGGCCGGGCCCCTCGGCGGCAGCTTCACCGGCGGCCGCGAGTCGCCGTCGCGGACCCCGATGTGCAGGTAGTTGCCGCGCCGGCTCACCGTGAGGTGCATGCCGGTCCCGGCGTGGCGCACGGCGTTGTGGACGAGCTCGAACACGATGCGGCAGGCGGCGGTGGCCACCTCCGGGACGTCCCAAAGCCGGCACGCGTCGTGCACGAGCAGCCGGGCCCGGCTCGGCGCGAAGTCGTCGGGCTCCAGCGCGAGCACGAACCGGTCCGGGGCGGGCGGGCCGCGCCGCGCGGAGGCGTACGCGTCCGCGCGGGTGCGGTACAGCCGCAGCGCCCGGTGCCAGAACGGGTTGGCCAGCCGGGCCCGCAGCTGCCCGCGGGCCGGCACCACGTACATCAGGGACACCCCGTGATCGCGGAACGAACGCCGCTGCGCGGCCTGGAACAGCGGCGCCGCCGTGCCTGTCGGATCGTCGAAGTCGGTCAGGTCGACGATCACGGCGCGCGGGCACGCGACGAGGGACTTGCCGATGGACGACCGCAGGCGGTGCTTGGACTCCATGGAAAGCACCCCGCCGACCGAGATCCCGATGATCTCCTCGTCGAGGTGGTGCTGAACCTTTACGGTCATCATGGCCGAACCATAAAACGAATCGCGGAGCCGCGAATCCGTCCGGTGAGCGAATGATCGTCCCTCCAACGGGTAGATCCGGCACGCGTTTCGCGGACAGCTTCCGGGGGATCGACACCGCTGCTCACCCGGGCGACAATCGGGCCGTGGACCCGCCGTCCGGGAGCTGACGGCCGGGCGCGTGGGGCGCACCCGCGAGGTGCGGCCGGCCGCCCCCGCCGGGCAGCGGTGTGAAGAGCACCAGCCGCTGATCCTCCGACGGCGTCAGCAGCGTCTCGGCGTCGAACTCGAGCAGCCCGGCCACCGGGTGGCGGACCCGCAGGCGGCTGCGCCGGCGGACCGCGACCTCGTGGCGGGCCCAGAGCCCGGCGAACTCGGCGCTGCCCGCGCACAGCCGCCGGACGAGTGCGGCCGCCACCGTGTCGGCGCCGCGCCGGGTCACCGCGGCCCGCAGGTCGGCCACGTGCAGCCGGCTCAGGTACCCGTGCTCGTCGTCGGGGAACGCCGCGCGCAGCCGCGGATCGTGGAACCACCGCCACACGATGTTGTGGTCGAGCTCGTGGTCGTGCGGCGCCGGCGAGCAGACGGCACCGAACAGCGTCTCGGCGAGCGCGTTCTGGGCCAGCAGGTCGCCGAGGTCGCTGACGACCTGCGCCGGGCTCGCGGTCAGCTGGCCGAGCAGCGTGAGCAGTGCCGGGCTGACGCGCGCCCCCGCGAGCCGGCCGGCGGGCGGGCGGTGCCCGGCCAGCAGGTACAGGTGGTCGCGCTGGTCGTCGTCGAGGCGCAGCCCGCGGGCCAGGGCCTGCAGCAGCTGGGTGGACGGCTGGGTGCTGCGGGCCTGCTCCAGGCGCATCAGGTAGTCGGCCGACATCCCGGCCAGCAGCGCCACCTCCTCGCGGCGCAGCCCCGGCGTGCGGCGGCGGGGCCCGGCCGGCAGCCCGACCTCCCGCGGCCCCACGGCCTGCCGGCGCCGCCGGATGAACTCGGCCAACCCCTGACGGTCCATGCCACCCATCATCGTGACACCACCGCCGCGCAGCCAAGGACCGCGAGTCCTAGCCAGGCCGGTCCGCTTCACCACCCGCGCGGCCGGGCGCAGGCTTCACGCCATGGAAGCCATCGTGTTCGAACAGTTCGGCGGGCCCGCGGTGCTGCGGCTCGCCTCCTGCGAGGTGCCGCAGCCCGGCCCGGGGCAGGTCCGGCTGCGGGTCCGGGCGGCCGGCCTCAACCAGCTCGACTGGAAGATCCGCAACGGCTGGCTGGAGCAGGTGTACCCGACCGCGTTCCCGAAGATCCCGGGCATCGAGGCGGCCGGGGTCGTCGACGCGCTCGGCCCGGGCGTCACGGACCTCGCGATCGGCGACGAGGTGCTGGCGCTCACGGACACGGGCTCCTACGCGCGGTACGCCCTGGCCACCGCGGCGGTCCGCAAGCCGGCCGGCCTGGACTGGGCGACGGCGGCCGCGCTGCCGGTGTCCGGCGAGACGGCGCTGCGGGTCCTCGGCGCGCTCGGCGTCAAGGACGGCGAGACCCTGCTCATCCACGGCGCGGCGGGCGCGGTCGGCGGCATCGCGGTCCAGCTCGCGGCCGCGCTGGGTGCCGTGGTCATCGGCACCGCGTCGCCGGGCAACCACGGCTACCTGCGCTCGCTCGGGGCCTTGCCGGTGGCGTACGGCGAGGGCCTTGTCGAGCGGGTGCGAGCGCTCGCGCCGCAGGGGGTCGACGCGGTGTTCGACGCGGCCGGTGCGGGTGTGCTGGCGGACTCGGTCGCGCTGCGGGGCGGTACCGGGGCGAGGATCGTCACGATCGCCGACCCGGCCGCCCGCGAGCTCGGCATCACCTTCTCCGCCGGGGACGGCACCGGTGCCGCCGCCCTGGCCGAGGTCGCCCGGCGGGCCGCGGCCGGCGACCTGCGGGTCGAGGTGGCCCGGGTGTACCCACTGGCCGAGGCGGCGGCCGCGCAGGAGCAGAGCGCGACCGGGCACACCCGCGGCAAGCTGGTGCTCGAGGTCTGACGCGGCGGCCGGCCGGGCGGTGCCGGGCCACCGGCGTCCACAGTGGACCCCGCGGGATCGGACACCCGCGCCGGGTAGACTTGATCAATGCCGACCACCGAGGGCACCGCCCGGCCGATCGTCTGCTACGGCGATCCCGTCCTGCACCGCCGCTGCGCCGACGTCACCGAGTTCGGCGACGCGCTCGGTGCGCTCATCGACGACATGTTCGCCTCCATGTACGAGGCGCGCGGCGTCGGCCTGGCGGCCAACCAGATCGGTGTCGACCTCCAGGTGTTCGTGTACGACTGCCCGGACGCCGACGACGTGCGGCAGGTCGGCCACATCGTCAACCCGGTCCTCGCGGTCGCCTCCGCGCTCGCCCCGCCCGATGAGGGCGACGAGGGCTGCCTGTCGGTGCCGGGCCCGCGGGCCGCGCTGCCCCGGGCGTCGATCGCCACGGTGACTGGGCAGGACCGCCACGGCGCCCCGATCACGGTCACCGGCACCGGGTACTTCGCCCGCTGCCTGCAGCACGAGACCGACCACCTCAACGGGGTGCTGTACGTCGACCGGCTCCCGCTGCAGCAGCGCGAGGAGCTGCTGCGAGAGGCCGGGCTGCGGGCCTGAGCTGGGCAAACGCGGTACAACAAATTTTTAACACGCCTCTGGCAGGCTAGTCCGGCCGGTGGTGCAGCGGGGGCGCACCAACGGCACAACGAGTCCGGTGTAACGGGCACTTGGGCCGCGGCCATCACCGGCCGGGCCCAGCAGGTGCCAGGTCATCGTCTCGTTGTCAGCCGTCGCCCACCACAGCCAGGAGCCGGACCGGCCCGCTGCGGTGGCGACGGCCGGGGCGGCCCGGCGACCCGTCAGGCGGTCGTCCACGGTGAGCCGCCCACGTCCGGACCCGCCTGCACCGGTCTGCGCCGCGAGGGCAGCGCGGAGCCGGTGCCGGCGGGCGGACGCCGGCGTCCGCGGCTGCGGGCTACGCGGTGGCGGGGACCGGGGCCTGGGCGCGCCCGCGCAGGGCGGGGAGCCAGCGGACCAGCCGGGCGGTGGACGGGTTGGAGCCGTAGGCCAGGAGGGTCAGGAAGACGCCGTACACCGGGAGGTGGCCCAGCATCTCGGTGCCGCCGAAGAGCAAGAGCGTCGTGTTGAACGGGATGCCCGCGACCAGGACGGCGGCCTGGGGCAGGGCGCCGGAGATGACAAGCAGGCCGAAGAGCAGTTCGGTGGCGCCGGCCACGGCGATGTAGGTGTCGACCGGGACGTGGATGCCGACAAGCGCGAACACGTCCAGGCGCGGGAACATGTGGACGGTCTCGCGGGCCAGGGCCGGGTTGGCCAGCTTCTCGGCGAAGGCCAGGGTGAGCAGGGCCCCGCCGGCGCCGAGGCGCAGCGCGAGGAGGGCCTTGCGCAGGGTTGCCGGGTCCGGCTCGACGCGGCCGAAGGTGGCGTCGGAGGGAGGGACGAAGGACAGGAAGACGGCCACGCCCAGCAGGTCCATCGCGGAGAGCAGCCCGACCGGGCCGGTCAGCAGCAGGGCGAGCGGGCCGGTCAGGGCGAGCAGGATCGCGGCCGGGCGCAGGCGGATGCCGGTGATGAACCACACGCCGAGCGCGCCTTCGAGCAGCAGCAGGGCCGAGCCGCCGGTCAGCTCGTCGACCTCGAGGTCGTGGGTCAGGAAGTGGCCGGTCACGGCCGCGGCCACCAGTGAGACGCCGAGGTGGATGGCGAGCAGGCGCGGCACGTACGGCACCACACGCCCCACGAAGCGCAGGAAGCCCAGCTCCGGTGCGGGCAGGAAGCGCACCGCCACCCAGCGCCAGAGCGCCGTGGCCAGCAGGACGGCCACCAGCAGCGACGCGGTCACCGGGCGCAGGATGAAGGCCCAGTCGGTCGGGTAGGAGCCCGGGTCGGGCACGAACCACTTCTCGTGCGCGGCGGCGGGAGTCGGCAGTGCGAGCAGCGCCGCCGCGGCGACGGCGACGGCACCCCCGCGCAGGAGCAGTGTCTTCATGCCATTCAGCATCAAGATCTCGGGCACCCCGCCGTAGGGCCGAAGGTCCCGGAAAGTCAGGGCCGCGCAACCCGCACGCGCGACGGTGACCGGCCGGCCCTACGGCACCACCGTGACCGGCCAGCGGCCGCAGCGGACCAGGCGGACGGCGACGGAGCCGGCGAAGCGGTGCCAGGCACTGGCCGAGCGGCCCACGATCACCGAGTCCGCCTGCACCTGGTCGGCGACGGTGGCGAGCTCGGTGAACGGCTCGCCGGTGCGCACGACGAGCCGGGCGTCGAGGGACAGGTCGGTGAGCTGCTGCTCGACAGCGGTCCGCAGCTGCAGTTCGACCGCGTCGTGGGCGTCGATGACGTTCG
This sequence comes from Dactylosporangium vinaceum, assembly GCF_019904175.1. Taxonomy (GTDB): domain Bacteria; phylum Actinomycetota; class Actinomycetes; order Mycobacteriales; family Micromonosporaceae; genus Dactylosporangium; species Dactylosporangium vinaceum. Next base: position 5,749,375 of record NZ_CP061913.1, on the reverse strand, counting down.
TGGTCGCGGCGCCGCCGGTGTCCACGAGCGACAGCATGCCCGCCGGCCGGGCGCGCACGTACACCGCGACGAGCCGGCACTGCTGGCGGCGGGCCAGCCCCACGGCGTAGGCGGCCGCGCGCAGGGAGGACGTCGTGCCGTCGACGCCGACCAGGATGGTGGCTCTCACGCCGTGAAGCATAACGCTTGAATATAAGTACGTGATATATCGCGCGGCGTCGACCGGTGTATCGGCGCGTGCCACCAGCGCACCAACGAACCGTTAACAAAATGCCAGCGGCGCGGCGGCACGATCGGCTCACGGCTCTGCAACGGGGAGGTCGGGTGCTGTACGTCGGGCTGTTCGGCCGGGTGCTCATCGGCACGGTGTTCGCGGTCTCGGCCTTCACCAAGGTCCGCAGCACCGGGGCGTTCGGGGCGTTCCGGCGCTCGACGCGGCGCATGGGAATCCTGCCGGAGCGGCTGGTCCGGCCGGTCGCCGGGCTGGTCGTCCTGTGCGAGCTGGCGATCGTCGGGCTGGTGGCGGTACCCACCAGGGCAACCGGCGTCGGCGGACTCACGCTGGCGGCCGGGCTCCTCGCGGGGCTGGCGGTGGCCATCGGGATCGTCGTGCGGCGCGGGATCAGCACCACCTGCCAGTGCTTCGGGCACAGCGCCGCGCCGCTCGGGACGTTCCACATCGGGCGCAACCTCGCGCTTATCGCGATCGCCGTCGCCGGGGCCCTGACCACCGCGCTCGCGGAGGAGACGCCGGCGCTCGGCGCCGCACTGCTGGCCGGCCTGGCCGGTGTGCTCGGCGGCGCGCTTGTGACGGTGCTCGACGACGTGCGGCAGTTCCTGCTCCCACCGAAGACTTCTGCCGTCCGGCAGAGGAGCGCACCACCCACCTGGAGGAGATCGACATGAAGAAGCTGACCCACAGCCTGCTGAAGCTGGTCGTGCCGACGGCTGACGCGAAGGCGACCCCGGTGCGGGGCACGTGCGGCTTCGGCTGCGGCACCGCCGGCATCCTGAGCGCGCGGACCGCCGACGGCCGCCGCCCCTGCTGCTAGGCGCTCACACCCCCTCCCCGGGCCCGGCGGTCTGCACCGCCGGGCCCGGCCCGAACCGAGGAGTCCCCGTGCTCATCGCGCTCACCGTCGTGCTGACGATCGTCGTCGTCCTGAACCTGGTCCTGACCTTCGCCCTCCTGCGCCGGGTGGTCGGGGCCGAGAGCCGGCTGGCCACCATCGAGCGGGGCGCGCCCACCATGGCCGAGGTCGGCGAGCGGATCGAGGAGTTCACCGCCGCGACCACGACCGGCGAGATCCTGACCCGCGACGAGCTCACGCCCGGCACCGTCATCGGCTTCTTCGACCCCGACTGCGAGCTCTGCCAGTCGCACGTGGCCGGGTTCAGCGCCACCGCCGCCGCGATCGGCGACCGGACCCGCACCCTCGCCGTGATCCGCGAGGCCGAGGAGGCCGACCTCATGGCCCAGGCGTTCGGCCCCGGCGTGCGCACGGTCATTGAGAAGCGCCGCGGCCCGGTCGCGCGCGCCTTCCACGTGCACGCCACGCCCTCCTTCTGCACCGTCGGGCCCGGCCAGACCATCGCCAGCCACGACTACCAGCAGCCCGCGCTGGTTTGAGCATGAGCGGTACGGAGCGAAGCGCAGTGGCCGCGAATCACCCGCACAGCCCGACGGTCAGGCCGACGCCGGAGCTTGCGGAGGCGGCGGCATGACCGAGCAACGGCTGGGCTTGGCCCCGGCGCGGATCGCCGGGCACCTGCGCGCCGCCGTGGCCCTCGCGGTGCGGGCGGCGCCCGGCCGGACCGCCGTCCTGGCCCTCGGCACGCTGCTCAGCGCGGCCCTGCCGGTCGCCGCCGCGCTGCTCACCCGGGCCGTCGTCGACGGGCTCGCCCGGGGCGCCACCGGCCCGGGCTGGACGGGCGCGGTCGGTGCGCTGGCCGGGGTCGGCGTGCTCATCGGGCTCGGCCCGGCGGTCCTGGCCTACGTGCGCGCCGACGTGGAGCGGGCGGTCGCGCTGCTGGCCAAGGACCGGCTGTTCCGGGCGGTGGACACCGTGGTCGGGGTGGCCCGGTTCGAGGACCCGGACTACCTCGACCGCCTCATGCTCGCCGACGAGTCCGGCGGGCGCGGCCCCGGCCAGGTCATCGACAGCGCGTTCGGGGTGTTCGCGGCCGCGCTCACCGTCGGCGGGCTCGTCGCGTCACTGTGGACGGTCAGCCCCGTCGTCGCCGCCGCCGTGCTGCTGTCCGGCCTGCCGGTGCTCGCCGCCGAGCTGATCCTGGGCCGGCAGCGGGCCTGGACCGAGTGGGACATCAGCCCGGCCAAGCGCCGCGAACTGTTCTACCGCGACATGCTCGCCACCGAGCAGGCGGCCAAGGAGGTCCGGCTGTTCCGCCTCGGCGGGTTCCTGCGCGAGCGGATGCTCCGGGAGCGGCGCAGTGCCCAGGCGGCCGAGCACGCCACCGACCGCCGCGCGATGCTCGTGCAGTCCGGCCTGGCCACCGCCGCCGCGATCGTCGCCGGGGCCGCGCTGCTGGTGGTCACCGCCCAGTCCCGGGCCGGGGCGCACAGCGTCGGCGACATCGCGATGTTCCTCGCCGCCGTCCTCGGCGTGCAGACCGCCCTCGCCGGCGCGGCGGCCCAGGCGGCCAAGGCGATCCAGGCGCTGCTGCTGTTCGACAGCTACCGCGCCGTCCTGGCCGACCCGCCCGACCTGCCGGTCCCGGCCGTCACCCGGCCGGCCCCGCCGCTGCGGACCGGCATCGAGCTGCGTGACGTCTGGTTCCGCTACGGGCCGAACCATCCGTGGGTCCTGCGGGGCCTCGACCTGACGATCCCCGCCGGGCGGGCCACGGCCCTGGTCGGGCGCAACGGCTGCGGCAAGTCGACGCTTGTCAAGCTCCTGTGCCGGTTCTACGACCCGACCCGCGGCGCGATCCTCTGGGACGGCATCGACCTGCGCGAGCTGGACCCGGCCGAGCTGCGGGCCCGGATCAGCGCCGTCTTCCAGGACTACGTCAACTACGAGCTGAGCGCGGCCGAGAACATCGGCGTCGGTGACCTGCCCGCCCTCGACGACCGCCCGCGCATCCACGCGGCGGCCGGCCGGGCCGGCATGCACGAGCTCCTCGCGGCGCTGCCGCACGGCTACGACACCATGCTCGGCCGGCGCTTCAACGCCCCCGATGCCCAGGCCACCGGCATGGACACCGGCGTCAACCCGTCCGGTGGCCAGCGCCAGCGCATCGCCATCGCCCGCGCGTTCCTGCGCGACGCCCGCGACCTGGTCATCCTGGACGAGCCGAGCGCCGGCCTCGACGCCGCGGCCGAGCACGAGGTGCATGCCCGGCTGCGGGCCGAGCGCGCGGGCCTCACCAGCGTCCTGATCTCCCATCGCCTCAACGCGATCCGCGAGGCCGACGACATCGTGGTCCTGGCCGACGGCGCGGTCCACGAGCGCGGCGACCACGAGACGCTGCTGGCCGTCGGCGGCGAGTACGCGACGCTGTTCGCCCTCCAGGCGTCCGGCTACCAGCCGGCGGGCGCGTGAGCCCCGTGCGGATCGCCGCCGCGCTCGCCGCGCTCCTGGTGCTCGGCGGGCTGGTGTGGGCCCGGCGCCGCCTCGTGCTGGTCCGCGTCGACGGGCCGAGCATGCTGCCGACGCTTGCCGACGGCGCCCAGGTCCTGGCCCGCCGGACGCGCCAGGCGGCGACCGGGCGGCTCGTGCTGTTGGCGCCGCCGGCCGAGCCCGGGGCGGTGCGGGCGGGCGACCCGGGGCGCCTGTGGTTCGTCAAGCGGCTGGTGGCGGCGGCGGGTGAGGCGGTACCGGCGGAACTGGCGCATTATCCGGCGCTGGCCGGGCACGCCACGGTGCCGGCGGGCCACCTGGTGGTGACCGGGGACAACCCCGCCGAGAGCTACGACTCGCGGCAGGAGGGCCCGATCCCGGTGACCCGCCTGCGCGCGGTGGTCCTGCTCACCCGGTGACGAGCATCGCTCAGGCGCGCTGCCGCCGGCGGCTGGTGTAGGCGCGGACCCGGGCCCGGTTGCCGCAGTCCGCGGAGTCGCACCAGCGGCGGCTGTGGTTGCGGGTGGTGTCCAGGAACAGCCACCCGCAGCCGTCGCCGTCGCAGCGGCGCAGCGCCGCCGGGTCCGGCCGGCGCAGCAGTTCGGCGACGGCCAGGGCGAGGTGGTCCTCGATCGCGCCGGACGCCGTCTCGGCCAGCGGGAGCCGGTCGCCCGGCACGGCCCGGTCCAGGGCGGCCCGCCAGGCGTCGAACACCACCCGCGCGCTCCCCCGGTCGGCCGCGCCGTCGAGGTGGGCGTCGACAAGCCGGGTCGCCGCCGCCCGCAGCGCTTGGACGCGCCGCAGCACGCCGGCGTCGGCGTCGGCGGTCAACCCGGTCGCGGCCCGGAACCAGCCGGCGAGCAGGTCGGCCGAGCCGAGCCGGTCGACGGTCCGGGCCGGGTCGAGCCGCCACGACACGGTGTTGGCCAGGTCCAGCGCGAGATGCCCGCCGACGAACCGCCACTCGTACGAATTCACATGGCCTAATGTACGTTAGACCATGTGAAGAAGACAGGCTGGTCCCAGGGTCTCCGCGTCGGCGTCGGCCTGGCGGCGGGGTCGTTCCTGCTCGCGGTCGGGTTCGGAGCGTTCGCGGTGACGCACGGCTGGCCGGCCTGGCTGGCCATCGCGATGTCCGCCGTCGTGTTCTCCGGGTCGGCCCAGTTCGCCCTCGTGACGGCCCTTGCCGGCGGCGGCCTCGGCCCGGCCCTGGCCAGCGCCGCGCTGATGAACCTGCGGTTCGTGCCGATGGCCGCGGCCACCGCCCCGTTCCTGCCCGGCGGCCCGCTGCGCCGCGCCGTGCAGGGCCAGGCCGTCGTCGACGGCTCCTGGGTCGCGGCCCAGCGGCCCGGCGGCGGCCTCGACCGGCAGCTCATGTTCGGGGCCACGCTCGCGCAGTGGCCGGCCTGGATCCTGGGCACCGCCCTGGGCGCCCTGCTCGTCCCCGGTGGCACGGCCCTGCGCGACCTCGGCCTCGACATCATCTTCCCGGGCTTCTTCGGCCTGCTGCTCTACGACGCCCTCCGCGCGCACCCGCGCCTCGCCCCGGCCGGCCTGCTCGCCGCGGTCATCGCCACCACCTGCCGGTTCCTGCCGCCCGGCGTCGCCCTGACCCTGGCCGCCGCCGCGGCCACCCTGAGCCTGCGGAAGCGCACGCCGTGACCATGCTGATCATCGCCACCGCCGCGCTGGCCGCGCTCAACATCCTCTACAAGGCGGCCGGCCCGGCCCTGCTCGGCGGCCGCGAGTTTCCGCCCAGGGTCCGGGCCGTCGCCGACGCGCTGCCGGTGGTCCTCCTGGCCGGCCTGCTCACCGTCGACCTGCTGGGTGCCGGCTGGCACGACTTCGACTGGACCGCCCTGCCCGGCCTGGCGGTGGCCGTGGCGCTGCGCCGGTGGGGCCGCTCCCACCTGGTGTGCATCGTCGGCGCCGTGGCCGTCACGGCCGGCCTGCGCGCGCTCCTTGCGATACTCGGCGGGTGACTCCGAAAGCGCTGATCTTCGACTTCGACGGCCTGTTGATGGACACGGAGACCACGCTGCTGGCGAGCTGGCAGTGGGAGTGGCGCCGGCACGGCCTCGAGCTCGACCCGCGGGGCTTCTTCGCCGACCACGGCGGCGACGCCAACGAGGCCCGCTACCTCGCCCTGGCCGCCGCGGTGGGCTCGGCCTACGACCGCACGTCCAGCCACACCCTGCGCCAGGCCCACCGGGCCGTCCTCAACGCCGCCCTGCAACCGGCCCCCGGCATCACCGGCTGGCTGGACCGGGCCGCGGAGCTGGGCCTGCGCCTGGCCGTGGCCAGCAGCTCCCACGTGGAGCACGTCGGCGCCATGCTGAGCCGGGCCGGCCTGCTCCCCCGGTTCGAGGTCCTGGCCACCGGCGACGAGGTGCCCGCCCCGAAACCGGACCCGGCCGTCTACCGGCTGGCCCTGGACCGGCTCGGCGTCGCGGCGGCGGAGGCGGTCGCCTTCGAGGACACCCCGCACGGCGCGGCCGCCGCCGACGCGGCCGGCCTGCGCTGCGTCGCCGTCCCCAACCCGCACGCCGACCCGGCCCGCTTCACCACCGCCGCCCTCGTCCTGCCCGGCGCTGCCGCCATGCCCCTGGACGCCGTCCTGGCCGCGCTGCCCTGACCGTCGCTGCGCCACCGTCCGCCCGGCCGCCCACATCGCCGCCGTGGCCCCGCACCGGGCCGCGAGCCTCTGGACGAGCGCCCGGGCCACGTACGACTAAGATCTTCATCTATGGCGGGAAACGGCAGTACCATGGCCCCGGGCGGGCTGTGCCTGGTCCAGGACCTGGCCAACACCACGGCGCTCGACGAGCGCAGCGCGGCCCGGGCGTGGCTGGGGGCGGCGCTGGCGACCTGGGCTCGGCAGACCGGGCAGGCGGCACCGCGGTTGACGCTCGTCGAGCCGGACCTGGCGCCGCTTCGGGCGTTCCGGGACCGGCTGCGGGCATGGCTCCGGCGGCACGACGACGGGTTCACGGTGCCCGCGCGGGCGGTGACGGTGGCGGTGCGGGCGGGCCGGCCGGTGTATGCGCCGCAGGGTGACGGGGCCGATGCGGTCATCGCGCTCGTGCAGGTCGAGCTGCTGCTGGCGGTACAGACGGGCAGTCTGGCCCGGTTGAAGACGTGTGCGAACCCGGACTGTGCCGAGGTGTTCTTCGACACGTCCGCCGACGCCGGCCAGGTCCGCCACGCCGGGCCGGGCTGCGCTCAGTAGCCCAGGGCGCGGGCGGCCAGGTCGCGGACGTCGGCGGCGACCGGCGCCGGCAGGTACAGGTCGGCCAGGTGACGGGGCGAGTCGGCGAAGAGCATGGCGTAGAGCGTCACCGCGTCGAGGTAGATCGCGGTGTCGTTGGGGTGCTTGCCGTCCGGCACGATCAGGAACGGCGTGCCCCGGTCGGCGATGAGCGCCTCGAACTCGTCGCCGAAGGGCGCCAGCAGCGGGTGTACCCCCAGAGCCGCGACCAGCCCCGCATAGTTCGCGTCGATCGCCGCCTTCGCCGCGGCGCGGGACGGGAACGGCGACGGGTCGACGAGGGCCCAGTTCTTGACCAGGATCACCCGCCCGCCGGGCTTCAGGGCGCGGGCGAACGTCGGGGCGTAAAGATCCAGCAGCGTGCCGCGGGTGTCGGCCGGGTGGACGGCGACCTGCGTGCTGTACTCCTGCAGCACGATCCAGTCGTAGCGCCGGGCCCCGCTGAGCGCGGACGCGACGAGCCCGTCGTTCCAGGTCTGGCGCAGCGTGTATCCGGAGTGGATGACCTCCGTCACGTTCAGCGTCCGGCCGGCCCCGGCCGCGAGGTGGCGCACCAGCCCCGGCGTGTCCTCACCGCCGGCCTTCGTGAACGACCCGAGCAGGCTGTTGCCGACGAACAGCGCGTCCAGCGGCACCGCCGGATCCCGCGCCGGCTCCCGGGCCAGGTCCAGGAACGGCATGGGCCCGACCATCGGCCGGCTGGCCGCCCCGTGCGGCACCCGTAGCAGGACACCGGCGATCGCCAGGGCCAGCCCGAGCACGGCGGCGATCCAGAGTCGGTGGCGGTACGGCATGCGGTGTCGGCTCCTCGACCAGGGGTAACCCAGGGTGAGCAGCGCCGCCCGCCGTGTCAATCGGGCGGCCGGCCGGGCTCACCGGCGCATCGGTGTCACCGGCTGCTCGAGCCGCTCGCCGTCGACCGGGGTGTCGGCCCGGTCGCGCCGGCCGGCGCTCACGGGCGGCGTGGGCTGAGGGCGTGGATGTGTCCTGGACCACTCGGCCCGGCCGCGAATGTCTCATCGTGCAGCTCAGCGGGGTGGTCGACATGGCCAACACACCCCGCGTGCGGCAGCGGCTGCAGGAGGTCCTCGACGACGGCACCCGCAGCATCGTGCTCGACCTCGGCGAGGTCCCGCTCATCGACTCCAGCGCGCTCGGCCTGATCGTGTGGCTGCACAAGCAGCTGCGGGCCCACGGCGGCGGGGCCGCGGTCGCCGGCCCGCAGCCGATCGTGCGCCAGGTGTTCGAGCTGACGTCGGTCGACCATCTGATGCCGGTCCACGACACCGTGGCGGCGGCCGAGGCGGCGCTCGTCAGTCCGGCATAGGCGCGCTGGCCCGGGCCTGGTCGGCGCCGGCGCTTGTCCGGCGCAGCCGGCCGTGCTCGTTGTACCAGTCGATGATCAGCAGGGTGGCGTCGTCGGCGAGGACCGGACCGGTCACGCGCAGGACCGCGTCGGCCAGGGCCCGAGTCGCCTCCCGCGGGTGCAGGCCGGCCACCTTGCGCAGCTCGGCGTGCAGGTCCATCCGGGCCGCCGCCCGCTCCCGCATCCCGTCGGTCACGATGACCAGCCGGTCGCCGGCCTCGAGCTGCACCTCGCCGGCGGTGAACGTCGCCTCGGCGAGCATCCCGAGCGGGAAGTTGCGCGGCAGCCGCAGCGGCTCGATCTCGTCGCCGCGCACCAGCAACGGCGGGAGGTGCCCGGCGTTGACAAGCGTGCACACGCCGCTGCTCAGGTCGATGCGGCCCAGGACGGCGGTGACGAACGTGCTGCCGGCCGCGGCGTGCTCGGCCACCGCGGCATTCGCGGTCTCGGCCTGCTCCACGATCCCCTGCCCCTTGCGGCGGGTGTTGCGCAGGCTGCCCACGCCGAGCGTCGCGGTCAGCGCGCTGGCGACGCCGTGGCCCATGGCGTCGGTGACACTGAAGTGCAGCGCGTCGCGGGCCAGGGCGTAGTCGAAGGTGTCGCCGCCGATGCTCGCGGCCGGCTCCAGCCAGCCCGAGAGGGTGAAGGCCCCGGCCTCGCAGGTGAACGCGGCGGGCAGCAGCCGGCGCTGGATCTCGGCCGGGAGGTTGAAGGGGGTGGTGCGCTGGCCCCACTCGAACAGGTCCGTGTGCCGGCGGTTGGCGATCACCACGAAGCCGAGCAGGTGGGCGATGCGCCCGATCTCGGCCAGCGCCCGCTCGTCCGGCTCGGACGGCAGCACGAGCTCCAGGAGCCCGATCACCTCGCCACGCTCGGTGACCGGCGCGAGCACCGTCCAGCCCGCCTCGCCCGCGAGGACCTGCGGGGTCTGCGTGCGCAGGGCCTGCTCCGCGGGGCCGCCGTCGAAGGGCAGTACCGTCGCCACCTCGTCGCCCCGCCGCCGGCCCGCGTCGCCGGGTGGGGCCTCGTCCCCGGGCACGTGCGCCAGGCGGACGAGTGCCCGCCCGCTCAGGTCGGCGATGAGGAACGAGGCCGACACCGCCTCGAGGGCCTTCGCGAGCTCCCGGGTGATCGACTCCACGGCATCGACCGGCGCCGCGTCCTCGACCGCGCCGAGCAGCGTGGCCATCATCGACGTCTCACTGACCTCCACCTTGGCAGTTTACAAATTCCGGTCGCCTGGCGCTCGCGCCGACGCCGCTTGACCGTGCGGTGAATGGTGCTAATAATACTAGCACTATGAGATGGACAGTCGATCATGCCTCGCGGGAGCTGCTGCCCGACCAGATCGCCGCGTGCGTGCGCCGGGGCGTGGCGTCGGGTGAGCTGGCCATCGGCGAGCAGCTGCCACCCGCGGCCGAGCTGGCCACGGCCCTCTCCGTCGACCGCAACACGGTCCTGACCGCCTATCGCCGCCTGCGCGACGACGGGCTGCTGGAGTTTCGCCGCGGCCGCGGCGCCCGGGTGGCCTCCGCGGTCACCGAGCCGACGCCGGTCGCCGAGGCGGCCCGCACCCTTGTCGCCGTGGCCCGCGAGCACGGCCTGACCCGCGCCGACCTGCTCCGCCTGATCGCCAAACTCACCTAGGGATGGTCACGCCATGACGGCATACTCGATCTACACCGGCCGGGTCACGAACTGGCCGATCGTCCTCGTCAGCGCCGCCCTGCTGGTGCCGCTGCTGATCGGCGGGGCGAGCGCGGACGGCTCGCCGCGCGACCTGGCCCTGCCGATCCTCACCGCGGCCGTGATCGTGCTGCTCAACGTGCTGACCGGCGTCAGCATCCGCACCGCGGCCGGCCCCAACGGCGTCGCCATCCGGTTCGGCCCGGCCGCCTGGCCCCGCTGCAGCTACCCGCTCGACCGGATCGCCTCCGCCGAGGTCGTCGAGATCGGCCTCGGGCAGGTCGCGTTCGGCTTCTGGTGGACCCCCTGGCACACGTACTGCACCGTGCGCTCCGGCCCGGCCCTGCGCCTGAACCTCACGAGCGGCCGCCGCGTCACGGTCACGGTCCCCGATGCCCGGGCCGCCGCGGCCGCACTGCAGGAGGCGGCGCTCCGCGGCCGGCGATAGGGGGACGTACGCTCCGATCATGATCTTCGAGGTGGACGCCGTGCTGTTCGACATCGACGGGACGCTTGTGGACTCGACGCCGGTGGTGGAGCGGACCTGGCGGACGTGGGGGGCGGCGCACGGCTACGACGCCGAGGAGATCCTGCGCGTCTGCCACGGGCGGCGGACCGCGGACACGGTCGCGATGTTCATCCCCCCGGACGGCCGGGCGGCCGCGGTGGCCGAGCTGGAGGCGCTCGAACGCGCCGACTTCGACGGCGTCGTGGCCCTGCCGGGCGCGGCGGCGCTGCTCGACCGGCTGGCACCGCACCGGTGGGCGGCCGTCACCTCCGGCCCCCGGGCCCTGATGCGCGCCCGCCTCGCCGCGGCCGGGCTGCCGGCGCCGGACGTCCTCGTCGCCGCCGAGGACGTGACCGCCGGCAAGCCGGACCCGGAGGGCTACCGGAAGGCCGCGGCCGCCCTCGGCTTCGACGCCCGCCGCTGCCTGGTCGTGGAGGACGCCCCCGCCGGCCTGGCCGCCGGGCGCGCGGCCGGGGCGGCGACCGTGGCCGTCGCCACCTCCCACGCCCTGGCCGAGCTCAACGCCGACGCGGCGATCCCCGACCTGACGCCGCTGACCGTCACGGTAACCGAACGCGGCGTAGTCGTGACCGTCCGCTGAGCGTGGACAGCGCACCGACCCGGCGGGAACTGCAGCCGCCCGGCCAGTCGGGCAGCCGTCACTTCGTGCGCGTCATTCGACACGGTGCGGCCGCAGTGACCGGGACCACACTGGCCGCCATGGATACCTTCGCCCGGCGCCTCCTCAGCGCCCTCGCCGGCCTCGTGGCCGCCACCGCCGTCGCCGAGCCCGCCGCCGCCTACATCCCCTTGAAGGGCTACGACGGGAACGGCAACGTGGTGTGCAACTCCATCAAGTTCACCTCCGGGTCGGTGAAGGTCGTGCTGCACACCGCGGAGTACACCGGCACCACCCTGAGTGACACCGCCGCCCTGCTCCAGGCCGTCAAGGACGTCGACCGCCAGATCGGGCTGACCGGCGGTACCGCTGCGAAGATCTCCTCGACGACGAGCACCACCGCACCGTTCGTCTACGGGACGCCGTTCAACGACACCGTGCCGACCATCCACGTCGGCTTCGTGACGTCGATCAAGGAGAAGGACGCGATCGGCCAGACCAAGCAGATGAGCATCAGCTCCTGCACCTACAACGAGGTCCAGATCGCACTTCTCGACCAGTCCGTCTGGGGCTGGGACGTGCGCACCCCTCCGGACGCGGGCGAGGCGCTCTTCAGCGCCGGGCGCAACAGCGTCGCCGGGGACACCTGGTTCCGCCCGTCGTACCTCCACGAGCTCATGCACGCCTTCGGCCTGCACCATACGCACGGCTCGTACGCGTTCATGAACTACGGCACCCACCCGTGGGCCAACCGCCCGGCCGGCGACGCGATCCGCCCGCTGCCCGACGACGCCCACGGCCTGCGCGACCTGTACCCGGCCACCGGCACCCGGACCGAGGTGGCCCTGCTGAACACCTGGATGGACTCCAACGACACCGATCACGGCGCGGCCCAGCAGAAGGCCCTGTGCGAGCCGAGCACCGGGTTGATGATCATCGGGAGCCTCGCCGACCCGTTCCAGTCCCGCTGCGGCACCACCTACACCACGCCCGGCGGGCCGACACTCGGCGGCTCGGCCACGGTGTGCGCCGGCGGCGGCATCGTGACCCGGGTCGCCCTGGCCAACTACTCCACCGACGACGTGCAGACCGAGCTGCACATGTGGTTCTCCGCCGACACCACCTGGACCGTCACCGCCGACGTGGAGTCGCCCGACTCCTACGGTCGGCAGGTCGACGAGAACAACTCCGAGCTGCTGGCCCACACGTTCACGGTGCCGAGCACCCTGACCTCCGGCGCGACCTACCGGCCGATCGCCCAGGTCGACTACTGGCTCGACGTGGACCACGACGGGGTCCCCGACCCCGGCACCACCTCGTGCGACTGGATCCCCATGCGCGGCGCCGTCAACATCTGCTGAGGTTCACCGCCACCACCGGCCCGGTCCATGGTGGGACCGCGGCCGCCCCGGGGGGATGGGGCGGCCGCGGTGCTTTCACTGGGTGGGGCAGCCGGACGGTGGGTCGTTGTACTCGTTCGTGTAGATCCGCACCAGCATGCGGCGGCCGCCGTACTCCGTGAAGGTCCACAGATGCCCGTTGCCGTCGCTGTCCACCCAGTAGCTGACCTGCTCGGCGTTGTCCACGTAGACGCCCTTGGCCGGGCACACGCCGTCGCCGTCGTGCTCGTACCACAGCTCGCTGCTGTCGTTGCCCGGCACGGTGCGCGAGATGTAGAACTCGGCCCGGCCCGAGGTGGCGTTCGGGCGCTCCATGACGCCCTGGATGCCCTCGAAGTTCGTGGTGGCCAGTCGGGTGGCGGTGACCGGCGTGGCGGAGCCGGTGGTGATGCGGTTGACCAGGTCGGCCGTCGACCAGTTGACGATCCGGGCGGGGACGGCGGAGGCGGTCATGTCGGCCGGGTTGCGGTACTCCGAGGACACGATGGAGTTGTCCGACCACTGCAGCGAGATCCCGGAGAAGCACAGCCCCGCGTTGAGGCTCGTCGGCGTCGTCGTGCAGCCGGACGGCGTGGTGGCGAACTGGCCGACCTGGACCATCACATAGCGGTAGCCGGCGGCGCAGACCCGGCCGCCGACGACGCCGATGTCGTTGACGCCGGGCGCGCCGCCGCCGGTGCCGCAGGTGGTGTCGTACGGGATCTTGTACGTGCGGCGGGTGTCGAACACCTTGAACCCGGCGCCGTGCCAGGAGACGAACAGGTACGGGCCGTACCAGACCGCGCCGCCGCCGTGCACGTCGCAGATCGGCGCGATGACGTTGCCGTTGCCGGTCGGGGCGACGAGCAGCACGTGGCGGTACGCGCTGTGGGTGCCGTCGGTGTACGGGCGCTGGATGAACATGGCCCGCAGGTTCACCGAGCGGCCGGCGTCGTCGGGGACGCTCGTGCAGCGGCCGCGGTTGCCCGCGTTCGCCGCCTGCCGCCACAGGCCGACGATCTCGTCGCCGCCGGCCGAGTAGCCGCTGGACTGCTGCGCGTCCTGCGAGCTGGTGACGGCCTGCGGCACCCACGCGTCGGACGTCTCGTCGGCGCCGGAGAAGCACCAGGCGGCCAGGGTGTACTTCGCGTCGGCGTCGGCCACGGCGGCCTTCGCCGAGGCGCACTGGCTCGCCGACTTGTAGTACATCTGCTGGTTCGTGTGGCTGTACACCTGGGCCAGGCCGGCGCCGCCGTCGGAGCTCAGCGAGCCGTCGGCGAACGCCGCGTCGACCGGCGCCTGGTTCGTCGCCGTCCACACGAGCTTCTGCAGACCCGCGGTGCTCTTGCCGGAGTCGACGACCGGCTTCACGTTGTCCCAGGCGACCGCCCAGGCGCTCGCCGAGCCGGTCAGGGCCGCGGTCACGGCCATCACGAGTACCGCTGCCGTCTTCCTCAACTCGCCTCTCCGATCTTGTGGCTGTAGGTGCGGGTCACGCCGCCCTTGACGCCGACGCCGAGGGAGCCCGACACGCCGTACACCGGCTTGCCGGTCTTGCCGTCCCAGCCGACCGTGACGCAGCCGCTGGCCACGCCGCCGGCGCAGTACGCGGCCCCGTTGTCGTTCATGCTCGACATCGGCTGCGGGTTGACGCCGACGGTGATCATCGAGCCGCCGGACGCCCCGGCGGTGATGCTGCCGCCGACGAAGACGTCGCCCCGGCTGGTGATGGTGATGCCGACGCACAGCCCGACGCAGATGTTGACCGAGAGGTAGATCTCCGGGCCGTGGCGGTGCGCCTCCTTGTGGTACGTCCACGCGTCACCCGGCCGCGTCTCCTTCTCGCCGCCGATGTAGAGCGCGATCTCGGTCGCGACGGCGTGCTCGGGCAGGACGTTGATGTGCGCCGGCGGCCGCTTCAGCGCGGTGCACCACGACTCGTCGCCCTTGGCCGCGCAGTGCTCCTCGTAGGCGTCGGAGCCCCGCTTCACCTGAGCGTCGTGCGAGCTCTTGCCCGACCGCAGCCGCTCGGCCGCGTCGAAGCCGTCGTCGCAGGCGGCGGGCGAGCTGAACCCGGCGTTGAAGGAGCGGCACGCGGCCCGTGGGTTGCCGCCGTGGCGGACGCCGGGCGCGTCGTAGCAGCCCATCAGGGGGCAGAAGATCGGCCCCTTCGGCAGGTTGATGCCGTGCGTGACGAACGGGCCGTAGACCCGCGGCTTGCGCGGCGGAATGTAGTGCTGGTAGGGCGGCGTGGGCTTGCGCCGCGGCGGGATGTAGTGCTGGTACACCGGCTGCTTGCCCCGCCGGTAGTACTGGATGTAGTGCACGACCGCCTTGACGAGCCGGTGCACGGCGTTGGCGATGCGGCCCCAGATGCTGCCGCCACCGCCGTCGCGGGCCGGCATCCGCCCGTCCGGGTCGCTCAGCGTCACGGGGTTGGCGTCGGCGTAGTTGTACCCCTGGATGGCCTGTGGATCGTCGTGCTCCATGATCGGGTCGAGGCTCACGAACCGGCCGACCGTCTGGTCGTACTCGCGGGCGCCGATGTGCAGCAGGCCGGTGCTGTCCTTGGTGCCGTTGACGAGCCCCTTGTCGGTGACCCACGGGGCCGGGCCGCCCCGCTCGGCGCCGAACGGCGTCAGCCAGCGCCGCACGACCGCCTGGGTGGCCGCGTCCACCTCGATGGTGCCGGTGCCCTGCTGGTCATCGACCTGCCAGGTCAGGCCGCTGCCGGTGGTGCGCACGCCGATCACCTTGCCGGCGTGGGTGAGGTACCGGGTCGCCGTCGCCGCTCCCCCGGCGCTGCGCAGCTCCTGGCCGGGCAGGCTGAGCGTGTTGCCGGACGGCTCGTGCTTGATGAGCCGGTTGCCGGCGGCGTCGTACACGTAGCTCGACGTGCCTGTCGCGTCAGTGCTCGTGGCAAGGGTGCCGTCGGCGTTCCAGGTGAGCGTCTGCGTCGCGCCGGCGGTGCCGTTGGCCGGGCGGGTGAGCGTGTTGCCGGCCTTGTCGTAGGTGTAGGCGGCGGTGCCCGCCCCGCTCGTCGTCATCGTCTGCAGCGTGTGCGGCTGGCTGGTCCGGGCCGCCGGGTAGGTGTAGGACCGGCTCACCGACGTGGTCTTCGTGCGCTCCGTCGACGTGGAGCGGTTGCCGACCGTGTCGAAGGTGTACGAGTTCCAGTAGGGGGCCGGGCCGCCGAGCGCGGACTGGCTGCGGGCGGCGTCGCAGTCCCCGCCGGCCGGCGTCCACGCCTCGGCCAGGCGCTGGGCGAAGTCGTAGCCGAAGCACTGGTTGTCGCCGGCGACGAGGTCCTTCGCGCTGAGCAGGTTGCCGGAGGCGTCCCACGTGAGGTGCACGTCGGCGACCTCGCTGGGGCCGGTCTCCCGGGTGGTGTGGATCTGCTCGAGGCGGCGGGTGCCGGGCTCGTAGTCGTAGGCGGTGTCCAGCCAGGTGCCGGTGCCGTTGCGCCGGGCGATCATCCCGAGCTCGCCGTAGCGGGTGTACTGGGTGCCGTTGACGAGGAAGACGTCGTCGCCGGTCGGCGAGATGCTCGTCTTGAGCGTGTCGGGCTGGCCGAGGGCGTTGTACCCGGTGGTCAGCTTCTCCTTGGCCAGACCGCCGAGCGCCGGCATGGTCGTGGACGCCTCGGCCCCGCCGGCGGTGTAGGCGAACGAGTAGGAGTAGGTGCCGGCCAGGCCGGACTCGCTCGGCGGGATGGTGATCGTCTCGCCGGTCGGCTGGTAGAGGTCGTTCATGCCGTCGATGCGGGTGGTGTAGGCGGCCGTGCCCACGTAGGAGCGGGAGCGCAGCTGCTGGCCGTTGACGACCAGGTTGCCCACCGCGAGCGGCACGGTGTCGTAGGCCCAGTCGGCCAGCAGCGGCCCGGTCACGGTGCCGCTGTGCCGCTCGGTCATCCGCCCGAGCCCGTCGTAGACGTACGCGAGGGTCTTGCCCTCGGCGTTGGTCGTGGTGAGCATGTCGCCGGTGTCGTTGTAGCTGCTGGTCGTGGTGCCGCTGTCGGGGTCGTCGCGGCTGATGACGTGCCCGGCGAAGTCGAAGGTGTACGTCCACGGGTTGCCGGCGGTGTCGGTCTCCTGGGTCAGGTGGCCCTTGCGGTCGTACGTGTACGTCAGATCGGTGAACGCGGTGCCGCCGAGCGCGGTGTGGTACTGCCGCTGCCGCACGGTCCGCCCGAGGACGTCGGCGTAGGTCGAGGTCGGCATCGCGCCGGCCGGCGGCACGACGTCCACCCGGTCGCCGCCGTAGGTCGTGGTGGTGTGCCACCGCTCGACGGCCTTGATCCGGAACGTGGAGGTGGTGACCCGCCCGGCGCCGTCGTAGGCGGTGATCGTCTGGGTCGGCACCTGCACGTCGTCGAGGTGCTTGACGAGCGTCGGGTCGGTGACGCTTATCGCGCCGTCCACGACGTAGGCGCCGTTCTGCTTGAACTGCCGCCCGGCGCTGTCGTAGAAGGTGTCGGTGATGACCCGGCCGCCGGCGGCGGTGCCCTCGGCCGTCTGGGTCTGCCGGGGCCGGTCCTGCCCGTCCAGGAACGCGGCGCTGGTGCGGTAGCCGGTGCCGTTGCTGTCGAGCTGGTTGGAGATGGTGACGCTGCCGCTCTTGCGCACGAAGTAGGCGAAGCTGACGCTCGGCGTCTGGCCGGCCGTCCGGTTCGGCATCCACACCGCGGTGGTGCGCCCGAGCGCGTCGAACTGCTGCAGGGTGGTCTTGCTGTTCTTGTCCACCACACTGAGCTGCTCGCCCCAGGCCGGGTCGAACGTCGTCCTCGTCTTCCACCCCTGCTGGGTGAGCTCCTCCGTCGCCGTGACCGGGCCGCCGGCGGTCGGCGTGTAGGTCGTCCTGGTGGTGTTGCCGCGCACGTCGGTCGCGGTCAGGACGCGGCCGTAGTCGTCGTAGGTGGCCTTGGAGGCGGTGATGTACCGCGACGGGTAGCCGACGAGCTCGTCGGTCTGCGTGACCAGGCCCTTGCTGGGCGCGGCCAGGCGGGCCCCGCTGTCGTAGAGGGTGTAGGTGTCGGAGACGACGTCGGCCTCGGTGAGCCCGGCCTGCTGGGCCCGGGTGCAGTCGACGGCGAACTGCCGCTCGCGGCTTACCGCGTCGAGGATCCAGGCGGTGCCGTTGCGGGCGTAGTCGGTGATCGTGCAGTTCTGGTCGTCGGTGACGGCGTCGTCGCCGAGGTCCTCGTGCCGGATCGCCATGCCGTAGTCGTCGAACACGGTGTTCTCGGTGGTGGAGCGCCAGCCGCGGCCGCCGTCGAGCTGGACCCGCTTGCGCTCCTGGGTGACGGCGACGAAGCGGGACTCGGCCTTGACACCGTCGATGGTCCGCGTGGCGGTCGGCGGATCGGAGCGCCACGGCACGTTGACCGTCGCGCTGATCTCACCGCCGGTGAGGTCCTTGTACTGCCGCTCCTCCCGCACCAGCCCGGCGTAGAAGTCGCTGTCGGTGACCGCCGGGGCGCCGCCGGTCGCGGGCAGTGTGACCGAGCGGGTGGCGGTGCCGGTGCCGAACTTGTCGCCGTCCATGCCCCGGAAGTAGGTGGTCTCGGCGCGCACGGCGTCGCCGCCGGTGCCGCTGATGGTCCGCACGAGGTCGTAGCCGCGCCACACCGACCACGTCTTCGTCTTGTCGTCGACGAGCCCGTCGTCGTCGGTGTAGCGCCAGGCCGGCGGGTTCGGGTACTCGTAGCTGGTGACGACCGGCACCGAGCGCTCGTCGGACGGCAGGGCGTTGTCCTGCTGCGTCACCCGGCTCACCACGTACTTGTGGAAGTAGTCGAGGGTCAGCGCGCTCGCGCCCTCGGGGGTCCAGTAGACCGGGAAGCAGCGCAGGGTGTTGTTCCACAGCGCGGTCTTGTCCGGCACGCGGGTGCCCGCGACGCAGTCGGCGTCGGCGTAGGTGACGTTTATCGTGCCGCCGCCCTCGGTCTCGACGGTGCTGATCCGCCACCAGTTCATCGCCGGGGCGAGGTCTGTCGCGTCGACCCGGTTCGGCTTCTGCACGCCGACGAAGTGCACGTCGGGCAGGACGACCTTGGTCCGGGGCGTGGGGTCGGTGGTGCCGGCCAGGCCGGTGTGGCCGATCGAGTCGAGCCACAGCCCGGCGCGGGTGGTGTCACCCGGGTCCGGGAACGTGTGCTTGAACGTCCACTGGTCGACGGGCTTGCCGGCCACCTTGGTGGTGAGGGTGCCGAGCCGCTTGGTGGTCCAGAACGTGGGGCTGCCGTTGTAGCAGGGGCTGGCCGTGCACTGCATCTTCCACGGCGTGTCCGGCCAGTTGGTGGCGTCGTGGGTGCCGCAGGCGGCGGTGACGCACCTGTCGGCCTCGCCGAAGTCGACCTGCATGGGCGCTGTCGCGTAGGCGGTGGTGGAGCGGGTGCCGTAGTCGATGCGGTCGAGCCAGCCGCCGCGGGTGTAGCCGGCCAGGGTCGTCGCCGAGCCGGCCTTCGCGTAGGAGTTCTTCTCGACCTGATACCAGTACGACATCGTGTTGCCGCTGGGGTCCACGACGTAGTCGAGGTTCCACCGCCACGCCCGGTCGCAGCCGGACGCGGCGAACGTGCTGGCGTGGCACGGCTCCTTGTCGTTGTTGCCGAACACCGGCACCGTCCAGGCCGAGTTGGTGACCGGGTTGCCGGAGACCCAGCCGGGCAGCTGGTTGCGGCCGAACCAGTACTGGGTGCCGTCGGTCTCGGTGACCACCCACCACTGGCCGTCCTGGTCGCCGTTGACGGCCTTCTCGGTGCCCGACTTGAGCTCGATCCGCGCGCCGTCCTCGGACCGGCCGTGCCACCGGCCGTCGGTGCCCTTGAGCAGCTCGGTGGACTGCCCGTTGAGGTGCAGCACGGCGTTGTCGGTCTTCCAGCACAGGTCGCCGGTCTTGGTGGTGTTGTTGGCGCCGTTGCCCATGTCGCTCTGGCAGGACACGAACTTGCGCTCGATGGCGCCGGTGGACATGTCGAAGCCCTCGCCGAGCCACGACGGCTGGTTGTTGGAGGCGGCCATCGAGCCGTCGATGGAGCTGGAGGAGTACGACAGGCCCAGGTCCGGCTCCGGCCCGTTCAGCCCCGGCGGCATGCGCAGCGGATACTGCCAGGTGAAGTCGCCGGCGCTGTTGCCGCCCTCCCAGCTCGACGTGGCCTTGAGCGGGGTGGCCGAGTAGTCGCCGGCGGGGCCCTTGGGCTCCTCGACGACGGCCAGGGTCGCGGCCGCGGAGACGTCCGCGCCGAGCGTGCGCCGCGCGACGTCGTTGGCCGTGTCCAGGGGCTTCGCGGTGCAGGCCGCCGTGAGCGGGGTACACCCGGACAGCTCGACGAGGCCGAGGGATGACGCGGCGCCCCCGCTGTAGCCGCCCTCGAAGTCGCGGTAGTCGACGTCCACGTGCACCGTCGTGCCATCCGCGCCGGACAGCTGCACGACGAGCCCCTCGACGCCGGTGGCGCGGGTGGCGGCTCGGTCCAGCACCCGCACCGGCAGGTCGCCGGCGGCCGGCGCACCGGCCGCGCGGACGTACACCGGCAGGGCACCGGCTCTGACCCTGTCCCGTCCGAGGTGGACGGTGGCGGCGCCTTCAGGCCAGGACGGAGCCTTGATGGTGTACTGCGAGCCGGTGCTCGTCGCCGCCGGCGGGTCGTAGCGCATCGGCTCGCCCGGCAGCGCGGCGTCGCGCTGGGCGTGCAGGTGCCCGGCCGCGGGGTCGGTGAACCCGTGGTCGGCGGCGACGACCGGCAGCAGCGCCAGGATCAGCGCGCCGATCCCGATCCGCGTGCGGGTGGACGTCATGGCGGGCCCCTTCCTCATGCGGCGTACAGGGCGGCGACCTGGGCGGCCGGCATGGCCCCCTGGTAGACGCGGACGTCGTCGATGGCGCCGGTGAAGAAGTCGCCGGTGCCGAAGCGCTGCCGCCCGATGTCGAACACACCCGACGAGGCCCACATGCGCCCGGCGATGGAGCCGTTGAGCGACCCGTTGACGTAGATCTTGAAGTTGCCGGCGGCGGCGTCGTACACGCCGACCAGGTGCGTCCACACGCCCACGGCCGCGTCGGCGGTGGAGCGGGCCGAGTAGTACGACGGGGTGCCGACGTCGACCGTCGGGACGAAGAACTGCCACTTCTTCGTCACGTAGTCGTAGCGCAGGAAGATCGCGCCGCGGGCCGTGCCGCCCTGGCCGAGGACCTCCTCGTAGGTGGTGGTGCTGTCCAGGCGGACCCAGGCGGCGACGGTGTAGGACTGGTCGCTGCGCAGCGCCGGCCCGGCGGTCGTCGCGGCCACCGTCGCGCCGTCGCCCTGCAGCGCCGAGAACGCCGAGCTGTCGCGGTCCTCGACGTAGAACGCCGTCGCGGTCGGGGTGGCGGTGCGCTGCCACGGCGTCGAGTCGGTGCCGTCGCCGTCAAGGGTCCAGCGCCCGACGAGGTCGGCCGCGAGGGGTGCGACCTCGCCCGGGCTCAGCACCCGGTTCCACAGCCGCAGGTCGGCCAGGCCGCCCTTCCACTTGTTCTCGAAGGTGGGGCTGTCGTTCCAGAAGTCCCCGGCGAGCTGCAGCCGGGTGGCGGCGATCGCGGCCGGCTGGGCGGTCGAGCCCTCGAGGACGCCGTTGACGTAGAGGTACACCATCCTGGCCCCGGCGTCGTAGACGGCTGTCAGGTTCGTCCACGCCCCGGCCTGGATCGCCGAGGTGCTGAAGGTGTTGACGTGGGTCGGCGCGACGGTGTCGGTCTGCGGCATCGCGAAGCGCCACTTGTTCGTCGAGGCCCGGCCGAGCAGGAACGAGCTGGAGTGGGTGGCCGGGGCGCTGACCACGCTGCGGTAGTCGGCGGTGTCGCCGTCGCTGCGGGCCCAGACCGACACGGTGAAGCTCGTCGAGGTGTCGACCACCGGCGCGTTGACGGTGGCGGTGTCGTCGGTGCCGTCGAACGTCACGGTCGCCGGCGCGGCCTTGCCGGGGCCGGGCTGGAACCGTCCGGCGACGCCTGTCGCCGGGCCACCGGCGGGCACGGCGGCCGGGGCGCTGCCGGCGCTGTCGGCGAAGGCGGCGTCGTCGAGCTTCCAGTAGCCGTTCGCGGCCGTGGCCGAGCCCAGGTTGAACGCGTACTCGGTGACCGGGCTGATGTGCCCGGCCGCGTCGAGGCTCACCACGTAGAGGCGGCTCAGCCCGCCCGAGGTCGGGTCGGCCGGCGCCGGCGGCGGCGGGGTGACCGCGAGGGTCGCGCTCGCCCCGGCGGCCACGCTCACCTGCGTGGTCGGCGGGTCGGCCCAGCCGTAGCGGTAGGCGGTGACGTCGGCGACGCCGGACGCGGTGAACGTGAACGGTGCGGTCCGGCCGACGGCGCCGTACACCTGGTTGAGGTCGCTGCCGTAGACCGGCGACGACACTCCCGGCGCGAGCGCGGGGCCGATCAGGTCGACGGTGAACTCGCACCATCCGGTGGGGCTTGAGCTGTCGGTGCCGCTGGTGCTGCCGTACGTCCATGGATCGACGGTCTTGGCCCGCCACTGGTAGATGCCGCCCTGCGCCAGCCCGGACCTGATCTGCACCGAGCCGGTGCCGCCCTTGGCGAGGCTGTTCATCTGCCCGCTGCCGAGCGCCGTCCAGGTGCCGGTGCCGCTGTTGTACTGCTGCCACTCGAAGACGGCCTGCAGGTCGGTCTCCGGGTCGGGGTCGGAGACGACGGCGCGCAGGGTCGGCGTCGCGGTGGACAGCACCGGCCGGCCGGCGCCGGTGGTGCAGCCGCGCCCGTCGGTGCTGGCGCTCGTCGGCGTGGCCGGCGGGGAGTTGTAGTCGACGGTGAGCTTGGTGTCGGCCAGCTTGAACTTCTTCCAGCGCTCGCCGATGCTCTCTCCGGCGGTCGCACCGCTGAACGCGGTGAGCGTGAACGCGACCTCGCTCACGCTGTTGCCGGCGGCCGTGTTCACCGCCGACGTCATGCTGCCGCCGATCTCGAACGGCTTGTCCGGCTGCGGGTCGTCGGAGCAGCCGCCCGAGCTCGACGTGCTGCTGGGCTTGTGGGCGTGGCCGGAATACTCGCCCATCTTGGCGCCCAGGTCCGGCCCGTCCCAGGTGATCTTGCCGGACCCGGCGCCGGCCACCTGGTAGAGGCTGAACGGCGTGTTGGCGCAGCTCCACGAGTGCACGATCGTCGAGTGGAACTGGGCGGCGAAGATGCGCTTCTTGGCCAGCCCGCTCACGTCGAAGGTGAAGTAGGCGCGGTACGTGGCCCCGCTCGACGGGGACTTGCCGACCCGCACCTCGTTGTCGTTGTTCTCGTTCTTGCTGTTGGAGTAGGCCCAGCGCTTCTCGCCCTTGGAGTAGCTGGGGTCGATGTACACCGGGTACTGCGTGTCGGCCGCGCCGAGCAGCGACAGGTCCGGCCGCAGCACCAGGGCGCCGCCGTCGAGCGTGCTGGCCGCGACCGACTTGCGGGTCAGGTCGCCGGGCGCCTTCGCGGTGGCCCCGGCACCGGCGTCCCACATGAGCGCGCGGCTGCCCGAGGCCGCCACCGCGCCGGTGCGGGAGGTGAACCGCAGCTCGCCGTCGGCCGAGACGCCGGCGGTCAGGTCGGTGCCGGCCAGGCCGAGCCGGATCGTCTGCAGCTCGGAGAGCTGGGCCGCGGCCCGGTTCTTGACCACCAGCACGTGGGAGAACCCGTCCTCGGTCGCCCGCACGACCAGGTCGACACCGGGCAGCGCCTCGGCATAGGTGGCGGCGTCACCGCTGACCGTCGGCGCACGCAGCACTGTCGGCCAGGTCAGGGCCAGCCGCTGGCCGCCGACGAGCATCGTCGCGAACGGCCCGCTGCCGCCGGTGGAGAACGCCACGTCGGCGGCCGACAGCACCGGGCGCAGCCGCCCGTCCGCCATCCGCAGCGCCGGGTCCGGCGTGCCCCAGGTCCCGTCGCCGCGGCGCACCCGGGTCGGGACCGCCGACTCCTCGAAGTGCATGCTGCCGTCCGGCCGCGCGAGCCAGGTCTGGGTCTCGGTGGCCCGCTCGGCGACCTCGACCGCGCGGCCCTCGGCCCGCGCCTTCGTGACCGCGCGGGCGTCGGCCGCGGCCAGCTGGGCGGCGCTGAGCGGCCGCGCGTCCGGCGCCGCGGCGGTGGCCGTGGCGGTTGCGGCCGGGGGCTCGGCGTGGGCCGCCGACGGGCCGGCGAGGGCCGCGGCCAGCGTGACGAGGACTGTCGAGCCGGTCGCGATGCGGC
This sequence comes from Dactylosporangium vinaceum, assembly GCF_019904175.1. Taxonomy (GTDB): domain Bacteria; phylum Actinomycetota; class Actinomycetes; order Mycobacteriales; family Micromonosporaceae; genus Dactylosporangium; species Dactylosporangium vinaceum. Next base: position 5,725,754 of record NZ_CP061913.1, on the reverse strand, counting down.
GGAGGGGCCGGGTTAACGCTGGGTTCACGCGCCGGAACGCTACCGGTACATATTTCGATGCGCCTACGGTTCGGCCGCTCACTTTCCATACGGAAACGTTTGGACTTCGCCCACCCGGCCCGGGGTCGTACGATGCCGAATGAACGGGGGTTCGACATGACGTTTGCGGTGCCCGCGGGGCCGCCGGATCCGGCGCGCGCGCACAGCCTCGACGACCTGGTCGGCTGCCTGCGCGGGCTGAAGACGTGGGCGGGTGACCCGTCGTTCGACACCATCACGCGGCGGATCAACACGCGCTGGCGCGCGGCCGGGCGGCGGGCGGACGAGCTGGCCCGGCGCGGCACCGTCGTGGACTGCTTCAAGACCGGCCGCCGCCGGATCAACGCCGAGCTGGTGGTCGCCGTGGTCCAGGCGCTGCACGACTACCCGGACTACCTGGCCCGGTGGCGCCAGGCGCTGCGCGACGGCCGGGTCGGGACCGAGGCGGCCGCCCGGGTCCGGGTGTACGACCGGCTCCCCGACGACGGGCCCGGGTTCGTCGGCCGCTGCGCCGAGCTGGCCGCCATCGGCGAACCCCTGACCGTCCTCACCGGCATGCCCGGCGCCGGCAAGACCGCACTGGCCGTGCGCGCCGCGCACCGGCTGGCCGCCGCCGGCGACTTCGACGTCGTGCTTGTCGCCGGTCTGCGCGGCCGGCACCCGGCGCTGCCGCCGGTCGAGCCGGCCCAGCTCGCCGACGAACTGCACCGCCGGGCGGCCGGTCGCCGGGCACTCGTCGTGCTGGACGACGCGGCGTCCATGGAGCAGGTCCGGCCGCTGCTGCCGGCCACCCCCGGCTCGGTCACGCTCGTCACCTCCCGCCGCCGCCTCGACGGCCCCCGGGTCGAGGTCGAGCCGCTCCCGCCGGCCGACGCCGAGCGGCTCCTGCTCCGGGCGGCGCCGGGCGTCCCGGCCGGCCCCGACCCGGCCGCCTACCGCCGCGTGGCCGAGCGGTGCGGGCACCTGCCGCTGGCCCTGACCGCGGCGGCGGCCGAGCTCACGGCCCGCCCCGGCTGGACCGTCACGGACCACGCCGACCGCCTCGACGAGCGCCGCCGGCGCCTCGAGCTCGACGGGCGCGTCGAGTCGGCCCTGCACCCGTCGTACCGCGCCCTGCCCGGCCGGGCCCGGGACCTCCTGCGCGGCCTGGCCCTGCACCCCGGCCCCGACTTCGGCCCCGAGGCCGCCGCGGCGCTGCTGGCCACCCCCGCGGACCTGGAGCGCCTCGCACGCGAGCACCTGATCCGCCCGCGCGCCCCCGGCCGCTACACCCTGCCGGACCTCGTCCGCGTCTACGCCGCCCGCCGCGGCCACGACGAGGACCGCCCCGCCGATCGCACCCTGGCCCGGGCCCGCCTGCGCGCCGCGGTCGCGCCCTGACCGTCAACCCCGCCGCGCCCCCTACCGCCCGTGTAGGGTTTCAGGGGCCAACGACCGCGATCGCCCGAGGAGCCCCATGACGGCCGACGAGTTCGACCCGCGCACGCTGCTCGCCGACAGCCGCCTCGGCGTCCTGGCCACCATCAAGTCCGACGGCCGCCCGCAGCTCTCCCCCGTCATGCCCTTCTACGACCGCGCGGCCGGCGCCATCTACGTCTCGATGACCGAGGGCCGCGCGAAGACCGCCAACCTGCGCCGCGACCCGCGCGCGACCCTGGAGGTCACGAGCGGCGACGGCCGCGCCTGGGCCACCGCCGAGGGCATCGCCACCCTCACCGGCCCCGGCACCGACCCGAACGGCCCGGAGGTGGAGGCCCTCGTCGCCTACTACCGCCGCGCCGCGGGCGAACACCCCGACTGGGCCGAGTACCGCGCAGCGATGGTCGCCGACCGCCGCGTCCTCATGGCCATGACCGTCGACCACGTCTACGGCGCCCGCATCGGCTGACCCCGCACACCCGCGCCGGGGTCGACCCCGCGATCGGCTGGACGCGCTCCGACGTGGACCGCGTCCTGGCCTGGGTGGCGCGGCCCGGCTAGCCGGTGACGGGCTCGCCGACCTCGATCGTCCACAGGATGTCGGTCAGGTGCTGGACGGCCTTGGCCAGGTACCGGCGGTAGGTGCTCAGCGGCAGGTCGAGCACCGCGGCCGCGGCCTCCTGCGTCGGCGCCGGCCGCACGTAGGTGCGGTGCAGGACGGCGTGGAGCTGCCCGCCCTTCGGGAGGTCGCCGACCTGGACGACGGCGGCCTCGATCGTTGCCCGCAGCCGGGCCGCGTCGGCGCCCAGGGCGGGGCCGAGCAGCGGGCTGGCCGCGAGCCGTTCGGGCCGGTGCAGGGATTGCAGGGCGGACCGGACAGCGGCGTCGAAGCGGGCGCGGTGCAGCGGTGGCGGGCGCAGCAGTGTGGCCGGGGCCGGGCCGGTGCCGCCGGTGTGGCCGCGCTCGTACATCAGGTCGAGCCAGGCGGCGACCGGCAGGCGGCGCCAGTCGATGCCGAACGCGACGTGGGGCAGGCCGCCGACCTCGACGCGGACCAGGGGTGCGAACGCGAGGTAGTCGAACTTCGGCGCCCAGAACGCGTCGTCGACCACGACCACGAACGACCACGCCAGCGGGCGGGTGAGCCACTCGATGAGGCTTGACACCGGGCCCGCGACCACCATGTAGGGGTCGCGCTGGTGTTCGCGGACCCCGGCGGCGAAGCGGTTGATCAGCACGTGCTCGCCGGGGCGGATCGGGCCCTCCCGCGCGACGTGGCCGAGCACGGCCCGCACGACCGGGTCGCGCTCCTCCAGCGGGGAGCCGCTCGGGCACAGCACGTGGTGGGCGAAGCCGGCGACGCGCCCGCCGTTGCGCACCACGGACAGCCGCTCCGGCTGCTCGCCCAGCCAGGCGCGGGCGAGGCCGGCGCTCGCCGTACCCTCGAAGCGTTCGACGGCGGCGCACACCTGCTCGTGCTCGTCGGGGCGGGCCGGGACGACGGCGGCCGAGCCCTGCGTGCGCAGCGCGGTGATCACGGCGCCGAACGGGCCGTGGCGGTGGACGAACAGCAGCTGGTGCGCCGCGGGCTGCCGGTGCGGGCCGGCGGCGGTGCGCAGGGCGGCGACCGCGTGGTCGAAGACCAGGCGCTCGTGGGCCCGGTAGCGCTCGGGCACGCGGCGCTGGAACTCGGCGTTGAGGACGTCACGGGCCAGGTCGTGGACGGTCAGCCCGCCGGGCCCGCTCGTGACGAAGGGCAGCCGGGCCAGCCACTGCCACACGGCGGGGGCGTCGGCGCCGACCGTCCGGGCGAGCAGGTCCTCGGTCGTGGACCAGGCGATCGCGCAGGTGGCCAGGCCGGTGAGCTGGGGCTGGGTCGGGACCTCGCCGACGAACGACCGCAGCAGGGTCGAGATCAGGTCCGGCGCGTCGGCCAGGGTGCCGGGCACCTGCCCGCGGACGGCCAGGTCGGCCAGCAGCGCCAAGGTCAGCGGGTGCCCGGCGCCGAGCGCGCTCAGGTGCGGCCGCACGGACGCCGCGACGCCGGCGTGGGCCAGCAGCTGCGCGGTCTCGTCGGGGCTGAAGGCGTCGAGACGGTACACCGCCAGCAGCGCCCGCCACCCCGCGTCGGCACGCCAGGGCGCGGACGGCGGCTCCCGGCCGGCCAGGACGACCACGGTGTCGGCGCTCAGGGTCGGCAGGAACTGCTCGCGCAGCCACCCGTCGATCGGGGCCAGGTGCTCGTAGCCGTCCACGAGCAGCACCGCCCGGGCGGGCAGCGGCCACCCGGTGGCCGTGCGCAGCCCGTCCGGGGAGGGGTCCACGTCGCGCCCGTCGACCTGCACCACGGTCCGCCGGGCCGCCCGCGCCCGGGCGCCGAGCTCCGCCAGCAGCGTGGTCTTGCCGATGCCGCCCTGGCCGTGCACGAACAGCACCCGCCGCGCCGAGGCCCCTCCGGCGGCGGCGTCGAACCCGGCGAGCTCGGCCCGGCGGCCGACGAACCGCTGCCGCCGGGCGGTCTCGAGCACCTCGCCGAGCGACGCCGACACGTCGTCACCTCCACCTGCACTCTGCATCGCCGCGCGCCGGTTGAACAGCGTTTGGCCACTATCTGACCTGGCGGGTGAGCACCGCCCGGCCCGATCCTGGCCGGCATGAGGATCCTGGTCACCGGGGGCACCGGCTTCGTCGGCTCGCACAGCGTGGCGGCGCTCGTCGCCGCCGGCCACGACGTGCGGCTCCTGGTCCGCTCGGCCGCGCGCATCGGCCCCGCCCTGGAGCCGCTCGGCGGGCCCGCGACCGTGGACCACGTGGTCGGCGACGTCACCGACCCCGGCTCGGTCGCCCGCGCGCTGCGCGGGTGTGCCGCGATGCTGCACGCCGCCGCCGTGTACGACCTGGACGCCCGGGCCCGGCCGGCGATCGCGCGCACGAACGTCGCCGGTGCGGAAACGGTGCTGCGGGCGGCCGTCGAGGCCGGCTGCGACCCGGTCGTGCACGTGTCGAGCACCGCCGCGCTGCTGCGGCGGCGGGCCACTGTCACCCCGGACTCGGCGCTGTCGAGCGCGCCGGGGCCGTACATCCGGTCGAAGGTCGCCTCCGAGGCCGTCGCCCGCGGGCTGCAGGACGCCGGTGCGCCGGTGGTGATCGTGCAGCCCGGCGCCGTCCTCGGCCCGGACGATCCGCACTGCGGCGATCAGGCCCGCCGGTTGCGGGACATCCTGCGGGGGCGGTATCCGGTGTGGCCGAGCGGCGGCCTCCACGTCGTCGACGTCCGCGACGTCGCCGCCGTGCACGCCGCCGTCTTCGCGCTGCCGGCCAAGCCGACCCGCTACCTGGTCCCGGGCCGTTTCGTCGACGGCGCGACCATGTTCGCCACACTGCGCGGGCTGACCGGCCGCCGCCTGCCGTGCCTGGTCGTGCCGTCCGCCGCCATGCTGCCGCTGAGCCGGAGCATGTCCGCCGTCCAGCGTGTGACCCCGTTCCACCTGCCGGTCGACCATGAAGGCGTCGTGTTCGTCGATGCCGCGACCCGCTGCGACGACTCCCGCGCCCGCGACGAGCTCGGTGTCGAGCCGCGCGCGCTGACCGAGACCTACGGCGACACGATCCGATGGCTGCACCGCACGGGACGGCTCACGGCCAGGCAGGCCGGCGCCGTGGTGCGCCGGTAGGCCCTGAGGCGACGAACCCTTCGCCGCGACAGCCGGGCGGGTGCCGGTGCCGCGTGGATGTTTCACGGGTTTGCCCAGGCCAGACGGTCGCGCGGGCGGCCGGAGTGGACCATTCGGGCAGAGGCGGCCAATGATAGGCACCCCCTCATATCGCTTGACGTAAATCGGTTCGACGTCTCGACTCGAAGGAGTCTCCGTGCCCACACGCCGCTCCCGCCGGCGCCTGATCGCAGCTGCCGTGGCCGCATCGGCCTGCGTCGCCTTCGCCGCCGGTTGGTCCGTGATCGGATCGGCCTCGGCCGGCACGCTGTCCGGCACCCTCTACCGTGACCCCGACTCGCAGGTCGCCCGCTGGGTCAACGCCAACCAGGGCGACTCGCGGATGCCCGTCATCCGCGACAAGATCGCCAGCCAGTCGCAGGCCCGCTGGATGGCGAACTTCAACATCTCCACCATCCAGTCCGAGGTCTCCTCGATCGTCGGCGCCGCCAACGCCGTGAACCAGGTACCGGTCCTGACGAGCTACGCGATCCCGAACCGCGACTGCGGCGGGGCGAGTGCCGGCGGGGCCCCGGACCTCAACCAGTACCAGCAATGGATCTCCGGCTATGCGCGCGGCCTGGGCAACCGGACCGTCATCGTCATCATGGAGACCGACGCCCTCGCCCTGCAGACGTGCCTGAGCAGCAGCGAGGTCCAGCAGCGGGCCCAGGCGATCAGCACCGCGGTGCAGACGCTGAAGTCGGCCAACCCGAACGCCAAGGTGTACCTCGACGGCGGGCACTCCGCCTGGAACTCCGCGTCCGAGCAGGGTTCGCGGCTGGTCGCGGCCGGCGTGCAGTACGCCGACGGGTTCTTCACCAACGTCTCGAACTTCCAGCCGACGGGCAACGAGGCCAACTACGGCCGGTCGATCATCTCCTACCTGCAGAGCCGCGGCATCAACGGCAAGCACCAGATCATCGACACCAGCCGCAACGGCGGCGCCGCCGGCGACTGGTGCGCCGACGACAACACCGACCGCCGCCTCGGCAACTACCCGACCCTGAACACGGGTGACGCCAACATCGACGGCTACCTGTGGATCAAGGACCCGGGCGAGGCCGACGGCTGCAACTTCGCCGCCGGCAGCTTCCAGCCCAGCCTCGCCTACAGCCTGGCCTCCAGCGCGCCGTACCCGCCGGCCGGCTCCCCCACGCCGACGTCCGCGTCGCCGTCGCCCAGCCGCACGAGCTCGTCGCCGTCGCCGTCGCCGTCGGCGTCCGGCTCGCCGAGCGCGTCCACCTCGCCGAGCCGCACCGGCGGCGGCGGTGGCGGTGGCTGCAGCGCGGTGTACCAGACCACCAGCGCCTGGCAGGGCGGGTTCCAGGGCAACGTCACCGTCACCGCGGGCGCGTCGGCGATCAGCAACTGGACCGTCACCTGGACCCTGGCCGGCGGTCAGTCGATCACCCAGCTCTGGAACGGCACGCTGACCACCAGCGGCTCCGCCGTCACGGTGCGCAACGTGTCGTACAACGGCTCGCTCAACGCGGGCGGCTCGACCCAGTTCGGCTTCACCGGCTCCGGCAACGCCTCGACGCCGGCGCTCACCTGCACCACGTCCTGACGCACGGCCCGGGGCGCAGATCGGCGACGATCTGCGCCCCGCTCGCAACTGCGACACAGGAACGCGCCGCATTGGTACTGTCCACACGATGACCTTCACGCAGCTCATGGTCCGCACGGCGCAGGGCTTCGATGCGCTCGGCGCCGGCGTGCTCGTCGTGGGCCTGCTCTGGGCGCTCGTCCTGGCCGTGCGGACCTGGCGGACCCGCGGCGGCCGCCCGGCCTACCAGGCGCTGCGGGAAACCTTCGGCGGCGTCCTCCTGCTCAGCCTCGAAGTCCTCGTGGCCGCCGACCTCATCCGCACCGTGGCCGTCGCCCCCACCCTCGCGAACGTCGCCGTCCTCGGCCTCATCGTGCTCATCCGCACGTTCCTGAGCTTCTCCCTGCAGATCGAGATCGACGGCGCCCCGCCCTGGCGCCGCGCCCTGACCAGCGGCGCGACGACCGTGGCCCGCGCGGCCCGCAATGCGAGCGGGGACGAGCGCCGGTAGGGGCCCCGCTGCGAGACGCGCGGGCGCCGCCCGGCGGTCAGGCACCCACCGGCGACTGCGCGCGCACCGCCGGGCCGCGGGCCGTCACGACCGAGGCGGCCACCAGCCAGAGCGGCAGCAGCAGATACACGACGACCGCGAGCGGGCCGAGCACGCCGATCACGGCCAGGACCACGGTCAGCACGGCGAACCACTTCGGCAGCGTGGCGGTGCGCAGGCCGCCCAGCCCGAGCCCCCAGAACGCCGCCACGAGCCCGGCCAGGGCGGGCAGCCAGCCGATCAGCGCGAGCTGGCCGATCGCGGCGGTCGCGGCGGCGTCGTGCGCCTTCGCGGCGTTGGTGAGGGCGATCTAGAGGATCCCGAGCGTGCCGAAGCCCGCCGCGGCGACCAGGAGGCCGCCGTGCGCGATCGAGGAGTACGTCGACTCGCCGGCCTCCCCGGCGCGCAGGGTCCGGCGGGCCGCGGCCGCGAACAGCACCAGCAGGAACGACCCGGCCAGCAGCGCGAAGCCGGCGGCGTAGTTGCGCGCGACCGCACCGGCGACGACGGCCACCGCCTGCGGGTCCTCGGGATCGTCGGCGGTCTTGGCGGCGGCGAACTGGACGGCCCAGACGGCGCCGGCCAGCGCGCCGGACCAGGGCAGGAGCTTCTCGAACACGGACGTCGGCATTGTCGGTCCTCTCGGGCACGGTGAGCAGTGATGCGATGACTGTCGCCGCACCCGCGCCCCGGCCGCACGGTGCCGATGTCCCGGGTCACCCGGGAACCGTTCCCGGGCGGGCTGACACGCCTGCCGGCGCCGCGCAGACTGATGGCATGCACCAGGCCGTCGTCTCGCTCGGCGCCGCCGCCCCCGTCGTGGCCGGCCTGCTGGTGCTGCGGTGGCGCCCGCGGCACCCGGTCGGCTGGCTGCTGGTGGCCGACGGGCTGTGCTTCTTCGCGCTGCTGTTCTCGCCCGGGCCGGGTACCTCGGCCGCCGCTCTCGCCTTCGACCAGCTGACCCAGGGCGCCTGGGTGCTGCTGTTCCTGTGGCTGGTGCTGATCGCCTACCTGCTGCGACGGGCGGGCGGCGAGCCCCTTCTGGCGCTGGTGGGTCCGGGCCGGGCTGGCCGGTGCCGTGCTGTTCATGGTCGGTGCGGCCGGCGACCGGCAGGGGTTCGAGGACGGTCACGGTGGTGCCGCCCCGCCGGTGCCGTGGCTGCCCGAGCCGGTGAGCGCCGGGCTGGGCGTGCTCGGGCTCCTGCTGGTGGTGGCGCTGTGCTTCGGCAGCCCGGTCGCGGTCCGGCGCCGGCTGCGGCGGGCCCGCGGGGCGCAGCGCCTCCAGCTGCTGTGGCTGGTGTGGGGGACCCTGACCGTCCCGGTCGCGCTGCTCACCGGGTGGGTGAACCACTTCCTGGTGCCCGCGGTGCCGCTGTTCCCGGTCGCGCTGGGGCTGGTGGCGGTGGGTCTTCCGGTCACGGTCGGCATCGCGATCCTGCGGCACCGGCTGTTCGACATCGAGCTCGTGCTGTCGCGCACGCTGACGTACCTGCTCCTCGTCGCCGCGGTGGCCGTCGTCTACGCGCTGCTGCTGCTCGGCGCCGCCCGGCTCACCGGCCACGACACGCTCGGCGGGCTGCTGGCCGTCGGCGTCGTGGCGGTCACGGTGCATCCGGCCTACTCGTACCTGCGCCGGCACATCGAGCGCTGGGTGTACGGCCTGCGCTGCGACCCGCGCGCGGCGATCCGGCTGCTCGCCGACCGGGCCGACGCCGCCGATCCGAACGGGCTCGTCGCCGCCGTGGCCGAGGCCGTGGCGGCCGCACTGCGGGTGGACCGGGTCCGGATCGAGCGCAGCGTGGCGCCGGACGACGGCGCGCTGTGCGAGCCGATGGTGCACCGGGGCGAGCGGATCGGCTACCTGGCCGTGGACCTGTCGGCCGGGCGGCAGTTCGCGCGGGCCGACCTGGATCTGGTGGAAGACCTCGCCCGCTACGCGGCGGTCGTGGTCCGGGCCGGGCAGCTCAACGACGAACTGCGGGAGTCGCGCAGCCGTATCGTGGCTGCCCGCGAGGAGGAGCGCCGCCGCCTGCGCCGGGACCTGCACGACGGCGTCGGCCCGTCGCTGGCCGCGGTCGTGCTGAAGCTCAACGCCACCCAGTCCCGGCCCGACCCGGCGCAGCGCAACGCGCTCATCGCCGAGACCCGCGACGAGGTCAAAGCAGCGATCGCGGAGGTACGCCGCCTCGTCGACGACCTGCGCCCGCCCGCCATCGACGAGGTCGGCCTGCTCGGCGCGGTCCGGCAGCGCGCGGCCGCCCTGACCGGCGAGGTCACGTTCGAGGTCACCGGGCCGCCGGTGCTCCCGTCACTGCCGGCCGCGGTCGAGGCCGCGGCGTTCCGGATCGCCTCGGAGGCGATGACAAACGTCGTGCGCCACGCCGGGGCGACCCGCTGCCGCATCGCGGTCGAGGTCGGCGGGGCGTTCGAGCTGACCGTCGCCGACAACGGCCACGGCATCGGCCCCGGCGCCACCGGCGGCGTGGGCTGGACGTCGATGCGCGAGCGGGCGGCCGAGCTCGGCGGCAGCTGCACGATCACCAGTCGCCCCGAGGGCGGCCTGATCGTCCGGGCCGTCCTGCCGCTGCCCGCCGGCCACCCCGAGGAGGTGCAGCCATGATCCGGCTGCTCGTCGTCGACGACCACCCGGCCTACCGCCGCGGCCTGGAGCTGATGCTCACCGGATCGGCCGACATCGCGATCGTGGGCGAGGCCGACACCGGCGACCGCGCGCTCGACGTGGCCGCCTCCGTGGCGCCCGACGTGGTCCTCATGGACATCCGGATGCCCGGCCTGGACGGCATCGAGGCGACCCGCCGGCTGGTCCGGTCCGGCTCGCCCGCCGCGGTCGTCGTGCTCACCATGTTCGAGGACGACGACTCGGTCTTCGCCGCCATGCGCGCCGGCGCCCGCGGCTACCTGCTCAAGGGCGCCGAGCAGGACGAGATCGAACGCGCGATCCGCGCCGCGGCGGCCGGCGAGGCGATCTTCGGCCCGCAGATCGCCGGCCGGGTCATCGCCCACTTCGCCACCGGCACCGGCTCGCGCACCGCCGCGTTCCCGTCCCTCACCGAACGCGAGCGCGAGGTCCTGGAGATGGTCGCCGCGGGCAAGGGCAACGCGACGATCGCCCACGAACTGATGATCAGCCTGAAGACGGTCCGCAACCACATCGCCAACATCTTCACCAAGCTCCAGGTCTCGGAGCGCGCCCAGGCGATCGTCAAGGCCCGCGAGGCCGGCCTGGGCGGCTCCGGCCGGCAACCCGGCCCGCCGACCCGAGCCTGAGGCTCCCGCCCGGCGGGACGGCTGCGGCTCCGGCGTCCGGCTCCCGGGCCGGGCGGGCCGCGGCCCACTGGGCGAGCGCCAGGAACCAGCCGAGCAGCAGCAGCCACAGGTAGTGGTCGGGCAGCTCGATCCGGCTTCCGGCGACCTGCGCCCGGGCCGGCACCAGAGGCGGCAGGAGGTGCGGGATCAGATCGTCCGCACCGGTCGCCGACAATACCGTCACGATATTGAAGATCAGCAGCACCGCAATGGTCCCCGCGGTCGCCGCGGCAGTCCACGCGGCGGCCGGACCGCGGCGGCGCTCGACGGCCGACCCGATCCCGGCGAGGCCCGTGCCCAGCAGCACCACCGCGAGCCCGACGTCGGCCGGGACGGGCGGGTCCAGCAGCACCAGCGCGGCCCAGACCCCGGCCAGCCCGAAGCCGCCCGCGAGGCCGGTCAGCAGGGTCCGCGCCGTCACCGCCGCGCGATGCCCCGTCACCGCCAGCGCCCCGGCGAGGAAGCCCGCGAACACCACCGCGAGCACCGGCTCACCGCCGAGGTCGGCGTTCGTCTGGTGGGCCATGAACCAGCCGGCCTCCACGGCGAGGACGCCCACGAGCGCGTACGCCACGAGGCGGGTGGCCCGCGCCGCCCACCCGGCCCCGACGGGTCCGAGCGGCCCGAACACCCCGAGCTCCGCCACGGCCGCGAGCAGGAGCGCGAACGCGACGACGCCCCAGCGCCGGGGCGCCCAGTCGATCGCCGCGCTCCACCGCACCACGAACCCGGCCGCGGCGACGGGCAGCAGCGCGTACCCGACCCGGCGCCAGACCGCGGGCCGGGTCAGGATCGCCGCGACGCAGCCGGCCGCGAACCGCCGCCGCTCCCCGGCCGGGCCGATGCCGTCGAGCTCGGCGAGCATCGCCGCGCCCCACTCCCGCCGCGGCGCCGGCAGCAGCCGCACCGCCGCCGCCAGCAGCCACCCGCCGCCGTTCACCACGCACCTCGCAGTCTCGCCGGACGCGCCGGGGCGGGCGCCGCTCCGGCCGGTGCGGCGGCCGGGGTCGCCGCGGCCAGCCGGAGCCCCTCGCCGGTGAGCCGGTAGAGGTGGCGCGGCGGGCGGCCGGGGTCGCCGCGGCCAGCCGGAGCCCCTCGCCGGTGAGCCGGTAGAGGTGGCGCGGCGGGCGGCCGGGCGGCGGGCCGTCCTCCCAGACGGCTTCGAGCAGCCCGCGGTCGCACAGCCGCATGAGGATCGGATACAGGGTGCCGGCCTGCAGGCCGACCTCGAGGCCGAGCTCGTAGCCGTACCGCCACGTGGCCGGCTGCGCCGCCAGGGCGTGCAGCACGGCGGTGGTCTGCGGAGACGGTCGCCGGGTCCGGGTCACCGCATAACTCTATATACATCGAGTTAGCCGCGGCAGCCACCGTTCGGACAGTCCCCCTGCGGGCGGGTGAGCTCGATGGGCACGCCGCTCACGCGGCCGGCGTTCCCGACGTGGCGTACTGGCTTCTCCGCCCGGCAGTGAGCGGCGGGTGGCGCCTCAGTGGCAGGTGAGCCCGATCGGCGCGAGGCCGCAGCAGCTCACGAGCACCGTCACGACGCCGGCCGCGGCCGTGCGCCAGACGCCGCCGGCCTGGCTTCGGCTGCGGCGGGCGGGCGGCAGGAACTGCTCGATGAGGACGGCGGCCATCCAGAGCATGCACAGCAGCAGCACGCCGTAGTCCCAGCGCTCGTCGCCGTAGGCGCTCGCGTTGCCGGAGGCGCCCCAGTTGGGGCAGTCGCGCTGATCGGTGATCGGGTCGAGGTACAGCACCAGCAGCACCAGCGCGGCCCCGCCCGCGATACAGGCCCACAGCCCGCTGAGTCGGCTCACCCGGCCGACTGTAGGTGCCGGTTGTGGAGGGCTCGCGGAGGCGGCGGGGAGCTTCGGCGCAGGCCGGCACCGTGCGGATCGGCCCGGTGGCAACGCCGTGAGCAGAATGCGCGAAAGCGGCGCAACGACGTTTGTGCGCACAACGCCGGCAAGCCTAGGCGCTGCCCGAGGCGGCACCTACCGTCTGGCAACACCCGGCGTGCACACCCCGAAACGGCCGGGTGCTACGCGAGGAGGAGACGTGAGTACACCCGCCATCGAGCTGCGGGAGGCGACGAAGCGCTTTCGCGGCTCGTCCGGCATCATGACGGCCGTCCAGGACCTGACGATCAGCATCCGCCCGGGCGAGTTCGTGGCCGTCGTCGGGCCGACCGGCTGTGGCAAGTCGACGACCCTGTCGCTCGTCGCCGGGCTCGAGCCCGCGTCGTCCGGTGAGGTCATCGTCCACGGCGAGCCCGTGCGCGGGATTCCGGCCGGGATCGGCTACATGTTCCAGCAGGACGCGATCCTGCCCTGGAGAAGTGTGCTCGACAATGTGGCGACCGGCCCGCGGTACCGTGGAAGCTCGAAAAAGGACGCCCGGCAGGCCGCCGCCGCCTGGGTCGACCGGGTCGGCCTGGCCGGCTTCGAGGGGTTCTACCCGCACCAGCTCTCCGGCGGCATGCGCAAGCGGGTGGCACTGGCCCAGACGCTCGTCAACGATCCGCGGATCCTGCTCATGGACGAGCCGTTCAGCGCGCTTGACGTGCAGACCCGCGGGCTCATGCAGGACGAGCTGCTGCGGCTGTGGCAGGGCTCCGGCGCCGCCGTCATCTTCGTGACCCACGACCTCGAGGAGGCCATCGCCCTGGCCGACCGGGTCGTCGTGCTCACCGCCGTGCCCGCGACGATGAAGGCCGAGTTCGCGATCGACCTGCCCCGGCCCCGGGACGTGGAGGCGATCCGCCTCACCACCGCGTTCCTGGAGATCTACCGCGAGGTCTGGCAGTCGCTGCGCGACGAGGTCGCCCGGGCCCGGCGGGGGGCGACGCTCAGTGGCAACTGACACGCTCGCCAAGGCGGCCCTGGACGCCGTCATCCGCCAGGCCGCGGCCCGGCAGCGCCGCCGCGGCGCGGCCGTCTGGGGCGTGCGCATCCTCGTCGTCGTGCTCGGCCTCAGCGCGTGGGAGCTCGCCGCCCGCTACTGGGTCGACTTCGACGGCACCACCCACTTCAGCAAGCCCCTCGACTGGAAGGACCACGCCCAGCGCTGGGCCCTCGACCAGTTCTTCTACTCGCAGCCGTCGCAGATCTGGCAGCGGCTCGTCGACTGGTTCACCGTCGGGCCGAGCAGCGGGCCGATCTGGGAGCACATCGGCGTCACCATGGGGGAGGCCGTGTCCGGCTTCGCGATCGGCTCGCTCGGCGGGGTCGTGCTCGGCGTGCTGCTGGGCCGGGCCCGGTTCCTGGCCGACGTGCTCGCGCCGTTCATCAAGGCGGCCAACGCCATCCCGCGCATCGTGCTCGCGTCGCTGTTCGTGATCTGGTTCGGGCTCGGGCTGAGCTCGAAGATCGCCACGGCCGTCGTCCTGGTCTTCTTCGCGGTCTTCTTCAACGCGTTCCAGGGCGCCCGCGAGGTCGACCGCAACCTCGTCGACAACGCCCGGATCCTGGGGGCGAGCCGGTCCAAGGTCCTGACCTCGATCGTCATCCCGAGCGCGACGTCGTGGATTCTCGCGTCGCTGCACGTCGCGTTCGGCTTCGCGCTGATCGGCGCGGTCGTCGGCGAGGTCATCGGGGCCAGGCGCGGCCTCGGCCTGCTCATCGCCCACTCCCAGGGCACGTTCGACGCGGCCGGCATCTACGCCGGAATGATCGTCATCACGGTCGTCGCGCTGATCGCGGAGTGGCTGCTCACCGCCGTCGAGCGCCGCCTGCTGCGCTGGCGACCACCCACCGCCACCGACTCCGTCCACGTCTGATGGAGCGCACCATGATGAGGAAGTTCGCCCCGATCGCCGGCGCCGCGCTGCTGCTGGGGCTGGCCGCGTGCAGTACCGCCCAGCCGCCCGCCGCGGCCAGGACCGACGGACCGCTGGAGAAGGTCCGCATCGGCGTCGGCGGCATCAACAAGGTCATCTACCTGCCGGCGATGCTCACCGAGCGCCTCGGCTACTTCAAGGACGAGGGGCTCGAGGTCCAGCTCTCCGACGAGCAGAACGGCGTCAACCAGGAGAACGAGATGCTCGCCGGGCACCTCGAAGGCGTCGTCGGCTTCATGGACCACGCCTACACCCTCCAGCTCAAGGGCAAGTGCGTGCAGAGCGTCGTGCAGTTCGCCAACACGCCCCTCGAAAAGGTGATGGTGTCGGCGAAGGAGACGGCCGTCAGGTCGATGGCCGACCTCAGGGGCAGGAAGGTCGGCTTCACCAGCAAGGGCTCCTCGACGAACGCGCTCGTCAACTCGCTGATGGGCAAGGCCGGCGTCAAGGAGAGCGACTTCACCGGCGTCGCCGCCGGGGCCGGGTCGACGTTCATCGCCTCGATCGAGAACGGCGGGATCAGCGCCGGCATGACCACCCCGCCGACGTCGACGATGCTCATCGACAAGGGCTCGGCGACGACCCTCGTCGACCTGTCCACTGTGGACGCGACGCGCAAGGCCCTCGGCGGGCTCTACCCGGCCAGCTCGCTGTACATGCCGTGCGACTGGATCAAGGCGCACCCGCGCGAGTCGCAGAAGCTGGCCAACGCGTTCGTGAAGACGCTGCGGTTCATCGCCGGCAACCCGGCCGAGGCCATCGCGGGCAAGATGCCGGCCGACTACGCCGGCGGCAACCCGAAGCTGTACGTCGCCTCGATCCAGGAGACCAAGGACGGCTTCACCGCCGACGGCGTCATCGACCCCGACGGCGCCCGCAACGTCGTGGAGGTCCTCG
Organism: Dactylosporangium vinaceum; assembly: GCF_019904175.1. GTDB lineage: Bacteria > Actinomycetota > Actinomycetes > Mycobacteriales > Micromonosporaceae > Dactylosporangium > Dactylosporangium vinaceum. The sequence continues at coordinate 5,710,422 of NZ_CP061913.1, read as the reverse complement.
CCGTGGGCATCCCGGAGGTCGCCGCGGGCAAGGGGCGCATCGACGTCGCGAAGGGGTACACCACCGAGTTCGCCGCCAAGGTCCCGAAGGCCTGACCAGCCGGGCCCGTCGCCCGCCGGTGACGGGCCCGGACTAGGCTGTCCGGGTGGACAGGGTGCCGGTGGTCGCGCTGACCGGGTATCTCGGCGCCGGCAAGACGACACTGCTCAACCATCTCCTGCGCCGGCCCGGCGCGCGCCTGGGCGTCGTCGTCAACGACTTCGGCGCCCTCAACGTGGACGCCGCCCTCGTGACCGGCCAGATCGACGAGGCCGTGTCGATCTCCGGGGGCTGCCTGTGCCACCTTCCGGACGCCGGCGGCCTGGAGGACGCGCTGCACCGCCTGTCCCGGCCGCGGCTGCGGATGGACGCGATACTTGTCGAGGCCAGCGGCGCGGCCGACCCCGTCGCGCTGCACCGGCTCATCAGGGGCAGCCGTGTGCGCGGCATCCGGCCCGGCGGCCTCGTCGAGGTGATCGACGCGGTACAGCACTTCGGCACCGTGGACCACTCGGCGCAGCCACCCGCCCGCTACGCGGCGGCGACACTCGTCGTCATCAACAAGGCCGACCTGCTGCCGCCGGGCGAGCGCGACGATGTCCTCGCCCGGATCCAGGAACGGGTGCGCCGGCGCCAGCCGCACGCGCAGATCGTCATCTCCCGGCACGGCCGCATCGATCCGGCGCTCGTCTTCGACACCGCCACCGACCAGGACCCGGCCGACGAGCTCCCCCTCGCCCAGCTCTACCGCGATCAGCACCACCACACCGACGACCACGAGCACGCGCGCGCGGCCTCCACGGCGCTGACCCGGCCGATCTCGGCGGGCCTGCTGCTCGACCTGCTGGAGAGCCCACCGGCCGGCGCGTATCGGATCAAGGGCCGGGTCCGGGTGTACGGCACCCGCGCCGAGCAGGGCTACCTCGTCAACGTCGTCGGGCCGCTCATCCACGTCACGCCGCTGCCCCAGCCGCCACCGGTCGGCGAGCTCGTCGCCATCGGCGCCCACCTGGACCAGCCGGCCGCCCAGCAGCGCCTGGACGCCGTGGCGGGCACGCCGGCCGAACGGCCGGACACCGACGGGCTCCGGCGGCTACGCCGCTACCGCACGCTCAGCACCTGACGCCGTTCCCGGCGTAACGGCACGCCGGCGCGGGCGTTCAGCCGGCGGGCTCGACGACCTCGCCGCGGTCCACCGGGAGGCGGGCGAGGGCGAGCGCGGCCAGGAGCGCCGCGACGGCACACACCGACCAGACAGTGAGGTATCCGGACAGCGACGCGTGCCCGGCGGCCGGATCGTCGATGGAGCCGGTGGCCGACAGCGCGATGGCGAAGATCGACGATGCGATCGCGCCGCCGACGGTCTTCGTCGCGTTCGTCATGCCCGTCGCGAGGCCGGTGGCGGCCGGCGGGGCACCGGCGGCGGCCGCGACCGGCAGCGCCGCCACGAGCGCGCCCGAGCCGAGGCCGGCGATCACCATGTTCGTCACCGCCTGCAGCGTCGTGGCGTGAAACGGCAGCCACAGCGCATACCCGGCGGCGACGAGCAGGCAGTACAGGACGTGGGCCCGGCGGGTGCCCAGCAGCCGGGCGACGACGGGAAACGTGAACGCCCCCGCGGCCAGGCTGATGACGTACACGCCGATGAGCGTGGAGACGAACGAGGCGCCGGCGCCGAGCCCGTAGCCGGCGACGGCCGGATCGGTCCGCGCGAAGGTGGACAGCGGGATCTGCGCGCCGAGCACCGACATGCCGAAGAGGAACGCCGTGAGCTGCACGGGCCACTGACCGGGCAGCGCGAGCAGCCGCACGTCGATGAACGGCTGCTCCCGCGCCGCCTCGAAGCGCACGAAGGCGGCGAGCACGCCGATCCCGAGGGCGAGCAGCACCCAGGCCGGGATGCTCGCGAGCCCCTGCAGCCGGATCACGATGAGGCCGGCCATGACCAGGCCGAGCGCGGCGATCAGCAGGCCCAGGCCGGGCAGGTCGGGGTTGCTCAGGCCGGCCCCGGGCACGTGCTCGATGCCGGCGATGACGAGCACCAGCACCAGTGTGACGGCGATGGCGGGCAGGGCCAGGACCACCGGCATCGAGACCGACTCGACAAGGGCCCCGCTCGTCAGCGCGCCGACGATCACGGCCAGCTCGAGGGCACCGACCAGGACGGCCGCGGCGTAGCGCGTGAGGGTCCCCTGGCGCGGGCGGCCGGCCGTGCGCCGATAGACGATCGCGATCTCGATCGGCAGCCACACGATGTAGGCGCCCTGCACGGCGAAGCCGATGAGGAACGTCGCGAAGTTCGGTGCGAACACCAGGACCCACGAGCCGAGCGCGGTGACCGCCGTCGAGGCGACGAGCACGCGCTTGTGCCCGACCATGTCACCGAGCCGGGCCAGCGGCGGCACGGCGAGTGTGGCGACGATCAGCTGCGCGGCCTCGAACCAGTTGACGTCGGCGTCGCTCATCCCCAGATGTCCGGCGATGTCGGTCCAGATCGGCGTGTAGTAGCCCTGCAGGATACCGCTGGCGATCTCGACACAGACCAGGAACCCGACGATGCGCACCAGCCTCTCGGCCGCGGGCCGGGCAACGCCGGGACGTCCGGGATCGGTGATCGGCTCGGGTCGGCCCATTGCCGGTTCCTCTCGCTCCGCGCGGGCCGCTCACCGGCGCCGCGCTCAGTCGAGATTCTGCAGCAGAAGCCGGTACCACTCCACCCCGTCGAGAAAGTCCTGCACGCCGACCCGCTCGTCGTAGGAGTGGATCGCCGCCCGCTGCTCCTTCGACATGCGCAGCGGCGCAAACCGGTACACCCGCTGGCAGATCGCCGTGAAATGCCGGGAGTCGGTGGCCGCCATCATGATGTAGGGCACCGTGACGGCGTCGGGGAAGACCCGGCCGACCGTCGCCTCCAGCAGCCGGAACGCGTCGTCGTCGACCGGCGAGAGCGGGCACGGCTCGTTGCGGTCGAGGATCTCGAAGCGCACCTGGTCGTCGGCGACCGCCCGGCGCATGCGCGCCAGGACCGCGTCCACGCTGTCGCCCACCATGACCCGGACGTTGACGCCGGCCACCGCGCTCGTGGCGACGACGTTGAGCGCCGGCGAGCCGGACAGCGTCGTGACCACGGCTGTCGTGCGGGTCATCGACGACGACTCGGGCCCGAGCCGGCCCAGGACCCGCGCGAGCAGCGGGCGCAGCCGCCCGGCCCGGCGCAGCAGCGGGCGTAGCGGCGCCGGGGCGTGGGGCGCGAGCCGGCGGAAGAACTCGGCTGTCGCGTCCGGCACGTGCGCCGGGTGCCGTATCGCGTCGACCCGGCCGACCGCCCGGGCCAGACGCGCGGTCGGCCCCAGCCGGGCCGGCACCGAGGCGTGCCCGCCGCGGCCCGCCACGCGCAGCTCGACGTTCGTGATGCCCTTCTCGGCCACGCCGATGACCGCCTGGGCCACGGCGACGCCGGGCACCGTGCCCGACGCGACGGCACCGCCCTCGTCGAGCACGAACCAGGGCTCGACCCCACGCCGGCGCAGCTCCTCGACGGCGAGCCGGGCCGAGACGCCGGCCACCTCCTCGTCGCAGCCGAAGAAGAGCCACACGTCGCGCGCCGGGGTGAAGCCGGCGCCGAGCAGGCTCTCGACCGCGGCGCACACCGCCACGAGCGGGCCCTTGTCGTCGAGCGTGCCCCGGCCCCAGACCCAGCCGTCGACGACCTCGGCGCCGAAGGGGTCGTGCTGCCACGGGTCGTCCGGCTCGACCGGCACCACGTCCTGGTGGGCCATGAGCACGACCGGGCGCTCGGCGCTCGGACCGGCCCAGCGGAACAGCAGGCCGGCCGCGCCGATCGCCGTGCACTCGAGGCGCTCGTGCACGAGCGGGAACCGGGCCCGCAGCTCCGCGTGGAAGCGCGCGAAGACACCCGCCTCGACGTCCTCGGGCCGGCGGCGGCTGACGGTGGGGATCCGCACGAGCGCGCGCAACGCCTCGATCGCCGCGTCCTCGCGCGAACGCACTGGTTCTGCCACACGACGACTCTACCGACCAGGCGATCTTCAGCGCACCGGGCGGCCCGGCGGGATGCAGTACTGATGTTCCGGCCGCCCGGCGCCCCCGTAGCGCAGCTGCACCTCGGCCACCCCTTCGCGGGCCAGCTCGGCCAGGTACCGCTGCGCCGTGGCCCGGGAGATGCCGAGCTCGTCGGCGATGTCCGCCGCGGTGCGGGGCCGGGCGGCGCCGCGCAGGGCCTCGCTGACCAGCCCGGCCGTGACCGCCGACTGGCCCTTCGGGGGCGCCGGGCGATCGCCCTCGTGCACGACCCGCGCGCACCTGTCGATCTCGACCTGGGTCATGGGCCGGTCGGCGGCGACGAGCGCGCGGTAGTGCCGATACGCGGCCAGCCGGTCGGCGAGCTGCTCGGCGGTGAACGGCTTGACGAGGTAGTTGAGCGCGCCGCGGGCGTAGGCGGCCCGCACGGTGGCGGCGTCGTTGGCCGCGGTCAGCATGATCGCGTCGACGGTCATCTCGGCCAGCAGGTCGAGCCCGGACTGGTCGGGCAGGAAGGTGTCGAGCAGCACCAGGTCGACCCGCCGGGTGGCCAGCTCGCGGCGCGCCTCGGCCGCGGTCCGGGCGGTCGCGGCGACGGTGAACCCGTCGATGCGGCTGGTGAACTCGACGTGGACGCGGGCGACCCGGAAGTCGTCCTCGACCACGAGCACCTGGATCGTCATGCGGGCCTCACCGGCGGTCGCAGGGCCTTGGGGAGCCGGGCCTCGAACACGGCGCCGTGGTCGTCGCCGGTCGCCGCGGCCAGCCGCACGTCGCCGCCGAGCCGGCGCGCCGACTGCCGGGCCAGGGCCAGCCCGATGCCCCGGCCGTCCTCGGCGCTTGTGGACACCCCGGCCTCGAACACGCGCCCGGCCAGGTCGGCGGCGACGCCGTCGCCGGAGTCGACGACCGAGATGTGCAGTGTGGCGCCGTCCTCGAGCAGGGCGAGGTCCACCCAGGCCGGGCGGCGGGCGCCGCGGCGGGCCGCCTCGAGGGCGTTGTCGACGAGGATGCCGAGCACGGTGGTGACCTCGACCGGCGCGGTGACCCGGGTGCCGACCCAGCTGGTGTCGGCCAGCGCCAGCCGCACGCCCTTCTCCGCCGCCTCGGCGCTCTTCGCGTCGACGAACGCCTGCAGGTACGGGTCGTCCACCGTGTGCCCGCCGACGGGCGCGGCCGGGTCCGACACCGCGTGCAGGAACTCGAGGGCCTCGCCGCCGTGGCCGTTCTGCAGGAGCCCGGACAGCACGTGCAGCCGGTTGGCGAACTCGTGGCGCTGCGCCCGCAGGGCCGTGCTCAGCGTCCGCACCGAGTCGAGCTCGCGGGTGATCGTCTCCAGATCGGTCCGGTCGCGCAGGGTCAGCACGCCGCCCAGATCGCGCTCCTCCCGGCGCACCGCCCGATAGTTCGCGACGAGCACCCGGTCGCCGGCGACGGTGATGACGTTGTCGACGGCGTCGCGCCGGTCCACGGCCTCCCGCAGGACAGGCGGAAGAGCCAATGCAGCGGTTGTACTGCCGGTCGCCGCGCCCTCGCCGGGAAGCCCGAGCAGGCGCGCCGCTTCGTCGTTGCACACGGAGACGCGCCCGTCGGCGTCCAGGGCGAGCACCCCCTCGCTGATGCCGTGCAGCACCGCCTCGCGCTCCTGGACCAGCTCGGCCAGCTCCCGCGGCTCCAGGCCGAGCGTCAGCCGTTTGAGCCGGCGGGCGAGCAGGACCGCCCCGACGCAGCCGAGCAGCAGTGCGCCGCCCGCGAACGCCGCGGCCACGCTCAGCTCGCGGTTGACGTGCCCGCGGACGTCGGCGATGCGGAACCCGACGCTCACCTCGCCGACGATCGCGCCGCCCGCGTCGCGCAGTGGCGTCTTGCCGCGGGCCGACAGCCCGAGCGTGCCCTGCTCGACGTTGATGGTGTCGTTGCCGGCGAGGACCTCGGACGGGTCGGTGCTGACCGGCTGGCGGATGCCGTCCGGGTTGGGGTGGGCCAGGCGGATGCCGAGCCGGTTGGTGATGACCACGAACAGGGCCCCGCTGGCGGTCTTCGCCGCCTCGGCCCGGCCGGGCAGGATGCCGTCGGGGTCGTCGGCCGCGGCCGCCGCCGCGATCGCCGGGTCGGCGGCGAGGGTGTGCGCGACGGCGAGGGCGCGGGTGCCGTACTGCTGGGTCAGCTCGTCGTCGAACAGCCAGCCCACGAGCGCGAACCCGACGCCGACGACAACGACCAGCACACCCACCTGCAGGGCCAGCGCCTGCTGGGCGAAGGGGGCGTGACGCAGCCGGAACATGACCGGGAGCGTACCGCCGGGATGCCCGCGGCGGACCCGTGAGCAAAACGAGCAATACGCGGCTTACGCGGCCAACACCGCGGCCGGGATCAGTCGCCGCGCAGCACCCGGGCCAGGCTGACGGTCCCCGGCTCGGTCGACGGGATGGGCGCGTAGCCGGCGCTGCGGTACAACTCGATGTTGCCCTGGCTCTTGACGCCGGTGAACAGCACGACCCGTCGGCACTGCGGGTCGGCGGCCGCCTCACCGGCCTGCAGCAGCCACCGCCCGACGCCCTGCCCGCGCAGGTCGGGCACGACGGCGAGCCGGCCGAGGTGCCAGTCGTCGCCGATCCGCCGCCCGCGGACCATACCCAGCAGCCGCCCGTCGAGCCAGAGCCCGATGGTGTCCCACTCCCCCAGCCACCGCCGCACGTCGTCGAGCGTCTCGTGCAGCGCCGGGATGGCGAGGGTCTCGTTGACGATGGCCTCGTCCACCCAGCAGCACCGCTGCAGCACGGTGACCGGGCCGACGTCATCGGGCGTCAGCCGCCGCACGGACGACCCCTTGATTGCCATGCCGCCGAGCCTACCGAGCATCTTGATGACATGTCAACTAACCTCGGTGACCGCGCCGCCCGGCGCCGGGCCGAGGCGTACCCCTCTGGTAAGACGCCGCCGCATCGCCGTACCTACGGCCCGGCCGGTGCCGGAGCACAGTTGGACGCGCGGCGGTGCGCATCGCGCCCCGGTGCTGCGCGACGCGACGGTTGCCGAGGCGCCGGGCGAGATCGTGACCGGGCCCGGCCGCTCGGCGCTGCCCCGCTGCCGCCCGACATCTGCACACCCGACGGCGGCTCGACACGCTGCCCGAGCCGGCGTGGACGCCGCTGCGGCGGGCCGCGTTCCGGTTCGTGTCCGGTCACCTGCCGCCGGAGCTGACGGTGGCCGGGAACATCGCTCTGCCACTGCTGCTTGACCGGGTCCGTCGCCGCGCGGCCCACGAAGCCGCCACGAGCCGGCTGGACCCGCTCCGGCTGGACCCGCTCCGGCTGGACCGGCTCGGGCTGGACCGGCTCGGGCTGGACCGGCTCGGGCTGGACCGGCTCGGGCTGGACCGGCTCGGGCTGGGCGGGTTCGGCGGGCGGCGAACCGGCGAGCTCGACGGCGGCCGGGTCCGGCGGGTGGTGCTGGCGCGGCCCGTCAGCGCGTCAGCGGCAGGCACAGCCGCAGCATCGCGCCGCCGGTCCGGGCCTCCTCCACCGTGAGGGTGCCGCCGTGCCCGGTCACGATGTCCCGGGCGATCGGCAGCCCCAGCCCGGTGCCGCCGCCGGACCGGGAGCGGTCCGCGTCGAGGCGCACGAAGCGGTCGAAGACCCGGCTCCGGTCGGCCGGGGCGATGCCCGGCCCGTCGTCGGTGACGGTGACCTCGGCGGTGCCGTCGCGGGCCTCCAGTGTCACCTCCACCGTGTGTTTCGCGTAGCGGGCGGCGTTGTCCACAAGGTTGCGCAGCACGCGCTGCAGGTGGTGGGGGTCGCCGCTCAGCCGCACCGGCGCCGTCCTCGCGGTCACCTGCAGGCCGGGGTGCTCGGCGGCCAGCCGCTCGCGCTCCAGGTACACCAGGTCGTCGAGGTCCACGTCCTCGCGCCGCAACTGCAGCCCCTTCTCGTCGACCCGGGCCAGCAGGAGCAGGTCGGCGACGAGCCGGGCCATCCGGTCGCCTTCCCGGCGCATGCGGTCCAGGTGCGGGCCCTCGCCCAGCAGATCCAGCCCGGCCAGCACCGTCGACAGTGGACTGCGCAGCTCGTGCGAGGCGTCGGCGACGAACCGGCGCTGGGCCGTGGTCGCCGCCTCGATCCGGTCGAGCATCCCGTTCATGGTGGCGGCCAGCGCGGCGATCTCGTCGGCGGCCGGGGGTACAGGCAGCCGGGTGTGCAGGCTCCGGCCCGTAATCGTGTCGGCCTGGCGGCGCATGGCGTCGACCGGCCGCAGGGAGCGGCCCACGAACAGGAAGGTGGCCACGCCAACGGTCACCGTCAGCAGCGGCAGCCCGATGGCGAGCGCCCCGATCGCCGCCTCGGTCCCGTCGTCGATCTCGTCCAGGGACCGGCCGACGAGCACGGTACGCGGGCCGTCCGCCGTGGCCACGCCGAGCGCCGTGATCCGGAAGGCGTCGTCGTGCGCCACGGCCAGGCGCCGCTGCTCACGCCGGGTCTCCCCCGCCGCCGGCCGCAGCGCCGAGATCGGCGGTGCGCCGTTGAGCAGCGTGGAGGACCGCAGCACGGCGCCGTCCGCACCGAGGATCTGCACCACCGCGCTGTCCCGCAGCGACGGCTGGATCATCGCCGCCAGGGCCTGCTCGTCGCCGAGCGTCCCGGCGATCTGGGCCGCCCGGTCGTCGACGTCCTGGTCCGCGTCGCCGGTCAGGATGAACCGCGCCGCCAGGACGAACGCCACCCCGGTCAGCACCGACGCGACAGCCACGACGGCGGATGCGGCGAGCGCGGAGCGCATCCGCACCCCGAGCCGCTGCCGTATCCGCTCCGCGTGTCGCCGCATACCCGGAACGTTACGGCCGCGAAGCTGAACGGGGCCTGAATCGTGGCCGCCCCGCCTCGACCCCGGCCGAGCACCGTCAGGCCGCCGCGTCGCGCCGGTGCAGCACGAGCACGGCGAACGCAGCCCCACCGACGACGGCGACCGCCTGTGAGTCGTGGCCGGCCCGCCCCGGCTGAGCACCGTCAGGCCGCCGCGTCGCGCCGGTGCAGCACGAGCACGGCGAGCGCAGCCGCACCGGCGACGGCGACCGCCTCTGAAACGTGCGCGGCCCGCTCCGGCCCCGGCCGAGCACCGTCAGGCCGCCGGGTCGCGCCGGTGCAGCACGAACGCGGCGAGCGCAGCCGCACCGACGACGGCGACCGCCTGGACCGCGATCCCCGGGCCGAGGTCGGCGGCGGGGCCGTGGGTGAGCAGCGCCGGCCACGCCTGCCAGTAGTGCACGGGCAGCGCCACCGCGACCGCGTGCAGGAGGCCGCGCTGCTGGTCCGCCTGGCCGTTGAGGATGCTGGCCACGACGACGAAAGCGATCGCCGCGGCCACGGCCTCGGCCCCGCGTGGCAGCAGCAGCCCGAGGGCGAACGCGATGGCGGCGATGCTGAGCATGCACAGCGTCAGGTATCCGCACGCGCCGAGCACACGCCCGAGCGTGGCCGTGGCGGACAGGTCGGGGCCGCCGAGGACGTGGAACGGGTGCCAGCCGAACACGGCCAGCCCGGCGAGCACACCGGCGACCAGGACCACGGCGACCGCGGCGGCGGTGGCGACGACGACGGCCGCGAGCTTGCCCGCGAGCAGCCGACCGCGGGTGACGGGGGCGACGTAGAGGTATCGCAGGATGCCCCAGTCCCGGTCGGCCGACCCGATGGCCGCGGCGAGCAGCGCCACCACGATCGGCAGCAGCAGCGGCCCGGCGAACTCGAGGCTCGCCATCGCGTGGTTCAGGGCCGAGTAGGGCGCGGCCCCGAACAGCCCGTCCTGCCCGTGCAGCCGCTGCCCGGCCGAGGAGGCGGTGGCCAGCCCGGCGACGACCGGCACGGCGGCGAGGCCGGCGAGCGCGATGACGGTGCGCAGCCGCAGCAGCTGGGTGGTGAGCTCAACCCGCAGCATCGGTGCTCCCTTCGGTGATGGCCAGGAAGGCGTCCTCGAGCGACCGGCCGGCCAGCAGGTCGCCGAGCGGGCCGGCGGCGGCGAGGCGGCCGCGGTCCATGACGACGGCGTGCGTGGCGACCTGCTGCACCTCGGCGAGCTGGTGGCTGGAGACCAGGACCGTCCCGCCGCGGCCGGCCCGGGCCACGAGGTGCTCGCGCAGCGCCCGCACCTCGGCCGGGTCCAGCCCGTTGGCGGGCTCGTCGAGCACGAGCACGTCCGGATCCCGCATCAGCGCCTGGGCGAGCGTGAGCCGCTGCCGCATGCCCATCGAGTATCTGCCGGCCCGGCGCTCGAGGTGCGCGCCGAGCCCGGCCAGCGCGAGCGCCTCGTCGAGCGCCGGCGGCGGCCAGGCCCGCCGGGTCGCCGACCACAGCAGCCGCAGGTTGGCCAGGCCGGACAGGTGCGGGACGAACGCCGGCCCGTCGATGAGCACACCGACCCGCCGCAGCACCGGGGCGCCGAGGCCGACCGGCTCGCCGAGGATGCCGACCCGGCCCGCGCTCGGCGTGGACAGCCCGACGAGGACGCGCATGGTGGAGGTCTTCCCGGCGCCGTTCGGCCCGAGCAGCGCGCAGACCTGGCCGGGCTCCACGGTGAAGCTGAGGCGGTCGACGGCGATATCGCGGCCGTAGCGCTTGGACAGCGACTCGACGCGGATCATGCGGCGGTCCTCCACATCTGGACCGCCGCCGTCGCCGCGGCCGCGACGAGCCCGGCCCCGACGGTCAGCCCGACGAGCGTCGGCACGGTCGTCACCGGCGCCCCGGTCACCGCCGTCCACAGTGGATCTCGGAGCGCGGTCATGGCCGCCAGCCCCGAGGCGAACGCCACCACCGCGCGCTCCGTCACGCCGGCCGCGCGCGACCGGGCCGGCCGGGCGACGAACCCGGCGACCGCGTTGGCCACGACGCAGCACGAGAAGAGGACGGCCGTCTCGACGACCAGCGCCCAGCCGATGAGCACCGGGTCCCTCCAGCCGTCACCGACCGTCTGAGCGCCGACCACACCGGCGGCGGCGACCAGGCTGAGCACGGCGAACACCGCGGTGGCGTGCGCCCTGACCCGCGGCGCGAGGCCGGGGAACCACCGCCCGAGCAGCGGGATGTCGCCGAGCCAGTCGTGCCGCCAGCCGCGCGCAGGACCCCGCGGAGCCCGCTGCCACCACAGTGCGGCACCACCGCCGGCGGCCAGGACCGACAGCACCACGAGCCCGGCGACGAGCGGCGCCGGCGCACTGCCGCGCACGATGACGGCGGCCCAGCCCGCGGCCAGCGCACAGCCGATGACGGCGAGCAGCGCTCCGGCCGCCCGCGCCGTCTGCTGCGCCCGATCGGCGCCCCCGGGAGCCCGCCAGGCCGGCAGTCGCACAATCAGAGCCAGATCCAGCGTCGGTACCGCCAGCAGCGCGAACGACACCACAGCGGCATACGGATCGGCCTGCCACGGGCTCGTCGCGCGGACGGCCGCATCCTGGGTGACGACGAGCGCCATCACCTCGAACACGGCCGCGATCGCCGCCACCGCCCACAGTGCGGAGAGCTTCATGGGTGCCATAGTACGCGCCTCGTAGTACGAGGCAAGTACTACGAGGCATGGAGTATTGTGGGACCATGCACAGCACCGACGCCCAGATGGTCGTGCTCACCGTGCTCGCGGACGGCCCGCGCCACGGCTACGCCATCAACACCGCGATCGAGGAGCTCACCGGCCGCCGCCTGGGTCCCGGCAGCCTCTACGGCGCCCTGACCCGCCTCGAGGCGCGCGGCCTGATCGAGCCCGCCACCGCCGACGGCGAGCCGGCCGACCGGCAGCGCACGATGCAGATCACCGACACCGGCCGCACCACACTGCGCACCGAACTCGAGCAGCTGGCCCGCGTCGCCCAGGCCGGCCTGCGCGCCCTCGGGGCGAAGCCGGCATGAGCACCGCCCCGGCGCTCCGGACGGCGCCGATCCGGAGCATCCGGACCCTCGTCGCCACGGCGCACAGGACGACACCGGCCCAGAGCATCCACGCCCACACCGTCACGGCCCGCAGGACGGCAGCGGGCCGGAGCATCCGGACCTACACCGTCGCGGCGCACACGACGGCAGCAGCCCAGAGCATCCACGCCCACACCGTCACGGCGCACAGGACGGCAGCGGGCCGGAGCATCCGGACCTACACCGTCACGGCGCACACGACGGCAGCAGCCCAGAGCATCCACGCCCACACCGTCATGGCGCCCGGGACGACAGCGGCATGAGCGCCCCGACCGTCATCGTCGCGCTCTACCCGCCCGCGGTCCGCGAACGCTGGGGCGCCGAGATCGGCCGCGAGGTAGCCGAGGGCGGCGCCCGCAGCTGGCCGGACGCGATAGCCGGCGCCGCCCGCCTGTGGCTGCACCCGGACGACTGGCCGCAGACCACGGCCGGCCAGACCCGCCGCGTCCTCGCCGCCGCGCTGTTCGCGGTCACGGCCGTGGCCGCACTCCTGCTGCGATCCTCCGCGCCGGCGGGCGGCTGGTGCCTGCTGCCGATCCTCGCCGGCACCGCACTCGCCGCACCCCTGCCGCCCCGGCACCGCCCCATCCGCCACGTCGTCGCCACGGCGGCCCGCACACTGCCCCGACCGGCCGCGGCGGCGATCGCCATGCTCGCCCTGGCCGACAGCGGCCTCGTCGACCACCCGCACGGCCCGCTGCGCGTCCTGCTGCTCGCCTACTACTGGGCGACGCTCACGTACATCGCCCTCCAGCTCACCCGGTTCGCCGCCCGGCTCCTGCGGATCGGCACCGCCCCGACCCGCCGCCGCCTGCGCCTGGCCCTCCTCGTCGTCGGCGCCGGCACCACACTCGCGGCCGCGCAGAGCGCCCTGGGCGGCACCCTGCTCGCCGCAACCGCCCTGGCCCTCCTGGCCGCCGCCGCCCTCCACACGCGCCAGAACCTGCGCACCCCGCCCCCACCGGCTGGAATCTGAACGCACCACCGCCACCCACCGAACGCAGCCGCCACCGGCTCGAGTCCGAGCACACCACCGCCACCCAACGACAGCAGCCACCACCCGCACCACCGCCACACCCGACCGTCAGGCACGCCGCCCCCACCGGCTCGAGTCTGCACGCACCATCGCCGCCTACCCCGCAGCCGGGCGCGCCGCGGCCGTCAACGACACCGGCATCGCCGCCGCGACCGCCGCACCCGCTACGCCGGGCGGGGTCACGCAAGCGGTGCGGAACACCATCTCCACCGCCCGCCGATGCCGCGGGCACGACGCCCGCCACGCCGGGCGAGGTCACGCAAGCGGTGCGGACACCATCGCCACCGCCCGCCCATGCCGCGGGCACGACGCCGCGACCGGCACCCGCCACGCCGAGCGGGGTCACGCAAGCGGTGCGGAACGCCGTCTCCACCGTCGATCACGCCACCGGCCCGCGGCGATCGACGCGCTGGAGTGGGTGCTCGGCCGTGGCCCGGGTCGCGAGCCACCCCGGCCGCCCGGCGCTTCGGCAGCGCCCGGACCTACCCGGTGGCGAGCGTCGCCGCCGCCCCACCCCGGCGACCCGCCGACAGTCGGCGCCGGCGGCGCACGTGCACCCGCGCCGAAGCCGCCCGACCTGCCCCGGTCGCCGATCGCGCGTGATGCATTAGCTCATAAACGCGCGGCAAATCCAGTGCGGTCAACAAGAGTTTTCGCCTAATTAACATAGTCGGACGTTGATTTATTCAGTCTGCCGGTTCACCCGTCCGACACTCGATCAACCACCTTGCGGGGCCATCATGGGCGCCACCTTCCGGGTGGCTAGCTGGACAAACTCCACAGCGCTACCGGCGCGAAGGCGCCCGTGTTCGGCAATTGATTGTTTCTGACGGTCAATGGTTCCTACCAATCCAATTCATCGCCTTGAATGAGTCCGGCCGATCGGAACAGATCCGTTTCCGGAGGCCCGAGGCATGAGGAAGTGATGCAGGATGATAGTTGCCGGGCTGCGGGAAGGCGGCGACGGCGAGACGGCGAGTCCGCCCGCAGACGCCGCCGAAGTGCTCCGCCGCGCACAAGCGCTGGCTCCCGTCCTCCGAGACCGGGCCGAGGACATCGAACGAAACCGCCGGCTGCCCGCGGACGTGGTCGCGGCGCTGAAGGCCACCGGGGTCTTCCGGATGGGCTTCCCCCGCGAGCTCGGAGGGCTCGAGCTCAGCTCCATCGAGCAGACCGAGGTCATCGAGGCCCTGGCCTACGGCGACGCGTCAGCGGGCTGGTGCTCGATGATCGGGTCGGACAGCGGCCTCTACGCCGCGTTCCTGGAGTCCGACGTCGTCGAGCGGATGTTTCCGTCTCTGGACATGGTGGTCGCCGGGATGCTGTTCCCCGGTGGCCGGGCGGACCGGGTCCCGGGCGGCTTCCGGCTCACGGGTCGCTGGCAGTTCGGCAGCGGCATCACGCACGCCGACTGGGTGATCTCGGGCGCGTTCCGCTACAGCGACGGGATCGCCGAGCCCGGGCCGGGCGGGATCGGGCCGGGCTCGGTCCTGCTCATGGTGCCGCGGGCGCAGGTCGAGGTCATCGACACCTGGCACACCACCGGGCTGTCGGGCAGCGGCAGCTGCGATTACACGATCACCGACGTGTTCGTGCCCGACGAGCACACGCTGTACTTCTCCGACGTGCGCAGCCGGCCGGGCCTGCTGGCCCAGCCCGAGGTGCACATGCGCAACATGCCGGGCGTCCCGCTCGGCGTCGCCCGCGCCGCGCTCGACCACGCCCGCGAGGTCGTCGTGGCCACCGGGCGCTCGGACGACTACCGCAGCCAGATCGTCCTGGCCGACTGCGAGGCCGACTTCGCCGCCACCCGCCACGCGGTGTACGGCGCGCTGCGCCGCCAGCACGAGGTCCTGACGGCCGGCGGCACCCTCGACGACCTGACCGCGCTGGAGCGGGCCGCGCTGCCGCTGTCGCGGCGGCACGCGTTCCGCACGGCCCGGTCGATCCTGACCCGCCTCTACGACCTGGCCCAGACCTCCGCGATCTACCGGCCCTCGCCGCTGGACCGGTGGCTGCGCGACACCACGACGATGTGCCAGCACGTCGTGGCCCAGGACCGCATTCTGCAGACCGCCGGCGCCCATCTGCTCGGCGGCCGGCCCACCTTCCCGCTGGCGCTCGGTATCACCGGGCCCCAGCGCTGAGCCCTCCCCCGACTTTTCGCTTCCTGAAGGAGGAGCACCATGCGAACATTCACGGTCGCCGCCTGCGCGACCACCGCCGCACTGGGACTGCTGCTCGCCGGCTGCACCGGCGGCGGTGACACCGCCGCCACGCCAAGCGCCGCGGCCAACAGCGACTCGGTCCTCAGCTATAACGAGACCGAGCCGGCGAGCCCGCTCGTGCCCGGCGACACCGCCGAGGTCGGCGGCATCGGCATCCTGGGTGCGCTGTTCAACGGCCTGATCGAGTACGACGCCAAGACCGCCGCCCCGCGCAACGCGGTCGCCGAGTCGATCAACAGCCCCGACTCGAAGGTCTGGACCATCAAGCTCAAGCCGAACTGGACGTTCCAGGACGGCACCAAGGTGACCGCGAAGAGCTTCGTGGACGCGTGGAACTACACCGCGTACTCCCCGAACCTCATGAAGAACGCCAGCTACATGTCGCACATCCAGGGCTTCGACCAGGTCAACAACATCGGCAAGGACGGCAAGCAGCCGGCCACCCTGCCCCCGGCCAAAGAGATGTCCGGCCTGAAGGTCGTCGACGACCAGACGTTCACCGCGACCCTGAGCGCGCCCTTCTCCGGCTTCGGCCTGCAGCTCGGCTTCGCCGCGTTCTACCCGATGCCGGCCAGCTTCTTCACCGACCGCAAGGCCTACGAGGCGCACCCGGTCGGCAACGGGCCGTTCCAGTTCGTCTCCTACACCAAGGGCACGAACCTGCTCGTCAAGCGGTTCGACGGTTACGCCGGTGCGCAGAAGGCGAAGGTCAGCGGCATCGACTTCCGCTTCTACACCGACCTGGACAAGGCGTACGCCGACGTGCTCGCCGACAAGCTCGACTACCTCTCGTTCACGCCGTGGACAGCGTCGCAGGGCAACAAGATCGAGAAGGACCTGCCCGCGTCGCGCCGCGCCAGCTACGCCTACGTCGGCCACCAGGCGATCGCGTTCCCGCTCTTCGACCAGCGCTACTCCGACAAGCGGGTGCGCCAGGCGATCTCCATGGCCATCGACCGGACCGCGCTCATCAAGGAGGTGTTCAACGGCAAGCGCACGCCCGCCGACGGGATCGTGCCGCCGAACGCGCAGGGCTACGTGGCCAACCAGTGCGGTGAGCTGTGCAGCTACCAGCCGCAGAAGGCCAAGGAGCTGTTCGACGCGAGCGGCTTCCAGGGACCGGTCACCCTGACGTCCAATGTGGACTCCGGCAACCAGGAGTGGGTGGAGGTGGCCTGCCGCTCCATCCAGCAGGCGCTGGGCCGCCCGTGTGAGTTCAAGCCGCAGACCACCCTCGGCGCGTTCCGCACCGCCCTGACCAACAAGTCCATCCACGAGATCTACCGCACCGCCTGGGTCGCCGGATACCCGTCGATCGAGAACTTCCTCAACCCGCTGTTCCGCACGAACGGCTCGGGCAACGTCGGGCAGTACTCCAACCCGCGCGTCGACGCCCTGCTGGCCAAGGCCGACGCGGCGCCGTCGCAGGGCCAGGCCTTCTCGCTCTACCAGGAGGCCGAGCGGCAGGCCCTCGACGACATGCAGACCGTGCCGATCTGGTACCAGTCCGCCACCGCGGCCTGGTCCACCCGGGTGCACAACGCCCAGCCGACCCAATTCCGCGAGCTCGAGTTCACCACCGTGACCCTCGGCAAGTAGCTCGCCCTCCTCAGCCGTGCGGCGCACCCGTCGCGGTGCGCCGGCACGCGAGAAAGGAAACACGTGTCAGTCCACGACGTTGAAATCGTGATGATCGGTGCGGGACCCTCGAACCTCGCGTTGGCCGTGGCCCTCGAGGAGTGCGGCGCACCGGAGGTCGCCGGCCGGGCGCTCATCATCGAGCAGCACGAAGACGTGAAGTGGCAGCGCAACCTGCTGCTGCCCTGGGCCCGCAGCCAGGTGTCCTATGTGAAGGACCTGGTGACCCTGCGCAACCCGCGCAGCCGCTTCTCGTTCCTCAACTTCCTGCACGAGCGCGGCGAGCTCGACGAGTTCGTCAACCTCAGCACCTTCAACCCGTTCCGCTGGCAGCTGTCGGCCTATCAGCAGTGGGTCGCCGACTCGCTGGAGCACGTCCAGGTGCGCTACGGCGCCCGGGCCGGGGACATCCTGCCGATCTACGGCGAGGACTCGACGGTGCTCGGCTTCGCGGTCTCGCTGTCCAACGGTGACACGGTCATCTGCCGCGACCTGGTCATCGGGGCGGGCCGGGACGCCGCGGTGCCCCCGGTGTTCGCCGGGCTGCCGGCCGAGCGCGTGGTGCACAGCTCGCAGTACGGCAGCCGCGTCGCCGCGGTCAACGCGCTCGCCCAGCCCGGCCGGCCGCTGCGCCCCGTGGTCGTCGGCGGCGCGCAGAGCGCGGCCGAGGTGTTCATGGCGCTGCACCAGGACGCGCCCGGCTCCTCGCCGATGATGCTCATGCGCTCGATCGGCCTGAAGGACTACCAGACGAGCAAGTTCGTCAACGCGCTGTTCTTCCCGTCGTTCGTGGACGAGTTCTACGCGATGTCGGAGCCGACCCGCGTCAAGGTGCTCGAGGAGATGCGGCTGACGAACTACGCCGGCCTGGCCGCGCCGTTCCTCGACGAGCTGTACACGATGATCTACCGGCAGAAGATGCTCGGCCAGCCCGTCTCGGCCATCCGCGGGCTCACCGAGATCGTCGGCGCCCGGATGGAGCCCGCGGCCGGCGGCGGCGAGGAGGTCGTGCTCGACGTCCGCGACCTGCGCACCGACCGCGTCGAGCCGGTGCGCTGCGACGCGGTGTTCCTCGGCACCGGCTACGACCAGCGGATGCCCGCGATGGTCCGGCGGCTGACCGAGGCCATGAAGCTGCCCGAGGTGTCGGTCAACCGCAGCTACCGCGTCGACCTCGGCGAGGGTGCCCGGGGCGGGCTGTACCTCCAGGGCGTCAACGAGGCCACGCACGGCATCTCGGACTCGCTCATCAGCGTGCTCGCGCACCGCTCGGCCCACATCGTCGGCGACGTGCTGCAGCGGCGGGCCGACACCGAGGCCGGCGGGGCGGACGTCGACACGAGCGCGGCCGCGACCCGGGCCCAGCTGGCGGTGCCGGCATGATCGACATTCGCCGGCTCGACCGTGACCACCTCGAGCCCGCCTACGGCCTCGTCGGGCAGCGGCTGCTGCCCTGGCCGGCACTGAACGCGCCGTTCGAGGGGGCCTGGTGCGTCCTGCGCGCCGGGACCGAGTCCACGCCGCACGCGCATCACGAGTACGAAATCTTCATCGCCCTGACCGGGACCGCCGAGATCGTCATCGGCGAGGAGCGGCGGCCGTTCGTGGCCGGCGACATCGTCCGGCTCCCGCCCGGCTCCAGCCACCACGTCGTGAACACCGGAGCGGGCGACTTCGAGTACTACGGCGTCTGGTGGGACGCCGACATGGCGGCCCGGTTCGCCGCCCGGCACGAGGCGGCCGGAGCATGAGCGGTCAGAAGGCGCCGGCCGGCCGGCGGACGGTGATCATCACGCCGGCGCCGACCGCGAACGGGGATCTGCACCTCGGGCACCTCGCCGGTCCGTTCCTGGCCGCCGACGTGTACACCCGCTACGCCCGGGCGCAGGGCCGGGAGGTGCTGCTGGGCACCGGGTTCCAGGACACCTCGACGTTCGTGGTGACCACCGCGCACCGCCGCGGCGTCACCCCGGCCGAGCTGGTGGCCACCTCGGCCGAGCAGATCGCGTCGACCCTGGAGACGATGGGGATCGGCATCGACGGCTACACCGGCGACGACGACCGGTTCACCAAGTGGGTCGTCGACTTCATCGGCCGGCTCTACGCCGCGGGCCGGCTGGAGCTGCGGACGATGACGTTCCCGTACTCCGAGCGGGACGGCCGGTTCCTGGTGGACGGCTTCGCCTCGGGCGGGTGCCCGCACTGCCTGGCCGAGGGCTGCGCCGGGCTGTGCGAGAGCTGCGGGCACCTGGTCGCCGCGGGTGAGCTGGTCGGCGTGCGGTCCACCCTGGACCCGTCCGACCCCGTGACCCTGCGGGAGGCCGACGTGCTCGTCCTGCCGGTCGAGCGCTACCGCGAGCGGCTGCGCGCCCACTTCGAGGCCAACGCCGGCGGCATGCGGCCGCACATGGCCCAGGCGATGGCGCACATGCTGTCCCGGCCGCTGCCGGACTTCCCGGTCACCTACCCGATCCAGTGGGGCATCCAGGTGCCGTTCGCTGAGGTCGCCGGGCAGGTCGTCAACCCCAACGCGGAGCCGATGGCGTGGAGCATGCACGCCTCGACGCTGGCGGCCGAGCACCGGGGCGCGGACACGGCCGGCGAGGACGCGCTGTGGCTGGCCGGCGGCGGCTCGCAGATCGGGTACTTCCTGGGCTTCGACAACATCTACCCGTTCGCGATCGCCGGCCCGGCCATGCTGCTGGCGTTCGACGGCCGCTACGAGCTGCCGACCTGGTACCTCACCAACGAGTTCTACGAGCTGGACCACCAGAAGTTCTCGACCAGCCGGGGACACGTGGTGTGGGGCCGGGACCTGGCCGCCCGGGTGCCGCGCGACCTGATCCGCTTCTTCCTGGCCACGACGAGCCCGGAGCACCAGCGGACCAGCTTCAACGCCGACGCGCTGGCCCGGGTCACGGAGCTGCGCCTGGTGGCTCCCTGGAACCGGATCGCCGAGCGGGTCAACGGCTGGGCCGGGCGCGGTCCGCTGCCGGTGCCGGAGCGCTCGCGGCACGCCGCGGCGCTGGTGGCCGAGCGGTTCGCGGCGTCGTACGAGCTGGCCGGGTTCAGCCTGAACCGGGCCGCGGAGGCGATCGCCGACCACCTGGGCCGGCTCGACCGGCGGGTGGTGAGCGACGAGGACGCCGGTGGGTACTGCTACGAGGTCCGCGAGCTCGTCCGGGCGGCCGCGCCGATCCTGATCGACCTGGCCGCGGCGGTGCTCGCGCACGACACCGGCAGCGCCGCCACCGAGATCACACCGGTGACGCTGCCGCACCTGGTCGCGGTCGGGGCCGGGCGATGACCCAGGGCCCCCGACCGGCGGACGGCGAGCTCCTGCGCGTGGTCGTCGTCGGAGCCGGCATCACCGGGCTGCTCGCCGCGGTCCGGTGCGTGCTGGCCGGGCACCGCGTGGTGGTGCTGGACGGCGGCGCGATCCCGCACCCGGGCTCGACGTCGTTCGACCAGCACCGGGCCCTGCGTGCGCTCGTCGCCGACGACCCGGCCGGCACCGGGCGGGCGGTGCAGCTGCACCGCCGCTGGCGCGAGCTGGACTCCCTGCTGTCCGACCGCCTGTCGGGGGCCCTCTATCGGCGCGTCGGCGTGCTGAGCGCACTGCCCGGCCCGGCCGCGGTCGCCGAGGCGCTGGCCACGGCCGGCGCCGCCGGGCTGGCTGCCCGGGTCGCCGATCCGGGCGACTATCCGCACGTCGGGTTCGCCGAGGGCACCGCCGCCGTCTTCGAGCCGCAGGGCGGTGTGCTGCTGGCCGACCGTTTCCTGCACGCCGCCGTCCGGTGGCTGCGCCGGCACCCGCTGGCCGAGCTGCGGCCCGGCCGGACAGTCGTCGACGTGGGGCCGGACAGCGGGCGGGTCCGGCTCGCCGACGGCACGACCGTCTCCGGGGATGCCGTGCTCGTCGCGGCCGGGCCCTGGTCGGCGCGCCTGGTCGACGTGCCGGTCACCCTGCACCGCCAGACCATGGTGTACCTGCGGCCACCGGCCGGGCTGGTCCATCGCTGGGCGGCGACCCCGGTCGCCGGCGGGCTCGGCGCCGACGGGCGGGCCTGGCTGCTGCCCTCGGTCGCGGGCACCCTGCTCAAGATCAGCACCGACGCCGTCCGGCACGAGGTGCACGACCTGTCCGACCCGGGCAACCAGGCGCGCTGGGCCGCCCGGGTGCTGTCGGCCGGCGCGATCCGGGACATCGACCGGTACGACGTCATGCGGGCCCGGCAGTGCCACTACGCCACCCGGGCCGACGGCGGCACCGGATTCGTCCGGGTCGGCCCGGCGGTCTGGGCCCGGCCCGCCAGCGGAGGCGACGGCTTCCGCACCGCACCGCTCGCCGTCGACGCGCTCGTCGGCGAACTGGCTCGCGCATCGATCTCGTGACACCCGATCCGACCCTAAGGACATCGAGCATGACCACCAGATCTCCGGCCGCCATCCTCGTCATCGGCAGCGGCCTCAAGCTCTATCGGGAGTACATCGTCCGGGCCGTGGCCGAGCGGGCCCGCGAGGACGGGGTGCGGCTGGTACTGATCAACAACCTCCGGCCGACCTGGCAGCAGGAGTACTTCGACGACATCACCGTGACGAACGTGTTCGACTGGCCGCTGCTGGCCGCCACCGCCCGCGAGCTGGCCGGACGCTACACCTTCACCGGGCTGATGTGCTGGGACGAGCCGCTCGTCATGCCCGCGGCCGAGCTGGCCGCCGAGTTCAAGGTGCCCGGCCTGAGCATCCCGGGCGTGCACGGCTGCCGCGACAAGTTCAGCAGCCGGACCCGGCTGACCGCGGCCGGCCTGCCGCAGCCCGGCTTCGCGCTGGCCGCCGACGCCGACGAGGCCCGCCGCATCGCCGCCGACCTCGGCTACCCGGTGATCGTCAAGCCCCGGGCGCTCGGCGCGAGCATGGGCGTGTCGCTCGCCGCCGACGAGCGCGAGCTCGAGTTCGCCTTCCGGGTCGCGCACGAGGCGAGCCTCGTGGGCGACGAACCGTACCGCGGCGGCGCGCTCATCGAGGGCTTCGCCGACGGCCCCGAGATCAGCATCGACGGTACCGTGCACAAGGGCGAGTACGAGCCGATGTTCGTGGCCCGCAAGACCACCGGCCAGCCGCCGTTCTTCGAGGAGGTCGGCCACGTCGTCGACGCCGCCGACCCGCTGCTGCGCGACGCCGCGCTGCTCGACGTGCTGGTCACCGCGCACCAAGTGCTCGGCATCGAGAACGGCATCACCCACACCGAGGTCCGGCTGACCGCGAAGGGGCCGGTGATCATCGAGGTCAACGGCCGCCTCGGCGGTGACCTCATCCCGCTCCTCGGCCAGGTCGCCACCGGCATCGAGCCCGGCAGCGCCCTCTACGACGTCGCCACCGGCCAGCGCCCCGACGTCACGCACACCCGCACCCGGGTCGCCGGCATCCGGTTCGGCTACCCCGAGCACGACTGCATCGTGCACTCGGTGACCGTCCCGCAGGAGGCGCCCGGACTCGTCCTGGCCTCGCCGATGGTGGAGCCGGAGACCACGCTGCGGCTGCCGCCCGGCGGCTACATCGCCCGGCACTCGTTCGTCATCTGCTCGGCCGACGACCCGCAGGCCTGCGCCGACCGGCTGGCCGGCGCGGCGGCGCTCGTCGAGGTGGACGCGACGCCTGTCGAGCCGCCGCCGCCCGGCACCGTGCTCACCATGCCCGCCGGCCTGCTGGACGTGGACGAATGACGATCAACTACGACGGGCGCCGCTTCCGCGCACTCAACGGCGGCGACGGCGTCTGCGCACAGTACAACCAGCGCGGCGACCTCGTCTGGTCCGAGTTCGAGGGCGGGCACGTGCGGCGGGGCACGGTCATCGGCACCTGCGACGCCGACGGCGTGCTGCGCTTCGCGTACACGATGGTGCTGCAGACCGGTGAGGTGATCGCCGGGCACAGCACCAACTGGCCCCAGCGGGTCGGCGGGACGCTCGTGCTGCGCGAGGTCTGGGAGCGCTACGGCGAGCACGCCGCCACCGGCGTGTCCTATCTCGAGGAGATTCCCCGATGACGGACTGGCAGGCCCTGGCGGACCTCGTCGACGGCGACCTGCGGCCCGCCGGGACCGGGCAGGCGTTGAACCAGCGCTACCTCGACACCCGGCCGGCCGCCGTGCTGGCCGTCGCCGGCGCCGCGGACGTCGCCAAGGCGGTCACCTGGGCGCGCTCGGCCGGGGTGTCGCCGGTCGTGCGCGGCGGCGGCCACAGCTACGCGGGCTTCGGCGCCTCCAGCGGGCTGGTGCTCGACCTGCGCAACCTCGCGGAGGTCCGGTTCGACCCGGGCACCGGGCAGGTGACGGTGGGCGGCGGTACCCCGATGAAGGCGCTGTACGCCGCGCTGCGCCCACACGGCGTCACGTTCCCGCTCGGCAACTCCGACACCGTCGGCATCGGCGGGCTGACCCTCGGCGGCGGCGTGACGACGATCTCCCGGGCGCACGGGCTCACCTGCGACGCGCTTGTCTCGACCGAGGTGGTGCTCGCGGACGGCACGACCGTCACGGCCTCGGCCGAGCAGCATCCGGACCTGTTCTGGGCGTGCCGGGGCGGGGGCGGCGGCAACTTCGGCGTCAACACGAGCTTCACGTTCCGCACCCGCACCGCCCCGGCCGGCTCGACCTGCCTGGTGCTGTGGGCGTGGCCGCACGCGGTCGAGGTGCTCGCCGCGATGCAGGAGATCATGCGCACGGCGCCGGACGGCTTCTCGGCCCGCATCGGCATCGCCCGCTCCGGGTCGCAGGAGGGCGTGGTGTCAGTGGTGGGCCACCACCTCGGGCCGGCGGCGCAGCTGCGTGAGCTGCTCGCGCCGGCGTTCGCCGTGGCCCGGCCGGACCGCGCCGACGTCGAGGACCGCAGCTTCTGGGACGCGGCGACCTACCTGCACCACAGCAGCGTCGGCGGCGCGTTCGCGGTCCGGACCCGGTGCACGCCCCACGCCATCGACGACGACGGGCTGGCCACGCTGGTCCGGGCCGTGGAGAAGTGGCCGGGCAGCGGCAACCCGGACGGGGCCGGGGCCGCGCTGTTCGCCTGGGGCGGCGTCATCAACGACGTCCCGGTCACCGACACGGCGTTCCCGCACCGCGACACCCGCTTCCTGCTCAGCCTCGACACGTCCTGGGCGGCGATCGACCCGCCGGATGTCGTGCGGGCCAACCTGGAGTGGCTGCACGCCGTGTACGCGGCGGCGGGCGAGTTCGCGACCGACGGGGCGTACGTCAACTTCACCGACCCCGACCTCGAGGACTGGCGCCGGGCCTACTACGGACCCAACGCCGAGCGGCTCGCGGCCGTCAAGCGCCGGTACGACCCCGACCGGTTCTTCACCTTCCCGCAAGCCATCTGACCGTCCACGCGAAGCGGAGGCCCGAATGCGTCCCGATCTGCGCGGCACCATGCGTACCTTCGCCACCGGGGTGTGCATCGCCACCACCTACCGCGACACTCCCGACGGGCGCCGCCACGACGCGGTCACCGTCAACTCGCTCGGGTCGATCTCACTCGACCCGCCGCTGGTGTCGCTGTGCTTCAACCGGGAGTCGACGTTCCTCGCCGACCTGCTGGCCAGCCGGCACTGGGCGGTCTCGATCCTGCCGGCCGGCGCGCAGGAGATCGCGCGCCGGCTGGCCCGGCCCTCGGCCGCCCGGGCCGCGCACGTCAACGAGCTGGTCACCCGGACCGGCGAGCGGTCCGGCGCGCTGATCCTGGCCGGCACCAGCTGGCTGGAGTGCGGCGTGCGGGAGCAGTTCGAGCTCGGCGACCACACGCTCGTCGTCGGCGAGGTCCTGGCCGCGGGGCACGACGCCCGGCAGCCGACCCTGGTGTTCGTCCACGGCGGATACCACGCGGTGCTGGACCAGCGGACCACGGCGGTCGAGCTGTCCGGCCCGGGCCACTGGGGTGAGGCGCTCTGACCGGCGAAAACGACTTCCCATTGAAGAGGGTGAATTATAGCGCATCGGTGGCGCCGGTTGCCACCTTGATCAATGTCACCTATTCACCACCCCCGATTTCCCCACCTGAACAGTACGATATCGCATTGATTGAGATGGATCTTACATGCTAAAGCCCCCAGAGCACCGGCCCGCCCACCGACCGGCCGGTCCCCACGAATCCGACAATCCCGATCACTCGTGCCAACCGGCCGCGAATTACCCGGAGAGCCGCAATATTGGTGAAGCCCCGCTGGTCGTAGTCAGCCCAGACGTTTCCCTCAAGGCACGCAATTATGCCAGGTTGACGACTGTGGGAAGGATCCACGATGGGCCGTCCAGAGAAACCCGTCAACAACGCCGGCGGCCTCGCCGCGCAGTTCGCCGCCAACCTGCGCCAGCTGCGCGCCCAGGCGGGTAACCCGACCTACCGGGAGATGGCCCGCTCCGCCAGGTTCTCGTCCTCGGTGCTGTCCAGCGCCGCGAGCGGCAACCGGCTCCCCTCGCTGCCGGTGACGCTCGCCTTCGTCGCCGCCTGCCGGGGCGACAAGGAGGAGTGGCGGCAGCGCTGGCTCGCCGTCACCGGTGGCTATACACGGCTCCCGACCCGGGAGCGAACACCGAACCGGCGCAGCGACGGTCAGCAGTACCCGGCCCAGCTGCCCCAGCGACCACGCGGCTTCATCGGGCGCCAGCGGGAACTCGCGTGGCTGCGCACGCCCGGTGACACGCCCGTCATCATCAGCGGCCCGACCGGGGCCGGCAAGACCGATCTGGCCCTGTATTACGCCTACGGACAGGCGGCCGAGATGACCGACGGACAGCTCTACGCCGACCTCGGCGCCTCCCACGACGAGCAGGAGCCGCCGAGCCCCTACGACATTCTCGACGGGTTCCTGCGCGCCCTTGGGGTTCCCGGCGACCAGCTGTCGGGAACGCCCGGCTATCGGGTCGGCCTGTATCGGACCCTGCTCGCCGAGCGGCGGCTGCTCGTGGTGCTCGACAACGTCTGGGACGAGCGCCAGGTGCGGCCGCTGCTGGTGGAGACCGACGCCAGCAAGACGGTCCTGGTCAGCCGCAAGCGCCTGCTGGGCCTGCGTGACGTGCGCCGGCTGCACGTCAAGCCGCTGACCCGGGCCGACTCTGTCACCATGATCACCACCGCGCTGCCGCCCAGCGTGGTGGCCGAGCCCGACGACGTCGACCGGCTCGCCGACGTCTGCGGCGACCTGCCGCTGGCGCTCGACATCGCCTTACGCAGGATCGCCCTGCGCCCCCAGATGGTCCTGCGCCAGCTGCTCGACGGCTGGCAGCAGAACGGCAGCGCCCTGAGCTGGCTGTGCATCGGCGACCTGTCGATGCGCGAGACGCTGCGCTCCGCCTATCTGACCCTCAGCCAGCCGGCCCGGATGCTGCTGCACTGGCTGGCCCGGATCACCGGGAGCGACGCGGGGCCGCTGCGCTCCGACGAGGACGAGCTGGCCGACGAGCTCATCGACGCGGGACTGCTCGTGCACGCCCCGCCCGAGCCCGCTCCGCAACGGCTCTCGCCTCTCGTGCGGGCGTTCGCGCTGGAAATGGCCGGAGCCATGGCGCGCGACATGCCGCTCGTCGCCGGATCGTAATAGCGCGCACCACTCGCAGTACCCCACCGAGTAGTTCTTTCGCCTTTGTTGGTCATGCCAATCAAAGGCCACTTGTCGGCGTCGTCATCAATCGCACCGAGAGCAAAACCGGGTCGCCATTTTCAATGTGAACGAATGACAGAAAGACACCAGCATGCTCAACGACAGCAGGCAGGCCAACCACGCCACCATAACGGACGTTTCGGAAAGCCGGCGGCCCATCCGGTCGCGCGGATACGCAGTCGCCGCCGGCGGCGCGATAATCGCGCTCGGCATCGCGATCTGGCTGTCGACGCTGGTGGACGCCGGGCCCACCGGGCACCGCGTCGCCCTCTTCGCCCACCTCGGCTTCATGACCCTGGGCTTCGGCGCGGTCCTCGTCGCCGACTACTCCTTCGCCCTGTGGGTGCTGCGCCGGGCCACGTTCGCGGAGGCCGTGGCCAGCACGGCGAAGCTCCATCCGCTGATCTGGGCCGGACTGTGCGGCCTGGTCGTCAGCGGCGTACTGCTGCGGCCGGATCTCACGTCGGGCGCCACCATTCTGAAACTCGCGCTTGTCGCCACGCTGACCCTCAACGGCGTGCAGGCAATGGCGCTGGGCGAGCGAATGAGCACGCTGCGTGGAACACCGCCGATGCCCTTACTGCTCTGGGGCGGTGTGACGTCGGCGGTCTCGCAGGCCTGCTGGTGGGGCGCGATCATCATCGGCTACCTGAACGCGAGCCGCTGAGCACCAATTGATTTGCCGGCCGGGCCGAACTGTCGGCCAATCAATCGACACGCTTCAATGTCTTGCACGATCGGACAGGCGGCAGCGCCGACCACACCGCTGGAGGAAGCCTTGTGACCGCGACCATCGACCGACCCACCGGCGTGCTGGCCGCCCTGCGCCGCACCCCCGCACCGGTGCGCTACCTGCTCGGCGGAGTGCTCGTCAACCAGCTCGGCGCGTTCGTGCAGACCTTCATGGTGCTGTACCTGGTCTTCCGCGGCTTCTCCGCCGGGCAGGCCGGGATCGCGATCACCGCCTACAGCGTCGGGTCCGTGCTCGGTGGCCTCGCCGGCGCCGAGCTGATCCACCGGATCGGCCCGCGCGCGACCATCGCCACGGCGATGCTCGGCTCCGCCGTCGTGCTGACCGTCGTGCCCCTGCTCAGCAGCTCGCGGCTGTTCGGCGCGCTGCTGCTGGCCCTGGTGCTGGCCGGGCTGTCCACCCAGAGCTATCGGCCGGCCGCGGCGCTGCTGCTGAGCGACCTGATGCCGGCCGACATCCGGGTGATGGGCTTCTCCATGATGCGCATCGCCCTCAATCTCGGCGGCGCGCTCAGCCCGCTGATCGCCGCGGGGCTGATCCTGCTGGACTGGAACCTGCTGTTCTGGTTCGACGCCGCGACCGCGCTGGCCTATGCGGTCCTGGCCCGGTCGTTCCTGCCCGACGTGCGCACCGACCGGCAGAGCCCCGACCCGGCCCGCACCGGGCCGCGGGCCGCGTATGCCGTCCTGCTGCGCGACGGGCGGTACGGGCTGTTCCTCGCCTCGGTACTCATCGGCACCGTCATCTACGTCCAGTACACCATCGCCCTGCCGCTGAAGATCAGCGCCGCGGGCCACTCCACCGATCTCTACAGCGCGGTCCTGGTGACCTCGGCGATCGTGCTGATCGTGTGCGAACTCAAGGTCACCGCCTACGTCTCCCGGTGGCCCGGGTACGTCGCGGCGACCGCCGGCACGGCGCTGATGGGCGTCGCCGCCGCCAGCTACGGCCTCAGCGGCGACTCCGCCGTGGCGCTCGTCGCATCCACCGTCGTGCTCGTCTTCGGAATCATGATCAACGGGCCGACGATGTTCGCCTACCCGGCGACGTTCCCGGCCCCCGTCAAGGCCCGCTACATCAGCGCCCACCAGACCACATTCGGCCTGGGCATGGCGATCGGCCCGCTGTTCGGCGTCGCCGCGTGGACCACCCTCGGCAACGGGATCTGGTGGCTGTGCGGCGGCCTGGCGCAGGTGGCGGCGCTGTTCGCCCTGCTCGGCATGAAACCGAAAGGTGAAGCCTCATGAGCACCATCCGCCGCGTCCACGGGGACGAGCGGCTCGGCACCGCGTTCACCCTGTACCCGTACGCCTTCGACGCCACCCCGTCGCCCGGCACCGAGGACGAGCTGCGCGCCCTGCTGCCCTACCACCGCGACAACACCACGCTCGTCGCCGAGGAGGACGGCCGCACGGTCGCCACGGCCTCGGCGTTCCCGGCGCAGCAGAACCTGCGCGGCAACGTCCTGCCGATGGCCGGGATCGGCTGGGTCGCGACCCAGCCCGACGCCCGCCGGCAGGGTCACGGCAGCCGGCTCATGCACCGCCTGCACGCCGAGCTGCTCGACAGCGGGCACCTGCTGGCCACCCTCTACCCGTTCCACCCGGCGTTCTACGAGCGGTTCGGCTACGTGGGGCTGCCGCTCAACCGGACGGCGACGTTCCCCCCGGCCGCCCTCGCCCCGCTGCTGGGCGTGGAGCTGCCGGGCCAGGTGACCCAGCGCAGCATCCGGGACGGATTCGAGGACTACCGGGCGTTCCAGCGGCAGCTGATGGCGCACCGGCACGGCTACACCTACACCGCCGACTACCGGGCCGCCCGCGCCCTCGACCCGGCCAACCGGTGGCTCGCCACGGCCGTGGTCGACGGGGCGGTCGTCGGCGTGCTGACCTACCACATCGACGGCTACGGCGGCACCCTGCGCGCCGACGAGCTGCTCTACTCCACGTTCCTCGGGCGCGCGCTGCTGCTGCGGTTCATCGCCACGCACATCCACCAGGTGTCGAGCGTCGTCGTCACCGTCGCGCCGGACGAGTACCCGGAGTCCTGGGTCACCGGGCTCACCGTCCGGACCGAGGCCGAGGCGGCGTTCCCGACCTCGCCGCCGCTGATGGCCCGGCTGCTGTCGGTGGAGGCGCTGCGCGGTGCGCGCTGCGGCCCCGGCCGGGTCGAGATCGAGGTGGTCGACGACCGGCTGCTGGCCGGGCGGTACCGCCTCGACGGCACGGGCGGCGCGATCGACATCGGCCCCGGGTCCGGCACCGCGAAGACGGCCACCCTCACCGCCGCCGGGCTGGCCGGCCTCGCCTACGGCGTGCTCGACCCGGCCGAGGTGGTCACCCGCGGCCTGGGCGAGGTCCCCGACGACGCCGTCGAGGAGCTGCGCTCGCTGCTGTACCGCCTGACCCCGCACGTGTTCGGCAAGGGCTAGTCCTCGCAACGTCTCGCGCCCCACACGTCGACAAGGGAGTGTTGATGGAACGCACCGCTCAATGGCGGGGCTGGTCCGTAGTGGCGTTCACCGTCCTGGCCGTCGCGGCCTCGAGCACGGTGAACGCCACACCCGCGGCCGCCGACCCCAAGCCCGGCCCCGTCACACCGCACGACCTCGACGCGCGGGCGCCCCGCGACGTCGACAACCGGCACGGCACCAAGGCCCCCAGCGACAGGCAGCGCGACGCCGCCGGCCGCAGCGGCGCCGGACCGGTCCGCTGGAACGCGTTCGGCGAGCCGGAGGCGCTCGCACCGAACGCGCCGGTCCCGACCGGCCTGACCGCCGACTCGGCCGGCGCGGCCCGGCGCTACCTGGTCGACAACCAGGACCTGTACGGCCTGGACGCCACCGCCGTCGCCGCCATGGACCAGCTGATGGTCCGGCCCATCGGCACCGGCACCGTCGTGCTGCTGCGGCAGCGCTTCGGCGGCCTGCCCGCCGGCCACGACGGGCTCGTGTCGATCCTGCTCGACAGCGGCAAGGTCGTGTGGGTGTCGTCCTCGCTCTCGCGCGACACCCAGGCCCCCGCGCCGGCCACCCTCTCGGCCGGCGATGCCACGGCCGCCGCCCTGCGCGACGCCGGGCTCAACGCCGACCACGTGTATCGCCCCGAGACGACGGCCGTCGCCGTGCCCACCCCGCAGGACGGGCCGCGCAGCGCCTACCGGGTCACCCTGGTCTCCACCGACACCGCGAACCCGGCCGCGTACACCACGTTCGTGGACGCGCGCACCGGCGGCGTCCTGGTCCGCGACGACCAGGTCGACTTCGACGCCGACAACCCGTCCTGGGCGGTGTTCCCGGCCACGCCGCAGGGGCCCCGGACAACCTGGTGCTACTCGCCCCAGATCGGCTGCGCCAAGACCGTGCGCGACGCCGCGTCCGGGCAGGCGTGGGACGTCGACCGGACCACCGGGCAGCCGACGTTCACCTCGGCCGGCAACTCGGCCGGCGACGTCGTGTTCTGGGGCGCCGACTCGCCGACCTTCCCGGCGACCGCCAAGCCCAGCCGCGCGTACGCCTACCCGTTCGCCGACCAGTGGCGCCGGTCGAAGTGCAACCCCGACGCGCTCACCTCGGCCGGCCGCAACGACGCCGACGCGGCCGTCGCCAACCTCTTCGCCATGCACAACCGGATGCACGACTTCAGCTACCACCTGGGCTTCACCGAGTCCGCGTGGAACATGCAGGTCGTCAACCTCCAGCCGGGCGGGCTCGGCAACGACGCGGAGCAGGGCCACGCCCAGTCGGGCGCGCTCAGCGGCAGCCGCAACAACGCCTACCAGGCCACCGGCCCCGACGGCGAGCCCCCGGTCACCGACATGTACCTGTGGCAGCCGGTCGCCGGCGTCGGCTACCCGCCGTGCGCCGACGGCGACTTCGACATGACGATCATCGGGCACGAGTACACCCACGCGATCACCAACCGCATGATCGCCGGACCGGACACCGGCCTCACCGGCGTGCAGGGCGGCTCGATGGGCGAGGCGTGGGGCGACCTGACCGCGGCCGAGTACCTGTTCGAGAACAACCTGCGCGCCCCGGGCGACACCCCGTTCGTCACCGGCGGCTACGTCTCCGGCAACCCGCACGCGGGCATCCGCAACTACGACGGCAGCCGCAGCCCGCTGAACTACTCCGACTTCGGCTTCGACCTGATCGGCCCCGAGGTCCACGCCGACGGCGAGATCTGGGTCGCCACGATGCTGCGGGTCCGCAAGCAGTTCGTCGACCGCTACGGGCTGGGCAACCCCGCGCTGCAGCAGGCGTGCGCCGACGGCCGCGCCGACGCCGCGAAGTGCCCGGGCAACCGGCGCTGGATGCAGCTGATGTTCGACTCGTTCCTGCTCCAGGCGGCCGGCGAGGCCACGATGGTCAACATGCGCGACAACCTGCTGGCGGCCGACCTGGTCCGATTCGGCGGCGCCGACCGGGACATCATCTGGCAGGCGTTCGCCGAGTCCGGCCTGGGCGAGGGGGCGACGGGCGGGCCGTCCGACGTGGACCCGACCCCGAGCTTCCACTCGCCCTACGCCAGGAACGCCACGGTGACGCTGCGCCCGAAGGACGGCGCGGTCATCAGCCTGTACGTCGGCGACTACGAGGCCCGGGTGACACCGGTGGCCGACACCGACCCGGCCACGGCGCTGCCCGACACGTTCCAGATCGTGCCCGGCACCGACTTCCACTTCGTCGTCAACGGCAAGGGGTACGGCACCCAGCGCTTCACCGCCTCGTTCAAGCCGGGCCGGGCGCAGGACCTGCGGCTGCGGGTGACCCCGAACCTGGCCTCGGCGACGCGGGGCGCGGTGGCCTCCGGCACCGGCGTCAACGCCGCCCGGATCAACGACGACACGGAGGCGACCGACTGGGCCTCGCTCGACGGCGTCGCGGGCCGGCAGGTCACCATCGACCTGGCCGGTGACCGGGCGGTCGACGTCACCGCGGTCAACGTCAGCGCCCTGCTGCGGCCCGCGATCGCCGGCGACCCCGACCCGGGCCCGCAGAACCGGTTCAGCGCGCTGCGGTCGTTCTCGATCCAGACGTGCAACGCCGAACGCTCCGACTGCTCCACCGACGCCGGATTCCACGAGGTGTACCGCAGCCGCTCCGACGCCTTCCCGGCCGAGCTCGTGCGCCCCATGGCTCCGCAGCTGAACCTGCGCAGCTTCGACATCCGCCCGACGCGCGCCACCCACCTGCGCATCGTGGTGCTGGCCAGCCAGTGCACCGGCAACCCGCTCTACGCCGGGGAGCAGGACAACGACCCGCAGGCGGGCACCGACTGCGCGACGAACAACCCGTACCGCGACCAGGTCCGCATCGCCGAGGTCCAGGCGTTCGGCCCCGGCGGCCAGGCGCTCGTCGAGCAGTGAGCACGACCGGGCCCGCCGCGTCCACCCAGCCGGGGTGTGTGCGGCGGGCCCGGCCCGTCGCACCCCGATCGTGACGGCGACGTTTGACCCCGCCCCGGCGGGATATCGAGCCATGTGAGGTCCGCCGATGAGGGGTGTGCGACGCATATGGTCAAGACACGGCTCGGACGGGTCGCCGCCGCCGCTTTGACGCTGGCCTTCGGGCTCGGCTGCGCGATCGGCAACCTCCCGTCGCCGGGGGACGGCAACGGCGTGGCCGACCGCGGCTCGGCACCGTCCGCCGACGAGGCCAACGCCACCGTCCGCGCCGCGATCGGCGATGTCGAGCGCTTCTGGAGCGCCGCCTACCCCAAGCTGTCCGGCGGCGCGGCGTTCCAGAAGGTCTCGGGCGGGTACCACCCCTACACCAGACAGGAGCCGCCGCCGGCCTGCGGGCAGCAGCGGCCGGAGTACCAGCCCAACGCCTTCTACTGCCCGGACGGTGACTTCATCGCCTGGGACGCCGAGGTGCTCATCCCGCAGCTCGCCGCGGACTACGGGCGGCTGCTCGTCGCGGTGGTCGTCGCCCACGAATACGGCCACGCCGTCCAGGAGCGGCTCGGCCTCACCCAGCAGCCGACGATCGTGCTGGAGCAGCAGGCGGACTGCTTCGCCGGCAGCTGGATCGCCGACGTGGCGGCCGGGCACTCCGACGCGTTCGCCGCCCCGCAGCCGCAGCAGCTCGACAACACCGTCGCCGGGCTGCTCTCACTGCGCGACCAGCCCGGCGTGTCGGCACAGGCGCCGCAGGCCCACGGCAACGCCTTCGACCGGGTCCGGGCGCTGCAGGAGGGCATCGAGCAGGGCCCGGCCCGGTGCGCCGCCTACTCCGCCGACAACCTGCCGGTCACCGAGATCCCGTTCAGCAGCCGCGACGAGGCGGCCAGCGGCGGCGACCTGCCCTACGGGCGGGCCGTGACCGAGCTCGGCGACGACGTGCAGGCCTACTGGAAGCGGGTCTTCCCGCAGCTGAGCGGCTCGGCCTGGCCGCCGCTGAAGATCCAGCCGTTCGACCCGTCCGCGGCACCGCAGTGCCGCGACCGCCAGCCGGCCGGTGCCGAGTCGGCGTTCTACTGCCCCAGCGGCGACTTCGTCGCGTTCGACAACCGGCAGCTCGGGCCGCAGCTGTACCGGCACATCGGCGACAACGCCGTGGGCATGCTGCTCGGCGACCTGTTCGCCCGGGCGGTGCAGGTGCGGCGGGGCCAGTCCGCCGAGGGCCGCGCGGGCCAGCTGACCGTCGACTGCCTGGCCGGCACGTGGGCCAACGACCTGCTGCGCCGCCCGGCCGGCGACGGGCTGCGCCTGTCCCCCGGCGACCTCGACGAGGCCGTGGCAACGCTGCTGGTCCTGGGCCGCGCCGCCGCCACCGCCGACGCGAGCGCGTTCGACCGCATCGGCGCGTTCCGCAACGGCGTCCTCGGCGGCCTGCCCGGCTGCGCCTGAGGCCGCCCGCCCGCGGACTCACGCCCGGATCACGCGGTAGGCGGGGAGGGCGGCTGGCGCAAGGCGTCCGTCAGCCGCTCGTAGGCGACCTCCACGGCCCCGGGCGGGCTCGGCACCACCACGGCGGCCGGGCGTCGGCGGACGAGCTCCATCAGGTTGTCGTACATGGCGCCGAGCGCGCGCGGGCCGCCGCCGAGCTCGATGAGGCGGTGATGGTGGCGGATCCACGGGTCGTCGCTGTCGCGGGCGCGGCGGTTGAACCGCTCGATCGCCGCCGCCCGGTCGTCGAGCAGGACGACCTCGCGGAATGCTGCCCCGTGCTCGTGCGCGAGCTGCTCGAGCTGCGCGACCTCGCCGGTCGTGGCGAGATACTGGGGCAGGACGACGTCGTGGCCGCCGGTCAGGTGGGTCGCCGCCATCGCTCGGGCCAGCGACCACACGAGCGGCCACGTGTCGATCACCTCGCCCCGCCACCCGCCGACCAGGCGGTGCAGGGCGTCGATGTCGAGGTTCAGGGTGCCGGGGTGCCGATCCGTGTAGAGGGCCGACAGGGTGGACTTGCCGATCCCCGGTGGGCCGTTCAGGTGGACGAACTTCACCGCGCCAACCGTATTACCTCGGAGGGAATTGTTCCGTATCCACCGGGCGAGCAGTGTCGAGGCATGACGACGTATCCGATGTACACGACAGGCACCGCACCCGCTACCGCCGCGACGAGCGCCGCTTCGGCTACTTCTCCACCGTCACGACCCTGGGCACGGCGCAGGACATCACGCTGCAGGAGCTGCGGATCGAGTGCTTCTTCCCGGCCGACGCCGAGACGCGGGGCAACGCGCGGGCGCTGTAGCTGCGGGCGATCCCCCCGAGGATGCGCAACCGGCGGCGCGGCGGGGCGGGGTGGGTGAGAATCCAGGTATGTCATTGAGCCGTTACGAACTGCGCGCCTCCGTCGCCGTGTCCGACATCCGGCGGGCTGTCGAGTTCTACGAGGGCCGCCTGGGCCTGCCGGTGCTGCGGTCGGGCCCGAGCGCGCGCATCGCCGACGGCGGCCGCGTCTACGGCTCCGGCGGCGGCCCGGCGCTGAACGTCTACCAGTCGACCACCGCCGGGCAGACGACGGCAACGCTTGCGACATGGTACGTCCAAGACCTCGACCGGCTCGTCGACGAGCTGGCCGCGGCCGGGGTCGAGTGCGTGCGCTACGACGGGCTGGTGCACGACGCCCGGGGCATCACCGCCCGCGCCGGCGGCGGCCGGATCGCCTGGATCCAGGACCCGGACGGCAACACCTTCGCCCTCGAGTCCGACGACTGAGTCGCCCGGAGTGGCAGTGCGGGAGCCGGTGCGCACGCGTACTGCCGGCCACGGGCGCCCCGGTGGCGGAGGCGGACCGGGCCGGCAGCACCCGCTCGCTACTTGACCGGCACCACCTGGGCCGGGCGCTGGACGGTGACCGGGAGCCCGTAGTCGGACAGCTCCACCGTGCGGGCCAGCTGCCCCTGGTCGAGGCGGCCCTTCGCGGTCGACGACCACGCCCCGGCGACCACGATCCGGGCGATGCGGCCGTCGGCGTTGAGCGAGACGTCGCCGTCGAGCACCGACTTCGACTGGCCGTCATCGGTGGTGATGCGGTAGTGCAGGGTGCCGTCCGGGTTCTGCGTGATCGCGGCGCCGGCCGCGCGCAGGGCCTTGAACAGCTCGGTCGGGTCGGCGCTGCCGGGCCCGTAGGTGGCGTCGCCGGTCAGCCCGAACGAGAGCCGGTCGTAGGTGCCGGGGTACTGCCCGTATCGGCTGTACGCCTCGTGGTTGCCCGTGACCTGCACGCCGGCCCGCGGTTCGGTCCCGATGTACCGGGTGCCGGCGATGAGCAGCTCGACGAGCGTCCCGGCCTCGTTGTCGCTGTGGAGGTAGCCGGTGCGGGTCTTCGGGTCGAAGGCGCCCGCGTAGACCACGGGGCCGTCGGTGAGCGTGAACCTGTAGCTGATGTCGTCGCTGGCCGCGGCCGCGTTGGCCAGGCGCACCGACGGCTGCTCCATCGCCACCGGCGGGGCCGCCGGCTGCGAGCGCGGCTGCTGGCCCTGCAGCTGCACGCCCACGGCCAGGCCGGCGACGAGCAGCCCGGCCAGGCCGGCGGCGCCGAGGCGCGTGGTGAGCACCCGGCGGCGGTGGTTGCGCCCGGCCCGGGCCAGCACGTCGGACTCGAGCGCGAGCCCCGTCGCGTGCTCCTGCATCCCGATGGTGAGCTGGTCTTCCAGATTCATCGTGCGGCTCCGTTCACGAACAGGTCCCAATCGGCGGTGATCTCACGCAGCCGGGCGAGGCCGCGCGAGGCGTGCGACTTGACGGAGCCGACACTGCAGCCGAGGACGCGGGCGGCCTCGGCCTCGGTGTGCTGCTCCCAGTACCGCAGCACCAACACGGCCCGCTGCCGCGGGGGCAACTTGGCGAGTGCGGTTATCAGCACCTGCCGCAGGGCCACCACGTCGGAGGTGTCGGGCCGGGCCGGCGGTTCGACCTCGGCGAGGACCTCGGGCCGGCTGCGGCGGCGCCGCCAGTCGTCGATGGCGAGGTGGTACATGGTGCGGCGCAGATAGCCCTCGCGGTCGTCGCGCACCCGGCCCCACGACCGCATCAGCCGCTCGAGCGCGGCCTGCACCAGGTCCTCACCCGCCGCCCGGCTCCCGGTGAGCAGGACCGCGGTCCCGAGCAGCGCGCTGCCCCGTTCGGCGACGAGCGCGCTGAGGCCGTCGAAGTCACGGTCTTTCCATGGCACGTGCACTCCCTTCGTCACCGGCAAGGACGAAAGGGCGCCGGAAAAGGTTGAGTGCCCGGGCTCTGCGCACCCGTCCGGCTCAACCCAGCAGGATGAGCACGCCGACGCCGACGAGGACGGCCGGCAGCACGAGGTGACCCCAGCGCTCGAGGGCCCGGGCGACCGGCGGGCGGGTGGCGAGGTAGCGGCCGGCGGCGACCCAGACGGCGACCAGGGCCAGGAACACGGCGACGTAGAGGCCCATGGTGGCCGGGCCCGCGGTGGCGAGGACGGGGACGTAGACGCCGATGTTGTCGCCGCCGTTGGCGAACGTGACGGCGGCGACCTCCAGCACCCGGGGCCCGCCGGGGCCGGGCCGCTCGTCCGGCTCCGGCGCGGGCGGCGGCCGACCGCGGTCGCGCCACAGCTGGACGGCGGCGCGGACCCCGAGCGCCAGCGGCACCAGGCCGAGGAGGGGGATGACCCGCGCGGGCAGGAGCGTCGCCCCTGACGCGGCGGCCACGGCCACGGCGACGATTGCGGCGAAGCCGAGGTACTGCCCGGCGGCGATCCGGCGCGTCACACCGCGCCGCCCGGCACCCTGGGCGAAGAACAGCGCGAGCACGACGAGGTCGTCGACGTTCGTCACGGCGAACAGTCCGGCCGCCGGCCCGACCATGCCCAGGCTCACCGGCAGCACCCTACCCGGTGGAGCGCGGCCGGCCCCCTGCGCGCGCTCGGCGACGGGGCCGGCCGGTGTGGCTCAGGACAGGAAGCTCCCGTACGGCCCGGCCAGGATGGCGTTCTTCTGGGCCTGGCTGAAGTGCGTGTCCGGGTAGCCGTAGAACGAGGCGGACATGGGGGTGCCGTCCGTCGACGTCGCGTCCGGCAGGCCGAAGCCGTGGCCGAGCTCGTGGACCATGCCGCCGTACCAGCGGTTCATCGCGCCGTTGAGGCCCGCACCGCCGTCGGCGTCGTGACCGCTGAGGATCACCCAGCCGGGTCCGCCGCCGCCGCCGGACTTGCCGGCCTCCTCGGCGCTGATCTCGCCGACGCACAGCCAGCGGCCGTCCTGGCCGCTGATGCCGAATCGGCGCATCAGCTCGGCCTGCATGTTCTCCACCACGCACCAGTAGTGGTCGCTGCCGCCGCAGTTCGTGGTGATGTACCACTGCTTATCGTGCTCGCCGTTGACCACCTCCACGACCGTGCTGTTGAGCGTGAAGGTCTTGCCGAGCTCCTGCTTGTAGTACCGCTGCGCCTCGCGCATGACGCCCGCGATGCCGTCCGGATAGCGCTTGTCGAACGCCACGTCGGTGGGCTTGAGCCAGAACACCCGCACGGTCTTGAGCGCCGGCCCGGTGCCGCCGCCGGTCGGGGTCGGCGACACCGACGGCGACGGCGAGGCCGGCCGGGTCGGCGAGGAGCCGGTGGTGGGTGCTGTCGTGCCGCCGGTGCAGGCGACGTTGTTGAGCGTGAACGCGGTCGGCACCGGGTTGGTGGCGGTCCACGACCCGTTGAACCCGAACGACGCGCTGCCGTTCGTGGCCAGCGCGCCGTTGTACGACACGTTCGTCGCCGACACCGCCGGCCCGCGCTGCGTGACGGTGGCGTTCCACGCCTGGGCGACCGTCTGGCCGTTGGCGTAGCTCCAGGTCAGGGTCCAGGCCGTGATCGGGTCACCGAGGTTCGTGATCGCCACGGTGGCGCCGAAGCCGCCCTGCCACTGCGAGCTGATCGTGTACGTCACCCGGCAGCCGGCGGTGGCGGCACTGGCCATCGAGGCGACGCTCGCCCCGGCGGCGGCGAGCCCGACGGCGGCGGTGACGGCCACGAGGCTGCGAAACTGTTGACGGCGCAACGCAACCCTCCTTCCATCCAAGTACTCCGATAAGGCATCAGTCACTGTGTCGACCGAAAACCTTTTCGGCAAGGTGGCGGTGGCAATCCGAAACACCGGGAGCGCGCGCCCCGAAAGTTTCACGCACAGAGCGCGGCGTCGACCGCATCGACCACGTCGGTGACCATCCGCTCCGACGTCGGCAGCCCGGTCACGGCGACCACCGCGCTGCGCCCGTCGGTCGTGACGAGATTGCGCGTCTCGTACCCCTGGATGTCCCCGCCGTGCCCCCAGCCGTACCCGCCGCAGGACAGCGCGTGCCGGGCGACACCGAGCCCGTACTCCCAGCCGGGCGTCGGCTCGAACCCGGGCGCCGGCACGGTGGTGAGCATCGCCTGCTGCTGCGCGGGCCGGAGCAGCCGCCCGCCGATCAGCGCCTCGAAGAACACGCGCAGGTCCGACGGCGTCGAGACGAGCTGCCCGGCCGACCAGCCGAGCGACGGGTCCATCTGCGTGACATCGATCCACGGCGCGCCCGGTCCGACCGCGACATACCCTTGCGCGTGGGTACCGCGCAGACGCTGCTCCCCCACGCCCGGCCAGTAGGTGTCACGCAGCCTGAGCGGGTCGATGACGCGCCGGGTGATCTCCTCACCGATGGGCCGGGACGTGACCCGCTCGGCGATGAGCCCGGCGAGCACGTAGTTGGTGTTGCTGTACTCCCACCGCGCCCCGGGCGGGAACGACGGCGCCTTCGTCATGGCCGCGTCGACGAGCCGGCGCGGGTCGAAGTACGTGTGCGCGAGCCCGGCCAGATCCTCGGGCTTCGTGAAGAGCACGTCGTCGTAGTCGGGCAGCCCGCTCGTCTGCTGCAGCAGCTGCCGCACGGTGATCCTCGACCCGTCGTTGCCGTTGCCGCGCACGATCCCCGGCAGGTAGTGCTCGACGGTCTGGTCCAGGTCGACCTTCCCCTCGCCGGCGAGCTGCAGGACGACGACGGCGGTGAACGTCTTGGTGTTGCTGCCGATGCGCACCTGCCCGTTCGTCGGCACCGCCCGCCGCGTCCGCAGGTCCCGCACTCCCGCCGTGTAGTCGCGCACCGCGCCCGCGGTACCCCGCACCGACGCCAGCGCGCCCGGAAACCCGTCCTCGGCAACGAGCCGGTCGAGCGCCTTGAGCCGCTCATCGGCGAACGCCTGCGGCGCGGACAGCACGGCGGCGGCGGTCACGACGGCCGCCCCGGCGGCGATGGCGGAACGCTTCAGCTTCTTCGTCATACCGGCAACGCTATGGCCCCGATCGGCCCCGATCGATCCAGCGCACTACCCGCCCGCGGTAGCGCAGGCTGTACCCCTCCGCCGCGCCCTCACTCGTCGGCGGCCGCGAACAGCTCCTCGTCGCCGGGGAGGAAGCAGCCGTAGTCCTGCAGCGGCGCCGACCTGTCGACCAGGACCTTGCTTACCGCACCGGCCGGCGACAGGCCGTCCGCCCGGCCGGTCACCCGATCGCCGGGAAGGTGGCCCAGCCCGCCGCTCATGCGCTCGAGCACCGTAGCGCCGGCCGCCACCTCGGGGTCGGCCGACGCCAGCGAACCGTACCGGCCGACCAGGGCGAAGACCGCGTCGTAGACATCGGCCACGGCCGCCACGGCGTCGCCCTCGGTGCGGTCCGGCTCACCGGCCAGATAGGCCCGGCGTGCCGCGGCCATGAACCGGTCGGGGT
Source organism: Dactylosporangium vinaceum (assembly GCF_019904175.1). Taxonomy (GTDB): domain Bacteria; phylum Actinomycetota; class Actinomycetes; order Mycobacteriales; family Micromonosporaceae; genus Dactylosporangium; species Dactylosporangium vinaceum. The sequence goes on along the minus strand of NZ_CP061913.1, from coordinate 5,669,911 downwards.
CCATCACGACAACGTCCTCGCGGGTGACGAGGCTGATGACCATGCCGGCCCTGACCTGCGGGACGGGCTTCTCGGCCGCTCCGGGCTCCTCAACGGTCATGCCCGAGAGCATAGGCCGGTCCGCCACGCATTGGCGCCACTCGATCCCGGTGACCGGCCGCGGTGAGCCGGCTCGTGCGCCGGATAGCCGACGAGTCGCAGCGCATGAGCCTTCTGGTGGACGACCTGCTGCTGCTCGCCCGGCTGGACGAGCGCCGACCCTTGGCCGCGGGGCCGGTCGACCTGCTCGCGCTCGCGATCGACGCGGTCGAGGATGCGCGCCGTCGAGCCCCGGCGCACACGGTGGGCCTGGAGCTCGCCGGGCCGGGCCCGTTCGTGGTGCGCGGCGACGAGCCCTGCCTGCGTCAGGTCCTGGCCAATCTGACGACCAACGCGGTCACCCACACCCCGCCGGGCTGCGCCGTCACCGTGCGCCTGAGTGGCGACCCGCAGACGGCCGTCATCGAGGTCGTCGACACGGGGCCGGGCCTGGCCGCCGGGCCGGCCGCCCGCGTCTTCGAGCGGTTCTACCGCGCCGATGCGCCGCGCACCCACACCGGTCGCGGCCCGACGAGCACCGGTCTCGGCCTCGCGATCGCGGAGGCCGTCGTCACCGCCCACCACGGGCGCATCGAGGCGATCGACACGCCGGGCGGGGGCGCCACGTTCCGGGTCGAGCTGCCGGGGCACGCGGCGGATTTGTCGTTTGCGACGGACCGTCATGACGTCGACGACACGTAGTCGCATCCGGAGGGTGGAGCGCCACGTCATGGAGGTCGACGGCGACGGCGATCAGGCCGCGCTGCACGCGGGCGTGCGGGCCGAGCACTGGGTCGCGCCCGAGCGCATCGGGCCCGACCCGGCCGCGGGGGCGCTGCGCTGGAGCGGTACTTGCGCCAATCGGTTTGGAATGCAAACCTGTTGGTATGACTTCCGATGCGGTGCCCGTCGGCGGTGATCCCCGCCGGCTGCTGGCCGATGTGCACAACCTGACCCGCCAGGTCCGGATCGCCCAGCGCGTGACCTGGCTACCCCTGCTGATCCTGGGGCTTGTGACATTTGGCGCGATTCCGGTGTACCTCCTCAGCCACCCGATTCTCAGCGACTGCCGGGCGATCCCGAACGGCGAGGTCTGCCGGGCCTTCTACATCGCCCCGTCCATCTACTGGTGGACCGCGCTCACGGTGGCCTACATCGTCATCGCCGCCGGCTTCCTGCGCGTCGCCCGCCGCCGCGGCCTGGGCCCGCGGGTGCGCCCGTACGTCTTCGCCGGCCTCGCCCTCGTGGCCCTCTCCGCCGCCATCACGGCGGTGTTCGTCGTCGCGAACCCGCTGCCGTATCCGGGCACCCCGTCCCGGTCGGCCGAGCTCCTGCTGCGCACGCTCGACCCGACGGGCATCATCGGCCTGGCGCTGCTGGTGCTGGCCTGGCTGGAGCGCCGCGTCACGCTGCTGCTGTTCGCCACCATCTACCTGGTGGTCGTGCTGGTGCCGGTCAACTTCGGCTGGGGCGCGGGCTGGCACGGTGACACGCAGTTCGTCCCGCAGCTGGTCATCAACGGCACCGTGCTGCTGCTGGGCAGCGCGGGCTTCGCGTATGCCCACCGCCGGGGGTTGTCGCGGTGACCGCCGAGGACCTGCACCCCGTCAACGGCCTGGACGACGTGGTCCACCAGCGCGTCCGCCTGGGCGTACTCACCATCGCCCACGAGGCCGGCCGGGTCGAGTTCGGCTTCCTGCGCACCCAGCTCGACCTGACCGCCGGCAACCTCTCCCAGCACGTCACGGTCCTGGAGACGGCGGGCCTGGTCGAGGTCGAGAAGGGCTACGAGGGCAAGCGCGGCCGCACCTGGATCACGCTCACCCCCGCCGGCCACGCCGCCCTGGCCGCCGAGATCGACCGCCTCAAGCGGCTCATCGCCCGCCTGGAGCCCCCGGCCGCCGAGGCCCGCTGACCCCGGCCCGGCCGCGCTCAGGCCGGCGCCGCGGTGACGAATCGCCGACTGCTCAGGCGCCGGCCAGCCGGAGCCGCTCGGCCGCCTGCGCCCGCAGCGCGTCACCGCACACGGGCGGCCGGCCGTGCAGCACCTCCCACCGGGCGTTGTGGGCCGCCGGCCAGACACTGGCCGCCCACGCCACCTCGACCTCCGCCGCGGTGAACGCCCGCCCGCGTGAGTCCTGGTAGGCCGCGAGGAACGCCGCGGAGCTGCCGACCGGCGGCAGCGTCGGCGGCCCGGACGACCTGGCGAACGCCGCGCTGGCAGCACCGGCCAGCGCCGCTTCGGGCTGCCAGGCCAGGCTGTCCCAGTCGTGGATCGTCCGGGGCCGCCCGCGGTACCACCGAAGATTCTGCGCCTCGAAGTCGGCATGGCCGAGGACGCACGGCGAGCCGTCGCGCAGGAGCCGGGTGCGGGCCCGAGCCGCCGGGCCGGTGATGTGGGCCGGGACGGCGCTCTGGTCGAGGGCGTCCAGGAAGGGGATCGCGGGCCAGAGGCCGGGGCCGGGGTGGTCCCAGCGTACCCACCGGGGACTGGGGCGGGGCGGCGCAGTGTCCACAGTGGCCAGCTCGCGCATGAGCCGGGCGAACACCCGCGCGTAGCGCACGCCCACGCCCGGCGAATCCCCGCCGAGCACCTGGCCACCGGGCCGGTACTCCTCGGCGTGCACCGCGAGCGCGCCGACCCGCACGGCCGCCGTGAGCGGCCGCGGGCAGGGGAAGGCCCGGGCGGCCAGCTGCGCCTGGGCGGCAACACAGGCCGCGGCCCGCCCGTTGTCGTCGTCGCGCGCCTTGACCACGACCTCGGCGCCGTCGGACAGCCGGAGCCCGAACACGGCCGACGTCTGCACCACCTCGAACAGCACCGCGACCGGTTCGGCACCGAGCCGTTCGCGGCACCATCCCACAAGCCAGCCCGGAGCCACCTGACCACCCTGCCACGCGCCGTCCGTCAGATATCGGCATGGTGCGAATCGAGCCGGGCTGGCATCTGGTCGCCGACCGCCGGGCCTTCACCCATCACGGCATCTACGTCGGCCGCGGGTCGGTCATCCACTTCACCGGCCAGCCGAACAACAAGCGCGGCGCGGCGATCCGGCGGACCTCGCTCGCCGACTTCGTCGCCGGCAGCCCGCTCTACGTGCGCAGCTACGACGCCGACGAGGTCGACCTGAACAGCCCCGGCGAGGCCTGCGCCACCGCCGAGCGGCTGTTGCAGCTGTCGAACTCGGGCAAGCACGCGAAGTACCACCTGCTGAACAACAACTGCGAGCACCTCGCAACGTTCTGCAAGATCGGCACCGCGGAGAGCGCCCAGGTCCGCGACGCCACCGGCCTCGCCGTGAGCCTGCCTCTCATCGCCATGGCCGCCAACCCGGTCGCCGGCGCCCTGGGGTGGCTCCTCGGCCGCCGCGCCAACCGCCCGCCGTGGCAGGACGAACGCCTCATCGACTACCACGCCGGTTGAGTCGGGTGGCGGAGCCGCCTGCGCAGCACGCGTCGAGCTCTGCCACTCAGGACGCCAGTGGGTCGGTGGTTGCGGGTGCCAGGCGGATGCCCGTCAGCACGTGCAGGAGCGCGTCGCGGGGCAGGCCCGAGGCGGCCGCCTCGATCACGAAGGTGTGCTCGCCGATCACCGCCGTCGCGCCGTCGCGGTCGTTCTGGACCGGGACGCCGGCGTAGGTGGTGTTCGGGTGGAAGTCGCCCGCCGAGACCTCGGACAGGTAGAAGTAGCCGCCCGACGGTGCCTGCAACGACAGGCCCGCGAAGCCGGAGCGCCCGGCCCACGTCAGGCCGCAGCCGGCGGTCTTCGTCCCGGGCGGGGCCCAGGTCAGCCGGACGCCCAGGGTGCAGGTCAGGACGCGGTCGAGGGCCAGCCGGGCGGCGGCCTCCGCGACCGCATCGGGCGGGGAGGACACCTTCGGGTTCTTCGCCAGCTCCACGGCCGCGGCGGCCCACAGACCGGCGCGCGGCTGCCAGACGCGCACCGCCCAGCCGTTGACGACGTCCTGGGTCTGCCACGTCGCACCGGCCCCCAGGCGCGGTTCGAGGGCCGCGTCGAGCTCCGCCACGGAGCCGCCGACCGCCAGCAGGTATCCGTCGACGCCGGGCGGCGAGGTCTTCGAGCGCACGACGCGCAGCGACTCGGTCCCGGGAGCGGCGCTGTAGGTGAGCAGCAGCGTCTCCGGGTCGTCCGTGTCCAGGTGCAGCTGGAGCCCGTCGCCCGGCCGGCCGCCGTCGGCGAGCGGGCGGCGGCCCTCGGCGGCGGGCGGGCGCAGCAGCGGCGACGCCGACGGCGTCGGTGCGGCGCCCGTCGCCGAGGTCCCGGGGGTGGCCGAGGGCGGGAGCCCGGGAAGCGGTGCCGGGGTGCGGTGCGGGACGAGTGCGGCCCCGGCGATAACCCCCAGCACCGCAACCGCGGCGCCCAGGGTCAGGTGCCGGTTGCGGCGGTGCCTGGCGTCGTCCAGGTCCTCGTAGTAGCGCAGCACGACAGTGGCCCGCTGCCGCGGCGGCAGGTCCGCGATCAGCTGCCAGGCGGCCTCCCGCTCCGCGGTCTGCGTGCCGATGTCGGTGCCGGTCGGGCGGTCGGCGAACCGGTCCGTCGCGATCTCGGAAGACGAGCGGCGGCGCAGCCAGGAGATGTGCCGGTTGACGAGCATCCGCCGCACGTACACGTCGATGTCGTCGGCCCGGCTGACCCGGTCCCAGCGCACGTACGCCCGCCCGAGCACCTCCTGCACCAGGTCCTCGGCCAGGTGCCGGTCCCGCACCAGCAGCCGGGCCAGGCGCACCAGGCGCTCGCCGCGCAGCCGGACGTTCCCGCGGATATGGCGGCGACCGCCCGGCCGCCCGGTGGACGCCCGGCGGCACAGACGGCTGACCCGCCCGGCGGCCGGAGCCATCGGGCGGGTCGGGAAAGCGGACGGTCAGTTGGCCGTCTGGTCGTCGATCGTGGCCCCACCCGCGCGCTGCTGGATCGACGCGATGGTGTCCATCGCCGATGCCTTGCGGGTGTACGTCTCGCTCGTCGCCACCGTCTGGCCGTTGCTCGCGACCATGTTGAACCGGTACTGGCCGTTGCTGGCCTTCTTCAACACGAACTTCATCGCCGTCTCCCTTCAATGCTTCTTCGGGGGTACCCGCAATCGACGACGGTAATCGCCCGTCAGCCGGATTCCGGCGCCGGCAGCCCGGCCTCCCACCGCTCGCGGCGCTGGACGAGGCTCTGCTCCCACCACGGCGTGCCCCGTTCGCCGAGCGCGACCTTCGCCGCCTGCACCCGCGCCCGCGCCGCCGCCGGGTCCTGCCCCGCCCGCAGCGCCGCCCCGACGTCGCGCCGCGCCGCCATGAGCACCTTGCGCAGCACCTTCGCCACGTCCTCGGGGATGGCCGGGTCGGTCGCCCGCCACCGCCGCCCGTCGATGACGACGAAGCGCCCGTCCTCGGTCGTCTCCACGGCCGCTACGGCTGCTTCGTGTGGGTGCTCGTGGCGACGGACGGCTCCGTGCCGTCACACGTGACGGTCATGTCGATCGTCTCGGCGCCGCGGGTGAACGCGGCAGTGGCGGCGGTGGCCGGGCCGGGGTTGACCCAGTCGACCCGCCACGGCACTGTCGCCTGGTACGAGGTGATCCTGGCCTGGCCGGCGGCCGTGCACCCGGCCTCGATGCGGCCGGCGGCCGACGTGAAGGTCTGGGGCCGGCCCGGCGTCGGCGGCGGCGGCCCGCTCGGTGCCGGGGGTGCCCCGGTGGCCGCCGACGTCGTGGTGGCAGTGGTGGCGGCGGCCGCGGTGCCGGTGCCGGTGTCGGCGGCGGCGGACTCGGACGGTGGGCGGCGGCTCGCGGCGGCCGCGGTACCGGTGGCCGCCCCGCCCGCCGGCCCCGCGCCCGGCTGCGCGCTCGACCCGGGCGCCGGGCCGCCCGCGGCGGACGGTGAGGTGCCGGCGATGGCGGCCGGTGCCCGCCCGCCCGGCTCCGGCACCAGTGACCAGGCGACGAGCGCGCCCCCGGCCACGACGGCCACGGCCACGAGCGCGTAGACGCGGCGACGGCGGTCCCCGGCGGCCGGGGGCGGGGAACCGGCGCCGGCCGCAGATGAACCATCGCCGGCCGCAGACGAGTCGGCGACGGCCGCAGACGAGTCGGCGACGGCCGCAGACGAGTCGGCGACAGCCAGGGGCGAGTCAGCCCTGGGCAGGGGCGAGTCGGCGACGGCCGAAGACGAGTCGGCGACGGCCAGGGGCGCGTCGGCTCCGGGCGGGCGGACCAGGATGGTGGACGGTCCGCCGTCGGCGGCCGGCGGCGCGGCCTCGTAGGCCGGTTCGTCGGCGACGGTGCGGATACCGGCCGCGGCCGCCAGGGCCGTTGCGACAGCGACAGCGGACGGGCGCTCGGCCGGCGACTTCGCCAGGCAGCGCAGGCACAGGTCGGCGATCTCCGGCGGCAGGCCGGGCAGCTCGGGCAGCGGGGCGGGCGGGGTGCACAGGTGCGCCTCCAGCAGGTCCGCCGGGATCGAGGCGGGCCAGGGCAGGCGGCCGGTGAGCAGGCGGTACAGGACCACGCCGAGGGAGTACACATCAGATGCGGGTGTGACCGGATCGTCGGTCAACCGCTCCGGGGCCAGGTATTCGGGCGTGCCGAGCAGCTCGTCGCCCGACTCGCCGGCGCCCGCGGGGGCCGAGATGCCGAAGTCGACGACCTTCGCACCGGTCGGGCCGAGGAGCACGTTCGCGGGCTTGACGTCGCGGTGGACGAGCCCGATCGCGTGCGCGGCGGCCAGGCCCGCGGCGACCTCGGCGCCGATGCGGAACACCCGCTGCGGCGGCAGCGGCGAGCCCGCCGGGCGCTCCAGGGTCAGGCCGGGCACGAGCTCCATCACCACGTAGGGCGTGCGCTGCCCGTCTTCGACAGTCTCGCCGAAGTCGTAGACCTGGGCGATGTTCGGATGCGCGAGGGCGGCGGCGGCCCGGGCCTCGATGCGGATCCGCTGCCGGGATTCGGCGTCGGTGGCGTGGCGCCCGGACAGGAGCTTCACCGCCACGTCGCGGCCAAGCACCGGGTCATGGGCGCGCCAGACCGTCGACATGCCGCCGACGCCCAGCACGTCATCGAGGTGGTACCGGCCACCCAGCGTCCGCCCCCGCCCATGCCCCTGCACGGTGGATCACCTTCCCCATTGATCAGCTCCTACGCATCAACCTTCGGTCACGGTTGCAGTACAACATGAAATCACGCACGCAACCTTCCCGTAATGATCCGTTCTTAAGCTGGTCGCCCATGGACGAGATGCACGAGCCGGCGTTCGCGCCACAGGCCCGGGCCCGCCTCGCTGAGCTGGGCGAACGGGTGCAGGCGGCGGTCGCCGGGCTGGGTGCGGGCGCGAGCTGGTTCGCGGCCGCCGTCGACCAGCACGCGGCCGAGGTGCGCGAGGCGATAGCCGACCGGTCCGGGCGGATGCCTGTGGTCCGGCTCGCCGCGTACGCCGACGGGGTCCTCGACACCGCCGAGCGGCGGGGCTGGCGCCTCGAGCCGGGGACGGCGCCGTCGTGGCCGCTGCTGCGCCTGTCCGCCGTGTCCTCGCTGACCGCGACGGCCGTCTGAACACGACGGTGCCGCCCCGGGAGCCCGGAGCGGCACTGTCGCGGTCGATCAGATGAGGCGGTGACGCTCCTCTTCGCTCGGCGCGGCCCGGTCGATGCGCGCCTGCTCCGTGCTGGTGTCGAGGAGCTCGTCGTCGCGCTCCTGCGCGGCCCGGTAGCCCGGGTCGTTCTGGGGAGCCCGGTACGCCGAGTCCTCCGACGGCGCGGTCCGCTCGTACGTGCCCTGCGGCGCGGTGTTGTCGTACGCGCCCGGCACGGTCCGCTCGTAGGTGCCCTGCGGCGCCGTGCTGTCGTACGCACCGGACTCGGTGTGCTCGTAGGAGTCGCGGGTCTGCTCGGCGCCCGCGGTGTAGCCGCGCTCGTAGTCCTCGGTGCTCGTCGCGTCCCACTGCAGCTGGTAGTGCTGGTACAGCTCCTGCACCTGGTCACCGGTCAGCGGCTCGTCGGCCGAGTAGTCGACGTTGGGCGCCGCCTTGACGGTCGCCTTGTCGAACGCGATCTGCAGCCCGTCCTCGCGGGGGCTGGCCCCGTTGAGCGGCACCAGCGTGTGGTGCATGCCCAGGAGCCCGGTGTTGACGCTCGCCCACGCCGGCTGGCCGGCGCTGTCCGCGAAGATCTGGCCGACGGTGCCGACCTTGGCGCCTTCCCGGTCGTACACGTCCTGGCCCTGCAGTGCCGCAATGTTGGGGGAGTTGGCAGTCACGGGGGAGTTCCTTCCCTGTCTTGTCCGTCTCTCCGTACATCACAGGGGTACCCAGTCGGCCGCGACCTACTCCCCCGGAGGCCGCACGAACCTCAACCGCACCGGCCGCCCCGCCCGGGCACCCGGGCCGCGACGATCCCGCACCCGCGCGGCGGCGGTCGCGCCGTAAAGGTCAGCTCGGTCCCGGACCGGCCGATGGGCTGAGAGCATCTGGTGGCGATCGGCGATGGGGTGGCGACATGGCGTGGGGACGGGGTTCGAAAGCGGCGGCCGACACCGGGTACTCGCCGCGGGACGGTGAGCAGCTCGCCGCCGTGACCGCCGAGCGGGATGCGCTGCGGGCGGAGGTGACGTCGCTGCGGGCCAACGAGTCGGCCGCGCTGGAGCGCTTCCAGCTGATGACCGACGCGGCCGGGATCGGGCTGTGGGACATGGACGTCGTGGCCGAGGACCCGGTGAACCCGAACAACACGTTCAACTGGTCGCAGGACTTCCGGCGGATGCTCGGCTTCACCGACGAGCGGGACTTCCCCAACATCCTGTCCAGCTGGGCCTCGCGCCTGCACGCCGACGACGTCGACCGGGTGGTCACCGCGTTCATGAACCACCTCAACGACCGGACCGGGCGCATCCCGTACAACATCGAGTATCGCCTCGCGCTGAAGGACGGCAGCTACCGCTGGTTCCGGGCCACCGGCGCGACCAAGCGCGACCACACCGGCAAGCCGCTGCGGGTGGCCGGCGCCCTGTTCGACATCGACAACGAGAAGACGCTCATGGCCACCGCCGAGCACCAGCTGGCCCAGCTGTCGGGCTCGGCGGCGAAGCTCGCCCAGGTCAGCCAGGAGCTCAGCCAGGCGGTCACGGCGGCCGCCGCGCGGGCGGACGAGGCGGCGGCGACGATCGGCAAGCTCGACGCGAGCAGCATCGAGATCGGCAACGTCGGCAACCTCATCACCAGCATCGCCGCCCAGACCAACCTGCTCGCCCTCAACGCGACGATCGAGGCGGCCCGCGCGGGCAGCGCCGGCAAGGGCTTCGCCGTCGTCGCCGGCGAGGTCAAGGAGCTCTCCACCGAGACGGGTCAGGCCACCGAGCAGATCGGCGTGCAGATCAAGCAGATCCGCACCCAGACCGGCGAGGCGGTGAAGAGCATCCAGCAGATCAACGCCACCATGGACCGGCTGCGCTCGACCCAGGAGGCCGTCGACTCGCTGGTGCGGGAGCAGAGCATCTCGGTGCCGCACCGCCGCTAGCGCCGCGCCCGCACGAACCTCGGCGATCGTGCCGCCCGCCCGGGCGGTGGCGCGGTGCCGGCGGCGGTCCGTGGCTGGCTATCCTGCGTGCATGGGTGCGACGACGCTTGAGAGCTTTGCCGCGCTTGCGGCTCGGGACCACGGGCTGGTGGTCGTTTCGACGCTGCGCGGTGGCGGGACCGTGCAGGCGTCGGTGGTGAATGCGGGGGTCCTCGCGCATCCGCTGACCGGGGTACCGGTCGTCGGGTTCGTCACCTACGGCCGGGTGAAGCTCGGCAACCTCCGGGACCGGCCGCAGGCGACGGTCACGGCTCGGGCCGGCTGGGAGTGGGCGACCGTCGAGGGCTCGGTGACGCTCATCGGGCCGGACGACCCGGCCGACGGGGTGGACGCTGAGCGGCTCCGGCTGCTGCTGCGCGAGGTGTTCACCGCGGCCGGTGGAGCGCATGACGACTGGGACGAGTACGACCGGGTGATGGTGGAGCAGCGGCGGACCGCCGTGCTGGTCGAGCCCGCGCGGGTCTACAGCAACTAGGACGCCTTGTTCGGGATGACAGTGCCGTTGTCGAAGCGGTTGTTGGCCCACACGCCGCCCGGTGCGGCCGGGTCCCAGTCGCCGACCGGGCCGTAGATCGCGCAGCTCACGCTGCCGGTGCCCTTCTGGAAGACGTTGTTGTCGAAGACGATGCGGGCGGTCTGGCCCGAGTAGGGCTTGCCCTTGGTCGAGCCGCCGTACGCGCAGTATGCGGCGGTCGGGGTGGCCATGAAGAGGTTGCCGCGGATGGTGTTGTCGCGGATCGGGCCGAAGTCGCCGTAGCCGGTCAGCGAGCCGGAGCAGGAGCCCTCCGGGTCGGGCTGGATCGGGGCGTCGCACACGATCGAGCTGTGGGTGACGGTGGTGCGCTCGCCCATCCGGACGGCCGAGGCGTGCCAGTCGTCCTTGATCCTCTGGCCGTGGACCCAGGAGTCGGCGATGGTGCAGTTGGAGGCGCAGTACACGCCCCGGTTGCCGCCGAGCACCTCGACCCGCCGCAGGGTGAAGTTGGACTCGCCGACGCCGGTGGTCTGGCGGATGCCGTCGGGCGAGGCGTTGATGACCGAGTCCGTGATCGTGAAGGCCACGCCCGCGCCGTTGACGGTACCGTCGACCCGGCTCTTCTCGATCGTGACGTTCGCCGCCCGGATCTCCAGGTCGCAGGTGACCTGCTTCGCGCTGATCACGGTCCCGGCCTTGGTGATCGAGCACGGCCCGGTGTACCTGGTCAGCGTCACCCCGGCCGGCACGCCCGTGTTGTCCGGGCCCGGGAAGCACCCGCCGGCCGGGTCGCGCCCGCCGGGAACGTTGGCCTTCGTGCCGCAGACCGCCGCCGGGCTCGCGCTCGCCGAGGCCGCCCCCATACCCGCCCGCCCGCCGGGGTCAGCCGGAGCCGGGCCGGGCGCGGCGACGGAGCCCGAGGAGCCGGCCGACTGGTCGGCGGCCGCCGGGCGGGCCGCCGGGCCGGGCCGGAACGCGAAGTACCCGCCGGCCACCACCACGATCAGGGCGAGCGCGCCGAATGCCAGCTTCCACCGCATCGCCCGAGCCTACGTCCTACGGCAGCGGCACCGTGACCCATCGATCGCCGTCACCGGTCAGGTACGCCTTTCCGCCCGACTGCGCCACCATCACCCCACGGCCGGCGCTGAAGACGGGCGTGTCGGGACCCGGCGGGATCGGCAGCGCGGTGAAGGTGGCGCCCCCGTCGCGCGACACCCATCCCCCACTCAGCAGTGCGCCGTCGGCGGTGCCGGTGAGCGGCACCGCATCGATCACGGCCGCCGGCAGGTTGGTCGCCGTGTCCTGCCAGCCGCGCCCGCCGTCGGTGGTGTACCGGATGTGCGGCGGCTTGCCGTCGTCGGTCAGGTAGAGGAGCCAGGCGTGGTCGGCGTCGGCCGCGAAGACCCCCTCCGCCCCGTGCATCTCCGGGGTCGGCTCGACGTGCCAGTTCGCCCCGCGGTCGGTGCTCCAGGCGAGCGCCTGCCCACTGTTGAGCACGGCCCAGAGGACGCCGCCGGCGGCCGTGTAGCCGGTGATGGCGAGCCCGCCCGGCCGCGCCGTCAGGCGGTAGACGGTGCCCGCGGACGGGTCGATCGCGAAGATGTCGTTGCCGTGGCCGAAGCACTGGTTCGCGCCGCAGTCGACAACCGTGGCGGTGGCCGGCAGGGCGGTGACGTCGCGGGCCGTCTCGGCGAGCGGCCGCCAGGTCCGGCCGCCGTCGACGCTCAGGTCCTGGTGGCGCTGGAACGTGCCGCCGGGCTGCTCGTCCTCGCGGGTCAGCAGGAACGTGTGCTCGTCCAGGGGCAGGATCTCGATCGGGCCGGACCGCGGACCGGTGCAGGTGGCCGGCGGCGGGGTGTACTGCCAGTCGCTCCAGGTGCGGCCGCCGTCGGTGGTCACCGCCAGCGCCGAGTCACACTCGCGGTAGGACACGGCGACGACTGTGCTGGTGGACAGCGCGAGCACGCGGCTCACCCGGGGCGCGTCGGCGGTCGGGGGCACCTCGGGGATGACCTGGCCGCCCCGCGGTGCGAGAGGCAGCGCGATCGCGGCCAGCACGACGATGACGAACACACCGGCGATCAGCGCCTGCCGGCGCCGCCGGCGCAGCCGGGCCTCGGCGTAGAGCTCGTCGAACGCCGGTGGGCGCACGGCGGTCGCGACCACGGCCGCCCGGAACGGGTACTCCTCAGGCACTGTGGCTCCCCTCGGTCGTCAGCGGGCGTACGTCGTCGAGCAGCGCGGCCAGGGCGCGCCGGCCCCGGGACAGCCGCGACTTGACGGTCCCCAGGGACACGCCGAGCACGTCGGCGACCTCGTCGACGGGCAGGTCGACGAGGTAGTGCAGGGCGATGGCGTGCCGCTGCGGCACCGGCAGCCGCTTCAGCGCCGCCATGAGCGCCAGGTGCTCCGGCGAGTGGTCGGGCACGACCGGCGGCGGCCCGGCCCGGCGCAGCAGCCCGTCGAGGAAGATCCGGCGGCGGTGGCGGCTGCGGCTCACGTTGATCGCGACCCGGCACAGCCACGCCTCGGGGTTGTCGAGACGCTCGAAGCGCCGCCCCGCCTGGATCCCGCGGACGAACGCCTCCTGCACCGCCTCCTGCGCCTCGCCGAGGTCGCCGGTGACGGCGTACAACTGCACGACGAGCCGTTGGAACGCCGCCCCGTAGAGCTGTTCGATCACGCCTGCCCTCCCCTGTCACCCCTTCCACTCCCGGGGCCGGGCAAAGGTTCCCTCAGATCCGGACGAGGCCGCCGGGGCCGGTGCCTTCCGGCCGCCGGGTCAGCGGGCGGCGCGCAGGTGCTCGGCGGCGGCCTGCTCCAGGTGGGTGAGGTCCGAGGAGATGGAGGCGAACGTGAATCCCTCGGCCAGCCGGCCCGCGGCATCGGTACCGCCGGAGGTGTGGATGCCGACGGCGACCCCGGCGGCGGCCGCGGCCGCGCGGATGCGGGTCAGCGCGGCCGCGAAGACGTCCGCGACGGCCGGGTCGCCGGGGTAGGCGCCGCCGACCGCGAGGCACAGGTCCGACGGCCCCACGTACACGCCGGTGAGCCCCGGCACCGCGCAGATCGCCTCGACGTTCGCCAGCCCGGCCGGCGTCTCGATCATCACGAAGCACTCGACGGCGGCGTCGGCCGCGGCCGGGACCGGCCCGATCCGCAGCCCCGAGCGCATCGGGCCGTAGGAGCGAAAGCCGTGTGGGGGGTACTTCGAGGACGCGACGGCCCGCACCGTGTCCTCGACGGTGTCCACGAGCGGCACGATCACGCCCACGGCCCCGGCATCCAGGGCCCGCCCGATCTCCAGGGGCGTGTTCGCGCCGACCCGGACGTACCCTTTGGACAGGCCGGCGGCGTCGATCGCCATGAGGCCCCGGACCATCCCGTCGTAGCCGATGAGGCCGTGCTGGAGGTCGAGGCAGACGTAGTCGTAGCCGAGCCGGGCGATCCGCTCGGTCGAGACCGGCGAGTCGAGGGCAACCCAGTACCCGATTGCGGACATGCGGTGCTCCTAGCGGTTGCGCGGGCACGGGACCGCTCCGAACCTGCCCCAACCCGGCGGCGACGTCAAGGACGCCCGCCGCCGCTAGACCGCCAGGGCGGCGCGCAGGATGCGTTCGAAGTCGGGGCGGGCGGAGAGGAACGGGAAGTGGTCGGCGCCGGGCAGCTCGACGAGCGTCGCTTTCGGCGCCCCGGCGGCCAGGCGGCGGGCCCACAGGCGGGTGCCGGCGAGGTCGTGGCCGCCGACGATGACGTCCATCGGAGCTGTCACCTCGGCGAAGCGGGCGGTGACCGGCGGGTCGAGGTCGGCGCCCAGGGACTCGGGCAGCTCGATCCAGTGTGCGTTGGCGATCTGCAGCGCCTCCATCTTGCGCCGGTCCGCCGGGGCCAGGGCCGGGCCCCACATGGCGATGTCGGCGGCGGCGTAGGCGGCGATGCCCTCGGACTCCAGCAGCGGCACGATCCGGGCGAAGTGCGCGTGCAGCTCGGCCCGGGCGGCCGCCTCCTGCGGCGTCGGGTCGGGGAACTCGCCGAAGACGGCGCCGGCCGCGACCACGTGGGCCACCCGCTGCGGGTGGGCGCAGGCGAACGCGACGGCGCGGCGGGCGCCGTCGGAGACCCCGGCCACGACCGCCCGCTCGATGCCGGCGGCGTCGAGGACGGCGGCGATGTCGTCGACCTCGCGGTAGGGCGCCGTCGCGCGGGAGGACAGGCCCATGTCGCGGAAGTCGAGCGTGGTGACCCGGGCAATAGGCGCGAGCCACTCGACGGTCGAGTCCCACATGCGGGAGTCGGCCGCGCCCGCGTGGAGCAGGACCACGTCGGGGCCGGTGCCGGTGGTGCGGCTGTAGAGGTAGCCGCCGGGGACGTCGATGAATCGCTCGGTCACTCCGCGATGGTAGATCGGCGGCGGTAGCGCAGCTCCTCGACCGGCTCGCCGTCGAAGTCCTCGGTCCGGGTGGTGCCGTCGGGGTGCCAGCCGCCGGCCTCGTAGAAGCGGCGGGCCGCCTCGTTGGTGGCCGGGCGGGCTCTCACGCCAGGGCCTCGGCGGTGCGCCCGACGTGGCGGCGGAGCAGTTCGGCGGCTCCGGGGGCGTCGCGGGCCAGGGTGGCGGCCTCGATCTCGCGGTGCTCGACGCGGTGGTCGCGGCCCGGGGTGCGCCGGGCGGACCAGCGGCGGGCCAGCTCGCTGTCGAGCCACAGCCGGTCGAACGTGGCCAGCAGGACGTCGTTGCCGCAGCCCTCCAGCAGCGTGCGGTGGAAGCGGCGGTGGGCCTCGGCCCATTCGTCGCTGTAGTGGGCGTCGCCCTCGCGCTCGTACGGCGGCGTCCCGGCCAGGCGGTGGTGCGCGGCCCGGACGCGGCTCTCCCACTCCAGATCGCCGCGCTCGATGGCCAGCACCAGCACGGCCGGCTCGATCGTGGCCCGGGCCTCGGCGATGCGCTGCCAGCGCTGCGCTCCCGTCGCCGGCACCGCGAACCCCCGGTTGGGCAGCCGCTCGGCCAGCCCCTCCCCGACCAGGCGCAGCAGCGCCTCCCGCGCCACCGCCAGGCTGACGCCGTGCTCGTTGGCCAGCTCCTGCGGCTTGAGCGCGGCCTGGGGCGCGAACCGCCCGTGCAGGATGGCCGTGCGCAGCGACGCGTACATGCGCTCGGAGGGCTGTGTCACGGTCCTCACACTACCGCAAATAATCGATTATATGTACTGTGATCGACTATGACGACTGGCAACGATCCCTTCGCCCGCATCCCCGAGGTCCCGGCCTTCACCCTGACCAGCGCGACTGTCGCGCCCGGCGGCACGCTCCCCGGCGACAACGTGTCTCCCGAGCTCAGCTGGGGCGGCGCGCCGGCCGGGACCCGCAGCTACGCGGTCACCGTGTATGACCCCGACGCCCCGACCGGCTCCGGCTTCTGGCACTGGGCCGTCGCCAACCTGCCGGCCACGACGACCACGCTGCCCGCCGGCGCCGGGATCGCCCCGCCGGCGGTGCAGCTGCCGAACGACGCCCGGCTGCCGCAGTACGTGGGCGCCGCCCCGCCGGAGGGCCACGGCGAGCACCGCTACTTCATCACCGTGCACGCGCTCGACGTGGAGGACATCGGCGTGGCACCGGACGCGACACCGGCGATGCTGGGCTTCCTGATGCTCGGCCACACCCTGGCCCGCGCGACGCTTGTCGCGACCGCGTCCGGCTGACCCGCACCCCGGCTCGCCGCCGGCCCGTTTGCAGTGGCCGCCGGTCGTGCTCGCGGCGGGCGACCCCGGCGCCCTGCGCGGGCTAGGGCTCGTGTCTCACCGGTTGACGTAGGCGACCAGGCCGCCGAGGTCCTCGCTGGCGATGAAGACCGAGCGCACGTGCAGGATGGCCTCCTCGACGTGCTCCGGGCAGCCCCACGCCGAGTCGCCCCACGAGTCGGCGATCTTCAGCTCGGCCGCGGCGGTGCAGCCGTCGGCGCCGCCGAGCTGGCAGTGCTCGGGGCGGGGGCGGGCCGCCAGGGCCGCGGCGGCGGTGCGGACGCGGGCCGCGAGCTCGGCCGCGGCGGCCGCGCGGCGGTCGGCCTCGGCGCGCTCGATGGCCAGCGCTGCGGTACCCGCGAAGACCCGGGCCAGGGCGAGGTCGGACTCCTGCGGCACCCGCGGCGCGCGGTGGTACATCGCGAACGTGCCGAGCAGGCCGCCGTCCCGGCCGAGGATCGGGGTGGACCAGCAGGCGGCCAGCCCGGCCCGGCCCGCGAGGTCGCGGAAGTCGGCCCAGAGCGGGTCCGCGGCGATGTCGCTGACGATCACGGGCTCGCGCCGGTGGGCGGCGGTGCCGCAGGAGCCGACCCCGTCACCGGTGGCGATGCCGTCGATGGCCTCGTTGTAGAAGGCGGGCAGGCTCGGCGCGGCGCCGTGGTGCAGGTGCCGGCCGTCGGCGTCGGCCAGCAGGACGGAGACGAGCACCTCCTCCGGGGCGAGCTGCTCGATGCAGCGGGCCATGCCGTCGAGCACCTCGGCCAGCGGCGCCTGCCGGGCGATCTGCTCCAGTAGGGCGCGGTGCTCGGCCATCAGCCACTGGGCCTGCCGGACCTGGGTCGTGTCGACCCCGATCACCCGCACGCCCGTGACGGCGCCCCCGGCATCGCGGCGCGGCTCGCAGGTGAAGTCGAAGGACAGCTCACCGATCCGGACGTCGTGGGCGGTGCGGGGCTCGCCGGTGCGGTACACCTCGTCGAGCTCGCTTTGCAGTGTCGCCGGGGCGGCACCGATGGTGGCGGCGAACGCCGGGTTCGCCTCCTCGACCGCGTGCTCCGGCCCGCGCAGCGCGGCGAACACCGCGACCGACGGCCCGAAGAGCGCCCGCATGTCCTCGTCCGCAGTCTGCGGTGCCCCCGTCATAGCGAGGATGATCGCACCCGTCGGCGTCCGCGGCCACCGGTGGACCGGTCAGCGGGCCGGGGCGTGCTTCGCCAGCCACTTGCCGGGCGGGCGGATCGGCGTGAGGTCGACGGGGTGGTTGCGGTCCTCGGCGGAGACGGTGTGCAGCGCGACGAACGCCAGGATCACGACGGTGACCGAGGCCAGCAGCGTGATCGGCAGTTCGAGGCTGATCGGGGTCACGCCGTGGACCGAGTCGGGCCAGTGGCCGTCCAGGTCGACCCGGACGGCGGCCATCGCGGTGTAGTGCATGGCGCACACCGCGAACGCCATCACGCCGCCGGCGACGAACACCTGGCCGCGGCCGCGGACCACCACCGACAGCCACAGCGCCACGATCGCCGCGACGATCGCCACCAGGACGGAGGCCAGCACCAGGTTGGCCTGGTACGTGAGGGTGCCGGCGACACGGACGGCGGCCATGCCGGTGTAGTGCATGGCCGAGACGCCGAGGCCGGTGAACACGCCCCCGGAGATGAGGCGCACCGGTGTCGGACGGCCGGTGCCGGCGACGAACAGGCCCACGAACACCACGACGCCGGCGATCAGCACGCTCACCGCGGTCAGGCCGACGTCGTACCGCACCGGCGAGGCGGGGACGTCGAAGCCCAGCATCGCCATGAAGTGCATGATCCAGATGCCGCCGCCGAGGGACATCGAGGCAAGCGTGAGCCAGCGTTTCCGGTGCGCCGAGCCGGCCGCCCGGCCACGCGCGGCGCAGCTCAGCGCCAGCCCACTGCCGAGGAACGCCAGCCCGAAGGCGAACGCCGGGTTCAGCGCGCCGTGGGAGAAATGATCGACCGTCGCCATTGCGCCATTGCAGCAACCACGGCCGGGCCCGCCGACGCACACGGTGTGCGCAGGCGGGCCCGGTTCACCCGGAGAGGTGATCAGGTGGTGATGGTCCAGGTGTTGACGTACCCGGTGTCGCTGGCCGCGGCGTCCTGCACCCGCAGCTTCCACGTGCCGTTGCGGGTCTCGCTGGACAGGTTGAGGGTGAAGGTCTGGTCGATGTTGTCGGCGCTGCCGCCCTGGCGATTGGCCAGCACGTACGTCGAACCGTCCGGCGCCACCAGCGTCACCACGAGGTCACCGCGGTAGGTGTGCACGACGTGCACCTCGACGGTGCTCACGTTCGAGGCGGTGCCGGCGGGGCAGCCGGCCAGGGTGACGGCGCTCTCGACGGTGCCGGGGTCGGGGATCGCGAAGTCGGTGGCGTTCGTGCCGGCGCAGCCGGGCGGGGCGAAGGCCGCGTCGATCCTCCACGTGTTGACGTACCCGGTGTCGCTGGCGGCGGCGTCCTGCACCCGCAGCTTCCAGGTCCCGTTCGGGTTCTCCGCCGACAGGTTGACGGTGAAGGTCTGGTCGATGTTGTCGGCGCTGCCGCCCTGGCGATTGGCCAGCACGTAGGCCGAACCGTCCGGCGCCACCAGCGTCACCACGAGGTCACCGCGGTAGGTGTGCACGATGTGCACCTCGACGGTGCTGGCGGCCGAGGCGGTGCTCGCGCAGCCGGACAGGGCGATCGGGTCGTCCACAGAGCCCAGGTCCGGGATGGCGGTGTCGGTGTTGTTGGTCCCCGTGCACGGCGTCACCGCGGCCGTGGCCGGTGCGCCGCCCACGGTCAGGACCGCCGCCGTCAGCGCCGCCGACAGTGCGGCCCCGAACCACCGCCGCGCCGATGTCGTTGCTGTGCCCATCGTTTCCTCCTCATTGCCGTGCCGGTCGAGAGGAGGACGGGCGTGAAGATCGATCCGGACGTCGGCAATCCGACGCGCCCGATCGGACGAAGGGATCTTGACAGGCCACCGGCCGGGCCGCGCTGCTGTGCACAGCGCCGCCCGGCCGGACGTACAACCGCAGGGTTCTTACTTGGCCTGCAGGCAGAGCACGGTGCCCTTCTGGCCCGACTTGCCCTCCCAGTAGGTGGCCGTGGTGGCGTCCCACTGGGCGCAGATGTCGTCCGCGTTGGTCTCGGACTCGGTCTTGTCCTCGACCCGGCCGAGGACCTTGAAGTTCGCGTCGCTGCTGTCGCACTTGACGATCGCGAGGTCGTTCGCGCCCTTCTGGTGCAGGCAGTCACCGGTCTTGGCGTTGAGCGCGTCGTCCCGGCTGAGGTACCAGCCGACGCCGGCCAGCACGATCAGGACGACGATCGAGATCACCAGCCGCGGAACCTTGATGCCCTTCTTGGCCGGCGCGGCCGGGGCCTGACCGGGAGCCGCGAGGGGCGCCTGCGGCGGCTGGGGCGGCTGGCCCGGAGCCGGCTGACCCGGGGCCGGCGGCTGCTGCTGGGGTGGTGTGGTCATGGTGTTTCGTGCCTCCCGTTGAATGCGTACCGGGTAGTGCTACCGGCTGGAGGCCAGTTCGTCGAGGGTCCGTCCGTTATCTGACGTGTGATCGTGATCGCCCCACACGGACCGCTTTGGCCCCGGTACGCGGCGTGTGCGATCAGCAGCAGCCCGGTTCTGACCGGCGGTGCCGCTTCGCGGCACGACAGGCGATTCGCGTGTTCGTGCACGCCCCGTCGAGATCACCGGGCCGGCGCCCGCGTTAGATATGTGGCATGAAGCTGCTGCTGCCGGACAGCGTCGAGCTCGACCTCGAGGCGCCCGCGGACGTCACCGCGGTCCGCTACGCCGTCGCCGACCCGATCCCCGCCGAGCACACCGACGCCGAGGCGCTGGTGGTGTGGGGCAACCCGGGCCACCAGCTGCGCGACGCCGCACAGCGGCTGGCCGGGCTGCGCTGGGTGCAGACGCTGGCCGCCGGGCCGGACGCGGTCGTGGCCGCCGGGTTCGCGCCGGACGTCGTGGTCACGTCGGGCCGCTCGCTGCACGACCTCACCGTCGCGGAGCACACGCTGGGCCTGATCCTGGCGGCCGCCCGCCGGCTCAACCTGCTGGTCCGGGCCCAGGTCGGCCACCGCTGGGCGGGCGAGCTGGGCGGCCTGCAGCCCGTGGCCCCGACCGGCACGTTCCGCACCCTGCGCGGGGCCCGGGTCGCCATCTGGGGCTTCGGCGGGATCGCCGCAACGCTCGCACCGCACCTGGCCGCCCTGGGCGCCACCGTCACCGGCATCGCCCGCACGCCCGGCGATCGCAGTGGATTTCCCGTCGTGGGTACCGCCGATCTCCCCACGGTCCTCGCGACGACCGACGTGCTCGTCATGATCCTGCCCGCCACCGACGAGACCGCCCACGCCCTCGGCGCCGAGCAGCTCGCGCTGCTGCCCGCGCACGCCTGGGTCGTCAACGTCGGCCGCGGCGCCACCGTCGACGAGACCGCGCTGCTGGTCGCCCTGCGCGCGGGCCGCCTGGCCGGCGCCGCTCTCGACGTCTTCGAGACCGAGCCCCTCCCGGCCGCCTCGGGCCTGTGGGACGAGCCGAACGTCATCATCACCCCGCACGCCGCCGGCGGCCGCCCGATCGGCGCGGCGGCGCTCATCGCGGAGAACCTGCTGGCTCTGCGGTCCGGAGCGCCGCTGCGCAACGTCGTGGACCGCTGAGCGGGTCAGCCGAAGATCGCGACCCGCTTCTGCACGATGCCGCCGATCGTGGTGAACTCGCCGCCGGCGGTGACGGTGCCGGTCGCCGCCCCGGCCGCGAGGCTGCGCACGCCGACGATGCCGTTGGCCTGGGGCGCCCAGTCCAGCAGCCGGCCGGACCGGTCGACGGCGGCGAGCTTGACCCGGGCCGCGGCGCCGTCGGTGCAGATGCCGTGGGCCCCGTTGCGGGTCGTGGTGCAGGCGGCGTCGAAGTGCCCGCCGAGGTAGGTGACGCCGTCGAGGATCGCGACCGTCTGGACGTCGCCGTCGAAGACCCGCTGCCAGCGCACGGCACCGGCCGCGCTGTATCCGGCGGCCCGGCCGCCCTGGCCGCCCATCGCCGCGGCGACCGCCGCCCCGCCGCGCTCGCCGGGCCGGGCCTCGGTGGCGACGCCGAGGATCTCCGCGGGCGGGTTCGGCCGGAAGCCGCGGTCGAGTGCGCCGGTGGAGGCGTCGACGGCGGCCAGGCGCAGGGCGCTCGAGCCGTTCACGCGGTGGAAACGGCCGCCGAGGTACACCCGCGGGCCGTCGACGGCAAGGCCGTTCACCGCATCGTCGGCGCCCGCCGTCCAGGCCGGGTCGAGGGCACCGCCGGCGAGCGTGAACGCGGCCAGGTTGCCCCGCTTCACCCCGTCCACCGCGCTGAACCGGCCGCCGGCGTACAGCCGATCGGCCCCGGCGGCCAGCGTCGTCACCCGCCCGGCGACCCGGTGCTTGAACCCGCTCGCCGCACCCGTGCCGGCGTCGAGACCGGTGAGGCCGGAGTCCGTCGCGGCGTACACGGTGCCGCCGGCCACGGCGAGGGCCTGGACCGTGCCGTCGGCCGGCGGGGCCCAGTCCAGCAGCCGGCCGGTGCGCGCGTCGAACGCGGCCAGGTGCTGGCGCGGCATCCGGCGCCCGGCGACGACCGCGGCGGCGAACTGGCCGCCGACGAACACGACGTCGCCCCGGTAGGCCACCGAATACACGGGGCCGTCGAACGAGGGGGCCGGCAGCGCGGCGGGCGCGACCACGGCGATCGCGGGCACGCCGGCGAGCACCGTGAGCGCGGCGGCGAGGATCGGCAGGCGCCACCGCCACCGGGGTCGAACATTGCGGACGTATCGGGCTAAGTGCATGCGCAGGACCATAAACCGCTCAGGCCGCCGGAGCGGGCCGATCCGCATCGATCACCGCCGGTGCGGACCAGGTCTGCCGGATCGGATGAGCCCGCACGGCTGGCCCGCCGCCGGCCGCGCAACCCGGCCCGCCCGGCGGTCGTTGGCACCTTTGCGGCGTCGGTCCAAGATGGGCGGGTGCGCACCTTCGGGACAGTTCGCCGCGTCAGCCTCGGCTGCGCCACCGCGGCCATCGCGCTGCTGCTCGCCGCATACGCGGCGACCGCGGCCACGATGATCGTCGCGGTCGCCGCGCTCGCGCTGGCCGCACTCGTCACGCAGCTGCCGCGCTCCTCCGCGCCGGTGCCGGTGCCCCGGCGCGACCGGCTGCTGCTGCCGCTGACGGCGAGCGTGGCCGGGTCCACCCTGGCCGCGCTGTCCGTCGTCTGGGCGGCCGTCACCCCGGCCGGGCCGATCCCGTGCGTCGAGCCGTCCGGCGCCGCCCGCGCCGCGCTCGGCCTGGCGTTCGCGGTGCAGGCCGGGGCCGCGGCCGTGGTGCTGCGGGCGGCGAACCGGGACCGCAACCGCGCATCGTGGCGGGCCTACCTCCGGCACAATCCGCGAATCCGGACCTCGCTGACGGTCGCGGTGCACGTGGCCGCGCCGGCCGCCACCCTCGCGACACTGGCCGGCGTCGCGGCCTGCCACATGAGCCACACCCGGCTGCTGGACACCGTCGCGGCGGGCGCCGTCGCCGCCGTGATCGCCGGCGTGGACCTGCTCCTCGCGGCCCGGCTCGTCGGCCTGGCCGTGCTCGCCCCGGCCGCACCCGCCGACACCGACGGCATCGAGCTGGCGCTGCTGGCCGCCGACATCCGCACGGTCGGGCAGCTGCACGTCGTCCGGCTCGCCCACGACGAGCTGATGGTCACCGCCCGCGTGGGGCTGCCCGCCGACGCCGACGTGGCCGCCGCCCTGCACCGGGCCCGCGCGCACATCCGGGACTTCGTCCCCGCGGCCCGGCACATCTACCTGCAGCCGGAGTCCAGCCCCTAGACGCGCGCGTGGCGGGCGCGGCCGGTGAGGATGCGCTCGATGTGACCGCAGTAGCACTCGAGGTCGAGCAGGATGCCTGCGTCGGTGTTGCGCAGGCAGCGGATGCGCCGCTCGGAGAGCACGACGCGGGAACGGTGAGCCGGGCAGTCGATGACGAACATGCCCTCAGCCTGCGCCGCGGCGATACATGGTCACCAGTGGCAGACCTGCATACGATCGCGGGTTTTCTGCCATCATGATTCGGTGGGTACCCCCTTTCGCAGCGTGGCCGCCTATGCGGCCGACGGCACCGGCGCGCTGGGCATCGGCATCGTCAGCGAGATCTTCGGCTTCGACCGGCGCGACCGCGGCAGCCCCGGGTTCGACTTCACGGTGTGCGGTGACCGGCCCGGCCCGGTCACGACCGACAGCGGGCTCAAGATGCTGATCGAGCACGGCCTCGACCGGCTGGCCCGGGCCGACCTGGTGCTCGTCACGTCGTGGGACGCGTTCGAGCTGCAGCCGCCGCCGGAGGCCCTCGCGGCGATCCGGGAGGCCCACACGCGGGGCGCCATCGTCGCCGGCTACTGCACCGGCACCTACGTGCTGGCGGCGGCCGGGCTGCTCGACGGGCGGCGGGCCACCACCCACTGGCGGTGGGCCGGCGCCATGGCCGAGCGGTTCCCGGCCGTCACCGTCCTGCCCGAGGTGCTCTACGTCGACGAGGGCCGGGTCGTCACCGGCGCGGGCGGCGCCGCGGGCGTCGACATGTGCCTGTACCTGCTGCGCCGCGAGTACGGCGCGGCCGTCGCCAACGCGATCGCCCGGGACATGGTCGTGCCGCCGCACCGCGACGGCGGCCAGGCCCAGTTCGTGTCGGCGCCGGTGCCGGCCGGCTGCGACGACGAGCGGCTGTCCGGCGTGCTGGCCTGGGCCCGGGCCAACCTCGACCGCCCGCTGACCGTGGAGACCCTGGCGACCCGGGCGCTGATGAGCCAGCGCTCCTTCGCCCGCCGGTTCAGCGCCGCGACCGGGTCGACGCCGCACGCCTGGGTGCTCAGCCAGCGGCTGCACCGTGCCGAGGAGCTGCTGGAGACGGCCGACCTCTCGATCGAGGAGGTCGCCCGGCGGGTCGGGTTCGGCACCGCGGCGACGCTGCGCGAGCAGTTCGTGCGCCGCCGCGGTGTGCCACCGCGCGCCTACCGCAAGACGTTCGCGGCGTCAGCGCAGGATGCCGGTGTGGCCCAGGGAGTAGCGGCCGGGCTGGGGCCAGACGCAGAGGCCGTGTGGCTGGGTGCCGACCTTGATCCGGGCGAGCAGGTGCCCGTCGGTCGTTGACAGCGCGTACACCTCGCCGTTGTAGCGGCCGGACAGCCACAGCACCGTGCCGTCGGCCGAGACGCCGCCCATGTCCGGGCTGCCGCCGCCGGGGATCTTCCACTTGGCGCTCAGCGCGCCCGTGGCGAAGTCCAGCAGCGACACCGAACCCTCACCGCGGTTGGCGATGTAGAGGTGCTTGGAGTCCCGGCTGACGTAGAGCCCGTGCGCGCCGGCGCCGGTGGCGAGGAACCGGCGCACCGTGAACTGGTCGCCGTCGATGATCCACACGCCGGAGGTGTGCATGTCGGCGACGTACCAGGTGCCGCCGTCCGGCGAGATCTTGATGTCCTGCGGCATCGCGTGGTCGTCGGGCAGGTGCAGCTGCCCGATGACCTTCTGCTGTACGACGTCCACCTTGATCAGATCACCGGAGAACTCGCAGGTCGCGATGAAGTAGCGGCCGTCCGGCGAGAAGTCGGCGTGGTTGACGCCAGCGCAGTCGACGGTCAGCTCCTTCACGATCGCCATGGTGTGCGGGTCCCGGAACACGATCTTGTGGCGGGCCTCGGACATGACCATCGCGTACTTGCCGTCCGGCGTGAAGTACAGGTTGTACGGGTCGTCGACCTTCACCGGCTTGCCGAACGTGCCGGTCGCCGGGTCGAGGGGCACCAGCTGGTTGCCGGTGTTGTCGTTCACCCACAGGGTGCGCAGGTCCCACGCGGGCACGACGTGCTGCGGCCCGCCGCCGACCGGGACCGTCTTGATGACCTTGAACGTGGCCGGGTCGATGACCGAGACGGTGTTGCTGCCCAGGTTCGGCACGTAGACCCGCGACGGGTCGTTGCGGACCTGGTCGGAGAGCGCGTTGGGCCGGTCCGCGGCGTAGACGTCGTGCGGGTCGAGCAGCGCCGGCATCCCGGCCAGCCCGTCCCCGGGCCTGGTCGCGGCGCTCCCGCTCGGCGCCGGGCCACCGCTCATGCCGGGCATGCCGGTCATGTTCGCCGGGGCGTTGTCGTCGCCCGGCCCGGCGGGCTGCTCGTCCTGGGCCTTCGCCGCGGAGCAGGCCGCGACGAGCGACCCGACGAGCACGAGAACAGCCACGATCCGCCCCGTGACCAGCCGCGCGGTCATGCGAGCAGCTCCGAGGCCGTGACCGGGCGCAGGCCGCGGTCGCGCAGGCCGGCGAGGAGCTTCGGGATCGCGGTGACGGTGCCGGCGTGGCCGAAGTGCAGGCTCACGATCGACCCGTTGCGCACGCCCTGCAGCGTGGTGCGCACGACCGCGTCCGGGCCCGGGTCGGTGTAGTCGAGCGAGTCGACGTCGTACGACAGGCATGTCGCGTAGCCGGCCCGGGCCGCCTGCGCCCGGATCCGCGCCGTGCTGTGCTGCGTCTGCGACGGGCGGAACCACCGGCCGATCTGCCCCGACACCGAGCGCACCGCCTCGGCACAGCCGGCGATCTCGGCGTACGCCTTGTCGTCGCTCATGCTCTTGATGTCGGCGTGGTTGAGCGTGTGGTTGCCGAGCTCGTGGCCGTCGGCGACGACCCGGCGGGCCAGCTGCGGCTGCTGCTGCAGCCACGTCCCCACCGCGAGCACCGTGGCCTTGACCTGCGCGGCGGCGAGGGCGTCGAGCAGCCCGCCGACCACGCCCGGCTCGCCCTGCCCGTGGAATGTCAGCGCGACCGCCGCCACGTCCCGCGGCCCGCTGTCGACCTCGGCCGGCAGCGTCCGCGGCGCCGGGCTCGAAGCGGCCGGGCTCGAGGGGACCGGGCTGCCGGCCGGCTGCGGGGATGGCGCCGCCACCGGCGCCCTGGGCGGCTCCCCACAGCCGCCGAGGGTGGCGGCACCGGCCGCCAGGAGCAGTGTCCGTCGATCCACGCCCGCATCCTGCCCGGCCGATCCTGAGAATCAGCCGAAGATCACGTCACCCGAGTGGTGGTCCGCAGGAAGTCGCCGACCGCCTTGGCCGCCTCCGCCGCGCCGACGTCAGCGATGGTGAGCAGGCCGGTCCCGTGCAGCGCGCCCTCGACCAGGACCAGCCGGCGGGCCGAGCCGGGCGTGGCGTCGTACATCGTCTGCGCGTTCGCGGCGAAGGCGCTGTCCCCCTTCGCCGCCACGTACAGGACCGGGGCGCTCAGCCGGGCCACGGCCTGCGCGGCGTCCTCGCCCCCGTAGGTCGCCGGGCCGGAGAGGCTGATGACGGCGGTCGGCGGCGGGTTCAGCGCCGCCGCCGCGACAAGTGTCGCCGTCGCACCGCGAGACGCCCCGATCAATACCACTTTGCCGGTACCGCCGGCCCGCGCATAGGCGGCCGCGGCGGCGACGTCACCGGAGTTGCGGCCGGTGTCGGCCCGGCGCGAGCGGCCCTCGCCGTTGAAGTCGAAGGCGAGCACGCGATACCCGGCCGCCGCCTGTTCCCGCGCCCACGCCAGCCACGAGCAGCCGGTCGCGCCGGCCTGCGGGGCGAGCACGAGGGTGACGTCGCCCGCGCCGAGGACGTACCCGGCGAGGTAGGTGCCGGTCGGGCCGGGGAACGTCACCTGCTTGTCGTCGAGCGCGGCGTCGCCGCACAGGCCGCGGGTCGGGCTGGGCGCGGCGGCGGCCCGGCTCGGCGTCGACGACGGGCGGGCCGCACCGGGCTCGTCCGCCGCCGGGCCGCAGCCGGCCAGGAGCAGGACACAGCAGATCCCCGCGATGATGCGCATACCGTTGCGATCCTCGAACCGGCCCGGAAGTTGCATCACAATTTGATAGACCCGCGGCGATGACGCCTAGCGGGGCCCGCCGTGCCGGCGCTCGAGCGCGGCCAGGGCCGCCCGCCGCCCGACGGCGGCGCCGACCTCGTCCGTGTGCCGGAAGTGCACGCCCTGCCAGACCCGGGCGTCGATGTTGTCCCGGGTCAGCTCCGACCACCGGCGGTAGGTGAGCGTGACGTCGGCCGCGACCGGACTGGTCAGCGTGAACGGTGCGCGCGGCGGCCCGGCGAGCGTGTCGAGCACGGCCTGGGCGGCGCCCGCGTAGGTGGTGTGCCCGGACGGGTACTCCGGGTGCGCCGGCGTGTTGAGCAGCGGCGTCCAGGCCGGGTCCGGAGTGACGGAGCCGGTCCGGATCGCGGTGACCGGGCGCCAGGCCAGGTAGCGGTACTTCGCCTTGTACGTCGTGATCTGCGCGTCGATCGTCGCCGCGTGGAACACCGCGATCAGCTCGGCCCGCCGGGCCAGCGGACGGCGGCCGGCGGCGTGCGAGCCGCCCGGGGCGACGGTCGTGCGCAGCGCGCCGGTGAAGCCGTTGAGTGAGGTCTGCGCCCAGAACCGGGCCACCGCGGTCTGCTGCGGCGTGCGCACGGCGCTGTCCGCGGCCCCGACCGCCCGCGACTCGGCCAGGTCCCGCAGGTGGACGTCGCTGCCGAGGGCCGGCGGCGGCCCCGGCAGCAGCGGATCGACGCCGCGCACCAGGAACGGCCGCCCGTCGCCCTGCCCGGCCTGCACGGCCGCGGCGAACGCGGGCGGCGTCGGCTGCCAGACCCCGGGCGCGGGCGGCGGTGGCGTGAACGGCCGGTTGACGGAGGCCAGGTCGAGCCCGTCCCCGGCCCGCTCGGCCAGCACCGCGCGGGCGGCCTCGGCACCGGCGGCGACGGCCCGCTCCGGACGCCGGACGTCGAGCCGGGCCAGCGTGGCCGCGAACGCGGCGTCCACGGTGGCGGCCGCCGCGGGATTGGTGACGAGCAGCGTCTCGTGTACCGCACCGGCGAGCGCGAGCTCCGCCTCCGGCCCGGGACGGGCGGCCGCGATCGCGCGCCCGGCGGCGATCCAGGCGATGGCCCAGGTCCGGCTGTTGGTCACCTGCTGCGGCCCGGTGATGACGCCGACCGCGGCCGCGGTGACGTCGTACCACTCGAGCAGCGTGTCGACCCCGGGCCCGGCCGCCCCGGCCGGCGACGGGGTCAGGACGGTGGCCGCACCCGCGCCGGCAGCGGCCGTCAGCAGGGCCCGGCGAGAAATGGTCTTCGGTGTGTGCACGCCGTGACCATAGTCGGCATTCCCGATCGTTTCAATAGGGAATAGCGGCCCCGCGCCGGCCCCGCGCCGCGGGGACCCCACCGGTCGCGCGGTGGGGTCCCCGGTCGGTCGGCGTCGGTCAGCGGTGCCACTTCTGGTTGCTGGCGCCGTTGCAGGTCCAGAGGTGCAGCTTCGAGGCGTTGGCGGTGGCCACGTTCTCGACGTCCACGCACTTGTTGGACTGGGGGTTCACCAGGTCCCCGGCGGCGGTCAGGGTGAACTTCTGGGCGCCGGTGCCGTTGCACGTCCAGAGCTGGATGGTGGCGCCGTCGGCGGTGGAGCCGCCGGAGACGTCCATGCACTTGCCCATGGCGCCCACGGAGCCGTCGGCGTTGAAGGTCCACTGCTGGGCGTTCGTGCCGTTGCAGTCCCAGATCTGCAGCTGGTTGCCGTCGGCGGCGTTGGCCGACGGGATGTCGATGCAGCGGTTGCTGCCATTGCCGACAATGGCGCCGGTGTTGCCGTTCGCGCCGCACGCCGGGGCGGTGTCGAAGGTGTCGGTGAAGGTGCTGCCGGCCGCACGGTAGGCGGCGACCTGGGCCGTCGCGGCGGACGGGGACAGGACCTGGTTGCGGGCGAACAGGAACCAGTCGACCTGCTGGACGTACGTGGCGGTGCCGCCGGTGTGCGCGGCCGTATCGATGAACCACAGGTTCCAGTTCACGGTCATCGTCTGGCGCGGGTAGAACTTGCCCGAGTGGTCGCCGACAAGCGTGCCGTCGATGTAGTACCTGGCGTGGCCGCCGGACACCTGCACCACCAGGTCGTGCCAGCCGTCGTAGCTGCGCTGCTGCTGGGAGTGGGTGTTGTCGGCGTACCACGGGTCGGGGCGGTACGTGTACCAGCTGGTCTGGTAGTTGATGGGCCCGGCCTCCCCCCAGCCGCCGTTGGGCAGGTACTCGGAGAAGTCGAGCTCGCTGTACGTCGGGTCGAGGTCGCCGTTGAGCGGGCTGATCGCGAAGAACGTCTCGTTGACGTGGTCGCCGTCGTTGCCGCTCGTGGGCGCGTCGGTGAAGCGGATGCGGCTGGCGTAGGTGCCCTCGAAGTAGCGCTTCTGCGCCGAGAGCACCTCGGCCTGGCGGGTGCCGGCGCCGGTGCCGTCGGTCGACGCGGTCAGCTGCATCACCTTCTGCCCGCCCGACGTCGGGAACGTGACCTGGGCCGGGGACCAGGTCGCACCGGGCACGCCGGGGCCGCCGGCGTTGCCGCGGGGCACCCAGCCGTGCCCGGTGAACCCGGAGTCGCTCGACGAGGCGTAGTTGAAGTCGTCGAACACGTTCCCGCAGCTGTTCGCGGCCGCGCCGGCCTGGCCGGTGGTCGCCGCGGTGACCGCGACCGCGCCGAGTGCGGTCCCGAGGACCAGCGCGGCCACGGCCAGGATCGGACGTGGCGAAGTGAGCCTGATGGGCATGGCGAAGCCTCCCTGAAGCATTCCGTTGGCGGTCGGAATTTTCATCGACGATCGATGTGCGTGAAAACTAAGCCCATCACTGCCGCCGGGTCAACGCCCAAAGACCGACCAAAGATCGCTTTGAGGTTGCGTTAGGGCGACCGCCCCCGGCGCCTCAGCGCCGCAGGGCCGGCTCCAGGAGGGCGAACGCCCGCTCGGTCAGGGCGCGCGGGTCGGCGGCGCCGTCGCTGAGGGCCCAGCGCTCCATGGCGGCGTCGAAGGCGGCGAGGGCCATCCGGGTGGCGAGGTCCGGGAAGAGGTCGTCGGCGGGCAGCCCGAGCCGCTCGGCCAGGACCTCCGCGAGATCGGCCTGCCAGCGGGACTGCCGCTCGAGCGTCCGGGCGCGCAGGGCCGGCGTACGCTGGATCAGCCGGACCACCGCCAGCGTCTTCACCGGGTCGTGGTGATCGGCGCAGAAGTCGACGGCCATGATGGTGCGCATGACGACCGGACGCGTATTCGTGATCACCGGGGCGAGCAGCGGGCTCGGCCTCGCCACCGCCCGGCTCCTCAGCGCCGTGGACGGCACGCACCTGATCCTGGCCGTGCGCGATCCCGGCCGGGGCCGGGCCGCGCAGGCGCAGCTGGCGAGCGGCTCGTCGTCCGAGGTACGCGTGGTCGACCTGGCCGACCTCGACTCGGTCCGGGCGTTCGCCGGCGGGGTCGAGCGGGTCGACGTGCTCATCAACAACGCGGGCGTGATGGCGCCGCCGCGGACGCTCAGCGCGCAGGGGTACGAGCTGCAGTTCGCGGTCAACCACCTGGCCCACTTCGCCCTCACCGGGCTGCTGCTGGACCGGCTGGCCGCCGGCGCGGACCCGCGCGTCGTCACCGTCAGCTCGACCCTGCACCGCCAGGGCCGCATCGACTTCGACGACCTCGACGGCGCCCGCGCCTACAGCGCGACAGGCGCCTACAACCAGTCGAAGCTCGCCAACGCGATCTTCGGCCTGGAGCCGCACCGGCGGCTGACGGCCGCGGGCTCGCCGGTGCGCAGCGTGCTGGCTCACCCCGGATACGCGGCGACCGGGCTGCAGGCGACGGTCAAGCCGGGCCTGTACCGGTGGGCGCTGATGAAGCTCGGCAACCCGCTGCTGGCGGTCAGCGCGGAGCAGGGCGCCCGGCCGATCGTGCTCGCCGCGACGAGCGGCGAAGGCGGCCAGTTCATCGGGCCGACCGGGCTCGGCGAGATGCGCGGCGCGCCCGGTGTCGTGCCGCCGTCCGCGGCGGCCCGCGACCCGGAGACCGCCCGGCGGCTGTGGGCGGTCTCCGAGGAGCGGACGGGCGTCCGGCTACTCGACCCGGCGGGCCGTCACCAGGAGCCGGGGTGAGCCGAGCGTGAACGGTGACCCGTCGGGGCCGGCGAAGCGGCGGATCTCGCCGAACCCGCCGTCCGTCAGGAAGTCGCCGATCTGGCCGCTGGTGTACACGTGGTGCGCCGCCGTCGCCGCATGGACCTCGGCGCCGCGGATGAAGCGGTAGTGGCTGAGCATGCGGCTGTCCACCGGGTCGTACTCGGTGCGCGCCTCGACGGTGATGTCGCCGGTGTGCATGACCCGGTCGGCGCGCCGGTGAAGCCGGGCAGCACCGACTCGGCGGCCGCGCTGAAGTCGACGACCAGGCCGCCGCCGGGCCGCACCGTGCGGGCCGGCGCCGCCACGAACTCGCGGGTGCCCGCGGTCGCGAGCGGGCGTGCCCGATCGCCTCCGCCGAGATGTCGAGGCCGGTGACCCGGTAGCCGCGGCCGGCGAGGGCGATGCTGTGCCGGCCGCTGCCGCACGGCACGTCCAGCACCCGCGCGCCATCCTCCAGGACGAAGTGGCGAAGCGAGGCTAGCACCCGCCGGCGCCGGTTGTCGGGTGCGTTTCGGTGGAAAGCGGTTGCGGAGTTTCTCTCAGCCGCGCGCCCGGCAGTCCGAAGAGCCGGACATGACGAGCATGACCATCGGCCGCAAGCTGATGCTGATTTTCGTCGGCATCGCGCTGGTCTTCGGAGCCGTGTGCACTGTCGCGTACCTGTCCGTCGACTCGCTGGTCGCGACCAACGGCAAGGTGAAGCACACGTACGAGGTGCTCGGGCAGGTCGAGGCGCTCAACTCCAGCATCAAGGACGCCGAGACCGGCCAGCGCGGCTACGTGATCACCGGGGAGGACGCGTACCTCGACCCGTACGCGAAGGCGCTGCCGCAGGTGGACGCCGAGCAGGCCAAGCTGCGCTCGCTCACCGCCGACAACCCCAGGCAGCAGCAGCGCCTGGACCAGCTGGCCCCGCTGATCACGGCCCGGCTGGCCTCCCTCAAGAAGGTCATCGACACGCGCCGGGCGGAGGGCTTCGAGGCCGCACAGAAGATCGTGCTCACCAACGCGGGCAAGGCGCTGATGGACCAGATCCGCACCTTGACGGCGGCGATGTACGACGAGGAGGCCAGCCTGCTCTCGGAGCGCGCCGCCGCCGCGAACAGCGCCGAGACCCGCACGAAGACCTCCATCGTCATCGGCGTGATCGTCCTGCTGGCCGGCATGACGGTGGCCGCCGTGATGATCACGCGGCAGACCAGCCACCGGGTCGACCGGGTGCGCGCGGCGATCACGGCCCTGGCCGCCGGGAACCTCACCGTGTCCAGCGGGCTCACGACGAACGACGAGTTCGGCCAGATGAGCCGCGACCTCGATTCGGCAATGGAGTCCGTCCGGGCGACAGTTCGAGATCTGGCGGGTACCGCCAACACGCTCTCCAGCGCCGCCGGTGAACTGTCGAAGGTCAGCGGCGACCTGAACGTCGGGGCCGACGAGGCTTCGGGCAAGGCGTCGATGGCCGCCCGCGCCGCCGATGAGGTCCACGTGAACATCCAGTCGGTCGCGGCCGGCGCCGAGGAGATGACGGCCTCGATCCAGGAGATCGCCACCACGTCCTCGCGGGCCGCGGACGTCGCCAACCAGTCGCTTGACATCGCCCGCACGGCCACCGGGCAGCTCACCACGCTCGGCCAGTCAAGCGCCGAGATCGGCGAGGTCGTCCGCCTGATCACGTCGATCGCGGAGCAGACGAACCTGCTCGCGCTCAACGCCACCATCGAGGCGGCCCGGGCCGGCGACGCCGGCAAGGGCTTCGCGGTCGTGGCCAGCGAGGTCAAGGACCTGGCCCAGGAGACGGCCCGGGCCACCGAGGACATCACCAAGCGGATCGGCGCCATCCAGGCCGGCAGCGACGGTGCCAGCGCGGCGATGCAGCGCATCGAGGAGGTGATCGGGCAGCTGACCGAGTTCAGCCACACGATCGCCGCCGCCGTCGAGGAGCAGTCGGCCACGACGAACGAGATGACCCGCTCGATCACCGACGCCGCCCGCGGGGCCGGCGAGGTGCAGTCGAACTTCTCGGCGGTCGCCCAGGTGACGGCGGCCACCTCGACGTCGGCCCACTCCAGCCAGGGCGCCGCCGACGACCTGTCCGGACTGGCCGACCGGCTCAACAACATGGTCGCCAGGTTCACGTACTGATCACCGGCCTCCGGGCCCGCGCGGATTGCGAGGCAGTAGTGACCGTTGTGAACACCGGGCCGTACGAGATGTCCCGCCCCGACCTGACCGAGGCCCGCGAGGCGCTGCACAACCTCTACGGCGCCGGAGCCGAGCAGCTGTGGGGCGACCTGCTGGCCAAGGCCCGGCTCTCCGGCCGCGAGAGCGACCCGGAGTCCCTGGACCGCCTGGTCGCCGCGATGCTGGCGGCCGACCCGGTCACCGCCCTGTGCGGCCGCAGCCTCGCGATCCGGGCGGCGACGTTCGTCCGGCTCTCCGCCGTCCACGACCTGATCCGCGCCCGCGAGCGCGAACTCGACAACCCGACCACGATTGCGCAAGCCGAGTAGAGGTGACCCGAGGATCATGAACCGGTCCAATGAGAAGATCGCCAACCTGGGCAGGATGCGCGGCCTGGCCGCCTACGACCTGTTCAACCCCGACCTGCACGACCGCCTGCAGGTGGTCTGCCGGCGCAGCGCCGGCCGGCTGAACGTCCCGATCGCCGCCGTCCAGGCCGTCCTCGACACGGCCACCGCGACCCTGGCCGCCTCCGACCCCGAGCACGACCTGGTCAGCTCGGGCGGCGGCCCGAACGAGTTCACCTTCTGCCCGCAGGTCGTCCTGGACGAGGCCCCGTACGTCGTCGACGACCTCCGCGACGACCCGGTCCACGGCACCAACCCGGTCGTGCAGGTCGGCCTGGTCCGCTCCTATGCGGGCATCCCGCTGCGGCTGCCGTCCGGGCACATCCTGGGCGCCCACTGCGCGATGAGCGGCGAGGCTCACACCTTCACCGACACCGAGATCGCGGAGCTGACAGCAGCCGCCGACGAGGTGGTCGACATCATCCGCCACTACGAGCTCAATCTCTCGGCGTCGTAGCCGGCTACCCGACCTGCTCCAGGCACAGCACCGACGACTGGGCGGTGTTCAGGGTTTTCACGCCGGTGCTGTACACCCAGTAGCTCTTGGACACGTAGCTGTGCGTCGTGCCCGCCTCCAGGTCGCATATCGCGTCGTCGACAGTGCCGGGGTGCCGGCTCAGCACCCGGTAGTTGCCACTCGTGCAGGCCGCCCGGTCCATGACCGGCTCGCTGTCGGTGCCCTCGTTGTGCAGGCAGTCCCGGTCCCGCAGGTCGCCGAGCGGATCGGCCACCACGCTCGCGCTGAGCTGCGGCTCGGCCGCCGGCTGGGCCGTGCCGTCCGTGGAGTGCTGGGCCCTGACCGCGACGCCGACCGCGACCCCGGCCACGACGACAGCGGCCGCCGCGACGAGAGCAACCCTGGCCCCGCGCGAGCCGAGCATCGCGCGCCACGGGCCGGCGGGCCGGGTGAGCCGCACCCGGACGAACGCATCGGCCCCGCCCGGCCCCTGCCGCGGCAGGCGCAGCAGCGTGCCTTCCTTGACGCCGGGCGGAACGTTGACGGTGACCGGCCGGCCACCGGCGAGCGTCACCGTGTGGACGGCCCCGGTGGCCGCCTTCGACCGCTCGACCTCGATGACGTCTTCTGCATGCGCGTCCACCAGTGCATCGTCGGCAGCGCAGAACCGGTATGGAACCGCCGAAACGCCGCGCAATGCCGCCGAAATGCTCGATATGCCGACGAGTCGGCCGAGTATCGTCCGGCCGCCCGAGTCGTTGCACCTGCCCGTCCGCGAGCTCGCCACCGGCTCGGCGTACCCCGGCCGGGCGCCGACGCGAGCGCGACGCCGTCGGGACCGGGCGGGGAAATGACAAAGGCAGGGAGATGCAACTCCCTGCCATATTTAACATATAGCAGGTCAGGGGGCTTGCCACAAGACCCGGGTGGCGCAGCAGAATCGTCGGCCGGACCACAAACGGGCGAGGACGCGGGGGTCACGTGAGCGAGCGGTACGTGCTGGGTCTGGACGAGGTCGACGAGACGTTCATCGGCGCTGTCGGTGGCAAGGGCGCGAATCTGGGGGCGCTGCGGCGGATCGAGGGGGTGCGGGTGCCGCCCGGGTTCTGCGTGACGACGGCGGCCTTCGCGCGCGCCGACGGCCCGGCGGTGCCGGACGAGGTGGCGGCGGCCATCCGGGAGCGGGTCGAGGACGGTGTGGCGTACGCGGTGCGGTCCAGTGCCACGGCCGAGGATCTGCCCACCGCGTCGTTCGCCGGGCAGCAGGACTCGTTCCTGAACGTCGTGGGCGCCGACGCCGTCGTCGAGCACGTGGGCCGGTGCTGGGCCTCGCTGGGCACCGAGCGGGCCGTGGCCTACCGCGAGCACAACGGGATCGACAGCGGTGCGGTGCGCATGGCGGTTGTGGTGCAGCGGATGGTGCAGGCGCAGGCGGCCGGGGTGCTGTTCACCGCCGACCCGCTGTCCGGCAACCGGACGGTGGCCCGGGTCGAGGCCGTGCACGGGCTCGGTGACGCGCTCGTGTCCGGGCGGGTGGACCCCGACGCCCCGGGTGCGGTGCTGACCGAGGCGCAGACGGCCGAGCTCGTGCGGCTCGGGCGGCGGATCGAGGCGTACTTCGGGCGCCCCCAGGACATCGAGTGGTGCCTGGACGCGGACGGGTTCCAGGTGGTGCAGAGCCGGCCCATCACGACGCTGTTCCCGGTCCCGGCCACCGGCGACGACGAGCACCACGTGTACCTCTCCGTGGGGCATCAGCAGATGATGACCGACGCGATGAAGCCGCTCGGGCTGTCGTTCTGGCAGATGACGACGCCGGCGCCGATGGCCGAGGCGGGCGGGCGGCTGTTCGTCGACGTCACGCAGCGGGTGGCGACGCCGGGCGGCCGGGCGGCGCTGCTCGAGCTGATCGGCAAGGGCGATCCGCTGACCGGCGACGCGCTGCGCAGCGTGCTCGAGCGGGACGGGTACATCCGGGAGCGGCCGGACGCGGCCGCTCCCCCGCCGCTGCTGGGCGGCCCGACGGAGCCGATCGAGACCGACCCCGCCATCGTCGCCGAGCTGATCGCGGCCACCGACGCGTCGATCGCGGCCGCGGCCCTGGAGATCCGCGGGAAGACCGGGGCCGACCTGCTCGACTTCATCCAGGCGGACATCCAGGAGCTGCGGCGGGTGCTGTTCGACCGGCGCGGCCATCGGGTGTACATGTCCGCGATGGAGGCCACCTGGTGGCTGAACGAGCACATCGAGGCGCGGCTCGGTGAGAAGAACGTCGCCGACACGCTCTCGCAGTCGGTGCCCGACAACGTCACCTCG
This sequence comes from Dactylosporangium vinaceum, assembly GCF_019904175.1. Classification (GTDB taxonomy): domain Bacteria; phylum Actinomycetota; class Actinomycetes; order Mycobacteriales; family Micromonosporaceae; genus Dactylosporangium; species Dactylosporangium vinaceum. The sequence continues at coordinate 5,633,633 of NZ_CP061913.1, read as the reverse complement.
GAGATGGGGCTGGCGCTGCTCGACGTGGCCGACGTGGTCCGCGCCCACCCCGGTGCGGTGGCGGTGCTGGAGGACGCCGGCGACGACTTCCTGGAGCGGCTCCCCGAGCCGGTGCGGGCGGCGATCGAGGCGTGGCTCGACAGGTACGGGATGCGCTGCGCCGGGGAGATCGACATCACCCGGCCCCGGTGGCGGGAGCGGCCCTCGACGCTCGTGCCGCTGCTGCTGGGCAACGTGCGCAACTTCGAGCCGGGCGAGAGCCGGCGGCGCTTCGAGCAGGGGCGGCTGGAGGCGCTCGCGAAGGCCGGCGAGGTCGTCGAGCGGCTGCGCGCGCTGCCGGACGGTGACGCCGAGCGGACGCAGGCGAAGATCGAGCTGGTGCGGACGTTCATCGGCTACCGGGAGTACCCGAAGTACGGCATGGTCAGCCGCTACTGGATCTACAAGCGGGCCCTGCTCGACGAGGCCGGGCGCCTGGCCGCACGCGGGGTCATCGGCGATCCGGAGGACATCTTCTTCCTGACCTTCGCGGAGCTGCGGGACGTGGTGCGCACCGGGCGGGCCGACGCCGGGCTCATCGCCGGGCGCCGGGAGGAGTTCCGGACCTTCCAGGCGCTCACCCCGTCGCGGGTGCTCACCTCCGACGGCGAGGGGCTCAACGGGTCATATCACCGCGGGGACCTGCCGGCCGGGGCGCTGCTCGGCCTGCCGGTCTCGGCCGGGACCGTCGAGGGGCGGGCCCGCGTCATCCTGGACATGGCCGCGGCCGTCGTCGAACCCGGCGACATCCTCGTCACCGCCTACACCGACCCGAGCTGGACGCCGCTGTTCGTGGCGATCGCGGGCCTGGTGACCGAGGTCGGCGGGGTGATGACGCACGGGGCCGTGGTCGCCCGGGAGTACGGGCTGCCGGCCGTCGTCGGCGTCGTGGGGGCCACGCGGCTGATCCCGGACGGGCAGCGGATCCGGGTGCACGGCACCGAGGGCTACATCGAGCTCCTGCCCTGAACGCCCACCGGCCCGCGACGTCGCCGCGGCGGCGCCGCGGGCCGGCACCACGGGGGCCGCGGCGGTGCCGTCAGGCGCGGAAGGCCAGCCCGGCCGCGTCGAGCGCCGCACGCAGGTTGCCCAGCGCGTAGGGCCCGACGCCGTGCAGCGCCCCGACCTCGGCCGCGCCGAGCTCGGCGACCTGCTCGAGGCTGACCAGGCCGCGGGCGGTGAGCGCCCGGGTCGCCCCGGCGCCCAGGCGCGGCAGCGGCGTGCCCGGCGCCCGCACCGGCGTGCCGCGCACCGCCCGGGGATGGCCCTCGTGATCCAGCACGGCGGCGCCGCGGGCCGAGAGCCGGTAGCCGATGTCGAGCGACTCGGTCAGGCCGCGCTCCTTGAGCTTGCGCACGTTCTGCTTGAACGGCAGCGTCTCGCGCCCCATCCGCCGCGCGAGGTCGGGCGCCCGGGTGGCCGGCAGCTCGTCGATCAGCAGCAGCGTCGCCCGCGTCCACGGCCCCGCCGGCGCGGCCCGGTCGAGGCGGTCGAGCCAGGCGACGAGGGCGGCGATCTCCTCCGCGTCCGGCACCGCCTCGCGCAGCGCCTGCCGCGGATCGGCGCCCGCATAGCGCAGCCCGATCCGGTACACCGGCCGCTCGGCGTGCACCCGATCCAGGGCCTGCCGCAGCGCAGCCAGCGACACCGCCCCGGCCCGGCGCGCGTCGGCCGCGGTCAGCGAGCGCACCGGCACCCGCTCGACGGCGGTGACCTCGACGAGCCCGACGGCGGTCCGCATCCGGGTGCCGGCCTTGACCCGCGGCCGGTCCCACCGCCGGAACGCCACGTCGACGTCCCCGGCCCGGATCGCCGCCAACTCCGCCGGACGCATCTGCATGCCCTAGTGCAGCACACCGCCGTCGATCGCCGGTGGCGTATCCGCGGGGCGGCGGGCCCGGCGGCTTCGGCACCGGAGCAGAATGTGGGCTATGCCAGATCACCGCTACCTGCTCGACAACGCCCGGACCGAGGCCGGCGAGCGGTTCGCCCGGCTGGCCGAGCTGTTCGACGCCGTCACCCGTGGGCACCTCGAGCGGCTCGGGCTGCGGGCGGGCGCGCGCTGCTGGGAGGTCGGCGCCGGGGGCCCGAGCGTCCCCGCCGCGCTGGCCGCGGCCGTCGGACCGGCCGGGTACGTGCTGGCCACCGACATCAACCCGGCCTGGCTGGACCCGCATGGCGGCGGATACGAGATGCTCCGGCACGATGTCGTCGCGGACCCGCCGCCGGCGCCGGGCACCTTCGACCTGGTCCACGCCCGGCTCGTGCTCGTCCACCTGCCCGACCGCGCCCGGGCGCTGGCGGCGATGGTGGCGGCGCTGCGGCCGGGCGGCTGGCTGCTCGTCGAGGACGCCGACACCGAACTGCAGCCGCTGGCCTGCCTCGACGAGACCGGCCCGGCCCAGCAGCGGGCGAACCGCCTGCGCCGGGCCGTCCGGGAGCTGATGACCCGCCGCGGTGCCGACCTGCGCTACGGCCGGACCCTGCCGCGGGCCCTGCGGGCGGCCGGCCTGGTCGATGTGGCGGCGGCCGGCTGCTTCCCGGTCGGCGGGCCGGCCTGCGACCGGCTGGAGGCGTCGACGGTGCGCATGGTCCGGCCCGAGCTGCTAGCCGCCGGCCTGGCCGACGACGCCGAGATCGACGCGCACCTGGCCGCCGTCGACGCCGGCGAGCTCGACCTCACACTGGCCCCGCTGATCTCGGCCTGGGGGCGCCGCCCGGCGTAGTTGCGCGGATGGTCCACACTGGCCGGGTGTTCAAGCGGCGCCCGATCGTGCTGCCCGTGTGGGGTTCGTTGGCCGTCCTGGCCCTGGGCTGGGCCGTCGCCGGCGTGGCGCTCATCGCCCAGCGCCAGGCCGAGGCCCAGCAGCGCCGAGCCGAGCAGGCCCCGGTGTGTGCGGCCACCCAGATCTTTTCGGGTACCTCCTGCCGCGCGACGGTCGCCGGCACCATGACGGCGCTCAGCCTGCGGCAGGCCCTCGTCGACGTCGACGGCCGGCCGCTGACGATGACCGTGTCCCTGCACCGCATCGACAGCTACGTCCCGGGCACCCCGGTGCAGGTGACGGTGTACCAGGGCGTGCCGATCCGCCTCGACGGCGACCGCATCCACATCGACGCGGTCGACTCCCCAGCCGACCGGGTCGCCGACGCCCGGCAGACAGTCCCCGCCGCGATCTACCTCGGCACCCTCCTGGGCGGCGTCAATCTGATCGTCTCGCTGGCCGCCCGCTCGTTGAAACGCCACCGCGCCGGGCACCTGTGAGCGCCGGCCATCCTCCACGGTGTACGCCGGCGTCCGGCGGCGGGGCTCAGTAGCTGTCGCGCAGCAGCTCGGGCAGGACCGGCGGCCCGAACAGGCGGCCCTGGCCGCGCTGGACGCCGAGGTCCGGGAGCGCCGCCGCGTCGGCCTCGCTGTCGACGCCGGCGGCGACCAGGCGGGGGCGGACCGGGCCCTCCTCGATCAGCGGGCCGGCCGCGGCCGCGGCCGGGGACTCGAGCTTGACCAGCTCCGGCTGGAGGTGGCCGAGCGCGACCGGCCCGGCGGTGCGCACGGTCAGGCGCAGTCCGGCCGCGCGCAGCGGCTCGAGCGCGTGCGCCGCCGCCTCCGGGTCGTCGGCCAGCTCGTCGGCCGCGCACTCCAGGACGATCCGGCCCAGCGGCAGGGCGGCGAGTGTGCGCACGAACGGCTTGTGCCGCAGCGTGGCCGCCGCGACCGGCAGCGCCACGTAGCCGGCCGTGCGGGGCAGGATCGACCCGACCCGGCGCAGGGCCCGCACGGCGATCCGGTCCTGCTCCCCGAGGTTGCGGGCCGCCGCCAGGAGCGCCTCCAGGGGCTCGGGGTGCTCGCCGCCGAGGGCGGCCGCGCAGGCGCCGATCCGGCGGCGGCCGGTCAGGTGGACCACCGGGTCGAGCAGGAGCCGGGCCTCCTCGGCCGTCGCGACCTCGATCCGGGCCCGCAGCGCGTCCTCGGCCAGCCGGCCGCGCGCGCCGGGCTCGATGATCTCGGCGGTCGCGTCGGCCAGGTCGCGCATGAGCTGCTCGTGCTCGGGGCCGAGCCCGGTGGCGGGGCGGAAGCCGGCCGCACACAGGGTGCCGTAGAAGGTGCCGTCGGCGAGGTGGATCGGGACGGAGACGAACGCGCGCAGGTGCATCTTGCGCACGGCGGGCAGGGCCATCGCCTCCGGAATGTCGCGCATGTCGGGCATGAGCGCGGGCAGGCGGCCGGCCAGGATGGCCCGGCAGATCGTCGTCTCGTCCGGGAAGGCGAGGTGGTTGTCGCGCAGCAGGGGCGGCACGCGCGGCTCGACCACCTCGACGTGCTGGGTGGTGCCGTCCATCCGCGTGATGAAGGCGAGGCTCAGCCCGAGCGACTTGCGCGCCTGGCGCAGCAGCTGCGCGACGTGCTCGGACGGCTCATCTCGAGTGCCCAACATCTGTTCCCCGTCTGATCGCGACTTCCCCTTAAGCCTAGAGTAGTCGCGCCGATACTCTCTGCGACTGGCCACGGAATGGTCCACGGCGTCGGAGGGAGCAAGGATGTTCAACGAGGTGAGCAACTGGATGGCTGCTCGTATCGCCGCCGTGCGGGCGCGGGGTGAGGACGGGGCCACCGCGGTGGAGTACGGCCTGCTGGTCGCCCTGATCGCCGTGGTCATCGTCACCGCCGTCACGCTGCTGGGCAACAACCTCAGCACGCTGTTCAACCAGATCGCCGCCAAGGTCTGACCGGGGTCGTCTGCCGAAATGCCGCCGCCGCGCCGCCCGAGCCGGCCGGGCCTCTGGTCCGGTCGCTGGGGCGGCGTCGGTGCGTTGCGGGGTGACGACACCGGAGCGGCCGCTGTCGAGTTCGCGATCGTGCTGCCCGTCCTGCTGCTGATCGTCTTCGCGATCGTCGACTTCGGGCGGGCCTACAACCAGCGGCTGCTGCTCAACCAGGCCGCCCGCGAAGGGGCCCGGGCGGAGGCCGTGGGCCTGTCCGCGCAGACCCAGGTCGACAACGTCATGGGCGGCTCGGGCAAGGCGACGGCCACCGTGACGGTGGCGTGCCCGGCCGGCGCCGCCACGAACGTCTCCGCGAAGGTGGTGGTCACCGCCACCTTCACCCCGGCCACGCAGATCAGCAGCATCGCCGGGCTCTTCGGCAAGAGCATCGGCTGGTCGTCGATGAGCGCGACGGGAATCATGGCGTGCGTCGGCTGAGGCCAGGGTCCGCGTCCGACCGGGACGGCGACCGCGGCGCGGTGGTCACGGTCTTCGCCGTGCTGCTGTCGGCCGGCGTCCTGCTCGGCCTGGCGACGATCGTCATCGACGTCGGCGCCGCACTGGACGAGCGCGGGCAGCTGGCCAACGGTGCCGACGGCGCCGCCTGGGCCGCCGCCCAGTTCTGCATCGCGAACACGGGCTGCACCAGCGCCACCGCCCGCACCGCCGGGCTCCCCGCGGCGACCGGCAACGCCCGCGACGGTACCGCCGAAATCAGCGTCTGTGGCTCCTTCAACGCGCTCACCGCGTGCCCGGCCGGCTCGGCCCGCTCGACGACGAACCTGCGCCCGTGCCTGGGCAGCGATCCGGCGAGCGGCAACTTCGTCAAGGCGACCACGTACAGCCGCGGACCGGGCGGGTCGAGCGCCGCCCCGACCTACTTCGCGGGCGCGGTCGGGGCGAAGGCGGCCTACCCGCAGAGCTGCTCACGGGTGCAGTGGGGCCCGATGAAGACCGGGGCGACGGTGATGGCCTTCGGCATCGCCCAGTGCTCCTACAACACCATCACCACCAATGGCACCGTCTTCGGCCCCGTCGCGCCGGTGGCCCAGCACGTCACCACGCCCGGCACGGTCCCGCCGGCCAAGGGCGTCACCGGGCCCGTGCAGGAGGGCGTGGTGCCGGTGCGCTCCCTCGTGTCGCTCTGCCCCGGCATCACCCTGGGCGGCCTGGCCTGGCTCACCGCGTCGGCGACGAGCTGCCTGCTCAACACCGTGTCGGTCGGCGACAACCTCCCCGTCGGCACCATCCTGCCCGCCGGCACCGCCCCGTGCCGCAGTGCGATCGCCGCCGCGTACACGGCCCGGGAGCCGCTGCTGGTGCCGATCTACGACTCGGTGTCCGTCTCGGTGCCGCCGACCTTCCACGTCGCCGGGTTCGCCGCGTTCGTCGTCACCGGCTACTACTTCGCGACGCTGCCGCCGGTCTACCAGGCGCCGATGGTGGCGGCGAACAACTGCACGCTGCTGGGCCTCACCAACTGCGTCAACGGCTACTTCACCAAGGGGCTCACGCCCGCCAACATCAGGGCGCTCGCCTCGGCCACCGCCGCGGCGGGCGCCGACCGCGGCGTCGAGGTCATCGCCCGGTCCGGGTGACGGAAAGGACACAAGGATGCGTCGCCGGCTGCTGCTCGCTCTCGTGGCGTTCGGTCTCGCGTGCCTGAGTGTCGCGCTCATGGCCGCCTACGCCCGGCGGGCCGACGAGCGCGCCGTGGCCGATCGCGAACCGGTGCGGGTCTACGTCGCCGCGAAGCGGGTGGCGGCCGGCACCGCCGCAAAGGCACTGCGCGACAACGGGCTGGCCGATCTGGTGGTGATGCCGGCATCGACCGTACCCGCAGACGCCCTGACCTCGATCGGACCGGCCATCGAGGCGCTGGTGCTCACCGCGCCGGTCGAGCGCGGCCAGCTGCTGATGCGGGGCATGTTCGACCGGACGTCCGTCGTCACCGGCGGCCTGTCGGTGCCCGACGGCATGCTCGCGGTAAGCGTGCCGGTCAAGCTGGAGGGCGCCGTGGCCGACTACGTGCGCGCGGGCGCCGACGTGACGGTCTTCCTCACCGCGGGCGACCCGGAGGGCACCGGGCCGTCGCCGGTCGTCTCCGCGACCCGGATGGCCACCCGCGTCCTGCTGTCCCGGGTGCGGGTCCTCGCCGTCGGCGTGCGACCCGTCGGCTCGGAGGCCCCCGAGCCGCTCGACCCGAACAACTCCGACGCCACGGTGCTGCTGACGCTCGCGGTCGAGCAGGAGGACGCCCAGCGGGTGGTGCTGGCGACGAAGACCGGCACGCTCTACGCGGCGCTGCTGAGCCCCGACACCTGGGTCGCGCCCGGCGGGCGCGTCGACACCGACCGCCTCTTCCGGTGAAGGGACCGACGACACGTGCAGATCTACGTCGAACCGGACGCCATCAAACGGGAGCGCTACGCCGAGCAGTTGCTCCGCTCCGGATACCAGACAGTGCCGGACATGATCGAGCTGCAGCGGTACTTCAACGGCCACCCCGACTGCCTCCTCGTCGTCTTCGGCGCCGCCGTCGAGCTCGACGAGGTCCTCGAGTTCAGCGCCTACCAGCGGGTCCAGCGGCCCGAGCTCGGCATCGTGCTGGTGCGCACCCGGGTCACCAACGCGCTGCTGCAGAGCGCCCTGCGGGCCGGGATCCGCGAGGTCGTGCGCGACGACGAGACCGACATCCGGGCCGCCTGCCTGCGCGCGATCGAGGTGGGCAAGGCGATGCAGACGACCGTGCGGCCGGCGCGAACGGCCGACAGTACCGCCAAGGTCATCACGGTCTTCGCCGGGAAGGGCGGCTGTGGCAAGAGCGTCGTGGCCACCAACCTGGCCGTCGCCCTCGCCGCCGGTGGCAGCCGCCGGGTGCTGCTCATCGACCTCGACCTGCAGTTCGGCGACGTCGCCATCATGCTCAAGCTGGCCCCGGCCCGCGGCATCGCCGACGCCGTGCCGATGACCGGCCGCCTCGACGAGTCGGGCCTGCGCTCGCTCATCACCCACTACATCCCCGGCTGCGACACGCTGCTCGCACCGGCCAACCCGGCCTCGGCCGACCAGATCAGCCGGGACCTGGTCACCGAGCTGCTGACCACCGCCCGCCCGCTCTACGACTTCATCGTCATCGACACCTCCTCGGCCGTCACCGAGCAGGTCCTCGCGGCGCTTGACAGCTCCGACTGGTACGTCCTGGTCGTCACCCCCGACCTGCCGACCCTCAAGAGCATCCGGCTCACGGTGGAGATGTTCGACCTGCTCACGTACCCGCCGGACCAGCGGCTGATCCTGTTCAACCGGGCCGACTCGCAGGTCGGCCTGAGCATCGAGGACGTCGAGGAGGCGGTCGGGGCGCCGCTGTCGACCCACATGCCCTCGTCGCGGGACGTGCCGACGTCGGTCAACAAGGGCACGCCGCTGATCCTGGAGAACCCCGGCCACCCGGTCAGCCGGGCCGTACGCGGCCTCGCCGACCGCTGCGCCGGCATCGACCGCGAGCCCGAGCGGGTCCGCCGCGGCGCGCTCCTGTTCGGCCGGCGCAACGTCAGCAAGAAGACCGCCCGGAGCGAGGCGACATGAGCGGTACGGAGCGAAGCGGAGTGGCCGCTCATCAGTATTACAGGGTGGAGCTCAGGCCGGCGCCGGAGCCTGCGGAGGTGCCGGCATGAGCGGTACGGAGCGAAGCGGAGTGGCCGCTCATCAGTGTTACAGGGTGGAGCTCAGGCCGGCGCCGGAGCCTGCGGAGGTGCCGGCATGAGCGGTACGGAGCGAAGCGGAGTGGCCGCTCATCAGTGTTACAGGGTGGAGCTCAGGGCGGCGCCGGAGCCTGCGGAGGTACAGGCATGAGCCTGTCGGATCGGATTGCGCAGCGGACGCAGGGTGAGAGTGCCTGGCCGACGCCGATGATCGAGCCGAGCGCCGACGTGGTGGCGGCGCCGGTCGAGCGCCACCGGTTCAACGCGCGCACGGCGGCCGACCCCGTCGCCGAGGTCCGCCCGCGGATGCAGCGTGCGCTCGCCGAGATTCTCGGCCCGACGTTGTACGGCGGGCAGGCCGACGGCGCCGAAGACCTGGAGCAGCGCGTCCGGCAGACCCTCGCCGACCTCCTGGCCCGCGAGGAGACCCCCCTCGCCGGCGCCGACCGGGCCCGCATCACCCAGGAGGTCACCGACGAGATCCTGGGCCACGGCCCGATCGAGGGGCTGCTGCGCGATCCGACAGTCAGCGAGATCATGGTCAACGGGCCCCACTCGGTGTTCATCGAGCGGGCCGGGCGGATCCAGCCCGCGGAGGTCGAGTTCGACGACGAGGCCCACCTGCGCCGCATCATCGACCGGATCTGCTCGCGGGTCGGCCGCCGGGTCGACGAGGCGAGCCCGATGGTCGACGCCCGGCTGCCCGACGGGAGCCGGGTCAACGCCGTGGTGCCGCCGATCGCCCTTGACGGCTCGTCGCTGACGATCCGCAAGTTCGCGGTCCAGCCCCTGTCCGTCACCGACCTGGTCCGGTTCGGGACCCTGACCCGCAGCACGGCCGACTTCCTGCGGGCCTGCGTGCGCGGCCGGGCCAACATCATCGTCAGCGGCGGCACCGGCTCGGGCAAGACGACGATGCTCAACGTGCTGTCCGGCTTCGTGCCCGGCGGCGAGCGGATCGTGACGGTCGAGGACGCCGCCGAGCTCCAGCTGCGCCAGGAGCACGTGGTCCGGCTCGAGTCGCGCCCGCCGAACTTCGAGAACCGGGGTGTGATCAGCATCCGCGACCTGGTCCGCAATGCGCTGCGGATGCGCCCGGACCGCATCGTGGTCGGGGAGGTCCGCGACGCCGCCGCGCTGGACATGCTCCAGGCGATGAACACCGGCCACGACGGCTCGCTGACCACACTGCACGCCAACTCGCCCCGCGACGCGCTGGCCCGGCTGGAGACCATGGTGCTCATGGCTGGCATGGACCTGCCGCTGCGGGCGATCCGCGAGCAGACCGCCTCCGCCGTCCACCTGGTCATCCAGGTGAGCCGGCTGCGCGACGGCAGCCGCCGGGTGACCCACATCAGCGAGATCGTCGGCATGGAGGCCGAGATCATCAGCCTCCAGGACATCTTCCTCTACGACCAGGGCAGTGCCGCCCTGGCCGCCACCGGCATCCGGCCCCGGCTCCTGGATTCGCTGCTCATCCACGGCGTCACCGTCCCGGCCGGGACGTTCACCGAGGGCCGGCGGTGACCGCGCGGCTGGCCCTGGCGGCCGTGGCCACCGCGGCGTTCCTGGCCGCCTGGATCGCCCTGCCGCTGATCTTCCGCACGCCCATGCAGCGCCGCCTGCACGAGCTGCGCCGCTTCGGCCGCCGCCGGCTGCTCGGGCGCCGGTCCGGGCTCAAGCCGGCCGGGGCACTGCGGCGCGCGGCGACGGCGCCCGGCCGGGACTGGCAGCTGCGGACCCGGGCCCGGCTCGAGCACGCGGCGGTGCCCCTGACCGAGTGGCAGTGGGTAGGTGCCCGGGCCGCGCTCGTCGTCGTCACGTTCGCCGCGCTCATGATCGAGGTGCCGTGGTTCGTGGCGCTGCCGCTCGCCCTGCTGGCCGGGGCCGTGCTGCCCGGTGTGGTGCTGCGGGCCCGCGTCGCCCGCCGCAAGGCCGTCTTCGCCCAGGACCTGCCGGACGCGCTGCGCCTGGCGGTGAGCTCGCTGCGCTCCGGCTTCACGCTGCAGCACGCCATCCAGGCCGCGGCGAACGAGGGCGACGGCGTCGTCGCCGACGAGCTGCGGCGGGTGCTGAGCGAGACCCGCCTCGGCGGCCGCCTGGAGGACGCGTTGGAGCGCCTGGCCGAGCGGACCGCCAACCACGACGTGATCTGGCTCGTCATGGCGATCCGCATCCAGCGCGAGGTCGGCGGCAGCCTCTCCGACGTGCTGCAGACCACGACCGACACCATGCGCGAGCGGGCCCAGCTGCAGCGACACGTCCGGACGCTGTCGGCGGAGGGCCGGCTGTCCGCGGCGATCCTGTTCGCCCTGCCGATCGTCATCGGCGCGTGGCTGCTGGTGTTCCGCAGCGAGTACATCCGCCCGCTGATCAGTGAGCCGATCGGCATCGCGCTGCTGGTGTACGCGGTGCTCTCGCTCGGCGCGGGTGCCCTGTGGCTGCGCGTCGTGATCCGGATCGACGTCTGACGTGCCGGCCGTCCTCGCGATCGTCACGCTGGCCGCCGCCGGTGCGCTCATGGTCGTGGCGGTCGGGCTGCCGCCGACGGCCCGGGAGCGGGTCATGGCCGCGCTCACCCCGTTCGGCCGGCTCCCCGCCGCGCTGGCCGCCGCCCGGCTGACCGCCGGCCCGGCCCCGCTGCTGGCCCGCCTCGCCGACGGCCCGCTCGGCGCGGCCGGCCCCGCGATGACCGGCCCGCGCGCGGTGCGCCGGCTGCAGCGCTGGCTCGAGTACGCGGGCAGCCCGCCGGCCTGGCCCCTGGCCCGCCTGATCCGGGCCCGCAGCCTGGGCCTGTGCGGCGGGGTCGCCGCCGGCCTGTTCTTCGGCACCGCCTGGGCCGGGGTGGCGGGCCTGGTGGCCGGGGTGCCGCTGGGCGCGGCGATCGGCGCGTACCTCGTCGACCTGCTGCTGCTCAACGCCGCCCAGAAGCGCCAGGAGCAGATGCTCAAGCACCTCCCGGACGCGCTCGACGCCCTGGTCATCGGCGTCGAGGCCGGCCTGGGCCTGGACGCGGCGATGGCGCAGGTGGCCACCTACACGACCGGCCCGGTCGCGGCCGAGCTCACCCGCACGCTGCAGGAGATGCGCATCGGCAGCGCCCGGGCGACAGCCCTGCGGGCGCTGGCCGACCGGACCACGATCCGCGAGCTGCGCACGTTTCTGACGGCGCTGCTGCAGTCCGGGGAGCTGGGCATCCCGATCGCCGACGTGCTGCGCGAGCATTCGCGGGAGACCCGGATGAAGCGGCGCCAGCGGGCCGAGGAGATGGCGCAGAAGGTACCTGTGAAGATTCTGTTGCCTGTGTTGTTGTGCATTTTCCCGGCCATGTTCGTGATCATCCTGGGGCCCGGGTTCCTGAACCTCATGAAGACGTTCGGTCACTGACGAGCGTGTAGCGGCCGGGCGCCGGGACGCGGACCACCGTCCAGTCGCCGTCGGGCAGCACCGCCGCGCCGCCCGTTGCGCGGAGGCGGCGATGGTGGCGCACGCGGATCGGGACGGCGCCGGCCGCCGGGGCGTCGAACGTCAGCGTCGCCGCGGTCTGATCGACCAGGGCGGCGGGCGGCCCGACGATCGGGCGGGGGTTCGCCACCGCGTAGAGGCGCCAGTGCGCGCCGGACCAGACCGGGGTCAGGTAGGGCAGGCCCGCGCGGACCAGTGCCGCCTCCGCCTGCCCGGGCCACGACAGCCGCGCGTCCGGGACGGCCACGAACTGGACCGCCTGGTCGGCCAGCCAGGCCCGGTAGGTGTCGGCGGTCAGCGGGACGCCGGTGCCGCCCGCACCGGGGACGGTGGTGAAGAAGAGCGGGTTGCGGCCGATGTCGGCCTGGCGCAGCCAGCCCCGGGCCAGCGGGACCGCGCCCATCGAGGCCGCTTCCCAGGAGTCGCGGGTCGGCGGGATCTCGACCCGCCCGGTCAGCGGCGCCTCGCCCAGCCGGGCGCGCAGCGGCGTGAAGTAGGCCGGGTCGGCGGCCGGGTTGCCGATGTCGGCGACGTCGCCGAGCACCACCGGCGGCTGCCAGCAGCAGACCGCGGCCAGCACCGCGATCAGCCGGGCCCGGTCGAGCCCGCGGGCCGTCGCGTATCCGGCCAGGACCGGCAGGGCGAACATCACCACCAGACGGGTCGCGTTGAGGCCGACCGGCGTGTGCACGAGCGCCGCGGCGAGCACACCGGCGCCCGACAGGACACCGGCCGCGCGGACCGGGCGCAGCGGCACCAGCGCGGCGACCACGAGACTCGTCACGACCGCCCGCACGACCTCCCAGTGGCCGATGTTCATCCAGCCGCCGTTGCCGAACATGACGGCCGACAGCGCCAGGGGGACGGCCGCCGGCACCGCGACCAGCAGGCCGGGCCGGACCCGGCGGGCGATGACCAGGGCCACCCCGGCGAGCCCCACGAACAGCCCGGCGACCGGGCTGGTGGCCGACGCGAGCAGGGCGGCGCCGGCGGCTGCCCAGTGGGCCCGCGGCCAGGTCAGGGCGAGCAGGGCCAGCAGCCCGAAGAGGACGCCGAGGCCGTAGGTGACCCGCCCGGACACGAGGTTGCCGGCCAGGACCACCGCCCCGAGGAGCGCGGCCGGCACCGGGCGGACCGCCCCGGTGCGGCGCAGGAGCGCGGCGAGCGTGACGGCGGCCGCGACGAGCGTGACCGCCCCGGTGACCCGGACGCCGATGGCGGCCATGACCGCCTGGGCCACGAGGCTGTAGCCGAACTGGTCCACTCCCCCGTACCAGCGCAGGTCCACCGAGCTGCCGGCGTGGGCGGCGAAGAAGTCGGCCCGCGCGACCTGCGCCGACAGGTCAGTGCCCATGCGCGGCAGCAGCAGGTACACCACCCCGAGGGCCGCGGCGAGGAGCCCGGCCCGCACCTGCGCGTCCCGGCCCTGCCGTGCCGGGACGACGCGCGTGAGGGTCACGCCGACATACTGCCGTAGCGCACCCGGCCCGGGTGGCCCGCCCGTACGGCACCGGCGAGCGCCGGCACCCCGGCCGCGACCACGTCATCCACCGTCGGGCCGGAGCAGGTGCAGCAGGTGCGGCAGGCGGTCGAAGAGGTCGGGGAGGCCGCGGACGCCGCCCTGGGCGGACGCCTGCGACAGCGCGAGCCCGGGCCCGCTGCCGGCCTCGACACCGGTCTCGGCGCCGTCCAGGCAGCGGCGGATGTTCCACCGCGTGTGCCCCAGCCAGCCGCCGATCATGTACACGAACCAGCTCGGCCCCCACGGCGGCAGCACCCCGCCGCCGGCGACGTACCCGTCGAGGACCGCGGCGAAGACGGCCGGCTGGACGTCGTCGAAGCCGGGCCCCTTGGCGATGCCGAGCGCTGTCGAGCCGAGCTCGCCGGCCAGGTCGAGCCGCCCGGAGAGCTCCCAGTCGAGCAGGACCGGCTTCCCGTCCCGCGCGAGGAGGTTCCAGGGCTGGATGTCACGGTGGGTCAGCACCACGGGCCCGGGCCGCTCGCAGCCCTCGACGAGGTCGGCGATCGCCTGGAACGTCTCGACCCGGGCGGCCAGCTCGCCCGCCCACAGCTGGCCGGTCGCCGCGGCCCGCGCGGCGAGCTCGGGCCAGTCCCGGGCCACCGGCTCCTCCTCCTCGGCGTCGCTCCAGGGCACGTCGAGGGCGTGGACGCGGGCGAGGATCTCCCCGATCGCGAACGCGTACTGCCGGGTCACGGGGGCCTCGGGCACCTTCTCGCCCTCGACCCAGCGGTGCACGAGCGTGTCCGGGCCCATCGAGACGGGCTCGGGCATCGGGATGCCGGCGGCGAAGGCGGCCCGCTCGAACCGGAAGACGTCTTCGGCGCGGTAGGCCACCCGCCGGTCGAGGACGTTGAGTGCCTTGACGGCGAACGACCCCTGCTCGGTGTCGAGCCGGTACATCCGGTTGGCGAACCCGCCGTGGACCCGGACCATCGGACGGACGGGCACGCCGAGATGCGAGAGATCCACCCACCGCACTCTAGGCCAACGCTGCGCCTCCCGGCTCCGCCGCCGGCGCGCCTGGCCCATAGCCGCCGCCGGCGTCCGGCCGGGCCGCCCGGCAGTGCGACGAGCGGCCCGGCGGGTGGGGGCCGGTCAGCTCGTGTGGCCGGCGGCCCAGCAGGTGGTGTCCGTGTGGCAGTGCTGGAGGGCGTTCAGGTCGGCGTGCAGGGTCGTGCGGCGGGCGGCGGGGAGGGTGTCGTAGGCGTTGGTCAGCTGGTACGGGTCCGTGGTGCGGTCGTAGTACTCGTGTTCGCCGTCGTCGTACTCCACGTACGTGTACGTGGCGGTGCGCAGGGCCGCGTAGGTCGTCGGCATGCCGTTGCGGGCGTCCTGGACGTCCGGGTCGTCGGGGCTGGCGCCGGGGCCGTGGTGTTCGATCAGGGAGGCGGTGCGCCACGGAGCGGTCTGACCGCCGGAGGCCAGGGTGAGCAGCGAGCGGCCGTCCACGTCGCCGGCCACCGGGGCGCCGCCGATGCGCTGGAAGGTGGGGGCCAGGTCGATGTTCTGCACGGCCTGGGGGCGGCTGACGGCGCCGGGGACGTTCGGGCCGGCGATCACCAGGGGGACCACCACGTCGTGGTCGAAGGCTGTCTGCTTACCCTCGACCAGGCGGTGATCGCCCATGTGGAAGCCGTTGTCGGAGCTGAACACGACGTACGTGCTGCCGGTGACGCCGGAGTCGGTGAGCTGCTGCCGCAGGCCGGTGATCATGCGGTCGACGGCCTGCACGGCCTGTGCGCGCTTGCGGTAGTCTGTGTTGATCTTCTCGATCTCGGCGGCCGTCAGGGGGCCGTTGCCGGCGAGCCAGGCCGGCGCGCCGGTGGGCCGGGTGTCCCAGGCCGGCGTGTGCGGGGCGGTCAGGCCGGGGAACTTGTCGAGGTCCGAGCGGGCCGGGGTGAACGGGGCGTGCGGGGCGAACGTGGAGATCTCCAGCAGGAACGGCTTGTGCGCCGCGGCCGTGCGCTTGATGAACGAGCGGCCCTTGGCGCCCACGACGTCGGTCAGGTAGTCGGCGTCGGTGTCGCCGTAGTGCACCAGGGTGCCGTTCTCGTTCAGGTTGTAGTCGTACTCGCCGTAGGCGTTGCCGGCGCCGTACCACTCGGTCCAGCCCGGCGGCGTGTACAGATCCTTGGGCAGGTAGCCGTTGAGATACTTGCCCATGAACGCGGTGGTGTACCCCTGGGCCTGCAGCGCGGTGGCGAAGGTGTGCGCCTCGTTGCCGCGGTCGTGGAAGACGGCGAAGCCGCCGTCGGGGCTCTCGTTGGTGAAGACCCCCGTGTCGTGCGGGAACTTCCCGGTGAAGATCGATGACCGGGACGGGCAGCACAGCGAGTCGGCGACCGTGTAGTCGGTGAACGTCGTGCCGTCCGACTGCAGGCGCTTGACGCTCGGCATGTACTGCACCAGGTTCCACGCCAGATCGTCGACCAGGACGAACACGATGTTCGGCGGGGTCGCGGCGGCGGCGGCGACCGGTGACGGGCCGCCGGAGGCGGCCAGGCCGGCGGTGGCCGCCAGCGCGGCGATGGCCAGGACGGCAGGAAATCTACGCATGCCATCCACAATCGTCGAACACCGGGCCCGCAACGGTGAGCCCGGTGTTCGAGTCATGTAAATATATAGAACAAGTAGGAAAGGGCCGGGTGCGCCTCAGCCGTAGTAGATGTCGGACGCCTCGGCGGTCTTGTTCTTGGCGGGCCGCTTGGTGGCCAGCGGCTGCCCGTGGCCGGCGAACGTCGTCGTCATGTCGATGGTCTGGTCCTTCACGTCCAGCACGATGTGCAGGCTCGTGATGTTGCCCTGGTCATCGGTGGTCACGGTGAACGGCGCGGTGCCGCCGTAGATGGCGACGATGCTGGGCCGCCCGACCGGCAGGAAGTTGTACTTCGCCCCGGGCTTGAACTGCCCCTTGTACTCGTGCGGCCCGCCCGCGCTCGCCTCCGTCACGGCACCGGTGAACGCCACCAGGCCGATCGGGTCCTCCATGTCGATCCCGTACAGGGTCTGGCTCTTGAGCCGCCCGAGGTCGAGGTGGACCCACTTCGTGTTCTCCTTGGTGAGCACGTAGGAGTCGGTGCCCACGACGATGCGGTGATGGGTGCCGTCGTCGGTGCCGGTCCCGGCGACGGTCACGGTCTCCTCGAAGACCTTGCCGGCGTGGTCGAAGCCGCCCGTGGCGTCGACGGTGCCGGTGGCGGTGCCCTTGGTGTCGGCGGGCAGGTTGCTCTTGACGTGGTATGTGAACTGCGCCCCGGCGAGCCGGTTGAGCGCGGCGACCACGTCGTCCTTGGCCGGGGCCGGGCTCGGCGACGGCGCGGCCTTCGAGGAGGTGGTGGTGGGCCGCACCGGGTGGGGATCCGGCTGCGGCATCCCCAGGCAGCCCGAGGTCCCGACTCCGGCCAGCACCAGGACGGCCAGGAACGACGTGTGACGTGGCATCCGCTTTCCCCCGTGCATCGAGCGATCCAGATCAACGGCGCGAAGGATAGTCGACACCGTCAAGCGACGCGTACCGGAAATTCGCGGCGGGACGAGGTGCGGCCCGCTCAGCGCACGGTCCGCAGGAAGTCGTCGACGGCCCTGGCGGCGTTCGCGGTGCCCTCGGCGGCCTGGGTCAGCAGGTCCGAGCCGTGCTGCACCCCGGCCACCACGACCAGCCGGCGGCCCGGGCCGGGTGTGGCGTCGTACAGCGGCCGGCTCGGCGGAGGGGGCGCAGCCCGCGAGGAGGAGCACGCAACAGATCCCCGTGAACGATCGCATACCCGGTGCGATGCTTGGCCGGGACGGTTCCCGGACGTCTCGGCCTTGCGCGGCCCCGGGCCCGGTCATATGGTGACGATTGTCGATTTAGAAGCCTTGTTTACAGTCGGGAGGCGGCCATGCTGCTCAGGCTGGTGCTCGCGGGCCTGGTCGCCGCGGGCGTGTCCACCGCCGTGGTCGCCGAGCCGGTCGCGGCGACGACCGGCACCGGCTACGCCGACATCGTGCCCGCGCCGGTGTCCGCGCACACCGCGGCCGGGCGCTTCACGATCGGCCGGGGCACGACGATCTCGGCCGGGCCTTCCGCGCGTGGGGTGGCGCAGTACCTCGCCGGGGTCCTGCGCCCGGCCACCGGCCGCCCGCTGCCGATCGTCCGGCCCGGGCGGGGCGGCGACACGATCGCGCTGGTGCTCGCCGGGGCGGACACCGGCGACGAGAGCTACCGCCTGGACGTCGACGGGCGGGGCGTGACGCTGACCGCCGGGCGGGCGGCCGGGCTCTTCGCGGGTGTGCAGACGCTGCGGCAGCTGCTCGCCGGGCGCAGCGTCCCCGCCGGCCACGTCACGGACGCGCCGCGTTTCGCCTACCGCGGCGCGATGCTCGACGTGGCCCGGCACTTCTTCACCGTCGCGCAGGTGGAGCGGTACATCGACCAGCTGTCGCTGTACAAGATAAACACGCTGCATCTGCACCTGGCGGACGACCAGGGCTGGCGCCTGTTCATCAACAGCTGGCCGCGGCTGGCCACGTTCGGCGGGAGCACCGCCGTCGACGGGGACCCGGGCGGCTACTACACGCAGGCCCAGTACCGCGCGCTCGTCGCCTACGCGGCCGACCGGTACGTCACGATCATCCCCGAGATCGACATGCCCGGCCACGTCAACGCGGCCCTGGCGTCGTACGCGGAGCTGAACTGCGACGGTGTGGCGCCGCCGCTCTACACGGGCACGGAGGTCGGGTTCAGCACGCTGTGCGTGAACAAGGACATCACGTACAGGTTCCTGGACGACGTGATCGGCGAGCTGGCCGCGCTGACCCCCGGCCCGTACCTGCACATCGGCGGCGACGAGGCCCACTCGACGAGCCCGGCCGACTACGTGACGTTCATGAACCGCGTCCAGGGCATCGTCGCCGCGCACGGCAAGAAGGTCCAGGCGTGGCACAACGTGGTCGCGGCGACCCCGCTGCCGACGACCGTCGCGCAGTACTGGGACACGACCGACGACAACCCGGCGGTGGCCGCGGCCGCGCGCAGCGGCACCGGGGTCGTGCTGTCGCCGGCCAACCTGGCCTACCTGGACATGAAGTACAACCCGTCGACACCGCTGGGCCAGGACTGGGCCGCGCTCATCGAGGTCCGCGACGCGTACGGCTGGGACCCCGGCTCGTACCTCCTCGGCGCGCCGCCGTCGGCCATCCGGGGCGTGGAGGGTCCGCTGTGGACGGAGACGCTGCGGACGTCGGCGGACATCGAGTACATGGCGTTCCCACGGCTGCCGGCGCTGGCCGAGCTGGCCTGGTCGCCGCCGTCGACCCACGACTGGTCGGCGTTCCGGCTGCGGCTGGCCGCGCAGGCTCCGCTGTGGCGCGCGCTGGGCATCAACTTCTACCGCTCGCCGCAGATTCCCTGGAGGTAGCGCTCGCCAGCGGCGGCCTCACGGCATCGCCCCCGCAGACGGACCTAACTCGAGGGAGACATCTGAATCAGCCTGAAGTCCGCGTGGTCGCGGGTCGCATTGCCACACTTCCATGTCCCGCTGTATGTCGGCCTACCCTGCCCCTCAACCACCGCGGCATAGTCCTGCGTCAGACATGATCCGTCCTTCTCAACGCCGTAAACGGCCAGTCGCCCACCGATGTTCGCATTCCTGAAGTACACCGGCCCGCCTGTCACCTGCCCTGTCAAGCTCGGTTCCCCGTTCCACAGGCCCGAGTAACAGGCGCCGAACATACCCGGCATCATTCGCTCGTCCAGACCGACGTTCATGCAATTCTTCACGTCGGTCTCGGCTAGTGAGACATAATTTGAATAGGGGGACCGGCGGGTGCCGGCAATTACCAGGTTCCTGAATTCACCCTCATATATGCCGGCAAATCCGTGGACGGGCCCGGGCACCGCCAGGGGAGTCGACGGCGCCGATTGATTCGCTCGCGGATTGGCAACCGCGGAGACGACAGCATGCGCCTGTGTCGAGTTCGACCCGGACCCGCGATCCCATGGCCGTGCAGCGACCGCGACGCCCGCGACGAGCGGGAGGACGACCGCGATCACCGGCCAGCGAAGCCACTTCGGCTGCGCAGGCCGCGATGACGTCGGCTTTGATCGCACCTCTCCGGGCCCATTGACCGGATCGGGGCCGGTTGCGGGGTGAGGTGCGTAGGTCGGCCCGGCGAGCGGTGCGCGAGCCTTCAGGAGTTCGAAGATCACATGCGGCGCTTCGTCCTGGCGCAACCGGCCGCGCTCCCCGGATGGACGCTTGGGCCGAGCGGCGAGCGTCTGCGGGTATTCAAGATCGTCGGCCGACGGCGGGCGGGGATTCGTCATCGAGGCTCCAGCAACACTTCAATAGTCAACATATCTTCGGGATCATTCACGAAACCGGCGGTCTTCATCATCAGGACACGATGGCGCCTTCGACCTCGGGGATCCGCCCTCCGAACGATTTGATCATTCGTCAGGGGCTCCGGCTGCGGGTAGCGTACTGGAGCGCTTCCGAAGATCGTTCCCGACCTGGCGCGCCGAGGCGTGGCCGCGAACCGCAGATTCGATTTCTCCATGTCACTGCCCGGCTGCGGCGGGAGCACTGAGGAATACCGGTGCACCGGCTCGAGCCGCTCCGGAGGGCGGCCTCAGGCGTACCGGGCGGCGAGCGCGGCCCCGATCGCGGCCAGGTGGGCGCGGACGCCGGGCGGGCCGGTCACCTCGAGCCACTCGATCAGGCCGGCCAGCTCGCTGGCGAGGGCGTACTCGTTGTAGCCGCGGATCACGACCTCGACGCGGCCGTCGGCCGTCGGGCCGCCGACGTCGAGGCGGTCGCCGAGGATCATCCGGAGCCGGGCCAGGCCGTCGGGTGCGCAGGTGGCCCGGCTCTCCAGGGGCGTGCGCCGGCGCTCGACCTCGTCGGCGATCGCGCGCCAGCTTGCGGCGAGGTCGAAGCCGGCGGGGCGGTGGACCGGGTCGCCGGTCGGGACGGCGGTGGACACCCGGTCGATGCGGAAGGTTCGGCGGCCGGCGGGGGTGTCGGCGATGAGGTACCAGAACGGCCCCTTGGCGACGATGCCCAGCGGATGCACGGTCCGCTCCGTTGCGGCGCCGGTGCTGTCGGCGTAGCCGAGCCGGACCTGGGTGCCCCGGATCACCGCGTCCTGCAGGTCGTCGAGGAGGTGCGGCGGCCGGGGCTCGACGCGGCTCGAACCCCATCGTTGCGGGTCCGTGAGCACCGCTGACGCCGCGGCCTCGGCCTGGGCACGGAAGGGCTCCGGGAGGGCCCGCACCAGCTTGCGCAGCGCCGCTCGCACCGCGGGCGTCGCCGCCGAGGCCGGTCCGGCGACCAGGAACAGGGCGCGGGCCTCGGCCGCGGTCAGGCCGGACAGGTCGGTGCGGGCGCCGCCCACGAGGCGCCAGCCGCCGCCGCGGCCCTGGGTGGAGTAGACGGGGACGCCGGCCATGGCCAGGGCGTCCAGGTCACGGCGGGCGGTGCGCTCGGACACCTCCAGCTCCCGGGCGACGTCCGCCGCCGTCACCCGGTCGCGCCGCTGCAGCAGGAGAAGGACGGCCATCAGCCGGTCGGCTCGCATACGGCGACACTCGCACGGCAAACCGGTCAGGGGGTGGCCTGTTTACCTCGCCACGATGGCGGCATGACCGACTTTCCCGAACCCGGCATCATCCACGTCAACGGCGTGCAGCTCGAGGTGTTCGAAGCGGGCCGCGAGCATGCCGGGCGGCCCATCGTGCTCTGCCACGGCTGGCCCGAGCACGCCTTCTCCTGGCGCCACCAGGTGCCGGCCCTGGCCGCGGCGGGCTACCACGTCATCGTCCCCAACCAGCGGGGCTACGGCAACTCGTCCCGCCCGGCCGGCGTGACCGACTACGACATCGAGCACCTGGCCGGTGACCTCGTCGCGCTCCTCGACCACTACGGCTACGCGGACGCGACATTCGTCGGGCACGACTGGGGCGCGTTCGTCGTCTGGGGCCTGGCCCTGCTGCACCCCGACCGGGTCAACGGCGTGGTCGCGCTGAGCTTGCCGTACCAGGAGCGCGGGGAGAGGCCGTGGCTGGAGTCCATGGCGGCCGGGCTCGGCGACGACTTCTACTTCGTCCACTTCAACCGCCGGCCGGGGGTCGCCGACGCGGTGCTCGACGCGCACCCGGGCCGGTTCCTGCGCAACCTGTTCCGCCGGCCCACCGCCCCGCGGCCGCCGTCGCCGGGGATGGTGATGATCGAGCTCGCGCTGGCCGAGACGCCCGTCGGTGAGCCCGTCATGAGCGACGGCGAGCTGGCCGTCTTCGTCGCCGCCTTCGAGTCGAGCGGCTTCACGGGCAGCATCAACTGGTACCGCAACCTCGATCGCAACTGGCATCTGCTGGCCGGCGCCGACCCGGTCGTCCGGTCGCCCGCACTCATGATCTACGGCGACCGGGACCCGATCGTGCGCGCGGAGCGGCTGGCCGACTTCGTGCCCGGGGTGGAGGTGGTAAGCCTCGACTGCGGCCACTGGATCCAGCAGGAGATGCCGGAGGAGACGAACCAGGCGATCCTGCGGTGGCTGGACCGGCGGCCGGCCGGGCGTCAGTAGATGCGGCGGCCCTGGGCGTCGGGGATGCCGGACTTGCGGTGGAAGTAGGTGTTGATCTGGTCGCGCCATTCGTTGGCCGAGCGCTCCTGCTCGCGCAGGCGGTCGGCCACGCGGGCGTGGAGGTCCTCGCCGACCGTCTCCGGGGGCAGGGCGGCCCAGCGCCCGACCATCTCGGCGACCGCGGCGGCGCCCTGGAAGTGGGTGTCGTAGATGTGCTGGATGACGGTCTTGCCGGAGTGCAGGACGTGGGTGTACGGCACGTGGTGGAAGAACAGCAGCAGCTCGTCGGGGCACGTGGCCAGGGACTCGTGCTCGTCGGCCAGGGGCTGCGGGTACTGGCCCGTGAAGCCGGTGCCGGTGGCCCGGGTGCGGTCCACGCCGACGCCGTCGCGGTCGGCGAAGTGGTAGGTGCCCCAGCGGCTGTACTCGTAGCCGTCGACGTCGGGGCCGTAGTGGTCGCCGGGGTGGACCATGAAGCCGACGCCCAGCGGGGACGTGTAACCCTCGTACACGGCCCACGAGTCGCGCATCAGCTCGTGCACGACGCCGGCGGCGGCCGGGGGGAAGGTGAGCCCGATCCACTCGTCGAGCAGTGCGGTCGGGTCGAGGGCCGGGTCCCAGGCCAGGCGGCCCGCCGCGTACAGGTTGGCCTGGGCCAGGGGGTGGTTCGTCCAGTACCGGTCGTCGCCCGCGTTGGAGACCGTGACCACGGCGTCGACGGCACCGGCCACAGTGGACAGCACCGAGCTCCACATCGGCGGGAGGTAGCACACGTGGCGCTGCTGGCCCGTGTACTCCTGGGTGGCCTGGAACTCCACGGCCAGGCTGGTACGCGGCATGGACAGCAGGACCGGGGAGACGGGTTCGCGGGGCTGGAAGTCGATCGGGCCGTGCTTGACCTGCAGCACGACGTTCGCCGCGAACTCGCCGTCAAGCGGCGTGAAGTGGTCGTACGCGGCGCGGGCGCGGTCGGTGCTGCGGTCGCGCCAGTCCTGGCGGTGGTTGTACACGAACGCACGCCAGTAGACCTCCCCGCCGAACGGGGCCAGGGCGGCGGCCAGCACGTTGGCGCCGTCGGCGTGGGTCCGGCCATACGCGAACGGTCCGGGCTGGCCCTCCGAGTCGGCCTTCACGACGTAGCCGCCGAAGTCCGGGATCGTGGCGTACACCCGCTGCGTCGCCGTCGCCCACCAATCCTTGACGCGCTCGTCGGCCGGGTCGGCGGTGTCGAGCCCGCCGAGCACCATGGGCGCGGCGAAGGAGACCGACAGATAGACGCGGATATGGTACTGCCGGAACCGCGCCGCCAGCGCCGCCACCTCACTGAGCCGATCCGTCAGCAGCCGCGCCTCCCCCGCGTGGACGTTGACGTTGTTGAGCGACACGGCATTGATCCCGACCGACGCGAGCAGCCGCGCATAGTCGCCGACCCGGTCCAGGTCGTCGGTGAGCGCCCCGTCCTCCCAGAACAGCGACCCGCCGGAGTACCCGCGCTCGACCTGCCCCATCACCGGGTGCACGAACACGTTGTCCCAGTGCTGCACCATCCGCCGAGCCACGAACGGCCGGTGCGTCTGCGCGGCCAGCTCCCCGTCGAGCCGCAGCGCGTGGAACGACCCGTACATGAGCCCGGCCTCGTCCGCCGCGACCACGGTGGTCACCCCACCCGACCGCGCGATCGTGTACGCCTCCGCCTCCAGCCCGCACAGCGGGTCCCGCGTCAGCACGACGTCGTCGCCGAGCCCGGACCCACCGCCCAACCCCCCGAGCCACGCCGGATGCACCCCGCTCATGCCGTCGCCTCCGCAAGCTCCACCCTGCAACACCGATGAGCGCCCACCCCGCTTCGCTCCGTACCGCTCATGCCGCCGCCTCCGCATCCATGGCCGCGGGTCGCCCGGACCCACCGCCCGCCACCGCAAGCCCCGGCCGGCACCCGGCAGGCCCGCCGACCATCACTCCGATCCACATCGGGGACGCCGCCGCACCCCACACGCGCACGAACAGCCCCGCCGCATCCGGTATGCGCACGAACAGCCGCGCCGCACCCCGCATGCGCACGAACGTCGCCGCCCCACCCCGCACGCGCACGGACAGCCCCGCCGCGCGCCGCACGTGCACGAACGGCGCCGCCCCGCCGGCCGTCGCCGACGCCGGCACGGTCCGGGCCCGTGCACGCGCCGGCCTCACGCGGATCGGCGCGAACGCATGCGGCGGGCGGGCCGGTCCCGCTGGGAGCGGGGCCGGGGGCGGCCGGCGGCGGGCGGTCATGACAGCTCCAGCACGGCCACGCCGAGGGGCGGCAGGTCGACGGCGTCCGTCACGGCCGCGCCGGTCAGCAGGTCGCGGCCCGGCCCGGGCACCGTCACCGTGGCCGCGCGGGCGTCGGAGTGGTTCAGCAGGAACAGGTAGCGGTCGCGGCGGGCGGCCTCGACGTACGGCGGGGCGCCCTCCACCACCGGGGCGGCGCCGGCGGCGCGGACGGCGCTGAGCAGGGTGTCGCGCAGCGCGGCGGGCTCCAGGCGGGTGCCGATGTAGACGACGCAGCCGGAGCCGTGGTCGTTGCGGATCAGCGCGGGCCGCCCGGCCAGGTCGCCGGTCGTGTAGGTGCCCAGCACCGTGGCCGTCTCCGGGTGGAGACTGTCCTGCCACCAGTCGGCGATCGCGGTGGTGCCGTCGGCGAACTCGACCTCGAACGTCTCCCCCTCCCGCGCCGGCCAGTATTCGTCTATGTATGCACCGATGAGCCGCCGGAACGCGCCCGGGTAGGCGGGCTGGCGCACCTGGTTGTTCACGTCGACGACACCGGAGAAGAAGGACACCACGACGGTCCCGCCGGCCGCTGCGAACGCCTCGACCGCGGCCACGAACCCGTCATCGACAAGGTACGCGTTGGGTACGACAAGAATCCGGTAGCGCGAGAGGTCGGAGCCGAACGAGACCAGGTCGACGGCGTAGTGCGCCTCGAACAGCGGCCGATACGCGCTCTCGACGATCGCGGTGTAGTCGAAGTCGTTGCGCGGCAGCCCGTGCGTGACCTCGAGGCCCCACCACGCGTCCCAGTCGAACAGCACCGCGACGTCGGCCGACGACGGGGCGCCGGCCACGGCCGCGATCAGCGGCAGCTCGTTGCCCAGCGCGGCGACCTCGAGAAAGGTCCGGGCGGCGGGGCCCGAGTGCGGCAGCATGGCCGAGTGGAACCGCTCGTGCCCGCCGCGCCCGGCCCGCCACTGGAAGAACAGGACGGAGTCGGCGCCGTGCGCGATCGCCTGGTAGGAGCCGAGCCGCATCCGCCCCGGCCGCTTCACGTTGTTGACCTTCCACTGCGACACCGCCGAGGCGGCCTGCTCCATCAGCACCCAGGGCTCGCCGCGCAGCGACCGCATCAGGTCGAAGTTGAGCGCCGCGGACACGTGCGAGCCGGGCCGGCCGGGATCGGGGTAGATGTCGAGGGCGGCCGCGTCCTCGTGCGGCGCCCACCGCCAGTAGTCCGCGTGCCGGTAGAAGCGCATGAAGTTGGTGAGGATCGGGATGTCGTCGCGGTACCGTCGCACGGCGTCCCGCTCGGCGATGAAGCATTCGAGCAGCGCGTCGGAGATGAAGCGCTTGAAGTCCAGCCGGCGGGCCGGGTTCGACCACGACCGCGGCACCTCGGGCGGTGCGACCTGCTCCCAGTCGGTGTAGCGCTGGCCCCAGAACCGGGTGTACCAGGCGTCGTTCAGCGCGTCGAGGTCGGCGTAGCGCCGGCGCAGCCAGACCCGGAACGCGGCCGCGGCGTGGGGCCCGTAGGAGGTCGGCCCGTACTCGTTGCTGATGTGCCACATGGCCAGCGCGGGGTGCTGCGAATACCTGGAGGCCAGCCGGTCGGCGATGCGGACCGCGTGCGAACGGTACCGGGGCGATGTCGGGTCGAAGTGCAGCCGGTTGCCGAAGCCGAAGGTCTCGCCGTCCTCCATCACCGGCAGCACGTCTGGGTGTCCGTGGGAGAGCCACACCGGCGGCGCCATCGTGGGCGTGGCCAGGTCGACGCTGATCCCGGCGGCGTGCAGCAGGTCGAGCACCTCGTCGAGCCAGCCGAACGTGAACTCGCCGGGCGACGGCTCCAGGGAGGCCCACGCGAAGACGCCGACGGTGACCAGGTTGACGCCGGCCCGGCGCATGAGCTCGACGTCCTCCTTCCACACCGCGGGGTCCCACTGCTCCGGGTTGTAGTCCCCGCCGAACGCGAAGCCCCCGAGCCGCTCCCGGAACGCGGCCATCCGCGCGTTCATGCGAGGCCGCCGCCGGCCGGCCGCCTGTCCGCCGCCGAGGCCGGCGCCGCCCGGTCGATGAACCGCTGCTCGATCTCGACGCACATCGGCCGGGCCACCAGCAACAGGCCGCCGACCAGCAGCGAGGCGGGCAGCAGGGCCACCGCCTCCGAGGCGAACACCGTGATCGCGCCGGCGGTCAGCAGCAGCCCGGCGCTGCCGAGGGCGACCCCGGGGCGGTGGCCGAGGAAGTACGCGGCCAGCCGGGCCACGTCGCCGGTCCGGAACACGTACAGCGAGGCGATGACCAGGGCGTTGACGCTCCACAGGACCACCGCCGCGCCGATGACCAGCAGCAGGGCCGACCACCACAGCGGCACCCCCGAGGCCGCCCGGTTGACGAGTGACACGGCCAGCACCGCCAGCAGGGCCACTGTCGGCAGCCAGACCTTCAGCACGCCCACCGCGTTGAGCCGGTACCCGCGCCAGAACGCGGCCGCCGGATGCAGGTCGGCGAGGTCCGACCGGCGCCGGTGCAGGGCGTAGACGGCGGCGGACACGGCCGGTCCGAGCGGCACGGCGCACAGTGCGAACAACGCGACGTTGCTGCCGTCGCGGTCGAGCAGCAGCAACAGCGCGAACCCGGGCGCCGCGGTGAGCAGGAACAGGCCTTCGACGACCAGCAGCGTGTAGACCAGGGCGGAGCCCCGCGACAGCGTGCCCTCCCCGAAGGCGCTCATCCGGCCCTCCCGAACAGCCGGGCGTCGTCGGACCAGGGCGGGGTCTCGTCGACCACCGGGCTCACCTCGACGAGCGTCACCTCGTGCCGGCCGAGCACCAGGTCCAGCTCGACGCGCCCGCCGGCGACGGGCACGCTCCGATAGGTCCGGACCGGTTCGGCGGCCTCGCGCAGCGCGTCCACCTGCCGGGGCCGGGGCGAGGCCGGGCGCCCCATCGCCGCCCACGCGGCCCGGGCGTTGCCCGCCTCCTCCCCCACCGAGGACCGCGCGATGAACGCCGACGAGCCCGGGCCGACCGGCACGGACAGCCGCACCCGGTGGCCGTCCACGAAGGACCGTCCGGTGTGGTCGACCGGCGCCCAGGCCAGGATCGCGATGTGCCCGGCCGGGTCCCGGGTCACCACGAAGGAGTCCCCGCGGGCGAGGACGTCGCGGCCGAGGCGCGAGATGAAGGAGTACAGGTGGAAGGTCGGCTTCTTGATCTGGCGGTGGGTCAGCAGGCCGAAGCCGCCGTGGAACATGCTCGCCGGCACGCCGGCCTCCTCGAACACGTCGCTGAACGTCCAGTAGGAGAACGAGTCCACGAGGTCGCCGGCCGCGACCACGACGGGCGCGAGGTAGGCGGCGTGGAAGGCGGTGTCGTGGATCGGGTTGTCGGGGCGGTAGGAGGAGCTGAACTCGGTGATGTGGACCGGCAGGCCGGCGAGCGCGGTGCCGGCGAGCTCCTGGCGGGGCGCCGCGAACTGGTCGAGGAGCGTCGCCGCCGGCATCAGCGTCTGGTAGGTGCCGAACGGGACCGGCTGCGAGGGGCCGGACGTGTAGGCGTGCCGGCTCACGAAGTCGATCGGGACGGCGCGGTCCTCGATGAAGGCGCTGAACCGCTTGAGCCACTCGGCGTCGGCGCCCGGCGACAGTGCCGGGCCGCCCACCTGCAGGGAGGCGTCGATCTCCTTGACGGTGCACGCGGTCAGCTCGTAGAGGCGGTGGTAGTCGTCCTGGTCGCCGGCGGGCCAGAAGACGTCCAGGTCCGGCTCGTTCCACACCTCGATGGGCCAGGTGCGGACCTCGTCGAGGCCGTAGCGGTCGATGAGGTGGGTGATCGTGGTCCGCACGAGGGCCGCCCACTCGGCCGGCGACGCGGGCGGGGTCACGTTGCCCTGCCACCAGAACACCGTCTGCGGGCCGGAGCCCAGTGCGGCCGGGGTGAAGCCGAGCTCGATGAACGGCCGCACCCCGAGCGCCAGGTAGGCGTCGACGATCTGGTCGACGTAGGTGAACGTGTACGCCAGGCCCGGCGAGCCGCCGCGCGTGTAGGGCTGGTAGATCCCGGCCCCGTCGCTGAGCAGCCCGTGCTGGCGGATGTACTGGAAGCCGATCTCCTGCTGCACCAGCGCGAGCGAGTCGCGGTAGTCGCTGCGCAGGGCCAGGTCGAACCGCCCGGCGCCGACACAGCGGCGCCAGGCGTCGGAGAACCGGCCCGCGGGCCTTTCCGGAACGAGCACGTCAGCCGTGCGCCTTCTTGTACCGCTCATAGGCGGTGTTGTGCACCTCGATGTACTTGTCCATGTTCTTGCTCTTGAGCTCGCCGACGTAGGCGTCCCATTCGGACAGCGGCCGGGTGCCCAGGATGAACTTCAGCGTCTGCTGGTAGACGGTGTCCTTGAGCCCCGTCTCCCACAGCGTCACCTGCTCGCGCTCCTCGGCGCTGAGCGGATGCGCCGGCGCCAGCTCGATCGGCTTGCGCTTGTTCATCTCCTCCTGGAACTGCTGCTCCTCCTTGGAGAACTGGGAGTTGAGCAGCTTGGTGGTGCCGCCGTAGACGAACACACCGTTGAAGAAGCCGTACTCGGTCTGCAGGTTCTTCGTGCCCGCCGGGTTGAGCCCGGCGATGTTGACGTCCGGGGCGAGCTTGAACGTGCCGTCGTCGACGCTGCCGGTGTAGGTCTGGCCCTCGATGCCGTACTTGGCGAACATCTTGCCCTGGGGCGAGTACCACAGCCAGTCGATGAACTGCATGAGGGCCACGAAGTTCTTGCTCTCGCGGGCCTTGGCCGAGATCATCACGCCGGACTCGAGCCGCGACGCGTCGAGGACGGCCCCGCTCGGCCCGAGCGGCACGGGGATCTTCAGGACCGTCGCGCCCGGGATCGTCGCGATGCTCTTGCGGATCTCATTGACGAGGGTCTGCGCGTTGCAGCTCATGACGAACGACTTGCCGTTGGCGAACTTCTGCTTGGCCTGGTCGTCGGACTGCGTGAAGCTCTCGGGGTCGACGAGCTTCTCGCTCACCAGGGTGTTCAGGTACTGCAGCATCTGCTTGTACCCGTCCTGGGCGCCCGTGTAGACGAACTTCTTGGCCTTGGGGTCCCAGTTGGCGTGCTGGAAGCCCCAGCCGGCCTTGGACCCGTAGGCGATCGCGATGAGCTGCAGCAGGTTGTTGCCGCCGGGCTGGGGCGGGGTGCTCCAGCGGTCCGACAGCGGGTACACGTCGGGGTGGGCCTGCTTCATGGCCTTGAGCATCTGGTGGAAGTCGTCCCACGTCTTCGGGATGGACAGCCCCAGCTGCTGCAGGATGTCGGTCCGCACGGCCAGGGAGTAGTCCTGCCACACCTCCTCGTGGGTGCCCGGCAGCAGGTAGTACTTGCCGTCCTCCTGCCGCCAGGCGGCGAGGTCCGGCTCCAGGTTCCACTTGGTGATCTGTTCCTTGAGGTTCGGCATCAGGTCGATGTGGTCGCTGACCGCCAGGATCGCGCCGCCGGCGATGTACGCCTCCTCATCCGGGTGGTACGTCTTCGGGATGATTGTCGGCGCGCTGCCGGAGGACACCAGGACGCTGCGCTTCTGGTTGTAGTCGCTGCCCGGGACCACCGTGGACTGCAGCGTGACGTTCGTGCGCTTGGTCAGTTCCTTGAAGAAGAGCCAGTCTTCCTTGTACGGGTAGCCGGCGTTGCTGAGCATCATGATCGGGAACGTCAGCGGGGCGCTGGCCTTGAACTGCTGGCCGACCGCGTAGGAGTCCATGGCTCCCTCGCGGTTGGCGCTGTAGTCCTGAGCCTTGGTGTTGTCGGTCTCGCCGTCGTCGCCGGAGCACCCGGCGAGCGTAGTGAACGCGGCGGCCCCGGCGGCGCCGAGCACGGCGCGTCTGGAGAGCTTCATCTGGACTCCTCGGTCCTACTGGCGGGGCGGCGCGTCAGCCCTTGACCGCGCCGAGGGTGACCCCGGTGACGAAGTAGCGCTGGATGAACGGGTAGACCATGACGATCGGCAGCGCGGTCAGCACGATCGTGACCGCCTGGATGTTGGCGGCGATCTGCAATGTCAGGTCGCTGGCCATGGAGATGTCCGTGCCGCCGGTCGCCCCGGCGATGAGGTTGCGCAGGTAGATCGTGACGGGGAACAGGTTCGCGTCGTCGAGGTACAGGAACGCCGAGAACCAGGAGTTCCAGAACGACACGGCGTAGAACAGCGTCATCGTGGCGATGACGGCCTTCGACAGCGGCAGCGTGATGCGCAGCAGGTTGCCGTAGGTGCTCAGGCCGTCGACGGCGCCGGCCTCCTCCAGCTCCGCCGGCATCGCCTCGAAGAACGCCTTCATCACCAGCAGGTTGAAGACGCTTATCGCGTTGGGCAGCACGATCGCCCACAGGGTGTTGCGCAGGCCGAGCGAGCTGACCAGGACGTAGTTGGGGATCAGGCCGCCGTTGAAGAACATCGTGAACACCGCGATGCCGATGAGCGCGGTGCGGCCCTTGAGCCCGGGCTTGGACAGCACGTAGGCGTAGGTGGTGGTCAGCAGCATGGCGATCACGGTGGCCACGACGGTGTAGAGCACCGTGTTGCCGTAGTTGCGCCAGAACACCGGGTCGCTCATGACGCGCTCGTAGGTCGTCGTGTTGAACCCGCGCGGCCAGAAGTTCACCTCGCCCCGCTGGATGTACGCCTCCCCGCTGAACGACCGCGCGATGACGTTGACGAACGGGAACAGCGTCAGGACCACGACCCCGGTGAGGATCACCGCGTTGACGACCTGGAAGACCCGGTACGACCGGCCCACGGCTACCACAGGCTCGCCCCGACCGCGCGGCGCGAGATGAAGTTGGTCGAGAGCACGAGCGTCAGCCCGATCACCGACTCGAACAGCCCGATCGCGGCGGCGTAGCTGAAGCTGCCCGACACCACGCCGACCCGGTAGAGATAGGTGGAGATGACGTCAGCGGTCGGGTACGTCAGCGGGTTGTACAGCAGCAGGATCTTCTCGAACCCGACCGCCATGAACGTGCCGACGTTGAGGATCAGCAGGGTCATCATCGTCGGGCGGATGCCGGGCAGCGTCACGTGCCACGTCTGGCGCCATCGCCCGGCCCCGTCGATCCGCGCGGCCTCGTACAGCTGGTCGTCCACCGTGGTCAGTGCCGCGAGGTACAGGATCGTGCCCCAGCCCACGGTCTGCCAGACCTCGGAGGAGACGTAGACCGAGCGGAACCACTGGGGCTGCTGCAGGAACGGGATCGCGTCCCCGCCGACCGCCTTGATGCCCGCGTTCACCGCACCGTCGAGGGCGAGCAGCTGGAACACCAGGCCGGCGACGACCACGATGGACATGAAGTGCGGCAGGTAGGACACGGTCTGCACGAACCGTTTGAAGAAGCGGGACCGGACCTCGTTGAGCAGCAGGGCCAGCACGATCGGCAGCGGGAACGTGAACAGCAGCGTCAGCCCGCCGATGACGAGGGTGTTGGTGAAGACCTTCCAGAACGTCGGGTCGTCCCAGAACATCTCGAAGTAGTGCAGCCCCACCCACTTCGTGCCGAACAGGTCCCCGCCCGGCCGGTAGCGGCGGAATGCGATGACGTTCCCGGCCATCGGCAGGTACCGGAAGATGACGAAGAAGGCCAGCGGGACGACGGCGAGCGAGTACAGCTGCCAGTCCCGGCGTAATGCCACGCGCCAGCTTCGGCGCCGCGCTCGCACAACCATCCGGTAGTTCCCTTCAGGCGACACGGGCCTCGTCGGTCAAGAGTCGGCCGGCCATAATCCGAAACTTTCGGAAAACTGCCGGTGAGGCAACGCGTAATTTAGATTTTTCACTGGATGGTGTCAAGGGATCCGCTGGTACGGTACTGAGCTGCAAACACTTGCAAACGCCGATCTTTCGCACCCTGCCTGGTAGCGCTACCATGGCCCGCGGCGGCGACCGTCCAGCGATCAGAAACTTTCGAAGGAGGGCCATGTTCGACGCGTTCTGGGACGAGACGCTCCACGCGGCCCGGCAGACCCCGCCACTGCTCAGCGTGCAGCGGGTGACGACGCCGCTGCCCCTGTTCGACACCGCGGATGTCACATTCGCCGGTTTCGGCGGCGCCCCGATCCGGGCCTGGTACACCCGCCCCGCGGGCGTCACGGCCGACCTCCCCGCGGTCGTCGAGTTCGTCGGCTACGGGCGCGGCCGCGGGCTGCCGATCGAGCGCCTGACCTGGCCCGCCGCCGGCTACGCGCACCTGCTCATGGACACCCGCGGCCAGGGCGACCTCTACGGCAACGGCGGCGACACGCCGGACCCGCACCGCGGCCACGGCACCGGCGGCTCCCGCCCGACGACCGACGGCATCCTCGACCCGCGGGACTACTACTACCGCCGGCTCATCACCGACGCCGTCCGCGCCGTCGACGCGGTCCGCGCCCTGCCCGGGGTCGACGCCGCGCGGGTGACGGCGGCCGGCAACAGCCAGGGCGGCGGGCTCGCCCTCGCCGTCGCCGGCCTGGTGCCCGACCTGTTCGCGCTGCTCACGTCGGCGCCGTTCCTGTGCGACATCGAGCGGGGCCTCGAGCTCAGCCGGCTCGCCCCCTATGCCGAGATCGCGCAGTACCTCGCCGTGCACCGCGACGCCCACGAGCGGATCCACCGCACACTGTCCTACATGGACGGTGTCGAGTTCGCCCGCCGCGCCACCGCCCCGGCCCACTTCGGCGTCGGCGGCCGCGACCCCGTCTGCCCCCCGGAGACCGCCCGGGCGGCCTTCGACGCCTACGGCGGAACGGACAAAACGCTGCAGGTGTACCCGTACAACGGCCACGAGGGCGGCGAGGCACTGCACACCATGCGACAGCTGGATTGGCTCGCGAAACTTTCGAAGTAGACTCGCGCAGCCACAGTCACGCGAAGGGACACCGGATGCCGCCGCACCAACGGGCCACGATGGCGGAGATCGCCGCAGAAGCGGGCGTTTCCGTGCCGACCGTGTCCAAGGTCCTCAACGGCCGGCGGGACGTCGCGCCGGCCACCCGGGACCGGATCGAGGATCTGCTGCGCCGGCACAGCTACAAGCCGCGGCGGGCCCAGCCGGCCGCGGCGGCCGGCCTCATCGACGTGGTCTTCGTCGACCTCGGCAACTCGTGGTCCATGCAGATCCTGGCCGGCGTCGAGGAGACCGCGCACCGGGCCGGCACCGGCGTCGTCGTCTCCGCCGTGCACGGCCGGGTCCGCACCGCGCCCGACCGCGGCTGGCTGGAGAACCTCGCCGCCCGCCGCTCGGACGGCGTGTTACTGGTCCTGTCGGAGCTGTCCGCGGACCAGTTCGAGCAGCTGTCCGGCCTCGGCATCCCCGTCGTCGTCATCGACCCGGTCGGCCAGCCCGACCCGGCGGTGCCGTCGGTCGGCGCCACGAACTGGACAGGCGCCCTGACCGCGACCGAGCACCTCATCGGCCTCGGGCACCGCCGGATCGCGGTCATCGGCGGCCCCGAGGACGTCCTGTGCTCGCAGGCGCGCATCGACGGGTACCGGGCCGCCATGCACGCCGCCGGCCTGCAGATCCCGCCCGGATTCGTGCGCACCGGCGACTTCACGAGCCCGACCGGCTACCGCGAGACCCTCGCCCTGCTCGACCTGCCGAACCCGCCGACCGCCCTGTTCGCCTGCTCCGACGAGATGGCCCGCGGCGCCTACGAGGCCCTCTACGAGCGCGGCCTGCGCGTGCCCGACGACCTGTCGGTCGTCGGGTTCGACGACCTCGAGCAGGCCCGCTGGTCGATCCCGCCGCTGACCACTGTCCGCCAGCCGCTGACCGAGATGGCCGCCCTGGCCACCCGGATGCTCCTCACGCTCGCCGCCGGGGACAAGCTCGACGCGTCACGCCTCGAGCTGGCGACGCCGCTGATCGTCCGCGACAGTACGGCTGCCCGGGCATGAGCGGTACGGAGCGCAGCGGAGTGGCCGCTCATCAGTGTGACAGGGCGGAGCTCAGGCCGGCGCCGGAGCCTGCGGAGGTGACGGCATGAGCGGTACGGAGCGCAGCGGAGTGGCCGCTCATAAATGTTGCAGGGCGGAGCTCAGGCCGGCGCCGGAGCCTGCGGAGGTGACGGCATGAGCGGTACGGAGCGCAGCGGAGTGGCCGCTCATCAATGTGACAGGGCGGAGCTCAGGCCGGCGCCGGAGCCTGCGGAGGTGACGGCATGAGCGCCAGGAGGCGGGGCGAGGTCACCGTTGCCGCCATCGCGCAGCTCGCCGGGGTCTCGGTGCCGACCGTGTCGAAGGTGCTCAACGGCCGGGCCGGGATCGCCGCGGAGACCCGCGACCGTGTGGAGGCGCTGCTGCGCGAGCACGGGTACCGCCGCGCCGACACCGCCACCACGACCCCCAACATCGAGGTGGCGTTCTTCGGCCTGGAGAGTCACCTGGCCATGGAGATCCTGCGCGGGGTCGAGCAGACCGTCCGCGAGCGCGGCCTCGCCGTCGGCTTCACCGACCTGCAGGGCCCCGCCCCGGCCGGTCGCCGCCCCGCCGACCGGCTCCTGGCCCGCCGGCCCACCGGGGTCATCGCCGTCAACTCGGCGTTCCGGGCGAGGCACTACGAGCAGCTCATCGCCAGCGGCGTGCCGATGGTCGTCCTGGACCCGACAGGCGAGCCGAGCCACGCCATCCCCTCGGTCGGCGCCACGAACTGGAGCGGCGGCGTGGCCGCGACCCGCCACCTGCTCGACCTGGGCCATCGGCGCATCGCGGTCATCACCGGGCCGCTGGAGTACCTCTGCGCCCGCGCCCGCCTCGAAGCGTCCCGCGGCGCCCTGGAGACCGCCGGCCACCCCCTCGACCCCGCGCTGCTGCGCCACGGCCGCTTCACCTTCGACGACGGCGTCGACCTGGCCCGCGAGCTCCTGAGCGCCGCCGACCGCCCGACCGCCGTCGTCTGCGGCGACGACCTGCAGGCCCTGGGCGTCTACGAGGCCGCCCGCCGCCTGGGCCTGCGCATCCCCGACGACCTGAGCGTCGTGGGCTTCGACGACATCGAGGTCACCCGCTGGTGCGGACCTCCGATGACCACCGTGCGCCAGCCGTTCGCCGAGATGGGCGCCACCGCCGCCCGCATGGTGCTGCAGCTGGCCATGGGCGAGCCCGTCGAACCGGCCCGGGTCGAGCTCGCCACCGAGCTCATCGTCCGGGGCAGCACCGCGCCGATCTGACCGCAGCCAGGCGTGCGGCCCTGCTCCTGCCCACCCGCCGCCGGGCGCCGGCGCTCAGGCGCGGTCCGCGGCCGCCGCCAGCAGCGCCTCGACGGCGTCGTCAGGCCCGGCGGCGGCCACGGCCAGTGACGTCGGCAGCGCCAGCCCCGGCGGTGCGAACGGCCGGAACGCGACCCGGGTGGTGTTGAGCATCCGGGCGTGCGCGGCGTAGACGACCGTCCACAGCCCGTCCCCGGCGCCGATCGCGGCCAGGGTGTCCTGCAGCGTGCCGGCCGGTGGCCCGGGCCGCGGCTCGAACCCCGCCGCCGCGCAGGCGCCGGTGACCAGGTCCACGAGCGCCGGATGGTTGCGCCGCGCGGTGAGCATGAGCCGCATGTCCCGCAGCTCGGCCGGCTCGACCGGGCCGCCGGGCCCGCGGGCGGACACGGCGGCGAGCAGCTCGTCCGTCCACACCGGCACGGCCCGCACACCCGGGTGGCGGACCTCCCCGCGCACGAACGCCGCGTCGAGGCGCCCCTCGGCGACCTGCGCGAGCCGCTCGCCGACGGGTGCCGAGACGAGGTCGACGTCGAGGTGCGCCGCCGCGGCGGCGAGCCGCTCCAGGACCCGGTCGAGGTGGTCGCCGAGCCCGGTGCTGGTGCCGACCCGCAGCGTGCGCCGCCCCGGCCGGGCCGCCCGGTCGGCGACGGCGCGCGCCCGGTCGGCCGCGGCGAGCACCTCCCGGGCCGCCGGCAGGAACGCCCGGCCGACGTCGGTGACGGCGACCCGGCGCGGCGAGCGGTCGAACAGCGCCGCGCCCAGCTCCCGCTCCAGGCGGCGGATCTGCTGCGACACGGCGGGCTGCACGATGTGCAGCAGCTCGGCCGCCCGCCCGAAGTGCAGCGTCTCGGCGACGGTCACGAAGTACCGCAGCTGGCGCAGTTCCATGCCGCCACCGTAGGCGCTACCGGTCGGCGGTGAGCGTGCCGGCCGCCGCCCAGCTTTCGGGCGGCGTCTCCTGAATCCAGACCTGGACGGTCTCGGCGGGAATCTTGTAGGCGTCGACGAACGCGTCGGTGATGCGGCGCACGAGATCCCGCTTCAGCTCGACGTCGCGAGGACCTTGCAGCACGGTGACGATAGGCATGCATCCATTGCACGGGTACCGCTCGCGGCGACCAAGACCCAGGTGGTTCGCGCAGCGATAAGCGTCGGTGATGGCGCCGGGCCGGCCGTGGCCGCGCTCAGGCGAAGCGCAGGATGCGGTCGTCGCCGGTCTTGGGCTCGCCGCGGCCGTCGCGGTTGGAGGTGGTCACCCACAGCGACCCGTCGGGGGCGGCCACGGCGGTGCGCAGGCGGCCGTACCGGCCCGTCAGCTCGGCCTTCGGCGTGCCGGTCCGCTCGCCGCTGAGGGGGACTGTCCAGAGGCGCTCACCGCGCAGACCGGCCACGTACAGCGTGTCGCCGATGATGGCGGCGCCCGACGGGGAGGCGTCGTCGGTGGGCCAGGTGACGAGGGGGTTGGTGAACTTGCCGCCCTGGGTGTCGCCCTTGCCCTCGACGGTGGGCCAGCCGTAGTTCGCGCCGGGCTTGATCAGGTTGACCTCGTCGAAGGTGTCCTGACCGAATTCGATCGCCCACAGGCGGCCCGCCGAGTCCCACGCGAGGCCCTGGACGTTGCGGTGGCCGAGGCTGTAGACGGGCGAGCCGGGCGTCGGGTTGCCCGGCGCGGGCTTCCCGTCCGGGGTCAGGCGGAGGATCTTGCCGTTGGGCCGGCCCGGGTCCTGGGCCAGGCTGCGCTGGCCCGCGTCGCCGGTGCCGACGTACAGCTGCCCGTCGGGGCCGAACGCGATCCGGCCGCCGTTGTGGATGCTCGCCTTGGTCAAACCTCCGAACACGACTTCGGGTGTACCGCCGGTCAGCCGGAACCGCACCACACGGTTGTCGGAGGAGCTGGTGAAGTACGCGTACACGTACCGGTCCTGCGCATAGTTCGGCGACACCGCCAGCCCGAGCAGCCCGCCCTCGCCCTGCGCCGCGACCTCCGGCACCTGGAACACCTGCCGGCCCGCACCGCCGCCGGCCGGGATCTGCACAATCCGCCCGGTGCCGCGCTCGGCGACGAGCGCGTCGCCGCCGGGCAGGAAGGCCACGCCCCACGGCACGTTCAGGCCGGTCGCGATCTCCTGCGGCGAGCCGAGGTCCGGCACCCGGCCCGCGGCGGCGGAGGACGCACCCGCCGGGACGCTCGGCGCACCGCTCGGCGCCGCCGGGGCGGCGGACTCCGGCGCCCGCGAATCCGGCTCGCCACTGCAGCCGGCCACCAGGACCGCGGACAGGACTGCCACCACACCTACTCGCACCAGCACAATTGTAAGAGAGGCACCTGGACGTTTCCTGGTTCCCGGACCAATGTCCTATCGTTTTTATAGGATTTAAGCTACGCTGCCCGCATGACGTCCTACGTCGTGACGCGTGTGGTGAACCGCGCCGTCCGCCTCGCCCACCAGCTCGTCGGCTTCGGCGTGGACACGCCGCCGGAGGCGCTGGTGTGGGCCGAGCTGTCGCCGGACCGGGCACTGCACCGCATCACCCACCAGACCGAGGCCGACTTCACCGTCGCCGCTCCAGGGCCGCCATCTGCCAGGTGACGGCGAGCGCGCCCAGCACCCAGAAGCCGGCCTCCCAGTGCAGCAGGAGCGCGGCCAGCGCACCGGCGAGGAGCAGGCCCGCGACCGCCATCACCGACCCGCCCTCCATCAGGCTGCTATTCCCATCGACTTTATAGCATAAGCGGCCGCGGAAGCGGCTCGCGATCGCGACCTGAACCTCCTCGACGAGCGGTGCGGGCCGGCCGCCGCACTCGAGGGGATCGCGGAGAGCGCCTCCGCGGCAATGGTCCCAAGGACGTGTCCCGAACCGTTGGGACGGCTGCCTCCTGCCCGGTGGGTCGGCGTATTCCTACCGTGAAGCCCTCGACAACCGACACCCGGAGGACTTCTGATGGCTGCCATGACCCGCTCCACCGCGCTGAAGCTCGCGGCCGTGCTCTCCGTGCTCGTCGCGTGCATCGGGATCGGGCTGTTCGACCTGCCCAACCTGGTCCGCGGGGCCGACGGCAGCGCCGCGCCGTTCGCGCTCGTCGTCGGCAGCTTCACGTCGGACATCGTGGCGCTCGTGGCCGCCTACGCTGCGTGGCGCGGGCAGCAGTGGGGCGCCGTCCTGCTCATCCTGGTCAACGCGTTCTGGATCGTGCAGGCGATCGCGTCGCTGCTGTTCGACTCGACCACTACCGAACTGGTGTTCGCGAGCGCCATGCTGGTGCACCACATCGCCGTGGTCAGCCTCTGCCTGTGGCGGGAGCGGGTCGTCAGTGCGGCGTGAGCGGAGCCGGTGGCTGTATCAGCTGCTGTATCCGCTGCTCATGCTCTGGTACGGCCTCATCGTCGCCGGGCTCGTCGCGGTGGTCGTCACCTGGCCCGAGCGGCCGATCGGCTCGCCGGCCGACATCCCGTGGTGGTCGCACGCGATCGCGGCGGGGCTCGTCGTCGTGACCTGGGCGCCGGTCGCGGCGTGGGTCGAACGGGGCGTGCACCACCTGGCCTACGGGCAGCGCGACGACGCCTACGACGTCGCCGGGCGGGTCGCGCGGCAGCTGCACGCCGAGCCGCGCGCCGACGAGCTGCTGCCCGCGGTCGCGGCGCTGCTGGCCGACACGCTCGCGCTGCCGTACGTCGAGATCGAGACCGAGGGGCGGGTCGTCACGGCGCACGGGACGGTGCCGGACGGGGCGACGATCGTCGTCATACCGCTGCGGTACCTCGACCTGACGCTGGGCAGCCTGCGGGTGAGTGCACGCCGCCGGGACTGGCTGTCGGCGGCGGACGTACACCTGCTGCAGGATCTTGCTCGTCAGGTCGCCATCACGCTGCACGCCGCCGGCCTGACCACGGCGCTGCAGCAGTCGCGCGAGCAGCTCGTCGCCGCGCGTGAAGAAGAGCGGCGCCGCATCCGGCGGGACCTGCACGACGGGCTGGCGCCGACACTCGCGGCGATCGGGCTGCAGCTCGGCGTCGTGCAGCGGACCCTGCGCAGCGATCCGGACGGCGCCGAGCGTCTCGCCGGAGAGCTGCGGGCGGCGGTACGGCAGGCCACGGGCGACATCCGCCGCCTGGTGTATCAGCTGCGCCCGCCGATGCTCGACGAGCTGGGGCTGGCCGAGGCCCTGCGCAACCTCAGCCTCGCCGATGGGCTCGAGCGCACCGTCACGGCGCCCGAGCCCATGCCCGAGCTGCCGGCGGCGATCGAGGTCGCCATCTACCGGATCGCCGCCGAGGCCCTGCACAACGCGGCCCGCCACGCCGGGGCGAGCCGGTGCACCGTCGAGCTGAGCGCCGGGCCGGACCGGGTGGCCATTGCGGTCGCCGACGACGGCCGGGGCCTGCCCGACGGCTACCTCGCGGGCGTCGGGCACCGCTCGATGCGCGAGCGCAGCGCCGAGCTCGGTGGCACGATCGACATCGGCCCGGCCGCCGGCGGCGGCACCCGGGTCGCCGCCACGTTTCCGATGAGGCCGCATGACTGAGCCGATCACCGTCCTTGTCGCCGACGATCACCCGCTGTTCCGCAAGGGCCTGCGGGCGCTGCTGCACAGCATGCCCGGGTTCGAGGTCGTCGGCGAGGCGACCGACGGCGCCGAGGCCGTGCGGCTGGCGGCGCGCCTGGGCCCCCGCCTGATCCTGCTCGACCTGCAGATGCCCGGCGGCGACGGCCTCACCGCCATCCGCGGCCTGGCCGCGCTGGACCCAGGACCGCACATCCTGGTCGTCACGATGTTCGCCGACGACGACTCGGTCTTCGCCGCGCTGCGCGCCGGCGCCCGGGGCTACGTGCTGAAGGACACCGACGACGAGGAGATGATCCGCGCGATCCACGCGGTCGGCCGCGGCGAGGCCATCTTCAGCCCGGCCATCGCCACCCGCATCATGGCCTTCTTCGCGGGCCGCCCGGCCGAGCCGTTCCCCGGGTTGACCGGCAGCGAGCGCAGTGTCCTGCAGCTGATGGCCCGCGGCCTGTCCAACGAGGCGATAGCGGGCCGCCTCGGGCTGAGCCCGAAGACTGTCCGCAACTACGTGAGCAACGTCTTCGGCAAGCTGCACGTGGTCAGCCGGGCCGAGGCGATCGTCCGCGCCCGCGACGCCGGCATCGGCTGACGCCGCCGCCGGATGGGCTCAGGGCGTGGTCCAGGTCCCGATCGCGGCAATCAGCGTTTCGATGAGTGTCGAGCCGGCGGGGCCGTGCTCGATCGTGCTGCGGTAGT
The DNA here is from genome assembly GCF_019904175.1 of Dactylosporangium vinaceum. Taxonomy (GTDB): domain Bacteria; phylum Actinomycetota; class Actinomycetes; order Mycobacteriales; family Micromonosporaceae; genus Dactylosporangium; species Dactylosporangium vinaceum. Next base: position 5,592,825 of record NZ_CP061913.1, on the reverse strand, counting down.
AGATCGGGCCGACGAGGAAGGCCGCGGCGTCGCGGACGGGCACGGCGAGCGCGACTTCCCCGCGGTCCTGGGCCGCGGCGAGAGCGCCGGCGAGGCGGTCGGCCAGGATCGAGGCGAACTGCGCGCGCCGGGCGTCCATCTGCTGGTCCCAGAGGGCGGTGCTGGCCAGGGTGGTGGCCACGGCGCGCACGTCGGCCAGCGCGAGCTGCTCGGCGAGCGCGGTCAGCTCGCGCGTCAGCCACTGCCGGGTCGGGGCTGTCGGGTTGTCCAGCAGCGGCATCCGTACCGTCGCCATGGCCTCGGCCAGCAGCTCGTCGGAGCGGGGCCAGTGCCGGTACACGGTGGCCCGGCCCACCCCGGCCCGCTCCGCCACCTGCGCATGCGTCACCGCGACCGGGCCTTTCTCCAGCAGCAGCGCACGGGCGGCGGACAGGATGGCCTGGCGGCTGCGCTGAAAACGTGGGTCCGCATCGGTGTTCACCGCCCCATTCTATGAGACACGTTGACTCACAGAGCGCCGCCACGCATACTCGACCTATGAGACAATGTGTTTCACAGATGACGGTCGCCGTGATCGGCGCATCCGGGGCGACCGGGCGGCACGTGGTGGCCACCGCCCTCGATCGCGGGCACCTCGTGACGGCCTGCGTCCGCCGGCCCGCAACGTTCGCCGAGCAGGAACGGCTGACCGAGGCGGTCTGGCCGGACACCGGCGACACGCCCGCACTGGCCCGCGCCCTGCGCGGCGCCGACGTCGTGATCAGCGCGCTCGGTGGTGCCGCCGGCGGGCCGACGACGGTGTGCACCGACGGCATCCGTACGACTGTGGCGGCGATGGCGGCGACCGGAGTGACGCGCTTGATCGCCGTCAGTGCACACGGGGTGCTGGAGACCCACGACCGGTCGCTCTACTCCCGCGCGGTCTGGGCCGGCGTGGCCGACCGCATGCGCGACAAGGAGACGATGGAGCCGCTGATCACCGCGTCCGATCTCGCCTGGACGATCGTGCGGCCCCCGAAGCTGTCCGACGGCCCGGCCACCGGGAACAGCCGGGTCGGCACCGATCTGCCGATCCGCGTGTGGAGCTCCGTCGGCCGCGCCGACCTCGCCGCCTTCCTGATCGGCGAGGCGGAAAGCCCCCGATACGTCCGGGCCTACCCCCGGATCACCCGATGACCGCGACGATCCCCGACCTCAGGCACCGCACCGCGGTCGTGACCGGCGCAACCGGCGGCATGGGACAGGTCATCGCCGCCGCACTCGTCGATGCGGGCGCCCGCGTCATCACCGTGGCCCGCGACCCGGCCCGCGCCGACATGCTGCGCGCCCGGATCGGCGCGGACAGCCGGCACCGGCTCGACGTCATCTCCGGTGACCTGTCCCGGCGCGCGGACCTGCGCACCGCGGCGCGGATCATCGAGGACCGCTACGAGCAGGTCCACATCCTGGTCAACAACGCCGGCGCACACTTCCCCGACCACCGGGTCTCGCCCGACGGCGTCGAGATGCATGTCGCCCTCGACTACCTCGCCGCCTGCGGCCTCATGACCCACCTGGACGCCGCCCTGCGGCGCGGCCGGGCCCGCGTCGTGAACGTCGCCAGCGACACCCTCAACGACACCCGCCGGATCAAACTCGCCGGCCGGCCCCGCCCACCGACCCTGGACCTGACCCACGTCGACGACCTGGCCGACCTCAACCCGCGATCCGGATTCGTACCCTTCGAGGCCTACGCGCGGGCGAAGCTCATGACCGTCACCGCCGGCTACGCCCTCGCCCCCTCGTTCGCGACCGACGGCGTCACCGTCAACGCCGTCCACCCCGGCATCGTCGCCACCGGCATCATCGACGACCTGATACCGCCCGCACTGCGCCCGTTCGGCACCCTCATCCGCCGCACCATGCTCACCCCGGCCGAAGGGGCGGCCGCCGCGCTGCGCATCGCCACCGACCCCGGACTCGTCGGGGTCACCGGCCGCTACTTCGACAGGGGCTCGGTAGCGGCCACGCCGCCGATCTCCCATGACCCGGCCGTCCAGCGGAAGCTGCTCGCCCTCACCGAGGCCCACTTCGCCCGATGACCACCGACGCCCGGCCGGGCCCGCCGGACGGCCTGCCGGGTGGTCCCCCAAACCCGCCACCCGTTGCGCACGGTTATCTTAATAACTAAGGTATTGCCCATGGCGATCGAGGTGGCCGTCGCCGGAGCGGGGCTGGCCGGGCTGTGCCTGGCCCAGCGGCTGCGGCGGGACGGCGTGGACGTGCACGTGTTCGAGCGGGACCCGGGGCCGTTCGGGCGGCGGCAGGGGTACCGGATCACGGTGGACGGTGACGGGCTCGCTGCGCTGCGGGCCAGCCTGCCGGCGCACCTGTTCGAGCGGGCGGTCGCGGTGGCCGGGGCGCCGGGCGGATACTTCCGGTTCACCGACAGCCGGCTCCGCGACGCCTTCAAGCTCACGTTCGCGCCGACCGACGAGAGCGGGCGGCAGATGGATCGGCAGGTGCTGCGGGCGATCCTGCTCACCGGCCTCGAGGGCCGTGTCCACTATGGACGGGAGGCGGTGGGGGTCTCGCCGGACGGCGAGCGGGTCGCGGTGCGGTGCGCTGACGGCAGTACCGTCGAAGCCGCTCTGGTCGTTGCCGCCGACGGCGTCGGGTCGGCGTTGCGCTCCTCGATCGCGCCGGGCACCGAGCCGCTCGACACCGCAGCGGCCGGCATCTACGGCCGCACGCCGCTGGCGAAGGCCGACCTGCCCGCGGCCCTGGACAAGAGCGGCGTGCTCGCGCTCGGTGACCGGCCCGGCCGCGCGGTCTTCTTCACCGCGATGCGCTTCGGCGAGCCGCAGCCCGAGGGCGACTACGTGATGTGGGGCGTCGTGGTGCCCGCCGGCGAGTCCGACCGCGACCCCGCCGGCCTCGTCGAGGGCTTCCACCCGCTGATCCGCCGGCTCGTCGACAACGCCGACCCGGACGCCACGGTGCGCACCCGGTTCGCCGTCGGCCGCCGCCCGACCGCCTGGCCCCTCCCCCGCGCGACGGTCATCGGCGACGCGATCCACGCCATGCCACCGTTCGGCGCCCACGGCGGCAACACCGCACTGCGCGACGCGGCGCTGCTCGGCGGCCTGCTCACCGACGGCCGCCCCGTCGAGGAGGCGCTCGCCGACTACCAACAGCAGATGGTGTCGTACGCCTTCAAGGCCGTCGACACCGCCGAAGCCATGATGCGCCGCCTCACGAGCGGCGGGCGGCTGGCCCACCTGGTCCTGACGCGCGTCCTGCCCCGGCTGCACCGCGTGACGGTTCCATAATGGAAGCGTGGGAGAAGACGACGATCGCGCGCGGGCAGCCGCGGAGTTCATGCGGGCCGGCCGCGAGTCGTCGCGGCTGTCGGTCCTGTTCCGCCACGCGCTCGCCGCGCGGATGGGCCTGACCGTCACCGACATGGAGTGCCTGGACTTCCTCATGGACACCGGCTCCGCCACCGCCGGCCGGCTGGCCGAGCAGACGAACCTCACCACCGGCGCCGTCACCAGCCTGATCCGCCGCCTGGAGAAGGCCGGCTTCGTCTCGGCCGAGCGCGACCCGGCCGACCGCCGCCGGGTCATCGTCACGCTGCTCCCGGCCCGCATCGACGAGGGCGCCCGGCTGTACGCGGCCTTCGGCGCCGCCGTGGGCGAGGTCATCGGCTCCTACACCGCCGACGAGCTGGCCCTGCTGGCCCGCCACTACGACACGATGAGCGCCGTGTACCGCACCCAGATGGCCGCGCTCGCCCGCACGTGATCCGCCGTCGCGGCGACGGCGCCCGGCCCGGTCTCAGGGCCGGAACCGCCGATCCCACCAGGGCCACGCCCCCGGTAGGTGCGGATCCGGCACCGTTCGCCGCTGGAACTCGTCGTCGAGCGGCGTCAATCGCCGTCTGAGCGCGGCCGCGGCGGGCCCGGGCAGCCGGTCCACCGCCTCCTGGAGCAGCGCACGCGGATGGCGGCCGCAGCACGAGCACGGCAACGAGATCCGGGTGCGCGGCACCTGGCGATGCGCCGCCCGGTGTGCGCGGTACACCCGCAGCGGTGTGCGGCGTTCAGCCGTGCCACTGGCGCCAGAGTCTGGCGTAGGGGCCGTCGCGGGCTATCAGGTCGTCGTGGGTGCCGAGCTCGGTGATGCGACCGCCGTCCATGACGGCTATGCGGTCGGCGTCGTGGGCTGTCTGCAGGCGGTGCGCGATGGCGATGACCGTGCGGTTGTGCAGGACGGCGGCCAGGGCGCGCTCGGCGGCCCGGGCGGCGCCCGGGTCGAGCAGTGCGGTGGCCTCGTCCAGGATGACCGTGTGCGGGTCGGCCAGCAGGACGCGGGCCAGGGCCAGCTGCTGGGCCTGGGCGCCGGTCGGTGGGTGCTCGCCCAGGTCGGTGTCGAGGTCCAGGGCCCAGTCGGCGCCCACGGTGTGCAGGGCGGCGCGCAGGCGGTCGTCGGGAGCCGGGACGATGAGGTTGTCGCGGACCGTCTCGCGGAAGACGTGGTGCTCCTGGGTGACCAGGACGACCTGCCGGCGCAGGAGGTCCGGGGGCAGGTCGGCCACGGCGACGCCGCCGACGGTGACGGTGCCCGTGTGCGGGCGGTCCACGCCGGCCAGCAGGCGGCCCAGGGTGGACTTGCCGGCGCCGGAGAGCCCCACGATGGCCAGGCGCTCGCCGGGCTGGACGGTCAGGTCGACGTCGTGCAGGACGTCGGGGCCCCCGGCGTACGCGTACCGGACGCCGCGCACCTCGATGCGGTCGCTCGCCGGGGCGGTCGTCGCGGTGGCCGGCGCGGGCGGGACGGCGGCCAGGCCCTCGACCCGGGCGAACGAGGCGCTGCTGCTCTGCAGCTGCTCCAGCCAGATGAGGATGCTGTCCATCGGGCCGATGAGCTGGCGCAGATACAGGGTGGCCGCGACGACCGTGCCGAGCGTGATCCGGTCGTGCTGGTAGAGCAGGCCGCCGATGAGCAGGATCAGGACGACGGGGATGTTGTACGACGCCTCGGCGGCCGGGAAGTACACCGACCGCAGCCGCAGGGTGGCCAGCCGGCTGCGCTTGGTCCGGGCGATCGCGGCCCGGCCCACGGCCAGGCGGGAACTGTGCAAACCGAACGCCTCGATGGTACGGGCACCCGCCGTCGTCGCGGCCAGCTCCTCGGCGAGCTCGGAGTTGGCCGCGCCCTCCTCCAGGTATGCGGTGCGGGCCCGGCGCAGGTACCAGCGCCCGGTGACCACGATCCCCGACAGCCCGAGCAGCCCGGCCACGCCGAGCAGCGGGTCGACGACGAGGACCGCCCCGACCAGGAACAGCGCCTGCATCGCGGCCACGAACACCCCGGGCATGATGTCGCGCAGCGTGCCGGCGACGGCGTCCACGTCGGTCGTGCCGCGGGCGGCCAGGTCACCGGCCGGGACCCGCTCGATCACCGCGGCCGGCAGGGCCAGGGCCCGGCTCAGGAAGCCGGTGCGGATGCGGGCCGCGGTGCGCTCGCCGAAGCGGTACCCGAGCAGCAGCGCCGTCCGGGCGAGCAGCGTCTGGGCCAGGGCGCACCCGAGCACCGCCCCGGCCAGCAGGTCGATGCGGGCCTCGGCGTGCGCGCCGGTGACCGCGTCGACGATCCGGCCCAGCAGATACGGCGCGCCCAGGGCGGCCAGCGCGGCCAGCACGTTGAGCAGGAGCACGAGGGTCGCGGCCCGCCGGTCGGCCGCGACGAGCCGGGCGGCGGCCCGGACGACCTGACGGGTGTCCGCGATCGGCAGCGTGGAGGTGCTCATGCGTCCTGCGCGTCGGCGAACGTCCGGCTGACCAGGTCGCGGTAGCCCGGCTCGCGGTCCAGCAGTTCGCGGTGCGTCCCGGAGGCGGCGACCCGGCCGTCGACCAGATAGTGCACGACGTCGGCCCGGTCCAGCAGCACCGGCGAGGTGGTCGACAGCAGCGTGCCCCGGCCGGCCCGGGCCGCGGCCAGCCGCTCGGCGATCGCCGCCTCGGTGTGCGCGTCGACGGCCGACGTCGGGTCGGTCGCCAGCAGCATCTCCGGGTCCGCGGCCAGGGCCCGGGCCAGGCGCAGGCGCTGCCGCTGGCCGCCGGAGAGGTTGCGGCCGTCGCGCTCGATGTGATGGTCGAGCCCGGCGATGTCGGTGGCCACCGCGGCCCGGACGGCCCGGCGGACCGCGTCGTCGTCGGCTCCGGTGCAGCCGGCGACGACATCGCGCAGCGCCCCGGCGAACAGGTCGGCGTCGTGCTCGGCGACGAGCACGCGCGCGCGGACGGGCGGCTTGGCGACGTCCCCGATCCGGTACGGCCCCCAGGTGGCGTCGCTCGGCGTGTAGCGGCCGAGCCGGTCGACGATCGCGATGGCGTCGCCGGGGCGGGCCGAGGCCAGCATGGTCAGCCGCCCGGGCTCGGCGACGACACCGGACTCCGGGTCGCGCAGGACCGCCGGGCCCGGCGGGGCCGGGCCGTCCCCGGGAGCCTCGACGGGCAGGCGCAGGAAGGCGATGACCCGGCGGCCCGCGATCACACCCCGGCTGACGTCGCCGGCGCTGAAGATCAGCATCCAGGTGGGGACCACGAGGATCGCCACGTATCCGTAGACGGCGACGAGCTCGCCGGGCGTGAGGTCACCGCGGACGGCCAGGCGGGCCGCGAGCCAGGTGACGGCGGCCACGAAGATGGTCGGCAGTCCGTCGCCGAGGGCGCTGATCCAGCTGAGCGCCCCGCCCATGCGATAGCCCTCGGCGCGGACGGCGTCGGACTGGTGGGAGTACCGCCGCAGATGCAGGTCCTTGCCACCGAGGCCGTTGAGGATCCGCAGGCCGCCGAGCACGTCGACAAGCCGCGCGGCCAGCCGGCCCTGCTGCTCCCGGTATTCGCCGCCGGCGCGGTTGAGCCGTTGCAGCAGCGGTCCGAGCACCAGGGCCAGCACCGCCACCCCGCCCGCGACGACAAGCGCGATCATCCCGGAGACGCCGGCGAGCAGCGTCATCACGACCGCGTAGGCCACGACCGCCCCGACGCCCGGCCCGGTCACGGTGAGCGCCCGCGCGACGAGCCACACGTCACCGATGCCGATGGTGACGACCTCACCCGCGGTGATCCCGCGCGGCAGCGCCGCCCCGAGCGCCACCCCGTGGGCCATGACCGCGTCCGCCGTCCGCAGCGCACCGTCCAGCCGGATCTTGGTCATCGTCCGGTGCCGCAGGATGCCGAGCGCCGCGTTGGCCAGGCCCACCACGAGGATCGCGGCGGCCCAGAACAGCAGCGGCCCGGTCTGCCTCGGCCGGATGCCACGGTCGACGGCCTGCGAGATCAGGTACGGAGTGACCGCCAGACTGATCATCCACAGCGAGCTCCAGAGCGCGCCGAGCGCGACCCGCCACTTCTGCCGCCACGCCAGCCATCCAAGAAACCGCCCAGGCCCCCGTGTCCACATTCGTTCATCATGTCCGATGCCTCCGCCGAGGCCGAACCGGTTTCTCACGATCGAGCGATCCGCCCGTCGAGCCGGTGCCCACCATCCGGGTTCGACCCGTCGGCACCGGCCGCGCCGGGAGCGGATGCGGGGCCGGCTTGTTTAGGCGCTCGGCGTAGCGGGGAGTGCAGGGGTCATGGGACTCATCGTCGCACTGCTCGTGATCTGGCTGGTCCTCGCCGTGCTCGGCGTCGTGATCAAGGGTCTGTTCTGGTTGTTCATCGTCGCGCTGATCCTCTTCGTCGCCACCGGCGTCTTCGGCTGGCTGCGGCGCCGGACGTAGCTCCTAGCGGCCCGCTTCGAGGTCCCGGTCGAGGGTGGCCAGGAAGCGCGAGAAGTGCGGGTCGAAGCGGCCCGGATCGGCCGCCGCCAGGTCGTCGCGGGTCCACCAGCGCACGGCGTGGAACTCGCCGGGGTCCGGGTGCAGCGGCTCGTCGCCAGTGCAGACCAGGAGGTACCAGAGACTGACGTCCGTGTGGCGGTCGGGCCCGCGCGTGGGCGTGACGGTGAGCAGGCTCGGCGACCGGGCCAGACCGGCGCCGCCCAGGCCCAGCTCTTCCCGGATCTCCCGCCGCGCGGTCAGTGCGGGGTCCTCATCGACCTCGACGTGACCACCGGGCGGGAGCCACAGCCCGGCAATGACGTGGTCGGCGAGCAGGACCCGACCGTCCGCGGCGACCGGCACCACGTAGGACACCAGGTGCTGCGGCGGCGTCGCCGGCTTGACCCGGCGGAACACGTCGTCGGTGCGCGCGAGCCAGGCCAGCGCCGCCGCGCGGTGGGCGGCGCCGAGCTCGTCGAGCGGTGAGAGCCGGGACACCAGGTCATGGACGAGCGCCACGGACTTCCGCATCCGGCAATGCTGCCACGGGCCCGGGCGACGGCGTGGCTCAACGCACGGTGGCGGCCCCGACGCCGGCGTGCGCGTCCGCCGGCCGGACGAGGACGGCGTGGACGCACCGCAGCACACCCCCGACCGCGCGCTGCCGGCGGCCGTGCAGGTTCACGAGCACGTCGAACGGCGCACAGGGCCTGTCCAGACCCCGACCGGCACACGGAGCGCCCGGCCGCGCGGCCCGGCCGGGGCGGCGACGGGCGTGCGGAAGCCGGGCGGGCCGGGCGGGCGGGCGGGCCTACGGCGTCAGGACGAGCTTGCCGTGCAGGCCGCCGGCCAGCACCCGGCGGTGGGCCTCGGCCGCCTCGGCCAGGGGCAGGGTGGCGGCGACGCGGGTCAGCAGGGAGCCGGCGGCCACCTGGCGGACCAGGTCGGCCAGCAGGTCGTGGTCGAGGCGGATGAGCTGGAGGTCCTGGCGGACGCCGCGGCCCGGGACGATCGCCGGGGTCGGGCGGGTCGCGACGACGACGCCGCGGTCCTGGACGGCGGCGGCGGCGGGCTCGCCGAGGGGCACCGCGTCGAACACCGCGGCGACCGGGCCGAGCGCCGTCAGGTCGGCGGAGCGGGAGACGACCTCGTGCGCGCCGAGGCTCTGCACCCAGGCCTCGTCGCCGTCGGCGGCCTGGGCCAGGACCCGGTAGCCGCCCTGGACGGCCAGCTGCGCGGCGAACCCGCCGACGCCGCCGCTCGCGCCGGTGACCAGGATGGTGCTGCCGGCCGGGAAGAGGCCCGTCGAGATGAGGGCCAGGCCCTGGTGGGCGGTCTGGGCGTTGAGCGGCACGGTGGCCGCGGCCGCGAAGTCGAGCGTGTCGGGCAGCGGGACCAGCCAGCCGGTGTCGGCCGCGACGAACTCAGCGTAGCCACCCGGGTTACCGCGGGTGAGGTACCACGGAATCATGCCCGCGACCCGGTCCCCGACCTGGAGCTCCGTGACGCCGGGGCCCACGGACGCCACCTCGCCGGCGATGTCCCAGCCGGGGCTGAACGGCAGCGGCACCGGCCCGCGGGGAATCTCGCCGGTGGTCGAGGCCACGTCGGCGGGGTGCACGCAGACCGCGCGGACCCGGACAACCACCTGCCCCGGCCCGGCCTCCGGGTCGGGCAGCTCAGTGACCTGCAATACCTCAGGACCGCCGATCGCGGTCGCGATGACCCCCAGCACGCGGTCCACTCTAGACGGTGATGGTGACGCTGTGGATACAGGGCCGCCGCTTTCATCGAGCCATGGCAGATCATCGACACCTCAACCGCCGCGGCGTCCTGCTGGGCGGCGCCGCGGTGGCCGGCGCGCTGTGGACGGCGCCCGCCGCGGCCGCGACCGACCCCGACCAGCTCTTCCGGCAGGGCCGCTTCGACGAGGCCGACCGCGGCTACGCCCGCCGCCTGCGCGCCGACCCGGGCGACACCCACGCGCGCGGCCAGCGCGGGTACATCGCCCTGCTCCACAACCGCTTCGCCGACGTCGAACGGCTGCTCACCCCGCTGGCCGGCAGCGATCCCGTCGCCCGGCAGCGCCTCGCCGAGTCCTATGTCCGCCAGGACCGCTTCGACAGGGCCGCACCACTCTCGGAAGGGCCGTTGTCGAAGGTGTACGCCCAGTTGGGCCCCAACCCCTGGGAGGTCCTCGGCACCCGGCGCACCCGCGTGCCGTTCCTGGGCCTCGACCCGCTCCCGCACGTGGCGGCGTCACTCAACGGCGGCCCGCCGCGCCCGATGCTCATCGACACCTACGCGGTCCTGACGCTGCACACGGTCGAGGCCGAGCGGCTCGGCCTGCGGGTGCTCGCGACGGCTCAGGGGGTGCTCGGCAACCGGCCCGTCACCCTGCACCTCGGTGTCCTCGGCTCCCTCCGCCTCGGCGACATCGAGCTGCGCAGCCTGCCCGTGCAGTGGGCGGACCTGGACCTGCCCGCGCTGCCCGACGGCTCGCCTCCGGCCGGCGTCCTCGGCACCACCGTCCTGTACCACCTGCTGTCCACACTGGACTATGCCGGCGGCGCGCTGCTGCTGCGCCGCAAGGACGAGCCCGCCCCGTACACCACCAACCCGCTCCCGCTCTGGCTCGCCGGCGACCACTTCCCGTGCACGCTCGGCACCCTGCGCGACTACGGCCCGCGGGTCGTCACCCTCGACACCGGCGGCGTCGGCCACGGCCTCGACACGACGGCCGAGATCGCCGAGCGGGCCGGCATCCCCGTCGACTACGCCCATCCGGAGCAGGTCGAGGGCACCGACGTCTACCCGATCCGCCCCGACCGCATCGCCCTCGGCCGCGCCGTGGCCCGCAACGTGCGCGGCAACGCGGTCGCGGCGCTCTGGCCGGGGCTGCCGGGCCCCGGCCAGTCGGCGATGTTCGGCTTCGACGTGATCGCCAACTTCACCCACGAGTACTTCAGGCGCTTCAGCGTCACGTTCGACTACACCGCGATGCGGCTGTCGGTCAATTGAGCCCGTCGAGCGGCCGGGGCAGACGCCGCCCGCAGAGCGCGAGCAGCAGCTCCTGGGCGGGCGCCCGCACCGGCCGCCCGGCCCCATAGGACCAGTCCAGATCCAGCGCCTGCAGCTGTACCCCACGCAGGTCCACGCCGAAGAACGCCACACTGCGCGGCGTCACACCGCCGAGCACGATCGCCAGGCGCTCCAGCGGCACCCGGCGCTGCAGCCCGAGACCGGCGGTGATGTCGAGCCCGTGGATGACGTCGTGGGACAGGGCGCCGGCGGTACCCCCGCCGAAGGGTTTCCAAGGATGGGCCGCATTGTCCCGCAGCAGCGCCGTCAGCTCGGCGGCGCTCATCCGCGCGGCGTCGCGCCGGGCGGTCCGGTCGGCCATGCGGTTGAATCGGCCACCGGCCTTCACCAACTCCCAGACGACCCGCCCGCCGGACATCCGGAACGGCTGCGTCATGTGGGCCACCACCTCCCGCACCCGCCACCCGTCACAGAGCGTGTCCGCCTCCCACTGCGCCTGATCGAGCCCACTGAGCAGCTCCGCCAGCTCGGTCCGCTCCGCCTGCACGTGCCGTTCGATCACTGTCCGTCTCCCATCGCGAGGTTGCAGAGGGGATACGGACCGGCCGGGCGAAACTCATCGCCGGAAACGTTCCCCCGCGCCTCACAGCGGGTATCGGGCCGCCGAGAGCAGTCCGAAGCCGGGCCGACCTACGGGCGCCACGGCCGCGATATCCGGGAGGTGTCGGATCACCCCCATGACCGCCGCGACCACTGCGCGCCCACCGCAGCGCGCCGCCGACCTGGCCTGGGCCGCCGCCCACGCGACCGCCCGGGCCGCGGCGCACCCGCTCGCGCCGCGGCCGGTCCCGATCCTGGCGGCGGCGGGCCTGATCCTGGCGGCGCCGCTCATCGCACAGCGCGCCGCCCCGGCCGCGGACACCGCCGCGATGGACGGCTACGCGGTCGCCGGGCCCGGACCGTGGCGGCTGACCGGCCGCCGCCTGGCCGGGGAGCGCGCACCGGCGCCGGCCTTGGCGGCGGGCCGGGCCGTCGAGATCGCGACCGGCGCGACCGTGCCGGCCGGGACCGACGCGGTCCTGCCCTACGAGGACAGCGCCGTCGACGGCGGGTTCGTCACCGGCACGCCCGGGCGCCCGCACATCCGCCGCGCGGGTGAGCACGGCCGCCCGGGCGATCTGCTGCTGCCCACCGGCCGCCCGGTCACGCCGGTGGCCGTCGCGGCGGCGCTGCAGTTCGGCGTGGCCGAGGCGCCTGTCGTGCCGCGCCCGCGCGTGGCGCTGCTGATCACCGGCGACGAGGTGGTGCTGACCGGATCGCCCGGCCCGGGCCAGGTCCGCGACGTGTTCGCCCCGCTCGTGGACGCGCTCGTCGCCCGCTGCGGCGGTGCCCCGACCGCGGCCCGGCTCGTGCCCGACGACCGCGACGCGCTGCGGACGGCGCTGCGCACGGCCGGGGCGGACGTCGTCGTGGTCTCCGGCGCGTCCTCGGCGGGCGCCGCCGACCACCTGCACGCCGTCCTCGACCGGCTGGGAGCGGTCTGGCTCGTCGACGGTGTCGCCTGCCGCCCCGGCCATCCGCAGGGCCTGGCCGCCCTCCCCGACGGCCGCTGGGTCGTCAGCCTGCCCGGCAACCCCGGTGCCGGTCTCGTCGCCGCGCTCACGCTCCTCGAACCGCTCGTCACCGCCCTGGCCGGCCGCCCCGAGCCGCCCCCGCACACCGCCCCGGTCACCGACGCGCTGCAGCGCCGCCCGGGCTGCACGCACATCGTCCCGGTCACCGTGGCCGACGGCGGCCCGGCCCGGATCGTGCCCGGCGCGGGCTCGGCCGGCCTGCGCGCGGTCGCCGCGGCCGACGCCCTGGCCGTCATCGACGACGCCTGGCAGCCCGGCGCGCCGGCCCGGCTGCTCACCCTGCCGTAGGGCGGATCGCCCAGGGCCTAAGGTCGGGAGGTGGCGGACGAGCGGCTGGAGGCGTACCGGACGGAGCTGACCGGGTACTGCTACCGCATGCTCGGGTCCGGCTTCGAGGCCGAGGACGCCGTCCAGGAGACGCTGGTGCGGGCCTGGCGGGCGTTCGCGCGGTACGACGGCTCGCGGGGGTCGGTGCGGACCTGGCTCTACCGGATCGCCACGAACGTGTGCCTGGACATGCTGCGCAGTGCGCAGCGGCGCAGCCTGGCGGTGGACCTCCGGCCGTTCGGGACGCTCCTGCCGGCCGAGCACTGGGTGTATCCAATGGCCGATGAGCGGGTGCTGGCGGCGGAGGAGCTGGCAGTGCGGCGAGAGACGGTGCGGCTCGCGTTCGTGGCGGCGCTGCAGCATCTGCCGGCCCGGCAGCGGGCGGTGCTCATCCTGCGCGATGTGCTCTGCTGGTCGGCCGAGGAGGTGGCGGGGCTGCTGGGGACGTCGACGGCGGCGGCGAACAGCGCCCTGCAGCGGGCCCGGGCGACCCTGCGCGCGCACCCGCCCGCGCCCGGCGACCCGTGGCGACCCGAGGACGCGGGCCAGCGGGAGCTGCTGGAGCGGTACTGCACGGCGTTCGAGCGGCACGATGTCGCCGGGCTCGTGGCGCTGCTGCACGAGGACGCGACGATGACGATGCCGCCGTTCGCCTGGCTCCTGCGCGGGCGGGCGGCGATCCGGGCCGCGCTGGAGGACCCGCAGGCGTCGTGCGCGGGGGCGCGGCTGCGGCCGGTGCGGGCGAACGGCTCCGCGGCCTTCTGGCAGACCCGGCCCGGTGCCGGTGGCGCGCACGAGCTGTTCGCCCTGGTCGTCCTCGACGTCGTCGGCGAGGAGATCACGGGGATCACGACGTACCTGGAGCCGGAGCGCCTCCGGCCGCTGTTCTCCACCCCGGCCGCGGATGTGGGCGGCCTGGAGCCCCCGGCCCGGGCGTCAGTGGTCAGCTGAGCCAGACCACAAGTCCGTCTCCGGCGTCCGCCGTCACGCGGAAGTACTCCACCAGGTCGCGGTAGTACGACCGGATGTGCTCGAAGATCAAGTCGGCGTCCGACCGGTCGAAGACCGGGTAGAGATCGGCGGCGGCGAGGTCGGCCGCCGTGACCCCGGCGATCAGCTGCTCGAACGAGAGCGCGTCCATAAACTCGGCGGCGAGCGCGACCCGCTCGACGGTGAGCAGCCGCGCCGGCCCGTAGCCCCAGTCAGCCTCGGTGAACTCCTCCTCGCCGAACACGACGCCGACCGGGCACCCGGCCCGCTCCAGCAGGAACCGCAGCACGTCCCACAGCCGATCGGTGCGGTGCAGCCGCTCGACGGCCAGCTTGCCGTCGGGGCTCTGGGGCGCCTCCAGCTCGGCGTCCTCGAGGTCGTCGGAGTACTCCATGGCCCAGTCCGGGTCCTTCCGGGCCCGCTCGATCTCCAACGGCGCGAGGCGCAGGTAGTTGCCGTTCATGCTCATGGCACTCAACGCTAACGGGTGCCCGGCCGGGCGGCCCCGCCGCCGCCGCGAAAGCCCCCGCCGGGTGCCCCGGTCCGGCCCCGGCACCGGACCGGGCTCGGTAGCCTGCGTTGGTGGGCGACATCTGGGACGCCGCGGCCGCGACGTTCGACGACGAGCCGGACCACGGCCTGCGCGGACCGGCGGTGCGGGCCGCGTGGACAGCGCTGCTGGCCTCGGTGCTGCCGCAGTCGCCGGCCGCGATCGTCGACGTCGGCTGCGGCACCGGCAGCCTGGCGCTTGTCGCGGCCGGGCTCGGCCACCGCGTGGTCGGCCTGGACCGCTCGGCGGCGATGCTGCAGCGGGCCCGGCAGAAACGTGTGGAGCAGGGGGTCGCACTGCCGCTGGTGCGCGGGGACGCCGAACGTCCGCCGTTCGCGCCCGGCTCGTTCGACGTCGTGCTGGTTCGTCACGTGCTGTGGTCCGTCGAGCACCCGGCGGCGACCGTCGCGCGCTGGATCGAGCTGCTGCGCGGGCCGCACGGGATGCTCGTGCTCATCGAGGGGCGGTGGTCGACCGGGGCGGGGCTGAGCGCGGCGCAGTGCGCCGCGCTCGTCCCGCGGGCCCGGGTGCGCCGCCTCGACGATCCCGGGCTGTGGGGTGGGCCGGTCGGCGACGAGCGTTACCTTGTCACGTCGCGAACCGCCAGACCTTGATACCCGCCGCGGCGATGCAGATCAGGTGGGTGCGGCTGGAGCTGCAGCCGGTGACGGTGCCGATGGAGCCCAGCGGCACCGGGTCGCCGTCGAGGGGGGCCAGGCCGGCCACCTCGCGGTCCTGGCCGCTGTTCGGCTTGGCGGTGAACACCAGCGCGGACTGGCTGGTGACCCAGGTTACCCGGCCGGCCTGGGCGCTGGGCTTCAGCAGCTGGCGGCCCGACGGGTCGATGACGGCGCTGCGGTCCTCGGCGGTCGCGCCGGAGAGGACGAGCAGGGTCCGGTCGCCGACGACCTGCACGGTGTCGGCGGCGCCGTCCTGGCGCCAGACGACCTGCCGACGCTCGGTGTCGAAGCCGACGAAGTATCCAGGGTCCTCGGTGCTCTCCTTGAAGCAGATCCAGGCCTTGCCGCACACGAACGGCGGGCCGATCCCGACGCGCTGCGGGGTCTTGTAGATCTCCGTGGTCGGGGTCGAGTCGGTCAGGTTGGTGGCGCGCAGCGCCTTCAGCGTCGTGTGGTCGGTCGTGTACAGGATGCCGTCGAGCGCGGTGGCCATCATGATGCCCACGGTGCCGGGCTTGTCGGCGCCGGGGCGGCGGGCCTTCTCCACGCCGGTGGCCAGGTCGCGCAGTATGGCCGTGCCGTCCTCGGTGAGCTGCACGAACTGGTCCGTCGCGAGCACCGCGCCGCCGAGGGAGGCACGGCCGGCGGCGGCGGGCCGGCCGGAGCCGTGCTGCATCGGCAGGCTGTGCACGATCCGCGACGCCGGGTCGGGCACGGTCCAGCGGACCTCGCCGGTGGCGTAGTCGTAGCCGCGGGTCTGCCCGTCGGTGCGGGAGGCGATCACCAGGGTCGACACGCCGATGATGATGTCGTCGGCCTCGAAGTTGTCGACGTCGACGTGCAGGAGGGTCCGGCCCGTCCTCGGGTCGAGGGCGAAGATCGCGCCGTCGGGCTTCGTGCCGTCGTCGTTGCGGCCCATCACCAGCACGTAGCCGGGGTGGTAGTAGACCGCGGCGAAGTCGGCGAAGGCGGCGAGCTTGACCGGGCCCCAGGCGGTGGCCCCGGTGGGCAGGTCGATCGCGGCGACGGTGGTCTGGCCGCCCGGGCCCGGCCAGCAGACGAACGCCCGGTCGCCGATGGTCGTGCTCGTGCCCGGCACCGGCGTGCCCGCGGTGCCGAGCGCGATGCCGGTCGGCACCGGTGTGAGCGGCTGGAACTTCGGCACCGGGTCGGTCTCGACCGGGGCCGGCGGGGTGGTGACGCGGTCGGCCGGCGGGCCGCCGCGGGGCAGGCCGAAGCCCAGCGCGATCACGACCGCGGCGACGGCGGCGAACGCGGTGGCCGTGACGAGCACGGCGTTGCGGCGCCGGCGGCGCTCGCCGCGGTGGCGGGCGGCGGCCGGGGGCGCGGCGGGCAGGGTGTCCGCGTCGTCGCGCAGGGCCGCGAAGTAGGACTCAAGCTCCGTGGACATGGGCACCCCCGGCGTTCGTCGCGGTGTCGGCGGTGAGCAGCGCGGCCAGGGCCGCGCGGCCCCGGGTCAGCCGGGTCTTCACGGTGTTGAGGTTGGCCCCGGTCTCGGCGGCGATGTCGGCCAGCGAGCGGTCCAGCAGGTGGTACAGCACGACGGCCTGGCGCTGCTCGAACGGCAGCAGCCGCAGTGCCGCGACGAGCAGCACGGTCTCCTCCGAGGGCGGCGCGACCGGCGGCAGCGGCGGTGCGCTGGCCGCGGCCGCCCGGCGGACCAGCAGCCGCCGCCAGCGGTCCTTCACCAGCCGGCTGATGACGAGGCGTAGCCACGCCTCGACGTCCTCGTACGCGCCCACCCGGCGCCAGTGCTGCCAGGCCCGGGCGTACGCCTCCTGGACGAGGTCCTGCGCCTCACCCGCGTCCCCGGTGAGCCCGAAGGCATATCGCGTCAGCCGCGGCACCGTGCCGCGGTAGAACGCATCGAACATCTCGGCCGTCATCACACCAGAGACACGCACCGGACCCGGCCGAAGTTTCTAGCGCGGGTGAAGTTCGAGGTAGGCCGTCCAGACCTTCTTCGGGACGGTCATGATCCAGGCGTCGACGACGAGCTCCTCCAGCTCGTCGACGCCGAGCTGCGACAGCCACGCGCAGGTCCAGTTGTACCGCAGGTCGCCCGCCGGGGGCAGGAAGAACTTGGCGGGGTCGGACTCCACGAGGGCGTCGCGGGCATCTTTCGGGTACCCGAAACCGATGCTCGTCTCATCGCGCGACAACGCCGCGAACACGATCGCGCCGACCCGCCACTTGATGCGGTCGCGCACGACGACCTCGTAGGCGCGCGGCAACGTCGAGGTGACGGCCCGGACGTCCTCGACTCCGGCCACTGCCGTTCACTCCCTCCGGTCGATCCGGGTCATCATCTGCCCGCCGGCTGGCGGTGGACCCGGAGGCCACCGGGGAGCCGCTGCCGGCGGGGGCCCGGACGGCGCCGGGCCCCCGCGGCACGACGCCTTACGCGAACTGGGCCAGCAGGGCCGCGGGGGCCGGCTGGGTCTCGCCGGCGGCCGGCTTCTTGATGGTGACCGGCTTGCCGAAGTCGCTGAACGTCTGGGTCGACGTGGTGGCCGGGATCTGGCCGGCGGCGGGCATCTTGACGGTCAGGCCGGTCAGGTAGCCGTCCGCGCCGACGGTCGCCTCGAAGGGGATGGCCTTCGCGGCGTCGCCCATGGACTGGATCAGCTGGGCACCGACGGCCGGGATGTTGCGCTTGGTCGCGTCGAAGGTGCCCTTGAACGAGGTCGCGCCGGTCTTCTCGGCCGTCACGACGGCGTCGGTGAAGTTCTTGATGTTCGCCGGGTCGTCGGGGCTGCCGAGGCCGAGCTTGCTCAGCGACGTCTTGGAGCCGTCGATGTACATCCACTTCTTCGCGTCGACGCCCGGCAGGGGCAGGTCCATCTTCAGGTACATGTCGGTGTTCACGACGAGCATCTGCGCGTTGATGGTCTGGCCGGCCGCGGTGATGACCATGGTGGCGCTCGTCGCCTTGGCGTTGGGGTCGGCCGCGCCGGTGATCTTCGTGCCGCCCGCGCCCGCGGTGTCGGTGGACGCGGTGTACGTCATGCTGACCGCGGCGAGCTTCTTGAACGCGGCCGTCAGCTCGGCCTTGGCGTCGGCCGTCGGCGAGGGGGCCGCCGCCGAGGTGGCCGGGGCCGCCGCGCCGGGCGTCGCCGCACTGTCGTCCTTCTTGTCGCCGCAGGCCGCGGTGACGGCGAGCGCGCCGCTCAGCACGACGGCGAACAGCGCACTTCTGCTGGACTTCATTGTCGTTCAGTTCCTCCCGTGACGGGTCCGGAGCTCGCGGAGGGGCCGCTCACTCAGCAGACACAGTGCGACGCCCACGGTGCCGGACCTTGCGCAGGCATCGCGGGCGGCTCTGTGCCGCACCCGGCGAGGATAGACAGGTCGGTCAATCGGGGAACAATGCGGTCAGGCGCGGCAGGGCCCGGGGGCCGCCGCGCGGTGGCGACGGCGGGTGGACCGGCGGGGCCATCGCCGCGTCGAACGCCTCGACGTCGCCCGTGAGCTCGCGGTATGCGGTCCGCGGCGCGGCGAGCAGCGCCGCGCAGCCGAGCCGGCCGGAGCCCTCGGCCATGCGCCGCACCAGCGGCAGGTCGGCCAGCGAGTCCGGGTCGTCGACGGCGGCCGAGAACGCGGCCCGGCCCTGCAGGATGAGCCCGGCCCGGAAGTCGCGGAAGCCGTCGTCGCCGCAGCCGCCCTCGATGAGCCCGGCGGCCGTCCAGAGCGGCTCCAGGTAGGCCATGTCGAGCACGTCGGAGAACAGCCGCGCAAACTCGACGATCTCCGCGGGCGAGAGCTGCCGGAGCCGGTCCATGACCACGTCGGGGCGCGGCTCGCCCACGTCCGTCAGGGCACCCGACACGAGGTGCCACCACCGCGCGTTCTCCACGCCCGGCAGTCTACGAGCTAAGGTGCGGATCGTGACGACTTCGCACGACCCCAATGCGCTGCTGGATGCCGATGGCGGGCTGCCCGAGGCGCGACCGCCGTGGCCGGCCCGGGACAAGCTGCGCATTACGGCGGTACGGCCCGTCGTCACCGCCCCCGAGGGGCTCCCGCTGGTCGTGGTGAAGGTCGAGACGAGCGAACCCGGCCTGTACGGCCTGGGGTGCGCCACGTTCACCCAGCGCTACGCGGCGGTGGCGGCGGCGGTGGCCGAGCACGTCGGGCCGCTCGCGGTCGGGCGGCATCCGGCCGACATCGAGGACATCACGCGCACCGTGCACTTCTCGTCGTACTGGCGCAACGGGCCCGTGCTCAACAACGCCCTCTCGGGGCTTGACCAGGCGCTGTGGGACATCGCCGGCAAGCGCGCCGGGCTTCCCGTCTACGAGCTGCTCGGCGGGCGGGTGCGCGGGGGCGTCGAGGTGTACACCCACGCCTCCGGCAGTACCACCGACGAGGTCCTGCTCGAAGCCGAACGGCTCATCGAGCAGGGCTACCGGTGCATCCGGCTGCAGCGGGCCGAGCCGGGCCTGGGCAGCTACGGCGCCGCCGGCACGGGTGGGCACTACCCCGGGTCGCCGAACCCGGACGGCTGGGACCCCGAGCGGTACCTGCGCGGCTGCCCGTCGCTGTTCGAGGCCGCCCGGGCGCGCCTCGGCTCCGGGATCAACCTCATGCACGACGTGCACAGCCGGCTGACGCCGAAGCAGGCGATCGTGCTGGCCCGCAGCCTGGAGCCGTACGGCCTGTCGTTCCTCGAGGACGTGATCCCGCCCGAGCACTACGACCGGCTGCCCGAGGTGCGGGCGGCGTCCCCGGTGCCGCTCGCGGTCGGCGAGCAGGTGGGCTCGGTGCCGGACGCGGCCCGCCTCATCCGCGACGGCGGCGTCGACCTGATCCGCCTGCACACGTCGGCGATCGGCGGTCTCACACCGACCCGCAAACTCGCGGCGCTGGCCGAGCTCTGCGGCGTGCGCACCGCGTTCCACGCCCCCGCCGACGTCTCCCCCGTCGGCGTCGCGGCCAACCTCGCCGTCGACGTCTCCAGTCCGGCGTTCGGGTTCCAGGAGTCGCACGAGTACAACGAGGCGACCCACGAGGTCTTCCCCGGCTGCCCGGACGTCGTGAGCGGGTACATGAACCCTTCCGACCGGCCCGGCTGGGGCGTGGACCTGGACGAGCGCGAGGCGGTGAAGTACCCGCCGACGAAGTTCCTCTTCGACCGCTGGGCCGCCGTGGTCCGCCGCCCCGACGGCGCGCTGGAGGCGCCGTGAGGGTGCTCGTCACGGGCGCGAACGGGAACATCGGCCGCGCCGTGTGCGCCCGGCTGGCCGCTGAACAAGCCTCGATCGCCGCACTGGTACTGGCCGAGCCCGCGCCCCCACCGGCGAGTGCCTGGGTGATCGGCGACGCCGGCGACCCGGACACGGTCCGCCGGGCCCTCGGCGACGGCGTCGACGCGGTCGTCCACCTGGCGGCCATCCCCGCCCCGACCCTCGGCACCCCGATCGACGTCTTCGCCGGCAACACCCGCGCCACCTTCAACGTCCTGGAGGAGTGCGCCCGGGCCGGCGTGCGCCGCGCGGTGATCGCCAGCAGCTACTCGATCCTGGGCCTGCCGTTCGCGCCCCGGGTGCTGCACCCGGCGTACTACCCCATCGACGAGTCGACCCCGCTGCAGATCGAAGACCCGTACTCGCTGTCCAAACAGGTCGACGAGGCCACCGCCGCCATGATGCAGCGCCGCTACGGCCTGGACATCGTCGCGCTGCGCTTCCCGTTCACGGCGGGCGCCGACCGGATCGCCGCCACCGCCGCGGCGACCCGCGAGGACCCGTCCCGGATGGCCGCGGACTCCTGGTCGTACCTCCACGTGGACGACGCCGCGGCGGCCGTGTGGCTGGCCTTGACCAGACCCGTGACCGGCGTGCACCCCCTGCTCCTGGCCGCCCCGACCACCCTGGCGGACCGGTCCACAATGGACCTGATCGCCGAGTATCATCCGTCCACTGTGCTCAACCGCCCGATCCCCGGCCGGGACACCCCCATCGACACCGGCGCCATCGAACGGCTGCTCGGCTTCCGGGCCGGCTGGACGCTGTAATCGCCGGGGGCACGATATGTCGGGCGCCGGCGCGCCTCGGCATATCGGACTTATACCCCGTCGGCGGATTCATGGTGCCATGTCGAATCTTGTCGGGTCGATGGAACGGGGTGGAACGCACCTCAGGTGTGACTGTCATGCTGCTGGAACTGGAGTCGCGGCCGGGCAAGGCGCGGTCCGCTCGGCTGAAGCTCACCGACGAGGCCGCCGACGTCAACGGGGTGGTGTTCGCCTGGCGGGACGTCACGCGGCTGCTGTACCGGGCCGTCGATCAGCACGTGAACGGCTCGTACCTGCACACGACGTTCACCGTCGGGCTCGGCGACGCCAAGCGGACCGCCACGTTCATGATGACCTCGGGCACCACCGGGGCGCTGAAGACGAAGATCGACCACGAGACCCGCAGCGCGTACCAGCACCGGTGGGGGCAGGCGGTCGACGTGCTCGAGCGCTACGCCGGGACGCGCATCGCCACCGAGGCCGTCGACGCGGTCCGGCGCGGCACCCCGGTCGAGCTGGCCGACGTGCGCCTCGACGGTGCGGGCATCCACCGGGGCAGCCTGTTTCGCAAGACGATCGCCTGGCCCGAGTACGCCGGGGTCAAGCGCGAGAACGTCTACCTCCACCTGCTGGCCGACCGGGCCGGCAAGACGCCCAAGGCGCGGATCTCGGTCCCGAACGGGTCCTGGAACGTCGCCCTGCTCCCCCGCGTCCTCGACGCTCTGCACGGGCTGCGGACGGCGGGCTGATCCCCCGCTCGCCGGCGGGGTGCGAGCCGGCCGGGCGTCAGGCCGGCGGGGTGGTCCAGGGGCCGACGCCGGTGATGCGGCCGATCCGGTACCGCACGATGTACCCCGGCCCCTTCGGCGCGGGGAAGCCGGCGTCCGGGGCCATGTACACCTTCGTCAGGCGGTCCAGCAGGTCCCAGGCGCCGGCCTCGCTCGGCTCGACGGTGGCGTGGGCCTGCAGGACGGCGTAGTGGTTCAGGAACACGTCGGGCGTGCGGGGCGCCGTGAAGGACAGGGCCACGCGCGGGTCGCGTTCGATGTTGCGCAGCTTGCGGTACCGGGACATGTGCCCGCTGACGAGGTCGTCACCGTCCAGGCCGACCCAGATGACCGTCACCTGCGGGCTGCCGTCGGGGTTGATCGTGCTCAGGTGGACGAGCGGGCCGGACTCGATCAGGGCCCGCAGGTCGGGCGGCAGCGTGCTCACGGCAACTACCGTAGCCAACATCGGTCATCGGTTCGGGCCAACATTCGCAAGGATCGGGCCGCGTTGACACCGCCGGGATCATGGAGGCGTGACCGAATCCCTGGGCGTGCCGCCGTTGTTCGCGGCGCTGCGCGACTGCGAGCGTGTCCTCATCGCCGGGGCCGGGGGCGGGTTCGACGTCTACGCCGGGCTGCCGTTGGCGTTTGCGCTGCAGGAGCGGGGTGTGGATGTACACCTCGGGAATCTGTCGTTCGCCCCGCTGCACCGGCTCGATCTCGATGTGTGGGTCGGGCCGGACCTGGCGCGGATCGACGCCGACACCGAGGGGCTCGGCGACTACTTCCCGGAGCGCACGCTCGCCCGCTGGCTGGAGCAGCGCGGCCGGGCCATGAGCGTGTACGCGTTCGCGAAGGTCGGCGTGCTGCGGCTGCGGGAGGCCTACCAGCAGCTGGTCGAGCAGCTGCGGCTCGACGCCGTCGTGCTCGTCGACGGCGGCACGGACATCCTGATGCGCGGCGACGAGGCCGGCCTCGGCACGCCCGTCGAGGACATCACGAGCCTGGCCGCGGTCAACGGCCTCGACGTCCCGGTCCGGCTCGTCACCTGTCTCGGGTTCGGCATCGACGCGTTCCATGGCGTCGTGCACACGCAGGTGCTGGAGAACCTCGCCGCCCTCGACCGCGACGGCGGCTATCTCGGGGCGCTGTCGATTCCGAGCCGGAGCCAGGAGGCGCAGCTGTACTGCGACGCCGTGGCCCACGCCCAGGACGCCACCGCGTCCTGGCCGAGCATCGTGAACGGCCAGATCGCCGCCGCCCTGCGGGGCGAGTCCGGCGACGTGCACATCACGGAGCGCACCGGCGGCAGCACCCTGTTCGTCAACCCGCTGATGGCCGTGTACTTCACCGTCGACCTGGCCAAGCTCGCCGACCGCTGCCTGTACCTCGACCGCCTCGAGGCAACGGTGAGCGAGCAGCAGGTGCTGGAGCGCATCGCCGAGTTCCGGGCCGGCGTGGCCCGCCGCCCGGCCCGCCCGTTCCCGCACTGAACCGGTCCGGGCCGGCCGAGGTACACATGGAGGATGAGTCCCCGGCGCCGGTTGATGTTCGCGGTCCTGGCCGCGATCGCCGTGCTGAGCGCCGCCGGGCTCGGGGTGCGTGCGCTGCTGCGCGCCGAGCCGGTCCGGGTTCCCGCGCAAGACGCCCTGGGTGTCGTACTGCTGGTCCCCGGCTACGGCGGCGGCACCGACGGGCTCGACCGGCTCGCGGCGGCCGTGCGGGCCACGGGCCGCACGGCCACTGTCGTCGAGATGCCCGACGGCGGCACCGGCGACCTGACCGCCCAGGCCGACACGCTCGACCGCGCGGCCACCGACGCCCTGCGCCGCGCCCCCTCTGTCGACGTCATCGGCTACTCGGCGGGCGGCGTCGTGGCCCGCCTCTGGGTCCAGCGCCACGACGGCGTCCACAAGGCCCGCCGGGTCGTCACCCTGGGCTCACCCCACCAGGGCGCCCGCCTGGCCGCCGCGGGTGCCGCGGGGCTCCCCGGCGCCTGCCCGGCCGCGTGCCGGCAGCTGGCTCCGGGCAGTACGCTGCTGGCGCAGCTGCGCTCCCCGGTCCCGACCCCGCCGCAGTGGCTCAGCATCTGGACCGAGCAGGACCAGACGGTCCAGCCCCCGGACTCGGCCCGCCTGGCCGGCGCCATCGACGCCGACATCCAGCAGTCGTGCCCGGGCCGCCCGGTCAGCCACGGCGAGCTCCCGACCGACGACTACGTGACGGGCCTGGTCATCGACGCCATCGGCCCGGCCCCGATCGCCGCCGCCCCACCCTGCTGAGGCCGGGGCGGTCCGGCGCGCCACCGTCGTCGCGCGGGGCGGTGCGGGGCCTCGTATCGCCGGGGCTCAGTAGGGCCAGGAGCCGGCGGCGCGGGCGGCGGCCACGAGGGCGGGGGCTCCAGTGGCGACCGCGGCGGCGAGGTGGGCGGCGTGGTCGGCCATCGCCTCCGGTGGCGGCCGCAGGGCGTGCAGCTGCGATCCGAAGGCCGTGAGGCTGTCGACGGCGGCCGGCCAGTCCGCCGCGTCGATGGCGAGGGCGGCGGTGAGCAGGAGCGTGTTTGCGTACTCCCGCATCGCTCGCTCGTCGTGCGGGCCGGCCAGTTCGCGGCGCACGGTGCGGGCGCGTCCGGCCAGGGCGGCGGCGGTCGCGGGGCGGCCCCGGTCGCGCATGGTGGCGGCGCGGTTGTGCAGGGCCGTGCCCAGGATGCGCCGCAGCGGTGGGTCGGCCGCATCCGCGCAGCGGCCGGTCGCCTCGGCCAGCAGCATCGCCTCGTCCTCGGGGCGACCGGCGGCGGCCGCGATCGCGGCGGCGTCGACCATGTGGGTGGCGGCGGCGGCCAGCGCCTCCCGCTCGGTGGGGCTCGCGGCGGTCAGGGCCTCGTGCCGGCGTACGGCCACGACCACCGACAGCCAGCCCAGGTCCCAGGCCTCCTCGGCGCGGCCGAGCCCGTGCAGCAGCATCGCCCGCTCGTAGAGGGCGGCGGCCCACAGGCCCCGCACCGCATCGAGGATCGGGCCGGTCGCCAGCCGGTCGTGCAGGCTCAGCTCGTCGGCGAGGTCGGCCAGGACGCGGTCGGCGTCCGCGGTCCGGTCCACGGCGGCCAGCGCGACACCGGCGTGCAGCCGGCCCGTGTACTCGGCGGTGACCGACGGGTCGGCGGGTGGGTGGTCGCCGGGGGCGGGGCCGGGCGGGGCCGTCACCCGGGTCTCCGCCGCCAGCCGGGCCGCGAACCGTCCGGTGGCACCGGTGGACTGCGCGGGCTCATCCAGGAGGTCCAGGTAGGAGCCGCGCGTGCGCCAGGCGCCCCCGCCGGGCACGACGATCGCGACGCCCGGCGCGGCCCGGTGCAGCTCCTCGAGGGACGCCATGATGCCGTCCAGCCGCGCCTGGACCTGCGGGCCGGCGAACAGCTGGGCGAGGGAGTACTGCTCGCTCAGCGCCACCCGCATGAGGTCCGGCCGGTCCAGGGCCCGGGCGACCCGGGCGAAGATCCCGAGGGCGTCGGTGAGGTCGATCAGGGCGGCCGGCTCCCCGGTGTCACGGGCGAGCCCCCGCTGCAGGTCGACCATCTCGGCGGCGGCCGGCGCGAGGCCGGCCGGGTCCACGTCGAGCCGCACCCCGACGAACGCGGTGAGCGCCACGGTCCGGGCCCGCCGCCCGTCGAGGTCGTCGGCCGGCCCGGGCGCGACGGTCCGCCAGAGCTCCTCGACGATCGAGCGCCAGCGGTCGCCGAGGCCGGTGGCGCCGAGGATCTGGGCCGCTTGCGCGGTGCGGTACACGGCGTCGGCCCGGCGGCTCGCATCGCCGCCGGGCGCGGCGAGCAGGTCCGCGGCGAGCAGGAGCACCTCCTCGGCTCCCTCGCGGACGGCGGTGACGTCGCCGCCGTCGGCGAGCCGCTCGAGCGCGAGGTTGAGCGTTGCCCGGCCCAGTGCGTGCAGCAGCCGGCCGGGGTCGCCGAGCGCACGGGCCGCGGCCAGGGCCCGGCCGACGGCAGCCGAGGTCTCCGCGCCCAGCCCGGCCCGCGCGGTCAGGTCATCGGCGGCGCGCAGCAGACGGTCGACCTCGGCGGGTGACGGCATGCAGCAACTTCTATCAGTCCCGAGCGAGCCGGACAATGCGTCCGGCCCGGCCTGACGCCGCGATCAGTGACGGCGGGGGCCGGTGCTGCTGCGCAGGGAGATCGGTGGGGCGTGCAGGATGTGACGGGGCGGCGTGGCGGGGTTGGCGATGCGCTCCTGCAGCAGCCGCACGGCCTCGTCGCCCATCTCCATGGCCGGGACGTCGGCGGCGGTCAGCGGAGGGCGGAAGTCCTCGGCCCAGTGGCGGCCGGCGACCCCGGCGATCGAGAAGTCGCGGGGCACGCGCAGGCCCGCCCGCTCCAGTGCGCGCTGCACGCCGGGCAGGGCGGCCTCGTTGATGGTGACCAGGCCCGTCACCTCGGGATGGTCGGCGAGGAGCCGCTCGAGGCAGTCCTCGCCGCCCGCGGCGTCGTCGGGGCAGCAGACGTCGACACCGGCCAGGCCGCGCTCGGTGATCGCGGACGTGAAGCCGGCGAGCGCGCGGTGGCCGGGGCCGTAGCCGGCCGCGACGAGCTCGGCGGAGCGGTTGACGAAGGCGATGTGGCGGTGGCCGAGGTCGGCCAGGTGGTGCACGCAGCGGGTGATGAGGGTGGCGTAGTCGACGTCGATCCACCAGACGTCGGCGGCGTCGGCGGGGTGGCCGATGGTGACGAACGGCAGGCCGCTCTGGCGCAGGCGGCTGACGCGGTCGTCCTCGAGGCGGATCTCCATGAGGATGACCCCGTCGACACGGCGGCCGGTGACGACCCGCTCGAAGGAGCGCTCGTGGTCGCCGCCGGACGGGGAGAGCAGCACGTCGAGGTCGGCGCCGGCGGCGGCCTCCACGACGCTGGCGACGAAGCCGAGCTGCATGTCGGTGAGGCGCTGGCTGGCCGGCGGGATGACCAGGCCCAGCGTGCGGGTGCGGCCCTCCTTGAGGGCGCGGGCGGCCGCGTTCGGGCGGTAGTCGAGCTCCTCGATCACGGTGAGGATGCGCCGGCGCAGCTCCTCGGAGACGGTGCGCTTGCCGCTGAGCACGTAGGACACCGTGCTGCGGGAGACGCCCGCCCGCTTGGCGATCTCGCCGATGTTCACGGACACCCCCAGCGAATCGGTTCGCCTCGAATCTAGAGCGCCGCCTCACCACTGTCAAAGGGCCCTTGACCGCGGGGCCGCCCTGTGCCTATCGTCCCAGCGAATCGGTTCGCGAACCGATTCGCCACACACCCCAACCGTCTCGAGGGGCACCCCATGCACACTTCCCTGCGTGCGTCATTGGTAGCGCTCACACTGCTCGGCGGGCTCGCCGCCTGCTCCACCGGCGGCGGTGACACGAGCGCGGCCGCCGGCGGCACGTACACGATCTGGGACCCGTACCCGCAGTACGACGACGCGTCCGCCTGGGTCAAGCTGCTCGGCAAGTGCGGCACCGACGCCGGCGTCACCGTCAAGCGCACCGGCTACGACACCTCCGACCTGACGAACAAGGCCCTGCTCGCCGCCCAGCAGGGCAGCTCGCCCGACGTGCTCATCGTCGACAACCCCGTGGTGTCGACCCTCGCCGAGGCCGGCGTGCTGACCAGCACCGACGACACGAAGCTCGACACCACGGCCATCGACAGGAACCTCATCGCGGCCGGGCAGAGCGGCGGCAAGTCCTACGGCATCCCGATCGGCGCGAACACCCTCGCCCTGTACTACAACAAACCGGTCCTGCAGGCCGCCGGCGTCGACATCGCCACCGTCAAGGACTGGCCCTCGCTGACCGCCGCGCTGGCCAAGGTGAAGGCGGCGGGCAAGAAGGGCATCACGTTCTCCGCCATCGGCACCGAGGAGGGCAGCTTCCAGTTCCTGCCCTGGTTCTGGGGCTCCGGGGCGAACCTCACCAAGCTCGACTCGCCCGAGGGCCTCTCCGCGGTGCAGCTGTGGACCGGCTGGCTGCGCAGCGGCTACGCGCCGAACTCGGTCATCGGCAACACCCAGACGACGAGCTGGCAGGAGTTCGCCACCGGCGGCTACGCGTTCGCCGAGAACGGCACCTGGCAGCTGGCCAACGCCAAGAAGGCCGGCTTCGACTACGGCATCATCCCGATCCCGGCCAAGGGCGGCGGCACCGCGCCCGCGCCGACCGGCGGCGAGTTCGTGAGCATTCCGGTGCAGAAGGACACTTCCCGGTACCCCCAGACGAAAAAGCTCGTCGAATGCCTCACGAACACCGACAACTCGCTCACGACAGTCACCACCCTGTCCTACATCGCGCCCACCGCGGCCGTGCAGGACAAGCAGGTCGCGGCGAACCCCGAGCTGAAGGTGTGGGTCGAGGCGGTCAGGGCGGCCAAGGGCCGGACCAGCGACAACCTCGGCACCAGATACCCGAAGATCTCCCAGCAGCTGTGGACCTCCGTGCAGGCCGCCCTGGCCTCGGCCGGCAAGTGACGACGCGCTCCAGAGTCAGCGGGTGGGCGTTCCTCGCGCCGGTGGTCGTGTACCTCGGCGCGTTCTACGCCTACCCGCTGTACCGCAACCTCGACCTGAGCCTGCGCCACTACACGGTCCGCTCGTTCGTGCAGGGCGACGCCCCGTTCAACGGCCTGGACAACTACCGCACGGTGCTGGCCGACCCCACGTTCTGGCCCGCGCTCGCGCACACGCTCGTCTTCACGGCGGCGTCGCTGGCCGCGCAGTTCGCGATCGGCCTGGCCCTGGCCGTGTTCTTCAACCGGCACTTCCCGCTGGCGGCGACGCTGCGGGCGCTGTTCCTGGTGCCCTGGCTGCTGCCGCTGATCGTGTCGGCCTCGACCTGGTCGTGGATGCTCAACAGCGACTCCGGGCATGCAGGCGATCCCGGCCCACCTGTACGAGGCCGCGGCCCTGGACGGCGCGACGGGCCGGCAGCAGTTCTGGCGCATCACGTTCCCGCTGCTGCGGCCGGTCTCGCTCATCACCCTGCTGCTGGGCCTGGTGTACACGCTGAAGGTCTTCGACATCATCTGGATCATGACCAGGGGCGGGCCGAACGGTGCCTCGACGACCCTCGCCACGTGGTCCTACCGGCTCGGCTTCGGCAACCTGCTGCCCGAGTTCGGGCCGGGCGCCGCGGTCGGCAACCTGCTGATCGTCCTGGCCCTGGTCGCCGGGCTCGTCTACATCCGGACCCAGCGATGAGGCTGCGGACCGTCGTCGGCGTGCTGCTCACCGCGATCATGCTGTTCCCCGTCTACTGGATGGTCAACGTCTCGCTCACCCAGGATCGGGACATGCGCCGGGCGACCCTGTTTCCGGTGCACCCGACCCTGGACGGCTATCGGGCCGTGCTCGAGCAGCAGCTGCCCTACCTCGGCACGAGCCTGCTCGTCGCGCTCGGCACCGTCGCGTTCACGGTGCTGCTCGCCGCGCCCGCGGGGTACAGCCTCGCGAAGCTGCGCCCGCGCGGCGGTGGAGCGCTCGGCTTCGCGTTCCTGATCGCCCAGATGATCCCCGGTATCATCATGGCGATGGGGTTCTACGCCATCTACCTGAACCTCGGCGTCCTGAACTCCTGGCCCGGCCTGATCCTGGCCGACTCGACGATCGCCGTGCCGTTCGCCGTGCTCGTGTTCACGGCGTTCATGGCCGCCATCCCCGACGAGCTGCTGCAGGCCGCGAAGACCGACGGTGCCGGTGCCCTGCGCACCTTCACCGCGATCGTGCTGCCGGTCAGCCGCAACGCCGTCGTCACCGTGTCGCTGTTCGCGTTCCTGTGGGCGTGGTCGGACTTCGTCTTCGCCTCCACACTCGACGGCGGCGGCGCGCTGCGCCCGATCACGCTCGGCATCTACCGGTACATCGGCAACAACAACCAGGAGTGGAACGCCATCATGGCGACCGCCGTCGTGGCGTCCATTCCGGCCACCGTCCTGCTCGTCGCCGCCCAGCGGTTCGTCGCCACCGGCGTCACCGCGGGCGCCGTCAAGGAATGAGCCCGTCTTGTTCGCGATCCGCGACACCCCGTTCAGCCACCCCGGCTCCTGGTTCGGCATCTCGCCGGTCATTGCCCAGGGCCACGTCGCCGACGACCTGCACCTGGTCTCGCACCAGAGCGGCATGCACGCCGTGCTGCGGTTCGTACCCGCCGCGGCCGGGACGGCCGTCACCGCCACCCCGGCCCGGCTGGAGTGGGTGCACGGGTCCGGGCGGATCGAGCTGACCTACGAGACGCCCGACACCGTCCGGCTGCGCGGCGCCGGGCTCGGGCTCACGGTCTGCGCGGCCGCGTCCACGCTCACGCCGTTCAGCGGCACGTACCTATACCGCGATCCGGTTGACGGCGCCCACGTGTTCACCAACTACGAGACCGGCCGCCGGTACCGCCTTACCGTGCTCACCGGCGCCGAGCCCGGCGTGCGCGGCGCGGAGGCGCTGGGCCCGGCCGAGCGCGGCGTGGTCCTCGGCGCCGGGCACTGGGAGATCGCCATCGAGGAGTACGCCGGCGAGCGCCCGCCCTACCGCCCCGCGCTGGGCTTCGACGCGGCGGTCAAGGCCGCGCACGAGCGGTTCACGGCGTTCGCCGACGCTGTCGCGCCGTGGCGGGACGCGAGCACCCCGGCGGCCGAGCTCGCCGCCTACGTCCTGTGGTCGGCGACGGTCGCCCCGGCCGGCTTCGTCACCCGCCCGGCCGTGCTGATGTCGAAGCACTGGATGGACAAGGTGTGGAGCTGGGACCACTGCTTCAACGCCCTCGCCCTGGCCGCCGGCGACCCGGCCCTCGCCTGGGACCAGATCCGGCTCGTCTTCGACCACCAGGACGACTCCGGCGCCCTGCCCGACTCGATCACCCACTCCGAGGTGCTCTACAACTTCGTCAAGCCGCCGATCCACGGCTGGGCCCTGGCCCGCCTCGGCGGCCCGCGGGACCCGCGCACCTACGAGCAGCTGGCCCGGTGGACCGAGTTCTGGCTGACCGCCCGGCGGGCCCCCGGCGAGGAGCTGCCGCACTACCAGCACGGCAACGACAGCGGCTGGGACAACGCGACGCTCTTCGACGCCGGCCGGGTGGTGCAGGCCCCCGACCTGGCCGCGTTCCTCATCTTGCAGCTGCGCGAGCTGGGCTGGCACGAGCGCGCCGACCGGCTCCGCGCGGCGCTGCTGGAGCGGCTGTGGGACGGCGAGCGGTTCGTCGCCCGCGCTCCCGGGTCGGGCGGGGCGTGGAGTACCCCCAGCCTGCTCTTCTGCATGCCGATCGTCCTGGGCGACGAGCTGCCGCCCGAGGTCCGCGACGCCCTGGCCGGGCAGATCCGCGCCCACCTCACCGAGCACGGGCTGGCCACCGAGCGGCCCGACTCCGGGCACTACGAGGCCGACGGCTACTGGCGCGGCCCGATCTGGGCCCCGTCGACGGTGCTGATCGAGGACGGCCTGCGCCGGGCCGGGCACACCGGGCTGGCCGACGAGATCAGCGCCCGGTTCCGCGCCCTGTGCGAGCGCTCCGGCTTCGCCGAGAACTTCGACGCCCACACCGGCGCCGGCCTGCGCGACCGGGCCTACACCTGGACGGCCAGCGCCTACCTCATCCTCGCCGCCGCCCACGCCCAGCGCCGCCGGCCCTGACCGTCCACGCCGGAGCACCGCCGCCGGCTACGGCTCCTCAGCGGGCGGGTGCCCGTCGGCGCCTTGCTCCGGCGGCTCGGTGGACGCAGCGCCCGGCCGGCCCCTCTGACCGACGACCTTGCCGGTCACGAAGATCCCGACAAGCGCGCCGGCGGCCGAGATCATGACCGCGGCCCCCGCGCTCGGGTCACCCCGGTCGACGAAGTGCCAGGAAAGGACGGCCAGCACGACGACTGCCGCAAGCCCGCAGCTGTAGCCGACGAGCTGCACCACCAGGTTCGTGTACGCGCGGCGGCGCCGGTGCTCGAGCTCATTGCGCGCCTGTTCGAAGATCCAGTCCGAGGAGCCCGTCCGCGCCCGCTCGAAGTCGGCGATCTCCTTCGGCAAGGGCAGCAGGCGGTGCGGCCCGGCGCCCCGGGCCGTGGCTCGACCCGAGTCACCCACGACCCACCGCCTGACGCTCGGCGTCAGCGACCGCGGCGGCTGAGACCGCAAGCGCATCGAGCACCTCGACGAGGGCGGCGTCGGGGTCCCACCAACTGCTCAGCGATACGGCGAGCGGGACGGCAAGCCGATAGACACCACCGTGGTCCGCGTGCGCTGTCACGAAGCGGCGCAGCCGCTGCACTGATCGCGGTGGAGCCTGCAACTCGGAGTACAGCGCCTCGCTGCGGATGCGAACCGAGTCATCGTTCATCGTGTACAGCTGGCTTCGGATATGGGCTTCCAGCCCGGACAGACTGGGGTACTCGCGCAGAAAATCCTGAAGCGAGCGCATGACGGTTTCGACGTCGACGCGTTCGCGCAGCGCTGTCCGGTGGAGCCTGCCAATGCCGGACCTGCGCCGGAGGACCCTGTAGGCGGCGGCGCCACCGGCCGCTGCGGCGACGAGCCCGAGCACGCTCGTCAGGGCGCTCACCAGGTCCACCACCGCATCGTCGCGGCCGCGCAGCCGGAATGCCATGGCCGGCCGGGCTACGAGGTGACGT
This sequence comes from Dactylosporangium vinaceum, assembly GCF_019904175.1. Lineage (GTDB taxonomy): Bacteria > Actinomycetota > Actinomycetes > Mycobacteriales > Micromonosporaceae > Dactylosporangium > Dactylosporangium vinaceum. The sequence goes on along the minus strand of NZ_CP061913.1, from coordinate 5,560,346 downwards.
CCTTCGTCGCGAAGTTGGCCCAGGCCAGGCCCAGGAAGACGGCGACGTAGACGGCCTGGATGCCCAGGCCGCGTTCGATGTCGCGCCACAGGATCGGCTCGCGGAAGAAGTCGATCCAGGCCAGCCAGTAGCGGGTCGGCAGGTAGGGGCGGATCGCGGCGGCGGCGTCCAGGGCGGTGAAGAGCTGGCTCGCGACCAGGGCGGCCAGCGCGCCGAGCGTGGCGCCGAGTGACGAGTCGCTCACCGTGGACAGGAACAGGGCTATCGCGCCCACGCCCAGCATGGACAGGGCCACGTAGAGCATGGCCGCGCCGATGCGCAGCGTCACCTGCTGCGGGGTCAGGGCCGGGCCGGACACCGACGTGACGACCTCGGCCCCGGGCTGGGCCGGGAAGAACAGCAGGCCGATGACGTAGCCGCTGACGACGACGGCCAGGACGGCGCCCAGGACGTACACCACGAGCGACATGAGCTTCGCGAGCAGCAGGCGGGTGCGGCCAACCGGGCGGGCGATGAGATAGCGCAGCATGCCGGCGCTCGCCTCGCCCGCCACCGCGTCGCCGCCCACGATCGCCACCGCGACCGGCAGGAACAGCGGCAGGACGATGGCCAGGGCGGCGGCCGGGAAGAGCGAACCGTTGTTCAGGACCGCCGACAGGAACGCCGGTCCGTTGCCCGCCGCGGTGCCGACCCGCGTGGTGGCGAGCAGGACGGCCACGGTCAGCGGCAGGCCGACGAGCAGCGCCAGCGAGACCAGGGTACGCGGGCGGCGGAAGAGCTTGCGCAGCTCGACGACGATCATCGGCGCTCCATCCGGTCGGCGCCGGCCCCGGTCGCCTGCAGCACGACCTGCTCCAGGGTGCGGCGTTCGGTGGCCAGCTCGGTGACCCGCAGGCCGGCCGCGACGAGCTGCGCGTTGAGGGCGGCCGGGTCGGGGTGGGTGACGGCGAGCCGGTCGCCGTCGCGGTCCACGACCCGGCCGTCGAGCAGGGCGGCCACCCCGTCGGCGTCGGGGCTGCGCAGCACGACGCGGCCGGTCGGGGCCTGCAGCGTGGCGAGCTCATCCTGGCCGACGAGGTGGCCGCGGTCCATGATCCCGACCCGGGTGCACAGCTGCTCGATCTCGGCCAGGAGGTGGCTGGAGAGCAGCAGCGTGGTCCCGGCCCGGTTGACCTCCAGCAGCAGCGCCCGGATCTCGTGGATGCCCTGCGGATCGAGGCCGTTGGTCGGCTCGTCGAGGATGAGCAGGCGCGGGGTGCGCAGCAGTGCGGCGGCCAGGCCGAGGCGCTGGCGCATGCCGAGGGAGTAGGTGCGGACCGGGCGGCCGTCGACCCCGGCCAGGCCCACCCGCTCCAGCGCCTCCTCGATCCGCCGGCGGCGGGTGGTCCGCACCGCCCGCCCGGCCCCGTCGAGCAGGCGCAGGTTGGCCCGCCCGGACAGGTGCCCGTAGGCCGCCGGACCCTCGACGAGCGCGCCCACCTCCGGCAGGACCTCGGCTAATCGGCGCGGGATCGGCCGGCCCATGACGGTGATCTCGCCGCTCGTCGCGAAGACGAGCCCGAGCAGCATCCGGATCAGCGTGGTCTTGCCGGAGCCGTTGGGCCCGAGCAGCCCGTAGCGCGCCCCCTCCGGCACGCGCACGTCGACGCCGCCGACCGCTGTCACCCGGCCGTAGCGCTTGACGAGTGCAGACGTCTCGATCATCGCAGCTGCCCGGCCGCGGCCGTGAGGAGCGCGGGGGTGACGAACCCGGCGATCAGGTAGGTGCGCCGCCCCGCCTGCGTCACAGCGATGCTCAGCACCCCCGCCCGGATCAGGTAACCCTGCGTGATCGGTGCGCCGCCGCCGTCGCGCAGCGCGTTGAGCGTGCGCTGCCCCAGGCGCCCCGGCACCGCGATCACGACGAACCGCGAGAGCCCGCTGCCGTACGCCGCGATCGCGCTCACCGGCCCCGGCACTCGCGCCCGCCCCGCGAGGTCGCCGGGCAGGTTCGCCCGGGCGACGCTGTTCAGGGCGGAGGTGATCTCCGACTGGGTGCTGGACGCGAACCCGGACGACGCGGCCGCCCGCGGCTGCAGCACGTCGTCGGCGGGCGCGTCGGCGCTGACGTCGAGGAACCGGGTCGTGAGCGCGCCGGGCACGTCGACGAGCAGCGGGAGTCCGCTGCGCGGGTCCGCCCACACGTCGATCGCCCCGATGGTGCTGTCCCGATCCTTCGGTACCACACGCAGGCCGGACGCCGCGATCCCGGCGACGCGCCGGGGCGCCAGCGCGCGCACCTCCGCGTCCGCGCCGGCGTCGCGCAGCAGGCGGCGGGCCAGCTCGGGCGGGGTCAGATCGGCCGCCCGCGGCGCGCGCACGGCCGGGTCACCGACCGTCTCGGTCCACAGGTTGCGGCCGTAGTCCCAGCTGAACGTGGCCGCCGGGGTGCGGAACGTGTCCCGCTCCCCCACCGGGTCGAGCACCGCCACCCGCCACGCATCGGTATTCCTGTGCCAGACCCGCATACTGGTGGTACCCCCGAAAAGCCCGACGAGTTCGCCGAGTTGGGGAAGATCCGGCAGCACCACCGAACCGCGCGTCTCCACGTAGCCCTGATACGGCCGGTCGGACGCGGCCAGGACCTGGTCGCGGGTGACGGCGGCCGCCCGGACCGGCGCGAACGCCACCACGAGCGGGACGGCGACGAGCACGCCGACGAGCCCGGCGACAACGCTCCACCGCCGCCGCGCCTCCCGCCGGACCACACTCACCCGACCTACGGTACGTCGGGCTCCGGCTCCCGCAACGGCAGTTCGGCGGCGGTCAGCCAGCCGCCCTCCGGCGTGCGCCCGGCCGAGAACTCCCCGCCCAGGAGGTGGACCCGCTCGCGCAGGCCGATGAGCCCGAACCCGCTCGTCTTCGCGGCGGTGGGCCGCCCGTCGTCGCTCACCTCGACCCGGATCAGGCCGCCGCCGGCGCGCACCTTCGCCTCGATGCGCCGCGCCCCGGCCGCGTGCCGCCGCGCGTTGGCGACCGACTCCTGCACCATGCGCAGCACCGTCGTGCTGACGGCGGCCGGGACCGGCTCCGCGAGGTCCACGTCGAGCGCCACCGCGGTACCGCCGCCATGGGTCGCGCTCTTCAAATCGGCCACGAGATCGTCGGTGGCCCGCACCCGCGGTGCCTCGCCCGCGTCCCCACCCCGCAGCGTCGCGGTCAGGCACTGCAGCGCCGCCTGCGCCTCGGCGTTGTCCGGCGGCGTGTGCTGGGCGATGACCTCCTGCAGCTCCCGGGCCAGCCCCAGGCGCTCCCGTTCGCGCGCGGCCGCCACCGCCGCCCGCACCGCCCGGGCCCGCTCGGCGTCGCGGTTGCGCAGGAACCGCCCGGCCATGACGCACACGCAGAGCAGCAGCGCGGCCGAGAGCAGGCGATCGTGCATCGGCGCGCCGGCCGACGGCTCCACCCGCAGCCACTGCGCCGCGACCCCGCCCGTGACGAGTGAGGCGACGGCCGCGCTGGCGACGACCACGCTCTCCCGGCGGACCGCCACCACCATCAGCCAGGCCACCGCGCCGACCTCGACGGCGAGCAGGGTGCCCAGCTCCGGCACGACCTGCGCCCCGGCCAGCCGCAGCACCGTCGACCACCCGATCAGCAGCGCCCCACCGGCCACGCCGGCGCCGACGGGCCAGCGCCAGGCCGCTATCGCGAGCACACAGAGCGCGACCGCTCCCGGCCAGACCCACCCCTGCCCCGGCACGTCCCGCCAGCGCACCGACACGACGTCCCCGATCAGCAGCACGCCCAGCCCCACGGCCACCGGCCACTGCCGCACCGCCCACGCCCGCACCGTCGCCACCCCCCAGTCTCGTGGAGCCGCCGAGCATAGCCGCCACCCGCGCGGACGCATTGTCCAGGTTCAGGGTGACATCGGCGAGAAGCGCACCGGGGCGCCGCATGGCCACCCGCCGACCGCTTCCGGCCGGGACGGTGACCGGGCCGTGGCCGCAGCCCCGGTCAGAGTGTGAGGTGGACCGGGCCGCCGCCCGGGTCGGCCCCGCGGACGAGCGAGTACGGGACCCGGAACATGCGGCCGGGCGCGGCGGGCCACGGCAGGCGGGCCGAGCCCACGACGCGGCCGTCCTGCGCGGCGGTCACCAGCGGGAGCCGGCGGCGCTCGGCGGTCCACAGCAGCAGGCGGCCACGGGCCGGCGGCGGGCCGCCGGGGTGGATCAGCTGCGGGGCCACCCAGAGCAGCGGCGGCTCGGCCACCACCTCGAGGCCCGGCCCGGCCGCCGCGGCCCCGCCGGCCAGCCACTGCTGCACGGCCGCGGCCACGTGGCGACCGTCAAGGGCGGCGACGTCGGCGGTATCGACCGGGTGGAGCAGGTTTCCGGCGGCGAACACGCCCGGCCGGCTGGTGCGCAGCGCCGCGTCCACGCGCGGGCCGAGGGTGCCGGGGTCGAGGGTCAGCCCGGCGGCGCGGGCCAGCTCGTGGTCGGGAACCCAGTCGCCGGTGAGCACGACGGTGTCGCACTCGACGCGGGTGCGGCGCCCGGTGCGCAGGTCCTCCAGCTCCACAGTGGACACCCGGCCGGTGCCGTGGACGGCGGCGACGCGGGTCCGGGTGCGCACGGGCCGGATCGGCAGCCGCAGCTCGGGCCGGTCCAGCTCCGTGGTGAGCAGGACCGTCCGGCACCCGGCCGCGCGCAGGGTGAGCACTGCCGACCAGCTCACCAGCTCGGCTCCGACGACGACGGCGCGGCGGCCGACCGGGCGGTGGTGCAGGTGGACGAGCTGCTGGAGCTGGCCGGTGGTGTACACGCCGGCCGGGCGGTCGCCGGCGATCCAGCGGGCCGGGCGGGCCCGTTCCCGCGCGCCGGTCGCGAGCACTATCGCGTCGGCGGTCACGGTCCGGCGCCCGCGCGGCGACGTCACCTCGAGGGCCCGCTCGCCGGCCCACCCGGTCACCATCGCCTCGGTCTCCACCCGGGCACCGGCGGCGCGGCTGCGGGCCACCAGCGAGCGCGCGTACGCCGGTCCGCTGTGGACGCGGTGCAGGTCCCGCAGACCGTACCCGCCGTGGTCGCTGTGCCGCGGGATGCCGCCGGCCGCGGCCTCGCGCTCCAGCACGAGCACAGGCCCGCCGACCCGCCCGGCCAGCGCGGCGGCCGCGGTGAGCCCGGCCGGCCCGCCGCCGACGACCGCCACCCGCACGTGCTCGCTCACCGCAGCGACCCCGCGACTTCCGCACCGCAGTAGAACCCCTGGCACCGGCCGTTCATCGCCCGGGTCCGGCGGCGCAGACCGTCCACTGTGACCGGTGGGATCACCGACCGGAGCGCGTCGCGGATCTCGCCCCGGGTGACGCGTTCGCAGAAGCAGACGATCCGGCCGTACTCGCCGTCGCCCGCGATCGCCGCGACGTCCTGATAGGGCCGGGGAAACGCCTCACCGAGGTTGGGCATGCGCGGCGCCGGCGGCAGCTCGGGCCGCGGCGCGACGTCCAGGTGCCCGGCCAGGAGGGACACGACGTGCTCGGCGATGGCCATCGAGGCGGTCAGGCCGGTCGAGCGGACGCCACCGACGAGCGCGTACCGCTGCCGCGCGGACACGTCGATCAGGTAGTCGTCGGCGTCGATCGCGGCCCGCAGCCCGGCGTAGGTGGCGGTGACCTCCTCCCGCAGCAGGCCCGGCATCAGCGCCGCGCCCCTGTCCCGCAGGAATCGCAGGCCCGCCTCGGAGGTGCCGGTGGCGGTGCGGTCGTCGAGGTCCTCGGCGGTCGGCCCGAGCATCACGTTGCCGTAGATCGTCGGGGAGATGAGGACGCCCTTGCCCACCTTGGACGGCACGGGCAGGACGATGAGCGGCGCCATGGGCCGGGCGAGCTTGTCGAACACGATGAGCTCGCCGCGGCGCGGGGTGACGGTGAACCGTTCGTGGCCGAACAGCCGGTCGACGGTGTCCGCGCCGAGGCCGGCCGCGTTGACGACCCAGCGGGCGCCGATCTCGCCGCGGTCGGTGCCGAGCCGGGTCAGCGCACCGTCGTCGTGGACCGCCGTCACGCGGTGGCCGCGCAGGAGTGTCACGCCGCGGTTGACAGCGTCGGTGGCCAGGGCCAGGTTCGTCGTCCACGTGCAGGTGATCGACTCGCCCGGGACGGTGAGGCCGCCGAGGGCTCCGGGGGCCAGGCCGGGGACGGTGGAGTACACCTGCCGTGCATCGATGATGGCGCAGTCGGTGTAGCCGTTGCGTTCGGCCTTGTCCCGCAGTGCGGGGAGGGTGGCCAGCTCCTGCGGCGTCCACGCGACGAGCAGGGCGCCGGTGCGCTCGACCGGGACACCGGTGGCCTCGGCGTATTCGCGCAGGAGGCGGTAGCCGCGGGCGACCAGGCGGGCCTCGAGGGTGCCGGGCGTGGCGTCGAAGCCGGTGTGCAGGATCGCGGTGTTGGCCTTGCTCGTGCCGTCGCCGACGTCGTCGCGGGCCTCGATGAGCACCGTGCGCAGCCGGGCACCGCCGAGCAGCCGGGCGATCGCCGAGCCGACCAGCCCGGCGCCGATGACCGCCACGTCGAACGCCGTCATACCTGCGCCCGCCAGCGGCCGAGGTGCTCGGCGGCGCGGTCCGGCGACCATTCGGGCTCGAACGTCGCCGCCGGACTCCAGGCGCCGGCCGCGTCCGCGATGGACAGTCCCGGGTGCAGGGCGAGGCGGGCGCAGGCGGCGGCGCCGAGGGCTGTGGCGTGCGCCGACGGGTACACGTCGACGGGGATCTGGGCGAGGTCGGCCTGGGCCTGCATGAGCACGCGCGAGCGGGTGAGGCCGCCGTCGACGCGCAGCCGGGTCAGCGGCGTGCCGAGGTCGCTGCCGGTGACGCCGACGAGCGTGGCGACCTGGGCGGCGATGCCCTCCAGGACGGCCCGGACGATGTGCCCGCGGCCGGTGTCGAGGGTCATCCCGGTGAGCGAGGCGGTCGCGGCCGGGCGCCACCACGGTGCGGCGAGACCGGCGAGGGCGGGGACGCACAGGACGCCGCCGCTGTCGGGAGCGGCGACGGTGTCGAGCTCGGCGGCGCCGCGGATGAGGCCGAGGTCGGTGAGCCAGCGCACGGCGGAGGCAGCGGTGTAGACCTGGCCGTCGGCGCAGTAGGCGGTGGTGTCGCGCAGCCGCCACGCGACAGACGTCGACAGGCCGGCCCGGGACCGGGTGGCGGCCGCGCCGAGCTGGGCCAGGAGGAAGGCGCCGGTGCCGTACGTGCACTTGGCGGTGCCCGGGTCGAGGCACGCCTCGGCGAGCAGGGCGGCCTGCTGGTCGACGATGAGGCCGGTGACCGGGACCTCGCCGCCGAACGCGGCGGTGGTGCCGACGATCGCGTCACTCGCCACAATCTCGGGCCGCTCCTCGGCGCCGAGCCCGAAGAGGTCGAGCAGCTCGTCGCTCCACGCCACGGTGTCGAGGTCGAGCAGCAGCGAACGGCTCGCCGTGGCGGCGTCGGTGACGAAGGCACGGCACAGGCGGTACACGATCCAGGCGTCGGTCGTCGTGACGACGCCACCGTCGAAGCCCTGGTCGCGCAGCCACCGCATCTTCGGCGCCGAGAAGTAGGGGTCCAGCACGAGGCCGGTGAGCGCGGCCACCCGCCCGGCGGCGTCGGCGCGGGCGGTGCAGACGGCCTCGGCCCGGCGGTCCTGCCAGACGATCGCCGGGCTCAGCGGCTCGCCGGTGGCCCGGTCCCAGGCCAGGACCGTCTCGCCCTGGTTCGCGAGCGCCACGGCCTCGAGCGGCACGCCGGCCGCGGCGACCGCCCGCCGCCCGGCCGTGAACACGGAGGCGAGCAGCGCGTGCGGGTCCTGCTCGACGCCGCCGCCGTCGAGGTACCGCGGGCGCAGCTCCTCCTCGGCCGTGGCCAGCACCTGCCCGTCGAAGCCGGTGACCACGGCCTTGGTGCCCGAGGTGCCCTGGTCGATGGCGAGTATGCCGCTCACCGTACGGCGGCCGTGAACAGCCCGACCCGCCCGGGCTTCGCCTCACCGGGCGGGACAGCCCTCGGGGTCCGCGGCCCGGCGGACCGGCCGAAGTGCTCGAACATGGCCGCCGCTCACCTCCGATACAGCCAGGGCCGCAACCGACTCCCGACCGACTCCCGACCGGGGCGCCGGCCCGGGCCGCGCGAGGCCGAGATCCTGACCGTACCCGGTCCGGCGGCCCGACCGTCAACCCCCGCGCGGGCCGTTCGCGAGTCGAGGCGGCCGATCCGGCGACGATCGGCGAGTCCCCGACCCGGACCCTCGTGGCCGCCCGACCCTTCGACGGTGATCGGCAGGCCGCGAAGTATCCGGACAACGACTTCGTCGTAACGTCCCGTCCGTTCGGATATCAGCACGCGCATGTCCTCGTTCAGCTCGGTTTGCGGTGGGCGCCGGTGTGATGTCCCCAGGAGTATTCCCGCCACGGTCGGGTGGGGCGGCCCGAAGGCAGGTCGGCGGCGGCGAGCCGGGCCATGCTGCCGGACCGGGCGGATGCGAGGGTCAATGACTCCAGCCGCGGGTCGAGCCGTCGGGCAGGCGTTGGGTGAGCGTCGGTCAGCGGTCGGCGTCGCCGCGGACGAGGAATCGGGCCCCTGAGTTCGCCCTCATTCCGGGCCGGACGCGGCGTCGAGCAGGGCGCGGGTGCCGCACACGACGACGAGCACACGCCCTCGGGCCGGCCTGGCCGGCCAGGCCGGTCGGCTGGTCCGGCCCGGGCCTCGAACAGCCGCCGCAGGGAGCAGCATCCCCACGCCCCTGGTGGCACTCGAGGAGACCGCCGGCAGCGGGCTGTTGGTCGAGCGGGAGCGGTACGGCCGAGGCAGTGCGGCTCGCCGTCGATTGTGTGGCGGTCGCCCGGGAGGTGGCGCCGGAGCTTCGGGCGGCGGTGGAGCGACAGGCACCGCCCGGCGACGCGGTGCCCGGTCAGCCGGTGATGTAGCCGACCAGGGGCGCGTCCTGGCTCACGCAGGCGGCCGGGGCGACGACCTCGGAGGCGGCGCCGCCGTCGACGCCGGTGCGGAACGTGCCCGGGGCGCCGGTGCAGGAGGTCGCGGTGTAGGTGATGCGCACGCCGCTCGCGTCCCAGGCCGGCTTGCGGCCGGTGCGGTCGCTTACCTGGTGCTGCTGCGAGCCGTCGAGGTTCATGACCCACACGGTGTCGTTGTGCACGTAGGCGATCTGGGTGGCGTCCGGGGACAGGACCGGCTGCTTGCTGACCTCGTCCTGGGTGAGGCGGGTGGCGTGGCCGGCCTGCTTGACGTAGACGGCGCCGTGGCTGGCGTAGACGGTGGGGGTGGTGCCCGCGGAGGCGGCGGTGGCCCCGGTGAGCGCGGCGGCCGCGGCGGCGAAACCGGCGACGATAAGCGTGCGCGTGACGAAGTTGCGGTTCATCCCTGCCCCCGGTGTGTGCGTCCCGTCCTTGTGACGCCGTGAACTTCGGCGCAACCGGGCGGCACCTGAGCGAAACCGGGCGGCAACCCGAAGAGTCCGCAACCGCCGGGCCGGAGCACCGATGGTGTCAGGTGTCAGCTCGCGTACGTCGGCAAAAGGCGGAGCAGCGCATGTCGGCAGGGTCAGAGGTAGCGGTCGCCGGGGTCGGCACGCCCGCGCGGCTCATCCGGCTGAGCCGGGAGCGCCTCGCCGTGTCCGATCCCGAGGGCGCCCGCGCGCTGGCGGAGCAGGCCCGGACCGATCCGGGCGCCCGGGCCGAGGCGCTGTCGATCATCGCCACCTGCCGCCGGCTGCGCGACGAGTACCCGGATGCCCTGGCCGCCGCCCAGGAGGCCGCCGAGCTGGCCCGGGCCGGCGGCGATCCGGCGGTCGAGGGGCGGGCCCGCAGTGAGGCGGCGCGGGCGCTGCTGGCCGCCGGTGAGACCTCCGAGGCGCTGCAGGAGAGCACGGCCGCGCTGGCCCTGGCCGAGTCCAGCGGGGACCTGGCCGCCACGATCCCGGCCATGGCCGCGGTGTCGTACGTGTATCTGGTGATGCAGCAGTTCGACCTGGCCGTGCAGCTGTGCGAGCGCGGCGCCGAGATGGCCCGGCTGGTCGGCGACGAGCTGGCCGAGGGCGTCATGCTCGACACCGGCGGGTGCGCCACGGCCGCGCTCGCGATCGCCGCCCGCGCCGTGGGCGACGAGGAGACCGCGCTCGCCCACGCCCAGGACGCCGCCGAGCGGTGCCGGTCGGCGATGCTGATCGCCCGCCGGCTGGGTCACCGCCGCAACGAGGCGTCCGCGATGGCCAACCTGGCCGAGCTGCTCACCTTCGCCGGCCGGGCCGGGGAGGGGCTGCGCCTGCTGCAGTCCCTGACGCTCGACCCGGATCGGGACTCGACCTACACGATCACCCACCACCTCGACACCCGCGGCCAGATCCACCTGGCGCTGGAGCAGTACGGCGAGGCCGTGGCCGCGTTCACCGAGGCCCTGGAGCGGGCCGAGAGCAAGGGCGCCGCACTGACCGCGGCCGAGCACCTCGCCGAGGCCTACGAGCGCTGCGGCGATCCGGGTGCGGCGCTCCAGGCATTCAAGCAATTCCATCAGCTGTACTGCCAGGTGGCCTCCGAGACCGCCCAGCGCAACGCGCGCGTCACCGCGGTACGCATGGAGACGGAGCTGGCGAAGGCGACGGCGGAGCAGGAGCGCCGCCGCGCCGACGGCCTGCTGCGCATCAGCCGCGAGGACCCGCTGACCGCCCTGGCCAACCGCCGCCGCCTCGACGACGAGCTCGCCGGCGGCGTCGAGGGCCACGCGATAGCCCTGATCGACGTGGACCACTTCAAGCAGGTCAACGACCGGTACTCCCACCAGACCGGCGACGAGGTCCTGCGTACTCTGGCCGCGCTCCTGCGCACCGGCTGCCGCACCGGCGACACGGCCGCCCGCTACGGCGGCGAGGAGTTCGCCGTGCTGTTCCGCGACCTGCCGGACGCGGAGGCCGTTGAGGCGGCCGCACGCATCCGCCACCTGGTCGAGCAGTATCCGTGGTCCACCGTCGCCCCCGGCCTGACCATCACGGTCAGCATCGGCGTGGCCTCCGGCCCGGACCTCCTGGCCCTGGCCGACCTGCGGCTCTACCAGGCCAAGCACGCCGGCCGCAACCGTGTCGTCGGCCCGCCCGACCCGGGCGTCACCGACCGCGCCGCCTGACCGGCCGCCCGGGCGCAGTGCGGCGCCGGTCACGGGCAGCACCAGGCCGAGCTGACGCTGCCGGTCGTGGGCCGGCTGCCGCCGCCAACCCGGACACATGGTATTGATCATGTGGCCGCGAGTCAGGCGTTCCGGCAGCACCCGACGCTCGACCGGTCAGCCGGCGGGCTTGATCCGCAGGACGGCGGTGGTGCCGCGGACCTCGACGACCTCCAGGCTCATCACGTCGTTGACGGTCCCGGCCGTGTGCACCTGGCAGCGCAGCCGCACCCCACCGCCGCCCTGCGACGACACGCCGCCACCCCCGGAGCACCCCGAGACGCCGAACCCGGACCCGGTCACGGGCGCGACCATCTCGACGGTGGTGCCGCTGATCGCCGTGATCTCGATCGGCCCGAGCCCGTACCGCTCGGGCACGACCACGACATCGCCCACGGCCACCTCGATCTGGCACGCTCCCCCGGCACACGGCCCGCTCGGCGCGGCCGACGGCGCCTCCACCCGGGCCGGCGCCGACACGCTGCCGGCCGGCGGCGGGGACGGCGACCCGCCCGCCGACTTCGCCGCGCACGCCGATGCGCAGGCGAGGACGACAGCGACGACGACCGCCGCGCACGGCATCCTCCGCATCCGCACACCCATAGAGGCCAGGCTATACCCGACCGGGGCGCGCAGTGCCGGCGCCGAATGCCTTCAAATTCTCGCGCGGTGACCGATCTGAGCGGCGGCGGACCCCCAGCGAGGCGGAGAGGTGGCGGCGCGGTGGACGAGCGGGCGGATACGCGGCCGTTGCTGTACACCTGCCTCGGGATCTTCGGTGTCGGGTGCGTGTGGACCGTGTTTTACGCCGCCGGGCTGCCCGCGCCGAAGGTGATCATGTGGTTGACGGTGCCGGGGACGAGCCTGGCGTCGTTGCTGACGACGGTGCGGGTGGCGCGGGCGGCGGGGTTGCAGCGGGCCGCGCGGCGGTTCTGGATGCACATCACGGTGGTCGAGGGGCTGGTGCTCGTCGGGGCGTCGCTGATGACGGTGGCGACGTTCGCGCACTGGACGTCGCGGCCGCTGGTGTTCGTCGGGTCGGCGGTGACGCTGTTGTCGGTGGCGCTGCTGCTGGTGATGTGGGCGCTGCTGCGGATTCCGGTCGGGCACCGCTCGCGCAGCGAGTGGACCCGGCTGACGCTCGACGGGGCCACGGTGACCGCCGCGGCCGCGCTGTTCCTGTGGCACCTCGTGCTGCGGCCGATGGTCGAGCGGCACACGGAGGTGCCGAAGTTCCTGGGCATCCTGCTGATCTCGCTGCTGTGCCTGCTGGCCCTCGTCGCCGTGATGAAGGTGATCCTTGTCGGCAGCGGGCCGGTCTCCGCGTCGTCGCTGCGGCTGCTCGCGCTGACCATCCTCATCGGGGTGCTGGCCTCGGCCGCGGCGCCGATCACCAACCAGCCGCGGTGGGTCGGGCTGCAGCCGATCAGCGTCATCATCAACATGCTGATCGTGTGCTGGTCGGCCCACGTACAGCGGCGGACCCCCGACGAGACAGTCGACGTGCAGGCCGAGGCGCGGCGGCGGCGCCGGTTCTCCTCGCTGCCCTACGTGGCCGTCGGGGCGACCTCGCTGCTGCTGGCGGTGCAGAGCTTCCAGGCCGGCCCGCAGCACGGCATCATCGACATCGCGCCGGTGGCCTGCGGCGCGATGCTCATCACCGCGATCGTCGTGGCCCGGCAGCTGTTCGCGCTGCGGGACAACGCGCACCTGCTGGACTCGGTCAGCCGTCACGAGCAGCAGCTGCAGCACCAGGCGACCCACGACGCGCTCACCGGGCTGGCCAACCGGGCCGGGTTCAGCGCGCTCGTCGACGCGGCGCTGCAGACCGAGACCCAGGCGGCGGTACTGCTCATCGACCTCGACGACTTCAAGGAGGTCAACGACACCCTCGGGCACGCCGTGGGCGACGCGGTGCTGGTGGCCGTCGCGGAGCGCCTGCGGGCGGCGGTGCGGGGCGGTGACGTCGTGGCGCGCCTCGGCGGGGACGAGTTCGCCGTCCTGCTGCGCCACGCTCCCGGCCGCGACGCCGACCGGGCCGGCGAGCGCATCCTGTCGCTGCTCGTGCCGCCGGTCAACGCGGCCGGGCACCACCTGCTCGTGCACGCCAGCATCGGCGTCGCCCCCGCGAACCCGGGCGACGATCTCGGGACGCTGCTGCGCCAGGCCGACATCGCGATGTACGCGGCGAAGGACCGGGGCAAGGGCAGCTCGGTCGGCTACACGCCGGACATGGCGGCCCGGCTGCAGGCCCACGCGGAGCTCGGCGCCGACCTGCGTGAGGCGATCGGGACCGACCGGCTCTTCCTGCGGTACCAGCCGATCGTCCGCCTGGAGGACGGCGGGCTCGTGGGGGCGGAGGCGCTGATGCGCTTCGAGCACCCGACGCGCGGCCCGGTGTCACCGGGCGAGTTCATCCCGGTCGCGGAGCAGTCCGGCCTGATCGTGCCCCTGGGCCGGTGGGCGCTGCGGGAGGCCTGCCGGCAGGCCGCGGACTGGCTGCGGCGATACGGCGAGCACTCCCTGCAGTCCATCACGGTCAACGTGGCCGGGCGCCAGCTGCAGGACCCGGGGTTCGTCGACGACCTGCGCGCGGCCCTGGCCGCGGCCGGGCTGGCCCCGCAGCGGCTGCTTGTCGAGGTGACGGAGACGGCGGTGCTCGGCGACGGGCCGGCCATCGCCACCCTGCACGAGCTGCGGGCCCTCGGCGTGCGCATCGCGCTCGACGACTTCGGCACGGCCGCGTCGTCGCTCGGCCTGCTGCTGACGTGCCCGGTCACCACGCTCAAGCTCGACCGCAGCTTCGTCGAGGAGATCACGACGGCGGGCCGGCCGGCGGCGGTGGCGCAGGCGGTCATCCACATCGCGAAGACCCTGGACCTGGCGGCCGTGGCCGAGGGCATCGAAACCGAGGACCAGGCCCGGCTGCTGCAACGACAGGGCTATGAGCTCGGTCAGGGGTACCTCTACGCCCGCCCCCTCTCCCCGGCGGAGCTCGAGGCGCGGCTGGAGAAGGCCACTCAGCCCGTCTGATCCGAAACGGTCAGCCGGATCGAGAACCCGTCCGGGCCGCGCTGCATGCTGACGTGGTCGCAGACCTGGTGGGCGATCCACAGCCCGAACCCGGCGGAGGTCTCGCTGGCCGCCGGGAGCAGCCCCGCGAACGGGTCCTTGGGGCCGGGTCCGGTGTCGGTGACGGTGACGACGACCCGGCCGGGACCGGCCCAGACCCGCATCCGCACCGGCGGCCGGCCGTAGCGGTGGGCGTTGGCGACGATCTCGCTCACGGCCAGGGTCAGGTCGTCGAGCTTGGCCGGCCCGACCCGGCCGGCCCCGGCCTCGCGCACGATCCGGCGCGACTCGCCGGGCTGCCCGTCGAGCGTGTCGGAGGCGGGCGTGGCGCGCTGCAGCGGGTCGGCGACCTCCGGCCGGTTCTCCAGCAGGAACGTCTCCGGGTCGGTGTACTGCGCGTTCGCCGTGTGCCTGTCGAATGGCCCGGCCGTCTTCGGGTGGGTGCGCAGGACGTCGGCGAGCACGTGGGCGGGCGTGGCCCGGGTGTCGTAGGCGCACATGCTCCACAGCGGGAACTCGTCGTAGGCGTGGTTGATCGCCGACTCGTAGCGGGCCCACCAGTCCCAGGTGGGGCCGAACTGCGGGCGGCCCAGCTCGCCGACGATGCGGATCTGCCCGGCGCCCCGCTGCACGTGCTCGGCGAGCAGGGTGCGGTAGGAGCGGATGGCCCCGGCCGGGCGGGCGTAGACCTCACCGCCGGTCAGGTACGTCACCGGGCAGCCGGGCGGCAGTGCGGTGCGCACGAGCCCGGCGTTGCGCTCGCCGAACGAGACCATCGTCGGCTCGCCGGCCGCGACCCCGCCGAGCAGGAACGGCACGACGACGTCGAGCAGGTGTTCGTCGGAGTCGTAGCAGATGGCCTCGTGCAGGTAGCCGGTGTGCCCGGCCCCGGCCCCCGTCCTCATCGCGCCGCCCCGATCCGAATCCGCGACAGCCGCAGCAGCTCGACCAGGTGGGCCGCGGTCGCCGGCGGGTTGCACGGCGTCACCATCACGCTGCGCCGCTCGGGGTGGCGCTGCCGGTGCAGCAGCGCCCGGAACTCGAGAAAACGCAGGTCCTGGGCGTCGAACACGATCAGTCCCTCTACAGGGTGGGCTCGTACCCGGTCCGGGACCGCGGGAAACCACTGCTCGGCAGTGGCGTCGAGCGCACCGGCGGCGAGGGCGCCGTCGACCCGGCGGACGTGCTCGTCGGTCGCCGGACAGCTCACACTCGCAGCGTAGCTCTGTTCACAGGCGCGGCAGCAGCCCGCGGGCGATGGCGGTCGTCACCGCGGCCGTGCGGTCCTTCACGTCGAGCTTGTCGAAGATCCGCATGACGTGGGTCTTCACCGTCGCCTCGCTCACGAACAGCTCGCGGCCGGTCTCCGGGTTGGACAGGCCGCGGGCGAGGCAGCGCAGCACGTCCAGCTCGCGGTTGGTGAGCTGGGGCACGTCACCGCGCCGGTGCCGGGCCAGGCGCCCCGCGGCCGGTCCGGCGAGCGCGGTGCCGCCCTTCGCGGCGGTGCGCACGGCCGCGGTGAGCTCCTCGCGGCTGCAGCCCTTGAGAAGGTACCCCACGGCGCCCGCGGCCACCGCCCGCACCACGTCGCCGTCCGTGTCGTAGCTGGTCAGCACCAGCACGCGGGCGGTACCGTCGGCGGTGATCCGCTCGATCGCGTCGATCCCGTCGAGGTCCGGCAGGCGCAGGTCCATGAGCACGACGTCCGGGCGCAGCGCCGCCGCCAGCCGCACCGCCTCCCGCCCGCTGCCGCAGTCGGCCTCCACGGTCAGGTCCGGCTCCCGGTCGAGCACGGCCCGCAGCCCCTCCCGGACGATCGGGTGGTCGTCGACGACGAGCAGCCGCACGGCGCTCACGTCGGCAGCTCCACGTCGACAGTGACGCCGGCCCCGGGGGCGGTCCGCACCATCACCGACCCGCCCGCCGTGGTCACGCGCTCGCGCAGCCCGGCGAGCCCGAAGCCGGCGGGCCGCTGCTCGGCGTCGAAGCCCTGACCGTCGTCGCCGATGCGAAGAGCCAGGATGCCGCTTCTGTACTGCAGCAGGACCTCGACCCGTGACGCCCTCGCATGCCGGCGGACGTTGGCCAGGGCCTCCTGCCCGGCCCGCAGCGCGACGATCTCCAGCTCGGCCGGCAGCGGCCGCGGCTCGCCCTCGACGGTGAGCGTCGCACCGCCCGGGAGGTCGGGGCCGATCCGGTCGACGACGAGCTGCAGCGCCGCCGGCAGGGAGGCCGAGCGCAGGGCCGGCGGGGTGGCCGCGGCGATCAGCGACCGGGCCTCGGCCAGGTTGTCGCGGGCGGTGTCGCGGGCTCGCTGGAGGTACCCCCGAGCCAGCTCCTCGTTCGTGAAGTCGGCCTCGAGCGCGTCGAGGAGCAGCAGCACGCTGGTGAAGCCCTGGGCCACCGTGTCGTGGATGTCCCGGGCGATGCGCTCCCGCTCGGCCAGGGCCCCGGCCTCGCGGCTCACGGCGGCCAGCTCGGCCCGGGTGGCGTCGAGCTCGGCGACCAGGCGGGCCCGCTGCGCGCTCTGGTCGATGATCCGGCTGATCCACAGCCCGACCCCGACGGCGCACACCAGGGCCAGGCCGGCCGAGACGAGCACCGAGGCGGGGTCCTGGTAGCGCAGCGCGAACACCGTCCCGATCCCGGCGACGGCGACAGTGGTGCCGAGCACCGCCTGGCGCACCGGCAGCATCGCCCACACCTGGGGAAAGAGGACGAACAGCAGGACGGTCCCGGCCGGCGACACGGCCGCGACGGCGATGGTGAGCGCGACGGCGACCCCGACGTACCACCAGCCGCTGCGGCTGCGGGGCGCTCTGAGCAGCCGTGCGCCGGCGAGGGGGTACCAGCCGGCGAACACCCCGACGAGGGCCACCCCCAGCACCCGCTCGCCCCCGCTGAGCGGCGGGTCGAGCACGATCAGCACCGCGGTCGTGACCGCGAGCACCGCGAACGCGATGTGCCAGCCGACCGCGAGCCGGTGCCACTCGTGCTGCCCCGGATCGGCGGTCGCGCTCATCCCGCCATGATCGGGCACCGGCGCCGCCCGCGCATCCAACGGTCGTTGGATGCGCCCCGCCGCCGCCCCCGGCAGCGTGGAGCCATGACTCCCCGGCTGAGCCTGAACATCATGCTGATCCTGTCCGTCTGCTACGGCGCCGCCGTCGCGATCGTCGCCCTGACGACCGACGACCTCGTGGGCACTGTCGCCCTCATCGGCGGCATCGTGCTGGGCGTGCTGTGGACGGCCCGCTCCTTCCTGCTGCGCGGCGCGCGCTGACCCGGCACGGCCGGCCCTGTTCACGCGGGGCGGGCCGTGCCCACGACCCAGTCGGTGCCGTCCCGCTCGACCGAGCACTGCCAGCCGAGCGCCCGCAGCCGCTCGCTGAGCGCCGCCGGGTCGATGAACCACTTGACGATCCGGAACGTCCGCCCGTCGTTGAGCGTCCGCTCGACGATCGCGTCGCCGACGAACGCCTCCTTCGCGCTGTTGTCCACCGGCTCGTCGATGAACAGCACCCGCCCGCCGTCGGCGAGCAGCCCGCGCAGCCGCTGCCAGAACCCGGCGAACCGCTCGGCCGGCACGTGCGAGAGCCAGGCCGAGAAGAACACGACGTCGAACCGCTCGCCGGTCGTGAACGCGAAGATGTCGGCCACCTCGAACGTCACGTCACCGCCGGTCAGCCGCTCCCGCGCGATGGCGATCGCCTCGGGCGCCGCGTCGACGGCCAGCACCGAGTCGGCGACGCGCGCGATGGGCTCCGTCCACAGCCCGGTCCCGCAGGCCAGCTCCAGCACCCGCCCGCGCGGCGCCAGCTCGCCCACGATCCGGGCGATGCGCTCCCGGGCCGGCCCCAGGTCCCCGTAGGCGGTGGCGTCGTACTCCGCCGCCCGGCTGCGGTAGTAGCCGACCTGCTCGGCCAGAACCTCATCAGTCATCGCCCAAGTGTGCCGCCATTGCGACGGAACAGTCGCCCCGGCCGGGCCGCGGGCGGACGATCCGGCCATGTGGTGGTTCAGGAGACGGCAGCCGCCGCGCGCCGTGTACGGGGTCCAGTGGCGTGATCTCGGCATCGATGAGCGGGACGACCTCATCGACCTGGCCGCGGCGTGTGCCGTCGCCGACGGTGCCCGGCGGGCCGAGCCGACCGGCGGGTGGGCCGGGCTCGAGGGCTGCGCCGGCGTGGCCGGCTTCGCCGGGGACCGGCTCGTCGCGGGCGTCGTGGTGCACCCGTCGCCGCGCAGCCGCACGATCGAGGGGCACGTGCACCCGCAGTGGCGCGGCCGCGGCATCGGCGGCGCGATCCTCGACTGGGCCCTGGAGCGCGGCGGGGTCTCGCTGGAGATCCCGGTCCTGACCCCGGCCGCCGAGCGCCTGGCCGAGAGCCGCGGCCTGCGGCGGGTCGCGGCCCTCGAACACCTGGGCCGGCCCCCGGACCACCCGGTCGAGCTCGCACCGGTGCCGGCCGGGATCACGTTCACCGACTGGGACGACGACGACGGCTACGACGTGTACGCCGAGTCGTTCGCGGAGCTGCCGGCCAACCCGTTCACCTATCTCGAGGACCCGGACCAGTCCCGCCGGACGTGGCGCGGCGTCATCTACGCCCAGGGCCTCGTCCCGGAGAGGTCACTGCTGGCCCGGGACGCGGAGGGCTGGGCGGTGGGCCTGGTCGGGTGCGACGGCGAGGGCCCGTTCCACTTCGGCACGGTCCCGCAGTGGCGCGGCCGCGGCCTGGGCCTGGCCATGCTGACCGAGGCGATCTCGCGCGTGCCGCCGGCCCCGGACCGGACCGAGCCCTGGGAGCTGCGGGTCAGCGCCGACAACACCGCCGCCGTCCGGCTGCTGCAGCGCGCCGGCTACGAGTCCGACGCCCGGGAGGGTCACTTCGAGCGCCCGCACCGCTGACCGCCCGGCGCTACGGGAATGTAGCCCCGGAAACATGCTCGAAACCTCGGTGTTCACCCGGCGAAATGAGGGACCGTAAC
This sequence comes from Dactylosporangium vinaceum, assembly GCF_019904175.1. Taxonomy (GTDB): domain Bacteria; phylum Actinomycetota; class Actinomycetes; order Mycobacteriales; family Micromonosporaceae; genus Dactylosporangium; species Dactylosporangium vinaceum. Next base: position 5,541,086 of record NZ_CP061913.1, on the reverse strand, counting down.
GCTGCATGCCACGCGATCAACGGCGATCACGGGCCACAGGCGAGGCGGGAGGGGTCCGGGATGCCGGAGGGGTTCAGCGCGGGCGACACGGCCTGGCTGCTGGTGAGTGCGGCGTTGGTACTGCTCATGGTCCCCGGTCTGGCGCTGTTCTACGGCGGCATGGTCCGGCTCAAGAGCGCGCTGAACATGCTCATGATGTCCCTGGCGTGCCTGGCCGTCGTCACCGTCGTGTGGGTGCTCGCCGGATACTCGCTCGCCTTCGGCAAGGACAGCGCCTTCGGCCTGATCGGGTCGCTGGAGCACGCCGGTATGGCCGGGATCGGCGCCCGCGACCTGACCGGCTCGGTGCCGACGATGGCGTTCGCGGCCTTCCAGCTCATGTTCGCGATCATCACCGCGGCGCTGCTGAGCGGGGCGATCGCCGACCGCGCGAAGTTCGGGGCCTGGATCGCCTTCGTCGCCGTGTGGGTCCTCGTCGTGTACGTCCCGATCGCGCACTGGGTCTTCGCCGGCGGCTGGATCGCCACCCACCTGCGCATCCTCGACCTGGCCGGCGGCACCGTCGTCGAGATCAACTCCGGCGCGTCGGCGCTGGCCCTGGCCCTGGTCCTCGGCCCGCGGCTCGGCTTCCGCACCGAGGCGATGCGCCCGCACAGCCTGCCCCTGGTCATCCTCGGGGCCGGGCTGCTGTGGTTTGGCTGGTTCGGCTTCAACGCCGGATCCGCGCTGAGCACCGGCGGCGTCGCCTCGACCGCGTTCTTCAACACCCAGGTCGCCGGCGCGGCCGCGGTCGGCGGCTGGCTCATCGTGGAACGCTGGCGCGACGGGCACCCGACGACGCTTGGCGCCGCGTCCGGCGCGGTCGCGGGCCTGGTCGCCATCACGCCCGCGTGCGGCTCGGTCAACCCCCTCGGCGCGCTGGCCATCGGCGCGGTCGCCGGCGTCGCCTGCTGCTACGCGGTGGGCCTGAAGTACAAGCTCGGCTACGACGACTCACTCGACGTCGTCGGCGTCCACGGCGTCGGCGGCCTGCTCGGCACCGTCCTCATCGGCGTCCTCGCGACGGCCGCGGTCACCGGTCATGACCGCGGCCTCGCGTTCGGCGGCGGCCTTGATCTCCTCGGCCGCCAGAGCCTCGCCGTGCTCGTCGTCGCCGCCTACGCCTTCGCCGTCACCTGGCTGGTGGCCAAGGCCATCGACCGGACCACCGGCTTCCGGGTCGCCCCGGAGCACGAGCTCGGCGGCCTCGACCTGGCCATCCATGCGGAGAGTGCCTACGAGCAGCACACGACGACCGCCGGGCGGCTCAGCCACCTGGCCTGACGGGCTCCGCCGGGTCAGGCGGTCGTGCGGCCGGAGAGCTTGTCGCGGAGACGGTCGACCAGGCCGACGCCGGGGCCGACGAGCTTGTGGAACAGCTCGCTGTTGGGCGCGTTCGGGTGCGGCCGGGTCGGGGCGAGCTTCTTGGCGTTCTGGACCTTCTCGCCGAGCTCGACCAGCTCCTCGCGGGGCAGGCGCGCCCGCAGCTGCGGGAACTGCTCGGCCTCCTCGTCGCGGATGTGGTCGGCGAGCAGCGCGTCGAGCCGGTCGAGCGCGTCGTCGAACTCGGGGCTGTCGGCGTCGACCGCCTCGAACTCCTTCATCGTCGCCTCGAGCTCCTTGTGCTCGGCGATGTCGTGCTCGACGGCCCGCTCACCGTCCGCCAGGTGCTTGCGCATGGCCGGGTAGACGTACATCTCCTCGGCGACGGCGTGGCGGACCAGCTCGCTGACCGCGGTGTCGAGCAGCTCGCGCCGCCGGGCGGGGTCCGTCGTGGCGCGGACCTGGGCCAGCAGGTCGGTGGCTTCGGTGTGGTCGGTGGCGAGGATGTCGACGACATCGGCCTGCACATCGGCGTCGGGCATGGCTATCGCGTTCCTTCGTTCGGTGGCCTGGACGTTGCAGTCAGTACCCGTATCCGGCGAACCTACGCAGAACCGGGCGGCCTGCCGCGGCCCGGACGGCGGCGGCGCACAATGGCCGTGTGGAGCAGGAGCCGGACCGGGGCGTCCCCGAACCGCTGCGCCGGGAGCTGCGCAGTGAGCTGGCCGCGGCGCGCGCCCGGCCCGACAGCGACCGGGTCCGCGACGCCGAGATGGCGCTCGGCACCCGCGGCGAGCCCTGGCCGGAGGCGACACCCGACGCCCGGCGGGCGCGGCTGGCCGCGGCGATGCGGGCACTCCTGCGCCACCGGCGCCCGGCATCCACGATCTGCCCGAGCGACGCCGCTCGGGTCGCCGCGGGCGACGCCTGGCGTGACGCGATGGACACGGCCCGCGACGTCGCCGCCGAACTGGCCCGCCGCGGCGTCCTCACCGTCCGCCAGCGCGGCACCGACGTCGACATCGCCACCGCCGCCGGCCCGGTCCGCCTGGCCCGCGGCCCGGCCTGGTGAGCCGGGTCAGCCGTGCGCGGGCGGCCAGCCGTGCCGCGCGAAGGTCTCGCCGCGCTCGGCGGCGGCCAGGGCGGCACCGACGTAGTCGACCAGGTCGGGCGGCGGCGTTCGGGTGTCGGCCCACAGCAGCTCGGTGCACTTGTGCGGCTCTGCGATGCGCGGTGTGCCGAGCCAGCCGCCGACGTCGAAGAACAGGTGCAGGTATTCGAAGTCCTCGGCGTACTCCGGGGCGGTGTGCACGAGCACCCGCAGCCGGCACGCGCCCGGGTCGGCCTCGATGCCCAGCTCCTCGCGCAGCTCCCGGACCAGCCCGGCGACGGCGTCCTCGCCCCCGTCGAGGTGCCCGGCCGGCAGGGCCAGCTGCCCGTCGCGGTGGGTGGTGTCGGCCCGGCGCATCAGCAGTGTCCGCTCGCCGTCGCGGAGGATGCCGTGCACGGCGACGGCGGCCCGGAACGGTTCGAAGGGCACGCGGCGAGCCTAGCCGCCCACCCCTGACCGGGCGCCGCCGCCCCAAAGCTGCGGGCGGAAGGCGGCCCCAGGGCTACGGCGCCGTTGTCGCCCCGTCCGCCGGTTCGCCGGCGAGAAAGCGCTCCAGCACCTGCGTGAAGCGCGCCGGCTGCTCCTCGGCCGGGTAGTGACCGCAGTCGTCGAGGATGACCCCGGTGACGTCGTCGGTCGCGAGCCGCATCGTGTCGACGGCGTACGTGCCGCTCCACAGCGCACCGCCGACGGCGAGGACGGGCTGGGTCAGCCGGGTCCGGCTGCGCCGCTCGTTCTGCGGGATCGTCTCCTCGAGCGCCCGGTAGTACGCGAAGCTCGCCCGCAGCGCGCGGGGGTCCGCGGTGATCGCGTCGACGTAGACGTCGACGGCGTATTCGGGGATCGAGGCCGGGGTGGCCGCCTTGGTGGCGAACTGCCAGCCGAAGAAGAGCCGCTCGCGCCCCCGGACCAGCTCCTCGTTGAGGTCCGTGAGCCGGTTGAAGCCGAACTGCCACAGCTTCTGGTTGAGCGCGACCGGCCCGAGCAGCGGCGGGGACGGGGTGAGGCCCGGAATCATCGCCTCGACGACGGCGATGCGGCTTACCCGGTCGGGGTGGTCGGCGGCGAGGGCGTACGTGGTCCAGGTGCCGATGTCGTGGCCGGCCACGTCGAAGCGGTCGTGGCCGAGCGCGGCCATCAGCGCGACCAGGTCATCGGCGAGCGTGCCGGCGTCGTACCCGTCGTCGGGCTTGTCGGAGAGCCCGGCGCCGCGCGAGTCGACAGCGACGACGGTGTGGTGGCGGGCGAGGGCGGGCATCACCTCGCGCCAGGCGTACCAGGTCTGCGGCCACCCGCCGACGAGCAGCAGCGCGGGGCCCGCCCCGCCGGTGACCGCGTGCAGCCGCAGCCCGTCCACGTCCACGAACCGGCTGGTGAAGACGTCGGTGAACCCGTCGGGCAGTCGTAGTGCGCTCAGTGCCGTCATGCCGCCACCGCCATCTTGGAACGATCGGTACAACTTGTCATGCCGACACCATACGCATGTTGGAACGATCGGTGCAAGATGTGTAGCCTGAGCATCATGGTGAGTCGCAAGCAGTTCGACGTGGACGAGGCGCTGCGCAGCGCGATGCTCGTCTTCTGGCGCTGGGGCTACTCGGAAACCTCGATCGAGCGCCTCACCGAGGGCACCGGCCTGGGCCGCGGGTCGCTGTACAGCACCTTCGGCGACAAGAGCGCCCTGTTCCGCAGGAGCCTGCAGCGGTACACCGAGACCTACCAGCCGCTGTACGAGCAGGCCCTGGCCGGCCCCCATCCCGGCCCGGCCGCCGCCATCGCCGCCTACCTGCGGGTGACCCTCGACCGCATCGCCGACCCGGCGGTCCCGGACGGGTGCCTGCTCACGATGTCGGCCGCGCAGCTGCAAGCCCTGGACCCGCCGGGCCAGGCGCTTGTCCGCGCCACCATCGACCGGCTGCGCGTGCTGCTGGAACAGGCGTTCCGGGCGGCCGGCGCCGACGAGCGGGAGGCGGCCGACCTGGCGCTGGGCGTGCTGGCGATGAACAAGTCCCTGGCCGTACTCAGCCGCGCCGGCTTCTCGAACGAGGACCTGGCAACCGTCGCCGCGGCCGCCGCGCGCATCCCCGCCGAGCGGGCCGCCGCCCGGCCGCACTGAACCCTCGCAAACTGCGCAGACGCCACGCCATGGCCACCGCCTGAACCCCGGCCATCGCGTCCACCGGGTCCGTGGCGAGCCCGGCGAAACGGCCCGTGCGGGCGCCGGCCGGGTGTCGAATGGGACATGGGGTTTGACGTCGCCGCGTACAGCCGGGCGGTCGCGCCGGTCGGGTTCGAGGATCTCGACTTCGCCCGGCCTCGACGGGCTGCACCTGCTGCGCCGCGTCCTGCACCGCAGCGGGCTGTGGCACGATATCGATGATGAACAATTCGGTGTTCGCGGTCAGTGATCTGCATGTGTCGTTCGGGGAGAATCGCCGGATCGCCGACGAGATCCGGCCGGAGTCGGATGGGGACTGGCTGATCGTCGCCGGGGACGTGGCGGACACCTTCGCCGACGTGGAGTGGGCACTACGTCGGCTGCGGGCGCGCTTCGCCGAGGTGGTCTGGGTGCCCGGCAATCATGAGCTGTGGACGCTACCCGCCGACCCGGTGCAGGTACGCGGCGAGGAGCGGTACCTGGCGCTCGTCGACATGTGCCGGGGGCTCGGGGTGCGCACGCCCGAGGACGAGTTCGCGCGTTGGGAGGGCGCGGACGGGCCGGTCGTCATCGTGCCGCTGTTCGTCCTGTACGACTACAGCTTCCGCGCCCCCGGGACGTCCACGAAACAGGAGTCACTGCGCGCGGCCTACCGCGCCCGGGTGGTGTGCACGGACGAGATGTTCCTGCCGCCCGACCCCTACCCGGACCGGGAGTCGTGGTGCCGGGCCCGGGTGGCGCAGACCCTGCCGCGGCTGGCCGCGCTGGAGCCGGGGGTGCCGACGGTCCTGGTGTCGCACTGGCCGCTGGAGCGGTGCCTCACCGAGCCGCTGCGGCATCCGGAGTTCGCGCAGTGGTGCGGCACCACGCTCACCGGCGGCTGGCACCGCACCTACCGGGCCGCCGCCGCCGTCTACGGGCACCTGCACATCCCCGGCACGCGCACCGTCGACGGCGTGCGGTTCGAGGAGGTGTCGCTCGGCTACCCGAAGGAGTGGAAGGCCCGCGGCGACGCACCACCGCTGCGGCGGATTCTGGGCCCGGCATGAACGAGGGCCGGCGGGGTGACCCGCCGGCCCTCGCGAGCGACGGGCTACTGCGCCGGCGCGCTGACCGTCATCGCGGCCCGCAGCTTTGCCTGCCGGGCCGCCTCCTCCGAGACGATCCGGATGGACTCGGCCGTGCCGGCGCGCCCGGCGCGCAGGGCCGGCACGACCTCGTCGGCGAGCGCCGTCAGCTGCTCGCGCACGGCCGAGTGCGGCAGCCAGCCGGGGACGAAGAACGTCAGCGTCTCCAGCTCGCCCAGGCGGCCGAGCAGGTCCTCCAGCCGGGCGACGCACGCGGCCGCGTCGCCGACCACGAACACGCCCTGCTCCACCATGCTCTCCAGCGCCTTGCGGTTCACGGCCGGGGCGGCGGGCATCGGCAGGCCCAGCACGGTGCGGTACAGGCCGAGCCGCTGGCCCGTGAAGCCGTCGATGAGCTCGTCGACGCCCCGCTCGGCCGACTCCGCGAGGTGGACGAAGACGTTGGCGCGCAGGCGGGCCGGGTCGTCGGACTTGGCCCGGTAGGTCGCCACCCGCTCGGTGAGGGTGGCGACGGGGTCGGCACCGGTGCCGGGCCGCACGGTGCCGTACGGCGGGGCCAGGTTGACGATCGGCGTCGTCCCGGTCTCGGTCAGCAGCTCGACCGCCTCGTCGCTGAGCGAGGAGGCGACGACGATCTCGACCCGGTCCCGGTACGGCCGCAGCTGCAGCACCGCGTTCTTGACGCTGAACCAGGGTGTCTCGACGGTGACCGTCTCCCCGGCGAGCAGGGCGCGCACGGCGTCCAGCGCGGCCCGGAAGTGTGCGCGCACGGTGGTGGGGTCGACGCCGACCATCTCCATGTCGTGCACGTAGGTGCCGGTACCGCAGCCGAGGATCACCCGGCCGGCGCTGAGGTGGTCGACGAGCGCGATGCGCTCCGCGACGTGCAGCGGATGATGGTACGGCAGCGGCGTGATGCCGGTGGCGAACCGGATGCGGCGGGTCTCGCGGGCCAGCGCGGCGATGAGCAGCTCCGGTGAGCTGAGCGTGCCCCAGCCGCCGGAGTGGTGCTCGCCGAGCCACATCTCGTCGTATCCGAGGTCGTCGGCGAGCCCGCAGAGCTCGATGTCGTCGCGCAGCGCGGTGTGCGGGCTCTTCGCCGGGTCGTGGTATGGCGGCAGGAAGACGCCGAACGCTTTCGGATTCATGCACTCACCCCAGGAACTTGAGTCGGGAGCTGATGGCGATCTTCTGGATCTCGTTGGTGCCCTGCAGCAGCTCGAGCAGCCGGGCCTCGCCCGCCCAGCGCAGGGCGGGCTCGTCCTCGTCGTAGGCGCGGGAGCCCAGCACGCGCACGGCCACCGCCGCCGCCTGACTGGCGGCCGTGGTCGCCTTGAGCTTCGCCTGGGCGGCGAGCAGCTCGGCGTCGCCGCCGCCGTGCTCGAGCGCATCGGCGGCCACCCGGACCAGGGCCCGGGCCGCGGCCAGCTCGGTGCTCGCCTCGGCGATCGGGAAGGCGATGCCCTGGAACTCCAGGATCGGCCGGCCGAACTGGTGGTGCGCCGAGGCGTGGGCGACGGCCCGGCGCAGCGCGGCCCGGCCGAGGCCGAGCGCGCACCCGGCGATGCCGATGCGGCCCTGGGTGAACAGCGGGTGGGCGACCCGGACCCCGCGGCCGACCCGGCCCAGGACCGCCTCGGGGCCGACGCGGACCCGGTCCAGGTGCACGTCACCGGCCGGCAGCCCGCCCAGCCCGGCCACCTTCGCCCGCTCGTGCACCGTGAGGCCGGGAGCACCGGCGTCGAGCAGGAAGCACGTGATCCCGCCGAGCCCGCCGCCGGACGTCTTCGCATACACGTTGAACACGTCAGCGACCGGCGCGTGGCCGATCCACTCCTTGACCCCGCTGATCTCGTAGCCGTCCGCCGTCCGCGTCGCCGCGGTGGTCATGGCGGCCAGGTCGGAGCCGGCCTCGCGCTCGTTGAGGCAGTTCGCCGCGACGAGCGTGCCGCAGCGCAGGCCGTCGAGGTAGCGCTCCCGCTGCCCTGCGGTGCCGTGCTCGGCCAGCCCGCACGTGGCGAGGACCTGCAGGTGGACCGACTCGGCAAGGGCGGTCCAGCGCTCGGCGATCGCGGCGACGGCCGCGGCGAAGCGCCACCGCCCGCCGGGCGGCCCGGCCGGGTCCAGGACGCAGCCGGCCAGGCCGGTGCCGAGGACCCGGGCGAGCAGCTTGCCGGGGTGCGCGCCGGAGCGCTCGTGGTGCTCGACCACGTCCGGCGTGATCTCCTCCAGCAGGGCGGCGAGCTCCGCATCGAAGCTCGCCGCGCTCATGCGGCGACGCCCTGCTCCAGCAGGAAGTCCACGACCTTGTCGATACTCGTCAGCCGCAGCCCGTCGGACTCCAGATCGACCACCACCCCGTACTTCGTCTCCAACCCGTCGATCAGCTCCAGATAACTGATCGACGTCATCCCCGTATCCGGAAACTCCGTGGCCACCCCGAACGACTCCCCCGACTCCAGCGCACCACCGGTGCTCCGCGACACCATCGCGAACAGCTCCTGGCGCAATGCGTCCCGCTCGACGTCCACACTCATCGGTCAATCCCCTTCGCAAACAACTCGTTCATGAACTTCTCGGTGTCGATCCGGCGCACTTTGCCGGTACCGCTGCGCGGCAGTGCCGCCACCGCGGCGACGAACGCCGGGGTGTAGGAGGCGCCGAGCCGCTCGCGCACCCGGCTGCGGATCAGCGCGGGGTCGAGCGGGCCGGCCGTCTCCACCAGCACGCCGATGGCGTCGCGGCCGTCGCGGTCGATCACGCAGCCGGCGAACACGGTGGCCCCGGCCGGCACCACCGACTCCACGCATTCGCGCAGCAGCTCACGCGACAGCTTCTTGCCGCCGATGTTGAGGTGGCCGGAGACCCGCCCGCGCAGGAACAGCCGGTCGCCTTCCAGGAAGCCGAGGTCGCCGGAGCAGAAGAAGCCGCCGGCGTCCAGCTGCGACTCGAACAGCCCCGGGTAGTTGAGGAACTTCGTGGCGCCCGATGTCGTCTTGATGTTCAGCGCCGCGTACGTCCCGTCGCCCCGGTCGTCGGCCAGGGCGATGACCGCGTTGGGCAGCAGCCGGCCCTGGCCGTCGGCGGCCGGGTGGTTGAAGGTCACCGGTCCGGTCTCGATGGTCCCGTAGTAGTCGTGCACCTCGATGTCGTGGCGGGCCAGGCGGTGGCGGGTCTCGGCGGCGAGCGGCGCGGCCGACGACAGCCGGAGCCGGGCCTGCTGGACGGCCCGCACCTGCTGCGGGTCGGCGCTGTCGATGCGGTGCGCGATCCGCTCGTAGAGCACCGGGAAGCCGACGATCACCGTGGGCCGGTGCTCGTCGATCATGCGGATCACATGGCCGCCGGTCGGCGGGGCCGCCGAGACGATGAGCGACGCCCCCGACACCATGGCCGGGATCAGCGAAGTGTTGAAGGCCAGCCCGTTGTACAGCCCGGCGAAGCACAGGATCCGGTCCCGCCCGCTCAGGCCCGACGCCGCCGCCCAGGTGGTGGCCGCGTTGAGCACCGCCGTCGCGGAGAACTCCACGCAGGCCGGGGTCTTGGTCGAGCCGCTGGACAGCCGGCACAGCGCGGTGTCGGGTGCCGGGGCCGAGACGGCGGTGTCGGGGCCGTCCCGCACGATCCACGCGCCCTCGGCCGTCTGCACTGTCCGGTCGCCGAGGCGGGCCGGGTCGCGGTCGGCGAGCACGGCGCGCACCCCGCAGTCGGCGAGCAGGATCGCGAGCTGGTCGTCGGAGATCGTGGGGTCGACCACGATCGGGACGGCGTCGGCGGCGAGCGCGGCCAGGAGGGCCACCACGAGCCCGGTGCCGTTCTCCTTGGCCAGCAGCAGCCGCGGCCGGGGCCGGCCGCCGATCAGCGCGCGCAGCTCACCGGCGTGCTCGGCGCACCGCTTGGCCAGCTCCGGAAAGGGCAGCGCCGCGCCCCGGCCGTCGACGAAGACGGCGTCCTGGTGGTGTTCGAGCTTCTCGAGCAGCGTCTGACCCAGCATCATGCGACCACGTTCATCCGATCGAGCTTGTGGGGTACCGCCGGCGCGGGCACGACACCCGTCTCCACGCCCAGCGCGATGAGGTACAGCGGGGTGGCCAGGCCGGTCACCCGGGCCCAGATGCGCGGGTCCATGCCGCCGACCCCGGTGACGGCGACGCCGCTGCGGGCCGCCTCCAGGTAGATCAGCTCACTGGCCGCGCCGATCGACAGCAGCTCGCGGCGCACGGCCCGGTCGATGCTGCGGTACGGCCCCCGCTCCATGCCGAACACGACGTAGGCGCGCGCGTGGGCGAGGTACTTCTGCTGCGACATCGCCGCTGTCGCCTGCCGCGGCGTGGGCAGGCGACGCTCCCGCTCGTCCGGCGCCAGCACCCGCAGGCCCGGCGCCGGCAGGCCCAGCCCGGCGGCGGTCGCGGCCAGCCGCTCCGGGAGCGCGTCGAGCAGCTGCCCGATGCGGCCGTCGGCCTCCGCGGAGTCGTGGAAGCGCTTGGCCGAGCGGCGCTGCTCGACGAGCTTGGCCAGCACCTGCAGGCTCGGGTCGACCGGCCGGCGCAGCCGCTCCCGGGTGGAGGCGTTGAGCGCGCCGGTGCTGGCGATCTCGTACTCCGTCCGGTATGGGATCAGGTCGCGCGCGTCGACGACGTCGTGGCGCCAGCCGCCGGCGTCCGCCGGGCTCGCCCCGGCCGCCACGCGGTCGATGCACACCACCTGCGCGGTCGGGTGGGCCGCGGTGACGGCCCGGGCGAACCGCTTGACCCCGAGCGTGGCCTCCGGGTCGTCACCGCCGGTCAGCAGCGCGGCGTTGAACAGCGCGTGGCCCAGGTCGACGAGGTGGTACAGGAAGCCGCGCCCGCCGTAGGCCCGCATCGACAGCCACGGCCGCCCGCACAGCGCGTAGAGGAACCGCCGGGCGCCGGCCATCGCCTCGGCCGCCTCGGCCGTCGTGGTGACGACCCGCCGGTGCAGGTCCACGTGGGCCAGCAGGTGCGGGGCGTCCTCGAGGGCGAGGAACAGCTCGTAGGGGTAGATGCCGCCGGCCGACGGCGTCCGCCAGCGGGCCGCGTCCTGCGGGTGGCCGACCGCGCCCTCCAGGAGGTGGACGACGGCGGCCGGCGCACCCTGCAGCGGCTGCGATGTCCGGTGTCCCGGGCACGGCGGGTCGATCAGGTCCGACCAAGTCAGTGCCTGCATTGATAGCCCTATCGGATCGGTGCCGGTCATTCACATGGACAGCTGTCGTACCGCGTGGTCCCAGTAGGAGCGCACCGACAGGTCCGCGAAGACGAACTCACGCTTCGCCTTGACGTCCAGCGCGTCCGATATCGAGTACGGCAGGCCGGTGGCGAGCAGCCGCAGCTGCAGGTCGGCGGCGCGTTCGAGCATGGTGGCGAAGACGACCGCGTGGCGGATCGACTTGCCGACCACGACGCTGCCGTGGTTGACCAGGAGCACGGCGATCTTGTCGCCGAGGACCCCGGCGATCGCCTCGCCGACGCTCTGCTCGAGCACGGTGTTGCTGGTCTCGGTGAAGTGCCCGACGTCGCCCTGGAACAGCGCGCCCTCGTGGCTGATCGGCTCGATGTCACGCTCCAGCGCGCCGAAGGCCAGGCAGGCGCGGGCGTGGCTGTGCACGATGCAGCCGACGTCCGGGCGGGCCCGGTAGATCGCCTGGTGCAGCGGGAGTTCGGGCGGCGCCAGCCGGTCCGGCGCGGCGTCGGCCCGCGTCTCGGCCGGCACGAACCCGTGCTCGTCGACCTCGTTGAAGCCGGTCTGCGCCTGCTTGATGTGAAAGTCGCCGGCCCCGGGGCGGCGGAAGGAGATCTGGCCCTGGTTGAAGTCGTCGTGGCCGTTGCGGGACAGGATGCGCGCCCCGGCCACCGCGAGCCCGGCCAGGGGCGAAGTCTGCTTGTCCATGGATGACACCGCCTCCGTCGGTTTCAGTTGGCGCCGGGCCGCGGCCCGGATTGGGCGAGAAACTCCCCGATCAGCTCGTCCACGTGGTCGAACACCACGGGGTTGAGGTGATCCAGGCGGATGCCCACGGTGATGGCGAGGTTGTCGTCGGCGATGCCGGTGTAGACGGCGGCGGCGCCCAGGTACAGCTCCGGCCCGGCGACGTCCAGCCGGGTGCGGTGCTCGCCGGCGACCAGGTCCGGCTCGCGCTGCGAGTGGTCGATCGCCATGTACGGCAGCATCTGCTCCGGCTGCTTGTACTTCGAGGCGGTCCGGTGCGGGGCGCGGGCGGCGACGATCCGGCTCATCGGCACCGGCGTGCGCGGCTTCGCGGCGTTGAGGATGCGGCCGTAGATGCGCCGGGCCACCGCCGAGAGGTCCTTGTCGTCGGACGGCAGGCCGATCATCACGTAGCCGAGGAACCGGCCGACCGCCCCGAGCGTGTCGGTGCGCCGGCCGGGCACCGTGACGAGGGTCGGGACCTCGTCGACGCCGCCGCCGGCCGCGCGGGCGATGGCGGCCGCCCCGATCGCCGGGCCGATGCCGGCGACGTTCACCCGGTCCTCGCGCGACAGCCCCGCCATCGGCAGCTTGAACCGGCGTACGACGGCGATCGGCTCGTCGCGGAGCGGGCCCTCGCTGCGCGGCACCGGGTCGTACGGCGTGATCGGTGCGTGGGGCGGCAGCGGGCCGCTCGTCTGCGGGGTGGCGCCGTAGGTGCGGCAGTGCTCGAAGAAGCGCATGTCGCGCTCGCCGCGGTACTGCGCGCCGGACAGGTAGCCGCTGAACGTCTCGATGATCGTGCGCATCGAGTAGCCGTCGAGCGGGATGTGGTCGATGTACATGTGCACGACGGTGCGGTCGGCCTGGGTGTCGATGATCAGCGAGGTCACCCGGCCCTGCAGCGGGTCGGTGTACCGCTTGATCAGCCCGCGGGTGGTGTTGTCGACGTAGGGTGCGTCGACGACGAAGCTGTCGCAGACGTCGAGGCTCTGCGGCGTCTGGCGCCAGAACCCGTCCCGGCCCAGGGAATAGCGCACCGTCAGTGCCGGATGTTTCGCGAGCGTCTGCAGCCAGGCACGGCGGACGAGGGCGGGATCGAGGGCCGGTTCGATCGTCCAGACCCGCTCCGCGACACCGTGCCCGATACAGCCGTTGAATTGCCAGGTCAACGATTCATTCTGATCCCAGGTGCAAGGGTAATAGTCCTCGTCACTCATGACGTCGGACGCTATTGCGGGCGCCGGTGACAGGTCAAGAAGAAGGCGCCGATATACGGCCCGGCAAGCTCGATCTCCGCCAATGCCTGTCCTGTCCTGTCGACAGGACAGGGCGGCTATTACGATCGGGCGAAAGCCACCGGCGAAAAGGACTGACGCATGCAGATAGCCATCGTGCTGTATCCGCGGATCACCGCGCTGGACGCGGTCGGACCCTACGAGATCCTCCAGCGCGTGCCCAACGCCGAGCTCGTCTTCGTCGGTGAGCGCCGCGGCGAGGTCCGCTCCGACACCGGGCTGCTCGGCCTCACCGTGGACCGCACGCTGGACGAGGTGACGAGCCCGGACGTGGTACTGGTGCCGGGCGGCTCGGGCGGCTTCGAACTGCCCGAGGGCGGCGCGCTGCACACCTGGCTGCGGGCCGTCGACGAGACGAGCACCTGGACCGCGTCGGTGTGCACGGGCGCGCTGATCCTGGCCGCGGCCGGCCTGCTCAAGGGTCGCCGGGCGGCCACGCACTGGCTGGCCGTGGAGGAGCTCGAGGCCCGCGGCGTGACGCACGTGCCGGAGCGGTTCGTGCGCGACGGCAAGTACATGACGTCGGCCGGGGTGTCCGCGGGCATCGACATGGCCCTCGCGCTGGCCGAGCAGTTGTCCGGGCCGCTGACGGCCAAGATGATCCAGCTCGCCACCGAGTATGACCCGCACCCGCCGTTCGACGCCGGGTCGCCGCAGACCGCGCCGCGCCGCGTCCGGGAGCTGCTGTGGGCGCGCCGCGAGACGGTGATGCGCAGCTAGTCACGGCCCGCGCCACCGCCCGCAATACCGGGTGATTACCGGCGGCTGGCAATTTCCTGAGTATCGGCTGGCGGGCGACTCCCAACCAGGGACGGCCGGTTGCCGGGTTTTGATCATCTACTTACGATCGTCGATAGGGTCGGCACGGCCCGCTCGACATGTACCGTGGGCGAGGAATGTACATGAGCGTAACGGGGACCGAATATTCGCCGGACCTCACGTCGGATGAGTTCCAGACCAATCCCTGGCCGATTTATCAACGGCTGCGCAATACCGATCCGGTCCACTATTCGGCACAGGCCAGCGCGTTTCTGGTCGTCAAGCACGCCGACGTCGCCGCGGCGCTGTCGGACCGCCGGCTCATCAGCGACTTCCCGATGCGGGCCAGCCGCCGGCTCTACGGGCCCACGGTGCTGGACTCCGAAGGTCAGCAGCACCGCGAGATGCGGCAGCTGTTCGCGCCGATGTTCGGCGTCTCGGGCGTGAGGCGGTGGCGCGAGGAGATCCTGGTCCCGGTGGTCGAGGAGGTGCTCGACGCGGTCGGCGACGCCACCGAGGTGGACTTCGCCGAGCAGATCGCCGTCGCCGTGCCCTACGGCGTGGTGACCCGGCTGCTCGGCCTGCCGCCCGGGGACGCACCCTGGATCCGCCCGCGCGTCAAGCCCCTCGCCGGGGTCATCGACCTGCCCCCGGCGCCGCTCGACGATGCGCGGGCGGCCAAGAAGGAGCTCGCCGACTACTGGGAGCACCTGCTCACCGAGCGCGTCACCGGCGAGCGGCCGACGCTCATCGACCTGCTCGTGCCGCCGGGCCAGGCGGTCGACCCGGCCCAGCTCAGCACCGCGATCCTGTTCCTGCTGGCCGGCACCGAGACGAGCGTCGCGACCATCAGCACCGTCATGCACACGGTGCTCGCGCACGGCATCGAGCCCGACGCCCTGCTCGACGACCGGTTCCGCACCCAGGTGCTCCGCGAGACGCTGCGCTGGGAGCCGCCGACGCACTCCGTGCTGCGCTACGCGGCGACCTCGATGGAGATCCGGGGCGTGCGCATCCCCCGCCGGGCGGCGCTGCTGCTGTCGCTGGGCAGCGCGAACCGCGACGAGGAGGCGTTCGCCGACCCCGACACCTGGCGGCCGGAGCGGACCGAGACGCGCAACCTCACCTTCGGGGCCGGCCCGCACACCTGCCTGGGCATCCAGCTGGCCATGGCGGAGTTCGACGTGCTCTTCGAGCGCATGGCCCGCCGCTACGGGCGGCTGCGGCCCGGCGCGCCCCTGGCCGCCCTGCGCGGGCACGTGTTCCGCGCCCCCGAGCACCTGCGCCTGGCGTGGCAGCGGCGCGAGCGCATCGCCTGAGCCGGCGCCCGGCCGCCGGCGACATCGGCGGCCGGGCGCGGGCGGCCACGGTTGACCGTCATACAACCGTCACATAGATTCGTATTTGTGGATGAAGCATCCACAAGTGGTGATTTCCGGCCGCGCGACGATGGGAGGACCCGACCCCTGTAGCTCGCCGGCACGCGGCACGTCGTGGTCTGCGCGGAGGAGGACCAGGACGGCCCGTGAGGCCCGCATCAGCGCCCCGGACGCCGTCCGGCGGCCCGGCGGAGACCCGCGGGAGCCGCGCGGCACCACGGCGCCGAGCCGAGCCCGCAGCCACTGTCGACATGCCACACCGGCGTCCATCGGACCGCCGGGCCAGCAGCATGCGCACGACGCACCGGCAGCGTCGCCGGCGCGTCGACCGACCCTGCCCACCGCCGTCGAGCCGTGCGGAAAGGTGTTGCCATCGCGCGATCGTCAGAACTCATCGCGACCGTGACCTTCGTCGGGACCCCTCAGGAAAGGCACTAGATGAACATCGATGCTGGCATTCGTGACCACGCGCCGACCGGCGCCGAGGCGGCCTCCGCCATGGACCCGGCACCCCCCGCCGGTCCGGCCCGGACCCGCATGACCCGGGTCGGGCTGCGCATATCGCACGAGCTGAGCTTCGAGATGTGGGAGCAGTGCGGGCGCCGGCTGTCCGAGGTGGTCGACTCCTCGGCCTGGTGTCTGGGCGATTGGCTGGTGTACGGCAAGAGCCGCTTCCCCGACCGCTACGAACTGGCGATCCGGGCGGCCGGGCTGCAGTACCAGACGCTGCGCAACTATTCGTGGGTCTCCCGGCGGTTCCCGCTGGAGCGGCGGCGGGAGCGACTGTCGTTCCAGCACCACGCCGAGATCGCCTCGCTGCCCGCGTCGGAGCAGGACTGGTGGCTCGACCAGGCCGAGCGTTCGCACTGGACGACGAAGCAGCTGCGGGCCCGGATCAAGGACTACGTCGGTGCGCTCGACGCCAAGCCGGAGCCCGACCCCGAGCCGGAGCCGACCGAGGTGATGCCGCGCATCCGCGTGGAGAGCGGCAAGATCGACGGCTGGCGGCAGGCCGCGGAGTTCTGCGGCGTGCAGTTCGAGAGCTGGGTCGCCTGGGCCCTGGACCAGGCCGCGGCCCGGACCGCACGGCCGGGCCCCGGCGTGCTGACGCGATCCGCGGGTTGAGCGGCCGGCGGATCACGGCGGCGGGGCGCTCGGCGCCATCGAGGCGATGGCCCGGGCGCCCGGGGCCGGGCCGGGCGATATCACGATGCCTCCTGCGACACGCTCGCCGCGACCGGCTCGGCCCGGGCCCGGGCCCGCAGCGCCGACGAGACGAGGTAGGTGACGAGCGCGACGACGAGCAGCGCGGCGCACACGGCCCCGATCGGCCGCAGTGGCACCCGCACGGCCCCGCCGGCGTCGCTGACCAGCAGACCGAGCACGGCGACACCGAGCGCGCTACCCAGCTGCCGGATGGAGCTGAACGCGCCGCCGGCCACCCCGGACACGCCCGGCTCCACCGCGCTGAGCAGCCCCGTGGTGATCGGCGGGATCACCAGGCCGACTCCGAAGCCGATGCCCGCCGTGGCGGCCGACACCCAGCTCGCCGACTCCGGCCGGACCCCGATCAGGACGGTCCCGGCGAGCTCCAGGGCCAGGCCGGTCAGCACCGTGACGCGGTCGCCGGCCACCTTGCGGATGCGCTCCACGACGAGCGTCGACACGCCGGTCCCGAGCATCATCGGCAGGAACAGCAGGCCGGACTTGAGCGCGGTGAAGCCGTGCTGGCCGCCGTAGTAGAGGCCCAGGCAGTACAGGAGACCGAAGTTGACGACGTTGACCGAGCCGCCGACGATCGCGGCGGACTGGAACGCCGGGTTGCGCATCAGCGACGCCGGCAGCACCGGGTGGGCCGCCCGCCGCTCGCACGCGTAGAACGCCGCGAACGCGGCCGCGCCGAGGACCAGCAGCAGCACCGGCATCCGCCACCGGGCCGGGCCCGACTCGGCGTTGAGCAGCAGCAGGCCGCCGATCAGCAGGCCCGAGCCGGCGACGTAGACCGCCTGCCCGGCCGCGTCCGCCGTCCGGCCCGCGGCCGCCGGGCGCTCACCACCGGCGCGCAGTGCGGGCAGCAGCAGGAGCACCGCGGCCACGACGACGGGGATGTTGACCACGAAGATCGTGCGCCAGGAGGAGTACTGCACGAGCGTGCCGCCGAGGATCGGGCCCATCGAAATCGCCACCGAGCCGGAGAACGCCCACAGCGCCACCGCCCGCCCGAGGTGCGCCAGGCCCACGCCGGAGCGCAGCACGGCCAGGGCCGACGGCATGCAGACCGCCGCCCCGACGCCCTGCACGAGGCGGCCGGCGGCCAGCAGCCAGAAGACCGGGGCGACGGCGCACAGCAGCGAGCCGAGCCCGAAGACCGCGATGCCCGTCACGAACGCGCGGGCCGGGCCGAGCCGGTCGGTCAGCGCACCGCCGGAGAGCATCAGCGTGGCGAACGGGATCGCGTACGCCTCCACCGTCCAGCCCAGCGAGCCGGTGGACACGTCGAGCCCGTGCCGGATCGCCGGCAGCGCGACGTTGACGATGGTGACGTCGAGGGAGGTCAGAAACATCAGGATGCAGGTGACCGCGACCGCCCGCTTGGCGGTGGCGTCCATCCGGCTGCTCGGCATATGCAATTGCTTTCCTCGGCGTCGGCGGCAATTGGGAAGTGCAATCGCCCGGTATCACTTGCGATGCTAACCCGAAAGCTTCGCGGCGAAACGCTCGTACACGTCATTGACGCAATAGTGCCCGGCCGGCAGGTCGGCAATGAGCAGCGCCAGCCGCGCGACCTGCCGGGCGCTGTTGTCGAGGGACCGGACCGAATGCTGAATCCGCAGCGACTCGGAGCCGAACTCCAGGACCAGGGTGTGGTCGGCCACCGGCTCGCCGTGCCGGTCGGAGCGGATGGTGACATCGGTGTGGCCGGAGCGCACGGCGTCGGCGAGGCGCACCGCGGTGGCGCTCGGCGCGTCGCGTTTCGTGGCCGGGTGCCGGTCGACGACGCTCCAGGCGGCGGCGTAGCCGTCCAGCAGCGGTGACCAGGCGAGCAGGCGCGCCACCGCCAGCTGGAGGTGGCTGCCGACCGAGGCGTTGGCGACCACGATCACCGGCACCCGGGCGGCGAGCGCCCGCAGCCGCGCCTGCCCGTCGGCCGGGATGCCGGAGACGCACGACACGACGCCGCGCGCGCCCCGCTCCACCGCGGTCGCGACCGTGTCCAGGCCGGACGGGGAGCTGGCGTCGACGATGACCGGCGGCACCGGCCCGGCCGCGCCGTCCAGCGGGTGGGCCGCGACACCGCACTCGAGCAGCGCGGCGACGATCCGGCTGCCGAACCGGCCGTGGCCGCCGAGGACGCCGATCGCGGTGCCGGCCGCAGTCATGCCGCGACGCCCTGCTCCAGCAGGAAGTCCACGACCTTGTCGATACTCGTCAGCCGCAGCCCGTCGGACTCCAGATCGACCACCACCCCGTACTTCGTCTCCAACCCGTCGATCAGCTCCAGATAACTGATCGACGTCATCCCCGTATCCGGAAACTCCGTGGCCACCCCGAACGACTCCCCCGACTCCAGCGCACCACCGGTGCTCCGCGACACCATCGCGAACAGCTCCTGGCGCAATGCGTCCCGCTCGACGTCCACACTCATCGGTCACTTCTTTCCGGAAAGCGTCAGAGGTAATGGCGACCCGGACGCTATATAGGCGTCCGTCCACCGGTCAAGGCATCCGGATTCGGCGCGGGACATGTCCTGTCGACGGGACGCGGTGGACCGGCGGCGAGCCGCCCGATTCGCATTGACACCCCGATCCGGGCGGGGCAAGGATGAAGTACACCACATGGGAACGTTCGTTCCTGTGCGCCGGCCGAATTGCATTTCCACCAAGCCGCCTGACTCCGTCACGCGTATTCGGCTGTTGACCCGATGGTCGTTGGAGGTACGTCCAGTGCGCACGCAAAACCCTGCCCTCCCGCGGAAGATCCGCATCTTCGACACGACGCTGCGGGACGGCGAGCAGGCCCCCGGCAACGCCATGGACCCGGAACAGAAGCTGGACATGGCCCTGGCGATCGAGGCGGTCGGCGTCGACGTCGTGGAGGCGGGCTTCCCGTCGTCATCCGCCTCCGAGCAGCGGGCGGTCCGGCTCGTCTCCGCCGCGCTGACGTCCGCCTACGTCTCGACGCTCAACCGGCCGATCCACGCCGACATCCAGCTCGCCGTCGACCTGGCCGGCACCGAGCGCCACCACCTGCAGATCATGGCCACCGGCAGCGACATCCACCTGGAGCACAAGCGCGGGGTCAGCCGGGAACAGGCCCAGGACGAGTGCGTCGAGGCCATCGGCTTCGCCCGCTCGCTCGGCGCCCGGCACGTCACGCTGGCCATCGAGGACGCCTCGCGCGGCCCCGACGACCTGCTGCGCCCGCTCATCACCGAGTCCATCGCGGCCGGCGCCGACGCGCTGACCATCGCCGACACCACCGGCTGCATGCTGCCGTCGCAGTACGGCGGGCTGATCGCCCGGATCCGCTCGTGGATCCCCGACGACATCGTCATCTCGACGCACTGCCACGAGGACATGGGCCTGTCGCTGGCCAACGCCCTGGCCGGGCTGGAGGCGGGCGCCGACGAGGTCCAGGCGACGGTCGCCGGGATCGGCGAGCGGGCCGGCAACACCCCGCTCGAGGAGCTCGTCACGGTGCTGACCTACCGCGGCGACGAGCTCGGCTGCACGACAACGGCGAAGACCGACGGGTTGTACGGCGCGTACGAGCTGCTGAGCCGGACGATCGGGCTGGCCACGCCGCGCAACAAGGCCATCTTCGGCGCCAACGCGTTCGCCACCCAGGCCGGCATCCACCAGGCCGGGATCCTGCGGGCGCCGTTCACCTACGAGTTCGTGGAGCCGTACCGCTACGGCCGCGAACGCTCGATCGTCATCGGCCGCCACTCCGGGCGGGCCGTCATCCGGCACATCCTGCTGGAGCTGGACGCGGACCCCGGCGACGGCGTCGTCGACCGCATCTACGCCGAGCACATCGCCGGGCGCCCCGGCGCGGAGTGCATGAGCCTGCCGGAGCTGCGCCGGGCCATCGTCGACAGCGGCGTGCTCGGATGAGCGGCAAGGAGCGCAGCGAGTTGGCCGGTCATTGGAGACACAGGGCGGAGCTCAGGCCGACGCCGGAGCCTGCGGAGGTGCCGGCATGAGCGGCAAGGAGCGCAGCGAGTTGGCCGGTCATTGGAGACACAGGGCGGAGCTCAGGCCGACGCCGGAGCCTGCGGAGGTGCCGGCATGAGCGGCAAGGAGCGCAGCGAGTTGGCCGGTCATTGCAGACACAGGGCGGAGCTCAGGCCGACGCCGGAGCCTGCGGAGGTGCCGGCATGAGCGCGACGACGCTTGTCGAGAAGCTCTGGGACAGTCACGCGCTGCGGGCCGACACGGTCGACGCCGACCTCGTCTACGTCGACCTGCACCTGATCCACGAGGCCAGCTCACCGCAGGCGTTCGACGGTCTGCGCCTGGCCGGGCGGGCGGTGAGGCGCCCGGAGCTCACGCTGGCCGTCGAGGACCACAACGTGCCGACCGACTCGCTCACGATCGCCGACCCGATCAGCCGGCTGCAGATCTCGACGCTGCGCTCCAACTGTGCCGCCGCCGGGATCGAGCTGTTCACGCTCGGCGACCGGCGCCAGGGCATCGTCCACGTGACGGTGCCGGAGCGCGGCTACGTCCAGCCCGGCATGACGATCGTCTGCGGCGACAGTCACACCAGCACGCTCGGCGCGTTCGGGGCGCTCGCCTTCGGCGTCGGCACCAGCGACGTCGAGCACGTGCTGGCCACCCAGACGGTCGCCTTCGACCGGCCGCGCAGCATGGCCGTGGAGTTCACCGGCGTGCCGCCGGCCGGGGTGACCCCGAAGGACCTGGCGCTGGCCCTGATCGCCCGGATCGGCGCGAACGGCGCCAACGGCCACGCGATCGAGTATCGCGGCCCGGCGGTCGAGCGCATGTCCATGGAGGGCCGCATGACGCTGTGCAACATGAGCATCGAGGCCGGCGCCCGGGCCGGTCTGGTCGCGCCGGACGAGGTGACAGCCGGCTATCTGCGGGGCCGGCCGCACTCACCCACCGGCGACGCCTGGGACCGGGCCCGCCGGCACTGGGACGGCCTGCGCACCGACCCGCTGGCGATCTTCGACCGGATCGTGATGATCGACACGAGCGGCCTGCAGCCCTACGTCACCTGGGGCACGAACCCCGGCCAGGCCGTGCGGGTCGACGACCGGGTGCCCGACCCGGCCGCCTTCGACACCCCGGCGGCGCGGGCGGCGGCCGAGCGGGCGCTTGCCTACATGGGCCTGGAGCCCGGGACCGCGATGACCGACATCGCCATCGACACCGTGTTCGTCGGCTCCTGCACCAACGGGCGCATCGAGGACCTCCGGGCCGTGGCCGAGGTGCTGCGCGACCGGCGGGTGGCGTCCGGCGTGCGGATGCTCGTCGTCCCCGGGTCCATGCAGGTGCGCGCCCAGGCCGAGGAGGAGGGGCTGGACCGGGTGTTCATCGCGGCCGGCGCCCAGTGGCGGCTCTCGGGCTGCTCCATGTGCCCCGGCATGAACCCCGACCGCATCGGCGCACCCAGCCGCTGCGTCTCCACCTCGAACCGCAACTACGAGGGGCGGCAGGGTCCCGGCGCCCGCACGCATCTGGCCTCTCCGGCCACCGCCGCCGCGTCCGCCGTCCTGGGCCGCATCGCCGCGCCCGGCGAGCTGAGCCGATGAGAGGGGTTGCGATGACAGGGGTGGGGGCCGTCTCCGAACACACCGGCCGGGCCGTGCTGCTGCGCCGCGACGACGTCGACACCGACCAGATCGTCGCGGCCGAGTACTGCAAGCGGATCACCAAGAGCGGGTACGAGGACGTGCTGTTCTCCCGCTGGCGGCAGGAGCCGGGCTTCGCGCTCAACGACCCGGCCGCGGCCGGCGCGACGGTCCTCGTCGCGGGCCACAACTTCGGCACCGGCAGCTCCCGTGAGCACGCCGTGTGGGCGCTGCGGGACTGGGGCTTCCGGGCGGTGCTCGCCACCGGCTTCGGCGACATCTTCCGCCGCAACGCGCTCAAGAACGGCCTGCTGCCCGTCCAGCTCCCACCCGAGGCGCTGGCCGAGCTGACCGCGCTCGTCGAGCGGGACCCGGCCGGGCCGGTGAGCGTCGACGTCACGACGCGAACCGTGCGGGCCGCCGGCCGCTCCTGGCCGTTCCCGATCGACGAGCGGGCCCGCCGGCACCTGATCGCCGGCCTCGACGAGATCGCCGTGACGCTCAGCGCCGAGGCGGTCATCGCCGCGCACGAGCGGTCGCGCCCCGACTGGCTGCCGGTCGTCCGCGTGCACCCGGCCGAGCCCGCCGGGCCGTTCGGCCCGCAGTCCGCCGTCCCGGAGCCACCCGCCCCGGGCCAGTCCGCACCAATCAAGGAGTGGGTCAGCCGATGAGCAAAGTCCGTGCCCAGACGTCCGTGTTCGACTACATGCAGGGGTACACCCTCTGCACGGTCATGTCGGCCCTGGAGGAGCTCGGCGTCCTCGACGCGCTCGCCGCCGACGGCCTGCGGGCCGAGCAGATCGGGTCCAACGAGTTCCTGACCCGGGCGACGCTGCGGTACCTCACCGAGCGCGGCATCGTCGCGGAGGACGGCGACCGGGTCCGGCTCACCGAGTTCGGGCGGACGATCTACGCCGACCGCGGCTACCTGGTGTGGCTCTCCGGCGGCTACGGCGAGGCCATGACGGCCCTCGGCGACCTGCTGACCGGCAGGCGCCGCTTCGGCGAGGACATCGATCGCAACGTGCGCTGGGTCGCGGTCGGCTCGGCCGAGATCGGCCAGAAGGACATGTGGCCGTACGTGGTGGACCTGGCCCGGCGGTTCAAGTTCCAGCACATCGCCGACCTCGGCTGCGGCAACGCCCACTACCTGATCTCGCTGTGCCAGGAGGTCGGCGCCCGCGGCATCGGGGTCGACATCAGCCCCGCGTCGTGCAAGGAGGCCGAGCAGGAGGTCGCCAAGGCCGGCCTGACCGACCGGATCAGCATCATCGAGGCCGACGCCGGCGACCTGCAGAAGGTGCCGGGCATCGACGGGGTCGACCTGGTCTTCACGTTCTTCTTCCTGCACGAGGTGCTGGAGCACGGCTTCGACGTGCTCGTCGCCTACCTGCGCCAGATCCAGCAGAGCCTGCCCGCCGGGGCGCACATGCTCACCGCCGAGGTCGCCCCGCCCGGGTGCGAGGCCGACGGGGTGGAGCTGTTCACGCCCGAGTACGCGCTGACGCAGGCCCTCATGGAGCAGCGGCTGCTGGGCGAGGACGGCTGGCGCAAGGCGTTCACCGAGGCCGGGTTCGAGATCGTCGACGTGGTCACCCCCGACCTGCCGGAGGCCCGGATCTACCTGGCGCGCAAGCCGTGACCGGCGAGGCCGTGACGGCGGTGCGGGCGACGCCGCTGGCCGACCTGGTGCGCACCTACTACGACAACATCGACGCCGGCGACGTCCCGGCCGCCCTCGCCTGCTTCGCGAGCACCGCCGTCTACCGGCGACCCGGCTATCCCGCGCTCGTCGGGCGGGCCGCGATCGAGGCGTTCTACGCCGCCACGCGGGTTGTGGGCCCCGGCCGGCACAGCATCGAGGTGACAGTCGAGGACGGCGACGAGGTGGCCGTGCGCGGCCGCTTCGACGGCACCCGCACCAGTGGCGAGGCGCTCAACGTGCGGTGGGCCGACTTCTGGCGGGTCGCCGACGGCCGGGTCGTGGAGCGCAACAGCTACTTCGACGCGCCGGTCGCCTGAGACCCGGCCCGCTGATCGGCCCCGAACCGGTCAGCGGGCCCCCGGGCGGCCCCGGCTCGGGTGGACCGAGACGCTCCCGACGCTCGCCGGCATCGAGTTCATGGCGTTCCCGCGCCGGCCGAGCCGGCCCGGTCGCCGCAGTCGGCCCGCGCGTGGGACACGTTCAAGGTGCGACTCGGTGCGCAGGGTCCGTGAGCAGCCCTTCCCGCCGACAGTCTCGGGCCTCAACGCGGCGCCGCGCCCGGGGACGGGCGCGGCGCCGGATCGCCCAGGGTGCTCACACCATGGGCACGAAGGCCATCGCGTCGTAGGCGACGTCGGCGCCGGCCGGTGCGCCGTCGTTGCTCAGCAGGACCCGGGCACCGCGGCCCAGGACGTAGGTGCCGAGGTTGACCCAGTGGTCGGAGCCGAGCGCGCCGTCGGCTTCGGGCCCCTGGTCGATCACGGGGCTGTTGTACAGGGCCTTGTTGTTCGCGACCTTCTGGATGTTGTAGACCGCGGTGGCCCAGGTGCCTCCGTGACTGGGCTGGTGGGCCCAGATGGTGTAAGTCTTGCTCTGGCCGGGCAGGAGCGGCAGCTCCGGTTCCCAGGCGCCGACGACCTTGTGCTTGGCCAGGGCGCTGCCGGACGCGCCGTGGGTGAACCACATGTGCCCGAGGTACCCGGCTCCGAGCTGGTGCAGGTCGATGTCGGCGTAGGGTGCCCCGCTCTGCCCGGCCGGGGACCCGCCGCGCAGCAGGAACTTGCCGCCCAGCGTGTTCGTGGGGATGGCGCAGCCGAGGTTGTACTGGCCGGTGTCCCGCAGCGTGTAGACCATGTTGATCTGCACGTTCGGGTCACGGCCGGTGACCGCGGTGGCGTCGAAGGGCGTGCAGCCGGTGGGGTAGGTCCGCACCACGCCCGGCTCCGCGCCGGACCCGGGCAGGTACTGCAGGTTCTCCGTCGTGCACCGGCCGGCGGTACAGTCGGCGAAGTCGATGTGCCCGTGCCACCAGCAGGAGCTGTTGACCGCCGGGCAGCCGTTGTTCGCCTGGGAGCAGCCGAACTGCGTGTCGC
The DNA here is from genome assembly GCF_019904175.1 of Dactylosporangium vinaceum. GTDB lineage: Bacteria > Actinomycetota > Actinomycetes > Mycobacteriales > Micromonosporaceae > Dactylosporangium > Dactylosporangium vinaceum. The sequence goes on along the minus strand of NZ_CP061913.1, from coordinate 5,516,084 downwards.
AGAAGTCGTACAGGCCGGGCAGCGTCACGCCGTAGTGCGGTACCAGGTTGCGGAAGAAGATGTTCGGGTTCGAGCCGAAGGCCGGGTACTTGTAGGCCTGGCTGAACTGGCCGCCCTTGTTCTGCGGCGTCTCGACCCACCCCATGATCCGCTCGGGGTAGCTCCAGTGGTTCGGCGTCTCCGCGTCGGCCAGGGTGTCGCGCAGGAAGCCGTCGCGGCCGGCGCTGTAGTCCGGGTTGGCCGGGTTGTTCAGCCAGCCCAGCCCGAAGTGGCCGCCGCTGTCGGGCAGGTTGCGCTGGTCGTACGTGTGCAGTCCGCTGTTGTACGCCCAGAGCGCGAGGAACCAGTTCTCGATGTAGTCGGCGTTGTCGTTGTTCAGCGTGTCCTTGTACGGGTCGGGCTCGGCGTGCAGCTGGTTCCACTTGCTGACCAGGATGTTCACGCTCGCCGCGATGTTGGCCTCGTAGTCGACGGCCACGGCCACCTGCTGCGGGTGGGTGAACCGGTCGAGGGGGTTGTCGTTGCTCGACATGCCGGTGGTGACCTGGCCGATGCCGTAGCCGCAGTCGGCCTTGTCGTAGTCGATGGTGTTGATGTCGTACGTGCCGTAGTAGCTGGCGATCAGCGGGTTGGCGGTGTCGCCCGGCACCGCGTGCCAGGACGCCTGGCTGAGGTTCGTCTCCTGGGCCAGGATCGCCAGCTCCAGGTTGGCCGGCACCCGCCCGGCACCGGAGACACTGCCGTCGCCGTGGCGCGTCACATCGAGCGGGAACATGCCCTGCGGGCTGTACGCCGGCTGTCCCGACTTGAGGTAGTTGGCCGGGCGGCTCGCGGTGAGCGTGCCGTGCACTGCGTTGTCCACGGCCCACTCGACCTGGTTCGGGCTGGGCTGCAGCGGCTGGACCGTCGGGTCGTTGCGCCGGATCATGCAGGGCGACGCCGTCGCCGTGGTCAGCTTGGCGCCGGGCCGCTCGGCCTGTCCCGGTGCGAACGCCGCGAGGTCGACGTCGAGGGTCGGGGCCGCGGCGGTGTCGACCTGCGCGGTCGAGTCGACGTGCCCTGCGACCGCGCGGACCGCGATCCGCACCCGCCCGGCGGCGCCGGGGTCGACGGCCGTCAGCGGCTGGGCGGCGGCGGCCTCGGCCTGGCTCGTCAGCGTCCCTTCGACGATCAGGTGGCCGTCACCGGACACGGTGCCGACCTGCTTGTCCTCGGCCAGGGTGGTGAGGTCCGGCGGTAGGTCCGCGGCCTTGCCGACCTGGCCGACGAGCACATTGCGGCCGCCGCGCAGGCCGAACAGCTGCATCCGGTTGCGGGGGCCGGTCGCGGTGGTGGTGAACCGGCCGCCGCCGAAGCGCTGGGCGACCGCCCGCTCGCCGTCGGCGGAGACCACGTCGATGCCGCCGCCCGCCGTGGCGCGCACCGCGAACGGCCGGCCCTGTGGCCGGCCGAGCGCGCTCACCGAGCCGCTCGCGGCGACCTTGACCAACTGCCCGGCCACGATGCCGTAGTCGCCGTCGGGTGCCGCCGCCGGCGTGGTGAGCTGGGCGGCGACGTGCCGAGTGGCTGTCACCTTGCCGGCCGCGGCGTCCACGGTCAGCAGGTCGGTGCTGCGACCGGCCTCGGTGTCGTCGCCGACCGCCCGGGTCAGCAGGGCCCGGTCGCCGGGGCCGCAGGCCGGGTTGAAGTAGGAGAACTGCACCCCGGCGGCGACCGCCGTGGCCTTGCCGGTGCCGGTGTCGACGACGGCCGCGAGGGCGCCGGCCATCATGAGCTTCGGGTCGTTCGACGCCTTCACGGGGGCGAACACGACCACGGCGTAGCGGCCGGACCCGGTCACGCAGACCGAGCCGCCCCACGGCCCGACGTCGATGTCCGTCGACTTCAACGTGGCGAGGGTCTGCCAGCCGAACGCGTCCTTCTCCCGGGCGATGTACAGGTGGTAGCCGTCCGCGTCGCCGGCCCCGGTGACGACGACGTCGGACGAGGACCGCCACCTGGCGCCGAGCGCATGGTCGGGATCGGCGATCGCACCCTGGCCGGTGTGGGGCCCGGGCGGTGCGGCCGGGGCCCGGCCGGGCAGGAACCCGACGGCCAGGACCACGGCCACCGACACGATGAGGAGGCGCCGCAGCGCGGATCGACTGCGCATCGCGATCACCGCCAGCCCGTGCACTGGGCCGTGGGGATGTTGGTGTCGCCCGGGTCTGTGGCGCTGACCGTATTCCGGCAGAGTTTCACCGAGTGACCGGCCGAATTCCACATGTGCGTCTCCAGAGCCACGCCGGTGACCAGACCCGATTCGAGAATCTGCTCGCTGCCCCCGTACTCCGGGATGGCGAACAGGATGCCGTAGACGCCCCCGCTGGGCTCCTGCACTTCACCCCAGAAGGCGTGGCAGCCAGGGCTGTACATGAGCTGGATGGCAATGCCGCTGCCGACCACGAAGTCGTCCCAGACCAGCTGATTGGTCGCACAGTCGGTGCCGCTCAACGCCACGTTGTCGCAGGTCGCCTCGAAGCAGTGCGACGGCGTGGCCAGCGCCGGGGCGGCGGGACCGACCGGACCCGCCGCCGCAACCAGGCCAACGACGGCAGCCCAGATCATCAAGCGTCTTCTCACGTGCCCTCCGAAAAGCTGGGAACGGCCGGACTGAACGCCAACCGCCACCCATCCTTTCTATTGGCGCATGTCAATGCAATGGATTCGCAGATCATGCTAAAGTCCGGGCCGCCGGCAAACGATCCGGGAGGGCACATGGTGAAACACAAGGGCCTGCTACTCGCGGCGCTGACCGCGACTGCCTTGACGGCGGGCTGCAGCCCGGCGGCGAAACCCGGCCCGGCTCCCACAACCGGCGCGCCGGCCACCCGCAGCGCGGCGGGTACGGCTCCGGCCGACAGTGCCGGCCCCTCGACCGGCACGGGAGACGGCCTTCCGCACGGCGAGGGTCCCATCCCCGACGTCGTCGCCGACGCCGTCGCCACGGCCTGGTCCGAACGCTGGCACGCCACGCCGATTCCCGACAAGCGGCCGGGCATACACATGACCAGGCTGACGGTCGACTTCCCGGCCGTGCACGGCCAGCTGTACATGATCGTCGAACGGCCGAGCGCCGAGAGTACCGCCGCGAGCATGATCTACTGTGGGGTCATCGACAATTCGCTCGGCGTGAACGGGTACGTCACCATGACCCGCAAGATCGCCGAGCAGGTCGTCGCCGGCTGCGCCGGGCCGGCGTTGCGGGGCGACGAGCCGAAGCGGGTCATCGACTTCCTGGCCGGCCACGCCCAGCCCGACACGACGCCCTCGTGCACCCCGACCTCCGACGGCACCTGCCCCGGCACCTCGGACCACCAGACCGACCTCGGGCGCTTCCAGCTCGTGGTCCGCACCGGACCCAAGAACGTCAGTATGTGGCTGGTCGGCCGCAAACCCTGACCGACGTCGCACCGCCGATCACTGCGGCAATCGCGCCCACCTCACCGACGGCCGCGCGGCCGCTGGCGTGCACACCGTCTACCTGACGTTCACCGGGACCGTGGGCGCCGACTTCGTCAACGTCAACTGGTTCCGGTTCAGCCGGTAGCGCCCGGTCCACGCGGGGTGCTCGACGGTCATGGCACCGGCTGGACCGGGCCGGGGTTGCGGCACGCGATCACCGCGACGTCGTCGCTGTGGGTGCGGCCGGTGAGGGTCTCGACGACGGTGTCGAGCAGGCAGTCGAGCGGCCGGTGGTGCAGGTCGGCCACGAGGTCGCGCAGGTCGGCGATGCGCTCGCGCAGGTCCACGCCGCGCACCTCGACAAGCCCGTCGGTGTAGAGCAGCACCGTGGCGCCGGGCGGCAGCGCGACCGACTCGCTGCGGCGGGGCCGGGACGGGTTGATGCCGAGCAGCATGTCGGAGCCGGTGAGGACCTCGACGCGGCCGTCGGGGTGCTGCAGCAGCGGCGGCGGGTGCCCGGCGGCGGACCACGACAGCTCGTAGGTCCCCGGCCGGTCCGGGGCGGGGCTGAGCCGGACCACGACGGCGGAGGCCAGGATGTCCAGCCCGAGATCGGCGATGGTGCGGTCGGTGCGGGTCAGGATCTGGTCCGGCGCCTCGTCGCGGTCGTGGGCGAGCGCACGCAGCGTGGCGCGGATCTGCCCCATCTGCCCGGCGGCGGTGATGTCGTGGCCGGTGACGTCACCGATGACCAGGATGGTGGCGCCGGTGGCGGTGTGGAAGGCGTCGTACCAGTCGCCGCCGACCCGGTCGCCGGCGTGCGCGGCGTGGTAACGGGCGGCGAGGGCCAGGCCGGCCGGGTCCGGCAGGTCGGTGAGCATGGCCTGCTGGAGGGCGAGCGCGGCGTCGATGCGGTTCTGCAGCAGCAGGACCCGCTGCACCGCCAGGCCGGTATAGCCGGCCAGCGCGGCCAGGGTCATCTGCTCCGCGGCGTCCGGGGCGTGCGACTGGTCCCACCAGAAGGCGATGACGCCGATGGGGCCCGCGGGCCCGGGCAGCGGCAGGCAGGCCAGCGACTGCCGGCCGGCGGCGACCACGTGCCCGGCGAGGTCGGGGAAGTCGGCGGCGAGCGCGGCGACGCCGGCGTAGTACACCGGCGTGTTGTCCCGCACGCACCGCAGCATCGGCGAACCGCCCGTGTCGACGTCGTGCAGCCACGCCGCCTCCCACTGCGGGTGCTGGACGTTTGCCACCCGGATGTGGCGGCGGGCGCCGTCGGCGTAGGTGATGCCGAGGCTCACATAGGCGGGCGCGACCGCCGAGTCCAGCAGGCGGGTCACCGCGGCGGTGATCCCGTCCACAGTCGTGGCCGCGCTGAGGTCCTCGCTGGCCCGCAGCAGCAGCTCGGTGCTGGCCAGGACGTCGGCCGTCTCCGCGGCGAGCCGCTGCTGCTCGGCCAGCCGCCGGCCCACCTGATCGGCGACGATCCGCAGTCGCAGCTCCGCCGCGCAGGCGTCGGCGATGCCGTCCAGGAGCTTGAGCTCGGCCGCGTTCCAGTCCCGGGGCTGGTGGTCGATGACGGCGAGCGCACCCAGGATGCGTCCGTCACTGTCGGTGAGCGGCAGGCCGGCATAGGCGATCACGCCGAGGTCGGCGACCGCCGCGTTCCCGGCGACCCGGGCGTCCTGCCGGGCGTCGGTGACGATCAGCGGAGCGCCGGTCGTGATCACCTGCTGGCAGAACGAGTGCGACAGCGGTGTCTGCCGTTCGTCGCACAGCGGCTGCACCAGCCCGGCCTGGCCGGGGAAGAACTGGCGGCGGGCGTCGACGAGGGAGACCAGGGCGAGGGGTGTCCCGATCGCGCTCGAGGCGAGCGCGGCGAACCGGTCGAACGCCGCATCCGCCCGCGCGTCGAGGCCGGTGGCGTCGAGCGCGGCCAGGCGGGTCGCGTCCCGTAAGGCGCCCGGCTTCGGCCGCTCTGTCACGAACCCTCCACGGCGGCAGGTCATCGCAGCTCATTCCCGATGCATGAACCGTCGCGGCGCCCCGAACATGTGTACCACCCGGCCCAACCAACGGCCAGCAGGCGGCCCGGACACGCCCCGGCCGACCGGATCACCCGCACGCACGCCGTCACCCGCGCCGGGCCGCGCCGGCGTCGAAGGAGGCGCACTCAGGCGTCGGCCCCGCCCTGGATCACGTCGAGGCGCTGGCGCATCTCGCGCTCCGCGGTGCGCCGCAGCCGGCCGTTGATCCGCCGGAAGAGCATCTCGGCCTGGACCGCCGGCCAGTCGGCCGGCAGGAACTCCAGCGGCAGGCGGGGATCGTCGCGGACCGCCTGCAGCCAGTCGGTGGTCAGCACGACGCGCCGGCTGACGGCGTCCACCGGACCGGACCCGTCGCCGTCGTACGGCATCCAGCGCTCGATGAACCCGGTGTAGCGAGCGGCGAGGAGCGGCAGGTCGTAGGCCTCGGCCACGAGGCGGGTCGGCTCCGTCGGGCCGATCGGCGCCGCCTCGAACGCCCGCACGTACTCCTGCAGCTGCGAGTCCTCCAGCACGCCGGCGAGGTCGACCCGGCGCGGCGCCACCCACAGCCCGGCCTGGACCATGCCGAAGCCGGCCCACTGCAGGCGGGAGCGCAGGTCGTGCCGTTCGCGCTGCCACGACTCCGGCATGGAGAAGCCGACGACGGTCCACGTGCCGTCCCACTGGTGGGTCACGATGTCGCCCTCCTGCACCCGCCGGCGACCGTCGAGCATGACGCGGCGGCCGTGCTCGGTCGGCCCGAAGTACGCCCGCCGGCCCCGGACCTCGCGCTGCAGCAGGTCGCGGCGGACCATCCGGGACAGGGTCGCCCGGGCCGCGTGCTCGCCGATGCCGACCCGGCCCAGCACGTCGATGACGCTGCCCGCGGCCACCAGCACGGCGCCGTCGAGCGCGTAGTCGCCGAAGAACGTCAACAGGACCGACTGGGGCCGCAGCACGACCGTTGCGGTCACGCGCGTCACCGCGGGATCGGTGGCCGCTACGTCCGCGGCGGCGGTCTCGTTCATGGTCACGAAGGCCAGGCTACGCGAATCGGAACCTTCGACGTTCCGTTGACTGCCGTCGTCATCGATGTCTAACATTCGCCCATGCCGGTGACGGACGCCACAACGCCCCGCGGTGCCGAGGACCCACCACTGGGCCTCGCCGTCCACCGCGAGGGTCCGGTCGCCGTCGTGACGCTCAGCCGGCCGCACCGGCGCAATGCGATCGACGACGCCACCCTGCTGGAGCTCGAACGGTTCTTCGCCGCCCCGCCGCCGGGCGTGCGGGCCGTCGTGCTGACCGGCGCCGGCGGGCACTTCAGCGCCGGGCTGGACCTGGCCGAGCTGACCACGACCGACGTCGTGGCCGGCATCGCCCACTCCCGGATGTGGCACCGCGCGATGGCCGCAGTCGAGTTCGGGACGGTGCCTGTCGTCTCCGTCCTGCGCGGCGCGGTCATCGGCGGTGGACTGGAGCTCGCGTGCGCGACGCATGTGCGGGTCGCCGAGTCCACGGCGTTCTACGCCCTGCCCGAGGGTCAGCGCGGCATCTTCGTCGGTGGCGGCGGCTCGGTACGGCTCCCCCGGCTCATCGGCACCGCCCGCATGGTCGACCTCATGCTGACCGGGCGGGTGTACGACGCGGCCGAGGCGCACGCCGCCGGGCTGACCCAGTATCTGGTCGCCGACGGCGAGGGGCTGCCGACCGCGCTGAGCCTGGCCGAGCGCATCGCGACCGCCGCCCCGCTCACGACGTTCGCGGTGCTGCAGGCCCTGCCCCGCATCGCCGCCGCCGATCCGGGCACGGGGCTGCTCCTGGAGGCGCTGATGAGCGCCGTCGCGCAGGGCAGCGACGAGGCCAAGGACCGGATGCGGGCCTTCCTGGACGGCCGTGCCGCCCGGGTCTCCCCCCGCCCGGACGGATCGTCCGGAGCGGCGACATGACAGGCATCACCGAGGGCAGCCTGCTGCGCGCCGTCCCACCGGACGCGCGGGCCACGAGCGAGCTCGGCCGATACCTCGACTGGCTGCGCGACAGCCGCGGGCTCGACTTCACCGGCGTGCCCGACCTGTGGCGCTGGTCCGTCACCGACCTGCCCGGCTTCTGGGGCTCAATCTGGGACTTCTTCGGCGTGCGGGCCCACACGCCGCCCCGGGCGGTGCTGGAGTCCGACCGGATGCCCGGCGCCCGCTGGTTCGCCGGGGCGACGCTGAACTACGCCGAGCACGCGGTCGGCCGCCTCCGCGACCCCGGCCAAGCCGCGATCATCGCATACTCGCAGACCCGCGAGCCGGTCGAGCTCACCTACGGTGAGCTGGCCGACCGGGTCGCCCGGGCCCGGGCCGGGCTGCGCCGGCTCGGGGTGGTCGCGGGCGATCGGGTGGTGGGTTACCTGCCGAACATCCCGGAGACCGTCGTGGCGATGCTGGCCACGGCGAGCATCGGCGCGATCTGGGCCGGATGCGCCCCCGAGTTCGGCGTCCGCAGCGTGGTGGACCGCTTCGCCCAGCTGCGACCGACGGTCCTGCTCGCGGTGTCCGGCTACCACTACGGCGACCGCGACATCGACAGGCGTGACGCGGTCGCCGCCGTCCGGGCCGCGCTGCCCACAGTGCGCCACGTGGTGCACGTGCCCTACGGCGGCGACGGGCTGCCCGGCGCCGTGGCGTGGAGCGACCTGCTCGCGACGGCCGAGCCGCTCGCGTTCGAGGCGGTGCCGTTCGATCATCCGCTGGTCGTGCTGTTCTCCTCCGGGACCACCGGCAAGCCCAAGGCGATCGTGCACGGCCACGGCGGCATCCTCGTCGAGCACCTCAAGAACCTGAGCCTGAGCTGGGACCTGCGCCCGGGCGACCGGCTGCTGTGGTTCACCTCGACCGCGTGGATGCTCTGGAACACGCTGGTGTCGGGACTGCTGCTCGGCGCCGGGATCGTGCTCATCGACGGCGACCCGCTCTACCCGGACCTCACCGAGCAGTGGCGCCTCGCGGCCCGGACCCGCGCCACACTTGTCGGCGCCAGTCCCGGATACCTCATGGCCTGCCGCAAGCAGGGCATCGAGCCGGCCCGGCGGTTCGACCTGGGCGCCGTGCGCCAGCTCGGGGTCGCCGGATCACCGCTGCCGGTGGAGGGCTTCGCCTGGGTCCACGAGCAGTTCGGCCCGGACGTGCTGCTCAATGTCGGCAGCGGGGGCACCGACCTGTGTACCGGCATCGTCGCGGGCAGCCCCATGCAGCCGGTGTACGCCGGCGAGATGACCGGCAACCTGCTGGGCGTCGACGGCCAGGCGTTCGACGAGGCCGGCCGGCCGATCGTCGGGCGCCTCGGTGAGCTGGTCATCACCCGGCCGCTGCCGTCGATGCCGGTCGGCTTCTGGGACGATCCGGGCGACGCCCTCTACCGGGCCACCTACTTCGAGCGCTATCCGGGCCTGTGGTGCCACGGCGACTGGATCCGGTACACCGAGCGCGGCAGCTGCGTCATCACCGGCCGCTCCGACGCCACGCTCAACCGGGGCGGGGTGCGGCTGGGCACCGCCGAGTTCTACCGCGTCGTCGAGGAGTTCACCGAGGTGCAGGACAGCCTCGTCGTGCACCTCGAGGACCCGGACGGCGGCCCCGGCGAGCTGCTGCTCTACATCGTGCCGGCCGATGGCGTCGAGCTCGACCGCGCGCTGCGCGACCGGTTGAGCGCGGCGCTGCGCACGAGCCTGTCACCGCGGCACGTCCCCGACGCGATCCGCGCCGTGTGGGCCGTGCCCCGCAGCCGCACCGGCAAGAAGCTCGAGGTGCCGGTGAAGCGGGTCCTGCTCGGCCTGCCGCCGGACGCCGTGGCGAGCCGCGACGCGCTGCTCGACCCGGCCGCCCTTGACCAGTTCGTCCCCGGCGGGCCCGCGGGGAGGGCGGCCCGATGAGCGCCGGGGCGATCCGCCGGGCGGCGGTCATCGGCACCGGCACCATCGGCGCCGGGTGGGTCAGCACTCTGCTGGCCCGGGGTGTGGCCGTCGCCGCCTACGACCCCGGGCCGGACAGCGCCGGGCGGCTCCGGTCCGCCGTCACCGGCCACTGGCCGACCATGCGGCTGCTCGGCGCGCCGCCGCGGCCGGACTTCGGGCTGCTGCGGGTGCTCGACGACCCGGCGACGGCGGTCCGCGACGCCGAGCTCGTGCAGGAGAACGGCCCCGAGGACGAGGCGCTCAAGCGGGAGCTGATCGCCGAGCTCGACGCGGCCGCGCCGCCCGGTGCGGTCATCGCCAGCAGCTCCTCGGGGCTGCCGCCAAGCGTCGTGCAGGCCGGCTGCACCCGTCACCCCGAGCGCGTCCTGGTCGGCCACCCCTTCCATCCGGTCCACCTGATCCCGCTTGTCGAGGTGGTCGGCGGGCGCGGCACCGGCGCGGCGTTCACGGCGCGCGCCCTCGCCGTGTACGAGTGGCTGGGCAAGCGCCCGATCCACGTGCGGCACGAGGTGGCCGGGCACGTCGCGAACCGGCTGCAGGCGGCGCTGTGGCGCGAGGCCTACTCCCTCGTCGAGCGCGGGATCGCCACCGTCGCCGACATCGACGCCGCGATCGCGCACGGGCCCGGGCTGCGCTGGTCGGTCCTCGGGCCGTTCGTCAACCAGCACCTCTCCGGGGGCGCCGGCGGGCTGAGCCACACGCTTGCCCACCTCGGCCCGCCGATGGTGCAGTGGTGGGCCGACCTCGGGACCCCGACGCTCACCGCCGAGCTCGGCGCCGCCCTCGTGGACGGTGTGCGGGCGGAGCTGGGCGACCGGGCCGACGCCGACCTGGCCGCGGCCCGCGACCGCGTGGTGGTCCGGCTGCTCGCCGCGAAGGCCGCCGAGGAGGCGCTGCCGTGACCGCGCACCGGGCCCTGCTGGACCCCGACACCGTGGACGCCATCGACTTCCACGTGCACGCCGAGCGGGCCGACGACGGGCACGAGAGCCTGCCGCCGCAGCACATGGCGGCGTCGGCGAAGTACTTCCGCACGACCGGCGGGCGAGCGCCGGGCATCGACGAGATCGCCGAGGTCTACCGCTCGCGCCGGCTGGCGGCGGTGCTGTTCACCGTCGACTCCGAGTCGGTGACCGGCCATCCCCCGATCCCCAACGAGCACGTGGCGGCGGCCGCGGCCCGCCACCCCGACGTGCTGATCCCGTTCGCCAGCATCGACCCGCACCGCGGCCCCGCGGGCGTGGCGCTGGCCCGGCGGCTGGTCGCCGAGCACGGGGTCCGCGGGTTCAAGTTCCACCCGAGCCTGCAGGGGTTCGCACCTGACGACCGGATGGCGTACCCGCTCTACGAGGCGATCGCCGAGCTGGGGGTGCCCGCCCTGTTCCACAGCGGCCAGACCGGCATCGGCGCGGGGATGCCCGGCGGCGCCGGGATCCGGCTCGGACACTCCAACCCGATGCTGCTCGACGCCGTGGCGGCCGACCTGCCGGAGCTGACAGTCGTGCTGGCCCACCCGTCGTTCCCCTGGCAGGACGAGGCGCTCGCGGTGGCCTCGCACAAGCCCAACGTGTACATCGACCTGTCGGGCTGGGCTCCGAAGTACTTCCCGGCGCAGCTCGTCTCGTACGCCAACGGCCCGCTGCGGCACAAGGTGCTGTTCGGCACCGACTACCCGCTCATCAGCCCGGACCGGTGGCTGGCCGAGTTCGCCGAACTGCCGATCAAGGACGAGGTCCGCCCGCTGATCCTCAAGCACAACGCCGCACACGTGCTCGGACTCCGCACGACGTAAGACACTATCGCTGCGGTCGTCAGAATGTTGTCTCATCGAAGGGACGGCGACATGCACCTGGAACCTCTCGCGACCGTCCGCGTCGAGCTCGCGCCCGCCCTCGGGGTCGGGGCCACGCCCGGTGGCGAACGGCGGGTGTACCCGATCGTCGGCGGCTCGTTCACCGGCGCCGCGTTCACCGGCTCGGTGCTGTCCGGCGGCGCCGACTGGCAGCTGGTGCTGGCGGACGGCACCGCGCTCATCGACACCCGCTACCTGCTGCGCACCGATGACGGGGCACTGGTGTACATCCGGACCCGCGGCTTCCGGCACGGCCCGCCCGACGTGCTGGCCCGCCTGGCCGCCGGTGACCCGGTCGACCCGGCCGACTACTACTTCCGGCTCTCCCTGCACTTCGAGACCGCCGCGCCGGCGTACGCGTGGCTGGGCCGCACAGTCGCCGTCGCGTCCGCGCGCCGCGAGCCCGCCGCCGTCGTCTACGACGCCTACACGCTGAGCTGACATCGAGAGGGCGCCATGCTTGACGTTCGTGACCTGAGCATCGCGTACCAGGGCAGCATCGCCGCCCTTCGCGGGGTCAGCCTGACGGTGCCGGAGGGCGCCATCGTCGCGCTGGTCGGCAACAACGGCGCGGGCAAGACCACGCTGCTGCGGGCGGTGAGCCAGAACCTGCGCCGGCACCGCGGCCGGATCACCCAGGGCGAGATCCGGTTCGACGGCCGGGCGCTGACCGGCGCCGATCCCGAGGAGCCCGTCCGGCACGGCATCGTCCAGGTCCCGGAGGGCCGACGCATCTTCGGCACGCTGACGGTCGAGGAGAACCTGCGCCTCGCGGCCGCGGCTGCCGGCCGGACCCGGGGCCGGGGTGCGATCCAGCGGGTGTACGACCTCTTCCCGGTCCTGGCCGACCGTCGCCGCCAGCGCGGCCTGCTGCTGTCCGGCGGTGAGCAGCAGATGCTCGCCATCGGCCGGGCGCTGGCCGCCGCACCGCGCCTGCTCATGCTCGACGAGCCGACCCTCGGCCTGGCGCCGCAGACCGCGGACCGGGTCATGGCCGCGATCCGCCGGCTCAACGCCGACGGGATGGCGGTGCTGCTCGTCGAGCAGAACGCGGCGCTGGCGCTGAGCATCGCCCGGCACGCCTATGTGCTCGAGCTCGGCGGGGTGTCGCTGGAGGGCCCCGGCGAGCGGCTGCGCGAGGACCGGGAGGTACGCCGGCTGTACCTCGGCGGATCGGCGGCGAGCACCGGCGAGCACGACGGCAGCGAGCCGCCCGCCCGCGCTGCGGCGCGCAGGCCGCCGGGTGCCGCGGAGCGCCTCGTGGTTGAGGATCTCGCGGTCAGCTTCGGCGCGGTCGCCGCGCTGTCCGAGGTCGCGCTGAGCGTCGAGCCGGGCACCATCCACGCGGTCATCGGGCCCAACGGAGCCGGCAAGTCGACGCTGCTCAACGTCTTGTCGGGGCTGTACCGCCCGCGGCGGGGCCGGATCCGCTTCGGCGACACCGAGCTGATCGGCCTCCGGCCGCACGCCGTCGCCCGCCTCGGCATCGCCCGCTCCTTCCAGAACGTCGCGCTCTCCGGCGGCCAGACCGTCCGCGACAGCCTGCTGCTGGGCTGCCACCTGCGGATGTCCGCCGGGCCGGTTCGCACCGGGCTGCGGCTGCCCGGCGCGCGGCGCGAGGAGCGGCGGGAGCGGGCCCGGGTCGAGGTCGTCGCCGAACGCTGCGGCGTCACCGGCCTGCTCGACCGGCCGGTGGTGCAGCTCGCCTACGGCGACCGCAAGCGGGTCGACCTGGCCCGGGCGATGTGCGCCGAGCCGCGCCTGCTCCTCGTCGACGAGCCGGTGGCCGGCCTCAACGCCACCGAGACCGAGGCCGTCGCCGAGCTGATCCGCCGGCTGCGCGACGAGGACGGCGTCACGGTGGTGCTCGTCGAGCACGACATGCCAATGGTGATGCGCCTGGCCGACCGGGTCACCGTGCTCGACTTCGGCCGGCGCATCGCCGACGGCCCGCCCGCCCGGATTCAGCAGGACCCGGACGTCCTGCGCGCCTACCTGGGGACGGCGCCATGACCCGGCTGCTGTCCATCGTGCTCACCGGACTGTCCACCGGCTCCATCTACGCACTCGTCGCACTGGGCTTCGTGCTGCTGTACAAGGCGGCCGGCGTGGTGAACTTCGCGCACGGCTCGCTGCTGCTGCTCGGCACCTACGTCACCGCACGCACCTGGGAGACGGTCGGCTTCCCGGCCGCCGTGGGCCTCGGGGTGCTGACCGGAGCCGGGGCCGCGCTCGTGATCCAGCGGCTGCTGGCCGAGCAGATGCGCGACGCCGCCCCGGTCGCGCTCGCCATCATGACGATCGGCGTGGACATCGTGCTCAGCACCGAGCTCAGCCGCCGGATGGGGCCGGACATCACGGTCCTCGGCCACCCCTGGGGCGGCGCGGCCGTGCGGCTCGGTGCGGTCGCGGTGCCGGCCAACCGGGCCATCGCGCTCGGGGTCGCGGCGCTCATCATCGCCGCGTTCCTGCTGGCGTTCCGTTTCACCGGCTGGGGCGTGGCCATGCGGGCGGCCGCCGAGGACCCGGAGGCCGCGGCGCTCGTCGGGGTGCGGGTGCGGCGGGTCGTCACGACGAGCTGGATGCTCGCCGGTGGGCTCGCCGTCGTCGCCGGGATCTTCCTCGCCGGCTCCCCGACGCCCGGGCTGTCGCCCGCCGTCGGCCTCGTCGCCCTGCGGGCCCTGCCCGCCGCCATCCTCGGGGGGCTCGACTCGACGACCGGTGCGCTCGTCGGCGGCCTGATCGTCGGTGTCGCGGAGGGCCTCGCCGCCGGCTACCAGGACGAGCTCGCCGTGTTCGGGCGCGGCTCCGGTGAGGTGGTGCCGTACATCGTGATGATCGCGGTGCTGCTGATCCGGCCGGCGGGCCTCTTCGGCACCCGGGCGGCCGGCCGTGTCTGAGCGCGCCCGGGCCGCCGCCGGCTGGGTGGCGATCGGGCTCGCGGTCCTCGTCCCGCCGTACTACCTCGACGAGTTCTGGCTCCGGCTCGGCTTCTCGGTCGCCGCCGCGGGCATCGGCGCGATCGGCCTGACGTTGCTCACCGGCGTCGCCGGGCAACTCTCCCTCGCCCACGCCTTCTTTCTGGGCGTCGGCGCGGTCACGTACTGCGTCCTGGCCGCACCGGCCGGCGGCGACCTCGTCGGCCTCGGGCTGCCGGCGCCCGTCGCCGCGGTGGCCGGGGCGCTGCTGGCCGGCCTGGCCGGGCTCGCGTTCTCGCCGATCGCCGCCCGGCTGCGCCACATCTACCTCGGCATCGCCAGCATCGCCCTGGTCCTCATCGGCCAGCACGTGCTCGACGTCGCCGAGCCGCTGACCGGCGGCTTCAACGGCCGGCGCGCCCCCGGTCTGGTCGGCGACACGGTCACCGTCGTCGCCCGGGTCCCGTTCGGCGAGTACGAGAAGCTGTGGTACGTCGGCGCGGCCGCACTGGTGCTCGCCGCCGTGTTCGCCCGCAACCTGGTGGCCGGCCGGGTCGGGCGGGCGCTGATCCTGGTGCGCGACAGCGAACCGGCGGCGGCCGCCGTCGGCATCCCCATCCAGTCGTACAAGGCCCTCGCGTTCGTCCTGTCCTCCATGTACGCCGGGCTCGCCGGGGTCTTCTACGCCGTGGCGATCGGCAGCGTCGCACCCCAGTCCTTCGCGCTCGACGTCTCCGTCCTCTACCTGGTGATGATCGTGATCGGCGGCCTCGGCTCGGTCGGCGGCGCGATCGCCGGCGCCGCCGTCGTCACCGCCCTACCCGTACTGCTGCAGGAGTACGCCGCCGACCTGCCCTTCCTCGCCGAACCGGGCAGCGGTGGCGTCACCGCCAGCCATGCCGCCCGGTTCGCGTTCGGCACCGCCGTGATCGCGGTGGTGCTCGTACGTGCCCGCGGCTTCACCCGCCTCCGCCTGCGCCGGACACCCCCTGGGAGTACCAATGCATCGAGCCCTTCGCCTTCTGGCCGTCGCCGTCACGGTGACCATCGGCGTCACCCTGAGCGGGTGCAGCGGGAAGGCCAACGCACCGAGCTCCGGCTCGACAGGTGAGTTCAAGACCGACGTCGGAGTCAGCGGCAACCGGATAAGCCTCGGCGTGCTCACCGACCTCACCGGGCAGTTCGCGCCGCTGGCCACCGAACTGACAAACGCCGAGAAGCTGTACTGGGAGGAGCGCAACGCCGCCGGAGGCGTCTGCGGCGGCCGGTTCCAGGTCGACCTCGACGTGCGCGACCACGGGTACAACGTGCAGACCGCGGTGTCGCTGTATTCGAGCATGAAGGCGAAGAGCCTCGGGTTCGAGCAGATCCTCGGCTCACCGATGAACGCGGCGCTCTCCGCCGACATCCAGAAGGACGGCATCGTCACGCTGCCGGCCAGTTGGGCCCCGGTGCTGCTGAAGAACCCGCTGATGACAGTCGTCGGCACGACCACCGACCTCGAGGTGGTCAACCTGCTCGACTATCTGCTCGATCAGCAGACGCTCGCCGCCGGTGACGCGATAGGCCACATCTACTTCGAGGGCGAGCTGGGCGAGAGCGGCCTCATCGGCTCCAAGAAGGTCGCGGCCGCGCACAACCTCAAGCTCGTCGAGGCGAAGATCAAGCCGACCGACACCGACATGACCGCGCACGTCACCGCCATGAAGGCGCAGGGCGTCAAGGCGATCGTGCTGTCCACGAGCAGCGGCCCGCTCGCCTCGGCCGCCGCCGTGGCCGCCGCCGGCGGCATGCAGGTGCCGCTGCTGGGCAACACCCAGACCTTCGCCCCCGGTGCGCTGAAGACCCCGGGCGGGGCGTACCTCAAGGACCACTTCCTCGGTGCGCAGCCGGTCTCCCCGTTCGACAGGCCGGCGTCCAAGGCGGTGCTGGACAAGTACCTCAAGAAGTACCCCGGCACCAACCCGACGCTGCAGATCTCCTACGGCTGGGCCCGCGCCGACGTCATGCGCCAGCTGCTGGAGTCCGCCTGCGGCGCGAAGGACCTCACCCGTCAGGGCCTGGTCCGGGCGCGCCAGTCGCTGACCAAGGTCGACACCGGCGGGCTGGCCGCGGTGCTCGACTACGGCACCGCGGGCACGCCGCCGACCCGGGAGTCCTACCTCATGAAGGCCGCCGACGCGCCCGGCGGCCTGGTCCTGGCGAAGGGCCCCTACCGCGGCGCCGACGCGGCCTGACCGGTGGCGTGCCGATTCGCCCGGCGGTGCCGGCCGGGCGGATCGATCGCCATGATGGGGTCACGAACTGCGGCCGGTGTACAGCCGGGCCCGGTCGGCGCGGGCGTCGGCGTTGTCGGTGTCGTGGCCGCAGTCGTACTCGCGCCACTCCTTCGGTGCGGCGGCCGCCTCGTACAGGGCGACCGCCTCGGACCGCAGCACGGCGTCGTCGCGGGTGCCGTACTGGAACAGCAGCTGCCGGGGCCCGGGGACCGAGACGTATCCGACCGGCTCGAAGCGGCGCAGCCGGCGCAGGTAGTCGTCGGTGGCCGGGCCCGGGGGCAGGCCGGCGGCGGCGTGGCGCAGCACTGTCCCGTCACCCAGCCCGGCGATGACGACACCGGTGAGCCGGGGCTCGACGGCGCTGAGGATGGCGCCGGCCACCGACCCGCCGCTGTGCCCGAAATAGTACAGGCGCCGCGGCGGCTCGGCGGCCACCGTCGTCAGCACGTCCAGGCCCCGGCGGTGGGCGATGACCGAGCGGCGCACCGCCGCCTCGCTCGCCTGCGCGTCGCCGTGCTCGGGAAACTCGCTGACCGGCAGCAGCACGGTGACGCCGCGCCGGGCGAGGTCGCGGGCCTCCTCCATGAAGAACCGCCGGCCGTCGGCCGTGCCGCCGTGCGAGATGATGACGGCCGCGTCGCCGGGCTCGTCCGGGACGAGCAGCGAGGCCAGGCAGCGGCCGCCGGTGCCGTTGGCGAACGTGATCGTGCGGGCGGCGCCGGTCATCCCTTGCGCCCCTGGGTGGCGACGCCCTCGATGAAGTACCGCTGACCGAAACTGAACAGCAGCAGCATCGGGATCGTCACGAGCAGCGAGGCCACCATGACGTACTGGTAGTCGCCGTGGCCGCCGGCCGTCGGGCTGTACTTCGTCATGGCGTAGGCGATGCCCAGCGGTGCAGTGAAGCCTTCGACGGTGCCGCCGTTGAGGTAGATCAGCGCGCTCTGGAAGTTGTTCCACGCGGCCTGGAACTCGAAGAGGAACACGATGACGAACGACGGGATCGACAGCGGCATGGCGATGCGCGAGAACAGCTGCCAGTAGCTCGCCCCGTCCATGCGGGCCGCCTCGAACAGCTCGCGGGGCAGGCCGAGGAAGAACTGCCGCTGCAGGAAGATGTAGAACGCGGAGCCGAACAGGTTGGCCCCGAACAGCGGCACCCAGGTGCCGAGCAGGCCCGTCTCGCGCCAGATGAGGTACGTGGGGATCATCGTGACCGAGCCCGGCAGCATCATGGTGGCGAGCACCAGCCCGAAGAGCAGGTTGCGGCCGGGGAAGCGGAAGTAGGCGAACCCGAACGCGACGACCGAGCTGGAGACGGACACCGCCACCGCCGCGAGCAGGGAGATCGACACGCTGTTGACCACCCAGTGCAGCAGCGGCAGCTCGTCCCAGATGGCGACGTAGTTGTCCCAGCGCCAGGTGTGCGGGATGAGGGAGTTGTCGAACACCTGCCCGGCCGGCTTGAGGCTGGCGGCCAGCAGCCACACCAGCGGGTACAGGAACAGCGCCGCGAACCCGACGAGCAGCACGGTCATGAGGACCCGGGCCACGCTCCAGCGCGGGCGCTCGGCCGGGCGGGCGGGCGCGGGCTCGATCAGCGGTCCGGTCACGGCCAGCGGGGCGGGGACGGGCCGGGTCGTCGTCATCAGCGGGACCCTTCGTAGTACACGAACCGGTTGCCGACCTTGACCTGGATGAACGTCAGGATCATGAGGATGACGAACAGCAGCCAGGCCATGGCGGCCGCGAAGCCGAAGTTGAACTGCCGGAACGCCTCCTGGAACAGGTACACCGCGTAGAACAGCGACGCGTCGGGCGCGGCGTTGTTCTGGTCCCGCCAGAACAGCAGGTACGCCTGGTCGAACACCTGGAACGCGGCGATGGTCAGGATGATCACGTTGAAGAACATCGCACCCGAGATCATCGGCAGCGTGATGGAGAAGAACCGGCGCACCGGACCGGCCCCGTCGAGCGAGGCCACCTCGTACAGGTCGCGCGGCACGTTCTTGAGCGCCGCGAGGAAGATGACCATCGTGCCGCTGACCGTCCACAGTGTCATGAGCACGACCGACGGCTTGAGCCAGGCCGGGTCGACGAGCCACTGCGGCCCGTCGATCCCGATCAGCCGCAGCCCCTGGTTGACGGCTCCGACATTGCCGTTGAGCAGCAGCAGGAAGACCGACGCGGTGGCGACGGTGGGCGTCATCTTCGGCAGGTAGTAGACCGTCCGGAAGAATCCGGCACCGCGGCCGACCCGGTCGAGCAGCACCGCCAGCAGGAGCGCGAAGCAGATCTCCGCGGGTACTGCCAGCAGTGCGTAGAACAGCGTGTTGCTCAGTGACGTGGCGACCTTCGGGTCGTCGAGCAGCGCCTGGTAGTTGGCCAGGCCCGCCGGCTTGATGACGTCGGTCGCCAGGTTGTAGTGGCTGAAGGAGATGACCAGGCTGTAGATCATCGCGCCGAGGGTGAAGATGAGGAACCCGATGATCCACGGCGCGATGAACAGGTAGCCGGCCACGGCCTCGCGGCGCTGGTACCTCATCCGACGATGTTCTTGTAGGCGCCCATCGACGCCGCCTGCGCGTCCTCGAGGGCCTTCTGGACCGTCTTGGTGCCCAGCAGCGCCGCGGTGACGGCGTTGAGCATCTCCTGCTTGATCTGCTGCCCCGCGGGGGACGCGCCGGCGCTCTTGCCGGTGCCGACGATGTCGTAGTAGGTGCTGATCACCTGGTCGAACCCGGCGCTGCCGCTGGGGGTGATGTACTTGTCGCGGATCGCCTTGTCGGCGGCGGGCGAGCCGGTGAACAGCCCGGTGTTGACGGAGTTCTTCGCCTTGACCGTCGCCGCCCGGGCCTCGGCGGCCGCGCTCCAGGACCCGTCGTCGGTCAGCGCCAGGGCCCACTTGCACGCCGCGGCCGGGTTCTTCGCCTTGGCCGGGATCACGAACGCCGAGCCGCCGGCCTGCGTGACCGGCTGGCCGTCCTTGCCCTTGAACGGCACCGCGCCCAGCTTCACCTTGTCCTTGTACGGCGACAGGACGTTGGGGTACCACTGCGCGTCGACTTCCGCGGCCACCTGGTTGCCGACGAACTGGTTCTTGTCGCCGAACACGTCGAACGAGTCGGTGAAGCTCTTGTACTTGGCGTAGCCGCCCTGCGCGTCGACGATCTTCTTGAGCAGCTCGATCGCGGCCGCGTTGGCCGGGTCGGTGAGCGTCGGCTTGCCGTCGGCATCGGCGACCTTGCCGCCCATCGCGACCAGCCACAGCGGGATCTGCCCGGTCGCCTGCGGGTTGAAGCCGAGCGTGGCGGGTACGTCCCCGTTGGCCTTGTACATCTTGGCGATGGCGGCGATGAGCCGGTCGGGGTTCGACGTATCGATGTCGGCGTCCTGGACCCCCGCGGCCTCCATCAGGGTCCGGTTCAGCAGGATCGCCGCCGGCTGGTAGAACTGCGGCACCGCCCAGATCTGGTTCTTGTACGTGACATCGGCGACGACGTTGGGGTACCACCGCTGCTTGGCGTCGACGGTGTTCGCCGACAGACACTTGTCGAGCGGCATCACCAGGTTCTGCGCGGCGTAGGTGACGACCAGCTCGCGGTCCATCTGCACGACGTCCGGAACGCTGCCGCTGGCCAGGCGGGTGGTGAACTTCTGCGCGTCGAAGTTGGTCTGATCCATCTCGATCTTCACGTCACCGAGCTGCTGCGCGGCGTAGCCGATGCGGGCCTTGCCGACGTCGTCGGCGTTGTTGAAGCCCCAGGCACTGAGCGTGCCCGTGGCCTTGGCGCCGAAGTCGACGGCGTCGGCGGAGCCGCCACCGCCGCCGGACGATCCGCACGCGGTCGTCGCGGCCAGCACGGTCGCGACGCCGACCATGGCGGTGACCAATCGCCTGTATGTCATGAGGGGGGTCCTTTCGACAACGCCTACACACGCCGCATGGCCTGCGGCTCCCGCCCATACCCCGCCCGCAACGTCATCAATCAACGCTACTCTCCGTGTTCGAAGGAATCCACTGCGGTAACTGCTCGACATCGCGGGTGCCGCGGAGCGCCAGGTGCACCGGCAGGGCGGCGACGGCGATGATGGCGCCGGCCAGCCACAGGGTCGCCCGCAGGCCGGCGTACTGGCCGGCGACGCCGCCGAGCAGCGCGCCCAGCGGGAAGATGCCCATCATCACGAACCGCATCGTCGCGTTCACCCGGCCCAGGAGGTGCCCTGGGCACAGCCGCTGGCGCAGGCTGACGTTGCTGATCGCGTAGACGATCTGGCCGAGCTCACCCGCGGCCGCGCCGACGACGAGCAGGACCACCGGCCATCCGGGGCGGGCGAGGGGGCCGAGCAGCCCCACGGGGCCGGTCACGGCGAGCGACAGCCACACGATGCGCGCCGACCCCAGGCGCCGGGCCAGGCGTGGCGTCACCGCCGCGCCGGCGACGACGGTCAGCGAGCCGAGCGCCATGACGATGCCGATGCCGGCCGGTGACAGCCCGACGGTGTGCACCATGAACGGGACCGTGACGGCGGAGGCGACAGCGAATGCGAAATTGCTCGCGGCGCTGGTGACGGCGGTGGCCCGCAGCACCGGGGTCCGGGCCACGAGCGCCAGGCCCTCCCCGATGTCGGCCCGCAGCCGCGGGCGGACCGCCGGGGCCGGCCGGGCGGGCTCCCGGGCCGAGATCGCCAGCAGCGACCCGGCGGACACGGCGTAGGTGACCGCCTGGATCACCACGACCGGCACCGCCCCGGCGACGGCGACGAGCCAGCCGCCGATCCCCGGACCGGCCACCTGGCCCGTGGCGCGGACGGTCTCCATCGCCGAGTTGCCGGCCAGCAGCCCGCGCGGTCCGACCACGAAGGGCAGATAGCTCTGGTACCCGACGTCGAAGAACACCCGCGCGAAGCCGGTCAGCAGCGACACCACGATCAGCAACCACACGTTCAACCAGCCCGCGAGCGCGGCGACCACGATGGCGGCCAGCAGCACCGCCCGGCTCAGATCCGCGGCGACGAGCACCGGCCGCCGCGGCCACCTGTCGACCCACGCCCCGGCCGGCAGCCCGATCAGCGCGAACGCGACGGTCCCGGCCGCGGTGACGAGCCCGAGCTCGAACGGCGAGGCGTGCAGCATCAGCACGGCGAGCAGCGGGATGGCCACCCCACTGACCTGCGCGCCGAACTGACTCGTCGTCTGGCCGAACAGCAGGAGCCGGAAGTCGCGGTGCCGCAGGGCAGGTCGATCGGACATTGGAGCCTCCGCTGAGACGGTGGGTACGCAGTCCCGCCGCCCCGGCTCCAAGATGCGCTGCTCGGGGGTGGGTAACGCTATAGCAGGCCCCCGCCGGCCGTCAAACGGCCACCCGCTGCGGGCCGGTCGCGGTCCACGGCCGCGGCGTCCGGGGTTCCGACGGACGGGCAGCGGTCCGGTTGAGGGACGCCCGACCTGCGACGTATCATGACAAGCGCACCAGTGACCTGCCGGTCGGCGGCCTCAGGTGCCGCCGCCCGCGTCCGGCGCGGGCCCGACGCTGGAGGTCCGGAGTGGCCGAGGAGTTACGCTCGGTCGGCCTGGACGAGCCGGCCGGCACAGCGCGTCCGGCGCCGCCGGGGAGCCGGCCGATGTTCGACCTGGACCGGCACTTCGACCTCGGCGACCTCGCCGAGCTGCGCCCGAGTCTGGCCGCCCGGGCCGGCGAGCACACCACCGACCGGCGCCAGATCGACGGCCTCCTGCTCATCGCCACCGAGCTGGCGACCAACGCCATCCGGCACGGCGGCGGCCGGGGCCGGCTGCAGCTGTGGCACCGCGGCACCACGCTCTACTGCCGGGTCACCGACGCCGGTCCGGGGCTCACCAGGACCGACATCGGGCGCGTCCGGCCGGAGCCCACCGCGACCGGCGGGCGCGGCCTGTGGCTCTGCCGCCGGCTCGCCCGGCTGCTGTACGTCCACGCCGGCCCCGGACGCGTCGGCACGACCATCACCGCGATCATCGCCTCGGAGCAGCCGGACGGCAGGCGGACGCCGCCCTCGCCCGCCCCGGCCTCGCTGGCCGCTGCCCTGGCCGAACGAACCCGTGAGCTGCTCGGGACGAGCCAGTATCTGTGCGCCCGGGCGGCCGCGGCGACCGCCGCCGCCGCGGAGATATGCCGGCGACGACCCCGGCGACGCATCGAGCCACGCCCGCTGTAGCGCACCGCGACTACAGCTGGGCCGCGCCGCCGTCGACGGTCAGCTCGGCGCCGGTGGTGTAGGTGGCGTCGAACGCCAGGAACAGCATCGCCCGCGCCACCTCGGCCGGCTCGCCCAGGCGGCCCATCGGGTTGCGGGCGACGAACTGCGCCTCCAGCCCGGCCGCCGCGTCCGCCGGCATGCTCCGGCGCAGGATGCCGGTGTCGATCGGGCCCGGGCTCACCGCATTGACCCGGATGTTGCGGGCGAGCAGCTCACGGGCGAGGCTGCGGGTCATCGAGCGCAGCGCGGCCTTGCTGGCGGCGTAGACGCTGCTCGCCGGCAGGCCCTTGGTGCCGGCGACCGAGGTGGTGAACACGACGCCGCCGCCGTCGGCCAGCAGCGGGGCGAGGCGCTGCACCGTGAAGTAGGGCCCGCGGGTGTTCACCGCGAACACCTCGTCGTAGTCGTCGGCCGTCACCTGCGCGAACGGGCGGTTGCTGGTGATCCCGGCGTTGACGAGCAGCGCGTCGACGGTGCCGCACTCGGCCCGCACCCGCTGCGCGAGCGCGTCAACCTCGGCCGGGACCGCCGTGTCGCTGCGGACCGCCACGACGTCACCGCCGAGCCGATCACGGGCGGTGCCGAGCCGGTCCGGGTCCCGCCCGGTGATCAGCACCCGCGCGCCGCCCGCGGCCAGGAGCTGCGCGGCGGCGAACCCGATGCCGCCGCTCCCGCCGGTGATGACAACCTTCTTGCCCGCATAGTCGCTCATGCGCCCACTCAAGCCCGCCCCGGCGGCCGGGTCCAAGACCTGTTCCGCACGGCCGCCATACCATCGGGGTATGACGCGCACGCCGGACCTCGACCTGCGGCTGGTCCGCTACTTCACGGTCGTCGCCGAGCACGGCAGCTTCGGCCGGGCCGCCGCCGTCCTGCACGTGGCTCAGCCGTCGCTGAGCCGGCAGATCCGGCGCCTCGAGGAGCAGCTCGGGGTGCGTCTCATCGAGCGCACGGCGCAGGGCAGCCGCCTCACCGCCGCCGGCGACGCCTTCCGCACCGAGGCGACGTCGCTGCTGGACGGCGCGGCGCGGGCCGTCGCGGCCGCCCGCGGTCCGGGCGGGGCCTTGACGATCGGTCACGTCGGCGACCTCGTGGTCACCCCTGTCGCGCAGCGGCTGCGCGACCGATTCCCGCAGGCCGGCATCCGGACCCGGCACCTGACCTGGCCGCAGGCGTCGGCACTGCTCGACGGCCGGGTGGACGCCCTGCTCACCCGGCTGCCGGTGGCACTGCCCGCTGACGCTGTGCGGCTGGACGTCCTCTATGACGAGCCGCGGGTGGCGCTGCTGCCCGCCACGCATCCCCTCGCGGGCCGGGCCGCGCTGACGGCCGGCGAGCTGGCCGGCGAGGGCCTCGTCGCCTGCACGAGCACCCCGACGATGTGGAGCCGGCCGCCGGAGTCGGACGACAGCTTCGAGGACAAGCTCGAACGCGTCGCGGGTGGCGCGGTCGCCGTCCTGCCCGCCGGGGACCAGCGGGGCACCCTGCACCCCGGTGTCGCGACGGTCCCCGTCACCGGCATGGAACCCTGCCGGGTCGTCGCGGTCACCCGGGTGCACGACCGCGGCGGCCTGACGGCCGCCTTCCACGAAGCCGCCCGCATCTGGGCCGCCGCGGTACGCGCGCACGCTTAGCGCTGCAGGGTCAGCACGCCCGGCCGCCACGGCAGCAGGTTGTAGTCACCACTGGCGCTGGGGTTCTTGCCCTGGTACAGCAACTGCAGGTTGCACGGGTCGACGGTCTTGGTCTGGTCGGGGTTGTTGCGGACCAGGTCCCCGTGGCTGATGTCGTTCGTCCAGCTCGCGCCGCTGTTGGCCTTGCCGGCGAACGGGTTGCTCTCCGTCGCGGCGTTCGGGGTCCACGAGCCGCTCAGGCTGGAGGACGTGAAGGAGCGGAAGTAACGCCCCTGGCTCCCGATCGCCTCGACGATCATCAGGTACTGGTTCTGGCCCTGGACCTTGTAGACCTCGACGGCCTCGAAGAGGTTGTACTGCGAGTCGCTCATGACCGTCGTGTAGCTCGAGCCGAAGTTCCCGGGGAAGTTGCCGATCGGCATGCTGGCCCGGTAGATGTTGCCGTTGTCACCGGCGAAGAACAGGTACATGTTCTGGCTGTCGCCGATGAGCGTCTGGTCGATCACGCCGGTGCCGGAGCCGGAGATGCTGCCCGTGAACAGCGCCTGCGGCGATGACCAGCCGTTGGGGTTGGTCGGGTCACTCGACGTCTTGTAGTTGAAGGCGTTCGGGCCCCACTGGTAGGCCAGCACCCAGATGTTCTTGGGCGCGAAGTAGAACAGCGTCGGCGCGACGGTGCCCTGGCTCATCCCGGTCTGCGTGGCCGAGGCCATGTCCGACCAGTTGGTGAAGGTGCTGAAGCCCATCGAGCCGTACTGCCCGCTGCCGTTGACGTTCGACGCGTAGACCAGGTGCTTGCCGTTGTAGACGACGTTGGTGAAGTCCTTCAGCGACACCCACCCGTTGGCCGGGTTGGCCAGCGCGCCCGTCGACGACCAGCGGTAGGTGGACGGCAGCGTGCACGTCTGGCCGCCGGTCGGCGACGTCGACGGCGAGGACGACGGCGAGGACGGCGGCGGCGACGTGGGCCCGCCGAGGGAGACCAGCCGGAACTGCTGGTTGGCCTGCCCGTTGCAGTCGTAGAGCTGGACCTGCTGGCCGTTGCCGGTGCCCCAGACGTCGAGGCAGCGCCCGGACTGCACACCGGTGATGGTGCCGTTGCTGTTGACGTTCCACTGCTGGTTGGTGCCGCCGTTGCAGTCCCAGATGATGATGCCCGTGCCGTTGGCGGTCGCCGCGCCGTTGGCGTCGAGGCACTTGGAGCCGTACACCTGCAGCTGCTTGCTGGAGGTGTAGGTCCACTGCTGGTTGGACTGGCCGTGGCAGTCGTAGAGCTGCACCCGCGTGCCGTTGGTCTGGGTGGCGTTGGGCACGTCGATGCAGCGGCCGGACTGCGATCCGACGATCTCGTTGGTGCCGCCCGGCGCGCCGGTCGAGCCGCCGGTCGGCGACGTGGTCGGCGAGACGGTCGGCGACGTGGTCGGCGAGGTCGTCGGGCTGGCCGCGTTGAGGGCGTTGAGGACCGAGGTGTAGGCGGCCTTCTTGTTGCCGCTGCCGTCGAACAGCAGCGGGTTCTCACTGGAACGCCACGAGTCGCTGTCGCGCACCCCCCACACCGTGATGCCGACACAGCGAGCCACGTTCATACACGCCTGCGTCAACCCCGCGTACTGGGTGGTCGAGGCGTTGGTGACGTCAACCTCGGTCAGCGCCACATCCACACCCAACGCGGCAAAGCTCGACAGCGTCGTCTGGAAGTTCGACGGCAACGAACTGCCACCGGTGAAGTGCGTCTGCAGCCCCACACAGTCGATCGGCACACCCCGGGACTTGAAGTCCTGGATCATCCGATACACGCCCTGCGTCTTGGCGTACGACCAGTTCTCGATGTTGTAATCGTTGTAGCACAGCTTCACCGACGGGTCCGCGGCCCGCGCCGTGCGCAACGCCACCTCGATCCAGTCGTTGCCCGTACCCTGCAAGTTCGAGTTACGGCGGCTGCCGTCCTCGTTGAACGCCTCGTTCACCACATCCCAGTACGCCAGCTTGCCCCGGTAATGACCCACCACACCATTGATGTGATCAATCATCGCCTGCCGCAGACTCGACCCCGACAAACTCTGCATCCACCCAGGCTGCTGCCCATGCCACGCCAACGTGTGCCCACGCACCTTCATGCCACGCTGCGTCGCCCAGTTGTAGATCTGATCACCCGAGCTGAAGTTGAACTGCCCCCGCTGCGGCTCCGTCGCATCCGGCTTCATCTCATTCTCAGCCGTCACCATGTTGAACTCACGCCCGGCGATCGTCGAATACGTCGAGTCACCGAGCCGGCCCGCCGCGATCGCCGTGCCGAAATACCGACCCGACTGCGCCGCGGCCGCGCCGAGCGTGCTCGCCGCCGCGTTCGCCGAGGGCATCATGACCGCGGCCACCGACACCGCAACGACACCGACCACGCCGCCGATCAGCGCTCTGATCGCGAATGATCTCTTCCCGCCCCGTCGAGCGGAAGGGCTTCTAGCCACCCTGGTCTCCTTACTACCGGTAATTTGAGCGTCGCGTGAGCGCTAACATGCTCGGCCGGGTACGACCTTGGCGGGTCAATCGGCGAGCGCCTAGCGGAGCGTTCGCATGTAGGACCGGAGGCTTCCAGAACTTTCCGGAACATTCAAGCGGAGCAATCCCGCCAGATCCTGCCGCCGACGCTGTTCCCGCAGCTCATGACGCCTTTTGCGATGCATCACGAATGCATTGCTCGCCGAAATTTTCGGCATTGACTTGATCGCCGGCCGATCCATAACAGTTTCTTCGCGAGCACCTTCCGCCACTACGCCGGACCGATTCGAACGGGCGGTGGCGAGCCGTCGCTGATGGCGCGGTAGCGCTCGGTGGCGGCGAAAATTTCATGGAGCGGCCGAGAGTTTCGGAACGCCTTACGGGCATCTCTCGGCGGAAATGCCCGGTCGGCCCGGTTCATCGGATCTGGTGCGATTGACCGTCGGCGGCGAGTCGGCAAACACTTCGGGCATCGACGCACGTCGAGTTCGCAGTCTCGAAGGAGGGTCATGACCAGCTCGAACATCGGACACCGGAGGCAACGCCGGACGGCGGCCGGCATCGGCGCCCTGGTCGCGCTCGCGGTGCTCGCCGGCGTGGTGCTGGCGACCCGGGCACCGGCGCTGGCCGCGACCATCGGGCCCGGGCAGACCGCACCGATCGTCGGTGTCCAGTCCGGCCGCTGCCTCGACGTGAGCGGAGCCGGCACCGCCAACGGCGCCGCGACACAGCTGTGGGACTGCACCGGCGGCACCAACCAGCGCTGGACCTACACGGCCGGCCGGCAGCTGACGGTCTACGGCAGCAAGTGCCTCGACGCCTACGGGCACGGCACCACCAACGGCACCGCGGTCGTCATCTGGGACTGCAACGGCCAGACCAACCAGCAGTGGAGCGTCAACGCCGACGGCACCGTCACCGGCGTGCAGTCCGGGCTGTGCCTGACGCCGCGCAGCGCGGGCACCGCCGGCGGCACGCGGGTCGTGCTGTGGACGTGCGGCGGCGGCGCCGAGCAGCAGTGGCGCTCCCCCGGGACGGGCGGCCCGTCGAGCAGCCCCTCAGTCAGCCCGCCGGGCAGCCCGTCAGGGAGCCCCTCAGTCAGCCCGTCGGCGAGTGCCCCGGCACCGGCGTGCTCCTCGTCGGCCGGCCCGCTGCCGGCGCCGTCGATGTCGGCGACCCTGCTGCGGGGCGGCTTCGCCTTCACCGAGGGGCCGACATGGGTGGCCAACCCCGGCTACCTGCTCTTCTCCGACCTGCAGAGCGCGACCGGGTCCGAGGGTGTGCAGCCCTCCAACATCTGGCGCTACACCCCGCAGTCCACCTTCGAGCAGTTCATCCCGAACGCCGGCAGCAACGGCCTGGCCGTCACGGCCGACGGCACCCGGATCATCGCCGCGACGCACGACCAGCGCAGCGTCTCGGCCTACAGCCTGGCCGACCACGCGCGCACGAGCGTGGCAGGCCAGTACAACGGCAAGCTCTTCAACTCGCCCAACGACCTCACCATCGCCGCCGACGGCACCGTCTACTTCACCGACCCGAACTACCAGCGGGGCAACCGGCCCGACGCGATGAGCGGCATGACAGGCGTCTTCCGCGTGCGCAACGGCCAGGTGGAGCTCGTCGACGGCGGTCTGCGCCAGCCCAACGGCATCGCCCTGTCCCCCGACGGCCGGACCCTCTACGTCGCCGCCATGGGCACCAACCAGATCGTCAAGTATCCCATCGGCGCGGACGGCACCATCGGCGCGCGCAGTGTCTTCACGTCGATCAACGGCCCGGACGGGGTCACGATCGACTGCGCCGGCAACCTGTACTGGGCCTCGAACCCCGAGGGCACCATCCACGTGTACGCGCCAAGCGGCGCGCAGCTGGGCCTCATCACCGTCGGGCGGGCCACGACCAACGCGGCGTTCGGGGGCGCCGACGGCCGGACGCTGTTCATCACCTCCGGCACCCCGTCGTCGGGCGCCGGCCTCTACAGCGTGCGCCTCAACCTGCCCGGCAACCCGTACTGATCCTGGAGGACCACCCATGTCAGCACGCTGGCGCGCGGCAACGGCCGCGCTCCTGATCGCGGCCGCGTCCGCAGTGGTGAGCATCGACTCGAACGCGTCCGCGGCCACCGGCGTCCCGATCGTCGGCGTCACGTCCCACCGCTGCCTCGGCGTCGCGGGCAGCAGCGGGACGGCCGGCAGCACGGTGCAGATCCGCGACTGCACCGCGGCGGCGAACCAGGCGTGGCAGTCCACCGCGGCCGGCGAGCTGCGCCTGTTCGACGGCACCCGCTGTCTCGACGCGGTGGGCCACGGCACGCAGCCCGGCACTCAGGTGCAGATCTACACCTGCCACGGCGGGGCGAACCAGCGGTGGCGGATCAGCGGCAGTGCCATCATCGGCGTCGAGTCCGGCCTGTGCCTCGACACCCGCGGCGGCGCCATCGCCAACGGCACTCCGGCGAACCTCCAGACCTGCAGCGGCCGCGGCACCCAGCAGTGGAGCGTCGCCAGCACCGACACGCAGCCGCCGACGCCGCCGTCGAACCCGCGGGTCAGCAACCTGACCTGCAACTCGGTCACCTTCGCCTGGGCCGCCGCCACCGACGACGTCGGCGTCGCCTACTACGACGTGTACCACGACGGGCAGCTGATGACCTCGGTCAGCGGGGCGACGCTCTCGACCGGTCTCACCGTGACGCCCGGGGTGACGTGGGGTCTCTACGTCAACGCCCGCGACGCGGCCGGGAACGTCTCGCAGGCCAGCGCCACCGTGCCGATCACGCCGCCGCAGTGCCAGGCCGACAGCCAGCCGCCGACCGCACCGACCGGACTGACCGCCTCGGCCGCCGGCACGACCGTCACCCTCGGCTGGACCGCCTCGACCGACAACGTCGGCGTCGCCTCCTACGACGTGTACCGCGACGGCGGCAAGGTGGCCACGGTGAAGAACGCCGTGACCTTCACCGACAGCGGCCTCAGCGCCGGCACCACCTACGCCTACTACGTGGTGGCCCGCGACGCTCAGGGCAACGCGTCCGGCCCGAGCGGCACCGTGACCGTCACCACCGGCGCCGCCTGCACCAACCCGGTGTGCGGCGTCACCCAGGTCACCACCGAGCTCGACCTGCCGTGGGGCCTGCTCACGCTCCCCGACGGCACGGTCCTCTACACCCGCCGGGACCTCTTCGACATCGTCCACCTCGACCCGGCCACCGGCACCAAGACGTCGATCGGCACCGTGCCCGGGGTGGCCGGAACCGACGGCGAGGGCGGCGTGCTCGGCATCGAGATCGCGCCGACGTTCGCGACCGATCACTGGCTGTACATCTTCCACACCACCACGACGGACAACCGCATCGTGCGGATGAAGGTGGAGGACGACCGGCTGGTGCCGTCCACCGAACAGGTCCTGCTGACCGGCATCCTGCGCAACAAGTACCACAACGGCGGGCGGCTGCGCTTCGGCCCCGACGGCAAGCTCTACGCCGCGACCGGCGACGCGCAGAACGGCGACAACGCCCAGAAGACCGACGGGCTCAACGGCAAGGTGCTGCGCATCAACCCGGACGGCACCATCCCCGCCGACAACCCGTTCGGCAACGCGGTGTGGAGCTACGGGCACCGCAACCCGCAGGGCCTGGCCTTCGACGCCCAGGGGCGGCTGTGGGAGCAGGAGTTCGGCAACAGCGTCATGGACGAGACGAACCTCATCGTCCGGGGCGGCAACTACGGGTGGCCGGCCTGTGAGGGCACCACCGGCAGCTGCGCCACCGCCGGCTACCTCGCCCCGAAGGCGACCTATCCCGTGGCGCAGGGCTCGTGCAGCGGCATCGCCGTCGTGCGCAGCGCGCTCTACATCGCCTGCGAGCGGGGCACCCGCATGTACCGCACGACGATCACGAGCGACGGCAGCCTGACCGGGCAGCAGCAGTACTTCGTCGGGACCTACGGCCGGCTGCGCACCATCGAGCCGGCCCCGGACGGCGGGCTGTGGCTCACCACCTCCAACGCCGGCGACAAGGACAGTGTCCCCAACAACAGCAACGAGAAGATCCTGCACGTGGCCCTCGGCGGATAGCCGCCGGCGCACGGGATTGCCGCCGGCCCGATTCTCCATACACTGATCCGGTGAATCGGGCCGGCGCATGCTCGCGCTGATCTGGGGCGCCATCGTCGCCCGCCGCGTGGTGTCCACAGGGATGTTCCTGCTCGCCGCGCTCGTCAGCACCGGCCTGAGCCTGGCCCCGTGGTACGCGGCGCGGGCGACCGACGCCGCCGCGGACGCGCGTATCGCGGCCGCGCCGCAGAGCGAACGGACAGTCTCCGCGACCGGCACCGTCTCCCTCGACCTGGCCGGTGAGACGGTCGTGCAGACGTTCGCGGCCTCGGCCGGCCGGGCCCTGGCGCTGCCGGTCGCCGGCCAGGCGGTCGGCGTCGAGGTCGCCGCGACGCTCACCGCCGGCGACCGGCAACTGGCGCTGCCACTGCGCTACCGCGAAGCACTGTGCGCCAACGCCGTCGTCGACGGGTCCTGTCCGCAGGCGACCGGTGACGTGGTCCTCAGCGCCCCGAGCGCCGAGCGGCTCGGCGTCCGCGTCGGCGACCGGCTCGACGTGACCACCGGGCCGGCCGCGCCCCGGCGCCCGCTGCGGCTGGCCGGCATCTACCGCCCGGCCGACCCGCTGTCGTGGTACTGGAGCGGCGCCGACGCCGCCTGGACGACGTTCGACACCGTGGCCGCGTCCGCGACCACCGTCCGCGCCACCTTCGACGCACTGCTCGGCCCGTCGGTGTTCACCCACGGCGGCGAGCTCACGGCCGCCGTCGAGCGGATGCGCCGGGTGCCGTTCCAGGTCGACACGGCCGGCGCGGCGCTGGCCGACCGGATCGCCGCCGACCGGCAGGTCGTGGCCCGCGGCGTGCTCCTGGCCGCCGCCCAGCTGGCCGTCATCGGCTGGCTCGCGATGGCGGTCGCCGCCCGCTACGCCGCCGAGGCGCGCCGGTCCGACGCCGCCCAGCTCGCGCTGCGCGGCGCCCGGCGCTGGCGGCTGCTCGCGGCCACCGGCGGGCAGACCGGGGTGCCGCTGGCCGCCGGCGCACTGGCGGGCGCGCTCATCGGCGTGCTCGCCGACGGCCCGGCCCGCCTGCCGATCGCCGGTGGTGTGCTGGCCGCGGCCCTGCTCAGCGCGGTCCTGGCCGACTGGCGGACGACCGGGCTGCCGGTCGAGCGGCTGCTGCACGCCGCCGCGCCGCGGCCGCCGCGGCTCGGCACAGCCGTCGTCGAGGTGTGCGTGCTCGGCCTGGCCGGGGCGAGCATCTACCAGAGCCTGGCCGCGCACAGCGCCATCGGCGTGCAGCTGCTCGCGCCGGGCACGCTCGCCGCGTCGGCCGCGATCCTCGTCGGGCGGCTGCTGGTGCCCGCGGCGACGGCGGCCGGCCGTTCGGCGCTCGTCAACGGCCGGGTCGCCGCCGGTTTCGGCGCGCTGCTGCTGGCCCGGCGCTCCTCCGCGTATCGCATGCTGCCCCTGCTCACCGCGGCCGGATGCCTCCTCGCGGTCGCCGCCCAGCACTGGGCCGAGGCGGGCCAGGCGCGCCACGACCGGTCCGCGGTCGAGGTCGGCGGCCAGCGGGTCCTCACCGTCGCCCCGGGCGACCGGGCCCACCTGCTCAACGCGGTCCGCGCGGCCGACCCGGGCGGACACCAGGCGATGGCCGTCGTCGCCGGGCTCGGACCGGGCGGCGAGCCGGTGCTCGCGGTCGACTCGCCCCGGCTGCCCTACGTCCTCGCCGGCCCGGCCCCGCTGGACCCGCACCGGCTGCGCCCGGCGGCCCCGCCACCGATCACCTTCGCCGGCACCGGCCTCACCCTGACGGCCGGTCTGCCGGCCGTCAGCGACGATCTGCCCGACGCCGGTGCCGCCCCGCCGACCGGGCCACCGGTGCTGCTGGCCACGCTCGTCGTCACCGCCACCGGCGCACCGCTGTCCGCCCGCTTCACGCCTGTCGACGGCCGGCCCGGCACCGCCGACGCGAGCGTGCCCGACTGCCGCTCCGGCTGCCGGCTCGTCTCGTTCGAGCTGGTCGGCGGGCGGGCGGTCGAGCTGCAGCGGCTGGACGCCGACGGCCGCGCCGTCATCACCCCCGACGTCTTCGCCGACCCCGGCCGCTGGCGCACCGGCGCCGGCAACGTGGCCGCCACGGTCAGCATGCGCTCGTACGACGGGCGCCTCGCCCTCGCCGCCGTCACGCCGGGCCTGTCGAAGCTGCCGGTCGACGGGCGGCTCTACGTGGTCGACGCGCCCGTGCCGCTGCCGGCCGCGGTGGCCGGTCGGCCGCCCGCGGCGGATCAGCGGGGCACCGGGGCGATCGACCTGTTCGGCGGCCGGGCGGTGCCGGTCGAGCCGATCGCCGCGCCGCTGCTGCCGGGCATCGGCACCCACGGGGTGCTCGTCGACCTCGAATACGCCGACCGGATCGCCGGCGGGGCCCCACGGGCGGAGCGGCAGCAGGTCTGGCTCGCCCCCGGCGCGCCCGCCGACGTGACCGACCGGCTGCGCGCCGCGGGGCTCACCGTCGTCGGGGAGGACTCGGTCGCCGCCGCCGACGCGCGCCAGGCGCGGTTCGGGCCGGCCGCCGCCGACCGCTACGGCCTGCTGATGGGCGGGCTCGGGCTGCTGGCCGCCGCGATCGCCCTCCTGGTCATCGCGGCGGTGCAGCGCCGGGCCCGCGGCGAGGAGTTCGTGGCGCTGCGCCGTCAGGGCGTGCCGGCCGCGGCACTGCACGCCGCGGGCCGCTGGGCCGCCCTGGTCCCGATCCTGCTGGCCGCGCTGACCGCCGGGCTGGCCGCGGCCGTAGCCCGGGCGATCGCCCACCCGCCGATACCGGTGTTCACCGACGCCTGGCCCGCCCCGGCCGGCAACCCGGGCGTCGCCGCGATCGCGCTGCTGGCCACGACGGCGGCCGCCGCCGCGCTCTTCGCCGGCTGCGCGCTGGCACCGCAGTACCGGACCGGCGGGTGGCCGTGGCGGCGCTGATGCTGGGGATGCTGCGCGCGCGGCGCGGCCAGGCACTGGCACTGTGGCTGCTGGCGGTGCTGGCCACGGCGGCGGCGGTCGCGGCACCGATCTACCTCACCGCCATCGACCGGGCGGTGGTCGCCGGCGAGGTGCGCCACGCCGGCGGGGCCGAGCGCACGATCTGGGTGTCGGCGCCGGTGGAGCGGGCCTCCGGCGGCGCGATGCCCGACGAGTTCGAGCGGCTCGCCGCCGAGAAGGTGCAGCTGGACGGGTTCGTCAGCGTCTTCAGCACCGAGTTCCTGGCCATGCCGGGCGGCCGCGACCGGGCCGGGGGCGATCAGGTGCGCCGCGTCGCCTTCCGCGAGGACCTGTGCGCGCAGGTCGTCGTCGTGGCCGGGCGCTGCCTGATGGGCGGCGGCGAGACGGTCCTGAGCGAGGCGGCCGCCAAGCGGCTCGGGCTCGCCGTCGGCGCCCGGGTGAACAGCCAGGCGGCCACCTTCGACAGCTCGCTCAACCTGTTCGTCCCGGCCGGCACGGCGTGGACGATGACGGTCGTCGGGCTGGTCAGGCCGCGCGACCCGGCCGACCTCTACTGGGGCCACGCCGACCGCAGCGACCAGGACTACCAGAACGACCCGATGTACGTCGCCCGCAACACTCTGGCCGGCATCGACCACCCGCGCGAGCTGCAGTCCTTCGAGGCCCGGGCGACGGCCGGCGCGATCACCGTCGAGCGGCTGGCGGCGCTGCGCGAGTGGCTCACCGCCACCGCCGAGCAGGATGAGACCGGCCGGATCAGCGTGAGCACCGCACTGCCGGACCTGCTCGACCGCATCGACCGCAGCCGCGCCGAGGCGCACGCGGTCATCCCGCTCGCCGCGATCCCCGTTGTCGTGCTGGCCTGGGCGGTGATCCTGCTCGCGGTGGCCAACACGGCCCGGGCGCACCGCTACGAGTACGGTGTCGTCGCGCTGCGCGGAGTACCCAGACGCGTCCTGTGGTGGCTCGCGGCCGGTGAGACGGTGCTGGCCGTGCTCGCCGGTGCCCCGGTCGGCGTGCTCCTGGGGCGGCTGATCGTCGGCGCGGCCGCGCCCGCCCCGGCGTACATGGACCGCTCGCTGCTGCCCTACGCCGGCATCGCCGTCCTCGGGGCGCTGCTCGCCGGTCTCGTCGTGCAGCTGCGGACCGTCAGCGCGCCGGTCAGCACGCTGCTGCGCGAGGTGGACCGCGGGAGCGCCCGGGTGCGGACGCTGCTGCTGGAGACCGTGTTCGTCCTGATCGCCGCGGCCGCGATCGCCCAGCGGCGCAGCGGCGTGCTGACCGGGGTCACGCTCGTCGCGCCCGCGCTGATCATCGCCGCGCTGGCGCTGCTGTCGGCCCGGCTGCTGCGGCCGCTGGCGGCCCGGCTGGCCGCGCGGTATCTGCGCCGCGGTGCGCTGAGCGCCGCGCTCACCGCGTTCCGGCTGGCCCGGCGGCCGGCCGCGCACCGGCTCCTGGTCCTGCTCGTGGTCGCGTTCGGCTCGTTCAGCTTCGCCGGTCTGGCCACTGTCGTCGGCGATCGCGACCAGCAGTACCGGGCCGAGCTGACGGTGGGCGCCCCGACCGTGCTGTCGATCGGCCAGACCACCCGGACCGAGCTGCTGCGGGCCACCCGCGCGGCCGACCCGGCGGGCCGCTACGCGATGGCGGCCGTGCCGATCCCGGCCGTGAGCACGGCCCTGCCCTCATCGCTCGCGGTCGACTCGACCCGGCTGGCCGCGGTGGCGTACTGGCCGGCCGGCTACTCCCCCGAGCCGGTGTCGGCGCTCGCGGCCCGGCTCCGCCCGGCCGCCGGGCCCGGCGTGACGCTGACCGGCGCCACCCTCGGCGTCGACCTGACCGCCGTGGACCTCGCGGGCAAACCGGCCACGCTGACGGCCGTCGTCGCGCCGGCCGGTGGCGTCCAGCGGGTGCCTGTCGACCTCGGCGCCCTGTCGCTCGGCCGGCACACGTACACCGCCGCGGCCCCGGCCTGCGCCGCCGGCTGCCGGCTCGTGTCGATCCAGATCGGGCTGCCGACAAACCTCGGGGCACCCGCCCGGCTCGCCCTGCACACCGTCCAGGGGCAGCCGTTCACCGCCGCCTGGCGGATGCCGGCCGGCGCGAGCGCCACCGCCACCGGCGGCGGGCTCGAGGTGACGCTGCCGCCGTCCCCGCGTCGCGAGGCCGGCAGCCTCCTGCCGCCCGACGTCCCGGCCGCCCTGGCGCTCGTGTCGACCGGGCCGCTGCCGCCCGACGGCGCCTATGCCGCGTTCGACGGGCCGGTCGGCGGCACCGTCGTGGGCCACGCCGACCGGCTGCCCCGGCTGGGCCGGCGCGGCACGCTCGTCGATCTGGAGCAGGCCGACCGGGCCTCGACCGACTCCGAGCTCACCGGGCTCGGCGAGGTGTGGCTGGCCGCTGACGCCCCGCCGTCGATCGCCGAGGCGCTCACCGCGGCCGGGCTGAGCGTCGTGGGCCGGCGGACCGTCGCCGACGAGCGCGCCGTCCTCGGCCGGTCCGGCTCGGCGCTGGCCCTGCGGTTCTTCGTCTTCGCCGGCGCGCTCTCGGTGCTGCTGGGCCTGGCCGGCCTGGCCGTCACGACGATCACCACGCCGCGCCGCGAGCTGGCGCCGCTGCGCATCCAGGGGCTGCCGGCCCGCGTCACGCGCCGCGTGGAGTGGTGGTTCCTGGCGGCGCTCGTCATCGCCGCGGTGCCGGTCGGCGCCGCGTGCGCGGCCGTGACCTGGCTGCTGATCGGGTCGGCGGTGCCGCAGTGACGTCAGGGCGCCGGGGCGGCCCGCGCGGCGCTCAGCGGGCGAGCCAGCCGCCGTCGACGGGGATGACGGCCCCGTGCACATACCGCGCCGCGTCGGAGGCCAGGAAGACCACGGCACCGCCGAGGTCCTCCGGGGTGCCCCAGCGCCCGGCCGGAATCCGCTCCAGGATCGAGCGGCTGCGCTCCGGGTTGTCCTGCAGCGCCTGCGTGTTGTCGGTGGCGATGTAGCCGGGCGCGATCGCGTTGACGTTGACGCCCCGGCCGGCCCACTCGTTGGCCAGGGCCCGGGTCAGCCCGGCGAGGCCCGACTTCGCGGCCGCGTAGCCGGGCACCGTCACCCCGCCCTGGAAGCTCAGCATCGACGCGGTGAAGATGATGCGCCCGGTGCCCCGCTCGAGCATCGCCCGGCCGACCTCCCGGGCCAGCACGAACTGCGCGGAGAGGTCGACCTCCAGGACGTGGTCCCAGTCCTCGTCGGTGTGCTCGGCGGCCGGGGCGCGCCGGATCGTGCCCGCGTTGTTGACCAGGATGTCCACCGGCCGGTCGCTGTCGCGCAGCCGGGCCGCGAGCGCACGGACGGCGGCCCGGTCGGCCAGGTCGGCCCGGTACGGCGTGAAGGAGCGCCCGTGCGCCGTGACCCGCCGGGCGGCCTCGCTGCCGGTGTCCTCCAGCGCCGCGCTCACCCCGATGATGTCGGCGCCCGCAGCGGCGAGCGCCTCGGCCAGGCCCAGCCCGATGCCGCGGCGGCAGCCGGTCACCACGGCCAGCCGGCCGGTCAGGTCGAACGGGCTCATGCGCCGCCTCCGCAGTCCAGCAGCACCTTGACGTCGCCTCCGGCCTCGAGGGCGTGGAACGCCTGCATGACGTCGTCGAGCGGGACGATGCGGGAGATCAGCTCATCGGCCGGGACCAGCCCCTCGAGGACCAGCCGCGCGGCCTCCTCGTAGTCCTCGCGGCGGTACACCCGGACCCCGATCATCTCCAGTTCGCGCCAGAAGAACCGGTGCAGGTCCACCTCCCGCGGGGCGGGGTGGATCGCCACGATGACCAGCCGGCCGCGCACGGCCAGCAGGTCCGTCGCCGCCCGCACCCCGGCGGCCGAGCCGGACACCTCGAACACGACGTCGGCGCCGGCGTCGCCGGTCCAGTCCCGCACGTGCTCGACGGCGTCGACGCCGGCCGGGTCGATCGCCGCGAGGCCGAGCCCCAGGGCCACCTGGCGGCGGTGCGGGTCGATCTCCAGCACTGTCACCTCGGCCCCGGCGGCCTGCGCGACCTTGGCGATGAGCAGCCCGACGGGGCCGGCGCCGATGATGACGGCCCGCTCACCGCGGGTCAGCCGGGAGCGCCGCACATCGTGGACGGCGACGGCGGTCGGCTCGATCAGCGCGGCGTGCCGCAGCGCCAGCCCGGGCGGCAGCGCGACGAGCAGCCGGGCCGGGACGGTCCACGAGCGCTGCATCGCGCCGGTGGAGTCGATGCCGACGAAGTTGAGCCGGTGGCAGATGTGGGTGTGCCCGGCGCGGCAGGCGGGGCACTCGCCGCACCAGTCGAGCGGCATGACCGTCACCGGATCGCCGACGGCGTGGCCCTCGACGCCGGCTCCGAGGGCCGCGATCCGGCCCGACATCTCGTGGCCGATGACGGCGGGTACCTGCACCCGGTGGTCCATCGCGCCGTGCAGGATGTGCAGGTCGGTGCCGCAGATGCCGGTGTAGGCGACGTCGAGGCGGACCTCGCCCGGGCCGGGTGCGACCGGATCGGCGTCGCGGACGGCGAAGGCGCGGTCCCCGAGGTAGTACGCGGCCCGGGTCATTGGCGTGTCCCGCGGCCGGACCGCCGGATCGTGGTGGTACAGCGTGGCATTGCCGTTCCTTTCTCAAGGGGTGTTCGCCGATCCGCAGACATCAGATGTCTTTATAGTGAGCGCTGGCGGACCGAGCGGGCGCAAGGGAGTGATCGGTGGCACTGACCGACGAGGCGATCACCAGGATCCGGGCGATGATCCAGCGCGGCGAGCTGCCGCCGGGGTCACGGCTGCCGCCCGAACCGCAGCTCGCCGCCCAGATGGGCCTGTCGCGCAGCGGTGTGCGGGAGGCGGTGAAGGTCCTCGAGTCGGCCCGGGTCCTCGACGTGCGCCGCGGCGACGGGACCTACGTCACCAGCCTGGCGCCGCGGCTGCTGCTGGAGGGCCTCGGGCTCGCCGTGCAGCTGCTGCAGGACGACACGCTGCTCGAGGTGATGGAGGTCCGCCGGATGCTGGAGCCGGTCGCCACCGGACTCGCGGCGCTGCGCCTGAGCGGCGAGCAGCTCGATGAGCTCGGCCGGATCCTCGACGACATGCGGGCCGCCGCTGACGATCACGAGCAGCTCATCCACTTCGACACGGCCTTCCACCACACCGTCATCGCGGCGACCGGCAACGAGACCCTGACGACGCTGATGGACGGCCTGTCCAGCCGGACGCTGCGCGCGCGGGTGTGGCGGGGGCTCATCGAGGGCAACTCCGCGCACACCACGATCGAGGAGCACGCGGCGATCTATCGCGCGCTGCGCGCGCGGGATCAGCTGCTGGCCCACGCGAGCGCCCTGGTGCACGTCAACACCTCCGAGGCGTGGCTGCGTGCGGTCCTGGCGGCGCCGGCGCAGGTGCCGGTCGAGCCGGCCTGACCCGCTCGGCCAGGGCGTAGGTCCGCGCCGCGGTGCCGGCGTAGATCTCGTCGAGCTCCGCCGCCGGTAGGGGTGGCAGCGCGGCGGCCAGGGCGTCGCGCACCCCGCGATAGTCGGCGACGAGCAGGCAGACGGGCCAGTCGGAGCCGAACATCAGACGTCTGGGCCCGAACTCCTGCACGGCGACCGCGACGAACGGGGCGAGGTCCTCGGC
Source organism: Dactylosporangium vinaceum (assembly GCF_019904175.1). Taxonomy (GTDB): domain Bacteria; phylum Actinomycetota; class Actinomycetes; order Mycobacteriales; family Micromonosporaceae; genus Dactylosporangium; species Dactylosporangium vinaceum. The sequence continues at coordinate 5,476,534 of NZ_CP061913.1, read as the reverse complement.
GCTCCAGCCCGGACCGGCCTCGGTGACCATCCCGGACAGCTTGCAGGCGACGTTGGGCCGGGCGGCGAGCGCCGCGAACGGCTCCCGCCACGCCCGCAGCCCGGCCGCGCCCGCGTCGATGCGGGGCTTGCCCAGGTGGTCCAGCACGAGGCTGAGCTCGCCGACCGCCGCCGCGGCGCGGCCCGCGGCGGGCAGCTGGTCGGCCCGGATGACGAGGTCGAACACGAGCCCGGCGGCCGCGACCGCGGCCAGGCCGCGGCGCACGTCGGGGCGGTCGAGATAGTCGGGGTCGGCCTCGCCCTGCACCTGCGCCCGCACGCCGACGAGCAGCTCACCGCCGTCCAGCCGGCGGTAGCGCTCCACGGCGCCGGCCACGTCGGGCGCCGCGATGTCGATCCAGGCCACGACGCCGGCGATCGGCTCGGTGGCCGCCGCGATGGCCAGCAGGTCCGCCGCCTCGTCCGGGTGGCACCGGCCGCCCTCCACGAGCACCGTGGCATCGACGTCGTTCGCGGCCAGCTCCACGGTCAGGTCGGCCGGGCCGAACGGGCGCCGGATGCGCTCCAGGCCGGGCTCCTGCAGCCATGCATAGCCCCGGTCCGGCTGCCACAGGTGGTGGTGCGCGTCGATGATCATGCCGCCCTACCTTTCATAGCGAGCCCAGGTTTGATATTGATCTGGGTTGACGCGGGCGAGGCAGGTATGGCTTTCATGCTGGCTGCCGTCGATGGTTCAGGACGCATGGCCGCCTGCCTCGTCTGCTCTTGCTGACTGCTGATTGGGCTCTGCGATCCATCGCTGTGTAGGGCGTTGACGGCGGCAAGAGCGCGCGGTGACAGGCCATGGGAGAAGGGAGTCAGATGGCTGTCGCGGTCGGAGTCGATGTGGCCAAGGAACTGCACTGGGCCGCCATCGTGCACACCGAGACCGGGAAACTGCTGGCCAGCTGCAAGGTAGCCAACGAACCGGCGGCGATCCATGAGTTGATCGACCAGATCCACGCGGCCGAGGGCGATCACGGCCCGGCGACGGTCGCGATCGACGTACTCGGCGGGATCGCCGGGCTGTTGCAGGTCATGCTCAGCGACGCCGGCTTGGACCTGGTCCACGTATCCGGGCTGGCAGTCAACCGGGCCCGGCGGGCCACCCGCGGTGGCGAGCACAAGTCGGATCCGCGCGATGCCAAGGTGATCGCCGATCAGATCCGGCTGCGCCGCGAGGAACTGCGCCCGGTCACCACCGACACCGACGCCGATGCCGAACTGCGGCTGCTGGCCGGACGCCGCCGGGAGCTCGTGGTCGATCAGACCCGCCGCATCGCACGGCTGCGGGACCTGCTCGCCTCGATCCATCCCGGCCTCGAACGCGTGCTCGACCCGACCAACAAAGCCGATGCCGCACTGCTGGCCCGCTATGTCACCCCGGCCGAAATCCGCCGCGCCGGCCGCAACCGGATCATCACCTACCTGCGCACCACCGGCCGGCACAACACCGCCGTCATCACGGCCTTGGCCGACAAAGCCCTGACCGCCGCAACCGGGCAGCACCTCACGGTGCCCGGCGAGGCAGTCGCTGCCGACATCGTGCGTGACCTCGCCCGCGAGGTGCTCGCCGGCCGCGACAAACTCGCCGCGATCGACGCCCGGCTCGCCGAGGCGCTCACCCGCCACCCTGACGCGGCCCTCGTCCAGTCCCTGCCCGGGATGGGGGCCACCCTGACCGCCGAGTTCCTCGCCGTGGCAGGCGGCATCAGCCGATTCGCCAGCGGCAACCAGCTCGCCTCCGCAGCCGGACTCGCCCCCGTGCTGCAACAATCCGGCAAGATGCACTACCTGCGCCGCGCCAACGCCGGCGACAAAACCCTCAAACGCATCTTCTACCAATCGGCGTTCTGCGCCCTGCAACGAGACCCGGCCAGCCGCGCCTTCTACGACCGCAAACGAGCCGAAGGAAAGCGGCACCACCAAGCCCTCATCGCCCTGGCCCGCCGACGCATCAACGTCCTGCACGCCATCCTGCGCACCCGGCAGCCCTACCAAGCAAACTTTGCTCTCGCCTCTTGACTCAGACATTAGGCTGCGTCCTCGATCGCCCAGGCCGGGCCGTCCGGGAAGCGGTACGCGGCAAGTGACGCCGGCACGATCTGCGCGCTCATGCCGGGCGCGGTCGGGGCCACGTACCGGCCGCCGCGGATGCGCACCGGGTCGGTGAAGTGCTCGTGCAGGTGGTCGACGTACTCGATGAAGCGGTTCTCCATCGTGGCGCTCACCGCCGTGAAGTCGAACAGCGCCAGGTGCTGCACCAGCTCGCAGAGCCCGACGCCACCGGCGTGCGGGCACACGGGCACCCCGAACTTGGCCGCCAGCAGCAGGATGGCGAGGTTCTCGTTCACCCCGCCGACCCGGCACGCGTCGATCTGCACGACGTCCACGGCGCCCGCCTGCAACAGCTGCTTGAACATGACGGCGTTGTGGACGTGCTCGCCGGTGGCGACCTTGATCGGGGCGAGCGCGCGGCGGACCGCGGCGTGGCCGAGCACGTCGTCGGGCGAGGTCGGCTCCTCGATCCAGTACGGGTCGAACCGGCTCAGCTCCCGCATCCACCGGATGGCGTCGGGCACGCCCCAGATCTGGTTGGCGTCGACGGCGATCCCGATCGCCGGCCCGACGGCCTGCCGGGCGATGCCCATCCGGCGCACGTCGTCGGCGAGGTTGCCCCCGACCTTGAGTTTGATCAGCCGGTAGCCGGCGTCGACCGCCTCGGCGCAGAGCCGTTCGAGCTTCTGGTCGTCGTAGCCCAGCCAGCCCGGCGTGGTGGTGTAGGCGGGGTAGCCGTCCTCGAGCAGCCGCCGCTGCCGTTCGGCCCGGCCCGGCGCCGCCGCCTGCAGCAGCTGCAGCGCCTCGTCCTCGGTGAGCGCGTCGCGCAGGTATCGGAAGTCGACCTGGGCCACCAGGGCCTCCGGCGAGAGCGACGCCAGCAGCTGCCACAGCGGCCGGCCGGCCCGCCGGGCGGCCAGGTCCCACACGGCGTTGACGAGCCCGCCGGCGGCCATGTGGACCACGCCCTTCTCCGGGCCGAGCCAGCGGATCTGGCTGTCGCCGATGAGCTGGCGGGCCAGGGCGCCGGGGTCGGCGACGAGCGCGTCGACCGGCCGCCCGATCACCATCGCGGCGAGCGACCGCACGGCCGCCACCTGGATCTCGGTCCCCCGGCCGACGGTGAACACCAGCCCGTGGCCCGTCGCCCCGGCGCTGGTGTGCAGCACGACGTAGGCCGCGGAGTAGTCCGGGAACGGGTTCATCGCGTCGGAACCGTCGCGGTGCCGCGAGGTCGGGAACCGCACGTCGAGGACGTCGACGGACGAAATGCGCTCAGTCACGATGCTCCCTCGGGATGGTGTCGTGCTCCATCAGTTCTGGGCCTTGCCGCCGGTCATCCGGGAGACCACCAGGGCCACGAGGATGACGGCGCCGTTGAGGAAGTTCGTCCACTGGGCGGGCACGCCGGCCAGCGTGAGCACATTAATGATCATGAACAGCAGGAGGACGCCGGTGAAGGCACCGAAGAGCGTGCCCTTGCCGCCGTTGAGGCTGACGCCGCCGATCACCGCGGCCGCGAACACCTGGAAGATGGCGCCGCTGCCCTGCGCGGCCGGCACCGCCGCCAGGCGCCCGCTGATGAGCAGGCCCGCGAACGCCGCGAGGGCGCCGGCCACGATGAGCGTGCACCAGAGGATCCGGTCGGTGCGGATGCCCGCCGCCCGGGCCGCGTCGGCGTTGCCGCCGATCGCGTAGAGCGCCCGGCCCGGACGGGTGTAGCCGAGCACGACGATCCCGACGGCGAACAGTGACAGCGACAGCCACACCGAGGCCGGCACGCCGAGCCAGACGGCCGACCCGAGGTACGTCATCGACTCCGGCAGGGCGAAGAAGGTCTTGCCGCCCGAGACCCCGGTCAGCAGGCCCCGCAGGACGATGAGCATGCCGAGCGTGACGATGAAGCCGTTGAGCCCGAACCTGACGATGAGCAGCCCGTTGAACGCACCGATCAGCGCGCCGACGAGCAGGACGACCGGCACGGCCAGCCCGGGCGGCAGCACGTGGACCCCGAGGCCGTGCGTGACCGCCGGGTCGACGATGAGCCAGGCGGCGACCCCGGGCGCGAGCCCGAACGTCGACTCCAGGGACAGGTCCATCCGGCCGCTGATGAGCACCATCGTCTCAGCCAGCACCACCACGGAGATCTCCGACATGCTCTGCAGCACGTTGATGATGTTGTCCGAGCTGAGGAACACGGGGTTGACGGCGAAGCCCACGATCGCCACCACGACGATCGCCGGGACCAGCGCCACGTCACGCAGGCGGGCGATCGCGGGCGGGCGGCGCGACGGCCGGGGTGGCGCCGCAACGCCGGTGATGGTGTCAGACATGGTCGAGATCAACCCCTTCCATGGCCGCGACCAGTTCGTTGTCCGTCCAGCCGGACGGCTTCTCGGCGACGACCCGGCCCTGGAACATCACCAGCACCCGGTCGCAGATACGCAGGTCGTCGAGCTCGTCGGAGACGACGAGCACGGTGGTGCCGCGCCGGCGGACGTCCTGCACGACGGTCAGCAGCGTCTGTTTGGAACGCACGTCGACCCCGGCGGTGGGTGTGATGAGCACCAGCACCGCCGGCTCGCCGGCCAGCGCCCGCCCCATGACGACCTTCTGCTGGTTGCCCCCGGACAGCTCGGCCGCGGGGACCTGCGGCCCGTCCGCCTTGATCGTCAGCTCGTCGATGATCTGCCGGGTCAGTGCGTCGCGGCGGGCCGGCGAGAGCAGGCCGTATCGGCGGACGCGGCCCGGGACGGCCATCGTGACGTTCTCGGCGATGCTCAGCAGCGGGACGAGGCCCTCCCGGTGCCGGTCCTGCGGCACGAGCCCGACCCCGGCGTCGAGCGCATCCGGCACGCTGCCGGGCCGCAGGACCCGGCCGCCGACGGCGACGCTGCCCGCGGCCGGGCGGCTCAGCCCGGCGATCGCCTCGGCCACCTCGACCTTGCCGCTGCTGCCGCCACCCGCGATCCCGACGACCTCACCGGCGACCGCGTCCAGCTCGAGCTCGGCACCGGACCGGGTCCGCAGCTGCCGCACGCTGAGGCGGACCGGGGCGTCCGTGGCCGACGGCCGCGGTGTCGCCGTCGGAAGGCTGACGTCCTCCCCCGTCATCGCCGACACCAGCGCCTGCCGGTCGAGCCCGGCCACCGGTGCGGTGCGGATGTGCCGGGCGTCGCGCAGGACCGTCACCCGATCGCAGAGCTCGTAGATCTCCTGGAGGTGATGGCTGATGAACAGGAAGGTCACGCCCTGATCGCGCAGTGCCCGCAGCCGCTGGAACAGCCGGGCGATGCCGGCCGCGTCGAGCTGCGCCGTGGGTTCGTCGAGGACGATGAACCGCGCGCCGGTCGACAGGGCCCGCGCGATCTCCACGAACTGCCGCTGCTCCACCGACAGGGCCGCGGCCGGCCGGCGGACGTCGACGTCGACCGGCCAGTCGGCGAGCAGCCGCTCGGCCTCGCGGTGCAGCGCCCGCCAGCGGATCAGCCCGCCGGGGCCGCGGGTCTGCCGGTTGAGGAAGAGGTTCTCGGCCACTGTCAGATCCGGCAGGATCGTCGAGCGCTGGTAGACGCACGCGACAAGCCGCCGCCACGCCTGCCGGTCGCCGAGCGGCGGGGCGGGCCGGCCGTGAAAGGCGACAGCACCGGCGTCCGGCGCCTGCAGCCCGGTCAGGATGCCGACGAGCGTCGACTTTCCCGCGCCGTTGCGCCCGACGAGCGCGTGGGCCTCGCCGGCGCGGACCGTGATGCCGGCGTCGGCGAGCGCGACAGTCGAGCCGAACCGCTTGGTGATGTGCACGGCCTCGACGACGGGTGCATCGCCGGACCGCGGCCCGGATTCGCTCATGCGTTGTTGCCCCACAGTGACCGGTCGTCGAACTTCACCGTCGGCCGGCCGCCGATCGTGACCCCGTCCAGCGTCACCAGGGGCGCCGCCAGCTGGTCCTCGAGGACGCCGTCGCGGACCTGGATGATGGTGCTGCCGTGGTCGGTCGGGCCGGGCTGGAACGTCTTGCCCTCGATGGCGGCCTTGACGTAGTACAGGCCGTACTTGGCGAACAGGTCGGCCGGCTGGCTGACCGTGGCGTCGATCAGGCCTTCCTTGATGTCCTTGAGCTCTTCCGGGATACCGTCGTTGGACACGATGAAGACGTGTTTGGGGTCGCTCGGCGGCACCTGCAGCCCGCGCTGCTTGAGGATCTGCAGCGTGCCCGAGAGGGCGAACGACGACTCCATGTAGACGCCCTTGATGTCGGGGTCGGAGGTCATCCGCGTCTGCAGCTTCGTCGCCGCGACGTCGCCCTTCCAGTCGGTCGCCTCGCCGAACACGGTGATGCCGGGGAAGTCCTTCTTCATGCACTCCTCGAAGGCTTCGGTACGGTCCCGGCCGTTGATCGAGTCGAGCCCGCCCTCGAGCATGACGACCTTGCCGTGGCCGCCGAGCTTCGTGCCGAGGAACTGGCAGGCGTTCGTGCCGTAGGCGCGGTTGTCGGCCCGCACCACCATGAAGACCTTCCCGCTGTCGGGCCGGGTGTCGATGGTGACGACCGGGATCTTCTTCGTGGCCAGCTGCTGCAGCGTCGGCGCGATCGCGGCCGTGTCCTGCGGCGCCATCACCACGCCCTTGACGCCCTGACTCTGGAACGTCTGGACGTTGGAGATGAGGCTGGCGATGTCGTTCTGGGAGTTGGTCGTCTTGAGCTCGACGCCGAGCTCCTTGCCGAACTGCGGCACGTACTTGATGTATGAGTTCCAGAAGTCCGTGTCGGAGCGGGGATAGTCGACGCCGATCAGCGGGGCGGAGCCACCGGCGCCCGGCGATGCGTCCTTGTTGCCGCAGGCGGCGGTGAGTACGACCGTGCTCAGCACCGCGGTCAAGCCCAGTCCGAGTAGCGCGTTGCGGTTCACCGGGTCTCCTTGGTCGTGGGAACGCTCGATGCCGCAGCGCGGCGAAGTGCCGGGGGCCGGAGGAATCCGACGTGGCGGCGGGCGGCGCCGGGCACGCGGCGATAGGGGGTGTGAACCGGCGAGACGGCAGGCCGCGCTGGAGGGGGGTGTTGCTGCCGCCAGCGTCGACGGCGACATTCATCTGATGTCTTTATAGATCCAGCGCCGGTCCGTGTCCAGAGGGATCGCAACTTTCGGGCACGCTCGCGCCACACATCTGATGTTTCGCGTCGCGGCCACGCCCGGGGAAGGGCCGTGCCCGATGCGCGCAGCCGGGGTCGAGCAGCGACGGATGCGGCGCCGCCGACCGGTCACGCCGGTGGCCGCCGAACGGCGCGGTGCCCTCGCAAGGGCGGGGGTCCCGTGGCCGTGCGGCCTGCCATCCGCACGGCCACGGGGATCGGGTTGCCCTCGCCGCCCGCCATCAGTCGGCGAGGCCCGACCGCCGGTGATCGTCACCGCCCCGAAACAGGCGAATGAGATTCGCGAATGTTACCGCCCGCAACCGGGTCGTCAAGGGCCGCCGGGCCGCGGCAACCGGCACCGCAGGCTCACGACGGGCCCGGGACCCGGCGTGGTCAGGCCCGGCGGGCGCACTGGCACAGTTGAAACTTTCAGCAGCCAGCGGGCGGTGCCGCCCGGTGCGCACGGCGCCGCGCCAGGCGGGCCGGGAGCCGGCCGGGGTGTTGTGCCGAGGTGGTCACCGCCGTCGCTCGGGGGCTCGGTTGACATCGACAAAGTGAGCGCTAACACTGCCGAATGTATTCGCGAATGTCCGATCGGCTGGCCGCCACCGGTAGATCTCATGGAGGGACAACCGATGCTCGAGCGCACCACCCGACGACGGCGCCTGCCGCTCGTTGCGCTCACCGCCGCGCTGGCCGTCGCCGGCGCCGGGGTGGCCGGGACGCAGTTCGCGTCCGCGGCCACCACCGGCTGCCGGGTGACGTACACCGTCACCAACTCCTGGCCCGGCGGCTTCGGCGCGAACGTCGACGTCACGAACCTCGGCGACCCGGTCAACGGCTGGCGGCTCACCTGGACGTTCACCGCCGGTCAGACCATCACCCAGCTGTGGAACGGCACCGCCTCGCAGTCCGCGGGCGCGGTGACGGTCACCAACGCGTCGTACAACGCCACCATCGCCACCGGTGCCACCACGAGCTTCGGCTTCAACGCGAGCTCGACGGGGTCCAACCCCGCGCCGGCGAGCTTCGCCCTCAACGGCGTCACCTGCACCGGCAGCCCGAGCACGTCCGGGCCGGCGCCCTCGTCGAGCGGCCCGTCGGCGAGCACCTCGCCGAGCGCCTCACCGAGCACGTCGACACCCCCCGCCGGCCAGGGCCCGTGCGACATCTACGCCGCCGGTGGCACGCCCTGCATCGCGGCCCACAGCACCGTGCGCGCCCTCTACGGCTCGTATGCCGGCAACCTGTACCAGATCCGCCGCTCCTCCGACAACACCACCCGCAACATCGGGGTGGTGACCCGCGGCGGTGCGGCGAACGCGGCCGCCCAGGACTCCTTCTGCTCCGGCACGGCCTGCGTGGTCACGATCCTGTTCGACCAGTCCGGGCACGGCAACGACCTGCAGTACCAGGGACCCGGCGGCGCGGGCGGCCAGGACACCCCCGCGAGTGCCACCCGGGAGTCGCTGACCGTCGGCGGCAGCAAGGCGTACTCGCTGTACATCAACCCGGGCAACAGCTACTGGCGCAACGGTTCCGCGTCGGGGGTGCCCACCGGCAGCGCTCCCGAGGGCATGTACATGATCACCAGCGGCACCCACGTCAACGGCGGCTGCTGCTTCGACTACGGCAACAGCGAGACCACGCGCAAGGCCGACGGGGCCGGGGCCATGGACGCCATCTACTTCGGCACGAGCTGCTGGTTCGGCGGCTGCTCCGGCAGCGGTCCGTGGGTGCAGGCCGACCTCGAGTACGGCCTCTACCCGGGTGGCAGCTCCTCCTGGAACCCGAACCAGCGGGCGTTCACGAGCAAGTTCGTCACCGCGATGCTGAAGAACAACGGCACCTCGCGCTTCGCCATCAAGGGCAGCAACGCCCAGTCCGGGAGCCTCACCACGCTCTGGGACGGCGCACTGCCCCGCGGCTACAGCCCCATGCGCAAACAGGGCGCCATCATTCTCGGCAGCGGCGGTGACTGCTGCGCCACCAACACCAACCAGAGCGCCGGCACCTTCTATGAAGGGGCAATGGTTTCGGGGTACCCGTCCGACGCCACCGACAGCGCGGTGCAGGCGAACATCGTCGCCGCCGGATACCGCTGACGGTGCTCCCGACGGACCGGCATCAGCCGGAGCACGTCCGGTCGCGGGTGATCGGTGTGATCACCCGCGACCGCGCCGTGCACGGGGCCGCATCGGCGCTGCTCGGCATCGAACGGGCCGCCCGCATGGGCGGCTACAGCCTGCGGGTCGAGTCGCTGCGCCGCGTCGACCCGCACACGGTGGCGGAGGCCTTCGCGATGCTGGCCCGCCAGTGCGTCGCCGGGGTGATCACGGCGGCCTCGCTGCCGCCGACGGCGCTGCTGCGCCTGCCCGCCGGCATGCCCGTCGTGGCCATCCAGTCCGATGCCGCCGGTGTCATCCCGGCGATCGTCGTCGACCAGGCCGCCGGCGCCCGGGCGGCCGTCGCGCACCTGCTCGGGCTCGGCCACGAGCAGGTCTGGCACGTCGCCGGCGCGAGCGACTGGCCGGAGACGCACAGCCGCGTGGCCGGCTGGCGCGCGGCGCATCGCGCGTTTCGCCGCCCGGCCCCGCCGATGCTCGAGGGCGACTGGAGCGCGCGCTCCGGCTACGCCGCCGGGCTGAGCCTGGCCCGCCGCCGCACCGTGACAGCGGTCTTCGCCGCCAGCGACCAGATGGCCCTCGGCGTCCTGCGCGCCTTCGCCGAGCGCGGCATCCGGGTGCCCGAGGACGTCAGCGTCGTCGGGTTCGACGACATCCCGGAGGCGGCCTACCTGCATCCGCCGCTGACCACGATCCGGCAGAACCACGACGAGATCGGCCGGCGCTGCGTCACGGCGCTGCTGGAGCTGTTCGCCGTGACCCACCACGCCGGGCTGATCGGCCAGGAGCCCGACGGCACCCTGCGGCCGCGCCTGGTGCTGCGCGACACCACCACCCGCGCCGGCAACGGCTGAGCGGGCCACGAGGGGGCTGTCCCCCACGTGACCCGCCCGTCAATCGGTCAGCTGCGCGACCACTTCTGGTTGTTGCCGTTGGTGCAGGTCCACACGATCACCGGGGTGCTGTTGGCCGTCCCGGCACCGCTCGCGTCGAGGCACAGGCCCGACTGGACGTTCGTGACGGTGCCGTTGGCGTTGACGTTCCACTGCTGGGCCGCCTGGCCGGTGCAGTCCGCGATGACCGTCCGCGCGCCCTGGGTGCCGGCGGCGTCGAGGCACTTGGAGCCGTACACCTGCAGCTGCTTTGCCGCAGTGAGCGTCCACTGCTGGTTGGCTTGGCCGTTGCAGTCCCACAGCGCGAGCTGCGTGCCGCTGGTCTGCGACTGGGACGGGACGTCGAGGCAGCGGCCCGCGTTGGCGTTGCGCAGCGGTGCGGTGGCGCCGCCGGTATTGCCGCCGGACACGCCTGCCGCCGCCATCACGGCGCGGGCACCACTTGGCCAGTTGCCGCCGCTGACCACGACCGTGCCGCTGTTGGTGTTGCCGCGCGATCCGGTCGCGATGTTCGTGGTGCTGCTGGTCGTCCAGTTGTTCGTCAGGGTCAGGTTGCCGGTGTTGTTGTTCGCCCAGGCCTGGCTGTACGCCCACGTGCCCACGTTCTCCAGGACGTTGTTCGAGGCGGAGACGTAGCGGGAGCCCTCGTCGAAGTACATGCCGAGCCAGCCGTTGGTGTTGCGGAAGTAGTTCTGCTCGACGGTGGTGCCGGGGCTCGCGGACAGGTGGTAGAACGCGCCGCCGTCGGTCATCTGCTGCACGACGTCGTGGACGAAGTTGGCTGTCACGTGATTGTTGGCCGCGACCGTCGCCGTGGTGTACCGCGGCTGGTAATTGTAGAGCCCGCGGTCGATGTAGTCCTGGCTGCCGCCGGGGTCGTTGGAGCCCCATCCGTAGCCCAGCGCGATACCGGTGTACGGCAGGTTGTAGACCTCGTTGTGCGCGATCGTCGACCCGGCCGTGTAGGTCATGAGCACGCCGGCGTGGCTGCGGTACTCGACCGCCACGTCGTGGATCACGTTGTTGCTGACCGTGATCGCGCTGTTCGTCATGCGCGCGTCGCTCGGGTGGTGCGCGTCGGCCTGGACGCCGCCGACGACTACCGCACCGGCCGACAGCGCGTCGAACGTGTTGCCGGTGACCGTGACGTTCGACGCGCCGAGCCCGACGCCCGTCGCGTTGGCGTTGGCGTCGTTGCCGATCCCGATGCCGACCTGGCCGAGGTTGGTGAACCGGTTGCCGGCGAAGGTGACGGCGTTGGCCGCCGAGACCTGCACCGCGGCCGGCATCTGCCGCCAGCCGGGCCGGGTGGCCTCGAACAGCGGGCAGCCGGACTGGCACGACGTCAGCGCGTCGCCCGGCCGGCTCAGGTTGCCGTACAGGTAGGCGCCGGTCTGCTGGTCGGCGTAGCCCTGCGCGGTGCTGGGCTGCAGCCAGCTGGTGTTGGCGAACTGCAGGCCGCTGAACGACAGGTGGTGCGCCGGCGCGTTGTACGTGCCGCCGACCCGCAGCAGCGACTCCTGGCGCGGCAGCTCCACGTCCGCCGCGTTCACGTCCTGACCGGCCAGCGGCTTGTAGTACAGCGTGCCGGTGCCCGTGTCGAGGTACCACTCCCCCGCGCTGTCGAGGAACTCGCGGGCGTTGACGAGGTACAGCGGCCCGGCCCGGAACGGCTTGCTGAGCGTGTCGTAGCCGAACGTGTTGTTGTTCCAGGCGGGCTGCTGCATCGTGAGGGTGTTGTTCGCGATCGACTGCACGGGCGCGTAGCGGTCGGTGAACGAGTCGACCGACTCGACCTCGACCCGGCTCTTGTTCGCCAGGTTGTTGAGGTACGACAGCGCCCCGTTGGTGAAGCTCATCCCGCTCGTGGAGATGGTGAAGTCGCCCCGGTTGACCTGGGTGCGGGCCCGGGTGGCGATGCGCCCGTCGACGTAGAGCTGGCGGGCGTCGAACCCGGTGCCGACGCTCGCCTTCCAGATGTTCTGCCCGGAGTCGGCGACGGTCCAGCCGGTGACCCGCTGGCCGCCGGAGATGACCGGCTTGGCGCCGGCCGCGGCCTGCCACGACACGGTGTAGCCGTTGGCCCCGGAGTCCGCCGCGCCGAAGGTGAGCGGGGCGGCCAGGGTGTAGGTGCCGCCGGCGAGCTGCACGACGATGTCACCGGTCATCGAAGGTGCCGCCGCCCGGACGGCGGCCTGGGCCTGCGCCAGGGAGCACGGCTGCGCCGCGGTGCAGGCGGTGCCGGAGCCGCTCGGCGACACCGACAGGGTCGTCATGACGGCGGCCGAGGCCGGCGGCGCGAGGGCCGCCAGCGCACCGGCCGCGAGCAGCCCGGCGGCCGCCAGCGTCATTCGTGGTCTGGACATGTCAGCTCCTGGTCCACTGCTGGTTGGCGCCGCCGTTGCAGGCCCAGAGGATGAGCTTGGTGCCGTTGGCGGTGCCGGCGGCGTTGGCGTCGAGGCAGAGCCCGGACTGCACGCCGGTGATGGTGCCGTTGCTGTTGAGGTTCCACTGCTGGTTGGTCTGGCCGTTGCAGTCCCAGATGATGACGGCGGTGCCGTTGGTGGTGCCGCGGTTGTTGGCGTCGAGGCACTTGGTCCCGTACACCTGCAGCTGCTTGCCGCTGGTGGCGGTGAAGCGCTGGTTGGCCTGGCCGTTGCAGTCGTAGAGCTGCGCCGCGGCGCCGTTGGCCGTGGACTGCCCGGTGATATCGACGCACCGGCCGGAGGCCTGGCCCCGGATCTGGCCGCTCGGCTGGTTGCCGCCCGATGCGGACGGCGAGGCGCTCACCGGCGGGCTGGACGGGCCGCCGGTCTGGAACTGGGTGAAGAAGTTCCAGACCACCGGACGGGTCCAGGACCGCTCACCGGGCTCGTAGTCGCCGGCCGAGCCGTCCACCGGGCCGGGCGTGTGCCCGGCGTCGAACGCGGCCCACGCGACCGGGTAGCCCGCGCGGCAGCCGGAGTAGGTGGTCACGATGTGGGTGAGGCTGCCCTGGGCCGGCTCCGGCGGGTTCTGCGGCGTGCAGCCGTTGGCCCGCACGAACGTGTCGCGCAGCGCGCGGCCCTGCGAGATGTTGAGGACCGGGTCACGCAGCCCGTGCAGCCCGATGTAGGCGATCGGCTGGGTGCCGCCGCTGCAGCCGCTGAGCTGGCCGCCGGAGTACACGGCGACGGCCCGGAAGACGCTCGCCCGGGCGCAGGCGATGGCGTAGCTCATCCCGCCGCCGTAGCTGAACCCCGCCGCGAAGAGCTGGGTCGTGTCGATGCACAGCCCGCTCTCGAGCTCGCGCACCATGTCGTCGACGAACGTCAGGTCACGGCCGCCGGAGTTGGCCCAGCCGTTGCCGATGCCCTGCGGCGCCACGAAGATCGTGGTGTTGTTCGACAGGGCCCGCATGCCGTAATAGGACCACGGGTAGCCGCTGGTGCCGCCGCCGTCCACGTCACCGGCGGTGCCGCCGTTCCAGTGGAAGCCGAAGACCAGCCGGTAGGCGTGGTTGACGTCGTAGCTGTCGGGCACCCGCAGGATGTAGGTCCGCCCGGTGCCGCCGCTCTGGATCGTGTGCGTGCCGCTGGCCAGGGTCGCCGCCCGGCCGCAGCCCGCGGTCACCGACGCGTTCGCGTCGGTCGCGCCGCCGGGTCCGCCCTGCAGGACGACGCCCACGGCGGCGAGCACGACGACGGCCACCGCGCAGACCGCCGCGAGCACGGATCGTTGTCTTCTCATGTCAGCTCCTGGTCCACAGCTGGTTGCTGCCGCTGTTGCAGGTCCACAGGATCACCGGGGTGCTGTTGGCCGTCCCGGCGCCGCTCGCGTCGAGGCACAGGCCGGACTGGGCGTTCGTGACACTGCCGTCGGCGTTGAGGTTCCACTGCTGGGTTGCCTGGCCGTTGCAGTCCGAGATGAACGTCCGCGCGTTCTGCGAGGCGGCGGCGTCGAGGCACTTGGAGCCGTACACCTGCAGCTGCTTGGCCGAGGTGAGGGTCCACTGCTGGTTCGCCCCGCCGTTGCAGTCCCACAGCGCGAGCTGGGTGCCGTTGGTCTGCGACTGGGACGGGACGTCGAGGCAGCGCCCCGCGTTGAGGTTGCGCAGCGGGGCCGTGGCGCCGCCGCCGGTGGGGCCGCCCGACCCGGCCACGACGGAGAGGTTGTCGAACTGGGCTGTCACACCCTGGCCGGTGCCGAAGCCGACCTGGCCGGAGCCGTAGGAGCCGTCGGTGAGGGTGGCGACGGTGGTGCCGTCGATGCCGGCGGTGATCGTGCTGCCCGAGAAGCCCAGGGAGAGCTTGTGCCAGCTGTTCAGGCCCGGTGCGGCGACGCTGCCGCTGCGCAGGGTGGTCACCGTGCCGCCCGTGCTGTTGCGCAGGATCGACCAGGACCCGCCGTCGGTGACCCGCAGGTAGTAGGCGTTCTGGCGGCTGATGGGGTCGAGGTTCTGGCTGCCGACGCGCCCTTCGAGCTGCACGTAGCCGGACTTCTCCAGCAGCGCGTCGGCCGAGACGGTGTAGTTGGACCAGGTCAGGCCGCCGCCGTAGGTGCTCGGGTCGGCGAGGGTCTTCCAGGTGATCGGGGCCTGGGGCGAGGCCTGGCGCAGGCACACGCCGGAGCGGCCGCCCCCGCACGTGGCGGTCTCGAACGCGCCCTGCATGTCCTGGAGGTACTTCGGCAGCTTGCCGGTGGCGTAGCCGTCGAAGTCGTCGCTGTAGGGCAGCCCGAGCGCACCCTGGGCCGGGGCGGTCGCGGTGCCCTTACCCTGGCCGGTCGTGGTGGTGATGGAGTACAGGTAGCCGGGCTGGACGGTCAGCGAGTACGCGCCGCCGGACGGGGTGATGTCGGCGGCGTGGCGGAACTGGTCGGCGGCGTTGCTCGAGTTGAGGTTCGTCGACCAGACGTGGACGGCACCGGTGGACAGCCCGCCGGCGACGGTGAAGTTGAGCGTCTGCGCGGCGCTCGCGTCCATGGTCTCGATGATCGTGCTGTAGTCGGTGTTGTTCGTCGACTTCAGGCTCACGTAGCTGCCGTTGTTGCGGTTGCCGCCGATGAAGCCGCTGGAGGAGTCGAGGTACTTCCAGCCCGGCGCGGTGAACTGGGTGGTGTGGGCCAGGGCCCAGGTGTTCTTGCCGACCGCGTACCAGCCCGACCACGGCTGGTTGGCCAGCACCAGGCCGACGGTCGCCCACGGCACGTTGGGCGTGACCGCGGCGATCAGGTCCCAGTTGAGGTAGGCGGTCATCCGGCCGTCGACGTAGCCGCGGTTGATGCCGCGGGCGAGCGGCTTCGCGCCGTCGTTGTAGTCCTGCGAGCCGCCCTCGCTGTTCCACAGCGTCTCACCGGTGTTGGTGGCGGTGGCCGGCACCGTGCACGTCGTCTGCGCGCTGAGGTAGCCGCACACGTAGTGGGCGCTGAGCACGTCGATGGCGTTGCGCAGGTTCGCGTTGCTCGCGACCGCGTTGGCCGGCCCCCAGCTGCCCGGGTAGTCGTCGCCGTAGATGAGCTTCACGCCGCTGTACCCGTTGGCGTTGAGCGCGCTGCGCAGGCTGATCGTCCAGTTGGCGTCGGTGCGCTTCTCGTTCTGGGCCGCGGTGAGGTAGTCGATGGTGAGGTTGTGCTGCTTCGCGCAGCCCAGCCAGGAGATCAGATAGTCGATCATGTCGGTGGACATGATGTTGCCGTTGCCGATCCAGCCGGGCGCGCCCCAGGCCAGCCCGGCCAGCTTGATGCCGGGGTTGCGGGCCTTGGCCTGCTCCATGATCCACCACTCGTAGCCGCGGTTGCAGTTCAGGTCGCCGCGGAAGTGCGCGTGGCTGGGCTCGGAGCCGCTGGTGGAGTTGGTGTCGCCGCCGATCTCGACCTTGAGGATCTGCAGCGCGGCGCCGTAGCCGGGGCTGAACAGGTAGTCGAGGATCTGGCCGCGCTGCGGCTCCGGGTAGTCGATCAGCAGCCGGCTGTTGCCGCCGCCGCCGCTGACCGCGCCGACCCCGTCGAAGGTCTTGCCACCGGAGGAGCCGTTGACGGTGATGGAGGTGGCGGCCGCGGCGGGCCCGGCGGTGGCCACGACGAAGCCGGCCGCGGCCAGCAGCAGGCCGGTCAGTGCGGCACGAATTCTCATGCGATGCTCCATTGGTTGTTGGTGCTGCCGTTGGGCGCCCACAGCACGACGGTCGAGCCGGCCGTGGTGTTGCCGGCGCCGTCCAGGGCGGTGCCGGTGCCGCGGTTGATGATCTGGTAGCGGCCGTTGCCGACGCTGTTGAGCCGCCACTGCTGGTTGTTGCCGCCGTTCCAGGGCGACTGCATGGCGTTCGCGCCGTTGGCGGTGTTGCCCCAGCTGTCGGCGACCATCCCGTTGGTGCGGTTGACGATGCGGACGTAGCCGGTGCCGAGGTCGACGATCTGCCACTGCAGGTTGTTGCTGCCGTCCCAGTTCCACTGCTTGAGCACGGAGCCGGAGGCGACGCTGCCGCCGCTGTCGAGCACCAGGCCGGTGGTGGCGTTGGTGATGCGGACCCAGCCGGTGCCGGTCCCGCCGCCCGTGCCGAGGGCCGGAATCTGGCCGGAGAACGTCAGCCGGACCACGTAGGCGCCGGCGCTGTAGGGTGCGCTCGCCGAGGGCATCGTGATGTGCAGGCCCGAGCCGTCCTGGCTGCGGGTCGGCAGGTTGATGGCGGTGCCGGAGGTCGAGCCGAGCAGCTCCACGGCGCTGAGCGTGCTCAGGTTGATCCGGTTGGCGTTCAGCGTCGTGATGTGCAGGGTGCTGCCGGGCCAGCCCAGGACTGTGGCGTACAGGACCCGGCTGTCCTTGCTGCGGGTGAACCGGATGTCCTGGGCGGTGCCGGTGCGCGGGGTCTGGAAGGAGCCGCCGCCCATCTGGGTGGGGCCCTCACCGAACACGCTCCAGGCCCGGGTCGCATACACCGACTCACCGAAGCGCTTGAGGTGATCGCCGATCGCGAGCAGGATGCTGCGCTGACCGGAGGGGATGGTGCCGTCGGCCATCGGGGCGATGTTGAGCACCATGGTGCCGTTCTTGCTGACCCGGTCCAGCAGGGCGTGCAGCAGCGCGGTGGCCGGGTAGTAGCCGATGCCGGCGGTGTAGCACCAGCTGGAGCTCGAGACGCTGTCGTCGGTGAGCCAGTACGGCGACTGGATGTCGGCCGGGCCGCCGCGCTCGAAGTCGTAGACCTCGCCGCGGTTGTTGAAGCCGTCCTTGTAGGTGGCGGCCACGTCCTTGTTCCAGGCCACCGCGCGGTTGTAGTAGTACGACAGGAAGTTCAGCCGCTGCGCCTCGCTGATCTGGCCGAGGTTGAAGTCCTGGAAGATGATGTCGGGCTGGTAGCCGTCGATGACCTCGCGGAGCTTGTCGTACCACAGCTGCTGCTCGGCCGCGCCGAGCTGGCCGTAGAGCTTGCGCAGGCTCGCGTCGGACTGCTGGGGCACCCACTGGTAGTAGCCGGTGAAGTTGTACGCGTGGTGCAGCGAGACGTACAGCCGCAGGCCCTTGGCCCGGATGGCGTCGGCGTGCAGCCGCAGCAGGTCCAGGCGCGGCCCTTTGGCGACCGAGTTCCACTCGTTGACGCTGCTGTTCCACATGGAGAAGCCGTCGTGGTGCTCGGCCACCGGCCCGGCGAACTTCGCGCCCGCGTCGGCGAAGAGCTGGGCCCACTCGTCCGGGTCGAAGTTGCCGCCGGCGGCGCGCAGCTTGGGCGCGAACTGCACGAAGTTGCCGGCCTTGTCCCGGGCCCCGTTGATGAAGTTGTGGTACGGCCACACTGACGGGTCGCCGTAGACGGCCTTGTGGTGGTTGTTCTCGTTCGAGCCGCTGTTGTACATGTTGCGCGGGTACCACTCGCTGGCGTAGGCGGGCACGCTGAAGGCGCCCCAGTGGTAGTAGATGCCGAACTTGGCGTCCTGGAACCATTCGGGCGCGGGCGGGTGCTGGTCGACCGACGACCAGGCCGCGGTGTAGCTCTGCGGGCCGGCGGTGGCCCACACGACACCGGGCCGCGTGAGCCCGGCAGCGGCTGCCGCGGCGCCGGCCGCGATCAGCAGCCTGCGCCGGGACAGGGGCGAGGAGGACATGGCGGGACCTCTCTGTGGACGATGGAGTCATACGTCATACGTGTGGAGCGTGGCAAAAAGGTGGCCGCAGGCAGGTGTCGCCTGCGGCCACCGCGCGGTCAGCGTTGCAGGGTGAGCACACCCGGGCGGTACGGCAGCAGACCGTAGTCGCCGCCCGAGCTCGGGGAGCGGCCCTGGTAGAGCAGCTGCAGGTTGCAGGGGTCGATGGTCTTGGTCTGGTCCGGGTTGGTCCGGACCAGGTCACCGTGGCTGATGTCGTTGGTCCAGGTCGCGCCGCTGTTGGCCTTGCCCGCGAACGGGTTGGACTCGCTGGCCGCCTGCGGGGTCCAGGACCCGCTCAGGCTGGAGGACGTGAACGAGCGGAAGTAGCGGCCCTGGCTGCCGATCGCCTCGACGATCATCAGGTACTGGTTCTGGCCCTGGACCTTGTAGACCTCGACGGCCTCGAAGAGGTTGTTCGTCGAGTCGCTCATGACCTGGGTGTAGCTGGAGCCGAAGCTGCCGGGGAAGTTCCCGATCGGCATGCTGGCCCGGTAGATCTTGCCGTTGTCACCGGCGAAGAACAGGTACATGTTCTGACCGTCACCGATCAGCGTCTGGTCGATCGGCCCGGTCCCGGAGCCGGAGATGCTGCCCGTGAACAGCGTCTGCTGCGCCGACCACCCGTTGGCGTTGGACGGGTCACTGGACGTGCGGTACGAGAACGCCGTCCCACCCCACTGATACGTCAGCACCCAGATGTTCTTCGGCGCAAAGTAGAACAACGTCGGCGCCACCGCGTTGAAGTTCATCTTGTTCTGGCTCGCCGAGCCCATGTCGGACCAGTTGGTGAACAGGCCGAAGTTCATCGACCCCCACGTGGAGCCGGTGTCGTGGGTGGTGGCGTAGACCAGGTGCTTGCCGTTGTAGACGACGTTGGTGAAGTCCTTCAGCGACGCCCAGCCCGACTTGGGCGTCGCGAGGGCGCCCGTCGAGGACCACCGGTACGACGACGGCAGCGAGCAGGTGCCGCCGCCCGTGCTGCCCGGTGTGGTCGGCGTGGTGGTGCCGACCCGGACGAGCTGCCACTGCTGGTTGGTGCCGCCCCAGTCGCTGTACTGCACGACCGCTCCACCGTCGGCGGTGGAGGCGCCCTGCACCTCGACGGCCTTGCTGGAGTTGCGGTTGATCAGCCGGACGTAGCCGCTGTCGGAGTCGGCCAGCCGGAACTGCTGGTTGGTGCCGTTGCCGTCGGTCCACTGCACGATCTTGGCGGAGTCCGCGGTGGACAGGTTGTACACGTCCAGGACCTTGCCGGAGTGCCGGGCCTTGAGCCGGTAGTAGCCGCCGCCGGAGTCGACGAACTGCCACTGCTGGTTCTGCCCGCCCGACTGCGCGTACTGCTGGATGCAGGCGCCGTCCGTGGTGGCGGAGCCGCAGACGTCGAGTGCCTTGCCGGAGTTGCGGTTGACGAGGGTGTACCACGCCGAGGTGTCGACGGTCGCCGCCGAGGCGGATGTCGCATTGATCGCGACAACCACCCCCGCGGCCACGACCGCCGCCGCCAGCGCGGCGCCGAACGCTTTCCTGTGCACAGAGAACTCCTAAACGGACTGGGTGAACGAGCGCACGGTGACGGCGCCACCGAGCGATCTTGTGGCGTAGTTGAAGACGGCGTAGCGGTAGCCCATGAAGAACTGCCAGGCGTTGTTGAGCGTGAACGCCGGCCCCAGCGCGATGAAGTTGGTGCCGTCAGTGCTGTAGGAGAATCGGGCCTGCCGCCCGGACCCGGGCCGGATGTCGGCGGTGGCGCGCAGCCAGATCCGGCCGCCGGAGACGTTGGCCGCGGCGGCCACGGTGCCCGTGCCGGTGGTGTTCCAGCTGCCGTCCATGGTCAGGCCGTTCACCATGGTGACGCGGGCGGCGCCGTTGTCACGCTGGATGCCGATCCACGCCGAGGAGTCCCGCAGCATCGCCAGCCCGGATCGGTCTCCGTCGGCCATCGCCGAGTAGTCCAGCTCGACGGTCGCCGTCGACGACGGGCCCTGGATGCGCTGGGTCAGGGTGTTGCGGGCGTTGTACAGGTCGCCGGTCACGGTCGCGGTCTGCAGCCGCAGCCCGCTGCCGGTCGACCACTTGGTGTTGTCGGGGTTGTGGTTCCACTCCCACTGCGGCCCGAGTCCGGTCCCGGTGAACGTGTCGGTGCCGATCATCGGCTTGACGGTCTTCGTGGTGGTGATGTTCGGCTTCGGGTAGTTCACGCCCCAGGCGCCGTTGACGGTCTGCAGCACCGGCCAGTCGCCGCTCCAGGAGATCGGCGCGAGCGTCGGCACCCGGCCACCCGGGTAGGCGTCGGTGAACGCCATGTAGTACCAGTCACCGTTCTGGGTCTGCACGAGGCCGCCCTGGTGCGGCACGCCGCCGCCGGAGATCGGGCCGGGCGTGTTCAGCAGGACCTGGCGCTGCTCGTACGGCCCCCACGGGCTGGTCGAGCGCAGCACGTACTGCCCGTTGGCCGGCCGGGTCACCCAGATGTAGTAGTAGTTGCCCCGCTTGTACATGCGGGACCCCTCCAGGGTGCCGATGCTCGACGGGGTCTGGTACACCGTCTGCGAGCGCACCTCCGAGGTCAGGTCCGACGACAGCTGGGCCACGCTGATGGTGGTGTTGCCGTAGGCGACGTACGGGGTGTCGTTGTCGAAGAGCAGGCCGGCGTCGTAGTAGCACTTGTTGATCCGGGCCTTCTTCGACCAGCCGCTGTCGATCGACGTCGAGCTGTACACGTAGGTGCGGTTGAACTCCGTGCAGCCCAGCCAGTAGAACGTGCTGTTGCTGCTGCGGTAGTTCAGCGCCGAGGCCCAGATGCCCTTGACGTAGGCCCGCCCGCCGCTGAGGTTGTAGGCGTTGGAGTCGAAGTCGAGGTTGGGCACCGAGTGCCCGGCGTACTCCCAGTTGACCAGGTCGTAGGAGCGCAGGATCGGCGCGCCCGGCGAGTAGTGCATGGTCGAGGCGGAGTAGTAGTAGGTGTCGCCGACCCGGATGATGTCGCCGTCGGCGAAGTCCTGCCATATCACCGGGTTCGTGAACTGCCCGGTCGGGCCCGGCGTCGTCGGCCCCGGCGTGGTCGGCGTCGGGCTGGTCCCGCCGCCGTCGGCCCGCACGAGCTGCCACTGCTGGTTGGTGCCGCCCCAGTCGTTGTACTGCACGATGTTGCCCCCGTCGGCCGTGGAGGCGTTCTGGACCTCGACGGCCTTGCCGCTGTTGCGGTTGAGCAGGCGCACGTAGCCGCCGTCGGAGTCGGCCAGGCGGAACTGCTGGTTGACGCCGTTGCCGTCGGACCACTGCACGATGCTCGCGCCGTCGGCGGTGGAGAGGTTGTACACGTCGAGGACCTTGCCCGACAGGCGCGACTTCAGCCGGTAGTAGCCGCCGCCGGAGTCGACGAACTGCCACTGCTGGTTGGTCCCGTTGTTGCGGGTCCACTGGGTGATGCGGGCGCCGTCGTTCGTCGCCGAGTTGTACACGTCGATCGCCTTGCCGCTGTTGCGGTTGACGAGGGTGTACCACGCGGTCGTGTCGACCGTGGCCGCGGAGGCCGGTGCGATGTGCAGTGCGACCGCACCGCCCGCGGCCAGCGCGAGCGCGGTGGCGAAGATGGTCGCGGCCCTGCGTCTCAATGTCATGGGTGAATCCCTTCGGATGGGACGGGGCGGCCCGTCAGGCCCGGGTCCAGCGCTGGTTGGCGGCCGCGCTGCACGTCCAGAGCAGGACCGTCGTGCCGTTGGCGGTGGCGTTGCCGTTCACGTCGAGGCACAGGCCGGAGGCGGCGCCGCTGACGGTCCCGTTGGCGTTGAACGTCCACTGCTGGTTGGTGCCGCCGTTGCAGTCCCACAGCTGGACCTTGCTGCCGGCGGTGGCGCCCAGCGGGGCGTCGAGGCACTTGCCGAGGGCCTGCAGGGTCGACCCGGCGGCCGTCCAGCGCTGGTTGGCCTGGCCGTTGCAGTCCCAGATCACCGGCTGCGTGCCGTTGGCGGTGTTGCTGTTGGGCACGTCGAGGCAGCGGCCGGAGGCGGCGCTGACGAGCGTCGTGGCGCCGTTGGACGGCGGCGGCGAGGTGGTGCCGCCGGTGGTACCGCCGCTGACCCGGTAGACGACAGTGCCGTGGGCCGGCACCGAGGCCGAGATCGGGCCGGACGAGTTGGTGACCGCGCCGCTCCAGGCGTCGAGGAGCGTGAACGCGGTGCCGGCCTTGCCCACGGCCGCCGCGGTGGTCGAGACGGTGGTGGTGGAGCCGCCCTGGTTGAACAGGGCCACCGCGACGTCGCCGTTGGCGAGCCGTTTGGCCAGCACCCGGCGGGTGCCGTCGTTGGAGACCTGGGTCGCCTGCAGCCCGAGCGAGTCCTGGTCGATCGCGATGAGGTTGCGGTTGCCCAGGATCGTCGTGGTCGCGGCGTTCATCGAACGGATGTCGTTGCCGGCCAGCAGCGGCGCGGCGAGCATCGCCCACAACGCGAAGTGGCTGCGCATCTCGGTGTCGTTCATCCCGCCGCCCCGGCCGACCTCAAGCATGTCCGGGTCGTTGAAGTGCCCCGGCCCGGCGTACCCGGCCAGCGGCACCGTGACGTCGACGATGTTCTGCACACCCATCGGATAGTTGTTGGCCTGACCACCGTTCCACATGTTCTGGATGTCCTCGGTCGTCCGCCACAGATTGGCCACATCGCCCCAGTTACGCTGCGGGCCGGTCTTCGCATGGACGCTGTTCGGGTTGATGCTGTACACGATCGGCCGGCCCGTCGCGGCCAGCGCGTCACGCATCCGCGAGAACACGGTGACCTGATCGTTGATCGAGCCCGTCGGCGAGCACCAGTCGTACTTCAGGTAGTCCACGCCCCACGCCGCGAACTGCCGCGCGTCCTGCGTCTCATGACCACCACTACCGGTCGCACCCGGATAGCTGCCGAAATACTGCCCGCACGTCTTGTCCAGCGGCGCCTCGTAGATACCGAACTTCAGACCCTTGCCGTGCAGGTAGTCACCCAGCGCCTTCATACCACTGGGGAACCGCGACGGGTCACCCTGCAGGTTCCCCGACGAGTCCCGGTTCGGGTTGAACCAGCAGTCGTCGACGACGACGTACTGGTAGCCCAGGTCGCGCAGGCCGCTGCTGACGATCGCGTCGGCCATCTGCCGGATGAGTGTCTCGTTGATGTTGCAGCCGAATGTGTTCCAGCTGTTCCAGCCCATGGGTGGGGTACGGGCGACGCCGTTCTCCAGTGCCTGGGCACTTGGCGCGCGCAGGACGGCGGTGACGGCGCCGGTGAGGATCAGTAGGACGGCGGCCGCGACGGCGGCCCAGCGCCGGGGCGAGCGGCGCCGAGTCAAGGCGGAGGTCATGAGGTAAGTCCTTCTGGCGGTCGGGACTTCACTGTTTGTGAGCGCTAACAGCCGATGTGGAAGGCGGTTCGGCGTCAGTCATCGAGATCGATGAGATTGCCAGAGAACTCCGGTCGAATCAAGTCGCGGTAATGCCGCACGCGGGCGGTGCAATGTAATTTTCCGAATTGCGCTCGACCGACTTTGCGGCGCATTCACTCATAACACTTTCGCGCGATCCGGAGTGCTCGGACGCGACGCCGGGCCGATCGCACCGGTGGGCCGCCGCATCGACAGTTGACCGCGAACATCATACGAGTTACGTTTACGTCGTGATCACCGCGGCGCTACCCCGCCGGCCGCAGCTGCGGTTCACCGCGCTCGGGTTCGGCGCCGCGCCGGGTGGCAACCTCTTCCGGGCGATCGACGACGATACGTTCGCCGCCGCGGTCGACAGCGCCTGGAACGCCGGCGTCCGATACTTCGACACCGCGCCGCACTACGGGCTCGGCCTGTCCGAGCGCCGGCTGGGTGCGGCGCTGCGGGGCCGCCCACGCGACTCCTACCTGGTCTCCACGAAGGTCGGCCGGCTGCTCGTGCCCGCACCCGGCGCCGCGCCCGGCCGCGATCCCGAGGGCTTCGACGTGCCGGCGACCCATCGCCGGGTCTGGGACTTCAGCCGCGACGGCGTGCGCCGCTCCCTCGAGGCGAGCCTGCGGCGCAGCGGCCTTGACCACTTCGACGTGGTCTACCTGCACGACCCGGACGAGCACTGGGCGCAGGCGGTCACCGAAGCCCTGCCCGCGCTCATCGAGCTGCGGGACCAGGGCGTCATCGGCGCGGTCGGCGCCGGGATGAACCAGTCGCCGATGCTCGCCCGCTTCGTGCGTGAGACCGACGTCGACCTGGTCATGTGCGCGGGCCGCTACACGCTGCTCGACCAGCGCGCCGCCCACGACCTGCTGCCGGCCGCGCAGCAGCACGGCGTCGGCGTCGTCGTCGCCGGCGTCTACAACTCCGGCGTCCTGGCCACGGACCAGCCTCCGCAGGACGCCACCTACGACTACGGGCCGGCGCCGGCCGAGATCCTCCGGCGGGCCCGGCACATCGCGGCGATCTGCGCCGAGCACGGCGTCACCCTGCCGGAGGCCGCGCTCGCCTTCGTCCGCGGCCATCCGGCGGTCGTCTCGACGGTCGTCGGCCTGCGCAGCCCGGCCGAGGTCGGCGAGGCCGCCCGCCGGGCCGCGGCCGCCGTGCCGGACACGCTCTGGCCGGCGCTGCACGCCGCCGGCCTCATCCAGCCGGCCACCTAGTCCCTGTCCTACGCCTCCTCCGGGATCAGGCGCAGGCCCGCCCGGGCGGGGCGGACGTGCGGGCCGTGCACCGCCGCCGGCCCGTCGGCCGCCCGGTCCGCCCGGATCCGGTCCTCGTCGACCCGGATGCCCAGACCGGGGGCGTCGCCAAGGACGATGCCACCGTCCTGGAACTCCTGGTCGATGTGCAGGCCGATCGGCGCGACCAGATCCTGGACCTCGAACGTCAGGTGGTTGGGCACGGCCACGGCGGCGTGGGCCAGCGGACTGCCGTGGTGGGCCACCGGGCTCACCGGAAGGTCGTGGCTGTGGGCCACGGCGGCCACGCGCAGGAAGTGGGTGATGCCCCAGACGTTGCCCACCTGGACGATGTCGACCGCGTCGGCGTCGAGCAGCGGCCGGTACTGCTCGAGGCCGGTGAGGTTCTCCCCGGTGGCGACGGCGGCGCGCACGCCCCGGCGCACCGCGGCGAGGCCGGCGGCGTCCCAGCGGCGGACCGGCTCCTCGATCCAGGTCAGGTCGACCCGCTGCTCCAACGCGGCGACGAAGCGAACGGCCTGCGACCGATGCCAGGACTCGTTCGCGTCGAACATCAGCGCGGGCCGGGCCGTGTTGCGCCGCAGCACGTCGCGCACGGCCTCCAGCCGGCGCAGGTCGTGGTCGAGGTCGCGGCCGCCCTTGAGCTTGGCGGCGGTGAAGCCCCGCTCAGTGAAGCGCTCGTAGAGGGCGACGAGCTCGCCGTCGTCGAGCGCGATGTCCAGCCCCGAGGCGTAGCCGGGGACGAACCGGTCGCGGCCGCCGAGCGCGCGCCAGAGCGGCTCATCGGCCAGCTTGGCCTTGAGGTCCCACAGCGCCATGTCGAGCACGCCGATCGCGCCGAACGCCGCACCGGCGTGGCCGGTCTTGAACACGCTGGCGAGCATCCGGTCGTAGAGGACCGGCACCGCCCGCGGGTCCTCCCCCTCGACCGCGCCGAAGACGCGCCCGACGTCGCCGTGCGGGCCGATGCCCACCCCTTCGAGCCCCTCGTCGGTCTCCAGGATCAGCACGTTTACGTCGGTACAGGGCTCGGCCATCACGCCGTTGACGTCCCCGATCAGCCGGCCCCAGTCGTGCTGGGTGGTCAGGCTGCGGAATCCGGTGACCTTCACTGTGGCTCCTTGTCGGCACGGTTGGCACTCACTCCTTGGTGCCGCCCGCCGTCATGCCCGCGACCAGGAAGCGCTGCGCGAACAGGAAGACGATCAGCACCGGCAGCACCGACACGACAGTCGCCAGGGCGAGCGTCGGCAGCTGCACGGACTGGGTCCCGGCGGAGCTCGGGTTGAACGCCGGGGTCGAGGCGAGCAGTGCGGTCAGGCCGACCTGCACCGGATAGCCGTCGCTGGAGGGCAGCATCACGAACGGCAGGAAGAAGTTGTTCCAGCTCTGCACGAAGCTGAAGAAGCCGACGAGCGCCACCACCGGTGTGGCCAGCGGCAGGGCCACCCGGGTGAACACCTGGGTCTCGGTGCACCCGTCGACGCGGGCCGCGGCGAGCAGGTCGCGCGGCAGGCTGGTGGAGAAGTAGATATAGGTCAGGTAGACGCCGAACGGGAAGAACGACATCGGCAGGATGACCGACAGCGGGCTGCCGATCAGGCCGGCCACGTTGAGCTCGAGGAAGATCGGCAGGACGAGCGCGGTGTTCGGCATCAGCATCACGATCAGTGTGAGCACGAGCAGGAACCGGCGGAACCGGAACTCGGTCATCGCCAGGGCGTAGCCGGCCGGGATGCTCACCAGCAGCGTGACGGCGAGCGCGCCGAGCGCGTAGAGCGCCGAGTTGCCGATCCAGGCCACGACCGCCCCGTCCTGAAACTCGAGCAGCTGGCGCCAGTTGGCGGCCAGGTCCCCGAGGCTGCCGGGCGCGAAGGGCGGGCCGACGACGAGCGCGTGGGCCGACTTGGTCGTCGCCAGCAGCAGCCAGACGATCGGGACGGCGAAGAACAGGACGAACACCGCGGCCACGACCGCGGCGATCGTGCGGCCGGCCCAGCCGGTGGCGGTGTCCGCCCGGCCTCGTGCAGTCGCCATGGCCATCGTGTCAGTCCCTCTCGAACAGTCCGCCGCGCGTGACGAAGACGGCCGACAGCGCGAGGGCGATGATCAGCAGCAGCAGCGAGACGGCCGCCGCGGCGTTGAAGTCGTTCTGCTGGAACGCGTAGAGGTACGCCAGCTGGTTGAGCGAGTAGTCGTTGGGCACGACCGCGTTGCTCGCCTGGGACAGCAGCTGTGGCTCGACGAACAGCTGACTGCCGGCCGCGAGCGACATGATGCCCATGTACGAGATCCACTTGCGCAGCAGCGGCAGCTGGATGCGCAGGGCGATCTGCAGCGCGCTCGCGCCGTCCAGCCGGGCCGCCTCGATCATGTCCGAGCCGATCGTGTTGAGCGCGCCGTACATGATCACGATCCACCCGCCGGCGCCGGTCCAGAAGGCGATGACGGCGAAGATCGGCGGCAGGTTCCCGGGCGCGATCACCTGGTTGAAGCTGGTGAACCCGGCCGCGCGCAGCAGCCCGGCCACCGGGCTCGCGGTGGGGTCGAGGACGAACAGCCACAGCAGCACGCTCGACGCGCCCGCGACGGCGCCCGGCAGGTAGAAGACCAGCCGCAGCGTCCGGCTGAGCCAGCGGACCCGGACCGCGTGCACCACGATCGCCAGGAAGGTGACGAGCACGACCAGGGCGACCAACCAGATGAGCAGGAAGGTGGCGACGTGGCCCACAGCCGGCAGGAACCGGAAGTCACCGAACACCTTGGCGAAGTTGTCGACGCCGGCGAAACGGCCGGCACCGTCGGTGAACGCGAGCACGACCGCGTACAGCGCCGGGAACACGCCGAACACGGCGGCCAGGACCGTATAGGGCACCACGAACAGGTAGCGCATCCCGCGGTGCCCGGCCGCCGGCCGCGGTCGCGCGCCCGCCGGGCGCGCGACCTCCTGCAGGATCGTCATGTGACCGTGTAGCCGTCGACCTGGGCCTGGTTCTTGATGGCCGTCTGCCACTCCGGCAGCAGACCGACGAGGCTCTTGCCGCCGGCGATCGCGGGGGTGACGGTCTTGGCCCAGATCGCCTCCTGGCTGAAGATGCCGGAGCCCCAGCCGCTCCAGATCTGCGTGCCGGCCTTGATCAACGGCTGCAGGTCGGTGGCGTAGTAGCCGCTCGACTCCTGCTTCTTGATCCACTTGTCGGCGGCCGGCGCGTAGGCGGGGTAGCCGGGGGCGAGGTTGACCTGGTAGTCGTCGGCGGTGGTGACGAACTCGGCGAACTTCGCGGCGGCCTTGAGGTTCTTCGAGTGGCTGCTGATGAACCAGGTGCCGCCGCCCACGTTGCCGGTCACCGCCTCCTCGCCGCGCCACGGCAGCGGCGCGGCGACGCCGAGCTCGCCCTTGGCGACGTTGAGCGACTGCGGGTTGTTGAAGATGGCGCCCGAGAACCACGCCGGTCCGGGCGCCATGAGCACCTTGCCGGCGTAGGTCTTGACGAACTCCGGGGTGAACACGCTGACGGAGGGCGTGGTGCCGTTCTTGATGAGCACGTCGAGCATCGCCGCGGCCCGCTTGCACTCGGTGCTGCCGGTGTCGACGGTCACCGACTTGGGCCCCGTGATGCCGTTGGCCCGGCACTTGCTGCCCCAGAAGAACACCTCGGGCGTCCAGGCGTCGCCGACCGTGCCGACGATGTAGCCGGGGTGCTCGCGGGCCACCCGCTCGCCGAGCGCCTGGTACTCCTCCCACGTGGTCGGCAGCGCGTAGCCGAACTGCTGCAGCAGCGCCCGGTCGTACCAGAGCACCACCTGGGCGAGGTCGTTGCGCAGGCAGTACACCTTGCCGCCGACGGTGCAGGGGTTCAGCGCGCCGGCGGTGAAGTTCGTCAGGGTCTCCTTGGCGACGAGCCCCTGGTCGAGCATTGCCGCGAACGCCTGCTTGCCGTTGGTGCTCTGACTGGCCCACGCGGCGTCGTTGTTCTGGGTCGAGAAGACGACGTCGGGCCAGCCGCTGCCGGCCCGGTCGAAGAGCTGCATCTTGGTCCGGAAGGAGTTCGATCCGTTCGCCGACCCGTCGTACGTGACCGACTCGATCTTGACCCCGGGGTTGGCCTTCTTGAACGCGTCCACCGCGGCCGCCCGGTCGGCGTCGACCCACACGGTGATGCCGGCGTTGTCGTCCTGGGCGACCTGGGGGAAGCCGTACGAGCCGGCGGATGCCTCGCCCGACTGGCCGCAGCCGCTGAGGGCGAGCGCGATCGTGATCGCCGCACCGCCGAGTCTCGCCATCCGGAGGCGGCCGGGCGCCGCCTGCCTGCTTCGGAACATATGCACGTCCTTGTCCGTGAGGTCGTGTTGCGCATGAGTTCACTGCGAGGCAATGTAAGAGCATACGTATGATGTTTGCAAGGCCCTCTTCGAGCGCCGCCGGAGCCGACCCGTAGACTGGCCGCGCAGTGCGCGCCACGGCAGCCCGCGCCCGACGGAGGACCGATGACGACATCCCAGGCCGGCCCGGACGGCCGGACCGTCGCTCCACCGTCATGGGTGCAGCGCCCGGCCAACCTCGCGCAGGCGGTCACCGCGGAGCTGGTGCAGCGCATCGTGCGGGGCGTGCATCCGCCCGGCACGCCGCTGCCGCCCGAGCCGGCCCTGTGTGAGACGTTCGCGGTCAGCCGCACGGTCATCCGCGAGGCGGTGAAGGTGCTGCAGGAGAAGGGGCTCGTCCAGGTCCGCCAGGGCAGCGGGACGGTCGTCACGGCCCCGTCGAAGTGGAACATGCTCGACGAGCTCGTCCTGGGCGCGTCAGTCGCCGAGGACGAGAGCCTGGCGATCCTCGACGACCTCGTCGTCACCCGGCGCCTGCTCGAGTCGGACATGGCGAATGTCGCGGCCCGGCTGGCCGACGAGCCGACAGTGGAGCGGCTGCGGGCAACCGTCGCCCGGATGGACGAGCTCGTCGACGACCACGTGGCCTACGAGGAGCAGGACCGGGTCTTCCACGATGCGATCATGGAGGCGTCCGGCAACCGCATCGCCCGAGCCGTCGTGAAGGCCCTGGTCAGCCAGGTGCTGCACACGGCGCGCTACGTCGGGCGCACGGACCGCTCGCTGTGCATCGCGTCGAACCTGGGACACCGGCGCATCTACGAGCGCATCGCCGCGGGCGACCCGGACGGGGCCGCCGCCGCGATGTTCGACCACATCACCGACGCCTGGCTGGTGCGCCGCGGCGGCCCGAGCGACGCGGCCCGGCTACAACGGTAGCCGGGCCGCCCGCCATGGTCCCGTCCTCCGGCCCGGTCAGCTCAGGCTGAAGCGCTGGTTGGCCTGGCCGTTGCAGTCGTAGATCTGGATCTGCTGGCCGTTGCCGGTGCCCCAGACGTCGAGGCAGCGTCCGGACTGGACGCCGGTGATGGTGCCGTTGCTGTTGACGTTCCACTGCTGGTTGGTCTGGCCGTTGCAGCTGTAGATCTGTACTGCGGCGCCGTTGCCGGAGCCGGCGGCGTCCAGGCAGCGGCTGCCGTAGACCTGCAGCTGCTTGCTGGAGGTGTAGGTCCACTGCTGGTTGGACTGGCCGTTGCAGTCGTAGAGCTGCACCCGGGTGCCGTTGGTCTGCGACGCGTTGGGCACGTCGACGCACCGGCCGGACTGCGCACCGACGATCCGTTTGGCCCCGCCCTGCGGCGGCGGGGACGACGCCGGCGGGGAGGACGGCGGCGTGGGAGAGGTGGTGGTGCCGCCGCTGCCGTCGAGGCCGAGGAAGGCGATGGCGTACGCGAGCTGCCCCGACATCGGCAACTGGTGCCCGACCCCGGCGATACTCACACCCTCGACCGTCGCCTGCGTCCCCGTGTTCCCGTACCGCGTCCGCGTCCAACTCGACTGCGGATGATCAGTGAACGCCGGCGTCTGGCTCAACCCGTTCAAATTCGTCCACTGCTTGATCTCCTCACCGAAGTTCGGATACGCCAGCGTCGTATCAGTCGTCCCATGCCACAACTGCATCCGCGGATACCGCCCCGAGTACCCCGAATACATCGCCCGGGCCTGATCACCCCACTGCTGCGCCGACTTGCTCACATTGCCACCCGAACACTGACTGTTCCACAACGACCCGTCCGACGTCGCGAAACACCCCGCCGGCACACCCGAGAACGCCGACGCCGCACTGAACACATCCGGATACTCCGCAGCCAGCACATTCGTCATCATCGCCCCCGACGAAAACCCCGACACCACGATCCGCGACGCATCGATACTCGGATACTGCGACCGGGCATAGCTCACCATCGACATGATGCCCGTCGAATCACTACCCCCGTTACGCCTCAACGCCGCCGGAGTCGACACATCGAAACAACTACCGCTACGAGTCGCCTCCGGCACCACGATGATGTACCCGTACCGATCCGCCGCCGTCACATAGTCATGCCCGTTACCGTTGAAAATCCCACTCGCCGAACCACTGCAGTAGTGCACCAGCACCAGCAGCGCCGGGCGGGGCGCGACACTCGCGGGCACGTAGATGTACATGTTGAGGTTCGTCGGGTTGTTGCCGAACCCGGTCACCCGGGTCAGGCCGGCGGCGGCGGCCGGCCGTGTCGAGACCAGCACGGCGGCCACCACCAGCGGCAGGGCCGCCGCTATCAGCAGTGCCCGCAGCAGCATGCGATGCATGCGGCCCTCCTTCAGCAAGCATTCGATGGGGTCCGGGTCACCCGGGGGCCGGCGTCCGGACCGGCACCCCGGGCCCGGCGGCCGGCGCAGGGGTGTCCAGAGCGCATCGACCGGTGTGAGCGCACATCGGCGCGGAACCGACGGTGCCAGAGCAATGCCCATCATTCAAGTCCGGAAGCCTGCGGAAAAATCGTTATGCGAGCCGGCCGCAAATGGTCGCGCCGACCCGGGCGAACGATTTACTTGAATGCCTGGAACGATTCTGGCAAGGTTCCCTGACATCCCACACCTGTCGCCCACCGCGCCCCGCCACGCGCATTGTGAGCGGTAACAGGCCCACATCAGGAGCGTTCCGTGAAAGTTTCCATCCGGCGCGCGCTCGCCGCGGCCGCCGGCCTGCTGTGCGTCGCCGGCCTCATGCCGGCGGCCGTCGCCCGGGCCGACAACCCGATCGTGCAGACGATCTACACCGCCGACCCCGCCCCGCTCGTCTACAACGGGCGGGTCTACCTGTACACCGGACACGACGAGGACAACTCGACGTACTTCACCATGCGCGAGTGGCGGGTCTGGTCCTCCGCCGACATGGTGAACTGGACCGACCACGGCTCGCCGATGAACCTGTCCACGTTCAGCTGGGCGAGCTCCGACGCGTGGGCCGGGCAGACCGTCTACCGCAACGGCAAGTTCTACTGGTACGTGCCGGTGCGCATGGCCAACGGCAGCAACGCGATAGGCGTCGGCGTCTCCGACAGCCCCACCGGCCCGTTCCGCGACGCCATCGGCCGGCCGCTCATCCAGGGCTCCGAGATCGACCCGACGGTCTTCATCGACGACGACGGGCAGGCGTGGTTGTACTACGGCAACCCGAACCTGTGGTACGTGAAGCTCAACGCCGACATGATCTCGACGAACGGCAGCCCGGCGAAGATCCCGCTCACCACCGCCGGCTTCGGCACCCGCACCGGCAACACGAGCCGGCCGACGCTGTTCGAGGAAGGCCCCTGGGTCTACAAGCGCAACGGCCTGTACTACAACGTGTTCGCCGCGAAGTGCTGCTCGGAGTACATCGCCTACTCGACCGCCACGTCACCGACCGGTCCGTGGACGTTCCGCGGCACCGTCATGCCGACCCAGGGCTCGAGCTTCACCAACCACCCCGGTGTCATCGACTTCAACGGCGGGTCGTACTTCTTCTACCACAACGGCGCGCTGCCCGGCGGTGGCGGCTACACGCGCTCCGTGGCCGTGGAGAAGTTCAACTACAACGCCGACGGCACCATCCCGACGATCAACATGACGACGACCGGCGCGCCGCAGGTCGGCACCCTCAACCCGTACGTGCGCCAGGAGGCCGAGACCATCGCCTGGGAGAGCGGCGTGGAGACCGAGCCGTCGAGCGAGGGCGGCATGAACGTCGGCTTCATCGAGAACGGCGACAACGTCAAGGTCAAGGGCGTCGCGTTCGGCAACGGTGCGACGTCGTTCAGCGCCCGGGTCGCCTCGGCCACCAGCGGCGGGCGCATCGAGCTGCACCTCGACAGCGTCAACGGCACGCTCGTCGGCACCTGCACGGTGGCCGGCACGGGCGGCTGGCAGACCTGGACGACCGTGACGTGCCCGGTGAGCGGCGCGACCGGCACGCACGACCTGTACTTCAAGTACACCGGCGGCACCGGCAACCTCTTCAACGTCAACTGGTGGCAGTTCGCCGGCGGCAGCGGTGACAACGGGGGCGGCGGCGGCAACCTGCTCACCAACGGCACCCTGGAGAGCGGGACCAGCGGCTGGTCCGTCTTCGGCGCCGGCTCGCTGTCCTCGAGCACCGTGGCGCACGGCGGCACCCAGTCCCTGCTGCTGAGCGGCCGCACCGCCGCCTGGAACGGCCCGGCCCAGGACGTCACGTCCAAGCTCACCAACGGCAAGAGCTACACCACGAGCATCTGGGTCCGGTCCCAGACCGGCACCCCGAGCGCGAAGGTGACCCTGGCCGTCACCGCGAACGGCACGACGAACTACGTCCAGCTCACCCCGGCCGCCACGGTGAACACCGGCGGCTGGACGCAGCTGACGGGCACCGCCACCGTGTCGTGGACCGGCACGCTGACCGGCGCCACCATGTACGTCGAGACGGCCGCCGGCACCGACGGGCTCTACGTCGACGACGCCTCGCTGCAGTAACCGCACAAGGCTCCGGCCGCGGCGCTCGCGCGCCGCGGCCGGGGCTGTTCGAGGGTCAGGGAGCGCTCAGGCGATGGTGCAGGCGGCGCCGTTGAGTGCGAACGCCGCCGGGCGGGCGGTGTTGCCGGTGTGCGTGGCCTGGAAGCCGATCGTCGTCGACGCGCCCGGCGCCAGGGTGGCGTTGTAGCTGACGTTGCGGGCGGTCACCGCCCCCGAGGCCGGGCTGTACTGCGCGTTCCAGCCGGAGGTGATGCTCTGGCCGCCCGGGAGCGTGAAGGTAAGCGCCCAGCCGTTGACGGCCGCGCTCCCGGTGTTCGTGATGGTGATGTTCGCGGTAAGCCCGGTGTTCCAGGCGCTGATCGTGTCGGTCACCCGGCAGGCGGACCCACCCGGGGGCGGGCTCGACACCGGCGGACTCGACGCGGGCGGGCTCGACACGGGCGGGCTGGAGACGGGCGGGCTCGACACCGGCGACGTGGTAGGCCCGCTGCCGGTCAGGCCGAAGAACGCGATCGCGTACGCGGCCATGCCGGCCGAGGGCAGGCTGTGCCCGGCGCCCTGGATGCTGTACGCCTCGACCTGCACCGTGCCGGACGAGTCGGCGTAGCGCCGGCGGGTCCAGCCGGACTGTGGCGTGTCGGTGGACGTCGGCGTCTGGCTGAGGCCGAAGACGTTCGTCCACTGCTCGATCTCCTCCTGCAGCAATGAGTACGGCACGAGCGTGTCGCTGGTGCCGTGCCACAGCTGCATGCGGGGCCGCGGCCCGCTGTATCCGGGATACGCCTGCCGGACGGCGTCGCCCCACTGCTGCGGCGTGCGGTCCATGCTCCCGCCGGTGCAGCGGCTGGTGCCGGGCGGATAGTCGGCCGCGTTGGCGAAGCAGTTGAACGGCACGCCCATGAACGCCGCGCCCGCCTTGAAGACGTCCGGGTACAACGCCAGCATCTCGTTCGTCATCATGCCGCCGGACGAGCTGCCGGTCGCGTAGACCCGGCTCGGGTCGCCCCCGTACTGCTGCTCTACGTAGGTCACCATCGACACGATCGACACCGGGTCGCTGCCGCCCCCGCGCCGCTTGGCCGCGTCGGACCAGGTGTCGAAGCAGTTGCCGAAGCCGGCCTGCTGGGTCGCGCTCGGGTAGATCGCGATGTAGCCGTACCGGTCGGCCAGGCTCGCGAACTCGCTGCCCGAGTAGAAGCCCGGGCCGGAGCCGCCACAGCCGTGCATGGCGACCACGATCGCCGGGTGGGCGGGGCGCGTGTCCGGGACGTAGAC
This sequence comes from Dactylosporangium vinaceum, assembly GCF_019904175.1. GTDB lineage: Bacteria > Actinomycetota > Actinomycetes > Mycobacteriales > Micromonosporaceae > Dactylosporangium > Dactylosporangium vinaceum. Next base: position 5,441,368 of record NZ_CP061913.1, on the reverse strand, counting down.
ATGCATGCGCATGCCCCCCGGGTTGGCGCCGAAGTTGGTGACCTCGGTCAGCGTCGCGGCATACGCGGGCCGCAACGCCACGAGGGTCAGCCCGGCGAAGACCAGCATTGCCACCGGGCCGAGCAGGAGTTTCCTTCTCAATCGCATGCGCCTACTCCTCGTCTCTTGGAATCGGAGAGAAAACGGCGCGGCTCCCAAGCCGTCGTGCGGCATTTAGTGTGTACCTGGGACACATAAGTGTCAATCGATGTGGAGATCACCCGAGGCGATACAGTCGGGCGGTGGCCGACGCGTTCGACATCGAGGAGATCTTTCCCGACGACGACGCCGCGGTGCGGCTCCCCCGGCGGCAGTCCGGCCCCGCCCCCCAGGGCCTGGCCTTGACGCTGATGGCCGACTACACGCTGCGGACCAGGGCCTGGCTGCCGTCGGCCGCGATCGTGGCCCTGCTCGTCGAGTCCGGGGTGAGCGAGGCGGGCGCCCGCACCGCGATCAGCCGGCTGGCCCGCCGCGGCGTGCTGCAGAACCGCCGGGAGGGCCGCCACAGCCTCTACCGGCTGGCGGCCGCCGCGGCCGGCCAGCTCTCGGCCGGCGGGCAGTGGATCGTGTCGGCGGCGGCCGCGGCGGATTCGTGGGACGGGTGGTGGACGCTCATCGCCTTCTCGCTGCCGCAGCAGGAGCGCTCCCGCCGGCGGGAGCTGCGCGGGCGGCTGCGCTGGCTGGGCTACGCCCCGCTCTACGACGGCCTGTGGATCTCACCGCACGCGCTCACCGATCCGGCCGCCGGCCAGCTCGACGCGGTCGCCCCCGGGTCATTGACGGTGTTCCGGGCCCGGCACGTCGAGTTCGGCGCGGTGGCGCGGCGCGATCCGCTCCAGGCGTGGGACATCGCCGCCATCGCCGGGGACTACGACGCGTTCATCAGCCGCTGGCGGCCGCTGCTGCCCCGCATCGCCGCGGGCGGGGTCGGCGGCGCGGAAGCGGTGCACGCCCGCACCGCGGTGATGGACACCTACCGCCGCTTCGCCGTCCTCGACCCCCGGCTGCCGATCCGGCTGCTGCCGCCCGGCTGGCCGCGCCCGGCCGCCCGGGACCTCTTCGTCGCGGTGTACGACGGGCTGGCCCGGGCGGCCGAGGCGCACGTGCGGGCGGTCGCGGCCCGGCACGGCGACGGGACACCGGCGAGCGTCAGTGCGCATACCGTCGCCGAGATCCTCGCCGGTGTCGCGGCGTCATAGGGTGAGGTTGCGCTGCTGCACCGTCCACTGGGTGTGGCACAGGCCGCAGTTGCTGCCCACGAAGGCGGCGCCGGCCGTCGTGTCGCCCTTCAGTCGCCACTTCAGGTAGAGCACGGCGACCCGGCCGAACTCCCCGCCGTTGGTCTGCGTGTAAGTCCCACCGTGGCCGACGTTCAGGTTGCCCATGAACGCGGGCAGCCCGGACGGCAGCTTGCCCCAGTCGTCCATGGCGTTGGCGTAGGCGATGTCGCTCGGGCCGCCGATGAAGTATGCGATCGGCCTGGTCAGCCGGCGCAGCTGGTAGTCGTTGTTGTCGTCGAGCAGCCCGCTGCTGAAGATCAGGGTGGTGCTCACCCGGGCGTCGTTGGACACCTCGTAGGCCTCCAGGCCGCCGCACGACCAGCCGCCGACGGCGATTCTGGACGTGTCGAGCCGGCCGTAGTACTTGCTGCCCGCCCGGTTGTTCTCGGCCACCGCCCAGTCCATCGACTGGGTCATCATGGCGGCGGTCGTGGAGCCCGAGCCGTTCGGGGCGCCGCTGGCCAGCACCAGGAAGCCGTGGGAGGCGATCTCACGCAGGAACGGCAGCGACGCCGTGCCGTTGGCCGAGCATCCGCCCTCACCCCAGACGAAGATCGGCATCTTCTGTACCGGAAGACTCTCCGGCCGGTAGATGGTGTGGTTCGGCAGCCCGCTGGAGGTCTCGTAGCCGGCCGGGCACGGCCCCGACCCGCCACCGGTGCCGGTGGCGGTGCAGCCCGGACCCGTGCTCGGGCTGGAGCTCGGGTTCGGACTGGTGCTCGCGCTGGGGCTGGTGCTCGCGCTGGGGCTGGTGCTCGCGCTCGGGCCGGCGGTCGGCGACGACGAGCCGCCGACCTCGCCGGTGCACGCCGTGCCGTTCAGGACGAACGTGGCGGGCGCGGGGTTCGTACCGGTCCAGCTGCCGTTGAAGCCGAACGCGACGCTGCCGCCGCTGGGGATGGAGCCGTTGTAGCTCGCATTCGCCACGCTCACCTGCGCACCGGACTGGGTCACGGTGCCGTTCCAGAGCTGGGTGATCGTCTGCCCGGCGCCGAACGACCAGGCGAGGGTCCAGCCGTTGACCGCGTCACCGAGGTTCGTGACGGTGACGTTTGCGCCGAAGCCGCCCTGCCACTGGCTGGAGACGGCGTAGCTGACGCGGCAGCCGGCGGCGGCGTGGGCCGTGGTGCTCACCAGGACGCCGCCGGCGGTGGCGAGCACCGCGCTGAGCGCGCCGGCGATGAGTGTTCCGGTGCGGTTGCGGGACGTAGCCATGCGGTTCCTCTCAACGGTTCCAGCGCTGATTGGCGGCGGCCGTGCAGGTCCACAGGACCACCGGGGTGTTGTTGGCCGTGGCCGCGCCGTAGACGTCGAGGCAGAGGCCGGACGAGACGCTGCTGATCGTGCCGTCGGCGTTGAGCGTCCACTGCTGGTTGGCCTGGCCGCTGCAGCTGTAGATCTGCGCCTTCGCACCGGCCACCGCGCCGGTGGGGGCGTCGAGGCACTTGCCGAGCGCCTGCAGCTGCCTGCTCGCGGTGTAGGTCCACTGCTGGTTGGCGTTGCCGCTGCAGTCCCAGATGATCGGCTGGGTGCCGTTGGTGGTGTTGCTGCCCGGCACGTCGAGGCAGCGCCCGGATGCGGCACCGACGAGCGCGGAGCCGGTCGCGCCGCCGCTGGTCTCCAGGCTGCCGGGCACGGACCGCAGCGCGGTGTACCAGGCGGCCGCCATCTTGTCGTAGCCGCCGGCGGTCGGATGCACCCCGTCGATGAGCTCGGCCGTCGTCACCACACTGTGCATGTCGACCAGGTGCACGTGCTTGCCGGCGTTGGCCCGGCTCTGCACGATCCCGGGGATCGCGGCGTTGAACGTGCGCGCCGCCGACTCCTGCCCGGCGTTGCCCAGCGGGATGATGGTGGCGACGAAGATCTCCGCGTTCGGCGCGGCCGCGATGATGTGGTCGATGAGCGTGGAAAGCCGGCCGGGCGCACCGGAGACGTTGGAGTTCTGCAGGATGTCGTTCGTGCCGATGTGCAGCAGCACCGTCCGCGGGGTCGAGGTGCGCAGCCAGCCGGTGATGTTGGCGTCGATCTGGTCGATGCGCCAGCCGGGGTGGCCCTCGTGGTCGTGGTCGCCCAGGCTCGACGGGCCGTTGTACTGCGAGCCGACGAAGTCGACGCGATACCCGCCGGCCGCCAGCCGCTGCCACAGCCCGATGCGGTAGCCGCCCGGCACCTGGGTGCCCTCGGTGATCGAGTCACCCAGCGGCATGACCCGCACGCCCCCGTTGGACTCCGCGGCCGCCGCGGGCGCGTGCATCACGGCACCGGCCACCGCCGCCGCGAATGTGAGCGCTGCCATTCGCAGCCAACGACCCGATCCACGCATGCTGCACCCTCTTTCGGAAACCAGACATTGCCGCTCAACGATTGCTGAAGCGGCGTCAGAATGCGCGTGAGTCCGGTGCAGGTCAAGGCCGAATTTGCGTTATGGCCGGGCCCCGTGGAAGGTCACGTCCGGCCCTTTCACCCGCGCGGCTCGCGATCCGCCCCCCATCGACGGCTACCTCTTGAACGAATGGAAACATTGTGGCAACGTCACCGGACGGCAGACCTTCCCGCCGGATCCGTCAATCCGTGCCCGCCGGAGCGCTGCTCTTCCCATCCGCGCCGACACCCCTCACCGCCGCTCGGCTGTGAGCGCTCACATTCCGGCGGTGAGCCGGACCAAGGAGTCGATGACCCATGCAACCCACCGTCGGCCGCCGTCTCGCGGCGGCCCTGAGCGGGGCGGTGACGATCGCCGCCGCCGCGGCGATCACGCTGCTCGCCCCGGCCCCGAGCGCCGCGGCGGCGTCGCCGCAGGTGTGTGACATCTACGCCAGCGGGGGCACGCCCTGCATCGGCGCCCACAGCACGACCCGGGCGCTGTACGCGGCCTACAACGGCCCGCTGTACCAGGTCCAGCGCGGCTCCGACCGGCAGTATCTGGACGTGGGGCTGCTGTCGGCCGGCGGCGTGGCCAACGCGGCCGCGCAGGACACCTTCTGCGGCAGCGCCGCCTGCACGATCACGAAGATCTACGACCAGACGAGCAACCACAACGACCTGCCCATCTCCTGGGGCGGCTTCTGGAAGGGCCCCGGACCCAACGGCGCCGACGTCGGCGCGGACGCCAAGGCCCTGCCCGTCACGGTGAACGGGCACAAGGCGTACGGCATCAAGGTCACGCAGGGCGTCGGCTACCGCATCGACCACGCCAAGAACGCCCCCACCGGCGCCCAGCCCGAGGGCATCTACATGATCACCTCCTCCAACTACGTGAACGACCAATGCTGCTTCGACTACGGCAGCGGCGAAAACTCACACACCGACACCGGCAACGCCACGATGAACGCCATCGAGTGGGGCACCGCGTGCTGGTTCGGCACCTGGGGGAACCCGAAAAACCCGTGCGTCGGCACCGGCCCCTGGGTCGAGGCCGACCTCGAAAACGGCATGTACCACACCAACACCGGCTCCAACAAAGACCCCAACAACTCCGGCGTGCACTACCCGTTCGTCTCCGCCTGGGAAAAGAACAACGGCACCACCAACTTCACCCTCAAATACGGCAACGCCACCACCGGCGGCCTCACCACCACCTTCTCCGGACCCCTCCCCAACGGCTACTCACCCATGAAGAACGACAGCTCACTGCTGCTCGGCACCGGCGGCGACAACAGCCACACCGGCGTCGGCGAGTTCTTCGAAGGCGCCATCACCGCCGGCTACCCCACCGACGCCACCGAGAACGCGGTCCAGGCCAGCATCACCGCCGCCGGATACTCCTTCGGCACCGGGACCGGCTCGGGCAACGGCAGCCAGATCGTCGGCGGCCAGTCGGGCCGCTGCCTCGACGTGCCCAACTCGTCGACGACGAACGGCACGCAGGTCCAGCTCTACGACTGCAACGGCCAGGCCAACCAGTCCTGGACCGCCACCAGCGGCAAGCAGCTGCAGGTGCTCGGCTCCAAGTGCCTCGACGCCAACGGCCGGGGCACCACCAACGGCACGACGGTCATCATCTGGGACTGCAACGGCCAGACCAACCAGCAGTGGAACGTCAACAGCAACGGCACCATCACCGGCGTGCAGTCCGGCCTGTGTCTCGACGCCAACGGTGCCGGCACCGCCAACGGCACCAAGCTCATCCTCTGGGCCTGCAACGGCGGCGCCAACCAGCAGTGGAGCCTGCGCGCCTGACCGCGCGCCGATCAAGGAGACAACGAATGCGGATACAACTCAGACCCTGGCTGGTGCGCGCGGTCGCGCTGTTCCTGGCCGCCGGCGCGGCCTTCTGGTACATCGGCGTGCGCTCGGCCGAGCCGGCCCACGCGCTGGCCAACAACCTGGCCCTCACCCCGCCGATGGGGTGGAACGACTGGAACGCGTACGGCTGCAACGTCTCGGAGGCACTCGTCAAGCAGACCGCCGACAAGATGGTGTCGTCGGGGCTCGCGGCCGCCGGCTACCAGTACGTCAACATCGACGACTGCTGGATGCAGCACAACCGCGACTCGGCGGGCAACCTCCAGCCCGACTACGCGAAGTTTCCCGACGGCATCTCCGGCACCGCGGCCTACGTGCACAGCAAGGGCCTGAAGCTCGGCATCTATGAGGACGCGGGGACGCAGACGTGCGCCGGCTACCCCGGCAGCCTAGGGCACGAGCAGCAGGACGCGCGCAGCTTCGCGGCCTGGGGCGTCGACTACCTGAAGTACGACAACTGCTTCAACAACGGCAGTTCGACCACGCAGCAGTACATCGCCCGCTACTCGGCGATGCGCGACGCGCTCGCGGCGACCGGCCGGCCGATCGTCTACAGCATCTGTGAGTGGGGCGTGAACGCCCCGTGGACGTGGGCGGCACCCGTCGGCAACCTGTGGCGCACCACCGGCGACATCCAGAACAACTTCAGCAGCGTGCTGAACATCTTCCACCAGAACGTCGGGCTGGCCGCGTACGCCGGGCCGGGCCAGTGGAACGACCCGGACATGCTCGAGGTCGGCAACGGGATGTCGGCCACCGAGGACCGGGCCCACTTCAGCCTGTGGGCCGAGATGGCCGCGCCGCTGCTGGCCGGCAACAACCTGGTCAACGCGAGCGCCACCACGCTGTCGATCCTCGGCAACAAGGCCGTCATCGCGGTCGACCAGGACTCGGCCGGCAAGCAGGGCCGGATGGTGAGCTCCTCGGGCGGGCTCGACGTGCTGGCCAAGCCTCTGGCGAACGGCGACGTGTCGGTGGTGCTGTTCAACGAGAACACCGCGACCGCCACGATCAGCACCACGGCCGCCGCGATCGGCAAGTCCGGCGCGTCGTCCTACTCGCTGACCGACCTGTGGAGCGGGGCGAGCAGCACCACCAGCGGCACGATCAGCGCGAGCGTGCCCGGGCACGGTGTGGTGATGTACCGGGTCGCGGGCGGTACCACCGGCAATCCCGGCGGCGGGTCCACGACGACGGTCCGCAACACCGGCGCCAACCGGTGCCTCGACGACCCCAACAGCAGCACGACGAACGGCGTCCAGCTGATCATCTGGGACTGCAACGGCGGCACCAACCAGCAGTGGACCTACACCGCGGGCAAGCAGCTGCAGGTGCTCGGCAAGTGCCTCGACGCGTACAACAACCAGACCTCGCCCGGCACCAAGGTGGAGATCTGGGACTGCAACGGCCAGACCAACCAGCAGTGGAACGTCAACAGCAACGGCACCATCACCGGCGTGCAGTCCGGGCTGTGCCTCGAGGCGAACGGCACCGCGAACAACGCGCTGGTCCGGCTGAACACCTGCAACGGCAGTGGCAGCCAGAACTGGACCCGGACGTGAACCGCCGCACCGTCGCCGCCCTGAGCGCCGCCGCGCTCACCGTCGCCGGGGTGGTCCTCGCGGCGGGCATCGCGTCGGCGGCGACGGCCGCGCCGATCGTGGGTCAGCAGTCCGGGCGCTGCGTCGACGTGCCCAACTCGTCGACGGCGAACGGCACGCAGGTGCAGCTCTACGACTGCAGCGGCCAGGCCAACCAGTCCTGGACCGCCACGAGCGGCAAGCAGCTGCAGGTGTACGGGACCAAGTGCCTCGACGCCAACAACCGCGGCACCACCAACGGCACCGCCGTCATCATCTGGGACTGCAACGGCCAGACCAACCAGCAGTGGAACCTCAACAGCAACGGCACCATCACCGGCGTGCAGTCCGGGCTCTGCCTCGACGCCAACGCCGCCGGCACCGCCAACGGCACCAAGCTCATCCTCTGGGCCTGCAACGGCGGCGCCAACCAGCAGTGGAGCCAGCCGGCCACGCCGACCAGCCCGACCGGCCCGACGACCCCGCCACCGGTGGGCGCCGGCCCGTGTGACATCTACGCGGCCGGTGCGACACCGTGCGTCGCCGCGCACAGCACCACCCGGGCGCTGCTGCAGTCCTACTCCGGTCGCCTGTACCAGGTGCGCCGGTCCTCGGACAACGCGACGCGGGACATCGCGACCCGCACCGCCGGCGGCACGGCCGACGCCGCCGCCCAGGACTCGTTCTGCTCCGGCACCACCTGCGTGGTGACGGTGGTATACGACCAGTCCGGGCACGGCAACGACCTGTGGTATCAGGGCTCCTCGGTGGTGCCGGGCTCCAGCTCGAGCAGCCCGGCCCGGGCCACCTCGGAGTCGCTGACCGTCGGCGGCAGCAAGGCGTACTCGCTGTACATCAACCCGGGCAACAGCTACTGGCGCGACGGCCACCTGACCGGCGTGCCCACCGGCTCGGCGCCCGAGGGCATGTACATGGTCACCTCCGGCACGCACGTCAACAGCGGCTGCTGCTTCGACTACGGCAACAGCGAGACGACGCGCAAGGCCGACGCCGCCGGGGCCATGGACGCGATCAACTTCGGCACCGAGTGCTGGTTCGGCGGCTGCTCCGGCACCGGCCCGTGGGTCCAGGCCGATCTGGAGTGGGGTCTCTACTCGGGCGGAAGCCAGTCGTGGAACTCCGCCCAGCGGGCGTTCACCAGCAAGTTCGTGACCGCCACGCTGAAGAACAACGGCACGTCCCGCTTCGCCATGAAGGGCAGCAACGCGCAGTCCGGCAGCCTCTACACGGTGTGGGACGGCGGGCTTCCCAGCGGGTACAGCCCGATGAAGAAGCAGGGCGCCATCATCCTCGGCAGCGGCGGCGACTGCTGCAAGCCGGGCGGCGGGGCCAACCTGAGCGCGGGCACGTTCTACGAGGGCGCCATGGTCGCGGGCTACCCGTCCGACGCGACCGAGAACGCGGTGCAGGCCAACATCGTGGCTGCCGGCTACCGCTGACAGCCGCGCCGGGGCCGGTTCCCGAAATTTTCAGGCTCGAAAACTCGAAAGTTTCGATACCGGCCCCGGCGGGGCGGCCCGCCGGAGCGACGATCACAGCAGTGAGAGCTGCGGAAAGCGGCCCGGAACGGCATCGATCGCGGTGCCGGTCCGGGCCACGCCCGCTTCCGGAACTTACGAATCTATTCCGGAAACTCTTGCTCGGCGATCCGGGCGCGTGTCAGCATGGCTGCGCATTGAAGCCCACCGTTCTCCGGCCGGGTCGGGCCTTCCGCCGACACCCCTGCACCCGCGCGGCTGCTCCCGTCTGCTCCGCGGGCGGTGGACGGCGCCTCCGGCCGGAGAACCCAGAAGGAGGCCCCAGTGGCAGCAAGACCCCGGATCCGTGCGCTGCTCGGCGGCGCGCTCGCCGCCGGCGTCGCGGTGATCGGCGCCATGGCGATGATTCCCGACGCGAACGCCGCGGCCAGCACGCTCGGCGCGGCCGCGGCACAGTCCGGCCGATACTTCGGCACCGCCATCGCCGCGAGCCGGCTCGGCGACTCGGCCTACACCACCATCGCCGCGCGTGAGTTCAACATGGTCACGGCCGAGAACGAGATGAAGCCCGACGCCACCGAGCCGCAGCGGGGGCAGTTCAACTTCAGCTCCGGCGACCAGATCTACAACTGGGCCACCCAGCGCGGCATGAAGGTCCGCGGCCACACCCTGGCCTGGCACTCCCAGCAGCCGAGCTGGTGGGGTGGCATCAGCGGCAGCTCTCTGCGCCAGGCGATGATCGACCACATCAACGGCGTCATGGCCCACTACAAGGGCAAGCTCGCCTACTGGGACGTCGTCAACGAGGCCTACAACGAGGACGGCAGCCGCCGCAACTCCAACCTGCAGCAGACCGGCAACGACTGGATCGAGGTCGCGTTCCGCACCGCCCGCAACGCGGACCCGTCGGTCAAGCTCTGCTACAACGACTACAACATCGAGAACTGGTCCTACGCCAAGACGCAGGGCGTGTACCGGATGATCCAGGACTTCAAGTCCCGGGGCGTGCCGATCGACTGTGTCGGGCTGCAGACGCACTTCACCGGCGGCAGCTCCCTGCCGTCGAACTTCCAGACCACGCTGTCCAGCTTCGCCGCGCTGGGCGTGGACGTGGCGCTGACCGAGGTCGACGTCACCAACGCCTCCACCACCCAGTACGCCGGCCTCACCCAGGCCTGCATGAACGTCTCGCGCTGCGTCGGCATCACCGTCTGGGGCGTGCGCGACCAGGACTCGTGGCGCTCGAGCGAGAACCCGCTGCTGTTCAGCGGCAGCAACAAGAAGGCCGCCTACACCTCGGTCCTCAACGCCCTCAACGCGGCCGGGCCGACGACGTCGCCGACGGGCGGGGGCACCCAGTCCCCGACGCCCACGACCTCGCCGACCTCCGGCGGCGGTGGTGGCGCCGGTCGCATCGTCGGTGCGCAGTCCGGCCGGTGCGTCGACGTGCCCAACGCCTCGCAGACCAACGGCACCCGGGTGCAGCTCTACGACTGCAACGGCCAGTCCAACCAGCAGTGGACCTACACCTCCAGCAAGCAGCTGCAGATCTACGGCAGCCGCTGCCTGGACGCCGCCGGCTCCGGCAACGGCGCCGCAGTACAGATCTACAGCTGCAACGGCCAGACCAACCAGCAGTGGAACGTCAACAGCAACGGCACCATCACCGGCGTCCAGTCCGGACGCTGCCTCGACGTCTGGGGCACCGGCAACGGCCAGCAGATCCAGATCTACGACTGCAACGGCCAGGCCAACCAGCGCTTCAGCCTGAGCTGACGCCCGGGTGGTGACGGCGGTGTGGCGGCGATCCCGCGGCCACACCGCCTTCGCCTGTCTCAGCTCAGCGCGGGCCGGACGCGGAATGTGCTGCCGGCCCGGAAGGCGGCGGTGCCGTCGGCCTGGTGCACCCACAGCTCGTCGCCGTCGCGGTGGATGAAGTAGCCGCGGTAGTTCGACGCTTCGAGCATGACGTCGCCGGTGCCGGTGCCGAGCGGGCAGAAGGTGGCGTCGCCGCGGAACAGCGAGGTGCCCTGGTCGCGGTCGAGGCGCAGCCGCCAGGAGGCGTGGCGCAGATACTGCCCGTCGGCCGCCCGGAACGAGTAGCACTCCGCGTCGGCCAGGCCGGGCACCGCCGTGAACGTGGCCCGCTGCCGCGCGGCCGCGGTCGCCGGCGTGACCAGGACGCCGAGCTGGCCGTCGGTGCCCAGATAGCGGCCCGGCCCGGCGTCGAGCTCCAGCGACACCGGGCCTGTGTGCAGCCCGGGCGGGGGCGGCGGCGATGACGGACCGGCGGACGACGGCACCGCCGAGGGCGCCGCGACCGGGGGCGACGGCGCTTCGGTGCGCGGCCAGACCGCGACGGTCACCGCGACCCCGGCCGCCAGCGACCCGGCGACGACGAGCTTCGCCACCGGCAGACCCACCAACCAGCCGGCCTTCGCCGAGGCGGCCGCGACGGCCGGGCCGGTCGCGGCGGCCGGCGGCGCGGCGGCGCTGATCCCGGCGGCGGTGTCGTGGCCGCCGAAGGCGCCGATGAGCGGGCCCGGCACCGGCAGCAGCGCGAAGCCGCTCAGGAGGTGCTCGGTGTCGACGGCGTCCTCGGCGGCCCGGGTGCACGCCACGCAGGACCGGGTGTGCCGGCTGATCCGCTTGCGCCACAGCGGGCTCGGGATGCCGTCCCAGTCGGCCAGGACCGAGTCCAGCCAGGGGCATCGCGGCCGGGCGTCGAGCGCGGCGACGAGCACCCGCGCCTGCTCCAGCCGCTCCCGCATCCGCTGGACCCGCACGCCGGCGTGCACGACGCCGACGCCCAGCGCGGTGGCGAGCTCGGCCCGGCTCAGCTCCCCGCCGACCTCCAGCCACCACAGCGACCACAGCGCCCGGTCCTCCGGGTCGAGCCAGCCGACCGCCTGCCCGACCTGCCGCCGCTGCCCCGACAGCTCCACCCGCAGCACTGTCAGGTCCTCGAAGTCGTCCGCGTCCGGCGCATCCGTGAGCTCGTCGAGCGGCACCCGCCGCCCGCTGACGGTCCGCTCCCGCTGCAGATACGTCCCGGCCTGACGGACCGCGATCGCGGCCAGCCAGGCCCGGAAGCTGTCCGGCTCGCGCAGCGCCGGCAGCTGGCGCATCGCCCGCAGCATCGTCTCCTGCACCACGTCGTCCACACCGCCGGGATGCCCGGCGAGGGCCCGCCGCACGATCGTGTACACCAACGGCAGATGCCCCGCCAGCAGATCGTCCCGGGCGCGCTCGTCTCCGGCCTTCGCCGCCGCGACCAGAGAAGCCTGGCCGATGTTCGTCATTGCCACGCGCCATCACCGTGCAAGTCGAGGGAGCCGGGTGTCCATCTCGGCACAGAGCCGCGGACGCTGTCAAGCACCGGCCCCCCCGACCATCTGTAGCGGCGTGGCATAACGCTTTTCGGATCGTCAGATTCTGGTAAGGGTCCAGAGGTGGTCGGCGGTGCCGGAGTCACCCCACTGCAGCACCTGGGCGCCCGAGCTGGTGCTCATGTTGGTGACCCCGAGGACCAGGCCGCTGTTGACGCTGCGGATCTTGTAGTGCCCCGACCCGTCGGCCGTCAGGGTCCAGAGGTGGTCGGACGTGCCGGTGTCACCCCAGACGAGGGCCGTGGCCCCCTGGCTTGTCGACGCGTTCTGGATGCCCAGGACGAGGCTGCTCGACTGATTGACGATTTTGTACTGCCCATTGCCCACGGATACGAGCGTCCACACCTGCGAGGTGGCCGAGCCGGCCGTCGCCTGGACCACAGCGGTGCCCCAGGCGGTGCCGGAGTTGAGCGTGTCGAGGCGCAGCCCGCTGTTGTTGTTGGCGATGCGGTAGGTGCCGGCCAGATCGGTCGGCGGCGGGGTCGTCGTGCCGCCGCCGCCCGAGCCGGGGGTGATCGTGATGCGGTAGGCGTTGTTCGTCGCCATGGTGATGGGGACCGTGATGGAGCCGTTGGACGGCGTGTAGGTCGTGGTGGACACGGTGCTGGGCCCGGCGGACGCGACGGTGCGGCCCAGCGAGACGGTCTGCTCGACCTTGACGCTGACCGTGCTGCCGAGGCTCAGCGCGTTGAGCCCGTTGACAGTCACCGCGCACGACCCGTTGCAGTTGCCGGCGATGACGCTCACCTGGTTGCGGCCCGAGGGCACCGCGGCGAGGCCGTCGATCCCGGTCTGGGCCGGCGGCGTGGTGACGACCATGTTCCCGCTCATCGCGGCGTACCAGGTGTAGAGCCAGTAGGCGGCGTTGGGGCTGCCACCGCGGGCGGTCAGCAGGTCGCCGAGGGTCCCCGACTGGTTCCAGAACGCCAGCTCGGCGTCGCGGATGCCGAGGCGCTCGAACTTCGCGATGTAGCCGACGAGCGGGCCGGGCAGGCCCACCTCGCTCGGCGCGGCGTACTCCTCGATGGCGATCGGCCGCCGGGCGATGCCGAGCTGGTCCTCGATGGACTGCACCGTGGCCACGTCCCCGGCGATCTTCGAGGACCGGCTGAGCTCGTGCCAGGCCAGCACGTCGGGCACCGTGTTCGTGGCGACGGCGTTCTGCAGGAAGTTGCGCATGTCGCCGATGTTGTCGGAGAAGCTCGGGCCCTGGATCGGCTTGTTCGGGTCGATCGAGCGGACCTGGCGGAACGTCGTGGTCCAGAAGTTCTCGTAGGTCCCGTTGGCCGAGTTCCAGGTGTTGTCGGACTCGTTCCACAGCTCGTAGGCGGCGATGCTGGAGTAGTACGAGGAACCCTTCATGGTGTTGATCTGTGAGTTGATGAAGGGCGTCCACGTGCTCCAGCTGAACTGGTAGGGCCAGCCGGGATAGTAGTCGGACAGGCGGTTGACCAGTTTGGCGCCGACGCTGACGGCCGTCGGCGCGACGACGGCGATGTCACCGGTGGGCTGCTGGCGCCCGCCCGCGGGCATCTGCACGAACGTGTTCGGCTTGATCGCCTGGGCGAGGGCCACCGTGGGCTGCGACGCGTTCGCGAGCCCGTAGAGGCTTCCGGTCGCCACGTGCGTCACGGGCCGCAGCGTCTGACTCGCGTCGACTACCAGGGTGGTGGCGGCGGTGGCGGCCGACGCCGGGCTGAGCGCGAACCCGGCGGACACCATCGCGAGCGCGGCGGCCGACGCCATGAGCGCCAGCGACCGGCCCCGGCGGGCCCGGCGGGTTCGAACGGTCTGCGACATGCTTGCCTGCTCTTTCTTTCCCGGCGGCCCGGCATCCGCCCGGAGGCGCACGGACCCGACCGACGTGGTCGGCGTCGTGCGCAGGGGTGTCCGTCGAATTGCGGCGGAATGCGGCCCGGAATGCCCGGCCGGGAAACAGCGGGGAAATCGATTGCCTTGACGCTATGAGCGCCCGGAGCTGCGTGTCAAGGCGGGTGACAGTAACACCGAAAGGAAACTCGGAAACCCCGAGCCAAACCATCTGGCGGCCAGTAAGGAGACTCTGCAAGCGCTCGTGAAATAACGAATTTCCGGCATCAGTGTCCGTCGTCCTCTCCGGTGGTCAGGTCGAGGGCCAGGATGTGGCGCAGGGCCGTGGTGAGCGCCCGCTCGGGGTCGGGCGGCAGGGCGGTGCTGCGATACGCCACGTAGTTGTCGGGGCGCAGCAGCACGCAGCCGGTGTCCTCGACCTCACGCAGCGTCGCCCAGTCGCCGTACAGGTCCTCGTAGTCGGCTCCGGGGCCGATGCTCGCCGCGACGACCTCCACGCCGAGGGTGGCGGCGACGGTGCGGGCGGCCTCGATCCAGGGCTCGCCGCCGACGCCGGTCAGCAGCGCGAAGCGGCCCCGGCCGCCGACGTCGAGCGTGGACAGCCGGCCGGCGCCGCGGCCGAGCCAGGCGTGCGGGACCTTCGCCCCGGGCCAGGTCGTCGGGTGGTGGTGCAGCTCGTGGTCGCGCGTGGGCACCGGTGCCGGGGTGCCGTCGGCGACGATCGCGTCGGAGCGGTAGCGCTGGTCGAGCTCGACGCCGTGGGTGTTGAACTCGTAGTTCTTGAACTCGACAGCCTCGCGCAGCAGCCGGCGCTGCTTCTCGGCCTCCGGGCCCGGCGACTTGCGGGCCGCCATGTTGGCCCGCATCTGCTCGGGGTCCTCGGTGGACAGCAGGCCGAGCGCCTGGAAGATGCGGCTCGTCTCGCCGATGCTCCGGTTGGCCCGGCCCACGATCTGCCGGCCGACCGGGGCCCGCTCCGCGGAGTACGACTCCAGCAGCCGCGGGTCGGCCGCACCCGAGAGCACCAGCTTGAGCTTCCACGCCAGGTTGTACGCGTCCTGGATCGACGTGTTGGAGCCGAGCCCGTTCGACGGCGGGTGGCGGTGGACCGCGTCGCCGGCACAGAAGACCCGGCCGGTGTGGTAGCGCTCGGCGTAGAGGTGGTTGACCGTCCACGCCGAGGACGACCTGACGGTGACCGGCACCGTGTCGTCGCCGATGAGCTGGTGGGCGATCCGCCGGGCGTAGTCCTCGGTGAGGTTCGGCGGCTCGCCGTTGATGTCGTAGCCCCAGACGATCAGCCACTCGTTCCACGGGCGCACGCACCGCACCAGCCCCATGCCGATGCCGCCGACGTCGGACCCGGTCTGCAGCACCCAGTACAGGGTGCTCGGCCGGTGGGCGACGTAGCGGGTGAGGTCGGCCTCGAAGACGATGTTGATGCTGCCGGCGACGCCCATCTGGCCGACCATCGGCAGCCCGATGTCCTCGGCGACCCGGCTGCGGCCGCCGTCGGCGCCGATCAGATACTTGGCCCTGATCCGGAAGGTGTCGCCGCGCAGCCGGTCGCGGACCGTGGCGGTGACGCCGTCGGCGTCCTGGGTCAGCCCGAGGTACTCGGTGCCGAAGCGCAGCCGCGTGCCGCGGGCGATCGCCGCGTTGGCCAGCACCGGCTCCATGAGGTGCTGCGGCATGTCGCAGATGGAGGTCGGGGAGGCCAGGTCGTGCTCGGCCTGGCGCGCCGGATGCGTGTACCAGGTGTGCAGCCGGCCCAGCTCCTCGCCGGCCAGGCTGGTGCAGAACGGGGTCTGGCCCATCAGGTACTGCGGGGTGGCCTGGGCGACCACCGCCTCCTCGAGGCCGGCGTCGCGGAGCACCTCCATGGCCCGCTGGTTGGTGATGTGGGCCCGCGGCGTGTCGGCGAACCGGTCGTACTTGGTGACCACGATGTTCGCCACGCCGTAGGTGCTGAGCATCAGCGCCGCCGTGCTCCCGGCCGGTCCGCTGCCGACGATGAGGACGTCGGTCTCGACCGCTTCGGTCATGGGTGCTCCCTTGGGCATGGTGGGGCGACCGGCGGCGGGACGCCGGCCGGCCGAGGGCGGGTCGAGGGCGCAGCCGCTCAGGCCGCGGCGATCCGGAAGGTGTAGGTCACCGCGCGCCAGCCGGCGACGTCGCGGCCGTCCGGCGGGGCCCCGCGGCCGGGGACGAAGTCGACGACGAGCTCGCGTTTGACGCCGAACACGGTGTCGGAGTCGAGGTAGGCGCCGCCGGCGACGAACAGCTGGGTGATGAGGCGCCGGTAGCCGTCGGCGCTGATCATGAAGTGCAGGTGCGGGGCCCGGTACTGGTGCCGGCCCGTCGCGGCGAGCATCTGCCCGACCGGCCCGTCGTCCGGGATCGGATACTCCGACGGCAGGATCGACCAGAACCGCACCCGGCCCTCGGCGTCGCTGTGGAACCGGGCCCGCAGCACCGGACCGTCCTGGTCGGGCAGCTGGACGTCGTAGAAGCCGTCGTCGTTGGACTGCCAGACGTCCACGACCGCTCCGGCCACCGGCTTGCCGTCGACGTCCACGATGGCGACGTCCGTCCACAGTGGCGTGCCGGGGAGCCCGGCGGCGATGTCCGCGCCCGGCGGCTGCACCGGCGGCCCGGGCACGTAGAACGGCCCGAGGACCGCCGACGGCGTGGTGTCCGGGGTCCGGGAGTTGCTCAGCACGTCCACCATGCTCGACACGCCGAGCGTGTCGGACAGCAGCACGAACTCCTGCCGGACGTCGCTGCACAGCTGGCCGGTGCGGGTCAGGAAGTCGATGCCAAACTGCCACTCGCCGGGCGTGAGGTCGTTGTCGGTGACGAACTCGTGCAGCCGCCGCACGAGGTCGGTGACCAGCTGCCGCGCCCGCGGGTCCGGCGCCCCGCCGAACGACGCGACGACCTGCTCGGTCAGCCACCGCAGATCCGGCGTGGGCGGCGGGCCGGCCGGCCGCTCGCCGGTGAACGCCGCGCGCAGCAGCGTCTCGACGTCCGGCGCGGTGACGGGGCGCGGGTTGGGGTACTGCCGGCTCGTCGCGGCGCGGGCCACCGCCGGGATGTCGGCCGCGGCCAGGCCCAGGTCGCGCAGCGAGACGGGGCCGCCGAGCCGCGCGATCAGGTCGAACATGGCGGTGGGGGCGTCGCGGGCCCCGAGCGCGTCGGCGACCCGGCGCATCGCCCCGGGCGAGGCGGCGGCGTTGAACGCCATCGCGTGCGGGAGCACGACCGTGTGGACCTCGGCGTGCGGCAGGCCGAACGATCCGCCGAGCGCGTGGCACAGCTTGTGGTGCAGGCCCATCCCCGCGGTGCCGAGGCAGATCCCGGCGAGCCAGGCCCCCGTGAGCGCGTCCGTGCGGGCGGCGAGGTCGGCCGGGTCGGCGACGATGCGGGGCAGGGCGCCGGCGAGGCGGCGGATCGCCTGCGCGGCGAGGTCGTCGGTCACCGGGTTGGCGTCCGGGGAGTACAGCGCCTCCACGGCGTGCGCGATGGCGTTGACGCCGCTGGTGACCGACAGCGCGACCGGTAGGCCGGCGGTGAGCTCGACGTCGTAGACGACCGTCGCCGGCTGGATGCGCGGGTCCGAGCGGGTGGTCTTCTCGCCGCCGTCCGTCTCGCCGAGCACCGGCGTGACCTCGGAGCCGGCGTAGGTGGTGGGCACCGCGATGTGCGGCAGGCCGGTGCGCACGGCCAGCGCCTTGCCCAGGCCGGTGGCCGAGCCGCCGCCGATCGACACGATGCAGTCGGCGGCGCTTGCTCGCAGTACCCCCAAAGCGTCATGCGTCACCGCGACCGGCGTGTGCATGGCCACGCCGTCGAACCGGGCGACCTGCATGGCGCCGAGCGCGGCGGCGTCGCGCATCGAGGGGGTGGCCACCACCATCACCCGCGACCGGCCGAGCCGGCGGACCTCGTCGGCCAGCTGCTGCCGGGTGCCGGAGCCGAACACGACCCGGGCCGCGCCGGCGGTGTAGACGAACGACATACGTCGAGTATCGGCGCCGATCAGCGCGAGTTCCTGCACGATCGCGCTGTCGCGGCCGACACGAAATGCGCGGTCAGCCGTCGCGGCGGATCGCGGCCGGGGTGGTCTCCAGGTGCCGGCGCATGACCCGGGTCAGGTGCTCCTGGTGGGAGAAGCCGCACCGGGTGGCGACCGAGGCGATCGGCAGGGACCGCTCGCGCAGCAGCCGGCAGGCGGTGTCGACGCGCAGCCGCAGCAGGTACTGGTGCGGGGCCAGGCCGACGCGGGCCTTGAACTGCCGGCCGAACTGGCTGACGCTCAGCCCGGCGACGGCGGCCATGGCGGCCAGGGGGACGGGCTCGGCCAGCCGCTCCTCCAGCAGCTCCCGCACCTGCGCCAGCTGCCTGTCGCTGAGCCCCGCGGAGCGGGCCGGCGGGGGCGGCCCGGCGGTGCCGCGGCGGCTGCTGTGCCGCTGGGCGAGCTGCCCGGCGACGAGGGCCGTCAGCTGGTCGACGTAGGTGCGGGCGGTCGGCTCCCAGCGCCGCAGCACGCCGTCGAGCGCGAGCACCAGCTGCTCGAGCAGCGGGTCGACGGCGCCCAGCTCCTCGGTGAGCCGCACCGCCGGCCCGTCGTGGGCCTCCTGCAGGGCTTCGTCGCTCACGTAGACGTGGGTGGTGTCGAGGTCGCCGCCCAGCTCGACGGTGAGGTCCTTGCCGGCCGGGTGCAGGAAGAACCCGCCCGGCGGGACCGTGCGGGCCGACGTCAGCCCCAGGTGCCCGCGCCGGACCTGGACCGGGCCGTTGAGGTGCAGGATCAGCACGTGGCTGGGGGCCGCGCCGAACTCCGCCCGGTATGGCCGCTCGCGCTGCGTCGACACGTACACGCCGGGCCAGCCGAGCCCGGCGCTGGTGCGCAGCGGCCGGATCCACGGCTGCCCGAGGATGCCGTTGGTGTCGCGCAGCGACAGTTCACGGGGCTGCGGTGTCACTGTCACCTCCCCGCGGTCGCGTTCGGGCCGTCGCCGGGTGAGGGCGAGACTAGCGCGAAACCCGATTGGTCGCCAGGTTCGCGCAGCGCAACGCCGCCCCGTAGGCCGGTCCGCGCCGTACCCGTACAATCTCCGCATGTCGCAGCCGGAGCCCCGTTTCGCCGCGGCCCGGCTTCTGGTGCTCGTCCAGCTGATGATGGTCGGCTGGTACGTGGCCGGGGTGGCGCTGCCCTACCTGCTCACCTTCACGGTCCACGGTGTCGATCACTGCACGGGCGGGTGCCGCGCCCCGGGCGACGTGTTCGGCGGCCCGGCCGTGGCCCTGATGATTCCGGGCATGATCGGCACCATCGTCGGGCCGATGTTCGCGGTCCTGCTCCTGCTGCTGTCGTTCACCTCCCTCGCCCGGCGGCGCCGGGAGATGCCGGCCGGGCTGCGGCGGTGGCTGTACGGGGCGGCCGGGCTCACACTGGCTTTCCTGGCCTTCTCCCTGTCGCCGCCGGGCCGGCAGCTGCTGAACTGGGTGCTCGACTGATGACGAACGCGCTGTGGCGGGCCCAGCTCGCGCTGGTGTGGGCCTACGGGCTCGCGATCTTCTGCTTCCTGTTCGCGCTGCTGGGCGGGCCGCACGGCGGCACCAGCGGCAGCGTGTACGACATGGTGTACGGGCCGCTGCCCGACGGGGTGTCGGTGCGCGGCTCGGTGGCCAGCCCGGTCACCTGGCTCACCGCGGCCGCCATGGCGGTGGCGTGGCTGGCGCCGCTGGCCGCGGTCGTGCTCGCGTGGTCCGGCCGGCGGGCGCTGCGCTCCGGCGGGGAGACCGGGGACACCGGCCTGCGGGATCGGGTCCAGGCCGGGACACTCGCCGCGGCCGCCATCGCGGTGAGCTACCTGACGCCAGTCGGCTGGACGCTTGTGTACGGGCTGACCCGCTGGACGGCGATGAACATCTGGGGCGAGGGCCCGGACGCCGGCAGCCTGGGCGGCTGATGCGCCGGCGGGCTCGTCAGACCCGCGACCACGCCTGGTTGGCGCCGCCGTTGCAGGTCCAGACCTCGACCTTGGTGCCGTTGGCCGTGGCGGCACCGGTGACGTCGAGGCACAGGCCGGACTGGACGCCGGTGACGGTGCCGTTGGCGTTGACGCTCCACTGCTGGTTGGCGGCCCCCGTGCAGGTGGCGATCTGCACCGCCGCGCCGGGCGCCGTCGACTGCCCGGCCACCTCCAGGCACTTGGTGCCGTACACCGTGAGCTGCCGGGCCGCGGTGAGCGTCCACAACTGGTTGGTGCCGCCGTTGCAGTCCCAGATGGCGACAGGCGTGCCGTCGGCGGTGGACCGGTTCGGCACGTCCAGGCACCGGTTCGAGCCCGCGCCGCGCAGGGCAGCGGCGCCGCCGGTGTCGTCGCCCGCGCCGACCGTCCCCGTCGCGGTGTCGACGCTCCAGCTGGATCGGCAGGTCATCGTGACGGTGGTGCCGCTGATCGTCAGCGGCTGCCAGACGTATCGGGAGTCGGCCAGGTTGCCGGGGTTCCAGCGGTCGCCGAGGAACAGGTAGCTGGTGCCGCTGCTGCCCGACACCGGCAGGATGGCCGTGGTCTGGGAGTTGCAGGTGTTGGTGCCGGCCGGCGCGAAGCTGCGGAAGGCGCTCCAGGTGCCGGTGATCGCGGTGGCCGTCGCGTACTGGTTGTCGTTGGTGTTCCAGCCGGTCAGGTGGGAGCCGAACAGGTAGTACGTACCGTCGATCTTGACCATGGCCGGCGACTCGTACTGGTTGAGCGTCTTGACGAGCGCCGCGACGCTCAGGAAGTCCGGCGAGAGCTGGTAGATCTGCAGTTTCGCGTTGGTGCGGTCCTCGCTGAGCAGGTATGCGGTGGTGCCGTCCAGGAACAGGTTGTCGTCGAGGCTGTCGTGGCCGGCGGGCTTGAAGCTGCCCCGGTATCCGTAGCTGCCGCAGATACTGCTGCTGGTGGCCACCCCGGTCCGGCGCTCCGAATAGCTCGTGTTGTCGATGTGCATGTACATCACGTACGTGGCCGTGGCGGCGTTGTAGATGACGTGGGGGCGCTCGACGATGCGGTTGGGGCCTAGGTCGCCGGCGGACTGACGGGTGAGGACGTTGGCGACGAACGTCCAGTTCTTCAGGTCGCTCGACGAGTAGCAGGTGATGTTCTGGAACGGTGAGCCGCCGGTCTTGTCCTCGCCGAGCCAGTAGTACGTGCCGCCGACCTTGGTGATGCCCTCGCCGTGGGCCTGGATGACGCGGCCGGCGGTGTCGTTCCAGACCGCGCCGGGCGTGATGGTCACCGGGGCCGCGTAGGCCGGGAAGGCGGCCCCGACGCTCAGGCCGATGACGGCGAGCAGGACGGTGAACAGCCGGCGCACCAGCATGGCGGTCCCTTCACGCGCTCCGAATCACATTGACGCCGATCGACGGTAACACGGATTTCCCGACATTCTTGCCCGGAGCTGCGCCACCCAACTTCGACCTCTTCACGCCCCCGGTCATCACGCTTTCCGGCGCGGTCGACGATCAGCGCACGCCGGGCTCGACGGTGAGCGTGCCGGCGGCGGTGTCGATCGTGGCCCGGGCGCCGATCGGCACCGTCAGCTGACCGTTGCCGTGGCCGATGTGCAGCCCGCCGAGCACCGGCACGCCGAGGTCGGCGAGCCGGTCGGTGACGGCCTGCGCGGCGCTCCAGCCGCTGGAGCCGTCACCGGCCGCGTTGAACTGGCCGATCGCGACGCCCGCGAGCTTGCGCAGCACGCCGGCCCGGCGCAGGTGGGTCAGCATGCGGTCGTAGCTGTACGGCGCCTCGCCGGTGTCCTCGAAGAGCAGGATCGCGCCCTCCAGGCTCGGCAGGTCGGCGGTGCCGATGCTCGCCTGGATCATGGTCAGGTTGCCGCCCAGCAGCGGGCCGGACGCGACGCCGGAGCCGCGGCCGGGCAGGCTGACCGCGGAGCTCGGCTCGGCCGGGTCGCGGGTCACCACGATCGGATCGGTGGTCATCAGCGCCTTGCGCAGCGACTCCACCGACTCCGGCCCGGTGCGCGTGTCGGTCCAGGTGGCGAGGGGGCCGTAGAGGCTCACCAGCCGGGCCGCCCGCCACAGCCGGCAGTGCAGCACGGTCAGGTCGCTGAAGCCGATGAAGATCTTCGGGTCGCGGCGCGCGGCCGCGACGTCGAGGCCGTCGATGATGCGCTGGGTGCCGTAGCCGCCGCGGGCGCCGAAGACGCAGCGCACGCCGGGGTCACGGAACGCGGCGTTGAGGTCGGCCAGGCGGTCGGCGTCGGTGCCGGCCAGGTATCCGAACTGGTCGTAGACGTGCGTGCCGTACTCGACGACGAGCCCGAAGCTCTCCAGGACCTGCTGGCCCCGGACGAGCCGGCCGTCGCCCGGGTAGGCGGGCGCCACGATCCGCACCCGGTCTCCCGGCTTGAGTGCGGGCGGCCGGATCGCGGGCCCGTGGGCCAGGTCCGTCCCCGGCTCGGCGCCGGCCGGTGAGGCGCCCGTGGTCGCGCCCAGTGCGACCCCACCGGCGACGACCGCACCCGAGCGCAGCACATCGCGGCGCGACATCGATCGGTGCGCCTGCTCAGTCATGAGTCCTCCCCTGTCGGATCGAGGCCTGAGACTACTCCGGCGCCCACCCGTCGCGCATCAACCTCCCCGAATGGACGACTTTGCCGGCGCGCCATTTATAACACCTTTTCCGAAGGCATTTCACGAAGGCTTTCCGATATGCAACTTTCATGACCCACCGGCGACTACTGACAGATTTTCCGAAAGCACCTGTCGGCATTACCGGAAAATCGACGAGACTCCATGGACCTGTCCGGCGACGACATTGCGAGGTATGCGCATGGTGCAGCGAGCGAGCCTACGGCCGGGACGCCGCCACGTCCCCCGGTCGCCGAGCCCGACGCCCGTGTCGCGCGCCCTGGCCGCGCTGAGCGGCCTGCTCCTGCTCGCGGCGGGCGTGCTCGCCGGGCCGGCCGCTGCGGCGCAGGCCGCGACGGCCATCACCGTCAACGGTGCATCGGGCGGGCGGACGCTCGACGGCATCGGCGCGGTCAGCGGGGGCGGTGGCAACAGCCGGCTGCTCGTCGACTATCCGGAGCCGCAGCGCAGCGACATCCTCGACTACCTGTTCCGGCCCGGCTACGGCGCGGCGATGCAGATCCTCAAGGTCGAGATCGGCGGGGACACCAACTCGACGTCCGGGGCCGAGCCGAGCCACGAGCACACCCGCGGCGGCATCGACTGCAACCGGGGCTACGAGTGGTGGCTGATGGAGCAGGCCAAGGCCCGCAACCCCGGCATCCGGCTGGTGGGCCTGGCGTGGGGTGCGCCCGGCTGGGTCGGCAACGGCACGTTCTTCACCAGTGACGCCATCGACTACCTCACGGCCTGGCTGGACTGCGCCGGCACGCACGGGCTGACGATCGACTACCTCGGCGGGTGGAACGAGAAGGGCTACAACGCCACCTGGTACAAGAACCTGCGCTCCGCCCTCAACGCGCGCGGGTACGGCGGCGTGAAGCTCGTGGCCTCCGACGACTTCGGCTGGGCCGCCGCCGACGAGTCGCTGCGCGACCCGGCGTTCGCCAACGCGGTGTCGGTCTTCGGCAGCCACTACGTCTGCGGCTACCGCAGCGCGCAGAGCAGCTGCCCCAGCTCCGGCAACGCCGTGGCCACCGGCAAGGCACTCTGGGCCAGCGAGAACGGCTCCGACGACTACAACGCCGGCGCCGCCGCCCTCGCCCGCGGCATCAACCGCGGCTACATCGACGGCAAGATGACCGCGTACATCAACTGGCCCGTCATCGCCGCCATCACACCCAACATTCCCTGGGCCACCACCGGCGTCGCGGTCGCCCAGCAGCCCTGGTCCGGCTCCTACTCGATCGGCCGCAACGCCTGGGTGATGGCGCAGACCACGCAGGTCACCGCGCCCGGCTGGCGCTACCTCGACAACTCCAGCGGCTACATCGGCGGCAACCGCAGCAACGGCAGCTACGTCTCACTGCGCTCACCGAGCTCCGGCGACTACAGCACCGTCATCGAGACGATGGACGCCACCGCGGCCCAGACCCTCGCCTTCACCGTCACCGGCGGGCTGTCCACCGGCACCGTGCACGTGTGGGCGACGAACGTCCGGTCCGGCAACGCCGCCGACTACTTCGTGCGCGGCGCCGACCTCACGCCCTCGAGCGGGGCCTTCTCGCTCACCGTCCAGCCCGGCTACGTCTACAGCATCACGACCACCACCGGCGCGGGCAAGGGCACCGCGGCCAGCCCGGCGGCGGGCGGCCTGCCGCTGCCCTACAGCGACACCTTCGACAGCTACGCCACCGGCCGCGAGGCGAGATACCTCATGGACCAGCAGGGCTCGTTCGAGATCACCCCGTGCGGCGGCGGGCACACCGGGCAGTGCGTGCGCCAGATGTCGGAGCAGGCCCCGATCTACTGGACCAGCGGCCAGGCCGAGCCGTACACCCTGCTGGGCGACCTGTCCTGGCGCAACTACACCTTCTCGTCCGACGTCATGCTGCAGAAGGCGGGCTACGCCCAGCTCATCGCCCGCGGCAACACCTACAACCATCAGGGCCCGCAGAACCTCAACGGCTACTACTTCCGCGTGAGTGACACCGGCGCGTGGTCCATCCGCAGCAACAACACCAGCGGCAACTGGCGGACGCTGGCCAGCGGCACGACGGCGGCGCTGGGCACCGGGCGCTGGCACACGCTGGCACTCACCGTCAACGGCACCACCCTCAGCGGAGTCATCGACGGCACGACCGTCGGCACCGTCACCGACTCCGCCTGGGTCGCCGGCCAGATCGGCTACGGCACCGGCCAGGGCGTCACCGCGCAGTTCGACAACCTGTCCGTCACCCCGCTCGGCGGCTCCGGCTCCCCGACCGGCGAGCTGCGCAGCGCCGCCGCCAACCGGTGCCTGGACGTCAACGGCGCCGGCCAGGCCGACGGCACCGTCGTGCAGATCTGGGACTGCAACGGCGGGGCCAACCAGCAGTGGACCGCCACGTCGGACGGCCGGCTGACGGTCTACGGCGGCAAGTGCCTGGACGTCGCCGGCACCGCGGCGGGGACCCGGGCCCGGATCTGGACCTGCAACGGCGGCACCGGCCAGCAGTGGCGCATCAACACCGACGGCACGATCACCGGCGTCGCATCGGGCCTGTGCCTCGACGTCAACGGGGCCGGGACGGCCAACGGCACCGCCGTGCAGCTGTGGACCTGCAACGGCGGCAGCAACCAGCAGTGGATCCGCAACTGAGCGCGGTCCCGCCCGCATCGCCGGGCATCGAACGGAAGGAGAGGCGATGGCAACACGCAGATACGGGGTGCCGATACTCGCGGCGCTGGCAGTGCTCGTCGCGGTCACGACCGGGCAGGCCCTCAGCGGCCGGGGGTCGACCGCGACCGCCGCGACGAGCGGCGCGCTCGCGGCGACCGCCGGGTGCGGCAAGGCCCCGACCCTGACCAGCGGCACCCGCACGATCCAGAGCAGCGGCCAGAACCGCACGTACATCCTGCGCGTCCCGGACAACTACGACGCCAACCGGCAGTACAAGCTGATCTTCGCGTTCCACTGGCTCAACGGCACCGCCGCGAACGTGTCGTCCGCGGGCTACTACGGGCTGCAGCCGCTGTCGAGCAACAGCACCATCTTCGTCGCGCCGCAGGGCATCGACAACGGGTGGGCCAACACCAACGGCCGCGACCTCACGCTCGTCGACGACCTCACCCGGCTCATCGAGGGCGGGCTGTGCGTCGACACGACCCAGCTGTTCGCGCTGGGCTGGAGCTACGGCGGCGCGATGAGCTACGCGGTCGCCTGCGCCCGGCCGACGGTGTTCCGGGCCGTCACCGTGCTGTCGGGCGCGAACCTCAGCGGGTGCAACGGCGGCACGCAGCCGGTGGCGTACTTCGGCATCCACGGCATCCACGACAGCGTCCTGAACATCTCCAACGGGCGCTCGCTGCGCGACACCTTCGTGCGCAACAACGGCTGCACCGCCCAGAGCCCGCGCGAACCGGCGCAGGGCAGCCTGACCCACATCACCACGACGTACTCGGGGTGCCGGGCGGGCTACCCGGTCCAGTGGGCCGCGTTCGACGGTGACCACACGCCGAGCCCCGTGGACGGCTCCGGCTCACCGAACGACTCCCGCACGTGGACGTCGGGCGAGATCTGGAAGTTCTTCTCGCAGTTCCAGGGCACGGTGCCGCCGAGCAGCCCGCCGGTGTCCTCGCCGCCCCCGAGCAGCCCCCCGGTGTCCTCGCCGCCGCCGAACAGCCCGCCGCCGAGCAGCCCGCCGGTCAGCGGGCAGCCCGGGGCGTGCACCGCGACGTACCGGATCGTCAACACCTGGCCCGGCGGCTTCCAGGGCGAGTTCACCGTGGCCAACGGCGGCTCGAGTACGCTCACCGGCTGGACCACCCGCTTCACCCTGGCCGGCGGCCAGAGCATCAGCAGCCTCTGGAACGGCACCAACACCGGCACCAGCGGCAACGTCACGGTCCGCAACGCCGCGTACAACGGCACCCTCGGGGCCGGCGCGACGACGACGTTCGGCTTCACCGCCACCGGCGACAGCTCTCCGCCGCCGACCGCCGTCACCTGCACCAGCCCCTGACCGTCACACCGCAGTCAAGCGACCGGCCGGTGCACCCCAGTGGTGCACCGGCCGGCGTCCTTCTGCCCGGCTAGGGGCCCGCGACCGTGGCGTCGCCGCCCACACGGTGCGCCACCCGCTCGGCGGCGAGCGCACCGTCACCCGGCCGGCCCTCCCCCTCCTGCGCGCGCCCGGCCGGAGCCGGGGGTAGCGGCCGGCGGCCCGGTGCGGCGAGCCCGCTCAGCGCCCCGACCAGCGACAGCGCGGCGCAGGCCCCGATCGCGACGGCGAAGCCGCTGCTGAAGCTCTGCGGGGACCGGTAGCTGCCGCCGGCGGCGAACGCGGCCACCACCGCGGCGACACCGAACACCCCACCGAGTTGCCGCATGGTGCTGTAGACCCCCGAGGCCTTGCCGACGTAGACGGGCGCGACCGAGCTGAGCGCGGCGCTCTGCGTGGCGGGCAGCGCCGTGGCCACCCCGATCCCGGACAGGACGAGCGGCGCGACCAGCTGCCCGTAGGCCAGGCCGGGCTCGGCGATCAGCGCGATCCAGGTCATCGCGGCCGCGTGCAGCCCCAGCCCGCCGACGATGAACGGCCGCTCGCCGAGCCGGCCGATCAGCAGGCCGGTGAGCTGCGGGACGATGAAGGTCATCGCGCCCCAGGGCATCAGTCCCAGCCCGGCGCGGGCCGGGCTGAAGCCCAGCCCGGTCTGCAGGAACTGGGCCATGAAGAACAGGGCACCCAGTGCCGATCCCCACTCGAAGAAGATCGCGATGTTGCCGGCGGAGAACGCCCGCGAGCCGAACAGGTGCATGGGCAGCATCGGCTCGGCGGCGCGCCGCTGCCACCAGACGAAGCCGACGGCGAGCAGCACGCCCGCGGTCAGGGTGGACAGGATCTCGGCGCTGCCCCAGCCGGCGGTGTTGCCGCGCACCAGCGCCCAGACGATGCCGAGCGCGGCCGCGGTGGCCAGCGCCACAGCGCCCAGGTCGAGCCGGGCCGGCGGCCCGGACGACTCCTGGAGCCGGGTCAGTGCGAGGGGGATCAGTACCGCCACGACCGGCACGTTGAGCCAGAAGATCCACGGCCAGGAGACCCCGGTGACGACCGCACCGCCCAGCAGCGGCCCCAGCGGCACCGCCAGCCCGGCCACGCTGCTGAACACGCCGAGCGCCCGGGAGCGCCGGTCGGCCGGGACGGCGGTGCCGAGCAGTGCCAGCGCCAGCGGCATCACCAGCGCGGCCCCGGCGCCCTGGACCGCGCGGGCCGCGATGAGCGTGCCGACGTCGGGGGCGAGGGCGCAGCCGGCCGACGCCACCGCGAACAGGGCCAGCCCGATGACGAACATGCGCCGCCGGCCGAACCGCTCGCCGAGTGCGGCCGCCGTCAGCAGCAGCACCGCGAACGTCAGGACGTAGGCGGTGACAGTCCACTCCAGTTCCTCGATCGAGGCGTGCAGGGCGACGCGGATCGCCCCGAGCGCTGTCGTGACGACGAGCGCGTCGAGCGACACCATCATCCCGGCGAGCGCGGTCACGGCGACGGCCCACCGTTGAGCCGTCGTCAAGGGGGTCGAGGTGCTGTTCTTCGGCATGCTTCCTCCGGTCGTCCGCGGTGCCTGTGGTGGCTCGGTGGGGTACCGCTGAGGTAGACACCGCACAGGCCGGAAAAAGGGCGCTCGCCGGCCGACCCTTTCGGGCCCCGGCCGGTGTCAGTACGTGGTGCAGGGCCAGACGCACGTGACCCGAGAGTGGAGACAGTGGCAGCCGACTTGATCTCGAAGGCCCGGGCCGGGGACAGCCGCGCGTTCCGGGAGCTCACCCAGCCGCACCTGCGCGAGCTCCAGGTGCACTGCTACCGGATGCTCGGCAACTTCCAGGACGCCGAGGACGCCCTCCAGGACACGCTGCTGTCCGCCTGGCGCGGTCTCGGCGGGTTCCAGGAGCGCGCCTCGTTCCGCACGTGGCTCTACCGGATCGCCACCAACCGGTGCCTCAACGCGCGCCGGTCGGCCGGCCGGCGTCCGGTCAAGGAGTGGGACATGCCGAACGTCGAACCGCCCGAGCCCACCCGGATCGGCGAGGTCGTCTGGCTCCAGCCGTTTCCCGACACCCTGCTGGAGCAGGCGTTCGACGCACCGCTGGGCCCCGAGGCCCGCTACGAGCAGACGGAGGCCCTGTCCGTGGCGTTCATGACCGCCCTGCAGGTGCTGCCGCCGCGCCAGATCGCCGTGCTGATCCTGCGCGACGTGCTCGGGTTCCCGGCCGCCGAGGTCGCCGAGATGCTCGACTCGAGCGTCGAGTCGGTCAAGAGCGCACTCAAACGGGCCCGCGCCGGCCTGCAGCAGCGGCGGGCGGCGGAGCACCGGGAGCCGGCTCCCGCCGCCGGCTCACCCGCCGAGGACGCGATCGTGGCGAAGTTCGTCACCGCCTACGAGTCCGCCGACCTCGACGCGCTGGTGGATCTGCTGACCGACGACGTGTTCATGTCGATGCCGCCCATGCCGTTCGAGTACGAGGGCCGTGACATCGTTGCCCGCTTCTTCGCCGGCATCTTCGGCTCGGGCCGCCGGTCCGACCTGGTGCCGACGCGGGCCAACGGTCAGCCGGCGTTCGCGGCCTACCTGCGCACCCCGACCGGCGTCAGCCACGGCACCGGCCTGTTCGTGCTGACCCTCGGCGGCGATCGGATCTGCGCCATGACCCGCTTCGACAACACGGTGCTGCCGTGGTTCGGGCTGCCGCGATCGTTGCCGAGCCGATGAGACCCCGCGGCGCCGGGCGGGTGCAGCGGCGCCGCTCAGCCCTTGAACGCGCCGTCCATGATGCCGCTGACCAGACGGCGCCCCACGAAGAGGAACAGCACCAGCAGCGGCAGCGTGGCCAGGAACGAGCCGGACATCGCCAGGCCGAGGTCGATGTCGCGGCTGCTCTGCAGGGCCTTGATGGCGATCTGCAGGGTGTAGTGCTCCGGCGACTTGAGCACGATGAACGGCCACAGGAAGTCGTTCCAGGCGGTGACGAACCCGAACAGGCCGAGCACGAAGGCGGCCGGCCGCACGAGCGGGAACGCGATGCGCCAGAAGATCTGCCAGGTCGTGGCGCCGTCGACCCGGGCGGCTTGCAGCAGCTCGTCGTCGATGGTGTGGGCGATGTGCTGGCGCATCCAGAAGATGCCGAACGCGTTGACGAGGCCGGGCAGGATGACGGCCTGGAGCGAGTCCACCCAGCCGAGCTGCGAGATGATCAGGTACTGCGGGACGACCGACAGCTGCGTCGGCACCGTCATCGTCAGCACGACGATGAGGAACAGGGTGTTGCGGCCGCGGAAGGACAGTTTCGCGAACGCGAAGCCGGCCAGCGCGCACAGCAGCGCCTGGCCGACGCCGATGGCCGTGGCCACGACGATGCTGTTGCCGAGCGCGTTGAGGAACGGCACGATGTCGAAGACCAGCCCGGCCAGGTGCAGGAAGTTGCCGCCGGGCAGCACGTGCGGCGGGAGGCTTGTCGCCGTGGCCGAGTCGGTCGTCGACACCACGAACATCCAGTAGAGCGGGAACAGGCTGAGCAGGACCACGATCCCGAGCAGGCCGTAGAC
Source organism: Dactylosporangium vinaceum (assembly GCF_019904175.1). Taxonomy (GTDB): domain Bacteria; phylum Actinomycetota; class Actinomycetes; order Mycobacteriales; family Micromonosporaceae; genus Dactylosporangium; species Dactylosporangium vinaceum. Next base: position 5,411,273 of record NZ_CP061913.1, on the reverse strand, counting down.
CCACCAGGCGATCCGGTCGATGCGGCGGCGGTGCGGCCGCGCCGTGGTGCTCATGGGCGCTCCGAGCGGATCCGGCTGGCGAGCAGGTAGTTGATCGTGGCGACGATGACGACCATGACAAAGAGCGCGACGCCGATCGCCGAGCCGTAGCCGAACTGGAACCGGCCGAAGCCCTGCTCGTACAGGAAGAGGGTCAGAGTCTGGCACTGCCGCGCGGCACCGCACGTCAGCGAGCCCGGGCTGGCCAGCAGCGGCTCCGTGAAGACCTGCAGCCCGCCGATGGTCGAGCTGACCACGGTGAACACGATGATCGGGCGCAGCGAGGGGATCGTGATGTGGCGGAACTGCCGCCAGCCACCCGCGCCGTCCACCGCGGCCGCCTCGTACACCTCGCGCGGCACCGCCTGCAGCGCGGCCAGGTAGAGCAGTGTGTTGTACCCCGTCCAGCGCCACATCACCATCGCGGCGATCATGATGTGGCTGCCGAGCACGGAGGCCATGAACTCGATGTGCTCGAAGCCCAGCAGCCCGAGCAGCCAGTTGAGCAGGCCGTAGTCGCGGTCGAACAGCTGGAGGAAGACGATCGTTGTCGCGGCCACCGAGGTGATGTACGGGACCAGGACCGACATCCGGAAGAACGCCGGGGCCCGCAGCCGCGCATGGTTGAGCACGTGCGCCACCCCGAGCGCGAGCAGCAGCTGCGGCACCGTCGACAGTGCCCAGATGCTCAGCGTGTTGCGTACCGCGCCCCAGAAGCGCGTGTCGTCCACCAGCCGCGAGAAGTTGTCCAGCCCGACGAACGTGTGCTCACCGATGGGGTCCCAGTCGTAGAGGGCGACGTAGAAGGTGAACAGCAGCGGGAACAGGCCGAAGACGGCGAAGAGCAGGAAGAACGGGGCCACGTACGCGTAGGGCGCCAGCCGGTCCCGGACCCCCAGCCGCACGGACCTGGTGCGGGGCGGGGGTGTCCGGGTCGTCGTCGCCGGGGTCGGACCCAGCACTGTCGTCACGGCGGGCGGCCGTTCAGCCCTTGACGGCGTTCTTGACGTTTGTCATGGCGGTGCTCCACGCCTGGCCCGGGGTCACCTTGCCCTGCTCGACGCTTGTCAGGACGTTGAGGAACTCGGTGCCGATCGGCCCGTCCTCCAGCCCGATGTAGAACGGCTTGAGCTTCGTCACCGACTCCGTGTAGATCTTGCCGATCGGCGCGTCGGAGAAGAACGGGTCGGTTCTGGAGACGAGCTGCGGGTCGGTGTAGACCGACGGCGTCGTCGGCAGCGCCCCGGTGACCAGGAAGTGCTCGAGCTGCCCGGCCGGGGACTGCGTGGCGGTGATGTACTTCCAGGCGGCCTGCGGGTTCTTCGCCCGCTTCGGGATGGCCAGGTAGCTGCCGCCCCAGTTGCCGGCGCCGCCAGGGATGGCCGCCACGTCCCACTTGCCGGCGGTGGCGGGAGCGTTCGTGCGGATGGAGCCGAGCATCCACGACGGCGCGGCCACCACGGCGAAGTCGCCCTTGCCCATGGCGGCGGTCCACCCCGACGAGAACGAGCCCTGCTTCGCGGTGATGTTCGCGTCGATGGCCTTCAGGGCCAGGTCGAACGCCGCCTTCACCTGCGGGTTCTTGTCGTAGGACAGCTTCCGGTCGGTGTTGGAGTAGTACCGCTCGGTGCCCTGGTTGATGGCCTGGAAGTAGACGCTCGTCGGCGCATTGTCCAGGAACTGCTTGCCGCCGGACGCCTGGACGTACTTCTTGCCGGTCTCGATGAACGCGTCCCAGTCCGGCCAGAGCTTGGAGACCTCGTCGCGGGCGGTCGGCAGGCCGGCCGCCTTGAACAGGTCGGTCCGGTAGGCGATCGCCAGGCCGCCGACGTCCGTCGGGATGCCCACGACCTTGCCGTCCTTCGACGTCGACTGGCTCATGACCCAGGGCAGGTAGTCCCCCTGCATCTTGTCGGCCCCGAGCGTCTTGAGATCGACGAAGTTGTCCGGCGACTGCATGAACTTCGGCAGGTCGTCACCCTGGATCAGCACCAGGTCGGGCACCTTGCCCCCGGCCAGCGCGGCGGTGAGCGCCTGGGCCGTCTCGCTGGTGCTGCCGACCTCGGTCAGCTTGATGTTCGTCTCGGGGTGCGCCTTGGTGTAGCGCTCGACGTCGGCCTTCTGGTTGATGCCGGTGAAGGACCAGAACTCGAAGGTGTTGGACCCTGACCCGCTGCCGGAGCCGCCACCGGAGCACGCCGAACTGAGCAGCAGCGCGGCGGCCGTGGCGATCGTGGCGATGATGCGGCGATGCACGTGGCGCCTCCGGGAGTGTGGTGGGCCGCCGGGCCGTTGCTCGCACCGGCTGCCGGCGTCGAGGCCGGTGTTGCCGTACACCGGGGAAGGTATTTCGTATGATGTCGTTCGTCAATATTGATCCATGCGCATTGATCGATTCCATGGCACGGGTGTGTAACTTCCACCGGGAGGACCCATGACCAGAGCACTGTTCAACGGCCGGACCGGACGATGGCATCGCGCACTCACCGCCGCCGCGGTGGCCGGCATGGCCCTGATCGGGGCCGCGGCGGTCCCGGACGCGGGCGCGGCCTCCGCGGCGACCGGCCTCGGCGCCACCGCCGCCGCGCGCGGCCGGTACTTCGGTGCCGCCGTCCAGCCGGGCCGGCTCACCGATCCGGTCTACACCGGCCTGCTCGACCAGGAGTTCAACTCGGTCACACCGGAGAACGCCCTGGAGTGGGACGCGGTGGAGCCCGCCCGCAACCAGTTCGCCTTCACCGCCGCCGGGCTGGTCGTCGACCGTGCCCGGGCGCACGGTGCGGCAGTGCGCGGCCGGGGCCTGGTCTCACCGAGCGCCGACCATGTCGCCTGGGTCGCCGCACTGTCCGCCGACGACACGCGCGCGGCGCTGCGCTCGCACATCACCGCCGTCCTGAGCCACTTCCGGGGCCAGGTCGGCACCTGGGACGTGGTCAGCGAGGCGTTCGCCGACAGCGGCTCCGTCCGGCCGTCGATGTTGGCCAACCGCCTGGGGCCCGCCTACCTCGAGGAGGCGTTCCGGGCCGCGCGGGCGGCCGACCCCGCGGCCCGGCTGTGCTACAACGACTTCGGCATCGAGGACCTCGGCCTGCCCAAGGCCCAGGCCGTCTACGACCTCGTCCGCGACTTCCGCAGCCGCGGGGTGCCTATCGACTGCGTCGGCCTGGAGAGTCACTTCATCAGCGCCGCCGCGATTCCCAGCACCTACGGCCGGACGATCGCGGCCTTCGCGGCGCTGGGAGTCAACGTGGAGATCACCGAACTCGACGTCGGAGGCTCCGGAACGGCCCAGGCCGACGCGTACCGGCGGGTCGTCAGCGCGTGCATCGCGGTGTCGCGCTGCACCGGCGTCACGGTCTGGGGTGTGCGCGACATCGACTCGTGGCGCTCGAACCTGACGCCACTGCTGTTCGACGCCGCCGGCACCCGCAAGCCGGCGTATTACGGAGCGCTCTCGGCAATGCGGATATGCGCCGTCCGATGCTGACGACACCGTCCCGTCCTTCTTCCGTCGGGGCGCTTTCCGGAAAGGCATTGCCCGACCGTCGGCTGCCGAAACCTGGTGCAAACAGCTTGGAAAGTCTCCCGCTGCGCCGATGAGCGTTCCGGCAGTTGGCCAGGCGGTCTGTCGATGGGTCTCGTGGTGGCAGAGGGAAAGGTCGACTGCGACGGCATGGAGAACACAAACCTCACGAGCGCCGGCAATCTCCGGACTACCACCGGCCGGTGAGCCGCGGGCCGTAGGATTCACCGGTCGCTCGTCGCACTGGAGGCCCGGTGGACCCCGTCCTGCCCGCACGTCTCAAGCATGATCTGCACCATCGCCTCCGGCCGATGCGCGGGCGGGACCCGGCCGAGCGGAGCCGTTCGACGACGCCCGTGGAGCTGCTCTACGACCTGACATACGTTGTCGCGTTCGCCACCGCGGCCGACCAGCTGGCCGAGCACGTCGGCGCGGGGCACGTAGGCGCGGCGCTCGGTGCCTACGCGTTCGCGGTCTTCGCCATCACCTGGGCGTGGATGCACTTCACCTGGTTCGCCTCCGCCTACGACAACGACGACGCACTGTTCCGCACGGCGACACTGGTGCAGATGATCGGCGTCGTCATCCTGACGTTCGGGCTGCCGGTCAGCTTCGAGGCCGCCGCGCACGGGCACAGCCCGAACAACATGCTGATGGTCGTCGGGTACATCGTCATGCGGGTGCCCCTCATCGGCCTGTGGCTGCGGGCGGCGCGGCAGGACCCGGAGCACCGCCGCATCGCTGTCGCCTACGCGGTGCTGATCGGCGCGGCTCAGCTCGGCTGGCTGCTCTCGGCGCTCGTCGCGGTGCCGGTCGGCGTGACGATCGGGCTGCTCGTCGCGCTGGCCCTGGCCGAGCTCGCCGCGCCGGTGGCCCTGGAGCGCCGGCTGGGCCGCCCGCCCTGGAACGCCGGGCACATCGCCGAGCGGTTCAGCCTGCTCACGCTCATCACCATCGGCGAGGTGGTCGCCGCCACCACCGGCGCGGTGCTCGCGCTGGTCCGGGCCCAGGGCTGGAGCCCGGCCGCGGTGGTCATCGCCGCGTCCGGGCTGGTGCTGGCGGGCGGGCTGTGGTGGGCGTACTTCCTCATCCCGTCGCGCACCATCCTCGAGCGGTGGCCGGGCCGCACCTACGTCTGGCGCTACGCCCACCTGCCGATCTTCGGTGCGATCGCGGCCGTCGGGGCGGGGCTGCGGATCGCCACCACGGCCGTGGAGGACAAGAGCCTGTCGGTGCTGCAGATCGCCCTCGCGCTGGCGATCCCGGTGGCCGCCCTGGTGATCATGATCTTCGTGACGTGGAGCGTGCTCATGCGCTCCTACGACCTGACGCACGTGCCCCTGCTGCTGTGCGTGCTCGTGCCGCTCGTGGCCGCGGTGCTGGTGCCGCTCGGCTACGGCGCGACGGAGCCGTTCGACCCGGCCTCCGGGACCAGCCTGACCCTGCTGGTCATCGCGGTCGCGCTGGTGGCGCTGTCGGCGGTGGTCGAGGTCGTCGGCCATGAGCTGGTGGGCTACCGGCACACCGTCCGGGTCCTGGAGCGGGAACGGTAGAAGCCCGCGACGAGGTCACCGCGGCCGGCGCCGGCAACCGAAGCGGCACCATCCGCGACGGGATCGCACCGCCGCCGCGGCATCGGCGTGCTCAGGTCCGCGGTCACCGGGCCGAATGGCTCGGGCATGTCACGCATACGTGTCTACGGCCCCCTGCTCGGCACCGCGGTGCTGGTGCTGGTCAGTGCCGCCTGGCTGGTCATCGGCCTGGGGCACGTGTGGGCGCATCCGGCTCTCGGCTGGCTGCCGGTGGTGGCGACGGGGGTGCTGGCCGGGAGCGCGTGCCGGGCGGCGGCCCGCCAGGCGGGCCTGGACGCGGCGACCCGGCGCTTCTGGCGGCACATGGCGTGGGCGTGCGCGCCGCTCGTCGCCGGCATCGTGGCCAATGCCGTCGACGCGACAGGCGGCCCGGTGCCCTCCCAGCAGATCGGGCCGGTGACGCTGGCCTGCTACCTGGCCGTGCTCGGGATCGTGCTGTGGGCGTTGCTGCGCCTGCCGTCGTGGCAGCGCAGTCGCAGCGACTGGATCCGCTTCGGCATCGACGGCTGCGTCGTGCTGCTCACCGTGGGCGCGCTGCTCTGGCACTTCTCGATGCGCGAGCACCGGGAGTGGGTGGACCAGACCGGCTCCGCGGGGCCGATGCTCGTCGTCAGCGTGGTCGCCGGCCTGTCGATGGCGACGTTCGTCAAGGTCGCGTTCGCCGGCGCGGGCCGGCTGGACCGCGGAGCGATCTACGCCCTGGCCACCGGCAGCGCGATAAGCGCCGGATTCGGCGGCCTGTCGCCGTTTCTCACCCCGTGGCCGTACCTGTCCACGAGCATCGTGTCCGTGCCGATGGCCGCGCTGAGCATCCACCTCGCCGCCGTCAGCCAGCAGCGGGCCGCCGGCCGCCCGCCCCGGCCGCACCGGAGCCGGCGGCGCATCAGCGTCGTGCCCTTTCTCGCCGTCGCCGTCGCCGACGTGCTGCTCCTGGCCACCAGCACCCGCGACCCGGGCGAGACCCGGGCGATGGAGGCGGTCGCCGTCGCCCTCACCGGGCTCGTCATCGTCCGGCAGATCATCGCCCTGCGCGACAACCAGTCCCTCCTGGCCACCGTCGACGCCCAGCTCGGCGAGCTGCACCGCTACCAGGACCGGCTGACGCACCAGGCGACCCACGACAGCCTCACCGACGCCGGCAACCGGGCCCTGTTCGAGCAGGAGGCCCGGCGCCTGCTGGGTGACGGCCGCTCCTTCCGGGTGGCGCTGCTCGACCTCGACGACTTCAAGGCCGTCAACGACCGCCACGGCCACCATCTCGGCGACCGGCTCATCACCACCACGAGCGCCCGGCTGGCCGCGACCGTGGGCGGGCACGGCACCGTCGTCCGCCTCGGCGGCGACGAGTTCGCGCTCGTCCTGCCCGCCGGCGACGGCGTCGAGGCACTGCTGGACCGGGTCGTCGCCGCGGTCGAGGACCCCGCCGACCTCGACGGCACCGTGGTGAGCCCCGGCGTCAGCCTGGGCGTCACCGACTCGCGACCCGGCGACGAGCCGGCCGAACTGCTCCGCCGCGCCGACGTCGCGATGTACGCGGCCAAGGCGGCCGGCGGGCGCCGCTGGCAGTGGTTCGACCCCGGCATGGACCGGGCCGGCGCCGAGGCGGCCCGGCTCGCCGACGACCTGCGCGGCGCCCTGCCCGGCGGTCAGCTGTTCGTGCTGTTCCAGCCGATCGTCGCGCTGCCCGACGGGCGCCCGGCCGGCGCCGAGGCGCTGCTGCGCTGGCAGCACCCGACCCGCGGGCTGGTGCCGCCCGACCAGTTCATCCCCATCGCCGAGCGCACCGGGACCATCACCGACATCGGCGCGTGGGTCTTCACGCAGGCGTGCCGGCAGATCGCCGAGTGGCAGCGGCGATACGGTGCTGCCGCACCGAAGCGGCTCAGCGTCAACGTCTCGGCCCGCCAGCTCGCCGATCCCCGATTCGTCGACACCGTCATCCGGGTCCTCGACGAGACCGGCGCCGACCCGGCCCGCCTGCTCGTCGAGGTCACCGAGACCGCCGTGCTCAACACCGAGACCGCCGCCGGGCACCTCGCCCGTCTCAAGGCGCTCGGGCTGCGGGTCGCCCTCGACGACTTCGGCACCGGGCACTCCTCACTCAGCCTGCTGCTCAACTGCCCCGTCGACGTCCTGAAGGTCGACAAGTCGTTCGTCAGCGGTGCCGCCGCGGACAACGCCGGTGCCGTCATCGTCAAGAACCTCATCGGCTTTACCAATGACTTCCGCATCGACGCCGTCGCCGAGGGTGTCGAGACCGCCGAGCAGGCCGAGCGGCTCTACGACGTCGGCTACCGTCTCGCCCAGGGCTACCACTTCGGACGCCCCATGACCGCCGCCGCGTTCGAGCGGACGTTCACCGCACAGGCGGCCACCGCGGCGGCCTGACCGAAACCGGCCGCCGGGGTGGTCCTCAGGCGTTGCGGACCAGGCGCCAGCGGTTGTCGGCGGTGCCGTTGTCGGAGTCCTGGACGGCGAAGGCCCCGTTGGCTGTCGAGTTGTTCTGGATGGCCAGCAGCTTGCCGCTGTTGACGTTGCGGATCTTGTACGTCCCGTCGCCCTGGTCGAGCAGGGTCCAGCGGTGATCGGCGGTACCGTTGTCGGTCCACTGCAGGACGGGGGCGTTGTCGGCCGTGGACATGTTCTGCACGCCGAGCACCTTGCCGCTGTTGACGTTGCGGAACCGCACCGCCGACCCGTCGGTGATCATCTCCCAGTTGTGGTCGGCGGTGCCGCTGTCGGTCCACTGCAGCGCCAGGCCGCCGTCGGCGGTCGACATGTTCTGCACGCCCAGCACCAGCCCGCTGGCCGCGTTGACCAGGCGGTAGCTGCCGCCGCCGGACCCCTGGCCGCTCGCGGCCCAGTAGACGGTGTAGTTGAAGCCCTGCGCGTCGTAGAACGGGCCCAGGCCGACCGATGCGCCGTTCGCGGTGGCCGTGAAGGCCAGCGCGCTGGTGGATGTCCGGACCACCGACGACGTGCTCAGCGACGGCAGCGAGGAGAGCGTGCTGTTGCCGTAGTTGCCGGCCAGGACCGCCGGGCCGTAGGTGAGCGCGACGACGCCGGCGTTGTCGTTCGTCGGCCGGGTGACCACCTGCATGGGCAGCCGGACGGTGACCGTGTCGCCGGAGGCCCAGGTGCGGGTGACGGTGGCGTAGCTGCCGGGCGTGGCGGTGACGCTCTGGGCGACGCCGTTGACGCTGATCGTGGCGCCGGCCGCCCAGGCCGGGATGCGGACCCGGATCGACCACACGTCGCTCGTGGCGCCGGTGATCTGCAGCGTCGTGGTGTCGCTCACCGGATACGACGTGGTCTGCGTGACGGTGAGGCCGCGCTGGCTCCAGTTCAGCACCGACGGCATGAACAGGTTCACCGTGAGCGTGGTGCCGCTGTAGAAGTAGATCGAGTCCATCAGCTTGGTGTTGATCTCGATGCCCGTGCCCTGGCAGCACCAGAAGCTGTTGTAGTCGGTGCTCCAGGTGCCGCCGCCCCAGGCCGGCCCGACCCCGCGCCGCCCGCCCGGCCGCAGCGGCGTGAAGTAGGTGACGTGCCCGTGGGCGTCGGCCGAGTTCTGCGCGCCGATGACGTGGTTGAGCAGGGCCCGCTCGTAGAAGTCGAAGTAGGCCGCGTTGTCGGGGTTGAGCAGCCACAGCTCGCGGGTCAGCTTGAGCATGTTGTAGGAGTTGCAGTGCTCGCAGGTGTCGTTGGCGAGGTAGCCGGCGATCGCGTTGGGCGCCTTGAAGTGCTCGGCCTGGCTGTTGCCGCCGATCACGTACGTGTGCGCGTTGACCGTCATGTTCCAGGCGTTGCTCGCGATGTCCCGGTAGCGCGTGGTACCTGTCGCCTTGTACTCGCGGGCGGCGCCGATCCACTTGGGGATGTTGGTGTTGGCGTGCTGCCCGTTGAGCTGGTCCTGGTTGGCCGCGAGCGGGTTGAACGCCGCCGCGTGGTCGAAGCGCTGGGCCACGGTCAGCCACCGGGCGTCGCCGGTCTGCTGGTAGAGGTCGGCCAGCACGGCGTTCATGCCGCCGAACTCGGTGTTGAGCACCGACTGCATCTGGGCGTAGCTGAGCCGGGCGGTGCGCCACTCGACCCAGCCCGCGAGCCGCAGCAGCACGTCGCGGGCCTGGGTGCTGCCCAGGTAGCGCCACACGTCCAGCAGGCCGGCCAGGGTCTTGTGGATGCAGTAGTACGACACGCTGACGCCCTGGCCGTTCTCGAGCCCGGTGAAGTCGGACTCGGGGAAGCCGGACAGGTAGCCGGTGTTGAAGCCGGCGGCGCCGTTGTTGGCCTGGCACTTGGCCATCTCGGCGACCATGTAGTCGGCGTTGTCCCGGCACACGGTGTCACCGAGCACGGCGTAGGCCTGGGCCCAGGCGGACAGGAAATGGCCCTGCATGTGGGTGCGGAAGGGGAAGTTCGGGGCGTCCCAGCCACCGTTGGCGGCGGCGCCGTTCGTGGACAGCCGGTGATTGGCCCGGAAGTTGTACAGCAGCCGGTCGACGTTGACGAACCGCAGGTACGACAGCGTCCGGTCCTGGTTGTCGAGCCATCGGCTGGCCGTCAGCCGCACCTGCCCGAGGTCGAACGCATACGCCGAGACGCCGATGTCGGCCCGGGCCGGCGCCACCGACGCGGCCGCGCCGGGAACGTCCACGGCACCGGCCGTCGCGGCGACACCGGCCACCACACCGGCGCCGGTCGCCTGCAACAATCGGCGGCGACTCAAGGGAACAGTTGACACACGAGCCTCCTGAAAGCGTGATCGACATCCGGGCGCGGCGGGGTGTGAGCGCTCACATGATGTCTTCGCCAGGCTGCCAGATCATTTCGCGACATTCAAGCATCGAAATGGACCCGACTCTCTCGCTCCGATATCCATAACACTTTTGCGCGCGGATGGAACTTACAAGCGTTCCGGCGCCGGTCTGCGCATTTCCATTGGCATACATTGACACTTGACGTCATACGAAATACGTTTCTGGACGACCTCAAGATCGTCTGTTCCGGGCCTGCGGCCCGGCGGCGGCGGATCGACAAGGATGGAGTCACAGATGCGAGACGTTCCCCGACGCCGTGCCCGCGGCCGCACCCGGCTGCTGCTCGGCGGCGTCTGCGCGGCCGTGATCGCCGTGGCCTCGGTGGCCATGACCACGCTTGCCCACGCCGATCTCAGCGGGCCGCCCGGGTCCACGCTGAAGGCGGCCGCCGAGCGCAGCGGCCGATACTTCGGCGCCGCGATGGGCGGCGACCGCCTCAGCGACTCGGGCTTCCTCACGATCGCCAACCGCGAGTTCGACATGATGACGGCCGTCAACGAGATGAAGCCCGACGCGACCGAGCCCAACAGCGGCCAGTTCACCTTCAGCAGCGGCGACGCGATCTACAACTGGGCGACCCAGCACGGCATGCGGGTCCGCGGCCACACCCTGGCCTGGCACGCTCAGCAGCCCCGGTTCTGGGCGAACCTCAGCGGCAGCAGCCTGCGGGCCGCGATGATCGAGCACATCAACGGCGTCATGGCCCACTACAAGGGCAAGCTCGCCTACTGGGACGTCGTCAACGAGGCGTTCGCCGAGAACGGCAGCCGGCGCTCGTCGAACCTGCAGTCGACCGGCAACGACTGGATCGAGGTGGCGTTCCGGACCGCGCGGGCCGCCGACCCCTCGGTCAAGCTCTGCTACAACGACTACAACATCGAGAACTGGACCTACGCGAAGACCCAGGGCGTGTACAACATGATCCGGGACTTCAAGTCGCGGGGCGTCCCGATCGACTGCGTCGGGCTGCAGACCCACTTCACCGGCGGGAGCTCGCTGCCGTCGAACTTCCAGACCACGCTGTCGAGCTTCGCCGCGCTCGGCGTCGACGTCGCCCTGACCGAGGCCGACGTCACCAACGCCTCCACCAGCCAGTACGGCGGGCTCACGCAGGCGTGCATGAGCGTCCCGCGCTGCGTCGGCATCACGACCTGGGGTATCCGCGACAGCGACTCCTGGCGCGGGAGCGAGAACCCGCTGCTGTTCGACCGCAACAGCAGCCCCAAGCCCGCCTACACCTCCGTGCTCAACGCGCTCAACGCCGCCTCCACGACGGTGCCGGGCTCGAGCACCTCGCCGAGCAGCCCGCCGGTGTCCTCACCGCCGGCGAGCTCTCCCCCGGTGTCGTCGCCCCCGGTGTCGTCGCCCCCGCCGAGCTCGCCGCCGGTGACCGGGCAGCCGGGCACCTGCACCGCGGCGTTCCGCATGGTCAACACCTGGGGTGGCGGCTACCAGGGTGAGGTCACCGTGGCCAACGGCGGCTCGACGGCCCTGAACGGCTGGACGGTCCGGCTGACGCTGGCCGGCGGGCAGACGATCGCCAACGTCTGGAACGGCGTCAACACCGGCACGAGCGGCACCGTCAGCGTCCGCAACGCCGACTACAACGGCACCCTCGGCCCGAACGCCACGACCACCTTCGGGTTCCTCGTCAACGGCAGCACCAACACGGCCCCCGGCAGCTTCTCCTGCACCAGCCCCTGACCGGCGGCGCACAGCACGTGGGCACCCATCGGGCCCGGAGCGACAGGCTCCGGGCCCGATGTTCGCCCAGGTCGCCGTGCGGGACGGCCGCGGTGGGCCTGCTCGGTGGCGGGCGGCGTCAGCTGCCGTAGACCTGGAACTCGTAGAGCGAGTAGCCGTAGGCCGTCGCCCGCTGGGTGCCGTTGACCCGCACGTAGCGGCCGGAGCCGGTGACGTTCAGTGTCTGGTTGCCGCCGGTGCCGGTCGTGGTGCTGTAGACGGTCGTCCAGTTCGTGCCGTCGGCCGAGGTCTGGACCTGGAACGCCCTGGCGTAGGCGGCCTCCCAGTTGAGCGCCACCTTGCTGATGGCGTGGGTGGCGCCCAGGTCGACCTGGAGCCACTGCGGGTCGGTGAACGCACTCGACCAGCGGGTGGCGGTGTTGCCGTCGGTGGCGTTGGCGGCCGGCGTGCCCGCGTTCTCCGTCGACGACGCGGTCGTCGGGCGGCCCTGGGACAGCAGGGTGGCGCCGCTCGGGTTGCCGCCGGGAGTGCCGGTCAGCCCGAACTCGTACAGCGAGTATCCGTAGGCGGTCGCACGCTGGGTGCCGTACATCCGGACGTAGCGGCCGGAGCCGGTGACGTTCAGTGTCTGGTTGCCGCCGGTGCCGGTCGTGGTGCTGTAGATGCTCGTCCAGTTCGTGCCGTCCTGGGACGTCTGGATCTGGAACGCCTTGGCGTAGGCCGCCTCCCAGTTCAGGTTGACACTGCTGAGGTTGTACGACTGGCCGAGGTCGACCTGGAGCCACTGCGGGTCGGTGAACGCGCTCGACCAGCGGGTGGCGGTGTTGCCGTCGGTGGCCGCGGACGCGGGGCTGCCGGCGTTCTCCGTCGACGAGGCAGTGGTCGGCCGGCCCTGCGCGATGTTGGTCCCGGCCGGGGGCGGGCTTGTCGTGCCGCCGCCCTTCTTGTTGTAGACCGCTACCCAGTCGATGTTCATCTGGCCACCGGAGATCGTGGCGGCGTTGGGGCCACCGCCGAACGCGTCGGGGAAGCCGCCGCCCATCGCCAGGTCGTAGATGATGAAGAACGGGTGGTGCACGGCGTTCGCCCAGGTGGTGGCGTCCACGCGGGTCGCGGGCAGGGTGAAGTAGTTGACGCCGTCGAGGTACCAGCGGATCTCTTCGGGGGACTTCGAACGGTCGATCTCGACCGCATAGGTGTGGTAGCCGGTCTGGCAGCCGGAACAGGCCCGCTCGCCACTGCCGATGCCCGTCGACTCGTTGCACGGCCCGCCGGGGTTGACGCCGCAGTGCAGGGTGCCGAAGACGGAGCTGCGGCCGTTGATGTCCTCGAGGATGTCGACCTCGCCGCTCGTCGGCCACGTCGTGCCGGTGCGCAGCGTCGAGCCGAGCATCCAGAACGCGGGCCAGTAGCCGGCGCCGTTGGCGGTCGTGACGTTCGGCTGCTGGATCGAGGACTCCATCCGCACGACGTCGCCGGCGTCGGCGCCGAAGGTGGCGGCCTGCGTCTCGATGCGGCCCGACGTCCAGCCGGCGCGGGGGTCGGTGCCGCTGTGCAGTGCCCGCAGCACCAGGTGCCCGGCCCCGTCCTGGAAGACGTTGGCGGTGCTGTTCGTCATGGTCTCGATCTCACCGGTGCCGAACGTGCTGCCGGGGCCGGTGTCGTACTTCCACGTCCCGGTGCTGACCCCGGTGCCGGCCGCGCCGCCGAACTCGTCGCTCCAGGTGAGCGTGAAGCCGGGCGGCGGTGCGGGCGAGGCGGGCGCCGCGAGCTGGGCGGCGGCGGACGGGCCGGCGTTGAGTACCGCGATGACGCCGACCAGCCCGAGCGTTGCGACAGCGGTGGCGCCCGCGATCCAACTCCGGGTGCGGCGTGGTGTTCGGGTGCGCATGGCTCTCCTTGCGGATTCCTGGCGGGGATAGAGAGCGCTCTCTCGAATCGCACGCTACTCCGGTGTCACCCTCCTGCGTCAAGTGGGGAGAGCGATTTCCCGGGTCACCCGCCTCCGGAGCCGGCGGCTACCGGGTGCCGTACCAGCCCATGTCCGGTACCGGCCCGAGGTCGAGCTCGCGCAGGACCCGGGGCAGGTCCTCGGAGTCGCCGCTGAGCTGGACGTCCCGGCCGCTCAGGTCCTTCGCGAACAGGTCGCCGCCGCGCTCGTCGAGCCAGGCCGCGCCGCCGCCCACGTCCACCGACCGGCCGGTCCCGAGGTCGAAGAGCGGCTCGAGCCGCGGCCCGATGGTCATCGTCAGCTCGCCCTCACCGAAGCGGACGGACAGGTTCTGGACCCAGGAGAGGTTCACGACCCCGAGGCTGTACATCCAGGGCCGGCTCGCGATCGACGCCGGCTGCCAGCCGAACTTCGGGCCTATCGCGAACGTGCCGGTGTCCGGCCGCAGCGACTTCGCGATCCGCACGGCCACGCTGCGGTCGCGTTCGGCGTCGCGCGAGCCGGCCGACACCGACAGCCGCGGACCGGTGGCCGGCTGCCAGGTCAGCAGGACCCCGCCGTCGTCGGCGTACGTCCGCATCTCCGCGCTCGCCCCGCCGAGTTCGACGCGGTCGGTGCGGACCACCTGCGGGCTCGCCGCGTACGCGTCCGACCAGCCCGCGGTGAGGGCCACGAACGGCTCGCTCAGCTCACCCGGGCGCTGTCCACGGCCCCACTCGTGACTCACCACGACGACCTGGGAGCCGTCGACGACGGCGCCGAGGCTGGTCCGGCCGTAGCCGGCGGGCAGCCACGTCGGTCGCCAGCCGAGCCCGGCGGTGAGCCAGCCGCCACCCGGGCCGCCGGCGATCGGCGGGAACACGAGGTCCTCCGGCCGGGTCCGGCGGTAGGCGGCGAGCCCGCCGGCCCCGGCCACGCTCGCCGCGGCCAGCGCGCCGGCGGTTCGCAGGACCAGGCGGCGCTGCCGGTGGCGGCGGGCGTGCGCGTCGAGCGTGGCGCGGATGTGGGCCGCCGGGTGGGCCTCGTCCGCGATCGCGGCGATGGCCGCACGGATCGCGTCGGCGTCGGTCATCGTTCCTCCAGCGGGACGGGCACGGCGATGCCGCGCAGGGTGGCCAGGGCCCGCGACGCCTGGCTGCGCACGGTGCCCTCGGAGCAGCCGAGCAGCGCGGCGATGTCGGCGTCGGCCAGGTCCTCGAAGTACCGCAGCACGATCACGATCCGCTGGCGGGTGGGCAGCTCGCGGATGAGCCGCATCAGCGCGTCGCGCTCGGCCCGCTGCTCGGCGCCGTCGGCGACCGGCTCGGGCGGATCGTGGGACTCCCGTCGCAGCCGGGCGACGATCCGCCGGCGCGCCGAGACGAGCTCGTTGATGACCATCCGGCGCACGTACGCCTCGGGCTCGTCCATCGCCGCGATCCGCGACCACCGGGGCTGGGCCTTGACGAGCACGTCCTGGAGCACGTCGGCGCCGGTGTTCGGGTCACCGGCGAGCGCCGTGGCATACCGGGTCAGCGCCGGCAGCCGAGCGGCCAGGAACTCCTCGAAGACAGGCGATTCACCGCGCACACGAACCTCACGAAGCTGCGGCACCGATTCGTTGCATCGCCCGTCTGCTACATTCGTGGGACCAGCGGACGAACTGACGTCCCCGAGTGCTCGAAAGTGTGAAGCCTGTGATCCCCGCGGTCTCCAGCGGCCCCTGCCGCTGACGCCTGCCCTCGCTTCTCACCTTCACCGAGCCCTCGAAAGGGTACGTCCACCATGGATCTGCGCATTCAGCGCGCTGTTGTCGCCAACCTGTCCACCCGCCCGAACGCCGTCGAGACCGGCCCGTTCGTGCTCGGGCTCGACCACGGGACCGACAGTCCACACATCAACTACGCGACGCCGGTGCCCGGGGCCGAGATCACCGCGGCCGACGTCGACGCTCTGGTCGCGGCGTTCGGCGGGCGGCCGCCGCGGCTGGAGTACGTCACCACCTGCGCCCCGACCCTCGAGCGGCTCCTGCTCGACGCCGGATTCGCGGTCGAGGCCCGCAACGAGTACCTCGTTTGCACGCCGGCAACGTTCATCGCGCAGCCGGTGCCGGCGGGCTTCGAGCTGTTCGTCCCCGACACCGACGCCGAGATCGCCGGCGTGATCGGCGTGCAGCACGAGGCGTTCGGCTCACCCGGCGCGGCGAGCCCCGCCGACGTCGACCGGCAGCGCCGTGCCCGGGACCGGGGCGCGGTGTTCACGGGTGCCCGCACCGCCGACGGACGCTACGCCGGCGGTGGCGGCACGGTCGTGCCGAGCGACGGCATCTGCGAGATCGCCGGCATCGCGGTCGCCGCACCGCATCGCCGCCGGGGCCTGGCCGGGGCGATCACCGCCGCGGTCACCGAGCGGCTGTTCGAACGCGGCATCGAGGTGGCGTGGCTGGAGGCCGGCGGCGACGACTCGTGGCGGGTCTACGAGCGGGTCGGCTTCCGCCCGGCCGGGCAGCGCCTCTACATCGCGAAGTACTGATCGGCGCTCGTCCCGGCCGGCGCTGCGGCGCCGGCCGGGACGGGCCTCACGCCCGGTTGACGGTGTAGTGCAGGTGCAGCACGCGGTCGCCCTGGACCACCCGGTCGGGGTCGTCGAGCAGGACGGTGCCGGTGTGGCCGCCGAAGAACCGTTTCCCGGCCCCCATGACGACCGGGACGACGTCCATCGCCACCTCGTCGACGAGGCCGGCCGAGAACGCCTGGCCGCCGACGTCGCCCGCGGTCACGCAGACCAGGCCGCCGCCGGCCAGCTCCTTGGCCAGCGCGACGCCGCGCTCGACCGTGCCGGCGGTGTGGAACGGCGCATCGGGGAACCGGGCGAGCCACTCCTCGGGCAGCGGGCGGTGGGTGACGACGACGAGCGCATCCCCGGCCGCCGGGACACCCGACCAGCCGTCGGTGGTGTCGAAGAGGTGGCGGCCGATGACGGTGACCTTGACCGCGTCCCAGAACGGCCGCACGTAGTCGGCGGAGGCGCGGCCGACCCGGAACGCCCACTGCTCGTTGGCCCGGACCGTGATGTCCCCGTTGCCGTACCAGTCGAACAGCGGCCCGACCGAGTCGTCGGCATTGGCGATGAAGCCGTCCACCGACACGACGGCCTGCATGACAACCCTGGCCATCTCCACCTTCTCCCCACTGCGCCGTCACGTCCCTGCATCTTCCCGCACACCTGTGCCCGCCGCCCCGCGCAACAGGCCGGCACACGCTCCGGCGATGAGCGGTCAGAGCGGCGTGTACAGAGCCTTGAAGCCGCCGCCGTCCTGGCGGTTGCACTGCAGCGTCCAGAACTCGCCCGCCCGGATCGCCGCGGAGCAGGAGCTGGGCGCCTCGGCGGTGACCTCGCCGGCGAACTCCTCGGGCGGGTCGGCGGGCCCGGCCAGGATCGTCACCCTGCCGGTGCGTCCGCCGGCGAACCAGACGAGGAGGTGCCCGGGCCCGTCGGCGCGGTACACCCGGTTGAACTCCACCGCGAAGCGGGTCGGCCGCTGCTCAGGCACCGGCTCATTCTATGGACCTCCCCGCCGGGCCGGCGGTCGCTGTCGAATTTCAGCGTCCACTTGAGACTCCACATCAGCATTCCTGCTGCTCAAGGGCAATATGTGAACACGGCGCTCGCGTTTGCCGGGGCCGGGACGGCAGGCTAAGCAGGACGCATGCGAATTCTCGTGACGGGTGGCACCGGCAACGTCGGCCGGTCGGTGGTCGAGCAGCTGGTGCGGGCCGGCGTGACCGTACGTGTGCTCACCCGCGGGCCGTCGCGGCTCCCGCCCGGGCCGGTCGAGGTGTTCACCGGGGACCTCGCCGATCCGCAGAACCTGCGCCCGGCCCTGGCCGGGGTGGACCGGATGTACCTGTTCCCGTTTCCGGCGACCGCGCCGGCGGTGGTGCGCCTGGCTGAGCGGGCCGGCGTGCGGCGGATCGTCACGCTCTCCTCGGGCGCGGTCAGCACCGGCTACGACACCAACTTCCACCTGCCCGTCGAGCAGGCGGTCGAGCGGTCGGCCCTGGAGTGGACGCACGTGCGGCCGGCCGAGTTCATGCTCAACAACCTCTGGCTGTGGGGGCCGTCGATCCGGGCCGAGCGGGTCGTGCGCGAACCGTTCCCCGACCGCACGGGACGACCGGTGCACGAGCGCGACATCGCCGACGTGGCCACGGCCGCGCTGCTCGGCGCGGAGCACCACGGCGCCGCCTACACCCTGTACGGCCCCGAGACCATCAGCCGCCGCGACCAGGTCCGGCTCATCGCCGGTGCCATCGGGCAGGAGATCCGCCTGGAGGTCGTGACCCCGGCGCGGGCCCGCGAGCTCTATCTGGCGCAGGGCGGCTTCGCGGCGGCCAGCGCCGACTTCCTCACCGGCTTCCAGACGTACTCCGGCGACGCGCCCGGCTCCGGGCCCGCCGAGCCCCCGGCGGCCGCGGCACCCGGGCCGATGCCCACCGCCGCCGACGTCACCGGCACGCCGGCCCGGCCGTTCGCGGCGTGGGCGCGCGAGCACGCCGACGACTTCCGCGGCTAGCCCAGCGCCGTCACCGCGGTCTCGATCACCGTGCCGGGCGGGCTCACGACGTCGGGCACGACACCCTTGCCCTCCCAGTTGGTGCCGGTCACGCTGTCGACGACGTACGCCTCGGGCAGGAACGCGAGCACCGTCGGCGCCAGCCGGATCGGCGTGATGTGGTCCGCGGCGCCGGGCGTGGTCTCCCCCACGACGACGGCCCGGCCCCGGGCCTGCAGGTGATACGCCAGCGCCTCGCCCGACGAGAACGTGCCCGGGCCGACGAGGACGGCGACCGGCTGGCGCAGGCTGGTGCCGGTCGGCAGTGCGGGGGTCCACCACTGGCGCCGCCGGTCCGGGTACACGACCTCGGACAGCTGCGCCGGGGTGTCGCCGAGGAGCCGGCCGGCGATGTGGGCCACCGTTGCCGGGTCGCCGCCGCCGTTGGCGCGCAGGTCGAGCAGGACCCGGGCCGAGCCCTGCGCGAGGGTGAAGGCGGCGTCGAGGTACGGCTGGGCGAGGCCGACGGCGTCGAGGTCGTCGACGCTGATGAGGCAGGTGCCGTCGGCCGTGCGCCGCACCTGCGACACGCACGCGGCCCGGGCCCGGACCACGTCCGGGTCGGGGTCCGGCCAGCCCGGCGGCTCGGTGTCGGGCCGGCCGGTGCCGCCGGGCTCGAAGGTGAGCGCGAGATGGCGGGAGACCGTCCACGCGCACCGTTCGATCGCCGCGCAGCCGGCGGCGGTGACCGGGGTGTCCACCGCCGCGAACCGGTCGGTGAGCACCGCGACGAGCGCGTCGCGGCGCGCGCCGGGCGGCATGAGCCGCGGCAGCCAGCCGGTGAGCCGCTCGACGAGGTCACGCACGAGCAGAACGTCGGACATCATCGAACGGTAGAGCGGCCGGCCCGGGTCCGGCCGCCCTGACCGCTACGCCCGCAGCGAACCGGTGGGTCAGGCCCCGGTCGCGGCGATGTGCAGGCCGCTGTTCGTGGCTCCCCCACTCGCGACGTCCGGATACCACAGGCCGGCGTCGCCATCCCGGGCGCCGACGAGCGGCCGGAGGTCCGCGCTGATCGGCGAGCCGCCGGCCGGGGCGGCGACCTCGACTGTCACGACCCGGCTCGCGCCCGCCGGCAGGGCGGCCGACGAGCAGTTGACCGGCTCGTAGTCCGCCACCAGCTGGCAGCCCGAGAACGACGTGACGGTCCAGGTCTTCGGGATGCCGGGGTCGAGCCACAGCCTGCCCGGCGTGGTGTACTTCGCCGCGTTGCGGATGGTCAGGCGCAGGGTGCCCACGCGCGAGCCGTCCGCCTGCTTGACCATCGTCACCGGGTCGCCGGTGAGGACCAGGGCTGTCACCTTCGGGTTGGGGCCCCACGTTGTCGGGCCGGCCGTCTGGATGAACTGCCGGCCGTCCCAGCCGTAGGTGCGCCACTGGTGCTGGGAGGCCTGGATCTGCTCGCAGCACGGGCGGTACTCGCCCACGTCGACCTTGACCTGGCCGTTGTCGCCGGCCTGGACGGCCCAGATCGTCATGATGTCCACAGTCTCCCGGCCGCCGCTGCGCACGACCCGGCCGAGCGTGACGATCTTGTCGGCGGCGTCCCGGTCGAGCGCGAGCACCTGGTAGTCGGCGCCCTGCGGATGGCACTCGAGCAGGATGACCGTCTCCTGCGCGCCGTCGTGGTCGACGTCGGCGTACACCGGGTCGCCCTTGAGCGTGATGGCGCCGTTCTTGCCGCCCTTGCCACCGCTGAACTTCACGCTGCCGCTCGGGCAGCCGGGCGGTGCGCTCGTGTCGAAGTTGCCGTACTGGTTGGGCCAGTCCGGCACCTGCAGCGTCGCGCTGCGCACGTCGGCGGCGCTGATGCGGCCGTTCGGCGCGGCGGCGGTGGGCGCGCCCGACGCGGGCGCCGGCGGTGCACCGTCCGACGGGGCGACGCTCGCGCCGCTCGGCGGCGGGTTGCCGGCCGGATGATCGGCGCCGGGCCGGCCGGCGAGGGCGAAGACGGCGAGCGGGGCGGCGAGCGCCACCACGGCCGCGGCGGCGATGGAGATCCGGCGGTTGCGGCGCCGGCGGACCGTGCGGTGCACCGCATCCGCGCCGTGCGGGCGGATGTACGGGGTAGCCGCCTCGGCCGTCGAGGTCAGCAGGCCGGCGACCCACGGGTCCCGCTCGTCGTCATACATTGCGCTCCCCTCCCCCGAGCAGGCCGGCCAGGGCCTCCCGGCCGCGGCGCAGCCACGTCTTGACCGTGCCGATCGGAATGCCCTCCTCGGCGGCGATCTCCGCCACCGACTTGTCCGCCAGGTAGTGCAGGACGATGACCCGCCGCTGCCCGTCGGGGAGCCGGCCGAGTGCGGCCAGGGCCGCCACGCGGTCCGGGCTCGGGCCGTCGACGTGCTGCTCGCGATGGCTGCGGGCGTAGCGGGCCGCGATCCGCTCGCGCCGCCACCGGTTGTTGGCGAGGTTGAACGCCACCCGCCGGATCCACGCGACCGGGTCGTCGTAGGCGGCGACCTTCCTCCATCGCGGCAGCGCCCGGCAGAACGCCTCCTGCACGAGCTCCTGGGCCAGGCCGAGGTCGCCCGTGTAGACGTACACCTGCTTGGTCAATGCCGTGAAGCTCTGCCGATAGCACTCGGCGAACCCGTCGGGGCCGGGACGGACCACCGGCCGCCCCGGTCCGGGCGCCGCCCCGGGGTCGATCGGGTCGCCCGCGCCCTCCCCCGCGAATGCGATCACCTATGGCCTCCCGAGTCCCCGCGATCCTCGCGCGCCGGCCCGCCGCCGCCCGCTCGAGGACTACACCCGCAGGATGGCACGCAGGATTCAAACCAAGATCCGGCGGTGGTACTCGCACCCGCCGGACGGTCGCCCGGAACCCCCCGCGGCCCGGCCGGCGGCGCCGCGGTCAGGGGACGAGGGCCACGAAGCCGAGCCCCGTCGTGCGCTCGGCCAGGTCGAGGGCGGCGGCCGGCCGGTCGAGGCCGACGGTGAGCAGCTCGACCGCCGAGAGGTCCAGCAGCCCGGAGCGGACCAGGCGCCAGACCGTCGACACCGTGGCGTTGTCGCTCATCCAGGAGCCGCGCACGGTCAGCCGGCGGTGCATCAGGTCGCCGTACGGGATGGCCAAATCCTGGCGGACGCCGCCGACGAGCACGAGGGTGCCGCGGCCGCGGAGGCTGTCGTAGGCGGCCAGGGTCGGATCGGGTGTCGGCGTGGCACCGAGAGCGTCAAGGGCCACGTCGACCGGGCCGATGCCGGCCGCATCGGTCGCGCGGTCGCCGGTCAGCCGGTGGGTGCGCACCCGCGGGCCGAGCGCGGCCAGCCGGTCGAGGGCCGCCTGGCCGCGGCCCACCGCCGTCACCGTCGCCGCGCCCTCCGCGAGGGCGACCAGGACCGCCGCGCCGCCCAGTTGGCCCGTCGCGCCGATCACGGCGACGTCGCGCCCGGCGAGCGGTCCGGCCGCATGCAGGCCCGAGGCGGCGATGCACAGCCACGGCAGGAACGCCAGCCGGGCCGGGTCCGGGTAGGCGTCCGCACCGGGCAGCTCGACGACCGTCTCCTTGGCGCACAGCGCCCGCTCCGCGAAGACGCCGTCGCGCCACTGCGCGCGCATCCGGTCGGTGCGCTCGCCGCCGGCCCCGGAGCCGCCCAGGCCGACCCAGCCGACCAGGATCTCGTCGCCGCCGCCGGCGTCGAGCAGCGCGGTGTCCACGACGATGTCGCCCGGGGCGACGTGGAAGACGTCGGGCGCGACCTCGATCACGCGCCCGACGCAGGACGGGCCGAGGGTCAGGGGCACGGGCAGGCCGCCGCGGTGGCCCGTCACGACCTTGCCCGTGTACGCCGGCACATGGGCGGCGAGCACCTCCACGAGCACGCCACCGCCGCGCAGCACCGGCTCGGGAACGTCGCGGAGCCGCAGGTCATCGTCTGGTGAGGCAACTGTCCAAGCACGCATGCACCAAGCCTCGCGCGCCGGTAGCCTGGTATCCAGAGCCACTTTATTCTAGTACCGGAGGTGTCAGGTGACGACGGAGCTGGGCGCGTTCCTGCGCAGCCGGCGGGAGCGGATCGCACCGGCCGACGCGGGCCTGCCGGTCACCGGGCGCCGGCGCACGCCCGGCCTGCGCCGCGAGGAGCTGGCCCTGCTCGCCGGCATCAGCGCCACCTGGCTCACCTACCTGGAGCAGGGCCGCGACGTGCGCCCGTCCGGCCAGGTGCTCGACGCGCTGGCCCGGGCGCTGCGGCTGACCCGGACCGAGCACGAGCACCTGCGCCGCCTCGCCGGTGGCGTGGGGCCGCCGGAGCCGGACGCCGCCGAGGAGGTGGCGCCCGAGGTCGCGGGCGTTCCGGCGCTGCTGGGCGGCAACCCCGCGTATGTGACGGGCATCTGCTACGACGTCCTGGCCGTCAACGACGCCGCGGCCGAGCTGTTCCGCGGGATCGCGCCGGGCGGCAACGTCGTGCGCTGGATGCTGACCGAGCCCGCCGCGCGTGAGGTACTCGTCGACTGGGAGCAGGAGGCGCGCAGCATCGTGGCCCGGCTGCGGGCGATCGCCGGACGGCATCCCGCCCATCCGCGCGTCGCCCGCCTGGTGGCCGACCTGACCGCGGCGAGCCCGGAGGTCCGGGCGTGGTGGGCGCAGTACGACATCCAGTTCAGCCATGCGGGCCGCAAGCGGCTCCGGCATCCCCGTCTCGGCGCGATCACCGTGTCGCACGCCGCCTTCCACGTCGCCGAACACCCCGAGCAGACGCTCGTGGTCTACCACCTGCCGGGCCCCACCGGCTCCTAGCGGCCGGCCCCGCCCATCACGACCAGGCCGAGGCACATCTCGTCGCTGGTGCCGTCACCCCACACCACGTAGCGCGGCGCGGTGCCCTTGAGCTGCGGCAGCATCCCGCGCAGTCCGGCGTCGTGGGTGCAGGTCACCCGCAGCGTGTCGCCCGCGTGCACGGCCGCCGGGGTGTCGAGCGGATGGATCGCCTGGTCGTCGAAGTTGTAGTTGGGCACGTCGAGCAGCGTCCGCGCGCCGGCGGTGCCCGGGTTGAGCTCGATCTTGATGGAGCGCCCGAGCAGGTGCATGTGCCCGGCGACCGCATACACCGTGGCGTCCTTCGGGACCTTGTGGTCGCAGTGCTGGGTCACGCCGGCCGCGGGCGGTGCGCCCTGGTTGCACAGCTTGACCAGCTGATCCTCGCGCCCGCCGATCTCGGCGCCGAAGCGCTTGCCGACGTCGGCCACCGCGGCGGCCCGATCGCACAGCGCGCCCGTCTCACCCGCGGTGCACGGCAGCTCGATGGGCGCGGGCAGCAGCCCGGTCTGCAGCGGGCTCATCGCCGCGGCGTCGTCGTTCAGCCGCAGCCGGATGCTCGACTGATCGGAGCCGGCCGCGCTGCCGCCGCTGGCCAGCAGGTTGTAGTGCACCTGCATCACCATCAGGCTGCCGGGCGGCATCGGGTAGCCCAGGTTCGGGGCGAGCAGCGTCTCGTCGGCCCCGGGCGCCCACGACGCGACCCACGCGTCGCCCGTCACCCCGGAGTCCCCGAAGCACGTCCAGCCCTCGCCCGGCGAGTCGGCGTCGAGCTTGCGGGCCTGATCGGCGTGCTCGGGCGCGATCCGGAAGAAGATCGCGTGGTGGACGATCGCCGCGTTCTGCGGCACGAACTGGCTCCCGGTCAGAAACGCGGTCTTCGTCAGCTTCGGGTCCACCAGGAAGCACCGGTACTCGTCGGTCCCGCCGTTGGGCGCCTTCGGCGTGTACGCGACGGGCATGCCCAGGTTCTGGAACCGCTCACCGCTGCGCAACGGCGCGGGCGGCGGCGCCGACCCGTGCCCCGCGTGCGGGTCCGACACCGCGGGAGCAGCCCCGGCCGGCGCCGAGCCACCCGCCGACGACCCGCACCCGGCGACGGCCGCACCAATCAGCAGTGCGACGGCCAGTGCGCCAAGCGCTCGCCCGGCTTTCCCCATCACGACCTCCCCCAAGACGATGACAAGCATCGATGATTCCACCTGGCGGAGCATCGCGACTCAGGGAATTACCCCCATTCGCCACCAGTCAGTCCGATTCGACCGCTTGCCGCGCCGATCACAGCCGGGTGAGATCGGCCTCGAACAGGAAGGGAGCGGTCAGCTTCACGACATCGGTGAAGATGCGGCAGTTGGTCAACGGCACATCCTGCAGCCGGACGTCGCCACCGGTGTCGGCATTCCAGTCCGGCCCGACGGCGGCGTCCAGGGTGTTCGCCAGCAGCCTGGCCAGGCGGTTGTGTCGCTTGGAGGCGCTCGGACCCGCCAGCACCAGGCCGTTCACGATCTCGATCCCGGCGCGCTGCTCCGCTGTCCACAGCGCGTAGCGCTCCGCCGTCACCGGCTCCTGCATCCGGGCGCGGTGCTGATCCATTCGCCATACCCCCGGCGACAAGTGAACCTTGGCGGCCGGCTCTGCGTACCACCGGGGTGGACGAGTCGAGGTTTGGGGCTGTCGCCGTGATCGCGCGGCGTACGTCGGCCGGGATCGCCGCGCTGCTTGTCGGTGGGGTGGCGGCGCTGGCCGGGCCGGCGGGTGCCGCGCAGGCGCACGGGGCGCCGTCGACGCCGGTGAGCCGGGCCTACGCGTGTGGTGCGGGTACGGCGCAGCAGAAGGGGTCGGCCGCGTGCCAGGCCGCGCGGGCGGCCGGGGCCGACGTCGCCGACTGGGACAACATCCGGGTGGCCGGGGTGAACGGGCGCGATCGGCAGGTCATCCCCGACGGGAAGCTGTGCAGCGGCGGAATCGACGCCTACAGGGGTCTCGACCTGGCCCGCGCGGACTGGCCCTCGACAAGGCTCACCGCCGGGGCGGCGTTCACGTTCCGGTACACCGAGACGATCCCGCACAAGGGAACCTTCCGCATCTACCTGACCAATGACGGGTACTCGCCGGGCCGGCCACTGCGCTGGGCCGACCTGGAGACGGTGCCGCTGCTCAGCGCGACGGACCCGGCGGTGGTGGACGGCGCGTACACGATCAAGGGGGCGCTGCCGAAGGGCAGGACCGGCCCGCACGTGATGTACACGATCTGGCAGAACAGCAGCACCGCGGACACCTACTACTCGTGCTCCGACGTGGTGTTCGCCGCCGCCACCACCACGACGGCCCCGGCGGCGCCGGCGGGTTCTCCGGTGCCGCCCGCCGGCACCACCGGCCGGCCCTCGGCCGTGGCGAACGCCGCACTCGGCGCCGCGCCCGGTGACGGCGGCGGTGCGGCCCCGTCGGCCGGTGCGCCGCGGCTCGCCGCCGCGTCCGAGATCGCGTCGACGCCGGTCCTCGCCGGGATGGGTGGGGCGGCGGTGCTCGCGCTAGGCGGGCTCTCGCTCCTGCTCGTGCGGCGCCGGCGCCGGCTGCACTGACCCCGGTGCGGCGCCGACCAGGGCCGCCAGGTCGAGGCGCTCGCCGCCGGGTCCGGTGAGGCGCACCGCGCTGACCGCGGCCCGCAGTGCCTGGCTGCGGCGCCTGTCGTCGTCGGGCTCGGTGATGCCCGCGGCCGCGGCCACGGCGTCGAGCAGCAGCTGGCGGCGGATGCGCTCGACGGCCGCGGTGCGGATCTCGGTGTCGACGTCCTCGGCGGTGCGGCCGGCGGCTTCCAGGTACGCCTCCAGGCTTGTGCCCTCCTGCAGCAGGCGGGCCGTCATCCACCGGCGCCGGCGGGCGACCTCGTCGGCGACCAGGGCCGGCGGGGCCGCGACGGGTGCGGCGGCGAGCAGGGTGTCGAGGACGGCCTCGCGCACGGCGTAGCGGCGCACCGCCCGGGTGGCGTGCTCGTGCCGGTGGCGCAGCGTGTCGCGCAGGTCGTCGATGGTCTCGAACGCATCAACGAGGCCGGCGAACGCGTCGTCGAGCGGCGGCCGGTGGCGCTCCTGCACGCCGTGGACCGTCACCGTGAGCCGCACCCCGGCCGCGGCGAGCCGGGCGGTGTCGCCGGCGCGCAGGCCCGGCAGTGACTCGGCCAGGGCGGCGACCAGGTCGGGCGCGGCGGCGACACCGCCGGCGAGCAGCGTCGCGGAGCCGATGACGTATCGCAGTACAGGTGCGGGCTTCGAAGCGCCGTCCACGGCGATCGCGAACCGCACGACGTCACCTCGGGCCGCCGGGCGGTCCACATCGGACAGGGTGGCGAACCGTCCGCGCAGCAGCTCCAGCACGGCGTCGGCGTCCGGCGGGTCGGCGGGCAGCTCGGTCAGGCTGACGGTGACGGCGTCGAGCGGCGGCAGGGCGATCGGCGGGCGCAGCTCGACCCGGGCGGTCACGCGCAGTGACCCGTCGCCGGTGGGCGTGCCCGCCACGTCGGCCCGGCCCAGTGGCCGCACGCCGGACCGGGCGGCGGCGTCCTCCACGAGGTCCAGCAGCGCCGTCTCGGCCGCGGGCGGCAGGGGCCGGGGCTCGTCGCCCTCGGCGGGCAGGCGCAGCGCGAACGGGGCCAGGCCGCGCAGGGCCGCGGGGATCTGTGCGGGCGGCACCTCGACGGCGAGGTCCATGGGCATCTCCTTCACGAATGGCTGACGTAGCAGGCGTGTTCCAAGCCGGTACACGGCGATGGAACGGCATGGAACGTCGCAGCGGCAGTGCGATCATGAAGGAGGCACGACGTATGAGGATGACGCGCCGTAACCTGCTGGCCGCCACCGGCGCCGGTGTGGTGGCCGCGGCGATCGATGCCGGCGGGCTGACGAGCCCCGCCGTGGCCGGTGGGCCGGCCCCCGGGCTGGCCGCCGCGGCCGCCGCCGACGGGGCGCCGCCCTGGCTGGCCCCGGCGGACCGGACCACACTGCGACGCACCGTGCTCATCGGGCCGGGCGGTGACGGCGGGTACGCGCAGCTGGTCGAGGGGGCGCCGGAGCTGCACACGATCCGGGCCGATCTCGGCGGGACGCCCTACACGCCGACGTACGCGATCACCGCGTTCGCGCAGATGACCGACATGCACATCACCGACGACCAGTCGCCGCTGCGCGTGGAGTTCCTCGACGCCTACGCCGATCCGGGGCCGCCGCACAACGGGACGTACCCCACGTCGAAGGCGTACCGGCCGCAGGAGAGCCTGACCACGCACGTGGTCGACGCGATGTGCCGGGCCATCGCGCTGACCGGGCGGGGTCCGCTGACGAACCTGCCGCTGGCCTTCACCGTCGTCACCGGCGACTCGGTCGACAACACGCAGTACAACGAGGTCCGCTGGTACATCGACCTGCTCGACGGCGGCCGGACCGTCACCCCCAACTCGGGCAGCCCCACGCTCGACCACAGCGTCAGCAGCGACGCGCTCGGCCTCGACGTGCACTACTGGCACGCGGCGAACAAGGCGTTCGAGCAGTCGAACACCCGCGGGCCGGGGCTGGACAAGTACTTCCAGGCCGGGTTCCCCGAGGTCAAGCAGATGCCGTACGCGGCCCGCAAGCCGTTCACGGCCAACGGCCTCGGGATGCCGTGGTATGCGGTGTTCGGCAACCACGACGCGCTGGTGCAGGGCAACGTTCCCGTCGACAGCACGTTCCTGGACTTCTTCTTCATCAACGTGCGCGACTTCGCCGTCGGCGGGTTCAAGCCCAGCGGCATGCCGGGGCTGCCCGACGAGATCTCCGACGCCGCCGACATCTTCGACCTGGTCGAGGCCGGCCTCTTCGCCGGCTTCGCCGGGGTCGACGTGCCGGCCGACGCCAACCGGCGGCTGCTGACGAAGCAGCAGTTCATCAACGAGCACTTCACCACGACCGGTACGCCGGCCGGGCACGGGCTGCACAAGGACGACTCGCGGGCGTACTACGTGATGCCCCTGAGCTTCGCCGACCTCGTCGTGCACATCGTGCTCGACACGCCGAACACCGCCGGCGGGGCGGGCGGCATCATCAAGGGCGACCAGTACCGCTGGATCGAGCAGCAGCTGCTGAACAACAGCACCCGGTACATCGGCACGGACGGCAAGCTCAAGACCCAGACCGGGGTGGCGGACCGGCTGATGGTCATCTACTCGCACCACACGCTCGACTCGATGCACAACTTCTGGTCGTCGATGAGCACCGGCCCGGTCCGCAAGCCGCCGTCGGACCACCGCGTCGAGGCGCCGGAGCGGCCCGGCGACGTCTACACCGGCGACGACCTCAAGGCCCTGCTGCTGCGCTTCCCGAACGTGATCATGCATGTCAACGGGCACAACCACAAGAACCGCATCAACGCGTGGCCCCGCGCCGCCACCAGCCCGGTGCCGGGCGGCTTCTGGGAGATCAGCACCGCCGCGCACATCGACTGGCCCGTGCAGAGCCGGCTCTTCGACATCGCCGCCGGCCGGGGTACCATCTCGATCTTCACGACCATGATCGACATCGACGCGCCGCTGAGCTTCGGCGGCGACACCAGCGGGCCGAAGCCGCTGGCGGCACTGTCGCGGGAGATGGCCGCCAACGACATCCAGGAGCGCGACGGCGGCACCACCAAGCGCCGCGGGCGCAACCTCGACCGCAACACGCAGCTGCTCCTGCCGGCGCCGTTCGCGCTGCCGGCCGTGCACGAGTGGGGCGCCTCGGTCGCGGTGGCCGTCAACAAGGACGGCCGCACCGAACTGTTCGGGGTCAACGGCTCCGGCACGGTGTTCCGCCGCCCGCAGACCCCCGGCACCGGCCTGGACCTGCCCCGCTGGGACGGGTCCGAGTGGGTCGCCCTGGACGGCCCGGCGATGCGCGTCGTCGCCGCGTGCACCGGCCAGGACGGGCGCATCGAGCTGTACGCGCTCAACCAGCTCGGCTACGTCTACGTCCGCGTCCAGCCGGCCGCGAACACCTGGGCCGGCTCCGGGTGGACCCAGCTGGACGGTCAGCTCACCTCGCTGGCCGCGGCCCGCAACGCCGACGGGCGCATCGAGCTGTTCGGCACCAACGCGGCCGACAGCGTGTTCCACCGCGTCCAGTCCTCGCCCGGCAGCTGGGCCGGGACCGGCTGGCAGGCCCTGGACGGCGGGCTGACCCAGGTCGCCGCGGCCGGCAACGACGACGGCCGGCTGAGCCTGTTCGGCGTCAACGCGCTCGGCGCCGCGTTCCTGCGCCAGCAGGTCACCCCGGGCAACTGGAGCGGGTCGGGCTGGGTGCAGTTCAGCGACCCCAACGGGGTCTACGGGCCGATGACGACGGTCAGCGCCGCGCTCGACTTCACGGCCGCGACGCAGGATGTGTACACCACGAAGGGCCACGGTCAGGTGTTCCGCTGGCGGCAGCCGTCGAAGAACGCGGCGGCGCTGAGCGGCCCCGCCTGGCTCGACGGCACGCTGAGCGAGGTGGCCGTCAACGCCGGGCTGGAGCTGTTCGGGGTCGCCGGCGACGGCCGCGTGTTCCACCGCATCCGCAACATCCTCGGCACCCAGGGCGAGTGGGGGGCCTGGTCGGAGCTCGGCGGCGTCCTGCGCCCGGCCGACGCCACGCACTCGTTGCCGATCGCCACCTCACCGGGCGACATCACGTCGGCCCGCGGCGTCCCCGTCGACCGGACGCTGTCGGTGCAGCGCGGCACGGCACCGTACATCTGGCAGATCTCGGGGCTTCCGGCGGGCCTGACCGCGAGCTCCGCCGGGCGCATCACCGGCACTCCGACCGGCGCCGGCAGCGCGGAGACGCTCGTGACCGCGACCGTCTGGGACTTCTACGGCATCGCCAATCAGTTCTCGTTCACGTGGCGGGTCGTCGTCACCGTCCCCAACGTGCTGAGCTGGCCGGAGGCGGACGCGACGAGCGCCATCACCGCGGCGGGCCTCGTCGTCGGCAAGCGCTCGACTGTCAACAACTGCGTCGACAAGGGCAGCGTGCAGGTCCAGCACCCGCAGGGCGGCGCGGCGGCCACGCTCGGCTCGGCGGTCGACATCACGATCTCCACCTGCGAGTCGACGGGCAACCCGGGCGGCGGGGGCACGAAGCCGCCGGTCAATCCGAAGTAGCCCGTCTACACCATCTACCGACGTGAAGATGAGCCTGGCCGGCACCTGCCTGCAGTACTCGTACTTCTGGGCCTGACGCACCATCGGCCGGCCGTTGACCAGGGGTCCGCACCCCTGGTCAACGGCTCGCGCCGCTCCCGGTGCTCAGCCGAGCAGCTCGAGCTCGGCCAGCTGCGTCTCCGCGGCGCCGTGGTTGGCGGTGATCTGCAGGCGGTACCGCGAGTACGCCGTCGCGTTCGCGATGACGAACGCCCGGGTCTGGCGCCGGTCGACGAAGTCGATGTTCGACCGCGTGTCGACGGTCGTCCAGGTCGTCCCGTCGTTGGAGCCCTGCAGCGTCCACGCCTTCGGGTCGCGGCCCGGCACGTCGTCGGCCGACGTCAGCGTGTACTGCTTCACCGTCGCCGGTCCGGCCGGCTGGCAGGTGATGGTGGCCGTGTTCGCGAACGCCAGCCACTTCGTCATCGACGTGTCGTCGACGAGCATGGCCCGGCCCTCGACGGTGCCGTTCTCCGCGCTGGCCGTGACGGTGCTGCCGGTCGCCCGGTCCTGCAGCTGGACCGGGGCCGCCGGGCCCGAGGTCAGCGAGGCGGGGATGTCGCCCGCGCCGGTGCCCCACGACGACGGGTTCGGGCCCATCACGAAGTTCAGCGTCCCGCCGGCGGTCAGGTCGGCGTGGGTCAGGTAGTTCTTCGTGTAGGTGGCGCCGTTGAGCGTGGCCGACTGGATGTAGCGGTTGGTGTCGCTGACGCCCGGGGCGGTGACCGTGAACGTCCGCCCGTTCTCCAGCGTCATCGTCGCCTTCGGGTGCAGCGGCGCACCGATGGTGTAGTCGGTGCTGCCCATCCGCGCCGGGTAGAAGCCCATCGCGCTGAAGACGTACCAGGCGGACATCTCGCCGTTGTCCTCGTCGCCGAGGTAGCCGTTGCCGGTCCCGGCGCCGGAGTTGTAGAGCGTGGTCAGCACCTTGCGGACCTGGTTCTGCGTCTTGGCCGGCGTCCCCGCGTAGTTGTACATGTAGAGCATGTGGTGGATGGGCTCGTTGGAGTGCGCGTACTGGCCCATGTTGGTGTCGTACGCCTCCGACATCTCGTGGATCGTCCCGCCGTAGCAGCCGGGGAGGAAGTCGCGCGGCGCGGCGAGCACCGCATCGATCTTCGCCGACAGCTGGGCCTTCCCGCCGTACAGGTTCGCCATGCCGTTGGGGTCCTGCGGCGCCGCCGTCGCGTAGTGCCACGGTGCGCCTTCGGTGAACTCGCAGCCCCACTCGTTGGGCTTGAAAGCCGCATCGGTCGTACGCCACGCGCCGCTGCTCTGCCGGCCGCGGAAGAACCCGACGGACGGGGAGAACAGGTTCGTGTAGTCGAGGGCCTGATTGCGGAAGTACGCCGCGTCCTCGCTGAAGCCGAGCGCCCCACCCATCTGCGCGATGCCGAAGTTGTTGTTCGCGTCCTCGAGCGTCCAGGCCGCCGACTCGCCGAGCACGTCGGTGGCCACATACCCCTTGAACACCGAGGTCTGGATCGCCTTGCGGCCCTTGTTCCCGGCGCCCGAGTATGTGCTGGCGTTCTTCACCATCGACGCGTACGCGGCCTGGTAGTCGAAGTTGCGCACGCCCTTCATGTACGCGTCGGCGAACGCCAGGTCCTGGTTGGTGCCGACCATGATGTCGATCGAGCCCGGCCCGGTCCAGCGCGGCGTCCAGCCGAAGTTCTTGTACGCGTTCACGATCCCGTCGAGCATCTCGCCGGACCGCGTCGGCGCGAGCAGGTTGTACAGCGGCCACACCGCGCGGGAGGTGTCCCAGAAGCCGTTGTTCACGTACATCTGTCCATCGTGGACGGTGTTGTCGTACGGGCTGAGGTACCTGCGCACCCCGCCGACCATCTCGGAGCGGTTGTTCGGGTACATGAACGCGCGGTACATGTTCGAGTAGAACGTGGTCATGTTGTCGCCGCTCGCGCCCTCGATGCGGACCTTGCCCAGCGCCGTGTCCCAGGTGGTCGCCGCCTCCTCCTTGACGGTGTCGAAGCTCTTCGCGCCGACCTCCTGGCCGAGGTTGGCGGCGGCCTGCGCGACGCTGATGAACGACGTGCCGATCTTCAGCGTCACCTGCTCGCCGGCGGCCGTCGCGAACCGGATCCAGCTGGTCGCGCCCTGCCCGGTGATGGTGCCGGAAGCGGCGATCGCCTTGTCGACGGTCGCGGAGATGTACAGCTGCTGGCCGCGGTGGTTGATCGAGCCGGAGATGGTCTGCGCCGCGGTGTCGACGGTGAGCGAGCCGCCGGCGCTGTCGACGGTGTCGAACAGGATCACGGAGTCCGCCGCCGACGGGAACCGGAACCGCATCACCCCGGCGTGGTCCGTCGGCGCGATCTCGGCCGTGATGCCGTACGTGTCCAGCTGCGTCTTGTAATAGTGCGCGCGCGCCACCTCGTTGCCGTGGCTGAACGTGGACTTGCGCGCGTCAGGTGTCGACTTCACCCCGCCCGTCATCGGCATGACCTGCAGCTGGGCGTAGTCACCGATCCAGGGGCTCGGCTCGTGGCTGATCGCGAACCCCTGCACGGTCGTCGCGTTGTACTCGTACAGCCAGCTGTCGTTGTTGCCGTTGGTGACCGGCGTCCAGAAGTTGAAGCCGTTCGGGACCGTCGTGCCCGGGAACGTGTTGCCGCGGGAGTAGCTGAAGTTCGAGTTGGACCCGCGCCGGGTGTCGACGTAGTCCGACAGCCGCCCGGAGGCCCCGCCGCCGGCCAGGATCGAGATGTCGTCGAAGTACCCGCGGAAGGTGCCCGTGTTCGCCGGCTGATCGTAGGCGACGAGGATCCGGTCGACGGTCTTGCCGGCCAGCCAGTTGCCGATGTTCGACGTGACGTTGTTCCAGGTGTTGAAGTTCAGGTGGTTGCCGGTGCCCTGAAAGGTCGGGTGCACCCGCACCCCGTACTGGTCCACGGCGCCGGAGTCGCGCAGGCTGCTGCCGTCGGTGAAGATGAGGTCGACGGCGACGTCCAGGTGCCCGCCGGACTGCGGATAGACCCAGTAGGACAGCGTGCTCGACGCGCCGATCGGGATGTCGACGTCGAAGATCCGGTTGTAGGAGTACGACGAGGTCGTGCTGGTGTCGTTGCCGGAGTACATCAGCGCGGTGGTACCGCCGTGCGCCGTCTCACTGCGCGGAGCACTCTCCATTGCCGTGAGGGCGCAGCAGTACCCCCCGATGTTGGCACTGCTCTCGACGCTGTTCTGCCATGTCGGCTGCGGGTCCCCGGCCTCGAACCCCGTGATGAAGTCACCGGCCGCGGCGGCCGCCGGCGCTGCGGTGACCGCGGCGGCGAGCAGCCCGGCGGCGAGCGCCACGAGCGCGGCCCAGGCCCGGACCCGGGGAACCTTGCGGGGAGGGTACGACGTCATTGCGGCAACCTGCCGTTTCGTGTGGGGGTGTCACCGCCGGCCACGACGGCGGTGCACGGCCGGACATGGCGGTGGCGCGCCTGGGCGGGGCGGCGCCGGGCGGGATCGATGAGGCCGGACAGAGGCGGCTGTCCATACGCAGCACACCGTCACGCCACGCTTTTGTCAACTCTTGACAAATAGGCGGCGCGGCCTCTCACGCGCGCTCATCCGATCCCTGGCAAAGAGGCTCAGCTTCCCCGGGGGGCCGCCGATGGGCTTGGGTGCCGGCCACTCGTAGGCGGCCATGACCGCGTGGGAAGGTACCGATGGCGAAGTGGTTGCGGGACCGGCGGCTGCGCACGAAGATCCTGCTGCCGGTGCTCGTCGCCGTCATCGGGACCGGTGCCGTGTCGTGGACCGGCATCGCCGCGGCGCGCAGCGCCAGTGACCGGGCGAACGACATCTACCAGCGGGTCGCGTTGCCGCTCGGGGACCTGGCCCAGGTCCGCGACGGTGAGGGCGATGTGCGGGTGTACCTGCTCCAGTACACCCTCGGCGCCCCCGGCACGACCCCGGCGGCTCTGCGGGCCCTGATCGGCACGGTCGACGACGTCATCGACACCGGGCTGGCCGGCTACCTCGCGCACCACGGCGGCACCCTCGACGCGGGCCGGGCCGACCTCGTCCGGCAGGTGAAGGCCGGGCTGGCGACGTGGCGCAGCGTGCGGGACCAGCAGGTCGTCCCGGCCGCCGACCGGCACGACCCGGCGGCCGTCGACGCCGCGCTCAGCGGGCCCCTGCAGGCCGCCGACGACGCGTTCGCCGAGCCGCTCGACCAGCTGTTCACCACCGAGATGCAGGCCGCCGCGGCGGCGGCCAAGGCCGCTCGGGACAGCGCCCGCGAGCACGAGATCGCCATCGTCGCCATGACCGCCGGTGCCGCCGTCCTCGCCGTGCTCATCGCACTGGCCGTGACCCGCCTGGTCACCCGGCCGGTGCGCCGGGTCCGGCAGGTCCTGCAGGGCTTCGCCGAGGGCGACCTGACAGGTGACGCCGACGTGGCCGACCGCGACGAGATCGGCGAGATGGCCGCCGCCCTCACCGCAGCCGGCGCATCCCTGCGCGAGACGGTGTCCATCATGGACCGCACCGCCGTGGCGCTCGGCACCGCCAGCGACCAGCTGACCGGCGGCAACGCCCTCGTCAGCGCCCAGGTCGGCGAGTCGGCCGCGCAGAGCAGCGTCGTGGCCACCGTCGCGGACAGCGTCTCGGGCAACACGCAGGCCCTCGCGGCCGCGGCCCGGCAGATGCAGGCGGCGATCAACGAGATCGCGGGCAGCGCGGGCCGAGCCGCCACTGTCGGCAGCGAGGCCGTCACCGCCGTCGCCGGCGCCACCCGGACGATCACCGCGCTCGGCGAGTCGTCCACCGGGATCGGCGACGTGCTGAAGGTGATCTCCGCGATCGCCGGGCAGACGAACCTGCTCGCCCTCAACGCCACCATCGAGGCGGCCCGGGCCGGCGACGCGGGCAAGGGCTTCGCGGTCGTCGCCCACGAGGTCAAGGAGCTCGCTCAGCAGACCGCCGCCGCGACCGAGGACATCGGCCGCCGGGTCGCCGCGATCCAGGCCAGCAGCGCCCAGGCCGGCACCACGGTGGAGCAGGTCCGCCAGATCATCGAGACGATCAACGAATTCCAGGCCACCATCGCCGCCGCCGTCGAGGAGCAGACCGCGACCACCGCCGAGATGCAGCGCAACGTCGACGACACCGCCGCCAGCACCGCCGAGATCGCCGTCAACGTCACCGCCATCGCCGACGCCGCCCGGGCCAGCAAGGCCACCGTCGACGCCAGCCACACCTCCGTCGCCGACCTGGCCGGCCTCTCCG
This sequence comes from Dactylosporangium vinaceum, assembly GCF_019904175.1. Classification (GTDB taxonomy): domain Bacteria; phylum Actinomycetota; class Actinomycetes; order Mycobacteriales; family Micromonosporaceae; genus Dactylosporangium; species Dactylosporangium vinaceum. The sequence goes on along the minus strand of NZ_CP061913.1, from coordinate 5,375,854 downwards.
CCGACCTGCGCCGCACGGTCCAGCGCTTCCGCTACTGACGCGGGGCGGCCGTCCCGTCCGGGCGGCACGCGGCCAGCCCCGGCATCGGCGCCGGCACGACGCCCGAGGCGGCCGACTTCTCCATGATCGTGAGGCTACCGAGGCCGGGCCGGGCTCGGGGCGCCGACGGGGAAGGTGACGCCGGTGAGCTCCTCGGAGGCGGCCCACAGCCGCTGCTGGGCCGTGACGTCGTACGACTCGGCGCTCGAGGTGACGAGCCGCGGGTGCCCCGTGACCTCGAACCGTCCGCCGGGGCCGTAGTACTGGCCGCCGAGCGCGGCCGGGTCGGTGGCGGCGCGCAACGTCGGCAGCGCGCCCATTGCCGGCGTCTGGGTGATCAGGGGCGCGAGCCAGGTGAGCGGCAGCCGGAGTGCGGCCGGCGTGTTGCGGGCGAGCTCGGTGCTCGACACGCCGGGGTGGGCGGCCAGCGCCGCGGTGGTGCCGTGGGCCGCGAGCCGGCGCTGCAGCTCGTAGGTGAACATGAGGTTGGCCAGCTTGGACTGGCCGTAGGCGCCGACCCGGCTGTAGGAGCGCTGCCACTGCAGGTCGTCGAAGTGGATCGCGGCGCGGATGCGGTGCCCGGTGCTGCTGACCGTCACCACGCGCGAGCCCGGGACCGGCAGCATCAGGTCGAGCAGCAGCCCGGTGAGCGCGAAGTGGCCGAGGTGGTTGGTGCCGAACTGCATCTCGAAGCCGTCCCGGGTGGCCAGCTTCGGCGTGTACATGACCCCGGCGTTGTTGATGAGCAGGTCGAGCCGGTCGAACCGGCCCCGCAGCGCCGCCGCCGCGGAGCGCACGGAGTCCAGCGAGGTCAGGTCGAGCGCCTGCACCGTCACGTCGCCGGCCATCCGGGCCGCGGCCCGCCCGCCCTTCTCGACGTCGCGCACCGCGAGCACCACTGCGGCGCCGCGCTCCGCGAGCGCCTTGGCGGTCTCGAAGCCCAACCCGGTGTTGGCCCCGGTGACCACGGCCACCCGCCCGCGCTGGTCCGGGATGTTCGCCGTCGTCCACGTCTGGCTCATGTCCGCTCCCCAATTAACGTACCGAAGGTATCTTGTACCGACAACGCTAAAGTACTTCCGGTACGTTGTCAACGTACCGGCGGTACTCAAGCTAAGGTTTGGATCGTGACGTTCCAACGGGCGCGGACCGAAGAGCAGCGTGAGGCACGCCGGCGGGCGATCCTCGACGTGGCGTCGGCGATGCTCGACGAGATGCCGGTGGCCGCGGTCACCCTCAACGAGCTCAGCCGCCGCGTCGGCCTGGCCAAGCCGAATGTGCTGCGCTACTTCGAGTCCCGCGAGGCGGTGCTGCTGGAGCTGCTCGACCGCTTCCTGCAGGAGTGGCTCGCCGAGCTGGAGGGCGACCTGGCCACCGGCGTCGACACGAGCGCGCCGATGGCGCAGCGGGCGACCGCGGTGGCCGGCCTGCTCAGCCGCTCCCTCGCCGCCCGGGTCGTGCTGTGCGACCTCTTCAACGCCCAGGGCAGCGTCCTGGAGCACAACGTCTCGGTCGAGGTCGTCGCCCGCTACAAACGAGCTTCCCTGCAGCGCCTCACCAGCATGACGAGCCTCATCCTGGTGTACCTCCCGGAGCTCGGCGAGCACGCGACGCTGTTCAGTCTGCAGACGATGGTGATGGCCGGTGCCCTGTCGGCGTACGGCACTCCCCCACCGAGCCTCCGGGCCGCCTACGCCGCCGAGCCGGAGCTGGCCCGCTTCCACCTGCCGCTGCCCGAGGCCCTGAACCTGGCCCTGACCGCCACGCTCCTCGGCGTCCTGCCCCGCCCCTGACCGCCCGGCCGGACACGCCCGCGCTCCCCGGCGCCCGGCCGCGCGGTGGCCGGGCCGACGCCGTCGACGACGACGGCCGGACCGCCGCGGGACGACGACGCCGGCCGGGGCGGGCCGCGGTCAGGTGGACCGGGCCGCCCCGGCCGGGCCGGCGCTGCGGTGAGGTGCGGGGATCAGGGCAGGTCGACGGGGCGCAGGACCCGGTCGACGCCGTGGGCGATCTGCCGGTTGCCGCGGTTGATGTCGGTCCGGACGACGACCGGGTCGCGGTCGCTGCGGTCGGCGTCGACGAGCTGGATGCACCAGCCGTAGCGCACGTCGACGGTGATCGCCGGGCCCAGCGCGGTGGTCAGGGCCGCACCGTCGGCCTTGCGGGCCGCGCGGGCGTCGATCGTCGCGCCCGGGACGACGTGGTAGAGCAGGACCTGCTCGACGGTGTCGATGCCGAGGCCGGCCACGGCGGTGAACGCCTGCTGCTCCGTGGGCAGCGTGCGCCCGCCGCCGACGTCCTGGGCGAGGCGCTCGAAGGCGCGGTCGTTGGGCAGGAACGCGGTGAGGGCGACGGTGCCGTCCGTGAGGACCTTCACCGGCGACTGCGGCTTGGCCTGCAGCACGGTGAGCACGGCCTTGGTGAGGATGTCGTAGTCAGCGCCGTTGCGGTCGAAGCCGCCCGTGTCTCGGGTGAGCACCGCGGCGAGCGAGCGGGTGCCCAGCGGCTTCGCGCCGGTGTTCGCGGAGGCGGCCGCGGGCGCGGCGGCCAGGGCGACGGTCGTGACGGCGGTGCCGACGGCGAGGCCGCGGACCATGCGGGTGAGGTGCATCAGCGGAACCTTTCGGGCCGTGACGCGCGCGCCGCAGCGAACGCGTCGGTTGGATCGATTGGCGGTGACGGCCGTCACGACCGGTACTTCGGGCCCGCCCGCCGCCGCGGATGCAGCCCGGACGCGATTGCTTCAGGCGTCCGGCCGCGCCCGGATGCGGTGTCGCGTTCGCGCGCGGCCGGGTCCGCGGTTGCAAAGTGTGGAACATTCCATCCGGCGAATCCGGGCCGCGCCGGGCGCTCGAAACCACTCACGTCACTGCCACCACGTGAGAAGGAGCTCGTACCCATGGTTGCTCGTGTGTTGCCGCGCCGGTTCGCGGCCGGGTTCGCCGCCCTGGCCGCCGCCGCCGCCGGGATCGTCGCGTTCGCACCGGCCGCGCACGCCGCCGGCACCAGCAAGGTCTCGGTCGTGCACGGCATCCCCGGCCAGCCGGTCGACGTGTACGTCAACGGCAAGAAGACGCTTGACAACTTCCAGCCGTCGAAGGTCGCCGGCCCGCTGGACCTGGCGGCCGGCAAATACGACATCGTCATCGTGAAGCCGGGCGACCCGATCACCAGCCCGATCATCAAGGTCGACCAGGCCGCGGTGCCCGCCGACGCCAACATCAGCCTCGTCGCGCACCTCACGGCGGACGGCAAGCCGACCCTGACGCCGTTCGTCAACGACGTGTCGAAGCTGGCCCCCGGCAAGGCCCGTCTCGTCGTGCGGCACACGGCGGCGGCCCCGGCCGTCGACGTGCGGGCGGGCGGCCAGCCGGTGTTCAAGAACCTCACCAACCCGAACGAGGCCAAGGCCGACCTGGCCGCCGGGAAGGTCAGCGCCGACGTGGTGCTGGCCGGCACGACAACGGTGGCGATCCCCGCGGCCGACCTCAACCTGGCCGAGGGCACCTCGACGATCGTCTACGCGATCGGCTCGGCCGAGGGCAAGACGCTGGGCGTCGTCGCGCAGAGCATCACCGGTCTGCACGGCACTCCCGGTGGCGTCAACTCCGGTAGCGGTGGCGGCGCCGACCAGGGCCCGGCCGCGTGGGTGTACCTCGCCGGCGCGCTCGGCCTGATGGTCGCGCTGGCCGGTGGATTCGCGCTGCGGAAGTCCCGGGTCCGGGTCTGATGAGCCGATCCCGGGCTGCGGCCTGGGCCGCCGTCGCCGCCGGTATCGTCACGATGCTGGCGGCGACGGTCACCGCCTGCGCCGAACAGCCTCCACCCCCGGCCGGCACGCCTCCCGCCGCGACCGGCTCGGCCGCTGCGGCGCCGGGGGCGAGCGCCGCACCGCCGGCCGCGACGGCACCGGCGGCACCCGTACCCCCGACCGGTCTGAAGATCGACCGGCTCAAGCTCGACGCCAAGGTCGACGCGGTCGGCGTCGACGAGAAGACCGGCGACTTCGCGGTGCCCCCGAGCGTCGACGTCGTCGGCTGGTACAAGTGGGGCCCGGGCGTCGACGCCACCGCGGGCTCGATCGTCATCGCCGGCCACGTCGACAGCGCGCAGCAGGGCCAGGGTGCCTTCTTCCACCTGCGTGACCTCGGCCCCGGCGACCCGGTCGCGGTGACCGGGGCCGACGGCAGCGTCAGGCGCTTCACCGTCAGTGCCCGGGAGGTGTACCCGAAGGCGAAGATCCCGCTGGAGAAGTACTTCGCCCGCGACGGCGGTGTGCGGCTCACCCTCATCACGTGCGGGGGGCCGTTCGACGCGAGCACCGGGCACTACCGCGACAACGTCGTCATCACCGCCCAGCCGGCGGCCTGACGATCGGGCGGACCCCCGCCCGGCCCCGCTGTTCCTGCGATACCGTCTGGAGGTGGTTGTGCGATGGCGGCACCAGTGGTGACGCCGGCCGGCCCGGACACCGGCCGCGCCGGCGGCCGCCCGCCCGGCGAGCCGGACGAGCTCGCCGCCGCGTTCCATCGCGGCGACGACGTGCTCGGCCTGGTCTACCAGCGCTACGCGCCGGCCGTGTTCCACCTCGCCACCCGCACACTGCGCACCGCGGCGGACGCCGAGGACGTCACCCAGGGCACCTTCGTGGCCGCCTGGCAGGGCCGCACCGGGTTCGACCCGGACCGCGGCACCCTGCTCGGGTGGCTCCTCGGCATCGCCCGCCGCAAGGTCGTCGACCACCTGCGAGCGGCCGGGCGCCACGACCGCGCGACCGAGTCGGCCCGCCGCGACGCCCCATCGGCCGCCTCCCCGGCGCCCGCGGACGAGCTCGTCGACCGGCTGGTGCTGGCCGACGAGCTCGCCCGGCTGCCGGCCGAGCAGCGCCGGGTCCTGCGCCTGGCGTTCTACGACGACCTGACCCACACCCAGATCGCGGCGATCACCGAGCTGCCGCTGGGTACAGTGAAAAGTCATCTCCGCCGGGGTATGGCCCGTCTGCGGGAACGATGGGAGGTGGACGTTGCCGCACCTTGACGCCGATCAGCTGATCCTCCGGGCACTCGGTGAGGAGCCCCTCACCCCGCAGGAAGCCGATCACATCGACCGCTGCACCGAGTGCCGCTCCGGCCTCGACGAGCTGCGCCACGTCGCCGACCGCGGGCGCCACACGCATGACCTGGGCGATCTCCCGATACCCCCGCAGCGGGTCTGGGACCGCATCCAGGCCGAGCTGGCCGCCACCGGCCGCAGTGTCGCCCCGCCACCCGTCACCCTGCACACCGACGCGCCGCCGCCCCGGCCGGCCGGCATCGGCCCCGGCAGCAGCATCGGCGTCGGCCCGGACGAGCTCGCCGCGCGCCGGGCCCGCCGCCGCGGCCCCGGCTGGGCGATGACCGCGCTCATCGCCGGTGCCGCGGCCGCGCTCGCGGTCGTCGCCACGCTTGTCGCGACCGGTCGCCCGGCGCCGGCGCCGCAGGCCGCCCCGTGCGCGGGTGCCGGGCTCGTCCGCCTTGAGGCGCTGCCCGGAGTCCCCGCCGGCGTCACCGGCTCGGCCTGCCTGCGCACCGTCGACGGTCAGCGGCGGCTGCACATCCATGCCCAGGGCATGCCGGCCCAGACCGACGGCGACTACGAGGCGTGGCTGCTCGACGCCACCAGCCTCAACGGCCCCGGCCTGCGGATGGAGGCCCTCGGCGCCCTCACCGGCGGAGTCGACGAGGACCTTCCGGTCCCGCCCGGGCTCGACCTGGAGCAGTACCGCATCATCGACATCTCCGCCGAACCGCACGACGGCAACGCGGCCCACTCCGGCCACTCCCTGCTGCGCGGCTCACTGCCGTCATGACAAGCGGTCCGGGCCGGTAATGCCGCTCGCCCTGTTCACCGGCGACTCCCCTATCGACGGCAATGCCCGGCGCGGGCGTCGCACCATCCGGATTGTCGATATCGGCTGCGCTGTGTTGGCGCTCACATGATGCCGGTGCCGTAAGGCGGGAACCCGGCGCCCGGGCGGGGCGGGACCGCGATCGCGGTCCCGCCCCGCAACCGGCTCGGCGTCAGCTCAGCGTCCACCGCTGGTTGGCCTGGCCGTTGCAGGCCCACAGGATGACCTTCGTGCCGTTCGCCGTGCCGGCGGCGTTGGCGTCGAGGCAGAGGCCGGACTGCACGCTGGTGATGGTGCCGTTGGCGTTGACGCTCCACTGCTGGTTGGTCTGGCCGTTGCAGTCCCAGATCACCACCGCGGTGCCGTTGGTGGTACCGCGGTTGTAGGCGTCGAGGCACTTGGAGCCGTACACCTGCAGCTGCTTGGCCGCGGTCGCCGTCCAGGTCTGGTTGGCGGCCCCGGAGCAGTCCCACAGCTGGGCCTGCACGCCGTTCGTGGTGGAGCTGTTGGGGACGTCGAGGCACCGCCCCGACTGCCCGCCGACGATCCGGTGGCCCGGCTGCCCGGTCCCGCCGCCATCGGTGCCGGCCACGGTGAGCAGCACCGCCTCGCCCGCCGGCACCGTCACCGTGTAGCTGCCGCTCACGGTGCCGAGGTCCGCTGCGGTCCACAGGTTGCGCACGGCGGCCGACCCGGTGAGCCCCAGGTCGGACCAGCGGGCGGTGATGCCGGCCGCGGCGCCGGTCCGGTTGAGCAGCACGACGGCGCGCCGGCCACTGCCGGACAGCGTCTTGCTGTACACCTGCAGGCCCGTCCGGTCCTCGGCGACCTTGGTGCCCTGGCGGCCCAGCGGGTCCTGGTCGACCGCGATGACCTCGCGGTTGGTGAGGACGGCACGGGTGTCGGCGCTCATCTGGTCGAGCTTGTTGCCGGCCAGCAGCGGCGCGCCGGAGATGGCCCACAGGCTCAGATGCGTCCGGTTCTGCGCGGCCGTGAAGCCGGGCATGCCGACGACGAGCATGTCGGGGTCGTTGTAGTGCCCGGCGCTCTGCGCCGACGGATGCTGGGCGGCGTCGAAGTTGGCCAGGACCCGGCTCATCTGCGGCTGCTCACCGAAGTAGATGATGTCGCCACTGGTGCGCCACAGGCTGGACATGCCCGGTGCCCAGCTCCACGGGCTGCTCACGCCCCAGTTGCAGATCGACAGCACCATCGGCCGGCCGGTCTGCGCGCTCGCCCGGCCGATCGCGTCGCTGATGGCCTGGTAGGCGCTGCGCGAGTCGAGGCCCTCGGCCGAGCCCCCGCACCAGTCGACCTTGACGTAGTCGAAGCCCCACTGGGAGAACTGCAGGAAGTCCTGGTCGTAGTGGCCCTCGCTGCCGCTGCCGGGCGCGGCGGGCCGGCCGGTCGGGTAGTAGTAGCCGCACCCGTCGCGGCCGGCGTCCGTGTAGATGCCCGCCTTGAGGCCCTTGCTGTGGATGTAGTCGGCGATCGCCTTCATGCCGCCGGGCCACTCGGCGGTGTCGACAGTGATGTTGCCGGCCGCGTCCCGGGTGCCCTGCCACCAGCCTTCGTCGATGTTGACGTACTGGTAGCCGGCGTCCTTCAGGCCCGACGCGACGAGCGCGTCGGTCTGCGTCTTGATGACGTTGAAGTTGATTTTGGCGGCGAAGCTGTTCCACGACGCCCAGCCCATCGGCGGCGTCGCGATGGCCGCGGCCGCGACGGCCGCCGGCTTCGCGCTCGCCGGCAGCCCACCCGCGACCGTGCCGACGCCCACGAGCAGCGCCAGCACGCCGGCCAGCGCCCGCCGCCGGCTCGGAGCCGCAGCGGACGCCAGTCGTGTGAGCGCTAACATCGTGCACCCGATCGTGCCGATCACGTTTCGCATGGCATTTCCTTCCGGTATGGCGGTTGCCGGAGAAGACCCATTGGTTCCGCGTCCGGCCAGCATCGTCGACGCATTCACATCCGTCAAGCTCTGCGCAAACCGTTATGCTGCGCCCGCGCCGGAGGTCAACCGGCCCCGCCGGCCGCCCCGGACCGGGCCGTAGGCTCACCGCATGGCACTACCTGACCTGCTGCACATCCCCACCGCGGACGGCCGGGCCGACGCGCTCGCCGCGGTCCCCGGCACCGCCGGCCCGCACCCGGCCGTGCTGATGTATCCGGACGGCTTCGGCATCCGGCCCGCGCTGCGGCAGCTGGCCGGCGACCTGGCCGCGCGGGGCTACTACGTGCTCGTCCCCAACGTCTTCTACCGCGACGGCCCGACCCCGGTGATCGAGCTTCCCGAGCACATCGGCGAAGCGGCCCGCCCGGCGATCTTCGCCCGGCTCATGCCCATGATCAAGGCGCACACCGCCGAACGTACCCTGCGCGACGCCGCCGCCTATCTGGACTTCCTCGCCGCCCGGCCCGAGGTCCGCACCGGCCCGGTCGCGGTGACCGGCTACTGCATCGGCGGACTTCTGGCGGTGCGCACCGCGGCCGCCCACCCCGGCCGGGTCGCCGCGCTCGCCGCCTTCCACGCCCCGGTCGCCGCCGCCGGGCCGGACGTGCTGTCCGCGATCACCGCCGAGGTCCACTTCGGACACGCGGCCGACGACCTCACACCCGAGCAGCTGCGGCAGCTCAACGAGGTCCTGGACGCCGCCGGCATCACCTACAGCTCCGAGATCTACCCCGGCACCGTCCACGGCTTCACCATGCCCGACACCGACGCCTTCGACCCGGCGGCCCGGCAGCACCACTGGGACCGCCTGCTCGCCCTGCTCGACCACGCCCTCCCGACCGGCTGACCGGGCGGGTCCCGGCGCCCCGGCGCCGCGCACACGGATCGCGCTGCGCTGCCGGGCGCGGCCTCGGGCGCCGGCGGTGTGGTTGACAGGGCGGCCGGACCCCACCAGGCTGGGGTGGAGTCGAGGACGCCATCGCGAGGTGAGCCATGACCGAGCTCCTTCCGCTGCCCGACCTGCGCCGTGCGGACCGTGGCCTGCCCTGGCTCGGCCAGGTCTTCGAGCATCAGCGCGACCCGCTGCCGCTCTACCGTCGGCACTGGGAGCGCTACGGCCCGGTCGCGCCGACGTACCTGCTCGGCAACCGGGCGGTCATGCTGCTCGGCCCCGACGCGTGCGGTGCCGCGCTGCAGAACGGCGACAAGGCGTTCGCCAACGAGCCGGCCTGGTCGCAGCTGGTCGGGCCGTTCTTCCACCGCGGCCTGATGCTCATCGACTTCGATGAGCACCGCGCGCACCGGCGGATCATGCAGGACGCGTTCACCAGACCGCGGCTGGAAGGCTACGTGCGCAAGCTGCACCCGGCGATCGAGCAGGGCCTGGCGAGCTGGGCGGGTGGCCCGGACTTCCGCGCGTATTGGCAGCTCAAGCAGCTCACCCTGGACATCGCCGCGGATCTGTTCATGGGCGGCGCCGACGACACCAGCCCGGCCGAGATGGCCCGGGTCAACCGCGCGTTCATCGCGTGCGTCCAGGCCGCCGCCGGCATCATGCGGGCCGACGTGCCGTTCACCCGGTGGGGCCGCGCGTTCCGCGGAAGAAGGACCCTCGAAGCGTTTCTGCGTCGGTACCTCCCCGAGAAGCGCGCCACCCCGGCCGACGACATCTTCTCGGTCCTCTGCCACATCGAGACGGACGCCGGTGACCGCTTCAGCGACGACGACGTCATCAACCACATGATCTTCCTCATGATGGCCGCGCACGACACGTCGACGATCACCACCTCCACGATGCTGCAGTACCTCGGCCAGCACCCCGAGTGGCAGGACCGCTGCCGCGCCGAGTCGATGGCGCTGGGCGGGGCGCCGGACCTGGCGGAGCTGGAGTCGCTGAGCTCGCTGGACCTGGTGATGCGCGAGTCCCTGCGCCTGCGCGCACCAGTCCCGGTCCTGGTCCGCTACACCGTGCGGGACACCGTCGTGCAGGGCGTCCACGTCCCGGCCCGCACGCTGTGCCTGCTGGGCATCCAGTTCACCCACCTCATGGAGCAGTACTGGACCGACCCGACCGCCTTCGACCCCGAACGCTTCTCCCCGGACCGCCGCGAGGACCGCTCGCACCGCTTCGCCTGGGCCCCGTTCGGCGGCGGCGTGCACAAGTGCATCGGCCTGCACTTCGCCGGTCTCGAGATCAAGTCGATACTGCATCGACTGCTGCGGACGTACCGATGGAGCGTCGACCCTGGGTATGTGGCCCCACTGGATCACCACTCCCTGCCGTTCCCGAAGGACGGCCAGCCGATCGCCCTGACCCGGCTCGGGCACCGGCACTGAGCGCGGCAGCCGCTGGGTCGGACGCGGCTCCGGCCGGGCGAGGCGCACCCGAGCCGGCCGGCCGTCAGCCGCGGTACTGCTCGGGAACCGCCAGCCCGAACCGGCCGCACAGCGCCAGGACGTCGGCGCGGTCCCCGGCGTCGCCCGGGTAGGCGTCGCGGAACCTGACGGCCCACTCGGCCGCGATGCAGTCCACGGCCCGGTCCCCGATCATGCCGCGGCCGGCCAGAGCGGCGGCCGGATACGCGTTGCCGTCCTCCGGCGGCCCGAGCACACCGTTGCCGTCCGCGTCGAGCACGATCACGTGCAGGTCGACGACCGCCCCCTCGCCGTGGCGCATCAGGAAGTTCCACGCCGTGGCCCCGTCCTCCCCGACGGCCGCGAACCCGTCGCGGGCCAGCGCCTCGAGGAGCCCCTCAAGGTGGCGCCCCTCGACGGCCACGTCGAGGTCGCCGTGCTCGCGGGTCTGCGCCCCGAGCAGCGCATCGACACCCCAACCACCGTCGATCCACAGCCGCGCACCGGCCGAATCGGCCAGGCGCAGCACGCGCAACACATCACCGAGGCTCGTGCGGGCACCGGCGGGCGTACTACTGGGCATGCCCGTCACCATAACCGTCCCGGCTGACCGCGAGCAGCGCCCGACCTGCGGTGCGGTTCGGGAGCGCCCCGACCGGAAGCGGCCCCCGCCGCCGGTGCCGCGTGGCCGGGACTGTCAGCGCGGGGCCATGCGCAGCGCGCCGTCCAGCCGGATGACCGTGCCGTTGAGGTAGTCGTTGTCCACGATGGACAGGACGAGGTTCGCGTACTCGTCGGCGGTGCCGAAGCGGTTCGGGAAGGGGACGCCGGCGGCGAGGCCCTTGCGGTACTCCTCCGACACCGTCTCCATCATCGGCGTCTCCATGATGCCGGGCGCGATCGTCATCACCCGGATGCCGTACTGCGCCAGGTCCCGGGCCGCCGGCAGGGTCAGCCCCGCGATGCCGCCTTTCGAGGACGCGTACGCGGCCTGGCCGACCTGGCCCTCGAAGGCGGCGACGGAGGCCGTGTTCACCACGACGCCCCGCTGGCCGTGGTCGTCGGCAGTGGTCTGGGCGATGGCCTCGGCGGCGAGGGTGAGGACGTTGAAGGAGCCGACGAGGTTGACCTGGATCACCTTCGCGTAGCGGGCCAGGTCGTGCGGCCCCTTCCGGCCCAGGATCCGCTCCGACGGGGCGATCCCCGCGCAGTTGACGACCGTGCGCAGCGGCTCGGGGCCCCCGGCGGCCCGCGTGACGGCGGCGGCCACCGACGACGGGTCGGTGACGTCGACGATGAGGCCGTCAGCGGTCGACGGTTGCAGGTCGAAGCCGTAGACGCGAGCACCACGGGCGGTCAGGGCGGCCGCGGTGGCGGCGCCGAGGCCCGATGCGGCTCCGGTGACGATGGCGGCGGTACCGGCGAGTTCCATCAGGTTCCTTACGACGTACGGTGGTCGAGGCGATCGGTCGCCTCCGCCCGCAGCGTATCAGCGGGCATGATCGAACGTTCAGGCCCGCAGCTCCGGTCCGGTCTCACGCCGGCATCGCGCGGGTTGGGCGGCCACTGCCCACCGGCGTCCCCCGACCGGCCGCGTCGCCGGGTAACGGCCCGGCCGGGGCCATGACCGCCGATATGATCCGACGGTGATCCGGACCGGTGAGTGGGGGGCGTCGTGAGCGACATCAGGGTGTTGGTGGCCGGCGCGAGCATCGCCGGACCGGCGTTGGCCCACTGGCTGCACCGGCGCGGGGCCGCGGTGACGGTGGTGGAGCGCTCCCCCGCGCTGCGCCCCGGCGGGCAGGCGGTGGACGCGCGCGGGGTGGCCAAGGACGCCATCGCGCGGATGGGCCTTGACGCGGCGGTGCGCGCGGCCCGCACCGAGACCGCCGGCGCCCACACCGTGGACGTGGACGGCAACGTGCTGGCGACCTTCCGGGCGGAGGACGACGGCGGCGACGGATACATCGCGGACATCGAGATCCTGCGCGGCGATCTGTCCCGCGTGCTCTATGACGACACGCGCGACGGGGTCGAGTACGTCTTCGGCGACCGGATCGCCGAGCTCACCCAGGACGCGGACGGCGTCGACGTGGCCTTCGCGGGCGGCGACCGGCGGCGCTTCGACCTCGTGATCGGCGCGGACGGGCTGCACTCGGCGCTGCGCGCGATGGTCTTCGGCCCGCACGAGCAGTTCGTCCGTCACCTGGGGCTCGTGCTGGCCTTCTACAGCGTGCCGAACGAGTACGGCCTGGACCGCTGGCTCATCGAGTGCCAGCACAAGGAGTCCGGCCGCACCGCCCTGCTGCGCCCCATCCAGGACGCCACCCGGGCGATGGCCATGTTCTCCTTCCCCGCGCCCACGTTCGACGTCGACCACCGCGACGTCGAGGCCCAGAAGCGGCTGCTGCGCGAGCGGATGGCCGGCTTCGGCTGGCGGGCGCCGCAGCTGCTCGCGCACCTGGACGACACCCCGGACTTCTACCTCGACCAGGTCGCCCAGGTCGTCATGGACCGCTGGTCAGACGGCCGGGTGGGCCTCTTCGGCGACGCGGCGTTCAGCTCGTCCCCGATGTCCGGGCAGGGCACCGGCCTGGCCCTGGTCGGCGCCTACCTGCTGGCCGGAGACCTGGCCGCGGCCGGCTGGGACCCGCAGGCCGGCTTCGCCGCGTTCGAGGCCCGGATGCGCCCCTTCGTCGAGGCGAACCAGGAGATCGGCCGCATGCACGTGCAGAGCCTGGACGCCCCGGACCCGGACGCCGAGCCGGCCCCGGAGCCCGACATGGAGGCTTTCACCGCACTGATCGAGCGGGCCATCAACGGCGTCGACCTGCCCGACTACACGGACCTGCCGGACTCCCGCCGCACCGCCGGGCCACCGTCGTCCTGAGGCGCGGCGGACTGCCGCCCGGCGCGGCCGTCGGCGACACCGTCCCGGCGCGCGACACCGGCAGCCTGACAGTGAACTACCAGCGCACCGACACGCAGGCGTGGAAGGTCCCGGCCCAATTCACGGCCCTGTTCGCCGCGGCCTTGCTGCTGGGCATCGCCCTGAGCGCCGGGCTCCTGCTCCGGCTGCGCCAAGCGCGCCGGCGGCGGTGAGCCTCGATCGCCGGCGGCCCGGCTGCGCCCGGCACCGTAGGATGCCGTGCCGTGCACTTCTACGCCACGGTCTTCCTCCCGCCGACACCCCCGGCCGGCGTCGCCGCGCGCCTCGCCGCGGCGCTCGCACCGTATGACATGAACGACTACACCCGCGGGCCGTACGACCCGTCGGCGACCTGGGACCGCTGGGCGCCGGCCGGCGACGGCACCGCGTTCCGCCTGCGGCGGCGGGCTCTCGACCGGCTGCTTCCCGGCCGGCGGCGGGTCGCCTACGCCGCGGCGAAGGCGGCGATCGACTTCGACGCCGAGCGCGACCGCGCGGTGCGGCGCGCGGCGGGCGAGTTCGACGCGTGGGCCGAGCTGGCCGCCGCCCACCCGGGCACCCGCCCGCTGTCGGACTTCGACGGCCAGAGCGACTGGCTGGCCCAGCCCGCGATCCAGGCCGTCGCCACGGCCGCCGCCGCCCGCAGCCACCCGTACTTCACGTTCCAGTTCCTGCTCGCCGACCCGGTCGCCACCTTCGCCCGCAGCCGCGACGAGCACTTGGCCCTGGCCGCCGCCCACGCACTGTCCACATACGTCTACGTCACCCTGGCCGGCGACTGGTGCAGCGAGACGACCGACGACCGCGGCGCCGACGAGCACGCGCTGGCCCTGAACGTCTACCTCGACTCGGTCTCCCCCGACACGGTCCTGGCCCGGGTCCGCTGCCACGCCTGACCGCGCCGTCGGGGCGCGACGATGATCCGCTCGTCCGCCCCGTTCACGGCCTGACGAGCGTCACCTGCGTGTTCAGCGCGCTCACGCTCGGGCTCCACAGGCTCACCGGTGCGTTGTCGGTGTGCGCCTGGTTGCCCTCCTGGTGCAGCACCTTGCCGGTCGGGAGCCAGGTCGCGATGTAGTATCGCCCGCCCGGCGCCGCGTTGCGCACGAACCGCTCGTTGTTGTACGCCGCGTTGCACGTCCACTGAATGATCGGCTGCCCGTTGAGATAGATATTGCCGGACACGTTGGCGCACAGCCCCGTCGCCCGGTTGCGGATCAGAAAATAGCCGCCGTCAGAAGCCCAATCCAAATACCAATGGGTGTTGTACGCCCCTGTGCACGCATACTGCGTGAGCTGCACGTTGAGCGGCGTCGCCCCAGCCACGTCCAGACATTTGCCGGAGTGCGCGAACACGATCTCGAACGGCCCGGTGACCGAGGCCGCCGCCGCCGGCTCCGCCAGCACCGGCACGGACACCGCCCACCCGGCCACGATCACGGCAAGCAGTCGACGCATCATCCGACTCCCCCAAGCTCTCAGTTGTCCGCCGCTGTCACATACACCATCCCCGATCGAACCGCGACCATCAAGGCACGCCGGCCACCGCGGCGGCGCGACGGACGCCTGTCGCGCGAAGCCGGCCGAACGCCTGCGCCCCATCCGGGAGGGCGGGGACGGGGCGGGGACGGCGCCGGGGTCGTGCGAGTGCTGTGTCCGGTCCGAGACCCGGCGGTACACAAGCAAAGGCAAGAAATGTGTTATGACTCGGGTATCGAAAAAGTCAGCGCGCGACACATTTGGAACTTTCATTCCTTCACGTCGGCTCCAAAGCATTTCGTAATCGGAAACTTTGACGTTCCCGGATTCCATTCTTACGGTGCGAGATTACAGGCACCGAATCGGAGGATGGAACATGACGCGAGATCGGGAAGAGCCGCCGGCCGGTCGGCGGGCAGTCAGCCGCAGGGCCGTGCTGACGACCATGGGGGCCGTGCCGGTCCTGACGGTTGCGGCGTCGGTGCTCGGGGCCACCGAGGCCGAGGCGGCCACGGCGAACATCAATCCGTCGGCGCCGAAGCAGACGATCCGCGGGTTCGGCGGGATGGCCCACGCGCTGTGGATCGGTGACCTGACGGCGGCCCAGCGGACCACCGCGTTCGGCAACGGGGACGGCCAGTTGGGCTTCTCGGTGCTGCGCATTCCGGTCAACGAGAACCAGTCGGACTGGAGCCGCGACCTGGCCACGGCAAAGCGGGCGGTCGAGCTCGGCGCGACGGTTTTCGCGTCGCCGTGGAATCCGCCGGCGAGCATGACCGAGACGTTCACCCGGGGCAGCCAGACCAACGCGAAGCGGCTCAAGGCGAGCTCCTACGCCGCCTACGCCCAGCACCTCAACGACTTCAACACCTACATGCGCAACAACGGCGTGAACCTGTACGGGATCTCGGTGCAGAACGAGCCCGACTACGCGACCGACTGGACCTGGTGGACGTCGGCCGAAATCGTGAAGTTCCTCAAGGAGAACGCCGGGGTCATCGGCACCCGGGTCATCGCGCCGGAGTCGTTCCAGTACGTGAAGTCGATGTCGGACCCGATTCTCAACGACGCCGCCGCGCTGGCGAACGTCGACATCATCGGTGCGCACCTCTACGGCACGTCGTACTCGAACTTCCCGTACCCGCTGTTCAAGCAGAAGGGTGCGGGCAAAGAGCTCTGGATGACCGAGGTCTACTACCCCAACAGCTCCGACTCCGGGGACCTGTGGCCGCAGGCGCTCGACGTGGGCGAGCACATCCACCACGCCATGGTCGACGCCGAGTTCCAGACCTACGTGTGGTGGACCATCCGGCGCAGCTACGGCCCGATGCGCGAGGACGGCCAGATCAGCAAGCGCGGTGCCATCATGGCCCAGTTCGCGCGGTTCGTGCGGCCCGGCTACACGCGCATCGACGCGACGGCGAACCCGGCGACGAACGTGTTCGTCTCGGCGTACCGGGGTGGCAGCACCGTCGTCATCGTCGCCGTCAACAAGAACACGTCGGCGGTGACGCAGCAGTTCACCCTGGCCGGCACGAGCGCGTCCGGGCCGGTGCAGTACTGGCTCACCGACGGCACCCGCAACGTGGCCCAGCAGAGCGCGCTCACCATGTCGAACGGCTCGCTGAGCGTCTCGCTGCCCGCCCGCAGCGCCGTCACGCTCGTGGCCAACGTGGGCACCACCTCGTCACCGAGCCCGTCGGTGCCGATCTCCGCATCCGCGTCGGCCTCCGCATCCGCCTCGGCGTCGGCGTCGCTCAGCCCCACGCCGAGCAGCACCGGCGGCGGCTCGGGGCCGCGGGTGACGTACACGATGAGCACCTGGAACAACGGGTTCACCGCCGCGATCACCATCACGAACACTGACACCGCCGCCATCAACGGCTGGACGCTCGCCTTCACGCTGCCGTCCGGCCAGACGATCACCTCCGCCTGGAACGCCACGATCTCGCCGTCGAGCGGCGCGGTGAGCGCCCGCAACGTCGGCTACAACGGCACGATCCCGGCCGGCGGCAGCGTGGACCTCGGGTTCCAAGCCACCCACACCGGCAACACCGCCGAGCCGTCCGCGTTCACCCTGAACGGCATCCCCTGCACCGTGGCCTGACCCCGACCGGAACGGCGCCGGCCCCCTCCATCGCGAGGGGGCCGGCGCACGTCTCGGGTTGGCGGCGTTCGACGAGCGGGCCTCAGCTCGCCGCAGCGGATCTCCTGGCCGCGGCAAGCTGAGGCCCGTGTCACCTCATGCGGTGGTGCAGGCGGCGCCGTTGAGGGTGAACGCGGACGGCTTGCCGGCGTTGCCCGTGTGGGTGGCTTGGAACCCGATGTCCGTCGAGGCGCCCGGGGCCAGGACCGCGTTGTAGCCGGCGTCGGTGGCGGTGACCTGGCCACTGGCCGGGCTGTAGGTGGCGTTCCAGCCGCCGGTGATGGTCTGCCCACCGGGGAGCGTGAACACCAGCGACCAGTGTGAGATCGCCGCCGAGCCCGTGTTGGTGATGGTGATGGAGCTGGTCAGGCCGTTGTTCCAGGCGCTGATGACGTCGGTGACCCGGCAGGCCGCTGACCCGCCCGACGACGGCGGCGGGGACGAGGCCGGCGGGGACGACACCGGCGGCGACGAGGCCGGCGGCGAGGAGGGCGGCGTGGACGAGGGCGGCGGGCTGCCCGCGCCGTCGAGGCCGAGGAACGCGATGGCGTACGCGAGCTGCCCCGACATCGGCAACTGGTGCCCAACCCCGGCGATACTCACACCCTCGACCGTCGCCTGCGTCCCCGTGTTCCCGTACCGCGTCCGCGTCCAACTCGACTGCGGATGATCAGTGAACGCCGGCGTCTGGCTCAACCCGTTCAAATTCGTCCACTGCTTGATCTCCTCACCGAAGTTCGGATACGCCAGCGTCGTATCAGTCGTCCCATGCCACAACTGCATCCGCGGATACCGCCCCGAGTACCCCGGATACATCGCCCGGGCCTGATCACCCCACTGCTGCGCCGACTTGCTCACATTGCCACCCGAACACTGACTGTTCCACAACGACCCGTCCGACGTCGCGAAACACCCCGCCGGCACACCCGAGAACGCCGACGCCGCACTGAACACATCCGGATACTCCGCAGCCAGCACATTCGTCATCATCGCCCCCGACGAAAACCCCGACACCACGATCCGCGACGCATCGATACTCGGATACTGCGACCGGGCATAGCTCACCATCGACATGATGCCCGTCGAATCACTACCCCCGTTACGCCTCAACGCCGCCGGAGTCGACACATCGAAACAACTACCGCTACGAGTCGCCTCCGGCACCACGATGATGTACCCGTACCGATCCGCCGCCGTCACATAGTCATGCCCGTTACCGTTGAAAATCCCACTCGCCGAACCACTGCAGTAGTGCACCAGCACCAGCAGCGCCGGGCGGGGCGCGACACTCGCGGGCACGTAGATGTACATGTTCAGGTTCGTCGGGTTGTTGCCGAACCCGGTCACCCGGGTCAGCCCGGCGGCCAGCGCGGGCGAGCCCGGCAGCAGCAGGGCCGTGAGCCCCGCGGCGAGGGCGACCGCCGCGGCGAGCAGGAGTCGGGAGATACGTCGCACGGATCCGTCCTTCGTGATCAGGCTGCGGTGCAGCGCAGCGCGGGCGAGCCCGGGGTGCCGCCGGAGTTGCCGAGGAAGCCGAACTGGGCGCTCGCACCGGCGCCGAGCGCGCCGTTGTAGCTGACGTTGCGGGCCGTGACCGCGGCGCCGGACGCGGTGATCGTCGCGCTCCACGCCTGGGAGACCGACTCGCCGTTCGCGAACTGCCACGTGACGGTCCACGCCGAGATCGGCGCCGAGCCGGCCGTCACCGTGACCGCGACCTGGAAGCCGCCCTGCCACTGCCCGGTGACCGCGTACGTCGCCGTGCACGCCGCCCCCGCCCCGCCCGATGCGGAAGGCGACGCCGACGCGGAGGCCGAAGCTGACGCCGACGCGGAGGCCGACACGGGCGGTGAGGAGCTCGAGCCTCCGGCGGTGCCGATGCTGCCGGGCACGGATCGCAGCGCGGTGTACCAGGTGGCGGCCATCTTGTCGTAGCCGGCGGCGGTGGGGTGGACGCCGTCGGTGAGGTCGGCGGCGGTCAGCGCGGCGTGCATGTCGACCAGGTGCACGTGCTTGCCGGCGTTGGCCCGGCTCTGCACGATCCCGGGGATCGCGGCGTTGAACGTGCGCGCCGCCGACTCCTGCCCGGCGTTGCCCAGCGGGATGATCGTGGCGACGAACACCTCGGCGCTCGGCGCCGCGGCCGTGATGTGGTCGATGAGCGTCGAGAGCCGCCCCGGCGCACCGGAGACGTTGGAGTTCTGCAGGATGTCGTTCGTACCGATGTGCAGCAGCACCGTGTGCGGGTTGTACGTGCGCAGCCAGCCGGTGATGTTCGCGTCGATCTGGTCGATGCGCCAGCCGGGATGCCCCTCGTGGTCGTGGTCGCCCAGGCTCGACGGGCCGTTGTACTGCGAGCCGACGAAGTCGACCCGGTAGCCCCCGGCGTTCACGCGCTGCCACAGGCCGATCCGGTAGCCGCCCGGCACCTGGGTGCCTTCGGTGATCGAGTCACCCAGCGGCATGACCCGCACGCCCCCGTTCGACTCGGCGCCGGCGGGCCCGATCGTCAGGGTCGTGGCGGCCACCGCGAGCGCGGCGGCCAGCCCCAATCCGGTCGCCAGTCGGTGCAGAGGCTTCATGGGTCCTCCAGAAAGCGAAGCTGTGAGCGCTGACCGCGCGGCGCCGACGGTGTCAGAAATGCAATGGCAATTCAAGGTGACAGCTTCAATTACCATCGACCACGAGCAATAGGCGATGTAACTTTCCCGAGCCGGGAATGGCGACTTCCCAGACCGGCGGCCCATAACACTTTCTGCATTCTTTTAGCGTTGCGCGCCATTGCGGTGCCACCGGGTCGGCTCCTGGGGGCGCGCATCGCGGCGATACTTCGACCGCGCGGGTCGGCTGCCGGAGCGCCGCGCGGCCGCGCGCCAGGAGCGTTCGACCGCGAGGCCGGCGACTACGCTCGGCGGCGTGGCTGTCCAGGTGATCGTGCTCAACGGCGGGTCCAGCTCCGGCAAGTCGGGAATCGTCAGATGCCTGCAGGCCGTGCTGCCGGTGCCGTGGCTCGCCTTCGGGGTCGACCGGCTGATCGAGGCCATGCCTGTCGCCACGGCGTCGGGCGAGGGCGGGGTCGCGATCGGCGCCGACGGCAGCGTCCGCGTCGGGCCCGCGTTCGACAGACTCCAGTCGGCGTGGATGGCGGGGGTCGCCGCGACCGCGCGGGCCGGGGCCGGCGTCATCATCGACGACGTCTTCCTCGGCGGGGCCCTGACGCAGAGGAACTGGGCCGCGGTCCTCGACGGGCTCGGCGTGCTCTGGGTCGGCGTCCGGTGCGACGCCGAGGTCGCCGCGGCGCGGGAGGTCGCCCGGGGTGACCGGGCCGCGGGCATGGCGAGGTCTCAGGCCGAACTGGTGCACCGCGGCGTCCGCTACGACCTCGAGGTGGACACCACGCACCGCGAGGCCCTGGACTGCGCCCGGGCCATCGCCGCCCGGGCCGCCGCCGACTGAGCCCGCCGGGATCGGCACCGGCGAGGCGTCGAGCTCGTGACCGTCGCCGGCGGGCACGCCCGCTCGCCCACGACCGGGGACCGGCATCGAGGAGCGGTGAGCCGGTCCGGCGGCCGGTCGGCTTGGCGGTGACGGTGGCGGCCGGGCAGCAGACCATGATCACGATGCGGTTGGACGACGGTCGGCGCTGAGGACGGCTCGCGCCGGGCCGCGGACGGCGACCCGGCGCGAGCCCGGTTTACGGCTTGACCTGGCTGATCCGGGTGCCCCAGTTCGCCAGCGCGGTGCGGGTGCCGCCGCAGCTGCCGAAGGGCGTGGCCTCGTACTGGGCGAGGGTGCAGGTCTGGCCGATGTACTCGCTGGCCATCCAGATGTTCGAGCCGTCGACGGCGGTCGCGCCGTAGTCGCCCCAGCGGGGACGCGGCGGGTCACCGGAGACGGCCTTGTAGCCGCTGAAGCCGTCCTGCGGGCCGAGGCCGGCCTTGGCCAGGTAGATCGCGCCGGCGCCGGTGCGGCCGTCGAAGGCCGAGTACGCCGCCGACGGGAAGTAGCCGTCGCCGACCAGGGTGAACGCCATGACGCCCCGACCGGCCGCGTTGACGCCGATGGCCGGGTACGTCAGGTTGTTGCCGGCCAGGCCGAGCTGGCCCTGGGCGGTCAGGTCGGCCCGCAGCGAGGTGCCGCGCAGCGACGGCCGGACGATGTACCAGCCGATACCCGCCTTCGACGCGCCGCCGACGGTCACCGCCGTGTCCAGCGCGCCGTAGAGCCGGCCGCCGGTGTAGGTCACCTGCTGCATGCGGGTGTCGTTGCTGTCCAGCGGCGAGAGCGCCTCGGGCTTGAACGGGTCGGGCGCGCCCAGCAGGAACGTGGCGCACGGGTCGTCGTTGAGGCATTCGCGCAGCGGTGCGGGCCCGGCCTTCTGGTTGGCGGCCGGCGGCAGGGAGTACCGCTGCACGCCCACCCGGGTGTTGCTCAGGCCCAGGCGGGGCGCGGGACTGTCGAGGGATCTGGTGTTGGTGAGCGCCCAGGTGACGATGCTTGTCGAGACGTAGTCCTGGGTGCCGGTGGCCTCCTCGGCGGCGTTGGAGGACAGGAAGTACTCCGTGCCGCCGGCCGAACGCTCGTAGTCCGACGTGACGGGCGACTGGGCCGGCCAGACCGTGAAGCCGTTCAGCCCGCGGTCGGCGCCCGGCGTGTCGAGCTGCGTGACGAGCACGTCGGCGTCGCCGCGCGCGAGGGCCCGCTTGGAGAAGGCGTAGATCTGTGCGCTGTTGTACTCGGTGCCGAAGAACGAGTACTCGTTCGTGGTGACGTAGAAGCCGTTGGCGTCGACGCCGATGTGCGGGTAGTCGCCGATGCACGGGCAGTTCGGGTGGACCGGGGTGCCGTTGGTGCCGTCGTCGGTGACGTCGAGCCGGTAGATGTTCCAGGTCCCGGTCGGGTCGGCGGCCACCGCGATGTCGAGGTGGTTGTCGCCGGTCAGGTCGCCGTCAGGCGTCTGCTCGAGCGTGAGCACCACCAGGAAGAACCGGTGCGTGGCCGGGTCGAACAGGCACGTCGGGTCGGTGAGGTTCGGCCCGAAGACACCAGTCGCGCGGTCGAGCACCGGCGGGTAGCCGAAGAACGTGTTCAGGTCGACGACGCCCGTCTGGCCGGTGCCGTCCGCGTTGTACACCTGGAAGGCGTCGTTGACCGCCTCCACGATGTGGCCGTTGCCGACGCACAGCGCCTGGTCGGGCGGCTCGAGGGTGAACTGGTTGCCGTTGTTGGCGGTGCGCTGGGCCCGATGGTTGAGCCCGTCGAACCCGCCGAGCAGCTGCGGCCCGTTGCGGATGACGCCACCGGCCACGGCGGGCCCGGCGGGGCCGGCCGCCCGGGCCGGGGCGAGGCTGCGGTGGGCACCGGACGGGCCCCTCCCGGAGCGGCTGAAGTCGTTGGCGTCCGGGCCGGCCTGCTTCGGGATCTCCAGCGAGATGGAGGCCGGCTCGCCGCTGCCGGTGCCGGTCACCTTGTACGAGCCGGTGCCGACCTTCTGCACGTGCCTGGTGCTGGACGCCGGTGCGGCCGATGCGCTGCCGGGCAGGGTGAGTGAGCCGAGGACGGTGGCCAGCGCCGCCGCCGCGACCACACTCCGTCGTGTGGACATGGGTCTCCGTTCGTCAGCGGAATGGAGGATGCCGACGACCCACCGCGTCCCGAACAATGCCGATCGAGATCCACGTTCCGCGATGGGCCTACGCCAGTCTCAACCCGAATCCGCCGGATGCAAACCCGAACAGCGAAACCCGTCACTTTCATGACCACAAATACGCTATGCCCTCATTCCGAATGCGCGCCGCGCAATCGAACACCGACACGTTGTAGTGTACGGAATCGAGCCTGTCGCTCACGGCGCGAACCGCGGGGCGCGGCCCTCGGCCTGGGCGGTGACGGCCTCCACGAAGTCCGGCCCGGCCAGGGACTCGGCCATGAGTGCGCCCGCCTCGGCCGCCGCGTCGGCCAGACCGGTCTCCCAGCCCGACCACAGCTGCCGCCGGATCACCGCAAGTGAGGCCGGCGAGCAGTGTTCGGCCAGGTCGGCGGCGTAGGCTTGGGCCGCCGCCAGGACCTGCTCGCGCGGGAGGACGCGCTGGACGAGCCCGATCCGCAGCGCCTCGGCGGCGTCAATCTTGCGGCCGGACAGCAGCAGGTCCATGGCGTGGCCGGCGCCGACGAGCCGGGGCAGCAGCCAGGCACTGCCGTATTCGGCGATCAGGCCGAGCCGGCTGAACGCGGTGGCCAGGCGGGCCTCGGCGGCCAGGAAGCGCACGTCGGCGTAGAGGGCGTGGACCAGGCCGAGCCCGGCCGCCCCGCCGTTGACCGCGGCGATGATCGGCGTGGTCAGGGTGGCCGGCAGGTGCGCGGCGTAGCCGAGCTCGTGCACCAGCTGGTCGCGGTGGCGCGGGTCGAGCAGCGCCGGCAGCGACTCCGGGTCGGCGCCGGTGCAGAACCAGTCGCCGGTGCCGGTGACGACGATCGCCCGGACCCCGGGGTCCTCGTCGGCGGCCAGCAGCGCCGCGTAGTAGTCGCGGAACATGTCCAGGTTCATGGCGTTGCGCCGGTCCGGGCGCTCGAAGCGGATCGTCCGCACGCCGCCGCTGTCCGCTGTGGTGATATGTGACATTCGAGACCCTCTGAGGACGGCGATGACGGGTGCCCTGTCGCGGCCGCCCCTGTCCGAGACGGCCGCGGCGCTGCCGCGCGACCGGCTCATGTCCGGGCCGGCGCGCGCGGGCGAGCGGACCCGGCTCGAACAGGCCGCGGAGGACACCGGGCTGAGCATCACCCCGGTGCGCGACCTCCCGCTGATGCTACGGGCCGAGGCCGTGGTGGACCGGCAGCCGCGCCGCGGGCACGTCCGCCGCCCTGACCGTCGATGCCCGTCGCGGGGTCGTGGACGCGGACCGGCCCGGTCGCGTGGCGCTGCGACCGGGCCGGAGGGTGTGACGTGATCAGCTGGCCGACGCGGTGAGCGTCGGGACGGCGTTGGTGCCGGAGTACGTGCCCTGGAAGCCGAAGCTCGTCGACCCGCCGGGCGGGATGGTGCCGTTGTAGTTCAGGTTCACGGCCGTGACGGCGCGGCCCGAGGAGGTGAGGCCGGCGTTCCAGCTGCTGCTGATCTGCTGGTTGCCACCCCACGTCCAGTTCACGCGCCAGCCGGTGATCGGCGTGGACCCGTTGTTCTTGATCGTGACCGAGGCGACGAACCCGGCGCCCCAGTCGCTCTCGATCTTGTAGGTGGCCGTCACCCCGCTGCCGCCGCCGCTCGGGCTGGGCGACGTGGACCTCGACGGCGAGACCGACGCCGACGCCGACACGGACGCGGACGCCGAGGCCGACGCCGACGCCGAGGCGCTCGCCGACACCGACGGGCTGGTGGTGGTGCCGCCGAGGAACAGCTCCGAGTACAGCGCCAGCGCCATGGCGACGTCGGCCTGCGCCCAGAAGCGGTGGTACGTGAACACCGGCGCGGCACCGCCGTTGAGGTACGCCTGCACCTTCGGGAAGTCCGGGTCCTTCTTCAGGAAGGACCGGATCGACAGGAAGGTCGAGCCGGGGGCGATGGTGTCGCCGTTGGGCATCTTGCCGCTCCAGCCCGGCGGCACGTAGACCGTGTCGTTGAAGCGGCTGTAGTCGGCCCGGGTCTCCGGGATGCCGATGCCCTTGGTGTCCGTGTGCAGCGCCAGGGCGTCGAGCAGGCTCTTGCCCAGCGACTGCGCGGCGGTGTTGCCGGTGCCGGCCGCGTAGTAGAGCAGGGTCTTGATGAGCGCGGCGGTCACGCCCACGTCCTGACCGGAGTCGGTGACGGTGACGTGCAGGTTGGTGT
The DNA here is from genome assembly GCF_019904175.1 of Dactylosporangium vinaceum. GTDB lineage: Bacteria > Actinomycetota > Actinomycetes > Mycobacteriales > Micromonosporaceae > Dactylosporangium > Dactylosporangium vinaceum. The sequence goes on along the minus strand of NZ_CP061913.1, from coordinate 5,351,237 downwards.
TGGCGCCCGGGCTCGACGCGTTCCACGTGTCCGGGGCGCCGGTCCAGCTCAGCGTCGACGGGATCGAGAAGGTGCCGCCGGTGCCGACGGTGACCTTGCTCGAGGCCCAGGTGACCCACTTGTCCAGGACCGCCTTCACCCGGCTGTCCTTGGTCAGGTAGTAGTACTCGGCCCAGCGCTCCATGCCCCACACCTGCATGCCGAACCAGTTGTTGCTCGGCGGGTCGTGGTAGACCGGCTCCCAGTCGTAGGCCATGCCGTAGAACGTGGGGGTGCCGGCCGGCGGCTGGGCGTACTGGCCGTTCCAGCTGTTCGTCGCGCCGCCGGCGATGGCGCCCTCGGACGACTGCAGCCAGCGCAGGAACTCGATCTGGCGGGTGAGGCTCGTCGCCCAGTCGGAGCGGCCGGTGGCCGACTTCGGGGCCATCGCGCTGACGGTCGACAGCGCCCACGCGGCCACCGGGTTCTGGTAGCCGTGGTGGGCCGCACCGTCACCGATGCGCCACGCCCAGCCGCCGCCGGCGACGGCGCCGCCCCACGCGTAGTACCAGCCGAGCAGGTAGTGCTGCGAGCTCCGGCCGCTGCCGGCCGGGCAGCTGCTCGGGCTGGTGCAGTTGCCGATCTGCTTGAAGTACTTGTCGAACGTGCCGTAGCGCAGGTAGTCGCCCATCTTCGCGGCCTTGGCGACCGAGGCGGAGACGGCGCTCGCCTTGCCCTGCGCGGACGCCCACCGGTACGCCCAGTAGGCGGCCTGGATCGCCCGCGCGTCGGCGTCCGGGGCGTTGGTGTACTTGTACTGCTTGGCGTAGCTCTGGTCCTTGACGAACAGGTCCAGGTAGCCGTTCGGGCCGCCGTACTTGAACAGGTCGGTGCACGGCTGCGGGATCGTCTCGAACACCGACTCCTGGGCGCCGCGCTGGTAGGAGTTGATGTAGCCGGGGCCGGGGGCGGTCGGGCCGTTCTCGGCGCCGGTGCCGGCCGTGTTGCCGTAGCCGTAGACGTTGTCCACGTCGAGCAGCCAGTGCATGCCGTAGACATCGGCGGTGCCGTAGGCGGACTGCAGCTCGGCCGCGATCGGGTCGGCGCCGACGGGCACCGAGCTGTCCAGCGGGCTGGGGTAGCCGCTGGTCTCCGGGAACTCCGGCGCGTAGGTCGCGGGCTTGCTCGAGTTGTACGACCCGTTCGACGGCTGGTCGACGCTCGTCGGGATGATGTACTTCTCGGCCGCGGCCCAGGTGTTGTTGAACGGGGCCCAGTCGCCGGTCACCCGGCCGTACACGGCCTCCAGCCACATCCAGTAGCTGAACGCCTCGGACGTGGTCTGGTGACCGTGGTCCGGCGCCTCGACCATGAGGGTCTCGACCGAGTGGTAGGGCACGCCCTGCGGGCTGAAGTACCCGTTGGCCGAGCTCTTGATCTTGTTGTACAGGTCGAGGAACTGCTGCGCATAGGGGTCGACGGCAGCGGTGGTCGCGGCCGACGCCTCCAGCATCTTCGATCCGACTGCGAGCGCGGCGACCGTGCCGCCGGCGGCGGCGACGAACTTCCTGCGGGACAGGCGGGACATGAAGCCTCCTGTGTGGATGTGCGGACCCGCGGGGGCGGGGTGAATCAGGGGTGTCGATGGGAGCGTTCCCAACCATTCGGTTTGCGTCCATTCGCTGTCAATCCACGAGCCCCAGCCACGCTGTCAACAGGGCTTATTCCTTGAAAATTACGAACCGGCCCGCGAACCCCGTGACCACCCGTTTTCGAAAACACCACAGACAGGGGCGAGCGGCGGCGCCCGGACCGGGGTGCGGTCACCGGCTCCCGTCCGCGGCCGGCCCGGCGCCGCGGGCGCGCAGGAAGGCCCACAGGGACAGCGCCGCGGCGAGCGCCGTGACGCCGAACCCGCCGATGCGCACGGCGTTCTCGAACTGCTCCGTCTGGGCGGCGCTCCAATGGCCGGCGGCGATGCTGCCGGTGAAGCGTGCGGCCAGCACGGTACCGACGCCCGCGATGCCGATGCCGGTCGTGATCTGCGAGGCCGTGTCGATGAGCGCGGCGCCGACAGTGGTCCGCTCGGCGGGCAGGCCGCGCATCACGTTCGTCACGGCGACGACGCCGACCATGCGCGTGCCGAACGCCACCAGCACCAGGGCGACGGCCACCCAGAGGTAGCCGTAGGTGCCGAGCGCGGCGTAGACGGCGAGCCCGGTGACGACCGACGCCGAGCTGATCCAGGCCGCGGCGCCGAGCCCGGCGCGCTTGACGAACGGCGAGACGACGGCGCCGCCCGCGAGCAGGACGACGACCTGCGGCAGCATGCCGATCGCCGCCCTGGCCGGCGACCAGCCCCAGTCCAGCTGCAGCTGCAGGCTCACCAGGTAGGTAAGCGACGCCGTTCCCAGCCCCTGCGCGGCCTTGTACGCCAGCCCGCCGGCGACCAGGGGCCGGGCGATGAGGCCCGGGTCGAGCAGCGGGTGGGCGGCCCGGCGCTGCCGCACCACGAAGAGCGCCACGGCGATGACCCCGGCGACCGCGGCCACCCAGCCCGCGGCCGAGCGGGCGCCGTCCTCGACGAAGCGCGTGGGCGCGGTCAGCAGGAGCAGGACGGCCGCGGTGCCGAGCACGGCACCGGAGACGTCGATCGGGTCCCGGTGCAGCTCCTGCGGCGCGTCGGCGGCGATGCCGCGCTTGATGCCGGCGAAGGCCAGGGCCGCGATCGGCACGTTGATCAGCAGCAGCACCGGCCACGGCGCGACCCGAAGCACCAGCCCGCCCGCCGTCGGCCCGGCCGCGAGCCCGACCACGCCGACCGTCGTGATGATGTTCAGGGCCCGAACGCGCAGGCCGTCGTCGTCGAACAGCCGGAACGCCAGCGACATGGCGCCGGGCGTGGTCATGGCCGCGGCGACGCCCATGACGACGCGGACGGCGATCAGCTGCTCCGCGGTGGTGACGGCGGCGGTGGCCGCGCTGGCCACGCCGAGCAGCACGAGCCCGGCGAGCATGATCCGGCGCCGGCCGTAGCGGTCCGCGACGGCCCCGAAGACGAGCATGAACCCGCCGAAGACGACGGCGTAGGAGCCCGTCACCCACTGCAGGGCGGTCGTGGAGGCGTGCAGGTCCGCGCCGATCGTCGGCAGCGCGACGCTGAGGATCGAGTTGTCGAGCATCTCGAAGAGGAAGACGGCGGCCAGCCCGGCGATCGCCGGCCACACCTGCCGCAGACTACGTGCAGCCAGTACCTCAGAATTGTGCATCTGCCCACTTCCCGGTCGGGTGAAGTGGCAGAGCATCGGGCTGCTGCGTGTGAGCACCCGGAGCGTGCGACGCCCCGAGGCTTTTCCCTCGGCCTCGACTGTAGCAGGCGTCTTCCCGCACTCGCGATCACGACAGGTGGCCGCCGGGGTGCGCGACGGTTGCCGCCGGGCCGGCCCGGCGGCAACCGCTGCTCGTCAGATGGTGCGCGGGGCCTTGGCGAGGTTGGCCTCCAGCTCGGCCTTGTTCTGCTTGGCCACGTACGCCGGGCGGTCGCGCTCGACGCGCCAGGACTCGCTCAGCGGGCTCACGTCGACGGTGTCGAAGCCGATCCGGTCGTACAGGTCCGTGGCGAACGCGACGGCCTCCGGGTAGTCGGAGGAGACGGCGAGTGCCCGGCGGCCCGGGGTGCCGGACGGGGCGCCTTCGGTGGTGATGTCGGCCGCGGCGATGTGGTTGAACGCCTTGACGACCTTCGACTCGGGCAGGTGGGCCTGCAGCAGGCCGGCCGTGGTCGCCGTGCCGTCCTCCAGCTCGGGGAAGCGGCCGTCGCGCTCCCAGTAGTAGTTGTTGGTGTCGAGCACGATCTTGCCGGCCAGCGGTGCGACCGGGACGTCGCGGTACTTGCCGAACGGGACCGTCACGACCACGACGTCGCCCGCGGCGCCCGCCTCCTCGGCCGTCGCCGCCCGGGCGGACGGGCCCAGGTCCGCGACCAGGTCGGCAAGCGTCTCCGGTCCGCGCGAGTTCGCGATCACCACGTCGTGCCCGAGGGCTATCACCGCCCGGGCGACCTGACTTCCGATCTTCCCGGCCCCGATGATCCCAAATGTCGTCATGATCAACGTAACCCGCCCGCGACCACCGCCTATTCCCGCGCTCGGGCGCGGCGCGCCGGCAACTCCCGTCGGGCGGAAGCGCCGCAGTGGTTACCGTGATCGGGTGAGGCAGCGAATCCTGGTGTACAGCCGCACGACCGACTTCCGGCACGACTCCATCCCGGACGGCGTCGGGGCCGTGCGGGCCCTCGGCCGCGAGCACGGATTCGACGTCGAGGCGACCGAGGACCCGGCGGTCTTCGCCGACCTGGGCCCGTTCGCGACTGTCGTGTTCCTGAGCACCAGCGGCGACATCGGCGGCGACGCGGCGCGGGCGGCGCTGGAGCGTCACGTCCGCGGCGGTGGCGGGTTCGCCGGCATCCACGCCGCGGCGACGACCGAGGACGACTGGCCGTTCTTCGGCTCGCTTGTCGGCGCGCGGTTCGACAGGCATCCGGAGGTACAGCCGGCGCGCCTCATCGTCGAGGACCCGGCCCACCCGTCGACCGCCCACCTCCCGGCCGAGTGGGACCGCACCGACGAGTGGTACGACTTCCGCACCAACCCCCGCCGGACGGTGCGCGTCCTGTTGCGCGTGGACGAGGCTTCGTACAACGGCGGCGGCATGGGTACCGACCACCCGCTGGCCTGGTGCCACGACTCCCTCGGCGGCCGGTCGTTCTACACCGCGCTCGGCCACACCGTGGAGTCCTACGCGGAGCCGGCGCTGCGCCGGCATCTCCTGGGCGGCCTGCGCTGGACTATGCGGCGACAGGTGTGATGCCGCGGACCATCGCCACGTACCCCTCCTCCAGCGTGGGCCGGGTGGGCGTCGCGCCGGCCGGCGGGACCGGGCTGATCAGGCGGTAGTGGTTGCCGTCCGGGCGGGCCACCGCCGAGACCACGACCGCGCCGGGCGGGGGTGGGCCGGGGGTGGTCAGCTCCCACGTCCGGCCGTCGGCGCGGGCGGTCAGGTCGGCGACCGGGCCGGTGAAGACGACCCGGCCGGCGGTGAGCACGGCGATGGCCCGGCAGGTCTGCGCGACGTCCTCGACGATGTGGGTGCTCAGCAGCACGGTCCGGTCGCGGGCGAGGCCGGCCAGGAGCATGCGGAAGCGGACCCGCTCCTCCGGGTCGAGGCCCGCGGTGGGCTCGTCGACGATGACCGCTGCCGGGTCGCCGAGGAGGGCCTGGGCGATGCCGACGCGGCGGCGCATGCCCCCGGAGAAGCCCTTCATGCGCCGCTTCGCCACGGCCTCCAGGTTGACGACGGTGAGCAGCTCGTCGATCTGGCGGCGCCGGGCCCGGGCGTCGTCGAGCCCCTTGAGCAGCCCGATGTAGTCGAGGAACTGGGCCGGCGTCAGGTCCGGGTAGAGGCCGAGGTCCTGCGGGAGGTAGCCGAGGCGGCGCTGGACCGCGCGGCGGCCGGCCCGCCGGGTGAGATCGTGGCCGCCGACCCGGACCCGGCCACTTGTGGGCGGCAGGACGCCGGCCAGGACGCGCATCAGGGTCGTCTTGCCGGCGCCGTTGGTGCCCAGCAGGCCGAACATGCCGCCGGGGACCGAGAGGTCGACCCCGTCCAGGGCGGTGACCCGGCCGAACCGCCGGCGCAGACCCTCAACCTCGATATCCACGGTGGACCCCTTTCACCAGGAGCGGCACGATGCCGGCGGCGCAGATCAGGACGATGCTCATGGCGGCGGTACCGCCCCCGCCCGGCTCCGGGCGCAGGAAGGGGATCCAGCCGTCCAGGCCGGCGTACAGCGCGCGGTCGCCGACCAGCCAGCTGGCCGCGTAGTCGCCGATCGGGGTGATCAGGGTGCCGGTCGGCGACGGCAGCCAGCGCGGCGCGAGCAGGTTGCCCCAGAACCAGTAGCCGACGAGGAGCACCCGGAACAGCGGCGCGCCGATGACCAGCGGGCAGACGAGCGCGAACCCGGCCACCATGGCCAGACCGGGCACCGTCACCACGGCGAACGCCACCAGAGCCCAGACGAACAGCGCAGGGTCCCGCCGGTGTACCCACTCGCCGCCGGCCGCCACCAGCAGGGCGGCCAGGCCCGGCAGTGCGGTCGCGGCGACACCGCCGAGGTACTTGCCGGCGAGCACCGTGCCGGGGCCGGTCGGCGTGCTGTCCAGCAGCGGCCCGACCCGCAGCCGGCGGTCGCGGACGAGCCGGTCGGCCAGGACCATGCCGAAGCCGACCGGCATGAGCAGCGCGAAGAGCAGCGCCCAGTCGCCCATCACGATCCGGGCGGGGGTGCCGGCGGGCAGGTGCCGCGGGCCGTTCTCGCCCTGGGTGAGGACGACCGCCGCGGCGAGGAGCGCGGCCGCCGCCCACAGGCTCGCCTTGCGCAGCTGCATCCGAAACTCGTAGCGGCACACGGCCGCGAGCGCGGTCACTGGTCGTCCTCCTCGTCGAGCAGTCGTTCGGGGCGGTGCAGCAGGAGCACGGCCAGGGCGAGGCACAGCGCGCCGGCCGCGAGCAGGGTCAGGCGGTTGGCGAGCCAGGACTGGTCGGACCCTCCGCGCAGCGTGGCGAACATGAAGAACGGGTGCAGCCACCGGTGGACGGCGAACAGGCCCGCGAAGAGCTGCTCCCCCAGCCACAGCAGCCCGACCGCCGTGGCGGCCACCGCGGCGCTGCGGGTGGCCACGGTGACAAGCACGGCCAGGCCGCCGAGAAAGACCGCCGGGGAGGCCCAGATGAGCGCCGCCGGCCCGCCGCCGGGCCCGCCGGTGCTGTCGACGGCGACGAGCACCGCGGTGCCGGCCAGGCACAGCACCGCGGCGCCCCCGGCGATCAGGGCGAGTCGCCGGGCCAGGGTGGCGGTGTGCGGTACCGGCAGCGACAAGTGCAGTTCGCGGAGACGCTCCCGCACCATGACGCTCACAGCGGCCATGGCGAGTGCGAGCGGGACGACCGCCTCGAGGCCCGCCAGCAGCAGCCGATCGGGGCGGCCGGCGACCGCGCCCAGGGCGACGGTCAGCGCCAGGGCCACGGGTGCCGCGAGCCCGGCCGCCAGCCCGGCCCGGCGCCACTCGTGGCGCAGCAGGGCGCTCACTGCGCGACCCCCGAGATCCGGATGCGGTTGCGGTGCAGCAGCGGCGCGGCCAGCACCACCGCGGCGGCCAGGGCGACGGCCGCGGCAACCGTCGGGAGAGCCGGCTGCCACACGGTGGCGACCGCGCCGGCGATGCGGGCGTCGAGGAGGCCGGGGCGGGTGAGCAGCTTCAGCATCCAGATCGCCATGGCCAGGCCCATGCCGGCGCCCGGGCGCCAGGCCACGGCGACGGCCAGGCTCAGCGCGCAGAGCGGCACCAGCGGGCCGAACCAGGCCAGCAGCAGGCCCGGCGCGCCGAGCTGGTCACGGGTGGCCAGCAGGAGGGTCGCGAGGAGCCCGGCGCCGACGGTGCCGCCGAGCAGCAGCGTGAGCCGAGCCAGCAGCACGGTCCGGGGGGAGGTCGGGGTGGCCCGGACGAGTTCGTCGGCGGGGCCGGAGTCGCCGGCGCCGGCCGCCACGATCAGCGCGGCGACCGGCGGGACGACCAGGCCGAACAGGCCGGCGGCGCGGCCCGGCGGGACCGCGGCGGCCAGGACGGTGCCGGCCGCGATGGCCAGCCCCGCGAGCACCCACACCGGGCGACGGATCAGCCGGGCCTGCTGCGCGAGCAGCTGACCGGCGACCGGCAGCAGCCGGCGCGGACGGTTCGGCCCGCTGTACCTCGGCACCGCGATGAAGACCGGCGGCGCGGCCGGCGCCGCACGGACGCGCCGCAGCACACCGGCGAGCAGCTCCGGCCCCGGTGGGGGCGCGGCGTCGAGGCGTTCGGCGGCGCGCAGCCGGTGCCAGGCGGCCAGATCCGCGCGGCATGCGGCGCAGTCCGCCAGGTGCGCGGCGATGTCCGGGGCTCCGGCACCGGCCGCATACTCGGCCAGCCGGTCGGTGGGGTGGGTCATCGGCGGCTCCTTTCGACAGCGGTGGCCCCGGGCAGAGCCCGGGCGAGGGCGGCCCGGGCCAGGAACAGGCGGCTCTTGACCGTGCCGACGGGGATGCTCAGCAGCTGCGCGATCGCCGCGTGCGGAAGCTCGGCGGCGAAGGCCAGGTGGATCACCTCGCGCTGGGCCGCGGGGAGCCGCGCAAGGGCGGCCCCGACGGCGGCGGCGTCGGCCCGGGCCAGCACCACGTCGTCGGGGCGGGCCGCACCGTCGGGGAACGCCTCGGCGTAGTCGACCGGCAGCGACTCCTCGCGGTGCCGCCCGGCCCGCGCGAGCGCCTGGCGGCGGCAGATGCCGAAGAGCCAGGTCCGCACGGCCGAGCGGCCCTCGAACGAGCCCGCGCCCTGCCACAGCGCGACGAACGTGTCCTGCAGTGCCTCCTCCGCGGCCTCCCGGTCGCCGAGCAGTCGCTGGGCATAGCGGAGCAGGGCGGTCGAGTGGCGCGCGTAGAGACGCTCCAGCGCGCCCTCGTCGCCATCGGCCACCCGCCGCAGCCAGGCCAGGTCCGGATCATCCATCGCTGGTTCGTATGGTTCGCCGGCCCGGCGGTTCACCGCCGACCGCTGTGACCTGGCTCACCTCGGCGGACGCGTGCCTCAACCGGCGGGGTCAGCCGGCATCCACGTCATGTCGTGCCGCAGGGTGATGAAGACATAGGTGTACTCGTCCAGGATCTTCGGCAGCGAGACAGCCGGACGGCCGAGCAGCGCCGGCACCGCCGCGTCGTCGACCCCGGCCGCCGACACGACCGCCGCCGCCCACGCCCGCCCGAGCGCCAGATGCCGCGCGTACGCGGCCCCGTCCCGGCCGCCGTGCAGCGCGGCCGCGATAGCCGCATCCCAGGGCATCGCGGTCTCGGGGCGCAGCGCATACATGGCCTTGGCCGCGGCCGTGGCACCGACCGCGCGCCGCGGCCCGGCCGGCACGGCCGCCAGCGCCGCGTAGGCGTCCCCGAGCCGGGCCAGGTCCGCATCCTCGGCCAGCCGCAGCGCCCCACCCGGCAGCCCCGGCCCGAACGCCTCCCACCACGCGGCCACCCCGTCGTCGAAGAGGTACGGCTCACCGTCCCGGGGGTTGCGAATCCGGCACCCCCATGAGTTGAGCAGCCGGTGCAGCAGCCCCCGGTGCTCGGCCCGCCCGAGATCGGCCCCGGGCGCGGTCCGCGCGACGAACTCCCGCCACGATCGATCGACGTTCAGATACCCGTTGAACACCGCAACCGAGTGGCCGAGCCGCTCGAGGGTCGGGTCCGCCACACGCACGCCGGCGATCGTACCGCCGCCCGGATCACCGGCCGTTTGGCGCCCGCCCGCCCGGGCATCAGATCCGCATGACCGACGAAGACCCCCGCGCCCACGTCACCCGCCTCATCCGCGACGGGCGCATCTGCATGTTCACCACCATGAACGCCGACGGCCGCCACGTCAGCCGCCCCATGGCGCTGCAGGAGGCCGAGTTCGACGGCGACCTGTGGTTCTTCGTCTACGACGACAGCCCGAAGGCCGCCGAAATCGCCCTCAACCCTCAGGTCAACGTCTCCTTCAACACGAAGCACGACGCCTGGGTCTCACTGAGCGGCACGGCCGCCGTCGTCCACGACCGCGCGAAGGCCGAACAGCTGTGGAGCGCCCCGCTCAAGGCGTGGTTCCCCGACGGCCTGGACACGCCCGGCCTGGCGCTGATCAAGGTCACCGCCGAGTCCGCCGAATACTGGGACTCCCCGCACGGCCGCGTGGTGACCCTCATCCAGTACGGCACCGCCGCCCTGCTGCACCGCCAGCCCCCCGAGGGCGACAACGAGGTCGTCGACCTGACCGGCCCGTCCGCCTGACCCCGGGCTCCCCCAGCAGGCGGCCGAGTCCGGCGCCGGTCAGCCCCTCGCCGAACTCCGGCAGCCCGTGCTCGGCGCCCGCGCCCGGCTCGCCGGACCGCGACAGCGAGCGGGCCGGGCCGATGCTCCAATGTGGAGTGATGAGGGTCCCGCCCCTCCAGCAGAAGGTCGAGTGCGGGGAAGCTCGGGAGCGGCGGGCGAGCGGCCGCATGCAGGACGGCCGGTCGTCGGCGAGGTCGCTGCCCGAGTAGTACGCCGTGCTTGCGTCGCATGCCTCGCTGCCTCGTCGCTGCCGCGAGCCGGACAACGAGTTGCGGACGTCGACCCGCTCAACGACACCGCGTGAGCCGGGCAGTCCACAGCGATCACGGGCGAGCGCCGGCGTCGAAGCGCACTTCGCCCATCAGCCCCCGCGCGTCGTCGGGCGCTTGACCGTACATGCATCGCCGCTCTCTTCGGCAACGGAATCTACGCGTTCCGGTCAATCCCGACGGATGACCCACATAGTAGATGACCAATGAACGCGTGTTTGATCAAATTGGCTTTCCTGAGTGGGTGTGGCGGACGACCGCACTGCTGGGGCAATGTCAGCGAACCGGGGCCCTGCGGACGTCACCACAGCGGAGAAAGGCCAGCTCAAGAGGGTGGCGCGGCGACCTGCCCGGCCGCGCACGGGCGGCCGGGCGATCAATTCATGCCCGTGGTACCGATTGCCACCGGCTCGCCGTCTAGGCTTCGATGGACGCCGACTGCCGTCGGGACCGCCGGCGCCCGGAGCTATTCTCAGGATTTGTCAGCAGGCCGATATTGGATAGTGAGCAGGGCCCGAGGCGAGGACGGCCGACACGTGCCTGATGATCTGTTGTACGAGAGCGGCCGTACGCGGGTGTTCCGGGTCGCCTCGGGTCCGACGCGACCCGGAGCGATCCGGAAAGAACTGGCGGGGCCGGGTGCCGTCGAGCGGCTGCGCAATGAGCTGACCATGCTCGGCCGGCTCGCCGGCGTGCCGGGTGTACCGCTGCTCCTGGCCGGGTCGGATGATCAGCAGGTCCTGCTCATCGATGACGGCGGCACCGCGCTCGCCGCCAGCATCGTCCAGGCGCCCATGGGCGTGCCGGAGCTGCTCGACTTCGCCGTCGAGCTCACCGAGGTGGTGGCCGCGATGCATCGGCGCCGCGTCGTGCACAAGGACATCAATCCGGCAAACGTCGTCGTGGTCCGGCGCGAGGCCGGACCGCGCCGCCCGATCCTCATCGACTTCGACCTGGCCAGCACGTCGGCGGAGGAGCGACCGGGCTTCACCCACCACCGGGACATCATCGGCACCCTGCCGTACATCGCACCCGAGCAGACCGGGCGCACCGGCTGGCCGGTCGACCAACGAGCGGACCTGTACGGCCTGGGCTCCACCCTCTACGAACTGGCGACCGGATCGCCGCCGTTCGGGCACGGTGACGATCCGCTCCGGCTGACCCATGATCTGCTGACCCGGACCCCGACGCCGCCGTCGGAGGTGAATCCGGCGGTGCCGGCCTCATTCTCGGCGATCGTCGCGCACCTCCTGGAGAAGGAGCCCGACCGCCGGTACCAGAGCGCCGAAGGGGTACTGCACGACCTACGCCAGCTCCGCAATCACTACGCCCACGGCGCGGAGGGCACCCTCGAGATCGGGCGGCGTGACTTCCCGGGGCGGTTGCAGGCGCCCGCTCGGCTGGTCGGCCGGTCGGCCGAGATCGAGTCGGCGCGGCACGCGTTCGGCGAGTCCGTCGCGGGCCGCTGTCCCGGCGTGCTGATCAGCGGCGATTCGGGAGTCGGCAAGAGCAGCCTCATCGACCGGCTCCGCCCGATCGTCACGGAGGCCGGCGGCTGGTTCGTGTTCGGAAAGTTCGACCAGTTCCGGCAGGGGCCGGGCTCGGACGGGGTCCGGCAGGCCATGCGCGCGCTCGCCCGCATGCTGCTCGCCGAACCCGAGGCCGAACTCGCCGCGGCGCGGGGGCGGCTGCACGCGGCACTCGGCGCCGACGCCGCCGTCATGGCCGCCGACCCCGAGTTCGGCGCTCTGCTCGGCGTGTCCACCGGCACCGGTGCGACCGATCCGCTCACCGCGCAGGCCCGGCTGGTCCAAGCCGGCCTCGCGGTGCTGAAGTCCCTGACCGGTCCGCAGCACCCGATCGTCATGGTCATCGACGATCTGCAGTGGGCGAGCCCGACGGCGCTCGGACTCTTCGACGCCGTGTACAGCTCCGGAGGCCTGCCCGGCCTGCTGCTCATCGGGGCGTACCGGCACAATGAGCTACACGATGCGCATCCCCTTGCCGCGGCCCTTCCCCGCTGGCAGGAGCAGGCCCGGCCGCCGGTCGGCATCCGGCTCGGGAACCTCGGCCCGGCGGACATCTGCCAGCTGCTCGGCGAACTGCTGCGGCTGCCGGCGCACGACCTGGACGCGGTTGCGGCGGCGATCCGGGAGCGCACCGACGGCAACCCGTTCGACACCGTGGAGCTGGTGAACGCCCTGCGGCGAGAGGGCGCGCTGGTTCCCGGCGCGAGCGGCTGGATCTGGGACCCGGCGGCGCTGCGCCACCACGTCGGACGAGGCGACGTCGTCGAACTCATCGAGGCGCGGATCGCCGCGCTGGCCGATGCGACGCGTGAGCTGATGTACACCATGGCCTGCCTCGGTGGCGACGTCGAGCTCGGCCTGCTCCGCGCGGTCATCGGCGATCCGGCGGACGCGGGTGGCCGGCTGACGCGGATGCTGGCCCCGGCTCTGGAGGACGGCCTGCTGGTGACCGAGCACGGCGCGGCGACGTCGGTGCGGTTCCGGCACGATCGGGTCCGCCAGGCCGCATACGCCGGCATGAGCGCGACGGCTCGGCCGGCCCGGCATCTCGCGCTGGCCCGGATGCTGGCCCCGTTCCCGCAGTTCGAGCCGGTCGCGGCCGAGCAGTACCTCGCGGCGATCGACGAGGTGACCGGGCTGCGCGAGCGGCAGACGGCGGCCGAGCTCTTCACGGTCGCCGCCGCCAGGGCCCGCCTGCAGGCCAACTACGGCCTGATGGACAGCTACCTGGCCGCGGCCGAAGGACTGCTGGCGCCCGACCCGGGGACCGACCCCGGCCTGCGTCAGCGACTGGGGATCGAACGCCACACGGCATTGTTCGGCTCGGGTCGCCTCGACGAGGCGGACGAGCTCTACACCCGGGTCGCGCCCACGATCGACCCCGTCAAGCGGGCTCAGCTCGCCGTGATCCAGATCAGCAGCCTCGCCCACCGCGCTCGTCCGCAGGAGGCGGTGGAGTTGGGTGTCGGCCTGCTCGCGGATCTCGGTCACCCGGCGCCCGCGCCGGCCGACCTGCCCGGCGAGATCGACCGCGGGATCGACGCGCTGCGCGCCTGGGCGATCAGCGGTAGCGCGGAGGACGACCTGCGCCGTCCGGACAACGAGGACCCGCGGGCGGCGGCCATCGCCAGCCTGATCTACCGCCTGATCCCGGCCTCGTTCTTCTGCGGGTCGCCGCTCATGCCGTGGTTCGTGACCGAGGCGCGCCGCCTGTGGGCCGAGGGCGGGCCGTGCGCCGACCTGGTCGGTGCGCTGGCGCACGCGCCCTATGTGACAGTCCCGTCGCGCCAGGACTATGCCTCGGCGTACACCGCGGTCCGCCGCGTGCTGGAGGTGAGTCACGCTCGCGGATACGATCCGGCCGCCGGACAGGCCGAGTACATCTTCGCGATCTGCGCGGCGCCGTGGTTCGAACCGCTCGAAGACACGATCCGTCATGCCCGCCACGCCCGGGAGCTCCTCCTGCGCGGCGGCGACCTCTACCACGCCTGCTTCACCTACTACGCCTCGATTCCCCAGCTGCTCGACAGCGCCCCAGCCCTGGCCGACGTCGCCGCCGAGGCCGAGGCCGGGCTGTCCTTCGCGGCCCGGATCGGCAACGAGTGGGGCGCGACGACCATCCGGGGCTGGCCGCAGGCCGTCCGGGCGCTACGCGGCGAGACGGCCGTCCTGGGCGGCTTCGACGAGGCCGGCTTCACGCTCGACGAGCAGCTCGCCGCGTTCAGCGACAACCCGATCGCCGCGGTGAACCTGCGCGCCGCCCATGCCCTCGTCTCGGCCATCTTCGGTGATGCTGACGCACTGGTCGAGCACTCCGGCGCCGCAGTACCGATCCTGCCGTTCGTAGTGCCGACCCAGTCGATGACGCTGGTACTGCTGATGCACGGCCTGGCCCTGGCCGAACGGGCCCGGGTGGCCGACCCGGCGCAGCGGACGGCACTGCTCGCCGAGCTCGACGAGCGCCGCGCCTGGCTGGCCGGGCGGGCGGCCGACTGCCCGGCCAACTTCCTGCACCTGCGTTACCTGCTGGACGCCGAGCGGGCCTGGGCGTCCGGCGATGCGATGGGCGCGTTGCGCTCGTTCGACGCCGCCCGCCATGAGGTGGCCGACCGGCAGCGCCCGTGGCAACGTGCGTACATCACCGAACGCCTGGCAAAGTGCCTTCTCGCCCAGCACATGGAGCACACCGGCCGGGCGACCCTGCACGAGGCGCTGCACCTGTACCGGGAGTGGGGCGCGGCGGGCAAGGTCACGCAGTTGGAGCGGGACCACCCGTTTCTGGCCGAGGCGCGCGGGAGCGCGGCCGCGATGACGTCGACCGGGCCGTTCAGCGGGAACGTGTCGGCCAGCATGATCGACATGCTCGCCGTGGTGCGCGCGTCGCAGGCGTTGAGCTCCGAGACCACGCTGGCCGGGCTGCAGGATCGGGTCACCGAGATCCTCGCCGCGATGACCGGCGCCAGCGGGGTGCGGATCGTCCTGCGCATCGCCGACGCCGGCGGCTGGGTGCTGCCCCGCCCCGTCGGGGACGGACACAACGTGCTGAACATCGACCACCCCGACGCCGCTGCCCTCGTGCCGCTGTCCGCGTTCCGCTACGCCGAGCGGACCCGCCGGCCGCTGCTCGTCGAGGACGCCACCCGCGACGACCGATTCCGCCGGGATCCCTATCTGCACGACGTACCGGTGTGCTCGCTGCTTATCGTGCCGATCCTCAGCCGCGGCGAACCGCGCGCAATGCTGTTGCTGGAGAACCGGCGCATCCGTGGCGCGTTCGGCCCGAACCGGCTGGATGTGGTCGAGCTGATCGCCGGGCAGCTGTCGGTGTCGCTTGACAACGCGTTGCTCTACGCCGCCCTGGAAGACAAGGTGACCGAGCGCACCGAGGCGCTACGCGCCGCGAACGAGCAGCTCGAACTGCTCGCGATCACCGACCCGCTCACGGGGCTCGCGAACCGCCGCCGGCTGACCGAGGCACTGGACCTGGAATGGCACCGGGCGATCCGCCTACGCACCCCGGTCGGCATCGCGATCATGGACATCGACAACTTCAAGCAGTACAACGACCATTACGGCCACCTCGCCGGAGACGACTGCCTGCGCCGGGTGGCCGCCACCATCGGCCGGTCGGTGCGGGACGCTGACATCGTCGCCCGGTACGGCGGAGAGGAGTTCATGGTCGTGCTGCCCGGCGCCGATCTGGCGACCGTCGCCTCAGCGGCCGAGCGGATCCGGGTCGCCGTCGAGCGCCTGGCCGAACCGCACGAGCTGGCCGACACGGGCCTGGTGACCCTGAGCATCGGGTTCGCCGCGGCCGAACCCACCAGATCGAACCACCACGAGCAGTTGACCAAACTTGCCGACGCCGCGCTGTACGAGGCGAAGCGGGCGGGCCGCAACCGGACCTGCGCGGCGCCGCTGCTGCCATGGTCTCAATGAGACCGTGGCACCGTCGTTTGCAGCGATCGAGGTGTCCGGCGCCTGCGCACCGGGCCTGCGCCGCCGCGGGTATCGGACCCGCGCGGGGTGCGGCGAGGCGATTGCAGGGCCGCCGCAGGTGACAGTGCGGGGCGGCGAAGGGCTGGCCGCCCGGGCCGCCCGCAGCGTTCACCGCGCTCGGGCCAGGCGCTTGGCGATGATCTGCTCGACCAGCTCGACGAGGACCTGCTTGACCGAGCCGCGGGCGCGGGCGTCGCACTCGAGGATCGGGATGTGCTCGGGGGTGCCCAGGGCCTCGCGGACCTCGTCGAGGTCGAAGCGGCGGGCCCGGTCGAAGTTGTTCACGGCGATCAGCAGCGGGATGTCGCGGTCCTCGAAGTAGTCCAGGGCGGCGAAGCAGTCCTCGATGCGGCGGGTGTCGAGCAGGATGACCGCGCCGAGGGCGCCGTCGACGAGGTCGTCCCAGAGGAACGAGAAGCGGTCCTGGCCCGGCGTGCCGAACAGGTACAGCAGGAGGCTGCGGTCGAGCGTGATCCGGCCGAAGTCGAGGGCGACGGTCGTCGTGGTCTTGCCGTTGACGCCGCTGAGGTCGTCGACCCCGATCGACGCCTCGGTCATCGCGGCCTCGGTGACGAGCGGCTCGATCTCGGAGATCGCGCCGACGAACGTCGTCTTGCCGACGCCGAAGCCGCCGCTGACGACGATCTTCACGGAGATCGGTGGCTCGGTGCTGTCAGAGCGCACGGACACGATCCCTCAACCTTTCAAGCACATCGATGGGCAGTTCGTCGACCTTCGCGAACGAGACGTATCCGTCGGCCACCAGGTCGGCGACGAGCACGCGGGTGACGCCGAGGGGCACGCCGAGCCGGACCGCGATCTCGGCCACCGACAGCGGCGTCTGGCTCAGCTCCACGATCCGGCGCAGCTCGAAGCGCAGCGGCGCGGACAGGGCGGCCGGGAGCGCGGACACGATCGTCTCGACGCGCAGCCCGTCCTGCAGCGGCCGGGTCCGGCCGCCGGTCAGCATGAACGGGCGCAGGAACACGTCGTCGAGCTCCTCCTCCGGGGCGGCGGCCGCGGCGGGCGGCGGGGCCGGCTGGCGCGGGGCCTCGCTCGGCGGCTCCCAGACGGGGATCATGCGCGGGTCGGGCAGCCGGGGACCGAAGCCGCCGCCGGCCGACCGCGCCTCGCCCGACGAGCCCTGTGACGCCTGAGAGTCAGCCATCGCGGTGACTCACTGCGGGAGGGAGCGGCGCGACTCGGAGATCAGGGCGGGGGTCAGCAGGTCGCCGAACCGGTCGGCCAGCACCGCGATCTCGTAGCCGATGAGGCCCAGGTCGCAGCCGGACTCGGCGAGCGCGCCGAGGCACGCGCCGCCGTTGATGGCCGACACGAGCAGGAATCCGCGCCGCATCTCGATCATGATGAGTTTCAAGCCGTCGAAGTCGTACCGCTTCGAAGCGCTCCGGCCCAGGCTCGCCATGCTCGACACGATCGCGGCGAGCTGGTCCGCGCCGACCCGGTCGAGGCCGTCCGAGGTCGCGATCAACAGGCCGTCCGAGGAGACGGCCACCGCGTCGCGGACGCCGTCGGTGTCCCGGACGAAGTTCGCCAGCATCCAGTTGAACTCGCCGGCCTCGGTCTGCACGTCAACGCTCATCGGTCTCCTCCGTTGCCCGCTCGGCCCGCCCCCGCAGAACCCCCGCGTGCAGCGACGTCAGGCGGTTGCGCAGCTCATCCGGTGACTCGTCAATGACCTCGGGCCGCTCGGCCGGGGCCGCGGCGGGCGAGACGTTCGCGGCCTTCGTGCGGGCCGGGCGCTTGGCCAGCCCGTTGCGGGTGCGCTCCAGCCGGTCCAGCGCGCTCATCGGGGCCTCGGCCCCCTCGGTGCGCTCGTCGTCGGTGTGGTCGTCATCGGTGGGGACGGCGACGTACTCGACGACGACCGGCGCTCGCGACCCGCCGTTCGGCTTCGGGGCCGCCGGCGCCGCCGCCCGCTCGATCGCCAGCGGTGCGACAGACGCGAACCGCGGGGTGGCCGCGGGCTGCGCGGCCGGTGCGACGGTGACGCCCTCGATGGTGCCCGCGGCGACCAGGATCGCCGGCGGCAGGACGACCCGGGCCGTGGTGCCGACGACCGGCGACTGGGTCAGCTGCACGTCGACGCCCATCTGCTGGGCGAGCTTGCCCACCACCCAGTGGCCCAGGTATCGCGTCGGGGCGAGCAGGAAGCTCTCCTCACTGCGCAGCCGGCCGTTGGCCCGGGCCAGGTCGTCGGGCTTCATGCCGACACCCTGGTCGCTGATGGCGATGAGGTACTTGTCGCCGAGGTAGCGGCCCTGGATCTCGACGTCGACGTCGGGCGGTGAGAAGGCCAGTGCGTTCTCGACCAGCTCCGCGATCATGTGCGCGAGGCCGCTCACGTGGGCCCCGGCGACGTACGCCTCGTCGATGCGCCGCAGCGACACCCGGCGGTAGTCCTCGACCTCGGACACGGCCGCCCGGATCACGTCGGCCGTCGTCAGCGGCTCCGACCACGGGCGCGGGCTCTCCTCACCGGCGAGCACCAGCAGGCTTTCGGCGTTGCGGCGCATGCGGGTGGCGAGGTGGTCGAGCTCGAACAGGTTGGCCAGGTCGGACGGGTCGTTCTCCTCGCGCTCCAGCTTGGTGATGAAGCCGATCTGGCGCCGCAGGAGGTTCTGGTTGCGCCGGCCCAGGTTCGCCAGCGACTCGGTGGTGGTGCGGCGCATGATCGCCTGCTCGGTGGCGAGGGCATACGCGGTCGCCTGGACCCGGTCGAGCGCCTCGGCCACCAGCTGGATCTCGGGGCCGGCGCGGCGTGGCACACGTACCGGCGGCGGGGGTTCGAGCTTGTCGTCCTCGCCTGCGGCCTGCGCCCGGGCGACCGCATCGGGCAGGCGCCGGGTGGCCAGGGCGTCGGCCTCGTCGACGAGCATCCCCAGCGGGCGGGTGATCGAGCGGGCGGCCACGACCATCAGCAGCACCGCGCCGACGACGGCCGCACCGACGATGCCCAGCAGGATGCCCAGGCGGCGGAAGGCGGCGTTCTCCAGGCTCTGCGCCCGCTGCTGGATGTCGCGACCGATGATCCGCTCCAGCTCCAGGATGCCGGCGGTCAGCCCGGAGGCGGCCGCCCACCACTGCTGCGGGTCGAGGTGCAGCTGCCGGCCGTCGGCGCCGGTGGCGGCGGTCTGGTCGATCACGGCGGTCTTCTTGGCCGCGTCGGAGGCCAGGACCCGGTCGGACTGGGCCTTCTCCTCGTCGGTCATGAAGACGGCCGTCGACACCCCGAGCCGCAAGGTGGCCCGCTGGATCGCATACTGCTCGTACTGCCCCGGCTTGAACGACCCGGCCGTGATGATGCCGAGCAGGAACGCCTTCTCCTGGGAGAGCGACTCGCTGGTCTGGCTGGTGTGGCTCCACGCCGTGGCCCCGCGCCGCAGGATGCTGTCGGCCGAGCGGTCCAGCCCGTAGTCGACGGCCAGCAGCGCGGTGATGCGCTGTGTGTAGAAGGCGAACGCGGCGTCCCCGGCGATCGCGGCCGAGTCGACCTGAGCGCGGATGCCGTCCAGACCGGCCAGCGCGGCGAGCGCCGTGCGCAGCTGCTCGGCCCCGGTGACGTCCCGGTCGGCCAGGCGCGCGAGGTCGGCGCGCTGCGCGTCCACCTGCCGGCGGGCGGGCGGCAGGTCGGCCTTGAAGGACGGGTTGCCCACGAGCACCGCGCTGCTCAGCCCGCGCTCGTCCTGCAGGCTCTGGACCAGGGCCCGGGTCGGCACGGCGACGGCGACCGCCTCGCGGGTGGCCCGGGCGGTGCGGAACTCACCGAGGTCGTCGAAGACCACGACACCCAGCAGCACCAGCACGGCCACCAGCGGCAGTGCCAGAATGCGGGTGAGCCGGCCGTTGATGGTGCCGCCGCCGCCCGGGCGTGCGGAAATCGCGTGTCTGTGCCTGGCCATGGACCGACCTCGAACCTCCACGCCGGGACGCCGGCCTCACTGCCGGGGACCGACTCACGTCAAGACAATGCGACGCTTCCCGGGTCGACAGATGCCATTGCGCTCGGCGAACATTGCATTTTGCCCGCGGCGGGAAACAGATCATCAAGCTAGCTGGCACATGTCCATCCGTCAACGCCGCTCCCGCGGTCCGGCTGGCCGTGCCCTTATCGTTAACAAGGACCGGCAACCGTTCGGGCAATCCGGGTTTGCCGAATGGGTACGGCCGGCCGCCCGTCCGGGCACGGCGGAATTCGTTGCCCCGAGCGACGAACGCGACGCGAGCCGGCGGATAAAAGGGACTGCAATCGTTTGTCGAACGTGCAGAAAGGCACTGCATTTCTCGCAGTGATCACCGTGCGCATCGTGCACAAAGCCTGCATCAATGCCCCTGGCTGCACATTCGCCGAATTGCCCGAAATGCCATCGTCACCGGCAGTTGCCGTACCACCGCGCATGCGGGCGGCCGTCGCCGCCGCGGACCGGGCGGCGGGAGCGACCCGGCACTGCTTGCGCGACTGATTGCCCACCGCGGGGACCGGACCCTAGGCTTGGCAGCCATGAAGCGAAGCCGGTCGATCTCCCGGGCCGATGTCTCGACGACCGACGACCTCGTCTCGGTCGAACGGCCGGGCGCCGACCTGCCGGGCGCCGGGTTCAACGCCGCGATCGGCAACACGGTCAACCCGTCCACGCACCGCGGCGGCACGCTCGTCCTCGACAACTCCGGCGACTGGGACTCAATCGATCCAGGCAATACATACGTCGCCTATGCCTGGAACTTCGCACGGCTGTACGCCCGGACGCTGACCACCTACGCCGCGCCGGACGGACCTGCGGGTGCGGCGCTGGTACCGGACCTGGCCGCCGACCTCGGCCGAGTCAGCGACGACGGGCTGACGTGGACCTACCGGCTCAAGCCGAACCTTCGGATGGAGAACGGTGCGGTAATCACCTCGTACATGATCAAGCACGCGATCGAACGCAGCGCGAGCTACTCCCCCACGCTGCCGATCGGACCGGTGTATTGGCGGACGTTCCTGACCGGGCCGGACGGGATCGCCACGCCCGACCCGGCGACAGTCGTGTTTCGTCTGCGCCGCCCGATGGCGGAGTTCGACTACCTGGTCAGCATGCCGCAGACGGCTCCCGTCCCGCCCGAGTGCGACACCGGTCCGGAGTACTGGCGGCAGCCACTGTCCAGCGGGCCGTACAGAATCCGGGCCTACATTCCTGGCCGGCGGCTCCAGCTGGTCCGCAACGCGGCGTGGGACCCGGCGAGCGACCCGGTGCGCCGGCAACTCGCCGACGCGGTCGTCGTCAACCTGAACGTCGACGCGGACGCAATCGACCGGCGGCTGCTGACCGGGGAGGTGCATCTGGCCGTCGAGGGCGGCGGTGTGCAGCGGCGCGGCCAGGCCGCGATCCTGGACCGGCCCGCACGCCGGAGCAACGCCGACAATCCGCTCAACGGTTTTGTCTGGTACGCGGCGATCAGCACGGCCGTACCCCCCTTGGACAACCTCCACTGTCGGCGGGCGGTGCTCTACGCGGCCGACCACCTCGCACTCCAGGACGCCTTCGGCGGCCCGATCGGCGGTGCGATCGCGCCGACCATGCTGCCGCCGACGGTTCCAGGCGCCCCGCCGGACGGCTACGACCCATACGGGTTCCTCAGCCGGCCCCGCGGTGACCTCGAACGCGCGGCCGCCGCATTGCAGGCCGGCGGCCACCCCGGCGGGTTCGCCACCACGATCTCGTTCCGCAACAACCGGCCGAAGGAACAGGCCGCGGCCGCGGCGCTGCGGACCTCCCTGGCGCGGGTCGGCATCCAGACCGAGCTGCTCGGCTACCCGCCGGGCGAGATCGACGTCTATCCGGGAACACCTGACTTTGTGCACCGGCACCGCCTCGGGATCAACATCACCGGCTGGGGCTCGGACTGGCCGTCCGGCTTCGGATTCCTGTACGCGATCTGCCACGGCGCCGCGATCCGGCAGACGAGCAACTCCAATATCTCCGAACTCGACGACCCGGACGTCAACGCGCTGCTGGACCGGGTGATGTTGATTGCGGACGCGGGCGAGCGCGCCGCGATGCACCGTGAGATCACCGAACGGATCACCGCCGCGGCGGCCTTCCTGCCGATCGTGCACGCCCGCTCCCTGCTGTACCGCAGCCCGGTCCTCACCAACGTCAGCGTCAACCCGGCACTGCAGATGTACGACTACGCGCAGATCGGCCTGATGGCGTGACGGCCATACCGCTGGAGCCCGTTGCCGTGCCGGCCATCGCCGATGTCGACGCCGAGGCATGGACGTCGATCGCCGGCCGCAGCTCGGCCTACTCGAGCCATCGGTGGCTGCAGTACGTGCAGACGCACACCGACGCCGACGTGGTGTACCTCCTGGCCCGGCGGGAGGGCACGGTGGTCGCCGGCCTGCCCAGCTACCTGTTCCCAGGTGACGTACCGAAGTTCTACGATCCCCAGTGGCTGCTCCGTGACGAGTGGCGCGGCGAACGCCGTCCCGTCGTCCTGGGCGGGGTCCGCGAGGGCTACCGCAGCGAGATCCTGACCAGCGACACACTGCCGGAGCCGGAGCGCGATGCCGCGGTGGCTCTGCTGCTGTCACAGCTGCGCCACCGCCGCGCCCGCCATGACGCGATCGCCGCCATCCTGTATCTCCCCGACCGGGCGCTGGAGCTGCTCGCACCACTGCTGGGCCCGGGCGACCGCCGGTTCGTGGTGGACGCCGAGGCTGTCATCGCGGTGCCCGAGGGCGGTCTGCCGGCCTATCTTGCGGACCTGCCGGGCAAGCGGCGCGCCACTGTCCGCCGCGACCAGGAGCGTTTCGACCGCAGCGGATGCCTGCTGCAGGAGAGCGACCTCGCCGACTGCTACGCCGACCTCGGCCGGCTCTCCGCCCATCTGCTGGGCCGTTACGGCCGGCACGTCGATCCGGACGCCGAAGTGCACCGGTTCCAGCGGCAGGCGGCCAGCACGGCCGGCATGAACCGGGTGTTCCTGGCCCGCCGCGACGGCAGGCTCGTCGGCTTCGCGCACTTCCTGATCCAGGACGACATCATGTATGCGCGCTCCGGCGGCTTCGACTACAGCATTGCCCGCGAGGCGGCGCTGTACTTCAACCTCGTCTACTACACGGCCATCCGGTACGCGGCCCAGCGCGGCGTCAAGTTCGTGAACTACGGCTGCGACGCCTTGCAGGCCAAGGTGTTTCGCGGAGCGCGGCTGCACCCGCTGTGGGCGGTGCTGATCGACGCCGATCAGTGCGGATTGGGTCACCTGGACTACGCGGCCGCCGAACGGCGAGCACTGGCCCCGATTGCTGCGCTGGACGATCGAGTCGTCACCGACACAGTGCGGACCTGGTCACCGAACCATTGACCCCTTGAGTACAGAATCGTCCACTATGCGAACCGTCAAGACCGCGGCGCCCGCATGTCGATTCCGCTTGACAATTTGACATTGACGAATGGTGCTATCTTTTGCCCCGCATCGTTGACAGCGCGATCGACCGGTTGCTATAAGTTGCAGGCCGAATCTCGACGGGGGTGGAGTCGCGGTTGATCTATTCCCGTGTACTCGAGATCGGTGGAAGTCCACCTAAGCACCGGCGCCGCCCGCTGCGGCCATTCACTGTGCCGTCACTCGAAACCGGCAAGACTGCCCGCGATTTTTGGCGCACGTCGATGCACGAGGGAGGTGAAACATGGCGGAAGTCCTGGACGCCGTTGAACTGGACGTTCACGCTCCGGAAGCGGCACCGTCCGACATCGAGGACCTGTGGTCCGACGCGGAGCCGGAGGAAATTGTGAGCGTTCCGAAACCCTGCGCGTACGACCCGCTGACGCGGCTCTAGCCGCGATCGCCGGGTGCGAGGCGCCCCGTTGATCCTGTTGTTACGTTGCCGCCGACGGCGGCAACGTAACAACGGCCAGAAACAGCAGGAATCGCAGTCCTGACAGTTCCGCGCCAGCGCAATATTGCCCCGACAGGAGGCGCGTCAATTTGGCTACCGATGCCATGCGCGTACGTCGAGCGTCGTCCACATGGGCGGACCAAGCCAGCGTTCAGGCGGACGGGCACGCCCACTACTTCGAGCGCCACGGCTTCACCGTGATACCCGCGTTGCTGACCGCGGCCGAGGTCGAGTCCTGCAGTGCCGAGCTCGACCGCATCGCCGAGCGGCGTGAGCAGCTGCCCAATGTCCGGGTCATCGGCACCCGCAATCCGCTCGCCCCCTCGTACGACCTGGAGGACCGCCGAACCTCGCACAACGAGGAGGCGCTGCGCAAGCTGACCGGGTTCGCGCAGATCTCCCCAGTGCTGGCGCACTGCCTGGTCGAGCACCCCACGCTGCTCGACGTCCTGCATCTGCTGCTCGGAGAGCGAGTCGAGCTCTACCGCGACGCCATCATGTTCAAATCGGCCGAGGTCGGCCAGGAGAAACCCTGGCACCAGGACGCCGTCTACTGGCCGTTCCGGCCCATGGCGCTGGTGAGCGCCATGGTCGCCATCGACCGGTCCACGCCCGAGAACGGCTGTCTACAGGTTGTTCCGGGATCGCATCGCCATGTTGTCGACCACGAGAAAATCAACTGGGAGCTGCAGGTAGACCCGGCCAGGTGCGAGGAGGGGGCGGTCTACGTGCCGCTCGAGCCCGGCGACTGCCTGGTCTTCCACAGCCTGATCCTGCACGCCTCCGAACACAATCACTCCCCCGCCAACCGCCGGGTCTCGATCACCAGCTACAGCCCCGGCGGACTGCAGATCCTGGACCCGAACATCGACCCGCCGGTCCTGCTCAGCGATCGCGCCGGCCGATGACCACCACAATCGGGGCGCCCGGGGCCCGCCAGCAACTCCTCTCCGAACGAGCGGCACCGCTGCCCTGCGTGCCGGTGCCGATCACGGACGGGACGCTGACCGCGATCGACATGGGCTGGTGCGAGCACCGGTTCACCGGCCGGACGGCCACCCGGATGGCCGCGGTGCTCCGGCACTGCGACGGCCGGCAAAGCATCACCGATGTCGCGAGATCGCTTGCGGCACCACCGGACTTCGTCGCCCGGGCAGTCACCGCGCTGTACACCCTCGGCGTCGTGCGCGACGCCAACCGGGAACCGGCTCCGGCAATGGCGTTCCAGCAGCATCTCGTCTCGGTCGGCCGGACGCTGCGGACCCGGATGAGCACCGAGGCCGACATCCTTGGCGGCACCATGCACCGGCGGCGGCTGCTCGGCTCCCTCGTCGAGACCTACCACTTCGTCGCGGCGGCGCCGTACCACATCGGCCCGGCCGTAGCCCACGCCCCGGACAGCGAGGTGCGCGACGCCCTGTCCCGCCTGTTCTGCGAGGAGTGGCGACACGGCCGAGACCTGCGGGCCGGCCTGCTGGCGGCCGGCCTGACCGAGGAGCTGGTGCGTCGGTGCCGGCCGCTGCCCGGCACTCAGGGCGTCGTGAACTTCCTGCGCGCCCTGGCCGACACCGACCTGCTGTCCTACGGCATCTGTGCTGCCGTGAACGAGAGCCCGAAGACTGACACCGCTATCAAGGCGAGCTGGGATGCGCTCATCGCGCTACGCCTGCTGCCGGCCGCGGCGCTCCAGCCGTTTCGCGGCCACGAACTGGAGGACGAGGCATCCGGTCACGACGGCATCGTCGAGGCGATCTTCGCCGGGCGTACGACGCTGTCCGCGGCCGAGCAGGATCGGATCCACGCCAGCCTGACGTCCTTCATCGCCACCCAGAGCAACTGCTACAGGGACATGAAAGAGTTCTACGGCGACGCCGAAGGAGCGGTGGCGTGGGGGATCTGAACCATCGCGTCGAACCCCGCGCGACAGTCGTCGCGAGCGGTGCGGGCACCACCGTCTTCCGCCTGCTCGGCACCGGGCAGGCGGCCGTCGTCCGGCTGCCCACGCCGACCGCACAGGATCTCATCGGCCGCCTCGCCCCCGGGCCGGATTCCACGCCCGCCGCGGGCGCAGACGACGCGCGCGAAGACGCGGACGACCTGGCCGCGGCGACCGTCGTCGAGCTCGGCCGGCTCCGCGCCCTGCTGGCCACGCTCGACCGGGGCGAGCGCCCCGAGGCGGCCGCGTCCTCGGTCCTGCTGCTGCACGTCTGCCGCTACCTGCTCGCCGACCTCACCGGCCGGCTCGCCGGCGGGCTCGCCACGCGCAACCGGGCGCGGGCGGACGAGCTGGCGGCGAACGGCGACGAGCCGCTGCGGCTGCACCTCGGCTGCGGCAGCCACCGCCTTGCGGGCTGGACGAACATCGACCTGGCCGATCCGGCAGCCGATCTGCGGGTCGACGTCCGCAACGGCCTGCCGTTCGACGACGGCATCGCCGAGTCCGTGTACATCGCCCATCTGCTCGAGCATGTCGAGTACCCACGAGAAGCCGAAACAGTGCTCCGGGAGTGCCGTCGCGTGCTGCGCGACGGAGGCCTGCTCCGCATCGTCGTGCCGGACCTGCACTCCTTCTGCACCGCGTACGTACAGCGGCACGACGGCTTCTTCGAGCGTTTCGCGCACCTGTGGCAGCGACCGCCGGCCAGCACACCGCTCGCATCGTTCCTGCACTATGCGGGGGCGGGCGAGTTCCCTTGGGTCGCCGACCGCCATCGGTTCGGCTACGACGAGGAGACGCTGGGCACGCTGCTGCGCCAGGCGGGCTTCACCAGCGTGCGGCGCAGTCAGCCCGGGCAGAGTCTCATCGGCGACGACCAGTTGGACTATTCGTGGGCCAACCGGGAGACGGCGGAGGGCCTGCCCTATTCGCTGATCATGGAGGCAGAGGCGGCCACCCGATGACGTCCGCAGGCCCGTACATCGTCGGCTTCTCCGACTCGGTGCACGACCGGTCCGCCTGCCTGTTTCGTGGGACCGTGCCGATCGTCGCCATCGAGGAGGAGCGGCTCACCCGGCAGCGCTACGCGCTGGACTTCGGTGGGCTCGACCGCCGTGACGCGGCGGTCTTCACCCGGCTCGACCTGGACGCCGGCGACGCCGACGACCACGGGCGGCGCATCCATCGACTCGTCGGCTACTGCCTGGACGCCGCGGGCATTACCGAGCCGGACGTCGCGCTGTGGATCGGCAACTCCCTGCATACGGCATATCCGTTGTACGAGCGGGCGGTGTACCTCAACCATCACCTGGGCCATGCGTCGTCGGCCTACTTCGGCTCGGGTGCCCAGGACGCGGCGGTGCTGGTGATGGACGGCTACGGCGACTGCGTCTCCAGTGAGGAGTTCGAGACCGTCTCCATCTACCACGGAGTGGGCACCAAACTCCGCCTCGCCGCCCGGAAAGCCGGCAAGAAGGACGACCTGCATCTGGCCAACTCCGCCGGAATTCTGTATCGGATCGCCACGCTGTCGTCCGGATTCGGCGTCATGGACGAGGGCAAGACAATGGGCCTGGCCGGCTACGGGCAGGCCCGCTACCTGGAAGACATCCTGGCGCACGTCCGGTTCGGCGCGGAGGAGGTGGCCATCGACAACGAGGCGATCTGGAAGTCGTTCCAGGACCTGCGCCGCGATGGCTTCGCGGA
The DNA here is from genome assembly GCF_019904175.1 of Dactylosporangium vinaceum. Lineage (GTDB taxonomy): Bacteria > Actinomycetota > Actinomycetes > Mycobacteriales > Micromonosporaceae > Dactylosporangium > Dactylosporangium vinaceum. The sequence goes on along the minus strand of NZ_CP061913.1, from coordinate 5,323,957 downwards.
CCGGGCCGACGTCGCCGCGAGTTTTCAGGCCGCGCTGGAGCGGGTGGTGCTCTTCTACGCACGGCTGGCCCGCCGGCTCACTGGCGCCGACACGCTGTGCATGGCGGGCGGTGTCGCGCTGAACTGTGTCGCCAACCAGCGCGTGCGTGACGCCGCCGGGTTCCGCCACGTGTCGGTGTTCCCGGCCGCCGCCGACAATGGGATCGCGATGGGCGCCGCCTACTTCGGCGCCCATGTCATCTACGACGGCGGCGCCGCGGAAGGCCTGGCCGACCCTTGCCTCGGGCGCACCTACGCCCGGAAGGAGACGCTTGCCGCCCTGCGCTCGGTGCCCGACGGCTGCCGCATTGACGAGATCGGTCCGATGGGCTGTGCCGAACAGGCCGCGCATCGCATCGCCAGCGGCGGCCTCGTCATGTGGTTTCAGGAGGGCTCCGAGTTCGGACCCCGAGCCCTGGGACACCGCAGCCTGTTCGCCGACCCGCGCTCGACCGGCACCCGCGATCGCATCAACGCGTCGGTGAAGTCCCGCGAGCCGTTCCGGCCGCTCGCCCCGATCGTGCTGGAGGAAGAGGCAGCCGGATGGTTCGACTGCGGCCGCTCACCGTTCATGCTCTTCACTCCCACGGCCCGGCCGCGCACCCGGCAGCTGGCACCGGCCGTCGTGCACGCCGACGGAACGGCCCGGGTGCAGACCCTGACAGCAGCCGACAATCCGGTGGTACACGCGATGCTCCAGCGCTTCCATGCGCTCACGGGGGTGCCGATGGTCGTCAACACCTCCTTCAACCTGCGCGGCGAGCCAATCGTCGAGACGCCGGAGGATGCCGTTCGGGCGTTCGCTGACTCTCCGGTCCCGGTGCTGTGCATCGACGGATTCTTCGTCGAGAAGCAGGAGTCGGCCGGATGATCCCGCGCCGAGCCGCGGGCCGGTCGGGGCTGCAGCTGAGCGCGGTAAGCCTCGGCGGCATGACATTCGGGCGCGGCGGGCCGTTCGGTTCGATCGGCACCGACGCATCGGACGTGACCCGCATCGTCGCCCTGGCCCTCGACGCCGGCATCGACTCATTCGACACCGCCAACGTCTACGGCGAGAGCGAGGAGCTGCTCGGGCGGCTGCTCGGCCGGCACCGCGACGACGTGGTGATCGCCACGAAGGTCCGGTTCCCGATCGCGTCGGCGGCAGCGGGCCGGATGCCGCCCGCGTCGACCTACGGCCTGTCCCGCAGCGCTGTGATCCGCGCCGTCGAAGGTTCCCTGCGCCGTCTCGACACGGACCGTATCGACGTGCTGTGGCTGCACATGCAGGACCGGACCGTACCCATCCAGGAGACGCTGTCCGCTACCGAGGCATTGATCCAGCAGGGAAAGGTCCGGTATCTGGGGTTGTCCAACTTCATGGGGTATCGGGTCTCCGAGGCGGTACTGCGAGCCGAGCTGCACCGGCTTGAGGCGCCCGTCGCGCTGCAGATCCCGTGGTCCCTCGTGGACCGCGACGCCGAGCAGGAGCTCGTCCCGGCGGCCGGGCACTTCGGCCTCGGGGTCGTGGTGTACAGCCCGCTGGGCCGCGGCTTCCTCAGCGGCAAGTACGAGCGGGGGCACGAGCCCGCCGCGGGCAGCCGGCTGGCGCAGTGGCCCGACGAGTTCGGTCGGTATGACACCGACCGCAACTGGAGCGTACTGGCCGACGTCCGGCAGATCGCGGCGGACCACGCGGCGCCCGTGAGCGCGGTCGCGCTGGCCTGGCTGCTGGCGAAGCGGACGGTGACGAGCGTCATCATCGGTGCCCGCACCGAGGCGCAGCTGCAGGACAACCTGGCGGCCGCGCGCCTGCGGCTGACTCGGGACGAGATCGAACGGCTCGACAAGGTGTCCGAGCCTGTGCGGAGCTATCCGAGCGCATTCATCGGCCGCTTCGAGCAGTGGTAGGGCGACGGTGCCGACATTCCGGCCGGACCTCCACGCGCTGTCCGCCACCGCGACCGCGCCGGGAGCCACCCCGCTGTGGCTGGCCGAGATGACGTTCGCGCCGGCCGCCTGCATCACCGCGGCTCTCGTGGAGTACGCGACCGGCGGCAACCTCAGCTACGCCGCAGGGTTCGAATTCGCCACCGAGAGCCACCGGCAATGGGCCCGGCGCCGCTACGGATGGCCGACCGAGACCTGGCAGTACCGCTGGTATTCCGGAGTGCTGCACGCCACCGCGTGCACGGTGCTCGCGCTGACCGAACCCACCGATGCGGTCGTCGTGCCGTCACCGGCGTACCCACCGATGCTGCGGCTGGTACCGGAGCTCGGCCGGCGCCTCGTGCTCTGGCCTCTGCGCCCCGACCCGACCGGCCGCTATCAGGCGGACCTCACGGCACTGGCCACGCTGCTCGAACGGGAGCGACCGGGCCTGCTGATCCTGAACTCGCCGCACAACCCGACCGGGCGGGTGTTCCGGCCCGAAGAGCACCGAGCGATCGCCGCGCTGATCGCAGATGCGCCGGTCCACGTCCTGTCTGACGAAGTTTTCGCCGACATTGTCTACACGGAGGCCCGGCACGTTCCGTTCGCGCAGGCCGTCGGCGCCACCGTGCGCGCCCGCACCGTAACGGTCATGTCGGCCAGCAAGACGTTCAACGTCGCGGGAGTGAAATGCGCGGCGGCGATCGCCGGATCGGAGCCGCTCGCCCACCGGCTGGGGCAGGTGTCGCCGGCCTTGACCGGCACCACGTCGGTCGCCGGGGCGGTGGCCAGCGCGGCCGCGTGGGACGGCGGTGCGGACTGGCTGGACCGGACCCGGTCGACCCTGCAGACCCACCGGGACCTGCTCTTCGAAGCCCTGCGGGACCGGGTCCCGCATCTGCACGGCCACCCACCGGAGGGGACTTATATGGCCTGGCTGACCGCCCGCGGTACATTGGCTGAGACGGGCGACGTGCACGGTGCGCTGCTGAGGACGGCCCGGGTCGATCTGGCCGACGGCACGCCGTTCGGTGAGCGGTCACGCACCAGGGTGCGGATGTCGTTCGCCTGTTCCCGCCCGTCGCTCGAGGCGGCGCTGGACGCTATCGCCGCGGCCGGCCCGGAATGGTGCTGAATGGCGGCCGAAGCCACCACGACAGTGCCGGCCGGGATCGTGCGCCGATATGCGGCCGCGGTCGGCACCCGCGAGGTCCGGGCGGCATTCGTCTGGAGTGTGGTCAGCCGGTTGCCGCTGATGCTGATCTCGCTCGGGTTGACCCTGTTCGTGCTGCGAGACGGCACGTACCAGCAGGCCGGGACCGTCGTCGGGGTGTTCACGGCCGGAGTGGCCGTCGTCGGCCTGCCGGTCGGCCGCCTGATCGACCGGACCGGCCAGACGGCCGTGCTGCTCGTCACGGGCGTGGTGTTCCCGGTTCTCGTAGTCGTGTTCGTGTCGACCTTCGATCGGCTGGGCCCGTGGGCCTTGCCGCTGATCTTCGCCGCCGGTGGGAGCCGCCCGCCGGTAAGCCCTGCGATCCGGGCGCTGTGGGGCAGCGTGGTCGCCGACGGCGAGGCGCGGCTACGGGCGTTCGGGCTGGAGGCCATCCTGGCGGAGTTCTTCTCCGTCTCCGGACCGCTGCTGCTCAGCCTCGGACTGCTCGTTGCCACACCGGCAGTGGCTCTGAGTGTCGGCGCGGTGGTGGTGGGCGCCGGCGCAGTGGGGCTCGCGACGACGAAGGTCTCACGCACCTGGTCCGGCGCGGCGCCCGGCGCCGGCCGGGCGCCGCGCAGCGGCCCGATGCGCTCGCGGCCGTTTCGATTGCTCCTCGCGGCGCTTGCACCCGGTGCCATGGCGATCGGCATGGTCAACATCGCCATTCCCGTCTTCGCCGACCGGCGTGGCGGTCCGGTGCTCGCGGGAGTCCTCTTCGCCGTCTGGTGCGCCGGCAGCATTCTGGGCGGCGTCTGGTACGGGCGACGAGACCGCAGCCGCCTGGCCGGGCGGCAATTCCTGATCCTGATGGGGCTCTTCGCGGCCGGCACCGCGCTGCCGATCCTGGCCGGCGACCCGTGGTCACTGGGGCTCGCGCTGGCCGTCGGCGGAACGGTCATCGCGCCGGTGACCACGGTGGAGTACCTCCTTGTCCGCGACCTCGTCGCCGCGGACGGGCTCGCCGAGGGCTTCAGCTGGGTCGCCACGCTCAACGTGCTGGCGACCGCGGCCGGCTCGCAGCTCGCCGGGCTCCTGCTCGCCGATCTGTCGCCGCGGGCCGTCTTCACCGCCGCCGCACTCGTGGCCCTGTCGTCCCTGGTCCCGGCCGCGCTGCTGGCCCGGGCACTGACCGGCCGGGCCCGGCCTACTGGGGAGCGCTGATGGCCGTGTCCACAATCGACTTCGCGCACGAGTCGTTCCGGTCCAACCCGTTTCCCCACTGGGCCGAGTTGCAACGGCAGGGACCTGTGCACCGCGACGCTTCGGGGGCCTGGATCGTGGTGACGTACGCAGAGGTGCAGCGCCTCCTCCGCGACCGGTCACTCGGCAAAGACCTGCGTCGGCTCCGCGACCACGCGGACGAGCCGATCGAGGGTCCCGGCAGCCGGATCGGGCAGTACGTCGAGCGCTGGATCGAGTGCCGGCTGCCCGGAGTGCACCACCGGTGGCGCCGGTTGGTCGCGCCCGCGTTCCGCCCCGGCTCCGTGGCCGCCCTCGAGGAGCCTTTGCGCCGCGCGGCCGACGACCTGCTCGCTACCGTACCGGCCACCGGAACCTTCGAGTTCATGCGGCAGTTCGCCCGGCCGTTCCCGGTCTTCGCGATCGCCCGGGTCCTCGGCCTGACCCACCTCGGCCCGGACCGGCTCCTCGCCTGGTCGGAGGCGATCGGCGAGGTCCTGGAGCCGGGTGCGTCGGCCGCGGCGCAGCGAGCGGGCGACGCCGCCCTCGACTCGATGGCGGCCTGCCTGGCGGAGGAGGTGGCCGTGCGCCGCGGTGGAGCCGTGGACGACGTGCTCGCCGGGCTGATCGACGGCGGCCGCGAGCTGCTGAGCGCCGAGCAGCTGCTCGCCTCGATCGTCCTGTTGTTCCTGTCGGGCAATGACACGACCGCCTGCCTGCTCGCCAACGGTCTCGTCGCCCTGTCCGCCGCACCCGAGCAGGCGGACCTGCTGCGCAGGCGGCCGGACGTCATGCCGTCGGCGGTCGAGGAGATCCTGCGGTACGACGGGCCGGCCTGCATCGTGCTGCGCGCGACCTACGCCCCGGTCGCGATCGGCGGCGTGACGATTCCGGCGGGCGAGCTGGTGTTGCTGGCCCTCGGCGCGGCGAACCGGGACCCGCGGGCGTTTTCGGTACCGGATCGGCTGATCCTGGACCGCCGGCCCAACCGGCATCTGGCCTTCGGCACGGGTGATCACCACTGCGTCGGGACCGGATTGGCCCGGCTCGAGGCGCTGGTGGCCTTCCAGGCCCTGGCCGATCGATTCTCCCGGGTGACGGCCGACCCGGCCGACGTCCGCTGGCTGGATACGCGCTACCTGCGCGGACCGGCGCTCCTGCCGGTCCGGGCCGAGCCCGCTGTCACTTCCGGCCGGTAGCCGCCTCCAGGAATGCAAGCACCTCGACCGTCATGCGCAGCTGCGTGTCGGCCGTCCGCGGCACGTGCGCGGTCTGCGGGTCCCGCAGCGTCACGCGGTTGTCCGGATGAGCGGCCCGGACCGCGTCGGCGAAGTCACGGCTCTGCGCGACAGGGACGCGCTCATCGCTGCTTGACGCGAGCAGCAGCAGGTCGGGGTAGCGGCCGCCCGGCCGAACCAGCGACAGGGGGGAGACCGCCCGGAGTGCGGCCGCGTCGTCCGGGTCGGCGGAGTCGCCGAACTCGTGCCGCCAGAGCCGGCCCATCACGTGGGTGTCCAGACGCAGCAGGTCCAGGGGTGCGGCCACGATCGCCGCGGCCCGGAAGCGGTCGGGTGCGCTCAGCACGGCGGAGGCGAGCAGTGTCCCTCCGTGGCTGGCGCCGAACGCCACCGTCGTGGCGGCGCAGAGCCGCCCCGTGTCCTGCAGATGCCCGATCGCCTCGACCAGGTCGGTGAGGCCGCGGCCCTTGCGCCGGCCCCGCCCGGCCTCGTGCCAGCCTGGGCCGCGTTCGGAGCCGCCCCGCGGACACACCAGCACACAGCGGTGACCCCGAGCGATCCAGGCCAGATTGGTCGCGGCGCAGCGCGGGGTCTCCGCCACGCCGAACCCGCCGTACATCGAGACGAGGACTGGCCCGTCCGGATCCGTGGCATCGCCGGCTGGTGTCAGCTCATGCACCGGGATCCATTCGCCGTCACCGGCTGGAACACGCAGCAGTCGGTGGCGAACGTCCGGTACACCGCGCTCGTCGAGCCGCGCGGCCGGTTCGGACGCCCCGGACCGCAGATGCTGCCGATACACCCGCGTCGGTGTGCCGAAGTCCTCGTAGGCCACCAGCAGCTCGTCCGGCCGGCCGGTCGCGACCGGGGCGATGAGCGTGCCGCGGCCGACGCCGGCGACGGGCCAGGCGGGACCGCCGGCGGCGGGAACGCCGTACAGTTCGTCGCCGCCTACGCCACGCTGAACGAAAGCGAACGAGCCGCCGTCGACGCCCGGCACGAAACAGGCGTCGGTCAGCCGGGTCTCGTCGGATCCCTGGAACAGCGGCCGGCCGTCGGTGACACCGGCCGCGGCACGCAGGTCGACGAGGTATGCCGAGCACGGACGGTCCGGGTGGTGGACGAGCGTGATGCCGAGGCCGCCGGTCATCGCCTTGGCGGTCACGCGGACACCGCCGGTGGGCAGCACGTGCTCGGCCAGGACCTGAGAGCACTCGTCGTCCAGCGAGACCGCCACCACCCGGTCGGTGGCCGCGGCCTGCCGGGCCACCCCGAGCGCCACAACGAGTGGATTGCGCCCGACGCTCATCGTGACCTGCGCCGCCCGGCCCAGGTCACGCAGCGGCACCGGCCCACCGTCGAGCGCCACGCACGAGAGCACCCGTCGGAACGGATCAGCGGCGTCGGCCGGAAAGTACAGTACGCCCGAGCCGTCGGGCCGCCATCCCACCGGCGAGTGCCACGACACGTCGCCGACGTCCCGGATGAGCCGGCCGTCCCGGTCGAACACGACGAGGCGGGCGCGCTCCGATCCACCGGCGGACACGGTCGCGGCGAACAGCCGCCGATCCGGTGCCGCCACCACGAGGTCGAACCGCGCGGCCGGGTCGGACCGCAGCCGACCGGGCTCGATCACGTCGCCGCCCGGCAGGACCAGGACGGGGACGGATGCGCCGGCCGACTGGCGCAGCAGCACCGGCTCCCCGCCGGCCGCGCCCACCATCCTGAGCTCGCCGATGGCGCGCAGCCGCGCGACGAGGCTCGTGTACTCGGCCTCGAGCCACGTTGCCTCGGTGGTCACGATGACACCGGGAAGGCGCCTGCCCCCTCTTGGTCGGCCGCCTTCCGCTCGGCGCCGGTCCGCCGGTAGGCGAGTGCGGTCACGACACCCGCCACGGCCGACAGCCCGGCAAGGGCCAGCCAGAGCGCGCGATCACCGATCGCGTCGCGCAGCGCCAGCCCAGCTGCCGGCGCCACGACGAGCCCGATGGAGAAGGTCAGGCGGTACGCGGCGAAGGCACTGGTAGCGCCGCCAGCCATCTCGGCCAGCGCCGTCTGGGCGAACGGGCCCCACAGTGCCTCCCCCGCTACGAACGTCAGACCGATCACCACCAGCGTCACCGCCGTGGGCCGCATCGACAGCAGCGCGAACGGTATGGCGAGCACCAGGAGCGAGCCCGCCAGGGCCCACCGCCACGGCCATCGCCCGCCGACCCGGGCGATCAGCAGCTCCGCGCCGATCAGCAGGACCGGGACGGTGCCGATGAGCACGCCCCAGCTCCACGGCGCCAGCCCGTGCCCGCTGACCAGGGTCACCGGCGCCACCACCTCGAACGCGAAGTACAGCGTCACCGACACGCAGCCGAGTAGCCAGAACCCGAGGAACCGGCGGTCGCCGAGCACTTTCAGCGCGGTCGGCAGGCCGGGGCGGGCATCGGCCGCCACGACGATCCTCGGCAGAAGTGCCCCGACTGCCGCCGCGGACGCCGCGACCACGGCCGCGACGACCAGCCAGCCAATGCGGCTCCAGGACAGTAGCAGCGCGCCGCCCAGGGCACCGGCGAAGCCGCCCGCGTATTGAGCCGCGCTCATCAACGCGTAGGCGCCGCTCCACTGCTCCTCGGGGACGTACGCCGCGACCAGGCTCTGCTCGACGGCCTGACCGAGGCCGTTACCGGCGAGGATCGCGCACAGCAGCCAGAAGGCCGCGGCGCCGGGCAGTACGGCCACGGCAAGGGCGAGCACCAGACAGCCCGCGGCAAGCCAGGCCCGCAGCCCGGCCAGCACGAGCCGTCGATCGAGGCGGTCGACGAGCGCGCCGCCGCCGATTGCCACGACCGCAGCAATCACGGCCGACACGGCCAGCCCGGCCCCCACGACTGACGAAGGCAGACCGAGATAGCGGGTGCCCCAGACACCGACGAGCGCCCATACACCACTGAGCGCTGTCCAGTACAACAGCGAACCGAGAGCCAGCAGGCGGGCCGCCGCTGGCAGCCGGGTGAAGGATCCGGCGTTGCTCATGCCCCCGTCAGCATCCCATCGCCGCAGCTCGGGCAGGCCACGTCCCGTTCGACCTTGATCTTACGGTGCGCCTCGTATGCATTGATATCGATGCTAATCGCATGCTCCAGCAGTGGGCTCGGCTCGAACTCGGCTAGGAAACGCGTGGCCTCCCAGACGGCCAGGCCTCCGCTGATCGCCTGCCGAGGGGCGAGCGCGGCCATGAAAGTCTGGCCCTCGCTCGAAGACGCTTTCCACGTCGACAGGGCGGCACCCAGGCCGAGCTCGGCCTCGAAGACGCGCTCGACACACGCGAGGCACGCGGTGCGGCCTGGGATCGTGATGGGCCCGACGATCTGCGGACCGGGCATGTGCAGGCACGGGGTGCCGGCATGCAGCGCCGCCGTTCCGACCGCGTATGCCGTGCGCACGAGGTCGGGCAGAAAGCCGAAGGGGTTGATCACGAGGTCCACGCCGTCCAGCAACGGCGCCAGGTCGGCCGGGTCGGTCACCTCGAGCTCGTGCGGCTCATAGCGGATGTCGTCGTCGACCTCGCACAACCGCCCACGGGCCGCCTCCACCTTCGGCACACCGATGTCGGTGCGGCCGTAGAGGATCTGCCGGTGCAGGTTCGACAGCTCCACCCGGTCGTGGTCGACCGCGATGATACGACGGACCCCGAGGCGCGCCAGCATCAGCGCCAGCCAGCCGCCGAGCCCACCCACGCCCACAACGAGCACGCTGCGCTGCTGGAGCCGGTCGTTGAGATCCGGGCCGGAGCGCTGCTGGGTCTCGTAGAAGCCGAAGAACCGGACCTGCCGGTCGTAGAGGTCGGTGCCGGGCAGCGCACTGAGGTCCTGGTCGCGCGGCCGGCGCACCAGCACGCCCCGGCGGTCGAGCGCCGTGAGCAGCCGGCCCGCGTAAGCCGGATCGAGCCCGGCGGCCTCGGCGAGCTCGGCCTCGGACTGCTCCGCCGTGACCCCCTTGGCCAGTCGGCGCAACGCCTCGGCGACCTGGGGCCCGGCGCCTTTCAGCACGAACCGGTCGTCGCGTTCCAGCGAGGCCAGCACGACGCCGTCGGCGCGGTGGGTGACGGCATAGCTCGACTGCAGGCGCAGCACGGTCTCCACGTCAAACGCTCCTGTCACTCGACACCGGCCCCGCCGGCCCGGACGTGGCCGGCCGGCGCCGGTCCTGGACCCGCCCCATCGTGAATGTGTACATCGGGGCCTGGCGTCGCTCGTCGAGGCGGTGCAATGCGGCGAAGCGCCGGTCGCGGGTGGCCGGCGTCGGCAACGTTCCCAGTCCGAGGCTCTCACCGACGATGATCAGCCGCTGCCCGAGCCGGCCCGCGGCCATGTACAGATGACGCAAGGCCCGTTCGTGCCGATAGCGCCACTGGTACCGCGGGAAGTCAACGATTATCGAAACCGTGCATGCGGCCGTATAGGGTCCGCGCATTCCCAGGATCGTCTGGACCATCTCCTCGCGGTGTTCGCCGGGTGTCACGAGATCCAACTGGTGCGCGGCGAGATGGTAGCGGTACACACCCGGGGGAATGTCGCCGACGCCGTAGACGACCGTGTAGAAGTCGAACGCCGAGCCGTGGCTGCGGAAGTAGTCCAGCGGGCCGGTGACGGGTATCGCGCGGACACGCCGCACGTCGTCGAAGGCGTGCCAGAGAATGTCGGAGAGGTCCTGCACCGTCGTCGGGGCCGCGGTGAACGAGCGGGTGCTGCGCCGGGCGAGCAGCACCGAGGTCAGCGGCAGGCCGGCCGGGAGGGCGCGCGGGGCCGGCAAAGTCACGTCGCCACGCGGCTGTTCCGCGAATGAGTCCGGAGGACCGTCGCTCAGGTAGCCCTCGACGAGCCCGGTGCGCACGCTGCCGTCGGCGTCGAACGTGTCGGCGAAGTCCGGCCGCCGCGACCACAGATAGTACTCGAGCGAGGGGTGCCACTGCCGGTCCAGCCACTTGCGCTCGGTGCTGGTCTCGCCCTGGTCGGCGGTGCCGAGCCAGCCTCGCTGCGTCAGCGCGTCGCGCAGCCGCCCGGCCGCCACGGGGGCGGCGGTGCCGGTCTCCTCCGCCAGCAGCAGATCGGCGAGCGTCTCGGCGTCGACGAACGAGCGCCGTCTGGTCCGGGGGTCGCTGATGAGCAGCCGATCTCCCGGCCCAGCCTCCGGCCGGATCGACAGCAGGTCGGCCCAGACGGCTTTCGTCGTGGCCGGTGTGGTCACGGAGGTCATCGACCGGCTCCTTCCATCTGCCTGGCGCCGCCAATCGCGATGCTGAGCATGAAGCCATGGGTGAGCGGGTCGAGGCCGAGTTGCGCCTCGATGTCCTGCTCGCCGTCGGGGTACGCCACCCGGGCGCCGACACCCATCGCGTGCGCGGTCATCTCCACGGTGCGCGCCAGGTGCCCCGCGTCCATGTGCACGGTGCGGAATGTGCGGGGTTCCCGGTAGCGGTACATGTTCCGCTCGAACGCGCATGTGAGCACGACGACGACCTGGGTAGCGATAGGCACCCGGCTGTAGCTCAACGGGAAGAGCGTGCCGAGCTCCAGCTCGCCGAAGTGCTTCTCGTCGAGCAGTTCCAGCTCGGGCCCGACGCTGTGCACGTGCCACCAGCCCTCTTCCAGGCCGGGCACGTCGAGCACAGCGACGAACGCCTCGGTGGGGTGGCGGGCGCCGCCGGACGGGCTCGTCCGGCGCAGCAGCGGGGCGCCGGTCCACCGCTTCGGTGTGATGGTGTCGATCACCCCGAACGCGAGCGACAGGAGCTGCAGCAGCTCGTCACGGCCAATGCGGCGGGGCCGCTCCGGCTCCCGGGCCGCGTCGGCGAGCTGCCAGTCCGCAGCGACCTCGTGCGGTGGCGGCAGCCGCAGCCGGCGGGCGGCGTGCGGGAATGTCAGCACCCGATTGTCGTCCGGCTCCTCGGCGGCATACCGCCGCATCCAGTCGGTGTCGATGTCGAACCCGTCGGCCGCGTAGTCCAGGCCGTGATAATCGTAGGTCGTGAGGTGGTATTCGGCCGCCTCGGGCCAGCCGAACTCGCTCCACACGGCCCGCGTCTCGCGCAACCAGGCGATCTTTTCCAGGTGCTCGGCCGGCGTCTGCGGGCCGAGCAGCAGCAGCCGGCGCTCCAGCGTGGCGATGATCGCCGACGCCCGATCTGCGCTCACTCCCCGGGAGACGAGCCCGCTGATCAAATCGTCGCGGGAAATCGGCGAATGCGCGAGCAGCAAAGCGGCGGCCGTGTCGTTGGGAACGAGGAATCGGCGCCGCTGCAGGATATCTTCGACCGCCCACTGTCGGGTGTGGCGGGATGGCGGGTAATGACGGACCGCAGGACTGACGTACAGCAACCTAGAGCACCCCGTGAGTTGAGCAGCAATGATACGGCGAACCGGCGATGCGGTTTCCAGGATGCGACCTCAGGTTGCGGAATAATTCCCACGTAGCCCCGCGGTCCGCATTATTCGTGCGTCGTTGCTAGCAGTCCTGACGCGGCATGGCCGCGAACGCGGACTCGTCCTCGATCAGGATGTCGGTCTCGAACTCGGCCTGCGGCGCCGCGGGCTCGACGAGAACGGAAACGGCTTCGGTGGTCTGTTCCATGCCCTTGCCTCCTGGGTTGATGGACATCGACGGCCGCCGCAGCGAGTTTACGAAGAGCCGCCGAACCGGTCAAGGAAGCTTCGGTGCCGAACGAGAGGCCGGATGTTTCGCTCCGGTCTGCCATCACGACGAGCGAAACTCCCGTCCGCGGAGCCCGTGTGCGCCGCAGGTCGACTCAGACGGTAAAGCGCTTGACAATCTCCACCGGGCGAATAGGCACCTGGCGGCAATTTTCGCAGAACGCGAAATATAAGGCCGGCCGCCGCTTGATCACGATTAGCCGGACGCTCCACGGCATGCAATATCGTTGCCACCAGCAGCCGATTTGTATACAAGTTCGTATCGCCGGGTTGATGTGTCAGTCGTGCTCCGGTTCGCGCGTAACCTGGTGGTCGGCGGCGTACAGGACCTCGGTGACCAGGCGGCGGACGTGGCCGCCGCGGGCGCGGTACAGGACCCGGCGGCCGTCGCGGCGGGTGCTGACCAGGCCGGCCAGCAGCAGCTTGGCCAGGTGCTGGGAGACCGCGGGGCGGGCGGCGCCGACGGCTGCGGTGAGCGTGGTGACGTCGTGCTCGCCCTCGCGCAGCTCCCACATCAGGCGCAGGCGGGTGGGGTCGGCGAGCATGCGCAGGGCGGTCACGGCGGCGTCGACCTGGGCGCCGGACGGTGGTTCGTGGGCCATCAGCGGTGCGCCGCGACCGGTTCGTGGTGGCGGGCCCGGTCCGGGCCGTCCGGTTCGGCGTGGACGGCGGCGGCGGTGAGCCGGGGCACCGTGTGGATCAGCCGGTGCTCGGCGTCGTGCGCGATGGCGTGGGCCTGCACGATCGTCGCGGTGTCGGCGACCGCGATCTGGCACTCGGCGCGCAGCTGGTGGCCGATCCAGCGCAGCCGGACCTCGCCGATGCCGCGGACCTGCGGGGTGGCGCGCAGTGTGGCCTCCACCTGGTCCACGAGGGCGGGGTCGACGGCGTCCATGAGGCGGCGGTACACCTCCCGGGCCGCGTCTTTGAGGACGACCAGGATCGCGGCGGTGATGAGCAGCCCGACGACCGGGTCGGCCCACCGCCAGCCGATCGCGACCCCACCGGCGCCGGCCAGCACGGCAAGTGAGGTGAACCCGTCGGTGCGGGCGTGCAGGCCGTCGGCCACCAGTGCCGCGGACCCGATGCGCCTGCCCACACCTATCCTGTACCGCGCCACGATCTCGTTGCCCAGGAAGCCGATCACGGCCGCCGCGGCGACGAAGCCGAGGTGCCGGACGTCGGCCGGGTGGCGCAGGCGCTGCACCGCCTCATACGCAGCGAGCACCGACGATGCCGCGATGCACCCGACGACGAACAGCCCGGCGAGGTCTTCCGCACGACCGAAGCCATAGGTGTACCGCCGGGTCGCGAGCCGCCGCCCGAGCACGAACGCGATGCCCAGCGGTACCGCCGTCAGCGCATCGGCCACATTGTGCAGCGTGTCGCCGAGCAGGGCCACCGACTGCGACACCACCACGACGGCCGCCTGCAGCCCGGCGGTGACCCCGAGCACCACGAGCGAGATCCAGAGCGCGCGCACGCCGTCGCGGGACGCCTCCATCGCGGAGTCCACCTTGTCGGCGGTGTCGTGCGAGTGCGGCGTGACCACGTGCCGGGCGTGGTGCCACCAGCCCGCCACCCTCGCACCGCGCACGGCCACGGGCCCGTGACCGTGCTCATGCCCGTGGCCCTCGTGCCCATGGCCGCCACGGTCGTCGTCATGCGCATGGTGCCCGTGGCCGTGATGGTCGTGGTGGTCGTGGCCGTGGTGCGGGTCGGCGGCGGTCATGGGCTGCATGATATGTGCTCATGTACGCACGCGACAATGCTGCATTTGCCACCCGGCGGCATTACAGCGGCGTGGCAACGGCAACGGCGCGGCCCCGGTCACCCGTCGCGGGCCGTTGCCGCGCCGGCGGCGATCGACGTGACGGGCCGGGCGGATCGGCCGCCGCCTCCCCGCACAGCCGCGCGGCCGCCGGCGCCGCGGGCGTCGGGGGCCGTCCAGGTGGTGGCCGGGACCGACCGGCGGGCCCGGACAGCCGGTCGGGGCCGCCGGTGCAGGACGGCGATCGCGCCCGCCGCCGCGGCCGGGACGAGGCCGCAGACCGCCATGCCCCAGCGGGCGCCGAAGTGGTCGGTGAGCGCGCCGATGATCGGGGCGCCGAGCGGGGTGCCGCCGGTGAAGACCAGCATGTAGAGGCCCATCACGCGGCCGCGTACCGCGGGGTCGACCCAGAGCTGGACGGAGGCGTTGGCCAGGGCCTGGAACGCGAGGTTCACGAAGCCGAGCGCGGCCAGCAGCGGCAGGAACACCGGCAGCCCAGGTGCCAGCGCGGCGAGCGCCTGGACGGCCCCGAAGAGGCCGCCGAGCAGGACGATCCGCGGCAGCCGGGCCGAGCTCAGCGCGCCCGCCAGCAGGGCACCGGCCGCGGAGCCGGCGGCCAGGACGATGTTGAACAGGCCGTAGAGCGAGGCCGAGCCGCCGAACGTGTCGCTCGCCAGGGCGGTCAGCACGATCGGGAAGTTGAGGCCGAACGTGCCGACGACGCCGACCAGCAGGATCGTCCAGAAGACCGGCGGGTGGCGCCACACGTAGCGGCCCGCGGTGCGCAAGGCGCCCGGTTCGCGGGGCGTGCGCGGTGGCACCGGGGTGGCCGGCAGGCGCAGCAGCGCGATCGTCGGGCCGGTGAAGCACAGGGCCTGCACCGCGAAGACCCAGCCGGTGCCGGCGGTGCCGATCAGCAGGGCGGCGATGGCCGGGCCGACGAGCCGGGTGGCCTGGAAGACGGCGGCGTTGAGGGAGACCGCGGCGCGCAGGTGCTCGGGCGGCACGACCTCGGTCGCGAACACCTGGCGGGTCGGCGCGTCGACCACGAAGACCAGGCCGGTCAGCAGGGCGAAGGCGAACACGTGCTCGATGCGGATCGCGCCGGCGATCGTCAGGACGGCCAGGGCGACGGTGAGCGTGGCGTTGACGGACTGGGTCAGCAGCAGGAGCGTGCGTCGGCGATACCGGTCGGCCAGCGCCCCGCCGTGCACGCCGAGGAAGAGGATGGGCAGGAACTGCAGGGCCATCGCGACGCCGACGGCCGCCGGGCTGTCCGTCAGGCGCAGGGCCAGCCAGTCCAGGGCGACGCTGCCCATCCAGGCGCCGGTGTTGTTGAGGGATTGTCCAATCAGGTACGTGCGGTAACCGCGGTAACGCAGCGCGGCGAATGTCACGCTCCTCATCCTGTCCCGGCCGATGGTCATTGAGAAGGCCGATAAACCGACTCACAGTTATAGGGTTTCGCTATGACCGCGGCGTACGACCCCCAGCTGCTCGCGACGCTCCTGGCCGTCGAGCAGACCGGCAGCTTCACCCAGGCCGCGGCCCGGCTGCGGATCCGCCAGCCGACCGTCAGCCAGCACATCCGGCGGCTGGAGGAGCAGGTCGGGCGGCCGCTGGTGCACCGCACGACGCACTCGCTCGCGCTGACCCCGGACGGCGAGGCGATGATCGGCTTCGCCCGCGCGATCCTCGCCGCGCACGAGCAGGCCGCCGCGTACTTCTCCGGGCCCCGCCCGCGCGGCCGGCTGCGCATCGGCATGTCCGACGATCTCGCGCTCACCCGGCTGCCGCAGATCCTGCGCGAGTTCCGCCGGGACAACCCGATGGTCGACTTCTACCTGACCGTCGAGCAGAGCCGGGTGCTGCACGAGTGGATGGTCAACGACAAGCTCGACGTGCTCGTCGGCAAGCGGCCGCCGGGCGACGAGCGCGGGCAGCTCGTGAAGCGCGACCGGCTCGTCTGGGTCGGCACGCCGGCCACGCGGGTGGACCTCTCCAAGCCGGTGCCGCTGGTGGTGTACGCCGCGCCGAGCATCTCCCGCGACGAGATGCGCAAGGCCCTCAACCGGGCGGGGATCCCGTATCGCAGCGCGTGCGTCTGCCGCGGCGTCAACGGCCTGATCGCCGGCGTCGCGGCCGGGATCGGGGTGTCGGCCCTCGCCGCGAGCCTCGTGCCGGCCCAGCTCACCACCCTCGGCCCGGCGCACCGCCTGCCCGAGCTCGGCCACATCGACCTGGTGCTGCTGGCCAACCCGCGGGCGGCCGAGCGCCCGGCCGTGAAGGCCCTCATCGCGACGATCCTGGCCAGCGGCTCGAGGTCGCTGAGCGCCTCCGACCGCGGTTAGTCAAGCGACAGCATCACCTTGCGCAGCAGGGCGTTGAGCTGCACCAGATCGTCGTGCGACAGCGCCTTCAGCACCTCCTGGTCGCGCGCCATGCCCTCGAAGATGTACCGGTTCCACGCGGCCCGCCCGTCCGCGGTCGGCCGGATGATCACCCGCCGCCGGTCCGTGGCGTCCACCTCGCGGTGCACGAGCCCGGCGCTCACGAGGCGGTCCAGCCGGCTGGTCATGGCGGCCCGGGTGACGTGGGTGGCGTCGGCCAGCTGGGCCGGGCTCGCCTCGGTCGGGTACGGCTGGACCATCAGCGCGTGCAGCGTCCGGTAGTCCTCCAGCGTGAAGTCCTCGGCGTCCGCGAACGCCGCCGCGTCCACCCGCTTGATGTGGCGCAGTATCTGCCCCATCCGCACCAGCGCGCCCTCGACCTCGGGCACGAACGCGGGGTCGTCCTTCCAGAACGCCGCCCACCGGGCCACGTGGTGGTCGACGCCGTCCCTCGCCTCGGTCATACCACCATTCTGCCATCATCTGATTATTAGATTGTGAATAGTTCGACGGCGAACTACCGTGTCGGACCATGCCCCGGATCTCCGACTTCCACCTGCTCGCCACCGGCCAGACCCTTTCCTGGATCGGCAACGGCTTCCAGACCGTGGCGCTCGCCGTCGCCGTCGTCCGGGCCGGCGGTGGCGCCCGCGACCTCGGTGTGGTCATGGCCTGCTCGGTCACCGCCATGCTGGCCTGCACCCTGTTCGGGGGCGTCTGGGCCGACCGCCTGCAGCCCCAGCGCGTCATGGTCGGGTCCGACCTGGTCCGCCTCCTGGGCGCGGCGGCGATGGCGGTGATGTTCGGCTTCGGCGAGTACCACCTGCCGCTGCTCTGTGCTCTTGCCACGATCACGGCCGGCGCCGGGAGCTTCTTCAGCCCCGCGATGATCGCGCTCAAGCCGCTGCTCGTGCCGGCGCAGCGGCGCCAGGCGGCCAACGCGCGGTTCAGCATGCTCCAGACCGGCAGCTCGGTGGCGGGCCCCGCGCTCGGGGGCCTGACCGTCGCCGCCCTCGGCGCACCGGCCGGCTTCGCGGTCAACGCGGCCAGCTTCCTCGCCTCGATGGCCGCCGCGCTGCTGCTGCGGGTGCGCACCGAGCGCGGCCCGCGCGAGTCGATGCTCCGCGAGCTCGCCGACGGCTGGCGCGAGGTCAGCCGCCGCGACTGGCTGGTCGGGGGCCTGTTCGGCGCCACCGTCTACCACATCGCCAACGGCGTCATCCTCGTGCTGGTGCAGGTCGTCGCGATCGAGCGGCTCGGCGGCGCGACATCGGCGGGCTTCATCGCCTCCGCCGAGGGCCTCGGCGGGGTCATCGGCGCCGCCGTCGCGCTGCGCCTGCGCCCCCGGCGCCTGCTGCGGGCCGGCTGGCTCACGCTGATGCTGATGCCGCTGTGGGCCCTGGCGTACGTCTGGCCCGCCCAGCTCGTCGCCGTGCTGGCCGGCGCGGTCATCGGCTACGCCGGCCTCATCTACTTCGACGTCGCCTGGGAGACCGCCATCCAGGACAACGTGCCGCACCGCGCCCTCGGCCGCGTCGGCTCCTGGGACACCCTGACCTCGTTCATCGCCATGCCGGTCGGCAACGTCCTGGCCGGGCCGCTGGCCGCGGCGTACGGCACGAACCGCGTCCTCACGGTCTGCGCCGCCGTCCTCTTCGCCGCGGCCCTGTCCCAGCTGCTGATCCCCGGCACCCGCCGCCTGACCCGCGCCGCCCCCGAGCCACCGGCACCACCGACCCCGGCGCCGGCCCCGGCGTCAGTGCAGGCCTGACCGGCGCTCCCAGGCCGGGTGGGCGGGGTCGTCGTTGTGGACGATGAAGTCGGCGTGACGGGCCGGGTGGGCGGTGGCGAAGTAGAGGCGCTGGGACGGGATGTACCGCTCCCGCCAACGGCGTTCGACAGCGGCGCGGGACGCGACCCCGCGCTCGCGGACGACGGCCCGGTCCACTGTCCGCTCGAGCTCGGTGGTGACGAGGATGCGCAGCTCCCACCGGTCGAGCAGCTCCGGGCGCAGCAGGAAGACACCGTCGAAGAGCAGCACGGCGTTCGCCGGGGCGGTCGCGGGCGGCGGGGACAGCACCGCGTCGGTGGTGTGGTCGTAGGCGGCCGTCCGGAAGCGGCGGTCGCCGCCGGGGCCGAGCGGGTCGAGCAGGACGCGGCGCAGCGTGGCGCGGTCGTGAGTGTCGAAGTAGCAGCCCTCGGCCGAGAGCTCGCCGCGCGCATAGCGGCGGGCCCGCGGGAAGAGGAAGTCGTCGACAGTCGCGCGGATGACCGGGCGGCCCGCGGCGCGCAGGACGGCGGCCAGCTCGTCGGCGAGGGTGGTCTTGCCCGCGGCGGGCGGGCCGTCCACGGCGACCCGGGTCGGGTGGGCGGCGGGGACGGCGGTGACCGCCGCGGCCAGGTGGGTGATCAGCTCGGTGCGGGCGCCGTGGTCCATGGAGCTGTATTATCGGCGCGCGCGAAACACTGAGCGGCTCACTGCACGCTTATCGAGAACGCGTACATGCCGTCGCCCTGGATCGGCGGCCCCACGCCCGCCGCGGCGTCGACCACGTAGGGTGCGGCCACGGCGGCGGAGGCGCGGACGGCGCCCGTGCGCGCATCGAGGACGACCGGGCGGGTGCCGTTCTCGGTGCCGTACACGAGGCCGTGCCAGGCGGCGGTCAGGCGGATCGGCGTGCGGCCCTTGGTGACGGCCCGGACCTCCCACAGCCAACGGCCGGTCGTCGCGTCGAACGCCGCGTTCCAGTCGTCCCACATCGCGCCGCAGACCGTGGTGGAGGCGCCGTCGTAGCGGCACGCGAAGGCGTCGCCGTCCACTGTGGACGCCTTGGCGACGGCCGCCGTCACGTTCGCGGGCAGCGGCTGCGGCCGGCCGGTCGCGGCCTGCACGACGCGGAGGTAACGGCCGTCGGCCCGGCCCTGCAGCACGGCGAGCTGCGGGCCGCCGGTCACCGCCGACAGGCCCCGGCCCGCCGTCTTGTCGGTCCACAGTCGCGCACCGTCGGCCGCGCGGAGCCCGGCGGCACGCTGGGCCGCGCCGGCCTCGGTGTACCAGCCGACGATGACGTCGCCGGCAAGGGCCGCGGCGGTGAAGCCGGGCTCCCGCCAGACCGTCGTGCCGCGGGCGAGGTCGACGCCGTAGGTCGTCCCGTTCACCCGCAGCACGGCGACGGTCCCGGCCACGCCGGCGACGGCCAGCCACTGCTTGTCCACAGTAGGCGGCTGCGGCACGGCGTCGATGGCGATCGTGGCCGACGCCAGGCGCCGGCCGGTGGCCGCCTCGACCTGGATCAGCTCGACGGCCGGGCCCTCGGCCAGCAGCGGTACCACCACAGTGCCCTTGACGAGGATCGGCGGAGCGGCCGGGTTCCAGGCCGGGCCGCGCGGGCCGGGCCCCAGCGGATGCGCGGGCGCGACGGTGGCGAGCGTCTGCCCGGAGCGCACGTCGACGGCGAGCAGGCTCGTGAGCGTGGCGATGTAGGCGGTGGTGCCGGACAGCACCAGGGGCAGCGGCAGGTTGGCGACGCCGAACAGCACCCGGTCCGGCAGCCCCTCGGCCTCGGGCGGCAGCCGGACCTGGGTCATGGGCGCCGGCGACGGCGACTGGCCGGTCCCCGCCGGTGGCTCGACGATGCGGGCGCACGCCGCGGGCAGGACCAGCAGCGCCACCGCGGACAGGCGCAGCACCGGGCGGAGTCGGATCGGCACCGGCCGATTCTAGGTCGTGCGCAGCTCCGCCGGGTCGGCCGTGGAGCGCTGCAGGAGCAGGCTCACCCCGACGACGGCGAGGATCAGCAGGAGCGCGGCCCCGGCCAGGGCGCCGGTCTCGGCCCACGGCATCGGTACCGCGAAGACGAGCGTGACATCGCCCCACCCGCCGGTCGCGGTGCCGGTGAACGAGCGGACGGCCAGCAGACCGGCCAGCGCGGCCAGGGTAGTGCCGGGCACTGTCGGGATGAGGACCTGCCAGCACTGGGCGCGGGCCAGGACGGCGCGCGGGGTGCCGGCGGCGACGAGCGCGGCCACGGTGCGGCGCCGGGCGACCCCCGACTCCACCAGCGCGACGAGCAGCGCGAGGGCGGCCAGGCCGAGCAGTGCCAGCAGGACCGCGTTGACCAGGTTGAAGACGTCGGCGCGGAAGGCGGCGGTGCCGCTGGGGTCCCAGGCCGGGCCGCCGTGGCGGCGCGCCGCCTCCCGCGCGGCCGCACCGCGGACGGCCGCGTTGGTGACGAGCCAGGCGTGCAGCATCATCGCGCCGCCACCGAACGCGGTCACGGCCTGGATGACGGTGTAGGTGCGGGTCGCCTCATACGGGTCGGCCAGTATCCGGCGGGCCGCGATGAGCGCGCTCGGGCGCCTGGTCAGGCGCAGCAGCTGCCGGGCGGTGACCTGGCCCAGCCACGCCGTGCCGAGCATGAGCCCCAGGAGCAGCAGCACCGTGCACAGCAGGACGGCACCCGGGCGGACCCACTCCGCCCCGGTGCCCAGTCGGCCCGAGCGGACGAGGTCGGTGCGCGAGGCCGCCTCCAGGCCCGTGAAGCCGAGCAGCCCGGCCAGGCCGAGCAGGCCGGGCCACGCCCTGACCGGCCGGCGCCGGGCGGCCCGCACGACGCCGAACGGGGTGATCGCCACCCGCCGCAGCAGCACGACGGTGAGCGCCGTCGCGGCCAGCGGCACGCCGATCGCGATGGCGGCGAGCACCGGGGCGGCCGGCCGCACGTCGGTCGGCAGGCCGCGGGTGCCGTCCGGGGCGGGGTCGTCGAGCAGGGCGCGGCCGGCGAGGTAGGCGCCGAGGCCGAGCAGCGCGCCGATGGTGGCGGCGACGCCGGTCTCGGCCGCCGCGACCCCGGCCACCTGGGCGGGAGACGCACCGGCCAGCCGGAAGGCGGCCAGCCGCCGGTCCCGGGCGGGTGCGGCCAGGCGCGCGCACTGCCCGAGCAGGACCAGCGCCGGCACGGTGAGCAGGACCATCGAGAAGCCCAGGTTGGACAGCAGCGTGGCGGTGTTGAACAGGCGGCTGTGGTAGCGGCCGGGGTCCGGCGCCACCGACAGCGCGGTCGCCGCACACAGCAGGAGCAGTGCCGCCACCGCGGCGCCGAGCGCGGTGACGACCACGCGGGCGCGGTCGGCGCGGGTGCCGGCGAACGCCAGCCGGAGCACGGCGCCCGGTCTCACGCGACGCCGCCGGCCGCGATGAGGCCGTCGGACTCGACCCGGCCGTCGCGCATGGTGATCTCGCGGTCGGCGTACGCGGCGACCCGGGCGTCGTGGGTCACCAGCAGCACCGCGGTGCCCTGCCCGCGGGCCAGCCGGACGAGCGCGGCGAGCACCTGCTCGCCCGCGAGGCTGTCGAGGGCTCCGGTCGGCTCGTCGGCGAACAGCACCGCAGGCCCCGTCACCAGTGCCCGGGCGAGCGCGACCCGCTGCTGCTGGCCGCCGGACATCTCGCCGGGCCGCTTGCCGGCCAGGTCGCCGACGCCGAGCTCGTCGAGCCACCGCCGGGCGGTCGCGGCGGCCTCCCGGTAGCGGGCCCCGCCCAGCTGGAGCGGCAGGGCCACGTTCTCCTGCGCGGTCAGGTCGGCCACTACCTGGCCGAACTGGAACAGCACCCCGAACGCCGTCCGGCGCAGCCGCGACCGGGCGCGCTCGCTCTCCCCCGCCAGGTTGCGGCCCTGGAACCACACCTCGCCCCGGTCCGGCCGGAGAATCCCGGACAGGCAGTGCAGCAGCGTCGACTTGCCGCAGCCGCTCGGTCCGGTCACCGCGACGATCTCCCCCGGGCCGAGGGTCAGCGAGACGTCGTCGAGGGCGGTCGTGGGCCCGTAGGCCTTGCCCACCTGCCGGGCCGCGATCACAGCGGCCGTCGTGGCGGTCATGCCATCACCTCCGCGCGCAGCGCCGTGACCCGGTCGAGTGTGGTGGCCATCCAGCGCAGGTCGGCGTCCAGATGGTTGAGCAGGTAGTCGGCCGCGGCGAGGTCCGAGACCGAGGTGCCGGCGGTCGTCTTCACCGCCGTCAGCTCCCGCATCCGGGCCAGGTGGACGGCCCGCTGGGCGGCGAGCAGCGAGCGTGCGGTCGTCTCGTCCGGCGCGGCCAGCAGCGCGACGATGACCTTGACGAACAGCTCGGCGGCGATCTGCGTGCTGGGCGGCACCACGGTCCGCAGCCAGGCGTCGAGCTCCGAGCGGCCCTCATCGGTGAGGCGGAAGGCCACCCGGTCCGGGCCGCCGGCCCGCTCGTGCTCCGCCTCGGCGATGTAGCCGTCGCGCTGCATCCGGGCCAGCGTGGTGTACATCTGGCCGAACGCGAGCGGCCGCACGCCGGGCAGCCGGCGGTCGTACTCCCGCTTGAGCTCATAGCCGTGCCGGCTGCCCTGGGAGGCCAGGAGCCCGAGCAGGGCATGCAAGGTGGACATGCGGCCACTATTCCCTGTGGGAATAGCCGCGTCAAGGCGTGGCCGGCCACCGTCGAAGGTGATCAATTCGTGCCTTGCCCGCGAAGATCGGCTAAATCTAATATTTACGCATTCGCATTGCTCGGTTCACGGCCGTGCAGTAGACAGCGCCGCTCGCCATGGTGCGGCTCGGACTTCGAGGTGCCGATGGACAACGTTCACCGCCCGGCCGCCCGTGATACAACAACGCTCGGTTAGCTGCCGACCATGATCGCAACGGCCGCGGAGCACCGCGGGGCGGCGAGGTCGGCCCGCCGGCGACGGACGCTGCGTGAGGCCGCGGTGTTCGTCGCGCTGGCCGTGCCCAACGTGGCACTCATCGCGTGGTTCACCTACCGGCCGCTCGTGCTCAACGTGTACTACTCCACGCTTGACTGGACGCTCGGCTCCGCCACGGCCCGGGCGGTCGGCCTCGACAACTACACGCAGTTCTTCAGCTCGGGCGAGGCCGGCCACGTCTTCCTGACCACGGCGTGGTTCACGGTGTCGACCGTCGCGCTGTCGATGGGGCTGGGGCTGCTCGTCGCGCTCGGGCTCAACCGCCGGATCCGCGGGGCCGGGCTCGCGCAGGCGACGGTGTTCTCGCCGTTCGTGCTCTCGGGCGTCGGCGTCGGGCTGGCCTGGCAGTACATCTTCGACCCGACGGTCGGCGCGCTCGGTGCGGTCATCCGGGCGTTCGGCGGCACCAGCCCGCAATGGTTCAACGACGAGACGCTCAGCCTCGTCATGGTCGTGCTCGTGTACGTCTGGAAGAACCTCGGGTATGCGGCGGTCATCTACCTGGCCGGGCTGCAGGCCATCCCGGCGGACATCCTCGAGGCGGCCGCTGTCGACGGGGCCGGGCCGCGCCGCAAGTTCTTCTCGGTCACGCTCCCGCTGCTGTCGCCGACGACGTTCTTCCTGCTGGTGACCAGCACGCTCAGCTCGCTGCAGGCCTTCGACCTCATCCGCGCGATGACGCCGCTGGGCCGCGGCACCACGACACTGATCTACGACGCGTACCTGCGGGCCTTCGGCGGGTACAACCAGGCGGGGTACTCGGCAATGATCTCCACCGTCCTCTTCGTGCTGCTTGTCGTGCTGACCCTGGTGCAGCTGGTCGTCGTCGAGCGGCGGGTGCACTACAGGTGACGACCGCCGAAGCGCGCCCGCTGTCCCGCCGCAACCTCGCCGCGACGCTCGTCACCGGCTACGTGCCGATCCTGCTCGCCATCCTGGTCGTGGTGCTGCCGCTGGCGTACATGATCCTGTCGTCGTTCAAGACGCCGGCCGACGTCATCACCCGCAACCTCGTGGTGCTGCCCGACCCGTGGCACCCGCAGAACTACGCCGACGCGGCCCGGGCCGTGCCGTTCGCGCGGCTGTTCCTCAACTCGGCGATCGTCACGGTCGTCGGGGCCGGCCTCAAGGTGCTGCTGGCCGTCCTCACCGCCTACGCGCTGGTCTTCGTCCGGTTCCCCGGCAAGCGGTACGTGTTCTGGGCGGTGCTGGCGACGCTCATGGTGCCGCCGCAGGTGAGCGTGGTACCCAACTTCACGTTCATCAGCAGCCTCGGGGGCCAGGACACCTACTGGGGCATCATCCTGCCGGGGCTGGGCAGCGGCTTCGGCACGTTCCTGCTGCGCCAGGCGTTCCTGCAGCTGCCGCCGGACGTGATCGAGGCGGCCGAGACCGACGGGGCCGGGCACTGGCGGCGGCTGTGGCGCATCGTCGTGCCGATGGCCGCCCCGAGCATCGCCACCGTCGCGCTCGTGAACATCGTCTTCGAGTGGAACGACTATCTGTGGCCGCTCGTCATCGTCTCCGACCCGCGGATGATGACGCTGCCGGTCGGCCTGACGCTGCTGCAGAACAGCGAGAGCTCGGCCGCCTCCTACGCCATCGTCATGGCCGGCACCGTCATGGTCCTGCTGCCCGTGCTCGTCGTGTTCGCCGCACTCCAGCGCTACATCGTCACCGGCTTGACGCAGGGTGCCGTCAAGGGGTGAACAGGTACAACCAGGAAGGAACAACCATGTCCTTGCCCAAGCCACAAGCCGGCGAGATCAGCCGGCGACGGTTCCTCGGCCTCGCCGCCGGCGGACTGTCGGCCGCGGCCCTGGCCGCGTGCAGCGGGGGCCCGTCGACGACCTCGACGGACTCGTCCGGCAAGCCCGAGACCCTCGACTACACCGGCGTCAAGCCGGCCGGCACCATCACCTTCTGGTCGTCGAACCCGGGCTCCTCGCAGGAGGTGACCCAGCAGATCATCGACGCGTTCCACCAGAGCCAGTCCGACATCAAGGTGCAGCTGGTCTCGGCCGGCTCGACCTACGAGGACATCGCGCAGAAGTTCCAGGCCGCGCAGGCCGGCGGCACGCTGCCCGACCTGGTCGTGCTCTCCGACGTGTGGTGGTTCCGCTACTACCTGCAGGACTCGATCGTCCCGCTCGACGGGCTGTTCAAGGCGCTGAACTGGGACACCGGCGACTACCGCGAGCAGCTGCTGAGCGACTACAAGTACAAGGGCGCGACCTGGGCGGTGCCGTGGGCGCGCTCCACGCCGCTGTTCTACTGGAACAAGGCCCACTTCGCCGCGGCCGGCCTGCCGGACCGGGCGCCGAAGACGTGGGACGAGTTCGCCGAGTGGGCGCCGAAGCTGAAGTCGGCCAACGCCGGGCTCCAGAACGCGTTCCAGCTGCCGGCCCTGGCCGGGTATGCGGGCTGGAGCTTCCAGAACAACCTGTGGGGTACCGGCGGCGGCTGGTCGGCCAAGGAAACCTTCGACGTCACCTGTGACAAGCCCGAGTCGGTCCAGGCGCTGCAGTTCCTCGCCGACGCCGTCTACAAGGGCAAGTGGTCGGGCGTCGCCGGCAAGGACTCGACCCAGGACCTGTCGGCCGGCGCGGTCAGCGCGACTGTCGGCTCGACGGGCAGCCTTGTCGGCATCCTCAAGGTCGCCAAGTTCGACGTCGGCGCGGGCTTCCTGCCCGGCGGCCCGAAGTCGACCTCCCCGGTCTGCCCCACCGGCGGCGCGGGCGTCGGCATCCCGAAGAAGATCAAGCCGGAGAACCAGGTCGCCGCGGCCACGTTCATCAAGTTCCTGACGTCGCCCGCGAACACGCTGAAGTTCGCCCAGGCCACCGGCTACATGCCGGTGCGCAAGTCGGCCGACACCTCGGCGCTGACGTCCAAGACGCCGCAGTCCCAGGTCGCGATCGACCAGCTGGCGGCCACCCGTAACCAGGACTGGGCCCGGGTCTTCCTGCCCGGTGCCGACCAGGAGATGGCCAACGCCTGCGCCGAGATCCTGACGAAGAACGGCGACGTCCAGACCCAGCTGACCAAGCTGAAGGGCACCCTGGAAGGCATCTACAACACCCAGGTCAAGCCCCATCTGAAGTAGCGCGGTCCAGCGCCGCGGGCGACCCGGCCGGCTGGACGCCCGGTCGCTCGCGGTGGATCATGCTCGGCGTGGCGTGGTGGATGTATCCGGCGCTTGTCGTGGCCGGGGTCGGCGGTGGGCTCGTCGGGGCGGTGGGTGGCGTGGCGTCGCTGGTGAGCTACCCGGCGCTGCTCGCCGCCGGGCTGGCGCCGGTGACGGCCAACGTCACGAACAGTGTCGCGCTCGTGTTCAGCAGTGCCGGGTCGATTGCCGGGTCGCGGGCCGAGCTGGCCGGGCAGGGGCGGCGCCTGCGATGGCTCGTCGTGGCCGCCGTCGCGGGTGGGGTGGCCGGCGGGGCGTTGCTGCTGCTCGCGCCGGCCGGGTCGTTCGAGCTCGTCGTGCCCGGGCTGATCGCGGTGGCGTCCGCCGCGATCCTGCTGCCCCGGCGGCCCGCCGCGGCCGGGCATGCGCGGCGGTGGACCCTGTTCGGGGGCGTGTTCCTGATCGGGGCTTACGGCGGATACTTCGGTGCCGCCGCCGGGATCATGATGCTGGCGCTGCTGCTGGCGCTGACCGCGGAGCCCTTCGCCCGCGGCAATGCGATGAAGAACGTCCTGCTCGGATCGGCCAACGCGGTCGCGGCCGTCGCCTACGCGGTGTTCGGGCCGGTCCACTGGCTCGCCGTGGTGCCGTTGGGAATCGGCGGATTCATCGGTGGGCGGATCGGGCCGGCCATCGTGCGGCGGTCTCCACCCGAGGCCCTGCGGGTGCTCATCGCGGTGCTGGGCCTCGGGCTCGCCGTCGCACTCGGCTGGCGGACCTATCGCTGAACACGTCAGGCGTACAGGTTGAGCTCCGCGATCGACCACCAGCTCGTCGACGTCC
This sequence comes from Dactylosporangium vinaceum, assembly GCF_019904175.1. GTDB lineage: Bacteria > Actinomycetota > Actinomycetes > Mycobacteriales > Micromonosporaceae > Dactylosporangium > Dactylosporangium vinaceum. The sequence goes on along the minus strand of NZ_CP061913.1, from coordinate 5,296,809 downwards.
CGGTCTGCACGATGCGCAGGTACCGCACCGTCTGCGCCGGGAACGTCGCCGTCACCAGCGCCGCGGAGCCGGTGCCGGTGGCGATCGGCGCGCTCCAGCTCACCCCGTCGGCCGAGGTCAGGACCTGGTAGCCGCGGGCGTAGTCGGCGGCGCTGCCCGCGGAGTCCATCCGCAGCTCCTTGAACGTCCGGGCGGCCCCCAGATCCAGCTGCAGCCACTGCCCGGCGGCCATCGGCGCGCCCGTCGACCAGCGGGTCGCGGTGTCGCCGTCGAGCACCCGGGCCGGCACGTCGGCCCCGCCCGTGGCCGAGGCGGTGGCCGTCCAGCCGGTGCGCGGCAGGACGCCGCCGGTGGGCTGGGTGACGGTGCCGGAGGTGTCCAGGTTCAGCTCCGCCACCGACCACCAGCTGCTCGACGTGCCGGTCTGGACGATCCGCACGTACCGCGCGGTCTGGGCCGGGAACGTCGCCGTGAGCAGTGCGCCGGTGCCCGTGCCGGTGGCGACCGGGGCGCTCCAGCTCACCCCGTCGGCCGACGTCAGGACCTGGTAGCCGCGGGCGTAGTCGTTGGTGCTGCCGGCGGAGTCGAGGCGCAGGCGGTCGAAGGTCTGCGCGGTGCCGAGATCCACCTGCAGCCACTGCCCGGCGGCCATCGGCGCGCCCGTCGACCAGCGGGTGCCGGCGTCGCCGTCGAGCACCCGGGCCGGCACGTCGGCGCCACCGGTGGCCGAGGCGGTGGCCGTCCAGCCGGTGCGCGGCAGGGGCGTTTCGACAGGGGTCGAGCCGCCGATGACCACCTGGCCGGTGAGGCGGATGTCCCGGGACGAGGCACCGACGTACACCTGGTGGGTGCCGGCGGCGGTGGTCCAGGCGGTGCCCCAGTACTGGAAGCTGCGCGCATCGAGCGTGACCGTCACGCGCTGGGTCTGGCCGGCGGCGAGCGTGACCCTGGTGAAGCCGCGCAGGTTCTTCGGGGGCTCGGCGGTGGCGTTGGGCTGCCCGACGTACACCTGCGGGATCTCGGAGCCGGCGCGCTGACCGGTGTTGGTGACGTCGAAGGCGACGGCCACCCGCCCGGCGGCGTCCGGCGCGCCGACGGTCAGGTTCGCGTAGGCGAAGGTGGTGTAGGACAGGCCGTGGCCGAAGGGGAACAGCGGGGCGACGTTCTGCGCGTCGTACCAGCGGTAGCCGACCTTCAGGCCCTCGGAGTACCGGACCTGCCCGCCCTGCCCGGGCCACTGCGCCGCGCTGCTCGCCGGGGCGTCGGCGAGCCGCGCCGGGAACGTGACCGGGAGCCTGCCGGTGAAGTTCGCGTCGCCGTAGAGCAGGGCCGCGAGGGCGTTGCCGTCCTCCTGGCCCGGGTACCACGCCTCGATCACGGCCTTCACACTGCCGAGCCACGGCATGGTGACCGCGGAGCCGCTGTTCACCACCACGACCGTGTTCGGGTTGACCGCGGCCACGTCGGTGACCAGCTGGTTCTGGGCCGCGGCCAGGTCGATGCCGGCCAGGTCCGAGCCCTCCGACTCGAAGTTGTCGACGAAGACCAGTGCGGTGCCCGCGGTCCGGGCCGCCGCGATCGCCTGGTCGTGCACCGACTGGCCGGGCGCCGACCAGCCGAGCGTCAGGTTGCTGGCCCCGCCGCCCTGGAAGTAGTCGACCTCGATGCTGACGCTCTGCCCGGCGGTGAGGGCGACCGAGCCGGTGCGGGTGGTGCTGCCCTGGTTGAACCAGTTGTTGATGACCTGCTGGCCGTTGATGAGCAGCCGGCTGCCGTCGTCGCTGGTCAGGGAGAACTGGTAGGTGCCGGTCGCGGCCGGCTTCAGGGTGGCGGTGTAGCGCGCGGACCAGTTCGTCGCGTTGACGCCGGCCGCCGGGGAGGCGCCGCCCCACACCTTGTCGATGCCGCTCTCGGCCCGGGTGAGCACCGCGCTGCCGGACAGGTCGGTGCTGTTGTAGTAGGCCGCCGTGAGCCCGGTGAACGCGCCGGCCGGCACCGGCGGGAGCGCCCCGTCGGCGGAGGCGATGCCCGGCGCGTAGACGGCCGAGGCGCTGCGGGCGCGGATGGCGTCGTAGGGCGTGACCAGGTACGGCGCGTTGACCGCCGCGCTGCCGCCGCCCTGGGCCATGGCCCGGGTCCCGCCGCCGGGCCCGATGACCGCGACGTTGGCCCCGGTGGCCAGCGGCAGTGCATTCGAGGCGTTCTTCAGCAGTACCGCACCCTCCTGCGCGACCTGCCGCGCGACGCCGGCGTGCGCCGCTGTCGTGACGACCGCGGCCGTGTTGACGGTCTGCGCCCGGTCGAACAGGCCCCGGCGGAACATCGACAGCAGGATGCGCCGGACGTGCTCGTCGATCGTCGCCGCGGACACCTGGCCGTTCTGCACGGCGGTGGTGAGTGGTGAGCCGAAGTACTGGCTGCCGGGCATCTCCATGTCCAGGCCGTTGTTGGCGGAGGCGACGGTGGAGTGCGTGGCGCCCCAGTCCGAGGTGATGAACCCGGTGAAGCCGAGGTCGCGCTTGAGCACGTCGTTCTGCAGGGGGCCGTTCTCGCAGGCGAACGCGCCGTTGACGGCCGAGTAGGAGCACATCACCGAGTCGGCCTGGCCCTGCTGGACGGCGGTCTCGAAGGCCGGCAGGTAGATCTCGCGCTGGGTGCGCGCGTCGACGATCACGTTGTCCGACAGCGTGTTGCGGTTCGTCTCCTGGTTGTAGGCCGCATAGTGCTTGACCTGCGCCATCGGGCCCTGGCTCTGGATGCCCTGGATGTCGGCCGCGCCGATCTGCCCGGCCAGGTACGGGTCCTCGCCGAACGACTCGAACGCCCGGCCCCACCGCGGGTCGCGCACGATGTTGATGGTCGGGGCGAGGACCACGTTTGTGCCCTTGCCCCACTGCTCGGAGCCCAGGACCTCGCCGTACTGCCGGGCCAGTGCGGTGTCGAAGCTCGCCGCGGCGGCGACCGGGGCCGGCATCTGGGTGACGCCGGTGAACCCGTCGCCGGCGCCGACCGGGCCGTCCTGCAGCCGGATCTGCGGGATGCCGAGCCGGGTGTTGGCGTCGACGCAGCCGGCGAACCCGCAGCCGGCGCCGCCGTGCAGCATGGTGAGCTTCTCGGCCTGGGTCATGGCGGCGAGCAGTTCGTCGGCGCGCTGCGCGGGGGTCTGTGACGCGTCGCGCCACGGCTGGTCGGCGGCCTCGGCGGCGCGGACCCCGGCGACGAGGCCGCCGGCGAGCGCGGCGACCAGTCCGGCGGCGAGCAGGGTACGGCGAATGGGCATGGGGCTCCGTTCAGGGTCATGGCGGTGACCTCGACACGCCCGAGAGAGCGCTCTCCGAGCCTCGCCTGCCGCGCGCCTGCTGTCAAGGGGCTCGATGGCTCCGCGGCAGCCCGGCCAGGCCGCCGGCCCGGTCGCGCCGCCCGGCCGCAGTCGGGCTCGGCCGAGTGGTGTCGCGTGGTGTCACAGACGCTTGACATGACACCACGCCCCGATTACCTTGGTGTCATGGAACTTGATCGGTACGTCTCCGAACTCCAGATGCAGCTGGCGGCGGCGGCCGAGCACGGGGACGCCGGGGCCCGGGCGGCGGCCGAGCAGCTCAACGCGGCAATGGATGCCGCCGTGCGGCTGATGCTGCTCGGCGTGCTCAGCGACGTCTCCACCGAGATCACGCAGCAGATCGCGCCCGCATCAGTCGACGTGGTGCTGCGGGGGCGGGAGCCGCACCTCGTGGTGTCACGGGCCGACGCGCCCGAGCCGGCGGCACCCGCCGAGCTTCGGGACGCGGTGGCGAACCCGGCCGAGGCGGTGGATGACACCACTGTGACATCACGAACGACACTACGGCTGCCCGACCGGCTCAAGGCGCGGGCCGAGCAGGCGGCGGCGGCCGAAGGGGTGTCGGTCAACTCGTGGTTCGTCCGCGCCATCGCGGCCGCCCTCGAGCCCGACGCCCGCCCGGCCGCGGTGGCCCGCAAGGTCAGGGCGGGCGACCGGTTCACCGGCTGGGCCCGCTAACCCGCCCATCAGCACATCGAACAGCCCCGCCGTCGGCGGGGCCGATCCGGCACGCCCATGTGGAGGTCGCACCATGCCCAGTTACGACGTGTCCGGCCCGATCGAGCTGGACGTCACGGCCGGTGTCGCGTTCGTCGACGTCGTCGCCTCGGACCGCGGCGACACCGTCGTCGAGATCGGGCCGAGCACGCCCGGGCGCGGCGGCGACGAGTCGCTCGCCCGGGACTCGACAGTCACGTTCGACGACGGGCGGGTGCGGGTGCGGGTGCCGCGCCGCCTCAACCTGTTCAGCAAGGGCGACTCGGTCGACGTGCGCTGCGAGGTGCCGACCGGATCGCGGGTCGAGATCGAGAACACGTACGGCTCGGTACGCACCCGCGGTGTGCTCGGCGACGCCCGGATCGTGGCCAAGTACGGCAGCGTCACCGCCGACACCGTCGCCGACCTCGTGCTGGAGGCGGCGTACGGCAGCATCGACATCGCCGCGGTGACCGGGCGGCTCGAGGTCACCGGCGGCCACGGCGCGATCCGCATCGCGGCGGTGCACGGCGAGGCCCGGCTGCGCGCCGCCCACGGCACCACGGAGCTCGGCACCGCCGGCGGCGACGTGGAGGTCACCACCTCCGGTCCGCTCACCGTCGAGCGGGCCCTCGGCGACGTGACCGCGCGCAGCGCCCACGGTCCCATCCGGGTCCGCGAGGTCACCGGCGGGACGATCCGGCTCGACAACGGCCACGCCGACATCGACGTCGGCGTCCCGGCCGGGGTCGCGGCCTGGATCGACGCCAGCTCGGCCCACGGCCGGGTCCGCAACGAGCTCACCCCCGATCCGGCGGCCGCCGAGAGCGAGCGCACCGTCGAACTCCACCTGCATGCCGGCTACGGCAACGTCATCATCCGCCGCGTCACCACCCCCCGAAGGGAAGCACCGCAATGATCGAGGTCAAGGGCCTGCAGAAGTCGTACGGCCAGGTGCACGTCCTGCGCGGCGTCGACTTCGAGGTGGCCACGGGCAGCATCTTCGCCCTGCTCGGCTCCAACGGCGCCGGGAAGACCACCGTCGTGAAGATCCTCGCCACGCTGCTCAAACCCGACGCCGGCACCGCCCGCGTCCACGGGATCGACGTCGCCCGGCGGCCGGCCGACGTGCGCAACGCCATCAGCCTCACCGGGCAGTTCGCCGCGGTCGACGAGATCCTCACCGGCCGCGAGAACCTGGTCCTGGTCGCCCGGCTGCGCCACCTCAAGCGGGCCGACCGCATCGCCGGCGAGCTGCTCACCCGGTTCGGGCTCACCGACGCGGCCGACCGCAAGGTGGCCACCTACTCCGGCGGGATGCGCCGGCGGCTCGACATCGCGATGAGCCTGGTCGGCAACCCACCTGTCATCTTCCTCGACGAGCCGACGACCGGGCTCGACCCGCAGGGCCGCATCGAGGTGTGGCAGTGCGTCAAGGAGCTTGCCGGCCGGGGCACGACGGTGCTGCTCACCACCCAGTACCTCGACGAGGCCGAGCAGCTCGCCGACCGGATCGCGATCCTGCACGAGGGCCGCATCATCGTCGACGGCACCCTCACCGAGCTCAAGCAGCTCCTGCCGCCGGTCAAGGTCGAGTACGTCGAGAAACAGCCGACGCTCGAAGACGTCTTCCTCGCCGTCGTCGGCTCCAGCGGTACCGACAAGTAAGGATCTTCGCCATGACCAGCCACTTCCTGGCCGACACGGCCGTGCTGACCCGCCGTTCGCTGCGCCACATCGCGCGCAGCCTCGACACCATCCTGACGACGGCGGTCATGCCGATCGGGTTCATGCTGCTGTTCGTCTACGTGCTCGGCGGCGCCATCAACTCCGGCACGCCGTCCTATGTGGACTATCTGCTGCCCGGCATCCTGATCGTCACGGTCGCCTCCGGCATCTCCTACACCGCCTACCGGCTCTTCCTCGACCTCCAGAACGGCATCTTCGAGCGCTTCCAGTCGATGCCGGTGGCCCGCTCGTCGGTCCTGTGGGCCCACGTGCTGACGTCGCTCGTCGCCAACTCCATCTCGATCGTCGCCGTCGTGCTCGTCGCGCTGGTCATGGGGTTCCGCTCCTCGGCCGGCCCGGCCGCGTGGCTCGCGGTCGCCGGCCTGCTGCTGCTGTTCACGCTGGCCCTGACCTGGCTCGCCGTCATTCCCGGCCTCACCGCCAGGTCCATCGACGGCGCCGTCGCGTTCTCCTACCCGCTCATCTTCCTGCCGTTCATCAGCTCCGCGTTCGTGCCGACGGCCACCATGCCCACCCCGGTGCGCATCTTCGCCGAGCACCAGCCGGTCACGCTCATCGTCGACGCCCTCCGTGCCCTGTTCACCGGCCAGCCGCTCGGCTCCGGCCTCTGGGGCGCGCTCGCCTGGTGCGCCGGCATCCTGGTCGTGGCCTACGCCTTCGCCATTGTCGCGTTCCGCCGGAAGATCTCCTGATCAGCCCGCGCGGCGGATGACGGCCAGGACGATGTCGTCCTCGGTGTTGTCGCCGAAGCGCTCGGACAGCAGATCGCAGAGCTGCTCGGCCGTCAGGTCCTGACGGCCGAGCAGCGCTTCCAGCAGCAGGTCGAGGCCGGCGTCGATGCCCCGGTCGCGGCGCTCGACCAGGCCGTCGGTGTAGAACACGACGGTGGCGCCCGGCTCCAGGTAGGTCTCGTGGCTGGAACGCTGCACCGGCAGGCGGCTGCCCAGCAGCATCTCGGAGCGGGCCTGCAGCAGCCGGGGGCCGGCGGCGTCGAGCAGCACCGGCGGCATGTGCCCGGCATTGGACCAGGTCATCAGGTGGGTCGACGGGTCGACGCAGGCCAGCACCACGGTGGCCAGGGTGTCGACGCTCAGGCCGGCCATCGCGTCGTCGAGGGCGGCCAGGATCCGGTCCGGCGCCTGGGGCAGCGCATAGGCGATGCCGCGCAGCAGGTTGCGGATCTGGCTCATCGCCGCGGCCGCGTCCCGGTCGTGGCCGGTGACGTCCCCGACGACCACCGCCAGGATGTCGCCGGGCAGCCGGAACGCGTCGTACCAGTCGCCGCCGACCTGCGCGCCCACGGCGACCGGCCGGTAGCGCACGGCGATCTGGAGGTGGTCGACCGACGCGGGCCGGCTGAGCAGGCTGCGCTGCAGCGCCTCGGCCATCTGCCGCTCGGTGGCGGCCAGGCGGCGCTCGGCCAGCCGGGCGCGCCCGTGCACCAGCGCGGCGGTCACCAGGCGCCGGAAGCCGCGGTACTCCTCGTCGTCGCGCAGGTGCGGGCTGAGCCCGGTGACCAGCTGCACGTCGTCGGGGTCCGGGCCGGTGTCGGTGATGCGCACGTCCGGCAGGTCGGCCGGGTCGGAGCGCAGGGCGGCCAGCGCCCGCTCGACGAACTCGTCGCCCGTCTTCACGTCGGCGATCTCGTCGGTGAGCCGGGCCAGCAGCGCGAGCCGGCGACGGTCGACGACCTGCCCGGTGGTCTCGGACGCGATGTCCAGCACACCCTCGATCACCCCGTCGGGCCCGCGCACCGGCGAGTAGGAGAACGTGAAATACGTTTCCTCCGGGTACCCGTGCCGGGTCATGAGCAGCCGCATGTCCTCGGCCCAGGTGGAGCCGCGGCCGGCCCGGACGGATTCGAGCATCGGCCCGATGTCGGCCCAGATCTCGCCGAACACCTGCCGGGCCGGTGCGCCGAGAGCGGCCGGGTGCTTGTCGCCGATCATCGGCACGTACGCGGCGTTGTACAGCATCACGAACTGCGGCCCCCACAGCAGCGTGGCCGGGTTGCGGCTGTGCAGGATCAGGTCGGCCGCGCCGAGCAGTGCCGGGCTCCAGCCGGACACCGGCCCGAGGGGCCCGGCCGCCCAGTCGACGCCGAGGTACTGCGCGCGCAGCGGACCGGCGGCGGCGAACGGATCGATCACCGGTCGAATCTATGCCAAGCCGAGTCCCAACACCGCTCATTCACCGAAGCGCTCGGCGGGGCGCCCGAGGTGGTACCCCTGGCCGGTGTCGCAGCCCAGGGCGAGGAGCTGCTCGCGCTGGACCGCCGTCTCGATGCCCTCGGCGGTGACGGTCAGGCCCAGGTCGTGACCAAGGTTGATCATCGCGGTGAGCACTGTGCGGTCCGGACCCGCGGCGGCGGGCCCGGCGCGCAGGAAGTCGATGAAGCAGGCCGCGATCTTCAGGTTGTGCACGGGCAGGTTGCTGATCTCGGCCAGCCGGCAGTTGCCGGTGCCGAAGTCGTCGAGCGCGATCCGCACGCCCATGCGGGCGATCTCGTCGAGGGTGCCCAGCTCCGCGGGGTCGAGCAGCACATTCTCGGTGACCTCCAGCTGCAGCCGCGCGGCCGGCAGCCCGGTCTCGTCGAGGATCGCCCGGATCATGGCGGGCAGGCCGGGCCGGCGCAGCTGGGCGTCGGCGACGTTGACGCTGACGAGCAGGTCGCCGGGCCGGCCGGCCGCCTCGGCGCAGGCGCGGCGCAGGACGAGCTCACCCAGCGGCACGATGAGGCCGGTGTGCTCGGCGAGGTCGATGAACCGGCCGGGCATCACCAGCCCGAGCTGCGGATGCTGCCAGCGCACGAGCGCCTCGGCCCCGATGCTCCGCCCGGTGGCCAGGTCGGTGAGGGGCTGGAAGTGCACGACGAACTCGTCGCGGGTCAGCGCGTCGGGCAGCTGGGCGCTCAGCGCGTGGCGGGCGTTCTCGGCGGCCGCCCGATCCGGGTCGAACACCGTCCAGTGCCCGCGGCTCTCCCGCTTGGCCCAGGCGAGGGCCTGCTCGGCCGCGCCGAGCAGCGCCGCGGGGTCGGCGCCGGTGGTGGCCCGCTCGACGACGCCGATGCTGGCCCCGATCGGGAGCGTGTAGCCGTTGTTGATCGGGAACGTCTGGGCGATCGCGGCCAGCGCCTGCTCGGCCGCCTTGGTGACCTCGTCGGGCCCGGTGGTGTCCTCGATGAGCAGCACGAAGGTGTCGATGCCGAGGTGGGCCGGGAAGTGCCCGCCGCGGCCGGCGAGGCGTTCGAGGCGGTGGGCGACGGTCAGCAGGACCTGGTCCCCGCTGCGGTAGCCCAGGCTGTCGTTGACGGTCCGGAACCGGTCGAGGTTGATCAGGCACAGCCCGAGCCGGGCCGGCGCGACGCGGTCGTCGAGGACGGCGCCGAGCCGCTGCAGGAGGGCCCGGCGGTTGGGCAGCCGGGTCAGGTGGTTGCGCAGCAGGCCGCCGGCGGCGTCGCGGCGGCGGTCGGCGAGCTCGGCCCGGCGCAGCGCCTCCTGGGCGGCGACGGTCTGGTCGACGAGCGCGCCGGTGTACCCGGCGACGAAGGCGCCCAGCAGCTCGTCGAGGTGCGGCTTGGACAGCAGGTATTTGCCGATGAGCGTCGTCGTGGCGCCGAGCAGCTCCGGGGTGGCGATCCCGGAGCCGACGAGGTCGGCGCCGATGGCCCGGCCGGCGTCGGCGACGAAGGGCTCGGCGTGCAGGGCGGCGGAGAGGCGGCTGACGAACCCCGCGAGCAGGGTGGAGATCTCGTCACGGCTGAGCCGCAGCACCGTGTGATCGGTAACAGCCCGGGTCCATGCCCGGGTGAAGTCCGCCGCACCCGAAGGTCTGACTTCCGCTGTCATCACTGCCGATTATGGGCAACGAAGTTGCTGAATGCCAGAGGAAACGCCTGACGTTACCGCCCGTATTCGTTAGCGTCCTTACGGTTTTCGTCCGACCGCGGCGAGCACCTCCGGGCGGTCCTCGACATCGCCCTCCGCGAGATCGGGGTGCCACTGCGTCACCGGTACCACACCGGGCGCGACGATCTCCAGACCGTCGAGCAGGCCCGCGATCTCGGCCGCGCTGCGCAGCGTCAGCGGGGTCGACGTGCGCTGGTACACCTCGCTGACCCGGTCGGCGTCCTCCTCCCGCTGCGGCGGCGGCGAACCGTGCGAGAGCGCGACGTAGCTGCCCGGGCGCACCGCCTCCCGGAACCGGCGCACGATCCCGGCCGGGTCGTCGCTGTCGGGCACGAAGTGCAGCACCGCGATGAGCATGACCGCGATCGGCTCACTGAAGTCGAGCAGGCCGCTCACGGCCGGGTGCCGCACGATGTCGTCCGGGTGGCGCACGTCGCCGACCATGACGTCGGCGTTGGGGTTGTCGGCCAGGATGGCCTGGCCGTGGGCGACCGCGACGGGGTCGAGGTCGACGTACATGACCCGGGCCCGCGGGTCCACCTGCTGGGCCACCTCGTGGACGCTGGCCAGCGTCGGGATGCCGGAGCCGACGTCGAGGAACTGCCGCACCCCGCTCGCCACCAGGTGCCGCACCACCCGGCCGAGGAACGCCCGGTTGGCCAGGCCGATCTGCCGGGCGTTCGGCACCATCGACATGACCTTCTCGACCATCTCGCGGTCGACGGCGAAGTTGTGGAACCCGCCGAGCGAGTAGTCGTACATCCGCGCCGCATTGGCGACGGTGATGTCGATGTCTTCCGGTGCCCACTCCGGTCGCGTCATCGCCGCACTCTAGCGCGTGCCGCGCCCGCTGTGGGTCTGCTCCCGCCGGCGCTGGCCCGGGACCTGGCCCTCGGGCTGGCGCAGGGCGGCGAACCACTGCTGCAGCGCGTCGGCGCTCATCGGCTCGCCCGGCAGGATGCCCTGCACGCCGGCGCAGCCGGACAGGGTCACCGCGTCGACCATCTCGCGGGTGTCGACGCCCTCGGCGATCACGGTGATCCCGAGCGAGCGGGCCAGGTCCACAGTGGAGCGGATGACGACCGCGTCCTGCGGGCTGTTCACCATCGGCGCGGCGAAGGCCGGGTCCAGCTTGAGCTCGTCGACGGGCATGCTGCGCAGCCGGGCCAGCGACGGCGCCGACCGGCCGTAGTGGTCAAGGGCGAGGCGGACGCCGAAGTGCCGGAACTGCCCGAGCGCCGTCTCGGTGCGGCGGGCGTCGATGAGCATCACGTCCTCGGCGATCTCCAGGGTGAGCGCCGACGGCGGCACCCCGAGCTTGTTCACCATCTTCGCGACGTCGTAGGGCAGCCGGGTGTCGAGCACGTCGGCTGCTGACACGTCGGCCGCAACGCCGAGCTCGAAGCCCTGCCGGCGCCAGCCCGCGCAGCTCTCCAGGGCGGTGCGCAGCAGGATCCGGGTCAGCTGGCGGGTCAGGCCGACCTGGACGGCGAGGCGCTGCAGCACCTCGGGCTCGACCCAGCCCTGGGTGGGGTGCCGCCAGCGCAGCAGCGCCTCGAGCGCGACCGGGCGGCGGCTGCCGAGGTCGACCTTCGGCTGGTAGTGGACGAAGAACTGCTCGTTCTCGACCGCGCGCAGCAGGTCGGGCAGCAGGTGGGAGCCGACGTCGCCGCGGTGGCCGGGGTCGTAGATCTCGACCTCGGAGCGGCTGGACTTGGCCTCGTGCAGCGCGTCGGCGGCGCAGCGGATGAGCTCGGCCGAGTTGCTGGCGTGCATCGGCGCGAGCGCGACGCCGGCGCTGAGCTCGAGCTGGACCGGCACCGGCCCGGCCGGCACCGGTGCGGCCAGCGCCCGGAGCAGAAACTCGGTGTCCCGGGCGATGCTGTCCGGGGTACCCGCCGACACGGTTCTGAGGATCGCGATCTCCGCCCCACCCAGGCGCACCGCGACCGCCTCGGGTGGCAGCGCCTGCTGGAGGCGGTTGCCCACGGTGTTGAGGATCATGTCACCGGCCGTGTAGCCGAGGATCCGGTTCATCTCCTGCAGGTGATCGATGCTGACGATCGTCAGGGGCAGCGTCGCGCCCGCGGGCAGGCCCTCCAGCATGCTCGGCAGCGCGGAGTCCAGCACGCGCCGGTTGCCCAGGCCGCTGATCTCGTCGGTGGCGGCCTCGCGGCGGGTCCGGGTCAGCTCGCGGGTCTGCTCGAACGTGAGCGCGGTGCGGATGCCGGCGGCGAGCAGGCAGGCGCTGGCCATGATGATGGTGACCGGGTGCAGGTGGACGAAGGTGCCGACGATGAGCACGACGAGCGCGCAGAGCGAGAAGAGGATCGGCACGAGCAGGGCCGCGAAGCCGCGCACCTCGTCGATGGAGCGGCGGCGGTACATCGAGCCGGCCAGCGCCATCAGCGTGAGCCCGATCATCCAGAGGCCGTCGGGCCAGCTGCCGTCGGTGTAGGTGTTGTCGGACAGGCCGAACAGGTAGCCGGTGTCGGCGGCGGTGAACGCGGCGGCGCCGAGGGCGGCCAGCCACCAGACCGGGTCGTTGCGCCAGCGGACCATGGCCAGGGCGGCGACCGCGACGACCATGAGGATGAGGTCACCGACCGGGTACGCCAGGTTGGTGATGGTCGCCGCGAACGGCTTGCTCCCGTCGGCGTTGAGCAGGTCGTTGAGCGTAAAGGCGGAGAACATCGCGCCGGCCGCGAGCGAGGTGACGACGCCGTCGAGCCAGACGGACGCGGGCAGCCGCCGCACGGTGGCCCGGGCGAGCAGGATGAAGCCGATGTAGGCCAGGGGGTACAGGCCGACGTAGAACACGTCGGCGGGCGACGGCACCGGGATGGCGTTGGCGTCGACGCCGGTGAAGCTAGCCTGCCAGTAGACGTCTCCGGCGGCCCAGGACGCCACGCCGCCGCCGACGAAGGCCCAGGCGATGCGGTTGCGGCGGACCAGGATCGGCCGGGCCAGCGCCAGCAGCGCCGTGGTGATCAGCACGACCAGGTAGAACGCGGTGTCCAGCAGCGCCGGGCGCTGCCCACCCATCGGAAAGAGGGTGCTGATCGCGTAGAGGGCGCCCAGGCTGGCGATGACCGTGCGCGCGACCCGGAACAGCGGCGAGCCGAGCACCGCCAGGTCGGGGTCCACCTCGGCCGCGGGCTCCACGGCGGCGTGGCTGCGTGTCACTGTTGTTCCCCGTCTTCTTGAATGTCGACGATCGGCGGCTCGAAGCCGTTGAAGGATGAGGCGTAGACCGTGGTGTAGGCCCCGGCGCTGCCGAAGTGCACCCGGTCACCGGTGGCGAGGTCCCGCGAGAGCTCGGCGTCGAACAGGATGGTGTCCTGGCTGTCGCAGGTCGGGCCGGTCAGCTGCATCCGGCGACGTGGTGCGCCGCCGTGCTCGTCGCCGACCGGGAAGCGCAGCTGGTTGCCGGTTTCGAGGCTCTCCATGAAGCCGTTGAACGCGCCCACGTCCAGGTGCACCCAGCGCTTGCCCATCCGGTCGGCGACGCCGATGACGGTGGACACGAGCGTGCCGGCCTCGGCGACGAGGGCGCGGCCGGGCTCCACGACGGCGTGGACGGGGTGGCGCAGCGCGGCCAGGCCGGCGTTGATGACCGCCGCGTACTCCTCCAGCGGGGGCGGGTCGGTGCAGTACCGCACCGGGAAGCCGCCACCCAGGTCCACCAGGGACAGCCGGACGTCCTCGGCGGCCAGCTTGTCCATCAGCTCGCCGACCATGTCCAGCGGCTGGACCCACGCCCGCGGATGCAGCATCTGCGACCCGACGTGGAAGGTCACCCCGTGCGGGTCGAGGCCGCGGTCCCGGGCGGCCAGCAGCAGCTGGGCGGCGGTCCCGAGATCGACCCCGAACTTCCCCTCGCTCGGTACCTCACTGTGCAGGTCCGGCACCGCGAGGCGCACGTACACCGATGCCCCCGGCGCGGCCCGTTCGAGCTTGGCCAGCTCGTCGGCGGAGTCGAACGCGTATCGCAGCACACCCGCGGCATGGGCCTTCTCGATGTGCGCCTCGGGCTTGACCGGGTTGCTGTATAGGATCTCGTCCGCGGGCACGCCGATCCCGAGCAGCTGCTCCAGCTCGGCCGCCGAGGCGATCTCGAAGCCGCAGCCCAGCCCGGCGAGGTGCCCGACGACCCGCGGGTGGGGGTTGCACTTCATCGCATAGTGCACGGCCACGTCCGGCATGGCCGCGCGCATGGCCCGGTAGGCGGCCCCGATCCGGCCGAGGTCCATGATGAGCCGGGGCGTGGTCACCTGACACTCCGGCCGGCGCTCGAGCGGGCCACGGCGGGCCGGCTGCCGGGGTTCTTGACCGGGACCGGCTTCTTGTGGGACCGCGGCCGCGGGATGCGCTGGGTGATCTCCGAGTCGCCCGCCCCGGCCGGGCGGGCGATGGGCTGCGTGACCTCGTTGCCGGCACGCGCGTTGAGGTCCACGGTGTCCTCGTCGGCCCCGGCGGGCACCGGCGCGCGCCGCCGCCGGCGGATGAGCTCGTAGCTGACGATCGCCACGCCGTAGAACGCGACATCGGCCATCAGCTTGCCGAGCAGGGTGCCGGTGCCCATGCCGCCGGTGATGCTCGGCCCGAGGTACATGAACAGCGGCCGCAGGGTCGTCGAGTCGAGGATCTCGATGAGCCCGAATTCGGCCAGCAGCAGCCGCGCGGTCGAGGCCGTGGTGCGCCGCAGCCCGAAGCCCCGGGCCCGCTCCCGCCGCCACTCGACGGTGGCGATGAACCCGTAGAACCCGACGATTTCCCCGACGGTCCCGGCGATGGCGGCGAGGACGCGGTCGGAGTACAACCCGTATATCAGCGCGGTCCCGAGAAATGCGCAGGCGGTCCCGAAAAGCTCGGCCGGAACATAGCGCCGAGCCCAGACCCAGACCTTCGCCCGCCAGCGCGGGCGCAGTCCAGCAGCCATTCCTGCTCGCCCCGTTCGAGCCGACAATATGCCGTCGCGCCAGGGCAAGGACTCACACTCTGCCTCGTTGCGCCCGGGAAAGCTATCACGGCCGTTCGATGTCTACAAAACGCTGCCGGCCATTACCGACCGTAGTTTCTCAAAGCGCAACCGAGCGGTCACACTCCCCCGCTGCGACCCCAATGCCGTTTCAACGCATTGATGCAGGCCATCGCCGCGCGGGCCGCGGCCGACCCGCTCGCACCGTCACGCAAACTCATACGTTCGGCCGATATATGGGGTCCGAACGGCCGCGCATTCCGGATGCCACCTGCCATTCACGCATTGCTGCCCGTCGAATGTCGGCATCACTTTCCGGGCACCCGCGGATCACGGCTTCCTGCGCAGCGCCCGCCGGATCCGGGCGGCGGCCCGCCAGGCCTCGGCGACGGCGACCGGTCCGGGGTCGCGCTCGGTGAACAGGCACCGGCCGGCGGTCGCGGTCAGCCGGGCGATCTCCGGCTCCAGGCCCGGGCACCGCGACCGCAGCAGGCCGGCGCTCGAGGCGGGGGTCGCCGTGCGCAGCAGCGCCGGGTCGAGGTCCGCGGCGGGCCGGCGGGCGAGGGCGTCGAGGGCGTCGTGCCAGGCGGCCAGGCCCCGGTGGCGCGGGCTCCCGCAGTGCCGGCGGCGGGCCCGGCGGGCCGCGCGGGCCAGCCCGATCCCGGCCCGGTAGGCCATCCAGGCGGCGACGGCCAGGCCGGCCGCGGCCAGGGGCGGCACCCACCAGCGGACCCGGGACCGCGAAGTGGCGCCGATCGCGTCCGGCGGTGGCCCGTCCACCATCGGCGTCGGCGGGGGCGGCGGGGGCGGCTCGGATGCGGTGGGCGGTGGCGGGGCCGTGACCGTCTCGGGGGCGACGGCGGGCGGCGGCGCCGGCTGATACGCGAGCCACGCACCACCGGGTGCCCGCGCGTCGACCCAGAGCCGCACGTCACGCCCGTGCACGCCGTACGTCGTGGCCGTGCTCGGCATGGGCGGGCCGGTGAAGCCCACGACCAGGCGGGTCTCCAGTCCGGCGCGGCGGGCGGCCAGGGCGAACACGGCGGCGAACTCGACGACCGTGCCGGTGGCGCCCGGGGCCAGGAAACGCAGCACCGCACTGGTGCTCGTGCCGCGGGCCGGCGTGCGGGCCACGTTGGTGCGCCCGGCGTTGATGCGGGCCTGGACGGTCGCGGCGAACGCGGCGAACGAGCCGGGGCAGGCGCCGGCGATCAGGGCGTCCAGCGGCGCCTCGAGCTCCGCCGGGACCGGCTGCGGTGACCCCGGAGCGCAGCCGGGGTCGGCGGGCGGGCGGGGCGGCGCCGACGTCACGGTGTACCGCAGGCCCGGCTGGGCGGCGGGGTCGGCCAGCAGGACGCCGGAGGTGGTGTCGACGGCGGCGACCGGGGCGGCGATGCGGGCCGGGCGGTCGGCCGCGGGCAGGAACGGGCCGCCCAGGGACGCGATCGTGACGGTCTGCGTGACCGGCTCGGCCGTCGCCGGGTCGCCGGGTGGCACGCCGAGGCCGGCTCGGGTGTACCGGGCCGGGGGTGTCCACTGCCGGCCGTCGTACCCCGGCAGGACGGCCAGCCGCCAGCGGTCGACGGGGCGGCTGGTCTGCGCGGTGAACAGGAGGCGGTCCGGGTCGGTGAGCCAGGCGTCGACCCAGTCGAGCGGGTTGACCGCGGACGGGGGCAGGCCGACGGTGCCGAGCCCGGCCCGCGGGTCGCTGCGCGGCCGTGGTCCGGCCGCGCCGAGGGCCACCGGCACGGCGAGGAGCACCGCCACGGCCACCGCGGCGAGCGTCGCCGCCGCGCCGAGCGCGGCCCGGGCACCGGTCCCGGCCGACCGCACCAGCTGGGCCGCCGCCACCAGGGTCGCGACGGCGACGAGGGCCCCGTCCAGGCGGGTGAATGGTCCGAGCAGCGCGGCGTACACCCAGGCCGGCGCGGTCGGCGCCGGCACCGCCAGGCGAGCCGAGGCCGGGAGCCGCGCGGCCAGGACGGTGCCGCCGGCCGATCCGGCGAGCGTCAGCAGCAGTGGTACGGCCAGCAGATCCACCCGCACCGGAGCCGGCAGCGTAATGGCCAGGAGCCCCACCAGCCCGGACCGCAGCACGGGGAAGAGCAGGGCCAGCCCGGCCCCGAACACCGCCACCCGCACCGCCCGGCGTTCGCTCAGGACCGGCAGCAGCGCCGCCACCGCCACCGCCGGCCCCAGCACGGCCAGGGGAAACGCCCGGTCGAACGCGAGCCCCGGCGCGGCCGCGGCCACGGCGACCACCAGGGCGTCGAGCCGCCGGGGGGTCATCGCGACACCACCGCCGCCCACGCCCGGGCCGCGGCTGGCAGGTCGGGCACGTCGACGACGAGGGTGCGGCCGTGGCGGCGGGCGTCGCGGGCGGGTCGGCCGACGCGGAACAGGACGTCGGCGTCGAGGGGGCCGCCGGGATCGGCCGCCGACACCACGACCGTCGTGGCACCCCGGGTCCGTCCGGCGTGGCGCAGCGCCGCCGCGAGGCCGCCGGGAGTGCTCGCCGGCACGACGCGGGCCAGGACGGCGCCGATCGCGTCGACACCCTCGGGCGCGGCGAGGCGGCCGTCGAGGACGGTGACGACCGTGGGTGGGGCACCGGTGCCGCGAGCCGTGGCGTGGGCCATGGAGTATGCGATGTCGACGGCCGTCTCGAACCGGTCCGCGGCCCCGGGGCCGCCCGCGG
The DNA here is from genome assembly GCF_019904175.1 of Dactylosporangium vinaceum. GTDB lineage: Bacteria > Actinomycetota > Actinomycetes > Mycobacteriales > Micromonosporaceae > Dactylosporangium > Dactylosporangium vinaceum. The sequence goes on along the minus strand of NZ_CP061913.1, from coordinate 5,279,437 downwards.
CGTCGGTGGGGCCGGCGATCGGGGCCGGGTCGGCGGGTCGGGTGGGGTCGAGGACTATGCGGATCGCTGCGACCCGGGCCAGGACCCGGTGGCGGACGATCCAGGGGCCGATGGGGGTGCGGGCGCTGGCGGCCCAGTCGATGTGGCGGATGTCGTCGCCTTCGGCGTATTCGCGCAGTCCGGCGAAGACCGGGCCGCCGACGCGCGCGCTCGCCTCGCCGTCGTCGTCGGTCGGGCTGGAGGGTGCGGCCGCGGCAAACGGCCAGAGGCGCGGCAGCACCGTGGTGTGCACGGGTGGTGGCGGCGTGACCCGCCGGGCGGCGATCCACAGTGGACCGATCCGCCGGGGCTGTATGACGGCGGACTCCAGGTGGCCGCGGCGGGTGGCGGTCCGGGTCAGCCGGACGGGCGGGCCGGCCGTCGGGAACGTGGCCGGTCGCGGGTCGCCGAGCACGGCGACCGTCGCGTGGACGGTGCCCGGCCACCGTGCGGTGCACTCTACGCCGAGCTGCGCGGTCACCACGTCGCCGCGGTGGACGGCGCCCGGGTCGACCGTGAGCGTGAGCCGGGTCGGGCCGGTGACCCCGATGCGCCAGGCGGTCGCGAGCAGCAGGAGGAGCGCCGCGGCCAGGCCGATCGGAGCGCCCGCCGGATACCCCGCCCACCAGGCCGCCGCCCCGCCCAGGCCGGCCAGCAGCACCGCGGCGCCGTTGCCGGTCATGCCGCGATTCGCTTCGGGGTCTCCACCCGCCGCAGGAGTTCGGTGACGTACGCGTCCTGGGCCGTGGAGACGTGCTCGGGCGGTGGGTCGCGCAGGACGATGCGGTGGGCCAGGACCGGGACGGCCACGGCTCGGACGTGATCGACGGCGACGTACTCGGCGCCGGTGGCGGCGGCGCGGGCCCGGGCCGCGGCCAGGAGCGCGAGTGCGGCGCGTGGGCTCGCGCCGAGCCGGACGGCGCGGTCCCGGTCCGGGTCCGTGGCCTCGATCAGGGCTGTGACGTATTCGCGGACGGGTGCGGCGGCGGGGAGGCTGTAGCAGTACCGAATCATCTGCAGCAGTTCCGGCGGTGAGACGTCGGCGACGGGGCGGGCCGCGCTGCGCCGGTCCGTGCGGCGCTCGGGGCCGAGCTCGGTCAGGATGCGCTCGAGGGTGGCGGTGTCGGGCCGGCCCAGCGCGAACCGCATGAGGAACCGGTCGAGCTGGGCCTCGGGCAGCCGGTAGGTCCCGTCGAGGTCGACCGGGTTCTGCGTGGCGATGACCAGGAACGGATCGGGCAGCGCGAACGTGTGCGAGAAGATCGTGACCTGGCGCTCCTCCATCGCTTCCAGCAGCGCCGACTGGGTGCGGGGCGGGGTGCGGTTGAGCTCGTCGCACAGCAGGATGTTGGTGAACACCGGCCCGCGGCGCAGCGGCAGGTCCTCGCGGCGGGCGGCCGGGTCGAGCAGGCGGGCCACGTCGGTGTCGCGGCCGAAGACGACCGAGCCGGTGACGTCGGACGGCAGCAGGTCGGGCGTGCCCTGGACGCGCTGGAAGTCACCGCCGAACGCGGCGGCCAGACCGGCCGCGAGCCGGGTCTTGCCCAGGCCCGGCAGGTCCTCCAGCAGCAGGTGCCCGTCGGCCAGCAGGCAGGTGAGCGCGAGCGCGATCTCCCGCTGCTTGCCCAGCACCTCCCGCTCCAGCCGCATCGCCAGCATCCGATATCGACGGCCGAACTCGGCAGCGGAAATCAACTCGTCCGCATGATCGATCACGAAACATCACCGTTCATTACTCGGATTGGGTCGTCCGTTCAGGTGAGTACAGATTCGAGCCGCTCGTTATGCTGAATCTCTCGACGCCGGAGGCGCACATGACGTTGCCGAACGATACGTCCGGCAAACGGCGAATCACATCCACCAATTGGCGAACACCTTCCCGTCTGGTCGGCGCAGCGGCAGTTCTCGCGGTCGCCGGCACGGCACTGGGATTCGCCGCCGCCCACAATCGGATAACCATCGACGACGATTCGGCCACGGCCTGGCTGCCGAGCGCGGCGGCGGGCTTCGTCGACCGGGCCAACGCATTGCTGGCCGCCCCGATGATCGCGTCGACCGACCGGGTCCGCCTGCCCATCCGCCCGGACACGCCGCCGTCCCGCGGCGACGACCTGCTGGTGCTGACCGACCGCGGCGCCGGCCGGGCGGTGCTGCTGGACCTGCGCACCCAGGTCCAGCGGTCGCTGACGCTCGAGTCCGACGAGACGGCCGTCGTCGCCGGGGCCCGGCCGTTGCTCGTGCACGCCGCCACGGGCCGGGTCGATCGGCTCGCCGCCGACGGCTCGGTCGCCGCGACCCCTGTCGCGCAGACCGGCGGCCGGCCGGGCGGGTGGGCGGTGGCCGCCGGGGCGCTGTGGCTGGCCGAGCCGGCCACGGGCGCGGTCCTGCGCATCGGCGACGCCGGCCCGGCCACCCGGGTCGAGCACGCCTTCTCCTCCGGCCACGCGCCGCTGCTGGCCGGAGCCGGCGACACCCTCGCCGTCCTGGACCCCGAGGCCGGCGCCGTGCGGCTGATCAGCGGCCCGGCGCCGGGTACGTACGCGGTGCGGCTGCCCGGCGGCCGGCCCGCGTCGTTCGGCGTGGCGCCCGGCGGCGACTTCGCCGCGTTCGTCGGCCCTGCGACGGGTGGTCCGGCCGGCGGCACCGCGCGCGGAGCGGTCGGCGATCGGGTGTCGGTGACGGTGGCGGGCCTGGGCGACCACGCGGAATCGGTGACCCGTTCGGTCGGCGCGGCCGGCGACTCGTTCGGGCCGCCGGTCCTGACGCACGACCGGGTGTACCTGGGTGACACCCGCAGCGGGGACGTCTGGACCATCCGGGCTCGCCCGGCGGTCGGCGCGCCGTCCTCGATCGCCGTCGCACCCGGCCCGGCCGACCTGGAATTGTTCGTCAACGGTTCCGCGGTCTGGGCCAATGACCCGAACGGCCCGAATGCCGTCGCCATTTACGATGACAGCCGGCAGCCGATCACGAAATACGCACCACCGTCGGCTTCACCGCTGCCTTCCGGCCCGCCGCCGTCCCCGACGGCGATCCATTCCTCCAATCCACCGACCACTTCCCCCACGAAGACACAAACGCCATCCAGCCGCTCACCCAAAGCCACCCGAACGACCGGAGCCGGTCATCCGACAAATGCGCCGCCGGGCACCAACGGGCCGCCGGGCACCATCGGGCCACCCGCCCACGCGAACACCGCGGCATTCACCAATATCGGTGACGGCGGTCAGGTCGGGCGGTGCCGCACGCTCGCGGGCCGCGCCGACATCGACGCCACCAAGACGCTGATGATCGCGCAGAAACGCACGGATCCGCCGGACGGCACCTATTACGTGCAGTACGCGGGGCCGCGTGAGGGCAACCTGGCGCCCGGTCGGTGGACGAGCACGAGCCCGACGTACTTCGGCGACCAGCCGGGCCAGCACTACAGCGCCTACCTGCTCATCGTCGACGTGGCCGCGGCCCGTAGCTGGTGGGCCGCGCACGAGTCCGGCGACTTCGCGCACGCCACGAGCCTTCCGGGGACGACGGCGGACACGGTCACCGGCCTGGTGCGCATCGACAAGCCCTGCTGATGAAGGAGAGACCGTGACCGGGCCCAGCCTTGGCCATGTGCACATCTGCCACAACCCGGCCGACCGCGGCTACGCCGAGCGGCTCTACCGCCACCTCACCAAGGCCGGCGTGTCGGCGACCATCGACGAGGAGCAGTCCGAGCGGCTCGATCCGGAGCTGGTGCAGGAGCGCGTGGAGCCGGCCCGGGCGCTGGTGGTGGTCATGCGCCGCGGCGACGAGCTCGCACCGCGGGTCCGCGACGAGGTGCACCTGGCCGACCGGCTCGGGCGCGAGATCCGGCCGCTGTCGGTGGGCGGCAAGGCGCACATCATCCTGAGCCACCTGCCGATCGCCGATGCCGCTGGCGACCGGATGCCCGACGACGACTTCGTCAACACGCTGCGCCGCATCGTCGGCTCCGCGCCCAAGCCGGTCCGGGCGCAGCCGCGCCGGCCGCGCTGGCGGGTCCCGGCGCTGGTGTTCGCGGCGGTGATCCTGGTGGTCGGGGCGGTCGCGCTGTTCTCGCTGCGCGACCGCGGCGGCGACGAGGCGGTCGGCCCGACCGATCCGTCCGCGACCGCACCGGCCGTGACCGGGCTGCCCGCGGCACCGACCGGGCTGCCGGCCCGGGGTGCGGTCACGATCACCAGCCCGGCCAACGACGCCGTGGTCGACCGGTGCATGCGGGTGACCGGCCGGGCCAATCTCGACACCGCCCAGACGATTCTGTTCGCCACCAACCGCATCGACCCGCCCGACACCACGTGGTACGTCGTGTACGCCGGCGCCTACCCGAACGGCTTCGTCGACGCGGACTGGCACGGCTCGGTGTATCTGGGCAGCACGACCGGTCAGTCCTACGACGTGTTCGTCGTCGTGATGGAGGCCAAGGCGGCCGCCGCCTACTACGCCGCGCACAAGCAGGGCAACGGCTCCTACGCGGTCGACAAGGCGCAGCCGGCCGGGGCCGTCGCGCACGTGCGGGTCAAGCAGGGCTCCAACAATGAGTGCTGAGCCGCCGTTCGTGTTCGTCAGCTACTCGCGGGCCGACCGGGAGTACGCGAACGAGTTCGTCGCCCGGCTGCGCGAGCGCGACGTCACCACCTGGTACGACCAGGACATCAGGCCGGGCCAGCCGTGGCAGCCGACGCTGGAGGCGCGGATCCGCACCTGCCGTGCGGTCGTCGTCCTCATGAGCGAGACGGCCATCAACGGCGTCGGGGTGCCGCAGGAGATCACGCTGGGCAAGCGGGCCGGGAAGCGGTTCTTCCCGGTCCGGCTGGGCCCGGCCCGCTTCGACTCGCTCGCCGACTTCCAGGAAGAGGCCTGCCTCGACGGTACGTTCCCCCGCGCGCAGTGGTACCGCGAGGTCCGCGCACTGCTGGCCCCGCAACGGTGGTGGCGGCGCACCGACAGCCTCGTGGCGGCCGGGGTGACGGCCGCCGTGCTCGTCGCGGCGCTGCTGACCGGGGCGGCCCTGCTGGATCGGCCCGCGGCGCCGGCGAAGGGCTGCGGCCGCCTGGCCGCGCACATCGACGCCGTGACCGAGGAGTCGCCCGGGCACACCGGCCGCACCCCCGTCATCACCGTGACAGTCTGCACCCCGGCCCCGGACGGCCACGAGTACTGGATCATGGACTGGACCGAGGACGGCGACACCAAGCGGTTCTACCCCAAGCACCGGATCAGCGGCTCCGCCGGCACCGCGCCCTACCCGATCAGCCACAGCGGCATGACCGAGGTGGGCAGCATGCGCAGCTACGTCGTCGTGGACGTGCCGCAGCCCATGGCGGGCAAGGTACGCGACTGGGCGAGCGCGGACGACAACGTGCCGCAGGTCGGCCCGGCCGCGGCGGCGCCGGGCGGGGTGACGCTGATCTCGGAGGCGGTCCGGCGGGCGCTGTAGGGGGTCGGGGTCTGGTCCTATCCGGCAGAGGCGGCGGCCGCGGCGCTGCGCTGGGACTCGATGGCGGCGCGCATCGACTGGGCCAGGCCGATCGCCTGGACGATGGACAGGACCGGGGACTGCAGCTCGAAGGCGAGGCTGTCGGGGCGCATCGAGAGGATGCGGCTGTTGTTGACCAGCTGGGCGACCGGGCGGTCCTGCTCGTCGGTGACGCTGAAGCGGCGGGAGGTCCAGTTGCCGCGGGTCGTCAGGGTGCGGCCGGTGGGCAGGGTCAGTGCGCTCGCGCGGTTCGGGCCCCAGAAGCTGAGCTTCAGATGGAACAGCCGGCCGCCCCGGGCGTCGGCGAGGAAGTAGTTGCGGCCGCCGAAGCCCTGGCGGTGCCCGGCCGCGAGGACGGCGCCGGTGGCCGGGTCGAGGATCTCGTAGCGGGCCCGCATCGACCAGCTGTGCCAGCGGATGGTGGCGACCGGGCGGCCGTCGGCCAGGGTGACCGGCGACTCGCTGCCGAAGGGGGCACGGTCGGGCAGGAGCAGCGTTCCGGTGTACGGCGCGAACACGTCCATGCCCACCATCGTGGCGCCCCCGCGCAAGGGTCGCAAAACGGATTGCCCGGGCCCCGTCTGAGCAGCTTGGATCGCTACCCGTGACCATCTACGATGAGCTGGCCCGCCCGGATCGCTACCCGCGCTCGTCCACCTACGACCCGGCCTGGCTGCTCGACCTCGACATGGGGCCCAACCCGCTGTGGCTGCTGGAGGACCTGGCCCGGGATCTTGACCTGCGCCCGGGGATGAAGGTCCTGGACCTGGGCTCCGGCAAGGGTGCGACGTCCGTGTTCCTGGCCCGTGAGTACGGCGTCCAGGTCGTGGCGGCCGACTGGTGGATCGCGGCGGACGAGGCGGCGGCCGTGTTCGCCGGCGCCGGCGTCTCCGGCCAGGTGACCGCCGTGCGGACGGAGGCGCACAGCCTGCCGTTCGCGAAGGACAGCTTCGACGCCATCGTCAGCATCGACGCGTTCGAATACTTCGGCACCTCCGACTGGTATCTGCCGTACCTCGCGGGGTTCCTGCGGCCCGGCGGGCAGCTCGGCGTGGCGACGCCGGGTATGACCCGGGAGATCCGGGACCTCGGCGCGATCCCGGCGCCCGTCAAGGAGCTGTTCGGCTGGGAGCCGATCGCCTGGCACACCCCCGAGTGGTGGCGCTTCCAGTGGGAGGTCACCGAGCTCGTGACGGTCACCTCGGCCCGGCTGCAGGAGGACGGCTGGCGCGACTGGATGCTGTGGACGCGGGCGGTGGCCGAGCACACCGGCGACTGGACCGGCCGGGCGCACAGCCGCCAGGCGGTGATCGACCTGCTCGCGGCCGACGCGGGCGAGCTGCTCGGCTTCGCGATGGTGACCGCGACGAAACGCTGACGGGCGCGCCCGTCAGCCGCGGCGAGCGTTGATGATCATGCCGCTCAGGGTGCCGGCGGAGAAGACCACCTGGTTGAACAGGGCGGCGTCCGGGTGCCTGGTGACGATGGCGAGCAGGGTCGGCCACAGGGCCAGCACGGCCAGGTCGGCCGCGCCGGCCAGCCACAGGAACGGGCCCGTCGGCATGAAACCGGCCGGGGAGGACAGCGCGGCGGCGTCGTGGCGGACCTCGCGGCGGCGGGCCGAGCGCAGTGCGCCCGCGGCCAGGCCGGGGCCGGCGACGGCGCCGAGCAGGGTCCACGGGCCGAACCCGCCGCCGACGGCGCTCAGCGCGGCCGCGGACCATAGGGTGCACACGGCGACGGGGACGGCGACGCGGCCGGTGAACAGCTCGCCGTCGGTCAGGCCGAGCAGGCGGGCCAGGCCGGGGTCGTCGCGGTCGCGGCGGGCATTGGCCGTGCTGCACGACGCCGCCGCGAGCGCGCAGACAAGCCAGGCCGCGGCGATCACCCACCGGGACACCGGCAGCCCGGCGGCCAGCACGGGCACCGTCACCAGCGCGGCCGCGAGCAGCAGCCGCACCGGCGAGCGCAGCAGCAGCAGGGCGTCCTGGCCCGTGGCCACGAACCGTCCGGTGACGCGCGGGAGCCGGTCGGGGCCGAGCCGGCGGCCGCGCCACCGGCGGTCCTCGGCGGCCCGCGAGGCCAGGCCCGGGTCCAGGGTGAAGAAGACGGCCGTGGCGGCGCCGCTGCTCTGCGCCGCGTCCGTGAGGTTCGCGAGGGTGAGCCACCGCAGGCGGTACCACTGCAGGATCGGCATGAGCAGCGCCACGGCGGCGATCACAATGGCCAGCCACGGGTGGCGGCCGGCGAGCAGCGGCCAGCCCCAGGGGCCGGCGGTGGCGACCGCGGCGACGTCGACGCCGGTGACCGCGAGCACGCCGACGACGGCGGCGGCGATCGCGAGGACGGTGGCCGCGGTGGACAGGCGGCGGGCGGGGCGGCGCGTCGCGGACTGCAGGGCGGCGGCCGCGCCGAGGACGAGCACGCCGCCGGCGACCGCGGCCAGCAGTACCGCACCCGCGCCCACTGTGGACAGTGTGAGCGTCAGCAGGCCCTGGGCCAGGCCGGCGAGCAGCCCGATGCCCGTCACCTGGGCGACCGCCGGCGTGAGCAGGGCGCGGCGGTCCAGCGGCGCGGTGACCAGCCACTGCAGGGCCGGGGCCGACGTCGAGACCGGGCCGAGCGCCGACGCGACCGCGAGCAGCGCGGCGGTCCAGGCCAGGCCGGCCGCGAGCAGCACGCCCTCGCGGACGCCGGCCGGGGCGCTCGTCTGTCCACTGAGGACGGCCTGGAGCTGGGCCCAGATCATGTAGCCGACCATCGCGGCCAGGAGCACGAGCGTGTAGACGGTCTCGAAGAGGTCGGAGGCGTTCTCCCGGGCGCGCTGGCGGCGCCGGACCCAGCGGCGGACCTGGCCCGGCCTCACTCGTCGGCCCAGTCGGTGCTCAGCTCGATGATCTCGCAGCCGGCGGTGACCGTCGGGTCGTGCGAGGCGAGCAGCGCGGCGCCGCCCCGGCCGAGGTACTCGCCGATGAGCATCGCCACCGTCTCGCGGCCCTCGCGGTCGAGGTGGCGCTCGGGCTCGTCGAGCAGCAGCAGGCGGCTGGGCCGGTCGAGCACCATCGCGAGCGCGAGGCGCTGCCGCTGCCCGGACGAGAGGCTGCCCGGCCCGGCGTCGGCGAACCCGGTCACGCCGAGCCGCTCGGCCAGCTCCCCCTCGGCGAACCAGTCGCCGCCGGCCGGGGCGTTGGCCAGCCGCACCAGGCTGAGGTGCTCCTGGGCGGAGAGCCCCGGATACCAGGCCGGCGGGTCGAGCAGGGCGGCGACCGTACGGCGGAAGCTCCCACGGCGTTCATCGACCGGCTCGCCGTCCACGCGTACCGCGCCCCCGGAGGGCTCGAGGAGCCCGGCGACGCAGCGCAGGACCGTCGACTTGCCGATCCCGTTGGGTCCCCGCAGCGCGACCCCTTCACCGGCGGCGACGTCGAGGCTCAGCTCCTCGATGACAACCCGGTCACCGTAGCCGATTTTGACCTGGTCGATCGTGAGCATCTGCCGAGTGTAAAGCGCGCCCCGGCAAGCATCGGCACGCCCGCCGGCGGCGATCGGAGGAGCCGAATCGTGCCGCACGTATTAGTATTCCGTGCTATGTCGTGCCAGTACTGTGGCAAGCCGCTCCCGGAGCGCAAAGGTCCGGGGCGCAGCCAGCAGTTTTGCAACTCCACCTGCCGTAGCGCGGCCCGCCGGCGACGCGAGTCCGTCAAGCTTGACTTGACATCCGCGGCGGGCGGCGGGACGCTCGGGGAGGTAGGGGCGGCGCACCGGCAGGTGCTCGCGGCCCAGGACCTGCTGCGGACCGCGGTGGACCGGGCCCGCGCGGAGGGCCGCACGTGGCAGGAGATCGGAGACGTCTTGGGCACGACCAGGCAGGCGGCGTTCCAGCGGTTCGGCCGGCCCGTCGACCCGCGCACCGGTGAGCCGATGGCCGACGGGCTGCTGCCCGACGCCGGCGACCGGGCGCTGGCCGTGCTCGGCGACACCGCAGCCGCCCGGTTCGAGCGGGTGCGGGCGAGCTTCGACGAGGTCATGCTCGGCGCGGTGGGCGTCGAGGAGCTGGCCTCCGTGTGGGCGATGGTCATCGGTACCGCCGGCGCCTTCGAGCGGTTCGGCGAGCCGGTCGTGCACCCGGCCGGTGACCTGAGCGTGGTCGACGTCCTGATGGAGTTCGAGGCCGGCCACGCCATGGCCCAGGTCGCGTTCCGCCGCGACGGCTCGGTCGCGGGCCTGCACATCCGCCCCTCCTGACCGCATCCACGCCTGAACCGGGGGACCCCATGCTTCGCCGTATCGCCGTCGCCGCCGCGCTCGTCGCGCTGCTGCTCGGACTGCCCGCCGCTGCGGCGGCCGCCGGGCCCGGGCCCGCCGCGCAGTTCACCTGGCTCGTCGACGCCTCGGCCCGCCCGCCGGTGGCCGCCGCGGAGCTCCAGCAGCACCTGAGCGCGCCGCTGCTGGCCGCGGTCGGCGGCCCGGACGGGTTCAACGCCGTCCTGCGCCAGGTCGGCCCGCTCACGCCGGGCGCCGTCGTCTACTCGACCGCCACCGAGCTGCGCCAGGTCGCCACCGGCCCGGGCGGGCCGCTGCTGGTGCGCATCACCGTCGACGCGGCCGGGCTGATCGGCGCGCTGCTGTTCACGCCGTACCCGCCCGCACCGGCGTCGTGGGAGGCGCTCGACGACGCCGCCCGGGCCCTCGCCCCGCGGGTCTCCTTCGCCGCGGCCCGCATCACGCCGGCCGGCTGCGCGCTCGTGCACGGCCTCGACCCGTCGACCGCCCGGCCGCTCGGCTCGGCGTTCAAGCTCTACGTGCTCGGCGCGCTCGCCCAGGCGGTCCACGACGGCCGGCTGCGCTGGGACACGAAGCTGGCCCTGAACCCGGCGTGGAAGTCCCTGCCGTCGGGCGTCCTGCAGGACCAGCCGGACGGCGCCGTGTACACGCTCGAGCAGTACGCCGACTACATGATCTCCATCAGCGACAACACCGCGACCGACCACCTGATCCACCAGGTCGGCCGCACCGCCGTGCAGCGGCAGTTCCGCCGGTTCGGCAACGACGCGCCGAACCTGCCGGTCCTGACCACCCGCGAGCTGTTCGCGCTCAAGAGCTGGCACTACCCCGCGGTTGCCACCGCGTATGCGAGCCTGCCGCCGGCCCTGCGGGCCATCACCCTGCCCCTGCTCGGCCAGGTGCCGCGCACCGGGCTCGGGGCGTGGACGCAGCCGGAGATGATCGACCAGCTGGAGTGGTTCGGCTCGCCGATGGACATGTGCGAGGCGTTCGCGGGCCTGCGCGCGCAGGGCGATCCCCACGTCGGCGCCGCGCTGAGCATCAACGACGGCGGCATCGGCCTGTCGCCCGCCGGCTTCCCCACGGTGTGGTTCAAGGGCGGCTCCGAGCCCGGCGTGCTCACCCTGAACTACCTCGCCCAGGCCGCCGACGGCACCCTGGTCACGGCCAGCCTGATGCTGTCCGACCCGGCCGCGCCACTGCGCGAGTCGGCGACGCTCCCGGCGCTGGCCCTCCTGCGCGGCGCACTCCAGCTGGCCGCACGGTAGGCCGCACCGGCGCTCAGGGTGCGGCGCCCCCCTCGCGCGCCTGCGCCGCGGCGTACGCGGCGGCCAGGCGTTCGAGGGGGCCGGGGCCCTCTCGTGGCTTCGGCGGGGCGTCGAGGTGGCGGACGCGCAGCTCGTCCATGAGGTCCTCGACGAACCGCGGGCCCTCGGCGCGCATCAGCTGCTGGCGGACGCGCAGTTCGCCGCCGCCAGGGAGCCAGTCGAGGCCCCAGTTGCCCAGGGCGTAGATGATGGGCAGCGTCTGGATGCCGGCCTCGGTGAGGCTGTAGCGGGCCCGCTGGCCGCGGGCGGCGGTGCCGCGGGTCAGCAGGCCGGCCTCGACGAGGCGGACCAGGCGGTCGGCCAGGATGTTCGACGCGATGCCCTCGATGGAGCCGGTGAGCAGCGCCCGGAAGTAGCGGCGGTCGCCGAAGATGACGTCGCGCAGGACGAGCAGTGACCAGCGGTCGCCGAGGACCTCGACGGCGGCGTTGATCGGGCACTCGGACCGTGGCTCCACGTCTCCTCCTTGACAGGCACTTCGCCGTCCCCAATATAGTGGTTGCAAATCGCAATCACTAGAGGGATGGGGGCGAGCATGGGCCGCTTCGTGTACTGGATGAACGTGTCCCTCGACCTGAAGATCGAGCAGGTGCCGGGGGACAACGGCGCGGGCGAGTGGCTGCACATCGACGAGGAGCTGCACCGCGAGTTCAACGCGCGGGCGCGGGGACTGGTGCTGATGGTGCAGGGCCGCGTCGTGTACGAGACGATGGAGGAGTACTGGCCGCGGGCCCGCGGGGACGAGTCGCTGCCGGACGTCATGCGGGAGTACGGCGAGATCTGGACCGCGGTGCCGAAGGTCCTCGTGTCGCGCAGTCGCGGCAGCGCGCAGTACAACACCCGGGTCTTCGGCGGTGACAACGCCATCGAGCAGCTCGCCGCCCTGCGCGCCGAGACCGACGGCGCCATCGGCGTGGGCGGGGCGAACCTCGCGACGCAGCTGCTGCGGGCCGGGCTGCTCGACGAGCTGCTGCTGTTCACGCACCCCTCGTACCTGGGCTTCGGCCGCCCCCTGTTCGACGACTACGACCGCCCGCTCGACCTGGAGCTGCTCGAGCACCAGGCGTTCAAGCAGGGCGTCACGATGCACCACTACGCCATCGCCGGAGCGCGCCAGTGCTGAGGACAATCGCTGCGGGGGTACTCGTCCACGAAAGCGAGTTCATCCAGAGCAACGCGATAGTGGTGCAGGGCGCCTCGGGCGTGCTGCTCATCGACCCCGGCGTCCAGGACCACGAGCTGACCTGCCTCGCGGACGACCTGGCCACGCTCGGCCGGCCGGTCGTGGCCGGCTTCTCGACCCACCCGCACTGGGACCACCTGCTGTGGCACCCGGCCCTCGGCACGCCACCGCGCTACGGCACACCCCGCTGCGCCGAGATCGCCCGCGCGGAGTCCACGGACCCGGCCGCCCAGGCCGAGATCATCGAGCACCTGGCCGGCACGGGGATCGAGGACAACGTCAAGCTCGACCTGTACGGTCTGGTCACCGCCCTCCCGGCCGGAAGCTCGCACGTGCCGTGGGACGGCCCGCGGGTCCGCGTGCTCGAGCACCGGGCCCACGCGCCCGGCCACGCCGCGCTGTTCATCGAGGACCCCGGCGTCCTCGTCGCCGGCGACATGCTCTCCGACGTGCTGATCCCGATGTTCGGCCTGGGCGGCGGCGCCGAGGACCCTGTTCCCGACTACCTGGCCGCGCTGAGCCTGCTGGAGTCCGTGGCCGCCGGCGCGCGGGCCGTCGTGCCCGGGCACGGCGGCGTCGGCGGCCCCGGGCAGGCGCAGGCCCGCATCGACCTGGACCGCGCGTATGTGCACGCACTGCGCGACGGCCGGGCTCCCGACGACTCCCGCATCGGCCCGTCGGCCCGGCCCGGCTGGGAGTGGGTGACCGACGTCCACAACGGCCAGGCCCACCGCTTCACCGCCTAGCCTTCAACGGGTCAGCCACCAGTAATCACCGGAATGCGTCCGCCGATCGGATCGGCGCAGGCGTCACACGGGCACGTGCTTCCATGCGTTCAGCAGCGTGGAGCGTCCGAATTCGACGGCGAAACCACGGTACCGTCGACGTGCCGTGAAGCGCGACGACCGAGTGGTGACGCCGTGGCCGACGCTATCCAACGCTCGATCTTTCTCGAAGAAGTCCGCAGATACCGTAAGCGCCGGCGCAAGCCCGCGATCATGATCTGCGGCGGTACGGGTATCGGCAAGACGACGACGATCAACACCGCGTGCGGGCGGGAGGTCGGGGTCGTCGGCCACCTTTCCCGCGGCACCGAGCACATGAGCCGATATCGCTGGGGCGAGCCGCAGCGGCACATCGTGCTCGTCGACGTGCCCGGCCTCGGCGACTCCAAGGAGCGCGATCAGGCATCCAAGGCGTCATTTCGCCGCTGGGCCAGGGCGGCCGACGCGTTCATCGTGGTGGTGACGCCACCGCGACCGGCATCGCTGCCGACGCTGCGTACCGTCAAGGCACTGCTCAAGAACGGCGTGCGGCCGGACCGTATCGTCTTCGGGTTCAACCGCCTCACGATGCTCAACGTCGAGGTCGACGGCGAGCTCCATCCGGTCGCGATGGGCGCCACGGGCCCGGTCGAGCCGGAGAGCCGGGCCGCGGTCGAGCACGGCACCGCGGCATTCATCCACGCGCTCACCGCGGCCACGGGAGTCCCGCAGTTTCGGACCGGACAGGTCGTGCCGTATGACGCGCTCACCGGCTGGAACGTATTTCCCCTGCTCGGCCGGGCGCTCGGCACGATCGGCTGAGCAACGGCATCGCGACGCAGTGAAAGGGCATCGTCGAATGGTTGACGTCCAGGCCGATCTCCAGGAGCTCATCGACCAGCACCGGGCGAAGCTGCCGAAGAACAGGCGCCCGTGCGTGCTGGTCTGCGGCGCGATGGGCTCCGGGAAGACGACCACCATCAACACCCTGTTCGGAGCCGACGTCGGCGCGGTCGGGCACTTCTCCCGCGGTACGGCCGCGGACGAGGTGTACGAGTGGGAGGCGCGGGGTGAGCACATCCAGGTCGTGGACCTCCCCGGCCTCGGCGACTCCAAGGAGCGCGACCGCGAATACCGGGAGATGTACCGGCGCCGGGTGGAGCAGGCGCACGGGTTCATCGTGGTCACCACTCCGCCCCGCCCGGCCGGCATCGGGACGCTGCGCACCGTCAAGCTGCTGCTGGAGTGCGGTGTGCCGCCGCAGCGGATCGTCATCGCCTACAACCGGCTGGCGCTGCTGAACATCGAGATCGACGGTGAGCTGCAGCCGCTCGAGATGGCCGGCATCGGCGGCCCGCTCGAGCCGGAGGGCCTGGCCCGCATCGAGGAGGCGCGCCGCGCGCTGCTGGCGGATCTCCGCGAGGGTACGCACAACCAGGCGTTCACGCTCGGCCAGATCGTGGCGTTCGATGCGCTGAGCGGCTGGAACCTCTACGGCGTGCTGGACGCGGTGCTCGTCGGCCTCCCGGGCGACACCCTGCCCCCGTGGCGCGACGCGGTCGGCAAGGCGGCGGAGCGCGCGATCGAGCGCCAGCACAAGCGGTCCGAGCGCGACCGCAAGCGCATCGCCGAGCTCGAGGCCAGGCTCCAGGACCTCGATGAACGGCAGCGCAAGGAGTACGAGACGCGGAAGAAGAAGGACGACCTGAACAAGTCCGGCGGCACGAAGATGATCGGGGACAAGGATCGGCACGAGCGGGGCATCGTCGATCGCTTCGCCGACGCCGCGGAGCGGTGGACCGGCTCCAAGCCGCTCGGCAACGCGATCCGCGTGACCGGCGCCGTGCTCAAAGGCATGTTCAGCTGAGCCGCGCCGCGCCGCGCCGCGCGTCGAGACGGTGGAGCGCGCGTGACAGTCGCCGCAACACCCGGCCCGCATGACGCCGAACACCTCGACCATGGCCGTCGCCGGCGTCCGGTACTACCCGGTCGGCACGCAGACGGTCGCCGGTGTCGGAGGCGGTCCGGGTCCGCGGGCCGGTCGCGGTGCCGGTCCTCGCGCCGGCGCCGGGCCGGCTCCCGGTGACGGCGGACAACCCGCACCCGATGCCGAACCCGGGACCCGGCAAGCCCGGGGCGATCTGCGGTGTCCAGTCGATGCCACACCCGGTGAGCAGGACTGCCGTTCTCAGGTGGTGCTCGCCCCGGCGCCGCACGAAGTCGACGAAATCCTCGTCCATCGGTCACCTCTCGTCGATGAATCACCCCTGACACTCCCGGAGCGCAGCGTCGCGCCGACCTGATCCGCCCCGTGCGACAAAGTTGAGTCAGTCGCGGTCAACTCTTCTGCGGTTTCGCTTGACAGGGCCGCGCGGCGGAGCTAAATCTGAAGGTGAAGTTGAGCGAGAGAGACTCAACGTGGATCTGAGGACAGTGGGGAGACCGAGGAGGAGATGGCCATGCTGATGCGCACCGACCCCTTCCGCGAGATTGACCGAGCGTTCGAGCAGCTGGCCGGCACCGCGGGACGGCCGGCGGTCATGCACGTCGACGCCATTCGCGACGGCGACTGGTTCAACGTCTACTTCGACCTTCCCGGCGTCGACCCCGACTCCATCGACATCACCGTCGAGCGCAACGTGCTGCAGGTGCGGGCCGAGCGGCACCGCCCGGCCGGCGACGCCGTCGAGACCGTGCTGGCCGAGCGCCCGACGGGCGTGTTCAGCCGGCAGCTGTACCTCGGCGACACCCTGGACACCGACAAGCTCGAGGCCAGCTACGACAGCGGGGTGCTGCGGCTGCGGATTCCGGTGTCCGACCGGGCCAAGCCGCGCAAGATCAGCGTCAGCTTCGACGACAGCGGCAGCCGGCCTGTCAAGGGCTGAGCGCCCGGCCGGACGCGACGCGGCGGGCCCGGTTCAACCGGCCCGCCGCTGCTGCATGCGTTGCCCGGCGCCGCGGCGGCCAGGGCAAGCAGCAGGCCGGCGACCAGCAGCGTGACGGAGACGGTCCGGCTGGTGCGGTAGCCGCGCTGCGCGGCGGCCGCGGAGGCGGCGGCGTCGGCGGGCCTCCGCGTCCCACAGCCGCGCACGGCGACCGCGTGCGGGCGTTCCCGGTCGGCGACGACGAGATTGTCCGCCGGGGTGGACTCCCGGCACGGCCGGCGCAGGCGCCGGATGGTGGCCGCCGCCAGCCAGGAGGAGCGGGTCAGCCGGTAGCCACCGCCGCCGAGCACGGCCGCGGCGGCGACGGCGACGAGGGCCGGCACCGGGTCCAGCAGCCGAAGCCGGTCCGGCCGCCACGGCACGTCGTCGAACAGCGTCGCGGGCGGCAGCAGTGACGTCCACCCCGACGACACCGCCGCGGCGAGGCCGACGCCGGTCAGCATCCACGCGCCGGCCCCCGGCGACACGCGGGCCGCGGCGAGCAGTCCGCACACCAGCAGCGGTACGTATACGCAATACCTCACGGGCGCCTCCCGCTCCCGTCCTCGTCGAGCGGTGCCCGCAGTGCGGCGGCCTCGTCGTCGTCGAGCCCGTGCACGAATCGCTGGAGTACCTCCCGGCGGTCGGCGCGCTCGCTCAGCAGCGCCCGCATCCGGTCCGCCGTCAGGTCCGCGCCGTCCTTCACCGGCCAGTACGCGTGCGCCCGGTCCTCCGCGCGCCGGCGCACGAGGTGCTTGTCGTACAGGCGGGCCAGGATCGTCTGGACGGTGGTGTACCCGGACCGGGCGCCGAGCGCGGCGTGGACCTCGCCCGGCGTGCACGGCCGGCCCGCCGCCCACAGTGCGCCGAGGACCTCCGCCTCCCCCGCGTGCGTGGTCGTGAACGTCCGCGTGGTCGCGCTCACCGGCTTCCTGGTGGAGGCGTGGTGGTGGATCGTGGTGGTCTTCGCGGGTTGTGGTGCGCGTTCGTCCTCGTGGCCGGGTGGTGGTGCGGGGTCGTGGCGGCGTTGGCGACGCCGGCGGCGGCGAGCACGCCGCCGATCACCGCGGCGCCCGTCAGGCCGATGACGGTGACCCGCCGCATGGTGGACTATCTGGCTTATCTCCTCTATATCCGATTTGGCGACTCCGACAGCGTGTAGGAGCGAGCGACCCCGCGCGTGCACCTGCCCGCGGTAGCCGCCGCGCCGGTGCGGGATAAGCGCCGGTGCGCAGGGTAGTGCGCCGCCGTGAGCACTCGGACGAGCGAGCCACACGTCGGGATCACTCCGAATCTGTTCGGCATCGCATACGGCCTGACCGGCCTGGCCGGCTGCTGGGGCTACGCCGCCCTGCTGCAGTTGACACCCGCAGTCATGACCGACATCCTGTGCGCGTCAGCCGCCGTGGTGTGGCTGACGCTCGTCGTCAGCTACGTCGTGCAGGTACCGCGGCGACCCGGCGGCTGGCCCGCCGAACTGGCCGACCCGGTGCTGGGGCCGTTCGTGTCGCTGATCCCGATCGTCGGCATGCTGCTGGCCATCGGCCTGATGCGACACGATCGGGCAGCGGGTCAGTGGCTGTTCGGGGTGTTCGCCACCGTCACGATCGGGCTGGCCGGCCAGTGGATCCTCGGTGGCCTCGACCTCGACCGGCTGCACCACGGATACGTGCTGCCCACGGTCGCCGGAGGGTTTATCGCCACCGTGGGCGCGGCCCTGGCCGGCTGGCCGGGCACCGCCCGGGTGTGCTTCGGCCTCGGTCTCGTGTCGTGGCTGGTCCTCGAGCCGATGATCCTGGCCCGCCGCTACTTCCGCCCGCCGCCTCCCCCACCACTGCAACCAACGCTGGCGATCGGGGTGGGACCGCCCGCCCTCGCGGGCCTGGCGTACCTGGCCATCACCCACGGCAAGGTCGACGCCGTCACCTTCGGGTTCGCCGGCTACACACTCCTGGCCGCCCTGGTCCAGTTGCGGCTCATCGGCCTGTACCGCCACCTGCACTTCAGCCCGGGATCCTGGGCGTTCGCCTTCCCGTACGCGGCGGTCGCCACCTTCGCGCTGCACTGGATCGCGTACGCCCACCCGCCGGGGTACCGAATCTGGGCCTGGGTCGTCATCCTCGCGATCACCGCATTCGTCGCCGTCCTCGCAATCGAGACGACGGCCGCCCTCACCCGGCACCGTTTCCTGCCGCAGCTCCGCTGAAGAAATCCGATCATCGACGCGGCGACCCGATGTCGCGGGGTCGGCCTGTGCGAGCGTCTGCTATCGGTCTGGTCCGGTACGCCCGGTCGGCACCGTCGGCGTAACTGCCGGATGCCGCGTCCGGCGCCCGGTGCGCGCGCACGCCTGAGTGGCGACGAACACCGCGGGCGCCACGAAGGCGCACATCCGGGCCGCCTGCGCCGGCAGTCCGAGGTGGCCGACCCCATGCGCGTCCGGCGGCGGATCGGGCCGGAACCGCAGTGTCGGGGTCAGGTGGTGCCAGCGGAAGACCTCGAGCACCATCAGGAGCCAGCTTCCCGCCCATAGGGCCGCGCTGAGCCATCGCACGAGTCGCACAGGGACACCTCCGTTGACGTACAGCCGCCGCTTCTTTTAGGCTTTTACTATGGAACTAGATAAAGACGGCACCTCGCAAGTCCGGTTCGTGCTGGACCCGGGCTCCGGAGTGCCGACCTATCTTCAGCTCGTCCATCAGGTCGAGCAGGCCATGCGGCTGGGCGTGCTGCGCGACGGAGACCGGCTGCCCCGTATCAAGGACGTCGTGGAGACACTCGCGATCAACCCCAACACGGTGCAGAAGGCGTACCGCGAATTGACGGCTCGCGGCATCGCCAGCGGCCAGCAGGGCGTCGGCACGTTCGTGCGCGGCTCGCTGCCGGTGGTCGACCTGGCCGGGCAGGCGGCACTGCGCCGACGGCTCGTCACCTGGGTGCGTGCGGCCCGGGACGCCGGTCTCGATCACGGCGGCATCAGCGCGCTCGTCGCGAGCGTCCTGCACGAAGAGTCCACCGCAGCGCCGGTATCGCCGGGCCGGCGCGAGAACATGGGGGCGGCATGAACGCGGTCGAAACGTTCGGGCTCACCCAGCGCTACAGGCGCACTGTCGCGCTCGACGACTGCACGCTGGCCATTCCCGCGGGCCGGGTCGTCGCGCTGGTCGGGCCCAACGGCGCCGGCAAGACCACCCTGCTCGAGCTCGCGATCGGGCTGCGCCGTCCGACCTCGGGCCGCATCGAGGCGCTCGGCGCGGAGCCGGGCGCGCGCCGCGACCGTATCGGCTTCCTCGACCAGCACGCCGCGCTCTACCCGGCGCTGACCATCCGCGAGCTGCTGCGCCTCGGTGAGCATCTCAACACGCGGTGGGACGCCGCGGTCGCCTGGGGTCGCATCGAGGCGCTGGGCCTGTCGCCACAACGCCGCTTCGGCACCCTGTCGGGTGGCCAGCAATCCCAGGTCGCCCTGGCCCTGGCGCTGGGCAAGCGCCCGGACCTGCTGCTGCTCGACGAGCCGCTGGCCCGGCTCGACCCCCTCGCCCGGCATGAGTTCCTCGCGGCGTTGCTGTCCGTCGTCGCCGAGCGGGAGGTCTCCGTGCTGTTCTCCTCACACAATCTCGCCGAACTGGAGCGAGCCTGCGACTACCTCGTGCTCCTGCAGGAGGGCGTCGTCCGGCTCGCCGGAGATGTCGACGACCTCGTCGCGCACCACGAGCTGCTGACCGGGCGGCCGGACCGCTCCGGCGGACTCGGCGCGCACACGGTGGTGTCGCGGGTCGGGACGACCGCCCAGGAGCATGTGCTGGTTCGCACGCATACGCCGCGGTCGGAGCCGCCACCCGGCTGGCAACGGCGGCCGGTCACCCTTGACGAGCTCGTCCTGGCCTACCTGCGCTCCGACGCGGCCGCCCGGCCCGGTCCCCGGGCGGTGGTGACCGGATGAGCCGCCCGCGTGGCCTCTGGCCGACCTGGCGGCTGCACCGCGCCGCACTGCTCACCAGCGTGGCCGTCCTGCTCGCACTCACCGTCCTGCTCGTGCTCACCGGGCTGCGGATCCGGGCGTCGTACGACCAGCTGGGCATCGACGCCTGCCGGCCGGCGTGCACTCCCGCGCAGCTGAACGCCTTCGCGGAACAGGCACAGCGCTGGGGCCTCTGGTCGCAGTTCCTCGCCCTGCTGCCCGGGCTCCTGGGCATGTTCGTCGGCGCGCCGCTGCTCGCCCGGGAGTACGAAGCGGGGACGTTCCGTTTCGCGTTCACCCAGGGCATCACGCCGCAGCGGCTGCTGCTGACCAAGGTCGCCCTGCTCGGCGGGGCGCTGCTCACCGTCACGCTCGCCTTCAGTGCCTTCTTCCATTGGTGGTACACCCCGATCGCCTTGATCAAGGACCGGCTCGCGCCGTGGCCGTACCACGCCGACGGGATCTACCTCGCCGCCGCAACGCTGTTCTGCTTCGCCCTCGGCGTGCTCGCCGGCGCGGTGTTGCGACGCACCGTCCTGGCGATGGTCGTCACCGGCGCCGCATGGATCGCGGTGTTCTTCGCCGACTGGTACGGACTGCGCCCGCATTTCGCTCAGCCCCTGCTTGCCCGCAGCGCCACCGGCGGCCTCGGGCACGGCGGCCGCCCCTGGGTGGTCGACAGCTGGGTCGTCGACCCCTCCGGCCACCGCCTGTCCGACGCCGACTGGAACGCGATCGTCGCCCTGCACGCCGGCGATCGCTCCTGGGATCAGGCGGATTACACAACCTGGATACTGTACGAGCCGGGTTCGCGCTTCTGGTCCTTCCAGGCCCTCGACGCGGGCTGGCTCACCGCCCTCGCGGCCGCTTTCGTCCTGGCCACACTCTGGTGGCTGCGGCGCCGGCCCACCTGAGGCACGTGCCACGCGGCGCAGACCCGAGGACGACCGGGCATGACGAACGGCCGAGCGCTCACCAGAGCCGGGCCAGCCAGCGCAGCAGGACTGTCGTGCCGGCCGCGGCCACCAGGAACGCGCCGCCGATGACCAGCAGGATCCACCGGTCGCGCAGGAAGTCGTTGCCGGCCTCGGGCAGCGGCCGCGGGGTGCCGGCCACCGCCCGCTGCGGCGCCACGGTGGAGGTCACACCGGCCTCGACCGCGAGCAGCGGCAGCGCCTCGGCCGCGTCGAGGATGGTCTCCCGCGGCCGGGACAGCAGCCGGTTCGCGCCGGCACCGGCACCCTCGAGACCGGCCGGGTCCAGGCGCTTGGTGATGCCGGTGCTGGTGACGATGGCGTACCCGGCATAGTCCTGGAAGCCCTCCTCGTCATCGGGGTAGTCGTGGTAGGTCCCGCGGACCTCGATCCAGCGCGGACAGCGGTCCGGATGCTCCTCGGCCCGGACGCCGAGGCCGAGGTTGGAGCCGGAGCTCACCACGGTCTGCTCGTCCAGCAGCTGCCAGCCGTAGCAGATGCCCTGCGCCTCGCCGGCCCGGCTCAGGTCCTCGGTGACGGCCGCAGCCGCGGCCTGGTGACCCGACCCGTCGTCGGCGACGGGCCTGTGCGTGAGGACGAAGAGCAGCGCGCCGGCCATCACGGCGACGGTGAAGACGGTCCAGACGATGCGGAAGAGCTTGTAGCCGCGCATCAGCCACCGTTCCGATTGGACCAGCCGCTGTCGCCAAGCGTGCCGGCGTACCGGCGGTAGGCCGAGCCGACCGGCTCGACGAGGATCAGTGTGCCGCCGCCGTCGGGCCGCAGGACCACCGCGTCCGCGGCGTAGCGCAGGTACACGCCGGAGCCGTCGGCGTACCGGCCGGCCGGCGCCCACGCCCGGGTGAGCTCGAGCGCGACGGCGGTCGGCGGCCGGCCGCTGGTGTACGCCTGCGCCGCACCGGCGATGTCCCGGCCCGGCGCGCGCTGGTAGTGCCCGGCCACGTACGAGCGCGGCGACAGCCCGCCGCCCGAGCAGGCGGCCACCCCGAACAGCAGGAGCCCGACGGCGGCCAGACCGGCCGGGATGAGGTACCACAGGCGGCTCATGCGTTCCTTCCGGGCGGGGCGTGACACGGCCGCCGACCGTACCAAAGCCGGGCCGCCGGTTCCACCGGTTGTCGTCCCGGCCGATCATCGTGGGCCGCCCGCGCAGGCGGACCGGAGGCGCCGACCACGGCGATCTTCGCGACTGGTCGGGGCGGATTTCGTTGTGCGGAGCCGGACCCGGCTCATCCGGTGTTGGCCCGGCCGGCGTCGCCGCCGTAGTGGGCCAGGACGCGATGGTCCATGACCCGCCGCCACAGGGGCGGGGCGAGGGCCAGGACCACCATGGTGGCGTACCCGGCCGGCAGCTGCGGCGACTCGTCGAAGCTGCGCAGCACCTGGTAGCGGCGCAGCGGGTTGGCGTGGTGGTCGCTGTGGCGCTGCAGCTGGAACAGGAACACGTTGGTGACCAGCCGGTCGCTGTTCCAGCTGTGACGGGGGTCGACCTTCTCGTACCGTCCCGTGCCGGTGCGCTCCCGGCGCAGACCGTAGTGCTCGAGGTAGTTGACCGCCTCCAGCAGGGTGAAGCCGACGAGGGCCTGCAGCACCAGCATCGGCACGACCGCCCAGCCGAACGCGGCGACGAGCGCGACGCCCAGCACCCCCGTCATCGCCCACGCGTTGAGCACGTCGTTGCGCACCGTCCACGGGCTGCGACCGCGGATGCGCAAGCGGTTGGCCTCCAGCCGCCACGCGGAGCGCAGGCCACCGGCGACGGTGCGCGGCCAGAACCGCCAGAAGCTCTCGCCGAGCCGGGAGCTGGCCGGGTCCTCGGGCGTGGCCACCCGGACGTGATGACCGCGGTTGTGCTCGACGAAGAAGTGGCCGTAGCCGGTCGGGGCGAGCGCGATCTTCGAAAGCCAGCGCTCCACGGACTCGCGCTTGTGCCCGAGCTCGTGCGCGGTGTTGATGGCGACGCCGTTGACGATGCCGACGGTCAGGACCAGTCCGGCCGCACCGATCGGGTCGGCGCCGCCGTGTGCGAGCCAGTCGCGCCAGATCCAGCACCCCATGACCAGCGCCGCGTACTGCGCCGGCAGGTAGAGAAACGTGATCCATCGGTAGTACGGCGAGCGCTGCAGGGCCGCGACAGCGTCCTCCGGCGGGTTCCGTGCGTCGTCGCCGATGAGCAGATCGACGGCCGGGATCACCCCGAACACCACGAGCGGCGTGAGCCACCACGCCCAGGAGCGCCCGGCCGTGACGGCCAGCGCGAGCGCGGCGAAGGGCAGGGCGGGCACGACGAGCGCGAGCGGCCACAGGGGTCGCCGGGGGTCGCGCCAGGCATCGACGGTCATGTCCATGCCGCCATGCTTTACAAATGAGTCCATGATGTCAAGTGATTGGACATCACCATAGATGACGTCTAAGGTCGGCGCTGATGGCTTCGCCGACGCCGTACCGCGACGAGAACCGCCGACGCCTGCGCAGCGCGCTGGTGGCCGCCGCCCGCGACCTCACCGTCGCGCACGGCTGGCCCGGGGTGACCATGGCCGCGGTGGCCAAGCTCGCGGGGGTCAGCCGCCAGACGGTCTACAACGAGTTCACCGACAAGGCCGGCCTCGCCGAGGCCCTCGCGCGGCACGAGATCGAGCACTTCGTCGACGCGGTCAGCACCCGCCTGCACGAGCACGGCGGCGACGCCCGGGCCGCCGCCCACGCCGCGGTGCTGCACACCCTCGCCGAGGCCGCCCGGAACCCGCTGATCAAGGCCGTGCTGACCAGCGCCCGCGGCGGCGCCGACGAGCTGCTGCCCTACCTCACCACCCGCTCCGAGCTCGTGCTCGCCGCGGCCAGCGCCGCCATCCACGACTGGGCCGCCGCCCGGCTCACCGACCCCGACCCCGACCGCCTGGCCCTGGCCGCCGAGTCGGTCGTCCGGCTCACCGTGAGCCACATCGTGCAGCCCTCCGCCCCGGCCGAGCGGACCGCCACCGCCCTCGCCGAGGTCTTCACCCGCCTGCTGGGCTGACCACACCGACGCCGGCCGGCGATCCAGCATCATCAGCCGAGTCAGACCCGACCGACGGCTCGGCCCGGGCCGCGGTCACCGGCCGGATGCCGGGGGCGGTCCGGGGGTCCGTCGATACGTGCCTCAGTACGTGATGGTGAGGCAGGCCACCCGGGCGCCGGCGGCGCCCGCCTCGCCGGGCTTCGTCATGGTGCCGCCCTCGTGGATCACCAACGACTGCGGCCGGTGCTGCGGGCTCAGCGCCCAGGGCTGCTCGGCGCGGACCTTGGCGGCGCCGTGGGCGTCGGTGGTGAAGTCCAGCCACACCTCGTTGCGCGGGTTGGCGTACGTCGGATTGCTGGACGGCGAGGAGCTCGCCGCCGGTTCCGGGTGGTACTGGAAGTGGCCGCCGGCGGCCTTCGGGTCCTTGCCGCACGGGTTGACGTGCAGGTGCGCGCCGTACGTGCGGTTCGCTTGGAACCCGGTGACCGCGAGCGTGACCGTGGTGCGCTCGCCGGCGCTGTGCAGGGTGAGCTCGGCCGCGGCAGACGCGGTGGCGGCGGAGGTGTCGTACAGGAATGCGGTGGTTCCGGGTGGCGCCGTGGCGGCGGGGTGGAACGTACCCTTCGCCGTCACCGTGGCCGGCTCGGTGCTCGAAGGCCCGGGCAGCGCCGACGCCGTCGCCACCGGCCGTTTCGGCGCTGCGTCCGCACCCCGGCAGCCGGCGACGAGCGCCGGGCCGAGCAGGACCAGCGCGGCAGCAACTCCACGCCGCATTCGAGACTCCCCTCGTGTTCAGGCGGGCACCGGAGCCGGCGTGGGGCTGAAGACCACGACCGGCACGTACCTCAGCCTGACTGCCAGGAGGTACGGCCGGAGACCGGAACCTCGCCGATCATCCGAGGGGCTACCCGGTCAGCCCACCCGGGCCCGGTGAGCGCCCACCACCGCGGGGTCGACGCCGAGCGCCCGCGCGGCCGCGGTGGCGGCGGCCGCCGCGGCCCTGGGGTCGTGCTCGGCCACCTCGGCGATCAGCGCCCGGATCCGCTCGATGCGCCGGGCCGCGGCCCGCAGCTGTGGCGCCGGGTCGGGCAGGGTCAGCAGGATGTCGATGTCGGTGGCGCGCACGTAGCGGTGGATGACGTCGGCCAGCTTCTTCGCGCACTTGGCCGCGTCCGCCTCGAAGCGCGCGTCGTACCGCACGCCCCGGGTGGTGACCACGTCGGCCGTGGAGGCTGCGGCGGCGCGGACGGCAGCGTTGTACCGCTCGGTGATCCGCGCCCCGACCTCCAGGTGTACCCGGCCCTGGTGGCCGTCGATCCGCAGCCGCTGGGTGAGGCCGCTGAGCTGCTCGGCGTGCAGCGTGACGGTCTCCAGGCTGTGGTCGGGCTGACCCGGGTGGTCGGGCCGGTCGGTGTCGACCTCGGCGGTGATGGTGACGACGCCGCCGGCGGCGGGCACGAGGATGCCGTTGACCGTGTACTGCACCACGGGCGCGGCGAAGCCATACAGCTGCACCGAGCAGTCCAGGGCCCGGTCGAAGGTCCGCCAGTTGTAGGTGTAGTCGGCCGCCGGGCACAGCGGCCCCGGCTGGACGTGCACGAACCCGCCGCTCTCGGTGCGCGGCGGCGTCAGGTCCACGCGGTGCAGTACGACGGTGACCTGCCGCTGGTCGTCGTCGTAGAGCGGGAACAGGTCGTCGCTGGCCGGGGCGTAGCTGCCCGGGCCGCCGACCGGCACCGGGTAGAACTTGCGGAGGATGTCGGTGAACTCGACCCAGCCGGTGTCGCGGCCGGTGAGATTGTGGAACGTGTCGGCCAGCGTCGCGCCGCCGTGCTGGATGACGTCGGCGAGGGAGTACCCGAGCTGGCTGACCAGCCACCAGATGAACGCCGCGGCGCAGCCGAACGAGGGCCAGTCCGTGTCGGAGTCCTTGGTGGCGGAGACCCAGTCGGGCCGCTGCGGGTCGTTGAGCCACGTGCCGATGCGGGGGCCGAAGCTCAGGCTCGAGGTGTAGTACGGCACCGGGTACAACGCCGCGGCGCAGACGATCGACAGGCCCTCGCCGTTGCTGCCGTTCGACTTCCAGCTCGTGGCCTTGCGGCGCTTGTTGCGCACGCCCATGAGCACCTCGGCGAGCTCCGCCACGACCACGCAGCGCGCGGCCTCGTCGGCGGCGACCGCGGAGACCACCCCCGTGAACGGCCTGGTCTTGACAAGCGTCGTGCCGTCCTCGCCGAAGCCGCCGTTCCAGCCGAAGCTCAGGATGTTGCTCACCTCGACGGTGATCTGGTTGTGCGGCCCGAACGCGCCCTTCTCCCCGAAGAGCGCCTCCAGCCGGTCGAGGTCGTGCTCGCACGACTGCTGCAGCGCGAACGCACGCTCCTTCGCGCCGTTGAGCGAGTCCTCGTAGGTGTAGTTGAACCGCTTGCTGGGTTCCAAGGTCTGAATCATGCTCCCCCTCCTCGTCCAGAGTGTGGACGAAGATCACGGAGCGTGAGGTCGGCGAGCCGACAGTGACGTCTGGCCGATCATGAGCGGTGGAGCTGCCGGCTGTATCTCGCCGGCGTCCCCGCGACGACGTCGCCCAACTGTCGCCACTCATCGACAAGGTCCCACCCCGCCGGGTGATGCGGTTGTCGAGCACGACGAGCTCATTGCACGATCACCGCCACCGCAGCACATTCTCAGGCCGAGTGACGTACGACCGCAGCAGACGCAGGCGGCGCGCTCCGCACGACGTTCACGCCGCGATATGTGTGCCAGTTCTCGACGATCTTGAATTAAGTCGGCGACCCTCAGGCGTTCACCGGGCAGCCGTTGATCTGGGCACCGGACGTGTGGCATAGATGAGCGTCATGACCACACTGCATCCGGGGACCCGGCGGCGGCTCGCGGCCGCCGCCGTCGCGCTGGGCCTCGCCGGCGCCGCTGTTCTCGCCGGGTCCGCCGCGATCGCCGCCACGCCGGGCGACAGCCTGCCGTTCGCCTCGGCGATCTTCAAAGCGACGCACAACAGCTACTCGGGCAACGTCGACGGCGCCAAGGGCTCCATCGCCGGCCAGCTGGACAG
The DNA here is from genome assembly GCF_019904175.1 of Dactylosporangium vinaceum. GTDB lineage: Bacteria > Actinomycetota > Actinomycetes > Mycobacteriales > Micromonosporaceae > Dactylosporangium > Dactylosporangium vinaceum. The sequence goes on along the minus strand of NZ_CP061913.1, from coordinate 5,252,391 downwards.
CGGTGTCCGCTTCATCGAGTTCGACGTCCACGACAACGGTTACGCGGCCAACCACGACTACTCGATCGGGCACAACTCCCCCGGCGACGCCGTCGACCACACCGGCAACCCCGCCTCCAGCCTGCTGCGCGACTGGCTGCAGACCGTCTCGTCGTGGTCGGCCGCGCACCCGGCCCACGCGCCGATCGTCGTGATGCTCGACCTCAAGGACGACCTGACCGACAACCCCTCATTCGCCGAGGGCAACCTGACCGCGCTCAACCAGGAGCTCGTCGACGCCTTCGGATCGCGCCTGCTCCAGGCCCGGGACGTGGCCGGCGCCCTGGGCACCGTCGGCTCGCTGCGCGGCCGCGTGCTGAGCCTGATCTCGGGCGACGCCGGCACCCGCACCGAGTACCGCCGCGACGTCGGCTACAACCCGGCCGTCGCGATCAACGCCCGCGGCCAGGTCGTCGAGGTCCACGATTCAGGGTCCGGATCGCTCTGGTACTGGACCGGCGCCTACGGCCCCGACGGTCGCATCACGTGGCTGCGCCACGGCCGCTACGACTCCGGCACCACGCCCGCCGTCGCGCTCAACGACGACGGCCAGCTCGTCGAGGTGCACAAGAGCCAGAACAACAGCGGTCTCTGGTACCGCGTGGGTCAGCTCGACGGGACCGGAGAAGTCGCCTGGTCGGCCAGTAAGCAGTACGACAGCGGGGTGCAGCCGACCGTCCGGTTCACGGCCGCCGGCACCCTGCGCGAGGTCCACCGCAGCCAGTCGAACAGCCAGAACTGGGCCTGGACCGGCACCCTCAACGCCGCCGCGCTGACGGTGGCGTGGGCCGGCAACGCCAAGACCTCCGACTCGCTCTACGACAAGACCACGGCCGTGTCCGGCGGCTCGCGCGTCACAGTGCGGACCGGCACCGACGGCGCCGCCCCGGCCCAGACGGTGCTGTACGCCACCCCCGGCGTCGCGACCGGCCGGGTCCGCTACACGCAGACGGCGTTCGACGAGTTCCAGGCCGGTGACGCCGCCGTCCTGCAGGAGGGCGCCCAGTTCTACGCGGCCACGGCGACGAACTCGTCGTTCATCGTCGCCGCCCGCCAGAGCGGCCACAGCGTGCGCGGCTGGGACTTCGACAGCGCGTCGAGCGCCACCAGCCCCCTGGCCAACTACCCGGCCACCAACCACCCGGCGGACGCCTGGTACACGAACCTGCTGGCCCAGAACGGCGCGGTTGCCTAGCGCGGCCGGCCGCCCCGGTCCCGCCCCGGGCGCGCCGCGGCGTCCGGGCCGAGGCCGCCGCGGCGGTGCCGGTCAGTCGGGGGCGCGGCGCGTGCCGGCGTATTCGGCGGCCCGCTCGAACTTGCCCTCGTCGGTGATGCTGAGCAGCGTCAGGACGATGGTGCGGACGCCGAACGCGGCCACGCAGATGAAGATCAGCTGCAGCGGGCTCATCCCGATGGCGTTGTCCTCGACCGCCGACAGGTCGGTGTTGACCTCAGCGGCCAGGAGGTACTGCGCCACGGTCATGCACAGCGCCAGCACCAGGATCGGCCCCGTCATCCGCCAGCGGGCGGTGGCGCCCGTGGCCAGGAACACCGCCGCCGCGGTGACGGCGGCGAGCCCGGCGGCGGTGGCGACGGCCGCCGGCACGTCGATCGACACCGCGTATCCGGACCGGCCGGCGAGGACCGCCTGCACCGCCATCCCGCCGGTGAGCAGCCCGACGGTGGCGCCGGCGGTGACCGTCCACACGGGCCGGGGGTTGGCCGCCGCCACACCGAGGACCGCGCAGGCCAGCCCGATCGACACCACGGTCAGGGCCAGGCTCGGGGCCAGGTAGAACACGACACTGTCGTCACGCAGGTGTATGGCGGTGGCGATTACGAACAGCGCGTCGTCGCGGGCGGTCTCGACGATCCCCCACGCCGCCGCGAGGACGAGGAAGGCCCGGTTGGCGAAGGAGCGCCGGGCGTCGGTCATCCGGACGAGGCAGAACACGGACAGGACGCAGCCGATGCCGTTGGAGATGAACACGCCGAGGATGAACCAGATGTTGTACACCACAGGGCCAGCGGTCACGCGCGGACTGTACCGGCCGGGGCCGGCATTCCGGGAATTGCGAGCGCGGCCGTAGCGCTCGGTGCCCACCCGGCGGCGCAGTGTCGCCGTCGCTCACCGGCCCTTCCCCAGCAGCCACGCGAGCCGGGCCAGCACCGGGTGGCGGCGGGCCCACATCGTGCCCAGGTTCTGGGTGGAGGCCGCCACTGCCGCGTACCCGTACTCGCGCATCCGCTCCTCGTAGGCACCGACGGCCGCCGGCAGCGGCTCCTCGCCCCGGTCGGCCCGGATCAGCGCGCCCGCCAGCAGCGCGGCGTCCATGAGTGCCGTGTTGGCGCCGGACCCGCCGGCCGGGCTCATCGCGTGGATCGCGTCGCCGAGCACGGTGACCGGCCCGGGCGCCCACGCCGGCGCCGGCTCGGAGATGCTGACGCGCACCAGGAACGTCTCGTCCACCTCGGCCCCGTCGACGAGCGCCCGCAGCTGGGGGTGCCACCCGCCGATCGCCGCGGCGGCCAGCCGGTGCAGCTCCCCCGGGTCCGCGCCGAGCAGCTCGTCGTCGCCGGCCTTGAACCCGGCCGCCGGACCGGTCACCGCCCACATCACGTAGTCCGCGACAGGCGACACCGCCGCCGCCGGGCACAGTCGCCGCGCGGCCACGTCCGGCGGCTCCGGAAACCGCACGAGCGCACACGCCAGGCCGAGCCCCGCACCCCCGACGACCGCCGTGAACCCGGCCCGAACCGGCTCCGGCAGCGCCGTGCCGGGCGTGAGCAGCGTCTTGCCGTAGACACACCGCGCCCCGGTGTCGACGATCCGCGCATCCGGCAGCCGCCGGCGCCGCACCGCCGAGCCGACCCCGTCCGCGCCGACCACCACGTCGGCCTCGGCCCTCGACCCGTCCGCGAAGTGCAGCCGGACCCCGCCGGGCCCCTCGTCGTACCCGATGCAGGACCGCCCGTAGGCGATCGTGTCCTCGAGCCCGGTGGCCAGCACCTCACGCAGCGTCTGGCGGTTGGCGGGCGCGCTGAGCGCGGCGGGCTCGACCACCCGCGGATCGGCCCCGCCGCCGGTGGCGCCCCGGTGACGGACGTTCAGCCGCTCGTCGAGCACCGTCAGCGCCGTGCCGGGCGTGGCGAGGGTGTGCCGGAACAGCTCGTACAGCTGCGGCGGCAGGCACTCGTGCAGCGCCTTCGCGGCCCGGCCGTCGAGGTGGATGCGGTAGCCCTGCCGCCGCGCAGCGAGCCCCGCGTCCCGCTCGAACACCTTTACATCCACCCCGCCGCGCCGCAGCCCCTGCGCCAGCGCCAGCCCACCGATCCCGCCCCCGACAATCGCGACCCGCAGCCCCATGATCGGAGTATGCGAGCCTCGCGCAACCGCATCCGTCCTCGCGTGGATGACCACCGCGACCGGGCCGGCCGCCTCGGCGGCGTCGGCGGCGGCGGGCGCGGGCCGGCCGCCGTCGACGCCGACCAGGACGGTCGGGGCCGTGCTCTCAGCCCTTGACCGGCACGGCGTTGCCGGCGCGGGGGGCCGGCAGGGTCGTGGCGAGCGGCCCCGGTGCCGGCACCTGGGCGGCCGCGGCCGCCTCGCGGGCCAGGAACGATCCGAGCTCGCCGATGGTGCTCATGAGGGGGGCCGGGAAGACCACTGTGGTGTTCTTGTCCACGCCGATCTCGACCATGCTCTGCAGGTTGCGCAGCTGCAGCGCCAGCGGGTGGGCCATCATGGTGTCGGAGGCGTCGCCGAGCGCCGCCGCGGCCAGCGACTCGCCCTCGGCGTTGATGATCTTTGCGCGCTTCTCCCGCTCGGCCTCGGCCTGGCGGGCCATGGCCCGCTTCATGCTGTCCGGCAGCTGGATGTCCTTGAGCTCGACCAGCGTGACCTCGACACCCCACTCGGTGGTCGTCACGTCGAGGATCTCGCGGATGTCGACGTTGATCCGGTCGGTCTCGGCGAGCGTCTCGTCGAGCGAGTGCTGCCCGACCACCTTGCGCAGGGTCGTCTGGGCGATCTGGTTGATCGCGGCCCGCACGTTCTCGATCGCCACGACCGACTTCACCGCGTCGGTGACCCGGAAGTAGGCCACGGCGGAGACGTCGACGCTGACGTTGTCCCGGGTGATGATGCCCTGCGACTGGATCGGCATGGTGACGATGCGCAGCGAGACCCGGTGCATCTGGTCGATTATCGGGATCAGCAGCCGCAGGCCCGGCGGGCGGGCGCCGACGATCCGGCCGAGGCGGAAGACCACGCCCCGCTCGTACTGCTTGACGACCCGGATCGAGAGCACGGCGGCCAGCACGATGACGGCCGCGATGACGATGAGCACGGTATTCATGAGGCACGCTCCTTTGCGTGTTGCCATCGGACCGGCCGGCGCGCTCCGGTCCCACCGAAGCCAGCCTCACGCGGCGAAAGCCCCGGCGGCAGGGTCGACGGTCCGGTGCGGCGGGACGTTCGGCCCTGCGTGGCGACTCCGGGCCGAGCGGCGCCGGAGCGAGGCGGGCGGTGCGGCGGCCGGGCCCGCCGCCTCATGGCAGCGCGGCCACCCGGCGGGCGTGCCGGCGCGGCGGGCGCACGACCGCGACCGGGCTCGCGGCATTGCGCACGAGCACCTCGGCCAGGTGGCCCGGCGCCGCGGTCGCGGGGTGCACGCCGAGGTCCCGATCACCGATGACCACGAGGCCGGCCTCGTGCGACGCGTCCAGCAGGCGCGCCACCGGGTCCAGGCCGGTGAGCACGTCGACGGCGACCGGCACGTCCGCGTAGGTCGCGCGCCAGCCGGCGATCGCCTCGTGCACCGCGCGCCGGGCTGTCGCGTCGTCGGGCCGTTGGTCGTTCTCGAACTGCCGCACGCAGCAGATGCGCAGGCCCGCACCGCGCCAGTGGGCCGCGGCGAAGGCGAACGGCACGGCCGGCGCGTCCGGCTCCTCGGGGTCGAAGCCGAGGACCACCTCGTCCCGGTCCGGCGGCACCGGGCCGACCACCATCACGGGGCAGGCGGCCCGGACCGCCACCCGCGCCGCCGTCGAGCCGGCCGGCCCGCGGCGCGTGGTGTTCAGCCCGGACCGGCCCACCACCAGCAGGCCGGCCGAGCGCGAGGCCCGCAGCAGTGCCCCGGCGGCCGTGCTCTCGGCCACCACGGTGCACACCTCCAGGTCGGGGTGGCGCCGCCGCAGCGCGTCGCGGACCGCCTCGACGAGGGTCCGGCCGGCCGCCCGGGTGTCCGCGGCGATACCCGGCGGCAGGAGCAGGGCGTAGTCGGCGACCGGCAGCCGGGCGTGCACCAGGCGCAGGGGACGGTGGCCGGCGACGGCCTCGGCGGCGGCCATCCGCGCCGCCGCCAGCGACGCGACGGACCCGTCGACCCCGGCGATGATCCTGCTCAGCATCGGGTGCGCCTCCTCGGGACCGGATCGGTGACGCTCAGGCGTCGAAGCTGTACCGGTGCTGCACGGTCGTGTCGTCGAAGCCCCACTCGAGCTCCTCGGAGACGCCGACGACGCCGTCGAGGGCGCGGGTGAGGCGGGCGGCGATCTGGGCGGTGGTGCGGCGGTCGACCTTGCCCCTGAGGGTGACGTGGCCGTCGGCGACGGTGACGTCCACCTCGAGCGGGTCCAGCCACAGCACGCCGAGCAGCACGCCGTCGACGACGTCGGCCCGGATGTCCGCGTCCGTGCGCAGGTAGCGGCGCAGCAGGTCGCGGCGGGCCACGATGCCGATCAGGCTGCCGTCCTCGTCGAGCACGGGCAGGCGCTTCACCTCGTGCTGCTCCATGAGGCGGGCCGCGCGGGTCAGCGGTACCCCCGCCGCGATCGTCACGGCCGGAGCCGTCATCAGGTCGCGGGCCGTCTCACCGGCCGCCTTCTCCTTGGCCCGGCGGGACCGGCGCCGCTCGAACAGCCCGGCGTGGACCTCGGCACCGTTGAACTCGACCTTGTGCAGCAGGTCGGCCTCGGACACGACCCCGATCACCTTCCGGTCGTCGCCGACCACGGGCACGGCGCTGACGCCCATGTCGACGAGGAGGTCCGCAATCTGCTTGTAGCCCAGATCGGGCGAGACCGTGACCACGCTCCTGGTCATCACATCGCGTACGAGCAACGCGCGCATCGCCGTCTCCTTTCTCGTGTCGTCTCCCTCAACGGTGACCCGCCCGCGCGCCGGGCACACGGGCTGAAGGTCCCGGTGCCGCCGGGCCGGACGCCCTTCCCGCGGCCGCCGGGGTCGCGGTGCGCTGTCGGCATGACCAGGATCGAACTGTCCCCGCCCCCCGCCGGCCCGGTGCACGCGGCCGGAACGACGCTCCTGCCGGCGGTCCGCACCGGCCGCGGCCGGTCGACTCCGGTCGGCCTCTACGTCGTCGACGAGCGCGGCCGCGCCCGGTTCGTGCCGGCCGCGGACGTGCACCGGCTGGCCGGCTACGCGCTCGCCGCGGTGACGGTGGCGGCCGCGGCCGGCGTGGCCACCGCCTGGAGCCGGCGCGGCCGGGGCCCGTCCATCGGCACCGTCCACATGGGCCCGGGCGGCTGGGTCAGCCTCAAGCGGAGTGCCGCGCCGCCGCTGCGCGCGCCGCGCGGGAGCCGTCCGTGGTGGGCCCGCCTGCTGCGGGCCCGTCGCCTTGTCGCACAGTGAGCTGGGCCCGGGTGGTCAGGCGGGCCAGTGCGTCGCTCATCGCCACGCCCAGCGCCGCCACACCGGCACCGAACAGGACCACCCGCAGATTCGGATTGCGCATGTCCACTGCCCTCCTTCGTCGTCACCTCGACAGTGCGGCCGGGAGGGTCGGGCGCGCCTGAGGCACCCGGCCCGCATCGACGGGCCGTTGGCCCCTGTCCCCGGCGGCGCCCGCGGCGCAGCGTGGAGGGTGATCGGAGCCGACCGATCGGCTGGAAGGAGCGCACGATGCTGGCCATCGAGTACAAGACCGCGATCGAGGAGCACGCGATCGCCCACGCGACGCAGCGGCTGATCCGCCGGTACGCCACCACCCACGACGCCGCGACGGTCCGCACCACGGTCCAGCGCATCGCCGAGCGGTACGCCACCGCCGACGTCCAGGGCTTCGTCCCGGTGCTCGTGGAGCGCGAGGCGCGCCGCGTGCTCGACGGGGCGGTGTGACATGACCTACCGCATCGCCATCAACGGCTTCGGCCGGATCGGCCGCGACGTCGTGCGGTGCCTCGTCGAGCGCAGCCTGCTCGGGGGCCCGATCACCGTCGTCGCGATCAACGACCTGTTCGACGCGGCGAGCCTGGCGCACCTGCTGCAGTACGACTCCACGTTCGGCCGCCTGCGCAGCACCGTCGACGTCGACCCGTCCGGCGGCGGCTTCAGCGTCGGCGGGCAGTACATCGAGGTGATCCGGCAGCGCGACCCGGCGTTCCTGCCCTGGGCGGACCTCGACGTGGACCTGGTCATCGAGTCGACCGGCCGGTTCCGGGCCCGCGACGACGCCGCCGTGCACCTCAAGGCGGGCGCCCGCAAGGTGCTGATCTCCGCGCCGGGCCGCGATGCCGACGCGACGATCGTGCTCGGCGTCAACGACGCGACGTACGACCCGCAGCGCCACGACATCGTCTCCGCGGCGTCCTGCACCACCAACTGCGCCGCGCCGATGGCCCAGGTCCTGCACAACGCGTTCGGGATCGAGCAGGGCACGCTGACCACGGTGCACGCCTACACCAACGACCAGGTTGTGCTCGACGCCCCGCACAAGGACCCGCGGCGGGGCCGCACCGCCGCCACCAACATCATCCCGACCGGCACCGGCGCGGCCAAGGCGATCGGCCTGGTCCTGCCCGAGCTCGCCGGCCGGCTCGGCGGCATCGCGCTGCGGGTGCCGGTGGAGAACGGCTCGCTGACCGACCTGACCGTGCGCCTGGCCCAGCCGGCCACCACCGACCAGGTCAACGCCGCGTTCGCCGCGGCGGCCGCGGGCCCGCTCGCCGGCGTGCTGCGCTACAGCGACGCGCCACTGGTCTCCCGTGACATCATCGGCGACCCGGCCTCCTGCGTGTTCGACTCGGGGCTCACCGCCGCCGACGGGCAGCTGGTGAAGGTCTTCGGCTGGTACGACAACGAGTGGGGCTACACCAACCGCCTCGTCGACCTCGCGCTGCTCGTCGCGGGAGCCGAGCACTAGGCGACGCCACCAGCAGCAGTGACGACGAGAGTCGGCCCGCACGATGCGGGCCGACTCTCTCGTGTCGGTGTGGCTAGACGGTTTTCAGGCCCGCCTCGCGGAACACGGCGCGGACCCGTTCGGTCAGGTCCGGCGTGGGCGGCGGGGTGTCGTGGAGCGGGAAGCGGATGCCCAGGCGCTCGTACTTCGGGACGCCGAGCTTGTGGAAGGGCAGCACGTCGACGCGTTCCACGTTGCCGAGGCCGGCGGCGAAGCGGGACAGGCCCTTGACGTCGGTCAGGTCGTCGGTGTAGCCGGGGACCAGGACGTAGCGCAGCCAGACGGGTGTGGCGCGGATCGACAGGCGGCGGGCGAAGTCCAGGGTCGGGCTCAGGTCGCCGCCGGTCAGGCTGCGGTAGCCCGCCGGGTCCCAGCACTTGATATCAAGCAGGACCAGGCTTGTCAGGTCGAGCAGGTCGTCGCCGGCCCGGGCGCCGAGCGCGCCGGACGTGTCAAGGGCGGTGTGCAGATTGAGCTCCCGGGCGCCGGCGAACAGCGCCCGGGTGAAGGCCGGCTGCAGCAACGGTTCGCCGCCGCTGACGGTCAGGCCGCCGCCGGCGGTGCGCAGGAAGGCGGCGTAGCCGGACAGGCGGTCCAGGAGGTCCGCCGCGGTGGTCGCGGTGCCGTCGCGCATGTGCCAGGTGTCGGGGTTCTGGCAGTACAGGCAGCGCAGTGGGCATCCCGACAGGAACGCCACGAACCTGGTCCCGGGACCGTCCACACCGGTGGACAGGTCCCAGGAGTGCAGCCGGCCGGTGGTCATCGGGCGCCGTGGAAGGTGCGGCCGATGACGTCGCGCTGCTGTTCGGCCGTGAGCTTGACGAAGTTCACGGCGTAGCCGGAGACGCGGATGGTCAGCTGCGGGTAGCGCTCCGGGTGCTCCATCGCGTCCAGCAGCGTCGCCCGGTCCAGGACGTTGACGTTGAGGTGGAAGCCGCCGGCGCCCGTGTAGGCGTCGAGGATGCCGGCCAGGTTCGCGGCCCGCTCGTCGTCGGCGCGGCCCAGGCCGTCCGGGGTGACCGTGCTGGTCAGCGAGATGCCGTCGCGGGCAGACGCGAAGGGCAGCTTCGCCACCGACAGCGCCGAGGCGGCCATGCCGTGCACGTCGCGGCCGTTCATCGGGTTGGCCCCGGGCGCGAACGGCTCGCCGGCCCGGCGGCCGTCGGGCGTGTTGCCGGTGTGCTTGCCGTAGACGACGTTCGACGTGATGGTCAGCACCGACTGGGTGTGGATCGCGTCGCGGTAGCTCGGGTTGGCGCGCACCTTCTCCATGAACGTCTCGACGAGCCACACCGCGATGCTGTCGGCGCGGTCGTCGCCGTTGCCGTACGCGGGGTACGTCCCCTCGATCGTGTAGTCCACGACGAGCCCGGTGTCGTCGCGCACCGGGCGGACCGTCGCGTAGCGGATCGCCGAGAGGCTGTCCGCGGCGACTGAGAGGCCCGCGATCCCGCACGCGAGGAACCGGCGCACCGGGTAGTCGTGCAGGGCCATTTCGAGGCGCTCGTACGCGTACTTGTCGTGCATGTAGTGGATGATGTTCAGCGCGTCCACGTAGGTGCGGGCGAGCCAGTCGAGCGTCCGGTCGAACGACGCGAGCACCGTGTCGTAGTCCAGGACGTCGCCGGTCACGGGCTGCGCGGCCGGGGCCACCTGGGCGCCCGTCATCTCGTCGCGGCCGCCGTTGATGGCGTAGAGCAGCGCTTTGGCGACGTTCACGCGGGCGCCGAAGAACTGCATGTCCTTGCCGACCCGCATCGCCGAGACGCAGCACGCGATGGCCGTGTCGTCGTCGCTGTATTCGCGCAGCAGCGTGTCGTTCTCGTACTGGATGGCGCTGGTGTCGAGGGAGACCTGCGCGCAGAACCGCTTGAACGGCTCGGGCAGCGCCGGCGACCACAGCACCGTCAGGTTCGGCTCGGGCGCCGGGCCGAGGTTGTACAGCGTCCGCAGGTATCGGAACGACGTCCGGCTCACCAGCGTCGTCGCGCCGTCGCCGGCCATGCCGCCGATGGACTCGGTCACCCAGGTCGGGTCGCCGGAGAACAGCTGGTCGTATTCGGGCGTGCGCAGGAAGCGGATGATGCGCAGCTTGATGACGAAGTCGTCGACGAGCTCCTGTGCCCCGGCCTCGTCCAGCGTGCCCTCGTCGAGGTCGCGCTCGAGGTACACGTCGAGGAACGTCGAGGTGCGGCCCAGGGACATCGCCGCGCCGTTCTGCTCCTTGGTCGCGGCCAGGTAGCCGAAGTACAGCCACTGGATCGCCTCGCGGGCGTTACGGGCCGGACCCGAGATGTCGTACCCGTAGGAGCCCGCCATCGCCTTGAGCTCCCCGAGCGCGCGCAACTGCTCGGCCAGCTCCTCCCGGTCGCGCACGACATCGGCGGACGCGGGGCGGTCGTCGAGCGACGCCTTGTCGCGCCGCTTGGCCTCGATCAGCGCGTCGACGCCGTAGAGCGCCACCCGCCGGTAGTCGCCGATGATGCGGCCACGGCCGTACGCGTCGGGCAGCCCGGTGATGATCCCGGCCTTGCGCGCGGCCAGGATCTGCGGCGTGTAGGCGTCGAACACCGCCTCGTTGTGCGTCTTGCGGTAGCGCGTGAAGATCTCCTCCACGATCGGGTCGAGCTCGTAGCCGTACGCGCGCAGCCCGTTCACGACCATGCGCAGCCCGCCGTTGGGCATGATGGCCCGGCGCAGCGGCGCGTCGGTCTGCAGGCCGACGATCAGCTCCCGGTCCCGGTCGATGTACCCGGGTGCGTGCGCGGTGATCGCGGCCGGCGTGTGCACGTCGACGTCGTAGATCCCCCGCGCCCGCTCCTCGGGGAACATCGCGGTGAGCAGGCCCCATACGTGGGTAGTGCGGGGGGTGGGGCCGGCGAGGAATGACGCGTCGCCGGTGTACGGCCGGACGTTGGCCCGGATGAAGCCGGCGACGTCGATCTCGTCGCGCCACCGGCCGCCGCGGAATCCGCGCCAGGGGGCGAGTGCAGTCTCGGCGGGAACGCTCGTGGTGGTCATGCCTCAAGCGTTCCGCGGCGCGACGGTTCCGGGCAGGGGCGCAGGTCCCGCCGTCACCGGGCCGTCGGCCCTACACGGGGCCGCCCGGGCGCGCCTAGCTTGGCCGTGGAGGTGTGCGATGACCAAGTACGTCTACGACTTCGCCGAGGGTGGCCGCGACCTCAAGGACCTGCTCGGCGGCAAGGGCGGCAACCTCGCGGAGATGGCCCGTCTCGGGCTGCCGGTGCCACCCGGCTTCACCATCACCACCGACGCGTGCCGGGCCTTCCTGCGCACCGGCCGCGCGCCGTACGGCCTGGACGACGAGATCGAGCTGCACCTGGAGCGCCTGGAGGAGCGGGCCGGCCGCCGGTTCGGCGATCCGGCCGATCCGCTGCTGGTGTCGGTCCGCTCGGGCGCGAAGTTCTCGATGCCGGGCATGATGGAGACCATCCTCGACGTCGGCCTGACCGACGCGACGGTGGCCGGCCTCGCGGCCCGGACCGGCGACGAGCGGTTCGCGCAGGACTGTTACCGGCGGCTGATCCAGATGTACGGCCGGACCGTCTGCGGCATCCCGGGCGACGCGTTCACCGGCGACTCGGTCGAGCGGCACAAGGCGATCTTCCGGGAGTACACCGGGCACGACTTCCCCCAGGACCCGCGCGAGCAGCTCGACACGGCGATCCGGGCGGTGTTCACGTCCTGGAACTCCGAGCGCGCGGTGCTGTACCGCCGCCAGGAGCGCATCCCGTCGAACCTCGGCACCGCGGTGAACGTGGTGGCGATGGTGTTCGGCAACCTGGGCGCCGACTCCGGGACCGGTGTGGCGTTCACCCGCGACCCGGCCACCGGCGAGCGCGGGGTCTACGGCGACTACCTCGCCAACGCCCAGGGCGAGGACGTCGTGGCCGGCATCCGCAACACCATGCCGCTGCAGGACCTCGAGCAGCGCGACAAGGCCTCCTACGACGAGCTCATGTCGATCATGGCCACCCTCGAGGAGCACTACAAGGACCTCTGCGACATCGAGTTCACCATCGAGCGCGGCAAGCTCTGGATGCTGCAGACCCGGGTCGGCAAGCGCACCGCGGCCGCCGCGTTCGTGATCGCGTCCCAGCTTGTCGACGAGGGCCTCATCGACCTCGACGAGGCGCTGACCCGCGTCACCGGCACGCAGCTGGCGCAGCTGATGTTCCCGACCTTCGACTTCACCGGCGGCCCGCGGCGCATCGGCACCGGCGTCGCCGCATCGCCCGGCGCGGCCGTGGGTGTCGCCGTGTTCGACTCGAAGCGCGCGGCCGAGGTCGCCGCGGACGGCACGCCTGTCATCCTGGTGCGCCGGGAGACAAACCCCGACGACCTGCCCGGCATGATCGCCGCCCAGGGCATCCTGACCAGCCGCGGCGGGAAGACCTCGCACGCCGCCGTCGTCGCCCGCGGCATGGGCAAGACGTGCGTGTGCGGCGCCACGCTCGACGTCGAGCTCAACGAGGGCGACCTGGTCAGCATCGACGGCACCGCCGGCGCCGTCTACCTCGGCGCGGTGCCGGTGCAGCCCTCACCGGTGGTCCGCTACTTCGAGGGTGAGCTGGCGCCGGACGCCGACCCGCTGGTGCGGGCCGTGGACCGGCTGCTGACCCATGCCGACAAGCGCCGCCGGCTCAGCGTGCGGGCCAACGCCGACACCGCCGCCGACGCGGCCCGGGCCCGGCGCTTCGGCGCGCAGGGCATCGGCCTGTGCCGCACCGAGCACATGTTCCTCGGCGCCCGCCGGACCCTTGTGGAGCGGCTCATCCTGGCCCGCACCGCGGAGCAGCGCGAGGCCGCGCTGGCCGCCCTGCTGCCCCTGCAGCGCGACGACTTCACCGCGCTGTTGCGCGAGATGGCCGGGCTGCCGGTCACCATCCGGCTGATCGATCCGCCGCTGCACGAGTTCCTGCCGCCGCTGGAGGAGCTCGCCGTGCGCGTCGCCCGGGCCGAGGAGCGCGGCGAGGACCCCGGGCACGACCGCGACCTGCTCGACGCCGTGCACCGCCTGCACGAGGACAACCCGATGCTGGGGCTGCGCGGCGTACGCCTCGGCCTGGTCATCCCCGGCCTCTTCGCGATGCAGGTCCGGGCGATCGCCGAGGCCGCGGCCCGCGTCCCCGGCTCCCGGGCCGAGATCATGGTGCCGCTCGTCGGCGCCGTCCAGGAGCTGGAGACCGTGCGCGCCGAGGCCCAGCGGCTGCTCGCGGAGATCGGCGTCGCGGCCCGCATCGGCACCATGATCGAGGTCCCGCGGGCCGCCCTCACGGCGGGCGAGATCGCCCGCGCCGCGGACTTCTTCTCGTTCGGGACCAACGACCTCACCCAGATGGGCTGGGGCTTCTCTCGCGACGACGTCGAAGGGGCGTTCTTCCGCCAGTACTTCGAGCTCGGCATCTTCGGCGTCTCGCCCTTCGAGTCCATCGACCGCGACGGCGTGGGCCGGCTCATCCGCATCGCCGTCGCCGAGGGCCGCACCGCCCACCCCGGCCTGCACATCGGTGTCTGCGGCGAGCACGGCGGCGACCCCGACTCGGTGCACTTCTTCCACGAGGTGGGCCTCGACTACGTGTCCTGCTCACCGTTCCGCGTCCCGGTCGCCCGCCTCGAAGCCGGCCGGGCCGCCGTCGAGGCCACCGGCTCCGACAGCCGCTGAACTGCCGTCAGGAGGCAGCCATGAGCACCAACGCGAACCCACCCCGGATCGTCGTCGGCTACGACGGCTCCGACCCGGCCCGCCAGGCGGTCGAGTGGGCCGCCGACGAGGCCGAGCGCACCGGATGCCAGCTGCAGATCGTCAACACCTACCAGGTGTACTGGCCGGGCCCGTACTACGCCGCGGTCGGTGAGCAGCTCGAAGCCGCCCGGCAGGCGGCCGAGCAGCTGGTCTCGCAGATGGCGGCGCACGTGCGCGAGCGCGCCTGCGGCCTGGACGTGATCGGCCTGAGCATCGACGCCCCGGCCGCCGCGACACTGCTCGACCTCGGCGACGCCGGGGCCCGGCTGCTCGTCGTGGGCAGCCGCGGCGCCGGCGGTCTGAGCAACCTGCTGATGGGCTCGGTGAGCCAGCAGGTCGCCACCCACGCCCACGTCCCGGTCGCGGTCGTGCGCGGCCGCAGCACGGCGGCCGACGGCCCGGTCGTCGTCGGCGTCGACGGCTCCGCCTCCAGTGAGGACGCCCTCGCGCTGGCCTTCGCGGCCGCCGCCGACCGCCACACCGAGCTGATCGCCGTGCGCATCCACGCCACTCCCCCGCAGCCGGCGCTCCCCCTGCCCGACATCGAGGCGTTCGAGCGGGCGGCGCTGGACAGCTCGCTGGAGCCGTGGCAGGAGCGCTATCCGGACGTCAAGGTCGAGGCGCTCGTCGCCCCCGGCCGGGCGGCCAAGGCGCTCCTCGGTGTCTCGCACACGGCGCAGCTCGTGGTCGTCGGGAGCCGGGGCCACGGCGGCTTCGCCGGCCTGCTGCTGGGCTCGGTCGGCCAGCAGCTCATGCACCACGCCGAGTGCCCGGTGCTGATCGCCCACGGGCGCCGGGACGAGTGAGCGGCCCGCCGCCATGACCACAGTGACCGGCCAGCTCCCCGCCGCGCAGGACCCGCGGGAGCCGATCGACCTGCTGATGCGCGACCTGCGCTGCGGCGCGGGCGGCCTCCCGGCCCGGGAGGCCGCCCGCCGGCTGGTCGTGTACGGACCGAACGAGCTGACCCGGCGGGGCGGGCGGCGGTGGTGGCGCGAGCTGGTCCGCCAGCTCGTCCATCCGCTCGCCGCCCTGCTCTGGCTCGCCGCCGCCCTGGCGCTCGTGGCCGGCACCACCGCGCTCGCGGTCGCGATCGGGGTCGTCGTGATCGTCAACGCCGTGTTCGCGTTCGTCCAGGAGCAGCAGGCCGAGCGGGCCGTGGAGGCGCTGGCCGCCTACCTGCCCCAGCGGGCGACGGTGCTGCGCGACGGCGTGCGCACCGCGATCCCGGCCGCCGACCTGGTGCCGGGCGACGTCCTGATGATCGAGGAGGGCGAGCGCATCTGCGCCGACGCCCGGCTCATCGAGGGCGGCGTCGAGGTCGACCTGTCGACCCTCAACGGTGAATCCCTGCCCGCCTACCGCTCGGCCGCCGAGACGGACCGGGGCGGGCCGCTGCTGGAGTCGCGCGACCTGGTCTTCAGCGGCACCAGCTGCACCGGCGGCGAGGCCACCGCCCTCGTCTACGGCACCGGCATGCGCACGGAGCTCGGTCGCATCGCCGCCCTGACCCAGCGGGTCGGCCGCGACGAGAGCCCGCTGGAAGCCCAGGTGAAGCGGGTCGCCTGGCTCATCGCGCTGGTCGCGGTCACCGCCGGGCTGGCCTTCCTGCCGCTCGGCACGTTCGCCGCGCACCTGTCAACGGCCGCGGCGTTCACGTTCGCCATCGGGCTGCTGGTGGCCAACGTACCCGAGGGCCTGCTGCCCACCATCACGCTCGCGCTCGGCATGGGGGTGCGTGAGCTGGCCCGCGGCGGTGCCGTCGTCAAGCGGCTCAGCGCGGTCGAGACCCTCGGCTCCACGACAGTGATCTGCACCGACAAGACCGGCACGCTCACCATGAACCGGATGCGCGTCACCGCCGTGTGGACGCGGCCGCAGCGCATCGAGCTCGAGCCCGGGCACCCCGCGCCGCTCGCTGCCACGCTGCGGCTGGCCACGGCGGCGGCCCGCTGTAACAACGCCGGTCTGGAGCCGGAGACCGGCGACCCCACGGAGATCGCGCTGCTGCACGCCGCGGCCGACCTCGGCGTGCCGGTCGACGCCGCCGCGCGCCGCCGCGACCGGCGCCGCCAGTTTCACTTCGACCCGGCCCTGCGCCGCATGTCCACCGTCGACGAGATCGACGGCGAGGCGTGGCTGCACGCCAAGGGCGCGCCCGAGGAGCTGGTGCCGCTGTGCTCGCGGATCGCCGGGGCCACCGGCGACCACGACCTCATCGGGGCCGACCGGGCCGCTGTCGGCGCGGCCGTGGCCGAGCTCGCCGCGCACGGCCTGCGGCTGCTCGCCGTCGCCGTGCGCCGGCTGCCGCCGGGGCCGCCGCCCGAGCGGCGGGAGGACGCCGAGCGCGACCTCACGCTGCTCGGGCTCATCGCGATGTTCGACCCGCCGCGGCCGGAGGTCGCCGCCGCCGTCGAGCGCTGCCACACCGCCGGGATCCGGCTGATGGTGGTCACGGGCGACCACGGGCTCACCGCCGCCGAGATCGCCCGGCGGGTCGGCATCGGCACCGCGGAGACGCCGATCGTCACCGGTGCCGAACTGGATGCGATGCCCGAGGCGCAGCTCGACCGGCTCCTCACCGACCACCGGGAGCTGATCTTCGCCCGCAGCTCTCCCGAGGCCAAGCTGCGCATCGCCGACGCGCTGCGCGCCCAGGGCCACGTGGTGGCGATGACCGGTGACGGCGTCAACGACGCGCCGGCGCTGCGGCGGGCCGACATCGGCGTCGCGATGGGCGTCGCCGGCACCGACGTGGCCCGCGAGGCCGCGACGATGATCCTCACCGACGACAACTTCGCCACCGTCGTCACGGCCGTGCAGGCGGGCCGCCGCGTCTACGACAACGTGCGCAAGTTCATCCTCTACATCTTCGCCCACGCCACCCCCGAGGTCGTGCCGTTCCTGGTGTTCGCCCTCTCCGGCGGGGCCGTCCCGCTGCCCCTGACGGTGCTGCAGATCCTCGCCATCGACCTGGGCACCGAGACGCTGCCGGCCCTGGCGCTGGGCCGCGAGCCTGCCGAGCCCGGGCTCATGCAGCGCCCGCCGCGCACCCGCGGGCAGGGCGTCATCCAGGGCCGGATGCTGGTGTGGGCCTGGGCGGTCCTGGGCGGCGTCTCGGCGCTGCTCGTGCTGGCCGCGTTCCTCGCCACGCTGCTCGCGGGCGGCTGGCACCTGGGCGACCCGACCGGGCCGGGCACGCCGCTGCACCTCGTGTGGCGGGAGGCGACCACGATGACGTTCCTCGGCATCGTGGCCTGTCAGATCGGCACCGCGTTCGCCGCCCGCACGCAGACCGCGCCGCTGCGGGCCGTCGGGCTGTTCACCAACCGCCTGCTGCTGTGGGGCGTCCTGTTCGAGGTCGCCTTCGCCGCCGCGCTTGTCACCGTGCCGGCCCTGCGCGGCCTCTTCGACACCGCGGTGCCCGGCTGGGACCGGCTCGCGCTGCTACTGCCCATGCCGTTCGTGGTCTGGGGAGCCGACGAGTTGTGGCGGGCCCGGCTCCGGCGCCGGGACCGCCGACCAGGGAGATGAGACCCATGATGTGGCATCACACGTACGGCATGGCCGGGTATCCGCTCGACGGCCTCCTGCTGATCGCCCTGCTGTTCCTGGCCGCCGCCGGGGCCGCGGTGTACGCGCTGCGCCGCCGTGATCCGGCCGGCGGGCGGGACGCGGCGGCGCTGCTGGCCGACCGCTATGCGCGCGGTGAGATCGACGACGAGGAGTACCAGCGCCGCCTCGACCATCTGCGCTGGCCGTGACGCCGACGCGGCCGGACGGGACCTCGGTCCGGGCGGACGGGCCGGAAGACTCTGGGACCGCACCGGCCGGCGGAGATCAAATGATCTCAGGCGGAGATCTCCCGCCGCGCGACGGCGAAAGGACGATGACGATGTCCCGCACTCACGACGAGGTCGAGGTCAACGTGCAGCTGCAGCCGGGCATGGAGCCGCAGGTGCAGTACTACGCCCGTGACAAGGTCACCGCGGTCCTCGGCCACACCGACCGGCCGGTGCTCTTCGCCCGCGTGCGGCTCGACCAGATCGGCAACCCGGCCGCCGACCGCCCGGTCACGGCCCGCGCCGAGATCGACCTCAACGGCCGGGTCCTGCACGCCGAGGCGCACGGCGACACCCCGTACGAGGCGCTCGACCTGATGCAGGACCGCCTGCAGAGCCGCCTCGACCGGCAGCACGCCCACGAGCACCGCTGAACCGGCGGCCCAGCGCGGCGGCCCGGGCCCGGACGGCCCGGGCCGCCGCCGTGCGTCACTGTCGTACGCTCGGCGCTGACGGGAGGCCGACATGACGCTGGCGCCGAGGCCGGTCGCGGTCCGGGTGGTCGCGGGTGCGCGGCTGGAGTACCGCTTCGAGCGGCGCCGGGCGGGCGTGCTGCTCGTCCTGCACGGCGGGCACATGCGGGCGGGGCTGGCCCTGGGTGAGGAGTCGTTCGCGGCGGCCGGCTGGAGCGTGCTGGCGCCGTCGCGGCCCGGCTACGGCCGCACGGCACTGCCCGGCGACGGCTCCCTGGTGCGGTACACCGACGCCGTGCGGGCGCTGTGCGACGAGCTCGGGATCGCCCGGGTCGCGGCGGTCGTGGGCATCTCCGGCGGCGGCCCGGCCGCGATCGCGCTGGCCGCCCGCCACCCCGACCTGGTGCAGCGGCTGGTCCTGATCAGCGCGGTCGGACCGCTGCCGTGGCCGGACCGGCGCACCCGGCTGGGCGGGCAGGTGGTCTTCCGGCCCGGGGTCGAGGCCGTCACCTGGGCGGCGATCCGGCTGGCGCTGCGGATCGGCGGCCGCCGCGCGCTGCGGGCGCTGGTGGCCGGGGTGTCGACGGCCCGCGGGGCGGCGGCGCGGGCCGGGATCGGGCCGGCCGACGAGGAGATGCTGCGCGCGCTGTTCGGGGCCATGCGCTCGGGCCGGGGCTTCATCCGGGACCTGCGGCCGGAGCCGGTCGACTGCGGGTCGGTCCGGTCACCGGCCCTCATCGTCGCGTCGGCGACTGACGGCGGCGTGCCGTTCGCCCAGGCCGAGGCGCTTGCGGCCCGGCTGCCGCGGGCGACGCTCGTCGTGAGCCGCGCGGCCGGGCATTTCGTGTGGTGTTCGCCCGACTGGCCGGCGATCGCCGAACGCATCGAGGCGTTCCTGCGAGCACCGGCCGGCCGGGTGGAGTGAGGGCCTGGCGTCTCAGGGCAGGCCGATGACGTCCGTGCCGGAGCGCCGCACGGCCGGCGGAACGGGGTCGGCGTCGCTGACCGGCACGCCGATGCGCAGGGCGATGGCCGGGTGGCCGACGCCGCCGAGCAGCCGGTGCAGGGCCAGGCGGACCGGCGCGACCTCGATCACCTCGCTGATCGGGGAGGCGGCCAGGCCGCGGGCGGTGAGCGTGAGCCAGACGTCGGACAGCGCCTCGCCGGCGGTGAGCCAGTCCGCCGGCTCGTCCGCGTCGGTCACCAGCAGCGCGTACACGGTGCCGCGGTCCTGTCCCGGGCCCGGCTCCAGCGACGGCGGCCGGGCCGGGGACAGGTTGCGGGGTGCGATGCTCCGGCGGCCGGGCGCGGTGAGACTGCGGGCCGTCACCCCGTCGCGGTCGTCGCGGCTGCGGGTCGTCCAGGTCAGCACGTCGGCGCTCATGCCGGGGTCGGTCTGCTCGGCGGCGCCCGCATGGGCCACGGCCGCGGCGAGGGCGGTCAGCTGGTCGGGCGGGACCGTGTGCAGATGCACGTTGTGGCGTTCGGCGGCGGCCCGCAGTTCGTCGACGACGGCCGCGGCGGGCGGCTCGTCGGCGAACGGGCGGCGGTCGGTCCGGCGCTGGTAGATGGCGCGGTAGAGCTCATCGTCCGGGTCGATCGGCGAGCCCTGGCGCAGCCGGGCGATCAGGTCCGGCCGGGCCGGGTCGGGCCGGCGCTCGATCTCGGCCCGGTAGCCGGCCGCGCGCAGGGCCACCGTCGCGTGGTGCAGGGCGGTGCCGCAGCTCAGCAGCAGCAGGCGGCCGTCGGGGTCCAGGCCCGGCAGTTGCCGGGCCCGGTCGGCCCACAGTTCGCCGTGGGTGGTGGCCAGCCGCCAGCGCCACGGCTGGGTGTTCAAGATGGACGGTGCGCGCAGCGCCGCGATCGTGGCCTCGGCGATCCGGTCGATCTCGGCCCGGCCTGGCTTCGTCATCGTCCGCTCCCTTCACGAGAAGCCGCGTCAGCGTTCGGTGGTGCCGTAGTACGCGGTGCGCATGATGTCGCGCAGGTCGTCGAGCATCGGCATCCGCGGGTTGGCCGGCGCGCACTGGTCCAGGTAGGCGTTCATCGCCTGCTGTGGCAGCGCCGCCAGGAAGGCGTCCTCGTCCACGCCGGCCGCGCGGAAGGACGGCTCGATGCCGACCTCGGCGCGCAGCCGCTCAAGGGCCCGGGCGTAGGACTCGACGCCCTCCTCCGGGGTCGCCGCGGGCAGGCCAAGCATCCGGGCGATGTCCTGGAAGCGCTCCGGGGCCACGTACCGCTCGTACTTCGGCCACGAGTTGAGCTTCGCCGGAATCCGGCCGTTGTGCCGGACGACGTGCGGCAGCAGGATGGCGTTCGTGCGGCCGTGCGCGATGTGGAACGTCGCACCGAGCGTGTGCGCGCAGGCGTGCACGATGCCGAGGAACGCGTTGCCGAACGCCATGCCGGCTATCGATCCCGCGTTGTGCATCTTCTCGCGGGCCACCGGGTCGGCGGCGCCGCGGTGCACGGCGTTGGCGAGGTTGCCGAAGATGAGCCGGATCGCGTGCAGGGCCAGGCCGTCGGTGTAGTCGCTGGCGTACACCGAGACGTACGCCTCCGTCGCGTGGGTGAGCGCGTCGAAGCCGCTGTCGGCGGTCACGCTCGGCGGCAGGTCGGCGGTGAGCACCGGGTCGATGATCGCCACGCTCGGCGTCAGCGCGTAGTCGGCCAGGGGGTACTTCATCCCGGTCGCCGTGTCGGTGATGACCGCGAACGGCGTGATCTCGGCGCCGGTGCCCGAGGTGGTCGGGACGCACACCAGCCGGGCCAGGGTGCCGAGGGTCGGGAAGGTGAAGGCGCGCTTGCGGATGTCGAAGAACTTCTCGCGCATGTCCGCGAACTCGGTGCCGGGGTGCTCGTACAGCAGCCACATCACCTTCGCCGCGTCCATCGGCGAGCCGCCGCCGAGCGCGATGATCGTGTCCGGGCGGAACTGGCGCATGAGCTCGGCGCCGCGCTCGACGGTCGCCATCGTCGGCTCCGGCTCGACGTTGTCGAGGATCTGCACGGTGACCGGGTTGACGCCGGCGCGCAGGGCGGCGCGGATCCGGTCGACGTACCCGAGCCGGGTCATCGTCGGGTCGGTGACGATCGTGACGCGGTGCACGCCGGGCATGTCGGCCAGGTAGCGGATCGCGTTGGGCTCGAAGTAGATCTTCGGCGGGATCTTGAACCACTGCAGGTTGTTGGTACGCCGCCCGACCCGCTTGATGTTCAGGAGGTTGACCGCCGAGACGTTGCCGGACACCGAGTTCCTCCCGTAGCTGCCGCAGCCGAGGGTGAGCGAGGGCAGGAAAGCGTTGTACACGTCGCCGATGCCGCCCTGCGACGACGGCGAGTTCCAGATGATGCGCACCGCCTGGACCCGGCGGCCGTACTCCTCCGCGACCTCGGCACTCGCGGTGTGGATGACGGCGCTGTGCCCGCGGCCGTCGAACTGCACCATCCGCTCGGCCAGCTCGAACCCCTCGTCCCGCGAACCGGCGCGCAGGACCGCCAGGACCGGGCAGAGCTTCTCGCGGGTCAGCGGCTCCTGCGGGCCGACACCGGCGACCGGCACCAGGATGACGGAGGTCTCGGCGGCGACGGTGAACCCGGCCTGAGCGGCGATCCAGGTCGCGCTCCGGCCGACGATGTCGGGGTTGACCCGCGTACCCCCGCCGAATATCAGCTTTTCCAGCAGCAGCTTCTCGTCGGGGGTGGCGACGTGCGCGTGCAGGCGCTCGAACTCGGCGACGGCCGCCTCGGCGATCTCGTCGTCGAGGATGACGGCCTGCTCCGAGGCGCAGATCATGCCGTTGTCGAACGTCTTGGAGACCACGATGTCGTGC
The DNA here is from genome assembly GCF_019904175.1 of Dactylosporangium vinaceum. GTDB lineage: Bacteria > Actinomycetota > Actinomycetes > Mycobacteriales > Micromonosporaceae > Dactylosporangium > Dactylosporangium vinaceum. The sequence continues at coordinate 5,230,293 of NZ_CP061913.1, read as the reverse complement.
ACCGCCCGCACGACGTCGGCGCTGCGCTCGACGTACGCGGGAACGTTGCCGGGGCCGACGCCCAGCGCGGGCTTGCCGGCCGAGTACGCGGCCCGGACCATCGCGCCGCCGCCGGTGGCCAGGATGACCGCCACGCCGGAGTGCGCCATGAGCGTCTGCGTCGCCTCGATCGACGGCTGTTCGACCCACTGGATGCAGTCGCGGGGCGCACCGGCCGCGACCGCGGCGTCGCGCACGACCCGCGCGGCCTCGGCGCTGCACCGCTGGGCCGCCGGGTGGAACGCGAACACCACCGGGTTTCGGGTCTTGAGCGCGATGAGGGCCTTGAAGACCGTGGTCGACGTCGGGTTGGTCACCGGCGTGACGGCGCAGACGACGCCGACCGGGTCGGCGATCTCGACGATGCCGTCGATCTCGTTGCGGGCCACCACGCCGACGGTCCGCAGGCCGGCCAGGCTGTGGGCGATGTGCTCGGAGGCGAAGACGTTCTTGACCGCCTTGTCCTCGAACACGCCGCGGCCGGTCTCCGCGATCGCCAGCTCGGCCAGGCGGCCGTGCGCGCTCAGTGCGGCCACTGACGCCTTCTTCACGATGTGGTCGACGCGTTCCTGGTCGAGCCCGGCGTACTCCTCCAGCGCACCCAGAGCCCGCTCCACCAGCCCGTCGATCGCGGCGGCGGTGGTGGCCTCGGCGCTCGTCGCAAGTGCGGTCACCGTCATGACATTCCTCCTCGGTCCACTGCAATCCAACGCCGCACGGGCCGCCCCTTCCAGAGCCTGCGGACCCGCCGGGCCGGGTCCAACGGCCCTGCCGGAAGCGGACCCGGGCCGGTGATCCTGGGCGCATGGCCGAGCAGCTTTCGGAGCGAGCGGTCGCAGCCTGCCTGCGCGCCGCCGTGGCCGCCCCGTCGATGCACAACACCCAGCCGTGGCGGTTCCGGTTCGACGGGGCCGCCTTCGACGTGTTCCCCGACGCCGAGCGCGCCCTGCACAGCGCCGACCCCGACGGGCGGGCGCTGCACATCAGCGTCGGTGCGGCCGTGTGCAACCTGCGGGTCGCGCTGGCGGCCGGCGGGCGAGTGTCCCGCCTGGAGCCGGCGGGCGAGCGGTCGTCGCGCCTGGAGCTCGCCGGCCGGCGGGGGTCGCTCCCGGAGCACGCCGGCGCGGCGGTGCGTGTGATTGCCGGGGGCGTGCGCGAGCCGAGCCCGGACATGCAGGCGCTGGCGCTGGCGATCGCGCGGCGGCGGACCAATCGGGAACCGTTCGCCGACGCCGCGGTACCCTCGGCGCTGCTCGAGTCCTTGCAGCGGGCGGCGGCCACCGGCCGGGCCCGGCTCGTGGTGCTCGACCCGGTGCGCCGCGGCGCCGTGCTGGCCATCACGCAGGCCGCCGACGCGTGGCTGCGGGCCGACCCCGGCTACCGGCGCGAGCTGGCGCGGTGGACGAGCGAGCACGGCGACCGGCGCGACGGTGTGAGTGCCGCGGTCTTCGGCGCGAAGGCCACCACGGCCGCCCTGCCGCTGCGCGACTTCGGCCTGGAGCTGCCCCGTCTGTCGCGGGCGGCCGCCCGGTTCGAGCGGCATCCGACGGTCGTCGTCCTGCACGCTCGCGGCGACACCCCGGCGGCCTGGCTGGAGGCGGGCGCCGCGCTGCAACGCGTCCTGCTGACCGCCACCGTGCACGGACTGTCGGCGCAGCCGATGACGCAGGCGCTGGAGGTGCCGCACCTGCGCCGGCTGCTCACCCCGCCGGGCGAACGCTGGTATCCGCAGATGATCCTGCGGATCGGCTACGGCGACCAGGTCGCGGCGAGCCCGCGCCGGCCGCTGCGCACATTCGTCACCCAGCTCGCCGGAGCAGCCTGATGCGCACCGTGACCGAGTCCCAGCTGAGCCGGGTCCTCGCGGGGCTGACCGGCGTGCCCAGGATCGTCGCCGGCGGCAACTACGCCAGCCCGTTCCGGCTGCTCGCCGTCGCCGACGCGAGCATCGCCGAGTTTCGGCTGGTGATGCTCAACGCCCAGCCCGGCATCCCGGACCGCGAGGGCGTCACGCACGAGACGTCGTTCGTCGGGCCGGGGATGCGCGGCGGGGCGCGGCTGCGGTACTTTCCCTGCCGGCTCTCGCTCGTCCCGCACCTGCTGCGCCAGCGCCTGGTCCCGGACGTCGTGCTCGTGCACACCGCGCCACCGGCCGGCGGCGCGCTCAGCCTGGGCGTGGAGGTCAACGTGCTGCCGGCCGCGATCGAGGCGGTCCGGGCCCGCGGCGGGCTGGTCATCGCCCAGGCCAACCCGGCGATGCCCGTCACCTACGGCGACGCCCAGATCCCGGTCGACGCCGTCGACTACCTGGTGGAGTGCGACGAGCCGCTGCCCACCCACACGCCCACGGCGCCGGATGCGACGTGCGGGGCCATAGGGGCGAAAGTGGCGGCTCTGGTACCGCCCCACGCGACTCTGCAGCTGGGGATCGGCGCGATTCCGGACGCGACGCTCGACGCGCTGCTGGACCGGCGGGGTCTGCGGATCTGGTCGGAGATGTTCAGCGACGGCGCGCTCGCGCTGGAGAAGGCCGGAGCGCTCGACCCGTCGACACCGATCACGGCGTCGTTCTGCTTCGGCTCCGCCCAGCTGTACGACTGGATCGACAACAACCCGCGCATCCGCATGCTGCGCACCGAGAAGACCAACGACCCGGGCACGATCGCCGCCCACCCCGCGCTGATGAGCATCAACAGCGCACTGCAGGTCGACCTCTTCGCCCAGGCCAACGCCAGCCGCATCGGCGGGCGCACCCACTCGGGCTTCGGCGGCCAGACCGACTTCATCGTCGGCGCGATGCACTCGCCGTCCGGCCACGCCATCATCGCCCTGCGGTCCTGGCACCCGAAGGCCGACGTGTCGGCGGTGGTGCCGCTCCTGACCGGCCCGGTGACGTCGTTCCAGCACAGCTACATCGTGACCGAGCAGGGCACCGCCCAGATCTGGGGCCGCGACTGCGTCGAGCAGGCCCAGCAGATCCTCGACCACGCCGCCCACCCGGCGGCCCGCGACGACCTCCGCACCGCCGGCCGCCGGCTGGGCCTGCCGCTGCGCTGAGCGGGCATTGCCGGACGAGACCCGGCCCTCGTCACGGTTGCAACACGAGACCCGGCCCTCGTGACGAGAGCCGGGTCGCCTGGTGGAGCCGGGTACTGCGGGCCGGGCCTCAGAACATGACGGGGGCCTGGTAGGGGCGGGGCTCGTCGTCGGTCTCGGCGGAGAGCTGGCTCACCACGTCGACCACGCCGTCGGTGCGCTCGATCTGGCGGATGACCACCGGGATGAGGGAGGCGCGCTCGACCTGGCCCAGGAGGGTCACCACGCCGTCGTCCACCTCGACGCGCAGCTGGGAGTGGTCGATGCCGACCAGGCCGGCCAGGGCGGCGTCCTGGATCTCGCGGCGGATGTCCTCGTCCGCGCGGAGGAAGACCTTGAGCAGGTCGCGCCGGGTGACCATGCCGATCAGGCGGCCCAGGTCGTCGACGACCGGCAGGCGTTTCAGGCCGGCGGACTCCATGATCCGGGCGGCGGCCGGAAGGGAGGCGCGGCCGGTGATGGTGATGGCCGGGGCGTGCATGAGCTCGCCGGCGGCGGTGGCGTGGGCCTTGGTGCGGGCCTGGCGGGTGTGGCGGCTCTCGAAGAGGCGGACCCGGTCGTCGTCGCCGGCGAACTCGATCTTCGTCAGCAGGTCGGCCGACGACACGATGCCCACGACCCGGTCGAACTCGTCGACGACCGGCAGCGCGTTGACCTCGTGCAGTTCGAGCAGGTCGATGATCTCCTTGAACGGCGTGTCCTCCTGGACCGACACCGCGCCGACGGTCATCACGTCGGCGACATCCCAGCGGCTCATCACGGCCTCCTTCACCCGGTCTGTGTCACATACCGAACGTATGACCGGCCGCCGCGCTCGCAGCAGAGTCCAACGGCCCGTCCCGGACGAGCCGTGCGGCACGTCCGGCGGCGTGGCCGGGGTGCGAGTGTCGAAGTGGGACTTCCAGTGTCGGGAGGCAGCTGTGAACGACATCGGCGACGTGATCGTGGGCATCGACGGCACCGCCGCGGACGACGCGGTCGTGCGCTGGGCCGCCGCCGAGGCGGCCCGGATGGGTGTCAGGCTGCAGATCGTGCACGTGGGCGGCTCGGCCGCCGGCGACCTGGAGCGGGCCGTCACCGCGGCCCGAGCGCTGCGGATCGGGCTGCCCGTCACCGGCCGGGCCGTCGACGGCGAACCGGCCGACGTGCTCGTGGGGCTCGCCGCGCGGGCCGCGCTCACCGTGGTCGGCAGCCACGGGCGCAACGCGCTCGCCGAGGCGCTGCAGCGCGCGACCGGGACCCGGGTGGCGATGCGGGCCCCGGGTCTGGTGGCCGTGGTGCGCGGGCGGGCCGGTGCGGCGGACGGACCGGTCGTGGCCGCCGTGAGCGGATCGCGGCACGACAGCCGGGTGCTGGACACGGCGTTCTCCGCGGCCGAGCGGCGCGGCTGCGACGTCGTCGCCATCCACGTGCTGCCGCCGCCGACCGCGCCGTGGGGCGTCGGCATCCCGCCGCTGTCGACGGGCCCGGTCCGGGTGCGCGCGGACCTGCTGTGCGACCTCACCGACGATGTGCAGCGCTGGCACGACAAGTATCCGGCCGTGCCCGCGATGGCCCGCGTGCCCTCCGGGGACCCGGCCGGTGTCCTGCTCGAGGCGTCCGCCGAGGCGCAGCTGCTGGTGCTCGGGGGCCGCCCGCACGGGCCGGCGGCCGGGCTGCTCGCGGGCTCGGTCGGGGATCGGCTGCTGTATCACGCAGCCTGTCCGCTGCTGTTCCGGCATGTCGCCCCGGTTTGAGACTTCGGTGCGCGACCGCGCGTTGAAATGCGGCTCAAGGCTCAACCGGCGTTTCAGCGGTACGGTCTACGTGTATGACAGTGGAACTTGGTGAGATCGTGCCCGCGGGCTGTGAGCTGCTCGCGTTCGGTGAGCCGGTGCACGCCGAGCCCGCCTTCCGGCACCGGCGCAATGCGATGCTGGCCGAGCTGGCCGGGCGCGGGTTCCGGTCAATCGTGCTCGAGGTGGACCGGGTGGCCGCGCTCGTCGTCGACGACTACGTGCGCGAGGGTGTCGGGGAGCTGGAAAGCGTGCTCTCGGCGGGGTTCTCGCACGGCTGGGGTGCGTTCGCCGGGAATCGGGAGCTCGTGGTGTGGCTACGGGAGTACAACTCGACGCGGGAAGCGCCGGATCGGATCGCCTTGCACGGCTTCGACGCTCCCATGGAGAACATGAGCGCGCCGAGTCCGCGCGGCTTCCTGCGGTACACCCGCGAGTATCTGGGGTTGGATCCTGATCTTCCGGGCGGGCCGGACGAGCGGTGGAGCCGCACCGAGGCCGTGCTCGATCCGGCGCAGTCGCCCGGGCGCTCGGCCGACGCCGTGCGGCTGCGGCTGATCGCCGACGAGCTGTGGATCGAGCTGCATCGGCGGGCGCCGGCGCTCATGGCCGCCACGTCGCGGGAGGCATGGCTGCGGGCGCGGACGTGGCTGACGGCCGGCATCGGGCTGCTGCGGTACCACCGTGCGTGCGCCGAGCCGGAGGAGCCCGGCAGCGCCCGGATCTCGCGGCTGCTCGCGGTGCGTGACGTGCTCATGGCCGAGAACCTCCTCGACCTGCGCCACATCGCCGCGCCGGCCCTCGTGTGCGGGCACAACTCGCACCTGCGGCGGGGGGCCAGCCGGTGGGTGCTCGGCGACCTGGACCTCAGCTGGGCCGGGGCCGGGTCGATCGTGGCACCGCTGCTGGGGCCGCGGTACACGGTCATCGCCGGGAGTCTGGGCTCCAGCGCGGCGATCGGGCTCGGCGACCCGGCGCCGGACACGTACGAGGGGCGGCTCGCGGCGGGGCTGACCCCGGCGGGCGAGGTGGCGCCGGCCGGGGTGCGCGGTGACGTGGAGCCGCGGCAGGGATACCAGCCGCTGGATGCGGACACGGTCGCCGGGGTGGACGCCGTCTGGCACATCCCAGCCGCCTGACCGATGCCACCCGACCGATGCCGCGTCAGTCGTGCCCGGGCCGGGCGGTCGTGCTGAAGTTGCCGGTCCAGGCCGCCTTGGCGCCGGAGTCACCGATGCGGTAGATGCCGTAGACGCCGGCCACCGCGGCGGCCAGGGCGAGCACCGCGACCACGGTGGTCACGGCGGAGGACAGCGGGGCGAGGAAGGTCCGGCGGCCGGCGGACCCGCCCGCCTCGCGCCCGCGCCACCAGACGACGAGGGCCAGCGCCGCGATCGGGATGGCGTAGAAGATCGCGGTGTCGCCCAGCTCGGCGTGGGTGTGCAGCAGCGGTGTGCCGGGCATCCGCCGCTCCAGCCACTCCCCCGCGTCGGTCGTCACCGGCACCATCAGCACCACGAGCCCGGCCAGTATCGCGTTCGGGCCGGCGAGCCGCTGCCGGGCGGCGGGCCACACCGCGGTCAGGACGAGCAGCAGTGCCGAGAGCGGCAGCAGCACGACGATGCCGTGGACGAGCAGCACGTGGGCGGGCAGGCCGTTGAAGGTGTTCATGCGGTTCCTGTTCGTGGAAAGCGATGATCTACCTCGACCACCGTATGGGCACGATTCTTGGAGAACTCCCATTTGCGGGCATTCACATTTACCCCATGGACGTTCCGCGGCCGGGCGCGCCGCACGGGGCCCACGCCGGATGAGCGCCGGCACCTGCCACAGTGGAGAGGTGACCCGTGTGCTCGTCGTCGAGGACGACCGCGAACTCGGCGAGCTGCTCGTCCGCGCGTTCGGCAACGCCGGCTACAGCGCCGACCTGGCCCGCGACGGCCAGTCGGGGCTGCACCGGGCGCTCACCCGCGGCTACGACGTGCTGGTGCTGGACCGGCGCCTGCCGGCGATCGAGGGCCTCGACCTGCTGGTCCGGCTGCGCCGCAGCGGCGTCGACGCGCCCGCGCTGATGCTCACCGCGCTCGGGACCGTCGCCGACCGCATCGCCGGGCTCGACGGCGGCGCCGAGGACTACGTCGTGAAGCCGTTCGACCTGGACGAGCTCCTGGCCCGGGTCCGCGCGCTGCTGCGCCGCCGGCCCGCGGTCGCCGCGCCGGTCATCGCCGTCGGCGCGGCCGAGTTCGACCTGATGGCCCGGACCGTCACCGGGCCGGACGGGGCGGCGACGACCCTGTCGGGCCGGGAGAGCGACCTGCTGCGGCTGCTCGCCGAGCAGCCGGAGCGGGTGTTCAGCCGCCGCGAGATCGCGGCCCGCGTGTTTCCGGAGTCGGACACCGACACGCTCGCCGACACCTACGTGCACTACCTGCGCCGCAAGCTCGGCGCCACCGTCGTGGCGACCGTGCGCGGCACCGGCTACCGGCTCGGCCGGCTGTGAACCGGCCCGATCCGGACCGGGACCTGCTGCGCCGCGCCCGGCGCAGCCTGGCCGTGCGGCACACGGTGGTGATCGCCCTGATCCTGCTGGCCGTCGGCGCGGTCGCCCTCTACGTGGTCGCCCGCGAGGAGCGGGCCGCCCTCACCGCGTCCGTCCGCCAGACCGCGGCGACCGAGGAGGACGTCGTCGACCCGCCGGCCGGCAGCTGGATCTTCCGGATCGACGCCGCCGGCGGGCTCACCGCGACCGACGATGCACCGCCCGGCTTCCCCGACCGTGCGGCCCTGGCGCGGGTGCGGGCCGGCGGCGCCGCCGAGCAGGCAGAGAGCGGCGGCTACCTCGTGATCACCCGGCCCCACGGGGACGCCACCGTCCAGGTCGTCGGCAGCCTCGCCGCCCAGCAGGCCGAGACCCAACGCCTGCTGGCCGCGCTCGGCGGCGCCGAGCTGCTCGGCCTGGCCGCCGCGGTCGTGGCCGGCCTGCTGCTGGCCCGGCACGCCACCGCGCCGCTGGGCGAGGCCCTGGCCCGGCAGCGGCGCTTCGTCGCCGACGCCAGCCACGAGCTGCGCACGCCGATCGCCCAGCTGCACACCCGGGCGCAGCTCCTCGACCAGGAGCTGCGCTCGGGTGCGGCCGCCGCCGACATCGCGCCCGACGCCCGGCGGCTCGTGGCCGGCACCCGCCAGCTCGGCGAGATCGTGGAGGATCTGCTGCTGTCCACCCAGCTCGCCGGCCGGGCCGAGATCGGCGGCGAGGTCGACCTCGGTGTGGTGGCCGACGGCGTCGTCGCGGGGTTTCGGCATCGGGCCGAAGCGGCACGGATCGAGCTTTCGCTGCGCCTGGACCCGGACCGGCCCTCGACCGTCCACGGACGCCCGGCGGCGCTGCGGCGGGTCGTGAACGCCCTGCTCGACAACGCGTTCAACCACACCGCGCCCGGCGGCCACATCGCGGTCGAGCTGCACAACCTGGCCGGCCCGCCACAGGTCAGGCTGACCGTCCGCGACGACGGCACCGGCTTCGACCCCGCCGACGCCGACCGCCTGTTCGACCGCTTCGCCCGCGGCCACGACGACCACCGGCGCTTCGGCCTCGGGCTGGCCCTCGCCCACGAGGTCGTCACCGGCCACGGCGGCACCATCACGGCCGCCGCCGGACCGGCGGGCGGCGCGGTCTTCACGATCCACCTGCCGCTGCGCGCCGGTTGATGACCTGCGGCCCGACCTCCGCCGGCATGTCCGCGGCCGGCCACCCGCCACTGTGGACGGTGCCCGGCCGGCCGCTCGCCGCTCGGGCGCACGCGGTGGTGCCGGTTGCCGGGGTGGGTGCTAGAGCAGCGGGGCGAGGCCGTCCAGCAGGCGTTGGAGGCCGAACTCGAAGAGCCCGTCGAGGCTGAAGTGCGCCGCCTCGGGGCCGGTGATGAAGGCGGTCATCAAGGGGTGGCGGCCGTCGGCGAGCACCGCCGAGATCCGCTCCTGCTGAGCCTGCATCCACTCCCGCTCCGTGAGGCCGCTGTCCTGCTCGGCCTGGGCCTCCTCGGCCAGGTTGACCGCCGTGCCGCGGACGTAGTTGGCGATCGTCACGGCGGCGGTGAAGCGGGCGGGCGGGGGCAGGGCGGAGCCGGCCAGGGCCCGTATCGTCCACTCCGTGTGGGCCATCGCGTTGGGGGCGGGCAGCGGGCGGGTGAAGGAGACGGCCTGAGCCAGCCAGGTGTGGCGGCGGTACATCGTCCACTGGAGACGGGCGATCGCCTCGACGCAGGCCCGGCGGCCGTCGCGCTGCGGCGTCAGGGGCGGCGGCGGGTTGTCGCCCATGACCTTGTCCATCATGTGCAGGATGAGGTCCTCGCGGTCGGCCACGTACCGGTAGATCGCCATCGTCGGCAGGCCCAGCTGCCCCGCGAGCCGGCGCATCGACAGGCCCGGCAGGCCCTCGGCGTCGGCGATCGTCACGGCGGTGGCGACGACGAGGGCGCGGTCGGCCGGAGCGGGGGTGGAGCGGCCGACAACGGTGCCGACGCCGCGCACCGCCTCGACCAGGCCCTCCTCGCGCAGGGTGGTCAGGACCTTCGTCGCGGTCGCCATCGCGATGCCGTGCTCGGCCATGAGCTGCCGGGTCGAGGGGATGCGGGCGCCGGGCGGGAGCTCGCCCGAGGCGATCCGGGCGGCTATCGCGGCGGCGATCCGGCGGTACGGCGCGTCTTCCACACCCCCATTGTGCACTAGTGCACTGCGGTGAGCCCGCGGATGAATACTGGGGACAGCCTCACTATCGTCGTTACTAGTGCACTCATACGCTGTACGTCATGACCGATGTCGTTCGTTTGGAGTCGCTCCGCAAGATCTACGAAGGGCCGGTGACCGCGCTCGACGGCGTCACCGTCGGCTTCCCGGCCGGGAGTTTCACGGCCGTCATGGGGCCCTCGGGCTCCGGCAAGAGCACGCTGCTGCAGTGCGCGGCGGGGCTGGACCGGCCGACCGCCGGGCGGGTGTTCATCGACGGCGCCGAGCTCACGGCGGCCGGTGACACCGCGATGACGAAGTTCCGCCGGCGCCGCGTCGGGTTCGTCTTCCAGGACTACAACCTGCTCCCGGCGCTGACCGTCGAGCAGAACGTCCGGCTGCCGCTGCGGCTGGCCGGGCGCCGGCCCGACCCCGGAGCCATTTCGGGGGTACTCACCCAGCTCGGCCTGGCCGACCGCAGGCACGACCGCCCCGAGTCGCTGTCCGGCGGTCAACGCCAGCGCGTGGCCGTGGCCCGGGCCCTGGTCGCCGAGCCCGCCGTCATCTTCGCCGACGAGCCCACGGGCGCGCTCGACCTGCGCAGCGCCCGCGAGGTCCTGACGCTGCTGCGCTCGGTCGTCGACGACCACCGGCGCACGGTGGTGATGGTGACCCACGACCCGGTGGCCGCCGCGTACGCCGACACCGTCGTGTTCCTCGCCGACGGCCGCCTCGCCGGCTCGCTGCGGGCCCCGACGGCCGAAGCGGTCGCCGGGCGCCTGGCCCACCTGGGCGACCTCGTGGCCGGCCCGGCCGGTGCCGCGGCGAGCGCGGGCGGTGCGGCGTGATCGGGGTGGCGCTGCGCAACCTGCGGCACCGGCCCGGCGGGTTCGTGGCCACGCTGCTGTCGTCGCTGCTGGGGGCGGCGCTGCTCATGGCGTTCGGGTCGCTCATCGACACGGCGGCCGCGAGCACGGACCCGGCCGGTGCGGACTCGCTCTACACGACCGCGGCTGTCGGCGGGGGCTGGTGCCTGGTCATCGTGGCGTTCGCGGTGACGTCGACGCTTACCCTCTCGGTGCGGCAGCGGGCCGGGCAGATCATCGCACTGCGGCGGCTCGGGGCGACCCCGCGGCAGGTGCGGCGCATGGTGGTGGGCGAGGCGGCCGCGGTCGCGGTGCTCGCCGCCGCGCTCGCGGTCCCGGCCGGGATGCTGCTCGGGCGGCTGCTGCTCACGCTGCTGCAGCGCACCGGGCAGGTGGCCGGATCGGTCGGGTTCTCGTTCGGCACCGCCGCGCTCGCCGCCGGGTTCGGGGTCACGCTCGTGGGCTCCGGCCTCGCCGGCAGCGCGGCGGCGCGGCGGGGTGCGCGCGGTCGCGGTACCCACGACAGGCAATGGATCAGGCGAGCCGGCGGGGTCGTCTTCCTCCTCGCCGGGACGGGCTGTGCGGTGGTGACCGCCACGGTGATGGACGGCCGGGGCATCGACGCGATGCAGACCGCCGGGCAGGCCGGGATCTGGGCGGCGCTCGGGCTGGCGCTGTTCGCACCGGAGCTGCTGCGGCTCGTGACGGCGGTGGCCGCGCTCGTCGTCGGGCGGCTCGGGGCGGCCGGCGAGCTGGCCGTGATCGGGGTGCGGCAGCGCACCCGGCAGCTGGCGGGCACCGTCATGCCGGTGATCCTGTTCTCCGGGATCGCGACGGGCACCGTGTACATGCAGGACATCGAGAACACCGCGGCGGCCGGCACCGTCCAGCCCGACTACGCGCAGGACGTCAAGACGCTCAACTACGTCGTCGTCGGCATGATCACCGTGTTCGTGGCGGTGATGCTCGTCAACACGCTCGTCGCGGCCACCACGCACCGGCGGCGGGAGTTCGCCCAGCAGCGGCTGGCCGGCTCGACCCGCGGCCAGCTCCTCGCGATGGTCGCCCTGGAGGGGCTGCTGGCCACCGTCACCGGGGTGCTGGCCGGGACGGCGGCGGCGATGTTCACGGTGCTGCCGTTCGGCTCCGCGCGCGCGGGCCGGGTGTGGCCTGACGCTTCACCCGGGCCGTATGCGGTGGTCGTCGCGCTGGCGGTCCTCCTGACCGGGGCGGCGCTGCTCGGCACGGCCCGGCGCACCCTGCGCGGACCGGCGGTGGCGGCGCCGGCGTGAACACCGGCGACCGCGCGCCCCGGCCGGACCGGCGGGCCTGCCGCCCGGCCGGGGTTCGGCGCGCCGGATCAGGCCTTGTCGTGGATCGTGACGGCATAGCCGTCGGGGTCGGCGAACGTGAACGTGCGGCCGAACGGGCCGTCGACGGGCGGGGCGACGATCGGCACCCCGGCCGCGGCCAGCTCGTCGTGCAGGGTCTGGGCGTCGTCGGCGTGCAGCCACAGCGCCACGCCGAGCCCGGGCCGCTCGACCGAGTCGAGCTCGACGCCCGGCGCCGGCTCCCGCACCGCGAAGGCGACGGGTGCGGTGGCGAACACGACGGCGTGCGGCGGGCTCACCGGCGCGCGGCGCAGCCCGAGCCGCTCCTCGTAGAACGCGGCCGCCCGGTCGAGGTCGCGCACCTGCAGGGCGATGAAGTCGGGTCCGGTGACGGCCATGGTGTCCTCCAAGGAGTGCTATGTCAAAGTCCTGACATGGCCGAGCATATGTCAGGATGCTGACATGGAGCAACCCCTTGGCGTCGGTCCGGTCGAACGTTCGGTCGGCTACGTGCTGAAGCAGGCCGCCGTCGCCCTGCGCGCGGCGATGGACGAGGCGCTGCGGCCGCTGGAGCTGACGGTGCCGCAGTACTCGTGCCTGGAGGTGCTCGGGCAGCGGCCGGGCATCTCGAACGCCGAGCTGGCCCGGGCCACGTTCGTCACCCGGCAGTCGATGAACACCGTGCTGCAGACCCTGGAGACCCGCGGCCTGGTCAGCCGCCCCGCCACGGCGCCGAGAGGGCGCGAGCTGCCGGCCTCACTGACCCCGGCCGGCCTGGCCCTGCTCCGCCCGGCGAGCACCGCCGCCCGCGCCGTCGAGCAGCGGATGTGCGCCGGCCTCGACCCGGCCACGCAGGCCGCGCTCCTGGACGCCCTCACCTCGTGCGTGCGCAGTCTCGCGGACGGCTAGCGAGCCCGGGCGGGCTGCGGCCTCACCCCGGCAGCGGCCAGTTGGCGGTCACCCGGGTGAGGCCGGACGTCGACAGGAGCAGGGCGGCGTGGCCGTCGAGGGTGTCCAGCCACGACAGGGAGCGCGGGCCGCGAGCGGCGGCGGCGGTGGCGTAGACGTCGCTCCAGAGCAGGTCGGGGCCGGTGACCGTGACGGAGCGGACGGCGGTGGCCGGGCGGCCGGAGGTGGGGTCGATGATGTGACCGCCACGGCGGGCCGGGCCGGAGGTGGCGACGGCCCCCGTGCGGCGTTCGAGGACGTGCAGGAGGTGGCCGGGGTGGTCCGGGTGCTCGATGCCGATCCGCCAGGCCGGGTGGTTGCCGGCGGTGTGCACGAGGACGTCTCCGCCGGCGTTGAGGCACCAGGAGTACAACCGCAGAGCCTTCAAGTGCTGTGACGCCTCCTGTACCGCCCAGCCCTTCACGAGCCCGGAGGGGTCGAACCGGGGTGCGCCGGTCCGCGGGTCGGGCAGTTCGCGCGGATCGAACCAGCCCTCGGTGCGGGCCCTGGCCTCGTCGCACAGCGCGAGCACGACCGGGAAGCCGGGGTCGGTCACCGGCTCCCGGCGCTGCCAGCGGGCGAGCTCACTGTCGTCGCGGTACGGGCTGAACACCGCATCGGCGTGCCGGAGGTCCGCGAAGACCAGCTCCACCCGGCGGCGCACGCCGGCGCTGTCGGGCTCGGGGCCGCGGACGTGGATGCTGACCGGCAGGCCCATGATCTGCTCGACGTACGCCCGCTGCTTCATGACAGGTGCGCCGCGTCGAGCGCGGCGATCGTCTCGCGGGTGAGGATCGGCCGGAGCCGGAGGGTGATGCGTCGCATGACTCATGGGTACGGGGCGAACTTCCCGGCTCCCTGGGCGGACGCTGTGACCCGGCTGGGTGCCGCCGCCCGCCCGCCTCAGGCCCCGCCGGCGACGCTCACCCCTGTGCGGGCGCGGTGCCGCGCGCCTCCCGGAGCGGCCCGCCGAGCCAGCGCCGCGACTCGGTGTGGCTGCGCAGCCGCACGACGGGCAGGTCGGCCCGGCGCTCGAGCAGCTCGCGCACCCGCACCGGCGTCCGATGGTGTGACGTCCACGACCACCTGAGCACGTGCTCGGGATCGGTGACGACGGTCCACAGCCCCGGCTCCACGTTGCCGTTCCACAGCACCTCCCGCCGCACCCGCCGCCGCACCGTGCGACGGACCAGTTGCCGCATCACCCGGAACCGCGAGAAGTCCAGCCACACCACCAGCTCGGCCCGCTGCGCCAGGTGCCCCCGGACCGCGCTGTACTGCCACTCGGTCACCCACTGCGGCGCAGCCGTGAACCGGTACACATCCTCGAGGAACTCCGGCCGCGGCACCCAGTCGGCCCCGTGGTAGAGCCCGTCGAGCTCGACGTGCACGATCCCGAGCACCGCCGAGATCCCCCGGGCCAGCGTCGTCTTCCCCGCCCCGGACGGCCCGGCCACGATCACCCGCCGCGGCCGGTAGGGCAGCGGGTCGAGCGGCCCGAGCAGCGGCATCCGTCAACCCTAGTCGCCGGCAGTGCCCGCGCGGCCGCGCCGCCCGGGGTGCCGTCGCGCCGGCCACCGTGATGGCGCTGCCGTCCGGCATCGGACGTGCTCGTTACGCGACGATGACGGTCTTGCCGGGCAGGGTGCCCGCGGCCGCCTGGGCGTGGACGGCGGCCAGCTCGGCCAGCGGGACCCGCTGGGCGACGTCGATGCGCAGCTCGCCCGCGTCGACCAGGGCGACCAGCCGGGCCAGCTGCTCGGCGTCGCTGCGGACGAAGAGGTCGATGCCGCGCACGCCGCGCTGCTCGTCGGACGGCGCCGGCATCCAGACGGTCGTGTTGACGAGCACGCCGCCGCTCCGGATCAGGTCGAGCAGGGCGGCCAGCCGGGCCGGCTCGACGGGGGCCAGGTTGAGCACCGCGTCGACGGTGGTCCGGGCGGTGCCGGTGGTGTGGTCGACGACCTCGTCGGCCCCGTTGGCCTTGGCGCCGGCGGCGCTGTTGGGGCCGGCGACCGCGATCACGTACGCGCCGGCCCGCTTGGCCAGCTGCACGGCGTAGCCGCCGACCGCCCCGCCGGCCCCGTTGATCAGCACGCGCTGGCCGGCCGTCAGCCCGGCGTGCTCGAACAGTGCCTGGAACGCGGTGAGCCCGACGGTCGGCAGCGCCGCCGCGTCGGCGAGCGGGACGGTGCTCGGCGCGGGGGCGAGGATCTCGGCCGGGGCCACGACGAACTCGGCGGCCGCGCCGTCGCCCGCCATCGGCAGGAACCCGACCACCGTGTCGCCGACCGCGACGGCGGTGACGCCCTCCCCCAGCTCGGCGACGGTGCCGGACACGTCGATGCCGGGCGTGTGCGGCAGCGCCACCGGGATCGGGCCCTGCATGAAGCCCCCGCGGATGTTGCCGTCGACCCCGTTGAAGGAGGTCGCGGCGACCTGGATCAGCACCTGCCCGGCGCCGGGGACGGGCCGCTGCACGTCCTCGTACCGCAGGACGCCCGGGTCGCCGTACTCGTGAAACCGCACTGCCTTCATGATCTGCCTCATCCCTGCTCGTTAGTGCTTCGCATTTGAAGCACTTTCTGACCATAGCACGCTTCGGATTCGAAGCAACTGGATGATAATGTGAGCCGGGCGACAGCGCCGCCCGCTGCATGGCGGCGGTACTCAGGCCAGGTCGATCAGCCGCTGCCGCTTGCCCGCGCGGCGAGCATCTGCCCGGACGACTCCGCCCGGACGACTCTGCCCGGTCTGCCGCCTCAGCCGGCCCGGTTGCGCCCGGCCCGCGGCCGCGCCGAGCGGGGCGGGTTGGCCCGCATGTGGTCGCGGACCCGCCCGAGCACCTCGCCGAGCACATCCAGGTCGTCGCCGCCCATCGGCGCGAACAGCAGCCGCTGGAGCTGCTCGACGTGGCCCGGCAGCACCTTGGCGACGAGCGCCCGCCCCGCGTCGGTCACGGTCACGATCACGCTGCGCTCGTCGTCCGGCGACGGCGCCCGGGTGATCAGGCCGCGCTTGTCCAGCAGCCCCGCCTGGTAGGTGAGCCCGCTGCGGCTGTACACCACCCCGTCGGCCAGGTCCGTCATCCGCAGCCGCCCCTCGGGCGCGTTCAGCGCGAGGCGGGCCAAAATCTGGAACTGCACCCAGCTGAGGTCCCCGTCGGCCCGCAGATGCTCGTCGACCGCATACTGCAGCAGGCTGCCGACCTCCATGAGCGCGAAAAACGCGCCGAGCTGCTCGGAGTTGAGGCCGGAGGCGGGTTCACTCACCCTCTGAGCCTACTTGCTCCGGCCCGCGCCGCCCGCCCACCGCGGAGCAGGCAATCCCGGAACGCGTCGTCCCGTCGGATGACGGGCCATCGCCCGAATCGCCCGACGCTGCGAATTGGGCTCAACGCACGCGACGCCGACTGCAAGGATGGCGCCACGATGCACCGGATCACCGGGAGGTGCGGTGGCACGACGCGGCTTCTTCGCGGAGCTCAACCATCAGGCCCAGCAGGCGGAGCGACGGCGGCGCCAGCAGGTGGCGGCCGTCATCCGCGCCCAAGCCGCGGCGCAGCGGGAGATGGAGCGGGCCCGGGTGAGCTTCGAGCGGGCGGCCGCCGCCGCGGCGCGGGCCGGCGCCGCCGAACGGGCCGAGGCGCAGCGGGTCGCCGCACGCATGCACGTCGAGGCACGCACGGCGGAAGCGGCCGCGATGAACGCCGACCTGGCGCAGCTGTACGGCGACATCGACGGCCTGCTCGCCTCGACGCTGGCCGTCGACGACTTCGTCGACCTCGAGTCGCTGAAGCTCACCTCGGTGACGCATCCGCCGTTCGACCCCGGACCGCTCGGCACACCGGTCCCCCCGATGCCGCCGCTGGCGTATCCGCCGCCGCCCACAATCGGCGCATCGCGCAGTTCATCAACGAGCTGGCCTTCGATGTCGAGACCGCCATTCGCGACTATGTCGGGGTCGTGCTGGCCAACTCCGTCTACCCGGACGCCTTCCCCGTGCTGCACGAGCATCGGTTCGACATCGGCACCCGCGAGCTCACACTCGATGCGGTCGTGCCGGAGCCGGGCCTGGTCCCGCGGGTCAAGGAGTACCGGTACGTCAAGGCCGCCGACGAGATCACGCACACCACGCTGCCGGTGAAGCAGCAGAAGGACCGGTACGCGGGCGCGGTGTGGCAGGTGGCGGTGCGCACCCTCCACGAGGTCTTCGAGGCCGACCGGGCCGGAAAGATCCGCTCCGTCGCGCTCACCGTCAGCACGCGGACCATCGCCCCGGCGACCGGGCTGCCCGAGGCGGTGCCCCTCGTGATCGTGGCCGCCGACCGGGACACCTTCACGGCCTTCGACCTGGCGAACGTGGTCCCGCACGCCACGCTCCTGCATCTCGGGGCGGCCCTGTCCAAGTCGCCGTTCGACCTCGCGCCGGCGGACTCCAGTGCCGGCGTGCGGGTGCGGGGGCGGTGACCGTGCGGTTCAACCCGCCGCCGGGATGGCCGCGGCCACCGGCCGGCTGGGTGCCACCCGCCGGCTGGAAGCCCGACCCGGCGTGGCCGCCGCCGCCCGCCGGGTGGGCGCTGTGGGCACCCGACCTGGCTCAGCCCGGCCCGGAGCCGGTGGCCCCGGCGCCGGAGCCTGCACCGCGGCGGCCCGACCCGCGCGGCGACGACCGGGCCGCGCTGCTGGCCCGCATCGCCGAGCTCGAAGCCGCACTGGCCACGCGGGCGGCGGACGACGCCCTGGTCGAGCTGGACGACAGGCGCGTCCTGCAGGACGTGGGGATCTACCGATACCACCATCCGCTCGAGGACGCGGCCGCCTACAAAGAGCGGCTCCGAGGCGTCGAGGCCGAGATGGACGGGATCATCAAGGCCGGCGACGCGGTGCTCGCCGCGGACATGTTCACCTTTTCCGGCTCGCTCGCCAAGGGCCGCAAGATGGTCGCGGACCTGTCCAGGCTCATGTTGCGGGCGTACAACGCGGAGGCTGACAACTGCGTCCGCTCCCTGCGCGCGGGCAACATCACGACCGCGAGGAAGCGCCTCGAGTCGGCCGTCACCGCGATCGAGAAGCTCGGCGTCATCATGGAGATGCGGATCAACCCGCAGTATCACGCGCTGCGGATCCGCGAGCTGGAGCTGACCGCGGACTTCCAGGTCAAGGCGCAGCAGGAGCGGGAGCGGGCCCGCGAGGAGCGGGAGCTCCTGCGCGAGCAGCGCCGCGCAGAGCAGGAGCTGGCGGCGGAGCGCGAGCGCCTGGACAAGGAGCGGGCGCACTACGCGAGTGTCCTGACCGTGCTGCGGGCCAACGGCGACGAGGCCAAGGCGGCCGAGCTGGCCGGGCGGCTGGCCGAGATCGACAAGGCCATCCAGGACAACGACTACCGCATCGCCAACATCCGCGCCGGCTATGTGTACGTCATCTCGAACATCGGGGCATTCGGCCCCGGGATCGTCAAGATCGGTATGACCCGGCGACTGGAGCCGCTCGACCGTGTCCGGGAACTCGGCGACGCCTCCGTGCCGTTCCCCTACGACGTGCACGCGCTGTACTTCTCCGACGATGCCATCGCGCTGGAGCACGACGAGCCGGGGGCAGTGGCCGGCCGGCCGGTGATGCGCGTGCCGGGTCAGGGCTGGATGCCGTTGCCTACCTTCTTGTCGCCCACGCCGGCTTTCGGGGCGAAGGTGGCGACCGGCGCTTTGGTCTCGGTCAGGGCGGTGTCCAGGAAGTCGCGCCAGATCGTGGCGGGGAGCGTGGGGCCGGTGACCGGCTGGCCCTGCTTGTCGACCAGCTTGCGTTCCTCGGCCTTGTTGCCCACCCAGACGGCGACCGCCAGGCCGCGGGAGCGGTCGTCGGAGGCGGTGTAGCCGGCCATCCAGGCGTGGGCCGGGTCGGTGGTGGCGCCGAACTGCCAGGTGCCGGCGATGCCCGCGGTCTGGCGGTTGTCGGACAGGCGCAGGTTGTACCGCTGCGGAGTGGCCTGGAGCGCGGCGTTGAGGTCCGCGGCCATCTGCGGGGTGAAGCCGGGGATACGGACCGGGTTGACGACCTCGGCGTAGGTCTTCTTGCCCGCCGTCCACACCTCCTTCAGGAAGTGCGTGCGGGCGGCCTGGCCGCCCGCGGCGAACGTCGCCATGCCGGCGGCCTGGTCGAGCACCGTCACCGGGTACTGCCCGATCGCAACCTCGGTGCCGAACCTCCTCGGGTACAGCGACCTGCCGTCCGCCTTCGTCAGGTCCACCTTCTCGGCCTTGCCGTCGACAGTCGCCCAGAGGCTGCTGATGCCGGCGGCGCGGGCGGTGTCGATGACCCGGTCGGGGCCGACGGCCTCGGCCAGGGCGAAGAACGGGGTGCTCAGGGACAGGGCGGCCGACTCCTCGAGGGTGCACCACTTCGCGGAGCGGGAGGCGCAGGGCGGGGCGGCCGGGCCGCCGATGTTGCGGACCGGGTTCGCACCGGCGCGGCCGCTGTTCGGGAACGCCTGCGGGGACTCGCCGTTCCAGCGGGAGTCGGTGGAGTATCCGGCGATGAGCCCGGCCGCCAGCGCGTAGACGTTGAACGACGCCCCGGCCGGGTGGCCGCCGCAGCAGGAGTCCTGGCCGTCGCCCAGGACCGGGTCGGCGTAGTAGCCGGCGTAGTCGAAGCCGGTGCCCTGGTAACCGCCGTAGTAGGCCTTGACCGCACCGGTCCCCGGCTCGACCGCCACGAGCGCGGCCTGGAGGTTGTCCGGCTGCCCGGCCAGGTTCGACTCCATGTTGCGGCTCGCCTCGCGCACCGCCGCCCGCTGGACCACCGGGTCGATCGTGGTGACGATCTTCAGTCCGCCGTTGCGGACCCGGTCGAACTGCTGCTTGCCGTCGAGGTCGGTGTCCGCGTAGAGCAGCTTCCCGGTCCGCGGGTCGGTGAGCGCGGCGACCTCGCCGAGCACGTGGTGCACGATCAGGCCCTCGGCCTTGTCCAGGCCGGCCGCGCTCAGCGAGCGGGAGCGGCCCTCGGCGAGCGTGAGCACGTTCGCCGGGTACGCCAGCTGCCGGGCCTGGTCCGCGGTCACGAACTCCAGGTCGAGCAGGCGGCCCTTGATCTGGTCGAAGCGCTCGTGCGCCCGGGACTCGTCGACCCGCGGGTCGAACGGGCTGCCCTTGCCCTCGCCGCCGGGCTTGTCGAGGACGCCGGCCAGGACCAGGCCCTCGGCGAGCGTCAGGTCCGTCGCGGGCTTGCCGAAGTACCCCTGCGCCGCCGCCTCGATCCCGTAGGCGCCGCGGCCGAAGTAGACGGTGTTGAGGTACATCTCGAGGATCTGGTCTTTGCTGTACTGCTCGTTGAGCTTCAGCGCGATGACCGACTCGCGGGCCTTGCGGGAGGCGGTCTCGCCCTGCAGGTCGCCCCAGATGCGGGCGTACTGCTGGCTGATCGTCGCGGCGCCCTCGGTGCCGTCGCCGAAGACGCGGTTCCAGGCCGCGCCGACCATGTCGCGGTAGTCGACACCTTCGTTGCTGTAGAACGACGGGTCCTCGGCGGCGACGACGGCGTGCTGGACGTCGACGGGAATCTGGCCGATGGCGACGAGCGTGCGGTTCGCGCCGATGCGGGACATGACAGTCGTGCCGTCGGCGTAGTAGATGGTCGTCGCCTGGGCGAGGGTGAGATCCGTGGGGAGCGCGACGGAGTCGAAGTAGTAGGTGCCGCCGATGCCGCACAGTGCGGCGAGGACGGCGAGCGCGATGAGCGACCGGAGCAGCACTCTGCGCAGCCGCCGCCGCTTCGGCGGGGCCGCTGCCGCGTCGGCCGGTCCCTCGGCGTTGACCGTCACGTCCGCGCCTGCCTGCTCTTCGTCCACGTCTGAGCCCCCGATGCCGCGTCGCCGAACGATCGAACGCCACAGATGCTACGTGAGGCTTCCCGTTGTCACAGGCCCATCGGCACGGGGTCGGCGGGCACCCCGGTCGCGAGCAGGCCGGTCAGCAGCGCGGCCAGGTCACGCGGGGAGAACAGGTCGGGCCCGGCGTAGCCGGCGATCTCGGCCGGCCGCCACCATCGGAAGCCGGCAATGAGCTCGGCGGCGAGCTCGCCGGCGGTGCACGCGCCGCGCGGCTCGAAGTGGGCGGTGCGGACCAGGAAGTAGTCGTTGACGATGCCGTCGAAGCCGGGCGCGTGGCCGGCTTCGACGACCACCTGATGCCAGACGTGCGGCGGGTCGGCGGCGAGGACCAGGCCGGTCTCCTCCCGAAGCTCCCGGCGCAGCGCGGACAGCCGGTCCTCGCCTGGCTCGATGCCGCCGCCCGGAGCAGCCCAGACGCCCGGCGCGCCGCTCGGGACGGCCGGATGGGGAGCGACGAACCGGCAGAGCAGGACCCGGTCGTCCCCGTCCAGGATGACCGCCCGCACGGCGGTCCGAAGGCGCGGCGGCACGGCAGGCTCCCGACCGGCCGCCGAGCCGGCGGCCATCGACATCGAATCGCCGAAACGGTACATCGCCCGGGCCGCGCCCGCTTGACCTGGAGTGCACTCCAGGTGCCAGAGTCGCGGTATGACGGAGCTGGTGCTCGGGGCCATGATGTTCGGGACCACCATTGACGAGGAGACCTCGTTCGCGCTGCTCGACCGGTTCGTGGAGCGGGGCGGCGAGTGGATCGACACGGCCGACTGCTATGCGTTCTGGGCCAGTGCCGACGGGCGGGGCGGGGACAGCGAGCGGGTCCTCGGACGGTGGCTGGCGGCCCGGCCCGGGGTACGCGAGCGCGTCAAGCTGGCCACCAAGCTCGGCGCCGAGCCGATCGAGCCCGGGTCGTGGCCGGACCGGCGGGAGGGGCTCGCGCCGGACGCCGTGCGGGCCGCGTTCGCGGGGAGCCTGGACCGGCTCGGCGTCGATCGGGTGGACATGCTGTGGCTGCACCAGGAGGACCGCTCGGTCCCGATCGAGGCGACGGTGGACGCGCTGAGCGGGCTGGCGACCGCGCGGGTCGGCGTGTCCAACTTCCCCGCCTGGCTCACCGAACGCGGGCGCGTCCACGCCCGGGCGAGCGGCGGCAAAGCGTTCGACGCGTTCCAGCTCAACGCCACCTATCTGCGGCCGCGGCCGGGCACGCTGCCACCCGGCGTCGCGCACCGGTTCGGCGTGCTCAGTGACGAGCAGGTCGACTACGCCTCCGCGCACGGGATGGAGCTGTGGGCGTACACACCACTGCTGTCCGGGGCTTATGACAATCCAGGCAAAGAGATTCCGCAGGTGTACTCCCACAGCGGCAACGAGGCCCGCCTGGCCGCACTCGACGCGGTCGCGGCGGAGACGGGCGCGACGCGGGGCCAGGTCGTCCTCGCGTGGCTCGCCGGGCGCGGCATCCGGCCGATGCTCGGCGGGAGCAAGCTGCACCAGCTCGACGCCGCGCTGGACGGGGTGGCGCTGAAGCTGAGCGCGGACCAGGTCGAACGCCTCGACGCGCCCGACGGCCACGAGTGGGCCAGCCCCTACGCCCAGCCGTGACACCCGGGCGCCGCCGGCGGTGACGAACGCGCCCGCGCGGGCCGGCCCCGAGGGCCGGCGCAGGCCGGTGCGCGCCCGGGGCGACGGTCCCGGCCGCGTGCGACCGACGACCCTGGTGATCACCGGGACCGCGGCCCAGGATGCGGGTGTGGATTCCCGGAGCGTGCCAACCGGCCCCGCGTGGGGCCAGCTCTACCGGGCCGGGGCCGTCTGTGCCGGTCTCGCGGTCGTCCTGTACGCCGTGGCCCTGGTCATCGTCGCCGTCACCGCCGCGCCGCCCCGGTCCGGAGGCGAGGCCGTGCTGGCGTTCGTCCATGACCACCGGACGGTCTACATCGTCCGGCAGCTGCTCTGGCTCGCGCCGAGCCTGCTGTTGATGGTCGTCTGTCTCGCGCTGGCCGTGGCGGTGCGCCATCGCGGGCGCGGCTACGCGGCCATCGCCGGCCTGGTGGCTGTCGCCTCGTGGGCCGTGTCGTTCGCCTGGCCCACCACCGGCGACGGATCGTTGGCCATGGTCGTGCTGAGCGATCGGTTCGCCGCCGTCGCGACAGCGCCCGAGCGGGCACCGTTCGTCGCCGGCGCGGAGGTCCTGCTCGCGCTCGACGGCGGGCCGGCCGTGATCGGCGTGCTGCAGACGCTCGGCATCCTCCTGCTCGCGCTGTTGATGCGCCACGGGCCGTTCGGCGCCGGACCCGCCCGGCTCGGCATGGTCACCGGCGCGGTCGGGCTCGTCTGCGAATTGCTCCGCCCGGTGCTCGGCTGGGCCTACGCCGCGTACGGCCTGCTGCTGTTCGCGTGGCTGGCGTGGGTCGCGGCCGCGCTGTGGCGGCACGCGACCCGCGCGGCGTGATGCGGTGACGGCGGCTCAGGCGGCCGTGCGGGTGTGCGCGACGACGACTGGGCAGGCGGCGTGCTGCATGAGCTGATGTCCCGTCGAGCCGAGGAGCAGCCCGGTGAGCACGCCACGACCCCGGCTGCCGACGACGAGCAGCTGCGCCCCGCGCGATCGGTTGATCAGCATCGGGCCGGGGCTGCCGACACCCAGGCTCGCCGTCACGGCGAC
This sequence comes from Dactylosporangium vinaceum, assembly GCF_019904175.1. Lineage (GTDB taxonomy): Bacteria > Actinomycetota > Actinomycetes > Mycobacteriales > Micromonosporaceae > Dactylosporangium > Dactylosporangium vinaceum. Next base: position 5,206,967 of record NZ_CP061913.1, on the reverse strand, counting down.
GCCGGGGTACTTGTCCCGCCAGCCCTGCAGCGACGCGTCGAGCGCGGCCCGCTCGGTCGCCTCGAGGCCGTCGATCGCCGCGGGCCGGGTGGCCGGTGGGACGTACGCACGGACGGCCACGAGCGGGGCGTGGCGAGCCTCCGCCGCGGCGAACGCCGACTCCAGCGCCGCGTCGGCGGCCGGCGAGCCGTCGGTGCCGACGACCACGGGCCCGGCGGTGGCCCGCCCGCGGACGACGACCACCGGCACGTAGCTGTGGGAGGCGACCTGCCGGCTGACCGAGCCGAGCAGCAGACCGGCGACACCGCCGGCGCCGCGGCTGCCCACGACGATCAGCCGCGTGTGTGGTGTGCCGGTGAGGATGAGGGCCGGCGCGGGGGCGTCGTGCACCGCGATGCCGGTCACCGGCAGGCCGGGGCGCCGCGCCCGCACGGCGGCGACGGCCGCGGCGACCAGCTGGTCCGCGCGGCGCCGGGTGTGCTCGACCGCGGGCGCGGTGGGCTGGTCGAAGTAGCCGATCGGCCAGCCGACCTGGTAGGCGTGCACGATGTGCAGCCGGCATCCGGTGCGCTCGGCCTCGTCCACCGCCCAGTCGAGGGCCGCGCCCGCCTCCGGTGATCCGTCGAAGCCCACGACGATCCGCTGCTGATCCGGTTGTGTGTCCATGGTTCCCTCCCAGGTCTCCCCTCACCGTGCGCGCGCCGGTGCACCGGGGCCAGGGACGTCCGACCCGCACCAACGGGTCGAAGGACATCGATTCCTTGCGCGTCAGCGGGCGGGCCAGGCCAGGTGCAGTCCCTTGCCGATCTCGATGGTCTCCCCGCGCACGCCCGGCTCGGCGGCGAGCAGGGCCAGGAATGCGGCCACCTCCCCCGGGTGCGACAGCACGTTGTCGATCACCAGCAGGCCGCCGGGCCGCAGGACGCGCACGGGGTGCGGCCACCAGCCCGGGTACTGCGTCCGCTCCGCGTCGAGGAACAGCAGGTCCACGCTCGCGTCGGCCCGCCGCCCGAGATACTCGCCGCCGTCCCCCGCGTGGAGGCTGACGTTCGTGAACGGCGCCAGGTTGCGCTCGGCGTCGGGCTGGACCTCGATGTCGACGCTGGTGAGGTGGCCGCCGGTCAGGGCGAGCGCGTCGGCCAGCCACATGGCCGAGTAGCCGTTGGAGGTGCCGATCTCGACCGCGTCCCGCGCCCCGACGACCTGCGTCAACGACCACAGCAGCCGGGCACTGGCCGGCTCGAGGTTGCGCCGCGTCAGCAGGCGTTCGGATTGCGCCGCGTCGAACGCGACACCGTCGGCGTGCAGTTGCTCAAGGCGTTGCCGGAGGGCGGAGTCCATACCGCCAGCATCCTCCAACCACCCGGGATCACCGCCGCCCGGCTTCGATCCGGGCCGAGGCAGGCGGCGGCTCGGGCTCTGAGTGCGCTCACCAGGCGAAGCGCTCGCGGTGCAGCTTGGGTGCCGGGACGCCCACGCGCCGCGCCGCGCGCAGGACGGCGTCGGTCCACGGGTCGGGGCCGCAGACGTACACGTCGTGGTCGGCCAGGTCCGGGGCCAAGGAGCGCAGGGCGGCCTGGTCGTCGTAGTCGCCGTAGCCGACCGGCAGCCAGGAGCCGGCCGCCGCGCGGGGGCCCACCAGCGGGACCAGGCGGACGCCGCGGTCGCGGGCCAGCCACTCCAGCTCCGGCAGGAAGATGACGTCGCGGGGGTGGCGGGTGCGGTACACCAGTGTCGCCTTGCCGTGGCCGTAGGGCAGGTCCCACAGCAGCGCCAGCAGCGGGGTCACGCCGATGCCGCAGGCGAACATCGTGATCGGGCCGCCCGAGTAGGTGTCGTTGGTCATCCGGCCGTACGGGCCCTCGATGAGCACGCGGGTCCCCGGGCGCAGCGCGGCGACCCGGGCCGTCCCCTCGCCCACCGTCTTCACCGTGATCCGCAGGCTGTCGGCGCGGGGCGGGCCCGAGAGCGAGAACGGCTTGCCCAGCAGCGCGTCGCCGCCGTCGAGGAAGCGCCAGACGAAGTACTGCCCGGCCCGGGCGGGCAGGCGGTCCAGGCGGCGGCCCCGCAGGTAGACGGAGACCAGGCCCGGCGCCTCGTCGACGACCCGGTCGACGCGCAGCCGGTGCCGCAGGGTCCGCCAGATCGGCAGGCCGAGCCGGAAGACGAGGGTGCAGCCGGTCGCGGCCGTGTACATGGCCCACCAGAAGGGCTGCGCGAGCGGGGCGGTGAAGTCGCTGCCCAGCCAGAGCTCGTGCGGGACGGCCAGGGCGATGCCGGCGTACGCGTACAGGTGCAGCAGGTGCCACGTCTCGTAGCGCAGCCGCCGGGCCCAGCGCACCGACGTCACCACGACGAGCACGAGCGCGGCGAACCCCGCGACCGCCGGCCACACGCCCCGGTAGGCGAGCAGCTTCTCCCGCGCGGCGGCCGTGGCCAGCGCGGCGTGCGCCAGCAGCAGGACGAACGACGCGCCGCCGGTCCACCGGTGCCAGCGCCCGAGCCGGTCCTGCCCGAACGCCCGCTCCACCCACGGGATGCGGGCCATCAGCAGCACCTGGAGCAGCAGCAGATCGGTGGACAGGAGCGCGGCGAGCCGCCCGCCGGCCGCGATCCCCGGCGCCGACGTGGCCCGGCCCGACCACCACAGCAGTGTCACGGCGACCAGGCTCCCGAGCGCGAGCAGCTTCGCGGTGGTTCGCACGGGTGCTGACGGTACGAATGCCGAGGGGGTGGAACAAGCGATTGTGCACTAATCCTCGGTCTCGAAAAAAGGGTTATCGAGCCCGCATCGGCTCAGCGGCGCGGGCCCTGTGCCGGCGCCTTCGGGTCGTACGCCCGCCGGGAGGGATGCGCACGGCCCTACCGGTCCCCGGCTCCGCGGCGGCATCCTGCAGATTGAGGCCGAAACGGCCGGACAGGGAGGCGGAGTCATGTCCTCCGATCGTATTGAGATCCTCGACGCAACCAACGCGGCCCGGCTGGGTCATTGTTCGGGGCCGACGACCGCCGGCGAATGCCCGGCCGCCGATGAGGGACCGGTGCCCTGCGCCGGTCGCCTGGTCCGGCCGCCTGACGCGGACCCGCAGGCGTGGCCGATGTGGGTCCCGCCGGATTCGCACCACTGCCCGCTCGGCTCGGCCCACCGGGCGGCGGAATGCCTGCGTCAGGCCGATTTCTACCAGGACGCCTGGCTCGCCGGGCTTCGACGGCAGACGGAGCTGGTGCACCACCTCGCGGCGGCCGGCGACAAGCGGTTCAAGGACGAGCCGCCGGACGAGCTGGCCCGCATCAGCCGGCTGCGCTGGCTGGGCTCGCCGTATGCGCAGGAGCTCGCGCGCATGGAGCAGACGTTCCGGCAACGCGCGCAGGGGTATCTGGCCTTCGCGCGGCGCTACCCGTACCGGTACCCCGCGGAGCGGTCGCACCCGAGCGGCGCGCGCGATCGGTGACCGGTACCGGTCCTGGTGTCAGGGCTCCGGTGGGCGGCCGTCAAGCGGGACGTCGACCCGGATCGTGGTGCCGCGGCCCGGCTCCGACAGGACGTGGAGGCGTCCGCCGACGGTGCGGGCCCGCTCGGCCATCCCGACGAGACCGAGGTGGCCGTGATCCTGCAGGAGCGCGAGGTCGGCCGGTACCGCGAAGCCGCCCCCATCGTCGCGGACGGTGAGCGTCGCGGCGCCGGTGCGCCGGGCGACGGCGACGAACGCGCGGGTCGCGCCCGCGTGGCGGGCGATGTTCGTGAGGGCCTCGTGGGCGATGCGCAGCAGCTCGTAGCGCACCGCGACCGGCAGCTCCCCCGGGTCCACGGCGCACGCGGCGGGGATGCCGGTCCGCGCCGACCAGGCCCGGCAGAGCCGTTCGACGGCCACGCCGAGATCCTCGGCCGGACGGTCCAGGCGCAGCCCCTCGAGGATCTCGCGGGTCTCGCGGTCGGCGGTCGCGGCCGCCTCGGAGATGGCACCGGCGAGCCGGTGCGCGAGCTCGGGCCGGCCGTGCAGGGCGTGCGCGGCCAGGGACATGCCGTGCAGCGTCTTGGACACCGAGTCGTGCAGCTCCCGGGCCAGCCGCTCGCGTTCGCGCCCGGCCGCGGTGCGCTCGGCCGCCGCCACCCGCGCCCGGGCCCGGCGCCGCTGGCGGTCCAGGAGCCGGGCGCCCACCACCGCGCCCGCGCCCGCGCCGACGACGAGCGGGGCGGTGGCGAGCTGGTAGCCGGCCGCGCCGCTGCGCTCGTGGGCGATCGCGTAGACGGCCAGGCCCTGCAGGGCGTAGCCGAGCCAGACCGGCAGCGCGGCCCAGCCGAGCCGGACCCCGGCCAGGGCGGCGGCGAGGGCCGCGGCGGCCACGTACGGGAGGGTGCCGTGACTGCGCGCGAGCACGGCGAACACGAGGGCCGCGTCGACGGCCGTCAGCCAGGGCCGGGCCAGCACGCGCAGCACGGCGCGAAGCGTACTCACGCGATGATGAGCTGGTCCAGGTCGGGGGCGGGCCGATCGGGGTGGAACAGCCGGATCACGGTGTCACCGGCCGGCAGGTCGATGGGCAGCTCGACCCGGGCGGGCTCGGTCCAGCTGCCCTTGCCGGGCAGGCTGAGCTGGACCGTCGGCTGGTCACCGACGATCACGTGCAGGGGCCGGGGGCCGTTCGACTCGTACACGATCGTCAGCGTGCGCCGGCCCGCCACCGGGCTGGTGATCGGCACGACGAGCGCGTGGCCCTGGCCGACGTACTGGACACGGCTTCCCGAGGCGCACGTCGGGCACGCGGTGGTCTCGACGCCGTGCCGTTCATTGCCGGGGTCCGCGGCGGCAACCACCAATTTCGGAAATGTCGGATGTATGGGCGCCGCCGGCGAGGCCGCCGATGGCACCGCGGACGGCGCGGTGTAGGGCATCGGCGAGGCGGACGGCAGCACCGCCGGAAGTACCAGCGCCGTCGCGGCGACCGCCAGCCCCACGACAGAGGCTCCCAGCCAGCGGCGGATCACGTCCACCCCTGCCAGCGCGCCGCCGCCTCGGTCCGGCTCAGCACCCCGAGCTTGGCGAACACCCGGTTGAGGTGGTTCTTCACCGTCTTCTCGCTCACGGCCAGCCGCTGCGCGATCCCCGCGTTCGACAGCCCGGCGCACAGCAGGTCGACGACCTCCTCCTCACGCTCGGTCAGCCCGTACCGCTGCTGGGCTGCCCGGTGAGCCCGCGCCCGGTCCGCGGCCACCCGCTCGCGGGCGTAGGCGTCGCGCATCGCCGAGGCCGCGATCGACGCCGCCGTCGGGGTCAGCCAGCCCTGCCCGGCCGCTACCGCATGGATCGCCGCCACCAGGTCGGGCGGGTCGAACTGCCCGTACACCAGGTAGCCACGGGCACCACCGCGCAGCATCGGCGCGACGAGCGCGGGGTCGGCCGAGCCGGTCAGCACCAGCACCGAGCTCAGCCGGGCCAGCTCGTCGATGACGCTGAGCCCGTCCGCGACGGGCATCCGCTGGTCGAGCAGCGTCACCCGCGGCTTCAACCGGGCCGCGGCGGTCAGGGCGGCCCGCCCGTTGCCGGCCTCGGCGACCACACTGATCGTCCCGTGCGACTCCAGCAGCGGGCGCAGCGTCGCCCGGACCGACGGGTTGTCGTCCACGACGAGCACTGTGATCACAGGGGTCCCCCTCCGGCATAGGTCTTAAGACCCATGGCGCTTCGACGGTACTGCCATACGTTCGCGTTCCCAGACGTCGAACAGGAGGCATTGTGGCTGCACCACGCTTGCGGGGCCAGCGGCGGCTCGCGATGGCCGGGGCCGCCGCGCTCGCGGTCGTGCTCGGCATCGTCATCGCCCGGGTCGTACCGTCCGCGAACGCCGGCACCGGCGAGGGTCCGCCGAGCGGTGCGGTGCGCGCGGTCGAGTACGCCGCGCAGCACGGAGCCCGCACCGAGAACACCACCGACGCGGGCGGCGGCCGGAACGTCGGCTGGCTCGCGGACGGCGACTGGCTGCGCTACGACGGCGTCGACCTCGGCGCCGCGGGCCCGCTGACGACGTCGGTGCGGATGGCCGCCGCGTATCCGGACCGGACCGGCGCGGTCGAGCTGCACCTGGACGCGGCCGACGGCCCGCTGCTGGCCGCGGTCCCGGCGACGGCCACGGGCGGCTGGCAGGCGTGGGTGACCCGGGCCGACACCCGGCCGGCACCCGGCGGCCGGCACGCGGTGTTCGTGGTCCCGCGCAGCCCGCAGGGCGGTGACTTCGTGAACCTCAACTGGTTCTCGTTCAGCACCCCCGGCACCGGCACGGCGACCGTCGCGCCGCCGTCCTCCCCGCCCGCCGCGCCCTCCACGCCGGCACCCACCAGCGCCTCCCCGGCGACCGGCTGGATTCCCGTCGACGCGGCCGCCTGGGCCGCGCAGCTGGCCGCGTTCCGGGCGCTGCCGGCGAAGCCGCGCCCGGCCGGCGCCAACCACAACCCCGAGTTCAACGCGACGTGCACCTACAGTCACTCGGCCCCGGACGACCCGATCGTCCTCCCGGGCCTGCCGGGCGCCTCGCACCTGCACTCGTTCGTCGGCAACGACTCGACGAACGCGTCGACCACGCCCGCGGACCTGACCCGGCTGACCGCCTCGAGCTGCAAGCCGCTGGAGGACCACTCCGCGTACTGGGTGCCGACGCTGCTGGAGAACGGCAAGCCGGTCGAGCCGCAGCAGTTCGTCGTGTACTACGGCAGCCTGCTCAAGGACCCGTCGCAGACGGTGCCGATGCCGCAGGGCCTGCGCATGATCGCCGGCGACGCCAAGAAGCAGGTCGCCACGCCCAAGGGAGCCGTCAACCAGTTCTACTGCGCCGGCGGCCCGCAGGACGGCCGGACCCGCAGCGCGGACGGCAACTGGCCGGTCTGCGAGGGGGGCACGCTGCACTTCACGCTGCGGTTCCCGGACTGCTGGGACGGCCGGCACCTCGACAGCCCCAACCACCGCGACCACGTCTCGTTCGGCCAGGGCGGTGCGTGCCCGGCCACCCACCCCGTCCCGATCCCGGCGCTGACGTTCTCGATCGCGTATCCGGCAAGCGGTACCGACGCCGGCTTTGCCCTGTCGTCCGGACTGGCGTCCTCGATGCACGGCGACGCCTTCTTCGCCTGGGACGGCGAGGCCATGGCCGCCCGCGTCAAGAACTGCGTGGTCCAGGTCGCCCAGTGCAACACCGCCGGCCAGTTCTGACGCCACCGCCGGCGGAGCCCGTCGCCCGCGGCCGGCCGGTGTGGTCCACCACCGCACCGGCCGGATCGTCGCCTGTGTCCTCGCCGCCGTGGGCGTGTTCGGCGGTCTGCGGCTGCTCGGCGAGGGCCGCCCGGGCGGAATGGTGGTCATCGCCGCCCAGGTCTTCGTGGCGGCCTCCGTCACACTCCCGACGGCGTCACGGGCCTGGTTCCGCCCGCCGGCGTGAGCGCGAACCGGACGCCGGTGGCCGCCTCGGCCACGGTCCAGAGCCGCTCGGCCAGCACCGGGTCGTCGGCCGGCGGGACGAGCGCGTCGGCGTACACCCGGTCGTCCGACTTGCGCAGGTGCGGCCCGAGAAAGACGCCGGGCCGGGCATCCGGGCTGACCGCGGCGTAGAGCAGCGCGATGGCGGCCCGCGGCGCCGGACGCCCGATCGCGGCCTGCGCCACGGCCATCAGCGCCCGCGCACCCCGCCCGGGCAGGTCCGAGTTCATCGGCGTGATCGCCAGCCCCGGATGCGCGGTGAGGCTGCGGACCGGCGAGCCCGCCGCCTGGAGCCGCCGGTCGAGCTCGGTGCCGAAGACGAGGTTGGCCAGCTTGGACGCGACGTACGCCCGCCCCTTGGAGTACCCGCGCTGCGCCGCCAGGTCATCCAGCGGGAGCCCGGTCTTCAGCCGCCGGTACAGGTTCGAGCCCACGTGCACGATCCGCGCCCGCCCGTCGGTGCGCATCAGGTCGAGCAGGAGCCCGGTGAGGGCGAAGTGTCCGAGAAAGTTCACGGCGAAGGTGCGCTCGAACCCCTGCGCGCTCAGCTGCCGCGTGTGGCTGCCCAGCCCCGCGTTGTTCACCAGCACGTCGATGCTGCGCCCGTCGGCATGCAGCCGCTCGGCGAACGCCCGCACCGACTCGAGATCGTCCAGGTCGATCGGGATCGCCTCGAATTCGGCCGCCTTGGCCGGCGTGCGAACCGCGGCGATGACGTGCGCACCGGCCTGCTGCAGCTCACGGGCCACGACCTGGCCGAGCCCGCTGCTGGCTCCGGTGACGACGACGGTCCGGCCACGCTGATCAGGGATGTCCATGACACACTCCTCCCGCATCGGATACTTCATCCGCTAACGAGTCCGACCGTAGCACAGCAACGGATGGGTTATCCTCTAAGCGTGCCGCCGCTCACCGACCCCGGCCCCCTGCGCGCCGACTCCGCCCGGGTCCGCGCCCAGATGCTCACCGCCGCCCGCGCCCGCATCCGCGACGGCGACCTGGACCTGCCGATGAACGCGATCGCCAAGGCGGCCGGCGTCGGCGTCGGCACCGCGTACCGCCACTTCCCGACCCGTCAGGCCCTCCTGGAGGCGCTGGCCGCCGAGAGCCTGGCCGCGCTGGTGACCGACGCCGTGGCCGGCGCCGCCGACCCCGACCCGGCCGCCGCCTTCACGGCCCTGCTCCGCAGCGGCCTGCAGCTCCTGCGCGACGACCCGACCCTGGCCGCGGTCCTGTCCTCGACCGAGCCCCCCTGCCTGGCCACGACGACGGCCCTGAACGCCCAGCTCGGCGCCGCCGTCCAGACCACCCTGACCCGGGCCCGAGCCGAGCACGTCATCCGCCCGGACGTCACCGCCGACGACATCCGCCGCCTGATCTGCGGCCTGCAGCACGCCGTGGCCGCCGGCCAGGACGACGCCGCCGAGCGCTACCTGGACATCCTCCTGGCCGGCCTGCGCCCGTAGCGCCCTGCCCGCCGCCGCCCACGCGATGCCGACCGGCATCGATCAGGTGAGCGGTGCGCCGGACCTGCGCCGGCCCCAGCGCGAGCGCCAGGTCGACGGCTCACCCCACGATCCATGCGTGCGGCGCATCGCAGCGATGCCGGACATTTGTTTGTCGCATGCGCCGGCGCTCCCTAGCGTTGCCGGCATGCAGACTGTTGCCGTGCTCGGACTCGGCCGGATGGGCGCCGCGATCGCCGGGCGCCTGGTGGATCAGGGATACGCCGTGCGGACCTGGAACCGCAGCCCGCGGCCGCCGGTGCCGGGCGCCGTTGCGGCCGGATCGGCGGCGGAGGCGTGTGCCGGGGCCGGGTTCGTCGTGACCATGCTTACCGATGCCGCCGCGGTGCTGGCGGTCGTCGGGGCCGCGGACCTGCGGGCCGGAGCCACGCTCATCGAGATGTCGACGATCGGGCCCGACGGCGTCCTGAAGGTCGCCGGGGCGCTGCCGGCCGGGCTGGACATGGTCGACGCCCCGGTCGGCGGGAGTGTCGGGGCCGCGGCCGGTGGGGCACTGCGCATCCTGGCCGGGGGCGATCCGGCGGTGCTGGACCGGGCCGAGACGGTGCTGGCCGCGCTCGGCTCGGTGCACCGCTGCGGGGCGCTCGGGCGGGGTGCGGCCAACAAGCTCGTGCTCAACACGGCAGTGCTGGCCGGGCTGGCCGCGCTCGCCGACGCGCTCGCGGTCGGTGCGGCCCTCGGCATCGCGCGCGAGGACGCGCTCGAGCTGCTCCGGGCCAGCCCGCTCGCCGCCGTCGTCGGCCGGGCGATGGGCGGGCCGGGAGCGGCGTTCGGGGTCGCGATGGCGGCCAAGGACCTCGACCTGGCCCGGGCGGCGGCGGCCGGGGTAGCGCTGCCGGCCGCCGACGGCGCCGCGGAGCTGCTCCGCCGCGCGGTCGCCGCCGGGCCCGCCGACGCCGACGTTTCGGTGCTCATGCACTTCCATGAAGTTCCCAGCTGAGGCGGCGCCACCCGTGCCGGGGCGGTGACTTATCGTGGTCCGGTGAACGTACGCCCGTCTGCACCGACGCCGCTGTCCAAGACCGAGAAGCGCGCCGCCGCCAAGGTGGCGAAGGCCAAGGCGCGCCAGGCCGCCCGGCGCCGGCGAATGCTCGGGATCGCGGGCACCGTCGCGGCCGTCGTCGTGCTGCTGGCCGTCGCGGTGGTGCTGATCGTGCGGTCGATCGACGAACAGGCGCCGGACGCCGCCAGTACCGCCGGCACGCCGACCCCCACCGCCGCGGCCACGACCGAGGCGCCGTTCCCGCAGCTGCCCGCGGGGGCCGACCCGGCGCTCGGGACCAAGCCGGAGGTCAAGGCCGGCACCGGGACCGTGAGCGCGCTGACGAAGACGACGATCATCGAGGGCACCGGGGCGGTCGCGCAGACCGGGCAGACGATCACGGTGAACTACGTGGGCGTGACCTACGCCGACGGCAAGCAGTTCGACGCGTCCTGGGACAAGAAGCAGCCGTTCAGCTTCACGCTCGGCTCGGGCGTCATCCAGGGGTGGAGCGACGGCCTCACCGGGGTCAAGGTGGGCACGCGGATTCAGCTCGACATCCCGTCGAACCTGGCCTACGGCGACAATCCGGAAGGCGGGCGGCCCGCCGGGGCGCTGCGGTTCGTCGTCGACGTGCTGGCTGTCGGCTAGCGCGATTGCCGGCCCCTCGGCGGGTGGCCTGCTCACACGCCGATGCCGAGGCGGACGGCCTCCTTCGCGGCGCTGGAGCGGTTGGCGACGCCGAGCTTGCCCAGCACCGCGGACACGTGGTGGTCGACGGTCTTCACCGCGATGAACAGCCGCTGCGCGATCTCGCCGTTGGTGTGGCCGGCGCAGATCAGCTCCAGGACCTCCCGCTCGCGGCGGGTCAGGCCGGCCGGGTGCGCCCGCGTCGCCGCGCGTGGACCCACCGGGACGCCGCGGACACCGTCCTGGCGCATGCGCCGCCGGCCGGCCCGGGCCGCGGCCGCCGCACCCAGGTCGTCGAGCACGCTCAGGGCTTCCCGCTGGGCCGGCTCGTCGCCGTGGAACAGCCGGACCAGCGCGGCCTCGTACGCCGAGCCGATCTGCTCCCACGCCGCGGCGGCTGCGGCCCACCGGCCGTCGAGCTCCAGCCGGTACGGCTCCGCGTGGACCGGGCTCGTCACCCGCCCGGACCCGGTGCGCCGCAGCCACGCCCCCGCCTCGCCGCGGGCCCACTCGTCGCCGTCGGCGGCGGCGTCCGCGGCCAGCTCCGCCTCCCGCCGGGCCTCGTCGATGCGGCCCTCGAGCCAGCACGCCTCGGCCCGCATGGTGCGCACGTAGAGGATGTACTGCGGGCCCTCGCAGCCGTCGGCGTATCGGGCCGCCTCGTCGAGCGGCTCCCACACGCCGGCGGTGCCGCGCCGGGCCCGGATGACGCCGACGCAGGCGAGCGGGCCGATCCGGTTCAGCGGTGACGCGCTCATCGCGTTGGCCAGCACGTGCCGGCTCAGGTCGAGCGACTCGTCCCAGCGGTCGGTGGCGGCCAGGGTGCTGACCCGCTCGGCCCGGATGCAGGTGCCGAACGTGCGCACGTCGTGCTCGTCGCAGTAGGCGGTGCCGGCCCGGAAGTACTGCTCGGCCTGCGCGTACTCGCGTTTGGTGCAGTGCATGCCGTGCAGGTTGATGTAGGCCCGGCCGACCTGCTCGTCGATGCCGTGGGCCAGCGCGATGTCCAGGCCGCGCCGCATCGGCGTGACCCAGTCGCCGCCGACGATCGCCCGGGAGCAGCCCTCGGTGATGAGCGCGTCGGCCCGGACCGCCGGCAGCTCCAGCGCGACGGCCAGCTCCTGGGCCCGGGCGGCGACGGCGATGGCCTCCTCGTGCCGCTCGCTGACCATGCGGTGCGTGGCCAGTGCGGCGTGGGCCCAGGCCAGCTCGGCGGTCGGGCCCAGCGGCTCCAGCGTGGCCAGCGCCGCCTCGGCCGCGCGCACGGCGTCGGCGCCCCGGCAGTCGTAGCGCAGCGCCGAGGAGAGCCGCCGCAGCGCATCGCCCTCGCGCCGCCTGTCGCCCGCCCGGTGCCAGAGCTCCCGGGCCCGCTCGGCGACCTGGCAGACCCGCGGCCCCCGGTCGACGAGGGACAGCTCGCCGGCGAGCGCGTCATACAGCTCGGCCAGCTCGGCCGGCGGCAGGACATCGGCAAAGCGCAGGGCCCGCTCGTACTGCGCCCCCGCCTCCCGGTGCGAGGCGAGCTCGGACGCGCGGCGGGCCGCCTTCACCGCATACTCGAGCACCGCGGCACCATCCCCGGCCGCCTCCGCGTGATACGCCAGGCGCGCGAACCCGTCGCCGGCCGCCTGCGCCTCGACCGGGAAGGCCTGTGTCGCCCGCCTGCCGTCGGTGCCCAGGTCCCGCAGCGCGGCGAGGATGCGGGTGTGGATCGGGGCCACCCGGTGCTGCGGGATCGCCTGCTCGACCGCGAGCCGGGTCAGCTCGTGACGGAACGTCAGGTGCCCGTCGTCGCCGATCAGCAGGCCGCAGCGGACCAGCTCGTCGAGGACCGCGGGGGCGGCGCCGGACGCGGCGGTCAGCAGCCGCGGGTCGACCCGGTTGCCGATCAGCGCGGCCGTGCCGAGCACCGCCCGCGCCTCGCGCCCGAGCGTGCCGGTCCGGGCCAGCACCACGTCGCGCGCGGAGGCCGGCACCGCCGTCGAGCCGGAGCGCACCACCTCGGTCACGAAGAACGGGTTGCCGCCGGTCAGCCGGTGCAGCTCGGCCGCCTCGAGGCCGCTGGCGCCGGCCAGCTCCTCCACCGCCCGCACCGACAGCGGCGCCAGCCCGATCCGCCGGGTCGTGCGCAGCGTGGCGACGTCGCCGAGCAGCCCGCGCAGCAGGTCGCGGGTCGAGAGGTCGTCGTCGCGGTAGGTGACGATCAGCAGCAGGTGGGCGCTGCGCAGCCGCCGGGCCAGGAACCGCAGCAGGTCGATCGTCGCCTCGTCGGCCCAGTGCAGGTCCTCCAGCACCAGCACGTGCAGCCGGCCCGGCTCGTTGGCCTGGCGCAGCAGCGCCGCGAACAGCTCGTCCCGCGACGCCCGGCCCCGCACCCGCTCGAGCAGCTCGCCGCCGAGCTCGTCGGCGATGTCGAACAGCGGCCCCAGCGGCCGGGGCGTGGACAGCCCGTCGCACATGCCCCACGCCACCCGGGCCGGCGCCACGCTGGCGGCGAACGCCTCGACCAGGCTGGACTTGCCGACCCCGGCCTCACCGCCGACGAGCACGAGCCGGCCGTCCCCGGCGAGGGCCTGCCGTGCGTATTCGGCGAGCGACGCGAGCGCGGAGCCGCGTTCCAGGAGCGTCATGCCGCCATTGTCCGCCACCGGGCCGGTCCCGGCCCGCATCAGATCTCGAGGTTCGTGAGTGCGGTTCGCGTCAGACGCACACCCAGTTGCAGACTTTCGCAGGTCATGAACTGAAAAGGGGGCACGGTGCGCTGGAAGCCCGAATGAGCTGCTAACCTCGGGTTTCCGGCGCCCGGACGGAGGTGGAGCCGCATGTCGGTGCCGCTGTACCAGGCGAAGGCGGAGATGTTCCGCACGCTCGGCCACCCCGTGCGCATCCGGGTGCTGGAGCTGCTGCAGGACGGCCCGCGCCCGGTCCGCGACCTGCTCGCCGAGATCGAGGTCGAGGCGTCGAACCTGTCGCAGCAGCTCGCCGTCCTGCGCCGGGCCGGGCTCGTGACGTCCCACCGCGACGGGGCGCTGGTGATGTACGCCCTGAGCACCCCGGCCGTCGCCGACCTGCTCGCCGCGGGCCGGGCCATCCTGGGCGCGGTCCTCACCGACCGCGACGGCCTCCTCGTGGAGCTGCGCGCCCGGCGGCAGTGACGTACGCCGCCAGGTGCTCGCCGGTGAGCGTCGAGCGGGCCGCGACCAGGTCGGCCGGGGTGCCCTCGAACACGATGCGGCCGCCGTCGTGCCCGGCGCCCGGCCCGAGGTCGATGATCCAGTCGGCGTGGGCCATGACCGCCTGGTGGTGCTCGATCACGATCACCGACTTGCCCGCGTCGACCAGCCGGTCCAGCAGGGTCAGCAGCTGCTCGACGTCGGCCAGGTGCAGGCCCGTCGTCGGCTCGTCGAGGACGTAGATCCCACCCTTGCCGGCCATGTGCGTGGCGAGCTTCAGGCGCTGGCGCTCGCCGCCGGACAGGGTCGTCAGCGGCTGGCCGATCGTGAGGTAGCCGAGGCCGACGTCGGCCAGGCGGGTGAGGATCGCGTGCGCGGCGGGGAGCTCGGCGAAGAAGCCGGCGGCCGTGGTGACGGACATGGCGAGCACCTCGCTGATGTCGTACCCGTCCAGCCGGTACCGCAGCACTGACGCCTCGAACCGCTTGCCGTCGCACTCCTCGCACACCGATGACACGCCGGCCATCATCGCCAGGTCGGTGTACACGACCCCGGCACCGTTGCAGTTGGGGCAGGCGCCCTCCGAGTTGGGGCTGAACAGGGCCGGCTTGACCCCATTGGCCTTCGCGAACGCCTTGCGCACGGGCTCCAGGAGGCCGGTGTAGGTGGCCGGGTTGCTGCGCCGCGAGCCGCGGATGGCGCCCTGGTCCACGTGGACGACGCCGGCCTCGGGCGGGATCGAGCCGGGCAGCAGCGAGCTCTTGCCCGAGCCGGCGACGCCGGTGACCACAGCGAGTACACCCAAGGGAATATCGACGTCGACGTTGCGCAGGTTGTGCGTGTCGGCGCCCCGAATGGGCAGGCTGCCGGTGGGTTTGCGCAGTTGCGTCTTGAGGGCGACCCGGTCGGCGAGGTGCCGGCCGGTGACCGTGTCGCTCGTGCGCAGGGCGGCGACGGTGCCCTCGAACGTCACCATGCCGCCGCCGGAGCCGGCGCCCGGGCCGAGGTCGACGACGTGATCGGCGATCGCGATCGTCTCCGGCTTGTGCTCGATGACGAGCACCGTGTTGCCCTTGTCGCGCAGCCGCAGCAGCAGCTCGTTCATGCGGGCGATGTCGTGCGGGTGCAGGCCGACGGTGGGCTCGTCGAAGACGTAGGTGACGTCGGTGAGCGCCGAGCCCAGGTGCCGGACCAGCTTGACCCGCTGCGCCTCGCCGCCGGAGAGGGTGCCGGCCGGGCGGTCGAGGGAGAGGTACCCGAGGCCGATCGCGACGAACCCGTCGAGCGCATCACTCAGCCCCCGCAGCAGCGGCGCCACCGACGGCTCGCCGAGCCCGCGCACCCACTCGGCGAGGTCGCTGATCTGCATCGCGCAGGCGTCGGCGATGGTGATCCCCTTGATCTTCACCGAGCGGGCCGGTGCGGCCAGGCGGGTGCCGGCGCAGTCGGGGCAGGTCTGGAACGTGACGGCCCGCTCGACGAACGCGCGCACGTGCGGCTGCAGCGATTCCACGTCCTTGGCGAGCACGGTGTGCCGCAGCTTGGTGACCAGGCCCTCGTAGGTGAGGTTGACGCCCTCGGCCTGGATGCGGCGCGGCTCGGCGTACAGGAACTCCTGCAGCTCCTTCTTGGTGAACCTCCGGATCGGCTTGCCGGGGTCGAAGACGCTCTTGAAGATGCGGCCGTACCAGCCGTCCATGCTGTAGCCGGGCACCAGGATGGCGCCCTCGTCGAGGGTCTTGTCGGCGTCGTACAGCTGCGTGAGGTCGAGGTCCGTCACCGAGCCCCGCCCGTCGCAGCGCGGGCACATGCCGCCGGTACGCGAGAAGGTCACCAGCTCTTTCTTCGCATTGCCGCGCTCGACGGTGACCGCGCCGCTGGCCTTCACCGAGGGGACGTTGAACGAGAACGCGTTCGGCCCGCCGATGTGCGGCGTGCCGAGGCGGCTGAACAGGATCCGCAGCATCGCGTTCGCGTCGGTCGCGGTCCCGACGGTCGAGCGCGGATCGGCCCCGAGCCGCTGCTGGTCGACGACGATCGCGGTGGTGAGCCCCTCCAGGCGGTCCACCTCGGGCCGGGCCAGGCTGGGCATGAACCCCTGCACGAAGGCGCTGTAGGTCTCATTGATCATCCGCTGCGACTCGGCGGCGATCGTGCTGAACACCAGCGAGCTCTTGCCCGACCCGGAAACCCCCGTGAACACCGTCAGCCGCCGCTTGGGCAGCTCGATGCTGACGTCCTTGAGATTGTTCTCGCGCGCTCCCTGCACGCGAATCATGTCGTGGCTGTCAGCAACGTTCATCGCTCTCCTCTTACCGCATCCACTCGCCGTCGCGCATGAGGGTGCGCCCGCGCAGTTCGTTTTCCTCGCGCCACGCCTGGATGGTGCTCGGCGTGATCCGGAACCAACGGTAGTGCCCGGGCAGGGTCCGCGGATCGAACCCGCTGCGCCGCGCGAACCGATCCCCGGCCGCGACCGGCAGCGCATCCATCTCGAGCACCTCGACGGCCCCGTCGATCATGACCACGTCGCGGACCAGCCCGAGCCCGAGCCGCACCTGCCGGTTCGCGGCGAGGTTGCGCCCGGTCGGGCTGTCCGCGCCGGTGGCGATGAGCAGCGTCGCGCCGTCCCAGTCGAACGACAGCGGCACCAGGTAGGGCCCGCCGTCGCCCGCGCTGGCCACCCAGACGTCGACGTCGGTGGCCAGCCGGTGCTCGGTATCGGCGCGCCGCTGCGCGCGGGAGCGGGGCTCCGCCGTCACTGCGGGTCTTGGAGCAGCCCGAGCACGTTGCCGTCGACATCGACGACTGTCGCCACGAGCCGCCCCTCGCCGACATCGTGCGCCGCCGTCTTCACCGTCGCCCCGGCCGCCGTGACCTCAGCGATCTTCGCGGCGATGTCGGTCACGTGCCAGTACGCGACGGGCGTGGTGTCGCCGTGTCCCCCGCGCTCGGGCACGAGCCCGATCTGCTGCCCGGCCACCGTGTACCCCACGTAGTAGGGCGAGTCGGCCTGCGGCTGCGTCCCGAGCAGCGCGGTGTACACGGGCTTGGCCTTCTCCAGGTCAGCCACGGGATGCAGGATCGTCTGGACGCCGAGCACTTCAGAGTTCGTCATACCCACGACCCTAGGAGCCCGCACCACCCCGCGCTTCTCGATTCCTGATGTCTTGGCCTTCGGGGGGCGGTTCCCGGCGCCGCTCCCCGCCCGGGCGGACGAAGGCGTGGTCGCGGGCGGCGGCGCGGTGGCGGGGGCCCGCGGCGCGCAGGACCACGTCGAGCACCCGGTCGGGGTCGGCGGCGTAGCAGGTGGAGAACCAGGCCATGTTCGCCTCGACCACGGCCCAGCGCTCGTCCCCCCGGTCGGGGTCGGCGGCCAGCCCGACGTCGACGACGACCGCGCTGGGCAGGCTGCCGGCGCATGCGGCGAGCAGTTCACCGGCGAAGGCGAGCACGGCCGATCGATGTGCGTCGCCGTCGAGCGGTGCCGGGTCGAGCCGGCCGAAGGTGGCATAGCGGCCGGCGGCGTGCACGGTGGCGTCGAGGACGAACAGCCGATACTCGACGACGAACGTGACGACCTCGCTGATCAGGACCGGGGTGTCCGCGGCGAGGCGGCCGGGGCCGGGCAGCCGGCTCCCGTCGGCGTAGACGGCGGCCGGCAGCTCCTTGTCCCGGGGCTGCTTGACGAACGCCGGCGTCCGCGACCACCGCGCCTCACCGAGCGTGCTCAGCACGATGTCACGCCCTCGAAACGCAGCGGGCAGCCCGGGCAGCCAGTCGTCGGCGGGTTCCAGGAGCGCCAGGTCGAGGTCCGCACCGACCGTGGCGGCGAAGGCGGGACCGCCGTAGAGGTGCCCACCATCGCGGCCACGCAGCCGCACCGGCACGCGGCCGTCCGGGCAGGGCTCCACCGCCAGCCCGCGGCGCCGGGCCGCGGCCGCCAGCCGCTCGGCGGTGCTGTCCGGTCGTGGCGGCAGCAGCAGGAAATCGGGTCCGGACACCGCGGCGCTCATGGCGTCATTCTGACCATCGGGCGGGTGGCCGTCGCGGCATTTCCGCGGGAGCGTCCCGCCCGCCGGAGGTAGGGGCGGCCGGGTCCTGACCGGCGCGCGTCACTGCATCGCGGTGGCCGCCGGATGCTCGTACGACTCCGGGCAGCGGAACACGTGCAGCGCGTAGCCGCGGCCGATCTGGACGCCGACGGTGTCCGGGGAGGCGGTCGGGGGCTCTTCGGACGGGCGCCAGGTGCAGTGCGGGCCGTGCCAGTCGCTCGAGGCCGCGGTGAAGGTCAGGGTCATCGCGGCGCCGCAGGCCTCGCAGTCCACCGGGTACGGGTCGGTCAGTGACCAGTTCGCGTGCCCGCCCACCTTCCAGCCCGGCGCCAGCGACAGGTCGGCCTGGTAGCGGGGGTGGTCGGCGTCGCCGCCGTCCCACGCCGTGAGCCGCTCGCGCAGGTCGTCGGGGAGCAGGGCGGCGTACGGGTATTCCCGGACCTGCTCCGGCTGCACCGTGCACGGGATCGGCAGGTACATGTCGCTGACGACCGGCGGTTCGGGCGGTGCCGCACGGAGCGGGTTGATGGCGGCACTGTCTTGCCAGAACAGCAGGACGCGGGGGCTGTAGTGCCGGTCCGCGTGGTCCACCGGGCACCACAGGACCTGCAGCAGGTCGGTGCCGTCCGGGCCGGCGTAGTCGGGGATGTCGCGGCGGTACAGCTGGGCCACGGCGATCGGCGGGATGGGCTCGCCGATGCGGTCGTCGAGCTCCAGCTCATCGGCCGCGTCGAGCTCGGCCCGCTCCTCGGCGGTCAGGAACTCGCCGTCCGGCCGCGGCTCCCGGGCGTCCGCGGCGGCGAGGATCTCCCGGCGGCGGCGCACGGCGGCCGGGGTCGACAGGTTGTACGGCTCGTGCTCCCCCGTCTCGGTGCAGACCGGCCACGGCTCACCGGCCGGCCACAGCAGCGGGCCGCCGACCGAGCTGTCCGCGGCGGTCGGCGCGCCGGGCCGCGGATGCAGGCGGGTGGCGGTGGTGGCGTGGTGCCGCAGCTCGGGAAAGAGCCCGGCGACGTCGAGCGGGCGCGGCGGCGTGGTGCGGGCCATGACAGCGGATCCTATGCCCGCGCCTGCGCGGCGTCGCCTGCCGACAGCGCGTTGGGCACTACGTGAGCGGCGTGGACGGGTCGGCTTCGGTGCCGGGTTGGTCGTGGCGGGTCAGGGCGGTTGCCCGCCAGAACTCGCCGCGCACGGTGCCCGCCTGTTTGTACCGCCCGTCCGGATACAGCACCGCCCAGCCGTCGGCCCACGGCCGTACCGTCGCCGTCGGGGCGCCGTCCGCCGCGCGCCAGATGCGCAGGGTGTGGTCGGCGCCCGCGGTGGCCAGGAAGCGGCCGTCGGGTGACCACGTCACCGACCAGACCGGGCCCAGGTGCGCGTCCAGGACGTGCACCGGTGAGCCGTCCGCGGTCCAGATGCGGGCGGTGCGGTCCTCGCTCGCGGTGGCCAGGCGGGTGCCGTCCGGGGACCAGGCCACCGCGCGCAGGCCACCGGCGTGGCCCTCGATCACCAGGCGCGACTTGTAGTCGGCGGACGCCCAGACGCGGGCGGTGCGGTCGGCGCTCGCGGTGGCCAGGTGCGTGCCGTCGGGCGACCAGGCGACGGCGGCGACGCGGCCGGTGTGGCCGAAGAGGTCGCCGACCTGCTCGGCGTCGATCGTGCGCCAGACGCGGACCGTGTTGTCGGTGCTGGAGCTTGCGATGCGATGCTGGTCCGGCGACCAGGCCACGTCCCAGATGCGGCCCAGGTGCCCGGTCAGCACGGCCAGGGGCCGCCCGCCCGCCTCCCACAGCCGCACGGTGCGGTCGACGCCGCCCGTGGCCAGGAACCGGCCGTCCGGCGACCACGCGACAGCCCAGACCGGGCCGGTGTGGCCGAGCAGGACGGCGGGCGGGCTCGCGGTGTCGGCCGGCCACACGCGGGCCGTGCGGTCCTCGCCGGCCGTGGCCAGGTGCCGGCCGTCCGGTGACCAGGCGACCGCGCGGACCGGGCCGTGGTGGCCGGTGAGCGGCAGGCGCGGGCGGCCGTCGGGGACGTGCCAGACGTACCCGGCCCCGCCCTCCCCGGCGGTCGCGACGTGCGTGCCGTCCGGCGACCACGCGGCCGTCCACAGCCCGCCCGGCGGCGCGGTGAGCACGCGGCTGGAGCCGTCGGCGACGCTCCACAGCCGCACCGTGCGGTCGGCGCCGGCGCTGGCCAGGGTCCGGCCGTCGGGTGCCCAGGCCAAGGACCGGGCCTCGCCCGCGTGGCCGGTCAGGCAGGCGAGCGGCCGGCCGTCCGCGGCCAGCCAGAGCCGGACGCTGTGGTCGGCGCTCGCGGTGGCGATGACCTGGCCGCCGGGCGCCCACGCGACGGCCGCGACGCCGCCGGCGTGGCCGGTGACGGCGCCGAGCGGGAACCCGTCAGCGGCCCGCCACAGCCGCAGGCTGCGGTCGGTGCCGCCGGTCGCGAGCACGGCGCCGTCGGGCGACCAGGCCACCGACCAGATCGCGCCGGTGTGGCCGGTGATGGTGCCGGCCAGGGTGCCGTCGGCCCGCCAGACCCTGGCCGTGCCGTCGGTGCTGGCCGTGGCGAGGTGGTGGCCGTCGGGCGACCATTGCACGTCGCGTACCCAGTCCGCGTAGCCGGTAAGTGTCGCCTCGTGGGTGCCGTCGGCGCGCCACAGCCGGACCGTGTGGTCCTCCGCCGCCGAGGCCAGCCGCCGGCCGTCCGGTGACCAGGCGACGCGGCGGACCGGATCGTCGTGGCCCTCCAGGACGTGCAGCGGCGCCGCGTCGGCGACCCGCCAGAGCCGCACGGTGTTGTCCTCGGCCCCGCTCGCGAGCAGGCGGCCGTCGGGCGACCAGGCGACGGTGGTGACCGCGCTGCTGTGCCCCCGCAGTGTCCGCACGGGCACGCCGTCGGCGCGCCAGATCTGCACGCCGGCCTCGGCCGCCACCGCGAGATACGCGCCCGTCGGGTCGTAGCCGACGTCTGCGCCCGGAGGAGCACAAACCTCAAAAGCCGAGGATTCGGATTCCGGGGCCGCTTCGCTCCCGCCCCGGGCAAGGGGGCTCCCGCCCCCTGGACCCCCTGCGGCAATCGTCACCGGGAGACTCCCCTCCGCGACCACCGGCTCGGGCCTGTCCACAATGGTGGGACCGATCCGCAGCGCCCCGCTGCGCGCCCTGCCCGGTCCGCGGCTCCCAGATCGGTCCCAAGCCGGTAGCTCATGAGCACACCCTATTGGTTCCCGGCGCCGCCCCGGCTTTGTACAACGTTCAACTGTGTATGCTCCGGGCGTGGGCCGGTACCGTGGCCGGCATGACACCCGCCGTCGACGCCTGGGAGCCGTGGCGCCCGGAGGCGTTGCCGGAGCGCCTCGAAGGGCTGTCGGTGCCGTGGTGCGTCGCCGGAGGCTGGGCGCTCGACCTCTTCCGCGGCGCGCAGACCCGCGACCACGGCGACCTCGAGTTCGCCGTCCCCCACGGACGCTTCGGCGAGGTGGCGCCGCGGTTCCCGGAGTTCGACTGGTTCGTCCCGGTCGACGGCGTCCTCGTCCCCGCCGACGAGGACACCCTCGCGGCCGAGCACCAGACGTGGGCCCTGGACCGGGCGGCCGGGTGCTGGCGGTTCGACGTGTTCCGTGAGCCGCACGACGGTGACGTGTGGGTGTGCCGCCGCGACCCGGAAATCCGCCGGGCCTACACCGACCTCATCGCGTTCGACGGCGCCGGGCTGCCGTACATGGCGCCGGAAGTGGTGCTGCTGTTCAAGGCCAAGGCCGTGCGCGACAAGGACGTCCGCGACTTCCGGACGACGCTGCCGCTGCTCGACGCCGGCCGGAGACAGTGGCTCGCCGACAGCCTCGCGCGGGTACACCCGGATCATCCGTGGCTGGAGGCCATCAGCGCGGCGTGAGGACGGCGGCGGCCACGGTGTCGACGTACCACTGCTCGAAGCGCTCCACCGGCCAGCCCCGCTGCCGCACCAGCCAGTCGTAGTTGCGCACGTCCATCGCCAGCCACAGCACGTCGACGACGGCGTCCCGGGTGCGGTCGGGGCGCAGCTCGCCGGTCGCGGCCAGGTCGGCGGCGAACATCGTCATGCCGGCGCGGCGCTCGTCGGCGTTCTTCTGCCAGATGGCGGCGGCGTCCGGGTCGGCGGTGGCGGCGGTGGCCAGGGCGAGCATCATCTGAGCCAGCCGGGCGTGGGTCTCGGCCAGGTGCCGGGCGTAGCGGGCCAGCTTCGAGCGGGCGTCGGGCAGCGCCTGGATGTCGGCGACGAACTGGCGCCCGGCCAGCGCCACCGGCTCGTCGTCGCCGGCCACCGTGACGTCGACCAGGGCCGAGAGCAGCGCCTGCTTGGTGCCGAACGTCTTGTACACCGTCTGGATCGCCACCCCGGCCGAGGCCGCGACCGCGGTCAGGGGTGTGGCCGCATATCCGGGCGTCACGAACAGCTCGGCCGCCGCGTCGAGGATCGCCCGCCGGGTCCGCCGGGCCTGCTCCTGCCGGTATGACGACTCGTACCGCCTCTTGACAGCCACCGGCCGAGTGTAGTGCTCTATTAGTTAGAGCATACCACTACCGAAATGAGGCGACCATGGCGACCGATGCGGAGGTGCGGCGCGGTGCCCGGGTGTTCCCGATCCCGCCGCCCATGTACTACGCGGCCGGCCTCGTCGCCGGCGCCCTGCTCGACACCGCTGCCCCACTGCCGCTCGGCGGCCGTCCGGCCACGACCGTCGCCGGCCTCGCGGTGATCGCCCTCGGCGCGGTGCTGGCCGCGTCCGCCGTGGCCGCAGTGGTCCGCCACCGGACGACGATCGTGCCCCACCGCCGCGTCGCCACCCTGCTCACCGAGGGCCCGTACCGCCTGTCGCGCAACCCGATGTACGCCGGCCTGGCCGTCGTCTACACAGGAGTGGCACTGCTGATCGGCTCCTGGTGGCCGCTGATCCTGCTCCCCCTCGCCCTGACCGCCGTGCAGCTCATCGCGATCCGCCCGGAGGAGCGCTACCTGGCGACCCGCTTCCCCACCGAGTACGCCGCCTACCGCGCCCGCGTGCGCAGGTGGCTCTGAGCACCGCAACGACGGCGGATGGGCGGTCGCCGGGTGGATGGTCGCTCAGCCGTGCGAACGTTCCATTCCGGATCGCACCCTGCTTCCATGGCCGCTATGGATGACGGCGACGGCACGTTTGCGGCCGAGATCGTGGAGGCGGACGCCGCGCGGGGGATCGCGAAGGCGGTCGGCGCCCGGCACTCGATCGCCCGGCGGTACGTCATGCGGGTCCGGCGGCGCAATCCGGACGCGACCCCGGCCGAGGTGATCGGGCTGCTGGAGCGGCACTACGTCACCGCGATCAGCGCCGCGGGGGCGGTCGTCACCGCCGGGACGATCGCGGCCGACATCGGGATCGCCATGATTCCCGTCGCCGGTGCGGCCGCGGCCGGGGCCAAGCACGCCGGGCGGCAGGCGTTGAAGCGGGCGGGCAAAGAGGTGGCCGTCGGGGCCGCGCGGAAGGCTCGGGCGCTGCTGCCGGCGGGCGACCAGCAGCTGCAGTTCGAGCTCACGGCGATCTTCGGGCTGGCCGTCGCCGACATCCACGGCTGGGAGCTCGACCGGGACCAGGCCCACGCCCTGGTGCTCGGGCTGTCCAACGAGCGGGTCAGCCAGCAGCAGATCGCGGCCATGGCCAAGGACGTCGCCACCGTGGCGGCGGACGGGGCGCTCGGCGCCGGGCCCGCCATCGCGGCCGGGCGGGACGACTGGTCGCACTGGGCGGGCACTCTGGCGACGATGCTCCCCGCGGGCGCGGCGCAGAGCCTCGTCGGCACCATCGAGACCGGCCGGCTCGACGCCGTGCGCCAGAGCCTCAGCGGCCGGCAGCAGGCGGCCGTCGGGTACGGGGTGGGGGCCCTGACCGGGGGCGTCACCCGGTTCCTGTTCGGGCGGGAGGTCGTCGAGGCGGCCCGTGAGGCGTTCCCCGCGGCCCCCGAGCGGTTCCCGGCGCACCTGGCCGCGGCCGTGAAGGCGAGGACCGGCGACGACGCCGAGGCCGAGCCGAACCGGGCCCTGGCCGCCCTGGAGGACGCGGCGAAGGCGACCGGCACCTGGATCTCCGGCGCCGCCTCCACGGCGGGTGCGGGCGTGGCGAGCGCGGCCGGTGCGGTGACGCGCCCGTTCCGGCGGGTCGACCGGGACGGCGACGGCGTTGCCGATGCGCCGCCGGCCCTCACCGCGGTGAAGGGCGTGGCCGGGAAGGCCGCTTCGCTGTTCAGGTCCCGGAAAAGCCCTGACCCGACGGGCTGACCGCGCTACTCGCGGCGGGGGGCGATCGGGGCGCTGAGGCCGGCGGTGAAGAGGCGGCGGTCGACCTCGTTCAGGGCCAGGCGCAGGGCGCCGAGCGCCACCGAGTCGGCGCCGAGCGTGGAGGCGCGCACGTCCGGCACGCGCAGGCACAGCTTGGCCAGCTCGCGCTGCAGCGGCTCGAGGACCAGGTCGGCCGAGCGGGAGAAGCCGCCGCCGAACACCACGACCTGCGGGTCCAGTGCGAGCACGAGGGCTGCGGTACCGATGGCGATGTCCTTCACATAGCGGGTGACGGCGGTGCGGGCGTCGCGGTTGCCGGCCCGGGCCGCGTTGAACACCCAGGCCGCGGCGTCGTCCGGGCCCACGGTCGCGGGGACGCCGGGGCAGCGCTGGAGGTGCTCCGGCGCGGTCAGCCAGCGCACGGCCTTGAGTGCTCCGATCTCGCCGGCGGCGCCGCCGTAGCCGCGGCGCAGGACGCCGTCGATGATGAGCCCCGCGCCCATGCGCATGCCGGCCAGCAGGAAGACGATGTCGTTGGCGTCGCTGGCCGCGCCCTGCCAGCGCTCGGCCAGGGCGGCCAGCTTGCAGTCGTTCTCGACGATGATCGGGCAGGCGAAGCGGTCGCTGAGATGGGCCGGCAGGTCGACGCTGTCCCAGCCGGGCATCGGCGAGAACAGCGTCGTGCGGCCGCTGGCGTCGACCGGGCCGGTGACGCCGACGCTCACCGCCCAGATGTCCTCGGCCGTCTTGCCGGACTCCCGCAGGATCTCGGCCAGCACCTGGTCCAGGGCGGCCAGGCGCTCGGCCGGCCCGGCGTCGGCGGCGACCGAGCGGCGGGCCGTGTGGGTGACGTCGCCGTCGAGGTCGGCCAGCAGCGCCAGCACCTTGTGGCCGCCGACGTCGACGCCGATGACGTGCCCGGCGGTGGCGCGGAAGCGGTAGCGGCGGGCCGGGCGGCCCACGACGCTGCTGGCACCCGGCTCGACGACGGTGGCCCAGCCGCCGGTGACCAGGCCCTGCGCGATCACGTCGACCGCGGGGCGGGACAGGCCGGTCAGCTTGGCCAGCTCGGTGACGGTGGCCGGGGGCTGATCGCGCAGCGCCCGGACCACCGTCAGCGAGTTGAGCTCACGCAGCCGTGACAGGTCGGTCCCGGTGATGACCTGATCGGCCACGGTCTGCCCCTCCAGCTGTCCAATAACGCTACGAACTTTACAAACTACTCCTGGAAGCTGATGCTGTCGACGGTGACCGTACCGCTGCCGCCGTACCAGAAGCCCAGTGCCAGCTGCGCCGGGCTCGCCCGGTTGACGCCGTTGGCCGGCATCGGCACCCGGATGTCCTGATACGACGTGGTGATCGCCGGATGGGCACCGCCGTCAAGGACGAAATCCCCGAACACTTTGGTGGTACCGCCGATGCTCAGGCTGAAGTGCGCCTGCTCCCCGCCGGCCGCGCCCTTGATGCGCACGACGAGGTAGGTGTAGGCGGACAGGTCCGTGCCGACGTCCGAGCCGAACCAGCCGCAGTTGCTGTACTGCAGCGTCAGCGCACCGCCGGACACGACACCGTTGCCGCCGCCGTTGCCGAAGCAGTTGCCGCCCGTCCACCGGCCCAGGTCGTTCTTGGCCGCCGACGGGTAGGCCGGCGCGCCGTCGAAGTCGTCCAGGACGAGGCCCACCGGCGGTGGGGTGACCACGACGACCGTCAGGCTGACGGTGTTGCTGGGCGGCGAGTCGTACCCGGCGGCATCGCGGGCCGTCACCGTGTAGGTGTGCGTCCCGGCGGGCACGCCGGTGTCGGTGTACGTCGTCCCGGTCGGCGACGCCAGCGGTGCGCCGTCGCGGTACAGCCGGTAGCCGGTGACGCCGACGTTGTCCGTGGCCCCGCTCCACGACAGCGACGCGGTGGTGCCGTTGAGCGAGCCGGTGAGTGCCGGCGCGGTCGGCGGCGTGCAGTCGCCGGTGCAGGCGCCTACGGTGACCGCGTTCGCCAGCACGTTGTAGCCCTTGGCCGCATCCCACGTCCCGACGTCGGCCAGCCGCACCGAGTAGGCCGGGGTGTTGCGCAGGTTCGCGGCCTGGTCGGGCAGCCACAGGGCCAGCCGGTACGAGCCGCCGGCCATCGCCGGGAGCGTGACGGTCTGGGTGGGGACGCTCACGGCGCCCGGCTTCCAGGTGCGCGGGTCGACACCGGGAAGCGCGACGTTGTACCGGTTGGTGCCGTTGTCGAACACGAGGTACACGGGGCGGGGTTTGATGATGCCCGCGTAGCCGTCGTTCACCAGGTGCGCCGAGAACGTGAACGCCGAGCCGGGCGCGGCCGGCGTGCTGAACGTGGCGTCGGTGAGCCGCAGGCGGTAGCCGAGCTTGCGCTGGATGCGGTGGTACAGCGTCTCGGCCGGGTCGGCCCCGGAGGCCGCCAGATCGGCGTGCTTCCAGATGTCGGTGTTGACCGCCGCGTAGTCCGCGTTGATCTCGGTCCAGTGCTGGTGCGACAGCTCGTACTGCGCGTTCACGCCGGCCGCGTCGTTGCCGCCGCTGGCGTTGCACGTCTCCCCGCCGACGATCTTGTTGCCGCCGGTCGAGGTGGCGTAGTCGTACACCCACTGCTTCTTCTGGGCCACGTCGAACCAGCCGAGCCACGAGTTCTGGTCGTACGTCCCCATGTCGGCCGCGTCCGCCAGGAAGCAGTCGTCGTGGAAGCCGAGCCGGTCGAGGTCCTGGGTGCTCAGCAGGCAGTTGTCCGGCAGCGGGCACCCGGGCGGCGGCGCGGTGCGCCTGGCGAACTCGTAGGTGAAGATGGGGTAGCGGATGGCGACCGGGAGGTTCGCCGGGGTGGCGGCCAGCAGCTTCTTGACGAGGCGGTAGCGGACCGGCGCCTGGCTCTCCTCGGACGCGGCGGTGTAGGGGCTCTCGTGCCACTCACCCCAGGCGCCGAAGAACCCGGCCTCCAGGTGCATGATCACGTCGGCGTTGGCGGCCAGCACCGGTGCGAGCTGGTCGATGTGTCGCTCCATCTGCGCTTCGGTGACGGCGGAGTACCCGTCCCAGACATACGCCGTCCGCAGCACGATCTTGAGCCCCTGCGCCCGGATCGCCGCCAGGCCGCTTGTCAGGTTGTCCAGCAGCGCCTGCGGCAGGTCGGTGGTCTGGTACTTGTCGAGGTGCAGGTAGGAGTGGATGAGCGTATCGCCGTCCGCCCTGGCCCGGGCGAAGGTGCGGTCGAGCATGTCCGGGTTGAAGCCGGGGATCGTATTGCTCGCGTAGTCGTTGACGGCCGGGTCGTTGATGATCTCGTAGCGGTTGTGGAAGCCCCGCTCCGGGTTGGTGAGGACGGTGCTGGAGTCGCCGGTGTAGGCGACGGTGGCGGTGGCCGCGGCGGCCGGGGCTGCGCTGAAGACCAGCGCAGCCGGGCCGGAGAGGGCCAGGGCGGCCGCCGCCACGGCGGCCGCCCGGACCCGAACGGTGAGCTGCATCAGTTGCTGAAGGAGAAGCTGTCGATGGACACGGTGGAGTTGCCGCCGAACCAGAAGCCCATGGCGAGCTGGGCCGGGCCGGTGCGGCTGATCCCGTTGGCGGCCATCGGGATCCTGATGTCCTGGTAGGCGGTGGTGATGGCCGGGTGGCCGCCACCGTCGAGGACGTAGTCGCCGAAGACCTTCGTGGTGCCGCCGAGGCCGAGGTTGAAGTGGGTCTGCTCGCCTCCGGCCGCGCCCTTGATCCGCACGACGAGGTAGGTGTACTGCGACACGTCCTGGTTGACGTCGGAGCCGAACCAGCCGCAGTTGTTGTACTGCAGCACCAGCGCCCCGCCGGACACGGCCCCGTTGCCGCCACCGTTGAGGAAGCAGTTGCCGCCGGTCCAGTGGCCGAGGTCGTTCTGCGCCGCCGACGGGTAGGCGGGCGTGCCGTTGAAGTCGTCGACGATCAGCCCGGTCGGCGTGCTCGTCGCCGACGTGGTGACGCTCAGCGCCGACGAGGCCGCCGAGGTGTTCCCGGCCGCGTCATACGCCTGGACGGTGTACGTGTACGCCGTCGACGCGGTCAGGCCGGTGTCGGTGTACGACGTCGAGGCGGCCGTGCCGACCTGGACCCCGCCGCGCAGCACCCGGTAGCCGGTGACGCCGACGTTGTCGGTCGACGCGTTCCAGCTCAGCGAGACGCTGGTGTCGGTCCTGGCCGGTGCGGTGAGGCCGGTCGGCGCGGACGGCGGGGTGGTGTCGCCGCCGGTGGAGCCGCCGACGCCTATCGCGCCGAGGCCCAGCCAGCCGTCGGCGTTTTGGGTGGCGTTGCCGAAGCGCAGCTTCTTCGCGGCCGGGCTCAGCGCCTCCAGGGGGTTCTTGACCCGCAGGACGAGCTGGTAGGAGCCGTTGGCGACGCCGGAGAGGCTGACGTTGGACTGGAAGTACTGCGGGTAGCCGAAGTCGAGGTACGTCGGGTCGGCGCCGAGGTTCCAGTCGGGGAAGGCCCGGATCTTCAGGGGTTGGACGGTGCGCAGGTCCCAGGGGGTGTCCCAGGTCTTCACGACGGTGCCGGCGGAGTCCTTGAGGCCGAGGGTGACGGTCCACGGGTAGTAGAAGGGGGCCACGCCGTTGTTGGCGAGGGTGACGCCGACGGTGGCGGTGCCGGAGACGCTGTTCTGGTAGTAGGCGTGCGTGGCGCTGAGGTCGTAGCCCATGAGGCGCACGGCCGCGGCGACGTTCGGGTCGCCCGGCGCGTAGCTCTGACTCGTCTGGTTGATCTTCCAGGTGGTGTGCTCGAGCTCGATGCACGCCTTCATGTTGTCGACCTGGCCGGAGCCGCCGGGCCAGGACGTGAACGCCGAGCTCTGGATCTCCGGGCGGACCTCGCCGCCCATCGAGTCGGTGATCCACTTGTTTTCGACGCCCATGTTGAGGGCCCGCTGCAGCTGCGCGTAGTCGGCGCCGCCGAGCGACTGCGGCAGTGTCACGCCCTTGAGCGGTGAGCCCTCCCGGTAGCAGAACGAGTCGTCGTGGTAGCCGATGTCCTTGGTGTTCGCGGCACCGCCGGCCGAGTCGGGGTAGCGGATCTCGAGCTTCGTCCGGCTGAAGGCGTTGTCGAACGCGGTGACGATCTGCGCCGCGTGGGCGTCGGTCGGCATCAGGTTCGGGTAGCCGTCGGCGGTGTCGGTGTCGAACGGCCACGTGTGCCACTCGCCCCAGAGGCCGACCAGGCCGAGGTTGATGAAGCCGATGCGCGGGTCGCCGTCGTAGCGGGCGCCGAGCGCGGCGATGAAGTTCTGCACCGCGGTGAGCAGGTAGGCGCTGTCGTAGTCCGGGGAGACGGTGCCCCAGTAGGTGTTGTTGCGGTAGGTGACGTGCCCGTCGAAGCAGTGCGGGATCGCGTTGCCCGGGTGGCTGCCGGTGCCGCCGGGGTACTCCATGTAGAAGCGGATGGCGGCCTGGTTGCCGTACGAGGCGATCTCGTTCAGCGCGTTGTCGACGATGGACCAGTTGTACGTGGAGCAGTCCGTCGCGCTCGTCATGACCTCGGACAGCCCGAAGTAGCTCCAGGCGAGCGAGCGCGGATAGCCGGAGTTCTGGTTGTCGCCGGGGAAGTAGAAGCGGGCGAAGCCCTTGAGCGGGTTGTCCAGCGGGCTCGGGGCGGCGGTGAGCGGGTGGTCGGTGAGCGCCGGGCTCGGGGTGGCCGGGGCGGCGGGCCGGGCCGGGCGGCCGGCGGGGGCCGCGGTTGCGGGTGGCGGTGCGAACACGAGCACGGCACTGGCGGCGACCGCGCAGAGTGCGGCGGCGCGCACGAGGCGCCGACGCAGGGGTGTGCGCATGGATGGACCTCCGGTTTCAGGGGTTCGGAGTGTCCTCGTATGTTGAATCGATACGAGGAGGTGTTGACAAACTTTCCATGAGCTTCATCATTATTAGCGGCCGGACACCCCCCGCCGCAAGACACCAAATCTTGAAGATCTTCGATAACCCGGAAGCGAGGTCGGATCGTGACGATGCGCAACGCCGCGGCGCTGCCCACGGCCGTGCCGCCGGACCGTGCCCCCGCCCGCACGGTCGCCGAACCGGACCCGCCACCCCGGCGCCGGGCCAAGGACGACCGCCGGGTCGCCTGGCTGTTCCTGCTGCCGGTGCTCGTCGGCTTCGCCGTGTTCTACCTGTACCCGACCGCCAGGGGCATCTGGTATTCGGTAACCGACTACAGCCTGCTCAACACCCCGAGCTTCGTCGGCGCCGACAACTACACCGAGCTGGTCGCCGACACCAAGTTCTGGGACTCGCTGAAGGTCACCGTCTACTACGTGGTGCTGAACATCGGCTCGCAGACGCTGCTCGCGCTCGTCGTCGCCGCGCTCATGCACCGGCTGACCCGCTCGACGGTGCTGCGCGCGACGATGCTGCTGCCCTGGCTGGTGCCGAACGTGACGGTGGCCCTGATCTGGATGTGGCTGCTCGACGCCAACCTGGGCTTCGCCAACCACCTGCTCGGCCTGGTCGGCATCGACTCGCTCGGCTACCTCAACTCGCCGACCTGGGCCATGCCCTCGGTCGCGCTCATCAACACGTGGGCCTACACCGGGTACACCGCGCTGCTGCTCTACGCCGGCATGCTGCAGATCCCGCAGCACCTGTACGAGAGCGCGGCGCTCGACGGCGCCGGCGAGCTGCGGATGTTCGGCCGGATCACGCTGCCGCTGCTGCGCCCGATCCTGGCCCTGGTGCTCGTGGTGTCGCTGATCGGCTCCTTCCAGATCTTCGACACGGTCGCGGTGGCCACGAAGGGCGGCGGGCCGGCCGGGGCGACACGGGTCATCTACTACTTCATCTACGAGCAGGCGTTCCGGTACTTCCACATGGGCTACGCCGCCGCGGCCGCGATGGTGCTCGTGCTCATTCTCGGCGTGCTCACGTTCGTCCAGATGCGCCTGCTGCGCGCCTCGAACTCCGACCTGAACTGAGGATGCGATGACCCGCCGCTACTCCCCGGGCCGCGTCCTGGCCTGGCTCGTGCTGCTCGCGTTCCTGGCGCTCACGATCGTGCCGTTCTACTGGATGATCCGCACGGCGATCACCCCGGCCGCCGATATCTACACCGACAGCACGTCGATCGTGCCGGCGCACCCCACGATGATCAATTTCTGGCGGGTGCTGGGGCTCGTCGACGCCCGGACCGCGCGCGCGGCCGGGGGCTCCGGAGCACAGATCAACTTTGTGCGGTACACCCTCAACTCCATCGTCTACAGCGCACTCATCGCCGGCGTCCAGACCTTCTGCTGCGCGATGGCCGGATACGCCTTCGCCCGCCTGCGCTTCCCCGGCCGGGACCTGGTCTTCGGCATCATCATCGCGGCCCTGATGGTCCCGCCCATCTTCACGCTGCTGCCCAACTTCACGCTCGTGAAGAGCCTCGGCGCCATCGACACGTTCTTCGGCATGGTCGCCCCCAGCCTGCTCATGACCCCGTTCGCGGTGTTCTTCCTGCGCCAGTTCTTCCTCTCCATCCCGCGGGAGGTCGAGGAGGCCGCGATCATCGACGGGGCCGGCCGGTGGGGCGTGTTCTGGCGGGTCGTCGCGCCGATGAGCCGCGGGCCGCTCATCACCATCGCGCTCACCACTGCGGTGTGGGCGTGGAAGGACTTCCTGTGGCCGCTGCTCGTCGGCCGCGGGGAGCAGACCCGGGTGCTCACCGTGGCCCTCGGGGTGTTCAACCAGCAGTCCCCCAACACCCAGCCGGACTGGACGGGGCTCATGGCCGCCTCCACGCTGTCCGTCCTGCCGGTCCTCGCCCTGCTCCTCTTCCTGGGCAAGCGGCTTGTGCAGTCCCTGAACTTCACCGGCATCAAGTGATCCTGAAAGGGCATCCCATGTTGAAGCGATCCCGCACGGCGGCCGTCATCGCCGCGGCGCTCGCCTTACCGCTGCTGCACGCGTGCACCGACAGCGGGTCCGGCGCCGACAGCGGCGGCAAGGTCACGCTCGAGTACTGGCTGTGGGACGACAAGCAGCAGCCGGCCTACCAGGCGTGCGCCGACGAGTTCACGAAGGCCAACCCCGGCATCAGCGTCAAGATCTCCCAGACCGCGTGGGCGCAGTACTGGCAGAACCTCACGACCCAGCTCGCCAGCGGCAGCGCGCCCGACGTGTGGACCGACCACGCGTCCTACTACCCGCAGTTCGTGACCAGCAACCAGATCCTGGACATCCAGCCGTTCGTCGACCGGGACAAGGTCGACCTCAAGCAGTACCAGGGCGGCCTGGCGGATCTTTTCGTCAAGGACGGCAAGCGCTACGGGCTGCCGAAGGACTGGGACACCATGGCCCTGGTCTACAACACCAAGCTCGCCGGCGACGCGACGGGCCTGGACAAGCTCACCTGGAACCCCACCGACGGCGGCTCGTTCGAGCAGGCCATCGCGAAGGCCACGGTGGACGCCAACGGCAAGAACGGCCTCGACCCGGCCTTCGACAAGACGAAGGTGAAGGTGTACGGGTTCCTGCCCGAGTGGGGCGACGGCTCGCAGGGCCAGAACGGCTGGGGCGACCTGGCCGTGTCCAACGGGTTCACGTACCTCGACAAGAACCCGTGGGGCACGAAGTACAAGTACGACGACCCGAAGCTCGCCGAGACCATCACCTGGTTCAAGCACATCACCGACGCCGGGTACGCGCCGAAGTACGACAAGACCTCGACCCTCGGCCGCGACGCGGTGATGGACGCCGGCCAGGCCGCGTTCACCATCGTGGGCTCGTGGACCATCAACTCGTACCTCGGCATCGGGGCCAAGCAGGCCTACGCGTTCGCGCCGCTGCCGAGCGGCCCGACCGGCCGCAGGACCGCCATCAACGGGCTGTCCGACGCCATCTACGCCGGCACCAAGCACCCCGCTGAGGCGTGGGCGTGGGTCAGGTTCCTCGGCTCACCGGCGTGCCAGGACATCGTCGGCGAGAAGGCTGTCGTCTTCCCGGCCATCAAGTCCGCCGCCGACAAGGCCCTGGCCGCTCACAAGGCCGCCGGCCGCGACGTGCACGTCTTCACCGACGAGGCGGCCGCGTCCGGCGGGACGTTCTTCCTGCCCATCACCGACCACGGCAACGAGGTCAGCCAGATCGTCCAGGACACCCTGCAGGGCGTGATCCTCGGCCAGACCTCCCCGGCCGACGGCCTGAAGAAGGCCAACGACCAGGTGAACGCGCTCTTCAAGTAGTTCTGCTCTTCACTCGTTAAGGAGAACCATGGCACAGGTCGTCGAGCTCGGCGGACGCCACTTCGCCCTGCAGCACTCCGGCGCCGGGACGCCGCGCCCCGCACCGGGCGGCATCCTGCTCCCCCCGGGCCGGGTCGCGATCCTGCACGGGCTCGGCGACGCCTCGTTCTACCGCCACGGCCAGAACTCGTGGAGCCCCTGCGGCTGGCGCCGGCTGAGCGAGCCACCGCTGCGGATCCCCAACCCGACCCGCCTGGTCACCGCGGACGACCCCGCGTTCGACGACCCGGCCCGCCACCACGGCTCCGCGGTGGCGGCGCTGCAGGGAGCCGACGGCCGGGTGCTGCTGCTCGGCGCGCTCGGCCTGGACACCCCCCGCCTCATCGCCGATCACGACACGCTCACCGGCTGGTACGCGGGGGCCGGCGCCGACTGGTTCGTCGCCTACGGCCCCGAGGCCGAGGTCTTCACGGCGTACGCGGCGGCGCTGGAGGCCCGCTTCGGCGGCGTCAAGCGCCGGGCCGGCAACGTCTGGTGCAGCTGGTACGCCTACTACGAGAACGTCACCGAGGCCCAGATCACCAAGGACGTCGCCGACCTGCAGGGCCTGCCGTTCGACGTCGTGCAGATCGACGACGGCTGGGAGGAGCGGGTCGGCGACTGGACCCCGAACGCGAAGTTCCCCAGCGGCATGCCGGCCCTCGCCGCGCGCATCGCGGACGCCGGTTTTCGCCCCGGCCTGTGGCTGGCCCCGTTCATCGCCCTGCCGGCGTCGCGCTTCGCGATCGACCACCCGGAGCTGCTCCTGCGCGACGCGTCCGGCCGCCCGGTCGTGGCCGGGTCCAACTGGGGCGGCCCGTACTACGCCCTGGACCTGGCGCAGGACGGTGCCCGGGACCATGTGGCGGCGCTGATCCACACCGTCGTGCACGAGTGGGGCTTCACGTACCTGAAGCTCGACTTCATCAACGCGGCCGCCGCGTTCCTGCCGGACCGTCCGCGCGAGCAGATCTACCGGGCCGCGCTGGAGCTCATCCGCACCGTGGCCGGCGACGACGTGTACCTGCTCGGCTCGGGCGCCATCCTGCTGCCCTCGCTGGGCCTGCTCGACGGCCTGCGCAGCGGCCCCGACGTCGCCCCGATGTGGGACAACTACGCGACCGTCGACCCGTCGGACGCCACGGCCCGCAACGCGGTCGTCAACAGCGTCCACCGGCTGTGGCAGTCCCCGCTCGTCGAGGTCGACCCGGACGTCGTCTACTTCCGCAGCAAGCTGAACCTGTTGACGCCGCAGCAGCTGCAGTGGCTGCGCGACCTGGCCGACGTGTGCGGCTTCCGCGCCGTCTCCGACCCGCCGTCGTGGCTGACCCCGGCCGAGCTGGAGGAGCTGCGGGTGTACCTGGAGCGGACCCCGCGCGTCACGCAGCTCTCCCGCTACCGGTTCACCGTGGAAGGTCGCGAGGTCGACTTCACGTCGGCGGTGGCGATCGACGGCCAGCTGTACCCGATCTCCTAGGCCGCCCCCCGATGTCCGCGTCCCTGCTGCCGGCCCAGCGGCGCCAGCGCATCGTGGAGCTGCTGGGGCGGCGCGAGTACATCACCATCGACGAGATCCGCGCCGCGACGGGCGCCTCCATGGCCACCACCCACCGCGACCTGGACCACCTGGCCACCATGGGCGCCCTCACCAGAATCCGCGGCGGCGCCACCCGGCCCCCGTCACCACGCGGCGAGGCCCGGCTCCTCGCCGCGTGCCTGACGCGGGTCCGCCAGGCCCTCGACCGCAATGACCTGACCACCGTCGAGTCCGCCCTGCACCAGGCGCTTGACGCCTGCACCCGCCTGCGCCGCGCATCCTGACGGCGCCGCGCCGACCCGGCGGCCGCCGCAGCCCTACGCGCGGCCGGACGTCAGCCGCAGCCCGAACTCGTCGAGCCGGTATCCCCCGGCCCGCCGACGAGCGCCGGCGGCCCGAGCACCGCGACGAGCGCCGCCAGCGCGTCCCGCTGCGCGCCGGTGTGCTCCTCCACGGGCACCTCGCGGCGCACCTCGAGCGCCGTGTAGTCGCCGAACCAGCCCCGGCCGTCCCACGGCTCCCGCGGCCGGGCCACTACCTCTTCGGCCCCATCGGTCGCGACAGCCGTCGAGAACGCGTCCTCGTCGTCCGGCCCGAGCCGCCACCCGAGCGCCCCGGTGACCCGCTCGAGATCGGCCCGGCTCCACGCTGCGAAGTCGGCTTGGAGCAGTACACCCAACTGGTCTTCGGCAATCACGCCCGCCATCCTCACACCTTCCCGCCGGCGGTGCGCGGCGGAGGCCGGGCGGTGGGCTACTGCTCGTTGAGGACCGCGTACATCTGCTCCGGCATCGGCATGACGTCGGCGGTCGGGGCGGTGACGGTGACCGGGGTGCCGAAGCTCATCAGGGTGACGCTGCCTTCGGAGGCCGGTTCGGTGCCGTAGGCCGGGACGCTCACCTTCAGGCCGCTCACGTAGCCCTCGGGGTTGACCGAGGCCGAGAACGGCACCGCCTTGGCCTTGTCGCCCAGCTCCTTCGCCGCGGCCGCGTCGTACAGCAGGCCGCCGGAGCCGGCGGTGCTCAGGTCAATCGTGCCGGTGAACAGGGTGCCGTCGTCGCTCTTGAGGTTCGTCGCGTGGGCCACGACGCCTTGGACGTCGATCGGGTCCTTGGCCTCGAGGAAGCTCAGCGAGCCCGTGATCTTCGCCGGGTCGGCCTTCAGCCAGTACTTCGCCAGGTCGGTGCCGCCGGTCGTGGGCAGGCCGGTGATCTTCAGGAAGAATGCGCCGCCCGTCGCGATGCTCTGGAACGTCAGCTTGTTCGCCGCGTCGAGGTCCACGCTCATCGTCGCGGTGGAGGAGGACGTCTTCGGGTCGGCGGAGCCCTCGATGGTACCGGCACCGGCCGGGTCCTGGGCGCGGAACTGGTAGGAGGTGGCGGCGGTCTTCTCGGCGGCGGCCGTGAGCTTCTTCGCCGGGTCCGCCACGGCGGTCGGGGCGGCGCTCGCCGTGGGGAGGCTCGCCTTGTCGTCAATGGTGTCGGAGCTATCGCCGCAGCCTGCGATGGCCGTAGCTGTGATCATGCCCGTCACCAGCAATTTTACGGTTCGCATACCCCGCACGCTAGGCGAGCGACGGGCGGATCGGGCGACTTTGCCGAAGAAGGGCGTCGACGAGCGCTCCCAACGGGCCGGGCAGTTCGTCGGCCGTGGCGCCGGCGAGCCGGGCGCACCCGACGGGGTCCGCGCTCAGGGGACGAGCGTCCGGAGTGCGGCGGCGATCGCGGCGAGGCCCGCCTTGGCGTCGGTGAAGCACATGCCGGTGCGGGGGTCGGTGTACAGCTCGTTGTCGATGCCGGCGTATCCGTGGCCCATCGAGCGCTTGATCACCACGACGTGGCGGGCCTTGAGCACGTCCAGGATGGGCATGCCGGAGACGGCGTTGCCGGGCCGGTGCGCCGCCGGGTTCGTCACGTCGTTGGCCCCGATGACAAGCGCCACGTCGGCCCGGCCGAGCTCGTCGTTGGCCGGCTGGAGCTCCAGCATCTGCGGGTACGGCACGTCGGCCTCGGCCAGCAGGACGTTCATGTGTCCCGGCATCCGCCCCGCGACGGGATGGATCCCGTAGGACACCGCTGTCCCCCGGCCGCTCAGCAGCTCGCCGAGCTCGGCGGCCTGGCGCTGGGCCTGCGCGGCGGCCAGGCCGTAGCCGGGCACGAGCACCACTCGCTCGGCGTAGGCCAGCAGCGTCGCCACATCGTCCGGGCTGACCGAGCGCACGGCGCCACCGGCGGCGACGGCCGCACCGGTGGAGGTGCCCGCCGTGCCGTAACCGCCGGCCATGATCGCGCCGACCGAGCGGTTCATGGCGGCCGCCATGAGCCGGGTCAGCACCGTGCCGGACGCGCCGACGAGCGCACCCGCCACGATCAGGATGAGGTTGCCGAGCACCAGCCCGGCCATCGCCACCGCGGTGCCGGTGAACGCGTTGAGCAGTGACACCACGACCGGCATGTCGGCGCCGCCGATCGGCAGCACCATGAGGACGCCGGCCGCCAGCGCGGCGACCGTCAGGACGACGAGGCCGGTGCTGCTGCCCGGCCGCACGGCGAGCCACACCCCGGCCGCGACGGCGGTCACCGCGGCGCCCGCGAGCCCCACGCGCCGCCCGGGCAGCAGCACCGGCCGGCCGGGCACCAGACCCCGCAGCTTCCCCGCGGCGATGATCGACCCGGCGAACGTCGCCGCGCCGATGAGCACGTCGAGCGCGCCGGTGGTCGCCGCCGTGGGGCCGAGCGCGGCGCCCCGGGCGGTGAACTCGTGGATCGCCAGGACCGTGGCGGCGCCACCGCCGACCGCGTTGAAGAGGCTCACCAGCTCCGGCATCGCCGTCATCGCGACCCGCCGCGCGGCGACCAGCCCGGCGCCGCCGCCGAGCAGCGCCCCGGCGACGAGCACGAGCGTGCCGGTCGCGGTGATGGCGCGGGCCTGCCCGATGTCGCTCACCGCCGCGACGACGGCGATGACCATGCCCAGCGCGGAGAGCCGGTTGCCGCGGCGAGCCGTGGCCGGCCGGTTGGTCAGGTGCAGGCCGACGACGAACAGCACAGCCGCGGTCAGGTCGGCCGCCCAGAGCATCGCCGGGGCGGTCATGACGGCCGCCGCGGGCGGAACATCCGCAGCATCCGGTCGGTGACGACGTAGCCGCCCACGACGTTGGCGGCGGCGAAGGCCACGGCCGTGAAGGCCAGCCCGTAGCCGAGCGGTCCGTCGGCGTCGGCGGCCAGCCGGATCGCGCCGGCCAGGACGACGCCGTGGATGGCGTTGGTGCCGGACATCAGCGGGGTGTGCAGGGTCGCCGGCACCTTGCTGATGACCTCGAACCCGACAAGCGCACCGAGGACGAACACGGTGACCGCGAACATCAGGTCATCGCTCATCGGCTCTCTCCTTCCGGACGTGTCACGGCGATCGCGGCGATGATCTCGTCGTCGCGATCGGGGCCGGCCGGGCCGGCGAGCAGCTCCAGCACGGCCGTGATGTTGCGGCAGTACAGCGCGGACGCGGCCGGTGCCATGTCCGAGGCCGGGTTCGCCGCGCCGATCACGGTGACACCCTCGGCGGTCACGACCGTGCGGCCCGCCACCGAGCCTTCGACGTTGCCGCCGTCGTCGCCCGCGGCGGCGTCCACGACGACCGAGCCGGGCCGCATCGCCTTCACCGCGTCAGCGGTGACGAGCAGCGGCGGCGTACGCCCGGGAACCCGGGCGGTGGTGATGATGACGTCGAAGCCGGCGATGCGCTCCTGCAGTGCGCCGCGCTGCGCGTCCGCCTCGCCGGCGGTGAGGGCCCGCGCGTAGCCGCCCTCGCTGGAGCCGTGCCCGGGCCCGGCGACGTCGAGGAACCGGGCGCCCAGGGAGCGGACCTCGTCGGCGGCCTCCGGCCGGATGTCGTAGCCGGTGACGGCGGCCCCGATGCGCCGGGCCGTGCCGATCGCGGCCAGCCCGGCCACACCCGTGCCGAGCACGAGCACGGTCGCCGGCTTGACGGTGCCGGCGGCGGTCATCAGCATCGGGAAGTATCCGCCGAAGGTCCCGGCGGCCAGCAGCGCGGCCCGGTAGCCCGCGATCGCGGCCTGCGAGGTGAGCGCGTCCATGGGCTGGGCCCGGCTCAGCGTGCGGGGCAGCCGGTCGAGGCTGAGCGCGGTGACGTGCAGCCCGGCGCAGGCGTCGGCGAAGGCGCCGTGGCGCTCGGCCCCCAGCAGCCCGACGACAGTCGAGCGGGGGCGCAGTACCCCCGGATCGGGCGGCGCGACGCACACCAGGATGTCACTGGCGCCGGCGAACTCCGGCCCGTCCAGGATCTCGGCGCCCTCGGCCCGGTAGGCGTCGTCGCTGTGCCACGCGCCCCATCCGGCGCCGGCCTGCACGACCACCTCGAAACCGAGGGCGCGCACCAGGGCCACGCCGGGCGGGGTGAGCGCGACCCGCCGCTCGCCGCCGCGCTCGCGGACCACGCCGACCCGTCTCGCCTCGCCCTGCGCCGCCATCACGCCTCCCGCTCCGGTCGAACGTCCCAAGGCCACGATGGGGTGGTGACGCCCGCCCGGCCAGGGGCCAACGGCCCGGTCCGGCGGTCCGGGCGGCACTGCCGGCCGGGCGGGCGAAAACGGTCACGCAGTGGTGCGGACGGGTGACCGTGGCGTTGTCGTTGAACGGGTTCGACTCGGCGAGTACGGTGCCGTCCGCCCTGATGCCCCGGGCGGTGAGATCGAATGGCTGGGGTACATCCGTCGCGGCCGAGCTGAACGCGAAGGTGTAGGTGGCCGTGGCGCCGATCGCCGGCGCGGGGCGCTCGACACTCCACGCCCCGTATCCGTCGTCGCGCACCGGCGGCCATCCGGAGCCGTCGCGCTGCAGCGGGGAGGTGCGGTAGAAGGTCAGCTCGATGGCGGCCGGCTTGACGCCACGGGCGTAGGTGACGCTGACCGTGAGCGTGCCGTGCCGCACCCCGTTGCTCGCCGGGCCGAGCACGAGCTCGCCCACGGTCAGGCCGGTCTCCGTGACGGCCGGGTTGAGCGGAAACGACGTGGGCCCGCTCACCTGCACGAACGCGTGGCCGTCCCAGCGGTAGCCGCGGGTCTGCGCCAGCGTCGGGGTCTCGTCGCCGCAGCAGCGCAGGTAATCGCCGACCGTCACCCGTACCGTGCCGTCCGCGAGCACCCGCATCGTGTCGAAGCCGATCGTGCGGATCTCGCCGGTCGTCGCGACGACCCGCCCGACGGTGACGATGGCGCCGGCGCCGTTGCGGTCGAAGGCGACGATCTGGGTGCTGCCGCCCTGCCAGCCGCAGAAGATGGCGGC
The DNA here is from genome assembly GCF_019904175.1 of Dactylosporangium vinaceum. GTDB lineage: Bacteria > Actinomycetota > Actinomycetes > Mycobacteriales > Micromonosporaceae > Dactylosporangium > Dactylosporangium vinaceum. The sequence goes on along the minus strand of NZ_CP061913.1, from coordinate 5,166,710 downwards.
GACCGTCTCGCCGGCACCGTCCCGGTCGATGTCGCCGTAGACGATGTCGTACATCGCCAGGCGCTGCCGGTCCGGCTGCGTGGCGCTCGGCGGCGGCAGGAACTGCCCGTCGGTGAACGTGATGCGGCCGGACGGCCCGGTCAGGTTGTCCGCGGGCCAGGCCGGGATCTCGAGCGTGGCGTTCTTGAGGGTCGCGGCGGCGATCCGGCCGTCCGGCGCGGCCGGCGTCGGCGTCGGCGTCGGCGTCCGGGAGCTTTGCGCCGGTGACGGGACGGCCGACGCGGAAGCCGCGGCGGACGGCGAGGACACCACCGGAGCGGGGCCCGCCGAGCCCGCACCGCCCCGGTGCAGCAGCAGCCAGACCCCGATCGGCACGATGAGCACGAGGACGGCGGCGGCGGCGATCAGCGCATATGCGACCGGAATCGTCAGGTCTCCGCGACGATCCCGGCCGCCGGCCGCCGCGGACTCGCCTGCGGTGCCGGTGACTGGGGCACGCCGACGCGCAGCACCAGTTGGGGCTGGCCGGGCACCGGCAGCAGGCTGCGGATCAGCGTCCGGGCCCCCGGTACCTCCACCACCTCACTCATCGGGGAGACGGCCAGGCCGTGCGCGGTCGCGGCCAGCCAGACAGCACTTGTGGCCTCCCCCGCGCTCAGCCAGTCCCATCGGTTGTCGTGCTCGGTGGCCACCACGAGGAACTCGGCGCCGGTGTCGTCGCCGTCGCCGGGGTCCAGGGCCGCCGCGGCGCCGAGGCCGAAGTCGCGCACCGGGACCGGCCGGTCGACCTCGGGCACGACGGTGCCCGGCGGCACCCCGTCGCCGGCCGCAGGGTCCCGGCTCGTCCAGCGCCGCACCTCGGCCACGGAGCGCAGGTCATGGGCGCCGACCGCGTGGGCGCCCCGGGCGGCATATCGGAGGAACTCCATGTCCTGCTCCCGCAGGACGTACAGGTGCGCTCCCTCCTGCTCGGCGGCCGAGCGCAGCCAGGCGAAGGTGTCGAACGGGACCCGGGCGCCGGCCCGGAAAGGCCGCCGGTCGGTGCGGCGCAGGCGCAGGCTGCGGTACGCCATCACGCTCTCGCGCCCCGCGGGGCGCTCCGGGCCGGCGCCGACGTGGGCGAGCAGCATCGGCCGGCCGGAGTCGGGCCACCGCTCGACCACCGGCTCGTACCCGAGGGCGTCGAGCGCCACCCGGGCGTGGTGGAGCACGGCGCCACAGCTGAGGATCATCAGACGTCCGCGCGGATCGATGTGCAGCAGCTGGCGGGCGGGGTTGGCGTGCAGCTCGAGCCGGGCACCGCCGCTGCGCCAGCGCCACGGCTGGGTGTTGAGGATCGACGGGGCGAGCCGTGCTTCCCACGCCGCTTGCAGCAGGGTGGCGTGCATAGCGCTCTCCTTCTTCACGGCAGCGACTTCGGCGGACCTTGCACAGCCGACGCTATCGATCACGCATCGGGCCGTTGAGAGTCGAACGTCCCGACCCTTGCGGTGCATCCGGACGGCGACGGCGTAGGCCCGCGCCGTCAGGGCGCGGGCCACGTCGTTATGTCAGCCGGCGTTGCCGCCCGGCATCGTGGTGGTGCCGCGTGTGGTGGCCGGGAGGCCGCTTCACCGAAGTACCGTCGCCACCCTCGCGCGGCGGATCGCCGCCGGGCCAGGCCGTCGGTCCCGTCGAGAAGGGACCTGCGATGCGTCCCGGCCACGACGTTCGGCCCGGTCCGAGCGGCCGCCGCGAGGGCAGAGTTGAACGGTAGGCCCGCCCGAGGAGGTGCCCGATGCAGCACATCGATGGAACCATCGTCGCCGCCGTCGACAGCGCTTGCGCGGCGGGTGCCGCGGTCCGGCTGGCGCTCGTGGAGGCGGTCCTGCGCCGCCGCCCGCTCGACCTGCTGGCCGTCTACGGCCCGGAGCCCGACGACGTACGCCGCGCGGCCGGTTGTGTGCCACGCAACGTCGCCGAGCGCCGGCTGGCGCAGACCGCGGCGGCACTGCGGGCGTCCCATCCAGAGGTACCGGTCCGGACGGAGCTCACCGGCGCGGAGCTGGGCAGTGCGCTGATCACCCGGTCGCACGGTGCGGCGATGGTGGTGCTCGGCACCGACGGCCCGACCGGACCGACCGAGCGGATCGCCGCCCATGCGGACGCGCCGGTCGTCGTCGCACCGGTGGTCCGCCCCCCCGGCGGACCGGTCGTCCTGGGCGTCGACGGCTCGTACCTGGCGCCCGAGGCCGCGGCGTTCGCATTCGAGGAGGCGGCCCTGCGCGGTGTCCCGCTGGTGGCGATGTACGCCTGGCCGGGCGTCGCCGACGTCGCGCTGTCCGGCGTCGACCCGTTCGGCTACGACGTGTCGGTGGCCCGCGGCGACGCCTACCGGGTGCTGGCCGAGGCGCTGGCCGGCTGGGCCGCGAAGTACCCCGACGTGCCGGTCGAGCACCGCGCCGTGCTCGCCGCGCACACCGGCGAGCAGCTCACGCACGAGGCGGCGGGGGCGTCGATGCTCGTGCTCGGCGCCCGGTCGCACACCGGTGCCGCGCGGCCGGCCCTCGGCTCGGTCGTCCGCTACGCCCTGCACCTGAGCCCGTGCCCGGTGGCCGTGCTGACACCGCATCGGCTCGGCGGCTGATCCGTCCCCGGGCCGCCGGGCGGGCGCACGAGGGCGGTGTCACACAGCGTCGCCGCCTGCGGGTCCCATGTCCCACCCGGCCGGGACCTCGGGCCTACGCGGCCTGTCACGCGCCGCCATACGGTGGCCGCAGGATCGAGCGGAGGGAGGCAGGTGCCATGCGTCGGCTCCTCGTCCTGGGTGCCGGAACCGCCGGCACGATGGTGGTCAACCGGCTGCGGCGCCGGATGCCCCGCCACGAGTGGCAGATCACGGTGGTCGAGGCCGGGGAGTACCACCACTACCAGCCGGGGTACCTGTTCCTGCCGTTCGGCCGATATACACCGGATCAGGTGGTCCGGCCGATCGCACCGCTGATCGGCGCCGGCGTCGAGCGCGTCGGCGGCGAGGTGGAGCGCGTCGTGCCTGGCGAGCACCGGGTGCGGCTGACGGACGGCCGGTCGCTGCCGTACGACTACCTGGTCATCGCGACCGGGGTGACGCCCCGACCCGACCGGACGCCCGGGCTGCTCGACGGCGGGCAGTGGCGCAAGCGGATCTTCGACTTCTACACGTTCGAAGGGGCCCAGGCGCTCGCCGGAGCCATGCGGGCGTTCGACGGCGGCCGGCTGGTCGTGCACATCACCGACACGCCGATCAAGTGCCCGGTCGCGCCGCTCGAGTTCGCATTCCTCGCCGACGACCATCTGCGCCGCCGCGGCCTGCGGGAGCGCACCGAGCTGACATACGCCACGCCGCTGCCGGGGGCCTTCACCAAACCCGTCGCGACCGCGCGGCTGCAGTCGATGCTGTCGGCGCGCGACATCGTGGTCGAGCCCGACTTCCTGGTCGAGCGGGTCGAGGGCACCTCCCTGATCTCGTACGACGAGCGGGAGATCCCGTTCGACCTGCTGGTCACCGTGCCGCTCAACATGGGCGCCGACTACGTGGCCCGCTCCGGGCTCGGCGACGAGCTCAACCTGGTCCCGGTGGACCGGCACACGCTGCTGGCCAAGGCCGACGACGCGATCTTCGCCATCGGCGACGCCAACGACATTCCCACCTCCAAGGCGGGGTCTGTGGCGCACTTCGCCGTCGACGTCTTCGCCGACAACTTCGTCGAGCACGCGGCGGGCCGGCCGATGCCAGGGTCGTTCGACGGGCACGCCAACTGCTTCGTCGAGTCCGGCGCCGGCAAGGCACTGCTCATCGACTTCAACTACGACACCGAGCCGCTGCCGGGCATGTATCCGCTGCCCGGAGCCGGCCCGTTCCGGCTGCTGCGGGAGTCCGCGGTCAACCACTGGGGCAAGCTCGCGTTCCGCTGGGCGTACTGGCACATGCTGCTGCCGGGCCGTCCAGTTCCGCTGCCGGCGCACATGTCGATGGCCGGCAAACACCTTCCCATCGCCGAGGAGTGACCCGCCATGCCGGCCACGACCATCGCCGGGTTCAGCGTCCACGTCGACGCCGAGGGGTTCCTGACCGTCTACGACGAGTGGAGCCCGGACCTGGCCCAGCAGCTCGCCGAGCGAATCGGTATCGACCTGACCGACGCGCACTGGAAGGTCATCCGCTTCCTGCGCGCCGACTATGCGGCCGGCGGTGAGACAGCGACCCTGCGCCGGGTCACCGTCGCCGGTGGCATACCGACGAAGGAGCTGTTCCGGCTGTTCCCGAAGAAGCCGGCCAAGAAGATGGCCTACATCGCCGGCCTGCCCAAGCCGCGCGGCTGCGTGTGAAGGGAGCCTCGCCATGACCACCGATGCCGCACCGGCGATCACACCCGACTTCGACGACGGGCCCGGCGCCGGGCGCAAGCTCGCCATCATCTGCTCCAAGGGCGACCTCGACATGGCCTACCCGGGCCTGATCCTGGCCAACGGCGCGCTCGGTGAGGGGGTGGAGACCCACCTGTTCTTCACCTTCTGGGGCCTCGACATCATCACCCGGTCGCGGATGGCGCATCTGCGCTTCACGCCGCTGGGCAACACCGCGACGCACATGCCCCAGGTCCTCGGCGGCGTACCCGGCGTGACCGCGATGGCCACCCGCATGATGCGCCGCCAGATCGCCGAAGTCGGCGTGCCCGACGTTCCCGAGCTGCTCGATCTGATCGCCGCTGCGGGCGGACACCTCTGGGCGTGCCGGATGTCCGTGGACATGATGCGCCTGACGGCCGGCGATCTTCACGAATCGGTCGAGGGCATCATCAACGCCGGCGGCTTCATCGAGCAGACCGACGGCGCCCAGCTGCTGTTCGTCTGAAGAGGAGGAAGACAGTGGTGACCGAGCAGAAGACGGCGACGGCGCCCGACCGCCGGTACCGCAGGTCCGCAACCGGCCGCGGCGGTGGCGGCGCCGTCTACGGCCTCGGGTTCATCGGCGCGCTGGTGTACTACATCCAGCAGGCGGGCGGGTTCTGGGTGGGCGTGCTGGGCGTGCTCAAAGCGCTCGTGTGGCCGGCGTTCCTGGTCTACGACGTCCTCAAGCACCTGGCCGGATGACCGGTGAGCGGGCCGCCGGTCCACCGGCCGGCGGCGGTCGTCGCCGCGCCGCCTTCCGCCCGTGGGTCGCCGCCTGCGCCGGGCCGAGGACCTGCAAAGGTGGCCGGGTGGAGATTCGATGGTTGACCGTGTTCCTGGACGTGCCGGCGGACGATGCCGCGGTGGTCGAACGGTTCTGGCCGGCGGTGACCGGGGCGTCGCTGTCGGCGCGGCGGGGTCCCGATGGGCAGTTCGCGACGCTCGTGCCGCAGGAGGGCGACGCGTATCTGCGGGTGCAGCGCGTCCGGGACGGCGGTGGTGGCTGCCACCTCGACCTGCACGTCGACGACCCGGTCGCGAGGGCGGAGCGGGCCGTCGCGCTGGGCGCCGTCGAGCGGTTTCGTGACGATCGGCTGGTCGTGCTGGACAGTCCCGGCGGGTTTGCGTTCTGCTTCGTCGGGTGGCACGGCGAGGCGACGGTACCGCCGCCCGGCCCGGCCCGGCTCGACCAGCTGTGTCTCGACGCGCCGGCCGCGGCGTTCGACGCCGAGTGCGCGTTCTGGGCGGCGCTCACCGGGTGGGACCTGCGGGCGGGCGCGCTGGCGGAGTTCCAGTACCTCGAGCGGCCGGCCGGGATCGCGGTGCGGCTGCTGCTGCAGCGGCGGGCGGTCTCGGGCGACGGTGACCGGGTGACGGCGCACGTGGACTTCGCCTGCGCCGACCGCACCGGCGTCACGGCGCGACACGTCGAGGCCGGGGCGGTCGTCGCCGGGAGCGGGCCGCGCTGGACGACGCTGCGCGACCCGGCCGGGCGCCTCTACTGCCTCACCGACCGCGACCCGCGCACCGGCCGGCTGCCGTAGCGCGACCGCCGCGACGGCGCTCAGTCGTCGAACTCCACGCCGTGCTCCTCGGCCAGGGCGACGATCTCGCGGAGGCGGGCCGGGCTGTTGGCGGCCATCTTAGGATCGACGTATGGGTCGCCGTCTCGGGTTGGATGCGCTCGCCGCGGTCGTGGTGGTCGGCGGATTCTGGCTGCCGCTCACGCTGAGTGCGGGCGGGTGGCGGACGGGGGCCGGGCTGGTCCTCGGGGCCGTGGCGGGCGCGGCGATGCTGCTGCGGCGGTTCGCGCCGGTCCCGGCGATCGTGGTGGCGGCGCTCGCCACCGGGGCCGGCGGGGTGCTCGGGGTGAGTCAGGACCCGATGCTGGCCGCGGCCTGGTGCCTGTACCCCGTCGCCGTCGAGCGGGCCGGCCGGGCGCACGGGCCGGTCATCGCCGTGCTGGGCGGGTTGACGCTGCTGAGCGCGACGGTGGCCGTGCCGGGCGGCGGCGCGAGCGTCATCGTCGCGGCCGTCGTGCTCGGCGGGGCCTGGCTGCTGGGGACGGCGGCGGGGCGGCTGGCCCGGGCGGCCGAGGCCGAGGAGCGGGCCCGGGTGCAGGCGGCCGTGGCGCGGGAGGTGCACGACGTGGTCGGGCATGCGCTCGCCGTGATCGCGGCCGAGGCCGGGGTGGCGCGGATGGTGTCCGGGTCGCAGCCGCAGGAGCTGTGCCAGAGCCTGGCCGACGTCGAGGTCCACGCACGTGATGCGCTGCAGGAGGTACAACTGCTCGTGCGGACACTCCGTGACCTGCCCACCGCTGTGGCGCCGGCGCGGGAGCGGCTCCTGGCCGTCGTGGCGGCCAGCCGGGCCGCGGGGATCACCGTGCGGGCCACGATCGACGGGGATCTGCCCGAGCCCGGCGGGACGGTGGTGGTGCGGGTCGTGCAGGAGTCGCTGAGCAACGCCCTGCGGCACACGCCCGGGGCCGCGTGCACGGTGGACGTCCGGCCCGGTGTCGTGCGGATACACAGCGTCGGCGTGGCCCGCCCGGACCCCGGCTCCGGCGTCGGCCTCGAAGGGCTGCGCGAACGGGTCGAGCTGGCCGGCGGTGAGCTGCGGTGCGTCGCGCCGAGCGCCGGAGAGTTCCTGGTCACGGCCCGGGTGCCGGTGTGATAAGCGTCTTCCTCGCCGACGACGACCCGGTGTTCCGGCGGGTGTACCGCCGCCTCTTCGAGCGCACCGACGGTTTCCGGGTCGCCGGTGAGGCCGCGGACGGGCCCGAGGCCGTCCGGCTGGTCCTGGCCCTGAGGCCGGCGGTCGCGCTGCTCGATGTGCAGATGCCCGGCGGTGACGGGCTCACGGCGGCGGAGACGATCCTCGCCGCGACCCCGACCAGGGTCGTCGTGCTCACCACGTTCGACCTGGACGAGTACGTCCACCGGGCCCTGTCCGCGGGTGCCTGCGGGTTCCTGCTCAAGAACGCCGCGCCCGCGGAGGTGCTGCAGGCCGTGCGGGCCGTCCACGCCAGCCACGCCGCGCTGGCGCCGGAGGTGACCGCGCGGCTGATCCGGCAGTTCGCACCGCCCGCCGCGCCGCACCCGTTCGCGGCCGGGGTGCTGTCCGCCCGCGAGCTGCAGGTGGTCCGCCTGGTGGCGCGGGGGATGTCGAACCAGCAGATCGCGGACGAGCTGCGGTTGAGCCTGGAGACGGTGCGGACGTACCTGCGGCGGCTCTTCGCCAAGCTCGGGGTCAACGACCGGACCCATCTCGCGGTGCTGGCCCACTCCGCCGGGCTGCTCCACGAGCCGCGCTGAGAGCAACCGCTGGCCGGTACGTGGCCGCTGCCTCGGCCGGGACGTGGCCGCGGCCTCAGCCGGACGTGGCCGGACCGCCCCGGCCGGCGCGACGGCGAGGACGGCCGCCCAGCTGACGCGGACCGCGTGCTCGCGGCGGGGCGGCAACGATCCAGTCTCCTTTCGGGGGACGCGCGCCCGCGGCGGGCCGGCCGATGCTTCGACGGTGATCGAGGTCAAGGGGTTGCGGAAGTTCGTCGTCGACGGGATCGACTTCGTCGCGCGGCCGGGGCGGGTGACGGGGCTGCTCGGGCCGAACGGGGCCGGGAAGTCGACCACCCTGCGGGTGCTGCTCGGCCTGGCCCGGCCGGTCGGCGGGGTCGCGCTCGTGCACGGCCGCCGATACGCCGAGCTGCGCCATCCACTTCGGACGGTCGGTGCGCTGCTCGACGCGGCGGGTCCGCTGCCCGAGCAGCGGGCGGTCGACCACCTGCGATGGCTGGCCCTGTCCAACGCCGTCCCCCGCCGCCGGGTGGCGCAGGTGCTGGAGCTGGCCGGGCTGACAGCTGTGGCCCGGCGGCGGGCCGGGCGGCTGAGCCTGGGCATGCGGCAGCGGCTCGGGATCGCGGCCGCACTGCTGGGCGACCCGTCGGTGCTGGTGCTTGACGAGCCCACGAACGGTCTCGACCCGGACGGCATCCGATGGGTCCGCGACCTGGCCCGGGAGTCGGCGGCGGCCGGGCGCACGGTGCTGCTGTCCAGTCACGTGATGGCCGACGTCGCCGCGACCGTCGACGACCTCGTGATCATCCGTCGGGGCCGGATCGTGGCGGACGGCCCGCTGGCGGCGGTGACGGCCGGGCACCCCTCGCTGGAGGCGGCGTTCTTCGCGCTGACGGGTGACGAGCGGTGAGCGCTCTGCGCGCGGAGCTGTTCACGTTGCGCACGTCGCGCTCGCTGTGGATCGGGTTCGCGCTGCTGCTCGCGCTGCACGTTGTGGTGCTGTGGCAGGGGCTCGCCCCGACCACGGCGGCCGTCGACGCGATCGCGCCGGACGGGACGATCGAGATCTTCACCGGAGAGCGGCGTCCGGCCGCGGCGGCGCTGGTGGAGCTGACGGCGGGCGGGTCACTGCAGATGTGCATCTTCCTGCCCGTCCTGGGTGCGCTGCTCGGCGGGCGGGAGGCTCGGCGCCTGGCGGCCGGGCTGCTCGCGGTCCCGCAGCGGCATCGGCTGTTCGCCGCGAAGACCGCGGCTGCCGCTTTGTGGCTGCTCGTGCTCGCAACACTTGTCGCATTGTGCTCGATGGCGTGCACGTATCTGTCCGTTCGGGCCTGGAACCCCGGCCTGGTGTGGCAGGCGGACACCATTCGCGCACAGGCACTGTTCGTGGTGTACGCCGTCGTCTATTCGCTCATCGGCTACGCGTTCGCACTGACCGGCCGGGGCGTACTGGTCGGCCTGCTCGGCGTGGTGGCGATGACCGCGCTCACGATGGTCCAGGTAGCCGGGCCGTGGCTGGACGCGCTGCTGCCACTGAGCGCCGGCATCCACCTCGTACTCGAGGGCCGCCCGTCCGGTGCACTCGTCATCGCCGGCTGGAGCGCGGCCGCGCTGACCGGCGCACTCCTGGCGGTGCAGCGCCGTGACCAGTGAGAGCCGCCCCGGACCGCTCCCGACCGCGGCGCTCGGGCCGTCCGGTTGGGAGGGCTGCGGCGCCGTGCTGAGTGAGCTGTACCGGCTGGGAACGCTCCCGGTCGCGTGGGTGCTGGCGGCCGGCTGGGTGGGCTTGTCGGCCTGGCACTTCGGGCTGGGCACGTACGCCGCGGTGGCGCTGGCCGTCGTGCTCGGCGGGCGCGATGTGCCGGCGACCGTGCTGTGCGCCGTGCCGTCCCGGTCCCGCCTGTTCGCGTCCCGGGCGCTGGCCGTGCTCGTGCTCGGCGGACTGTGCACGTTCACGGTCCGGGGTGTGCTGCTGTGCCTGTTCGGGCTGGGCCTGGCCGGGCTGACCCGGGGCCTCGTCTGGCCGGCCGCCGTCCTGGCCGGCGTGCCGATCCTGCTCACACCGGTGCTGCGAGCGGCGGCGCCCGGCGTCGTGCCGTTGCTGCCGCACGAGGCGAGCACGCCCGTGCTGGCCGGGTGGACCGCGGCCGCTCTGCTGGCCGGCTGGGCGACCCTCACAGGACGCGACGCGTGACCCATGCACGGTCTGCGCGGCCCTCGCAAGCCGTGACGCGCGGACCGCTCGCCGACCAGACAGCGCCCGCAAACGCGCAACGCCTGACGCGTCACCCGCTGACGCACACGCCGGCGGTCACCACAGCGCACGCACCTCAGTCGACGAGCGTCTGCGTGCCGAGCACGATCGCCAAGGCGAGCCGGTCGGCATCCTCCGTCCCGGGCTCGGCCGTGTAAATCATGATGCGCAGATCGTCCAAAGCCACGAACAGCGTGTCGCAGTCAAGCGTGATGCGCCCGACCGCCGGATGCTCGACCACCTTGTGCTTGGACGTGGCATCCGGGGGCGCCGGCGGCACCTCGAAGTCCCACAGTGCACCGAACCGCGGGCACGCCGCACCCAACTCCCCGATCAACCGCCGCAGCGAACGATCGGCCGGATACCGAGACGCCGTCAGCCGCAGGTCCGCCACCAGCCGCGCCTCGTGCTCAGCCTGCTCCGAGGCGCTGTGCACGACCCGGTTCGCCGCCCCGGTCAGGTTGCGCCAGACAGCGTTGCGCTCCAGCCCCTCCCAGGTCGTCGTGGCCCCCATCAGCGCGTCATACGCCGCATTGGCCAGCACCAGCATCCAGCTCGCGTCATACACGACGACCGGCGTGTACGACAGCCGGTCCAGCAGCCGCTGCACGCTTGGCGTGATGCGCGACGACACCACGTCCAGCCCGGGCGCGGCGTGCCCGGCCAGCTGGAAGAGCAGGCCCCGCTCGGTGTCGGACAGCCGCAGCGCCCGCGCCAGCGCCTCGACGACCTGCGCCGACGGCGCCGTCGCCCGGCCCTGCTCGAGCCGGGTCAGGTAGTCGGCCGAGATCCCGGCGAGCGCGGCCACCTCCTCGCGCCGCAGCCCGCTCGCCCGCCGTCGCCGCCCGACGGGCACCCCGACGGACTCGGGCGCGGCCCGGTCCCGCCAGCGGCGCAGCATCCGCCCGAACTCCCACGACTCCACTGTCACAGTCTGCGCGCGGGCGCGGCCCGTTGTCCTGGCCCCGGCAGTCCTACGACAACGGGACGGCTGCCTCACCCGGCCGGGTCCGCGCACGCTGAGCGCATGACAGTCCTCATCACCGGCCCCACCCGCGGCCTGGGCCGGGCCGCCACCCTCGCCATGGCCGGCCGCACCGACCTGATCCTGGTGGGCCGCGACGGTGCGGCAATGGACACGGTGGCCGCGCAGGCCAGGGCCAAGGGTTCGAAGGTGCACACCGTCGGGGCCGACCTGGCCCGCCTGGCCGACGTACGGGCGGCGGCCGCACGGGTCCGCGCCGAAGGCTTCGGCCCGCTGCGGGCCCTGATCGCCAACGCCGGCGCCATGTCGGCCGACACCCGCCAGGCGTCGGCGGACGGCTACGAGCTCACGTTCGCCGTGAACTATCTCGCCCACGCCCAGCTCATCGGCGACCTGCTCGACGTGTTCGCCGCGCCCGCGCGGATCGTGCTGCTCGGCTCCAACACCTACAGCGCGAACTTCTGGCGCCGGCTCCTGCACGTGCCGGAGGCGCAGTGGCGCGACCCGGTCGACCTGGCCCGGCCCGCCACGGGCCCGCGGAACCCCGGCCTGCGAGCCGGCGGCGTCGCCTATTCCAACGCCAAACTCGCCCTCTTGTACTACGCGCACGAACTCCAGCACCACACCGCCCCCGGCATCGGCGTCTCGGTGTTCGAGCCCGGCTGGATGCCCGCGACCGCGCTCGGCCGCGGCGCTCCCCCGGCGCTGCAGGCCCTGTCCCGCGCGCCGGGCCGGCTCCCCGGCGTCTCCAAGCCGGCCCGCTCCGGCCCCGCGCTGGCCGCCCTCGCGCTCGACGACCGGTGGGCGCACCTGCGTGACGGGGCGTTCGTGCTGAAGGACCGGGTGATCCGGCCCCGGCCCGTCGCCTTCGACCGTGACCGCGAACAGCGCCTGTGGGCGGCGACCGGCGAGCTCCTCGACCGGGCCGCCGCCGCCCGTCAGTAGCGGAACGCGGACACCAGCCGGCTCAGATCGGCCTGCGCGGTGTCGAGCTCGGTGGCCGTCCGGCCCGTCCGCCGAGCCGACTCCGTGGTGGCGGCGGCCGTCGCGGCCACGCCGGTGATGGTGGCCGCGATCTCGCCGGACCCCACGGCCGTCTCACCGATGTTGCGGCTCATCTCGGCCGTGGTCGCGGTCTGCTCCTCGATGGCCGAGGCGATCGTGAGCTGCGTGGCGTTGATCTCGGCGACCACCTCGCCGATATGGGCGATGGCCGTCCTCGCCTCGCCGGCGCCGGCCTGGATCGCGGCGATCTGCCGGGCGATCGTCTCGGTCGCGCCGGCGGTCTGCGCGGCCAGCGCCTTGACCTCGCCGGCGACGACGGCGAAGCCCTTGCCGGACTCCCCCGCCCGGGCCGCTTCGATGGTGGCGTTCAGGGCGAGCAGGTTGGTCTGCGCGGCGATGGCGGTGATGAGCTCGGCGACCGACTGGATCTCCTCGGAGGAGGCGCCGAGCCGGGCGATCGACGCGCCGGCGGCGTCGGCGGCCGTCACACCGCGGGCGGCGACCTCCGAGGCCCGGCCGGCACTGCGGGCGATCTCGGCGATGGAGGCGGTCATCTCCTCGGACGAGGAGGCCATCGCCGACACGATTGTCGAGACCTCCTCCGCGCCCGCGCTGACCGCCTCGGCCTGGGTACTGGTCTGCGTCGCCCCGGTCGCCAGCTCCGCGCTGACGTCGGTGAGCTCGTCGGCGGCGGCCGAGATCCGGCGGGCCCCGGCGGCCACGTCGGCGAGCAGCGACTGCATCCGGCCGGCGAAGCGGTTGAACCCGGCCGCCGCCTCCGCGATCTCGTCGCGGGCCGGGTCGTCGATGCGCTGGGTCAGGTCCCCGTCGCCGTCGGCGATCTCGGCGAGGCGGCGATTGAGGGTGCGCAGCGGCCGGATGATGGAGCGGATCAGCACGAGCGCGAGCAGTGCCCCGACGAACACCGCGGCGATGCCGACGGCGACGATGACGCTCGTCGCCCGGGCCGAGGCGGCCTGGGCCCGCGATGTGGCCGCGCCGGCCTCGGTGTCGACGCCGGCGACAAGGGTGTCGATGTCGGCCGCGATCCGGTTGAACAGGCGGATCTCGTCGACCGCGACCCGCTCGTTGGCCGAGGCGACCCCGGCCGCGCCGCCGCTGCGGTAGTCGCGCGCGATGTCCGCGTCGAGCGCCATGAACCGGTCGAACAGCTCGAGTGTCGCCGCCACCTGCCGCTGCTGGTCGCCGCTGATGCCGGCGTCGCGCAGCGCGGCCAGCTCGGTCCGGAACGCCGCCGCCGCGGCCAGGAAGCTGGCCCGGCTCGCGCCCGTGTCGAGCGCCGCCCCGGCGACACCCCGGGCCTCGTCGAACGCGTACGCGGTCTGCCACCCGTTGAAGTCGGCCGAGCGGAACTTCACCTGCATCGCCAGGCGGGTCACCTGCTGATAGCGGCTCACGGTGGCCGTCGCGCGCCGCTGGTCGGCGATGGCCGACAAGCCGACGAACGCGATCGCCGCGAGCAGCGCCAGCAGCAGCCCCATGGCCGCGACCATGCGCAGGCTGATCCGGATGTTGCGCAGCACCGCGAGCATCTGTGTCCTTTCGTCCGAAGCCTCATCGGCCGGCCGGGCGCCGATCTGAGCCGTCGGGCAGGCGACGGTGCCACCGGGCCACCGCGGGCCGCCGCGGCTACGCCCTGATCGCCGCGATCAGTCCAGGCAGAACTCGTTGCCCTCGGGGTCGGCCATGACGATCGTGCCGAGCTCCAGCGGCGGGGCGGGCTCATACCGGGCCAGCCGCGCCGCCCCGAGCCGGCCCAGCCGGGTGGCCTCTTCCTCCAGCGCGGCCATGCGCTCCTCCCCCTGCAGACCCGGCGCGGCCCGCACGTCGAGGTGCACCCGGTTCTTGGCCTGCTTGCCCTCCGGCACCCGCTGGAAGAACACCCGCGGCCCCACGCCGGCCGGGTCGAGGATCGCCGAGGCCCGGTTGCGTTCGGAGGCCGGCACCCCGAACGCGTCGAGGGCGTCGTCCCAGGTCGCGAAGCCCGGCGGCGGGTCCTGGACCCGGTAGCCGAGCACCTCGGTCCAGAACAGGGCGAGCGTCGCGGGGTCGGCACAGTCGAACGTGATCTGCACGGTGCGGGTCGTCGTCATGATCCATGTTCTATCGTGAATCGCGGACAGTTACGGTCCGCGATCCGCGACACGATTGGCGCTCATGACGGCCGAAGGTACGACCGAGCGCGTCCTGCGCCTGCTCGCCCTGCTCCAGCGCCGCCCCGCGTGGACCGGCGCCGAGCTGGCGGCCGAGCTGCGGGTGACCGCACGTTCCGTGCGCCGCGACGTCGAGCGGCTGCGCTCCCTCGGCTATCCGGTGCACGCGACAGGCGGCGTGGGCGGCGGGTATCAGCTCGGCGCCGGCACCCGCCTGCCCCCACTCCTGCTGGACGACGAGGAGGCGATCGCCACCGCCGTCTCGCTGCGCCTGGCCTCCGCGGGCCCGATCGCCGGTGCGGGCGAGGCCGCGCTGCGAGCGCTGGCCAAGCTCGACCAGGTGATGCCGCCGCGCCTGCGGGAGGAGGTCCGGGCCGTCCACGGCGCCACCGAGACGCTCGCCGGCCCCGGCGCGGAGATCGACGCGGAGGTCCTCGTGACGCTCGCCCGCGCCTGCCGGGACGCGGTGCGGGTCCGGTTCAGCTACACCGGCCGCCCTGAGCAGCGCACGGTCGAGCCGGTCCGGCTGGTGACGACGGGCCGCCGGTGGTACCTCATGGGCTGGGATTCGCAGCGCGACGACTGGCGGACCTTCCGGCTGGATCGCATGCGCGACGTCGCCGCGACGAGCTGGCGGTTCCGGCCCCGCGAGCACCCCGACCCGGCCGCGTTCGTGCAGCGGGCCGTGGCCGAGTCGCCGTACCGGCACCGGGCCCGGATTCGCCTGCACGCCGACCCGGCCGCCGTGCGCGACCGCATCCCGCCGCAGGTCGGGCGGGTCGAGGACGACCCCGGCCGCGCGGGCTGGTGCATCCTGACCGCGGCGGCCGACCGCCTGGACACCATCGCCGTGCACGTGGTGCGCCTGGGCTTCCCGGCCGAGGTCCTGGAGCCACCGGAGCTGCGCACCGCCGCCGCCGACCTGGCCGCCCGCCTGCGGGACCTCAGCGGGTGACGACCGCCCGGGCCACCGATCGGGCCGGCCCGAATTGCCGTACCGCTGCGAAACCCTGTCGCCGATCAGCCACCGTCGTGAGCGACAGCCCTCGTTCGTGAGGCGGCGCTCGTCGGGCGTTCCACGGGCGGATGAAAGTTTCGTCGGCCGCGAGCGTGCAGCCGTGGGAAACCGCGTTCCCGCATTGACGGCCGTGACTGCGCGGTCGACTGTGAGCGCTCACAGTCGTTCTGGGGAGCGGGTATGCGGGCTCGGCTCATGGCTTTCTTCGCCATCACGGTCGCCCTGCTGGGCGCCGGGGTGGCGGCGCGCACGGTCGTCGCGAACGCGGCGGCGGCCGGGTGCGGGGTTTCGTACACGGTGACCAACCAGTGGCAGGGCGGGTTCGGCGCCGACGTCACGGTCACCAACCTCGGCGATCCGGTCACCTCGTGGACGCTCGGGTGGACGTTCGCCGCCGGGCAGAGCGTCACGCAGGCGTGGAATGCGACGGTGACCCAGTCGGGCCCGGCCGTCACGGCGAAGAACGTGAGCTACAACGGGTCGATCGCCACCGGCGCCACCGCGAACTTCGGCTTCAACGGGGCCTTCACGAGCGGCAACCCGGTGCCGGGAGCGTTCACGCTCAACGGTGTGGCGTGCACGGGATCGCCCACCGCGTCGCCGTGCGCGACACCGTCGAAGAGTCCGAGCGCCGGGCCGACGCCGAGCGCTACGGCGTCCACCCAGCCGAAGATCACCGTGTGGCTGGCCGGGGACAGCACTGTCGCCAACCCGTCCGGCGGCGTGTGCCCGGTCGGGTGGGGCAGCCAGTTCGCGCAGTACTTCAACGCGAACGTCACGGTGAAGAACAACGCGGTCGCGGGGCGCAGCATCCAGACGTGGCTCTACGACCCGAACGTGACGTCCACGAAGGACGGTGCGGGCGAGTGCGTCATCAGCCCCAACACATACTCGACCCGCTGGCAGGGCATGCTCGACGCGTCCACCGGGATGAAGGCCGGCGACTATCTGTTCATCCAGTTCGGCATCAACGACGGTGACACGAACTGCCCGCGGCACGTCGGCTCGGCCCGGTACAAACAGCTGATCGGGGTCATGACGACGGCGGCGAAGCAGCGCGGCGTCAAGGTCGTCCTGCTGACCCCGGTCGCCGCGATCACGTGCAGCGGCTCGACGGCGACCGGCAACCGCGGCTTCCTCACCGAGACCAACGACGCCGGGTCGGCCAACGGTGTGCCGGTCATCGACCTGCACAGGCTGAGTTATTCGTACTACACCAGCGCCGGACTCTGCCCCAACAACGGCGACTACACGCAGGGTGCGGTCGGCGCGTTCTTCTGCAACGACCACACGCACTTCGAGACCGCGGGCGCGGTCCAGATCGCCCGGCTCGTGGCGACGGCTGTGCGCAGCCAGGGCCTGGCGCCGCTCACCACCTATTTGAGATAGCCGAACGGCCGGCGCTCCGGGAGCGCCGGCCGTGCGTGGCTGCGATGTGCTGTCAGGTGGTGACCGTCTCCCGGACCTTCGCCTCCGGCATCGCGAAGCCCGCGCTGGCCGGGGTGCGCACGGCGTGGACCAGACCGGCGGCACCCAGCAGGAACAGCAGGCCGGCGGCGAGGTAGGCGACGAGCGCGGCCTGCCCGGCCTTCACACCGAACTCACTGAAGCCGTAGGAGGTCAGCAGCAGCCCGCGCAGCGTCTCGCCCTTGAAGACCGTCTCGCGGGCGGTGTTGGTGTCGGTGAGCTGCTTCTGCAGGTCGGTGAGGGCCGGGTCGTTCGCCTTCTGCGCGGCCGCGACCTTGGCCTTGAGGTCGGTCTGGACGTCGCCGAGCTGGGCGTAGGTCTTGCCGTCGGCGATCGACTTGAGGTGCAGGCCGATGAACTCGTTGGCGTAGCACTCCGCCTGCTTGCCGGTGGTCAGCGGCTGGCCGGCGTACTGCACCAGGCAGGCGGACTGCTTCTCCTCGGCGGTCAGCGTGTCGGCCGTCTTGAACGAGATCTGCTGCTGGCTGAGCTGCGTCTTGACGTAGTCGTTGGCGAAGTTGGCGTTGCTGGTCAGCACGATTCCGGCGACGAGCAGCAGGCCGGCCAGGACGACGAGGCCGACGCCGACGATGACATCGAGGGTCTTGCGCTTCATGGTGCCCTCCCGGGCCGTGGGGGTGAGGTCTTCGAGTGCTGCCGACAGCTTGCGGCGCGCGACCGGCCCCGGTGCAGAGGACAACCACCCGTCTCGCCGGGACCTCTGCCCCGGCCCGGTCAGGACCGTTCGGCGATGCCGAAGTGCACGACGGCCGCGGCCCGGCCGGCCCCGGCGGGCAGGACGCGGGCCAGGACCGCTGCGACATCCGCGGACCGCGCGGTCACCGGCCCGGTGGCCAGGCCCTCGGCGGCCGCGTTGAGCAGGACCGCGGAGATGGCCTCACCGGTGGCCAGCCAGTCGCGCGGGCCGGCGCCGGCGGCGACGATGACGGACTCCGGCCCCGGCAGTGGGTGCAGCGTCGCCCCGGCCGCCGCAGCGGCGTCCGCCAGCAGCCGCAGCTGCGCCTCGGCGACCGGCTCGCCGCCGACGATGCGCCTGTCGCTGCCGCGCAGGGCGATGGCCCGGCGCAGCCGCTGAGCCCGGGCGTCGACGGCGACCGGGCCGGTGTGCCGCAGGACCGCCACGCACTCGCGCGCCTGCGGCCACGGAAAACGCACGACCTCGACGCCGATCCCGTCCGCGGCCAGCGCGACCATCGCATGGTGCAGCGCCGCGCCGCAGCTGATCGTCGTCAGCCGGTCGTCGGCGTCCGCGCCCGGGCCATGACGGCTGTGCTCGGTGTCGAGCGCGGCCCAGCTGTTGTCGATGCGCCACCGCCACGGCCGGGCGGCCAGCACCGACGGCGCCTCGAGCGCGCAGAGCGCGGCCTGCGCCAGCGAGCGGCCGACATCGCCGAACGGCAGACCGGCCCGGGCCGCATCCGCGCGGTCGGTGAGGTGGATGGCAGCCATGGTGTGCTCCTCAGTACTCGCGGTTCCCCAGCACTCCACAATGCTGCGCGCCGCCCCGGCTCGATCAGAGGCGAAGGTCCTCGACCCGGCCCTCTCACCGCCGGGCACCCCCGGCTCCGCACGTCCTCGGGCCGGCAGCGCGACGACGCGGCATCCGGCCGCCGGGACCTTCGCCTCTGTCCGCGGGCGACAAGTCCGCGCACGGTGGGGATGAAGGGAGGCGAACACCATGAAACTCACTCGGCATGACGGCACAGCATCCCTGTTCACGACGCGCCTGTGTGCGTTCACCACGGCCCGCCACCGGCGGCTGCGCAGCGCGCCACCGCCCGCGGAGGCGCTGCTGGAGCACCACAAGGACGAGCTGCCGCCGCGGCTCAACGTCGGCTGAGCCGGCTCGGAGGCCATCATGCAGACCATGCGGCAGGCGGCGGAGCAGTTCCTCCGCCGCCGGCGCATCGCGGTCACCGGCGTCTCGCGGCACGGGCGCGACCACGGCGCCAACGTCGTGTACCAGCGGCTGCGCGAGCGTGGATACCGGGTGTACGCGATCAACCCCAACGCGGACACGGTCGAGGGCGACGTCAGCTACCCGGACCTTCGCTCGGTGCCGGGCGGCGTCGAGGCGGTCGTCATCGCCACCCGCCCGCAGACCGCCGAAGCCACCGTGCGGGAGTGCGTCGAGCTCGGCATCGACGCCGTCTGGATGCACCGCGGGTTCGGCCCCGGCAGCGTCTCGGCCGCCGCCGCCGAACTCGGCCGCCGCAACGGCATCACCGTGATCGACGGCGGCTGCCCGCTGATGTTCGGCCCGGCCGCCGACACCGGGCACAAGGTGATGCGCTGCCTGCTCGCCCGCTCCGTCCCGCGGCGTGTCTGACCGGCCGGGCCGGCAGCGCGACGGGCACCGGGTCCGCGAGCCGCCCGAAGGAGGATCACGGCCGTCCGTCGTGACGCCGGCGCCGCTCCCGGCCCGCTGAGCGCGGCCGGCGGCGGGCGCCGCGGGACCTTCGGCCCTGCCCGTCTCGCCCGGCCCCGGGGAAGCATGGGTGCCGGGAGCCTTCCGACGGGAGAGGAGCACTGCGATGACGTACCGATACGGTCCGGTGGTCTGCGGCGTCGACGGCTCGCCGGCCAGCCTCGGCGCGTTGCGGTGGGCCGCCGACGAGGCCTGCCGGTGCACGCGGATGCTGCTGGTGGTCACGGTGCTGGCCGGTGACGACGCGAGCGGGGACATCGCCGCGAGGGCCGCCGCCGAGGCGGGCCGCTGGCGGGTCGGCACCGCGGTGACGGCCGAGACCCACCGCGGCGAGCCGGCCGAGGTGCTGCGGTCGCTGGCCGGCGGGGCGCGCCTCGTCGTCGTCGGTGGCCGGGGGTCCGGCCCCGCCGACGAGCGGCCGATGGGCTCGGTCAGCCAGGCCCTCGGCGCCCGCGCTGACGCACCGGTCCTCATCGTCCACGCGGCCGAGCGCTGGGCGGCCCCGGATGCCACACTGCCCCGGACGGCTCCGGTCGTCACCGGCTTCGACGGCTCGGACTCGGGTCACCGCGCACTGCGGCTGGCCTTCGAGGAGGCCGCGGCGCGCGGCGTCCGGCTCGCCGTCATCCAGGCGTGGCCGCACCCGCACCTGTGGCACCCCGGCTCGGCCCGCGGCGGGGATCTCGGTCCGCAGCAGCACGCCGTGCGCGAGGCGCTGGCGCGAGCCACCGCACGCTGGCGGGCCGACTTCCCCATGGTCGACGTCGAGGTGCGCAGCGAGCCGGGTGACGCCGTGCACGCGCTCGTGGTCGCCTCGCAGTGGGCCGGGCTGCTCGTCGTCGGCACCCGCTGCCCCGGCGACCACCTCCCGCCGGCCGGCGCCTCGGTGGCCCAGCGGGTGCTGGAATACGCGGCGTGCCCGGTCCTCGTCGCACACGGCCAGGTCGCCGCGGCCACGCCGCACGCCGCAGCCTGAGAGCACCCGGGCGGCGCGGCCAGGACCGCCCGGGCGGCGGGCCGCACGCACCGTCAGGCCGGCGCCCGGTGCAGGTCGAGCAGGCGGGTGCGGGTCGCCTGCATCCGGTCCACGACGACGGCCACGAACCGGGTCGTGAGCTCGTAGCCGAGCACCGGGTCGTCCCGGCACAGCGCGCGCACACCGACGCCGTCGAGGACCACGCTGAGGACCGGGTCCACCGTCACCGCGCTGAAGTGCCAGCGGTACGGGGGAAACAGCCACGACCAGCCGAGGACGGTTCCGGGGCCCAGTGTCTCCACGGCGACCGCGCCGCGGCCCGGCACCTGCGTCTGCAGGGTGACGGAGCCCTCCCGGATCAGCCAGAACCGTTGCGCGTGGCTGTGCTCCTCGAATATCCGCGTGCCCGCCCGATACGGTGCGCGGCGCGCCCAGCGCGACAGCCGCTCCACCTGATCGGCCGGGAGGCCGTCGAGGAACGGGTGCGCGACCAGCAGATCGTAGGTGGTGATCATGGCGCTCCTTCCGGGTTCCGCGCTGCGGGTGGTCCCTGCCCCGTCGTGACCGTCTTGAACGCCGCCGAACCGTCGCGCGGCCGTCGCGGGAGCGGCCCGGCCGCCCGGCGCCCCGGGGGCGACGATCCGCGTGCTCACCGCTCCAGCATCCGGCGCCGCGGCACCGCATGGCCAGTGTCCATGGCCCCGGTGGCGCGGGGGTCAGGTGGCCCTTGCGCAGTGCCGTTCGGCCCCGGCCGAAGGTCCCGCCCGCGCAGCCCCGTGGACCCTGTCGCCGCTCCGGGTCGGGTGTCACGGTGGAGGTGTGGTGACCGTGCGACATCGGGAGGGCGCCATGACCACCAGCCGCCACCCCGTCGTCGTGGGCGTCGACGGGTCACCCGCCGCGTTCGGCGCGGTGCGCTGGGCCGCCGACGAGGCGGTTCGCCTCGACCGGCCGCTGCGCGTGATCCATGCCCTGGAGACGCACGACCCGGACGAGGAGGTCGCTGCCGAGCACCCGCTCGCGATCGATGCGGCCACCGAGATCCGCAACTGGCAGCCGGGCCTGTCCGTGACCGCCGCGACGTGGTGCGGCGGGCCGGCGCGCGTGCTCGTCGAGCAGTCGCGCGACGCCGCGCTCGTGGTGGTGGGCAGCCGGGGCAGCGGCGGGTTCCGCTCGCTGCTGATCGGCTCGGTCGGCGCCCACCTGGCGGCCCACGCGCACTGCCCGGTCCTCGTCGTGCATCACGCGGAGCGCTGGGCCGGCCCGGAGGCGGCGCTGCCCCGCAGCGAGCCGGTCGTCGTCGCGGTCGACGGCTCGCCCGACGCCGCCCTCGGCCTGGGCCTCGGGTTCGCCGAAGCCGCGAGCCGGGGCGTGCCGCTGCACGCGATCCGGACCTGGCACGAGCCCGAGCACCGCTGGAGCCACCCACCCGCCCCGGCCGGGCTCGCCGCGGCCGCCGAGCGTGAGCTGCTGGCCGAGCTCGCGCCGTGGCGCTCGGTGTTTCCCGGCGTCGCCGTCGTGCCGCGGGTCGAGCACTGCCCGACCGTACCGCTGATGCTCGACGCCGCCCGCGACGCGCTCATGCTCGTCATCGGTGCCCGTGGCCGCGGCGGCTTCGAGGGCGTGCGGCTCGGCGCGGTCGCCCGGCAGGTCCTGGAGCACGCCGAGCGGCCCGTGCTCATCGCCCGCCGCGGGTGAGCGCCGATTCACGACTTCCCGGCCCCGGTGGCCACGACGCAACGGGCGGTGCAGTGTGAGGGAGTTCGAGGAGTTCCTCGGTGCGCAGGCGCCGTTCGACGCGCTGGACGCCGAGGACCTGGCGCGGCTCGTCGCGCACGCCGAGGTGGAGTACTTCGCGACAGGCGCGACAGTCGTCGCCGAGGAAGTACCACTGCGGCATCTGTGGGTCGTTCGAACGGGTGCGCTCGAGGTCGTCGAGGCCGGAGCGGCCGTGGATCTGCTCGGCCCCGGGGACACGTTCGGTGCCGTCTGGCTGCTGTCCGGGCTCGCGCCGCCGCTGCTGGTCCGGGCCGGCGAGGACAGCCTGTGCCTGCGCATCCCGGACCCGCGGACCCTCCTGGCCCATCCGGAGCGGCTGCGCTTCACGGCGTCGGGTCGCGCGCGGACCCGCCTGGTCGCCGGCGCCGGTGCCGGGCGGGCCGACCAGCCGCTGCACCGCCTGGTCCGGCCGATCGTCTGGTGCGCGGGCACCGACCGGGTGCGCGACGTCGCCGAGCGGATCGGCGCGGCCGGGCAGTCGTGCGCGCTCGTGCGGATCGGCGCGGAGATCGGGATCGTGACCGACGCCGACTTCCGCCGGCGGGTGGCGACCGGTGAGGCCGGCCCCGACAGCCCCGTCACCGCGCTGGCCACGGTGCCGGCGCTGGGCATCGAGGAGGCCGCCGGGCAGGCCGGTGCGCTGCTGCGCATGCTGGAGCGCGGCGTGCACCACCTGGTGGTCAACGACGCGGCCGGCAATGCGGCGGGGGTACTGCGAGCGGTCGATCTGGCCGGCGCGGAGGTGCGCGATCCGCTGCTGATCCGATCGGCGATCGACGAGGCCCGCAGCGTCGACGAGCTCGCCGCGGCGTGCCGCCTGCTGCCCGCGATGCTGAGGGAGCTCGACGCCGCCGGCCTGCCCGCGACGCACATCGGCGCCGTGCACGCGGCGGTCGTCGACGCGGCGCTGCGCCGGGTGCTGCGCCTGCAGGAGCGCCCGGCGCTCGGCGGCGTCCGCCACTCCTGGGTGGTGCTGGGCTCGCTGGCCCGGCGTGAGCCGCTGCCGCTGTCCGATGTGGACACCGCGCTCATCTGGGCCGACCCGCCGGACGGCGCCGGCACTGCCGACCCGGCGGCGCTTCGCACGGAGGCGCGGGAGGTCCTGCGGGCACTGCAGCACTGCGGGTTCACGCTGTGCGCCAACGGCGCCAACGCCCACAACCCGGTGTTCAGCCGGGCCCGGGCCGACTGGATCGCCGCGGCCCGCGGGTGGCAGCACGACCCGACCCAGGACAACGCCCTGCTGCTGTCGGCGATGGTGGCCGACAGCCGTCCGCTGACCGACCCGGCGCTCGGCGCCTCGCTCACCGAGTCGATCCGCTCGCACACCCGCACCAGCCAGTTCCTGCGGGCGCTGCTCGACGAGGCGCTGTGCTGGCGGCCGCCGATCGGGTTCGTCCGCGACTTCGTCGTGCAGCACAGCGGCGAGCACCGCGGCCGACTGGACCTCAAGCCCGGCGGCCTGACCCCGATCGTCGCGCTCGCCCGCTGGATCGCCATCGCGGCCGGTGACGCCGGCGGCACGACAGTCGAGCGGCTGCGCCGCGGAGCCGCGCTCGGGCTGCTCACCGCCGACGAGACCGACACCCTCGCCGGCGGCTTCGAGAGCATCTACCACCTGCTGCTGCGGCGCGAGACCCGGACACCGCCGGCCGGCCCGGCGCCGGACCCGACGTTCATCGCACCGGGCGAGCTCGACACACTGACCCGCCGCCACCTGCGCGAGACCTTCCGGGCCGTCGCCCTCGTCCAGGCCCGGGTCGACCGCACCTGGCTGCAGCGGCTGCCGGGCTGAGCGGCGCGATGCGAATGCACCGCCGGGTGCCGCTGCCCGCGCCCGACCCCGCCACCCCCTGGCGGGCGGCCGAGTTCTGCGTGGTGGACCTGGAGACGACCGGCCTGGACCTGCGCCGGGACGAGGTCGTGTCGTTCGGCGCGGTCGTCGTGCGGCACGGCCGGATCCCGTGCGGGGAGACCCTGTACCGTCCGGTGCGCCCGGGCCGCGCGATCTCGGTCGCCGCGATGACCGTCCACGGCCTGCGGGCGGCCGACCTCGAGGGCGCCCCGCCGCTCGGTGACGTGCTCGGCGACCTCGTCGAGCGGCTCACCGGGCGCGTGCTGGTGGCCCACGCGGCCTGGGTGGAGCGCGCCTTTCTCGATCGGGCCCTGCGCCCGCGCGGCCGGCGGCTGCACCCCATGCTCATCGACACCGCCGCGCTGCTGCGTGCCGCCGGACTCGCCGAGCGCGACACCGGCCGCGAGCCGCACCTGGAGTCCGCGGCCCGCCGCCTCGGCCTGCCCGTGCACACGCCGCACCACGCCCTCGGCGACGCGTTCACCACCGCCCAGCTCCTGCTCGCACTGGCCACCCGGCTGGAGCGCTCGTCACCGCGGCAGCGGGCCCGGCCGCTGACGGCCGGTCAACTGGTCGCTGTGTCGCGTCACCACGGCCACTGAACCGGGCCGGGGACACAGCCGTACCCAAGCCGGGAGGGCCGGGACCTTCGGCCCTGACCGGTCCGTAGCGCGGTCGATACCGTCGACTTCGCAGACACCAGGGAGGTGGTGCCGATGGCGGCCACCATGATCGTCGCTGCGCTCGTCGCCGGCGTGTACGCCGCGTTGATCACCATGCACGTCGCCGCGATCCGGCACGACGCCACCGCGAACGTGCGCCGGCCCGGCCTGGCGCGCTGGCTCGCGGCCGCCGGCGAACGGCGCCGCGGCCACGAGGAGTGCGCCGCCGTCCAGCGCCGCCTGGCCGGCGGCCTGGGGCGGGCGGCCTATCGCGGCGCCATGGAGGCGCTGGCCGCGCGCGACGCCGTGGAGCACCCGCTGCAGGTCCCGAAGGCCCGGCGGTGAGGCGGGGCGGCGGCCCGGCCTATCCTGGGCGGTGACCGAGGAGGCCGCATGACAGTGCCCGCAACCGACGAGCTGCTGGCCGCCGAGCGCCGGCTCCAGGCCGCGCAGCGGGCGGGTGACGTCGCCGCGCTCGATGCGCTGCTCGACGACCGGCTCATCGCGATCGGGCCCGACGGCGCGCGGGCCACGAAGGCGGACGACCTCGCGGCCCATCGCAGCGGTACCTCCGTCATCACCTCACTCGTCGAGGAGGACCTCGACGTCCTCGTGGCGGGCGACGCGGGTGTGACGTTCTTCCTGGGCACGGTGACCGGCACCTTCGCCGGTGCGCCGTTCGACGCCCGCCTGCGCTACACCCGCACCTGGCTGCGCGACCCGGTCCGCGGCTGGCGCATCATCGCCGCCCACATCAGCCCGGCCTGACCGTTGGTCGCCTCCGGTGACGTTCACCGCAGGCAGTACAGCCTTGCCTTGCTTGCGGGGCGCCCGTTTGCGGTCGTACGGTCGATGCGGGGGGGGCTGGTGATCGACGATGGATGAACAGGCATCGGGCACGACGGTGATCGCTGCGGCGGCCCATCCCGGAGAGGTCCACTCCACGGGCATCTCGGGGCGGCTCAACTGGCTGCGGGCCGGCGTGCTGGGGGCCAACGACGGCATCGTGTCGACGGCGGCGCTCGTCGTGGGCGTGGCCGGGGCCACGGCGTCGACGGCGGCGATCCTCACAGCAGGCACCGCCGGCCTCGTGGCCGGGGCGGTGTCGATGGCGCTGGGTGAGTACGTGTCGGTGAGCGCGCAGCGCGACACCGAGCGCTCGCTGCTGGCGACCGAGCGCCGTGAGCTCGAGGAGTATCCGGACGAGGAGCTCGAGGAGCTCACGACGCTGTACCGGGCGAAGGGGCTGTCGGAGGCGACGGCCCGGCTGGTGGCCGAGGAGCTGACCGCGAAGGACGCCTTCGCCGCCCACGCCGAGGCCGAGCTGCACATCGACCCGGATGCCCTGACCGACCCGTGGGCCGCGGCCGGCGCCTCCGCTGTCGCGTTCACCGTCGGGGCCCTGCTGCCGCTGCTCGCGATGAGCCTGACGCCGCCCGGGTCGCGGATCGCGGTCACCGTGATCGCCGTCGTGCTCGCCCTCACGGTCACCGGTGCGGTGAGCGCGCGGCTGGGCTCGGCGAGCGTCGGGAGAGCTGTCGCCCGGCTGGTCGCCGGGGGCGCGCTGGCGATGGCCGTCACGTTCGGCATCGGCCAGCTCCTCGGCACCGCGCTGGGCTGAGCCCGGCCGGCCCGCACCTGCCGGCTCGCTGCGGCCGGGGCCGGCCCGGGCGCGGGCGGTGCCGCGGGTCAGGCGGGGACGGGGATCGTGGCCGGCCAGATCAGGGCCGTGTCGGGCACATCGCGGTGCAGGCCCCTGACCAGGCCGGGCGGCACCAGGCGCCGGATCTGCAGCCGGCTGGCGACCAGGCGGGCCACCTCGATCGCGCCGTGGGCCTGGAAGTGGGTGTTGTCGGCCACGCCGTCCGGGAAGTTGGGGTTGGTGGCGGGGTCGGCGTACAGGAAGTACCGCTTCGTGCCCTCGACGCCGGCCCGGTCCCACAGGGCCATGCTCAAGGCGGTCAGGTCGATGACCGGCACGCGGCGGGAGGCGCCCAGGGCGAGCATCGCCGCCGGGTAGTCGCCGTGGCTGGGTGTGGCGTGGCCCTCGGCGTTGAAGCGGCGGCGCTCGACGGGGGTCACGAGCACCGGGTGGGCGCCGTGGGCGCGGGCGCCGTCGATGTAGCGGCTCAGGTAGTCCTGGAACGTCGTGTACGGGTCGGTGTGGCGCTCGTCGGTCTTCTCGTCGTTGTGACCGAACGAGATCAGCAGGTAGTCCCCCGGGCGGATCGCGGCCAGGATCGCGTCGAGCAGGCCGGCCTCGACGAAGCTCTTCGAGCTCGCGCCCGACAGCGCCCTGTTGTCGACGTCCGCGCGGTGCTCGTCGAGGAACACGGGCAGGGCCTGGCCCCAGCCGGCCTTCGGGATCGTGTCGGCGGGCCAGGTCGCGGCGGTCGAGTCGCCCGCGACGAACACCGTGATGCGGTGCGGCGGGCGGTGCGGCCCACCGGCGTCGGCGGGGGTGGCGAGGGCGAGCGGCCCGGCCGCCATCGCCACGAGCAGTGCGCCCAGCATGGGCCTCATCCGGTACCTCCGTCTAGGAAAGCGTTTTCCCGGATCCTGGAGGCCCGGGGCGCCCGCTGTCAACCATGGACGCCGGTAAATCTCGCGAGCTAGACCTCGTCGTAGTTGGGGCCAATGTAGCCGGCGTCGCGGACGTCGACGGTGCCGCGGTGCAGCCACGGGCGGTCGTAGCGGGCGCCCAGGGCGGCGGCGAGGGGAGCCTCGTCGACCCAGACCGGGGTGCCGTCCCAGTCGTAGGCCGGCTCCGGGTTGAGCCCCAGCTCGCGGTCGGCCCGCACGAACCGCAGCGCCGGGAAGTGCGGGCTGG
This sequence comes from Dactylosporangium vinaceum, assembly GCF_019904175.1. GTDB lineage: Bacteria > Actinomycetota > Actinomycetes > Mycobacteriales > Micromonosporaceae > Dactylosporangium > Dactylosporangium vinaceum. The sequence continues at coordinate 5,139,547 of NZ_CP061913.1, read as the reverse complement.
CGGCCAGGGCCTCCAGGCCCGCGGCGGTGACGTCCGTGCCGGTCAGGTCGAGCCAGCGCAGCTGCGGCAGCGGCGGCAGCCCGGCCAGGCCGGCGTCGCCGATCGGCTCGTGCTCCAGAGACAGGCCGCGCAGCTGCCCCAGCCCCGGCAGCAGGTCGGCCACGCCGGCCAGGCCGATCAGCGCGGCCGGCGTGGCCCTCGTCAGGCGCAGGCGGCGCAGGGGCAGCGCGGCGACCAGCCGGGACAGGGCGGGCGGCAGCGCGGCGATCGGGAGGGTCACGCTCTCGATGAATCCCCGGCGCACCTCGAAGCCGTCGTTGAGCAGGTCGCGTACCGCATCCGGGACCAGCCGCCACATGAGCTTGCGGGACCGCGAGTACATCGTCGTGGTCCGCCGCGGCGGCCAGTCCACGCCGGCGGCGCGGTCGCGCACGTACTGCACCTGCTCCCGGATCAGCCAGGCGTGCTCCGGGACCGTGGCCTCGACCAGGTCGGCGTAGGCCAGCCGGGGCGCGTCGCCGTGCGGATCGGCCAGGATTCGGGCGTGCGCGTCCGCCAGGGTCACGCTACGAGGATAGAGAACTACCAGGGTGCGATGGTGCCGTCGTATTGATGGAACAGCCCGGTCGGGCCGTCGTCGGCGAGCAGCGCCAGCCGGACCGCGGCCGCCGCGGCCTCGGCCGGGTCGCCGTCGGACGCCGCCGCGCGATCGTTGAGGTCGGTCCGGCGCAGGCCGGGGGCCAGGGCGTTGATCCGAAACCCGGGCAGCGCCTGGGCGTAGAACAGCGTCAGCGCGTTGAGGGCCGTCTTCGACGACCGGTACGCCGCCTGCGCGCCCGTCGCCGGGAACGGGCCCTCGGCGCTCCAGGTCAGCGAGCCGGTGCCGCTGGAGATGTTGACGATGCGGGGATGGGCGGAGCGCTGCAGTACCGGCAGCAGGGCGTTCGTCACCGCCAGGACCGCGAACAGGTTTGTCTCGAAGGTCTGCCGCAGCGCCTCGACGGTGAGCTCCGGCGCTGTCGCACCGTCGACGATGACGCCGGCGTTGTTGACCAGAATGTCCAGTTCCGGCAGCACCCGGGCCGCGGCCGCGATGCTCGCCGGGTCGGTCACGTCGAGCTGCACCGGGCGCGCACCGGCGCCGATCTCCCGGGCCGCCGCCTCGCCCCGGGCGCGGTCGCGGGACCCGACGTAGACGGTCAGGCCGGCGTCGGCGAGCTGCTGGGCGATGTGGCGGCCGATCCCCTTGTTGGCCCCGGTGACCAAAGCCGTGGAAAAGTTCATGTGTGCAACCCTGGCCCGTTCGGGACGAGCGAACCAGGTACAAACGATGCCTTGATGGTGGTGCGGCATGGCGTTGACGGAGCTCGGGCGCTTCCTGCGGGACCGGCGCGAGGCCCTGCGGCCGGTCGACGCCGGCCTGCCCACCGGCCCCCGGCGCAAGACTCCCGGGCTGCGGCGCGAGGAGGTCGCGGGGCTGGCCTCGATGTCGGTCGAGTACTACGCGCGCCTCGAACAGGCCCGCGGCCCCCGCCCGTCGCGCAGCGTGCTCGACGCGCTCACCGCCGCCCTGCGCCTGGACCCGGCCGAGCGCGCCCACCTGTTCCGGCTGGCCGGGACCACTCCCGCCGCCCCGCCCGGCCCGAGCCGCACGGCGCGCCCGCACGTGGCCGCCCTGCTGCACCGCCTCCCCGACGCGGCAGCGGTGGTGACCTCGGCCGGCTACGACGTCATCGCGTGGAATCCCCTGGCCGCGGCCCTGCTCACCGACCTGGCCACGGAGCCGAACCTGGCCCGGCGGCGGTTCCTGCGCACGACGATGGCCAGCACCGGCGCCGAGGAGTTCGGGCACATCGCCGTGGGCCGTCTGCGCGCCGCCGCCGACCGCTACCCGCACGACGAGCGGCTCAACGCGCTCCTGGCCGACCTGCGGGCGAGCGCGGAGTTCCGCCACATCTGGGACCTCAACCCGGTCCGGGCCCCGGGCCACCGTTCGAAGACGTTCGAGCACCCCCGCGTCGGCCCGCTGCACCTGGACTGCGACGTGCTGGAAGTCCCCGACGACGAGCAGCAGGTCGTGTTCATCACCGCCGCACCGGGATCCCCGTCGTCCCGGGCGCTGCGGGAGCTCGCGACATAGGGTCGGGAGGTGAGTCCTGAGACGTTGTTGCTGCTGGGGCTGAGCGCCCTGGCCGTCGTGGCCGCCGTGCGCTGGGTCGGCGAGAAGACCGGGCTGCCGGGGGCGGCGCTGCTGCCCGTCATCGGGATTCTCTACGCGCTGCTGCCCGGGCCCAACGTCGAGCTCGACCCACACATCGTGCTCACGTTCATCCTGCCGCCCCTGCTGTACTCCGCGGCCCTCGACTCGTCGCTGCTCGCGATCCGCAACAACCTGCGGATCGTCATCGGGCTGTCGGTGCTGCTCGTGCTGGCCACGGCGCTGCTGGTCGGGGCCGGGTTCGCGCTGTTCGTGACCGGGGCCACCCTCGCGGCCGGGGTGGCGGTCGGAGCCGCGGTGGCGCCGCCGGACCCGGTGGCCGCGCTCGCCGTCGGGCGCAAGGTGGGGCTGCCGCCGCGGCTGATCACCATCATCCAGGGCGAGGGGCTGCTCAACGACGCCACGGCGCTGACGATTCTCAACGTGGCGGTGGCGGCGGCCGTGGGCGGGGAGTTCTCGTTCCCGGCGGCGGCGGGGCGGTTCCTGCTCGTCGCGATCGGCGGCACCGCGGTCGGCGTGATCGTCGCCTTCGCGGTGCGGCTGCTGCGGCCGATCGCCAAGGACGCGCTGCTGGCCAACGCGGTGTCGCTGGCCACGCCGTTCGTCGCCTACCTGGCGGCGGAGAAGGTGCACGTCTCCGGGGTGCTCGCGGTCGTGGTCGCGGGGCTCATCGTGGGCCACCACACGCCGCGCTCCGGCACGGGCGCGGGCCGCCTGCAGACCAGCGCCGTCTGGCACCTGATCGACTTCCTGCTGGAGGGGCTGGTCTTCCTGCTCATCGGCCAGCAGCTGCCGGAGGTGCTGCGCGGGCTGCGGCAGTACTCCGGGCCGACCATCGCGATCGCGCTGGCCGTCTCGGTCGGGGTGGCGCTGCTGCTGCGGCCGGTGTGGCTGATGCTGACACAGGCCATGCACCTGCTGCTGCGCCGCGACGACGAGGGGCTGGGCGGGCGGGAGATCGCGGCGCTGAGCTGGGCCGGGACCCGCGGCGTGATAAGCCTCGCGGCGGTGTTCACGATCCCGCTGACGACCGACGCCGGCCTGCCGTTCCCGGACCGGGACCTGCTGCTGTTCTGCACGTTCGTGGTGGTGCTCGTCACACTTGTCGGCCAGGGCCTCACGTTCGCGCCGCTGGTGCGGCTGCTGAAGCTGCGGGTGAACGCGGTCGACGAGGCCCGGATGCGCAACGAGGCCCGGGCGGCCGCGGTGCACGCGGCCCTGGATCGCCTCGATGACCTCGACCGGGACGAGCCGGCCGAACGCTCCGAGATCGACGCCCTGCGCCGCAGGCTGCAGGAGCGGCTGCGACGGTACCACCACCGGCTCGATGTCCTGCAGAACGCGGACTCGGACGAGCTGCCGGTGTCCGAGCGCTACGAGGCCGGCCTGCGCATCCGGCGGCTGGCGATCGAGGCGCAGCGCGAGGAGCTGCTGCGCCGCCGGGACGCGGGGACGCTGCCCGACGAGGCGCTGCGCCGGCTGGAGCGTGAGCTCGACCACGAGGAACGGGTCCTGCCCGACCGTCCGGCCTAATCCCATCTGTTGAGTGGGATTGACGAACGCCGCCCACGTTCACTACATTACCTACTCACTAAGTAGACAACATAGACTTTGACTTTGAGGATGGCTTCCGTGAAGCTGCGCACCCGTGTGCTCGCTGTCAGTGCGGCGTTACTCCTTCCCGGGACCGCGCTGAGCGCCTGCGCCGGCACCGCCGACAACTCGACAGCCGCCGACAGCGGCGGTGCGGTCACGTTGTCCCTGGTCGCCTACTCGACCCCGCAGGCGGCCTACGAGGCGCTCATCGCCGCCTACAACAAGACCGACGCCGGCAAGAACATCAAGTTCACCCAGTCCTACGGCGCCTCCGGCGACCAGAGCCGCGCGGTCGCCAACGGTCTCAAGGCCGACATCGTCGCGTTCTCGCTGGAGCCGGACATCACCCGCCTGGTGACCGCCAAGCTCGTCGACGCGAGCTGGAACTCGGACCAGTACAAGGGCATGGTCACCGACTCCGTCGCGGTCATCGGCACCCGCAAGGGCAACCCGAAGAACCTCAAGACGTGGGACGACCTGACCAAGCCGGGCGTGCAGGTGCTGACCCCGAACCCGTTCACCTCCGGCGGCGCCAAGTGGAACATCCTGGCCGCCTACGGTGCCAAGACGAACAAGGGCAAGGAGCCGGCGGCCGGGGCCACCTACCTCGACGCGCTGTTCAAGAACGTCCCGGTGCAGGACAACAGCGGCCGGGCGTCGCTGCAGACCTTCACCAGCGGCAAGGGTGACGCCTTCATCTCCTACGAGAACGAGGCGCTCTTCGCCCAGAAGAACGGCCAGGCCGTCGACTACACCGTGCCGGACGACACGATCCTGATCGAGAACCCGATCGCGGTGACCACCAACAGCGCCCACCCGGCCGAGGCCAAGGCGTTCGTGGAGTGGCTGCACTCGAAGGACGCGCAGAAGATCTGGGCCGACAACTTCTACCGGCCGGTCGTCAAGGACGCGGGCGGCAACTTCCCGACCCCGTCCGGCCTGTTCACGATCGGCGACCTCGGCGGCTGGTCGAAGGTGAACAAGGAGCTGTTCGACCCGGGCCAGAGCGTGATGGCCTCCATCGAGCAGAAGCTGGGCATCTCGACCTCGGCCGCCCCGAGCCCGGCGGCCTCCAAGTCATGACCGCGACGGCCGTCAGCACGTCCACCGGGTCCGGCGAAGCGCCGGGCCCGGCCGGGCCGCGGGTCCACCGCTCCCGGCCCCGGGTGGGCACGGCGCTGAGCCTCGGCACGGCGGTGCTGTACCTCAGCCTGATCGTCCTCATCCCGCTCGCCGCCGTCGTGTGGCGCTCGACCGAGGGCGGCTGGGACACGTTCTGGCGGGCCGTGCAGACCCCCGACGCCTGGGCCGCGCTGAAGCTCACGGTCGGCGCCTCGCTGATCGTGGCCGTCGTCAACGTCGTCATGGGTACCGTCATCGCCTGGGTCCTGGAGCGCGACAAGTTCGTGGGCAAGGGCCTCGTCGACACGCTCATCGACCTGCCGTTCGCGCTGCCCACGATCGTCGCCGGCCTCGTGCTGCTGGCGCTCTACGGCACCAACAGCCCGATCGGCATCAACATCGCCTACACCCGCATCAGCGTCGGCGTGGCGCTGCTGTTCGTGACGCTGCCGTTCGTCGTGCGCACCGTCCAGCCCGTCCTGCGCGAGCTCGACCGGGACATGGAGCAGGCCGCGTACTCCCTCGGTGCCTCCCCGTTCACGACGTTCCGCCGGATCATCTTGCCCAACCTGGCCCCGGCGATGATCTCGGGCGCCGGGCTGGCGTTCACCCGGGCCATCGCGGAGTACGGCTCGACGAACCTGCTCACCGGCAGCATCCCGTTCGAGACCCAGGTGTCCGCGGTCAACATCTTCGGGCGCATCGAGAGCGACGACACCACCTCGGCCGCGGCCATCTCGACAGTGCTGCTCGTCGTCGCGTTCGTCGTGCTGCTCGGCCTCGACCTCTTCCAGCGCTGGAGTGCCCGCCGTGGCTAAGTATCCGCTGCGCATCCTCGCCCTGGTCTATCTGCTGTTCCTGCTGGTGCTGCCGGTCGGCCTGGTCATCTGGCGCACGTTCGAGCACGGCCTGCAGCGGGTCGTCGACACGCTCACGTCGGCCAACGCCACCCACGCCTTTGCCGTCACGATCTCGGTGGCGATCTGGGCGGTGCTGGCCAACACCCTGTTCGGGGTCCTCGCCGCGCTGCTGCTGGTCCGGCACCGCTTCGCCGGCCGGCGCCTGTTCGGCGCCCTGATCGACCTGCCCCTGGCGGTGTCCCCCGTCGTCGTCGGCCTCGCCCTGATCCTGGTGTACGGGAAGTTCGCCCCCGCGGGCGGCTGGCTGGAGCGGCACGGGCTGCAGATCATCTTCTCCCTGCCCGGCATGGTGCTCGCCACCATCTTCGTGTCACTGCCGCTGGTGGTACGCGCCATCGTCCCCGTCCTCGAGGAGATGGGCGACGAGCAGGAGCAGGCCGCGCACACCCTCGGCGCATCGCGCTGGCAGGCGTTCCGGCGCATCACGATCCCGGGCATCCGGGCCGCGCTCGGCTACGGCGTGGTGCTGTGCCTGGCCCGCGCCCTCGGCGAGTACGGCGCGGTCGCCGTCGTGTCCGGCCGGCTCGTCGGGCAGACGCAGACCGCGACGCTGTTCGTCGAGGAGCGCTACCAGAACTACGACCAGACCGCGGCGTTCGCCACCGCCACCGCCCTGGCCCTGATCGCCATCGTCATCCTGCTCATCACCAAGCTCCTGCGGCCGAAAGAGGACGCCTGATGGCCATCGAAGTCCGCGACGTCAACAAGTCGTTCGGCAAGACCCCGGTCCTGCGCGACATCTCCGTCGACATCGCCTCCGGCTCGCTGACCGCGCTGCTCGGCCCCTCCGGCGGCGGCAAGTCGACGCTGCTGCGCGTCATCGCCGGCCTGGAGCGCCCCGACACCGGCACCGTGCACATCAACGACGTCGACGCCACGGTCCTGACCCCGCAGCGGCGCAACGTCGGCTTCGTGTTCCAGCACTACGCCGCGTTCAAGCACATGACGGTGTTCCGCAACGTCGCCTTCGGCCTCGAGGTGCGCCGCCGGAACAAGGCCGACATCCGCAAGCGGGTGATGGAGCTGCTCGAGCTGGTGCACCTGGACCAGTTCGCCGACCGCTACCCCGCGCAGCTGTCCGGCGGCCAGCGCCAGCGCATGGCCCTGGCCCGCGCCCTGGCCCCCGAGCCGCAGGTCCTGCTCCTCGACGAGCCGTTCGGCGCGCTCGACGCCCAGGTCCGCAAGGAGCTGCGCACCTGGCTGCGCCGGCTGCACGACGAGGTCCACGTCACCACCGTGTTCGTCACCCACGACCAGGAGGAGGCCCTCGACGTCTCCGACTCGATCGTCGTGCTCGCGGACGGCGTCGTGCAGCAGGTCGGCACCCCGCACGACATCTACGAGAACCCGGCCAACCCGTTCGTGATGAGCTTCCTCGGCCCCGTCACGCACCTGGACGGCCGCCTGGTCCGCCCGCACGACGTCGCGTTGTCGCGCACGCCCGGCGGCACCGAGGCGACAGTCACCCGGGTCGTCTCCCTCGGCTTCGAGGTCCGCATCGAGGCCCGCGCGGGCGACCGCGAGGTCTGGGCCCAGCTCACCCGGGCCGGGGCCAGGGACCTCGACGTCAAGACCGGCGACACCGTCTACTTCAGCCCGTCGGCCGAGGCCCGGACCTTGGCCGCCGCGTAGTTCCTGCCCGAGATGCTGCCGAAGCGCATCGAGTATTCGATCCGGGCCCTCGTCGTGCTGGCCGGGGCCGCACCGCAGACGGTGAAGGCCCAGGACGTTGCCGACGCCCAGGACATCCCGGCCGGCTACCTGTACGACCTCCTGGCCGACCTGCGCCGCGCCGACCTCGTCCAGGTCCAGCGCGGCACCGGCGGCGGCTACACCCTGGCCCTGCCCCCGGCGTCGCTGACCCTGGGCGAGATCGTCCGCCGCCTCGACGGCCCCGGCGGCAACGACCCGCCGCCCGGCATCGACCTGCCCCCGGACCGCGCCATCGAACGCCTCCACAGCCTCTGGGACCGCGCCAACCGGGTCCGCCTCGACTACCTGGACGCGGTCACCCTGGCCGACCTCATCAACCACGCCGCCCACTGAGGCGTCACGATCGGGTCGACCAGGAGCCATCGGTCGCCGGCGCTCCAGGCCGTGACCCGGCCCAGGGCACCGGGCCTGGAACGGGCCCTGCGGCGCGTCCCGGCGCAGCTCGCCGGCGTACGACACCCGGCCCGGCGCGGGTCGGTCATCGCGAGCCGCACCGCGCCCGCCCGGCCGCGGAGTCCGCCCACGACAGCCGTCGGTCGGCACCGCCGTCGCGCAGGCGGTCGGCCGCGGCCCGCTTCACGCCGATCACGACCGGCGAGGTCATGGTGCTCGTCGCCAGGGTCGCCGTCGGCCTCGACGGTCCCCCGGTCGTCGAGCGCAGCCGGACGCCCGTCGCCTGGCGCAGCTCTTCCAGGATCGGGCGCATGTCGCCGAGCTCCGAGCCGGCCGAGCACCCGCAGCGACACCGGTGGAGGGCCGCCGAGCCCGCAGCCGCCGAGCAGTGACGCGAGCACGGCGAGCGCCAGCAGTGCCCGCCCGGTCATGGCCGCCGCAGCCGACGGCCGTGAGCATCCGGTCGAGCGTCTTCTCGACCGGCGGCTCGGCCGCCGTGCGGTCACCGTCGTGCACGCGCGCATCAGGATCCGCCGGACCTTCGGATTGTCGAAGATCGCCCCCTTCGACCCGGGCCGGCCTTCGAGCGTCACGGTCGCCGGCAGCGGGAACGGCACCTTCGCCGCGACGAGCAGCACTCCGGCCGCCACCAGACCGGCGACGGGAATCGCCGGCAGCACCGCGAACCGTCGCGTCCAGAACTCGTCCGGCCGGGCGTACCGCCGGCATCGGCTCGCCGGATCCGGGTGGGCCAGCCGCCACGCGCTCCTCCAAGCACTCCACCAGACCGTGCGATCGCCCAGCGGACGTCAGCGGTCGGCCGCGGGCGCGGGCCATCCCTGTCACCCGCCGGGATTCGCCGCAACGGCCCACGCGTTGCGACCCGGGCGCGGCGGGTGGCTCAGGCGGCGCGGGTGCGGACCTCGACCGTGCAGAAGGCGGCGGCGGTCGGCCAGCCCGCGCCGAGGGTGGTCAGGGCGGCGGCCGCGGGCTCGGCCCGGTTGCGCACGACGGCGGTGAAGAAGGCGAGCATCCGGTCCTCGCCGTAGTGGCGGGCCAGGCAGGTGACGGCCAGCAGGGCGATGCCGTAGCGGCCGCGCCGGTCGGAGGCCGGCAGGTCCTTCGGCGGCGCGGCCAGGGTGATGGTGCCGTCCCAGCCGCCGGTGCGGATGAGCCGGCGTACGTCGGGCAGCCGGGCCTGCGTCCAGTCACCGCCGCGGTCGGCGACGTACTCGGCCAGGCCCTCGGACAGCCACCAGTTTCGGTCGTCGCCGTCGTCGTCGCCGAGGCTCAGCACGTGGGTGAACTCGTGGGTCAGCAGGTTGCGCCGGCCGTGCTCCCGGTCGACGCCGGCCTTCATCACGACCCCGAAGGAGCCGTTGGCGTAGGCGTCGACGTTGTCGGTGTGGCCGCTCCACCAGGTGTCCCACTCCTGCGGTGGCGCGACGAACAGGACGTAGCGCTCCGGCGCCGGGCCCCAGCGCGCGTAGCCGTCGGCGATGTCGGCGGCGCGGTCGGCGTCCTGCAGGATCTGCGGCAGCCGGTCGGCGATCCCGGCCGGGCCGGCGACGATGACCCGGCGGCCGGAGACGACCCGCAGCGGCGTCAGGTCCCACGGCAGCACCGAGCGCTCGAAGCTGAGCATGATCGTCGGGCCGCGCCCGAGCAGCCAGGTGCTGGACAGCAGCATCGTGGCCGGGCGGCAGTCGGCGGCGCCGAGGCAGTAGCGGATCTCCACGTTCGCCGACCACCTGTCGTGGCCCTCGTCCCGGCCGCGGCCGACCACCCGCGCGGTCCAGGCGGCGACGCCGAGCGCCCGCAGCGACTGGAACCGCAGTGCGAACTCCTCGCGCTGCTCGGGCGGGACCGGGCGCAGGTACGCCTCCCGGTCACCGGCGAGCAGCGCCCGGCCCTGCGCCTCGAGCTCCCGGTCCACCCGGTCCGCCGCCGCGGCCGGGCTCAGGGACGCCACCGGGCTCGGGGCCGCGTCCGGTGCGGCGGACCGGTCCGTGTTGGCGGCGATGACGTACAGCAGCGCGGCCAGCGCGAGCAGCCCGCCGACCGCGGCCGGGACCCAGCGCCGGGCCCGGGGCGGCGACAGTGGCTCGTCTCGCTCGGCGTCGATCACCGACGCAACCTAGCGGACGCGTCCCCGGCGCGGGCCACAGCCCGGCTACGGCCTGGCTACGGCTTGAGCGGGCGGCGGTACACCGAGACGTGGGAGCGGGAGCCGGCGGTGAACTCCGCGCCGGCCCAGTCGGCGTGGCGGGACTCCAGCGTGAAGCCGGCCAGCTGCCCCATCAGGTCCAGTTCGGACGGCCAGATGTAGCGGTGCGGGCTGCGCGACAGCCGGGCGCCGCGGGTGCCGTCGTAGTCGAAGGTGAAGTGGTGGGACACCACCCGCTGGTTGAGCACGTCGTAGGTGTCGAGGCCGAGGTAGCCGGGCTCGGTGCCGAAGACCACGGCGGCCTGGCCCGGCGGGAGTTTCTGCAGCTCGGGGACCCACAGCTCGATCACGAAGCGCCCGCCCGGGACGAGGTGGCGGGCCGCGTTGCGGAAGCACTCGACCTGCTCCGCCTGGGTCAGCAGATTGCTGATCGTGTTGAAGACCAGATAGACGAGGGTGTACTCGCCCGGCGCCGTCGTCGTCGCCATGTCCCCGACCACCACCGGAATCGCCGCCTCGTCGGCCTTCGCGCGGAGGCGCTGCAGCATCGGGCCGGACAGCTCGATCCCCGTCACCGGCACGCCGGCCGCGTGCAGCGGCACGCCGATGCGCCCGGTGCCGATCGCGAACTCCAGGGCCGGCCCGCCCGCGGCGAGGGCGGCGAGCCGGGCGACGGCGGGGTCGACGACGTCGGGCGCGAACATACCCTCCCCCGGGGTGTCGTAGCGGGCGGCGGTCTCCTCATCCCAGAGCATCGTCCGACACTCGCCGACATCGCCGGCGATGTCCAGGCAATTACTCCGGAAGGATCGCGGCCGGCCGGGGCCCGGGCCGTCAGTACACGTCGCGGAGGTAACGCTTCTCGGCCGTGAGCTGCTTGACGTAGGCGGCCCCGTCGAGGTTGCCGTGCGCCGCCGCGATCTCGCGCAGCGCCGCGTCGACGTCCTTGGCCATGCGGGTGGCGTCGCCGCAGACGTACACGTGGGCGCCGTCCTGCAGCCACGCCCACAGCTGCGCCCCGTGCTCGCGCATGCGGTCCTGGACGTAGACCTTCGTCCGCTGGTCGCGGGAGAACGCGACGTCGAGCCGGGTCAGGACGCCGGCCTCCTGCAGCGCCGCCAGGTCGCGCTCGTAGTAGAAGTCGGTGGCCCGGCGCTGCTCGCCGAAGAACAGCCAGTTGCGGCCGCGGGCGCCGCGGGCCTGCCGCTCCTGCAGGAACGCCAGGAACGGGGCCACGCCGGTGCCGGGGCCGATCATGATGATCGGCACGGTGTCGTCGGCGGGCGGGCGGAAGTGCGGCGAGCGCTGCAGGAACACCCGGACCTCGGCGTGCGGGTCGGCGTCGGCCAGGAACGTGGAGCACACGCCCCGGCGGGCGCGGCCGGCGCCGTTGGCGAAGCGGACCACGGAGACGGTGGTGGCGACCCGGGTCGGGGCGAGCAGCGGCGAGGACGAGATCGAGTACTGCCGGGGCTGCAGCCGCTTCAGCACCCCCACCCACTCCTGCGGTGTCGCCTTGACGGCGTGCTCGGTGACGACGTCGACCGCCTGCCGGCCCCAGGTGTACTTCGCCAGCTCCCCCTGGTTGTCCGGGCGCAGCAGGGTCCGCAGGGCCGCGTCGCCGCCCCGGTCGGCGACGAAGCGCAGCAGGTCCGGCGTGATCCGGGTGATGTCGAGGCGGTGGCGCAGCGCCTCGCGCAGCTCGACCGGCCCGCCGACGTCCACGGTGGACAGTGGGTCGAGGCCGGTGCCGGCGAGCCACTCGTCGACGAGGTCGGCGCCGTTGACGGGCCACACGCCTATCGCGTCGCCGGCCGCGTAGCCGAAGTCGGGGCCGACGTCGAAGACGAACTCGCGGACCTCCTTGGCCGAGCCGGGGAGGCTGAGCAGGCGGTTGCCGTGCAGGGTCGCGGTGACGACGTCGCCCCGCCCGGCCGGGCGCGCGGCAGGTCGCGCCGCGCCGCCGGAGCGCAGCGCGGTCAGGACCGCGTCGAGCCAGCCGTCGGCGGCGGTCTCGAAGTCGCCGGGCTCGAGGTCGACCCGCGCGGTGAGCCGCTGGCCGCCGAGCTCGGTGAGGCGGGCGTCGAGGCGGCGCCCGTGGCCGCAGAAGTCGGCGTAGCTGGAGTCGCCGAGCGCGAGCACGGCGTAGCGGCGCCCGTCCAGCCGCGGCGCGTCGGCCTGCAGCGAGTCCCAGAACGCCGCCCCGTTGTCGGGGGCGTCCCCGTCGCCGAAGGTGCTCGTGATGACGAGGAGGTCGTTGCCGCCGTGCAGCAGCTCCCCGGCCGCGGCCGTCATGCCGCGCAGATTGGCCTGCCAGCCCGCCCCGGTGAGGCGCCGGCTGACGTGGGCGGCGAGCTCTTCGGCATTGCCGGTCTGCGACGCCCAGAGAATCTCGATGGTACGTCCGGCACTCGGCCGGCCCGGCGCAGCACCCGGCGGCCGGTGGTAGGTGCCGGCCAGGTATCCGTTCACCCAGGCGCCCTTGACCTCGTCGAACGGCGCGCCCGGGGGCAGCGTCGGCACGGACCCGGGCGCGGGCGGGTTGGCGGTGAGCGCGGCGATCAGGCCGGACAGATACATGCGCTGCACATCGGACAGCCGCGGCGGGGCCAGGTCGAGCGCGGCCCCGTCCGCCGCCGGCGGGTCTGCCGCGGGCTCCACCCGGGTCAGGGCGACCGCGCAGACCTTGAGCTCCGGCTGGAACGAGATCGGGTCGACGGCGTCGGAGGTGAGGTCGTTGACGGCGAGGTCCGCGCCGAACACGTCGTTCCAGTGGAACGGGGCGAAGCAGTGGCCCGGCATGACCCGGTCGGTGACCGCCGCGGGCAGCACCGCTCGGCCGCGGCGGGAGACCAGCTCGACCCGGTCGCCGTCGCCGAGCCCGAGCCGCTCGGCGTCGGCCGGGTTGACCTCGACGAACGGGCCGGGGTTGAGCTTGTTGAGCTTCGCCACCCGGCCGGTCTTGGTCAGCGTGTGCCACTGGTGCTGCACGCGGCCGGTGTTGAGCACGAACGGGTAGTCGTCGTCGGGCAGCTCGGCCGGGTCCAGGTGCGGGCGCGGGAAGAACACCGCGCGGCCGCTGGCGGTGGCGAACCGGAGCCCGGTGCCGTCGCCGGTGCGGTACCGGATCGGGTTGCGCCGGGGGCCGTCCGGTGCGGCCGGCCACTGCACCGAGCCCTCCCGGAGCCGGGCATAGCTGACCCCGCGCAGGTCGTAGCCGGTCTGCGGGTTGTGGAAGCCGCGGATTTCGGCGAACACGTCCTCCGCGCAGCTGTAGCGGAACGCGTCGCCGTAGCCCATCGCGACAGCGACCCGGGCGATCAGCTCCCAGTCGGCGAGGGCCTCGCCGGGCGGGTCGGCGACCGCGCTGACGAGCGTCAGGTTCCGCTCCGAGTTGATCATGACGCCGTCGACCTCGGACCACATCGCGGCGGGCAGGACGACGTCGGCGTACGCGTTCGTCTCCGTCTGCGCGTAGGCGTCCTGGGTGATGACGAGCTCGGCCCGTTCGAGGCCGGCGATGACGGTCCGGCGGTTGCCGACCGAGGCGACGGGGTTGGTGCAGATGATCCAGCAGGCCTTCACCTCACCCGCGGCCATGCGCTGGAACAGCTCGACGGTCCCCTTGCCGACGGCCTTGCTGACGGTACCCCCGGGAAGTCCCCAGGCGGTTTCGACGAACTCGCGGTCGGCGTCGACCAGCACTGAGCGCTGCCCCGGCAGGCCCGGGCCCATGTAGCCCATCTCGCGGCCGCCCATCGCGTTGGGCTGCCCGGTGAGCGAGAACGGGCCGCTGCCGGGCCGGCCGATCGCGCCGGTGGCGAGGTGCAGGTTGACCAGCGCGTTGGTGTTCCAGGTGCCGTGGGTGCTCTGGTTGAGCCCCATCGTCCAGCAGCTCATCCAGTCGCCCGCCCCGGCGATGAGCGCGGCGGCCCGCTCGATGTCCGCGGGGGGCAGCCCGGTGATCGCCGCGACCCGCTCCGGGGTGTAGTCGGCCAGGAACGCCGGCATCGCCGCCCACCCCTCGGTGTGCGCGGCGATGAACTGCTCGTCGATGTGCCCGCCGGTGACGAGCAGGTGCAGGATGCCGTTGAGCAGGGCCAGGTCGGTGCCGGGGCGGACCGGCAGGAACAGGTCGGCCTTCTCGGCGGTGGCGGTGCGGCGCGGGTCGGCCACGATGAGCTTCGCGCCGGCCCTGATCCGGTCGAGCATCCGCAGATGCAGGATGGGGTGGCAGTCGGCCATGTTGGAGCCGATGACGAAGAACAGGTCGGCGCTGTCGAAGTCGTCGTAGGAGCCGGGCGGCCCGTCGGCGCCGAGGGACAGCTTGTAGCCGCTGCCGGCGCTGGCCATGCACAGCCGGGAGTTGGACTCGATCTGGTTGGTCCGGACGAACCCCTTGGCCAGCTTGTTCGCCAGGTACTGCGCCTCCAGGGTCAGCTGACCGGAGACGTAGAAGGCCACCGCGTCCGGGCCGTGCTCGTCGATGATCGCCCGCAGCCGGCTCGCCGTGTAGGCGATCGCCTCGTCGACGCCTGCCGCGCGGCGGTCCTGGTCGCGGCGGGTGCGCAGCTGCGCGGCGGCTAGGCGGCCGGGGCCGGTGAGCATCTCGGCGCTGGTGGCGCCCTTCGTGCACAGGCGGCCGGCGTTGGCCGGGTGCTCCTTGTCGCCGACAACCTTGAGCACGCGGCGGCGGCCGTCGGGGTCCGTCGCCACGTCGAGGAGCATGCCGCAGCCGACCCCGCAGTAGGAACAGACCGTGCGGGTCTGGTTCACGGCGCTGACGCTACAAACGCTGCGTTACACGCGTGTCACACCGGGATCGCGCCGGGAATTACGCCCAGCCCACATCGACCGTGGCCGCGATGTGAACGTTCGCCCGGTACCACTCGATCTTCTCCCGGATCCGCAACTGCTCGTCACGCAGCGCCGCGATCTTGGCCTCGATGTCCCGGTCGTGCTCCTCGAGCAGCTCGGCCCGCTCGGCGAAGGTGGCCTCGCCCCCGCGCGCGAGCTCGGCGTAGCGCAGCATCATGGCGATCGGCATGCCGGTGTCGCGCAGGCAGCGCAGGATGCCCAGCCAGGCCAGGTCGTCGTCGTTGAACACCCGCTGGCCGCCGGCGTTGCGCTCGACGCTGTCCAGCAGGCCGATCCGCTCGTAGTAGCGCAGCGTGTCGAGCGAGAATCCGCTGCGCTCGGCCGTCTCCCCCGGGGTGTACGTCATCTCCCAGTTGTACCGCACGGGATCGTATATGAACCATCTCCCAGGCTTTGGTAAACGGCAGGTTGACAGCAGCCGAACCCTTGCCGCAGGGCCCTTCAGCACTGTCGTGACCAGCCGATCAGCGCGACGATCATGTCGTGACAGAAACAACCGTGGTGCTCGTTCTGGTGATCGTCACCGCCCTCGGGTTCGACTTCACCAACGGTTTCCACGACACCGCCAACGCGATGGCCACGTCCATCGCGACGAAAGCGCTGCGGCCAAAAACCGCTGTGCTGCTCTCGGGCATTCTGAACCTCGTCGGCGCCTTCCTCAGCGTCGAGGTCGCGCTCACCGTCACCAATGCGGTGGTCAAGATCCAGAACTCCGACGGCACACCCAAGGCCAACCTGCTCGAAGGCGGCGGTTCGGCCCTCCTCCTCATCGTCCTGGCCGGCCTGGTCGGCGGCATCGTCTGGAACCTGCTGACCTGGCTGCTCGGCCTGCCGTCAAGCTCGTCGCACGCGCTCTTCGGCGGCCTGGTCGGCGCCACGATCGCGGGCCTGGGCTGGGCCGGGGTCAACTGGAACGGCAACGGCACCAAGCTCGACGGCCTCGTCGGGAAGGTCCTGCTGCCGGCCGTCCTGTCGCCGGTCATCGCGGGTGTCATCGCCGCCGTCGGCACGTGGCTGATCTACAAGATCGTCGTGGGTGTCGCCGCCCGGTTCACCGACAACGGGTTCCGCTGGGGGCAGATCGGCTCCGCGTCGCTGGTGTCGCTGGCCCACGGTACGAACGACGCGCAGAAGACCATGGGCGTCATCACGCTGGCGCTCATCGCGGCGGGCGACTGGACCGACACCAAGAACATCCCGTTCTGGGTCAAGGCCGCGTGCGCCCTGGCCATCGCGCTGGGGACGTACCTCGGCGGCTGGCGCATCATCCGCACGCTCGGCAAGGGCCTCGTCGAGATCGCGCCGCCGCAGGGCATGGCCGCCGAGGCGTCCTCGGCCGCGGTCATCCTGGTCTCCAGCCACCTCGGCTTCGCGCTGTCGACCACGCACGTGGCGACCGGCTCGATCCTCGGCACCGGCGTCGGCAAGCCCGGCGCCCAGGTCCGCTGGTCAGTGGCCGGCCGCATGGTCCTGGCCTGGCTCATCACGCTGCCGGCGGCCGCGGTCGTCGGCGCCGTCATGTGGTGGATCGGCCACCTCGTCGGCGGCCTGGCCGGCGCCGTCGTGGTCTTCCTGATCCTGGTCGCGGCGGCCGGGTACATGTACTGGCGCTCCCGCCAGAAGCCGGTGGACCACAACAACGTCAACGACGAGTGGGAGAACCCCAGCCGGCGCGACGAGCCGGCCAAGACCGAGGTGGCTGCCTGATGTCGCAGAATCTGCAGTTCGCACTCCAGGCCGCCTGGAAGGTCCTGCTCGTCGGCCTGCTCCTGGGCGCCGGGCTGCCCGCCCTGTTCGCGCTGGGCGTGCGCTCCCTCGCCTGGGGGGCCGGCGGCGCGGCCGAGGTCACCGAGGACGGCACGGTCGCCAAGGCCCAGCCGGCCGGTACGGTCATTGGCTGGGTGTGCTTCGCCGTGGTGCTGCTCGGCGTCGTCCTGGGTATCACGTTCATCGTGGCCAGCGGCTTCGGCAAGGCGCTGAGCTTCGAGCACGTCTACCCGACGATCGTCAACAAGAAGTAGGGGGATCCGTGAGCGAGACCCGCTCGAACTTCGTGGTCCGCGCGGTGGCGTGGCTGCGGGCCGGCTACCCGGCCGGGGTGCCCCGCCAGGACTACGTGGCCCTGCTCGGCATCCTGCGCCGCAAGCTGACCGAGGACGAGGTTCGCAAGATCGCCCGCGAGCTCGCGGAGCAGTCGACGCCCGGCGACCCGATCAGCACCGAGGACATCGAGGCGATCATCCAGGACTCGGTGCTGCAGAGCGCCACGCCCGAGGACGTCGTGCGGGTCTCGGCCCACCTCGCCGCCGGGGGCTGGCCCCTGGTGGACCCGCCGCCACGCGACGAGGAGTAGCTCACCCACCCGCGCCACCGAACGCCCGCACCGCCCGGTGCGGGCGTTCGCGCGTCTACCCCGTCGGCGCGACCTTCGACAGCAGCTGCATGAGCGCCGTCGGCAGCACCTCGTGCGGGGTCGCGACCGCGTTGAACGCGTCCGGCGGCGCGCTCTGCTGCCCGCCGGCCGGGTCGACGAGCGCGGTGATCTGCTCGGTGCCGGGCGCCGGCTGCATCGGCAGGAGGCCGTTGGGCCACGGGGTCAGCAGCGTGGACTGCGGCAGCCGGCGGCACGCATCGGTCCCCCACGTGCAGGCCAGCCGGGCGTCGGCCGCGGTCCCGAGCTCCCGGGCGACGTAGAACTTCCCGTCCGCGGTGAAGCCGGCGATCGAGCGCTTCGGCACCGTCCGCTTCGGCTTGAACGTGGCGTCGGTGACGACAAGCCGCGGCTGCTTCGTCGCCGGGTCGGTGTCGGAGTAGGCGAGCTCGCCGGTGACCGGGTTGACCTGGACGTACGAGTGGGCGATGGACTGGATGCCGCCGCCCGTGTCGCCGCCGGTCAGCTTCGCGTCGGCCACCTTGCGGGCGTCCCGGCCGTCGGCGCCGACCGTGTAGAGCGCGTCGCTGCCGGCCACGATGAGCCGGTTGTCGGGCGTCCACCCGGCGAACTTCGCGGCCGGGCCGGCCTCGGCGGGCAGCGCCACCACGTGCGCGCGCGCCGCCCCGGCGACGAGCTCGGCGACCTTGATCCCCGCGCCCTCGACCGGCCAGGCGAGCCACCGCTCGTCGAGCGAGAACGCCAGGTTGGTGTCGGCCGGGACCGGCGCGATGTCGTCGGCCAGGGTGCTGACCTCGCCGTCCAGGCCCACGACGACGGCCCGGCCGTTCTTGCGGGCCAGCGCGTGACGGTAGGACGGGGATGCCGTGATATCGAGGTTGCGCGACCACGACGCCGGCCGGCCCATGGCGATGGTCTCGTCGGCCTGCACCGGCTCGCCGCCGGCGTCGACGCCGACCATCGACAGCCCGGCCGTCATGGGAATGCGCTGGGCGGCCGGCGGCGACACCTTCGGTGCGGTCGCCGGCGCCGGAGCGGGCGGTGCCGCGGACCCGCCGCAGCCGCTGACGACGAGCACCGCCAGAGCCACCGGGAAGACGCCACATCGTTGCACCGCGGCAACCTATCCGCGGGCCGCGCGGCCCGTCATCATCCGTTGGGCTCAGGCGGCCCGCGGCGTGGCCGAGATTGTGAACCGGCGGCCGGGGTTCGGGCCGGGCGTGGCGGTGATCCGCAGCGGGCGGCCGGGGGTGGCCGGGGCCAGCCGCAGCCGCCGGACCAGCAGCGCGACGGTGGCCACGGCCAGGACCTGGGTCATGCCGGCGCCGAGGCAGGTGTGGCCGCCGACCGAGAACGGCGCGTAGAGCGATGCCCGGCGCGCGGCCGCGAAGTCGCGGTCGATGTCGAAGCGCTGCGGGTCGGGGAAGTGCTCGGGCAGCTGGTGGGGCACGCAGGTGGCGACGAGCACGCGCTGGCCGGCCTCGATGCGATGGCCCTCGAAGTCGAAGGGCTCGAGCGCGGTCCGGGCCGACCCGGGCGCCGGCGGATACACCCGCAGCGTCTCCATCACCAGGCCGTGCAGCGCGGGCAGGGCCCGGAGCCGGTCGAACGTGAGCGGCCCGGCGGCGTCCACCTCGGCCGTCACGCGGGCGAGCACCTCCGGGTTTCGCAGCAGCACGTCGAGCATGAAGCTGTAGAGGTACGCGACAGTGTTGACGCCCGCGAAGTACCCCTGCAGCGCCATGCCCGCCTGCACGTCGGGCGGGTAGGGGGCCGCGAGCGCCCGGTCGAGCAGGTCCGGCGGCCCCTCCCCCGGACCGGCCGCCGCCCGCTCGGCCAGCGCGGCCCGCGCGAACCGGTGGATCTCGGCCCGGGCCCGGCGGTACGCCGGCCACCGCAGCGTCGCCGCCGGCCACTTCCCGGCGATGGTGACGTCGAGGACCAGTTCGAACGCCGAGCGCAGCGTCTCGAACCGGGCGGCCGAACTGGCCCCGGTGTACGCGATCGACAGCTGGGCCGCGGCGAGCCGCTGGCAGCCGTCGACGACAGCCACCGCGGGCCGCCGCGCCCAGCCGTCGAGCATGCGCTCCGTCTCGGCCGTGACCTGCTCCCAGCGCGCGGCCAGCAGGTCGCGCGAGAGCCCCGCGCCCAGGATCCGCCGCAGTTCCCGGTGCGGCCGCCCGCGCAGCACGTGGACCCGCATCCCGAACTCGCGGTCGAGCCCGCCGAAGCTCTCCTCACTGGTGAACAGGGCCTCGCCGCGCTCGAGCAGGAGCCGGTTGGCGGCCGCCCCGGCCATGATGACGAACGACTGGTTCAGGGCCCGCACCCGGAACACCGGCCCCACGTCCCGATACGCGTCGACGAAGAACTGCTGGACGTCGCCCATCATCCGCAGCGCGTTGCCCAGCACCGGCACGCCGGGCACGGCGGGCGGCGGCGGCAGGGCGGCTGTCACGCCGGCCAT
Organism: Dactylosporangium vinaceum; assembly: GCF_019904175.1. Lineage (GTDB taxonomy): Bacteria > Actinomycetota > Actinomycetes > Mycobacteriales > Micromonosporaceae > Dactylosporangium > Dactylosporangium vinaceum. The sequence continues at coordinate 5,119,681 of NZ_CP061913.1, read as the reverse complement.
CGCGGCGGCGGCTGGTCCGGCATCCCCGAAGCCTAGCAACGCCCGGCCGGGGACGGCGGGCTCCGCGATGGAGCCCGCCGCCGGTTCGCTAGTTGTTCGACGTGTACAGCTGCCGGATCTCGTCCGCGCCGAGCGCGCGGTCGTACAGGTGGACCTGGTCGACGGTGCCGTCGAGGTAGTCGACCGGGTTGCCCCCGTACTTGCCGCGGCCGATGACCGTGTTGCCGGTCGGGCCGGACTGGGGCAGGCACGCGCTCGCGGTGCCGGCGAGCTCGCCGTCCACGTACAGGCGCAGCTCGCCCTTCACCGTGTCGCGGACGCCGACCAGGTGGTACCACTGGCCCACGTTCGGCTTGACCGGGGCCAGTGCGCGCACGCCCGCGAAGCTCATGGCGAAACGCTGATCCGCCCCGGAGTACTGCAGGTAGAAGTCGCTGTTGGACGGGCCGTCCTGGCTGACCACGGTCTGGAAGCCGCCGTCGGCCCGGTCGAGCTTGACCCACGCCGCGGCCGAGTAGTCCGACGCGGTGTTCAGCAGCGGCTTGCCGGTGTCGAGGTACTGCGTGGCGCCGTCGAGGGAGACCCCGTTGGCGTTGTGGGCGGGCACGAACGCCGCCCCGCCGACCAGGTTGGCGTTGTTGCCGGCGACCGTGTCCGCGGCGACGGTACCGTTGGCCTCGTCGAGCGGGTAGAACGTGACGCCGGTCAGGCCCGGCGTGCCGGGCAACGGCTGCGGGATGTCGGTGATCGACCCGTCGGCCTGCGCGATGATCTTCTGATTGACCTTCTTGACCTGCTTCAGGTCCATCTTGGTGACCTGGCGGTCGTACGTGAAGAAGCCGTTGAGCTCGGCCTCGACGTCGGTGATCTGCGTGTAGATGGACGCGCTGATCCCGCACCGCTTGGCCGAGGTGATGACGGCCTCCTGATTCTCGACGTACTTGCGGGTCAGCGTGGCCGAGTCCGGCTCCATCTCATACGCCTGGCCGTCGCCGAACCACATGTGGTTGGACGTCTTCAGGCCGTAGCCGCCGTGCTCGCCGTCGATCGACACCCGGTCACCGGCCGGCGCCGGTGAGGCCGGGCCGAGGTACTGGTGGAAGTCGACGACATCCCCGCGCCCCGAGTCGCCGTGGGAGTTGCAGCAGTTCACGCCGCTGTGGGCGTCGACGAGCCGAGTCGGGTCCTGGGCCTTGACGTCGTCGGCGATCCGGCCGGTCGCGGCCCGGTCCCACTCGCCCCAGCCCTCGTTGAACGGCACCCACGCCACGATCGAGGTGAACGAGCTGTGCTCGCGCACCATCTCGTGCAGCTCCGACTCGAACTGCCCGCGCCACGCCTCCGGGATCGGCCCGGTGTTCGCGGCCGGCATGTCCTGCCAGACCATCAGGCCGAGCCGGTCCGCCCAGTAGTACCAGCGGTCCGGCTCCACCTTGATGTGCTTGCGCACCGCGTTGAACCCCATCGCCTTGTCCTGCTCGAGATCCCACTTCAGCGCGGCGTCGGTCGGCGCGGTGTACAGCCCGTCCGGCCAGAATCCCTGGTCGAGGTTGGCCAGGTTGAACAGGATCTTGCCGTTGAGCGCGATCCGCAGCTTGCCGTCCGCACCCTTGGCCGTGCCGATCTGCCGCATCCCGAAGTACGACCCGACGGTGTCGACAGTCTTGTTGCCGCCGTCGACGAGCGTCACCTGCAGGTCATACAGGAACGGATTGTCAGGAGACCAAAGCTTCGGCTTCGGTACGGCCAGTCGCAGCTCGGTCCCGGGAGCACCCGTCACCGTGCCGACGACCTTGTTGCCGTCCCGGGCCACCGCCTTCACCTTCAGGCCGGCGCCGTTGGCCACTGTCGCGGTGAGCTTGAGCGCACCGCCGGCCACGTCCGGGGTCGTGGACAGTCCGGTGACGGCGGCTACCGGGACGGGCTCCATCCACACCGTGCGCCAGATGCCGGAGCTGCCCTGGTAGAAGATGCCGTGGTCGGAGGTGCGGCGCTGCTTGCCGATCGGCTGGCCGGTCGCGTCCGTGAGATCCTCGGCCCAGACGATCAGCTCCTGGGTGCCGGTGCCCTGCAGCGCGTCGGTCACGTCGGCGTCGAAGCCGTCATAGCCGCCGCGGTGCGTGGCGACCTGCGTGCCGTTGACGAACACCTTGGCGTCGTAGTCGACCGCGCCGAAGTGCAGCTGCAGGCGCTGGCCCTCGCCGACCTTCCAGTTCTTCGGGACCGTGAACGTGCGGCGGTACCACATCCGGTCCTCGTGCCGTTGAATGCCGGACAGCGCAGACTCGATCGGGTAGGGCACCAGCACCCGCTCGCCGAGCGTCTGACCGGCGGGAACGGCCTGCCCGGCGTCGGCGCGGGCAAACTCCCACACGCCGTTGAGGTTCTGCCACTTGTCCCGGGTCAGCTGCGGACGCGGGTACTCGGGCAGCGCATTGTCCGGCCCGACCTTCGACGTCCACTTGGTGGCCAGCGGCGCAATGCCCACGTGCCAGCCGGTCCCACCATCGGCCGGCGGCGCCGCGGCAGCCGCACCGGCCGGGATGGTCAGACCGGCGGCCAAGGCCCCGGCGACGAGAATTCGTCCGAATCTTCGCATGGAGGAGTAGCCCCTTCGGCGATGGCGGAGCGTCAAGAGTGCACTCATCTGAACAAATATCGTCAGCAACCGTCAAGAGATGTCGATGAGTACGTTCCAAATCAACACGATCACACACGTTAGGCTGCGGGAATGGCCATGCACGTCACCGAAGACCTGACGCCGGAGTGCACGGAGCGGGGGCTCGGCCACCGCACGATCACCGGCGGCCCGCCGTTCGCACCCGCGCACCTGGAGGCGCCGGAGCTCAGGCCGGCGCCGGAGCTTGCGGAGGCGATGGCATGAGCGGTACGGAGCGAAGCGGAGTGGCCGCTCATCAATGTTGCAGGGCGGGGCTCAGGCCGTCGCCGGAGCCTGCGGAGGCGATGGCATGAGCTTTGAGGTCGCGGCGGGCGCGTACGAGCGGTTCATGGGGCGGTTCTCGGTGCCGCTCGCCGCCCGGTTCGCGGATCTGGCCGGCGTGGTGGCCGGGTTGCGGGTGCTCGACGTCGGGGCCGGGACGGGCGCGCTCACGAACGAGCTCGTGGGGCGGGTCGGCGCGGCGGCGGTGGCCGCGGTCGACCCCTCCGAGGCGTTCGTCGCGGCCGCGCGTGCCCGTTTTCCGGACGTCGACGTGCGGCTGGGGTCGGCGGAGCACCTGCCGTACCCCAGTGAGGCTTTCGATTGTGCACTTGCGCAGCTGGTCGTCCACTTCATGGGCGATCCTGTCGCCGGGCTGCGGGAAATGGCGCGGGTCACGCGGGCCGGTGGTGTCGTGGCGGCGTGCGTGTGGGACCACGCGGGCGGGGGCGGGCCGGTGTCGCTGTTCTGGCGGGCCGCGCTGGACCTCGACCCCGCCGCCCGGGACGAGTCGGGGCTGGCCGGGGCGCGGGAGGGCCACCTGGCCGAGCTGTTCGCCGCGGCCGGACTGGCCGGTGTGCGGTCGGCCGGGCTGACCGTCGGCGTGACGTACGCCGGCTTCGACGCCTGGTGGGAGCCGTACACGCTCGGTGTCGGCCCGGCCGGTGACTATGTGCGCGGGCTGGACACCGCCCATCGTGACGCGTTGCGCGCGCACTGTGCGAGCCTGTTGCCGGCGCACGGCCCGATCGACATCACGGCCACCGCCTGGGCCGCGGTCGCGACCACCGGCCCCGCAGAGACGACCGGCCGCGCACCGGAGAGCCGACCGTGAGCGAGTGGACGAACGAGCGGGCCATCGAGCGCTGGGGCCGGATGCCCCGCGCGGCGCTGGAGGCGATGGCGCTCGACGGCGACTTCGCCAAGCGCCACCTGATCAACCCCGAGCTGCTGCGCCTCCTGGGCGACGTGACGGGCCGGCGAATCCTGGACGCGGGCTGCGGCAACGGCTACCTGAGCCGCCTGCTGGCCGCCCGTGGCGCCGAGGTCGTCGGCGTCGAGCCGGGCCTGTCGCTGTTCGACTTCGCCGCCGAGCGTGAAGCCCGGACACCGCAGGGCATCCGCTACGTCCGGGCCGACCTGTGCGCGCGGCCCGACCTCGGCGGCCCGTTCGACGCCGTGGTCTGCAGCATGGTGCTGCCCGCCGTCCCGGACTGGCAGGACGCCATGCGCGCGTGCACCGAGGCGCTCAGCCCGGGCGGCCTGTTCGTGTTCACCGTCAACCACCCGTGCTTCGAGCAGCTGTGGCCGGTCTGGCGTGCGCACGGCGAGTACCGGACGTCGCGCTACCTGGAGGAGTACGAGATCCCCGGCCCGCACGGCACCGACTTCCACCGTCCCCTGTCGGCGTACGTCAACCACCTGCTCACCCTCGGCTGCCACCTCACCGAACTCGCCGAGCCCGCCCTGCCCCCGGAAGCCGCCGCCACCGGCCCCGAGGGCATCGACGCGTACACCCACCTGCCCAACTTCCTGATCGTCGCCGCCCGCCGCCACCGGTGACCGGCCGCGCGGCGGCCGCGTTCAGGGCCGCCGCTCCCGCAGCCCCCGGTAGATGGCGAACGCCCCGGCCAGCGTCAGCCCGGCGTCGACGACCACGGCGGTGTGGACCCCGCTCAGCACCCCGGCCGAGGTGGCCGCCACCGCGCTCACCAGCGGAATGCCGACAGTGAGCGCGACCTGCTGGGTGAGCGTGCTCAGCCCCGTGGCCAGGCCCTGCTCGCCGTCCGGCAGCCCCGAGGTCGCCGTCACCGTGTACGCCACAATCGCCGCGATGTGCCCGAAGAACCCGACGCTGAGCAGCAGCACGAGCGGGACGTACATCGCCCGGTCGGACCCGAGCGCCACCAGTCCGAGGAACGCCAGCCCCTGCACGGCCAGCCCGCCGGCGAGCGTCGTGCGCCGCCCGAACCGGCCGATCAGCCGCCCGCCGAGCACACCGCCCGCGACCGCGGCGATGCCCGGCACGGCCAGCGCCAGCCCGGTCGTCAGCGCCGAGTAGCCGAGCACCTCCTGCAGGTAGATGGTGCTCAGGAACACCACGGCGCTGCCCATCGCAAACGCCAGCAGGCCGCCGAGGTTGCCCCAGCGCACGGTCGGCCGCCGCAGGATCCGCAGCGGTGCCAGCGGCTCGGCCGCCCGGCGCTCGATCTGCCAGAACGCGGCAAGCAGCACGACGGAGCCGGCGACCGCCACGATCGACCCCTGGGTCAGGCCGAACACCAGCAGCAGCAGCCCGAGCGTCACGGTGATCGCCCCGGGCACGTCGAGCCGCGGCCGCTGCGGTGCCCGCCCGGAGGCGACGACGAACGGCGTCACCGCCAGCACGATCAGCGCCACCGGGACGTTGAGCAGGAACGCCCACCGCCAGCCGAGCACGTCGGCCAGGACCCCGCCGAGCAGCGCCCCGGTCGTGAACCCGCTGGACAGCAGGGCACCGTTCAGGCCGAGCGCCCGGTCGCGCAGCGGGCCCTCCGGGAACGACGTGGTGAGCAGCGAGAGGGCGGCCGGCGTGGCCATCGCGGCCGCGAACCCCTGCAGCACCCGGGCCGTGAGCAGCGTCGCCTGATGCTGTGCGAACCCGCCGAGCAGTGACGCACCGACGAGCAGCACGAGCCCGGCCAGGAACAGCCGCCGGCGCCCGAACAGGTCGCCGATCCGGCCGAACAGCAGCGTGAACCCGGCCGCCGGCAGCGCGAACGCGGTGGCCACCCACTGCAGGTCGTCGAGGCCGAAGTGCAGCCCGGCACCGATGGCGGGCAGCGCGACATTGAGGATCGAGAAGTCGACGGCGAGCATGAACTGCGCGCCCAGCAGCACCAGCAGCACCACCCGCTGACGGGTGGACAGGCGCGCCGGGGCGGCGTCGAGTATTGCGGTCATGCGGCAAGCCTCGGCCGCCGCGGGCGGCCCGAGACAGCCCCGTGCCGTTGGTACCACTGGCAGTGGCAGGCTACGGCGGCCCCGACCGGTGATACTGGAGCGCGTGGATGGTCTCGGGGAGTTCCTCCAGTCGCGCCGGGCGGTGTTGCGCCCCGAGGATGTCGGCCTGCTCTCCTACGGGGAGCGCCGGCGCGTCTCGGGCCTGCGCCGGGAGGAGCTGGCCCAGCTGGCCGGGGTCAGCGTCTCGTACTACATCCGCCTCGAGCAGGGCCAGAGCCAGAACGCGTCCGACGAGGTCCTGGCCGCCCTGGCCCGGGCGCTGCGGCTGTCCGAGACCGAGCGGGAGCACCTGTTCACGCTGGCCCGGCCCGGCTCGCCGCTGCCGTACCGCGAGCGCCCCGAGGTCGAGCGCGTGCGCCCCGGCGTGCGGCAGCTCATCAACGCGATGGGCGAGGTCCCGGCGGTGGTCCTGGGCCGCTTCGGCGACGTCCTGGCCTGGAACCGGATGGGCCACGCCTTCCTCGCCGGCCACGTCGACCCGGCCCGCGCCGACCGCCCGCAGGACCGCCCGAACAAGGTCCGCATGCTGTTCCTCGACGCGCACATGCGGGAGCTGTACGTCGACTGGCTGGACAAGGCCCGCGAGTCGGTCGCCTACCTGCGCATGCTCGTCGCCCGCCACGCCGGGGACCCGAAGCTGGCCGAGCTGATCGGCGAGCTGTGCGTGGGCAGCCCCGAGTTCGCCCGCCTCTGGGCGAACCACGAGGTGAGCGAGTGCGACCCGCACGTGCGGCGGTTCCAGCACCCGCTCGTCGGCCGCATGACGCTGACCCAGGAGGTCATGCGCCCCGACGCCTCCGACCAGCTGTTCCTCTCCTGGACACCGGAGCCGGGCTCCCCGTCCGAGGCCGCGCTCAGCCTGCTCTCCCGGGCGACGCTGTTCTAGCTCGGGAGAGCCGGGGCCGCTGCGCCCGCCTCACGCTCCGGCGTGCCGGCGGGTCTGCTCCGCCAGCACCGCGACCGTCCGCGCCAGTGCCTCGGCCGCCCGCACATCCCCGGCCGGCCGGGCCACCACCAGCAGCGGCACGACCCGCTCCAGCACCACGCCTTCGCGGGCCAGCACGAAGTAGAGCGCGAGCGCCGCCGCCCGCGCGTTGCCGTCGGCGAACGGATGGAAGAACGTCACGTCCAGGTAGACGCGCGCGGCCCGCGACGGCGACGGCACGCCCGGATCGGCCGCCTCGGCCAGGCACCTCTCGAACGCCTCGGGGACGTCGGGCCAGTACGCGTACCATTCCCGCCCGCCCTTTGCCGCCGCCGGCGTGGTCCGGAACGGCGCGGCCCGCACTCCCAGCACGAGCCGCTGCCACGCCGCCAGCCGGTCGAAGGTCAGCGCAGCGCCCGCGACCGCGTCGGCCCGGACCGACTCCAGGGCCGCGAGCAGCCGGTCGCCGCCGTCCTCCCGCGCCGCGAAGTGCTCGGCCAGGCCGTCGCGCCCCGTGCGCGCCGGCCCGTCCAGGTGCTCGGCGACGTCGCTCCACCGGGCCGCCGCGCGGACGCGCCGCCATTCGGTGAGCGAGTCGACCGACCGGGCGTATTCGGGCCCCGGTGGCCGCGCCGCGGAGGGCACCTGCGTGGTGCGCCGGTTCGGCCAGTCCCACGGCCAGGTGTCGGGCCACTCGTCACCACCGGGCGCGACCCCGGTGAGGGCCGCGGCCAGCGCTTCCCCGACGTCGATGATGTTCGCGCCCGGCTGGACGGTCCAGCTGCGGAACCGCCCGCGGGTGGCCTCGGCGACCATCGACGCGGCGACGGTCTCCGGCACCCCGGCGGCGGCGAGGAACCAGCCGAGCACTCGCTTGCTGTGGCCGTACCAGAACTCGTCGGCGCCCGTGCGGCTCACGGCGATGGTCACGAGGTCGACGACCGCCGCCTCCCAGGCCGCGAACGCCGCGCGCGGCTCGGCCGGCAGCGGCAGGTGCCACGCGAAGTGCTCGGCGACCTCCTCCAGCAGCGCGCGCCAGTCGAGCACCCCGCTGACGATCGCGGCGAGCGTCCGCTCCGGGGTGGTGATGGAGTCGTCGGCGCAGCACCACCGGGGCTCGGGTCCCCGGGGCACGGCGTGCGCGAAGCGCCGCCCGTCCCAGCCGACGACCCACCGGCCGTAGTGCTCGACAAGGCCCAGCGACACGGTGTCGACCCACGCGCGGGCCGGTTCGCCCGGCGCGGGCAGCTCGGGCGGGGCGACGGCGCGCACGACGGCGGGCACGGTGGCCGGGTCGAACGGATGCGTGGCCGGGTCCGCCTCCGCCCACGTGGTGTCACGCACCAGCATCATCGGATCGACAGCCATCATCACCGCCCCGTCCGGTCACCGCTCGCCGGCCTGGCCGCCCAGCCCGGCGGGGGCCAGCCTACCGACCGGCCCGGCGCGACGCGGCCCCGATCGGCGGCACCTCCACATGCACAGGAAGAACATCGGTCGGCGAACCGATGTGATCAAGATCGGCGACGTGATTGCATCCGGTGTCGCCGATGAGGGGTGGGGCCGATGACCGAGGTGGCCGAGCGGGTGCTGGTGGCGTTCGCCGGGGAGGGCGCCGGCGAGGGCCCGCTGTCCTGGGGGCAGCAGGACATCTGGCGGGCGATGGTCCGCCAGCAGTCGTGGATCCCCAACGGGGCCTGGGGCCCCCTGCCGGACGGCACCACACTCGAGGACGTGCAGGAGCGGCTGCAGTACCTGATGAGCCGCTTCCCCACCGCCCGCACCCGGCTGCGGCTCACCGAGTCCGGGTCACCGGTGCAGGTCGTGGCGGCCGAGGGCCGGGTCGGCCTCGACGTCTTCGACACCGGCCCGGGCGACGACCCGGCCGAGCTGGCCGAGCGGCTGCGCCTGAAGCTGCAGCACGACCCGTACGATTTCGAGCGCGACTGGCCGATCCGCATGGCCGTCGTACGCCACCGCGGCGACCTCACCCACCTCGTCGTGGTCATGTGCCATCTCGTCACCGACGGCTTCGGCGCCGGGGTGCTGCTGGAGGAGCTCGACAAGCGCCCCGACACCCCGGTGCCGGACCTGCAGCCGCTGCGCCAGGCGGTCTGGCAGGCGAGCACGTCCGGGCAGCGCCAGCACGCGATGACGCTGCGGCACTGGGACGCGATTCTGCGCGAGATGCCGCTGCGCCGGTACCCGCCGTCCCGCGCCCCGCAGTCGCCCCGGCACTGGCGCGGCGAGTTCCAGTCCCCGGCGCTCAGCACCGCCCTGCGCACGATCACGGCCCGCACCGGCATCCCGGCCGCGCCGGTACTGCTGGCCGTGTTCGCGATCGCCCTGGCCCGCGTCACCGGCTCGGACGCACCAGTCGTCGTACGCCCGATGGTGAACAACCGATTCCGCCCCGGCCTGGACCGCGTGGTGTGCATGCTCGCGCAGTACGGCCTGTGCCGCCTGGACGTGGCCGGCGCCACGTTCGCGGAGGCGTTCGAGCGGGCCAGGCGCTCGGCGATGAGCACGTACAAGCACGCCTACTACGACCCGGCCGCCCTGGACGACCTGCTCGATCGCGCCACCGCCGAGCGCCCCGGCCTGCAGCTGCCGTGCTACTTCAACGACCGCCGCGACGACGCCGCGCTGGCCGGCGCCCCGTTGAAGGACCTGGACGACGCCGAGCCGGGCACGTTCACGTGGACGACCCGCCAGGACGTGCCGTTCGAGCCCCTGATCGTGCACATCGACGAGCTCCCGGGCGCGACCCAGGCCATCGTCTTCTGCGACACCCACGTCATCGCCCCCGACGACGCGGAGGCACTGCTGCGCGGCCTGGAGACAGTCGCCCTGCAGGCCGCCCGCAACCCTCAGGCCGTCGCCGTGAACAGCTCGCACGTCATGTTGTAGTACCGATCGGTGAGCCCCTCGTGGCGCATGCCGAGCCGCGTGCACACCGACTGCGACGCCACGTTCTCCGGATACGTCACCGCGATGATCGTGTCCAGCCCGCCCGCGAACCCGTGGTCGAGCACGAGCCGGGCCGCCTCGGTGGCGTAGCCGTGCCCCCAGGCGTCCGGGTGCAGATACCAGCCGATCTCCGTCTCCCCGGACGGCTGCAGCGGCAGCTCCGCCCCGGACGCGAGAATCCCGATGAGCAGCAGCGTCCCGAGCGGCGCCCCGTCGTCACGCCGCCGAATCGACCACACCCCGCGCAGCCCGTCGTCATGCCCCCGCCACCGCGCAATCGTCGCCCGCGCATCACCAAGCCCGCCGAGCACCCGCGGCGCCGCACCCACCCACCGCTGCACCTCCCACCGCGAGCACATGTCGAGCACGAACGGCGCATCATCATCACGCCATTCGCGCAGGTGCACACGCCCGGACGTCAACTCCCGCACACCCGAGATGCTACCGCCGCCCCACCTGCACACAGCCCACGCGCCCACACCGCCCACGCACAGCCCCGCGCACCCCCGTCCACCCACGAACGCTCAAGCACAGCCGCCGCGCACGCCGCGCATGCACGGCCACGCGCGCACGCCGCCCACGCAGGCTCGCGCTCACGCACAACCGCGCACAGGCCGCCCACGCACAGCCACGCGCACTGGGCTTGACCCGTTTTGACGGACAGGGTCGATGTGGTGGTTCAGGCTACCTTGCTGAGCGGTGGGTCGATCCTGCTGGCCTCGTAGGCGGTTGGGCTGAGGTAGCCGAGGCTGGAGTGCCGGCGTCGGGTGTTGTACCAGCCCTCGATGTATTCGAAGATCGCCTTGCGTGCGGCGGTGCGGGTGGGCCAGGCCTGCCGGTGCACGAGTTCGGTCTTGATGGTGGCGAAGAACGATTCGGCGACGGCGTTGTCCCAGCATTGCCCGCGCCGGCCGACGGAGAGCCTGACGCCGTGGCGGTTGGCGAGCCGTGCGTGCTGGGCGCTGACGTACTGACAGCCGCGGTCGGAGTGGAAGATCAACCCGTCCGCCGGCCTGTGGCGGTGCACCGCGTCGGTGAGCGCGGCGTCGACGAGGTCGGTGCGCAGGTGCTCGGCGACGGCCCAGCCGACGACGCGGCGGGAGGCCAGGTCGATGACGGTGGCCAGGTACAGCCACCCTTCCCACGTGTTGATGTAGGTGATGTCGCCGCACCAGCGGGTGTCGACCGCCGCCGGGTCCGGGGCGAACCCACGCTGGATCAGGTCCGGACGCGCGGAAGCGGCTGGGTCCGGGACCGTGGTGACCCGCCACCGGCGTGGGGACCGGCCACGGCGGCCGGTGCCGTGCAGCAGCCGGGCGATGCGTTTGCGGCCGTGCCGCCGCCCTGCTGCGGCGAGTTCGGCGTGGATGCGCGGCGCGCCGTAGGTGCCTTTCGACGCGTCGTGGATCGCGATGATCTGCGCGGTGAGGTCCTGGTCGGCGCGGGCCCGGTCGGAGACGTGATTGCGGCGGTAGTAGGCGGACCGGGAGACCTGCAGCAGCTCACACGCACGTTTCATGTTGCGCTTGCCGGCCTGCTCCGCCTCGATGAACGGATACACGTTCACCGGGTCTCCCTCGCGAAGAAAGCCGTGGCCCGTTTGAGGATGTCGACGTCCTCCTGCAACCGGCGGTTCTCCCGCCGCAGCCGGGCCAGTTCCGCCCGTTCGTCCGACGTCAACCCACCCGCCGCCGGCGCACCCGCCGCCGAACCGCCACCGCTGCTGGCGTTGCTGTCGATCGCGGCCTGCTTCACCCAGTCCCGCACCGCGGTCTCGGTCAGATCGAAATCCCGGGCCACCTGCCGGACCGAACGGTCACCACGCTGGCACAACTCCACGATCTCGGCCTTGAACTCCGCCGTGAACGAACGACGAGGCCGAGGCCGTTGCTTGCCCATACTCTCCATGATGCTGGACATCCTCCCGAAGCCCACAGGCTCCTGATCTCAGATGTCCGTCAAAACGGGGCAGGCCCACACACGCCACCCACGGACATTGCGCATGCACAGCCGCGGACACAGGCCGCCCACGGACGTTGCGCATGCACAGCCACGCGCGCGCCGCCCAAGACGTTGCGCATGAACAGCTGCGCGCATGCCGTCTGTGCACGGCCGCCGCGGCGATCTGCCACAACCGGCAGCACCGCGCACAAACGCGCGGCCGCGCCGCACCGATCGCGCAGATGGACACGCCCGGACATCAGCCCCCAGACATCAGCCTCCGGACATCAGTCCCCGGACGCCGGCGACGGCCCTCCTGAGCCGACCTTCGCCAGGTCGTAGCCGTCCGGATAGGTCTTCGTCACGATCCCGTCCGCGAACAGCGGCGTCGTGCGCGGACGCGCGAATCGCAGCACCAGTGCACGAACGCGCAGCGACAGATGCACGAATGCCCGCGCGAGCAGTGGAGGCCGGCGTACGTCGTACGCTGCGCGCAGACGCTCGTCGTACAGCGCCCCGATGAGCGAGTCGGCCATGCCGCGCAACGGGCCGGGCACACGTCCGCGCAGCAGGTCGCGGGTCGTGCGCTCGATCTGCGCGGCCTCGGGCGTGTGGTGCAGGTTCGCGCGTTCGTATGCGTCCAGGTAGTGCGCGAACGCGCAATAGTCCGCCGGCAGTTCGCGCACACCCATGAGCTCGCCGACGCGCCGGTAGAACACGGCCGCCGCTTGGCGTTCGTGCTCGTGCGGCCTCCGCCAGCCGTACCGCTGCAGCCATCGCATCGGCACCACGACAAGCGCCGCGATCACGTAGATGCTGTCGCCGTTGTCGAGCGAGAAGCGCCGATGCGCATCGTTGAGCCGCCGCACCGCCTGCTTCCCGCGCACCGATTCGGGCCCGTGCAACAGGATCTCGTACATGATGATGCCTGTGTCGTCGGCTCGTCTGCGCGGTTCCTGCAGGATTCTGCGCGTTTCGCACAGCAGACGCGCCACCCGCGGCAGCGCGAATGAGCGATTGAACGCCAGGTTGAACGCCATGCGCATGTCCCAGGGAAACTCCTCGGTCAGCGTCAGCCGATGAATCGCCAGGTGATCCGCGACCGGATCGAGCGCCGCAATCCGTCGAAGGTTGTCGAACCGTCCCCGCATGCCGCGCATTCTATGCAGCCGGGGTTCCTCGACACCCGAACTACCTCCACGCCGCGACTGCACCCCGAACCGCCAACACGCCGCCACGGCACTCGAACCGGCCGCCACGGCACTCGAACCCGCCGCCACGCCGCCACGGCACCCGAACCCGCCACCACGACACCCGAACCCGCCACCAAGCCGCCACGGCACTCGAACCCGCCACCAGGCCGCCACGGCACTCGAACCACCGGCCGGGCCGACCCCCCGCGAAGCCACGTCGACGGTCGGGCCACCCCCCGACCCACCGCCGAGCCACCGCGGACGCACCGCCGGGCTACCGCGGACACACTGCCGGGCTACCGCGGACGCACCGCCGAGCCGGCGTGAGTGCCGAGTCACGTCCGGGCCATCGCAACAAGCGGGCCGTTGTCAGGCTACCTTGACAGCCGAGCCGCTGTCAGGGAACCTTGACAGCGTGAGCGCACAGGAACAGCCGGTCGGTGACCTGGTCAGCCAGGTCACCGCCAAGGACCCCGCGCTCGGGCTCGAGGCCGTCGTCGCACTGCGGCGACTGCTGGAAGAGCTCGAGCGCCTCCACGTGGACAACGCCCGCGCCCAGGGGTGGACCTGGCAGAGCATCGCCACCGCCCTGAACGTGAGCCGCCAGTCGGTCCACGAGAAGCACGCGACCCGCCGCAAAACCGCAGGCAAGGAGGACTGACATGTTCGAACGATTCGACGAGCTCGCCAAGCGCGCCGTCGTCGCCGCCCAGGACGCCGCCCTGTCCATGGGCCACGACGGCATCGGCACCGGGCACCTGCTGCTCGGCCTGACCCAGACGGCCGGCCCGGCCGGCGAGGCGCTGCGCGCGCACGGCGTCGAGCTGCGTCAGGCCAGGACGACGACCGCCCAGGCCCTCGAGGAAGCCGGCGTCGAGGCGACCGGCGGCCGTCCGGCGCGGGACGCTCTCGCCTCCATCGGCATCGACGTCGCCGAGATCCAGCGCCGTGCCGACGACAACTTCGGCCAGGGCGCGTTCCAATTCCCCCGCCCCCGTTTCAGCCGCCGCGCGCTCAACGCCCTGGAGCTGGCGCTGCACGAGGCGGACGGCCTCGGCCGTCGGGACATCGACACCGGCCACCTGCTGCTCGGCCTGCTCGACCAGAGCGACAGCGTCGCCATGCGGGTGCTCGACACCCTCGGCGTCGACCGGGAGCCACTGCGCGCCACGGTCCTGCAGGTCTCCTAGGAGCCGGTCCAGCCGACCGGCCTCAGGCGCCCTGCCTCACCGATCACCGGCCGCCTCCAGATACCGGCCGGCCAGGGTACGCAGAAAGTCGCACAGCTCGGGCGGGTCGAGGACAGTGAACGGCACCTCGAACTTGCCAATGTACGTCATCAGGTCGAACAGCGAGTCAGCGCCAGTGGCCAGCTCGCACTCGCGCTCGCCGAGCGGCGTGATGCGGCCCGACGTCGGGGTACTGCGCTCGGCGATGACCGCCGCCGGCGCCGCGAACCGGATGCGGACCCGATACCGGTGCGGCGCCTCGACCACGCCCCGCAGCACGTGGGCGGCCGCGTCACCGCCGGGCGGCTCGCGCGGCACGAACCGCTGGACGGGCCCGTCGACGGGCAGCGGCGTGATCCGGTCGGCCCGGAACGTGCGCCAGTCCCGGCGGTCACCGTCCCAGGCGAGCAGGTACCACCGCCGCCCCGTGTACACGAGCGTGTGCGGCTCGACGTCGCGCACGCTCGTGTCGCCGCCGTGCGCGGCGTACTCGAACCGCAGCCGTTCATGTCCGTTCGCCGCGGCCGCGATCCGGGTGAGCGTGTCCAGGTCGACCACCGGCCCGCCGCCGGCCGCGGACACGGTCGCGCGTTTGAGCGCGTCCACTCGTGCACGCAGCCGCCGCGGCAGTGTCTGCTCCAGTTTCGTGAGTGCGCGCAGCGACGCGTCCTCGATACCGGCGACGCTCCCGGCCGCCGCCGCCCGCAGCCCGACCGCCACGGCGACCGCCTCGTCGTCCTCGAACACCAGCGGCGGCAGCGCGTTCCCGGCCCCGAGCCGGTACCCGCCGCCCCGCCCCGGCACGGCATCGACCTGGTACCCGAGCTGCCGCAGCCGGTCCACATCGTTGCGCACGGTCCGCCCGCTGACGTCCAGCCGCGCGGCCAGCTCCGCCCCGCTCCACTCACGCCGCCGGGCCAGCATCGCGAGCAGCCGCAGCACCCGCACCGAGGTCTCCAACATATGAGGAACCTAACGTGCCGCATAGCCGTTTAGCGTGCCGGTATGACATTGCGAGGCATGGCCACCGTCAGCTACTTCGCCGCCGACCTGTCCGCCGCGTGCGCCTGGTACACGGAGGTCACCGGCGTCGAACCGTACTTCCGCCGCCCCGGTTACGCCGAGTGGCGCCTGGGCGATCACGAGGCCGAGCTGGGCATCATCGAGGCCGGGACGGCCGCGGCGACCGGGGCGATCCTCTACTGGCACGTCGACGACGTGGAGACGACCCTCACCCGGCTGCTGTCCCTGGGCGCCACCGTGCACGAACCGCTGCAGCACCGCGGCCACGGCTTCATCACCGCGACGGTCCTCGATCCGTTCGGCAACCTGCTCGGCATCATGCACAACCCGCACTACCTGGACGAACTGGCGAAGTCGTGACCGCCGAGCAGGCCGGCGACATCGCTGTCACGGCTGGATCGACAGCCACCGCAGAAGCCACAGGCTCGCACCCCTCAGAACCGCGCCGCCGCACTGCGCCGGGCCCTGAGCGCACTCCAGCCGGCCGCGACCCCGACCGCCGCCAGCAGCAACAGCACACTTCCGACGACGTCGAGCACGTAGTGATTGCCGGTCGTGAACACCACAAGCATCATGCCCACGGGAAACAGCCACGCAAGCAGCGCCGCCCGCGGGTGCGCTGCGCGCAGCGCCATCCAGACCGCGAACCCGCACCACAGCGCCCACCCGACGTGCATGCTCGGCATGGCCGTCATGTGCATCTGCCCGAGGTCGCCGGGTCCGGCCGCCGACCGCCCGAAAATGTCGTGCTCGGCGACGATGTCCACGGTCCCCGGCACCGCGAACCGGGGCGGCGCCATGGGCACGGCCCAGTACACGGGCAACACCAGCAGCGCCATGGCCACCATGACCCGCCGCACGGACACGAACACCTCCCGGTGCCGCACGAACACGAACACGAGCACGCCGACAAGGACCACGTAGTAGAGCCGGTACACGCACACGGCGACGACGATCAGCCACGGATGCCCGGCCAGCCACGAGTTCATCGCGAGCTCGACGTCGATGTGCAGGTCCCGCTCAACCGAGCGCAGCCACCGGGCATTCGCAAACGCCGTCGCCACCGGCCGCCCACCGAACCGCTGCCCGACGAAGAACACCACCCCGCCGACCACCAGGATGGCGACCTCGATCAATGCGTTCGATCTCCCCCGGATCACCGCGCCACAGTAGAGTCTGCGCCCGCGCCGTTCAACCCGCGCCGCCGCACACCGCGTTCGGGCACGGTGTCCCGCCCGCCGGCTCGTCAGGCGTCCGGGGCGGGGCGATGTCGGCCGGCGCAGGTGTCGATGCGGTCGTGGACGAGCTGCTCCGTAGCGGCGATGACGGCCGGCTTGATGGTGACGGCGGAGGCCCACAGGGTGTGCTCGCGGCGGTGCGGATCGCGCGGGTCGGCACGCTTCCGGTGAGGTTTTCGCCGCTCGTCGTCGCCTCGCCCGTTACCGGCTGAGCCGGTCCAGGACCCGGTGGGCCAGCGCGACGGCCGCGTCCCGGTCCACGGGTGGCATGGGCGCGGCCATCCCCAAGCGCTCGGCGGTGCCACGCGCCAGCTGCGGGTCGCCGAATGCGTTGTGGTGCGCCGCCCGCAGGACCGGCTCGGCCAGGTCGGCCCGGCCAACCCGCAGCAGGCTGTCGGCCAGCGCCGCGCGCCATCGCAGTGGGGTCAGCGCCGAGGCGTACGGGCCGCCGAGAATGTCCTGCCGGGTCAGCAGCCCGGTCGCAAGCCCCACCACCGGCTCCGTCTCGCCGAGGTCGGCCAGCCGGGCCGTGTAGTGGATCAGCCGCAGGAACGCCAGGTGTACGGCCGGCCGGGGGCCGGAGTCGAGCGTGGCCGTGGGTGGCGGGGCCTGAATTTCGGGCGCGGCCAGCCAGAGGGCCTCGGCGGCATGGTGCGGCCCGCCTCTGGCCGCCTCCGGGTAGCGGGCGAGCAGGCCGTTGGCCGCCTCGACCAGCCGGTCGGGCCGCCCCAGCCGCCAGAGCAGCTTGCAGGTGTCGATGATGTGGGCGTCGCGTGCGGCCTTGCGGACCGGCAGGCCCGCCTCGTCGAGCCGACGCACCTGTGCGGCGGAGATGCTCAGCCCGGGCAGCTCCAGGTCGAGGCCGGCGGCCAGCCGGGCCAGGGCGTCCAGTCCGCGCAGGGCCCGGTCCGGGTCGGGGCCGTAGCCGTCCAGCCGTAGCAGATTGATCTGCGGCTGCAGGGCATACAGCAGATACACCGGGTCGCGGGCCTCTCGGCGCAGCGCATAGCTGATCTCCTCGTGGGAGATGTGCCGGGCCAGGTCGGCCTCACCGGCCCGGAAGACGGCCAGGGCGATCAGGTTGGCCGCGACGAACAGGCCCTCGTCGTCCGGCGGCCGGGACAGCAGGCTTTCCACCCAGGAGAGGGCGACGATGCCGGCCGGCGGGCGGGCCTCGTCGGCCAGGAAACCGAGCCACGGCGCCATGCGGTCAGAGGGTAACGCAGTCGCCGGGCGGTGCGGTACCTTCCGCGCATGACCGAGACAGTCACCGCGCCCGATGTGTCCGATGTGGACTGGGCCCGGGCGCTCACGCTGGCCGAGCGGGTGTGCCTCGAGTTGAACACTGCGCAGCCGCCGGTGCCTGGCGGCGACGACGCGCGCGCCGCGCGCCGTCTGGCCCGCTGGCGTGACGCGCACCGGCTGGGCGACGGCGACGGCTTCGACAATCTGCTGCGCAACGTCCCCGGCGGCGCCGACGGCCTGCTGGCGCTGCTGGCGGAGCCCGCGGCCGGGCTGGCCGGGCGGGCGGGCGAACCGCCGGCGTGGTGGCTGGAGGTCTGCGCCGCCACGGCCGCCGCGAAGCCGGCGAACCCGGCCGCCGCGGATCATCCCGACCACCCGGGCCACTCGGCGCATGCGGCCCGGCCGGCCGCTGCGGAGCACGACGGAGACTGGCGACACGCGTTCGCGGTGATCCTCGCGCCGGTGGCGCACCGCGCCCTCACCGAGCTGGCCCGGCGGCTGCGCGGAGACCCTGAGGTCGGCCGGGGCGTGGCGGTGCGGCCGGTGCTGACGTCGTTCCTCGGCGCGCTCAACGGCGTGCTCGTCTCGCTGGCCACGCGCACGCTCATCCTGGAACTCAACGTTCTGCGGGAGCTTGGCCGCCTGGACGGCGACACTCCCGCGGGCCGGTTCGCCTCGTTCGTCGGGCAGTTCACCGGGCCCGACGCCCAGCGGGCCTTCTACGCCGAGTATCCGGTGCTGGCCCGGCTGCTGGTGCGCCGGGCCGAGCTGACCACCGACGCGACCTGGGAGCTGCTGCGGCGCTGGGCCGCCGACCGCGACCTGATCCGTGATGGGCTGTTCGGCGGCACGGACCCCGGAGAGCTGACGGCGGTCGGCGCCGGCGCAGGCGACCCGCACCGCGACGGGCGTTCGGTGACGGTGCTGACCTTCGCCGGTGGCGGGCAGGTGGTCTACAAGCCGCGGCCGCAGGGCGCGCACCTCGGCGCCAACGCGCTGCTGCAGTGGCTGTCCGGCCGAATCGGTCTGGAGCTGCGCACGCTCACGGTACTGGACCGCGGCGGCTACGGCTGGCTGGAGTTCGCCCGGCACGCCGGCTGTGCGAGCGCCGAGGAGGTGACCCGGTACTACCGGCGGCTCGGCGCGCAGATGGCCCTGCTGCACGCGGTCAACGGTACCGACTTCCATTTCGAGAACCTCATCGCGTGCGGCGAGCAGCCCGTGCTCGTCGACCTGGAGGCGCTGTTCCACCAGCCGCCCCCGGTCGCGCCGGGCAGCTCCGCGGCCCTGGACCCCGCGGTCCGGGAGCTTGAGCTGTCGGTGATGCGGACCGGCCTGCTGCCGATGCTCGTCTCCAACGACCAAGGGGCCGTCGACATCAGCGGCCTGGGCGGCGACCCTCGGGACACCTCGCCCTACGCCACGGCCACCTGGGACGACGGCGGCACCGACACGATGCGGGTCGTCCGCGCCAACCTGCCGTTCGCGGGCGCGCAGAACCGCCCGTCGCTCGACGGGACCCCAGCGGACCTGCTGAGGTACATCCCGGCGCTGCTGTCCGGCTTCCGCGACGCCTACCGCGCGTTCGAGCAGGGACGCGACGAGCTGACTGCGCCGGGCGGGCCGCTGGCCGTCTTCGAAGCCGCCGAGGTGCGGATGGTCCTGCGCGCGACGCAGACATACACGACGCTGCTGCAGGAGGGCACGCATCCGGACCTGCTGCGCGACGCGCTGGACCGGGATCGGCACCTGTCGTACCTGTGGGCGATCTCCTCCGGCGTCCCCGGGCTGGCTTCGGTCGTGCCGTTCGAGCTGGCCGACCTGTGGTCGGGCGACGTGCCGCTGTTCACGTCGGAGCCCGGCTCGAGGGACCTGGTGACCAGCCACGGCGTGCGGCTCGCCGGCTTCTACGCCGAGTCGGGGCTGGACCGCGTCCGCGCGAAGCTGGCCGCCTTCGGCGAACGCGACCTGGCCCGCCAGACGTGGACGATCCGCGCCGCGCTGCAGACCCGCGCGGCGGTCCTGACAGTGGCGCCCGCGGTTCCCGCCACCGAACCCACTGCTGCCGAGCCGGCCTTCGCAGCCGACGGCGGGCCGTTGGCCGTCGCCACCCGGATCGCCGAGCGGCTCCTGGCCACCGCCTGCGAGGACGGCGACCGGGTGAGCTGGCTGGGGCTGGAGATGGCCGGCGAGCAGGCGTGGCGGATCGGCGCACCGGGCTGGAACCTGTATTCGGGCTCGTCCGGGATCGCGGTGTTCCTCGCCGCCGCCGCCGGCCTCACCGGCCGCGCGGAGTTCGGTGAGTTCGCGCGGCGGGCCCGGTGGTGGCTGCCGGCGGTGCTCGACGACCTGGAGTCGGCCGCGCCCGACCGGCTGGCCGGCCAGGCTGGTCTGCACGGGTTCGCCGGCCTTCCCGGGCTGGCCTACGCCCTGTTGCACATGGGTGAGACCGCGGCGGTCGAGCGGCTCGTCCGGCTCAGCGGCCACCTGCTGCGAAACGAAGCCGCCCTGGACGTGATGGGCGGGGCCGCCGGGACGATCGGGTGCCTGCTGGCGGTGCACGCCGCGACCGGGCTGGCCGAGCCGCTGGAGGTGGCCCGCCGCGGCGGCGAGCTACTCGTCGCCACCGCGCAGCCGGCCGGGGACGGCCTGGCCTGGCCAACGTTCACCGAGTCATCGCAGCCACTGGCCGGCTTCTCTCACGGGGCCGGCGGGGTCGGCTGGGCGCTGCTGCGGCTCGGCGCGGCCACCGGCGAGGACCGGTTCGTCACCGCTGGTCTGGCCGGGTTCGCCTACGAGCGCTCACAGTACCGGCCCGAGCTCGGCAACTGGCCCGATCTGCGCGCCGGTGCGGCCACCGCGCCGGGCCAGATGTTCGCGTGGTGTCACGGGGCGCCCGGCATCGGGCTCGCCCGCGCCGACACGGTGGGCCTCACCACCGACATCGCCGCCGCCGAGGATCTGGAGCTGGCGCTGGCCGCCACGGTCGCGGGCGGCTTCGGGCGCAGCCACAGCCTGTGCCACGGCGACCTCGGCAACCTGGAGCTCCTGCTCGCCGTGGCCAACCCCGACACGGACACGGTGAGCGCCGCGGTGCTCGCCTCAATCGCGCGAACCGGCCCCCGGTGCGGCACCCCGGGCGAGGTCGAGACTCCGGGGCTCATGTGTGGCCTCGCCGGCATCGGATATGGCCTGCTTCGCTTATATGCGCCCGATTCTGTACCCTCCCTGCTCCTGATGCGGCCGCCCGCAGGACGGTAGTCGGCACGACCAAGGACTGCTAACCTCTGTCGATGTCCGGCATTGGGCCGCAAGCGCACACCCGACGTGGAAAGGCAGAAGGCCGATGAACGACGTCATCCGGGCCTGGAAAGACGAGGACTACCGGGCCCAGATCGGGGCCGATCTGAGCACCCACCCAGCTGGAACCATCGACCTCGCCGCGGCCAGCATCTCCCCGGTGCAGACCACACCCACCGCGACGGACTGCCCGACCCACACGCCAAGCTGCGAATGGGTGCCGTCCAACTGCAGCATCTGCTCCGCGACGACGTGCTACGAGGCCGTCGACGCCATCGTCTGGGACGAGCCCGTCCTGGCCGTCGCCTGACCCGCCGGCCTGACCGGCCGCACGCCGTGACTTCATCGCCGACAGGCGTTCCTGTCGCTGCGCTCCCCGAACTGCGGGAGATGTGGTGGGAGAGCGGCGTACGCGCGCGGGCCCAGACCGGTGTGCTCACCCTGTTCGCCGAGCTGCCCCGCCTGCTCATGACCGCGCTGCGGCTGAGCTGGCGGGCGGACCGCCTGCGCACCATCGTGATCGCCGTGACGACCGTCGGCGGCGGGGTATTGACCGCCTTCGGGCTGCTGGCCACGCGGCAGATCCTGGTCGAGCTCTTCGCCGGCGGCCCGACGCCACAACGGGTCTCGGCGGCGCTGCCTGCGCTCGCCGCCCTCGCCGGCGCCACCGCCCTGCGCGCCGGCCTCGGCCTCGCCGGCGGCTACGCGCAGAACACGCTCGCTCCGCGGGTGGACCGCGAGGTCGAACGCACACTGTTCGACGTCACCACTGTGGTCCGGCTCGACGCCTTCGACACCGCCGAGTTCGCCGACGACATGGAGCGGGCCTTCCGCGGTATCGATGCCGCGGTGGCCGTCGTGCAGGGAGCCATGAACCTGCTGGCGGGGTTGGTCGGACTCCTGGCCGTCGCGGCGGCGGTCGTCATCATCCACCCGCTGCTGCTCTTGGGGCTGCTGGTCGCAACCGTGCCTGGCGCATGGGCATCGCTGCGAGCCGGGCACCAGCGCCATCAGACCTACATCGCCGGGTCCGTCCGCCGCCGGCGGCTGGGCCTGCTGCACCGGCTGATGGCCGGGCGCGACGCCGCCGCCGAGCTACGCTCCTACCGGCTGCGCCCGTTCCTGCTGGACCAGTACGACCGGGTCATGAAGGCCGAGACCAGCATCCAGCTCGCCCTCGCCCGGCGGGTCACCGCGACCACCGCCGCGGGGTCGGTCATCGGCGGCCTCGCGACTGCCGGCGTCTACACGCTGCTCGGCGTGCTGCTGCTGCGCGGGCAGATCCCGATCGCCGCCGCCGCGACCTGCGTCCTGGCCGTGCAGGCCGCCCAGCGCGCCCTCGCCGCCATCGCCCTGCTGATCGACCGGCTCTACAGCGACGGGCAGCACTTCAGCGACTACACGGGATTCATGACCCGTGCGTCGCAGTTCCTACCGGCAGCCGAAACCGAGCGACTCGTTGAGAAGCCCGATCGGCTGCGCAGACTCGACGTGTCCGGCGTCAGCCTCGCCTACCCCGACCGGGACACCCTCGCCGTCGACCACATCACGCTCACCATCCACGCCGGACAGACCATCGCATTCGTCGGCGAGAACGGCTCCGGCAAGACCACCCTCGCCTCGATGATCGCCGGGCTGCGCCAGCCCGGCACCGGGGCCATCTCGTGGAACGGCCGCCCGCTGGACGAGTGGGACCCCGACGGGCTGCACGCGCGGATCGCGGTGGTCACCCAGCAGTACCACCGATGGCCCTTCACCGCCGCCACCAACATCGCCATCGGCGACATCACCGTCGAACCCGACCAGCAACGCATCGAGACCGCCGCCGGCCTCGCCGCCGCCCACACCATGATCCTCGCGCTGCCACACGGCTACGAGACCCTGCTGGACCGCACGTTCGCCGAGGGTCAGGACCTGTCAGGCGGCCAGTGGCAGCGCATCACGGCCGCCCGCGGGCTCCTGCGCACCGCCGACCTGCTCATCCTGGACGAGCCGTCCTCCGCACTGGACCCCCGCGCCGAGCACGCGCTCTTCCAGGCCATCCGCAATCGGCACGGCGACACCACCACACTGCTCATCACCCACCGCCTGGCCAACGTCCGCCACGCCGACCACATCTACGTCCTGCACCAGGGCCGCATCGTCGAGGACGGCGACCACGACAGCCTCATCGAGTCCGGCGGCCGTTACGCCGAACTGTTCCACCTCCAGGCCGCCGGCTACCTGCCCGGCGGCGCCCGGGAAAGGCCCGCCTGATCCGACCTCCAGCGCGATACGTCGGCGAGAAACGCCGCCCCCGCCCGCTCCTCGGCAGATATCGCCAACCAGCCACCGGCACCGGGTTCGGCCGGCAGTTGCGGCTCAGTTCACCCGACGGGCAGCTCGTGAAGATCAACCAGCTGGATCGCCGCCGGCACTCCTGACCCGGCCGCGCATGGCGGGTCGGCCGGGCCGACCGGGCCGGTGGAGCCCGAGCCGGTCCGGACGGGGCCCGGCCGGCCGGCCGTGTGTCCAGCGACCTGTCCCAGCCCGGGGCCGCGGCGGCTGGGTGATGGCCGGCGCCTGACCGTGGCGCAAGTTCGCCCGGCCTCGGGGAGCGGCACCGTTCCGGCCCGTCCACGATGTGCTCGCCCGCATCGGTGATGTCAGCGCGCCGCCACTCGCAGCGGCATCCGGGAGGAGGCGCCGTTTTGTCACTTCCGCTCGGGCCAGATGCTACAAAATGAGGTGTTGGAGTGTGACCGATCAGGCCGCGCAAACAACTGCCGCCTGCGCGTAATGACAGGAGTGGATCCATGCCCCTGCTCCTCGTCATCGACGAGCGGCCGGCCACCGTGCCGTTCATCGTCGCGCTGCCGCGCTCGGGCGGGCGCAAGGGCACTGTGCACAGCAAAGCCGGAGCGCGGGATGTCGCGGCCCGCTCCCCCGTGAATCCGGTCGTCGTCATGTCCGCCGGGGCGCGGCTCGCCCGCGGTGCGGTCGATCCGGACCGCCACGCCGTCAGCAGGCCCCTCCACCTGCGACGATCTGCTCGGCGCGAGCAGCGGGCGGTCGCGCCGCAGGCCGTAGCGAGCCGGGCGGGGATCGGTGACCGCTTCGCCGCGTGCGTCGGCGGAGGCGATGAGCACTCGTGCACCGGCCGTCGGTGACCACGGACACCGGGCCGGAGCGCCGGCTGCGGGCGCTTGTCGACAACCTGCCGGCGTTGTGCGCGTACTGGGACCGGGACCTGCACAATGTGGTGGCCAATGGTCCGTATCTGCGGTGGTTCGGTGTCACGCCCGAGCAGATGGTTGGCATGCACATCCGCGACGTGCTCGGCGAGGCCGTCTACGCCAAGAATTTGCCGTACATCACCGGCGTCCTGGCCGGTCGGGAGCAGTTGTTCGAACGTACGCTCATCGACTCGGACGGCGTCACCCACCACACCCAGGCCTCGTACGTGCCGGACGTCGTCGACGGGACCGTAGCCGGGTTCTTCGTGCTGGTTACTGACGTCACACCGCGGGTCGAGGCCGAGCGGGCCCTCGCCGAGGCGCAGCGCCTGGCCGAGCTGGGCAGCTGGCAGCTGGACCTGCGGACCCGCGGATTGACCTGGTCGGCGGAGGTGTACCAGATCGCCGGCGTCGATGCCGAAACCTTCGAACCCGGCGTCGACAACTACCTGAGCCTGGTCGAGCCCGACGACCGCGACCGGCTCCGGCAGGCCTTCACGGCGGCGGCCGAGGGTGGCCTCGGCTACGACATCGAGTATCGGCTCCGGCGTTCAGACGGCGACGTCCGTGACATCCAGGGCCGCGGGAACCCCATCACCGACGGCGCCGGGACGGTGATCGGTCTGCGCGGCACCGTCCAGGACGTCACCACCGCCCGCCGCGCCGCCCGAGAACTGGCCCGCATGAACCAGGAGCTCGCCGAGGCCAACCAGTTGCAGGCCGACATCATCGGCATGCTCGGCCATGACCTCCGTCAGCCGCTCACCAGCCTGCTGTGCTACCTCGACGAGCTCGCCACCGGCTGGGAGGACACGCCGGACTTTGTCAAGCAGGTCGACCTGCGACGCGCCGACGCCGCGGCTCGCCGGGTCGCCGCCATGATCGAGGACGTCCTCGTCATGGCCAGCATCGACGCCGGCTCCCTGCCCTGCCGGCCGGCCCCGACCCGGCTGGCCGACGTGCTGGCCGAGACCGCCGAGCAGGCGGCCGACGGCGTCCCGGTCGGTATCGACACCGATCCGGCCGTGCGGGTCCTCGTCGACCCGTTCCACCTGCGGCAGATCCTCGCAAACCTCATCGGCAACGCCGTCAAGTACGGCCGGCCGCCGATCGGCGTGGTCGCCGCCCCGCAGGGAACGGTGGTCAAGGTGGACGTCTACGACCACGGCGAGGGGGTGCCCGACGACTTCGTGCCCCGGCTGTTCGACCGGTTCACCCGCGCCACTACCGGCATCGCCAGCCGCAAGCCGGGCACCGGCTTCGGGCTGTACATCGTGCGGCAGCTCGCCCTGGCCAACCATGGCACCCTCAGCTACCGACCCCACCAGCCGCACGGGGCCTGCTTCACCCTCAGCCTGCCTGCCGCCGACGCCCTGGCCCACGCCGAGGACCGGCCGCCGCACCAGTGAAGGACGAGCAGCGGCCGTCGGGCCGGGCGAACACCTGGCCTACCGCCGACGTTCGTGACGCGACCTCGACCAGCAGCCGTGCGGCCGTCACCGCCGAGGCGTCAGCGGAGCGCGGCGTGGTGCCGGCACGCTGGCCGGAGCCGGTGGTGAGGGTGAGAGACCTCTTTCGTACCCGTGCCGAACACCGTCGAGGCCGGCGTCACCCTGACGGCTTCCGCGCGCAGACCACCCCTCCATCCCTACGACCCCTCCCTCACCGCGCTCGAAGGCTGAGGACGTACGCCGCGGTGACCGCCACCCCGCGGTCCTCGTCGGCGGCCAGGGCGGTCAGGGCGCTCGTCGCGGTGGGGCCGGGAATGTCGGCCAGGGCCTGCGTCAGGCGGCGGCGAGCGGACGGGTCCGCGGCGCTGCGGGCGACCTCCCCGCTGATCGCGGACGCGATGTGCTCGGCCAGGTCGGGCGCGGCGGCCAGGCCGGACAGCGCGTCGGACGCCTCCACGTCGTTCACCTCGTCGACGACCATCGCGATGAGCGTCGGGATGGTCGCCGGTTCGCCGCGCGGGCCCAGCGCCAGGGCGGCGTAGCGGCGCACGGCCAGGTCGTCGTTCGTCAGGGCGGTGCGCAGGGCGCCGGCCGCGGCCGCGGGTGGGAACTCGGCGATGCACTGGGCGGCGCGGCGGCGGACGTCGGTGGCCGGGGAGTCGAGGGCGGCGCTCAGCAGCGCGAGGGCCGCGTCGCCGGACTGGGCCAGGGCCCAGCGCAGCGAGCCGGCCACGACCGGGTCGCTCTCGTGCAGGGCGGCCTCGACCAGGGCCTCCACCGGCATCTCGTCGGTGGAGGCCGAGGACAGGGCGGCGCGCTGGCGGCGGCCCGCGCTGTCCGAGCCGAGGGCCTGCAGCAGGGCGATGATCTGCAGGACGTCGGCCCAGTCGGCGGGCCCGGCCGCGCCGACCTGCCCGAGCCGGGTCAGCAGCTCCTGCTCGCGGGCGATGCGGTCGCGGGTCTGGCGGATGAGGTCGTCGACAAGCGCGGCCGGTGTGAAGGCGGGGTCGTCGAGCGCGCGCTTGACGTCCTTGAGCGACAGGCCCAGCGACCGCAGGCTCTCGATGTGGAAGATCCGCCGGATGTCCTCGTCGGAGTACTCCCGGTAGCCCGCCCCGCTGCGCCCCGTCGGCCGGACCAGGCCCAGCTGGTCGTAGTGGCGGAGCATGCGGGCGCTCACCCCGGAGCGCCGGGCCACGTCTCCGATCAGCACCTGCGTGTCACCCCGTCCCGAGTCAGTGCTGCGGCCCGAGCGCGTCGACCCGCTTGGCCTCGTTGATCGCCAGCTCGAAGCCCGCGTCCGGGTCGTGCAGCAGCCGCTCGGTCGCGAGGGCGTGCCGGCGCACCCGCGCATCGCCGGCGGCCTGCGCGGCCCGCACCGCCGGGAGGATTGTCTCACCGAGCCCGGCCAGCGCCCGGCTGAGGCTCAGCTGCAGCTCCCGGTCGCCCCGCCCCAACTGGCTCACCAGGCGCCGGGCCAGCTCCGGCTCCGCGCCCTCGGGCACGAGGGCGACGGCGGCCCGCCAGGCGGCCCGGGCGACCTCGTCGTCGGCGCAGGCCAGCAGCTCCGGCGTGATCGCCGGCCACGCCGCCCGGTCGCCGATCTTCGAGAGCGTGTGCAGTGCCTGGCTGCGGGCCTGCGACCGGTCCGAGCGCAGCTCGGCGACGAGCCGCGGCACGGTCAGGTCGGCCGGGTGGCGGATAAGCGCCCACGTGAGCATCTCGCGCACGTAGAAGTCGGGCTCGACGGCGCACCGCTCGATGAGCCGGTCGACGTACGCGGGGTCGGGCGCGGTCCCGACGGCCAGCGCCGCCCGGACCCGCATCGAAGGATTACCGTGCTCCAGGGCCTGTATCGCGTTTCCCACGCCCTCGAGTCAACGGCTTGTCACCGTGTCAAGGTCAAGGGGAGCCGGCGAGAAAACCGCGGCAAGGTCAAGCGGAGCCGGCGAGAAAACCGCGGCAAGGTCAAGCGAAGCCGACGAGCAGACCGTGGCGCGGTCAGGCGGAGCCGGCGAAGAGACCGCGTCGAGGTCAAGCGGAGGCGACGAGGAATCCGCGAAGCCATTCGAGCGCCGCGGCACCCTGGCGCATCGCCGTGATGTGCCCGGCGTCCGGGACGATCCGCAGCTGCGCGCCCGGGATCCGCTGCGCCAGCCAGGTGCTGTGCGACGCCGGCACCATCCGGTCGATCGCCCCGTGCACCAGCAGCACCGGGCGGCTGATCACCG
This sequence comes from Dactylosporangium vinaceum, assembly GCF_019904175.1. Classification (GTDB taxonomy): domain Bacteria; phylum Actinomycetota; class Actinomycetes; order Mycobacteriales; family Micromonosporaceae; genus Dactylosporangium; species Dactylosporangium vinaceum. Next base: position 5,091,779 of record NZ_CP061913.1, on the reverse strand, counting down.
CCGGGTCGAAGCCCCAGGCCCCCGCGCTCGCCAGGTCGTCGTCGATCAGGCCGCCCGGCCCCATCACCAGCGCCGGCGGCACGATCTGGTCGAACCACGCCCAGTCCGTCTCCAGCGCCTCCCAGTCCGCCGCCTGGAAGCCGATGTCCTCCTCGCCGGTGGCCGCGCCCAGCGCGCGCTCCTTGGCCGCGCGGCCCTCCCGGGCGGCCCGCAGGGAGTCGGCGGCGCCGTCGGCCATCCCCGCGTACCAGTCGAAGCCCTCAGCCGTCGACGGCTCGAACGGTGCCAGGCCGGAGATGCCCACCGCCGCCACCACCCGCTCCGGCAGCAGCGCGGCGCAGGCCAGCGCGTGCGCGCCGCCGCCCGAGTGCCCCATCACGGCGAACCGCTCCACCCCGGCCGCGTCGGCGACCGCGGCCACGTCGCCGGCGACGTCGGCGATGCTGCGGCCCGCCGCCGGCGTCGACGCGCCGTAGCCCGGCCGGGAGTGCGACAGGAAGCGCAGGCCCAGCCGCTCGGCCGCGTCGAACAGCGGCACCGGCGGCTCGCCGATGTTGGGCGTGCCGTGGTGCCAGTAGACGACCGCCCCGTCGCCGCCGGTGTCGTACGCGTGCAGCAGCCGCCCGTCGCCGAGCTCCACCCCGAACTCCGTGGTCACGCGACCGAGCCTAGCCTTCGTGGTGTGCGCCGATCGATCGACAGGCTCATCGCCGCCGTCCGGGCGGGCGGCGAGCCGGTCCTGGACCTGTCCGGGCGGCGGCTGCGCGGGCTGCCGGAGCCGGTCCGCGAGCTCACCGGGCTGACGGGCCTGAAGCTGACCGGGTGCCGGCTCGCCGAGCTGCCGGGCTGGCTGGAGGAGCTGACCGCCCTCACCGAGCTGGACCTGGACGACAACCGGTTCACCGACTTCCCGGGTGTGGTCGCGCTCCTGCCCAACCTGCGGGTGCTGCGGCTGTGGGGCAACGGTCTCGCCCGCCTGCCGGGCACGGTCGGCCTGCTCACGACGCTCGTCCGCCTGGACCTGGCCGGCAACCGGCTCGACGCGCTGCCGCCGGCCATCGGCAACCTCACGCGGCTCGTCGAGCTGCGGCTGTCGGGCAACCGGCTGACCGAGCTGCCGGACACGATCGGCGACCTTGCCGCGCTGACCCGCCTGGAGGTGGCCTCCAACCGGCTCGGCGCGCTGCCGGCGACCATCGGGAAGCTGACCCGGCTCACCGATCTGCTCCTCGGCGGCAACGAGCTGCGGGCAGTACCCGAGACGCTCCGGCATGTAACGAAGTTGGAGCTGGACCACAACCGGCTCGTGCGGTTGCCGGACTCGATCGGGGACGTGGCCGGGCTGCGAGAGCTCCGGCTGTCGAGCAACGAGCTGGCCGAGCTGCCGTCGTCGGTGGGGAGGCTCGCCGGGCTGGCCGTGCTGGAGCTGGCCCAGAACCGGCTCACGCGGCTGCCGGAGTCGATCGGGGACCTGGCCGCGCTGGAGACGCTCGACGTGGCGCACAACCGGTTGACCGCGCTGCCGGCGACGATCGGCGGGCTGGCCGGCCTCACCGAGCTGCGGGCGCAGGGCAATCGGCTCAGCGCGCTGCCGCCGGCCATCGGCCACTGCACCCGGCTGACCCGGCTCGCGCTCTGGGGCAACGAGCTGGCGGACCTGCCCGAGACCATGGGGGCGCTCACCGGGCTCACCGAGCTGCTGGTGGCGGCCAACCGTCTCACGACACTTGGCGGATGGCTGGGCGGGCTCACGAACCTCACGCAGCTCGACCTGGCCGGCAATCAGCTCGCCGAACTGCCGGCCGCGCTGCGCGGCCTCACCGGTCTCACCTGGCTGTTCCTCGACCACAACCGGCTCACCGCGCTGCCGGACTGGCTCGGCGAGCTCACCGCGCTCACCGCGGTCCGGGCGAGCCACAACCAGCTGACCGCCCTGCCCGCGAGCATCGGCAACCTGGTCCACCTCACCCAGCTCGACCTGGGCGCCAACCGGCTCGCCGACCTGCCCGCCCCGGCCCGCCGGCTCACGGCCCTCACCGGCCTGTCGCTGTGCGAGAACCGGTTCGCCCGGCTGCCCGGCTGGTTCGGTGAGCTGGCCGCCCTGCAGACCCTCGACCTGCGCGACAACCAGCTCACCGAGCTGCCCGGATCGTTCACCGGCCTCACCGGCCTGACCTTCCTCGACGTCTCCGGCAACCCGCTCGTCACGCCCCCGCCGAACGCGCCGCCGCCCCCGCCGATGATGCGTTGAACCAGGCCGCGAACCGGGCCGTGAACAGGTCGGCGCCCTTGCGCTCGACGACCACCGCGGGCGTGGCCGCCGCGACCCCGCCACCGGGCACCGGCAGCTGACCGACCCCGCCGCGGGTGCCGAGCGGCAGCAGGATCCGCCGCTCGGGCGACGGCGTGTAGACCGTGCGGTCGCCGAGGATGTTCCGGGCCGCGATCTCGGCGTGGATCATCGCGTAGGACGCCATCTTCGGATCGGGCAGCGCGGCGACGTCACCTATCGCATGCACGTGCTCATGTCCGGGCAACTGCAGAAGCTCCGTCACGTGTACCGTCCCGTGCGCAGTCGGCCGCGCGAGGCGCCCGTCGGCCAGGTATCCGGTGTCGACCCGCACCCCGTGCGCCCGGAACGTGAGGTCGGCGGCGCCGGGCTCCGGGCGCAGTGCGATGCCGAGCGCGTCCAGCTGCCGGTGCAGCGCGGCCCGCACCTCCGGCAGGAACCCGGGCAGCAGCGGCCCGCCGCGGTCGACGACGACCACGGACTTGTCCGGCCACACCTCCTTGATCTCCCCGGCCAGCTCCAGCCCGACCGGCCCGGCCCCGATGATCTGCACCCGGGCCGCCGCGGCCAGCTCCCGGTGCGTCACGCGCAGGTCGTCGAGCTGCTGGGCGATGCTCGTCGACGTGTCGCGGGGCTTGGCCGGGTACGGGTACCCGGACCCGGTGGCCAGCACCAGGTGATCGGCCTCGACCCGCCCGCCCGAGGCCAGCGTGACGCCCCGCGGGTCGACCGAAACCGCGCGGTCGCGCAGGACCCGGCCCCGATCGAGCAGCGCGCCGTACGGGAAGAAGGCGTTCGGCGCCCAGTCCGGCCGGGTCAGCGCACGCAGCTGCGCGGCGGCGTTGACGAACCCCTCCCTCGGATCGATGAGCGTGACGTCGGCCTCGGCGTCGAGCAGCTTGGCGGCGAGGGCGCCCCCGTACCCGCCGCCGATCACCACGACAGTGCTTCGCATTGGCCCTCCAGCATTCGAGTTGACGTGTCAACTCTAGGCCGCCGCGAGTTGATGCGTCAACTCGGCGGTACGATGCCGTCATGGAACCCGAGGAGTGGGCGCTCTGGAACGACTGGATGCACGCCCAGCGGCTGCTGATCCGCGAACTGGACGGACTCCTGCAGCGCGACTACGGCATCTCCAAGGCGGAGTTCAGCGTGCTCGTGTCGCTCCAGCGCGCCGACGGCGGCCGGCTGCGGGTCGGCGAGCTGGCCGAATCCCTCGACTGGGACAAGAGCCGGGTCGCGCACCAGCTCACCCGGATGGAGCACCGCGAGCTCGTGGAGCGCACGACCGACGCCGCCGGCCGGCGGACCGGCATCGGCCTGACGGCCAAGGGCCGCAGCATCGTCGAGCAGGCCGTCGTGGGTCATGGCCAGAACATTCGGCGGTACTTCTTCGAGCCCGCCACCCCCGAGCAGTCCGCCGCCATCCACGCCTGGAGCCGTCAGCTGATCGACCGCATCGAGAACCGGAGCACCGACGGGCCGCCATCGGTGCTCCGGTAGGCCGGGGCGCTGCGGGCCGGACACGTCCCGGCCGGCGCCGGCCCCACGAGGCCGCGAGCCGGCGGACCGCGGCGGCGGAGCTCAGCCCACGGCCCGGCGGGGCCAGGTGGCGGGGTCGTTCAGGTCCGGGCTCGGGGTGAGGCGGGTGGCGTACCAGCCGGCCTCGTCCGGGGTGAACCAGTCGGCCGGGCCCGACTCGTAGTTGCTCACGTACAGGTCGATGCCGGCGAAGTCGGTGATCCACAGGCCGTTCGCGAACGCGCCGGAGCCGCTGCGCCACATCGCGGGGCGGCCGGCCACCTCGCGGTCCGCGGCGAACGCCGACGGGCCGGCGGTCGCGCCCTGGTCGCTGTCGGCCCAGATGAACACCGTGCGGTCGTCGGCGCGGCGCAGCGTCAGACCGGAGTACACCCACAGCGACGCCGCACCCGGTGACCGGCGGATCGCCGTCTGGCACTCGGTCCAGCGGCCGCCCGCGGGCAGCTCGGACAGGTGGATCGGCATCACGCAGCGCTGGGTCGCGCCCAGCCGGACGGCGTCGGCGACCTTCGGCAGCAGGTCCCGGTCGGCCGAGCCGAGCACCGTCAGGCCCTCGACACCGCCGCGCTGCCAGCGCAGGTTGCGGGTCGAGCCCCCGTTGGCCATCGAGTTGAAGTCGTCGGCCCGCGCGGCCGAGCCGGTGAGCCAGATGGTGACGATCGGCTTGCGCTCGTCGTCCTGGCCGACGAACCGCTCGTAGCCGTCGCCGGACACCCACTCGGTGACGGTGATGCGATCGGTCAATGTGGACGGGAGCCGGCCCAGATCGACATCGAAGTGCAGCAGCCCGCGGTCGCTGCCGATCGCGGCGTCGGCGCCCCCGGGCGCGGCCGGCAGCGTCGTGCCGGTCGAGCGCCCCGTGAACGGCACGAGCACGAGCAACGCGACGATCGCGGCGGTACCGACGACGAGCCGGCGCCGCCGGATGCGCTTCCCGCGCCGGGTGGCCCGCTCGGCCAGCCCGCCCGGCGCCGACGCCTTCGCAGCCCGGTCGGCCAGCACGTCCGCGATCCGCGTCTCGAGGTCGGTCATGAGGTCGTCGCCTCCTGGTAAGCGGCGCGCAGGCGGTGCAGCGCCCGCATCGCGTGGGTACGGACGGTGACCGCACTGCAGTCGAGAATCCGGGCGATCGTGGTGTCGTCGAGGTCCTCGTAATAGCGCAGGACGACGACGGCCCGCTGCTGCTCGGGCAGGGCCCGGATCAGCCGCCACAGCGCGTCCCGCTCGGCCGCCCCGGTGTCGAGGGCCGCCGAGTCGTCGCCGTTGACGAACATCAACCTGGGCTCGTCGACATCGACGATGTCGACGACCTCACGATTGCGCAGCCGCCGCCACCACGAGCGGGAGGCGTTGAGGACCAGCCGCCGCAGGTACACGTCCGGGTCGTCGCCGCGCCGGATACGGCCCCAGCGCAGGTACGCCTTGGTCAGCGCATCCTGCACCAGGTCCTCGGCCCGATGCTGGTCGCCGGTCAGCAGCGCCGCGAACCGCACGAGCGCCGGCCCGCGCGCGGCCACGTACTCCTCGAACGTCACACCACTGAGAGTCCCCGCCCCGCCCCCCGTGTTGACCGCCCGCCGGAAACTTTTCCGCACCACCCACCCGGCCCGCCGGCCCCACCCACCGGCGCCGCCCCGCAGCCGTGCCGGAGCCCGCCGGCGAGCCGGCAGGCGTCCGCGCCGGACCCACGACGTCCGCCCCGGATGCGGGCGGCGGTGGTGGCACGTTTCCGGGATTCAACCCCTACGGGATCCCCGTAACGTTCTTCTCAACAGCGACAACGACTTCCAGGGGAGCGCACGATGAGCGACTACGACATGGGCGACACGGGCCACGACGTGGACTACGGCCACTACGAGGCGGGTGAGCAGCACGACGGTCTGGACCAGCTGCACCAGGCGCACGGCAGCGAGGCCGACGCGCAGTCGCAGTTCGGGGTCTACGAGAACGACCACCACGCGCAGGAGTCGACCGACTTCTCGCAGGGTCACCACGTCGAGTACGACCAGCCGGCCGCCGTGCACTACGAGTCGGACGACTACACCAACTACAGCCACGACGCGTCGGTGGACGACCACGTCTTCGCCGCCGAGGGCAGCGAGTCCTCGCACCAGGCCGAGTTCGGCGAGCTCGACGCCCTCCAGCAGCGCTTCGACGCCTCCTTCGCCTCGGGCACCGAGTTTCACGGCGGCGAGGGCCAGCTGGGCGTCGCCTCCAACTAGCACCACCGGCTCACCCCTGGCTCAAGGCCGGCCACCGTTGGTGGCCGGCCTTCGCCGCGTCTACCCGCAGTTCCAGCGGTACGCCGCGCGCGCGTCACCATCGCCGACCGCGTAGCCGACGATCGTGCCGTCACCCGCGGCCCCGGCGATCTCGACCTGGGTGCTGCCCTCGGGCAGGGACAGCCGCGTGACGCCGGCGTCGGACCACACCGCGGCGTGGTCGTGCAAGTTGACCACCACCCGGCCGTCCGGCAGCAGGCCCGCGGCGCCCATGAACGGATGCCCCGCCTCCACCACCTTCACCTCGCCGGTGCGCAGGTTCCAGCGGACCCACGTGGGCTCGCCCCGGCCGACCCGCCGCCCGCTGGGCAGCGTGACGGTGGCGGCCGTGTAGTTGACGGCGCCGTCGGCCCAGTCGCCCACGATCCGCGCCGCGTTCCCGCCGGGCTTGCCGGCCGGGACCGGCAGGGGCGCACCGGTGCCGTCGGGCTTCCACAGGTACGGCGTGGCGCCGTTGCCGACGTTGCCGACGATCCGCCCGTCCGCCGCGATGCCGTACGCGGCCGACTGGCCACCGGCGACGCCGCCGCTGGGCGTGGCCAGCAGCTGCGGCTGGCTCCACTGGTGGTATCGCCAGACCACGGCCCGGAACCGGTTGCCGGGCATGCGGGCGTCACCGACGACGTCGCCGGCGTCGTTGATCGCGCCGGCCCGCACGTTCAGCGCACCCGCCGGCAGGCCGAGGCGGGTCGACGTGTCGTTCTCGACGACGTACCCGTCCATGTCGGCGGTGCTGGTGACGTTGCCGACGATCACGCCGCTGCCGTTGATGCCGGACGGCATGAGCCCCTTGGTCACCCGCAACGTGCGCGGTCCCTTCGGGCCGACGAGCGTCAGGCTGCCGTCGAACGCTTCCGGGGTACCCACGAGATATTGCCCTGAGGCATCGACAGCGATGCCCACCGGCCGGTCGAGCCCGGCGATGCGGACCGGCTCGCACGCCGGCGCCGCCGAGCGGGACGGCGCAGCGGACGGCGCGGACTGGGCCGGCGCCGGAGCCGGGCGAACCGGATCGGCCCCGGCCGCGGCCAGCGCGACACCACCGGCGACCAGCACCACGGCGACGGCCGCGGCCCCCACGGTCACGGCCCGGCGCCGGCGCACCCGGGCCCGGCCGCCGGCGATGACGGCGTCGAGCGCCACCCGGCTCTCGGGAACATCCTCACGAACGAGCATGGCGAACGGGTTCGAAGTCATGCCGCCACCTCCGCATTGGTGCCGATCTGGCGCCGGAGCGCTTCGAGTCCTCGGTTCGTGTGCGCCTTGACCGTGCCCTCGGCCAGCCCGAGCAGGGCGGCGACCTCCAGCACCGGCAGGTCGCACAGGAACCGCAGCACGAGCACTGTCCGTTGCCGTTCGGGCAGTTTGCGCAGCGCCGCCCGCAGGAGCATCCGCTGCTCGACCTCGGGGTCCGCCGACGCGACGGGCACGTCCGGCGTCGCCGGTGACAGCCGCACCCACGCCAGCCAGCGCCGCCTGTCGCGCAGGGACTCGCGCACGACCATCGTGTGCACGTATCCGTCGAGGTTCTCGATCTCGTGCACCCGTCCCCACCGCGCATAGAGCACGGTCAGCGTCGTCTGCACCGCGTCGTCGGCCCGGTCACGGTCGCCCAACAGGTGGTACGCGACGCGGTACAGCGCCTGTTTTCGGTTCGCGACATACTGCGCGAAGTCTCGCTCACTGTCCGGGCGCACCTGATGGGTTCCCCTCTCGCTGGCCGATCCACCCTGTTTGAGCCGAGCCGCCCCGAAAGGGTTTACCTCCGCCCGGGACTTTGTGCCGCCGTGCCCCGGACCACGGCGCTCAGGAGCCGGCGGGCAAGGGCCAGCGGTCAGGAGCCGACGGGCAAGGGCCGGCGATCAGCAATCGGCCGGTCAGGAGTCGGCCGGTCAGGAGTCGGCGGTCAGCGGGCGATGAGGGCGGCCAGGGCCGAGCCGGCGGTCACGGTGCGGCCGGTCGTGTGCTGGTAGCGGCGGATCATGTCGCGGATGCGGGCGGGGCGGCCCAGGTGGCGGTCGGCGCGCAGCAGCGGGTTGCGGCGCGGCGGCGGGAAGGCGGCGGCCAGCGCGGCCAGGAGAGGCCCGGCGTCCACCGCGGCAGTACGCAGCGTCCAGGCGGCGCCCGGGTCCAGGGCGACGAGCGCCAGGGCCAGGTGCTCGGGGCGGTGGTCGCGTTCGCGGCGGGCCAGGGACAGGCGCAGCGACGCCTCGATCGCGGCCTGGGCGTCCAGGCCCAGCGGCGGGTCGAGGCGGGCGCAGTGGCGGCGGGCCCTGGCGGCGCCGATGGGCAGCAGCGGCTCGCGAAGCGGCGGGCGGTCGAGCACGGCCGGGCTCAGGCGGCCCAGGAGGCGCTCGACGTCGACGGCCAGCGGGGCCAGGGTCTCGCGGTCCGCGGCGGCGCCGGCGCCCAGTGGTGCGGCCCGGGCCACCGCGCGGCGCAGCGCCTCCGCGGTGGCGCCGTGGCGGTGCAGGACGGCGGCGGCCGGGTGGTCGGCCGCGCTCAGGGACAGCAGCAGATGCTCGCTGCCGGTGCGCGGGTGGTGCAGCCCGCGGGCCAGCCGCAGGGCCCGGCCGATGGTCCCGTGCAGGTCGGGGTGGTCGCCGCGGAACATCAGGTCTCCTCGAGCCGGCGGTACTTGCGGTGGACCGTCTGTTTCGTCACGCCCAGACGGGAGGCGATCTCGTGCCAGGACCGCCCGGCGCGCCGGGCCGCGGCGACGTGCTCGGCCTCGAGCTGCTCCAGCAGGCGGCGCAGGCGGGCCACGGCCTCCAGCGCGGTGTCGGGGTCGGTGCTGTGCACCACGCGGTCGAGGTCGGCGGCGGCGGTCATGTCGTCAGCATATGCTGACGGCCCCGGGGCGTCAACACATGCTGACGATTCCCGACTGTTCACCGAGCGCATATCCGGCGTATGGGCGGCGCTCACGATCGCCGGTAGGCGGGTGGGCCACCGTGCCGGACGGTGCACTGCCGGATGAGCGGGGGGATGCACGTGAGGCGTCGCGGAGTGGCGTTCGCCGTCGCGTTGGCGGTGGGGCTGGCCGGGCTCGTCGGGCCGGGTGAGCCCGCGGCCGCGGCGGTGTACGTGCCGATCGCCGGTGGCGGGTCGACAATGGCGTACAACGCGTTCCGCGCCTGGATCGGCGACGTTGCGCAGTACGGGATGCGCGTCGACTACGAGCGCAGCGGCTCCGCCGTCGGCCGGGCGAAGTACCGCAATGGGCTGCTGGACTTCGCGGTGTCGGACACGCCGTACGGGCTCCAGGACGGCACCAGCTCCGACCCGCCGCCGGACCGCGGGTTCGGGTACATGCCCGTCACCGCGGGCGGGACGGCGTTCATGTACAACCTGACGATCGGCGGGCAGCGGGTCACCGATCTGCGGCTGTCCGGCGAGAACGTGGCGAAGATCTTCACGGGGCGGCTGACCCGGTGGAACGATCCGGCGATCGCGGCCGACAACCCGCGCCTCGCCCTGCCGGACACCCCGATCGTGCCGGTGGTGCGGACCGACGCGGACGGGTCGACGTATGCGCTGACGCGGTGGATGTCGGTGCGGCACGGGCAGTACTGGACGGCCTACTGCGCCACCACGGGGCGCAGTCCGTGCACACCCACCCAGTCGTACCCGGTGCTGGGCGGCTCGGCGATGGTCGGGCAGCCCGGCGACCTGGGCGTGTCCGGATACGTCAGCCAACCCGCCGCGAACGGGGCGATCGGCTACGTCCAGTACTCCTACGCGCTGCAGGCCGGGTTCCCGGTGGCGAAGCTGCTCAATGCGGCCGGCTACTACACCGAGCCGACCGCCGGCCACGTCGGCGTCTCACTGGGCGCCGCGGCCGTCGACCCGGCCACCGGTATCGCGAACCTCGACCCGGTGTACCGCAACCCGGACCCGCGCACCTATGAGCTCTCCGGCTACGCGTACGCGATCCTGCCGACCGACAACGCCTACGGATTCACGAACGCCAAGGGGTACACCCTCGGCGCCTTCGGCAGTTATGCGCTGTGCCAGGGACAGCGCGAGCTGGCCCGGCTCGGCTATGCGCCGCTGCCGGCGAGCCAGGTCCGGGCCGGCTACGCGCAGTTGCAGAAGGTGCCCGGCGCCCAGCTCACCGCGGCCGCTGACGAGTTCGCCGCCGGGTGTCCCACGGTGCCCGACCCGGCCGGCGACCCGATGCCGGCCGCGTGCGACAGGCTGGGGCCGACGCAGTGCCTCGGCGTCGGCGGCGAGCCGCAGAGCGTGACCGGACGCGAGACGATCCAGGTGAACGTCGAGCCTGAGGAGGGCGTCTTCACGATGACCGTCGAAGGAGGCCCGGTCGTGATGAGCACCGCGGTCCTGCGCGCCGACCACACCTTCGAGTCGACCGGCCGGCTGGGTGTGGTGACGATCGACGACGGGCGCGACCAGACCCGGCCCGGCTGGAGCGTCTCCGGCCAGGTCGGCGACTTCACCAGCGGCGCCGACACGTTCAGCGGCGGCTACCTCGGCTGGACGCCGAGGGTCGTCGTCCCGAACGCGGCCGGCGACGCGACCGCGGGGCCGGGCGGCGCGATCAACGCCGGCGGCGCGCTGGGCACCGGCGGGCTGGGCACGACAGTGCTCGGCGCCGACCTGACCCTGAAGGTGCCCTCGAGCACGCGGCCCGGCCGGTACTCGGCCACGCTCACCATCACCGCGATCGCCTACCGGTGACGCCGAACGGGGGACGGCCGCGACGGCCGTCCCCCGGTTCGCCTGACGCTTACGCGTACGCCTCCAGCTCGTAGATGCGGGCCGCCCCGTCCGTGGTCTGGGTCGGGGTGATGACGTTGAGCCGCACGTAGCGGGCCGTGACGTTCACCGCGTGCGTGGTCACGTCCGCGGTGTTGCCGCGGGGTGAGGCCACCGTCGTCCAGGTGCTGCCGTCGGCCGACGTCTGCAGGTCGAAGTCCTTCGTGTCCCAGGACGCCGACTCGCCGCCCGCGCCCGCGTGGCGGACCACGATCGAGCTCAGGTGGTTTGACGCGCCCATGTCGACCTGGAGGAACTTCGAGGCGCCGGTCGAGCACCACTTGTCGGAGTTGCCGCCGGAGACGGAGCCGTTGACCGCCTTCTCCGGGCCCTCGGTCGAGGCGCAGGAGGAGTCGGCCGTGGCCGCCTTGTTGAGCAGGAGGTTGCCGCCGGTCGCGGCGCCGTAGACCTCGAACTCGTAGATGCGCGCGGCGGTGTTGCCGTCGTTGGCCGGCGTGGTGATGTCGACCTTCACGTAGCGGGCGGTCCGGGCCGTGAACTGGTTGAGGGTCCGGCTGGTGCGGTTGCCCGAGACCGTGGCCGCCGTGCTCCAGTTGGTGCCGTCGGTGCTCGTCGAGATCGTGAAGGCGCCGGTGTTCCAGCCGGTGTTCTCCGCACCGAGGCCCGCGTGCTTCAGGACCACGGCGCCGACGCTCTGGTTGGAGCCGAGGTCGACCTGCAGGAACTTGGTGGCCGCGGACGAGCAGAACTTCGAGTTGTTCTGCAACGTACCGTCGACGGCCTTGTCGGCACTTTCAGCGGCGGCGCAGGTCGCCGAGCCGGTGGCCGTCTTGCCCAGGGCCAGGTTGGTGCCCAGGTTCGGCGGCGTGGCCGGCTGCGTGGCACCGTCGGTGAAGGACGGAGGCACGTCACCGGCGCCGGTGCCCCACGACGACGGCGACGTGCCCATCGTGTAGGTGAGCGTGCCGCCGGCGGCCAGGTCGGGGTACCGGATGAAGTTCTTCGACACCGCGCTGCCGTTGAGCGAGACGCTCTGCACGTACTGCGAGGTCGCGCTGCCGCCGTTGATGGTGACGTTGCCGCCGGGCCGCTGGATCAGGATCGACGAGAACGACGGGCCGTTGATGGCCAGCGTGTCCGCGCCCGGGGTGGCCGGGTACATGCCGAGCGCCGACCAGACGTACCAGGCCGAGGTGGCACCCAGGTCGTCGTTGCCGGGCAGGCCGCCGGCGCCGGTGGTGAACTGCTCGCTCATGACGCGGCGCACCGCCGAGGACGCGCCGGCCGGGTACTGCGCGAAGTTGTACGCCCACGGCACGCCGTGCTCGGGCTCGTTGCCGAGGTAGAAGTACGGCCGGGACAGGCCGGCGTTGAGCTCGGTGAAGTGGTGGTCGAGGCGCTGCTTGGCCGTCTGCGGTCCACCCATCAGGTTGATCAGCGCGCCGAAGTTGTAGGTGGTCATCCACGTGTACTGCGCGGCGTTGCCCTCGGTGAACGGGCTCTCCTGGGCCGGGTTGAGCGGCCAGGGCCAGGTGCCGTCGCTGTTGCGCGGGTGGATGAACTGCGACTCGGTGTTGAACGTGTTGCGCCAGTACTGCGCGCGGGTCATCGCCGAGTTGTAGGTCGCCGTGTCGCCGAGCGACTGGGCGAACTTGGCGATCGCGAAGTCCGAGGCCGAGTACTCCATCGAGTCCGAGGGCGCCCCGGAGATGTACTTCTTCGACTCGTACTCCGCCTCGCGCCCGCGGATCGGCGAGCCCTGGGCACCGGCGCCGGCGACCGCGTTCTTCATCAGCTGCAGCGCGGCGGCGGTGTCGAAGTCGCGGGCGCCGAACGCATACGCGCTGCCGACGATGATCGGGCCCGGGTCACCGGTCATGACGAAGTCCTCGTTGGTCTGCTGCGACCACTTGGGCAGCAGGCCGCCCTGCTGGCCGTCGAGGACCATCGACTTCATGATGTCGCTGGTGATGTCAGGGGCGATGAACGCGACGAGCGCGGCCCACGAGCGGTAGATGTCCCAGCCCGAGTAGTTCTGGTACACGTTGTGGGTCGCGGTGTGGATCGCGTTGTCGAAGCCGCGGTACTGCCCGTTGGTGTCGCTGGAGACGTTCGGGCTCTGCAGCACGTGGTAGAGCGACGTGTAGAACTTCTGCAGGTCGGTGGCGCTGCCGCCGCTGACCTGGATCTTGTTCAGCGCGCTGTTCCAGGCGTTGCCGGCGTTGGTCCGCGCGGTGTCGAACCCGGCCGTCTCGGCGGTGAGGTTCGCCGTCGCGTTGGCGGCGCTGACGAACGAGACGCCGATCTGGGCGTTGACCGTCGCGTTGGACGTGGTGTCCCAGGTGAAGAAGCCGCCGGTGTTGACGCCGGAGGTGCTCGTCGAGCCGTTGCTGATTGTCGAGCCGTTCCAGGTGCCGACGGAGGCCGGGGCCCGGTCGAACCTGATGGAGAAGTAGATCGGGTAGGTCTTCGACGAGCCGCAGAACCCGCCGGCCGTCACCATGCCGGTGGCGGTGCTGCCGGAGATGCTGATGTTGCCGGTCCGGTTGCCGGTGGCGCTGCGGCTGGTGTTGATGAGCAGCCGGGACTGGGTGTTGGACGGGAAGGTCAGGCGCATGACGCCGGTGCGGGTGGTCGTGGTCGTCTCGACGTTCGTCGAGTACTTGTCCAGCCGGTTCTTGTAGTAGCCGGCCTGAGCGACCTCGTTGGTCTTCGTGTACGCGGACGCGTAGCTTGTCCACGCGGTGCCGGGCGAGGAGCCGAGCGCGCCGGTGACCGGCAGCAGGCCGATGTCCTCGTTGTTCGCGCAGCCGGCGCCGTCGAAGTGGGTGAGGCTGAACTCCTCGATCGTGCGGTCCTTGTCGCGGTACCCGGAGGGCGAGGCCGTCGGGGTGTCCGGGCTGAACTGCAGCATGCCGAAGGGAACGGTGGCACCGGGGTAGGTGCTACCGCCCGCGCCGCCGCCGACCGGGTTCGGCGAGTTGCTGTCGTCGGTGCCGATCAGCGGGTTCACGTATTGGGTCAGGTTCAGGTCGGCGGCCTGGGCGGGGGCCGCGAACTGCACGACGGCGAGGGTGCTGCCCAGGAGGGCGGCCCCCGCGCCGGCGAGTAGCCGGTCGACCAAGGGTCGGGGCATGGTGTCTCCCGTTCGATGGCGGTGAGGACGGGAGAGCGCTCTCGAAGGACATTCATAGTCCCTGATCCGCGTTTGGTCAACATTTGTCAATACACGAGCAGGTCAGGGCCCCGTCACCCTCCGCACACCCACTGCAGCGGCAGCCCCACCGCCGGGGCGTCGCCCGTGATGGCCACGCCGGTGACCACCCGCCCGTCGGCGCTGATCCCGCTCAGGGCGAACCGGTCGTAGCCGTCCGGCGGCAGCAGTGCGACCTGCCCGTGGCCGTCCAGCACCTCCTGGCCGGTCACGACGGTGCCGTCGGCCGCGATGGCGTGCCCGGCGCCGCCCGCACCGAGGGGCTCCGACCGGCCCGGCTCCGCGAGCCTCCAGCGCAGGTCCCGGCCGTAGTCCGCCGCCCAGTCACCGGCCACCCCCTGCACGGCACCGCTCGGCACGTCCGGCGGCAGCGTCAGGGCCAGGCCGGTGCCGTCGGCGCGCCAGACGTACGGCACCTTCGCGTCCAGGTGATCGGCGAGGAAGCCGCCGACCGTGCCGTCCTCGCCGATCGCCAGGGCGGTGGAGGACCGATCGGCCGGGGTCGCCAGCAGCACCGGCCGGCCGGGGTCGCGGTAGGGCCACCGCACCGCCCGCGCGACGCCGCCCACCTTGACGTAGCCGACGACGTCGCCGGCCGAGTTCATCGCGAACGCCTCGCTCGCCGCTTCGGGATCGGTGCCCGGCGGCAGGGTGAGCGCCTGCGTGTAGCCGCTGGTGAAGATCATCGGGCGGCGGGGGCCGGACCCGCCCGCGGTGACGCCCGTGACGGCGGTGACGGCCACGGCGCCCTTGGCGCTGATCCCCGCGATCGCGACGCCGACGAAGGGCCGGTCGTGCAGCTCGGCCGCCTTCGCGCCGTCGTGCCAGATCGTCAGCTCGCTGTGGTTCGCGCTCACCGCGGCCGCCCAGTGCCCGGTCGGGTCCACCACCGGCGGCTCGGTCGGCGTCTTGCCGGACACCGGCAGCCACTCGGGCCGGCACTGCCGCTGCGGCACGCTCTCACTCGGCTGGGGCAGCGCGGGCCGGGGATCGGGCTGGGGACGCGCCGCGGCGAGTGAGACGGCGCCGGCCGTCAGGAGCACGAGCACGGCGGCGGCGGTACCGGCAGCCGCGACCCGGCGCCGGCGACGCACCCGGGCCCGGCCCGAGTGCACCAGACCCTCGGCGGTCAGCCCGGTCCGCGGCGCGTCCAGGTCGTGCAGCTCCTGCAGCGGGTTCACGCGGCACCACCGTTCAGCACGAAGAAGTCCTCGACGTGGAGCAGCCGGCGCAGCGCCCGGATGCCGTGGGAGGTCTGGCTCTTGACGGTCCCCTCCGAGCGGCCGAGCACGGCCGCCACCTCCTCGACCGACAGGTCGCACAGGAACCGCAGCACCAGCACCGTGCGCTGGCCCTCCGGGATCGCCCGCAGCGCGTCGCGCAGGACCACGTGCCGCTCGACGTCCGGCCCGTCGGCGGCGCGCACGGCGTCGGGCGGACGGTCCCACAGCAGCACCTTCGACCACAGCCGGCGCCGGTCGGCCAGCGCGGCCCGCACGACCATGGTGTGCACGTACGCGTCGAGGTTCGCCACCTCGCGCACGCGCGCCCACTTCTGGTACAGCGTGGTCAGCGCGTCCTGGACGGCGTCGTCGGCCCGGTGGGGGTCGCCGACGAGCTGGTAGGCGACGCGGTGCAGGCGGGGCAGCCTGGCGGTCACGTACTGCGTGTAGTCGTGCTCGAGATCCGGTCGCAACGCCAGGGGTCCCTTCGGCCGGCGGTCACAGGGTAGAGGCGGCCCGCGAGCAAAGGGGTTGTATGGATCTTCAATCTGTCAATGATTGCCAAAAGTCCCGCGCCGCTTTCGCAGACTCAACAACTTCCAACAGGTACCAATGAAAATTCACGAGCATCGTTGACACCTTGCATTGGAAAATGTTTGCTACGTCACGTGAGCCCGCCACTGCACCCCACCCGCCGCGACCTGTTCCGCCTGGCCGCCCTGGGCGGGGTCGCCGGGTCACTGATCCTGACGCAGGCGCAGGCCGCCCACGCCGCGACCACGTTCAGCCCGATCCGCCCGCCGGCCACCCCCCTCGCCGTGCGCTCCCCGTATCTGTCGACGTGGCTGCGCGCCGACACCCTGCCCGGCAACTGGCCGACGTTCTGGGCCGGCGCGGTCACCGCGATGACCGGCATCGTGCGGGTCGACGGGCAGCCGTACGTGTTCATGGGCGCCCCGTCCGGCGGCTGGCCCCTGGCCACGCAGACCGCGCTGGTGCTCACCGCGACCCGGTCGGCGTTCATCATCACGGCCGGACCGGTCCGCCTCGACGTCGAGTTCTTCTCCCCCGTCGATCCCGCGAGCCTGCGCCGTCAGTCGGTGCCGATGTCGTACCTTGCCATCACCGCCACGGCCACCGACAGCGCGAGCCACCAGGTGAGCCTCTACGTCGACGTGTCCGGCGAGTGGGCCCACGGCGACCGCGCGCAGCCGATCTCCTGGTCCACCCAGACCGCCGGCACCCAGCGCGTGCACACGTTCCAGCCGTCCGCCCCGTCCGTGCTGGCCGAGGCGGGCGACCAGGCGTCGTGGGGCACCGTCGTGTTCAGCACCGACGACGGGCCCGGGCTGACCTGGCAGACCGGCGCCGACACGACCGTGCGGGCCCGGGCCGCGAACACCGGCGCGCTGCCCTCCACGGCCGACCCGAACCAGCCCCGGGCCATCAACGGGAGCTGGCCCGTGTTCGCGTTCAACCGGGCGCTGGGAGCGGTCACGGCGGCCGGGAGCGGTCCCAGCGTGTTCGTCATCGGGCACGTGCGCACACCGGCCGTGTCATACCTCGGCACCCAGCTCGACCCGTACTGGCGCACGCAGTGGGCCACCTGGCCGGAGATGCTCGCCTGGTTCCGGGCCGACTACGCGCTCGCGAAGACGCTCGGTGCCGCCCTGGACGCGCAGGTGAACACGTGGGCGAAGGAGGCGGTGGGCCCGGCCGGGGTGAGCGAGCAGTACGCGGCCCTGTGCTGCCTCGCCGTGCGCCAGGCGTTCGGCGGCACGGAGCTGGTCAGCCGGGGCGGCGCGCCGTGGGTGATGCTCAAGGAGATCTCGTCGAACGGCGACTGCAGCACGGTCGACGTCATGTACCCGGCGTTCCCGGCGTATCTGCGGCTCAGCCCTCGATGGCTGGAGCTGCTGCTGGCCCCGCTGTTCGACTACACCGAGGTGCGGGGCTTCGCCAAGCCGTTCGCGCCGCACGACCTGGGCGTGTACCCCAACGCGTTCGGGCACCTTCCAGGCGGTCCCAACGGCCAGGACGAGGAGGACATGCCGGTCGAGGAGTCGGCGAACATGCTCATCATGGTCGCCGCGCTCCTGGCGCGGATGCCCGCGGCCCGGGCGTCGGCCTACGCGTCGGCGCACTACGCGAAGCTCAAGAGCTGGGCCGACTACCTCGTGGCCAACCTGCCCGACCCCGGCAACCAGAACCAGACCGACGACTTCACGGGGTTCATCGCGCACAGCGTGAACCTGGCCCTCAAGGGCATCGTCGGGATCGGGGCGATGCACACGATCGCGCGCTGGGCCGGGCAGGCGTCCTCGTATTCGGCGACGGCCCGGCAGTACGCCTCCCAATGGCTCGTCATGGCGCAGAACAGCGGCAACGGGCACCTCAAGCTCACGTATGACGGCGCCGACTCGACGTGGAGCCTGAAGTACAACGGCTTCGCCGACCGGATCGCGGGCACCAACCTGGTCCCGCCGGCCGTCGCGACCGAGGAGGCGAGCTGGTATCTGCAGCACCAGCACGCCTACGGTGTCCCGCTCGATCCCCGGCACGCGTACACGAAGGTCGACTGGGAGCTGTGGACGGCGGCGTTCCTCACGGGGCAGACGGCCGCGCGCGACATGCTCATCGCCAAGGCGTACACCTACGCGAACTCCACGCCGTCGCGCGTGCCGTTCTCGGACTGGTACGACACCGACAGCGGCAGCCAGAGCGGCTTCGCGGCCCGGCCGGTCATCGGCGGGGTGCTGGCGCTGCTGGCGTTGCGGCCCGCGCTCAACGGCCTGACGCCGGTGGTGCGCGGCGACGGCTCGTTCACGGTCATGGCCCGGGTAAGCCCGGCCGACCTGACCGGGTTCCGGACCGCGCTGAGCCAGGACGGGGCCCGGGTCAGCGGGTTCTACCTGCAGTACTCCGGCAGCGACAACCGGTGGGCGTTCGCGATGACGGCGGCCGACGCCGACAACACCGCCGCCACCCGCGCGCTGTCGACGGCCGCGCCGGTGCTGCACACGGCGGTGCACCTGGCCGGGGTGTACGACGCCGAGGCCGGGCAGCTGCGCATGTACGTCGACGGCGCGCTGCAGGGGCAGGCCGCCTACGGCAACGGCTGGCCGGCCACCGGCCCGCTCGTCATCGGCCGGGGCCGGTGGAACGGGGCCGCCGCCGACGCCTTCGCCGGGGCCGTCGTGGACGTGCGCGCCTACGACCACGCGTTGCCGGCCACCACGATCGCCGCCGCCGCGGGCCTGGCCACGAGCCAGGTCGCGGCATTCGAGTTCGATGCGGCCGACGCGTCCCTGACCCTCGATGGGGGCGCGGTGCTCGGCGGCGGCTACAGCGGTACCGGTCTGCAGCTCAACGGCAGCACCGGTTTCGCGAGCGCGGCGCGGCTCGTCGACACCGCGGCGAGCTTCTCCGTCGCGGCCTGGGTGCAGCTCGCGGCGGCGTCGAACTTCGCCACGGTGGCGGCGCAGGACGGCGCGACGCAGAGCGGCTTCTATCTGCAGTACTCGGCGGCGGACAACGCCTGGGCGCTGGCGATGGTCGCCGCCGACAGTGCGAACGCCGCGGCGACCCGGGCGGTGTCGCCGTTCCCGCCGCGGGTCGACGGGTGGACGCATCTCGTGGGGGTGCGCGATGCGTCAGCCGGCCGGCTGCGGCTCTACGTCGACGGCGTGCTCGTGGCGGAGGCCGCCATGGGCCCGTCCTGGGCCGCGGGCGGGGCGTTCACGATCGGCCGGGGCAAGTGGAACGGCGCCGGCGCCGACCACTTCCCCGGCCGGATCGATCAGGTCCGAGTGTGGACCCGGGCATTGACGGACGCCGACGTCCGCGCCATCGGATGATCTCCGAATTGGCAGGCTGACTGCCTGTTGACGCTCGCCGGACATCCACGTAGAACGTTGTGAGAGCGCTTTCTGTAAAGGAAGTTTAACGTGGCCGCCATCCACAGTACTTTCGCCGTCCTACCGCTCGTCGTCGCCGGCCCGCTCGTCCGGCCCGCGCCGACCGCGTGGGCGGCGACCGCCGGTGACGACAACCAGCAACCCGAGGGCGTGCGCATGCGGTACCTTGCCGAAGCCGGCCGGCTCCAGACCGCGGCCGGTGCCCCACAGGCGCTGCCGGTGGCGTCATGAGCGCCCGGCACGCCAGGCACGTCGGCATCCTGCTGCAGCTGCGCTCCCGCCCGTGGGTCTCCGCCGCCGCCCTCTCCTGCCGCTTCGGCGTCGACGTGCGCACCATCTACCTGGACATCGACCTGCTCACCGCCGCGGGCCTGCCCATCGAGGCCGTCCCGGGCCGGGCGGGCGCCTACCGCCTCGCCGCCCACGCCACCCTTCCGGCCGTCGACGAAACGCTCGGCGAGGCCGGCGAGCCCCTTGACCACTACCTGCGGGGTGCCCGCAGCCGCGAGCAGCTCCGCCGGCTGGGCCAGCGAGCCTACGCCCGCCAGCAGCGCCTCATCCTGCACCGCCTGGCCGGCTGAGCCGGCGGGCGGTCCGGCGCCGCGGCGGCGCGGCCGGGGTGGTGGCGATGCTCCGCGAGCTCCTCACAGAAGGTCGGCGAGCATTGCCGCGGCGCGGGTGGCGCCGTCGGTGGGGACCGGGCCGTAGCTGACCTGGCGGCCGATCGTCTCCGCTATCGCGGTGGACAGGCGTTCCGTGGTCAGCTCCGGGTAGTCCATCCGGCGGCCGGCGTTGTGGCGGGCCAGGCGGTGGGGCACGTGGAAGTGCTGCTCGAAGTGGTGGCGGAGCGGGACGTAGATGAACGGGCGGTTGAGGGCGGTCAGCTCCATGCAGGTCGTCAGGCCGCCCTGCACCACCGCGAGATCGCAGGCGGCCAGGTGCCTGGGGAGCTGCTCCAGGTAGCCCCGCAGCTCCAGACCGGCCGGAGCCGCGAAGGAGCCGGGGTCGAGCCTCGGGCCGGTGACCACGATCATGCGCAGGCCCGCGACGCGGCGGGCGGCGGCCGGGAACGCGTCGATCACCCGGCGCAGGAGGTCGGCGCCGACGGCGGAGCCGCCGGCGGTCACGATGCAGACCTGCTCGTCGGGGCGGTAGCCCAGCTCGACGCGCAGCGCGGCGCGGTCGCTCAGGGCGGCGGGGTCGAACCCGGTCACGTAGCCGGCGAAGGAGTAGTTGGCCTCGGTCCAGGTGCGGATCATCGGGAGGTCGGCGCCGAAGCGCTCGTCGACGATGTCGGCCGGGTCGCCCACGAATATCGAGCGGTCGCGCACGTGGGGGTGCCCGGCGATGTGGTCGAGCATCTCGGCGTTGTAGTCGGCCGTCACGTACGTCTCGCGGGCGTCGGCGTCGGGCATGGGCAGGAAGCCGACGAAGTCGGTGAGCCAGGCGTAGGCGGACCGCTTCAGCGCCGGGTCCTCGTGCAGGAAGTGGTCGACGTCCCACGCCTCGTCGGCGACGACCAGGTCGTAGCGCTCGGCCTCGACGAGGTCCTGGAAGACCATGAAGTTGGCGACCAGGATCTCGTCCATCGTCCGCAGCGCCCGGAAGCAGTGCAGGTCGTGCTCGCCGGCCTCGGCCTCGATGTGGGCGGACTCGTTCGCGAGCCAACGACTGGCCGGGTGTACCCGCTCCCCGGCCGACTCCAGCATGCGGGTGACGGGGTGCTGCGTCAGCCAGTCGACGTGCACGTCCGGCCGCAGTGCCCGCAGCGCCCGGGCGATGGCCAGGTCCCGGCGGGCGTGCCCGAGGCCGATCGGCGACGACAGGTACAGCATCCGGGGCTTGGCGGGTCGGCTCGGCCGCACCGGTGCGGGCGCTCCGAAGCGGCGGGCGAAGGCGCTGATGAGGCGGTTCACCCGGACCGGTTCGCGGGCCGCGGGGATGTGGCCGCCGCCCTCGATCACCTCCAGGGTGCCGCCGGTCAGCGCGGCCAGGCGCTCGCTGCGGTCCAGGGGCACGATGCGGTCGTCGTCGCCGTGGATGGCCAGCAGCGGGCTCGTCAGCCGGGCACACCAGTCCTCGACGGCGGTCCGGTCCGGGCGCGGGGACGAACTCTCCACGGCGAGCACGGTGTCGGTGGTCTCCAGGGCCCAGCCGACGCCGTCCTCGATCTGCTTGGTCGAGTGCGGCTCCGGGAAGCAGCGCGTCATGAACGCCCACGCGAACTGCTCGTGGCTGCCGGTGCGGTGCTCGCGCGGCGGGAGCCAGACCGCGGCGCCGATGAGGACGGTGCCGAGGACCCGCTCGGGATGCTCGGCCGCGAGCTGCAGGGCCCAGTTGGCGGCGCGGGACAGCGCGACCTGGACGGCCCGGCCGGTGCCGGTGACGTCGAGGACGGCGAGCGCGTAGCCGACCTGCGCGGCCTGGCTGTACGCAGCGGAGTCGAGCGGGCGGTCCGAGCGCCCGTTGCCCGGCCCGTCGTAGACCACGACCCGGAAGTGCCGGCTCAGGTAGCGCACCTGCGCCTTCCAGACCCGCTTGTGCACGATGGTCCACGTGGGCATCAGGAGGATCGTCGGGCCGCGCTCGCCGTACACCTCGAAATGGATCGTTATGCCGAGATGCTCGACGAATCCCTCCTCCATCGCCGCCCTCCCTTCGTGCCGGGGATGAACCGGGGGACTCTGCGCGCGTAGTCGGCGTAGGGCGCGCCGAGCTGTTCGCGCAGGTCGTGCTCCTCGAACCGGGTGCCCACGACGATGTAGCCGGTCGCGGCCACCGCGAACACAAGCCTTCCGACGCTCATGTGCGGCACCGCCCAGAACGCGACGAGGAAGCCGGTCATGATCGGGTGACGGACGAGTCTGTACTGCCACGGCTCCCGCAACTCCGCCCGCCCCGGCGCGCGCAGGCCGAACAGCTCGCGGTGCCCGAGCCCGAACGTGCTGACGGCGACGATCAGCCATCCCGCGCCGTAGAGGGTCCAGAGCAGCGCTCGCGCCCAGCCCGGCCCGGCCGACCACACGACCTGCGGCAGCGGCCGCCACTGCCACAGCAGCAGGGTGACGGCGGCGGTGGAGGCCAGCACGTAGGTGCTGCGCTCGATGGACGGCTTCGTGAAGCGCCGCTTGAACCAGGGCCGGGCCATGACACTGTGCTGGACGGCGAAGACCGCCAGCAGCGCGCCGTCGACGAGCACCGCGAGCCCGGCCGGTGCCGGCGGCCCGTCGTCGATGCCCTTCGGCACCAGGACGCCGGGGCCGGCGAGGAAGCCGATCGTGTACGCGAGGTTCGCGAGGAACGCCGCGTAGACCACTGTCCGGTAGATCCGCTGCATACCTGCCTCCCACATCGATTCGGTCGATCGACCGACTGATGGGCGGTACCGTAGCATTCGGCCGACCGACCGAAAAGGGGCCGAGCGTGAACACGACAGCGCAGCGGATCATCGAGGCCGCCCGCGCGTGCCTGCTCACCGACGGCTACGCCGCGCTGTCCACCCGCCGCGTCGCCGACCGGGCCGGTGTGCCGCTGAGCCAGATCCACTACCACTTCCGCGGCAAGCAGGGCGTCATCCTGGCCCTGCTCGACCACGAGAACCGCACGCTCGTGGCCCGGCAGCGGCAGATGTACGGCGCCGAGGCCCCGCTGTGGCAGCGCTACGACCAGGCGTGCGACTTCCTGGACGACGACCTGGCCTCCGGATACGTCCGCGTGCTGCAGGAGATGATCGCCGCCGGCTGGTCCGACCGCGAGGTGGCGGCCCGGGTCCGGGTGCTGATCGACGCCTGGTTCGAGGTACTGCTGGAGGTCACCCGCGAGGCCGAGGCCCGCTTCGGCTCGCTGGGCCCCCTGCGCGCCGAGGACATCGCCGCGCTGATCGGCCTGTCCTTCATCGGCGGCGAGTCCCTGATCCTCCTGGACGGCGACGACACCGGCGGCGCGTGGGGCAGCCGCGCCCGCACCGCCCTGCGCAGCGTCGGCGCCCTCATCCGCCACTACGAGCAATCGGCACGCTGAACCGTCGCGGTGTCGCCACCGGCCAGGCTCCTGCCGCGAGGCGTGAGCGGACCCCGCCGGCGCTGTGCGCGGGGTGGCGCGGCGGCTTCCCGGCCACATATCCTCCTGGCGTCGCCGGTCTCGGCCGTCGGGTGACGATCTGAGGAGTGGTCATGGGGGACGTGCCCGATCCGATGAGCCTCGGGTCGTTGCCGGTCGCGCCGCCGGTGTCGCTCCCGGCGCGGAAGCCCTGGTGGTCCGGCCGGCGGTTCGGCTGGTTCGCGGCCGGTGCCGCCGTCGGGATGGTCGGACAGGTGCTGATCTGCGGATACTGGCTGCACTCGTTCGCCTCGTTCGTCAGCGACGCAGTGCCCGACACGATGTTCATGGTGACCGGCATCGCGGCGCTGGCCCAGCTCGTGCTCTTCGTCGGATGCATCGGTGCCGGCATCGGCACACTGCGCCGCAATCGCAGTCTTGGTATCGGACTCATCGCCGGTTGGCCGGGCGGGCTGGTGGCTGTGGCGTTGGGCCTGGCGCTGCTCTTCTCCTTCGCCTGACGACTCGACCGCCGGCCTGGCGCCGTGGCCGGTCCTGGCCGCGTGGAGGCTCCGTTACGGCTTGAAGTAGTTCGACATCATGGCCGTGACCCACTCCGGCTGGGTCGGGTCCGTCGGGATGAATTCGGCGATCGTGGGCTTCACGTCGATGACCGGGGTGCCGTCGACGGCGTCCAGGCCGATCACCGTCAGCTCCCGGCCGTGGATCGAGTCGATGCGGCAGCACGTGACGCCGATGTGGTTCGGGCGGTGGGGGGCTCGGCCGGCGAAGATGCCTACCGGCGGGAGGGTGGGGTCGCCGCGATACGGGCGCGGAGTGCGGAAGTCGCCGTCGGCCGGGAACCTGTCGAAGAGGAACAGGATCTCGGCGTGGGAGAAGACGTCCAGGCCCTGCAGGCAGGCGTCGCCGAAGCGTTCGTCGATGGTGATGGTGCTGCGCACGGCGCCCCAGTTGTCGGTGTGCTGGATGTCCGTGCGGGTGTTGGTGACCGTGCCGATCGGCGTGATCTCGAAGGCTTGCATGGGGCGAGGTTAGCGGGCGGCGTGCTCCAGAACATCCGGCGCGTCGGCCACAGCCCAGTTCGTCGCCGCTGTGCGGCGTTGTCTAGGGTGGCGGCGTGGATTCGTCGACCGTGGAGCCGTTGTCCGTCGCGGTGCAGATCGGGCTGCGGGTGCCCGTCATTCTCATTGCTTTGGCGGGGGTACTGCTGGCGCTGCTGATGATGCGCCGCCTGGGCGCGCTCGCCGCCATCCTGACGGCGGCCGGCTCGCTGCTCATCGCGGCCGATCAGGCGGCGCAGGTGGTATGGGTCCTGCACCTGCGGTCGATGACGTCCGGCGGCGACCTGGACATCGACACGTTCAACTCGGTGAACAACGCGTACGCGGTCGCCGACGCTGTGATGATCACGATCGGGGTGGCGCTGGTGGTGGCGTCGCTGCTGCTGCGGCGCTCGCCGGACGGCGCGGCCGCCGTGACCGGCCCCGCGCCCTGGCCGGCTCCTCCGGCCGCCGCTCCCTGGGCGCCGCCACCGCTCGGCGGCTCCGCGCCCCCGCCTCCGGCCGGTCCTGGACAGTGGCCGTCGCCCGGCGGTCCCGGGCCCATGCCGCCGCCCGGCGGGTCCGGCCAGGCGCCACCGCAGGGTTAGTCCGTCCGGCGGATCGGGCCCGCGGAAGTGTCGTACCCGGGCCGTAGACTGCCGGCATGAGAAGCGACGAGGTGGTCGTCGAGGGCTGGAGCCGGCCCCGGCCGGATGCCCGGCGCCTGCGCATCGACGTCGTCATCGGCATCGCGGTCGCGCTCACGGCGCTGGTGAACCTGACACTGACCCGCAGCGCGGGCGCCTTCCACGGCAACCCGCCGTCGGTCCCCGAGCAGATCGTCTGGACCGTCCTGACCACGCTGCCGCTGTGCTGGCGCCGCCGCTGGCCCGACGCCGTGGCCGTGTTCATCTCGGCCATGTTCATCATCGGGCAGCTGCGGTCCACGCCGGAGCAGCAGCTGGCGGTCGGCGCCCTGTTCTCGGCGATCTACTCCCTGGGCGCCTGGGGCCGCAACCATCGCCGCGCGCACTGGGTCCGCTCCGGCATCGTCGCCGCGATGTTCGTGTACATCGGCATCTCCTACCTGATCGCGCTGCCGGGCCTGTCGGCCGCCGAGTTCGTGCACGCCAGCGGCCCGGTCTCGCCGATCCTGGCCGCGCTCATCAACGGCGTCCTGGTCAACATGCTGTTCTTCGGCTTCGCCTATTACTTCGGCGAGCTGGCCTGGACCGCCGAGCGCCGCCGCCATCAGGTCGAGGCCCAGGCCGCCGAGCTGGTCGCCGCCCACGAGGAGGAGGCCGCCCGCTCGGTCCTGCACGAGCGCCTGCGCATCGCCCGCGAGCTCCACGACGTGGTCGCCCACCACGTCTCCGTCATGGGCGTCCAGGCGTCGGCCGCCCGCCGGGTCCTGGACCGCAATCCCGCCCAGGCGAAGGACTCCCTGGGCGCGGTCGAGCAGTCCGCCCGGACCGCCGTCGACGAGCTGCACCGCATGCTGGGCCTGCTGCGCCACTCCGACCCGTTGCCGGACTCGGCCCCGCCCCCGGTTCCGTCGCCGCGCGCGCCGGCCGCCGCGCGCGCCGGCTCGGACCCGGCGACGGCCCCGACGGCGGTGGGCCTGGACCGGCTGCCGGAGCTGCTGGACTCGGTCCGCGGCGCCGGTCTGGAGACGTCGCTCGGCGTGTTCGGCGAGGCGGTACCGCTGCCGGAGTCCCTGTCCCTGGCCGGCTACCGAATCGTCCAGGAGGCCGCCACCAACACCCTGAAGCACGCCGACGCCACCAAACTGGACATCCGCATCCGCTACCACGCCGACGAACTCGAACTCGACGTGGCCGACAACGGCCGCGGCACGGGCCGCCGCACAACCGGCGGCCTGGGCCTCATCGGTATGCGCGAACGCGTCGCCGCCCACGACGGCACCCTGGAGACGGGGCCCCGCACGGGCAGCCCGGGCTTCCGCGTACGCGCCCGCTTCCCCCTCCAACGCCCCGCCCCCGCCTCCACCCCCATCAACGCCAACGCCGGCTGAAGCGTGTTCGCTCAGTGGGTCAGAGCCATGCGTTGATCGCGGCGACGGTGGCGGTCGCCTGATAGCGCATGATGGGTTTGTGGAAGCGGGCGGCCATGCCGCGGCTGAGTTTGAGCTGGTTGACGGCGCACCCCACGGCGTGGCGCTGTTGGCTCAGCATCGGGTCGAAGGCCGGCGGGCGTCTGCCTTTCCGACCCGAACGTGCGCCGGTTCACGGCGCGGTCGGCCGTGACCGGGATTGGCGCCCGGACCCGTGCCGACGCAGATAGGTCCGGTCCACCTTTCGCGCGTACGGCTCGTCGGCACGGACCCGTGTCGGACGGGTCCGCGGCCGACCACCGCCGGGGCGCGGCACCCGGATGCGCTGCAGGACCGGCACGAACTGCAAGCTGTCACCCGGCGACCCAGGGCATGCTCATCCGGCTCCTCGTCCAACCCACCCGGCGGCTCCTCCTGCGAACCCACCGTCACGACGGGCGCCGGTGGCGTGCGGATGTGCCCGCGCATTGGTGGAGTCCGCACTGACGTCCCACCGGACCTGGCCGGAGGCGTGCGCGCGCACCTGCAACGCGGTCAGCATCGCCTGCCACGTGCCGTCCCGTTGCCATCGGTGGAACAACCAGTACAGCGCCCGCCCCGGGGGGCACACTCCGGTCGGCGCATTCCGCCGTGGCGCGCCCACCCGTCCGCAACCGGACCTCGTCGATCAACTGCCGTCGGCTCTACTGCGGCGGCCGCCCGCGCACTCCGCTTGTCGCATGCGGTCGCCTCTTCCGTCGCGTCGACGCTGGACGCAGGCATCGATCATGCGCGATCACTGGTCCCCAGGCTGAGCACTGCGGTGTGGCGCGCCGGTTGGCTGCTCCGGGTGGTTGACGGTCGAGGCCGCACTCCCGTCCTGCGCAGCCGGCGCTCGTTGCGACCCGTGCCGACCCGAGGCTCGGTGCCCTTGAGGTGCCCTTGCTTGTCGATGGCCGGGGCCCGCGGGCGCGCCGCGGCGAGCGATTGACATGTCGTTCGTCGGGCGCTGCGGGAGCACTGTGGAGTGCGGGGCGGCGGGGGCGGGGGCGAGCGTTCTCGTCACCGCCGGCGCCGTACTCCATCCGGTTCGCGGGGTCGAGCGGGTGGGCCTGGCCGGCCTAGTCGGGCGGGCCGAGCAGCTTGTCCACAATGGAGTTGAGTGCGCCTGCCGCCGGGGCGGGCTTGAAGTCGAAGGTGATGCGCGGGCACGTGTCGCGGGTCAGTCGTACCTCTCTGGTCTCGCCCACAGCGTCGCGCAGCATCAGCACGTCGATGGTGCGTGGCGGGGTCGGGCAGCCGGCGAATTCGCGGTCGCCGGCGAGTTGCTTCGCGGCCGCCTCGACAGCGGTGGTCGTCTCCTTGGCGACGGCCCGGTTCACGACCTGCCGGGAGCGTTCCCAGCCGCCGGGGCCGTGCACGAAGCGGCACGCGGTCACGACGGCGAGTGGCACGGGCAGCATGTGCCAGCCGATCTGGGGCGTGTGCAGCCAGACGTCGTAGGCCGGGTCGGGGCTGTACAGGTCGTCGGCGGGACCGGTGGTGAGCCGGTCGGCGCAGCTGACCGCGCGCACCGCGGCCGGTCGGGACGCCGCCAGCTCCTGGGCCGCGAACCGTGCGTCGAACGCCTCCCAGGCGTCGACGCCGTCGTAGCGGGTGATGTCGCCGCGGCGGACGTACCAGCAGGCGCCGGACAGCTCGATCGTCGCGGCCGGGCCGGTGGCGTACTCGAGGGTGAGGTACCCGCCGCCACCGCCGGAGTTGAAACAGGCGTCGCTGTTGTACGGCCGCGGCAGTGCGTTGAGGACGGTGACCAGACCGGCGACGTCGCGGGTGAGCACCAGCCGGCGCGGCGGCGCGGGTCTGATCATGTTCAGCTCGGGCACCGGGTCGTAGCGGCAGTAGACGGCTCGGACGGCACCGGCCGGCGCCAGGTCCCCGGGGGCGGAGTCCGGCAGCGCGCCGTCGCCGTACGGCAGCACCGGCGGCCGGGCCG
Source organism: Dactylosporangium vinaceum (assembly GCF_019904175.1). GTDB lineage: Bacteria > Actinomycetota > Actinomycetes > Mycobacteriales > Micromonosporaceae > Dactylosporangium > Dactylosporangium vinaceum. The sequence goes on along the minus strand of NZ_CP061913.1, from coordinate 5,063,423 downwards.
GGCAGTCACCGGCCGGCGGTCCGGCGGGCACGAACCGCTCCGGCCGCTCGGGCTGTGCGTGGCCGGTGGCGAACGCGACGGCCCCGCCGACCAGGACGAGCACCACACATGCCGCCGCCGCCAGGCCGGCCCGCCGCTGCCGCCGCCGCACCCGCCGCCCGACCGCGGCGAGCCGATCCGGGGGCGCCGCCAGCTCGGGCACCGCCGCGTCAAGCATCCGCCCGATGTCACGCCCGTCGTCCGCCTGCGTCATTGGTGCTCAGCCCCTTCGCCGGTGAGCAGTGCCCGCACGGTCGCGTCCGCGCGCAGCGTCTCCAGTGCCCGGAACGCGAGGGTCTTGACGGTCCCGGACGAGCAGCCGAGCAGCTCGGCCGTCTCGGCGACCGTCCGGTCCTCGATGTAGCGCAGCACGACCACCGCGCGCTGCCTCGGTGTGAGCCGGGCCAGCGCTCGCCGCACCCCGTCCCGGGCGGCGGACGCTGCCGCGATGTCGTCGGCCCCGGCCCGGTCGGGCGGTGCCGCGCTGGGCACTTCGGCCCGCCACCGCCGCCGCCACCAGCTCAGATAGGTGTGGAAGAGCACCCGCCGGACGTACGCCTCGGGATTGCCCGCGGCGGCGATCCGCTCCCAGTGCCGCCAGCTGCGGGCCAGGGCCGTCTGCAGCAGGTCCTCCGCGTTCGCGGCGTCGCCGGTCAGCAGCCACGCCGCGCGCAACAGCACGTGCGAGCGCGCGGCCACGAACTCGGCGAAGCCTTCGGGTGGGGCGGGTGCTCGGGTCATCCGGACCTCCTGCCCGTACAACCGGCTGGGGTGCGGCGGCGGTTGACAGGGAGACGGCCGAAGTCAGGCCACGGGAGCCGTCATCAGTGCGGCGGTGGCCGCCGGGGCGGCTCGTCCAGGTGGGTCAGCCGGTCCGGCCCAGGTCGTCGTCGGCGTCGGCGTGACGATCGCTGAGGCCGGTGAGGTGGGCTCGCACGGTGGCGGCCCGCTGGTGGCCCAGCTCCTCGAAGAGGGTGAGCGACCGCTCCCACGCCGCGCGGGCCGCCTGCGGGTCGCCGAGCGCCAGGCGGGCCGCGCCGAGGCTGTCCAGGCCCACGGCCTCGGCGTAGCGGTCGCCGGCCCGGCCGGCCATGCCGATGGCCCGCTCGTAGTGGGGTACCGCCGTCGCCAGGTCGCCGAGTTCGCGGTGGACCTCGCCCAGCGTGTGCAGGACGGGGCCCTCCTGGGCCGGGTCGTCGAACTCGCGGTAGATCGCCGCCGCCTCCTCGCAGGCGTCCCGGGCCCGCTCGAAGTCGCGCAGCTCGACCAGACACCAGGCCAGCGCGTTGAGCTCCTTGGCCACGCCCGGGACGTCGCCGATGCTGCGGCACAGCGCCAGCGACCGCTCGGCGTGCCCGGCCGCCTCGGCGGTGCGGCCCCGGCGATCGGCGAGCTGGCAGAGGTTGTGCTCGGTGCGCGACTCGCCGTGCCGGTCCCCGAGGGCGACGAAGCGCTCGCGGGCCTGCTCGAAGTACCACAGCGAATCGGCGTATTGCTCCTGCCACATGCGCAGCCGTCCGAGTCCGCGGTGCAGGTGGGCGATCGCCGGGCCGTCCCGGAGGCGCTCGGCGGCGCGCAGACCGGCGGTGTGGGCGGCCTGCCACTCGTCCCACCGGCCCTGCCGCTCCACGAGGTCGGTCAGCGCCCACGCGAGCATCCACGCGTGGCCGTCGAGGCCGGCCGCGGCGGCGGTGTCGATCGCGGCGAGCAGCGCGGGCAGCTCCGCGATGAGCCACGCCTGGGCGTCGGCGGGCTTGGCGACGTCGGCGGGCGTGACGGCGGGGGCGGGCGGCGGCGGGGTCACCGGCTGCCACGACGGGTTGATGGCGATCGCGGCGGCCAGGGCGGTGTGCAGGTAGTGGTCGAGGATGCGGCGCTCGGCACCGTCGGCGCCCTCGTGGGCGGCGAGCTCGCGGCAGTACCCCCGCAGCAGGTCGTGGTGCGTGAAGCGGCCGGGCTCGGGCTCCGTGAGCAGGCTGGCCCGGCACAGGTCGGCCAGGAGTTCGGCGGCCGTCCCGGGCGCGACCCCGGCCAGGCTCGCCCCGGCGGCGGTGTCGAGGGCGGGGCCCGGGTGCGCGCCGAGGAGCCGGAACATGCGGGCGGCCGGGGGTGGCAGCGCGCGGTACGACCACGAGAGCACCGCGCGCACGTCCGACACCGCGTCGCCGCCGTCGAGCACCTCCCATCGGCGGGCCGCGTCACGCAGCTCCCCGGCCAGCTCGGCCAGGCTCACCAGCGGGCGGGCCATCGCCTGTGCGGCCACGACGCCCATCGCGAGCGGCAGGTGCGCGCACCGGGCGACGAGGTCCTCGGCTGCAGCGGGCTCGGCGGCCAGCCGCGACTCGCCGAGCCGCCGCCGCAGCAGGTCGTGCGCCTCGTCCGCGGTCATGAGGTCGAGCCCGATGGAGCGCTGTTCCGAGGTGAGCACGAGCCGCTCGCGGCTGGTGACGAGCGCGAGCGCCGGACCGGGCCCGGGCAGCAGCGGCCGCACCTGGCCGGCGTCGCGGGCGTTGTCGAGCACCACGAGCAGGCGCCGACCGGCGGTGATCGATCGATACAGTTCGACGCGTTCGGCTTCGTTCGCGGGTACCGCACCCGCCGGCACCCCCAGCGCCTCCAGCAGCACCGCCAGCGCCGGACCGGCCCCGACCGCGGCCCCGCCCGGGTCGAACCCGCGCAGGTTCACGTAGAGCTGGCCGTCGGGGAACTCCGGTGCCGCCCGGTGCGCCCAGTGCAGGGTGAGCGCCGTCTTCCCGACCCCGGCCGTCCCCGAGATCACCGCGACGCGGCCGGGCCGGGCCCCGCCACCGGGGGCCACGCCGGCGGTGACGAGCTGGTCAAGGCTCTCCAGCTCGGCCGCCCGACCGGCGAAACCCCGCACCGTCACCGGCAGCTGGGCGGGCGCCCGCTTCGCGGCCGGCACCGGCGCGGGTGCCGTCGGCCCGGCCGGCGGCCGCGCGGGCGCCTGCCGCGCGGCCAGCAGCGCGGCCCGGCGGGAGCGCAGTTCGACCCGGGGGCGCAGGCCAAGCTCGCGATCGAGGGCGCCCTGGAGGCGGTCGTACACCGCGAGGGCATCCGCGGGCCGCCCCGCCGCCTCCAGGGCCGCCATGAGCTGGCCGTGGATGCGCTCGTCGAACGGATGCTCGGCCGCCAGCGCCTCCAGGTCGGGCACCAGGCGGTCGTGCTCGCCGAGCCGCAGCCGCGCGTCGACGAGGTCGAGGCGGATGTCCCGGCGCAGCTGGTCGAGGCGCTCGCCCTGGCCGCGCAGCCAGCTCAGCCCGGTCAGGTCGGCCAGCGCCGGGCCCCGCCACAGCTCCAGCGCGGCCCGGAAGTGCCCGGCCGCGACCTCGGGCCGGTCCGCGGCCCGCCCGGCCCGGACGTGCCTGTCGACGAGGGCCAGGTCGGTCTCGGCGTGCAGGAGGTACCCGGGCGGGCGGGCCTCGATCGCGAGCCGGTCACCGAGGACCGTGCGCAGCCCGGAGACGTGCTGCTGGACGGTGTTCGCCAGCACCACCGAGTCCTCGTCGTCCCAGACCAGCCCCACGAGCCGGTCGACGCCGACGACGGCGCCGCGGTGCAGGCCGAGCACGGCGAGCATCGCCTTGCGACGCCGGCCCGGCAGCGCCCGCACCTCGTCGCCCACGGTGACGTCGACCGGACCCAGCAGCCGTACCCGAACCACGGACCCGATCATAGGCTGCGTGAACCTGGCGGCCGTGCGCACCGACTGAGCCGGGTGAGGAGGTCGCCATGACCGATGCACTACTGGTGGTCCGCGCCCAGCTCGGCGAGCGCGACGCCCTGGCCGCGCTGGTGCGGGCCTGGCACGACCCGGTCTGGAGCTACGTGCGGCGCATGCTGCCCGCGGCCGCGGCCGATGACGTCGCGCAGGAGGTGTGGCTGGCCGTGCTCCGGGGCCTGCCGAGGCTGCGCGACCCGGAGCGGTTCACACCCTGGCTGTTCACCGTCGCGCGGCGGGCGGTGACCAATCGGCTGCGCGTGGAGTACGCCCGGCCGGAGGTGTTCGTCGAGGTCGACCTGGCGCGGCCGGACGGCAGCGCCGAGGTGCTCGACCGGGCGGAGGTGGCGGCCGGGCTCGCGGCGCTGCCGGCCCGCGAGCGCGAGATCCTGATCCTGTTCTACCTGCACGACCTGGCCCTGGAGACGTGCGCGGAGATCTGCGCCGTGCCGGTCGGCACCGTCAAGTCGCGGCTCAACCGGGCCCGGCGCCTGCTCCGCGAGGCCCTGCTGCAGAAGGGAAGCCACACGTGACCCCCGACGACATGCTCGACCGGCTCTCCGGCCGCCTGTCCCGCCCCCGGCGGCTGGCCGTCGTGGGCGTCCTGCTCGCGGGCGCCGCCATGACCCTGCTGATCTCGCTGCTGTGGGTCACCGAGCCGGAGCTGCCCGCGCGGACGCAGCTGGCCTTCGCGGGGCTTGTCGCCGTCGGGCTGGCCTGGGTGGGGTACGCCGCCTGGGTCCTCACCAGCCGCCTGCCCCTCTACGCCCTCGACCGGGTCGTGGCCGCCTGGCTGGGGCTGGGCGCGACGGTCGCGGTCGCCGTGCCGGTCGCGCTGATCGCGGCGGCCCCGCTGGCCCTGGCGGTCGTGGGTGCGCTGCTCGCCCTCGCGGTCACGAACCTGGTCCGGTCGCGGCGCCGCCGGGCCGCCCTGCTGCGCCGCAAGCGCGAACTAGGCGGCTGAGCGCAGCTCGAGCAGGGACCGGGAGCCCGCGGGGAGCAGGTCGCCGACGGTCAGACCGGCCGCGGCGGCCACCTGCCGGAGCCGGTCGAGGGTGCGCTCGCAGCCTTTGAAGTAGGTGAGCATGCGCAGGTCGCCCTCGGTGTTGTAGTCGTCGCCGATGTGGTCGGCCACGAGCACGACACCGCCGGGGCCGGCCGCGTCGGCGCAGCGGCGCAGGAGCCGGGTCGCATCGGCGTCCGACCAGTTGTGCAGGACCCCGGAGAGCACGTAGGCGCCCGCGCCGGCGGGGAGCACGCCCTCGTCGAAGAAGCTGCCGGTGCGCACGGCCGCGCGGTCGGCCAGCCCGGCCGCGGCGATCGCCGCCTCGGCCTTCGCCGCGGCGCCGGGCAGCTCGACGACGGTACCGCGCACACCCGGATGCGCGTCCAGGATCGCGAGCAGCAGGCTGCCGTCGCCCCCGCCGACGTCGACGACGTGCCCGGCCGCGCCCCACGGGTAGGCGGTGGCGACGGCCGGCAGGTCGCGGGTGAGGCGGCCGCCCATGAGGTTGTCGAACGACGCCTGGCGCGCGGCGTCGGCCGCGAGGTCCTCCCAGAACGGCCGCCCGAAGTGCCGCGGGAACGCCGCCTCCCCCGTGCGCACGGTGTGCAGCAGGCCGGTGAACGCCAGGTCGGAGCGGCCGATCGAGCCCTCGAGGTCGAGCCAGTCCCGGAACTGGTCGGGGTGGTCGCCGCGCAGCTGCTCGCCGAGCGGGCTCAGCGCGAACCCGTCCCCGGTGCGCGTCACGAGCCCGGCCGTGGCCAGGTGCTCGAGCAGCCGCCGGAGCGCGTCGGGGTCGGCCTGCACCGCCTCGGCCAGGGCTTCGGGTGTGCGCGTGCCGGCGGTGATGTGGTCGGCCAGCCGCAGCGTCGCCGCCACCCGGATCGCCATCGGCGTGACCAGGTCGGCCAGCGCCCAGAGACTCCGCTCGTCGCTCATGCCCCTGAGCTTAAGCCCGTGCACTTGCGCAGGCCCGCGAAGCGGTTCGTCAATGCCGTCGCGGCGGGGCCGGTCAGCGGCTTGGGCTGCCCGGTCGGCGAGACGACGGCGGGCACGAGCTCGGCCCGGGTCGCGGTGCGGCCGCGCACCTGCACGCGCAGGACCCCGGTATCGGCCGAGCCGACGTACCAGACGAAGTTGCCCAGGCCGTAGGCGACGTACGTCCGGCCGAGCCAGCCGTCGCCCTGGAGCACGTGGGCGTGGGCGCCGATGATCAGGTCGGCCCCGGCGTCGGCCAGGGACCTCGCGAAGGACTTCTGGTCCGCGTTGGGGCAGGACTCCGTCTCGGTACCCCAGTGGTTGAAGACGATCACCAGGTCGGCCCGCTCCCGCGCGGCCTTCACGGCGGCCACCGCCCGGTCCACGTCCCACGCCAGCGCGATGCCGGACGTCGCCGGGCCGGCCTTCCACTGCTCCGCGAGGGTGTGGATCTGACTGAACCCGAGCAGCGCCACGCGCACGCCGCGCACCGGCAGGATCATCGGCGCGTATGCCTCGTCGATGGTGCGCCCGCCGCCGAACGCCGGCATCCCGGCCGCGGCCGCCCCGTCGAGCGTGTCGGCGAACCCGACCCGGCCGTAGTCGAGCGCGTGGTTGTTGGCGATCGTGACGGCGTCGATGCCGGCCGCCTTGAGCGCCGTGTACGCCGACGGCGGCGCCCGGAAGTGGAACTCCTTCGGCTCCGGCGTCCCGCGTGTGGTCACGGCGCTCTCGAGGTTGACCACGGCCAGGTCGGCGGCGCGCAGCACGTCGGCCATCGGCCCGACAGCGCTGCCCGGATCGTCGAGCAGCTTGCGGGTGCGCTCGGTGAAGTGCACGTCGCCGGCGAACGCCAGCGTGAGGTCGGCGGGGGTCGCCGAGGGTGAGGGTGAAGGTGAGCGCGTCGGCCCGGCCGACGGGCCCGGTGACGGCGCTGTGCCCGCCGGTGCGGGCGACGGCGCGGACGAGCAGCCGGCCAGCAGCGCCACCAGCACGACCCATGCGGCCCTCACGCCGATCAGCCTAAGTGACGATGGCCGATCGAGGGACCCGGGACGGATGTACTGTGCGCGGTTCGGCCGGACGAGCGCGACACTTCGGGCACCATTCGCGGCATGGCGAGCGAGCAGTGGGAGTACGGCTTCGTGTACTTCGTCTCCACGCAGTCGGAGGAGCAGCGCAAGCTGCACAACCATCCGGACCGCAACCAGCGGGCCCTCGAATACAGCCTGGCCGCCGTGGTCGTCGACGGCAACAGTATCCGGTCGCAGGCCGTGCCCGGGAAGGTCGCCCTGCTCAACGCGCTCGGCGACGAGGGCTGGCAGGTCGAGAACGGCACGAGCCTGGGCGCGTCGCTGCCCAACTGGCTGCGCGAGGCCGTGCAGTCCGCGGTCGCCGACTCGCACCCGGGCGGCGCCGTCGAGCACTACATGCGCCGCCGCGTGCACCGCCGGCCGCCGCCCCGGGTCCTGGTGCGCCGCGGCCGCCGGCGGCAGGACGACCCGGCCGTCACGGCGGTGGCCGCCGGGTAGTGAGCGAAGCGCGCGGCTCCTCCCGGCGGCCCTGAGCCGCGACCCGGCCGGAATGCCATCGGGTGAACGGCGGCCGGGGCGGACGTCCAGGCCCCGGGCCGCGCTGCCGGGGCGGCGTATTGGCGCCGCTCGACCTATGCCCTCCGGCTCGGCCTCCGCCGCACCATTGACGCCACGGCGGAGGGAGACGCGCAGTGGCGAGGTTCTATCCCCCACGGCCCCGGACCGGTGCGACCCGGGGCGAGCGGCTGGTCCTCGACGGGCTGCGGGCGCTCTCCGACGCGTGGTGCGTGCTGCACAGCCTCGACTTCGCCGTCGCCGAGCGGGGCGGCCTGCGCTTCGGCGAGGCCGACTTCGTGCTGCTGCACCCCCGCTTCGGCCTGCTGGTCGTCGAGGTGAAGGACGGCGAATACGCGGTCGACGGGCGGCAGTGGGTCGCGCTGCGGGCCGACGGCGTCCAGCCGGTCCGCGACCCGTTCGAGCAGGCCGCCGCCAACCGGTTCCGGCTGATGGCCTGGCTCAAGGAGCAGGCCGGGGTGCGGTGGCTGCCGGCCGCGCACTGCGTGCTGTTCACCGACGGGCGCCCGTCCGGCCGGCTCGGGCCGAACGCGCCGGAGGAGCTGGTGCTCGACCGGGCGTCGCTGCACCGGGTCCGATCCGTGCTCGGCACGGTGTTCGAGCACTTCCGGCTGGCCGGGTGGGCGCACCCGGACGACTTCGGGCGGGTGCTCGCCGCGCTGAGCCCGGCGGCGACGGTGGAGCGGACCGTCGGCTACGACGTCGACCTCACCACCGGCGAGATCGAGGCGCTCACCCGGCGCCAGATCGAGTTCACCACCGAGCAGCTGGAGGTGCTGGAGGCCACGTCCAACCAGCGCCGCTCGCTGGTGCTCGGCGCAGCCGGGACCGGCAAGACCCTGCTGGCGCAGACCCGCAGCCGGGAGCTCGCCCGCGACGGCGGCGCCGTCGGGCTCATCGGGCAGCCGCGCCACCTGCGCCGGCAGCTGCGCGAGTCGCTGCAGGCCAGCGGTGTGTGCTGCGGCGACGCGGCCGACGTGCTCGCCGACGCCTTCGGTGCCGAGGCGTTCGCCGGCCGCCGCGACGACGAGCTGTGGATCACCGCCGTCGAGCTCGCCGAGGCCCACGGCCGCCCGTTCGACCACCTCATCGTCGACGAGGCGCAGAGCCAGAACCCGTACCTGCTCGGCGCGCTGGAGGACCTGGTCCGGCCGGGCGGGACGACGCTGCTGTTCGCCGACCCGTACCAGCGCGACGCGACAGGCATGTGGCGGCCCGAGGGCGACTACAACACGTTCTGGCTGACCCGCAACTGCCGCAACGCGCTGCCCATCGCCAAGCTCGTGGCCCGGATCTCGGGCGCGCCGAGCCCGCGCTCCGGCCCCGACGGGCGGCGGCCCCGGCTGAGCTCCTTCGAGCCGGGCGGGCACCACGAGGTGGTCCGCGTCGTGCGGGAGCTGCTCCAGGATCTGCGGCCGGCCCAGCTCGCCGTGCTGACCCGCAGCGCACACGGCCACGAGCCGCTGCGCCGGGCGCTGCTGCGCGCCGGTGTGCCCCGGGCCGTCCACGTGGGCTCCGTCGAGGAGTTTCGTGGCTGCGAGGCGCAGGTGGTGGTGTACGCCGCCGACGCGTCCGTCAGCACCGATCGAACGCTCGACTACATCGCCGCCAGCCGGGCCTGTGCCTACCTGCACATCGTCGGCGACGCCGGGCAGTGGGACGGCATCCGTTTCCTGATGGAGGAGCACACGTGACACTCTTCGAGGAGGCAACGAGCTACCTGGAGGCCGAGGGCTATTCGGTCGTCACCGCGGACCGGCGCTCCGGGCTGGTCAAGGCCGAGAAGGCCGGTATCGGCGGGATGAGCGACCTGATCACCGTCTGGTGCCCGGCCTACGACGACGCCGAGGAGCTGCGCCGCAACGAGGGCACCCTGCTGCACCGGTTCAAGGAGGACTCGCGCACCGACGGCCTGAAGTTCCTGCTGGTGGAGTCGACGCACGGCCTGTCGGCCGGGTTCCGCCCGCAGGCCCGGGCCGCGTACGACGTCGAGGTGCGGGTGCCGATCCAGTTCTTCGACTCCCCGTTCCGCTGGGACAACGCCGCCGGCAAGACGCAGGGCACCGCGGCCCTGGAGCTGCGCGACGCCGGCGTGGCCGCGGCCCGCCGGCGCACCCAGCAGCCCTACGAGCGGGTCAGCCACGGCCAGGAGGGCCCCGACCTGCTCGCCGAGCTGGAGCGGCGCTTCGCCGGCACCGGCGAGTGGCAGCGGCCGATCGTCCTGGTCACCGCGCCGGCCGGCTCGGGCAAGAGCATGCTGTTCAAGTCGCTGTTCGCCGGGCTGCACGCCAGGTTCATGGCCGGCAAGAAGCAGCAGCGGCGCGGCCGGCGCCCGCTGCCGCTGCTGCCCGAATACCTGTCCACGGCCAACGCGCCGGCCCTGCGCCCCATGGTCGACGCGTTCATGCAGACCGAGTACGCCCGGCCCACGAACCCGGCCGCGTTCGAGTGGATGCTGACCCGGGGCTACGCCAGCTGGCTGCTCGACGGCCTCGACGAGGTCATCTCGCGGGACCCGCGCTTCTTCGAGTACATCGACGACATCGTGCGCCGCGACGGCCACCCGCGGATCCTCATCTGCGTGCGCGACTCGCTGCTGGGCACCAGCCCGAGCCTGCGCGACTACCTCGCCGACGCCCACGACCAGATCGACGAGTACCGGCTGCTGCCGTGGCCGCGCAGCTCGATCGCCGACTTCGCCCGCATCCGGCTGCAGCAGCACGACCAGCGGCTGCTGTCGGTCGTCGACGAGCGGCCGAACCTGATGGCGCTGTGCGGCACGCCCTACTACGCCGAGCTCCTCGCCACCCACGTCGGCGACGACCCGCCCGGCGAGGTGCCCGACGACTACTCGGAGCTGGCCCTCATCGAGGCCGCCACCCGGTCCATCCTGCGCCGCGAATACGACGAGAAGGGCCTGCTCACCGACGAGATCGGGCTGGAGGACCTGCTGGAGCTGGTCACCGAGATCGCCGTGGAGGAGGTGAGCGACGGGCGCGACCGCGGTGTCGACGTCGCCTTCATCGACGAATGGTCCGACCTGTACCTCGCCGACCTCGACGACGAGGCCCGCGAGCGCATCGCCGGGCACATCCGCCAGCTGTCCCTGCTGCGCGGCGCGCTGGAGCACAACCGGGTCCGCTTCGCCCAGGACGTCATCTTCGAGTACTTCATCGGCCGGCGGGCCATCGCGCTGTTCCCGGTCAGCCCCGGGCCGTTCGAGCGGCTGCTCGGCTGGCGCCGGTTCCCGCCGGACTCGATAGCGCTGCGGCTGCTCAGCCACTGGATCACCCAGCACGGCGCCGGCGAGGAGCTGCTGCTGCGGCTCACCCAGGCGGCCGGCCACCCGATCGCGTTCCACAACATGCTGCAGGCCCTGATCGCCCTGCCCCGCTGCGACGCCCTACTGCGTAAAGCGCCGCTGGAGCGCCAGGACCTCTCCGGCCTTGTCTTCACCGGCATCGCGCTGCGCGACGTCTCGCTGCGCGGGGCGAACCTGGAGGCGACCCGGTTCGTCGACTGCGACCTCACCGGCTGCAACCTGGCCGACGCGATCCTGGCCGAGACCGTGTTCACCGGCACCAGCCACGCGACGCTGCCGCAGGCCGGCTTCGGCGACCTGGCGAGGTTCGTGTCGGTCCGGCTCGACCGGCGCAAGGTCGAGTCGGCCGACGCGTTCGTCCAGCACATCGTGGCCAAGGGCGGGCGGGCCCGCACCGACGACCCGTGCGCCGCGGCCCAGCAGCTGACCGGCGTGTTCCGCAAGTTCGTCAGGCCGACCGGCCAGGGCCGGCGCAACTGGCTGGACGCCAAGGCCGTGCTCACCGGCAAGCGGTACATCGACGACCCGGCGGCCCTGGTCACCGCGGCCGTGCAGGCCGGCTACCTCACCCCGGCCCGGGGCCGGGCCCGGTACGAGCGCACGACCGACGACCACCGCTACGCGGAGATGATCGCCTACGTGAAGGACCGGCGGGCGGCGCCCGGCATCACGGCGCTGCTGGACGCGGTCTGCCGGGAGTCCGGGTGCACGCACGCACCGGGCCGGCAACTTGCGGGCAACCCGTAGGGTCACCCGGCGGGCCGACACTGGAGGTCCCTCAACCGGAACGGAGAACAGCGACGTGGTGATGTCCATCGTGGCCGCAGCGGCGATCGTGCCATGCGTCTGGCTGCTCGGGTCCCTGGCCGGCGTGGCCGCGAAAGCCGCCGCCGGCGAGGCGCGGATCCACCTGACCGTGCGCCGGCTGACCCGGGAGTCGCTCGGCTGACGCGACCGGGCCGCGGCCCGGCGCCGGTGCCCGTCAGCGCTCGTGGACCAGTGTGCCGTCCACGAAGACCAGGTCGGCCTTGACCGTGTGCAGCTCGGCGCCGGGCGTGAACGGGTCGCGGTCCAGGACGACCAGGTCCGCGGCCCGGCCGGCCGTGAGCGCTCCCACCTCCCGGTCGAGGTGGGACACGTACGCCGAACCGGCCGTGTACGCGCACAGCGCCTGCTCCAGGGTCAGCGCCTGCTCCGGCAGCATCGGGGTCTGGGACGCGGGCCAGGCCGACTCGGCGGAGTCCGGGGGCTCCGTGCGGTGCACGGCCACGTGGATCGCGGGCCACGGGTCGGGGGTCGAGACCGGCCAGTCGCTGCCCGCGGCCAGGCGCCCGCCCGCGCGGTGGATGGCGCCGAACGGGTACTGGTGCGCGACCCGGTCCGGGCCGAAGAACGGCACGCACAGGGTGTCGTTCTGCTCGTGGTGGGTGGCCCACAGCGACTGGATGTTCGCTGTCACGTCGAGCGCCGCGAACCGGGGCACGTCGGCCGGGTTGACGACGTGCAGGTGGGCGATATGGTGGCGCTGCGTGTTGCCGCCGGCCTCCACGGCGTCCAGGCACTCGCGGACCGCCCGGTCGCCGATCGCGTGGAAGTGCACGGAGAAGCCGGCCGCGTCCAGGGCGGCCACATAGGACCGCAGGCGCTGCGGGTCCACATTGGACGTGCCGCAGAAGTCGTGGCCGACGTACGGCTCCAGCATCGACGCGGTGAAGTTCTCGGCGACGCCGTCCTGCATGATCTTCACGATCGGGGTGCGGAACCGGCCGCCGGCCGCCGCCCGGCGCTCGGCCATGAAGGCCAGCTGCTCCAGGCCCTGGGAACGGTCCCACCACAGCGCGCCGGCGACCCGGGCCCGCAGCCGGCCCGACGCGGCCGCGCGCCGGTAGGTGTCGTACTGGTCGCGGGAGCCGGCGTAGGAGCCGACGATGGCGTCCTGCCAGCCGGTGACGCCGAGCGAGAACAGGTAGCGCTGCGCCTCCAGCAGGGCCTGGTCGTAGTCGGTCTCGGTGTCCTCCGGCAGCAGGGGTGTCACGAGGTCCATTGCGGCCTCGTGCAGGACACCCGAGGGAGAGCCGTCGGGGTCGCGCTCGATGCGGCCGCTGCGCGGGTCCGGGGTCCGCGCGTCGATGCCGGCCGCGGCCAGGGCGGCCGTGCTGACCCAGGCCGAGTGGTGGTCGCGGTTGGGCAGGAACACCGGGCGGCCCGGCGCGACGGTGTCGAGGTCCGTGCGGTGCGGGAGGCCGCCGGGAAACGCCGACATCGACCAGCCGCCGCCGGTGATCCAGGTGCGGTCCGGGTGGGCCTCGGCGTAGGCGGCGACGGCGGCCCGGTAGGCGGCCCGGTCGTTCAGGTGCGACAGGTCGCAGCGGAGCCGTTCGAGGGCGCCCTGGACCGGGTGGACGTGGGCGTCGTGCAGGCCGGGGATCAGGGCCCGGCCGGCCAGGTCGACGAGCTCGTACGGTTTCGCCAGCGCGGCCTGCACGTCGGCCCGGTCACCCACAGCCACGATCCGGCCACCGTCGACCCCCAGCGCGGCCGGCCCGGAGCCGGACGACGGGCCGCCGGTCCAGATCGGGCCACCCGTGAACACCATCGCACCCATGGTCATGCAGCGTACTGACTGGAGCGTACTAAGGTCCGGAGCATGATTCGGGTGCTGCTCGCGGACGACCACCAGCTCGTCCGCACGGGGTTTCGGGTCATCCTCGAGACGGAGGACGACCTGACCGTGGTCGGCGAGGCCGCGGACGGGCGGCAGGCGGTCGACCTTGCCCGCGGTACCCCCGCCGATGTCCTGCTCATGGACGTCGAGATGCCGGGGCTCGACGGGCTCGCGGCGACCCGGGAGATCACCGCGGCCGGGCCGGCACCGGCGGTGCTGATGCTCACGACGTTCGACCGCGACGACTACCTGTTCGCCGCGCTCGAGGCCGGGGCCAGCGGGTTCCTGCTGAAGAACGGCACGCCGGAGGCCCTGATCGACGCGGTGCGCATCGTCGCGCGCGGCGACGCGCTGCTGGCGCCTGAGCTGACCCGGCGGGTGATCGCGGCGTTCGCGCGGCCCGGGCGGCGGCCGGCGGCGCACGGTGACGCGCGGCTGGCCGAGTTGACGCCGCGGGAGCGCGAGGTGCTCGTCGAGCTGGCCGGCGGGGCGACGAACGCCGAGATCGCGGGCCGGCTGCACCTGGGCGAGGCGACGGTGAAGACGCACGTCAGCCGGGTGCTGACGAAGCTCGAACTGCGCGATCGGACGGCGGCCGTGGTGTTCGCCTACGAACACGGGGTGGTCGTGCCGGGTCCGCAGCGCTGACCCGGCATCGACGGGGTCCGTCGCGCGACGGACCCGGGGGTAGATCGCCAGCCGGATTCTTTCCCGCCGCGCGCCGCCTACCGTGAATCGCATGAGCGACGCACTGCGGATCGAGGGGGTCAACCGGCGCTTCGGCGACCGGCAGGTGCTCTCCGATATCACCTTCGACGTCGGGTCCGGCCGGATGACGGGTTTCGTCGGCGCGAACGGCGCCGGCAAGACCACGACGATGAGAATCATCCTCGGGGTGCTGGCCGCCGACTCGGGCACCGTCACCTGGCAGGGCTCGCCGCTGAGCAAGGAGCAGCGGCGGCAGATCGGCTACATGCCCGAGGAGCGCGGCCTGTACCCGAAGATGAGCGTGCGCGAACAGCTCATCTACCTCGGCCGGCTGCACGCGCTCACGCACGAACGCGCGAAGCGCAACGCCGCGGACCTGCTCGAACGGCTCGGGCTGAGCGAACGGGCGGAGGAGCCGCTGCAGCAGCTGTCGCTGGGCAACCAGCAGCGCGCGCAGATCGCCGCCGCACTCGTGCACGAGCCGGTGCTGCTCGTGCTCGACGAGCCGTTCTCCGGCCTCGACCCGCTCGCCGTGGACACCGTCGTGAGCGTGCTGCGCGAACGCACGTCAGCGGGCGTCCCGGTGTTGTTCTCCAGCCACCAACTGGACGTCGTCGAGCGCCTGTGCGACGACCTCGTCATCATCGCGGCCGGGCAGATCCGGGCCACCGGCACGCGCGACGAGCTGCGCAGCCGTTACGCCGAGCCCCGCTATGAGCTGCGCGTCGACGGTGACACGGGGTGGCTGCGCGATCATCCCGGCGTCACCGTGATCGACCTGGACGGCGACCGGGCCGTCTTCGACCTGGCCGGAGCCGCCGACGATCAGGTGGTCCTGCGTGAAGCGCTGGCCCGCGGCCCGGTGCGCGCGTTCGGCCCCGTCGTCCCGTCGCTGGCCGAGATCTTCCGAGAGGTGACCCGATGAACCTGGTCGAAGCGGTGCGCCTGGTCGCCGCGCGCGAGCTCAAGGTGAAGCTGCGGGACAAGACGTTCGTGTTCAGCACGCTGTTCTTCCTGCTGTTCGCGTTCGGCTCCTCGATCCTGCCGGCGCTGCTGGCGGGCGGGCCGTCGTCGGTCGCGGTGGCGCAGTCCTCGCCGTACGAGAGCAAGCTGCGCGACGCGGGCCTCGAGGTGAAGGTGGTCGCCGATCCCGAGAAGGTCGTGCGGGACGGTGACGCGGACGCCGCGGTCGTCGACAAGTCCGGTCAGCCCGAGGTGCTGGCCATGAAGGATGCGCCGGGCGACATCGTGCGCGCGCTGTCCGTGGCACCCGAGGTGCGGCTCCTGGACCCCGACGCCGTGAACGAGCTGGCGGCGTTCCTCGTGCCGTTCATGTTCGCGCTCGTCTTCTTCTTCACCTCGCTCACGTTCGGCATCCAGATCGCCCAGAGCGTCGTGGAAGAGAAACAGACCCGCATGGTCGAGATTCTGGTGGCCGCGGTACCGGTCCGCGCCCTGCTCATCGGCAAGGTCGTCGCGGGCGGTGTCCTCGCCCTGGCCCAGATAGCCCTGGTCGCCGTCGTCACCGTGGCCGGCGCCCAGTTCAGCGACGACGCCGGCACGCTGCTGCCGCTGCTCGGCCCGGCGATGGCCTGGTTCATCCCGTTCTTCGTGCTCGGCTTCATCATGCTCGCCGCGTTGTGGGCCGCGGTCGGCGCGCTCGTCAACCGCCTCGAGGACGTGGCCAACGCCGGCATGCCGGTGCAGCTGCTCGTCATGCTGCCGTTCTTCGCGGTCATCTTCCTCGGCGACAACCCGACAGCGATGCGCATCCTGTCCTACGTCCCGTTCTCGGCCCCGACCGCCATGCCGGTCCGCCTCTTCGACGGCTCGGCCGCCGCCTGGGAGCCGTTCCTGGCCCTGGTGATCCTGGCCGCGGCCGCGCTCGGTGCGCTGCTGGCCGGAGCGCGCATCTACGAGGGGTCGCTGCTGCGCACGAACAGCCGCACCTCCTGGTCCGCCGCGTGGCGTGACCGCGAACTGCGCAGCATGTGACCCGGCGCGGACGGCCGGCCCCGGTTCAGGGCCGGCCGTCCGTCGGCACCCAGTAGCGCCGCACCGGCCCGCGGACGCCGTCGAGCACACCGCCGCAGCCCTCGATCGTGCGCGCCGAGGCGATGTTGTCCTCCGCGCAGAGCACCAGCACCCGCGGCCGGCCGAGCACCGCCCGCGCCTCCCCGAGCATCAACCCGAGCGCCCATCCGGCCAGGCCCCGCCCCCGCGCCGACGGCCGCACCCCGTAGCCGATGTCCCCGAGCCGGTCGTCGAACCAATGCCGCAGGGCGATCCCGCCGAGCACCCGCCCGTCCTGGACGATCCACCGGGCCGAGGCGTGCCGCTCCGGCGGGCACGGCGTCCCCGCGGGGTGCTCCAGCCGGACACGCTCGTGCACCCAGGCGGCGAACCCCTCGGGCGAGTCCACGTCGTCGCCGGGGTGCAGGCCGAAGCCGTCCTCGTGCGGGCCGGGGCCCCACTCGTCACGGCAGTCCAGGAACGCCGCGTGCAGGCGCACGGCCGGGCGGATCAACTCGGGCATATGTTCACGGTATTGCGCCCGGCGGAGGTCCCGCACCGGCACCTTGCCGGACCCCGACATCCCCGGCACCGCCGCGGCCCCGGCCCGGCAATACCGGCGGCTCGGGCGGCAATCCGGGAGTGCCGGGCCGGAAAGTCGGGGGTCCGCTGCCGATGCCCGGCGCGCGGAGGGCCGGGAGCCTGGAGGGCATGCCGAGCATCATCTGCCGTACCGCATCCGTCGCCGCCGCGGCGGCCACCACGTTCACCGCCGCCGTCATGTGCACCATCATCGCCGCCGGACCGGCCGCCGCGTCGCCGCCGCCGCCCGAAGGCCCGGGCACCCCGACCCGCAGGGTGGTCGTGCCGGTCCCGGTGCCGTATCACGACCCGGACGCCGAGACCCTGCACCTGTTCGTCGCGGCCACGGTCGGGGCGCTGCTCGCGGGCCTGGTCCGGCGCCGCCCGAGACCGGGACCGCAGCCCCGCTCCGACGAGCCGCCGCGGGTCATCGAGCTGACCGTGGCCCGAAGCTGACCGCCGGGCGGCGGGCCGGCCCGGGTTCAGGTGGCGCGGCCGGGGCGCAGCCACTGGTCGAGGCTGCGCTTCGGGGCCCGGACCACGAGGTCTCCCCCGGCGTGCAGGCGGCCGGTGACGCGCACCGTGAGCCGGGCCGGAGTGCTCGGGTCGGGCTTGGTGCGGACCTCGTAGTCGCCCTGGCGGGCGTCCAGGTCATCGGCGACGACCTTCACTCCCGGCGGCACCACCAACGTCAGCTCGCTGCCCAGACCCAGGTCCACCGCCAGCTCGACGGTGTCGGCGCCGGGGACGGCCTCGGTGAAGTCGAGCCGGGCGTTGGCGGCGGCCAGGCGGACCTCGATCTGCGACGGGACGAGCCAGGCGCCTTCGCGAACGACCGTGCCGAACTGCCGGTCGATGCGCATCTCGTTGTTTTCCATGGTCAGAACGCTATGAGCGGGGATGCGGCGGCGGTATCCGGCTGAGCCCACGGTGCCGGTGTGGCCAGCCCCACTCGACGCTTGACAGGATTTGGCTAATGCCATTAGCTTAAAGCTAACGCCATTAGCCAACCGGAGGTTGTCATGACCGAGTACCTCACCGTCGACGGTGGAACCCTCGCCTACGAGGTCAGCGGCGAAGGGCCGCTCATCGTGCTCGCCCACGGCATGGGCAACAGCCGCGAGGCGTACCGGTTCCTCGCGCCCGAGCTGGTCCGGGCCGGCTACCGCGTGGCGCGGCTGGACCTGCGCGGGTGCGGCGAGTCGAGCGTCGGCTGGCCGTCCTACTCGCGCACCGACATCGCCGGTGACCTGATCGCGCTGACCGAGCACCTCGGGGCGCCGGCGGTGCTTGTCGGCCACTCCATCGCCGGCGGCGCGGCCACCATCGCCGCCGCCGAGGCCCCGCACCTGTTCACGTCGATCGTCGAACTGGCGCCGTTCACCCGGGCCGCGTCGATCACGCTCGGCGACTTCGGCCACGCCGCCTACCGCAGGGGTGCGCTCCGGCTGCTCGGCGCCGGAGTATTCGGGAGCGTCGGGCTGTGGACGCAGTACCTCGAGCTCGCCTACCCCGGCCGCCGGCCCGCGGACTGGGCCGCCGACCTCGCCCGCGTCGACGCGATGATGCGCGAGCCGGGCCGCATGCACGCCATGCAGAAAATGGGCCGGTCGGCACCGAAGGACGCGGGCGCGCAGCTGGCCAACGTCCGCTGCCCCGTGCTCGTCGTCGAGGGCTCCCTGGACCCGGACTGGGTGTCGCCGCGGGCCGAGGGCGAGGCAGTCGTCGCCGCGCTGCCGGCCGGCCTCGGGCAGCTCGTGGTCATCGACGGCGCCGGGCACTACCCGCACGCGCAGTACCCCGCGGAGACCGCCGAGGCGATCCTGAAGTTCCTGCGATAGGGGCAACGCGGCCGACCCGCTCGGCAGTACGATGCAGCGTCCCCGGAGTGCAAGAGGTGTCCGATGAGCCAACCGCAGTACCCGACGCAGCAGCCCTATCCGCCCCAGCCGCCCCAGCCGGCGCCGCAGGGCTACCCCGCCCCGCCGGCGCATCAGGTCCAGCCGTCCTATCCGGGGCAGCAGCCGTACCAGGCGCCGCAGTCGTACCAGGGGCAGCAGCCGTACCAGGCGCCGCAGCCCCAGGGTGCGCCGCTCGTGCAGTGCCGGTTCTGCGGCAGCGTCCCTGCGGCGAGCGTCAAGTTTCGCGGGCATCAGGGCATGATCGTGCTGATGCGGTTCCTGTCGCTCGACGGCCCGTTCTGCCGCGACTGCGGCCTGTCCACGTTCCGCTCGATGACGGCGAAGACGCTCGTGCAGGGCTGGTGGGGCTACGCCTCCTTCATCATCACGCCGATCACCGTGCTCATCAACGTCGTGAAGCGGGACAAGGTGGCGAGCCTGCCCGCGCCGCAGCCGTCGCCCTACGGTGGCAGCCGGCAGCCGATGGACCCGGGCAAGCCGCTCCTCCAGCGGCCGATGGCGATCATCGGGCTGGGCATTCCGCTCGCGCTGTTCCTGTTCGTAGTCACGCTGATCGTGACGTCGTCGTCGACCTGACGCTGACGTTCCCCTCCTCGTCCACTGTGGAGGAGTACACCGTCAGGTCGGCCTGGCCCGACGTCGAGCAGCCGGTGGCCAGGTCGAACGTGTGCTGATGCAGCGGGCAGACGACCTGGCGCAGGTCGACGAGCCCGTCCGCCAACGGCCCTCCCGCGTGCGGGCAGATGCCGGAGACGGCTTTGACGGTACCGTCGCGGAGATGGAACACCGCCACGAGCTCACCGTCGATCTCGTAGGCGCGGCCCTCCCCCACCGGAATGTCGGCGAGGCGGATCATCGGTTCACCGTCAACGGCAGCGCGCGGCGGAACTGCCCGGGCGTCACGGCTTCCCGGCGCTCCAGCCACGGATCGCGGTATGCGGCAACCGACGCGGCGATCGCCTCGTCCAGCCGCGCCGACAAGCCCATGGCGTCGTCGACGACGACGGCGCGGATGTGGTCGATGCCGAGCCGCGGCACCCAGGCGTAGGTGCGCTCGAGCCAGTTGGCGCTCTCCCGGTAGTACTGGATGAACCGGCCGGTGAGCGTGATGACCTCGTCCGCCGTGGACACGGTCGCGAGCAGGTCGCCCTTGCGCACATGGGCGCCGGCCGCGCCGCCGACGTAGATCTCCCAGCGGCCGCCTTCGATGGCCACCACGCCGAGGTCCTTCACGTACGCCTCCGCGCAGTTGCGGGGGCAGCCGGTGACGGCCAGCTTCAGCTTGCCCGGCCCTTCGATCCCCTGGTACCGCTCCTCGATCGCGATCCCGAGCGCCGTGGAGTCGCCCAGGCCGAAGCGGCAGAACTCGGCCCCGACGCAGGTCTTCACGGTCCGGAAGCTCTTGCCGTACGCGAAGCCCGACGGCATCCCGAGGTCCTCCCACATCGCCGGCAGGTCCTCCTTGCGCACGCCGAGCAGGTCGATGCGCTGCCCGCCGGTCAGCTTGACCATCGGCACGTCGTACTTCTCGGCGACCTCGGCGATCCGCCGCAGCTGCGCGGGCGTTGTCACGCCGCCCTTCATCTGCGGCACGACCGAGAACGTGCCGTCGCGCTGAATGTTCGCGTGCACGCGGTCGTTGATGAAACGCGCATCCCGCTCATCGACGTACTCCGCGCCCCACATCATGCGCAGCAGCGACGCGAGCCCCATCTTGCTGCGCGCGTCCTCGGCCCCGCCCGGTGCGAGCGCCGCGAACACCGCCGACACCGACCGCAGCGACCGCTCACGAATCGCCAGCATCAACGACGCCTTGTCCATGGGTACGCCCGGCACGTAGTACGAGGCCGCCGGGTCCTCGGCCACCGCGCCGCCCGCCGCCCACTCGACGATCTGCGCGATGAGCGATTTGCACGAGCCGCAGCCCTTCCCGGCCCGCGTCGCCTCCATCGCCGCGTGCACACTGCGCGCACCGGCATCCACCAGCTGTCGCTTCGTGACGCCGTTGCAGTTGCACACCTGTGCATCGTCGTCGAGCTCGGCGATCGCCTGCGCGTCGTCGGGCGCGCCGAGGTCGAACAGCAGCTCGGCCCGCTCCGGCGGCAGCGGCGAGCCCTCGTGGAACGCCTGGGTCAGCAACGCCACCCGCCGCACGTCACCGACGAGCGTGGCGCCGACCAGCCGCCCGTCGCGGATGACGACGCTCTTGTACACCCCGCGCCGCGGCTCGGCGAACACCAGCGTCTCGTCGTCGTCCCGCTCGCCCTCGCGCAGCCCCATCGAGGCCACGTCGACGCCGGCCACCTTGAGCTTGGTCGCGGTCCGGGTCCCGTGATACTCGGCGCCCGGGTCGGCCCCGGTGATCTGGTCGGCGAGCACCCGGGCCTGCTCCCACAGCGGCGCGACGAGCCCGTACGTCTCCCCGCGGTGCTGCACGCACTCGCCGACGGCGTAGATGTCGGGCTCGTCGAGCGCCCGCATCCGGTCGTCGACGACGATCCCGCGCTCGACCACGAGCCCGCTCGCCGCGGCCAGCTCCGCGTCCGGCCGGATGCCCGCGGCCACGACGACGACGTCGCACGGCAGGTCACGCCCGTCGCGCAGCCGCACCCCGGCGACCGCGTCACGCCCGAGGATCTCCGTCGTCCGCGCCCCGGTGATGGTGTGGATGCCGAGCGCCTCGATGCTGCGCCGCAGGATCGCGCCGCCCTGCGCGTCGAGCTGCGCGTGCATGAGGTGCCCGCCGGAGTGCACGAGCGTCACGTGCGCGAGGTGCGCCTGCAGCCCGCGGGCCGCCTCCAGGCCGAGCAGCCCGCCACCGATGACGACCGCGCGTTCGTGCTCGCGCGCATACCGGATCATGGCCCGGGTGTCGTCGAGCGTGCGGAAGGTGAAGACGCCCTGGTGGTACCCGCGGTTGGGCGAGCGGATCCCCGGGATGTCGGGCACGTGGGCGCGGCTGCCGGTCGCCACGATCAGCTTGTCGTAGGCCCGCTCGGTCCCGTCCTGCGCGTACACGACCTTGCCGAACCGGTCGATGCGCCGGACCCGGGCGCCCGCTCGCAGCTCGATGCCGTTGTCGCGGTACCACGCCATGTCGTTGAGGAAGATTCCCGCCTCCTCCTCGGCGCCACTGAGCACATTGGACAGCAGGATGCGGTTGTAGTTCCCGTACGGTTCGGCCCCGAACATCGTGATGTCGAACAGCGCACCCCCGCCGCGCCGCAGGATCTCCTCGACCGTCCGCGCACCGGCCATCCCGTTGCCGATGACCACCAGCCGCTGCTTCGTCATTCGACCTCCACCAGCCCCAGGTCGACCACCACGGTGACCTCGACCCCGACCGGCGCGGCCGCGTGCAGCTCGATCGCCGTGCCCGGCTCCAGATCCTCGACGACCCGCAGGGCCACGTGCGTGTCACCCTTGGCCCCGATCGGGAAGTACCGCATGGGCTGCCCGTCGCGCACCAGCACGAGACACACCAGCTCCGGCGCAGAGTTCCCGGCCCGCAGATACACCGTCTGCGCCGTCACCCCGTCCGGCACGACATAGGCGAGCGCCGCGTCGAGCAGCCCGGGCGCGTCGAGGCCCTTGCCCTCGAAGCTGTAGACACCTTGCAGGAAGCGCGGAGTGCTGCGCACGGCGGAGGTCCCTTCGTCGGCGGTACTGTCCCCATGCTCACCACCGGGTGTTGCCTGCGCATCGCCCGCTTGTTACCGCCCGTTGCCCGGTCTGCTCACAACCGCTCCGGGCATCTTGAGAGCCGGCCGCGCTCCCGGCCACCCGACGAGCGGTGGACGTACGGGTCCGAACGGTTCGACTGGTCGGCGCGCAAGGTCGGCCGTGCGGACCATGCGCGGGCGGTCGGGCCGGTGTTATCAAGGCTCATGTTGCCCGGTGGGATGATGCCCGTCGCCCAGCTCGTCACCATGCTGCGCAGCTCACCGGCCAGTTCCGCGGCCGGGCTGCTGCAGGCCATGCCGGCCGACCGGCTGCCGATCGTGGCCGCCGCGCTCAAGCCCGCCGACCTCGTGCGGATCGTGCCGGCGCTGCGGCCCGAGGCGCGGCGCGGGCTGCTACAGGCGCTCGAGCCCGACTGCCTGTCCGCGGTCATCCGGGGCGTCCCACCCCAGCAGGCGGCGACGCTCCTGCCGCTGGTGCCGGCGGAGCGGCTCGCGCCCGTGGTGGCGGGGCTGTCCGACGGTGCGCTCGCCGAGGTGCTCGGTGGGCTCACGCCGGAGCAGCGGCAGCGGGTCGAGTCGGTCGCCGCCCCGGGGCGGGAGCGCAAGGTGCTCGGGCTGCGCTACGGGGAGTCGGTGGCGCGGGCCCTCGTGCGCGGGAACGTGCACGTTGCCGTGTACAGCGACACGATGCTCGTCACGAAGGGCCGGTGGCGCATCGCGGTCGCCGCGCGGCTCGGCGACGACGGGCGCGTGGCCGTGCGCGACGCCGAGGACACCGCCTACAAGGTGCGCGCGGACGGTGCCCTCGCCGTCACGGACGTCGCGGCGGCGGCCGACGTGGTGCAGTACACCCGCGAAACCAGTGACGCCGGAAGACCATTGGAAACCGTGGTGTGGGTGGACGAGCGCCACGACGGGCACCTCATGCGGGCCCTGGTCAGCCTGTTCCGGTGAGCGTGGCCGGCTCAGCAGCCGGGCAGCGACGCGGTGCAGCGCTTCGCGGCGGCCGGGGCGAGGCTCGCCGCGAGGCCGGCCGAGTCGGTGCCGATGGCGGTGTCGTTGAGCCAGAGCACGTAGTCGCCGCGGCGGGCGGCCACGATGTCGGCGGTCACCGAGACGCCGATGTCCGTGGTGCCGGTCATGCGCAGGCCCACCGCCTCGTCGCCCAGGCCGGCCGGGAGGCTCGTCGCGGCGAGCGTGAACCTCACGGTGATGCCGGCCAGCTGCTGCTCGAAGCTCTTGCAGTCGGTCGTGGTGCTGCGCAGCGCCTTCAGAGCCTCGGTGGCCTGACCGGCCGGGAAGCGCACGACGGCGTCGGTCAGGTACGGGCCCATCGCGCCCTTGGCGTAGGTGACGGCGGCCGACACCGTCTGGTCGGTCGTCATCGGTTCGAGCGCCGGGCAGCCCGGGAAGCTGCCGCCGCCGATGCTCACCTTGCCGTTGTGGCTCGTCGCGACGGCGACCGGCGTGAAGCCACCGCCGGGGATGTCGGCGTCGCTCAGCAGCGCCGCCCGCAGATCGTCGGTGGTGGCGCCGGCGCGCGGGGCCACCATGACCGGCGCGCCCGACCCGGAGACCGCGGCCAGGCGGGCCAGGCCGGTGAGGCGGACCGTGGTCTCGGCGTTGGCGTGGGCGGAGCAGCCGGTGAGGGCCAGCGTACCGAGGAGCAGCAGCGCCACCCCGTTCGTGCGAGTCACCGCTCGTCTCCCTCCAGTAGACGTCCTGACCGACGCTACGGAACCGGCAACGCCGTTGTGTCCGAAATTTCGGATTTGTGAGCCCTTCGAGGGAAAACCGGCGCGATAGGCTGCGCGGATGAGCGTGGGGTCTTTCATCGATGCCGTCCAGGAGCAGGTCGACGCGCTGCACAGCCTGGTGTTCCGCAAGCACGGGGAGGTCGTGGCCGAGGCCGCCTGGCACCCGTACGAACTGGACCAGCCGCACCGGCTGTTCTCGCTCAGCAAGAGCTTCACCAGCACCGCCGCCGGCTTCGCGATCGCCGAGGGCCTGCTCGACCTCGACGACCCGGTGGCCAAGCACTGCGACGGCCGCGGCGACCCGCGCCTGCTCATCCGGCACCTGCTGACGATGACGACCGGCCACGTCGAGGACCCCACGAACCTCGCCACCGCGAAGACCGACTGGCTCGACGCGTTCCTGGCCGTCCCGATCGAGCGCGAGCCGGGGACGTATTTCCTGTACAACACCGCCGCCACCTACGCCGTCGGCGCCATCGTGCAGCGCCTCACCGGCCAGCGGCTGACCGACTACCTGCGCCCGCGCCTGCTCGACCCGATCGGCATCGGCCCGATCGAGTGGGAGCGCTGCCCCCTGGGCCGCGATGTGGCCGGCTGGGGCATGTCCGCGACCGTCCGCGACATCGCAAAATTCGGTCAGGTGTACCTGCGCGACCCCGACGGCATCCTCCCGCCCGGCTGGGCCCACGAGGCCACCCGCAAGCAGGTCGACAACCACAACGACGACCGGCCCGAGGTCATCGACTGGCAGCAGGGATACGGCTTCCAGTTCTGGCGCTGCCGCCACGGCGCCTTCCGCGGCGACGGCGCGTTCGGCCAGTTCTGCGTCGTGCTACCCGAGCAGGACGCCGTCCTGGCCATGACCGCGGGCACGAACGACATGCAGACGGTGCTCAACCTGGTCTGGGAGCACCTTCTGGACGACCTGGAGCCTGCGACGGTACCGCCACTGGCGCTGCGCACCGTCCCCGGCGCACCATCCACAGTGGAGGCCCGGTTCGAGGTGGCCCAGCCCCGCCGTCTCAACCCGCACGACTGGCGCCCGAGCCACGAGCAGGTCCCGACGATCCGAGCCCTCACGTTCACCCCCGGCCGCATCGTCATCGAGGATGCCACGGGCACCCACGACCACCCGTACGCCCACGACACCTGGGTCCGCAACGGCCGCACCGCCGCCACGGGCGCCTGGTCAGGCACGGACTTCACGCTGAAGGTGGCCTATGTGGACGGACCGTTCATCCGCACGTACCGCGGCCGCATCAACGGCGACGAACTCGTCCTCAACCCGAGCGACAACGTCTCCTTCGGCCCGACCACCTACCCACCGGTGACCGCGACCCGCGCGCACTAGAACCGACTACGCCGCGCCCGACCACAACCTGCGCGCGTCGCTCTGTTCGCAACCCGCGCGCGGCGCCCTGTTCGCAACGTGCGTGCGTGACGCTCTGTTCGCAACTGCACACGTGACGCTCTGTTCGCAACCCGCGCGCGGCGCCCTGTTCGCAACCCGCGCGCGGCGCCCTGTTCGCAACGTGCGTGCGTGACGCTCTGTTCGCAACTGCACACGTGACGCTCTGTTCGCAACCCGCGTGCGGCGCCCTGTTCGCAACGTGCGTGCATGGCGCCCTGTTCGCAACCTGCGCGCGCGGGGCCCTGTCGCAACCTGCGCGCGTGACGCTCGACCGCAACCTACGTTGGCGTCGCTCTGTCGCAACCTGTGCGCGTGACGCTCGACCGCAACCTACGTTCGCATCGCTCTGTCGCAACCTGTGCGCGGCGCTCGACCACAACCTCCGCGGGTCCGGGGGCAGTGTCGCGGCGCTCGACCCCGGCCCGCGTGCACAAGTGAACATTGCCGCGACGCTCCACCGGCCCCGCGTGCGTCAGGCCCGGCTGTAGCGGTGCTTGACGCCGGGCGGGAACCAGTCGGGGTCGCCGGGCTCGCGGACCTCGACGACCGGGGTCTGGTACGCCGGCGGCACGTAGTTGGCGAACTCGCTGTTCAGTCTCAGGAGCGCGGCGCGGATCGCCGCCGCGACGGCAGTGGTGTCCGGTGCCGGCCGGTCCGGGGCGCGCTCCACGACGACGGCCAGGCGCCGCTCCTCGTCCGCCTCCGTGCGCACCTGCATGACGAACTTCCCGGTCACGTCGTCGGCGATGTCCGGATGCTCGAGCGCGACCGTGACGTTTTCCGGGTACACGTTCGCCCCGAAAAACGACACCGTGAACAGTGAGCGCCCGAAAACGAACACAAACGGACGCTCGTCGCCGTCGCTTTCGCCGGGGTCGAAGCCGTGCGCGCGGCAGAACGCCATGACGTCCGCGTGCGACAGCAGGCCGCCCTCGTCCGCGATGTGATAGCGGATCAGCGGCACGCCGCCGTCGCCGGTGAACAGCAGTGTCCCGTCGTGCGTTTCGAAGAACCGCGTCATCGGGTCGTACTGCACGAGCGTCGGCAGCCGCGCGTCGCCGAACAGTTCCCGCGCCGCCTCGGGCCGCCCGGCCACGAACCGGCGCACCCGCACACTCAGCGGGGTCTCGTTGCCGAGCACCCCGGCGTCGGCCGTGCCGTACAACGACACCGAAGCCCGGTCCGCGTCCGCCATCCCGGCCCGCCGCCCGATCAGGTCCCGCCACGACTCACTGAACACCTCGCCGGCCAGCAGCAGCCGCACGCCCAGCGCCGCCCACCCGACGCCACGGCGCACACCCTCGTCGACGACGTTCTTGACGAACGGCGGATACCCGGCCAGGACAGTCCGCTCGTACCGCGGCCCGAGCTCGCCGACCACCCGCAGGATCTCGTCCACACTGTTACCCGGCGTCGCCACGGTCACCGGGTACCCCTTGGCCGCGAGATGCCGGCACGCGTCAGCGGTGTACATGCCGCCGACCCAGCTGCCGAGCGCGAAGCACACCACGACCAGCGTGGGCCGCACCTCGCTGCTCGCACCGTCACCGCACATGTTGACAAGCGCATCCTCGAACCGCCGAGCGACCGCGAGCTCATCGACGACCGACCGGGGCCAGATGGTCGGCTGCCCCGACGACCCGGACGAGACAGCCACGGTGTCATTCACATCGAGCCGCCCACCGCGACACCGCTCCGGCAGCGGATACCTCCGCAGGTACGACTCCTTGGTAACCAGCGGCAGCCCGGCAAACTGCTCCGCCGTGCGCACGTCCGCCGGATCGACACCATGCTCAGCCAGAAACGCCCGGTACGCCGGCACGGTCGCCGCCACCTCGTGAAACAGCTCCAGGGCGCGAGCCACCGGATCCCCGGGCACCGGCCCGCTCGGCGCCGCATAGAACTCCGCCAACCGCTCCAGTGTCCGCCCCGCGCGTTCGTGCATGCCCGGACGCTACCGTGCCGCCACCCCACCCACGACGCACACTCCGTCCACCACACCCAAGCACACCGAAACAGCACGCCATCCACGCCCGCACAGACCGCGCAGCACGCCCACGCACACCGAGCAGCGCGCTCGTCCACGTCCACGCATGTCGAAATGCGCCCGCTTGTGCACTCGCGCAGGCCGGACAGCACGCGCTCGTGCAGTCGCGCAGCAGGTCCAACAACGCGCACCTGTGGGCGCTCGTGCAGGCCGGACAGCACTCGCTGTGCACTCGCGCAGGCCGGACAATGCGCGCTTGTGCACGATGACGTGAGTTCGTGCGGGTCGGACGACGCACGTTCGGGCATTTCGCGAAGGTTCGTGCAAGTTGGACGGTGGGCGTTCGTGCATGTCTGTGCGGGTTGGCGGCGCAGGCTCGTGCGGATTGGCGCCGTCATCTGCAGGCCGGGCGGCGAGCGCGGTGCGCGTTTGCGCGGGGTGCGCGTCTCGGTGCGCGCTTTCCGCGGAGTGCGTGCCTCGGTGCGCGCTTTCCGCGGAGTGCGCGTCTCGGTGCGCGCTTTCCGCGGAGTGCGCGTCTCGGTGCGCGCTTTCCGCGGAGTGCGCGTCTCGGTGCGCGTTTTCCGCGGGGTGCGCGTCTCGGTGCGCGCTTTCCGCGGAGTGCGCGTCTCGGTGCGCGCTTTCCGCGGAGTGCGCGTCTCGGTGCGCGTTTCCGCGGGGTGCGCGTCTCGGTGCGCGCTTTCCGCGGGGTGCGCGTCTCGGTGCGTGTTTTGCGCGGAGTTCGCGTGCAGGTGTACGGGTGCGCGTTTGTGCGTGGGTGGGGAGCGGGCGGGTGGGGGGTGGCGTGGCTAGGATGTGGTTACTATGCGCATTTTGGTCACTGGGTCTACGGACGGTATTGGGCTGAAGACGGCTCAGGAGCTGCAGCAGCTTGGGCACGATGTGGTGTTCCATGCGCGCAGTGAGGAGCGGGGACAACAGATTCAGGGGCGGCCTGAAGTGCTCGTGGCTGACTTCGGTGACCTGGAGCAGGTCCGGGCCATGGGGCGGTCGGCCGGGGCGTTCGACGTGGTCGTGCACAATGCTGGGATCGGTGGGCAGGCCGAGCGGGCGGAGACGAAGGACGGGATCGAGCGGACGTTTCAGGTCAATGTGCTCGCGCCGTACATCCTGACCGCGCTCATGCCGCGGCCGCAGCGGCTGGTCTATCTGACGTCCGGGCTCGAGTCGGTCGGCGTGGCGAATCTTGCGGACCTGCAGTACAAGAGCAGGGTTTGGAACGGAATGCAGTGCTACAGCGACTCCAAGCTGCACGATGTGGCACTGGCGTTTGCGGTGGCCCGGCGCTGGCCCGAGGTGTACAGCAACGCGGTCGATCCCGGGTGGATTCGCACCAAGCTCGGTGGGCCGAACGCGACTGATGACCTGCCCGAAGGGGCCGAGACGCAGGTCTGGCTGGCGACGGCGGACGGCGATGCGCTCGTGACCGGGAAGTACTTCAAGCGCAAGACCGAGCTGACGCCCAACCCGGCGGCGCACGACGTGGAGTTTCAGGACGGGCTGCTGCGGGCGTGTGCCGAGTTGACCGGTGTGACGTTGTGAGGTTTGCGGTCGGGCTGCCGACCGTCGGGCCGTTCGGCGATGTGCGGGCGCTGCTCGACCTGGCCGTCGCCGCTGAGGAGTACGGCTGGGACGGCGTGCACCTGTGGGACCACCTGCTGTATCACGACGATACGTGGCCGGTCGCGAGCCCGACCGTCGCCGCGGCCGCGATCGCCGCTGCGACCTCTCGACTCCAGATCATTTTGACCGTCGCCGTGCCGCGGCGGCAGGTGCAGGAGGTGGCGCTGGACACCGCGGGCATCGACGCGCTGTCCGGTCGCCGGCTCACGCTTGTCGCCACGCTCGGGTCGATCGACCGGGAGTACTCCGACTTCGGCCTCGACCCCGACCTGCGCGTCCGCGGCCGGGCCATGGACGAGCGCCTCGCCCGGCTGCAGGAGCTGTGGCGCGAGTGGTCGGCGCCGCCGATCCCGATCTGGTGCGCCGCGAAGTGGCCGCGCACCGTGGGCCTGAAGCGCGCGGCCCGGTTCGACGGTGCCATGCCGATCTTCGAGGACCAGCGGATCGCGCCGGTACCGCTCGAAGACTTCGCCGGCGCCGCGTCCTACGTCCCGGGCCGGGATGTCGCCCTCGAAGGGTTCACCGACGGGCCCGCGGACGCGTCGCGACTGATCCCGTACGCCGAGGCCGGGGCCACCTGGTGGATCGAGGCCCTGGGCTACTGGCGCGGTGACCTGGACGCCGCCCGGACCCGGATCACCGCCGGTCCGCCGCGTCCATAAGGGCATTGCGGCCTCGGTCCTCGGCGGCACCCCCGCCGCGGTCGCCTTCTCCGGCGAGGGCAACGAGCGCGTCCATCGCGGGCCGGTCGTCGCAGCGGCACCACACGGATGTCGGCCACGAGCGGCGCGATCCGGCCGGTCAGCCGTTCTTGCGCTTGCGGTACAGCACCATCGTGAGCGGGCCGAAGATCGCCAGCAGGACGCCTGTCCACCCGAAGACCAGGCCCAGCTGCCCGGCGGTCGCGTGCCCGTGCACCAGGCCGCGCACCGCGGTGGACAGGTGGCTGATCGGGTTGACGTCGACGATCGCCCGGAGCCAGGCGGGCATGGTGCTCGACTCCACGAAGATGTTGCTGCAGAAGACGACGGCCATCAGCAGCATGCTCTGGGCCTGGATCGAGTCGGGGCTGCGCACGACCAGGCTGACCGCGGTGAAGATCCACGCGAAGGCGAACGCGAACGCGAGGATCAGCAGCATCGCCAGCACCAGGCCGACGGGTCCGGCGTCGGGCCGGAAGCCCAGCGCGAGGCCGAGCCCGGCGGTCAGGACGAGCGTCAGCAGGTAGCGCCCGAGGTTCGTGACCATGGTGCCGACGATGCTGGCCGGCTGCCAGAACGGCATGCTGCGGAAGCGGTCGAAGATGCCCTTGGCGATGTCGACGCTTATCGCGTAGCCGGTCGACATCGTCTGCATCACGGCCGCCATGACCAGGACACCGGGCAGGAACACCTGCAGGTAGTCGGCGGTCGAGCCGGCGAACGCCCCGCCGAACAGGTAGTTGAAGATCAGCAGGAACACGACGGGCATCATCAGGATGTCGAAGAGCTGCTCGATGAGCTCGTTGCGGACCTTGATCGCGGTCCGCCAGGCCAGCGTCAGCGTCGCCGACAGGGCGTTGGGCGGCTTCGGCCGCTCGGGGGCCAGCAGCACCGCGCCGAACGGCACGGCGGGGGCAGGCGCGGTCGTCCCGGGTGCGGTACTCATGCGGCCCTACCTTTCATAGCGAGCCCAGGTTTGATATTGATCTGGGTTGACGCGGGCGAGGCAGGTATGGCTTTCATGCTGGCTGCCGTCGATGGTTCAGGACGCATGGCCGCCTGCCTCGTCTGCTCTTGCTGACTGCTGATTGGGCTCTGCGATCCATCGCTGTGTAGGGCGTTGACGGCGGCAAGAGCGCGCGGTGACAGGCCATGGGAGAAGGGAGTCAGATGGCTGTCGCGGTCGGAGTCGATGTGGCCAAGGAACTGCACTGGGCCGCCATCGTGCACACCGAGACCGGGAAACTGCTGGCCAGCTGCAAGGTAGCCAACGAACCGGCGGCGATCCATGAGTTGATCGACCAGATCCACGCGGCCGAGGGCGATCACGGCCCGGCGACGGTCGCGATCGACGTACTCGGCGGGATCGCCGGGCTGTTGCAGGTCATGCTCAGCGACGCCGGCTTGGACCTGGTCCACGTATCCGGGCTGGCAGTCAACCGGGCCCGGCGGGCCACCCGCGGTGGCGAGCACAAGTCGGATCCGCGCGATGCCAAGGTGATCGCCGATCAGATCCGGCTGCGCCGCGAGGAACTGCGCCCGGTCACCACCGACACCGACGCCGATGCCGAACTGCGGCTGCTGGCCGGACGCCGCCGGGAGCTCGTGGTCGATCAGACCCGCCGCATCGCACGGCTGCGGGACCTGCTCGCCTCGATCCATCCCGGCCTCGAACGCGTGCTCGACCCGACCAACAAAGCCGATGCCGCACTGCTGGCCCGCTATGTCACCCCGGCCGAAATCCGCCGCGCCGGCCGCAACCGGATCATCACCTACCTGCGCACCACCGGCCGGCACAACACCGCCGTCATCACGGCCTTGGCCGACAAAGCCCTGACCGCCGCAACCGGGCAGCACCTCACGGTGCCCGGCGAGGCAGTCGCTGCCGACATCGTGCGTGACCTCGCCCGCGAGGTGCTCGCCGGCCGCGACAAACTCGCCGCGATCGACGCCCGGCTCGCCGAGGCGCTCACCCGCCACCCTGACGCGGCCCTCGTCCAGTCCCTGCCCGGGATGGGGGCCACCCTGACCGCCGAGTTCCTCGCCGTGGCAGGCGGCATCAGCCGATTCGCCAGCGGCAACCAGCTCGCCTCCGCAGCCGGACTCGCCCCCGTGCTGCAACAATCCGGCAAGATGCACTACCTGCGCCGCGCCAACGCCGGCGACAAAACCCTCAAACGCATCTTCTACCAATCGGCGTTCTGCGCCCTGCAACGAGACCCGGCCAGCCGCGCCTTCTACGACCGCAAACGAGCCGAAGGAAAGCGGCACCACCAAGCCCTCATCGCCCTGGCCCGCCGACGCATCAACGTCCTGCACGCCATCCTGCGCACCCGGCAGCCCTACCAAGCAAACTTTGCTCTCGCCTCTTGACTCAGACATTAGGCTGCGTTCTCCTCAGCACCGGCCGCGACGCCGGCCGGGCGGTCGGTCAGGGTCAGGAACACCTCGTCGAGGCTGGGCCGGCCGAGCGAGAAGTCGGCCACGCCGACACCGGCGGCGCTCAGCGCGGTGAGCGCCGCGCCGGCCCGGCCGGGGTCGGAGGCGCTGACCGCCAGCCGGGCCGGGTCCGAGCCGGGGTGCACCGGCGCCCCGAGCACCCGGGTCAGCACCTGCTCCGCGGTCGGGCGCTGGGCCGGGTCCAGGAGGCGGACGTGCACGGCACCGCTGCCGACCGAGGCTTTCAGCTCGCCCGGCGTGCCCTCCGCGATGACCGCCCCGTTGTCGATGACCGCGATCCGGTCGGCGAGCTGGTCGGCCTCTTCCAGGTACTGCGTCGTGAGCAGGACCGTGGTCCCCCCGGCCACCACCGCCCGCACCGTGTCCCAGACCTGGTTGCGGCTGCGGGGGTCGAGCCCGGCGGTCGGCTCGTCGAGGAAGATGAGCCGCGGCGCGCTCAGGACGCTTGCCGCGATGTCGAGGCGGCGCTGCATGCCGCCGGAGTAGGTCTTCGCCAGCCGGTCGCCCGCGTCGCCGAGGTCGAACGCGGCGAGCAGGTCGGCCGCCCGCTGCCGGGCCGCGGCTCGGGAGTAGCCGACGAGCCGGCCGAGCAGCACGAGGTTCTGCCGACCGGTCAGCGCGCCGTCGACGGAGGCGAACTGGCCGGTCAGGCTGATCAGCCCGCGGACCGTCGCGGCCGCCCGGACCACGTCGTGCCCGAACACCTCGGCGGTGCCGGCGTCGGGGCGCAGCAGCGTGGCCAGCATCCTGATCGTCGTGGTCTTGCCGGCGCCGTTCGGGCCGAGGAGGCCGTACACCGTCCCGGCCGGGACGGTGAGATCGATTCCGTGCACCGCCTTCGTCGCACCGAAGGCTTTCTTCAAGCCCGCGGTCCGGATCGCAAAGCCGGTATCCACATTGACTCCCTGCACGCGGCCGATAGTCGTCCGAAACAACTCACCGCGGATGATAGTCGAGGCCCGCATATTGGTACGCAGCATAAAAAGATATGTGCAATTGTCGCGCAGCGCTTGACCCGCCGGAAACCGTGCTATCTGCGCATCGCCTCAGTTCAGCGCGTCGGACCGGTCCGGAACTCGATCGGCGCGGCGGCGAAGCAATAAGCATTCGTCAATCACGAGTCGCATTGTCAATTGTCCGACCCGGCCGATCGGCTCACCACGTCGGGGAGCCGCCGCGGCGTTTTCCACCGTCGTGATCTGGTGGTCCTCGGTCACGACGGCGTAGCCGGTACACATGCGGCCGGCGGTCTCCATCAACGCAGTGGAGTCGTAGCCGAAATCGTCGAAACGGATGTCGAGAATGTCGCCGTCGAGCGGCCGCGAGCGGGTCACCGCGGGCCGCGGGCAGCCACTGCAGTCCCGGGGCGAGCCGCCGCCGACGCCCGCGCCTACTCCCGGGCGCGGCGGGCCCGGTAGGAGGCGGCCTTGACGCGGTTGCCGCACTCCTCCATGCCGCACCAGGTGCGGTTGCCGGCGCGGGAGCGGTCGACGAACAGGCGGGTGCACGCCTCGCCCGCGCACTCGCGGATCGGGGGGCGGCTTTCCAGCAGGGCGATCGCGGCCACGGCCACCGCGGCCCCGAGGGCGGTGGCGTCGCCGCTGCGGCGCACGCCGAGCGCGGTCAGGGCCGGGCGGGGACCTGGCTGGGCGGCGGCCCGGTTCAGGACGCGGATGTCGGCCGGGCGCGGGGCGGCCGCGGCCGGGTGCAGGGCGCTGTAGACGGCCTCACGCAGGACGAGCAGGGCGCGCAGCTCCTCCTCCCCCACCCGGGGCGGGCGCGACAGCACACCCGCCTCGACGGCCCAGCGGGCGGCGTCGGCCCCGGTGGCCAGCAGCTCCTCCGGGTCCGGCCCGCGGCGCCACTTCAGGGTCGCGGCGAAGTCCAGGGCCAGGTCCCCGCTGACGAACACGAACGTCACGTCACCAGCTTGACAGGTGACGCGGGTCCGGCGCAAGCTCACCTGCGTCACCGGTCAAGCCGGTGACGAAGCCAGGAGATGCCGGTGGACGAGCGCCGGAGGAGGAGGTCTCGGTGATCACTGTCGAGGAGTACCTGGACGCGACCGGGCGGGCGCTGTCCGGGATGGCCGGGATCGTGGACGGGCTCGGCGACGAGCTGGCGAACGTCCGGCCGCCGGTGCAGGGGGCCAGCTCGCCGTACGCGCTGCTGACCCACTGCCTGGGCGTCGTGGACTACTGGGCCGGCGCGCTGGTGGCCGGGCGGGCCGTCGTGCGCGACCGGGACGCCGAGTTCACCAGCTCGGGGCCGGTCGGGCCGCTGCTCGCGCGGGTCGCCGCGGCGCGGGAACGGCTCGCGGCCGACGCCCGCCAGGCGGACTTCGGCGCACCGCTTGCCGGCTCACCGGACCCGCGCTTCCTCGGCCCGGCCGGGATCGCGACCCAGGGGGCGGCGCTGCTGCACGTGTACGAGGAGCTGGCCCAGCACCACGGCCAGATGGAGATCCTGCGCGACCTGCTGCGGCCGCAGTCCACGGTGGACACCGACCGGCTGCGGCGCGGTACCGGCGTCAAGTGGGGCTCCGTCGCGCCGGACACGATCGGCGCCTGGGTGGCCGACATGGACCTCGGCGTCGCCCCCGCGATCCGCCACGCGCTGCTCGACGCCGTCGACCGGGAGGACTTCGGCTACCCGCACTGGCCCGGCGGCGACCCGCTGCCGGCCGCGTTCGAGGCCTGGATGGCCGACCGGCACGGCTGGACCCCGAGCGGCGGCCACACCCGCGTCTTTACCGACGTCCTGCAGATCCTCCAGGTCGTGATCGAGCAGACCACCCGCCCCGGCGACGGCGTGGCGATCCACGTGCCCGCCTACCCGCCGTTCCTGGCCGCCATCACCCGCAGCGGCCGCCGGATCGTCCCGCTCGGCCAGTCCCCGCTGGACGGCGCGCGGCTCATGGTCGTGGTCAACCCGCAGAACCCGTCCGGGCGCGCGTTCCGCCGCGACGAGCTGGAGTCGCTGCTGGAGCTGGCCGAGCGCCACGACCTGCCGGTGCTGGCCGACGAGATCCACGCCGACCTGGTCTACGCGCCGCACCGGCACACGCCGTTCGCGTCGCTGTCCGACGCGGCGGCCCGCCGCACGGTCACCGCGACCTCGGCCACGAAGGCGTTCAACCTGGCCGGCCTGCGCTGCGCCGTCGCCCACGTGGGCCCGCCCGCACTGCGCGCCCGGCTGGACGCGATGCCACCCGACATCTTCGGCACCCCCAGCACACTGGGCCGCCTCGCCACCGTCGCCGCGTGGCGCGACAGTGCCGGGTGGCTGGACGCCCTGCGGGCAACCCTCACCGCCAACCGTGCGGCAGTCACGGCGTGGGCTTCCGAGATGCCGCTCGTGTACCGCGAGCCCGAGGCGACCTACCTGGCCTGGCTGGGCGGCATCGAGCACCCGGAGCCGGCGCGGTGGCTGGAGGCGACGGCCCGCGTCAAGCTGAGCGAGGGCGCGGAGTTTTCGCTGGGTACCCCGATCGACACCAGCGGGTTCGCCCGCCTCAACTTCGCGACGAGCCCCGCGGTCCTGACGCAGATCCTGGACCGCCTGACCACAGCCCTACACCCTGGAGCCTGACCCGGCAGCACGACCCGCACACCACGGCCCGCACAGCGCGACGCACAGCGGGCGGGAGCGCGCGACCGGTGCCGGGCCGCCGCGCTCCCGCACGTGACACTGTACGGTTACTGCGGGGTCAACGCACGGGCGAGGTGAGCGCCCGGCTCATCCAGACGGAGTCGTCGGCCGCGAACCCGTGCCGCGCATAGAAGCCCCGGACCCGCTCGTTGTGCGCCTCGGTCTCCAGGAACATGACGGCCGCACCCGCCTCCACCGCCGCCGCAAGCACCCGCTGCAGCAGGACCGCCCCGACTCCGGCGCCGCGCCGGCGGACGTAGATCTCGTCGAGCAGCGCCTCGCGGCCGCCCGACTCGAGGCTCCAGCCCCACGTGACGACCGCGTACCCGACCACGATCCCCGCGCCCGGCTCCGCGTTGCGCTCGGACTTCGGCTCCGCGTCCGGGCCGGGCCGCGGCTCGGGATCGGCGTCGACCAGCCAGACCTGGCCGTGCTCGTCGCCGGCGAGCAATGGGGCGAGGGCACGGGCCACCCGGGTCTCGTCGTACGGGTGGTCGTCGGCCGCGCAGAACTCCTCCACCAGCGGCAGGATTTCGGCGAGGTCGGCGGGCTGGGCGCGGTACACCCGGGTATCGGACACGACCGTCAGGCTACGCGTGGGAGACTGGATTGTGCCCGCACCGTTGATCGTGGCCCTGCTGATCTCGTTGGTATACGCCGGGTTGATCGCCGCGCACGCTCGGCTGATCCGCTACGGCCGCCGCTTCGACGCGTATCAGCCACAGGCCGCGCGCTGGCTGGCCGCGCGCCTCGGCCCCCTGCCCGCCCCGCGCGACGCCGACGGGCTGGCCGCCGCCGAATCCGAGGCAATCGACCGGCTCCTGCGCGGCGACATCGAACCCGCCGCGTACCGCGACACCATGGCGGACGTAGCCGCCCGCGACGCCAACCACCGGTCGACCACCAGCCGCGCCCACTGACTCCCCGCCACCGCTCGAGCCGTCTCGATCGACAGGTCTCAGGGCGGCGGCGGGCTGGGACGGAGCGAGCGCGACCGTTGTGCGCAGCCGGGTGTCAAGCGGTCTTGGTGTCCTGGAGGGTGCGTTCGACCCAGCTACGCAGGGCGGCGGGCGAGGAGGCGCCGGTCTGGCGGGCGATCACGCGGCCGTCGCGGACGATCATCAGGGTTGGGACGGCCTTCACGTCGAAGCGGGCCTGGACGCGTGGGGCCTGGTCGATGTCGACCTTCACGAGCTTGACGGTGCCGGCCAGCTCGCCTGCCACCTGCTCCAGGGCGGGGCCGACCACCCGGCACGGGCCGCACCACTGCGCCCACAGGTCGACCAGGACCGGGGTGGACGACTGCTCGGCCACGGCCGCGAACGACAGGTCGTCGGCGTCGACGATCCACGGCACGGCGGCCCGGCACTTGCCGCACACCGGCTTGCCCGACGCTGCCGCGGGCACGCGGTTGCGCTGGCCGCACTGGACACAGGTCACGATCCGCGAACTCATGCCCGATATGACGCACGAGCAGCGCCACGCATTCCCGCCCACCGCCGCCACCACCTGGAAGCACCTCACGCCCGGCCCGGCGCAACAGCGCACGACAGCCGGACCACACACGACGGGGAGCGCTCACGGCGGCGGACACGTTCACGCGGTGGTGTCAGGGGCTACAGGCGGGACGGGTCGACGTTCAGGGCTACCGCGCGGCGGTCGATGGCGGTGGTCAAGGCGGCCGCGATGCCCGGAGGTTGGCCCAGCGAGCGGAGGCGGGTGAGTTCGCGCAGGGAGGCCACGGTGCTGAAGCGCTCCAGCGCGTAGACGCTCGCGTAGGCGATCATCTGGCTGCGCGGGCCGTATCCGGGGATCTTCTCCGCGGCGTGCTGCGCCAGGCGGCCCACGGCGGGGATGTCGTCGTCCTGCGGCGGGGTGACGGCCAGGAGGTACAGCAGGCCGCGTAGTGCCCTGGCGTTGTAGGCGTCCGGTACCTCGTTCGGGTCCCAACGTTCGCCGTCGGGACGCAGGGTGATCGTGCGGGGGCGGGGGACGAGGGACAGCCAGCGGCGGATCAGGGTGCGGGTCTCGTCGGCGCCGAGTTCGGGCAGGAGGGTCTTGGCGCGCCGGGCCCAGCGGGCGGCCGGCTTGGCACCCGCGGCGGCCAATGCGTGGGTGAGCAGCTCCGGCCCCGGGGTCTCGGCGTTCGCGGCCTCGGCCCAGGGCTCGCCCACGTTGAGGCGGCCGTGGGTGCGCTCCAGCCAGGGCTGGATCGGCGCGCGGTAGCGGGCCGGCCAGTGCTTGTCGCCCTCGTGGGCGGTGCGGCGCATGACCGCCAGCAGCGCCGGCGGGCACTCGCCGGTCTCGCGCTCGGCGACGGCGGCCAGCACCGCGAGGGAGCCGGGCGGGGCGGCCGTGCGGGTGGCGACGGCGTCGATGAGGTGGTGGGCGGCGCGCCAGGACAGTGCGTCCGGGGCCAGGCCGTCGAGGATCGGCATGAGCAGCCCGTCGACGGGGGTGGGCGGATCGGCGGCGGCGGCGCGCTCGATCACCCGGAGGGTCAGTGCGCAACGGCGGGCGTCCGGCAGGGCCTGCAGCTCGTCGCGGACGGCCGCGGGCAGTTGGCTGCCGGCGGCGAGGTCGACCAGCTCGGCGGCGAGGCCGTCGTCGTCACCCGCCTCGGCTAAGGATAATAAGGAGACGACGGAAGCCGGGGAGCTGTCGAGCATGGCGGTCAGCATAAGCGTCGCGGACGTCGATGTATTGGGCCGAACATCGCGGCCGATATCCCACGGATGGATCAAAAGTTGTCACGATTCGTACATCTGATCGAACACGTACGGTATTGTGCTGACATGACGAGCCCGCGGCAGCAGAGCATCCTGGCGGTCATCCGCGAGTCGATCGAGCGACGCGGATATCCGCCGACGGTGCGCGAGATCGGCTCGGCGATCGGCCTCGGCTCACCGTCCTCGGTCGCCCATCACCTGAAGAAGATGGAGAAGGCCGGGCTCATCCGCCGCGACGCGCACGGGCCGCGGGCGGTGGACATCCGCAGCCCCTATGACAGCATCGCCCGCGGCACCGACCCGGGCGTCGCCGTTCCGCTTGTCGGCACGATCGCCGCCGGTGGGCCGATCCTGGCCGAGCAGCAGGTGCCCGACGACGAGCTCACCCTGCCCACGACGCTCGTCGGGCACGGCACGCTGTTCGCCCTCAACGTCAAGGGCGACTCGATGATCGAGGCCGCGATCTGCGACGGCGACATCGTGGTCGTGCGCCAGCAGGCGGTGGCCGAGAACGGTGACATCGTCGCGGCGATGCTGGAGGGCGAGGCGACGGTGAAGACCTACCGCACGCGCGACGGGCGCGTGGAGCTGGTGCCGCGCAACCCCGCCTACGACGTCATCCCCGGCGACGACGCCACCATTCTCGGCAAGGTGGTCGCGGTCCTGCGCCGCGTGTGACGACGCAGGACCTCCGGCCGCACGAGCTAACAGGCCGCGCCGAAGTTCGGGCGGTCGGACGCCGTGTACCGGCAGCCGAAGCGGGGGTCGGCGACCGCGCGCGGGTCGAGGATCGCGTCACCGCCCGGGCGGTGGCCGGTGCGGACCCACGTCACGAGATCGTCGAAGCCGCGCTGCAGCTCCGGCTGGGTGAACTCGCAGTGCCCGAGCGCCCGGACCGCCCGTGACACGAACCGGTCGGACAGGCCGTTGGCGCGGGCCCGCCGGGCGTACACCTGCTCCATGGAGATCGGCACGAAGAGATCGCCGATGGTGTGCATGGACAGAGTCGGCACGGGCGGGCGACCGGCCACCAGCGGGACCCCGGTCAGGTCGCGGCTGGGCCGCGCCGTGCGGTCGACGCGCAGCACGTCCCGGTTGAGCCGCAGC
This sequence comes from Dactylosporangium vinaceum, assembly GCF_019904175.1. Taxonomy (GTDB): domain Bacteria; phylum Actinomycetota; class Actinomycetes; order Mycobacteriales; family Micromonosporaceae; genus Dactylosporangium; species Dactylosporangium vinaceum. The sequence continues at coordinate 5,023,715 of NZ_CP061913.1, read as the reverse complement.
TCGTCGCGGGTGAGCCAGGGCGAGGCGTCCTCCTGGTAGATCGTGAACCGGTTCGAGGTGACGTTGCCGTCGGCGATGTTCTCGGTGCCGCCGGTCAGTCCTGGGTAGAGGCCGAACAGGAACGGCACGGTGGTCAGCGGCGGGATCGAGGGCAGGGCGTTCCAGAACGCGAACGCCTGGTCGAACCCGGGCCGGGTGCCGCCGCTGCGCTGCTCGACGACGTCGGCCCAGCGCCCGTCGAGCTTCGGCAGCTCCTGGCGGACCAGGGGCTCGTACGCGGCCGGATCGACGGGGAACGGCACCTTCACCCCGGTCAGTGCGGCGGCGGTCAGGTTGGCGTCGAGGAAGTAGTCGAACAGCTCCGTGTCGCCGAGCACGCCGCACACCGGCATCGCGCCGACGAACGCCCGCGGATAGTGCTCGATGGCGACGGCGGTGATGTGCCCGCCCATCGACTCCCCGGCCATGTACACGTCCCTGGCCCGGTGCCCGGTGCGCGACGTGAACAGGTCGATGAGGGCGTACGAGTCGCGGACGCCCTGCCCGACGTCGTAGCCGTTGGTCTGGTAGCTGGACGCGGCCCAGGCGAACCCGCGGGCCAGGTAGTGGGCCCGCAGTGACGGGCTGCCGACGTAGACGACCTTGCCGTCGCCGCGGTAGCCGTGGGCGAAGACGACGAGCTCGCCGTTCCAGTGGGCCGGCTTCTCGAGGCGGTAGGCGGCGCCGTTGAGGATGCCGGTGTACACGGCCGAGCCCGTTACGGGCACGAAGGCGGTCCCGTCCGGGTCACAGTTGGGGTCGGCGACGGTGTACCCGGGCTGGGTGGTGCTCGGGACGGGGGCGGAGCACGCCGGGGCGGCGGCGTACGCACGTGCGGATGCGGGGTAGATCAGCAGTCCGAGCAGTACGGCCAGTATCGCAGTTGCGGCGACACAGGTCTTGACGACGAGACGTGCTCGGATGGCGGCGGCTTCGCTGCGCATCTATATATGAGACATCTGTCGGGCACCTGACGTAAACCGCCAATTGTGATCCACCGTCATCTGTGCACCTCGAAACGGAAGGAGCACAGATCATGCGCCGATTACTGCTCGCTGCGGTGGCGTGTGCCGCGGCGCTGGTGGGCCTGCCGGGGACGGCCCAGGCCGCCGACCTGCCCGCACCCACCAGCACCAGCCCGGTCTCCGCAGCGCCGACCGGGAACTTCCAGCCGGTGCTGACCGGGGTCAGGACGGGACGGCACGACGCCTACGACCGCACCGTGTTCGACTTCTCCGGGGGTACCCCCGGCTGGCGCGTCGAATACGCCCCACTGGTGGGCCAGGGCCAGGGCCAGACCATCCCCGTCGCGGGAGCAGCCACCCTGCTCGTCGTGTTCAGCGACGCCGGCGTGCCGGCGGTCGACCTGGGCACCGTCTACAACCCGAACCTGCCGACCCTGCGCCAGATCAGGTCCGGCGGCTACTTCGAGGGCCGCGCGAGCTTCGGCCTGGGCGTCAACGACCGGGTCGGCTTCCGGGTCCTGGTCCTGCACGGCCCCGAGCGCGTCGCGGTCGACGTCGCCCACCAGCCGGCCCAGCCGTTCGTCACCACACCTGTCCACATCGACGGGGCGGCCCCCGACGTGATCGTGAACGCCGTGCGCTCGGGGAGCCATCCCGGGTACGACCGGATCGTCTTCGACATCGACGGCCCGCAGCGTCCGGGCGTCGACGTGCGCTACCTCGGCGGCGCCTCCACGGTCCGCGTTCTCTTCTCGGGCGCGGGCTCCCCGACCCAGGCCCCGCACGCCACCCACGACCCGGGCATCCCGGACACCACGACGTTCGCCCGGCCGGCGCTGCGCTCGATGCAGCTCACGATCATCGGCGCCGGCCTGATGAGCGCCGACCTCACCACCGCCGCCCGGCACGGCTTCCGGGTCATCATGCTCGACGACCCCACCCGCGTCGCCGTGGACATCGCCTACTGAACCGGGCCGCGCCGACCGTCCGTCGCCGTCACGGGCGGGCGGTCGGTGCCGCCGGGTCCCGGCTCGTGTAGTCCATCGAGAGGCCGAAGACGATCGCGAAGATCATGCCGGGGACGTAGGCCTCGACCGGGCCGGGCTGCTCGCCCAGCAGGCCGTGCTGGAAGACGAGTGTCACGACGCCGAGGGCGGCGCCCACGCTGAGCAGGTTGAGGACCGCGGCCTTGAGCGGGATCAGCACGGAGCGGAAGACGACGAGCAGCAGCAGCGCCGACACCGCGACGACGACACCGACGAACCACGGCAGCCGCCCGGCCACGGCGCCGGAGAAGTCGACCACCGCCGCGGTGCTCCCCCCGACCAGGAACGTCGCCCCGGTGCGCGCGGCGACCGGCGGCAGCACGTCGGTGCGGAGGCGGGCCACGAGCTCGGTCGTGCCGGCGGCCTGCGGGCCGGTCGTGGGAAAGACGATGACGGTTGCGGTACCGCCGGGAAGCGCTTCGGCCACGCCGGCCGTCCGGGCCAGGGTCTCCCGCGCGGCCTGCGCGCCCCCGGACCGCCCTGCACGACCACGACAAGCGGGCCGTTGAGGCCGGGGCCGAAGCCCTCGCTCAGCAGGTCGTAGGCCTTGCGGGTGGTGGCGGCGGCCGGGTCGGTGCCGGCGTCGGCGAACCCGAGCCGCAGCCCGAGCAGCGGTGCACTCAGCGCCAGCAGTGCGAGCAGGGGCGGTACCAGAGCCGGCAGCGGCCGTTGCTGGACGCCGGCGGACCACCGCCGCCAGCGGTCGCCGTCCTTGCGCACCCGCTTGGTGATGCGGCCGCCGAAGACGGCGAGCAGAGCCGGCAGCAGCGTGAGCGAGGCCAGCATGGTGACGAGCACCGTGGCCGCCACCGCCACCGCGACGCCCTGCAGCGAGCCGGCGGCCGGCACGTCCTGCGCCTGCGCGTCGAGGGTGACGCTCGCGTAGCCGACGGTGCCGCCGGGCGTGCGGCACCTGGACGCGCTCGGTGTCGCCCTGGCCGTCGTCTGCGCCGCACCGCTCGCCGTGCGCCACCGGCTTCCCGCGCTCGGGTTCGCGGTGAGCGCCGCGGCGAGCGTGGCCCTGCTGCACCTCGGCTACCCGCTTGACGCACCGGTCGCCGCCGCGGCCGCGGCCTACACCGTGGCCCGCGTCTACAGTGGAGCGCCGGCCCGCCCGCGGTGGTGCGCGCTGGCCGCGGTGCACGCGTTCGTGCCGGCGGTCGCGGCGGCGTACGCGTCGATCGGCGTGCGGGTCTGGGACATCTCCACCGAGCTGCTGGCCTGGGCCGCGGTCTTCGCCGGCCTGTGGATCGCCGGTGACCGGACCCGGCTGCGGGCGCTGCGGCTGGCCGAGGCGCAGGCCGACGTGGAGCGCGAGCGCCGCCTGGCCGCCGCCGACGAGCGCACCCGCATCGACCGTGAGCTGCACGACTCGGCCGGCCATGCGATAAACGTGATACTGGTCCAGGCCGGCGCCGCCCGGCTGCTGCAGGACCGTGACCCTGAGCGGGCCCGGCAGGCGCTGTCGACGGTGGAGCGCGTCGCCCGGGACACGATCACCGACATCGACCGGATGGTCCGGGCGCTGCGTGACGACCATCCGGACCGGGACGAGCCGGCCGATCCGGATGCGCTGCGGGAGCTGATCAAGCGGCACCGGGGCAGCGGGCTGCACATCGCGGCCGAGCTGCCGGAACGCATCGCGCCGCTGCCGCGCAGTGTGGCGTGGGCGGCGTGCCGGATCCTGCAGGAGGCGCTGACCAACGCGGCGCGCCACGGTGCCGGGACGGCGGCCGTGGCCGTGCGGGCCGCCCCGGGCCATCTGGAGATCGACGTGACGAACCCCTGTGCGGCCCCGCGGGCCCGCCGCGAAGGGGGCCACGGCATCGTCGGCATGCGGGAACGGGCCACCCTCACCACGTTCGAGGACGACGACTACGTGCTGAGCGCGCTGCGCGCCGGTGCGGCGGGCTTCGTCCTCAAACGCATCCAGCCGGAGCAGCTGATCGCCGACATCCATACCGTCGCGGCGGGCGAGAGCCTTTTGGCGCCGCAGGTCACCCGTACGGTCATCGAGCACCTCACCGACGTCACCCGGACCGACCCGGGGCGTCTGGCCCCGCTGACCCCGCGGGAGCGCGACGTGCTGACGCTCATCGCCCAGGGCCTGTCCAACGGCGACATCGCGGCGGCGCTGCGCATCGAGGACTCGACGGTGAAGACGCACGTGAAGCGCATCCTGGCCAAGCTGCACCTGCGTGACCGCGTGCACGCGGTGATCGTGGCCTACGAGACGGGCCTGGTCCGCGTGGGACGCCCGTGACCCGGGCCGGGTCGTGGGCCCCCGCCCGGCAGAGCGGGGGCCCAGTTGCTAGTTCCCGGCCGTGGAGAAGGCCGAAACCTCCGCCGCCGACAGGGCACGGCTGTAGAGCCGGACGCTGTCGATCGCGCCGGTCAGGTACGGGTCGCTGTACTGGGAGCGGCCGAGCCAGTTCTGCGTGGTGTTGCCCAGGGAGGACGGGGTCAGGGTCATGGCGGTGTTGCGGGCGACCTCGGCGCCGTTGACGTACAGGATGCCGACGTTGCTGTTGCGGGTGACGGCGACGTGGGTCCAGGCGCCGGCCGGGAGGGCGGCCGGGGCGTCGATGCGCTGCTCGGCGCCGGAGCCGCCGGTGGTGATGGCGAAGCGGGCGGTGCCGGTGGACGAGCGGGGGGTGAGGAACATGTTGACGCCGGTGCCGGTGCCGAAGTCGAAGACCCGGGCCCAGCTGGCGAGGGTGTCGATGCGGACCCACAGGGCGATCGAGAACGCGGTCGCGCCGTTCAGGATGCCGGCGGGCAGGGAGACGTAGCCGTTGGTGCCGTTGAGGTTCACGGCCGAGCCGGTGCGGCCCGGGCCGTATGCCGCGTTGGACAGCGTCGCGGTCATGCCGTTGCCCGTCGCGTCCGCGGCGCTGTTGTCGAACGGGTAGTGCGCGACGAACGCCGGGAGCGTCGGGCCCCCTCCGGTGACCGACCAGTAGACGGAGTACCGCTGAGCGTGCACCTTGTAGAACGGCTGGAGCGTGACGCCGTTCGCGGTGTACTGCAGCGGCGTGCCCGTCGCCGTGAGGGTGGCCGGGTCGAGGACGGGCAGCGCGGACAGGTTGCTGGTGCCGAACAGCCCGCCGAGCACGATCGGGCCGACCTTCACCGCCTGCACGGTGCTGTTGTCGTTGGCGGGCTCGCGGGTCAGGCCCATCGGCAGGGTCACGGTCACCGTGTCGCCGGAGGCCCAGGTGCGGTTGACGATGGCGTAGGTCCCGGGCTGCGGTGTCGCCTGGGCCGTGCCGTTCACGGCCAGGGAGGCGCCGGTGGCCCAGGCCGGGATGCGGACCTTGACCGTGAACGCTCCCGAGCCAGTGACCGTGAGCCGTGTCGAGCCGGCGTCCGGGAACGTCGTGTCCTGGCGGATCGTGACGCCCCGCGCCGACCAGGTGAGCACCGACGGGATGTACAGGTTGACGTAGAGGGTGCTGCCGCCGTCGTGGAAGTAGATGGAGTCGCCGTACTTGGTGTTGCTCTCCATGCCGGTGCCGTGGCAGCACACGAAGCTGTCGTAGTCGTTGCTGTAGGTCTTGATCCCGCCGGCCCGCAGCGGGACGTAGTAGCACTGGAACCCGTGGGCGGAGTTCGGATTCTGCGAAGCCAGGGTCTGGTTGTACAGCGCCTTCTCGTAGTAGTCCATATAGTCGGCCCGGGCCGGGTCGGTGAAGAACAGCTGCCGGGTCAGCTTGAGCATGTTGTACACGTTGCAGCACTCGGCGGTGGAGTCGGACAGCTCGCCGGCGATGCGGTCCGGGGCCTTGAAGTACTCGCCGTTGGAGTTGCCGCCGATGGCGTAGGTGTGGTGCTTCGTGACGATGTCCCAGAAGTTCACGGCGATGTCGCGGTAGCGGGTGCTACCGGTGGCGTGGTATTCGCGGATTGCCCCGATGATCTTCGGGATCTGGGTGTTGGCGTGGTAGTTGTTCAGCGCGTCCGTGTTGCTCGCCAGGGGGTCGAAGATCTCGGCGTGGTCGAACTGCTGCGCGGCGGCCAGGTGGTTGGCGTCGCCGGTGACCTGGTACAGGTTGGTCAGCACCTCGTTCATGCCGCCGAACTCGGTGTCGAGCATGTTCTGGCGCTGGGTCTGTGTCAGCCGGTCGTTGCGGAACTTGACCCAGGACGCCATGGCGGTGAGTACCGTCAGCGCCTGGGCATTGCCCGCCAGCAGGTACATGTCCAGCAGCCCGGCCATGATCTTGTGCAGCGTGTAGTAGGGCGCCCACACCGACTGCCGCGCCTCGACCCGGTCGATGAAGCTCTCCGGGAACGCGCTGAGGTATCCGGTGGTGTACCCGGCGGCCGCCGCGCGGCCCTGGCACTGGGCGAGCACCGTGACCAGCGCGTCGCCCTTGGTCTTGAACGCGGTGTTGCCGGAGCCGGCGTACGCCTGGGCCAGGGCGCTGAGCAGGTGCCCGGTGGAGTGCCCGCGCAGTTCGGTGGTCGGGGACTCCCAGCCGCCGCAGGCGGTGGCGGACGAGGACAGCCCGACGTTGAGCCGGAACGTGTGCAGCATCCGGTCGTTGTCGAGGAACAGCAGGTACGACTGGGTCCGGCCCGTGTTGGCGGTGAACGGGCTGGTCAGCAGCTGCACGGCGGCGAGCGGGAAGGGGTAGGCCGAGACGCCGGTGTCGGGCCGGGCGGCGGTGGCGGCCGCCGCCCCTTCGAGCGTGAGCAGGCTGCCGGCGGCCGCGCCGGCGGATGCGGCGAGCAGGGTTCGGCGGGTGGGCATGGCTCCTCCATACGGGGGGTCAGCCGCGCAGCGCTCCGGACATGAAGCCGCGGACATAGCTGCGCTGCAGGACGAGGAACAGCACCAGGCAGGGCACCGCCATGAACGTCACGCCGGCCTCCAGCGCGGCGTAGTCGATGGCGCCGAACGAGGCGGTGCGCATGTTCACCACAGCGAGCATCATGGTGAACCTGTCGGTCGAGTTGAGCAGGATCAGCGGCGCGAAGAACTCGCTCCACGAGGTGAGGAACGCGAACAGCCCGACGGTGATGAGCCCGGGCTGCACCGCCGGGAGCATGATGCGGATCAGGGCGCGCAGGCTGCCGCAGCCGTCGAGCAGCGCGGCCTCCTCCAGCTCCCGGGGCACGGCCTCGAAGGAGTTGCGCATCATGAACACCGAGAACGGCAGCTGGAACATGATGAGCACGAGGCTGAGCCCGATGATGGAGTCCTGCAGCCCGATCCAGCCGAGCATCACGTAGAGCGCGATGAGGATCGTCGCGTAGGGCACCATCAGGATGGCCAGGGTGAGCAGGAACAGCGCGTTCCTGCCGGGGAAGTCGAACCGGCCGAACGCGTAGCCGCCGAGCGTGCTGACGAGCAGGGTGCCGGCCACGGTGAGCAGGCTGAGCACGACGCTGTTGACGACGTGCTCGACGCGGATGCCGCTGTCGGAGGTGAACAGCCGCGCGTAGTTCTCCAGCCCGAACCCCGACTTCGTGCGCACGGAGGCGAACGCGCTCCACACAAGCGGGAACAGGAACAGGATCGCCAGGGCGGCGCCGGTGAGCCGTCGCATGTCAGCCGTCTTTTCTGCGCAGCATGCCCAGCTGCACCACGTTGAACACGATCAGGAGGACGAGCAGCGCGACCGAGATGGCCGCGGCCGAGCCCAGGTCGAGTTCGATGAACGCCTTGCGGTAGATGACCATCACGAGTGAGGTGGTGGAGTTGTCGGGCCCGCCCCGCGTGAGGATCCAGAACTGGTCGAAGGCGAGCAGGGAGCCCGTGACCATGAGCGTGAGGACGAGCGCGATGGTCGGGCGCATCAGCGGTAGCGTGATGCGCCGGAAGGTCTGCCGGCGGGTCGCGCCGTCGAGGCGGGCGGCCTCGTAGACCTCGACCGGGATGGACTGCAGGCCGGTGAGCAGGATCAGCATGTTGAACCCGGCGAAGCGCCACAGCACCAGCCCCACCGCGGAGCCCAGCGCACCGGTGGAGCTGCCGCTGGTGAACGACACGTAGCCGTCGACCAGGCCGGTCCAGCGCAGGATGTCGTTGACCGGCCCGATCTCGTCGCTGAGCATCCCCAGGAACAGCAGCGAGGCGCTGGCGAAGCCGACCGCGGCCGGGATGAAGTAGGCGGTGCGCAGCAGGCCGATGCCGCGGCCGGGCTGCTGGACCAGCAGCGCCAGCCCGAAGGACAGCGCGAAGAGCAGCACGGTGACCACGACGGTGTACCTGAGGGTGAACCAGGCCGCGGTGAACAGCAGCTCGTCGTCGGCCATGCCGGTGTAGTTCTCCGGCGCGTTGATCTCGGGTGCGCCGAGCAGCGGCCAATGGTGCAGCGACATGTACGCGACAAGCCCCAGCGGGACCAGGAAGAACATGCCGACCATGAAGGCGGTGGGCGCGGCGTACAGCGCACCGACCCACCGGCGGCCGCGCCGGCGGCGGGGCCGGACGGCCGGCGGGGTGACCGCCGGCCGCTCGTCGACGAGCAGGGTCATCGGATCTCTACTTCTTCAGGGATGCGGTAAGCGCGGTGGCGCCGTCGTCGAGGGACTTCTTCGCGTCGCCGTAGAGGGCGCCGCGGAACGCGGTCACCCAGGGGCTCTGCGGGTCGTTGTAGGTCGCGTTGAAGTTCTTGGCGTACGGGGTGCGGCCCTTGCCCATCAGGCCGTTGATCTTCACGAGCCGGGGGTCCGCCTGCGAGTACTTGTTGGCGGCCAGGTCGGTGCGCACCGGCACGCCCTTGCCCTTGGCGATGACCTCGACCTGGGCCTCGTCGCCGAGGGTCCAGGACAGGAAGTCCCACGCCGCGGCCGCGTTCCTGGTGGTCGCGCCGATGCCGATGGCGTCACCGCCGACGAACGTCGACTCGCCGCCGGTGAGCCCGCTGATCGGGGCGACGCCGAGCTTGAAGTTCGCCTTCTCCTCGATCAGGCCGAGCCACGCGGCCGGGCCGGGGGCGATGCCGATCTTGCCGCTCTGCAGCGCGCCGAGCCAGGTCGGGCCGGCCTCGTCCTTGGCCGCGGGGGCGGCCACGCCCTCCTCGTAGAGCTTGCGGTACAGCGCGAAGACGTCGGTCATCTCCTTGCCGTTGATACTGCTGGTGGTGCCGTCGGAGTTCATGACGTCACCGCCCGCGGCCCACACCGACGGCCACATGGTGAACACGTTGCAGCCGCCGCAGTTGCCGCCGAAGTAGGTGCCGTTGACGTCCCCGCCGAGCTTGTCGACGGCGCGGGCGTCGTCGGCGAACTCCTGCAGGGTCGTCGGCGGCTTCTCCGGGTCGAGGCCGGCCTTCGTGAACAGGTCCTTGTTGTACAGCATCACCGACATGTCGATGGTGTGCGGCACCGCGTAGACCTTGTTCTTCCAGGTGCCGTTGCGCACGTGCGCCGGGGCGACCTTGTCCTTGAACGGCAGCGCGTCGAACCTGTCGGTGAGGTCCAGCCACAGGCCCTGCGACGCGTACTGGGGTGCGAACACGACGTCGGAGGCGAACAGGTCGGGCAGGGCCTTGGCGCCGGCGGCGGAGGCGAGCTTGGCCGGGTACTCCTCGTTCGGGTACGCCGTGACCTGCACCTGGTTCTTGTGGGTGGCGTTGTAGGCGGCCGCGTAGGCCTTGGACTGCGACTCGGTGGCGGCCCGGGTCCACAGGGTGAGCTGGGCGCCGCTGTCCGCGCCGGCCGGGGTGCCGGCCTTCGCCCCGCCGTCGTCGTCTGCGCACGCGGCGGCGCCGGCCAGTAACGTCGCAGCGACGATGCTGCCTATCCAGCGTTTCACGCTCGTTCCTTCCCTAGGTGATCCATCGTTTTGTGAGCGCTCGCAATGTGCAAGGGGGGTACGGGGGTCACCGCACTGCGGTGGTGGAGCCGCGCACGATCAGGCTCGGCGCGCAGCGCTGCTGCTCACTGCGGCGCGCGCCTGTCGAGATCTGGTCGACGAGCAGGGCCAGGCTGTGCCGGCCGAGCTCGGCGAAGTCCTGCCGCACGGTGGTCAGCGGCGGCAGCAGGTAGGGCGCCTCGGGCACGTCGTCGAAGCCGACGACGCTGACGTCGCGGGGGACGCGGCGGCCGGCCTCGTGCAGCGCCCGCAGCACCCCGATCGCCATCTGGTCGTTGGCGCAGAACACCGCCGTGACGTCGGTGCGCTCGGCCAGGGCCAGCCCGGCGTCGTAGCCGGCGGCGGCGCTCCAGTCCCCGGTGAGAGCCGCCGGCGCCGGCCGGTTCGCCTCTTCCAGGGCGGCGCGCCAGCCGGCCTGCCGCTCCCGGGCCTCCGGCCAGTTGGCCGGCCCGGCGACGTGGTGGACGGTGGCGTGGCCGAGGCCGAGCAGGTGCCGGGTGGCCAGGGCCGCACCGGCGGCGTTGTCGATGGCCACCATCGGTACCCCGTCGGCCTCCCCCGACGCGATGCCGAGGCCGACGATCGGCACGTCCAGCGGCTCCTGACGCAGTGCCGTCCAGGCCGCCGCGACCGGCGCGAGCGTGACGATGCCCTCCACCGCCTGCTCGCGCAGGCGGCGGATCGCTTCGCGGACCTGTGGCACGTCGGGCTCCCGGGCGCTGGCGATGCTGACGAAGTAGCCGGCCTCCCGGGCCGCCCGTTCGATGGCGTGCACCATGAACGAGGGCCCGAAGAGCGTCGTGTCGAACGTGACGAGCCCGACCGTCTGGGACCGGTTGGTGGCCAGGGTCCGGGCCGCGGCGTTGGGCTGGTAGTCGAGCGCCCGCATCGCGGCCAGGACCCTGGCCCGGGTCTCCGACCGGACGTTGGGGTGGTCGTTGACCACCCGTGACACGGTCTGGTGGGAGACCCCGGCGAGGTGGGCGACGTCCCGCATCGCCGGAGGTCTCCGCACGGTGTGCATGCTCAGCGCCGGACCTTCATCAACCCAGCGCCTTGACCTCGAGCAGCCCCACGGAGGCGGTGCCCGTCGCCGTCAGCGACACCCGCAGCCGGGTCGTGGAGACCCCGGTGAAGGTGACCGTGTTGTAGGCGTTCTTCGTCAGGGTGTAGGGGCCGGCGCCGGGTACGTCGACGTACGCGGAGCCGTTCCAGTACTGCAGCTTCCAGGCCGAGGGCATGTCGATGCCGTTCTCGTCGTCGAAGAAGTACACCTGCGCCGACCTGACCGACTGGGCCGTCGACCACTGCAGCTCGGCCGTCTGGGTGCCGCTGTTGGGCCAGGTGCCCCAGCGCGAGCCGTCACCGCTGGCGCCGCTGTTGGAGCTGGTCGGCTCGTCACCGTTGTTGATCGCCGCGCAGCTCTCCCACGACGAGGTGTACGAGCAGACCGGCGACGCCGACAGCGCGAGGTTGGTCACCGGCGGTGGCTGGGTGCCGCCCCGGTTGTACATCTTGATCTCGGTGAGGCCCGTCTTGGCCCCGGAGGCGTTCGTCGCCAGCACCCGGACCCGCTGCGCGCTGACCGCGGGGAAGGTGACGACGTTGTAGTTGCCCTTCGGGGTGCTCGGGTTCCTGGCCTGGCCGGCGACGCTTACCCAGGCGCTGCCGTTGTAGTACTGGATGTCGTACGACGACGGCGGCCGGTACGTCGCCGAGGCCGGCCGGCTGTCCTTGAAGTACAGCCGGACCTCGTTGACGGTGCGGGCGGTGCCGAAGTTGACCTCGTACCAGTCCTGGGCGTTCGGCGACCCGCCGGCTCCCCAGTACGGCTCGTTTGTCGGGTAGCCGTCGCTCGCGCCGCCGGTCGACGTGCCGGACCCGGTGTAGGAGGCCGAGACGGTCGAGCCGGTGACGAGGTTCGTCGGCGGGGCGGTGGCGTTGTCGATGCCGGCCTTGGCCATCTCGTCGACGACGCGGGCGTCGGTCTGCACGACCTGGGTGGGCGCCTGCAGCCCGGCGTACGCCTGGCTGTAGCCGACGGTCCCGGTGGTGGTGACGGTGCCGGTGGCCGGGTCCCAGGTGAACGGCACCAGCGAGTTGACCGTCGCGACCCGGGTGCCGTTGATGAAGATGCTGTAGCCCTGCGGCACCCCCGGGTAGCGGGTCACGCCGTCGGCCGGGTCGTCCCACACGATGCTCAGGTCGGCGTTGCGGTAGCGCAGGTTGTTGACGGTGAAGTGGTCCCACCCGATGTTGATCGGGTTGAGCTCCACCTTCGCGTCGTTGCGGGGCCGCAGGCCGGCGACGTCCTCGATGAGCGTCCAGTTGCTGCTGCCGAGGATGTTGTGGTGGATCCACGACCGGTAGGTGATCGAGGAGCCGTTCCAGTCGGCCCAGAACTCGTTGGCGTCGGGGTAGTTGGTATTGCCGCCGACGTACTGCGCCCAGGCGTTCCAGTACAGCAGCTTCTTGTACCAGTCGTTGGTGAGGTACGTCGTCGGGTAGTTGCGCAGGGCCGAGCTCAGCAGCCGGAACTGCACCGTGGAGTTGATGGTGGAAAAGTTGTTGCTGCCGGTGCCCGAGGCCGCCTTGTCCGCCTGGTTGGCGGTGTAGAACGGGAAGACGGGGTACTGGGCCGGGTCGTCGAACAGCCGCAGCGCCGCCTTGTACTGCGTGGTGTTGGGGATGGCGCCCACCGCGAACGGGTAGTAGATGTTGATCTCTTTCCAGGGGTTGAACGCCCCGTCGGAGGCCATCCGGTTCTCGAACAGGTTGTGGCTCGGGTTCCACAGCACGTTGACGATCGCGGCCTGGATCTGGTCGGCCAGCGTGTTCATCTCCGCGGCCTTGGCCGTGTTGCCGACGGCGGCGTACGCCTGCGCGGCGGCCCGGGCGCCGCTGTACTGGTACGCGGACTCGCCCCGGTCCATGTTGCCGGCCCGCCAGTGGAACGACACCGCGTCGGCGTCGTTGCCGGTCAGCGCGCCCCAGTCGTACTCGATGAGCTTGTTGTTGTTCGTGTCGTAGGTCGCCAGCTGGCCCTTGACGTCGCCCTCGGCGTACTTGGCCAGGTTCTGCGCGATCGCCGGCTGGCCGCCGTGGATCTGGTAGCTGCGCCAGGCCGCCTCGGCGATGTACTGGGTGTAGCTGTTCGACCAGTTCTCCGGGTCACCGGGGTTGTCGACGAACCGGCCGTTCTTCGACACCTGCCCGACGGACAGCCAGTCGCCGTACGCGTACAGCGGCGTCCGCAGGTACTTCAGGTCGTCGATGTGCATGGGCTGGGTCAGCGCGATGGCGTTGTTGTAGCCCAGCGCGCCCTCGACGGACGTCGGGAACTGGTAGGTCTGCCCCGGGATGTTCGCGTCGAGGTTGTTGAACCGCATGAGCCACCAGCGGTAGTAGTAGTGCTTCGTCAGCGCCGGCTCGGGCGAGTCGAAGAACGGGATGTTGTCGGCCCACCACTTGTTGTAGGTACGCACGTGGGTGGCGAACGCGGTGGCGTTGTCGTAGCCGGCGTAGGCGGCGTACTCGGTCGCGGACTCCGGGATCTCGGCGGCGATGAAGCCCATGACGACCTTCGCCGTGGCGGTGGCGCCGGCCGCGATGGTGATCGACCGGTTGAGCCCGCCGGACGAGACGGCGAAGCCGTCACCGGAGAGCTTCGTCGTGAGCGTCGTGAGCCCGTTCTTGACCCCGGTCGAGCCGGTCAGCTCGTTGCCGCTGCCGCTCGTCGCGTAGGGCGAGACGGCCCGCAGGGAGATCGTGGTCGAGGCGCTGCCGTTGTTCTTGATCGACAGGTTGGTCACCGCGACGTTGTTGTCGGTGATGAACTTCTGCTGGGTGATCGCCACCGAGCCGCTGCTGAACACGTTCCTGGAGTAGCTGGGCGCCTGGAAGCGCTGGGCGGTCTGCTCCGTGAACGTGCCCGGGCTCGCGGTGATCGAGTAGGCGTTGGCGTTGCTGATGCTCTCCCAGTAGGCGGCCTGGCCGGCGAAGCCCATGACGCCGGGGTTGTACGCCTTCATGAACAGGGCGCGGCCCCGGGTCATGAGGATGGCGCCGTCGGCGTCGGCCGGGTCGCTGCCGCCGCTGCGGCCGAGCATCCGGTCCAGCCAGAAGTCGGTGCCGCCGCTCTCGGCGTTGTAGATGGTCTGCATCATGTTGCCGGTCGTGTAGCCGACCGGGGCGGCCGGGATGGCCGAGGTGTTGCCGAACGTGGGGTAGCCGATGGTCTGGGCCGCTGCCGCCGGCGTGGCGGACGTGGCGACGGCGGCGGTCGAGGCGGTCAGAACGGTCGTGAGCGCGAGTGCCAGCCTGGACTTCCAGCGGGGGTGTGGCATCGCGTCACCTCCTCGCAGTCGGTTAGGACGGTGTGATGGGTAGCCAGACGCGCATCGTGGACGGGCCACGGCGGGCCCAGCGGTGGTACGGCACGAGCGGCACGACGATCGGCTCGGGACGCTCGGCCGTCGTGGTGCGGTCGCGGTACGGCCAGGCGGTGTCGACCGGCCGGATGGCGCGTCCCTTCACCGCGCCGGACTCGGGGGCGACCGCCGTGTCGACCTGGAGCTCGTCGAGGTCGACGCCGTCTTCCTGGTCGATCGACTCGGCGCACATGACGACCGGGCCGACCTCGACTGCGGCACACCCGCGCACGGCGTCGACACGCGGGTCGGGGAACGTCCAGCGGGGCCGCACCGGCAGCTCGAGGCGGATCTGCTCGCCGGGGGCGAAGACCCGCCGCTCGGTGTGCCGCCCGCCGCCGGCCCAGCCGGGGATGCGCAGGCTGATCTCGCGCTCCTCGGCGGCGGCCTGCGGGCCGACCTCGACGACGGTGACGGTGACGACGCCGTCCTCGGGGTAGGCGGTGTCGACGTCGAGGCGCAGCCCGGCGGCCTCGACCGACATGGGGGCGTACTGGTGGATCTGCACTCCCGCGCCGGGTCCGGACTCGGTCGCGGTGGCGTAGTAGGTGCCCAGCGACGCGGTGAGCCGCGAGACGTTCGTGAGGCAGCAGGACACCTCGAACCAGGGCGCGCGCTGCCCGCCGCCGAAGCGCAGCTGCTCGTGCTCGGCCGAGGGCGGCTCGGAGCGGGTGCGCTGGTGCAGGGTGTGCGCGTAGAAGAAGGAGCGGCCGTCGTCGGCGACCGCGGCCGCGATCACGTTGTGCAGGACCCGGTCGACGATGTCGCCGTAGCGGCTCTCGCCGGTCGCCAGCAGCAGCCGGTGGGCGAGCATGATCGTGGCGACGGCGGCGCAGGTCTCGGAGTAGGCCCGGTCCGGCGGCAGCGCGAAGTCGTCGCCGAACGCCTCGTCGAGATGGCGCGAGCCCATGCCGCCGGTGATGTAGGTGCGCCGGGCCAGCGTCCGGTCGAACTGGCGCACGACCGCGGCGAGCAGCTGCTCGTCGCCGGTCTCCACGGCCACGTCGACCGCACCGGCGGCCAGGTAGAGGGCCCGCACGGCGTGCCCTCCGAGCACGTCGGCCGAGCGCACCGGGGTGTCGTCCTGGAAGTACCGCCACCCGAACTCGTGCTCGGGGAGGCTGCGGTGCCCGCGCCGGTCGACGAACGTGGCGGCCATGTCGAGGTAGCGGCGCTCGCCGGTGACCCGGTACAGCTCCACGAGGGCGGTCTCGATCTCGGGGTGGCCGTCGAAGCCCGCCTCGGCGAACCGCTCGCAGACGTGGTCGGCGACCCGGCGGGCGATCGGCAGCAGCCCGGGGGCGGCGCCGGTGCGGTGCGCAGCCACCGCGGCCTGCAGGAAGTGCCCGGCGCAGTACAGGTCGTGGCCGAAGTGCAGGTCGCTGTAGCGCTCCGGCTGCCCCGGCCGCCCGTAGGCGGTGTGCAGGTAGCCGTCCTCGGCCTGGGCCCCGGCGATCAGCGCGCAGAGCTCCTCGAGCAGCGCGCGGTGGTCCGTGCCGCCGGGCCGGCCGGTCTCCCAGCTGGCCGCCTCGGCGAGCTTGTACACCTCGGAGTCGGAGAATTCGCGGCCGCGGCGGCGCGGGGAGGTGTCCGGATCGCGAAAGTTACCCGTCCAGCCGAGCCGGTCCAGCCAGAACTTGCAGTGCTCGATGGTTGCGGTGCCGTTGACCGCCTGCCGCTGTCCCCAGAAGCCGCCGGTGAACCGCACCTGGTGCGTCCCGACGGGCTGCAGCGCCCCG
This sequence comes from Dactylosporangium vinaceum, assembly GCF_019904175.1. GTDB lineage: Bacteria > Actinomycetota > Actinomycetes > Mycobacteriales > Micromonosporaceae > Dactylosporangium > Dactylosporangium vinaceum. The sequence continues at coordinate 5,007,668 of NZ_CP061913.1, read as the reverse complement.
CGCGCGGGCGCGACCGGTCCCGGATGGGCCGTCACGGCCACCACCTTTCGCACAATTTCGAAAACCTTTTCGGGAATGGTGGCAGCAGCTACCGGCCGTGTCAACGGTCTATTTCGGCTCCTGTAGTCGGTGTGACAGTTGTGACGGGTCGACTTCGGTGGCTATGCTGCTCGAAAAGTTTTCGAGAGGACCGTTACGTGGGCAGAAAGCGCGCGCAGGTCACCCTGACCGACGTCGCCAAGCGGGCCGGGGTGTCGATCGCGACGGCGTCGAAGGCGCTCAACGCGCGGGGCGAGGTGGCCGCGGCGACCCGCCGGCGGGTCCAGCAGGCCGCCGAGGAGCTGTCGTTCCAGCCCAACGTGCTGGCCCGCGGCCTGATCTCGGGCAACACCCGCACGATCGGCCTGCTCACCGACGAGCTGTCCGCGGCCCGCTTCGCCATCCCGGTGCTCCTCGGCGCCGAGAACGCGCTGGGCAACGAGCAGATGAGCGTGCTGCTGTGCGACGCCCGCGGCGACGCGATCCGCCGCCGGCACTACATCCGCACCCTGCTGGCCCGCCAGGTCGACGGGTTCATCATCCTCGGCGACGCCAACGACCTGCGCCCGTCGCTGACCCGCGACATCCCGGTCCCGGTCGTCTACGCCTACTGCGAGTCCGACGACCCGTCCGACCTCTCGGTCATTGCCGACGACGCCGGCGGCGCCCGGCTGGCCGCCGAGCACCTGGTCTCGCTGGGCCGCAAGAAGATCGCGCACATCACCGGCGACCCCGGCTACCGGGCCGCCCGCGACCGCGCGGCCGCGTTCACCGAGGTCCTCGACGCGGCCGGGCTGCCGCCGGCGGGAGATCCGCTGTTCGGGCAGTGGTCGCAGCGCTGGGGCCGGCACGCGACCGCCCGCCTGCTGGCCGCGCACCCGGACGTCGACGCGATCTTCTGCGGCAGCGACCAGATCGCCTCCGGTGCCGCCGAGGCCCTGCGTGAGCTCGGCCGCGGCATCCCCGGTGACGTGGCGCTTGTCGGGTACGACAACTGGGAGGTCTTCGCCACCGAGTGCCGCCCGGCGCTGACCACCGTGGACCTCAACCTGGAGCAGCTGGGGGCGAAGGCGGTCCAGCACCTGTTCGCCGTGATCGACGGCGAGCAGCACTCCGGCGTGGTCCGCCAACCGGGCCGTCTCGTGGTCCGCGAATCGTCGGCGCTGTAGGGCCGGTCCCGAAAACCTTTCGGCCCGATTCACGGCTGCGTGGACCGGTCAAGGTCGAACGTTCGGGTGAGATCCGGGGCAGATCAGGCACGATATCGTTCCCCCGTGACCAGGGAGGCGCGGTGGTACCTCTACGCCACGACGAGTGCCGTGCTGCTGGGCGCCGCCTGGTACATGGCGCACGCGACGCTCGGCGCCGGCCCTGAGGCGGTCGCCTACGTCTTCGTGCCGATCACCGGCGGGTTCGCCGTCGCCGCCCTGCTCCACCTGGTCAGATCCGGCATCACCGACCGGGTCGCCCGCCGTTTCTGGCGGGCGATCCTCGTCTCCGGCTCGGCGATGACGCTCGGCTACGCCTGGTTCGCCCTCGACCAGCTGACCCACATCCCGGAGTCGGCGACCCGCAGCATGCCGCTGCCGGCCGCGGCCTGCGTCGCCGTCGGGTTCCTGGTCGCCATCTGGGCGGTCGGGGCCGTCCCGGTCGTGCCGGCCGGCGGCACCGAGCGCTGGCGGATCATGCTGGACCGGGCCATCGCGTTCTCCGGCTGCACGGCCGTGCTGTGGTTCGCCGGCCTGGCCCCGATGCTCTCGGCCCGCGACCCGTGGAGCCCGCAGGCGATGGTCCTCGTCGGCCTCGCGTTCATCGTCGCCGTCGGCGCGGCCACGAAGGTCTCCTACATCGCCGGCGGCCCCGTCGACCGGGCGGCGCTGCGCTTCCTGGCGGCCAGCGGCGGCGTCACCGCCGGGCTCACCGCGGTCGTCGCCGTGCACTTCGGCACCCCGGGCGCGATCCCGGCGCAGGCGTTCATCATGCCGCTGTGCCCGATGCTCGGCGCCTACGCCGCGGCCGCGCAGTGGCGGGCCAACACCCGCCGCACGCCGGCCCGGGCCGGCGGCGGCCTGCTGCCCTACCTGGCGGTCGCCGCGGCCGACGTGCCGCTCGTCGCGCTGGCGCTCGGCGCGCCGCTGTCGTGGCCGAACCGGATCGTCCTGGTCGCCGCGGTGCTGGTCACGGGGCTGGTGACGCTGCGGCAGTACTTCGCGTCGCGGGAGAACCTGCGGCTGCTGCGCAACTCCCGGTTCCAGGAGGAGCGGCTGCAGCACGAGGTAAGCCACGACGGCCTGACCGGGCTGGCCAACCGGGCCCGGTTCCGCGAGCGGCTCTCCCATGCCCTGGCCACGACCGGCCGGGCCACCGTGCTGCTTGTCGACCTCGACGACTTCAAGGCCGTCAACGACCTGCTCGGCCACGGCGTCGGCGACCGGCTGCTGGTCTCGGTGGCCGAGCTGCTGCGGGCCGAGGCGGGCCCGGGCGGGCTGCCGGTGCGGGTCGGCGGCGACGAGTTCGCGGTCCTGCTCACCGGGTCCGCCGACGACGCCGAGGCCATGGCCGCCCGGCTCCTGGCCGCACTCGACGGCCCGATCAGCGAGCACCGGCTGCTGGTCCAGGCCAGCATCGGCATCGCCACCGCCGGGCCGGGCGCGACTGTCGACACGGTCCTGCGCGACGCGGACGTGGCCATGTACGCGGCGAAGCAGCGCGGCAAGGCCGGCTGGGTCCGCTACGTCGACGGCATGGGCGAGCCGGTCCTGGCCCACATGCAGCTCGGCGGCGAGCTGCGCCGGGCGCTGGACCACGGCGAGTTCCGGGTCGTCTACCAGCCGATCGTGCGCCTGGCCGACCGGCGGGTCGTCGGCGTCGAGGCCCTGGTCCGCTGGCACCACCCGGTCCGCGGCATCGTCGGGCCGGCCGAGTTCATCCCGGCCGCCGAGCGCACCGGCCTGATCGTGCCGCTGGGCCGGTTCGTGCTGCGCGAGACGTGCCGGCAGGCGGCCCGCTGGCTGGCCGAGTTCGGCCCGGACGCGCTGGCCGAGGTCGGCCCGAACGTGTCGGCCCGCCAGCTGCACGACCCCGACTTCGTCGCCGACGTCGCCGCCGCCCTGGCCGACAGCGGCCTGCCCTGCGAGCGGCTGGTCCTGGAGGTCACCGAGTCGGCGGTGCTGCGCGGGCAGCAGGTGTCGCGGACCCTGCACGAGCTCGACCGGATGGGCATCCGCCTGGCCCTTGACGACTTCGGCACCGGCGAGTCGTCGCTGTCGCTGCTGCGGGCGTTCCCGGCGGCGATCGTGAAGCTCGACAAGTCGTTCGTCGACGGCATCGAGATCGACGACGGCCGGCCCGCGGCGGCCGATGCCCGGCAGGCGGTGGCCCGGGCGGTCATCCAGCTCGCCCACGCGCTGGGCCTGGACACGGTGGCCGAGGGGGTGGAGAGCGCCGAGCAGGCCGCGGTCCTGCGCGACCTCGGCTACACGCTGGGCCAGGGCTACCACCTGGCCGAGCCGATGCCCGCCGAGGGTGTCGCGCACCTGCTGGCCCGGCAGGCGGACCGCCGCTCAGCCGGGCTTGTGCTCGAGGTAGGCGAGCACGGCCAGGACCCGGCGGTGGGTGTCCGGTGACGCGTCGAGCCCGAGCTTGGTGAAGATCTGGGTCGTGTACTTGCTCACCGACCCCTCGCTGAGGAAGAGCCGCCTGCCGATGACGGCGTTGGACAGGCCCTGCGCCATGAGGGCGAGCACGTCCAGCTCCCGCCCGGTGAGCCCGGCCGGCGCCCGCCCCGGCGCCAGCAGCTGGGCGATGACGTCGGGGTCGACGGCGGTACCCCCGGCGGCGACCCGTCTGAGGGCGTCGACGAACTCGTCGGTGTCCGAGACGCGGTCCTTGAGCAGGTAGCCGACCCCTCCCCCGCCGGCGAGCAGCTCCCGGGCGTAGAGCTGCTGCACGTACTGCGACAGGATCAGCACCGGCAGGCCCGGGACGCGCTCCCGGGCGGTCAGCGCCGCCCGCAGCCCCTCGTCGGTGTTGGTCGGCGGCAGCCGCACGTCGACGACGGCGACGTCGGGCCGGTGGGTGAGCAGCGCCTCGAGCAGGTCGGGGCCGTTGTCGACGGCGGCGACGACCTCGAAGCCGTAGGAGTGCAGCATCCGCTCGATGCCGGTCCTCAGCAGGTAGAGGTCCTCGGCGAGGACAACGCGCACGGCACCTCCATGGTGATGACGGTGGGCCCGCCCGGCGGGGAGCCGACGGTGAGCGTACCGTCGAAGGCCCGCAGCCGCTTGCGCACGCCCGCGAGCCCGGTGCCGTTCGCGGTGTCGGCGCCGCCGATCCCGTCGTCGGTCACGGTGACGACCAGAGACTCTCCATTGTGGACAATGCCGATCTCGACGGTACTGCCCCGGGCATGCTTTGCCGCATTGGTCAGCAGTTCCGAGGCGGCGAAGTACACGGCCGACTCCAGCGGTGCGGGCAGGCGGCCGGTCAGCTGCGCGGCCACGCCCACCCGCAGCGGATGCTCGAGGGCGAGCAGCTCGAGGGCGGCGACGAGGCCCCGTTCGGTGAGCACCGGCGGCCGGATGCCGTGCACCAGGTCGCGCAGCTGGCGGACCGCGTCGGAGGCCGTGGCCCGGGCCTCGCTCAGCAGCGCGTCGGCCTCGTCGGGCCGCTCCCGCAGCGCCCGCTGGGCCAGGCTGAGCGTGAGGCCGATGGCGACGAGCCGGGCCTGGGCGCCGTCGTGCAGGTCGCGCTCGATCCGCTCGAGCTCGGCCGCCTGCGCGTCGAGGGCCTCGGCCCGGCTGTCGGTGAGCTCCCGGACGCGCTCGCCGAGCCGGGCGGTGCCGGTGGGTGCGAGCAGGACCCGCGTCCACCGCGCGTGCCGGCCGAGGCGGGACGTGAGCAGCAGGACGGTCCCGACGAGCGGGTCGGTGCCGAGCCAGGCCAGGTCCCGCCAGGTCGCCGGGTCCCGGCCGATCCAGTTGAACCACAGCGAGAGCACGGCCAGGACGCGGCGGCGGTGGTAGTCGTAGCCGGTGAAGTACCAGCCGAGATGCGCCTGTTGCAGTGGCGGGCGAGCCGCGTAGGGCGTCTCGATGCCCTGCAGCCGGCGGCTGGTCCGGGCCAGGCCGCGGCTGCCGGCCACGAGCGCGACGAGCGACGGGAAGGTGAGCGCCGAGTACAGGTGTGTGAGCGCCAGCGGCGGCAGCGCCAGCAGCAGCACCGCGGGCACCTTCAGCGCAAGCAGGCTCAGGCGTCGCACCCTTGGAACCCTAGCGCTGCGGCGGCGCGTACCAGTCCTCGCGGCTCATCGGCAGGTCCGTGCGCCCGGCCGGGGACTTCTGCAGCAGCGTCTGGTGCAGGTTGATCCGGCCCCGCCGGTAGGCGTGCTCCAGCCCGGCGAAGTAGATGCGGTAAACGCGCACGGTCCGGTCGCCGACGAGCGCGACGGCCTCGGCCTCGGCGGCGTCGAGCCGCTCCCGCCAGGCGCGGATGGTGCGGGCGTAGTGCCGGCGCAGGTTCTCGACGTCGAGGATCTCGAACCCGGCGTCCTCGGCGGCCCGCACGGTGGCGCCGATGGTCATGAGCCGGGCGTCGGGGAAGACGTAGGCGTCGAGGAACGGTGAGCCGACGGGCTCGCCGGCCTTGCCCGTCATCCCGTGGTTGAGCAGGGTCCCGCCCGGTTCGAGCAGCCGCCACACCTTGGCCAGGTACGTCCGCCACACGGCCGGGCCGAGGTGCTCGACGAGGCCGACGGAGCTGACGTGGTCGTAGCGGCGGGTGTCGTCGAGGGCGCGGAAGTCGGTCAGCTCGATGCGGCAGCGGCCGGCGAGCCCGGCGGCGGCGACGCGCTCGGCGGCCAGCTCGGCCTGGGCGGTGCTGTTGGTGACGGCGTGCACGACGGCGCCGTAGTGCCGGGCGGCGTGGATGGCCAGGCCGCCCCAGCCGCAGCCGACGTCGAGGAGCCGGTCGCCCTCGCGCAGGCGCAGCTTGCGGCAGACGAGGTCGAACTTCTGGACCTGGGCGGCGTCGAGGCTGTCGGCGTCGGTGCGGAAGTAGCCGCAGGTGTACGCCATCCACTCGTCGAGCCACAGCCGGTAGAAGTCGTTGGAGCGGCTGTAGTGGAAGTCGTTGACGCGCCTGTCGCGGGCCACGGAGTGCGCCCGTCCGCCGCGGCGGGCCCGCAGTTCCCGGGGCCGCCCGGTGCCGGCCCGGGGCAGGGTCAGCAGCAGGCGCAGCTGCCGGGCCCGCACCGCGGCCGGGACGCGGGTCTCGATGATGGTGTAGGCGACGCGCATCGCCGCGACCAGGTCGCCCTCGACGTCGATGGCGCGGGTGACGTAGGCCTCGCCGAACGTGCGGTCGTTGAGCGGGAAGAACATGGCGCGCAGCGAGCCGGGCCCGGTGAGGATGAGCTCGAACTCGGCGGGGCCGGGCGGGTCGTGGCGCCGGCCGGTCCAGTCGCGCACCGCGAAACGCCGCCCGCCGAAGTCGTCCAGGACCGCGTCGAGGACGCGGATGGTGCGCTCGGTCAGCGGGTCGCCGGCCTGGGTCCGGGGCATCGGGGCCTCCTGCGCGGGGTCGGGGGTCAGCGGGGCTGCAGGCCGTCGTCGGGGCGGTCGGCCAGGCGCAGCAGCATCTCGGCGATGTGCCTGTCGCGCACGCCCGGGGCGAGCCGGTCGGGGAACTCGGCAAGTGTCGGCTCGGCGTCGAGGCAGTCCTCCAGCAGCGACAGCATCGAGACGGCCAGCTCGCCGTGGTCGAGCCCGGCGAGGAGGGCGCCGACGGCCTCGCAGATCACGGCCGGGCGGGGCTCGACCTCGTCGCGTTCCCGGGCCGGGCTGGTGACCCATTCGCGCACGATGCCGACGAGGTCGAGGGCCGGCCAGGTCTCGTTCGCGTCCGGGGCGCAGCGGCGCAGGTCGGCGAGGGCCCGGGCGGCGACCGCGGACGTCACCACGAGCGGGCGCTGCACCCGCGCGGCCCGCATGAAGTGCAGCCCGCGCACGCAGCGCAGGTAGCCGAGGTACGTCATGAACCGGGCGAAGCGCGTGTACTCCAGCCCGCGCAGCGTCTGCAGGTCGCGCAGCCGGTGCAGGTCGCGGAAGTCCTCGGCGCTGCGGGGCACGAGCCGGTCGGGGCGCGGCGCGGTGCGCATCCGCTCGAGGTAGTCGGTGTAGGAGGAGGTGCGCTTGTCGTCGCACAGCATCGCCAGCCAGCAGCGGGCGAACAGCTGCCGGTCGCCGGGCGGGCCGGTGAACTGCCGCCGGACCAGGGCGGCGAGGGCCTCCTGGCTGCCCGGGTCGGCCAGGATCGCCGTCCAGAGCATCGCGGCCATCCGGTACTGCAGGAAGGTCCCGGTCTCCAGCCGCTCGGCCAGGTACGCGCGGCAGGCGGCGACCTCGTCCCCGGTGCCGCCCGGCCCGGCCCGTTCGAGCATCTCGACGAGCATCGCCGCGAGCGGGTAGCGGACCTGGTCGGCCGCGTCGAGCAGGCGCCGCTGGACCTCGACGGCGGCCGAGACGACCCGGGCCCCGGCCCGGTCGGTGCCGCCCAGCAGCCCGCGCCAGGCGTCAAGGGCGCTGCGGTAGCGCTCGCTGGCGTCCTTGCGGACCGGCGCGACGGTCGGGGTCAGCAGCGTGCCCAGCCGCAGCGACAGCCGCCCGGCCATCTCCATGGTCGTCGGGTGGGCGCCGAGCTGTTCCCGGATGCGGGTGAGGTCGGCCCCGGCCGGGCCGTGCGCGTCGAGCAGCGACAGCACGGTGACGCAGTAGCCCTGGACGTCGGGGGCGGCGGGCCGCGGACCGGGCCGCGGGCGGAACGCGCCGACCGGCGGGGCCCCGGCGAGCGTCATCACGGTCGGGACGAGCGGCGCGAGGGCCTCCGCGGCGTGGTGGGCGACCTCACCGGCGACCATCGCCAGCAGCGCCGTCGCCGGCTGCAGCAGCGGCCCGTCGCTGTCGATTGTCGCGGCGAGGACCTCGGTGAACACCGACAGCACGCCGGTGCGCCGCTGGGGGCGCAGCAGCAGCCCGTGCGCGGCGTGCTCGACGCGGCTGCAGACGAGCCAGTCCTGGGCCGCGTGGGCGGCGGCGTAGACGTCCAGCAGCGCGGTGCAGATGCGCCGCTGCAGGTCGCGGGTGACGGTGCCGGCGCGCACGTCGACGAGGCATTCGGCGCACAGGATCACGTCGGCCGGGGCGGGTGGGCCGGGGCCGTCGACAAGCTCGCCGAGCAGCCGGTCGGCGAGGGCGGGGCCGCCGCCGTCCAGGTCGCTGGCGCAGGCCATGGCCAGCACGAACGGCTCGCGCCACACACCGCTGTCGTCGCGGGCCAGGGTGAGCAGGGCGGTGATCCCGGCCTGCGGGTCCAGCAGCGCCTCGCGGACCAGGTAGCGGGCGGCGAAGTACTCCTGGAAGGTGCGGTGCGCGAACCCGTAGTACTCCTCGGTGCGCCGCCCGAACACGCCGCCGCGGACCCGGACCAGGTGCAGGAACGCCTCGACGGCGGGCACGGACGCGTCCTCGGCGGGCGCGTAGCGGCGGGTCGCGGCCGAGACGCTCTCCATCACGGTCGGCCGGTCGGCGAGGTTGTTGGAGTGGGCCGACTGCATGCGCACCGCGAGGGGGCCGAGCTTGGCGATCGCCGCCTCCTCGGGCACCACCGGCAGCTGTGTGGTGGTGTTACGGCTCTCCAGCATGGTCCGCACGATGGTGCCGAAGATCTCGCTGCGGCGCAGAGACAGTGCGACCTGGTTGTGGTGCATGACGGTGAGCAGGGCCAGCAGCAGCGGGTTGCCGGCCAGTTCCAGCAGCGCGGGCCGCCCGCTGATCAGGTCGCGCAGCTGGGCGATCTCGGTGGTGACGCGCTGCCGGGCCAGCTCGGGCCGGTCGGTGCGGCGGGTCAGGCGCAGGTCCGGGTCCCAGCGGCCGACGGCGTGGTTCCACTGGGTCAGGAAGGTGTCGATCTGCTCGATGCTGAAGTCGGCGATGGTGACGTGGGCGGCGGCGTCGGGGAACGCGTGCTGGTCGTAGCCGGCCAGCCGGGACGTGATGAGGATCCGGTTGAACGGCCGCCCGGACCGGGTGCCGGCCGGGGCGTAGTTGCGGGTGAACTCCCGGATCGCCCGCTGGACCGTCTTGCGCTCGGCGATGTCGCTGATCTCGTCGAGGCCGTCCATGAGCACCGTGCACGCGCCGCTGCGCAGGGCGGCGTCGAGGTAGTCGCCGACGCCGTCGATGCTCCAGGCCGCGACGGTGGTGCCGATGAACTCGCGCAGGCTGATCGGCTGCGGTGCCCGGTTCGCGCAGGCGTCGGCGTATTCGCGCAGCTGCACGAAGATCGGCACGGCCACCGGCTGCGGCGCGGTCGGCAGCGGGTCGGCGTCGCCGCGGCTGCGCCGGGCCAGGTTCAGGGCGATGCGGGCCAGCAGCGTGCTCTTGCCGGCGCCGGGCTTGCCCTGGATGACCAGGATCGGCTTCTCCGGCTCGAACTGATCCAGCACGTCGCCGAGGGAGTACCGCTCGTCGCCGCCGATCCCGCCGCGCCGCCGGTCGATCCCGGCCAGGATGCGCTCGACCTCCTCCGCCGACGGCGAGTCGAGCGCCCGGCGCAGCATCGCCCGCTCCTCGGCGCTGAGCGGATACTCGGCGACGGCCCGGCGCAGGAAGACCGGCTCCACGAAGATCTCGTCGAGGTTCACGCTGTCGGAGACGAGGCTCTCCGGGATGCCGGTCAGTGCGATCTGCTCGTGTTCCTTGATCACCCGGGTGAGGTACGCCCGGCGCACGTCGGGCGCGCGCCGCCAGACCCCCGGGTGGCTGCCGATGAACACCGCCGTGGTCACGATGCTCAGCAGCGCGACGGCCAGGACCGCTGTCGTCGGGTGGGTGAGCAGCCAGCCCAGCGGCGTTCGCTGCAGCGACCGCAGCCAGTCGGGCGGGGCCACCAGCGCCGAGGAGGCCAGGTTGCCGGCGACCTGGACGCCGATCGTGACCCACACGACCCAGCCCCAGCGCCACAGCACGACACACACCCGCTCGTAGAGGCGCCGGGCCCGCCCGCGCGGCACCCGGACCCGGCGGTTGAGCCGGCGACGATCAAGCCATCGACGAAGCTTCACCCGCACCGCCTTCGCGTCGGTGTGCTCAGCATGGCGGATCCGCGCAACAATCGACACCATGCTGCGGGCGTTCTCGGTCGCCTATTGGGTGTTCATCGCGATCACGTGTCCGATTTTCTACGTGGGCGCGGTAATTGTCGCGATGCTCGCCTGGCCCTTCGATCGCCGCCGGGTGCTGCTGCACCTCTACACGAGCGTCTGGGCGGTGTCCTACATCTGGCTGAACCCGCTGTGGCGGCTGCGGGTGAGCGGCCGCGCCGCCCTGCCGTGGCGCGGGCCCGCGGTCCTCGTCGCCAACCACGCGTCATTGATCGACATCATTGCACTATTCGCGGTGTTCCACCCGTTCAAATGGGTCTCGAAACGGGAGATCTTCAGTGTCCCGTTCATCGGCTGGAACATGCGGCTCAACGGCTACGTCGCCCTGCGCCGCGGTGACCGCGACTCGGTGCGGCACATGATGGCCACCTGCGACCGGCTGCTCGCCGCGGGCTCGCCGATCATGCTGTTCCCGGAGGGCAGCCGCACCCCGGACGGGACGCTGCAGCGCTTCAAGGACGGCGCGTTCGAGCTGGCCCGCCGCCACGGTGTGCCGGTGTTCCCGATCGCCGTGCACGGCACGGGCCGGGCGCTGCCCAAGCACGGCATGATCCTGCGCGACCAGATCGACGCCCGGATCGAGGTGCTGCCCGCGCTCGACCCGGCCGCGTTCCCCGACCTCGCCGGCCTGCGCGAGGCCACCCGCGCCGCGATCGCCGAGGCCCTGGCCGCGGCGGGTTGAGCGCAGGCCACGGCCGGCCGGGCGGGGCGCCGGCTCAGCGCGGCGAGCGGCCCGGCGGCGGCGGTGGCGGGCCGACGGCGGCGACGGGGTAAGGTCCGGGGCGGCATGAACTGATGCGAGGTGCCCCGCCGGCGACGGTGGGGAGAATCTGGGAACCCGGTGCGAATCCGGGACGGGCCCGCCGCGGTGACCGGGGAGCCGCCGCCCACACGCGTATGCGTAGCCACTGGCCCTCGCGGGCTGGGAAGGCGGGCGGTGTGGTGACGATCCGGGAGTCCGAAGACCGGCCTCGCGCTTGAGTGCCCCGGCGTGTCCGGGGCTTGAGCGCAGCGGGAGCCTGCCCATGACGCACGACCTGTACGACATCATCAACCGCCGCCGGGACGTGCGCGGCGAGTTCACCGGCGCGCCGGTGCCGGCCGAGGTCCTCGACCGGGTCCTGACCGCCGCGCACGCCGCGCCGAGCGTGGGCCTGTCGCAGCCGTGGGACTTCGTCGTCGTGCGCGACCGCGGGCTGCGCACGGCGTTCCACGGGCACGTGGCCCGGGAGCGGGAGGTGTTCGCCGCGACGCTTGACGGCGACGCGGCCGCGCGGTTCGCCCGGATCAAGATCGACGGGGTGCTCGAGTCGACGCTGTCGGTCGTCGTCACCTACGACGCCGGGCGCGGCGGGCCCGCGGTCCTGGGCCGCCACGCGATCGCCGACGCCGGCCTGTACTCGGTGTGCCTGGCCATCCAGAACCTGTGGCTCGCCGCCACGGCCGAAGGGCTCGGCGTCGGCTGGGTGTCGTTCTACCGGGAGGAGTACCTGCGCGAGCTGCTCGGCATCCCGGCCGCCGTCCGGCCCGTGGCCTGGCTCTGCCTGGGCCCGGTGAGCCGGCTCGCCGAGGTGCCGGACCTGGAGCGGCACGGCTGGCGCCGCCGCGCACCCCTGGACCAAGTCCGCCACGAGGACCGCTGGGGCGCCCGCTGACCCTGGCCGGACATACGGTGTGCCGTTCGGAGGCGTCATGGGTACCGGTGCCGCGCTGCTCAAGGCCCTCGCCCACGGGACCGCGGGGCTGCTCGCCGCCGACCCGGGACGCTCCTCGCCGGCGCACCCGGACCGGGTGCGGGCCCTCGCGCAGCGGGTGCCCGTGCGGGCCGGACGGGTCCGGGCCGGCGGTGACGAGCTGTACTACGAGGTGCGGGGCGGCGCTCACCCGCGAGTCCATCGTCCGCACCGCGCTGGCGATGCTCGACCGTGACGGGCCGGCCGGGCTCTCGATGCGCAAACTCGGCGCCGAGATCGGCGTCAGGGTCGCTTGGACGGTGGCGGATGCCGCTCGGGTGGGTCAGGCCGGTTCGGCCAGCCAGACGGTGCGGGCGGCGCGGACGGTGAGGTCGCTGCGGTGGCGGACGGACTTGGGGCCGTCGTCGGCGACCAGGGCGGTCAGGGCCTCGACGTCGGCCGGGTCGAGGTCGTCGGCCAGGCCGTCGCGGGTGCGGCGCAGCGACGACTGGGCGTAGCGGGCGGCGGCCTCCGGCAGGGGCTGGGTGAGGGTGACCTCGAAGCGGCGTTCGACGCGGATCTTCAGGCCGGCCGCGGCGAGCAGGACGTCCCAGTCGGCGCCCAGGTGTGGCATGTCCTGCTCGCGGCGGCGGGTCATCGCGCGGTGGGTGCGCTCCTCGAGGCCGTCGCCGGGTGGCAGGAAGCGCGGGAACGAGTCGAGCTCCGACATGGCCAGCAGGCCGCCGGGGGCCAGGGCGGCGCGGATGTCGCGCAGGACCCGGGGCGGGTCGGCCATGTGGTGCATGGAGTTGGCGGCCCAGATCAGGTCGAGGCCGTCGAGCTCGGCGGGCCAGCCGCTGTCCAGGTCGGCCTGGAGGGTGCGGACCCGGGCCTGCAGGCCGCGGGCGGTGGCGTTCGCGGTCAGGCGGTGCAGCATGGCGGCGTCGCTGTCGACTGCGATGACGGTGGCGGTGTCGAACTGGGCCAGCAGCTCCAGGGTGCCGGCGCCGGTGCCCGCGCCGAGGTCGGCGATCCGGGCGGCCGGCCCCTGCGAGCGGACCCAGGCGACGATGCCGGCGTGGTAGTCGTGCAGGACCTCGGCGTCGAGCTCCAGCAGCTCGGCCAGGCCCTCGCTGTGCCCGTGCTGGTGGCCGTGCCCGTGCTGCCCGTGCTGCTCCTGGTGGCCGTGCCCGTGCTGTCCGTCCTGCGCGTGGCCGGGCTGCTCATGGGCATCGCCGGGCTGCTCGTGCGGGTGCTGGTGCTCGGGTCCGTGGTGGTGACCGTGCGTCATACGGCGACTGTAGCCAGACCTTGCCGCAATCGCATAGCATCTTGCGTATGAAGCAAGACGGGGATGGGGATCTCGACGCGCTCGTGCGCAGCCGGATCCGGGGGCTGCGCAGCGCGCTGGGCATGTCCCTCGACGACCTCGCGGCCGCCTGCTACCTGAGCCCGTCGACGCTGAGCCGGATCGAGACCGGGCACCGGCGGATCAGCCTCGACCAGCTCACCGCCATCGCCCGGGCCCTCGGCACGTCGCTCGACGCGCTCGTCGAGTCCGGCGACGCGGACGTGGTGATCCGGCCCCGCCACGACGCCGAGCGGGGGATGACCACGTGGACGCTGCGGCACGAGGCGGGCCCCGGCGGCACCACCGTCGCGAAGATGCGGATCGACCGGCCCGTCGCCGGACCGGACCAGCTCAAGGCCCACCCCGGCTTCGAGTGGTTCACGGTCCTGAGCGGCACGATCGCGCTGCGCCTCAACGAGCGGCTCATCCTCGTCGAGGCGGGCGAGGCGGCCGAGTTCGACACGATGGTCCCGCACGCGTTCGGGTCGAAGGGCGGGCCGGCCGAGATCCTCGGCATCTTCGACCACGGCGGCCGCCGCACCCACCTGCGGAAACTAGATTGAGTCCCAGGGCACGGCGGTGAACTCCCGCTCGACGCGGTGCATCAGGCCGGCGTCGACGGTGAACTCGACGTCGTCGATGCGGGCCACCGCCGTCACGCCTATCGAGTTGGTGGTGAACGCCGAGCGGAACGCCCCGAGGCCGCCGAGGTCGACCCGGGCCCGCCGGGACGGCAGCCGCGGCTCCAGCAGCTGCATCTCGATCCCCGGCAGGTGCGGCCCGGTCGGCCAGGTGACAGTGGTGCCGTCGAAGAACGCGATGTTCGCGATCGCCGACTCACACACCGCGCCCGTGCGGTCGGTCAGCAGCGCGTCGTCGAAGCCCTCGGCCTCCGCCCGCAGGCCGAAGTAGATCTGGCCGAAGCCGCCGACGTGCTTGAGGTGCGCCGCGGGCCGCTCGTAGGGCACGGACCGCAGCCGCAGCGGCGACGCGGGCGGCGACGCCGGGGGCCGGACGAAGATCATGACGGTCGGGCCCGGGTACACGTTCACCCGCACGGACGCGTCGGGCACGTCGCGCAGCGCGTGGCGCAGCCACCCCCGGACCTGCCCGGTGTCCAGGTCCGCGCCGAGCAGCTCCCGGGTCTGCGCCGACAGCCGCGTCAGGTGCAGGTCCAGGCCGCGGGCCCGACCGGCGCGCACCTGCAGCGCGGTGAAGTGCCCGAAGTTGGCCAGCAGCGGCCCGTACAGCTCATCGAGGGTGGGTTCGCGGCCGTCAAGCTCCACCCTGATCAGTTCCACGGTCGCCAACCATAGTGCGGGCGAACTCCTCCAGATCCAGCCGGGCGAGCATCCGCGTGCCGATCTTCACCAGAGGGCTGCCGGCCAGCGACTGCGGCGCGGGCGTGCCGTCGGCGACGCGCTCCTCCCACGTCGACTCCTCGATCGCCCGCAGCCCCGGCACGATGAACCCGACCCCGGTGACCAGCAGCACCCGGGCCGCCGCCGGGTCGATCTGCGCCGCCTCGCCGAGCAGCGCCGGCAGGTCCACCAGCGGCACCGACGTGCGGTGGTGCGTGAACACCCCGCGCAGCGGGCCGCCGCCCACGAACGGGATCACGTCGCCCGGATACGGCACGATCTCCGCGATCTGCGTCAGCGGCGTCGCCACCTCCGGGCCGGCCAGATACGTCAGGTACTTGCGGGCCCGGTATTCGATGACCCGGCCGTCCTGCGGGGGCGGCTCGTCGGCCCGGGTGTCACGCTTCGGCGCCGCCGCCCGCCCCGCCACCGGCGTGCCCAGCGCGGCGAGCGTGCCCAGCTCCCCGTCGGCCCGCAGCCGCGACCCGTCGATGACCAGATACGAGCCGCCGTCCTGGCCCGGCAGGATCCCGACGGCGAAGTCCGACGACGGCAGCCCGAAGTCCGGCACCGCCAGCACGTCACCGTCGGCCACCGACACGATCGACACGACCTCCGTCACCGCGAACGTCAGAATCCCCCGCTCGTAGGCCAGGGCCACGCCCCGCTTCACGTCGATCGGCGCGAGCGCGCCCAGGCCCAGCACGGCCAGAGCGTCGACGGTCGGGACGTAATGGTCGCCGAGCTCGATGACGCCGTGGACGATCCCGCCGTCGATCGGCGAGGACTTCAGCACCAGCTCGGGCACGACCGAGTGGATGTGCGAGACGTCGATGCACAGGCCGATCTCCCCGGCCCGCAGCAGCATCATCATCCGGCTCGTGGCGGTACCCCCGACGCGCCCTTGCTCCTGGGCCTGCGCCACCGCACCGGACGGGCCGCCCGTGTCGCTGGCCAGCACCATCCCCGGCAGCCGGGTGATGGCCGCGCAGTCCAGCACACACACCACCGCCCCGTCGTCGGCCCGCTCGAACGTGCTCGCGAACACCTGCGGCAGCTCGACGTTCACCGACATGCCCAGCCGCTCGCGCTCCTCCACGTGCACCACGCCGCGGACCCCGCTGGCCAGCAGCCCGAACACCGAACCGGCGTAGGCGGCCACCACCACGATCTCCGGCTGCGCCGGCGAGTCGACACCCACCATCCGCCGCAGGTCCAGCACCGGGATCACCTGATGGCGCAGCATCACCGCACCGACGAGCCCCGGCGCCGAGGCCATCAGCGGGTTGAACGACGCCGGGCACGGGATGACCTCGCGCAGCTCCGACAGCGGCAGGGCGACGTGGACCTCCGCGACCGTGAACACCCCGTAGAGGATCGCGCTCACCTCGTCACTGGTCCAGACCGACCTCGGCCGACGGCGCCGCCCCCACCAGGTCACCGATGAGCGAGTTCACCGTCCGCGACGCGTCCTGCTGCATCTGCGTCTGCGTCACGATGTGATGGATCGACTCGGCCGTCTTGCCGACGCTGCGCAGGATCTCCTCGAACGCGTCCTGCGCCCGCTGCGCCACCTGGGAGCCCTGGTTGATCCGCGTCGCCGACTCCTGGATCAGCCGGCTGATCTCCCGCGCCGAGTCCGACGAGCGCTCCGCCAGCTTGCGCACCTCCCCGGCCACCACCGAGAAGCCCACCCCGTGCTCACCGGCCCGGGCCGCCTCGATGGAGGCGTTGAACGCCAGCAGGTTCGTCTGCGACGCGATCTCCCCGATCACCTGGACGATCCCGGCGATCTGATCCGACGAGCGCTCCATCAGGTCGATCGCCTCGATCGACTTGCGCAGCTCCTCGAAGCCCCGCTGCGCGTTCGTCTGCGTCTCCCCGGCCAGCTCACTGGCCTGCCCCGCATTGCCGACGATCGTCGCGATCGACGTCGACAGCTCGTCGATCGCCTTGCTCATGTCCCGCGTCTTCACGCTCAGCTGCTGCTCGAGCTCCACCTGCTGGGTCACGTCGGTCGCGAACTTGATGACCTTCACCGGATCGCCCTTGAGGTCGAAGATCGGGTTGTACGTCGCCGACAGGTACACGTCGCGCCCGTACTTGCCGACCCGGTGGAAGCGGCCGCTGAGGATCTCGCCGCGCCCCAGCCGCAGCCAGAAGTCGCGGTACTCCTGCGACGTCACATAGTCCTGCGTGCAGAACATGCTGTGGTGCTGCGCCACGATCTCCCGCATCGAGTAGCCCATCGTGCGCAGGAAGTTGTCGTTCGCCGTCAGCACATTGCCGTCCAGGTCGAACTCGATCACCGCCTGGGCCCGGTTGATCGCCGCGACCTTGCCCTCGAACTCCGCCGTGCGCAGCTTCGCCTGCGTCACGTCCGACGCGAACTTCACGATCTTGTAGGGCCGGCCGTCCAGATCCAGGATCGGGTTGTACGTCGCCTGGATCCACACCTCGCGGCCGTCCTTGCCGACCCGCTTGTACTCCCCCGAGTCGAACTCGCCCCGCTTCAACCGGTCCCAGAAGTCCTGGTACTGGTCCGACGCGGCGTCCTGCGCATCCACGAACAGCTTGTGGTGGCGGCCCCGGATCTCGTCCAGGCTGTAGCCGAGCAGGTCCAGGAAGTTGCGGTTCGCGTCCAGGATGATCCCGTTCGTGTCGAACTCGATCACCGCCTGGGCCCGCGCGATCGCCGCGACCTTCCCCTCGAACTCCCCGTTGCGCTGCTTCGCCTCCGTCACGTCGGTGGCGAACTTGACCACCTTGTACGGGCGGCCCTCCAGGTCGAAGATCGGGTTGTACGTCGCCTGCAGCCACACCTCCCGGCCGCCCTTGCCGACCCGCTTGTACTCCCCCGACTCGAACTCCCCGCGGCTCAGCCGCGCCCAGAACTGCCGGTAGTCCTCCGACGCCGCCGTCGTCGGGTCCACGAAGATCCGGTGGTGCTTGCCCTTGAGCTCGTCGGCGCTGCCGTAGTTCATCGTCTCCAGGAAGTTGCGGTTCGCCGACAGGATCATCCCGTCCAGGTCGAACTCGATCACCGCCTGCGCACGGTCGATGGCCGCGACCTTGCCCTCGAACTCCGCGTTCTTGTGCTTGGAGTCGGTGATGTCGGTCGCGTACTTCACCACCTTGTACGGCCGGCCGTCCAGATCGAAGATCGGGTTGTAGCTGGCCTGCAGCCACACCTCCCGGCCGTTCTTGCCGAAGCGCTTGTACTCCCCCTGCTCGAACTGCCCCTTCGCCAGGCGCTGCCAGAACCCGCGGTACCCGTTCGAGCGCCCCTCCTCCTCACCCACCAGCATCTTGTGCTGCTGGCCGATGAGCTCGTCCGGCTCGTACCCGGTCACGTTGCAGAAGTTGCGGTTGACCGCCCTGATGGTGCCGTCGAGGTCGAACTCGATCACCGCCTGCGCGCGGTCGACCGCCGCGACCTTCCCCACGAACTCGGCCGCGGTCAGCTTCGACTCCGTCACGTCGAGCGCATACTTCACGACCTTGTACGGGCGGCCCTCCAGGTCGAATATCGGGTTGTACGTCGCGCGCAGCCACACCTCGCGCCCGCCCCGGCCGATGCGCTTGTACTCCCCGCTCTCCACCTCACCCGCGGCGAGACGGGCCCACATCTCCGCGTACTCCTTGCTGTTGGCCGTCGCCTCCTCCACGAACATGCGGTGGTGCTGGCCCACGATGTCGCCGAGCGAGTACCCGGTCAGCTCCAGGAAGTTCTCGTTCGCGGTGAGGATCTCGCCGTTGAGGTCGAACTCGATGACCGACTGCGCCCGGTCCACCGCGGCGTACTTCCCGCGCAGCTCGGCCACGAGCCGCCTGTCGTTCGTGATGTCGTACGCGGTGATCAGGATCGCCTCGGTCTCGCGCCCCTTGCCCCCGACCGGCCCGCAGTTGAACCGCAGCCACCGCTGCCGCCCGCCGCTGTCGACGATCGAGTTCACCTGCTCGACGAACTTGTGCGCCCGCGCGGCGTCCAGCAGCTGATCGACCGTCTGCGACTGCAGCTTCCAGAGATCCTCGAGCCGCTTGCCGACGATCTCCTCGATCGGCAGGTCGGTCGTCTCCAGCACCCGGTCGTTGACCGAGATCACCGAGCCGTTCTTGGCGTTGAGGACGATGACCAGCCGCTCCTGGACGAGCAGCGCCAGGGACGCCTCGGCCAGGGCCGGCGTCGGATAGTCGATGACGAGACCGGTGGACTCGGGCACAGGTTGCTCCTCGGGTGCCGCGACGGTGCGTTGCACCAGCCTGTTCGGCGCAGCACGGATGGTCTTGAGGCAAACCACACCGCGCCCTGCGGCCTAGGAAGCTAGGTCACAGATCCAGCGGCTCGATGACGTTGGCCCGGGCGTGCTGGTAGATGACGGAGCTGCGGAACCCGACGATCTCCTTGCGCTGGCTGAACTTGTCCATGAGGAAGGCGTGCAGGCTCTCGACGCCCGGGACGGCCACGTGGACCAGGAAGTCGTCGCCGCCGGTGAGGACGAAGAAGGACAGGACCTCCGGGAGGGTGCCGAGGTAGGCCTTGAACGCCTCGATCACCTGGCGGCTGAGCGGGCGGACCTGGACGTGCAGCAGCGCCTGCACGTGCCGGTTGAGGGCCGGGAGGCTGATCTCGGCGTGGAAGCCGGTGATGACACCCCGCTCGCGCAGGGCCCGGACGCGCTCCAGGCACGTCGACGGGGCGATGCCGACCGCGGCGGCCAGATCCCGGTTCGTCTGGCGGGCATCGCGCTGCAGCGCGGCGACGATCGCCGCATCAAGTTCGTCCACGGGCGGGATTGTAGGCCCGGTGCCGAACGATGTTCGGCGACGGCCGAATCCGGGAATCGTCCGTCCTACCTTGAGCGCATGGAGCACGAACGAGTCGTCATTCGCCGCGGGGTCCGCAGCGGCGCCGTCATCATCATCGCCATCCACTCGACGGCCCGGGGGCCGGCCCTGGGCGGGTGCCGGATCAAGCGGTACCCGGACTGGCGCGACGGGCTCGAGGACGCCCTGCGCCTGTCGGCGGCCATGACCGCGAAGTGCGCGGCGGCCGGGCTCGCGCACGGCGGCGGCAAGACCGTCGTCGTCGGCGAGCGCGGCGCCGGGGTGCTCCACGACGTCGGCGACCTGGTCGAGGAGCTCGGCGGCGCCTACGCGACCGGGCCCGACGTCGGCACCGGCCCGGACGACATGGAGGAGATCGCCACCCGCACGACGCACGTCTTCTGCCGCCCGTCCGCGTCCGGCGACTCCTCCCCCGCCACCGCGGCCGGCGTCCTGGCGGCGCTGCGGGTCATCGGCGGGACGAGCTTCGCGGTGATGGGCCTGGGCCACGTCGGCGCGCTGGTGGCCGGCCGGCTCCTCGACGCCGGGCACCGCGTGGTCGTGTCCGACGTCGACGAGTCGAAGCGGGCGCTGTTCCCGGCGGCCGAGTGGTTGGCGCCCGAGCGGGTCCTGGAGGCCGACGTCGACGTGCTGGTGCCGGCCGCGCTCGGCGGCATCCTGACCCCGGCGTCGGTGCCGCGGCTGCGCTGCCGGGCGGTCGCCGGGCCGGCCAACAACCAGCTCGACGGCCCGGAGACGGCCGAGCTGCTGCGCGCCCGCGGGATCGTCTGGGCGCCCGACCACGTCGTCAGCGCGGGCGGGGTCATCTACGCGACGGAGGTCGAGCTGCACGGCTCGGCCCCCGCCGCGGCGATGGCCCGGGTCGAGGCGATCGGCGACACGCTGCGCCGGCTCCTCGACCGGGGTTAGGAGACGGTGATGTTCTGGAAGGCCGCGGTGCCCGCGTAGGCGTTGACGCCCAGGTAGCCGCCGGTGTACGCGGTGTCGGTGGCGTCGATGACCCTGGCGCCGTCGAGGTACACGGTGAAGGCGGACCCCTGCGCGACGACCTTCAGGTGGTAGGTGCGGCCCTCCTGGACGGCCGTCGGGTAGGTCGCGATGTCGCGGCCCGGGCGCCAGAGCTTCACGACGCCGCTCGTGTCCACATTGGCCGTGTAGTGCTGGGTGGCGTCCGCGCTGGAGCGCAACGTGAGGGCGGCGGCGACGCCGTTGACGACCCGCACGTCGGCCTCGTAGGTGCCGTTCGTGAACGTCGAGCCGCTCAGGTAGAAGGCGTCGCCCGGGGCGCTCGCGTGCAGCCCGGCGCCCGGGACCGTCCAGCCGCCGCCCACCGGGTGCCACGGGCCGGCCAGGTTGGTGCGCAGGCCGGGGCCGTTCACCGTCGGGTTGGCCACGACCCCGGTGCCGTGGAAGACGTTCAGGCCCAGGCGGCCCGCGGTGTAGGCGGTGTCGGTGGCGTCGATGACCGGGGTGGTGCGGTGGTCGAGGTACACCTGGATCCTCGGGCCCGCGGCCACGACCTTCAGGTGGTAGAAGCGGCCGGTGGCGATGGGCGTGGCGTACGTGGCGATCTCGCGGCCCGGCCGCCACAGCTTCACCACGCCTGACGTGTCCACGTTCGCCGAGTAGCCGTCGCGGAACGTCAGGGCCGCGGCAGTACCGCTGACGACCTGCACGTCGCCCTCGTAGGTGCCGTCGGTGAACGTGGTGGCGCTCAGGTAGAACGCGTCGCCGGTGGCGGTGCCCCGCTTGCCGCCGGCCACGTCCGTCCACGCGCCGCCGGTCGCGGTCCACGGGCCGGCCAGGTTGCCCTCGAGGGTCGCCTCGCCGGTGCCCCAGGACCGGCCCAGGCGGTAGAACTGCAGGGACACGAGCGTGACCGATCCGCCGGTCGAGTACACCTGCAGGCCCTGGCTCGTCGCGGCGGAGTCGAAGTTCACGTTGTCGCTCACGGACAGCCGGCCGTCGTTGCCGAACACCTCGAGCTGGCCGCGGTCGACAAGCACGCGCATCCGCACGCGGCCGTTCACGGCGCTCAGCGGCCGTCCGTAGAGCGTGGCGGCGGCCCGGTCGTAGGTGACCGCGCGATCGTAGGTGCCGTCCGCACGGGTGTGCAGCTTCAGGCCGAACGTGCTCGCCGTGGCGCCCGCGACGTCGAACTCCGCGCTCACCTCATAGGTGTCGGCGGACGCGACACCGAGCGGGCTGTTCGCATCGACTGCCCGGTTGGTGTACGTCACCCCGCCCGATCGCAGCGAGGAGAGCTCGCGGATCGGCGTGCGGGTGAGGCGTACACCCTCGGGAAAGGTCCGCAGCGCCAGCTCCGCGGGGAACGTCTGGTCGCCCGTCCACGTGCTGCCGTGATTGCCGGGCTGCCAGCTCATCTGGATGCGCCGCCCGTCCGGGACCCCGGTGAAGGTCTGGCCGGCGTAGAACGTGCCGCCGGGGTCGTTGGCGCCCAGGTCCATCCGCTGCGGCGACGCCCAGTCGGAGTGGAACGCGGTGCCGTCGAAGCTGCCGATGGTGTACTCCCCCGAGGCGTCGGTGAGCACCCACTTCGTCGCGCCACCGTCCACGGCGAGCGGGAACATGTCGGGGCACTCGAAGAACCAGCCGGCGGCGAAGCGGCTGCGGTACGTCCAGTCGAGCAGGTTCGTGGACGTGTAGAAGGAGGCGCCGTTCCCGCCGCCGTCGCTGCCGGCATCGTTCCAGACGACCATGACGAAGCGGCCGGAGGCGGCGTGCCAGAACACGTGCGGGTCCCGGCTGATGCCGCCGGGCACGGCGACCTTGCGGCCGTGGTCGAAGGTCTGGAACGTGCGCGCCCCGTCGGTGCTGTAGTGCACGGTGACGCCGTTCGTGCCGGAGAACATCACGATCGGGTCGTCGTCGCCGCGCTTGAGGCCTGTGACGTTCGCGGTGTCCACGACGGCGTTGCCGGACCACAGGTCGCCCGCGTGGACGCCCGGCTCGAGGGCGATCGGGCGCTGCGTCCAGTGGACCATGTCGGGGCTCGTGGCGTGGCCCCAGTGCATGGTGTCCCAGGCCAGGCCGTGCGGGTTGTGCTGGAAGAACAGGTGGTAGGTGCCGCGGTAGTAGACCATGCCGTTCGGGTCGTTCATCCAGCCCGACAGCGGGCTGAAGTGGAACTGGCCGCGCAACGGCTCGTCGTAGGCGGCGGTGCCGGCCGGGGTGGCCGGGTAGGGGTACTCGGGATAGTCGGCGGCGGTGCCCGCGGCGGCCGGCGCCGGCGGCAGGGCGGCCAGGGTAGCCACGGCGAGCAGCACGGCCGCGGCGCAGATCAGCAGGCGTCTCATCTTCGTCCTCCCGGTGGCGGTCGGGGAACTGCTGACAACGTTGTCAAAGACGTCCGACCGCAGCCGTTTCCACATGCTGTGGCCGGGGGCGTCAACGTTGTCAGTCTTCGCCACGTGACGACGCCGGTCAATATGTGCGGGCCGGACCGGCAAAAAACCACGGTGTGTAACTTTCAAGAATGTTCGAAGCGTTTCGAAAGCCCTGAGCGCTGCCCCGAACATCGGCCGTGATCGACATTTCGGGACCGAACGGTTCGTGGGACGCTCGGGGTTCACGGGGTGCCCCGGCCCCGCCTCGCCCCGTCTCCGCTCGGGTTATCACCGTAAGTTTCAGGGCGGTGACCAGCCACTTACGAGGTAAACGGGCACGCGGCCGACGATCGCCTTGACGAGGTGCAGGGGCAGTACGGACGGTAACTGCACCTCGATTTCGAGCCCGTCAATGTAAGGAGAGTCGATGAGGCGCAAGATTGCCCTCATATCGGCGGCCGCACTCGCGGCGACCGCCGGTGCCGTCGTGGTCGCCAACGCGGCGTCCGCGGCGGCCGGGTGTTCGGCCAAGTACACGATCGTGAGCTCATGGCCGGGCGGGTTCCAGGCCCAGGTCGACGTCACCAACCTCGGTGACGCGACCACCAGCTGGAACGTCGGCTGGGACTTCGGCAACAGCTCGCAGACCATCAGCCAGATCTGGAACGCGAACAAGACCCAGTCCGGCGTGCACGTCAACGCCACGAACCTGAGCTACAACGGCAACCTCGCCAGCAACGGCGTGGCGTCGTTCGGCTTCACCGGCGCGTGGAGCGGCAGCAACCCGGCGGGCACCAACTTCACGCTCAACGGCACCGCCTGCACGGGCGGCACCACCACCACCCCGACGTCGAACTCCCCCTCGCCGGGGACCTCGCCGTCGAACCCGGGCAACGGCACCCCCGTCGTGGCGCTGACCAGCCCGACCCAGGGCTCGACCTTCACCGCCCCGGCGACGATCGGCCTGGCCGCCACCGCCAGCGTCGCCGGCAGCACCATCAGCAAGGTCGACTTCTACAACGGCTCGACACTGCTCGGCACCGACACCAGCTCGCCGTACACCTACAGCTGGACCAACGTCGCGGCCGGCAACTACTCGGTGACCGCCAAGGCCACCGCGGCCAACGGCAACACGGCCACCACCACCGCCGTGGCGGTCTCCGTCACCACCGGCGGCGGCAACAACGGCACCCACGTCGACAACCCCTTCGTGGGCGCCAAGTGGTACGTGAACCCCGACTGGTCGGCCAAGGCCGCCGCGGAGACCGGCGGCAGCCGGATCTCCAACCAGCCGACCGGTGTCTGGCTCGACTCGATCGCCGCCATCACCGCCCCGGCCGGCTCGGGCTACACCACCAGCCTGTCCAAGCACCTCGACAACGCCCTGGCCCAGGGCGCGACGCTGGCGCAGTTCGTGATCTACGACCTGCCCGGCCGGGACTGCGCGGCGCTGGCCTCCAACGGTGAGCTCGGCCCGACAGAGATCGACCGCTACAAGACCGAGTACATCGACCAGATCGCCGCGATCGAGGCGAACTCGAAGTACGCGGGCATCCGCATCGTCAACATCATCGAGATCGACTCGCTGCCGAACCTGGTGACCAACGCGGGCAGCGAGGCGGGCGCCACGGCGGCCTGCGCGACGATGAAGGCCAACGGCAACTACGTGACGGGCATCCAGTACGCCCTGAGCAAGCTGCACGCGGTCGGCACCAACACCTACAACTACATCGACGCCGCCCACCACGGCTGGATCGGCTGGGACAGCAACTTCACCCCGTCGGCGCAGCTGTTCGCCAGCACCGCGAAGGGCGCCGTCGGCGGCGTCAACACGGTTGACGGCTTCATCACCAACACCGCCAACTACTCGGCCCTGTCCGAGCCGTGGGTGCAGCCCACGACCACCGTCGGCGGTCAGAACATCCGGCAGTCGAAGTGGGTGGACTGGAACCAGTACACCGACGAGCTGACCTTCGCTCAGGCCTTCCGCACCGCGCTTGTCGGCCAGGGCTTCAACTCCAACATCGGCATGCTCATCGACACCAGCCGCAACGGCTGGGGCGGCACGGCCCGGCCGACCGCGGCGAGCACGTCGACCGACATCAACACCTACGTCGACGCCTCCCGCATCGACCGGCGCATCCACGCCGGCAACTGGTGCAACCAGAGCGGTGCCGGCCTTGGCGAGCGCCCCCGCGCGACCCCGGCCACCGGTATCGACGCCTACGTGTGGATCAAGCCCCCGGGCGAGTCGGACGGCTCCAGCTCGCTGGTCCCGACCGGCCCGAACAACCCCGGCGGCAAGGGCTTCGACCGCATGTGTGACCCGACCTACACGGGTAACGGCCGCAACGGCAACAGCCTGAGCGGTGCCCTGCCCAACGCCCCGGTCTCCGGTGCGTGGTTCTCGGCGCAGTTCCAGCAGCTCATGCAGAACGCGTACCCCGCGCTGTAACCAGCTCGCTGGTGTGAAACCGCTCCACGAAGGGGCCCCCGGTTCACCCGGGGGCCCCTTTCGCGTTTGGTTTCCGGCGGCTGAGGTACAGCTAGAGCCGTGAAATCCTTCGTGGTCGTGGCCAATCGCCTGCCCGTGGACGCGAGCCCGGGCGGCCTCGTGACCGCACTGGAGCCCGTCGCCCGCAATGCCGGTGGAGCGTGGGTGGGCTGGGGCGGTACCCCCGACGAGGCGGCTGAGCCCTTCGACCACGACGGCGTGCACATCCGCCCCGTCGAGCTCTCGGCGCAGGACGTCGACCGCTACTACGAGGGCCAGTCGAACTCGACGATCTGGCCGCTCTTCCACGACGGCGTCGAGCCGGCCGTGCACCATCGCGAGTGGCGGGTCGCCTACGAGGCGGTCAACCGGCGCTTCGCCGAGGCGGCCGCGGACGTCGCCGCCGAGGGCGCCACCGTGTGGGTCCACGACTACCAGCTGCTGCTCGTGCCCGGGCTGCTGCGGGCGGCCCGCCCGGACCTGCGGATCGGGTTCTTCCTGCACATCCCGTTCCCGCCGGTCGAGCTGTTCATGCAGCTGCCCCGGCGCACGGAGTTCGTGCGCGGGCTGCTCGGCGCCGACCTGGTGGGCTTCCAGCAGCCCCTGGCCGCGCAGAACTTCCTGCGCCTGACCGCGCAGCTGCTCGGCCTGCACCCCGATGGCGAGCACGTGGAGTACGAGGGGCGCACGGTCACCGCCCGGGCCTTCCCGATCTCGATCGACGCCGCCGAGATCGACGCGCTGGCCGCGGACCCGGAGGTACTCGCCGAGGCCGAGCGCCTGCGCAAGGACCTCGGCGGCGACCGCCGGCTGCTGCTGCTCGGCGTCGACCGGCTCGACTACACCAAGGGCATCGACCAGCGCATCGAGGCCTACGGCGAGCTGCTCGCCGACGGCACGATCAGCAACGACGAGGCCGTGCTGGTCCAGGTGGCCACGCCGAGCCGGATGCGCGTGGCGCAGTACCAGCAGCTGCGCGAGCGGGTCGAGCGCGAGGTCGGGCGGATCAACGGCGAGTACGGCGACGTCGGGCGGGTGCCGCTGCACTACCTGTTCCAGTCGCGGACCCGGGCCGAGCTCGTCGCGCTGTACCTGGCGGCCGACATCATGCTCGTCACCCCGCTGCGCGACGGGATGAACCTGGTCGCGAAGGAGTACGTGGCCGCCCGCCGCGACCACGGCGGCGCGCTGGTGCTCTCGGAGTTCACCGGGGCCGCCGCCGAGCTGACCGACGCGTTCCTGGTCAACCCCTACGACGTCGACGACGTCAAGCGCGGCATCACAGCGGCGATCGCCGCCGCGCCGGACGATCTCACGGCCCGGATGCGCCGGATGCGCGAGCGGGTCCTGGAGCACGACGTCGCCCGCTGGGCCCGGGAGTTCCTCGACGCACTTACCTGATTCGTCCGTTTCAAGCGGCTTCATCCAGTAGAACCGAGAGGAGCGATTCTCACCTCTCGGAGGACCACCCCATGTCGAGCCGTGCCCAGACCTACCTCATCACCGGCGGGGCCGGGTTCATCGGCTCGCACCTCGCCGATGCCCTGCTCGCCCGCGGGGACCGGGTCGTCGTGCTCGACAACCTCTCCACCGGCCGCCTGGCCAACCTCGACGCGGCCAGCGGCCACCCGCACTTCCGGTTCGTGCAGGGCTCCGTCCTCGACGAGGTCGTCGTCGACGAGCTCGTGCACCAGGCGGACATCGTCGTGCACCTGGCCGCGGCGGTCGGCGTCAAGCTCATCGTCGAGCAGCCGCTGAAGTCGCTCACCACGAACATCCGCGGCTCCGAGATCGTGATCGCGGCCGCGTACCGGTACCGGCGCACCGTCATGGTCGCCAGCACCTCGGAGATCTACGGCAAGAACTCCAGCGGCCCCCTCGACGAGCAGGCCGACCGGGTCCTCGGCAGCCCCGCCGTGACCCGCTGGTCGTACAGCACGGCGAAGGCGGTCGAGGAGATCCTCGCCAACGCCTACCACCACGAGCGCGGCCTGCCGACGATCGTCGTGCGGCTGTTCAACACCGTGGGCCCGCGGCAGAGCCCGTCCTACGGCATGGTGATCCCGCGCCTGGTCCGCCAGGCCGTCGCCGGCGAGCCGCTCACCGTCTTCGGCACCGGCCGGCAGACCCGCTGCTTCGCGCACGTCTCCGACGCGGTGCGGGCGATGCTCGCGCTGCTGGGCGACCCGGCGGCGACCGGCGGCACGTTCAACGTCGGCGCGGACGAGGAAACGTCGATCCTGCGCGTCGCCGAGCTGGTCATCGAGCTGGCCGGCAGTTCGTCGCCCATCGAGCTCATCCCCTACGACCAGGCCTACGGCTCGGGCTTCGAGGACATGCACCGCCGCGTCCCGGACACCGGCCGGCTGCGCGCGCTGACCGGCTGGGCGCCGCGCTACGGCCTGCTCGACGTCCTCGGCGAGATGATCGCCGAGGCCCGGCACGAGCACGACGCGGCGGCGCAGCTGGTGCTTTCGTGACTGCACCCGTCATCGCGGCGGTGTTCGTCATCGCGGTGCTGCTCTCGGCCGCGGCGACCGAGGGCTGCCGGCGGCTGGCCCTGCGCCTCGGCGTCACCGACCGCCCCGGCGGCTACAAGCAGCACCGCGAGCCGATCCCGTACCTCGGCGGGCTGGCCATCGTCGCCGGCACGCTCGGCCCGGCCGCGGGCGCGGCCGTCCTCTTCGGGGCGCCGCCGAAGCTGACGGTCGTGGCCGTCGCCGCGCTCGTCGTCGCCGCGACCGGGCTGGCCGACGACGTCGAGCCGCTCGGGCCGGTGCTGCGGCTGGTCGTCGAGACCGGGGCGGCGCTGCTCGTCGTGCTCGCCGGGGTGCGGCTCGCGCTCAGCGGCGTCTGGTGGCTCGACGCGGCCGCGACCGTCGCCTGGATCGTGCTGCTCACGAACGCCGTGAACCTGCTGGACAACATGGACGGGGCGGCGGCCGCGGCGGTCGGCGTCGTCGCGCTCGTCCTGGGCCTCGGCACCGCGACCCTGACGGTGCCGCTGCTGTGCCTCGCCGGTGCCTGCGCCGGGTTCCTGTGGCACAACCGGCCGCCCGCCCGGAT
Organism: Dactylosporangium vinaceum; assembly: GCF_019904175.1. GTDB lineage: Bacteria > Actinomycetota > Actinomycetes > Mycobacteriales > Micromonosporaceae > Dactylosporangium > Dactylosporangium vinaceum. The sequence goes on along the minus strand of NZ_CP061913.1, from coordinate 4,979,270 downwards.
CTTCATGGGCGACGCGGGCTCGCTGTTCCTGGGCTTCTCCCTCGCCACCGGCGCCGTCCTGGTCGCGCCGCCCGCCCCGCTGCCCGCGGCCGCGACTGTCCTGCTGGTCGGCCTGCTGCCGCTGCTGGACACCGCGCTCGTGGTGATCTCGCGGCGGCGGGCCGGGCGCAAGTGGTACCTCGGCGGCCGCGACCACACCGCCCACCGCCTGCGCACCGTCGGGCTGTCCGCGGGCCAGGTCGCCGGCGTCCTCGCGAGCGGTGCGGGTGCGGCCGCGACCCTGGCCGTCCTGGTCGGCGCGGGCACGGTGACCGCGGTGGCCGGCCTCGTCGTGTGGCTGTGCGCGACCACGGCCGCCGTGACAGCACTGCTGCGGGTGCCGGTATGTGCGGTATCGCGGGCGTCGTGAGCGCTCCCGGGGCCGGACCGCCGGACCGGGCCCTGACCGAGCGGATGTGCGCCACGCTCGTGCACCGCGGCCCGGACGGGCACGGCCTCTACGCCGACGACCGGGCCGCGCTCGGCATGCGCCGCCTGGCGATCGTCGACGTCGCCGGCGGCCGGCAGCCGGTGCGCAGCGAGGACGGCACCGTCGTCGCGGTCTGCAACGGTGAGCTGTACAACTACCGCGAGCTGCGCGACGGGCTGCGGGCCCGCGGCCACCGCCTCACCTCCGACGGCGACGCCGAGTGCCTGGTCCACCTGTACGAGGAGCACGGCGACGACCTCGTGCGGCACCTGCGGGGCATGTTCGCGTTCGCGCTCTGGGACGCCCGCCGGGGCCGGCTGCTGCTGGCCCGCGACCGGGTCGGCAAGAAGCCGCTCTACTGGCGGGCCGACGGGGCCGGGCTGGCGTTCGCGTCGGAGGCCAAGGCGCTGCTCGCGGACCCGGCCCTGGACAGGCGCCTCGACCCGGTGGCGCTGCACCACTACCTGACGTACGGGTACGTGCCGGCGCCCGGGAGCATCTTCGCCGGCGTCGCCAAACTGCCGCCCGGCCACGTGCTGACGTGGCAGGCCGGGAAGGTCCGCATCGGACGGTACTGGCGGCTCGGCAGCGAGCCGCGGGAGGTGCCCGACGAGCCGGAGGCCCGCCTGCGCGAGCTGCTCCTGGACGCCGTGCGGGTCCGGCTGGCCGGCGAGCGCCCGGTCGGCGCGTTCCTCTCCGGCGGCGTGGACTCCTCGGCGGTGGTGGCCGCGATGGCCCGGCTGAGCCCGGAGCCGGTGCGCACGTTCTCGATCGGCTTCGCGGACGCGGCGTTCGACGAGCGGCCGTACGCGCGCCTGGTCGCCGAGCGCTACGGCACCGAGCACCACGAGCTCGTCCTCGAGGCGCCCTCGGCCGACCTGCTGGCCCGCATCGCCTGGCACTTCGACGAGCCGTTCGCCGACTCCTCGGCGGTGCCGAGCTTCCAGGTCGCCGCGCTCGCGGCCGGGCGGGCGACGGTGGTCCTCAACGGTGACGGCGGCGACGAGGTGTTCGGCGGATACTCGCGGTACACCCTGGCCCAGGCCCTCCGCCACGTCCCGGCGCTCGGCTTCCCGGCCGCCTTCGACCGGCTCGGGTCGCGGCTCACCGGCGTGCACCCCCGGCTGGGCCGCGCCGTGCGCACCCTGGGCCTGGCCCCGGCCGACCGCTACACGACGGTGATGTCGCTGTTCACGCCGGCGCAGAAGGCGCGGCTGTACCACCCGGACCGGCCGCCCGGGCCGGCCGGCGTGGACAGCCTCGCGATCGCCCGGGACGAGTGGGAGCGCTCACGGGCCGCCGCGGGCGCGGGGCGGGCGATGGATGTGGACCTGTACACGTACCTGCCGGGCGACCTGCTGGCCAAGGTCGACGTGACGACGATGGCCCACTCCATCGAGGCCCGCTCGCCGCTGCTGGACCAGCACCTGATGGCGTTCGCGGGCGCGCTGCCGCAGCACCTCAAGGCGTCCGGGCGCGGCACGAAGGTCCTGCTGCGCCGCGCCCTCGCCGGCTGGCTGCCCGCACCGGTCCTCGCCCGCCCGAAGCGCGGCTTCGCCATCCCGGTCGCCGCGTGGCTGCGCGGTCCGCTGCGCGACCCGGCCCACGACCTGCTCACCGGCCCGACCGCCGGCGGCCGCGGGCTCTTCGACCCCGCCGCCGTGCGGGGCCTGCTCGAGCGCCACGCCGCCGGCCACGACGAGGCCCCCCGTATCTGGGCACTGATGCAGCTCGAGCTCTGGCACCGCGCGTTCGTCGACCAGGCCCCCCGCGCCGCCGCACTGCCCGTCTGAGATTCCCGGGCGGCCGCGGGGAACCGCTGCGGGCCCGCGCCGCGTCGTAGGGGCATGCGAACCGTCACGCTCCTCGTCGCCGTGCTCGCCGCCCTGGCCGCCTGCGGGGCGCGGGCGGACCGGCCGGGCGACCCGGCCCCGCCGCCCAGCGGCGCCCCCGAGATCCACGACGCCTGGACCTCCTGCCGGCAGGAGGTCGACCCGAACGCCTTCGAGCCGACGATCGTGCTGAGCCTGCCCCGCCTCCCGGCCGGCTTCGAACCGGCCGAGCTCGTCGTGTGCTCGTCCGGCCTCCAGGAGCGGCCCGACGGCGGCGAGGACTTCGTGCTGCGGGAGCGCCGCGGCCGCGACGTGGCCGCCGTGACGGCCGCCCTGCGCCTGCCCAGCGCCCCGCTCACCGACAACCCCTGCACCGCCGACCTGCCCGGCATCGCCTGGTTCGCCGTGCTCGACGCCGCCGGGCACTGGCTGCGCCCGGGTGTCGCGGCCGACGCCTGCGGCAAGATCCGCTTCGAGGCCCGCACCGCCGTCGAGCACGCCCAGCTGACCGTCGTGGCCACCACGGTCCTGGGCGAGAGCCGCTCGGCGTCCTCGGCCGCGAGCGGCTGCCCGATGGGCTACGGCAACATGGTCGCCGCCGAGACCGCGGGCGGCCGCCTCCCCGGCGCCGAGCCCGACGCCCCGACCGGCGAGATGCGCGTGTGCCTGTACACCGTCGCGCCGGCCGAGCAGGCCGGCGACAAACCGGCCGGCCGCTTCGAGCGCGGCGGCCAGATCTCCGCGGCCGCCTGGGCCCCGCTGCGCACGAAGCTGCTGGCCGCGGGCCCACCGGCCCCGTGCACCGCGAACGCGGGCCGCTTCGCCCTGATCCGCCGCGCGGACGACAACCTGGGCGCCGTGTACTTCGAGCTCGACGGCTGCCACCGCCTGCTCTTCGAGACCGCCTCCGGCAGCGCCGTCCGCCAGGGCACCCCGGCCCTCGCCGCCGAACTCGAGCGGGCCGTCTAGGGACACGACCGGCCCACACCGACCCGGGCCTCACGACCCGGCCCGGGCCGGCCGAGCGACCGTCCGAAGTGGAGTATGGCGTCCGGCCGGGTCGCCATCGGACCGCGGCGCCCGCCGGACCCGTTGCACCACAAGGCTTTGTGCGGCCTCAACCGGAATGGCCGGGCCGGCGACGGTCAAGGCCGGCGAGACGCTGCAGCTCAAGGAGTCGCTGCTCGGCACGACCACGGTGGTCGACGTGACGGTGACGAACGTCAAGTACAATGTCAAGAGCGCCGACGGGTTCAGCAAGCCGGGCAAGGGCCAGTTCGTCACGGCCGACGTGCAGGTGCTCGTGCGGCAGGGCAAGTACTCGATCAGTTCGGGTTCGTTCAAGCTCGTCGCGAAGGACGGCACGGCGTTCGACTCGACAATCGCCCTGGACGGCAAGGACCTGTCGGCGAACGACCTCGCGTCCGGGCAGAAGGCGAGCGGCACCGTCTGGTTCGACGTGGCCAAGGACGCCCAGACCGGCGGGAAGGTCGCGCTGAAGTCGATCCTGGCCGAGGGCGACGCCGGGTACTGGGCGCTGTAGAACACCCGAGGCCGCCGCCGGGGCGGCGGCGGCCGTTCGGGCCGGTTCGGGTGCCTCAGGACTCGGCGTTGCGGGTGCGGCGGCGCCAGCGGGTGGCGCCGTAGACCAGGATGCCGCCCAGCATGACGGCGCCGGAGCCGGTCAGGGCCATGAGCGGGAGGTTGCCGTCGGCGATGCCGGTGACGGCCAGGTTGTTGTCGGACGTCGAGGTGTTGGAGCTCGCGGCGACGCTCACGGTGCGGGTGATGGTGCCGAAGGTGCCGCTGGCGGTGAGCACGGCGGTGCCGGTCTGGGTCAGGGGGATGCTGATCGACCAGTTGCCCGCGCTGTCGGCCGTCGTGGTGTAGGTGTGCGCGGCGGCGGCGTGGGCGGCGAAGCCGCGGGCGCGGCTGTTCGAGGACGCGGCGCCGCCGTAGGAGACGGTGACCGTGACCGTCGAGCCGGGGTCGGCGCGGCCGGACATGGTGACGGCGCCGCCGGACTCGACGGTGCCCGTGTCGACGACGACGTCGTTCGTCGACGGCGGGTACTCCGCCTGGGCCGCGGCCACCGGGGCGAGCGCGGTCAGGGTGCCCAGCACGCCAGCCGCCACGCACGTCAACGCTTTCTTCACGCCAGCCTCCCGGCCTCACGCAGAGTGATTGTGGATTCACCCTATCGTGGCGGCGGACACTTCCCGGTGGAAACCGGGTTTATCGTCCACGGCCTGGCCAGCGGGGTCGTCACGAGCGCCGGGGCGGGGGCGCCGGCGCGCGGGGCGGCCAGCCGGACGGTGACGGTCCGCTGCCCGCCGGGCGGGATGTCGGCGGTGAGCAGCGCGATCATCCGGCCCCGTACGGCACCGTCCACGATCGACACCCGGGCGCCGTCCACTGTGGCCTCTCCCACGGTCCAGCCGGTCGGGGCGGCGACGGAGACCAGGGTGCGCAGCGTGTAGGGGTCCGGCACCACCGCCGGCCAGCTCAGCACGCCGCTGGGCAGCCCGGAGGCGGGGGCGCTCGAGGCGAGTGTGAGGCGCACGGAGTACCCACCGGATCCGCTTGTGCAGTCGTCTTTGACGATGCCCGCCGAAGGGCTCAGGTAGTAGCCGAGCTTCGACGCGCCGCCCTCGTCGAGGAAGACGCCGGCGGTGGGCGCACCGGCGTCGTCGGCCGGCAGCGCGCCCTCGAGGGGCGTGCCGGCGATGCGGCGCTGCTCGGCCGGGTCCGCGCTCCAGGCCAGCATTCGCTTCTCGTGCACCGCGAGCGCCAGCGCGCGCAGCAGCTGCCCCGGCGGGCCGGGGTGGGCGAGCACCGCCTCGAACACCGCCCGGGCGGCGCCCGCGAAGAACGCGTCCTGGCGGCTCTGGTCGGGCATCCGCTGGTACACGTCCGACAGCAGCAGCTGCACGGCGTTGCCGGCGGTCAGGGTGGCCCCGCCCGGCACCGGCACCGGACCGGTCGCGGCCAGCAGGTACGCCAGGGCGACGGGGTCGGTGGCCAGGACGCCGTCGACGGTCGTGCCGGTGCGGCGCCGGTACATCTCGCGGGCTACCGCGGCCGCGCCGGGAAAGTCGGGAGCCAGGTTGATGTTCGCGGCGTGGCTGGCGGTGTCCTCGCCGTAGAGCTGCCGGACGCCGTCGTCGACGGGCAGCACCGGCGCGGGGAAGGCCCCGAGCCCGCCGGTGGCGGTGCCCTGGCCCAGCAGGCGGATGCGGCCGCGGTCGGCGCCGAGGACCGCGTAGGCGCCGGGCATCCCGCCGGTGGCCCGCATCTCGGCCGGGTTCTGGAACAGCACGAGGTAGGTGCGGGGCCGGTCGGCGCCGAGCAGGGCGGGCAGTCCGGCGGCGGCCCGGGTGGCCGTGGCGAGCAGGCGCAGCTTCGCCTTGAGCTCGGCGAGCGGCCGGGCGACAGGCGGGGCGAGCCCGTCGGGGGTGACCCGCTCGAGGCGGTGCACCACACCCTGCACCGCCCGGTCGGCGGCGGCCAGCCTCGGCGCGGCCCGGGCGAGGGCATCCGGATCAAGACCGGCGCCGAGCGTTTCCAGCAGCGGTGGTACCGCATCCCGCGCGAGCGTCTCCAGCCCGAGCGCCGTCTCCCGGACCGCGGCCAGGCTGCGGCTGGTGACGGCGGCGGCATGCCAGGCCGGGTCCCGCACGGCGTCGGCGGCCGCGCGGGTGCGGGCGCGCAGGGCGTCGGCGGTGTGCCGGGCCGCGACGATGTCCCCGGACTGCAGCTGCGGCGGCAGCCGGTGAGCGAGCGCGGCCACGGCGGTGAGCTCGTCGCGGACGTCCCGCACACGCAGCCCGAGCCAGCCCGTCGCGGCGACGGGGACCAGGGCCAGCACCAGCGCGGGGATCAGGCGCCGGCGCAGGCTGCCGGGCCGGCGGTGGGTGGTGCGGGGTCGGCCGGGCACGAAGCGCATCGTACGGCCGCCAGAACCGGCAATTCGTACGAATCCGCATTTATCCGATGAACCCGGCGATACGCTTCCGCTCGTGAACCTGCACGACTACCTCCGGGTGCTGCGTAAACGCTGGCCGTTCGTCGTCATCACGTTCGCCGTCGCGATGGTGCTCGGCGTGCTCGTCACCCTCAACACCACGCCGCGGTACGCGTCCACGCTCACGTTCTTCGTGACCACCTCCAACCAGGGCAGCGCGGGCGACGCCTACCAGGGCGGCCTGTACTCCCAGCAGCGCGTCAAGTCCTACGCCGACCTGCTCACCAGCGAGCGCCTGGGCCAGGCCGTCGTCGACGACCTGGCGCTGCCGATGAGCGCGGTCACGCTCGTGTCCAAGGTGGACGCCATCGTGGTGCCGGACACGGTCCTGCTGCGCGTCACCGTCACCGACACGTCCAAGGACCAGTCGCTGCGCATCGCCCAGGCGCTCGGCCGGCAGTTCACCCGGCTCGTCGGCCAGCTCGAGACCCCGCCCGACGCGGCCGCCGCGCCGGTCAAGGTCGAGGTCGTCGGCGGGCCGCGCCTGGAGGCCGCGCCGGTCGCGCCCCGCCCGCTGCGCAACATGGGCATCGCGGTCGCGCTGGGGCTGCTGCTCGGCGTGGGCCTGGCCGTGCTGCGCGAGACCCTCGACACGTCGATCCGCTCCGCCGAGGCGCTGCGCGACATCTCCGGCGCGCCGGACCTCGTGACAGTCGCGTTCGACGCCACCGCCAAGGACTCGCCGCTGGCCGTCGGCGACGCCGGGTTCTCGCCGCGGGCCGAGGCGTTCCGGCAGCTGCGGACCAACCTGAAGTTCGTCGACGTGGGCCGGCCGCTCAAGGTGCTGGCGCTCGTGAGTGCGGTACCCAGCGAGGGCAAGTCGACGTTCGCGGCGAACCTCGCCACCACCATGGCCGCCCAGGACGGCGCCCGCATCCTGCTCATCGAGGCCGACCTGCGCCGCCCGAAGGTCGCCGACTACCTCGGCGTCGAGGGCTCCGTCGGGCTCACGAACGTCCTCATCGGCCAGGTCGGCATCGACGACGTCCTGCAGCCACTGGGCCGCAACGACCTGTGGGTGCTGCCGAGCGGCTCGATCCCGCCGAACCCGAGCGAGCTGCTCGCCTCGCCGCGGATGCACGAGCTGCTCGAGGAGCTCAAGTCGCGCTACGACCTGATCATCCTCGACTCCCCCGCCCTCCTGCCGGTCACCGACGGCGCCGTGGCCGCCTCCCACGCCGACGGGTCGCTGCTCATCGTCCGCTACGGCCACACCACCCGCACGCAGGTGAACAAGGCCCTGGACATGCTGGCCGCGGTGGACGCCACCATCATCGGCTGCGGTCTGAACATGGTCCCCGGCAAGGGCGGCGACGCCTACACCTACCAGTACGACTACGGCTACGGCGACGACACCAGCCACCGCCCCCGCCTGGTCGACCAGCTCGAGGAAGCCAAGCACCTGACCGGCCGCCAGTCCGCCGCGTCGTCACCCCGCCCGGCCGCCCGCCCCCGCCGCCGCAGCCGCGCGAAGGTGCACTAGCCCAGGAACTCGGCGGCCAGGGCGGCGGTGTCGAGCTCGGCCGGGTCGCGGCCGGTCATGATCCAGAAGAACGGCGGGCCGACGAGGCGGGCCACCGTGCGGCCCGGGCCGGCGCCGACGCGGTCGAGGACGGTGCGCGCGCTGTCGCCGAGCACATCCTTCGACGCGATGAGCGCCTTGACCGCGGGGTCGTGCTGGGCGGCGGCGAGCAGCGTCCGATATGCGGCACCCGCCGCCGAGACCGTCAGGAACCGCACGAGCGCGTCGAGATACGCGATGATCTCGGCCCGCGCATCGTCCGCCGGGGGTACGGCGAGCTCGTCCTCGGCGTCGGCCGCGCTCGCCTCGAACAGGATCTCGGCCTTCGTCGACCACCACCGGTAGACGGTCTGGCGGCCGACGCCGGCCCGCTCGGCGATCGCCTTCATCGTCATCGCCGCGTAGCCGACCTCCAGCAGCAGGTCGTCGACCGCGTGCAGCACGGCCTCCCGGGCCTCCTCGCTGCGGGGCCGGCCCACCCGGCCGCTCGGCTTGATCACGCCCCCGATCATAGCGTGACACCGTGTCTCGTTTCGTGCTACGGTTTCGAGACACAATGGCTCGAAATTGGAGGGGTACCCCATGCACGTCTTCATCACCGGCGCGACCGGCTGGATCGGCTCGGCGACCGTCGACGAACTCCTCACCGCGGGGCACAAGGTCACCGGGCTGGCCCGGTCCCCGGCCGCCGCGGACGCGCTCGAGGCCAAGGGCGCCACCGCCGCCCGCGGCGACCTGGACGACCTGGACGCGCTGCGCCGCGGGGCCGGGGCGGCCGACGCCGTGGTCCACCTGGCCAACAAGCACGACTGGGCCGATCCGCAGGAGAGCGACCGCGCGGACCGGGCGGCGATCGGGGCCATGGCGGCCGCGCTGGCCGGCAGCGACCGGCCGCTCGTCGTCGTCGACGGGCTCTCCGCCCTGGCCGGCGACCGCCCCGTCCTGGAGAGCGACGTCGACCCGGACGGCAACGAGCACCACGGCGTGCCCGGCGTGCGCACGATCGCCGTACGGTTCGCGCCGTCCGTCCACGGCCACGGCGACTGGGGCTTCGTGCAGTTCCTCGCCGACGCGGCCCGGCGCACGGGCGTGTCGGCGTACCTCGGTGACGGGTCGACGCCGTGGTCGGCCGTCCACCGCGGCGACGCCGCCCGGCTCCTGCGGCTCGGCCTGGAGTCCGCGCCCGCGGGGGCCCGGCTGCACGCGGTCGCCGAGGAGTCGATCCCCACCCGGGCCATCGCCGAGGCGCTGGGTCAGGCGCTCGACCTGCCGGTGGCATCCGTGGCCGACCCGGGACACTTCGGGTTCGTCGGCGGCTTCTTCGGCCTGCACCTGGCCGCGTCGAGCGCCGCCACCCGCGCGCTGCTGGGCTGGCACCCCACCGGCCCCGGCCTGCTCGACGACATCCGGGCCGGCGCCTACACGGCCTAGACGTACGGGTCGATGGCGGCGGCGACCGGGCCGCTGGACAGGTAGCCGCCGAAGGTGTGCGGGTCGAGCGGGCCGACGTCGACCTCCTCGTGCCGGTCGGCGGGGAAGCGGTCGCCCAGGCGGGCCGGGGTCGCGACCAGGTCGCCGGGGTCGGCGAGGTCGAGCCAGCGGCCCACGCCCGCGGGGCGCTCGGCGCGGCCGGCGACGGGCGGCGGCACCAGACCGTCGAACACGGCCCCGGGAAGGCCGAGCGGTGAGCCGAGCGTGACGAGCAGCTCGATCGTGAGGTCGGGGCGGGCGCACAGGGCCTCGTACGCGACGACGGTGCCGAGGGAGTGCGCGACGACGATGTGGGCGCCGCTGCGCTCCACGGCCTCCACCACCGCGACGCGGCAGCGCTCACGCAGGGCCGGGCGGGTCATGTACACGTAGACCTCGCGCAGCAGGGCGGCCATCACCCGGCCCAGGGCCTCGGCCGGGCGGCCCCGGCGGCGGGCCAGCCGGTCCAGCGCCTGGCGCAGCGGGCGGGCCGGCGAGCCCGGCGCGGCCTCGGGCGGTACACCCAGGACGGTCAGCCACGACCGGGCCCAGTCGCGCTCCCGTGGGCTCAGCGCGTCCAGGTCACCGGGGTCGTCCTGGGCCCGGACGTCGAGCAGGTGCGCGTAGTACGCGGCGGCCAGCCGTGGCGGCGGGCCGGGCCGGCCCGCCGCGCGGTAGCCGTCGGCGAGCCGGGCGGTCCACTGCTCGGCCAGGGCCAGCGCCGCGGTAGGCGGGTCGAGGCCCGGCTGCCGGCTGGCGATGCCGTGCACGGCGACGATCGGAGCGTGCATGTGCACATTCTGTCGGAGCCCGCACCCGCCGCCGATGGCCGAACGGCTGACCCGTTCCGGCTCCGGGCCCGCGCTGAAGGCGCCCGGGTCACGCCCGCCCGGTCGCCCGGGCGGGCGCGTCCGCCGCGCTCAGTGCACCCACGGCAGGTCGGCCGGCATGTCGTAGGTCAGGGTGACGTCGAAGCCCGCATCGCGATCCACCGTGAACGTCAGACCGAAGCGCGGCAGGCTGCCCTCGGACACCATCGCGTCGCGCAGGTCCAGCAGGGTGTTGGTGAGCTCCTCCGACCACGGGTCGGCGAACTCGGCCCAGCGGCTGCTGTCCAGCGGCCCGTCCTCGCCCTCGAACTGCATGCGCATGCCGGTGTAGTGCTCGTCGACCTCGGCCTCGAACACCGAGCGCACGGCCTCCGGCGGGGACACCTTGCGGACGATGGCGACGATGCTGTCCAGGTAGGGGTCGTCAGGCAAGGCGGTACACCAACGTATCGACCATGGTCTCAGGATACGGTGGGCCGCAGCAGCGCCCTCAGGCGGTCGGCCACCGCCGCGAGCTCCTCGGCGCAGGAGTGGAACGCCTCCGCGGAGGCGCGCAGCGGGTCGGGCAGGCTCTCCGCGGCCGGGGCCAGCGGGGGCACCGTGCCGCGCACGGCGACCGCCTCGGCGAGCAGGGACTCGGCCCGCCGGGCCGCATCGGCGCCCGCCGGCAGGGCGGCCGTGTCGACGTGCCCGGCCAGCCGGTGCCACTGGCGCACGGTGAAACACCGCAGCAGGTGTACCGGTGACAGCTCGACGCACCGCGCGCGGTGCTCGCGGCCGGCGGTGAGGACCAGGTCCGCGTGGGCCACGTCGGCGTCGGTGAGGCGGCGGCTGCGGAAGCCCGCCGGGTCGGCGCCGCGCTCGGTCAGGGCCCGGGCGGCGAGGGGGTGCATGGCCGCGCCGGGCGTGGCGTGGGTGCCGGCGCTGGCCAGCTCGATCCGGTCGCCGAAGGGCCGCAGCGCCCGGCGCAGCAGCAGCTCGGCCATCGGCGAGCGGCAGAGGTTGCCGGTGCACACGAGCAGGATCCGGAACCGCTCGGGCGCGGCGTGCCGCGGCGTGTGCGTCATGCCGCGGCCACCCGCCGGATGAACTCGGCGTAGCGGTCGAGGTTGGCCTCCTGCTCGAAGCGCTCCTCGACGCAGGCCCGGGCGGCCCGGCCCATGGCGGCCGCCCCGCCGGGGTCGCGCAGCAGGGCGATGATCGCGGCGGCCCAGGCGCCCGGGTCGTCCGGCGGGACCAGCCGGCCGGCGGCGGGCGCGACGATCTCGCGGTGGGCCGGGATGTCGGAGCACAGCACCGGTGTCGCGCACGCCATGGCCTCGAGCACCGCGCGCGGGCGCCCCTCGGACCACGACGGGTGGGCGAGGCACCGCGCGCCGGCCAGCAGCGCCGGCATCGCGTCCGGTGCCACGCGCCCGGCCAGCACGACCGATGCGTCGTGCGCGCCCGGCCGCAGCGGGCCGTCGCCGGCGATGAGCAGCCGCGCGTCCGGGAACGCCGCCGTCACCTCGGGCCAGGCGCGGCACACGACGGCGTGGTTCTTGACGGGGATGCGGCTGCCGGCCATCACGACGGTACGACCTGACGATCCGGCACCGGGGTGGAAGCGGGCCGTGTCGACGCGGCTGCCGATGGCCGCGACGGGGCCGCGCGCGAACGGGGCGACGGCCGTGCGCAGCCCGTCGCTGACGACCCGCACACCGGTGGCCCGGCGCAGGGCCGCGCGGGTGGCGGCGCCGAGGGTGTACCGCTTCAGCCGCGACCCGTACTCCGGGCCCGGCCGCACCACCTCTCCCTGGACCTGGAACAGGTGCGGCAGGCGGCGCCGGGCCCCGGACAGCTCCACGGCGACGGCGGCCAGCGGGTCGCTGGACATGAGCACCGCCCCCGCGGCCGGGCTCACCCGGTCGACGGCACGCCGGGCCGCGGCCAGGTAGCGCAGCCGGTCGGGCGCGGCGAACCGGTGCAGGTGCACGGGGTCGCGGTCGAGGCCGCCGGTGCGGTCCCCGGCCGCCGGGACGACGATGTCGTAGCGGCCACCGAGCCGGGCGGCCAGGCCGCGGGCCGTGTCGAGGACGGGGTCGTCGTCACCGAGCGGGCTGGAGCCGACCACGACGACGGAAACCGGCGCGGGCACGTCAGGCGACGGCGAGCGGGCGATACGCGGGGCGGGCCCGGACCCACTCGGCGGTCGCCGCGAGCCCGGTCTCCATAGGCACCGCCTCCACGTCGGGGAACAGCTCGCGCAGCCGCGCGGTGTCGGCCTGGGTGTCACGGGCGTCGCCGGGGCGCGCGGGCTGGTGCTCCAGCTCGATCGGCACGTCGAGCGCCGCGCCGACCCGGGCGGCCAGGTCCAGGACCGAGACCCGCGTGCCGAAGGCGAGGTTGACCGGCGTCGGCGACGTGACCCGCCGCAGGACCGCTTCGGTGAGGACCCGCACGACGCTGCCGACGAACGTGAAGTCGCGGGTCTGCCGGCCGTCGCCGTGGATGCGCAGCGGCTCCCCGCGCAGGGCGGCGTCCATGAACGACGGGACGACCGCGGCGTAGGCGTGGCCGAGCGCCTGCAGCGGCCCGTAGACGTTGAAGAACCGGAAGGCGAGCGCGGGCAGCTGGTACGCGGCGCCGTACGCGGTGACGTAGCCCTCGGCGGCGAGCTTGCTGGCCGCGTAGGGGCTCAGCGGGCGGGTGGCCAGGTCCTCGCGCTTGGGCAGGGCGGGGTTGCCGCCGTACACCGACGACGAGGACGCGGCGACCACGTGGGTGCCCCGGCGCCGGCACGCCTCGAGGAGGTACACGGTGCCGGTGACGTTGGCGTCGTGGGCGGCCACGGGCTCGGCCATCGAGCGCGGCACCGACGAGCGGGCGCCGAGGTGGACCACGCTGTCGACGCCGGCCACCAGGTCCTCCAGCAGCGGCCGGTCCAGCAGCGAGCCCTCGGCGAACTCCACGTCGACGCCGTCGAGGTTGTCCAGGGTGGACGTGCTGAGGTTGTCGAGCACGACGACGCGGCTGACGCCCGGGTGGGCGGTGAGCTCCCGGCACAGGTTCGATCCGATGAATCCGGCTCCGCCGGTGACGAGCACGCGCACGCCTGACACCTTTCACGCATTGTGTCCTACTGGATACGCAGCGTAGCTCACGCGCCGATGACGCCGAGGTACTTGCCCTCGAACCAGAACACCGCGACGTCGGCCCGCCCGGCCGCGAGCCCGGCGAAGAACAGGTCGTCGTTGATGTCGTCCATGACCACCACCGCGTTCGGGGCCAGGGCCGGGCCGACGCGGCGCATGAACTCGGCGCGGGCGCCGCGGCGCTTGTCGGAGTCGTAGTGCAGCAGCTGCGGGCGGGCCCCCGCGCGGGCGAGGTCGCCCAGGATCGGCCCGAGGTTGCGGCGGTCCCCGCGCACGTGCAGTGTCCACCGTGGATAGAGGTACGGCGGCACCAGGCAGCCGATGTGCCGCTCCGGCTCGGGGTGGCGGAACACGGGGAAGTCGCTGGAGTGCAGGTGCCCGCCGCCGTTCTCGTCGAGCGCGGCCAGGATCGCCCGGCTCGACCAGCCCGCGCCGACGCCCGTCTCGAGGACGGCCCCGGGGCGGTGGCGGCGCACCAGGAAGTGCAGCAGCGGGTAGCAGGCGCCCCCGCCGAGGTGGATGCCGGCCGCGCGCAGGGCGTCGGCGCGCGGCTGGGCGTCCTCGCGCATGCGCGCCGCGAACACCAGGGACGCGTCCCACAGGTCCGGGTCACGGGCCCGGCACCACGCGTCGAGGTCCTCGGCGTGCCGCTCGGCCCAGCGCCGGCCCGCGTCGCGCTCGCGCTCGCCGTAGCGGCCGGCGAGGTACACCTTCCGCGCCATCTCGGAGAAGTAGCCCGGCCGCAGAGCGTTGCGGGCGATGGTTGCGACTCCCATGGCCGCCGAGCTTATGTGGCATATCCGTACTTTTACGGCGAATTTGCACTATGAAGGAGACACCGAGCGGAGGGAGCCGGGGGATGCGGCGAGTCGAGACCGTGCGGCGCTGGCTGCGCCACGCCGGCCCGGCCCGGACCGCGTCCGTGCTCGGCGGCTACCTCGCGGTGCGCGCGCTCGGCACCGGCATCCGGCGGCACGTCGCCCCGGCCATCGGCGACTTCACCGCCAGCGGCGGCCCCATCGTCACCGCGGCGGGCGACCTGCTGCGGGCACTCGGGTTCGCCGCGGCGGCGGTGGAGCCGGTCCTGGCCGAGTACCCGGCCGTCGCCGCCCGCCTGGCCGCCCGCTACGCCGCCGTCGAGCTGTACTACCCGCGCACCCACGGCGTCGAGGCCGAGACGAGCGCCGCGCTCTACGGCCTGACCCGGCTGCTCGCCCCGGCCCGCGTCGCGGAGACCGGCGTCGCCGACGGCCGCTCCTCGTTCGTCATCCTGGCCGCGCTGGCCCGCAACGGCGCCGGGACCCTGCACAGCTTCGACGTCAACGACACCGCGGGCCGGCTCGTCGGCGGCCACCCGCAGTGGCGGCTGACAATCCTCGACCGGCGCGCCCCGGACCGGGCGCTGCGCCGTGAACTCGCGGCGCTGGGGCCGATCGAGCTGTTCTTCCACGACAGCGATCACATGTACCTCAGCCAGCTCTTCGAATACGACGAGGCGTGGCCGCACCTGGCCGAGGGCGGCGTGCTGGCCAGCGACGACGTCGACGACAGCCGCGCCTTTCTGGACTTCTGCGCGGCCCGCTCCCGCCGCCCGGCGTTCCTGTTCGACAACCGCAAAATCGTCGGAGCAGCACGTGTCTGAGCCGCCCGCAGCGGAGCGGGCCGTTTCCGAGCGGGCCATCGCCGAGCCGGACGTGCCCGAGCGGGGCGTTCCTGAGCGAGGCATGCCCGAGCGGCTCGTGTCTGTGCCGTCCCGGCCTGAGGCGCCTACGCCCGAGCGGCCTGTGCCTGTGCCGCGGCTGGTGTATGTCGTGCCGCAGCTGTCGCCGGCCGAGCACTTCGCCCATGTGCCGGCGCTCCTGGCCGAGCTCGGCACGCATCTGGACGTGGCCCTGGCCGTGGAGCGCGGCACGCCGCCGGCCCACCTGCCCGGTGTCCGGGTCGTGCACCGGGTCGCCGGTCGGGGGCGGCTCGCACGGATGCTGGGCACGGCGCTGACGATCCGCCGCTGTGCACGCGCCGGATACGACACCTACTTCCTGCGCTACTCGCCGCTGTTTCTCATCGTGCTCATCCTGACCCGCCCGCTGTACCGGCACCGGACCCTGCTGTGGCGCAGCGGCCTGCCCGACGTGCGTCCGCCCGGCGCCCGGCTGCGCCTGCGCGACCGGGTGGGCATGGCCGTGAACGCGCTCACCGTGCCGTTCGTGCACGGTTTCGTGACCGGCCCGGAGACGATGCTGCCGCTGATGGCGGCCCGCTGGAACGTGCCCGGGCACAAGATGCGCCTGCTGTACAACGACATCGACACGACCCGCTTCACACCACTCACCCCCGCGGAGCGCACGGCGGCACGGCAACGGCTGGACTGGTCCGACGACGAGTTCGTGCTCCTGTTCGTCCACCGCCTGTCGTACCGCAAGGGCGCCCGCCTCCTCGCCCCGCTCTACGACGCCGTGACCGCGACCGCACCGCGCCCCGTGCGGCTGGCGGTCGCCGGCGACGGGCCTGATCGTTCGCTCATCGACGGACAGGCGGCCGTGCGCGAACGGATGCAGGTGCTCGGGGCCGTGCCCAACCGCGACCTGCCGGCCGTGTACGCCGCCGCCGACTGCGTCGTCATGCCCAGCTACGAGGAGGGCTTCGCGCGCGTCCTGCTCGAGGCGATGGCGTGCGCGGTCCCGGTCGTCACCACCGACGCCGGCGGCAGCGTCGACGTCGTCGGCGCGGACTATCCGCACATCGTCGCGGTCGGCGATCTGCCGGCTTTTGTCGCCGCCGTGCACGACGTGATGTCCATGTCTGCACAGCAGCGCGCAGCGCTCGGTGCGCGAATGCGCGAACGCGCACGCTCCCGATTCTCACCCGAGCGAATCGCGCACATGCTCGCCGCGATCGTCAAGGCCGAACAGGGGCCCGCATGACGCAGCAGCGCGCGGCCCCCGGCACACCGGCGCGCGAACGCGCACACCCCCGATGCTCACCCGAGCGAATCGCGCACATGCTCGCCGCGATCGTCACCGCCGAACAGGAGCCCGCATGAGGATCGTCCGGGTCAGCTACCGGGTGCCGCCGCTGCCGGGTGGGCTCGAACGCCACGTCGACATGCTCACCCGCGAGCAGCTCGCCCGCGGGCACCGGGTCACGCTCGGGTTCCGCCACGGCGAGCCGATCCCCGGCGCCGACATGCTGACGCTCGCCGTCACGCCCCGGTCCCGGGCTCTCGCCGGGCGCTCCGACGTGCTCGCGTTCGGCGCCGAGGTCGCGCACACCCTGCGCCGCCCCGAGCCGGCCGACCTGGTGCACCTGCACGGCGACTACCTCGACGCGGCCCAGATCGGCCCGGCCTGCCGCCGCCTCGGGGTGCCGCTCGTGCTCACCGTGCACGGCGCGCTCAACCTGCGCCATCGCGGACTGGCCCGGTGGGCGCTGCGCCACGTCGACGCGTTCGTCGCTCTCGGCGCCCGCCCCACCGCCGACCTGCTCGCGCTCGGCGTGGAGCCCGAGGCGATCCTGACCACGTCCAGCGGCGTGGACCTCACGGCGATCGGCCCGCCGGCGGCCGCGGTCGAGCCCGGCCTCATCGTCAGCGTCGGCGCGCTCGACCCCGTGAAGGGCCACGACACCGTCATCGCCGCCGTCGACCGCCTGCGGGCCACCCGGCCCGACGCGCACCTGGTCATCGCCGGCGAGGGCCCGTTGCGCGACGAGCTGGCCCGGCACAGCTTCGTCACGCTTGCGGGCACGCTGCCGCGCCACGAGGTCTACGCACTGCTGGGCCGGGCCGAAGCGTTCGTCCTCGCGTCCCGGCGCCTGCCCGGCAAGGGCGAGGGCATCCCCACCGCGGCACTGGAGGCGCTGGCGTGCGGTACCCCCGTCGTGCTCTCCACCGAGGCGACGCTCGACCCGGTCATCGCGCCGTCGGCCTACCGCACGTTCCCGGCCGGCGACGCCGAGGCGCTCGCCGCCGTGCTGGGAACCCTCCCGGCCGGCCGGGACGAGCACGGGCCGGTGGCCGTGCAGGGCCGCGCCTGGCCGCGGGTGGCCGGCGAGATCGAGGACTGGTACGGCACGGCGTTTCGCCGGTGCGTGCGCCGGGGGGTGTTCGGCCATCGGCTCCCTGCACGCGTGTGAGGTCACCAAGACGCTCAACGTCGGCGGGGTGGAGACGCTCCTCGCCGAGCGGCTCCTGTGCGCGCCGGGACGGCACATCCGGTACACCGTCATCTGCCTGCGTCCGGCCGTCGGACCGCTCGCGGACCGGCTCCGGGCGGCCGGCCTGGCCGTCGTGGACCTCAGCGGCGGGCCTCGGGCGCTGCTGTACGCCCGGCTCGCCCGGACGGTCCGGGCGCTGCGCCCGGACGTCGTGAACCTGCACTCGCCGATCCCGGCCGTCGCGCTGCGGCTCACCATCGGGCTGCGCCGGCCCCGGCCCGTGCTGCTGTCCACAGTGCACAGCACCCGGTACCGCCGCCCGACAATGCTGCTCGACCGGCTCACCCGCCGCCTCGACGACCACACGGTCGCGGTGAGCCCGCAGGTGGCCCGCTCGGCGACTGTGCACGGCGCACGGGCCGTGTCCACCCGCGTGCACGGCGTCGACCTGGCCGCCCAGCGCGCGTTCGCCGCCGGCGCCGCCGCGGTCCGGGCCGAGCACGGCATCACCGCGAGCGACTTCCTCGCCGTGCACGTGGCCAACTTCCGGGCCCAGAAGAACCACCGCCACCTGATCCGCGCGGCCGCCCGGGTCACCGCGGCGAACCCGGCCGTCCGGTTCCTCCTCGCCGGGTCCGGCCCGCTGCAGCCGGTCGTCGCCGCCGACCTGGCGCTGCACCGCCTCGGCGACCGGGTCCGGATCCTCGGCCCGGTCCCGCGCGCAGGCCGGCTCATCGCCGCGGCCGACCTGCTCGTGCTCGCCTCCCACTACGAGGGCCTGCCGGTCGTGGTCATGGAGGCCCTCGCCGCCGGTGTCCCGGTCGTGTCCACGGCCGTCGGCGGCATCCCGGACCTGGTCCGCGACGGCCACAACGGGCTGCTCGTCCCGCCCGGCTCCCCCGCCGCGCTGGCCACCGCGATCCTGGCCGCCGCCGAGCCGCGGACCCACCGCCGGCTGCGCGAAGGTGCCGCCCGCAGCGCCGGGGACGTCGACATCGCGCGCACGGCCGAGTGGTTCGAGGAGCTGTACGCGCGCCATGCCTGAGCTGCTGCTGCGCCGGGAGCTGGGCGTCTTCGCGTCGATGGCGTTCACCACCCAGGCCGAGGCGGTGCTGTCCGTCGCCGGTGCGGTCGTGCTCGTGCGCACCGGCGGCGCGCAGGAGGCCGGGCGGGTGTTCTTCGCCCAGGCCGTCGCCGGCGTCTGGGCGCTGCTGTGCGATCCGCGCACCGACGACATCGCGCTGCGCTACGTCCCGGTCTACCAGGCCGAGTCCCGCGGCTACGGCACCGCCCTGCTCGACCGGCTGCTGCGCCTGGACCTCGCCGTGACCGCGGCCGGTCTGCTGGCCGGTGCGCTGCTCACCCTCGTCGCCCGCCGAGCCGGCTGGGTCGACCCGCACCAGGCCGTGCTGATCCTCCTCGCGATTCTGGCCGCCGTTGTGCGCTCACCGGCCGGGCTCGCCGGCGTCGGCCTGTCCCTCGTCGGCGAGATGCCCCGCCTGGCCCGGCTGCGCCTCGCCGCCGCCGCACTGACCGCCGTCGTCTCGGTCGCCGCGCTGCTGCTCGCCGGCCCGGCCGCCTACCTGGCCGCCACCGCCGCGGCCGCCGCACTGGCCGGCGCCGTCCTGCTCACCGTGACCCGCCGCCGGCTGGCCGCCGCGTACGGCCCGCCCGCTCCCCGCCCCGGCCCGGCCCCGAAGGGCATGCTCCGGTTCGCGCTGCAGAGCTCGGCCGCCGCGACCGCCTCCACCGGCACCGACCAGGGCGTGCTCGCGCTCGCCGGCGTCCTCGGCGGCCCGGTGCTGGTCACCACGCTGAAGATCGCGCTCGCGCCCGGCCGGCTGCTGCTCAACGTGGCCGGCCCGATCGGGCCGCAGCTGTTCCCGCGGATGGCCGCCGCCGTCATGGCCCGCGACTTCGGGGCGCTGCGCCGCGACCTGTGGCGGGCCAGCGTGCTGCTGGCCGCGGGCGGCGCCGTGGTGCTCGCGGTCGCCGTGCCGTGCACGGGCACGGTCCTCGGCCTCGTCTACGGCCCGCCGTTCGCCGGTCTCGCCCCGGTCGTGCTCGTCCTGCTCGCCGCGGCCGCCGTCCGCGCCGTCGCCGTCTGGTCCAAGGCGCTGCCGCTCGTGCTGGGCCGGCCCGGGCTGCGGCTGGGAGCGGTCACGGCCGACGGGCTGCTGCTGCTCGGCGCGCTGTACCTGACCGGGACGGCGGCCGGGTTCGCGTGGGGCGCCCTGGCGGTGGCCGGGCTCGGCACCGTGCTCTGGCTCAGCTCCCTCCCCCGTCTCCTGGAGGCCGCATGACACTCGCCGAGCGCATCCGTATCGAGCCGACCACCGTCCTGCGCACCGGCGGCGGCATCGCGCTGGGCATTGTCTCGACGGTCATCGGCCGCCCGTACGGCGTCC
Organism: Dactylosporangium vinaceum; assembly: GCF_019904175.1. Classification (GTDB taxonomy): domain Bacteria; phylum Actinomycetota; class Actinomycetes; order Mycobacteriales; family Micromonosporaceae; genus Dactylosporangium; species Dactylosporangium vinaceum. Next base: position 4,959,426 of record NZ_CP061913.1, on the reverse strand, counting down.
CGGCCGACCTGCTGCTCCTGCTCGCCGCGCTCGTGCTGGCCCCGCTCGACCTGCTGCCGGTCGTCGTCATCACGCTCATCCGCCGCCACGACACCGTGCTCGGCCCGCTGACCCTGAGCGACCTGGCGGCGATCGCGTACCTCGTCCGCCTCGCCTGCAGCCGCCGCATCCTCGGCGTCGGCGTCACCGCGTCCCGGGTCGTCCTCGCCCTGTTCTTCATGTGGACGGTCCTGGTCACGCTCACCGGCCTCGGGCAGCAGTCGACAATCGGCTGGCTCGCCGTCTACGCCTGCCTCGGCATCATGCTCACGTACTCTCCCACCGCGAAGCGCTGGCTGTACGCCGGCGTCCTCGGCCTGGCCGCCGTCGAGCTGGTGCTCTACGTGCCGCAGTTCCCGTCCCGGTTCTTCGGCCGGTACGTCAACGACCCCGCACACATGGGCTTCCTCCTCGTCTGCGGCCTCATCATCGTGGCCACCTCGGACCGGCCGCGCCGCCTGCGCCGGGTGCTGGCCGCCGTGCTGGTGTTCGGGATCCTGTGCACGTTCACACGCTCGGTCTGGTTCGCCACCACGTGCGTCACGGCGGCCGCCGTCCTGCCCCGCCGCTGGTGGGTCCCGCTCGCGCTGCCGCCCGCGCTGGCCGGCCTGTTCCTGCCGCTCGTCTCGCTGGTGACGCAGACGTTCCACCTGAACACCGGCTCGGCCGGCATCCGCCTCGCCGGCTTCGCCGCCGGCCTGGAGGAGTTCCGCCGCCATCCGCTCACCGGCCAGGGCTGGGCCGCGGCCGCCGCCGCCCAGGCCCGCGGCATCGGCGGGATCTCCCAACTGCCGGTCTACGACCTCTGGATCTACCTCGGCGGAGCCGTCGGCCTCGTCGGGCTCCTGCTGTTTCTGGTGTACTGCGGGCTGCTGGGCCGGGAATCGCTGACGGACCCGGTCGCCTACCTGAGCCTGACCGCCGCCCTCGGGATGTCCCTGACCGAGATGCCCCTGTACGCCGGCTCCCTCATCGCCGTGCTCATGCTCACCATGCCCACGACCCGGCCTCGCGCCGCCGCCCACCAGGCCACCGACCGGCCGTTCCGCCCGCCGGTCCGCGCTGCGGCCGATCGGAGCCCGCACTTCGCCCGGCACCACCGCCGCGCCCCCTACTACCGCACCGGAGCCCGCGCATGAAGATCTTCCTCGACGTCGGCGCGCACCACGGGGAGACGGTGGAGATCGCGCTGGACCCGCGGTGGGCCTTCGACGAGGTCCACGCGTTCGAGCCGGCTTCGTCGTGCCGTCAGATTCTGCGGCGGTACCGCGACAGCCGTCTGCGCGTCCACGCGCTCGCCCTGTCCAACCGTTCCGGCCGCACGGCCCTCTTCGGCGCCGGCCTGCTCGGCGCCAGCGTCTTCGCCGACAAGCGCCAGCTCGACCCGATCGGCGCCGACATCGAGGACATCACGCTGCACTCGACCGCCGCCTGGTTCCTGACCCACCTCAGCCCCGACGACGAGGTATACCTGAAACTCAACTGCGAGGGCAGCGAGTGCGACGTCCTCGAGGACCTCCTGGACGCCGAGTTGACCTCCTGGGTCCGTGCGGTCTACGTCGACTTCGACGTGCGCAAGGTCCCCTCCCAGGCCCACCGCCAGGCCGACCTCGAGCACCGCCTGCGCACGGCCGGCGTCAACTACACCACACCCGACGACGTCCCGGGCGTCGCCGCCTGGCTGGAGCGCTGCTGTGCACGCTCCCGGCCCGGCCTGTCCGCCGTGCGCTACCGCCTGGGACTGCACCGCCCGCTCTACGCCTGGCAACGCTCCATCGCCAGGGCCGCCCTCCCACCCTCCCTGTTCCGCTGGGCCGCCACCCGCTTCGGCGCCATGTCCCGCCTCCGCTGACCCCAACTCCCCCACCGGCCGCCGAGCCAGGCCCGCTGTCACGCCAACGACTGCACACCCGATGTGCCGCAATCCCAATAACCGGCACAGGCGGTGTGCAGCAATTCCACACAGTTTCACCGGCGCCGTGCCGCAATCCCACAGGCTGCCCAGGCGGCGTGCTGGAACCGCAACGAACTGCCCGTGCGCCGTGCCGCAATCCGGACGAGCTGCACGGGCGGTGCGCCGGAGTCACGGCGAGCTGTGCGGGCGGCGTGCCGGAGTCACGGCGAGCTGTGCGGGCGGTGCGCTGGAATCGCGGCGAGCTGCACGGGCGGCGTGCTGGAATCGTCGGCGGCAATGGGCCGGGTCGGGTCGGGCAGCGTCGGGTCGGGCAGGCGGTAGTCAGACGGGCGCGGACACGGTTTCGTGCTCGGGCCACCAGCCGTGCTCGACGGCGATCTCGGCGTACAGCCGATCGATCCCGGTGATCAGCCGGCTCGGACCGAACTGCGTTGCGGCGTGGTCGGCGGCCTGGCGGCCGAGGCGGGCCCGGAGGTCCTCGTCCTGCAGCAGGCGGACGGTGGCGGCGGCGAGCGGTTCGGCGGCGGGGTCGGTGAGCAGGCCGGTCCGCGCGTCGAGGACGACCTCGTGGACGCTGCCGACGCGGGTGGCCACGCACGGGCGACCGGCCAGCGCGGCCTCGATCAGGCAGACCGGTGTGCCCTCGTTGTCGGAGGTCAGGAGCACCACGTCGGCCGCGGCGTAGACGGTGTGCACGTCGGCGCGCCAGCCCGTGAAGCGCACGGCCGGCCCCAGGTCCACGGCGGCCGCCCGGGTTGCGGCCAGGCGGTCACCGGCTCCGCACACCACGAACTGCGCGTCCGGCACGGCGGCCCGCACGAGCCGGGCCGCAGCGAGGAACCGGTCCGGGCGTTTGATGCCGGTGACCCGGCCGACGTACGCGACGACCGGACCGGAGCCGTCCAGTCCCAGTTCCCGCCGGGCCGCAGCACGGTCCGGCAGCGGCGGCAGCACGGTCCCGGGCCCGATCACCCGGTAGCGGACGGCGTCCCCGATCCCCGCCGCGAGGAGGTCATCGCGCACGCGGGCACCGACGCTCACGAGGCGCTGCGTCCGCCGGGCCAGCGCGGCCTCGACACCGACCATGACGCGTGTCGCCCGCGGCGAGAAGTAGCCGTGCAGCAGGTGCCCATGGAAGGTGTGCACGCGCACAGGCACGCCGGCCGCCACCGCCGCCAGGCGCCCGAGCACGCCGGCCTTCGCCGTGTGCGTGTGCACGATGTGCGGGCGGAACCTGCGCATGTGTGCATACAGCTGCACGAATGCTCGCGCGTCACCGCCGGGGCCGATGCGGCGGCCGAGGCCGGCGATCCGGTGCACGGGCAGGTCCGGGGCGAACAGCGCCTGGTAGTCGGCCTCGTCGTCGCCGACGTGTCCGGTGTAGAGGCGCTGGTCGTACCGCGCCGCGTCGAGATGTCGCTGCAGGGTGGTGACCTGCATGGACGGCCCGCCGACGTTCATCCGCGTCAGCACGCGCATGACCCGCAACCGCTGCACGACAGACCTCCTGGCGTCCGATATTTCGGTATATTGCAGCCTATTACCGCTCGAAGGGACAACACTCGTGAACGCCGTCGCCAGTGTCGCCGAACTGCTGCGTTGCCACGTTTGCGGCGCGCACCTGGACCTGAGCGACCTGAGCGAACCGACCGCTGCGCGCAAACCGACCGCTGGGCGCGAACCGAGCGCGATGGGCGAACCGAGCGTGCACGACCTGACCTGCGACCCGATCGCCATGAGCGAACCGAGCGAACAGGACATGAGCGAACTCGGCGACGCGCGCAACCTGGCCATGAGCGACGTGAGCGACGTGCGCAGCCCGGACATGAGCCACGTGAGCGAACTGCGCGAGCTGCGCAACCCGGACCTGAGCGGTATGCGCGAACTGAGCGACGCGGGCACCTCGCGCACGAGCGGTATGAGTGAACCGCGCAAGCCGCGCGAACAGAGCGAACCGCACGAGCTGAGCGAACCGCACGAGCCGAGCGAACCGCACGAGCCGAGCGAACCGCACAAGCTGAGCGAACCGCACGAGCTGAGCGAACCGCACAAGTTGAGCGAACCGCACAAGTTGAGCGAATCGCGCGAGCTAAGCGAGCCGCGCGGACCGAGCGAACTGAGCGAACTGAGCGAACCGCACGGATCGAGCGAACCGAGCGAGCCGCGCGGGCTGGGCGGGCTGGGCGGGCGAGGTGTGCGGGAGTTTGTTGTGCGGTGCGCGAATGCGCATGTGCTGCCGTGGCGGGACGGGTATCTGGACGCTTCCAGTGCGGTCACGGACCCGGCGCAGGCGCGCACGCTTGACAGTTTCGGGTACGAGTGGACGACGTTCGACGCGGAGCGGCCCGAGGACGAGTCGTTCTGGCGGCGGTATGTTGCTGATCTGGACCTGGCCGAACTCGATGGCCGGGTCGGTGCGGACATCGGGTGTGGCAAGGCCCGGTACACCCGGTACACGGCTCGGCACCTGCGGGCGCTGGTTGCGCTCGACGGCTCGGATGCGGTCACCGCCGCCGTCCACCATCTCCGTGACGCGCCCGGTGCCGTGGTCGTGCGGGCTCAGATCGACGCGATGCCGCTGGCCGAGGCGAGCTTCGGGTTCGTGTCCTGCCTCGGCGTGCTGCACCACCTGCCCGATCCCCGGGGCGGGTTCGAGCGGGTCGCGCGGCTCCTCGCCCCGGGTGGCCTGCTGCTGGTGTACCTGTACAGCCGCCCGACCGGCCGGGGGCTGCGCCGGGCCGCGCTGGCCGCTGCGGCCGTGGCTCGCCGGGTCACGGTCCGGCTGCCGTTCGGTGTGCTCCGGGCCGTGTGCGCGCCGCTCGCCGCGCTGCTGTACGCCGGGTTCGTGCTGCCCGCGCGCGTGCCGGGGCTGCGTGGCCTTCCGCTCGCCTTCTACCGGGGCAAGCCTGTGCGCAGCCTGTGGCTTGACACGTTCGACCGGTTGAGTGCGCCGATCGAGAACCGGTACACCTGGCCGGAGCTCGCCCCGTGGTTCGCCGCCGCCGGGCTCGATGTCGAGCACGTGCGCGAGGAGAGCGGCCTGTTCATCGTCGCCCGCCGGCCACCGTCGTGACCGGGCGCCCCGACCTGCGGCGGACACATCCGGCCGGCTGAGCGCCCGGCCCGATCACCGGCGCCACCGACCGGAGCCAACACCGCTGACACGTCCGGCCGGCTGAGCACCCGGCCCGATCACCGGCGCCACCGACCGGAGCCAACACCGCTGACACGTTCGACCGGCTGAGCGCCCGAATCGAGGACCGGCACCCGCGGCCGGGATCGGCAAGCGGACGCCGCCGGGCCGCCGGTCAAAGCTGGGCGCCAGGAGGCCGAAGCCGTGCATCAGGAGGAGGCCAAAGATGCACGTCAAGAGGCCGAAGCCGCGCGTCAGAGGTCGAAGCCGTGCGTCAAGAGGTCGACGACGGGCGTCAGGAGGTCGAGGACGGGCGTCAGAGGTCGAAGACGGGCGTCAGGTGAGAGGGTCGGCGGCCGGTGTCGTGAAGCGGCCCGCAGGATGGGCGTAGAACTCGTTGCCCTCCGGGTCGGCCAGCTCCCAGACGCGGTCGTCGGCCGTCCCGGACTCGCCCAGCAGCACGGCGCCGGCCGCGACCAGGCGGTCCGTGTCGATGTGCGTCAGTTCGATGTGCCAGCGCATCCGGTTGCGGTCGCGCTTGGGCTCCGGGACCGGCTCGAAGACCAGGTAGTCCCATGGGATCGCCGCGGTGCCGGTGACCGCGGCGGCGGCGCCCTCCTCCTCGACGTGGCCGTCGAGCAGCGACGCCCACCAGTACGCCTGGGCGTGGGCGTCACGGCTGTCGACCACGAGCTCGAACATGCCGGCCGGGCGGTCGGGGGTGGACGGGTACGCGCAGAAGGCGTTGCCCTCCGGGTCGGCCAGCACGTACCAGGGGTCGATGCCGGGGCTGCGCAGGACCTGGGCGCCGGCCCGCAGCAGGGCGCCGGGTGAGTCGTCGCCCAGGCGGACGTCGATGTGGACCCGGGTCTTGCCGGCGCGCGGGCGGTCGACGGCGTTGATCCAGATCATCTCGGTGACGTCGGGGCGGCGCGAGGTCTGCACGCGCCACCGGTCCGGGGTGGTCTCGACGAGCCGGCCGCGCAGGGCCGCGGCCCAGAAGCTGCCGACGGCCTCGACGTCGACCGCGTCCAGGGTGACGCCCACGAATCGGCTGGCCGCGCCGTTCGCCGGGGGTAGTGCCGCGGCTTCGGCAGGCCGTGTCGTCGTCATGTCCGCTCCTCAGGGCTCGCCGGCAACACGGTCGGGGAGTTCCCCGACCCCGTGGGGAAAAACATTTCGGCCACTTACGGGTGAGCATAAAGTTGGACGGTGACCGACTTCGACGTCAGGGCCCTCGACGCCGCCACGTGGGACGGGTTCGCCGCGCTCGTCGCCGCCCACAACGGCGTGTTCGGGGGCTGCTGGTGCATGGCCTTCCACGCCGAGGGCGTCGGCCGTGGTCACACGCCCGCGGACAACCGCGCGGCCAAGGAGGCCCGGGTCCGGGACGGGCGGGCGCACGCCGCGCTTGTCCACGAGGGCGGGGCCTGCGTCGGCTGGTGCCAGTACGGGCCCGCCGGGGAGTTGCCGCGCATCAAGCGGCGCAAGGCGTACGAGGAGGGCGGGGCGACCGCGCCGGACTGGCGGGTCACGTGCTTCTTCGTGGCTCGCAGCCACCGCCGGCGGGGTGTGGCCGACGCGGCGCTGGGCGGTGCGCTGGAGCTGATCGCGGCGGCCGGCGGCGGGGTCGTGGAGAGCTACCCGGAGGACGTCGCCGGCCGCACGGTGGCGAACGCGTTCCTGCACAACGGCACGGTGGCGCTGTTCGAGCGGCACGGCTTCGCCCGCGATCGGCGCATCGGCAAGCACCACTGGGTCGTGCGCCGGGTCGTCGGCCCCGCCCCGGACCAGGGTGTTGTCCACGACCGCTGACTGCCGACGATGGGACGACTCACGACACTAGGCGCCTGCTCAGCAGTCCTGTCCGTAACCCCGGCGACTGTCGCCCGACGGCCCGGCCGTCTGAGTCGGCCCAGCGGACAGGACTTCCGGCAACGTGCTCAGCGGTAGATCGCGGCCAGCCGCGGGAGGCGGGCCCGTACCTCGTCCGGGTCGTCGAAGTCCCAGTCGTCGTCGCGCATCTGCCGGGTGAACGTGCCCGCGGGCAGCTCGTCCCGGGCCGCCTGCAGGGCCGCGAAGAAGTCGTCGGGGTCGTCGAAGGCCGCGTCCCCGGCGCTGAGCATCGACTCGCACTCGAGGTAGTCGTCGTCCGGGTCCACGCCGAGGCCGGCCAGGGTGTCGGGGTCGGCGAGGGCCCGCTCCCAGGTGTCGCGGCCCTGGACGACGAGCCAGCCGCGGAAGTAGTCGAAGGCGTCGTCGGAGCAGCCGCCCTTCATCTGGTAGGCGGCGCCCCACAGGTTCCAGCTGGAGGACTCGGCCATGAGCGCGTCGTACCGCAGGGTGAACGCCACGGCCGCCGCCGGTCCGAGCTCGGCCAGGCGCGTCCCGACCCGCTCGGCGACCTCCTCGGCGTAGTCACCGTCGCGGGTGTCCTCGATGCCGGCCCGGGCTCCGTCGACGACGGCCCAGAACTCGTCCCGCTCCATGATCCCCATGCCGCCGATCCTGCCATGCGGGCCGGGCGCGGCGCGGGCTGCGCGTCAGGGGAGCCGCGATCAGGCCGCCGGTCGCGTGGTGCGGGCGGTGAGGGCCTCGACCAGGGCGCGGCCGCCGCTCAGGGTGCCCTCCTCGTCGTTGCCGATGGCGGCGGCCGGGCGGCGCAGGACGATCAGGCGGCCGTCCGGGGTGTCGGTGGTGTCGACGTCGAGGCCGGTGGTGTCGGTGTGGGCGGCGGCCGCCGCGAGCCAGGTGGCCAGGGAGAACACCGGGTGGCCGGGGCCGGTGCGGTTCCACTCGCGGCGGACGTGGGGCATGTCGATCCAGGCGTAGTCGGCCCGCCAGAGCCGGCCGAGCTCGGCGACCAGGGCGGCCACGTCGGGCAGCCGCTCCTCCAGGACCGGGTTCAGCTGCGGCTTGGTGCCGACGCGCAGCTGGGTGCGGCCCCCGCCCGGGTCGTGCCACGCCAGCCAGAGGCGGCCCCGGCCGAGGCTGAGTGAGCCGGCCGGGGTCAGGCGGAGCGGGCCGGCCTCGCCGGGGAACGTCCGGGCCAGGGCGGTGATGGTGGCGACGAGGCGGTCGGCGGCGTCGGGCCACGGGCGGGCCGGGCCGTCGGTGCGCAGCTCCCAGCGGTAGGGCATCGAGTACACCCCCGTGTCTCGGTCCCCGCCGATCCTAGTGAGGCCGGCCCGGCTGCGCTGACCCGAGCGCGTCGAGGACGGCGGCGGCGTGGGCCTGCAGGACCGGGTCGGTGCGGGCGGCGGTGGCGCGGCCGAGCGGGGTGACGCCGGTGTGGTCGGGGATGTCGGGCCGGGCGCCGTGGGCGATGGCCCAGCGGATCTGGTCCAGGTGACTGTCCAGTGTGGACGCGGTGGCGGTGAGGGCCCGGTGGACGGTGTCGTCGAGGGCCGTCTGCCCGTTGATCGCCGGGCGCTCGTTCAGCGCCGCGGCAAAGGCGAGTGGCGGCATGTGTACCGCGATCTCGCGCAGACACGCGAAGTGGTTGAGGACCGCGGCGCGGATGACCGCGTCGACGGCCATCGGGTGGCGCTCCGGGATGTCGGGGTCGGCGCCGCGGTGCAGCAGCTCGGCGACGACGCGGAGGCGGGCCTCGGCGGTGGCCTGGTCCGGGTCCGTGCCGGTGACGGCCGCGATGATCGGGGTCTGGCCGAGCGGGCCGCCCCGGCGGTTGAGGTCGAGGCCGGGAGCGTTCACGGCGGCCGTGATGCGCTCCTGGTCGCGGGGGTCGGCCAGGGCGGCGACGAGCTCGTCCACCGGCGGGTCGGCCGGGCCGGCGATCGAGGTCAGGAGCCTGTCATGGTAGGCGGCCTCGGCGGCGGCGTCCCCCGGTGGCAGCAGGGCCAGGATCGCCTCGTTGTGCCACAGTCCGGCCATCGCCCGGGCCGTGTAGCCGCGGACGTTGCAGGCGACGAGCTGCGGGGCCGGGTCGAAGGTGGACAGGAGCCAGGCGACGAGGTCGCGGTGTCTGGCGGTACCGAAGAAGACGGCTTGTAACAGCACGGTGTGGCCGTTGACGCGGCTGATCGCCGTGATGTGCTCGGGGCGGCGGTCCAGCAGGACCTTCACGGTGTCGAGGTCGCCGTGCTGGGCCGCCCAGAAGACCGGGAGGGCGTCGGCGTCGGCGACGCGCAGGTCCGGGTCGGCACCGGCGTCCAGGAGCATCCGCACGGCGTCGGCCCGGCCGCGGACCGCGGCGGCGCACAGCAGCGTCCAGCCCTGCAGGTCGCGGAGGTCGGGGTCGCCGCCGCTGCGCAGGTAGCGGGCCAGGGTGTCGAGGTCACCGGCGCGGGCGGCGGCGAACACCGGCTCCACCGTCCACGCCATCACGCTCAGCCGCTGGTAGATCTCGTCCACGGTGGACCGGGGCGGGATGTCCAGCCGGGCCGGCTCCGGCGCCAGTCCGAGCAGCGCCAGCGCGCGCATCGCACAGTACGTGAGCCACAGGTCGGGCCCCGGCAGTGCGACGAGCAGCTTGCCCACGGTGGACGGGTCCCGCAGCGGCTCACCGATGCGCAGCAGCGCACTGGCGGCGATGGCGTTGTCGAGCGGGTCCGGGCCGAACGTGCCGTCCTCGTGCTCCATGGCGCGGAAGAACGCGATCGAGGCGGCGAGCACCGACCGGTCGGGCGCGCCGCACTCGTCGGCGACCGCGATCGTCATGAAGTGCTCCTCGCGCGTCGCCGCCCGCGCCGCCATGTCGGCCAGCGTGGGCCCGAGCCGGGCGGCCAGGGACTCGCGGTCGTCGATCGCCCTGAGCCGCAGCAGGGCACCGGCCAGCGCCAGCACCGGGCCCTGCGCGGGCCAGCCGGCGAGGACCTCGGCCCGCACCGCGTCCGGGTGCGGGGTCCGGCTCCCCAGCATCGACAGGACCTTGAGCGCGCTCAGCGAGTGCTCGTCCGCCAGGTTCAGCAGCAGGCGGCCGCGCTCGTCATCCGTGATCACGAGCGAAGCCGTACTCGCGCCGGTCCTGCGTCAGCGCCTCGACCATGACCTGGCCGCAGAGGTCGCTCTCACCGACCGAGCGGCTGGTCAGGAACGGGTGGTCGAGGATGACGGACAGCCGCCGGCCGACGTTGCCGTGGAAGCGGCCGTGCGGGCCGACCGCGTCGCGCAGGATGTACTCGAGCGAGAACGGCGGCGCGTTGAAGACCAGCGGCGCGCCGTTGGCCATGACCGCCCAGCCCGAGGTGTAGTCGTACTCCATCGTGTGCCCGGTGACGTGCCGGCCCTCGATGATCGGGCGCCGGTCGTCGAGCTCGCGGGCCATCGCCAGGCACGTCACGGCGTAGCACTCGGCCGCGATGAGCTTCCCGGCCGCGTGGAACCCGAGGACCAGGTCGTGCACCCGCGGGTTGTTCACCATGTCGACGATCGGGCCGCTGCCGCCGACGAGCAGCAGTGCGTCGTAGCGGGGCACTATCGCGTCCCAGGCCGCCTGCCGCTTGTCGTAGTACTCCTCCATCGCCGCGATGTAACTGCCGGAGCTCAGGTACGGCCGCACGGGCAGCAGGTCGGCGAGGCTCTGCCGGTCCTTGAAGTACGTCTCCCAGTCCGTCGAACGCGCCCGCTCCTCCATCTCCTTCGACGTCACCGGCCGGCCCAGCGGCGGGTCCACATAGGAGCTGTCGAGGCTGCCGCCGTCCGGGGTCGGCTGTGCGCCCGTCGGGCTCGCGAAGTGCACCGCGATCCCGGCCGACTCGAGCCGGTCGACCGGCAGCAGCAGCTCCTGGGCCCAGAAGCCGTACTCCGACACGACACAAAGCACATGCTTGCTCATGCCTGACCCTCCGCTTCGCTCCGGGCCAGGCATAGAAACCTGCGCCCATGGTGATTGACCACTCCGCTTCGCTCCGTACCAATCACGTGACCTCCAGTGCTGTCGTCTCGAACAGGCGCGGGATGAAGATGTCCAGCAGCTGCGGGCAGCGGCGCTGCGGGTATGCGGCGAGCAGCGCCTCGCGGAACGTCGCCGGGTCGTCGTGGGCCAACCGCTGCTCGGCGAACGCCAGGTAGTCGGCGTTGTGCAGCACCTCGGCGGCGTCGGCGACCGGGCCGTGGCCGGCCAGGAACGCGTCGGAGCCGGACGTCGCCATGATCCGCAGCAGCGCGATCGTGTTCGCGGCGTTGCGGGTGACGTACACGTGGGTGCCGCTGTAGACCAGGTCCTGGGCGATCGTCACGCCGTGGCCGGGCAGGGTGAGCACGAGCTGCGCGGCGCACTCGGCGTTGCGCACGACGTCGATGTGGTAGTCGACGCCGTCGACGGTGTCGTGGCCCGGCTCGGCGACGTGCTCGGGCATGACGACGGCGTCGGGGACGAACGGGCCGTACTGCGCCTGCCGCTCGGCCCGCTCCGACTCGCCCGAGTCGCGCAGCTGCGCGATCGTGTCGGCGGCGGCCCAGACGGGCACGTCCGCGAACGCCGTGCTCAGGCCGAACCAGTGGTCGACGTGGGCGTGGCTGAGGTACACCTTGCGGATCGGCTTGTCGAACGCGTCGACGAAGCGCCGGAAGGCCGTCGCATACGGCGCGACGAACTGCCCGTCGATGACGACGAGCGCGTTCGCGGTCTCCAGCACGTGGGTCGAGTCCGCCAGGAACTCGTCGGGCGCCATGAACGTGTGGATGGTCAGGTCGCCGCGTTCGATGGCACTGATCGTGGGCTCGGGCAGGTCAGGCATGCGCGCTCACCGGCTTGCGGTCGAGGACCTCGACGAGCTTGGCGCCGAACGCCTGGGCCGACTCGACCGACAGACCGGTGACGAACGGCGCGTCGTAGACGACGCTGGGGCGTTCCCGGGACGTCGTCGGGTCCGCGGCGACAGTCCCGTCGGGGCCGACGGCGTCCTCGACCATGTACTGCAGCGGGAACACGAACCCGCTCGTCGTGAGCTGCAGCCGCGGGTTGTCCGGCGTGGAGCGCACGACGTCGTACTGCAGGTCCTCGACGAAGTCCCACGCGTGCGGGTGGGCGGTGACGTGGCGGCCGTGGATGACGCTGCGCATGCCGTTGTCCGGGTCGCGGGTGAGCGCGAGCGCGCCGACCGCGTAGCAGAGCGCGCCGATCGTCTTGCCGCTCTTGTACGCGTCCAGCACGAGCCGGTGCACGAGCCCGCTGCCGGCCACGTCGAGGGCCGACCCGGCGCCGCCGACGATGACGAGCGCGTCGTACTCGGCCATGTCGGCGTCGCGGGTGCGGATCGGATGGTCCCACTCGCCGGTGTCGAGGATCTGGTTCACCCGGGCCAGCAGCTCGGGCGGGTTCATCTTCACCTTCTGCATGGGGTCGACGAACTCCGGGTCCATGCTGATGACGCCGGGCAGCGGGGTCTTGCCGAGGTAGGTGGCGAGGGTGAGCTCGTGCCCGGCCTCGCGCAGGGCGTCCCACGGCCCCTGCAGCTCCTCCGCCCACACCCCGTAGTTGGACGCGATGACCAGGATCCTCATTGGACCTCCTGAAGTTCCGTGCCCTGCAGCTGCCGGATGGCCGTGCCCCAGTCCTCCAGGTGGTGCAGGACCGACAGCCGCCCGTCGTCGCCGACCTCGTGGACGTCGATGGTCATGATGCTGAACGAGCGCCCCGTGTGCGGGACCATGAAGTCGCGGGCCGGGGTGCCGGACAGTTCGCTGCGCACGGCGATGTACACACCGCCGACGCTCAGGTGGAGGATCTCCACGTTGATGTCCGGGACCAGATCGAAGAGCCCTTCGATGTACGGTCGCGTGTCCGCCTTCGTCCGGTAGCGCCCGTTGGTGTAGTACGAGCGCCAGTCGTCGGCGAGGACGGCGAACCCGGCATCCCAGTCCCGGCGCTTGCTGCGGAACAGGTCGTAGAACGGCTCGATCAGCCGCTCGGCCTCGGCGTGCTGCACTGTCGCCCCCCTCTCAGACGTGCGCCGGGACCGCGGCCGCGACCCGGTCGATGACGGCCCGGGCGAACAGGCCGGCCTGTGCGCCGGTGCGCCCGGTGACCAGGTCGCCGTCGACGACGACGTCGCGGTCGACGTAGCGGGCGCCCATGTTGAGCGCGTCGCCGTACAGGTTCGGGTGGCACGTCACCTCGCGGCCGCGGACCAGCTCCGGCGTGCGCGAGAGCAGCCACAGGCCGTGGCAGATGATGCCCTTGACGATCGTCGGCTCGGCGAACGCCCGCTGCAGGAACCGGGTCGCCGGCGGCAGCTCGCTCAGGTTCTCGCTGTAGCGCAGCCGGTCGGACACGAACGCGCTCGGCACGATCACCGCCGAGTAGGAGCGCAACGCGGCATCGTCCAGGTCCTCGAACGAGCGCTCGCAGACGAACGGCGCCTTGTACTCGTGCCCGGTGAACGTCAGCTGCGGCTGGCCCCACAGCCGGGTCAGGAAGTGCACCTCCGCGCCCTCCTCCGGGAAGCGGTAGGAGTAGTACCAGATCTCGTGCTCGTAGAAGTCGCTCTCGATGAGGACCGCGATGCGGTGCCCGGCCAGCCTCACCGGACCAGCTCCTGGTCGAGTTCGCTGTCGCGCAGCTCTCGCTCGGGCTGCCCGGCGGCGCCGGTGACCCGCAGCTCGAAGTCGCGCTCCTGCTTGAGCCAGGCCAGGTAGCGGGTCGCCTCCGCGTCGAGGTAGACGAGCGCGGCCGCGTCGAGCTCGACGCGCCGGCAGCCGTGGTCGAGCGCGCCCTCCACCGCCTCCTTGAAGATGCCCAGGCGCGGCGGGGTGAGCGAGCCGGCGACGCGGATGGTGGCGCTGCCGTCGCCGATCCGCACGGTGTCGGCGCTGAACGCGACTGTCGATGCGGCCAGGCGCACGCGGACCGACTGCGGCTCGGTGCTGTGCGGCAGGTTCACCGTCATCGTCTCGGCGTCGAAGTCGGCGTGCTCGTGGCCGTCGACCCACACCTGCTGGATGCGCACGGCCTTGGGCGGCAGCAGGTCCGGGGCGACGCGCAGGGTGCCGCCGAACGCGCCCGGCTTCGGCCGGAAGTACAGCTCCAGGGGCTGCTCCTCGGTCTCCAGGTTCTGGTACACCGCGGAGAGGTAGCACAGCTCGGCGCTGTGGTACATGGCCATCGAGTGCGAGCCCTTGCTGCGCTCGCCGCCGAGCATGAACGGGTTGCCGTTGGCCAGGACGTTGAAGTAGACGCCGCCGGCCGTCGTGTCGAGCATCCAGCCGTTGTAGAAGGCCGAGCTCTCCCGGGCGTACTTGGCGTAGAACGGGTTGTCGAAGACCGCGTTGAGGATCTGGTAGGCCAGGATGCCCTGCTCCTGCTGCCACCACGCCTTGCGGTCGTGCCAGACCAGGCGGTGGAACCGCTCGCCGGGCCCGGTGTGCCGCTCGACCATGTCGTACCAGCCGCCGCGCTGGCGGTCCATGCCGACGCCCGGCATGACGTCGGCGATGCGGCGGGCGAACGCGACCCAGTCGGCGTTGGGGCGCAGGTTGTTGACCCGGGCCAGGTTCCACGCGATCTTCAGGTTGTGCCCGACGATGGCCCGGTCGAGCTGCTGGCCGTACGCGCGGTCCGGGCTCCAGTCGCCGTGGAACTTCTCCTGCACGAACGGGCTGCTGTCGAAGTCCTGGAAGTGCTCGGTGATGAGGTTGCACAGGTCGGCGAGTTCGTCGGCGTAGCGCTGCTCGTTCGTGCACAGGTACAGGTTGATCAGGTACGCCGGGATGTGGTCGCCTATCGAGTTCCAGTTCTTGCGGTCGCGGTTCGTGCGCGTGCCGTCGTCGAGCGACGGGCTGTGCGGGTCGAACGTGACCGGGTCGATGTGCGAGTAGTAGCCGCGCCGCTCGTCGTCGCGGAAGTAGTGCTGGAACAGGTTGACCGTCAGGTCGATGATCTCGCGCAGCTTCGGGTCGCCGGTGATGCGGTACACCTGCGTGATGCCGGCCAGCGCGTAGATCTGCTCGTAGCACGGGATGGCGTCGAAGTCGTCGCCGAACTCGGAGGCGAAGATCTTGCGCTCGGTGCCGTCCGGGTTGATGACGAGCGCGTGGTACCAGTACGCGATCTGCTGGCTGCGGTCGATGCTGCACAGATGGTCGACCATGTACTGCGCGCCCGCGTTCGCCGCCTGCAGGTATCGCTCACGGCCGGTCATGATGTACGCGGTCGCCAGCCCGTACACCAGCCGGGAGATGGTGTCCGTCTCCTGCCGCGCGGTCGCCGCCTTCGCGCCCTCCATCGACAGGTCCGTGCGGTACCCACGGTAGTCGAAGGCCGTCGCCCCCGGCCCGAACTCCTCGTCGAGGTAGAAGTCGGCGATCTTCCCGATCTGGTCGACCCACCAGCCGGGCGACTCGAACCGGAACTCGTCGGGCTCCTTGCCGAACATCAGCAGGTGCTTGGCCTCGAACGCCGTGCCGCCGTCTTCCGGATAGAAGATCCCGTACACGTGCACGAGCCGGCCGTGCGCCAGCATCTTGGCCAGCTGGGCGGTCGCGTCGAGGTACCCGTCGCCCAGGTTGCGCACCAGCTCCGCGGTCGTCGTGTCCGTGATCAGGATCCGGAACGGGCGGCCGTCGGAGGTGTTGAGCTCGATGGTGCGACCGGCTTCGTCGTAGCTGATGACGTAGCCGGCGATGAGGTCGGAGAACGTGAAGTCGATGGCGTTGGGCACTGGTGAACTCCTAGGCGTGGGAGAGGAGCACGGTGATGCTGCGGGCCGCCACGGCGCAGGTCGGGCCGGGCACGGCGGGTTCGGCGCCCTCGCCGCGCAGGTCGTCGCCGGCGGGCCGGGCGGTGTCGACGGCGCGGACCCAGCGGCGGCCGTCGGCGGGGATCTGGAAGTCCAGCGGCTCCCAGTACATGTTCATCATGACGTGCAGGTCGGGCCCGCCCGCACGGCCGCGGACCGTGCACGCGAGGGCCCGGGCCTGCGGATCGGACCAGTTGGGTGCGCCGAGCTCGGTGCCGTGCCAGGTGATCTCGTCCGGCGCGTAGAACTCGTTGGCGCGCAGCGTCGCGTGGCGCTCCCGGAACGCGAGCAGCTCGCGCCAGTAGCGCAGCAGCCCGGCGTTGCGCCCCGCGAGGTGCCAGTCGACCCAGCCGATCGGGTTGTCCTGGCAGTAGGCGTTGTTGTTGCCCTGCTGGGTGCGGGCGAACTCGTCGCCCCCGAGGACCATCGGCACGCCGCGGGACAGCATGAGCAGGGTGGCCAGGTTCTTCATCTGCTGTTCGCGCAGCGCGAGCACGGCCGGGTCGTCGGTCGGCCCCTCGACGCCGCAGTTCCAGGACATGTTGTCGTCGTTGCCGTCGCGGTTGTGCTCGCCGTTGGCCTCGTTGTGCTTGGTGTCGTACGAGACCAGGTCGGCCAGGGTGAAGCCGTCGTGGCAGGTGATGAAGTTGATGCTGTTGCCGGGGGCATGGCCGCGCGCCTGGTACAGCGAGGCGCTCCCGCCGAGCCGGTCGGCGACGTCACCGACCAGGCCGGCGTCGCCGCGCACGAAGCGGCGCATCGTGTCGCGGAACCGGCCGTTCCACTCGGCCCAGCGATACCCGGGGTAGCGCCCGACCTCGTAGGCCCCGGCCGCGTCCCACGCCTCCGCGATGATCTTCGTGTCGGCCAGGGTCTCGGACAGCTCGATCTGCCACACGACCGGCGGCTCGTCGAGCACGGCACCGCCGGCGCCGCGGGTCAGCACGGCGGCCTCGTCGAAGCGGAACCCGTCGACGTGCATGTCGCGGACCCAGAACTCGAGGCAGTCCGTGACGAGCTTGGTGACGATGGGGTGGTTGGCCATCAGGGTGTTGCCGCAGCCGGAGTAGTCGTCGTAGTACCGCGGGTCGGCCGGGTCGAGGTAGTAGTAGTTCGCGTTGTCCAGGCCGGCGAAGCTGAACAGCGGGCCGAGCTGGTTGCCCTCGTCGGTGTGGTTGAAGACCACGTCGAGGTACACCTCGATGCCGGCGCCGTGCAGGGCCCGCACCATGTCCCGGAACTCGTCGAGGTGGGCGCCGCTGCCCGGGCTGGTGCAGTAGCCGGCGTGCGGTGCGAAGAAGGCGGCGGTGCTGTACCCCCAGAAGTTCCCGGCCTGCGAGTCGTCGAAGTCGGCGACCGGCATCAGCTCGACAGCGGTGACGCCGAGCCGGGTCAGGTGCGGGATCTTCTCGGCGACGGCCGTGAACGTTCCCGGCCGGCTGACCGTGGCACTGGGCGAGCGGGTGAAGCCGCCGACGTGCAGCTCGTAGATGACCTGGTCGGCCAGCGGCCGGTTCAGGGGCCGGTCGCCCTTCCAGTCGTACGCGTCCGCGTCGATGGCGACCGCGCGCATCGACGTGGCCGTGTTGTCGCCGGGCCGGCACGCCGCGCCCCGGTCCCAGCGGGCCCGGGTGACGCCCTTGGCGTACGGGTCGAGGAGCACCTTCTGCGGGTCGAAGCGGTGGCCGGGGCGGTCGGAGCCGTGCACGCGGTAGCCGTAGTGGGCCGGGGCCCGCAGCCCGCGCACATAGCAGTGCCAGGTGGCGAAGCTGCGGTTGTCCCGCGGGTCGAGTTCGAACACGTGCGACGGCGCTTCGGCGTCGAACGAGTCGAACAGCAGCAGCTCGACGGCGGTGGCGTGCTCGGAAAAGAGCGCGAAGTTCACGCCCCCGGCGTCGCAGCGCGCCCCGAACGGGTGGGCCCGCCCCGCCTCGAGGGTGTACATCGCCTGGTCAAGGGCGTGCGAGGTCATGGCGCGACCGTAGCAAGCCCGTGGCCCACGGTAACCGGTTCCCGCGTTCTGCTCTCGCCGCACCCGGCGCCAATTACCGTGTGAGCGCGTGGAGTTGTGGCTGGTCCGGGACGTCCCGGCGTGGCTTGTGGGGCTGGCGCTGATCGCCGGGCTGCCCGCGTTGACCCTGGCGTTCGACGTGCTCGTGCACCGGCGCCTGTCGCACCGCCGGCTCAAGCGGCACAACGAGGTCACGGGCGTGATCGTGGCGACCGTCGGCGTCGCGTACGCGATCGTCATCGGGCTGTGCGTGGTGTCGCTGTGGGAGGGGTACAAGGACGCGCAGGACACCGTGCGCTCGGAGGCGGTGGCGCTGACACCGCTGGTGCCGGGCAGCGCGGTGTTCGGCGGGGACGTGCAGCGGGCGGTGCGCTCGCGCATCGTGCAGTACGAGCGCGACATCATCGCCGGCTGGCCGGCGCACCTGAACTCCGACCCGGACCCGCGCCGGATCGCCGACCTGGACGAGCTGACCGCCTATGTGGGCTCGCTGCCGGCGTCGAGCGAGGCGCAGAAGGCGTACGTGACGGAGGCGATGCGCACCATCGGCCAGGCCGAGGCGCTGCGGCAGTCGGCCAAGTCGGAGGCCGTCGACCGGCAGATGAGCCCGGTGATGTGGATCGGTGTGCTCGCCGCGACCGTGGCGCTGCTCGCGCTGTGCCCGCTGTTCGGCCTGGAGGACACGGCCGTGCGCCGGATCCTGCTCGTGCTCGCGTCGGCCGTCATCGCCACGAACCTGTACCTGGTGGTGGAGATGAACTTCCCGTACTACGGCGCGTTCTCGGTCGGCACGGAGGCCTACCGCACGGTCGTCGAGGCGCTGTCCTGAGTGAAGGCGTAGAGGTTGCGCATGGCCAGGATCGAGGAGCGCACCTCCTGCAGCAGCTCGGTCGTGCTCAGCGCCCGCCCCCAGGCCGCGTCCGCGGCCTCGTCGTAGCCGATCGTCTCCACGCCGCACCCGTAGCGGTGGCCGAGGAGCCGGATCGCGTCACAGTGCTGGTGGCGCACGTACGGCGAGTTCGTCACCAGCAGCAGCCGGTCCTCTGTGGACGGTGTGTGCACCAGCTCCGCCCACCCGGTGAGCGTGTCGGCCGTGTTGGCCCGCCGGCCCGGCCGCGTGCTCGGCGCCGCCAGCACCCGGATGTCGTGCTCCCAGGACCGGATGTACTGCCCGGTGCCGGTCGGCTCGCCGAGCCCGAGCGACCGCTTGAACGCCTCGGCCATCATGTCGGCCTCGGTCTCGACGGGTCCGAGCCCCAGCCGCGCCCCTTCGCGAAACTCCCGGTCGTCGCGGTGCCGCAGGCTGCCCAGCCCGGTCAGCGACCCGCGCCCGAGCCCGCCGGCGAGCAGCCGCGCCGTGTAGTCGGTGCGCCCCAGCGCGACCCGGATCCCGCCGCCGAGCACGAGGATGTGGTCGTAGCGCCGGTGCGCGGGACGGGCCGCACCACCCATGCCGATCCCGTGCATGAGCGCCCGCACGCGCGCGTCGCGCTCCGGCTCGAAGTCGACCCGCTCGGTGTCGAAGCGCTCCTTCACCCCGGCCCGGTAGTCCCAGACCTTCGAGAACTCGGCGAGCTCGTCGAGGTCGCCGCCCGCCACGCCCCCGAACTCGCCGACCAGCCCGGCCATCGCCTCCGACCGGGCCCACGCCACCACCGACTCGGCCACGGCCTGCAGGTCCTGACCACCGGGCTCACAGGGCGGCAACGGCAACGGCTCCATGGTTCCGGAAGCCTACAACGGCCCCGCACCCGGCGCCGCCAGGTCGTCGCGCGGCGCCGCGAGCGTGACGGCGGGGTTCCGGGCCCGCACCAGCCTAGACGGCGGCGTGGGTGCGGGCCGCGGTGGAGCGGCGCACCAGTGTCGCGTGGGCGTATTCGCAGGCCAGGGCGTGTTCGTAGACGGCCCGCGGGACGTCTACGGTGCTGTCCAGGCGGACCACGGAGCCGGTCGGTTGCCAGCGGTGGAAGACCGGGTCGCCGGTCAGGGCGGCCAGCACGCCCAGCAGCGACTCGTCGAGGCGCATCGAGTGCACGGCGCGGCGGTACTCAGGGCCGGTCAGGCACAGCGCGAACGGGATGTTCATCAGGCACAGCGCGGTCTGGATGTCGAGGCGCAGGAGGCGGCGCCGGGCCGGCTCGGGGTCGAGGGGCGGGATGTCGAGGGTGGCGAAGTCGAGGTCGCGCACGGCGGTGAGCGGGCGGCCGCCGAGGGCGGTCAGGACCTCGAAGACGTTGACGTCGTGCTGGATGACGGCGCGGTCGCCGAGGCCGGCGAGGGTCGTCGGGCGCAGCGTGACCACCTGCAGGCCCGGCGGCCGGGTGTTGCGCAGCACGAAGTTGAGCAGGTTCGTCTCGACGACGAAATGCCGGATCAGCAGGTGTACCGCACCCGCGTCGACGAATCGGCGCAGGAACCACAGGCACAGCCGGTCCATGAGCCCGTGCGCGGACAGCGGGACGGGCAGCAGACGCTTGACGACCTGGATGACCCCGACCAGCAGCCGGGACATCACGCGGATCCAGGGGTACACCCAGCGGCGCGACCACAGCCGCTGGTCGGCGACGATCAGGTCGAGGGTGGCGCGGTCCAGGGGCAGCGTCGGGTCGGCCCGCACCGCGTCCCACACCATCGTCTCCGCGGCGTCGTTCATCGGTCCACCTCCTGCAGTTGCAGCGCGTAGAGCCGGGCCACGACCCGGGCCGTGCGCAGGATCCGGGCCCGGGCAGCCGGGTCGGCGGCGACCAGCCGGAGGGCGTCGTCGAGCATGGCGACGTGCTCCTCGTCGGCCTCGCCGTGGTAGCTCAGGAACGCGGTCTGCTCGGCGGTCAGGCCCAGGTCGGTGCGCAGCCGGGCGGCCCAGCCGGCGGCCTTGCGGGAGCCGAGGCCCTCGATGATGAACATGGCGCCGAGCAGGTCGATCGGGTCGGGCAGGCTCGCCTGCTGGAACAGGTAGGCCGACAGCGCCTCCGACCCCACGTTCTTCGGCGCCCCCTGGATGTCGGCGAGGGTGCCGCCGGCGTTGACGAAGTCGCGTTCGAGCAGCCGGAAGTCGCGGTGCTCGTCGGCCGCGTGGCGGATGGCGGCGCTGCGCAGCTCGAACCAGTCGGCGGTGAAGCTCGACGCGGCCCGGGAGATCCAGCGGCCGCCCTCGACGACCTGCTGGCGCAGGTGCAGCAGCAGCCGGCGGTAGTCGGCGATCGTCGCCGTGCCGGACTCGATGCGGGCGACGATCGGCACGGTGTGCAGGTCACGTTCGAACTCGGTCCAGACCTCGGCCAGTCCCGACAGCAGCGCCGGTGTGCCGTCGTCGCGGGCGGTGGGGGCACCGGCGGTACCCGCCGAAGCCGCTGCGGGTTCTGCCGCCGCGGCGTCCGGGGCGACGCAGGTGAGCTGGGCGAAGGCGAAGCTGAACCGGCCGGACTCGGGGACGATCAGCAGGATGCGGTCGCCGGGGTGGAACCGGCCGGTCCGCCAGCACTCGGCCAGGGCCACGTAGATGCTCGCCGCCCCGGTGTTGCCGGCGGTGGGCAGGTTGCTGAACCAGCGCGCCTCGTCGATCATCAGCCCGGCCCCGGTGAGCAGCCCGAAGATCTCGCCGCGGAAGTGCTCGGCGCTGTAGTGGCACAGGACGTGGTCGATGGATGCCGGGTCGAGCAGGCCGCGGTCGACGAGCCCGGCGAACTCGGCCAGCCCGGCCGGGAACAGCCGGGGCAGCAGCCGCACGTCCTGGCGCAGCCGGAACATGCCGTCGGCCTCGGCGTCCGCGGCGTGCGGGCGGTCCAGCCAGGTCTGCCCGGAGACGGGTTCGCCGGTCTCGGCCACGCCGGCCCGCATGCACACCGGATGCTCGTGCGCGTGCGACACCAGGTGGGTCCAGTCGACCCGCAGCGACGGGCGGTCGGGGCGCGGCGCGGGCTCGACGACGACGGCGCCGGCCCCGTCGGACAGCGTCCAGCGCAGGAACTCGGCGTCGAAGCGGGGGCGCCCGGCGTAGCGGTCCTGGCGCAGGGCCCGACCGATGCACTCGCTGCCGGTCGCGACCGCGACCCGCCGCTCGCCCAGGCGGACCGCGCGGACCGCGCCGATGAGGGCGGCCATCCCGGACGCGCACACGCCCCCGGCCGACAGCACCTCCATGGGGCCGGCGGCGAGGCGGCCGTGCACCATGGCGGCGAACCCGGGCACGAGCAGGTCGCCCTGGGTGGTGCCGGTGGCGAGCAGGTCGACGTCGCCGAGCGCGAGGCCGCGGTCCTTGACGGCGGCGGTGACGGCCTCGGCGGCGAGCTCCTCGTTGAGCATCGTCGGGGTGCCGGCCCGGTCGAGCGCGAAGTGGCGGGTCCGGATGCCGTTCATGGCGAGGACGCGGGCCCGCATGGCCGCGCTCGCGCCGGTGTCCCCGGCGCCGAGCCGGGCCACGATCTCGTCGTTGTCGAGGGGCTCACCGGGCAGGTAGGCGGCGCACGCGGTCAGATACGCATCGGGCATGGCTCCATTGCGCCACCCCGGCCGGGCCGGCACATCCGCCGCCGTACTCAGTCGCCGCTGGGTACCTGGGGCAAAAAACCGTGTCGGGCGGCATCAACCGGACGTTCGCCCGATCATGGGAGGAGCCTCGTGCGGCTACGCTCGGGCGGCGGACCACTGGGAGGTGGCGTGCTGGTCAGCGACGTCATGACGGCGTTCCCGGCGTACATCCGGCTGGGCTCGAGCATCCGGCGGGCGGCCGAGGTGATAAGCGTGTCCGAGGTCGGGCAGCTGATGGTACTCGACCACGACGGACGGTTCATCGGCTCGCTGTCGGAGGAGGACCTGGTCCGGGCCATGCTCCCCGGGTTCGACGACGTGACCGAGGCCGGCGGCACGCTCGCCGACGCGTTCCAGCTGTTCCTCGACAAGGGCCGGGCGCTGGCCGAGCGGGTCGTCGATCCGCTCGTCGTGCGCGACGCGGCCACCGTGAGCCCCGGCGACGAGCTGGCCCGGGCCGCCGTGGTGATGCTCGACCGCGGCATCCGGCGGCTGCCGGTCGTCGACGACGGCAAGCTCGTCGGCACGGTGTCGCGGGCCGACCTGTGCCGTGCGGTGATCTACCATTCCTGAGCTGCGGCTGGTCCTCGTCGACCGGCACACCCGGGCGGCGAGCGAACGGGTGTGCACGCTCCCGGCCACGCTGGGCCGCCACGGCGGCTCGGCCACCGTCGTGCTCGACGACCGGGACGTGTCGCGCCGCCACGCCCGGCTCGACCTCACCGGCGACGAGCTGGTCCTGTCCGACCTCGGCAGCACCAACGGGACGTTCGTCAACGACGAGCGGATCACCCGGCGGGTCCTGGTGCCCGGTGACCGGCTGCGCATCGGGCGCTTCGAGCTGGCCTGGTCGTTCATCGACCCCGACGCGACCGAGCTCATCGACCCCGGCCAGCTGACCGCGCTGCGCCCCCTGGCCCCGGGGCGGGTCGCGGCCCGGCGGGTGGTCGAGGAGGCCGAGGCGCACAACCGGCGGGCGGGCCACGAGCTCGACGGGTTCCTGTCGTTCGCGCACGGGTTCCTGCCCGCCGAGCCGCCGCTGGCGGCGTTCCCGGATTCGCACCGGGCCTGGGACGAGATGACGGGGCAGCTCCCGGCGCTGTTCCGGCGGCTGGCGCTGCGCCGGGCCTTCGACGCGCTGCCCGTGCTCGACGCCCGGCCCGAGGCGCTGCCGGACCGGTACCTGCTGCGCGCGTCGACGCTGCTGGGCGTGTTCGCGCACGCGTACCAGTACATGGCCGTCGACCCGCCGGGAACGCTCCCGGACTCGCTGCTGCGGCCGTGGACGACTGTCTCGCGGCGGCTCGGCAAGCAGCAGCCGGCCGTGTCCTACATCGACCTGTTCTTCTACAACTGGCGGCTGCGCGACCCGGCCGGCGCCCGCGCGCTGGACAACATGGACCTGCTCGTGCCCACCTGGGACAACCCGGCCGAGCGGGTGTTCTACCTGGTCACGACCGAGTTTGCGATGGGCCTGACGCCGGTGCTCGGCGCGATGGTCGCGGCGCAGGAGGCGGTCGTCGCCGACGACCCGGCCGCGCTCGAGGTGGCGCTGCTGGTGATGCTGGAGCGGCTGCAGTACGTCACCCAGCGCATCTATCCGCAGATCGACCCCAACCCGCGCTCGCGCCACCCGCTGGACCAGGTGCTGTGGGCGAAGACCGTCGGCACGGCCGGGGTCCCGATCTTCGACGGGGCGCCGAGCCCCAGCGGCACGGCGCAGCCGCACATCCACGCCATCGACGCGTTCCTCGAGCGCCGGGCCTACGGCTCGCTCGTCGGGCAGCAGAGCGTGTACCTCGCCGGCTTCTTCCCGCGCCACTGGCGCGACCTGGTCGCGGCGCTGCGCGAGGTGTCGGTGCGCCAGTACGTCGAGGAGACCCGCAACAGCGCGCTGCGCGGTGTCTACAACGCCGTCCTGGACGCGTACGCGGGCGACCGCGGCTGGATGGGGCTGCACCGGATCAAGGCGTACGGCTTCCTGGAGGTCGCCTTCAAGGTCGGCCGGCAGGTCACCACCGGGGCCCGGTTCACCGGCCTGTTCAAGGACCGCACGTGGGACAGGGTGGACGGTGAGCTCGCCGTCGTGCGCGACGAGCGCCGCCCGCCCGTCGGCCCGCCGGTCGTCTTCGGCACCGCCCGCCGCGGCCGCGTCGTCACCGGCGCGTCCGGTGCCTGGACGTGCTACCTGGACCTCGACGTCACCGGCCAGGGCGTGCACCACCAGCCCGGCGACCGCGTCGGCGTCCTCGCCGAGCACGACGACGAGTTGGTCCGCCGCACCGTCGCCGCGCTGCAGGCGACCGGCGAGGAGCTCGTCGGCCTCTCCCCCGCCTGGCGGGCCGCGGTCCAGCAGCGCTCCGGCTACGGCGACGTCGACGTGCTGCCGCTGCGCACCCTGCTGCGCTTCGCACAGCTGCGCCCGATCGGGCGGGCCGTGGCGAAGCGGCTGGTGCGGCTGAGCGCGGTCGGCTCCTGGCGGCGCATCGTCGACGCGCGCATGGAGGACCAGTGGGAGCTCTGGGACGTGCTCAACCTGCTGCACGCGGGCGGCTGGGACGTGACCCGGCTGTGGAAGGCCGCACCGGACGAGGCCGACTCCCTGTGTGCCGTGATCGCTCCCGAGCCGTTCCGGCTGTACTCGATCGCCTCCGCCCCGCCGCCCGGCCGGCCGGCGGCCACACTGCGGCTGATCGTCGCCGGCCTGGACTACACCTCGGCCCGCACGCCGTGGTCGTATCCGCGCCCGCGCCGGGGTGCCGCCTCGCACTTCCTGCGCCGGGCGAGCACCGAGGGCAGCGCGCGGCTGTCGCTGCAGATCGTGGCCACGCCCCGGTTCCGGCTGCCCGCCGAGCCGGACCGGCCGATCGTCATGTTCGCCGCCGGGTCCGGGATCGCGCCGTTCCACGGGTTCGTCGCCGCCCACCCGGGCCCCGCCCACCTGTACTGGGGTGTGCGCTCACCGGAGGAGTTCGTCGAGCACGCCGACCTCGACGCGGCCGCGGCGGCGGGCCGGCTCACCCTCGCCGTCGCGTTCTCCCGCACGGACCACGCGGTCGCCTTCGACGGGCGCCGGCACACGGTCGGCGACGGCACCCGGCGCCGGGTCGACGACCTGATCCGGGCCGGGGCCGACGCGCTGTGGGACCTCATCGGCGACCGCGGCGCCCACGTCTACATCTGCGGCAGCGCGCCGTTCGCGGTCGCGGTCGTGAAGGCCCTGGCCGGGATCGTTCCCGGTGACGGCCGGGAGTTCCTGCGCCGCCTGGTCGCCGAGGGGCGGCTGAGCGAGGACGTCTTCACCACGTACCTGGGCCACGCGCAGCAGGGTGCCCGCTTCGACATCTCCGAGCTGGCCCGGCACACGACACCGCAGGACGGCTACTGGATGGCGATCGGGGGTGCCGTCTTCGACGTCACCGAGTTCATCCACCTGCACATCGGCGGGCCGCACATCATCCGCAACCACGTCGGCCTGGACGCGACGGCCGCCTACCGCAAGGTCCTGCACCACGTCCACGCCGAGATCGACGCGCAGTTGTCGATGTACCAGATCGGGCACCTGCGCCGGCTGCGCTTCGGCTCCCGCTGGGGTGTCGTGCTCACCGAGGCCGGGCTGCGTTCGATGCCGCTGGAGGAGCTGTTCCGCACCTGGGTCCGGGTCGTCTACCTGCTGGCCGGGATGGAGAACGCGCTGTGCGCCGACTACGGCTTCACCGCGGCGACGGCGACGGCCGGTGAGGACCCGGCCGAGCTGAGCCGGTTCAAGGCCCAGTACGTCGTCGAGTCGCACCGCCGCTTCCTGGTCAGCTACCTGGACGGCCTGCTGCACGACGACCTGCGCACGCTGTGGCAGCACACCGTCGGCTTCTGCGATCCGGCGCTCGACGTGCGCACCTACGACACGGACCTGGCCGCGCTCGACGCCCGTGCGGACACCGCGCTCGTGCGCTTCTCGGTCGGCGCCGTGCAGGAGTCCGTCCAGACCGGCGACGATTTCGCGCACGCCGCGGCGCTGTGCCGCGCGTATGCGCACGCCGACGTGCAACTGCTGCGCGACGTGAAGCACGCCGTGCTGTCCGGTGTGCGAGCGTTCGAACAGCACGAGGCGGACGTGATCGCGCAGGCGGGCGCCACCCTGCTCGACGCGGCCCGGTCGGCGCTGGCCGCCGTCGCCGCGTACTACCAGCGCCTGGCCGCCCAGACCCGCGCCCACGGCATCACGGCCGCGACGCCCGGCGACACCCCGATCCCGCCCGACCGCGGCATCCCCGGCCACGGCGGCCCGCTCCCGCTCACCTGACGCTCGTTCGCGTGTTCATCCGTGCAGCAGCGCCCGCCACGGGACGCCCGGCCGCCGCATCGGTCGATGCGCGTTCGTGTTCATTCGTGCAGCGGCGCCCACCGGGAGACGCACGACCAACGCACGATCGACGCCCGCCCAACGCACGATCGACACGCGTTCGTGTTCATTCGTGCAGCGGTGTGCGGCGGGGGCGCACGATGCGGTGGGTGATGCGCCAGCCGTGCGCTGTGCGTTCGACGGTGTCGTCGTAGGTGACGCTGCCCGTCGTGCCGTTCGTGAGCACGCCGAAGCCCTTGGACAGTGCGCGCACCACGCCGTCGCCCGCGTCGTGCAGGACGATGTTCGTGACGTGGTGGGCGACCGGGTTGCGCTCGCCCAGGGCCAGCGCGGCCTCCCGGCCCGCGCGCAGTCCGGTCAGGACGCCGCCGCCAAGCGCCGACACGTCGTAGACGACGTCCGCGGTGAACAGCGCGGCCAGGCCGTCGAAGTCGCCGCGGTCGACCAGGTGCCCGTGCAGGTTGATCAGATCGGTGATGGCGATGCGGTCGTCGATGCTGAGAGCCACGCTCCCACCGTAAACGGGGAGCTCCCCACTTAGCAAGCGGGCGGGTCGAACAGGGCGAGCTCGGCCGGGGACGGCGGTTCGAACAGCGGCGCGTGCGACTCGAGCAGCACCGGCGGGATGACCGCGGTCGCCCACGGCGCCTCGGCGTTGCGGGCCTCCAGGCGGCGGGCCAGCTCGTCGAGCGGCACGTCCAGGAAGCGCAGCTCGACCGCCGCGCCGAGGGCCCGGGCCCCGGCCCGCTTCTCGTCGCGGTCGGCGCGCAGCCAGAAGCCCGACTCCAGGATCACGCTGCGGCCCTGGCCCAGCAGGTCCTGGGCCAGGCGCCAGAACCGGCGCTCCAGGCGGGCCCGCAGGCCGGCGTCGAACAGGTCGGCACCCAGGTCGGTCAGCCACTCGTCGGCGCACAGCCGCACCGCCGGGAGCTCGGCGGCCAGGCGGCGGGCCAGCGTGGTCTTGCCGGAGGCGGGCAGGCCGCACAGGAGGACGAGCGTCGCGCGCCGGTGCGCAGCGCCGATGATAAGGGCGTGCGGTAAGGGCCGGCCGGCCGTAGGGTGCTGTACTCGTGGGCAGAGTGATCGAGACAGCGGCACCGCCACGACTGGGGTCGCCGTTCCGGTGGCTGCTCGCCTCCTCGTGGACGAGCAACCTCGGCGACGGGATCGCGGTCGCCGCCGCGCCGCTGCTTGTCGCCTCGCTCACCGACAACGCGTTCCTGGTGTCGCTGGCGGCGCTGCTGCGGTGGGCGCCGCCGCTGGTGTTCGGGCTCTACGCCGGGGTGCTGTCGGACCGGCTCGACCGGCGGCGCATTGTGATGGCCGCGGACGGGCTGCGGGCGCTCGTGCTGGCCGGGGTCGTCGCGCTGATGGTCGCCGACCGGCTGCCGGTGGTGCTCGCGCTCGTCGCGATCGGGCTGCTGTCCATCGGTGAGGTGTTCGCCGACAACGCCGCGGCGACGCTGGTGCCGACGCTCGTGCACCGCGACGACCTGGTGCTCGCCAACGCGCGGATCGGGTTCGGGTTCATCGCCCTCAACCAGCTCGCCGGGCCCGCCATCGGGGCCGTGCTCTTCGCGGCCGGCAGCCTGTGGCCGTTCGCCGCCGAGTGCGCGTTGGTGGCGGCCGGAGTACACCTCATGGCCCGGGTCGTCATGCCCTCGTCCGGCGACACCGCCGGCGAGCGACCGGCCGGCGGCTGGCGCGCCGTGGCCGAGGGCGTGCGGTGGACAGTGCACCACCCGGCCGTGCGCACGCTCGCGCTCACCATCCTCGTCTTCAACTTCACGTTCGGCGCGGCCTGGTCGGTGCTCGTGCTCTACGCGCAGGAGCGCCTCGGCCTCGGCCCGTCCGGCTTCGGGCTGCTCACGACGCTCAGCGCGGCCGGCGGGCTGCTCGGCACCGGCATGTACGGGTGGCTCACCCGTCGGGTCAGCCTCGGCAACATCATGCGGGCCGGCCTGATCATCGAGACCCTCACGCACCTGGCGCTGGCGCTCACGACGTCGGCGTGGGTCGCGTCGGCGGTGTTCGTCGTCTTCGGTGCGCACGCGTTCGTCTGGGGCACGACCTCGACCACCGTGCGCCAGCGGGCGGTGCCGCCCCATCTGCAGGGGCGCGTCGGCAGCGTCAACACGATAAGCGTGTTCGGCGGTCTGGTCGTCGGTTCGCTCATCGGGGGTACCCTCGCCGCCCGCGTCGGCACCACGGCGCCCTTCTGGTTCGCGTTCGGCGGCTCGGCCGTGTTCGTGGTGCTGCTCTGGCGCGAGCTGACCCGCATCGCCCATGCGGACGCCCCAGCGGTATGACCCATTTCTTATATCGAGCTTTGTCCATGTCGTTCGTACCATTCCCCCATGTTGCGAAAGCTTTTGGCCGCCTTGACGGCGGCCGCCGCGCTCATCGCCGTCCTGCCCGGCAACGCCGGGGCGAGCGTGCCGCGGGAGTCGGTCGTCGGCGGCACCCGCGCCGCTCAGGGCGAGTTCCCGTTCATGGTGCGCCTGTCGATGGGCTGCGGCGGCTCGCTGTACTCCAGCCGCCTGGTCCTGACGGCCGCGCACTGCGTGAGCCGGACCGGGACCAACACGAGCATCACCGCCACCCTCGGCGCCGTCGACCTGCAGTCGTCGAGCCGGATCACGGTGAAGTCGAACTACGTGTACCGCGCGCCCGGCTACAACGGCAACGGCAAGGACTGGGCCCTGATCCGCCTGGCCACGCCGGTCACCGGCCTGGCCACGCTCCCGATCGCCACCGGCACGGCGTACAACACCGGCAGCTTCACGGTCGCCGGCTGGGGCGCGGCGACGGAGGGCGGCGCCCAGCAGCGCTACCTGCTCAAGGCCACCGTCCCGTTCGTCCCCGACGCCACCTGCGACAACTCCTACCCGGACCTGGTCGCGAGCGACGAGATCTGCGCCGGTTACACCGCGGGCGGCGTCGACACCTGCCAGGGCGACTCGGGCGGCCCGATGTTCCGCCGCGACGCCCAGAACGCCTGGATCCAGGTGGGCATCGTCAGCCGGGGCAACGGCTGCGCCCGCCCCAACTACCCGGGCGTCTACTCCGAGGTGAGCACGTTCGCCTCGGCCATCGCCGCGGCCGCCGCCTCGCTGGGCGGCTGACCGGGCATTCCCACCGGGCGTTCCCACCGGCCGGCCGAGCAGGCGCCGGCCGGTGGGAACGTTCACAGACCGGGCAGCGCCGGCTGTTCGGTGGCGTCGTAGACGGGGCGGCCGTCGGCGTCGGTGC
Source organism: Dactylosporangium vinaceum (assembly GCF_019904175.1). Classification (GTDB taxonomy): domain Bacteria; phylum Actinomycetota; class Actinomycetes; order Mycobacteriales; family Micromonosporaceae; genus Dactylosporangium; species Dactylosporangium vinaceum. Next base: position 4,929,486 of record NZ_CP061913.1, on the reverse strand, counting down.
GCACGCCCGCGGTGAGGCGGTGGGGCTGCTGCTGGCCCGGCCCGAGGAGGTGCGAGACGGTCCCGCCGCGCAGGACCAGGGCATCGGCGATCAGCATGCGATGGCAGTGCCACCAGAGAGTCTCGGCGCACATGACGGCGGGCCGGCCCGGGCCGCGCAGCAGCTCGTCGATCGCCGTGCGGAACGCCGCGGTGTCCATGTGGTCGGCGTAGCCGACGAAGGCGGCGTTGCGCAGCGCCGTGTGCCGGGAGCCGGGCCGGGCACTGCGCCGGCCGCCCAGGACCTCGCCGGCCCAGGTGTACTCCACGCCGGCCCCCCGCACCGCCGAGGCGAGCTCGTCGCGGCCGAACTGCGGGTGCCGGCGCGACCCCGGGAAGCGGCGGACGTCGACGAGCGTGGCGACCTGCGCCTCGGCCAGGATCGCCAGGAACGCGTCGATCGTCCGGGCCCCGTGCCCGATGGTCCAGACCCGCACCCGCCCCACGCTACCCCGGGATGTCAGGATCGACGCATGGCGACGGGGTTCACGATCGGGGACGGCTACGCGATGTACCGCGGGCCCGTCGGCGACAGCGCCCCGCACCGGCACGCCGCGTTCCAGATCGCCGTCGGCGTGGGCGGTGACGTGGCCGTGCGGGACGGCGCCGGGACGGTGCACCGGGGTGCGGCGCTCGTGGTGGCGCCGATGGTGGCACACCGGCTGCTGGCCGCCGATGACGTGCTCACCTACTTCGTGGAGCCGCAGTCCGCGTTCGCGGATCGGCTTCGCCGGACGTACACCCGCGGCATCGTCGTTGCTCCTGACCTGGTGGCGGTGCCGGAGGGTGACGTCGGGCCGGCCAGCGTGCGGCCCTCCGGGCAGCTCGATCCGCGGCTCGCGCGGGCGCTGCGGACGCTGCTGGAGCGCAACGTGGCGATGCCCGCGCTCGCGGCGGAGGTGGGGCTGTCCACGCAGCGGCTGCGGGCCCTGGCGCGCGAACAGGCCGGGATGCCGCTGCCGCGCTGGCGGCTCTGGGTGCGGCTGCGCCGGGCGGCCGCGGCGCTGCAGGCCGGGCGGTCACCGGCCGGTGCGGCGGCCGCGGCCGGGTTCGCCGACCAGGCGCACCTGACCCGGGCCATGCGCGACATGATGGGGCTCACGCCAGCGGCGGTCGTCCCCGTGCTACGTAGATCGAGATCGAGCCGGTGACGGTCGGGATCACCGCCGCCTCGCGGACGTCGGTGAACCCGGCCCCGGCGATCAGCCCCGGCAGCGCGCCGTCCGCGTTGGGCTGGGTGTCCGCCTTGCCGTCGGCGAACTGCACGGTGCGAAACGCCAGGCGCATGAGGCGGGTGCGCTGCAGGCCGTAGTCGGCGATGACGAGCCGGCCGCCGGGGCGCAGCACCGACGCCATCGACGCGAGGATCGCGCGCTTCACCGGGACCGGGCACTGGTGCAGCACCAGGCTCGACACGACCGTCGAGGCCGCACCGACGAGGTCGCGCAGGTTGTCGCCGCGGCCCTGGACGAACCGCACCGTCGGCGCCTTGCGCCGGGCCACGGCGAGCATCTGCGGGTCGGGGTCCACGCCGACGATGTGGGCCCGCGGCTCAACCTCGGCGAGCAGCCGGGCCAATGAGCCGGTGCCGCAGCCGACGTCCACGATCACGTCGTCCGGCCCCGGCGCGGCGTGCCGGGCCGTCAGCGAACGCCAGCGCCGCTCCCGGGTCAGCGCGACCACGGCGTCGTAGTAGCGGGTCGGGGCCAGGCGGCCGAGTGCGGGCGTGAAGGTGTCGTCGCTCATGCCCGCAGTCTCGGCCGCCCGGCACCCGGGCGTCTTGAACAAAGCGCTTACAGGATGCCCCGCGCGTGGAAGGCGGCGCGGACCTGGTCGGCGGCGCCCTGGCCGTACAGGGCCCGGGCCGTCTTCACCGTCGTGCGGGCCGCGGCCGGCATCGTGGTGTTGGGATCGAAGCAGAACTGCGCCTCGAGGATCACCCGGTTGGCCCTCGTGCGGCCGAGCGCGTGGTTGATGTCGAACAGCGCCCGCGACCAGATCTCGCCGTCGGCGTGGACCTCGCCCTCCAGGTCGGCCGGGTACATCTTGGTCCCGTCGGTGCGGCGCAGGCAGTGCGGGACGTCGTCGGTGTAGGAGGTCGAGTCCCAGTCGGCGATGCAGGCCAGCGGCGTACGGGCGGTGTCGGGGCTGTTCGCCTGCGACATCGTGAACGCCCAGTAGTCGCCGAAGCCCTCGCCGATGGAGCCGGCCTCGAGGTCCACCTCGCTCTCGCCGAAGCCGGGGACCTGGTCGTCCTGGATCGCGTGGCCGTACTCGTGCCAGATGACCTCGATGTCCTCGGCGTCGTCGACGCCACCGGTGCCGAACGTGATGCCGTCGGTGTCCGGGTCGTAGAACGAGTTGTCCTCGTCGAAGCCGGTCGTGGCGTAGTCCTGCGGCTCGTTGTTCACGTCACGGAAGCCCAGCGCGTGGATGTACTCCTGCGCCGAGGTGATGCCGTGATACCCCATCACCTGCTCGAACCCGCGCTGCGACCGGTTGTAGTCGAACTCGCGCTTCGCCGAGCGGACCGGGTCCGCGCTGATGTTGTTCGCGTAGTCGCCCTGCAGCGTCGTGCCGCGCCCGTCCAGGTGGGTGAGCGCGACCTTGCGGTACGCCCGGCGCAGCCCCGGGACGTCGGCGTCGTCCTGGTCGGTGAGCGACTCGTTCTGGGTGGCCACGACCGGGTTCGGGTCGAACACCGTGCCGGTCCCGGTCGCCTCCTTGACGAGGTTCTGCTCCTTGAGCGTGGCCCCGCTGCCGGCGTCGAGCACGGTGCGGACCGTGCCGTGCCCGGTCCGCGTGACGACGACCCACGTGAGCCGGGCCGGGTTCCCGGGCAGCACGGCCAGCTCGGACCGCGCCGCCGCCTGCCCGCCGTTGCGCCCGGCCACGGAGGCCCGCGCGTGCTCGGCCGCCACGGCCGGCGTCTGCGTCGCGAGCCCGTGCACGTCGAGGCGCCCGTCCTGCACTGTCACCTCGCCGGTGGCCGCGTCGGTGTGCGTGGCGTAGAACCCGCCGAGCACGGGCAGCCCGCGGTAGAGCTGCTGGTACCAGGTGTGCGTACCCAGCAGCGACTGCCGCACCTGCACCGTGCGCAGCCCGTCCGGCACCGCCGGCGCCGCCTGCGCCGCCGTCCCCGCACCGGCGACCACCATCACCCCACCGGCCACTCCGGCCAGCCATTGAACCGCACGTCGATACATCCCGTCAGGCTAGGCCCGCGTCATGATCTATTTGCATTGCTGGATGTACTGCGAGGGCTCAGACGAGGGGAGGCGGACGACCTCCGGGCGGCGCGGCGCAGCCCGGCGCGGTGGCGGCCCGGCCGGGCGCGTGGTGCGCCGGTGGCCGCCCCGTGATCAGCCGCGGAAGTCGGGCGAGACGGCCATCTCGGCCAGCTGCTGGTCGGTGAAGACCGGCTGGTCGTGCGGGCCGCGGGGACTCTGCTGCACGGACACCGCCCGGTCGTCGGCGACCCAGACCGCCCGGACCTCGCGGGGGACGTTGCCCTTGCCACCGCGCCACGTCACCGCGATCGGGGTGCCGGTGCTCGTGGTGAGGACCGTGCAGCCGTCGTAGGAGCCGGCCGCCGCGTAGGCGGCCGTGCACAGATCGCCGGGGCCGGGCCCGCCGTAGTCGGTGAACGAGGAGACCCGCAGCGTGACGACCTGGCCGTCGCGGTGGACGTCGAGGCCGATCCAGTAGAGCCAGCCGGTCTGCTGCCAGCCCTCCACCATCGCGAACCGGGTGCGCGGATCGTCCGGCATGGTGTAGCCGGCCGGCACCGCCCCGGTGAGCGCGGCCAGCATGGCGTCGGCGCGCTGCTGCTGGGCCGCCGGGACCCCGGACACCGGGCGACCGGTGGGTGACTTGACCGGCCGCGGACTGTCACCGCCGGCGGCGGCCGGGCTGCTCGCGGTGGCGGCGCTCGGGGTGCCCTGGGTGCTCTGGGTGCCCGGACCGGCGACGGGTGCCGGGCCGCCGGGTGCCGAGAGGACCGGGGTCAGGACCGCCACCGCGGCGAGCGCGGCCAGCCCGCTCCCGCCGGCCCACCACATCCGCCGGCGGCCGCGGGCCCGATGCCCGGCCGCGAGCATCGCCTCCCGGGTCGGCGGCGGCGGCCCGGCCTCGCCGGCCACCCGCAGCAGCAGATCCCGTACGTCGTTGTCGCGCATCGTCACTCCTTGCCTACGGAAGCGTTGTCGGGCACGCCGAGACGGCGCCGCAAGGTCTCCAGCCCGCGGGCGGCCTGGCTCTTCACCGTGCCGGGCGAGATCCCGAGGACCTCCGCGGTCTCCTCGACCGACAGGTCCTCCCAGAACCGCAGCACCAGCACCGCCCGCTGGCGGGCCGGCACCGCCGCCAGCGCGCGGCGCAGCAGCAGGCGGTCGTCGACCCGGCCGGTTGCGGCCGGCGACGCCGGGTCGAGGTCGGCGAACTCGGCCGTCGGCCGCTCCCGCCGCCACGGCCGGCGGCGCTCGTCGAGGAACACCCGCAGCAGCGTGCGCCGCACGTACCGGTCGACCGGCTCCTTGCGCTGGATCCGCGGCCAGGCCAGATACAGCTTGGTGAACGCGGTCTGGGTGAGGTCGTCGGCCAGGTGCCAGTCCCCGCACAGCAGGTAGGCCGTGGCCCGTAACGATGCACCCCGGGCGGCGTAGTAGTCGCCGAACTCCTGATCGCGGCTCGTGCCCGATCCCATGCAGCCTCCCTCGTCCCTGACGCCAATACTCACGGAGCGGACCGGGCGGGGGGTTGCAACGAATTTGCGGACGGCTGCGCCGCCCATACCGGGTGCGTGCGTGCGGACGAGCCCCGCGACGCCGCGGAGGCCGCTGCGGCGCTCGAGCACCGCGCGCGTGAGCTGCGCCGGCGGCACGGGTTCCTGCACCGGCCCGGCGGCGGGGCGCCTACCGGGGCCGGCGGTTGAGCACCAGCAGGATCACGGTGAGCGCGGCCGCCTCGGCGGCCGCGGTGGCGGCGGCGGTGCCGAGGGGGCCGAACAGCGGGACCAGCCCGGCGACCGCGACCGTGCACAGCCCGGCCAGCACGGCCATCGCCCGGGTCGCGCGGCTGTACTCGCCGTCGCCCATCCAGTTGAACAGCACCGCCCGGTTCACCGCCATGAACGGCAGGGCCAGCATGAACACGGCCAGCCAGGTGGCGGCCGCGCGGTGCGGCAGGGAGAGCACGGTGCCGGTCAGGAACGGCGACAGCACGGCCACGCCCAGCGCCATCGGCACCGCGCAGGCCAGGGCGACGGCGATGGAGAAGCCGGCCGGGTGGGCCGAGTCCTCGATGCCGAGGCGGCTGCGGGCCCGGGCGACCATCGGGACCTGCAGCGCCGACTGGACCACGCCGCCGATGGCCTGGTAGGCGGTGACGATCGCGCCGAAGCTGCCCATCACGGCCGGGGTGGCCAGCAGGGACAGCAGCAGGGTGCCGGCCCGGGCGACGTAGAGCTCGCCGAGGGAGTAGCCGAACAGGTGGCGGCTGGAGCGGTAGCCGGCGAACGCCCGCCTGAACGACAGGCCGCGGACCAGGTCGGAGCGCAGTGAGCCGTGCTTGCCCAGGACCAGCTCGCCGACGAGCAGCTGGGCCAGGCCGGCGGTGGCCAGGGAGACGGTCAGCGGGACGCCGAGCAGCACCATGACCAGCGACGCCGCCTTGCTCGTGCAGACCAGCACGGCGTTGGCCAGGAAGCGCATCCGGCGGCTGAAGTCGGACTGCTGCAGCGTCGACAGCGCGTTGCCGAGCGCGACGACGCCCGCCGCGACGAGCGCGTTCACCGTGTAGCCGCGCGAGCCGTAGAACGCGCCGACCGCGACGATGCCCAGCAGGAGCCCGGGGACCACGACGAGCATCCACTGGCTGCGCACGAGGGCGCGCTGCTCCTCGGTGCCGTTGAGGTAGAGCAGCACCGAGCCGCCGCTCAGCAGGATCAGCACGAAGGCCAGGGCCGAGGTCATCACCGTGTACGCGGCGATCTCACCGGTCTGGCCCAGCTTCGCGCACAGGGCGAGCAGGGCCGCGCTGAGCAGCCCGTTGGCGACCACGGCCCCGGCCGCGATCGCCGAGTTGCGGGCGAGCGAGCGGATCCCGGCCGGCGCCTGCGGCTCGGAGGCGGGGACCGGCGGGGCGTCGGTGGCCGGCTCGGGCATGCGGCGAACCTAGCAGGCGCCGTCAGGCCGCGTCCGGTGGCTCGCCCGGCGGCAGCATCAGCTCACGCAGGAGGGTGAGGTCGATGGCGGGTGAGCCGGCCGGCTGCGGGTTGCGCTGGGCCTCGCCGAGGTGGGCCGCGACCAGCCGGTGGACCCCCTCGGCGTCGCCGGCCTCGATCAGCTCCAGGATGCGGCCGTGCTCCGCGCCGGCCGCGCGGCGCTGCCGCAGCGGCACCGCGTGCGGCGCCGTGCGCCCGGCCCAGCTCTGCTCGTGGCTCGACCACAGCGCCTCCAGCGCCCCGGCCAGCACGATCAGCGGCGGGTTGCCGCACAGCGCGACGAGGGCCTCGTGGAAGCGCCGGGACACGCCGACGACGGCGGGCAGGTCGGCGATGCTCGTCAGGTACTCCTCGTGCAGCGCCCGCAGCCGCGGCACGACCGTGCGCGCACGGTCCGGCCGGGCCGCGCACAGTGCGGCGCACGCCGGCTCGACGTGGCGCAGGGCCGCGGCCACGTCGGCGATGTCCGAGCGCTGGGCGGCCAGGACCAGGCCCAGGTTGTAGCCGAGGTTCGCCGGGGACGGGCGGTGCACGACGGCACCGCCGAGCCGCCCCCGGCGAATCGTGATCAGACCCTCGGCCTCCAGAATGCGCATGGACTCGCGCAGGGTGGGCGCGCTTACCGAGTACCGCCGCAGCAGCTCCTCGGCCTTCGGCAACGGATCGCCGTCGCCCAGCTCGCCGCTGATGATCTGCGCCCGGACCCGGTCGGCGATCTGCTCGGCGAGCCGATGGACACGTATCCGGGGCTCCACGCAGCCGACCTTAGTAGGCGTCCGGGTCCTGCTGCACGGCGGCCGGGACCGGGTGGCGGTACAGCACCGACGCGTTCTCCCACGTCATCTTGCGCACGTCGGCCGCGGGCAGGCCGCCGATCTCCTCCTCGATGGTGCGCTGGGTGTGCGGCCAGGTCGAGTCGCAGTGCGGGTAGTCCTGCTCCAGCAGGATGTGCTCGACGCCGATCACGTCACGCAGCGCGAACGACGACGGGTCCTCGACGGCACAGAAGTAGAAGTTGCGCAGCAGGACCTCGGCCGGCGTGCGGTCGATGCCCTTCCACGTCCCGTACATCGCGTGGTAGCTGAGCATGTGGTTGAGCCGGTCGACCAGGCCGGGCACCCAGCCGATCCCACCCTCCGACAGCACGATCTTGATATCCGGGAAACGGACCGGGATCCGGCTGTACAGCCAGTCGACCGCCGAGAACATGGAGTACCCGAAGAACAGCACCCCCACCACGTCCGGCGGCGCGTCCGGTGCCGTCGACGGCGACGTGCCGGAGGAGCCGATGTGCAGGTTCACCACCGTGCCGGTCTCGGCACAGGCCCGCATGATGGGGTCCCAGTGGCCGGTGTGCAGCGACGGCAGCCCGAGCATGTGCGGCGCCTCGCTGAACGTGACGGCCTTGAACCCGCGCTCGGCGTTGCGGTAGATCTCCTGGGCGCCGACCTGCGGGTCGAGGAAGTACGGCAGCTGGCACGGGATCATCCGGTCCGGGTACGCGCCCGACCACGCCTCGATGTTCCAGTCGTTCCAGGCCCGGGTGGCCGCGAGCGCGAGCTCGGCGTCCTTCGTGGACAGTTGCAGGCGCTGCCCGGCGAAGCCCGGCAGGAAGGACGGGAAGCACAGGGACGCGTACACCCCCGACAGGTCCATGTCCCGGATGCGCTCGTGGATGTCCCAGGAGCCGCGGCGCATGTCGTCGAAGCGGCACGGCTCCATGCCGTACTCGTCGACCGGCCGCCCGACGACGGCGTTGAAGCCGACGTTCGGGAACTCCTGGCCGTCGTACACCCACACGTGGCTGCCGTCCCGCTCGACGACGTGCGGGGCCTGCTCGGCGTACTTCGCGGGCATCCGGCCCGCGAACGCGTCCGGCGGCTCGACGATGTGGTCGTCGACGGAGATGAACGTGTACTTGCGCTCCTGCCGCGGCGGGTCGGGCAGGAACGTCACCTTGCCGCGGTCGGCGGTGGTGAACCCGGTGTTCTTGAGCAGTTCGTCGATCGATGCCATGGGGTGGGGTGTCCTTTCCGGCGGCTATTCGAGTACGTCGGGTTCGCGGCGCAGGAGCTTGCGCACGGCGCCGGCCCAGAACACGTCCGAGCCCCGCTCCAGCAGCGACTGCTTCATGCCCTGCCGCAGCCCGGGTGCGATGGCGAGGGGGTCCCGGCCGAGCAGCATGACGTCGTACGCGAGCCGGCACGCCCGGTCGATGCTCGCCGAGCGGTAGGTCGCCTCCTGGATCGTCGGCGCGGTCACGATGATCCCGTGGCTGGCCAGGATCACCACGGACTTGTCGCCGATCTGCTGCGCGAGGTCGGCCCCGAGCGCCGCGTCGTCCACCTCGCCGGTGTACTCGTGCACGAACGCCAGGTCACCGTCGTACATCGACCCGGTCTGGTGCACGATCGCCGGCAGCACGCCGACGGCCGCGAGCACCGTGACGTGGTACGGGTGGTTGTGCACGACGACCCGGGCGTCGGGCCGCACCCGGTGCAGTTCCGTGTGGATGTGGAACGCGGGCGTGACGTCCCAGCGCCCCGCCTTGGGCGTGCCGTCACGGTCGACGACGCACAGGTCGGAGGCGGACACCTCGTCCCACCACAGCCCCCACGGATTGATCCACATGTCGCCGTCGTCGTTCTTGAGCATCGTGATGTGCCCGGCGATGTTCTCGCTGAACCCGCTGTGCGCCAGGATGCGGAACGCACAGGCGAGCGCCTGCGCGTCGGTGAGCTCCACCCCGATGGGCGGGGTGACCCTGGGCGCCCAGACGGCGGTTCCGCCCGGCTTGGCCGTTTCCGCCACCGTCGTCACGTCGTCACCACCTCCGTTGACTAAATCTTTTAAAAGATTTAGCAACAGCGGGAGAAGAAAAGCAAGCAATCGCTTGGTTGGCTTTTTTGGGGGTACCGCCGCCCCGTCAGTCGGCGTACGGATGGCTGGGCGCGAGCGGCAGTGCGGCCAGCTCGCCGACGCCGGCCGGGCGCAGCCGGATGCCGGCCGGGGCGGTCCACGTGGAGCCCGCGCCGATCTGCGGGACGATCGCCAGCTCATAAGTGCCGTCGACGACTGTCACGCCGTAGCGCCCCGCCTGTGCACTGACCGCGCACGGCGCACAGCGCGTGACAGTCACCGACAGCGCGACCGGCCCGTCCAGGCTCACCGTGAGCACACGCCCGTCGCCGCGGGCGGCGACCGGCCGGTAGCCCGGGATCTCGGGCAGCACGTGCGGCGCCGCCGCATACGAGTCCCGGCGCCAGCGGGGCTGGGCGGCGTCGTCGTAGGCGATCATCAGCGGCGCCGCGGCCACGACGAGCACGGCGGCGGCGACCCGCACCGGGCGGGGCGCGCCGAGCCCGAACGCGACCCCGGTCCCGGCGTACATCAGCACGACGACCAGGCTCCACCCCACCCGCAGCTCGCCGACCGGCATCATCGGCCCGCCCTGCTCGGCACCGACGGCCAGCACGAGCCACACGAGCGGCGGTGCGGCGATCATCCAGGCGAGCCGCCACCGCTCGGCCCGCCGCTCAAGGGTGACGCCCACCATGAGGGCCGCGCCGAGCAGGGCGGCGCCCGCCACCACACAGGGTCCGTAGACGGCGAACACGACGAGGCCGCCGAGGTCGGCGTCGAGCTCGCCGATCAGGCCGACGACCGCCCAGACGACCGGCGCGGCGGCGACGAGGCCGAGCAGTCCGGACCGCCACCACCCGAACGGCTCGACAGGTGTCCACTCTCCCATGGCGGGCAGCATGGCAGGCCGGTCCCGCACCGCACGAGACCCGGCCCGAAACCTTCACGACTCCGCCACCCGCCGCCAGGCGGACGGGGTGGTGCCGTGGGCGCGTTTGAAGGCGACGCTGAACGCGAACGCGTCGCCGTAGCCGACGTCCCGGGCCACCGCCGCGACCGGGTCGTCGGTGGCGCGGAGCCGGTCGGCCGCGAGCGTCAGCCGCCAGCCCGTGAGGTACGCCAGGGGCGGCTCGCCGACCTGCCGGGTGAACCGGGCGGCGAACGCGGCCCGGGACAGCCGGGCCGCGGCGGCCAGCTCGGCGACCGTCCAGCGGCGGGCCGGCTCGGCGTGCAGCAGCGCCAGGGCGGTGCCGACGGCCGGGTCGGCGAGGGCCGTGTACCAGCCCGGCGGGCTCGCGTCCGGGCCCGCGCACCAGGCCCGCAGCGCGATGACGAGGACGAGGTCGAGCAGCCGGGCCAGCACCGCGTCCTGGCCGGGCTCGTCGTGCGCGGCCTCGGCGGCGAGCAGTTCGAGCACGGGCTGGGTCCGCGCGCCGGCCGGGACGATCGCGAGGGGCGGCAGCATCGCCAGGAGCCGTGCGCCCGCTCCCCCGCGGATGTCGTACGCCCCGCGCAGCATCGTCGTGGCGGCGGGGTCGCCGTCGCCGTAGGTGCGCGGGGCGAGGGTGGGCCGCTCCGGGACGGGCCGGTCCGAGCCGGCCGGATACTTGCGCCCGCCCCGCACCACGTACCGCGGCGGCGTGCCGGGGCTGTCGGCGACCGTGTGCGGGTCCGTGCCGGTGACGATCGCGATGTCGCCGGCCGTGAGCGCTCCCGGTGCCCGGTCGCCGGCCGTGACCGCCACCGGGCCGCCGAGCGCGGTGATGACCGTGAGCGGCGGCGGGTCGGCGTAGGTCATCGACCAGGGCGGGCGCTGGATGAGCCGGCGCACGGCGGCGTTGCCGGCCCGGGCCCGGTGCAGCAGGTCGCTGAGCACGTCCATCCGGCCACGGTAGACGCCGGCAAAGGTTCGCCCGACGCACGCCCATGGCCCGTCCACGCATCGGTGCGGTTGGCTTCCCGTATGGACATGCACCTGATCCTCGCCGGGACCGGCAAGACGGGCCGCCGCATCGCACAGCGGCTGCGGGCCGGCAACGTTCCCACCCGCACGGCGGCCCGCGGCGGCGCCGACGCCGGGTTCGACCTGGGCGACCCGGGCACGTGGGGGCCCGCGCTCGCCGGGGTCACCGCGGCGTACCTGGTCGAGCCGGACCTGCGCGCCGTGCGCCTGCCCGGGTTCGTCACGGCCGCGGCCGCCCACGGTGTGCGCAGGCTGGTGCTGCTGTCGGCGCCGGGTGCGGTACACCCGCAGCATCCGCTGTTCGCGGTCGAGGCGGCGGTCCGGGCCTCGGGGGCGGCGTGGACCGTGCTGCGGCCGGGCTGGTTCGCGCAGAATTTCACCGAGACCGGGTGGCGCGAGCAGCTGCTGGGCGGGGAGCTGGCGCTGCCGGCCGGGGACGGGCGCACGCCGTTCGTCGACGCCGAGGACATCGCCGATGTGGCGGTGGCCGCGCTGAGCACGGACCGGCTCGCCGGCGCGGAGCTGGGCCTGACCGGGCCGCGGGCGCTGAGCTTCGGTGCGGCGGTGTCGCAGATCGCGGCGGCGACCGGGCGCAGCATGCGGTTCGTTGACGTCGACGCCGAGACGTACGTGGCCCGCGAGGTGGCGGCCGGGACCGCGCCCGCGGTGGCCCGTATCATGGCCGGCGTGTTCACCGCGCTGCGCGAGGGCCGGGACGCGGGGCCGCAGGACGGGGTCGAGCGGGCGCTGGGCCGCCCGCCGCGCGAGTTCGCCCGGTACGTCGCCGGGATCAGGTGGTAGCAACCGGGCGGCGGCAAGAAGCAAGGGGGCAACAAAACAGCAAGGGAGAAATGTCGCCCCTTGCCACCTTTAACGTATATCAGGCCCACGGTCTTGCGGCAAGACCCGGGTCCGGGCGCAGAATCGGCAGCCGACCGACGAAACGGGGGGTGTCGTGTTCGACGTCATCGTGGCCGGGGCCGGGCCGACGGGGCTCATGCTCGCCGGTGAGCTGCGGCTGCACGGGGTGCGCACGCTCGTGCTGGACCGCGAGCCGGAGCCGGTGCGGGAGGTGCGGGCGCTCGGGCTGCACGTGCGCAGCATCGAGATCATGGACCAGCGCGGCCTCCTGGAACGGTTCCTGGAGCTCGGCCGGAAGCATCCGCTGCGGGGGTTCTTCGCGGCGATCGAGAAGCCGGCGCCGCCGCTGGACTCGGCCCACGCGTATGTGCTCGGCATCCCGCAGCCGCTGACCGTGCGCATCCTGACGCAAAGGGCGGCCGAGCTGGGGGCCGAGATCCGGCGCGGGGCCGAGCTCACCGGGCTGGACCAGGACGACGAGGGCGTGACGGTGCGGCTGCGGGGCGGGGAGCGGCTGCGGGCGCGGTACGTGGTGGGGTGCGACGGCGGGCGCAGTACCGTGCGCAAACAGCTCGGCATCGGCTTTCCCGGCGAGCCCAGCCGGGTCGAGACGCTGCTCGGGGAGATGGCGGCGAGCGCGGACCCGGAGGCGATCGCGGCGGCCGTCGCCGCGGTGCGCCGGACCGAGAAGCGGTTCGGGCTCGGGCCGGTCGGCGACGGGCTGTATCGGGTCGTCGTGCCGGCGGGCGGGGCCGGCGGTGACCGGGCGGCACCGCCGACGCTGGAGGACTTCCGGCGGCAGCTGCGGGCGACCGCCGGCACGGACTTCGGGGTGCACTCGCCACGGTGGCTGTCGCGGTTCGGGGATGCGACGCGGCAGGCGGAGCGGTATCGCAGCGGGCGGGTGTTCCTCGCCGGGGACGCCGCGCACGTGCATCCGCCGACCGGCGGGCAGGGCCTCAATCTCGGCCTCCACGAGGCGTTCAACCTCGGCTGGAAGCTGGCCGCGGCGGTCGCCGGGTGGGGGCCGGCGGGGCTGCTCGACACGTATGAGGCCGAGCGGCACCCCGTCGCCGCCGACGTGCTCGTCAACACCCGGGCGCAGATGGAGCTGCTGTCGACGGAGCCCGGCCCGCTCGCCGTGCGCCGGCTGCTCACGCAGCTGATGGACTTCGACGACGTGAACCGGTACCTCATCGGCAAGGTCGTCGCCATCGACGTGCGCTACGACATCGGCGACGAGCACCCGCTGACCGGCCGCCGCGAGCCCGACCGGCCCCTGGGCGACGGCCGCCTCTATACGCGCCTGCACCGGGGCCGCGGCCTGCTGATCGACCCGGCCGGCCGGCTGTCGGTCACCGGGTGGGACGATCGCGTCGACGTGGTCGCGGACCCCGGTCAAGCGCCGGATGCCGCGGCTGTACTGCTACGGCCCGACGGGCACCGAGCCTGGACCGGCACCGATCAGCGCGAGCTGGCCGACCGGCTGCGGCGGTGGTTCGGTGCCCCGGCCCGCTAGAACGGCACCTTGAGCGCGAGGATCCGCCGGTCCGTGGTGAGCACCACGGCCACGCCGCCCGCGATGTCGGCGGTGGCGTCGAACGAGTAGTCGCTGTCGCCCATGGCCACGGCCTGGGTGTAGCGCAGCGACTCGACGTCGAGCACCGACACGCCGCTCTTGAGGATGCCCGGCGCGCTCACCTCCAGCACGGCGTAGCGGCCGGCCGCGGCGAGTGGCTTGACGTCCAGATCGCGCTGGAGCAGGCGGGTCTTGTCCCAGGTGGCGGCGTCGCGGATGACCGTGCCGGCCACGACGGTGCTGCCGAGGATACGCCGGTCCAGCGGCGTGAAGGCGGTGGCGTCGAAGTCGGTGGCGTCCGGGTTCGTCTTGCCGGTGGTGACGTCGATCGGGCGCACCAGGCTCTTGTCGCCGGCGGGGACGCTCAGGCACAGGGCGCTCGCCCCGCACATGCCGTAGTTGAGCGCCCGCCCGGAGACCCGCCACCGCTCGGTGAGCGTGGTGAGGTCGTACGCGGTGGTCGTCGTGCCGAAGCTGCCGATGACCAGCCCGCCGGTCACGACCATCCACGTCCACCGCTCGATCTTCTTCTGCACCCGCAGCTTGCCGGTGGCGCCGTCGAGGACGTGGACGACGCCGCGGTTGTCGTTGAACACCAGCGTGCCCGGGTCGGCGACGAGCGAGGTGCGCAGGGTCGTCTCGCCGCGCTCACTCAGCTCCCCCGGGTGCCGGTACGGGACCGGCCCGGTGTTCGGCCCGCCGGGCCAGCTGACGCTCACCGCGAGCAGGGCGGTGCCGGCGTCGTCGACCGGGTACGTCCAGGCCGCCTTGCCGGTCTTCAGGTCCTGCCGCTCGACGACGGAGCTGCTGCGGCTGTCGCCGTCGTGGGCCAGGATGACGGAGCCGTCCGCGATCGCCGCGTATGCCGTCTGGTCCTGCTTGCCTTCCCGCTTCGACAGCTCCTTGCCGTCGCCTGTGGACAGTGCCCGCTGGGTCAGCACCATCGGCGTGCGGCTCTTGTCGACGACGTCGACGAGCAGCACGTCACCGACGAGCGTCAGCCGGGCGTCCTCGACCCGTGGATCGAGCCCGAGCGACACCTCCCAGGCGTGCCCGCCGCCCTTGATCGCGACGGCGACCACCTTGGTGCCGACGGTCGGCTGGTACGCGAGGTAGTACAGCGTCGTGCCGTCCGTGGCCAGCCGGACCAGCCCGGTGTCGCCGGGCAGTTGGAGCGCCTTGAGCTCGTCGAGCTTCCCGTCCGCCGCGGCCAGCCCGTCGAGGCGCAGGTAGTCGGCCCGCTGGGCCCGGAAGTACAGCGCACCGCCGATCGCCGCACCGCCGCAGAGGACGACCATCGTCACGACCCCGACGACCGTCCACAGCACCCAGCGCCGCCGCTTCTTGACCGGCGGCGCCCCGTACGGTGCGACGGGCGGCGGACCACTGAACGGCGCCGTCGGCGGCGGGGCGCCGAACTGGGCCGCGGGTGGTCCCGCGGGCGGTGCCGGCCAGCCGTACGCCGGCGCCTGCGGCTGCAGCGGCGGCGGTCCGTATTGGGGCGGCGGCTGTCCGTATTGGGGCTGCTGCGGCGGCGTATAGCCGGGCTGTTGCTGTCCGTGTTCGGGCTGTGGCGGTCCATAGCCGGGCTGCATCGATGTCCTCCCCCGTGCGGTGCGGCCGCAATGGTACCGGCAGGTCACTGCAACAGTTCGGGGCCGGGGTGCGTGCAGTTGGATGACAGTACCCATCCACGGAGGGCAGCCGATTGGACTTCGATGAATACGTGCGCCAGCGAGGGGCCGCGCTCGTGCGGCTCGGGCGGCTGCTGACCGGCGATCGCCAGCACGGCGAGGACCTCGCGCAGGAGGTGCTCGCGCGGGCATTCGTGCGCTGGGGCCGGATCGCGGCCGGGCACAATCCCGATGCCTACCTGCGCCGGGCGCTCGTCAACGCGTCGATCTCGCGGTGGCGGCGCGGCTCGACGCACGAGGTGCCGGTGGCCGAGCCCAGTGACGCCCGGTCGCCGCAGGACGTCGGGAGCATGGTGGCCGACCGGGACGAGGTGTGGCGGCTCATCAGCCGGCTGCCCGCCCGGCAGCGGGCCGCGGTCGTGCTGCGCTACTACGAGGACCTCGACGACGCCACGATCGCCGACCTGCTCGGCGTCACCCGCGAGACCGTGCGCAGCCAGGTCAAGCGGGCCATGGACACCCTGCGCACCCGGATCAGCCCGGCCCTGAACGGAGACAGGTGATGACCGACATCGACCGGGTCGTGGTCGACTCCCTCGCCCGCGCCGCCGACGACGACGTGCACGTCGAGCGGCTGCTGGCCGGCGCCCGCGCGGACGGGCTGCGCCGGCGCCGCCGCCGGTTCGCGGTCATCGCCGGATCGGTGGTCGCCGGCACCGCCGCCGCGGGCGTGGCCGTCGCGGTGGCCGCCTCGCTCGTGCCGTCGGCGCACCCGCAGCCCGCCGCCCCTCGCGTCACCGTCAGCACACCGGCGAACATCACCACGCCGACGGCCTCGAACGGGCCGGCGCCGCTGGACCGGTTCCCGCCGCTGCCCGCCGTCAACAGCCCGGTGACCCCGAACGCCGTCGGCCGCCCGAGTGAGCTGCACATCAGCCTCGACGCGGCGCCGTTCCCGGTCCAGATGGGCCAGTTCTTCGCCGGCGCGGACGGTGAGTGGGTCATCCTGCAGGGCGCGGACAACGGCGGCCGGCAGCTGCGCATCGACCTGGGCCGCACGGCGAACGGCTTCGACCCCCTGCCCGGCGCGAAGCAGGACGTCACCGTGGCCGGGCAGCCCGGCCAGTTCGTCCGCGACGAGCAGTTCGGCTTCGGCACGGTGCGCTGGAAGCTCGCCAACGGCCTGTGGGCCCAGGTGCACGGGCCGCTCGACCGGGCCGCGCTCATCGCCTTCGCGGGCGGCGTCCGGTTCGACCGGACGTACCGCTGCACGGCGCCGATCCGCCTCCCGGCCGCCCGGGCCGCGGGCGGCGTCGCGGACAGCTGCTCGGTGGTGTTCCTCGACAACCGCGTGCTCTCCGCGGCCATCACCGTGCGCATGGGGCAGGCGTTCGTCGGGTTCACGTTCGACCGCGGGCCGCTCGATCCGGCCCTGTTCGTCGACGCGCTCGCCGGTGGCGTGCCCGCCCGCATCACCGAGGGCCCGGGCGACGGCGGGAAGAAGACGCTGCAGATCGACCGGGCGTTCGGCGGCGGCAACCTGTCGGTCGTCGCCGAGGGCGCCTACGACGGTGCCGAGGTCCGCCACCTCGCGGCGGTCGCGGACTACGCGGCGGGCGACCCCACCGCGTGGCCGGACGATCCCCTCGCCTGATCGTGCAGGGCCGCGTCGCCGGTCGGGGTGACGCCCGCGGACAGCAGGCCCGACGGGGTGGCGCCGGTCAGGGTGCGCAGTTCGCGGCTGAGGTGGGCCTGGTCGGCGTAGCCGGCGGCGGTGGCCAGGCCGGCCAGTGCGCCGCCGGCCGCGCCGGAGCGGACCAGGCGCAGCAGCCGCTGCAGGCGCAGGATGCGGGCGAGCATCCGCGGGCCGTAGCCGACCTCGTCCTGGAACCGGCGGCGCAGTTGCCGTTCGGACAGGGCGAGGTCGAGCGCCGACACGCGGCTGCGCGGGCGGGCCAGGGCGAGCACGGCCGACCGCACGACCGGGTCCGCCGGGCCGGCCGCCGCCAGCCGCCGCTGCATCGCCTGGACGAGCACGGTCAGCTGGGCATCGGGTGACTGCGCGTCAGCGACGCGCTCGGCGAGCGTGGACAGGCCGGGCACCAGCTCGGACAGCTGCGGTGAGCGATCGCGCAGTTCGTGCATCGGGTAGCGCAGCGCCGCCCCCGCGGCACCGGTGCGGAAGCGGACACCGACGTGCGGCGCCGACGGCGTGCCGGCAGCGGTGAACGCACGGGTGGACGGGCCGGCGACAACCAGCTCCCGGCCCGTCCACACCACGTCGGCGCACCCGTCGGGCAGGATCCGCGACGGGCCGCCGGAGCCGCTGCCGGCCACCCACAGGCACGCCACGTGCCCGGCGAGCGCGGGCGGCGCCGGGAGCTCGCGGTAGCTCACGGCGCACCCCGCTGTGTACCGCTCATACGGGCATTATCGCGCTGCTCATTCGAGTAGTGGGCGGTGTCCGTCCGGGTCCATATCGTCGGGGAGGTGTACGGATATGTGATCGCCGACGTGTTCACCGACACCGCGCTCGAAGGCAATCCGCTCGCCGTCGTGCCCGACGCGCGCGGGCTGTCGGCCGAGTGCATGCAGCGCATCGCGCGCGAGATGAACCTCTCCGAGACCACGTTCGTCCTGCCGCCGGCGGGCGACGGGGACGTCCGCGTGCGGATCTTCACGCCCGTCGGCGAGCTGCCGTTCGCGGGCCACCCGACGTTCGGCACCGCGGCCGTCCTCGCGGTCACCGGGCACCCGAAGGCCACCGGCGGCGGGCTGCGGATGGAGACCGGGGTGGGCGTCGTGCCGTTCCGGTTCACCGGCCGCGACGGGCGGGCGCTCACCGCGCGGATGCTGCAGCCGATCCCGGTGTGGGAGCCCTACCCGCGGGCCGGGGAGCTGCTCGCGGCGCTCGGTCTGCGGGCGAGCACACTGCCGATCGAGGTGTACTCCAACGGCCCCCGCCACGCCTTCGTCGGGCTCGAGTCCGTGCGGGCGCTGTCGGCGCTGCGCGTGGACCTGCGGGCGCTCGCCGACCACCCCGACCTGGCGGCGAACTGCTTCGCACCGACCGACGACCCGGCCGTGTGGCGGGCGCGGATGTTCTCGCCGGCCTACGGCGTGGCCGAGGACGCCGGCACCGGCTCGGCCGCCGGGCCGCTCGCGCTGCACCTCGGGCGCCACGGCCTGATCGCGCTCGGCGACGCCATCACCGTGCGGCAGGGCGTCGAGATGGGGCGCCCGTCGACGATCCGGGCCGCGGCGACGATGTGCGGCGGCACGGTGGAGCGGGTCGAGATCGCCGGGAGCGCGGTCGTGGTCGCGGACGGCCACCTGTACATCTGAAAGTTTCGAACATGACAAACCTGCAACAAACCTGCAAACGCCGCACCCTATCGCGAGGAAAGCGCTTTCCCTACGATCGGAGTCCTTCGATTGAAAGAAGGCGTCATGAGAACCAAGTTCCGATCCCGGTGGCTGGCCGCCGCCGCCGCCGGAGTCCTGGCCGCCGCCGGGGTGGTGCTGGCCACGCAGGCCGCGTTCGCCGACACGCTGTTCAGCGCGACCTTCGAGGACGGCTCGACAAGCGGCTGGTCGAAGTCCGGCGGCACCTGGAGCGTCGTCAGTGACGGCAGCCGGGTGCTGCAGCAGTCGAACGCCGGCAGCGAGAACGCCCGCGAGTTCGCCGGCGACAGCAGCTGGACCGACTACACCGTCCAGGCAAGCGTCAAGCCACTGTCGCTGGGCTCCGGCGGGTTCGCCGCGCTGCTCGCCCGGTCGACCAGCTCGACGACGTTCTACCGGCTCGCGCTGCTGTCCGGCAACAGCGTGCAGCTGCAGGCCGTCAGCTCCGGGTCCGTGACGGTGCTGGCCACGCGGTCGCAGACCGTGTCGACCGGCTCGTGGTACACCCTCGCCATCACGGTCAGCGGCGCCTCGATCAGCGCTTCGGTGAACGGCACCACCGTCGGCACCGTGAGCAGCGGCGCGATCGCCAAGGGCCGGATCGGCCTGCAGACCGCGTACTCCAGCGCGAGCTTCGACAACGTCACCGTCACCACCGGCGGCACGACGAACCCGTCGCCGTCGCAGACCACCGGCTCCCCCGGGACGTCGCCCAGCCCGTCACGCTCGGCGAGCACGTCGCCGTCGCCGTCGCCGTCGACAAGCCAGCCGCCGTCCTCGGCGCTGTACGTCGCGCCGACCGGCAGCGCGAGCAACCCCGGCACCCAGGCCAGCCCGACCACCCTGGCCTCGGCGATCACCCGGGTGACCGCGGGCGGGACGATCTACCTGCGCGGGGGCACCTACAGCAACTCCTCGACGATCACCATCGCGGCGGGCAACAACGGGACGTCGGGCGCCCAGAAGAACATCGTGGCGTACCCCGGCGAGACCCCGGTGCTGAACTTCGCCGCGCAGAGCGAGGACCCGGCCAACCGCGGCCTGGCCGTCAACGGCAACTACTGGCACATCACGGGCATCGTCGTCGAGCGCGCCGGTGACAACGGCATCTTCGTCGGCGGCAGCAACAACACGATCGAGCGGGTCGTCACGCGGTACAACCGGGACAGCGGACTGCAGATCTCGCGCATCGCCGCGGACACCCCGAAGGCGAACTGGCCGGCCGGCAACCTCATCATCAGCAGCGAGTCGCACGACAACGCCGACTCCGACGGTGAGGACGCCGACGGCTTCGCCGCGAAGCTGACCATCGGCACCGGCAACGTGTTCCGCTACGACGTGTCGCACAACAACATCGACGACGGCTGGGACCTGTTCACGAAGACCGACACCGGCGCGATCGGCCCGGTCACCATCCAGGACTCGCTGTCCTACAGCAACGGCACGCTGAGCAACGGCACGGTCAACGCCAACGGCGACCGCAACGGCTACAAGCTCGGCGGCGACGACATCGCCGTCAGCCACGTCGTGCAGCGCAGCATCGCGTACAAGAACGGCCACCACGGGTTCACCTACAACAGCAACCCGGGCTCGATGACGATCTCCAACAACCTGTCCATCGACAACGCCGAGCGCAACTACTCGTTCGACGCGGGCACCTCGACGTTCCGCAACAACACGTCGTGCCGGTTCGCCGGCGGCGGCTCGAACGACAAGACGGTCGGCAACACCGACAGCTCCAACCAGTGGTGGGCCGGCACCAACGGCTCCCGCTGCACCAACTACAGCGGGGCGCTCGCCTGGTCCTACGCCGCCGACGGCCACCTGGTGGTCACCCTCGGCGGGCGGACGGTCAGCCTGTAGCGCTCACGGCCGGGGGGCGGCATTGCGCAGCCGGATGCCGCTGAACCCCATCGTGCTCGCGGTCACCGCGTCCCAGAACGCCCACAGGTTCGCCAGCACCCGCAGCTGGATCCCGGCCCGTGCGTGACACTCGACGAGGTCACCCACGGGCTCGGGCGGGCCGAGCGGCACGACCGTCGCCTCGGCGACCTGGGCGTGGGCGCGGAAGGGGCGAAACTCGCTCGCCGCGAACCTGTACGCGTACAATCGCGTCGTGCGCAGCGCGTCGAGCCAGCCGAACTCGATCGCGTGCACCCGCTCGCCGCCGCCGGGACCGCAGATGCGCTCCCGGTCGGCGTCGAGGGTGTCCGGGGTGACCCAGGCCATCGCGCGCGGGCACTGCCGCGGAAACCAGTAGTCGGGGGCCCGGGCGGCGTCGACCGCCCACACGTACGCCTCGGGCTGCTGGGCGGTCGCGGCCACGTGCGGCGCGAATCGCTCGATCGCCGGGTCCTCGGAGAAGTGCAGGACCTCGCCGGGCGCGGGGCGCATCACACGGCCACGTCGAGCAGATACCAGTTGCCCTCCACGTGCGCCGCCGACAGCACGACCCGCCAGCCGACCCGGGCCTGGGCGGCGATGGCCGGCGGCACCGCGACGGCGCCGATCCCGGTGAACGTGATCGTGCCCTTCCCGACCGCGGTGATCGCCCGCTCCTCGTCCTCGACCATCTCGTCGGCCAGCTCGACGAGCTCGGCCGGGTCCGGCCCGTCGGGGTCGTTGGCGACGTGCTCACCCAGCGCCTCGACGAAGTCCTCGATCGATCCGGCCGCCTCCGGAGGACCGGCCGCCGGCGCAGCGGCCGCCGGCTGGGACGTCACCGGCTGGGATGTCACCCGCGCGGCGGCCACCGGCGCAGCGGTCACCGGTTCGGGGGGCCCGGCCAGCTCCTGGGCCTTCGCGAGCTCCTCGAAGTCGCCGGACCACGCCCATGACACGTCGTGCCGCCCGGCCGCGGCGCGCAGCCGGTCCCACAGGCCGCCCTGGCCGCCGCCGCGGACGTAGTCGCTGTGCACGCGCACCTCGACGGCGGTCGGGCGGGTCAGGCACTCGAGGCCGGCGACGACGGCGGTGAGCGCCATCCGGTCGGCCGGCGCGCCGGGCTCGGTCCCCTGCAGCTCGCGCCGGTGCGTGCCGTAGGTGAGCACGACCGCCCACGCCCCGCCCGCTCCGGCCGCGTGCACGTGGGCCTGCTTCTGATCTGGCATTCCCCCATGCTATTCGGCCCCGTGCCGGCGGCCCGGGCGGCGGTCCGGCCGCGAGCCCAGCCCGGCCGCCGCGGCGACCACCCCGACGACGCCGATCAGGACGAGCAGGAGCACGAGCGCGACGCCGCGGCGCGACACTCCGGTGCGGAGGATTGCGCGCACACGGGCGGCAGGTGACGATGCGCAGTCATGCAGCCACCCGAACCGCCCACGCTCGTCGTCATCCGCGGCAACTCCGGCAGCGGCAAGACCACCGTCGCCCGCGAGGTCCGCCGCCGCTACGGCCGCGGCTGTGCCCTGCTGGAGCAGGACCACCTGCGCCGGATCGTCCTGCGCGAGCACGACAGCCACGGCATCGGCGCGACCGCCCCGGCGTTCATCACGGCCATGGCCCGCACCGCCCTGGACCTCGGCCACCACGTGGTCCTGGAGGGCATCCTGCCGGCCGACCGCTACGGCCCGGCGCTGCGCGACCTGCTCGCCGCCCATCCGGGCCCGGCGAGCGTGTACTACCTCGACATCCCGTTCGAGGAGACGGTCCGCCGCCACGCGACCCGCGCCCACCGGGTGACCTTCACCCCGCAGGACATGCGCGGCTGGTACACCCCGGCCGACCGGCTCGGCACGCCCGGCGAGACGGTCATCGGCCCCGGCTCCACCCTGGACGCCACCGTGGCGACGATCCTGCACGGCAGCGGCCTGGCCGCCCGCGCACCGCTGACCCCGTGCCCGACCCGCTGCCCCCGCTGCGCCGAGGGCTGACGCCGGGCGGCCGCCGGCACTGGCTGTGGAAGAACCCGCCCACCCCGGACGTCGGCGGATACGGCGACCCGGCCTCGTTCGCGCTCCCCGTGGGGCCGGCGGTGTGGCGGGCACCCGAGCAGGTTCTGCCCGCCGGGTCCTCGTCCAGCGAGGCGGAGCGGGACGAGTACAGACGCCGCAGTGTCGATCTGACCATGCGCGGCGGCACCACCTCCGGTGTCGTCTATCCCCTGGCCGTCTGCGAGATCGCCCGCGGCTACCGGGTCCGCAACGTGGGCGGGGCCTCGGCCGGGGCGATCGCGGCCGCCGCCACCGCCGCCGCGGAGCTCGGGCGCAGCACCAGCGCGCTCGACCGCGACACGCCGCCGCAGGGGCACGAGCCGATCCCGGCCGAGCGCTTCACGGCGCTCGACCCGCAGCGGCGCGAGGCCGGGCACGTGCGGGCCGGGTTCGCCGGGCTGGCCGACCTCGTCGCCTGGCTGGCCCAGATCGCCCCGGACCGGCCCGAGACCGGGACCGCCGACGCGTTCCGGCTCGCGCAGCTGTTCCGGCCCGGGCCCGAGGCGCGGGACCGGCGGGTCTTCGCGGTTCTCGTCGCGGTCATGCGGGAGCGGCTGTGGGCGGCGCCGATGACCGCGCTGCTCGCGTTCGGCTGGAGGTCGAAGCTGGCCCTGGTCGCGGTGACGGCCGCGGCGGCGCTGCTGTGCGGGTGGGTCGGCACCACGCTGGCGTGGCCGCACATGCACCGGGCCGGAAACGGCTGGCCGGGGGCGGCCGGGTGGGGCGCGCTCGACCTGTTCCTCGCCTACGTCCTGGCCGGCCTGATCCTGGCCGCCTGGCCCCGCCGCCGCAAGCCGGACGACGACGCGAACCTGCCGGGCTGGGTCGCCGAGCTCAAGACCGTCGCCAGCCGGTTCCGCCGGCCGCCCGGGCCCTCGCACACCGTGCAGCAGCTCGGCGCCGGGCTCGGGATCGCCGCGCTCGCCGTGGCCGCCGCCCTCGGCTGGTGGCACTGGGTGGCCGGGCTGCTCGTCTGGTTCGTGGCGAGCGTTGCCATGGCGGCCGTCGTCGCGTTCGCGGTCTACCGCTTCCTCGCCACCCAGCACCGCTTCGGCTACGGCGTCCTCGCGGGCGCGCCGGACCCCGAGCGGCAGCGCGGCCGCCGGGACCTCTCCGAGCTGCTCGCCGGCGCACCCGCACCGACCGTGGACCGGCCGCTCGTGCAGTGGCTCGCCGACTCCTACGCCGAGCTGGCCGGCCTGCCCGCCGGCGCGGTGCTGCGCTTCGGCCACCTGTGGCAGGGCCACGACTTCCAGCCGGCGCCGGAGCCGACCGGCGAGCTGCGCGCCATCGCCGCGACCCCGCGGGCCCGGCTGGTCAACCTCCAGCTGGTGACCACCGACCTCACCCGCCAGCGGCCCTACGTCTTCCCGCTCGACTGGGCGCCCGGCGGCGACCCGGGCGTCGAGCAGCTCTACCTCGACCGCGCCGATCTGGAGGGGCACTTCCCCGCCGACGTCCTCGACGCCCTGTGCGAGTCCCCGGCCGTCACCGTCCCCGCGGCCGACGGCTCCGGCCCGCGGCGGCTGCACCGGCTCCCCGACCCGTGGAACCTGCCCGTCGTGTTCGCGGTCCGGCTCAGCATGTCGCTGCCCGTCCTGTTCAAAGCCGTCCGGCTCTACCGGCTCGTCGGCGGGGCCGCCATCCGCGACGACCTCGGGCGGTCCGTGCTGCGGCGGCAGCGGCGGCTGCAGTACCCGCAAGATGGCCAGATCGCCGAAGCGCTCTGGTTCTCCGACGGCGGCATCACCTCGAACTTCCCCGTGCACCTGTTCGACACGCTGCTGCCGGCCTGGCCGACGTTCGGGCTGAACCTCGGCGACCACCCGCCCGCGTTCCCGCACCAGGACGTCTGGCTGCCGCAGGACTGGCAGGCCAGCCGCGCGCCGGCCGCGAAGGCCCCACGCTCGCTGTTCGACTTCGCGTTCACGATCCTCGACACGGCCCGCAACTGGCGCGACACGATGCAGACGGGCATGCCGGGGTACCGCGGCCGGGTGGCCTGGGTCCGCCAGCGCCCCGACGAGGGCGGCAACAACCTGTTCATGCCCCGCGAGGTGATCGCCTCGATGGCCCTGCGCGGCGCCCTGGCCGGGGCCCGCCTGAGCCGCCGCTTCGCCGACAGCGACCAGTGGACCCGCTACCGCTGGCTGCGGCTGCGCATCGCCCTGGCGAACGTCGAGCGGCTGCACCACACGGCCCGGGAGCACGCGCCCGCCTACCGCGACCTGATGGCCACGCCCGACTCGTTGCCCGGGCCGGACGACACGCAGTATCCGTACGATCCGTATTCGGCGGGGATCGACTGGTACCGCCCGGTGGACCTCACTGCGTTCTGGACCGCCGGGACCGCGCTGCTGCGGGGCATCACCGCGGAGCCGCCGGGCGACGGCGTGCTGGGCCAGGGCAGTCCGCGACCGCACCCCGACCTGACCCAGACGCCGCCGATGTGAGCCCCGCTCACGGCTCGGTGCGCACACCCTCCAGGTGCCGGCCCGGCGCCGGGGCCTCGTGCCGCCCCGGTGCCTCGCCGTCGTCAGGTGCCTCGTGGCGCCCCTCGGGCTCGGGCCGGCCGTGGATGCGGGCCGGCCACCAGAAGCGGTCACCGAGCAGCAGGGCCAGGGCCGGGACGACGATCGTGCGCACGATGAGCGTGTCGACGACCACGCCGATGCCGACGATGACGCCGATCTGGGTCAGCACGATGACCGGGAGCACGCCGAGGACGGCGAACACCGCGGCCAGCAGGATGCCCGCCGACGTGATCACGCCGCCGGTCGTGGCGAGGGCCCGCACCATGCCCGCCCGCGTGCCGTGGCGCACCGCCTCCTCCCGGGCCCGGGTCGCCAGGAAGATGTTGTAATCGACACCCAGTGCGACAAGGAACAGGAACGCCAGCAGGGGTACCGCGGTGCCGATCGCGGGAATGTCGAGCACGTAGCGCAGCACGAGACTCGCGGCGCCGAGGCTCGCGGCGAAGCTCGCGACGACCGTGAACAGCAGCAGCAGCGGCGCGACGAGCGAGCGCAGCAGGAGCACGAGGACGAGCAGGACGACCGCCAGGACCAGCGGCACCACCACGGAGTCGTCGCGCAGGTTCGCGTCGCGCCCGTCGAGGTCCCCCGCGGGGTCGCCGCCCACGAGCGCGTTCGCGCCGTCGAGGGCGCCGAGCCGGGCCCGCAGATCCTTGACCGTGCGGTCCGCGGTCGCCGTGCCGGACTCGGCCGTGATGTTCACGTCGAAGGTGACGAGCGCACCGTCGTCGGACTTCTCCGGCTCGCCCACCTTCGCCACACCCTCGGCCTGGCGGGCGGCGGCGACGGCCCGGTCGGCGGCGGGCGCGTCCACGACGACCGTGACCGGCTGGGCGGCCTGGCCCGGGTAGTGCCGGGCCAGGGCCTGGGCGCCGGTGACCGACTCCACCTTCGTGCGGAACTGCTCCGTCTGCGACAGCCCGAGCTTCGTCCCGGCCAGCCCGGCGGCCAGGCCCGCGAGGAGCACGACGGCGGCGAGGAGCACGATGCGCGGCCGGCGCTCGACACCCCCGGCGACCCGGGACCAGAAGCCGGCGTGGGCCGGGTCCTCGGAGCCCGCCCGCGGCACGAACGGCCAGAACACCCCCCGGGGCAGGGACACCAGTGCGGCCGGCAGCACGACCAGGCCGAACAGCAGCGCGACGACGACACCGAGCGCGGCCGCCGCGCCAAGCGTGCGGTTGGTGGTGAGCACCGCGAACAGCAGCGTCAGCAGGGCGAGCACCACCGTCGTGGCGCTGCCGATGATGGCCGGGGCAGCACCGCGCAGGGCGGCGGCCATGGCCTCGCGGCGGTGCTCGGTGTGGCGCAGCTCCTCGCGGTACCGGGCGATCAGCAGCAGCGCATAGTCGGTCCCGGCCCCGAAGACGAGGACCGACACGATGCCGCTGACCTGGCCCTCGGTCGGCTGCCCGGCGACCTTCGCCACCCACGGCAGCAGCTTCGCGACGACCTGGTCGGCCGTGCCGATCACGGCCAGCGGCACCAGCCAGAGGATCGGGCTGCGGTACGTGACAAGCAGTAGCACCGCCACGACGATCGCTGTCGCGGCGAGCAGCGTGAAGTCGGCCCCCTCGAAGGCGGCCGCGATGTCCCGGGCGAACGCGGGCCCGCCGGTCACCAGCACGGTGAGCCCGTCCGGCCGCTGCACCGCGTCCCCGGTGACGGCCGTGCGCAGCCTGTCGACCTCGTCGGCGAGGTCGGCGGTGCCCCCGTCGGACAGCGGCACCGCGACGAGCACGGCCTGCTTGTCGTCGGAGGGCACCGGCGGGGCGACCCGCCCGCCCAGCGCGACGGCGGCCGCCGCGTCCCGCGCCCGGCCGACGGCCTTCTGGTCGTCGTCGGTGAGCGGCCCGCCCGCCCGTTCGAAGATGACGAGCGCGGTCTGCGTCCGCCCGCTGGGAAAGCGGTCCTCGAGCTCGGTGACGCGGGTCGACTGCTTGCCGGCCGGCAGCCCGTCGGTGGCCTGAGCGGCCGGCTGGCCGGGAGACGTGACGAACGCCAGCGCCGTCAGGCCGAGCGCCACCAGGAGCACGAGTATCGCTCCGAGGCGGCCGGTGATCGCCTTGATCATCGGGGTACCTTTCAGGGGAGATCTTTCGATGATGGAAAGGTCTTCCCCGAGTGATACGCCGCAAACGCCAACGATGCAACAATCGACGCAACATCTGTTCGGTTACATTCGGCCGTTCTCCCGTTCGAGCGCCGCGCCCGGCGCGAGTGCGCTAGAGCTCGACCGTCGCACCGGGCGCGAGGCGCTCGATGGCCCGGCCGGTCAGCCCCTGCTCGCCGAGGATGGCGGCCGTCGATGCCTGCCCCAGCTCGCTCAGCATCAGCTCGTGGATCTGCAGGACCCGCTCGGGCTTGACCGCGCGCACGAAGTCGGCCGCCTCGCCGAGCTTGGTCCACGGGCCGCTGGTCGGCAGCAGGAGCATACCGACCGGCCGGTCCGGGGCGTGGTAGGAGTCGCCGGGGTGATACACGGTGCCGTCGATCAGCAGGCCGACGTTGTCCACGATCGGGATGTCACCGTGGATGGGCGCGTGCCGCCCGCCGTGCGCCGTCACGGTGAACCCGGCGATCTCCCGCTCGTCGCCGGGAGCGAGCACGGTGACCCGCTCGCCGAGCTTGGCCCGGACCGCCGCCGGCCCGTACACGGGCACGCCGGGGTGCTCGCGCAGCAGCTCCTCGTCGAGGTGGTCGAAGTGCTCATGGGTGATGAGCACGGCGTCGGCCTGCGCCACGGCCGTGCGGGCCTCGGGCGTGAACGTTCCCGGGTCGAGCACGATGGTCCGGCCGTCCTTGTGCAGCGCGACGCACGCGTGCGCGTACTTGGTGAGTTGCATGCGTCGAATATACAGCATTGCTGTATTTCCGGTGGGCCGCGCATGACGGCGGGCGCCGTTACGGGTGCAGTTTGGCCAGGATCGCGGGCACCCGGCGCAGCACCTCCACCTCGCCGTCGTCGAGCACCTCCCGCATCGCCGCCGCGATGGCCCCCGCCCGCGTCCGCCGCTCCTCGTCGAGCGCCGCCCGCCCGGCCGGCGTGATCGCCACGAGCACCTGCCGCGCATCACGCTCGTCGGCCCGCACCGCGACCCGCCCGAGCTCCTCCAGGAGGTTCACCGTCCGCGTCATGGACTGGTGCTTGACCTGCTCCAGCCGGGCCAGCCCGGCGATCGTCGACGCCCCGCCCCGATCGAGGTGCCCGAGCACCGCCGCCTGCCCGGCCGGCATCCGATCATGCACCCGCACCCGCCGCACGAAGTCACCGATCGACGACCGCAGCGCTTCGGCAAGCTCGATCTCGTCCACCCGCCGACCGTACCGGCCCGGGAATCAGCACGGCACGGCACCGCACCGCACGGCAGCACGGGTGTTTCGGCTCGGGACGGTCCCGGGCCGTCGTGGGGGTGGTGTTGGGCGTTGCGGTGTCAGCCGGCGGGGGTGGGCCGGGGGTCGGTGGCGAGCAGGGACCAGACCTCGCTGTCGTGGCGGACCCCGTGGTGGAGGTAGGACTGGCGCAGGACCCCGTCGCGGTGCATGCCGAGGCGGCGGGCCACTGCGGAGCTGGCGGTGTTGTCGGGGCGGCAGCGCCACTCGATGCGGTGCAGGCCGCGGGTGTCGAAGGCCCAGTCGATGAGGATGCGGACGGCCTTCGTCACCAGGCCGCGGCCCTGGGCGGACGGCTCGAGCCAGACGCCGATCTCGGCGTTGCCGTCGGTGGCGTCGAAGCTGCCGAACAGCGTGCCGCCGACGAGCGTGCCGTCCAGCCAGATGCCGTACAGGCGGCCGGCGTCGCGGGCCTGCAGGTCGGCGTAGTGCTGCAATGTCGCACGGGCCGACTCCAGGTCGGTGCTGGCGCCGGCCCATCGGATCCAGGGGTCGACAACGGCCCGGGCGCGGTCCATGTGGGCGAGGAACTCCACGGCCTGCCAAGGCTCCAGCGGGCGCAGTTCGGCCCCGCCCCCGAGTGAGACGCTGAACATGATCAGTACGGTACGCGGGCCCGGATCAGTCGTCGACGGTGACCGTCACCGTGTGCCAGCCCGTGGCACCGTCCGGGAACGGGGTGGCCCGCTGCTCCGGCTGCACGGTGCCGGTCCGGTCCGTGGCTCGGACCCGGAGGGTGTGCGGGCCCGGGGTCGCGGTCCACGTGAGTCGCCACTGGACCCAGGTGTCGGTCGAGGGCACGGGCAACAGGTCGGCCGGGCGCCACGGCTCGTCGTCGATCTGGACCTCGACCTTGTCGATCCCCCGGCCCTGGGCCCAGGCGACGCCGGCGACCGGGACCGCGCCCGGCCGGACGTGGCCGAACGACGCGGGCCGGTCGATCCGTGACGCCGTCTTGACCGGTCCGCGGGCGGCCCAGCCCCGGGACACCCAGTAGGCGTCGAAGGCGCCGAACGTGGTCAGCTCCAGCTCGGTGAGCCACTTGCACGCCCCGGCGTACCCGTACAGCCCCGGCGTCAGCATCCGCACCGGGAAGCCGTGCTCGAGCGGCAGCGGCTCGCCGTTCATGCCGACGCACAGCATGACGTCGGCGGTGTCGAGGACCGTGCGGACCGGTGTGCCGATGCTCATCCCGTCGACCGAGCGGGCCACGACCTGGTCGGCGCCGGGATCGACCCCGGCCTCGCGCAGCAGCGGTGCCAGGGGCACGCCGAGCCACTTCGCCGTGCCGATGTACGGGCCGCCGACCTCGTTCGACACGCAGTTGAGCGTG
Organism: Dactylosporangium vinaceum; assembly: GCF_019904175.1. Classification (GTDB taxonomy): domain Bacteria; phylum Actinomycetota; class Actinomycetes; order Mycobacteriales; family Micromonosporaceae; genus Dactylosporangium; species Dactylosporangium vinaceum. The sequence continues at coordinate 4,899,729 of NZ_CP061913.1, read as the reverse complement.
ATGTGCCGCTCGATCAGGGGCCGCTGCAGGAGTTCGGCGAACGTGAACGTCAGCGGGTGCTCGACCCGGCCGTGGACGCGCAGCCGCCAGCTCTCCAGGTCGACTCTCGGCACGGTGAGGGCGGTGTCGACCCGGTAGAAGTCGCGGTTCGCGGTCACGAACGCGGGGTCCTGCCCGGCCGGCAGCGGCGGGGCGGGCTCGGCGGGCGCGGGCAGCCGCACGGCCTCACGATCCCGGCTCGCGGCACCGCCGCGCACGCGCCGGGTCACGACCGCGCCGGCACCGGCGGCGACCGTCACGGCCGAGACCGCGGCGGCGGCCTGCAGAAATGCCCGCCTGTCGAATCCAGCGACGTCTGGGGTGCCGGGGCCGCGGAGCCCCTTGCCCGGGGCGGGGGCGACACGACCTCGGACTCCGCTGCTTGTCGGCTCGTCGCCTGCCGGTTGTGCGTTGTCGAGTTGCCGGCCTTCCGGACCCTCGCTCGCCGGATGCCCGGTTGCCGGGTCATCGGTTGCCGGGCTTTCGCTCGCCGGATCTTCGGTTGCCGGGTCTTCGGTTGCCGGGTCGGTGCCTGAGGCTCGCCGGCGGTTGAGGGCGCTCAGGGCGAGCGCGGTGGCGACGCCGCCGGCCAGGGACGGGAGGGCGGCGAGCAGGCCGGCGGACGGGCGGCTCACGGCGGCGGCCGCACCGGCGACGGCGAACAGGGCGGCTCCGGCGAGGCCGAACCATCGGCGGCGGGCCGCGAGCAGGCCGACCACGACGGCGACCGCGGCGATCCCGACGGCGACGCCGCTGAGCAGGACCGGCTTGTCGGCCGTGCCGAACGTGCGCACGGCGAACTCCTTGACCGGCGTCGGGGCCGCGTCGACGAGCACGCCGCCGACCGCGACGGCCGGGCCGGACCCGGGATCCCCGAACGAGGCCAGGAGCTCGGCGACGGCGATCCCCGCCGCCGCGGCGAGCAGGCCCGTGAGGCCCGCTCGCCAGCGGCCGTCCAGTGTGGACGATGTGGCGGTCACGTCAGCTCTTCGGCATCAGGACGGTGTCCACGATGTACACCACGGCGTTGGCGGTCTGCACGTTGCCGCACACGACCATCGAGTTGCCGTTGACCGTGAAGCTGGTGCCGGAGCCGGTCACCGTGAGGTCGGTGCCCTGCAGGGTCTTGTGCGTGCCGGCGAGCTCGGCCGGGGTGAGCTTCCCGGGCACCACGTGGTAGGTCAGCACCGACGTCAGCGTCTTCGAGTCGGCCATGACCTTGCCCAGGTCCGCCTGCGGGATCTTCTTGAACGCGTCGTTGGTCGGCGCGAAGACCGTGACGTCCTTGGCGTTGTTGAGCGAGTCCACCAGGTTGGCCTGCTTGACGGCGGCGACCAATGTGGACAGGAGGGGGTTGCCGGAGGCCGCCGAGGCGACCGGGACCTTCGCCATCGCGTCGAAGCTGCCCGGGTTGGCCGGGTCGGTCGGCACGGCGGCACAGCCCGCGCCGAACTGGGCGTCCATCGGCGCGGCGCTCGACGGTGCACCGGTGGTGGCCATCGGGGCCCCTGTCGTCATCGGCGCGGAGGACTGGGCCGGGGCGGCGGTGTCGTCCGAGGAGCCGCAGGCCGCGAGGGAGAGGGCGAGCGCCGTCGCGGCGGCCACGGCGGCGAACTTGGTGCGAAACATGAGCAATCTCCTTCAATCGGTGCGTACACCACAGATTCGGAGCAGTCGCGGTCCCGGATTGGTGCGAATTCCGATCGAGTGAGGCGAGAGCGCTCTCATGGCGAATTACCAGCTCAGACTCTTGGTAGAGAGCGCTCTCAGAAAATTGGCCATTGACACCCGTCGTGATCCGCCCGGATGATTGCGCAGGACCCCGGAAGCCCGCCACTTCACACCCCACGGAGTCCACACCCATGCACGCTGCCCTCACACCGAGGTTCAGAGGCCGGCCCTTCGCCGTCGGCGCCCTCGCCGTCGCCGTCATCGCCGGTGCTCTCACCTTCCTCGCCCTGCCCAACGCCGAAGCCGCCACGCTCGGCTCCGGCTCCTACGCCACCACCCAGCCCGCCGGCACCACCGGCCCGACCGGCTGCGGCAGCATCGCGACGAACCCGCGGCAGTACCTCACCGCCAACGCCCCGGCCGGCGCCGTGCCCACCAACGACTGGTGGTCGTCGCTGCTGTTCAAGCGGACCGACTGCAACTACGCGCTGCCCCTCGAGGCGCACCCGATGGCGTTCCAGCCGTCCGCCGGCGGCCTCGGCGTCTCGTACACCACCGAGGCGTCCATCTCCGGCACCGCGACGGGCGTCGGCGAATACCACTTCCCGTACACGACCGAGTTCACGCTCGGCGTCACCGGGCTCAACGCGCCGAACACGCTCGTCGACGGCTGGACCGACTGGACCGTGACACCGTCGTGGTCCGACGGCACGCGCACGCTCAAGACGACGATCGGACACGGTCTGCCGTTCGTGTACGCCCAGACGAGCGGCGGCAACGCACAACTGTCGTTCGGCGGCGCGCCGAGCGTGTGGACGAACAGCGGCAACCGGGTCGGCTTCACCGTGCGCGGCCACGACTACATGGCCTACGCCCCGACCGGCGCCACCTGGACGGTCAGCGGCAACGCGATCACCTCGACGCTCGCCGGCAAGAACTACTTCTCGGTGGCGCTGCTGCCGACCACCACGTCCACGTCTGCCGCCGACCGCACGTCGCTGGCGAACACCTATGGACAGTATGCGCACAACCACGTGACCGGCACGCGCGTCGCGTGGACGTACAACCAGGCCGCGAGCACGGTGAGCGCCACGTACACGCTGACCACCACCGCCCGCGAGGGCACCGGCTCCGGCACTGTCGTCGCGCTCTACCCGCACCAGTGGAAGACCCTGTCCGGGTCGAGCACGATCGCACAGACGTACGTGTCGCCGCGGGGCCAGATGAAGGTCATCACGGGCACGGGAGCGTTCACGACCGCCACGCCGTTCCAGGGTGTACTCCCGGAGGTCCCCGCCGTCGCGGACTCCGCGGGCGCGGACCTGAGCACGCTCGGCGGCTACCTCGACCAGGTCGCGACCGGCGACCCGCTCGCCGCGTTCGGCAACGACACGTACTGGACCGGCAAGGGCCTGGGCCGGGCCGCCCGGGCCGCCGAGATCGCCGACCAGCTCGGCCGCACGGCCCAGCGCGACTCGCTGCTGAGCGCCATCAGGACCCGGCTGACCGACTGGTTCACCGCGGGCTCCGGCGAGACGGAGCGGCTGTTCGTGTACAACCAGGCGTGGGGCACCCTGATCGGCTACCCGGCATCCTACGGCTCCGACCAGGAGCTCAACGACCACCACTTCCACTACGGCTACTACATCGCGGCTGCGGCGACGCTCGCCAAGTTCGACCGGGCGTGGGCGGCGACAAGCGCGTACGGCGGGATGGTCAACCTGCTCATCCGCGACGCCAACAACCCCGACCGGGCCGACTCGATGTTCCCGTTCCTGCGCGACTTCGACATCTACGCCGGGCACGACTGGGCGTCGGGGCACGGGTCGTTCGGCGCCGGCAACAACCAGGAGTCCTCGTCGGAGGGCATGAACTTCGCCAACGCGCTCATCCAGTGGGGCATCGCGACCGGCAACACCGCGGTGCGCGACGCCGGGCTGTACATCTACTCCACGCAGGCGCAAGCGATCCAGGAGTACTGGTTCGACTCGTCCAACCAGAACTTCCCGGCGACCTTCGCGCACAACGAGGTCGGGATGGTCTGGGGCGACGGCGGCGCGTACGCGACCTGGTTCAGCGCCGAGCCGGAGATGATCCAGGGCATCAACATGCTCCCGATCACCGGCGGCTCCAACTACCTCGGGTACAGGCCGTCGTACATCGCGACCAACTACAACGAGATGACGACGAACAACGGCGGGCCGCCGACGGTGTGGCAGGACGTGCTGTGGTCGTTCCAGGCGCTGGGCAACGGTGACACGGCGCTGGCGAACTTCCGCGCCAACTCGGGGTACACCCCGGAAGAAGGCGAGAGCAAGGCGCACACGTTCCACTGGATCCGCAACCTCGCCGCGCTGGGCACGGTGGACACGTCGGTCACGGCGAACACGCCGCTGTACGCGGTGTACACGAAGAACGGCGTGCGCACGTACGCGGCGACGAACCTGACGTCCGCACCGCTGACTGTCACGTTCTCCGACGGCCGCACGCTCACCGTGGCCGCCGGGAAGACCGCGACGACCGGGGCGTTCACGTGGTCGGGCGGGAACGGCTCCAGCAACCCGCCCACGTCCCAGCCGCCGACGTCCACGTCGCCGTCGCCTTCCCGGTCGCCGTCGCCTTCCCGGTCGCCGTCGCCTTCCCGGTCGCCGTCGTCGTCCCCGTCGTCCTCGCCGCCTCCGCCGGCCGGCTCCAACACGTTCTACCTGCGGTCCGGCCCGGCGCTGAGCACGAGCGCCGGGAGCGCGGCGACGACGCAGACGGTCACGGCCGCGAACGGCAACTACGACGGCACACCGCACAACCCGGTGACGTACCAGGCGTGCGGCATCACCGGGAGCGTGAACGGCGGCACGACCCAGCTCACGCTCCACGTCGACGCCGGCTCCACGGTCGGGCAGGGGATCGAGGCCCGGGTCTCCTACGACTTCACCGGCTCCGGCACCTACGGCCGGGTCGAGACGTACCGCTACTTCGCCACCGATCCCGTGCCGGGCACCGAGCAGTACACGCAGGCGGTGGGCCTCGCCTCGTCCTCGGGCACCCTGGCGGCGATGAGCGGCGGCTGCGTGAAGCTCGAGGTCTGGAACGCGATCGGCAACGCGCCGACCACGGTCCGCATCGACGCCTCGGCCGCCAACGGGAACCAGTCGGCGGTGACCATCCCGTACACCGTGTGACCTAGCACGGTCCGGCCGGCGCCGGTGGGGTCCGCCCCACCGGCGCCGTGCCATGTCTGACCGGACCGGGTGCCGCGGGATCGTGACCCGGCCAGTGTGACGGCGACCGTACCTGTTCAATGGAGCGCGTGACGTTGCACATCCGTACGTTCGAGTGGGGCGACTGGGACGCCGTCGCCGGGCTGTGGGAGGCCGCCGGCAGCAGTGTCCTGCCCCGCGCCGAGGTCGAGGGGACGCTCGGCCGCACGCCGGAGCTGTTCCTGGTCGCCGTGGACGCGAACGGCGTGGTCGCGGGGGTGGTGCTGGGAACGTACGACGGGCGGCGCGGGTTCATCCTGCGGCTCGCCGTCGACCCGGGGCGGCGGCGTCAGGGCATCGGGCGCGAGCTGGTCGCCGCGCTGGAGACGCGGCTGCGGGCGCTCGGCTGCCCGCGGATCAACCTGTTCGTGCTGCCCGACAACCCGTCCGGGCTGCGGTTCTGGCAGTCGATGGGCTACCTGCCGGTCCCGGACGTGGTGCACACCAAACCACTGTGAACCGCACGGCCGCGACGCGGTCAGCCGTTGCGGTGATGCTTCTTGACGAAGGTGTACCCGTCCGGCAGCGGCGCGTCCGGGATCTGTCCACTGTCGATGGCCATCCGGTGCAGGGCCAGGGCGCGGGGCGAGGGCCGGGTGCCCGGCTGCAGCTTGCGGGTGAACCCGGTGACCCAGTGGTCGTGGCGGTTCGACGCCTCGGCCGGGTCGGGCTCGGGGCGGTGGGCGGGCTCGATCAGGGGTGCGTAGAACAGCATCGGCACCGTCTCGGCGCCCTGGACCGCGGGGAAGATCGGGAGGCCGGCCGCGCCGAGGCTGCCGTCGACGCGGGTGACGTAGCCCTCCCGGATCAGCTGGTCGACGGCGTTGCGCAGCAGGAACATCCCGCGGGTGCCGCGGCCCAGGCCGGCCTTCTTCACCAGGTCGGCCTCCGGGAACACGGCACTGCCGTCGGCGAACACGAGACCGTGCCGGCGCACGGCGTCGAGCACGCGGCCCCGGTTGGAGTTGGCCGGCGTGAACTCGTGGGTCACGACGTGCGGGTCGTACTCGTGGAAGTACGCGACACCGTCGAGCTTCAGCGGCTCGTCCAGCGGCTTGGTCCGCAGCTGGACCTCGTGGCGGGCCGGGTGCCAGCGGACGCTGACGAGTACACCCACACGAATGTCGTCGGGCCAGGAGACGCCCACCTTGAGGCCGTCGCCGCCGTCCTCGGCCACGGTGTCGAAGATGTGCCGAGCCGGGGTGACGCCGTTGAGCCGGTGCTCGAGCACGACCCGGGTCGCCGCGGCACACTCGTCGGGCACGGTGCAGGTGCCGTCCTCGATGTCGGCCCGCCGCAGCGCGTACTGCGGGTTGGGGGTCTTCATCCGGCGAATCTACCTGCCCCGTCCGCGGTACGGTCACAACCGTGCGGACACGGCTGCGGCAGGTACACGTGGACGGGCGCCTGTACGCCTGGCGGGCCACCATCAACCGGGCCGGCGGCGGGCGCAGCATCCGCGTGCGGGCCTGGGGTGAGCAGGACGGCTGTGCGCTCCAGGCCGACCTGCTTGCCCGCACGGCCGGGCCGGGCGACGGCGCCTACCCGGACGCCGCCGATGTCCGTGCGCTCATCGAGCACGGGCTGCGGCACGGCTGGGCCCCGGACGTCCGCGGCGGCACGTTCGTCCTGTCCGCGGCCGAGCACGCCGAGCGCCTCCGCCTGCCGGCGTTCGAGCTGACCGACCTGGCGTGACGTGCCCTGTGCGCGGGCTCACGGGTGCGGCGGGTGCGGCGGGTGCGGGGGCGGGTGCGGCGGGCCCGCGCCCGGCGGAGGTGGCGGCGGCGGGGTGGTGATGCGGGGCTGCTCCGGCCACACCAGCAGGACCGGGCAGGGGGCATGATCAACGACGAATCGGGTGTACCGCCCCAGACTGCGCGGCCCCACCCTCGTACGGTCGCCGTCGCGGGCCACGACCAGCAGGTCGGCGCCGAGCTCGTTGCAGGCGGCGACCACCTCGTGCTCGGTGCGGCCGCGGCGCACGGCGGTCTCGGCCGGGCGGCCCAGGCGCTCGGCGGCCGCCGCGAGCAGGTCGCGTTCGGCGGCGTCGTTGAGCGCGGTCATCGCCGGGCCCGGGTCGCGGTGACCCCGGCCCATGAGACCGCTCCAGGCGCCGGTGACGTCGCCGGCCGCGGCGGGGTCGACGACGTGCAGGAGCGTGATGCGCGCACCCTCGGGAGCGTGGCGGGCGGCGGCCTCGGCGGCGGCCGCCCAGGTGCCCTCGGCGAGCCAAACGAGCACGTTCATGCACTGAGACTGGCAAAGGTGCGGTACCACCGCCACCGCTGTGACAAAACGACACGCAAATAGGCAGGAACCTGCGTGTATGTTCGGACGTGTGATCGTGACCGGGACGGCCCAGCAGCGCGCGTGGCAGGAGCGGGTGCTGCCGCCCGTCGAGCCGGTCCGCCCGGACGTGTGGTCGGTTCCCGTCCCGATTCCGGACAGCCCGCTGCGGTACACCTCCAGCTATCTCTTCATCGATGACGGCGGTGTGCTCGTCGTGGACCCCGGCTGGGACACCGACGCCGGCCGGGCCGCGCTCGTCTCGGGGCTCGCGGCGGCCGGGGCCGGGATCGCCGACGTCACCGGGATCGTGCTCACCCACATCCACCCGGACCACCACGGGATGAGCGGCTGGGTCCGCGAGCAGAGCGGCGCCTGGATCGGCATGCACCCGGCCGAGGCCGCGACCCTGCCCCGCCGCGCCTGGCCGGGCCGCGACCCGGGCGCCGACGTGCGCTGGCTGGTGCGCCACGGCGTCCCCGAGCCGGACGCCGGCGAGCTGGCCATGCCGCCGGAGCGCATCGACGAGCTCATGGACATGGCCGAGCCGGACCGGGCCATCGAGGACGGCGACCTGCTCCCCCTCACCCGCCACGAGCTGCGCGCCGTGTGGACACCCGGGCACACTCCGGGCCACCTGTGCCTGCACGAGCCGGCCGCGGGCATCCTGCTCACCGGCGACCACCTGCTGCCCCGGATCAGCCCGAACATCGGCGTGCACGCCCGCACGGACGGCGACCCGCTCGGCGCCTACCTGGCCTCCCTGAACCAGACCGCGAAGTTCGCCGCGGACGAGGCGCTGCCGGCGCACGAGTACCGCTTCCGCGCCCTCGACGCCCGGGCGGCCGACCTGATCCGCCATCACGACGAGCGCAACGCGGAGATCCTGGCCGCGCTCGACGGCCGGGAAGCGCCCACGGCCTGGCAGGTCGCGGCCGCGCTGACCTGGTCACGGGGCTGGGACTCGCTGCGCGGCCTGCTGCGCCGGATGGCGCTTGCCGAAACCCTCGCACACCTGTACCACCTGGCCGCGGAGGGCATCGTCCGCGCCTCGGCCGCCGACCCCGTGCGCTGGCACCGCGCCTGAGCCGCGTGCCGGCTTCGCACGAGCGCACCGGCAGCGCGGCCATCACCGCGACCCGGGCGGCGCACCCGCAGCACGGCCACCGCTGCGACCCGGGCGGCCGGCCCGCAGCACGGCCACTGCGGCGACCCGCGCGGCCGGCCCACAGCGCCGGCGCCGGGCCGCGGTCACATGCCGGCGATGCGCAGCCCGGCCACTCCGGCACCCGCGCGGCGCATACGCAGCACGGCCACTGCGGCGACCCGCGCGGCCGGCCCACAGCGCCGGCGCCGGGCCGCGGTCACATGCCGGCGATGCGCAGCCCGGCCCACAGCGCGGCCACCGCGGCGATCAGGGCGGCCGGGACCGTGAGCGCTCCCAGCCGCAGGAACTGACCGGCCGACGGGGCGGCGTCGCGGGCGTGCAGGATCTGGCGCCAGAGGAGGGTGGCGAGCGAGCCGACGTACGTCAGGTTGGGGCCCACGTTCACCCCGATCAGCACGGCCAGGAGCAGGCCCGGTGAGTGGTGGACGGCCGGGATCAGGACAAGCGTCGCCGGGAGGTTGTTGAGCACGTTCGCCAGCAGCGCGGCCAGCCCGGCGACGGCGAGCAGCGCCAGGAACGACGTCTGCCCGGGTGTGAGCGCGTCGACCAGCCGGCCCAGCCCGTGTTCGCGCACGGCGAGCACGACGACGCCGAGACCGAACACGAACGCGCAGAACGCCGGGTTCGCCGCGCGCACCACCGACGACAGCCGCAGTGCACGTTTGCGCACGAGTGGCACGGCCAGCGCGATCGCACCGGCCACGGCCGCGAACGCCGGATGCACGCCCAGGGGCTGGCCGAGCGCGAAGCCGGCCAGGGTCAGTGCGAGCACGACGAGGGCGTACCGCGGCGCCCGGGCCGGCTCCCCCTCCTGCACGGCCGAGGCGACGGCCAGGTCGGCGGCGAAGAACCGGCGCAGGATGAGGTACTCGACACCCACCACGGCCAGCCACGGCGCCGCCATGAGCCCGGCGAACGCGGCGAACCCGAGGCCGCTCGCCGCGAAGGCCAGCAGGTTCGTGAGGTTGGACACGGGCAGCAGCAGCGACGCCGAGTTGGCCAGGTGTGTGCAGGCGTACACGTGCGGCTCGGGCCGGGCCCGGATGCGCAGCGCCGCCGCGAACACGACAGGCGTGAGCAGCACCACCGTCGCGTCCAGGCTCAGCACGGCGGTGACCAGGGCGGCCGCGGCGAACACGGCGCCCAGCAGACGCTGCGGCCGGCCGTGACTGCGCCGCGCCGCCACGTCGCCGATGTACGCGAACACGCCGTGCACTTCCGCGAGGTACGACAGCAGCAGCACGGCCGCGAGGAACCCCACGGTCGGCCCGAGTTCGCGCACCTCACCCACGGCCTCACGCCACCCTACGAGCCCGAACAGCACCGCGAGCCCGGCCGCCGGCACAGCCGCGACGGCCTCGGGCAGCCCGAACGGCCGGGCCACGGCGAACCCGAGCACGGCGACCAGCAGGAGCACGGCAATGACCAGCACGGCGGCAGCCTACGGCCATGATCGGGCCACCGCAGCGCGAGCCGCCGACGAACAGTGCCGTGCACGCCGGCGACGACCGTGTCACTGCGGCGTGCATCACTGCCGCACGGCACTGCGCACGTCACCCGTGACCGATGCGCGCAGCGTGCATCACTGCCGCACGGCGCTGCGCGCGTTGGCGGTGATCGTGTCGAGCAGTGTCGTCCAGTGCTCGCGGGGCAGGGTGTGACCCATGGCGGGCAGCACCATCGACTTCGCGCCGGGGATGCGCCGGGCCTGGGCCGCGGCGGCGCCCGGGCGGATGAACGGGTCGTCGGCGCCGTTGATGAGCACCGTCGGCACCCTGACCTCGCCGATCCGCTCGTTGAGCTCGCCGGCCGCCCGGCCCGCGGCCAGGTGACGCTGGCTGCTGCTCGGGTCGCGCGGGGCCCGGGCGTGGCTCTGTTCGGCCATCCGCCGGGTCAGGGGCTCGTCGAACGGGTGGTTGGGCGACGACATCAGGCGCACGATCTCGACGAGCGTCTGGACCGCACCCTCGTCGTTGCGCGGCAGGTTCAGGCGCCGAAGGTGGCGGATCAGCCTGGGAAAGTACCCCACTTTGAGGTACCGCACGGCGTCGGACTTCCGGGCCGGCGCCGTGAACACACCTGACACCGAGCGCACACGGTCCGGGTGGAGCACGGCCGTGGCCAGCGCGATGCTGCTACCCATCGACCCGCCGAGCAGGTGCGCCGAGGCCCAGCCCATGGCGTCCATCACCGCGATCCCGTCGTCGACCATGTCGTACGTCGTGTACGCCGGCGCGGGCAGGCCCCGGAACATGACCTTGAACAGGTTCTCCCGGCGCGGCGACGTGAAGTGCGTGGAGAGCCCGGCGTCGCGATTGTCGAAACGCACCACGTGAAAACCGCGCGCGACCAGGCCCTCGATGAACTCGTCCGGCCACCACACCATCTGGAAGTCCAGCCCCATGATGAGCAGCATCGGCTCGTCGCCGGCCGACCCGAACTCCTCGTACGCGATACTCACGTCGCCGTGCTGGACCGTGCGCACAGACATGGAGCCTCCTCCGCGGTACCGTTGGCAATGCAGTTGCATTGTAACCAGATGCCGACGCCGGCCGACAGTGGTCCCACCGCCGCGGCCCGCGTCGCCCGACAGCGCGATTGACGGTGCATGCCCATGCCTCGCAAGGTCGACCACGACGAACGCCGCCGGCACATCGTGGAAGCACTGCTGCACATCGCCGGGACGCACGGCCTGGACGCCGTGTCGCTGCGCGAGGTCGCCCAGCAGGCCGCCATCTCGATGGGCGCGGTGCAGCACTACTTCGCGACGAAGGAGGACATGCTCACGTACGCGCTCGAGCACTGGCTCAGCCTGAGCGTGCACGAACGCTTCAGTGCCCGCGTGCGCGTCCGCGCCGAACACGGCACGCCGATCCTGCGCGCATTGGTGGCCGAGTACCTGCCGCACGACGAGCCGAGCCGCTTCGACGCCCGCGTCGCCGTGGCCTTCCTGGCCCGCGGGGCGGTGGACGCGTCGCTGCACGAGAAGCTGTCAAAGGCAGTGCAAGCCTTCGTGGGTACGCTCACAGCTCTGCTGGCCCCGACCGCGGACCCGGCATTCGAGGCCCGCCGCCTGGCCGCACTGCTCGACGGTCTGCGTTACGCGCTGCTCATGGGAGCGCTCACGCACGCCGAGGCCATGGCGGTCGCCGACCGCCACCTGGCCGACATCGGCGCACAGTCCCCAGCGAGCGTGACCAGCAGCCCGGGATGATCCGTCGCGACCACGTCCGGCGTCGTGCAGCGCACCGCCTCGAGCGCCTCGACCACCTCGGACGCCAACCGCCGATCGCGCACGACCGATCCGCTCACCACCTCGGACGCCTCGGACGCCTCGGACGCCTCGGACACCTGGAACACCTCGGGCGCCAACCGCCGATCACACACGACCGATCCGCTCACTGCACGGTCACGGGAACCGATCACCGCAGGTCAACGCACATTTCCGGCCAGCCTCGACTGAGCGAGGTGCGCGATCGGGCGGCTGCGGTCGGCGCTCAGTTCGCGGCGAGCGAGACCAGCAGCCCGGGGTGATCGGTCGCCTGCTGCAGGTCGAGCGCGCTCGAACCGATCACCGCATGGTCGGCGGTGGCGGCGACGTACTGCACGGCACCGTCATCCGCGCGCACATACGCGCGCTCCGGGATGCAGCCTTGTGCACGTTCGAGCAGGTTGAAGTCGCCGGCGGCGACGGTCGGGACGTAACCCGCGCGATCGTGCAGGCCGGGGATGGCCACGCCGAACAGATACTGACACTGCTTGAACGCGACGCCCGGCACCGTGTTCGCCAGGTGGGTCGTGCACGCCTGATACGCGCCGGCCGCATGCACGCACACCCACGCCCGCTGCTCGGGATCGTGCAGGTCCTGCGTGTCCTGCTCCGGGTACAGACCGCCCTCGACGACCGTCGTCCGCCGCCCGCCCGCGAACCGGGCCAGCAGGCCGATCCCGTAGTCCTCGCCGTTCACGCACGCGAACGGCGCTCCTGTACGCCGGTCACCGGCGGGCTCGAACGCACGGACGACAAGGTCACCGGGGAACACGCCGTCGAGCACGGTCCCGAGCGCCTCGACGTCGCCCGAGCAGATCTCATTGAGCGTGACGATGTCCGGCCGGTTCGCCCGCATGACGGCCGCGGCCACGTCGAGCGCCCGCCCGCTGTAACACCCGGCGAACCCGCTGTCGCACAGGTTGAGCTGCAGGACGCGCAGCGGCGGCCGAGCGGCCTCACCGGGCGACGGCGTGGCCGCGAGCACGGCGGCCGCGAGAAAGGCCAGCACCGCGGCCGTGCGCCGCACCACACGCCCCGTCATGCCGGGCAGTGTATCGATGGTGGAGGTGGTCGGGATACGGTCGAAAACATGACAGGGTACGTCGCCACGCTGCTCGTCTTCGGCCGCGGCGTACACGTACACCAAGGACGGTACGAACTCACCGCCGACAGCCTGGCCCGGGTCCACGCCGCGGTCGAGCACGTCTTCCGCATGGGCCGGCCGGCCCGGATCGTGTTCACCGGCGGCTGGGCCGGCGTCTCCGAGAACGCTCCCGAGCCTCCGCCCGGCCACCGCGAGGCCAACCTGATGCTGCGCGAGGCCGCCCGCCTACTGCACACCGCCGCCATGCCGCGCACAAACGAGCACGACGCGCACACGCCAAACGAGCACGGCACGCGCATACCCTGCACGAACGTGCACGGCACGCATCTGACGCGTGCAGACGTGCACGCGGCGAACATGGGCTGGCACGGCGCGCACACGGTGAGCGGGAACGTGTGTGCGGCGGACGCGACGCCGGGTGTGGTGGACAAGGGGAACAGGGAGCTGGGCGTGGTCGGCGCGACGTCTTGGGCGGGGGCGGGCGGCGGGCGGGTCGGGCTGGTGGCGGGGTGCGAGTTGGTGGCGGGGTGCGAGTTGGTGGCGGGGTGCGAGTTGGTCGCTGAGGTGCGGTCTCGCAGTACCCTCGAGAATCTGCTCAATCTGGTCGAGGAAGGGCTTGTCGGCGGGCCGTATTCGGCGGCGGCGCCGCTCGGGCTTGTCTCGCATGCGTGGCATCTGCCGCGGGTGCGGTACCTGGCCGGGAAGGTGCTCGGGCTGCGGGGGACGGCGCTCGTCGACATCCCGGCGGCCGGGCCGTGGCAGTCGGAGCGGCTGTTGCGGCTGGGGTCGCGGCTGTGCCTGCTCGGTGCGCGTACGGACGCGGCGCTGCGGCGGCGGGAACGGATTGCGGTTGCACTCGTCCGGCGGACGGGTGGTGGATCAAGGCGCGCCGCGGGTATCGACGGTGGATGATTGTGCTGCTGCCGGTGTTCCGGCCCTCGTTTCGCCTGGTCGAGCTGCTGACCGGTCTCGGTGCGGGTATGCCGGTGGTGATCGTGGACGACGGCAGCGGTACCGCCGCCGCCAGTATTTTCGACTCGGCCCGGGGGCGCGGCGCGACCGTGCTGTCCCACCCCGTGAACCGCGGCAAGGGTGCGGCGCTCAAGACCGGGGTCGCGCACATCGCCGACGTGTGGCCCGGCCGCGGGGTCGTGTGCGCGGACGCGGACGGTCAGCACAGCGTCGAGGACATCCGGCGGGTCGCCCAGCACGCCGAGGTCACGGGCCGTATCACGCTCGGCGCCCGGCGGTTCGGCTCCGGGACGCCGCTGCGCAGCCGCTTCGGGAATCTGTTCACGGCCGCGCTGTTCCAGGCCGTGAGCGGTACCAAAATCCGGGACACGCAGACCGGGCTGCGAGCGTTCCCGGCCACGTTGCTGCAGTGGCTGCTGACCGTGCCCGGCGACGGTTTCGACTACGAGATGCAGATGCTGCTCGCGGCGCTCGAACAGGGACACCCGATCGACGAGGTGGACATCGCGACCACGTACATCGACGGCAACTCGTCGTCTCATTTCGGGGCGCTGTCCGACTCGGCCCGGGTCTACCGGCCGCTCCTGCGCAGCATCGCCCGGCGGTGACTCGGCCGGTCTCGTGACCTGCACGTGGTGACTCATCCCAGGTCGCTCACCACGCGGCGATCCACCATGTGGCGACCGTGCGATGGCCCGGCACATGGCGACTCCCAGGCGTGCAGTGACCGTAGGATGCTCGGCACAAGGCGAACGCACCAGATTGCGACTGTGCGGAAGCCCGAACGTGTGGCGACCTACCGTGCACTGACCGCGCGATCACACGGTGCGGGGTGACCCGGCGTGCGGAGGGTCACCCCGTGACGACGCTGTCGAAGGCCAGGTCCAGCAGGTCGGCCAGGCTCCCGCCGTCACCGGCGACCCAGCCCGCGTAGGCGGCGTCCAGGCAGGACAGTGCGGCGAGCACGATGGCCTGCGCGGGCACGTCGCCGCCGGCCGGGTCGCCCAGGCGGCGGCGCATGATCGGGGTCAGGGTCCGCGACCAGGCGAGGTGTTTCTCCAGGTTGCGGGCCCGCAGCGAGGCCGAGCCGTTCACCACCCGCATGACCAGCCGGCTGCGTTGCGCGTTCGCCTCCGACAGTTCGACGATCGGCTGCAGTGCGGCCCGCATCGCCAGCCACGGCGGCTCGAGGACCGGGCGCTCGGCCAGCGCGTCGGCGACGATCTGGCCCAGCCCGGTCGAGTCGCCGATGACGGCGTCCTCCTTGGCCGGGAAGTACCGGTGGAAGCTGCGCCCGGAGATCCCGGCCGCCGCGGCCACGTCGTCGACGCTCGTGTTGTCGAAGCCGCGCCGGTCGAACAGGTCCAGGGCACGCTCGGCGATCGCGGCGCGCACCGCCTCGCGTGTCTGTTCCCGCAGCCCCACGTGATAAGCGTAACCCGCCGCCAAACTTGTCAGTCACTGACAGATTCGGCGTAGGCTGACACGGACGCGATTCTTTGGAGGACACATGCGACAGCGCACACTCGGCCGGCAGGGGCTGCGGGTTGCCGAGATCGGCTACGGCGCGATGGGCATCCACCTCGCCTACGGGCCCGGCGACGAGCAGGAGGGCATCGCCACCATCCGCCGCGCGCACGAGCTGGGCGTCGACTTCTTCGACACCGCCGAGCTGTACGGCTGGGGCGAGAACGAGAAGACGGTCGGGCGCGCGGTGAAGGACTTCCGCGACGAGATCGTCATCGCGACGAAGTTCGGCTTCACCCGCGACTTCGGCTTCGACAGCCGCCCGGAGCACATCCGCGAGGTCGTCGACAACAGCCTGCGCTACCTCGGCGTCGACCACATCGACGTCCTCTACCAGCACCGGGTCGACCCGACCGTGCCGATCGAGGACGTGGCCGGGACGGTCAAGGAGTACATCGACGCGGGCAAGGTGAAGTACTTCGGGTTGAGCGAGGCCGGCCCGGAGACGATCCGCAAGGCGCACGCCGTGCAGCCCGTGTCGGTACTGCAGACCGAATATTCGCTGTTCGAGCGGGATGTCGAGGCGCTCTTCCCCACCCTGAGCGAGCTCGGCATCGGGTTCGTGCCCTATTCGCCGCTCGGCCGTGGCTTCCTCACGGGTACCGCGAAGCCGGCCGACCAGTACGACCAGTCCGACATGCGCCGTACCGACCCGCGGTGGCAGCCGGGCAACTATGAGCAGAACCTCGCGGCGGTCGAGCGTCTCCGGTCACTCGCCGGGTCCAAGGGTGCGACGGTTTCACAGCTCGCGCTGGCGTGGCTGCTGACCCGCGGCGAGCACGTCGTGCCGATTCCGGGCACCCGCAGCATCGCCCGGGTCGAGGAGAACGTGGCCGCCGCGGACGTCGAACTGTCCAAGGAGGACCTCGCCGCGATCGACGAGATCCTCCCCACGGGCGGTTTCGGTGCACGCTATGCCGGTGGACGTACCCCCACCTGGGTTTGATCTTTCAGTTGTCGCGCAGCGGGTCGAGGCCACCGTCCAGGCTGGCCACGCCGCAGTTCGGGGCGGACCAGAAGCGCGACGGGCGACCGTCCACATGGGTGTGATCGTTGTGGTCGGGGTAGCCGGGCCCGAGAATGCCGGCGAAGCCATGGTTGCGGGCCTCCTGGGCGAGCTGGCACAGCGTCCGGGAGCCCGACACCAGGTCGGCGGCGTCGCCGTAGAGATGCCGGCTGCTCGACGCGCCGCCGACCGCGCTGTTGCACGAGGTGCTGCGGAACCCGCTCGTCACAGTGAGCGGTACGTCGCCGAGCGCGTGCCGCAGCGCCTGCAGCTTCCACATGGTGACAAGCGCGTTGGCCTTGGCCGTCGCCGCCGACACGTTGCCACCGGCCCAGGTGCTGTTGCAGTTGTTCAGTTCGCCGTAGGAGAAGTTGACAGGCGTGCAGTCGTCGTCCTGCAACGCGTAGATCTTCGCGAATGTCTGCGGGCCGGCGATACCGTCCGCGGTGAGGCTGTAAGCGCTCTGGAAACGCTGCACGGCGGCCTTCGTGGCGGCCCCGTACTGTCCGTCGAGGCCCAGCACGCCACCGGAGCCGGGATACCCGGACACCCGGATCTGCAACTGGCGGACGGCTTCGCCGGAAGAGCCCGATTGGAGGGTACCGCTCCAGGTGTAACACCCGTCGGCGAGCGCGGGCGACGCGGACGCGGGCGCGCCGGACACGGCCACGACCGTGCCGGTTGCGCCGAGTGCCAGCAGGATTGCGGCGGCCAGACGGCCGAGGCGACGATGCATGAATCGAAGTATTCGGATGCTTGAGCGCTCGGTCAACCGACGAAAGCCAAAGCTAAGGGAATGGTCAGTGTCCCATGTGGACGCGGCCCGCGGTGCCGGTCGGGCCGGTGCTCGTCTCGACCGGATCGCGCAGCTGGTGGGTGCGCACGGGGCGCCGGCCGTCCTCGCGGGCGAAGCCGTCGCGCGCCGGGCCGGCGATCTCGTAGAGCATCGCCAAGGGTCGGAGAGCGCTTCGCCACGAGCCGGCGATCGGCAGCGGGCCAGCAGACGGAAAGCAGTCCCCGGATGTGCGCTACGCCAGCACGAGCGCCGCCTCGCGCAGGAGCCGGCGGGCCAGCACGATCCGGTCGGCGTCGTCGAGGCCCGGCAGGTCACCGACCCGGTGCGGGCGCCCGTCCAACGCCGTCCGCAACGCCGCGGCACAGCTCTCAGGCAACTGCAACGACCGATCCGGCAGGTGTACCGCAACCCGCCCGCCCGAAGGATCCTCGAGCCGGACCGGCAGCCCGGGCCGGGCCGCGACCCGGACGTCGGGGCCGATCGCGGACAGCGCCGCGGCCTGGGCAACCGGGCGCAGCGGCGCCGGGCGGGCGGCCGACCACGTCTCCCCGCGCAGCTGCGCGGCCACATCCTCCGGCGTGATCGAGTCGAGCCACTCGTGCAGGGCCGCGACCGTGTCGGCCAGTGCCGGGGCCAGCGACTTGGCGTCGGCCGGATCGAGGCCCATGGGCAGCCCGGCCCGCAGCCGCGGTTCGCGCACGGCCATGCGCTGCAGGGCGTCGATGAGCGTGAGCCGGGTCGGGGCGTGCAGGCCGATCGTCAGATGCAGCGACCACTCGCCGGCGGTCGAGGCCGAGTGGAGCCAGCCGCGGGGCAGGTACAGTGCGTCACCGGCGGTCAGCGTCGTGTCGATGGCGGGCTCGGTGCTCGCGGCGGCGGCGACCTCCTCGGCGACGCCGCCCCACGGCTGCCGCGGTACCGGCGACTCGAGGACGGGCGCGTGGACCCGCCAATGCTTGCGCCCGCTGACCTGCAGTACGAACACGCCGTGGGTGTCGTAGTGCGGGTCGAACCCGCGGCTGTCCGGCGGCGTGAGGTACGCGTTGATCTGCACGGGCGTGCCCAGCTCCTGGCGCAGCGTGGACGCGAACGCGACGAGCGGCGGCCACATCCGGTGCAGGCCCTGCAGCACCAGCGTCGCCCCGTCGGCCAGCAGCGCGAGGACCTTCTCGTCGTGGACCTGGTCGCCGATCTCGGCCCCGGCCCCACCGCTGCCGGTGTAGCGGGCGGACGGGATGACGTGGCCGTCCTTCGCCATCCGCACGAACGGGGTGCGCAGGGCCCGGCCGCTGAGCAGCTCGTCGACGCCGCCGAGGTCGAGCAGGTCAAGATAGTCGCCCTGGGCCGGTGAGAGCAGCGGCGCCCGGTCCCAGTACTGCGCGGAGAACTGCTCGGAGCCGACCGACACGCATCGCTGAAGCGCACCGCTGACGACGTTGCCGCCGATGAAGTTGACGCCGTCGTCGTTACGCACCATTGCGCGGGTCCTCCTGCTGTCCGGAAACCGACGGGGTGACGTCGGATTACCCACGCCCGCACGGTCCAATCGCCCCATGTCGGCGCTGCACAATCGGGACATGATCGGATTCCTGCACGACCCGGAGCCGTCCGAGGGCGCCGACCGGCTCTACGCCGATGACCTGGACGAGCTCGGGTACGTCATGAACGTGTCCAAACTGTGGGCGCACGCGCCCGAGGTCTGTAACGACCTGTTCGCCCTCATGCGCAAGGCGGTCGGCGGCCGCCTGCCGCTGCGCACCCGCGCGATCCTGGTGGTCGCGGCGACGTCGGCGTTCGGCGACTCCTACTGCGCCCTGGCGTGGGGCGAGAAGCTTACCGCTCAAGCCGGGCCCGGCACCGCCGCGGCCGTCGTGACCGGCGCCGACACCGGCCTGACCGACGCCGAACAGGCCCTGGCCGCCTGGGCCCGCCGGGTGGCCCGCAACCCGGGCGCGACGACGGAGGCGGACGTGTCCACACTGCGCGCCGCCGGCTACAGCGACGCCGACATCTTCGCGATGACCGTCTTCATCGCACTGCGCATCGCGTTCGCCACGGTCAACGACGCGCTCGGCGTGCAGCCGGACGCGCAACTGGCCGGCCGTGTGCCGTCCGACCTGCGCGCCGCCGTCACATTCGGCCGCGAACCGCTCAGCCCCTGACACCCGCCACCGCACGTTCGCACACACACAGCTCGCGTGGCGCCGGCCACACCGACGTCAGCGCCGAACGGACCGTGCGGCGACTGGTCTGATACTCGCGAACATCGAAACCAACCGATCGAGGTGGTCCCGAACCGGCGAGCAAGTCGCAGGTCACACGCACCGGTCGGACCCCGACCACGGGTGTCCTATGCCCGGTGACGGGTGTTCCTCGTGCCTGCGAGCTGTGTCCTCGTCAATGTGTGCCGTCAACGTTGTCCGCCGGGATGCGCACCGGGTCGTTATGCCGGCTCGACGGGCAGCCAGAGCTCAGAGGTCGCGGTGCTGAAGTCGTCCGCATGATCGAGCACCGCCACGATCTCCGGACCTGGCCGCAGACGCCAGGGGTTGGAGGGGAACCACTCGGCTGCGGTGGTGGCCCAGGTCTTCTGGAGCGTCTGCGGATGCGGCCCCGCGGTTCGGATGACCACCCATCTGCCGGCCGGAACCTTGATGATCTCGAGACCGCCCGGGACCGGCGTATCCGGGGACACGGCGACCCCGTGAAGGTAGGTCAGCTCGCTGCCCTCGGCCCGGTCGGGGTCGAGGTCGTCACTGACCGCGAGCAGTCCCGCCGGCTCGGTGTCACCGAGGGCCTTCAAGCGCAGGTGCTCCTCCGCGGGCAATGCGGTGATGTGCTGCCGGATGTGCGGATTGATGCCTTGGTGGACCAGCGGAACGCGGACAGCGTGCCCCACCAGCCGGAACTCGGGGTGCTCGACTATGCGGGTGTCTATGCGTTCGCTGCCTTCCACGGTCAGGCGGAACCTGAGCTGCGACTGGGTGCGCAGGGGGCCTCCGGCGCGGCGCACCTCACCAGGGCCGGCGCCGTGGACCGCCCGGAACGCCCGCCCGAACGCCTCGGTCGAGCCGTATCCGTACCGGACGGCGACGCTCAGCAGATCCTGCTCACTGCGGACGACATCGGCGGCGGCGACGGTCATGCGGCGGCGACGCACATACTCTGACAGTGGCATGCCGGCCAACGACGAGAACATCCGGCGGAGGTGGTATTCGGTCGTGCCGAGCGTCCTGGCCACCTCCTTGACGTCGAAGTCCGCGGTCAGGCCCTCCTCGACGAGGTCGACGAGCCGGTTGAGTGCCGAGATCATGGAGCCTTCCTCCGATGTCAACCTTGGTCGAAGGCGCACCGGTCGCGCCCGATCGTCGTGTCCCGATCACATCACGGCTGGCGCCGTCGCGGCACGAACGCATGCCGGGGCGGGCTTGACCCGACAAAGGCGGTGCGGAAAATGTCGGGCGATCGGGGCGTTGTCACCGCACGATACCGGCATGGATGACACGACCCTGGTATCCCGCTTTCTTCGCGATGGCTTCGTCAAGCTCGAAGGCGCGGTCGCGCCGCGCGTTGCCGCGGACTGCGCGCGGCTGCTATGGCGAGAGACGGGCTGCGACCCGGACGATCCAGCGACGTGGACGGAGCCTGTGCACTGGGTGCCCGGGATGGCGCAGGGGCCGTTCGCCGCGGCACCCAACTCCCCGTTCCTGCACCACGCGTATGACCTGCTCGTCGGCGCGGGACGCTGGGAGCCGCGCTACTCACTGGGCACCTTCCCGCTGCGCTTCCCGCACGAAAAGGAGCCGGACGACGCGGGCTGGCACATCGAGGGCAGCTACCTGCCGGAGGGCGAGAGCTGGTACTTCACCAATGTGCACTCCCGGGGCCGGGCGCTGCTGATGCTGTTCCTGTTCAGCGAGGTCGGCGAGCAGGACGCCCCGACCCGGATCCGGGTCGGCTCCCACCTGGACGTGCCGAAGGTGCTGGAAAAGTACGGGGATGACGGGGCGAGCGGGCTTACCCTTGCGCCCGAGTTGATGGCGGCCTCCGCCCACCGGCCAGTCACGCTCGCCACCGGCTCCCCGGGCGACGTCTTCCTGTGTCATCCGTTTCTGGTGCACGCGGCGCAACCGCACCACGGCGTGCGGCCGCGTTTCATGGCCCAGCCGCCGCTGATGCCGGCCGTGCCGTACGAACTGCAGCGAGCCGACGGCGCGTACTCACCTGTCGAGATCGCGATCCGTCGGGGCCTCGGACAGGACACCCCCGGTCCGGACGGGGATGGCATCCACCCCAGCGCCGGATAGACCTGCGCCAGCGGAGGGCCCGGGCGCGGTGGCACCACGAACCTGACCGCAGCCAATGCGGTCAGGTTCGTGCGATCCGGGCTGGCCCGAGGTCTGGACCCGCCTGGATCACCTTGACGCCGCCACCGGCCGGCGCGTGATGGCGGGACCGGATTCAACAACAAACGGGTCCCGTTCTCACGCGCGGAGCCAAACGCAGACGGTGCACATTCGCGCATGCTGGGACGACGGCTGGATGCACGAACGCGCAGCTCCCCCGGCCGGATACTGCAGGGAGCTGCGCGTTGCTGGAGTTGAAGGCGCGGTCGCTACAAGCCGAGGCAGCGCGCAAGCGGGCTGAAGAGAAACCGCGGTTGCGGGGGAAAAGCAGGGTGACGCGAAAGCGCGCAGCTAAGAAGCGTCCGGCACTTCGCGCGGCACCCTAGCCGGAAGGTGCGGCGGTAAGACGGCGGCCGGTCAGGAGGCGATCCCGGCCGCGGCCCGGCGGAGACGGGCCACCGTGCGGGCCGCGCCCAAGGCGACGATGGTGTCGTCCAGCGGCGGGGAGACCGGCTTGCCGACCAGGGCCAGGCGGGCGGTCATGAAGGAGCGGCGGCGGTTGAGGCCGGACTCGGCGACGACCCGGTCCAGGGCGGCGGTGATCTGCTCCTTGTCGAACGGGTCCAGCTGCTCGAGATTCTTCGCGAACGTCTCCAGCTGGGTGGCGGCGTCCGGGGCCGGCAGGCCGTGCTTGGCCAGGTCGGCCGGCTGGATGTCGACGGACTCGGCGGCCAGCCAGTCCAGCTGCTCCGGGATCTCGATCAGCTTCTTGGTGCGCTCGCGCAGCGGCACGACCAGGGAGCGGATGTCGTCGCGGGTCAGGCCGGCCGGCAGGAACGGCTCGGCTGCGCTCAGGAACGCCTCGTCGTCGAGGGCGCGCAGGTAGTGGCCGTTGAGCCAGTTCAGCTTGTCGATGTCGAAGACCGGGCCGACCGGGTTGACGCGGGCGAAGTCGAACGACTCCACCATCTCGTCGAACGTGAAGATCTCCTGGCCCTCGGGCATCGAGTAGCCCATGAGCGCCAGGAAGTTGACAAGGGCCTCGGGCAGGTAGCCCTCCTCCTGGAACCACTTGAGGCGGGCGGCCGGGTTCTTGCGCTTGCTGATCTTCGAGCGGTCGACGTTGCGCAGCAGCGGCATGTGCGCGTAGGTCGGGATGGGCCAGCCGAGCCAGGTGTACAGCAGGATGTGCTTGGGGGTGGAGTTGATCCACTCCTCGCCGCGGATCACGTGGGTCACGCCCATCGCGTTGTCGTCGACGACGACGGCGAGGTGGTACGTCGGGAAGCCGTCCGCCTTCAGAATGACCTGGTCGTCCGGCTCCGGCGGGGTGATCTTCCCGCGGATGAGGTCCTCGAACGACACCTTGGTGTCGGCCGGCGCGAGCATCCGGATGACCGGCACGTCGGTGAAGCCGGGCAGCTCGGCGCGCTCCTCGCGGGTCTTGCCGTAGCACATCCGGTCGTAGCCGGTGGGGATCTTCAGCTGCTGCTGGCGGGTGCGCATCGCGGCGAGCCGCTCCGACGAGCACCAGCACTGGTACGCGTGCCCGTCGGCGAGCAGGCGCTCGGCGACCTCCCGGTAGACGGGCAGCCGCTCCGACTGGCGGTACGGCGCCGCCGGTCCGCCGACGTCCGGGCCCTGGTCCCAGCTGAACCCGAGCCAGTGCAGCGTGTCGAACACCTGCTGCTCGCTGCCCTCGACGTAGCGCGTGCGGTCGGTGTCCTCGATGCGGAGGATGAACTCGCCGCCGTGCTTGCGCGCGAACGCCAGGTTGAACAGCGCGGCGTACGCGGTCCCGACGTGCGGGTCGCCGGTCGGCGACGGTGCGATGCGGGTGCGGACCGGTGCCTCGGAAGTGCTCACCGACCGAATTTAGCTTACGGTCCGCTCCGGCCTGACCGCAGGACCGCGATATAGGGGTGCGGACGGCCGTTCGATGGCCGTACCATCGACCGGCCGGGGCGGCTCCCAGGTGCGCTTCCTTCTCTCTTTCTCTGAAAAGGACTCCAGCGTTCCGACTCTCCGCCCCGGCCTCACCCTGCCCTCGAGCCGAGGTTGCCCTTCATGGACGCACTCGCCACCGTGCTGCTGCGCCGCGCCGGCGCCGTCGCGCTCCCCGCTCCGGCCGCACGCCCGCAGCAGCCGAGCCCGGACCAGGACGACCCGGGCAACGAGGCGGACGGCGACGGGTGGGTGGTGGCGTTCGAGGCCGACCTCGCCACCCGCGGCTGGCTGTTGGAGCCCGCGCTGCGCCGCCGGTTCGCCCGGCTCGACCCCGGCACCCGCCTGCGCTGGGCCGACTGGATCGCCGCCGTCGCCGACGAGAGCACCGGCGCTGACCGCGACCACGTCCCGCTGTTCCGCAACTTCCCGGACACGCCCGAGAACCCCGGCCGCCTGTACGTCGAGCGCCTCCTCGTGCACCTGTTCCAGCACCGTGCCGCGCCGTGCATCCTGTGCGGCACGGTCGGTCAGGTCCGGCCGCTCGACCCGTGCGCGCACGCCGTGTGCACGGTGTGCTTCGACCCGGCGCAGTACTCGGCCTGCCCGGTCTGCGGAAGCCGGCTCGCCGCCGGGGACGCCTACCTGCCTGTGGTCGCTCCGCACGGGGCGGCCGCGAGCCTGCCCGCGGTACAACTGCGGCGTCTGCATCTGGAAGCCGACCCCGGCGCGTGTGCCGTGCGGTTGCGCGACGGCCTCGTGGCCCGGGCCGCCGCATTGAGCGAGCACGACCGCGAGGACCTGCGCACACTCGTGGCCGGGACCGCTCCCGGCCGCCTCGACTGGCTCCCGGACGTGGTGCCGGCCCGCGAGACCCTCGCGTGTGTCATCGCGTGGGCGCTGCACGCGGCCGCGCTGGAGCCGTCGTACCCGGCCGTGCTGGCCGGCGCCGTGACGCGCTGGAGCACGGCGACCGACGTCGCCCGCACGCTGTGGGCGTACTCCGGCGGCGACCCCGGCCTGGTCGTGCCCCGCCGCACCACCGACCCGCACGGCCCCAACGAGGGCTGGCGGCCCGTCCACGAGCCGCGGGTCACCGTGCCGATCCCGCGGGTCCGGGCCGTGCCGCGGGCGCTGCGCCGGGCCGTGCTCGGGTTCATCGACGGCCTCGACTGCGCGACGGCGGCCGAGGACGTGGCCCGGCACCCGGTCGTGTGGAAGCGCATCGCCGAGCGCCTGCACCCCTTCGAGCACGCCGCCGGCCACCCGGACGCGGCAGTCGTGTTCGCCGCCCTCCGTGGCACCCACGCCGCCCCGGATGCGCCGCTCGGTCACGCGATGGTCGCCGCGCACCTGTCCCGCCCCGACCGCATCGTCCTGGAGCAGCACGCCGACGGCACCGTGTCCGTTCGGGTCCGAACGTTCGCCGCGCTCGTCGAGGAGGCCGTCGCCGACGGCGACGCGGCCGCCGCGGCCCGGCTGCTCACCGAGCGCCCGGGCGACCTGTGGCGGCGCATCGACCACCTGCTGCGCCTGGCCGGCGACGACCCCGGCACCCTCGCCCGCGTGCTCGACGCCGCCGCTCGCACCACCCCGCGGGTCTCCCCCGCCGTGCTCGCCGCGGCCGCCGCGGCGCTGACCGGCCGCGACGCCACCGCCCCGGCCGCCCCGGCCGCGGGCGCCGCCGAAGCGGTCACCGAGGTGGCCGCCGAGGCCGCCGCCGGCATCTCGCAGCAGGTGGCCGCGGTGCCGGCCGAGCAGGTCGGCGGGCTCGGCAGCGCGCTGCGCCGCGCCCTCGGACTGCGCCGCCCGGACGCGCCCCCGGCCCGCAACCGGCCCCGCCCGCCGCTGCCGGGCCCCGCGCCGGGCACCCCGCGGCGGACGTTCTTCCCCAAGGGCGACGTGGTGCGCACCTGGACCGAGCCCGAACATCGCGGCCCACTCCCCGCGGACGCGATCGCCCGGGTCCGCTCCACTGTGGACGCCGAGCTGGCCGGGCGGGCGGCGGCGCTCGACGGGTTCGACGTGGCCGTCCTCGACGCCGGCCTGGCCCGGGTGCCGGCGCCCGCGCGCGAGCGGGCCGGGTCGCAGCAGCTGGCCGGCTGGCCCCGCGGCAGCCTGCGGGCGCTCGGCGACGCGCCGATCCTGCGGCTGTTCCTGCACTGGGTGGACGCCGCCGAGCACCGGGTCGACCTGGACCTGTCCTGCGCGTTCTACCGTGACGACTGGACGTCGCGCGGCCACTGCGACTACACGCACCTGCGCTTCCACGGCAGCGCGGCCGTCCACTCCGGCGACCTCACGTCAGCGCCGGCGCCGCTGGGCGCGACCGAGTTCCTGGACCTCGACCGGGCCGCGCTGCGCCAGGCCGGGGTCGCCTGGGCCGTGCCGGTCGTGCTGAGCTACAACGACGTGCCGTTCGAGGCGCTCGACGCCGCGTTCGCGGGCCTGTCCCTGCCGCAGACCCGGCGCGAGCCGTTCACCGCCGCCCGCGTCCTGCAGCGCTTCACGCTGCGCGGCGACGCGAAGTCCATGGCCCCGTTCGTGCTCAACGTGGACACCGGCGAGGCGATGTGGATCGACGCGAGCCTGAGCGCGCGCGGCTACGGCCACAACGTCGGTCAGCGCGGCCCGCGGCTGGGCCGGATGGCGGCCGACCTGTGGGAGCACTTCGCCGCCGGCAACCGGCCGACCCTCCTCGACCTCGCCGCCTGGCACGCCGCGGGCCGGGCCGAGCGGGTCGTCGTCGCCCACGCCGACGGCACCTGCACAGCAGTGCCGGCCGGTGCGCCCCACGAGATCGTCGCGGCTGTCCGCGCCACATCCGGCGGGGGTACCGCCACCGCTCCGACCGGCGCGCGGACGTTCGCGTGCGCGGCCGACCCCGACCGCCTCGCCGCGATCGCGGGTACCGACGTCGCCGAGGGCTCCGCGGCCCTGCTCGTCGACGGCACGCCCCCGCCGCCGTGGACGCCGGTCACGGGAGCGGACCTGCTCGCCGCGCTCACCCCGTCCGTATGATCACCGGGTGAGCGGACGGTCGTACATGGTGGCGGCGCGGATCCCGATGACCCGCGCCGGCTTCGAGGACTGGCTCGACACCCCCGTGCCGGACACCGGGGCGATCGCCGATGCGGAGACGGTGTGGCCGCGGTGGACGCCGCTGCCGGGCACGCCCCGGGCGCGGCTGGCGGCCCGGGCCGCGCAGGGGTGGACGCTCGCCCGGCACGTCGGCGGCGTGCTGGAGCTGTACCTGTACGACTACCACGCCGACGCCGGCACCACCCAGGCCGAGCTGCTCCTGCTCGCCGCGGCCGGCCGGCGCGCCACCGCGGAGACGGCGGCCATGTACTGGGGCGGCAACGGGTACCCGGACCTACCCTTCGGCGGCGACGAGCCGATCGCCGTGCTGCTCACCGGCCCGGACGGCGCCCGCTTCACCGACCGCTACCGGCGCGCCGCCCTGCTCGCGCACCTGCGCCCGGCCGAGACGGCGTTCCTGGCCGCCATCGGCCCGCACGGCGAGACCTGGCACGCCGACGGCCTGATCGACGCGGCCCTGCACCCGGCCGGCTGACCGGGCGCAGGCCACCGCGAAGGCGAGCATCGCCGGCCAGCTAGCGCGCCGCGCGGGCGTTGCGCTCCGCGAGCGCCTGGAACAGCCGCTTCGGCTCCCAGTGCCCGTCGTCGTAGCTGCGGACCACGCCGTAGGACGCCATGTCCAGGTCGAAGGCGGGGTCGTCGTGGTGGGTCAGGGTCGGCGCGGCGAACGTGAACACGAAGACCCCGGCCGCCCCCTCGCGGTCGAGGATGTCGGCCATGTCGACGACCTCGCGGGCCTGCAGTTCCTCGTCGCGGACGTAGGTGCCGGAGAGGCGGCCGTGCTCCTGGTCGACGATGGCCCAGCCCATGCCGCCCTTCTCCTCGGCACCCCGGTACGCGCAGCAGCCGACCTCGGTGACGTAGACGGGCTTGCCGTGCTGGAGGTGGCGCCGGAACCGCTCGCCGTAATCGGTGCGGTTGCGCTTGCCGCGGTACGTGTCCACGCACACGTAGTCGAACGGGCTCCAGTCGACCTTCTCGATGGGCGCGGACGCGTAGGAGACCCGGCCCCGGAACACGCCGCGCACCTCGGCCGCCGCCCGCTGCAGGAACGCGTTGAGCGGCTTGTTGTGCGTGCCGAGCAGCCGCAGTTTGATCATCTGCTGCGGCCGCAGCCGCTCGAACAGCGTGTCGCCCTTGAGGATGCCCTTCATGAAGAGGGTGAGCTCGCCGCCGGCCAGGAACACGATCCGCTCGCTGTCGAGCTCCTGCGCGGCGGCGGCGCACTCGCGCAGGTGCGCTAGGGTCTCCTCGGCGTCACCGTCGTGCAGGTGCGGCGAGAGCCAGACCTCCAGCCCCAGCTCGAGCGCGATCCCGGCGGCTTCGATCAGCCGGGCGCGCTCGGTTCCCGAGATCCGCACCGCGTCACAGTGCAGCTCGTCCCGGATGACGCCCAGGTCCCGCCGGGTCGTCGCCGCGTCGAACACCTCGCGGGAGAGAAACGGCCCCGTCTGGGTCCCGACGTCGTAGTTGATGCCACGAATCCCCATGCCGTCAACTTTAGTTGACGAACGTCAGTTTGTCAACCTTAGTTGACGCGGTGGCAGGTGATGGTAGGGCTGGCCGGTGTATGCACTGGGCCGGTGCCCGGATGGTTCCGGGGCGGGCGGAAGCCGAGCATTGAGGGCATGGAGAACATCGAGCGAATCCCGGCTCCCGTACGGCGCGCCCGCACGATGTGGGCGGTGGCGATCGGCGCCGGCATCTTCGAGACGGTGCTGGTCGTGGCCAGCGGACAGGCCGGTGCCGGCGCGGCCGCCGGGGTGGCGGTGCGGGTGGCCGTCTTCGCCGCGGCCGCGCTCGCGGTGGCGCAGATGGCGGCCGGACGCCAGTGGGCCCGGGTCGCCCTGGCGGTCGGCCTCGGCGTCTTCGGCCTGCTGTCGCTCGTCGCCGACCCGCTGCTGTGGCTGGCCGAGGGCGGCTCGCCGCTCGCGGTGATCCGCGAGTCCGGCCCCGTCGACCTGCTCTTCGGGGCCAGCCGTGCCGTCCACGTGACGGCCGTCCTCGCCGCCTGCGCCCTCATGTTCCAGCCCGCCGCCAACCGCTACTTCCGGACCCGCCGCGCGGCCCGCCGGCGCGAGACCGTCGGCACCTACGCCCGCTGACCGGGCGGGCCGGCACCGGCGCCGCCCGCCTTTGGCCTGAGCACCGGCACGCTGCAGCACCGGCAATATCGCGTTGCCGACTCGGGCCCCCGGTTCGTAGCGTCAGCCCTCATGAGCGTTGAAGTGCAGCGACTGGGACCGGCCGACTGGCAACTGTGGCGCAGCGTGCGGCTGGCGGCGCTGGCCGACGCGCCCGAGGCGTTCGGGTCGTCGCTCGACAAGG
The DNA here is from genome assembly GCF_019904175.1 of Dactylosporangium vinaceum. Taxonomy (GTDB): domain Bacteria; phylum Actinomycetota; class Actinomycetes; order Mycobacteriales; family Micromonosporaceae; genus Dactylosporangium; species Dactylosporangium vinaceum. The sequence continues at coordinate 4,870,911 of NZ_CP061913.1, read as the reverse complement.
AGCAGGGCTACACCGACGAGCAGTGGCGGGCCTGGATGGCCCCGGACCGCGGGCTGAAGGCCGTCGCCCGCACGCCGGGCGGCACCGCCGGCGTCATCGGCGTCTGGGTGCCGCACGACAGCGACCCCGAGGTGTACTCCATGTGGGTCCACCCGCACAGCCGCGGGACCGGCGTCGGCGACCGCCTGGTGTCCGAGGCCCTCGCCTGGGCCGGCGAGCAGCGGCTCGAGGCGGTCATGCTCTGGGTCGTCGGCGACAACGCGGCGGCCCGGCGGCTGTACGAGCGCCACGGCTTCGAGGCGACGGGCGAGTCGCAGCCCTACCCGCGCGACCCGGCCCGCATCGAGTACGTCATGCGGAGAACGCTGTAGTCAGCAGCATCCCGACCGCGGCCGCGCCCAGGCCGGCGACGACCGAGGCCACGACGTTCATGACGGCGTAGAACCGGGCGCCGCTCTGGGCCAGCTTCAGCGTCTCGTAGCTGAACGTCGAGTACGTGGTGAGGGCGCCGCAGAACCCGGTGCCGAGCAGGGCGCTCCAGACGGACGGCAGTCCGGACACCAGCCCCAGCACCAGCGAGCCGACGATGTTCACGGTGAGGGTGCCCCACGGGAACGCCGAGTCGTGCCGGGACTGCACGAACCGGTCGGTGAGGTACCGCAGGGGCGCCCCGACGGCCGCGCCGAGCGCGATGAGCACCAGTGTCACCGCAGCCTCCGCACGACCGTGTGGGCGAGCGCGCTGCCGGCCCACACGCCGAGCAGTGCACCGGCGACCGTCGCCGCGAGGTAGGCCAGGGCCGTCCACGGCGCCCCGGCCGCCGCCGTGCGGTGGAAGTCCACGGCGTAGGTGGAGAAGGTGGTGTATCCGCCGAGCAACCCGACCCCGGCGAACGGCCGCAGCAGCCGCCGCTCGGGGGCGACCTCGGTGACGATGACCATCAGCACGCCGATGAGCAGGCACCCGCTGACGTTGATGACGAACGTCGACCACGGGAAGCCGCCGGGGCCGTGCGGCCACGCCTGGGCGACGCCGTAGCGGGCCAGCGCCCCGCACGCCCCGCCGGCGGCGATGGCCAGCAGGACCGGCGCCGGATGCCGGCGCAGCTCGGCCCGCTGGGCGGGGACGTGGAGGTCGACATCCGGATCCATCCCGCCGACCGTAGCTCAGGCCAGCGTGGCATAGAACGCCAGGTGCCGCCGGGCCGCCTCGGTCCAGGTGTAGGTGGACGGCAGCGCCGACGGGCGGTGGCCCCGCTCGACGGCGGCAAGCAGGGCGGCGGCGAGGGACTCCGGGTCGTGGCCGTAGCCGACGGCGGGGCCGAAGACCTCGCGGAGCACCGGCAGGTCGCGCACGACCACCGGCACCCCGGCCGCGAGGGCCTCCAGGGCGGCCAGCCCGAACCCCTCCTTCGTCGACGGGAACGCGAACGCGGCGGCCCCGGCGACCAGCGACGGCAGCTCGTCGTGGGCGACCGGCCCGAGGACGTCCGGCGCCAGGCCGAGCGCGTCGGCGCGGGCCTGCCAGGCGGCCCGGTACTCCCGGTAGTCGAACAGCGTCTCCCCGCCCGCGATGACCAGCTCCAGGTCCGGCCGCGTGCGCCTGACGATCGCGAAGGCGTCGAGCAGGTCGATGGAGCCCTTGCGCGGTTCGATCCCGCCGACGGACAGCAGGTAGGGCCGCGCCCGCACCATCCGCGGCGCGGCCGCGAACCGATCGGCGTCGACGCCGTTCGGGATGACCGTCGCGGTGATGCCCCAGCCGTCCCGCAGCTCGGCGGCGACCGCTGCGGACACGGTGACGTGCGCGTAGGGCCGGGTGATGGCCCGCTCGTGGCACGCCGCGAGCTCGGGGGTCGTGAACCGGTCGAGATGGTGCACGGTGCGCACACAGCGCGGCACGGCATTGGCGCTGATGCAGTCCTGGGCGTGCACGATGTCGTAGTCCCCCGGCCGGAACGCGTCGCGCAGCAGCGCGATCGAGCGCATGATCCGGCCCCCGACCTGCTCGCCGGGGACGTCGGGGAACGGCACGAGCTCGACGCGTACCCCCGCGGCGATCGGCCGGAAGAAGCCGCCGCCCCGGGCGAGGGACCAGACTGTCACCTCGGCGCCGGCGGCGCACAGGGCCTCGGCCAGGGCGAGGGTGTGCACGACGCCGCCGCGCGGGCGCGTCGAGTAGGTCAGCAGGGCGATCCTCACCGCCGGTACACCTCCGGGCGGCGCTCGTCGAGGTGGCGCAGCACGCGGCGGGCGTTGGCGATCTCGCCGGCCACGTCCAGCTCGGCCACGGCGAGGCCGGCCTTGGCCCACGTGCGGGCCAGGATGTTCCCGGCCGGCCCGACGACCTTGGCCTGGCCGAGGAAGCGCAGGCCGCCCGCGGCGCCGGTCTGGTTGGAGGAGACCACGACGATCTGGTTCTCCGCCGCGCGGGCACAGTCGTAGAGGTCGAACAGGCGCGACTGGCGGTCCTGGGACAGCTTCGGGGCGGCGTTGGTGATGCTGGCCGGCCACGCGGACAGGCAGGCGACGATCTGCGCGCCGTCGAGCGCGAGGGTGCGGGCCGACTCCGGGAACGTCTTGTCGTAGTCGATGAGCATCCCGACCCGCCCGACCGGGGTGTCGAACGCGGCGAACGCGTTCCCGGCCCGGTACGCGATGTGCTCGGCCGCCGGCAGGTGCACCTTGCGGTGCCGGCCGAGCACGCCGTCGCCGGTGAGGCACACGGCGGCGTTGTACCGGTCGTCGCCGTCGGCCTCGCAGAATCCGACGCAGACGACCATGTCCCCGGCCATCGCGGCGACCTGCTCGAAGATCGGGTCGTCGGGCTTCAGCGCGGGCGGCAGCGCGTCCGGATCGGGCCGGCGCAGGTCGGCCAGGTAGCCGCCGATCGCCGCGTCGGGCAGCACGAGCAGCGCCGCCCCCTCGGCCCGGGCACCGTCGATGAGCCGGCCGATGCGGCCGAGGTCGTGGTCGAGGTTGCGGCCGAAGTGGGCCGCGGCGGCGGCGATGCGGGTCGGGCCCGGCGGCCGGGTCATGCGGGTCGCCGTCACGGCGCCGCCGCCGCGACCGCCCGGTACGCGTCCGGGCGCCGGTCCCGCAGGTGGCCCATGGAGCGGCGGGCGGCCGTGAGCGCTCCCGGCACGTCGACGTCGGCGACCGCGAGGCCGGGTTCGACGCCGGTGGTGGCCAGGACGTCACCGCCGGGATCGACGACCTTCGCGCTGCACACGAACCGCAGCGACCCGAACCGGCCGGCCTGGTTCGCCGAGAGCCACACGACCTGGTTCTCCAGCGCCCGGGCCCGGTCGAACAGGTCGAAGCGGCGGGTCCACCGGTCCTCGGCCAGGTCCTCCGGCGCGCCCGTGCGGCTGCCCGGCCACGCCGAGACGCACACGATGATCTCCGCGCCGTCGAGGGCCAGGTCCCGGGCCGACTCCGGGAACGCCTTGTCGTAGCAGATCAGCAGCCCGAGCCGGCCCACCGGCGTGTCGAACGCGGTGAACGAGTCGCCGGAGTCGTAGCTGGCGTTCTCCCGCAGCGGCTGGTGGACCTTGCGGTGGTTGCCGAGCACGCGCCCTCCGCCGACGCAGACGACGCTGTTGTACCGGCTCCCATCGCCGCCGTCCTCGCAATACCCGGCACACACCACCATGTCGCCGGCGATCGCGACGAGCCGCGCGATCTCCGGCCCGTCGAGGCGCAGCGCCGGCGGCTGGTCGGCGCCACCGTCGAGGTGCGCGAGATACCCGCCGAGACACGCTTCGGGCAGAGCCAGCAGGTGTACCGCCCGGGCCCGCGCGGTCGCGACGAGCGCCTCGATCCGGGCGAAGTCGGCCTCGAGGTCGCGGTCGAACGCCGCCGCGACGGCCGCCATCCGGATCATGTCGCCCTCCCCATCCCGGTCACTGCACTGTGGACGGCCTCGGTGAGCTCGCCGTCGGGCCACCGCAGCCGCACCCCGCGGCCGGGGGTGAGCGCACCGCAGTCCGCGGTCACGGCCGGCCCCGCGGGCGCATCCGCCGCGGACCCGCCGGCCCCGGTGGTCAGCATCGCGAAGCCGGGGAAGCAGGTGAGCCAGTCGCCCATGCTCGCCCCGGCCGGGCGCGGCACGGCGGCCACGTCGAGCACGGCGCCGCAGCCGCTCGCCTCGGCCAGCATGCCGAGCGTCCCGCCGATCCCGGCCATCGACACGTCCTTGGCCGCCGCGGGCCGGGCCGCCGCCACGTATCCGAGCATGGCCCGCAGCTGCGCGCCGGAGCGCCGGCTCGTCGAGTCCCACTGCCGCCCGTGGTAGCCCGGCCGCCAGTCCCCGCCGAGGTCCGCGGTGAGCCGCACGGTCTGCCCGGGCCGCCCGCCGCCACCGCGCACGGGGCTGGCCGCCCGCCCGAGCGCCGTCGCGGTGAGCGCGGCCGGCACGCCGAGCTGCGTGTGCCCGCCGAGGATCGGCACCCCGTAGGCGTCCGCGGCCCGCCGCAGCCCGGCCAGTGTCCGCCCGACCGCCGCCGCGTCCTTCCCGGCCACCGTGTTGAGCAGCCCGACCGGGACCGCTCCCATCGCGCTCAGGTCGTTGACGTTCACGAGCACCGCGCACCAGCCGGCCCACTCCGGGTCGCGCTCGACCATCGACGGCAGGATCGCGTCGCAGGCGGCGATCAGGTCCGACCCGGGCACCGGCGCCCCGTCGTCGCCGACGAACCCGGCCCCGCCGGGCCGCAGGCCGTGCAGGAGCGCGCCGAGCGGCGCCTTGGTCGCCGCGGTGAGCGCGGCGATCCGCCCGATCGGCCACCGCATGAGCGAATGCGCACGCCCGGCGACGGTGACCGCCCGGATGAACTGCCACCCGAGCCGTTCGAACATCCGCCGCCACCGGTCCTGCACGGTGGCGTCGAAGCGCAGCGCACCGTGGCGCTCGGCGTGCGCACAGGCGGCCCGGATGAGCGCCGGCCCGATCCGCTGCGCGCCGCGCACACTCGCGTCGACCGCGAGCCGCCCGCCGACCCACCAGCCGATGTCCGGCCCGTCCGTGGCCGGCCCCAGCCGCACCCCACCGAGCAGCACACCGTCCGGACTGCGCGCTTCGAGCACGATCGTGCGCGGATCGGCATCCCGCTCGTCCCGATCCGAGCGCACGAACAGCCGCTGCTCGTCGACGAACACCCGGGCCCGCAAACGCGCATACTCCCGCCCATCGCCGGCCTCGCGGATGAGGAACGCCGCCGGCGCACCGAGCAGCGCCGGCACGAGATCGGTCATGCCTCCTCCTCGCTTCGCTCGTCGTCGGCCCGACCGTCGAACTGCAACCCCCAATGACCGGCCCCTCCGCTGCGCTCCGGACCGGTCATGCCTCCTCCTCGCTTCGCTCGTCGTCGGCCCGACCGTCGAACTGCAACCCCCGATGACCGGCCCCTCCGCTGCGCTCCGGACCGGTCATGCGCCGGCCGCCTGGAGCACGCCGCACGCGCCGCACGCCGCGCAGCCGGCCCGCTGGTCCGCGCCGAGCATGTCTGCCGCGCGCAGCAGCTGCGCCACCCGGGTCGTCACATCGCGCACGAGCGACGGCGCCGGGGCCGGCACGCCGTCGCGGCGCGCCAGTGTGCCGGGCATCGGGCGGAACGGGACGACGAACGGGTACACGCCGCGCTCGATCAGGCGGGCACAGCCGGACACCAGCTCGTCGGGGTCCTCGCCCAGGCCGATCAGCAGGTACGTCGACACCTGGTTGCGGCCGAACACCGCGACCGCGCGGTCCCAGGCCGCCTCGTACTCGGCCATCGGCACGGCGCCCTTGCCCGGCATCCAGCGCCGCCGGACCTCGTCGTCGAGGGACTCGGCGTGGATGCCGATCGACACCGCGCCGGCCGCCCGCAGGTCGTCGAGGACGGCCAGGTCGCGGGGCGGCTCGATCTGGACCTGGATCGGCAGGCCGGGCACGGCCGCCAGGACCGCGCGCACGGCCCTGACCAGGTTGCGGGCGCCGCGGTCGGGGGCGGCCGTGGTGCCGGTCGTCATGACCATCTGCCGGACGCCGTCGAGGCGGACCGCGGCCGCGGCGACCTCGGCCAGCTGGGCCGGGGTCTTCACCGCCGTCGTCGCGCCCGCGCGCAGCGACTCCTCGATGGTGCAGAAGCGGCACCGTTCGGCCTCGGCGTAGCGGATGCAGGTCTGCACGACAGTGGTCGCCAGGACGTCGCGGCCGTGGAGCCGGGCGATCTGCTCGTAGGGCACGCCGTCGGCCGTCGTCAGGTCGTAGAACCGGGGGCGGTGCACGATGCCGAGCGAGAGGCCGGTGTCGGTGTCGCCGAGCCAGACGCGGTTGTCGCGGATCTCGTACGGGCTGGCCGGGTCGATCGGCAGGGCGGCGTTGCGCCCGTCGATGACCAGGTGCCCGTCGTCGCTGGGGCCGGCCCCGGCCGGGCGGCGCACGGGTGTGGCCACCCGCACGCCGCGCACGGCCAGGTCGGAGCGGACGTCGATGCTCATGGCCGGGCCGGGCTCAGAACATGTAGGTCGAGTTGATGATCGCGCCCTTGCGCGCGTAGTGGATCAGCGCATCCTGGACGTCGAGGGGGTGGGTCGGGATGACGCCCTCGATGAGGTCCTCCTCGCGGGCGCCGTGCAGGGACAGGCCGAAGCGGCAGCAGTACACCTTCCCGCCCTCGGCGATGAACGTCTTGAGCGAGTTGTTGATGTTGTGCTCGCCCGGGAACGCCGAGTTGCCGGTCGTCGGGAAGCCGCGGGTGGCGAGGCAGTTCAGCGAGCCGGGGCCGTAGAAGTAGATGGCCGACTCGAAGCCCTTGCGCAGCGCGCGGGTGGCCTGCAGGACGGCAACGAAGCTCACCGACGACTCGTGCGCGATGCCGTGCACGAGCGTGAAGTAGCTCTGGCCCTCCTCGGCCTGGTAGTCGGGGAAGACCTTGGTGCCGCCGTAGATGCTCGACCCCTCGGCGAGCGCCGGGTGCGGGATCTCGTTGAGGCTCTTCTCCTCGAGCTCGGTCAGGTCGGACATGCGCTGCTCCCTTGTTCGGTCGACGCTCAGGCGTAGAGGGCTTCGAAGTTGGTGGTGAAGACGAGGCCGGACAGCTCCTTGCCGGCGGCGGCCGCGCGGAGCTTCGCGTGCTCCCCCGCGTGGTCGCCCCACGGCTCGTCGCTGGCGAACAGGACCCGGTCGTGGCCGATGCCGCGCCGGTCGATCTCGGCCGCGAGCCAGCGCGGGGTGAACCCGATGGCCCAGGACAGGTCGGTGTAGACCTGCTTGCCGGCCGCGATCCAGTCGAAGAAGCGGCCGCCGGCGAGCTTGATGTGGCCGCTCATGCCGCCGCCGAAGTGCACCAGGTGGATCTTCACGTCGGTGCCGTAGCGCTCGACGAGGTCGCCGACGCGGTCGATGTCGGACGCCGCGCCGGGCGAGGTGTGCACGTGCACGACGAGGTCGTGGGCGCGGGCGGCGGCGAAGATGGGCTCCAGCCCGGGGTCGCCGGGCCCGCCGCCCAGCAGGAAGCTGAGCTTCAGCGCGCGCACGCCCGGCTCGGCGGCGAGGGTCAGGGCCTTGGCGGTACGGGCGGCGTCGGCGTCTCGGGAGGAGACCCACAGTCCACATCGGACCCGCTCGTCCCGCTGGGCCGCCTCGACCACGAGGTCGTTGAACCGGAACGCGACGTCGGGGTCGGGGACGCCGTAGTTGGGCAGGATCAGCGCGCGCTCGGTGCCCTCGCGGTCGAGGTCGGCGAGGAGCTCGTCGATCGTCGCCCGCGCGGTGACGTCGGGGTTGACCGGGGGTCCGCCGTAGAAGGGGTAGGCCGGGAGCGTTCCCAGGTGCCGGTGGGCGTCGTTCATGCGGCCCACTCCAGGTCGGGGTACGTCTCGGTCGGGGTGCCGGCGAGCCAGCTGACGCCCTCGGTGATCTGGCGGCGGCGGGTGGCCGTGATGCGTGCGGCCAGGAACGCCGCGTCCCGCGCGACACCGGCGAAGCGGCCCGAGCCCCACGTGTGCTGCCAGGGCAGGCCCAGGAAGTACAGGCCGGGGCAGCCGGTGACGCCGCGCTCGTGCGTCGGGTAGCCCCGCCCGTCGAAGACGGGGACCTCGACCCACCGGTGGTCGCGGTGGAAGCCGGTGCTCCACACGACGGCCGCGACCCCGTCCAGGCTCAGCTCGGCGACCGTCTCCTGTGGACGCCAGACCGGCGTGTAGCGGGGCTCGCCGGGCGCGTCGATCGCGTTGCGGGCGATGTAGCCGTCGATGGCGTCCTTGATGCCCTCGGCGACCGCGTCCGCGCGGTCGAGGTTGGCCGCGAGGTCGTCGGCGAACGTCGCCCGGCCCGGCTCGACCGTGGCCAGCCGGCCGTAGAGGCGCATGCCCTCCAGCGCGAAGCGCCGCAGGTCGATGTCGCGCCCGCCGTCGCGGCCGGTCATGTAGTGGTTCGCGCGCAGGCGCACCTCGTCGGCGTCGCCGAACTCGTCGACGCCCCGGTCGTAGTGGCCCATCGCGTCGAGCCAGGCCAGGGTGTCCCGGCCCCGGTAGCGGCGGGCGGCCCGCGGCGCGCTGCCGACGGCCAGGTGCACCGGGCGCCCGGCGAGGTGCAGGTCCTCGGCGATCTGGCAGCCGGACTGCCCGGTCCCGACGACCAGGACGGGCCCGTCGGGCAGCTGGGCGGGGTTGCGGTACTGCGAGGAGTGGACCTGGGCGATGTGCGCGGGCAGCCGCTCGGCGACCCGCGGCACGGCCGGGCGGTGGTAGGGCCCGGTCGCGACGACGACCTGGTCGGCGGTGTACCGCCCGGTGCTCGTGAGCAGCTCGAACAGCCCGGCCGGGGTGCGCCGCAGCCGGTGCACCGCCACGCCTTCGCGCAGCGGCGGGCCGAAGCTCGCCGCGTACCGCTCCAGGAACGTGACGACCTGCGGGCCGGCCATGAACCCGTCGGGGTCGTCGCCGGTGTACGCGTACCCCGGCAGCCGGCACTGCCAGTTGGGAGTGACCAGGCAGAAGGAGTCCCAGCGGCGCTCGCGCCACTCGTGGCCGACCCGGGAGCGTTCGAACACGACGTGGTCGACGCCGAGCGCGCGCAGGTGCCAGCTCATGGCCAGCCCGGCCTGCCCGCCGCCGACCACCGCCACCGCAACGTGCTCGGTCATGCGCCCCTGATGACCGGCCCCTCCGCTTCGCTCCGGACCGCTCATGCGCCCTCCGCTTCGCTCCGCGCGCCCGACCGTCGAGCTGCACCCCTGATGACCGGCCCCTCCGCAAGCTCCGGACCGGTCATGCGCCCTCCGCTTCGCTCCGCGCGCCCGACCGTCGAGCTGCACCCCTGATGACCGGCCCCTCCGCTTCGCTCCGGACCGGTCATGCCTCGATCCCTTCCACGACGACGTCCCCGGCGGGCTGGCAGGCGGCGCGCGCCTCGACGAACGCGATCGAGCGGGCGGCCCGGCCGCACGGATACCCGTAGGCCGCCTTGACCCGGTCGCTGGCGATGCCGAGCGCCTGGCGGGCCCGGTCGACGAACTCGTCGACCGGCATCCGCTGGCCCGCGGTGAAGAACTCCTCGACGATCGTCGATGGCGAATAGACGCGTTGCGCGGCACCGTCGGGCCAGCGCACCAGGACGTGACGTTCCGGCATGGCGATCCCTCCACCGGATATCCGCCCAGGTCGGGCGCCTGGTGATGGCGATCAGTCAAGGAATCGCGGGTTTCGGCGAGGTTTCATCCGGAACAACTCGCCGTGAGATGGTCCTCACCGGGGACAGCGGTTTTCGGCCCCGTTTCAGGCGGGTGTGCGCAGCCGGCCGGCGAGGCGTTCGGCGCGTTCGGTGAAGCGGGAGTAGTCGTCCTCGCCCCGGCGGTCGGCGGCGGCGATCTCCTCCATCAGCTTCACGTAGTCGGCGGCGACCCGGCGGTGGTGCTTGGCCCGGCCGTCGGCGTCGATGATGCGCTGGGCGACGGCGGCCATCGCGGCGCTGAGGACGGTGCGGGCGTCGGTGGCGGCGTCCCGGCGCTCCCTGCGGCCGGCGGCCAGGCGCCCGGCCCGGCGGGCCCCGAGGTACAGCCCGGCCGAGCCGATGAGCACGGCCAGGATCGCGGCGGCGGCGATGAGGTAGCGCGGCAGCGAGGGGCTGATCGTGCGCGCGCCCGCGGGCACGATGCCGGCCTTGGCGAGCCGGTCGTAGTTGACGGCGATCACCTTGACCGCGTCGAGGGGCCTGTCGGCGAAGGGGTCGATGCCGTCGCCGATCGTCGTCTCGGCCACGAACGCGTCGCCGAAGTGCTCGTCGTCGTGGCCCGCGAGCCGGGAGCAGCCGTACGTGTCGAAGCCCTCGGTCTCCCGGCTCATGACGAGCACCAGCGTCCCGTCCGCGGCCCCGCGGACGGCGCCGCACGCGGCGCGCAGGTCGGCGCCCTCGCGCAGCAGGACGACGACGAGCCGGCGGTTGCCGATGACCCGCTCGGCCGCGGCGGCGTCGAGCCCGGTCCCGGCGTCGGCGTACACCGAGTGCGCGCGCACCTGCCGCGCGATCGGCCCGTCGAACGCCCCGCCCGTCAGCACCGCCCACCCGGCGAGCGCGAGACAGCCGAGCACGGCGAGCCCGAACGGCGTGCGCAGGGAGGTGAGGAGCCGTCTCACGCCGGGGACCGGCCCGCGTGCTCGGCCGGCCGGTAGCCGCGCACGCCGACGGTCCGCCCGACCCGGTCGAGGTCGGCCTCCGCCTCGTCGAGCAGGCGCCGCAGGTGGCGGTCGGGCAGCCCGTCGGCGAGGGCGGTGCGGGCCGAGGCGAGCCGGGTGATCGCCCGGACCAGGTCCGGGTCGCCGGCCGCGGTCGTGAGGCCGGACACCTCCACGGCCAGGGCGCTCAGCGCGGCCAGCCGGGCCGGGACGGCGGCGGGCACCGGGGCGCGGCGGGCCGGGGCGACGGACCGCCCGGACAGCAGCAGGAAGCCGATGACGCACGCCGCGAACAGCCACGGCAGCACGGGCAGGGCGACGCGCAGCGGGTCGAAGGGCTGATACGGCAGCGGGCGGTCGAACAGGCCCGAGTAGCGCACGTCGGTGACCCAGCCGAGGTACGCGCCGAGCACGTTCGCCTGCGGGTAGGCGTAGGTGCTGAGCCGCTCGTCGAACCGGGCGAAGAACCCGGCCGCGGCGACGTCGGCGAACTCGGCGGCGTGCGGACCGTGGTACTCGATCCAGGTGCCGACCATGAGCACGATCGGCCGGTCCGGGAACGCCTGCTCCAGTGCCGGGCCGTAGTCGGGGGCGGGCGTGTCGCGCGGCTGGGCGGGCAGCGCGACGACGAGCGCGCCGCCGGTCCCGAACGCGTCGCGCAGCGCCGTGCCGGAGGGGCTGATGCCGTACTGCTCGCCGGTGCGCAGGGCGGCGAGGACCGGGTCGAGCTCGGCGGCGCTCGGCGCGCGCCAGGGCGTCGCGCCGGCCGGCGCGGCGTGCTCGGTGATCAGCGCGACGAGCTGCCCGGTGATGTCGTTGCGGGCGAACTGCGCCTTCCAGTCGCTCAGCAGCGTGCCGCTTGCGGCGTAGATGCCGCCGGAGACCCGGGTGCCGATCACGCGCACGGTGGCGTTGTCCACGTCGCGCACGCGTGCCTGCGCGTCCTTGCCCAGCCCGGGCGGCGCGACCAGGATGCGCACGTCGCGCCCGCCGATCGCGGCGCGCACCGCGGCCTCGTCCCACTGGGCGACCGCGCCGGGCAGCCGGACCACCGACGACTGCGCGACCATCCGCTGCATCTCCTCGACGGACGGCACCGTCGCGTCGGACAGCTCACCCGCGGAGCCCTCGGCGATGGTCGCGCCCGGCGGTGCGTCGCCGTACGTCACGTCGGCGCTCTGCCGCTGCGCCAGCAGGAACCCGGCCACGCTGGCCACGGCGACGGCGAGCAGCGCCCACCGGGCGAGCCCGCCCCGGGCCTGCACCCACTGCACGGCGCCGGCCCCGGGCACGCGCAGACGCCGGTCCCACTCAGGCACCGCCCGCCTCCCGCCACATCCGGTCGGCCGCCCGCGCGCAGCGGGCCGCTTCCCGGGCCGCCGCGACCCCGCCGCGCCCGGCCGCGATGGCCTCGGCCCGGGCGAGCAGCTCCGCGGCCCCCGCGACCGGTGAGCGGGCCGCGTCCCGGCCGACGCCGGCGACCGCTATCGCGTCCCGCGCCTCGGCCCAGGCGACAGCCCGCGTGTGTGCGGCCGCCCGGGCCCGCGGCACGTACGCCGCGGCGAACCCGGCGCCGGCAATCGCCACCGCTCCGATCAGCCAGAACACGCCTTTGATGATCCACGATCAGCGCAAGTCCCGCCGCTCGGGCCGCGCACCGGGGCCGCCGGTGGCGCAGCTGCGCGCCGCGGCGGTCAGGGCGGCGTCCCGGCGGATGGGCGAGCGGCCGGCCGCGGGTCACAGCCAGCGGTTGCGGCGCAGGTACCAGTACAGCAGCGCGCCCAGGCCGAGCATGATCGTGCAGCTGGCGATGAAACCGCCGGTCCGGCCGAAGCCCGGGTACGGGACGTTCTGGCCGTAGAAGCCGGTCACCGCGGTCGGGACGGCGATGATCGCGGCCCACGCGGCGAGGCGCTTGGTGATCTCGTTGAGCTCGGCCGCCTGCTCGTTGAGCTGGGTGTCGGCGATCCGGTCGACGCGGTCGCGGGCGGCGTCGACTGACTCGACGGTGCGCAGGGCGTGGTCGTAGACGTCCTGGTAGTACGGCGAGAGGACGTCGTCGCGCAGGTGGCTGTCGGCCCGGTTGAGCCGGCTCACCACCTCCTGCATCGGGGCGACCACCCGGCGCAGCGCGGCCAGGCTGGCGCCGAGCTCGTAGGCCCGGCGGCGCACGTCGACGTCGGTCTGCGCCTCGAACAGGTGGGTCTGCAGCTCGTCGACGGCGTCGTCGAGCTGCTCCACGGCGTGGTAGTGCCCGTCGACGACGACGTCGATGAGCCCGTACACGAGCGCGCTTACCTGGTTGCCGGCGTCGACGAGGTCGGCGTTGAGGTCCCAGCGGGCGATGAGCGTGTCGATGTCGAAGTCGTCCTTACGCACCGTCACCAGGGCCCGCGCGGTGATGAACACCGCGATCTCCCCGGCCGTGATCGTCATCGCGGCGGCGTCGACGCTGACGGCGTACATGTTGGCGAAGAGGTGGGTGCGGTAGCGGTCCACCTTGGCCCGCTGGTGCGAGGTGATCGCGTCCTCGACCGCGAGCGGGTGCAGCCCGAACTCGTCGACGACGATCTGGAGGTCCTGCTGGTCGGGGTCGTACAGGTCGAGCCAGGCCACGGCGTGCGGGTCGTCGCGCAGCCGCTCCGAGAGCTGCTCGGCCGGGAACCCCTCGTCGAGCAGCTCCCCGTCGCGGTAGAGCCGCGTGCGCGTCGGGCACTTCGGCGGCACGGCCCTGGTCACGCTGGGCGCCGGCGGACCCGGCGTCTGCGGGTCACCGGCCGCGGCCGTGGGCTCGGCCACGAGCCCGTCGATCGCCGAGAGGTCCGGCTGCGCGTCGGTGGTGTCATGGGCCATGAGGTCCAGTTTTACCCCGTCCGCCCCGGGAGCGCGCCCGCAACCCCGCCGTGCCCGTGGCCGGCGGACCGCAGGCTCACATGGCCCGCAAGAGCAGGGCGTTGCGAAACTCGGCGGCCGTCGGATAGCCGATCGCCGGCCTGTCCTGCAGCGCCGTGTCGACGACAAGAGCGAGGTCTCGTGGTACGTCCGGCCGGCGCTGCAGCAGCGGGACGGCCACGGTCTGCAACACGACCTGCCACGGGTCCCGGCCACCGTCGAAGTCGCGCGGATACACGCCGGTGAGCAGGTGGTACAGGCACGCGGCGAGGGACCACACGTCGACCTCGGGGCGGACGTAGCGGAAGTTCACGACCTGCTGGTAGGGCATGAAGTACGGCTTGCCGGCGGCCGTGCCGGTGCGGGTCAGGCCGCTCAGGCCGGCCAGGTCGAACGCCTTGGCCAGGCCGAAGTCGGCCAGCTTCACGGTGCCGTCGGCGGTGAGCAGGATGTTGTGCGGGGTCAGGTCGCGGTGCACGACGCCGTGCGCGTGGGCGTGCTCGAGGCCGTCCAGGGCCTGCAGGACCAGCGGGAGGGCCTCGTCGACGGGGACCGGGCGCTTGCGGTAGCGCTCGGCGAGGCTGCCGCCGGCGCAGTACTCGCTGGTGAAGAAGAACACGCCGCCGTAGCTGTCGGCGTCGCGGGTGCGGGCGATGTTGGGGTGCTCGAGGGCCTGGCTGACCGAGATCTCGCGCATGAACTGGGCCCGGGCGTGCGGGTCGGCGGCGACCTCGGGCAGCATCATCTTGAGCGCGACGAGCTCGCCGGTGTCGATGTCGCGGGCGAGGTACACCCGGCCCATGCCGCCCTCGCCGAGCAGCTGCACGATCTCGTACCGCCCCGCGCGCCAGGACCCCGCGACGTACTCCCGGGCCAGCTCGTCCGGGTCGCTGCGGCAGTTGGCGCACACGTAGTCACCGGTGCGGTCCCCCACCTCACCGCCGACGTCCGCTCCACAGTGGACGCATCGCGGTACCACGAGCGTCTGCTGCGGTTTGGCAGTGTGAATCCCGACCTTGAAGACGGTGTCACCCAGCCGGACCTCGTCGCCGTCCTCGAGGTCGTGCTCGGGGAACGCGCGGGCGGCGGCCTGCTCGGCGCTCTCCCCGCGCTCGCGGCGGCCGATGCGCAGGCCGTTGAGGTAGGTGCCGTTGAGGCTGCCGAAGTCGCGGATCCGCACGTCGGGCGGGTTGATGTCGAGCAGGCAGTGGTGGCGGGAGACGGTGCGGTGGTCATCGTCGTCGGGCAGCTGCGGGTTGCAGTCGCGGGCCCGGCCGAGGAAGGCCGTGGTGCGCTCGTCGTAACGGAACGAGCGCCCGTCGAGGGGCCCGTGCGTGACGGTGAGGGTGACCGATGCGGTTGCCACGCCGCCATTTTGCCGGATTTCGGCGAGATCCGCGGCCCCTGGCTCGGCGCCGGCCTCACCGTCGTCCGGCCGCGCCTTTCGCCCGATGCTGCCGCGCCGGTCGGCGACCGGTGAGCGATTGTGTCGTACCCCTGGAGCACAATGCCGGGTATCCGAGCGAGGGGGATCGCCATGATCGGCAAGTTGGAGATGGTCGTGCTGGACGCGGCCGACATCGGCGGGCTGGCCGCCTTCTACGAGGCCCTGGCGGGCTGGTCGCAGGTCAGCGTCGAGGACGACTGGATCACGCTCGGCACGCCTGACGGCTGGCGGGTCGCGGTCCAGGAGGCGCCGGATCACCGGCCGCCGGACTGGCCCGGTCAGCAGCGGCCGCAGCAGGCCCACCTGGACCTGCGGGTGGCGGACCTGGAGGCGGGCACGGCCCGCGCGGTGGAGCTGGGGGCGACGGTGCTGCGCCGCAACGAGGCGTGGCACACCCTGGCCGACCCGGCCGGGCACCCGTTCGACATGTGCCTGGCCCCGGACAACGACGGCGTCACGCTGATGGGCGTCATGCTCGACTGCCCGGATGCGCGGCGGCTCGCACTGTTCTACTCCGAGGTCCTCGGCAAGCCGCTGACCTACGAGGGCGAGGGCGCGATGATGATCGGCGAGGACGGGGCCCAGCCGATCATGTTCCAGGCCGTCGCCGACTACAGCGCGCCGCGCTGGCCCGACCCGGCGTATCCGCAGCAGCTCCACCTGGACATCGAGGTCGACGACCTGGACGCGGGCGAGGCAGCGGTCCTGGCCGCGGGCGCGACCCGGCAGCCGAGCAACGGCCGGTTCTTCCGGGTCTTCACCGACCCGGCCGGCAAGCCGTTCTGCCTGACCGTGCAGCCCGGCTGAGGCGCTCACCGGCGCCGGGCACCCAGCGGAGCACGGCGCAGAACGACGCACGGCGCTGAACGACGCACGGCGCTGAACGACGCACGGCGCTGAACGACGCACGGCGCTGAACGACGCACGGCGCTCAGCGGCGCACGACGCTGAGCGACGCACCGCGCTGAACGGCGCACCGCGCTGAACGGCGCACCGCGCTCAGCGGCCGCACAGCGCGACCCGGGTGCCGGTGAGCTCCAGGACCCGGGCCGGCAGGCCGGTCGGGTCGCGGACGCGGAACCGGCAGCCGCGGACCGCGGCCAGCTCGCGGGCGTCGAGGAGGGCGCGCACGATCGCGGGGTCGATCAGGGTGGCCCGGCCGATGTCGACCTCGACGTCGGCCGCCCCGCCGGTGATCGCGACGTGCAGGGCGGCGGCCAGCTGCGGGCGGTTCAGGCGCTCGAGGCGGCCGCCGGCCACGACGAGCACGGACCGGCCGTCCGGGCGGCGCCGTACGCTGATCCAACCCGGTCGATCATCACCCGTCGCCATCGCCGCTCCCGCCTCGTTGTCCGACCAGGGGCACGGATGTTCTTCAGCCTGGCCGGGCCGCCGGGCCGCCTCTACCGCACGGAGCGAACGATCACTGCGGTCAATTCGCTCGGATACGAAGCTGCGTTATCGGTACAGGAATGTCACTGAGCGGGTAACGTCCGGGGGATCTGGAGGTGGTCTGTGGAGTCGAGCGCAGGTCAGCAGGGTCTGGTGGAGATCCGCACCCGCGACCGTGAGGTGATCGCGGAGGCGCTGAACCATTTCGTCACGCACCGGGCCCGGATCACCTATGCGCAACGCGACGCTGTCGACCTGTCGATGCGGGGCCGCGAGCTCGGCGAGCTCGGCGGGCTGCGGCTGCGACTCGGCGGTGTGGGCTACGCGGCGGTGTCGGAGCCGGTCGGATACCTGCTGGCCGGGGTCGTCGAGGACGGCGAGATCTCGGTGCGGATGCGCGGGCGCGACTTCGCGCTGGGGCCCGAGGACGGAGTGCTGTTCCCCTACGGTCAGCAGTTCACCGGCGAATACGGCCGGGCCGCGCTCGCGCTGGTGAGCCTGCCGCTGCCCTACGTCGCCGCGATCGCCGAGGCCGAGACCGGCGTGCCCGCCGCCGACCTGCGCTTCGAGGGGTCGCGGCCGGTGTCGGAGGCGATGCGGCGGTTCTGGGCCGCCACCGCCGCGTTCCTGTCCCGGCAGCTCACCGCGCCCGGCAGCGACCTGCCGCCGCTGATCACCGAGCAGCTGCGCCGGGCCGGGGCGACCGCCCTGCTCAGCGTCTTCCCCAACACCACGATGACGGCCGGGCGCACCCCCGCGGACGGCCGGGTCGCGCCCGCCGTGGTCCGCCGGGCCGCCGCGTTCATGGACGCCGGAGCGCAGCGCCCGCTCACGATCGCCGAGATCGCCACCGCGGCCGGGGTCGGCGCCCGCGGCCTGCAGATCGCGTTCCGGCGGCACATGGGCTGCACGCCGATGGAGTACCTGCGGCGGGTCCGCCTCGAGCACGTGCACCGGGAACTGCGGGCGGCGGGCCCGGGCGACGGGGTCACGGTGCGCGAGACGGCCCGGCGCTGGGGCTTCGCCAACCCGGGCCGCTTCGCCGCGGAGTACCGTGCCCGCTACGGTCAGCCACCGAGCCGCACGCTGCGAGTGTGACCGATGACGACCCTCTTCGAGACCACCGATCTCGACGCCGCGGAGCAGATGCTCACGTCGACCTACTCCGCGATGCGCTTCACCGTGTCCGGCGACCGGCACCGGGCCCGCATCGCCCGCAACACCGTCGGCCCGATCGAGCTGCACCACAACACGTTCACGATGCAGTTCCACATCGAGGCGGACCCGATGCGCCGGCTGACCATGGGCCGGGTCCTCGGCGGCTCCTTCTCCTACCGCTGCGGCTCCGAGCGCTGCGACAACGAGCCCGGCGACATCTTCCTGCTGGCCCGGCCCGACGACCCCTACCAGTCGGTGAACGTCGACGTCGACCTCGAGTTCGCGGTCATCGACCCGCCGCTGCTGGCCCAGGTCGCCGACGCCGGCCCGGGCCGCCCCGCTGTCGCGTTCCGCTTCACCGGCTTCCACCCGATCTCGGCCCAGGCCGCCCGGCTCTGGGTCACCACCTACGACTACATCCGCGACAACGTCGCCGACACCGCCGCCGCGCGGGAGCCCCTCCTGGCCGGCAACGCCGCCCGCCTGCTCATGGCCACCGCCCTGGCCACGTTCCCGAGCAACGTCATCGCCGACCCGTCGATCGAGGACCGCCGCGACGCCCACCCGGTCACCCTGCGCCGCGCCGTCGCCTTCATCGACTCCAACGCCCACCGCGACGTCAGCCCCGGTGACGTGGCCGCCGCCGCCCACGTCACCATCCGCACCCTGCAGCTGGCGTTCCGCCGCCACCTGGACACCACCCCCGGCGCCTACCTGCGCCGCGTCCGCCTCGAGCACGCCCACCGCGACCTCCTGGCCGGCGACCCCGCGCACACCACCGTCGGCGCGGTCGCCGCCCGCTGGGGCTTCGCCAGCCACAGCCGCTTCACCGCCCACTACCACGCCGCCTACGGCCAGGCCCCGTCCGAGACCCTCCGCCGCCGCTGACCGTCGCCGCCCGCCGACTGTCACCGCCCGCTGGCCCCTGCCGCCCGCTGACCCCTGCCGGCCACTGATCCCCGCCGCCCACTGACCCCTGCCGCCCGCCGGCCCGGCTCGCCGCGGGCGGCGCCGCGTCGCACCGGGTGGTCGCGGTGGTGCCACGGGCGGGGCGCGCGGCTTAGACTTGCCGCGTGGCCGGGCTTGTGCTCGACAGGGCGGACCCGACGGCGGTTGCCGTCGTCGGGGCGATCCGGGGCGGCGATCTGGATGCGCTCGGGCGGCTGCTGGCGGCGAACCCCGGGCTGGCCACGGCGCGGATCCGGGCGGTGCGGGAGGCCCGGACCCTGCTGCACGTGGTCGCCGACTGGCCCGGGCACTACCCCAACGGCGCGGCCACGGTGGCGGCGCTGATCGCGGCGGGCGCGGACGTGCACACGCGGTTCTCCGGCTCGCACGCGGAGACGCCGCTGCACTGGGCGGCCAGCAACGACGACGTGGCGGTGCTCGATGCGCTGCTGGACGCCGGGGCCGACATCGAGGCGGACGGGGCGGTGATCGCCGGGGGTACCCCGCTCGACGACGCCACCGCCTTCGCCCAGTGGCGGGCCGCCCACCGGCTCGTCGAACGCGGCGCCCGCACGTCGCTCTGGCACGCGGCGACCCTGGGCCTGCAGGACCGCGTCGAGGCGTACTACCGCGGCCCCGGCCCGGAGGCCGACCGTGCGCTGTGGGGCGCCTGTCACGGCGGGCGCCGCGCCGCCGCCGAGTACCTCCTGGACCGCGGCGCCGACGTCAACTGGCTCCCGCCGTGGGAGCGCCTCACACCCCTGGACGCGGCCGTGCGCTCCGGCGCCACCGACCTGGCCACCTGGCTGCGCGCCCACGGCGCCCGCTCCACCGCCGCCTGACCCGCCCATCGTCGGGGGTGCGGCGAAATTCCGGCCGGTGGATCATCGGTGCGCCTTACGATGCGGGCCGTGCTGATTCGCGCGAAAGGGCCGCACGACGCCGCCGAGTGCCTGGAGCTGCTGCTCGAGGTGCACCGGCAGGATCACTACCCCCTGCACATCACGGCCGAGCAGGTGCCGGAGTTCCTCGAGTCGGGGCACGAGGCGGCCGCCTGGGTGGCCGAGCACGACGGGCGGATCGTCGGGCACGTCGCGCTGCACACGCCGGACGCCTACCCGACGCTGGAGCTGGCCGGTGCGCAGACCGGCATCCCGGTCGGCGGGCTGGCGCTGCTCGCCCGGCTGTTCGTCGCGCCGTCGATGCGGCGCACCGGGCTCGGGCGGCGGCTGCTGCGCCACGCCGCCGGTCACGCACCGGCGCTCGGGCGACGGGCGGTGCTCGACGTGGGGATGCAGCTGGCCACGGCGGTCGCGCTGTACGAGAGCGAGGGGTGGGCCCGGGTCGGCGAGCTGCATCTCCCGCTCGACCCGGACACGATGCTCGATCTCTGGGTGTACGTGAGCCCCTAGTAGCCGATCGCCGCGGCCGCGGTGGCGCGCATGTTCGATGCGACGGCGGTGGTGAGGTACAGGTCGGGCAGGCTGCGTGGCGACTCGCGCAGCAGGATGCCGTAGAGGGTCGCGGCGTCCAGGTAGATCGCCGTGTCGTTCGGGTGCTTGCCGTCGGCGACGATCAGATACGACGTGCCGTTGGCCGCGATGATCGTCTCGAACTCGTCGCTGATCGGGGCGACCAGGTTCGCCGCACCGAGCGAGGCCGACAGGGCCGCGTAGCCGGTGTCGATGGCCGCGGTCTCGGCGGCCCGGGTGGCGAACGGGGCCGGGTCGACGAGCGCCCAGTTCTTGAACAGCACGACCCGGCCGCCGGGCTTGAGCGACCGTGCGAACGTGGGCGCGTACGTGTTGACGAGCGTGTTCGTGGCCTGCGCCGGGTTCGTCGCGACAAGGGTGCTGTACTCCTGCAGCACGATGAAGTCGTACTGCTTCGCGCCGCTGAGCGCCGCCGCGACCTCGCCGCCGTCCCAGGTCTGCTGCAGCGTGTTGCCGAAGTGGATGACCTCGGTGACGTTGACCGTGCGACCGGCGGCCGACGCCAGGTGGCGGACCAGGGCCGGGGTGTCCTCGCCGGTGGCGGCGGTGGCGGTACCGATCAGGCTGTTGCCGACGAACAGGACGTCGACCGGGGACTGGGCCGTGGCCGTGCCGGTGACCGTGAAGTGCACGGTGTACGCGGCGCCGAGCTGTGCGCCAGTGCTCGCGTACGCCTGTGCGGTGAGCGTGTAGGTGTCCGGCGTGGCCAGCAGGGGGCAGTCGGCATAGTCGTTGCACAGGAAGTACGGCTGCTGTGTCTCCGTTCGTGTGTAACTGCTGCCCTTGGCGCCCGTCATGGTGAAAGCGACACTGGCCGGGGCGGCGCCGGCGGCAAGATCGGCACGGACGCTCAGGTTGCGGTTGGCCAGCCGGGTCAGGTCGACGACCGTGCCGTCGGTGAGCGGGCCGGGGCCGAGGATCGGCTTGCGTGAGGCGTTGTTGACGAGCGTGAGGCCGTTGATCGCGCGGCCGGTCGCCGGGCCGGCGGCGCCGAAGACCTGGAACTCCCAGAAGGAGTAGCCGTAGGCGGCCAGGGCGCGGGTGGTGAGATTGATGCGCACGTATCGTGCGGTGCCGTTCGCGGTGATGCTCTGCCTGCCACCCGGACCGGTCGTCGTTGCATAGACCTGGGTGTACGCGCTGCCGTCGGACGAGAACTGGATGCTGAACGCCTTGGCGTACGCGTTCTCCCAGGCGATGTCGACGCGGCTCACGGTCGCGGCCGTGCCGAGGTCGACCTGGAACCACTGCGTCGGCGCGAACGCGCTCGACCAGCGGGTGCCGGTGTTGCCGTCGACGCCCGCCGCGGCCGGGGTGCCGGCGCTCTCCTGCGAGGAGGCCGTGACCGGCCGGTTCTGCGACAGCACGGCGTCGGCGGCGTGCGCCGGCGGGATGACGGCGACGGTGATCGCGGCGGCGGCGGACAGGACGAGGGCGCCCCAGAGCAGGCGCAATCGAGAGGTCATGGCGGTGACTCCCAGCGGCGAGGGATGAGTGATCTTGCGAGAGAGCGCTCTCTCGCGCAGTCACTATCGCATCCCGGGCCGCTGGCACGCCCCCGCCGGACATTCTGTTCTTTGT
Source organism: Dactylosporangium vinaceum (assembly GCF_019904175.1). Lineage (GTDB taxonomy): Bacteria > Actinomycetota > Actinomycetes > Mycobacteriales > Micromonosporaceae > Dactylosporangium > Dactylosporangium vinaceum. Next base: position 4,849,342 of record NZ_CP061913.1, on the reverse strand, counting down.
GTTCAGGCCGCCCCGGTGCGCGCCGACCGTTCGACACCCTCAGCGCACTCGGGCCGCTCGGTACGCTCCGGCCGCCCGGTTGTGCGCAGGCCGCTCGTCGTTCGTTCAGGCGCCTCCGCGCCCAGGCCGCCCCTCGCGCTCAGAACGCTCGCTGCGTTCGGACCGGCCCGCACCACCACGGCGCGAACAACGCACGGCGCGAACAACGCACGGCGCGCACAACGCACGCAGCGTGCACAGCGCACAGCGCGTACAGCGCGTACAGCGCGTACAGCGCGTACAGCGCACAGCGCGCACAGCGCACAGCGCGTACAGCGCACAGCGCGCACAGCGCACAGCGCGCACAGCGCACAGCGCGCACAGCGCACAGCGCACAGCGCGCACAGCGCGCACGGCGCACAGGGCGGATTCAACCGGTCAGCGCACAGCGCGCACAGCGCGCACAGCGCGCACAGCGCGCACAGCGCGCACAGCGCGCACAGCGCGCACGGCGCAGAGCGTGCACAGCGCACGGCGCACGGCTCACAGCGCACAGCGCACAGCGCGCACGGCGCAGAGCGTGCACGGCGCACAGCGTGCACGGCGCACAGCGTGCACGGCGCGCATGGCACGGCGCGCGGCGCGGCACGGCGCAGCACGGCGCGCGGCGCGCATGGTCACGAACCTGCGGCCGGGGCGGGCTCAGGACGGGCCGTTGGCCGCCCGCTTGGCGACGTCGTAGGCCAGGTGCAGGAAGTCCGAGGCCGCCACCGCCGTCGCGACGCCCATGCCGAAGCGGGTCAGCCGCGGCGCGAGGACCAGGCCGGCACCGAGACCGCCGGCCACCCAGACGCCCGTGCAGAACGGGCAGGTGAGCAGTTCACCGACAGCGTGGCGGGCCCCGTGCCCGCGCGGGCTCTCGTTGAGCTCCGCCTCCCCCGCCGCCCCCTCGAACTCGGTGAACGGCGCGCGCAGCGGGCTGGTGATCGCGTCCTTGGTGATCAGCCTGGACACCTTGTGCGTGGCCACCGCCAGCAGTGCGACGTCGCCCACCGACGGGCGCTCCGGCAGGCGGCGCCCGGTCAGCCGGGCCACCGCGGCCACGGTGCCGGCCGCCGCCGCGAACACGCCCATCACGGTCGCGTACCCCCGCAGCGGTCGTTCGTCGGAAGCCTTGCGCGCATAGGTGCGGGCCGTGCGCGAATCGATGTCCACCATGCGCAGTCGGCTACCCGCAGGTTCGGCGCAGGAAACGCCATTACGGCATCTGGATCCGGTGCACCAGCCGCGCCGCGACCGGCACGAGCAGCCGCACGTCGAACACCGGCTGAGTGCCGCCCTTGCCGATCGCCATCGACACGTCCCCATGGGTCGCTGCATCCGCGCAGCGCACGGCCAGGCCCTGCACGGCAATGCACGACACGCCGGGCACGGTCGTCGGCACTGGCGCACAGTCGCGCTCACCGCCGCACAGGTCGCCTGTCACGTATCTGCGCGTGTGCACCTCCAGGAGGCTGGAGCGCCCACCGACCGCGAACGGACGTTCGGTGAGCAGGACACTGCCGAGCTGCACCCGGGCGGGCGAGTCCCAGTCACGGGTCCACTGCAGCCCGGGCACCGCCGCCCCGATCTCGCGATCGATTGTGTCGCGCATGTCGCCGAGGTTGCGCACCGCGGCCACCTCCGCGGGCGACTCCGCCGGCGACTCCGCGAGCTGCACCATCGGGCGGGACGGAGGGTCACGGTGCGTCACGACGGCGGTCAGGGCGGACACCGCGAGCACGACCGCGACGCCGGCCGACAGGACGACCCGGCGCCGCCGGCGGGTGCGCTCGACGCCGGCCACGATCCGTTCCACGTCGACGCGGCTCGGCGGCGGCGGGCCGATCAGATCGTCGAAGAGCTGGTGGGTCATCGTCCGTCCTCCGTTCCCGCCGCGGCCAGTGCGCGCACGGCCTGCAGCGCCCGGGCCGACTGGCTCTTGACCGTGCCGGTGGAGATGCCGAGCAGCTCGGCGGTCTCCTCGACCGAGTAGTCCAGGTAGAAGCGCAGCACCACGACCGCCCGCTGGCGCCGCCCGAGCCCGGCCAGCAGCCGCCCGAGCCGGTCACGGTCCGTCACCCCGTCGACGGCGTCGTACCCGGTTTCGGGCAGCCGCTCCTGCGGCTGTTCGCGCGCCCACGGCCGGCGCCGCTCGTCGAGCCACACCCGGGTGAGCATCCGCTGCGCATATGCGTCGCGATTGTCGGCCACCGCGACCCGCCCCCAGTGCTGGTACAGCTTGGCGACAAGAATCGACACCAGGTCGTCACTGGCGTGCCAGTCCTGACACAGCAGGTACGCCGTACGGCGCCACCGGTCCATCCGGACCGCGACATACGCGCGGAAGTCGTCCGCATCGGACTGCCGCATGCGCTCCCCTCTCGTCAGGACGCCAGGACGTGATCGTCTGCCGTACGACGGAGCGGTCGCTCAGAAAGGTTGCACGCCCTCAGCGCTCGGCGGGGCGCTCGGCGAGGAAGGCGTCGGCGAGGCGTTTGGGAGCCTTGGCGAGCCACCCGTCGACAAGCGATTCCTCAAGATCCGGCAGTTGTACTGCCGCAAGCCGCACCAGCACCGCTGGGTAGCCGTTGAAGTGCGCAATCGTGAAGTACCCGGGCCGCTGCTGGGCGAGGACGGCCTCCTTCTCCCCGAGATCGGCGACCGCCACCGCGAGGATGGGCCCGGCCGGCACCTCGGCGCCGTCGAACCGTTTGATGTCCGCTTTACTGAACGGCCGTTCCCACGCGAACGTCTTGCCGCCGACATCCCATGAACGGTTGCCCCGGCTCTCGCCCTCGACCACCTCGGGCAGCCGCAACGCGAGCGCCGCGACCTCGTCAAGCGTCACCATGGCCTCCAACATGGACCTTCTGCGCCGTGCCCGCAAGGCAACACCCCGGCGGTCACGGGGTGGCGCCCGCCAGACCGGCCTCGGCCAGGATCTTGCGGCGACGGCGGCCGGAGAGCAGGTCGACGTACACGATGCCGTTCAGGTGGTCGCACTCGTGCTGCAGGCAGCGGGCCAGGTAGCCGTCGCCGGTCACGGTCAGCTCGCGGCCCTCCACGTCGAAGCCGGTGACCGTGGCGACCGCGGCCCGGCGCAGTTCGGTGTGCGGGCCGGGGACGGACAGGCAGCCCTCGGTGTCCTTGACCGTGGCGGTCGACGAGGACGGCTGCAGCACCGGGTTGACGATGTGGCCCTTGTGCTTGTCGCCGCTCGCGTCGGGCACGTCGAAGACGAACACGCGCAGCGGCACGCCGATCTGGTTCGCGGCCAGGCCGACGCCGTTCGCGGCGCGCATCGACGCGCGCATGTCCTCGACGAGCCGGGCCAGGTCGCGGTCGAAGTCGACGACCGGGGCACACGGCTGATGGAGCACCGGCTCGCCGTACAACGTGATCGCTTGTGCCCTGCCCTTGGCCATCCGCCAACGGTACAAAACGGCGTCAGGAGAAGCTGCGGCGCAGTTCGCGTTTGAGCACCTTGTGGCTCGGTCCGAGCGGCAGGGCCTCGACGAAGTGGACCCGGCGGGGGTATTTGTGCCGGCCCAGCCGCTCCTTCGACCACTCCACGAGTTCGTCCTCACTCAGCGGTACCCCCGGATCGCGCACCACCACCGCGCAGATCTCCTCGCCGTGCACGGGGTCGGGCACGCCGATGACCGCGACCTGCATGACGGCGGGGTGGCGGGCGACGGCCTCCTCGACCTCGCGCGGATACACGTTGAACCCGCCCCGGATGACCAGGTCCTTCTTGCGGTCGACGATGGTGATGAACCCGTCGGCGTCCTTGGTGCCGAGGTCGCCGGAGCGGAACCAGCCGTCGACGATCGCCTGCGCGGTGTCGTCGGGGCGGTTGAGGTAGCCGGCGAACACGTTGTGGCCGCGGATCACGATCTCGCCGAGCGCGCCGGCCGGGAGCAGCTCGATGCGCTCCTCGATCTCGGGCCGGGCGATCTCGACCTCGACGCCCCAGATCGCGTGGCCGACGGTGCCCGCGCGGGTGCCGAAGTGGGGCTGGTTGGTGGTGGCGGTCGGGGACGTCTCGGACAGGCCGTACCCCTCGAAGATGCTCGTGCCGAACGCCGCGTTGAACTTCTCGAGCACCGCGAGGGGCAGCGCCGCACCGCCGGAGATGCACAACCGCAACTGCGGCAGCTGCGCGTGTTGTCCGGCCGCGCGCGAAAGCTGCGCGCGTTGCTCGGCCGTGTGCGAAAGCTGCGCGCGTTGCTCGGCCGCGGCGAGCAGCGCGACGTACATCGTCGGCACGCCGTGGAAGACCGTGACGTTTTCGCGCACCATGACGTCGAGCGCGGCCTCGCCGGTGAACCGCGCGAGCATGACAAGCGTCGCGCCGAGGCGGAACGTGCCGTTCATGCCGACCGTCTGCCCGAACGTGTGGAACAGCGGCAGGCAGCCGAGCACGACGTCCGACGAGCGGGCGTCGTTCGCGTCGAACACGTTCACGATCGTGTTCATGACCAGGTTGAGGTGGGTGAGCACCGCACCCTTCGGCTCGCCGGTGGTGCCGCTGGTGTAAAGCACGACCGCGGCGTCCTCGGGTGCCCGCGAGGCGTACGTGGCCAGCGGCTCGGCCCCGAGCAGGTCCGCCGGCGCGATCACGTCGACGCCCGCCAGCGCGGCCGCGGCCCGGCCGGTCGCCGCCTGGCTCGGATGGCAGACGAGCACCCGGGCCTCGCTGTCCCGCAGCGTGTACGCCACCTCGTCCGCCGTGAGCAGCAGGTGCACGGGCACGACGACCGCGCCCAGTGCGAGCGCCCCGAAGTACACCCGCGGGAAGTCGACGACGTTCGGGATCTGCACGGCCACCCGGTCGCCGGGCCGCACGCCCCGGTCCCGCAGACCCGCGGCGCAGGTCAGCGCCTCGCGCCAGAGGGTTTCGTAGGTGACCCGCTGCTCCCCGTCGACGACGGCGATCTTCTGCGGGTACTTGCGGGCCGACTCGGCCAGGACGGCGGCGAGGGACAGGGTCGCGCTCATGCGCTCTAAACTAACGCTGGAAGTTTTCTGCCGCCAGCCTCAATCTGCACGAGAAATGCACTAACCTGTCCGGGCATGGAACGGTTCCGCGCGTCCGACGGTGTCACGATCGCCTACCGCCGCTGGGGTACGCCCGGCGACCGGCCCCCGGTGGTGCTGCACCACGGTTTCGTCGTCGATGCGGTAGCCAACTTCGAGTCGCCGGGTGTCGTCGCGGCCCTGGTCGCAGCCGGCCGGGAGGTGATCGCCCCGGACGCGCGCGGCCACGGCGGCTCGGGCAAGCCGCACGACCCGGCGCTGTACGGCGAGGCGCGCATGGCCCGCGACCTCAGCCAGCTGCTCGACCACCTGCGCGTCACGGAGCTCGACCTGGTCGGGTACTCGATGGGCGGCGTGGTCTCGGCCATCTTCGCCACGCACGACCGGCGCGTGCGCCGCCTGGTCCTGTCCGGCGTCGGCGCGGGCCTGGCCGAGCTCGGCGGCCTGGACACCAGGGCGATGCCGCCGGCCGAGATCGCCGCGGTGCTGCTGACGGAGTCGGCCACCGCCGTCGAGGCGTCGCCGGCCAAGGGGTTCCGGACCCTCGCCGACGCGCTGGGCGCCGACCGGGTCGCGCTCGCCGCCCAGGTCTACGCCGTGCACGCCGCAGCGATCCCACTCGACCGGATCACCGCGCCCACCCTGATCCTGGCCGGCGCGGACGACGAGCTCGCCGTGCGCCCGCAGGACCTGGCGGCCGCGATCCCGGGCGCCCGCTGGCACACCGTGAGCGGCGACCACACGACCACGCTGGGCTCCCCCGCCTACATGCCGGCGCTACTGGACTTCCTGGACGGTTAGCCCGGCCGGTGCACTGTGGACGGTGGCGGCGCCGTCGGCGGTGACCGACACGTCGAGTGCTCCGCTGCCGATGCGCAGACCCCGGATGCGGTACCCCCCGACCGGCGACGGCCGCAGTGGACTGATCGTCACCCGGCCCGCCGGCACGTCGACGTCGAGGCCGAGCAGCGCGGTGAGCAGCGCGGGCCCCGCGGCCGCCGACCACGCCTGCGGGCGGCACGCGGCCGGGTACGGCGTGGGCGCGTCGTCCCCGCCGTACAGCTCGGGCAGCCGGAACCCGAACCGCTCCCCCGCCGCCACCAGCGCCCGCACGAGGGCGGCCGCCTCGGCGCGGTGCCCGTCGCGGGCCAGCCCCAGCAGCGCGATCGCGGTGTCGTGCGGCCAGACGGAGCCCAGATGATAGGACAGCGGGTTGTACCCGCCCGACCCCGGCGCCACCGTCCGGACCCCGAACGGCGAGGCGAGGGCGGCCACGTGCCCGGCCACCACCCGGCTCTCCTCGGCGTTGAGCAGGCCGGTGCCGAGCAGGTGCCCCATGTTCGACGCGACGCTGTCCACCTGCGCCCCCGACCCGTCGAGCGCGATCGCCGGGTAGCCGCCGGGGCACCAGAACGCCTTGCGGAACCGCTCGGCGAGGTCCGCCGCCCAGGCCCGCCACCGGTCACCGCCACCACGGCCGAACGCGTCGAGCAGGGCGGCGCCGTCGAGCGCGGCCCGGTACGCGTACGCCTGCACCTCGCACAGCGCCAGCGGCCCCTCGGCGATCCGCCCGTCGGCGTGCTGGACGCCGTCGCCGGAGTCCTTCCACCCGTGGTTGGTGAGCCCTTTCGCGCTGGCCCGGTAGGCGATGAACCCGTCGTGCCCGGCCAGCCAGTCCAGCGCCCGCTCCACATTGGACAGCAGCGGCTCCACTTCGGACGGCGGCAGGCCCCACCGCCAGGCGTCGGCGAGGGTGCTGACCCAGAGCGCCGTCGCGTCGACGGTGCCGTAGTAGACCGGCGGCAGGTGGTAGGACGCGTCCGGCGGGCGGACCTCGTGCAGGATCTTCCCCGGCTCCTCGTCGGTGTCGGGGTCGTGCCGGGCCCCCTGCCGCCGGGCGAGGGCGCGCAGAGTGCCGGCGGCGACCGCGGTGCCCATGGGCAGCGCGAGGCGGGCCGCCCACAGGGAGTCGCGGCCGAAGAGCGTCAGGTACCAGGGGCTTCCGGCGGTGTAGTAGACGTCGGGCCCGTCGGCGCGGCGCAGGGCGTCGAGGTCCTCCACCCCGGCCCGCACGAGCTCGTCGAGCCGCCGGTCGTCGGCCCGCACACGCAGCTCGCTCAACCCGCCCACCGGTGCGCTGCCCCTTTGCGCAACGCTCATTCGCGCAACGCCGACTTGCGCGATGCCCATTCGCGCAGTGTCCGCTTGTGCAATGTCCGCTTGTGCAATGTCCGTGCGTGTGATGTCCGTGCGTGTGATGTCGATTCGTGCGGTCCATGTCCGGCGGGGCGGGAGCGTCACGTCCCAGGTCAGGTCCGGGCCGGTCGGCGGCGGGTCGGCGGCCAGCGTGACGGTCATGCCGTCGGGAGCGCGGGACGACGTCGTCAGGCCGGACATGGGCAGGTCACGTGTGCGTCCGTCCTTCACGGCGCCCATCCGCGCGAAGTCCGTCGCCGCGCGCACGTCGACAGCGACCGACAACGTCCGGTGCGAGTTGTTCGTCAGGGTGAGCGTTTCGACCCCACCGTCCGGGACGGCTGTGCGGTGGCGGGTCAGGGTGACGGTCGGGTCGGGGCCTTCGTCGCCCAGTTCGCGCACGACCGCCGTGAACTCGGCTGTCGCCGCGCCGGTGCGGCGGGCGCCGATGGGGACGGGGACGTGGCCGGCCACGGTGACCGTGAACCGGGCTAGGACGCGGCGGTCCTCCACGTACAGGCCGTCAGGGTCCTCGGCGAGCGCGCCGGAGGGTCCGCTCAGCCAGGTCGTGGGGGCGGCGACGCACGTGATGTGCTCGTGCAGGTACGGCTGCCGGCCTTGGTCTTGCATCGACACTGGGCCCTCCTCTTGACAACTCCATCACCGGGTGAGACGGTGCCGACATCCGGTGTTGAACGTTCAAAATACAGATATCGCAATTTGAACGTTCAACACGACGCACCTTACGACATCCGGGAGCGATTGTGCAGCCCACCGTCGAGGACGTGGCCCGAGCCGCCGGGGTGTCCCGGCAGACCGTGTCCAACGTGCTCAACGCGCCCGAGCGGGTGCGGCCGCAGACGCGGGCCCGGGTCGAGGCGGCAATCGCCCAGCTCGGGTACCGGCCCAACCGCCTCGCGCAGGGGCTGCGGGCGGCGTCGTCGCGGATGATCGGGTACCGCATCGAGCCCGTCCACCCCCACGCGCTCGGCAGCATCCACGACCGGTTCCTGCACGCCCTCGCCGACGCCGGCCGCGCCGAGGACCACCACCTGCTGCTGTACACCGCCGACGACGCCGAGGGCGAGATCGCCGGCGCCGTCTCCCTCTACAAGGCCGGCGCGATCGACGCGCTCGTCCTCTACGGCCTGCACCCGGGCGACCCGCGCCCGCCGGCGCTGCGGGCGCACGGGGTGCCGTTCGCGGCGTTCGGGCGCACCGGCGACGACGACGGCCACCCCTGGGTCGACGTCGACAACACCGCCGGCACCGCGGCCGCGACCCGGCACCTGGCCGAGCGCGGGCACCGCCGGATCGCGTTCGCCGGCTGGCCCGACGGCTCCGCGGTCTCCGACCGGCGCGCCGAGGGCTGGCGCGAGGCCTGCGCCGGCCTGGGCCTGCCCCTCGGCCCGCACCTGCGCGGCGAGGACTCCCTCGCCACCGGGGCGGCGCTCGGCGCCCGGCTGCTCGAGCACCCCGACCGGCCGACAGCGGTCGTCGCGGCCACCGACACGCTCGCCGCCGGACTGCTGCGCACCGTCCGCGCCCGCGGCGCCGAGCTCGCCGTCGTGGGCTTCGACGACACCCCCACCGCGGCCGCCCTCGACCTGTCGAGCGTCCGGCAGCCGATCGAGGCGGCCGGCCGCGCCATGATCTCCGCCCTGCTCAATCCCCCACTGGCCGACCCCGCACCGGCCGACCCCCCACTGGGCGGCGGCCCGCAAGCCGCCCGCCTGCTGGCCCCCGAGCTGATCGTCCGAGGGTCAAGCACCGGCACGCCCTGACACCCCCATAGGAGTGATTCCCGCATGAGACACCTCCGGCCCGCCCTGGCGCTCATATTCGCGACGACCCTCGCACTCACCTCCGCCTGCGGCGACGACGGCAGCGGCGGCCAGGGCGAGGCGTCCGGCGCGAAGCTGACGATGTTCGCGTTCTCGTCCTCGCCCGCCGAGGACGCCGTGCTGCGCAAGGCCATCGACGACTACAACAAGCGGGGCAAGAACACCGTCGAGCTCAAGGTGCTGCCCGAGTACGACACCGCGCTGACCACCGCCCTGGCCGGTGGCGCACCCCCGGACGTCTTCTACGTCAACGACAACAAGCTGCCCGACCTGGGCAAGAGCGGCGCCCTGGAGGCGATCGGCGACCAGGTCGACAACCCCGGCGACTTCTACGACACGCTCAAGCAGTCGTTCACCTACCAGGGCACGTACTACTGCGCGCCCAAGGACTTCTCGACGCTGCAGCTGGTCTACAACACCGCCGACTTCCAGGCCGCGAACCTGAAGCCGCCGACGACCTGGGAGGAGCTGGCGACGACGGCGAAGGCGCTCACGAAGCCCGGCCACCCCGGGCTCGTGCTGGCGCCGGAGTTCTATCGGTGGGGCGCGTTCTTCGCCCAGGCCGGCGCGTGGCCGACCGACGACAACGTCACGAAGATGACGATGGACACGCCGCAGATGAAGACGGCGCTGCAGTACCTCACCGACAACCACAAGGCCGGCTCGTTCGCCACCCCGGCCGCGGTCGGGGCCGGCTGGGGCGGCGAGGCGTTCGGCAAGGGCCTGACCTCGATGACCGTCGAGGGCAACTGGATCGTCGGCGCGATGAAGAACGACTTCCCGAGCACGAAGTACGCCGTCGCCGAGCTCCCCGCGGGCCCGGCCGGCAAGGGCACCATGTCGTTCTCCGTCTGCTACGGCGTGGCGAAGGCGTCGAAGAACAAGGCGGCCTCGCTCGACCTGGTCAAGTTCCTCACGTCGCCCGACGAGCAGCTCACGATCACCAAGGAGTTCCCGGTGATGCCCTCGCGCAAGTCGCTTGCCGACAAGTGGCTTGCTGACAAGCCGGAGCTGAAGGCGTTCGTGTCCGGCGCGGACTACGCGAAGAAGTCGGTGTTCGTGCCCGGCTTCAGCACCGTCATCGAGACGTTCAACGACGGCATCCAGGGCCTGGCGAAGGGCAACCGGCAGGTCGACGAGGTCGTGACCGGCACGCAGAAGGCCGGCTCGTCGGTGCTGGGCTGATGCGGGCGACGCCGTCCGCCCCGGCCGCGCGTTCGCGCGGCCGGGGCGGGAGCGAAGCGGCCGGCGGGAGCGCGGGCCCGGGCGGGCGCCGGGGCCGCAGCGGCATCCGCGGGCGGCAGGGTGCGGCCGGCTGGCTGTTCGTGTCGCCCGCGCTCGTCCTGCTCGCCGTGTTCATGGTCGCGCCGATCCTGCTCGCGCTGTGGGTGAGCTTCCGTGACTGGAGCGGGCTGGCCCCGCTGTCCGCATCGACCCCGGCCGGCTCGGACAACTACCAGGATCTGCTCACCCACACCGGTGTCGTGCGCGGGGACTTCGCCAAGAGCCTGCGCAACAACCTGTACTACGTCATCGGTGTGGTGCCCGCGCAGACCTTCCTGGCGCTGATCCTGGCCGTCATCGTCAATGCCAAGCTCCTGCGGGGACGGACGTTCTTCCGGGCCGCGTTCTACTTCCCGTCCGTCACCAGTTCCATCGCCGTCGCGTTCATCTTCGTGTTCCTGTTCAGCCCCACCGGCGTCGTCAACTCGGTGCTGTCGGCGCTCCTGCCCGGCCGGGTGAACCTGGTCTGGCTGGACGACTCCGACGGCCTCATCCACCTGCTGCTGCGCACCGTCGGCGTCGACTCGGCCCCCGGTCCGCTGCGCCACGAGTTCCTCGACCTGTCGTGGTGGGACTGGATCTCCGGCCCGAGCGTCGCGCTGAGCTCCATCATGATCCTGGCCACCTGGACCACGACCGGGACGTTCATGCTCATGTTCCTCGCCGGCCTGCAGAACATCCCGACCGAGGTCGAGGAGGCGGCCGAGGTCGACGGGGCCACCCGCCGGCAGCTGTTCTGGCGGGTCACCCTGCCGATGCTCAAGCCGACGCTGTTCCTCGTCGTCACCCTCGGCCTGATCGGCACGTGGCAGGTGTTCGACCAGGTGTACGCGATGACGTCCGGCGGCCCCCAGAAGACGACGCTGACCCCGGCGTACCTCGTCTACCGCGAGGGCTTCCAGAACTCCGCGATGGGCCGGGCGGCCGCGATCGCCTTCATCGTGTTCGTCATCATCCTCGTCTTCACCGGCCTGCAGCGGCTGGTCCTGCGCAGGGAGCGCTGATGCTACGCCGGGCCGTCCTCACGCTGTTCGCGGTCATCTTCATCTACCCGTTCCTGCTGTCGCTGGCCACGTCGTTCAAGTCCCGCCCGGAGGTGGCCGCGCATCCGGTCACCCCGTGGCCCCGCAGCTTCGACCTGCGGGCCTGGGGCGACGTCCTGCTGCACAGCGATTTTCCACTGTGGACGTTCAACTCGATCGTGGTGACCGTCGCCGCGACGCTGCTGCGCGTCTTCCTGGACTCCCTCGCCGGCTACGCGCTCGCCCGCCTGGACTGGCGGGGCCGGGGCGTCGTCTTCGCGGGGGTCGTCTCGGTGCTGGCGGTACCGCCGATCGTGCTCACGGTCCCCCGGTTCCTGGTCCTCAAGGAGCTGACGCTGCTGAACTCGTACACCGGGCTCATCCTGCCCCTGGCCGTCGACGCCATGGGCATCTTCCTCATGCGCCAGTTCTTCGTCGAGCTCCCCCGCGAGCTGGAGGAGGCGGCCCGGATCGACGGCGCGTCCATCTTCGGCGCGTACTGGCACATCGTCCTGCCGCTGGCCCGCCCGGCCCTGCTGACCCTCACGATCCTGTCGTTCCAGGGCGTCTGGAACGAGTTCCTGCTCCCGCTCATCGTGGTCCGGGCGAGCCCGTCGCTGTGGACGCTCCCGTTCGGGCTGTCCACGCTCGGCCGCGGCGGCGCCGGTGGTCAGTCCTACGACTACCCGGTCATGATGGCCGGTTCGATCCTGACCATCGTGCCGGTCGCCGCCGTCTTCATCGTCTTCCAGCGCTTCTTCGTCCGTGGCGTGGCGGCCTCGGGCGTCAAGGGCTGAGCGCGCGGCCGCGGCGGCCGGCCCGGCGCATGCACCGCCGCGCCGGCCGGCGGCGTCTCGGTGATGGCGGGCCGGCCGCAGGGGCGGGCCGTCGTCGCATCAGGGAGACGTTCATGCCTTCCGGCCGACGCTGCGGCGCATGAGCAGGACCAGGCCGATCACGTAGAGGACGGTCAGGCCGGCGGCGGGCCAGGCGAGCGGGTCGAGGTAGGTGATGTCGGCGGCCCAGTAGCGGTCGTCGGTGGGCGCGTACACAGGCTCGATGCTCGCGCCGGACCGGACCGGCAGGAGCAGTGTGACACCGCACGCCGCGAGCAGGCCGAACGGCCACAGCACGACGGACAGGATCGCCGTGCGCAGTGTGCTGCCGGTGAGCAGACCGAGCAGTGCGGCAACGGACAGGGTGAGCACCGCGCGCATCACCATGAACGCGATGTTGTTCAGATGGAACAGGTCGAGCAGTTCGTACGTGTCGTTCGCGAGCACCGTGTACCGGGCCGCGACCAGGCGATACACGGTGGCCACGACCCCTGTCACGAGCACACTCGCGCACAGGGCGACACCGAACTTGCCCAGCACCCACCGCCCGCGCGGCACGGACTGCGTGAGCGCGAACGCGATCGTGTCGTCCGCACGCTCACCGGCGAACAGCGGCACACCGAGCAGCAGGCCGATGAGCGCCGGCCCGAACGCCGCCGTCAGCTGCATGAGCAGGACGGGTGTACCGGCCTGATAGCACAGGTTGGGGTTGAGGCAGTCCGGTCGCCCGAGCGCGTCGAGCCGGTCCTGCACCGTGGCCGCGGCGGCCAGGATGACGGTGGTGAGCAGTGCGCCGAGGGCGGCGGCGCCGATGAGGTACGGCCGCAGCAGACGGACCGCGAGCCACGTCACGCCGCACCGTCCCGCCCGCGCAGGTATCCGAGCACGAGCTCCTCCAGGTTGGGGGTGTGCCAGGCCAGGGTGCCGGCCGGGACGGGTTCGGCGACGCGGACGAGGGCGGTGAAGCCGTCGCCGGCGCGGCGCAGTTCGATGACGTCGGCGCCGTCGAGGGCGGGCAGGTCGGCCTCGGCCCCGTTGACCAGGCGGTGCCCGGCCAGCGCGGCGTCGACCTCGACGGCGGCGCGCACCCGGCCCCGGTCGAGCACGACGACGTGGTCGCAGACGCCGGCGAGGTCGGCGACGGCGTGGGTGGAGAGCACGACGGTGGTACCGCCGGCCGCCGCCCCCATCAGCGCCCGGACGGACTCGGCCCGGGCCACGGGGTCCAGCGCGGCCAGGGGCTCGTCGAGCAGTAGCAGGTCGGGCCGCTTGCCGAGGGCCATGATGAGCGCCAGCCGGGCCCGCACCCCCGGGGCCAGCCGGCCGACGCGCTCCTGGAGGGGCAGGCCGGCCGCCCGGGCCAGTTCCCATGCGTGGTCCGCGGCCCAGCCGGGGTTGAGCCTGGCCCCGAGGCGCAGGGTCTCGGCGACGGACAGCTGGCGGTACAGCGGCGAATCCTGGGCGAGGAAACCGATCCGGGGCAGCGCACGGTCACCCGGCGGGCCGCCGAGGACGGTGACGGTGCCGCGGTCGGGCCGCAGGAGCCCGGCGGCCGCGCGCAGCAGCGTGGTCTTCCCGGCGCCGTTGCGGCCGACGAGCGCGGTGACCGAGCCGGCTGGGACGGCGAACGAGCAGTCGTCGAGTGCCCGCCGGTCACCGTAGGCCACTGTCACGCCGTCGGCGATGAGGGCCGGTGCGGGCAGCCCGAGGGCGGGGTCAGGCGACACGGCACGCCTCGTCGAGCAGCGCGTGCAGGTCGGCCCGCTCGAGCCCGGCGGCAGTGGCCCGGGCGACCCACGCGGCGAGGTCGGCCCGCAGGTCGGCGACGTCGAGGGGCGGCTGGTCGCGCACGTACGTGCCGGACCCCTGGCGGGCCTCGACGAGCCCGACGGCCTCCAGCTCCCGGTACGCCTTGAGCACGGTGTTCGGGTTGACGCCCAGGCCCTCGGCGACCTCGCGGGCGGTGGGCAGCCGGTCGCCGCCCTTGAGCCGCCCGACCCGGATGGCCTGCCGGACCTGCTGGACGAGCTGGGCGTATACGGCCGTGCCGCCGCGCCGGTCGACCCGGAACAGCGTCGAAACACTCATTGCGTTAGTGAACTAGTGCAATTGTACCGACGTCAAGCAACCAAGCGCTTACTCATCCCTTGCCGGCCGGCTGCGATGGAGATCCAGCCGCGCGCGGCCGCGGCCCCCGACGTGTCACGACTGCTTGCGCAGCGCCTCCGCCAGCAGCTCGACCAGGTGCCGGCCGTCCGTCGACGCCAGATCGGAAGCCTGCGTGCGGCACGAGAACCCATCGGCCAGCAGTACATCGCCCGGGCCCGCCTGGCGCAGGGCCGGCAGCAGCTGCTGCTCCGCCACCTGCACCGACACCTCGTAGTGCCCGCGCTCCACGCCGAAGTTGCCCGCCAGCCCGCAGCACCCGCCGAGCCGCTGCACGGTCGCGCCCGTCGCCTTGAGCAGCTTCGCGTCGGCCTCCCACCCCATGACCGCATGGTGATGGCAGTGCGGCTGGGCGATCACGCGCACACCCTCGAGGGACGGCGGCGTCCAGCCGGGCGTCCGGGCGAGCAGCTCCGCCACCGTCACGGTCGCCGCCGACACCGCGCGGGCCGCGTCGGTGTCGACGAGCTCCACGAGGTCGCTGCGCAGCACGCCGGTGCAGGACGGCTCGAGCCCGACGATCGGGATGCCGCGCTCGGCGGCGTCGGTCAGGGCGGCGACGGTACCCCCCAGGATGCGTTTTGCGGCGTCGAGCTGACCCGTGCTGATCCAGGTCAGGCCGCAGCACGCGGAGGCGGCGGTGAGCTCGGGCGCGTAGCCGGCGGCGGCGAGCACCTCGACGGCGGCCTTGGCGATGTCCGGGGCGAAGTGGTCGGTGAAGCTGTCCACGAACAGCAGGACCGGCCGGCCGCCCGCGGTGCGCTGCGGCGCGGTCGCGCGGAACCAGCGGCGGAACGTCTGCGACGCGAACGCCGGAATGGAGCGGCGGGCGTCGACGCCGGCGAACCAGAGGGCGATCCCGCGCAGCCCGGGCGCGGCGGTGAGCGCGTTGGCGATGCGGGGCAGCCGCGACGCGAGCCGTGACCACATCGGCAGCCGGCCCAGCGCGTAGTGCGAGCGGGGGCGGATGCGGCCCTTGAAGCTCTGGTGCAGCACCTCCGCCTTGTACGCGGCCATGTCGATCCCGGTCGGGCAGTCCGACGCGCAGCCCTTGCAGGACAGGCACAGGTCGAGGGCGTCGTGCACGGCGGGCGCGCGCCAGTCGGGGGCCAGGTCGCCGTCGAGCATCTCCTGCAGCACCCGGGCGCGACCGCGCGTCGAGTCCTTCTCGTCGCGGGTGGCCAGGAAGGACGGGCACATCACGCCGCCGAGCACCGTCGTGTCGGCCCGGCACTTGCCGACGCCGGTGCAGCGGTGCACGGCCTGGTTGAAGTCGCCGTGGTCGGCGTGGTAGCCGAACGCCAGCGGCTGCTTGACCGGGCGCCCGGACGCGACCCGGATGTTCGCGTCGACCGGGTCGGGGTCGACGAGCACCCCGGGGTTGAGCAGGTTGGCCGGGTCGAACGCGTGCTTGACCGCCTTGAACAGGCCGAGGGCCTGCGCGGAGTACATCCGCGACAGCAGTTCACTGCGGGCGCGGCCGTCGCCGTGCTCGCCGGACAGCGACCCGCCGTAGCTGACGACGAGGTCCGCGGCGTCCTCGAGGAACGCGCGGAACTTCGCGGGGCCGCCCGGCCGGTCGAGCGGATAGTCGAGCCGCACGTGGACGCAGCCGTCGCCGAGGTGCCCGTACGGCATCACCGACAGCCCGTGCCGCTCGCACAGCACGTCGAAGTCGCGCAGGTAGTCGCCGATGCGGGCCGGTGGCACGGCCGCGTCCTCCCAGCCGGCGTGCGCGGGCAGTCCCGACGGCGCCCGCCCGGCCAGCCCTGCGCCGTCCTCGCGAATCCGCCACAGCGGTGCGGCCTTCGCGGCGTCCTCCTCGATCAGCGCGTCGAGCGCCCCCGCCGCGTCGACCAGGCGCCGCGCGCGGTCGCGGCACTCGTCGAGGTCATCACCCGCGATCTCGACGAAAAGCCACGACAAACCTCCGGGCAGCGGGGGTACCGCCGCAGCCCCCCGACGGCTCCGGACGAGCTCGACAATGCGCGAGTCGATGCCCTCGCACGCGGTCGGCGTGAAGGTGAGGATCGTCGGCACGATGTCACCGGCGGTCCCGAAGTCCGGGTACCCCAGCACGACGAGCAGCCGATGCGCGGGGTCGACGACGAGCCGTACCGTGGCCTCGGTCACCACGGCCAGGGTGCCCTCGCTGCCGACGAGGAGCCCGGTCAGGTCGAGGCCACGCTCGGGCAGGAGGTGCTCGATGGCGTATCCGGACACCTGGCGCGGGAACGTGGCGAACTCGGTGCGGGCGACGGCGAGGTTGGCCTGGGTGACGGCCGCGAGGGTGTCGGCGATGGCCTTGGCGCCCTCGAGGGTGGGCCGCCCACGCTCGTCACGCCCGGTGGCGAACCGCTCCCCGTCGATGGTGAGCGCGTCGACGCCGATGACGTTGTCGGAGGTCCGGCCGTATCCGAGCGTGCGCGACCCGCACGAGTTGTTGCCGATCATCCCGCCGATCGTGCAGCGCGTGTGCGTCGACGGGTCGGGCCCGAACCGCAGGCCGTGCGGCTTCGCGGCGGCCTGCAGGGTGGCGTGCACCGCCCCGGCCTGCACGCGCGCGGTGCGGGTGGCCGGGTCGACGCCGAGCACCCGGTCCATGTGCCGGCTGAAGTCGAGCACGACCCCGGGCCCGATCGCGTTGCCGGCGACGGAGGTGCCGGCGCCGCGGGCGGTGACGGGCACGCCGAGCGTGCGGCACACCTCGAGCGTGGCCGCGACGTCGTCCTCGTGGCGGGGGCGCACAATGGCCCGGGGTACGACCCGGTAGAGGGAGGCGTCACTGCCGTAGGCCGAGCGGTGCGCCGCATCGACGAGGACGTCACTCACCCCGGCCCGGGCGAGCCGGGCCACCAGGTCATCGTTGGACACCCTCGCCATCGTACCGGTACACGGTGAGCACGAAATCGGGGCAGACGAGCTGGCAGGCGGTGCAGCCGGTGCAGCCCTCGTGCAGGACCGGATAGCGGTAGCCGAGCTCGTTCACCGTGGCCGACATGGCGAGCACATCCGGCGGACAGGCGGCGATGCACAGCTCGCAGCCCTTGCACTTGTCGGCCTCGATGAGCAGGGTCCCCCGGGTGATGCGAGCGCTCTGATTCATGCGCCTCCTCCTTCCACAACGTCGCCACCGATGCGTGCGCTCGCCGACTCGGGGTGATGCACGTCATGCCCAACTCGCACACCGCCACGCCCAGCCACCCGGCCGGTGCACCTCATGTGCACACTTGCGCGGCCGATGCGCGCGTCATGCGTCGCTCTCATCCACGACTTCGGCGACGTCGTCCCAGTCGTCGCCCGGCGTGACGACCGGGAAGACCCCGCGGCGATGCAGGGCCGCGATGGCGTTGTCAGCGGTCAGGCGGATGTGCGCGAGGGCCGCCGCGCCGGCCGCGGCCGGTGAGCGATCGCGCAGCGCGATGTACTCGGCGTGCAGAGCCGCGCGTTCGTCGGTGAGCGAATCGTCAATCGCGAACCGGGCGGCGACCGGCACCAGGCCGGAGAACGTGCGCAGCAGTGCACGCAGGTGGTTGCCGGCGCCGGCGACGTTGACGACCCGGCGGAACTCGCGGGCCAGCGCCTCGAACTCGTCCGGGTCGTCGCAGCCGGCCAGCGACTCGTCGAGCTTGCCGAGCGCCTCGAGCACCGCGGGGTCGCGGCGGCGGGCGACGCGCCGGTTGGTGAGCGCGCTGAGCATGCCGTACAACTCGAACGCCTCGCGCACGGTCGCGTCGTCGAAATCGCTCACGAACGCGCGTTTGTAGTGTGCACGTTCGACGAGTCCGTCGCGTTCGAGCTGGATGAGGCCCTCGCGGACGGGGACCCGGCTGACCCCGAGCTCCTCGGCGATGGCGTCGAGGTCGAGGCGCTGCCCGCTGCGCAGTTCGCCGGAGAACAGGCGGCCGAGCACGTAGGCGGCGACGGCCTCGCTGGTGTTCGCGCGCTCCAGTTTCATACCAGCTCGCCCAGTTTGTACCGCTGCTCCATGGTGTCCTGCTGGTATTCGGGCCCTTCCGCGGTGGGGACGAACCAGCCGGTCGGGCACATGGTGAGGATCTCGACGAGCGAGAAGCCGCCGCGGTTGAGCTGGGTCTCGAAGGCTTTGCGGATCATGCGCTTGGTCTGCAGTACCGCGCCCGCCGTGGAGACCGCACCGCGAGCCACATAGCCGACGCCGTCCAGCCCGGCGACCAGGTCGGCCACCGGGATCGGGTAGCCGTGCGTCTCGGGGTCACGCCCGTCGATGCTCGTTTTCGTCCGCTGGCCGAGCACTGTCGTCGCCGTCTGCTGTCCGCCGGTGTCGCCGAACACGCCGTTGTTGAGCATCACGCACGTGATGTTCTCACCGCGCGCAGCCGCGTGCAGGACCTCCTGCAGCCCCTCGTTCGCCATGTCGCCGTCGCCCTGCAGCGTGAACACCGCGACGCCGGGCCGCACACGTTTGATGCCTGTCGCGCACGCCGGTGCACGACCGTGCAGACACTGCAGCACGTCGACGTCCATGATGCGCACGAAGCTGCCGTAGCAGCCGTGCCCGACAACCCCGATGGTGCGCTGCACGATGTCCAGGTCCTGCAGCACCTCGAGCAGAATGCGCAGCGCGACCGGTTCGCCGCAGCCGGGGCACAGCGAGTGCTCGCCGAGGATCAGGTTCGGCTTCGCCGCAGCCGCCGTCTTCGCCGGCCGGACCGGCGGCCGTGAGGTGTCGATCGTGGCCACAGCGCCGCTCGTCGTCGCAGCATCGTCCGCGGCGACGGCGCCGCTCGCCCTCGCAGCGCCGCTCGTGGTCACAACGCTGTTCGTGGTGACACCGCCGCTCGTCGTCGCGGCTCCGGTTGTGGTGACAGCACTGCTCGTCGTCGCGGCGCCGGTTGTGGTGACAGCACCGTTCATCGTCGCAGCGCTGTTCGTGGTGACAGCGTCGCTCGTTGTCACGGCGTCATGCCTGGTCACTGCATCGCCCGTCGAAGCAGCGTCGTCCGTGGTTACAGCGTCGTCCGTGGTCACAGGGCCTCCAGGATGCGGCGGCGCAGGACGGGGGCGTCCAGGAGCGGGCCGTACGACAGGCCGGACTCGGCGATGCTCACCCCGCCGATGAACCGCACGGCTGAGCGATCGTGCGCGTGTATGCGCACATCGTCGAGCATCTGCCCACCGTTGAGCTCGAAGACGAGCACGTTCTTCGCGCCGCGGGTGGCCGCGGTGAGCGCGTCGCCCGGGAACGGCCACAGCGTGATCGGCCGGAACCAGCCGATGTCGTGCCCCTCCGCGCGCAGTTCGGCCGTGACGTGCTCGACGAACTTGGCCGCCGACCCGAACGCGACGACCATCGTCTCGGCGCCCGGGTCGCGCTCCTCGTGCCGCTGCTCGAGCGCGCCGATGCGGTCGAACTTCTCGGCGATCGCCCGCCAGTGCCCGTCCGGCCCCAGTCCGGGGGCGGTGGCCTTGCCCATGGCCCAGGTCCAGATCTGGCGGCTGTGCCCGGTGCCGCCGCCCGTACCGTCGAGCGCCCAGTCCTTCGCGGGCAGCTCGCCGAAGTCGCGGCGCTCGATCTCAACGCCGACCCGGGTCTGGGCCAGCAGTGGATCGCCGTAGAGCACGACCGGCGCCCGGTGCTTGTCGGCCAGGTGGAACAGCAGCTGGGTGTGCTCGACGGCCTCGGGGATGTCCTTCGGTGCGAGGGTGATGGTGCGGTAGTCGCCCCAGCCGCCGCCGCGGGTCGCCTGGAAGTAGTCCTGCTGGTTGCGGGCCAGGTTGAACACGACGAACGGGGTCTCGTTGAGCGCGGCCTCGGCGATCGCCTCCTGCATGAGCGCGATCCCCTGCCCGCACGACCCGGTCGCCGCCCGCGCGCCGGCCGCGGCGGCACCGAGCGTCATGTTGACGCCCTCGATCTCACTCTCCGCGTTGAGGCAGACCCCGCCGGCCTTGGGCAGCCGCCGCGACATCTCCTCCAGAAGTCCCGTGAACGGCGACATCGGGTACCCGGTGAAGAACCGGCAGCCGGCGACGATCGCGGCCTCGGCCATCGCCGCGGTCCCTTCGAGCAGCTCAAGCGTCATGCGGCGCTCCCTTCCCGGGGTGTGTGGGTCATGCCGCGACTCCTTCGAGGGCCTGAGCGCCCGCTTCCAGGGCTCGTGCGTTGGCGGCCGCGTGCTGTTTGCGGTACGGCGGGAGCAGCTCTTCCATCGCCGACACCAGCGAACCGGCGCGGACAAGCCCGGTCAGCGCGTTGTACGCCCCGAGCAGCACGAACCCGGACGCGTTCGGCGCCTCGGCGCCCTTCGCCCGGGCCATCGCGTCGATGGCGAACACCCGCAGGTCGGCCCGGAACGTGCCGGGGTCGACAAGCGGCGTGTTGGCCAGGACCAGGGCCCCGGTCCGCAGCCGGTCCTCGACGCCCTCGCTGTGCCGGTGGTGGGCGAAGATCGCCGACCAGGCCGAGGGCAGGATGGGCAGCGCCATGAGCGGGGCGTCGCCGATGACGACGCCGGCCTTGGACGGCCCGCCGCGCATCTCACCGCCGTAGTCGGCCGCGAGCATGGCGTAGCGGCCTTCCCGGGTCGCGGCCAGGGCGAGCGTCTTGGCGAGCAGCTGGATCCCCTGTCCCCCGACGCCCGTGACGAGCACTTCGCGTTCCATGCCCCTCCTTGCCGACCTCGGCCTCCGCGTCGCCGACCTTGGCGCGGTCCGAATCTTGACGTGGTTTGAATATTAAATACAAAATCTAATCCGAGCGTCAAGGGAGGTCGCGAATGCGGGCACTGGTCCTGCGCGGCTTCGGCGACGCAGCCGTCGAGGACGTCCCCGACCCGGTCCCCGGACCCGGCGAGGTCGTCATCGACGTGGCCTGCGTCCAGCCGAGCGTCACGGAATGCATGCTGCTGGCGGGCGAGCCGATCGCCATGCACACCGTCCTGGCCGAGCGCCTCGCGGCCGGCCCGACCCGGTTCGGCGGCCACGAGTTCGCCGGCGTGATCACCGCCCTCGGCCCCGGCGTCGTGCCCCGCCCTCCTTCGCCGCGTACTCCCCCGTCCCGCATCCCTCCGTCGCGTACTCCCGCGTCAGTCAGCCCGGCACTCGGCGCCCCTGCACCGGGCGCGCCTTCGGCAGGCACTTCCTCAGCCGGCTACCCCTCACAGCTGGACCTGGCCACTCGAACGCCCCTGGTCGCGGCGTTTCCGACATCTGCTCCGGCCGGCGGTCGGCCCGACTCCGGCCTTGCGGTCGGCGATCGGGTCACCGCAGTCGAGACCGCCACCTGCGGGCAGTGCGCCGCCTGCCGCCGCGCCCGCCCGGACGCCTGCCGCTCCCCGGAGGTCCTCGGCTTCACCGGCCCGGGCGCGTTCGCCGAGCGGGTCGTCGTTGCGGCCCGGACCGTCGTGCGCGTGCCCGACGGCGTGCCCGCCGCGCACGCCGCCGCCGTGCAGCCCCTGGCCGGCGCAATCCACGGCCACGCGATCGCCGCCGTCAAGCCTGGCGACACGGTGCTCGTCATCGGAGCCGGCGTCATGGGTGTGCTGCACACGCAGGTCGCCCGGCACGGCAACGCGGGCCTCATCATCGTCACCGGCCGCAGCGCCGCCAAGCGTGCACTCGCGAAGCGAGCAGGTGCTGATCTTGTGCTCGATGCGACAGCAGACGACATCGTCGCGCACGTCATGGACGCAACTGACGGCATCGGCGCGGACGTGGTGTTCGAATGTGCAGGTGAGTTCGAGCAGGCTGTGCGGTGCGCCCGGCGCGGCGGCACGGTCGTGATGGTGTCCGTGCTGTCCGATCACGCACCGGCACCGCTCGCCCGCCTGCGCGAACGCTCAGTGTCGCTGCTGCACCCGCGCTCGGGCGCCGGCGGCTACGCGCCCGGCAGCACCGTGTTCGAGCACGCACTGCGTCTGGTGCAGCGCGGTGACGTCGACCTGCAGGGGCTGATCAGCCACCGCCTGGCCGGTGTCGAGGCGCTGCCGGAGGCGTTGGAGATCACGCGGTACAAGGGCAGATACAGCGCTCTCGGGCCGGCCCAGGTGGACCTCTTCGACTGGAATCGGGCATGAGCGGTGTGGCACCAAACGACGTGGCCGCCATCCAGCAGTCCGGCGGTTCCCGCTCAGGCCGCCGCCTCAGCCAGACGCCGACACCCCGGCCAGACTCCGCATTGCCCCAGCCAGACGCAGCGCTCGGGCCAACGCTGATGCGCCGGCGAGACGCGGTGCCCGAACCGAGCACCGGTGCCGCAGCACAGCGTCGGCGTCGCGGCAACAGGCCGCTGCCGCAGCAACAGGCCGCTGCCGCAGCAGAGCGCCCGTGTCGCGGTGAGACGCCGGCGCGCCGGCGAGATTCCGGTGTTCCAGTACATCGGCGGTGTGGCAGCAGAACGGGGGTGCCGGCGTGAGCCTGCTCATCGGTGACATCGTGACGGCCGCGGCCCTCACCGTGCCGCACGCGACCGCGGCCACCCTCGGCCCCGACGAGCTGACGTTCCGGGAGCTCGATGTGCGCGCCGACCGGGCCGCCAACGCGCTGGCCGGGCTCGGCGCCGGGCGGGGCGACACCGTGCTGTGGTGCGCGCACCCGACACTGCGCTCGGTCGAGGTGTTCGTCGCGTGCGCCCGTGTCGGCGCCGTGTTCGCACCCGTCAACCCCGGCCTGCCGGCTGAGGAGCGCGACCGGATCCGATCCTATGTGGACCCAAAGGTCGTGCTGTCCGATGTGGACTTCTCGGCGGCGGTACTGCACCCGTCCACCCTGGACGGCGGCGCCCCCGGATTCGCCCGCGTGCCGCTGCACGACGGCGACCCGCACATCCTGTACCTGACCAGCGGCAGCACGGGCGCACCCAAGGGTGCCCTGGTCAGCCACCGCGCCAGCTGGCTGCGTGCGGCCCCGGGCGGTGGCACGTTCACGACCGGGCTGCGCGGTGACGGCGGGGTGGTATGCACGTTCCCGCTGTACCACTATGGCGGCTGGCACTATGTCATGGAGGCGTGGCAGCACCGCACGGCCGTGCACCTGGTCCGCCGGGCCGACGCCGCCG
This sequence comes from Dactylosporangium vinaceum, assembly GCF_019904175.1. GTDB lineage: Bacteria > Actinomycetota > Actinomycetes > Mycobacteriales > Micromonosporaceae > Dactylosporangium > Dactylosporangium vinaceum. The sequence continues at coordinate 4,825,896 of NZ_CP061913.1, read as the reverse complement.
ACATGATCGCCGTCGTCGAACGGCGCCGGCCATCGGCGCTGTACTGCATCCCGGCCGTCTGGGAGCGCCTGCTCGACCCCGAGCATCGCCACGCCGACCTGCGCTCGCTGCAGCACGCCGACACCGGCACGTCAACCGTCGCCGGCGACCTCGTGGAGCGGATCAAGGCGCGGCTGCCCGGCACCACGACCTCGATCCTGTACGGCTCGACCGAGGCCGGGCGCATGGCCGCCCTGCACGACTGGGAACTGGCCCAGCGCCCCGGCAGCGTCGGCCGGCCGGCCACGCCGAACGCGCTGTGGCTCGGCGACGGCGGCGAGGTGTGCACGAGCGGCCCGGCGCTGATGCACGGATACCTCGGCGCCGAACCTCTGGACGGCGTGTACCGCTCCGGCGACGTCGGCCGGATCGACGACGACGGCTACCTGTACCTGACCGGCCGCACCCGCGAGGTCATCCGCACCGGCGGCGAGTCGGTCGGCCCGGCCGAGGTCGAGCACGCGCTGCGCGGCCTGCCCGGCGTTCTGGACCTGGCCGTCGTCGGCGTCCCGGACGCCCGCTGGGGCGAGGTGGTCTGCGCGGTCCTCGTCGTGCCGCCCGGCGCCGAACCGCCCACGGTCGCCGACGTCCGCGCGCACGTCGCCGGCCGCCTGGCGTCGTTCAAGCAGCCGCGCCGGGTGTCCGTCGTCGACGCGATCCCGCGCACGCCCGCGACCGGGCAGATCCAGCGCACCCGCCTGCGCGCGCTAGTGTCCGGCGACTGAGGTGTCGTAGCGTTCCTGCGCGCGTCGGCCCGGCGGCCCACCGACGCGTGGCGGCCCGCCCGCCTGCCCGGTCGGCTCGCCCCGTGCCGTTGCTCAGTCGGCCGGGGTGGCCAGCCAGGTCTCCAGCTCGCCCAGGTACTGCGGCACGTACTCCGGATTCCACCGTGCGAAGTACACGGCCGTGCTCAGCGAGTGCAGCGCGTTGCCGAACCGGACCCGGTCCTCCCAGTCGGCCGGCAGTCCCGCCTGAAGGTCGTACGCCTCCAGGAACGGCACGAGCCCGTCCGGGTACCCGTCGAAGATGTGCTCGTACAGCTTGGCGAAGTCCATGAACCGGTCACCCCACCGGCCGTGCTCGAAGTCGAGGATGCACCGGATGTGCCCGTTGCGGACCAGGATGTTGGGCAGCCACAGGTCCCCGTGCAGCAGCGCCGGGTGCTCGTCCTCGGGCACCACGATGTCGACGGCGGCGTGCAGCGCCCGGCCGGCCCGCTCGATCAGCCCGGCCGGCAGCGTGGGGCCGGCCTTGCCGACCTGGTTGTCCACTCGCGCGTGCAGGAACGCGCGAACGTCGTCGTACCGCTCACGCCCGAGCACGTCCCCGAACCACGGCCCGTAGCAGGTGTGGATGCGCGCGACGATCGTGCCGAGCTCAGCCGCGAACGCCCGCCGCTCCCGGTCGTCGAGCCCGTCCCACGCCTGGTCCGCGGGCGTGCCGGCCTGGAACTCCTGCACGAGCAGCGGCCCGCCGAGCGCTACGGCGTGCGGCTGGAACGCCCGGAACCGCACAACCGGCACGGCCCCGTCGGCGGCGTGCCGGGTCGCGGCGATGAGCCGGCGCATGTGCTCGGGGTCGGGGCTGCGCACCGGGTGCTTGGCCAGCAGCTGCCCCTCGTCGGTGTCGGCGACCCACTGGCGGCTGGTGTACCCGCCCTCCAGCGGCCGGATGTCATCGACCCGCAGTCCCGGGCACGCCTCCAGCAGCGCCGCGCGCACCGCATCGAGTCCGATCGTCACCCGAGCATCGTAGACGCCGGTTCGTGCCCGCCTCCCATGTCCGATCGCGCACGCCGCAGGTGTCTGGTCGCGCACACCTCGCATGTCGGGTTGTGCGCGGCCGGATGTCGAGCCGTGCAACGCATCGGCGCCGCCATTGCACCGCTACCTGGCACGGCTGGCGGTAGATGTCGGGACCGCACACTGGACATCCGGTCGTGCGCGCTTTCGATGTCGAGCTGTGCACGCTCCGCATCTCGGGCGTGCACGCTTTCGATGTCGGGCGTGCGCGCTCCGAATGTCGGGCGTGCGCGCTCCAGATTCAGTTCGTCCACGATCCAGGTTTCACGTCGTGCACGCCGACATATGGGTCATGGCCGCCCGATGAGCGTTTGCGCCACCTGCCCGTCGCCGATTTCGCGCCCGTCCACGTGCGCGTGCACATCGAACAGGTACCGCCGTCCACGCACATCCGCGAGCACGGCCGTCACGGTCACGGTCTGCCCGATCGTGGCCGGCCCGCTGTGTCGCACCCCGATCCACGTGCCGAGCGACGCCGTGCCCGGCGCGAACACCGCACGCAGGATGTCCGCCGCCGTGTCCTCCATGAACGCGATGATCGACGGGGTGCTCAGGACCGGATCGGCGTCCGGGACATGGTCGGTGGTCACGTCCTTGGTGACCGGGAACAGCCGGGTCAGCGCCGTGCCCGTCTCCGGCTCCCGACGCAGCAATGTGTGCGTTCGCGCAGTGCGCACCGGCCCACGACGGATTCGCACATCCGCGACGAGGCGTGCGCCGTGCACGATGCGCACAGTGACCGTGTTCGCACTGCGCGCCGTCACGTGGGCGCGCAACTCGCCGGTGAGCGCGTCGCCGTGCCAGATGAGCTGCTCGACGTGGCACTGGTCCGGCAGCGGTACCGGTGGCAGCCCCGCCGACACGGCGAGGTCGAGGGGCTCACCGATCGGCACCAGCCAGATGTCGTCCACGCGCGCGCTCCCGCCTTGACACCGTCTCTCCGACCGACACAGAATGGCACAACCAAGCGCTTGTTTGGTAGAGGCGAGAGGGGTCGGCTCGTGCACTTCCCACCCGGCACGGCACCGGCGGCCGGCAGCGTTCACGAACGGTATGTCGCGGACCGCCTGGCCGACGTCGGCCGATGGGGTGCGGAAACACTGCCGGACGTCGTCCGCCGCCACGCGCGCGAGCACCCGGACGGCCTGGCTTTCATCGCCGGCGCCGACCGCATGACATGGCGCGACTTCGACGCCTGGTCAACCGCGTTCGCGCAGCAGCTCGTGCAGTCCGGCCTGGCGAAAGGCGCCCGGGTCGGCGTGCTGTTGCCGGACGGCGTCGAGGTACACGTCGCCTACCTGGCCGCGATGAAGGCCGGCGTCGTCGTTGTCGCGATCGGCCCCCGCGCCGCCCGTCTCGAGGTCCGTCACCTGCTCACGGTCGGCGGCGCAACGGCCTTGGTCAGCCTGAACGAACACCGTGGGGAGCCGGTCGCCGGCCTGATCGACGGCCTGGGCATCGACACGCACATCGTCCTCGGCCCGGGCAGCATCATGGACGCGCACACCAGCAGCAGTGCCGCAAACGCGCCTGCCCACCCGAGTAACGACAGCGGCAAACCTGCACATTCGCACACCGACGGCGGACCCGACATTGCGCGTTCGGACACCGACGGCGGGCCCGACCAACCGCATTCGCACACCGACGGCGACGCAACGCTTCACGGGCGGCAGCTCGGCCTCGGCGACATCCACCTGCTCAACTCGACGTCGGGCACGACCGGGATGCCCAAGTGCGTGGTGCACAACCAGAACCGCTGGTTCTACTACCACGAACTCGCTGTCGAGTGCGGCGACCTCCGCACCGACGAGGTGTTCCTGACGCTCATCCCGGCGCCGTACGGGTTCGCGCAGTGGACCGCCAACTTCACGCCGACGTTGCTGGGCGCGCCGACGGTCGTCATGCCCCGGTTCAGCGCCGACGAGGCGCTGCGGCTCATCGAGCGCGAGCGGGTGACAGTCGTCTGCTGTGTGAGCACGCAGTTCATCATGATGCTGAACTCGCCCGTCCTCGACGAGGTCGACCTGTCGTCGCTGCGGTGCATGTTCACCGGTGGTGAGGCGGTGCCGTTCGAGCGGGCGGCCGAGTTCGAGCGGCGCACCGGCGCCAAGGTGCTGCAGTTCTTCGGCTCGAACGAGACCGGCGCGCTGTCGCGCACGTCCGTCACCGACACGGTCGAGCAGCGCCTGCGCACCGCCGGGAAGGTCATCGACGAGATGCAGGTCCGGCTGTTCGCGGAGGACGGCACCGACGTGACCGCCGTGGGCGGCCCGGGCCAGGCGGCGTGCGCGGGCCCGGCGACGTGCCTCGGGTACTTCGCCGACCCGGAGGCCAACGACAAGCTGTTCACACCGGACGGCTGGATGCTGACCGGCGACATCTGCACCATTGACGCGGACGGCTACCTGCGCGTTGTGGACCGCAAGTCCGACTTCATCATCCGCGGCGGCAAGAACATCAGCGCGGCCGCCGTCGAGGACCAGGTCGGCACCCACCCGGCGGTGGCGATGGTGGCGGCGGTCGCGGTGCCCGACCCGACGTTCGGCGAGCGGGTGTGCGCGTTCGTCGTGCTGCGCGAGGCGGCCACGCTCGACCTGCACGATCTGCGCGCCCACCTCGACGCCCGCGGCGTGTCCCGGGAGAACTGGCCGGAGCGCCTGGAGATCGTCGACGACCTGCCGCGCGGCTCCGGCGGCAAGGTCGCCAAATCGCAGCTCCGCGACCGCCTCCGCGCGGTCGCCGGCGCCGCTACGGGGTCGTCCGGCTCCTGAGCGCGACAAGGGCCTTGTCCGCGTGGACGTCCATGCGGATCTCGCTCTTCACCACGGCCAGGACACGCCGGTCGGTGTCGATCACGAACGTGGTGCGCTTGGTCGGGGTGAGGCCGCCGAGGCCGCCCTTGACGCCGAACTGCTCACGCACCGTGCCGGCCGGGTCGGCCAGGAGTGGGTAGCCGAGGCTGTGCTTGTTCGCGAACTCGGCCTGCTTCGCGATCTCATCGCCGCTGATCCCGACCGGCTGGCCGCCGGCCGCGCGCAGCTCACCGGCCATGTCGCGGAAGTGGCACGCCTCTTTGGTGCAGCCGGCGGTCATCGCGGCCGGGTAGAAGAACAGCACGACCGGCCCGTCCTCCAGCAGGGTGCTGAGCTTGCGCGCGGTGCCGGTCTCATCCGGCAGTTCGAAGTCCTCGACCACGTCGCCGACGTTCATAGCGGGTTCCTCTCCCAGGCGTCGTGATCAATACTGCCAGGCGCTCAGCCAGATCCGAAACGCCGGGCCGCGTCGGCTCTCAGCGCGGCCTTGTCCACCTTGCCACCGGTACCCAAGGGAAGATCGGGCAGTTCGACGAGGTGCTCGGGCCAGTTCTGTTTGCTCACTCCGCCCGTGTCCAAATGTGCACGCAGATCGTCAAGCGTGAGCGGTGTGCGCAACACCACGAACGCACACGCGCGCTCACCGAGCACCGCGTCGGGCGCGGCGACCACCGCGACCGCGGCCACCGCCGGATGGCTCGCGACGGCCTCCTCGACGACGAGAGCGCTCACGTTGTGCCCGCCACGGATGATGAAGTCGGCGATGCGGCCGGTGATGGACAGGTATCCGGCCGCGTCGACGGCGCCGACGTCGCCGGTGAGCAGCCAGCCGTCCGGGCGGAACAGCGCGGCGTTGGCGGCGTCGTCGTCGAGGTACCCGGGCGTGCACCCGGGACCGTTGACCGAGATCTGGCCCTCGGCGGTCAGGCGCAGCCGCATCTCGGGGATCGGGCGCCCGGCGGTGGTCAGCCGGCGCTCGACCGGATCGTCCACTGTGGTCACCGAGATCGGACCGGCCTCGTTGGACCCGTAGAACTGCAGCACCGCGCAGCCCGTGCGCTCCTCGAACTCACGGGCCCGGGCCAGCGGCACCCGCTCGCCGCCGGTGAACATGACGCGCAGTGACGACAGGTCGGCGCGGGCGAACTCGGGGCTGTTGAGCAGCATGATGAACTGTGCGGTCACGGCGCACAGCACGGTCACCCGGTGCCGTTCGATGAGCCGCAGCGTCTCGGCCGCGTCGAACTCGGCGGTGAGGACCGTCGGGTAGCCGTACATCGCGGGCACCACGTGCGCACTCCACAGCCCGAACCCGTACGGCGCGGGCAGCACGCTGGCGAACACCTCGTTGGGGCCCATACGACCGGCGGCGTGGGCGAGCGGGCCGAAGTACCTGCGGTTGGCGAGCGTCTGCCGGACCACCTTGGGCAGCCCGGTGGTGCCCGAGGTCGAGTTGAGGAAGAACACGTCATCGGCGCGCAGACCGGCCCCGGTCCAGCCCGCGGCGGGCAGGTCGTCGAGGTCCAGCACGACGTGCCGGACGGCACCGCACCGTGCGGCGATGTCCGTGCCGGGACGGCCCCGATGCAGCGCACGGGTGGCCAGAGCCGCGCCCGTCTTGCGCAGCAGATGCGTGATCTCCGCGTCGCCGGCCCGCGGCCCGATGCCGACCGTGACGAGCCCGGCCTTCTGCGCGGCCAGGTAGGCGATGTGCGTCAGTGCACCACCGGTCAGCAGCACGGCCAGCCGGTCACCCGGCGCGAACCCTGCGTCCACATAGGACTGTGCGAGCCGTGCAGACAGGTCGTCGTACTCGCCCCACGTGAACGTTCCCTCCGGTGCATGAAACGCCACCGCCGCCGGATCGTGGCCCGCCACATACTGGGCGATCGTCTCCTCAGACACCCGCTCCCCCGTCGAGTCGCAGCACGGCACCCGTCGCGAACCGCGCCTCGGCCGAGCCCAGATAAGCGATGGCGGCCGCGACCTCGGCCGGATCGGCGACCGGCGGATCGATGAGCGCACCGCCGATCCCGTCAAGACGAGGATGCGGATTTGGTACTGCCCGCAGCCCGGCCCGCAGCGGCGTGTCCACGGATCCGGGGCAGACGCACGAGACCCGCACACCGTCGGGCGCCATCTCCACGGCCAGGGACCGGGTCAGGGCGACGACCCCGCCCTTCGCCGCCGAATACGCGGCGCTGTACCGCCACCCGCGCACCCCGGCGAGCGAGGCGACGTTGACGATCGCGCCACGGGTGGCGACCAGGAACGGCAGCGCGGCCCGCGACACCAGGAACGTGCCGGTCAGGTTGATGCCGATGATGCGGTCCCACTCGGCCAGGGCCACCTCGGTCGTGTGCTGGTACGAGGCGACGCCGGCCACGTTGGCGACCAGGTCGAGCCGGCCGCCCCAGGCCACGGCCGCCCCGACCGCGTCCTCCACCGCGGTCTCGTCGCGCACGTCGCAGTGCAGCGGCAGCACGTCGTCGGTCGACTCCTTGACCGCGGCCAGATCGAGCGCGGCGACCCGGGCACCTTCGCGCAGCAGGCGGCGGACGGTGGCCGCGCCGATGCCCGAGGCGCCCCCGGTCACCAGGGCGACGCTGCCGGCGTACCTCATGACGAGCGGTCGCGCATCGAGCGCGCGTCGAGCCCGGCCAGGGAGTCCTTGCCCACTTCGGCGTTGTGCGCGTGGGCGACATGGTGCAGCCCGAACACGGAGTCCATCCCGGCGCGCAGACCCATCAGGTCCTCCGCCTGGTTGACCGCCTTCTTCGTGAGCGCCAGCCCGAGCCGCGGCATGGCCGCGATCCGATTGGCGATGTCCATGGTGGACGTTTCGAGCTCGCCGCGCGGCACGACCCGGTTCACCATGCCCAGCGCGAGCGCCCGGTCGGCGTGGACACGCTCGCCGAGGAAGAGGAACTCCTTGGCGTACCGCGGCCCCATCACCCATGGGTGCGCGAAGTACTCGACGCCGGGAATGCCCATCCGCACCACGGGATCGGCGAAGAACGCGTTGTCGGCCGCGACGACCAGGTCGCAGCACCACGCGAGCATGAGCCCACCGGCGATGCACGCACCCTGCACCATCGCGATGGTCGGCTTGGGCAGTTCGCGCCACCGCCGGCACATCCCGAGATACACCTCGGATTCTCGTGCGTAACGGCTCTCCGCGCCCTCCTTGCCGACGTGGTCCCACCACAGGCCGGCCCGGCGCTCGAAGCTCGTGTCGATGTCGCGGCCCGGCGTGCCGATGTCGTGCCCGGCCGAGAAGTGCTCACCGGCGCCGGCCAGCACGATCACCTTGACGTCGTCGTCGGCGGCGGCGCGCGAGAAGGCGTCGTCGAGCGCGTACGTCATGGCCGAGTTCTGGGCGTTGCGGTACTGCGGCCGATGCATGGTGACGACGGCGACGGGCCCGTCGGTGCGGTACAGGACGACGTCATCGTCGCTCATGGACGCTCTCCCGGAAGGTCGAGGGATGCGGCGAGCCGGTCCAGGCGCCGCCCGGTGTCGGCGAGGGCTTCCAGGGCCCAGCCGCGTTTGAGGTACCGGTGCAGCTCGTACTCCACCGTGTACCCGATCGCACCGTGACACTGCACGGCAACCCGCCCGGCCCGGTGGGACGCCTCGGCCGCGAGCACGACGGCGGCGTCGACGGCCTGCTGCGCGTCCACGCCCGGCCGTCCGCCCCCGCCGTGCCACGTATCGTCCGCAGCTTGCCGAGCGTCCGCGGTCGGGCGAGAGTGCCCGGTTTGCCGAGCGGCCGCGGTCGGATGAGCATGCACGGCGTGCCGAGCGTCCGCGGTCGGATGAGCATGCACGGCGTGCCGAGCGGCCCTGTCGTGCTCGACCGCCCACGCGGCCGCGAGCACTTCGGGCCCGGCGAACTCGAGGCCGAGCAGGACGTCGGCGAGCTGGTGCTTGACCGCCTGGAAGCTGCCGACGGGCACGCCGAACTGCCGGCGCTGCTTGACGTACGCAACGGTCAGGTCGAGCATCCGCCGCCCGACCCCGACGAGCTCGGCGGCGAGCGCGATCCCGGCCCGCAGATGCGCGATGCGCACAAGTGCGACGTCGTCGGTGAGCATATCGGCGCCGGTCGAGTAGGCGAGGCTGAGCGAATTGTCCACCGCGGACACCGACGCGCCGGCCGCCGCACCCAAACGCGCAGTTCGCTCATCGAGGTGCAGGATCCAGTCCGCTTTCGCGCCGAACGGTGCAAGCCCGTGCGGCCCGGCGAGCGCGATGCGTGAACCGTCGGTCCCCCGCGCGTCGCCGATCGCGGCGAGCAGCGGCGCGGCGACGAACGCGGTGGCGGAGAACGGCTCGGCGATCGCCGCGTAGCCGGCCGCTTCGAGGACCCCGACAAGATCCGTCTCGGCCAGTCCGAGCTCGGTGAACGCGGCGAACACGCCGATCTCGGCCAGTGCCTCCCAGTCCCCCGCGGCGAGCGGTGCACGGACGGCGTCGGCGAGGGCGAGCTGCTCGTCGGTCGGCGCGAAGTGCATGGAACCCCCTAGGCCCGCGGCAGCCCGAGCACGCGCTCGGCCACGATGTTGCGCTGGATCTCGTTCGTCCCGGCGTAGATGGGCCCGGACAGCGAGAACTGGTATCCCTTCGTCCACGCCCCGTCGAGCAGCGCGTCCGCGCCGAGCAGTTCGAGCGCGACCTCGTGCAGGTCGATGTCCAGCTGCGACCAGTACAGTTTGTTCAGGCTCGAACGCGCACCCGGCGGTCGCCCTTCGATCAGCCCGGTCACCTGGTGCAGCGTGAAGTGTCGATATGCGCGTGCGCGCAGCCAGGCGCGCACAACTCGCTCACGCGTCGCCGGCCGCAGCCGGTCCTTGCGTGCGACCGCCAGAGCGATCAGTCGCTCAGCGGCGTGCAGGAACCGGCCCGGCGAGCGCAGGGTGAGCCCGCGCTCGGAGCCGGTGGTCGCCATGGCCACGTTCCATCCCTGGTGGACGCCGCCCAGCACGGCCGAGTCCGGGACGAACACGTCGTCGAAGAAGACCTCCGCGAACCCCTCGTCGCCGTCGAGGCGCCCGAACCCGCGCACGGTCACGCCGTCGGCGGACAGCGGCACGAGGAAGTAGGTAAGCCCCCGGTGCCGCGGCGCGTCCGGGTCCGTGCGGAACAGCCCGAACAGGTGCGTGCTGAACGCGCCCCGGGTCGTCCACGTCTTCTGTCCGGACAGCCGCCACCCGCCGTCCACCGCCACCGCCCGGCTGGCGATCCCGGCCAGGTCGCTGCCGGCGCCGGGCTCGGACCAGCCCTGACACCACAGGTCCTGCGCGGCCGCCATCCGCGGCAGCAGCGTGTCGCGCTGCTCGTCGGTGCCGAACTCGAACAGCGTCGGCGCGAGCAGGAAGATCCCGTTCTGGGTGACCCGCTGCGGCGCTCCGGCCGCGTAGTACTCCTCCTCGAAGATCAGCCACTCCCACAGCGACGCGTCGCGCCCGCCGTACGCCTCCGGCCACGACACGACCGCCCACCGTGCGTCGAACAGCCGCCGCTCCCACTCGAGGTGGGCGGCGAAGCCGTCGCGGGTGTCGCCGGACGGCAGCGGCTCGGCCGGCACGCTGGCCCGCAGCCAGTCGCGCGCCTCGGCCCGGAACGCCGCCTCCGTGGGCGTGTCGGTCAGGTCGATTCCGGCCGGGTCGGCGCTCATCGGCCGAACTCGTCGCGGACCTTGTCGGCGACGCCGGTGAGGTTGAGCTCGAAGGTGAAGCCCTGCTCGTAGCGGTAGCTGCGCTTGGGGTCCCACGGGTCGATGCCGTTGAGCGACTCCTTCGCGGCCCGGATGACGTTCGGGTCCTTACGGGCGATGTCGTGCGCGACCGTGAACGCGGCTGCGCGCAGCTCGGCGCGCGGCACGACCCGCAGGACCGAGCCGAACGCGTGCAGCTCGGCGGCTGTCGCGGTCGCGGACGTGTACATCATCGCGCGCATCTTGTGCTGGGGCACGAGCCGGGACAGGTGGGTCGCGGCGCCGAGCGCACCCCGGTCGACCTCCGGCAGCCCGAATGTCGCGTCGCCGCTGGCGACGATGATGTCGGCGTTGCCGCACAGCCCGATCCCGCCGCCGAGGCAGAACCCCTGCACGGCGACGATGACGGGCACCGGGCAGTCGTACACGGCGGTGAACGCGGCCGCACAGCCCCGGTTCACGCCGACGAGCGCACTGTGGTCGCGCGCCGCCAGCAGCTCCTTGATGTCGACGCCGGCGTTGAACCCGCGCCCCTCGGCCCGCAGCACCACGGCCCGCACGGCCGGGTCGGCGCCGGCCGCGTCGAGGGCCGCGGCCAGGTCGAACCAGCCCTTGACCGGCAGCGCGTTCACGGGCGGGTTGTCCATGACGATCTCGGCGACGCCGTGCTCGTCCACAGTGGAACCGATCATGTCTCCCCATCCGCAGTCGCGAAGGTCGCCCAGCCGTGCACCGCGACCGTGCCGTCCTGTTTCGTGCACGTCATCTCGACGTCCTGCACCTGTTCGCCGTGTTCGTTCGTGCGCGTCCCGGTGACCGTGCCGTCGCAGGTGAGCGTGTCGCCGGGAAAGACGCGCGCGGCGAACCGCACACGGAATGCACGAACGTTGTCCGCGCCGAACCGGTCGGTCGCCCAGGTGGCCAGGAACCCGGCCTGCAGCATGCCGAGCGACAGCGGCGCCGGCAGCCCGGCCTCGCGCGCGAAGCCCTCATCGTGGTGGATCGGTTGAAAGTCCCCGGACGCTCCCTGGTACCTGACCAGATCCGTCCGCGTCAGCGGCCCGACGACGAACGCGGTCATGCGGTCTCGACCCCCGTGAGCCTGGAGGTGGCGACCAGCCGGCCGGTGTCGTCGCGGAACTCGGTCACCATCACGGCAAACGTGAGCGGCCCCGAGCGCCCCTCCTTGCGGGTCACGGACTCGATCCGCGACAGGCCGGTGAGCCGGTCCCCGGCCCGCGGCGGCGGCCCGTGGAACACGTACTCCTGCTCGGCGTGCAGGCCCTTGTGCTGGTCCATCGCCACGTCGATCCACGGGTCGGCCTTGCCCAGCTGCCAGAAGAAGGCGGTGGTGAGGAACGTCGGCGGGATCACCGGCCGCGGCGCCTCCAGGTAGTCCGGGTTCGCGGAGTGCGTGGCCCGGGCGAACTCGCGGATCTTGCCGCGCTCGACATCGAGGGTGAACGGCTCGCCGGTGATGCCGGCGGCGCTGTCGTCGACCATGCGTGAACCTCCCGGCCGGTCCTACGGATGCTGACTGCTGACCGAGACGACCTCGCCGGTCATGTACGTGCTGTAGTCGCTGGCCAGGAACACGATCACGTTCGCGATCTCCCACGGCTCGGCCGGCCGCCCGAACGCCTCCCGCCGGGCCAGCTCGGCCAGCAGCTCCTCGGTGGTGACCTTGGCCAGGTGCGGGTGCATGGCCAGGCTCGGCGCGACCGCATTGACCCGGACGCCGGCCTTGGCCGCCTCGACCGCGGAGACCCGGGTGAGCGCCATGACACCCGCCTTGGCCGCGGCGTAGTGCGCCTGCCCCTCCTGCGCCCGCCAGCCGATGACCGAGGCGTTGTTCACGATGACCCCACGCCCGCGCGGCATCATGTGCCGCAGCGCCGCGCGCGTGCACCGGAACGTGCCCGTGAGCGTCACATCGAGCACGGCCGACCACTGCTCGTCGGTCATGTCGACGATGCTCGCGGTCCCCCCGAGACCCGCATTGTTGACGAGCACGTCGATCCCGCCCAGCTGTTCGGCGACCGTGTCGAACAGTCGCTGCACCTGGGCCTCGTCGGTGACGTCGCACGGCACCGGGAACGCTCCCAGCTTCTCGGCCGCCTCGGCGAGCCGCCGTTCGTGCCGATCGCTGACGGCGACTGTCGCGCCCTCCTCGATGCAGCGCTGCGCGGTCGCGAACCCGATCCCGGTCCCGGCCGCCGCGGTGACGAGCACCGTACGACCGGCAAGCAGCCCGTGAGCAGGGGGTTTCTCCACCATGGCGGTCACTCTACCAAGCGCTTGCTTGGCTCACCAGACCCAGCCGAACGGGTCCCGATCACCGGCCCGCCGGCCCGCGGCCCCGCCGATGCCAAGCCGTCCACGGGCACGGGCAACGCCGCACGGTCCGCCGACGCGGGTGATGCCGCACCATCGGCCAGCGCGCGCGGCTCCGAACTGCCGGACCCAGCTGAGTCCGAACTGCCGGACGCCGCAGAGCCGGCCGGCCGTCCGGCTCGGGCGACGTCCAGCGGCACCGAGGTCTCGGCGCCGGTGGTCAGCGCCGGGCGGTCCGGCTCGATCTCGGGCAGCGGTGCGCACTCGCGCATCGTTTCGCGGCTGCGGACGGTCAACTCGTGGTACACCCTCGTGCCGTTGGCCTTCCAGGCGAGCTCCTGCGCGGTCAGGTCACGCACGACCCGGGCGGGCGATCCGGCCGCGAGCGTCCGTGGCGGCACCACGAAGCCGGCTCTGACGAAGGCGTGCGCGCCGACGAACGCCCCGGCGCCCACCTCGGCACCGTCCATGACGACAGCGTTCATGCCGATGAGCGCACCGTCGCCGATGCGGCAGCCGTGCAGGATCGCGCCGTGCCCGACGTGCCCGTCCCGGCCGAGGATCGCCTCCGTGCCGGGAAAGGTGTGGAACGTGCAGGAGTCCTGCAGATTCGAACCCTCCAGCATGACGATACGGCCGAAGTCTCCGCGCAGACTCGCAAACGGTCCGACATAGCACGCTGCACGCACGTGCACGTCGCCGATCAGGACGGCCGTCGGATGCACGAATGCGCGCGGGTGGACGACCGGGATGACGCCTTCGAACGAGTACACGGGCATCAGGTCAGCCGTTTCAACGCGGCCTCGGCCTCGGCCATGATGCGCTCGATCAGCTCCGCGCAGCTGGGCAGGTCCTCGATCAGCCCGGCCACCTGTCCGCTGGCCATCACCCCCGTGTCGGGGCGGCCGTCGACCATCGCGTTGCGGATGAGCATCGGCGTGTTCGCGGCGAGCAGGACCTGGTCGTAGCGCAGCCCGTGCCCGCGCATCGCCCGGCCCTCGCGCAGCAGCGACGCCCACGAACGGCCGGACAGTTTGCGAAACGCGCGCGCACTGGACAGTGCGCGCGCAAACCGACGCCCCGGAACCGACGGTTTCGCGAGCGCATCGACGAAGCCGGTGCGCAACACGCGCTGCGGCACGCCGTCGAGGGCGTCGGTGACGACGGTGTCGGTCACGGACGCGGCCAGGTAGCGGCGTTTGACGTCCTCGGCGATCGGGCTGTCGGTGGTGAGCAGGAAGCGGGTGCCCATGGCGATACCGGCGGCGCCGTAGGCGAGCGCGGCGACCAGGCCGCGGCCGTCGTGGTAGCCGCCGGCCGCGATGACCGGGATGTCCACGGCGTCGACGACCTGCGGGAGCAGCAGGGAGATCGGGACCGGGCCGGTGTGGCCGCCGCCCTCGCCGCCCTGCACGACCACGGCGTCGGCCCCCCAGGCCGCGACCTTCTCGGCGTGCCGGCGCGCCCCGACGGAGGGGACCACGACGACGCCGGCCGCCTTGAGCTTCTCGATGAGCTCCGGCTTCGGCGCGAGCGCGAACGAGGCGACCCGGACCTGCTCACGGATGAGCAGATCGGCCCGCCGGGCGGCGTCCGGTGCGTCCGCGCGCAGGTTCACGCCGAACGGCCTGTCCGTGAGTGCGCGGACCTCGGCGATGGCGGTGACGAGTTCGTCGTACGAGAGCGTGGCACTGGCCAGGATGCCGAGGCCGCCGGCGTTCGCGGTCGCCGCGGTGAGCCTGGCGTCGGACACCCATCCCATGCCGGTCTGCACGATCGGATACCGCACCCCGAACAGGTCGCAGATCGGTGTGTGCAGGGCGGCCGGCGTCACGCCCACACCTCCGCACACATCGGCACCGGCGCCGGCTCAGCCGTCGTGCAACTCGTGCACGCGGCCATGTCGCTTCGTGCACTACCGCTCACGCTCGCACCTCCCGGTCCCGGGAGCTGTTCGGGTCGATGACGTCGCGGATGAGCGCCAGCTCCTCGTCGGTCGGGCGGCGGGTTTGCGGGACCTCTGGCGGTACCACCAAAGCAAATGCCGTCGCGGCCTGGACCTCCGCGACGGTCACCCCGGGGTGTACCGAGACGATGCGCATGCGGTGGTCCTCGGTGTCGAAGTCGAAGACGCCGAGGTTGCTCACCACGCGGCGCAGCTCGTGGAACCTCGCGGCGGCCGGCAGCGCGGCGACCCGGTCGTAGCCGACGCCGCTGACCATGTCGACCGCGGCCACGAACGCGCGCGGGCCGTGCTTCGGCACCCAGTAGCTCGTCGGGTGGCTCACCGTGTTGCCGGGCGCGCCGCGGACGCCGAGCAGCTGGCGGGTCGGGCGGGCGAAGTCGCCGATCGCCGAGATGTTCGCGTTGCCGTACCTGTCGATCTGGCTCGGCATCATCATCACGTGCCGGTGTCCGGTGTAGAGCAGGTCGAACACGGCCCGGAACGGGATCCAGCCCTCGACCTCGGCCGGTCGTTCGCCGAGCGCCCAGGTGCCGCGGGCCAGCAGCGCCTCGCCGTCGGAGAGGAGCAGTTCGGAGGCGAACGTCGCGCGGGCCAGGCGGGCCGCGATGCTCGGCACCGTCCCGGTCGGGCTGGCCAGGATCTCGCCGTCGCCCCGCCACGCCTCGGCGCACGCCACGACGCAGATCTCGGCCCGGGTGACCGGGCTCATCACGGACGTCATGCCTGCACCTTCGCCTGGTCGTCGCTGAGGTAGCGCTCGTAGAAGGCGGGCCAGCGCTGCGGGTCGCCGGCGGCCTCCACGTATTCGCGCTGGAACGCCTCGTCGCGACCGTAATCGGGATCACACGAGGTGAAGTGGGCGCCGCCGGGGGCCTCGACCACGCCGTGCACCATCCACCGCTGCAGCAGCAGGCTCTGCACGGGCGCGTTCGCGGTCAGCTCGGCGGTCGGCACGATGCGCTCGACGGACACGTACGCGCGCTCGGCCGCCTTGCAGTACAGGTCGTCGAAGTACGGGTCGGTGCCCAGGTACTGCGCGTTTCCGTGCACATCTGCGCGATTCAGATGCACGAGTGCCGCATCGAGGTGCAGTGCGGGCACGGCGAGCAGCTCCTCGCCGCCGTACGGCGACAGCACCGTGCGCAGCGCCGGGTTCACCGTGAGCACGTCGGAGCCGAGCCCGACCCGGGTGGGCAGGAACGGCAGCCGGCAGGCGGCCGCGTAGAGCCCCAGTTGCAGCATGCCCTCGTCGTACTCGCTCACCTCGACCGCGCCCGCCTGGCGCGCCGCACGGAAGTGCGGTTCGAGCGGAATCGAGTCGAGCGACACGAACCCGTAGATCAGGTGCCTGACCTTCTTCGCGGCCAGCAGGAGGCCGACGTCGGGCCCGCCGTACGTGACAACGGTGAGGTCGGTGAGGTCCGAGCGCAGGATCGCCCGGACCAGGGCCATGGGCTTGCGCCGCGACCCCCAGCCGCCGATCCCGATGGTCATGCCGGAGCGTAACTGCGCCACGACCTCGTCAGGGGACATCTGCTTGTTCGCCATCGCTGTGTTTGGCCGCCTTACTCCCGCAGGCTGACTTGCCCCACGACCGTACCAAGCGCTTGCTTGATTACGCTACACTCGTTTTCTCGCGGGATCGGTACACTCCGTGCTGGAGTCGGCGGGATACACACTCTTCTCTGTAAAGGACACGGCATGGCGCGGGAGTCTGGAGAGCGGCGCGAGCGAATCCTCGCGTCCGCCGCGGCGCTGTTCGCCAACAAGGGCGTGGCGGCGACCACGGTGCGTGAGATCGCCGACGAGGTGGGCATCCTGTCCGGCAGCCTGTATCACCACTTCGAGTCGAAGGAGGCGATGGTCGACGAGATCGTCACCTCCTACCTGGAGGATCTGCGCACCCGCTACAAGCGGGTGCTCGCCGCGGACACCGATCCGCGCACGAGGCTGCACGATCTGATCGTCGCCTCGCTCGAGGTGGTCGAGGCGCACCCGCACGCCACCGAGATCTACCAGAACGACGTCAACTACCTGACGCAAATTGAGCGTTTCGGGTACCTGCGCAACGCCGGCAAGGAGGTCCAGTCGGCCTGGCTCCAGGTGATCGAGGCCGGCATCGCGCAGGGCGTCATCCGCTCCGACCTCGACCCGAAGATCCTGTACCGGCTCATGCGTGACGCGGTGTGGCTGTCGGTGCGCTGGTTCAAGCCGACGAAGGAGTACCCGATCACCCGCCTGGCCGAGGACTGCACGTCGCTGTTCCTGGACGGCCTGTCCCGCCGCTGATGCGGGCCCGGACCCGCCGCCTGGCCGTGCTGGAACTGCTCAACATCCCGCTGCTCAGCTGGCTTGTCTTCCGGGTACCGCACGTGCGCCCGACGCCGCCGAACGTCCTCGCCGATGGCGCTTGTCGCGCTGTTCCTGGCGGCCGGCGCAGCGTACTGGGCGCTCAAGTACGCCCAGCTCACCGCCCGCACCCGCCGCCTGCACCTGTCACATCTGCGCCGCGACCTGCAGCAACCACCCGGCCGCGACACCGCCCGCGGCCAGCATTAGCCACCGCACCAGGTGCTCGGCCCGCCCCCCGGTCCCGAACCGCAACGGCCGCGGCGCCCGCAGCCGCCGCCACCGCCGCCCGCGCAGCATCAGCGGGAACAGCGCCGGGACCCCGGTGTTCGTGAGCATGTCGCCGCCGATGTGCGCCAGACACCCGAATGCGACAGGCACGCCGAGCCACCACCAGCCGCCGGTCGGCGCGAACGTGAGCAGCGCCGCCGCCGCGAGCACCCCGGCCAGGGTGGCCCCCAGCGCCCCCCGCTTCCGCCGCGGCCACAGTGCCCGCACCGCGAGCCCGGTCGTCGCGAACATCACGACGCCCGCGAACACCAGCCCGCCGAGCAGGCCGCCCAGCGCGATCAGCCCTCCCGTGACAAGCGCGAACAGCACGGTGTGCGTCAGCGTGCGATGGCCGTCCAGATCGCGCACGTCAAGCGCCGTGCGCGTTCGCGCATGCAGCACTGCGCACATACGTCCGATCCGCCGGCACGCCCACTTGCTCACCGGCCCGAACGTATGGGCAACGGACGAACTGGGGTGGTCGCAGTCCGGCACCAGCGCCGACCCGGCCGCCACCACCGCACCGACGATGATCACGGGTACGGCGACCGGGTGCCCGGCCGCGGCCAGCACCGCACACCCGGCCAACCAGCCCGCGGCGCCCGACACGGCATGTGAGGATCCCATCACGCACTCAAGAGTGATCGATCCGCGCAAACAGCCCGTCCGGCCCAGCGAAGTCGACCCGCCCAGCCGAGCCGATCCGCCTCCCCCGGCCGGCGCCGGCGCTAGAGTGCGGCGATGGCCACAGCCGCGACAGGCGCGTGACCGCCGACCCGCCCCGCGAGGTCACCGACCTCGACGAGGCCGGCCCAGCCGGCGTGTACGCGGCGGCCCGCCGGGAACTGCGCCCGTCGCCGCGCCGGGCCGCCGCACTGCTCTGCACCTTTCACACCATGACCACCGCTGACCCGACCACTACCGCCACCGCCGGTCCGGCCATCGCCACCGGCCCCGCTGCCCTTGCCGGCGCCCCTGACGCCACCGCGACGGCCGGCGCCGCCGACACCACAGCCATTGCCGGCGCCGCCACCAGGGCCCGGGCCGCCAACACCGCCGGCGTCGGCGGCCGGGCGCCCGGTCCGGACCTGCCGGCGGTCGCGGAGGCCCTGATGGCGTCGTATCCACCGCGGCAGCGCCCGGCGTTCTGGGCGGCGACCGTGCGGGAGATCCTGCACACCGCCCCGACCCCGTCGGCGGTCGAGCTCGCCGAGCTGTTCAACGCCGGTCTGGTCGTCCTGTTCGAGCAGCACGAGGGCGCCCCGCTGGTGCACGACGCCCTGTTCGAGCTGCGGGCCGCGATCGATCCGCGCGGCATCATTCCGGTGGAGCCGGCCGATCCCCGGCCCCACGGTTAGCCGAGCGGCGTCCGGCGCAGAGCGGCCCCAGGCCCGCCGTCAGCCGAGCGGCGTCCGGCGGAGGCCGACCGCGCTCAGGGGACCGACCTGGCCCGCCGCGAACGCCGCTGCCACCGAGGAGACGGTCCAGGCGGGGTTGCGGGCGCCGTCGCCCTGGACGGTGGGGTGGGCGATCATGGACAGCTCGTCGCCGTCGATGCGGACGATCTGGCCGTGCAGGTCGGCTGACGCGTCCGAGAGCAGGTAGACGACCGCCGGGGCGTTCTGGGATGCCGGTTTGTGCACGTTCTGGCCCTGCGCGGCGGCGCCCAGGTATGCCTCGTACGTGTCGGCCATGCGCGTGTGCGCGTTCGGGGACACCGCGTTCACGCGCACACCGGTGCCGGCCAGGTCGGCGGCCCAGCAGTAGGTGAGCGAGGCGACGGCGCCCTTGCTCGCGCCGTACGCGCCCATCGCGGCCGAGCCGGCGTGGGAACCGGACGTGACGTTCACGATCGAGCCGGTGCCGCGTTCGAGCATCGCGCGCATGGCGTGCAGGCCGCAGTACGCGGTGCCCAGGACGTTCACCTCGACGACTGCGCGGAACTCGTCCGGGTCCTGGTCGAGCGGGTGCGCCAGGCGGAAGATGCCGGCGTTGTTGACCAGGCCGTCGATCGTTGCGAAGGCGTCGATGCACGTTTGGATGAGCGACCCTGCGCGCTGCCAGTCCGCGACCGAGCCGACCGCGGTCTCCGCCGTGCCGCCCGCCGCTCGGATCTGGCCGGCGACCGACGCGGCCAGGCTCTCGTCGACGTCGTTCACGATCACCGACGCCCCCTCGGCGGCGGCCAGCCGGGCGTATGCCGCGCCCAGGCCCTGACCGGCGCCCGTGACGACTATCGCCTTGCCGCTCAGGTGGCCGCCGCTCACGACAGGCGCTCCACGATCATCGCCATCCCCTGGCCGCCGGCGGTGCACATCGTCTCCAGGCCGAGCTGCTTGTCGCGGAACGACAGGCCGTTGAGCAGCGTCGTGGCGATGCGCGCGCCCGTCATGCCGAACGGGTGGCCGACGGCGATCGCGCCGCCGTGGACGTTCACGCGGTCCGGGTCGGCGCCCATCTGCCGGTAGGACGGGATGACCTGGGCGGCGAACGCCTCGTTGATCTCGATCAGGTCGATGTCGTCGATGCTCATCCGGGCGTTCGCCAGTGCGCGCCGGGTCGCCTCCACCGGACCCAGGCCCATGATCTCGGGGCTGAGCGCGGAGACGCCGGTGGCCACGATCCGGGCCAGCGGCGTGAGGCCCAGCTCCCGGGCGCGGGCCGAGCTCATGACGACCAGGGCGGCGGCGCCGTCGTTCAGCGGGCAGCAGTTGCCGGCGGTGACGGTACCGTCGGCGCGGAAGACCGGCTGCAGCGTGCTCACCTTCTCCAGGGTCACACCCGCGCGGGGGCCGTCGTCGCGGGACACGACGGTGCCGCCGGGGAGGGTGACCGGGGTGATGTCGAGGTCCCAGAAGCCGTCGGCCTGGGCCTTCTCGGCGTTGTTCTGGCTGCGCACGGCGAACTCGTCCTGCTCGGCCCGGCTGATGCCGCACAGCGAGGCGACGTTCTCGGCCGTCTCGCCCATCGCCATATACACATCCGGCAGCTCGCCGGTCGAGCGCGGGTCGGTCCAGGGCAGGGTGGAGGTGCGCTCGGGCCAGCGCGGGTTGCGGGTGCCGGGCATGCCGTCGGCCTTGCCGGCGGGGTAGTGCGAGACGACCTCGGCGCCGGCGGCGACGAACGCGTGGCCCTCTCCCGCCCTGATGGCGTGGAAGGCCATCCGGATCGCCTGCAGCGACGAGGCGCAGTAGCGGTTGACGGTGGTGCCGGGGACCGTGTCGAGGCCGAGGTGCACGGCGACCTGGCGGCCGAGGTTGTAGCCCTGCTCCCCGGCCGGCTGGGCGCAGCCGAGCATCAGGTCGTCGAGCGTGGCCGGATCGAGCGCGGGCACCCTGGCCAGGGCCGCGGTCACGATCTGCGCGGCGAGGTCGTCGGCGCGCACGCTCTGCAGCGAGCCCTTGTACGCCCGCCCGATCGGCGAGCGGACGGCGGAGACGATAACGGCGTCCACAGTGGAACACCCCTTTCACTGGGAGACGGTCCAGCCCCCGTCCACGGGCAGCAGGACGCCGTTGATGTACGCGGCGGCTGGGGAAAGCAGGAACAGGACGGCGGCGGCGACGTCCTCGGGGCGACCGGCCCGGCCCATCGGGTTGCGGGCGATCAGTGACCGGCCGAGGTCGGTGTCCGCGAAGCCGGCCATGCGCGGGGTGTCGATGAAGCCGGGGGCGACGGCGTTGGCCCGCACGCGCGGGGCGGCCCGGGTGGCGAGATGGCGGGTGTACCCCGCGATCGCCGCCTTCCCCGCGGAGTACCACGGGGAGTCGGTCCCGACCAGGTTGCCGGCGACGGAGGCGACGTTCACCACCGCGGACCCGTCGGGCGGGCCGGTGGCCAGCCACGCCGACGTCACCAGCTCGACGCTGCCGGCGGTGGACGCGAGACCGTCCACGAAGGGCAGTGCCGGGCCGCCGCTGGCCGGGCCCGCGTTGTTGACCAGGTAGCGGACCGGGCCGGCCGCGGCGAAGGCGGCGGCGACCGCGGCCGGGTCGCGCACGTCCACGATGGAGCCGTCGGCGACCGCGGCGAGGTCCCAGACGATCGGGCGCAGGCCCTGCTGTGCGGCGAGGCGGGCGACGGCGGCGCCGATGCCGCTCGCGCCGCCGGTGACGACTACCGAATCCATGGCTACCGGCTCCGCAGGGTTGTCTTGAGGACCTTGCCGCTGGCGTTGCGGGGCAGGGCGTCGAGGAACACGAACGACCGGGGCAGCTTGAAGTTGGCCAGCCGCTCCCGGCAGAACCGGGCGAGGTCGTCAGAGCTGAACACCGACCCCGGCCGCGGTACCACGAAGGCGCGCGCGACCTCGCCGAGCCGGGCGTCGGGCACGCCGATCACGGCGACCTCGGCCACGTACGGGTGCCGGGCGAGGACCTGCTCGATCTCGGCCGGGTACGCGTTGAAGCCGCCGACGATGAACATGTCCTTCAGGCGGTCGGTGATGCGCAGGTAGCCGCGCTCGTCCAGCTCACCGACGTCGCCCGTGTGCAGCCAGCCCTCGGTGTCGACGGCGTCGGCGGTGCTCGCGTCGTCGTCGAAGTACCCCCGCATGATGTTGTAACCCCGGATGAGGACCTCACCGGAGGTCTCGTCGATGCGGACCTCGACGCCGGGCACGGCGGCGCCGCACGTGGTGGCGACGGTCTTCGGGTCGTCGTCGGGGCGGCACATGGTGGCCGTCCCGCAGCTCTCGGTCAGGCCGTACGCGGTGAGGACGGTTTCGAGGCGCAGCTCGGCCCGCAGCCGCTCGATCATCACGACGGGCACAGTTGTCGCGCCGGTGATGGCGACCCGCAGGCTGGACAGGTCGTACGCCGCGCGGGCGGGATGGTCGAGCATGGACGTGTACAACGTCGGGGGTCCGGGCAGCACCGTGATCCGCTCGCGCTGCACGAGGTCCAGGGTGGTCGGCACGTCGAAGACGGCCTGGGGCACGATCGTCGCGCCGCGCAGGAGGCACGCGATGACGCCGGCCTTGTAGCCGAAGGTGTTGAAGCAGGGGTTGACGAGCAGGTATCTGTCGCCTTCGCGCACCTGGGCGAGTTCGCTCCACGTGACGTACAGCTCGGTGCTCTGGTGATGGGTGAGCATCGCGCCCTTCGGGCGGCCGGTGGTGCCGCTCGTGAAGAACAGGTCGGCGAGGTCGTCCGGGTACACGACCGCGTCCACGCCCTTGCCGACGGCCATGAACCGGTCCCACTCGGCGAAGGTGACGATGTCGGTGAGCGCCGGGGTCGGCGTCTCGGCGGCCGCGGCGGCGAGCGACGCGATGTAGCGGTTGCCGAGGAAGCCGTCGTCGACGAGCAGCAGCCGGGCGCCGCTGCGGGCCAGGATGTACGCCGCCTCGGGCCCCTTGTATCGCGTGTTCAGGGGCACGAGGACGCCGCCGGCTGAGACGATGCCGAGGGCGGCGACGATCCAGCGCCAGCCGTTCGGGGCCCACAGCGCGACCCGGTCGCCCTTGCCGACGCCCCGGGCCGCGAGGGCCTCGGCGCAGCGGGCGACCTCGGCGCCGAGGTCGGCGTAGGTGAGGCGGACGTCGCCGTCGACGACCGCTTCGCGCCGGCGGTAGTGCGCGGCGCCGGCCCGGACCAGATCGGGGATGGTCCGCGCGTCCAACGGTTCCATGGGAGGCACCTTACCAACCAAGCAAGCGCTTGGTAAGGTCCAAGTCATGACGGAGGCATTTCTGGTCGAGGCGGTGCGTACCCCGGTCGGGCGGCGCGGCGGCGGGCTGTCCGCGATCCACCCCGCGGACCTCGGCGCGCACGTGCTCACCGCGCTCGTCACGCGCAGCGGCGTGGACCCCGGCGCGGTCGACGACGTGATCTTCGGCTGCGTCGACGCGCTCGGCCCGCAGGCCGGGAACATCGCCCGCACCAGCTGGCTGGCGGCCGGCCTGCCCGAGCACGTGCCCGGGGTGACTGTCGACAGGCAGTGCGGCTCCTCGCAGCAGGCCGTGCACTTCGCCGCGCAGGCGGTCATGTCGGGCACGGCCGACCTGGTCGTCGCCGGCGGCGTGCAGAACATGAGCGCCATCCCCATCTCCGCCGCGATGCTCGCCGGGCAGCAGTACGGCTTCGACGACCCGTTCCGCGGCTCGGCCGGCTGGCATGCGCGCTACGGCACGCAGGAGATCAGCCAGTTCCGGGCGGCCGAGCTGATCGCCGCCGAGTGGGCGCTGACCCGCGAGGAGATGGAGGTGTACGCGCTGGAAAGCCACCGCCGCGCGGCCGCCGCGATCGACGGTGGACGGTTCGCGCGCGAGATCGAGCCGATCGCCGGCGTGGCGGCCGACGAGGGCCCGCGGCGCGACACGACCCTGCAGAAAATGGCCGGGCTGCCGACGCTCAAGCCCGGCGGCGTCGTCACCGCGGCCCTCGCGAGCCAGATCTCGGACGGCGCGGCCGCGCTGCTCGTCGCGTCCGAGCGGGCAGTGCGCGAGCACGGACTGCACGTCCGTGCACGAATCGCTCACTTGAGCGTCCGCGCCGACGACCCGGTGTACATGCTGACCGGACCGATTCCGGCAACCGAGCACGCACTGCGCAGAACCGGACTGGCAATCGACGACATCGACGTGGTCGAGATCAATGAGGCGTTCGTCCCCGTGGTGCTCGCCTGGCAGCGCGAGACCGGCGCGGACCCGGCCCGGGTCAACCCCCTCGGCGGCGCCGTCGCGCTCGGCCACCCGCTCGGTGCGACAGGCGCGCGGCTGATGACCACGATGCTGCACGAACTGGAGGCGAGCGGCGGCCGGTACGGTCTGCAGACCATGTGCGAGGGCGGGGGGACGGCCAATGTCACGATCATCGAGCGCCTCTAGCCCGGCCGCGGTCGTCACCGGCGGGACCCGCGGCATCGGCCGGACGATCGCGGCCCGGCTGGCCGCGGCCGGCTACCGGGTCCTCACCTGCGGCCGTCACGACCCCGGCGACCTGCCCGCGGGCGTCGCGTTCCACCGCGCCGACGTCCGCGAGCCTGAGCAGGCCGCCGCGCTGGTGGCGGCCGCGGCCGACGGGTTCGGCCGGCTCGACCTGGCGGTGAACAACGCCGGCGGCGGCCCTCCCGTCCCGGCCGCGACCGCCTCGCCGAACCTGGTCACGGCCGTCGTGCGGCTCAACCTCCTGGCGCCGTTCTTCGTCGCCCAGGCCGCCAACGCGGTCATGCAGGCCCAGGACACCGGCGGGCTGATCGTGAACATCGGCAGCGTGTCGGCGCTGCGACCGGCCCCGGGGACCGCGGCCTACGCGGCGGCGAAAGGCGGCCTCGAGGTCCTCACCCGCGCGCTCGCGCTGGAGTGGGCGCCGAAGGTGCGGGTCAACACGGTGACCGCGGGCGTGGTGCGCACCGACGACAACACCGCGCACTACGGTGACGAGGACGCGCTCGCCGCGGTCGCCGCGACGGTACCCCTCGGAAGAATGGCGACACCAGACGACATCGCCGATGCGGTGCTGCTGTTCACCTCGCCCCTCGCCGGCTACGTCACCGGCGCCTCGCTGCTCGTCGACGGCGGCGGCCAGCTGCCCCGCTACTCCGACACGGCGCGCCCGGACCGGTAGCGCGCGGCCTATCCTGGCGCGGTGACGGGTACCGATCCGGACCTCGCCGCACCCGCGGCCGACGTCCTCGCCGCTGGCGGGCTCCTGGACCGCTGGGGTGTGCGGTGACGCCGGCGCTGTCCGCCGTGCTGCCCGAGGGCTCGGTCGTCACCGCGGTCCTGCCGCGCACCGGCGGCTCGATGAGCACCGTGTGGGAGGTCCGCCGGGCCGGCGCCGAGCCGCTGATCGTCAAGCAGTACGCCGCCGAGTGGCGACGACAACAGGCCAAGGAGGTGTACGTCTACCGCCTGGCGACAGCGGTGAGCGCCGTCCCGCGGGTGGTGCGGGCCGACTACGAGCGGGCGATGACGGTGCTCACGCTCCTGCCGGGCCGGCCGCTGTGGGAGCGCGAATCGGAGCCCGGCACCGTCCTGGCCGCCTACCGGCGCATGGGCGCGTTCCTGGCCGAGCTGCACCGGGTCCGGCTGCCCGCGTACGGCGAACTGGAGACCGGGATCGTCGACCCGGTGCCCGGCAACGCGGAGTTCATGCGGCGGCGATTCGCCGGGCACCTGGACAACTTCCGCGCGGCCGGCGGCCCGGCCGACATCCACGACGCCGTCGAGCGCATCGCCGCCGCGGCCGCGCCGACCTTCGCCACCTGCTCCGGCGCCGTCCTGTGCCACGCCGACCTGCACGAGGGCAACGTCCTGGTCGACGACAGCGGCGCCGTCACCGGGTTCGTCGACGTCGAGAACGCGATCGCCGCCGACCCGATGCTCGACCTGGCCAAGACCCTGCAGTTCGACACGCGCGAGTCCCCGGCGAAGCGGGCCGCGCTGCTCGACGGCTACGGCCCGCTGCCGCCGCGCGGCGCCGAGCGGATCGAGCTGTACCGGCTGTATCACGCGGTCGAGCTGTGGACCTGGTACACGTCGGTCGGCCACACGAAGGACCTGGCCGGGCTCCTCGACAGCCTCCGGGCGAACATCGCCCGGCGCTCGGCGCGCAGAGACCGCTGAGCGCCGGGGCGCCGTGAGCACCAGTTGACTTCCCGCTCATCAGCGATCGCGAGACGGCCAAGAACGCCATCACCGGCTGCAACGGCAAGAAGCTGACCCCGACTACTCGCCGGGCGCCGCGCTGGCGACCGCGGCCCGGGCCGACCGCAAGGCGTGCGGCACGGAGCACAAGGCCGACGGCAGCACCGTGGAGCCGATCGTCGACCTGAGCGGCATCGCACTGCCCGGCCGCGGGCGGCTCGAGAAGCTGCGGCGCTCTAACGCTGCTCGTCGCCCGGGTGGGCGTCGAGGAAGCGGCGCAGCCCGGTCCGCACACCCGCGGAGTCGACGGTGGCCGCGAACGCGGCGGCCTCGACCGCGAGCCCCTCGTCGATCGGCAGGTTGATGCCGCGGGTGACCGCGCGCAGGCAGGCGGCCACCGCGGTCGGGGCGTGCCGGATCACCCGGCCGGCCAGGTCACGCGCGGCCGGCAGCAGCTCGCCGGCCGGGACGACGGCATTGACCAGGCCGAGCTCGGCGGCGCGGGCGGCCGGGATCGGGTCGCCGGTCAGGATGAGCTCCAGCGCGCGTTTGCGCCCGATGTGGCGGGGCAGGCGCTGCGTGCCGCCGAACGGCGGCGGGAAGCCGAGCGCGATCTCGGGCTTGGCGAACGTGGCGTGGTCGGCCGCGATGGCCAGGGGCGCCGCCTCGGTGATCTCGCAGCCCGCCCCGTAGGCCAGGCCGTTCACCGCCACGATCACCGGTTTCGGGTACTCCTCGATCCTGCGCGTCAGCGCCTGTCCCCGGCGGACGACGTCGTGCAGCGCCCGCTCGGTGCCCAGGCCGATGCTCCCCGCCAGGGACGGGATGTTGGCGCCCGCGCTGAACGCCCGGCGCCCGGCCCCGGTCAGGATGACGGCCCGGACGGTCCCGTCGGTCGCGATCCGGTCCAGGGCCTCGAGCAGCGCGTCGATCGCCGGATAGTCGAGCGCGTTGAGCTTCTCCTCGCGGTCGATCGTGAGCGTGGCGACCCGGTCGTGCAGTTCGACGATCATGCCGCTCACGGTAGGTGCGCTACGGTGTGACAATCCAACGATTGTCCTAAGGACGGCGATGTCGTACCAGCAGGTCGCGGCCGAGCTCGCCGCGTCGATCCGCTCGGGGCAGGTGCCGCCCGGCACGCGCCTGCCGACCCACCGCGACCTGGCCCGGGAGCGTGGGATCGCGGTCGGCACGGCGACCCGCGTGTACGCCGAGCTGGCCCGGCTCGGCCTGACCGTCGGCGAGCCGGGGCGCGGCACCTACGTCCGCGAGCCCGCCGGGTACGACGGCCCGGAGCCGTCCCGGGCCCTGCCGGTCCCGCGGGTCGCCGACCTGTCGTTCAACCAGCCCCTCGCCGCGCAGCAGGCCGGCGAACTGCGGCGGGCGCTGCGCGGGCTCGCGGCCGCCGGGGACATCGAGACCCTGCTGCACCAGGAGCCGCCCGGCGGCCGTCGCGGCGACCGGGCCGCGGTGGCCCGCTACCTGCTCGGCCGGGGCGTCGACACGGCGCCGGCGAACGTGCTGCTGACCGGCGGGACGCAGGCGGCCCTGGACACGGTGCTCGGCGCCGTGACCAGGCCCGGCGACGTCCTGGCCGTCGACGCGCTCACCTACCCGGGCATCCGGCTGCTCGCCGCCGCGCACGGCCTGCGCCTGGCCCCGATCCCGGTGACCGCCGCCGGCCCGGACCTCGGCGCGCTGCCCCGCCGGACGCCCGTTCGCGCCGTCTATGCCATCCCGACAGTGCACAATCCGCTCGGCTGGGTGCTCGGCCGGCGCGAACGCGCCCGGATCGTCGAGTTCGCGCGGGCCCGTGACTGCCTGATCGTGGAGGACGGCACCTACGCCTTCCTCGAGCCGTCGGCCCCGCCACCGCTGCAGGCCCTCGCCCCCGAGCGCACCTGCTACGTGGCCGGCCTGTCCAAGAACGTGGCCGCCGGGCTGCGCTTCGGCTTCGCGGTGCTGCCGGACGCCCACACGGCGGCGGCGATCCGGCGGCTGCGGACCACCACGTGGGGCAGCCCGCCCCTGGTCACCGCCCTGGCCACCGGCTGGCTGAGCGACGGCACCGTGACCCGGCTGGAGCAGACCCGGCGCGCGGACGCGGCGGCGCGGCAGCGCATCGCGCGCACGGCCCTGCACGGCCTGGACACGATCGCGCACCCCGGCGCCTACACCGTGTGGCTGCACCTGCAACCGCACCAGCGCATGGATCACGCGGCCGCGCTCCTGGCCGGCGAGGGCATCCTCGTCTCCACCGCCGACGCGTTCGCCACCGGCCCCTACCGCCCGCACGCCCTGCGCCTGGCCCTGGCGAACCCGCCCCTCGACGAGCTCGGCGCGATCCTGCACCGCCTCCGCGCCGCCCTCGACACCATCGCGCCCTGACGCCCACGCCATCTGAGCGCACAGATAGGGCGATCGCCGTATCCGCCCGGACCGTCTTAGCCGCACGGTGTAGGCAGGCATCGACGAGCG
Organism: Dactylosporangium vinaceum; assembly: GCF_019904175.1. Classification (GTDB taxonomy): domain Bacteria; phylum Actinomycetota; class Actinomycetes; order Mycobacteriales; family Micromonosporaceae; genus Dactylosporangium; species Dactylosporangium vinaceum. Next base: position 4,797,536 of record NZ_CP061913.1, on the reverse strand, counting down.
ACGAGGAGACGATCATGATCCGGGCAATCGGCCGGGTGGCGGCGGCGCTGGCGGGCGCCGCCGGCCTGCTCGCGGCGGCACCGGCCCACGCGGACGACGCGCCCCGGCCGGACCCCGGGCCCGTGCAGTTCACCGCGGCCGGCGAGCACCTCTTCACCGTGCCGGACGGGGTCTACGCGCTGCACGTCGCCGCGGTGGGGGCCCGGGGTGGCAGCGCCATGTCTCCCGGTGGCGTGGGGGCCCGGGCGGAAGGCGACGTCGTCGTCATGCCGGGGCTCGCGCTCTATGTGGAGGTCGGCGGCGCCGGTGGCAATACCGTCCCCTACGGCGGGCACGCCGCCATCGGCGCCGGCGGGTTCAACGGCGGCGGCACCGGCGGATTGGCCGAGTGGAAGGGCGACACCATACCGGGTCTGCCCGTACCCCCGCTCAGCGGCGCGGGCGGCGGCGGGGCGTCCGGCCTGCAGCTGTGCCCGATCAGCACCTGCGGCGACTCGAGCCGGCACCGCCAGTCGCTGCTCGTCGCCGGGGGCGGCGGCGGTGCGGGCGCGGACGGCGCGGGCGGCGCCGGTGGGACACCTGTCGGGCAGGCCGGATTCAGCGTCCGCCACCCGGACGTGGTCGCCCCCGGCGGCTCGGCCGACCCGGGCGGGCAATACGACCGGAACGGCCGGAACGGCACGTACTGGGGCGGCGGTGGTGGCGGTGGCGGATACAGCGTGGGCTCGGGCTCGGCGGCCGACCTGTACGCCGCCGGCGGCGGTGGCGGATCGAGCTCCGGCCCTCCCGGCACCGTCTACGCCCGGGCGGGTGACGATGCCCCGGCCGCCGTGACCCTCACCCCGATCCGGTTCGCGACGCGGCTGACCGCGGCGAAGAGCCCGGCGCTGACGGTGCAGGTGGCCGGCTCGTCGACAGTCGCCGGGGCCCGGATCGTGGCCGGGGCGCCGACCGGAGACGCCGGCGAGACCTGGCGGTTCGAACCGGTCGGCGAGTTCTACCAGATCGTCAACGCCGGCAGCGGCCTGTGCCTGACCACCGATCAGAACGCCGGTCACCCCCTGTACCAGTGGTGGTGCGCCCAGACCGGCGGGCAGCTGTGGCAGCCGGGGAGCGGGTTCAACCTGATCGCGCCCGCGGTGCTGCGCAACGCCGCGAGCGGGCTCTACCTCGACCTCGACAACGCCGGCAACGTCGACGCGCGCACGTTCACCGGCGCCGCCGCGCAATACTTCCGCGCACCCCCGATCTGACCCCCAAGGCGCGTATTGTCGTCGATGTGATCGGGGGTCTCGCCAGTCCTGTCCTGATCGGCCGGCGTGCGGAGCTGGAGCGGCTGCACGCCCTGCTGGACCGGGCGGTCGCCGGACAACCCGTGATGGCCCTGCTCGCGGGTGAGGCCGGGGTCGGCAAGACCCGCCTCACCGGCGAGATCGCCCGCGCGGCCGCCGAGCGCGGGGTGCGGGTGCTCAGCGGCGGCTGCGCCGAGCTGGGCGGGGAGGGTATCCCCCTGGCGCCGCTGGCCGACATCCTGCGCACGATCGTGCGCACTACGCCGCCCGAGCACCTCGACGCGTGTTTCGGCCCCGCCCGGCGGGAGTTTGCCCGCCTGCTGCCGGAGCTGGACCCGGCCGCCGCCGGTGCCGCGCCGTCCGACGGTTCGGCCGCCCAGCTGCGCGAGCACGTCCTGGGGCTGGTGACCCGCCTGGCCGCGGACCGGCCGATGCTGCTGATCGTCGAGGACCTGCACTGGGCCGACCGGTCCACCCGCGACCTGGTGGCGTTCCTGATCCAGACGGTGCGCGAGGTCGGCGTCCTCCTGCTGATCACGTACCGCTCCGACGAGCTGCACCGCCGCCACCCGCTGCGGCCGCTGCTGGCCACGTGGGAGCGCAACCGCGGCGTGGACCGCATCGACGTCGAGCGCTTCGGCCGGGCCGAGGTCGCCGCGCAGGTGGAGGCGATCGCCGGTGGCCCGTCCGCGGCCCGGCTCACCGACGTGGTCTACGAGCGCTCGCACGGCAACGCGTTCCTGGTCGAGGAGATCCTGGCCGCGGTGGCCGGCGGCGCCGACCCCGGCGACCTCCCGCCGTCGCTGCGCGATGTGCTGCTGGCCCGCACCGAGGCGGTGTCCGGCCCGGCCCAGGAGATCCTGCGGGCGGCCGCGGTGGCCGGCCCGCGGGTCACGGAGCGCCTGCTGCAGATCGTCGCCGCCGTCCCCGAGACCGCGCTGCACCCGGCCCTGCGCGAGGCCGTCGAGCACCACCTGCTCGTCGTCGACGCGTCCGGCCGGGGCTACACCTTCCGCCACGAGCTGACCCGCGACGCGCTCTACGACGACCTCCTGCCCGGCGAGCGGGTCCGCCTGCACGCCGCCTACGGCCATGCGATCGCCACCGACCAGGGCCTGCTGGCCGACGACGGCAGCGTCGCGGGCGTCCTCGCCCACCATTGGTACGCCGCGCTCGACCTGCCCCGGGCCCTGGCCGCGTCGGTGGCCGCCGGCACCCAGGACGCCGCCGGGCTCACCCCGGCCGAGGCGCTGCGCCACCTGGAGCGGGCGCTGCAGATCTGGCCCCGCGTGCCGCTCCCGGCCAGCGTCGCCGGCCTGGCCTGGTCCGAGGTCGGGCTGTGCGCCGTGGAGGCGGCGGTCGGCGCGGGCGAGCTGCAGCGGGCCCTGTCCCTGATGGACGAGGTCATGTCGGCGGCCGGCGCCGGCGCCGACCCGGTCGAGCACGCCCGGCTGGTGCACCGGCGCTCGGCCGTCCTGCGCTGGCTCGGCCGGGACGAGGAGGCCACCCGGCAGCTGCGCGACGCGTTGACCGTGCTCCCGGCCGCGCCGGTGACGAGCACCCACGCGGAGCTGCTGGCCGCCCTGGCCAACTCGCTCGCGCGCAGCGGCGAGGACGGTGAGTGCGAGGTGGTCGCCCGCCGGGCGGTGGCCGCGGCGACCGCCGTCGGGGCCACCGCGGCGCGGGCCGATGCCCTGGTCAGCCTGAGCGTCACCTGCTATCTCGGCGATCCCGGGACGGGACTGGCGGCACTGCGTGAGGGGCTGGCGCTGGCCACCGCCAACGGCCTGCACAGGGTCGCCCTGCGCGGCCACATCAACCTGTCGGACTGCCTGGAGCTGCTCGGCCGGCACGCCGAGGCGGCCGAGGTCGCCGCCGCCGGCATGGCCCTGGCCACCCGGCTGGGTCATGGCCGGTCCCAGGGCGCGATGCTGGCCGGCAACGTCGCCGAGCCGCTGATCCGCCTCGGGCGCTGGCAGGAGGCCCTGGACCTGATCACGGAGTCGCTTGCCGAGGACCCGCGCGGCGTGTTCGCGAGCACGCTGCTGATCCTGCGCGGCGAGCTGCACCTGTGGCAGGGCGACACGAGCCCGGCCCGGCACGACGCGGCCGAGGCCCGCCGCCAGCTCGGCGGCGGGGACGACGACGTGCAGTACAGCCTGCCGATCGCCTATATCGAGGCCGACCTCGACCGGATCGCCGGGGCGTTCGCCGCGGCCCGGGACCGGGTCCGGGCCGCGCTGGACCGGCCGATCGCCGGCACGGCCGTCCGCTACGCCTGGCCACTGCTCTGGCTCGGCCTGCGGATCGAGGCCGACGACCCGGTGGGCGCCGCACCCGCGGCCGCGACGGCAGCGCTGCGGGACCTGGCCGCGACCGTCGACTGCAGCACCGCACCGGCCGCGGCCTACCGGGCGCTGGCGGAGGCCGAGGTGGCCCGCCGCGACGGGCGGTCCGAGGTCGCCGCCTGGCGGGCGGCCGGGGACGCGGCGCGCCGGGCCGACGAGGCCTACCTGCTGGGCTACGCCCTGTTCCGGCTGGCCGAGGCCCAGACCGCGGCGGGTGACCCGGCGGCCGCGGCCGCGACCGCCCAGGAGGGCCTCCGGCTCGCCGACGAGCTGGCCACCACCGTCGCCGAGGACATCCGGACGCTGATCCGCCGGGCCCGGCTGCGCACCGATGCCGAGCGGCCCGGCCCGGCCGGGCCGCAGCGCCGGTTCCGGCTCACCGACCGCGAGCACGAGGTGCTGGTCCTGCTGGCCGAGGGGCGCTCCAACGCGCAGATCGCGGCGGCGCTGTACATCAGCCCGAAGACGGCGAGCGTCCACGTCTCGAACATCCTGGCCAAGATCGGGGCGGCCAACCGCACGGAGGCGGCCGGCACCGCCCACCGCCTGGGTCTGCTGGCGGCGTCCTAGGCATCGCGGTCGCGAGCCGGTGACGCCTACCCGACCGGCGCCTACGGATTTCGCCCGATGAGCGGCCCGGTGTCTTATTCCTAGCGTGGTGTCCAGCCCGGTCACACCGGCCGGCGCAACACCCGGAGGGCACCATGTTGAAGAAGCTCGCGTTCGCACTGACGCTCACCCTGGCCGCGATCACCGGCGTGGTCGTCGTCGGCGGCGGCTCGGCCGCCTGGGCCGGATACAACAACATCGCGCTGCAGAGCAGGATGGACTACCGGCTGATCATGGAGGTGCCGGGCTGGTCGGTCGGGTCCGGCATGACGATCCACACGAACTGGACGAACTCGACGACAGCCAGCAGCGGCTACGCCGGCACGAACCAGCTGTGGAGCGTCCCGACGTACGGCACCGGCTACATCAGCAACATGCACAGCAACATGTGCATCGAGACCGACGGCCTGGCGGGCGACGCCGTCTACCAGTGGCCGTGCAACGGCTCGGCGCACCAGCAGTGGCGCTTCGACGAGCTCCAGGAGTGGGACTGGACGATCCTCAACTACGACCACTTCCTGCACATCGTCAACCCGGCCAGTGGGCTCGCCCTCAACATCCGCGGCGGCAACACGAGCCCTGGCGCCACCGTCATCGGCTGGCCGGTGGCGAGCCCGGACAGCTCGAACCAGGACTGGTACCTCAACGCCAGAATCTAGCGAGGCGCACGGTGCGCCGGGCCGGGGCTCAGGCCCCGGCCCGCTCGACCGCCGCGCCGGCGCGGATGGCCCGGGGGATCTCGGCGACCTCGTCGACCCGCTGCAGGAGCCGTTCCCGGTCCTCGGTGGGCGCCGGCGTGTCGAGGTCGACGCGGTACGTGATGCCCGTCGACGACCAGGTGCCCGGGTCGAAGCCGCCCGCGGCCGTCACCCGGACCCCGTCCAGGTGCACGCCGAGCGTCTGCGCCTCGCGGTAGAGGTCGTTCAGCACGCACCCGGCCGCGGCCAGATGCAGCAGGTGGGCGCCGGTGAACTCGGCGTCGACGGTGACGCCTTCGGGTGTCCACCGGTGCGGGAATGCGACCGCCTGCCCACTGCTCGACCGGAGCGAGCCCGCTGCGACGGTGACCGAGAAGTCCATCTGATCATCTTCGCCGGTCAGGCCCCGTAGCCGCCGTCGACGTCGAGTTTCTGACCGGAGATGAACCTGGCCCGGTCGCCGGCCAGGAAGCAGACCGCCTCGGCGATGTCCACCGCCGAGCCGAATGTGCGCAGGGGCGTGTTCGCCCGCGCCGCCTCGAGTGCGCGTTCGTGCAGTTCACCGCTCGCGATCAGCCGGGTCGCCATGCCGTCGACGAGCATGCCCGGGCCGACGCAGTTCGCCCGCACACCGAAGCGGCCCTCCTCGGCGGCGATCCCGCGCACCAACTGCTCGACCGCGCCCTTGGGCACCGCCGACAGCCCGTCCCGGGCCGGATACCGGCTCGTGGCCGCCGTCGTCACCGCGACCAGGCTGCCGTGCGAAGCGCGCAGCGCGGGCAGCGCGGCGTGCACGATGTTGAACGCCGCGAGCACATCCTGCGCGATCTGCCGCGCGAACCGCTCAGGCTCGACGCGGCTCAGGTGCAGCATCGGCACGTGCGGACCGGCCGCGTGCACGAGCGTGTGCACCTCCCCGGCCGCCGCCATGAGCGCGGCGCACGCCGCCGGGTCGGTCAGGTCAGCCCGCACGGTCACAGCGCGCAGCCCCCGCCGCCCGTCACCACCCGGCGCGAGGCCGTCGCCGGCCTCACCACCCCGGGCGCGGCCGTCGGCGGTTCCGTCCCCGCCCCCGTCACCGTCGCCCGTATCGCCGCCGCGCATGGTGCCGTGCGTGGTGCCGTGCGTTCGGGCGCCGTCGCCGTGGTCGGTGAAGCCGGTGGCGTGAACCGTTGCGTCGCCGGCCGGCGTGGTGGACGGCCCGGCGTTGCGCCCAGCCCCCGGCCCGCTCGGCCCGCTCGGCCCGGCGACGACGGAGGGCGCGGTGGTGGGCGGCAGGGCGTTGAGTTCGGCGGCCAGAGCCGCGGCGGCGGTGGCGTCGGAGCGGTAGGCGAGCACGACCCGGCAGCCGCGCGCCACGAGCATGCGGGCCACGGCGGCACCGATGCCGCCGGTGGCGCCGGTGACCACTGCGACCCCCGGGCGGTTGGCGAATTCCTGCTGCATGGCGGGTACGTTACCAAGCAAGCGTTTGGTAGAGTACCCGCCGTGGAGCTGAAACTCGGGGTCATGCCGGCGCACGGCCGAGCCGCCCCGGCCACCGTTGCCCGGTTCGTGCGGCGGCTGGAGGAGCTCGGCTGCGAGTCGGTGTGGGCGGTCGAGCACGTCGTGGTGCCCGACGCCTACGACAGTTCGTACCCGTACGACCCCACCGGCCGCATGCCCCTGGCCACCGGCGACGACATCCCCGACCCGCTGCACTGGCTCACGTTCGCCGCCGCGCACACCACGAGCCTCAAGCTCGGCACGGCCATGCTCATCCTGCCCGAGCACAACCCGGTCGACCTCGCCAAGCGACTGGCCACAGTGGACGTGCTCAGCGGCGGGCGGCTGCTGGCGGGCATCGGCGTCGGGTGGCTGCGCGAGGAGTACGACGCGCTCGGCGTCCCCTTCGCGGAACGCGGCGCACGGGCCGACGAATACCTGGAGGCCATGCGCGCGCTGTGGACGCAGGCGCCCGCACAGTACACAGGCCGCTTCGTTGCGTTTGGTCCTGTGCATTCACGGCCGTGGCCGACCCACGGCACGGTGCCGATCGTCGTCGGCGGGCACAGCCTGGCCGCGGTCCGGCGGGCGGCCCGGTTCGGCGACGGGTGGTATCCGCTCGGCGTGCGCGGTGACGAGTTCGCGCGCCTGCGCCAGGCGCTGCGGGACGAGTGTGCGGCGGCCGGCCGGGACCCGGACGCGGTCGAGGTGACCGCCCGAGCGCCCGGCGACCGCGGCGAGCTCGAACGGCTGCGCGCACTCGGCGTGGCCCGGGTGGTCATCCGGGCCGACCCGGACGACCTGGTCGGGCTGCAGGACAAGGTGCGTCGCTACCAGCGGGAGGTCCTGAACACATGAGAACCGTCGTCATCACCGGCGCCGGGCAGGGGCTCGGCCGCGCGCACGCGCTCGCGTTCGGCGCCGCCGGGTATCACGTCGTGCTCAACGACCTCGGCGCCGAACGGCTCGACGCGGTCGCGGCGGAGTGTGCCACGGCCGGCGCCACGGTGACCGCGGTGCCCGGCGACATCGCCGACTGGGACTTCGCCGCGTCCGTCGTGCAGCGGGCGGTGGCCGCAACCGGGCGCCTCGACGCGCTCGTCAACAACGCCGGGATGACCCGCGACCGGATGGTCACCAACATGACCGAAGCCGAGTGGGACGACGCGATCCGGGTCAACCTCAAGGGCCACTTCGCGCCGCTGCGGCACGCGTCCGCGTACTGGAAGGGGCTCGCGAAGGCCGGCACGCCGGTCGCCGCGCGCATCGTGAACACCACCTCCGGCGCCGGGCTCATGGGTAACGTCGGGCAGGTGAACTACAGCGCCGCGAAGGCCGCCATCGCCGCCGTCACGGTGGTGGCCGCGGCCGAGCTGGAGCGCTACGGCGTCACCGTCAACGCCATCGCCCCCAGCGCCCGCACCCCGATGACGGCCGACGTGTTCGCCGACGCCATGCGCGCGCCCGACACCGGCTTCGACGCGATGGCCCCCGAGAACGTCTCACCGCTTGTCGTCTGGCTCGCGTCGCCGGAGGCCGGCTTCGTCACCGGCCGCGTCTTCGAGGTCTCCGGCGGCAGCGTGAGCATCGCCGACGGCTGGCAGCACGGCCCGGCCACCGACGCCGGGCGCCGTTGGGACCCGAACGAGCTCGGCCCCGTCGTGCGCGACCTGCTCACCCGGGCACCTCAGCCGGCGGCCGTGTATGGAGCCTGAGTTCCGCGCGGAGGTGCGGGCGTGGCTGGCCGAGCACCTCACCGGCCGGTTCGCGGTGCTCGTCGGCAGCGGCGGCCCCGGGCGCGAGCACGAGCACCTCGAGCTGCGCGCCGAGTGGGAGCGAGCGCTCGGCGCGGCCGGCTGGATCGGGCTGGGCTGGCCGCGGCCGTACGGTCGCGGTGCCTCCGTCGCCGAGCAGGTCGTGTTCTTCGAGGAGTACGCGCGGGCCGGCGGGCCCGGCCGCCTGAGCCACATCGGCGAGTACCTGCTCGCGCCGACGCTCATCGCTCACGGTACCGAGGCGCAGCGGTCCCGGTTCCTGCCGCCGATCGCCCGCGCCGACGAACTGTGGTGCCAGGGCTACTCCGAACCGGGCGCCGGCTCCGACCTCGCGGGCGTGCAGACCCGCGCCGAGCGCACCGGCGACCGCTGGCGCATCACCGGCCAGAAGGTCTGGACGTCGCTGGCGCACATCGCCGACTGGTGCTTCGTGCTCGCCCGCACCGATTTCGAACACAAACGCAAGGCCGGTTTGTCGTACCTGCTGGTGCCGATGCGGCAGCCCGGAGTCGACGTGCGGCCGATCGTCCAGCTGACCGGCACCTCCGAGTTCAACGAGGTCTTCTTCGACGGGGCCGAGACCGACGCCGACCTGGTCGTCGGCGCGCCCGGCGACGGCTGGAAGGTCGCGACGAGCACCCTGGCCTTCGAGCGCGGGGTGGCCACCCTCGGGCAGCAGCTGGGCTTCGCCCGGGAGCTGCAGTCCATTGTGGATCGGGCGCGGGTCACGGGTACCCTCGAGGATCCGATCGTCAGCGACCGGATCGCCGCAGCCTGGGCCGGCCTGCAGGGCCTGCGCCACCACGCACTGCGCACGCTCGGCGCGACCGAGCCCGACCCGATCGCCGCCTCGGTCGCCAAGCTGCTCTGGGCCACCTGGCACCGCGACCTGGGCGAGCTGGCCCTGACCGTCGAGGGCCCGGCGGCGACAGTTGCCCGGGCCGCGCCCTACAACCTCACCGACGCCCAGCGCCTGTTCCTGTTCACCCGGGCCGACACCATCTACGGCGGCTCGAACGAGATCCAGCGCAACATCATCGCCGACCGTCTCCTCGGCCGCGTCCCCCGAGCGTAGGAGTGTCCACAGTGGAGATCGACGCGGCGTTCGCCGGCGAGTTCACGCCGGAGCAGCTGGCGCTGCGCGACTCGGTCCGCGCCTTCCTGGCCTCGCCCGGCTACAGCTGGGCGAGGCTCACCGGCGAGCTCGGCCTCACCGCACTGGCGATCACCGAGGAGCACGGCGGCTTCGGCGCCACCCCGGTCGAGGCCGGCCTCGCGCTGGAGGAGGCCGGCGCCGCGCTGCTGTCGGCGCCGCTGCTGTCCACGACGGCCGCCGCCCTGGCCCTGGACCCGTCCGAGCCGGCCGCGGCCGACCTCCTGCCGGCGCTCGCCGAGGGCAGCACGGTCGCCGCGCTCGCCCTGGGCAGCGGCGTCGAGGCCCGCCCGGCCGCGCCCGGCCCAGTCCAGGACGGCCACGCCACACACCTGCTGGACGGCCGGGCCGAACACGTCCTGGACGGCGACACGGCCGGCGTGTTCATCGTCGAGGCCGGCGGCGACCTGTACGCGACCGACGCCGCCGTGGTCCAGCCGGTGCCGACCATCGACGACACCCGCGGCCAGGCCACCCTGATCCTCACCGCCACCCCGGCCCGGCGGGTCGCCCGGGCCGGCGCCGCCCACGCCCTGGCCGTCATGCACGCCCTCCTGGCCGCGGAGTCCATCGGCGTGGCCCGGGCCTCACTACAGTCCACTGTGGACCACCTGCGCAGCCGCCACCAGTTCGGCGTGCCGCTGGCCTCGTTCCAGGCCCTCCGCCACCGGGTGGCCGACCTGTACGTCATGCACGAACAGGCGACCTCGACCGCCCGCTACGCCCTGCGCACCTTCGGCACCCCGGAGTTCGCCACCGCCGCTCCCCTGGCCAAACTGACCGCCACCGAGGCCGCCTGGACGATCACCCGCGAGTCGATCCAGCTGCTGGGCGGCATCGGCTTCACCTGGGAACACCCCGCCCACCGCTACCTGAAACGCGCCACAACCAACCACCTCCTCTTCGGCGCCCCACCCACCCTCCGCCGCCAACTCCTGCCCCACGCGCTCGCGCATTAACAGACGCCGCCACACATACACCCACTGTCGCCAAACACACGCACACTTACGCGCGGCCGCCCACATGTGAGCGGCCGCACGCATCCACTTGCACGAACGCGACTGTTCGCACGTCTTCATTCAGGAGCAGACGCACCTTTACGCGCTCAGCTCGGTCGTTCTGCACATTCGCACACGTCTACACGTTCGCACGGCTGGGCGCTCGCACGGCTGGGCGCTCGCACGGCTGGGCGCTCGCGCAGTCGACGTGCGCACGGCTGGGCGTTCGCGCAGTCGGACGCTCGCACAGTCGGACGCTCGCACAGTCGGACGCTCGCGCAGTCGGACGCTCGAGCAGTCGGACTTTCGCGCGTCTGCATGTTCGTGCGTTTGTGCGCTTGTGCGCTTGTGCGCTTGTGCGCTTGCAACTTCGCATGCAAGCGAGTTGCGCGTCTGGGTCGGCCGGTCTGCGCGGTTGCAACTTCGCACGTGAGCGGGTGCACATTTCCGTCGCTACGCAGGACCCAGGATGCTCGTTCGCCCGGCCTGCTCTGCACGCGGCGGACAGCGATGCACGTGGTGCCCGCGTGAGATGCGCGTCCACGTGGCGCCAGATGTGCGTTCGCGTGGTCGGCATCGCCCAGTGACTGCCGTAAACGTTGCGTGGTCAGCGGCGCGTGGATGGCTACGCCGCTCGCTTGGCCGGGCGACGCGGCTGCGTGTCTGGGCGCAGATGGGCTGCGGGCATGCGAGGCGCGCCCTGAGCAGCGGCGGCAGTATGCGTTTATGTGCGGGGTGCTGTGCGTTTGCGTGGACGCGCACTGTGGACGGTGTTCGTCTCGTGGGCGAGCACCGTCCGCGCCGAGCCCGCCGCGCAATTTGCGGGTGTCAATCGTGGTTGTCACCGCTCCGGCCCGGTGCGGGCGGGCCGGATAGGGTCGGCGGTATGCCGGAGATGCTTATCCGACCCGCCCGCGAAGCTGACCTGGCCGCGTTGGAGCGGCGGTTGCCGACGGGGCGTAACCGGTACCACGATGCTCGGTATGCGCGACAGATCGCGGGGCACGGCACGTACCTGCTGGCGTTCGTGGGCGGCGAGCCGATCGGCCACGCCTCGCTGCTCTGGGACGGCGGCCATGCGGAGCCGGTGCGGGCGCGCTTCCCCGGCTGCCCGGAGATCAACGCCCTGGCGGTCGCCGCGGCGTGGCAGTCGCAGGGTATCGGGACCGCGCTGATCCGGGCCGCCGAGACGCTTGCCACGCAGCGCGGCTGCCGGCAGATCGGGCTCGGCGTCGACGACGGCAACCCGCGGGCGGCGGCCCTCTACCTGCGCCTCGGCTATCGGGAGACGGACCTGCACTACATGGACTTCTACCACTACACCGACGAGACCGGCCGCCACGAGGTCGCCGACCCGTGCCGGTTCCTGATCAAGCAGCTGGCCTGAGCGGCTCCGGCGGCACCCGGTAGCCGTGGAAGCGGACCGGACGGCGCACGACGAACCCCAGCCGCTCGTACAGCCGGATCGCCCCCGTGTTCGCCGCGGCGACGTGGAGCAGGACCCGCTCGCCCCGCCCGAGAATCCCGTCGATCGCGCGCCGGACCACCCGCTCGGCCAGGCCCCGGCCGCGGGCGTGCGGTGCGGTGCACACGGCGCTGATCTCCGTCCAGCCGGGCGGTGCGAGGCGCTCCCCGGCCATGGCCACCAGCGCACCCTCCTCGCGCACACCGCAGAAGGCACCCATCTCGATGGTCCGCGCCCAGAACGGCCCCGGTCGCGCCTGCTCGGTCAGCGCCAGCATGTCCGGCACATCCGCCAGTCCAAGCCGCACCAACGCCGGCCGCGCCGCCGCCGAGCCCGCCGCCGAGACCACCGCCGCCGAGCCCGCCGCAGAGAGCACCGCCGACGAGACCACCGCCGACGAAGCCGCCGCAGAGAGTGCCGCCGCCGAGCCCGCCGCAGAGAGCGCCGCCGCCGAGCCCGCCGCAGAGAGCGCCGCCGCAGAAGGCTCCGCTCCGGCCGGGCCGGTGGCCGGCCGGTCGAGCACCATCTGGAAACCGTCGAGCTCGAACACCGGCTCCCAGTCCCCGGGCGGCGTCACCGCGGCACTGAACAGGTCGGCGAATGCTCCGGGCCCGAGCAGGCGGGCCAGGTCGTCCCAGTCGGCCGCCACCGGCTCCGCCGGCACCGCGGCGAACGTCGAGACCCCGTCGACGTAGGTGGCCGCCGACCCGGCCCGGCGGGCGAGGTGCGCGTGGCGTCCCCGTAGCGACGCCCCCACCGGATCGTCGAGCTCGTGCGCAGTCACGCCACGAACGGTAGCCGACGGCTCACGCGCGGGCGGCGACTGCTCCGCGGGTGTCCTTCGGGAAGTGCCGGCGCAGGTCGGCGGCCACGAGCCGGTCCAGCAGGCGGCCGGGCAGGACGCGGGCCAGGCGGGTGAGGACGGCGGCGTCGCGGCCGATCGTGTAGCGGCTGCGCGGGCGGGGGGTGGTCGCGGCCTTCGCGATGACCCGGGCGGCGGCGTCGGCGGAGCGGCCGGCCTTCGTGAACGCGTCGGCGTGCGCGACGACCGCCTGCATCAGGCTGCCGTAGCGCCGGCGCTGCGGGTCCGTCATGGCGGCGGCCAGGCCGACGGCGGCCGCGGCGCCGCGGCCGTTCATCGCCGTCTGCACGCCGCCGGGCTCGACGATCACGACCTGGACGCCGTGCGGGGCGAGCTCCTGGCGCAGCGCATCGCTGACGGCCTCGAGCGCGAACTTGCTCCCCGCGTAGGCGCCGTAGGCGGGCATGGCGACGCGCCCGCCCAGTGAGCTGATGTTGACGATCCGGCCGCGGCTGCGCAGGAGGGCCGGCAGCAGCGCCTGGGTGACGGCGACGTGCCCGAACAGGTTGACCTCGAACAGGCGGCGCCAGTCGGCCAGCGGCAGGGCCTCGACCGGCGCGTTGACGGCGATGCCGGCGTTGTTGACCAGGGCCCGGACGGTGGCGCCGTCGACCCGGGCGGCCAGGGCGGCGATCTGGTCGGCGTCGGTGATGTCGAGGATGACCGGCTCGACGCCGGCCGCGCGGAGGGCGTCGCCGTCGCGCTCGCGGCGGACCCCGGCCAGCACGTGGTAGCCCTGCCGGGCCAGCTCGCGGGCGGTGGCCGCGCCCATGCCTGTCGAGGCGCCGGTCACGACGACGATTTCATGTGACGTTGTCATATGAATGAAGGTACGCGTTTCATGTGACAGCGTCAACCGTAGAATGGGTGCATGGTCGCCCGTGCCAAAGCCGCCGCCGCCACCCGCCGCGCCCTGCTCGACGCCGCCGCCGCGCTGCTCGACGAGGGCGGGCCCGACGCCGTGACGCTGCGCGAGGTCGGGGCCCGTGCGGGTGTGAGCCGGGGCGCGCCCTACGGGCACTTCCCCGACAAGGAGAGCCTGCTCACCGCGGTCGCGGCCGAGGCGTGGGACCGGCTCGGCGAGCAGGTGCACGCCCTGCGCGCCGACCCGGACCGCTCGCCGGCCGAGAAGCTGCGCACCGGCCTGGCCGGGCTGATGGCCGTCGGACGCGGCCACCCCCACCTGTACCAGCAGATGTTCATGACCCCGGCCGGCGACCCGGAGGCGGTGGTCCGCGCGGCGCAGCGCAGCCAGGACGAGTTCCTGGCGATCGTCACCGAGGTGGTCGGCGCGGCGGACGCCCACCGCTACGGCGCGCTGCTCATGACAAGCGTCCACGGCATCATCGGCATGACCGTCTCCGGCCACCTCAACCAGGAGAAGTGGCACACGTCCGCCGAGGAGCTGCTGGACACCCTCGTGACGATCGTCGCGCGGTAGCGCTCAGCGCCGCAGCAGCAGGTTCGCGCCGAGCGTGCACAGCACCGACAGCAGCAGTGAGCCCAGGATCATCAGCAGGCAGCCCAGCGGGCCGCCCATCACGCGCACTTCGACGTTGCCGATTCGCATGGCCGACGGATACCCGCCGTGGCGGCGGTCACGCATCTGCGGCCGGCAGTGACGGCCGCGGTGATCAAGCGGACCGGTCCGCCGATGCCGTCGTCACCCGCAGACCGGCCGGCACGGCGAACCAGTTGTCCGGCCGGTCCACGATCGGGGCGCTCGGACCACGGTCGAGGACGCGCTCCAGGCGCAGCAGGAACGCGGCGATTCCGGCGGCGCCCTGCATCCAGCCGGTGCCCGGCGGGAGCAGCGGCTCCTCGCTGCGGTACTCCACGAACCGCCAGTATCGCCCGTCGACGGCCCGCTCGACCAGGGCGTCGCCCATCCGGCGGGCACCGTCGAGGTAGCGCTCGTCACCCAGGGACTGGTAGGCGTCCAGGAGGATGTCGCCGACGCCCGCGGTACCGCAGCAGCGCCCGTCGTTGTCCCAGAAACCCGGTCGCAACCGCTCCGGGATCCCCGATGACAGCGTCGAGTGCAGGCACCGGCGGCGCAGGTCGTCGACCGCGTAGCCGCCGACCGACTCGACGCCGGCGTGGGCCAGGGCGGCGAAGACGTGGGAGGTGCCGGCCGGTCCGTGGCACCAGGTGTACGTCACCGGCTCCACCTCCCGCGTGGAGCGCGGGATGGTGTGCTCCAGGACGAACCCGCCGCCGGACAGGTCCGCGATGGCGAGCAGGTGCGACACGCCCTGGACGGCGGCGTCGACCCGGCCGGTGAGGGCGAGCGCGGTGGCGACGCCCGCGGTGCCGTGCGAGTAGTTCGGGGAGCTGGACCGGTAGCCGGGCTTCATCCGCCAGTCGAGCCCGCCGGGCGCCGGCTCGGCCCCGGCGACGAGCGCGTCGGGCAGCGTGCCGGTGTCGACCCCGAGCCAGGACTGCGTCAGCAGCACACCCGCCGTGCCGGAGATGATGTCGTGGTACTCCGGCGGCGCCACGTCGAGCGCCGGGACCCGGCCGGGGTCGAGCAGCCGCAGCGCCGTCGCGTCCCCGGCCAGCCCGTCGAACAGCGACACGTCGGTCCGCGTCGCCGCCTCCCGGGCGAGGCGGGCCACGATCGCCTCCGCCAGCGCCGACTCGCGAGCCGTCGGCGCGCGATACTGCCGGATCTCGGCCAGCACCGGCGCGAGGCCGGCGATCCCGGCGTACAGCGAGTCCCGGTCACCGGCGAGCGCGCCGGGAACCGATACCGGCAGCCACGGCCCGTCGGAGTCCTGGACCTGGTCCAGCACCCACGCCCAGGCCGACTCGCCGAGTGTCCGGTATGTCACCGCACGGACGGTACCGCATCCGGGAACAGCCGGTCGAACACCGCGGTCCGCTCGAAGGCCATGGCAAACGCACGGGCCCGGGCCTCCCGCGCGGCCCGCTCGGCCGGCGTCATCTCCAGGATCACCCGGTCGGTCGCGGCGGCCAGCCCGTCGACGTCGAACGGCTCGACGATGACGGCGGTGTCGCCGACCGCCTCGCCGGTGCCGCCGGTCAGCGTGGTGATCACCGGGCCGCCGCCGGCCAGCATCTTCTCGGCCAGGGCGATGCCGAAGGTCTCGACGAAGTCGGGCTCCGGGCGGGTCGGCAGGGCGTAGGCCGCGCAGCCGCGCATGAGCAGCGGCTTCTCGTTGTCGTCGACGTCGGTCAGCAGGACGATCCGGTCGTCGCCGGCGGCCAGGGCGCGGATCTCGTCGAGGGCCGGGCCGTTGCCGGCCACGACCAGCTTGACCGTCGAGCGGCAGCGCATCCGCTGGTAGGCGTGGACGAGGTCGTGGATGCCCTTGGCCCGGGCGACGCGCGAGAGGAACAGGATGTACCCGTCGCGCTCCAGCCCGCGGCGAGCCAGCGCCCGGTCGACGTCGTCCGGGTCCAGGTTCAGGTACGCCGAGGCGTCGATGGGCGGGTAGCCGATGGTGACGCGGTGCGCGCACTGCTCGGCGAAGCGGGTGCCGCAGCGGGCGTCGACCTGCTCGGCCGCGGCCACGATCTCGTCGGCCGTGTACTGCGAGACCGCGACCAGCTCGTCGTTGCCCAGGAACGTGGTGAACAGGGCGATCGCCGCGCCCATCCGGTTGTCGCGCAGGCAGGAGCGGATCACGTTCGTGACGTCGGAGCCGACGGCCTTGGCGACCGTGCGCACCGTCGGGTTGAAGCCGGCCGCGCGGACCGCGGTGACGGCGTCGGCGACGACCGTGGCGTGCGGCACCAGGTACATCGACAGGCACGTCGTCGGCACCGGCTCCAGCAGCAGCTCGGTGAGGCGCCCGGTGAGCCCGGCCAGGTGGCGGCCGTCGGGGACGCGGTAGTCGCCGACGGGTTCGGGGCGCTCGACGGTGATGCCGGGGCTGTAGGGCAGCAGCCGGTCGAGGGGTTTGAGCGGCAGGCCGGCCGCCTGCAGGGCCGCGATCGGCCAGGTCAGCAGCCGCACGTCGTCGAAGCCGCGCTGGAGCGCGACCTCGGCCAGGTTGCGGGCCTCGCCGGAGTGCCCGCAGATGACCGGGTCGGCCCGCACGACGATGACGAGGCGGCGGTTGATGTACGTCACCTGGTCTCCTTAAGACCGAAAACCTGATCCGAGGCGGACGGGGGCCGGACTTTGCGCCCCCAATCCGACGGCTCCGGGCCGAGCCGCAGGTGCAGCCGGCCCCCTCGATGGACGTCGGCGGCACTGATGTGGGTTGCGTCCAGGGGCCGGCCGTTGAGGGTCACCGACTGGACGTACTGCGGTGCCGGGTCGCGGTCGATCCCATCGGCGCCGATGGGGTTCGCCCGGTGCCCGCTGGTCTCCACAATGAACTCCCGGTCGTCGATCCGCACGGCGGAGCGCTCGAACGCGGGCGCGTTGATCAGGAACAGGCTCTGGCCGGCGACCGGAAAGAGGCCGAGCGAGGCCCAGACGTACCAGGAGCTCAGGCCGCCGGAGTCGTCGTTGCCCGGCAGCCCGCCCGGGCCGGTGCCGAACTGCCAGGTCAGTGCCGCCTGGACGACCTCGGCGGTGCGGTCGGGGCGCCCGGCGTAGTGGTACGCCCACGGTGCCTCCATGTCCGGCTCGTTGTTGAGGCCCTCGAACCGGTTGAGGGCGTAGCCGGCGAGCATCTCCGCCGGTGGCGGGCGCCGCCCCGGCTGCGTGACGGGGCCGGCGCCGTAGCCGAAGAACCGGTCGAGGTTGTCGATGAACTCGGCGTCGCCGCCGCCCAGCGCGATGCGGGCGGCCATGTCGTGCAGCAGGCGGAACGAGTAGTTCCACTTGCCGCCCTCGTAGAACTCGGAGTCCCGCAGCAGGCCGGTGACCGGGTCGAACGCGTTGATCCAGTGCCGGCTGCGCCGCTCCAGGTCCTCGGCCAGGTGCACGTCGTTGAGCGCGCGGGCGACCTGGGCCGTGCAGTGGTGGGCGTAGGCGAGGTCGAGGGTGTGGCTGATCGGGTGCACGATGCCGTGCTCGAAGAAGTCCTCACCGTACATCCGCCGCAGGTCGTCGACCATGTGCACGAGCGCCCAGTTCCAGTCCAGCGGCGCCCGGCCCAGTGCCTGGGCGTCGGCGAGCACCGTGTGGGCGAGGGCGCTGGCCTGGCGGAAGAACCGGTCGGCGCCGCGGGCCATCCGGTAGCCGATCGGGAAGTTGCCCTCCTCCTCGCACACCCGGATCAGGGACTCCAGCAGGTCGGCGGCCCGGTCCGGGGCGAGCGCGGCCAGCAGCGGCAGCTGGGTCTTGTAGATGTCCCACATGGTGCACACGTCGAACGCGAACGGGCCGGAGGTGGGCCAGAACGGGCTCTCGTCGTCGGCGAAGCAGGGCTTGATGAGGCTGTGGTACAGCGAGGTCGCGAACACGGTCCGCCGGGCCGGTGTGCCGCCGTCGACCTGCACCCGCCCCATCAGGTCGCGCCAGCGGTCCCGGGTCGCCTCCCGGACCAGATCGAAGGCGGGCTCCTCGGTACCGCACTCGAGCTGGAGATTGCGCGCCGCCTGCTCGCAGCCGCGCAGGGAGAAGCCGAGGCGGATCTCCACCGTCTGGCCGGCCCGGGTCGGACCCATGAAGAGCATGCCGAACGGGCGCAGGGTGGTGTGCCGGATGCTGTCGAAGTCCAGCCGGGTGCCGCCGTCGATGAGCCGCCGGTCGTACCACAGCATCTGGCGCCAGCGGGGGTTGACGACCTCGGCGTGCACGGAGAGCGGGACGCCCTCCATGACGACCGTGCCCTGGACGTGCCCGTGGCCCAGGCTCTCGCAGTGGGCGCGCAGCGGCACCGTGCGGCCCAGGTCGATGGCCAGGCCGCCGACGGACAGGTCGATGACGATACGGGCGCTGCTGCTCTCCGGGAACGTGTAGCGGTGCACGGCGACCTTCTCGCCGACCGTGATCTCGCAGCGGATGCCGGTGCCGAGGGTCGCCGCGTAGTACCCGGCCTCGGCCACCTCGTCGCGCAGCGGCCACGCCTCGCCCAGCGCGTCGAGCGCCTGGACCATCGGCGTGACCTTCACGTAGTTGTAGTACTTGCGGATCGCGCCGGTGCCGGACTGCTGGAAGTGGGTGAACCCGCTGGCCTGGAGCCGGTCGAAGAGCAGCTCCGGCACGCCCTCGGTGTTCTTGGCGTACCGGCCGTAGCCGGTGGGGTACGCCCCGGAGTACGCGCAGGCCGAGACCATGCCCAGGGGCGAGGTCGCCCCGGGGTGCGTGTTGCCGACCTGCGGTTTGGGCCACCACCAGCTGGCGGCCAGACCGTGCGCGGCGGGCAGGTCGGTCGCGGAGGTGCCGATGAAGGGATCTACGTCGTCGAGGATGACGGGACCTTACCCTCCGGGCACCTGGCCTTGGGTTTCAAGGAGATGAAGAAAAGCGGCGGGGTGTCTCCCTGAGCCGGAGACACCCCGCCGCACCTGCGTGGAGGAAGGACTCAGCCGCCGGTGAACGACGGGGTGGTGCCGCACTTCGCCTTGGCGTCCAGGCAGACCTTGACAAGCGGGTTGAGGTTCTCGGGCTTCCAGGCGTTCATGAAGTCGCCGTGCATCGAGGAGGCCATCCCGGAGGACAGCGCCAGCCCGTCGCCGCCGAGCGAGTCGTAGTTGACCATGAACGACAGGTTGGGGATCGCGACCGGGAAGTCGCCCTGGCACTTGCCGTTGACCGCGTTGCCCATGTGCGACTTGTGGTCGGGCGAGTCGATGTGCTTGCCGTCCCAGCAGTCCGTGAACGTGAGCTGGAAGATCAGGTTGCCGCCCGGGGCGCAGACCGGCCAGTTGCCGTCGGCGCTGCGGCCGACCTCGGCGCTGCCGGCGCACCAGAACTGCCCGTTCTGGCCCTTCGGCGTGGCCGCCTGCTTCTTGGCGTCACCGGCGATCATGACCAGGCCCGGCGGGAACGGCTTGGTCACCGACGGGTCCGCCAGCCGGCTGCCGTAGTAGACCCGGAAGCTCTTCATCTTGACCGGCTGGCCGTTCTTCTGCAGCTGCGGCACCCAGTACGCGCTGTTGTCGCCGGGCGCGTTGCAGTTGGTGGTCTCGCCGAACAGGTCGGCCGGCTTGCTGGTCGCGGTGACCTTCGGCCCGAAGAACGTGTGCATGTGCGACGCGCCCGGCAGGCCCGGGAAGACGATCGGGTCGTCCGGCGCCTCGCCCGACACCGAGCAGTCGGTGTGGAACTCGGAGACCCGGGTCGTGCCGCCCGGGATCGGCAGCTGCTGGATCTTGTCGAAGGCGGCGAGCTGCTGCTGCCAGGCGGCCTGGTCGACGTCGACCCAGCCGGCAGTGCCGGAGCCGTTCGTCGTACCGCCGGTCGGCGTGGGGGTCACCGATCCGGTCTTCGTCGGTGAGGCGCCGGCCGGAGGCGCGACGGTCGCCGTCGCCGGCGGACGGCCGCCGGTGCCGAGCGTGAACCAGTTGATGTTCACGAAGTCCCACTGCTGGGCGCTCTTCATGACCGCCACGACCGTCTGCTTGCCGGCCGGCACGCTCGTCGCGGTGGCGGTGACCGTCTTCCAGGTCTGCCAGTTGCCGGTGGAGGCGACCGGGAACGTGGCCAGCAGCGGCCCGGCCGGCGAGCCGAGGTGCAGCTCGATGGCCCCGCCGGCCTGGTTCTGCGCCGCGATGCGGACGCTGAGGTCGGCGCCGCCGATGCTCACGTCGTCGTACTGCAGCCAGTCGCCGTTGGCGAGCCAGCCGACGTTCTTGCCGCCGCCGGTGTCGCGGGTCCCCTCGGTCTGCGCGCCGGACTGGGCCGAAAACGCCTCGGCCTCCAGCTTCGGCGCGGTGTTCTCGTCCGCGTTCGCGGTGGCCATGTAGACGCCGCCCGCGACGCCGAGCGCTGCGACGGCAGCGGCGGCTATCAGGACGCGAGTTCTGCGCATGTCGATCCTTTTCGTAGGCTCGGGTGCGCAGCCAGTATTCAAAGTGCCAATTGCCGGTTCAAGAGGCCAAAGGAAAACTTAGAGAGCGCTCTCTGGAAGATCGTTACCTGGGCCCGTTCCGCCGCTCGATTACGTTTTTTGCCGAACCCGACCTTAAATCTTCTTTAGCGACGGTACGTGCTCGCCCGCATCCGCTGCGGCGATGACGACGGCCTCCAGGTCCCGCGCGCACTGCTCGATGACCGCGGGCGCGTAGCGGTGCGTGTCGCCCCACAGGGTGTACACGATCCGCCCCGGCTCGTCCTCGAGGTGCAGGTAGAACGTCCCGTCGTAGGTGTCCTCGCGCACACCCCACCGCACGCTCGTCTTCTCCCGCGCCGCCTCGATGTCGCCGACGGCCGCCACCACGTCGCCGGACTCGCCGGTGCCGCGGCGGCGGTCGTTGAAGAACGCCGTCGGCTCCGGCACGCCCGGCAGGCCGGCATTGTCGAAATACCCGTGTTTGTACGCCGAGAGCGTCCCCGACCACGCCCGCGCGGCGACCTCGTCGAACCCCGCGCCCGTCTCCAGCACCACCAGGCCGAACTGGCGCAGGCTCGTCGCGGCGTCGGCGAACCCGGGCCGGAACCGGTTGCTGACGATCACCTGCACGGCGGCGGTGTCCGCCCCCGTCGCCCGGCTCAGCGCGACGGCGTACGCGGCGAGCAGGATCGGCCCGGACGCCAGCCCGGTGCGCGCCCCGACCGCCCGCAGCGCGAGGGCGAGGGCCGGCGACTCGCAGACGACCTCCCAGTGCCGCGGCTGCCCCAGGCCCGGATCGGCCGGCTCCGGGGCGGCGATGCCGGCCGCGGCGATCCGGGCGATCTGCTTCTCCCAGGCCCGGCGTGCCTTCTCGCTCTGCCGCACCGCCCCCGGCTCGCCCTGCTGGGCCGCGAGCTCCAGCGGCGTGACACCCTGCACCGGCGCCGCGGGGTCGCCGAGATTCGCCAGGTCGCGCACGATCGCGTCGATGCCGAACCCGTCGATGACGACGTGGTAGTACATGAGCACCGTGTGCGTCGGCCGGTCCCCGTCGACCACGACTCCCATCCGCACCGGCCACTCCCGGGCCGGGTCGAAGTGCGTGGTCTGGTAGCGCACCCGCAGCCGCTCGGCGGTGCCCTCCGGGTCCGGGCCGCCGTCCACGATCTCCAGCCCGATGCGGCCCGACGCGTGCACGTGCTGCCGGGGCCGCCCGCCGTCGACTGTGATCCTCGTGCGCAGGGCCTGGTGGCGGCTCACGATGAACCGCAGCAGCCCGGCCAGGTGCTCGATCGTCTCACCGGGCGCGCACGGCATGGTCCCGCCGATGTTCATCGTCCGCCCGGTCTGGCGCATCAGGTCCCAGACGTCGCGCTGTCCCCAGGTCAGCTCCGCGATCCCGGAGCCGGCCCCCTCGAACTCCACCACGATCTCCACGTAGGCGAGCTTTCGGCGGCCCCGCCCCGGCCGTCAACGCACGCGCCCGCGCCGACCCATCCGGGCTGCTCACCCGTGAAAGTTTCACGGCGGCTCCCCCGCCCGCCCGGGCTCCGACGCCGGGCCCGCGCGTCGCCGGTCGTGGCCATGAGCACGATCGCCGCCGCCGAGGCGCCGCGAGGCGGGCCGCCGGCCGGGCCGCCCACCGGCCGGACCCTTGCGGCCGGGGCACTCGGTGTGCTGCGGGTGGTGCGCTGCCCAACCGCAGGCGGGTCGCGCTATCCGCCCGCGACGCTTCCCTTGCGCAGGAGGTTGACGGCGATCAGGCTCATCACGACCACGTCGTCCTGGTTGAGCAGCTCGCCCTTCGTCTGCACGACGCCCCGGTCCGGCTTGGAGTTGGAGGGGCGGGCACTGAGGACCGTGGCCCGCAGCCAGAGCCGGTCCCCGGCCCGCACCGGCACCGGCCAGCGCAGCTCGTCGACCCCCGGTGACGCGAGACTGGCCACTGTGGACAGATAGTGGTCGGCGAACAGCCGCATGAACACGCTGCCGGTGAACCACCCGCTGGCGATCAGCCCCCGGAACGGCCCGGCCGCCGCGAACTGCGCGTCGACGTGGATGGGCTGCGGATCGAAGCGCCGCGCGAACGCCACCATCTCCTCGCCGTCCACGACGACCGCCGAGTCGCGGAACGCGTGCACGTCACCGGTGGCGTAGTCCTCGAAATACCGCTTGTCGACAGGCTGCACACCCCCAGCATCGCATGGCCGGCGGGGCGGCGGGCGGCCCGATCAGCCGGTCCGGCCGGGGTCGTGCAGCAGCGCATCGGCGAAGCCGTCCGGCGCGTCGGGTAGCCGCCGTCTGCTGCAATGGAGTCCTCGTCGCAGCAGGTGTACTCGCTCAGGTCCTCGACATGCGTCACGTGACGTGCTCCCAGGGGGTCGCCGGTGGTTCGCATCCTGATCGTCTCGGTGTGCTCGGCCGCGGTCTTCGTCGCCCTCGTGGCCACGAAGACCGCGGTGGACGAGGGGCATCTCATGTTCTGGTGGTGGGTGCCGGCGGAACTGTTCCTCCCGACGGTGGGGACGGTGCTGCCCTTCGTCGCGCTGCCGGGCCCGGGCCGGGCGTTCGTGGTGCGCCCGGGCCGGTTCGTCGCCCCGCCGGCGCCGGCCATGGTCGCGACGGCGACAGCCCCGGTCCTCACGATCCTGGGCCTCACCCCGGTGGTGCTGTGGCAGAAGCGGGTCGACCCGATCGATGTGCCCGACGCCTGGATCGTGGCGGGCATCGGCCTGTCCGCGGCCGGCCTCGCCGTGCTGACCTTCCGCTTCTGGCGGTCCACAGTGGTCCTCGACCCGGCCGGCGTCACGGTGCGATCCGTGTTCGCCTCGCCGGATTTCGCGCCGTGGGAGGCGATCCGGGCCGGGCGCATCGGGGGTCCCGACCAACTGCGCGGCGTCGAGGTCGGCTTCATCGAGGCGGCGATCCGCCACTACCGCGACCACCCCGGATACCGCGCCGCGATCGGCACCCGGGCCGAGCACGACCGGCTGCTGGCGGTCCTGGCGGGGCCGCCGGGTGAGCGGGGCGGCGTGGAAATATCGCCCCGCGATGTGACCACGGACTAACCAGCCGAGGCGGTTGGCTACCCGGCATGTCACGACTCTTCGCCCGCGCCCTGCTGTTCGCCGGCGCCGGCCTCGTCCTGGTCATCGCCGGCTTCACGCTGACCGCCCCGGCCAGCGCCGACCCGCGGCCCTACCCGTCGAAGTCCCACTCGAAGCCACCGTCACCGAGCAAGTCGCCGTCCAGGTCCCCCTCGGCGTCGCCGTCACCGAGCAAGTCGCCGTCGGGGTCCCCGTCGGTATCTCCCACGACGTCGGCCACGGCGCTGCCCGTCACCGGGGGCGCCACCGGCGGGCAGTTGACGGGCCTTGTCGTGGCCGGGTTCGCGGTCGCCGGCGCGGGCGGCATCCTGTACAAGGTCGGGCGGCGCCGCACGCGGTTCACCACCTAGGCGGCGGCGCTCTTCAGCACGCCCATGCGCTGCTGATACTCGGCGTCGAGAGCCTTCCCGCCGGTTTCGACGACCGCCACGGTCTCGCCCCGCACCAGCACGTAGCCACGGTCCACGGCCCCGCGGACGGCGCCCAGCGACGGCTCGGCCATCAGGACGGCCACGCCCTCGCCGGCCAGCGCCGTCACGGTGCGCAGCAGCTCCTGGACGATCAGCGGGGCGAGGCCGGTCATCATCTCGTCCAGCAGCAGCACCCGCGGCGAGCCCATCAGCGCCCGGGACACGACGAGCATCTGCTGCTCCCCGCCCGACAGCACGCCGACCAGGCTGCGCAGCCGGGTCCGCAGGATCGGGAAGCGGTCGATGGCGGTGTCGACGGCCGAGCGCGGCAGCCGCAGCAGCTCGGCCATCACCTGGAGGTTGTCGGCGACGTTCAGTTTCGGGAACAGCTGCCGGCCCTGCGGGACGACGGCGATGCCGGCCCGGGCGCGCGCGGCGGGCCTGAGCCGGCTCACGTCCTCGCCGTCGAGGAAGACCTTGCCGGTAGCGGCGACGGAGCCGTACGCCGCGAGCAGTGCGCTGCTCTTCCCGGCGCCGTTGGGGCCGACGAGGGCGGTGACGGTGCCGCCGGGCGCGGTGAGGTCGAGTGCGGTCACGGCGCTGGCGTGGCCGTAGCGGACCGTGAGGCCCTCCAGGCGCAGCTCATGAGACGACATGCTTCGCGTCCTCCTCGGCGTCCGCGGGTTCGGCGACCCCGAAGTACACCTGCTGCATCTCAGGGCTGGCCAGGCACTGCTGGGGGTCGCCGTCGAACACCGACCGGCCCCGGTCCAGGAGCATGATCCGGTCGACCAGGCCGGCCACGAGGTCAACGTTGTGGTCGACGAGGATGACGGCGTGGCCGCGGCGCTGGACGGTGCGCACGACCTCGACGATGCCGGCCACGCCGCTCGCGTCGGACCCGGCGAACGGCTCGTCGAGCAGCAGCACGAGCGGGTCCTGCCCGAGCGCCCGGCCGACCTCGACCAGCCGCTGCTCGCCGAGGGACAGGTCGCCGGCCGGCCGCTCCAGGCGCTCGATGCCGAGCTCGAGCGCCAGCGATCGTACGGCCTGAGCGTCGGACGGCAGCTGCGGACGCAACGCGCCGGCGAAGCTCCCGGCCACCATCTGCCATACCGTGCCGTGCCGGCGGGCGGCCCGGCCCAGGAGCAGGTTCTCGGCCACGGTGAGCTCGAGGGCGAGCTGCGGATACTGGAACGTGCGGGCCAGCCCGGCCTTGGCCCGCTTGGCGGCGGGGCCGGCCAGCCGCTGCCCGCGCAGCGTCAGCGTGCCCTCGGTCGCCGGCTGCGCGCCCGAGATGAGGTCGACGAGCGTGGTCTTGCCGGCACCGTTCGGCCCGACCAGGCCCAGGATCTCGCCCGCCCGCAGCTCGAAGGAGACGTCCTGCAGGGCGGTGACCCCACCGTATCGCTTCGTCAGCCCGGAACCGACAAGCAGCGTCTCAGCCACGTCGTCCCCCTACGAGTCTGGCCAGTCTTGTCGCGTAGCCGATCACGCCCTGCGGCGCGACGAGCAGGATCACGAGCACGCCCAGCGCGAGGATCAGCGTGCCGCTGGTCTGCACGGCCGGGAAGTTCAGGGTCAGCTCGACGGCGATGACCGCGCCGAGCACCGCACCCCACGGCGTCGCCGAGCCGCCGATGAGGGGCATGAAGATGGCCAGGAACACCAGGTTGAGGGTGAACGTGTCAGGGGTGACGCTGCCCGCCGAGTAGGTGAACAGCCCGCCGCCGACGGCCGCGATGGCCGCGCCGATGGCCAGCGACACCAGGTTCATCACCGAGACCCGCACACCGGCCGCCTCGACGGCCCGGGGCGCGTCGCGCATGGTGCGCACGATGACGCCCCACGGCGACATCCGCAGCCGGTCGAGCAGGAACGCGATGACGCACACGACGGCGAGCGAGCCGACCACGACCTGGTAGTGCGACGGCTCCCAGCCGAAGAGGTCGAGCTTGCGCAGGGAGCCGAGCCCGCCGGAGCCGCCGGAGAGGCTCTCGGCGTCGACGAGCAGCGCGGTGAACGCCATGCCGAACAGCAGCGTGACGGCGGCGAGGAAGAACCCGGACAGCCGGCGGGTGGCCAGGCCCAGCAGGACGGCGACGGCGGCCGCGACGACCGGCCCGGCGACCCAGGCCAGGGCCAGCGGCAGGTCGGTGCGCGAGGACAGCAGCCCCACCGCGTATCCGCCGATGCCCGCGTAGGCGCCGTAGGCCATGGAGAGCGAGCCGGCCATCAGGTAAGGCACGTACATGCCCAGCGCGATGAGCGCGTAGGTCGCCGTGGTGGTGACGAGCGTCTGCTTGTATCCGTCGGCGCCGACCCACACCAGGATGAGCACGGCACCGGCGACCCCGAGCAGCAGCCCGAAGGAGCCCGGAAGGCGCTTCATGTGCGAATCCTCCGTACGAACAGGCCACTGGGCTTGAAGGCGAAGAACAGCAGGGCGACGAGCAGCAGCCCGTAGACGTGGGACTGCCCGCCGAAGTAGTACGGGACGAACACCTCGACCAGGCCGAGCAGCAGGCCGCCGACGAGCGGGGCCCACACCGAGCCGGTGCCGCCGATGACCATCGCCAGGAAGCTCGACAGCGCCCAGGCGAGCCCGGACAGCGAGCTCACGCCGGCCTTGGGGGCGAACAGCAGGCCGGTGACGCCGGCGAGCAGCCCGGAGAGCAGGAACGCGATGAGCCGCACCCGGTTGACCGGCAGGCCGAGCAGTGTCGCGGCGTGGGTGCTGTCGCCGACCGCCCGCAGCAGCCGCCCGGTCCGGGTGTAGCGGATCCACACGGCGGCCGCCGCGAACGCGACGACGGTGAACGCGAGCAGGACGACGGTGCTGGGCTGGATCACGGTGCCGCCGACGGTCACCGGGTCGAACGTGAACAGCGCCTGGCCGGGCAGGGTGGTGTAGCCGAAGAGGTACCCGGCGAGCTGCTGGACGGCGAACATGATCGCGGCGACCGCGACGAGCGCCGGCAGCTCCCCCCGGCCGGAGCGCTTCTGCACCTGCCGGACCACCGCCAGCTCCGTGAACACCGCGAGTGCGGCGGCGGCGAGGACGGCGAGGACGGCGGCGGCCCAGACGTTCATGTCCTCGTAGAGCACGAGGTAGGACGTGCACAGGCCGCCGACCATCGCGTACGGGCCGATGGCGAAGTTGAAGAACCCCGCCCCGACGAGCGTCAAGTAGTAGGCCAGCGCGAGCAGGCCGAAGAAGCTTCCCATCTCCAGCGCGGACAACCACAGCTGCAACTGGCCCACGACGCGCGTACCTTTCTGGCCGGTCTTCGGCGAAATCCTTCGGGCGGAATCCTTCGGGTCGGGCTCGGGGTTACTTGTTACACGGCGGCTGGAATGTCGCCCATGGACCCTTCGGCTTGTTGTCGGAGCCGAACTCCACCAGGGACAGGCCGCACGCGCCGTCCGCGCCCAGGTGCTTCTCCGCGCTGAAGCTCAGCGTGAAGTTGCCCTGGCCGAACGTGGCCGGGTACCCCTTGATGGTCTGCATGGCCTCGTTGAGCTTCTTGGGGTCGTCGACCCCGCCGGCCTTCTCGATGGCGGCCTTGAGCACGTGCACGGCGTCCCACGCCTGGGCGTCGTACGCGGTGATGTCGTAGTCCTTGCCGTTCTTGTCCTGCAGCAGCTTGATGAGGTCCTTGGTGCGCGGGTTCTCGGTGTTGATGGAGCCCATGAAGATGAGCCCGTTGAGCGCGCCCGGCGCGGCCAGCTTCCACGAGGACGGCTGGTTGCCGATGGAGGCGAGCGAGAACCGCTTGGTGCCGGCCATCTGCGAGCCGAGGGTGTTCTGGGCCAGCACCTCGAACGCGCCGCCGACGCTCGTCACGAGGATCGCGTCCGGGTTGGCGTTCTTGAGCCGGGCCACCTGGGCCGACAGGTCGCTGGCGTTGGCCGCGCCCTTCTCCGTGGCCACGAACTGCACGCAGCTCATCTGGGCGAACAGGGCCTTGTCGAGGGCGGCGATCGTGGTGGTGTCGTCGGTGAGCACGCCGATCTTCTTGATCCCGGCCGCCGCGAACGCCCCGCAGTAGACCTGGGCCCAGTCGTTCGTCGTGTTGGCCAGCATGTAGATGAGCTCGTTGTCCGGGGGTGTGACGAGCGTGGCGGTCACGCCGGTCGGCGCGATGGCGGGCAGGCCGAGCTGGGTGAGCGTCGACTTCGCCTGGAGGATGGCCGCGCTGCCGCTCTGCAGGAACAGCGCCTTGGCCCCCTGGCTGGCCAGCTTCTGCAGCGTGGCCGGGACCTTCGTCGGGTCCGACTCGTCGTTCTCGACGACGAGCTTGATCGGGCGGCCGAGCACGCCGCCCTTGTCGTTGATGTCCTGGATGGCGAGGCGGATGGTCTTGCCGGCGATCACGCTGTAGGCCGCGCCGGAGCCGGTGCTGTCCTCGTCCATGCCGATGATGATGGGTTCGCCGGTGGCTGTCCCGTTCGTCGGCTTCTGGTCCCCGCCCTTGTTGCCGCAGCCGGCCAGCGCAATCGCGGCGACCGCCAGGCAGCTGACGATCCGACGAGACCTCGTCGCTAAAACGCCCATGTGTACCCCTGTCGGAATTATACGAATCGTCAGCCTCAGGTGGTTTAACCGGGTGATTCAAAACCTAACAAGCGCTTGGTTTTTACATCTTGGCGAGGCCCGCCGAGCGTGTCAAGGACACGCCGGACACCTGGACGTAACAGAATCGTGAAAGTCGGACCGCGGCCGACCGGCAGCAAAACGGCCACGGCGCGCACTCGCGCCGTGGCCGTCGGGCCGGACTCCCGGCCTGTCAGTCCCCGATTCGCCGCACCGTCTCCGTCGCCCAGCGCACCGCCTGGAGATACGGCGTGACCAGATCCCCGGCGTCGGCGGCCGGCGGGACGCCGTGCAGGTAGGCGGTCACCGCGCAGAACGGCGCGCCGAGCGGGCCGGCGCCGTCGACGAGGGCCTCCCGGGTCGCGTCGGAGAGCGGCAGCTGCTCGGACAGCACCTTGACCGGCTGGCCGATCATCTCCGCCACCGACGACAGCATGCCGACCACGAACGCCTCGTCGCCGGGCAGGCCGGAGCGCTCGGCGACCAGCCGGCACAGCTGGGCCTGGATCAGCGCGTCGGCCATGCGCTCGTCGCCGGCGAGCGTGAGGTCACCGACGAGCATCAGCATGACCCAGTCGCGGACCTGCGCGATGCCGAGCAGCATGACGGCGCCGTGCACGGTGGCGACCCGCCGGGCCGAGCCGTTCCACGCACAGTTGGCCGCCCGCAGCAGCCGGTAGCTCAGCGCCGGGTCGGCGGAGACGTGCGCGACGATCGCCGAGACGTCGCTCTCCGTGGCCATGAACTCACCGAGCAGCTGGATGCACCGCATGCGCGAGGCGCTCAGCGTGCGGGTGCTGGCCACGACCGGCCGGTCCAGCGCATACCCCTGGAACAGCTCATAGCCCAGCTCCCGGGCCTCGGCGATGTCCTGCGGCGTCTCCAGTCGTTCAGCGACGAAGCGCAGGTGGGGGTACCGCTCGCGCAGGCTCATGATGATCGCCCGCCCACCGGCGTCCAGGCCCAGGAAGTCGATCTTCACGTAGGAGGAGACCGCGAGCAGCCGCTCGTGCTCGGAGCCGGGGACGAAGTCGTCGAGCGCGATGGCGTACCCGGCCGCGGCGAGGGCGGCGACCCCCTCGACGACCCGGTCGTCGACGTTCACCGTCTCCAGCACCTCGAGCACCACCCGCCCCGGCACCAGCGGCACCGGCAGGTCGCCGCGCAGGAAGTCGTCGGTGAGGTTGACGAACCCGGGCAGCCCGCCGGTGAGCTCGTCGAAGTCGAACGCGGTGAACGCGCTCACGATGACCTGACTCGTCGCCGCGGCCCCGCTGCGGTTCGCCGCGACCGCCTCGGGCCCGGACCGGAACAGCAGCTCATACCCGGCGACGGCACCGGCGGTGTCGTAGATCGCCTGCCGGCCGACGACCACGTCGGGCGAGGCCGCCTCGATCATCTGCGCGCGAAGGTGCTCAAGCATGGTCCGCCCCGGGAAAGAACGCTGCCAACGATTGCCCTCAGGCTGCGCCGCCCGGGTTGCGCCGCGCAGCCGAACCGCGTTGCCGCACGGTTGCAGCGGCCCCCGATTCCGGCTGGCCGGGTGGTCCCGGGGGTGATCCGGCGGGCAGACTCGCCGACGATGCGTAAACCCACCGTGATCGCCGCAATCATGGGCGTTGTGCTCGTCCTGGGCCTGACCGCGTACTGGAAGCAGCCGCACACCGCACCGGGGGCGGTCTCGGCGATGGGAGCGATCCCGGCGGCCGGGCTGCACGTGCGCGGGGCGGACGTCGTGGAGGGCCACGGCGAGCCGTTCGTGATGCGCGGGATCAGCCATCCGTACGCCTGGTACCGCGATCGCACGGCCGCGTTCGCCGACATCAAGCGGCTCGGCGCCAACACCGTGCGGGTGGTGCTGACCAGCGACGTGACCGCCGGCGAGGTGGCCGGGATCGTCGAGCGGTGCCGCAACGATCGGCTCGTCTGCGTGCTGGAGAACCACGACACGACCGGCTACGGCGAGCGGCCGGGAGCGATCACACTCGACCGGGCCGCCGCCTTCTGGACCGCTGTCGCTCCCAGCCTGCACGGCACCGAGGCTTTCGTCGTGGTGAACCTGGGCAACGAGCCGTACGGCAACGGCGACACCTCCGGCTGGGCCCGGGACACGAGCGCCGCCATCGCCGCGCTGCGCGCGGCCGGGGTCCGGCACCTGCTCATGGCCGACGCCCCGAACTGGGGCCAGGACCAGTCGAAGACGATGCGGCAGCACGCGGCGGCCGTCCTCGCCCAGGACCCGCAGCACAACACGGTGTTCTCCGTGCACATGTACGGCGTGTACGACACGGCCGCCAAGGTCACCGACTACCTCGACGCGTTCCGCACGGCCGGGCTGCCGCTCGTCGTGGGCGAGTTCGGCCAGCGCCACACCGACGGCCCGGTCGCCGCGGACGCCATCATGCGCGAGACCCGAACCCGCGGCATCGGCTACCTGGGGTGGTCGTGGAGCGGCAACGGTGGCGGCGTCGAGTACCTCGACGCGGCCGAGGCCTTCGACCCCGACCGGCTCACCGACTGGGGCCGCACCCTGTTCGCCGACATCCGCGCCACCGCCCGGGAACTGGGAGCCTTCACGCCGGCTTCCCGCTGACCGGGCGCGTTCACGACGGTTTGGCGATGACGGTGAAGCGGTTCTCCTCGCGGCGGGCGAAGCGGAGGAACCCGCGCAGGCCGGGCAGGCCCTCCATGAGGCCGAAGACGGGGATGAGGGCGACGACCGCGACCGGCTCCCACCAGCGGCGGCGGCCGTCTCCGGAGACGCCGGCGTTGACTCGCAGGCCCTCCCAGTACATCCAGACGACGTAGGCCATGTTGACCGCCCAGAGCGGGATGATGAGCACCGTCGTCGGTGAGGTGTTCGGGTCGGCGATCAGTGCGCCGACAAGCAGTACCACCGCCACGTTCTGCAATGGTCCGATGACCCACGACAGGACGGAGTAGCCCAGCAGGAGCCGGCTGCGCAGGGGCAGGCTGCGGTTGAACACCAGCGCGGCCAGGCCCCACGACCACCGCTCGCGCTGGCGGAAGAAGTCCCGCAGCCCGGCCGGGGATGCGCCGTAGCACCGGCCGCCGAACCAGGCGCTGCGGCCCGGGTGGCGCTCGCTGAACACGAGGGCGAACTGGGCGTCCTCGACGAGGCTGCGCGGGCCGAAGTCCCAGCCGATCCCGGCCTCGATCGAGGCGCGCACGAGCAGGAGTTCGCCGTGCACGCCCGCGCGCGGTGTGCCGCTGCCGGTCCAGGCGGAGAAGCGGCCGACGTCCTCGGCGGGGCGGGCCGAGTCGGCGAGCCAGGTGAGGCGGTTGAGCGCGTACTCCCGCGGATACGTCAGGATGCCCTGGGCCAGATGCTTGCCCGCGCTGCCGACGGCCCGCTGCTCCTCGATGAACCGGGCCATCGCCAGGGCGGTGTCCGCGCCGACGCCGGTGTCGTCGTCCATGTGCAGCACCCACACGTCGTCGCGGGCCTCGCCCTCGTGGATGCGCAGTTCGTGCGCGTAGTGCGCGGCCCGGGCCTTGAACCGGGTGCCGTTGGGTGTGCGGTAGTCGGCCGGCACGGCGACGACCCGGACCCGGGTGTCCTCGGCGGCGAGCTCCTTGATGCGGTGCTCGGCCGCACAGCCGGCGTCCACGACGATGTCCACCCGGAGGCGGGGGAAGCACGGCGGCAGCCAGCTGGTGTACGAGCGCACGGAGCGTTCCAGGGCCGGATGTGTGTCCTCCCGGCCGACGGTGGGAACTGTCACGATGAGCTGTGCGTCCGCACGGGTCGCACCGTGCCCGTCCCAGCGCCGGGCCGCCTCGCGCAGCCGTTTGCGGGTGCGGCTCACGCCGAAGATGCCGGTGAGCGTGGTGAAGATGGGCCACGTCCACAGGATCGTGAGCGGCCAGCCGAGCAGCCCGGGCCGGGGCTGGGTCAGCCAGGTCTCGCTCACGACGATGATGAGGTACGCCAGGATCAATGGCAGGTAGGCGGGCCGCCAGTGCTGCAGTGCTCCCACCGCGGCGGGCTACCCGGGAATGGCCGGACCATTCCCGGGTGCCCTGGTGTTGTCGTCAGAACTGCCCGGCCGTGTTGCACTTGGCCTTCTGGCGGATGCAGTCCTTCACCCGCTGGCCCATGGCCGTGTTGTCCCAGGCGAGGAACGAGTCGCCATGGATCGACGACGCCATGCCCGAGGCGAGGGTGAAGCCGGCCGCGCTGCCGTGGGTCGGGTACGCGATCACGAACGAGATGTTCGGGACGGCCACCGGGTAGGCGCCCTGGCACTTGCCGTTGACCGCGTTGCCCATGTGCGATTTGTGGTCCGGGCTGTCCAGGTGGACGCCGTCCCAGCAGTCCGGGAACACCAGCTGGTAGTTCAGGAACGCGGTCTGCGCGCACCGCGGCCAGTTGCCGTCCGTGCTGCGGCCGATCTCGCCACCGGCCCCGGCGCACCAGAACTGGTTGGGCGAGCCGGCCGGCGTGGCCTGCTGCAGCTTGGCGTCGCCGGAGATGATCCGCAGCCCCTGCGGGAACGGCATCGTCACGCTCGGGTCCGGCAGGCGGGAGCCGTAGTACACGGTCACGCCGCTGGGCTCGACGGCCACGCCGTTCTCGTAGAGCGTCGGGATCCAGTACGCCGACAGGTCGTTCGCCGGCCCGCAGCTGGTCTGGGTGTAGGCCAGCAGGGACTCGGTCGTCGAGTTGGCGTTGGTGCTCTTGTTGCCCAGGAAGCTGTGCATGTGCGACGCACCGGCCAGCCCCGGGAACACGATCGGGTCGTCCTTGAACGAGTGGTCGTAGGTGCACGCCGCGTTGAACTCCGACACCCGCACGGCGTTGGCCGGGAACGGGTGGGTCGGCAGCGCGTTGAACGCGGCCACCTGGGCGTTCCACTTGGCCTGGTCGATGTTGACCCAGCCGGCCCCCTGCGTCGGCTGGGTGCCGCCGGTGCCGAAGACCTGGAACTCCCACAGCGAGACGCCGTACTGCGTCGCGCGCTTGGTGGTGGTGAGCTTCACGTAGCGGCCGGAGCCGTTCACGGTGAGCGTCTGGGTGCCACCGGTACCGTCGACCGTCGTGTTGATCGTGGTCCAGGCCGCGCCGTCGGTCGAGGTCTGGATGGTGAAGTCCTTGGCGTACGCGTTCTCCCAGCTGAGCACGACCTTGTTGATGGTCGCGCTGGAGCCGAGGTCGACCTGCAGCCACTGCGGGTCGCTGAACGCGCTTGACCAGCGGGTGCCGGCGTTGCCGTCGACGGCCGCCGCGGCACCGGTGCCGGCGTTCTCGGCGGACGACGCCGTGGCCGGCTTGCCCTGGGAGATCGGGGTCTCGGCGGCGTCGGCGGAGCGCAGCGCGAGACCGGTGATGAACGTGGCCACAAGCGTCGTGGCCGCCGCTGCGAACAACATCGTGCGCAGCCGGGACCGGCCCGCACGGGCGGGTGGGGACATGAGGCACCTTCCGGGGTTTGGCGGGTCGACCGGGGGCGGAGTCCGATCGATCTTGCCAGAGAGCGCTCTCTGAGCTTCCCACTCTGACCGCCCGTTCGATCCCTGTCAATAACTAGGGAGAATCGGAGAGCGCTCTCCCACGATCAGCATCGCCGCCTCCCCCAGCCCCGGGTCGTCGCCTCCACCCGCGGCCGGCGACGCCGCGACGCAGCGGAAGCGGCCGACTTCCCCGGCTGAGACTCGCTGCGGTGCCCGGGCCGGCGCCGTTTCGCCATGGACCAGGCGCGGGAGCGTCCGGTGGCGTCAGCGCTCGGAAGCGCCCGATCGCCGGGCGATACCCAGGGCCAGGGCGGCGATCGCGGCGGCGCCGAACGCGGCGAGCAGGCGCTCGAACAGCCCGGTCAGGCCGGCCGGGGCGTCGACGAAGGCGAACAGCAGCACGACGAAGCCGGCACCGACACCCACGAACGGCCACGCCCAGCGCCGCCAGCCCGGCGCCCGCCGCATCGCCGCGGCCAGCACGAGGGCCGCGGCCACGAACAGCAGGATGCCGGTCGGGGTGATCATGGTGTCGATCTTGCCGCCGAGGTTGGCCCGCTGGCCGGGCCCGGTGCAGCCCGGGTCGGCCAGGCGGCAGCCCTGCCGCTCGGCGGCGGCCAGCAGGTCGCCGACGCCGAAGATGGACAGCGCCAGCAGGACCGCGCCGACGGTGGCGGTGCGGCCGCCGGGGCGCAGGGCCGGGCGCACGGCCAGCCCCGCGAACAGGATCGTGGCCAGGCCGCACAGGGTGAACACGGCGATGAGCACCCGGCCGCCCGGCGCGCCGACGGCCAGCATGTCGCTGATGGTGTGCTCCGCCGCGTGATACCGGCCGCCCTGCCACACGGGCGCCACCAGCCAGCTCACCACGAACACCACCTGGGCGGCGAACCCCACCCACGCCCACCGGCGCACCCCGTCCCCGATCATCCGAGCATCCTAGGTACCGCCGTCGATACCCCCGACCGCGGCCATCCCGTCGGCGCGGCGTTTGACAACGGCCACAACACTGAGCCGGTGACCTCGTTCGAATTCTCCGTGGTACTGCGCGGATACGACCCGGCGGCCGTGGACGCGCTCCTCGCCCCGGCCGCCGCGGCCCTGACGACCACCGACGGGCGGGCGCGGGCCGGCGCGGCCGCCGCACTGCGCCGGGCGAACCTGCCGGTCGTCCTGCGCGGGTTCGACCGGGCCCAGGTGGACGGCGCGATCGCGAGACTTGTCGTGCAGCTCGAGGACGCACCCGGGTCGGAACCGGACCGGGACGTGCCGGGCGGCTTGTCGTTCGCGGGGGCTCCGGCGGAGTTCGGGACGGCCCTGCGCGGCTACGACCCGGCCGCCGTCGACCGGCTGGTCCAGCAGGTCAACCGAGCACTGATGTCCGGCAGCGCCACCGCCCGAGCCGAGACCGCGGCCGCCGTGCGCGAGGCGTCGTTCCCGGTCACGTTCCGCGGGTACGCGCGCAACCAGGTCGACCTGTTCCTGCAACAGGCGGCCCGGGAGCTCGCATAGGCCACCGCCCGGCAGCACCCGGGCACAGAAGCTACGGCGCCTCGTCCACGGCGTCGCCGGCCGTGCTGCCGGTGGGCGGGATCGACAGCATGCCCGGTATCCGCCGGTCGTAGCGCTCGATCTCCAGCTCGGCCTTGCGCACCTCCAGCGCGGCCTGCCGGTTCTGCTCCTCGACAAGCTTCGCCCGCGCCTGCTCCAGCTTCGCCTTCTCCTTCGCCATGGCCAGCTTGAACTGGTGCCGGCGCGACTGGAGATGCTTGACGAAGCCCGCGGTGCTGCCACCGAACAGGACCAGGAATATCACGATGTACCAGAACACCTCGTGGAACATCACAGCCCCTCCCGTCGGCGCCGCAGTGCGGTAAAGCCACCGTACGGGGATGCGTCAAGGTCGATGCCCGGCCCGGCTGCGGCCGGTGGTGCTCAGGTCGTCGCGGTCGGGTCGCCGCGGTACGCCACGTCCGGGGAGCCCGCCGCGAGCCGCACACGGTAGCCCCAGCGCCGCAGCGCCTGCGCCATCGTCGCGGCGCCGGCGGGGTTGGCGGAGTGGATGTTGACCACGCCGATGTCGAACGGGTGCTCGTCGAACGCGGCTCGCTCCAGGACCTCCACGACCGGCCAGATCGTGTCGGCGCCGCCGAGGTCGTGGTCCAGCCACAGCTCGTCGACGCGCCGGCCCCGGTACCGTTCCAGCAGCGCCACGCCGGCGGCGCTGGTTCGGGCCACCGCCGCGGTCCGCCCGTCCGCGAACGAGCGAAGGTCGTCGATCAGCAGGATCCGGGGCTCGTCGTCAATGCCGGTCATGATCGCACGGTCACCCGGCCCGCGGCCCGCTCCTGCGCCTCGAGGACCGCGTCGCCGTACCGCAGCGCCCACTGACCCATCGCCCGCATCGGCTCGAGCAGCGCCGCCCCGATCTCGGTGAGCGCGTAGTCGACCCGCGGCGGCGCCTCGCTGTACTCCCGCCGGAACACGAGCCCGTTGCTCTCCAACCGCCGCAGCGCGTCGTGCAGCACCTTCGGCTTGATCCCACCGATCCGCGCCACGAGCGCACTGGGCCGCATCGGCCCGCCGGCACCCAGGGTGAAGACCACGACGCTGTCCCACCGGTTCGCCAGCATCTCGAACGCCAGCCGGGCCCGGCAGTCAGCGGTGTAATCGTCCTCGTCCACCGTTCGATTCTGCCCCGCCGACGGACACCAAACGGTGTGCATCGGGCCGCCTAGCGTGAACAACCATGAAGATCGGCATCATCGGTACCGGAGCCATGTCCACATCCCTCGCCGGCGCCTGGACCCGCGCCGGCCACGACGTCCTCGCCGCCGGCCGGACCTCCCTGCGCACGGCGGCCAGCCACGGGGACCTGATCCTGTTCGCCGTCCCCGCCGCAGCCGCCCCGGGCATCGCCGCGGAGCTGGCCGACGACCTGGCCGGACGAACCCTCCTCGACTGCACCAACCCCATCGCCCCCGGCCCGGCCGGCCCGCTGCTCACCGTCCCCCCGGGCTCGTCGACAGCCGCCGCGCTCGCGAGCGCCGCACCAGGAGCCGCTGTCGTGAAGGCGTTCAACCTCTGCCACGCCAGCATCTGGACCCTCGACCCCCCGGTATTCGAGGGCCTCCCCCTGGGCGTCCCGTACTGCGCATCGGCCCAGGAGGCCGCCGCCCGGACCGCCGCCCTCATCACGTCGATGCAGTGCACCCCCGTCCCCTGCGGCGGCCTGGACCGTGCCCCCTACCTGGAGGCCACAGCCGCCCTGGCCATCGGCGTCTGGTTCGC
This sequence comes from Dactylosporangium vinaceum, assembly GCF_019904175.1. Classification (GTDB taxonomy): domain Bacteria; phylum Actinomycetota; class Actinomycetes; order Mycobacteriales; family Micromonosporaceae; genus Dactylosporangium; species Dactylosporangium vinaceum. The sequence goes on along the minus strand of NZ_CP061913.1, from coordinate 4,760,052 downwards.
AGCCGGCTCGCCCCGCGCAATGTTCCCGCCCATCGCACAGGTGCCGGCCGCGGACCCGCAGTAGCCGCACAGCACCCCGACAGCCAAGCGCACCGGAGGGGTTAGGCGGTGCGGCGTAGGAGGAGGCGGATCGAGCCGTCGGGCTGGTGCTCTTCGCCGGTGACTTCGAAGCCGTTGTGTTCGGCGTAGTGCAGGGTGGCGGCGCGGCCGTACTGCTGGGTCAGGCGGTGCAGCCAGGCCGTGTCGTGGCGGCGGCGGTCGAAGTCGCTGATGACGGCGTCGAACGTGCCGTCGGCGGTGCGGCGGAAGCCGATGTCGTTGCTTGCGCCGCTGATGTACGCGCGGCGGACGATGACCTCGGCGGTTTCCGGGCGGCGGTCGCCCTGGTAGCCGAACAGGGTCGTCGGCTCGTCGTGGCGTTCGGCGTTCGGGTAGCCGACGGCGGCCAGGGCCTCGACCAGCAGATCGGCGTCGCGCAGGGCCGTGCGGACGCGGGTGAAGTGCGACATGCGAAGCCTCCCGAAAAACAGCCGGCGAAACGTGACCGACGAAGAGCAACCAGGCGAAGGAGGAACGGAGCAGAGCAGGACGGACGGAGGGGAAACGGCTAGGCCAGCCGGACCACCGGGCGGCGGTCCAGGAGCCAGATCTTGCGGTCCAGGTCGAAGGCGGACACGGTCAGGCGTTTCTGCGAGTCGATGCGGAAGTCCAGGAGGAAGCGGTCGGCGCCGGCCTCGGCGGGCGGGTCGGCCTCCAGGAACGTCGGGCTCTCCTCGTTGAGCCACAGCGTGCTGCGCTCCTGGCGCTGCTGCGCGCTGATCGGCGTGGCCCGGGCGCCGCCGGTGCGGTCGAAGACGATCTCCAGGTCGGCGCCCGCGTCGCGGTAGGTGGCGTGGGCGAGTTCGTAGACGGCCAGGCCGAGGCGGCGCTGGCCGGAGCGGACGCCGCGGATGGTGAGGGACTTGACCGGCTCCTCGGTCGGATACGGGGTGCCCGCGGCGACGAGGGGTTCGAACTCGTAGCCGCCGGTCTGCTGGTTGATGTGGCGGATGGCGTAGTCGTGCTGGATGTGGTCGTGCAGTTCGCGGCCGCCGGCAATGGCCGCCGCGCCGAGCGCTACCGCTTCGAGGGGGCGGTCGAGGTGCAGGACGCCGGGCTCGAACTGCAGCCGCAGCAGATCCTGGACGGCGGGGATCAGGCTGGTGCCGCCGACGAGGTACACGCGGGCCAGGTCCCCGGCCGGGTAGCCGCGCGCGGCGGCGGCGTCGAGGACCCGGCGCAGTGTCCGGTTGACCCGGCCGAGGAGGTCCTCGTCGCGCAGGAGCCGCTCCAGGTCGGCCCGGCTCACGTCGAGCGGCCGGCCGGCGCCCGCCACCGCGATCCGTACCGCATCCTGGTGGCTCAGCGTCGTCTTCGCCTGTTCGGCCTGGGCGAGTACCACCGCAAAGGCGGTGTTGTGCTGCACCGGATCGCGGGGAGCGCCGCCCGCGCGGTCGAGCAGCCAGCGGGCCAGCAGGGCGTCGATGTGGTTGCCGCCGAGGTCGGCCCCGGCCTTGGCCACGACCCGGACGGCGGCACCACCGGCGGCCTCGTCCGGGTCGCGCACGACGACCACGGAGACGTCGAGCGTGCCGGCGCCGAAGTCGAACACGGCGAACGCGTCGCCGGGGGTCATCCGGCCACCGTGGCCGACGGCCGCGGCGGTGGCCTCGTCGACGACGCGGAGCCGGGCCTGGGGCAGGTCGCGGCCGACCTCGGTGACGAGCCAGTCGCGGTAGCTGTCGAAGGTCTCCACCGGGGCCGTCGCCACGATCTCCAGGTCGTCGGCGCCAACGGCGAGGACCGCGAGGGCGGTGACCCCGCGCAGGAAGTCGGTAGCGGCCTGCCGCCCGGTGATCGGCCGCCCGCCGACGGTCCGCGGCACGTCGGCGACCCGCCCGGAGAGGTTGCTCTTCATCGACCGGAAGACAGTCCCGCCGGGCCCGGGGTCGGTGAGCCCGCCGGCGCCGAGCGCGGTCGTGACTCGGCCGTCCGCGCCGATGCGGTATCCGACCACCGACGGCACGACCCGCTGGAGCAGGCCCGGGACGGGCTCGCGGACCACGTCGTAGCCGGGCAGGGGGATGGGCTCGGCCCGCTGCCCGGCCGCGTCCCACCCGGCGACCACGGTGTTCGCGGTCCCGAAATCAATCCCGATGCGCGCGGTCACGCCCTCAGGATAGGTTTCGACGGTGCTTTCCGATGCCCTGGACCGGTTCCGCCCGGTCGATGCCACCGAGGCCGCCGACGTGGCGCGGCTGCGTGACCTGCTCGCCGGCGGCGGCGACGCGTGGTCGCGGTCGACCCCGCTGCACGTGACCGCTTCCGCCCTGATCGTCCATTCGCCGTCGGCCCGGGTGCTGCTGCGCTGGCACGCCCGGCAGGAGGCGTGGCTGCAGGTCGGCGGGCACGGCGACCCGGGTGAGACCGACCCGCTGGACATCGCGCTGCGGGAGGGTGTCGAGGAGACCGGACTCGCCGACCTGAAGCCGTGGCCCGACCCGGCCGAGGCCGCGATCGTCCACGTGGTCATCGTGCCCGTGCGGGCCCGCGGCGACGAGCCGGCGCACGAGCACGCCGATGTGCGATTCGTGCTGTCGACGAGTACCCCCGAGGCCGCTCGTCCGGAAAAGGCGGATGCACCCCTGCGCTGGCTCACCGTCGGGGAGGCGCTGGAGCTGGTGACCGAGGCCAACCTCCGCGAGACGCTGCGCCGCATCACATGGTGAGCCCGCCGAGCTCGATCTCGTCGCCGTAGCGCAGCCGCAGGCAGTCCCGCAGCAGCTCCAGCAGTTCGCGCACGGCGGCGGGCGGCCGGCTCGTGCTCAGGTATCGCTCCAGCACCCCGAGCTCGGCCGGGGTCAGCTCGCCCAGCGGCCGCTCCGGCAGTTCGCACAGGTCGACGACCCGGCTGCGGCCGTCCGGCAGCGGCGCCAGGGCGACCGGCGGGGCGAGCCGGATCAGGTCGAACGTGGCCCGGTCCAGCCGCCCCGCGTCGGCGCCGGCGAGGTGGCGGACCAGGCGGGCCTCGGTCGGGGACTCCGGCCGCCACCCGCCGAGCCCGCGCGCCGCCTCCGCCGCCTGCGCCACCGGCAGGCTCCACAGCAGCCCGGCCCGCCCGGAGCCGGCCGCCGGACCGCCGCCGACGACGAGCGCCGGCTCCACCCCGGCCGCGGCCATCGCGGCCAGCACGGGTCGGCGGTCCGCGAGCCCGGGCCGCTCCAGCGCGGCCCGCAGCGCACTGCCGTCGGGGTCCTCGGCGTGGTACTGCTCGATCTGCCCCGACACGAGCAGCAGCACCGCGGCCACGGGCTTGTCCACCGAGGCGAGCGCGTGCGCGGCGCACCACGCCGCCAGCCCCGGCCGCCCGGGTGCGCGCAGGCACAGCTCCTCGAGCCGGCCGGGATGGTGGTCGAGGATCCGCTGGCGGGCCGGCGCGGCCACCGGGTGCCCGTCGTCCCGCGCGGCCGCGGCGAGCAGCTCGTCGGCGCTGAGCGCGGCCAGGCAGTAGCCCTGCACGGCCCGCCACAAATCACGATCCGGCATTGGTACCGCGAGCAGCGAGCGCCACACCACCTCCCGCAGCTGCGGCCCGCCCTCCCGGTCCAGCAGCCACAGCAGGGTCACGACCGCCGCGCGGTCCCCGGCCGCGGCCCGGCCGACAGTCACCCGCAGCGCCGCGTTCACGGCCCCACCCCGATCACGCTGGCGCCGCCGCCGTCGTGGCCGCCCGCGGGGCGCCGCTCAGGCCGGTGCATGGGCGCCCCCGAGTGCGATGTCCTCGTCACCCGGCCGGACGCCGAGGTCGCCGAGGCTGATCTCCGTGTCGAGGCGGGCCAGGGTGCAGGCGTGCAGCAGCGCCATCGCGGCCCGCACGGCCGGGGTGCCGGCACCGGCGGTGACGGCGGCCGCAAGGCGGGTGACGTCGCCGGGGCCGACGTCGCGCATCGGCCGGTTGAGCAGGTGCGGGCCGGGCGTCGGCCGGACGGTCAGGGCGCCGGCGCGGTCGGCGGCGACCCGGCCGGCGGCGGCTGTCACCCGGGCGCCGGCGAGGTGCTCGGCGTGCGGCGGCGGGGCCGCCGGCCGGCGCGGGTCGACGACGCCGACGACCCGGCGGTTGCGGCTGTGCAGGGCCAGCAGGCCGGTCCCGTCGAGGACGTCGATGTCCATCCCGCGGTGCCGGCTGACGCCTTCGCGGTGCAGCCGACCGGCGGTGAGGCGCAGCCAGACGATGACGGCGGGGAGCCGTTCCGGCGGCCGTTCGCGGGTGGCGGCCGACAGCAGCACGGCGAGCCCGTCCGCGGCGTGGAACGCGACGCCCATGAGCCCGACGCCGACGAGCTCGGGTGGGGCCAGGTCGGCCGGGCCGCGGTGCTGGACCTCCCGGCCGTGCCCGTCGAGGACGATCAGCTGTTCGTGGGCGAGGATGGCCAGGTGTGCACCGTCGGGCGCCGCGGCCAGGCGGACGAAGTGCCCGCCGCGCTGCCGGTGCCGGGCCGTGATGCGGGTGGCGGTGCCGAGCACGACCAGGCCGTCGCTGCGCAGGGCGGCGAACCCGTCGCCGAGCCGGGCCACGGACCGGTAGTCGCCGCGCGGGTCGAGGGTCCGGCGATGGCCGCCGGCGTAGCCGCCGATGCCGTGCGGGTCCACGGCGATGATGGTGTCGCCGGCGTGGACGAGCAGCCGCGGCCCGTCCCGGCGGCGCCCCGGCCGGGCCCGTCCGGGATCGTCGGGGTCGTAGGGCACCGCGTAGTGGCTCAGCGCCCGCCCGGTGTCGATGTCCCACTCGGTGATGGCCGGCTCGAACACGCCCTTGCGCGGCCCGTACTGCAGCCCGGCGAGCCGGGTCCCGTCGCCCGACAGGGCCAGCTCTGCGAAGCCGGCGGGCAGGGCGGGCACCTCGGCGGCGGCCCGGGCCATGACGTCCGGGTCGGCCGCGGCGAGCCGGTCGAACACCGCGGCCGCGGCCGGGCCGGGCGGCCGCCAGTCCCCGAACGACCGGACCGCGGCCACGGCCTCGGTGACGGGCATCTCCCAGAGCAGCCGGGCGGCGGCGGCCCGGTCGGGGCCGGTGGCGACGGTGGCCGCGTCGAGGTGGGCGGCGGACATCGCGGCGATGAGCCGGCGCCGGACGGCGGGGCTGACGTCGGCGAAGGCGCCGCGGAGCAGGTGCCCGGCCGGGTCGAGGGCCTCGTAGCGGGGCAGGTCGCCGCGCAGCAGCAGGTAGGCGGCGTAGACGGTGTCGCGCTGCGGGCGCAGCGCGTGCTCGTCGCACCAGGCGGCCAGGCCGGGCCGCTCGGTCGCCAGCAGGCAGAGCCGCTCGACGGCGGCCGGGTCGCCGGCCGCGAGGACCCGCCGGCGGGCGGGCTCGACCGCGGGGTGCCCGTCGTCGCGCCCGGCCGCCTCCTCGGCCCGGGCCGGGTCGTCCAGGACGGAGCCGGAGACCAGGCTCCACAGCTGCGGGTCAGGGTCGGCCACGGCGAGCAGGACGGGCCCGAGCGCGGCGAGCAGCTCGGGGTCCTCGGCGCGGCCCCGCCGGTGCAGGGCCCGGCGGGCGACCGCGGCGGCGCCGGGGTCACCGGCCCGCAGGCCGTCGAACAGCGGCGTCCAGGGCCGCTCGGCGTACCTCTTCGGCAGCCGGGCGGCCAGCCACGCGACCCGGACCCGGTTCAGTGCAGCTCACCGCCCCAGCCGTCCGGGTCCCGGAGTCCGTCGCCCGGCCGGTTCGGGTCCCGGGGCCCGTCGCCCGGCCGGTCCAGGTCGAGGTCCAGTTCGAGGCCGGGGCCGCGGCCGCTCTGGTCGCGGCGGTCGGGGGCGGTGGAGGCGGGCTGGGCCCGGCCCTGGCGCAGCCAGGCGCGCAGGTGCTCGATGACTTCGCGCTGGGAGCGGCTCAGCGGGACGGTGCGCAGCAGGGCCTCGGTGAGGTCGGCGGTGCGCACGTCGCGGTCCTCGGCGAACGCGTGGTACATGGCATCGATGACGGACTGCTCCAGCTCGGCGCCGACGAACCCGTCGGAGATCTGGGCGAGGTGGTGCACGTCGAACGCCTCGGGGTCGCGGCGGCGCTTGCGCAGGTGGACGGCGATGATCTCGCGCCGTTCCCGCTCGGTCGGCAGGTCGAGGAAGAACACCTCGTCGAACCGGCCGCGGCGCAGCGTCTCGGGTGGCATCGCGGCGACGTCGTTGGCGGTGGCCACGACGAACACGGGCGCGGTCTTCTCCTGCATCCAGGTGAGGATGGTGCCGAAGACCCGCTGGGAGGTGCCGCCGTCGAGGCCGCCCGCGGCGAGGGCCTTCTCGATCTCGTCGATCCACAGCACGCACGGTGCGACGGTCTCGGCGAGCTGGATCGCCAGGCGCACCCGCTCCTCGGACTCGCCGACGAGGGAGCCGAACAGGGCGCCGACGTCGAGGCGCAGCAGCGGCAGCCGCCACAGCCCGCCGATCATCTTCGCGGTGAGGCTCTTGCCGGTGCCGGGGATGCCGATGAGCGCGAGCCCCTTGGGGGCGGGCAGCCCGTAGGTCGTCGCCTCGGCCGAGAACGCCCGCTCCCGCAGCGTGAGCCAGCGTTTGAGCGCGTCGAGGCCGCCGACGTCGTCGGGGCTCTCCTCGACGGGGTGGAACTCGAGGGCGCCGCTCTCCCGCACGACGGCCTTCTTCTCCTGCAGGACCGTGTCGAGTCCCCGGTCGTCGAGGGCGCCGTCGCGGACGATGGCCTTGGCGAACGCCCGCTTGGCCTGCGCGACCGTCAGGCCCAGGGCGGCCTGGGCGAGCTTGGCCCGGCCGGGCTCGCCGAGCTGGGTCCGCACGCCGGCGGTGCTGTCGATCAGCGCATCGAGCTCGGCGCGCAGCTGCGGCGCGGTGGGCAGTGGCAGCTCGACGACGACGGCGTCGTTGCGCAGCTCGACGGGGACGGTGCGGGTGGGCGCGATGACGATGAGGGACGCGCCGGTGTAGACGAGCTGTTGGGCTAGGGTCTTGAGCTTGCGCCGGATGCGCGGGTCGCGGGCCCAGAACTCGTGGAAGTCCTTGAGCACGTAGAGGTCGCGCCGGTCGGGGCTCTTGGCCGCCAGTTCTTTGATCTTGTCGAGGGCGGTGCCGGGGTCGCCGGTCTCGGGCAGCGGCCGGTGGCCGGCGGGCGGCCGGGCGGCGGAGGTGAAGTGCTCGGCGATGTCCCACACGACGAGGTCGGCGTTCGGGTCGCGCTCACGCCGGACGTCGTCGAGGATCTCGACGGCCCGCTGCTCCTCGATCGTGACGAGCACGATGAGCGCGACGCGGGCGCGCAGGTACAGCCGGATCTCGTCGCCGACGCCAGCCACGTGCCGTTCCTCCCCGTTGTCCGTTCAGCCGATCGTCGGCGCCGTCATGCCGGTGATCGTCATGGTCCCGTCGGCCCCGACGATCACCTCGAGGTCGGGGACGCCGTCCAGGTCGCTGTGCCGGTACCGCTCCGTCCGCCACCAGTACGTCTTGTTCGCCGATCCGCGCAGTGCCCCGCCGAGGTGCGCCTTGCGCTGGTAGCGCCCGGCCACGACCAGGTCGGCGTCGGCGACGGCGCGCAGCCGGGCCGGTGCGGCTTCGATCTCCCGCCGCGAGTAGCCGGTGAGGATGATCAGCCCGAGCCCGGCCCGGCGCAGCCCGGCGCCGAGGGCGGCCACGCCGTCCGGCTGTTCGAGGGGCTCCCCGCCGGTGAGCGTGACGCCCTCGATCGGCTCGGCCGCGGCGACGGCCAGCAGCTGCGCGACAGTGCGGCGCGCGGTCCCGGCGGCGTGGGTGCCGGGGTTGAAGCAGCCGGCGCAGCCGAGGGAGCAGCCCTGCACCCACACCGTCATCCGCTCGCCCGGCCCGTTGGCCCGGCTGCGCGCGACGACCGCGTGGATCAGCAGCGATGCGGTCAATGCCACAGCCGGTTCTGCTCGTCGACAGTCGTGTCGGCCTCGGTCTGCACATAGGCGTCGGCGGTGAGCTCCTGGGACTCGACCTCGCCGCCGAGCAGCCCGACGAGCTGGTCGGTGCGCTCGACGCAGGCCGTCCCGTCGACCCCGGTGACGTGCATCTCGACCTTGCCGTCGGGCCGGATCACGACATCGACGATCTCGTCTGCCATGGGGCCAGTCTCGCACAGCCGCGCATCCACTCCGGCCCCTGTTTGCCGGCCAGGTGCGCCACCGCCGTGAACGCCCCGTAGGCGAGCACCCGGACCAGTTCCTCGTCGCCGCGCGGCCCCACGGTGCTGCGCCAGGCGGCCACCGCGGAATCGGTCAGCCGGTAGGGCGCGAGCGCGGCGAGCACCGCCAGCCGCGCCCCCGGCCGCTCCTGCTCGGGCACCGCGGCCAGGACGTCGGCGGGCCAGCCACCGAGCGGCGGGTGCTCGCCCCGCCAGCCGCCGACCACCTGGTGCAGGACCGCCCGGGCGGTGTCCCCGAGCAGGTCCGCGCCCCGCTGCGCGATCCGCGCGAACTCGTCCCACGCCGCCGCGATCGGCGCCGGCCCCGCGGTCACCGGCCGCCGCACCGTCCGGGTCAGGGCGAGCCCGGCGGCCCGCCGCGCCGGCGCCCGCAAGGCCCCGCCGGGCAGCGGCGACCCGGGTCGCAGCGCGTCGACCATGCGGTTGATGAAGTGGTTGGCGAGGGCGGTCCCGACGTATTCGGGGGCCTCGTGCGCCGGGAACGGCCACGGGTCCGGCTCGGCCGACCGGGTCGAGCGGGCCCACGCCACCACCGGGTCCGGTGTCTCGCCGCGCAGGACGGCCGCGGCGAGGTCGTGCTCGCCGGTGGCGTGCAGCATGGCGGCGTGGGCGTCGATGCAGAACGGGCACCGGTTCGCCACCGCGACCGCCGCGGCGACCGCCTCCTTGCGGGCCCGGGGGACGGTCCCGGCCAGCAGCGACTCGCGCAGCAGCGTCCACAGCGCGGCGTGCAGGTCGGGTGCGGGGGTGAGGTGCGGCGCGAAGCGCGCGCCGAGCTCACGGGCGGAGGCGGCATACACCGCGGCCACCGATCCGGTGGCGGATCGCCGGGCGACCGGGGTGACGAACCGGTATGGGGTCATGCGTCGATCGTTGCCGTTCGCGGGTCCGCCGTCGTCAGCCCACGGTCGTCACTTTCCCGTACGACCGTGGTGGTACGCAGCAGCGTGAGCACGGCAAACCCGCCGACGAAGGCGATGGCGGCGCTGACGGCGAAGATGCGGTCGAGGCCGTCGGCGAACGCGGCCGGCGACGCGCCGCCGCCCAGGACGTCACCGGAGGCGCCGGCCAGGACCGTGGCGAAGACGGGCAGGGCGAGCGCGTAGCCCAGCTGCCGGAACGTGTTCGACGCGCCGTTGGCCATGCCCGCACGCGCCGGCGGTACCACTGCCAGGGTGGCGGAGGCGATGACGGGCGTGCTCAGGCCGACGCCGACGCCCACGACCACCAGGGCCGGCACCACCGCCGGCCAGCCCGACCCCGGGCCGATGAGCAGGCCGAGGGCGTCTCCGGCGCCGATGAGCAGCAGGCCGCCGCCGATGCTCAGGCGCGCCGGCACGCCGTGCAGCAGCCGCCCGCCGGCCCCGGCCACGACGAACGCGACGACGGCCATCGGCGCGAGGACCAGCCCGGCGTCCATGGCGTCGAGGCGCAGGACCGTCTGGGCCCACACGGACACGAACACCAGCCCGGCGAACGCCGACGCGGTGAGCGCGGCCGCTGCGAGCATCAGCACGGAGAAGGCGCTTGAGCGAAACAGCCGCAGGTCGAGCATCGGCTCACGCCGGCGCAGCTCCACGGCCACGAACCCGAGCGCCGCCAGGCCGCCCAGGACGAGCGCGGCGACGGTGAGCCGGTCGCTCCAGCCGGCGTCGCCGGCCCGGATGAGGCCGTAGACCAGCAGGCTCGCGGCGGCGGTGAAGCTCACGACGCCGGGCCGGTCGGGGCGCCCGGCGCCGCGCGGCCGGGTGTGGCCGGTGACGTGCCGGGCCAGCAGCAGCGCGGCGGCCGCCACGGGCAGGTTGACCAGGAAGATCGCCCGCCAGCCGATGTGCTCGGTGAGCAGGCCGCCGAGGATCGGCCCGGCCGCGGCGGCGGCGCCGTTGGCCGCGCCCCAGATCCCGAACGCGACCGAGCGGTCCCGGCCGGAGTAGGTGAGGCCGAGCAGCGCGGCGTTGGTGGCGTACATCGCGGCCGCGCCGAGGCCCTGCACGCCGCGGGCGGCGATGAGCGAGCCGGTGCCGGGGGCGAGCCCGCACGCGAGGGAGGCGGCCGCGAACACGACGAGCCCGGCCACGAACACCCGGCGGTGCCCGATCCGGTCGGCGAGCGAGCCGGCCGCCATGAGCAGCGCGGCGAGGACGAGCACGTAGAGGTCGACGGTCCACTGCAGCGCGGCGAACGACGCGTGCAGGTCCCGGGCCAGGGCCGGGGCGGCGATGCTGACGATCGTGATGTCGATGAGCAGCATCAGGGTGCTCAGCGAGACCGCGAGCAGGGGAAGCCATTTGCGCATGCCGTCAGCGTGCGGCCGCTCGGACGCACCGACGACTACTCGCCGCGCTCCGGCGGATTCCGTCGCATTGGTACCGTGATCCGGTGGATCCACTCACGCTCGACGACCTGGACCGGCGCATCGTCCACGCCCTGCAGGTCGACGGGCGCGCCCCGTTCAGCCGCATCGGCGAGGTCCTGGGCGCGTCGGACCGCACTGTCGCGCGCCGCTACCGCCGCCTGCGCTCGGTCGGCGCGGTCCGCGTGGTCGGGCTGCCGCACGCGGCGGCGATCGGCCACGTCGACTGGCTGATCCGAATCCGCTGCACCCCCGACGCGGCCGTCCCCCTGGCCACCGCGCTGGCCCGGCGCGCGGACACGTCCTGGGTGCTGATCCTGTCCGGGGGCACCGAGATCTCGTGCATCACCCGCACCCGCCGCCACGCCGACGACGGCGAGCTGCTCCTGCAGCGCCTCCCCCGCTCGCCGAAGGTCACCGCCGTCACCGCGTACTGCGTCCTGCGCGGCGTCGCCGGCCTCGACGGCTGGCCGGGCCGCACGTCCGCCCTCGCCCCGGCGGAGATCGCGGCGCTGACACCGGCCCGGCCACCGGCCCGCCCGGTGACGCCGACTCCGGCCGACAACGCCCTGCTGAGCGCCCTGGCCCGCGACGGGCGCGCCGACTTCCCGGCCCTGGCCCGGGCCACCGGCTGGTCGGAGACGACGGTCCGCCGCCGCCTGGATGAACTGCAGCAGAGCGGGCTGTTGTACTTCGACGTCGATGTGGAGCCCGCCCTGTTCGGCTACCACGCGGAGGCACTGCTGTGGCTGACCGTGGCCCCGGCCGCGCTGACCCCGGTGACGGGCGCGCTCGCCACCCACCCGGAGATCGGCTACGCGGCCGCGATCACCGGCCCGGCCAACATCTCGGCCACCGTGATCTGCCGTGACCTGGACGCCCTCTACGACTACCTGGCCGACCGGGTCGGCTCCCTGCCCGGTGTCACCGGCGCCGAGACCTCGCCGGTGGTCCGCCGGCTCAAGAACGCGGGGACGCTCCTGGTGCCGTGATCGCGTCAACCAAGGTTGACGGCGCGGCGCTTGTCAACTATGGTTGACACATGACGGGGATCGATACGCTGGTGGCCGCCGCGACGCCGGCCCGCCCACCGGAGCGCCCGAACCGCCTGCTGCGCGCGGGTCTGGTCGCGGGCCCGCTGTTCGTCCTGACCTTCCTCATCGAGCCGGCCCTCCACCCCGGCTACGACCCGATCCGCCATCCGGTGAGCTCCCTCGCGCTGGGCCCGGCGGGCTGGGTCCAGGTGGTGAACTTCGTCGTGGCCGGGGTGCTGTCCCTGCTGTTCGCCGCCGGCCTGCGCCGGGCGCTGCGGCCCGGCCCGGGCGCGAGGGCGGTCCCGATCGCGGTGGCGCTCTGGGGCGTTGGCCTGCTCGGCGCCGGCATCTTCACCGCCGACCCGGTCAGCGGCTACCCGCCCGGCACCCCGGCGACGCCGGCCGCGGCGACGATCCACGGCCGCCTGCACGACCTGGCCTTCTCCCTGCCGATGTTCGCCGCGCTCGCGGTGGCCATGCTGGCCCTGGCCTACGCCTACGCCCGCCGCAACACGCTCGGCTGGGCCGCGTATTCGGCACTGTCGGCTGTCGCGTTCGTCGCCCTGATGGCCACGGCCGTCGCCGGCTTCGCCCAGCAGTCCCCCGTCGTCGAGGTCGCGGGCCTGCTGCAACGCCTGGCTCTGACCACCGGCTGGGTGTGGTTCGCGCTGGTGGCCGGGCACGAGATCAGGCGAGCGTCCGCAGCCGCAGTGCGAAGGTCGTAGGCGCCGCCCGCAGCGCGTACTCCGGCAGGACGCCGGGGCCGCAGGCGGCGCTGCCGAGGCCGTGGTGGGCGTGGTCCAGGTGCAGGTGGACCCGCCCGTCGGGGACGAGGTCGGCCCGGTGGCGGGCGGCGTCCAGGGCGGCGGTCGACCAGCGGCGGGCCGTGAAGTCGATCCGCGGCCGGCCCTCGACCCGCAGCCCGGCCCCGTCCGCGGCGGTCAGGGTCAGCCAGCGCGCGTCGGCCCGGTTGCCGTTCTCCTGCGGATACACGTACGGCGTCGCGAGGTCGTCCACAGTGGACGAGTAGCGGCCGATGAGGGCCGCGGTCCGCGAGTCCGGATACGCCTCGCCCGGCCCGGCCCCGAACCAGGTGACGTCGCCCAGCTCGTCCGGCAGCTCCAGGTGCACGCCGAGGCGGGGCAGCGGGAGGTCCCAGTCCCCCTCGGGCTCGACCCGCACCGTCAGCTCCAGGCCGTCGCCGGCCGGGCGCCACGTGTACCAGGTGAGCAGGCCCAGGTCGGTGGCGGCCGGCGCGACCCGGGTGGCGACGACGAGCGCGTCGCCGTCCAGCTGCAGGCCGACCAGGCGGTGGGTCATCCGGTGCAGGCCCGCCGCCCGCCACCGCGCGGCGACCGGGTCGGGGCCGAGGCGGTCGTTGTCGATCGGGGCCCGCCACACGTCGAGGACCGGGCCGCGCAGGTCCAGGTCGCCGAGCCGGACGAGGCGCCCGTGGACCGGCTCGAACTGCCCGGCGCCGAGCCGGATGGCACCGCCGCCGGGCCGCGCCGCTCCGCCCGCCGCCCCGGGCCGCCCGGGCGCCGCGAGCTCGGATGCCTGACGCTCGGGTGCCTGGCGCTCGGATGCCGCGAGCTCGGGCGCCTGGCGCTCGGGGGCCTGGCGCTCGGGGGCCTGGCGCTCGGGGGCCTGGCGCTCGGGGGCCTGGCGCTCGGGGGCCTGGCGCAGGAGGGCCTGGCCGCTGCCGAGCACCAGGCCCGCCGGGTCAAGCGCGCGGACTGTCAGCCACGTCTCGCCGTCCGCGGGCGCGTCCGGGGCGGGCGGCACCTCGACGACCGCGTGCTGCCCCGGTGGGACCGCGGGCGGTTGCAGTACCCCCTCCTGCAGCACGACACCGTCGGCCGAGACGTCCCAGTGCAGCGTCACGTCCGCCAGGGAGCGGAACACGTAGCGGTTGCGGACCGTGACCGCGCCCGGCTCGACCGCCAGCCGGACCGGCGCATAGACGGCGCCGAGCTCGGTCAGGCCCGGCGACGGCGTGCGGTCGGGGAAGACCAGGCCGTCGATGACGAAGTTGCCGTCGTGCAGCGGCTCGCCGAAGTCGCCGCCGTAGGCGTAGTCGCCCTGCGGCCGGCGGATGCCGTGGTCGAGCCACTCCCAGACGAACCCGCCCTGGCAGCGGGGGTGGCGGTCGAACAGCTCGTCGTACTCGGCGAGGCCGCCGGGGCCGTTGCCCATCGCGTGGGCGTACTCGCACAGGATGAACGGCAGGTCCGGCACGTGATGCTCACCCCGGCCGATGGCGTCGACCTCGGCGTGGCTCGCGTACATCCGGCTGTAGACGTCGACGTGCTCGCAGCTGCGGTCGCCCTCGTAGTGCAGCGGCCGGCCCGGGTCCCGGCCGCGGGCCCAGCCGGCCATCGCGCCCAGGTTGGCGCCGACGCCGGCCTCGTTGCCGAGCGACCACATGATGACCGAGGGGTGGTTCTTGTCCCGCTCGACCATGCGCCGCATCCGGTCCACGCAGGCGTCGGTGAAGCGCGGGTCGTCGCTGGGATTGCCGCGCCAGCCGACCGGCTCGAACCCGTGCGTCTCGTAGTCGCACTCGTCGACGACCCAGAAGCCGAGCTCGTCGCACAGGTCGAGCACGGCCGGGTGGGGCGGGTAGTGGCTGGTGCGGATGGCGTTGACGTGGTGGCGGCGCATCAGCTCCAGCTCGGCCCGGACCACGTCGAGGGGCACGACCCGGCCCAGCTCGGGGTGGAACTCGTGGCGGTTGACGCCGCGCAGCACGATCCGGCGGCCGTTGACGGTGAGGATGCCGCCGGTGATCGCGACGGTCCGGAAGCCGATCCGCAGCGTCGCCGTCTCCGTGGCCGTGGCGACGAGCAGGTCGTAGAGGCGCGGGGTCTCGGCCGTCCACGGCTCGACCGGCCCGGCGTCGTGCGCGGCCCCGGTCGCCAAACCGTCCAGGCCCAGCTCGGGGAGGCTCACCCGGGCGTCCGCCGGGCCCTCGACCCGCAGCCGGCCGTGGCCGTCGGGCTCGTAGCCGGCGTGGACGAACACGTCACCGACACCCCCGGCGGGCCGGGCGAGCAGCGTGACGTCCCGGAAGATCCCGGGCAGCCACCACATGTCCTGGTCCTCGAGGTAGCTGCCGGCCGACCACTGGTGCACCCGGACCGCGAGGACGTTTGCCGCGCCCGGGCGCAGCACCCCCGTCACGTCGAACTCGGCCGGCAGACGGCTGCCCTGGGTGACGCCGAGCTCGACCCCGTTGAGCCACACCCGCCCGCAGGAGTCGACGCCGTCGAAGCGCAGGCTCGCGGCCTCGCCGAACGACGCCGGCACGGCGAAGACCAGGCGGTGGTCGCCGGTCGGGTTGTCGGTCGGCACGTGCGGCGGGTCGACCGGGAACGGATACACGACGTTGGTGTACGCGGGCCGCCCGTGCCCGTGCATCGGCCAGCTCGACGGCACCGGCAGGCCGGCCCAGCCCGAGTCGTCGAAGTCCGGCGCCCAGAACCCGTCGGCCGCCTCGGCGGCACTCGGCGCGAGCCGGAACCGCCAGGTCCCGTTGAGGCTCAGCCGCGGCGCGTCGGTGCTGAACGCGGCGCGGGGTGCGCTGGTGCCGATGGGGACGCCGAAGCCGCCGCCGGCCGATCCGCGCGGCCCGACGGCCTGGCCAGTGTCGCTCGAACTGCCGGTCAGATGCTCCACGCCACCAAGGATAGGTTGGGACCCATGCACATCCGCCTCCTCGGACCGGTCGGGATCGCCGGCGGCGGCGAGCTGCGCACGGTGGCCGGGGAGCGGCGCACCACCGTCCTCGCCGTCCTGGCCCTCGCCCACGGCGAGGTGGTGAGCACCGACCGGCTCATCGACGCCGTCTGGGGCGCCGACCCGCCCGCGACCGCGCAGAACACGCTCCAGCAGCACGTGTCGTACCTGCGCCGGGCCCTCGGCGACGCCGGCACGATCGCGGCCCGGCCGCCCGGCTACGTGCTGACCGTCGCCGGCGGCGGGGACCCGACCGACGCGGCCCGGGCCGACCGGCTCATCCGGGCCACCGCCGACACCGACGACCCCCGCGAGCGGGTCCGGCTGCTGCGCGAGGCGGTCGCGCTGTGGCACGGCCGGCCCCTGGCCGGGGCCGCGGGCCTCGACGAGGACGCCGAGCGGCTGCACACCGTGTGGCTGCGGGCCCAGGTCGCCCTGGCCGAGGACCGGCTGCTGCTGGGCGAGCACGCGGCGGTCGTCGCCGGGCTGGGCCGGCTCGCCGCCGACCATCCGGTCGACGAGCGCCTGCACGGGCTGCTCATGCTCGCGCAGTACCGCAGCGGCCGCCCGGACGCGGCCCTGGGCACGGCCCGGCGGCTGCGCGAGACCCTCGGCGCCGACCTCGGCCTCGACCCGGGGCCGCGGGTGCGCGACCTGGAGGCGGCGATCCGCCGGCGCGACCCGGCCCTCGACGTGGACGCCGCCCCGGCCGCGGCGCCCGGCCCGGTCCCGGCCCAGCTGCCCCTCGCGGTGCGCGGGTTCAGCGGCCGGGCCGGCGAGCTGGCCCGCCTCGGCGAGCTCGCCGCCGCGCCCGGCCCGGTCGTCGCCGCGATCACCGGCCCGCCCGGCGTGGGCAAGACGAGCCTCGCCGTCCACTGGGCCCAGGCCGCCGCCGGCCGCTACCCCGACGGCCAGCTCTACGTCGATTTGCGCGGCTTCGACCCCGGCGGCGCCGCCACCGAACCGGCCGAGGCCCTGCGCGGCTTCCTCGGCGCCCTCAACGGGCCCGAGACCCTGCCCGACGAGCCCGACGAGCTCGCCGCCCGGTTCCGCGGCAGCGTCGCCGGCCGGCGGGTCCTCGTCGTGCTCGACAACGCCCGCGACGCCGAGCAGGTCCGGCCCCTGCTGCCGGAGTCCGGGCGGTCGATGACGCTGATCACCAGCCGGACCAGCCTCACCCCGCCGGGCGCCCGGCCCCTCGCCCTTGACCTGCTCGGCCCGGCCGAGTCCCGCGACCTGCTGGCCGGGCGGCTCGGGCCGGACCGGGTGGCGGCCGAGCCCGACGCGGCCGACGAGATCATCGCCCGCTGCGCCCGGCTGCCGCTCGCCCTCGCCGTCGCCGCCGCCCAGGTCGCGACCCGGCCCGGGGTGTCCCTCGCCGAGCAGGCGGCCCAGCTGCGCGACGCCGCGGGCCGGCTCGACGCCCTCGACGGCGGCGACCCGGCCACCGACGTGCAGGCGGTGTTCTCCTGGTCCTACCGGGCGCTGAGCCCGGCCGCGGCCCGCCTGTTCCGCCTCCTCGGCCTGCACCCGGGCCCGGACCTCACCGCGCCCGGCGCGGCCAGCCTCGCCGGGGAGCCGCTGACCCGGACCCAGTCGCGGCTGCGGGCGCTGCTGCACGCCAACCTGCTCGCCGAGCCGGTCCCGGGCCGCTACGCGCTGCACGATCTGCTGAAGGCGTACGCCATCCGCCGCAGCCACACCGAGGACACCGGCGAGGACCGCCGCGCCGCGGTGCACCGGGTCCTCGACCACCACCTGCACACCGCCCACGCCGCGGCCCTGCTCATCGACCCCGGCCGCCGCCCCCTCGACCCGCCCGCGCCGGTCGCCGGGCTCACCGTCCCCCGGCTCGGCGACCCGGTGCGGGCCCTGGCCTGGTTCGAGGCCAACCACCGGGTCCTCACGGCGGCCGTGCGCCTCGCCGCCGACGAGGGCTTCGACGTCCACGCCTGGCAGCTGCCGTGGACGATGACGACGTACCTCGACTGGCGCGGCCACCGCCCCGAGCTCATCGCCGCCCAGACCGCCGCCCTCGCCGTCATGCAGCGCATCGGCGAGGTGCCCGGCCGGGCCGGCGCCCACCGCGAGATCGGCCGCACCCTGCACCGCCTCGGGCGGGCCGCGGAGGCGGCCGAGCACCTGGCCGAGTCGGTCCGGCTGTACGCCGCGCTCGGCGACGGCATCGGCGAGGCGAGGGCCCGCTACAGCGCCGGGATGCTGGCATCCGCGGCCGGGCGGCCCGACGCCGCCCGGGCCGAGTTCGGCGCCACCCTGGCCCTGGCCGAGGCCGCCGGCGACCTGCTCTGGCAGGGCCGCACCCTCACCGCACTGAGCTGGGCCTGGGTGCACTCCGGGGACCTGGACCGGGCGCTGCGCCTCGGCGACCGGGCCCAGGCGCTGCTGCAGCGGGCCGGCGACCGGCACGGCGAGGCGTTCGCGTGGAGCACCAACGCCGGCATCCACCACCGCCGCGGCGACTACGAGGCCGCGACCCGCGCGCACCGGCAGGCGATCCGGCTCATGCACGACTTCGGTGACCGGGCCTCCCACGCCGGCATGCTCGCCGAGCTCGGCGACACCTGCCTGGCCGCCGGTGACCCGCCCGGCGCCGCGGACGCGTGGCGGCGCGCCCTGCACCTCTACGAGCAGCTCGGCGACCCCGCCGCCGACGAGATCCGCCGGCGGCTGGCCGCGCCGCCCGTGTGAGGGTGCTGCGAAGGTTCCGTGCAGGGCGGCGCCCCCGCGCCCGGCCGGGCCTAGCGTCGCAGGTGTGCGGACTGTCGACGTGTTGGTGGTGGGGGCCGGGCTGGCCGGGCTGCACACGGCCCGGCTCCTCGCGGCCCGGGGCTTGGACGTGCTCGTCGTCGACAAGCGGCGGTCCCTGACCAGCGGGGTGCGGACCACGGGGATCTTCGTGCGGCGCACCCTCGACGACTTCGACCTGCCCGCGCACCTGCTCGGCCCGGGCGTGCGCGACGTCGTGCTGTATCCGCCGTCGCGGCGCCACCCGATCCGGCTCACCAGCGACCGGGACGAGTACCGGGTCGCCGACATGCCCGGCGTCTACGCCCACGCCCGCGAACGCGCGGCGGCGGCCGGTGCATCGGTGCTCCTCGGCGTGCGCTACGACGGCGGCGCCGGCGACGTGGTGGACCTGCACGGGTACGGGGCGCTGCGGGCCCGGTTCGTCGTCGGCGCGGACGGCGCCCGCTCGCGGGTGGCCCGGGACCTCGGCCTCGACGTGAACCGGCGGCTCCTCGTCGGCGCCGAGGTCGTCTACCCGGTCCGGGGCTCCGGCGGGCCGCCCACGTTCCACTGTGTCCTCGACCCGCGGATCGCGCCCGGGTACCTCGGGTGGGTCATCGAGGACGGCCGGCACGCGCACGTCGGGGTGGCCGGGTACGCGAATCACATGAGGCGGGGCGTGCGCCATCTGCTCGACGAGTTCGCCGCGTCCGCGCCCGGCGTCGGCGAGCCGGCCGGTGAGGTCGAGCGGCGCGGCGGGCCGATCCCCGTCGGCGGTGTGCTGCAGCGGCTGGCCTGCCCGCGGGGGCTGCTCGTCGGGGACGCGGCCGGGGCCGTGTCGCCGCTCACCGCGGGCGGGCTCGACCCGTGCCTGCGGCTGTCGGAGCTGGCCGCGGCGGTCACCACGGCCTATGTGCGCTCGGGGGACGTGTCGGTGCTGCGGCAGTACGACGGCGCCATGCTCCGCAGCAGATTCCGGGGACGGCTGCTGCTGCGGCGGGCGTTCGGCGGCCTGCGGTCACCGCGTGCCGTGGAGGCGGCCGTGGCGGCGCTGCGGGGACCCGGCGGGCGGGCGCTGGCGAGCCGCGTCCTGTTCGGCGACGGGTCGTTCCCGGACGTCGGCGATCACGACGGCCGGCCGGTGCCGCGCACCTACGTGACACCGCGGGCCGCGGGGAAAGCGGGGTGCGGGCCCTGACATGATGGCCCGCATGGCTGAGCCCGGATTGGTCACCGTCGCGTACGCCCCCGGCGACGCCGCGCACGTCGACGCCGTACGCGACCTGTGGATTCTGGTCCGGGCGGCCGGATTCGACGCGCGCCTCGTGGAGCGCGACGGCGTCGGCGCCGACACCGTGGTGCTCGAGACCGGCGCGCTGACGCAGGAGGTCCACCTGGGCGGCGGGCCCGAGGAGACGCTGGCGTGGCTGCGCGCCGGGAACGCGGCCCGCACGACGCGGCACGACCTGCGCATCGCCGTCGCCGTGGCCGGCAGCCGGGTCCGCAGCACCGTCACCCTCGCCGGGGCCGTGCTGTGCGAGCGCGACGAGCCGCTGCCGTTCGGCCGCGACGAGGTGTGGGACCTGCTCGACCGGCCCGGCGCGGAGGCCCGGCTGGCCCGGCTCGGGCAGCGGCTGTCCGCGGCGCTGTTCGACGCCGACGCCCTCGACTACGTGACGGTCCTGCTCACCGCCGGGGTCCCCGGCACCACCCTCGACGTGGTCGTCGACGCGGACGGGCCCGCCCACGAGCTGCCGTTCGAGCTGCTGCGCCTCACCGACCAGCGGGTCCTCGTCGCCGTCGACGGGGTGCGGCTGACCCGGTCCGTCACCGGCGTGCCGGCGCCGGAGCCCACCGCGACGCCGGGCCCGCTGAAGATCCTCGTCGCCGTCGGGGCGCCCGAGCGGACCAGCAACCCGCCGCTTGACGTCGAGGCCGAGATGCAGGCGATCGTGTCGGTCGTCGGCGGGGTCGGGCGGGCCGAGGTCACCATCCTGGAGGTGGCGGGCCCGGCCGAGATCGCCGACGCGCTGCGCCGCGACGCCTATCACGCGCTGCACCTGTCGGCCCACGGATCGCCGTACGGGGTCGAGCTCGAGGACCGCGACGGCAACGCGGTCGAGGTGAGCGCCGAGGACCTCGTGCGCGCCCTGCGCCGCGGCGGCCGGCCGGTGCCGCTCATCGTGCTGTCCAGCTGCGGCGGTGCCGCCGACGCCGACGCCGGGCTCGCGGTCACGCTGCTGCGCCACGGCGCCGGCCGGGTCCTGGCCATGCAGACGACGATCACCGACTGGTACGCGACGCGGCTGCTGACCGCCGTGTACCGCAGCCTCGCCGAGGGCGGCACGTCCGTCGCCGCGGCCGTCGCGCGGGCGCGGGCCGAGCTGTTCGACGAGACGGCCGGCAAGCAGCCGCCGGTGCGGCCCGAGTATGCGGTGCCCGCGCTGTTCGCCGCGTCCGACGGGCCGCTGTGGGAGTCCGGCGCGCCCGCGGTACACCTGCAGAACCCGACGGACCTGCCGACCGGCACCGGCGTGCGTGAGCTCCTGCTCGGCGACCTGGTCGGCCGGCGCGGGCTGCTGCGGATCATCACGCAGACGCTGCGCGACGAGGTTGCCGGCGGCCCGCTGGTCAACGGGGTCGTGCTCACCGGCCCGGCCGGGATCGGCAAGACGGCCCTGGCCGGCCGGGTCGTGCACCGGCTGCGCGACGACACCGGCGACCCGTGGACGATCCACATCCACACCGGCGCCGGTTTCCTCGTCGACGACGTCGACCGGCTGGCCAAGACCCTGCGCACCGAGCGGCTCCTGCTGGTCTTCGACGACTTCGAGCAGAACCTGACGGTCGGCGGCGGCGCGTTCGCCGACCCGGGCTTCGGCGAGGCGTTCGCGACACTGGCCGGCGCGGCCGAGCGGGGCAAGATCCTGGTGACGACCCGCTATCCGGTACCGTCGGTCAGCTCACTACTGCGCATCGACGTCCCCCCGCTGACCGACGCCGAGCTGAGCCGCCTGCTGCTGCGGATGCCGGCGCTGCGGGAACTGTCCACTGAGGACCTGTCGCTGATCGTGACGACCGTCGGCGGGCATCCGCGGCTCGTCGAGTTCGTCGATGCGCTGCTGCACGGCGGCGCGCGGCTGCCGGAGGTCACGCAGCGGCTGCGGACGTTGCTGCAGCTGACGCCGTCTTCGCCGGCACCCGGGTCGCCTCTCGCCCCGCTACCAGCCGAGCCACCTGCGGCGCTTGAGTCGGATTTGCCGCCTTCGCCCGGATTGCCGGCGGACACCGCGGCGGTCGGCGGTGGGGCCCAGCGGTCGGACCCGGGCTCGGTGGCGCGGCAGGCGGTGGCGCTGGGCGCGCAGGACGTCCTGCTGACCGAGCTGCTCGACCTGCTCACGCCCGACGAGCGCGAGGCGCTGCTGCAGCTGGCCGTGTTCCGCATCCCGGTGGGCGCGACCGATCTGGCGTACGCGGTCCACGGCTCCTCCGAGGCGGCGGCGGCGATGGAGGCGCACCTGGCCCGGCTGCGCGACCTCACCCTCGCCACCCCGGCGCCCGCCTCCGCCGCGGGCGCCTCCACGTCCGGCACCTCGACGTCGGGCGCCCCGGACGTCTCCGCCGCGGTCGTCGAGCCGTGGCTGCGCGAGGCGCTCACCAAGGCCCAGGGCGACCGCCACGCCGAGCGCCACACCCGCGCGGGCGCCACCTGCCGGTGGATCATGGACGAGGGCCGGGCGGAGTTCGCCACCGTCATCGAGGGCGTGTACCACCTCGACGGCGACGCCCTGGCCGACTTCGCCACCGCGGTGCTGCCCAAGCTCGCCGGCGAGGGCGCTGTCGCGTCGTTCCTCGGCGAGGTCACCGACCGCCTCCCGGCGAAGCATCAGGCGTACCCCGCATTCCTCGCCCGCGAGCGCGACGCCCTGGAGGCCGTCGGCAGCATCGCCGCGGCCGCCGAGAAGGGCGAGGAGGCCGTCAGGCTCGCCGCACGATCCGGCGACCGCCTGGAGCTCAGCGCGGCCCTCGACGACCAGGGCCGCCTCCTGCACCGCCTGGGCCGCCTCGCCGACGCCCGCCGCGCCTACGAACGCGCCCTGGCCATCGACACCGAACTCGCCGCGGCGGACCCGGTCGACGTCCAGCTCCAGCGCAACCTGGGCCTGAGCCACCAGAAGCTGATCGGCGTGGCCCTGGACGACTCCGACCCCGACAGCGCCCGCACCGCCGCCGAGGAGGCCCTGCGCATCCGCCGACGCCTCGCCGCCGCCGACGCGGACAGCGCCCTCGCCTGGGACCTGGCCCTCTGCCTGTTCACCGCGGCCTTCCTCGACCCCCGCCCGCACCTGGAGGAGGCCCTGGCGATCTGGCGCCGCCTCGCCACCGACGACGCAGACAACCCGACCCTCCTCGCGAACCAGTTCGACGTGCTCAACGCCCTGGCCGGCCTCGACCCGCCCACGTACACGACGGACGCCTTCACCATCGCCGACCGCCTCACCGACATCGCCCCGGAGAACCTCGACTACCAGCGCAAACTCCTCCAGGCATACTGGCGCCTGGCCGATCTCGACACCAGCGCCGGCGACCTCGGGTGCGCCGCCGGCCACGTCTCCAGCGCCGTGTCCCTCGCCGAGCGCCTCGCCGGCGACGACTCCGTCGACGCCCAGCGCGACCTGGCCACCGCCTACCGCCGCCAGGCCGAGTACTTCGCCGCCGCCGCCCGGCCGGAGGAGGTCCGCGGCAACCTCGAACGGTCCACCGAGATCGCCGAGGCGCTCGTCCACCGCTTCCCCCGCACCGGCCTGCTGCACCGCGACCTGGCCGAGTCCCGCGAACGTCTCGGCGACTGGCTGCGCGACTGCGGCGACCCGGCGACCGCCCGCGCCCTGTACCGCCAGGCCCTGTCCAGCCGCCGTCGCCGCGCCGCCCTCGACCCGGAGGACACCGCCTCGCGCCTGGCGCAGGCCGAGGTCTACGCCCGCATCGCCGAGCTCGACGAGGCCGCCGGCCACCCGGCCCGGGCTCGGCGGCGGTGGCAGGAGGCGCTGGGCATCACGCGGGAGCTTCGGGCCGAGAGCCGGGCGTCGTACTTCGAGCAGAAACTCGCCACCACCGCGTTATAGTGCTCCAGCTCCTGGCCTGGCTCGACACCATCCCGGCCGCCCTGGCGCTGGAGCCGGCCCCATCCGCAGCTCCGCGACCTCATTGCCACCGTCGAACTCCCGTAAGTCACACCGGCCCGAGGTGTGCTGGACACCGATGTCGGCGTGCTAGGGAACGAGGATGTCATGGGTGGCCGCGGCTGGAAGTTGTACGCCATGTGGGCCGTGCTCGCCATCGGGTGCTATCAGCTCATCCCCGAGTCACCGTGGTGGAAGGGAGCCTGGCAGATCGGCATCGGCTACGGCGCCGTCACGGCCGTCCTGCTCGGCGTGCGCCGGTTCTCCCGGGGCGCCCGGGTGCCGTGGTGGTGCTTCGCTTTCGGCCTGTTCGCCAACACCTCCGGCATCGCGGTGGCGATCTACTCGTCCGAGGTCCTGCACGTGGACGAGCCCCCGACGCCGGCGGACCCCCTGTTCCTGCTGCTCTACCCGGCCTGCGCCGTGGGCTTCGCCCTGTTGATCAAGCGCCGTGAGCCCCGCCGCAACTGGGCAGCCATGGTCGACGCGGGCACGTTCACCACCGGGTTGGGCCTGCTGGCCTGGGTCTACGTGATCGGACCGGCCGTCCTCAGCGACGAGACCCGGCTGCTGGGCTCGGTGGTCCAGATCGCGTATCCGATCGGTGACCTGCTGCTGCTGGCCATGCTCACCCGGCTGGTGCGTTCGGGTGGCGCTCGCGGCTCGGCGTTCTGGTGGATCATCGGGTCGGGCAGCGCGTTCTTTGTCGGCGACGCGACCTGGGTGGTGCTGGGCAACCTCGGGATCGACATCAACGGTGTGCAGATCGCGAACCGGAGCGTCGACATGATCTTCCTGGTCGCGTACTCGCTGTTCGGCCTCGCCGCACTGCACCCGAGTGCCCGCGATCTGGACCGGGCCGCCGTCCGACCGGCCCCAAGGCTGAGCACCCCGATGCTCACGTCGCTGACCGTCGCCTCGCTGATCGCGCCGGCCCTGCTCGGTATCCAGCTGTACGCCGGCACGCCCATCAACGGACCGGCCATCGTGCTCGGCTCCACGGTGCTGTTCCTGCTCGTCGTGCTGCGCATGGCGCAACTGCTGCGGGAAGTCCAACGGCAGGCGGACCTGGTGCGCACGCTGGCGCGCCAGGACGAGCTCACCGGACTGCCCAACCGGCGCGCGTGGAACGACGAGATACCCCGGGCGCTCGAGAACGCCCGCCGCGACGACGTCCCGGTCAGCATCGCCATGATCGACCTCGACCACTTCAAGAAGTTCAACGACCGCTACGGCCATCCTGCCGGCGACCGGCTCCTGACCGACGCCGCCGAGGCCTGGCGGTCCGTGCTGCGCCAGGTCGACATCCTGGCACGGTACGGCGGTGAGGAGTTCATCGTGCTGTTGCCGGGCGCGAGTAGCGGCGAGGCGCTGCGAATCCTGCAGCGCGCTCTCGAGGTCACGCCGCTGGGTCAGACCTTCTCCGCCGGGCTTGCCCGTTGGGACGGGTCGGAGAGCTCCGGCGAGCTGACCGCCCGGGCCGACGCCGCGCTGTATCAGGCCAAGGCCGCGGGCCGCCGGCAGATCATGGTCGCGGCCGCCCCGCACGGCGCCGACGAGCTGCCCCGGTCCGACGACCACGAACCCGCCGTGAGCCTGAGCGTCTTGACGTCCTCGGGTCCGTTGCTTTGAGCACTACTGCTCGATCATGGTGTCGAGGCTGACCACGTCACCGTGTGGTGCTGACGGCTGCGGCGGGTCGTCGAGCTTGCGCACGAGCGCGCCGCGGGCGGGTGGTGCTTGCCGGGCGGGGTCAGCGGGTGAAGCATTCGTCGTCGACGGCCAGCGTGCCCGGGCGTTCGACGGTGGCGAAGACGCCGAATGTCATGTCGTGGTGGGCGGCCAGGAGTTTCAGCAGTTCGCCGTGCGCGCACGCGGCGTCCTGGGCCAGGTCGATCATCACGCAGCGGGTCAGTGGGCGGACCACGCGCAGGACGACCTCCGGGCCCGCGTGCAGCGACCGGCCGGCCCAGTGGTCCTCGACGACGTCGGAGTCGATGAGCAGGTTGGCGCGGAAGCGGGTCGCGTCGACCGGCGCGCCGTCGGGCTCCGCTGCGCCGAACGAAGCCAGCAGGCGCAGGCCGGCGGTCGTGATGATGCTGACCGGGCCCTCGTCGTGGTGCGGGATGCCGGCTTCGGGGGTGAGCGTCACCGTGTGCCCGAGGGCGGCGCTCACCGCGTGGTGGCCCAGCGGGTCGTCGGCGGCGAAGCGGCGGCCGTCGGGCAGCTCGACCTCGGGGACCGGGCCGCCGGTGCGGGCGTCGGCGCCGGCGAGCGGCCCGCCGATGGCGGCCCGGAAGTCGAACAGCCCGTCCATGCGCCGGAACCGTCTGGTGTGCTTGCCGCTGCCGAACTTCCCGTCCGGGCCGCGGACCGCCCACAGCCGGTCGCCGTCGAGCCCGCGGGGGCCGACAGTGGCTGCGGTGAGCGTCTCGCCCAGCATCGACTTCACCGGGTACCGCCGAATCTCAACGATGCGCAAACGGTCCCCCACCCAGACTCTCATGCCGGTCGCCGGGCGGGGGCGCCGGCCGCGGGACATCGAGCGCCACGAGTTTCGAGAATCCAAAGTGGACGAATGGAGCGCCAGGTCGCAGCGGCCCGGGCGGGCGGCGGCGCCCCGGTGCAGGATGGAACCTGCCCGGGTCGGCACCGACCGCAACGCTGCGCATCACGCCAACAGTACCGGCGCGACCGGCCGCCGGATCGCCGCGGTCCCCAGCGCCAGTGTCGCCGCCGCGACCGCCGCGAGGAACAGCCGGTCGGCCGCGCCGTCGGCCTGCGCGGCGAGCCCGAACACCGTGTGCCCGACAAGCGCGCCAGTGCACGCCGCGACCAGGTGCTCCCGCGTCCACTGCGCAGCGGCGCTCCACCGGCGCAGCCAGTACACCAGCGCGACCACCAGCGCCGCGGCGGCCACCATTGGCAGCAGCGACCACGTGCCGTGCGTGAACACCGGCCCCGTCGCCCCGCCGAACGGCCAGGCCAGCCCGAAGAAGAGCAGCGCACCGGCCCCGGCGACGGCGGCCACCACGGGAGCCGACGGCGGCCGGGCCGGCGAGGCCCCCGGCACGCGTACCCGCAGTGCCACCACGGTCACCGCCAGTGCGACGGCCGCGAAGACGAGCACCGCGGCGAGCGGCATCGTATATCCGGGGTCCTCGGCCGGCGGCACGGTCAGCCGCACGATGCCCGCACCGGCCAGGGCGATCAGGCCGGTCGCGATCAGGCCACCGCGGCGCAGGTAGGGCCGCTGACCGTGGCCCGGGAAGCACAGCTCGACCACGACGACCGGGACCGTGATGCTGAAGACCGCGTGGTACACCAGGTTGAGCAGCGTGTAGTCGGTGTTCACCCCGAGCAGCCGCGGCGCCCACCCGGCCGCGTGGTACAGGTGCGGGCTGGTGAGGCTCTGCAGCACCAGACCCTCTTCGACGATGCCGTAGGCGACGCCCATCAGCAGCAGGTTCGCGTAGCCGCCACCGGCGCGCCGCACGATCTCCCGGACGAACAGCGCGCCCCCGCCGTACAGCGGCGTGAAGATCAGCAGCACCCACGCCATGCGCAGCGGGATCGTGCCAAGTGTCAGCTCGGCCACGACCGGCGCCGTGCCCACCAGCAGCCACGCCGCTTTGCGGTTGCGCGGCCGGGGGTCCGGCACCCGCGGGAACGCCGAGCGCACGACGGGCCGGTTCACGGCAAGAACCAGCAGCGCCAACAGCAGCAGTTGCACTGCCTGCAGCCCGCGCAGCCACGCCGGGTATTCGGCGGCCACGACCAGATACGCCACCGCGACGAACCCGAACGCCGAGACGATCCGGACCCGGCGGTAGGCGGCGGCGACGCCCGCGAGGAGCTGGCGCGTCACCCAGATGTAGAGCACGGCGACGGCCAGGATCGGGACGGGCCGGGTCCACAGTGTCCGCTGCAGGGCGGCCCGGTCGGCGCCCGGCTGCCGGGCCAGCTGATAGGCCACGACGTCGTTGCGGAACACCAGGGTGAGCAGGGCGAAGCCGACGCTGACGGTCAGGCTCGCGATGAGCAGACCGACGACGACACGGATCGCGGTGCGCTGCTGCGGGGTCATGCTTCGACGGTAGGAAGTTCGGGGGCGCGGCGCGTCGGACCACGGTCCGAACTCTTTTCTCAGACCTCAGGATGAGGAACGGGGCCGGACGAGCCCGATGTCATACGCGAGGATGACGGCCTGGACGCGGTCGCGGACCCGGAGCTTGCGCAGGATCGCCGACACGTGCGTCTTCACCGTCGCCTCGGCCACCACGAGCTGCGCGGCGATCTCCGCGTTGGCCGATCCCCGGGCCAGCAGCTGCAGCACCTCCCGCTCCCGCTCGGTCAGCTGGGTGAGGACCCCGACCGGCGCCGGCGGTGTCGTGTCGGTGGCCACGAACCGGTCGAGCAGCCGCCGGGTCGCGGTCGGGGCCAGCAGCGCCTCACCGCGGGCCACCACCCGGACCGCCTCCACGAGCTCGGCCGGCCGCACGTCCTTGAGCAGGAACCCGGAGGCGCCGGCCCGCAGCGCCGCGTAGAGGGTCTCGTCCAGGTCGTACGTCGTGAGGATGATGACCCGCGGCCGCGGCCCGGCGGCGGTGAGCCGCGCGGTGGCGTCGATGCCGTCGGTGCCCGGCATCCGCACGTCCATGAGGACCACGTCCGGGTCGGTCCGCGCGGCGAGGGCGACCGCCTCCGCGCCGTCGCCGGCCTCGCCGACCACCTCGAGGTCGTCGCGCGCCTCGAGAATCATCCGGAACCCGGACCGGACGAGGACCTGATCGTCCGCGATGAGCACCTTGATCGTCATACCCGACCTCCGACCGGAATAGCCGCCTCGACCTGAAACCCGCCGTCCGGGTGCGGCCCGGCCGCGAGGGTCCCGCCCAGCAGCGCCGCCCGTTCGCGCATCCCGACGAGCCCCTGCCCGCCGCCCTTGCCCGGCGACGGCCCAACGCCGCCGAAGTCGCGCACCCGGACCAGGACCGTGCCGCCGCCGACCCGTACGAGCACCGAGGCCCTCGACCCGGGCGCGTGCCGCAGGGCGTTGGTGAGGGCCTCCTGCACGATGCGGTACACCCCCAGCTGCACTGCCGACGGCACGTCCCCGTCGCCTTCCCGCACCAGGTCGACCGGCAGGCCGGCCGCGCTCACCGACTGCCCCAGCCGCTCCAGGTCGGCGAGCATCGGCTGCGGCCCGCCGTCACCGTCACCGTCACCGTCCTCGCGCACCGTGCGCAGGAACCAGCGCAGCTCGGCGAGGGCCTGCCGGCCGGCCTCCTCGGTGCGCCGCAGCGCCTCCCGGGCCTTGGCCGGGTTGATGTCGAACACGTCGTCGGCCGCGGCCGCCTGCACCACCATCACCGACACCGTATGCGACAGCACGTCGTGCAGCTCCCGCGCGATCCGGGCCCGCTCCTCCAGGGCCGCCTGCCGCCGCTGCGCCACCAGCCGGGCCCCGCGCGCCCGCGCCTGCGCACCCCAGCTCCAGGCGAGCAGGCACGCGCCGAGCCACAGCCCGGCCGCGAGCCACCGCTGCTGCCCGAGCGCCGGCCCGCACACCGCGGCGACGGCGAGCCCGAGCACCGGCAGGGCCTCACCGGCCGGGCGCAGCCACGCGTACGTGCACAGGACCACGAACGCCACACCCGGCCCGAACGCCGGGAACAGCACCTGAAACCCGGCGCTCACCAGCAGCACGACGGCCGTCGCGGCCCGCGGGCGCACGTCGAGCGACCACAGCGCGGCCGCCTGCACGGCGAGCAGCAGGACCGCGACGATCCGCGCCCCGGCGACCCCGAGCAGCGCCGGCTCCAGCACGAACAGCGGCGCGGACACGACGACCGACCCGGCCACGAGCAGCCGCCGCCACCGCGGCGCCAGCCGAGCCGTGTACCCGTCCCCGCCCATGGCATGGACATTACGCAGTTAATGCGTTGCCCGCCCGATCCCCGGTCCGTATCGTTTGCGGTGCAAGCGAACGAGACAGCCGCACCGGAATACTCACGGCGCGACACACACAGCGAGAGGCCGAAGCGATGACGACGTGGACCGCGACCGAAGCCGGGCAGCAACCGCCCACGCTGGGTGGCGCGCTGTTCACGGGCCTCGAGCGCCCGCGACGGTGGCACGGGTAAGCGTTCTTCGCTTCCTCGAAGCCGCCCGTCCGGTACCCCGGGACAAGGGCGGTTTTTCTTTTGCCTTTCGCCGCTTAGGGGCGTAGCTCAATTGGCTGAGCGTCGGTCTCCAAAACCGAAGGTTGCAGGTTCGAATCCTGTCGCCCCTGCGCAACGAAGCACTGTTCGTTGACACGTGAATACACATGGCGGGTTCGGCCAGCGGTCAGGCCGCCGCGTTCTCAGCGCGGAAACAGGGGTTCGACTCCCCTACTCGCTACGAAGTGTGGCCATATGGCTTGAACCGATGACGACGACGCTGTAGGTTGCCTACCGTGGACCTGCGATTCGATGACCGGAACGGGTTGATCGCGGCAATCGATGGAGCGGCAAGCCCACGGGCGGTATTGATAAACCTAGGGATTTCCGTTCAGTCACGGAACTACCGCCGGCTGGAGGATGCGTGTCGTCGCCACGGGCTGTCACTTCCCGGCGCAACGCCAGACCGACTGGCCACGACCAAGAGATGCACTGGATGTCGGCAGACCCTTGCAATCGAGCACTTCGCGATTCGGAAGCGGTCCACGGGCTCGCGTCAATCTCGATGCAGGGACTGCTGCAGCGATGGTCGGCGCGATCATTACGAGCGGAACAAGCCGCGCCTCATCGTGGAGGTTCAGTCCCGGCGCAATGAGGCAAAGCTTCGCAACATGATCAGGATCATCGAGTTCCTATCGGCGCATCCATGCGTGGACTGCGGCGAGGCCGACCCGATGGTGCTCGAGTTCGACCACGTTCGGGGTGACAAGGGCGACAACATCTCCGCCATGACGCATCTGGTGGACTGGCAGCGAATCGCCGATGAGATTGCGAAGTGCGTCGTGCGTTGCGCGAACTGCCACAAGCGTCG
Organism: Dactylosporangium vinaceum; assembly: GCF_019904175.1. GTDB lineage: Bacteria > Actinomycetota > Actinomycetes > Mycobacteriales > Micromonosporaceae > Dactylosporangium > Dactylosporangium vinaceum. The sequence goes on along the minus strand of NZ_CP061913.1, from coordinate 4,729,731 downwards.
AACCGCCGTCCAGGGCGGATGGCTCCGTGCGGTAGTTGTCCAACAGGTAGGACACCTGCCTTCCAAGCAGGCATAGATGGGGTTCGAGTCCCCACTACCGTTCGATGTTCCGGGGTACGGCGCTGGCGCCGTGGCCGCGCTTTGAACGCGGCACCCGCAGGTTCGATTCCTGCCCCCGGAGCGATACGACATTCCCTCGTCGTCCAGTCGGCAGGACACAGCACTCTGGATGCTGGAAGCGTGGTTCGAGTCCATGCGAGGGAGCGGTGCCAATGCAGCACGAATGGTGGTGCACCGGATTCGTAACCCGGAGGAGGGAGTTCGATTCTCCCCGTTGGCTCGCATGAGGAGATGCACGGTACCACCTTGCCCGGGTGGCCCAACGGAAGAGGCCGTCGGCTCAGACCCGGCGTACTGGGGGTTCGAATCCCTCTCCGGGTACCGAAGTCCACTGTGGAGCACGACGGAGGGGGCGACGATGGGTGTCCGGTTGCGCACGTTGCACATCGGGGCGGCGGACTTCGTGTGGCGGGCCGCCGTGCGGTATGTGCCCGGGACCGAGGGCGCCTGCCTGCGGGTCGTGCGCGTGCGGGTGTGGGGCGGCGGCAGGCACTCGCGGGTGCTGCAGGCCGACCTGACGGCGCCGGTGACTGACGAGTCCTGGCATCCGACGCCGCGGGACGTGAAGGCGCTCGTCGAGCACGCGCTCGCGCACGGGTGGCGGCCGGAGGTGCGCGGCGGCATGTTCGTGCTGCGCAACGCGCACCTCACGCCCGCGTGACGGGCCGCGCGGGGCTCACTGCCCCGTGATGTGCTCCGGTTCGATGGTGATGAGCAGGCGGACCTGGTCGCGGCCCCCGAACCACGGGTAGGGGCCGCCCAGGTACCGCTGGGCGAGGGTCTCGATGTGCTCCACCGCGCCGTCCTCGGTGACGCCGGTGACCCGGCCGCGGATCTGGAAGTATCGGCGGGGCTGGGCCGGGTCGCCGACCGCGACGGCGACGCGCGGGTCACGGGCGATGTTGCGGACCTTCTGATGGCCGCGGACCGAGTTGATCAGGATGTGCTTGCCGTCGGTGTCGACCCAGACCTGGGTGATCTGCGGCGAGCCGTCGGGCATGAGGGTGGTCAGGTAGCAGAGGCTGTTGTGTTCGAGCAGCTCGCGCAGCCCATCAGGAAGATCCACACTCGGCACCCTACTCCGCGGGCAGGAGCGTGCGCAGCACGGCCAGCGCGTACGCGTCCTCCGGGGTGGCCCCGAACGAGTCGGCCCGCCCGGTGACCGACACCCGCCACCCGTCGCCGGAGCGCTCGAGGCCGCGGAACGCCTCGCCGAGCAGCAGGCGCAGCTGGTGCTCGTGCGGCAGCCAGATCGCCTCGTCCCGCGAGATGTCGTCCATTGCCCATTCGGTGGTCCCGTTGAACCCGATGACCGCGTCCCCGCCGGGCAGGTCGTGCAGCTGCACGATCATGTCGCTGAGGACGAACGCCTGATCGTCCAGGTCACGGTCGGGGATGGCGAAGCGGTCGCCGGGCGCCGGATGCCAGTCCAGGCCCGCTTCGCGCAGCTCGATGGCCAGTTCGATGCTCAGCACACTTCCATAGTGCCCGATGGGTGAGGTGGGGTCGTGGTCGTTGCGAACACGCCCCGGCCCGGCCCGCCCGCGCTGGGGCATCGCCCGCCGCAGCCGCCACGAGGGGTGCCGGATTTGCCGGGTGTGAGCCGGGCGTAAGACGTGAATTAGTTTCAGGTATTAGGGTTGGTATCGGGAACGGGGATGGCAGCACCCACGCCTACTCCTCCCAGACCGGCACCCGGGCCAGTCCGAGCTCGTCCCGGGCCGCATCGACGAACCGCTGGATGAGCCCGGTCTTGCCCCGCGTATACGAGTCGCCGTCGTGCCCGGCCGCCGCCAGGCGCTGCTTCAGCCGCCCGTACTCGTCGCGCGCGGCCGGGTGCCGTCCGAGAAAGTTCCGCAACAGCCGTTCGTTGCGCGTCTCCCACGACGCCAGACTCACGACATGGAGGTGCACCGGCAACGCACGCCCACCTGACGCCCCGGCTCCGCTCGCCGACGCCTCGCCGTCGCGGCCCGCACCAGGGTCGGCCTCGCGGCGGTAGAAGTAGCGTTCCGGCATGCCGGTGTCGACGAGCGCGTAGCCGAGGCTGATCTCCGGAGCGGCACCGAGCACAGCAACGGCCGCCATCAGGTCGATGACCGGCTTCGCGGGCAGCCCGGGGATCGCGGTGCTGCCGACGTGCTCGACGGCCGTGAACAGGCCCGGGTGCGCCGCCCGCAGCTCCGCGATGGCGGCCTGGGCGTGCGCCGGCCACGCCGGGTCGTACTCGTCGACGTAGATCACCATGGCGGCGACTGTACCGACCCAGGCCGGAGCCGACGCCGCAGCCGCGACCGCGGCGGGAGCGATCGCGCCGGGACCGGGCAGGGATCGAGCGGCGTCCATCCAGTGGTCCGGCCCTCGCCCGGGATGCCGTGCGGCGGTTAGCATTCGCACGGTGCGGCCGGCGCGGTGCCTGCCGGCCCAGCGTGTTGCCGGTGGAAGGCGGACCGCAGATGACCACGGTGTTCCACGTCGCGACGACCGGCTCGGACGGTGCCGACGGCACGGCCGAGCGGCCCTTTCGCACGATCAACCGGGCCGCGGCGGCCGCGCACGCGGGCGACACCGTGGTGGTGCACGCCGGGGAGTACCGGGAGTGGGTGAAGCCGCGCCGCGGAGGGCTCAGCGACGCGCGGCGGATCACGTACGAGGCGGCGGCCGGCGAGCACGTCGTGATCAAGGGCTCGGAGCGGGTGACGGGCTGGGAGCGCGAGGACGGGTCGGTGTGGCGGGCGACCGTGGCCGGGGACGTGTTCGGCGAGTTCAACCCGTTCGCGGAGGAGATCGCCGGCGACTGGATCGCGTACCGCGACGGCGCCCCCCGCAAGCACCTCGGCGACGTGTACCTCAACGGCGTCAGCGGCTTCGAGGTCGCCGGCCGTGACCAGGTCACCGACCCGCCGCTGCGCACCGAGGTCGTCGACGGCTGGACCGGCGTCACGGTGCCGATCGACGACCCGCAACGAACCCGCCTGGTCTGGTACGCGGAAGTCAGCGCCGAACCAAGCACCCACGCCGGCGCCGACCCACGCACGCACACCGGCGCAGACGTGCGCCCGGCGGCCGGGGCCACCACGATCTGGGTGAACTTCGGCGGCGCCGACCCCAACCACGAGCTCGTCGAGATCAACGTGCGCCGGTCGGTGTTCTTCCCCGAGCGCCACCACCTCGACTACATCACTGTACGCGGCTTCGAACTCGCCCACGCCGCCAGCCCGTGGACGCCCCCGACCGCCGACCAGCCCGGTCTCATCGGCCCGAACTGGGCCAAGGGCTGGGTCATCGAGGACAACCACATCCACGACGCCAAATGCTCGGCGATCTCGATCGGCAAGGAGGCGTCCACCGGCCACAACTACGCCTCCGAGCGTGGCGACAAGCCCGGCTACCAGTACCAGCTCGAGTCCGTCTTCGCCGCCCGGCAGATCGGGTGGGACCGCGAGCACATCGGCTCGCACCTGATCCGGCGCAACACCATCCACGACTGCGGCCAGAACGGCATCGTGGGGCACCTCGGCGGCGTGTTCTCCACGATCGAGGACAACCACATCTACAACATCGCGACCAAGCGCGAGTTCTACGGCTACGAGATCGGCGGCATCAAGCTGCACGCCGCGATCGACGTGACCATCCGCCACAATCGCATCCACGACTGCACCCTCGGCATCTGGCTCGACTGGCAGACGCAGGGCACCCGCATCGCCCGCAACGTGTTGTACCGCAACAGCCGTGACGTGTTCGTCGAGGTCAGCCACGGCCCGTACCTGGTCGAGCACAACATCTTCGCGTCGAAGGCGGCGCTGGAGCTGTTCAGTCAGGGCGGCGCGTTCGTCGGCAACCTGATCGCCGGCACGGTCCGGCTGGAGGCGGTGCCGGACCGCGCGACCCCGTACCACCGCCCGCACAGCACCCACGTGGCCGGGTTCGCGACGATCACCGGCGGTGACGACCGCTGGATCGGCAACCTGTTCGTCGGTGTCGACCCCGCCGCCGCCTACGGCCCGGATGCCGAGGGTGTCGGCGCCGCGGTCGCGGGCACCGCCGGATACGACGGCTACCCGGCCTCCTTCGCCGAATACCTGGACCGCATCGCCGCCATGCCGCCCGGCGATCACAAGCGATTCCTGGGGGTACTGCAGCCCGTCTACGCCGGCGGCAACGTCTACGCCGCCGGCGCCGCGCCGTTCGACCGTGAGGAGCACCCGCTGGTCCTGCCGGGCGGCGCCGCCGCGGTCGCCGAGGACGGTGACGGCGTGTACCTCGACACCGACCTCCCGCCGGAGTTCGACGGCGCCCGCCTGGCCGCGCTCACCGGCCGTGACCTGCCCCGGGTCCGGGTCGCCGACGCCGACTTCGAGGAGCCCGACGGCACCCCCGCGCGCATCGACACCGACCTGACCGGCGCCCGGCGCACGGCTGGTGCGCCCGGCCCGATCGCCGCCCTGCGCTCCGGCCGGGCGCGGACCCGGGTCTGGTAGCGCCGGGCCGCGGCACCGCGCCGAGCGGCGGTGCCGCGCTCGCGGTGCGGCTCAGCGCTCGTCGTCCCAGGCCATCGACGTGATCCGCCACCCGTCGCCGGTCCGCGCGAACTGCGTGGAGATCCAGCCCTGCGCCGCGAACGCGGCCCCGTCGAGGACACCCCGCTTGTCGTAGCGGCTCCACCGCTGCCCGACGTTGCCGAACACCTGCGACGCCCCGCTGATCTCCGACTCCGCAAACGCCGTCAGCGCCCCGGAGCGCACCTGCGCGACCCGCGGCGCGATGAACTCGTCGACGGTGCTCACCTCCGCCGGCGCCCCGACCGCCCGGATGAGCAGCCCCCGCGGCGCGAACACGGCGCGGATCGCCTCGTAGTCGGGCACGGTCCCCGCCTCGAACGACACCGCCCGGAAGAACCCGGCCAGCAGCACCTCGAACTCGCGCACCCGAACACCCCTTCACCGTCGCCGCGCTCCACCTTCCGGGCGTTCCACCCGGTTCCAGCCTGTGAGCATCATGCCCGTCCGGGCGTGTCCGGCGCGCAGTTGCCGTGTCGTGCGCCTCATTGCCCGGACAAACCCCGACGCCGCTGGGGTACCCGTGTGACGCTGTCCCGATGCGCGACGACCTGACCCCGCCAGGTCTGCACCCGCTGCTGGCGGCCCGCTGGAGCCCCACGGTGTTCGACCCCGCGTTCGAGGTCACCCCCGCCGGGACGGAGCTGCTGGTCGAGGCGGCCCGGTGGGCTCCGTCCGCGGGCAACTCCCAGCCCTGGGCGTTCATCGTCGCCCGCCGCGGCGACGACACGCACCGCCGCCTGATCCGCCACCTGGCGCCGAGCGCCGGCCGGTGGGCCCCGTCGGCGAGTGTCCTGGTCGCGAACCTGGCCCACCGCTGGGTGGAAGGCACCGACTGGGAGTTCTCCGAGTTCGCCCACTACGACCTGGGCCAGGCGGTGGCCCACATGACGTTCCAGGCGGGCGCCCTGGGCCTGTCCGTGCGCCAGTTCCGCGCCTTCGACCAGGCCGCCGTCGCCGCCGACTTCGCCGTACCCGGCCACTGGGAGGTCACGTCGATGTCGGCGATCGGGCGGGTCCCGGCCGACAGCGGGCCCCGTCCGCCGAGCGCCCTGTCCCCCGCCCCGGCCCGGGTCCGCCGCCCCGTCGACGACCTCCTGTGGACCGCGGCGGACCCGCCCGGCTGACCGGCCGGCCGCGGCCGGGGCATCCTCGTCCACGCCGTGGCCGGGCCTGTCTCAGGTGCGCAGGGTGCGGCTGGGCAGGTGCCCGTACACGGTGCGGTACTCGGCGGTGAAGCGGCCGGGGTTGGCGAAGCCCCAGCGGCGGGCGATGCTTTTGATGGTGGTGCCGTTGCCCGGCTCGGCGACCTGGAGTTCACGGTGCGCGTGCTCCAGGCGCACGCGGCGGAGGTACTCCAGCGGGGTCTGATCGAGATGCCGGCGGAACGCCACCTGCAGGCCGCGCACGCCGATCCCGGCCGCGGCGGCGATGGTGGCCGCGGTGAGCGGCTCGGCGGCGTGGGCGTCCATGAAGGCGACGGCCCGGCGTACGGCGGCGGGCGGGACGCGCCCCGGGCCCGGCAGCCGGGCGGCGGTCATCATCGTGTTCGGGAACACCGTCAGCAGCGTGGCGGCCGCCAGCTGCCGCAACTGCTCCAGCACCAGCGGGGGCAGGTTCGCGTCGGGCACGGCGAGCTGGCGCACGAGGTGGGTGGCGGTCGCCGACCAGTAGCGGCGCATCGGCTCGGACACCGGCGTGACGGACTCGAAACGCAGGTCGGCCGCCGGCAGCCCGCTGGTGGCCTCGGCGAGCTCGGCGATCTCCGTGATCGGCATGCGCACGATCGCCAGGGTGACGTCGTCCCAGTCGGCGGTGAAGGGGACGCCTGTCGGGTACAGGAAGCCACCGGTCCGGGGTAACACGATCGACTCGCGGCCGCGGTGCAGGACGCCGTTGCCCTGCAGGACGGCTCCGGCCAGGAGGAACGCGGCGCCGTCGACCGCGCCGGAGTACTGCGCCCCGCCGATGCGCACCGCATCGGCTCCGAGGCGGTCGTAGTTGGCGCTGCGCAGGGAGACGTCCACGGCGGCCGGGTCGGCGAAGCGCATCCGGGGCCGGTGCTCGATGAGGAGGTTGAGGGACTCCGCCGCGACGTCACGGTCGTGGGTGCGCACCTCGAAGAACGCGGGACTTCCCACACCAACCTCCCTGTCACCGCTGCCCGTATCGGGTCATCGTGCCGCAACCGCCGCGTCCGCGGAGGCGCTCCGCCAAGTCGCCCCGGCCACTACCATCGCGGCCGGCGGGCCGCCACCGCCGCGGCGCTGCCGTCTCGATTGTCGATCAAGGCGCTGACCTGTGCAAATGTCCGATCGCCTGGGCGGGGCGCGGACCGGTCCGGCGAGGATCTCACGGCCGAGCGACGTCCAGGACGGCCCGTTGCGGCGACGGCGAGGGTGGCGGCCCGCGCCGGGAACCCGGCCGGTGCGCTGCCCGCCCGGGTCCGGCCGCTAGGCCAGGTATCCGGCGGCCTGGAGGCGGAACAGTTCGCTGTACCGGCCGCCGGCGGCCATCAGCTCGTCGTGGGTGCCCTGCTCCTCGATCCGGCCGTGGTGCATGACGTAGATCCGGTCGGCGTGGCGGACGTTGGCGAGGCGGTGCGTGATCAGGACGGTGGTGAGCCGGCCCTGCCGGTCGCGGATCGCCTGGAACAGCGCGTCCTCGGCCCGCGGGTCCAGCGCCGAGGAGGGCTCGTCCATGATGAGCAGGTCGGCGGTGCGCAGGAACCCGCGGGCGGCGGTGATGCGCTGCCACTGGCCGCCGGAGAGGTCCTGGCCGTTGGCGAAGGTGCGGTCGAGCAGGGTCTCGTACCCGTGCGGCAGCTCCGTGATCATGTCGTGCGCGGCGGCCCGGGCGGCGGCCGTCTCGATCCGCGGCTGGGACGGTTCGGCCGCGGCGTCGCCGATGGCGATGTTCGTCGCGGCGGTGAACGGCCACTTGTGGTACTCCTGCGTCACCACGGCGATCCGGGCGTGCAGCGCGGCCGGCTCCCAGTCGGTGAGGGGCCGGCCGTTCCACTCGACGGCCCCGGCGTCGGGGGTGCGCAGCCCGGCGATCATGGAGGCGAGGGTGGTCTTGCCGGAGCCGTTCTCGCCGACGAACGCGACGGTCTGCCCGGCCCGCACGGTCAGTGTCACGTCGTCGACGGCGGGTGTGTCCCGGTCGGGGTAGGCCAGTGCGACGCTGCGCACGTCGATGCGGCGCAGCGTGTCCGGGGCGGGGCGCTCGTCCCGGGCGGCCGGCAGATATTGCGCGGCCCGCTCCATGAACCCGGTGTAGTCGCCGAAGTGGCGGCCCTCGGTGTAGATGTTGTCGATCTGCAGGGTGACGGTCGTCAGCGACCGCTGGGCCGTCTGGACGGCGATGACGCAGGTGGCCGCGGCGGCGATGGGGATCTGCCCGCGCAGCAGCAGCACGCCGAGCAGGATGTACACCCCGACCGTGGCGAGGCCGCCGATGACCGACCCGACGCTCGTCGTCGTGGTGACCCGGCGGGCCAGGGCCAGCTGGATGTCGGTCTCGGCGCCCATCACCCGGTCGTACTGGTCGAGCAGGAACCGGCGCAGGTCGTAGGAGCGCAGTTCGGTCGCGGAGTCGCGTTCGGCCATGAGCCGGTGCAGCAGCCACAGCCGGCGGCGGCGCACGGAGCCGGCGATGAACGTCTGGTACCGGTGGTGCCCGGCCCGCAGCGACGCCCACGCGTTGGGCACGGTGGCCACGAGCAGAGCGAGCAGCAGCAGCGGGTGGATGACGATGACGGCGGCGGTGACGGCGAGCACCCCGGCGAGGCCGGCGAGCATGTTCATGGCGCCCTGGACGAGCCCGGCGGCGGAGTGGGTGCCGCGGGAGGCGCGCTCCATGTCGTCGGCGAACGCGTCGGCGTCGAACGCGTCGAGGCGCACGGCGGTGGTGACCTCGAACAGGGACCGTTCGACCTCCCGGTCGACGCGCGGGGTGAGGCCGTTCTGGGCGTAGCCGGTGGCGATCCCGAGCCCGGCCCGCAGGCCGGTGACCGCGGCGAGCGCGGCCAGGGCGGGCAGGGCGGCGGTGACCCGCTGCGGGGTGGGGCCGCCCTCGAACAGCTGGACCAGGACCTGGCGGGTGGCGAGCAGGCCGAAGGAGGCCAGGACGCCGGAGCCGACGGTGGCGATGCCGACCAGCAGGGTCCGGCCGCGGTCGGCCCGCCAGCTGAGCCGGACCGCGGCGGCCAGGAGTTTGGGCAGTTCGGCGAAGACGGCCCAGGTGCCGGCCTCGGCTCGGGCCCGCACGCCGCTCTCCCACCACATCTCGCGCAGCTCGGGCAGGACCGAGTGCTCGGTAGTGCTCGCTGCCACCACGGCCGCCCCTCCGTCCGTCGATATCCGACGATGCCTGACGGGCGGGGGCAGGAACAACCTGACTCAACCGGAAGGGTGCGTTCATTCACGGGTCGGCGTCCCGTCACCTCCTGCTTCCAGTTCGCTGTTGCAAATGACTGGCGATAGCGAAAGACTGCTCGTATGCACATTCCGGATGGGTACCTGAGCCCGCAGACCAGCGCCGTCTTCGGGCTGGCCATGCTCCCGCTGTGGTGGCAGTCGGCGGCGCGGGTGAAGAAGGTCGTCAAGAGCCGGTACGTGCCGCTCGTCGCGCTCGGCGCGGCGTTCTCGTTCGTCATCATGATGTTCAACATCCCGATCCCCGACGGCACCACCGCCCACGCCGTCGGCGGCGGCCTGATCGCGATCCTGCTCGGGCCGTGGGCCGCGTGCATAGCCGTGTCCATCGCGCTGCTCATCCAGGCGCTGTTCTTCGGCGACGGCGGCATCCTCGCCTTCCCCGCGAACGCCTTCAACATGGCCGTCGTGCTGCCGTTCGTGAGCTACGGGATCTATCGGCTGCTGACCCGCAACACGGCCCTGACCTCGCCGCGGCGGATGTGGGCGGCGATCGTCGGCGCCTACGCCGGGCTGAACCTGTCGGCCCTGGCCACGGCGATCGAGTTCGGCATCCAGCCGGACCTGTTCCACAAGGCCGACGGGACCCCGCTCTACGCGCCGTTCCACCTGTCGCAGGCGATCCCCGCGATGATGCTCGCCCACCTGCTCATCGCCGGGGTCGTCGAGGGCGTGCTCACCGGCGGCGTGGTGGCGTACCTGCAGCGGGCCAACGTACCGCTGCTGCGGATCAACGCACCGGAGGTACCCCTGACGCAGGCCGAGGTGCAGCGCCGGCCGGTGAGCCCCGTCCGGGCCGCCCTCGTCACGCTCGGCATCATGGCCGTCATCAGCCCGCTCGGCCTGCTCGCCCCCGGCGGCGCGTTCGGCGAGGACGCACCGCAGGACCTGGACCTCGGCCGGTACGGGCTCAGCGCGGTGCCGGAGGGGCTGGCGAAGTACACCGGCTTCTGGGGCCGCACCCTGCTGCCCGACTACGGCGGCGGCAGCTGGTGGCAGTACGTCCTCAGCGCCGTCATCGGCATCGCCGTCGTCGTCGCCCTGGTCTTCGGCGTCACGTGGCTCATCGGCCGGCTGCGCGGCGGCGAGCGCGAGGCCGCCGACCTCGACGCCCCGCCGGTGCGCTCGTGACGGCGCCGGCCTGGCTGCTGCGGGCCGAGCCGGGGCTGTGCCCGTGCGGCTGCATCGGCGTGCGCCGCAAGGGCAGCTTCGTCGCGAAGACCCTGGCCGGGGCGTCCGGCGTGCTGCGCCAGGCGATCTTCTCCGAGGACGTCGCCGCGGCGAAGGGCCTGCTGCAGCGCCTGGACCCGCGGGTCAAACTGGTGTCGATGATCGGGCTGCTGGTCGTCGTCGCGCTCGTGCACTCGCTGCCGCTGCTGGCGCTGTCCTACGTGGCCACCGTCGCCCTCGCCGTGGCGTCCGGCCTTTCGCTGGGGTACTTCCTCAAGCGCGTCTGGCTCTTCGTGCCGATCTTCACCGGCGTCGTCGTGCTCCCGGCGACCCTGTCGATCGTGACGCCCGGCGACATCCTGCTCCCTCTCTGGCACTGGAACGGCGTTGCCGAGGGCGTCACGGCGCAGGGCCTGCACGGCGCCGGCCTGATCGTCGCCCGGGTCGCGACCTCCATCTCCCTGGTCGTGCTGCTCACGCTGACGACGCCGTGGGTCCGGCTGCTGGCCGCGCTGCGCGCCCTCGGCGTCCCGAAGATCTTCGTCCTGATCATCGGGATGGCCTACCGGTACCTGTTCCTGCTGCTCGACGCCGTCGACGACATGTACACCGCCCGCAAGGCCCGCACCCTGACCGGCCGGCGCGACACCCCCGAGGGCCGGGCGTTCGTGGCCGCGGGCGCCGGTACGCTCTTCGGCAAGGCCCACCAGCTCTCGGAGGAGGTGCACCAGGCGATGACGGCCCGCGGCTACACCGGCGACGCGCAGACCCTGACCGCCTTCCGCCTGCGCCGCGCCGACTACGTCTTCGTGGCCTCCAGCCTGCTCTGCGCGGCCGCCCTGCTGCTGGCGGCCCGATGATCTTCCAGTGCCAGGGCCTGTCCTATCGGTACCTCGAACGCTTCACCGCCCTCGACGACGTCGACCTCACCGTCGCCGCCGGCGAAACCGTCGCCCTGCTGGGCGCGAACGGCTGCGGGAAGTCGACACTGCTCAAGGTGCTCGACGGCCTGCTGTTCGCCGACCGCGGGACGTTCACCGCCTTCGGCGCGCCCGTCACCGAGGACGCCCTGGAGGACGAGCAGTTCAACCGCGGCTTCCGCGCGCGCGTCGGGTTCGTCTTCCAGAACTCCGACGCGCAGGTCTTCTCCCCGTCGGTCCGCGAGGAGATCGCGTTCGGCTGCCTGCAGCTGGGCCTGCCCCGCGACGAGGTCGCCGGCCGGGTCGACGACGTCATGGCGATGCTCGACATCACCGACCTGTCCGACCGGGCACCGTTCCAGCTGTCCGGCGGGCAGAAGAAGCGCGTCGCGATCGCCTCGGTCCTCGTCATGAACCCGGAGGTCCTACTCTTCGACGAGCCGACCGCCGCGCTCGACCCGCGCACCCAGTTCTGGCTCATCGAGCTGCTGGAGGAGCTGCGCGCCGCGGGCAAGACGATCGTCCTGGCCACCCACGACCTGGACAGCCTCCCGCACCTCGCCGACCGGTGCGCGGTGTTCAGCGAGGCCCACCGGATCATCGCCGACGCCCCGACCGCGGAGATCCTCGACAACCGCGACCTGCTGCTGGAAGCGAACCTCATCCACGCCCGCTCACCCTTCGGCCACACCCGCACCCGCTAGAGACCAACCGCCATCAGGCCCGATTCCCCGCGGTGTCCGGGTGGCGGTCGCCGCGGGCCTGAGTGTCGTCAGGCGGCCAGCTTCTCGAGACCGGTTCGGATCCAGCTGAGACCCAGGTCGTCGGCCGCGCTCCCGGCGGCCTCGACGAGCGAGGCGCGCTCAGGATCGTCCTTCGGCAGTTCGGCGGCGAGCAACAGCTGGGCCGCGGCGGTCTGCGGCCTCAGACCGGCGGCGGCGCGCAGGTGCAGCGAGCGCCGCAGCATACCTATCCCCTCGTCGCGATCGCCGGTGTCGATCACGCGCCAGGCCAGGTGGCGGAGCACGATCGACTCAAGGACGAGGTCGCCTTCCCGGCGGGCGGCTTGCATGGCGTTGGCGTAATGCGCGCTCGCGGCGGCACCATCGTCACGGACGTTGTCGAGGAGCGCACCCCAGTGGAACTCGGCCCATCCGTGCGTCTTCGGGTCGGCGGCGGCGAATCTGTATCCGGCTTCGGCGGTCTCATAGTCGTCCGGCAGCGGGTCCAGATCGAAGTAGAGGCGGGTGTAGGCGAGCCGGGCGGTGAGCAGACGAGCGTGCGTGGAGTCCGGATCGAGGGCCGCTATCGCGTCGGCCGCCGCTTCGATGTCGTCGAACCGGAACAGGAACCGCTCGTACAGGATGTCGGCCTTCAGTTCGAGCGCCGCTGCGCCCGTCTCCCCGGCCAGCAGTGCGGCGGCGGAATCCCATTCGCCGAGCACCTGCAGGCGACGGGCTACATTCAGCCTCATGTAGGCGTCAACAGCTGACATGGCACCTACGCTAGACGTCGGTCGGTAGGTGGTCAAATGCGTGATACCGACTACACGGGTGGTGGCCCGGCGTCATCGGGCGGTGGCGGCCTTGCGGCGGGCGCGGTGGTTGGCAACTGTCGTGCGGCTGGCGCAGGCGTTGGAGCAGAACCGGCGGCTGCGGTTACGGGAGTCGTCGACGTAGAAGCGACCGCAACTGTCCGCCTGGCAGCGACCCACGCTCACCTCCGGGTCGCCACAGATCACGTGTGCGAGGGCAGCGGCACAGCTGCGGCCGATCCACGCCACGGGCTCCTCTCCGTCGCGGGCGAAGTGCAGGTGTTGACCCTCCCCGTCGTGCTCGCTGACGTGGATGGCGGGCGGGAAGCGTTCCAGGAGCAGGTTGACGGGAGCGATCAGCCCGTTGTCCGTGATCGCCGCGATCGCCTCCCGCAGGGGCCGGACGAGGTACGCCAGTTCCTGGGGGTCCGGTTCGGCGATGTGGTGCTGGCGGAAGAACTCCCGCCGCAGCTCGCTGGGCTCGTCACCGTTGACCAGTTCGACAGCCAGCCGGGTCAGATTACCGATGTAGGCCACATAGCGCACTTGACCACCTACCTCTCCGCCCCCATAGTAGGCGCCACGAGGATGAGCCACAAAAGACGCTATGGCCGGCCGAGCGGATGTCGAGGTCTCGAGTCAGCGGGCGAGTCGCTGAAGCCAGTCCCGGAGCAGGGCGGTCTCGGGTGGGCGCAGGGCAATGGGCTCGCCCGCGGCGGTGAGGGCCGCGTCGAGCGCGAGGGCTCGGGCGGCCAGCGCTGGATCCGAGTCCGGGGTCGGATCAGTTGTCAGGGCTCCGATAAGTGTTTCCCGCATGATCGCCGAGATCTCCGGGTCTCGTTCCGGGCCGGGGGTGGCAATGAGCGACAGGGTGACGCCGGTGGCGGCGGCCTGGCAGAGGTGGGCCGCGAGTGCCCGTGGGACCCGCAGGCGACCGGATGCGGCGACGCGGTCGAGAAATTCCAGCAGCAGCCGGTGGGCCTCGTCGGCGGCCGGCGGCCGGCGCCCGGGCCGGTCAGTGCCGAACATCAACAGGTAGACGGCGGGGTGGCGCAGGCCGAACCCGACGTGGGCGTCCCAGCCGCGGCGCAGGTCCTCGACGGGATCGGTGCTCGGCGCGACCGTGCGCTTCTCGGCCAGGTAATGGTTGAACGCCTGGACCGCCACGGCCGCCAGAAGACCGTCCTTGTCGCCGAAAAGCTGGTAGAGCGACGCGGCCCGGATGCCGGCGGCCGCTGCCACCGAGCGCGTGGAGACCGCCTGCGCGCCCTGGTTTTCCAGGAGGTCGGCGGCCACCGCAAGGATGCGCTGACGGGTATGGGCCTTCACGTCGTCCACCGTTGCAATGCTACAGGAAATGGCGTATCACTGGAACGAGGCAGTGCTACGAGCAACGGCGTTGCACCGATACAGCGGGAGACGATCAATGAACCGAATCGGATACGGCGCCATGCAACTCGCCGGGCCGAACGTCTGGGGTCCGCCGTCCGACCCGCAGTCGGCACGGCACGTGCTTCGACTGGCGGCCGAGTTGGGCGTCACGTTCTTCGACACCGCAAACGCGTACGGACCGCGAACGGTCAATCAGCTGATCGGGCAGGCACTGCAGCCGTTCCTGGACGGCGTCATCGTCGGCAACAAAGTGGGCGCCGGACGCGGCCCGGACGGCTCGTGGATCATCACCGATCACCCCGACATCATCCGCCGGCAGGTCCACGAGGCCCTCCAAGACCTGGGCACGCAGACGAGTGAGCTGACCTACCTCCGCCTGCCGGGCGATACCCCGGGAGCAGCATCCGCGGTTGCGCTGGAGGACTCGCTCGGTGCACTCGTCGAGTTGCGTGAACAAGGCCTCATCCGCCGCATCGGACTGTCCGGGGCGTCACCGCAGATGCTGGCCCGGGCCCAGGCGATGACACCGATCGCGGCCGTGCAGAACCGTTTCAACCTGCTTGACCGCAGCGGTGTTCAGGTCCTGGCCGACTGCGAGGCACAAGGCATCATGTTCATTCCCTATTTCCCGCTGGCCTCCGGACGGCTCACCGATCACGACCAGCTCACCGGTCCCGCGCGGCGCCTTGGCGTGACACCGGCGCAGGTCGCGCTGGCCTGGCTCCTGCGCCGTTCCCCCGCCGTCGTCGTCATCCCCGGCACCGCAGACCTTGAGCACCTCCGCGCCAACATCGCCGCCGCCGAAGTCGCCGAAGCGCTGACCGACGAGGAGGTCACCCGCCTGACCGGCCTGGTCGACGAGTCGAAAGCACGCTTGGACCGGCCACATCAGTCCACCCTCGACGCGCATGAGGCATCGGCGGCCAGCCGCCGGTAGGCATCGCGCTCGGCGTGCGGCAGATACTCGGCCCGCTACGCGCCCGGGCCGTTGTCGCGGGCCGCGATGGCGAGGGCGATGAACGCGCGGAACTCCGCGAACTGCTCGGCGGTCATCTTCCACCGGCGCCCGCCGGTGATGTCGTTCTCGCCGTACGCGGCGCCGAGGCGAACCTTGAACCCGTCGTGGTGTGGCTCCCCGTTGACCCGCAGGAACTCCACGTGGTAGCGCTTGCTGTCCTCGAGGAGCCGGGTGAAGATCTCCAGGACCCGGCCGTTGAGGACCAGGATGTCGTCGCCGATCGCGAACTCTGCCGCCATGGTCAATACCATAACGGGGCGGGAACCGCGAGGACCCGGCCGCGGCTGACCGGTATGCGACGTTCGGCCGCCGCTTGCTGACCTGCCAGCCCCGACGCGCCGCGGCTTCCGCGCGCGCGTCGGGTGCGTCTTCCAGAGCTGCGACGCGCAGGTCTTCTCCCCGCCGGAGCATCAGATGGATGGATGTGATCCCGCGGGCCGAGCGACGATGGCCGCGGTCGCGAGGAGGCCCGCGGCCGCGGCGAAGGTGAGCCCGGCCGGGCGCAGTCCGATGCGGTCGGCGAGCACACCCACGCCGGTGGCGGGAACGGCCAGCATGGCGTAGAGCACGGCGAAGTACGCCGACGACACGGCCCCGCGATGGTCCGGGGCGACCTGCTGCACGGTCATCGCGAGCCCGGCGCTCAGGCAGAGGCCACCGGAGCAGCCGAGCGTCGCAGCGGACAGGACAAGCGGCGGGAACGTCGCCGTTGCCAGCGCGACGGCCAGCACTGCGGCCGCGAGTGCCAGACCCGTGCAGCCGGCTCGCATCGCGACGGTGGGCCGCAGCCGGCGGCTCACCACCTGGCCGAGCGCCATCGTGGCGAACACCAGACCCGGCACGGCGCCGGCGAGACTGTGGCTCGGCAGCCGCAGGGAACGGACCAGGAATATCGCGCTGACGGCCGTCAGCACCCCGGTGACGGCGAAGGCCGTCCCACCGGCGACGGCGGCGTGCAGGAACGCGCCGCGCACCCGGACGCGACCCGGGCGGCCGGGCCCGCGCCTCGACGGCACCGTTGATCCGGCCGGGGTCAGCGCCGCCAGCGCCGGCACGGCGACGGCGACAAGCGCGGCGTGCACGGCGTATGGCGTCCGCAGCGGCGCCGCGACGAGATCGGCCGTGATGCCGGCGAACAGGGTGCCGAGCGCCAGCCCGCCGGTGTTCGCCGCGAGCGCGAGCGCACCGGCGGTGGCCCGGCTTCCGGGCGCGGCGAGGTCGACGATCGCGGCGGTGCCGACCCCGCTGGCCAACCCGGCGGAGAGACCGGAGACGACCCGGGCGAGCAGCAGCACCGGCAGCGCCGGCGGCAGCAGGAACAGCACCGTGCTCAGCAGCGACAGGCCCAGCGCGGCGAGCAGCACCGGCCGCCGCCCGAGCACGTCGGAGAGCCGCCCGAACAGGGTGAGGCAGGAGACCACGCCGAGGCCGTAGGCGGCGAACAACACGGTGACGGTCAGGTCGGTGAGGCCCAGCCGTTCGGCGTAGAGGCCGTACAGCGGAGTGGGGAGGGTCGTTCCCATCATCGTGACGAAGAGTGCCCCGGCGGTCGCGGCGACCGCACGCCCGCCGGGGGCTGCGGCGGGCCGGCCGCGCTCTCGCGCGGCCGGCCCGGACGGATCGGCCACCTCAGTGGACGGCCGCGAGGACCCAGCTGGACGGGTCGGGCAGCGACGGCGGTATGAAACGTTTCACGACCACGTTCACGGTGGTGTGCAACTCCTTCGTGACGGGGTGGGGTAGGTGCGGCCCGGCGGTCAGTTGTTCGCCGCGGCGTATTGCGCGTACTCCCCGGCGATCGTGTCGCCGCCGGATCTCTTCCAGTTCTTCACCGTCTCGTCCCAGGCGCTCAGCGGAGTGCGGCCGGTGACGACGCCGATGAGGCCGTCGGTGATGAGCTTGTAGATGGTCAGGCCCTGGCTGGCCTGGGTCGCCGACTTCATCCCCCGGGTCGGGTCGAAGGTGACGTTCTTGACCGCTGTGCGTTGCCAGTCGAAGAGCCGGGTGAGCTTGTCGGCCGGCAGGCCCGGGAAGTACAGCACGCCCGGCGCGTCACTGAGGTACTTCACCGGCAGCGTCACCGCGTTCTCGCCGCCGGTCCACAACGGCGTCGGCGTCGGCGCTCCCGTGCTGCTGCGGGTGAAGTGGGCTCCTTCGACGCCGTAGTGGAACAGCTCGTACTCCTTGGTTCCGAACGGCGAGGCGAGAAAGTCCAGCACCCGCAGCAGCATCTTGATGCGGTCCGGTGCGGCCTTCTTCATGGCGGTGTACCCGAACAGCCCGCCGCCGCCCCACGCCGCGGGGGTGCCGCCGGCTCCGGTGTACAACTGCGCGAGGTTGACGTCGAACGCGCCGTTGACGCCCGTGATCATCGGAGCGGCGGACCCGATGTTGCCAAAGATCGCGGCGACGCTCTGCGCGAAGAACTGCGTCTGGATGTTCGCCGTGCTGATGGTCACCGAGTCGGGGTGGTAGACGCCGGCCTGCCACAGGTCGCGCATGTAGCCGACGGCCGCCTTGAACTCGGGCGCCTCGAAGGTGGACACGAACTTCCCGCCGTCGAGGCGCCAGTTGTTCGGCGCACCGTGCGCGGCGGCGTGGAAGTTGTAGAGCAACTGCGTGTCGGTGCTGCCGCCGAGGGCGTACTTGCGGTTGCCGCTCAGCGCCTTCGCCACCGTGGTGAACTGGTCGCGGCTCCAGGCGCCGGTGTAGCCGGCCGCGGTCAGCGCGTTGTCGTTGATGAACAGCGTGCTCGGTGACGGGCTGCGTTCGATCGGGACACCGTAGAGGTGCCCACCGATGCGTCCCATACCCTGCCAGGCGTACGTCGGGATGTTCGCGAGGTTCGGGTACGTCTTCACCGCGTCGCCGGACAGGTACTGCGACAGGTCGGCGCACTGCGCGGGCAGGAACTGGGTGTCGCGGGGCAGGCCGTAACCGGAGAAGACGCAGATGAGGTCGGGCAGTTCGTTCCCGGCGACCAGGGTCTGCACCTTCGCCGGGTAGTCGGCGTTGGGCACGATGGTCAGTTCCAGGTTGATGTTCAGCGCCTTGTTGATGGCCTGCCAGAACTGGTTGCTGGCGGCCGGCTTGGGCGGCGCGCCGTACGAGATGACCCAGGCGCGCACGGTGCTGCCGTCGCCGGGGGCGGGCTGCCCGGTCGAGGCGACCGAGGTGGGGTAGGCGGTGTAGCCGGCCTGCGACTGCGGCGTGCCCGGCAGGTCGGGTGCAGGGCCCTTGGCCGGGACGTAGGCGGGCCACGGCACCGCGGCGCCGGTGGGCACCGCGCCGGGCTTGCCGCCGTCGGAGCACGCGGCGAGCGAGGGCACGGCGGTCACGGCCGCGGTAGCGCCGGCCGCGCGTAAGAGCGAGCGTCGGGACAGGTGCATGGGGTGGTTCCTTTCGACATCGGGGGTGTCAGGTCTTGATTGCGCCCGTCATGACCCCGCGCACGAAGTAGCGCTGCAGGAACGGGTACACGAGGACGATCGGCAGCGTCGCCATCACCACGACGGCCATTTGGATGGTCTGCGGTGCGGCCGCGAACGCGCCGTCGCTCTGCGCGGACGGGTCGGCGAGCACCCCGCCGGACGTCACGTAGGTGCGCAGCACGAGTTGCAGCGGCCACTTGGTCGTGTCCTGGAGGTAGAGCATGCCGGTGAACCAGGAGTTCCAGTAGCCGACGGCGTAGAACAGTCCGACCACGGCGAGGGCCGCCTTCGACAACGGCACGACCACCCGCCACAGGATCCGCCAGTCGCCCGCGCCGTCGAGCCGGGCCGCCTCGAACAGCTCCGCCGGGATCGACTGGAAGAAGCCCCGCATGACGATGAGGTTGAAGACGTTGAGCAGCACCGGCAGGATCAGCGACGCGTACGAGTCGAGCAGCCCGACGTTCTTCACCACGAGGTACGCGGGAATCATCCCGGGCGGGAAGAGGAAGGTGAACAGGATCAGCATCAGCAGCGGCCGGCCGCCGACCACCTCGGGCCGGGCCAGCGCGTAGGCGAGCAGCGCCGTGGTGGCAAGGCTCAACGCTGTGCCGGCGAGGGTCACGCCGGCGCTGACGAGCAGCGCCCGGGTGACGATGCCGCCCTGCCAGATCTGCTCGTAGGCGCTCAGCGTCGGCTCGGTCGGCCACAGCACCCAGCCGCCGTTCGCGGTGACCTCGCGCGGCGACGCGATGCTCGTCGACACCACGACCAGGAACGGCGCCATCACGAGCGCGATCACCACGACGAGGGCGAGCGCCTTGCCGATCCGCGTCGGCACCCGCGCCGGTTCCTTCCACGGTGGACGCGCGGTCATCGGTACACTCCCTGCTCTCCGAGGCGGTGCGAGATCTTGTTGGCGGCGTAGACGAGGCAGGCGCCGATGACGCCCTTCGCCAGCCCCGCGGCGGCGGCCAGGCCGAAGTTGCCACCGACGATGCCGTGGTAGTAGACGAACGTGTCGATGACCTCGCCGGCCTCGGGGCCCACCGCGTCGCGTTGCAGCAGGATCTGTTCGAAGCCGACCGACAGGATGTCGCCCAGCCGCAGGATGAGCAGCAGCACGATGATCGGGCGGATCGCCGGCAGCGTGACGTGCCAGAACCGCCGCCAGGGTCCGGCGCCGTCGATCGCGGACGCCTCGTAGAGCTGCTCGTCGACCTGGGTCAGCGCGGCAAGGAAGATGATGGTCCCCCAGCCGCTGTCCTTCCAGATCACCTCGGCGACCATCAGCGGCTTGAACGCGCCGGGGTCGGCGAGGATGTTCACCGTGTGCAGCCCGTGGTCGGACAGCAGGCCGTTGAGCAGGCCGGCACCGCCCAGCAACTGCTGGGCCATCGCGACGACGATCACCCACGAGATGAAGTGGGGCAGGTAGACCACGCTCTGCACGAACCGGCGGATCGTCCCGGAGGTCAGGCTGTGCAGCAGCAGGGCCAGTGCCAGCGGCGCGGGGAAGAAGAACACCAGCTGCAGGCCGGAGATGACGATCGTGTTGAGCGTGGCCTGCCAGAACGCGTCATCGCCGGTCAACACGGTGAAGTTGTCGATGCCGACCCAGGCGCTGGCGAAGAACCCGTAGAAGGGCACGTAGTCCTTGAAGGCCACCAGCGTGCCGAACATCGCGCCGTACTGGAACACCAGGAAGTAGGCGACGCCCGGCACCATCATGAGCAGCACGGGCCAGTCACGGCGCACGCGCTGCCCGAGTCGCAGGCGCCGCGGTCTTCCGGGCGGACGCGGATGTGCGGTTGCGTCGCCATCGTCCGCAGCGCCGGCGGGGACCGGACCTACGTCCGTCGTCGGTGTCACCATGGCGGTCCTCTCCTGGCCTCAGTGACCGGAAGCTATTACCGATTACAGGCACAAGTCAAGCAGATGAACTGGTATTTCGTCGGGTCGCGGCCCCGAGTTTGCCGGTCAAAACGCCACCTAAGCCACGAATTGCCACCAGACACGTTGCGGCGTTGACGCATTCGGAGCCCGCCGCCTATGGTCGCTGCGAAACATTTTGAATACGGTTACATGGGAGGCACTCATGCGGCAGCCGATCCGGGCGATGGTGGCGATGTGGCCCGAGATCACCGGGCGGCTACTCCCGCCGGATCTGCGCCGGCGGCTCGACGGCCTGGTCACGGTCGTCCCCGACACGCCGGTCACGGACTTCGCCGTCGCGTCGGTCGGCCCGGACCTCGCCGCCACGGACGTCCTCATCACCGGCTGGGGCTGCCCACCGGTCGACGCGGCGGTGCTCGCCGCCGCACCCCGGCTGACGGCGATATTCCACGCCGGCGGCACCGTCAAGCCGCTGCTGACCGAGGACGCCTGGCAGCGCGGCATCACGATTTCCTCGGCCGCCGACGCCGGCGCCGGCCCGGTCGCCGACTTCACCCTCGCGGTCGTGGTCCTCGCCGGGAAACGGGCGCTGCCCGCGGCCCGCCGGTACGCCGCCGGGCACTTCCCCAACCACGCCCAGCGCGTCGACGGCAACGACGGCCGCGTCGTCGGCGTGATCGGCGCCTCAAGGATCGGCCGGCGCGTCATCCCACGACTGGCCGCGGCCGGATATCGGGTGCTCGTCAGCGACCCCTACCTCGACCCCGCCGACGCCGCCGCGCTCGGCGCCGAGCTGGTCGACGTCGACGAGTGCTGCCGCCGCGCCGGCATCCTCACCCTGCACGCCCCGGCGATCCCCGCCACCCGGCACCTCATCGACGCCCGGCGACTGGCGCTGATGCCCGACGGCGCCACCCTGATCAACACCGCCCGCGGCGCCCTGGTCGACACCGAGGCGCTCACCGCCGCCTGCGCCAGCGGCCGCATCGACGCCGTCCTCGACGTCACCGACCCCGAGCCCCTACCGCCCGGCCACCCGCTGTTCAGCCTGCCCAATGTCCTGATCACACCGCATGTCGCCGGTGTGCAGGGCAGCGAGCTGCGACGGCTCGGCGACTTCGCCGTCGACGAGCTGGAGCGCTTCCTGCTCGGTGAGCCGCTGCTGGGCCAGGTCCACCGCGCCGACCTTCCGATCCTCGCCTGACCCCTCACCGGAGGTAGACCCGTGCCTTACCGCTGCAACCGCCGACAGGCCCTCGCCGGCGTGGTGGGGACCGCAGCCGCCGCGACGCCGGGCGGCTGACCGTGGCCACCTTCCCGCCCGGCTTCCTGTGGGGCGCCGCGACCTCCGCGTACCAGGTCGAAGGCGCCGTCGACGCCGACGGCCGCGGACCGTCGATCTGGGACACGTTCGCCGCCCGCCCCGAACACATCGCCGACGGCAGCACCGGCGCCGAGGCCTGCGACCACTACCACCGCTACCCGGAGGATCTCGACCTCGCGCGGCGCATCGGCATCACGGCGTACCGCTTCTCGGTCGCCTGGCCCCGGGTCCTCCCCGACGGCCGCACGCTGAACCGGCGCGGCCTGGACCACTACCGGCGGGTCGCCGAGGCGTGCCGACAGCGCGGGATCACGCCGATGGTGACCTGCTACCACTGGGACCTGCCGCAGCCGCTGCAGGACCGGGGCGGCTGGGCCCACCGCGACACCGCCGAGCGGTTCGCCGACTACGCGGCGACCGTCCACGACGCGCTCGGTGATCTCGTGCCGTGGTGGGTCACCGTGAACGAACCGGCGGTCGCGGCGTGGGCCGGCCACAGCGCCGGTGTGCACGCGCCCGGCCTCCGCGACACCGGCCGGGCCCTGGCCGCCGCGCACCACCTGCTGCTCGGCCACGGCCTGGCGACCACCCGGCTGCGCGCCGGGCGCCACCCGGACACCCGGGTCGGCATCGCGCTGAACCTCACCGTCGCCGTCCCGGCCACCGACGCGGCCGAAGACGTCGCCGCCGCCGCCCGGTTCGACGGGCACCACAACCGGATGTTCCTCGACCCCGTCCTCACCGGTGCCTACCCGCGCGACATGCTCGACTGGTACGCGCCGCAGGCCGACCTGGGGCATCTGCACGACGGCGACCTGCGGACGATCGCCGCACCGCTGGACTTCCTCGGCGTCAACTTCTACAACCGCACCCACGTCCGCGCCGACCCGTCAGCGACCGCAGGGAGCCCGGCGCTGCGGGTCGCAGAGGTCCGCCCGGACGGCCTCACCTACACCGAGATGGGCTGGCCGGTCGAGCCCGACGGGCTGCGGCAGGTGCTGTGCGGGCTGCGCGAGCGCTATCCCGGGTTGCCGCCGGTGCACATCACCGAGAACGGCGCGGCCTTCGACGACGTTCCCGGCGCGGACGGCACCGTCGACGACCGTGACCGCGTCGGCTACCTCGACGGCCACCTGCGCGCACTGCACGCGGCGATCGCCGCCGGGGTCGACGTGCGCGGCTACTTCGCCTGGTCGCTGCTCGACAACTTCGAATGGGCGATGGGCTACACCAAACGGTTCGGGCTGATCGCGGTCGACTACCCCACCCAGCGGCGGACCCTCAAGTCCAGCGCCACCTGGTACGCCCGGGTCGTCGCCGCCAACGCATTGCCCGCACCCGACGAAGGGAAGATGTGAACCGATGACCGACCGCCCCTACGATGCCGCGCTCCGCTGGATCTCCGCCGCCGTCGATGACGGCCGCCTCGACCGCGGCGTGTTCGGCGTCGCCACCTCCGGCGGCACCGTCCTGCTGGAGCCGTTCGGCCGTGGAACCTCGGCGGACGAGCACTTCGCAGTGTTCTCGGTGACCAAGCCCGTCGTCGGGCTCATCGCGCTGCGCCTGGTCGAACAGGGACTGCTGTCGCTGCGTCAGCCCCTGCGGGAGGTCCTGCCCGGCTTCGGCCCGGGCCGCACCGACGAGGTGACCCTGCGGCATCTGCTCACCCACACCAGCGGCGTGCTCGACGGGAAGGTCGACCCCCCTGGCGGGCTGCGCCAGGCGCTGATCGACGCGCCTGCGGTGTTCCGCGCCGGCACTGCGGTGCAGTACTCGAGCCTCGCGTTCGAAGGCATCGCCGCGATGATCGAGCACGCGAGCGGCCGGACGGTGGACGAGCACCTCGCCGAACTCCCGGGCGGCGACGCGATGACGTTCGATCCCGGCTGCCCCGCCGTCGCCGTCACCGAGATCGACCGGTTCGTTGCCGACTCTGCGTCGTTCCGGCGGACCCGCCACCCCGGCGCCGGCCTGCTCGCCCGGGCCGACGGCCTGCTGCGGCTCGGCAGCTCGCTGCTGCGCGGCGACGGCGCCGCCGTGCACCCGGTGACCCTCGCGGCGATGACCACCCCGCAGTCGACCGGGCTGCCGATCCTCAGCGCCGACCCGATGTTCGCCGAGCAGGACTGGGGACTGACCTGGACGCTGCGGGACCGGTCGACGACCCTGCTGGAACGCCGCGTGTACGGTCACGGCGGCTGGTCCGGCTGCCAGTGGTGGCTGTACCCGGACCACGATGCCTGCGTCGTGCTGCTGGTGAACAACCTCTACCCGGGCGTCCCCGGCGTCCAGCTCGACAATCTGCTCAACGCCTTCACCACCGGGCTACCGATGCGGCAGTAACCGGGACTGCAGGTATTCCCGGCCGGCGACGAGGACCGCCTCCAGCGGCTCCGCCGACGGGTGCCACTTGCGCTCCCATTCCAGGCTCAGCCACCCGCGGTATCCGAGCCCGCCGAGCGCGTCGAACATCGCCGTCAGCGGCAGCACCCCGGTGCCCAGGCGCACCGGGGTGCGGTCGGCGGCCGAGCGCTGGTCCTTGATCTGCACGTGCGCGAGGTGCGGCGCGAGCAGCCTTGCGGTCACCGGGATCGGCTCGCCCCGTCCCCAGGGATGCGCGATGTCCCAGACCGCCCGCACCCGTGGGTGCCCGACCAGGTCGAGGACCCGCGCGACGGCCGCGCCGCTGGCGTGCGAGTCGTGGGTCTCCAGCCAGAGTTCGACGTCGCCGGGCAGGGAGTCGGCGGCGGCCCGGAGCCGGCGGGCCGCCGGCTGCGCCGCATCGGGGTCGCCGTCGACCGGACCGTCCGGGCCCCCGGCGCCTGCGAACACGCGGACCGCCCCGGCCCCGAGGTCGGCGGCGAGCCCCGCCTCGGCGAGCAGCGCCGCCACCACATCCCCGTCGTCGGACCCGGCGGCCACCCGGACGTAGGAGGCGACGCAGACCGGGGCCGCCGCACCGAGGTCGGCCCGGGCGGCCACCCGGTCCGCCCAGGGGGTGCCCGTATGGATCGGCTCATCGGGGGCGGAGCGAAGTTCCAGGCCCGACCAGCCGGTGCGCGCGGCCATGGCGGCCACCTCGGCGAGCGGCATACCCGAGCAACCTAAGGTGGAGAACGCCAGCTTCACCCGCGAAATGTATCATTACAGGAACCGATTTCATTCGTTGATCAAGCACCGCCGAAGGAGCGTTCCCGACGATGTCGAGGACACAAGCAGCGGACCGTCCGGGCCGTGTCACGATCCGCGATGTCGCCCAGCACGCCGGGGTCTCGGTCGCGACGGTCTCGCGGGCACTGGCCGGCGACCGAACGGTGACGCCCACGACCCTCGCCAAGGTGCAGCAGGCCGTCCGCGACCTCGACTACGTCGTCAACGCCCATGCGCGCGGCCTGTCCGGCCGGCCGACACCGATGATCGCGGTGATCGCCACCGACGTGCGGTCGCCGTTCGTGCAGCACGTCGCCGCCGGGGTGCAGGAACACGCCGCCGAATCCGGCCGCTTCTGCGCGATCTTCACCACCCAGGGCGAGGCCAAGCAGGAGACCGACGCAGTACGGCTCATGCGCGAGATGAACGCCGAGGGAGTCCTGCTCGTCGGCGGGGTGGTCGACAGCGCCGACTACCGGGACCGGGTCCGCGGCTATGTCCAGACCCTTGGCTCGCGCCTGGTGCTGTGCGGGCGTCCGTCACCCGGCCCGGACATCCCGGCCCTGGTCGTGGAGTACGACAACATCGGTGGGGCATACGCCGCCACCAGCTACCTGCTGTCGGCCGGTCACCGGCGGATCGCGCTGATCACCGGCCGGCACGGGTTCACCACCACCGACCAACGCGTCGCCGGATACCGCAAGGCCTGCGCCGATTTCGGCGTCGAAGTCGACGAACGCCTGATCATCGCTGACCACACGGTGCTGGACCGCACCGCCGGCTACCTGGGCGTACAACGGCTCCTACGCGAGGACGCGGACTTTTCCGCCGTGTTCACCGGCACCGACACGATCGCCTCGGGCGCTCTGACCGCCTTGCGCGAAGCCGGCCGGCGAGTGCCCGACGACGTGTCAGTCGTCGGGTTCGACGACCTCGCGTTCGCCCAGGAGCTCACGCCACCGCTGACGACCGTTCACCTGCCGCACGAGGAGCTGGGCCGCGCCGCCGCGCGCATGGCGCTCAGCAACGTGCAAACCGGTTCGGGCCGTGACCATGTGCTGCTCGGCACCCACCTGGTCATCCGCGACTCGGTACGCCCCTACGTCCGCACGGCCGGCTGAGTCGCGATCCTCAGAACGTGTCAATCCACGCCGCGGCGACATCGCCACGTTCACCACGGCCCTGGCCCCCGGCCGACCACCCGCCGCGCTGCCGTCGACGCGCACCGGAGGACTAGAACAGGTAGGCCGGGTGCCGGGCGTGCAGCCACAGCTCGAGGTCCTCGGCGGGCAGCGGGCGCGCGTAGTGGTAGCCCTGGGCGATGTCGCAGCCGAGCGCGCGCAGTGCCTCCGCGTGGGCCTCCGTCTCGACGCCCTCGGCGACGACCGTCATGCCCAGGTTGTGGCCCAGCTCGATCGCCCCGCGCACCAGCACCGCGTCGTCGTGGTCGGTGTCCATGTGCTGCACGAACGTCCGGTCCACCTTCAGCTCGTCGACGGGCAGCGCCTTGAGGTACGCCATCGACGAATACCCGGTGCCGTAGTCGTCGATGGACAGGTGCACCCCGAGCTCGTGCAGCTGCCGCAGGGTCGCCGTGGCCAGGGCCGGGTTCGCCATCACCGCCGACTCCGTGACCTCCAGCCGCAGCCGCCCGGCCGGCACCCGGAACTCGGCCAGCAGGCGCGTCACGTCCTCGACGAGGCCCGGGTCGAGCAGGCACCGCGGGGACAGGTTCACCGCGACCGGCAGCGCGCGGCCCGCGTCGAGCCAGTCCCGCGCCTGGGCCAGGGCGTGGCGCAGGACGTACAACGTCAGCCTGGTGATGAGGCCCGTCGTCTCCGCGACCGGGATGAAGTCGGCCGGTGCGATCGGGCCGCGCTCCGGGTGCCGCCACCGCACGAGCGCCTCGACCCCGCACACCGCCCCGTCGGCGAGGGAGACCTTCGGCTGGTAGTGCAGCGTGATCTGGTCGTCGGCGTCCAGGGCCCGGCGCAGGTCGCCGAGCAGCTGCAGCCGGCTGCTGTCCTCGGTGTGCAGCGCCGGCTGGTAGGCGACGATGCCGGTCTTGGTGTCCTTGGCCGCGTACATGGCGATGTCGGCGCACCGGATGAGGTCGTCCTGCGGTGCGGACGCGACCCCGATGGACACCTCGATGTCCACTGTCACGTCGTCGAGGTCGAAGCTGCGGTGCAGCGACGCCTGGATGCGCTCCGCGAGGCGGGTCGCGTCCGGCGCCCCGGTCGCCGGCAGCAGGATCGCGAACTCGTCGCCGGCCAGCCGGGCCACCGTGTCCGTCGCGCGCACCGCCGCCGCCGTGCGGGCCGCGACCTGCCGCAGCAGCTCGTCGCCGTACTGGTGGCCGAGAGTGTCGTTGACCTCCTTGAACCGGTCCAGGTCCAGCATGAGCACCGACGGGCCGCCGTCGAGGGCCTCGGTGGTGCGGGCCGTGAACACGGCCCGGTTCGGCAGGCCCGTCAGCTCGTCGTGCATCGCCTGGCGGACCAGGCGCCGCTGGTAGCCGGTCGCGACGGCCCCGAACACCACGATCATGGCCAGGCCCACGGCGAACGTCGACAGCGTGGCCACGAACACCAGCTCCTCGACCTGCTCCAGCCGGTCGCTGGTGGCCGCGACGGTGGCGTTCTGCTCGTCCTCGGCGTCGCGCAGCATCGAGGCGACCTGGTGCGACAGCGGGTCGACGGAGTCCTCGTCGATCTCGCGGATGCTGACGGGGTCGGCCCGGTCGATGGCCAGGAACAGCGACTCGGCCGCCGCCAGGTACTGCCGCTGCAGCGTGCGCACCTGCGCGACAAGGGTCCGGTCGTGCGCGGCACCGCGGGCCTCGATGTCCTTGAGCGCTCCGTCGAGCGCGTTCGCGGCGTCGGCGTGGTCGGCGCGGGCGTGCCGCTCGGGCTCCAGGCGGTACTGCCGCTGCGCGAGCTGCTGCGCCGACACGGCCTCGTGCGCGCGGTGGTACGCCTCGGCCAGCCACGAGGCGGTGCGCGACGCCGTCGCCGCGTGCCGGGTCGCCACGGTGCCGAGCACACTGACGCCCGTCAGCACCAGCAGCACCAGGGCGAGGCCGGTAAACGCGGCCCGCCGTCTGGCTTGCGATCGTGGCACCGGCCGCTCCCGTCGCGCACCCCCGGCCGCCCACAGCGGGCTGCACTACCGGACTCGTCGGCACCGGCGCCGCCCCGTTGACCGGACCTGAGGTTGCGGATCGGGATCACCTCGCGTAAATCGTCCTAGGATCCTAGGTGCTGTATCCGGGAAACGTCGCATTCGGTACGGTCTTGTGCGCAATGAGTACTCCTCACGGTGTCGAAGATCGGGCCGCGTTCGCCGAGGCCCTGACCCGCCTGCGGGAAGCGGCCGGGCTGTCGGTCCGGCAGGTCGCCGCGAAGGCCGGGGCCCGCGGG
Organism: Dactylosporangium vinaceum; assembly: GCF_019904175.1. GTDB lineage: Bacteria > Actinomycetota > Actinomycetes > Mycobacteriales > Micromonosporaceae > Dactylosporangium > Dactylosporangium vinaceum. Next base: position 4,701,356 of record NZ_CP061913.1, on the reverse strand, counting down.
TCGCTGAGCACCCTCGGCGACTGGTTCTCCGGCAAGGGGCTGCCGTCGCTGCAGTCCCAGCCGCTGTTCGTGCGGGTGCTCACGGCCTGCGGTGTCCCGGCCGGCGAGGTCGAGGACTGGCTGGCCGCGTGGCACCGCATCCGGCACCGGCCGGCCGCCCGCAGCGCCGACGGGGAGCCGTACCGGGGCCTGGCCGGGTTCCAGCCCGGCGACGCGCACTGGTTCTTCGGCCGCGAGCAGCTGACGGCCGCGCTGCGCGAGCGGGTCGAGGCGCGCCACGCCGGCGGGGGCGGGCCCATCCTCGTGGTCGGCGCGTCCGGCAGCGGCAAGTCGTCGCTGCTGCGGGCCGGGCTCGTCGCGACGCTGCGGGCCGCCGGGTGGACCGCCGTGGTCGTCACCCCCGACGCCGACGGGCCCGTGTTCCCCACCGCCCCCACCGGTGAACCGGGGCCGGGGGCCGCGGAGTCGGACGGCGACGCCGCCGGGACGGTCGGGGACGGTGACGGCGGTGTCGACGCCGCGGTCGGCGGGCCCGTGCTGCTGGTCGTGGACCAGGCCGAGGAGCTGCTGACCGGACGTACGACATCCGCCGCTTTTCTGGCCATGTGCAACCCTCCACCGGGCGCTGTCGTCGTGCTCGCGCTGCGGGCCGACTGGTACGCGCAGGCGCTCGCCGACCCCTACCTGGTCGAAGTGGTGCGATCGCACCAGTTCACGGTCGGGCCGATGAGCCGCGACGAGCTCCGCGCGGTCATCGTCGAACCCGCCCGCCGGGCCGGTGTCGACGTCGAGCCGGGCCTCGTCGAGCTGCTCCTGACCGACGCCGGGGCCGGGCCCGCCACCCTGCCGCTGCTCGCGCACGTGCTGTGGACGATGTGGCGAGCGGACCGGCGGCTCACCCTGACCGGCTACCGCCGGGCCGGCGGCATCCGGGGCGCGGTCGCGGCGACCGCCGAGGAGGTGTACGCGGGGCTGCCCGAGCGGCAGCAGGACCTGGCCCGTCGCCTGCTCACCGCGCTTGTCCACGTCGGCGCCGACACGCTCGACACCCGCCGCGTCGTCCCCGCCGCCGCGCTGCTCGCCGAGCTGGCGGTGGACACCGCCGGCACCGCCGAGGCCGAGGCCGTCCTCGAACGGTTCGTCCGGCACCGCCTCGTCACCGCCGAGGCCGGCACCGTCCAGCTCAGCCACGAGGCCCTCCTCACCGCCTGGCCGCGGCTGCACGACTGGCTGCGCGACGGCCGGTCCGGGCTCGTCATGCGCGGGCAGCTTGCCGCGGCCGCCGCGGCGTGGCGCCAGGACCCGTCCGCGCTGTACGGCGGCACCCGCCTCGCCGCCGCGCAGGACTGGGCGGCCGAGCACCCCGCGGAGCTCTCCCCGGCCGTCGCCGAGTTCCTCCGGGCCAGCGCGCGGCACGCCAGAAGAACGACGCGGCGGCTGTACCGCACCATCGCCGGCCTGACCGCGCTCGCCCTGAGCACCCTGTTCCTGGCCGGGTACGCGTTCCAGCAGCGCCAGGCCGCCGTCAAGCAGCGCAACGAGGCCCTGTCCCGGATGATCGCCGGGCGGGCCGACTGGCTCCGCGACCGCGACCCGGCCCTGGCCCGCCCGGTCGCCGTGGCCGCGTACCGGACGGCGCCGACGCTGGAATCCCGGTCCAGCCTGCTCGACGCGGCCGCCACCCCGGCCCCGGCCCGGCTCGGCCCGTTCGACCGGGCCGCGCAGGCGGTCGTGCTCCTGCCCGGCGGGCGGCTTGTCGCGGCGGCCGGCGCCGATCACACCGTCCGGCTGTGGGACATGTCCGCGCGCCCGGCCGGTGCGCCGCTGACCGGCCCGTCGGCGGCGCTCTTCGCACTCGCCGCGAGCCCCGACGGCCGTCTCCTGGCGGCGGCCGGCGCGGACGCAAAGGTGTACGTCTGGCGCATCGACGACCTCGCGCACCCGCAGGCGCTGACGCCCCTCGACGGCCCGAGCGGCACCGTCTACGCCCTGGCCTTCGCACCGGACGGCCGCGAGCTGGCCGCGGCGGGCACGGATCACGCCGTGCACCGCTGGCAGATCGGCACCGCCGCGCCGGGTGTACTGCCCCAGCCCGCCCTCGCCGACCCCGCCGACACCGTCCAGGCCCTCGCCTACAGCCCCGACGGGCGGTACCTGGCCGCCGGGACCGCCGATCGTCTCGTCCACGTCTGGAGCCGCGCCGACCCGGCCCGGCCGGTGCACACCGCCGCGGCGGCCGGGCACACCGGCAAGGTCCTGGCCCTGGCGTTCAGCCCGGACAGCACGCTGCTGGCCAGCGGCGGCGTCGACGCGACAGTGCGCCTGTGGGACGCGGCCACCGGCACCGCCCACGGCGCGCCGATCACCGGCCCGGCCAGCTGGGTCAACGCCGTCGCGTTCACCCCCGGCGGCGACCGGGTCCTCGCCGGGTCGAGCGACAAGCGGGTCACCGTGTTCGAGACCGCGACCGGGCGGCGGCTGCAGTCACTGCCGCACCCGGCCCCCGTCACCGCCGTCGCGCTGAGCGCCGACGGGCACGGGCTGGCCACCGCGGGCACCGACGGGTACGTCCGGCTGTGGACGCTGCCCGGCCCGCACCTGACCGGCCCGGCCGGCGGCGTGTTCGCGACCGCCTACAGTCCCGACGGCGCCACCCTGGCCACCGCCGGGAGCGACCGGGCGATCCGCCTGTGGCACCTCACCGACCCGGCCGGCCCGACGCTGTGGACCGCACCGCTGAGCCGCCCGCCCGGCAGCGGTGGCTACGCCGGGACGGCCGCGTGGGCTCCCGACGGCCGGCTCCTCGCCGCGGCCACCCGCACCGGCGAGGTGGACCTGTGGGACGTCACCGATCCGGCGCACCCGGCCCGGTCCGGCGCGTCGTTGACCGGCGGGAAGGACCTGATCCAGACGCTCGCGTTCAACGCCGCCGGGACGGTGCTGGCCGCCGCGGGCGACGACGGGCGCATCTACCTGTGGGACGTCCCCGGCCGCCGCCCGCTGGCGACGATCCCCGGGTCGCCGGCGATCGTGCTGTCCGTCGCGTTCCACCCGGCGCGGCCGCTGCTCGCCGCGACGGACACCGACGGCGGCGTGCGCCTCTTCGACGTCACCGACCCGTCCGCGCCGAGATCCGTGACCACTCTGGGCGGGTTCGGCGGCTACGCGTACAGTGCCGCCTTCAGCCCCGACGGCCACCTGCTCGCGGTCGGCAGCGCCGACAAGACGATCCAGCTGTGGGACGTGCGCGACCCCGCCCGCCCGGTCGCCTTCCCCGGCCGGCTGACCGGCGCGTCCAGCTACGTCGACTGGGTCACGTTCGCCCCGGACGGCCGGCACCTGGCGGCGGCGGCGACCGACGGGACCGTGTGGCTGTGGGACGTGCACGACCCGGGCCGCCCCGTTGCCGAGGCCACCCTGGGCCGGGGCGACGACGCCTACTACGTGGTCGCGTACAGCCCGGACGGCTCGACACTGGCCGCCGCCGGCGACGACGGCATCACCCGGCTCTGGGGCACCGATCCGCAGCGCGCGGCCCGGGAGATCTGCCGCGCCCCGGGGGCGGGGATCACCCGCGCGGAGTGGGAGCAGTACGTGCCGGCCGCCCCGTTCGCCCCGCCCTGCTGAGCCACGCCCGGCAGGCTGGAGACCGGATTGCGCGGGGCGTGTCCGATGGGAGCGTGTACGGGTCCGGCTGACGGAGGCCGGCCGGTGGCGGCCGGGTGAGGATCGAGGCATCCGATTCGCACACAGGAGGTTTTCCCAATGCTCATCGCCATCGTCGACTTCGATGTCGCCGCCGCCGACCGGGCCGCCGCGCTCGCGCAGCTCGACGCCGAGCGGGCCGAGGTCAGCGCGATGCCCGGCAACATCTCGTTCCGGGTGTACGCCGGGCGGGTCAGCGACACCGCCCTGACGATCCTGCACGAGTGGCAGGATGCGGCGTCGTTCGCCGGGTATCAGGCGTCGGACTCGTTCGCCCGCTCCGGCGCCGTGCTGCGGCCGCTGATGACCGGGGCGCCGGTGAGCCGCCGGTTCCACGCCGAACTGTTCGAAACCGTCGCCTGACGGTTCTACGATCACGCCGGTGACTCCACATGCGCGCGGCTTCGTCCGGACGGGACGGCCATGACCCGGCACGCCTACAGCTTCGTCCGGACGTTCCCGGCGGAGGCGCCGCGGGACCTCTGCGTCGACCGGCACTACCTGCTCTGCGCCTCCGCCGGTGCGCTGCGGCTGGAGGCGCAGGGCCAGGCGTGGCTGCTGCCGCCCGCGCGGGCCGCCCTGATCGAGGCGGGCCGGACGATCCGGGTCAGCATCCCGCAGCCCGTGACGACCGCGTCCGTGCTGTTCGACACGGGCTTCACGGCGGTACCACCGCAGCCTCTGACGGTCTTCGACCTCAGCCCCCTGGCCCGCGCACTCGTCGCCGAGTGCGGCGCATGGGGCCCGGGCGAGGAGCCGCTTCCGGCATACGGGGAGGCGCTGTTCGCGGCGCTGGCCGCTGTCACCTGGCGGCTCGCCGGTGAGCCGAGCCCGGTCGTGGTGCCCGCGGGCCGGTCGCCGGAGCTGCGCCGGGCCCTGCACCTGACCGAGGAGCGCCTCGGCGGGCCGGTCCGGTTCGAGGACGTGGCGGCGCAGGTCGGCCTGGTGCCGCGGTCGCTGGCCCGGCGCTTCGAGGAGGAGACCGGCATGACGTGGCGGGCCGTCCTGCGCCGGATGCGGGTGCTGCGGGCGATCGAGGAGCTCGCGGCCGGCGACCGGCCCGTCACCGCGATCGCGTACCGGGTCGGCTACGGCTCGCTGTCCGCGTTCAACGCCGCGTTCCGGGAGCTGACCGGGCGCACGCCTACCGAGTACCGCACGAGCTTCCGGCCCTGAGCACCGGTACTCAGCCGGATCTGGGTATTCGCGCCCATCCATGGCCGGGCGGTGGTCGGCAGGATTGCCGCATGCGCAGGATGTGGATCGTCGCGATGAGCACTGTCGTCGCGCTCGTGGCCGGCTCCTCGCCGGCAGTGGCCGCTCCAGGGCCACGGGGGATTGCCGATCGGTTGATGCTCCAGGCGGACGACCTGGCCGGGCAGGTGCCCGGCCCGGTCGAGGACGGCCTCGGCTGGCCGCTGCGGCCCCAGCCGTGCGCGGACACGCCGGTGCCGCAGCCGGTCGCCGCCCGCGCGCTGGCGGCCGACTACGGGGGCCGGTTCCGGGTGTACGAGCAGGTGAGCCGGTACCGCGGCGGCGGCGCCGAGCAGTACGTGGCCGAGCTGTCGGCGCAGCTGGCGCGGTGCGGGGTCGGCGGCGGCGACAACGGGCTCGATCCGCAGGTGGAAGGGTTGTACGGGCCGGACTCGCTGCTGTTCTTCGGCAACTACGACGAGGGCGACCGCTACGTCGCCTACGGCGTCAAGGCCGTCGGCTGCTACGTCGTGCTGGTCATGATGTCGGACTCCCTGTACGGGGCGCCCGACGTGACGACGCTCAACGGCATCGTCTCCGCGGCGATCGGGCGGGTCTCGGCCTAGTCAGCGCGCCTCCGGCTCGGCGTCCGGGATGACGTCGTCGAGCAGCTCCGCGCCGTCGTAGTCCTCGGCCCCGTCGTACGGGTCGAAGCTGTCGATGTCATCCATGCGGCCGACGGTACCGCCGGCCGCATGGGCGTCCCTCCCGGTTTCGTGCCGTTGTCGGCCGCGGGCTGGTGGTGCGGGGTCCTACGCGCCGCGGCTCGCGGCCAGGGCGTCGCGGCGGTTGGCGAGCAGGCTCGTCGCGGTCACCGCACCCAGGGTGAGGATGATGACGACCAGGGACAGCGGGGTCGGCACGTCGGGCACCCACGACCACACCGTGTGCGCCCAGTGCAGCACCAGCTTCGCCCCGATGAAGGCCAGGATGATCGCCAGGCCGTGGTTGAGGTGGCGCAGCTTCGACAGCGCGTTGCGCAGCACGAAGTACAGGGCACGCAGGCCGAGCAGGGCGAACGCGTTCGTGGCGAACACCAGGTAGGGGTCGCTCGTCACGCCGTAGACGGCCGGCACCGAGTCGACCGCGAACACGACGTCGGTGAGGAACACCGCGGCGACGACGAGCGCCATCGGGGTGAGCGCCCGCCGGCCGGCCTGACGGATCGTCAGTTTCGTCCCGTGGTACTCGTCAGTGACGGGCATCAGCCGCCGCAGCAGGCGGGTGGCCCGCATCTGGCCGGGGTCGACCTGGTGCTCGTTGTGCTTGAGCGCGTCGCGCATCACCTTGACCGCGGTCACGATCAGCACGCCGCCGAACAGCAGGAACGCCCATGTCCCCGCGGACAGCAGCGCCGCGCCGGCGGCGATGAAGATGCCGCGCAGCACCAGTGCGCCGACGATGCCGTAGAGCAGGACCCGCTGGGTGAGCTTCGGCGGTACGGCGAAGGCCGTCAGCAGCAGCATGAACACGAACAGGTTGTCGACCGAGAGCGACTTCTCGACCACGTACCCGGTGAAGAACTCGACCCCCGGCTCGCTGCCGTGGACCGTCCACACGTAGACGCCGAACGCGGCCGGCAGCGCCAGGTAGAACACCGACCAGGCCACCGCTTCGCGCATGGGCACGTCGTGGGGCCGTCGGGTCATGACGAAATCGAGGGCGAGCAGCACCAGCAGGACGGCGATGGTCACCGCCCACAACTGTGGCGACGCGATGGACTGAGTGGGCATGCGGATCTCCTCGAACGCAGCGTGACACGTCCGAGGTCTCCCTCACCCACCCGCGGCAGGTGGCCGCCCGGGAACCGCATCGGCGGCTCGTACTGACCGGGTCGGCCTTGCGAGGTACTCCCCTCAGCCGCCTACGGTACGGCCCTTACCTGGACGGTTCCTGGGAGCGAGGGAGCACGCCCGTCAGCGCCACGGTGCAGCCGCCCGGCCCGGCGCCCGCAGGCGACTGCCACCGCACCGGCGGCCGGGCGGCGAGGGCGGTCAGTCGGCGAGGTCCGTGGAGCCCGAGACGTCGGTGAAGCCGGGTGGCGGGCCGGCGGTGGCCGGGGCGGTGGTGGCCGGGTCGGTCTCGACGCCGGCCGGGGGCGGGGTGCCCGTGCCTGTCGGTTCGGGTGACCCCTCCGTCGGGGCCGGGGAGGTCGTGGGGGACTTCGTCGGCGTCGGCGAGGTGGTGGGCGTCGGCGGCGGGGATGTGGTCGGCCGGGTGGAGCCCTCGGTGGGCGGGATCACCGGCGGGGCCGTCGTCGTGGTGCGGGTCGGGTGGGTCGTGCTCGTCACCGGGCGGTTCTTCGCGGTGGTGGCGGTCGCCGTCGGCTTGGGGCCCTCGGTGGTGGGTGCGGTCGACGGGGCCGGGGCGACGTCCTGGGCGGTCGGCGCGGCGTCGATCGCGGGCGGCACGGCGGCCACCTGCGGGGCCCGGCCGAACCACGACATCGAGCCGTTCACCGACGAGCCCACCGCGCCGACGGCCCCGGCCATGACCAGCGCCAGGCCGGCCGTCACCGCACCGGTCCGGAACGCCCAGCGGCGGGGCTGCGACGAGCCCTCGCCGCGGACGAACGAGCGCACGTTGCGCACGAACTCGTGGTCGCCGACGGCCCGGAGCCGGGCGGACCAGCCACTGCCTGACGCGGCCGGCCCGGTGCCCGGCGCAGCACCGGCCGCCGCGAGCCGGCGCGCGCGAGGGCGGCGCAGCGACCGCACGGCACGGTCCGAGTCAGCGTCGCCCGCCGGGCGGCCCGGCCGGGCCGCACCGGGATCGGCGTCGACGTCCGCGAAGTGACCGGCGCGGAGGTTCGGCACCCCGTCGGGGACGTGCGCGGCGAAGACGGTCGGGTTCTGGTCCAGGAACCCGTCGAACCGGTCGTCGGGTGCGGTGAGCGCGGGGTAGTCGGAGTACACGGTCGGGCTGGAGTCGGAGTGCACCCGCCCGGCCGCGCTGTGGCGGGTGAACGCCGCGTGGTCGATGTCCACGTAGCCCAGCCGCCGGCCGCCCGCGTCAGTGGCGTGGTCGGCGAACGCGGCCCGGTCGAGGTTGACGAACTCGACGTCCACCGGGCCGTCGGCCCGGTGCGCGCCCACGCGGTCGGGCGAGGAGCCGGACGCGGCGGCCCGGCGGTTGGTGGCGCGGCCGGCGGGGCCGAAGCGGGCGAGGCGGCCCGGGCGGAACAGCCGCGAGGCCAGCGACGGGTGGGCGTCGCGCGAGGCCTCGGGGCGGATCGCGGCCAGCACTGCGGTGCGGCGGGACTCGGCGGCCTCGCTCAGCCAGGCCGGGAGGTCGACGGAGGTGCCGGAGAGCTCGGCCAGGACCAGGGCGACCTCGTCGCTGGAGGGGCGGGCCGCGGCGTCGGCGCTGAGGCAGCGCTCGACGAGCTCGAACAGCGTGGCCGGCACGCCGTCGCCGACGCGGCCGCCGACGCAGGCGGCCAGGACGGCGCCGAGTGCGCGGACGTCGGCGGCGGCCGCCTCCGGGTCGTAGTCGGTGTCGCCGGTGAAGCCGATGACCTTGGCGCCGACGTCGCTGAGCAGGATCTTGGCCGGGGTGAGGCCGCCGTGGGTGACCCACTGGCCGTGCGCGTGGGCGAGGGCGGCGGCGACCTGGGCGCCGATGCGCGCGGAGGCGCGCCAGGTGACGGGGCCGGCCGGGTGGCCGGGCCCGAGGCGCACGTCGAGCGACGGGCCGTCGGCGAGTTCCATGATCACGTACGGCGTCTCGCCGCGTTCGGGGAGCTCGGCCAGGCCCACGTCCCAGACGGCGGCGATGTTGGCGTGGACGAGGCGGGCGGCGGTGCGCCCGCCGGCGAGGAACTGATCGGTTACGTCCGGCCCGGTGTGGCGCGGAATACGGATCGCGACCGGCCGATGCAGCAGCCGGTCCGCGCCGTGCCAGATTTCCGCGGTCCCGCCGGTCCCGGTCAGCCGGTCCAGACGGTACCGCCCGTCAAGCTCCATGGTCTCCTGCAACGCCCCCCAGCTCTGCCCGGATGCCCACCCTGCGCATCACCCTACCGCCCCCTGACCAGTACACACGTGACGGTTAGGTGTCGATTTGGCGTATCTCTTCCCGTTCTTCCCCGCGCCCGCCGACAGCTACCCGACATGTGGCCGTGATCACCGCTGGAGCCGCTGTCGTACCATCCGAACAATGTCCGGGCGCGCCGTGTACCGCTGGGCCGCGCTCGCGGTCATCGCGCTGTGCGTCGTGGTCTCGTACACCGCCCTGAAGCGGCGCGCCGGGGACGACCCGCCGCTGCCGCCGTCCGGCCCGCGGCCGGCGTTCCAGCTGCCGTTCACCTGCGGCGAGACGTGGACGCTCACGACGTACCCCGGCCACGACGACTTCGACATCGACTTCTTCTTCGCCGGCGGTCCGACCGGGGGCCGGACCGTGCGCGCGTCGGCCGCCGGCACCGTCGCCTGGGCCGGCTGGAGCGCGACGCTCGGCGACGGCCAGCCGGCCCCGCCCGGGTCGTCGGGCACCCGCGGCGGCCTCGGCTACGGCGTGATCATCGACCACGGCGGGAACTGGTTCACCGAGTACGGCCACTTCGGCGCCGTCCCGCAGGTGCGCACCGGCGAGCGGGTCACGGCCGGCCAGCCGCTGGGCGTGGTCGGGCACACCGGCTCGACGACCGTCGACCACCTGCACTACGAGCAGCTCGACCACGGCCGCGACCCGAAGCGCACCCGCGGCAACGGCGACAAGGTGGAGGCGGTCTTCGACGGGGTGCCGTCCGGCATCACGTCCGACGACGACTCCCCCGCACAGACCCGCACGAGCCGCAACTGCCCGGCGTGACCCCCCGGCCCGACAGCGGCACTGTACGGTTTGGCCGCTTTTGTCATGCGACTGTCATCGGGCCGCGGAGGTTCGGTCACATCGGTCCGACAGGGTTGGGACTCCCCCGCGCACGCCCCCGCGCGGGGCCGTGACCCGAAGGAGCGACCCCACCGTGGACGTCGAACGCACCGCACTGCCCGGCATCGGACTCCGGCACGAGTTCGTGACCGTGAAGGGCCAGCACGCCGCGGTCGTCTCCCACGTGTCGGGGCGGCGCGACGTGGTGCTGTACGGCAGCGAGGACCCCGACACCGTCGTCGCCACCCTGTCGCTCAACACCGACGAGGCCAACGGCGTCGCCGAGCTGCTCGGCACCGCCCGCATCGTGGAGCGCCTGGCCGACCTGCAGCGCCAGGTGACCGGCCTGAAGACGGTGCAGGTGCCGATCCCGGCCGGCTCACCGTACGACGGGCGGGCCCTCGGGGCGACCCAGGCCCGCACCCGCACCGGCGCCTCGATCGTCGCCGTGATCCGGGCCGGGCAGATCCTGGCCAGCCCGCGGCCCGACTTCGTCTTCATCCCCGGCGACCTGATCGTCGTGGTGGGCACGGAAGAGGGCACCGCCGCGGTCACCGACATCCTCGCCAACGGCTGACCCGCGCATGCACGGTGCGGCCGCCCTCATCGAAATCGGCGCCGTCATCCTGGGCCTCGGCCTGCTGGGTGCGGTCTCGGCGAAGTTCGGCATCTCCCCGATCCCCCTGTACCTCATCGCCGGGCTCGCGTTCGGCCAGGGCGGCATCCTGCCCCTGGCGACGAGCGAGGAGTTCACGGCCACCGGCGCCGAGATCGGCGTCATCCTGCTGCTGTTCACGCTGGGCCTGGAGTACACCGCGCCGGAGCTCGTCACCACGCTGCGCCACAACGCCCTCTCGGGCGTGGTCGACCTGGTGCTCAACGCGGCGCCCGGGGTCGCCACGGCCCTGATCCTGGGCTGGGGCCCGGTCGCCGCGGTCGCGCTCGGCGGCGTCACCTACGTGACCTCCTCGGGCATCACCGCCAAGGTCCTGGCCGACCTGAACTGGCTCGGGCACCGCGAGGTGCCGGTGGTGCTCTCGCTGCTGGTCTTCGAGGACCTGACGATGGCGGTGTACCTGCCCATCCTCACGGCGCTGCTGGCCGGAGCCGGGTTCGTGGCCGGCCTGACCACGCTCGCCATCGCCGCCGCGACGATCACATTCATCCTGGTCATCGCGCTGAAGTTCGGCCGGTACGTCGAGATGTTCATCGCCTCCCCGAACGAGGAGGTCTTGCTCCTCAAGGCGCTCGGCCTCACCGTGCTGGTCGCGGGCGTCGCCCAGCTGCTGCAGGTCTCGGCCGCGGTGGGCGCGTTCCTGGTCGGCATCGCCCTGTCCGGCCCGCTGGCGCACACCGCCCGGGAGCTGCTCAGCCCGCTGCGGGACCTGTTCGCGGCGGTCTTCTTCGTCTTTTTCGGCCTGCACACCGATCCGGCCGCGCTGCCGCCGATGCTGGGCATCGCGCTGATCCTGGCCTTCGTCGGCATCCTGACCAAGCTGGCCACGGGCTGGTGGGCGGCGAAACGGGCGGGCATCAGCGCCATGGGCCGGGCCCGCGCGGGCGTGGCCCTGACCCCGCGCGGCGAGTTCAACATCGTCATCGCCGGCCTGGCCGTCTCGGCCGGCCTGCACGAGAGCATCGGCCCGCTGGCCGCGGCATACGTGCTGGTCCTGGCCGTCCTCGGACCGATCCTCGCCCGCTCGCTGGAGCCGCTGAGCCGCCGGTTGCGCCGCCACCACGACGTCCCCGCCGACGGGGCGCAGTAGCCGGGCCCTACCTCGTCGGCCAGCGGCAGGCCGGCGACCGGTACCGGCACCCCGTCGACTGCAGCGCCCCGCCCCCGGTGCCGGCCGCCGCGGCGGGGGCCGGCAGGAGGGCGAGGAAGGCCGCGACGGCGGCGGCCGCGGCGGTGAGCGGTCGAACGATCCCCATGGCTGATCCTCCGGCGTCGGCGAGTGCGTCGCCCCGAGCGTCGGGGCCGGCGGGTGCGACGGCCGTCACCGCGCGGGTGCGGGCAGGGTGTCGGGCAGGCCGGTGAGCCGGGCCGACAGGTCCCACAGGCGGGCCGCGTCGGCCGGGTCGGGGCGGAACGGGGTGACCGCGCAGTCGGCGCAGTGCACGCCGGCGACGGACGGGGTCACGGCCGCCCACAGCTGGGTGGCCGCGCCCTGCTCGACGGTCTTGAAGTATTCGGCCGGCCGCCCGTCGGCGTCGATCCAGCCGGCCGCGACCATCTCGTCGCGGGTCAGGTGCCGCTGCAGCGGGGTGAGCATGGCGCCGGGGTGCACCGAGGCGGCCCGGATGCCGTACGGCCGGCCCAGGACGTCGAGGTGGGCCGCGAACAGGGCGTTCGCCGCCTTCGACTGGGCGTAGGCGGCCCACCTGTCGTACGGCCCGGCGGTGAAGTACGGGTCGTCCCAGCGGATCGGCGCGTCCGGGCGGACGTTCGAGGAGACCGCGACGACGACGGCGTCCGTGCCGCTGCGCAGCGCCGGCCACAGCGCGGCCGTCAGCGCGAAGTGCCCCAGGTGGTTGACGGCGAACTGCAGCTCGCGGCCGGGCCCGACGCGGGTCTCCGGGCAGGCCATGACGCCGGCGTTGTTGATCAGGATGTCGGCCCGCCCGACGGTCGCGGCGAACGCGGCCACCTGCGCCAGGTCGGCCAGGTCGAGCCGCCGGGCCTCGACGCCGGGCAGGTCGAACGCGGCCGGGTCGCGGACCCCGGCGACGACGGTGGCCCCGGCCCGGGCGAGGGCGGCGGCGCTCACGCGGCCGATCCCGGAGGCGGCCCCGGTCACGATCGCGGTGCGGCCGGTCAGGTCCACACCGGCGAGGACGTCGGCGGCGGTGGTGGTGGCGTCGAATGTCATACCGGCGGACGCTAGGGGTTGGACCGCGGTCTAGGGCAAGCGGTTACGCTGGCCGGTCATGGAGCTCAGCATCGGGGAAGTGGCCGCGCGCACCGGGCTCAGCGTGCACACCCTGCGGATGTACGAGCGTGAGGGGCTCTTCCACACCGAGGTCCGCCGCGACGGGCTCGGGCGGCGGGTGTACGGGCAGCCGGACCTCGACTGGCTCGACGTGTGCACGAAGTTCCGGGCGTCCGGCATGCCGATCGAGTCCATCCGCCGCTTCGCCGCGCTCGTGCGGCAGGGCCCGGGCAACGAGGCCGAGCGGCTGGAGCTGCTGCGGCGGCACCGGCTGCGGGTCGAGGAGCAGCTGCGGCAGCTCGGCGCGTGCCTGGAGCTGATCGAGGGCAAGGTCGCCACGTACGAGGAGCACGTCGCCCGCGGTACCGCCGCCGGGCTCTGGACCGGGTGAGCCGATCAGCCGGCCGGGCCCGTGGCCAGGCGGATGCTTGCCGTGCGGGAGCGGCCGGTGCGGTCGATCCACGTGACGCGGACGGTGTCGCCGGGCTTGCGGGCGTCGATCAGGGTGGTCAGGCCGGCCGCGCCCGCGACGTCCCGGTCGTCCAGGGAGCGGATCACGTCGCCCTCGGCGATGCCGGCGCGGGCGGCCGGGCTGTCGCCGAGGACGCCGGTGACCTCGGCGCCGCCGCGGCCGTCGGCGTCCTTGGCGTTGACGCCGAGCAGGGCGGTCGCGCCGATGTGGACGGTGTCGGACGCCTCGCCGGCGGTGATGCGCTGGGCGATGGCCAGGGCCGCGTTGCTGGGGATGGCGAAGCCGACGGCGTCGCCGGTGTCGGTGGACGCGGCCGTGTTGATGCCGATCAGGCGGCCGGTGCGGTCGACGAGGGGGCCGCCGGAGTCGCCGGGCTTGATGGCCGCGGCGACCTGGATGAGGCCGGTGAGGCGCTGGGAGCTGCCGCCCTCGGGGTCCTGGGCGGTGATGGTGCGGTTGAGGCCGGTGACGGTGCCGGTGACCGACTCGCCGCCCTGCCCGCCGGCGTTGCCGACCGCCACGATGTCGTCGCCGACCTGGACCTTGGCGGAGTCGGCGACGGCCAGGCGGGTCAGGCCCGCGGCGTTGCCGAGCTGGATGACGGCGATGTCGTGGCTGCGGTCGTACCCCACGACGGTCGCCGTGAACGAGCGCCCGTTGGCCACGGTGACGCCGCTGATGGCCGTCGCGCCCGCGATGACGTGGTTGTTCGTCAGGACCAGGCCGGTGTTGCTCAGCAGGACCCCGGTGCCCGCGGCCCGGGCGTTGCGCAGGCCCAGGGTGCTGGTGATGTTGACGACGCTGCGGTTCACCGACTTGACGATCGTCGCCGTGTCGAGCGTCACCGACGGTGCCGCCGAGGGCTCGGTGGTCGCGGTGAGCGCGTCGCCGGGCGGGGCGGCAACCACCGCGCCGGGCCGCGCGGCGGTCGGCGTCGGGCGCGGCTGCGGTGTGCCCGAGCGCGCCTCCAACATCGCCACCAGCCCGGCGACGCTGACTGTGCCGGCGAGGCCGACGAGCATGACGACGCCGACGATCCAGCGCAGCGCCCGGCCGCCGCGGCGGACCGCGGAGTGCCGGCCGGGCGGCGGCGGGCCCCAGTCCGGGTAGCGCTCGCGGACGGGGGCGGTGCTCCAGTCGGGGCCTGACCAGTTCGGCCCTGACGAGTTAGGACCTGTCGAGTTCGGACCGGGCCATTCGGCGGTCGGGCGGGTCCACTCGGGCGGGCGCGGCGGCGGCACGGGGCCGTCACCCCAGCCGTCCCAGTGGCCGCGGTCGCCGAGCACGGATGTGACAGGTACCGCGGTCACCGGCACGGCCGGGTCCCGGGTCGTCGCGACACCCTGTGCATAGCGCGACGCTGTCATCGATCCACCACCGCCCGGTTGCCGGCCATCTACCCCGCACTACGGACGCCGGCCACCGAAAGGTTCAAACGTTCCTACCGCTGCTGGTCGGCGAGCCGCCGGGCCGCCGCGGCCTCCTCCGCGCGGCCGAGGCGCTCCAGGGCGGTGGCCCGGTTGCGGTAGTTGTCGGCCGTGTCCGGGCCGTCGTTGATGGCCTGGTCGATCGCGGTCAGGGCGGCCGAGTTGTGGCCGAGGGCGAGCAGGGCCGCGCCCTTGGCGCCGTTGATGTAGCCGACGGCGTTCGGCGTGTGGTCGGCCGACTGGTGGGCCGTCTCCAGCTGCAGCGCGTGCTCGGCCAGGGGCAGCACCAGGTCGGGCCGGCCGGCGGCGAGCAGCGCCACCATCTTGTTGACCATTGCCCCGACGTAGCGGGGCTCGGCCGCGAGGGCCCGGTCATACGCGGCGAGGGCCCGGCCGTAGTCGCGCCCGGCGGCGTAGATGCTGCCGACGTCGAACATCGGCTGCGGGTTGCGCGGGTCGAGGGCGAAGGACCGCTCGAACGCGGCGATCGCCTCGTCCGGCCGGCCCAGGTTGCGCAGGGCCATGCCCCGGCTGAAGTGCGCGGCGACGTACTCGGGCCGGGCCGCGACGGCCTGGTCGAAGCAGCTCAGTGCGGCCGGCATGTTGCCCGCGGCGCCGTGGCGGTAGCCCTCGTCGTGCTGCTGGACGAACGCCGCCCTCACGGTGCCGTTGACCTTCTGCCGCTGGGAACCGTCGGCGAGCTTGCCGCCGCAGTCGCGGCACTTCGCGGCCCGCAGCATCGTCTTCGGCGCCACGCAGCGGTCGCAGAAGGTCGCGTGGCAGTCCGGGCAGATCTGGAACCGGATCGAGTAGTGCTCCGGGTCGTTGCGGGCGACGGGGTTGCCGCCCGGGATGTCGGAGATCGAGATCATGCGCTCACAGCGCCACCCGGCACAGGCGAGGATCACTGGCCTTCCCTTCCGTAGGAGTACTCCCAGTCGAGCCGCCACACCGCCGTCTCGGCGCGGTCGGTGGTGGCGGACACCACGGTGCCGCCGGCGGCGACGCCGAGGCGCACGGGCACCGCCCCGGCCGGCAGCACCCGCAGGCACTCGCCGGCGTCGAGGTCCCAGACCCGCAGCGTCCCGTCGGCGCCGCCGGACACCGCGAACCGGCCGCCGGGCACCGCCGCGAGGGCGGTGACGGGGCCGTCGTGGCCGGGCAGCACCGCGGTGCCGCGGCCGGTGGCGACGTCCCAGACGCGCACCGTGGCGTCGTCGGCGGCGGACACGGCCCGGCGGCCGTCGGCGCTCAGCAGCACCGCGCGGACGGGCCCGTCGTGGCCGAGCAGCATGTGCTTGAGCTCGCGGGTGCGCACGTCGGCCACCCACAGCGACGCGCCGGTGTGCGACGGGCATACGACCGTGCGCCCGTCCGCGCCGATCGCGGTCGCCGCCCGGCGGGTGCCCTTGCCGGGCAGCACGTGCAGGCAGCGCCCGGTCGCGGTGTCCAGGACGCAGACGTCGCCGCCGGGCTGGAACAGCAGCGCCACCGCACCGTCGCCGCTGAGGGCGAGGTCGCCGATCCAGGCGCCGTGCGGGTTGGCGACCCGGCGCTTGCGGCCCTTGACGAGGTCCCAGACGACGACGGTGCCGCCGCGGTCGCCGGAGATCGCGGTGCGCCCGTCGGCGGTCACGGCGAGCGCCGACACCTTCTCGCGATGGGCCTCCAGGACGTGCCGGGCGGTACCGGTGGCCAGGTCCCACACCCTCACGGTGCGGTCCTCGGCCGCCGTGACCGCGGTCCGGCCGTCCTCCGGCAGCCAGAGCCCGACGACGCCGTCGCCGTGCCCGAGCAGGGTGTGCTTCGCCGAGCCGTCCGCCGCGTCGAGGACTTCGAGGGTGTACCGGGCCCTGCTCGGCTGCACCGCCAGCGCTCCGTCCGGGGTGAGCACCGAGCCCTCCGGCAGCCGGGCCGCCGGCCAGGCCCCACGCAGGCCGCTGCGCCGCCCGTGCCGCCCCGCGGTGTCCCACAGGGTGAGCAGGGCGGGGTCGCGCTCGAAGCCGGGCGTGGAGCGGGCCGCCCGCAGCACGTCGGCCGCCCGCGCGTACTGTCCACTGTGGAGCAGTTCAGCGACCTCGGCGGCGGCCGCGCGCACGACGTCGACGTCGCGGGACAGCTCCACCGCGGGCCGGGGCCGGGCGTAGCTCCAGCGGGCCGGGTCGCCGGGCACCGGCAGCCGCCACAGCCGCACCGTCCGGTCGGCCGAGCCCGTCGCGATCGTGCCGGGCCGGGCCAGGATGAGCGCGCGGACCGCCCCGCCGTGGCCCTCGATCGTGCGCAGGCAGCGGCCGCGGGTCACGTCCCAGATCTGCACGGTGTCGCCGGCCGGGGTGAGCAGCAGCCGGCCGTCGGCGAGCAGGACACCGGTGTCCGTGGCCGGGGTCCGCCCGCGCGCCGTGCGCCACCGCCGCTCCCCCGTCACCGGGTCCATCATCTCGGCGAACTCGTCGCCGGTGAGCAGGGCGGCGCTGGCGTCGGGGCTCAGCAGCAGCGCGTCGGCGTCGACGGGGCCGGAGCGCACGAGCTCGCCGGTGCGGGTCCACACGCGCAGGCGCCGGTTGCGGGCGGAGTACAGCACCACGTGGCCGCGGCCGATCGCCACGGCACCGTGCTCGTAGGTGGTGTTGGCGTGCTGGAGGCAGTACACCCGCGAAGGCTCGGCAATGCTCCGCAGGAGGACCTCGCCGGTGTCGCTCAGCGCGGCGAGGTGCTCGCCCTGCTCGTCGAGGGCCAGGGACCGGACGGCGGCGGCGCCCTCCCAGCGGTGCAGCGGGCGGCCGGAGCGCGCGTCCCAGACGATCACGTCGCCGTCGTCGCCGCCGGAGACGACGAAGCGGCCGGCCGGGTCGGCGACCAGGGCGGTGACGCGGCGCGGGTGGGCCGGCAGGACGTGGCGGGACTGCCCGGTGTCGAGGTCCCAGAGGCGGACCGCGGCGGGCGGGGCGTCGCGGCCGCCGTACACCTCGTCGCCCGTCGCGAGCAGCCGCATGTCGGGGGTGCAGGCGACGGCGCTCACCGCCTGGCCCGCCGGGAGCTCCAGGAACCGCTCGGTGCCGTCGCCCCGCTCCACCTGGACCTGCGCCAGCAGCGCCGCGGCCCCGCGGACCGGGCCGAGCTCCGCGACGAGGTCGGCGTCGGTGATCCGGCCGGCCCGCCAGCGGTGCAGCCCGCGGTTGTACATGCTGTGCAGGTGGTGCGGCTCGGCCCGCAGCGCCTGCTCCCACAGCTCCTCGGCCCGCTGCGGATGGCCGAGGTCGAGCATCGACAGGGCCGCGTTGCCGAGCCCGTCGGCGCGCAGCTCGATCTCGGAGGGCCGCCGCCGCGGATACGCCCGCCCGGTGACCTCGGCGTAGACGTCCACGAGCCGATCCGCGGCAACGCCGAGCTCCGGGCGGGCGTCCGGATCGAGCCGGAAACTCTCCTGGAGTACCGCCCTGAGCCCGTCGGGCACCGCCAGCCCCGCCGCGAGCAGGGCCGCGAACACCTCCCCGGCGATGTGCCCGGCCCGGGCCGGCGGCCCCCCGGCGAGCATCTCCAGCACGCTCAGCGCCCACGACCACACGTCGGTGGCCGGCGTCAGCCGCACCGGCTCGCCCGCGGCCGCCAGCATCTGCTCGGGTGAGCAGTACGCGGGGGTGAGCGCGGCCCCGAACTTCACCGCGGCCAGCCCGAAGTCGGTGACCTTCAGGGTGCCGTCCGGTTCGAGCATCGCATTGGCGGGCTTCACGTCCTGATGCACCAGACCCTGCGCGTGCGCGTGGGCGAGGCCCCAGGCGAACTGGATCGCCGCGTCGAGGACGCCGGGCAGCCCGGTGATCCGCTGTGCGCGGACGGCTTCGGCGAGGCTGCCGCCGCCGACCCACTCGGCGAACGCGGCCGGCCGCCCGTCGAGCTGGCGCACGTACGCACAGCTGACCGTGTGCGGGTGGGCGCCGAGGGCCACCCAGTTCTCGGCCTCGGCCTGGAACAGTGCATCCCCGGCGAACTCGGGCCGCGGCGTCTTCACCGCCAGCTCGACACCCCAGCCGCGGTGGTGGACGCGGTACACCAGCCCCATCCCGCCGCTGCGGATGACGTCACGCACCTCGTACGTGTCGAGGAGGACGTCACCGACACGGAACACGGACCGTCACCTTTCCGCTGCAGTCGTATCGAACCGGGTAAGATCCACACACAGTAGCCGACGGCGGAGCACGGCGCGGACCCTCGTGAGGCTACCCTTCGTGTCGATTCACGAGCCGTTCACCGGGCGTCCACGGTGCCCTCATGCAGTGACACATCGGCATTCGGCTGTCATTTGCAGAGTGCGGGCATGACCATTTCTCGTCGTCAAGTGCTGACCGGCGGCGCCGCCGCCGGTGTCGGGCTTACCGTTGCGGGTGCGCTGCCCACCCTGGCCGAGCCGGCCGCCGCCGCCTCGAGCACCGCGGAGAGCAAGCCGGCCACCGGCCGCCCCTTCCCGCCGCTGGTCGACGACCCGAACGGCATCCTCGCCCTGCCGGCGGGCTTCTCCTACACGATCGTCACCCGCGAGGGCCAGACCGAGCTGTCCGACGGCCAGGGCAAGACCCCGGCGTACCACGACGGCACCGGTGTCGTCGGCGCGGACCGCAACGGCCTCACGCTCATCCAGAACCACGAGATGACGCCGCACATGTCGCAGTACGGCGTGCCGCACATCGAGGGCACCGTCTACGACCCGGGCGCGCAGAACGCCAGCGGCTGCACGATCATCACCACCGACCGCAACGGCGCCAAGCGCGAGGAGTGGGTCGGCATCTCCGGCACCGTGCGCAACTGCGCCGGCGGCGTCACCCCCTGGGGCACCTGGCTGACCTGCGAGGAGACGTTCATCAACGCGGGCGCCACCTGGTCCGCGGCGGGCCTGACGGGCACCTACCAGAAGGACCACGGGTACGTCTTCGAGGTGCTCGTCAACGACTCGAAGTACCAGCTGCCGAAGCCCATCAAGGCGTTCGGCCGCTTCGAGCACGAGGCCCTCGCCGTGGAGCCCAACGGCAGGCACGTGTACCTCTCCGAGGACGCGTCCGGCCCCAACGGCCTGTTCTACCGCTGGTCCAACACCGAGAACGTCAAGCTCCAGTCCGGCTTGGCCAACCGCCTCGACGAGACGGTCGGCAAGCTGGAGGCGATGCAGATCCGCCTCGACGACGGCAGCATCCTGCCCGACGTGTCCTACCTGACCTCGGCCCAGCTCGGCCGCCCGTTCAAGGTCACCTGGCTCGAGGTCCCCGACCGCGACGCCCGCACCAAGACGGTCCGCACCCAGTTCGCCGACGGCACCGTCACCCGCGGCAAGAAGTTCGAGGGCGTCTGGTCGACGAGCAAGGGCTGCTACATCGTCAACAGCTTCGCCTTCGGCGCCAACGACCTGCCGGCCGACGCCACCAAGCACGACGGCATGGTCTGGTTCTACAACTACGCCGACGAGACCATCACGCTCGTCACGTACTTCCCGCACAATGTGCAGGCCGGCGAGTCCGAGGGCCCGTTCCCGAAGTACGCCGACCTGACCTTCGACGGCCCCGACAACGTCACCGTCACCCCGTGGGGCTCCCTGGTCCTGGCCGAGGACGGCGTCCGCGCCTCCCACGTGCTCAGCGCCATCCCCGGCGGCCCGACCTACGCGATCGCCCGCAACCAGGTCGTCATCGGCACCTCGAACGGCGCGAACGTCTACTCGGAGTTCACCGGCCCGACGTTCTCCCCCGACGGCCGGATCCTGTTCGTCAACATCCAGGTCCCGGGCATCACGCTCGCCATCACGGGCCCGTGGGAGAAGTACCTCGGCTAGCCGCGCCCGGACCGTCGCCGCACCCCTGATCCGGGGTGCGGCGACGGTCCCTCACTTGTTCTTGTCGACCTCGACCTCGGCCCGGGCCTGCGGCAGCAGGGTGTCGGCCGCGGCCCCGGAGACGAAGAAGAAGTAGAAGATCCCGGCCGCGTAGTTGTCCGCCCACAGGCACAGCGTCGTCGGCGTCCCGCCGCCCGTCGCCGAGTCCGAGCACCGCCCCGCACCGCCCCGCCCGGCGTCCACCGGGTGGAACGTGTACTTGGCGAAGCTCTGCGTGGCCACCTGCTCCACCATCGCGGCCGGGTCCGGGACGTCGGCGACGGCCGCGGCGAAGACAATGACGTTCTTCTTGGCGGCGGTCCCGTAGGCGCCCGAGGCCTTCGTCTGGCTCGCCGATCCCCAGGCATTGCCGGCCTTGACGCCGTCCTCTTTGAGCGCCGTCTCCGTGGCCGGTGCCCGCCCGAGCAGCGTCTTGGGCTGCACCACGGTGTAGGCGATCACCCCCGCCGCGGTCGGCGTCGCCACCGGCGTCACCGGCATTGCCGCCGACGCACTGGCCGCGGTCGCCGCCGCACCCGTTGTCGCCGAGGCCGCCGGGGCCGCCGCGGGCTCCCCGCCACCACACCCCGACACCGCGATCATCCCGACCGCCAGCACTCCCACCATCGCTCGCACGGCGCGCACGTTACACGGCCACCCCGCCACCGGGCGACGACGATCACCACCACGGCGCCGGCGGCCGGTCGGTGCGGGAAATGGGCAGGCGGACGGCGAAAAGGGTCGATGGCGGGGGTCGATGTGGGCGATGATGGCGGCCGTGGAGGCTGAGCTGATCATCGGGGACGTCACCGCCGAGCGGGTGGACGTGGTCGTCAATGCGGCGAACTCGTCGCTGCTCGGCGGGGGTGGGGTGGACGGGGCGATCCACCGCAAGGGCGGGCCGGCCATCCTCATGGAGTGCCGGGCGTTGCGGGCCGGGCACTACGGGCGCGGGCTCCAGGTCGGGCAGGCGGTGGCGACCACGGCGGGCCGGCTGCCGGCGCGGTGGGTGGTGCACACGGTCGGGCCGGTGTGGAGTGCCACCGAGGACCGCTCGGCGCTGCTGCGCGACTGCTACCGCAACTCGCTCGCCGTGGCCGCGGAGCTGGGGGCGGCGTCCGTCGCGTTTCCGCTGATCTCATCGGGCGTCTACCGGTGGCCGAAGGAGGATGCGGCCCGGCTGGCGCTGACGGAGCTGCGCACGCCGCCGGCCGGGATCACGCTCGTGCGGCTGGTGGTGTTCGACGAGGACACGCTGCAGGCGGCGCGGCGGGCCGCGCGGGCGCTGGACGGGCCGGCGTGACGGCGGCCGCCGAGACGGGGGCGGTGCTCCTCGACGGGCTGCGACGGGCCGGAATGGGCGACGTCGTCAGGGTCGAGCCGGTGTCCGGGGGGCTCGCCGCGCTCGCGGGGATCGCGTTCCGGCGGAGCGCGGAGGCCGTGTTCGTCAAGGGGTTCGCCGAGCCGCCCGGCGACGACGTCTTCGCCGCCGAGGCCGAGGGGCTGACCGCGCTGCGGGAGCTCGGCGGGGTGGCGACGCCCGACGTGGTGCTGGCGAGCCCCGAACTGCTCGTCCTGTCGCGGCTGCGCGGGCGGCCCGACGGTGCGGCGTTCTGGGAGCGGGCCGCGCACGCCGTGGCCCGGCTGCACCTGGGCACGGCCGGCACCCGGTTCGGCTGGCACCGTGACAACTGGCTGGGCCGGCGCCGCCAGGTCAACACCTGGGACGACGACGGCCACGCGTTCTTCGCCCGGCACCGGCTGCTGCGCTGGCTCGGCGAACCCCGCGTCGACGCGGCCCTCGACGCCGCCGACCGGGCCGCCCTCGAACGGCTCTGCGACCGGCTCCCCGAGCTGCTGCCGCCGCGACCGCCCTGCCTGACGCACGGCGACCTGTGGGCCCAGAACATCATGGCCACCGCCGACGGCCGGCCCGCGCTCATCGACCCGGCCGTGTCCTACACCTGGGCCGAGGTCGACCTGGCCCACGTGTGGTCGACCGCGCCGCCGCCGGAGGCCGGCCGGTTCTTCGCCGTCTACGCCGAGCTGACCGGGCTCGACGCCGGCTGGCCGCAGCGGATGCCGATCCTGCAGCTGCGCCAGCACCTCGCCGTCATCGCCCAGTTCGACGACGACTGGGGCGCCGCGGATGCGGTGCGCGCCACCCTGGCCCCGTTCCGGCGCACGCCGGCGCCGTGAGCGGCACCGGCGTGCGGACGGTTGACTGGTGAAATCGCCGATGCCGCACGAGGGGAGACACCCGGCAGAATGACAGGCATGTGGACGTTCGCGGTCGACCGGCAGGACCTGGCCAGCACCACCATCGGTGACACCGCACCGCCGGACCCGGGCGACGGCGAGGCGGTGCTGCGGGTCGACCGGGTCGGGGTCACGGCCAACAACGTGACCTACGCCGTACTCGGCGACGCCATGCGCTACTGGGAGTTCTTCCCGCCCGCCGCGGTCGGCCTCGAGCCGCGGTGGGGTCTCGTGCCGCTGTGGGGCTTCGCCGACGTCAGCGCGTCGAACCACCCGGACGTGCCGGTCGGTGGGCGCGTCTACGGGTACCTCCCGCCGGCCGGGCACCTGCTCGTGCGGCCGGGCCGGGTCGACGCCGCCGGGTTCCGCGACGAGAGCCCGCACCGGGCCGGGCTGCCGTCGCCGTACAACGCGTACCGGCTCACCACCGGCGACGCCGCCTACCGCCGCGACCGCGAGGACCTGCTGGTGCTGTTCCGGCCGCTGTACTTCACCTCGTTCATGCTCGCCGACCAGGTCCTCGACGACGGCTGGTACGGCGCGGAGCAGGTCGTGCTGTCCTCGGCGTCGAGCAAGACCGCGTATGCGACGGCGTTCGACCTGCAGGGCAAGGGTGCGCGGGTGGTCGGGCTGACCTCGCCGGAGAACGTGGCGTTCACCGCGTCGCTCGGCTGCTACGACGAGGTGCTCGGCTACGACCGGATCGGCGCGCTCGCGGCGGTACCCACGACGTATCTGGATCTTTCCGGCTCCGCCGGCACGCGGGACGCGCTCAAGGGCCACCTCGGCGGGCGGCTCGTCAAGGACATCGCGGTCGGGCTCACCACCCAGTCGCCCAACGCCCTCGCCGCCGGGGAGGTGTTCTTCGCGCCGACCCGGATCCGGAAACGGTCGGGCGACTGGGGCCGCGACGGGCTCGACGCCCGGTTCGCCGCGGCGTGGGAGCGGTTCGCGGCCGGGGACTGGGTCGACGTCGAGGAGGGGTCCGGGCCCGAGGCGCTGCAGGCGGCCTGGCTGGAGGTCCTGGCCGGGAAGACGCCGCCGCGCACCGGGCACGTCGTGCGCTTCTAACGGCTTGCGGTGACACCGGCGTCAACGTTTAGCGTCCGGGCGTGATCACGTTCTCGGTGTCGTACAGCACGCCCATGTTCGGTGTCGACCCGGACCGGCTCGCCGCGTTCGCCCGGCACGTGGAGGCCTGCGGGTTCGAGGGCATGTACGTGCCGGAGCACGTCGCGCTCTACCCGGGCGCCACGTTCGGCGGGCACCCGGTGCCGACCACGCTGCCCTACGGCGACCCCCTGGAGCTGCTGTTGTTCGCGGCCGCGGCGACCGAGCGGCTGCTGCTCGGCACCGGGGTGCTGCTGCTGCCGTACCACCACCCGGTCGTCCTCGCCAAGCGCCTGGCCACTGTCGACCGGCTGTCGAAGGGGCGGCTGCGGCTGCTGACCGTCGGGCTCGGGTCGCTGCCGGGCGAGGCGGCGGCGATGGGTGTCGACTTCGCGTCGCGGGGGCGGCGGGCCGACGAGGCGATCGACGTGCTGCGGCTGCTCATGACCGGCGACGAGCAGGGCGTGAGCTTCGCCGGGGAGTTCTTCGCGTTCGACTCGCTGTGCAGCTTCCCGCAGCCCGCGGCGCCGCTGCCGATCCACGTCGGCGGGTCGAGCGCGGCGGCGGCGCGGCGGGCCGGTCGGCGCGGCGACGGCTGGTTTCCGGGCGGGCTGCTGTCGCCGCAGGAGCGGCGCGCTCAGCTGGCGATCGTGCGCTCGGCGGCCGAGGAGGCCGACCGGGACCCCTCGGCGCTGCAGTACACCCGATGGGGCTCCTCGACGATGACGGAGGAAACCCTGGAACGGCTGCGGGAGGAGGGGGTGACGAGGGTCGTCGTCGGCGGCACCGAGGACGAGCTGGAGCGGTTCGCCGGGCGGTTCATCGGCCGTGCGTCCAGCGGATGACCGCCTCGGTGCGGCTGCGGACCTGCAGCTTCGCGAAGACGTGGTTCAGGTGGTTCTTCACCGTCTTCTCGGTCAGCCGCAGCTGGTGGGCGATCGACGCGTTGGACAGGCCCTCGCACAGCAGCCGCATCACGTCCTCCTCCCGGTCGGTCAGCCCGAACTGGCGGCGCGCGAGGACCTGCTGATGCCTGACCCGCTCGCGGGCCTGCTGGTCGCGCACCATCGTCGCGGCGACGGACGCGGCGATCGGCGACAGCCAGCCCCGCCCGCCGGCCACCGCCCGGACCGCCCGCAGCAGCTCCCGCGGCTCGAACTCGCCGTGCACGAGATAGCCGCGGGCACCCTCGTGGAGCATGCCCCCGATGAGCTCCGCGTCGTCGTCACTCGTCAACACCAGGACGCAGGTGTACCGCGAGAGCGTCCCGATCACCGACAGCCCGTCGGCGATCGGCATGCGATGGTCGAGCAGTGTCACGGTCGGCCGCAGGTGCCGGACCGCGGCGAGGCCCTCCCGGCCGTTCGCGGCCTCGGCGAGGACCTCCATCTCGTCGTCGCCCTCGACGATCCCGCGCAGCGCCGCCCGCACGATCGGGTTGTCATCGACGATCACCAGGCTGATCACGCCGCACCGTCCACGGCGGGCACCCCGAGCGGCACCCGCACCGTGATCGTCGTGCCGGCCCCGGGCGCGGAGTCGACATGCAGGTCCCCGCCCACGTTCGCGGCGCGCTCGGCCATGCCGACGATGCCGAAGTGCCCGGCCGTCTGCAGGCGCGAGAGGTCGCGGGGCACCGCGAAGCCGGTCCCGTCGTCGGAGATCTCGACGAGCACCCCGCGGCGGGTGCGGGCCAGGCGGACCACGACTCGGTGGGCGTACGCGTGGTTGGCGATGTTGGCCAGGGCCTCGCGCACGATCCGGCTCAGCTCGTAGCCGACCGCGATCGGCGGGTCGATCGGCTCGAGGACCGTGCGCACGGCGACGCCGGTGGCCGCGCTCCAGGTGTCGCAGAGCTCGCGGACGGTGGTGGCGAAGTCGCGGTCGGGCACGTCGAGGCGCATGGCCTCGAGGAGCTCGCGGGCCTGGCGGGCGGCGGCGGTGGCGCCCT
The DNA here is from genome assembly GCF_019904175.1 of Dactylosporangium vinaceum. Taxonomy (GTDB): domain Bacteria; phylum Actinomycetota; class Actinomycetes; order Mycobacteriales; family Micromonosporaceae; genus Dactylosporangium; species Dactylosporangium vinaceum. Next base: position 4,675,519 of record NZ_CP061913.1, on the reverse strand, counting down.
GGGCGACGGTGCCGGCGAGCTGCTCGGCCAGGGCCGGCTGGCGGCGCAGCGAGGTCGGCAGGGCCAGCGCGGCCAGGGAGACGCCGCGCAGGGTCTTGCTCACCGAGTCGTGCAGTTCGCGGGCGAGCCGGGCCCGCTCGTCGGCGGCCGCTGAGCGCTGGGCCGAGGCGACCAGGCCGCGGGACAGCTCCAGGTAGCGGGCCAGGGCGGAGGTGAGGATCGACGCGCCGAGGCCGGCGAGGGCGCCGGCGAGGGGCAGGGCGACGACGAACGCGGCCAGCTCCGCGGGCGGGTCGAGGCGGCGCAGCACGGTACCGATGACGGCGAAGCCCAGCGCGGCCTGCAGGACCCACACGGGCACGGCCCGCAGCCCGAGCAGCACCCCGGCCAGGGCGCCGGCGCCGGCGGCGAAGCAGAAGTACGCAATGTCGCCGCGGCCCAGCGCGAGCACGGCCAGGACGAGGACGGAGTCGGCGGCCAGGGCGGCCAGCGGGCGGGCGGCGAGGCGGGGCCAGCGGGCGAGGAGGCCGAGCTGGATCGCGGTGCCGGCCGCGACGACGGCGAGGACCTCGGCGATGCGCCACCGGTCGGCGACGAGGAGTAGTCCCGCCGCGCCCGCGATCGACGTCGCGACGGCCCGGCCGACGAGGACGGCGCGGGTCAGTGCGGCCGCGGCGACCGCACGGTCGGAGCTCACCACGGGTGGGACGCTACCAGGATCAGGCGATGACAATCTCGTCCAGATCGGGGGCCGGGGCGTCGTCGTTGAACAGCGTCAGCTGGACCTCGCCGGCCGGCAGGTCGGCGGTGAACCGCAACGACTGCGGCACTGTCCAGTCGGGCCCGGTGACCGGGAACGTGCGGGCGGTACCGCCGCCGATGCGCACTTTGATCGAGCGGTTGCCGTCGGCCTCGTAGTAGACGGTCACGGTGCGGGTGCCCGCGCTCGGCAGCGTGACCTTCACGGTGAGGGTGCAGTCGGCGCACATGTACCGCACCCGCCGGCCGCCGCGGCAGCTCGCACAGGCCACCGCCGACGCGCCGCCGGTGATGCGGTTGGCCGGGTCCTCGGCCTGCACGGCGATCGGGGTGAACGCCCCCGGCGCGCTCGGGCTCGCGGGGGCGGTGCTCGCCGGGCCGGGGCTCGCGCCGCCGGAGCCGGGTGCGCCGGAGCCGGCGCCGGGCTGGAGCGCGCTGCCCGGCGGCTGATCGGGTCTTGCGGACTTCCCGGTCACGCTCGCCGGCGAATCGTCCGATTCGTCGCGATCGGGCAGCAGCAGCGGGGGGACGACGATCGCGGCGGCGGCGATGCCCGCGGCCACGGCCGTCACGCCGATCCACTGCCGCACGCCCACGCTCCCAGTCGCTCGCGATCCGGCGTCAGAGAATACGCCACGGCGCCGCCGCCCCGGTCCGGGACGGCGGCGCCACGGCACTGCCCGCCGTTACGGCAGGACGTAGTTGTTGTTCAGGACGTACGGCGCGGGCTGCTGGTCGTCCCGGCCGTCGTGGCCCTGGGCGTCGCACTGGCGGGCCGCGACGATGCACCCGTCGATCATCGCCTTGAGCGTCCGGTCGTCCCACGCGTTGACGAAGTCGTAGTGGAACGTGGGGCCGGCGCCGCTGGCGAAGTGCACCTTCGACATGTCGCCGTTAACCGGCCAGGCCATCTTGAACTCGAGCTTCGGCACCGCGACCGGGTGGTCGTCGGGGCAGACGATCCCGGCGGCCGAGTGCGTGTCGACCGGATACGCCATGTGGCTCTGGTGGTCCGGCGAGTCCAGGTGCAGCCCGTCCCAGCAGCTCGGGGCCTGGTACCGGATGTTGAGCTTGACCGAGCGGTCGGTCGGGCAGCTCACCGGGATGTTCTTGTTCTCGTAGCTGTCGCCGCACTCGAAGCCCTTCTCGGTCGCGGCGAGGAACTTGTCGGCGTCGGTGTTCTTCGCGTTGCCCACGACGAAGCGCAGGCCCTTGGGGAACGGCCGGATCGTGCGGTAGTCCTGCACACCGGTCTTGTAGTAGATGGTCTGCAGGCCCTCGGGGTTGACCGCGGTGTCGCCGTTGTACAGCGTCGGCATCCAGTACGCGGACAGGTCGCCCTTGGCCTTGCAGGTGGTCGCGCCCTGGGTCAGCGACTCGACCGTCGAGTTGGCGTTGGTGGTCGTGTTGCCCATGAACGTGTGCATGTGCGACGCGCCGGCGAGCCCGGGGAAGACGATGGGGTCGTCCTGGAGGTTGGTCCGCGAGACCGAGCAGTTGGCCTGGAACTCGTGGAAACCGCCCTTGTTGGGGGGTACCTCGTGGGAGGGCTTGACGTTCGTGACGGGGTTGGGCGCCATGATCCAGCCGGCCTGGGCGGTGCCGGTGGGCGTCGTGGTCACCGTGCCGGTCGGGACGGGGCCGGGGCTCGACGGGCCGGTCGTCACCGGGCCGACGGTCGCCGTCGCCGGGGCGCCGGAGCCGCCGTAGACCTGGAACTCCCACAGCGAGTACCCGTAGCCGGAGGAGCGGGCGGTGCCGTAGAGCCGGACATACCGGGCGGTGCCGGACACGGCGACCGTCTCCTTGCCGCCCTTGGAGGTCGTGGTGGAGTACACGGTCGTCCAGGTGGCGGCGTCGGCCGAGGTCTGGATCTGGTATCCGGTGCCGTAGGCCCGCTCCCAGTTCAGCGCCACCCTGCTCAGCGCGGTCGGCGCGCCGAGGTCGACCTGCAGCCACTGCGGGTCACTGAACGCGCTGGACCAGCGGGTCTTCTCGTCGCCGTCGACGGCGGCCGCGGCGGGGTAGCTGCGGCCCTCGCTGGACGAGGCGGTGGCCGGCTTGCCCTGGGACACGGGGGCCGCATCGGCGCTGGCCGCGCGCAGCGGCCCGGTGGCGAACCAGCCGAGCAGCGCGACGAGCGCCACCGCGACACCGGCCAGCACGAACAGCCGCGAGCGCGGCTGATGCCGGAGGGACAGGGTCATCGAAACTCCCGTACGTAGGGTCAGCACTTCGCGGTCCGAACGCTAGTGATCGCCGGGCCGCCGATCCTGGGCCTTTGGGCCCAGGGCGGGGCCCAATCGATGGGCATACCGGCGCTGCGGGCACGAGTTGCGGTGATTCCGGCCACGATTTGTGGGGTCTCCGGTCCCGGTCGCGCGGGCTACGCTCGGTGCATGGGTGAGGGGGAACACGAGTTCGAGCCACGCTCGCGCGTGGGCACGGTGTTCGTCGCGTTACTGAGCGGCGACGAGAAGGCGGCCGGGGCGGCGGCCGAGCAGCCGCCGGAGGAGCACGACGGCGAGGTGCTGGCGGCCGCGATCCGCCTGGCCGTGCGCAGCCTCTTCGACGAGGACACGCCGCCCGAGGCGGTCGCCGAGTTCGTGGCCGCGATGCGCCGCGACGTCGAGGTGAACCCGGCCGTCGCCGAGGCGCTCGTGCGCACCCAGCTCGGCGAGGAGGGGCTCCTGGCCGACTTCGGCCCGCAGGACGTCTCCGACGCCACGTGGTCGATGCTGGGCTACCTGTGCGAGCACCGGATCGGCCGCGAGGACTCCCTCGAGCTGGTCGAGCTGGCCGAGCGGGAAGCCCTGCCGGCGGCCTGAGCGCACCCTGACCGGGTCGCCGCAACCACACCGCACCCGGTTTGCCCCTCACGGCACCCCCCGTCCGGCGCAAGATCGGAAGGGGAACGGTGATGAGGGGGAACGGATGGGCGACTCCGGGTACATCGTCGCGGTCGACGACGACGAGGACCTGCGCGAGCTCATGGCCACACAGCTGCGCAACGGCGGCTACGAGGTGGCGACCGCGCACGACGGGCCGTCGGCGATCGCCCTGATCCAGCGCCGGCCGCCGGACGCGGTGGTGCTCGACGTGTCCATGCCGGGCATGTCGGGGATCGAGGTGTGCCGCACGCTGCGCCAGATCACCTCGACGATCGCCGTGCCCATCATCATGCTCACCGCGCAGACCCAGACCACGTTCGAGACGGCCGGGCGGATGGCGGGCGCTGACGCGTACCTCGCGAAGCCGTACACGGCGCGCACGCTCCTGGCCAGCCTGGAGGACCTGCTGCTGTCCTAGGGTGGGGGCATGAGCAGTGGAAGTTACGCCGACGTCAACGGCATCAACCTGTACTACGAGACGCACGGCTCCGGCCGGCCGCTGATCCTGCTGCACGGCGGGCTCGGCTCCGGCGAGATGTTCGGGCCCGTGATCCCTGCCCTCGCCGCGCAGCACCAGGTCATCACCGTCGACCTGCAGGGCCACGGCCGCACCGCGGACGTCGAGCGCCCCCTCGACCTGGGCACCATGGCCGCCGACATCGCGGCGCTCATCGGCCACCTCGGCCTGGACCGCCCCGCGGTGGTCGGCTACTCCCTCGGCGGCGGCGTGGCCGTGCGCACGGCGCTGGACCATCCGCAGCTGGTGTCCAAGCTCGTCGCGGTGTCCGCGCACGCCTGGACCGAGGCCGTCTACGCCGAGATGCGCGCCCAGCAGGGCCAGCTCAGCGCGGCCGCGGCGGAGTTCATGAAGGACACGCCGATGTACCAGGACTACCAGCGGGTCGCCCCGCGCCCGGAGGACTTCCCGCGCCTCCTGGACAAGATCGGCGCGTTCATGGCCGAGCCGCTCGACCTGCGCGAGGCCATCGCCGGGCTGCAGGTCCCCACCATGTTCGTGGCCGCCGACGCCGACATGGCCCCGCCGAGCCACTACGTCGAGGTGTTCGGCCTGCTCGACGGCGGCCTGCGCGACGGCGGCTGGATGGGCGAGGGCCGACCCAAGGGCGGCCACGCGCTCGCGATCCTGCCGGGCCTGACCCACTATACGATCTTCGCGTCGCCCCTGCTCGCGGCGGTCACCAACGCGTTCCTGAGCGAGGGCTAGGACCAGCGCTGCGGCCCCGAACCGGGCGGGTTACGCTTCGCTCCTCATGAACAGTGACAGGCGTTCCGGTTCGGGGCTGACGATCACAGCCGCCGCGGGCCCGGGCGGGGTGGTGCTGGTGGCGTCCGGTGCCCTGGACTACCACTCCTCGGAACACTTCGCGGCGGCCGTGAACGAGGCGTTCGCGGACGGCGCGGCGGAGCTGGTCGCAGAGCTGAGCGCGCTCTCGTACTGCGACTCGTCAGGCGTCGCCGCGCTGGTCCGCGCGCACAAGCAGGCGATGCGTGAGGGCCGCCGGTTCGTGGTGCGCAATCCGGACACGACGCTGAGCCGGGTCCTGGCCCTCACCGGCCTGGACTCGGTGCTCACGATCGAGCACTGAGCCGGCGATCGAGCACTGAGCCGGCCGGCCCTGCTCAGGCGGCCGGGGTTCCCCCGGGGAGGCGGACGGTGTCCAGCCAGAACTGGTTGATCTGGCGCACGACGTCGACGAACTCCTCGTACCCCTGCGGCTTCGTGATGTAGGCGTTCGTGTGCGCGCCGTAGCAGGCGGCCACGTCCTCGACGGCGCTCGACGTCGTCAGCACCACCACCGGGATGCTGGCCACGGCCGCGTCGGACTTGACCTGGCGCAGGACCTGCCGGCCGTCGACCCGGGGCAGGTTGAGGTCCAGGAGGATGAAGTCGGGCCGGGGCGCGTCCGCGTGGCGGCCGCGCCGGTAGAGGAAGTCCAGGGCCTCCTGGCCGTCCCGGGCGACGTGCAGGTCGCTCGACTGGGCGTCGTCCTCGAACGCCTCCCGGGCCATGAGCTCATCACCCGGATCGTCCTCGACGAGCAGGATCGTGGCGGCGCGGTCGGGGGTCGGCATGGCGCCGAACTGTACGGCATAGCTACACGCTTTGCACACCAATCGCCGCGGCGGCTGCGATACCGTCAGCCGCCATGCGCGCCTTGTCCGTATTGACGGTCGCCCTCGTACTCGCGGCCACGACCGCCGGCTGCTCGACCGACGGCTACGACGGCACCGAGCTGACGTCGTCGGCCACGGGTGAGGACTACCGCGCGCCCGTCTGGGTCGGCGACACGCTGTACTACCTGCAGGAGCCGGTCGACTCCGACTCGAGCCCGTACCCGATGCGGATCCGCCCGGGCGGGCGGCCCGAGCCGGTCGGCTTCACGGGGAAGCCCTGCCGTTCCGGGCGCACCCAGTGGCCGTTCGACCTGCTGCCACTGGGCGAGCACACGGTGGGAGTCCTCTCCTCGTGCGCGGACGAGCGGCCGACGCTCACGCGTATCGACGAGGGCGGCCCGCAGGAGGACGCGGCCCGCGAGCCGGGCGCCGGGTTCACGGTCGAGCCGTGCGGGATGCGGCCCGTCGACGCGCCCGAGGCCGGGTGCGTCGGCGGCCCCGGCGTGCGGCACCCGGTCACCGCGCCCGGCGGTGACACCTACTACTTCGCCCCGCGCTGCGGCGACGACGCCGCGAAGGCGGGGACCTACTCGGTCTGCCGCCTGGACGGCTCGGGCGGCGCCACGACCGCCGGCACCGGTGTCGGCCGCACGATGGGCCTGGACGCGCGGGCGAACCGGGTCGTGGTCGCCGGCACGGTCAACGGCGAGGAGGCCGGCCTGTGGCTGCTCGACGGCGGCCGGTTCACCCGGCTGGCCACCGGCGACTTCGCCGACGCCGGGATCTCCGCGGACGGCTCCCGGGTCGTCTCCGTGCTGACCCGCAAGAGCGGGTGGTGGTCCGAGACGACGTACTCGCTGCGCGTGGTCGCCATCCCGGACCGGTGAACCCCCACGCCTACGGGCAGCGCTTCCAGGCGATCTGGTAGACGGTGCTGAAGGCGGCGTCGGTCGAGTCCATGCTCATGAAGCTCGTCGTCGTCTTCTTGTTCGAGGTGCCGGCGTTGACCCGCAGCTCGGTGTTGATGTTGAGGTGGCGCTCCTCGCCGCACTTCTCGAAGACCAGGGCGGTCACGGCGACGGAGTCCTTGGTCTGCCAGTTGTCGTCCATGGGGCCGCGGAACGGGTGGCTGGCCCGGGCGGTCTGCGAGTTGCCCTGGAAGTAGTAGCCGGCCACGGCGGTGCCGGTGGCGCCGCGCTCGAGGTGGGCGAAGCCGCGGTAGTCGGCGTCGGCGATCGCGTAGGTGAAGCCCTGCGGGATGTGCACGTCGAGGGCGAGCTGACAGTTCTTGCGGAAGTCGGTGGGTTTCGTGCCCACACCGACCTGGGCCATGTACTCGCTGTAGGTGACCGTGAACGCCTTGCGGTCGGGTGAGACGTCGACCGCGGCGCTGCCGTCCGGGCAGCCGGAGCCATTGGCGGTGACCACGCTGATGCTCACCTCGTTCGGCGGCGGCGGCGTGACGGGCGGCGCGGCGGGCGCGGCGAGCGAGGACAGCAGCATGGCACCGGCGGTGACGGCGTGGAACATGGATCCCCCCGTGGTTCGGCACTGAACACAATGACTCGGTCACTCTATGGAGTCGAAGCGTCACAGTGTTGCCGGTCGGCCATGACTGCCCGGACCGTTGTCGAGGGCTGAACGACGGACCGCGGCTCAGCCGTTCGGCCAGGCCACGGTGCGGACGAACCTCTCGACGAGGCGGTTCCAGTGGGAGTACCGCCGCAGCATCGTGTGGTTCTCGCCCTTGACGAGGACGAACCGCCCGCCGTGCGCGGCGGCGAACCGCGCGGACTCGCCCGGATCGGTCGTGCGGTCGCGGTCGCCGTGCGCGATGAGCAGCGGCACGGCCGGGTCCGTCGGCAGCGCATGATCGGGCGGCTCGAGCCACGGCGCGAGGGCGCAGATGCCGGCCACGCCGGGCGCGGTGGCGACGTGCAGCGCGACCCGGCCGCCCATCGAGTGCCCGACCAGGACCACCGGCACACCCGGGTGCGTGCGCGCGGCCCGGTCCAGGGCCCAGCGGGCGTCGGCGACCGGATGCCGCTCGGGCTCGTTCCAGCCGCGGTAGCGGTAGCGCAGCCGCCACACCGCCACGCCGGGTCCCGCGTCGGCGGCCGCCCGGCCGAACGGCAGCATCCGCAAATAGGCGACCCCGCGCTGCGCGGACGCCGTGCTGTGCACCCGGCCGCCGTGCAGCAGCAGGACGAGCGCACGGGGATCGGCGGCACCGCGGGTGACCAGATGCGGCTCGGTGACCATGTCCCCCAGAAGAACACATCGCGGCCCCATCCGCCGCCGAGCCCGCTCCGAATCCGGGACATGAGATCCGTGGCCGTCATCGGTGCCGGCGTCGCCGGCCTCACCGCCGCGTACGTCCTGCGCGACGCGTGCGCCGTGACGCTGTACGAGGCCGAGCCGCGCCTCGGCGGGCACGCGCACACGCACGACATCGCCGACGGCAACGGCACGGTCGCCGTCGACTCCGGGTTCATCGTGCACAACCGCCGCACCTACCCGCACCTGCTGCGCCTCTTCGCCGAGCTCGGCGTGGCGACGCAGGCGACCGAGATGAGCATGTCCGTGCGCTGCCTCGGGTGCGGGCTGCAGTACGCCGGGGCGAAGGGCGCCCGCGGGCTGTTCGTGCAGCCGCCGCGCCCGGCCTACCTGGCCACCCTCGCGCAGGTGCCGCGGTTCCACCGCCGGGCCCGGGCCCTGCTCGCCGCGCCCGGCGACGGGCCCGGCCCGACGCTCGGCGAGTTCCTGCGCCGCGGCCGCTACTCCGCCCACTTCGTGCGGCACTTCGTCGTCCCGCTCGTGTCGGCCGTGTGGTCGTGCGAGCCGGAGACGGTCGCCGAATACCCGGCCCGGTACCTGTTCGCGTTCCTGGCCAACCACGGCATGCTCAGCGTCACCGGCTCGCCCACGTGGCGCACGGTCGTCGGCGGCTCCCGCACCTATGTCGAGCTGCTCGCCAAGGAGCTCACGGCCGTGCGCACCGCCGTGCCGGTCCGGGCCGTGCACCGCGGGCCGGACGGTGTGCGCGTGCGTGACGACGCCGGCGACGAGCACCGGTTCGACGCCGTCGTGCTGGCCACCCACGCCGACGACGCGCTGCGGCTGCTCGCCGACCCGACCGCGGCCGAGCGCACGGTGCTGGGAGCGTTCACATACACCGTGAACGACACGGTCCTGCACACGGACGACACGGTGCTGCCGGACCGGCCCGGCGCGCGGGCGAGCTGGAACTACCTGCTGCCCGGCTGCGACGCCGGCAGCGGCCCGGCCCGGGTCACCTACGACATGAGCCGGCTGCAGCGGCTGCCGTCCCGGCGGCGGTACCTCGTGTCGCTCAACGATCCCGACGTGCCCGCCGCGGCCGTGCTGGCCCGGATGCGCTACACGCACCCGATCTACACGCCGGGAGCGCTCACCGCCCAGCGCCGCCTGCCCGCCCTGAACGACGGGACCACCGCGTTCGCCGGGGCGTACCACGGCTGGGGCTTCCACGAGGACGGCTGCCGCTCCGGCGTCGAGGCCGCCCGCTCGCTGGGCGTGGCCTGGTGAGCGCCGGCCCCGTCCTGTACCGGTGCCTGGTGCGGCACGCGCGCACGCGGCCGTTGCGGCACGGGTTCGCCTACCGCACGTACCAGTGGCTTGTCGACCTCGACGCCCCGCCGGACCCCCGGTTCCGGGCCCGCGACCACCTCGGCGATCCACAGGGGACGATCAGGTCCAATGTGGAGCGGTTCCTCGCCCGCCGCGGCGTCGACGCCGGCGGCCGGATCCTGATGCTCACCAACGCACGGGGGCTCGGCCACATCTTCAACCCGCTCACCGTGTACTGGTGCCACGACCACAGTGGACGGTTGTCGGCGGTCGTCGCGGAGGTGCACAACACCTACGGCGAGCGGCACTGCTACCTGCTGCACCCCGATGCGGACGGACGGGCCGAGACCGGCAAGGCGTTCTACGTCTCGCCGTTCTTCGGCCCGGGCGGGCGCTACCGGATGCGGCTGCCCGCGCCCGGCGACCGGCTGGCCCTCACCGTCGTGCTCGAACGCGACGGGGCCCGGGTCTTCACCGCGACGCTGCGCGGGACCCGCGCGCCGGCCGCGGCGCACCCGTTCACCGCCCTGACTGTCAGCGCCCGGATCCGCCTGCAGGGCATCCGGCTGTACCTGCGGGGGCTCCCGGTGATCGCCCGCCCCCGGCACCGTCTTCAGGAGGACGTATGACGCTGTTGCATCCGACCCCGGCCGGCCCGATGCCGACCGGTGCGATGCCGACCGGTGCCGTCGCGGCGGGCCCGGCGCTGCCCCGCTGGCCCGACGTGTTCGCGGTGCCGTCGGCGCCGGTGCGCGGCCGGATCGCGGAGGCGCTGCTGCACCGGGTCGCCGAGCGGCTGGCGCTGCGGGTGCAGTACCACGGCGGCCGGACCATCGGCACGGGTGGACCCCTGCTCGTGCTGCACCGGCCGGGCGCGTTCCTGGCCCGGCTCGGCGCGCACGGGCTCATCGGGCTCGGCGAGTCGTACCAGGCCGGCGACTGGGACGCCGAGGACCTCACCGGCCTGTTCGCGGTCCTGGCCGCCGACATTACGGCGATCGTCCCGCGCCCGCTGCAGGCACTGCGGCACGTGCACGGCGCACGGCCGCCGCGCACGGCCCGCAACACGGCGGCGAACGCCCGGCGCAACATCCACAGCCACTACGACCTGTCGAACGACCTGTTCGCGCTGTTCCTCGACCGCACGATGACCTACTCGTCGGCGCTGTTCGACACGGACCCGGGCGCGGCCGGCTGGCCCGACCTGGCCGCGGCCCAGCACCGCAAGATCGACCGGCTCCTCGACGCCGTCGGGGTGGGCCCGGGCACCCGGCTGCTGGAGATCGGCACCGGGTGGGGCGAGCTCGCGATCCGGGCCGCCCGCCGCGGCGCGGACGTGCACAGCGTCACGCTCTCGGCCGAGCAGCGCGACCTCGCCGTCCGCCGGGCCGCGCGGGCCGGCGTCGCCGGCCGCGTGCACGTGCGGCTGCAGGACTACCGTGAGATCCCGCCGGCGCTCGGCGGCTTCGACGCGATCGTCAGCGTCGAGATGCTCGAGGCCGTCGGCGCGCAGTTCTGGCCGGTATACCTGAAGACCCTCGACCGGCACCTGGGTCCGGGCGGCCGCGTGGGCCTGCAGACGATCACGATGGCCCACGAGCGGATGCGCGCGACCCGCCGCGGCCACACCTGGATCCAGAAGTACATCTTCCCCGGCGGGCAGATCCCGTCGATCCGCGCGCTGGAGGACGGCCTCGCCGCCGGCACCACGCTGCGCATCGCCGACCGGTTCGCGTTCGGCCGCCACTACGAGGCCACGCTGCGCCTGTGGCGGGAGCGGTTCACCGCGCACACCGACGGCGTGCGCGCACTCGGCTTCGACGAGACGTTCCGCCGCACCTGGGAGTTCTACCTCGCCTACTGCGAGGCCGGGTTCCGCACCGGCTACCTCGACGTGCACCAGCTCGTGCTCGACCGCTCCGGAAAGGCCGCCGCATGACCACCACCACCTCCACCACCCCGGCCGCAGGCTCCGTCGCCGAGCGCCTCGGCACCCTGGTCGGCGCCGTCGCCGGCGGCTCGCTGCCGGTGCGGCTGCGCGCGTGGGACGGCAGCGAGACCGGCCCGGCCGACGGCCCGGTCCTCGTGGTCCGCAGCCGCGACGCACTGCGCCGGATGCTGTGGCGCCCCAACGAGCTCGGCCTCGCGCAGGCGTACATCACCGGCGAGATCGACGTCGAGGGCGACCTCGCCGACGGCCTGCGCCGCGTGTGGCGCCACGCCCGCGCGAAGGGCCTCACCGGCGGCGGCGCCCGGCTCGGCGCCACGGACCGGCTGCGGGCCCTGCGCACGGCGCTCGCGCTGGGCGTGCTGGGCCCGCGCCCGAAGGCGCCCGCGGTGGAGGCGAAGCTGGACGGCCGCCTGCACTCCAAGGCCCGCGACCGCGCGGCGATCAGCTACCACTACGACCTGTCCAACGAGTTCTACGCGCTGCTGCTCGACCCGGCGATGGCATACTCGTGCGGGTACTGGACGTCGGACGCCCCCGGCTACGACCTGGCCGCGGCCCAGCGCGACAAGCTCGACCTGATCTGCCGCAAGCTCGGCCTGCGCCCCGGGATGCGGATGCTCGACGTCGGCTGCGGCTGGGGCTCCCTGTCGATCCACGCCGCCCGCCACTACGGCGCCGACGTCACAGGCGTCACCCTCTCCGCCCGCCAGCGCGACTTCGCCGCCGCCCGCGTCGCCGAGCTCGGCCTGCAGGACCGGGCCCGGGTCCGCCTCCAGGACTACCGCGACGTCACCGACGGCCCCTACGACGCGATCGCCACCGTCGAGATGGGCGAGCACGTGGGCGACGCGCAGTACCCGGCGTTCGCCGCCACCCTCCACGGCCTGCTGGCCCCGCGGGGCCGCCTGCTGGTCCAGCAGATGTCCCGCGGCCGCCACGCCCCCGGCGGCGGGGCGTTCATCGAGGCGTACGTGGCGCCCGACATGCACATGCGCCCCGTCGGCGAGACCGTCGCCCGGCTGGAGCGGGCCGGGCTGGAGGTCCGCGACGTCCACGCCATGCGCGAGCACTACGTGCACACCGTCGCCGCCTGGCTGCGCACCCTGGAGTCGAACTGGGACGCGGCCGTGGCCCTGGTCGGCGAGCCGACGGCCCGCGTGTGGCGCCTCTACCTGGTCGGCGGCGCCCTGACGTTCGAGGAGGGCCGGATGGGCGTCGACCAGATCCTGGCCGTGCGCCCCGGGCCCGGCGGCGTCAGCGGCGCCGCCCTCCACGACCCGGCGTGGCGGTGACGTTCCCCGAGGGCGCGGGCCGCATCGGTGGGCTAGCTGCGGGCGCGTAGGCCGTCGATCAGGAGCTCGACCATGCGCATGTCGGCGGCCGGGTCGGCGCCTCGGCACAGGCGGGAGATGGCGTAGAGGACGTCCATCGGGGACGCGTCCGCGCGGGCGTCGCCGGCCGCGGCCGCGGCCCGGAGCAGGGTGCTCAAGGCCGGCTCGAAGCGCTCCCGGAAGTACAACGGCAACGGTTCGAAGGCGGGATTGCCGGAGTGCAGGGCGTCCTGCAGGCCGCGCTTGGCCCCCACGAAGCCGGTGAAGCGGTGCAGCCAGGCGACGAGCGCCTCCCACGGCGGCAGGGCGGTGGCGAGCGCCGCCGCCTCGTCGGCGCAGGCGTCGACCTCGTGCCGGAAGACGGCGGTGACCAGGTCGGAGCGGTCCGGGAAGTGGCGGTAGAAGGTGGCCAGGCCCACGCCGGCGCGGGTGGTGATCTCGCGGACGGGGGCGTCCACGCCCGACTCGCGGAAGACCGCGCGGGCCGCCTCGACTATCGCGTCGAAGTTCCGGCGGGCGTCCGCACGCATCAGGGCCTCGCAAATGAGAAGATGTTCCGGTTAGACTGGGCGGGAGGAACCGAAGGGAGCACCACAGACTATGCGCTACCGTACGCTCGGCCGGACCGGCATCCAGGTCAGCCCCTACTGCCTGGGCGCCATGATGTTCGGCGCGATCGGCAACAACGACCACGACGACTCGATCCGGATCATCCACCGGGCCCTCGACGCCGGCATCAACTTCATCGACACCGCCGACGTCTACTCCCGGGGCGAGTCCGAGGAGATCGTCGGCAAGGCACTCAAGAACCGGCGAGACGACGTCGTGCTGGCCACCAAGGTGCACGGGGCCATGGGCGACGACCCGAACCGGCGCGGCACCTCGCGACGGTGGATCATGGCCGAGGTCGAACACTCGCTGCGGCGGCTGCAGACCGACCACATCGACCTGTATCAGGTGCACCGCCTCGACCCGGCAGTCGACATCGAGGAGACGCTGTCGGCGCTTACCGACCTGGTGCGCAGCGGCAAGGTGCGGGCGATCGGGTCCTCGACGTTCCCGGCCTCGGCGATCGTGGAGGCCCAGTGGGCGTCCGAGCGGCGCGGCTACGAGCGGTACCGCACCGAGCAGCCCCCGTACTCGATCCTCGACCGCGGCATCGAGCGCGAGATCCTGCCGGTGACCCAGCGGTACGGCATGGGCGCCCTCGTGTGGAGCCCGCTCGCCCAGGGCATGCTGACCGGGAAGTTCCGCAAGGGCCAGGAGGCCACCACCCACCGCGCGGGCCTGCCGTTCAAGCACTACCGCGACGAGCGCCGCCTCGACGCCGTCGAGCAGCTGGTCCCGCTGGCCGACAAGCACGGCCTGAGCCTCACCCACATGGCGATGGCGTTCGCCGTCGCCCACCCCGGGGTCACGTCGGCCATCATCGGGCCGCGGACCATGGAGCAGCTCGACGACCTCCTCGCCGGCGCCGAACTCGCGCTCGACGACGAGATCCTCGACGCGATCGACGCGATCGTCCCGCCCGGCACGGACGTGGGCCGCCTGGACATGGCCTACACCCCGCCGGAGCTGCAGCAGGCGGCGCTACGCCGGCGTCCGGCCGGCGACCGGGCCGCTGTCTAGCCCCTTCGAGGACAGCACCCCGGCCTCGGCCATGCTGTCGACGGCGCCCAGGTAGTGCTCCTCCAGCATCTGCACGATCTGCTCGCCGGAGCCGACCCGGAAGACGTCGACCACGTACTGGTGGCGGCGCACCGCCTCGTCGAGGCCGATGTGCTGGCGGTCGATCGACGAGCGCATGAGGGCGCCCATCTGCGCGTCGAGCGTCCGCCACAGTGCGGCCAGGCGCTGCTTGCCGGCGGCGTCGATGATGCAGCCGTGAAACTCGGTGTCCAGGTCGATCATCGTGGCCACGTCGCCGTCGGCGGCGACGCCGGCCATCCGGTCGACGACGGCCTGCATGCGCCCGAGCACGTCGTCCTTGTTGCCGGTGATGCAGCGGACCGCGCCGGCCTCCAGGACGAAGCGGGCATAGCACGCGTCCCGGATGTCCTCGTAGGACATCCGGGTCACGACACTGTGCCGCCGCGGCGAGATGTCGACCAGGCCGTCGACGCTGAGCTGGCGCAGCGCCTCGCGGACGGTCGAGCGGCTGACCCCGAGCTCCTCGGCGAGGGGCGCCTCGACGAGGCGCTGCCCGGCGGTGAACTCGTTGTTGAGGATCTTGCGCCGCAACACGAGATACACCGCCTCCGGCAGCGACCGGTGCAGGAAGTTCGCCGGGTCGGTCACGCCACCTCCTCGCTTCGCTCGTCAGCAGCATGACCGTCAGGCTGCGCCAGTCGACGACCGGCCACTGCGCTTCCCTGCGGACCGGTCATGCGCGGAAGTCTAGGTCGTCGACGCGCAGGCCGAGGTGCTGGTCGCCGTCGACGTGCACGGGCAGCGCCGCGATCGGCCCGCACAGCAGCGGCATCAGGCCCGGTCCGTGGCCCGGCAGCGGGCTGCCGCCGTGCACGATGACGCCGACGGTCCGCCAGCCCCGCCGATAGCCGGCGTTGTGCCGCACATCGAGGTCGTCAATTGCCACAAAATCCCCCAAACACAGCTCCGGTGGTACCTCCTGAAGGTCGAGGTCCCACATCTGCGCCGGACGGCCGATCCCGTTGCCCACCACGGCCGACGGCACGATCCCGCGCACCCCGACCGGCAGGGCCAGGCGCGGCAGCATCCGCGGGTCCACATTGAGCACGGTCAGGCCCGGCAGCGTCGCCCCCTGCCCGTGGGCCCGCACGGCTATCGCGTCCCCCGGCAGCAGCGCGGCCAGCACGTCGTCGGCGAACAGCACGATGACCCGGCCCTCCTCGCCGCGCTTGCCCAGGACTGTGCCCCGCGCCCCGGCGGCCGCCCCGGACCGCACCACGGCGTCGTTGCCCAGGCACGCGAACGCGGTGAGCGCGTGCCGGGCCGACGGGTCGCGGTGTTCGAGGGTGACGCCGGGTGCGACGTGGTCGGCGTCATGGGCGAACACGCCGTCGCCGAGGTGTACCCCCAGGACGACGCCCGAGGACCCGACGGGCACGTAGGGTGCGCCGTCGGCGTCGATCAGGTACGGCGAGGAGCCCATGACCGGCGCCTCCACCGCCCCGGTCAGGTTCATGGCCACGGTCGTCACAGCAGCGCTCCCAGGTTGGCGTCGGCGTCGTCGACGACGCAGAACGCCTCGGCGGGGCCGGTGATGATGGTGCTCGGGCCGGGCCCGTGGCCGAAGAGGCGGCAGTGGCCCGTGCTGATGACGCCGACGGTGAGGTACCCGCGCCGGAACCCGCGCCCGAAGCGGTGGTCCTGGTCCTCCAACGCGACCAGGTCGCCGATGCGCAGCGACTCCAGGCCCAGGGACAGGTCGGCACCCTGCCCGGCGTAGGCGCCCATCAGGTCGGTGTTGGCGAACTCGGAGACCATCCCGGCCCCGGCCCCGACCGCGGCGGCCGGCACCCGGGCCGCCACCCCGACCTCGAGGCGGCCGTCGGCCCGGGTGGTGATCGGCAGCGCGTCGAGGAGGTCCGGGTCGAGGTTCTTGACCACGACGTCCGGGTGGTCGGTGAGCTTCAGCCCCTGCCCGCGGGCGGCGACGCTCACCCGGTCACCGGAGCTGACCAGCGCGAGCCGCTCCTCGGGCATGTCGACGAGCACGTACGCGTGCTGCCCGATGACCCGCCCGGTCGCGCCCGCCGCCGGCCCGCTGCGCACGGTGACGACGTTGCCGACGCAGGACAGGAACTGCAGGGCCATGTTCGCGCCCGGGTCCGCCGCCCGCACGGACAGGCCCGGCTCGACGTGGTCGCCGGCGTAGCCGGTGGCCGGGTCGCCGGCGTGCGCGCCGAGCGTGACCCCGCCCATGCCGGGCAGCAGGAACGGGGTGCCGTCGGCGTCGACCCGATACCCGTGCCGGTCGGCCAGGGCGGGCCAGACCTCCCCGGCCAGGATCTGGGTGACCAGCCGCTCCCGGTTCGTGCGCAGCCTGGTCATGCCGGCACCTCCGCAAGCTCCGGCGCCGCCCTGAGCCCCGAGCTGCAACACTGATGAGCGGCCACTCCGCTGCGCTCCGTACCGCTCATGCCGCCGCTCCGAACCGGAAGCCGTGCCCGCGCAGGGCGGGAGCGCTCACGGCGCCGTTCCAGACGTTCATCACCGGCTGGGAGCGCACGGTGCGGCCCAGCCCGTCGACCGTGGCGAGCAGGTCGAGGACCGAGTGCGTGAACCGGGCCCCGGCCACGGGCGCGGCGAGGCGGCCGTTGTCGATGAGGAAGCAGCCGTCGCGGCTGACGCCGGTGATGGTGCCCGCGACCCGGTCGACGAGCCGGGTGTACCAGAACCGCTGCACGTAGACGCCGCGCTCGACGCCGGCGATGAGCTCCTCCTCGGTCTGCTCGCCGGGGCTGAGCACGAGGTTCGCCGCGACCGGGCTCGGCGGCTCCTCCCGGGCGACGTGGGCGTGGCCGGTCGAGGCGGTCCCGAGGGCCCGGGCGGTGGCCAGGTCGGTCACCGCGTGCCCGACGACCCCGGCGGCCAGCAGCGGCACCCGCGACTTCGGGGTGCCCTCCAGGTCGAACCCGATCGGCAGCCCGTAGGGCGCGGTGGCGTCGTCGGCCACGTGCACGAGGGTGGAGGCGATCCGCTCCCCGGCGCGCTGGGCGACGAGGCCGACGCCGGCCGCGGCGAGGTCGCCGCCGAAGCCGAACGCCTCCAGGAAGCCGAGCAGTTCTCCGGCCGCCTGAGGGCCGAGCACGACGGTGTAGTGCCCGTCCGGGAGCGGCCCGCGGCCCCGCCCGGCGACGGCCTCGCGGACGGTCCGCTGCACCGACTCCCCGGCGTTGAGCGCCGCGGCCGAGCGGTGCAGGTCGATCCAGTGCGAGGTCCCTTCGGCCCCGCGCTCGCCGACGGTCGCGGTAAGCGTCCCGATCGCCTCGGTGGCGAGGGTCTGGCGGGCGACGCCGTTGCTGTTGACGACGGCGAGCTGGGTGACGGCCCGGCCGAACATCCCGGCCGCGTGCCCGCCGGCCGCCTCGGCCTGGCGCATGGTGTCCCCGGCCAGGGCGGAGCGGGCACCGGCGTCGAACGCGGCGGTGTCGTCGTGCCACAGCTCGAGGTCGGGCCCGGGCGCGGGCGCGGCGATCGTCGCGGTGCCGGGGCGGTCGGCGGACTTGGCGAGGGCCCGGGCGAGCTCGGCGGCGCGGGCGACGGCGGCGTCGAGGCCGCCGAGCACGCCGGTGGCGGCCCGGGCGGCGTGCCCGTCGACGACGGCCCGCACGGTGTACTGCGTCTCGGTGATGTCCTGCGGCTGGTGCACGCGGCCGCCGGCGAAGCGGGTGTACTCCCCCGCCTTGCCCAGCAGCGCGATCTCCACCGCGTCGGCGGCGGCCGCGGAAGCCGCCCGCGCCAAACCGTCGAGCAGCCGGTCGGGGTCCACTGGGGCGAACATCACGCGACTCCGATCCTGAGATTGCGCACCAACATCGGGGCGGCGCCGTGGCTGAGGAAGCCCCACTGCTTCGGCTCGCCCTTGCCGCACGGGTAGCCGAACGCGCGGAACTCCGACGGCCCGGCGACGGCCTCGACCGAGCCCCAGAACTGCGGGGTGACGCCGCCGTAGGAGAAGTTCTTCAGCAGCCGGCCGCGCCGCCCGCGCTTGACCTCGTAGGCGACCTCGGTGCCGAACTGGAAGTTGAGCCGCTGGTTGTCGATCGACCAGCTGCGGTTGTCGTCGATGTAGTAGCCGTCGCCGAGCCGCGCGAGGAGCTCGTCGAGGGTGCCGCCGTCGCCGGGCTGCAGGAACACGTGGGTGGCGAAGCAGACCGGCAGGTAGCCCCAGCCGTCGGAGCGGGCCGCGCCGGTCAGCGCCAGCCCGGCCCGGGCGGCCGAGTCGCGGTTGGACAGGGTGTTGCGCACGATCCCGGCGTCGATCAGGTGGGTACCGCGGGCCGGTGTCCCCTCGTCGTCGAAGGCGAACGAGCCCCGGGTGCCGGGCACCGTCGGGTCGGAGGTGATGGTGACGGCCGGCGAGCCGTAGCGCAGCGACCCCACGTCCGAGGGTTTGATGAACGAGGTGCCGGCGTAGTTGGCCTCGTCGCCGAGCATCCGGTCGAGCTCCAGCGCGTGCCCGCACGACTCGTGGATCTGCAGTGACACCTGCTGCGCGCCGATGATGACGTCGGCGTGCCCGGCCGGGGCGACGGGGGCGGTCAGCAGCTGCACGGCCTCCTCCCCGACCCGGGCCGCGTTGTCCAGCATGCGCAGCGAGGCGAGGTACTCCCAGCCGGCCGCCGCCGTGTTGCCGTGGAACGAGTTCGGGTAGCTGCGCCGCTGCACGTCACCGTGGCCGCTGGCGGTGACCACGAGCATCGCGCCGGTCTCGGTGAAGTGCTGGTGCTGGCGGGAGCCCTCGGTGTCGGCGTAGTGGCGGTGCTGGCGCTTGGCGTTGATCCCGGCCTGGGCGGCGGCGACCTCGGCGGGCGCGGACGCGGCGGCGAGCCACGCGGCGAGCAGCTCCTGCCGCTGCGCCCCGCCGACCGCGAACGGGTCCTGCTCGACGGCCGTCTCGTAGCGCCCGCTGGACGGCTCCCGCGGCGGCAGCTCGGTCGGCTTCCCGTGCCCGGCCAGGGCGACGGCGACGCCGTGGGCCTGGGCCGCGGCCGCCGCGGCGTCGGACTCCTCGGTCAGGGGGCGGGCGGCGAAGCCCCACTGGCCGTCCACGAGCACCCGCACGCCGATGCCGATGTTCTGCTCGATCCGCTCGTCGGGGTCGGCGCCCTTCTGCAGGTACGACCGCAGCTCCTCGGCCTCGATGAGCCGCGCATCGGCGAACTGGACCTTGCCCGAGACAGTGCTGAGGGCGGCGTCGAGGATGCGGGCGGCCACGGCGTCGTCGTGCAGGGAGCCCCAGGTCATGCTGCGTCCTCGGTGAGCGGCAGGGAGACCCACGCACGGGTGCGGAACGAGCGCTCGAAGGCGTTGATGGTCTCCTGCACCAGCGCGCCCTGGCCGAAGTCGCCCTGGTTCTGGGGGCTGCCGGAGAGGATCTCGGTGGTGAAGTCGGCGCAGAGGTTGGAGTAGAACAGGAAGTCCCAGTCCTCGCGGGAGTGCCCGCCCTCGGGGAAGAACTCCTGCGGGATCTCCCGCTCGACGAACTCGACCTCGTGGCGGGTGGCGGTCCTGATGGTCTGGCAGATGCCGAACTCCTCGACCAGCCGCACGATGATGGCGCCCTCGGAGCCGTAGATGCGGGCCTCGATGCCGGGGAAGTTGCCGACGGTGACGTAGGAGGACTGGACGGAGGCGAGCAGGCCGCCGTCGAACTCGGCGATCCACATGTCGCCGTCGTCGATGTTGAGCCGCTGCATGAGGCCGGTGTCGCGGACCATCCGCTCGGGCACGAAGTTGCGCATGGTGCCGACGACGGACTGCAGGTCGGTGCCGGCCCACCAGTGCATGATGTCGATGATCGGGGCGCCGTATCCCTCGATGGACGAGGTGGCGATCACGGCCGGGTCGGCGTGCGGGTCGACCTGGCGCATCGGGGTGGCCGGGTCGATCCATTGGCTGTTCTGCTCGTAGCCGTTGAAGACGTACGGCTGCCCGACGAACCCGGTGTCGATGAGGTGCTTGGCGTACTGGATCGCCGGGGCGTAGCGGAACGTGAAGCCCAGCTTGGTCTTGAGGCCCTTGGCCCGGGCCAGCTCCGACAGGGCCCGGGTCTGGCGGTAGTCGTGGTGGACGGGCTTCTCGCACAGCACGTGCTTGCCGGCGTCGAGGGCGGCGGCGGAGATCTCGAAGTGCGCCCGGTTGGCGGTGGCCACGTCGATGACGTCGATGCCCGGGTCGTCGAGCAGCTCGCGGTAGTCGGTGACCCGCTTGGGCACGCCGAACCGCTCGCCGGCCTCGTTGACCGTGGCCTCGTCCGTGTCGGCCACGGCCACGACCTCGGCGCGCGGGTCGCGCTGCCAGCCGGGGATGTGTGCGCGCTGGGCCCAGCGGCCCGAGCCGACGACGGCGACGCGGAGTTTGTCGCTCATAACAGGCGTTCCTTTCGAGGGGGTACTACCGCCGCACGCGGGGATCGATGGCGGCATATGCGAGGTCGACGAGGAGGTTCATGAGGACGATGAAGAACGCGGCGAACAGCACGGCGCCGGTGATCATCGGGATGTCGAGGGTGCCGATGGCGTCGAACGTGAGCTTGCCGATGCCGGGCAGGCCGAACACGGACTCGATGACGACGACGCCGCCGAGGAAGTAGCCGAGGTCCATGCCGAGCATGGTCAGCAGCGGGCTGAGCACGTTGCGCAGGCAGTGCCGCAGGAGCACGACGCGCTCCGGCATGCCCTTGGCCCGGGCGGTCTGCACGTAGGGGCTGCGCAGGGCCTCGAGCATGTTGGTGCGGGTGAGCCGGGCGTACCAGGCGGCGCCGCCCAGGCCGAGGGTGAAGGCGGGCAGGATCAGGTAGTTGAGGTACGGCGACTCGTAGCCGCTGAGCGGGAAGACGCTCGACTTGTAGGCGAGGGCGTAGAGCAGCAGCAGGCCGAGCCAGAACGGCGGTGCGGACAGCCCGACGAGCGAGGCCAGGGTGACGGCCCGGTCGAGCAGGCCCTTGGGCCGGTAGGCGGCGACGATCCCGGCCGGCACGCCGAGCAGCACCTCGAACAGCACGCCGAGCAGGGCGACGGCCGCGCTGACCGGCACCGCCCGCCGGATGGCCTCGCCGACGGAGGTGCCCTGCAGGGCGTAGCTGGTGCCGAGGTCGCCGTGGATCACCTGGCGCAGGTAGGTCCAGTACTGGTAGCCGAGGCTGCGGTCCAGGCCGAGCTGGGTGTGGATGGAGGCGACGGTGGCCGCGCTGGCGTTGGGGCCCGCGATGAGCCGGGCCGGGTCGCCGGGCACGACGTGGGTCATGAAGAACGCGAGGGTGACGACGCCGAAGAGCACGACGATCGCCTGCGGCAGCCGGCGCAGCAAGAACTTGCCCATGTCAGCGGCGCTCCGGGGCGGTCGGGTCGAGCAGGTCGCGCAGCCAGTCGCCGGCGAGGTTGAACGACAGAACGGTCAGCAGCAGGGCGATGCCGGGGAAGAACAGCAGCCAGGGCGCGATGGTGAAGTACTCCTTGCCCTGCTCGATCATCTGGCCCCAGGACGGGTCCGGGACGGGCACGCCGACGCCGAGGAACGACAGCGACGCCTCGATGAGGATGGAGGAGGCGACGCCGAGGGTGGCGTAGACGATGGTCGTCGGCACCAGGTGCGGGAACAGGTGCCTGCGCATGATCCGCCAGTGCGACAGGCCGAGCGTCCGCGCGGCGACGATGAACTCGCGCTCCTTGAGCGACAGCACGAGGCTGCGGATGATGCGGGCCAGCGCGGTCCAGTAGATGAGCGCGATGACGATGACGACGTTGCGGGCGCTGGGGCCCGTGACCGAGATGAGGGCGATGCAGAACAGCAGGATCGGGAACGACATGACCACGTCGGTGATCCGCATGAGCACGGTCTCGACCCAGCCGCCGAGGTAGCCGGCGACAAGCCCGACGAGCACGCCGAGGACCGTCGCCAGGCCGTTGGCGAGGATGCCGATGACGAGCGACACCCGGGCGCCGTAGAGCAGCCGGGACAGCACGTCGCGGCCGTTGGGGTCGGCGCCGAGCGGGAACCCGCCGCCGGGCCCGACGGGTGCGCCGGTGGCTTCCAGGCCCTCGGGGTAGGTGGTCAGGGGTGGGTGCGGGGCGAGCAGCGGCGCCAGGATCGCGGCGAGGGCGAGCAGGATCAGCAGGACGATCGACACCAGCGCCGGCCAGTCGTGGCGCAGGCTGCGCCGGGCCCGCCGCCAGAATCCGGGCGCGGCGACCTCGGTGCCTTCCATGTTGGGCAGTTCAAGCGGTGCGGTCACGGCGTTGCCTCCTTCCGGAGCCGGGCTCGGGAACAGCCGCGATAAGGCTTCGGGTGTACTCGTGCGACGGGTTCGCGAACACGGCCGCGCTCGGGCCCGTCTCGACGATCCGGCCGCCCTGCATGATCGCGATGTCGTCGGCCATGAACCGCAGCGTGGACATGTCGTGCGAGATGAACAGGTACGCCAGCCCGTCGGCCTCCTGCAGGTCCTTGAGCAGGTTGAGGATCTGGGCGCGGACCGACACGTCGAGCGCCGATACCGCCTCGTCGCAGACCAGCACCTGCGGGCCCACCGCGAGCGCGCGGGCGATGGAGACCCGCTGCCGCTGCCCGCCGGAGAGCTGGTGCGGGTAGCGGCCGGTGAACGCGGCCGGCAGCCCGACCCGGCCGAAGAGCTCGCGGACCCGGATCGTGTGGTCGGGGCGGGGCACCCCGGCGGCGACGAGCGCCTCGGCGACGTTCTCGCCGACGGTGAGCCGCGGGTTGAGCGAGTCGTACGGGTCCTGGAACACCATCTGCATGTGCTGGCGGAACCGGCGCAGGCCGGTGCCCTTGAGCCGGGTGACCTCCTGGCCGCCGATGCGCACCGAGCCGCCGCTGGGGTCGACGACCCGCATGATGGCCCGGGCCACGCTGCTCTTGCCGGAGCCGGACTCCCCCGCGAGGCCGAGCGTCCGGCCGGGCTCGATGGTGAAGCTGACGGCGTCGACGGCGGTGCGCTTGCGGTAGGCGACGCTGAGGTCGCGGACGTCCACGGCGGGTTCAGGCATCGCCGTCCCCCAGCGGGAAGTGGCAGGCGGCCGACACGCCGGGGCCGGTGGGGCGCAGCTGCGGGTCGACGGTGCGGCACAGGTCCTGGGCGCGGGGGCAGCGGCCGGCGAACGAGCACTGCCCGGCCGGGACGCCGCCGAACGGCGGTGCGCCCGGGATCGTGGGCAGCCGCCGGGGCAGGTCGCCGCGCAGCCGCGGGATGGAGTCGAGCAGCGCCCGCGTGTAGGGGTGGGTCGGGCGCGCCACGATCTCGTCCGTCGGGCCCGACTCGACGACGCGGCCGGCGTACATGATGAGGATCCGGTCGCAGAAGCTCGACACGACGCCGAGGTCGTGGCTGATCAGGATGGTGGCCGTGCCGTGCGAGTCGGTGAGCTCGTCGAGCAGGTCGAGCACCTGGGCCTGCACGGTGACGTCGAGCGCGGTGGTCGGCTCGTCGGCCACGATCAGCCGTGGTGTGCAGGCGGCCGCGATGGCGATGCAGACCCGCTGGCGCATACCCCCGGAGAACGCGTGGGGGTACTCCTTCAGGCGCCGCTCGGCATCGCCGATGCCGACGGTGCGCAGCAGCCGGGCCGACTCCTCCCGGGCCGCCGCCTTGCCGAGCCCGCGGTGGTGGCGCAGGCCCTCGGCGAGCTGGGTGCCGATCCGCAGCAGCGGGTTGAGGCTGGACATCGGGTCCTGGAAGACCATGGCGATGTCGGCGCCGCGCCACCGGGCGAGGCGTTTCGCGTCGAACGTCAGCACGTCGTGGCCGTCGAAGCGGACCTGCCCGCCGACGCCCGCGGTCTGCGGCAGCAGTCGCATGACGGCCTGGGCGGTCACGGACTTGCCGGAGCCGGACTCGCCGACGATGCCGACCCGCTCGCCGGCCCCGACCGCGAAGGAGACGCCGCGCACGGCGGCGGAGCGCTCACCGTCGCGGTCGAAGTCGACGGTGAGGTCGTCGACCTCAAGGAGGGTTGTCACATCGGTGTCCTCGTCTGGGCGCCCCGCCGGGGGCCTCGAGTGTGCTCAGCGACCCCCGGCGGGAGTACCGGGTCAGCGACTGGCGGTGCCCGTCGTCTTCCAGTAGTTGGTCATGTCCCAGCCCCAGATCGGCTGCGAGTGGTAGCCGCCGACGGTCTTGCCGAACACCTCGGTCTTGGAGCCGTAGTAGAGCGGCACGACCGGGTTGTCGGCGAGCATCGCCTTGGTCGCCTGGACGTAGATCGCCGTGGCGGCGTCGTTGTCCTTGGCCGCGAGGGCCTGGTCGACCAGGGCGTCGACGTTCTTGTTGCAGTAGAACGGGTAGTTCTGCCCGCCCGGGATCGCCGCCCCGCAGGACAGCAGGGCCTGGTAGAAGTCGCTGGCGTCGGGGTAGTCCGCGACCCAGAACGTCAGCGTCATCGGCGCCTTGTTCGGGGTGCCGGCGAGGTCGAAGAACGCGCTCTGCTGCACCGGCTTCGCGTCGACCGTGATGCCGATCTTGCCGAGGTCCTGCTGCAGCTGGGGCAGCAGCGCGGTCCACGGCGAGGTGTTCCACGAGTACATCGTGGTCGAGAAGCCGTTCGGGAAGCCCGCCTCGGCCAGCAGCTGCTTGGCTTTGGCGATGTCCTGGTCGTGGACGAGCTTGTCCTTGGTGTAGCCGGTGATGCCCGGCGGCAGGTACTCGTTGGCGACGGTGCCCTGCCCGGCGACGAGCTTGAGCAGGAAGGTGCGGTCGAAGGCGTAGGAGACGGCCTCGCGGACCTTCGGGT
Source organism: Dactylosporangium vinaceum (assembly GCF_019904175.1). Taxonomy (GTDB): domain Bacteria; phylum Actinomycetota; class Actinomycetes; order Mycobacteriales; family Micromonosporaceae; genus Dactylosporangium; species Dactylosporangium vinaceum. The sequence goes on along the minus strand of NZ_CP061913.1, from coordinate 4,650,387 downwards.
TGTCGAACGGCGCCATCTGCGTGTTCATGGTGACGTAGTACGTCGACGGCTTCACGATCGTCTTGATCTGCGGCTTGAGCGCCGCGTCGCCCGCGACGGTGAGGTAGTCGGCGGCCGGGATCGGGTCGCCCATCAGGTCGATGGTGCCCTTCTGCAGCGACAGCAGCTGCACGTGCGGGTCGACGCCGAGCTTCTCGACGACCTTGTCGACGTACGGCTTCGGCGCGTCCCAGTACTTGGGGTTGCGGTTGACGACGATCTCCTGGCCGGGCGTGAAGTGGTCCATCACGAACGGGCCGGAGCCGACGGGCTTGCTCGCCGTGCCCGACTCGATGACCGACGCGTGCGGCATCGCCAGGACGTACTTGAACGAGCTGTTGGGCGCGGTGAGCTTGACCTGCAGGGTGCTGTCGTCGGTCGCGGTGATGCCGGCGAGCGAGCCGGTCGGCGCCTTCGCGTAGTCGGCGGCGCCGGCGATCCCGGTCCAGAAGCTCTGCACCGGCGACTTGGTGGCCGGGTCGAGGATGCGGGTGAAGGAGTACACGAAGTCCTTCGCGGTGACCGTCTTGCCGTCGCTGAAGGTCATCCCGGAGCGGATCTTGATGGTGTACGTGAGCCCGTCCGCGCTCACCTCGGGCAGGGCGGTCGCGGCCTGGGGCTCGATGTTCATGGTGTCGCCGACGTAGTCGTAGAGCCGGTCGTACAGCATGCGCATGTTGTTCCAGCAGGTGGCGTCGTAGCACACCGCCGGGTCGAAGGTCTTGGGGTCACTCTGGTAGGCCACGGTCATGGTGCCGCCGTAGCGGGCCTGGTCACCGCCGCCGGAGTTCTGGGTGGAGTCCTTGGCGTCGCCGCCGCAGGCCGCGGTCAGGGCGACCACGCCGGCGGTGAACGCCGCCAGGAGGATCTTCGGCTTGGAAGGCATCTACGCCTCCTTCACTGTGCTTACTGGGGGGATGGGGGTGTTGCCAGGTTCCTCAGGCCGCGGACGATGTCGTCTTTCGCGGCCGCGAGGGAGAGCCGGACGTGACCGGCTCCCTCGGCACCGAACGCGGAGCCGGGCGCTACTGCGGTGCCGGTCCGGTGCAGCAGGTCCAATGGGGACACGTCGGATTCGAGCCAGAGGTAGAACGCGCCGGCCGGCCGGGTGGCCGGCAGTCCGAGGGCTTTCGCGGTTTCCAGGGCGGTGTCGCGGCGGTCGCGGTAGGCGCTGCGCATGTCCGCGACGCAGGACTGCTCGCCGGTGAGGGCGGCGATCGCGGCGTGCTGGGTCACGGTGTTGACGCAGGACGCCGTGGCCTCCTGCACCCGCGTGATGCCGGCCGCGAGCTCGGGTGTGGTGAGCGCGTAGCCGACCCGCCAGCCGGTCATCGCGTAGCTCTTCGACAGCGAGAAGACGCTGACGAACGGCGTGCCGGGCGCCGCCTTGGAGAACGTCACGGCGGGCCTGTCGAGCCACAGCTGGTCGTAGCACTCGTCGGAGATCACGACCAGGTTGTGGGTGCCGGCCCACGCACCGACGGTGGCGAGCTGTGCGGCGGTCCACTGGTAGCCGACCGGGTTGGACGGCGAGTTGATGACGATCGCCCGGGTGCGGTCGGTCCGGAGGCGGTCGAGGTGGTCGTAGTCGGGGCTGTGGTTGGTGGCCGGGTCCAGACGGTAGCCGCGCGGGACCGCGCCGAGCATGGTGGCCAGGGTGGAGAAGTTGGTCCAGCCCGGGTCCGGCACCAGTATCTCGTCACCGTTCGACAGCAGCGTCCGGTAGGTGGAGAACAGGGCGCCGACACCGCCGGCGCTGACCACCACGCGGTCCGGGGTGACGCCGTCGAGGTCGTTGTCCCGGGCCAGCTTCGCGGTGACCGCCTCGCGCATGGCCGGCAGCCCGGCGCTCGGGCCGTAGCGGGTGTGCCCGGCGAGCGCGGCGGCGTGGGCGGCCTCGACGATGTGCGGCGGGGTCGGGAAGTCGGGCTCGCCGAACTCGAGGTGCACGGCGCCGGGCACGGCCCAGGCGGCGTTGGCGACGGCCCGGATGCCGGATGCGGGGGTCGACGCGACCTCGGGCGAGATCGCCGGAGACGTCATGTCAGGCTCCGCATCAGGCCGCCGTCGACGGAGAGCAGGCTGGCGGTCACGTAGGACGCCTCCGGCGAGCTCAGGAAGCCCACGACGGCCGCGAACTCGGCGGGCTTGCCGTAGCGGCCGGCCGGGATGTCGGCCATCGCGGCGCTGCGGACCTCGGCGACGTCCTTGCCGGTGCGCTGGGCCCGGCCGGCGTCCAGGGCGGCGACCCGCTCGGTGTCGATTCGGCCGGGCACGACGCCGTTGACTGTCACGCCGTCCGCGGCGACGAGCCGTCCGACGGTCTTGAGCCAGGCGGCGAGGGCGGCCCGGCCGCCGTTGGAGTAGGACAGGTCGGGCAGCGGCTCGCGTACCCCCGAGGAGAGCACGGCGATGATCCGGCCGCGGCGGCGTTCGCGCATGCCGGGCAGGAGCCGGGTCGCGAGGTCGATCGGGGTGACGGTGAGCAGCTGCAGCGCGGTCCGCCAGCCGTCGGCGTCGGTGCGGTCGGCGGGGACGGGCGGCGGCCCCCCGGCGTTGAGGACCAGCACATCGACGGAGCCGAGCGTGCCGGCGGCCGCGGCCGCGACGGTTTCGGCGGCGTCGGGGGTGGTGGCGTCGGCGCTGAGGGTGTGGACGGTGACGCCGTGCCGGGCCCGCAGGCCGGCCGCGACGGTGTCGAGGCGGTCCCGGTTGCGGGCCCACAGCAGCAGGTCGTGGCCGCGGCCCGCCAGTTCGTCGGCGATGGCCGCGCCGAGGCCGGAGCCGGCGCCGCCGATCACCGCGGTCACGCCGGCACCTCGAACGGGTCGATCGACGGGGTCAGGCCGACGCGGGCCAGGACGTCGTCGAGCTCGGCCAGGGTGGCCTCGTCCGGCAGGGGGTTGAGGGCGCGGGTGCGGGCGGTGGCGATGACGCCGCGACGGCGCAGGACCTCCTTGCGGATGCCGAGGCCGACGCGGAGCTGGCCCTCGAAGACGATGTAGGGCAGGAAGCGGTCGTAGATGCGGGCCGCGGCCGCGCGGTCACCGCGCTCGAAGGCGAGGCGGATCGCGCGGAGGATCTCCGGGTAGGCGAAGCCGGTCATCGTGCCGGCGGCGCCGCGGCGCAGCTCCGAGTATGCGCTGACGCCGCCGAGGCCGCCGAACACGGTGAGGTCGGGCCGTTGGGCCAGGAGCTTGCCGATCTTCGGCGGGGTCGGCGGGTCCTCGAGCTTGACGACGGTGCTGCCGCTGGCGTCCAGGGCGGCCAGCAGCGCCGACACCGGCAGGTTGACCCCGGTCGCGGCCGGCTCGTCCTGGACGATGACCGCGATGCCGGCGTCGGCCGCGCGGTAGAAGGCGGCGATCTGGTCGGTGTCCTTGAGCAGCGGCGGAGCCGAGACCATCACGGCGGCCGCGCCGGCCGCGGCGGCGCGGCGGGCGTTGGCCGCGACGACGGCCGCGGACGGGGCCGAGCAGCCGACCGCGAAGGGCACCGTGCCCGCGGCGGCCGCGGCGACGGTGGACAGGACCGTCTCGCGCTCGGCCGCGGTGAGGTCGGCCGCCTCGCCCATGACACCGAGGATGGTGATCCCGTCGACGCCCCAGCTCGCCGCGGCGGCGACGATCCGCTCCAGGCTCGCCGCGTCCACGTCACCGGCGTCGGTGAACGGGGTCGGGCTGATGTACCAGGTTCCCGTGAGCATGAGGCTCCTTAGTAGCCGCGGTCGCGGTGGTAGAGGTTGCGCAGCGGCTCCCCGGCGCGGTAGCGGCGCAGGTTGTCGCAGAACAGGTCGGTGAGCGCGGCGTTCTCGGTGGCGACGGTCGAGGCCGAGTGCGGCGAGACGAGCACGTTGTCCAGGTCCCACAGCGGCGACCCGGCCGGCAGGGGCTCGGTGCCGAAGACGTCGAGCGCGGCGCTGACCCGCCCGGACGTCAGGGCCTGCAGCAGCGCGGGCTCGTCGAGGACCTGGCCGCGGGAGATGTTGACGATGATCGCGCCGTGCGGGAGCAGGGCGAGCTGCTCGGCGCCGATGAGGCCCTCGGTCCGCGGGGTGAGGGGGCAGCACAGGACGAGGACGTCGGTGCCGGGCAGCACCTCGTCGAGCTCGCCGATGCGGTCGCGGCCCAGGCCGAGCACCTTGGTGCCGAGGGCCGCGAACGCGCGGGCGACCTCCCGGCCCATGCCGCCCAGGCCGACGACGGTGACGGTCCGCCCGGCGAGCTGCGTGGTGGTGTAGCGCTCCCAGCGGTGCGCGGCCTGGCGGCGGCGCAGCTCGGGGACGCCCTTGATGAAGTAGAGGGCGCCGGTGACGGCGAACTCGGCGAGGGGCACGGCGTGGATGCCGGCGGCGGTCGTGAACGTCAGGTCGGTGCGGTCCAGGCCGGTGCGGTTGACGAACCCGCCGATGCCGGCGCTGGTGCCCTGGACCCAGCGCAGGTTGGGGGCGCGCCGCGGGAGCTCGGCGGGGGCCTGCCAGTCGAAGTCGAAGGCGACGTCGGCCCGCTCGAGCAGCCGGGCCCAGCGGGCCTGCTGGTCCGGGGTCAGGTCACGGGCGGTGCCGGTGTGGTCGCAGCGGTACCGCGGAACCGGCAGGAGTTCCGGCTCGTAGAGCACCTCGACGCCCGGCTCCGCCGCGATCCGGCCGACGAGCTCGGGCTCCAGGTAGGTGGCGATCAGCGCCGCGGTCTGGGGCATGCGAGAACCTTAACGGTCGACGGCTGATTGTCGACAACCGACTTTCACCTGTTACCAGCTCTTTACATGATCCACCGAGGTCACACCTTTTCGCCGGGTTTCGCCGGGTTCCATCGAACTTCGCGGGCGCGAAGGGCTTGGCGTGTCGTCCGGATATCGATAAGGATGAGCATCAGTGACTGCGATCGGGGGTTTTCGATGACTGCGGTGCCGCTGCCGCTCGCCGGTGCGCAGCGCTGCCCGTTCGGGCCGCCACCGGACTACGCCGAGCTGCGTGCACACCACCCGGTGAGCCGGGTCGAGTGCCCGACCGGGATCGAGGCGTGGCTCGTCACCCGCTACGCCGACGTCCGGGAGGTGCTCGGCGACCCGCAGCGGTTCAGCACCCGGCCCGGCACCGGATCGCACATCCTGGCCGGCTACGCGGCCGGCGAGCCGGGCGAGGGCGACTTCCCGCGCATGGACGGACCGGAGCACCTGCGGTTCCGCCGGCACATGGCGCCGGAGCTGTCGAACATGCGCCGCATCGCGCAGCTGCGCCCGATGGTGCGCCGCGTCGTCGACGAGCGCATCGACGCCCTGGCCGCGACGGCGCCCCCGGCCGAGCTCTACGCGGACTTCGCCAAACCGGTCACCACGGCCGTGATCGCCGGGATGCTCGACGTGCCCGCGGCCGACCACCCGCTGTTCCAGCACGCCGCCGAGGCGCTGTTCGCGGGCGCGTCGAGCGGCGCCGACGTGGCGGCCGCGATGCAGCCGCTGTTCGAGTACCTCTACGGGATGGTCGCCGCCCGCCGGGCCGCCCCGGGCGAGGACGTGCTCAGCCGCATGATCGTGCGCAGCGACCAGACCGAGCGGCCGTTCACCGACACCGAGCTGGTCCGGATGAGCGCGGGGCTGCTCGTCGCCGGCTACGACACCACCGCCAGCATGATTGCCCACGGCGTGCTGGCGCTGCTGGAGCACCCGCAGGAGCTGGCCCGGCTGCGCCACGACCCGACACTTGCCGCGGCGGGCGCCGAGGAGCTCGTGCGCTACCTCGGCGTCGGTGGCGGCCTGCTGCGCGCGGCGACCGAGGACACCACGATCGCCGGGCAGCCGATCAAGGCCGGCGACTACGTGGTGGTCGCGATCCAGTCCGCCAACCGCGATCCGGCCCTGTACGCCGACGGCGACCGCCTCGACATCGGCCGCCCCACCGGCCCGCACGTCGGCTTCGGGCACGGCCCCCACCAGTGCGTCGGGCAGCAGCTGGCCCGGCTCGAACTGACCGCCGTGCTGGCCGCCCTGCCGCGGCGGATCCCGACACTGCGCCTAGCCGTGCCGTTCGCGGACATCCGGTTCAAGGTGGCGTCGGCCGTGCTGGGACCGGTCGCCGTCCCCGTGACGTGGGACGGCATCGAGGCTTCGGGTGAGGGTGGGGACTGATGCGGGTCGAGGTCCACGTGGACAAGTGCATCGGCTCGGGCGTGTGCGCGCTCGTCGCCCCTGACGTGTTCGACCAGCGCGACGACGACGGCGTGGTGATCCTGATCGCCGAGCACCCGCCGGCCGAGCACCAGGAGTCGGCGTACGAGGCCGCGAACCGCTGCCCGGCCGCCGTCATCGAGATCCACACGAACCGCGCCGCGACCCGCTAGCCCGCGTAGCGCCGGATCAGGTCGAGGTCCTCACCCCACCCGGCGAGCACGTCGGCGTGGCCCCGCTGCGCCGCCAGGGCCTCCACCGCCGTGACATGGCGCACCTGCCCCACGCGCTCGGGCCGCAGGGTCTGCGCCCACGGCGCCGGGAGCGGGTAGGTGTCGAGCTCCCACTGCAGATACGCGTTGTACGGCCGCAGCCGGCCGTGCAGCGCGAACACGGTCTCCAGCAGCCACGGCACGCTCTCGGCGAGGTCGAGACCCGCCGCGGCCACGGCACCGGCGCAGTGGTTCTTCGCGGCCCGGTACAGCTGGTTGAGGTAGGCGTCGAGCGCCGCCCGCCCGGTCGCCGCCGCCTCCTCGGCCGAGGGGGTCGCCTGGCGCTGCACGAGCGCGGCGATGCCCCCGCCGAGCCGGTCGAGCAGCACCCTGGCGCCCCGGTACCCGTAGCGCTGCCACCGCACCGAGGTGTCCGCGAGCGCGGCGGCCGTGCACACCACCTCGTCGAGCACCGCCGTGCGCGTGACGTGCCGCCAGGGCACCTCCTGCTCGGCGACCACCACCGTCACGTCGACGTCGGAGTGGGCGGTGGCCAGACCGCGCGCATGGGAGCCGGTCAGGATCACGCCGAGCACACCGGGGTCGGCACCGGCCCGGTGCAGTACCTCATCCAGCACATCCACCGGGCCATGGTAGTGACCCGGGCCCCCCGGTGAACCGCTCAGCTGCGCCGCCCGACGGCCGATGCGCATGGGCATGAGACGGCCGCCGGCACTGCTGCGCGACCCCGTGCTGCTCGGCATGGGAGCGCTCGCGGTCGCCATGGTCGGCTGGTATCTCGCCGGGCCGGGCGGCTCCGTGCTGTCGTGGGCCATCCAGACGGGCCTGGACGTCTGCGTCATCGTCTTCTCCCGCCGGCTGCACGCGCTCAACGCCGGCGACCGGCCCGCGCGCCGGTTCTGGCGCGGGCTCACGGTCGTCGGGGCGATGTGCGCCACCGGCGACGGCCTGCAGACAGTGCTCGTCGCGCGGGGCGGGCCGGGGACGCCGATCAGCCTCGTGCAGACGTCGCTCGTGGTGTGCTCGATGACAGTCGTCGTCATCATCATGCTGCGCCACCCGCTCGGTGACACCGGGCGGCTGCGGTTGCGGCTGTGGCTGGACGCGGCGACGGTGCTGGCCGGGGTGGCGGTGCTGCTGTGGTACTTCGCCCTGGGCGCGCACCTGGACAGTCCCCGCATCGCCGACCGGGTCCTGTTCGCCGCCATGTCGGTCGTCATGCTCGTCGTCGTCCTCGGCGTGCTGAAGCTCATCCTGAGCGGCACGGCGCCGTTCACTCGCCTGGCCGGGGTGGCCGGCTGCATCGGGGTGGCCGGCACGGCGCTGGGCTCGGCCGCGACGATCATCATCATCGGCTCGAACCCGCGGGTCGAGACGGTGGCGTCACTGCTGTCGTGCCTCCTCGTCGTGGCGAGCCTGCGGATGCAGGAGGTGCAGCTGCGGCAGCCGGGTGAGCACGCCCGGGCTCCGCGGCGGCGCACCAGCGTCATGCCGTATCTGGCCGTGGCCGTCACCGAGCTGCTGCTCATGTTCGCGCTCGGCGCCACCGGGGCGGACCCCCGCCTGTGGGGTGTCGCCGCCGGCGTCCTGCTCATCACCCTGCTCGTGGTGACCCGGCAGCTCGTCGCGTTCCACGACAACAACCGGCTGCTCACCAGCCTCGACCGCAGCAACGCGGAGCTGCGGCAGCTGCACGAGGAGCTGCGCCACCGGGCGACCCACGACACGCTGACCGGGCTGGCGAACCGGGCCCTGCTCGCCGAGCACATGGCCGCGCTCCCGCCGGACGGCGGGGTGAGCATCCTGGTGCTGGACCTCGACGGCTTCAAACAGGTGAACGACCACTACGGCCACCATGCCGGCGACGCCCTGCTGGTGGCGGCGGCCCGGCGCCTGGCCGCCGGGATCGGCGAGCGGGACCTGGCCGTGCGCCTCGGCGGTGACGAGTTCGCCGTCGTGCTGCCCGGCTCGACCCCGGCCGCCGCCCGCCGCCTCGCCGTCCGGCTCGCCGAGGCGCTGAGCGAGCCCTACGACGGTGCGCTCGTCGGCGCCAGCATCGGCGTGGCCAGCGGTGCCCCGTCCGCGCTCGACGCGCTGTTGCGCGACGCCGACGCGGACATGTACCGGATCAAGACGGCCCGCAAGGCGGCCGCGGTCGTCGCTTGAGCGATGGCCGCCGCTCGCCGTGGCGGGCCGCCCGCACCACGAGGGCAGCGCCGCTACCGGCCGGGGCCGGTCTGGGCGAGGCCGGGACGGCCGGTCCGGTGCGCTGCGGGCCCGGGCCGCGCCGACGGCGGCCGGCCGACGGCGACGGCCGCGCCCAGCACCGTGAGGACCGCGACCGCGGCGAACGCGGCGAGCGTCGCGGTGTCGGGGTGCAGCACCGACTGCCCGCGCCACGCCTGCCAGCTGAGCACCGCGAACACCCCGGCGTAGCCGGCCGCGGCCGCACCGACAAGCCGCGCCCGGGCCCGCTCGCCGCGCAGCCACGCCCGGTCGCCGCGCTTCGCGAGGAGGCTCAGGGCCGCGGTGACGGCCAGCAGGACCTGGATCGCGTGCAGGCCGACGAAGTGCGGCACCCGCAGGTCGCCGCCCGTCGTGCTCCAGTTCGTGAGGGCCATGCCGTGCCCGTCCGGGTCGCCGATGCCGTGCGCGCCGCCCAGCGACACCACTGTCCCGTTCGCGTCGACCTCGGTGCGCGGCTGCTTGCCGGAGGCGGTGCTGAGCCACAGCGCCACCACCATGCTCGCGAAGGCCAGCCCGAGCCCGGCCCGCAGCGCCCGGGTGAGGGCCGCGTCGCCGGTGCGCTGCACGAGCAGCAGGATCGCGATCACCAGCGTGGCCACCAGCAGCGGCATGATCCCGAAGGAGAAGATCGTCTGCACGGTCCTGGCCACGTCGTCGGTGTTGCGGTTGAAGTGGCTGAACGTCCCGTGCGCGGCGGCCCACGCGACCGCGCCGACGTCGAGGACCCCGGCGACGGCGAACAGGGTGCCGAACCACCAGCCGGTCCGCCGGCCCTTCGTGAGCCGGGGCAGCAGCCACGCGAGGGTCAGGCTGTAGACGCCCATCGCGACGCCGAACTTCATCGGCTTGGCCCAGACCGGCTCACCGAGCAGCCGCCGGTCGTCGGCGAACACCGCCACGGCGGCGAAGGCGGCCAGGGCGAACATGAGGGTGGCGTGGACGAGCAGTGGCCGATGCCACGTACGCACCGCGAGACCTATCCTTGTGAGCACGGACATCGGAGGCTCCAGACCGGGACCGCCGACCGGTCCGCTACCGGCCGGCACGCCACCTCAGCCTCCGCGAAGCGCCGGGCGCGGACCATCCGACAATCCCCCGGACGCATACGGGGGCTGCCCCCCGGATCTCAGCCGACCCGGACGCGCCCGCCGAGCGCGACCGGCAGCGCCCCGGCCAGGAAGTGCCCCGCCGGGTCACGGTTGAGCCACAGGAGCTTGTGCCGCCGCCCGTCACGCATCTGCACCCGCAGCGCCCCGCACGTCAATCCCCGCACGAGGTCGGCCGCGGCCACCTCGTCGAACCGGATGACCCGGTTGGTGGGGTGCCCGGCCAGCAGAGCCTCGTCGTCGAACGACGCCGCGGGCGCGGAGGGCAGCGGCGCCACGACCGTCGGCCCGTATTCGTTGCGCACCGTCGCCCCGAGCCCCAGCCGCCGCCGGATCAGCCGGTCCTGCGCCAGCCAGAGCTCGCCGTGGATCCAGTCGAGCCAGCCGGTGGTACAGCTCCTGCTCAGGCACACAGCCAGATCGCTCACGACCGCGAGCCTAGAACCCCGCAGGCCAGGACCCTGTCATCCGAACCGCCCTCGTCGGCCGCGACCCGCCACCTCGCCGGCGCTAGAACAGCACCGGGCCCGGAACGTGGCTCGCCGGGAGCTCCGGCCGCGACACCGGCCCGTGCGGCAGCGCCACAAGCCACTGCTGCGCCTGGCGTCCGTGCCGGTCCTCGAACCAGGGGCTCCAGCGGGGTTCGGCCTCGTCGTTCAGGGTCAGGTAGCGGCGGTTGTGGGCCGACTGGATGAGGTAGCCGGCGCCGTCCGGCGCCTCCTGCAGGTACCAGCGCTGCCAGGGCTCGCCGTTGGGCTCCCACAGCACCGGATGGATGTCGCCGGAGATCGCGGACGTTGCGTCGAGGGCCAGCCCGTTGGCCGCCGAGACCACGCTCACCTCGCCGACGACGCCTGTCGGGCCGAGGTACCAGAGCTGGTGGCGATGGCCGTGCGGCGGCCACGTCAGCGCCTGGCTGCCGTTGTCGACGGCGAACGCGGTGTCCAGGGCGAGGCCGCAGGCCCGGCCGATGATCAGGAACGGCCCGGCCCGGTCCGGCTGGCGGTTCAGCACGGAGTAGACCTCGTCGACGCCCATGGCCAGTCCCGGCAGGCGCACGTCGTCCTTGGACGGAATCATGCCAGCACGCTAGCCGCGCGCGACCCGGACTGTTCCAGCCGTGCAGTCAGCGACCATCGGCCGTCCGGCCGGGCCGGGCGGCGGCGCGCGTCACACGATCGCTCCGGATGGCCGCGCGGTGCCGTCAGGCCGGGACGATCAGGTGGCCGTACTCGTCGGCGAGCGGGGCCAGGTCCGGCTCGCCGTAGTGCGCGACCATGACCTTGAACGCCGCGGCCTGGTGCTCGCCGAAGCGCGCGGCGACGGCCGTGTAGGCGGCGGCGGTCAGGAAGCGCGGCGGGCTCGACTTGCTGTGGAACTTGTCGGCGTACATGACGAGGCGCTCTTCGGGGGTCTCGGCCAGATAGTCGCCGGGCGGCAGCGGCAGCGCCTGGGCCGCGATATCGGCGCGGCGCAGGCCCACGCCGGTGTGGTGGGAGCAGAACCGGGCCACGGTGTCGGCAAAGCCGAGCCCGGCGAGGATCTCATGGCCGAGCAGGCCGTGGCGGATGTACGCCTCCCCGGGTGCGAGGCGGTAGACGCCGACGTCGTGCAGGAGGCAGCCGGCGCGCACGAGCGCGGGGTCCGCGTCCGGGGCCGGTATCCGGGCGGCGATCCGGGCCACGATCCGGCAGTGGGTGTACACGAGGTCGAACGCGGCCGGGTTCGGGGCCAGCCGCTCGTGCAGGGCGCGGATCTCGTCGTCGGTGGGGATGTGCACCAGTGCAACGTACTGTCCGGGGCCGGGCCGGACCGCTGCAGGGCGGCAGCCGGCGGCGGTCCCGGCGGGCTCGCGTGCAGTTGCTCGGCCGCCGGGGCGGTTCGGGTCAGTGCCCCGGTCCTGCGAGGATGTCCGGCAGGCCGAAGCGGGGCAGCAGGTGATCGGTGTGGAAGCGGGTGATCGCGCTGATCCGGTGGCCGGCAAGGGTGAGGACGGCGAGCCCGGCCGGGTGGGCGGCTCCGCCGTCGGGGCCGGTGGCGTAGACGGCGAGCGCGGGTTGGGTGTTGGCGCGGGCGGGTATCAGGTGCAGCTGCCGGGTGTCTCGGTAGGCCCAGCTCGCTCGCAGGAACTCGGCGATCGCCGGCCGGCCGTGGTACTCGTGTGTGGCCGGCGGCATGCTCAGCCACGCGTCGTCCGTGAGGAGGCCGAGCAGGCGGTCGAGGTCGGCGGCGACGAATGCGTCGGCGAAGCTTCGGACCAACTCGTGTTCGGTCGCAGAGCCCGGTGCCGGTGCGGGCCGGCCGGTGCCGCGATGCGCTTGCAGTGCGGCGCGGGCGCGCTGGAGGGTGCCTTTGACCGCGGTCGGCGTCGTGGCGAGCATGGCTGCGACCTCGGCTGCTGAAAATCCGAGCACGTCGCGCAGGACGAGCGTGGATGCTTGGCGAGGCGGCATGCGCTGCAGCGCGGTCACGAATGCGAGTTCGACCGCTTCCCGCATCTGGTATCGGGCCGCGGGGCCCGGTGCTGTGTCAGGCGTCTGGTCGAGCAGCGTGTCCGGGTACGGCTGCAGCCAGGGGATCTCGCCGCGGCGGCTCGGCGGCGGCGGCTGGAACGGCGGTGTGGGCTCGGTCGGGATCCGACGCCTGTGCGCGCGGAGCGTGTTGAGGCACTGATTGGTGGCGATCCGGTAGAGCCAGCCGCGGATCGAAGCCCGGCCCGCAAACCCGCCGAGCCCGCGCCACGCCGCGATCATGGCCTCCTGCAGCACGTCCTCGGCGTCCGTGAGTGAGCCGAGGATGCGGTAGCAGTGCAGCAGCAGCTCGCGACGGTACGGCTCGATCAGCTCTCCGAACGCGTCCGCGTCACCGGCCCGGGCGCGATCGAGTGTGGTACGGGTCACCACGGCATCCTGCCAGTTGCCGTTCCGATCGGACCGGCCACGGTGTCGCAACAGGTGACCGGGGTCATGTGAAGCCGAGTTGACAGGAGAGCAGTGATGACCGAGCAGATGGGCGCCGCCTTGCGGATCGCACTGGCGTACCACGAGGCGTGGACCGGCAAGGACCTCGACCGGGCGATGTCCTACGTCGCCGGGAACGTGGTGTGTGACGCGCCGGCGGGCCGGATCGAGGGGGCTGTGGCGTACCGCGCGTTCATGGCCCCCTTCGTGCAGATGCTGCTCGGCGCGACGGTGATCGCCGCGTTCGGCGACGAGCGGACGGCCGTTGTCGTGTACGACACCGCCACCGTCGCCGTGGCGAGCGGGCCGGCCGCCGAGTCGGTGACGGTCGAGGACGGGAAGATCACCTACAGCCGGTTCATCTTCGATCGTGTGCCCTTTCAACAGGCCCGCGAGCGAACCTCCGGGTCGGTCTGAGCAGCCGTGGTGGCATACGACGAGGAGCTTGCCGGCCGTATCCGGCAGGTCGTGCAGCATGAGTCCGGGCTGACCGAGCGGCGGATGTTCGGCGGGCTGGCCTTTCTCGTCAACGGTAACCTGGCGGTGAGCGCCAGCGGCCATGGCGGCCTGCTGGTCCGCGTCGACCCGGCCGATACGGCGAGGCTGCTGCGCCGGGTCGAGACGGCGCCGTTCGAGATGCGCGGCCGGCCGATGGACGGCTGGCTGCGCGTCGATCCGTCGGGCCTGGGCACCAGGCGACGGCTCGCTGCCTGGGTCGCGCGGGGTGTCCGCTACGCCCGCACGCTGCCGGCCAGGCCGGGCCTGTGATGTTCGTGGTCCGCGGTGCGGGCGTCTGGCCGGCCCTGATCTGGCTCCTCGAACGCAGCGACGGCGGCAACCGCACCTTCCGGGAGATCCTGACCCACCAGCGACCGCCCTACGACAACGGACCCCTATGGTTCGTCGCGGTCCTGCTCATCTTCTCCGCCGCCGCAGCCACGCTCACCGGACGGCGTCAACCACCGCCGGCACCGCCCGCGCCGATGCGACGCCGGCACCTCCTCACCGCGGCCATCCTCATCGCCGCCGGCAGCTTCATCGTGCGGCTCGCCTTCCCGGTCGACTCCGCCCAACCCGCCAACCTGCACCTATGGTAGTGGCCCCAATGCGCCGCACTGTTCTGCCTCGGCATCGCCGCCGGACGTCGCGGCTGGCTGGCCGACCCGATCCCGCGCCACCTCGCCAACGCCGCACTCGCCGCCGCCGGCACAGCCGCGGCCGCCCTCACCGCCGTCATCGCCGTTACCGCACCCACCGGCGGCACCGACCCGTTCCTCGGCGGCGCCCACTGGCAGTCCGCCGCCCTCAGCGCCGCAGAAGGCGTCATCGCCACCGGTGCGTCAATCGGCACGCTCGCCCTCTTCCAGCGCCACACCGCCGACCGGCCACGAACCGCCCTCGCCGCGGCCGACCGGGCCGCATACCACGCATACCTCCTGCACGCGCCGATCCTGATCCTCACCGCCATCGCCCTGCACCACGTCGCAGCCCCGGCAACCGCGAAACTCGCCCTGCTGGCCTCGCTCGGACTCGCCGTGTCCTACGCCACCGCCGTCCACACCAGCCGCTAGCCAGGTCCTCGTCGGTGGCCCGACGATCGTGCGGATCACGCCGCCCTCAGCGCCCGCGCAGGAATGACACCGCCTCGGCCAGGCCCAGGTCGGTCAGGGCCGGGTCGTAGCGGCCGCCGATGTCGCGCATGAACGCGTGCTCGCCCTGGGCGTAGATGTGCAGCTCCAGGTCGTCGTGGCCGGCCGCGTACAGGGCGTCGAGGATGCGCACCCGTGCCGGCGCCGGCACGTGCGGGTCCTGCGCGCCGAAGATCACCATCAGGCGACCGCGGATGCGGTCGGCCGCGGCGAGGGAGCCGGGGTCGTCGGCGCCGAGCTTCCCGTCGTGCAGCCCGGTCGGGTAGAAGCACACGGTCGCCGCGACCCGCGGGTCGAGCGCGGCCCGGAACGCGAGGTGCCCGCCGATGCAGAAGCCGGCCGCGTGGAGCATGCCGACGTCGTCGCGCCCGGCCAGGTGGTCCAGGACCGCGGCCCGGTCGGCGTCGAACTCGGCGGTCGTCGTCGCGCTCGCCGCGCCCAGCCCGGCCGCCTTCCCGGCGTCGTCGAACTCGAGCGCCACCCCGGCCAGCTCGCCGCGCGGGTAGATCTCCGGCGCGCACACCAGGAACCCGGCCGCCGCCAGCCGCCGCGCGGTGCGCAGCGTCGACTCGGTGAGCTGAAAGATGTCGGTGTACAGCAGCAGCCCCGGCCACGGCCCGGCCCCGACCGGCGCGACGACCCGCGCCCGGATGTCGTAGCCGTCCGCCGCGATCGTGACGTCCTCTTCGCGCAGCTTCATGCCGCCCGACCCTACCGGCGCCGGCCTCCGGGACCGGGCAGGCCGCGCGGCGAGGTCACGCCGGTGCGGGTCACGCCGGGGTGCTGGCGGCGAGCGCGGCGATGGCGTCGAGCTGCATGGCCAGGCCGATGTCGAACTGCTCATCCCAGTCGCGGGCCCCCTGGTAGCGGTCGAGCCCGGCGGTGACGGGCGTGTCGGCGCTGACGACCGGCCGCCACTCGGCGTCGGTGTGCGGGCCGGTGCGGCCCTGCTGCTCGACGACGAGGTAGCCCAGGACGTAGCTGCCCCAGGTGCGGTGCGCGTCGAGCAGGGCCGAGCCGTCGAGCCCGGCCCGGCGCAGCGCGGCGTACTGGGCCTCGAGGGTGGCGGCGGCCCGCGCGCCACGGGTCGGCCGGGACAGCATGACGGGCAGCAGCCGGGGGTGAGCGTTCACCGTTTCGCGGTAGCGGTGGCTGAGGGTCGTCAGGTCCTGCCGCCAGTCCCCGGTCGGCTCCGGAGGCTCGGGGGTGATCGCGGCGACCACCGCGTCCAGGAGCGCGACCTTGTTCGGGAAGTGGTGGTAGAGCGCCATCGCCTCGACGCCGAGGGCGCGGCCGAGCCGGCGCATCGACAGGGCGTCGAGCCCGGCCTCGTCGACGAGGGCGAGTGCGGCCGCCACGATCGCCGCCCGGCTCAGGTCTCCCCGCATCACTGCCCCCCTTGCATCTTTACACCGTAAGGATAGCTCCTTTACAGTGTAAAGATGCGTGCGAAGTTTGGGATCGACGCGCCAGGGGTCGTGCGGACACTGGCCCTGCTCGGCGTTGCCCTGGGGGTGCTGGCCTGGCCGGTGTTCGCGCTGCTGCGGGCCGCGTGGGGCGGGGCGGCCGCGGTGGCGGTGAGCGCCGGGCTGGCCCTGACCGCGCTGACGTTGCTGACGCAGTCGGTCTGGATGGTGTACAGCAGCCTGGTCGCCAAGCACCGCCTGTGGCACCGGACCCTGGACGGCCTGGCCCTGCGCGGCGACGAGCGGGTCCTCGAGGTCGGCCCGGGCCGCGGGGCGGTCCTGCTGCGCGCCGCCCGGCACGTCCCCCGCGGGCACCTGGTCGGGGTGGACCTCTGGCGGGCCCAGGACCAGTCAGGCAACGGCCGCGCCGCGCTGCTGGCCAACGCCCGGGCCGCGGGTGTCGCCGACCGGGTGGAGGTCCTCGACGGCGACATGCGTGACCTGCCATTCCCGGCCGCCGAGTTCGACCTGGCCCTGGCCGGCCTGGCCATCCACAACCTGCCGGCCGGCGAGCGGGCCCGCGCCGTCGGCGAGCTGCTGCGCGTCGTGCGGCCGGGCGGGCGGGTGGTGATCCTCGACTTCGAGGGCACCGCCGGCTACGCCGACGCCCTCCGGCAGGGCGGCGCGGACGCGGTGCACACGTCGGCCCGGCACTGGTCGATGCACCCGCCCGTCCGGCTGGTGACCGCCACCGCACCCGCCGCGCGACCCTGACGCGCCTTGGCCCGCGCCCGGCCCCATCGGCGCCCCGGCCTCCGGAGGGGGATGCCGGGCCCGCACCGTCAGCCGTCGAGGGCGAAGCCGTCCAGGAGGCGCTGCAGGCCCGCCTCGAAGGCGTCGTCGCCGGCCGGGGTCGGGGCGAGGTTCAGGGCGCTGCCCCGCACGAAGTTCGCGGCGGTGGCGGCGATCATCGGGCCGGTCGCCGCCGCCGCGCCGGTGTCGCCGCTTCCGGCGCCGGTCACGGCCGCGACGGCCCAGTCGGTGTGGGCCGCCACGTGCGGGGTGCCGTGCGGCCGGTGGAAGGAGACGGCGACGGCGAGCCAGGGGTGCCGGCGGTACATCGCCCACTGCAGCCGGCACACCGACTCCAGCCGGGCTCGCCGGTCACCGGCCGGGTGCGCGGGCGGCGGGTGCGCGGCGAAGACCGAGTCCGACATGAGCGCCACCAGCCGGTCGCGGTCCCGGACGTAGGTGAGCAGCCACACGCTGGGCTGGCCGCACTCCATCGCCACCCGGCGCATCGAGAGGGCGGCCAGGCCCTCCCGGTCGGCGACGGCGATCGCGGCCCGGACGAGCCCGGCCCGGATCGCGGCCTCCTCCGGCGGTGGTGGCCCGGGCGACTCCGCGGCGGTCGCGGCCTGCTCGGCGACGACCAGGCCGCGGCCCGCCGGTGCCCGCTCGGCGAGGCCGTCGTGGCGCAGCATGGTCAGGGCGCGGTACGCCGGGCCCATCGACCCGCCCCACTCGGCCATGAGCTCCTTCGCCGCGGGCAGGGCCTGGCCCGGGCGCAGCTCACCCTCGACGATCCGCCGGCGCAGCTCCGCGGCGATCCGCTCCGCCTTGCGCGCCACGCCGCCTCCCGGGAGTACCGCCGCAAATGCCTGTCAGATTATCGTGACGGCCGTGTCCACAGTTGCGGGAACTGTCGCGGCTCTCATCGCTGCGCTGCGCGACTGCCCGGTCTAGGGTGGCCGGTATGGCCGAAGTCGTACTGTTCCACCACCTGCGCGGGCTCACCGACGGCGTCCTGGCGCTCGCGGACGGGCTGCGGGCCGGTGGGCACACCGTGCACACGCCTGACCTGTTCGGCGGGGTGCGGCCCGCCTCCCTGGAGGAGGGCGCGGCGCTCGCGAAGGAGGTCGACGAGCGGGACTGGTCCGCGTTCGACGGCTCGGTGTACGCCGGGGTCTCGTGGGGTGTCATGCTCGCCCAGCGCCTCGCACAGACCCGCCCCGGCGCCCGCGGCGCGCTGCTCTACGAGGCGTGCCTGCCCGTCAGCGGCGAGTGGGCGATCGGCCCGTGGCCCGAGGGCGTTCCCGTGCAGATCCACGGCATGGACGCCGACCCGTTCTTCGCCGGCGAGGGCGACATCGACGCCGCCAAAGAGCTGACGAGCATCACAGACCTTGCGCAGTTGTACGTCTACAAGGGCGACCGGCACCTCTTCACCGACAGCAGCCTGCCCTCCTACGACGCCGACGCCACCGCCCTGGTGCTCGAACGCTCCCGCGAGTTCCTCGCCGCCCGCTAACCGACGCGCAGCCGGGCGGCCTCCTCGGCCAGCATCCGCTGCTGGCGCAGCACGCGCGGCGGGACGAGCACCTCGCGCGGGCCGGTCGGCGTGAACGGCAGCCGCTCGGCGCCGAGCGCGCGCAGGACCGCCCGCTCCACCAGGGAGTGCTCGGCGGGGTCGGCGCGGTCGAAGCGCATCGGCTCGGCCAGGGTCACCGGCGGGTTGGTGATGACCCGGACCGCGCGCAGCACGTTCTGGGCCCGCGCGTGCAGGATGAACGGGTGCAGCAGGTACACGTCGCCGACCTCGCCGGTGGCCTCGACGAACTCGGTGCAGCCGGCGATGAGGTCCGCGTAGTCGAACACGGCCGGCACCGAGCCGCCGGGCGGGGGCTCGACGCCCGGCGGATACACGCCGCCGGGGTGCGCGGCCAGGAACCGGGCCACCGGGGCCACCGAGTCGGCCGCCACGAACGTCGCGCCGCCCCGGTGCTGCACGTCCGACCACAGCACCAGGGTCAGCAGGCCCTGCTCGGGCGAGTCGAGGAAGTGCCGGAAGAAGTCGCCGTCCTTGTGCCAGCCCGGCGCCTGCGGTGACGCGTCGGCCCACGGGCGGTCCGCGCCCTCGCCGAGGTTGACGATGAACCCGTCGTTCCACTGGTGCGGTGCGGTCGTGGCGATCCGCTCCGGGCCGCCGACCAGGTCGCAGATCGCCTCCCACGCCTTGGGGGCGAACGTTGCCACGTCGATGGTGCGGTGGCCGGGCATGTGCACCGACGGCTCGGCCCACGTCGACGGGTCCTGCGGGTCGTAGCCGAGCCGGGTCCAGAGCGTGCGGGTGTACTCCTGCGCGTCGGCCCGGCTGAAGCAGTTGCGCACGACGATGTAGCCGCGGGTCAGGAAGTGTTCGGCGTCGGCTTCACTGAGCACGGTTCGGCTCTCCTTCACTCGCGGCGGCGACCAGGACGGCTTCGAGTTCCCGGCCGAACACCTCGATCCCGGCCGGTCCGATGCGGTGCGTGTCGGCGGTGACGGCGACGTCGACCGCGTCGGTCCCGTCGGCGGCGGCGTCGATGTTGACGATCATGGTGTAGGTCAGCCGGTCGATCTTCCTGGTCCACCGCGACGTGGTAAGCGCCACCGCGGCCTTGACCTCGTCGGCGGTGGGGACCGTGGCACCGGCGGCGGTGCCGCCGCGGCGGTCGTTGACCAGGTAGGCGATGTCGCGCGGCAGCCGGTCGAGGAGCTCGGCGAGCCCGGCCGGGTCGTAGTATCCGTGCGCGAAGGCGTTGGTGGCGGCGTTCCAGGCCCGGCGCACCAGCTCGTCGAACGGCTCACCGGCCGGGTCGATGACGCAGAGGCCGTTCTGGACGAGCAGGCCCACCGCGTCGGCGTACCCGGGCCGGAACCGGTTGTTCACGACCAGCTGGGCGGCGACGGGCCCGCCACCGGCGAGCCGGCCCCGGGCCACGGTGTAGGCGGCGAGCGCCACGAACGTGGAGTCGAAACCGGTGCGGTGCGCGACGGTCCGCAGCGCTCGGTGGATCGCCGGGGACCGGATGGTGAGCTCCCAGAACCGCGGCTCGCGCGCATCCCCCGGCGCCCCGGGCCGCGGGGCGGGCAGCGACAGGAGCTGCTGCTCCCAGTACCGCAGCGACTTGCGGCTCTTGCGGACCCCGCCCGGAGTCTGCTCACCGGCGGCGATGGCGAGCGGTGTGAGGCTGTCGCGTGGACTCGCCGGCCCGCCGAGATGGGCGAGGTCACGCACGAGCTCGTCGATGCCGAAGCTGTCGACGGCGAGGTGGCAGTAGACGAGCACGACGTGGGTCAGCTCCGGCCCGCACCGCACGACCGCCATCCGCACCGGCCACTCGACGGCGTAGTCGAACCTGTCGTCAAGGTATCGCCGCCGCAGCTCCTCCGCCGCCGCGCCCGCATCGCCGGCCGCCGGCACGTCGACGACCTCGACGACCGCCTCCCCGGCGTCCGCCACGACCTGCCGCGGGGGTCCGTCGCCGCCGAACTCGAGCCGGGTCCGCAGCGCCGGGTGCCGGCTGACGAGGTACTGCAGGGTGCGGGTCATCGCCTCCAGCGGCGTGCCCGGCGGCAGGGGCAGCGCGCCGCCGATGTTCATGCTGCGGCCGGACTCCTGCATCGTCTGCCACATCGAGTGCTGCGCCCACGTCATGGGCCCGGCGCCGGTGCCCTCCCCTTGGAACGGCACCAGGATGCGGCTCGTCACGACCCCATCGTCGACCGCCCATGACCCGCCGGTCAAGGAACACTTGCCGGCCGCGGCCAGAAAATGTTCCGAAACACGTTTCGAACCGTGAACCTTCCACCCGGGCTCGGCGGGGCCGGGGGCGACCGCTCGTCGGCCCCGGCCCGGACGTCACTGCTGGGCGGGCTGGCCGGGCTCCGGCAGGCTGGGTGCCTCGCCGGGCCGGCTTTCGTGGTCGGGCTGGGGCTCAGGGGTCGGCAGCGGCCCCGGCCCGTCGTCTCCGGGCGTGTCGGTGATGTCGATGGGGCGCTCGCCGTCGGGCTGGCCGATCGGGTCGGAGATGCTCACGCGTGCCTCCAGAGGTTGTGGAGGTGGGCGTACCCATTGTCGCGGTGCCCAATCGCCTCGCCGGTCACGCACGGCCCCGCACGGCCCGCAGCCGGGTGGCGCGGACCGTGCGGGGTGCGGGTGGAGGCGGAGCCTCTCGCCGCGGATCGGCTAGTTCGGTGTGCCGTTGAAGACGAACTGGGAGCCGGGCTCCTTCACGACGCTGCCGGTGGCGGAGTTCGTGATGGTGACGTTGGTCAGGGTGGCGCTGCCGCGGGCGCTGCCCATGGCCAGGATGCCGGCGCCGTTGTTGGACTTGTCGATACGGACGTTGGTGATGGCGACGTTCGGGTACTGGCCGCTGCCGGCCTTGAACTGGATGCCGTCGTAGGTGGAGTCGGAGATGTCGGTGTCGCGGATCGTGACGCCGGGGATGTCGGTGCCCGGTGCGAACAGCGTGATGGCGCCGAACTTCTGCTGCTCGCCCCAGAACACGCCGCCGCAGCGGAAGAGGCCGTTGTTCGCCAGGACGGTGGTGCCGGAGAACGGGATCGGCGAGTGGTCGGTGGCCAGCATGATGCCCGGGTAGTTCATCGTGTCGGCGATGAGGTTGTTCTCCGCGCCGTTGCCGTAGCCGCCGTAGATGGCGATGCCGTTGGCCCGCCACGGCAGCTGGATGGTGTTGTTGGTGAAGTGGTTGTCGTGGCCGACGTCGACGGACTGGTCCTTGACGTAGGTGCTCGACCAGACGGCGAGGGAGTCGTCGCCGGTGGTGCGGAACGAGGAGTTGTACACCTTGGAGTTGCGGGAGCCGTTGGAGAAGTTGATGCCGTCGGCGTAGGTGTCGCGGATGCGCATGCCGGAGAACTCCAGGCCGATGGCCGGGTTCCAGTAGGCGGGGGTGTCGCTGTAGTCGCGGCCGACCCAGGCGCCGACGTTGGTGTGCTCGATCCACACGTTCGACACCTTGGTGTTCTGGCCGAAGCGGCCGTTGAGCCCGTGGCCGCGGTCCTTGCGGTTGGTGGTGTCGCCGAAGATCGCGATGTCGGACAGCTGCACGTTGTCGTCGATGTCGAAGCCGACGTTGCCCTCGTGCGGGTGGTTGATGTTCCCGGTCACGTTCTGCGGTTCGGTGGTCGTGTACAGCTGGGAGTACCACATGCCGGCGCCTTTGATGACGGCGTTGCGGATGCCCTTCTGGTTGAACTGCCCGCGGGTCGGGTCCGGGGTCAGGATCTTCTGCTCCTGGCGCCACTGCCCGGCCGGGATCCACACGCAGCTGATGACGCCGTTCTGGTCGTCCATCACCGCCCGCTGGATGGCCGCGGTGTCGTCGAGGCCGTCGTTGGGCACGGCGCCGTACTGCGTGATCGACGTGCAGCCGGCGGGCTGGGACAGCTGCGGCGCGACCTGCTCCAGGTCGATGAGGTCGATGTAATAGAACGACGCGTTGTCGCCGCTGTCGCGCTGGAGCTTGAACTTCGTGCCCGCCGGGTAGCTCTGGCTCAGCAGCGCGTGGGACTCGTCGAAGAGCCGCCGCGCGTCCGCCCCGGGGCTGTTGGACAGTGACTCGGTGTCGTCGCTGGTGCCGTACAACCAGCTGAAGTGTGACGACAGGGTGAGCTTCTGGACGAAGACGCCGTTGGCGTAGAGACTGAGCGTGTAGTCCTGCCCGCCGCCGGAGGGTGAGTCGGGCACCGAGTTGCGCACCACGATGGAGTTCGACTGGTTCGTGGCGGTGAACTCGACGTACTGCCCGGTGCCGGTGAGCCGCACCGACGCCCGGCCGGAGCTCTCCGTGCCGAAGTTGGTGTGCCCGAACGTGCGCAGCGGGTCGGCGGTCACCAGGGTGCCGTTGTAGCTGGCCGCCTCGGCCTCGTACTCGGTGTACGGCACGGCGGCGCCGCGACCGACCACAATGGAGCGCGAGAGCGTGTTGTTGTCCTCGTGGGTCTCGGCGACGACGTTCGTCGCGTCGGCGGTGGCGAGGATCGTGGCCCCGCCGGCGACGGCGGTCCAGGTGCCGCTGACGGCCACGGTGACCGTCTGCCCGGCCGGGATCGCGCCGGTGCTGGTGTTCAGGGTGGTGCCGCCGACGCTCAGCCGGGTCACCGTGGCCGCGCTGACCGCGGTGGTGCCGGTGTTGGCGACCGCGACGGTGAAGGACACCGCGGCGCCGGCGGCCGGGCTGGCCGGGTTGGTGGCGACCGCCGTCACCTGCAGGTCCGGGCCGGGGGCCTGGGTCACCACGAGCGGGCCGGGGGTGGTGAAGGCGTTGTTGTCGTTGTTCTGCTCGACGACCGTGTTGGCCGGGTCGACCGTGGCGGTCAGCGGGTAGCTGCCGATCGGGCGGGTGCCGGCGTTGAACGTGACGGTCGTGGACGCGCCGGCGGCGAGGGCGCCGACGTTCGCCGAGCCCGCGAGCGACCCGCCGAGCGCGAAGCTGACGGTTGTCGCGGGGGCGGCGGCGGTACCGTCGTTGCGCACGGTGGCGGCCAGCGTGATCGCTGTCGTCTCGTTGACCGACGCGGGTGACCAGGACGCGGTGGTGACGACGAGGTCCGGGTTCGGTGCCATCGCCCCGAACACCTGCAGCTCGGCGACCTGGCCGCCGGGCGCGCCGGTGTTGCTCGCGAACTGCAGCTGGACGTCGGCCACGCGGGCCGTCACCGGGATCGTGACCGTGTTCTGGGTGCCGCCGGGCGCGAATGCGTAGTTCGCCTGGGCCTTGAGGGTGGTGAAGCCGGTCGCGGACTGCTCGCGGCCGAGCACCGTCATCGCCTGGGTGCGGGCACCCCAGGCGGTGTCGGGGTTCAGCCGCACGACGACGGAGTTGATGTCGGCGTTGGCGCCCAGGTGCACGGTGAGCGTGCCCGGGTAGCCGTTGGACTCCCAGTAGGTGGCGACGTTGCCGTCCACGGCATTGGCCGCGACGAACCCGAAGACCGAGGAGTTGGCGTCGACCGGCTTGCCCTGCGACAGGTTCGTGCCGCCCGGCGGCTGGGTGCTGCCGTTGCGGGTCACATGGTTGCTGTCAGCGCTCTCCGTGCCGGCGGTGTCGCGGGCGCGGACGAAGTACTCGACAGTCGCCCCGGCGGCCTGGGTGTCGGTGTAGGTGAGGGTGCCCGCCGCGACCGTGGCCCGGGCGGTGCCGTTGGCGTAGACGGTGTACCCGCCGATGCCCAGCGACGACGAGGACGCGGTCCAGGTCAGCTTGATCTGGCCGTTGCCGGGCTCGGTGTAGGCCAGGTTCCCGGGCGCGGTCGGCGGGTTGGTCGTCGTTGCCGCGCCGTACACCTCGAACTCGGACAGCTGCCCGGCCGGCCAGCCGGTGTTGGCGGTGATCGTGGCCCGCACGTAACGGACGGTCGCGGCGGTGAACCCGATGGTTGCGGTGTTGGCACTGGCCGGGTCGAACTGGCGGGCGGCGGGCGCGGACAGCGTGGTGGTGAAGTTGATGCCGTCGGTGCTGCCGGTCAGGCCGAGGGTCTGGGTGCGCGCGCCCCAACTGCCGGTCGGGAGCTTGAGCTTGACCTGGTCGATGCTGATCGCGGAGCCCAGGTCGACCTGGATCCACTGCGGCCACGCGTTGTTGGCGCTCTCCCAGTAGCTGCTCTGGTTGCCGTCGGTGACGTTGCCGGCCACGTACGGGCTGTTGGCGCTGCCGGCGGTCGCGGTCCTGCCCTGGGCGAGGTTCGGGCCGCCGGCGGCGCCGGCGGGCGGGGCGGCGGTGAGGCCGACGGCACCGGCGACGGCCAGCAGGACCGTCAGCGCACCGGCCGTGAGTCTTCTTCTGGGCATGGTTGTCCTCTGCTCCGATCAGATGACAGCGCGGAATGCCCGGCCCGGCGGCCGTGCGGCGGTTCGCGTGCGTGGGCACGCGTGGGCAGCACATTGGCGGAGGCGCGCGCGGGATCGGGCGGGGGTGGGGTGTTCACCGGCGGGCGGTTGGCGGTGCACTCACCGGAAGTTGCAGATGTTTGCTCAGTTTTTGCAAGGACAGGGCCTATAAGATTGCAGATTTCTGACCCATTCGTCAACGTCTTCGTGCAATGTCCTGCAAAGACGAAGGCCGACCCGGGTGCCGGGTCGGCCTTCAGTGCTGCTGCGGATCGGCGCCTCAGAGCTGGGCGCCCCCGTCGGCGCCGCCGTCGGTGCCGTGCGGGTCGGCGCCGCCGTCGTTGGGGCCCTCGCCGGAGACGTGGTCGCGGACCACGTGCTCCTCGTGCTCCGAGTCGTCGGTCGGCACGCCGTTGACGCTCGAGTGGTGGGAGGAGTGCGAGTGGTGCTCATGGTGTTCGGAGTGCGTGCTGTGTGCAGTGGTCGTGATGTCGTCGTCGGTCAGTCCCATGCCTGCACGTCTACCCAGTCGCGCCCGGCGGCAACCGCCCGGCGCATCGCCCGGCGCATCGCCCGGGGCCGCTAAACCGGTCGCCGGAAACGGCGCGGCCGGACAGAATCGAGCGGCGTGAGTGCACAACTGAGGGACCTCGCCCGCGACACCATAGCGATCCTGCATGCTGCCGGCTACCGCTCGCCCGGCGGCCGCAAGGTCGATCTGCGCGCCGGGATACGCGCGGCGGTCACCGGCACCGTGCTGTACGAGCCCGGGCAGCCGCTGCCGCCGGCGACTGGCGTTCCCGGCCCGGTGGCCGTCACGGTGACCGGTGAGAGCACCCTGGCCGCCACCCGCCGGCTCGCCGCGCACGGCCCCGTCGCGGCGCTTGTCTTCGCGTCCGCGAAGCACCCGGGCGGCGGCTTCCGCACCGGCGCCCGGGCCCAGGAGGAGAGCCTCGCGCGGGCGTCGGCGCTGTACAGCTGCCTCACCGGCGCGCCGCGGTTCTACGCGCTGCACCGGTCGCGCAACGACAGCATGTACAGCGACAGCGTCATCCACTCGCCGGGTGTCCCGGTGTTCCGCGACGACGACGGGCGGCTGCTGGAGACCCCGTACGACGTCTCCTTCCTGACCGCCGCGGCCCCCAACCGCAGTGCCCTGCCGACGGCCCGGGCCGCCCGGGCCGCCGCCGCGCTCGCCGTCCGGGCCCGCCGGGTCCTCGCCGTCGCGGCGGCCCACGGACACCGGCGCCTGGTCCTGGGCGCGTGGGGCTGCGGCGTCTTCGGCAACGACCCGGACACCGTGGCCGGCGCGTTCGCCGGTGCCCTGGCCGACGCCGCGGGCTGCTTCGACGAGATGGTGTTCGGGGTGCTCGATGACGCCCGCGGCGCGCCGGTGCGCGCCGCGTTCACCGCCCGCTTCCCCGTCTCGTAGCGGGTGCGCCGGTCCGAGCGGCCGCGACGGGCGCACGCCCCGCTCGCGGTGACGGCGGCGTCACCCCGCGACGCACCGCCGGGTCACCCGGCCCCACCCGGCCCCGGCCGATCGGGACGGGTCCTGGGATTGTCGGGACCTCCGGCTCTGCTCAGCTTCCACCGCTACCGTCAGCCTAGAAGTGGAGGCCGTGCGAAACACCGGGGAGAGGTCATGACACAGCACCTGCGGGCTGAGCTTGATGATGTCGAACTCGAGCAGCTGGATGCGTGGTGGCGAGCGAACAACTACCTGACGATCGGGCAGATCTACCTGCAGGCGAACCCGCTGCTGCGCCGCCCGCTGGAGGCCGGTGACATCAAGCCGCGCCTGCTCGGGCACTGGGGCACGAGCCCCGGGCTCTCCTTCATCTACGCGCACCTGTCCCGGCTGATCAAGCAGACCGGCCAGCACGCCATCTACCTGGCCGGGCCGGGGCACGGCGGGCCGGCGCTCGTCGCCGCCGGATACCTGGAGGGCACCTACAGCGAGATCTACCCGGCGGTGTCGCAGGACGAGGCGGGTCTGCTGCGGCTGTTCCGGCAGTTCTCGGCGCCGGGCGGGATCCCCAGCCACGTGTCGGTGACGACGCCGGGGTCGATCCACGAGGGCGGGGAGCTCGGCTACGTGCTCGTGCACGCCTTCGGCTCCGTGATGGACAACCCGGAGCTGCTCACCGTGGCCGTGGTCGGCGACGGCGAGGCCGAGACCGGGCCCCTGGAGGGGTCGTGGAAGGGCGTCTCCTTCATCAACCCGGCGCGGGACGGGGCCGTGCTGCCGATCCTGCACCTCAACGGAGCCAAGATCGCCGGCCCCACCGTGCTGGGACGCAAGGACCCGGCAGAGGTACGGTCGCTGCTCGAAGGACACGGCTACGACGTCCTCGAGGTCGAGGGCGGTGACCTGCCGGGCATGCACCACCGGTTCGCGGCCGTCCTGGCCGAGGCGTACGACAAGATCGGCGCGATCCAGGCCGCCGCCCGCGGCGGGGACTGGGACGGGACCCGGCCGCGCTGGCCGCTCATCGTCCTGCGCTCCCCCAAGGGCTGGACCGGGCCCGAGGAGGTCGACGGCATCAAGGTCACCGGCACGTGGCGCTCGCACCAGGTGCCGCTGTCCGGCGTCAAGGACAACCCCGAGCACCTGCGCCTGCTGGAGGAGTGGCTGCGCTCGTACCGACCGGAGGAGCTCTTCGACGCCAACGGGGCGCCCACCCGGGCCATCCGGGACCTCGCGCCCGCGGGCGACCTGCGGATGAGCGCGAGCCCGCACGCCAACGGCGGGCTGCTGACGCAGGATCTGGCCATCCCGGACTTCCGCAAGTACGCCGTCGACGTCCCGGCGCCCGGCACCGAGCGGGCGGAGTCGACGCGGCGCCTCGGCGAGCTGATGCGCGACATCTACCGCGACAACCCGGACCGGTTCCGGCTCTTCTGCCCCGACGAGACGAACAGCAACCGGCTCGGGGCCGTGTTCGAGGTGTCCGACCGGGCGTTCATGGAGCCGGTGACCGACGTGGACGTGGCCATCGGCCGCGACGGGCGGGTCATGGAGGTGCTGTCGGAGCACAACTGCCACGGCTGGCTGGAGGGCTACAACCTGACCGGGCGCCACGGCATGTTCGCGACCTACGAGGCCTTCGCGATGGTGTCGGCGTCGCAGACGGTACAACACGGCAAATGGCTGCAGGAGAGCCGGCGGCTGCCGTGGCGGGCGCCCGTGCCAAGCCTTAACGTGCTGCTCACCTCGACCGCCTGGCGCAACGACCACAACGGGTTCAGCCACCAGGGTCCCGGGCTCATCCAGGTGGTGCTGACCCAGCGCGGCGACGTCGCCCGGGTCTACCTGCCGCCGGACGCGAACTGCCTGCTCTCCGTGGCCGACCACTGCCTGCGCTCCCGCAACTACATCAACCTGATCGTCATCGACAAGCAGCCGCAGCTGCAGTGGCTGAGCATGGACGCCGCGATCGAGCACTGCACACGCGGCGCCGGGATCTGGGAGTGGGCCGGCACCGACGACGGCACCATGGACCCCGACATCGTCCTGGCCTGCGCCGGTGACGTGGTGACGATGGAGACCGTGGCGGCCGCGCAGATCCTGCGGGAGCGGCTGCCGAAATTCCGGGTCCGGGTCGTCAACGTCGTGGACCTCATGACGCTGCCCCGGCGCAAGGACCACCCGCACGGGATGAGCGAGACCCAGTTCACGGAGCTGTTCACCGACCGGGTCGACGTGGTGTTCGCCTTCCACGGCTACCCGGGCGCGGTCCACCAGCTGGTGCACGGCCGGCCCGACGCCGACCGGTTCCGGGTGCGCGGGTTCATCGAGGAGGGCACGACCACGACCCCGTTCGACATGACGGTGCGCAACCGGGTGTCGCGGTACCACCTCGTCATGGACGCCATCAACAACGCCAAGCGGCTCCCGCCCGGCGCCACCGAGCTCAAGGCGTGGTGCGAGCGGAAGCTGGCCGAGCACGAGACGTACGTCGTGGAGCACCTCGAGGACATGCCCGAGGTACGGGACTGGAGCCTCGCATCATGACCACCGCAACCGATGCCCTGGCCGCGGCGGCGGACGCCGCCCGGCTGGCGCCCTCAGTGCACAACACCCAGCCGTGGCGGTGGGTGGTCGACGGTGACCGGATGGAGCTGTTCGCGGTCCCCGAGCGGCAGCTGGCCGAGCAGGACCCGGACGGCCGGCTCATGGTCCTGAGCTGCGGCGCCGCCCTGCACCACGCGCTCGTCGCGCTCGCCGCCGCAGGCTGGAAGGCGTCGGTCACCCGAGACGCCGGCGAGCCGCTCGCGGTCATCCAGGCGGTGGCGCACGAGCCGGCCGACCCGCACGACATGCACCGGCTGCAGCTGCTGCAGGTCCGGCGGACCGACCGGCGGGTCGTCACCGACGAGCCGGTCGCGCCCGCGGCCCTGGAGGCCCTCGCGGCCGCGGCCCGCCGCGGCGGCGCCCGGCTGCACGTGCTCAACCGCGACCAGGTCCTGCAGCTCGCCGTCATGATCGAGCACTCCGGTGAGGCGCAGCGCCACGACGCGAAGATGCAGGCCGAGACCGCGCAGTGGGCCGGTGGGTCGCGCCCGGACGGCACCGGGATTCCGGCTGTCTCGCTGCCGGCGGAGACGCCGCTGACCACCGTCGCGGAGCGGGACTTCGGCGTGGCCGGCGCCCTCGCCGCCGGTGGCGGGCACGACTCGGCGGCGAACTACGCGATCCTCTACGGCGAGGGCGACGAGCGGTCGGACTGGCTCGCGGCCGGCGAGGCGCTCGGGGAGCTGTGGCTTGTCGCGACCGGCCGCGGCACCGCCGTCCTGCCGCTGTCCAGCCCGGTCGAGCTGGACTTCACCCGGGTGGCGCTGCGGCGGATGCTGGGTGACGTCGGCTGGCCCTACCTGGTGCTGCGCCTCGGCATCGCCGACCCCGAGCACGCCGGGCCGCCGCACACGCCGCGGCTGCCCGCATCCGCGGTCGTCAGTGTGTTGCCGGGGTCCGGCAACCGGGCGGTGTGAGCTTCGCCGGACTCCGACCTGGATGATCAAGGTCGATGCCTGGACGATGGAGGGCATGACGGACGACATCGCGGTGCGCGCCGAGGGACTTACCAAGTTCTACGGCGCGCACCGCGGCATCGACAGCCTTGACCTGGAGGTCCGCGCCGGAGAGGTGATGGGCTTCCTCGGCCCCAACGGCGCCGGCAAGACCACCACCATCCGGCTCCTGCTCGACTACCTGCGCCCCACCGCGGGCCGGGTGCGGGTCCTCGGCCTCGACCCGCGCCGCGACCGGGCGGCCCTGCACCGCCGCATCGGCTATCTGCCCGGCGAGCTGCACTTCCCCGGCCGTCGAGGCAGAGCACAGACCCTGCTGGACTTCTTCGGTACGGCCCGAGGCGGCGTCGCGTCCAGCCGCGTGACCGAGCTCGCCGAACGGCTGGAGCTCGACCTGTCCCGCCCGGTCCACGCGATGAGCAAGGGCAACCGGCAGAAGGTCGGCCTGATCCAGGCGTTCATGCACCAGCCCGACCTGCTCGTGCTCGACGAGCCCACCAGCGGCCTCGACCCGCTCATGCAGCAGGAGTTCCTCGCCCTGGTCCGTGAGGCCCGCACGGCCGGCCAGACCGTGTTCATGTCCTCCCACGTCCTCGCCGAGGTCCAGGAGGTCGCCGACCGTGTCGCGATCGTCCGCGCCGGCCGCCTCGCCGCCGTCGAACGCGTCGAGTCCCTCGGCCGCCGCGCCGTGCGCACCGTCGAGATCCACTTCGCCGACCCGGTCCGCGCCGCCCTGTTCGCCGGCCTGCCCGGCATCTCCGAGCTGCACGTCGACGGCCCGGTCCTCACCTGCACCGTGGACGGCAAGCTCGACCCGCTCATCAAGGCCGCCGCCCAGCACGAGGTCGTCGACCTGCTCTCGGCCGAGCCCGACCTCGAAGAGACGTTCCTGTCGTACTACTACCACGCCGAAGGGGACCCCGATGCTGCCCGCGCTGGTGCGTAAGACCTGGTCGGACGACCGCCGCGCACTGCTGGGCTGGGCGGTGGGCATCGCCGCGGTCACCGGCCTGTACACGTCCTTCTACCGCGACTTCGCCGGCGTCTCCCAGCTCAAACAGGCCGCGGTCCCCCAGGACATGCTCGACTTCCTCGGCATCGCCGACCTGACCTCACCCGCCGGCTACCTGCAGGCGACGGTGTTCAGCCTGATCGGCCCGCTGCTGGTCCTGCTGTGCGCCATCACCCTGGCGGCCCGCACCATCGCCGGCCCCGAGGAGGACGGCGGGCTGGAGCTGCTGCTGACGGTCCCGGTGACCCGCATCGCGTTCGCGGCCCAGCGCCTGGCCGCGACGGCCGCCGCCGTGCTCGCCGTCGCCGCCGTCCCGTGGCTGCTGCTGCTGGTCGTCGTCCCGTCGGCCGGGATGGCCATCACCCTGTCCGACGTCTCCGCCGCCTCCTTCGGCCTGACCGCCCTGGCCTGGTGCTTCGCCGGCATCGCATTCCTCGTCGGCGCCGCGACCGGCCGCCGCGGGACGGTCCTGGCCGTCAGCGGCGCCCTGGCCGTGCTCACCTACATCGCCAACGCCCTCGGCGGCGTGGTGGACGGCCTGGCCTGGCTGCGCTACCTCTCCCCGTTCCACTACGCCTTCGGCACCGACCCCCTCCACACCGGCTGGCACCCGGGTCCGCTGGCCGTGCTGGTGGTCGCCGGCGCGGTGACCGCCACCGCCGGAGTCCTGTGGTTCAACCGCCGTGACATCGCCGCCTGACCCACCGCCCGCCGGCCCCGGCCCGATCCCGGCCTCCTCGTCCCCGACCACCGCCGCACCGCCGGCCCCGGATCCGGCCGCCGGCAATCCGCCCGGCCGCTCTGCACCTGTTCCCGCGGCCGACGCCCTGCCCGGCCGTCCTGGCCTGGTCACGGCGGGCAGCGGTCCGTCGGGCATGGCGGCCGACCGTCCGTCCGGCACAGCGGGCGGCCGTCAGTCCGGCGATCCAGAGGCGGGGTGCGCAGCCGATGGCTCGGACGGCGGCCGCGGCGAGGGCGCAGTGGGCGGCGGTCCGTTCGGTGCGGCGGACCCGGTCCAGGCGGCCGGGCTGGCCGGGGCGCGGGCGGCGGACGACGGCGTGCCGGTGCGCGACCTCGTCCTGGGGCTGCTGCGGGCGGCGGCAGGCGCGGCGGCCGGGCCTGCGCTGCTGGAGCGGGTGATGGCGGCGGCGCTCGACGGGTACGCCCGGGCCAACCACGCGGAGCTCGCCCGCCACGAGACCGACCGGGCCGCCTTCGTCACCGACCTGCTCACCGGCCGCGCCGACCCGGGCGGCCTGGCGCAGCGGGCCCAGCGCTACGGCATCCGGCTCTCCGCCACCCACGTCGTCCTGGTCGCCCGCGGCGCATCGCTGACCCCGGCCCTCGCCCACCGGGTCGACGCCGCCCTCGCGGCCCGGTACGGCGACGGCAACACCCTCACCACCCTCCGCGACGGCGAGCTGGTCTGCATCAGCGCCGGCGGCCTGCGCGGCCTGGCCGCCGAGCTCGCCCACCACCTGGTCGGCGAGCTCGGCCCGGGCGGCTGGCAGATCGGCGCCGGCCGCCCCCACGCGGGCCTGCCGGGCCTGACCCGCTCCCTCGACGAGGCCCGCGGCTGCCTGGACCACGCCGCGAAGCTGGGCTTCACCGCCCCCGTCCTCAACGCCGCCGACCTGCTGGTCTTCCCGGTCCTGCTCCGCGACCGCGACGCCATCACCGACCTGGTCACCACGGTCCTGGGCCCGCTGCGCGAGGCGAGGGGCGGCGCCCAGCCGTACCTGGACACGCTCACCGTCCTGTTCGAGCACCAGGGCAACTACACCGCCACCGCCCGCCACCTGCACCTGTCGGTCCGCGCGGTGACGTACCGCCTGGACCGCATCCGCGACCTGACCGGCTACCACCCGGGCGAGCCCACCCAGCGCTTCACCCTCCACACCGCGGTCCTGGGAGCCCGTCTCCTGGGCTGGCCGTAAGCCCCTCCTGAGAAGCGTCGGCTGCCAAAGTCGATCGTTGCAGCCAGGGACGCCGATGGGCAGGCACAACCGGACGAAGGGCCGCCCCGACTTCGAGCGGCTGATGGACGTCATCCGGGACGGCAAGCTGGATGTACTGGTGGTGTGGCTTTCAGGCGGTCCAGGCGGAATGGTTGGCGGACTCGATCCGCGAGAACGTGTTGCGCGGGATCGTCGGCGCCGCCGAGGCCCGGACAGCGCCGGGTGCGGGCGGGCGGATGGGCAGCAGGAGGGCGGCGGGCGGCGATGTCCTCGACGGGGCCGAGTACGAGGACCGGCGCGGCCGGCAGGACCAGCGCGACCGCGAAGTAGCCCAGCCGGGTGGCCGGGCCGAGCTGCCACACCTGCAGCAGGTCACCGAGGGGAAAGCACACAACATCACTCGCACGACACGCCGCCAGCACCCGCAATGCCGGCGACAGCCGGCCGGTCACCGCCCGCACCGCGGAGCGTTGCAGCGACGCCGCCATCAGCGAACCGCCGAGCGCGAACATCACGCCCATCGCTGGAAACGCGTAGCTCAGCCACACGAACGCAACATGTGGAACACCACGACCCGAACGATAGCCACATCGCGCAGCACATCCAGATAGCGGTCCCGACCCACCGGCGACGTCGTCACCGCGTCATGGTGCCCCCACCGCGACTTCGACAGAACCTGCCCGTCCAGCCGGCCCCAAACGCCGCGCAGCGTACCGGCGAACACCTGGACGTCGATGCAACGACACCGGACCGCGCCGACGACGACACGTTCAGACGACCCCGACCGGGCCACACACGCGAGCCGCCGCACAAGCGTCTACACCTAGCACCCGCTCGCCACACTCCGAAACCGGAGCGGGCCGCTGGGCCGCCACCGCACGAACTGCGAGGTTTGACATCTCGCCGCCCGTCACCCCGGGCGCATCGCCGGCCGGGAGCGCGCCGCCACAACCGCGGCAGACCGCGACTGCGCACAGCCGCAATCGCACCGTCAGCATCCAGGCCCGCTCCCGCCGACCGGCCACACCGCATCACCCGCGCGCGCCCACCGGCAGCGACCTCGACGCCCACCCGTTCGAGGTAAACCCACGCGACCAACCCGAGTCGTGTTGCGGCAACTGATCCCACGCGAACCGCCGATGCATTGAGCGCGAGCCGGCTCGTTTGCACTGGAAGACCGAATCATCGACCCCTCCAACCCATCGACAAACAACAACACGTGCAGCTTCGTGGAAGAGGACCGATGCACTTCACTGCCCGCAACACCCTCAAGACCGTGGGCCTCGGCCTACTCGCCAGCGCCGCCCTCGGTTTGACCAGCACCGCCGCGCACGCCGCCCCGGGCACGACCACGACCCAACCGGGCGCCAACCAGACCCAGACCGACACCAACCCACCCGACGGCACCGGCAGCCAACAGTCCGGCACCGGACACACCGGTGACACCGGATCCAGCGGCCATGCATCCGGCGGCACCCAAGGGTCCGGCGGCAGCGGCCAGACCGGACGCGGCACCGGCGGCACCGGCGGACAGTCCGGCTCCGGCGGCACCGGAACCGGCCAGACGGGCCGCGGGGGCCCGGGCGGCCAGACCAGCGGCGGCACCGGCGGCACGGGTGGCGCAGGCGGCACGGGCGGCACTGGCGGCGGCGCGGGCGGCCAGACGGGCGCCACGGGCGGCAGCGGCCAGACCGGGAGCAGCCAGACCAGCGGCGGCACCGGCGGCGCGAGTGGCCAGACCGGCGGCACAGGCGGCACGGGCGGCCACACCGGCGCCACGGGCGGCAGCAGCCAGACCAGCGGCACGGGCGGCCACACCGGCGGCACAGGCGGCGTCGGCCAGACCGGGAGCGGCCAGACCGGCGGCACAGGCGGCCACACCGGCGGCACAGGCGGCGCCGGCCAGACCGGGAGCGGCCAGACCGGCGGCACGGGCGGCACGGGCGGCCACACCGGGGGCACGGGCGGCCACACCGCCCACTCGGGTGGTGGACAGGCCGGTGGTCACACGGCCGGCCATCCTGGTCGGGGGGCCGGTGGTCGTCAGGATCGGCAGTGGGGTGATCACCATGGTGGGCCGGTTCGTGGGCACGACGGTGGTGATCGTCAGGGCAGGCATCGTTCTGGTGGGGATCATCGGTCGATGCACAGGTCCGATGACAACGCGCGGGGGCATTGGGATCATGGCAGCGCGCATCAGGATCGTGCCGCTGGCCGGCATGGTCACCGGCGGGATGTGCAGCACGGCTCGGATCGGTCTTCGGATCACCACGGGCATCACCACGCTGTCTACACGGGTCGGCACCGTGGCTGGTGAACGTCGGCAGTAGGTGCTGAGGCGGGCCGGGCGGTGGCTGTAGGGGCTGGCGTCCGGCCCGCGACTGTGTGGGGCACCGCTTCTTCCGGCTCGGACGGTGGTGCGTAGATCGTGGTGACGTCGACCGGCTCACACGGCAGGTCGCGACTCCGCTTTGTTGCTTGTCGTTGTGCGGTGTTGGTGGCGCCGAGGGCGTGACGACCCGCCGCGATCCTGTCCGTACCCGGCGCGTGCGGGTCCGTGCTGGGCGAGCTGCGGCTCACGTCACGGTGTGGGGTGGTACGGCACAACAGTGGGCCGGCAGCGGGGTTCGCTGCCGGCCCTTGGTCGGTGCGGGTTTGCTGGCGGCACGGCCGGTTGGGTGGTCGAGCAGCCCGAACAGAAGCTTGGCCGCCAGCAGGAACGCGAACGCCGGCCGGCCGGACACCGCCCGGCCGATCCAGTCCGAGCCGCCCGCCGCGACGTTGGTGACCCTGGTCGCCGAGGTGCCGGAGCGGGATATGTGACGCCGGGCCGCGCTTGCGGCGGTAAGCCCGAGCCGGTCGTGCAACAGGGTCGACAGGGTACCCGCCCGATCCGCCCGGTTCAGTGGGCGATGATCACCGGACAGTCGGCGTGGTGCATCAGCTGCTGGCCGACGGAGCCCAGCAGCAGCCCGGCGAACCCGCCGTGGCCCCGGCTGCCGACGACGAGCAGCGTCGCCGTGCGTGAGGCGTCGACGAGCACGGCGGCCGGGCGGCCGGCGGCGACCTGCGGCGCGACAGGCACGTCGGGATACTTGGTGCGCCAGGTGGCCAGGGACTCCTCCAGGGCCGCCCGCTCGACGGTCTCGTCGCCGCCCTCCTCCGGGTACGCCCGGACCGCCACCAGCACCCGCCCGCGCGCCCGGGCCGCCTCGAACGCGACGCCGAGCGCCGTGTCGCCGGACGCCGACCCGTCGACACCGGCCACGACCGGGCCGATGGACGGGTCCGGCCGCCCGCGGACGACCGCCACCGGCACCTTCGCGTGCGTGGCGACCTGCTGGCTCACCGAGCCCAGCAGCAGGTTCGTCAGCCCGCCGGCCCCGCGGTTGCCGACGACGAGCAGCTGCGCGCCCGCGTCGCCGTGGTCGAGGAGGGTCGCCGCGGCCGACGCCGCGACCGTGACGCCTTCCAGGTCGATCGTCGGGCGCAGCTGACGTACCCCCGCGGCGATCTCGGCAATGAGGGCCGCGGCGGCCTGCCGGGCGGCGTCGATCTGTTCGGCGGCGGCCGCGTAGTAGGCCCCGGGCCAGGTGACTTCGTAGGTGGTGACGATCCGCAGCGTGCAGCCGAGTCGCCCGGCCTCGGCCGCGGCCCATTCGACTGCTCTGCGCGCTTCGGGCGATCCGTCGTACCCGACGACGATCCCGTTGGTCTTCATGACTCCAGCGTGGCCCCGGGCGGTACACGGGAGCAGAGGCTTTGGGCCCGTCCCGGCCGGGAGCGGGCCCGGGCGCCGGGCCGCCTGAGCAGGAGGCTTCGCCGGGTAGTCTGCACGGCGTGCCCGCCGCCCAGCTCATCCGCCCGATCGCCCTCGGCGTCACGCTGCTGCTCGGTGGCTGGCTGATCCTGGCCGACCCGGCCCAGCCCTCGCCGGCCGCACCACCACAGCCGTCGCTGCACCAGATCTGGCCGGCAGTGCAGGTGGCGACACAGACGGCGACGCTCGACGACGGCACGCGCTTCACCCCGGCCCTCTACCTCGACCCGTACACGGCGGTCGGTGTCGCCCCGAGCCCCGACGGCCGCGCGCAACGGGTGCTGCTGCGCACCGGGTACGAGACCCAGCAGCTCGCCAGCATCGACGCCGACCACTACCCTCGGTTCACGGGCTTCACCGCCGACGCCGGCACGTTCTTCTGGGTCGAGGCAACGGCAACGACACAACAGCCGCTGTCGTACCGCCTGTGGCGCGCCGACACCCGCGGAAATCCGACGGTGCTCACCACCGACACCGGCGAGGGCGTCTTCCAGGGCGCCGAGCACGACCTGGTGCTCCACGACCGGCTGCTGTCCTGGGCCGCGACCGCCGGCAGCCGCACCGAGATCAGGTCGATCCCCACGTCCGGCGGCCCCGTGACGACGACCGCGGTCGACGGCTCGTTCGAGCTCTCGGCCTGGCCCTGGCTGCAGACCGCGGCCGCCGCGCGGCAGAGCGGCCGCCAGGAACTGCTCGACCCGGCCACCGGCCGGCGCACCACTGTCGTGAAGTCCGCCGCGGAAACCGTCGACTGCTCCCCCACCTGGTGCCGCTCGATCGTGGCCGCCGGCACGGGCGGGGACACCAGCTACTCGGTCCTGCACCCGGACGGCACCGCCCGCCACCGCGTCGGCGGCGCCGACACGTTCGCCGCGGTCGGCAACGTCGCCCTCCTCGACCGCTTCGAGGTCGTCCTGCAGACCGGCACCCGCTCCGCGTTCGACTCCTCCCACCGCCTGTCCCTGTTCGACCTGACCACGTTCCGCCTCATCACCGTCGCCGACGACGTCGACCAGGTCCAGGCGGCCGGCCACTTCCTGTGGTGGTCGACAGGAGACCGGCAGCGCTCCACCTGGCACGCGCTGGACCTGGCCGCCCTGACCCGCTGAGCCCCGCCACCCGCACAGCCCGGCCACCCGCACAGCCCGGCCACCCCGCACAAGCCGGCCACCCCGCACAGGCCGGCCACCGCACAGGCCGGGCACCCGCGCAGCCCGGCCGCGTTGGCGGTGTGCCGGGTGGCCGGCCGACCGGGTCGGCTATAGCGTGATCGATGTGCCGCTGACCATGGGAGTCGAAGAGGAGTTCCTGCTGCTCGACCCGGACACCTGGCACAGCCGCCCGGCCGTGGCGCAGGTCCGCGCCGCGCTGCCGGACGAGGTCCGCCCGGCCAGTCGCCAGGAGTTCCGCCGCAGCTGCCTGGAGATGGTGACGCCCGTCTGCACCGGCACGGCCGAACTCCGCTCGGCGCTGCTGGCCAACCGGCACGCCGCCGCGGACGCCGCCGCCCGGACCGGTGCGCGGCTCGTCGCGCTCGGCGCCTCCCCGGTCGCGGAGCCGGACGTGAGCGTCACGCACTCGCCGCACTACCGCGCGATCGCCGAGCACTACGGCCGGATCGGTCATGATCCGGCCCTGTGCGGCGGCCAGGTCCACGTCGGCGTCCCGGACCGCGACCGGGCGGTGCGCATCTGCACGGCCCTGCGCCCGTGGCTGCCGGTCCTGCAGGCGATGACCGCGAACTCCCCGTTCGACGGCGGCGCCGACACCGGCTTCGACAGCTGGCGCGGCATCGCCAACGACCGGTGGCCCGGCACGATCCCGCCGCCGCCGCTGCGCGACTTCGCCGACTACGAGCGCACGGTCGCCGAGCTGGTCGCCACCGGCGCGATGCTCAAACCGTCGATGGTCTGGTGGTACGCCCGCCCGTCCCTCGACTACCCGACGGTCGAGGTGCGCATCGCCGACGTCTCCGCCACCGCCGGCGACGCCGTGCTCCTGGCCGCGCTGATCCGCGCCCTGGTCGCCACCGTGGACCGGGCGGCCGCCCCGCCGCTCGACGTCCCCGAGCACCTGCTGCGCGCCGCCCACTGGAACGCCTGTCACACGGGCCTGACCGGCACCCTGATGGACCTGCGCCACCGCGCCGCCCGCCCGGCCTGGGACGTGGTCGGCGACCTGATCACCACCGTCACCCCGGTGCTTGCCGAACACGGCGACCTCGACCTCGTCGAGACCGGCGTGGACCGCCTGCGCACCGAGGGCAACGGCGCCGCCCGCCTGCGCCGGGCCGCCCAGACACCGGCCGGCCTCGCCGCGGCCCTGCACGCCCGGGCGAACGAGACCCGCGGCTGACACAACCCCGGCGGCACCCCGACCCAGGCCTCCGCACCGGATCGATCCGCGCGCGAGGGAGCCAGCCGCAGCACAGCCCGGCCGATGCGCTCGCTCCGGCGTGCGTGGCGAGCACGGCGACGCTGTCCTGCACTGTCGGCGCGCAGCGTCCGGGCCCGGCTCGGCCGGCGCCCGCCCGGCCGCTGTCCGTCAGCACCGGTCACCGAGACGCGAGCCCACTGGTTGCTGAGGATTGCATGGTCTATCGATTACCCCGCGCGGCGTCGCGTCGCGTGCTCGAGGACGTGAGTGAAGCGTCCCGCACCGCCGTCCTCCAGGCCGGCCGCGCCGCGCGGTTCACCGCCGGGGCGACGCTGCTCTCGATGGACTCGCCGGGCGCCGGCGTGTTCCTGCTGCTGCAGGGCTTCGTGAAGGTCTGGGTCCGGGCCGGCGACGGTACCGCGGCCCTCATCGCCATCTGCGGCCCTGGTGAGCTCACCGGCGAGCTGAGCGCGCTGGACAACGGCACGCGCTCGGCCAGCGTCGAGGCGGCCGGACCGGTCCTCTGCCGCCGCATCGACAAGCAGGCGTTCCTGAGCCTGCTGGAGCACCACTCCGACGTCGACCGGGCGGTGCGGGCGGCTGTCATCGCGAAACTGCGCACAGCCGCCCGCCGTCAGATCGACTTCCTGGCCGGCCCGGCCCGGCGCCGCCTGCTCCACGCCGTCCTCGAGCTCGCGCAGGACTTCGGTGAGCCGACGCCGAGCGGGCATCTCATCCCGGTGCCCCTGACGCAGGACGACTGGGCCGCGATGACCGGCATCACCGCCCGCCGCGTCAGCAGTGTGTTCGCACAGCTGCGTGACTGTGTCCGCGTGGGGTACGGCACCCTGCTGGTCACCGATCCGGAGCGTCTGCGGGCTCGGCTGGCGGAGGCGTGCGGTCAACCTTCGCCTCGATGATCCCCTGCACGACCAGCTGCTGCTCGATCGCCTCCCGCTCCTGCGGTGTCGCTTCGCGCCCACCGGCGGTTTCGACCTCGGCCCGGGCCGCGACGATCTGGTCGATCGCCGCCTCGAAGTCCGCGCGACCCAGGGCGTCGCGCCCGGCGATCGCCACCCGCTCGGCCGCGGCGATGAGCGCGAGCTTCATCTCCCGTCCGCTGCAACCCTCGGTCAGCCCGGCCAGGAGCACCGCGTCGACGTCGGCGGCCCGGGGCAGCTGCGGGACGAGCAGCCGGCGCCAGATCTCGGTGCGGTGCTCGGCATCGGGCAGTGTGAAGTTGAAGTGGCGGACCCGCGACTGGAACGCCCGGTCGTAGTTCGACACCAGGTTCGTGGCGAAGACGACAATGCCCTCGAACCGGTCCAGGCTGAGCACGATCTGGCTGCGCATCGAGTTGATCGCCTGGTCGGAGCCCTGACTGACGTTCGTCAGCCGGTGCGACAGCAGTGAGTCCGCCTCGTCGATGAACAGCAGCGCCCGTTGCCGCTGCGCCGCCTCGAAGATCGCCTGGACGTTCTTCGGGCCGTCGCCGTGGAACTTGCTCTCGATCTCGGCGTAGCCGGCCGTGATGATCGGCATTCGGAGCCGGTCCGCGATCGCGTGGGCGGCGAGGGACTTGCCGGTGCCCGGGGGCCCGTGCAGGTTGAGCGCGGTGCTCGGGGAGGGCTCCACCGCCCGCAGCCCCCACTCGTCGAAGATCTTCGGCCGCAGGCGCATGGCTTCGACCGCGCTCAGCAGCGCGTCCCGCAGGTGCGGCGGCAGCACCAGCTGATCGAAGGTGAACCGCGGCGGCCCGGCCGGGTAGCGGGCGGCCCGCTCGGCGACGCTGAGCTCGTCGTCGGCCGACGGGCGCCGGGACGGTGCCGGGACCGGTCCGGGCTGGAGCCGGGCGCCGACCGGCGGGCGCCCGACCGTGATGAACAGGTCGGCCGCGCGCGTCTCGGCGGCCACGGCGGTATACGCCCGGGACAGGCGGCTGCGGGCGACGGCCGCCGTGGTCTCGGTCAGGTCGGCCGGCATGCCGTCGATGACGACGAGCTGCTCAGGAATCTGACGCACGGCTCGCTCCAGAGGGTCGGTGGGGCAGGTCGGTCATGCACGCTCCGCGCCGCTCCGCGCCCCCGACCGTCGAACTGCGCCCCCTGATGACCGGCCCCTCCGCACGCTCCGGACCGGTCATGCGCCCTCCGCTCCGCTCCGCGCGCCCGACCGTCGAACTGCACCCCCTGATGACCGGCCCCTCCGCACGCTCCGGACCGGTCATGGGTACACCACCAGGCGCTGGTCCTGGTGGTAGCCGGCGAGGGTCGAGTCGACGTCGCCGGACGTGATCGTGCGCGCGTCCTCGACGGACCCGACCGCCTGGTTGAACACGCCCTGCACGGTGCGGTACTGCCCGTTGTTCATCATGTCCTGCAAGGTGAATCCGAGCCGGCTGCGGTCGACGCTCGACATGCTGCGCCGGTTGGAGAACCAGTCGACGATTTCCGAGAAGGTCAGGAACACGATGTAGATGGCCGCCGCGACCTGCGCGATGGCCAGGGCGGCCATGATGATGAGCTCGATTCCCATGAGACTGTCCCGTCAGTTCACGATGAGTAGCGCCGTGTTGTCGAACGATTCGGTCAGTTCCTCGTCGAGCCGGTCGACGACGAACCGCCGGCCGTAGGGCACCCCTTTGCCGTCGACGGCGACCTGCTGGTGCTCGGTCAGGAAGACCTGCAGGATCTCGGTCCGCCCGTCCGGGGCCGGACTGCGCAGGATGGCGCCGCCGGACACCGGGATCGGCGGCCGATGCTCGACGAACCAGCCGATCGCCCGCTCGTAGGTCAGCACCCGGTCACCCCCGGGCGGCGCGATGGCCGATACCAGCGCCTTCACCGCCTCGGTGAGCTGCAGCACCGCCTGCTGGGCCGCCTCCTGCGACGGCCACTGCCGCTGCCGTGGGTGCTGCTGTTGCTGTTGCTGCGATTTCCAACGCATCAGAAGCTCCGCTCGCAGGTCAGACGGTGTAGACGGCGGTGCCGTCGCCGCGGTGCCGGTACGCCAGATCGGCGCTGATGGAGTCCGACTCGAGCGTCCGGGACTGCACCCAGGAGTTCGATGCGGTGTTGAAGATGCCTTGGACGGTGCGGTACTTCCCGCTGCCGATCGTCTTGATCACGGTGGCCGCTATGGTGTTGCGATTGCGCAGCAGGTGCCGCCGGTCCCGGAACCAGTGCATGAGATCGTCGATGGTGAGATATGCGATCGTCACGACGGCCGCCCCGCCGAAGAGCGCCATCCCGAGCAGGACGAGCGATATGGGGTCCATGCGGGTATTGAACCGGCGCCCGCGGCCGGCCACACCGAACGATTTCCGGTTTGCCGCAGATGCGTGGGCGGGCCGATGTTTCAGGTTCGGGCGGCTGGAGATGCAGGATCGATGCGGCTGCATGAGGGCGAACCCGAGGCCACCGGCTGGCGGAGCATCACCGTGCTCGACGCGGTCGGGCGGCTGCGCGCGGCGGCGCCGGATGTCGTGGGGCGGCCGCGGGTGATCGCCGTCGACGGGCGGGGCGGGGCCGGGAAGACGACGCTCGCCGAACGGTTGCGGCGGGCGGTGCCGAACTCCGCCGTCGTCCATACCGACGATGTCGCCTGGCACCACGCCTACTTCGACTGGGGCGGGCTGATGGCCGAGCACATCCTGGAGCCGCTGCACCGCGGTGCGGCCGTCGACTACCGGCCCGCCGCCTGGGCCGCGCACGGCCGGGCCGGCTCGATCACCGTCCCGGCCGGCGCGGACTGGGTGTGGGTCGAGGGGACCGGCATCATCCGGCGTGAGCTCGCGCGTTGGCTGGATGCGGCGATGTGGCTGCAGGGCGACCTGGACGAGCAGGAGCGGCTGCTCGTGGACCGCGACGGGGACTGCGCCGAGCAGCAGGAGCACATCGCGAACTGGCTGCGCGAGGAGCTGCCGTTCCTGCTGCGTGAGCAGCCGTGGGCGCACGCCACGCTGATCGTCGCCGGTCCGCCGCCGCACGGCCACGACCCGGCGTCCGGGCTGCTCGTCGCCCCGCCGGTGCGGTGACCGCCCGGCCGGACGGTGACGGCCCGGCGCAGGCCGGGCCGAACGGTTACCGGAACAGCGCGGCGATGTCGTCGTAGGCGGTGACGACGATGCCGACGACAAGCCCCGCCGCCCCGGCGACAACGGCCCCGGGCACGGCGATCGCCCCGGCTCCGGCCGCCGCCGCCAGCCCGGCCAGCGCGATCGCGATCAGCACCGAGTTGCGCACGATGTGCCCCTTGCCCAGCGCCGTGGCGGAGGCGCCGAAGCACCGGCACGGCGCCCGGTTGCCGCCCCGCAGGCTCATCGCGATCGCCGCCGCGAACACCGCGAGCAGCCCGGCGGCCAGGACGAACCCGGCGACGGCGGCCCACCGCCACGGCAGCACGAGCAGCACGACGACCGCCGCCTCGGTCGCGATCGACGCCGCCGCCGCGGGCCGGGCGGCCCTGGCGGGCAGCACGCGCATCTGCAGCAGCGAGTCGACGAACGCCGCGTACGCCCGGGCGCCTGTCACCTTCCCGAACAGCGCCACCGCGAACACCGTCGCCAGCAGCAGGCGCGCACCGACCTCGACATACCCCATCGCGTCCTCCCCGTGATCGATGCCAGCCTATCCTCAGGCGATGGATCTGCACGCGTTCGCCAGGGAGCTGCTCGACGAGCACCGATACGTCGTCCTCGGCACCGCCGACGGGCACGGCGACCCGTGGGTGTCACCGGTGTTCTACGCCCTGGACGGGTACAGCAGCGTGCTCTGGCTCTCCCGCCCGGACACCCGCCACTCCCGCAACCTGGCCGTTCGCCCGCGCCTGAGCCTTGTCGTGTACGACTCGACGGCCGCCATCGGCGCCGCGAAGGCGGTGTACATGACGGCCCGCGCCGCGATCGACCCCGACGGTCTGGATGCCTACAACCGGGGCTGCACCGCCAAGGGCGCCGAACCGTTCCCACCCGAGAAGATCAACGACAAAGGCCCGTTCCGCCTGTACCGCGCGGTCGTCGACGAGCACTGGGTCCTGGACCCGACCGTGCCGAGAGACGAGCGCACGCCGGTAAGCCTGTGAGCGCTCGAGTCCGGCGCAGCCGGGCGGCCGCTCTGAGCAGCGCAAACCCGGCCGGTTGGCGGTCGCGGGCGGACGAGTGCGCACCTCGCCGATGCCATGTGTGCGGGGGCCGCCCTTGACAGGCTGAGTTTGTTTGTGTGTACTCACTTACATGCGCAGCACCGCCG
This sequence comes from Dactylosporangium vinaceum, assembly GCF_019904175.1. Classification (GTDB taxonomy): domain Bacteria; phylum Actinomycetota; class Actinomycetes; order Mycobacteriales; family Micromonosporaceae; genus Dactylosporangium; species Dactylosporangium vinaceum. The sequence continues at coordinate 4,606,453 of NZ_CP061913.1, read as the reverse complement.
AGGCCCGCCGGGCCGTTCTTCTGGACCGCGCCGTCGCCGTGTTCGCACGCAACGGCTACCACGCGACGCCCGTCACGGCCGTCGCCGCGGCGGCCGGGATCTCGGAGGCGTACGCGCTGCGGCTCTTCACCAACAAGCTCGGCCTGTTCACCGCCGCCGTCGAGACCTGCTACGACCGCATCCTGGAGACCCTGGAGACGGCCGCGGCAACGGCGCCCGACCCCGACCCGGACAAGGTGCTCCAGCACCTCGGGGACGCCTACGCCAACCTGATCGCCGACAAGAACCTGCTCATGCTCCAGGTGCACGCCCAGAGCGTCAGCGACGTACCCGAGATCAAGGCAACCGTGCGGGCCGGCTACAAGCGACTCGTCGCGTTCCTGCGCCAGGCCGGCGCCGACGACGGGCAGATCCAGCTGTTCATCGCCTACGGCCAGCTGTGCCACCTCATCGTCACCGCCGGCCTGGACGACGTCGACGACTCGTGGGCCCGGGCACTGACGGCCGGTATGACCCACGTGTCGCACCACGACGAGGCCCGGTAAGCCCCGCCAAACAGGCCGAGCCACCCGCGCCGACCGTCCGTCGAACAACGCGCCGCGCGCCCGTCGATGTAAGTCAGTGCACACATACTTACCGAAGGAGAATGCCATGAACGCCACGCAGGCCATCACGGCCACGGAGATCGTGCTGCCCGGTGTCGTCGACCCCGCCGGGCTGCAGATTCGCGATCGGGAACTGCCCGCGCTCGGCCCCGGGCAGGTGCTGGTGCGGGTCGAGGTCAGCGGAGTCTCGTTCGCCGAGCAGCAGATGCGCCGGGGCAAGTACTACGACCAGCCGGCGTTTCCCTTCGTCCCCGGGTACGACCTGGTCGGCCGGGTCGAGCAGGTCGGCAGTGGCGTCGACCCGCGGCGGCTCGGCACCCGCGTCGCCGCGGTGACGAAGATCGGGGGCTGGGCCACTGCCGCGATCGTCGACGCCGGAGACCTGGTGCCGGTCCCCGACGGTGTCGATCCGGCCGAGGCGGAGACGGTGGTCGTCAACGGGGTCACCGCGTGGCAGATGCTGCACCGCATCGCACGGGTCCGCTCGGGCGGCACGATTCTCGTCCTCGGGGCCAACGGCGGCGTCGGGTCCACGCTGACGCAGCTCGCCCGGCACGCCGGCATCCGGGTCGTCGGGACCGCGTCGCCGCGCCATCACGACGCCGTCCGGGCGCTCGGGGCCGAGCCGATCGACTACCGGGACCCGCAGCTGTACCGCCGGGCCCGTGACCTGTCCCCCGACGGCTACGACGCCGTGTTCGACCACGTCGGCGGGGCGGGCATCCTGGAGTCCTGGCGGCTCGTGCGGCGCGGCGGCGCCCTGGTCTCCTACGGCTCCGCCGCCACCCGTGACGTCGCCGGCAGCTCCCGGCTCCCCATTCTCGGCCTGTTCGCCCGGCTGCTGTGGTGGAACCTCGCGCCGAACGGGCGCCGCGCCCACTTCTACAACCTCTGGGCCGGCCGGCGGCGCCGGGCCGCGTTCCAGGCGAAGCTCCGCGACGACCTCACGACGGTGTTCGCCCTGCTCGCCGACGGGTCACTGACCGCGCAGGTCGCCGCCCGCATCCCCCTGCGCGACGCCGCCGCGGCGATGCGCCTGGCCGAGTCCGGCACCGTCGCCGGCAAGATCGTCCTCACCGCCTGACGAGATCACCCACCCCTGCCGCACCGGCAGACCCCTCAAGGAGGCAATCCCATGCTCGACAACTGGCTCAACCTCTGGAACGGCGACCTCGCACTGGCCGGGACCACCGTCACCCCCGACTTCGTCGTGCACGCCGCAATGCTCGACGGCAGCGGCGAACTGCACGGCCCGCAGGCCCTCGCCGGCTGGATCGCCCAGCTGCGCGGCGCCTTCCCCGACCTCACGTTCGCCGTCCAGGTCGGCCCGGTCACCGAGGGGCCGATGACCGTCATCCGCTGGCTGGCCACCGGCACCTATGCGGGCGGGTTCCCGGGGGCGAGCGCGGCGCCCGGCACGGCGATCGCCTTCACCGGCATCGACATCCTGCGGGCGGCCTCCGAGGAGGACGGGCGGTACGCGGAGTACTGGCTCAACTCCGACATGCACGTCCTGTTCGCCCAGCTCGGCCTGGGCTGAGCCGCACGCCGGGCCCGGCCGCCACCCCGATCGCCCCGGTGCTCGCGCCGGGGCGACAGGTGCCGGACCGATCTCCTCACCCGTTCTGGTAATGCGGTCGGCGCCGGTGCCGATCGACTCGGTGGAGGGGTGTGCAATGGCGGTGGCGAAGCGGCCCAGAGGGCGGTCTCTGCGCGCCCGCGTGTACCTCGTCGTCGGCGTCTGCGCCGTGCCGGCCGTGCTCGGCAGCGCCATCGCGCTCGTCGGGCTGCGCCAGACCCATCAGAGCGTGGTCGACCTGCATTCGCAGTCGGTGCGGCCGCTCGCCGCGCTGGGCGACCTGCGCGACATGGAGGGCGACACGCGGGTCGAGGTGTGGCAGTACCTGGCGGCGGTGGTGGAGGATCGCGCGGCGATGCGCACGGAGATCGCCGAGACCGACGGCACGGCCGATGAGGACGTCGCCGCATATCTGCGCACCCACGACGGCAGCAGGGACGACCGCGACCAGCTCATGCGTGACTTTGCCGGGCTGCTGCACGACTGGCGCACGATCCGCGACAGGCAGGTCCTGGCCGCCGCCGACGCCGGCCGGACGGCGGATGCGTACGCCGCGGCCAACGGGGCACTGGCCGAGGCCAACGAGGCGATGGCCGACCCGCTCGACAAGCTGTTCGAGTCGGAGGTCGCCGCCGCGGAGGCCCGGGTGGCGCAGTCCGACCGGGACTTCACCCGCGTCAGGTACGCCGTGCCCGCGATCATCCTCGTCGGGCTGGCGCTCGCCGTCGCCGCCGCGCTGCTGCTGCTGCGCAACGTGATCGGCTCGGCCCGGCGGATCAGCGACCTGCTGGCCGCCAACGACCGCACCCGCCGGATCGGCACCAACCGCGACACGAGCGAGATCGGCGACCTCGGCCGGCAGCTGGACTCCATGCTCGACGCGCTGCACGAGCAGGAGGACACGCTGCAGCGCGAGCGGGCGGCGAAGGAGGCGCAGCTGATGCGCAACACGGTGCAGCAGCGGCTGGCCGAGCAGAGCACCCGCCGCCGGGCCGGTGACATCGTCGAGCAGACCGGCGGCGCCGTGCTCACCGAACTGCAGGGCGTGCTGGACCGGGCCGGGACGGTCCTGGAGGGCGCCAACGCGATCGAGCGTGAGGCGGCGTCCGCCGACGAGGAGACCCGCACCGTGGTGGCCCGGGCGGCCACGGCGGACAGCGTCGTCGGCGCGGTCAACACGAGCCTCGGGCAGGTCGACGGCATCGCCGCGCTGATCGCCGCGATCGCCGGGCAGACCAACCTGCTCGCGCTCAACGCGACGATCGAGGCGGCCCGGGCCGGGCCGGCCGGCCGCGGCTTCAGCGTCGTGGCCGGTGAGGTCAAGGCGCTGGCCGCGAAGACCAAGGACTCCACCGACCAGATCGCCACGACCGTCGAGGCGCTCGGCACCGACGCGACGGCCATGGCGTCGGTGATCGCCGACATGAGCGCCGGTGTGGTCCGCATCGGCGATGCCACCGCCCAGCTCACCGACGTGTCGGCCCGCCAGCGCGAGGCCGTGCACCAGCTCGTGGACGGGGTCCGGGAGGCGGTCGGCCGGATCGAGGCGCTGTCGCAGGTGACGGAGCGGCTCGAACGCCGGCAGCACGATCGCGTCAGCGTCGAGGAGCGGATGACTGTCCGGTCCGGCGCGAGCGAGCACGCCGTGAACATGCTCGACCTGAGCGCCAGCGGCGTGCGTGCCTCGACCGTGCCGGCCTGGCAGCCGCGGCCCGGCGACGACCTGGAGCTCACAATGCAGCTCGGCGGGAGGCCGGTCACGGTGCGGGGCCGCGTCGTGCGGATGATCGACGGTGCGGACGGCCCGGAGGCCGGGATCTCGTTCGACGGGGTCGGCGCGGCGGCCAGGGACTCCATCGAGGCGTTCCTGCACGATCTCCTCGATGCGGGCACACCGGCGCACGCCACCGGGCCGGGCGCCGGGCACTGACGGCGGCCCGGCTCAGGGCGCGCGCCGGCCGGCGACGTGCGCGTCGGCGCCGGGCTGGTCCAGGTCGAGGATGTGCAGGTGGCGCTCCTCGGGTGGGATGTGGCCGCGGGCGGCGAGGATCCGGTCGGGGCGGGCCCGGTCAGGCCTCGGCGACGGCCGTGCGGATGCCCAGCGCGATGAGGACCGTGCCGGTGCATCGTTCGGCGATGCGGATCACCCGGGCGGTCAGCAGGCCGGACAGGCGGGCCACGAGCAGGCTCACGATCGCGAACCACGACAGTGTCACGAGTGCATCCACCGTCGCGAACAGCATCGTGCCGGTGAACACCGGGAACGAGTCCGGCAGCAGCTGCGGCACGATCGCGGCGTAGAAGACGCCGGTCTTCGGGTTGAGGACGTCGCTGACGAAGCCCGCCCGGAACGCGGCCGCCGGTGAGCGGCGGGCCGGGGGCGCGCCGTCCTCGACCGGCTCGGGGGCCAGTGGCGCCGCCTCGTCGGCCCCGTTGCGGCGGTGCCGGACGGTGGACCAGATCGCGGCCGCACCCAGGTAGATCAGGTAGGCCGCGCCCAGCAGTTTCACCGCCTCGTACAGTTGCGACGAGCGGTGCAGCAGGGTGGCCAGGCCGATCGAGGCGGCGATGCCCCAGGTGAGGGCGCCCGCGGCGGTACCGGCCGCGGCGGCCAGGGCCAGGGCTCGGGCAACGAGTGCATTGCGGGCGACCAGCAGTGCGTTCGGGCCGGGGATGACCGTCAGCAGGGCGGACACGGTCGCGAACTTCAGCAGCATCTCGGCCACGGCAATGGTCCTTCCGTTCGGGCGGCGGGCCTGCTCGGACACAGCGGAGCCCGAGCAGGATACCGCCGCCGAGACGCCCGGCGCGGATATTGCCGCGGACGTCCCCCCGCCGCGCTGCGACCGGCGGGCGTCACCGGACGAGATGACGGGCAATGCGTCAGAGCACGGCGATGTGCCCGCCGGCCCGGCCGGCCAGTGCGCCGCGCGCGTCGAAGAGCAGGCGGGCCCGGGCCGCCAGCTCGTCCGGGTGGTAGGCGTTGTGGCGTTGCAACAGCACGACGAGGTGGGCGTCGGCCAGTGCGGCCTCGAGGTCCGTGTGCCGCGGCACGGCCAGGCCGTCGACGCGCCAGTCGTCGATGTACGGGTCGTGGTATGACACCTCGGCGCCGCGGGCCCGCAGTTGCTGGGCGACCTGGTACGCCGGGGTCATCCGTACGTCGGCGATGTTCGCCTTGTAGGTGACGCCGAGCAGCAGCGTGCGGGTGCCGTCCAGGCCGCGGCCGCGGCGGCGGACCAGGTCCTCGCAGCGGTCCACGACGTAGCCGGGCATGCCGGCGTTGATCTGTTCGGCGCGTTCGATCAGGCCGGTGGTGAGGCCCAGTTCCCGGGCCCGGTAGGCCAGGTAGTGCGGGTCGACGGGGATGCAGTGCCCGCCGACGCCCGGGCCGGGGCGGAACGGGTGGAATCCGAACGGTTTGCTCGACGCGCATTCGATGACATTCCACACGTCGATGCCGAGCGAGTGGCACAGCATCGCGATCTCGTTGACCAGGCCGATGTTGACGTGCCGGTAGGTGTTCTCCAGCAGCTTGGCCATCTCCGCCTCGCGGGTGCCCTTGGCCGCGACGACCTTCTCGATGAACCGCTCATAGAACGCGGTCGCGGCGGCGGCGCAGGCCCCGGTGGCCCCGCCGACGACCTTCGGCGTGTTGGCCAGTGTTGCGAAGCTGTTGCCCGGATCGATGCGTTCCGGGGAGAACGCGAGGTGGAAGTCGATGCCGGCGTTGAGGCCGGAGCCCTTCTCCAGGATCGGCCGCACGACCTCCTCGGTGGTGCCCGGGTACGACGTCGACTCCAGCACGACGAGCATGCCGGGCCGCAGCTGGGTGGCGACAGCCGCGCTGGCCGCCCGGACGGGGCCGAGGTCCGGCTGGCCGAGGTAGTCAAGCGGCGTCGGTACGCAGATCGTCACCACGTCGGAGCCGGCCAGCACCGTGGGGTCGGTGGTGGCGGTGAAGCCGTTGGCGGCCATGGCGGCCAGGTCGGCGTCGGAGACGTCGTCGACGTGCGAGCGTCCCGCGCCGAGGGCCTCGACCACGCCGGCGTCGATGTCGTAGCCGGTGACCCGCAGCCCGGCCAGGCTGGCGCCGTGGGCCAGGGCCAGCCCGACGTAGCCGAGCCCGCACACCGTGACGTCGCTCGTCACCGGCCACCTCCGGCGCTGAGCAGACCCTGATGGGCGAACCAGCGCAGGCAGTCCTCGGCCCAGTGCAGGCCCTCGTCGCGGGCCAGGCCGAGCGCGTGGGCGCCGTGGCCGTACAGGTGCAGCTCGTACGGCACCCCGTTGGCCCGCAGCGCCGCGGCGAACAGTTCGCTGTGCGCGGCCGGCACCTCGTCATCGGTGAGCGTGTGCCAGATGAAGCACGGTGGGGTGGCGGCACCGGCCCGCAGGTGCCCGGAGTGCCGCTCCCGCAGGGCCGGGTCGCCGGCTTGCGCACCGAGGAGGTTGCCGCGGGTCTCCGCATGCGCGATGGGGTCGAGGAGCGACACCACCGGGTAGCAGAGCACGCCCGCGGCCGGCCGGAGCCGCTCGGCCTCGGCCGGGTCGTCGAACGCGGCCCCGGTGATCAGCATGGTGGCCAGGTGGCCGCCGGCCGAGGTGCCGATGACGCCGATCCGGGCCGGGTCGACGCCCCACTCGGCGGCGTGCTGGTGGGTGACGGCGAGCGCCTGGCGGCCGTCGGCGTAGATGGCCGGCCAGTGGTACCCGTTCGCGCCGAGCCGGAAATGCACGGCGATGCCGACGATGCCGTTCGCCGCCAGCCAGCGGGCGTAGTCGATGCCCGACTTCGGCGACAGGAACGTGTAGCAGCCGCCCGGCAGGGCCAGCATCGCCGCGCCGGTGGCCCGGTCGGGGTCGGGCAGGCAGACCTCGAGGAAGGGCCGGTCCTCGGGCCGGTCGCCGAGGGCGTGCGGCGGCCGGTCCGGCCACAGGTCCAGCCGGAGCAGGTGCTCGGTGGTGCTCGTCATCAGAACCGCCCGTACCGATGGGGGAAGTAGTCCTGCAGTTCACCGTCGCGCTCGATGTCGACGGTGGCGCAGTGCAGGCCGCCGCCGAACGGGGCGACGTTCCAGAACGGGACCGGCACGACCTCGAAGCCGCGCCCGGAGAGCTGCTCGGCCAGGTCCCGCTCGCTCTCCTCGACGCAGACCGTGTTCGGGTCGAGGCTCAGGATGTTCATGGCCAGCCAGGGGCTGCAGAAACACAGCTTCGGCAGGTCGTCGCGGGTGCGGCGGGGTGCCGCCGCCTCGAGCACCTCCCAGTCGTTGGTCTTGAAGTAGCCGAGCATCTCCGGGTCGGCCGCGCGCTCGCCGCAGTGCAGCACCAGGCCGGGGCGCAGTGGCACCCAGGTGGCGTCGATGTGCAGCGGGTGGGTGTTGTCGAACGTGACGGCGTGCACGCGGTGCTCCGGGAAGTGCTGGCGGATCCAGCGGTATCCTCCGCGGTTGGTCACCAGCGACAGCTGCACGAACAGGTCCTTGCCCATCCGGCACACGTCGGCCGCGTCGAACAGCGGCTCGGCCTCGGTCAGGCACAGGTCGTTGGCCCGCACCCGCTGGATCTGCTCATCGAAGCCGAGCGCCTCGAACTCGTCCCAGAAGCCGGCGTGGAACGAGGCGTCGGTGAGCCGCGGCTTCGGGGCGGCCTCCCAGCGCATCGCCTCGTCGGCGTGGAAGTACGACTCCAGCAGCGGGCGGTAGCACAGGTACTCGAACCACCGGCTGCGATACGACATGGTCGACTCGAGGATCTCGGAGCCGACGGTCAGCAGGACGTCACGCGGCGGCATGCAGCCGAACATGGTGTCCTGCGTCCATTCCGGCGTTTCGGTACGCCGGCTGAAGTCCAGCGGTTCGGGCCGGTCGACCGCGATGCCACGGCCGCGCAGGAGGGCGGCGAAGCCGTCCAGCTGCTCCTCGGCCGCGGCGACCATGTCGTCGGGCAGCGGGCCGTAGGTGCCGCGCGGGAAGCCGTCCTGCGGCCAGTCCCGGAACACGGCCGGCTCGGGGGCCTGCACCATCGTCCCGGCGGCGCGCCCGACGATGATACGGCGCAGCGGGTCCCAGGAGTTCCAGGAGTTGACTCGTACCGGATTGTTCACCGTCTCTGCCTTCCTGTTCGGTGACGCGGGGCCGTCACGCACCGGCGGGGGTCTGCATGCGGACGACCTGGCCGCGGGCGACGTCGATGTCGAATTCGCGGCCGTCCCACACCGCGGCCGGATCGACCGCGGGCGGCTGTTCGGTGATGGCGTTGCGGGAGGTGGTGATGCCCTCGAGCAGCCACTCGTAGTGCTCGGGCGCCACCTGCTCCCGGCTGAGGAAGCTGCGCAGGGTGGCGGCGTAGAACGCCATGATCGAGTGATAGTGCTCGCCGATGATGGCCTCGGCGGTGCGCTCGGCGATCGCCTGCCGGTCGTGGTACTTCGCCGCGGCGAGCGCCGACGCGAAGTCCTCACCGAGCAGGCGCCGCTCGATGTCGGCGGCGAGTTCGTCGCCGAACAGCGGGCGCAGCACCCGCATCCGGACGACGGCGCGCTCGGCGTCGCCCTGCGCGAGGTATCGCAGCGCGTTCTGCAGCATCCAGCGCAGCGGGAAGAGCACCCGTTCCGGGAACACGGTGTGTTCGAACACGGTGTCGTCGTAGTCGCGCAGCTCGCGTTCCAGGTCGCCCTGGATGCGGGTCATGTGGACGTACAGGCCGCTGGCCCGCTCCAGGGCGGCGCTGCGGGTCTCACCGTAGAACACCGACTGCCGGTGCACGAAGTTGCGGATCATCTTGATCAGCCGGTCGGTCTCGGTCTCGGTGAACGCGACCGCGGGGGCGAGCCGGGACACGGCGCCGACCGCCTGCAGGACCCGGCCGGACTGGTAGTCGCTGCCGGTGACGATGCGCAGCCCGGGGCGGCGCAGCTGGTGCTGGCCACCGATCGCGAACGCCCAGACGCGGAACGTCTTGAGGGCGTCGCTGGTGTCGGGGTACACCATCTGCTCGGGCAGGCCCATCCCGGCGAACGCCCAGTACAGGAACAGGTCGTGGCCGATGACCGAGTGCCACCGCCAGCGCTCGTCCGGGCGGACGCCGCCGTTCTCGAGGAACACCAGCGCGGCGTCCCAGCCGGACACCGGGGCGTCGGCGAGGACGAGGGTACGGTCCTGCAGCACGTAGCCGAGGCGCCCGTGCGGGTCGCGCAGCACACCGAAGCGCCGGCCGTCGCCGGCGGTGTGCGCCAGCGGCACGACGGTGGTGCCGCCGTCGGCGTGCGTGAGCGTGACGACGCCGTCGCCGGGGACCCGGCCCCGGCGCGGCAGTGCCTCGAACGCCTGCACGCCGGACAGGTCGACGGCCACCGTGACCGGCTCGGCGGGTTCGCCCGTCTTCGCGGCGGCGGCCGCGAGTGTCTGCGGCAGCGCCGCGTGATAGTCGTGGAACAGCCGCAGCGCGGCGGTGAACTTGTAGGTCAGGAACGGCATGACCCCGTCGACCGTCGGGCACTCGGTGAAGATCCGGGACACGGCGGCCACGGTGTCGGGGTGGTACACGGTGTCGCCGTCCGAGACGGCGATGGTGGCCGTCTGCAGCCGCGACCAGTCCCCGTCGGCCTCACACATCGCGTGGACGGTGGCGATACAGGTGTCGACGCCGAAGCGGGCCGCGTTCCCGGCCCCGGCCGTGGTCTGGCGCAGGTAATACAGCCGGGCCGGGCCGGTGTAGGCGGCGATGAACTCCTCGGTGATGGTCCCGGAGCCGTCGGTCGAGTTGTTGTCGACCGCCACGATCATCAGCCGGCCGAGGTCGACCCCGCGCTGCGCGGTAAGCGAGTGCAGGGTGGCGGCCAGATGCGGCGCCTCGTCCATGAACTTGATGACCAGGAAGATGTCGCGGCCCTCCCGGGCCAGCTGCGCCGGATCGGGCAGCGGCGCGCTCTGCTCGGCGCCGAAGTGGGCCCGGCGCCCGGCCAGGAAGCGCTCGACGATCGCCCGTTGCCCGGCGAGGACCTCGGCGATGAGCGCCGGGTCGGTGCCGCCGGCCTCGGTCAGGGCGCGGCGGCGGCGCAGGATGTGGCGGGCTTCGGTGACCTGCTCGGCCTGGATCGGGTCGACGTCGGAGCTGAACGCCAGGGCCAGCAGCGGGCTGTCGATCGCGGTGCCGGCCGGCTCGTCCTGGTTGGGCCGGGTCCAGATGTGCTGATAGGGCAGTCCGTCATAGGTGTCGCGGAACGGGTCCACTGTCACACTCCGTTTCGTTCGGGCTCAGCAGTGGGCGGACAGCACCTTCGCGAGCCGCTCCAGGGCGGGCACGAGGGTGTCCTCGGGGTAGTAGGTGAAGCAGAGGCGCAGGCAGTTGGTGAGCGAGCCGTCGACGGAGAAGATCTCGCCGGGCCGGTAGTCCACACCGGCAGCGCGGGCGTCGGCGCGCACGGCGGCCGGGTCGGCGTGGCCGGGCAGTTCCAGCCAGACGTAGTAGCCGCCCCGCGGGTAGCGGACCCGGATGCGGTCGGGCAGGGTGCGGCGCAGGGTGGTCTCGGCGCAGCGGCGGCGGTTGTCGTACACCTCCCGGATCGCGTCGAGGAACCGGTCCTGCAGGCCGAGGCGGATCGCCGCCTCGACGATGGCGCCGGTCATCGGGCTGGCGCCGCCGCCGCTGCGCAGGACGGCGTCGTCGGCCAGGTGGGCGATCCGATCGGGTTCGGCTTCGATCCAGCCGAGCCGGACGCCGGGGCCGAGGATCTTCGCGAACGAGCCGAGTGACAGCACGTGGGGGGCGGGGTCGCGGCGCAGCGGCGGCGGCACCCGGTCCGGGGTGGCGGTGAGCTGGTACACCTCGTCGGCCACGATCGGGACGTGGTGGCGGTCGGCCAGCTCGCGCAGCCGCGCCCGGCGGGGGCCGGACAGCGTCACGCCCGTCGGATTGTGCAGGACCGGGATGGTGTACACGAGCGCTGGTTCGTGGGTCTGCAGGACCCGCTCGAGGTCGTCGACCCGCATCCCGTCGCCGTCGACGGGGACGGCGACCGGCCGCACGCCACGTTGGCGCAGCACGTCGAGGCCGAAGAAGTAGCTCGGGGACTCGACGACCACGGTGTCGCCCGGCCGGGTGCAGCGGGCCAGCACCAGGTCCAGCCCGTGGGATGCGCCGTTGGTGATCAGCAACGTGGCCGGGTCGACCGGGTGGCCGTAGTGGCGGGTGAGGAAGGCGGCCAGGGTCTGCAGGAGTGACGGCATGCCCTGCTCGGGCCCGTACTGCAGGTACGGCTGATCGGGCCCGGCCAGCGCCGCTGCGGCCGCCTGGCGCAGCGCTTCGCGCGGCAGGACGGCGTCCTGTGGCTGCCCGATGCCGAGGTCGATGATCTCGGTGCCGCCCGTCGTGGTGTCCACGGCTGCCTCCTAGTCGTCCACGCCGGCGGCCAGCAGCTCCGGGCCGGCGCTTGTCACGTCCGGGCAGCCGCAGGCCGCCATGGTCAGCTCGAGCTCTTCGGAGTACACGCGCAGCACCGCCCGGACCCCGGCCTCGCCGTCGGCGGCCAGTCCCCACAGGACGGGCCGGCCGACGAACGCCGCCCGGGCACCGCTGGCCAGCGCGCGCAGGACGTCGGTGCCGCGGCGCACGCCGCCGTCGACGTACACCTCGCACCGGTCCCCCACCGCGTCGAGCACCGCCGGCAGTGCCCGCATCGTGGCGATCGCCCCGTCGACCTGGCGGCCGCCGTGGTTGGACACCAGGACGCCGTCGGCACCGTGGTCCACCGCCCGCTGCGCGTCGGCCGCCCGCAGGACGCCCTTGACCACGACCGGCAGGTCGCTCAATCCGCGCAGCCAGGCCACGTCGCGCCAGGTGACGGACGGATCGACCAGGACGCTGTTGAGCTCGGCGACGGTGGCGCCGGACCCGGTGGTGCCGGCCAGATTGGCCGGACGGACGTGCGCGGGCAGCTGGAAGCCGGTGCGGATGTCGCGGTCGCGGTAGCCCAGCATCGGGGCGTCGGCTGTGAGCACCAGGGCCCGGTAGCCGGCCGCGCGGGCCCGGTCGACGAGGTCCTTGGTGAGGCCGCGGTCGCGCAGGCAGTACAGCTGGAACCACAGCGGCCCGGTGGCCTCCGCGGCGATCTCCTCGAGGGTGTGGCTGGCGAAGGTGCTGACGACGCAGAGCAGGCCCTCGGCGCCGGCCGCGCGGACCGTGGCCGGTTCGGCGTCGACGTGGGCCAGGCGGTGGTACGCCATCGGGGCGACTGCGACCGGCGCGGCCACTTCCGCGCCGAGCAGTGTGGTGCGCAGGTCGCGCCGGGAGACGTCGGTGAGCACAGCCGGCACGAGGGACAGCCGGTGGAATGCGGCCCGGTTGGCACCGAGCGTGCGCTCCTGGCCGGCGCCGCCGTTGAGGTAGTCCCAGATGTGCCCGGGCAGCATCGTGCGGGCGAGCCGGGCGATGTCGTAGACGGACGCCGGGTTGGCGGCGACACTCATGCGGAGACCTCCGGGGGCGTGGTGCGAATTGGCGGATTCGACCGTCAGCCGATGACCCGGCAGTCGGGTGCGGCCCGCAGCTCGCGGGAGCGGCGCAGGTCCCGGGTGACGATGATCTTCTTGAGCCACCGGTCGGTGCCGTCGAACCGGGCCGTGAACGACTCCCGGCCGTGCACGGCCCGGTGGTTGTCGACGATGAGGACGCTGCCGGGGCGCACGACGACGCGGTGCAGGGCGTCGTTGAGCCCGGCGACGAGGGCCTTGAGCGCCGTACGGGCCTCCGCGTCGCCCGGGACGGCGGTCATGAAGTACGGGTCGATGCGCAGGTAGGGGTCGTCGGGCGCGCCGAAGAGGACGGCGACCGCCTGCGGGTCTTCGGCCATCCGGCGCATCTGGGCGAGGCCCGGGCTGGCCGGCTCGACGCCGGCGAGCTGGCGCAGGTGCTCGTCGTCGGGCCGGATCTGGAAGCGCGGTTCGGCCAGGACGGCGCGCTGCTCAGGGTCGAGTGTGACGTCGCGGATCGAGGCCGTCGTCGTGGCGACCCCGTCGTGGTTGCGCACGCCGAGCAGCAGCAGGTAGTCGCAGCGGTTGGGGTGGAAGGCGTCCTCGGTGTGCCACTCGAGCAGGACCTGGCCGTGGCCACTCTGCCGGGCCGCCTCACCCTCCACGGGCACGATGTTCTGGATCATCCGGCCGTGCTGCAGCGTCGACCAGGTGAACGGCTCACCGAGGACCATGGCCAGCAGCCCGAGGTATAGCTCCTCGCGGCGGGCCCCGGCGGCGCGCCAGTTGACCGGGGTCGGGCCGACCGCGGCATCGTCCACGGACAGGCCCGTGATGAGCGCGCACCCGGCGGGTTCGGTGCTGCGGAACGTGTGCAGGAACCGGCGCAGCCGGACCGGCAGCGAGTCGGTGAGCTCCCAGGCCCGGGCGTAGAAGGGCTCCGCGCCGGGGTCCTCACCGGCCAACTGCTCCAGCAGGACGTCGACCTCACCGGCCTCGTGCGGGCGCAGTGCGAAGCGCGTTGGCAGGTCACGGGTGTCCATCCCCAGTCTCCCCCGTCCGACGTGGTCCGGCAAACGCGTCGATCGTGGGTCGGGCGTGTAACACGGCGGTATCGCCCCGATTTCCCCGCTTTCCCAAAGCGTGGACACCGGAGCTGTTTGACGACACCGCGTGTTCCGACGGTGACGGACGCGAGCTAACGTAGTGACGCCGGTCTTTGGCCTGGGCGCCGTCGCCGGGCCCGGCCGGTCGTGACCGAGTCCGTTGAGGCCGGGGCGCAACGACCGGGGGAGCTGCGAGGAGTAGTGGTATTGGACGCCCGCTTGCTTGGACCGCTCACTGTCAGTGATGGAGAAGCTACAATTGATGTACCTTCCGGGCGGCAGCGGGCGTTGCTCGCGGCGTTACTCCTCAACGCCGGGCGGCCGCTCTCGGTCGATCACCTGATCGAGGTGCTGTGGGACGCGGAGCCGCCGGCCAACGCCCGGGCCGCGCTGCGCACCTACATGATGCGGCTGCGGCGCACCCTCGGTCCGCGCCTCGGTGCGCGCATCCAGACCCGCCCACAGGGCTACCTCATCGTCGCCGACGAGAACGAGGTCGACGTGCTGCGCTTCCAGCGCCACTACGCCACGGCCCGGGCGGCCGCCAACGAGCAGGACTGGCCAACCGTCATCGACCAGCTGCGCCGCGCGCTGGACCTGTGGCGGGGCGAGCCGCTGGCCGAGGTGCCATCGCCCGTCCTGCGCGAACGGGAGCTGCAGCACCTGGAGCAGCTGCACCTGCGGGCCCGGGAGCTGTACTTCGACGCCCAGCTGGCCGTCGGCCGGCACGAGGACGTCGTGCTCGACCTGCAGCGGGCCGTCGAGGCGTTCCCGATGCGCGAGCAGTCCTGGGCGCAGCTGATCATCGCGTTGTACCGCAGCCGCCGCAAGGCCGACGCCCTGCTCGCCTTTCAGACCGTGCGGGCCGAGCTGGTCCGCGAGCTCGGCGTCGAGCCCGGCCCGGACCTGCAGCGGCTGCACCAGGCCGTGCTCAACGACGACGAGCACCTGCTCGGCTCGCCGGCCGCCGGCGGCGCCGCACCGGGCGGCCCGGGCGCGGCGCTGCCACCGCCGCCGCTGCCACCGGCGGTCGTCCCGCGCCAGCTGCCCCCGGCCCACCAGCACTTCACCGGCCGGGTCGACGGTCTGCAGACGCTCGACGCGGCGCTGAGCCGGGCGCAGCACCCGGAGCAGAACGCGGCCCCGGTCGTGGTGATCGTCGGGATCAGCGGCATCGGCAAAACCGCGCTGGCCCTGCATTGGGCCCACCGGGTGGCCGACCGGTTCCCGGACGGGCAGCTGTTCATCAATCTGCACGGCTTCGACACGGCCGACCGCCCACTGCCACCGGAGGTCGCCATCCAGTGCCTGCTCACCGCATTCGGGATGCCGGACGAGCGGATCCCGGCCGGGCTGGCCGCCCAGTCGGCCCTGCTACGCAGCACGCTGGCCGGCAAGCGGGTGCTGCTGATCCTGGACAACGCCGGCAACGAGGAGCAGGTCTCACCACTGCTGCCCGGCGAGCCCGGCTGTCTGACCATCGTGACCAGCCGCAACCAGCTGCGCGGCCTGCTGGTCAGCGCCGGTGCCCAGCTCGTCTCGCTGCCGCCGCTGACCGTGGAGGAGACCGTCGAGGTGATGCAGAAGCGCATCGGCGCCCGCCGCCTCGCCGCCGAGCCCGAGCACCTCGACCGCCTGGTCGCCCTGTGCGAGCGAATCCCCCTGGCGGCCGGCATCCTCGCCTCCACGGCACTTGCCCACCCGACGCTGAGCATCGCCGAGCTGATCGGGCTGTTCGAGGAGATGCCGAGCCCGCTGGACCGGTTCGAGACCGGCGACACCGCCACCAGCGTCCGCACATTGCTGACGGGCTCCTACCGCCATCTCACGCCGGACGGGCAGCGGCTGCTGCGCCGCCTCGCCCTGCATCACGGCGGGCGCATCGGGCACGCCGCGGCCGCCCAGCTGGCCGACCTGTCCGTGCCGGCCACCCGGCGTGCCTGCACCGACCTGGTGCGCAATCATCTGCTGGACATCGCATTGCCAGGGCAGTACACCATGCATGATCTGATTCGCAGTTTCGCGCTGGAGACCGTCCAGCGGGAGGAGTCGCGGTCCGAGTGCCGCG
This sequence comes from Dactylosporangium vinaceum, assembly GCF_019904175.1. Taxonomy (GTDB): domain Bacteria; phylum Actinomycetota; class Actinomycetes; order Mycobacteriales; family Micromonosporaceae; genus Dactylosporangium; species Dactylosporangium vinaceum. The sequence continues at coordinate 4,590,620 of NZ_CP061913.1, read as the reverse complement.
AGGCCACGGCCCGGGTCCTGAACTATTATCTGCGCACGCTGCACCGCGCGGCCGAACTGCTGGTCCCCGAGCGCCGGCTGTCCGCGCTTGCGCCGCCGCCGGCCAAGCTGCACCAGGGTCCGGTCCGCGACGACGGTGACGGCGGCGCGTGGTACGAGGCGAACCGCGGCGCGATCACGGCGGCGATCCGGCACGCCACCGGAGACGGCTTCCCGGACTACTGCTGGCGCCTGGCCGAGCGAGCCGCCCCGTTCCTGGAGCGCCTCGGCCGCTGGCACACGTGGCACCAGATCGCGGACTGCGCGCTGGAGGGCGCGCTGCGGCTCGGCGACCCGCTGGCCGAAGCCACGGCCCGCCTCGAGCTCGGCGGGGCGGGCGACGCGCTGCGCCTGGACGACGCCGAGACCCTCGGCGAGCTGCTGCGGGCCCTGGACCTGTTCACGGAGGTTGGCAGCCTCTCCGGTCAGGCGACGGCCCACCACCGGCTGGCGCTCTTTCATGGCCGGCGTGACCACGCCACCGAGTTCCGTCACCATTGTGAGCGCGCACACCGGCTGCACGAGGTCGACGACAACGCCGACGGCGTCGCCGCCGCGCTCAACTCCCTGGGCTGGTTCAGCGTCCGGTTCGACGACTTCGACACGGCGACCACCGCCTGCCAGGAGGCGATCGCCATCTACGCCCGCACCGGCAACCGGCCTGGCGAGGCCGACAGCTGGGACAGCCTGGCCTGGGCCTACCAGCGCAAGGGCGATCTCGCCGCGGCCGACGCCTGCTATCAGCGGGTCCTGCCGCTCGACGAGGCGCTGGACCGCATCGGGCACCGCTACCACATCGCCACCACCCAGCGGCGATACGGCGACCTGCGCTGCGCGCTCGGCGACCAGTCCGGGGCCCTGGACTACTGGCGCCGGGCCCAGCGGACGTTCGACGAGCTCAACCACCCCGACCGGGAGATCGTCAGGCAGCGGATCCTGGCCAGCACCTGCCGCTGATGTGCGACCCGGCCCGCACCTGCCCGGCGCTCAGCCGAAGCGCACCACCTCGAACGCCACCGCGTATCGGCAGCCCAGCCGCGGGCCGGTCCCGGCGGCCAGGTCGCGCAGGAACTCGGCGGGGTCGAAGCCGGGCAGGTTCAGGCCCGCGTTGTACGCCTCGTGGGCCAGCAGCGACCGGGTGCCGGCCTCGAGCGTCTCGGTGACGTCGACGCCGTGCGTGGCCAGCGGCGAGTGCGCGGCCCAGATCTGGCGCACGCCCGGCCACGGCTCCAGGCCCTCCTCCGGAAACACCCAGCGGTTGCCGGCGTCGCGCACGGCGTCGACAAGGGCCCGGCCGGTCGCGATGTGGTCGGCCTGGTTGAGCTCGCCGGTCTCCCAGGTGTCGCGGAAGTTGTTCGTGATGACGATCTCCGGCCGGTGCCGGCGGACGCAGTGGGCGATGGCGCGACGCAGCGGCAGCCCGTATTCGAGCACACCGTCGGGCAGTCCGAGGAACTCGACCTCGGTGACGCCGACCTCGGCCGCCGCCGCCCGCTGCTCGGCTTCGCGCAGCGGCCCGGCCGTGGCCGGCGCTATGCCGTCGATGCCCGCCTCGCCGCTGGTGACGAGCGCGTAGACGACCGTGCGCCCGGCCGCCGTCCAGCGGGCGATCGCCGACGCCGCCCCGAACTCCAGGTCGTCCGGGTGGGCCACGAGGGCCAGCGCCCGGCTCCAATGCTCACTCAGCGGTCGTAGCGGCTCGTCCATCAGACCTCCAGGTGGCGTACGAAGGTGACCCGGTCCAGGCCCGGGCCGTCGTAGTCGGGCTGCACGGGGCGGCCCTCGAACTGTCGCGGCCCGGGCTGCGCGACGAACCCCATCCGGGTGTGGAAGGCGTGCGAGCCGGCGTTGCCGGCCGAGGTGATGGCGCGCACGACGGTGCGGCCCCGGCCGCGGGCCAGCGCGAAGAACCACTCGTACAGTTCCCGGCCGAGGCCCTGGCCCTGGCGCGCCGGGTCCACGCCGACGAAGTGCACGTAGGCCTCGTCCGGCCGGGCCGGTGACAGGAACCCGATGAGGAACGCCACGAGTGCACCGTCGTCCTCGACGATCCGGCTGGTGTCGGTGAAGTGCTGGAAGTACAGCCGCGGCAGCAGCGCCGCCCGCTGCCGGGTGCCGTCGGCGCCCTCGAGGCCGCCCCACCAGCCGTCCAGCACCGTCAGGACCCGGGCGTGGTCGGCCTCGACCGGCGTGCGCACGGTCCGGCTCATCGGGCCGACTCCAGCGCCAGGCGGATCTCGGCGTGCAGGCCGTCCCACGTGGTGCTGCCCTTGTTGCCCGGGTGCAGTTCGACAGCCGGGGTGAGTACTGAGCGCTCGAACGCCGGCGCGGCCGCGGGGGTCAGCGCGATCAGCAGGTTGTGCATGTGGGTATAGCCGCGCTCGGCCAGCTCGGCCTGCCAGGCGTCGAGGTCGGCGTGGCCCTTGAACGGCGCCAGGCTCTCCGCGATCGGGCACGGCCGGCCGAAGACCTCACGGACCCGCAGCCGGTAGGGCCGGTCGCCGGCGAGGCCGAGCAGCAGCAGCTCCACCTCGGAGACGTGCCGCCCGCCCGGCGACAGCGTGGTCAGGTGCAGTTCGCCGCGCTCGTGCAGCAGGTCCGGCAGGCGATCGACGAGCAGCCGGACGAAGTCGAGGCCGTCGAGGCCGCCGGCGCCGCTGGTCATGAACGGGGTGCCGGGCGGTACGGGTACGAACGGGGGGTTGTTGACGACGATGTCGAACGGCGCGGCGGCGGTGAAGTCGGCCAGCCCGACGAGGTGGACGTCGTCGGCCGGCAGCCCGTTGAGGGCCAGGTTGAACCGGGTCATCGCGACCGCCCGCGGCGAGATGTCGATCGACGTCACCGCGGCCGCGCCGCGCCGGCGGGCGGCCACGGCCTGCACCCCGGACCCGGCGCCGACGTCGAGGACCCGGCGCCCGGTGCAGTCCGGCAGGTTGCGGGCCAGCAGCAGCGACTCGTTGTCCGACAGGTACAGCACCCGGTCGCGGCCGGTGTAGCCGGGATGATCGGTGGCCAGCAGGTCGTCGCCCAGCCGGTGGAAGCGCACCGCGGCCCGCAGCTCGCCGCCGTCCCGCTCGGCCAGGCCGCGTTCGGCGAGCAGCCCGGCCACGGTGTCCAGGGCGGGCTGCAGCGGTGCCCGTCCGCCCGCGAAGAGACGGTGGAAGAGCGCGTAGTCCTCGTCGTAGAGGCGGCGCAGCGCGGTGTGCAGCGGGGCCAGGCCGGTGGCCGTGAGATCCATGGCATGCTCCTGAGGTGATGGGGGCTCAGCACAGCGCGGGGCCGAGGCGGTGGAACCGGCCGCCGGCGAACAGCAGCGGCGGGCGGTTGCCGAGCACGCCGCAGCCGACGACCTCACCGACGACGAGCGTGTGGTCGCCGACGCCGGTGAGGCTGCGGGTGCGGCAGGAGAAGTAGCCGATGGCGCCCGCGATGGCACCACCGGCCGTGACGCCGCCCTCGTCGAGCGCGACCGTGCCGACGCCGTCGAGCCCGTCGGGGCGGCTGGAGTCGGCGAACCGGCGGGCCAGCTCGGCCTGGTCGTCGGCGAGGACGCTGACCACGAACGCGGCGCCGGCGGCGAGCCGGGAGCGCAGCCGGCAGCCCTCGCGGATGCTGAAGGCGACAAGCGGCGGAGCGAGTGACAGGGTGGCGAAGCTGTTCACCGTCATCCCGTGCAGTGTCGCACCGTGGCCCGACGTGACGATGGTGACCCCGGTCGGTACGCCGCGGGCGGTGCACCGCAGCGCGTCCCCGGTGACCGGCACCAGCGTGCTCACAGCTCGCCCTGCTCCCGGTCCACCAGCAGCCCGGCGACGTGGTCGGCCAGGGCCGCCAGTTGCGGGTGCTCGGTGACGGCCAGCATGCTGACCGGCACGCCGAACTCGGCCCGCAGCCGCTCCACCATCGCCATCGCCAGCAGCGAGGACGCGCCGAGGACGAAGAAGTTGTCGGCACCGTCCAGCGGCATCGCGGGTTCGGCGAACAGTTCGCGCCAGATGTCGGCGATGCGGGCGGTGACGGTGGTCTCGGTGGTGCTCATCGCGCTCCCTCCCGCGCCGCGCGGTGCTCGTCCAGGGCGGCCGCGTTGTGCGTCTCCAGCAGTGCCGCGATGCCCGCGGTGTCCGGCTCGCCGCGGCTGCGCAGCGCGGCGATCTGCGCGTCGACATCGGACGGTTCCTTGTTCTGGCCGAGCTTGAAGATGCCTTCGATGGTGTCGATCGGCAGTTCGAAGGCGACGATCATCGTTCGGTACTGCGCGATCAGCTCATCGGGCACGCGGGCCAGCGTCCACGGCGTCTTCGGCAGCCGCCGGGCCTCCTCGGCCGCGATCAGGTCGGTCAGCTGGCGCAGCTCCTCGGCGCCGGTGAGCAGGCTCGGGCGACCGTGCACGTGGACGGCGGCGTAGTTCCAGGTCGGGAAGTGCGGGTCGGTGGCGTAGTCGTCGGGGCAGATGTAGGAGTGCGGCCCGGTGAACGCCACCATCGCCGCGGTACCCGCCCGCAGCGCGGCGACCACCGGGTTCGCCTTGGCCAGGTGGGCGCGCAGCCGGCCGTACGGGCCGTGCTGCGGATCGAGCACGAACGGGATGTGCACGCCGTGCAGCCGCCCGTCGATGATCGTGGTGAGCTGGCCGAAGCGGTGCCGCTCGATCAGCTGGTGCTGCACGGTCAGGTCGGCCGGGCGGTAGAGGGGTGGTACGTACATCGGTTCTCCTCGTCAGCGGGTCTCGGCGGCGATGAGCACGGCGGCGAGGTGGGCGACGCCCGAGCCCAGCAGCACCGCGGGCCGATCGCCGGGCGGCTGATCGACCAGGTTGATCAGCGGGTCGCTGCCCAGGCAGTGGCCGATCCGGGCCACGTTGTCCAGAGCCAGCTGCGCGTCGGTGAAGCCCGCCTCGGACAGGTAGATGCGCTGGACGTTGCGGGCGAAGTTGCTGGGCAGCACCGTGCCGACGGCCGCGGGGCGCAGGCCCCGGCCGGCCAGCAGCCGGTCGAACAGCGCCCGGTGGCCGTGGACCCGGGCGGCCAGCTGGACCTGCGGCGGCGGTTCGCCCACGACAAGCGCGGTGGCGGTGTGGCTGGCCAGGCCCAGGATCGCCCGGCCGGGTCGGTCTGCGGAGATCACCACGCCGGCCGCCGCGTCACTGGCGATCGCCGCGCCGCCGGCCACGACCCGTCGGCCGCCGGTGGCCTGCTCGGCCACGTCGCCGGAGAGCACGAGCACCTGCCGGGCGGTGCCGTCGCGGACATAGGAGGCGGCCGTGCCGAGCGCGACCATCGCCGTGGCGCAGTCGAGCAGCCCGATCGTCAGCGCCGTGGCCCGGCTCAGGCCCAGCTCACCGAGCAGCTCGGCGACGAGCGCCGGGGCGGTGCGGTCGCGCGGCAGGGAGTCGGTGGCCAGCACCACGAGGTCGACTTCGGCCGGGTCCAGTTCGGCCGCGAGCAGTGCCCGGCGGGCCGCCGGGACGAGCAGGTCGGCAACGCCGCAATCCGTCCAGTGGTACGTCTCGAAGCCCGCCGCCGGCGCGAGGAGCCCGGCGCCCGGCTCGGTCGCGGCGACCTCCGGCAGGTCGGCGACCTTGTCGGCGTACTCCCCCAGCTCGTATGCGGGCGCGCACAGCCGCGCGATCGCGCTCACGCCGTCACCGCCCGCCCGGCGAGGGCGGCGAACCGCTCGGCGAGCCGCCGCACGGTGGCCTCGGTGTACCGGGCGACGTCGTACTCCAGCCAGCATGCGGCCCCGTCCGGGCCCGGCTGGACCGAGAGCGTCAGCTCGTAGCGGGCGGTGCCACGGTCCACATCGGACGGTTCGGCGACCGCACCGTGGATGGTGCGCGGCTGCGGCGCCAGGTGCTCGAACACGAACGCGACGGAGGGCGGCGGCCCGGGGATCAGCTCGCCGGGGTAGGCGGCGTGCGGCAGCCCGGCCCGGGTCGCGTCGCGGGCGGCCCGGACCCAGGCTCCGAGGTCCGGCTCGGCGGGTCCGCGCAGCCGGACCGGCAGCACGTTGAGCACGTAGCCGACCAGGTCCGCCGTCCCGGGCCGGTCCCGGTTGGCGGTGAACGTGCTCAGCAGCACGTCGGGCCGGCCACTGCACTCGGCCAGCAGCGCACCGAACAGTCCCAGCCAGCCTGCGAACGGTGTCGCGGCCTCGGCTCGGGCCGCCGCCTGCACCGCGGCGCCGGCCTGCGCGGGAAGTGTGAACGCCACCCGGCGCCCGACTCCGGTGGCGGCCGCGTCCGGGTCGTCGGCCGGCAGCGGGGGCGGCGGATCGGCCACCACCCGCGCCCAATGTTCGGCCGCGGCCCGCCCCTCGGCGGAGTCGACCCACCGGCGCTGCTGCCCGGCGAACGCGCTGAACGCCGGAGCCAGGCCGGGATCGGCCGGCCGGGCGGCGAGCCAGTCCAGGAGCAGCTCGAACGACCAGGCGTCGAAGACCAGGTTGGGCACGGCCAGCAGCAGCCAGGTCTCGTCCGTGTCGGCGCCGGCGGCCAGCCCGGCGCGCAGCAGCGGCCCGGCGCTCAGGTCGAAGGGCTCGCCGGCCAGTCGGCGGGCGGCCGCCTCGGCCTCGGCCCGGCCGGTGCACCGCAGCCGCTCGATGCGGGGTGGCAGGTCGTGGTGCACGACGGGCACGATCCCGGCGGCCTCGACCCGGAACGTGGTGCGCAGCGCCTCGTGGCGGCGGGTGAACGCGGTGATGGCGTCGGCGAGCCGGTCGGCGTCGACCGGGCCGCGCAGATGCACCGCCTGGCACACGATGTGCCCGGTGCCGTCCCAGAGCCGGCGCTGGCCGGGGGTGAGGGCGGGCCGGGCGATGTCCAGCCGGGCGCGCAGCCGGGCCCGGGCCTGCGGGTCGAGGGCGGCCACGATGGTGGCGAGGGAGGGGTGCGGGGCGCTCATGCGAACGCCTTGCGCAGCTCGTTGAGCTCGGCGAGGCTCGCGACCACCAGGTCCTCGTCGACGCCGAAGTCGATGAGGCAGGCGATCTCGGTGACGCCCATGCCGGCGAAGCGCTCGACCACGGCCCGGCAGGAGTCCGGGGTGCCGAGCAGGGCGCCTTTCTCGAAGTACTTGTCGAAGGCGAACCGGATCAGCTCGTCCTGGTCGGCCGCGGAGATATCGCGCACGCCCGCGCCGGGGGCGAGGTTCTTCTTTTGGGAGTCCACGACGGTGAAGAACGAGCGCAGGTACTCGCTGAACGGCGGCCACACGGTGCGCCGGACCTCGTCCAGGTCGGTGCCGATGAACGTGTGCAGCATGAGCGTGACGGTGGTGGCGTCCGGGTCGTGACCGTGCTGTTCGAGGGCTTTGCGGTAGAGCACCAGCTTCTCCTCGAGCTCCTCGTTCGTCATGTCGATGAGCGCCGTCAGCACGTTGCAGCCCAGCCGGCCCGCGGTCTCGAAGGTCTCCCGGCTCTTCGTGCAGGTGAGCCAGATCGGCAGCTCCGGCTGGACCGGCCGCGGGTGCAGCTCGACCTCGACCGGGTGGCCGAGCCCGTCCTGCACGGTGACAGGGGCGCCTTCCCACAGCTCGCGGATCGTGCCGACGGCGTCGAAGGTGTCCTGCCGCCTGTCGGTCCAGCCGCCGGGGCGGATCGCGAAGTCCACCGGGCTGAACCCGGTCGCCAGCGCGATGCCGGCCCGGCCGCGCGACAGATTGTCGACGACCGCCCACTCCTCGGCCACCCGGATCGGGCTGTGCAGCGGCAGGATCACGCTGCCGGCCCGGATCTGCAGCCGCCGGGTGTGCACGGCCAGCGCGGCACCGAGGACCGACGGGTTGGGGTAGAGGCCGCCGAAGCGGTGGAAGTGCCGCTCCGGCGTCCAGATGGCGTGGAAGCCGTTGTCGTCGGCGTAGGTGGCCGCGTCCATGACGAACCGGTACTTCTTCTTCTCGTCCCCGGAGAAGAAGATCAGGCTGAAGTCCATCTAGTGCTCCTCCTCGGCGAGCAGGCGTTCGAGTTCCTCGGGGGCGAGCGCCGCCAGTTCCGCGGCGAGCGCGTCGGCGTCGGCGTCGGCGCCGGCGGACCGCTCGGCCTGCCGGCGCCGGGCGAGTGCCGCGAGGGCGTCGGCGGTCGGCTCGGACAGCACGTCGGCCAGCGGGATCTCCACGTCGAGCTGGTCGCGCAGGTCCGACAGCAGCCGCACGATGAGCAGTGAGTCACCGCCGTGCTCGAAGATATCGGCCGCGGCCGGTAGTTCGGGTTCGCCGAGGGCGGCACGGACCATGCTCAGCACGTGTCCCGCGAGGTCGTCGCCGGGATGCGTCCCCTCGACCGGCCCGGCGCCGCCGGCGCTCGGTTCGGCGATCCGCGGATCGCGCACCCACTGGTCCAGGCGGTGCCCGATCGGCCAGGTGGAGACGGCCACGGCCGACACGTCGCGCAGCGTCAGCAGCCGGCGGATCGCCTCCAGGCCCTCCTCGGGCTGGATGGCCTTGTCGTCCATGCTGCGCCCGATCGCGGAGATGGCCCGCTTCTCGTCCTGGTGGTGCTGCCAGACGTCCCAGCCGGCACTGATCCACACGGTGGTGTCCCGGCCACGGCCGGCCCGTTCGGCGGCGGCGTCCATGAAGTGGTTCGCCGCGCCGTAGGCCAGCAGCCGCAGGCCGCCGAGGACCCCGGCCAGTGACGACAGCAGCAGGACGAAGTCGATCGGGTGGCCGGCCAGGACCCGCTCCAGCACGATCTGGCCGTGGGCCTTCGGTCCGAAGTGCCAGCCGCACTGTTCGACGCTGGCCGCGGTGACCGCCCGGTCCCACTGCTCGCTGGGCAGGCCGGCCGCGTGCACGACGCCGTCCAGCGCGCCGAAGCGCTCGACGGTGCGGGCGAGCGCGGCACGCATCGCGGCCTCGTCGGCCACGTCCGCGGCCAGCGTGAGGACCTGCGCGCCGGCCGCCTCGAGGGCTCGCAGGCGGGCCACCCGCAGGGCGGTGTCGCCGTCATCGAGGTGCAGGGCGTCCCAGGTGTCCCGCGGGGGCAGCGGGTCGCGGGTCAGCAGGGCGAGGCGGGCGCCGGTGGTGCGGTGCAGCCAGCCGGCGATCGTGCTGCCGATCTCGCCGAGCCCGCCGGTGACCAGGTAGGTGCCGCCGGGCCGCAGGCGGGAACGGGCCGGTGCGGTCCAGTCCGCGCGGACCGGCTCGAGGTCGGCCACCCAGCGCCGCCCGGCCCGCACCGCGGTGGCCACCTCCGGGCGCCGCGCCGCGGCCAGTTCCCCGGCGAGGGTGTGCAGTGAGCGGTCGTCGACCGGCGCGGGCAGGTCGATGTGGCGGGCGCCGATGTTGCCGTGCTCCTGGCCGATCACCTTCGCCGCGACGGACAGCGGTACCAGCTCGGCCAGTGCTTCGACCGTCGAGCCGGGCGCCGGGTCGGTTTCGGCGGGTGTCACCGCGAACGCGCCCGCGGTCAGCAGATCGAGGCGCAGTGGCCGGGTGACGCCGCGGCCGCTCAGCGCCTTGACGAGTGCGATCACGCTGTACAGGCCGGTGCGCTGAGCCCTTTCGAAACGCTCGATCGAGCGCTCACCCGGCAGGGCGGCGGTGGACCAGGCGTGCACGATCCGGTCGGGGAGCCGGTCCTCGGCCTGCAGGGCGGCGACGAGCGCGGTGTAGTCGTCCTCGGCCTCGGGGCGCACGGTGAACGCGTCGCCGTCGCGGGCGTACTGCGTGCCGGCGCGGACGGTCAGCACCTCGCCCGTGCAGGCCAGTGCGGCCAGTCGCTCGGCGGTGCCGTCGGGGTCGGTGAAGAGCAGCACCCGCTCGGCGAGGGGGGTGGCGGGGGTGTCGACGGTCCCGACCGCCGGGCGCCACACCGGCACCGAGAACCAGTCGTCAAGCGGCAGCTTCCCGGCCGGGTCGCCGGGCCGGGAGGACCGCCGGGCGCCGATGAGCTCCGGCGATCCGGGCTCGATCCAGTATCGCGCCCCCTCGAACGGGTAGGTCGGCAGGGGCACCCGCCGCCCGCCGCCGGGGTAGAAGCCGGTCCAGTCGATGCGCTGCCCGGCCACCCAGAGCCGGGCGGCCGCGGTCATCACCGCTGTCATCTCCCCGGCCGCGTCGCGGGCCCGGGCCGCCGACGGTACGACAAGCACGCCGGTCTCCCGCTCGGGGTGCCGCCGGGTGAATGTGGCGAGGGTCTGGCCGGGGCCGACCTCGAGGAAGACGTGCTTGGGTCCGGCCAGCACGGTGGCCAGGTCGTCGGAGAACCGGACGGTGTCGCGCAGGTGCCCGCCCCAGTACTCGGCGGAGGTCGCCTCCTCGTCGGTGATCCAGGTGCCGGTGCGGTTGGACAGGAACGGGATGCGCGGCGGGCGCAGCGGCACCGTGCGCAGCAGCGTGACGAGGGGGTCCACGGCGGCGTCCATCATCGCGGAGTGGAATGCGTGCGAGGTGACGACCCGGCGGTGGGTGATGCCGTCGGCGCCGAGCTTCGCGGTCAGTTCGGCGACCGCGGCGGCGGGGCCGGCCACGGTGCACACGCCGGGCTCGTTGACGGCGGCGATCGAGACGTCCGGCCCGAGGTACGGGGCCAGGTCCGCGGGCCCGAGTGTGACAGCGGCCATCGCCCCGCCCGGCAGGGCGTCGATGAGCCGGCCGCGCTCGGCGACGACCCGCAGCGCGTCGGGCAGGTCGAAGACTCCGGCGAGGCAGGCGGCGACGTACTCGCCGACGCTGTGCCCGATCATCGCGGCCGGGCGCACGCCCCAGGCGAGCCACTGCTCGGCGAGCGCGTACTCCACCGCGAACAGGGCCGGCTGGGTGAGCCTGGTGCTGGTCAGGTCGTGCCCGTCGTCGCCGTAGAGCAGTTCGCACAGGTCGAAGCCCAGCTCGGGCTGCAGCACCCGGGCGCACCGCTCGAGGGTGGCCCGGAACACCGGCAGGTGCTCGTACCAGCCGCGGCCCATGCCCTGGTACTGGGTGCCCTGGCCGGGGAGCAGGAACACCACCGGGGTGTCCGCGGGTGCGCCGGAGTCGTGCGGGGCGTTGCCGGTGCGCAGCGCCGCGACCGCCTCGGCCCGGTCGGCGGCGACCACGACGGTGCGGTAGTTGAAGGTCCGCCGGGCGATCGCGAGCGTGTAGGCGGCGTCGTCGAGGGCCGGGGCGTCGGCGGTGGCCAGGTGCTCGGCGAGGGCGGTCCGAGCGGCCTGCAGCGCGGCCGGGGACTTGGCCGACACCGGGAGCAGCGCCACCGGGCGGGGGGCGGGCGCGGGCGGGCGGGCGGGCGCCTCCTCGAGCACGACGTGCGCGGTGGTGCCGCCCATGCCGGTCGAGGTCACCGCGCAGCGCCGCGGGGTGTCACCGGCCGGCCACGGCTGGGTCGCGACACCGACCCGCGGCCGGCCGCCGTCGGCGGCACACTCCGGGTTCCACGCGTCGAAGTGCGGGGTCGGCACGAGCGTGCGGTGGTGCAGCATGAGCGCGCACTTGATGAGCCCGACCACGCCGGCGGCGGTGCTGAGGTGGCCCAGGTTCGCCTTCACCGAGCCGATCGTCAGTGGCCCGGCCCCGGGGGCGGCGGGATAGGCCGCGCGGATCGCGGCCAGCTCGATCGGGTCGCCCATCCGGGTGCCGGTGCCGTGGGTCTCCAGGTAGCTGACCGTGGCCGGGTCGACGTCCGCGACGGCCAGGGCCTCGGTCAGCACCGCGGCCTGGCCGGCGATGCCGGGGGCGGTGTATCCGACCCGGTCGGCGCCGTCGTTGCCGACCGCCGAGCCGCGGATGACGGCGTAGACGGTGTCACCCTCGGCGACGGCGTCGGCCAGTCGCTTGAGCACCACGACGCCGGCACCGTTGCCGAACAGCGTGCCGTCCGCTGCGGCGTCGAACGGCCGCACGGTGCCCGTCGCCGAGGTGATGCCGTCGGGGTTGTGGCGGTAGCCGGCCTCGTGCGGGAAGCGCAGCGCCACGCCGCCGGCCAGGGCGAGGTCGCACTCGCCGCCCAGCAGGCTCTGCGCGGCCAGGTGCACGGCCACGAGCGAGGTCGAGCAGGCGGTCTGGACCGCGATGCTCGGCCCGGTCAGGTTGAGGTGGTAGGAGACCCGGGTGGCCAGGTAATTGGGGTCGTTGCCCATCAGTGTCGGCAGGTCGTCGCGGAGCCGGTCCAGGCGCCCGTCGAAGGCGCCGGTGAGCACGTTGTGCAGCAGGTAGGTGCTGGCCAGCGAGCCGGCGAAGACGCCGATGCGGCCCGGGTACTGCTCCGAGTCATGCCCGCTGTGCTCCAGCGCCGCCCACGACGCCTGCAGGAACATGCGCAGCTGGGGGTCCATCCGCTCGGCCTCGCGGGCGCTGAGGTAGAAGAATGAGGCGTCGAAGCGATCGGTGCCGTCGACCACCGCGGCCCGGCGCACGTAGCGGGGGTCGGCGAGGCTGGCGCCTGGCACGCCCGCGCCGAGCAGGGCGGCGTCGTCGAGGTCGGTGATGGCGTCGTGGCCGTGCAGTAGGTGCTGCCACAGTTCGGCGTGGTCACGCGCGCCGGGCACCCGGCAGTCGACGCCGACGACGGCGATGCGGCCGTCGGGGTTCAGGTCCGTCACAGCTGCTCTCCAACCATGCTTGTTCGGGCGGTCCGGCCCTGGAGGGCCCGCCGGCGGCGGCCCCGCTCGGCGGCCGCGGAGACTCCGGGGTCGGCCGCGGTGGCCGCCGGGTCGATCAGCGCGGCGAGCCGTCCGACCGTCGGCGCGCGATAGAGGTCCGTCATCGTCAGCTGGGGTGCCAGGTCGCGGCTGAGGCGCTCGTGCACGACCGCCAGGCGAAGCGAGGTGCCGCCGAGGTCGAAGAAGTTGTCGTCGCGGCCGACGGCGGGCACGCCGAGCGCTGCGCACCACGCGTCGGCGATCGCCCGCTCCAGCCCGTCGCGTGGTGGCGTGGTGACCCGGACCGCGGGCGCCGCCAGCGGGTGTGGCAGCGCGGCCCGGTCGATCTTGTGGTTGGCGGTCAGCGGCAGCGCGTCGAGCACGATGTAGGCGGTCGGGACGGCGTGGTCCGGCAGGATCGTGCGCAGCGCCGCGCGCAGCCGCGCCGGGGCCGGGCGGGTCCCGGCGGCCGGGACCACGTAGCCGGCCAGTTGCCGCTCCCCTGCGCTGTCGAGGAACGGCATGACCACCGCCTCACTGATCTCGGGGAGCCGGGTCAGGGCGCTCTCGACCTCGCCGGTCTCCACTCGAATGCCGGCGATCTTGACCTGGAAGTCGCGGCGGCCGAGGAGCAGGAGCGTGCCGTCGTCGAGGCGGCGGGCCAGATCGCCGGTGCGCAGCTCACCGCCGGACGGGCCGGTGGTGGCGCCGGGCGCGAGGTAGGCGCTTGTCACCACGATCTCGCCGATGCCCGGTCCGGTGATCGTGACGCCCGCGTCGTCGACGAGCCGGACCTGGGTCTCGGCCACCGGGAACCCGAGCGGGAAGACTCCGGTGGGCGGCACGTAGTCGCGGCCGACCACCCGCAGCAGCGCGCACGAGCACTCCGAGGAGCCGTACGCTCCGGCCAGCCGGCAGCCGGCCGCGAAGACTCGCCGGTACAGGTCCAGGTCGGCCAGGCCGATGGTGTCGCCGCCGAGCGCGAGGACCCGCAGCGCGGGCAGCTCCGCCCGGCGGGCCGCCATGGCCCCGGCGAGCGCGCGGAAGATCGGGAGCGTGGAGTGGTACACCGTGATGCGCTCTGCGGCCATCCAGGTGAGCAGCCCGCCGGTGCCGAGGGCGCGGAAGTCGACGGGGTAGAGCGCCGCCCCGCTCAGCAGCGCGGCGAACGTGTCCTGCACGGCCGAGTCCCAGCTGTACGCCGACTGCAGTGACACCCGGTCGGCGGACGTGACGGCCAGCCCGTCGATCCACACCTTGGCGTGGTGCAGCACGTTGCGGTGGATCTGCACGATGGGCTTCGGCCGCCCGGTCGAGCCTGAGGTGTACAGCACGTACGCCTCCGAGCCGGGCCGCGCGGCGGGCGGGTGCGGGTCGGGCCGCATGGTCCGGTCCAGCACCTCGTACACGCGCAGCGGCCGGTCGGTGGCGATGAGGGTGGCGGTCTCGGCCTGCGCGGACGCGGCCAGCACGACCCGCAGCCGGGCGTGCTGCGCCATGTAGGCCAGCCGCTCCGGCGGATACGCGGCGTCCAGCGGCACGTAGGCGGCGCCGAGGTGCAGGACCCCGAGCAGCGCCGTGACCATCTCCGCGCTGTGCGCGAACAGCAGCCCGACCCGGTCGCCGGGTCCGACGCCGGCCGCGCGGAGCCCGGCCGCGATCCGCAGCGCCCGTTCCCGGGTCTGTGCGTAGGTCCACCGGGTCTGCGGGGTCACCACGGCCGGCGCGGCGGGCCGCTCGGCGACGCGGGCGTTGAAGATGTGCGTCAGCGTTTCCATCAGCCCTCCCGGTGGTCGATGAGCACGGCCGCGTGCCGGGGCCGGCGGCGCAGTTCGGCGTAGGCCGCGGGGGCGTCCTCGACCCGCACGACCGGCAGCGCCATCGCGGCCGGGGCCACTGCGCCCGCGGACACGAGGTCGAGGGCCCGGGTCAGGTTCTGCGTCACGGTGCCCTCGCCCGGCGGCGGGTCGACCTCGCGCAGCCCCCGGGCGTACTGCGGGTCGCGGTAGCCGGCCCCGCAGCGGGCGGCGTAGCGGATGTCGACGTTGCCGAGCTCGACGCTGAAGCGCACGGTCGCCGTGAACCGGCCGACGGCGATCAGCCGGGGCCGCCCTGGCGCGGCGGCGGCCCAGCGCGCGGCGGCGGCGAGCGTGTCGTCGGCCGCGCCGGTCACGCACAGGAACACCACTCGCCCGCCCGTCTCTGCGCGGGTGGCCGGCAGCTCGGCCGCGGCCGCGAGTCCGAGTGCGGCCGCGGCGTCCAGCCGCTCGTCCCGCCGGTCGAGGACGGTGACGGGCCCGCCGCCCGCGGCCGCCGCCGTCTGGGCCACCAGCAGTCCGACCGCTCCGGCGCCGACCACGGCCACCTCGTCGTGCGGGGTGAGCCCGGCCCGGTCGACGGCGTGCACCGCTGTCGCGCCGAGGTTGGCCACGACGGCGGACGGCAGCGGCAGGCCGGGCGGGACCGGCACGCACTGGCGGTAGGGCACCACGACCACGTCACCGTGGACCGCCTCGCCCCAGCCCATCGCGATGACCGGCTGCCCGGGCGCGAATCCGGGCGCGTGCGCTCCGGCGTCGTGCACGGTGCCGCTGGAGCAGTATCCGAGCGGGAATCGCTCGCCGGTGCGGGCGGCGCGGTCCAGGTAGTGCAGCTCGGTGCCGGGGCTGACCAGGCTGTAGGCGGCCCGGATGCGCAGCTCGCCGCGGCCGGGTGCGGGCCGCTCGACCGGTTCCAGGCGCGGCTCGGCCGAGCCGGCGGCGACCAGCTGGTGCCCGTTCATCGCAGCTCTCCCGGGGCGGCCAGCCAGTGGCTGTCGGGGATGATCTCCATGTCCTCGGCCCAGTCCGGGATGGGCCCGCGCGGCACCGGCCGGCCGGAGCGCTCGTAGGCGGCCCGCCGGTTACGTTTGCGCTCCAGGCCGAGGTTGAGCCCGGCCAGCTCGACGGCCCAGACCTCCAGCAGCCCGGCCGCCCCGGCCTGGGCGACCGCCCGCGCGCCGGCCGCGGTCCGCACGAACACCCGGCCGTGCTTGGCCTCGCCGCCGCCCTCGATGCTGGCCGCGAAGATGTTCGGGTCGCCGTCGGAGACGCTCACGTCGGCCAGCCCGGACATCCAGTCGCCGCAGGCAAGGCAGCGGTGGGTCTTGTTGGCGGCGAAGTCGCGGACCGCGCGCCAGAACGCGACGCGATGATCGGCGCCGTCGGCGGTGCGGATGGCGATGTCGCCGGGGTACTCCCCCTCGCGGTAGCGCAGCCGGACCACATCGCGCACCGCGACCCCGGCCCGGTCGCTGATCACGGCTCGGGTCCCTTCGGGGCGGGTGCTGGACGAGCAGGCCGGCTCGACCATGAGCACGACCTGTTCACGGGCCCACCGCCCGGCCGCCGTCGGCAGCGCCTGCAGCTTGCGCATGCCCTGGATGTGGCAGGCGACGCCGGTGAGCGCAACCCGCACGGCCGGCTCGCGGTCCATGATCCGGCGCAGCGCACCGAGGTACGGCGCCAGCTGATACGTCGACTGTGCGGTCTCCAGCAGCTCGCCGGGCCGGCGGACCAGCGCGGGTGCGGCCCGCCACGGCTCGGCGCGGTCGCGGCCCATCGAGAGCACGACCTGAGCGTCGCCGGAGTGCAGCGCGGACTGCATGAGGGTGGTGATGCTGCCGCCGCTGGCCGACGCCTCGAACACCGCAGGCACCCGGGAGCGCCCGGCCACCACTTCGGAGAAGATGCCCGTCCAGCGTTCCTGGGTGGAGCGGGTCCGGCCGAACAGCCGCCGTTCGGCCGGCGGCGTGGCCGGGTCGGCGCCGGGGCACACGTCGATGCAGTCGGTGCAGGAGCCGCAGTCGGCCGCGGTCCAGCCGGGCGCGGTGAGCACCGGGTCGAGCCCGTCGAAGCCGATGACCGCGGCCGGGCAGGCCAGCTCACACACGCCGCAGGCCGTGCACAGCTCCGGTTCGAGCACCTCCGCCTGGAGTCGGGCGAACGTCACGCCGCCACCCCCACCGCATCGACGACGGCGTCGGCGACGGCGCCGCTGACGCCCTCTATCAGCCGGTCCTCGTCACGCGGGTCGAGCAGGACCGGCGGCACCACCTTCACGGTGGCGCCTTCGGGCCCGCCGCCGAAGAGCAGCAGCCGGCGCCGCGCGGCCGCGGCGAGCACGGCCCGGGCCAGTGCGGGCTGTGGCTGACCACCGCTGACGCAGTCGAACGCGGCGAGCCCACCGACCGCGCGGGGGGCGCCGATCCAGGTGTGGCGGGCGGCCAGTGCCTCGAGTTCCCGGCGGAGCCGGGCGCCGAGTGCGGCCGCCCGTCCGGGCACGTCCTGTGTGGCGATGACGTCGAGGACCGCTGATGCGGCCGCGCACGCGAGCGGATGGCCGGAGAACGTCGAGGTCTGTACGCCGGCCGGCAGCGCGTCGAGCACCGCGCGTTCGCCGAGCACGGCCGCGATCGGCAGGCCGTTGCCGAGCGTCTTGCCCACCAGCGTCAGGTCGGGTGTGGTGGCGGCGAACATGCGCCCGGCCCTCCCCAGCCCGGTGTAGATCTCGTCCAGCACCAGCAGGGCGCCGCGGGCGCGGGCCTGCCGGGCGATCTCGTCGAGCACGGCCGGGGCGACCTCGAGCACGCCCTCGGTGACCTGGATCGGCTCGACGACGATGGCGGCCGGGTCACCAGCGGCGCTCAGCACGGCGGCCAGGTGTCGGGCAAAGTGGTCCAGGTCGGCCGGGCCGCTGCGCGGGTCGGGCAGTTCGGCGGTGAACACATCCCCGGCCGGTGCGCTGTACCTCTTGAACTCGGCCCGCCAGGTGAGCGCCAGAGCCCCGGCGGTCTTGCCGTGGTAGCCGTAGCGGAAGCCGACCACCGGCCGGCGGCCCGTCGCCGCCCGGGCGACCTTGAGTGCGGACTCGACCGCCTCGGCGCCGGTGGCCGTGGGCAGCACCGCCGGGTCGTGGTACGGCGCCCGCGCGGCGAGCCGGGCGACCAGCCCGGCCCGCGCGTCCGAGCCGAGCTTGCAGCCGGTGTGCAGCAGCCGGCCGGCCTGGGCGATGACCGCGGCGGTGACCGCCGGATGTTGGTGGCCGAGCGTGACCGCACCGCTGCCGGACGTCCCGTCGAACCACGCCTCGCCCGCGGCCGTGTACAGCCACGGCCCGGTACCGGCGGCGAACGCCGGGCCGAGGGTGGTGCCGGTGGATCGTGCCTCGGTCATGATCCGTCCTCCGTGACGACCGCGCCCGCCGCGCGCAGTGCCGCGGCGAACCCGGGGAACGACGTGCGGTGGCAGGCGCCGCCGAGCACGGTCGTGCGGCCGGGCAACGCACCGGCCAGGGTGGCCGCAGCCATTGCCACCCGGTGGTCCTCGAAGCCGGGCACCGTGCCGGCGCGCAGCGGCCGGCCGCCGCGGACCCGGATGCCGTCGTGCACGACCGCCACGTCGGCGCCGAATGCGGCCGCCATCGCCGTCGATGTGCGCAGCCGGTCGGTCTCCTTGAACCGCAGTTCGCCCGCGCAGCCGAGCCACGACTCGCCGGGCAGCGCCGCGGCCAGTGCCACCAGCAACGGCACCTCGTCGATCGCCGCGTGCAGTGTCGCCGGGTCGTCCACGGTGAGCCGCTCGACGCCGGTGAGGCCGCCGCGGGCGACGATCGTGCCGACCGGCTCGCCGAGCGCCGAGCGCCGTTCGTCCACGTAGGCGATGTCGGCGCCGGCGGCGCGCAGGGTCGCGAAGAACCCGAGCCGGGTGGGGTTGAGGCACACGTCCGGCACCCGTACCGCACCGGCCCCGCCCAGCAGCTGCGCGGCGACCGGGTAGGCGGCCAGCGACGGGTCCGCGGGCACCTCGAGCTCGGCGGGCACTGTGCAGCGCCCGCCGCGGTAGTGCACCGCCAGTGCCGTCCGCTCCAGCCGCGAGCCGAATGCGGTGAGCATCCGCTCGGTGTGGTCGCGGGAGAACACCGGCACGTGCACGGTCAGGGGCAGCTCGGCGGCGACCGCGGCGAGCAGGACCGCCGCGCGGGCCTGGGCGCTGCCGACGGCCAGGGTGACCTCACCGCCGTGCAGTACCGGTCCGTGCACGGCCACGGGCAGGCGACCGTGCGCGCCGAGATAGTCGATGTGCGCGCCGAGGGCGGCCAGCGGTGCGACGAGCCAGTCCATCGGCCGGTCGCGCAGGACGTCGTCGCCGTCCACGATCGCCGCCGGGCCGGCGCCGGCCAGGACGCCGACGAGGAGCCGGGCGGCGGCGCTGGACCCCTCGGTGTACAGGTATGGCAGGTCCGGCCAGTGGGCGACGCCGGGGTGCGGCCGGATCGGCTGCGGTACCGGCAGGCGTCCACGGTGGATGGTGAGCGCGCCTGCGGTCGTCTCGACGCCGTAGCCGAGGGCGGCCAGTGCCGGCAGCAGGGCGCGGACCGCCCCGCCGGGGTTGCCGCCGCGGATGTGCAGCCGCGGGCCCGCACCGGGCAGCAACGAGGCCAGCAGGGCCCGGTGCGTGATCGACTTGTCGCCGGGGACCGGCACCGTGCGCAGACCCGGTGTGCCGGCCCGGCCCTCGACGAGGAGATCGGCCGAGCGGGTCGCCGGCTGGGAGACGGTCGTCGGGGCGCTCATCGGGTGATCCGCAGGCCGTCGAGGTACAGCACGTCCAGGTCGGTCTTGAGGAACAGGGCGAGCGCCTCCTCGGGCCGCTCGACGATCGGTTCGCCGGGGCCGTTGAGCGACGTGTTGAGCACGACCGGGACGCCGGTGCGGCGGTGGAATCCGCTGATCACGGCGTGGTAGCCGGCGATGGACGCGTCGACGGTCTGGATGCGCGCGGTACCGTCCACGTGCGTGACGGCCGGGATGTCGCTGCGGCGCACGCGCGCGTTGAACAGCATGTACGGCGAGGGCAGTGGCACGTCGGCGAACCATTCGGCGGCGTGCTCGGCCAGCACCGCGGGCGCGAACGGGCGCCACGGCTCCCGGGACTTGATCCGGTTGACCCGCGGCCAGTTCTGCGCGTCGCGGGGGTCGGCCAGCACGGAACGGTGCCCCAGCGCCCGGGGCCCGGCCTCGCTGCCGCCCTCGAACCAGGCCAGCACGCGGTTGGCCACCAGGTCTTCGGCGGCCCGTTCGGCCGCCGCGGCCAGCGTCAGCCGCTCGACCCGCAGCTGCGCGCCCCGGGCCGCGTCGGCCACCGCGTCCGGGCTCGGCGCCGCGCCCAGGAACGGCGGCGCGAAGCGGCCCCGCGGCCCGGCGTCGGCCGGCAGCGGGTTGTCCAGCAGGGAGTGGTACACGGCCAGGGCCGCACCGACCGCGATGCCCCCGTCGTCGCAGGCGGGCTCGACGAAGACTTGCGCAAACGGGCCCTCGAGCGCGACCGTGGTGTTCGACGGGCAGTTCAGCGCCGTCCCGCCGGACAGGCAGAGCCGCTCGACGGGTGCGCCGCTGCCGTGCAGCGCGCCGTGCAGGGAGCGGACGGCCTCGAGCCGGACCAGCTCGAAGAGTCGTTGGGTGCTGGCCGCGATATCGGCGTTGATCGGCGCGGTGGCGCGGGCGGGGTCACCGAACGGCTCCAGGTCGTAGCCCATCCGCGTGGCCTCGGTCCGGCAGTGCCGCAGCCACGCGGAGGCGAGGTCCATCGGCAGCCGGCTGCGCAGGTCGTAGTGGTTGCCGAGGAACCGCGCGGCGACGAACCGCGGCCGTCCGTATGCGGCCAGGCCCATGAGCTTGCCGGCCGGCCCGACCAGGCCCAGGCCGAGCGCGACGCCGACCCGGTCGTAGAGGCCGCCGAGGCCGAGGTGGTGCGGCGCGAGGGGGTACAGCGCCGGGCCGCGGCCGAGGTAGTACATCCCGGAGTGGTAGCCCTCGCCGTCGGCGTACCCGTCGTGGGTGAGCACCGCGGCCTCGTCGAACCCGGAGCCGTAGTAGGAGCTCGCGGCGTGCGCGAGGTGGTGGTGCACGGCGTAGCCGGGGCGCTCGACGCCGTCGAGGGTCACCGTGACCGGGAGGTGGAAGCCGTGGCGCAGCGCCTCGTCCGGGGCGAGATCGGCGGCGGCCAGTTCGGCCAGGCCCCGTCCGTGCGCCCAGTCGGGCCGGGTGACGTAGTCGTCGACCCAGCCCACGGCTGCGATGTCGGCGCGGGTCCGCCGTTCGTGCTCCGGGTACAGCTTCGCGTAGGAGCGTCCCAGCCACGTCGCGGCGAGGTCGGCGTCGTAGAGGAAGTCGAGCAGTGTGCCGCCGGCCCGCTCCGCGGCCACATCCGGGCCGGCCTCGTCGAGCAGCGTGCAGGGCCGGCCGAACGGATCGGCGGGCGCGTAGGCGACACCCAGCGCCGCCGGGTCGTCGACGATCAGCTCGACCTGCTGGGTCGAGCACACCGCGACGACGTCGATGTCGGCGGCGGTGATCCCGGCCGCGTCCAATGCTTGCCGCACGGTCGCCACCTGCAGGCTCGCCGCGTGCTTGACCCTCGTGTGCCGCTCGCGCAGCACGTAGGACACGACCGCACCGTCGCGCACCACGGTGACCGCGGCGTCGTGGCCGAAGTGCAGACCCAAGACCATCAAGGTGTACTCCCAGAGCTCGTGCGATTCACGGCAGGCGGAGCGGGCCGCCGCAGAGCCACGCGTCCAGCGGGGCCCGCATGGCGATCTCGGCCGGCGGGTGGAAGGCCAGGGCCCGGGACGCGATGAGCGCCTCGACCGGGGTCTGGTCGGTGACGAACGCGATCCCGCCGCGCAGTTCGAGCACCCGGTCGGTGGCCTCGGCGATGGCCCGCTGCGCGGTGTAGCGCACCAGCAGCGACCGGCCGAACAGTTCGTCGTCGCACTGCCCGATGTCCAGCGCCCCGGCGATCGCCTCCACCGCCGTCGCGGCCGTCTCCAGCGGGGCGAGCGCGGCGACCCGGTCGGCCGGCGTTCCCCGCCCGTCGCGGAACAGCCCTTCCACGGCGCCGGTGGCGATGCCGAGATACGCGGCGGTCACCAGCACCTCGAACCACAGCAGGTTGGAGGTGATCCGCGGAGCGACGTGGGCCGGATCGCCGACGGGCACGACGCGCTCGTGGGGCACCAGCACGCCGTCGAGGACCACGGCGTCGCTCTGCCCGGCCCGCAGCACCCGGTTGCGCCAGAACGGCTCCACCCGCACCCCTGGCGAGCCTGGGTCGATGAGCACATTGACCAGCTCACCGGCGTAGGGCGAACCGTGCGGCCCGGCGACGAGCATGGACAGCAGCCCCATCGAGCGCACCAGCGAGCACGGCCGCTTGGTCCCGGTGATCCGCAGCCCGTCCGGGACCGGCTCCACGGTCAGCCCCGGCGCGAACAGGCTGGCCCCGGCCGCCCCTTCGGCGCCGCACGAGGCGACCAGCAGCCGGCGCTCGACCACGTCACCGAGCACGGCCCGGGCCTGCGGGCCGTCCAGCTCCCGGGCCAGCCAGGCCACCTTGTAGTGATGCATCGTCGAGGCGACGGCCAGTGCGGGCGCCCGGCTGCCGATCGCCCGCTGCAACCGCACGCCGTCGGCACAGCCGAGCCCACCACCGCCGAACTCGGCCGGCACCAGCAGGTTGCCCCCGCCCGCCACCCGGAACTGCTCGATCACCCCGGATGCCGGATCGTCGGCGGCCGCCACGCCCAGCGCGGCGAGCTGGTCGTCGAAGCCGGGCAGCGCCTTGGTCAGCACGGCCCGCTCAGCCGCAAGCAACGTCATCGCAGAACCTCCGCAGGAGCGGCCCCGGCATCGAGCACCGCGGCGAGGTGGTCGACCATCCGGTGGGCGCCGGGGCCGCGGACTATCGAGTAGTGGTCCTCGTCGAGGGGTGTCGCCGCGATGCCCAGCCGCTCGTCCAGCGGCTGCAGCCGCGGGAAGTGCCGGGCGCCGGTCCGGGTGGCCCGCAGCAGCAGGCACACCGGCGGGTGCCAGGCCCCGGGCCGGTGCCGGCGCAGGATGGCGGCGTTGTTGCGGTACACGGCGAAGAGCCGCTCGTCGAGCTCGCCGCCCGGGTCGGCGCCGGTCGCGGCCAGGTCGGCCACGAAGGCGGCCCGCTCCTGGTCGGTGTCCGGCTCGGCGCCGTCGCTGTCCTCGTCGTCCCGGCCGGTGAACGCGTCGGCCGCCGTCACCGAGGCCACCGCGACGCCGAGGCGGTGCAGGTGCGCCGCGACGTGGAGCGCGACAGTGCCGCCCATCGACCAGCCGAACAGGTGCAGCGGCCCGGGCTCGGATGGCGGACCGGCCCGGCCGGCCAGCGCGGCGGCGTAGTCGGCGGCCATCGTGTCGAGGTCGGCCGCCGGGGTCTCACCTTCGGCGAGGCCGGATGCGCGCAGCCCGTACACGGCCACGTCGCCGATTCGCCCGGCCAGTGCGGTGAGCACGTCGCGGTAGCACAGCAGATCGCCGCCGACCGGGTGGATCACGACAAGGGTGCGCGCGTGCGGGGGCCCGGGCACGATCGTCACCAGCGGCCCGCCGGCCGCGAGGCCCTCGGTGACGAGGGCGGCCTGGCCCCGGACGGTGGCGTGCCGGAACAGCGACGCCAGCGGCAGCCGCCGGTCGAACACCGATTCGATCTGCCGGAACAGCCGGACCGCGAGCAGCGAGTTGCCGCCGGCGGCGAAGAAGTCGTCGGTGACACCGTGCACCGCCGGTCCGAGCAGCTCCCGCCACAGCGCCAGGAGCCGCTGCTCGACGGGGCCCGCCGGCGCCACGACGGCCGCCCGGGCCGGCCCGGCCGGTCCGGCCCCGGCCAGCTCGCGTAGTGCCTTGCGATCCACCTTGCCGTTGCCGGACAGGGGCAGCGCGTCGAGCCGGGTGACCGCGCGCGGCACCATGTACGCCGGCAGCCGAGCGGCAAGCGCCGCCCGCAGCGCGTCCGGGTCGATCCCGTCGTCACCGGTGACGAAGGCCACGAGGCGCCCGGCCGGATCGACGAGCGCGACCGCCGCGTCGACCGTCGTCTCGGCCCGCAGCGCGGTCTCGATCTCGCCGAGCTCGATGCGGTGCCCGTCCACCTTGACCTGATGGTCGTTGCGGCCGAGGAACTCGACGAGCCCGCCCCGGTACCGCGCCCGGTCGCCGGTGCGGTACAGCGGCTCTCCGGAGCGCGGATGCGGGTAGAACGCGGCAGCCGTGCGCTGCGGTTCGTGCAGGTAGCCGTCGGCCACCCCGGCCCCGCCGAGGTGCAGGTCACCGGCGACCCATTCGGGCGCGTCGGCCAGCTCGGCGCTCAGCACATGCATGCTCTGGTTGGCCAGCGGCCGCCCGTACGGCACACTGCTCCAACCGGCCGGGCGGTCCGCGGCGGGATGCCAGTTCGACCAGATCGACGCCTCCGTGGCGCCGCCGAGCGCGATCACCTCCGCCCCTGGGCACAGCGCAGCCAGCCGCTCCACCAACGGCAACGGCACCCAGTCCCCGCTGAGCAGAATGAGCCGCAGGGAGGCGAGCGCACGGGCCGCCTCCGCCCCGAGATACTCCAGCGTGAGGTCCAGCAACGCCGGCACCGAGTTCCACACCGTCACCCGCTGCGCCGCAACCAGCTCGGCCCAGCGCTGCGGGTCCGGATTCGCCGTCTCCGGCGGCAACACCACCGCCCCGCCCGCACCGAGCAGGCCGAACAGATCGAAGACCGACAGGTCGAAGGCGAGTGAGGAGACCGCAAGGACCCGGTCGTCGGGTGTGAGCGCGAAGCGGGCGGTGAGGTCCTGCACGGTGTTGACCGCCGCGCCGTGACTGATGACCACGCCCTTTGGCGTGCCGGTGGAGCCGGACGTGTAGATGACGTACGCGGTCTGCTCCGGTGCCGGTTCGACATCGAGCTCGGCGGTGGTGCCGGTGTCGCGGGCTGTCGCATCGTCGAGCAGCATCGCCCCGCTGTGCTCCAGGATCGTGCGGACCCGGGCAGCGGGCCAGCGCGCGTCGATCGGCAGGTAGGCACACCCGGCCCGCAGCACCGCGAGCACTTCGATGACCTGGGCCCGGCCCTTCCGGCGGCGCACAGCGACAAGCCCGCGTCCGGCGGCCCGCAGGAATTCGGCGCCGAGGGGGCCGGCGCCCAGGCGCGCGGCCAGGGCGGCGCTGGCCCGGTCGAGCGAGGCGTAGGACATCGGACCGTCCTCGTCGATGACGGCGATCGCGTCCGGTGTCCGGTGGCAGCGGTCCAGCACGAAGGAGTGCAGGCTGCCGCGGGGCAGGTCGGCGGCCGTGGCGTTGGCCAGCCGCCGAGCGGCAAGCTGCTCCTGCGGTAACGGCGCGGGACCGGTTTCGTGCCAGGCCGAGGCATCGGCGGCAAGCGCACGCAGCCGCTGCTCGTGATACGCACGCATCGCGTCGACCAGCCCGCCGGGGTAGTGCGCGGCCGCGAAGTCGAGGTTGCCGACCAGCTCCGCGCCCTCCTCGAACACCTGATGATCGAGCAGCACCTGCGGCGTGCTGATCGCACTGCGAACCAGCTCGGCCCCCGGCATCGGCAGCAGGAACCCGCCGCCCTGACCGGCCGGCCCCGGCTCGAGCAGGCCCAGGCCGCTGGTGAATACGACAGGTGCCGGGTTGCCGGTCTCCCCGCGCAGCCGCTGCATCGACCGCCCGACCTCGACACCGGAGATCTCCCTAGCGGCCAGGGCGGCATACAGCTCGCCCTGCAGCCGGCGACCACGTACCGCGAAGGACTGGCCCGGCTGCCGGGCCGCGTACCCGAGCAGCACGGTGGTGCTGGCGTTACCCCACACGGCGCCGACCTCCGGATGCCCCGGCGGCCGGTGCGCGGCGAGCACCGTCAGCAGGCCCGCCGCGCCGTCCGACCACCGCTGCAGCGTCTCCACGAACAGGCACAGCAGTGCTGTCCCGACCGGTAGCCCGGCCGCCGCGGCATTGCGCCGGAACGCGCCCCACTGCGCCGCCCCGAGCCGGGTCGCGATACGCCGCAGCGGTTCGAGCCGCCGCGGCTCACCGGCCCCCGTCCCGCCCGGCCCGCCTGGCGATCCGGACGCGGGCAGTTCGGCCGGGGGCAGCGGCCCGGGCCGGGCCGGCCGGTTCGGGGCGAGCGGTAGGTCGGGAGCAGGCGGCAGCTGTGCCAGCCGCTCGTCCCAGTGCCGCCGGCCCGCCGCATACGCCGGACTGTCCGCGTGGGCCCGCAGACCCTGGACGTAGTCGCGGAAGGTCAGCGCCGGCGCGGTCACGCGGTAGCCGGGCTGGGCGCAGCAGCGGGCCAGTTCGCTCAGGAACAGCTGGGTGGTGACGCCGTCGAAGCTGGTCAGCCGGAGCGCGAGCTGGAGGCGGACCCGCCCGCCGGGCAGCCGTATGTACACGGCCCGCAGCGGCCGCCCCGCATGCTGTGGCGGCAGGTTCGTGACAAGCGCGGCGGACAGCTCGGCCAGCCGGTGCGATGCGGTTGCTTGGGGCAGCCCGGCGAGGTCGAACCGCTCGAGTAGTGAGGCGCCGTCGTCCGGCACGATCCGCTGGGTGCCGTCGGTGCTGATCGCCAGTCGCAGCGCGCCGTGGGCCTGGCGCAGCCGCCGCAGCGCCGCGTCGATCCGGTCGGGCTGCGGGGCCGCGCCCACCGCGAACTCGTATTCGTGCACAAAGGCGGCCGGCCCGGCGTGCTCGTAGAATTCCTGTTCGCCGACCAGGTATGCCTGCTGCAGGTCGGTCAGCGCGAACGGCTCTCCCGCGGCGTCCGGGTCGGTCGTGAACGTCCACTCGCCGCCGGTTGCGGCCTCGGCGCCGACCAGCGCGGCCAGTTCGTCGCGGCAGGCCCGGGCGGCCGTGCGCAGTTCGGCGGTGAGGGCCCCGGATGGCGCGGAGTACCGCAGGGTTCCGCCGGTCACGGACAGGTGTACCCCGGCCGCCCGCAGCCGCCGCAGCACCTCGACCGGAGCCGCCGCTTCCCGCCGGGCCACGCTTGGTTCGGTCATGGCGACGTGGTCCCCCCGTGCTGGCCGGAACCCCGTCGCCCGGCCTGACCGGGTCAGCCTCAGCGAGGACGGCAACACCGGCGTATCACCGCTGTATCGGCGGCGAGGTGCTGGCGAGGTGTGCCTTTCCTCGGCAAAGCGTGTATAGATATATGAGTTTTGCCCTAGTTTGGTGGGATAGCGCCGGTGAGATTGCCGGCGCCTGCCACGGGGGTGGAAGTGTTCGGACCCAAGTCCTGGCGAACGGCGGCCGTCATCGCGGCGACCGTCGTCTGCGGCATCGCGACCGCGCCGCAGACCGCGTTCGCGTCAGATCATCAGCATCCGGTACGGGCGCACGCGAGCGTCAGCACCGCCGACGATGCCTCGGCCGGAGCCGCGAAGGCCCGCGCCCACCACAAGAAGAAGCCCACACGCGCGCCGGCGCGCCGCGGCGCGCACCCGGCCGCCGGCTACCCGGGCGGCGGCGGCAAGCCCACCGTCGCGGCGACAGCCACCGGCAAGCCGCACGCGACCGGCACGACGCACGGGACCGGCAAGGTCGCCGCGCCGGACCCGGCCCGGAAGGTCAACGCGCCGAGCGGCAAGCCGCCCGCGCACGTCGAGACCACCGGCGTCGAGCTGACCGCGACCTGGGACGTGCCGTCGGTGGAGATCGGCACCGCCGTCACCGTCGACGTCAGCATCGACCGGCCCACCACCGGCACGGTGCTGTCCGGCCTGGGCTACACCTTCGCCCTGCCCGCCGGGCTCACGTTCTCCAACGGCATCGTGTACCGCACCAGCGCGGCCTGCAGCGGCGCCGACAACATCGCCGTCGGCGCGACAACTGTCACCCTGTCGGGCTGGCAAATCACCTCCAATTACACGTTCTGCCACTACTACATGTACGTGACACCGACCGCCTCGGGCCTGTACACGTTCAACAGCGCCAACTTCACCGGGCTGACCGGCGGCGGCATGACCAACGGCGTCACCGCCCAGACCCTGACCGTCACCGCGACGCCCAAGCTCACCGGCACCTTCACGCCGGCCACGATCAACTCGGGTGGCACGTCGACGCTGAACCTGCACATGGCCCGCACCGACGGCAACCCCACCGGCAGCTCCACCGGCCTGAACCTCACGGTCGCGCTGCCCGGCGGGCTCACGGTCGGCACCGGCTCGACCGCGAACACCTGCGGCGGCACGTTCGCGGCGAGCGGCGCGAGCGTCACGCTGACCGGGGCGTCGATGACCGGCACGTCCACCTGCGACATGTCGGTACCTGTCACGTCGTCGACGCCGGCCACGTACAGCATGCCGAACACCGTGGCCACGACCCACGACGGCATCATCGTCGATCTGGGCTCACCGTGCGTCCAGACCAAGCAGGAGACCTCCTGCGGCACCCTGGCGCTGGAGGTCGTCGGTCTCGCGCAGACCGTCACGTTCGAGCAGCCGCAGCAGTGGTCGCTGTCCAAGGGCACGATCACCGTCACCGGCACCGCCAGCTCGAACCTCCCGGTCGCGTTCACCAGCACCACGCCGGCCGTCTGCACGGTCAGCGGCACGACCGTGACCCTGGTCGCGGCGGGCACCTGCACCATCGACGCCGACCAGGCCGGCGACGCCACCTACGCGGCCGCCACCACGGTGAGCCGCAGCTTCACGGTGGACCCGGCGACCATGCCGCCGACCGCCGTGACGGCCACGGCCGGCGTCTCCTCGGTGACCGTGAGCTGGGCGGCCCCGGCCAGCACGACAAACATCACCGGCTACAAGGTGATCGCGACGCCCGGGCCGGCCAGCTGCACCACCACGGCCCTCACCTGCGTCCTCGGCGGCCGGGCCGGCACCGGCTACACGTACACGGTGACGAGCCTCAACGACCACGGCGACTCGGTCGCGGCGGGCCCGTCGAACACCGCCACCCCGACCGCGCCGGTGTTCCCGGCGACGCCGCCGTCGACGAACCTGACCTTGACGACCGACCAGGGCGCCATCTCCACGGCCGCACCGTCGCAGCAGATCACGGTCATCGGCACCGGGTTCGCGCCGTACTCGACCGCGTCGATCGTCATCTACTCCGACCCGATCACGCTGGGCACCACCGTCACCGACGGCACCGGCTCGTTCAGCACGCCCGTCACGCTGCCCGCGGCGCTCGCCGCCGGGCCGCACCAGGTGATCGCGTCAGGCGTCGACCCGAACGGCGCACCGCGCGCCCTGAAGCTCGCGGTCACCGTCGCCAGAGCCGGGTCGGGCAGCTCGCTGCCGGTCACCGGCACCGACACGGCCGTGCTGCTGCTGATCGGTCTCGGCTGCACCACGACCGGCGGCACGCTGCTGCTGGCCGGCGCCCGCCGCCGCACCGCCACGGTGTAACCAGGCACGCCCGCGGGGCGGCTCCCACCCGCCGTGTGGGGCCGCCCTTCGGCGTTTTCCGACGGGCTACCGGCAGGTCCAGACGATCGGCGTATGCGACTCGGCGGTCCCGGCGACACCGACGATCGTCGAGCCGTCGGCGCTCATCGCCGCCGCTATCGCCGGCTCGCCGCCGGGCCCCGGCAGCAGGTCCACCCGGCCGTTCACGCCGACCCGGCGCGACACCGTCCGGGCGAGCTCACCCGGCAGCAGCGCGTCACCGTGCACGGACCCGGCCCGGGCCCCGTTGTCACTGATCCGGGCCAGCTCGGTCACGGTCGCCGCCTCGATGTCCCAGCGCAGCGGCGTGCCGTCGACCTTGGCCCCGTACACGTACCGCCCGGCGACCGCGGACACCATCGCCTGACTCCCGACCGGCGCCAGCGGCAGCGGCACTCCCTGCGTCGTCCAGACGACCGGCACACCGCGGATCTCACCGACGACCCGGCCGTCCTCGGTGATGTCCCGCGCCGCCGAGTCGGTGACGTCACCGAACTTCGTCGCCGCCGGTGTGCTGAGCTTGTGCACGGACCCGTCGGCCGCCCACATCACCGGCACTGCCGCGTTGAGATTGCCGTCGGCGGCGTAGCCGGCGACCTGCCCCTTGCCGTTTATCGCATACGCCGACAGCAGCCGGTTGCCGGCCAGCTTCGCCAGGTGCGTGACCTGCCCGGACCGCCACACCCAGGCGTCGCTGTCGTCGGCCCAGCCGAGCACCGCCCCGTCGGCGCCGATGTCGACGACCACGCCCTGCACGCCGGAGAGCCGCTCGGCCCGGCCGTCCTTCCAGATCACCGGCACGTCGCGCTGCGCACCGGTCGTCCCGCCGACGATCCGGCCGGTCGGGTCGATGGCCGTCGCCTCCGCCTGCTGCCCGTCGGGCCCGGTCAGCCGGGTGGGCTCGCACCCGGCGGCCGGCCCGGCCGAGGAGGCGGCGGCGCTGGGCGGCGACAGCGCCGGCAGGTTGCCCGTGGCCCCGTCCCGGAACTTGACGGCACCGAGTACTCCGGCCGTGGCCAGCACCGCAACCCCGGCCGCCGCGGCCGTCAGCATCGCGGTGCGGCGATGGATCGCCCGCTGCCCGTCCGTGACCGCCCGGTGCACATCGGCCCGCGAGGCCGGCACGTCGATCGTCAGCATCAGGTGGCGCAGCTCCGCGCCGGTACGCTCGTCGTTGGACACCTCAGTGCTCCTTCGCGCTCGACAACATGCCCCGCAGCGCCTCGAGGCCGCGGGAGCTCTGGCTCTTGACGGTGCCGGTGGAGCAGCCGAGCGCCTCGGCCACCTCCTCGATCGAGCGGTCCAGCAGGAACCGCATCACGAGGATCGCCCGCTGCCGCGGCGGCAACCGGCGCAGCGCCGCGACGAGCCCGCTGCGCTCGTCGACCTGCTGCTGCGGCGCGTCCCCGTACGGCCCGCCCCTGTACGGCCCGGCTCTGTACGGCGCCTCCCCGTACGGCCCGCTCTCGTCGGCCCGCTCGTCGCTGCGGCCGGTGAGCCGTACCCGCGCCCACGGACTGCGCCGCTCGTCGACCAGGGCGTGCACGAGCATCCGATGCACGTATGCGTCGAGGTTCTCGCTGCGCGCCGCCCGCTTCCAGTGCTGGTACAGCCGCGTGATCGTCGCCTGCACGATGTCGTCCGCCCGGTGCGTGTCGCCCGCGCACAGCAGGAACGCCGCCCGGTGCAGCGCCGGCAGCCGCGCCGACACGTAGTCGACGTACGACGGGGTATCCGCCCGCATCCAAGGTCCTCTCGGTAGCCGTCACCCCACCGACGGGCCCGGCCCCGCAAAAGGTTGAAAAGCATCGTCAGGCCGATCATGTCGCAGACCGGGCCGCGCACAGCGTGCCGGCCGCGGCGGTCGAGACCGCGCAGGTCGCCGCCGGGCCCGGCGGCGCTCGTCGCCGGGCCGCGGCGAGCTTCGCCGCCGACATCGCTGTGGGCGGACCAGGTGGGGCGCGGCTTCCTTTCTCCGAGTGGCAGATGACGACGGAGGCGCCAGGTCCAGGACCAGACCCGGGATCGATCGCGCAGCCGCACCGCTTTGCAACTCAGAGCGGAAGTTCGGTTTTGTTCAACTCAAAGCGGGAGTTCTGTAGCCGATGTACGGGCGTGCCCTTTCTTGCGCGGCTGCGCCTTGGCGTACGTCTGACCGCGGCCTTCGTCGTCGTCGTCCTGCTGCTGCTCGTGGTGATGGCCGTGGCGCTGATCACCTCATCGCGGCAAGAGGACGCGGCCGGGCGGATGCAGCGTTCCGAGCGGTTTGTCGCACTGGTGAAAGACGCCAAGTTTTCGGCGGCCGACCTCAATGGATGGCAGACCGCCTACGCTTTTGACGCCCTGCGGGGAGTGCCTGACGCGGCGCAGGACAGCGGAGCCTCACGCAAGGCATTCCTCGCGTCCGCTCAGACCTTCCAGACGACGGTGGCGGCCGCGGCCGGCGCGGCACCCACGGCCTCAGTACAGCAGGGCCTGCAGCGGATCGCCGCCCTGTTCGACGAGTTCCTCACCGTTGACCGCCAGATCGCCGGTTTGTACCGTAACGGCCAGGCCGCGCCGGCCAATGCGCTGGTGATCGGCAAGGAGATCGAGCTCTTCCAGCAGATCAGCGCACTGCTCGACACATCGGCCAGCACGGCCAACGCGGACTTCACCGCAGCGCGCCGCAATGCCACCGCCGCCCACCAGATCGGCAACCGCGTGATCTGGAGCGCGGGCACCACGGCTGCGATCATCGCCCTGGTCCTCGCCATTGTGGTCACCCGATCGGTGACCCGACCCGTCGACCACGTCCGCAAGCGCCTGATGCTGCTCGCCGACGGCGACCTCGCCACTCCGCTGACCGTGACCGGCCGCGATGAGATCGCCGTGATGGCGGGCGCACTGGGCCAGAGCATGACCGCACTGAGCGCGGTGATGCGAACGATCGACGACTCGTCGGCCTCGCTCGCCGCGGCAGCCGAACAGATGTCGAACACCTCCGCCCAGATCGCCACCTCTGCGGAGGAGTCCGCCGCCCAGGCCCAGGCGGTGGCCACCGCCGCGGACGAGGTCTCCGCCAACGTCCGGACCGTCTCGGCCGGCGGTGAGGAGATGGGGGCATCGATCCGCGAGATCGCCCACTCCACCAGCGAGGCGGCCGCCGTCGCGGCTTCCGCCGTACAGTCGGCCGAATCGGCCAACACCACCGTCAGCTCCCTCGGAGAGTCGTCCCGGGGTATCAGTGAGGTCGTCAAGGTGATCACCACGATCGCCGAACAGACCAACCTGCTCGCACTCAACGCCACCATCGAGGCCGCCCGCGCCGGGGACGCCGGCAAGGGCTTCGCCGTCGTAGCCAGCGAGGTCAAAGACCTGGCGCAGGAAACCGCGCGGGCGACCGAGGACATCGTCCGCCGGGTGGACGCCATCCAATCCGGCACCCACCGAGCCGTGGAAGCTATCGCCGAGATCAGCACGGTCATCGCCCGTGTCAACGACTATCAGACCACCATCGCCTCAGCCGTCGAGGAACAGACCGCCACCACGGCCGAGATGAACCGCAGCGTCGCCGACACCGCGCTGAGCGCCGACCAGATCGCCATCGGCATCGCCACCGTCGCGCAGGCCGCCCAGCAGACAACCGAAGGTGTCAACCAAGCTCAGCAGGCAACGGCAGAACTCGCCCGCATGTCAGCCGAGCTCCGCATCCTGGTGTCCCGCTTTCAATACCAGTAGTGGCCCGCTTCCGACACCAGCAACAGCATCACGGGCTGTTCGCACGGGCTTTGCACGTGGTGATCCGGCGTACGGCATCATCCTCGCCGGGATTGTCGCCGGCCGCCGTCGGGCTGCGGCTGCGCAATGCAGTGCACCGGCGCCTCGAGGCTGCCGAGACCCTCGACGCCGACCACGACCGCATCCCGG
This sequence comes from Dactylosporangium vinaceum, assembly GCF_019904175.1. GTDB lineage: Bacteria > Actinomycetota > Actinomycetes > Mycobacteriales > Micromonosporaceae > Dactylosporangium > Dactylosporangium vinaceum. The sequence continues at coordinate 4,557,797 of NZ_CP061913.1, read as the reverse complement.
ACGTGTGGGAGCCGACTGCGACCGCTGAGCCGGCCGGTCCACGCCGGCGTGCGCACGGCCCGGTGATCCGCCGCACAAATGCTCAGCTGAGCGCGGGGCCGGGCGATAGCGGCGGTATGGTCCGCTTCCTCGCCGCCGTGGCGCTGCTCGTCGGGCTGGCGATGGTGACCTACGACACCGACGCCGGCAACGTGCTGTCGATGGCGCTCTACGTCACCCTGTGCGCGCTGACGTGGCGGGCCGCCGCCTCGGCGCCGGCCGGCCGGGACCGGGCACTGTGGCGGCTCGTCGCGCTCGCCCCGACGCTGTGGTGCCTCGGCGACGGGGTCGAAATGCTGCAGCGGTACCTCTGGAGCGTGCCCCCGGTGGGTATCGCCGACGTCTTCTGGCTCTGCGGCTACCCCGTCCTCGCCGCGGCGCTTGTCGGCATGGCGCGGCGCCGGGCCCCCGGCCGGCTGCGGGGCGCCGTCCTGGACGCCCTCACGATGACCGCCTCGGCCGCGCTGGCGTGCTGGCAGTTCCTCATCGAACCCGTGCTCGGCCTCGGCTACGGCGTCCTGCAGTCGGTGGTCCCCGCCCTGTACCCGGTCGGCGACGTCACCCTGCTCGCCGCCGTCCTGTTCGTCGCGCTCTCCCCCGGCCGGCGCGGGGCCCCGACCGGGCTGCTGATCGCCGCGATCACGCTGTACCTGGCGGTCGACCTCGGCTACAACCTGCTGCCCTACGTCGCCGGCCCCGACCTGGTCAACCGGCTCGGGCCGCTGATCATGTTCGGCAACGCCCTGCTCGCCGCGGCGGCCCGGCACCCGGGGCGGGCCGAGCTGACCACCCCCGAGCCGGCCGAGCGGCGCCTGCACCCGGCCCGGGTGGTGCTCCTCGGCCTGGCGCTCATGGCCGCGCCCGCCCTGACCGTCGCCCGCACCGGCCTGAACGGGGCCGGGTTCGTCGCCCTCGCGGTGACCGCGCTGTGCGTCGCGTTCGTGCTCGCCCGGTTCACGTTCGCGGTCCGCGAGCAGGAGCGCGCCGAGGAGCGGATGCGCTGGCAGGCCCACCACGACCCGCTGACCGGCCTGGCCAACCGCGCGGTGCTGACCGACCGCCTGGAGGCGCTTACCGACAACGGGTCCCCGGCCGCCGTGCTCTACCTGGACCTGGATGGCTTCAAGGCGGTCAACGACGGGCACGGCCACGAGGCCGGCGACGCGGTCCTGCGGGCCGTGGCCGCCCGGCTGCTCACCCTGGTGCGCGGCGACGACCTGGTCGCCCGCCTGGGCGGCGACGAGTTCGTCGTGCTCGCCCCGGGCCTCGACGCGGCCGGCGCGAGCGCACTGGCCGCCCGGGTCGTCGACCAGGTGGCCAGCCCCGTGCCGATCGGCCCGGCGACGTTCGCGGTCGGCGCCAGCGTTGGCGTGGCCGTGCTGAGCGGCACGGGCGGCCCCGACGCCCTGCGCGCCGCCGACACCGCCATGTACCAGGCCAAGCGCCGCGGCCGCGGCCGCTGGGTGGTCGCCGGCGCCGACGCGGCCCGCGACGAGAGTGCCGGCGCGGATGCCGGCCGCGTCGCGCCCGCACCGGCGCTGCTGCACGCCTCGGCCGGCTCGCCCTGACGGACCGGCGCCGCCGGCGGCTCGAGAGGCCGGGACCGCCGGGCCGTTCGAGATCCACGTGACCGCCGGGTCCGAGGACGGTGTACGGCACACTCCCGCGGGGCGATGGTGCGGGCGATGGGGCAGACACCGGGACGCCGGGCGCCATAGGGTGGCGTCCATGTCGAGCGTTCCGAGGAGGGCGCCGTGGCCGAGCCCGCAGACCCGTACCGCAACGACGACTCCCAGCCGACGCCGCCCGGCACCGAGCCGGTCAGGTATGAGCCGAGTCCGCCGTACCACCCGCCCGGCTACGGCTACCCGACCGGCACGCCGCCGGGGCCGTACCTGAGTGACGGAGACGGGTCGCGCCGGCCGGCTTCCGGGCCGAGCAGTGACGACCGCGACCCGTTCCTCGTGCGGTGGTGGCGCCGGATCACGAGGTCGCGTTGAGCGAGATCGTCAAGGGGGTTCTCGGCGGCGGGTGGGCGCTGCTGGTCGGGTGGATCGCGCCGGCCGCGGTCAACGTGGTGCTGGCGTTCTGGGTGCTGTCGGGGACGCGTTGGCTGCCCGGGATCGGGCGACTGCTCGGTGAGGGCGACATCGCCGGGGCGACGCTCGGCGTGGCGGTGCTGGTGGGGCTGCTGCTGGCTGCGGTACAGACGCCGCTGTATCGGATTTTGGAGGGGTATCTCGGCTGGCCCCACGGGGTGGCGAACCGGGCCCGGGAGCGGATGCGGCAGCGCAAGCTCCTGCTGGCCGACCGGATCGCCGCGGTGGAGCTCGTGGACCGGGAGCGTGCCGGTGACCTCGACACGGACGGGGCGGCGGCGCTCGCGGCGATGCGGGCGCACCGGCGGGTGCGGCGGCACCTGGACCGCGACGCGACCGGCGGTGCGGTGCGGCGCGGGCTGCTGCACGAGCGGCTGCGGCGCTTCCCGGTCGATGACTCGCAGGTGGTCGCGACGCGGCTGGGCAACGCGATCCGGCGCCTGGAGGAGTACGGGTACGACCGCTACCGGCTCGACACGCAGATCTTCTGGTACGAGCTGACCGCTGTCGCCGACGAGCGCACGACCAAGCAGGTCGAGCAGGCCCGCACGACCGTCGACTTCTTCGTGGCGCTGCTCTACGGCCACCTCGCCGTCGCGGGGGTGGCGCTGGTTGGGGCGTTCGTGCACCCGGGAGCGCTGTTGTGGGCGGCCGTGGTGGGGTTGCCGCTGCTGGCGTACTGCTGGTATCGCCTGGCCGTGGTGACGACCGACGAGTGGGCGGCGGCGGTGCGGGCCATGGTCAACGTCGGGCGGGTGGCGTTCGCGGAGAGGCTCGGGGTGACGCTGCCGGCGACGCTGGAGGAGGAGCGGACCATGTGGGCGCGGCAGTCGCGGCTGGTCCGGCTGTCGTACCGGGACTTCAGTGCCGACGACCGGCCCGAGCCCGGGATCGATGCGGCCCGGGACGCGTCGGCACCCGCCCCGGGCCGGCCGGTTACTCGGTCTCGGTGATCGTCGGTACCGGCGCGCCGCCGGTGACCTGGCGGAAACCGAACAGCCGCCACGCCGCCGCGCCGGTGCCGAGCACGTCGAGCAGGTTCGCCGCGTACTGCGCGCGGAACTGGCCGATGTCCTCCTTGCCCATCAGCTTCAGCGCGCTGTCCCGCACGTCGTAGCCGGGCCACACCTTCAACATTTCCGGCTTGCCCGCGGCCTTGAGCACGTAGTGCATCATGCTCATCATGCCGCCGAACACGAACGCGCCGGTCACGCCGTTGACGCCGTTGTAGAACGACTGCTTGTTGCTGCCGCCGCCGATGCCGAAGTACATCATCTCGTTGGTCTTCAGGTCGGTCACGTGCACCCACAGCACCCGCCCGTCGAACACGTGCCAGAACCTGTCGGTGCTGGCCAGCGCGTAGCGCACGACGAGCTTGTCGTCGGTGTTGGTGATCGTGCCGTAGTTGCTCAGGTGGATCGTGCCACTGCGGCCGAGGAACGTCCGCCCGACCAGGCTCGAGTTGGCCGCCCACTGCTCCGCGTTGTACTCCTCCAGCTGCCTGCGCTGGCTGGCGGCGTAGACCGTGGACATGTCGCCGAGGTCGTCAAGCGTGTTGATGGCGTCGGGCGAGACCAGCTCCAGCCGGCGGAAGCCGGAGGTGGGGACCTGCCGGCCGTAGGGCGGGAAGCAGGACAGCATCAGCCGGAAGACGTTGTTGTTCGTGCCGTCGGCCAGCCACGGCGCGAAGGCGGGCAGGAACGGGTACAGCCCGCTGAACGCGGTGTACCGGTGCCCGGACTGCGCGTCGGACTGGTAGTGCGACTCGCCGGCGTGCTTGGACTTGCGGGCGCGCTCCAGCACCACCTTGGCCAGGCCGTACACCCGGGTCGGATCGTCGGCCAGCTCGGCGACGGTCTGGTCGGCCGGCTTCTGCTTGTCCCACCTGATCTGCTCGAAACCCGGCGACTTGGTGAACTGCTGCCAGGTGTACCCCTGCACGAGGATCCTCGCCCAGGAGGCGAACTTCGCCACATCGACTCCGAACGTGAACAGCGGCCTCGGGGTGTCGACCTGCTGCGGGGTGGTGGGCTGGTGCGGGTCGGTCATGTCTGGCGTCCTTCCTGTCCGACCGGTCGGGCCGACCGGCTTGTGGGAAGGACCGTCACCGCGGCGGCGTCGATACGTCGCTGACCCGACACCACCGCGGCGTATCAGGCGCCGCGCAGCAGCGTCGGCGTCCCGCCGTGGGGCACGCATCCGCGACGTGCCGGAGCGGTAGCGCCAGCTATACCGCACGGGGTAGCGCAGCCTCACCCTGCTGTACTAGCTCATGCGCCATCGCGCCCCGAGCGGCCCTTCTCTACCGTCGTTCCATGCGATTTCGACCGCTCACGACAGCTGGTGCCGCCGAACCAACACCAGATTCCGGCCGCAGAACTGTTCGGCTGCACTCGACGTCCGTGATCGGGTTGCTGCTGGCGGTCGGCGCCGCTTTCGCGGCCGCGTTCGAGGCCGCCCCCAGGGCCCTGCCGATGCCGACCTCCGGGTCCTACAGTGAGGCGAAACTGCAGGACGCCCTCGGGCGGGCTCTCGTCGAGTATTGGCAAAGCGGATCCCGGGCGCTCCCGGCCAGTCTGACGGCGCTTGTGGACTACTGGTTCGAATGGCATGCGGTCAAGGTGGTGATCAGCGCGTTGCTGGTCATCGTCCTGGCCCTGCTCAGCACCGGGCTGTGGCAGCTGTACCTGCGCGGCCGGCGCTGGTACGCGGCGCTCGCCACAGCCGCGACGGTGTCGACGGTCGTCGTCGTCTGGGTGCTGTCGGTGAACATCCAGGTGATGGCCCTCCCGCTGATCCCGTTGCTGCCGCTGCTGCCCGGTCGCACCGCCGACGGCCAACTCGCGCAGGTCGTGAGCGAGATGCGCGAAGGGCTGACGAACTCGGCCGGCCCGCACGCCGGTTCCCCGGCGCTGACGGTGCTGCTCGGCGAGGTCGAGCGGTATTACTGGGTCACGGCGGCGATCTCCGCCACGCTGGTGGTGGCCGCCGGGCTGGCGAGCGCCTATTGCTGGAAGCGGCGTATCGCCGGCGACCGGGGCGCCACCCGCGTCAGATTCATGTACAGCACTCTCGGTGTCACGACGGCCCTGGCCGCAGGTCTGCTGCTCCTCGAGACCGTGGGCAGCGCAACCGCGGCGTTCGACCCCGCCGCCTCGCTGCTCGGCGTCCTCGGCTGACCCGCTCCTGCGGTGCTGCGCCGTTGGGTCGTGACCGTGGCGAGAAGCGTATGGCGGGCGATGGCCGATTCCGGTCGATGACCCGGCCCCGTCCGCGCGACCCGGTGCAGGTGTCGTGCACCATGGAGCGGGTGAATGAGACGGTCGGAGATTCGCCTGTGGCCGATGGTCCCAAGCTGTTCTTGATGGTGGGTCTTCCCGGGTCAGGGAAGACGTTTCGAGCGCGGGAGCTGGCCGAGCAGCATGGAGCCCTGCGGCTCACCCCCGACGAGTGGGCGCTGTCCATCTTCGGCCAGGAAGACCGTCACCAGGAGCCCGGCGGCATGCGGTGGTTGCTGGAGGGACGACTCATCGCATTGGCCGTCGATGCCCTGCGCCTGCGGCTCAGCGTCGTGCTCGACTTCGGATTGTGGTCGCGCGATGAACGCTCCGCATTGCGATGGATGGCCGCTTCGGTGGGAGCGGCATGCGAGATCGTGTACCTGCCTGTGGCACGCGAGGTGCAATGGAGCCGGATTCGGAACCGCTGGGAACATACGCCGGAGCAGACGTTTCCCATGTCCGCGGCGGAGCTCGATGCCTGGAGAGAGCAGTTCCAGGTCCCTGGCCCGGAGGAGCTCTCCGGTTCGTCTGTGTCATCGCCGCCGTCCGGAGATGAGAGCTGGTTTGACTGGGCAACGCGATTCTGGCCCTCGCTCGCCCAAAGCTTGAACGGGCGGCTGGGCTCGGATGGCGCACGATGGGGCGCGTGCTGACAGGCGACGGCGCGCACCCCCGGCGGGGTCGTCCCGGCCGGGGGTGCGCTGGGTCGGGCCGCTACCAGGCGATGGCCGCCTCCCACATGCGGACGTAGGACTCGGCGCCGCTCATGAGCTGCTGGCGCAGCAGCGGGCCGTCGGCGCCGGCCTGCTGGATCAGGTCGGTGGTCCAGTCGGCGAAGAGGCCGTACTGGGCGGCGCCGTCGGTGTTGACGTCGAAGGTGCGGGTTCCCCAGACCTGCCGGTTCACGGTGGTGCCGTTCGGGGCGGTGAACGGGTAGAGCAGCGGGCTGGTGGCGGCGTTCGGGCGGGGGTTGGCCTGGTCGCCGAGGCCGTTGACGTCGGTGCCGAAGCCGTAGCCGGTGATGGCGTTGCCGTGCGGGCCGGCGCGGTTGGTGCGCCACTCGCTGAGGAACTCCGGCACGGCGTTGGCGTAGCTCGCCACGAAGCCGCCGAGGGACAGGACCCGGTCGATGACGGCGGGGTCGGCCCAGCTGTGCACGGACGTGACGCCCGGGTAGTGGGCGGCGGCGGCCAGGTCCAGGACGGCCTGGACCGTCTTCACGCTCATGTGGTCGACGTGGATGATCATGCCGCGGTCCATCATCTTCTGAATGAGGTACCGGCCGAGGTCGGTCAGGCCGCGGGTGTTGCAGATCTTGCCGGTCGGGTACACCGGCAGGACCGTGCCCGCCGGGACGCCGACCACGCCGAGGCTCAGCAGCTTCACGAGGTCGTCGTTGGCCAGCGGCTGCTCGTTGTCGGCCGGGCCGGTGCAGCTGGTCGCTGTCCACCAGTGGCCGGTGGACAGCAGGTTGCCGAGGTTGACGAACGCTCCGCTGAGGCCGGCGTCGAAGCGGGTGCCGCCGAACGCGTTGTCGAACTTGTGCACCGGATAGAGGCCGGAGACGCCGAGGGACTGCAGTTCGTCGAGGCCCGCGTCGATCTGGGCGGTGGTGCACTGGGCGGCGCCGTTGATCTCGCGGCAGCCGAAGATCTCCGAGTTTTCCACGCCGATCGTCACGGCGAGTTTGCCCTGGGCGGCGATGCTGCGCACCTGGGCCGGTGTGGTGGCGATGCGGAACCAGCCCTTGCCGGCCCCGCCGCTCTGCGCGTCGATGTAGTCCTGCATGGAGTACAGGTAGCGGGCCTGGACCCGGATCTCGTCCATCTCGTCGCAGGAGGTGTCGCGGTAGGGGAACAGCTCGCAGATGGCCCGGTTCGCGACAAGCAGTGCGTTGAGCACGCGCTGCCCGGCCCGCCAGGACCGCTCGATGCTGCGATAGTAGGACTGCTCGTGCAGCAGCGAGTTGTGCTGCGGCCAGTCGCCGAACGTCGGCCAGCCGTCCTCCGGGGAGTTCACGGCGTCGGTACCGCCGACGATGGCTTCGAACAGCGCTCCGACGTTGAGGCTTTTGTGGGTGTCGCAGCCGGCGAGGGCCTGCTGGACGCCGCCGGGCGCCCACGCCTCGCCGCAGTGCATCTGCCCGCCGAACGCGGCCGCGGCGGTGATGTGGGCGTGCGCGTCGATGGTGCCGACGAGGCGTCCGCTGCTGTCGACACCCGGTGCGGCGGTACCGCTGACACCCGGGTCGATGTCCGGTGGTGTGTAGCAGCCCGTGGCGGTCGCCAGGGCGACGGTGGAGGTCGAGCCGGCCGCGCCCAGGCTGAACAGGAACGAGCCCATGACCTCGCCGGTGGCGGTCGCGGTGAAGCGGTACCGGTCGCCGGCCTTGGCCACCGTGAAGTCGGCCCGGTCGCCGTAGGAGTCGCCGGCCAGGATGAAGCCGACCACGCTCTGATAGGCCGGTTTACCGTCGGTGCCGAACAGCTCGTAGCGGCCGAGCTGGGTCGCTTCCAGGCGGAACGCGGTGGCGGCGGAGGCCGACGAGGTGAATCCGTAGCCGGAGCCGCTGCGCACGACGTACCCGACGGAGCTGGACCCGTTGTAGACGCGCAGTGAGGCACAGGTGCCGTCGAGGCCGTCGGCGGCGGTGGTGATCGCGGCGGCCGAGGCGGCCGACGCGGTGACAAGGGAGGCGGCGACGACCGAGAGGACGACGCCGGCGGTGAGGGTTCGAAGGCGGGACATATGGCGGTGGCCCCTCCATGCGTGCCGGAGCGCGTTCCGGCGGCCGGTGCAGTCCCACCAGCGTCCGATAGACAGCCATCGGTGTCAACAGAAACCGAGCAATTCTCGGATTCGCGAGCTGACCTCTATTGGGCCGTGTTGTCGGGTGGCCCGGACGGGAGTGCCGCTCGGGCGGCCTCGGCTGCCTGGGCGGTGGGATAGGTGGTGAAGACCCGATCCAGGCCGGCCGTGCGGAAGATGCGGGTGACGCGTTCGGGTACCGCGGTGAGCGCGACGGTGGCGCGGGCGGCGTGCGCGTGGTTGCGTGCGGCGATCAGGACGGTGATGCCGCTGGAGTCGCAGGACGCGAGCCGGGCGAGGTCGATGATGAGTTCCTGGCCGGGCTGCAGCGCGAGGCCGGGGAGCAAGGCCCGGACCCCGGGTGCGCTGTGGTGGTCCAGGTGTCCCGCCAGCTCGATGACGGGGCCGGCGGGCGTGGCGCGGGTGTGCACGCTCAGTTCGTCGGTCACGTCTGCGCGTCGCGGGTGGTGCGGGGGACGTTGAAGGCCAGGACGGCGGTGTCGTCCTCGACGCCGGCGCCGAAGGTCGCGAGCAGTTTCTGGATCGCGGCCACGGCGTCACGGGCGTTTGTCGGCGCGAGTGCCTCGGCGAAGCGCAGGAGGGCGTCGTCGCCGTAGCGACCGTCGTCGGCGGCGCTGGCGGCGACGGCATGGGCCTCGGTGAGGCCGTCGGTGTGCAGGAGCAGGGTGTCGCCGGGTTCGAGGCGAACGGTGGTCGCGGCGATGTGCGCGTCGGGGAGGACGCCGATGAGCTGCCCGCCGGGGGTCGGCAGGTAGTCGGCTCGGCCGTCGGCGCGCATGAGCAGGGCCGGAGGATGGCCGCCGCTGGCCATGGTGACCCGGAAGCTGCCCTCGCCGTCCGGGGTGAGCAGGCCGAAGATGACGGTGCAGAACCGCGGGTCATGGCCGTTGTACTCATGGTTGAGGACGGTGTTGAGATTGGCCAGCACGGTGACCGGGTCGGGGTCGTAGACGGCGGCGGCGCGCAGGGTGTAGCGGGCCAGCGAGGTGACGGCCGCCGCGGCGGCGCCCTTGCCGCACACGTCGCCGAGGAAGAATCCCCAGGCCCCGGCGGACAGGGGGAACAGGTCGTAGAAGTCGCCGCCGACCTCGTCGACCGAGGCGATGTGGTAGTACGCGGCGACGTCCAGGCCGGGCACGTTCACCAGGTTCGGCGGCAGGAGCGTCTTCTGCAGCGCGGCATTGAGGCGCTTGAGGCGTTCGCGTTCACGCTCGGACTCCTGCCGGGCGCGCAGCAGTTCGGTTTCGTAGGCGCGGCGGTCGCGGGCGTCGAAGACGGTGGTACGGATCAGCAGCGGCTGCCCGTCGCTGCCCGTGCGGACGGTGGAGGTCACCAGCACGGGCAGGCGGCTGCCGTCGGCGGCCTTGAGCTCCAGGGCGATGCCGTTGATCTCGCCCTGCATGCGCAGCAACGGCGCGAAGTGGGTCTCGTGGTAGAGGCGGCCCCCGACGGTGAGCAGGTCGGCGAACGTCTTGCGGCCCACCAGGTCGCTGCGGTCGTAGCCGAGCCAGGTCAGCAGGGTGGTGTTGACCTTCGCGATCCGGCCGTCCAGGAGCGTGGAGAGGTAGCCGCACGGGGCGTGCTCGTACAGATCCTCCGCGCTGTCCTCCAGCAGGGCCGAGAACAGCGAGGACACGGCCTGGTCGTCGGTGACATCCCCCTCGGAGGGGGTGTCCCCGCGGCGCTCGTCGTCGTCGGTGCTGCACATCATCGCTGAGCACCGGCAAAGGCCGCGATGGCGGCGGCGGTTTCCTCGGGCGCGGCGAGCTGGGGACAGTGTCCGGTGGCGTTCAGGGTGACCAGCCGGCTGCCGGGGATCTGCGCCGCGATGAAGGCGCCGACTCCCGGCGGCGCGATCGCATCGCTGGAACACTCGGCGATCAGCGCGGGAACCGTGACGCGGGCGAGGTCGCGGCGGTTGTCCGACAGGAACGTCACGCGGGCGAAGACGCGCGCGATGTCCGGGTCGGTGCGGCAGAAGCTGTTCGTCAGCTCCGCACCGAGCTCCGGACGTTCCGGATTGCCCATGATCACCGGCGCCATGGCTCCCGACCACCCCAGATAGTTGGCATCCAGCGACTCCAGGAGCTCGTCGATGTCCTCGGCGCTGAACCCGCCGCGGTACCCGGTGTCCGGATCGTCGATGAAGCACGGCGACGGGGCGAGCAGCACCAGGCCGGCGAAGGCTTCCGGCTCCCGCGCGGCCGCCAGCACGCCCATCATCGCGCTCACCGAGTGTCCCACGAACGTCACCGGGCCCAGTGCCAGCTCCCGGCAGATCTCCAGCACATCGGCGGCGTAACCGTCAAGGGTGGAGTAGCGCTCCCTGCTCCACGACGACAGGTCCGAGCGGCCCGCACCGACGTGGTCGAAGAGGACCACGGTGAAGTGGGGCTCCAGCAGCGGTACGACCAGCCGCCACATGTTCTGATCACAGCCGAAGCCGTGCGCCAGCATCACCACGGGGGCGCCGGGGCGCCCGAGCACTGTCACGTGGTTCCTGCTGCGCACGTCCATGCGGTACATCCTTGCAGATAGGTTGATATTTGTGGCCATCAGCAGCGGCTCCGGCCCCTTGCCGCGCCGCGCGGGCCGCCGCTCTCGCCGCGGTCGGTGAAGAGTGGCTTTCCCCACCAGCGCCACGGCCCGGTGGACTTGATAGCGTCGCGGCTATCAATCGCTCATCACGGGAGCCGGGTATGCAGGTCCGCCTGCTCGGGCCGTTGGACGTGGTACTCGACGGTGTCGCGCAGCCGGTGCCCGGACGCCGCCGCCGCGCACTGCTGGCGGTCCTGGCGGTGCACTGCGGCCAGACCGTCGACACCAGCCGGATCGGCGACCTGGCCTGGGGGCCGGACGCACCCTCGCGGAACACCCTGCAGGCCAACGTGTCGTACCTGCGCCACACGTTCCGGCTGCCGATCGTGTCGTCCGCCCCGGGCTATCGGCTGGACCTCGGCGCGGACGGCACCGACGTCCGGCAGGCCGAAGATCTGATCCGGCAGGGCGGCCAAGCCGCCGAGCCCGCCGACCGGGTGGCGAGACTGCAGGCCGCCCTGGCCCTGTGGCGTGGCCTGCCGCTGGCCGACGTCGCGGACGTGGCCTGGGCCCAGAAGCAGGTGCATCGTCTCGACGTGCTGTGGCTGCAGGCCAAGCAGTTCCTGCTCGACGCGCAGCTCGGGCTCGGCGAGCACGCCCGGCTCGTCCCGGATCTCCAGCAGCTCATCGAGCAGCACCCGCATCACGAGCACTTCCACGCCCAGCTGATGCTCGCGCTGTACCGGTCCGGCCGTCAGGCCGACGCGCTGGCCGTCTACGACCGCCTGCAACGCACCCTCGCCGACGATGTGGGCATCGACCCCGGTCCGGCGCTGCGTGAGCTGCACGTCACTATCCTGCGCCACGACCCCGTGCTGCAGCTGCCCGCACCGCCGGTCGCCGTGCGCCCGGCAGCCGCGGCGCCCGCACAACTCCCGCTGACGCTTGCCTCCTTCACCGGGCGCAGCCGCGAACTCGCCTACCTCGACACCCTGCTCAGCACCGGCGGCGCGGCGCCGGCCCGGCTGGGCCCGGTCCTCATCTCGGCCGTGTCCGGTACCGCCGGCATCGGCAAGACCACCCTCGCGGTGCACTGGGCGCACCGGGTCCGCCACCACTTCCCCGACGGGCAGCTCTACGTCAACCTGCGCGGCTTCGACCCCGGGCCCGCCGCGATGGACCCGGCCGATGCGCTCCGCGGGTTCCTCGACGCGCTCGCCGTGCCTGCTGCACGCATCCCCACCGGTCTGAACGCCCAGATCGATCTGTACCGCAGCCGGCTGGCCGGCAAACGCATGCTCGTCGTCCTCGACAACGCCAACCACGCCGATCAGGTCCGCCCGCTCCTGCCCGGCGAGCCGGGCTGCCTGGCCGTCATCACCAGCCGTAACCAGCTCAACGGCCTCGCCGACACCGGCGGCTTCCACCCGCTGCACCTCGACCTGCTCACCCACGCCGAAGCCCGCGACCTGCTCACCCAGCGCCTCGGCGCCGAGCGGACCGCCGCCGAGCCCGACGCGGTCGACACCATCATCGCCCGCTGCGCCCGGCTGCCGCTCGCGCTGGCCATCGTCGCCGCCCGGGCCGCCGTCAAGCCCGGCTTCCCGCTGGCCACCCTGGCCGCCGAGCTCGGCGACACCCAGGGCACCCTCGACACCCTGCACGGCGGCGAACCGGCCACGGACATCCGATCCGTGTTCTCCTGGTCCTACCGCACCCTCAGCGCCGGCGCGGCGCGGCTGTTCCGCCTGCTCGGACTCCATCGCGGGCCGGACATCGCGCTGCCGGCCGTGGCCAGTCTGACCGGCCTGCCGGAGCACCGGACCCAGCCGCTGCTGACCGAGCTGACCGCGGCGCACCTGCTGATCGAGCAGGAGTCCGGCCGGTACTCCCTCCACGATCTGCTGCGCGCCTACGCCGTCGAGCTCACCTCGGTCCACGACGGCGCGGCCGACCGCTCCGCCGCGCTCCGCCGGCTGCTGGAGCACTACCTGCACACCAGCTACCGGGCCGAGCGGCTGCTGCGACCCAACCGGGAGCCCATCGAACTCGCGCCGCCGGTCGCCGGGATCACCCTCGTCGAGCCGGCCGATCGAGCGCAGGCCGTTGCCTGGTTCACCGCCGAGCAGCAGGTGCTCGTCGCCGCCGTCGGGCACGACCCCGGTGACACCGGCTGGCGACCCTGGCAGCTGGCGTGGTCGCTGTTCACGTTCCTCAGCCAGCGCAGCAGCTATCGGCTCAACGTGCAGGTCCAGCAGGCCGGGCTCGACGCCGCGCTGCGCGCCGCCGACGACGCCGGGCAGGGCTACGCCCACCGTTTCCTGGGCTCCCTCTACGGCCGGCTTCGCGACTTCGAGCGGGCCGCCGGGCACAACCAGCGGGCGCTGCACTACTTCGAGCAGGTGAACGACCACGTCGTGGCCGCGAACATCCATCTGACGATGGCCTGGGCGCTGGACGAGCAGCACCGATACCACGAGGCCATTCCCCACAACGAACGAGCGCTCCAGGCCCATCTGGCAGCCGGCAACCAGTTCGGGGAAGCCGTCGCCCTCAACAACCTGTGCATGCTCTCCGTCCGCCTCGGTGACTATCCGGCCGCCGAGGCGTACGGCGCGCGGTCCCTCGCCCGCTTCACCGAACTGGACGACCGGCTCGGCCTGGCCAGCACGCTCGACACCTTCAGCCTCATGCACTTCCGGCTCGGCAATGTCGAGAAGGCCGCCGACTACGCGCACCGAGCCATCACCATCTGCCGGGAGCTCGGCGACCGGCACAACGAGGCCGCCATCCTGACCACGCTCGGCGACGGCTACGCGGCGACCGGCGACCTCGCCCGGGCCCGCGACACCTGGCGCGAGGCCCTGACGATCCTGGACGACCTCAAGCACGGCGACGCCGACAAGCTCCGAGCGAAGATCGCGGCCGACCACGCACCGGCGGAGGGGTGACAGCTCGACCTCGCCGCCGGGCCGGGCAACTGAACACCAGCGAATCGGGCAGGCAGGATCGGGTGGCCTACCGGACGGGGTGGGCGTACTGCAGGCGGGTGGCGTGTCGCTTGGCCCGGGACATCCGCCACAGGTAGAGCGGCGTTGGCGGCACCCATCGCAACTGCAGGCCCTGGGACAGATCGTCACGGTTGGCCCAGTGCTCGACGATCTTGCCCTCGCGCATCCGGTGCCAGTGTGTCTGCGTGACCGCCATTCGCTCTCCGGTTGGGGGAAACGCCTGGGCAACACGCCCGTGTGCGTCATAGGTGACGAACGGACCCACCTGACGGCCGGACATCGTGCAGTGCACCACGACCAGATCGCCGGAGGCGACCGCCTCATGGACGTCGAAGGCAAGTTCGGCGAATGCCGACCGGAGCCACCGGGCCGACGCAGCGAACCCGTCGGGTCCCTGGATGCGGCAGTCCGGCGGCTCGGCCTTGGCTTCGCGGTTGACCGCGTCAGGGTGAATGACCTGGTCAAGTTCGGTCAGATCCCCCGCGGCCATGATGTGCATGGCCCGGAGCGCGGCTTGGATATCGTCGGTCACCATGGCAACCCCCCAATTGGATACTGCCGTACAGTATCCAATATTGGCGAACGGCGGGCAATGAGCAGTCAGCGGTCGTACGACAACAGCCGGCGGGCCGAACTGGCTCGCCTGACCCGGCGCCGAATCCTCGACGCCACGCGCGACCTGGTCATCAGGCACGGACCCGCCGCGGTCACCATGCGCGTGGTGGCCACGCACGCCGCCGTGTCGGTCGAGACGGTCCAGAAGGCGTTCCGCACGAAGGCCGTACTGCTCAAAGAGGCGTACGACGTCACACTGGCCGGAGACGACGAGCCCATAGCGATGATCGACCGCCCGGAGATCCAGGCGGTCCTGGCAGCGACCACACCGCGGGAGAAGCTGGCCCGCTACGCGACCTTCGCCCGGGTGGTCGGGGAACGAACCGGGCCGCTGCTGTCCAGACTGCTGGCCGGCTCCCACAGCGGGGATCCGGACCTGGCCGACTTCCGCGATACGGTCAACCGGGAGCGCCTCCTCGGGGTGACCGGGATCGTCGGGCACCTCGCCGGAGTGGGCGGCCTCCGGGCGGGCCTGCCGCCCGAGCGCGCACGTGACATCACCTGGGCCTTGATCTCCCCGGAGCTCTACGAGCTCTTCGTGATCGACCGCGGCTGGACATCCGAGCAGTACGAGCAGTGGCTCGCCCAGGCACTCGTCGACGCTCTCGCACCATAGCCACCTGGCGGATCGGTCGTCATGCTCGGGGCGGCTCGGATCTGTTCAGCTCGGCGTAGCTTGCCTGGTCATGGCCGTGCTGGCGCGGCAGTACCGGGTCGTCGAGCGCGGCCTGGCGCAGCCGCTCGTTGCGGAACAGGTACATGGGGCCTGACTGGCGCAGGACGCCGCGGCACAGGGCGTCGTCGAGGAAGTCGAGCATCCGCCACGGCAGCCGGCCGGTCAGCGCGAAGTACGGCCGGGTGACGAGGCAGAACCGGCCGTACGCGGTCGACATGACGGCGACCGCCAGGCGGATCGGGGCGGCGAACGCGGCCACCATGAGGCCGAACTGGGCTTGATGGAAGGCGAGTATGAGGATGCCGCCGATGCCGAGCCCGGTCGAGACGAGGACGATCGCCGCGGTGAGCAGCAGGCTTCGGCGACTGGCCGCAAGCGACGCGGGTGGGCTTGGTACGGCGCGCAGGTCGAGCGGAACCTCGATGAGTCCTCGCAGGACGAAGGTGCTGGCGAAGGCGATGCCGATGCCCCATGAGAGCACGACGGTGACGGCCAGCAGGTCTGTGTGTCCGGTCGCGAGCGCGGCGAGCTTGACCGGGAACAGCAGCGTCTTGGTGAACAGGGCGGCGAGGATGAACATGCCGAGGGTGCGCCACACGCGGCCGCGGATGCGTAGCCGGGTGTGCACCGGTGCGGGCACCGTCGTGTCCCGGGCGGCCTGCGCCGCGCCGATCGCGGTCGCCATCGCGGTGAGGGCGGCGGCCGTCCAGCCGGTGTGCAGGGCGCCGGCGTCGCCGCCGGTCCACGTGTACACCTGGGCCGCGAGGAGGGCCGCGGTGAGCGCGGCGAATCCGTACACGGCGCCGGTGACGAGCGCGCGGAAGCCGCGCGGGACGGTGGCGACGAGCAGCCACCAGGCGATGGCACCGCGTGAGCGGCGGTGCCCGGCGAGCCGGGCGAGGGTCTGGACCTGCCGGCGGAGGTGCACGGTGTCCTCGTCGTCCCCGGCGTGCCAGGGGCGGGGGGTGCGCCGCATGTGCAGCTGCGCTCCGTGCAGCGGTTCGGCGTACACGGTCGGGATGAAGACGTTGAGCAGGTGGCGTTGGACGGCGGCCGCACCGCCGGCGGCCGCGGTGGCGAAGAGCTGTGCCGGATCGCGGATGCGGTAGATCTCGCGGGCCAGCGCGATCGCCAGCGGTGTGTGCAGGGCGTCGCGGACGGCGGCGGCGGCAGGTTCTGGACCGGTGAGCCGTTCGACGACCGGCGCCCAGGGTCCGGGGCCGGCGCTCGACAGATAGTGCGCGAGTTCGGTGGCGGCGACGCCGGTGACGGTGATCTCGGTTGTGCGCGGTGGTGGTCCGGCGGTGTGCACGGCGTCGCGGTACGCCGTCGGGGTGCTGGTGACGATGACCGGGCCGGTGTCGGGCAGCCGGGCAGCGGCTGCGGCGCGCAGGTCCGGGGCCATCTCGTCGAGGCCGTCGAGGATCGGCAGGATCCGGTCGCGGTTGACGAGCTCGCGGGCGACGCTGTGGTGCCAGCGGCTCTGGGCGGCCAGTGTCGGGTACTGTTCGGCGAGCGTCGCGGCCAGCCATTGGCGTCGATCGGTGGTGCGGGGGTTCCAGGTCCGCAGCGCGAACACGACGGGGATGGGGTCGGCGGGGCGGCGCTGCTCGAGCAGCGCCTGGGCGAGGCGCAGGGCGAGTACGGACTTGCCGCTGCCGGGTTCGCCGAGAATGACGAGCCGCCCGGACGGCGTGCGGCGATAGGTGGCGCGGATGTCACCGCCGGATTCGGGCTGCCACTGCACAGGCAGCGGGTATGGCCGGTACACCTGCAGTCGTTCGAGTTCCTGCGTGAGCTGCGCCTGCACCAGCGCCGCGAACTCCTGACCGATGTCGCCGAGGGAGTCGGCCGCGGCGGCGGGGGGTATGGCGGGCGGGTCGGCGGCGTCGGGGAGGCCGAGCAGGGTGGCGAGCTCGGCCCGCCGGGCGCCGGCGGCGTGCAGTGCCCGCTCGATGCGGACCGCGGTGAGCCGGCCCGCGCTCTCGGCACGGTGGTGTTCGATCACGACACCGACGACGCGGTCCTCGGCGAGCACCGCGGCGCCGGACATGCCCTCCCACGGGGAGATGGCCGGGTCCGGGCTTTCCAGCGGGGGCGGCACGGTGATCTCGAGGCGCCCGCTGCGCCGGTTGGCCAGCGTGTCGACCTGCCCGGCCGCCACGTGCAGGTCCCGGTACACGGTGCCGCCGCCGTCGCGGCGTTTCCAGCGCGGGTATCCGGCCGCGGTCACCGCGAGGACCGCGTGCTGGTCGGGCAGGCGCCCGTACTCGCACGGCGCGAGACCGGGCAGCGGCGAAGCGTCGGTGTCGATGGCGAGGACCGCGACGTCGTTGGCGTCGTCGCGCCAGGGCACACGGGCCGGGACGGAGCGCTCATCGGGGCCGCCCGGATCGAGCAGCACGTCGACGGCGGATGCGTCGGCGAGCACATGTGCGCAGGTCAGCACCGTGCCGGTGGTGACCCGGTAGCCGGAGCCGAAGTGTACGGTCCGGTCGCGGGTGACCCTGACCTGCGCGATGCGGCTGCCGTCCACGGGGTGCTAGCCCTCGCCGGGCAGCGCCGCGCCGGAGATCACCGCGGGCCGGCCGGGGGCGTCGGGCCGGACCGGATGCAGCGTCAGGGCGATCTTCTGCGTCGCGGTCGATGCCCGTTTGGCGCCGGCGTTCATGTCCAGCACCCAGAACTTGACCTTCACACCGGGGTCCTGGGAGCGCTCGACGGCGACGGTGAGCTCGAGCTGCACCGTCTCCGCCTCGAACTTCAGGTCGGTGTGCTCGCCGGCCCACATCGCCCGGCTCAGCTCGTGCCGCAGCTGCCAGATCATGTCCGCCAGCTGGATGGCGTCGTCCACGGAGCATCTCCTCGGCGCATCGATGATGTTCGGCTGCACCAGCATGCCTGGCCGTGGCGGTGTCGCGCGAGTCGAGCACGGCGAGTCAGCACGAGCGGCCGGCTCACGAGGTGCGCGGGCGCCGTGTCGTCCCCTCAGTCGGTGAGCGTGGGCCGTTCCGGGCGACGGCCCAGCAATCTGCGGCCGCGGGTCTCGAGGCGTTGCTGCCAGGCCGGCATCAGCTCGGGCACGAAGCTGCGGGCCACGACGATGTCGGTTGAGGAGTGCAGCACGATGCTCAGCACGATCGTGAGCGCGACCAGGGTGAAGATGCCCCCGGCGGCGGCGACACCGGAGGCGAGCACCAGCAGGCCGTAGACGACGGAGGCGAAGCCTTTCGGCCCGAACCACATCGCCGCCAGCTGTTCCCGGGCCGCGAGCCCGCTGCGCAGGAACGACAGCCACAGCGCGACCGGCCGGGCCACCACGAGGGCCAGGATCGCGAACAGCCACCCCGCCCAGCCGATACCACCGAAGAACGCCGGGGACAGCAGCGCGCCGAAGACCAGCAGCGCGGCCAGTTTCAGCGTCTCGGCGACGAGCTCACCGAAGTGCTCGAACGCCTCGCGTTCCTTGTGCCCGATCGTGGCCACGGTGATCCCGGCGGCGAACGCGGCCAGGAACAGGTTCGCGTGCGTTGCCTTGCCCAGTGCGAGGACGAGCAGCCCGATGGCCACCGCGTTGAGCGGCGCATACTGCTCGGAGACCGCGAACCAGCGGGTCCGTTCCAGGCGGATCGCCAACCACGGCACGGCGATGCCGATCGCCACACCGAGCAGCAGCTCCCAACCGATCTCCAGCGCGTGCAGGTGCTCGTCGTGCGCCACGAGCGCGAGGAGGATGACGACGAACGGCAGGGCGAGGCCGTCGTTCACCCCGGACTCGACATTGAGCAGGTGCCGCAGCCGGCCCGGCACCTTGTCGTTGCCGACAAGCGCCGAGGCAAACACCGGGTCCGTCGGGGCCAGGATCGCCCCGACCAGCAGTGACTCGACCCAGCCCAGGCCGACCACGTACCGGGCGAACACGGCGGTGACCAGCAGTGTCAGCGGCAGCCCCAGGCCGAGCGCCCGGCCCGGCAGCCGCCACGCCGAACGCAGGTCGTTCCAGCCGACCCGCATCCCGTCGGTGAACAGCACCGCGAACAGCGCCAGCTCGGCCAGCGACGACACGACCGGCGACCCGGCGTCGACGTGGACCAGGCCGAACACGCCGTCGCCGGCCAGGAACCCGGCGGCCAGGAACACCACGGCGGTGGAGAGCACGGTGCGGTGCGCCAGCGCTGAGAGCAGCACGGCGACGAGCAGTACGACAGCGAAGACCAGCAACAGCGACACCAGGCACCCCGTCGATCGGCACGGTCACGGACCACTTCGCCGACCAGACTTCCCGGCACACCGGCAAGGACAGTACCCGATCATCGGGATGCCCGCGAGCCGCCGGCATATCGCGCGGGGGCCGCGTCAGTCCCCGGCGGTCGTCGCTTCGATGCGGTAGCGGCGCAGGGTCTGCATGATGTTGCCTGTCGCTTCGTGCAGGGCCTCGAGTTCGTCGTCGCTGTAGTGGTGGGGTTGGGCGCCCAGGACGCAGTGCCCGCCGATGACTTTGCCGTTGTCGCCGACCAGTGGCACTCCGGCGTAGCTGCGGATACCGACTTGCGTGACGATCGGGTTGTCACGTTGCAGCGGGTCTCGGGTGAGGTCGGGCACGATGTAGGGCTTGCCGGTGCGGACCATCTGGGCGCAGAAAGCCCACTCGGCGGGCATCCCACCGGCTTCGGCCGGCCAGCCCGACACGCCGTGCCCGCCGATGAAGAGCTGGGCGCTGTCGAGCAGGACGGTGACGAGCGAGACCGGCTGACCGAGGTGCTCCGCGGTCCGGGTGGCCGCCTCGTCGAGTTCGGCGCGCAGTCGCGGGTTGGTGAGGTCGTATCGGGTGAGTTCGGTGAGGCGGTCGAGGTCGGTCAGGGCGCTTGCCGTGTCGGGGTTCGTGTCGCTTGTCACGGGGTGCTCCTGAGGAGGTCGTGGGTGGCGGACAGTCGGGTGTAGCTGTCCAGGCGGATGGCCAGAGACTGACCGCACAGCGCCGTCACCGGATCGGCGCCGCGCATGGCTGCGATGAGCCGGCTCAAGGCCGCGCTGTCGGTTTCCGCGCCGGTGAGTCCGGCGCCGTGCAGCAGGTGCTGCCATTTGGCGTTGCCGTCCTCGGAGCCGAACACGGCGGCGAGCGCGGCGCGGGCGTCGGCGAGGGTGGGTTCGGCGAGGCCGTAGGCGCCGGTACCAGGCTGCCGGGTGTTCGGTGACATGGGTGTGGCCTTCCCGGTCGACGGTTCAGTACGTGAAGACCTCGACGAGCCCGTTGAGTTTGACGGCCAGCTGCGACAGGTCATCGGCCGCCTCGCGGCTGGCCTTGGCGCTGTCTGCCGTGGCCTCGGCGACCGACACCACGGCTCCGAATGTCTGCGCGACTTCAGCGCTCGCCTCCGCGGCGCTGGTGATGGCGCGGCTCATCTCGTTGGTCGTGGCCGACTGCTGCTCCACGGCCGAGGCGATGGTTGAGGAGTAGTCGGTGATCTGCCCGACCACATGCCGGATCCGCGCAACGGCGTCGGCGGCGCCGGCCGTGCTGCCCTGAATGGCGTTGATCCGCACCGTGATGTCCTCGGTCGCCCTGGCGGTCTCCTGGGCCAAGTCCTTGACCTCCGAGGCGACGACGGCGAAGCCCTTGCCCGCGTCGCCCGCGCGGGCCGCCTCGATCGTCGCGTTGAGGGCCAGCAGGTTCGTCTGCTCCGCGATCGTGGTGATGAGCCGGACCACGTCGCCGATCTCCGCGCTGGCCCGGCCGAGCGCGCCGATCTGTTCGTTCGTGGTCTCCGCAACGCGCGTGGACTCCTGCGCGACCTCGGCCGCCCGGCTGGCATTGGCCGCGATCTCCGAGATCGACGCGGACATCTGCTCGGCACCGGCCATGACGGTCTGCACCCCGCCGTTGACGTCATCGGCCGCCGCGGCGGCGCGGGTCGCCCGCTGCGAGGACTCCTCCGCGCCGTTGCTCAGCTGGCTGCTCACCGCCGACAACTCCACCGCCGCCGAGGACAGCGTCGCGGCGGTCCCGACCATCTCCTGCACTGTCGAGCGGAACGTGCCCACCGCCGCATCGAGGTCGCGGCCCATCGCGCCGAACTCGTCGGCACTTGTCAGGCCCGAGGTGCGGGTCAGGTCCGCCTGGGCCAGACCGGTGATGACGTGCGACACGCGTCGCACGCCACCGAGGATCAGCCCGGTCAGGTACAGCCCGACGCCCAGGGCCGCGAGGATCCCGGCGACGAGCACGGTCACGATCAGCGTGCGGGCCGCGGTGTAGGCCGCCGAGGAGGCTTTGCGCCGCTGGGCCGCATCGCTGGTTTCAGCGGTCACGATCGCCTTGACCGTGTCGGTGGCCTTCGCCGCCAGTGGTGCGGTGACCGTGTCCCGGATGCGCTCGATCGCAACCCGGTCATCGGCCCGGCTCGCCGGCAGCAGTTGGTCGTTGACCGCCTTCAAGTAGGCGGCCCATTGGCTGCGCAGCGGCTCGACCAGCTCCGGCGCGGTCGTGTTCGCCGCGTAGGCGGCCAGATCGGTTTGGAACGCGGTGGCGTCGTCGGTGAGTGCCTGCTCGTACTTCGCCATGCTCTGCGGACTGGCCGACAACGCGTGGTTGAGCACGTCACGACGGGCGGCCGCCATGTCGTCCTGCACCTTCGCGACCCGGACCAATGGCAGCATCCCGCCCTCGTACAGGCTCTGGCTGTCGCGGTCCATGGCGGCCATCCGCCCCAGGGCCAGGAGCCCGACGACGATCGCCGCGAGCGCCAGGACACTGATGATTACCAGGATCTTGGTCCGCAGCTTCAGGTTCATCAGGACCGGGCGATCGGATTCGCTGACCCGGATGCGGTGGTGACCATGCGCAGTTTCCCAACCTCGGCGGACGGCTCGGTACAGCGTGGCGGACGCTGCAGTCGTTGTATCGGCCGAACGTTGACGTTGTGCAAGGTTTTCGCTGCGCTCCCGCACCGGTGCCGATCCCCGATCGCACCGCAATGCCGCCGAGCCGCCGATCAGGTCGAGTGCGACGCCGAGGCTTCGCGGTGCCAGCCGTCAGTGAGCCGAGTTCTCGCGGTCGGAGTGTTCCGGCCGCGGCTGCCATGCTTCGCCGACCTTGGTGAGCAGGTCGGCGGCGGTGAACGGTTTCTCGAGAAAGGTGATGTCGTCGTCGAGGATGTGAGTGGTGCCGAGCAGGCCGTTGCTGTACCCGGACATGTACACGACAGGCAGGTCCGGCCGGGTTTCATGCACCAGCTCGGCGAGGCGCGTACCGGACATTTCCGGCATGATGACGTCGGTCAGCAGGATGTCGATCACGTGCTCGTCGAACAGTTCGAGGGCCTCCGCTCCGGAGGCGGCGGCAACGGGGTGGTAGCCGCCGTCGGCGAGGATTCGAGTGATGACCCGGCGCAGCGGTGCCTCGTCCTCGACGACGAGCACGGTGGCGTTGCGGCCGGGCGGCGGTGTTGTCCGCGGCGCGGATGCGGCGCCTGTCCCAGCCTCTGGGTGGCTGACGGCGAACGGGAGGTAGATGCGGAACGTCGTGCCGATGCCGGGTTCGGAGTAGAGGTTGATGCCGCCCCCGGCCTCGGTGACGATGCCGTACACGGTGGCCAGGCCGAGGCCGGTGCCTTGGCCGTGTGGCTTGGTGGTGTAGAACGGCTCGAAGATGTGCGCGGCCACCTCGGGCGGTATCCCGTGGCCGGTGTCGCTGACGAGCAGCCGGGCGTAGCATCCGGCCGGCAGGGCCGGCTGCAGGGCGAGCTCGCCCCCGTCAAGCATCGTCGTGCCGGCCTCCAGGACGAGCGTCCCGCCGTCGGGCATGGCATCCCGCGCGTTGATGGCGAGGTTGAGCAGCACCTGTTGCAGCTGCCCGGGGTCGATGTGGACAGTCACCGGCTGCGGGCATGGTTGAGCGACGAGGGTGATGTGCTCGCCGATGGTGCGCACCAGGATGTCGCGGACCTCCCCGACGGCGGTGCTGAGGTCGACGTGCTGAGGCTGGATCCTGTCACCGCGGGTGAACGTCAGCAGCTGACGCGTCAGATTCGTGGCCCGATCGGTGGCCGCGCGGACCTGCAGCAGGTCTGCCTGCACGTCGGGATGGTCGCCGGTCTGGTCGATGGCGAAGTCGGTGTAGTTGGCGATGACGGCGAGCAGATTGTTGAAGTCGTGGGCCACGCCGCCGGCGAGTTTGCCGAGGCTCTCCATGCGCTGGGCCTGGTTGGTGCGCTCGGTGATGGCCTGGCGGCGCTCGGCGGCCTCCCGGGCGGCGGTGACGTCGCGGGCGGTGACCGAGATGCCGATGACCGCACCGGCAGGGTCGGTGATGGCGGTGATGCTGAACGACGCGTCGATGGGCGAGCCGTCCTTGCGCAAACGCGTGGCTTCATAGCTGATGCTGCGTTCACCGCGACGCACCCGGGCGAGCGTATCGCGCTGGAGGCGGCCTCCAGAGTCGTCGGCGAGGATTTCTGCCGGCCGTCCCATGACCTCATCGGCCGGATAGCCGAACATATTCTCAGCACCGCGGTTCCAGGCGGTGATGACGCCTTCGGGGGTCAGGCCGATGATCGCATCGTCGCTGTGCTGGACCACAGTGGCCAGCGTGGCGCGGTGGGCCTCCGCTGCGGCGCGGGCGGCTCGCTCGCGGGCGCCGGCTTCGTCGAGCACCTGCTTGCCGGTGGGGTCCACATAGATGGCGCCGCGGCTGAGCAGTACACCGTACGCGCGTCGCAGCGTCCAGTAGTACACGCCAACCCCGGCGGTGAACAGGTCCCACACCCCCGACAGCATCGACGGCGTGACCATCGCCATCCCGGTATGTCCAGCATCGTCGGCCGTGACGGCGGCACGCAGGGCCATCAGCGCGTGCAGGCCGTGCCCGACCGAGCAGCTGAAGAAGATCATCGCGGTCGCGGTGGCCAGCTTGTTCGTCCGCAGCTGACCGGCGCGGGCGACCGGCACGACGATCGCGACGGTGATTGCCGCATACGCCGCCATGATCACCGTGTTGGCCAGAATGAAGAGCTGCTCCGGCACATCTGCACGATCGGCACCATCAGGCAATCGCTGAGGACTTCTCCGCGTCGACCGGCAAGTCGCAGGCCGCGGCGCTGCACCGCCTTGTCGGAATGGACCGGCCCACCGGCCCGCCCTGGCTACTGCAGCTGGCGTGCTTCGGGCTGGGCCGGGAGTCGTACAGCGATGCGCGTGCCGGGGCCGTCGGTCGGGATCATGCGGATGTCGCCGTGGTGGCGGTGGATGATGGCGCGGCTGATGGCCAGGCCGAGCCCGGCGCCGGGGATGCGGTGGTCGCGGGTGCGGGTGGAGCGGTAGAAGCGGGTGAACAGTTCGCCGTGTTCCTCTGGTGGGACGCCGAGGCCGGTGTCGGTGACGGTGAGTTGGGTGGTGTCGTTGCCGGTGCGGGCCAGGGTGACGGTGATGTGGCCGCCGTCGATGCTGTGGCGGATGGCGTTGTCGAGCAGGTGCGTGACGACCTGCCTCAGCCGCGGTGCATCACCGTCGAGGACGACGCAGGGTTCGACAGCCAGGTGCAGGACGACGCCGGCGGCTGCGGCGGCTGGTTGGGCCGCTTCCGCGGCGGCGTGCACCACGGCCGACAGGTCGAGCGGTTCGCGGGCCAGGACGGCGTGGCCGCTGTCGAGGGCGGCGAGGTCGAGCAGTTCGTCGACGATGTGCCGAACCATTTCGCTGTTGCGTGCCGCGACGTCGAGCAGTTGCGCGCTTTCCGCGGCGAGCGTCTGCGGGTCGAGGTCCCGCAGCAGCTCGATGCAGGAGATCATCGAGGTGATCGGTGTGCGCAGGTCGTGGCCGACGAGGGCGAGGTACTCGTCCTTGGTCCGCGTCAGCGCCAGGGCGAGTTCGTCGGCGCGGCGGCGCTCCAGGAACTGCCCGAGGTGGGCGGCGATGCCCGACAGCAGGGCGACGAGCTGCTCTTCGGGGTCGTCGAGGGTGTCGGTGAACAGCGTCAGGACGGCGTGGACCTGCTCGCCGGAGCAGATCGGCACGGCGAGCGCGGCGTCGCGGCGGCCGGCCGGCTGTGCTGCCTGCGTGGTGTCGGGCCGCTCGTGCATCCACTGCGGGGTGCGCGTCTGCCAGGCCCGACCGGCGAGGCCCTGCCCGGGTTGTAGCCGCTGCGGCCTGGGCGGGGCCGGGTCAGGGCCGGTGCTGTGCCGGGCGACGGGCACCAGCACGTCCCGCTCGACCAGCCACAGTTCCGCGTGGGGCGAGCCCAGCGCCTCGGCGACCGCCTGGACCACGGCCGGCGCGGCGTCGTGGATGTGCTGGGCCCCGGCGAGGACCGCGGCGACGGTCTGCTCGGCTCGGGCGAACCGCTCGGCCCGGCGCTGCTCGGTCACGTCGCGCAGCGTCAGTACCGCGCCGAGCGGTTCTCCGCCGAGGCCGGTGATCGGCTGCGCGTCAGCGAGCATGATGACCGGACGGTCAGCGGGGCCGCGCAGGCGCAGTTCGGCGTCGCGGATGCGTTCACCGCGCAGCGCCCGCACCAGCGGCGCCGCGTCGGCCGTCACCGGGATGCCGTTGCTGTCGGCGAGCGGGACCCGGTCCAGCCAGGTCTCGAGGTCGGCATCGGCGGGCAGCTCGTCGGCGATGGCCCGCATCGCCGCGTTGGTGAACACCGGCCGGCCGTCGGGATCGCAGGCCGCGACGCCGGTGCGCAGGCTGTCCAGCAGCGCGTCGAGGAACCGCCGCTGCCGGTCCGCTTCGGCGCTGGCCTGCTGCTGCTCGGCGAATGCGGTGCACGCCTGGGCCCCCTCGTCCACGCCGGCCAGCTCCCCCACCGTCCAGTCCCGTGACCGCAGGTCGAGCACCGCGCAGACACCGACGATGGCGTCGTTGCGGTCATGGATCGGGAATCCGGCATAGGCTCGGAAGCCGGCCCCGCGCATCGGCGCGTCTGCCGGCACCCGCCGATCCGTCAGGACGTCGGTGACGATCATTGGAACGCCCTGCTCGATCACCCACCCGGCCAGCGTCGAGCGCGCCGAGGCCGGGCCCATCGCCTCCCACCCGCCCGGCAGTCCCGACCCGCCCGCGATCCACAGCCGGCCCGCGTGCGCCAGGTGGATCAGGCCGGTGGGGGCGTTGGCGGCCCGGGCGGTCACTGCGGCGAGCTTGTTCGCCGCGGTCCGGCACAATGCGCCCGGCGCCAGCTCCAGCTCGTGGATCGGCATTCCGCGCACCAGCGGCCCCGCCAGTCCCGGCAGTGCCGTCGTCTTGCCGTTCTCGCGGTCGTCGGCGCTGGACACCAGCCCCACCTCCTGAACCGGACAGTACCCGGATTTATCCTCGCGATTCAGGCAATACGGTCGATGCCCGAGGCAGGCAGGGGCGTGAGGGTTGACGTCTTCGGACGCCGCGCTGTGCTCCAGGATGGCGGCGCGAGCGTCCCGCAGTCGCCGAACTCCTCGACCCGCAGGATGCGGGGGGCGACTGAGCGGCGGTGGTACACCGGCGGGCGCCCGGCTGTGGCTCCGGTCGCCCTCACTGGTGTGGTCAGCTGGCTTGCTTGCGTTCGGCGTTGATCCGCAGGGCTTCCTCGAGCTGGTCTTCCAGGATGATGATCCGGCAGGCCGCCTCCACAGCGGTGCCCTGGTCGACCATCTCCCGGGCGCGCGCGGCGAGACGCAGCTGGTAGCGGGAGTACCGGCGGTGGCCGCCGGCCGAGCGTTGCGGGGTGATGAGTTTCAGTTCGTCGAGGCGGCGCAGGAAGTCCTGCGACGTGCCGACGATCTCGGCGGCCCGGCCCATCGTGTAGGCGGGGTAGTTCTCGTCACCGAACATGTCATCGGGTTGGGCCATGGCGCCTCCGCGTCGAGGGCCCCGGCGCAATGCGCCGGGGCCCAAGGGTTATGG
Source organism: Dactylosporangium vinaceum (assembly GCF_019904175.1). Lineage (GTDB taxonomy): Bacteria > Actinomycetota > Actinomycetes > Mycobacteriales > Micromonosporaceae > Dactylosporangium > Dactylosporangium vinaceum. The sequence continues at coordinate 4,530,832 of NZ_CP061913.1, read as the reverse complement.
GTCTTACACCATCTACCGGCGCAAATGCCGGTTTGTCGTATCCGCCTCGAGCGCCACAGACAGCGCCGAGGGCGAGGATCGCATAATCGTGACCGGAGACCACCTCTCGTTCGAGGGAAACTACGGTGTCCGCCCAGCTTGTATTGCGGCTGGCGCGGGCGATCCAACGGTGTCGAGCCCTCCCTTTCCTCTGCTTCAATTCGTGATGTTGCTGGTCTTGCCCGCCTGCCGATACCACAGAGCCGGCTATGTTCCCGGCCCACCGGCAGGTCGATCCCTGCTTGAGCGAAGCCACCAACGAAATACCTGGCTCACCCATCTGCAACCCGGACATCGAACATCCGGGGTCGAACACTTCGTCGTACCAATCCGAGCGAGCCGTGATGCGCTGGCTCAGCTCGCCACCCACTGTCGGGGCGGCACGTCGGCGTCTTCCATACCGTCTTCTGTCTACACCCAAAAAGATAGCCGACCTCGGCGAGCATGTCTAGTCTCCTCGGCACAGATTTTCTGGAGCGGCTTGGCCGGACCGGGCGATGGACGGGGCAGTCGTGGTCGTCGCCACGGGTCGGCGCGGCCGGTCCATCCGCAGCCGTCGCGCATACCGAGAGCCAGGCTGCCGGCGTCCGGCGAGCCCACCGAGCCGGCGCGCGGCCGAGCGCGAGGAGCCACACGATCGATTCAGGCACATGACCCGATCGGGAGTACCATCTGCGAAGGACGGCACATCGCGTACCGCCCGGCATCGAATCAATTCGGCTGAGGCGGTCGTGCGTGCAGTATCTCAGTGACGTCAATCTCCGGGCCGTGCTCAGCGTGCTGATCAACCGCGCCGGCGGCACGATCGAGATCAGCAACAGTGAGCTGTACGACGCCATGCTGCCCGACAACGGCCAGGGCGAGCGCTTCGAGATCGAGGAGATGCCCGGCAGCCTGCGGCTGACGACGGTGCAACGCCCGGGCACGAACGGCGTCCAGCGCTGAGCCGATCGCCGATCGGGGCCGCGTCGCTCGGGCGTCCGGGCTCAGCGGACGACCGGATCACCGCCCGGCCACACCACCGGCGGCCGGCACCATCAGTTGCAGATCGATCCGCAGACCACCAGCGGTCGCGCCGATCACGACGGACCGGTCGAGCATCGCAACCCAGGCGATCCTGACACTTCGATCGGCCACCTCGATCCGGTGCGGATGGCCGCGCCAGTCGTCGGGATTGAGCATCAGCAGCCTGACCGGCGCCTGCCGGGCGTCCAGCGCGTCGATGAGCGCGACGAGCTCGCCGATGCTGTCGCGGCTGCGCGGCCACCACGCACCGTCGAGCGACGCCGCGGGCGCCGGGCACATCGTGCGCAACTCCAGCCGCGTTTCGCGGCGTCCGTTGGTGTCGGGGTCGACGTCGGCCATGCGGACCTTCTCTCCGGCAGCAGGCGCACGTTGGAGCAGCACGGCGGGGAGACGTACGAACGGCGCTCGAGGCGTCTCGTTCGCACCGCTCAATGTCGTACGGCTCGCGGGGATCGGCGCACCGGGGCCGCCGCGGTCACAGCCGGACCGGCGTGCGGCTCAGCAGTGTCGCGGCCAGGGTGCGGTAGCTGGCGGCGACGGCGCTCCATCGCATACCTTGCGCGATCCGGCGGCTCTTGTCGTACATGTCGGCGACCAGATCGGGCTCGGTGAGCACGCGCTTGAGCGCGGCGCCGATCGCCGCCGGGTCGCGGTGCGGCACGAGCAGGCCCGCGCCGTCGCTGAGCAGTTCCTGCGCGTGGGAGAACGCGGTGGCGATGACGGGTTTGTGCGCCGCCAGCGCCTCGACCAGCACGCCCGAGGCCGCCTGGTCCGGGGAGTCGTACGGCAGCAGCACGATGTCGGCGCGCCCGATCAGCCGGTCGAGGTTGGCCTGATCGAGGTAGGTGCGTTCGAAGCTGACGAGGCCGCCGAGGCCCAGCGCGCGGATGCGGGCGTACAGCATGAGGCGGTAGGCCTCGCCCTGCTCGGTGAGCACCTTGGGGTGGGTCTGCCCGGCGATGACGTAGCGGGGCCGGGGCGCCAGGTGGCGTACCAGCCGCAGGCCGCCGATCGCCCACTCGATGCCCTTGCCCGGGCCCAGCAGTCCCCAGGTCAGGATCGTGGGCTCGCCGTTGGTGTTGAGCAGCCGCAGCGGCGGCCGGTCGGGTGCGCCGTGGGGGATGACCGTGACCTTGCCCGGGTCGACCCCGTACCGCAGGACCAGCCGCGCGCGAGCGGTCTCGCTCATGGTCACGGCCGCGCCGGCCAGGGCGACGACCTGCTCCAGGACCTCCCGCTGGTGCACGGTGGGCCGTTCGAGCACGGTATGCAGCACGACGATCACCGGGGCGCGGAGCCGTCGCAGCAGCGGCAGCAGGTCCTCGCCGTCGAGGCCGCCGAAGATGCCGTACTCATGCTGGACTATCACGACGTCGTGGCGATCGAGCAGCGCGGCCGCGGGCCCCTCGGCTCCCGGGTCGTTGACCCGGAGGGTCCCGACGACCTCAGGGCGGCTCGCGTGCGCGGTGGCCTCAACCAGGCGCACCACCCCCGCATGGTCGCCGCCTGCCGAGGACGTGAGCGCCCGCAGCAGCGATGCGGTGAACGTCGCCAGCCCGCACTGCGTCGGTGGGTAGGTGCTGAGAAATCCATAGGACGTCATGCGGCACACCGGACGCGGCGGAGATCGGCAATGACGCAGCGGTGACGAGACATTTCTGGCATGACCCACCTTGCATGGCGGGTGCGGCGCCGACCGGCGAGCGCAGAGGCTTTCCGGCGCAGGTCACTCGGGGCGAACACCATCGGGACGACGATTCGCCGCCGTCAACCCTGAGCATCGATCGAGGCGGGTCAACGCTACTCACCGTAGCACGTGCCCGAGCGGGTCAGCGCGGACCGGTCCGGCGCCCGCTGGACGGCGCGAGGTGCGCGCCCGGGCCCCTGCGGCGAGCTCATCCATCGGCAGATCGGTCCCGGGCGGATGCGGTACAGCAGCCAGAGGTTCGGCACCGTGGCGCATCCCGTCGCCGGTCAACGCACCAGCCGTCCGTACACAGTGGACATTCACGGCCGCGACCGATCCGGCCAATGACTACCCGCCGACCTGTCGCGTTCCGCGCTCCGCCGCCGCCGGCGCCCGGCCGGCAAGCGACGGCCGTCATAGGACGTGTGCGCAGGCTGGCGTAGGCTGACCTCGCGGCCCGTGGTGATGCGGCCGCACGTGGCCGGGGCGACTACTCCTTCTCGCCTGCACCCGCCGCTTCCGCGGCGCTGGTTCGGAGGTTTCTGCCCAATGCAGGTCATGCAGTTCAAGCCCAGGCCCGATCGCCGGCAAGACGCGACGGGCCCGGCGAACGTGAAGCCGCCCGCCACGGCGTCGCCCGGAGCGACGATCCATCCGATCGGCGTCCAGGCCATCGCCCACGCGCTGCGGACCGCGGCCGACACTGCCGGGTTCGCGCCCTCCATCCTCGACAGCCAGCCGTGGCGGTGGCGGCTCACCGGCAACACCCTGGCCCTGTACCTCGAGCGCGGCAGCATGGACGACGACGTCGACGTCGACGGCCGCCTGGCCATCATCAGCTGCGGTGCGGCCCTGCATCACGCCCGGATCGCCTTGGCCGCGGCGGGCTGGCGCCTCACGATGAACCGCCGCCCGGACCCCGCCGACCCGGACCGCCTCGCGTCGCTGCGCCTCGAGGAGCGCACGCTTACCGAGCAGGCACCGGCACCGCTCGTCGACAGCGTCCCGCTGCGCCGCACCGACCGCACGCCGGTCACCGGCACGCCGATCACGGCCGCGCAGCTCAAGGCCATCACCTCCGCGGTGCGGGCCGAGGAGACGTCACTGCACGTGCTCTACCCGGACGAAGTGCTCGACCTGGCCCGAGCCGCCTCCGGCGGTGCGCCCGCACCCTCCGGGTCGGACGACCGCACGATCGGCACCGCCCCGGCGTCCCTCGTCGGCAGCAGCGCGACATTCGCGGTGCTGTACGGCCACACCGACGAGCCGGAAGACTGGCTGCGCGCGGGCGAGGCGCTGTCCGCCGCCTGGCTCACCGCGACCGCCGCCGGCGTCTCCCTCCTGCCCCTCAGTGCGGCCGTCGAGGTCGTCGCCACACGACAAGCAATCCAGGTGATGATCGGCTGCGTCGGCTACCCGTACCTGCTGCTGCGCCTCGGCCGCGCCACCACACCGCCGTCCAGCCCGCGCCGCGCACCGATGCCCCAGGTCATCGACCGGCGCTGACGTACTCGGCTCGCCGGGCCCTCGCCGCGGCGGCGGAGCAGTCGCCTCCCTCGCCGTGCCCGGCAACCGTGCCGTTTCACGGGCAGCCGCGACACCTCGTGCCTGCACCCGGCTCGGCCACCCGGCGCACACACCGCCCCGCGACAGCAACGCCGGCAGACTCCGGCAAATCCGACCATCCGCCCCATCGTGTGTTACGGTAATCCCGTTGCAGTTTTGATTTCCGTAGACGTTTCCAGCGCCTGGTGGGTATCTGAAACCCATACAGGCGCTTTTCGTATGTCGTGTCGTTTCCGACGCGGATGATCGACGCGGCGGCGCGAGAGCCCGCATGGTGCGGTCTCATACCAACCAGCGCAGGAGCAGACATGGCTTCCGGTACCGTGAAATGGTTCAATGGCGAAAAGGGCTTCGGCTTCATCAGCCAGGACGGCGGCGGGGACGACGTCTTCGCCCATTATTCAGCGATCGCGACGAGCGGCTTCCGCAACCTCGAGGAAAACCAGCGCGTCGAGTTCGACATCACCCAGGGGCCGAAGGGCCCGCAAGCGGCGAACGTCCGCGCGCTCTGACCCACGCGGTGCCACGGCGGCTCGCCTGCTTGCGCGAGTCGCCGTCCGGCGCCGCACCCGCTGCGCCGGACACGACCGTCGCCGGAAGCCATCGACGCGTCTCATCGCGCGGCGGCGACCGTACGAGGACGACATCACCACCGCACTGCCGACGCTGAGACGAGATGACAATTGACCGCCGCATTGAGCGACCGCACAGCACCGTTTCTCGCCCCGCCCACCTGCGCCGCCGACACCCCCGAATATCGCTCGTCCGACTGCGGTGAGGCGGCGATGCAACGACTGCGCCACCCGTTCGCCGTCGCAGCGGCCGCAGTGCCGCGCGCCGAACGGAAATGACGGCAGCGACCCCGGTGACGCAGACGGTCCGGCCCGGCTCCACCCACCGCTGCCGGGCGTTCCCCGAGGCCGGTTTCGACGCGACGACCGTACCGGCGTTACTGCTCGTCAGGCGCGGGCCCAGGTTGAGCCACGTCTGCGTATAGGTGACGGCGGCGGCCTGCGTGCCGGTCGGTGACGCGGCCGCGGGAGAAGCCAGACCCGCCACCATCGCCACGGCGGCGAGAGCGAGAACGTCCAGACCAGGAGGTACGACATCCGGGTGCAGCGACGCGCCGGGTGATGACCACTTTGCCGAGACGCTGAGCCGCATTACGTTGGCAGTCATGAGTCCTTCGCCGGAAGGCGCGACCAGATGACTGCCAGCTTCCATCCGCAGCCGTACCCGCTCTATGCCATCACCATCGAACAGGTCGGAGACCCGGCCCACTTCCAGCTCACCGACGAACCCGTCCGCCTCGTGATCGGCTGGCGCGGCGACGAACAGGGCAACGCGACGCCACTGCTCGGCGGCGGCAGTCCGGGTGGCACCCCGTGGACGGGTCCGGTGTTCTACGAGGAGACACGGGACCGAGCCGAGGAGACCGCCAGGCAGGTTGCCAAGGGAGACCGGTCGGCGATCCGCGGCGCACGGGTCGTCGAAGCGGCGGCGTGGATCGACCGCCTCACCGGGCAGTAGCCAACTCCCGGCTGGACGAGTCTCCGGAGGAGATCTTTTCCGAAGAGCGCCCCGGGCAACCTGACAAGCCGGCCGCCGCGGTGCGGCGGTCGGCCAGCCGCCGCGACCCGGGATCGGGCGTACGCTCGACGGGCGGGGGCCCTTTCCGCCCCATCTCGACATCCGGCATCGGCCCCGACACGGTTTCGTGCTTTGCGGCAGAAGGGCCGGCCATGCTCACCGACGATGGACAAACCTCATCCACTGCCTTCGGCTCCTCCACCCAGCCACGGCTGGCGCTCGCCCCGGGACACTCCCCCCGGGCCGTGCTCAACGGCGGGTGGTGGCCGCACTCGTGGGATCCGGCCGCCGAACTGCCCGGACTGCTCGCCGAGGTCGTCGAACGCTACGGCCCGCTCCGCCGGCTGATCCTCAATAGCCACACCTGGGATCCGCGCTTCGACCGGCTCGTGGTGGCGACGGGCACCGTGCAGATCCGGTGGTTCAGCAGCGCCGACCCGGCGGAGCTGACAGTCATCACCGAGGCCGGCAGCCAGATCAACCTGCTGATCGTCCCACCGGATGCCCCTGCCTCCGCCGCCCGGCCGGCGCTGGACCGAGCCGCTGATCCGGCCAATGCGCTGCGCGCGGCCGCGATCCTGGCGATCGCGCTCCGCCCACCGCCGCCGCGGAACTCCGATGCCGCCGGCGCGGATCGGGATTGACGGGTCGGGCTTCGCCGCGTGATGCGGACCCGGGACGTCGACGGCCGTAAGATCTTGCCGCGCTCCTGAAAGCGCATTCCGCCGGAAACGGGCGTACGGTGAAAGCGCTGCTCCAGAATCTGGCAGCTCACGACCTGTCGATCGGGTCGTCCTCACCGTTGCGGGGCTTCTCGCGCGCTTCGCGTATTGATGATCGGAAGTCCAGCTCATGGGTGCCACGTTTGGTCTGCTCAGCACGTATCCGCCGACCCGTTGCGGGTTGGCCACCTTCAACGCCGCGCTGGCGGGCCAGCTGACCGCCGGAGGCCGGTCCTGCGGCATCGTTCGGGTCACCACCGTCGACGACGACCAGCGCCCCGGGCCGGGTGTGATCCACACCTGGCCGGCGGGCAGCGCCGCCGGATGGCTCGGTGCGGCGAAGGCACTCAACGCCTTCGACGTCGCCATTGTGCAGCACGAGTTCGGCATCTACCCCGGCCGTGACGGTGGCGACGTCCTGCCCTTGCTGCGGCGGCTGAGCGTGCCCAGCATCGTGGTCCTGCACACCGTGCTGAGCACGCCGACGCCGGGTCAGCGGGCGCTGCTCGAGGCCATCGTGGCCGTCGCCGGGGCGGTCGTCACGATGACCGGTACCGCCCGTGACCGGCTCCTGCGCGGTTACGATGTGGACCCCGGCAAGCTCGTGGTCATTCCGCACGGTAGCGCCGAGCCCGCCGCCGCTGCGGCCCCGCGCCGGGCCGGGCCGCACCTGCTCACCTGGGGCCTGCTCGGCCCCGGCAAGGGCATCGAATGGGCGCTGCGGGCCGTCGCGCTGCTGCAGGACCTCGACCAGCCGCTGCGCTTCACGATCGCCGGGCAGACGCATCCGAAGGTCGTCGCCCGCCACGGTGAGGCCTACCGGGCCGGGCTGCACCGCCTCGGCGCTCAGCTGGGTATCGCCCACGCCGTGGACTATCGGCCGGAGTACCACGACGCGGACACCCTTAACCGTCTGATCCGGTCGGCGGACGTGGTGGTCCTGCCGTACGACTCCATCGAGCAGGTCACCTCCGGCGTGCTCACCGAGGCGGTCGCGGCAGGCGTCCCGGTCGTCGCCACCACCTTCCCGCACGCCATCGAGCTGCTCAGCGACGGCCGCGGGCTGCTCGTCCCGCACCGCAACCCCGCCGCGCTGGCGAACGCCATCCGGCGCATCCTCACCGAGCCCGCCCTCGCCGCCCGGCTGTCGCGGCCCCGGACCTCCGTGCCGCACTGGCCCGCCGTCGCGGCACAGTACGAGGCCCTCGCCGCCGACCTGATCGCCGCCCCGGCAACCGGACTCGACCGCGCGGCGCACGCCGCCGGACCCCGATCGTGAGCAAGGCGGCCCTGGCGACGCGGATCGATCAGGCCCTGCTGCCGGACCCGCGGCGGGTGATCGTCAAACTGTTCATGCCCGGCGAGGACGCCGTGCTCGTCGACCGGCGCATCCACGCGCTGGTCGACCGGGTCGCGGACCTCATCGCGGCGATGACGCCGACCCGAGCGCCGGTGCGCACGTGAGCATCGGCCGCCCCGGACCGTCGTTCGACCATCTGCACCGGCTCAGTGACGACGTGGGCCTGTTCGAACATGCCGAGTACAGCACGCCGAGAACTGCACACGGGTACTGCGTCGACGACGTCGCCCGCGGCCTGCTGATCATCTGCCGGGAGCCGGACCCGCCGGCCGGCCTGCTGCGCCTCGCCGAGCAGTACCTGGCCCTCCTCGTCGACGCTCAAGCCCCCGACGGCGCGTTCCGCAACCGGCTGGGGCCGGACCGGCGATGGCAGGACGAGCCGGCGGTCGGCGACTGGTGGGGCCGGGCGCTGTGGGGCCTCGGCACGGCGGTCGCCCGCAGCCCGGTGCCCTCGATGCGTGAGTCCGCGCTGTCGCGCTTCAACAGCGGCGCCCACCGGCGCACCCGGTGGCCGCGGGCGATGGCGTTCGCGGCGCTCGGTGCTGTCGAGGTCCTCGACGTCCATCCGGAGCACTCCGCCGCCCGGTGGCTGCTGCACGACGCGGTGGTCACCATCGGCCCCGTGCCGCCGGACCCGGCCTGGCCGTGGCCTGAGCCCCGCCTCACCTACGCCAACGCGGCCCTGGCGGAGACGCTGATTGCGGCCGGCGGCAATGCGTGCGCCGACGGGCTGCGCATGCTCGGCTGGCTGCTCGAGCGGGAAACCCACGACGGGCACCTGTCGTGCACGCCGGTCGGCGGCGCCGGCCCCCACGACGAGCCCCCGCGCTTCGACCAGCAACCGATCGAGGCCGCCGCGATGGCCGACGCGTGCGCCCGCGCGATGACCGTCAGCCCCGACCCTCGATGGGAGCGGGGCCTGGCTTCGGCGATCGACTGGTTCCTCGGCGCCAACGACAACGGCCTGCCACTGCACGACCCGTCGACCGGCGGCGGCCGCGACGGGCTGAGCTCCTCCGGCATCAACGAGAACCAGGGCGCCGAGTCGACGCTCGCGCTGCTGTCCGCGCTGCAGCACGCGCGGCGGCTGGACACCGCGGGCGATCCCGCGCTCGCCGGCCATCGAAGGAGCTCAGCCACCGGCTGAGCTCCAACCCCGCCTCCGACGAACCGCAGAGAGGTCACCATGGCGAACAAATCGGCACACAAGGAAGATCGCAAAAAAGAGGGCCGGACGCTGAAGGAGAAGCGGGCAGCGAAGAAGGCCAAGCAGTCCTCGGGCACCGACTCGTCGATCCCGCCGACCGGCCGCTGACGTTGTTGCCGCGCGAGCCGGTCCGCCTACGCGGCCGGCTCGCCGCACCGGCGGTGCGGTTCTTCCTCGGCGGTCGATATCAGGGCTTGTCGGCGACGAGTACCTCGGTGGTGAGGAACAGCCCGGCGATCGACGCGGCGTTCTGCAGCGCCGAGCGTGTCACTTTGACCGGGTCGATGAGGCCCGAGGCAAGCATGTCGACATACTCGCCGGTGGCGGCGTTGAGGCCGTGCCCGGCCGGCAGGTTGCGCACGTTCTCCGCCACGACGCCGCCCTCGAGGCCCGCATTGACCGCGATCTGGCGCAGCGGGGCGTCCAGCGCGACCTTGACGATGTTGGCGCCGGTGGCCTCGTCGCCGACCAGGTCGAGCTTGTCGAACGCGGTCTTGCCGGCCTGCACGAGGGCCACGCCACCGCCGGGGACGATGCCCTCTTCGATGGCCGCCTTCGCGTTGCGAACGGCGTCCTCGATGCGGTGCTTGCGCTCCTTGAGCTCGACCTCGGTGGCCGCGCCGACCTTGATGACCGCAACGCCGCCGGCCAGCTTGGCCAGGCGCTCCTGCAGCTTCTCGCGGTCGTAGTCGGAGTCGCTCTTCTCGATCTCGGCGCGGATCTCGGCGACCCGGCCGTTGATCGCCTCGGCGTCACCGGCGCCGTCGACGATCGTGGTCTCGTCCTTGGTCACAACCACTCTGCGGGCGCTGCCGAGCAGTGACATGTCGGCGTGCTCCAGCGTGAGGCCCACGGCCTCGCTGACAACCTGGGCACCGGTCAGGACCGCGATGTCGCCGAGCATGGCCGTGCGGCGCTCACCAAAGCCCGGCGCCTTCACCGCGACCGACGCGAACGTGCCGCGGACCTTGTTGACCACCAGCATGGCCAATGCCTCGCCCTCCACGTCCTCGGCGATCACCACCAGCGGCCGGCCCGACTGCATCACCTGCTCCAGCAGCGCAACCAGGTCCTTCACCGCGGAGACCCTCGACTCCACGATGAGGATGCAGGGGTCTTCGAAGACGGCCTCGAGGCGCTCCGGGTCGGTCATGAAATAGGCCGACACGTAGCCCTTGTCGAAGCGCATGCCCTCGGAGAGCTCGAGCTCGAGCCCGAAGGTGTTGCTCTCCTCGACGGTGATGACGCCTTCCTTGCCGACCTTGTCCAGCGCCTCGGCGATGACTTCACCGACGGCGGGGTCCGCGGCAGAGATGGAGGCGGTCGCCGCGATCTGCTCGCGGGTCTCGACCTCGTGCGCCTGGTTGCCCAGCGCCTCCACCACCGCGGCCACGGCCACCTCGATGCCTCGCTTGAGGGCGATCGGGTTCGCGCCGGCGGCGACGTTGCGCAGGCCCTCGTGGACCAGTGCCTGCGCCAGCACCGTGGCTGTCGTCGTGCCGTCACCCGCGACGTCGTCGGTCTTCTTGGCTACTTCCTTGACCAGCTCGGCGCCGAGCTTCTCGTACGGGTCGTCGAGCTCGACCTCTTTGGCGATACTCACCCCGTCGTTGGTGATGGTGGGCGTCCCCCATGCCGCGCCGAGCACGACGTTGCGCCCCCTCGGGCCCAATGTCACCCGCACCGTGTCGGCGAGCACGTTCATGCCGCGTTCCAGCCCACGGCGGGCGTCTTCCCCGAAAGCGATCAACTTGGCCATTGCATCGTCCTCTACTTCATCGCGCCGGCGTGCGGCACTGTTCGGACCAGCCTGCGATGGCCCCGGAGCGAACTGTCATCCCGGAAGTTGCATCCCATTCGGTTAGCACTCGCACATGACGAGTGCTAACACCAGTGCAGCACTCCTTGACCTGGACCACAAGTGCTGCCGGCCGGCGACAGCGCATCCCCGGTCCGGTGCGGCTCCCCTCGTGCGCCGTTGTGGCCCGTCAGCGTAGGCTGGTCTCGCTGCCCTGGACCTCGGCGGCCAGCCGTACATCCGTGATGGACGAGCGCCGCCGATCGGGGTCAGCTCATGCGTTCGATACAGGGCGTCATCGCGACCGAACGACCCTCGCCGAGCAATGTCACAGCCGTCCAGGCGCCGCCGGGTCCGGAGTGGCTGCTTCGGACCCGGGACGGTCTGCCAGCCGGCGACCCGCTCCGCGAAGCGCTGCGCGCGCAAGCGATAGTCAGTATGCTGCCGCTGGCCAGCCGGCTGGCACGGCGATACGCCGGACGCGGCGTACCGCTGGAAGACCTGGCGCAGGTCGCCGCACTGGCGCTTGTCAAAGCCGTCGACCGCTACGATCCGGCCCGGCTCGCGCCTTTCGTCGGATTCGCCGTGCCCACGATCGTCGGCGAGCTCAAGCGCCACTTCCGCGACGCCGGGTGGGCCATTCGGGTGCCGCGACCCGTCCAGGAGCTCACGATGAGCCTGCAGACCGCCACCGGCGACCTCGAGCAGCTGCACGGCCGCACCCCCACGACCGCCGAACTCGCCGCGCACCTGCACGTCGAGGCCTTTCGGCTGGCCGACGCGGTCGGCGCCACGTACGCGTACCGCCTGCACTCGCTCGACGCCGACCTGACCCACGACGGCATCGATCTGCTCGAGGCGCTGGGCGCCGTCGACCCGCGGCTTGCCGCCGTCGACGAGCGGCTGTCACACGGGCTGCTCGGCCGGTTGGTCGCGGCGCTGCCGGCCCGCGAACAGCGCATCCTGGCCATGCGATTCACGGACGAGATGACCCAGGCCTCCATCGCCGGCGAACTGGGCATCTCGCAGATGCACGTATCACGGCTGCTGCAACGCTCCCTGCACCAGCTGCGGGCCGGCATGCAGCACGCACCCGGCGCCGCAGCCGCCGCGGCAAGGCTGGCGATACCTGATTTCGCCGCCGGTTCCGGTCCTCCGCGATGACCGTCCGGGCCGCCGGGCAGCTCTCCGGGGACTTCGTCGCTCCCCTCGGGTGCTCGGCAGTTCCGGTCAATCTTTTCCTGTGGTGGCATACACGGGCGACATGCCGGCGGGGTTGATACCAAGCGTCTGCAGCAGCGCAGCGTTCCGATGTGTGTCGACGAGTGCAGGCAGCGCGGTGTCGACCCAATCGGCCCTGGCGTCGAGTCCTCTGGACCTCAGGTTGGCGACGATCTGCGCCTTCTCGATGTACACGGGATGTTCTCCTCACGTTCGTTGTCGAGCTCCGGGGCTGCGGCAGCCACACGATCGAGCGGATGAGCGGCCGTCGCCGAGACGGCGGCCGGGGCGGTGACGAGTGCCCGGTCGAGGTCGTGGACGACCGGCCGCTCCAGCAGCGCGGCAACGCGCGGCCGAGCATCGGCGGGGAGACGATACCGACGCGACCTACCGGTCGATCATCGCTGTTCTCCCGAAGCGGACGGCCGGTCGGCCGCCAGGGACCTGGGCGGTACCAGCCGAGTGTCACGGCAGCGACCTCCCGCCGCCTGCTCCCAGCGTACTCCAGGCTCGCGAGGCGACGCCGGACGTGCTCGCAGTCCTTTGTAGACGGCTACGGCGACACCCCGCGATCAACGCCACGCATCGCCGGATGTGCGGACGTACCGCTTCCAGGCGTACCGCCACGGTATGACGGCGATGATGACCACGACCAGGGAACAGTTGATCAGCACCTTGCGTGCCGCGTCGTCCATGTCGCCGGCGATCAGGTGCGGCACGGCCACCGCAGCGATCCAGATGACCTTCCACGTGACCTCGAACAGCAGGACGGGCAGCATCCGGACGGGATAGCGCAGCCCAAGGAACGCCAGCAGCGACATGGCCGTCAGCAGGCAGGTGACGACCCCCGCCGGGACCGGCAGCGCTTCGGGGCTCTGGAAGAGCAGCGGCCATTTCACCAGCGCCAGCCCCACCCCCATGAACGCGTAACCGGCCCGCATGACGTACAGCCGCGGGGTCGACAGCTCGTCACCCGCGCCGGCCGTCCGGCGTCGCCCCTCGTCGCGAACGGTGATCGTGGCAGGTGCATCCATGAGGTGTTCCCTTCGATCGGTGGTACCTGCGCTCAGACTGCGCCCGGACCTTCTGTTCACCTAGGAAAGTTGCCATTTGCGGGAAACGGGCGTCTGCTGGGTGCGTGCAGGACCTTGCAGCGGCAAACATCGCCGCGGCCCTCGAACACCTCGGGGCGCGGCTCAAGTCCGTGCGGGCCCGGCGCCGCATGACACTCGCCGCCGTGGCGGTGACGACTGGCATCTCCAGGAGCACGATGTCGCGGCTGGAGACCGGGAAGCGACGCCCGACACTCGAGCTGCTCCTCCTGCTGTCCCACGCGTATCGGATCTCGCTGGACGACCTTGTCGCGGCACCTGACGAAGGCGATCCCCGTCTGCGTCTCAAGCCCAGCCGGGTGAAGGGCCGCACGGTGATCCCGCTGACCGGCGCCGGCGAAGGAGCGCAGGCCTGGAAGATCGTCATACCCCCCGGCCGGACCACCCCGGCTCCGCGTGCACACGAGGGCCACGAATGGATTTACGTGCTGTCCGGGCACCTCCGCCTCGTCCTCGGCGACGAGGACCTGGTGCTGGCGCCGGGGGAGGTCGCCTCGTTCGACACCGCGGTGCCGCACTGGTTCGGCACGAGCGGCGGCGATCCTGCGGAGATTCTCAGTATCTTCGGGCGCCCGGGCGAGCGGATGACTGTCCGGACCGCACCCCCTGCGTGATCGGCCGGGCCCCGTCCGACGGGTTCGCCACGCCCACACGCCGTGGCGCCACCGAGCGCCGGCGTACCGGCCGCCGAACCGGCTCCGGGCCGGGCGCTCCCCCGCTGACGCGACAGGGTGCCCAGCCGAACCTGGCTGATCATGGCCGGGAGCCGGGACCGCCCGTTACTCATTGATGTCGGGCCGATCCGCGCGTACAGTCCAGGCGTCGCTCCGGACCCTGGTGACCAGCCGCACGCGGCGTGTCCGGGTCCTGGTTGCACACCTGTATGTGGCGCACGACTGCCGCGTTCCCCGCCCGTCGTGGCCCTCCGTACCGAGTCGTGTCTCCCCGCTGGCGGGCGCACCGTGCACAGGCACGAATCCGTTCCACCGGGCGCGGTCGCGCCGCGGAGCCCATCCCGGCCGGCCGCCGACGAGAAGAGCAGCCATGAAACCAGTACGGGACCGACACGCCGCCGAACGCAACGCCAAGCTGAAGGTCTGCGTGATCGGGGCGTCGGGCAAGCTCGGCCGATACATGGTGCAGCACGCACTCGACCGGGGCTACGAGGTCGTCGGCGTGTGCCGCGCCGCCAGTGTGGGCAAGCTCGGTGACCTCCGCGACCGCATCACCGTCGTGACCGGGGCGACCGACGACCGCGACGTCATCGCCCGGGCGGTCGACGGCTGCGACGGCGTCCTGACGGTCCTGGTCCCGCGCGGGGTCAACCACTACGCAGCCGGCACCGCGCAGGCGGTGCTCGACCACACCCGCGGCGGTGCCCGCCTGGTGTTCTCCTGTGGCTGGCACATCTCCCGCGACGGCCTCGACGTGTACCCGTGGAAGCTCAGGGCGATCGTCAAGATCGCCGGCCCGCTCGCCCGGCTCGCCCGCTTCGCCGACCTGGACGACCAGGTGGACGCCTGTCAACGCGTGTTCGCCAGCAACACCCGGTGGACCGTGGTGCGCGGCAGCGACCTCAGCGAAGGTCCCAGCCAGGGCCTGCCGGTGTGGAGCCGGCACGTGGGCGACCCGAAACTGTCGAGCAACCAGACCCGGCGGGTGGACTTCGCCCTGTTCATGGTCGCCGCCCTGACCGACGACACGCTCATCCAGGAGGCACCGGCGATCGTCGGCCGACGGGCCCCATCTGCACTCGCACACGCTGAAACCACCCAGGAACTTCGATGACCTCACTGCGCACGACCGCGCGGGTCGCGGGCGGCTTCTATCTGCTCAGCTTCGTCTCGGTGCCGACGCTGACCCTCTATGCCCCACTGCGCGACGCGAACTACTTCACCAGCTCCGGATCCGACACCGGCGTCATCTGGGGCGGCATGCTGGAGATGATCGTGGCGTTCGCCGGCATCGGCACGGCGGTCGCGCTGTACCCGGTGCTCAAACGCCAGCACGAGGGCGTCGCGCTCGGGTTCGTCGGCTCCCGGGTGGTGGAAGCCGCCAGCATCGTCTCCGGTGTGGCGATCGTGATGGCGATGGTGACCGTGCGGCAGTCCGCAACGGGGCCCGACGTGCCGGCTGCCGGTACGGCACTTGCCGCACTGCACCTCTGGACGTTCCTGCTGGGCCAGGGCTTCATCCCGGCCGTCAACGCCGTGCTGCTGGGCTACCTGCTCTACCGATCCCGGCTGGTGCCGCGGGTCCTACCCGTGCTCGGACTCATCGGCGCACCCCTGCTCGCCACCTCCGCCGTCGCCACGCTGTTCGGCTTCTGGACCCAGGTGTCGGCGCAGTCCGGACTCCTGACCCTCCCGATCGGGGTGTGGGAGCTGTCGCTGGGGGTCTACCTCGTCGTCAAGGGCTTCCGGCCCTCCCCCGTCACCGCCGGCCCGGCCGGTACCGACCGTGTGCCCGTCTCCACCGGACGAAGCGACTGACGAGCAGGGTCCGGCGGCTCTCGCTGTAACCCGGCCGGGTGAACTCGACTGCCACATCAACAACCGGGTCCAGCAGCGGCCTATCGTCGGAGCCATTCTCCCACCGCTCCGGACCCCGGCGGTGTCCCAGTCGGGCATCGTCAGGAGCGTCGATGGTTGTCCAGCCGGCGAAACCACTCATCGTCACCGCGGCTTATGACCGGCTGGTCCAGCGGATCGCCGACCGCGAACCGGCCGCATTCCGCACGCTGTACCGCCTCATGGTCCGTCCCGTCTTCATGCACGCCCGCGATCAGCTGAGCGACGCCGCGGCCGCCGTGGCGATCACCCGCGCCGTCTTCGTCGAAGTCTGGAGGCTGGCCCCCGCCCGGCAGGGCTGCCAGGCACAGTCCTGGCTACTGGCCATCACGGACCGGCGCATCAGCGACTACCGGCGTTCGTCCGCCCGGCCGACGGAGCTCGCGGCCGGCTACGACGAACACATCGCCGCCGAGCTGGTGGCCTTGCTCCGGCCGGCGGACGCCACCTGAAGCCCGACGGCCGGAGATCCCGTCCGACGCCTGCGCCCGGGGTGCCCGGACCGGGTCAGCGCGCTTGTGGCGTACCGGGCTCCCGGCCGGCACAGCATGCCGCCCGGGAGCCCTCCCCCTGGTGCTGGAGTAACGTCAGCCGGCGGCACGCCGGGCACACACCGCTCGCAGGAGCACGGCAGAGGCTTTCCGGCGGTCGAGCTTCGATGCGCATCGACGGCCTCCCTCGTGCCCAATCGCGGCGGTGCCGAGTCGTACGGCCGTCCGCCACCGGGGACCGGGGTGGCAAGTTGCGCCTTCACCGTAACAGTCCCCGCGCTCGGGCGCATCACGGTCGTTGCCGACATCGATGCGCGACCTGGCGAGACTCGCTGCCGTCCGGCGGCCCGGTGTACCGTGGAACGTGCTGCTCCGGACCCCGGTGGCCGTCCGTCCGTCGTTCACGGACACGTCCCCCGATCGAGGTCGTCGCATGCCATATGTGTGGATCGTCATCGCCGTCATCCTGCTGCTGCTTCTCCTGCTCTCGCTCGCGGTGCGGGTGGTGAAGCAGTACGAGCGAGGTGTGCTGTTCCGGTTCGGGAGGGTCATCGGCGTGCGGGAGCCGGGCCTGACCGTCATCGTGCCGCTTGTCGACGTCCTGCAACGGGTGAGCCTGCGGATCGTCACGATGCCGATCCAATCCCAGGGCATCATCACGAAGGACAACGTCAGCGTCGACGTGTCCGCTGTCGCGTACTTCCGGGTCGCCGACGCGGTGAAGTCGGTCGTGGCGATCGAGAACGTGGGCGCGGCGATCAATCAGATCGCCCAGACGACGCTGCGTAAGGTCGTCGGTCAGCACACGCTCGACGAGACGCTCTCGGAGACCGACCGGATCAATATCGACATCCGCCGGATCCTCGACGTGGCGACCGAGGAGTGGGGTGTCGTGGTGACGCTTGTGGAACTTAAGGATATCCAGCTGCCGGAGAGTATGAAACGGGCGATGGCCCGGCAGGCGGAAGCGGAGCGGGAGAAGCGCGCGAAGATCATTGCCGCCGAGGGGGAGGCATTGGCCGCGGACGCTCTCGGCACCGCCGCCGACGTCATGATGGCCCATCCGCTGGCGCTGCAGCTGCGCAACCTGCAGAGCCTGGTCGAGATCGGCGTCGACCGCAACACTACCGTGGTGTTCCCGGCCCCGCTGATGAGCACGATCGGCGAGCTCGGCGCGTTCCTGGCGCGCGAGGCCACCTCGGCGGCGACGCCGAACCCGCTGCCGCCCAACGGCAAGCCGCTTCCGGCCAGCACACCCTGAGGTCGGCGCCCCGGTCCCGGCCGCCGGCCATTCTACGGCCGGCGGCAGGCGACGGCCCGGAGGTCGCAGCGACCCATCGCCGGGGCGTGCCACGGCGCGTGCGAGCGGCCTTCGGGCGGGCCCGCCGTCGCTTCGGCCGGCTCGATCACCTCGCGCAGGCGGTCCAGCGCTACGACCGGGCCGACGGGGGGCGGCTCGCCGCCGCGGTCACCTACTACGCGTTCTTTGCCACGTTCTCCCTGGCCCTGCTGGGATTCGCGATCCTCGGCTTCGTGCTCGACGACCCGGCCGTGCTGCACTCCGTGCAGGCGTACCTGTCGCAGAACCTGCCCGGCCTGGACGCGGCGGCGCTGCGTGAAGCCCGCGGCACGGCGGGTCTCGTCGCGTTCATCGTGCTCCCGGTCTCCGGCGTGTTCTGGGTCGATGCCCTGCGCTCCTCGATCCGGGCGGTCTGGCAGCTGCCGCAGTACCCCGGCAACTACCTGCTCCGCCAGGTGATCGACCTCGCTGTGCTGGCCGGGCTGGGGCTCCTGCTGGCTGTGTCGCTGGCGCTGACGACCGGCACGCAGGCGCTGCTGGCCTGGCTGCTGCACGTCGCGGCGGACCGGCCCGACCCGGTCGCCCACTGGCTCCTCGCAGCGGCCGCATACCTGCTCGGCGTCGCCGTCAACGTGCTGCTGGCCGTTGCCGCACTGACCGTCCTGCCACGGTTGCGGATACCGCCGCGCCGGGTGCTCGGGCCGGCGGTGTTCGTCGCCGCCGGCCTGGAGCTGCTCAAGACGTTCGGCCGGATCTACGTGCAGCGGGCCCAGGCCAACCCGGCTTACCAGCTCGTCACCGCCGCCGTCGCCATCCTGCTCTTCCTGAGCCTGCTCAACCAGCTCATCCTGTTCGCCGCCGCGCTCGCCGCCACCAGCACCCGGGGAACCGTCACCGACCTCGCCGCCCGGCTCCCGGCGGGCCCGGCGGCGTCAGGCCGCGCCGGGCCCGGCCCGGAGCACTGCCGGATCCTGTCGCGCCGCCGGCCGGTCCGAAGTCGCCGGACCGGTCCACCCCGCCGGCGGCGATGACGGTCCCGGCCTCGGCGCGGCGAGGCTCCGGCCGGTGCTGTGCCTGTCCCGTGCTGCGGATTCGTCGTGCATGGCGACCTTCCACGTTGAGGCGGTCGGTACGACCCGGCTCGCGCAGCGGTACGGTCAGCGCAGCCAGGGGGCGCGACGCACCAGCGGCAGCGCGGTCCAGGTGCGGCCGAGGCCGAGGGTGTTCCCGGCGCCGAGCAGGGCCAGGACGATGAGGACGGCGGCGTAGACGAGGTGCTCGTCCAGGAACGGGTTGCCGGCCGGGGGCAGCACAGCGGTCCACATCATGATCGTCAGCAGTGCGCCACCGGTCGCGGCGAGCCACATCCCGACGCCGAGCATCAACGCTGCGCCGATGGCCAGGAGCGCGCCCATGAACATCGCGTCAGCGCCGGCGTTCCCGGCGATCGCATGGTAGAAGCCGCTGAACGGCCCCTTGGCCGCGCTCAGGAACCCGTTGGTCGGGCTGCCGCCGTTGAGCCAGGCCCGCGCCGAGGGGGTGGCGAACCCGAGGCCGAACAGCTTGTCCAGGAAAGCCCACAGGAATATCCAGCCGAGCGCGAGGCGGATACCGGCCAGCATGTACCGAACGGCGGCTGGAGACGCGCTCGGCCGGTGCAGTGGTGCCGATCCGGATGCGCGCCGGTCGCCGGCGGTGGCGATGGCCCGGCCGCGCTCGGCGGCCCGGTGTCCGGTGCTGTCCGCAGCCGGATCGGGGACGAGGGGGTTGCCCGGGGTACCGATGGCACCTTCGGGTGCGGTGCTGTGCTCGTTGGCGATGTTGACCATCGCGCTCACGTTCCTTCGCATGACTTGTGGATCGTGTCCCGCAGCGCGAGCGCTTGCGGGCAGAGCTGGGCGTTCACCTCACGACGGAGGCGCATCGGGCAGGACCGGGATGGACCGGGGAACCGGAGGCCGCATTCGCAGCGAAGGCGTAACGGCTCGACGGCCACCAGGGACCGGAGCGACACCATCACCCTACGCGTGATCGCCGCGGAAAGCCTCACGGCGTCAGACCCACGGGAGCGCGGCGACGGTGAGCATCCGGCTCGGATCGACGGGCAGACCCCCCGGTGGCCGCGTCGCGCCGCCCGCTCGCCGAGGTGATCGACCGTCAAAGCATTGCCACGCGAGAAGGGTATATATCGACTTAAATGCTGGCGATTTTCGTGCATCACAAAAATACTTGGCAATATACGCCGAATTGGCCTGGCGTCTGAGCTTGAGAAGGCACATCGTAGTGACCGTGACACAGACAATGCACAAGACCGACCAGGAACTGAAGACCGCCGTGACCGAGGAACTGCACTACACCCCGAACGTCGATGCATCCGGTATCGATGTTCAGGTCCAGGGCGGAACGGTAACGCTTTCCGGCGAGGTCAACAGCCTGCCGGAGCGGCTCGCGGCAAAACAGGCCGCCATGCGGGTCGGCGGCGTCACCAATGTCACCAACAAGACCGCCGTGCGGGCCCCGATGCCCGCGGACGTCAACGACGAGGCCATCGCCCTTGCGGCCGACCAGGTCCTCACGTGGACAGTCGACGTGCCGGCGAACGCCGTCAAGGCCGATGTCCAGGATCGCCGGCTGACCCTGACCGGTCAGGTCACCTGGGAGTACCAGCGTCACGCCGCCGCGCGAGCGGTCACCTACCTCAAGGGCGTCAAACTGGTCAGCAATGAGATCCAGCTCGCGTCGACGACGCCGACCGCCGGCACCAAGGCAGCGGTCGAGGCCGCCCTGCGGCGCAGCGCCGAGTTGAATCCCGTCAACATCACGATCGATCTGGACGGGTCCGAGCTTGCGCTGCACGGCAGCGTCGGATCATGGGCGCAGCGCCGCGAGGCCGAGCGGGCCGCCTGGAGCGCCGCCGGCGTGACGAGCGTACGCAACGAGCTGCACATCGCGTCCTGATCACCAGCCACACCAACGGCTGCGAGCGCATGTGCGCCCGCAGCCGTTCGCCGTCAGGCCGGGTGGGCGGCGCTGCCGCCGACGGTGTCGAGGTGGCGCAGGACTTCGCGCCAGGACAGCCACAGCGTGGTCTCGCTGTATTCGACGCCGTGCTCGTGGCAGAACTGGCGGATGAGGACGTGGGCCCGGCGCAGGTTCGGCCGCGGCATGCTCGGGAACAGGTGATGCTCGATCTGGTAGTTGAGCCCGCCCAGAGCGACGTCGGTGAACGCGTTGCCGCGCACGTTGCGGGAGGTCAGCACCTGGCGGTGAAAGAAGTCCAGGGTGTTGCCCGCCGGCAGGATCGGCATGCCTTTGTGGTTCGGCGCGAACGCGCTGCCCAGGTACACGCCGAACAGTGCCTGGTGCACCGCCACGAACAGGATGCCCTGCAGCGGGCTGAGCACCAGAAACACGGCCGCCAGGTACAGAGCGGCATGCAGGCCGAGCAGGACACCCTCGGCCGGGCGACGCTTCATCCGGCGCCCGAACACGGCCGCCACGCTGTTGGCGTGCAGGCTCAGCGCTTCCAGGGTCAGCAGCGGGAAGAACAGGTACCCCTGCCGGCGCACGAACGCGGCCCGCAGCCCCCGCAGCGGGCGGGCCTGACCGGCCGTGAAGGCCAGCGGTGCCACCACGATGTCCGGGTCGGCGCCCTCGGTGTTGGGGTTGGCGTGGTGGCGATTGTGCTTCTCGATCCACCAGCCGAAACTCAATCCGATGAGCAGATTGGCGTGCAGCAGCCCGAGGAGGTCATTTGCGCGGCCGGACCGGAAGATCTGCCGGTGGCCCGCGTCATGGCCGAGAAACCCGACCTGGGTGAACAGCACCGCGAGCACGACCGCGGTGAGCAACTGCCACCAGGACGGACCGATGATCACGAAGGCGGTCCAGGTCGCGGCGAACGCGAACCCGACGATGCCGATGCGGACAGCGTAGTGGGCGACGTGCCGGTCCAGCAGGCCCGCCTGCTTTACCCGGCGGGACAACTGGGCATATTGACTGCCGACGCGCGGCGGCGGCCCGGCCGTGCGGGTCTGTTGAGACGACATGGCATGCGGCTTTCAGTTCGGCGACGAAGTAGCGCTGTGCCGCCGGGGTCCTGGGCCGCAATGTCGACGGTACTCCGCCCGCAGGCAACGCGCCCGGCCGCAAAGCCGGTCCACGCCGGAGTTCCCGGGCCGCGCCTCCTCGCGGGTTTGGCGCCCTGCCGCCGCGGGTACGCACATGCCGTTCGCTCTGGACCTCGGCGGCTGCTGGATCTCAACCCGCTGATCGGAGCGACCATGACGACGACAAGCCCACCGCCCCTTGGACCGTCCTCGGACCCGGCGGCGGCCCCGCAGCCCGCAACGGACCCCGCCGGGAAGCCGCGCGGCGACCGGGACCCGCGTACCCGCACCGGTACGACCTGGTTCGGCATCTGCGTCGCCGCGGTGCTCCTCGTGGTGCTGATCGTCTTCATGCTGCAGAACACCGGCAGCGTCGAGGTCACCTTCCTCGGCATGCACGGCAACCTGCCGCTGGCCATGGCGCTCCTTGTCGCTGCCGTCGGCGCGGCGATCGTCACCATGGCGATCGGCGCGGCCCGGATCGTCCAGATTCGCCGCCAGTCCCGGCACCGCCAGCCGTAAGGCGCACGGAGCGTACGCTCGGACATGTCGCTCGAGACCCCGGTGGCCGATCCGTGAATCGCTGACGGACGAACCCACTGCCGAGGTTCGATGCTTCTCCCTCTTGCGCAACTGTCGCACCCGGGCCTCGCCTCTTTGCCGGGCCGGCCGGGCGCCGCCCGCCGCAACGCCCGATCGGCTTCGGCGCCTTCGGCGCATCCGCGCAGTGCCCCCTCAGAGATCAAGAAGGATTCGCCATGCATGTGATTGACGCAAGGCCCTTGGGTGACGCGGAGGCGGCGCAGATCGATGCGTACTGGCGGGCGGCGAACTACCTGTCCGTCGGGCAGATCTACCTCATGGGCAACCCCCTGCTGCGTGAGCCGCTGCTGCCGGAGCAGGTCAAGCCCCGGCTGCTCGGGCACTGGGGCACCACGCCCGGCCTCAACCTGCTCTACGCCCACCTGTCCCGGATCATCGCCGCTCGCGACCAGGACCTCATATACGTCACAGGCCCCGGCCACGGCGGACCCGGCCTGGTCGCCAACGCCTGGCTGGAAGGCACCTACTCCGAGACGTACCCACGGGTCTGCATGGACGAGCCGGGCATGGGGCGGCTGTTCACCCAGTTCTCGTTCCCCGGCGGCATCCCCAGCCACGTCGCGCCGGAGACCCCCGGATCGATCCACGAGGGCGGCGAGCTCGGCTACTCCCTGTCGCACGCCTACGGCGCCGCGCTGGACAACCCGGACCTGGTCGTCGCCTGCGTCATCGGCGACGGCGAGGCCGAGACCGGGCCCCTCGCCGCGTCGTGGCACTCGAACAAGTTCCTCGACCCGGTCGACGACGGCGCGGTCCTGCCGATCCTGCACCTCAACGGGTACAAGATCGCCAACCCGACGGTGCTGGCCCGCATCGGCGACGACGAGCTCACCGCGCTGCTCACCGGCTACGGCCACAAACCGTACCTGGTGCAGGGCGACGACCCGGCCGAGGTCCACCAGCGGCTCGCCGCGACCATGGACGTGGTGTTCGACGAGATCGCCGCGATCCAGCACGCCGCCCGGCTCGACGGCACCGCCGGACGGCCGCGCTGGCCGATGATCGTGCTGCGCACCCCGAAGGGCTGGACCGGCCCGAAGGAGGTCGACGGCCTGCCGGTCGAAGGCACCTGGCGAGCCCACCAGGTCCCGCTCTCCGCCGCCCGCAACGACCCGGGACATCTGGCCCTGCTGCAGGAGTGGATGCAGTCGTACCGGCCGGAGGAGCTCTTCGACGAACTCGGCGCCCCGGCCCGGTCGGTCGTGGACTGGCTCCCCCGCGGCGACCGCCGGATCTCGGCCAACCCCCACACCAACGGCGGCCGGTCCCCGCACGAACTGGAACTGCCCGACTACCGCATCCACGCGGTCAAGGCCTTCGAGCCGGCCGAAGCCACCCGGGTGCTCGGCGGCTGGCTCCGCGACGTCCTCACGGCGAACGACGCACACCACAACTTCCGCATCGTCGGACCGGACGAGACCGAATCCAACCGGCTCGGCGCCGTCCTGGACGTCACCGACAAGGCGTGGCAGGCACCCATCGCCACCGTCGACGAGCACCTCGGCCCGCACGGGCGGGTGATGGAGATCCTGTCCGAGCACACCTGCCAGGGCTGGCTGGAGGGGTACCTGCTGACCGGGCGGCACGGGCTGTTCTCCTGCTACGAAGCGTTCGTCCACATCGTCGACTCGATGGTCAACCAGCACGCCAAATGGCTGCGCACCATCCGCCACCTCGACTGGCGCCGACCGGTACCGTCGCTGAACTACCTGCTCACCTCCCACGTCTGGCGGCAGGACCACAACGGCGCATCGCACCAGGACCCCGGCTTCATCGACCACGTGATGAACAAGAAGGCCGAGGTCGTCCGCGTGTACCTCCCACCGGACGCCAACACCCTGCTGTCCGTCGCCGACCACTGCCTGCGCAGCCGCAACTACGTCAACGTCATCGTCGCCGGCAAGCAGCCCGCACCCACCTGGCTCGACATCGACGACGCCGCCCTGCACTGCGCCCGCGGCCTCGGCATCTGGGACTGGGCCTCCAACGACGCCGGCGACCCGCACGTCGTGCTCGCCGCCGCCGGCGACGTACCCACCATGGAGATCCTCGCCGCCACCGACCTGCTCCGCCGGCACCTGCCCGACCTGAAGGTCCGCGTCGTCAACGTCGTCGACCTGATGCGGCTGCAACCCGAGGCCGAACACCCGCACGGGCTGCCCGACGCCGAGTTCGACGCCATCTTCACCACCGACCGGCCCGTCATCTTCGCCTACCACGGCTACCCGTGGCTCATCCACCGCCTCACCTACCGCCGCACCGGACACGCCAACCTCCACGTCCGCGGCTTCAAGGAGAACGGCACCACCACCACCCCGTTCGACATGCTCGTCCTCAACGACATGGACCGCTTCCGGCTCGTCATCGACGTCATCGACCGCGTCCCCGGTCTGGCCCGCCGCGCGGCCGTCCTGCGTCAGCAGATGGTCGACAAACGGGCCGAGCACCGCAGCTACGTCCGCAGCACCGGGGAAGACCTGCCCGAGGTCCGCGACTGGACCTGGCCGACCGCATGAGGAGTCCTGCCATGTCCAACGACGCGCTGACCCACCCGACCGACGCCGTGGCCATGCGCCATGCGCTCACCGAAGCGGCCACCACCGCCGGCTACGCGCCGTCCATCCACAACACCCAACCATGGCGGTGGCGGCTGGCCGGTGACGCCCTCGACCTGTACACCGACCGCCGCCGCGTCCTCGCCGTGACCGATCCCGAAACCCGCCTGGCCACGCTCAGCTGCGGCGTCGCCCTGCACCACGCCCGCATGTCACTGGCCGCCCAGGGCTGGCAGGTGACGACGACCCGGCTGCCGGATCCCACCGATCCGGATCATCTCGCCACGATCCGGCTCGACGGCCGGGCGCGGGCCGACCAGCAGACGGCGCTGCATCTGCGGACGATCCCGCTGCGGCACACCGATCGCCGGCCGGTGACCGGCGCCCCGGTGCGACCGGAGGATCTGCGGGCCATCACCGCCGCCGTCGAGGCCGAGGACACCTGGCTGCACACGCTGAGCGCCGATCAGGTCCTCGAACTGGCCAGCGCCGCGGACCATGCCCAGCGCACCGAGGCCGCCGAGGCGGCCTGGCGGGATGAGCTCGGCTACTGGACCGGCGGCAACCGGCCCGGCGGCGCCGGCATCCCGGACGCCGCCATCCCGGGCCAGGCGCCGCAGACCACGGTGCCCGGCCGCGACTTCGGCCACCACGGGACCCTGGCGGTCAGCGCCGAACACGACAGGGCCGCGGTGTTCGCCCTGCTCTACGGCCGCACCGACGAGCCCCGAGACTGGCTCCGCGGTGGGGAGGCCCTGTCCGCCGGCTGGCTGACCGCCACCGAGCTCGGCGTCTCCGTGCTGCCGCACAGCGCCCCGATCGAGGTCGTCAGCACCCGGCAGGCCATGCGAGCGGTGCTCGCCTCCACCGGCTACCCCTACCTGGTGCTGCGCCTCGGCGCTATCGACCCGGCCGACGCCGGACCGCCGCACGCACCCCGCCTGCCCGCCGACCAGCTCATCGAGCAGTCGCACCAGGTGCGGCACCGTGCATGAGACACCCTGTCCAGCACCACGGATCGCCACGCCGGAGCGCGGCGCGCAGGCCGCGCGCCGGCACTACCTGCATCCGGCCAACCGGTACCGCCACGACCACCGCACGGTCGGGCAGCGCCTCGCCGACTCCGTTACCGGCGTCTTCGGCTCCTGGCGGTTCATCGTCGTGCAGACCGTCATCGTCATCGCCTGGATCGCCGCGAACATCGTCGCCGTCGCGCTGCGCTGGGACCCGTACCCGTTCATCCTGCTCAACCTGCTGTTCTCCACCCAGGCCGCCTACGCCGCGCCGCTGATCCTGCTCAGCCAGAACCGCCAGGCCGACACCGACCGCGTCAAGGCCGAACATGACTATCAGGTCAACCAACTCGCCCTGCAGTACCTCATCGCCTGGCACCGCACCACCCACGGAGACGCCTGCACCTGCGTCCCGGACACCGCACCCATCGTCACCGGCATGCTCGCCACGCTCGCGCAGAAACTGTGACCGTCCAGCCCGCCCACGACGACGAGGAGCGGCGTGACAAGCAATCTTGCCCAGTCGGCAGCGATGCACCGGGGGCTGTCGTCGCGGGAGGCCACGGCCCGGCTGGCCCGAGGCGGCGGCAACACGCTGCCCCGGCGTCCGGCGACCGCACTGTGGCGACGGGTCGTCGCCCAACTGCGGGACCCGCTCGTGCTGGTCCTGCTCGCCGCCGCCGTATTCACCATCGTCACCCGCGACTTCACCGACGCCGGCGTCATCCTCTTCGTCATCGTGGTCAACACCACCGTCGGCGTCGTGCAGGAGGTCAAGGCCGAACGGGCGATCACCGCCCTGTCCGAACTGACCGCACCCGACGCCCGGGTCGTCCGCGACGGGGCCCAGCGGCAGGTCCCGGCCGCGGATCTCGTCGTCGGTGACCTGCTCGTCCTCGCCGAAGGCGACATCGTGCCCGCCGACGCCCGCATCGTGCAGGCCGCGGCGCTGCTCATCGACGAGGCGGCGCTGACCGGCGAGTCCGCCCCGGTCGAAAAGCGCCCGCCCACCGGCCCGGAGCGCCCGGACACGGCTGACGCGCTCGACGCCGTGGTATCGGCGGGCACCGTCGTCGTCCGCGGCCGCGGACGTGCGGTCGTCACCGCCACCGGCGCCGCCAGCGCGATGGGCCGCATCGCCGCGATGCTTGTCACCGCAGCCGGGCTCACCCCGCTGCAGCGGCGCCTCGCGGGCGTCGGACGGATCCTCGCCGCCGTCACGCTCGTGCTGTGCGCCGTCGTCCTCGCCCTCGGCCTGCTCCGCGGACAACCTCTCGAGCTCATGATCGTTACTGCGATCAGCCTCGTCGTCGCCGCCGTCCCCGAGTCGCTGCCCGCCGTCGTCACGCTGAGCCTGGCCCTCGGCGCCCGGCGGATGACCGCCCGCCACGCGCTGATCCGCCGGCTCCCCGCGGTGGAGACCCTCGGGTCCGTCACGATCCTGGCCACGGACAAGACCGGCACCCTCACCGAGGGCACCATGGTCGTCCGGCGGCTCTGGACCCCCACCGGGGAGGCCACCGTCACCGGCTCCGGCTACAGCCCGGACGGCGACGTCACCCGCGACGGCCGAATCGTCTCGGGCGCCGAAGCACCCGACCTGACGGCGTTGCTGAACGCCGTCGCGCTGTGCAACGACGCCGCGCTCCGCCCACCGGACGGGGACACCACGACCTGGCTGCCCGTCGGTGACCCCACCGAGGTCGCACTGCTCACGGCGGCCGGCAAGCTCGGCATCGACCGGACCGTCCTCCAGCAGGACCATCCGCGGCAGGCCGAAGTGCCGTTCGACAGTGACCGCAAGCGCATGACCACCGCGAATCGTCTCGGGTCCGGCGCCGCCCGCGTGATCTGCAAGGGCGCACCGGAAGCGCTGCTGCAGTCACCATTGCTGGCCGACGACGCCGACCTGCTGCGCCGCGCCGCCGCGCGGGCCGACGAGCTCGCCGGCGCGGGGTTCCGGGTCCTCGCCGTCGCCCGGGCCGACCGGGCCACCCTGCCCGACCTCACCGGCGACGGGGAACGAGGGCTGCACCTGCTCGGACTGGTCGCGATCTTCGACCCGCCCCGCGCCACCGCGGCCGCCACCATCTCGGCGTGCACGCGGGCCGGCATCACACCGGTCCTGATCACCGGCGACCACCCCGCCACCGCCGCCGCGATCGCCACCGACCTCGGCATCATCGCCGCCGGCGATCCGGTCCATGACTGCCGCACCGGCGACCCCGGCCCGCCCGCCGCGGACGGCGTCAAGGTCTTCGCCCGCGCCACCCCGCAGCAGAAGGTCGCCATCATCGAGGCCCTGCGCGGCACCGGCGCGGTCGTCGCGATGACCGGCGACGGCGTCAACGACGGCCCCGCCCTGCACGCCGCCGACATCGGCGTCGCCATGGGACAACGCGGCACCGAAGTCGCCCGCCAGGCCGCCGACCTCGTCCTCGCCGACGACGAGCTCGCCACCGTCGTCGCCGCCGCCGAGGAGGGCCGCCGCGTCTACGCCAACATCCGCCGCTTCCTGCTCTACGCCCTCGCCGGCGGCACCGCCGAAATCCTCGTCATGCTCACCGGCCCCTTCCTCGGCCTCGCCCTACCACTCCTGCCCGCCCAGCTGCTCTGGATCAACCTGCTCACCCACGGCCTGCCCGGCCTCGCCCTCGGCAGCGAACCCGGCGACCCCGACGCCATGCGACAGCCACCCCGGCCCCCGGCCGAGACAATCCTCGGCGCCGGACTCTGGCAACGCGTCGCCCGCGTCGGCACGGCCATCGCCGCCGTCACCCTCGGCACCGGCGTCTGGGCCCACGCCACCGACCGGCCCTGGCAGACGCTGGTCTTCCTCGCGCTCGGTGCCACCCAGCTCGCCGTCGCCCTCGGCTCCCGCGCCCGGCCCGGCACCCGCACCAACCCCATGCTCTTCGCCGCCGTCGGCAGTGCCCTGCTGCTGCAGCTCGCCGCCGTATACCTGCCGCCACTGCGCGACCTGCTCCACACTCAACCGGTCGGCCTCGCGGACCTGCTCACCGTCGGGGTGGCCGCCACCCTCGGCTACGCCGCCATCCGACTCGATCACCTCGTCGGCCGACGGACGTCGGCCGCTCAGAGTCCGGGCGAGGTCCCGCGCCGAGATCCCGCTGACGACCGTCCGCACGCTGCGTCCGCACAACGGTAGCGACGCTCCATCGGCTCTGCCCGTCGACGGTGATGAGGCCGATGGTCTCGCCGGCGCTGCGGCTCAACGCCAGGCGGCCACCGGCGGTGCGGAAGAACGCGATGCCCTTGTCCCGCACCCCGACCATGCATCGGCGTCATGGTGAAGCGGCGAAGGTCGTTGCGGCCGCTGACCATCCGCGATGCGCCAGCCGTCGAAGCCGATGTGGGCGGCCTGACGGACGGGACATCTCATTGTCGGCGCCGGCGTCGGTGATGCCGGCGGCGAGCAGGTCGCGCCAGGTTGACGATCAGCGGCAACGCGTTGCGTGTCGTCCGGACCCTTCGTTCAGGTCCGCGACCGGGCGGGCCGGGCCACCAGGGCCTGATCGTCCGGCGGCGCGGCAAGGAGCCCGGCCGCGAGCGCCTCGTACTGTGCCGCGACGGCCGGCCAGCGCGCGGGGGCCGGGCCGGGGTAGATGCCGAATTCGTGCTGCACCACGGCGACGTCGAAGGCGTTGAGGGCCGCCGCCGCACCGAGCCAGCCGGCCACGCTGCCGGCCGGCCAGGTGTGCACCACCGCGGCGCCGAGGTGCGGATCATCGCCGCTCGCGGTGACCCGGACGATCCCGCCGGCCCTCGGAGCGGCGGTCTGCTGCCGGGCCAGGGCAGCATTGAACGCGGCCAGACCGCATCGGGTCGGCGGATGGGTGCTGAGGAGTCCGTACGAAACGGCCATTGCTACATTCCGATCGGCAACGCGCGCGGCGCGAGAGAACCACGACGGGTGGGGACGAGTCGATCAACGGGTCGTCAGCCACCGGGGTCCGGAGCAGCGCCGCGAGCCTACGCGCCGGAGCCGAGCCGCACGATGACGAGCATTCGGGTGTAGGGTGTGTGCGTCTTGCGCGGTTGCGGAGTCAGCCGCCTTCGATCCGGGATTGCTCTGTTTGGTCACCATCGCTGCCGCACGAACCGTTGGATACCGGAGGCGGCACTCGTGACCGGATCGTCGATACACCAACGCCCGCCTCGGGCTGCGCAGTGAGTCCCGACCGCCGGATGCGGCTGTGGCACCTCGTCGTCGAACAGTCCGGCGGCGGACCGGTGACCGTCGGCCACGTGTGCGCCGCGGCGATGACCGCGACCGGGACCGACGCGGCGGCGATCGCCGTCGCGCTCGCCGCCGCCCCACGTGAGACCATCTTCAGCAGCGGCCCGCTCGCCGCGCAGATGGAGGAGCTGAGCCTGGCCCTCGGCGAGGGTCCATGCGTCGAGGCGCACCTCGGTGGCCCCTCGCTGATTCCCGACCTGTGCGAGCCGTCGTACCTGCATCGATGGCCGATCTTCGCCCCGGACGCCGTGCAGTCGGGCGTCCGCGCGATCTTCTCGCTGCCGTTGCAGATCGGTGCCATCCGCCTCGGCGTGCTGGACCTGTACCGCACCGAGCCGGGTGCGCTGGACCATGAGCGGCTGCTCGACGCGCTGCTGCTGGCCGACACGGCCTGCGCGGTGCTGCTCGACACCACCGGGCCCGACAGGCGCGCGATGCCCGGAAGGGTCCCCGAGCCGGCCGGCCTGCAGCATCCGGAGGTGCACCAGGCCACCGGCATGGTCAGCGTGCAGCTCGGGCTGACGGCCGCACTCGCACTGACCCGGCTGCGGGCCTACGCTTACACACACGGCCGGCGGCTGCGGGACGTCGCCAGTGACGTCGTCGCCCGGCGGCTACGATTCGACCCCGGCGGCGACACGGAAGGTGAGCCGTGACGACCGGCGGCGAGACGCCGACCGGAACCCCGAATCGGCCATCCCGTGGCCGGCCCATCGCAACAGGTAACCGAACGCCTGACGGCATGACGCGTGACGAAGGTGTCTGATATGGCCGCGACCGTGCTAGCCGATGTCCTCGTCGAGATGGCGGACACGCTCGTCGACGACTTCGACGTCATCGACTTCCTTCACGCGCTCACCGAACGGTGCGTGCAGCTGCTGGACGTGTCCGCCGCCGGCATCCTGCTCACCGACCAGCAGGCCACCCTGCAGCTCGTAGCCGCATCCTCCGAACGGACCCGGCTGCTGGAGCTGTTCCAGCTGCAGACCGACCAGGGCCCCTGCGTGGACTGCTTCAACACCGGAAAGCCCGTCACCGTGCCGGACATCCGCACCGCGGACCACTGGCCCCGCTTCGCCGCCGCCGCCGCCGAGGTCGGCTTCGTCTCGGTCCACGCCATACCCATGCGGCTGCGGGCCGACGTCATCGGAGCGCTCAACCTCTTCGGTGTCGAGCCCGGCGCACTGGACGCCGACAGACTGCGGGCCGGTAAAGCCCTCGCCGACATCGCCACCATCGGGCTGCTGCAGCAGCGCGCCATCCGCTACCGCGACACCCTCACCGAACAGCTGCAAACCGCACTCAACAGCCGGATCCTCATTGAGCAGGCCAAGGGCGTGCTCGCCGAGCGCCTCCAGGTGACCCTCGACCAAGCATTCACCCTCCTGCGCGGCGCGGCCCGCAATCGCAACCGCAACCTGTCCGAACTGGCGCTGGCCATCGTCGACGGCACCGACCAGATCTCCCGACCGGAGCCGAACGAGGCACACTGACAAACCCGCCGTCCTCAGGTCATCGGCCGGCGGCCGTCTCGAAACGCGTGCGGCCGGATATGGCGCTGTCCGCGGGCTCAGCCGCCCGCGGCCGGCCGACCCACCACCTGGCGCACGCCGGCTTCGATCGACCGCACGGCCGGGGCTCTCCCCCAATGGCTCTCGGCGGCGGGCCGATACGGCTTTCCGGCACGACGCAAACGCTTCGTACGTCCTGGAGACGGACCTGACGTGGCCGGCCGGTAGGCCCGGGCGGTAAGGCCGCCGCGGTGAACCGCAGGAAGGGCGCATCGGATGAGGCTGCCGCGCGTCACGCCACGGATAGCCGGATGCTCACGGCAGGGCGTACCATACGCGGCAGAGCCGCTCCGGACCCCGGTGGTGTCGACCCGTCGTGACACGAAGGGGATTCCATGGAGCCGGGATACGCCGGTTCGGCCACAGCTGCAGCGTCGTGTAACAACCTCGTCCAGGACGTTGCCGTCCGGCACCCGGCTGCCCTCGTCGCGCTGTCCCGTCTCATGGCTCACCACATCTCCGCCCTCGTCCGCCCCGGGCCGGACGACGCGGCCGCAGTGCGCGCCACCCGAGCGGTGTTCGACGAGATGTGGCGGCTCGCGCCGGTGTCAACGAGGTGGCACGGCGATGCGCGGAGCTGGCTGCTCGCGACCGCGCACCGGAGAAGAGCCGAGCAGGCACGGCCGGTAGACGATCGCGGCCCGCCGGCCTCCGGTCAGTGCTGATGCGGCCCCCGACGGCCTGCGGTACCACTCGCGCCGCGCGCGCCGAAGAGGGGCCATGAACATTGAGCGCGCCGCCCGGTCGGCGCAGTTGCCGGTTCAGGCGGTACCGGTTGCGATCAACGCGGTCAAGGCCGCCGAGGGGACCGGCCTGCCATCGGCCTACCTCCGACTGGCGTTGGCGCTCGCGTTGCCGCGGGAGCCCGCCTCGGTGGGCAAGGTCCGGCGGCTCGCGGATGCGGCGCTGAGCGCGCTCGGGGTGGCTGCGAGCTGCCGGGCCGACGTCGCGCTGATGCTTGCCGAGGCGTGCACCAAC
The DNA here is from genome assembly GCF_019904175.1 of Dactylosporangium vinaceum. GTDB lineage: Bacteria > Actinomycetota > Actinomycetes > Mycobacteriales > Micromonosporaceae > Dactylosporangium > Dactylosporangium vinaceum. Next base: position 4,498,053 of record NZ_CP061913.1, on the reverse strand, counting down.
GCCGTCGTGCACGCCGCTGGTGCCACGTTTCGAGTCAACCTGACCGTGGACCGTGGCCGTTGCGTCCTGGAAGTGTTCGACGATGGTCTGGGACTGCCGGATCGGCCCATCGGCCGGGGGACCGCCGACGGATCGGCCGAGACCGGCCGTGGAATGGCCCTGATCCGCGCGTTGAGCGACGCCGCGGAGTGGGTCCAGGTGCGCCCGCGGGGCCTCGCGGTGCGCATGAGCAAGCGACTGTCGTGGGACACCGGCGGACTGGCCGGCCGCGACCGCGTCGCCTGATCGGTGCTCGACCGCGTGGCCGGCCGCACCCGAGCGGGCACGTCGGCGCTGAGCGCGGCCGCACAATCCGGTGACGTCGCGTGACCGGAGGATCCCACGCGGACCTGTACTGTGAACGCGCGCCGTCCATCGGGCGGCCGGACCAGTCGCCGCGTCCGGCGTCCACTGTAGACGGTGCACGGATACGGCGATGCGACGAAGGGACCTGCGTCATGACCGTTGAGCCGCCCACCTGCCTGCTGTATCTGCTCACCGTCGGGCGGGACAAGGAGCTCGTGCTGCGTGTGCACGGGATGGATCTGTCGCTGGACGACCTCACGGCGTGGATGACCGAGGAGTCCGTGCACCCGCTGACGGTGTCGCGGTTCGGCGACGAGCAGACGTCGACACTGTTGCTGAACTTCCGGCACGTCGTCGGAGCGCGGCTCGCGCCGTACAGCGATACGCGGACCGGTTCGTTCTGAGCCGTCCGGCTGCCTGCCACGGTCGGTAGTGTCGACCTGCTTCGATCGATGCTCAGGGTTGACGTCGGCGGATCCACGTTCGCCGCGGCCGCTGCGCGCGCTCACCGCACCGTGCCCGCGCCGTCGGCGGCGGCGCGGTGCGCGGCGCCGACGACGGCCCCGATGTTGGATGAGGGGCGGCGGGACCAAGCGCCATCTCACGGCTCTGCCGGTCGTCGCGACCCCGTTGCCGGCCTTCGCCGCCTACCGGCCGGCGCTGCAGTACCCGCACCTGGTGTCGGCACCCGCCGGGTGCAGCCAGCGGCCCGCCGGCCCCGGCGGGTTTTGTGCCACACTATCCGCATGGATGGCAGCGACGTCGGCAACGCGAATCCGCTGACCCCGCGCCCACTCGCCACCCGGCCGGCGGCCGGCGCTGCCGCCCCGGGCGGGCCTGCGGTTATGGCCGCAGCGCTGGCCCTCAAGCTCCTGGCCGCAACGGCGGGCCCAGCTGCGCAGCGTCGCGGGTGACGAGCAGACGGCTCACCGACGCGGCGAAATCGACGCCCGATGCCCCCGCGATAATGCCGCCATCACCGCCCGGTGCGAGCACGTCGGCTCGGATCCTTGCCCCGGCCCGGCTGGCCGCAGTCCGGCGGACGGGGCTGCTGGACACCCCGGCCGAGGAGGCGTTCGACCGGCTCGCCCGGCTGGCGGCGACGCTACTGGGCACGCCGTTCGCGTTCGTCACGGTGGTGGACGATGTCCGCTCCTTCTGGAAGAGCTGCATCGGGATCGCCGCGACGGACCCGGCCGGGCGGCAGAACACGGTCGGCGACTCCTTCTGCCAGTACGTGATCGGTCTGGATACCGAACTCATCATCGGTGACACCACGGCCGACGCTCGCACTCGGGACAACCCGTCGATCGAGCGGATGGGTGTACTGGCCTGGGCCGGGTTCCCGATCCGATCGCCCGACGGGCACGTGCTCGGGACGTTCTGCGCCGTGGACACGGTGCGGCGGGACTGGACACCGCACGACGTCGAGGTCCTGGACACACTCGCCCACGCCGCCGGCGGCGAGATCGCGCTGCGGATCGCGCTCGAGGACGCCCGGGAGGCGACCCGGCAGGCGCAGGCGGCAACGCTGGAAGCCCTCGGCGCCGCCGACGAGGCCGCGATGCTGTCCCGCACGCTGCAGGAAAGCCTTCTTCCGCCCCGCCTGCCGGTCGTGGCGGGTCTCGACCTCGCCGCACGCTACCTGCGTGGCGGCCGCGGCGCCGAGGTCCTCGGCGACTTCTACGACGTGTTCCACTCCCCGCGCGGCACCTGGGGTGTCGTCGTCGGCGACGTGGCCGGCAAGGGGCCGCAGGCGGCCAAGACGACGGCGCTGGCGCGGTGGACCTTGCGGGCGGCGGCCGTCCGCAGTGCCTCGCCCAGCGCGAACCTCGCCGCGCTGAACACGGCTCTGCATGAGTGGTTCAGCGACGACGGGCAGTTCCTGACCGCCGTCTACGCCGCTCTCCGCCCGCATCCCCAGGGCTTCACCGTGCGGGTCAGCTGCGGCGGGCACGATCCCGCATTGGTGCGCCGGTCCAGCGGAACCGTTGAGACTGTGGGCCGGCCCGGCATCGTGCTCGGCTGCGTCCGGGACGCCGAGCTCACCGAGCAGCGCACCCTGTTGCGGCCCGGGGACAGCCTCATCATGTACACCGACGGCGTCACCGAGGCCCGCAACCGCGCCGACCGGGCCTTGTTCGGGACCGAACGGCTCAGCGATCTCATCACCGCCACCAGCGGCGACGCGACAGCGTTGGCCGTCGCGATCGAGACCGCCGTGCTCGACTTCAGCGGCCGGAGCATCGCCGACGACACCGCAATCGTGGTCGTGCAGGTGCCGGACGCCTGAACAGCGGACCGGGCCGGTGTACGGCGTTCACCGGATCCGCCGCGGCAAGCCCGCTCGCCGACATCGCTCCGCTCGACGAGGCACCACCGACGCCGGCCGGCTCGTCGAGCACTACGGCGTGCTGGCGACGCGCCTGGGTGCGATCGCGGTGGCTCCCGCCATCGCCGCGCTCGGTATCACCCGGCGGGCGATCTGCGAGTTGACGGCCGGGCTCGTGGGCACCGTCGTCGCGGGATGCGGTGACGTCAGCGCCGGCTGTGGTTGGTGGAGGCCATCGCGGAGCTGGTTGAGGCAGCGCTGCAGGAGCCGGGAGACATGCATCTGGGACACCCCGACCGCGGTGGCGATGCTCGCCTGGGTCATCTCGTCGGTGAAGCGCATGGCCAGAATCCGTTGGTCACGCTCGGGCATGTTCTTGATCAGCCGGCGGATCGGCGGTGGGGACACCTGCTCGTCGACACCGGCATAGCGCGGATCGACGCCACCGATCATCTCGATGAGGTCGACGCTGTCCGGGTCGGGCGTGTAAGGAGCGTTGAGCGACGGCAGTACGTATGCCTGCCCGGCCTGGGTCGCGCTGCGCAACTGCTCGGCGGTGACGTGCAGGTGGGTCGCGAGCTCCGCCGGGCTGGGTCGCCGCCCGTGCCGCTGGGTGAGTTCGTCGCCGGTGGTGCGGACGCGGAGCAGGAGCTCCTGCGACGAGCGGGGCACCCGCAGCGCCCACGTACTGTCCCGGAAGTGCCGCTTGAGGGCACCGACGATGGTCGGGATCGCGTAACTGGCGAACGGATACGGGCCGGTCGGGTCGAAGCCGTCGACCGCCTTGATGAGAGCGAGCGCCGCGACCTGATTGAGGTCGTCGATGGGTTCGCCGCGTCCGGCATACCGGCGGGCGAGCCGCCGCGCCAGGGGCAGGCCCTCTTCGATGACGCGCGCTCGCAGTGGGTCGCGGCCGGGGTGGCCGGCCGACAGCAGGCCGAGCTCGGTCAGCAACTGCTCGGTCGTGGCACGGATCATGCGACGCCGATCGGCCTGGACGCGGCGAGGATGGCCGCGGGCCGCAGCTCGTTCGCGGGGTCGGCGGCCGTCGCCATGGCGGTCGCAGCGTCGGCCGCGGCGGTCTCGGGCGGGACGACCAGCAGGTCGATCTGGCCGCCGCCGTCGGTGGAGGCGACGAGCAGACCCGTGTCGACGGAGGTGAACCAGCCGATCCGCACGACGTGATTGCCGACCGCGATGCCCCGGAACTTCCCATCCCAGACCGCGCTGCTGACCATGAGCCGCCGCACCTGTCCGAACCGCTCATCAAGGAGCAGGATCAGTCCGGGCAGCTCCTCGATCGGGTTCCACGAGCGGGGCCACCATGCGCCGTCGAGGACGGCTTTCGATGCGCGAACGTCGGCGAAGACCGTTCGGGGCTCGGTGGGCGGCCCCGTCGCGACGGCCGTGGAGCGCTGGGCGTTGGTGAACATGGTGGTCCCCTCTGCGGCCGCGCACCACTCACGATCGGACGGGAGATGGGCGTGCCCGCAGCCAGATGATGCGGCGGTGTGCGGCAAACCGTGCTGCACGACGGCGGTCCGTCATTGTGCGCGAAGGTCGCCGGGATTCCGAGGGCCTTGCATCACTGTACGCCCGTTCGATCGGCAACGCGACCGGGCAAGCATCGTCACCAGTGGCTCGAGCGGCCACCGCCGGCCCGGTCCATGACGGCCGGCATCCCCGCACCATCGGCGGCCGGTTGGGCACGGGTCCGCCGTTTCAGCGGGCCGATCGGCGGGTAGTACAACACCGATCAGGAGCGCCGGCGGTGGTGCCGGCCGGGCTGATCGGGGCCGCCCAGACACCGCGGTACACCTCGAGGGTCCTCTTCCGGGCCACCTCCAAGCCGACCGCCACTCCTCCGGTGATGTGCGCGGTTTGCGCGGCCGGGTTCACAGAAGAGAGTTCCCGCCGTGAGTTGGCTGAGGCAGACTCGTGACCGTACGCAGACGCGCCTGACCGCCGCTCGTCGCGGTACCCCGCCGCCGTTCATCCGGGACGATCCTGCCATTGGGCGATCGCCGGCGCTCGGGGTGCGGATGTCTCCGGCCGTCGACGACGGCGTCCCCCGTGGCGTCCGCGTTGCCGGAGCCTGGTCCTGGCGCGTGATCCTGTTCCTGGCCGCCGCCTACCTGCTGCTGCGGGTCCTCGGCGTGCTCAGCGTCGTGGTGATCCCGGTGGTGGTGGCCCTGCTGCTGGCGGCCCTGTTCGAGCCGGCCGCCGCCGCCCTGCGCAACCGCGGCCTCAACCGCTCCCTCGCCGCCGGGATCGTCCTGGTCACCGGACTCCTGGTGGTCGGTGGCGGGCTCACGCTCATCGTCCAGACGTTCATCAGCCAGTTCGACGACCTGGCCACTCAGGTGGGTCAGGGCGTCGAGCAGGTGCAGCACTGGCTCGCCCGCGGTCCGCTGCACATCTCCGATGCGCAGCTCAGCGACGGCGTCGACAGGCTGCGCCGCACCGTCAGCACCAACCAGGGCGCGTGGGCGTCCGGCGCGCTGAGCACCGCCACAACCCTCACCGAGGTGCTCGCCGGATTCTTCGTCGTCCTGTTCACCCTGTTCTTCTTCCTGCGCGACGGCGGCCAGATCTGGCAGTTCCTCTGCCGCCTGCTGCCCCGTGCGGCCCGCGTGCCGGTCGCGCGCGCCGGACATTATTCGTGGCACACGCTCGTCTCGTATGTCCGCGCGACGGTCCTGGTGGCGTTCGTCGACGCGGTGGGCATCGGCATCGGGCTGGCGATCCTGCGCGTTCCCCTGGCGCTGCCGCTGGCCGCCCTGGTATTCCTCGGCGCATTCATCCCGGTCGTCGGCGCCACGCTGTCCGGCGTCGTCGCCATCCTGGTCGCTCTGGTCACGCAGGGCCCGGTGACGGCGCTCATCGTCCTGGGCATCGTGATCGCCGTCCAGCAGCTCGAGGGCCACGTCCTGCAGCCGCTCATCATGGGCCGGGCGGTCGCCCTGCACCCGCTCGCGGTCATCCTGGCCATCGCCACGGGGGTCGTCACCGCCGGTATCGTCGGCGGCGTCGTCGCCGTGCCACTGCTGGCGGTGGCCAACACCGCTGTGCGCTACCTCGCCGATCACCCCGCGGGCGAGCCCACCCCGGATCGCGAGCCACCCGGGACGGAGTCGACCGACCACGACCAGGCCGCCGCTGCGCGGGTGGCCGACCGTGCGAGCGAGCGGGCCGAACCCGATGCGCCACCCGCGCAGAGCTCCTCGTTCGACCCCGAGCCGCAGCCGGATCGGGCCGGAGCCGGCCGCCATCAGGTCGCCCAGGCCACCGCCGTGCGCGCGGACGGTCCGGCATGACGAGGGCTCCCCGCCCGGCTCGGCCTCAGCTTCCGCGACAGTGACTTTCCGTCCAGGGCGCCGTCCGGCGCCGACACTGGTGACCGGCGATCGGTAGGAGCCCCATGAACGTCGATTTCGATGCACCCCGCCCGAGCGAGACCGACGATGCCGACGAGCCGAGCTTCGGCACGCGCGGCCGAGCCGCCTCCGACGACACGCCTGACCTCGACGGAGCCGCCGGCCCGGACTCGACCGACGAGCGCGACCCCATCGACGAGGAGATGTCCGTCCCCGTGGTGCCGATGCGGGCCGACGAGTTCCGATGTGGACGGTGCTTTCTCGTCCACCACCGCAACCGGCTGGCCGACGGTCACGCCGGGCAGCTCTGCCGCGACTGCGTCTGAACGGCCGACAACATCCGGGACGGCGCTGCGTGCTGTCCGGACGGTGCCGTTTGAGTCGGGCCGCCCTCACGTCACGGTGCCGCAGTCGTACGGCACGTGCAGCGTCTTGGTACCGCCGAGGCCTCCGTCCTCGTGGGTGAATTACCGCGATGGAGTTCGCGCCGGATGCCCGAATTGGTCTTGACCAGCGGCGATCCTGCGGCACGCTAGGTGGCGTGGGTGGGGTGCTGATGCCCGGCGAGCGGCCGGCGGCCGGGTTGCCCCGTGCCTGTGGCACGGATCCGTGGCCGTGGTGGCGCACCGAACACGCCGACGGCAGGCGTGCGTGATGGCGCCGGTGCGAGCGGGCGTGGCGACGGTGCGGCCAATGCTGGCCACCGCCGGCCCGGTCCCAGAGGGGCCGCAATGGCGGTACGAGTTCAAGTGGGACGGCGTGCGCGCCGTGGTCGTCGTCGACGCCGGCCAGGCCACCGCCTTTTCCCGCAACGATCTCGACATCACCAGCGGGTACCCCGAGCTGTCCGCCCTACCCGACCAGCTCCGCGGCCGGCCGGTGGTGCTCGATGGTGAGCTCGTCGCGCTGGACGCCGCCGGGCGCCCGTCGTTCCCGCTCCTGCAAGATCGAATGCATGTCCGCAACCCCGCCCCGGCGCTGGTGCAACGGGTGCCGGTCAGCTTCTACATCTTCGACGTGCTGCACCTGGACGGCGCCTCGACGCTCGCCCTGCCCTACGAGCAGCGCCGCGCGCTGCTCGACGGCCTTCACCTGCCCAGGCTTCCCGGCCTCGCGGACACACCCGGCCCTGCCGTCGCCGACGGACCGGGCGGCGCCCGGACACTGGTAGCCGACGCCGGCCCGGGCGGCGGGGGCGGTGCCGTCGGGTACGTTCCGCGACGCTTCACCGACGGGCCGGGCACCGTGGCCGCCGCGCGAGCGTTCGCGCTCGAGGGCGTTGTCGCGAAACTCGCCGACTCGACGTACCGGCCGGCCGAGCGGTCGAAGTCGTGGATCAAGCACGCCTTCGTGGACACGATCGAAGTGGTGATCATCGGGCATCGGCCCGGCCGCGGCCGCCGCGCCGGGACCATCGGCTCGCTGCTCGTCGCGATCCCCGCCGCCGACGGCACCCTGCACTTCGCCGGCGGGGTCGGGACCGGCTTCACCGACGCCGACCTGCGCCACCTGCAGCAGGCATTGGCCGGGCTGCGCCGCGCGACGCCGCCGGTGTCCGGCGTCCCGCGAGAACAGAGCCGGGACGCTACATGGATCGAACCGGTCGTGGTCGGCGAAGTGGCCTACCGCACCCTCACCCCCGACCGGCAGCTACGTCACGCCGCGTGGCGCGGGGTCAGACCGGACAAGACACCCCCGCCGGCTCCGGCCGCCCAGCCGGCGCCATCACCGCCCTCCCCGGAGGAGGTGACCGGGTCGTTGCAGACCGCGGACGGCGCCTGGCGGGTCGACATCGTGCGCCACCACGGCATCGGCTGGTACCGGCTCATCCACGGCAACAGCGTCGTCGACCGGCTCCAGCTGCCGGACCTCCAGCAGCTGCTGCACGCCGCGGGCGTGGACCTCGCCGACCTGACCGACACTCGCGCCGCCTGAAGCAGCTGTCCAATGCGGCACCTACCGCGCCGCTCAGCCGGATTGGAGCTGGTGGGGGTGGAGGTCGGTGGTGGTGGTGCCGGTGGCTGGGTCGTAGGGGTAGGACAGGTGCTGATGGACCATCAGCCAGGCGCCGTTCCTGCGTTGGAAGACCCGAGTCCCCCGTGACCAGCTCTCGGTGCCCTGGGCGTCGATGGGGTGCAGACCTATGTGATTCAGGCCCCACGCGACGGCGAGATCGCCGTCGACCACGATTTTCAGGTCGGGTACGGTCCAGGTGACGGTACCGGCGCCGGATGCGTCGAGGCCCGCCTTGCACACCTCGCGCACGGCTTCGACACCGACGTACTGCAACGGCTGTTCGTGCTCGTACGAGATGACGTCGTCGGCGATCGGTGCCATCAGGCCATCGAGGTCTTTCGCCGCCGTGCTGTCGAACCAGCGTTGGTGGAGTAGGCGCAGCTCGTCGGCGAGATTGTGCTGGTTCTGATCCCGCTCGGGCGCCCGGTCTGCGGCGTCGGCCCCGGCCGTGAGCGGAAACGAGTGGTGCTCGTGGGCGACGATCCACCGACCGTCCTGCTTGCGCAGGCCGAATGTCACCCGCAGCCGGTTGCCGGGATCGTCGGCGAAGTGCTGCTCGGTGCCACAGCGCAGCAGGGCATACGCGAAGGCGACATCGTCGCCGGCGGTGATGTCCAGCGACTCGATCTCGAACGAGGCACCGCCGGCCTGCCACCGCAAGAACGGCGGCCAGGTCGAACGGTAGGCGTCGAGGCCGCGGACGCCCTGATGCGGTGGCGGCACGTCGAACATCACGATGTCCTCGGCATGGTCGGCAACGACCGCAGTGAGGTCGCCGCCGTCGACCGCGTCGGCCCAGCGCTCGATCAGGGTGCGGATCTGTTCCTCGTTGGTGGGCATGCTCGGCTCCGTTCCTGCGGGATGACGCGTCCGTCAGGACTACAACCCGGGCCGACCGGCAAACTCATCGCACCGCGACGGGGAAATTGCCGGTGAGTTGAGCCGGCAGGCCGAACGTCGGGAAGTCGGCGTCGAGAAACGAGACCACCTCGGCCACCCGCCGGCCGCGGAGCGCTATCAGGTCCAGGCCGGCCGGCGCGTACACACCGCGCTCGTCGCTCCACAGGTATGTACCGAATGCGAGCTGCCCGCTCGCCCGGGCCGGCAGGAAGCGCCACCGATATCGCGATACCGTGCCGGCCAGGAATCCGCGGACCCCGTCGCGGCCTTCGTACCAGACGCTCAACGGCGGCATCGAGTACCGCGCATCCTCGGTCAGCATCGCCACAATGGCGTCGACGTCACCGGCCTCCCACGCGCTCATGTACCGCTTGGCCAGCTCCCGTTGCCCGTCCTCACCCAGCGCGCCGAGAGTCCGCTGCTGGCTGGCGTCCGGCAGCAGGCCGGCAAGCACCTTCCGGGCCCGCTGCAGTGCGCTGTTGACCGCCGGGACCGTCGTGTCCAGCAGGTCGGCGACCTCGCCGGCGGCGTAACCGAGGACGTCGCGCATCAGCAGGACGGCTCGCTGGCGAGCGGACAGCCGCTGCACGGCGGCGACGAACGCCAACTCCACACTCTCCCGGGCCACGACGCGGGCCTCCGGACCGAGCTGCTCAGTCCAGCTCATCAGCCGATCCGGGTACGGCTCCAGCCACTGCGCCTCCGCCAGTGGAGCGCCGCCCGGGCTCAGGTCGGTGGGCAGCTCGCGCCGCCCCCGGCGCTCGAGAGCCGTCAGCGTCCGGTTCGTCGCGATCTTGTACAACCACGCCCGAATCGATCCATGATCCTCAAACCGGTCCAAGCTTCGCCACGCCCGGTTCAAGGTCTCCTGGACCGCGTCCTGCGCGTCATGAACCGACCCGAGCATCCGGTAGCAGTGCGCCCGCAGCTCGTCCAGCAGCGGCCCGACCAAGAGGCCGAAGGCGTCACCATCACCGGCCCGCGCCGCCGCCAGCAACTACACCGCATCGGGCTCGCCGACCCGATACAAAGTCTTCCCAGGAACACGGCCCACCACCCTCACGCTACAGCGACACCGACGACTGTCGCGGGGACGTCCACGCGGTCGTCCGGGAGCGGCGACAGTCGCATTCCGTACGCAACGACGCGGGTGGAACACCTTGATCTATACGGTCACCGTGTGATGTATCGGGTTCGTTCCATAATCGGCTTCCTGCTCGGCGTCGCCTGCGTGGGCGTCGCTCTCTTCGCGCTTTTCCAGCTGATTCGGGGCGGATCCTGTGCATCCGGCGGCAACCACGTCTCTGCCCGGCAATGCCCACCAGGGACCGGCACGTGGGCGTTCATCCTGCCGCTGGCCATCATCGGCAGCCTCGCCAGCTTCATCCTGGGCCGGCTTCGGTTCGGGCCGCCGGCGCCTGTCCCACCGCCCCAGCGGCACTCGCGCCCCTTTGCGGCGGCTCCGCCGTTCGGCACGCTTGTCACCATCAACGAGGGGCAATTGTTCACGGCCGGGCCCAGCACCGCGCAGCCGGCCCCGACGACGGACCCACTCGTCAGGTTGACCATGCTGCAGTCCCTGCGGGACTCCGGTGCGCTGTCGCCGGCCGAGTACGAGCAGGCCAAGGCGAAGATTCTGGCCGAGATGTAGGACCTGGGCCCGGTGCGCCGATCCGCGCTGTTGCCTACAGCACCGCGCCCGGATGACCGCATCCGCGACCAACTGGCGGGCAGCGGCGTCGGGTCAGGGCGTGCCGGGTCACGATCGGCCTCCCTCGGCCCCGGTGCGGGCCGCCCGCGGGTCGAACGTCGAAGCCTGCGCGAGACGCTGCCACAGCGCTCGCTCGTCCGGGGTCGGTTGAGCCGGGATGACGATCTTGACTTCGGCGTACAGGTCACCGGCGACGCCTCGTGGGTGGGGCATGCCGCGGCCGCGCAGCCGCAGCCGCCGCCCGGACGACGATCCGGCCGGCACCTGCACCTGCACCCGGCCGCCCGGCGTATCCACCGGCACGTTCGCCCCCAGCGCGGCTTCCCATGGGGCGACCGGGAGCTCGACGGCGATGTCACGGCCGTTGACCCGGTACCGCGGATGTGGGGCGAGCCGCACGATCAGGTACAGGTCACCACGCGGGCCGCCGCCGAGCCCGCTCGCGCCTTGCCCGGCCAGGCGGATTCGTTGCCCGTCGACCACCCCGGCCGGGATGGTGACGTCGAGATGGCGCAGGCCGGCTCCGGCCTGCAGGGCGATCCGCCGGAGGCCGCCGGCGTAGGCATCCTCCACCGGCAGCTCGATCTCGGCCTCGCTGTCCGCGCCCGGTGCCGACACGCGGCGGCCTGGGCCGAAACCGCCGGCGCGGCCGCCGAACAACCCGGCCAGCACGTCGTCGAGGTCCGGGCCGCCGAATCCAGCTTCGTCGAACCCGCCGGCGCCGGGGTTGAAGTACACCCGCCGCCCGTCGCCACCGCCGAACGGGCCGGCGTCGGGTGCCGGACCGTCGTAGTGCTCGGGAACCTGCCGCCACTGGGCACCGTAGCGGTCGTAGCGGGAGCGCTTCTTCGGATCCGAGAGCACCTCGTACGCCTGGTTGATGTCCTTGAAACGCTCGTCCGCGCCGGGTTCTTGGTTGATGTCCGGGTGGAAGCGCCGGGCCAGCTTGCGGTAGGCGCGCTGAATCTCGTCCTGACCGGCTGACCGCTGCACCCCCAGCACCTGGTAGTAGTCGCCTGTTGTGGTAGCCACCGCTTCACTCCTTGTCCGAGCTGCCGCAGTTGCGCAGTGCCGTCTGGTCGCCCTCGTGCGGAGAAGCGCTCGGCGGTGTGCACGGTGCCCATGTGGACACGTACGGCGCAGCCATGGTCAACCTCCCTCACACCTGCGGGAATCGCCGGAAGCCTTCGTCATCAACCATTAGAACTTGAGCCGAGTGCTGTCAACTATCTTGGTGTGGTCCAGGTCTCGCAGCTCCAGTCATCTCGATGACCGCGGGACCGGACATGCGCTCGCGGAGATTTCTCCAACAAGGACCTTGACGTTGCCTCGGATTCGTTGTGAACGTAGAGACAAGTTGAGTCAAGGACACTCAACCACCGGGGTATCTTCGCCCGGACCCCAGGCCTTTGGTGAAGGAGCACCAAGGAGGAGATGACCATGCTGATGCGTACTGACCCGTTCCGCGACCTTGACCGCGTCTTCGAACAGCTGACCGGCACCGCCAGCCGACCCACGGTGATGCACGTCGACGCCGAACGCGACGGCGACTGGTTCAACGTGCACTTCGACCTGCCCGGCGTCGACCCCGACTCGATTGAGCTGACCGTCGAACGCAACGTGTTGCAAGTCAAGGCCCAGCGACAGCGCACCACCAAGGACGGCGTCGAGACCGTGATCTCCGAGCGCCCAATGGGCGTGTTCAGCCGGCAGCTGTTCCTGGCCGACACCCTTGACACCGACAGGCTCGAGGCCAGCTACGACAACGGCGTCCTGGAACTGCGGATCCCGGTCTCGGAGAAGGCCAAGCCCCGCAAGATCAGCGTCGGCTCCGGCGACTCCGGCCGCAAGCAGATCAACGCCTGACCCGCTCCTCGCGGACACCGCGCTGCTCGTATCACCTCGCTCCGGGTCACCTTCGAAGCGGCCCGGCACTCCGCCCCGGGTGCCGGGCCGTAACGGTCGTAGCGAAGGGCATGCATCTCAACGAGCGCTCCTGGCCCGGTCCAGAATGAGCGCGGCAAGTGTCTCGGGCACCTGCTCCGGGATCCAGTGCGAGACACCTTCGAGCACCTTGAAGTCGAAACGGCCGGTCACCCACCGGCTGGTCAGCTCCGCGGCCCGGCGGCCGATGGCGATGTCGTCCGTGCTCCAGACGTACGTCGTCGGGACGGTGATCGCGCCGGTCCTGAGGCCGGCTGCCGTGTCGAGGGGCATGGCCCGGTACCACCGCAGCGCAGCGGCCAGGCAGCCGGGATCGTTGAGGAGCCGGTCGGTGTACTCCCGCGCCATCTGATCGCTGAGGCCGGATCGTTTGAGCAGGGCCACCGCGATCCGGCCACCCCGCCACCGGATGGCGGCCTCGGGCAGCCACGGCAACTGGAAGAATCCGACGTGCCAGGCCTGCACCAGCTGCCGACTGGTCAGCATGGCCTTGACCACCGCCCGCGGGTGCGGCGCGGAAACGACGGTCAGGGAGTGCAGGCGGTCCGGCCTCGCGGCGGCGAACATCCACGCGACCCCTCCACCCCAGTCATGGCCGACCAGGTGGGCGCGGTCGACGCCGGCGGTGTCGAGCAGGGCCACGACGTCCGACACGAGCTCGTTGAGCCGGTAGGCGCGCCGGGACCGCGGGCGGGCCTGCGGGGTGTATCCGCGCTGATCCGGAGCGATGACCCGGTAGCCGGCCGCGACCAGGTGCCGAGATGTGTCGGTCCATGACCGCGATCGTTGCGGGAATCCGTGCAGCAGCACGATCGTCCCGACGTCCGCCGTCCCCTCATCCACCGTTGTGAACCGCATGCCGTTACGGAAGAACGCTTCCACAGCCGTGGACGGTACCCCTTCGCTGCCCTCACGAGACAGTGGGCATGACGGTGCCTCGTCGGGTCAGGCTGCTCACCCGGCCTCCGTGTTCCAACGCCGGGACGTGTCATCCGGGATGCCGACTAGGCAGCCGAGGTGGCCGCAGTGGACAGCTCCAGCCAGACACATTTTCCCGCTATGGTCCGGCTGCGCTCGACACCCCATCGGACGGCAAGGGCCGTGACGAGGGCGATACCTCGACCGTGCTCGTCGTCGGTCGTAGCGGTCCGTGCCGTCGGGGTCGCGGTCGCATGGTCGCAGACGGTGAGACGAAGCACTGTGCCGGTGAGGCGCAACCGGACGGTGGTGACGCCGCCGGCGTACAGGACGGCGTTGGTGATGAGTTCGGACAGCAGCAGTTCGGTGTCCTCGCCCAGCTGGATGCGAGCGTTGAGCCCGACGAGCCGCGGCAGAGATCTGGTCAGCCAGTTACGCGCGCGGCCGACGACAGCGACCCGGCCCCCGCCGACCGGGCGCCACATGAGCTGCCGGATGCGCTGCTGCGGATTCTCGCGGCGTCGCGCGTGGACCGTGGAAGTGTGACTGCCGATCGCCGAGTCATCTGTCATGGTTCTCGCGCCTCCTCGGCGTGGTGCGCTCCACGTTGTGGTACCCCGCACGGCCGGCCTCAAGCAGGACGTGCATCCGGCTTCGCCCTCGGCATCCGGAAACGATCAACCGGCCGCAGACGATCCGGGTACAAACGGCTGCGGTCCCCGGGCCGTGAAGCCCGGGGACCGCAGTCAGATCAGGTGGTGCGGGTGTGCCGTTGCGACCGTGACGGTCAGAGGGCGCTGCGACGGCCGCGGCCCATGACCGCCACGGTGATCGCCACGCCGACAGCGGCGACGATGACCTGCACGAGCAGCTCGCCCCAGTCCACACCAGGGGTGTCGGTGGACACGCCGATGGCGTTGGCGATGGCGGTACCGATCAGAGCCGCGACAACACCGATGACCATGGTCAGCCAGATCGGGATGTTCTGGCGACCCGGGACCACCAGCCTGCCGAGCGCGCCGATGATCAAACCGACGATCAGCGCCGTAATGATTCCGGTGACGGTCACAATGTCCTCCTGAAGCCAATCAACGGCGCCGAATTCGCCGCCGACAGGAGATTGCCCGGCCCAACCCCGCGGTAAACACGACCCCGCTGCGCCCGCGCCTGGCGTGAGTCCCCGTTCCTACACGCCGCGAACGCCTTCACTGCTCACACGACGCCACGGGACGAGCGCACGGCACGACCCCGCCGACACCCACCAGGATGCCGGACCACCGTGGTACCAACCGCTGCAGCGCCGTGCCGGTCTCCGCCAGCGGCGATATGTTCGATGTGCCGGCGCTGCGAAGCAGTTGCGCGGTCGATATTGGAAGATGGACGTTGTGACATCGTTGCCCCGGCACGGCATGGCGCCGCTGGACGTGCTCATCGTCGACGACGACCCGGCGGACGTCACCCTGATCGAGGAGGCGTTCGCCGAGCACGACGCCGAGCACCGGTTGCACCACGTCGCCGACGGGGTCGAGGCGCTGGCGTTCCTGCGCCGCGACGCCCCATACGCCGACGCGCAACGCCCAGACTTGATCCTGCTCGACCTGAACATGCCTCGCATCGACGGCCGCCAGGTCCTCGCCGAAGTCAAGCGCGATGAGCAGCTCAAGACGATCCCGGTCATCGTGTTCACCACGTCGGCAGCGGTCACCGACATCCTCGACAGCTACGGCGCTCACGCCAACGCCTACATCACCAAGCCGATCGACCTCGACCAGTTCGACCGGACCATCACCGAGATCCGCCGTTTCTACGGGACCGCCGTCACCCTCCCCCACCGGGACGCCTGAAGCGGCCAGGAGCGAACGCAGCCCGATGGCGGCCGGCACGCGGCGGCCGCAAGTCGCGCGGATCGGCCGTGCCGGGATGGCGCGCCGTGCATAGATTCGTGTGATGTGCCCGCCGACCAGGCTACGGCGCCGAGCCGGCTGAGCCTGTCCATGACCGGCCCGGACCTGGCTGCCTCGCGCGAGCACCTCGACGCGACCGGCGGCCTGGCGCTTTCACCGGCTCAGCCGACCCGCGCCGATCTGCTCGTGCGCATGCCCCGCGGTACGCAGGTCCTCGCTCTGGTCACGGCGGTGGTGCTGCTGGGCGGTGTGCCCGGAGATCGGACGTCTTGTCGGATCACAGGTTCGCGCCGCCGGTGGCGTCGAGGCACTGGCCGGTGACCCAGCGGGAGTCATCGGAAGCGAGGAACGCCACGGCGTCGGCGATGTCGGCCGGTTGACCGACCCGGTTGAACGCGGAGAAGGAGCTCCAGACAGCCAACTGCTCCGGGTTCTCCCGCAGCCAGACGGCGTTGCTGTCGACATCGACGATTCCCGGAGCCACCGAGTTGACAGTGATGCCGCGCCCGCCCAGTTGCTTGGCGAGGGTGAAGCTCATGGTGTTGAGCGCTCCCTTGGTCAGCGAATACGTCACTATCGACGGGGATGCGATCCGGGTGGCGCCCGAGGAGATGTTGATGACGCGGCCGTTGTCGCGGAGCCGCTCGAGGCCTTGCTGCAGGATGAAGAAGGGGGCTTTGACGTTCACCGCGAAGATCTTGTCAAACTCCGCCTCAGTCGTACCGGCGAGATCGCTGGAGCTGGCGATGCCGGCGTTGTTCACCAGGATGTCCAGACCGGGCTCGGCGCCGAGCTCCGTCAAGCCGGCGTCGAAGGCCGCCCATAGCGCCTGGGCGTCGCCGGGCACGCCGAGCTCGGCACCGACGGCGAACGCCCGACCGCCAGACTCGACGATGCTGGTGACGGCCTCCTCGGCGGCTGCCTCGTGCTTGCCGTAGTGGACCGCCACAAGCGCGCCGTCCGCGGCCAGCCGTGTCGCGATTCCCCGGCCGATTCCGCGACTACCGCCTGTGACCAGGGCGGTCTTGCCGTTGAGTGGCACCACGACCCTCAACCCCTCTTTCTGTATCGCTCGCTATAGAACTTGATGACGTGACGCTATCGATCGCTATAGAATGTGTCAATGAGCGACGCCAACCCTCGCCGCCGCGGGCGTCCCCGCACCTTCGACCGAGAAGGCGCCCTCGTGGTAGCGATGCGGGAGTTCTGGGAACGCGGGTTCGAGCCGGTCTCCATCGCCGAACTCACCGCGGCCATGGGCATCACCCCGCCGAGCCTCTACGCCGCCTTCGGTGACAAGAAGACGCTGTTCCGCGAGGTTGTCGATCGCTACCAGCAGACCCACGGTGCATTCTTCGGCGCAGCGCTCGACGCCGAGGCCTCCGCGCGCGAAGGCGTCGCCCGTGCCCTCCACACCGCCGCCGTGGAGTACACCCGACCGCATCGGCCCGCCGGCTGTCTCGTGATCAGCGCAGCGGTCAACTGCACAGCCACATCGACCGACATGGTCACCCTGCTGCGAGAGCGACGTGCCGCGAACGTCGCCGCACTGCGCGACCGCATCGAGGCCGACGTAGCTGCCGGAGTGCTACCCATGGGTA
Organism: Dactylosporangium vinaceum; assembly: GCF_019904175.1. Lineage (GTDB taxonomy): Bacteria > Actinomycetota > Actinomycetes > Mycobacteriales > Micromonosporaceae > Dactylosporangium > Dactylosporangium vinaceum. The sequence continues at coordinate 4,481,005 of NZ_CP061913.1, read as the reverse complement.
CGGATTGTGCAGGCCTGGCGGCGCTTGTCGGCGCCGTCCTGCAGGGCATGTCTCAGCAGGCGCGCGACGGGGCGAGCACCGCCGAACTCCACGCTGTCGCTGACGCCGCCATGCTCGCGTGGCCCGCAGACGGAACGGCAACGGCGACTTGACCCTCTCCTGACCGCCGCCCGCCTCGCGCGCACGCTCTTCGGCGTGGTCATGCGTCATGGCCAGGCTCCGGAGGCCAGGCCGGCGGCGAGGATGTAACTGGGTGGAAGACCGACCACGCACTGCAGCAGCCATCGTCCCGGCGACGACCACGTCGCCCTCGACGCCGCAACGTCGGCCGGCGCCACTCGGACCGGTCGCGTCAGCGGCGCCCGTCGACGGCCTCGTCGTCATCGCGACGGAAACGATCCAGCCAGGCCGGCGGCCGAAGCTTCACCAGCGCGATGACGGCGAAGATCACGGCCGCAACGAACAGTACGTCGCGGACAATCTGATACCACAGGCCCTGCTCGCCCGCCATGTATCCGATGGCCAGGCTCAGCACCGCCGCACCGACAAGCAGGTGGGCCACGCCCGACCGCCTGGCCTCAGCGGGGTCCGTGGCATCTTCGGACTCGGCCGCACGACCGCCCAGAATCTTGCCGGTCACCAGGGAGTAGCCGCCGAAATAGAGGTCACCCATGCTCACAACCGCCAGAACGGCGTTCACGCCACCTACAAAGCTCACACTGAAACGCTATCCGGCACGGGCAACAACACGCACGCTACGGCAGGGCGAGCGTCACGTCGGCCGGTCCGGCCTTCGGCAAACGCCCGGTGACATCAGGCGCCGTCGACCGAGATGCCCACGATCCTGCGCTGCGCCGGCCTCGCCGCTAACCTCCTCGCCCGGGCCGGCCAGATCCGGAGGTTCCCGAACCGATGAAGCTCACCATCTCGCCGCCACGGCAGCATCGGACCGCTTTGTCCGGCAGGCGACAGCCGGCCCACCGCATCAAGACCCGGCATGGCGGCTCCGTCCCTTCGCAACGCCCGAACGACGAAGGGAAGCACGACATGCAACGCCTACTTCGAGGGCTGGTGGCCGCACTCGCGCTGCTCGCCGGCCTGCTGACCGTCGACGCCGCACCGGCCGCGGCAGACCTGCCCTACGGCCCGTACACCTGCGCGAACGGCTACGTATGGCGAGAGGCGGTGCCCGGCGACCTGGTATGCGTCACGCCCACCCAGCGCGACACCACCAGAGGCGAGAACGCGCTCGGCCCGGCCCGCCGGGAGCCCAACGGCGGGGCGTGGGGCCCCGATACCTGCAAGTCGGGCTACGTGTGGCGCGAGACCCGCCCCTCGGACCACGTCTGTGTGCCACCCGCGAGCCGGGACCGGGCCCGGGTCGACAACGGCATCGCGCCCTACACGATCCTGCTGCCCACCGCCACACCGACCAACGGCATCTCCGTCAACGAGGTGCGCAGCGGCTACCCGTACCACACCCAGCTGTACACGACGTCGAGCTTCACCCCGAACAAGCGGGTCCAGTTCTACTCCTACGACCCGAACTTCCCCGGCACCGGCCACAGCCTCCTGACGCTGCTGGGCGACGCCCCCACCGACGCGTACGGCCATCTGCAGTCGCTTACCAACTTCTACGGCGGCTGGAACATCACCTATTTGTCCTGCTACCGCGTCGCCACCGCCGGCTGGCTCACCGCCCGGGTCGTCATCGTGGACCAGGGCACCGGCATCATCAGCAGCACGAACGGGGAGCTGACCGCCCCCTGGTGCTGACCCGAACGGGACCGGCGGGCCGCCACGGCCCGCCGGTCAGGAGCGTGCCGACTCAAAGCGGCGTTGCCGCGGCCCTGCCGGGTCACTCGGAGGCGTTTGACGATGCCGATCGCGAGCTCGCGGCGTGGCCGAGGACGTCGTCGAGGAAGTCGGCGCCGGTCTGGGTGAGGGTGCCCACCTCGACGCTCGCGCCGGTGAAGACGTGGCCCGCGCCCTCGACCGGCAGCACGTCGCACCGTACGCCCTGGGCCCGCATCGCCGCGGCGAAGCCGACGGCGTCCGCGAACGGGACGACCTCATCGTCGGTGCCGTGTACCAGCAGGAACGGCGGGGCGTCCGGGTGGACGTTGTGCAAGGGGCTGGCGAGCCGTGCGAAGGCCGCGCGCTCGGCGAGCGGGCCGCCGAGCAGCAGTGCCGGACTCGTGAACGGGTCGTCCTGGTTCCGCAGGCTGGACAGGTCGGTGGAGCCGTACCAGAGGATGACTGCCTGCAGCGCAGTGTCGCCGGCGCCGGTAAGCCCGGCGATCGCCGCCAACTGGCCGCCGGCCGACTCGCCCAGCGCGGCGAACCGGCCCGGGTCGAGCCGCAGCGCCGCGGCGTGGTGGCGCAGCCAGCGGATGGCGGCCTCGATGTCGGCCTGCTGCGCCGGGTACGTGGCCTCCAGCGCCAGCCGGTAGTCGACGTCGGCGACCGCGTACCCCCGGCCCACCATGCGCTCGTGGAATCGCTGGTCCACGGTCCACACCCGGCTGCCGCCGACCCAGCCGCCGCCGTGTATCCAGAGCAGCACCGGGAACGGGCCGTCGCCCGGGGGCACGTGCAGATCCAGCTGCAACGGGCGGTATCCGAGGGGAGTCGAGACCACGCAGCCGGCGTGGGTCAGCGTCGTGCGTGGTTCGGGGATGGGCTGAAGATCGGGCATGGGTCCATCATGCCGTCGCCGGGGCTGCGGTGGGTGCCGACGAGATGGTGCCGCACTGCGGGTAGCCCGAGGACCTGACGTCCCCGGGCTACCCGGCAGTTCGGGTGGGTCGCTCGCAGCCGGCCGCGGAGTCTGCTGATGGTCAGGGCCATGGGTCGAACGAGTCCGCTGCCCCGGTCGGCCGGCACCTCGCCGGTGGCCGGGGTCCGCCGTCGCCGGCCGGGGGTGGCCCCAGCGCCCCGAACCGGCACTTGCGGGTGATCGTGACCAGGGCGGACTCCGACGTCTGGACGCCGGCATTGGTTGCCGTGACCGTGACCCGTACGTGGCCGGTTCTGTTCGCGGTCAGGACGCCCGCCGAGGTGACGGTCGCTGCGGCGGTGTTGGTGTCCATTGGGGCGATCTGGTAGCTGTACGTCGTGGCCGGGTTGGCCGGGAAGATACTCGCCGCCAGCCTGGTCCCCGCGGATGCCTGGTCGAGCGTGACCTCGCGGTCACCGAAGTCGACTCGCGACGTGTACGCGTTCGGGAACGCCGAGCCGGTGGCGTCCGGCACGCCGGAGGTCACCACGACCGGGAAGGTCGTCGACTTGCTCTGTCCGTCGGCGGTGGCCTTGGCCGTGATCAGGACGGCGCCTGTCGACACGGGCCTGACCGAGCCGGCGGCGTCGACCGTCGCGACCGCCGGGTTGGAGGAGGTGTACTGCACCCTGAGCGCCCGGTCGGCAAGGTCCCAGAACGTCATGTCGTGCTTGGTGACCGACAGCTGGGCGTTGATCCGGTTGTCGGGGGTGTTGAGGCTCAACTCGGTGGCGTCCGGCTGGGCCGAGACCACCTCGACGCCGGCCGTGCGGTGTCCGGTCACCCGGAGGGTCACCGACTTCAGGTCCGCGTCGGCCGAGCTCGGACCGGCCAGGATGGTCCAGTCGCCGGTGGGGTACACCTTCTTGTGCTGCACGTCGTCCCAGAACCACAGATCACCGGCGTCAATGGTGACCTTGACCGTCTGGGAGGTACCGGATATCAGGCCGCTCTTGACGAAACCCTTCAGCTGCTTCAGCGGGCGCTGGTTTCCGTCGGCTCCCTTCGGCGCTCTGGCGTAGACCTCCACGACCGCCTTGCCCGGGCTGTTGGCGGCCCGGTTCGACACGGGCACCGAGACCGTCACCGAATCGTCGGGAGTGATCCTCGAGGCGGACAGCCTCGGGGCGCCGTAGACGAACGGCGAGTACGACAGACCTTGGCCGAACACATAGTGTGGAGCCGCGCAGCCGGGACCGACCTGGTAGTAGAGGTACGTCCGGCCGCATTTGGCGCCTTCCGCCTTGGTCATCCGGTAGTCCTCGATCGCGAGGTCCGGAGCAGCCGCCGGCCCGAGTTGGGCGTCAACGTCGGAGTACCAGGTCAGCGGCAGCTTGCCCGAGAAGTTGGCCACCGCGGCACGCCCGTCCTCAAGCGTCACCGCGTCGTTGAACAGCAGCTCCGCCATCGCCTTACCCTGGTACATGCCGTTGAAGGACGACCAGACGATCGCCCCTACGCCCGGCAGGTCCTTGAACGCGCTGACGTCGACCATGGTCTTGGCCTGGACCCAGACCACGATCTTCTTGCCGTACTTCCTGGCGAGCGGGGCGATCGAGTCCCGGATCAGCTCGGCCTGCATGCGCGGCAGGACAACCGTGGAGCGGTCCGCGCCCTCGCCGCCGTCGTTGTTGCGGTGACCGACGACCACCATGACATTGTCAGCCTGCGAGATCTGGTACTCGGCGGTCGCCGCGTCCGCGACGGGGTCGCAGGGGCTGCTGGCACACACCGAGGTCGTGATCGCGGTGCCGTTGGCGTCAAGGACGTTGGGGAACACCGCGAGGTGGCTGGACAGGAACGGCGTGCTGGAACCCGCGGTCACGGCCGAGGCGGACGACCCCGTCCGCTCGGCCAGCGCCTGGGCGAAAGTGGTGTTGAGCGCTGTGGGCCCGGAGTACGAGCCCGACTGGAACGCGTTGAGAGAGTCCACGTGCCCCAGCGCGACGGTCTTCCCGGTCGCCGCGCCCGCGAACGGGAGCGTGCTGCCCGCGTTCTTCAGCAGCACGGGCGCTTCGAGGGCAGATTCGTGCGCGATGGCACGGTGCGCCGGCGATGCCAGCTTGACATTCGGATCGCCGGCCGCCGACAGCGAGTACGACTCGCTGTTCCACGGGACCGAGGCGACCGGATCGAACTCGCCCAGCTGGAACCGCGCCGTGAAGGCCCGCACGAGCGCGATGTCGACGTCGGCCTCGCTGATGAAGCCCTGGCTCTGCGCCGCCGGGAGTCCTGTCGCCGTGGGGTAGTCACCGCCGGAGCAGTCGAGATCGGTGCCGGCCTTGAGTGCCCAGGCGTTGCCGAGGGTCTTGCCGATCTGCGTCTGGCCGCCGAGCTGGACGGGCTGCCAGGAGTGTCCTGACGTCCCGGTTCCATACACGCGGGTGATCGCATCACAGTCGGAGACGACGTACCCGTTGAAGCCGTACGACCTGCGCAGCATGGTCTCGATGGCGTAGCGGCTCGCCGCGGCGGGCGTCCCGGGAGTACCGCCGGGGGTGACGTTGTCGCGGGGGCTCCACAGGCTCGGGTAGCTCGATGCCGACGGATAGTCGGTCGTGTAGTTCTCCACCTCGCCGAGGGCGTTGTAGGCGACCATCAGCGACCGTGCGCCCGCCCCGCCGGCCGAGGCCGCGAAGGGCGGCAGGAAGTACTCGTGCATCGAACGCTCGGTGAAGTTCGAGGTGCCGAAGTCGCGGTTCGCCTCCGAGTTGTTCGCCAGGTAATGCTTCGGCGTGGCGACCGCCTGCACGTAGTCGTGCGCTCCGGTCGGAACGGTGTCGGGGCGTGACGAGGTGTCGCCCTGCAAGCCGGTCACGAAGGCGCCGGCCACCTGGCCGGCCAGGAACGGATCCTCGGTGTACGACTCGTCCGCCCGCCCCCATCGGGGATCGCGGTTAAGGTTCTGGTTCGGCGACCAATACGTCAAGCCATGGCAGGCGCCACCGACGGGGCTGGGATTCGCCACACCCGGCGGGCAGGACGTGTTGTACGTTACGCGGGCCTCGTCAGCGATACCGCCGGCGATCTGCTGCGTGATGGCCGGATTCCAGGTCGATGCAATCGAGGTGCTCTGCGGATATTGCGTGTAATTGCTGTTGCCGGGGATGGTCGGGAAATAGATTCCGTGATTCGCCTCGCCCCAGTATCCGTACGACTTCACGCCGAGCCGGTCGATCGCCTTCGGCTTCGGACGCCAGGTCGCATGCGGCTGCATCGCGATCAGCTGGTCGTACTTCTCCTCCAGCGTCATACGCGAAACCAGGTCGGCCGCGCGGACACTGAACGGCAGGGAGGTGTTTCTGTACGCCGGCATGCTTTCGGCGGACGCCGCAGCCGGCCGCACGAACGCGCCGAGCCCGCCCACCGCCACGACGCACGCCAGCCCGAACGCCATGAACCTGCGCCCCGGTCTCCTGGCGCCCCTGCCGTGCCTGCTCCCTCGCGAAAGCGCGGCACTGGTCTTCACCACGTGAAGGTCTCCTGTGTCCAAGGTGGCGAACTCCCGATCGCTCGATGGATCTGTACTGCCGTCCCGCTGCCGCACGGCCCGGTGAGCCGCCGCTGACTATCACCTCCGCCGATCGCCAATGGCACATAATAGACCGCTGTAAATGAATTGGCAGGACCGTGGCGTTTCGAAAAAAATGTGACGCGAGGGCCTTTCGATACCCGCCTCGTGCGATCCCGTCGCAGCACGCCGCCTCGGCGTCCGGCCGGAGCCCGGGCCGGCCCGTGCGAGGCGTTGCTCACCGCAGCGGAGGTCGCCGTGGCCGATGCGGCATGATCAATCGCGTCAGCGCCATCAGCATCGGATACGGGGGATACGTCGATGACGAGCGGACCGGCCAGCACGACCGTCATGCGCTACTTCGACATGTGGAACACCGGCGACACCACGATCGCCGACCAGATCCTGCATCCCGACTGGGTCGACCACGCCCACCCCGAGGCCACCGGACCCGCAGCTGTCAAGCAAGCCGTGCAGGCCATCCGAGCCGCGCGTCCGGACCTGCGTTTCACCGTCCACACCGTCCTCGGCGACAACGACCTCGTCGCCGTCGCCGGCTCCGTCGGTCGGCCCCAGCAACCCACCGACTCCCCCGGCCACCTCATCTGGCTGGTGCGCCTCGTCGACGGTCTCATGGCCGAGATGTGGACGTACCAGCAGAGTCAGCCACCACGCTGAAGACACCATGCACAGCCGGTGGCCGGAACAGTGGCCGGGTCGCCGGGTGGGTCAGGTGGAGCCGCGGACGATCAAGGTGGTCGGCAGGCGGGTCGGCTCACAGGGCTCGCCCGGGTCGCGGAGCATGGTGACGAGTGCCTCGGCGGCGGCCGTGCCGAAGCCCGCCTTGTCCTGGGCGATCGTCGTCAGGCCCGGCGGCACCAGGGCGGCGACGTCGATGTCGTCGAAGCCGACGACCGCGACGTCGCCCGGGACGTGCCGGCCCGCCTCGCTCACGGCCCGCATGGCGCCGATCGCCATCTCGTCGCCGGCCGCGAATACGGCAGTCGGCGGGTCGGGCAGGGCGAGGAGGCGGCGCATCGCGGCATGGCCGCCGTCGAGGTAGAAGTTGCCCTCCACGACGTACTCGGCCGGCAGTGCTATGCCCGCGCCGGCGAGGGCGGACCGGAAGCCGGTGAGCCGCTCGGCGCCGGGCCAGGTCTGCTGCGGACCGGTGATGGTGGCGATGCGGCGGTGGCCGCGCTCGATGAGGTGGCGGGCGGCGAGGGCGGCGCCGCCGGCGTTGTCGGACGTGACGTAGGTGGTTTTCGGGCCGGTGACGCGCAGGTCGAGGGCGACGCACGGGACGTCGGCGTCGGCGAGGGTGAGCACCGCCGGGTCGCGGTCGCCGTTGTCGATGATGACGAGGCCGTCGAGGCTGTGCCGGTGCACGGCGCGCAGGTAGCGCTGCCGGGCGTCCGGGTCGGTCGAGTCGGCCGCGGCGAGCATGAGCAGGTGCAGCCCGTACCCGCTCAGCGCGGTCTTCAGCGCGACCAGGATCTCCTGGAGGAACGGGTGGCGCCAGCCGGGCCGGCGGTGGTCGGTGTCCCACACCAGGCCGACCAGGTGGGACTTCTTGGTGGCCAGGGTGCGGGCCGACTCGTTCGGCAGGTAGCCGATCTGCCGGGCGCCGTCGAGGATGCGCTGACGGGTCTCCTGGCTGACGACTTCGGGGGTGTTGAAGACGCGTGACACGGTGGCGACCGAGACGCCGCAGTGCCGCGCCAGCTCTCTGATGGTGGCCATGCCCCGCTTTCCTGTAACCGGTTTCAGGACCGTAACAGCGGTGCCTGCGGACAGTCAAGCACGCATCGGCCGTTATCATTTCGAGACTTGACAATGCCCCCACAGCTCCGCCAAGACTGGACATGGAAGCGCTCCCGCCACCCGCCGGGCGCTCCGACTCCAATCCATGGCTTCACACCCCACTCTCAACGGCGACGGCTCTGTAACCGGTTACATGTAACCGGTTACAGAGCTCGCTGACGGAAGGAACCAGACGCATGCTTCGCTCCAGACTGGTGCGCACAGCCACGGCCGCCCTGGCCACGGCCGTGCTGCTGGCCGCGTGCGGCACCAACAAGGGCACCGATGCCGGCGCCGCCGGCAACGGCCCGATCACCCTGACGGTCAACCTGTTCGGCAACTTCGGCTACAAGAACCTCTACGCGCTGTACGAGAAGGACCACCCCAACGTCAAGATTCAGGAGAAGACCGCCGCCTACAACGACCACCACCGCGACCTGGCCACCCACCTCGCGGCCGGCTCGGGCGCCGGCGACATCGAGGGCATCGACACCGGGTTCATCGCCCAGATGCGCGAGCGCGGCAACCTCTTCGTCGACCTCGGCACCGCGCGGCAGTCCGAGTATCTGGACTGGAAGTGGAAGGCGTCGCTGACCAAGGACGGCAAGCAGATCGCCTACGGCACCGACGTCGGCGGCCTGGCCATCTGCTACCGCCGCGACCTGTTCCAGCAGGCGGGCATGCCGTTCGAGCGCGACCAGGTGTCCGCGGCCTGGAAGGACGGCTGGGACAAGTACATCGCCTTCGGCAAGCAGTACGCACAGCACGCACCGGCCGGCAGCGCGTTCTTCGACGGCGGCGGCCAGCTGTTCAACGGCATCATCGGCCAGGCGGCGAAGGGGTACTACAGCGAGGACAACAGCATCATCGTCGGGACGAACCCCGAGGTCCGCGCGGCCTGGGACCTGTCGGTGCAGGCGATCCAGGCCAACCTCTCGGCCAAGCTGATCGGCAGCTCACAGGAGTGGAACAACGGCTTCGCGAAGAACCAGTTCGCGACCATCGCCTGCCCGGCCTGGATGATGACGAAGATCAAGGATCAGTCCAAGGCGGCCGCCGGCAAGTGGGACGTGGCCGCGGTGCCCGGCGGGGGCGGCAACTGGGGCGGCTCGTACCTGGCCGTGCCCAAGCAGGGCAAGCACATCGAGGAGGCCAAGGCCCTCGCCGCCTGGCTCAGCGCGCCCGACCAGCAGGCCAAGGTCTTCACCGAGCAGGGCAACCTGCCGTCGATCCCGGCGCTGTACGACAAGCCGGAGATCGCCAACTTCACCAGCGACTTCTTCAACAACGCGCCGGTCGGGCAGCTGTTCACCGCCGCGGCGAAGCAGCTGAAGCCGCAGTACCAGGGGCCCCGGGCCGGTGACATCCAGACGACGATCCGCGACGGCCTCGTCCGTATCGAGCAGGGCAAGCAGTCCCCCGAGGACTCCTGGAAGCAGACGGTCAGCGACGTGAACCGGCTCGCCAAGTAACGCACCTCCCGTGCCGGCGGCGGCTCACTGCGGGCCGCCGCCGCCCCCGGCGACGAAGGAATCGACGATGGCCACATACCTGCAGCAGGCCCGCCGGGCCGGTTTGAGCCGGCTGGACACCAAGGCCTCCCCGTACCTCTACATCTTGCCGTTCTTCCTGCTCTTCGCCGCGTTCGGGCTGTTCCCGCTGCTCTACACGGCCTACGTGTCGTTCAACGACTGGGACCTGCTCGACGCCGGCGCCCACCACTGGGTCGGCCTGGCCAACTACTCGGAGCTGCTGAGCGACCCGTACTTCTGGAACGCCCTCGGCAACACCCTGAGTATCTGGCTGCTGTCCACCGTGCCGCAGCTGCTCGCCGCCCTGTGGATCGCCCACCTGCTCAACCACCGGCTGCGCGCCCGCACCGCCCTGCGGATGGGTGTCCTGCTGCCGAACGTCACCTCCATCGTCGCGGTGACGATCGTGTTCACCCAGCTCTTCGGCCGTGACTTCGGCATGGTCAACTGGGTGCTGCACCTGTTCGGCGCCGGGCCGGTCGACTGGCAGGCGAACACCTGGAGCTCCCACCTGGCCATCTCCAGCATCATCGCGTGGCGGTGGACCGGGTACAACGCGCTGATCTTCCTCGCCTCGATGCAGGCGATCCCCAACCACCTCTACGAGGCCGCCGACCTCGACGGGGCGACCCAGGGTCAGCAGTTCCGCCGGATCACGGTGCCGATGCTGCGCCCGACGATCATCTTCACCACCCTGATCTCGACCATCGGCGGCCTGCAGATCATGGCCGAGCCGCTGCTGTTCGCCAGCTCCCAGACGCCGACCGGCGGCTCCGACCGGCAGTTCCAGACGATCGCGCTGTTCATGTACGAGCAGGGCTTCCGCGAGTTCCGCTTCGGCTACGCCTCCGCTATCGCGTGGACGCTGTGCCTGCTGATCGTCGTGGTCGCGGTCGCCAACCTGCTGCTGACCCGGCGAATCGCCAACGACGAGGACTGAGCCGATGACTGCCACCACGCTCGCGGACACCCCGGCCCCGACCGCTCCGCCGCCCACGCCCCGCCCGGCCCGGCGCCGCCGCCGGTTCGGCTATCCGCGCCGAGGCTCCGCCTGGACCTACGCCGCCCTGCTCGCCGTCGTCGCCGGGTCCGTCTTTCCGCTGTACTGGTCGCTCGTCGTCTCGTCCCAGACGCCCGACGCGGTCACCCGGGTGCCGCCGGCCCTCGTGCCGGGCGGGCATCTGTTCGACAACATCGCCCGCGTCTTCGATACGACCGACTTCGGCCTCGCACTGCTCAACTCGTTCATCGTCAGCGGCTCGATCACCGTGTCGGTGGTGTTCTTCTCCACCCTGGCCGGGTTCGCCTTCGCCAAGCTTCGCTTCCGCGGTCGCAAGTGGCTGCTCGCCCTCGCGGTCGGCACGTCGATGGTGCCGCACCAGCTCGGCGTGATCCCGCTGTACATCCTGATGGCCGACATCGGCTGGACCGGCCACCTCGCCGCCGTCATCGTCCCGGGGCTCGTCACCGCGTTCGGGGTGTTCTTCATGACGCAGTACCTCGGCCGGGCGGTCCCGGACGAGCTGCTGGAGGCCGGACGGGTCGACGGGTGCGGCACCTTCCGCCTGTACTGGCACATCGTGCTGCCGGCCGCCCGGCCCGCGGCTGCGGTGCTGGGACTGTTCACGTTCATGCAGGCGTGGAACGATTTCTTCTGGCCCCTGGTGGTCCTGCAGGACAACCCGACCGTGCAGGTCGCCCTGTCGGCACTGGCCAGCGGCTACACCACCGACTACACGCTGACGCTGACCGGCACGCTGCTCGCCACCCTGCCGATCCTCGTCGTGTTCATGGTCCTCGGCCGGCAGATCGTCGGCGGCATCATGCAGGGAGCGGTCAAGGGATGAGCATCACGTTCGACAACGCGAGCGCCGCGCGGGCCGCGGCCGGTGCGGCGGCCCTGCTGCCCGACGTGCCGCCCGGCTTCGTGTGGGGCTCGGCCACGGCGGCGTACCAGATCGAGGGCGGGGCCGGCGAGGACGGCCGCGGCGAGTCGATCTGGGACGTCTTCTGCCGCCGGCCCGGCGCCATCGCCGACGGCACATCCGGGGCGGTGGCCTGCGACAGTTACCACCGCTGGCGCGACGACGTCGAGCTGCTGGCCGGCCTCGGCGTCGACGCCTACCGTTTCTCCGTCGCCTGGCCGCGGGTGCTGCCCGCCGGGCGCGGCGCGGTGAACCAGGCCGGGCTGGACTACTACGACCGGCTCGTCGACGCCCTGTGCGAGCGCGGCATCCGACCGTTCGTCACCCTCTACCACTGGGACCTGCCGCAGGCCCTGGAGGACGGCGGCGGCTGGCGGGCCCGCGACACCGCCGACCGGTTCGCCGAGTACGCGGGCCTGGTCGCCGGCGTCCTGCAGGACCGGGTGCAGGACTGGATCACGCTCAACGAGCCGTACTGCTCCTCGATCGTCGGCTACGCCGAGGGCCGGCACGCCCCCGGCGCCACCGAGGGCCACGGTGCGCTCGCGGCCGCACACCATCTACTGCTCGGCCACGGCCGCGCGGCCGCGGCGATCCGGGCCGCGGCCGGCGCCCGGGCCCGGGTGGGTATCACGCTCAACTTCTCCCCGGTCGTGGCGGCGAGCGACACCGACGCCGACCGGGCCGCGGCGCAGCGCCTCGACGCGGTCCTCAACCGGCAGTTCGCCGACCCGCTCCTGGACGGCACCTACCCCGAGGGCTTCGAGCGGCTCTACGCCGGCGTCAGCGACCTGTCCTTCCGCCGCGACGGCGACCTCGAGATCATCGCCGCCCCGCTGGACTTCCTCGGCGTGAACTACTACTACCGGCTGCACGCCGTCAACGCTCCGCTCGCGCAGCCCGACCCGGCCCGGCGCAGCGCGGCCGACATCGGCGTGCGCACGGTGCCGCCGCCCGGCGTCGCCACCACCGACCTCGGCTGGCCGATCGAGCCCCAGGGCCTCTTCGACACGCTGACCGGCCTGGCCGCTCGCTACCCGGGGCTGCCGCCGGTGTACATCACTGAGAACGGCTGCGCGGAGCTGCGCGAGACTCCGGAACCCGACCCTGAGCGCATGGTGTTCATCGCCGCACACCTGGCCGCGGCGGCCCGGGCGGCGGCCGCCGACGACCGCCTGGAGCTGCTCGGCTACTTCTACTGGTCGCTGCTTGACAACTTCGAGTGGGCTCGCGGCTACGGGCCCCGCTTCGGCCTCGCCCACGTCGACTACGCCACCGGCGAGCGCACTCCGAAGGCCAGCTACCACTGGCTGCGCGAGCGCCTGCGGGCCCACCGCGAGCGCCCGGCCGGCCCGCGGTAAGGCGACGGCCGCGGCCGAAGCGTGAGCACGACGGTCCGCAAGACAGGCACCGCCGGTCGGTACGCAATGTTCCGGCCCGGCGCCCGGGACTCGGCGGCGTCTATGCTTGGCGGGCCGTCGCCGAGGGACACTGGAGGCATCGTGGCCGAGCCGTTGGACGTCGAACGCGCCCACCCGGCCCGGGTCTACGACTTCCTGCTCGGCGGCACTGACAACTTCCCGGCCGACCGGGCCGCCGCTGCGGAGGGGTTGAAGGTCAACCCCAACGCCGCGACCGCGCCCCGGCAGAACCGCGCGTTCATGCGCCGGGCGGTGCGCTGGCTCGCCGCCGAGGCCGGTGTGCGCCAGTACCTCGACATCGGCACCGGCCTGCCGACCTCGCCCAATGTGCACGAGGTCGCCCAGGGGGTCGACCCGTCCGCCCGGATCGTCTACGTCGACAACGACCCGCTCGTGCTCACCCAGGCCCGGGCGCTGCTGACCAGCCGCCCCGAGGGCCGCACCACATACGTCGACGCCGGCCTGCACGAGGCGGACAAGATCCTGCGTTCGCCCACCGTCCGCGCGACGCTCGACTTCGACCGCCCGATCGCGCTGCTGCTGTTCGCGATCCTGCACTTCGTCGATGACGACGGCGACCCGTACGGCGTGGTGCGGCGCCTCGTCGACGGCCTGCCGACCGGCAGCTACGTGGTGCTCACGCACGTCACCGCCGACTACGACCCGGAGGCGTGGGCGAGGTTCGTCGAGGTGATGCGCCGCCAGGGCATGCCCAGCCGACTGCGTTCCCGGGCCGAGTTCACCCGCTTCTTCGACGGCCTCGACCTGGTCGACCCGGGCGTCGTGCCGATCCTGCACTGGCGCCCCGACGAGCCGGTCGACCTCACCGACGCGCAGGTGGCGCTGTACGGCGGGGTGGCCCGCAAACCCTGATCAGGGAACGTCGACGGGGAAGAAGCTCGGAACATGCCGGGGGCCGCTGTCGTTCACAATGGATCGATGATTGCTGTCGCTGCGCTGGGGCCCGACGATCGTGAGGCCTGGCAGACGCTGTTCGCCGGCTACAACGCCTTCTACGGCCGCAGCTGGCCGGCTGAGCGCTACGAGCAGGCCTGGCAGACGTTCATGCGCGCGGAGACGATGCACGCACTCGGTGGTCGGCTGGACGGCCGCCTGGTCGGCATCGCGCACTTCCTGGTGCACCCCAGCACCACATCAGCTGACCTCTGCTACCTGCAGGACCTGTTCACCGACCCGGACGTGCGCGGGCGGGGCGTCGGCCGGAGCCTGATCGAGGCGGTGTCGGCCTGGGCCGCTGACCAGGGCTGCGCCCGCCTCTACTGGCACACCCAACGGCACAACGACGCCGCCCGCCGCCTGTACGACCAGCTCGGCGAGCACCGCGACTTCATCGTCTACACCCGACAGCTGTAGTCCAGCTGCCGACCGGCGCGCATCGGCGGCCGTCAGGACCGTGCGGCGATCGTGATCGGCTCCCCGCCGAGGTAGACGTTCACCGGCCGGCGCAGGGCGGTGATGTCGGCGGTCGGGTCGCCGTCGACGATCAGCAGATCGGCGTCGAAGCCGGGTCGGATGCGGCCCTTGCGCTGCGGTACACCGCAGGCCGCCGCCGCATGCACCGTGGCGGCGGCGAGCGCGGAGGCCGGGTCCATGCCACTGGCCACGTACTCCTCGATGGTTCGCGGCAGGACACCGTGTGGCTTGGCCGGGCCGATGCCGGCGTCGGACCCGGCGATGATCCGCGCTCCGGCGTTGACGAGTCGGGCCACGCCATCCTGCAGGCCGGCCTCGGTGAGGCCGGCGCGCTCGGCCATGGCGAGCACCTCCGGCGGTACGACAACGGCCGGATCGGACCCGAGCGTCGGGCAGATCGCGACGCCGGCCGCGGCCAGTGCGGTAGCCAGCTCGTCGTCGACGTGTGCGCCGGACCGGGTCACCGAGGTGCAGTGCTCGATGCCGTCCACTCCGGCGTGCAGCGACTGCCAGACGGCGGCGTGGGCGTGGGCGTGCGCAGTGACCGGAAGGCCGTGCGCGTGGGCCTCGTCGACGGCCGCCGCCAGCTCCTCGTCGGTGAACTGGGTGCCGGCCGTGTCGGTACCGGGGGTGAACACGCCGCCACTGGCCATGATCTTCACAACCTGGGCTCCCTCGGCCGCCCGGTCGCGCACCGCTCGGCGGACCGCGTCCGGGCCGCGTACCTCGCCGCCGAGGAACCAGCAGTGACCGCCGGGGGTGGTCAGCGGCGTGCCCGAGGCGATGACGTTCGGGGTGCGGGCTCGACTGGTCAGCACGGCGCTGTGCGGGTCGCCCAGGTCGCGGACGGTCGTCACGCCGGCCTGCAGGTGCGCGCGCAACGAGGTCTCGATCGTGGCGGTCACCTCGTCCCGCGTGGCCTGCGCCATGCGGTCGAGCGCGGCCGGGCCGGCATCGGCGCACAGGTGGACGTGGCAGTCGATGAGGCCGGGCAGCAGTGTGCCCTCGATCAGGTCCGCGGTGTCCGGATGTTCGCCGAGTCGCACCTCGGTGATCCGGCCTCCGGCCGTGGTTACCACGCCGCCGTCACGATGCAGCCGCTCGCCGTCGAAGATCCGGGCCACTCGGATCGTCACCACACGCTTTCCTCAAACCCGCTCGACACACCGGTCAACGTAGACGGACCACCGTAGAGGCGTCGGATCGCTCTCAGCGTGGCATCAGCATCGACCGCGGTGGATCAGAATCCCCCTTGCGCCTGGACCGGCGCAGCAGCGATGACGGTATTGACACAACGCTGACGTTTCCCGAACACCGTCGAACGATCCGGCCCGCACGATTGCCTCATGGCAGACCCGCATCCCGAAGGACCGACCGGGCAGCTTCCCACGTCGCCGGACTGGCCGCCGGCCGCCGGTCTCGTGATCGAGGAAACGCCGCCGCAGCGCTCGTTCCTGCGGCGCCACCGCATTGCGGTGATCGCCGCGGTCGTGGCGGCCGGGGTGCTGGCGCTCGGCGGCGTCGGCTGGGCCGTCGCCGCCTCCAACTCTTCGCCGCCGCCGGCCCCTGCGGCCGCCGCCCCACCGGCCACCTCCACGCCGCCCAAACACAAGGCGGCGACCAACGACACGATCCGCGGTACCGTGCAGACCCAGTCCGGTGACACCTGGACGGTCCGGACCCGGGCCGGCGCCACGTTCACCGTCACGATCACGTCGAAGACCCAGTTCGGCACGAAAAAGGACCCGTCGTCGGCGGCCAGGTTCCCGATCGGCGCCATGGTGGTCATCACCGGGCGTGCCGACGACTCGAGCATCACCGCCACCCGCATCAGTTCGCCGTCCGCTGCGTCAGACACCCCGACGCAGTAATCTCCGGCGCCGACGGGATTGAGGGACGCCGGCGGCGGGCTGACCGGCACGGGCTTGCACCCTATGTAGACCACCGATATAGTCCAGCGATGCGGATCACCGTGCCAACGGCGCGGGTGCTGGCGGCACTACTCGCCGACCCGGACGTCGACCATTACGGGCTTGCGCTCATGCAGCGTGCGGGCCTGGCCAGCGGCACGCTGTACCCCATCCTGCACCGCCTGACCGAGGCCGGCTGGCTCGAGCGACGCTGGGAGCGCATCGACCCGGCCGAGGCGGGCCGCCCCGCGCGACGGCTGTACCGGCTCACCGGGGAGGGTGCCATGCAGGCCCGGCAGGTGCTGGCCGAGCTGCGCGGGCAGCTCGGCGGGGCGCCGGCGGCGACCGACCCGAGGCCGGCGTGGTGACCGGCCGGCTCGCGGCGCTGCTGCTGGTGCTGGCCGCCCGGCGCTGGCCCGCCGACCTGCGGGAGGAGATGCGCCACGAGTGGGTCGCCGAGGTCCGTCTGCTCGCCGGGCAGCGGCGCCGTTGGCAGATGCTGCGCTTCGCTCTCAGCCTGGCCGCGACGAGGCCGGCGGTACGCCCCTTCTCCCCCGCCGCCGCGGCGGCACGTGCATGGCCTGTCGTTCGCCTGGTGCTGCTCCTGCCGCTGGCGACCACGGCGGTGGCACTGCTGAGCTTCAGCTCGCCGGCCGCCGTGGGCGGCGCGGTGCTGATGACCGTCGTCGGACGCCGCTACGCCGTGCGGCACCTCCGGAGCCTCGCCCTCGTGCCGGCGCTGACGATTCCCGGCTGTGCGCTCTGCGGCGCGTTGTACCGCCTCGACGGCACCGACCAGTACGGCCGGCACACGCCGGCCGCGTTGCTGTTCTTCGCCGGCCTGGCCGGCACGCTCGCGGTAGCCGCGCGCCTGGCCGGCCGGGGCCGCGTCGGCTGGGCATGGGTGGTCGGTGTGCTCGGCGTGATCCTCTTCGCCGATGCTGCCGTCCCGGTCGTCATGTACGGCACGATTCCCTCCGCGGACACGCCGTGGCACTGGGGGTACAGCCCGATGTGGCTGTTGAGCTCACTCACCGGCAGCTCGCTCGGCCTGCCCTACCCGAACCCCGAAGAAATCTTCACCATCCAGGACGAAGTCCCGATCGACCCGACGATGTACCTCACCTTCGGCGGCTTCGCCCTGGGAACCCTTACCGGCACCCGCCGCCCGGGCCCGGACTCCCAAGGACGTCCAATGGCGCTCGCCGCGCAGGTCCCATAGGCTCTCGACGTGCCGCGTACTGGGCAACACCCCGTGCAGATGACGAAACAGTCCCTGGTCACGATCTCGCACGCCATCGAGCAGGCTGCGCTCTTCGCCGCCGACGATTCGCCGATGGTCGTGTTCGGCCTGTTCCAGCAGCAGGTGTACTTCGAGCGCGAGCGCGCCGTCTACGCCAAGATCGCGGCCCAGGCCGATGCGACGGTCGTTGCCGGCGTCGGGCTGGACGGTGCCGGGGGCCCTGATCACCTGGACACGGTGCCGCTCCGCGGTGACGAGCCGCTCGCCCGTGAATGGAGTGTCGCGGTGCTCACGCCGCGCTTCGGCGCCGTGCTGGTGGCGCGAGACCTTGAGCAGGTGAGCGCCGCCGCCACGTTGGAGGCGGGCCGGCTCTTCGATGCCACCTGGTGGTTCCGCCGCGACGAGGCGTTGCATGAGGTGACCCGGCTGCGCAGCGTCCTCGGCCCGCGGTTGCGGGCAGGCACCGTCGCCGCCATCGACGCCGTCCTGGACCGCGCCCGTGACCTGCCCGGCGCATCCGGTGAGCTGCGGGCCGAGGCGTCCATCCGGCTGCTGGCCGAACGGCTGGAGCGACGCGAGCGGCAGCCTCGCCCCGCCGAGCGCCCGGACCGGGGCACCGGCGAGCTGACCGATGACCGCAGCGCGCAGCACTGGCTCGGCGACACCGGCACGACCGCCGCCGGTACCCTGCCGCTCGCGCTGCTCGGTATCCGGCTGCAGCACCCGCACGACCTCCCGCAACGCCTTGGTCGCCGCGCCGAGACGATGGCGACGATCGAGGTGGTCCGGGTGGTGACGGCGGCTCTGCGGCCGGTCGACCGGGCCGTCCGATCCGGCGACGACCTGCTGCTGATCCTCCCGGCGCTGGCGCATGACGACGCTGTGGCCTTGGCCAACCGCATCGCCGAGGACGTCGCCCGGCTGCAGGGTATGCACTCGTTCGTCCCGCGGATGACCTGCGTCGTGCTGGTCACCCGGGACCGTCCGGTGCCGCTGGAGCGGGTCCGGGCCGGCCTGGACTGGAGTGTCGCCAAGGGCATCCCGATCGCTACTCTCGGCGATTCCGAAGCACGACCGTAACAGGCCCTCGACGGGCATTGTCGACCTGTCATGAGCCCCGGCGGGCGGTCCCGCCGGGGCTCGTCGTCTTGCCGTTCAGGTGGACCGGCCCGGTTGCCCGGCCGGCCGCGTCAGGCCAGCTTGAACTGCTGGTTGGTCTGGCCGTTGCAGTCGTAGAGCTGGACCTGCTGGCCGTTGCCGGTGCCCCAGACGTCGAGGCAGCGCCCGGACTGGACACCGGTGATGGTGCCGTTGCTGTTGACGTTCCACTGCTGGTTGGTCTGGCCGTTGCAGCTGTAGATCTGCACCGCGGTGCCGTTGCCGGAGCCGGCGGCGTCGAGGCACATGGTGCCGTACACCTGCAGCTGTTTGCTCGTGGTGTAGGTCCACTGCTGGTTGGTCTGGCCGTTGCAGTCGTAGAGCTGCACCCGGGTGCCGTTGGTGTGCGACGCGTTGGGCACGTCGATACAGCGGCCGGACTGCGCACCGACAATCCGTTTGGCCCCGCCCTGCGGCGGCGGGGACGACGACGGCGGCGGGGACGTCGTGCCGCCGGAGGGCAGCAGGGAGCACCTGACGGTCGAGCGGGCGATGCCGGTGGTGTCGGCGATGCTCGGGCACAGGAACTGGGTGTAGCGGGTGTCGTTGTCGACGAAGATCTTCAGCCACTCGATCTGGCTGCGCAGCTCGATGTCGTTGGGCTTGGTGAAGTACAGGTGGTCGGCGCCGGCCAGCTGGATGTAGGCGGCGGGGGTGGTGGCCGGGATGGTCGGGTAGAGGCCGTCGAGGTAGGACGGCGTGACGGTGGTGTCGTTCTGGCCGCCCACGATCAGGGTCGGGACGGAGTCGGCGGACAGGTCGCCCGAGGGCTTGTACGGTGCCAGGCCGATCGTGGCCTTCAACGACGGACGCTGGGTCGCGGCGTAGAGCGCGCCGCCGCCGCCCATGGAGTGGCCGATCACTGCCAGCCGGTTGCGGTCGACCCGGTCGCGTACCGCGCTCTGGCCCGTGAGGTAGTCCAGCGCGGCCAGCAGCTGGGTTCCGCGCGCCGTGTCGTAGTCGTTGCGGCTGTTGGTTTCGATCCCGATGACGACGAAGCCGAAGGACGCCAGCCGCGGACCCATCCAGGCTTCCTCGTTGGCGAACAGGGCGGTGTAGCCGGGGACGATCGCGACCGCGCCGTAGGTCTGGCTGGTGTCGGTCGGGTAGTAGATGTAGCCGCCGTTGAACCCGTTGCCGGGCGGCACGGTGATCTGTGCAGTGGCGAAGGGGCCGTAGGTGGCGGCGACCGAGGCGACTGTCGGGTCGGGGCCGCGCTGGTACGGGTTGTTGGCGCCGCCGGGCGTGGACGGTGACACCGTCACGGACGGCGAGGTGCTCGGCTGGGCGGCGTTGAGGGCGTTGAGGACCGAGGTGTAGGCGGCCTTCTTGTTGCCGCTGCCGTCGAACAGCAGCGGGTTCTCACTGGAACGCCACGAGTCGCTGTCGCGCACCCCCCACACCGTGATGCCGACACAGCGAGCCACGTTCATACACGCCTGCGTCAACCCCGCGTACTGGGTGGTCGAGGCGTTGGTGACGTCAACCTCGGTCAGCGCCACATCCACACCCAACGCGGCGAAACTCGACAGCGTCGTCTGGAAGTTCGACGGCAACGAACTGCCACCGGTGAAGTGCGTCTGCAGCCCCACACAGTCGATCGGCACACCCCGGGACTTGAAGTCCTGGATCATCCGATACACGCCCTGCGTCTTGGCGTACGACCAGTTCTCGATGTTGTAATCGTTGTAGCACAGCTTCACCGACGGGTCCGCGGCCCGCGCCGTGCGCAACGCCACCTCGATCCAGTCGTTGCCCGTACCCTGCAAGTTCGAGTTACGGCGGCTGCCGTCCTCGTTGAACGCCTCGTTCACCACATCCCAGTACGCCAGCTTGCCCCGGTAATGACCCACCACACCATTGATGTGATCAATCATCGCCTGCCGCAGACTCGACCCCGACAAACTCTGCATCCACCCAGGCTGCTGCCCATGCCACGCCAACGTGTGCCCACGCACCTTCATGCCACGCTGCGTCGCCCAGTTGTAGATCTGATCACCCGAGCTGAAGTTGAACTGCCCCCGCTGCGGCTCCGTCGCATCCGGCTTCATCTCATTCTCAGCCGTCACCATGTTGAACTCACGCCCGGCGATCGTCGAATACGTCGAGTCACCGAGCCGGCCCGCCGCGATCGCCGTGCCGAAATACCGACCCGACTGCGCCGCGGCCGCGCCGAGCGTGCTCGCCGCCGCGTGTGCGGCCGGAACGATGATTGCCGCCGCGGTCACGGCGGCGACCGCGGCGCCGATCGCGAGCGCCAGACGGCCGCCGACAGGTCTGCGTGCCACTCGTACCTCCTGATGCTTCGTGGCGCCAAGGGCACGCTGGAGCCACGTCTCGCGGCGACGCGAGACAGGATGTGGCGAGCCCGTGGCGGCAGGCATAGGTGCATAGCGATGCTGACATAGCAATCCGTCGATTACAAGAATTTCCGGAAGCCGTCCGGCCGCTTTTCATCGCAGTACGAAGCCCACCTGCGCCTTTTCACCGGCTCGCACATCAAGCCATGGACAGTGAGCGGCGATCAGCATGCAAGTTCCGGAAAGTACTCGAAACTGTCGGGCCGGCACCGCCGGTGAGCGCGGCCTGGTATGCGCCTCACGTGCGGGGCCGCACCGCGCTGCGCAGTGTCGACAGCCATGTGCGGAGCCGCCCGGGCGCCGGTGGACCGTACTCGACGCCGCCGAGGACCACGAGGTATCCCTGGAACAGCGGGCCGCCGGCCACCGACTCGGTGCCTTCCCTGCTGGAGGCCACCGGCGTGAACGTGGCGGTACCGGGGACGGGGCTGTAGGCGTTGGGGTTGCCGCCGGCGCCCGGGGCGTCCCGGCAGTGCACCACCTCGATCGCGGATACGGTGCCGCGGACGATATGCAGGTGGTCGGCGGCCTGCGTGTGACGCTCCTCCACGTAGTGCACCGAGGCCGCCCGCTCGGCGCCCATGATCTCCTCGAGGTCCGCCGCGGCCGCCTCCCACACGGTCCAGCTCACCCGGGAGCCGATGGCGAACGGTTCGCCGCAGCACTCGCACTGCCAGGCTTCCAGCCAGACCGTGACGGCCGGCGTGTTCGTGGTGTCGGCTTCGTCCATGGCGCCTCCGTCCTCCGGGCCGGCGTTGCGCCGGTTACCTACCGCTGCAGATCAAAGTACGTGTACGAGCGCCACCGCATCCGGTCCGCCGGACCGATTGACACCGTTCACGCTGTCCACAGGGGACGGACAGCGCCCGGCGCCCGACGCCGGGCGCGCAGCGGCTCCGCGAGCCAGTGGTCGAGCCGCCCGCCTGATCCGGCTCGGCCGCCGCCGCAGACCTCGGGTGATCCGGTACACGCCGCAGCCCTTTGTTTTACCCCCTGGTAATTGCCGTGCATTGATTTCGATCTGTGACCGAAGGTAGCGTCCTCGGTCACGCAACGTGTTTGCCGACCGGGGAGGGTCACTTGAAACGCTCGCGTGTTTCCACGTTCGTCACCAGTGCCACAGCGCTGGTCCTGACGACGTTCGCCGTCCAGACCTCCGCACACGCACAGGTGCCGCCCGGCTCGGAGGCGGGCCCGGCGGACGGCCAGTCCCAGCAGTACATCGTGCAGTTCAAGGCCGGAGCCGACCATGGCGCCGCGCTGCGGGCTGTCGGCAACCGCCTCGGCGTCTCGCTGGCCGAACAGCGCCAGCTCGCCGTCGGCGCGCACGTCGTCACGGTCAACCGGCGCACGGCCGGCCTCCTCGCCGCCCTCCAGGCCCGCGGCGACATCGAGTACGCGGAGCCCGACACGCAGATGTACGCGCTGTCGACCCCGAACGACCCCAGCTACCCGCAGCAATGGGACTACTTCGAGCCGACCGCCGGCATGAACGTCCCCAGCGCGTGGGACCTCTCGACCGGTAGCGGTGCGGTCGTGGCGGTGCTCGACACCGGCCGCACCTCGCACCCGGACCTCGACTCGCGCTGGCTCGGCGGCTACGACTTCATCAGCAGCGCGACCACCGCCCGCGACGGCAACGGCCGGGACGCGAACGCGCAGGACGAGGGCGACTGGTACGCGGCCGGCGAGTGCGGCCAGACCACCGCCGAGAGCTCGAGCTGGCACGGCACCCACGTGGCCGGCACGATCGCCGCCGTGGGCAACAACGGTGTCGGCGTGGCCGGCATCGCCTACAACGCCCGGGTCGTCCCGGTCCGCGTGCTGGGCAAGTGCGGCGGCACCAGCTCCGACATCGCCGACGCGATCGTCTGGGCCTCCGGCGGCACGGTCTCCGGCGTCCCCGCCAACCCCAACCCGGCGAAGGTCATCAACCTGAGCCTCGGCGGCAGCGGCTCCTGCTCGCAGACCTACCGCCGCGCGATCAGCGCCGCCAACAGCCGCGGCACGACAGTCGTCGTCGCCGCCGGCAACTCCAACGGCAACGCCTCCGGCTTCAGCCCGGCGAACTGCGCCGGCGTGGTCACCGTCGCCGCCCTGGACCGCGACGGCAACCGGGCCTTCTACTCCAACTACGGCACCACCGTCGAAGTCGCCGCACCGGGTGGCGAGGTCCGGCTCGAGACCGACCCGCCGGGCACCCGCTCGACCCCCCAGAACGGCATCCTCTCCACCCTCAACGACGGCGCCACCACCCCCGGCAACCCGACCTACTCGACATACATGGGCACCAGCATGGCCGCACCCCACGTGGCCGGCCTGGTCGCCCTCATGCTCAGCCGCAACCCCACCCTCACGCCCGCCCAGGTCCTCACGGCCCTGCAGTCCCACGCCCGCCCGATCCCCGGCACCTGCAGCGGCGGCTGCGGCGCCGGCCTGGTCGACGCCGCAGCCACGGTGGCCGCCGTGTAACCCACCACCTCGACGCCGACGGCCCCGGCCGGGCTCGCTCCGGCCGGGGCCATCACGTCCGTCACCCCTCTCCCGCGGCCGATGACGTCGCCGATCAAGCGTTGCAGCGCTCGATGCGCTGCCGTCCGCGCGGCCTCACTGCCCTGCGGCACATCGACGGCGCTACGCCCTCGCCTAAACCCCCGTACCCAGCCGTCATGCAACCGCGGATCGCCGCACGCTCCCTCACCACAGCGGTGGTGACGGCTATTGCTGTGCCAGCCGGCGCGGCCGCCTGTACCGACCACACGGCAGCCCCGGCCGTCACGGCGACGGACGGTCGGCGGCATGTCCGGACACCAAGATCCGCGCTGTGGCAGCGGCAGATGACTGCTGCCAGCCTGCTACTGGGTGAGCTCGCGACTGGACGGCCAGCGCCGGCTCACCGGCAGGCCAGGGACGCCGCAGAGTTCGCCGGATTGGCCACCGTCGGTGACGGCATCCGGTCGGCTGCCGCGCACACACATCGGCCAGATCAGTGCGTCTGACGCTCGACGCCAGGAGGATCCAACGTGATCGAATGCCGTTATGCGGATGACGTACGACATTGATGCGAACGCTGCCTACCTCGCCATCGAGGAGCACGCCGCGGCCGGAGCCGCCGTCGAGCAAGTCGCCATCGAACGCCCCGGCCAAGGCGACATCGTCCTGGACTTCGACGCCGACGGCCACCTGCTCGGGATTGAGATCATCGGTGCCGTACGACTGCTCCACCCGACCATCGTCGCCGCAGCCATGCAAATCTAGATGCTGCTCGCGTAGACGCCCGGGTCACTCTGGCCGACGAACCTCGCAGAACTTTGGATGCGCGACCGGCGGCAGCGAAAGACGTCCGTGGCGACGGACCGGATGCAGCCCGAGGATGTCGGAGCTCGGATGCCCGTCAGTTTTCAGCCTGTCGCGGCCATGTCCAGGCGGGGACCTCACGAATCGGATGCAGTTGGTCATCGGTCTCGGCGTGCGAGTTCTGCTGGGCCACCCGGGCGCCGAACTCGAGGTGCTCGCGCACGGCCGCACGGAAGGCGTCGTCGTCCGGTAGGTCGGCTTCGTCGATCGCTTCGAGGTACAGCGCGACGAACCGTTCTCGCTGTTCGTCGGTGATCCTCAGATGGCGGTGGACGTCAATGATGTATTGAAATCCCAGGTCGGTGGTGAACCTATCGGGGCCGCCGAAGGACTCGGCGGTGAACCACGTGAGGTGTTCGACATGGCCGGGCTGGCGAGCAGGGAACACGCTGCGCAGCACGGGGTCGTCCAGCACCTTGTTGTAGAACAGTTCTTCCAGGCGATGGAGCGCCTCGTCGCCGCCGGCGAATTCGTACAGCGTGGTCATTGCCCCGTCCTTCGTAGCCTGGACTGAACGACGGGTGCGCTCCCGGACGATCCGATCGCTGTGACCGTCTCTCGTTGTGGCAAGCATAGGTCACCTATGCGCAGCAGTGATGTCCGGTCATCGGCACGACAGTGCGCCGACCGGTGTCCCCTCGCGAGCTGGGGTCGGCGCAGTACATCACGACCCGGCGGGCGTGTTCTCACTGGCCCGCCGACGTAGCTGTCCGTCAGAGACTGCCGACGTCGTTGGCGCGCACTGCCTCAAATCCACAAGCGAGAAAGGGGCTCCTGTGGACAGCCTTCGGGTCCGGTTCCACTGTTCGGCCGACCAGAGCACACGAACAGCGACCTTCTCGCGGGTCGATGGGGAATACCAGATCGTCGACGTGAGCAGTGCACCCGCCGCGACATCCCACGCCACGTGGTCCGGTGACGAACTGCCGGTCAACGGGTCCTTCGGGACCTCAGCCACCTACGTTGGGTGCCCAGGATGCGGCAGCGATGGCTTCGTGTGTTGCGGGTCCTGCGGCGGTCTCAGCTGCTGGTGTACCCGCGAGGAACAGTTCACCTGCGGCCGCTGCGGCAACGTCGGCCCCGTCTCGGGCGGCATCACCTCGATCCGCGCGCTCGGCACCAGGCCGATCAGGGAACTCGGCGGCGGTCGACCCGAGCTCACCGCCTGACCTACGCAGCAACCGAGTGCGCCGCAACACGCGCCCCGCCACGTCCCAAACCGACCGCCCGCCACGCTTCGTAGCGACCGGTTCGCGGCCAGATGTGGAGACCACGATCGTCAGGCGATCACGTTCGGATGATTGCCGGCAGGACAACGGTGGCCTCGTCGTGGGTGACACGCTCGTCCCAATGCGTCAGCGCCTGGCGGGCGGCATCTTCCACGACGGCTCGTTCCGGGTCGTCGCCCGCGAAAGCACGTACATCGTCCATGCTTGTGAAGAACGTGATGGATGTGAACAACACTTCGTCGCCGTCGTTGCGGCGTAGTAACCGTGCACCGCAGAAACCCGGAACCTGCTGCAGGTGTTCAGCGACATCGGTTTCGTAGTGGTGCTGGTAGTCATCCGCTGTCCTGGTCGAGGCCCATCCCCGCCACGTCCGGGCGATCATGCTGCAACTGCCCTTCACCCATACATTCGACTCGGCCAACCGGCTGTGTCACGTTGGAGTGTGCCACCGCGTCGCGGCATCCGCCTGCCCGTACGGCACGGGGCCCGGCGCTCCGGGTGCACGTGAAGCTCGATGGAGCTCCACGTACCTAGGCGTTGGGCCGTGGCCGCGCAGGACCCAGCCCGGGCACTTGCCGGACAGGGTACCCGCCACCACGAGCACTGGTGCGCAGGCACAACCCAGCCAGCTGGACAGTCAGTCGCCGAGTCGGGCAAAGGGCATGCGTTTCCCTGGCGCCGTCCGGACGATGACGCACCGGTAACGGCCTCGGCTCGCCGCCGCGCACCATCGGCGCATGACAGGATGTTGCTCGGTTTGACCCTCTTGACTACGCTCGCCCGGTTCGATGGCTTCCCGGGGACAGTCGAGTGCAATGCCCCTGTGCACAGAGGAGATGCCGATGGCCGTCTCGCAACAGCCCGACGAGTGGCAGGATGCGCTCACCGAGGCGTTCTGCGTCCTGCTCGGCAAGTCACTGCGCGAGTTCGACCCGGATGCGTCCTACGCCGTGTATTACAGCTGCAGCGATCTGGCGATCGAGCTGTTCAAAGCGGGTTTCGATGCAGGTCCGCTGGCCCGCGGCGAGATCGTCCACCCGCCGTTCCCGACGATTCCTGTGCTGGGCTCCCTCCTTGAGGGCTGGCACCACTTCGCCGCACACTGGAGTATCGACCTCGGACGATCGGCCTTCTACGCCGGCGATCCCGGTGACGGCGCCGCAATCGGCCTGCCCGAACTCGACACCGGGCTGCTCGGCGTCGAGCTCGGACGGATCCTCACCGAGCGCTCCCTGACCCCGCGCAAGATCCGCAAAGCCTATCCGGAGATCGAGTTCCGAGTACACACCGACGGCACGCTGTTCGACGCCATGCGGGCGATCACGGGAACGATGCGCGGCCCTGACCATCTGTTCCCGCTCTCACCCGGCCATGGGGTCGACCGCGAGTGGCACCAGCGACTCGGTGCGGTCACCCACCCCGGACTCAGGGACCATCTGCGCCACTTCTGCCGGACGGAGAACAGCGCGCGAAGCGACGGAGCGTTCTACCTCGGCACCGAGGACCCCGGCTTCGAACCACCCCGCCCGGTGCTCGCGGCGTGGCAGGTCGGCGAGGCCCAGTCGTGGTCCGCGGTGGTCCAAGTGCCATGACCAGCCGCCGCCGAGCAGCGCGAGGTAAGCGCCTCGGCGATAGACGCGCGCTCATCGACAGTGCAACGCGCCGCCGCCGTCGACCTCCGTCGCCCGGCGTGACAGATCAGCCGAGCCGCCGCGGACGACCGGCGGCAGATGGGGATGTCGGTGAAAGCCCGCGGCTGATGACGCCCTCGATCAAGCGTCACGGCCCTCGATGCGCTGCCGTCCGCGCGGCCTCGCTGCCCTGCGGCACATCGACGGGCTACGCCGACGCCGCCGCACTGACCGCGCGTCTACCGGGCCCGCCTGATCGGCGGGTCCGGTAGGCCACGTTGCTATGAGGCCAGCTTGATCCTTCCGTTCACCTCGTTGTTCTCGGACTGCTGATCCTCGAGGATGCGGATGCCGGGCTGCTCCTCGGTGATCTCGGCCCCGGCGCCGATCTGCGGGAACTGCTCGGCTGCATCCGCGCTGATCTTGGCGTCGTTGGCGACCGGGGACGTGAAGCGGAAGGTGTAGGACCGGGAGGCGCCGACGGCGTACGGGTACAGATGGCACCGCAGCCGCCAGGTCGTCACGACCCCCTGGTCGTTCTTGAAGCTGGTCTTGCTGCAGTCGTTGAGGTCGGTCTCGATGTCGACTGCTTCTGGCAGGCCGTGCTCGGCGAAGACGTACGCCTCGATGATCGCGCCCGGCGCCGTCGTGGGCCCGTTGTTGTGCACGGTCACGGTCAGTGACCCTCGCCGGGCGCCGCCGGACGGCGCGCCCAGGATTACGTCTCCGCCGTCCGTGACGGTCAGGTCGTTGGCGGCCGGCACCGGCGTGAACTTCGTCGGCCCGGCGGTCTGCTGGAACCGGCTCCCGTCGAAGCCGTAGCTGCGCCACTGGTGCTCGACCATCTCCTCGGTGGTGCCGCAGCAGGTGCCGCGGTCGCCCACCTGTACCCCGACCGCGCCGCCATCGTCGACCCGGATGTCGAACACGGTCTGGATCGCGTCCTTCTCCGACGTCATCACCACCCGGCCGACCGCAACGATCGAGCCGTCGGCCGTACGGTCGAGCGCGAGGACCACGTAGTCGGCGCCCTGAATGGCGCAGGTGATCAAGGCCACGGACTCGAGCGCGCCGTCGTGGTCGAAGTCGACGTCGACAATCTTCGTAATGGCGATCCTCGAGGCGGACTGGCTGTTCGTGGTCGGGCTGCCGGTGAACGTGAACCTTCCGGTCGGGCACAGGGACGGGCCGCCGGATGCCGGACCGAAGTCGACGGTCGCGTGGGCCAGTTGACCGGACGTGACCCGGCCGTCGGGCGCGGCGGGCGACGACTGGCTGGTCGACGGTGAGGGCAACGGCGACGACGACGGCTCGACGGACGGACTGAGGACGGGATCGATGCTGGTGGTCACGTCCGGCCCACGCCTGTCGTCCATGATGCCGCTCGCGTACACGGCAACCGGCGCCATGATCAAGATTGCGGCGAGCGCGCCCACCGCGACCATGCGCACGTGCCGCCGGTGGCGCACGGTCGTGCGGGCCGCGTCGGCTCCCAGGGGCACCGCCAGCGGGCCGCCCGCGCGGAAGGTCGCGAAGGCGTCCTCGACGAGCTCGAACTGCTGGTCCTCATGCATTGGGACGCTCCATCCTGAGTTCCGAGAGCTGCACGGCCAGCGCAGCCCTGCCCCGGTGCAGCCAGGCCTTCACGGTTCCCTCGGCGACCCCTTCCTGCTCGGCGATCTCGGCAACGGTCAGATCGGCGAGATGGAAGAGCACGACGGCCCGGCGGTGACGCTCCGGGAGCTTGGCGAGGGCCTGCGTCAGCGCCACCCGGTCCGGGCTCGGCCCCTCGACGTGCTCCTGGCGCTGCCGGCGCGCGTGCGCCTGCGCGACCCGAAGCCGCCGGAAGCGACTGGTCGCCAGGTTCCACGCGACCCGGCGTACCCAGGCGAGCGGGTTGTCGAAGTGCGCGACCTTGTCCCAGTGGGTCAGAGCCCTGCAGAACGCTTCCTGTACGACGTCCTGGGCCTGCGCCACATCGCCCGTGTACGCATACAACTGCAGTGACAGCCGCTGGAACTGCGCCGCGTAGAAGTCGTCGAAGCGAGGTGGTCCGGTGTCGTCGTAGGTGTTGCCCGCCGAGTGGCGTAGGCTCGTCACGTCTTCCTCCCCAATGGTGCCCGTCGAAGTCGTACGGCCGAACACGCCGCGCGACGCGGCCGGGTTGCAGTCGCCTCCAAGACACTTCGCCGGCCGTAGTATTGCGACCACGACGCCCGGGGATCACGCCACCCGGGCCGGTCGAGGGGCTCGACAGTGACGCTGGTGCCGGCCCCCGACCGGGGTGGCATTAGCATTTACGCGGTGAGCGCACCGTCCCCGTTCGTGGTCAAACCGGTGCTGGCCGGCAGCAAGGTCATGCTGCGGCCCTTCCGCGACGACGATCTGCCGGCGATCGCGGCGGCGCTGGCCGACCCCGAGGTACTTCGCCTGACCGGCAGCGTCCACAGCAGCGCTGCGGCCGCCGGCCGCCAGCCGCACGTCGACGAGCGGATGCGCCGCTGGTACGGCTCCCGCAACGAGCAGGACGACCGGCTTGACCTGGCAATCGTCGACAACGCCTCGACGCTCTGCGTCGGTGAGGTCGTGTTGAACAACTGGGAGCCGGCGAACGACAGCTGCAGCTTCCGGATCCTGATCGGTCCCGGCGGACGCGGTCGCGGTCTGGGCACGGAGGCGACATCATTGCTGCTTCGCCATGCGTTCGCCACGATGTCGCTGCACCGGGTGGAGCTGGAGGTCTACGCGTTCAACCCGCGAGCTCAGCGCGCCTACGAGAAGGCCGGCTTCCGCGTCGAGGGCGTGAGACGTGACGCTTTGGCGTTCGACGGCCGGCGTGTGGACTCGATCATCATGGCGGCGCTGGCCCCCGAGTGGACCGACACGATCACCGGACCCGCGTTGTAAGCGCCTCAACACATCCGTCTCTCGGCACACACGCGTTTCCGAAGACCCGGTGACTGAAGTTTCCCCGAGCCGCTGCGCGACCCGCCGGTGAATTTCGGCAGTTGCGCGGATCAGATGGAGGGGATTGCCGGGACGAGGTGGGAGGCTGCCGTGGTGGGCGTCGCTTCGAAGGAGGAGGACTTCACTCGGGTCACGGGACCGCTGCGCCGGGAAGTGCTCGCCCATTGCTATCGGATGCTCGGCTCGACGGTCGACGCCGAAGATGCGGTGCAGGAGACCTACGTGCGGGCCTGGCGTGCGTTCGACAGGTTCGAGGGGCGCTCGTCCGTGCGCGTGTGGCTGTATCAGATCGCCACGAACGCCTGCCTGCGGGCGATCGAGCAGCGCGGCCGGCGGGCGTTGCCGTCCGGGCTCGGCGCGCCCGAGGCGGCTCCGGCGGAACATCTGCGGCTCGCCGCCGCGCCGACCGGATGGATCGACCCGTTCCCGGCCGACCCGGCCGACATCGTGGGCCGGCGTGAGCACATCAGGCTCGCCTTCGTCGCCGCCCTGCAGCACCTGGTGCCGCGACAGCGCGCAGTGCTGATCCTGCGCGATGTCGTGGGGCTGCGGGCCCAGGAGGTCGCCCGGGTCCTGGGGACTTCCGCGGTCTCGGTCAACAGCGCGTTGCTGAGGGCCCGGGCGCAGCTACGGCGGGCCGCACCGGCCGTCGACACACTGGCCGAGCCGGCGGACCCGGCCGGCCGGGCACTGCTCGACCGGTACGTCACCGCCTTCGAGTCCGCGGACATCGGCTCGCTCACGGCGGTGCTGCGCGAGGACGTCACCTTCGAGATGCCCCCGTACGCGACCTGGTTCGCCGGCCGGGATGTCGTCGTCGGCTTCCTGTCCGCTCAGGTGGTGACCGCCCCGGACCAGTTCCGGCTGATGCCGTCCTCGGCCCTGGGACAGCCGGCCGCGAACGGCCAACCGACGTTTGCGACGTATGTTCGCGCCGCCGGCGACCTGCGTCTCCACGCCCTGCAGGTCATCGACGTGACGAACGGCGGCGTGGCCCGCATCCACGTGTTTCTGCGACCGGACCTCTATCCCGCCTTCCACCTGCCGTGGCGGGCGCCGGACCCGCCATCGGCGGCCGACCGGGACTGATCCGGGTTCGCAGCGCCCGGCGCCGGTGACTTTGCGCATCCCGGCGGATCTACACCTCGGCAGCACCACTTCCGAGGGAGCGGCACATGGGTGCATTGATAGGAACGGACGCGGTCGTCGTCGGCGCCGGCCGGGGCTTCGGCCGTGGGGTGGCCGTCGCGCTCGCCGAGGCGGGAGCGACGGTGGTCGGGGTGGCTCGTGATGCCGGGGCGCTGACCGCGCTGGCCGACCAGGTCGGCATCGTGCCGGAGCCGGGCGATGCCACCGACCCGGAACTGGTGGCGAAGGTCCTGACCGGCCACCGGCCGACGCTGCTCGTCCTCGTCGCGGGCGCCGAGCCACCGGGCGGGTCGTTCCACGAGCTGGGCTGGGAGGCGTTCTCCACCAACTGGCACGTGGACGTGCGCTGCGCGTTCGAGTGGCTCGGGGCGGCGTTGCGGCTGCCGTTGGCACCGGGCAGCCAGGTCGTGGTGTTCAGCAGCGCCGCGGCGTTGCGCGGTTCGCCGGCGAGCGGCGGGTACGCGGGTTCGAAGGCCACCCAGCGGTTCCTGGCCGCGTACGCGCAGGAGGAGTCCCAGCGCAACGGGCTCGGCCTCACGTTCACGACCGTGCTGCCGACGTTGAGCGCCGGCACCGACCTGGGGCGACGAGGCATCCAGACGTACGCCGCCCGCACCGGCCAGAGCGTCGCGGAGATCACCGCGGCACTCGGCGAACCGCTGACACCGGCCATCGCCGGCGCGGCCGTCGTCGAACTGATCGGGCGACCGACCGGCTCGGCCTACCTGCTCGGAGGGGCGGGCCTGCGGCCGCTCGACTGACCGACCGTACCGATAGATAAAGGGGTTGAAACGCATGTCACTCGAGAACAAGAACGCGGTGGTCTACGGGGCCGGTGGGGCCGTCGGGGGCGCCGTGGCCCGTGCCTTTGCCAGAGACGGGGCGCGGGTCTTCCTGACCGGCCGGAATCTCGCCGCGCTCGACAGCCTGGCCAAGCAGATCGCCGCCGACGGCGGGTCGGCGGAGACGGCCGAGGTGGACGCCGTGGACGAGGACGCCGTCAACCGGCACCTGGATGCCGTCGTGGCCTCCGCCGGGTCGGTGGACGTGTCGTTCAACGCGATCGGCATCCCGCAGCAGGGCGTGCAGGGAATCCCGCTGGCCGAACTGTCGGTGGACAGCTTCCGGCGGCCCATCATGACCTACACGACGGCGCACTTCGTCACCGCCACCGCGGCCGGCCGCCGAATGGTCCCGCAGGGCTCCGGCGTGATCATGATGCACACGCCGGAGCCGGCCCGGATCGGCGCACCGCTGGTGGGTGGGATGGGTCCAATGTGGGCGGCGCTGGAGGGGCTGAACCGTTCGCTGTCGGCGGAGTTCGGACCGTACGGTGTCCGTTCGCTGTGCCTGCGGACCACCGGCATGGTGGACACGCCCGTCATCGACGTCGTGTTCGGCCTGCACGCGAAGGCGATCGGGATCACGGCCGAGGAGTTCGCCGGGATCATGAACGGTATGACCCACCGGAAACGGCCGACGAGCCTTGCCGAGCTGGCCGACGTCGCCGCGCTGCTGGCCTCCGACCGCGCCGCGGCGATGACCGGTACGGTCGCGAACCTCACCGGCGGCGTCATCGTCGACTGAGCCACCATGTGCCGCGGGCCCGATCGCTGCATCGGTCGGGCCCGCGGCGGGCATCGCGGCGAGGCGGAACGGAGCCGCGAGGAGCGAGTCACGTTGGCGTGGGCCCGGCGATGTCGGAGAACCGGGCGAAGGCGTCGCTGACCGCGGCGGGCAGGTCGATGCCCTCGGCGAGCGCGCGGGCGTGCCCGGCCGCGAAACAGGCGGCGGCCAGGTTGGACGCCAGGACGGCGATCTCGAGTGTTGCGCCGTGGCGCAGGAGTACCTCGACGCCCGCCTCGACGTAGCCGTACTGCTTGACGAGGTTGCGGGCCTGCAGGTCCGGGTGCTCCTCGATCAGCCGCTGCCGGACCGCAAGCCAGGCCGAGTGCTCGGCGATCCGCTCGCTGACGGCGAGGACCCCGCAGGTCGCGACGTCCAATGCCGTGGCCAGCGAGTCGCCGATCGGCGTCAGGGCCGCCGCGCGTTCCTGCGCCACCGTGACCAGCACCTGCTTGAGTTCGGCATCGTCGGCGAACATCACCTCCTGCTTGTCCACGAAGTACCGGAAGAAGGTGCTGCGACCCACCTCGGCGCGCGCGGCGATGCCGCTGACCGTGACGTTGTCGAAGCCGTGCTCGGCGAACAGCGTCATCGCCGCCTCGATGATCGTGGCCCGGGTGCGGTGGTGCTTGCGCTCGCGTAGTGGGGGCGTGCTGTTGTCTTCCATCGCTGTCGAGTCTACGGTACGAAGTCTCAAATGGAACTCAGTCCCATGAGGAGAACGCGATGATGTCAGTGCTGATCACCGGAGCTTCGACCGGCATCGGCCGCGCCACGGTCGCCCACCTCGTCCGCAACGGCTTCCACGTCTGGGCAACGGTCCGCGCCGACGCCGACGATCACGAGCTGCGCGCCGCCCACGGCGACGCGGTGAGCGTGCTGCGCATGGATCTCACCGACCACGACTCGATCACCGCGGCCGGCGCGGTGGTCTGCGCGGCCGGGCCCCTGCACGGTGTGGTCAACAACGCCGGGGTCGCGCTGCCGGGCCCGCTCGAGCACGTGCCGATGCAGGTGTTCCGGCGCCAGATCGAGATCAACCTGGTCGCGCAGCTCGCCGTGACGCAGGCGATGCTCCCCGCGTTGCGGCTCGCGAAGGAGCGCGGTGAGCGCGCCCGGATCGTGATGATCGGGTCGATCGGCGGCCGTATCGCCGGGCCCATGCTCGGCGGCTACCACTCGTCCAAGTTCGGGCTGGTCGGGCTCAGCGACAGCCTCCGCGCCGAGCTGACGCCGTCCGGGATTCCGGTCGTCATGATCGAGCCGGGCGCCATCGCCACCCCGATCTGGCGCCGCGGCCGGTCCGCGGGCGATGAGGTGACGCGGCACCTCACGGCCGGAGCGCGGAACCGCTACGCCAAACAGATCGAGGCATCGCAGGCCAACGCGGCCAGATCGGCCGAGAGCGGACTCCCGCCGGCGCGGGTCGCCCGGGTGATCCACGAGGCGCTCACCGCCCGCAGCCCGCGCGCGCGGTACCTCGTCGGGCCCGACGCCCGGGCCGCCGCCACCCTCACCCGGCTGTCGATGCGCCTGACGCGCCGGCTGGTCGCGGCGAGGGCCTGAGGGCGACGGGTCAGCCGGGCCGACGGCGCACGGCCGCGCGGAAATCCTCGGCGCGTGAACCGGACACGCGCACGTCGTCGGGGTCGGCGCCGTTGAACAGGGCGACGATCGCGAGCTCCGTCCCAGCGATCCTCACCGTGGCGTCCGGGGCGGGGCCCAGCCGCGGGTCGGTCAGGCGGCCGGCGTCGATCCGGCCCGAAAGCGTCGTGCCGTCCTCGTCGACCGTGACCTCGATCGTCGCCCCGTCGGCCGGGGTGAGGTCGGCGTGCTCGAGAAACGCCTCCATGGCCAGCAGCGTCCAGTGCCCGCGCACGAGGTCGTCACCCGGGCCGGTCAGCATGAGCGGCAACGACCAGCGGGCCAGGGCCCGAAGGGTGGGGCCGAGCGCGCGGCCGCGCTCCGTCAGCTCGTAGACGTGCGTCCCGACCGGGGGCTGGGGCGCGACAACCGTCACCAGGCCGTGCTCGGTCATGGTCCGCAGGCGCTCGGCCAGCAGGTTGGTGGCGATGCCCGGCAGGTTGCGGCGCAGGTCGGTGAAGCGGGCCGGGGCGGCGATGAGCTCGCGGACGATCAGGAGCACCCAGCGGTCTCCCACGACGTCGAGCGCACGGGCGATCCCACAGAACTGTCCGTACGTGCGCATGCTCGGAGTCTACTGTGCTTGCAAAAATAAACCATCTACTTTATTTTTTAAACCATGTCACCCACGCGTCCACGGCTGGCGTTGGCCGTGCTCTGTCTCTCCTCGTTCACCATCAACCTCGCAACGATGATCGTGAACGTATCGCTGCCCACCCTCACCCGGGAGCTGTCCGCCTCGACCGACGACCTGCTGTGGATCGTCGACGTGTTCAACCTCGTGTTCGCCGCGTTCGTGCTGGCCGCGGGCTCGCTGAGCGACCGGTTCGGCCGCAAGGGCGCGCTGATGACCGGGCTGGTGACGTACCTCGCGGGCTCCCTCGGCAGCGCCTGGAGCGGCAGTGCCGGGGCCCTCATCGGCTGGCGCGCCCTGGCCGGCCTGGGCGCCGCCGTCATCTTCCCGACGACCCTGTCGATCATCTCGAACCTCTTCCGCGACCGGGCGCAGCGTGCCCGGGCGATCGGGCTGTGGGGCGCGACAAGCGGCGTCGCCGTCGCCGCCGGCCCGATCGTCGGCGGCGCGCTGCTCAAGTCCTACTGGTGGGGCTCGGCCTTCCTGGTCTGCGCCGTCATCGCCGCCATCGCCCTGGCCCTCACCGCGTTCACCGTGCCGACCAGCCGGGACCCGTCCGCGCCGCGGCTCGACATCGGCGGGCTCGTGCTGAGCACGGCCACTCTCGGGCTGGTGGTCTACACGATCATCAACGCGCCGGACCGCGGCTGGGTCGGCGTGGCCACCCTCGGCGGCTTCGCCGGCTCCGCGGTCCTCGGCGCGGCCTTCGTCGTGCTGGAGCGCCGGGTGGCGCAGCCGATGCTTGACGTGTCGCTCTTCACCAACCTGCGGTTCACCGCGGCCTCCGGCGCGGTCACCATCACGTCGTTCGCGCTGTTCGGCTTCATTTTCCTCATCGCCCAGTACTTCCAGTTCGTCCTGCACTACGGCGTCCTGGAGGCGGGCCTGCGGCAGATTCCGGTCGCACTCGCCGTCGCGATCTCCTCCATCCTCGGCACCCGGCTGGCCGTCCGGATCGGCACCAAGACGGTAGTCACGGCCGGGCTCCTGCTCATGGCCCTCGGCTACCTCTGGGTCTCTCGCGTCGACGAGCACACCGCATACATCACGATCGCCCTGCAGATGCTCGTGGTCGGCGCCGGCATCGGCCTGACCAGCGCCCCGGCGACGGAGGCCATCATGGGCGTGGTGCCGCCCGCCCGGGCCGGTGTCGGCTCCGCCGTCAACGACGCCACCCGCGAGCTCGGCGGCACGCTCGGCGTCGCCGTGGTCGGCAGCGTCGCCCTGTCCGTGTACCGCGACCGCCTTGCCGGCGGCGGCCTCGACGCCGGCCTCGTCAGCCGGGCCCAGCAGTCCCTGGGCGCGGCCGCGGCCACTGCCCGGGCCGCGGCCCAACCGGCACTGCTACGACTGGCCGAGGACGGCTTCCTCTCCGGTCTGGCCATCGGCTGCTACGTCGCCGGCGGCGTGACCCTCGTCGGTGCCGTGCTCACCCTGCTGTGGCTCCCGGTCCACCCGGCCCCGAGCGCCGAACCGCAGGACGCCAGCCCCACGATGGTGCCGGCCTGACCGGGCGGCATGCACCGTGGCAGTGGCCGTGCCGAGAGCGGCCGCGGAGGCGGGCTCGGTCCTCACCGGCGGGCCGGGCGGCTGTTGAGCGCGAGCGTGGGCGAGGCCGCGTCTGAGCTCGGCAACGGCTCGCCGTCCTGCAGCGGCGCCGTCTCTGCTGCCCGCGGATGACGTCCCAGGAAACCTCAGCAGCGTGTCCAGGGATCGGCGCGCCCGGGAGCCGGCGGGTCGCAGGCGATCGTCCATCGCCTGCGATTCCCGGCCAGGACAGTGTCGCCAGCGCTGCAGGGTGAGCAGGACGGGCCGGATTGGTTCATCGTCTGGCTGGCAGGCACCTCGTTCGACGTATGGGCCGGGGAGGCGCTGAGGCTGGGCTCCGAGTCGTGGTGCGGGGAACGAGCCGAGGCGGCACAGCTCGTTATGCTCCCCCACGCATTCCTGGCCGTCACCGCCGCGCAAGCCGAAAAGGAGGCCTGCAAGGGATCGGGGCGGCCTCCTCCCCTTCACCCTCAGCGAGGTCCGACGCCTCCTGGCACCTGATGAGGATCGTCCTCCAGCCGAACACATCAACCGGTGGTCACGATGGCACCGCCGTCACCAATTCAGGGCTGGCGTAGCCGGCGGATCGCCGCGCTCTTGGGTTCACCGTTGGTTGCGGGCCGGTAGGTGACGAGGAGTACGCCGTCGGAGCCGAGCTGTCTCGATTCGACGAGCTGGAGGCGCTTGCTCTCGCGCGTCGGCCCGAACAGTCGCTTGCCGTCGCCGAGCACGACCGGAAACACCATCATTCGCAGCTCGTCGAGGAGGTCGTTGTCGATCAGCGTCTGTGCGAGCTGGAAGCTGCCGTGGACGACGATGTCGCCCTG
This sequence comes from Dactylosporangium vinaceum, assembly GCF_019904175.1. GTDB lineage: Bacteria > Actinomycetota > Actinomycetes > Mycobacteriales > Micromonosporaceae > Dactylosporangium > Dactylosporangium vinaceum. The sequence continues at coordinate 4,443,317 of NZ_CP061913.1, read as the reverse complement.
CACCTCGCGCGTGAGTTCCGCGATCCGCTCGACCGGGTCGCCGTCGAGCACCCGGGTATTCCACCCGGGGTTCTCCAGCGTCGACGAGACGACGTATTTGGGCAGGGCGTTGAGCAGGTCGGCGAGCTCGCCTCGCGCCGACGGCCAATGCCGCGCGAACAGGTCGTAGGTAACCCGGCCGAGGAGAAGCGCTGCCGAGTTGCGCATCTCCTGGAGTTTGAATGACCTGCCGTCCTCGCCGGGGTCGAACCGGAACTGCCAGCCGCCGCGCTCGAAACCCTCGACGCCCCCATTGTCCTCGACCACGCCGTCGAGCGTCATGTGCTCCGTGACGATGATCCTTCCCATCTGCTGCCTCCCTGTTCGTCGCCGGCTGATGTATGACCGCCACGGCTGCACGCCGTAGTCCTTCCACGCCCGCGCGACGGTGGCATGGTCGATATTCGACTTGGCGGCCAGCAGCCGGAACGACCAGTGTGTCACTCCCAGCCGCTTCGGCGGTGTGGTCACCGTCTGCCGGCTCACGTCCAGCCTGCCCGCGATCCCGGTGTCGCTCACCCGTCCGCGGCCGGCAGCACGATCCGAGCCCGCTGCGCCAACCCGGCCTCTCCACACCGTCAGCCGCTCACGATCCCCATCGCGCAGTCCCGAGGAGCAGCTCGCAGACCACATTGTCCCGCGCCACAACGCCCAGCGACTTCGCGACACGACAGCAGGTCATCGACTGGCAGCGGCAACTGGATCAGGTGGTTCACACGCTGTCCGCAGGCGTGGTGGTGCGGCGCTGGCTGATACCGGTGGAGCAGCAGCCGGCGCGCGCTCCGGCTCAGGGACCTGTGGCCGCACATCGCCGTCGCGACCGTAGCCGTCAACGCGGCAATGGTGGTGGCGTTCGGTGCGCTGGTTGGCCGTGCCGCTGCAACAGCTCGATGAAGTTGAGGTACCCCCAGATCCGTTCATGGGCGGCGAATGCACGCAGGACATCGGGCGTCGGACCCTGCGCGTCGAGCAGCGTGGCGGCCAGCTCGATGACCCGGTCGCGCCGCTCACCGGGCAGCTCGACGGCCGCCGCCACCAGCTGCGGCGCGACGGACTCCGCAGCGGGCACAACTGTCCCCTGCACGAACAGCGTGTGCCGCAGGCTCCGCAGCGCCTGGTCGAACGCGTCCTCATCCCTGAGCCCGTCGAGATGCCCCGGCAGATCGGACAGCTTCCCGTTGAAGACCATGCCCGGATGATGTTGCGCGTGCACTCGACGGCCCCGAGGACCGGGCGGGCACGCCGGCCGGCGCTGACGCGCTCGCCGGGCGGCAGGGGCTGATCGCGGCGTTCGGGCTGCTGGTCGGGCTATTGGCAATGTCGGTCGTGCAGCGGCGGGTGGCGGCGCCGATCGGGCGGGCGAAGGTTCTGCCGCCGGGCCGGGCGGCTTCGGTGCTGCTCGGTGAGCTGCCCCGCCGTGCGCTGATCCCGCCGGCCGACGCGGCCATTGGCTGGTACCGGCTGCAGACGATCCGGGTACGCACGGCTGCGGCCCCCAGGCTTCGTCGCCCGGGGACCGCAGTCAGATCAGGTGGTGCAGGTGTGCCGTTCCGACCGTGACGCTCAGAGGGCGCTACGACGGCCGCGGCCCATGACGGCGACGGTGATGGCCACGCCGACGGCGGCGACGATGACCTGCACGAGCAGCTCGCCCCAGTCCACGCCGGGGGTGTCGGTGGACACGCCGATGGCGTTGGCGATGGCGGTACCGATCAGGGCGGCGACAACGCCGATGACCATGGTCAGCCAGATCGGGATGTTCTGGCGGCCCGGGACCACGAGCCTGCCGAGCGCGCCGATGATCAAACCGACGATCAGCGCGGTAATGATTCCGGTGACGGTCACAATTTCCTCCTGAAGCCAATCAGCGGCGCCGATTTCGCCGCCGACAGGAGATTGCCCGGACCGGCCTCGCGGTAAACACGACCGCTGCGCGGGCGTCTCGCGTGACGGCGCAGCAACGCCGATGCAGCTCCGCAACCGGTCCGGACCGCGGCCCCTACCACCGCGCAGGGCAGCGAGAACGGCTGTCAGCTGCCGTCCGCCGGTGGTTGGCGGCGGCTCGCGAGCCAAGGCGCCAAACCCTGGTCGTCATCGGCCGCGATGAAGGCCGCCCGCACGTTGAGCAGGGCCTCCTCCGTGTGGGCCAGGCAACCCCACACCGTGGTCCCGGACGGGTCGGCCACGCGGACGGCGGCCGGCTCGGGGCATGGCACACCGCCACGCCCGCCGATCGCACACTCCGCCGGTGCATCGCCGCGGGCCGCCGCCCGTGCCGCCGCCTCCTGCAAGATTGAATACCCGACGTCCTGGCGCCCGGCGGTGGCGGAACCGGTATTCGCGCGCTGGCCGAGCACCACGACGTTGCCGTCCGGGTCGGCGGTGCGCAGCTCACCGCCGAGCGCGTGTTCGGGGTAGCCGACATGCTCACACGGCGTCCCGGCCGCCGTGAGTGCCGCCTGCACGGCCGCAACATCCTCGGACAACAGGTACACGGCAAGCGGCAACGGCGGCGACACCGGGCTCGGATCGACCCGGACCAGCAACACGGTGCAGTCGCCGGCGCCGAGGTACCGGTAGCCGCCCTGCGCGTCCCCGCCCCTGCGCTGCTCAACCAGCCCCAGCAGCTCGTAGAACGACTGCGCGGCATCAAGATCGCGCACGTAGCACACCGGGATGGCGTCCTGCACTGTCAGCACGACGCCTACCCTATGGCACCGCTCGACGCTCCCATCACCGCCACGCCCTCCCCCGACGATGATCAATCCGCCGTCAGCCTGCGGGCGTACGCCCAGGGACCGATGACCCTGACGCGTCAGGCGAATACGGTGAGTCGGTGAATCTCCGCACTCCGCTGACATGGTTCCTGCTGGGCAGCTATCCGCTGGTGGTGGCGGCCGCCGCGGCGAACGGCGGCACCGACAGCTTCGGCCTGCCCGGGATGCGGTACACACTGCCACTGCTGGTGGTGGTCATGCCGCTGGTACTGCTGCCCCGTCGCCCAGTGATCGCGCTTGCCCTCATGCTCACCGGCTGCCTGGTCATTGCCGCGTACGTGTGGTCATGGGAGTTCGGGTACCTGCGCGACGTGCGGTTCCTGCAGTTCATCGCGATCGATCTCACGGTCGGCTACATCGCGACGCACCGCCCGCCACGGGTGTCGATCCTGGCGGCGACGGTGGCGTGCGTGGCGGAGGTCGGCGTCATCGCCGTCGGCCGGCTCGCGAGCGCACCGTCGTTCGTCCTGGCCCTGGCCATGGCGATGCTCGCCGCCTGGCTGGTCGGCAACCGCAACCGGGAACGCCGGGCACACGCCGACGTGGTACGCGCGCAGGAGGCATCACAGGCGATCACCGCCGAGCGGCTGCGCATCGCCCGGGAACTGCATGACATGGTTGCGCACAGCATCAGCATCATCGCGATCCAGGCGGGTGTCGGCGCGCGCGTGATCGATACGCGGCCGGTCGAGGCGCGTAGTTCGTTACAGGCGATCGAGACGACCAGCCGGCAGGCGCTGGCCGGTTTGCGCCGGGCGGTCGGGGCGTTGCGCGGCAAGGAGACAAGCGACGGTCACCACGCACCGCTGCTGGAACCGTTGCCCGGCCTGGCCGACCTCGACCGGCTCATCGCGGTCACCGCCGACGCCGGCGTCACTGTCGAGCTGCGCTGGCAGGGCGCGCGCCGCCCACTGCCGTCCGACCTTGATCTCGCGGCGTTCCGGATCATCCAGGAGGCCGTGACGAACGTGGTGCGTCACTCCGGTACCGACGCCTGCCGTGTGACGATCGGCCACGACGACGCCGAACTGACGCTCGAGATCGTCGACCGGGGCCCGGCCGGGCCGGCCGCATCCGATGCCACGCCGGAAACGAAGTCCCGTGGCGGGTTCGGGCTGCTCGGCATGCGGGAGCGGGCGACGCTGTTGCGCGGGCACTTCACCGCCGGACCACGGCCCGCCGGCGGCTACCGGGTCGCCGTCCGTCTGCCACTGCCCAGGACCACCTGAACACCAGCCGGAGCGACACCATGCAACTCCAGCAAAGCCCACTGGTGCGGCTCGTCCTCGTCGACGACCAACCACTGATCCTGGCCGGGCTGCGGGTGCTCATCGCCGACACACCCGGCATCGAACTTGTCGGCGAGGCCGGCAACGGGCGGCACGCGGTCCGGCTGGTCCGCTCGGTGCGCCCGGACGTGGTCGTCATGGACATCAGGATGCCCGACATGGACGGGATCGAGGCGACCCGGCAGCTCATGGCCGAACCGGGCACAGCCCGGGTCTTGATTCTCACCACGTTCGACGAGGACGAGTACGTCTATGCGGCGCTGCGCGCCGGGGCCAGCGGCTTTCTCGTCAAGGACATGGCGCTTGAGGACATCGTGCAGGCGATCCGCGTCGTCGCCGCCGGGGACGCCCTGATCGCCCCGAGCGTCACCCGCCGGCTGATCGCGGCGTTCGCCACGCCGGCGGCACCACCACAGGCCCAGCCGGACAGGGGCCGGCTACCGGACGGCGTCACACCCCGGGAGACGGAGGTGCTCACGCTCGTCGGTCGCGGCATGTCGAATCAGGAGATCGCCGCACACCTCACCATCAGCGTCGCCACGGCGAAGGCCCACGTGGCCCGGCTGCTCACGAAGCTCAATACCAGGGACCGGGTGCAGCTCGTCATCCGCGCCTACGAGTACCAGCTCGTGCCGTGATGACGCCCCGAGCACCACCCGCCTGCCGCAGATGCAGCCCACGGGCCGACGACACGCCGGCCGATCACCGGCATCGTGAAGCCACGGTTCCTACACAGCGGAGGGCACATGGCAGCGACACCTGCGGCACACAGCAACCGGGTACGCCTCACTCGCAGACAGGCGATCACGGCTGCACTGACCATTGCGGCGGCCGTGCCGGTCGAGTTCGCGGGCACCTCGCGGGCGTCGGCCTCCCCGGCTCCAGTCCGGCTCGTCCTGCCCGGGCCAACCGGCCCCTACCCGGTCGGCACGGTACCGCTGCACCTCATCGACCGCGCACGTCCAGGACAGCGTCGCGAGTTGATGATCAGTATCTGGTACCCGGCGCAGCACGTCGACCGGCATCCAGCGGCGCCGTGGATAGCACCCGCGGTCCTGCCGGCACTGCTGGCCTCCGCCGGGCTCCCGGCCGACATCGCGGCCGCACCCTTGACCGCCGGGCACGTGGGCGCCCCGGTCCGGCGCACCATCGGACGGCTTCCGGTGATCATGTACTCCCACGGCGCGCACGGCCACCGGGCCGAGAACACGATCGTCGTGCAGGAGCTCGCAAGCCACGGGTACGCGGTGGTCACCGTCGACCACACCGATGACGCGTTCAGTGAGTTCCCCGACGGCCGGGTCGTCGTACCGCTGCAGGACCCGCAGCGGGCGCTGGGCCCCGCGGACTTCGCCGACGACATCCGGTTCGTGCTCGACCGCATCGCCGCGCTCGCCGCCGGCGCCGATCCCGATGCTGCGCACCGGACGTTGCCGGCCAACCTGTGCGGTGCACTGGACCTGACTCGCATCGGCATGTTCGGCTGGTCCAAAGGCGCAACGGCGACCACCCTGGTCATGCAGGCGGACCGCCGCGTCAAGGCCGGGCTGGCCATCGACGGCCCGATGCAGCCGACGATCACCACCGACCTGGACCGTCCCGTCCTGCTGCTGACCGCCGTATTCACCCGGGCCGAGCCCAGCGTCGCCGAACTCCTGTCGCACCTGCGCGGATGGTGGCGCAATCTGCAGGCCGTCGGCGCTGTCCACTCCTCCTACAGCGACTACCAGGCCCTGATGCCACAGCTGGCCGTTGTCGCCGGGATGAGCGACGAGGAACTCCGTGACTGGATCGGCACCCTTGACCCGGCCAGGGCGGTGCGCATCCAGCAGGCGTACCCGCTGGCGTTCTTCGACCTGCACCTGCGGCAACGTCGGCAACACCTGCTGGACGGCCCGGACCCGGCTTTCCCGGAGGTGATGTTCGTGCCGTAACCGACGGCTGCAGGCTGTGGGTCAGTCCGGCCAGCGGCCGGTGGCGCGACGGACCGCAACCGCGCCGGCCCGGTCCACGGATGCCTTGACGACGGCGAAGACGGCGCCCTGCAAGGCCGCGGCCGCGAGGATCTCACCCCAGCCGCGGTCCTCGTCGGTGGCGTTCGGTGCGTCGTCGCCGTGCCCGGCGATCTTCCAGAGTTGCTTGAACACCAGCCCCGACACGAGCCCGGCACCCACACCGAGCAGCAGCCCGACCGGCTTGTAGGCCACCTTGGCCGCCCAGTTGCTCATGCCCGCCTCCTTCGCATCACGTACACCACGACACCAGCCACCACGAGAGCGGCCGCGACCACGGCCCACGGCAGCGGACGGCGGGCCTGGGCCGGCAGATCCGCCTCGCGCACCGCCTCCCGCACCGACGTCGCCGCAACGCTCGTCTTCTCGGCCGCCACACCGGCGGCGGTGCCGGCCTTCTCCGCGACCGTGGTCGCGGCGTCACTCACGGCCCGGCGGGTCTGCTCCGCCGCTGCGCCGAGGCGCTGCTTGGCGTCGTCGACCACGTCACCCACCGCCTGCTTCGCGCGGCCCTTCACGTCGGCCTTCGCTGCGAGCGCCTCGACGGTGTCGCCGAGGGCGGCACGAGTCCGGATGATCTCCGCCCGCAGTTCGTCCGGGTCCTGCGGCGCCGCGGATGCTCCTGAGCTGCTCATGCCCGTCGTCCTTCCTGGACCGCGGCCTTCACCGCGGCTACGTCCGCGTCGGGATCTGCTCGACCGTCGGTCGCTCCGGCGCTCGTCGGCTCGGCGTCCGCCGGGAGCCCGCTGTGCGCACGGGGCTCCGTCTTCGCATTTCCTTCGATGCGACGCTCTTGCCCTTGCCATCCGCCGGGTAAACGTTCCGGCCAGCGCCGTGACGGTGGCAGTGCGCAGGGGGTCCTGCCTGCGATGCCGGCGGGCGCGATGATGCGCCGGCCGCCGCGGGCGCCCACCCTGCGATTGGCGCCGGCGTCGAGGGGGTATCAAATCGGACATGACCACGAGCGAGGACGCCGGCCAGCGGCACCGCACCGCGGCCACCATGCACGCAACCGCCCAGCAGCTCGAAGAGGCCGAGGACACCCTGCACCGCAGCGCCCAGCGCTCACCGGACAGCGAGACCCGTCGACGCCTCGACGATCTCGGCGACGCCGTCACCGCTGAAGCCCGCCACATCGACGACCGCGCCGACCGGATCACCGGCCCGTCGGTGTAGGCGCAGGGGGTCCCGGGTCCGTCACGGCCCGGGACCCCGCCGCCTCAGTCCTCGAGGGCACCCGTCGGCGGCTGTACCGCACGGCGGCGAATCTGATCGCCCAGGCCGAGAGCATCCAAAGCCGTCCGCAGGGCAGCCATCGTGGCGTTGAACTCGTCGGCGCCCAGGGTGTCCCGCAGCCGTTCGTCGATCTCCCGCCGCGCCGCGCGTGCTCGTCCGACGGCGTCCCGACCGGTCGCGGTAAGCGTCATCGGCCGGCGGCGGCGGTCACCGGTGCCACTGACGACCTCGACGTGCCCGAGGTCCCCCAGCTCCTTGAGCGCCTTGGACACTGCCTGCTGGCTGATGCCCAGCTCGTCGGCGATCTCCGTCGCCGTGGCCGGCCCGGTCACCAGTCGCTGCATCAGGTAGCCGTGTCCGGGGCGCAGCCCCGTGCCATCGAGCGCGCGGAGCACCCGATGCGTGACCGCATCGCCAAGCAGGGTGAGCGCGGACGACATGTCCAATGCGGGATTCCGCTCTTCCAACACACAACCATAGTTGTGTACTCTGGCCGCCATGGCAAATCGCACAACCATGGATGTGGAATCCGTCGTCCGCCGCTATTACGCCGTCGTCGCCGACCTCTCCTCGACCGAGCACGACCTCCGGGCCCTGCTGTCGCCCGATGCCCGCATCACCGAACACCCGAATGCCGTCACGCCGGCCGGAGCCGTGCGCGACCGGGCCGGCACCGTCGCCGGGTTCCGCGCCGGGAAGGCGCTGCTCCGCGAGCAGTCCTTCGACGTCCACGAGGTCTTCAGCGCCGGCCCGCGTGCGGCCGTGCGGGCGACCTGGCGCGGCGTCGTCGATGTCGACGCCGGTCCGTTCCGGGCCGGCCAGGAGTTGGTGGCCCACGTGGCGGCGCTGCTGACGGTTCGCGACGGCGTCGTGGTCGACCACGAGACGTTCGACTGTTATGAGCCCTTCACCGCCGCGCAGGCGGCCTCGTGACCGCCGCCGCCCAGCCGCTGCGGCCCCGCACCCCACCGGCGGCCGGCGACGCCGCTCAGTAGGCGAGCGTCGGCGCGCGGTGCACCCACTCGCGAGCGTTGATCTGCTCGACGACGAACGCGGCGAGATCGGCGCGGGCGAGCGTCCAGCCGCCACGAGGGTTGTGGCCGTCCTCGACGCGGTACGTGCCGCGCGCCGGCGCGTCGATGAGCCTGGGCGGCCGCACCAGCGTCCAGTCCAGACGGGTGGCGCGGACGAGGGCCTCCATGGCCTGCATGTCGGCGTACACGTCACGCAGCAGCAGGGGACGCACGACGCGGCGGTACAGCAACGGCAGGAACGGATCCCGGAAGTTCACACCGCGGGACGAGACGGCGACGAACCGCCGTACCTCCGAGCCGTTGAGGGCATCGATGATGGTGCGGGTGCCCTCGGAGAAGAGCCCGTGCGGGTGCCGCCCACGGCTGGCGATGGCCGAGACGGCGGCCTCGTGGCCCGGCAGGACCGCACGTACCGCCTGCGCGTCACGGACGTCGACCGTGGCGAGGCTCAACCGGCGACTGGCCGCCCAGTGCCGGTCGAGATCGCTCAGGGTGTCCGGGCGGCGCAGGGCGGCGGTGACGTGATACCCCTCGGCGAGAGCCCGATCGACGATGAGGCGCCCGGTCCGCCCGCCGGCGCCGAACACGACCACCGCGCTCACGACTGCACCGCGCCGGCGGAAGACCCGTTCGGGGCGTGCGGCGTCCCCGGCGGCGACGTGGGGCTGTGGCCGTCCGGCGGAGATGGGGTGCAAACACGGTCCAGGCAGTCGCGAACGACGCCCTCGACGAACGCGTCGTCGAGCGGCTCGCGCGAGAACCAGCGACGATAGAAGTACGGGCCGGCGATCGCCGCGATCACGTCGGCCGGGTCGCGGTCGGGTGCGAGCTCCGCTCGCGCCTTGGCCCGTTCGGTGACCGTGACGAACGAAGCCATGAGCCGCGCGTGCAGCTCGGCATGGAGTCCGGCCAGCTCCGGCTCCCGTTCGGCGGCATCCACAATGGACGGCAGTACGACGGCCCAGCGCGCGGTCCGCAGCTGCTCGGCCAGGTCCAGGGACAGGGCGGTCAGATCCCCCGCGAAGCTACCCGTGTCGGGAACCGGCGGTGCCGACCCGATCGTCGAGCACGCCTCGATCAGCAGTGCCGCCCGCGACGGCCAATGCCGATAGATCGTGGTCTTCGAAACGCCCGACCGCCGCGACACCTCATCGATACTGACCCCGCCGATCCCGCCCGCCGACAGCAGCTCGTAGGTCTGCGCGAGGACTGTCGCCTTCGACCGCTGCACCCGGGCGTCGACCGATCTGTCAGCTGGAGCCACGATGCGATCTCCGATCGATACTAGAAACAGTACGCTACCGTATCGTACTGTATCACCGCGGAGCCGGAAAGCCCGGCATCCCGCAGCCGCCAGGAGCGTGTCATGAAACTCGCATCCGTACGCCTCGTCACCGACGATCTGCCGGCCCTCGCCGACTTCTACGCCACGCTCACCGGCACCGACGCGGTGCGGCCGTTCGGCCCCGACGACTACGCGGAGCTGCACACCGACGGCAGCATCATCGCGCTTGTCACCAGCGCCGGCGTCAGGCGCTTCAACCAGGACGCCGCAGTGGCGGCGGCCAACCGGTCCTCGATTCTGGAGTTCGAGGTCGCCGACGTCGACGCCGAGCACGCCCGCCTGCGCGACCATGTCACCGACTGGGTCCAGGAGCCGACCACCCAGCCCTGGGGCAACCGGTCCATGCTCCTGCGCGACCCGGACGGCAACCTCATCAACATCTACTCCGTCGTCTGACCGGGCCGACTCCTTTCGGCGTACCGAATCGTCGGTCTTACGCAGTGGTGCTGTATCTGACGTCCGGTAGGTAGCGAGCGGGCCGCGTAGGCGGCGGAATAGGCGATGTTCACCGACGCGAGCGGTGGGTCGGGCTTGGGAGCGTAGCGGCATCGGGCGATACGGACTGCCCGTCGCCGGAGGGAGACCGCTCGTGACGATGACCCAGCCCGCACGTGACCGCGTCACGGACAGCCGTGCACCGGGCGGTGCGCTGATCGTGCTGGCCACGGCGCAGTTCCTGGTGGTGCTCACGACGTCGATCGTCAACGTGGCGCTGCCGGCGATCGGGGCCGGGCTCGGACTGTCGGCCACGGGCCTGGCGTGGACGGTGAATGCCTATGTGCTGGCGTTCGGATCGTTGCTGCTGCTCGGCGGCCGGCTGGGCGACGTGTTCGGCCGGCGGCGGATGTTCCTGGCCGGGACTGCGGTGTTCGCGGCCGGCTCCGTGGCGGCCGCGGCCGCCACGACTGCCCCATTGCTCATCGCGGCCCGGGCGGTGCAGGGCGTCGGCGCCGCGTTGCTGGCCCCGGCGGCGCTCGGGTTGGTGTTCGCGTTGTTCCCGCCGGGTGCCGGGCGAGCCCGGGCGCTCGGCGTCTGGGGGGCGGTCACCGGCGCCGGTGGGGCGGCCGGCGTGCTGCTCAGCGGCGTGCTGACCGACGTGTTCGGCTGGCGGGCGGTGTTCGCCGCCGGCGTCGTGGTCGCGGTACCGATCGCGGTGGCCACCCGGCCGCTGGTACCCCGGGACCGGCCGGGCGGCGGCCGGATCGACCTCGTCGGCGCGGTCACGGTGACCGGAGGGCTGATCGCCGTGACATTGGCGCTGTCCGGTGCCGGGCAGCACGGCTGGACGTCACCGCGCACCATAGGCGTGCTGGCGTTGGGCATCGGTCTGCTGGCCGCGTTCGTCGTGGCGCAGCGGCGGGTCGCGCAGCCGCTGGTCCGGCTCGGCGTGCTGCGCACCGGGGCGGTGGGGCCGGCCAACGTGCTGATGGTGCTGCTCGGGGCCGCCTGGCTGGCGCTGTTCTTCTTCCTGCCGCTGTACCAGCAGCGGGTACTGGGCTACTCGCCGGTGCGGGCCGGGCTTACCCAGCTGCCGCTCGCCTTGGCCGTGACGGCGGCCTCGACGGCCACGCCACGCCTGACCCACCGAGCGAGCCGCCGCCTGCTGCTGACCGTCGCGTTGACCGCCGTCGCGGGAGGGCTCGCCTGGCTGGCGCGGGTCCCCGTGCACGGCGGGTTCCTCACCGCCGTCGCCGGACCGTCGGTGCTCATCGGCCTGGGCCTCGGCACGGCCTTCGTCCTGCTGACCGACCTGTCGGCGGACGGCGTGCCGGCCGCCGACGCCGGGCTGGCCGGCGGGCTGATCAATACCACCCGCCAGATCGGCGGAGCCATCGGCCTGGCGGTGCTGAGCACCCTCGCCGCGTCCGCCGGCTCGGCCGGCCCAGCCGCGCCCCCGGCGGTGCTCGCCGCCGGCTACCGGGCGGCCCTCATCGGCGCGGCGGTGCTGACGGCCGTGACCGCCGTGCTCTCCCTCGTGCTGCACCCGCAGCCGACCAACCGGAAGGAAACCGTGTGAACGCCTTGCCCAAGCCGTATCTCAGCGGCCACTACACGCCCGTCTTGGACGAGACGTCGGCGACCGGCCTGCCGGTGCGCGGCACGATCCCGCCGGAGCTGGAGGGCCGCTACATCCGCAACGGCCACAACCCGAAGCCGGGTGTGGTTCCCACCCACTGGTTCCGCGGCAGCGGCATGCTCCACGGCGTGCGGCTCAGTGGCGGGCGGGCCGAGTGGTACCGCAACCGCTGGGTCCACACGCCGGCCTTCACCGACGACGCCCCCTTGTTCCGGGCCGACGGATCGATGGACCTGGCCGCGAGCGCCGCAGCCACCCACATCATCGAGTTCGGCGGCCGGCTGCTGGCCCTGCAGGAGGTGAACCTGCCGTGGCAGGTGAGCCCGGAGCTGGACACGGTCGGGGTGTTCGATTTCAACGGCGGTCTCAAGACGCCGATGACGGCGCACACCAAGGAGGACCCGATCACCGGCGAGCTGCACTTCCTGTGCTACTCGCCGTTCCCGCCGCACCTGATCTATTACACGGCGTCGCCGGCGGGGCACATCACTCGGGCCGAGGTCATCGAGGGTGCGGGCCCGTCGCTCATGCACGACTTCGCGATCACCACCGATCACGTCATCTTCTTCGACCTGCCGGTGACCTTCAACCCGGCCGAGCAGTCCGGCATCCCGTACCGGTGGAACGACAACTACCCGGCACGGATGGGCGTCATGCCACGCACCGGGCCCGCCGAGGTCCAGTGGTTCGACGTCGAGCCCGGCGCGCTGCTGCACAGTACGAACGCGCACATCGACGCCGGCGGCCGGGTCATCGTGGACGGCCCCCGCTACGACCGCACCGCCTGGGAGTCGACCTGGAAGTGGTGGGTCGGCGCGCCCGGCTACTCCACCGTGCCGGGCACCGGCATGACGGCCTACCGCTGGACCCTAGATCCGGCCACCGGCAAAGCATCCGAGGAGATCACCGACGACCTCGTCACCGAGTTCCCGACCATCGACAACCGGCTCGTCGGGCTGCCCAACCGGCACTCCTACGCGCTGGCGTTCCCGGGCAGCGGCCGCACCGATTGGGCCATCGTCAAGTACGACAACGGCACCGGCGCCCGGAAGGTCTTCGACCTGGGCCGCGACCGGCTGCCCGGCGAGCCGTACTTCGTGCCCGCCGAGGGCGGCACCGCCGACGACCACGGCTACCTCATGTCCGTCGTGAGCGACCTCGGCTCCAACTCCTCCGAGCTGCTCATCCTCGACGCCTCCGAGCTGCGCGAGGTTGCCGCGGTGCAACTGCCGCGGCGGGTGCCGGCCGGCATCCACGGCTCCTGGATTCCCGACACCGACCTCGCCTGAGCGAATGGAGCACCTGATGACCCACCCCACCCATATCGACGAGGACGCCACGATCGTCGTGCGCCGTGAAGTCGTCGTCGCTGCCCCGGCCGACGTGGTCTGGCGCGTGCACGTCGACGTCAGCGGATGGCCGAAGTGGCAGACCGACATCGACACCGCCCACGCCGACGGGCCGCTGCACGTCGGTGGCACCTTCCACTGGAGCACCGCCGGCCTGTCCATCGCCTCCACCGTCTACGCGCTCGACGCGCCCCACCGCATCCTCTGGGGCGGCCCGGCGCACGGCATCACCGGCGTGCACGAGTGGACCTTCACCGCCGACGGCGACCGCACGCTCGTCCAGACCGCGGAGTCCTGGGACGGCGACCCCGTGCGGGCCGACCCGGACACCCTGCGCGCGGCGCTGGAGGCCTCGCTCGCCGGCTGGCTCGACCGTCTCCGCGGCGCCGCCGAGGCCGCCGCCCGGACCGAATAGGAGCACGCCATGACCGAGACCCACACCGCACCGGCGGTGACCGACGCGCCGCCGCACGCCCGCAAACCGCGCCGGCGGACCCAGCGGCGCATCGCCAAGGCACTGCTGTGGTTCGCGCTGCTCTTCGCCGCGGTCGCGGTGCTGGCCGAGCCGTGGCTGCTGGTGCCGGTCGTCGCGGTCGCCGCGGCGCTGATTCTCTGGGATTGATCCATCCCGGCCCGTCCGGGGCGGCGGCCTCCCGGCCCGCCCGCCCCGGATGACTGCACGCGCCCCACGCCGGGCCGACGGCATTGTCCAGGCCACCCGCGAACAGGAACGGCATCGCCATGCACTTGCAGCTCGATCAGACCGTCGACACCGTCGGCAGCGTGCTGGACCTCGCGTGGTCCGACACCTCCGGAGCGACGCGATGACCCGGACGCGGGCCGACCGGCCACTTCGCGAGCACTTCGACACCGTCGTGGTCGGCAGCGGCTTCGGCGGCGCCGTCGCCGCCTGCCGCCTGGCCCAGGCCGGCATCGACGTCGCCGTCCTCGAGCGTGGCCGGCGCTGGCCGGCCGGCAGCTTCCCACGCGAGCTGGGCGACCCTGACCAGGGCTGGCTGTGGGCACACGAGCAGGGCCTCTACGACATCCGGCCGTACCCGCAGATGCTCACGGTCACCGCGGCCGGCTACGGCGGCGGATCGCTCGTCTACGCCAACGTGGCGATGCGCGCACCCGCCGAGGTCTTCGCCACGCACTGGCCGGCGCCTTACCGCCGCGACACCCTCGACCCGTACTACGACCTCGCCGCCGACATGCTCGCGATCAGGCCGGTGCCACCCGATCCGCGCACCGGTCAGCTGCCGCCGAAGACCCGGCTGCTGGCCGCCGGCGGCGCCGGCCAAGGCGTGTTCCTGCCCAACCTCGCCGTCACGTTCGGGGCGCCGGGCCGGCCGGTGCGCAACCGGTTCGGCGCAGCCCAGGCCGGCTGCCTGTACTGCGGCGAGTGCGACATCGGCTGCAACATCGCCGCCAAGAACTCCCTCGACCTCAACTACCTCGCGCTCGCCGAACGCCACGGCGCCACGGTCTCGACCCGCTGCGAGGTGGTCCACCTGGAACGCCTGCCCGGCGGCGGGTACCGCATCCACCTGCACGACCACGGCCACGACGTCCGGCGGACGGTCACGGCCGAACGGGTCGTCCTGGCCGCCGGCGCGCTGGGCAGCACCGCCATCCTGCTGCGCAGCCGCGACCAGTACCGCACCCTGCCCGACCTTCCGCGTACGCTCGGCCACGGCTACTCCGGCAACGGCGACTTCCTGGCCTTCGGGCACGGCACCACCGCACCCGTGTACCCCGACCGCGGACCGACGATCACCACCGCCCGGCTCGTGGACACCGGGCCCGGGGCCGACCGGCCGGCGTGGTTCCTCGTCGAGGACGGCGGCTACTCGGCGCACCTGGCCCGGCTCATCATGGCCCTGTCGCCCGGCCGGTTGGCCGCACTCGGGCTGGCGAGCGTCGCGCGGGCACTGCGGGAGGGCCGCGCCCCCGGGCCGGTCGTGGAGGCTGCGGCGCGTGACGCCTCCGACCACACCGTGGTACTGCTGTCCATGGGGCGCGACCACGGCGAGGGTCGACTCAGCCTGCGCGGCGGCCACCTGCACGTCGACTGGGACACCACTGGCGACCGGCCCCTGTACGCGGCCGAGAGCGACGCGGCGGCCGACATCGTGCGTTCCTTGGGCGGGCGGCTGGCCCTGCCGCCGACGTGGCGATACCTCGGCCGGCCGGTCTCCGTGCACAGCCTCGGCGGCTGCCGGATGGGCACCGGCCCGCACGACGGTGTGGTAAACGTCGACGGCGAGGTGTTCGGCCACCCGGGCCTCTACGTGTTGGACGGCGCCATCCTGCCGGCCGCCACCGGCACCAACCCCTCGCACACCATCACCGCCGTGGCCGAACGGTGCCTCGAGATCTTGATCCGCCGGATCACCGGCGACCCGGCCTGGACCGCACCGGGCAAGGCCACAGTGGCCCGGCCGTCCCTGCCCGAGGACGCGGTCGTCGCGATACGCCCTGCCGTGCCCCGGCCCGACGTCCAGTTCACCGAGGTGATGCGCGGCACCGTGTCGGTCGACGGCACGGCCCACGCAGTAGCGGCCACGATCACCGTCGCCGTCACCGACGTGGACACGTTCCTTCGCGACCCCGACCATCCCGCCCGCGCCGTCGGCCGTGTCGAGGTGGCCGGCCTGACCGGCCAGCCCGGCGTCACCGTCGAGCACGGCACCGTCCGCATGCTGACCCGCGCCGACGGCAACGGCGGCGCCGGCCGGGCCCGGCGGATGGAGTACGAGCTGCCGTTCCTCGTCGCGGGCCGGCGATGGGAGCTGCGCGGCCGCAAGGTTGTCCAGCCCGGTGACCTGAGGCGGCTCTGGGCGGCGACCACCACGTTGCCCGTCACCGTGACCGGGCCGGGTCGCGGCGGAGCCGGCGTGCTGCGCCTGAGCGCGGCCGGCTTCCTACGCCAGCTGGGTACCTTCCGCGGCTCGCCCCCGGCGCTGGCCCGCTACGTCTGGTTCTTCGTCCGGCGCGTCAGCGCAGCCGCCTGGCCGATCCGCCCGGCGGCGAACCCCCACCGAGAGGAGTTCCGATGACCGAATCCGAGCTGCACGCCTGGAGCGAGTTCGCGCTCGCGCAGGCCGGAGCCGCCGCCGTCCTCACCGGCCTGGTCTTCGTCGCCGTCAGCATCAACATCAACGCCATCCTGCGCCACCACGAGTTGCCGGGCCGCGCAGGCGAGGGCGTCGTCATCTTCGTCAGCGTCCTGTGCCAGTCCGTGGTGCTGCTCGTGCCGCACCAGGGCCCCGGCGCGGCCGGAGCGCAGCTCCTGCTCATCGCGGCCGGGACGCTGGCGCTGCTGCTCGGCATCTTCCTGCCCGGCCTGCGCCGGCCCAGCCGGCAGCCGACCGCCTGGCGGGTGACCCGGCTGCTGCTCATCCTCAGCAGCACCATCCCTTCCCTCGCCGCCGGGGCCGGGCTGCTCGGATGGATCGGCGCCGACCTGCGCTGGTACGCCTTCGGCACCGTCTGGGCCATGGTCGCGGCCATGACCAACGCCTGGGTCCTGCTCGTCGAAGTTGTCAGAGACGAGCGGTACGCGCCTGTCGCAACCACCGCCCGGCCCGGCGCCGACCCGGGGGCGCGCCCATGAGGGCCAGGCGCCCGAACCGGCTGCGGCGGGCGGCAACCCGAGCCCATGCGGAGTTCCGCGACACGCTTACCGCGCCGCAGCGCTCGGCCCTGATCGCCTGCGTCAGTTTCGCCCTGACCATGGTCGCCACCAGAGCCGTGACCGGCAGCATCCGGCGGCGACGCACCGGTGCCCAGGCGCGGCGACCGGCGGTGCTGCGCGACGTCACCGTGGCCGGCGTGCACATCCACCACTACGTGCCCGGCGTGGCACTGCTCGCCGCGACCGGTGCCCTCGCGGTGCGCGGCACCGACCGCGTCGGCGTGCATTGCCTCGTCGGCGCCGGCTACGGCGTCGGCGGCGCGCTGGTCGTCGACGAGGCGCCGCTGCTGCTCAACCTCCGCGACGTCTACTGGAGCCGCGAGGGGCGCTGGGCGACCGGTCTCGTGCTCGGGATCGCCGCAGCCGGCGCCGCCTACTTCACCGCCCTGCCGCTCTGGCGTGGCATCGCGGCCGAGCTGCACGAACACGGAGATCCGGACCATGGCTGAACCGCTCTTCATCACCGACCTGATGCTGGCCGCGATCGCCGCCGGCGTCGCCGTCTGGCTCGCGATCCGCGCCGCGCGTTCGGGCGCCGATCCGCGCCGGTTGCGCTGGCCGCTCGCGGTGACGGCCGTCGTGGTCGCCGCGCGCATCGTCGTCACCGCACTGCTGTCGGCCGGAGGCTGGGTCCTCGTCGACGACCGGGTCACGATCGGGCTACCGGCCGCCGTGGTCCCGCTCACCGTCGCGGCCGTGGCTGCCGTGCGCGGCCGGGCCGTCACGATCTCCGGCCAGGTCGCTGCGGCCGGGGTCCTCATCTCGGCGTGGCTGGCGTGGGTCCCGCGGGACCCGTCCGGCGCCCCGGCCGTGGCCGCGGTGGTCGCCGTCGCCCTCACCCTGACCGCCGCCGCGGCGGCGCTGCGCCGGCGGGGGCACGGCACCGGCAAGCGTTCGCCGGCGGTCGTGGGTGCCCTGCTCATCGTGGCGGCCGTCGGCCTGCTGTTCCTGCCCGGCCGTCCCGTGGACTCGGCTGACTGGGGCGGTGGTCCACGCACCACTCGCGTGCCGTACGCCGCTGACATCGCCCAGCTCACCGGGCCCCGCGGCCGATCCGCCGACGTGCGCTTCACCCTGACGGCGGCCCGTGGCACGGTGCGGCTGGCGTCCGGCCGCGTCGTGCCGGCGCTCACCTTCAACGGCACGTCGCCCGGGCCGACGCTGCGGGTACGCACCGGGCAGGTCGTCGAAGTGGTACTGGTCAACACCGACGTTGCCGAGGGCGTCACCATCCACTGGCACGGTGTCGACGTGCCCAACGCCGAAGACGGCGTGCCGGGACTCACCCAGGACGCGGTGCCACCGGGCGGGCAGCACGTTTACCGCTTCGTGCCCAACCGGAGCGGCACCTTCTGGTACCACAGTCACCGCGACTCCCGCGACACCGTCGCCCGCGGACTGTTCGGCGCGCTGCTGGTCGATGCGCCCGAACACGATGACGGGGAGTTCACCCTGTTCACGCACGCCTGGCCGCTGGGCAAGGACACGGTGAGCGCGCTCAACGACGCCGACGCACCAACCCGCCGCGCCGTGCCCGACGGGCGAGCCCTCCGGCTGCGCCTCATCAACAGCTCCCAGGATCCGCAGCGTATCCAGGTCACCGGCGTGCAGTTCCAGGTGGCGGCGATCGACGGGAACGCGGTACACGAGCCCGGGGTGCTGCCCTCCGGCACGGTGCTCCTGCTCGCCGCCGGCGGCCGCTACGACGTCGCCCTCGTCATGCCCGCGACAACGGTGACCGTCAGCCTGCACAGCAACGAGCAGGCCGCCACGGCGGCCCTGGTACTCAGCCCCACCGGGCTCGGCGAGCCGGCCGGTGACGGCCACGGCCCGGCGTTCGACCCGGCGGCCTACGGCAGCCCCGACGCGACCCCGCCGCCGGCCGCCGCGGACCGTCGCTTCGACCTCCGGCTGGACAACGGCTTCAAGGTCAGCGGTGCCGGTCTGACGTTCGCCAACACGGTCAACGGCCGGCTCGCCCCGGCCATCCCGACGTTGATGGTCGCCGTCGGCGACACCGTGCGGATGCGGGTCACCAACCGTGGCATCATCGACCACCCGATGCACCTGCACGGCCATCGCGTGCGGGTCCTCGCCCGCAACGGCCGGCCGGTCACCGGCAGCCCCTGGTGGACGGACACTCTCAACGTCGCGCCCGGAGAGTGGTATGACATCACCTTCCGCGCCGACAACCCCGGCGTATGGATGGACCACTGCCACAACTTCAAGCACGCCGCCGAAGGCATGACCTGGCATCTGGCCTACATCGGGGTGACCGCACCGCACGATCACAGCGGCGAGGCGGCCGAGTGAGGGCAGCGCGTCAACCGGCGCTGGATGCCGGGCCGTCCAGCCGGACGGTACGCAGCTCCCGGCGCGACCGGATGCCGAGCTTGCGGAAGATGTTGCGCAGGTGAGCGTCGACGGTGCGCGGGCTCAGGAACACCGCGGCGGCCGTCTCCTTCGTCGTCATGCCCTCGGCGACCATCCGGGCGATGCGCAGCTCCTGCGCGGTCAACTGGTCCGCCGAGGGGCCGGCCGGCCGGGTCGCGCGCTCGCCGGTCGCCAGCAGCTCGGCTGCCGTGCGGGCCGCGAACGCCTCGGCACCCATCCCGACGAACGCCTCATGAGCGGCGCGCAGCTGGACGCGGGCATCCATCCGCCGGCCCTCGCGGCGCAGCCACTGCCCGTACAGCAACCGCATCCGGGCCGTGTCACACTCCGTGCCCGCCGCGGTCAGGGTGTCGATCGCCGCCCGGTAACCCTCGTCCGCCGCGGCGGCGGTGGCAAGGAGCGCCGCGCAGCCGAGCTCGATGCCGCGGGCCCACGCGGTGCCGGCGGCCCCGGTGCGTTCCCGCAGCGCGGCGAGCGCCTCGGCGGCGGTGTCGACGTCACCGAGATGTACCGCAGCCTCGATCAGTTCCCGCAACGCCAGACCGGTGAACACCATGTCGAGGCGGTCGACGGACTCACGCGCGGCGGACCGGGCGCCGGCGTAGTCGGCCAGCCCGTTGCGCAGTAGCGCCCGGGTGAACGACGCGTACGCCACCAGGAGCCCTTCGCCGCGGGCGGTGGCGTCGGCGGTCACCTGGTCGAAGAGCCGGTCGGCGGCGTCCGCGTCACCACGCACGGCGAGTACATGCAGCCGTGGGTAGACAAGCGGCGTGGTGCCGGCGGCCTCGGCCAGCCGGTCCCCCTCGTCGAGCAGCATCTCCGCGGCGCGCAGATCGCCGTAGGGGATCGACGCGCCGGCGAGGGTCCCCAGTGCCTGCGGCAGGGCGGTGAGGGCGCCGGTCTGCCGGGCTTCCCGCACCACTGTCTGCAGGATCTCGCGGTACGCCTCCAGGTCCCACAGCTCCAGGCAGGCCGCGACCAACGACGGTCGCCGCGCCCACACCGCGTCCGTGCGATCCGCCAGTGCCCGCGCCAGCAGCGCCGCACCGTCCACGGACCGGCCCAGCAGCACCGAGGCCATCCCGTCCAGCAGCAGGTCGGCGGTCTCCGGCGGCGCCTGCGTCGGCCGGCGGGCGAGGGCATCGGCGGCCACCGCGCGCAGGTCCTCGCCGAGGAACCCGACGATGAGCGATGCGTGCAGCGCGTCGATGTAGGCGTCGCGGGCCGCGCGGGCGTCAAGCGTCTCCAGCCGCCGCGCGGCCCGGCGCAGCAGCCCCGGCGCGTCCACGCCCCGCTGCAGCGCGAACGCGATCTCTCCGCGCAACAGGTCCGCGTGCGCCTGCTCCCGCGCGGTCAGGCCGGCCGGGTCGGCCGCCCGCAGCACTTCGAGCGCCTCCTGCGGTGAGCCGGCCCGCAGCGTCAGCGCAGCCGCCTCCAGGGTGCGCACGTTGCGCCGGCTCGGGTCCGCAGTCAGCTCCGCCGCCCGGGTCAGGAACGCCGCCGCCGCGGCCAGCCCGCCCCGCGCCCGCGCCTGCTCGGCCGATGCCACGAGCGCCCCGGCAACGTCCTCGTCGAGCCCGACCGTTGCCTGCGCCCGGTGCCACACCTGCCGGTCCAGGTCCCGGCCTGTGTCGGTGACCGCCGCCAGCGCGGCGTGCGCCGCGCGCCGAACCGCGGGACCAGCCGCGCCGTGTACCGCCGAGCGCACCAGCGGGTGCCGGAACCGCACCCGTGCTTCCACGCTGATGAGCCCGGCCGCCACTGCCGGGTCGAGCGCCGCCGGCGGCAGGTGCAGATGCTCCGCCGCCCGCCACAGCAGTCCCGGGTCGCCCAGGGGTTCGGCGGCGGCGACGGCCAGCAACGTTCGGGTTTCCTCGGGCAACGTCGCGAGCCGCTCGACGTACAGCGCCTCAGTGTCCTGACCGGCCAGCCGCGGCACGGCGAAGCCGCCGGCGTGCTGGGTCGGCGCGGTGGCCCCGGCCAGCTCGACGATCGCCAGCGGGTTACCGCGCGCCTCGGCCAGCACCCGCTCGCGCACCGGGGCGTCGACCGGCGCCCGGAGCACCTGCCCCAGCAGGTCACGGGCCTGACTGTCGGGCAGCGGGCCGATCGCCAGCACGGGCAGCCCTTCGAGGTCCGGGAGCGGCATCGGGTCGCGGACCGCGAACAGCAACGCGACACCTTCCTCGCCCACCCGACGGGCGACGAAAGCGAGCGCCTGCGCCGAGGCCCGGTCCAGCCATTGCGCATCGTCGACCACGCATACCAGTGGATCCGTCTCGGCCGACTGCGACAGCAGGGTCAGCACCGCCATGCCGACGAGGAACCGGTCCGGGGCCACCGGCCCGCCCCCGAGCCCGAACGCTGCCTGCAGTGCGGCGCGCTGGCCATCCGGCAGCCGGCCGGCTCCGTCCAACAGCGCAGCGGTGAGCTGGTGCAGCGCTGCGTACGGCAGCTCGGACTCGAACTGCACGCCCGTCGAGCGCAGCGCCCGCACCTGCGGTACCCGGTCGAGGGCCTGCTCGAGCAGCCAGGTCTTGCCGATCCCGGCGCTGCCGCGCACGACCAACGCTCCGCCGCCGCCCTGCCGGGTGCGCCCCAGGAGCTGCGTCAGCGCGGCCAGCTCTGCCCGGTCAGTCGTCACGGCAGCAGTATCGCCTCTGCTCACCGCGGCCGGGCTGTTAAACCAACCACTCGGTCACGGGGCGCGCCACCTCTTGCACTCTCTGCTACCCACAGCGTTTCGTACGCGTTGGGGCCGGAGCGTCATCAGTGGTGTAGATCACCGACGAAGGTGCGCCTGTCCGCCGTCGTGTTGTCCCGCGACGTCAACCAGGGGTGGGCCTCGAGGAGTGTCAGGGGTGGTTTCATGGGACGGAAGGAGACCGGGTGGATACGTCCTTCGCAGACTTCGTCCGGCATCGGGGAGATCGCCATCTGAGAACAGCGGTCCTGCTGACCGGCGACTGGCATGCGGCCGAGGACCTGATGCAGGCATGTCTGGGCAAGTTGTACCGGGTATGGGATCGCCTGGACACCAGCACCGAGCCTGACGCATACCTGCGCCGCATGCTTGTCAACACCCACCGCTCCTGGTGGCGTGCCCGGTGGCGGCGGGAAGTCCCTCGTGCTCACCTGCCTGACGTGCCCGCTCCAGGTGACGTGAGCGACGCCGGCGCCACGGCGGAGGACGTCCGCAGCGCGCTCGCGAAGCTTCCGGTGCGGCAGCGCACGGCACTGGTGCTCCGGTTCTTCGAGGATCTGTCGGAGGCCGATGTCGCCGGGGTGATGGGCTGTTCGGTGGGGACGGTCAAGACCCACACGCATCGCGGGCTGCAGGCCATGCGGCGGCTGATCGCATCCGATACGGCGGTCAACCGAGGCGAGACGGAGAGGAGTGGAGTCCGGTGAGCAACCAACACGAGGAGTCGTCAATGACCGAGACAGCAGTTCGCGCACTGCTCATCCGAGCGACCGAGGACCGCCCGCCGGACATCGATCTCATGACCGCCGTGCCGGCGGCGCCGGCGGGACGGGAACGCCGGCGAAGCCGGGTCCTGGTGCCGCTGGGCGTCGCGGCAGCGGTGGTACTGGCTGTGAGCGTGACGGTGCTGGCCCTGCCAGTCGGCCAACCCTCGGCCCAGGCCCAGGTGGTTGCCGCGGTCGAGAACACCAGCCGGCAGAGCTATCGGGTCCATGGCAGCAGCGGTACGAGGGCGTTCGAGGGAGCCTTCGACCCCGTCCAGCGGGTGGGCGTCATCACGGCGGTCGGGGAAGACGCCGAGACCCGCTTCATCGGCGACCTGATGTACGTCCGGCAAGGTGGGACGACCTGGGAGGTCTCCCCGCGCATGGAGGTGGCCGACGCGCCGCTGGCCGCCGCCGTGATCAAACTCGTCATACCGGACCCGGCGCAGACCTTGCAGCGGCTGCGATCCGCCACGAGCTTCCGGAAGGACGGTGCCGCCTCCGGCGACGGCTGGACCGGCACGCGGTTCATCTTCTCGCTGACCGACAAGGGTGATCCGAAGGCAGCAGGAAGTTCGCGGACCATTGCCGGAGCCGTGGACGTGGACGACCAGGACCGGATCCGGCGGGTCCAGCTCGACTTCGTCGACAGCGGCACACGCAACGTCATCACCTTCGGCGACTTCGGCGTCCCGGTCACCGTCACGGCCCCACCCGCGAGCGAGGTGGAGCCACCGGCCGGCAAGCAGAGCGACAAAGCGGCCCACAGCTCCGAGAAGCCTCGCAAGTAGTACAGCGGCAACCGCCTTGTCCCCGCCATCGGCGGCGGCGCTGGTCAGCCGCCGCCGATGCGTCACGATGGTGGGTACTCCTGGTTCACGGGCTGCTGCAGGTGAGCGCCGGCGTGTTCGGCGCTCCGCCGGCCAGGAATCCCAGCACTGCCGTGCCGTTCGCCGCCAGTGCCGCGTTCCAGCTCACGTTGCGCACGGTCACCGAGGTGCCGTTGACGGTCAGCGTGCCGTTCCACAGCTGGCTGACGGTCTGGCCGCTGCCCAGCGTCCAGCGCACGGTCCACCCGTTGATCGCCGCGCTCCCCGCCTGCACCGCGATCTCGCCCTGGAAACCGCCCGCCCAGGCGTTCACCGTCCGGTAGGTCGCCGTGCATGCGCCGGTCGGCGTCTGAGAGGACACCGGCGGCTGGGAGATCGGCGGCTGACTCGTGACGGGCGACGAGCTCACGGGCGACGAGCTGGGATTCGTTCCCCGATAGGACGGCGCCACCTTGGCCAGCTCAGTGCCGGTCCCCCGCATGTACGGCTGGTTGACCCACGTCCGGAAGGCCGCCTGGACACCGGACGACGACGTACCCGACCACGGTTCTTCCTTGTCCTGATCGAAGTAGTAGATCGCCTTGAGATCGACGTACCGGCTCGACTGCAACGCCGCCGACATGTCGTTGATCCACTGGCTCTTGCTGCCGCCGTCCTCGGTCGACGCAACCTCGCCGATCATCACCGGACGCTGCGGAGCGATGGAGCGCGCCTGGGCATAAGGGCTGGCGAACATCGAGTCGAACGACGTCCAGTAGTTGCCGCTCGGGTCCCACGAGGGGCCGATCCCCCAGTTGTACCCGTCGATCCCGACCCAGTCGACGTAGGCGTCGCCGGGGTAGGACCGGGCCGGGTCGTTGTATGCGGCGTTCGGCGTCGGACTGTTGTTGAAGCACCAGATCCACTGCACGTTGGTGGCCCCGGCGGCGACGACGAGATCATGCACGCGCCGGTAGGCGTTGACGTAGAGCGTGGGATCGCTGTTGTTGTTGGCGATCCCCCACGGGTACCAGTTGCCGTTGAACTCGTGCCCCCAGCGGACCATGATCGGCGCGCCGACGGCCGCGAACTCCGCGCCCCGGGCCTTGATGTAGCTGTCCCA
Source organism: Dactylosporangium vinaceum (assembly GCF_019904175.1). Classification (GTDB taxonomy): domain Bacteria; phylum Actinomycetota; class Actinomycetes; order Mycobacteriales; family Micromonosporaceae; genus Dactylosporangium; species Dactylosporangium vinaceum. Next base: position 4,418,665 of record NZ_CP061913.1, on the reverse strand, counting down.
CTTGCCGTTCACGATGTCCTGCAGGTGGATCTGTGCGGGATCGCTCACACCCAGGCTCGTGTTCCAGGGCTCCCAGGTGTAATGCAGCATGATGCCCTGACTCCACAGCGTCTTCGCGTCGGCTGCGTTGAAGGCGTTGCCGGTACCCCAGCTGTCGAACCACAGCACGCTCGCCGGGCTGACCCCGTAGCGGCTCGCCGTTCCCGGCGGGATCTCGGTCGGGCTGGTCTGGCGGAAGATGCCGAGATACTTGGTCGACGCGTCGGCGGCCGAGACGCCCGGGTTGAACATGACAAACGCCGCACCCGCGAGCATTGCGGCGACAGCGCAGATGGTGGCGGTTCGAATGCCTCCGAACCTGATCCGGCCTTTCATGTGTTGCCCTCCTACGGGTCCTGCACGGGTATCGAGGACGGCGACCGCCGCCCGGCGTTCCCGCCGCCGCGATAGGCCGGTTCTCCAGTCCGTGGGGTGCTGCCGCGGCGACACGAGTGGCCCGGCGCCATCCTGGGACCTGCGGCGCCGTTCACGCCTTCAACGCATCAGACGTCCATATTTCTGCAGCTAGAAGCGATGTCAGGTGCGAAGCATTCTGAAACTTTCCGGGATCGGTAAGCCCGTCGACGCCGATGATCGGACACATAGACTTCGCTCGTGAGTTCCTCGAGCCCTGAAACCGGGGCGGGACGGCGATCGCGGCGGGAGATGACCGTTGCCCGCATCGCCGACCTCGCCGGCGTCTCCGCGCCCACTGTCTCGAAGGTCATCAACGGCCACGCCGGTGTCGCCGTCGACACCCGCCGACGCATCGAGGACCTCATCCGCGAGCACGGCTATCAGCGCGCCGACCGCACGCCGCCGGCCTCCATCATCGAGGTCGTCTTCCAGGCGCTGGACAGCCCCTGGGCCCTGGACATCATTCGAGGCGTCGAGCAGGTCGCCCGCGGACACGATCTCGCCGTCGCGCTGACCGAGATGCAGGGTCACCTCACTCCCGGCCGGGGCTGGTCGGACCAGGTCCTGGGCCGCCGCCCGGTCGGCGTCATCGCCGTCTCGGCCGAGCTGACCAGGCGCCAACTGGCCCACCTGTCGACCGCCGGCATCCCGCTCGTCGTGCTCGATCCGAGCGGGGAGCCGCAGCACCAGACGCCCTCCGTCGGCGCCATGAACTGGAACGGCGGCCTGACCGCCACCCGGCACCTGCTCAGCCTGGGACACCGCCGGATCGCGATGATCAACGGACCGGACCGCTACCTGTGCTGCCGCGCCCGGCTGGACGGCTACCGCGCCGCGATGGATGCGGCCGGGGTACCGGTCGCCCCCGAACTGCTGCGCACCGCGCCGCTGTACGTCGAGGGCGGCCGCGCCGCCGCCGCCGAACTCCTCGACCTGCCGGACCCGCCCACCGCCGTCTTCACCGGCAACGACCTGCAGGCCATCGGGGTCTACACGGCGGCCCGCGACGCACGGATGCGTGTCCCCGAGGACCTGAGCGTCGTCGGCTTCGACGACCTCACCTTCGTGCAGTGGTCGCACCCGCCGCTCACCACCATCCGCCAGCCGCTGACCGACATGGGCGCGACCGCCGCGCAACTGGTCATGACGCTCGCCTCGGGGGCCTACCCCGACCACACCCGCATCGAGCTGCCGACCGCACTCGTCGAACGGCACAGCACCGCCGCGCCCCGGCAAGCCGGCAAACCGGCCCGGGTGTCGCGCGGACAACCCGCCGGCGGTTGAGGCGGCCGTGATCAGGTCCGGGTCCGGGGGCCGGTTGCCGCCCGGGGGTTCTGTTGCATTGCGCGGACGGGTTACGCTCGGCGGCGGTTGATTGGAGCGGCCGATGAAGTTCCGCCCGAGACTCCTGCGGCTTCTTCCGCGGTACCTGCGGCTTATGCGCGACGGCATCAAGGTCGACGCGGTCGTGGTGAGGTCCGCGCCGTGGGGCTGGGTGGTCAACCACCGGATACCCAACGTCGAGCTGACGCTGCGGATCCGCTTCGACGACGACAGCACGGTGACGGTTGCCCGCGTCGAACGCGACGCCGTTCTCGGCTCCCGCCGGGTGGTCGGCTCGGTCCTGCCGATGCGGCACGAAGCGGACAACCGTTCGTACGTCGAGATCGACGTACCGCGGCTGCGCGTGCTGGAACGCAGGAGCGCGAGGAACCTCGAGGATTCAGCGGTCCGCGCCGCCGAGCGGAAACTCGCGCAGAAGCGGCGCAAGCACCCGTGAGCACCACGGCGATGCAGGCCCTGCACGCAGCTGGCGAGCGGATCACGTGCCATGAGCGGTAGCCACGATCGCTGATGAGCCGGGCGATGTCCGCGAAGCTCCTGCGGGGCGCCGGCCGGGTGCTGCTCGGCCTCGGCGCTGCCGGGGCCGTGTTGTCCGTGCTGGCCATGCTCGGCGCACTGATCTTCGCCCGGGACCGCCTCGGGCTGCCGGCCACCACGTTCGTGTGGTCGGGCACGGTCCTGTGCGCCGCCGCCGCGGCGCACTACCTCGGCCGGCGCCTCGGCGACGAGCAATGACCGAGCCGATCAAGGTGAGCCCGGAGCGGCAGCGGCCGGTCGCCGCCAGGCTCGACGCGCTGCTCCACGATGCCGGCACGGCCCGATCGGCGTCCTCGACGGGCTGCCGAGCGTGACGGGCATCCGGGCCGGTCGCCTTGACTCAGGCATTGCGTCGGCGACCGACAATCGACCTCATGACTGTCTCGTCGCGCCGGCCTCAGACGTTCATCGCCAGGGCGGCGACAGTGTTCGGGCTCTACGCGGCGGCGGCGTTGCTGGCTGGGCTGCTGTCATTCGCGAGGCTTGAGGGCGACCTGCCGCTGATCGTGTCCGCGATCTTGACGGCCGTGGCGTTCGCGATCGGCCGGTATCTGCTCCGGGAAGGAGACTCGACGAGCCCGGTCAAGGCTTCGAACTCCTGGAGCCAGTTCGGCGGCATCGTGGCGGGGATCGTACTCGTCACATCGACATTATTCGGTGTGCACGCGTCAGTTCTCGCGTGTCGTGGGGAGACGGTGTCGGCGACTGTTGATGGCGTAGACGTGGCCGGCCGTGGAAGGTCGAAGGCCTATCTCTACAGGCTCGTCGATGCGGACGGACACCGCATCCCTGGCTACCTGACAGAGGGGTTGGAACAGTTCGCCGTCGGCAGCCGCCTCACGGTGGTCGTTGACCCGGACGGCTTGGTCCAGCCCGAAACGCTGAGCGAGGTCGAGGACGCGAAACCCATATGGATCGTCAACGGAATTGGCCTTGTCGCAACCGGTTTCATGGCGCTATTCAGTGCCCGGAGCCGGCCGCGCGAACGAGTTCACCGGCGTGGCTCCGGCGGACGGTAGGCGCCGGCCGAGCGATCCTTGTGCGTCCCGTGCGGGCATGGTCGGGAATTCGGCTGATGTCGGTGTAACGCGCGGCCACTGGCTCGCCGCCGAACTCATGAACGCCTGGATCACCCGCCGCCCAACCCGTCACGCCAATAGCATGCCGGCGTGACTGCGAGTTGCCCCGACTGCAAGGCAAGCCGGGCCGGGCGGATCGCCGATGCGCTGCGCCGCCGCGAGGCCCGCGGCCGGCGGCGGTCAGGCCCGAGCGGGTAGTTGGTGCTGTCCGCGTCTGGCGGTCAGTACCGCGGAGAGCAGGCCGGGGAAGGCCTCCTCCAGCGCCGCGCGGCGCAGCCTGTTGAGCGAACGGGTGCCGATCCGGGTGGTGGCGATGACGCCAGACTCACGTAGTACCCGGAAATGGTGGGTGAGGGTGCTCTTGGTGACCGGGACGTCGAAGGTCCCGCATTCCAGGTCGTCGGCGATGTCCAGCTGGTCGACGATGGCGAGGCGGACGGGGTCGGCCAGGCAGTTCAGGACCGCGATCAGGTCGAGCCGCTCGGGTACCGGGGGAAGAGGTCGCACGCTGCCATTCTGCCCGATGTTTGATTGTACGACTACCTTCGTACTATGGTCGCCGCATGCGCGTTCTCGAGATGGTCCGGCCCGGCGATGCGGATGTCCTTCGGTTCACCCAGCGTGCGGCGCCGGCGCCCGGACCCGGTCAGGTACTGGTCCGCGTGGCGTATGCCGGCCTGAACTTCACCGACGTCCTGGCCCGTCGGGGCGTTCCCGGGTACGCCGGAAGCTGGCCCTTCACTCCCGGGCTGGAGATCGCCGGCACGGTCGAGGTCGTCGGTGACGGGGTCGCCGGGCTCGCCGCCGGCGACCTGGTCACCGCGTTCACGCCGCAGGGCGGTGGCTATGCCGACCTTGCGGTGGCGGATGCCCGGTTGACGGCGCCCGTCCCGCCCGGCTTCGATCTGGCCACCGCGGCGGCGATGCCGCTCACCTGGGCGACCGCGCTGGGGCTGACCCGCCGGGCGCAGGCCGGCCCTGGCGATGCCGTCCTGGTCACCAGCGCCGGCGGTGGTGTGGGCACAGCATTGGCGGCCGTCCTGGCGCGCCAGGGCGTGCGCACCGTCGTGGGCGGCGCCGGCTCACCCACGAAGCTCGCCGACCTCGCCCCCGGGGTCGTGCCCGTCATCCGCGACGACGCGTTCTGGACGAGTGCTGTCGCCGCCGCGGGGTCACCGTTCGACGTGGTGCTCGACTCCATCGGTGGCGTCGTGCTGCAGGAGGCCGCCGAACACCTCGCGATCGCGGGTCGACTCGTCTCCTACGGTGCCGCGGCTGGACAGCCGGCCCCGCAGACACCGGCCTACCCCGCGTTGCTGGCCGGCAACCAGACCGTTTCGGGTTTCAGCATGCTCGGGCTTGCGCGGACGGCGCCGCACAGGGTAGGCACCCTCATCCAGGACGTGGTCGCACTTGTCACCGACGGCCTCACGGTCCCCGCACCCACGGTCGTCCAATGGGACCACCTCATCGACGCGCACGTACTGCAAAGCGAGGGTCAGGCGCTCGGCAAGACGGTGGTCGCGATCGAATAGCCGTCCGGCCCGCTCGTCACGGTCATGCGCCGGCAGTTCCTCGGACGCACAGGCATTGTGCTTTGATCGACCTATCTCTCAGTGATTTGTTTCGATGCCTTGAGGCGGTGCAAGTGGTACCTGGTCGGCTCGTCCGCCGCCTGCTGACCTCGCTTGCGCGTCGAAAGGACTCCGGGAATGCGTACCTTCACCCGATCTCGAACCCGGCTCGCCGTCGTCACCGTCGCTGTCGCCGGAACCGTCATGGCCGGTACGGCCGTCGCACTGTCCGCGCAAGCCGCCACGTCCGGCTGCTCGGTGGTGTACTCGGTGGCGTCGCAGTGGTCCGGTGGGTTCACCGCGAACGTGAACATCACCAACCTCGGCGACCCGGTCACCAGCTGGACGTTGACCTGGTCGTACACGGCCGGGCAGCAGATCACCCAGGCATGGAACGCGACCACGACGCAAAGCGGCGGCCAGGTGACCGCTCGCAACTTGAGCTACAACGGCAGCATCGCGACCAACGCCAGCACGTCCTTCGGGTTCAACGGCTCGTGGAACAACAGCAGCAATCCGACACCGGCCACCTTCACGCTCAACGGCACCGCCTGCACGGGTGGCGTGACCGGTTCACCCGCGCCGGCATCCCCCACGCCGACCAGCGCCTCGCCGTCGCCGAGTCGCACATCATCGCCCACACCGTCGATCTCTGCGACGCCGTCGACCTCCCCGACCGGCAGCGACTGGACGACGTACCACAAAAACAACGCGCGCGACGGGAACGCGACGGACCTGGCCGCACTGTCCACCCTGTCGATCGCCTGGAACGCGGCGCTGGACGGCAACGTCTACGGGCAGCCGCTGGTCGTGAAGGGCCGGGTGTACGCGGCCACCGAGAACGACACCGTCTACGAGCTGAATCCGACAAGCGGCGCCGTCGTCTGGTCGACGCATGTCGGTACTCCGGTATCCCTGTCCACCCTCCCCTGCGGCAACATCAACCCGCTCGGCATCACCAGCACGATGGTGTACGACCCGGCCACCAACCGGCTGTTCGCGGTCGCCGAGACGACCGGCGGTATGCACACGCTGTTCGGGCTCAACGCCACCACCGGCGCCGTCGAGGTGCAGGCCGAGGTCGAGCCGCCGCTGGGTACCCCCAACGCGCATCTGCAGCGCCCCGCCCTGACCCTGCTGAACGGACGCATCTACATCGCGTTCGGCGGCCTGCTCGGCGACTGCGCCCAGTACGTCGGCTCGGTGGTCTCGCTGACCACCGCCGGTACCGCCAGGCTGAGCTACGCCGTGCCGACCACGCGTGAAGGCGCCGTCTGGGGGACCGCCGGCCCCGCGGTGATGGGCACTACCCAGCTGTACTCGGTCGGCAACGGCGAGGCCACCAGCGGCGCCTACGACGGCAGTGACTCGGTGATCGCGCTGTCGCCCGAGCTGCAGCGCACCGACTTCTTCGCCCCGACCGACTGGGCGACGCAGAACGCCCGTGACGCGGACCTCGGATCGATGAGTCCGGCCCTGGTCGGCCAGTTCGTGTACGCGGACGGCAAGGCCGGCATCGGCTACGTACTGCGCCAGGGCAACCTCGGTGGCATCGGCGGCGAGGTCTCCCAACTGAACAACGGGTGCCGGGCCTTCGGCGGCAGCGCAGTCTCCGGGAACACGATCTACCTACCCTGCAGCAGCGGGCCGCGCGCGGTGACCATCAGCTCCACCGGCACGGCGACTGAGCTGTGGCGCGCCCCCACCAGCGTCACCGCCGCGGGGTCGCCGACGATAGGCGGCGGCGCTGTCTGGTGGGTCGACTACAACGGTGGCGTGCTGTACGCGCTCAACCCCGGCACCGGCGCGGTACTGGCACAGATCCGCATCGGCGCCGCGCCGCACTTCGCCTCCCCCACCCTGTCCGGCAACCGCGCCTACATCGGGACCAACGCCGGGGTCACCGCCGTCAACGGCGCCTGACCACACCACCGACACGACCCGGCATCCGTCGCTCGGTAGACGGATGCCGGGTCGCAACCGGTGGCAGGCCGGGAGTGGAAAGGGCCATCAGCTGCTGCGGTGCCGGCTGTTGCCGGGGTGCAGGGTCCGGTCGAGTCGGATGGCGGCGTAGCCGAGGCTGGACAGGGCACAGATGACCAACAGGTCGAGGATCGGCACGGGCTCGGTACCGAGGAGCTCGTTGAGCGCCGGTAGGTAGAGGCCGGCGAACTGCAGGGTGAGAGCGACCGCGACGGCGAGCAGCAGCATCGGGTTGGTGCGGGTGCCGGGGCGGGCGCGGGAGCCGAGGGCAACGGCGAGCTGGGTGGCGCCGAGTGCGAAGAAGGCCATGCTCTGCCAGGGCCGGTCGGTGGCGTGGGCCCAAACGGCGACGCCGAGGGTGACGGCGGAGATGACGATGCCGACGCGCAGGATGCGCTGCCAGAGTCCGGCGCCGAGGACGGACTCGGCGGGTGGGCGCGGAGGCCTGGTCATCACGTCGGGCGGCGCGGGTTCGCTGCCCAGTGCGACGCCCGGCAGGCCGTGGGTGAGCAGGTTGACCCACAGGATCTGGGCCGGCAGCAGGAACAGCGGCAGGCCGAGGAGCGGCCCGGCGAGCATGACGGTGATCTCCGCGGCGCCGCCGGACAAGCCGTAGAGCAGGAAGCGGCGGATGTTGGCGTAGACCCGGCGGCCCTCTTCGGCGGCGGCGACCACGGTGGCCAGGTCGTCGTCGGCCAGCACGAGATCGGCGGCTTGGCGGGCGACCTCGGTGCCGCGCAGGCCCATGGCGACACCGATGTCGGCCCGGCGCAGGGCAGGCCCGTCGTTGACGCCGTCGCCGGTCATCGCGACGATGTCGCCGGCCTGGCGGCGGGCGGTGATGATGTCGAGTTTCTGCTCGGGTGTCGCACGGGCGAACACGCGCGCGTCGCGCAGCCGGTCGGCGAAGGCGGGGTCCCGGCAGTCGACGACGTCGCCGTCGGCGCCGATGATGCCGACCTCGGCCGCGACGGCGCGGGCGGTGGCGGGGTGGTCGCCGGTGATGAGCACCGGCGTGATGCCGGCGGCGCGGCAGGCGGCGATAGTGCCGGCGGCCGACGGGCGGGCCGGATCGCGGATACCGATGAGGCCGAGCAGTCGCAGCCCTCGCTCCCACTCCTCGCGGACCGGCGGCCGGACATGGTCGGCCTGAGCGACGGCCAGAACGCGGTATCCGTCGGTGGCCAACCGGCCGGCCTGGTCGACGGCCCGCGCGATCGAGTCGGCCGGTTCGTCGAGGAAGGCCGCGGTCAGCAGTACCTCGGGAGCGCCCTTGCAGATCACCCGGATGCCGCCGCCGAGTTGGCGGTGCAGGGTGGTCATGCGTTTGCGGTCGCTGTCGAACGGCAGTTCACCGGTACGCGGCAGCGAAGCCTTCACCGCGGTGGGGTCGATGCCGAACTTGCCGGCGGCGGTCAGCAGCGCCGCCTCGGTAGGGTCGCCGAGGGCGGTCCAGTCGCCGTCCGGCTGCTCGGGGGCGCGTAGCGTGGCATCGGTGCACAGCGCCGCGGCGGTCAGCAGTTCGGCCAGGTCAGGGGCGGTGTGTGCGGTCAGCGGGGTGCCCTCGCGGCCGACCACCCCTTCCGGCCGGTAGCCGAGGCCGCCGACCTCGGCGGCGCCGGTCGGTGTCCAGAGGCGGCGTACGACCATGCGTCCCTCGGTGAGGGTGCCGGTCTTGTCGGTGGCGATGACGGTGACCGATCCAAGGGTTTCCACCGCGGGCAGGCGGCGGATCAACGCGTGCCGGGCGGCCATCCGCCGGGCGCCGAGCGCGAGTGCGAGGGTGACCACTGCCGGCAGCGACTCCGGCACCGCCGCGACGACGAGGCTGATGGCCGTGACCACCATGAGTTCCAGCGACTCGCCGCGGGCCAGCCCGAGCGCGAGCACGATGGTGCAGAGCACGACGGCGGTGCCGGCCAGGACCCGGCCGACGCCGACCAGGCGGCGCTGCAGCGGGGTCAGCCCGGAGCCGGTGGCCATCAGCCCGGCGATGCGGCCCATCGCGCTGGCCGCCCCGGTTGCGGTGACCACGGCCTCGCCGCGGCCGCGAACCACGACCGTGCCGGAGGACACCACATCACCCGAGCCGGCCGCCTTGTCGACCGGCACCGACTCGCCGGTGAGCGCTGACTCGTCGACAAGCAGAGCCGCCGCCTCGATCAGGGCGGCATCAGCGGGCACGATGTCGCCCTCGGCGAGGATCAGCAGGTCCCCGGCCACAACGTCGACGGCGGGAATCATCTGCTGACGGCCGTCGCGCAGCACCCGCGCCTCGGGGGCGGTCATGGTGGCCAGCGTGGTGATGGCTTGGTCCGCTTTGATCTCCTGAACGACGCCGACCGCGGTGTTGACCACGACGACCAAGGCGATAACCGCGGCGTCGGTCCAATCGCCGGTGATGACGGTCAGGACGATCGCGACAAGCAGCACGATGATCAGTGGGTCCCGCAGTTGGGTGAGCACCCGCCGCCACGCCGACACTCGCGGGCGGGTCGGGAGGGCGTTCGGTCCGTGGTGCTCGAGCCGTTCCGCGGCGTCGGCGCTGGACAAGCCGAGGACACCGGCGGGTGCGGCGCGAAGGTCACTGGCCATCGGGCTGCCTCCTGCCTGTGGGTTCATTTCGAGCGTGCGCCCGCTCGGCGCCGACCGACCAGGGCCACCCGGCCCGTGCGGCTCGACCGTCCGGCCCGGCGACTGCCCGGCGGCTGCCCGCGGCGGGACCATCGGCCCTGGGCGGCCCGCAGTTGCCGGCCCACTGTTGGATGCAGGTAGCCATGACGGCCACGGAGGTTCTCATGTGGCAAGCACTGCGTGACATCGTCGACAACGTCAAACAATCCCTCGGTGTCGAGACGCCCACCGTTCCCGACGCGGCAGCGGTCACTGATGTCGTTGGTCAGGCCGGCGAGGCCGCCACGACGGCGGCTGACAACGCAACGAGTGCCGCTACGGAAGCGGCGACCGCTGCCACCGACGCGGCCGGCGGTGCCGCCGACGCGGTCACCGGGGTCGGGGAGCAGCTCGCCAGCAAGGTGTCGGACCTCCTCGGCCGTTTCGGCGGCTGAGGACTCTCGCCATCACTCGGAAAGGAGCAACGCGTACGCGCCTTCCTCAGGGCACCGCCGTGGCTGATCGCGCCGAGCACTGGACGCGGCAGCGGCTGATGTTCATGCAGTGGGGTCGCTGTTATCGCTGGTCTTGCAGGAAGGCCGGTATGTCGGTGCGGGTCGGGTAGTCCGGCAGCGGCGCTGGGCGGTCTTCGAGGAATGCGGTGATGACGGTGGCGGCTCGTTGGTTGTTGTCGTCGAAGCCGTTCCACATGTGGTGTCCGACGCCGGGCATGTACTGGGTGCGTTGGATGGCCGGGTCGGCGGCGAGGATGGCCGTCTCCCACTGACGGATCTGGGCCGAGCATTCGGCGATCATCAGCATTGCGGGGGTACGGGAGCGCTGCAGTTGTGGTGCGATGGATGGCGAGTCGATGACGGTCTGCTGCACTCGGAGGCTGGCAGCGGCGCTGAAGGAGAAGTTCTGCGGGCTGTCCTCGGCCGGGATGCGGTGTGCGTCCTGTGCGCAGTAGGCGGATGCGGTGTCGCTGCCGAGATCGGCGGCGGTGAAGGCGTTGTCGCCTTCGGCCTGGCTGATGAGGCCGTTGTCGAAGTCGAGCAGCCCGAAGCGCATGAGGCCGAATGCCACGCCGTATCGGGGAAGGTACGTTGATCGGTCTCCGGCCGCGGCCGGTGCGATGCCGCGGGCGGACGGACGGCCCGGGTGCCCGGCGATGCGGGCGGTTGGGCCGTCGATCGGGCCGGGCTCGGCGATGACCGCCCGGCGCACCCGAGCGGCGAGGCTCGGGTCGGCCAGGGCGCGGGTGAGCACGACCGCGCCGGAGGAGAAGCCGAGCACGTCGACTTGGCCGTTGCCCAGGCGGTCGAGGAACGCGCCAAGGTCACGGCTCAGCCGGTCGATGGTGTACTGCGCCATGGGCAGCAGGTCGCTGCGCCCGCCGCCGGCCTGCTCGTAGGCGTAGACGTCGTAGCCCTGTCCGGCCAGCTGCTGCAGGAACCGGTGATCGAGCAGCGAGATGCTGCGGATCGGCCCGCCGTGCAGATACACCAGGGGTGTCGGGTGACGGGGGACGCCGGGGTCGGGTGGGTAGTGGTAGACCGCAACCCGGCTGCCGGTGGCGAGGCTCCAGTGCTGTGTCGCCACGAACGGTAGATCGGCGGGAAAGCGACGCTCCGTGGGGACGGTTGGGACGCAGACCGACGCGGTCAGCGCAGCGGCGACAGCCACCGGCAGCAGCCGCGTCAGCCGGCCTCGCCAGGTGTGGCGGCGGCCGAGCCACATCGCCGCTGCCGTTGCGGCGATCGAGATCGGCAGCCAGGCCACAAGGCCGCCGCCTGCCCCGCCGGTCGCGACGATCAGCGCGAGAAACAGGATGACCAGCCCCGTGCAGGCGGCCATGGCGAGGCCGAGCCGGGCCGCGACACGGGCGGCAGGGACCAGAAATCGTCGCACGGCTCCTCCATCGGATCGAGTTTACAAACGATGTTTCAAAACACCGTACCAATACTGTGGCGTCGTGTCATGCCCGGTGATCGGGGCGGCGAGTGGACACCGCCGTACGCTGGTCACCGTGGGCAGGCCGAGAACGAACGACGACGCGGTGAAGGACCGGCTGGTGCGCACCGCGACCGAGATGCTGGCCACTCGCCCCCGGGAGTCGCTGAGCGTCCGCGCCCTGGCCAACGCCGCCGGCACCGCGACCGCGGCGGTCTACACCCTGTTCGGCAGCAAGGACGCGTTGATCGGCGAGGTCCGCGCCGCAGCGATCAGCGGACTGTTCCAAGAGCTGTCGGAGGTGCCGGCCACCGCCGACCCGCTCACCGACATCCACACGCTCGCCGTCAGGTACCGGCGGTGGGCCCTCGGGCACCGCCACCTCTATATGGTGCTGTTCGGCGGCGTCCAATCGTTCGACCCGTCAGGCCCGGTCGGCTCCGACGACCCCGTTCGCCCGCTTCTGGACGCGATCAGGCGCGGGTTGGCGACGTCGGCGCTCGCCGGAGACCCGACCGCCATCGCCCTGTCCTTCTGGGTCACCCTGCACGGGATTGTGACCCTCGAGCTGGCCGGGGCGCTCGACAGCACCATCGCAGACCACACCTTCGATTCGGCCGTTCACGCCACGCTGCGCGGCTGGACCACTCCGGATGTCTTCCAGCTCCTGCGCCGCGTGGATTCCGCCCCCATGCCATAACACCAGCAGATCGACCTTCGCGGCCCCGCGGGCGCCGGGACGCACTCCGGAAGACCCCGCCTCGGTAGAGCCGCGCACCGGACATGGGTCCGCCGGCTGGCCGGCGGACCCATGTCGATCGTCCGGCGGCATCCGGTCGTTACAGCGTCTTGCTTCCCCCTTGTCGACCTCGCCGTAGGAGGTGAGCCGTGGCAATCGCGCGTAAGCACTCGCGCCGGATCGTCGTGGACAACGTGATCTATCGCTGGACGGTGCGTCGCCGGCCGACCTACGGCCAGGGCCTTGCATCACCGATCTTCTTCGTGGCCGAACTCCTGCACGAGCCGGCCGGCAAGCTGCTCGTGTGGCTCCCGGCGGCCCGCCCGGACAACTGGCTGGGCGCCGCGAGCGCCGTGGTGACGCCGGCGCTGGTGGCGTCGCAGATCGCGGACGCGCGAGCCGCTGGATGGGATCCCACTCGTCGCGGACCGGTGTTCCAGGTCAAACTCAAGGACGGATAGCCGTGCCCGACCAGCACTTGCGTGACCGGATTCGGCTGAGCGGCAACCGACTCGCAGCGGGCACGGTGGTGAACAGTGACGGGTCGCTGGTGCAGACTTGTACCGTGGCTGTACTTGATCCTCCGGCATTGATGGCAACGGGTAGTCAACTGCCCTCCGTTCGTGCTCTGGTGAACGAGCGCATCATCTTCAACTACCGCCTGCCCGCCGACTACTTGAAACGCCTGCTCCCGGTTGCCTGGTTGACTCCCCAGCTCGTTGACGGCAGCGCGGTCGCCTCGGTGTGCGTGCTACGACTCAGCAGGGTCACGGCCGGCCCCTTCCCCTCCGTGCTCGGCGTTCACAGCGTCAGTTCGGCACGGCGCTACGGCGTGCTCGATGAGCGGTCAGGCGGCAGTCCGGCCGTCTTCGTCTCCGAGCGCACGACCAACTCGGCCCTCGGCTCGCTCTTCACAGCTGCCGGATTTTCGGCGCAGCACGATTACCTGCCCGCGGCTATCGGCGATGACGGGGAGTCGATCCTGGTCACCTTGGGAAACGACCGCTTCACCGGTCGAGCGGTCCCGGCGTCGCTATGGTCGTCGTCACTGTTCCCCGAGCTCGAGGACTTCTCGACCTTCCTGGCCGAGGGGGTTCGCAGCTACGGAACGTCCCGGCGCGAAGGGCGACTCACCATCCTCGACCTGTTCAAGGAAGACAGGGGCTACCAACCGTTGGCCGCCCGTGAGGTCGGTGGATCACTGGTGCAGCCCTGGCTGGACGCCGGAGCGGTACTGGACAGTGTTGCCCGCACAACGGACGCGAAATACCGCTGGACCTACCACGGACTCACGCAGGAACCGTGAACGGTCCTGGACGATCGGCGCGTCGCTATCCTGCGCTCGCTGCGCGCCTCCGGCGAGGCTCACCCAGGGCCGAGCAGGAACGAGCGAAGGTCCAGATCCTCGCGGGATGTACGGGTTGCACGTCGGCCTTATGATCGGCGCACCACCACGCCCTACGATGACGTGGCTCGGCCCGCACGGGGAGATGAGGGTCGCATGACCGAACCAGAGGACGAACCGGCAGGCCAGCCGATGCCGTATCCGTACCAGTACCAGCCATATCCGCAATACCCGCAGTACCGACCCGCGCCGCCGGTGAACACGTACGCGATCCTGGCGGTCATCCTGGCGTTCGTCGCCTTCCCGCCGCTCGGCATCTACTTCGGCCGCAAGGCCCGGGAGCAGATCGAACAGACCGGCGAGCGCGGCATCGAGCTGGCCAAGGTCGGCATTGTCGCCGGCTGGATCCTCAGCTGCTTCTACGGGCTGTTCGTCATCGTGTGGTGCGGCTTCGCCGGCTCCCTCGTGTTCTCCGGCCTGTCCGGGTCGTAGCAGCAATCAGGCTCCAGGACAGCGGCGCCGCCAGGATGCGGTTCGCGTCGGCCGCCACCATCCTGTCCGGGACGGATGCCGCAGCACTGTTCGATCCGGAACGCTCTCTCGCCGAGCGCGGTCACGTAGCGTTTCGAGTCAAAAGTCCAGGTATTCGTATTCGACGCTTTCCAGCCAGCCGGTCAGCTCCGCGAGCTCGTCGGCGGTGGTGCCGTAGGCGGCCCATTCATCCTGCTGGTCGAGCCGGAGAAAGCCCTTTTCCGCGAAAGCACGCCGCAGGTAGTTGGTGAAGGTCAGGCCATGCACCTCCGCACGGACCAGGGGATCCGCCCCGGGGTGTGGTAGCCGGACCGAGTACGGGGCGCCGCCGCTGATGTTGGCCTTGTGCAGGTAGTCGGCTGCGATGTCGACTACCAGCGGTCCGGCGATTTCCGGATGGTGTTCCGCCGATTCCTCCTGCCACTCCTCGACCGAGGACCACGCCGTGCCGAGGTCGATGATCTCCAGCGGGTCGGCGACTGTCAGTTGTTCGGGTACGCCGGGCGGGAACGGCGCGTCCCAGGTGTCGCGCGGCACGAGGTCGATCGTGCCGACGATGCGCCAGTAGGCGGCCAGCGCCGGCGGCACCGCTGAGCCCGTGATCTGCTCCAGCTGCCGCAGCCGATCCTCAACATCAGCGGCAGGCCCGGGTAACGCCTGCTCGGCGCTGACCGGCCAGCCGCGGGCAATGAGCGCGGCGGTCAGGTTGGACGCGTTCCGCGCGACACGCTCCATGGTCAGGACAGCTACCTGCTCGGCCTCCGCGCGCCACACGTCGTCAAGGTGAGCGGCTGCCCCAAGGTCGCGCCACACGCCTCGATGGTCCCCGTCCCGGTAGCGCGCGACGAGTTCTCCCGGCCGCAAGGACCTCTCGGCCGACGCCCTTCGCGGCGCGGCCCGCTCAGCTCGGGCAGCATCGAGCGCAGGACCGGTAACGGCCGGGTCAGCGTATTTGAGCACTTGACGGGCCGGCCATCCCAGGCGTTCGTGGTCGCGGAGACCAACGCACAGGTCAAGCCACCGGTGATCCTGCGACACCAACACGCGCAGCGGTTCCGAGTGCCACTCGGGACCTGATTTGGTGAACGACCGCGGCGCCAGCAGACCAAGGGCCTCGGCGGCAGCCGTCAACCCGGCCGTGGTCGCCAGGCACTCGTCGGAGAACAGGTGACAAACGTTGTCCCAGGCCGTTCCGTCGTCGGTGAACATGACCTTCAGGGCCATGAAGCGGCCCAAGTGCTCGTGGTCATGGACCCCGCGCCGGAGGGCATCGCGGGCTTCGGCGGTCCCGATACCGAACAGCGCGTGCGCGGCGGCCACCGCGACCGGCTGGACGGGACACCTCTCCCACAACCCGATCAGGGTCGCAACAGCCGGCTCATACCGCAATCGGCCGAGTTCGCGGACCTGGTCGGCCACCGCCCGCCAGCCGGCCGCACGCTGGACGGCGGAGATGCTTCTGTCCTGGTAGGCCTTCGCTTCGCTCGCGCTGAGACTGTTCCATTGCTCGATGCTGATGCGGGCCTGGCTTCCGATGTCCGGCCATCGAGCGAGCGCCGCCCGGAGCGACTCCAGAACACGCGCGCCACCGCTTTCGCCTTTGCCCACTTCTTCGACCACGCCCGCAGTATGCCAGCGGCCGGATGAAGTGGAGACCGCCGAAGGCGGAACACATTGCGGGGCGCGGATCGGTACTGTGTCCGGCGTGTCATTCCAACGACTCCTGGGATTGCTCACGGCCGTGGCGCTGATCGCCGCCTATGCCATCGGGGCGGGCCGCGACTCCTCCGGTCGGCCGCCGTCCGCCGCCACCGTCGCCCGTCTCGCCGGCTGTGCGATCATCGAGACGAAGCCGTCGCACAACGGTGCCCGTGAGACCGTCACCTGCAAGGACGGCCGTCTCGACGTGGCCGCGTACACGTTCGACGACAACGGCACCCGCGACGCCTGGGTCGACGAGGAGCGGGGCGTGTTCATCGTCGCCGGCTTCAATGGTCACGGCGGGGCCCTCGTCGCCGGTGACCGGTGGGTCGTCGAGACCACCGACGCCGAGGCGGCCGAGCGGCTGCACATGATGGCGGGCGGGTGGGCCGTATGACGGCGCCGTTCCGCCGGGCCGCCGGTGGTGCCGGCGCCACCGTGCAGTGGCTCATGTGGGGCGTCGCCGCCGTGGCCGCCGTGTTCGCCGTCGTGGCCGGCTTCGATCTCGTGTACCTCTCCCGGGTCGAGGCCGCACTCCCGGAGCCGGACCTGGACCTGCTCCGGGCGGGACAGGGTCTGGGCACGAGTGAGCTGATCCTGTTCTGGGGCGTCGTCATCGTGTACGCCCTGTGGTTCGTCCTCACCAGCCGAGCCCTCCAGCGCCTGGGCGAAGACGCGAACCGGGTCCTGCTGACCCCATGGTCGATCACGTTCCAGGTCGGTGCCCTGGCCACCATCATCGCCGCGCGGACCCTGCCCGGGGCCGACGCGGTCAACGCCGACGAGTTCGGCGCCCGGCTGCGGTGGATCGCCCCCATCCTCGCGGCCCGCCTGGGCCTCGTCGCCCTGCTCGGCGTGGTGCTGTTCACCCTGTACCGGCGCGTCTACGCCGCCCTGCTGCGCTCCGGGGTGGCCCCGCTGCGCGACCCCGCCGAGCAGCCGGTGACGCTGCTCGACCTGCTGCAGCGGGCATCGGTGATCTCCCTCCCGGCGCCGCCGGCCGATGACGCCTGGTGGTCCGAGGCGGCCGGGCTGATAGCCGCATCGGCCACACCGCTGAACCTCGTGGAGACGCTTGACGGCGACATACGCCAACATCAGGTGGATGCGGGCACCGATCTGGCCGCGCTGCGCGCCGCGCTGCGTCCGGGGGCCCGGCTCAACCTGGCCGAGCTCAGCGGCGAGGTGCCACCCGCGCACGACCGGTAGCGGTGACGGCCGGCTTCGCCGACCGCAGCCGAGTCACGGCGTAGCGTATTGGGCCCGGCACCGCCGACCCAGGCAGGGCGCGATACCCCAGGCCCTGACCCACCTGAACTGCTCCGGCTTTTCCCGCCACGACGGGCCGCCGCAGTACCGCGGCGAACACCTGGTCCGCGAAGTCGCGTCGGCGCCGTCTGAGGGTTCCGGAGGGCTGGTCGGTGTGGCGCTGCGTCCCGCGGCCGAGGCCGGGGAAGGCGTGTAACGGAGAAGTACTTGTGGTGGGGTTTAGATTCCCGTTATGCCTCGCTTGGACATCTGTCGCCGGGTTCGTGCGGCAGTACGGTCGGGGCGTGTTCGACCGACGTCTGACCTGGAAGCCGAGTGACAGCAGCGCAGGAGCCGAGCCGACGGCACGTCGGTGGTTCGGGCGGCCACTGGTGGCGCTCGGCGTGCCGGTGCTCATCGCCGCGCTCGGCGGTGTCGTGCTCACCTCGCAGGCGGCCCTCGCCGGGCAGGACGCGCCCGCAGTCACGTGCACACTGACCGTGCCGGCGGAGCCGCTCAGTGCCAAGGGCCTGGCCACGCCGTACCGGCTGGAAGCACCCTGCCACGAAGCTGACGCCGGGTCGGCGGCATTCGTGCAGGCGACGATCATCGACCCGGCGACGGGTGCCGTGTCCGTGTACGACCCGCTCGTCATCGACGCCGGGAGCCGGCCCGCGGCGCCGCCCACGCCGCCGAAGCTGCCCGCCGGGGCGGTCGTCGGGATCTGGTTCGGGTTCAACGGCGACGACCTCCGGCTCGCCGGTGACCACGGTAGCCTCGCGGCCGGCAGGTGCGTCAACGGCGAGGCCGGTTCGATCTTCGGGCAGTTCGCGTACTGCAACGCGCCGGCCCTGTTCAGCGCGGCCAACACGGCGATCGCCGCCGGCCGGCTCAGCGTTCCCACACTCGGCACCGCCGCCGACGGGCGGCCCTGCCCGACGACGCGCGACTTCGGGCTCGTCGACATGGACCAGAGCGACAACGTGACCACGACGTACCTGGTGCTCGCCGACGGCACGACCGCGCAGAACACTGCGGCCAACCGGGCCGCCCTCGCCCGCCGCGGCGCCCGCGTCGAGGTCAACGGCAGCGACAACGCCCTGCTCGACGCCCATGTCTTCCCCGCGCTGGGATGCACGCCGTATCGGGCCCCGGACCTCGCCGACGCCGGCGCCCCGGCCACCTCGCTCGCCCTCAACGAGCTGCAGGCCGCGGCCCACCAGGCCGCCCCCGTCGCGCTGGTGCCGACCTCAGATCCGATGACGAAGGCCGGCGACAAGCAGAGCGTGGCCAAGACCGACCTGTACCGGGCCGGCGTCGGCCAGCCCGCCGTCGACGCCCGGGCCGAGACGCCGAAGGTGTACTGCGCGAACCTGCTCCAGGTCGGCACGGAGCGGATCGAGCTCGACCGCAGCCTGACCGTGCGCGCCCCGTCGCCGGACCCGGAGGCGGCGAACAGCCTGTTCACGTTCCTGGCCCAGCGCTTCAGCGGCGCCTACGACGCGCTGGACTGTCCGCGGCTGCTGCGCACGAAGAACCCGGTCACGGTGACGACCGACGCGAAGGGTGTCGCGGTGAGCGCCCGCCTCACCGTCCCGCCGCACCCGTCGGCTTCCCCGTCGCACTCCCCCACCCGGCCGGCCTCCGCCTCCGCGTCGCCGTCCGCCGCCGCGCCCGTCTCCACGTCCCCACCGGCCACTCGCCAGCCCGGCCACAGCGTCGAGGCGACCCACACGACCACCACGGCGCCGCCGCAGACCACGGTGCAGACTACCCAGCCGCCGCAGACGACCATCCACACCACGCAGCCGCCGGCGACCACCCAGCCCCCGCCGCCGGTGCACACCACGGCGCAGGCCGCCCACCCCGTGCAGACGGGCCAGGCCGGCGCACCCGGCACCACCGGGACGGACGGCACCGGCCTACACACGGCCACCACCGCAACCACCTCGGCCGCACCGGCCGCCGCCGACCCGCCGGGCGACACCGGCGCACCGACCGGCGGGGTGGAGGGCGCGAACGCCGACGTCCCCGGGCTGGCCGTCGACGCCATGCGACTGAAGGACCCGAAGCACACCACGGCGGCCCTGACCGGCGCATCCCTCGCCAGCACCACGATCGGCGTGACGCTGCTCGTCGGAGGCGCCATCGGCTGCATCGCCGCGATCGTCCACGCCATCCGGCGCAACCGCGGCCGGTACTTCCCGGCGCCGGACACCGCGACCACGCGGATCAGCCCCTGGTAGCACCCGCGGACGTCGCCGCGGCGGCAGTCGAACGGGGCCGCGAGCCGGCGGCGACGGGCTGGACGCGTACGGCTGCTCGGCGGTCACCTTCCGCACCGCGTGCGGCTAGGGTTGGCGGGTGACGGCATGGGTGGTACGCGCGGTTCGGCTTCCCGACGGTGACGACCTCGACGCCGGTATCACCGCGGAGGGCCACTGGTCGACGGAGCCGCTCCGCGACGCAGAGCCGTTGCCTGGCCGGTTCGCGTTGCCGGGCCTCGTCGACGCCCACCGCCACCTCACCGTCGCGGCCGGGGAGGACGGTCTGCCGTACGCGGTGGACGTGACCACCGCCCGCGCGAACCTGGACGCGGCCCGCCGCGCCGGCGTCACCACGGTCCGCGATGCCGGCAGCCCGGCCGGCGCGGTACTCGCGTTGGTGCCCGAGGTGGACGGTCTGCTCGTGTGCGGCCGGTTCCTCGCACCGCCGGACCGCTACTTCCCGGCCCTGCTGCCCGAACCGGTGCCGGCCGAGCACCTGGTCGATGCGGCTCTGGCCGAGGTGAGCGCCGGGGCGCGGTGGGTCAAGCTCGTCGCGGACTTTCCGCACCTGCGCGACGGTGCGTTCGTCGACAACGAACCCACGTACGACCTTGCTGACGTCGAACGCCTCGTCGCGACCGTCCACGCCGCCGGTGCCCGGGTGGCCGCCCACACCACCACCAGGTTCGTCGCCGATCTCGTCGCGGTCGGCGTCGACTCCATCGAACACGGAACGGTCCTCGACGACACGGACCTGACCCGCCTGGCCGCCCAGGGCGGCGCCTGGACGCCGACGCTGTGCGCGTCGTTCCCGCGGCGCGCTGCGCAGGATCCGGCGTTTGCCGAGGCGATGCGGCACCGCCTCACGACCGCGGTGGCTCTCGGCGTGACCATCATGACCGGCACCGACGTGGTCGGCACCGTGGCACGGGAAGTGGCGCTGCTGGCCGAGTTGGGTGTCCCGCCGGCGGCCGCGCTCACCGCCGCGTCATCCGATGCCCGACGGTTCCTCGGAGCACCGCAGGCCACCCCGGGCGGCCCAGTCGATCTGGTCACGTACCACGACGATCCACGCTCCGATCCGGCGGTACTGTCCCGGCCGGCGGCTGTCTTCGCCCGGGGGGTTCGGCTCCGCTGACCGCAACCAGCGGCAACCCCACCCCTCGACGATCACGATCGCGAGGCGAACGGTGCGGCCGGCCGGGCTCGAATTGGTGTCGAGCCCGACCGGCCGGCAGTGCAATGAGCGTGAGCGTCCTCAGGCCTCGAGGCGGACCCGGCGCCGCCGGGCGATCAGTACCAGCCCGGCTCCGACCGCGATCGCGACGACACCGGCGACGGCCAGCAGGGTGGTGTTCGAGCCGGTGACCGGCAGCGGCGGGCCGGCCGCGGGTGAGACCGAGACCGACGGGGACGGGGACGTGGACGGCGAGTCGCTCGGCACCGGCACCTGCTTGGCCACGATGAAGACCCTCGGGATGTCGGCCTGCTCGGCGATCACCTGGACCTGCTCGGGCGTACCATTGCCGTTTTCACCCGACAGGACTTTCCAGCCACGGGGTGCCTCGAAGGTCAGCCGCGCGATGCCGGCCGGCAGGTGGGCGAACTTGAAGGTGCCGTCGGCACCGGTGGTGGCCTGGCCGAGCACGGTCTTGCCGTCGTTGGTCTTCGCGGTCACCACGACGCCCGGCACGCCCGGGGTCTTGCCCGGCTCGTACGGGCTGCTCACTGACTCGCCCTGGAAGATGACGCCGGAGAACTGCGTGACCGCGCCCGGCACGTTGAGCTGCACACCGGCGACGGCGCCCTCGCCGTCGATGTTGTCGGCGCCCAGGGAGAATGCGATGCCGCCGTATCCGTGCGTCCAGGCCGAGTGCTCGAATTTGCCGGTGATCGGCAGGTTCTTCGTCTCATGTGCGGCCAGGTCGAAGCCGGTTGAAATGGCGCCCCAGACGACGTCCTTGACCGACTCGTTGTCGCCGCCGATGTAGTGCACGTGTTTGGCGTCCACCGAGCTGGTGTTCGTCACCTTCACGGTGACGGTGAAGGTGTCGGTCTCGGCGTACGCCGTCTTGTCGGCGGTGGCCGAGGCCGTGATCGTGGCCTTGGCGTCGGCGGCGAGCGCCGCGGGGGCAGGGATGAGGGAGATAGCCGCGCCGGCGAGGGCGGCCACAGCGAGTGCACGCATCGGCAGACCGTATCGGCCGCGTTCGCATCTCGCTGCCCCGTTCCGAGCCCAGTTCGCATTGCTGGCAGTACATATCAGGGCCGGAGTCCAGGTAGCTCCCGCCGGACCCTCCCAAATGCCGACGAAACGACGATCGACGCCTCCCACGCCGCCGCCGTGCCGGCGGCGGCAGATCGACGAGCAGGGCCGGGTGTCTTCCCATCGTCGTGGCCGTCACCAGGAGTGCTCTGCTTTCGGGGGTCGTCGATCCGGCATCATCGGGTGCGGAGGCGGACGGCGATTGCCGTGGCGGATGCGGCCGCTATCGCCGGCAGGAGCGTTGCCGGTACGACGCCGAGCCGGTCGATGGCGATGCCGGCCAACGCGGAACCAGCCGACCCGCCGACGGCGAGCGCGGTGGTCAGCCAGGTGAACGCTTCGGTCCGGCGTGCCGGTGGTGCGGCGTCGTTGACGAGTACGTAGCTGGCTGCCGCTACCGGGGTGAGCACGAGGCCGGCCCCACCGAACGATACCGCCACCGCAGCGAGCGACCCGTCGGTGACCACCGCGACGATCGCCGGGACAACCAGTGCGATGGACAGCTGCGCCATGGCGCGCGGGTAGTCGGCATCGGATCGGCGGAAGCTTCCGGCGACGCCACCGCAGATCCAGGTGGCGAGCAGCAGGCCGCCGGCGGCCGGGGCGCCGGCGTGGAGGGCCATCGCGGGCAACACCACCGGAAGCGCGCCGAAGATGATGCCTTGGACCACGGTGGCTGCGAGGAGCACCCGGATTGCCGGGACGCGCAGCGCGCTGCCGGTGTGGTGTGCCGCGAGCGGCGCGCTGCCGTCGGCACGGGCGGCGTAGAAGACGAACGAGATCGTGCCGAACAGCGTCGCGGATGCGGCAGTCCAGAGGGCGGCGGCCGGCGCGGCCCAGGCGATCATCGCAGTGGCCAGCAACGGAGCGATCAGCAGCAGAAGCTGCTGGAGCAGGGACTCCGCGGCGTATGCCGTGCTGGTCGCGGTGCCGTCCGCGACAAGCCGCGGCCACAGCGCTTTCATGCTGCCGGAGATGGGCGGGAACCCGGCCCCGGCGAGCATGGCGCAGCCGAACAGTACGGCGAGCGGCTCATGGTGGACTGCCAGGACCGGCAGCAGGCTGAGTGCGGCCGCATACACCACCGCCGAGGGCAGCAGGACTCGACCTCGTCCGTGGCGATCCAGCAGCCGGCCCTGGACAGGAGTGGACAGTGCGTCGCCGAACGCACTTGCGGCAGCGATCACGCCTGCGGCGGCGTAGGAGCCTGTCGTCTGGTGCACCAGACTCACGACGGCCAACGGAGTGATGCCCTTGGGGAGCCGGGCGATCAGGGAGCTGCACGCAGCAGGAAGCACACGGCGGGTAAGGAGGACGGACAACACGGTAGACACAGCAGCACCTCGGGTGAACGTGGGCACGACAAAGCGTGCCGACGTAACCCCCCAGGATTTTGTCCTTCAAGGTGTCTGCCTGCGGCAGTCGCGACGCTCGGACCAGCCCCGGGAAGCTGCCCGGCGGAACCCTAGTCGCACATCGGTCGACCAGATGACTCTACCGGCCCCGGCGACCTGTACGCCGTGGTGCTACGCCCGACCCGCTGACTGCCGGTTCAGCCGGTACCGCTCACCCGCCAAGACGCCCGCCGACGCAGTCCCGTGCCACCGAGACTGCGATCGTCGTCAGCCCGGCTGCCGCGGTCCTACTCGGCGGCGGGCGATCCAGGCCGCCAGCAGCACTCCA
This sequence comes from Dactylosporangium vinaceum, assembly GCF_019904175.1. Lineage (GTDB taxonomy): Bacteria > Actinomycetota > Actinomycetes > Mycobacteriales > Micromonosporaceae > Dactylosporangium > Dactylosporangium vinaceum. The sequence continues at coordinate 4,395,346 of NZ_CP061913.1, read as the reverse complement.
CCGACGCCGGCGGCCACGACGACCGGCGCGCCGTACAAGATGCCGGGGAACATGCCGACATCAGGCATCGTCGCGCCGAGGAACGCCAGCCAGCCCACGAGCGCGGCGAGCACGCCCACCTCCGCCAACGCCGCCCACCGCCGCCGCCGGGCCGCGGTCACGCCGCCGGCGGCGAGGACGACGAGCGCGACGATCCCGGCCACATAGGGCGCCGGGTCGAACGGGCCCGGCTCGCCGCGAAGCCGCGGCGGCGGGCTCAGCCAGCAGCACCCCTCCCCCGAATCCGGCGAGCCGATCCGCCGCCACGCGCCGGAGACGTCGCGCTCGAGCAGCCCGTCGCGCCCGTTCGCCACAAACACGATGTGCCCGCCGCCGACCGCATGCACGACGAGCGACGTCGACGCCAGATCAACGGCCGGGTCGTCCAGGTCCGGATAGATGCCTACCAACCGGTCGTACTCGCGCCCGGACACCTCCCACACCGTCGACCAGGAGCGTCCACCGTCGGTGCTGCCCTCCACCCGCAAGGCCCTGCCCGGGACCCGATAGCACATGTCACCGGCGCACCCTTGCGTGCGCGGCCCACCCGGTGCGCGCCCGTCGCCCGGCTCCGGCAGCGTCACCGTCGCGGCATCGTCCAAAATCCAGTCCACCGGCCCGTACCGCCCCCGCGTCCCGACGACCACCGTCCCGGCCCGCTGACCTTCCTCGACCACCGTCACCGGGTACGCCGAGCGCAGCTTCAACGCCACCATGCGCGCGCTACCCAACGAGCACAGCACCGCCACCGCTGCAACCGCGCCCAGCACCACCAGCACAATCCCCCGTCCGCGCATGGTCCCAGCGTCACAACGCCGGGCAACAAAACGGTCTCGGAACGGCGCTGTTCGTTCATCGAGGACACGCAATCCCCAGACCGGGTCTTCACCGCCGGCTGCTTTCGTGGTTCAGTTTTCCGGAGCCTCGCAGAGGGTCGCCGGGCCAGCCTGGGAGCACTGAGGACTGGCTGCGCGGTTGAGGAGCCGTCATGTCCCTTTCGCGTTTCCCGGCCTTTGTGCTGATCACCAGTACCGCACTGGCCATCACGGCGGCCGCTGTCGCCGTCGTGGCCTTCCCGCACTCGATAGCCGACCTCGGTGACCTCGGACTGCTGTCGGCGACCATCGGGGTGCTCGGCGCCTATCTGAGCTATGCGATCCGGCTTGCCCGGCATCCGGCGCCGGCCGTCGCGCCGGGAACATGGTTCGGGCTGGCCGCCGCCGCCTGCTGGGCGATCGAGATCTGGGCCGGCGGACCTGCTGCTCTTGACCACCACACGGAGCGAGCGATCGGTGCCGCCTTCGCACTGTCCGCCACCGCCATCACCCTGGCCGCCGGCCTCATCGCCGGCCTGCGCACACGCGACCAGCGAACCATCTGGCACACGGGATTGCTGGCCGGAACCATCAGCGGTGCCGGCGTCTGCGCTTTCGCGGTATTCATGACGCTCATGACCCTGCCGGCACTTGGGCGCAGGGCCGACTACCAGGCCCAGTTCCTCACCAGCCACCGGCCGGCCATGCATGACTTCCTCGTCAACGACATCCTCGGTGCAGCCGCCGCCCACCTGATCATCAACGTGCTGCTCGGCGTCCTCGGCGCTGCCGCGGGCTTCGCACTGCTGGCACTTCGAGGGATATCGGCGACCGCAGCGCCGCACCATCCAAGCTCATGAACGCGCGGCATGGCGTCCCGCCCGCCCACACCGTCGGCGGTGCCGTGCAGCAATCTGCGGCAGATCCGGACGGCAGGATGCGACGCGGGCCGGGGTACGGTGTGGGCTTCCGCAGCCGGCGATGCCGCTCGGGTTCCCCGACGTGGCGATGAGGGTTGTGGTGTTCTCGCAGTGCGGTGGCGTGGCAATGGGGATGCGAGGAGTACGTGGCGCGTCGTGGAACGATCGATCAGGCGATCGAGGCCGTCCGCATCGCGGGCGGCGGCGATTTGTGGCTGGCCGGGCGCAGGCTGACCCGGGTGCCGGAGTCCATCCGGCAGATCCAGCACCTGCCCGGGGTGACCGGCGTGAACCTGTCCAACAACAGAATTGCCACGGTGCCCGAATGGATCGGGGAGCTCACCGGCCTCACCGGGCTGGACCTGAGGCAGAACAACCTCACGGCGCTGCCGGACAGCATCGGCGACCTCACCCACCTCCGCCATCTGGACGTGAGCTGGAACGGCCTCACCGCTCTACCGGACAGCATCGGCAACCTCACCGAGCTCAACCAGCTGAACCTGCACTGCAACAAGCTCGCCGTGCTGCCGGACAGCATCGGCAACCTCACCAGCCTCCACCGTCTGAACCTGGGCTGGAACAAGCGCACGGTACTGCCGGACAGCATCGGCAACCTCAGCAACCTCACCCTGCTGGAGTTGACGAACAACTCGCTCACGGGGCTGCCGGACACCATCGGCAACCTCGGCAACCTCGTCTGGCTGGTCCTGAACCTCAATCAGCTCGAGGTGCTGCCGGACACCATCGGCGACCTCACCAACCTCGCCGAGCTGCACCTGGAGCACAACCGCCTCACCGTGCTGCCGACCACGATCGGCAACCTCACCAACCTGCGCCGACTGGACCTGCGCCACAACCAGATCACCGCACCACCGGAGGGCCTCCACGAACATTGTGAGGTACTCCTCTGACCGAACGGCGGCCGTTGGAGCGACCCTGGTCCGCCGCTGGCACCCGCTGGAGACCCGTCACGCGGTAGCGATTTCCGAGAGGCGTGCTACGTCCAAGCCGGCGAAGACCGCACGTGGTGGGAGCGTCAGCGATGCGCGGTATGCGGTCGGCGGGGCGTCGTACTTGAGGGCTTGGCGCCCTGATATCGGTACGAACGCGCAACCCAATGCCACCGCGATCGAGTGCGCGCAGCTCGGCGGTGACCCGCGGCGAACCGCAGGTGCCGCCGCCATAGCGAAAGCGTGGCGGCCGGCGCAGTCAGGCCGCGGCCAGCCGGCGATGCTGCAGGAATTCGTGCAGACCGGCGCGAAGCTCGTCGTCGCTCATGACGAGGTACACCAGCGGGCAGTCCTCCGGGCCGGTCGTGCTCAGCTGGCACAGTCGGCAGGGCTCGGGCGGGCGCAGCGGGCAGCCGCCGTTCGGGCGAGGCGCGCTCTCGGTCATGGCTCCTCCAACCGCTTCCGACTCCAGGGTATGTCTCGGGGCTGGCCGGCGTGCAGGGTCCGAAGACTCGGCGGCGGGCGGCGTTCGGCCCGCGATCTGGGGTGCACGGGTGCGGAACCGTGGCGCGTCGGTGCTCGTCTACTGCGGTATGGGGATTGATGAGGACTGGCGACCGCGCGGCACCGTGTTCGGTGGGCTGATGCTGTCGCTCGGTGTGTACCTGCTGGCGTTGGCCGGATTTCTGGCCGTGGCGAGGATCGCGCCGCCCCATCATCCGCAGGACCGGGCGGGCATTTTCGCGTTCGTGGGCGTCGCGGGGTCGATCGGGGTCGCCGTCGTGCGGGGGCTCGCCGGTCGCCGTGACTCGGCGTTCGGGGCGGCGGTCGGCACGCTGGTGTGGCCGCTCGTGGGTGCCATCGGGATCGCGCTGCTGATGGTGCTGTTGGTGTCGCACATGCGCATGGTCTGAGTGGCCGAGCCGGCCACAGGGTCGGCGAGGCCGGCGCCTCGGTCATCGAGTAATCGGACGGAGCGCCGCCAGGCGCAGCCGCGGCCTCCACCTCGGCTACCGACCGATGCCGGCAATTCCGATTGCCCCGTATCCCTGGGCCTTGGCAAGCTGCTGGCTATGGACTCCGCGCCGCTGGATGGCTGTGTGCTGGTGACGGGAATGCCGGGCGCTGGGAAGTCGACCGTGACCGCGCTGGCCGCAGGCCTGCTGCCGCGGGCCGCTCGAGTCACCGGCGACGAGATGAACATGATGCTCGTGAGCGGGCGGGTCGGGTTCCAATGCCAGCCGGCCGACGAGTCGGCGCGACAGGCGGAACTGTGCAAGCGCAATATATGCGCGCTGGCCAACAACTTCGTCGACTACGGCTTCACCGTGCTTGTCGACACCGTGGTGGCCAACCGGGCCGAGCTCGATTTCATGCTCGGCCTGCTGGCGCCGCGCCCGGTCCGGCTCGTCATCCTGGCGCCGGGCATCGACGCCTGCACGTACCGCAATCTGCATCGCGACCCTGAAGACCAGTTCTTCTTCAACGGCTACCCGCAACTGGAGACCGCCATGCGGCGCGACCTGGCTGATCTGGGTTGGTGGTTCGACACCTCAGCCCTCACCGCGCAAGAGACTGCCGAGCGCCTGGTCGCTGAGGCCACCCGCCGCTGCTCCCTGTGGTGATCACGCCGACGTAGCAGATCGTCGCCAGCACCGTTCGACCGTCCACCCCGCGGCCGTCGTGCGCCGCGGGTGGCGGACAGCGCCAGGCCGGTGACCCGCACGGGCCCCTCACCGATGAATGCCCGGAGGACCGTCAGCGCCGTGCCGCCGAGGTCACCGCGCTCGGCCGGCCGACGAACACACGCACGAACCCCGGATCACCCGGCAGTAGCTGTGATCCACGACCCTTCGTCAAGACATTTTCCATAAGTACCTTATATAGTTGGCCTGCACTCGTTCAACCCTTTCGCGATGGAGGTGACCCGGTGAGCGGTGCCGGAAGTTCCCTGCTCAAACAGCCCAAGGCCGTGTACGCGGTGGCGTTCGCTTGCGTCGTCAGCTTCATGGGCATCGGCCTGGTCGACCCGATCCTCCCGGCGCTGTCCACGCAGCTGAACGCCACGCCGAGCCAGGTCAGCCTGCTGTTCACCAGCTATCTGCTGGTCACCGCGGTGGCCATGCTGTTCACCGGCTGGATCGCCAGCCTGATCGGCCCGAAGCGGACCCTGATCACCGGACTCGGCCTGATCGTCGTGTTCGCGGCGCTGGCCGGCCTGTCCGGCTCGATCAACGGCATCGTCGGATTCCGGGCCGGCTGGGGCCTGGGCAACGCCTTGTTCATCGCGACGTCCCTGGCGGTGATCGTGGCGTCAGCGTCCGGTGGGTTTGCCGGCGCCATCGTGCTGTACGAGGCGGCGCTCGGTCTCGGCATCGCGGCTGGGCCGCTGGTGGGCGGCCTGCTCGGCAACATCAGCTGGCGCGGCCCGTTCTTCGGCGTGGCTGTGCTGATGGCCGTCGCGCTGCTGGCCACCGTCACGCTGCTCGACAAGACGCCGAAGCCCGCACAGCGCTCGTCGATCCTCGCCCCGATCAAGGCGCTGCGGCACCGCAGCCTGCTCACCATGGGCATCACCGCACTGCTGTACAACTGGGGCTTCTTCACCATGCTCGGCTACGCCCCGTACCCGATGAAGCTCGGCGCCACGCAGCTCGGCTTCGTCTTCTTCGCCTGGGGTCTCTTGCTGGCATTCTTCTCGATCACCGGCGCGCCCTGGCTGCAGCGCCGATTCGGCACGGGACCGTCGCTGTATGGTGCGCTGAGCGCGTTCGCGGTACTCATCGTGCTGATCGGCATCTTCACCAGCAACCGCTGGGTGGTGATCGGCTGCGTGATCGCCTCCGGCATCGTGGCCGGCATCAACAACACCCTCACCACCCAGGCGGTCATGCTTGTCTCGCCGGTCGAGCGTCCGGTCGCCTCCGCGGCGTACGGCTTCGTCCGGTTCATCGGTGGCGGCCTCGCCCCGTACGCGGCCGGCAAGATGGTCGACCACTGGAACATCCACGTCCCGTTCATCGTCGGTGCCGGCGTTGTCCTGCTCGGCGTCGCGGTCCTGTCCACCGGCCACCGCCCACTCGCGGCCGCCGACGCCGACATGGCCGCCGCCGGAGCACACGGCAGCCCTGACGAGTTGGTCGGCGAGATCGCCGACGAGTTCGGCGGCGCCCCCGACGCGATCGACTTCGAGCACGAGGTCGAACGCGCGCACCGCACCTGACAAATCCGCCGCGCCTGCGCCGACAGTCCGCACCTTTCGAGCAGCTGAACGCAAATCGCTTTTCGTCGTCGGGGGCCGGCTCATCGCCGACAGCCCACCGGAGCGGTTCATACGCGACAACACCACCCGTGCAGTCACGGTCCGCGTCAGGGCATGCCGTACCAAACGTAGGGATTACGGCCCAGAAACACCGCCACAGGCAAGGCCCGCGATCGATTGGCATCGACGCGAGCGGTCCCGGGCACGCGCGCCGCGCCCGGGACCGGGACCAGGACCGGGACGTCTGGGCTGTTCAGATGGCCGGCGCGACCGGTGCGGGCACCGCCTCAGCCGCTCCCTGCGTGACGATCTGGCCGCGCAGCGGGGCCAGTGTCGCACCGATCTGGGCGATGTACCCCGCCGGCACGCCGAGTTCGGTGAGCGTGTCGACGAGGTGGCCGACGATCACGTCGAAGTCCGCGTCGGTGATGTGCAGGCTGGCGTGGGCGGAGGCCATGTCCCGCCCGGTATAGAGCTGCGGACCGCCGATCGCCGCCCCGATGAACGCGCGCTGGTGGCTCTTCAGCCTCGCCACGTCGGTGCCCTTGAAGATGTCCTGGACCCGGGAGTCGGTCAGGACCCGGGCGTAGAACTGGTCCACCACGGCCCGCACCGCGCCGCTGCCACCGATCGCCTCGTACACGCTCATGTTGCCTCCTTCCGTCGGTCGCTGCGACGGGCGCGCATGACGATCCCGTCATGCCGCCCCGGCGCAGCCGGATGTGTCCTGCCCGTCACGCGCCGGCCGGCGGCCTCCCGCGCCCGGCAGAACCACACCATTAACGACGAATACGGTGAAATCGTCGTGCTCGCCGATGCCGATCAGGCGATCGGGCCGATGGTTGCTGCGACTGCCGGTAACCGGCCTGCCGACCGGCTCATGTCACCGGCAGCGCAACGGTGGGGCGGCCGGGACGGCGCTGTGCAGAGCAGCACACTGCTGAGGTCGTCGTTCGATCGAAACGGTGTCGGTCGAGAGCTCAGGTGCGCCAGCGGGAGATCTGTACGTGCTCGTCATTGTGGCAGGCACGGAGCAGTTGGTCGGCTCGTTCGCGCAGCGTCGTGGTGTCGGCGACCTGACAATGCCGGGCGGCCCAGATGTCAGCCTCGAGCACGAGCGCCGCCCGTTCCCATTCGCGCTCCGGCCCGAAGACTCCCGAGTCCGGTGCTTGACGATGGTCGCGGTCGCTCCTGCGATCCAACGCCTGCCTGGTCAGCCCGCTAGATCCGACGAATGCGCACCAGGGCAGCTCTTCAAGGTCGATCACCGTCGAGCGTGGTTCGGCAACCTCAGGCAGACCGAGCGCGGGCAACAGCTCCAGCGGAAGTTCGTGACCCCACCCGGAGTTACCGCGACAGTCGTAGGCCGCGGCTACCGCCCCGAAATTCCGCAGGCCCAGTCACGCGAGGTTCCCTGCTCCAGTACGGCAGCTCGCTCAACTCCTACAGCCACTGCGCCGTTTCGGCCCCGGTGCGGGAATGCGCTGTGCTCGCCGCAGTCCCGCGCGGCGGCTTCCGTCCGACGTGGACAGTGCGGTCCTCGACAGCCTCCGCGACACGCGCGCCCGGGAACTGGCATGGGCGCAACGCCTCGAGACCTGCGGCACTCTGCCCGAGGCGTCCGCGGCGGGCCGGGCCGTCCCTGGTCTGGTCCTCGATCGTGACGCGTCCTGTCAGTCACCGCCGAGCCGCGCGCAGGCGGAAAAACACTAGCGATCGACATAGGCGTCCGTGAACTAGAAATGGAGGGCACCCCAATCTATTCACGGGAGGAAATATGAGACTGGGGCGAATCATCGCCGCTGCCCTGCTCGCCACCGCTGGAACGCTGACGCTGGCCGCGGGCCCCGCCGATGCGGCCACTGTGACATGCACACTGTCGACGCCAAACTCCAGCGAGCTGATGCCGAACTCGTACGTGACAGGCCCGGGCATCTACACCGGCACCTTCATCTACGGCTCGCAGCCAAGCTGCACCGGGGGCACGCCCTACCTGCGCGGCAGCACGACCACGATCCACAGCAGCCTCAACGGCGCGACCCAGCCGCCGGGCAGCATCACCTGGTCGTGCAAGTCGGGCCAGTTCTGCTACCCGCCGATCAGCTCCGCGCTGTGGCCGGGGCTGCACTGCGACACCCCGTACCCGTACGACAACTGGGTCGAGGTCACGGGCTACTACCAGGAGGCCGCCACCTCGGCCCGGATCAACCTGGGCACGGTCGTCGGCCCGCACCGCACGGGCACGGCGCTGCACCCGCACTCCTGCGACCTGCAGTAGCAAGGGGGCCTCGTTCGCCTCATCCCGGCGAGCGAGGCCCTACCATCAGCCGGCCAGCCGGGCGATCGAGCCCAGTCGGGCGGGGGCGGCCGTGGCGGCCGTGTCATCGCGGGCCCGGCCGGCGACGAAGCTCAGCCGGTCTGGACGCGACCGAAGCGGCTGCGGTGGAAGACCAGGGGGGACGGATCGGCAAGTGCGGACCGGCGCACGGAGATGAGGCGGAGCAGCACGATCGTGTGGTCACCCGCAGCGACCTCGTCGTGGACGGTGGTGACGAACTGGGCGAGGCCGTCCTCCAGTGTGACCGCGCCGCCCGGCGTCGCCGTGATCGGCAGGGCGTCGAAGCGGCGCGCGGGCGTGCCGGCGAGCTGCCGGGCCACCGTGGCGTGGTGCTCCGCCAGGATGGTGACGCCGAGGTGCGGTGCCCGGCGCAGGTCGGGCCACGTCTTCGAGGCGTTGGCGATCGAGAAGGAGACCAGCGGCGGTTCGAGGCTCACCGAGGTGAACGAACTGGCCGCCAGGCCGACGGCGACGCCGTCGACCACGGCGGCGACCGCCACCACGCCGCTGGGATAGATGCCGAACACCTCGCGCAGCCGGATGGGGTCGAGGTCCTGGTTGGTGCGAATCGGGCTCACGTCGTCTCCTTCTGGGCCGCCGCACCGAACGGCACGGCGGCCACCGGTGTCCGGCCGGGGGCAGGGTGCCGCCACAGTCCGCGGCGGTGCAGCTCGGGCAGCACGCCCTCGCCGAAGCGGTACGCCTCCTCCAGGTGCGGGTAGCCGGAGAGGACGAACTCGCTGATGCCGGCGGATGCGTACTCCTCGATGAGGTCGGCGATCTGGGTGTGGCTGCCGACGAGTGCGGTGCCGGCGCCGCCGCGGACCAGGCCGACGCCGGCCCACAGGTTGGGGTAGACCTCCAGGCCGTCCTTGGTACCTCCGTTCAGTGCGAGCATTCGCCGCTGGCCCTCGGATTCGCTGCGCCGCAGACCGGCCTGGACGTGGCGGATCTGCTCCTCGGAGATGCCGGCGAGCAGGCGCCCGGCCTCGGCCCAGGCCTCGTCGGCGGTGTCCCGGGCAATGGTGTGCACGCGCAGGCCGAAGGCGAGGGTGCGGCCCTGGGCGTCGGCGAGGTCGCGGACCCGGCGGACCTTGGCGGCGACGGCGGCCGGCGGCTCGCCCCAGGTCAGGTAGACGTCGACGTGGCGGGCGGCGACCTCGAGCGCGGCCGGTGATGAGCCGCCGAAGTAGATCTCCGGGGCCGAGTCGGGCAGCTGGGCGAGGACGGCGTCGGCGAGGGCGAGGTGGCGGCCCTCGAAGGTCACCGACCGGCCGGTCCACAGCTCACGCACGATGTGCAGGAACTCGCCGCACCGCTCGTAGCGGCCGTCCTTGTCGAGGAAGTCGCCGTACATGCGCTGTTCGTGGCTCTCGCCGCCGGTGACGACGTTGAGCAGCAGCCGGCCGCCGGAGAGGTTCTGGAAGGTGCCGGCCATCTGGGCGGCCAGGAACGGCGAGGTGAGGCCGGGCCGGAAGGCCACCAGGAACTTGAGGCGCTCCGAGACGCTGGCCAGCATGGCAGTGCTGATCCAGGCGTCCTCGCACCAGGCGCCGGTCGGGGTCAGCGCCGCGCAGAAGCCGAGCTGCTCGGCGGAGCGGGCGATCTGGCCCAGGTACGCCACGGACGCGGGCCGGCCGGCGGAGCCGGCCGGGGTGCCGTGGCCGCCGCCGACGACCTGCCGGCCGTCGCCGCCGTTCGTGGGCAGGAACCAGTGGAACTTGAGCTCGCTCATCACACCTGTCCGTGGTTTGGGGGCGGGGTTGCCTCGACGGCCCAGCGGCCGAGGTGGTGGATCTTCCAGGCGGCGGGGTCGTGCAGGGTGTGTGTGCGGGCGTTGCGCCAGTGCCGGTCCAGGCGGAGCCCGGCCGCGGCCGAGCGGGTGCCGGCGACCTCGAACAGCCGGCTGCCGGCCTCCAGCGCAGCGCGGGTGGTCGCGGCGCGGGCGGCGGCGACGGCCAGGGAGGCCGCGGCCGCGGAGGAGTCCGACAGCGCGGCGTCGGCGGCGTCGACGCAGCGTGCCGCCTCGGCCAGCAGTGCCTCGGCGGCGCGGACGGCCAGCTCGATCTCGCCGAACGCCTGCACGACGAGCGGGTCGTCGGCGGCCCGCTCGACGCGGGCATCCGGATACGGCCGGCTCGTGGCGACGACGAAGCGGGCCGCGTCGCCGAGCGCGGCCCGGGCGATGCCGGCGTCGATGGCGGCGTGCAGCAGCTGGGCGAACGCGCCGTAGGTCTGCGGGCCCTCGAAGGTGCGCTCGAAGGGTGTGATGAGCTCGTCGGGCACCTCGACGCCGTGGAGCAGCACCGAGCCGCTGGCGGTTGTGCGCTGGCCCAGTGCGTTCCAGTCGTCGAGGACCTCGACTCCCTCGGCGTGCCGGTCGACCCAGGCGACGTGCAGGGGGCCGTCGGGGCCGAGGTGGGCCAGGACCGGGATGCGGTGGGCCAGCAACACGCCTGTCGCGTAGAACTTGCGGCCGTCGAGGCACCAGCGGCCCGGGCCGGCGGCGGTGAGCGTCGTGCGGATGTCGCGCACGTGCTTGGTGCCGGCCTCCGACTGGGCGTTGCCGAAGCGGCGGCCGGCCAGGACTTCGGCGAAGAGCCGGCGCCGCTGCGCGTCGGTGCCGCACAGGCGCAGGTGGTTGATGTACACGAAGTGGCTCTGCGGGATCTGCGCGATGTTGGGATCGCCGGTGGCGAGCAGCCGGGTCACCTCCGTCGCGGTCGCCGCGGGCAGCCCCGGCCCGCCGTAGGCCGCGGGCACCGTGACGGCGAGCAGGCCGGCGCCGCTGAGCTTGTCGAGCTCGGCGAGCGGCAGTCGGCGCCGCTCGTCGCGCTCGGCCGCGTCACGGGCGAAGGCGGCGCTGAACTCGGCCGCCAGCGCGACCGCCTCGTCGTGGTTCATGCGGTTCCCTTCCGGTGTTGCTGGAACGCCGCGCTGGGCGTGGTGCCGTCCAGCAGGAACTGTCCGACGGCCCGGTCGCGGTAGATCACCGGGTTGTGCGAGGCGAGGGTGCGGGCGTTGCGCCAGTGCCGGTCCAGTCGCAGCCGCTCCGCGGTCGCCGAGGCGCCGCCGACCTCGAACAGTTCGGTGACGAGATCGAGTACGAGGCGGATGACGACACCCTGCGCCCGGAACACGGCGATGTCGGCCGCGTCCGGGTGCTCGGCGGCCGCCTCGACGGCCCGGGCCGCGGCCATGGTGGCGGCGTCGGCGGCGAAGGACGCGCCGGCGACGCGGCCGACGACGGCCTGCACCTGCGGGTCCGCGGAGGGCGGCACGGCCGGGTTGAAGAGGTTCCGGGCGCGGCCGTTGACGAACGCGACCGTCTCGGCGACCGCGGCGCGGCCGATGCCGGCCAGGGTGGCCAGGTGTACCAACTGGAAGAACGCGGCCAGGGAGGCGTCCGGCGCCGGCTCCACGTCCTCGGCGGCGATCGGCACGTCCTCGAACAGGGTGGTGCCGCTGCCGGTGAGCCGCTGCCCGAAGCCGTCCCAGTCGTCGATGCGGGTGACGCCGGGCGCCGAGGCGGGCACCAGCACATTGGCGATGCCGTCCGCGCCGCGCGACGCGCTGGTGTGGATCCAGTCGGCGAACAGGCTGCCGGTGGAGTAGAACTTGCGGCCGTCGAGCCGCCAGCCGTCACCGTGCGCCGTGAGCGTCGTCGCCGGCTCGAACCACGAGCTGCTGGAGCGCTCGCTCTGCGCGTTGCCGACGATGACGCCGGCGGCGACGCGACGCAGCCAGCGCTCGCGGGCCTGCGGGTCCGGCAGGGCGAGGCGGCTCTCCACGAAGCCGAAGTGGCCGCGCAGCAGCTGTGGCAGGTTGGAGTCGGCCCGGCCCAGCTCGATGAGCAGCTCGATGAACTCGGGCACCGTGGCGCCGAAGCCCCCGAACTCGCGCGGGACGCGGATCTTGCCGAATCCCGACTCGCGCAGCCACTCCACCTGTTCGCTGGGCAGCGTGCGGTCCGATTCGCGCTCGACGGCGCCCTTGGCGATCCGCTCGAAGACGGGCGCGAAGACCGTGGCGAGGGTCATGACGGCCCCAGCCGGGGCAGCGCGGTCAGCAGCCGCTTGGTGTAGTCGTGCTGCGGGCGCTCGAAGACCTCGGCGGCGGTGCCGTGCTCCACGACCCGGCCGTCCTTCATGACCAGGATGCGGTCGCTGACGTGGTGGATCACGCCGAGGTCGTGCGAGATGAACAGATAGCTCACGCCGAGCTCGTCCTGCAGGTCGGTGAGCAGGTCGAGCACCTGGGCCTGGATCGAGACGTCGAGGGCGGACACCGGCTCGTCGCACACGACGACCGTCGGTTCCGGCGCGAGCGCCCGGGCGATCGCCACCCGCTGCCGCTGCCCGCCGGAGAGCCGCAACGGCCCGGCCGTCAGGTGCGTCTCGCGCAGGCCGACCTGTTCGAGCAGGCGCACGGCCCGCTCGCGGGCCTCGGCGCGCGAGGCCGGCGGCCGGGGACCGGTGCCGAGGGCGTCGACGAGGATGCGCCCGACCGTCCAGCGCGGGTCGAAGGAGCTCAGCGGGTCCTGGTACACCACGCCGATCTGCTTGCGCAGCGGCCGGCGGCGGGCCGGGGTCAGCGCCGACCAGGCCGCTCCGCCGAGCAGCACCTCACCGCCGGTGGCCTCGATGATCGACAGCGCGATGCGGGCCGTGGTGGTCTTGCCGGAGCCGGACTCGCCGACGATGCCGAGCGTCTCGCCGCCGAACAGCTCGAACGAGACGTCGTCGACGGCGGTCCGGTCGACCTTGTCGGGGCCGCGGAAGACCTTCGTCAGGTGCCGCGCCTCGAGCACGGGCCGGCCGCGGTCGATCGGCCGGCGGGTCCGCACGGCGCCGGGCCGGCTGAGCTTCGTGCCGCGGGTGTGCTCCGACGGGATGGCGGCGAGCAGCATCCGGGTGTACTCGTGCTGCGGCTCACGCAGCACCTGCGCTACGGGGCCGTGCTCGACGATCTCGCCGTCGCGCATGACGGCGACCTCATCGGCGAGCCGGGCCACGACGGACAGGTCGTGGCTGATGAGAATGATCGACGTGCCCCGCGCTTTGGCTGCGGCGAGCAGGTCGAGGACCTGGGCCTGCACCGTGACGTCCAGTGCTGTGGTCGGTTCGTCGGCGACGAGCAGCGGCGGGTCGAGCGCGATGGCGGAGGCGATGAGCGCGCGCTGGCGCAGGCCGCCGGACAGCTCGTAGGGCCGCTGCCGGGCGCGCACTTCGGGCTCGGGCACGCCGACGGCCGCGAGCAGCTCGACCGCCTTGCCCGGCCGGCTGGCGCGGGTGCCCCAGCCGTGCAGCCGCAGCGGCTCGGTCACCTCGTCGCCGACTCGCCGCAGCTGGTCGAGCGAGACGAGGGCGTCCTGCAGCACGAAGCCGATGCTGCGGCCTCGCACGGTGCGCCACGCCCGCTCGGAGGTGGCGCGCAGGTCGGTGCCGTCGAGGTCGATCCGCCCGGCGGTCACGGCGGAGCCGGGCCCGGTGAGCCCGACGAGGGTGCGGGCGGTGACGCTCTTGCCCGATCCGGACTCGCCGACGATGGCGAGGCACTGCCCGCGCCGGGCGGTGAAGGAGATGCCGCGGACGACCTCGGTGTCGCCGAACGACACCCGCAGGTCCTGTACGGTGAGCAGCGCGGAGACGCTCCGGTCCGGTTCGACACTCGCGGCGAGGCTGGCGACGGTCATCGGGCGGCTCCTCCGAGTAGGTGCTGCAGGGTGCGGCCCAGCGACGTCACGGCGAGCGCCACCAGGACGATCACGACGCCGGGCAGGATCTCCAGCCACCAGGAGCTGGTGATGTGCACGCGGCCGGCGTCGAGCAGCGCGCCCCATTCGGAGCTCGGCGGTGCGACGCCGAGCCCGAGGAAGGACAGCCCGGAGGCCCACACGACCGACTGGCCGATGCCGAGGGTGGCGACGGCGACGAGGGGTCGCATCGCGTTGGGGAACAGGTGGCGGCGGATGACGGCGAGGCGGGAGTGTCCGAGCGCCGCGGCCGCCTCGATGTACGCGGCCTGGCGCACGGCGAGGACCTGGCCGCGGACCATCCGGGCGTAGCCGGGCGCGGAGCCGATGCCGACCGCGGCGATCACGGTGGCCACCGACGGGCCGCGCACCGAGATGACCAGCAGCGCCAGCAGCAGCGCCGGGAAGGCGAAGGCGACCTCGAGCACACGCGTGATGGCCGCGTCGACGGCTCCGCCGGACAGCGCGGCCGTGAAGCCCAGGCCGAGCGCGATGAGGAACGCCAGGGCGGTCGCGCCGAGGCCGATGCCCATGGACTGGCGCGCGCCGTAGATGACCCGGGTGAGCAGGTCGCGGCCGGCGTCGTCGGTGCCGAACGGGTGGGCCGGCGACGGTCCGAGCAGCGTCGCGTGCAGATCGATCTCGGTCGGGCTGTGCCCGGTGAGCAGGCCCGGCGTGAGCGCGGCGAGCGTGATGAGCACCACGACCAGCAGCGCGACGAGGGTGCCGGGGCGCCTCATCGGGCGGTCTTCAATCGCGGGTCGACGATCGCGTAGGCGAGGTCGACGAGAAGGTTGGCCACGACGTAGACGGCCGCCACGACGAGCACGATCCCGGACACGGTCGGCACGTCGCGGGTGTTGACGGCGGTGACGAGGACCTGGCCGATGCCGGGCCGGCCGAAGATGTTCTCGGCGATGACGGCACCGGCGACGAGGGCGCCGAGGGCCCAGCCGGACAGCGTGATCGCCGGGAGTACCGCGTGGCGCAGCACGTGGCGCAGCCGCACGCCCAGGTCGGACATGCCCCGGGTGCGGGCGGTGGTCACGAACGGCTGACCGAGGACCTGCTCGAACTCGTCGCGGGTCACCTGCCCGAGGAACCCGGCCAGCGGTATGGCGAGGGTCAGCACCGGCAGGACACTGCCCCAGGCGCCGGTGCCGCCGATGATCGGGAACACCCGCAGCTGGACCGAGAAGACCACGAGCAGCACGACGCCGACCCAGTAGTGGGGCAGGCTCGCCGTGAGCGCCTCCCACGTGGCGCCCAGCCCGGACAGCAGCCGGCCGCGCCGCACCGTCAGCAGGGTCCCGGCCAGGGCCAGGGTCCAGGCGACGGCGAGGGCCGCGACGGTCAGTGTGAGGCTCGGCAGCAGCTGGCCGCCGATCACCTCGGTGACCGGGCGTTTCTGGGTGTAGGAGGTGCCGAGGTCGCCGCGGAACAGTCCGCCGACGTAGTGCAGGTACTGCACGACGATGGGGTCCTTGAAGCCGAAGCGCTCGTTGAGCGGGGCCAGTTCGGCGGCGGTCCACTTGCGGTCCTGGCCGGTCTGCAGGTTCATGAGCGTCGTAGCGCGGTCCCCCGGTACGGCCAGCTGGGCGAAGAAGGTGACCGACGCGGCGGCGACGATGACCGCCACCGCGCCGACCAGCTTGTACGCGACGCGCCGGAGGGTCGCGGCGGGGTTACTTGGTGAAGTACGCATCGGAGAAGACCGGCTCACCCTGGCTCTTCTCGAGCCAGACGTTGTTGAGGTTGCGGGCAACCGCATAGGTGGAGTTCTGGGTGTAGAGCCCGATGCCGGCCGCGTCGTCCTGGATGATCTGCTGCGCCTGCTGATAGAGCGTGTTCGCCTTCGCCGGATCCGGCTCGGCGTTCGCCTGCTGGATCGCCGTCGAGAGGGTCTCGTTGTTGTAGAAGGACCGGTTGCTGCCGTTGGGCGCTGCGGTCGTGGAGGGGCGCCAGACGATCCACAGGATGGACGGGCTGGGGCTGGTCCAGTAGGACGGGGTGGCGTCGAACGTGCTCGGGTCGGAGTACTTGCCACCCCACAGTTCGGCCTGGGTCGCCGGGATCAGCTTGACGTCGAAGCCGATCTTCTTCCACTGCTCCTGCAGCACCTGGAGCACCGTCGCACCCTCCTGGGTGAAGATGAACCCGGCGCCGTAGACCAGCTTGATGGTCAGCGGCTTGCCGTCTTTGCTCCGCACGCCGCCGGCGCCCTTGGCCCAGCCCGCCTGGTCCAGCAGCTGCTCGGCCTTGGCCGGGTCGTAGGCGTAGGCCTTGGCCGCCTCGGCGTTGTAGCCCGGCGTGGCCTGGCTGACCGCGGGGTTGCCCTCATACGGGATGACGCCGTGGAAGCCGGCCTCGACGGCGGCCTTGCGGTCGGCGCCGGTGGCGAACGCCTGCCGGACGAGCTTGTCGGTGAACGGCCCGGTCTTCGTGTTGATGTAGAACGACACCGGCTTGCCGGGCGTGATGTAGCGGATCGTCTGGTAGCGGGACTGGGCGTCCTTCCAGTTGACCGTCGGCACCTCGTAGACGACGTTGGACTCGCCGGTGCTCAGCGACGCGTAGCGCGAGACCGCGTCGGCGACGAACTTCCACCGGACTTCGTCGACGATCGCCGGTCCCTGGTGCTTGGCGTTGGCCGGCCACGAGGCGTAGGCCGGGTTCTTCGCCAGCACCACCTCCTGGCCGTGCTTCCACTCCTTGACGGTGAAGCCGCCGGAGCCGATCGGCTTCTCGCAGTTCTCCTGCTCGGAGCGGGCCTTGAAGGCTGTCGGCGACTGGATGCCGAAGTACCCCTGCGTGATGAGCCGCAGCAGCGGCGGGAACGGCTTGTTGAGGTTGACGGCGACGTGGGTGGCGTCGACCGCGGTCGCGGACTTGTAGTAGGGGTCGATGGAGACCTTCGCGGTGCTGTTGCCGTTGTGGTTCTCCCACAGGTCGAAGTTCCAGGCGACGGCCGCGGCGTCCACGGGGGTGCCGTCGGTGAACTGCACGCCGTCCTTGAGGGTGAAGGTGTACGTCAGCCCGTCGGGCGAGACGTCCCACTTCGTCGCCAGCCACGGCACCACGGTGTCGTCGTCGGCGAGCGCGACGAGCCCGTCGAGGACCTGCCGGGAGATGTAGGCCTGTTGAATCCAGCCGCCGAAGATGCATGGGGGTTCCTGGACGTGGCCGTAGACGATCGTCCCGCCCGTCTGCGGCACCGAGCCGGCCTCGGCCGCGGCGCCGCCGCAGGCGGCGAGCGACCCGGTGGCGAGCACTGCGGCCACAGCCAGGGCAACGCGGGAGCGTCTGGTCATCGAAGATCCTTCTCGGGATGGGTTTGCGGGGTCAGGTGGGCGCCGCCGCGGTAGCGGGCGCCGTAGTGCCGCTCGGGCAGCCGGTCGCCGGCGCCGAAGATGCGCTCGCGGAGGGTTTCGCGCTCGTCGTACTCCCGCCGCAGCCGGCCGCGTTCGCGCAGCACCGGCACCACGAGGTCGATGAAGTCGCGAGCGGTGTCATAGGAGTGGTACTGCAGCAGGTTGATCCCGTCGATGCCGACCTCGTCGAGCCACCGCTCGATCTCGTCGGCGACCTGCTGCGGGTCGCCGACGGCCAGCAGCGGCTGGCGGGTGAGGTCACCGAAGCCGGCCAGGAACTCCCCCACGGTCTGCTCCGGGTCGACGGCCCGGAAGCGGCCGGCCCGGCCGCTGTCGATGCCGACGTCCCTGAGCTTCGTCTCGGGCGGGTAGGCGGCCGGGTCCCACGGCAGGCTCGCGTGTGCGAGGTAGCCGTCGGGGCTGGCCAGCTCCTGGAAGCGAGCGAACTTCGCCCTCGCCTCGGCCTCCGTCGGCGCCACGACGACGCCGGCCATGGTGACGAACCGGACGTCCTCGGCGCGCCGGCCGGCCGCGACGGCCGCCGCCCGGATGCCGGTGATGGTCCGGCCCAGACTTGCCGCGTCGGGCCCGCCGGTGAAGACGACCTCGGCATGCTTGCCGGCGAACCTCGTGCCCGCACCGCTGGCGGTCGCCGTGAACAGGACCGGGGTCCGCTGCCGGCTCGGCGAGGGCAGGTGCGGCCCCTCCACCTTGAACCAGCGGCCCTTGTGATGGATCGCGCGGATCTTCTCCGGGTCGGCGTAGACATTGCCCTCGCGGTCGGCGACGATCGCGTCGTCGTCCCAGGAGCCCTCCCACAGCTTGTACAGCACGTCGAGGTACTCGTCGGCCATCTCGAAGCGCAGGTCGTGCTCGACCTCGCCGTCGAGGCCGAAGTTGCGCGCGGCGTTGGGCAGGTAGGACGTGACGATGTTCCAGCCGACCCGGCCCTTGGTGAGGTGGTCGAGCGTGCTGATCCGCCGGGCCCAGGCGAACGGCGGCTCGTAGGTGGTGGAGAACGTGATGCCGAAGCCGAGGTGCCTCGTGACGGCGGCCATGGCCGGTACGACACTTGCCGGGTCGTTGTTCGGGATCTGCAGCCCCTGGCGGATCGCGGTATCGGCCGAGCCGCGGAACACGTCGTAGGTCCCGACGACGTCGGCCAGGAACACCGCGTCGAAGCCGCCCGACTCGAGCAGCTGCGCAAGCTCCGTCCAGTACTCGATGTCGTTGAACCGCTCGCGGTGGTTGTCCGGCAGCCGCCACAGTCCGTGCGTGATGTGGCTGACGCAGTTCATCTCGAACAGGTTGAGGATCAGACGCTTGGTCACGACGGCCTCCTCAGGCGTGCACGGTGCCGAAGGCGCCGCGGTAGCGGGCGGCGGGATGGGTGCCGGGCAGCCGGTCGTCGCGCCCGAAGAGTTTCTTGCGCAGCGTCCCTGGCACGTAGTCGCGGCGGGCCAGGCCGCGCTCGCGCAGCACCGGCACGACGTGGTCGACGAACTCCTCGTAGCTGCCCGGGATCTCGGCGTTGACGACGTTGATCCCGTCGACGCCGGCGGCCCGCCACTGCGCGAGCTGGTCGGCGATCTGCTCGGGAGTGCCGGTGATCCGGCCGTTGCGGGCGGTGTAGTGCGCCACGTCGCGCAGCGTGGGCGGCCGGTCGGTGACCAGGTCGTTGATCCAGCTCAGGATCGACTGCACGCCCTCGGTCCGCAGCTGCCCGACGGGCCGGTCGAGGTCCTTGTGGCCGAAGTCGACGCCGACGGCGCCGGACATGTGCGACAGCTGGGCGTCGTAGTCGATCCACTCGTCGAGCTCGGCCCCCTTGCGCCGGGCCTCCTCCTCGGTCGAGCCGACGACGAAGTGCAGCCCCTGGAAGAACTTGAGGTCGTGCGGGGAGCGCCCGGACCGGATGGCCCGGTCGCGGATGTCGGCGGTGTCGCGGGCCGCCGCGGCGGCGTTCGGAGCGACGATGAACACCGCCTCCGCGTTCTTCGCGGCGAACGTGCGGCCGGCCGGTGATGCGCCGGCCTGGAACAGCAGCGGCGTGCGCTGCGGCGACGGGCTGACCAGGTGCGGGCCCTCGACCTTGTACCGCGGACCCTCGTGGTTGATCCGGTGGATTTTGTCGTAGTCCGCGTGGATGCCCTGTTCCCGGTCCTGCACGAGGGCGTCCTCGTCCCAGGAGCCCTCCCAGAGCTTGTAGGTCACGTCGACGTACTCGTCGGCCCACGCGTAGCGCTCGTCGTGCTTCGTCAGGCCCTCGAGGCCGAAGTTGCGCGAGGCGTTGGGCAGGTAGTTCGTGACGATGTTCCAGGCGATGCGGCCCCGGCTGGCGTGGTCGAGGGTGGAGATGCGCCGGGCGAAGTTGAACGGATGCTCCTGCAGGATCGACGAGGTGAACGCGATGCCGAGGTGCTCGGTGGCGTAGGCGATGGCGCTGGCCAGCACCGACGGGTCGTTACTCGGCACCTGCAGGCCTGCCTCGACGTATTTGCGCTCGTCGCCTCGATAGGGCGCGTAGAGCCCGACGACGTCGGCGAAGAAGATGGCGTCGAAGCCGCCGCGCTCCAGGGTCTTCGCGAGGTCGACCCACAGGTCGAGGCTGTTGAAGTCGGTCTGGCGGGCCGTGGGCCGCCGCCACGTGCCCTGGATGATGTGGCCGCTCGTGTTCATCACGAAGGCGGCGAAGTGCAGCGGTCGTTCGGCCACTCGAGTCTCCCAGGACTGGATCTTTGTCTGCAAAAACTATAGACTTAGTAGGGTATAGGAGTGCAAGACCTGGCCTGGACGGCGTTGTCGATCGCCTGGAAACCGTCGCCGATCACCATCACCGGAGCCTGCCGTGCGCATCGAGCAACTCGAGTACCTTGCCGCCGTCACCCGCTGCGGCTCCCTGCGCCGCGCCAGTGAGCAGCTACACGTCTCGCAGCCCGCCGTCAGCGAAGCGATCCGCAAACTGGAGGCGGAGCTCGGCGTCGCCCTGCTCGACCGGCACCGCTCCGGCGCCCGGATCAGCGCCGCCGGCCGGGAGCTGCTGCAGCCGATCGTCGACGTCCTCGAGTCCGTCGAACGGCTCAAGGCCGCCGCCGGCGATCAGCTCGCCGCCCGGCGACTGCTGCGCATCGGCACCGTCAATGCCGGAACCGCCTCGCTCGTGCTACCCGCGGTGCGTGCCTTCCAGGCCGCACACGGCGGCGCCGCCATCGAGGTCCGCAACCTGCAGCAGGACGAGATCCACGCGGCACTCCTGGACGGAACGATGGACCTGGGCCTGGTCAACCTGCTCGACGGCGACGACGCGCCGCCCGACCTCGAGGCGACCCCGCTCATAGCCGGGCGCCCCGCGGTGGTCCTGCCGGCCGGCCACCCGCTCGCCGCCCGGGCCGAGGTCACCGCCGACGACCTGCGCGCCGAGCGGTTCGTGGCCATGCGGGCGGGCTACCTGATGCACCGCTTCGCGCACCGGCTCTTCGGCTCCCACCTTCCCACCGAGTGGCACTCCACGGACGGCGCCGAGATGGGCAAGATGATGGTCGCCGAGGGCATCGGCCTCACGGTACTGCCCGACTACAGCGTGCACGGCGACCCGCTGGAGCGGGCCGGGCTCATCGTGACCCGCCCACTCGCCGGCGACACCACCGTCGTCACCATGGCCGCCCTGCACCGGCGCCGGGCCCGCGTCCCGGCCGCCGTCCGCGACCTCCTGGCCCTGCTCCGCGAGCGGGCCTGCGAGCCACTCCAGGGTCGCCCGGCCGAGCCGCTGCCGGCCCGCTCGGCCTGAGCGAGACGCCCGATAGCGCCGCACACCGCGCGTCCGTCCGACCCGGCCACGAGGTTCCACAGTGGACGCCCCGTGGTCTGGATCACGCGACGACGCGGCAGGGCCGCCCGCGCCGACACCACCTCCGGCCAATCTCTAGTCAATCGGTAGATTTAATGGGTATTATGCCGCCATGCATCGACTCACGGTGATCGCCGCCGTAGCGCTGACCCTGCTCGGCACCACACTCAGCGGCTGCGCGAAGCACGACGGCACACCCGCGACTCCGGCCGCGGGCACCGCCGAGGAGCCGCTCAAGGTCGGTTACCAGCGCTTCGGCGGGCTGAGCCTGGTCAAGGCCCGTAAGACCGAGGCCGCCGGCACCGTCTGGTCGCTGTTCGAGAGCGGTCCGGCGCTCACCGAAGGGCTCAAGGCCGGAGCCATCGACATCGGCCAGGTCGGCGAGGCACCGCCGATCTTCGCGGCCGCGGGCAAGATCGACTTTCGGATCATCGGCACGTCGCAGCCGGTGCCCAAGGGCGAGGCGGTGCTGGTGAAGGATGCCTCTGGGTACAGGAGCTTCAAGGATCTCAAGGGTAAGAAGGTCGCGCTGAACAAGGGCTCCAACGTCAACTGGCTGCTGGTCAAGCTTCTCGACGCCAACGGGATGACCATCAAGGACATCGACGTTCAGTACCTCAAGCCCGCCGACGCCCGCCCGGCGTTCGACAACAACCAGATCGACGCGTGGATCATCTGGGACCCGTACTTCGCCCTCGCCGAAATTCCCGGCACCCGCGTCCTCGTAGACGGCGACGGCCTGGTGAACAACCGGGAGTACATCCTCGTCTCGCCGCAGGCGCTCAAGACCAAGCCGGGCAAGATCCGTGAATTCCTCAAGACCTACCGCGAGACCACCGACTGGGGCATCGCCCACCCGGAGGAGCGGGTCAAGCTCATCGCACCGGAGCTGAACATCCCCGAGGACGTCGCCCGCCGCGCACTCGGCCGCAGCGCCCAGCCGCTCGCCCCGGTCACCCCCGCGATCGGCGACGAACTGCAGCAGATCGCCGACGGCTTCACCGGGCTGCAGCTGATCCCCGGCAAGGTCGACATCAAGGCCCGGGTCGACGAGCAGTTCGCCGACCTGCTGCGATGAGCGCGTCGGCAGTTCGGCGATGGCGGCGGGCGGTCAGCCCTCTATTGCTGCTCGCCGCATGGGAGGGCGGCGTGCGCGGCGGCCTGCTCGACCCGGACCGCCTGCCAGCGCCGTCCACCGTCCTGGCGACCGGCTGGAGGCTGGCCGCCGACGGCACCCTCGGCGGCTACCTGCTCAATTCGCTGCAGCGGGCAGTCCTCGGGCTGCTCATCGGCGGCCTGCTGGGCCTTGCGCTGGGCACCGCCGCCGGTCTGGTGCGCCTCGGCGACGACGCCGTCGACCCGCCCGTCCAGATGGCCCGGATGCTGCCCCACCTCGGCCTGGTACCGCTGCTCATCATCTGGGTCGGCATCGGCGAGCCGCTCAAGGTGACCCTGGTCGCGCTGGGCGCCTTCTTCCCGATCTACCTCAACACCTATGCGGGCATCCGCAACATCGACGAGCGGCTCGTCGAAGCGGCCCGCACGCTCGGCCTGACCGGGGCCGAACGCCTGTGGCACGTCGTGATCCCGGGCGCGCTGCCGTCGCTGTTCATCGGGCTGCGGCTGGCCTTCGCCGCCGGCTGGCTCAGCCTCGTCGTCGGCGAACAGGTCAACGGCCAGGGCGGCCTGGGCTTCATGATGATGGAGGCGCGGGAGTTCAGCCAGACCGACGTGGTGGTGCTGGGCCTGGTCACCTACGCGCTGCTCGGCCTGCTCTCCGACCTCGCCCTGCGCGCCGCGGAGCGAAGGCTGCTCGCCTGGCGGCGCGGGCTGCAGGCGGCATGAGCACCGTCGCCACCGCCACCGGCGTACGCCGTTCGTTCGGCGCCGCCGTCGTCCTCGACGGCGTCGACCTGACCATCGCCGGCGGCGAGGTCGTTGCCCTGCTCGGGGCCAGCGGATCCGGCAAGAGCACCCTGCTGCGCATCCTGGCCGGGCTCGACACCGAGGCCGGCGGCACCTGGGCCATCGCCGGCTCGACCGCTGTCGTGTTCCAGGAACACCGGCTGCTGCCGTGGAAGCGGGTCGGCGCCAACGTCGCGCTCGGCCTGCGCGGCGGCGACCCGGCGGCCCGAGTCGCCGAGGCCCTCGACGAGGTCGGCCTGGCCGACCGGGCGCGGGCCTGGCCGGCGGAGCTCTCCGGCGGCCAGGCCCAGCGGGTCGCGTTCGCCCGGGCCCTGGTCCGCCGCCCCGAGCTGCTGCTGCTCGACGAGCCCTTCGGCGCCCTGGACGCGCTGACCCGCCTGCGGATGCAGGCCCTCTTCGGCCGGCTGCGGACCCATCACGGCTTCGCCGCCCTGCTCGTCACCCACGACGTCGACGAGGCGCTGCTGCTCGCCGACCGGATCATCGTGCTCGACGACGGCCGGATCACCGAAGACCGCCCGGTGCCGCTGCCACACCCGCGAGCCGCCGACACCCCGGGCTTCGGCGCCGAGCGGCGCACACTGCTCGGCCTGCTCAAGGTGCCCGTGTCGGAGCTCGCCGGACCCTGACGCTGTCCGGCGTCTCGGTGCGCAGGCCGCCGGACCGATCGGGGAACCAGCGATCGGCACCGTCCGCCACGGCAGGTCCTCCCCCAGCGAGTGGCAATCCGCTGCCTGGTCATACATCGGCGAAATTCGCTGTGCTTTGGACAGCCCTGTGCACAGCGGTTACGGTGATGATGGTCGTTAACGTTTCACGACGGGGGAACGACGAGATGCCTGACGAAGGGCGCTCCGGCGCTGTGACCTGCGCAAAATCGGAATCGGCGACGTCGAAGGTTCTGCAGGTATCGATTCCTCGCAGCGGGTCCAACGCCGTCGCGCGCATGATGGAGCAGAGCCCGTCCGTTGCCGCGGTGTTGCGGGGTCGCGCGATGGAGCGGGGCGGATCCGGGTTCGGAGCGGCCATCGCCGAGTTGCAGGCCCAGCGTCCGGACCGGCTGCCGTACATCAAGGAACTGGCGGCATACCTCGGTGACGAGCAGATCGCGTTGTTCGACCGGGACGACCGGTTCCTCGTCGTGGTGCGTGATCCGGCGCAGCAGGTCGCGTCCACGGTGCTCGGTGTCCTGCGCAACCCCGGCCCGATGCGGCAGCGTCTCGCCGAGGTCCGCGGCCGGGAGGTCTCCGAGCAGGAGTTGCGGGACTACCTCGACGCGCAGGCCGGAACCAGCTTCTCCGACTGGTCGGAGCTGATCGGCTACGTTCGGCGGACGCACGACTTCCAGCCGATCGGACCGACGTTGTCGGAACTGTTCGACGCGCAGCCCGACCGCGACGACTGTGATGACGGCCTGGAATGGTTCGACCGCTCCCTGTTCCAGGTCGGCACGCAATCCTGGAGCCGCGCGGTGGAGCTGCTCGCACGGCTGCGCGACATGGGCGCCGAGCGGGTCACCGTCGTGGACTTCACGGTGCTGCAGACGCGACCCGAGCTGGCAGCTGCGGTGTGCGACCGGCTCGACCTCGAGTTCCACCCGCGGATGACCGACGGCGGCTGGGACCCGGCCAGTCGGTGGTTCACCTCAGGCCTCGAACTGTCCGACGGTGATCTCTGGGTGGGCAAGGCGGCCCGGAGCCGCTCGCTGGAGCGCCCGTTGTCGATCCCGTATGACCCGCTCACCCTGGTGCCACCCGCGAGCGACGCGTTCCTGGCCGGCCTCGGCGACTATCTGCGGGTGCTGGCGGACCCGGCGCTGGTGTGGCCCCGCACCGCGGCCGACGTCGAGCAGGTGCTCCACTCCCCCGCGTGGCGCCGCGACGGTACCGGCTATGCACCCGACGAGCACCACACGACGTTCACGACGAAGCACCCGGTGTCGGCATGGTGCCTGGCCACCGCCGTGCTGGGCCCGTCCTGCGCATCTGCTCAGGCGGTCGAGGCGGCCAACCCTCACCTGGCGGAGTTCTTCGCGGTCGCACGCGGCATTGCCGAGTCCGCCACCACGGTCTCGTGCTGACCGCCCGCGTGCACAACGCGCTGGTCCGCCGGGTCCGGGCCTGGACACGCTTCGCCGGGCGGCTCGACCACCGTCTCGGCGAACTGCTGCACGCCGACCCCGCGGCGGTCGCGGTGCTCGCCGGTGTTCCCGGCCGGGCGCTGCTCGAAGCTCCCGACCGAGCCGTCGCCGCCGACCTGCTGGTCCTGCTCGACCATCTCAACCTGCACGCGGGAACCCGGTTGTCGGTCACGCCGCTCGGCTCGTGGCGATTTGCGCTGCGCGGCCGCGGGACCGGCGACGACACGGCCGGCGCGGCCGCGGCACAGCAGTTCACCGCCGATCTGCGTGCGGGGCGTCCGGCCGGATACCGGCCCTGGCCCGGCCGCATCGAACGGATCGCCGTCATCACCTGCGACAGGCCCGCGTCGCTGCGCGCGGCGCTCGACGCCTTCGACGACAACCTCCGCCGGTTCGGTCGCGAGGACACCGACATCACCGTGTACGACGACAGCGACGTCACCAGACGATCGCAGATCCGGTCGCTGACCGCAGCGCGGGCGATCCGGTACGTCGGGCCGGAAGACAAACACGCGATCCGCACGGAGATCGAGGCCGGTCTGCCCGGCGCGGACCCGGAACGCACAATGGTGCTCGACGCGCTCCTCGGCCGCCGCGCGGACGACGGTACGTGGACGGGGTCCGCGGCCGCGCAACGCAACTGGGCCATCCTGTCAGCCGCCGGGTCGCGGGTGCTGGTCTGCGACGACGACGTACGGCCGGCCGTCCTCGATGCTCCGCTCGTCGCGTTGCGCGAAGCCGCCCGCGACGCCGTGGCCGCCGGCGACGGCACGACGGCCGGACCGGAGAGCACACCGGGCGAGCTGCTGGAGCGTTTCCTGTGCACCACCGAGGTGGAAGCCTGGCCGACCGACCTGCTGGGCCTGCTGGAGGACACCGACGCACACCTGGCGTCCGCCGCGTACACAGGGCACCCGGACCGCCGCACGGCGCTGTGGCTCGAACGGTTCTTCGAAGCGTCCGAGGAAAGTGTCGACGTGCTGGGGACGGGGATCCCACCGCAGCGGGTCCGGCGCGGCACGCCCGCCGTCACCGGCCGGAAGTTCCGCGGTGGCGCGTTCGCGAGCAGCGGGAGCCTCGACGGGCTGGAGTTCGCGGTGCGACGCGGACGCAACGAGGACTTCAGTCTGGCGCTCAGCGCGCTCATCACCTCGCGGGGCCGGCAGCAGCCGGCCGAGGCCGGGGGCGCCCACATCCTGCACCTGCGCGGCCCCCGGGTCACGAGTACGTTCACGGCGCACCGCGAGGAACGGGAAGGCAATGTCGTCAACGCGGTCGTGCGGCGCATCGGCGACGCGCACGCGCTCGCCGAACCGGGGGCCTTCGACCCGGCGGCGTTGCGTGCGTTCGGCTGTGCACAGCTCGACGCCGAGCTGGATCGGCAGTTCAGCGTCGCCGACGTCGGCCGCGAACTGTTCGACGAAGGCCTGGCCTACCGCGACCGGGCCCGGGACCATCTGGTGCAGTTGCAGGCCCTGGCCGGCAGAGCGGCGGAGCCGGACGTGGCCGAGCAGTGGTACGCAGACCGTGCGACGGCGCGCGCCGCGCTGCTGCGCGACGGGGTCGAGCGGCTGCGGGACGGCACCGTCCCGGCGGACCCGGTCCTGATGGAGTGCGCCCAGGTGCTCGTACCGCAGGGTCTGCTGAGCACCCTGCACCTGCCGGCCATGCGGCACGCATGGCTGCGACTGTCCGACGCGGAGCGCGCGGAGGCGGGACGCTGCCTGGCCGACGAGGCGCGATACCTGACGTCGGTACAGCGACCGCGCACGCCCGCGCCGCCGGTCCCGTCGCAGCGGATCTCGCGCAAGACGGAGCTGACCCGTCAGCTGGCCGGGCACATCGACGACGAGCTCGGCGTCCCGCCCGCGGCCACCGCCGAGCGTGTGGAGCGGGCCCGGGAGGCGTTCCAGGCGGACCTGCGCCACCGGATACGGGCGGAGGTCCTGGTGTACCTCACCACGGTCCCGTACGTACCGCTGGTCCGCGCCGAACTCGGCCGTCGCCTGCGGCCGCAGACGCGGCCGCCCGTCGGGGCGACGCCGTGACGGCCGGCTCCCCGTCCACGCTCACCGACCAGGAGCTCGAAGCCGCTCGGCGGGCGACCTTCGACCTCGGCCCCGGCTATCCGCAGATCGCGCTTCCGGACTACCTGCGGTCGGTCTACCTCGACCGGGCCCTCGACGAGACCGCGTTGGCGAACCCGCCCGACTGGTCGGCGTCCCGGCAGGCCGCCAGCGACGCCGGGCTCGAGGCCGCGCTCCGGTCGATGCTGAGGCTGCCCCCCGGGTCGTACAGCTCGCTGTCGGCGGCCTTCAGCGGCAGCGTCGCGCTCGATCGGGCGCTCGTCGCGGCGCTGGCGATGAGCGGCGACCACGGGCGCCGGCCGATGATCGGTGTCGTCACCACGACGCCGTCGATCGACATCATGCCGTTGTTCCTCGGTGAGCGAAGCCAGGTGTTCACCCGATACGCGCAGGGCCGCGACGGCGGCCTCGGCGCGCTGGACTGCGATGCCGTGCTCCGGCGGATCGCCGAGGTCCGCGCGACGCGCAATGCCGGGCTGGTCGTGCTGCTGACCTCGCCGGAGAACCCGACGGGTGCGGTGTGGCCGCCGGAGGACCTGAAGGCGATCGGTGACGCGTGCTTCGAAGCCGGGGGCACGCTCATCATGGATCACACGTTCGTCACCGCGGGCGTGCACCGCCGCGACGATGTCGGATGCGCGTGGGAGGTGTTCGGGGCCGGACAGGACTGGATCGCGATCTGGGACACCGGCAAGACCCTCGGACTCAACGGTGACAAGCTCGGCTTCCTCGTGTCGGGATCGCAACGCGCGACGGCTGCGGTCCGCCGGTCCGTGAGCGTGATGCAGTACGACGTGTCCCGCCGCAACAAGGTGCTCTTCACCGAACTGTTCCGCCGGGCGGTGCAGATGGACTACACGGGGTACCTCAACGGCGTGTGCCGCCGCAACCTGGCGGTGGCCGAGGAGCTCGCGGCGCCGACCGGTGTCCGGTTGCGCCGGCCGGCGGCCGGTTCACTGCTGCTCCTGGAACTGCCGCCGGGCTCCGGCGGTGACGAGAGCACACGACGGCGCCTGCTCCGCTCCGGCATCGGCGTCGTCGACGGCAGCGTGTTCTTCCACGCCGGCCGGCGACCGCACAATCTGCTGCGGGTCGCGCTCGCCCGCGACGCGGACTACTTCACCGACGGCTTCTCCCTGCTGCTCGAGCATGTGACTGGAGGATGAGGTGTCCGAGACGAGCGTCATCATTCCGCTGTACGGCAACCATGTCGGCACCAGCCGGCTGCCGGTCACCGTCCGGGCGTGGCTCGACCAGCGGGCACCGGTGACGGTGGTCATCGCGACCGCCGGTGAGCTCGCCCTCGACGACGACATCGTGTCCCGGCCCGGCGTGCAGGTGATCGTCGCGCCGCCGACCGAGACCGCGCCCGGACTGCTGCGCAACATCGGCGCGGCGCAGGTGTCCACGCCGTGGGTGTATCTGTCCGACGCCGACGTCGCCCCGCTGGACACTGGTTTCCTGGCGCGCGCACGGGCCGCGGCGGGCGACGGCGCGTTCGTCCAACCGGCGATGCTGCGGATGACGCAATCCCCGCCGGAGCGTCCGGTGTCCGAGTGGCGGCTCGCCGACGAGCCGTCCGATGCGGACCGGCTCTGCTTCGTCACCGCCGATCCGGACGGCACCCTGCGCCGGCTGCCCGGCGAGCGGATCGTGTGGGAGGACGACGCGCCGATGGTGTATCCGCCACCCGGCCACGGCCACGCCGATGACGCCCGGGAGGTCGACCTGCGTCCCATGTTCCACTGGGGATCGGTACTGCTACGCCGGGAACAGTTCGAGGCGCTCGGCGGATACTGCACCGCGTACCGGGGCTGGGGCTGCGAGGACGACGACCTGCTCGTCAAGCTCAACGGAAGTCTGCCGGTACGCCACGGCTGGCGTGACGCCCCCGAGCTGCGCCTCGTCCACTTCGAACACCCGCGGCCCTACACCGGGGAACCGCTGCGCGCCAACCGTGACCTGCTGCGCCGCCGGCGGCAGCGGGGCGTCGCCGCAATGGTCGCAGACGACCGGGCCGCCCTGCTCGCCGGCGACTAGCGGTAGCCGGCGGCCTGCAGCTGGTACAACTCCGCGTATGGTCCACCGCGGGCGATGAGGTCATCGTGGCTGCCGACCTCAGCGACCCGCCCGTCGGCCAGCACGATGATCAGGTCGGCCATGCGGACCGTCGAGAACCGGTGCGACACGAGCACCGTGATGCCACCGGTCTGTTCGGCCACCCGGGCGGCGTTCGCGGCGTACCCCTGGAACAGCTCGAACTCGGCCTCGGCGTCAAGCGCCGCCGTCGGCTCGTCGAGGACGAGCAGCAGCGGTGCCGTCCGCATCATGCCCCGGCCGAGCGCCAGCTTCTGCCACTGGCCGCCGGACAGCTGCCGGCCGTCCGGGAGAGACGCTCCCAGCGCGGTGTCGAGCCCGTGCTCGAGGTTGTCCACGACATCCTGCGTCCCGGCGCGGTGCAGGGCCGCGGTCACCGCGTCGGTGGAG
This sequence comes from Dactylosporangium vinaceum, assembly GCF_019904175.1. Taxonomy (GTDB): domain Bacteria; phylum Actinomycetota; class Actinomycetes; order Mycobacteriales; family Micromonosporaceae; genus Dactylosporangium; species Dactylosporangium vinaceum. The sequence goes on along the minus strand of NZ_CP061913.1, from coordinate 4,365,409 downwards.
TCGGCCAGCGGCAGGTCCCCGACACCGACGACCGTCCGGGCGGTGAACTCGGGGCGCAGGAAGTCCTGGAAAGCCGCGGAGGTCCGGGCGCGCCAGTCCTCCAGCGGAAACCGGACGACGTCGACGCCGTCGAGCTCCACCCGCCCCCGGGTGGGTTCGTAGAACCGGCACAGCAGTTTCACGAGCGTCGTCTTGCCGGCACCGTTCTCCCCCACGACCGCGACCGTGGCGCCGGCGGGCAGGAACAGGTCCACACCGTCAAGCGTCGGCCGCCCCGTCCACGGGTACTCGAACGAGACATCCCGCAGCCGGATGCCGTGCCGGATCCGGTCCGGCACCGCCGCGTCGGGCGGCGGTGGCGCCTGCCCGGCGTACACGGCCCGCATCCACCGGAAGTCGGCAAGCGTGCGGGCGACCCGCTGCAGCTCCCGCAGCAGCGACACCGCGACGGCCACCTGCTGGTTCACCTGGGCCGCCAGCGCGATGACGAGCACCGCGTCGCCGATGGTGCGCCGCCCGGCCGCGGCCTCGCGCACGACCAGCAGCGTCGCCGCCCCGAACCCGACGGCGAACACGGCCTGCCCGGCCACGCGCAGCGCCGCGGCGCGCACCTCGGCCGAGAACAGGATCGATGTCCCGTCCCGCCACAACCCGGCGTGCCGCGTGCGGATCTCGGCGCTGAGATCACCGACCCGCAGTTCCTTGCCGGCCTCGGGGTCGATGGCCAGGTCGAAGAGGTGCTGCGCCTGCCGGCTGACCTGCGCGGCGGACTCACGGGCCCGGGCGAGCCGGGCCTCCGCGGCGCGGCCCAGCAGCAGCGGCGGCACGGCGGCGAGCGGGAGCAGCAGCAGCCAGGGGTTGAGCCGGGCCAGGAGCACCGCCGTGATCGTCACGGCCACGGCGGTGCCGAGCGCCGACAGCAGCGCCTCCATGCTGCTCGATCCGGTGCGGCGCAGCTCCTGGCGCAGGACCTGCATCCGGTCGGCGTACTCGGGCCGCTCCTGATGGGCGAGCCCGGCCGAGCCGGTCACCAGTTCGATGAGTTCCCGATCCTTGGCGAGCAGGTTCTGCTCGCCGAGCTCGAAGTATGCGACGTGGGCGAAGTGGCCGAGGGTCAGGGCGGCCATGGCGAGGACGGCGGCCGTGGCGGCGGCTCGCGCCGCGGCAGCGGGTTCGCGGGCGACGGCCGCGTCGGTGAGCGCGCCGAGCGCGGGCGCGGCCAACGGCAGGGCCGCCGCTTCGGCGGTCTTGAGCAGCAGGGCCAGGATCAGCTTCGCGGGATGCTGCCGCCACGACATCCGCAGCAGCTCCCAGCATCCACGCAGCGTCTCAGTCATGGCGCACCTCCTCGGCGAAGCGCTCCGCCTGCAGTTCGAACAGCTCGGCGTACCGGCCGCCCGCGGCGACCAGTTCGTCGTGGCCGCCCTGCTCGGCGACCTGGCCACCGTCGAGGACCACGATCCGGTCGGCGTGGCGGATGCTGGAGAAGCGGTGTGAGATCAGCAGCACTGTCGCACCCCGGGTCAGCTCCGTGAACTGCGTGAAGAACCCGGCCTCGGCGCGCACGTCCAGCGCCGCGGTCGGTTCGTCCATGACGAGGATGCGCGCGCCGGCGTCGAGACCGTAGAGACAGCGCGCGATGGCGACCCGCTGCCACTGGCCCCCGGACAGGTCGGTGCCGCCCGGATAGGCGCGGTGCAGTGGCGTGTCGAGGCCTTGGGGCAGCTGCTCGAACTCGCTCAGCAGACCGACCCGGTCGAGCACACGGCGCACGCTGTCGGGGTCGCGGGGTGCGTGCACGGCGCCGAAGGCCACATTGTCCGCCACCGACAGTTCATACCGGATGAAGTCCTGGAAGACGACGCTGAGCTGGCGGCGCCACTCGGGAACCGGCATCGCGCGGATGTCCGTGCCGTCGAACCGCACCGTGCCGGTGCTCGGCTCGTGCAGCCGGGCCAGCATCTTGACAAGCGTGGTCTTGCCCGCGCCGTTGACACCGACCACGGCGGTGCAGGTGCCGGCGGGCAGTTCGAGGTCCAGCCGGTCCAGTACCGGCCGTGCGCTGCCCGGATACCGGAAGCTGACGCCCTCGAAGCGTACGGTGGCCGGACCGGCCGGCACCGGCTGCGCTGGGCCGACCGGCCCGGCCGGTGCGGTGTCCGCCGCCTGCTCGAATCGTCGCAGCGCCTCGGCGGCGAGCATGCCGAACTGGGTCGGCCCGTCGCTCTCCGGGTAGTACGCGGCCAGCGTGAGCGCGGCGACCGTAGCCTGCAGGCCCAGCGCCAACGAGGTCACCGAGATGTCGCCGTCGGCACCGCGACGCGCGACGAGCAGCAGCACCACGACCGCGGCCGCGAGCGCGACGAGTGTGCACGCCAGGTACGGCAGGATGTAGACCTTGCGGCGAGCCGCCCAGATCGGCGTGAGCCAGCTGCGGTACGCGTGTTCGTACCGGTCGGCGATCCAGCGGGTGAGCCCGTACACGCGCACCTCCTTGGCCGCGCCGTCGGACATCGCGAGGTCGCGCAGGTAGCCGCCGCGCCGCACGAGCCCGGTGACCTCGTCCCACACCTGGGAGTACCGGCGCAGACCGGCCCGGTTGGCGTGGCGCAGCAGCATGGTCGCGGCCCCGAGCGCGGCCGCCGCGGGCCATCCGGCCACGGTGGCGACCACGACGCACAGGCCGAACAGCCGGACGTACCGGCCGATCAGCGCAACCAGCCCGGCGCACGCCATGCCCGGGGTCTCCCAGTTGCCCGCCAGCCGGCGGCTCGCGTCGCCCAGCGCGTCGAGGGCGTCGGGGTCCTCCATGGCGCCGAGGTCGGTCCGGCGCAGGGCCGCGGCCATGATGCGGCCGTGCACCCACCCGTCCACCCGCCGTTTCATCAGTTCGCCGAGGGCGACCTGGACCGGCGCGAGCGCCTGCTGCCCGACGAAGGCGACGGCCGCGACCAGGAACGGCCCGAGGAACACGTCCCAGGCGGGCGTTCCCGTCCCGGTGGAGACCGCAGCCGGAATCCGCCCTACCAACCGGCTGGTGGCCACCACGAACACCACTGGGAGCACGCCCAGCAGTAGATTGACCGCAACCAATGTCGTGACGAGGCCGCCGCCGGCCACCCGCACCTGCCGGGCGATCGCGATCCGTGGCCGCACAGCCTGCTTCCACCACACGCGCAAGCCCCCGGTACATATCAGCACGCTTGTTGTCGCTTTCGTGAGCGTAAATGCGTGCGTCCGCTGCGGCCACTCGAGCGGTCGTTATACTCAAATCCCATGAACGTTTCGGCGGCCGTGATGACCCACCCCACGCGGCTGGCCGCGGCGCAGCGGTTGTGCGCGGCGCTGGCTCCCATCGACGCGACGCCGGCCGTCGACCCCGAACCCCACGCCACGCCCGGCGCGATGCGCAGTGCCCGGCTCGCCTGGGCGGCGGGCGGCCCGGACGCCACCCACCACCTGGTGCTCCAGGACGACATCGAACTCGCCGAGGGGTTCGCCGCCGCGGTCGCCGCGAGCGTCGCGCTGCATCCCGACGCCGCGATCAGCTTCTTCGTCGAGTGGGGCTCGCGCACGGCCGCACTCGTGCGCTGGGCGGCGCTCGCCGACGCGTCATGGGTACCGATGATCAATCCGTACGTCCCCACGCAGGCGCTCGTGATGCCGGCACCGTTGGCGCGCGACCTCGCCGCGTTCCTGCGCGACGAGACCGACGATGCCGAGCCGGACGACGAGGCGATCCTGCGGTTCCTGCAACGCCGCGGCACCCGCATGCTCGCGGCGGTACCGAATCTCGTCGAGCATCTCGACCTGCCGAGCCTCACCGGGAATGAGGGACACGGCGTGCGCCGCGCGGCATGCATCACCGGTGAACCCGCCGCAGCACCCGGCCCCACCGTCCTGCCTCTGCCGGCGCTGCTGCCGTTCCTCGCCTGGGTCGACGCCACCGCAACGACCATCGACACCGCTGACGGCACGTTCTCGGCCCGCACACCCACCCTCGACGTGCTGACCGCGCACGGATATGACGGCGACCGCCTGGTCGCGGCGTGCGGACCGGCGCTGGCCGGGCTCACCGACCCGGACGGGCTGCGGGCCGGCATCGACGCGAAGTACCTGACCGAGTTGTGGATCACGGCGGTGGCGATGGGCGCGCTGGGCCGGCAGTACCGGCCGGGCGCCGATCTCGACCACCCCGCCGTCCGCGCGGCGCTGCGGACGACGGCCCCCGGTGCCCTGCGGACGCACGTCGACTTCGCGGTGCTGGAACGTCACACCGAAGACCTGGCCGCGCTGGTGACGGCAGGCCTGCGCTACGGCTGGACCGCGTAGCCGGGTCCGGACGCCGTCCGGACCGGCCGCGCTGCCCGGCGGTCGCCCACCGCACGGCCCGGGTACTGCGTCGAGCGGCCGACTGTCGGCGGGGTCTCCGGCTCGGTCACCGGCGGTGCGTCCGGCACGGGGCGGGTCGCCTCGGTCAGCGGCGCGTTCGGCACGCGCGGCGCCTTGACCCCCGCCGCGTCCTCGTCCGCGTCGGCGGTGCCGGGCATCGTCGGCAGGCCGTTGTCCTCGCTCATGGGACCTCCGCGGTGGTGGTTGCATCGGCATGCTCCGGGTATCCGGCCCCGTCCCCGGCGACGACGCCCTCCGCCAGCCGTCGGCCGAACCGCGCCGCGTCGGCGGCCCGTGGCAGGTTGTTGAACATGACGTACGCCGGTCCGGCCCCGACCATCGCGGCCAGCCGGTCGAGCTCGTCGTCGGTGTACACGTGCCCGGCCCCGGTGACCCCGTGCAGCCGGTAGTAGGCCAGCGGCGTCAGGCTGGGCCGCACGAAGGGATCGGCGGCGTGTGTCAGGTCGAGCTCCGCGCACAGCTCCCGCACCAGGTCGTCCGGCCACGCCCCGCGCGGCTCCCACAGCAGCCGCACCCCGTCCGGCCGGGGCGCCCGCGCCAGAAACGTCCGCAGCCGCGCGACCGTCACGTCGGTGGGCCGGAAGCTCGCCGGGCACTGCAGCAGGATCGCCGACGCCTCCAGCACCGCCGCACACCGCGCGGTCGTGTCCCAGGCCCGCGCGACGACCGGCGTCCACCGGAACCCGCCGGCCTGCGCCCGCTCCTCGTCGCTCAGCGGCGTGCGCAGCCGGCGGTAGGTGGGGCTGCGCGCTTCGTGCGTAATGAGCTGCCACGCCTTGACGGTGAACTCGAACTGCGGCGGCACGCTCGCCCGCCACCGCCGCAGCGTCGCCTCCCGGGGCGGCTCGTAGAACGTCTGCTGCACCTCGAGCACCCGGAAGCGCTGCGCGTAGGCCGCCAGCGCCATGCTCGCCCCGCACAGCCCCACCTTCACCGCCGTCATGCGCGATCCATACCCAGCCGGCGGCTGATCACCCTTCGGCGGATGTCTTGTCAGTCCGGGACGGCCTGAGCGTGATCGATCAGGTCGGCCGGCTATGGAGCGCGTGTAGCCGATGACGCCGAGCCGTGGCCGCTGAGTGTGTCTTCCGCGGTGACGAGCTGCACGGGTAACTCACTGCCGAAGGTCGGTCGCTGCGGACCGGCGGGGGTTCGAGACCATGTCCAGGCGGAGCGCAGGATGAAGGCCAGGAGCAGTACCTCGAGCCCGATGGAAAGGCCGTAGAAGGAGGCCCAGGCCCAGGACGCCCCCACCGCGTTGAACGCCGAGTAGGGGATCAAGAGCAATGCGACGACGAGGTTCGCGGTACGGTTCACCCGGGCGGGCAGCGTCATGGAGAGCATCACCATCACGGCCGGGATCGCCACGGACGCGAGCATCATGGTCAGCAGCGTCGGGCTGATGTTGAACTCGAAGACGACGCCGGTGCGCAGGTCGTCGATGACACCGGGCTTGTAGAGGTGGAAGTAGTCGACGTAGATGTAAAGGAACATGAAGCTGGCCCATGTGGCCGCGAGCTTGGCCTGCACGGGGATCGGCGGGTTGTCGAGCACCTTCGGGGTGTCCGTCCGGATGGTCATCGGTTCTTCTTTCGAGAGCAGGAGTGGCGGAAGGTCTGGTCTGGGCGTGCATCCGTACGGGTATGAAGCGACGTCAGCCCTGTCCACGGACGAGCCGCAGGCCGGTGACAACGAGCCAGACGAGCCACGCGGCCAAGCCCGAAACTCCGACGAACACCAGTGGCGAGCCATCCGCGATGGCGAGGTTTCCGGCACCGGCCAAGATGAGCGAGCTGCCGCCCGCCACCCCGAGCAGCCGCTGCCACCGCCGCGTCAACCCGCTGGCGTGGGTGGCCAGCGCCGCGCCGATGCATGTCGCCCCGAGCGCGGGCAGCGCGAGCGCGAACACCGCGGCATGGAGTTGCCAGATCAGCTCGAAGGCGGGGGTTGGCTCGGCCTTGCCGTCCGCGGCGAGCACTACCGCAATGTGCGTGGCTATGACCAGGGCGGATACCGCCGAGAACGTCGCTGCGGCGGCCACCGCGAGCCGCGACCAGTCCGCGGCGCCGCGGCGCCGCACGAGCCCGTGCAGTCCCGTGACGAACAGCAGGAGCAGTGGCAGGTTCAGGGCCTCCAGACCCACGGCGACGGCCACGGCGGCCCGGTTCGCGGCATGGTAGGCGAGGACATCACCAAGAGGATCTCCGTAGCCGGGCGATCCAGTGCCCACGAACATCGCGTTCTGCACGATCACTGACGCGGCGTAGGCGACCGCGACGCCGCCGACGATTCGCGTCGTGGGCACCCGGCCCAGGACCTGCCGGTCCTCTGGCGCGGCGAGATCTGCTTTCCTGGTTCCCACGTCGCCCTCATTTCCTTCCGTATCATCCGTCGCCGCGCTGACAGCGAGAGGATTGCCGCACTTGGTTTCGGAGTTTGCCCGGGCCGCCCGTTGCGGTGATGTGGAACAGCCTGCTGGAGCGGCCGGATACGCCGCTACGAGCCGAAGTCGATGGCGGCGGGCCGAAGGTCTACACCTCGGGATCGACTTTGGTCGGATGTCAGGCAGCCCGGCCGGCCGTACCCTTTGATCATGACGGTGCCGGCGGACCCGCGGGATCGCAGCCCGCTACCGGCGGGCGTGATCAGCGATGCTGACCACGACCCCGTGCGCCCGGCCGGGCGCACGGCCCGCGGCCGGGTCGTCGACGCCACCTGTTTCCTGCTGGCCGTCGTCATCGTGGTGCTCGCCCTGGTCGACAGCCGCGCGCAGCACATTGCGCCGGTCCCGCTCGCCGTCGACATCGTCCTCGGCAGCCTGTGCAGTCTGGCGGTGTGGCTGCGCCGGCGCTGGCCGGTCGGCCTCGCCGTCGCCGCCGGTCTGGTCGGTGCCTACGCGACATCCGCCGCGGGCACGGCGCTCGTCGCGCTGTTCACCGTCGCGGTCCACCGACGCTTCACGGTGGTCGCCCCGATCGCGGCCGGTTACGCGCTCGTACCGTTCCTCTCGCCGCTGGTCCGGCCGGACGTCCCGGTCGGGCCCTGGTCGCAGATCGTGCTGGGCGCCGTCCTCGCGCTCGCGGTGCTCGCCTGCGGCATGTTCGTGCGGGCGCGACGCCAATCGCTGCGGGAGCGGGCCGGGCGGGTCGCGGCCGAACAGGAACTGCGCGTCGCCGAAGCCCGGCAGGGCGAACGCAACCGGATCGCCCGGGAGATGCACGACGTGCTCGCCCACCGCCTATCCCTGCTGAGCCTGCACGCCGGGGCGCTGGAACTACGCCCCGATGCGGCGCCCGAGGAGGTTGCCCGGGCCGCCGGGGTGATCCGCGAGAGCGCCTACCGGGCGCTGGAGGACCTGCGGGAGGTGATCGGCGTCCTCCGCACCGGCGTCGACCGCTCCGGCGAGACGCCGGAACGGCCGCAGCCCACCCTGGCCGGCCTCCCTGACCTCGTCGACCAGTCGCGGCGCGCCGGGATGCGGGTCCGGCTCGACGGCCAGATCGACACCCTGTCCGCCGTGCCGGCCGGTGTGGGGCGCAGCGCGTACCGGATCGTGCAGGAGGGGCTGACCAACGCCCGCAAGCACGCCCCCGACGCCGAGGTGGCCGTCACCGTCCGGGCCGCCCCGGGTGACGGCGTGACCGTCGAGATCCGCAACCCGTGCCCGATGGGCACCGGCGGTGGTACCGCAGTTCCCGGCGCCGGTATCGGCCTCATCGGGCTCACCGAACGCGCCGCCCTCGCTGGTGGACGCCTGGAACACGGACCTACTCCGGCCGGTGAGTTCCGGCTCTGGGCCTGGCTACCGTGGCCTACTCTCTGACCGCGGCCCGGATCGGTCCGCGGGCCGGCCGGCAAGCGAGAAGGAGCCCAATGTGAACGCAGCGGTCCGGGTCCTCGTCGTCGACGACGACCCGCTCGTGCGGGCGGGCCTGGCGATGGTCATCGGCGGCTCACCCGACCTGACCGTGGTGGGCGAGGCCGGTGACGGAAGCGAAGTAGCCGCCGCTGTCGACGCGTACGCTCCGGACGTGGTGCTGATGGACATCCGCATGCCCACCCTCGACGGCCTCGCCGCCACCGAACAGCTGCGCGCCCGGCCCGGCCCGCCCGAAGTCATCGTCCTGACCACCTTCGACGCCGACGAGTACGTCCTGCGCGCGCTGCGCGCCGGAGCCAGCGGCTTCCTGCTGAAACACACCCCACCCGCCGAGATCCTGCGCGCGATATCGCGGGTCGCAGCCGGCGAACCCATCCTGTCGCCGACCGTGACCCGACAGCTCATCGCCCACCTCAGCGACACCGGCGCCGCCGCCCGGCAACGGCACGCCGCCACCGCGCTGGATCAGCTCAGCGAACGCGAACGCGAGGTCGCCGTCGCCGTCGGCCGCGGCAAGTCCAACGCCGAGATCGCCAGCGAACTGTTCATGAGCGTGGCCACCGTGAAAGCTCACATCTCCCGCGTGCTCGCCAAGCTCGATCTCAACAACCGCACGCAGATCGCCCTGCTCGCCCACGACGCCGGCCTCACGGGCTGACACCGGCAAAGCCCGGCCCCGCGTCCTTACTCCACGGTTCCGCCGAGCAGGCCGACGCCGCGGCTGTTGATGTGCTGGCGTTTCCGGAGATCCGTGCGCGCCGGGTTCGGGAGACTGGCATGATCACCGCCCACATTGAACCGTCGTAATCTTGAGCCGCGCGTCGACACGCACGATCGGCGCCAGATGCGGACGTTGACGGCCTGGCGTTGGGCGCTGTTGTAGGTTGGCCGCGTGGACCTGAAGGTGATCGAGGGCAGGCTGACCGAGCAGCAGGTCGGGACGGATACGCAGCGGCGCGCCTTCGGCGAGTTCGTCGGGCCGCACGGTGAGCTCGCGTCGTATGCGTTCGGCTGGACGACCGGTTCGCAGCATCATGTCGCACAGCTCACGGTGGGGATCGGGGCCGGGAATCCGGGCGGTGGCACCTTCCACGCCGTCGTCTTCGACAACGGGGACAGTTACGCCTGCTCGCTCGTGGACGAGCCGTTCGAGCGCGTGCCCGAGGGTGGTCCCGACCTGACCGCGGTCGAGGCCCGCGCGCACGAGGACCTGGCGTTCATCTGGTGGGTGGTGGACCGCGTCATGGAGCGCGACCGCCGCGCGTGGTGGATGAAGCACTGGCTGCTGGGCACGACCAGCATGCAGACCGGTGAGGTATTCGCACGGACAGAGCCGATCTTGTATGTCGGTCACGACGCCGACGACGGACTCTGGCAGCTCATCGGCGCGAGCGATGCCGCCCCCGCCACGGGCAAGCTCAGTCATCTGCACCACGCCGCCGAGCGGGACCGTACGTTGCTTGACGTGCTCGACCTCGAGCCGGGCGCGAGCGCCTACCGGGCCGGGCCGGATGAACCCTGGATTAGGAAACCCTCCTCCCGGTCGCCCGGTGGCAAGCGGTGACCTCGTGGTGACGGTCGGCCGGGGGCCGTCGGCGTGTACCGGCAGGGATCCGGGTCGGGCTCGGCCGTCGGGTGGACGGAGCACAGTTGCGGTCCGTCACCATCGGTGGGCCGGCACATGCAGGCCTGGACGACGCTGCGATCGATGTGCCGCGCACCGGCGACGGAGTCTGGCCGATGACCCTCGAGGAGGAGCCCGACGCCGACGAGCCGAGGCGCAGCCGCCGACTGGGTCAACGCGCCGCGGCCCATCGCCTGCGGATTGATCCCAACAGCAGGTTTACCCCCGCCAAGACGGCACCGCCGACGATGAAGAACATACCGATGTTGCGGAGGGCCGTGTGGCTGCTAGCCGGCGCGTCGTCCGTGTCGATCTTCAGACGCTGTCCCTCGATATGGATGACCTTGCCCCGGTACAAGGTCACCCGCACTGGGACGCCCCGCACATCCGAGATCTCACCGGAAAGCGTGACCCTCGCGGTGGCGCGGCGCCCGCCGACGTCCATCTCCGCCCGATCGTGGGTCAGCCCGGTCATCGTGCCGTCGATCGTGATCTGACACTCGACAGGCTTGAACGCCTGCCCTTCGGAGCAGGTCGGCGCACGGTGGGCTCGGTCCTCCGCGACACCGCTGCGCCATGCCGCCACCAGCAGACACGCCCCGACGGTCCAGAAGATCGCCACCGCCGCGAGCGCATCACGGACCGTGAACGGCCGATTCAACCACACAGCCCGATACTCCCACCCCACCGCAACGCCGTAGGGTCCCGCTAGACCGGCAAGGAACCAGGTAGGCGAGCCAACGTGGTACGGGTCGCCGAGCTGCGACAGCGTGGGCCTGAGGCGACACAGGCAGTAACTCTCCGCAATAGGCCCGGTCGCTGGCGGCGGAAATGATCTTGCGCTTCATCCTCGTCGGCGCGTGACGAGCGGCGTCTTGCGGCTTGTCCGCGAGCAGGGCCGGCCATACCCTTATCGCTTTCTGTGACGGATTCATCGCGGTACACAAGCGCGTCTAGAAGCTCGGCGAGCCCTCCTCATGTGCTTCATCGGAGCCGGCAGCTGCTGCCAGTGGGTACCCGAATCTCCCGGCGTCCGCCCGGACGTGAGCCGGTTCGGCCTCCGGATTGAGCGCACGAATCACCGCATCGGTCAGCGGCCGGAACTCGACGATGTGCCCGGCCGCGGAGAGGGGCAGAACCACCTCGTGCACCTCCTGGGCGAACTCGCAGTACCTATCCGCCATGTCGTCGAAGAGGATGTCGAGCAGCCAGGAGCCGTCCGGGTCCACCTCTTCGTCATCGGCAGGCGAGAAGTCGATGTCATCTCCGGCGTGCCATCGCTCGTCGCCGGCGCGCCGCCACAGGACGAAGCTGGCGTTGAGCCAGCCATACAGGCTGAAGGCGGGCTCGGACACCCGGGGCCGAAACTCCTCGGGAAGGCCGTCGAGCAAGCCGGGCCACAGCCGCCCGTCTGTGTACTTGAACATCGGCGACTCGTGGTAGACGCCACGGATGAAGACACCATCGGCGGTGAAGACGATGTCGTACTCGTCTCCGCCGCCACTGCGCATCGAGGCCACCTCGTCCGCTCCCCGGGTGCGGTCATAAGTGTAGTAATCGCCTCCAACGATCGCGTCAAGCATCGCGAGCGCCTTGCACCGCTGCTGCAATACGTCCATGGGCGGCAACCGTGCGGCGATGTCGTACACCGTCATGTCGGCATCGTACGGCGGGCATGGCCCGAGCCTTGATCACGTTTCCGGGCATCGACCATGACCGGAAGTCCGGTACGGCAAGCCCGCTTACCGTTGGTGATGATCGTTAGCCTGCGCCGGGAGCTCACAGCGGCATGATCGGACGTTGGGCGGTTCGAGTGCGTGCGGAATCGGCCGCGCCGGGATGACCATGGCATAGATGGAGGTGAGTAGGGTGCATGCATGGTGACCACGGTGACGCGACGGATCACGCCGGCCGGCTTCCTGCTGGCCGTGCTGCTGTTCCTCATCCTGCCGTTCGTGACGGCATCATGTGATGTGCCCGCCGACTCGGGAACGGCGGCGGGCCGGCTGACCCTGTCCTTGACGGGCTCAGACCTGGCCGCCGCGCATGAGCACCTCGACGCGACCGGTGGCCTGGCGCTCTCACCGGATCAGCAGTCCCGCGCCGATTTGCTCGTCCGGATGCCTCGCAGCACGCAGGTTCTGGCACTGTTCACCGCCGTGGTGCTCCTGGCCGGCGTCACGCCGGCGTTGGTCCGGCGGGTCCGCGTAGCCGCTGCGGTAGCCGTGGCGGTGGCAGGTGCCGGTGGTGCACTCCTGGCCACCACCGCGTACTTCACGGTGCAGCAATGCACCGTGATCACCCAGAACTTCCTGCACTACGGCACGTATCTGCCTTCGGTGGAAGGCAAGAACCTGGACAGCCGGGTCGGCGAGGTGATCCACACCGGCATCGGCTTCTGGCTGACGCTGGGCACGGTGCTGACACTGGCCGCCGCCAACATCGTCGTGTTCGTTCGTGTCCGGAGACCTGCGCACCACCCGGGCGATGGCGCGCAACGAAGCCCGCCGAACCGCCCTGACGTGCCCGCCCACCGCGCCGATTCACGACGCTCGGATCTTGATGCTGCTGGGCCGCCGCGCACCAACGGCGGCAAATCCGCGCACCTGATCAGGGCGCCGGGCGAACCGTCGCGCCTGGTCGAAGGCATGAGCAGACGTCTGCGATCGCTCCTGCTTGCCAAGGCGGCGGTCTTCACTGATTGACGTCGGTCGGTACGGTCGAGGCGTGGACAATCCACTGCTGGTGCACCGCATGCGCGCGTTGATCGCTGTGTTCGTGTGTGGCGTCGCAATGTTCGAGATCCACGCGGTCGATGTGTCGGGCCGCGTGGTGGTGGCGCGCACCGGCTGGGTGCTCGCGCTGGTCGTGGCGACCTACGCGGCCGCGGGCCTGGCGACCGCGGCAGCGGTGTACACGTTCGTCCAGCGCCGGCCGGAGCGCGCGAAGCTCTGGTCCAACGTTGCGACGGCCTTCGCGATCGTTGTGATCCTCGGCTTCAGCTCCGGCTGGTTCCTCGGCCTGGCAGTCGACGACACGCTCTGAGAGCAACCGTGATGCGCCCGGCTGACAGCTGAGTGTCCGTATCGGCCATGAGCGTCTGCCAAGATCGACGGTAGGTGAACCCGGCCGCCCCAGGTGACCTGGAGAGTTTGCGCTAGCCGGCCCCCGGGCCCTTCTTGGCGCAGGCCCCCTTGACGAAGGACTCGCGAGAGACGACATCCAACTTGTGGTAGTCGATCGGCGCCAGCACTTGACCTTCCCCGATCCGGGCGAAATCCTCGGTGGTGAAGCTGACCATGGGGGCGCTCGTCCCCTCGGGGCCGCCTTTCGACGCGTTGAGCGTGTAATGGTGACCGGGATCGAACGATCCCAGCACCCGGCTGTGCAGTCCGGTCGGCCCGGGAGAGTCGTCATGCCCCGAGGTGATCAGCCAGCCCGCCCGTTCCGCGCCGAGCAATTCGACGTCGACCGCCTGAGCCGGCGAAGGCACCGTGACCGTGACGGCCCAATAGCGAAACTCGGTGTCCGCGGAGTTGTTGTCATCCTGGAAGACGCTGAGATGCGATGTGGACCGCCCGCACAGCGCTACCACCGCAGTCGCCTTACCATCGACCACCGCCAGGGCCGCGTACTGCACCGGATCCGGCCCCCTGTAGCAGCCGCTCAACGAGGCATACGCCGCCAGAATCACTGCCAGCACAACAAGCAGACGCCGAAAATCCCCCATGCCTGAAGCCTCAACCAGCACCATCTCAACGCCATCTCAGGCAGGTATCACTATCCGCTCATCGGACACCGCACCAATCGGTTGACAGAGGAGCTCAGTCCCGCGGTTGAGGTGGTAGCGCGGCTGGTGTGCAGACGTAGTCGGCCGGTCCGCCAGGGCGACATAGGACCTGCCGCCGGTCGGAGGCGCAGGTGTGCAGGCCGGTTCGGGCCCGCGCCGGCGAACGTTAGGGCTCAACGTATCGCCCGGGTTTCGGCGACCAGATCCGCCCGGTGTTGAGGTGGGCGGCGGTCTTCGTCTCCTGCCGGACGATTCGGTCAGGTCTTGGGGGCGCGGGCCAGAATTGCAGGAGGTAGTGTTCGTCCGGTTCGTCGGCGCTTTCGTCGCTGAAGTCCATGCCGTGTGCGTTGTACCTGACGCGGTAGTGCTGTTGTTCGAGGTTCAGCGGCCACCGTTCTTCCGCTGCCCATTGCATGAGTTGGGCGGTTGATGTTTCAGGGTGGAACGAGACTTCGACGATGTCCTCCCAGACATCGTCGATCGGCGGCTGGATATCGTGCCGCTCAACGCGGACTGTGACATAGCCGCTGTTCTTGCCCGTGTTGAGGTATAGAAAGCCCGGTGTCGCCGCGCCGCACATGCCGTTGCGTTGTCCGGCGTAGGCGTCGATCGCGCTGCCAGCGGTGATGCCGGGTTCCCGGCTCTCGACGTAGAACTGCCGGTACTGAATCCGGACGGTGCCGTCGAAGAGCAGGAGCATGTTCGGATTATGACAGTTTGTGTCGGCCTGGGGCGGCCCTCTCGTCGCCCCAGGCCGTTTGACTTAGGGGGCGGTGAGGATGCGGATCGTGGCCGCACCTGTCGTGTCGTCGGCGGCGTAGAGCCGTTGCCCGTCGGTGGTGATCCCCGTGGTATTCGCGAGCCAGGTGGTGTCCGCGACGACTGTGGACAATCCGGAGGTTTTGGACAGCAGATGGAGCTTGGAGCTTTCGCGTGCGTAGATGTAGTCGCTGACGGTGATGGAGTTTGGTGGGTAGTAGATGGGGAGTTTGGATTCGGTGATCCGCCCTGCAGGGATCACCTCGCTGGCTAGCCAGAAGTAGCAGTACTGCCGTACCTTCCACGGCGCGTCCCCCATGGACGCCAACGTATACATCCGGATCTCAGAGACGCGCGCGATTTGGCAGAGTCACGCACCGGCCAGCGTGCGCGCCCGTCACACGGGGTGACAAGCTCTTTCGTGCTTGCGCAAAATCTCGGCAGTTGAGCGCACCGGCCGGCGCGCACCTCCGTTGCCGTGCGTGACGGAACCGGCCAAGTCGGCGCGCACGATCGGCGGCATGAGCGTAAACCAAGATCGAGAGGCGGGCGTCACAACCATTTCCGAGCCGATTGCGAACGACGGAGGATGGCGGACACCACGGCTCTAGGCAGCGGTTTTCTGGTCTCGCCGGCGGGTCACTGAGTACTGAGTTAACGAAGACGAACACCAGCAACGAACATTGCGAGTAGTACATAGATGGACGCGGACACGATCGCCAATGCAGCGCTCTGCAAGGCCGCAGCCGAAAAGACGGCTGCGATCAGGATGAATGATACCGAGCTGAACTCCCGCGCGAGCAGGCTGCTCACGGCCGGCCTGACGTACACGGCCGAACCAGGCACAATCCCTAGGCGCTCACGGGTCGCTAGGTCCAGGCTGATCTGCGGAAAGTCCTCGTCGCCTACGAGCTGCTGGTTATCTGGCACGCCTGTCTGACTTCGGGCTATGAGCAAGGGCGATCGGTCACGCCACGGCAGTGCGCGCAGGGACGCCCGTGCGACCTTACTGCGTCCCGATTGCACCGAGACGGCTTCGACGATTACCTGGTTCCCCGACGCTACCCCGAGAAGATCGAGCATCTCTTCAGGGAGCCGGATTACCGGCTTCTCGATGTCGATCACTGCGGTTCGTCCGACCCGGGCGATGGTATGCCGGCTTCCAAACAGTATGTTTCTGATCCGATTCGCCGTGCCGTCGCAGTTTGCGAGTCCAACCGGCTCGCCCTGCGGCAGTCCGATTGCGAACAACGTGGTGGAGTCCAGAACGATTCGTTCCGCAGGCACCCGCGAGTCGAAGAGTGTACGAAGCGGGATAGCTGCGTGAACGTTCGGGTAGTCCTGCTGGAGAAAAAGGTTGCGAAGGGATACGTAGTCGGTGGTGACCCTCGTCCGATGCATCGGGTTGAGCACGCAGTAGTAGGAGTGGCGCGTGCGGATCCGATCAAAGTACGGCGTTGACGGAGTGGCGACCAGCACTAGCTCGCCCTCCCGAGGACCGAGAAAGGCCGCGTCGCCGACATACTCGGCGCCCTGATACTCCAAGGTTCCGCCCGGCAACGCACCATCGGCGCCTATGGTCTCGATGATCCGGTCGTTGTCAAGGACAAGCGTGGCACTCCCCATATCAGGAGGCAGCTGGCACAGTTGCGCAAGGCTCAGGAGCGCCACGAAGCCGGCCGCGGGCGCAGCGTTCGTGGTGCGCGCATTCAGTAATATCCATGCCCGGTCAAAGTAAGTGCTGCGGCGGGCCAACTGGCTCAACACATCGTTCAGCGCGTCTCGAACGCTGGCGCTGAAATAGATCGGATACCGCCGCGGAAGCCGTTCCGCGCCGAGTTGACCGAGTAGGCCCGCGACGGTCCCGTGTGTCTCAAGCTCAGCCCATCCAAGGGGTCGGTGCTGCCGCAAACGCAACTTCAGCCGCTCCGTGGTTCCGTCTTGGTGGGTGAACAACTCGTTGTCGCTCACGGTCGGCCAGCCATAGCACCGATGGTCGCTCACCAACGCAACACCCCCAGCCACTCCTCGTGCTGATCTATAACTCCGGATAGCGTGTGAATCGCATCGCCAGGGGTGGGAGGTTCGCGAGTGGCTCGCCGAGGGGGTTGGCCGAGTCGCTCCACGATCAGGCGTACTCCCTTCGGCATGACAGGAAGTCGCGCCCTCAACGAGGACGGTTACCGTCGGTGAAGGGTTCTGGCCGGGCGTCGCGCTCCATCGGCGGCATGAGCGTAAACCTGTGGGGTCGGCATTGAGATAATCGGGCGATGGCTCAAGATCCTTTGGATGCGGTCGCGGCGGTGCAAACCTTCCTCGCTGCCTACTGCGAGATCAGGGCAGCACTGCTCGGTGACCTCGCCGGCCTCGGCGGAATTGCCGACCTCATGCGCGCTGTCCGAACGGACCGTGTGCTCGGCCGCCAAGGAACCACCACCTCCGGGGTCGAGTACCTCGCCCACGGCGCGGGCTGCCGCATGACCGACCGGCGCGGACGTGAGGTTGACGTGGACCTCCGTCGCGATCCAGCAACCGGGGCCATGGTCGAGGCCGCCGACGTTTGGCGCATCCAGCAATTCCTCGCCAGCTGCGCTGCGCCCGCCGTCGCGCCTGAGGACCTGGACACAGCGTGCCATCAGCTGTCGGACAAGGGTGCACTGCGAGTCCTCGGCGACACCGGGTGGTTCGCCCTCGACAGCACCCGCCCGGCATAGTCACGGATGGTCAGCAACATCGCCGCTCCGCCCTGCAAGCCCGCGCTACCTGGTTCCCGGTCAACGAGCGCAGGGGGGCCATGAGCGCGCACTCCAATCGGTGCCGGGACGGATGTGACTGCGTGATTGAACACGTTTGACGACGTGCGTCGTGGCCCGCGGTTCGCCGATCAGCGGGAGCGTTGCGGCGAGAACGGCGGATTCCGTGGCGACATTGCAGGATCATGAGGTATGAGTGCGCATGATTCGGACCGCGTTGAGACGCAACGACGTTTCGAGGTCGGGGAGCTCACGGAGATGCTGCGCCACGATCCTGACTTCGCAGATCTGCGGGCTTTGCTGGCCGGGCACGGCCTGCTCCACTCCGAAGTTCTGCTCGCGGGGCTGATCGAGGGCGAGGACAACGGCCGGTACGGTGTCTTCGTTACCAGGGCCCTGCAGTGCTTCCAGTTCGAGATCAAGTCGAATGGCGAGCTGGTCCAGTGGGATTAAGTCGATAACATCGCCAAGCTCGCCGACGCCTTCACGGCAGCTGCCGCCGGCATCGCGATCATGCGCACGGGCGGCCCGGCGCTGTAGCCAAGCCCAGCACGCGACCGAGCAGCGAGCGCGTTGCGGCAGATGAGGAAGCCGACAGGAGACGATTCAAGCTGTGCTGGCGGCGACGTACTCGAATCGCTTACGGTGCGGTGCTGGTGTCCACATTGGACCACTCGGCGGACACGCACGCCTCATGGAAGTCCCAGGTTCCAGCGGCCTTTCCCGCGCGCAGCATTCCGCGGATGGCCCGGAAGTCCGCGTCCGGTGGAATGTCCAACGCCGCCAGGTCGTAAGCCGGTGCCGCGCTCTCACCGGTGACGCCGAGTTCAGCGAATGTGGCGAGTACCGCGGCCGGGTCGCATCGGGTCACCCAGATGGTGAGGTGGCCGGACCACTGAGCTTTCTGCATGACCCAGCGTGTGCCCTCGAACTCGACGGCTGTGACGACGTCGTAGATGGCAGAGTTCGGGTCGAACCACGGGACATTCTCGAGCCGGTATAGGCCGTCGCCCAACGGGGTGGCCCAGAGACCTTCGCCCTCCGCCGGCTGTGGCCAGTTGCGCTCGGGTGCGCGGCCGTCGTCGTCCTGGACGCTGCGGATTCGGAGCATGACAAGTCCGTACCCTGCCGGCTTTGGATGGTCTACCACACCCGGCAGCATAAGTGTCCGTGAACCGGGCGGTGGGTTCCCCATCATCCGGCCGTGATGCCCGGATGAGCGAAGGGGCGACCGTGCGTCGCAGTCTGCCCGTCGTGGCGGTGCTGCTGGTGGCTCGACCCAGCCGGACTCGGCTACGTCGCCGCCGGGGCCGCCAGCCTCGACACCGGTGACGACATCGCCCGCGGCGCCGCCTTCATCGCCCTGGAGCACACCGTGGCCGGCTGCTGAGCGGCCGTTGCGCGGGCGGACCGGCTCCAGGTTGACACGGCGCCGGCTGGCAGGCCGAGCCGGAAATCCAGCCGGCCTCGCAACGCCGGCAGAGGCATCCATGATCAGGTGCGCGCTCTTCGGCAGAGTCGCGAGCCGGCCGACCAGCATCACCGCGACCGACCGTGACAACCTTGTTTGGTTGCCGCGCACGAACGGCGGCATGAGCGTAAACCAAGATCTCGTTGGGCTGACCGTTGCCACGGGTTCTATCTCGTACGCGAGGCATGATGATCGGGTGCGCAGTGTAGAAGAGTTGACGGCGGCGCCGGAGTCGGCGTGGCCCGCGCTGGAGGCGGAGCTGCTGTCGAATCCGGAGATCGTCATTCTGCCGGTTGCCGCCGAGGCCGGTCGTAATTGCCTGTATCGACTGCAGGTGTCCACCAGGTCCCGGCTCGGCGCTCTGGCCTTGCACACAGGTGGGTTGCTCGTCGAGGACGGTTGGCTGAGGGTGCTCGGCGGCGGCGATGCGGCCGGCCTGCCGTCGCTGGCACAGGCCAACGGCCTGCCTGGCGGTGGCCGGCCGCCTGCTTCGCTCTTGGTTGGTCATGATGTGCTTGGTGGGCGGTTCGAGGTCAACGGAGCCGATCCAGCGGCGATCGGCCGTCCGGGAGACGCCGGCGAGGTGTGCTACTTCGGTTCCGATTCGTTGACGTGGGAGCCCTGCGGTGCAGGTCATGGCACCTGGCTGACGTGGATCGCCGAGGGCGGTACCGCAGAGTTCTACGCTGCATTGCGGTGGAAGGGTTGGCAGGCGGAGACCCGAGCGCTACCGCTGTCGCACGGCTTGACGGTCTACCCTTTCCTGTGGTCACGCGAAGCACAACAGGACCTCGCCGCAACCACCCGTCGTCCGGCGCCCACAGCGGAACTGTTCTCCCTGCAGGATGAGTTCGCCGCACGCTTTGCCGATGAACCGAATACCACGGCGTTACACATCCGCGTCGACTGAGCGGCCAAGATGCCGTTCCACATCAACTGGACAACGCGGGATCGGACGTTCCGACGTCGCCAGGTGCATTCACGTTCCGTAACGAGCCCTAGCCGATCGCCGCGCTCCCGCAGCGGCATGAGCGTAAACGTGATCATGCGACAGACGCGATGCCAGCGTCATGAACGGTGACGCAATAACGATCAAGAACTAGGATCGTCTGATCGGTGGGCACCCACTGCTGCGTCGAGCGCGCGCCTTTGAGCTGAAAGATCAACGACAATACGGACGCCACCGAGGCTGTATACTCCGCCGCGGGCAGTGCAACTCGCAACCAACAACGAGAGGCACGAACATGACTAAGCGAATCCTTCTCGCGTCGCCGCGCGGGTACTGTGCTGGCGTAGATCGAGCAGTCGTCGCGGTCGAAAAGGCGCTCGAACGCTACGGGGCGCCGGTATACGTACGCAAACAGATCGTACACAACAAACACGTCGTTGAAGTGCTTGAGCGGCGGGGGGCGATCTTCGTCGACGACACAGATGAGGTTCCCCAAGGCGCACTTGTCATTTTCTCGGCGCATGGAGTTGCTCCGAGTGTTCATGAGGCCGCCAAACGTCGTGAACTGCGCACCATTGATGCCACTTGTCCGCTGGTAACCAAGGTGCACAAGGAGGCCATCCGGTTCGCCGCGGACGACTATGACATTCTTCTTATCGGTCATGTCGGCCACGAGGAAGTAGAGGGTACTGCTGGCGAGGCCCCACAGAACATCCACGTCGTGGATGGTCCTGGCGATGTCGAACGGGTCGTTGTTCGCGATCCGAACAAAGTGGTCTGGTTGTCTCAGACGACCCTTTCGGTCGACGAAACTGCAGCCACAGTGGAACGTTTGCGTGAACGGTTCCCAAGATTGCAGGATCCACCCAGCGACGACATCTGCTACGCGACCCAAAATCGTCAAAACGCGGTGAAGAAGATGGCGAGGCAATCCGAGTTGGTCATCGTCGTCGGATCAAGCAACTCCTCAAACTCTGTACGCCTCGTTGAGGTCGCGCTGGAGTATGGGGCACGTTCAGCCCATCGAGTCGACAACGCGAGCGAGATCGATGATGCATGGCTCGATGCCGTGGAAACGGTCGGGCTAACCTCCGGTGCGAGCGTTCCGGAAGTTTTGGTGCAGGACGTCATTGCGTACCTCGTTGATCACGGCTTTGAGCACATTGAAGATGTCGTCGCAGCCGAAGAGGATCTTCTCTTCTCGCTCCCCAAAGAGCTACGCCGGGATCTCGAGGAGAACACGAGCGGCCGGAAAGCATAAACGAGTGGCGGCCGCCGCCCGGATCTGCGCCGAGGCGGCGGCCGAAGGACGAGCTATCAGGCTCGCCGGCGACCAGCCTTCCGGGCACGCCGCAAGGCGGCGAGAGTCTTTCGGACCTGCGCGACCGTCAGGTGGACTTGCCGAGCGAGGTAACGAATCTGGATGACCAGCGTCGAAACAGCGACGACTGTAGCGATCGTGCGGTCCATGATGTCCTCCAAGGCTGTAGCGCCGCTCATAGCCCAAAGAGACCATGCAAGTGCCGCACAGTTGGGGGCGAAAACTGTGCGGCATCAAGAACGGCGTGTGGATGAGGGCTCGGTTTTTGATCACCGTATTACCTTGCCTCCGTCAGCCCCTTCTGCGCTTGCAGCGGCGCAGCCTCAGATCTTCTACGCCTTTTCAGTCCCTCGTCGGGTATGGCCTCTCGTCTCGCGCATGGGGACGGGGAGACTCGGGGTCGATATGGCAGTCACTGCGCTGGGCGCTATAACGGATGTCTATTTAGCTGGCGTCTCTCGGCAAACAGGCAGATCCGTACAAACCAGGGTCCTTTCACTGATCTGTGGAGCAATTGACGCGGCCTTGTGGACACAGTTGACAATCGATAGCGCAGAATCTGCGCTGATCGGTGCCTCGCGCCAACTTGAACTTTCGTTGGAGGCAGGATTTCGCGCCAAAGATTGGGATCTTGCAATCGATGTACTGACACCAGTCGTGATCCAAATAACTACGGATATGCTAGCCGACAGGAGGGTACGGGTTGCCCCATTGCTGTTGGCTTCTTTGGGTGTATTACCTGGCCTGTTGCTCAATTGGCTTGAGCGCGAGGAAATACAGGCAGCCCTCCAGCAAGACGAGCAATACACCACCGCAGCCTTGGAATCTGCCTTCGCATCGGGCTGGCAAATCGAACTCGCCGACGGCCAAACTCCAGTCGGAGAGTATCTCGAACACGCGGTGAGGCTGCTCTTCTTCGCTAGGGCACGCTCCCGATCGGTCGAAAGAGAGTTTGCGTCGTTCCCACCCGAAGAAGAGTACTTGCGAAACGTGAAGCAAGCTGCGCGCTCGCGGATGCGTTTCGTCGGAAAGGGTAAAAATCTTAGAGCTGCAGGCCTTGAGGAGCGCAGTTACTGGACGCTAGCGGAAGCGGTCCAGGAGGTGAACATGCGCATTTTCAACCCACGGCTTGCTGACGGGGTTGTCGTTCAGTTGGCTGACGACCGAATTTCAGAAACAGTCATACCAACAGCGCTCGTCGATAAGCTTACTGTAGTTTTGAAGAATCAACCATTTCTGGGCGCAGTCAAGCTGTCCGTATCGCTAGGAAGGGGAGCGTATTTAAAGTTGACTGATGGTAGATTCTCGTGTTCACTTGAACTGGAGCGGGGAGTTGAGATACTACCATCATGGACCTTCGACGCGAGGTTCATCGGTTTAATAGCCGCAGCGATTCTAAATTTCGTTCCACTTAATAGGTCAGCCAGCGTTTTACTTGCCAAGACGGCTGGAAGTCTTGGACTACTCGGACTCTCTGCAGCAATCTGGTATCGCGGGCACAGTTTGCATCCGTTGCGACATCGGTCCGTTTTGCCGCTTGCGCTAGCCATGGCAGCCGCTGGCTCAATAGCCGAGGCCCAATCCGCGCACCGTTCTTCTTTGCGATCCACTCCAGGCCGATTCGGTACCTTTGCCATGGCCCACGTGCTAGGCGCCTACTGGTCCGATCTAAGCCGCTCTGCAAAGTTTGTGGGTGCGGCGTCGACCTTGGGTATTCTCGCTCTCTGTGCTAGTAAGGCGGGTAACTTGCGCACACTGGTCTCGGACGCAATATGGATTGCGGCGCCGGCTGTTTCAGCGTCGGCTGCGCATGCAGTCGCGAATGGAATAGCAGAACAATATACGGCGCGCCGGCGCGCTTTGTTGCGGCAGCGCGCTTCGATTCAGGCCGAGGAGGGCCGCGCGCAAGCCAGGGCTTGGCTCCGACATCAGACTCATGCGATTCGAACGCGTCTTCACGGAGAGGAAGGGCGGCTGTTGACAGTAACGGAGTTCAAGTTAGTACAAGCTGAGCTTGATCGAGCGGAGGCGATTCTAAACGATCGTGAGAGCCATGCCGCCTGAATTGCGCATGCTGCGCGTTGCTATCGTCGACGACTTGGTTGAACTCCGGGAAGGCCTGGCTGCAACACTCACTCCCAACTTGGGAATTGATGTCCGATTTCGCGTAGATTTTCAAGAAGCGGTGAATTTGCCGTTTCGGGATCTCGACGCGATCGTGCTAGATGCGCACGACCGACGTTCATACAGTCCGGATCAATATTCCGGAATCGCCATTACGAGGCTTGCGCGCACCGTTCGCGGGGAGAGCAGTATAGCGGAGTTCCTTAAGGAGAGCACGGGGCGAGCCATTTCGCTTGAGGAGCAAAAAGCGAGCATCGCCGATATGCTTGTCGTTGCAATGATGTCTCAGTGGTACGATCAGGACGAATTGCGGGCGAGATTCGCAGCCGCAGGTGGAGACATTTTCTGGCCACTAAATAGGTGGGTGGATCTCGCGCATGCCGACACTTTTTTTGAAGATCTGGCGCACCTACTGCATGAACCTGTCGACTGGTCAGTCCGAGAGGTTCGAGGGCGCAGGGACTGGCTCCCGGATACCAGAGGCTATCCAGTGGATCCCGCGAAGGCTGAACAGCTTTTAGCATCGCATGAAGATATCGTCGATCTCTCTCTGAAGTATGTTGATGGCACCAAGTCCCAGCAGGCCGCGGTACGAGATAGGTTGAATCGCCGCATTCGTGCCGGGCGGCAGGTTCGAGCAATACGGGGCAAGGGCGCTACAGCCAAAGCTATCGCACGAGCGATCGCTCGGATTTACGGAGTGCATAGTCAGCGGCCGATCATCCCACCGGGGGTTAGCCGAAATGCCGATGGTTGATATCTTAGATCGCTTCTGCCCTGTCAACGCGGCAGAATTATCAGATTACGTGACGTCAGTTTGGCGGAGTTGATTCCATTAGTACTCGAAGCTGAATCAATTAGGCGCTTTCGGCTGATGCAGGCTGGCCGTTCTGTTCGGTGTCCGCTCATCGGCAGATCCGGTAGCCGTCTGAGGCCCGGTCCCGCTACTGAACGTCGCTCCAGCCGACCGCCGGGCTGGGCCTGACCCGTGCCGTGGCCCCTGACGGCGGTGGCATGAAGCTCCGCCAGCAGGACCTGCGATTTGTCGGCCAGTCCGGGAACTATTCCCGTTCGGGTAGTTTCCGATGCTCGTGAGTTTCGGGCCCACCTTTGGATCGACGCCGACCCGATCCCGTACCCACGCTGGGCGTTGCCGGTCGTCCTCGCACTTGCCGACGCAGCCGAGCACGTCCGCCGGAAGGCGAATTCGGCCGCGCGGTCGGTGGCGGCGACCTCGTGGCGCCGCGAGATGCCGCCGTACCGCGAGCGCGATGACGCTGCCGAGCACGTTCGGCACGGCACAGACCGGTGCGCCGGGTCGGCAGCCGTCGCCCGGGAGCGCGCTTCGGCTACTCCGTTGCATCCCCCCTCCACCGAGCCGATCGGCGACGCCATCGCGCCGGCCCGGGTGCGGCCCGGAGCCGGTCGGCCAGGGCGCCGGCGCGGGCGACGAGGGGCACGGCGATCCAGCACAGGTACGCCCAGTGGGTGACAAGCGCGACCGGGATCGAGATCAGGAACGCGACGGTCATCGCGACCAGCCGGCGCTGCGCGGCCGCCATCGTGCGGTCCGGGTCCAGGAGGTCGGCGCGGACGACGCTGCGCAGCATGAGCCAGAGGAACATGCCGGAGAGCGCCTGCGTGGCCGCGTAGGTCGCGAACCGGGCGGCGAACGCACCGTCCGCGGTGAGCACGCGGGTGACGAACGGCGTCGCGACGATCGTCAGCAGCCACAACAGGTTCCACTGCGGCAGCCGGCCGCCGATGCTCGTCACGCCGGCCAGCAGCCGGTTGTGCACGAACCACTGCGTGCCGACGACGGCGAAACTGATCAGGAACGCCGCGTAGTCGCCGCGCAGCTCGGCGGCCCGGTGCAGGAACTCGGCGTCGGTGCGCCCCTCCGGCACCGGTAGTTCGAGGGCCAGCAGGGTGATGGCGATGGCCACCACCGCGTCGGAGAAGAACACGAGGCGCTCCGCCGGGCTGGGCGGGGCGCCAAGGGCTGCGCGTTCCAACGGGACTCCCTTGCGCCATTGACGATGAACTCTTTAGTGTTACCCGACTAGTTAACACCATCGAGTTACAGGAGTCGTCGATGCCCGCTCCCCTGCTGTGGCGCCACCGGCTGACGGCCGGCGCGTGGATCGTCGCCGGCTACACCCTCGCCGGCATCGCGGCCTCGCTGCTGCGCCAGGGCCGCCCGCCGGCCCTGGCGGCGCTGCTGTGGACGATCGCCGCAGGCGCCGTCGCCGCAGCCGCGTTCGAGCCGCTCGGGCGGCGGCTCCCGCTCCCGCCGGCCCGGCGGTTCCTGGTGCTGTTCACGCTCCTGTATGCGCTGACCACGCTCAGCAACGCCGTCGAGGCGGTGCTCTTCGTCCGGGGCGTCTCTCCGATGATCCTGCTCACCGGCGCGCTCCTGGCGGCCGGCGCCGCGGTGCCGGCCACCGGATGGCGCCGCGCGCCCGCCGCGGCGGCCGTCCCCCGACCGCTGCGGACCGCCCTGGCCACCCGTCCCTGGTGGTCCTGGACCGGCCGCACCCTGGTGACCGCGCTGCTCTGGGTGCCGGTGTACCTCGGCTTCGCCGCCGCCGACGCCCCGTTCATGCACAGCTACTACACGCGCGCCGGCACCACGTTCACCATCCCCGACGAGCGCATCATCGCCTTGGCCGAGGTCCTGCGCGGCCTGCTGCACGCCGTCCTGCTCGGTGGCCTCGCGGCGATGCTGGGCCCGCCCCGGCGCCGGGCCTGGGCCTGGCTGACCCTGACGCTCGCCGCCGGCAACGGCTGGATTCCCCTGGCGCAACGCGCCGACTGGCCTCTCTACGTCCGGGTCGCCAACGGGCTGGAGATCACCGGATCGGCCGCAGTCTTCGCCGGCCTGGTCGTCCTGCTGCTGTCCGCCCGCCCCCGGCCGAGTCGCGGCGCCGGGCACCGGTGGGCGATCATTGGACGTGATGCCGCCGACCCCGCCCCGCCGCCGCCTGCTCCCGGCCCCTGAACGGGCCGCCAGCATCCTGCGCGCCGCGGCGTCCATCTTCGGCGAGCAGGGCTACACCCGCACCACGATGGAGGACATCGCGACCCGGGCGAAGGTCAGCAAGCTGGTGATCTACCGCCATTTCAATTCCAAGCAGGAGTTGTACCTGGCCATCCTCGACCAGCTCCGCCGGCGCCTCGAGACCGTCGTGCCGCCGCCCGCGCCCGTCGACCCGGCCGACCACGCGGCCGCGTTCCGCCAGGCCGAGCTCACCCTGGCCGCCGAGTTCGCGATCGCCCGCGAGTCCCCCGACGCCTATCGCCTCCTGCTGCGCCACGCCGCCCACGAGCCCGAGTTCGCCGACTACGTCGCGCAGGTGAAGGCCGCGGCCCACGCCCGCATCGAGGACATGCTCGGCCCGGCCGACCCGGTCCTGCGCTCCTGGATGGCCCGGGTCGTCGGTACCACCGTCGACGAGGCATTCCTCGAATGGCTGGACGCCGGCGACCCGGCCCGCGACGCCGAGATGGTCCGCCGGGTCACCTATCTGCTCGGCAGTATGGTCGGCAGCCTCCGGGCCGGCGGTGACGGTCAGCGGGCCACCCCGCCCTGACCACCCGGGCCTCGGGATCAGCCGTCCGTGTGTTGCCGGGCCGCGATGACCTTGTCGAACTCGTCGAGCCGGTCTGCGTAGGCGGACTTCAGCATCGCTTCGGCGTCGAGCCCGATCGGCAGCCGCAGCGGCGGCGACGGCATCCGGCTGACTCGCCAGACGACTTCGGCGAACAGCTCCGGCGAGTTGATCGCCGGGTTGGAATTCATATTGCTCATTGCCTCGAAGGCGCCGTCCATGATGGGGGCGTAAGCGTCGATACGTTCGCTCGGCGCGCTCAGGGCGGCGCTGTATCCGGTGGCGAAACCGCCCGGCTGCAGAATGGTGACCTTGACGCCGAGGTGCGCCGCCTCGACCGCCAGCGTCTCCGCGGCCCCTTCGAGCGCGAACTTGCTGGCGTTGTATGCGGCCAGCCCCGGGAATGCGACAAGGCCCGCGACCGAGCTCACAAAGATCGCATGCCCTCCGCCCTGCGTGCGCCAGCTGGGCAGAATGGCCCTGGTCAATCGCCAGGAGCCGAAGACGTTGGTGTCGAACTGCGCGGCCAGCTGCGCGTCGGAGACCTCTTCGAGCGCACCGAACTGCCCGTACGCCGCATTGTTGACCAGAATGTCGATACCACCGAAAGCGGCGAGCGCCCGATCGACGGCGGACCGGCACTGATCCGGGTCGCGCACGTCCAATTCGGCGGTCCGCAGACTGCCCGGGAACCGTGCGGCGAGGTCGTCCAGGGTTTCCGGGCGCCGCGCGGTGGCCAGCACCTGGTCACCTTCGGCGGCGAGCCGCTCGGCCAGGGCCCGGCCGAGACCATTCGAACAACCGGTAATCAACCATCGCTTGATCATGGATGCACGCCGCCCTTTTCCGCACCTGGGATTTGACGACAGCCTGACACGACGGCTCGAATTTGCCAGTCGCCTACATGACATTGCACCATTGCGCGCAATGCAAACGGCGTGCCGCGCAAGAATACGAAACTTATTCTTCGAGTTCTCCGATCTGCGGTTCGCACACTTACCGGCATGAACCCGATTCGGCCCTCCGCCACCGGCCGGGTCCGCCTGGCCGGGGCCCGTCGCCCGCTGCCGCCCCCGCCGCCGCCGTGGTGGCGCGGGGCGGCCTGGGCGGCCGCGGCGATCAGCGTCCTGGTGGTGCTCGGGCTGTGGGTCGGCAACGGCGCGTTGCGCGACGGGCCGCTGACCGGTCTGGGGCGGCTGACCGGGCTGCTCGGGTCGGATCTGCTGCTGCTGCAGGTCCTGTCGATGGCGCGAATCCCCTGGGTGGAACGCCGATTCGGCCAGGACGCGCTGGCGCGGTCGCACCGGCTCGCCGGATTCGGATCGTGCTGGCTGATGGTCGCCCACGTCGTGCTGATCACGGCCGGCTATGCGCACACTGACGGGGCCGACTTTGTCGGCACCGGCTGGGAGCTCATCGTCACGTATCCGGGGATGCTGCTGGCCACCGCCGGCACCGCGCTGCTCGTGCTGGTCGTGGTGTTGTCGGTACGGGCCGCCCGGCGGCGGCTGCGGTACGAGACGTGGCATCTGCTGCACCTCTACGCGTACCTCGGTGTCGGTCTGGCCCTGCCGCACCAGTTGTGGACGGGCGCGGACTTCAACGCATCGACCCTGGCGACGGTGTACTGGTGGGGCCTGTACACCGCCGCACTGCTGGCCGTCGTTGTGTGCCGCCTCGCGCTGCCCCTGTGGCGCTCGGTGTACCACCGGCTTCGGGTCGATCAGGTCGTCGCCGAAGCGCCGGGCGTTGCCTCGGTGTACCTGCGGGGACACCGGCTCGACCGGCTACCGGCCCGGGCCGGCCAGTTCCTGCTGTGGCGGTTCCTCGATGGCCCCGGCTGGTCGCGGGCGCACCCCTATACGCTGTCGGCCCGACCGGCGCCGGACGTGCTCCGCATCACCGTCAAGGATCTCGGCGACGGCAGCCGCCGGGTCCGCTCGCTGCGGCCCGGCACCCGAGTGCTCGTCGAAGGCCCGTACGGGTCGCTCACTACCGACCGGGCAAGCGGTCGACCGCCGCTGCTGATCGCCGCCGGCGTCGGCATCACGACGATCCGGGCCCTGCTCGACGACCTCGCCGCACCCGACACCGTGCTGCTGTACCGCGTCCGGCGCCGCGCCGACGCCGTGTTCCGCACCGAGCTCGACGACTTCCATCGCCGCTACGGGGTCGCCGTCACCTACCTGGAGGGTCAGCGGTCCCCGTCCGGATCGTGGCTCCCGGCCGGCCTCGACGCTCCCGGAGGGCTGCGCCGTCTCGTGCCGGACGTCACCGTCCGGGAGGCCTACCTGTGCGGGCCACCGGCCTGGACGGCCGCCGTCCGCGCCGACCTGCGCGCGAGCGGTATGCCCGCCGACCGCATCCACACGGAGAGATTCGCACGGTGAGCATCCGGACGCTGACATGCTGCGACTGACCCTGTGGATCACCGCGACCGTCGCCGTCATGATCCTGCTGTTCAGCTACCGCACCAGCCTCGGCGCGACCGTCGCCGCGCCGCCCGCCGCGATCGTGATGACGCCCGCCGGCCCCGAGCCGTTGGGCTCCGGACCGCCAGCCGACACCCGCACGATCGACGGACCGGTAATCCGCACCCGCTACGGGCCGGTCCAGGTCGAGGTCCGGCTGCAGGACCGCACGATCGTCGACGTCCGGGCCCTGCACTGGCCCGACGCCGATGACCGCGACGCCGAGATCAGCGCGGCGGCGCTGCCACGGCTGCGATCCGCTGTGCTGGCTGCTCAAAGCGCCAACGTCGACACGGTCAGCGGTGCGACCTATACGAGCGACGGATATCGCAGGTCGCTGCAGGGCGCACTCGACCAGGCCCACGTCGGATGACCGTCCACGCCTGGCAGTGTGAAGTTGGCCGTGCGGACGCGCAGTCCCCGGCTGTGCGTGGCATGGCGACGAGGATCGCGGCGCTGGATCACCGTCGCCTCGGCGTCGGTTGTTGGCAGGTATTCGACGAAGTGCCACGCCGAGGAAACAGCCCTCCGCGCACCGGTGGTAGGAGGCGGTGTCACGGCGCAGGAACGGTCGTGGGAGGCAGCTGATGGAGGATTCGGCCGGCAGCCCCGAGCGATCTTCGTCGACGGGGCCTCGTAGCGGACGGCTTGCCCGAAGGTGGGAGGGCTTGGCCTCACCGGGCCGCGAGGTCGCTGTCAGTCGTGGGGTGGGCTCGTCTCGAGCCGGGCCGGCGGGCCGGTGGGCCGTGGGTCGCCGAGGCGGGCCAGGAACAGCGCTCCGGCGACGGCGGTGAGAAATCCGATGACGGCGACGGGGATATACCCGGGTCGGGTCCGGTCGCCGAGGAGGAGCACGCCGATCAGTGCCGGTACCGCAGTTTCGCTCACCACCACCGCCGCCGTCACCACGGTGACCGATCCGGTCTGCAGGCCGCTGGTGTAGAAGCCGAACGCCACCAGACCCCCGAGGACCAGCGCGTACGCTGCCGGATCGAGTAGCAGGCCGATGATGGTGAGCGAGGCGAGGCTGCGGGCGGCCAGGGCGACAATGCCGAAGCCCAGACCGGCGACCGTGCCCAGTGCGGCCGCGCGCCACCGCGGCGGCAGCCGGCCCGCAGCGAGGCCCGCGGCGGTCAGCGCGGCCGCGGCGACGAGCAGCGCGGCCCGGAAGCCGAGGCCGACCCGGGCGGCGTTCTCGGTGGCGGCCGACGAGGCGAGCACGGCCAGGCCGATGCAGACGGTGGCCACCGCCGTCCACTGCCGTTTGCCGAGCCGAACCCGCAGCACCGGGATGGCGGCGACCGCCGTCACGGCGAGGTTGCCCGCCTGGATGGCCTGGACGACGAACACCGGCAGGCTTCGCAGGGCGAAGAACTGGCCCGCAAAGCCGAGGCCGGACAGTCCGACGCCGACCAGGAACGGCACCTGCCGCAGTGCGTGCATCAGGGCATAGGGGCTGGCGGCAGACGTCTGCGGCGCAACCTTGGCGCCTCGGGACTCCAGGGCCGCGCCAACGCCGTAGAGCACCGCCGACGCGAAGGCTGCAAGAAGGGCAACGGACACCGTACGACTCTACGGCCTTACGTCGCCACCCAGCGGCGACGTAAGGCCCGCGGCGATTGGGGCCGGTGAGCTCCTCGTCAGGGTAGGTAGAACGCCTGAGCTCGGGTGATCTGGCCGTCAACCACGTCGAACTCGAAGGGGAAGCTGTTTGTGGTCAGGAACTCGCCGAACTTCGCGAGGTCGACCGGCACCGGCTTGGCCGAGTCGTTCATGTCGATCGTGAACAGCTTCGCGTCGGGCTTCACCGGCAGGGTTCGCAGCAGGCGGTTGTTGTTGCGCAGGTACCACGCCTTGCACATGTCGTTGGCGGTCTCGGTGACGCCGTCCTCTTTGCAGGCAGCCTGGGCCTGGGCGCCCGTGTAGAACTCGACGAGGTCGAACGTGATGGTGCGTTTCGTGGTGTCGACCGACTTGAGGAAGGCGTTCTGAGTGCCGGTCAAGGCCGCGGTGCTCGTGCCCGCGGTGACCGACGGTGCCACTGACGTGCCGGTGGAGGCGGGCTGCGCCGGACCGGCAGAGACGGCCGTGCTCGCCGGTGCGGCGGCCGCCGCCTTGTCCGCCTTGTGCGCGGGGCCGCACGCCACCAGGGAGACGAGCAACAGCGGGGCGAGTGCGATGCGTCGGAACACGACCACTCCAGATCTGATCACCCGTTGCGCGCCGAGCTGCCACGCCTCGGCGCGTGAGAACCCCATCATCAGGCTCCGCCGCCGGGGTCGGCTCGACGGTCCGGATGCATTGGCACGAATTCGGGAGTGTCCTCACGCCGATGTGCACGCTCGACGCGGCAGCCGCGCTGACCAGTACACCGTGCCAGCTCAACGAGCTGGGCGACTCGATCGGCCCGGCGTGCGACGCGATCCAGCTCGCCGCCGAGATCGTCCGGCCCGAAGTGAAGCCGGCCGAGCTCAGGACCGGGCCGGGCTTGAGGCTCGACGGCGACCGGCCGGACGGCGTCGACGACCCGGCGGGCACGGCGCTGCAGCCCTACCCGGGAGTCTGCGGCAGCGCCCCGGCCCTGTGAGCCGTCTGGAGCCCGGACGATCGGCGAAACGGTAGCAAATCGGTGAGCAACCGGTGAGCAACCGTTTGGGGGATGCGACTTGCGGCCCGGCGTACCGATGGGAGGGCGTTGTTCGCTTGCTGCCGGTGAGTGCGACGGGGTGGTGATGATGGCGACGCTGATGATCGTGGACGACGACGCCGGGAACCGGATGATGCTGGAGTTGCTGCTGAGCAGCCACGGCCGGTATCGCATCGTCTCCGCGGCGGACGGCCGGCAGGCATTGGCGATCATCGACGTTGAGCTTCCCGATCTGGTGATCACCGATGCATTGATGCCTGGCTTGGACGGGTTTCAACTCACCCGGGAGATCCGGCGCCGGCCGGTGGGCGGCGACATACCGGTGCTGATCTTCAGCGGCAATTATCGTGCGGCGGACGTGGCCGGTCTCGCCGAAGCGTGCGGTGCGAACCGGGTATTGCCCAAGCCGGCTGAGCCGCAGGAGCTGTTCGCGGCCGTGGACACCCTGCTGGCGGCACCCGCGGTGGCGGGCCCGGTGGCGTCCACGGACGAGTTTGCGGCTCGGCATCTGCGGGTGGTCACTGACCAGCTCGCGGCGACCGCATACCGGCTGCGGCTGACCGAGGAGCAGTTGCAGCGCATCGCCGACGCCGCACCGGTCGGCATCGTCCTGACCGATGCCCAGGGCTGTGCGCTGTACGCCAATCCGGCGCTGAGCCGGATGTGCGGGCCGCAGGCCGGGCGGACGGGTGGGCTCGACTGGGTGGAATGTCTGCCGCAGGCGCAGCGTCCGGCGGTGCTCGAGCAGGCCTGCCGGGGCAGTGGCCCGGACCGGCAGGAACTGGGGCGGTGGCAGCCGCGCGGCTCGGATCGGTGGCTGGATGCCCGGGTGCAATCGGTTCGCGAGGTCACCGGCGCCTACGCGGGGACCGTGCTGGTCGTCAACGACGTCACGGCCGCTGTCGTCGCGGTCGAGCAGGAGGAGGCGGACCATCGGCGGCGGATGCTCGAGCACGCCCGGTGGGACCGGTTGGACAGCCTGCGGCGGATGGCTTCCGGCGTCGCCCACGATTTCAACAACGCGCTGGCCTCGGTACTGGGGTACGCGGATCTGCTGCAGGAAAACGTCGAGCACGATACCGGTCCACAACGCCCGGCGGACGAGGAGATCCGGGCCGATCTGCGGCAGTTGACGGCGGCCGCCGGCCGGGCCCGCGATCTGGCCGCCATCATGCTGCGGTTCGGCAGCCGCCTCGTCGTCGCCACCCCGCCGGTCGAGGTCAATCCGATCGTGCGGAACGAGGCGTCCGCGCTGGAGCGGGACCTGCCGGCCGGGGTCACCCTGTGCCGGGACCTTCAGGACGGGCTGCCGGCGGCCCGGGCGACGGCCGAGGCGATCGGCGCCTTCCTGCACCAGACCGGCGGCAACGCGGTGGCGGCCCTGCCCGGCGGTGGCGTCATCCGGTTGGCCACAGCGGTCGTCGACGTAGCCGACGATCTGGCTGATGACGTGGCCGACGGCTCGCAGACGTCTGCGGCGCCCGGCCCGGGCCGCTACGTCCGGGTGAGCGTCACCGACAACGGCGTCGGCATGCCCGCGCAGGTGCTCACCCATGCCGTCGAACCGTTCTTCAGCACCGGCGATGGCCGCTCCGGCCTGGGCCTGCCCAGCGCCCTGGGCGCGGTACAGCAGGTCGGGGGGCACCTCACCCTGGAGTCCGCGCCGGGCCGGGGCACCAGCGCACACGCCTACTTCCCGGTGGCCGCGGACCCGCCGCCACCATCCGGCCCGGCCCCGGCCGAGGCGCCGGGCGGCCGCACGATCCTCGTCGTCGACGATGAACCCGACCTTCTGGCGGTCATCGTGCGGATGCTGCGCCGCGACGGTTACACCGTCCTGTCGGCCGCCGACGGACCCGCCGCCCTCAAGGCCGTCACACACCATCAGGAGCCGATCGACTGCCTGCTCACCGACGTGGTGATGCCCGGCATGCTCGGCACCGACCTGGCCGGCCGGTTGAGCACCGACCGGCCGGCCATCCGGGTGCTGTACATGTCCGGCTACGCCGACCCGGTCGCCGACGGCCTGCACGCGCACCGGGCTCCGGAGCCGCTGCTGACCAAACCCTTCACCCGCTCCGACCTGCGGGCCGCCCTCGACCGGCTCCTCCCGGCCGGTGCTCCAGCCGGACCGGGACCGGCATGACCGCGCCGTGGGTCGCCGTGGACGAGTACCAGATCCTGTTCCGGCAGGCCCCGATCCTGATGATGGTGCTCGACCCGGACCTGCGCATCGTCGAGGCCACCGATGCCTACCTGCAGGCCACCCTGGCCTCCCGCGAGCGCGACATCGGCCGGCCGCTGTTCGAGGTGTTCCCCGACAATCCAGGCGACCCGCAGGCCACGGGCGTCGCCAACCTCCGGGCCTCCCTGCGATGCGTCCTGCGGGACCGGATCCCCGACAGCATGGCGGTGCAACGCTACGACGTCCGTACCCCGCAGGCCGGTGGTGACCACTTCGAAACCCGCTACTGGAGCTGCCGCAACGTCCCGGTCTTCGGACCCGGCGGTCAGCTCGCATACATCGTGCACCGGGCCGAGGACGTGACCGACTTCGTGCAGCAACCCGACCCCGACGCCGGTACACCCGCCGCACCAGCGCTGGCCGACCTCCTGCATACCGAACTGGTCCGCCGGTCGCAGGAGCTGCAAGAAACCAACCAGCGGCTCCGCGACGCCGACGCCAGCAAAAGCGCGTTCCTGTCCCGGGCCAGCCACGAACTGCGCACCCCTATGAACACCGTGCTCGGCTTCGCCTACCTGCTGACAGTCGCCGGTCTCCAACCACCCCACCTCGACCACGCCGAAATGATCATCAAGGCCGGGCGTCACCTGCTCGCGCTGCTCGATGACATCCTGGACATCTCCCGTATCGAAGCCGGCCAGCTGGCCGTCGCGATGCAGGCAGTGCCGGCCGGCAACATCGTGACCGAGGCGGCCGACCTGGTCCGGCCGCTGGCGCAGGTCCGGGACGTCACCCTGCACCTGCTGCCACCAACCGAACGCACCACCATCGCCGCCGACCCCAACCGCCTCCGCCAGATACTGATCAACCTGCTGTCCAACGCCATCAAGTACAACCGGCCCGGCGGCACCGTCACCGTCACCCTCACCCGCCACGGCCCGCTGGTGCATCTGACCGTCACGGACACCGGTCGCGGCATCACCCCCGAGGGGCTGACGAAACTGTTCGATCCGTTCGAGCGCCTCGATGCCCCGACCGCCGGGATCGAAGGCACCGGCCTCGGTCTGACCCTCTCCCAGCAGCTCACCCGCGCCATGAACGGCACCCTCACGGTCACCAGCACGCCGGGCCACGGCAGCCGCTTCACCGTGTCACTGCCCGCCGCCACCGCCACCACCGGCGAACCGAACCCACCCGCCGCCAACAACACAGCCGCACCCGCGACACGGGCATACCGCGATCCCAAGCAGATCCTCTACGTCGAGGACGTGGCCGAAAACCGGCTCCTCGTCCAGGACGTCCTCGCCCACCGCCCCTCCATCACCCTGACCACCGCCACGCTCGGCACCGCAGCTCTCGACCAGGCCGGCCGCCACCCACCCGACCTGGTCCTGCTCGACCTGCACCTTCCCGACATCCCCGGCGAGGAGGTCATCCGCCGGCTCCGCCACGACCCCGCCACCCACCACACCCCCATCGTCGTCGTCACCGCCGACGCGACCCAGCACACCACCGGCCGGACACTCGCCGCCGGCGCGAACGCCTACCTCACCAAACCCATCGACATCCCGCTGCTGCTGAACACCCTCGACTCCCTCCTCGACCCCGAGACGGGCTGAAAGTGCGTGATCGGGACAGCGGTGCCGATGGGGACGCGCCGCGGTGCCGGGGGCGGGACTGCCGACGGCGGCGCCGGCAGTCCCGCCCGGCTCACGGGGTGCTCACCCCGAACTGGTTGACGGTCACCGAGCCACCGAGGGCGGTGGTGGCGTAGTTGAAGACGCCGAAGCGGTACCCCATGAAGAACTGCCAGTCACTATTGAGTGTGAAGGCGGGGCCCAGCGTCGTGAACGAGGTGCCGTTGGTGCTGTAGGAGAACGTGGCGGTCCGCCCGGAGCCCGGCTGGATGTTCGCGGCCACGCGCAGCCAAATCCGGCCGCCGGAGACGGTGGCACCGGCCTGCTCGGTGCCGGTGCCGGTGGTGGTCCAGCCGCTGGTGGACATCGTCAGGCCGTTGGTCATGGAGACCCGGGTGGTGCCGTTGTCCTTGCGGATGCCGATCCAGGCGGACTGGTCGCGCAGCATGGCGAGGCCGGCCCGGTCGCCGTTGGCCATCGTGGAGTAGTCGAGCTGGATGGTCGCCGTCGAGGTCGGTCCCTGGATGCGGCGGGTCAGCGTGTTGCGGGCGTTGTACAGGTCGTTGGTCACCGTGGCGGTACTGAGCCGCAGGCCGTTGCCGACGCTGAACTTCGTGGTGTCGGGGTTGTGGTTCCACTCGTACTGCGGCCCGAGCGCGCCGGATGTGAAGGAGTCCGTGCCGATCATCGAGGCGAGCGGGTGCCACGGCAGGTTGGGCCGGGGGTAGCTGGTCCCCCAGCGGCCGTTCACGGTCTGCAGCACCGGCCACCCGTCGCCGCTCCAGCTGATCGGTGCCATCGTCGGCATCCGACCGCCCGGGTAGGCGTCGGTGAAGGCCATGTAGTACCAGTCGCCGTTCTGCGTCTGCACGAGGCCGCCCTGGTGCGGCACGCCGCCGCCGGAGATGGGGCCGGGCAGGTTGAGCAGGACCTGCCGCTGCTCGTAGGGCCCCCAAGGGCTGGTCGAGCGCAGCACGTACTGGCCGTTGGCGGGCCTGGTGGACCAGATGTAGTAGTAGTTGCCTCGCTTGTACATGCGGGAGCCTTCGAGTGTGCCGATGCTCGACGGGGTCTGGTACACCGTCTGCGACCGCACCTCCGAGGTGAGGTCCGGCGACAGCTGGGCCACGCTGATCGTCGTGTTGCCGGAGACGACGTAGGGCGTGTCGTTGTCGAAGAGCAGCCCGGCGTCGTAGTAGCACTTGTTGATCCGGGCCTTCTTGGTCCAGCCGCTGTCGACCGCGGCGGAGGTGTAGACGTAGGTCCGGTTGAACTCGGTGCAGCCCAGCCAGTAGTACGTGCTGTTGCTCGGCCGGTAGTTGAATGCCGAGGCCCAGATGCCCTTGACGTACGCGCGGCCGCCGCTGAGGTCGTAGGCCGATGAGTCGAAGTCCAGGCGCGGCACCGAGTGCCCCGCGTACTCCCAGTTCACCAGGTCGTACGAGCGCAGGATGGGTGCGCCCGGCGAGTAGTGCATGGTCGAGGCGGAGTAGTAGTACACGTCCCCGACGCGGATGATGTCGCCGTCGGCGAAGTCCTGCCAGACGACGGGGTTCGTGAATGTCGACGGGCCGTTCGGCGGGGTCGGGCTGGACGACGCCGACGGGCTGGACGAAGCGGACGGGCTGCTTGACGCGGACGGGCTTGACGACGCCGACACGCTGGGCGACGTCGGCGCGCCCGTGCAGGCGACCCCGTTGAGCGTGAACGCGGTCGGGTCCGGGTTGCTGGCGCCCGAGGAGCCGTTGAAGCCGAACGACACGGTGCCGTTGGTGGCCACCGACCCGTTGTAGGCCGCGTTCGCCGCGGTGACCTGGGCGCCGCTCTGGGTCACGGTGGCGTTCCATGCCTGCGTCACCTGCTGCCCGGCCCCGTATGACCAGGTCAGGGTCCAGGCGGTGACCGGGTCACCCAGGTTCGTGATCGTCACGTTGGCGCCGAACCCGCTCTGCCACTGTGACGACACGGCGTACTGCACCGAGCAGCCGGCGCTTGCCGCGGCGGCGATGTGCGTACCGACCAGGCCGGCACCGGCCAGGGCGAGTACGGCGGAGAGGGCGACGAGCGGCCGGCGGCGCCGTCGGGTCAAGGCTGGCGACATCGAGTGTCCTTTCGGGGCTTATGCCGTGGTACAGGCGGAGCCGTTGAGGGTGAACGCGGCCGGCCCCGTGGTGTTGCCGGTGTGGGTGGCCTGGAAACCGATGGTGGTGGAGGCGCCGGGCGCGAGGACGGCGTTGTAGCCGGCGTCGGTGGCGGTGACGCGGCCGGCCGACGGTGCGAACGTGGCGTTCCAGCCGCCGGTGATCGTCTGCCCACTGGGGAGTGTGAAGACCAGCGACCAGTGGTCGACGGCGGCCGGGCCGGTGTTGGTGATCGTGATGGAGCTCGTCAGCCCGGTGTTCCAGGCGCTGATGCTGTCGGTCACGCGGCAGGCCCCCACGCCCTGGGACGCCGGCGGCGACGAGGGCGGCGGGCTGGACGAGACCGGCGGGCTGGACGGCGGGGTGCTCGATGGCGCGGCGGGCGACGAGGACCCGGTGCCGCTGACCCGGTACACGACCGTGCCGTGGGCGGGCACGCTTGCCGAGATGGCACCCGAGGTGGTGTTCACTGCGCCGGTCCAGGCGTCGAGGAGCGTGAAGGAGCTGCCCGCCTTGCCGATCGCGGCGGCGGTGGTCGAGACGGTGGTGGTGGAGCCGCCCTGGTTGAACAGGGCCACCGCGACGTCGCCGTTGGCGAGGCGTTTGGCCAGCACCCGGCGGGTGCCGTCGTTGGAGACCTGGGTCGCCTGCAGCCCGAGCGAGTCCTGGTCGATCGCGATGAGGTTGCGGTTGCCCAGGATCGTCGTGGTCGCGGCGTTCATCGAACGGATGTCGTTGCCGGCCAGCAGCGGCGCGGCGAGCATCGCCCACAACGCGAAGTGGCTGCGCATCTCGGTGTCGTTCATACCGCCGCCCCGGCCGACCTCAAGCATGTCCGGGTCGTTGAAGTGCCCCGGCCCGGCGTACCCGGCCAGCGGCACCGTGACGTCGACGATGTTCTGCACACCCATCGGATAGTTGTTGGCCTGACCACCGTTCCACATGTTCTGGATGTCCTCGGTCGTCCGCCACAGATTGGCCACATCGCCCCAGTTACGCTGCGGGCCGGTCTTCGCATGGACGCTGTTCGGGTTGATGCTGTACACGATCGGCCGGCCCGTCGCGGCCAGCGCGTCACGCATCCGCGAGAACACGGTGACCTGATCGTTGATCGAGCCCGTCGGCGAGCACCAGTCGTACTTCAGGTAGTCCACACCCCACGCCGCGAACTGCCGCGCGTCCTGCGTCTCATGACCACCACTACCGGTCGCGCCCGGATAGCTGCCGAAATACTGCCCGCACGTCTTGTCCAGCGGCGCCTCGTAGATACCGAACTTCAGACCCTTGCCGTGCAGGTAGTCACCCAGCGCCTTCATACCACTCGGGAACCGCGACGGGTCACCCTGCAGATTCCCCGACGAGTCCCGGTTCGGGTTGAACCAGCAGTCGTCGACGACGACGTACTGGTAGCCCAGATCCCGCAGCCCCGAGTTCACGATGGCGTCGGCCATCCCCCGGATGAGCGTCTCATTGATGTTGCAACCGAACGTGTTCCAGGAGTTCCAGCCCATCGGCGGGGTTCGGGCGACCCCGTTCTCCAGGGCCTGGGCGGCCGGGGCTCGCAGCGCGGCGGCTCCCGACAGCAGCAATGCTCCTGCCGCCAGCGCCGTGGCGAGTCGCCTCAATCGCGAGCGTCGTCCGACCACCGTGTCCTCCTCATGCCCGAGCGCTCATTTGTGACCGCTCACACTCGGCGCCGACGGTGCCAGAACCGTGATACCGAATTCAAGCTCCGCCCCGAATTCCACTGCCGGGCATCACGAGTTCGGTGAAACTTTCGAACGCGCTCGTCCTGACCCGCTGGAGGCCATTTCCATAACACTTTTCGCCGCACTCAGGAAATTCGATTGTTATCGCTCACCCATTGACGGCAAACAGTTTCTCAGGGCAGCCCTGGCCGCCTTTCCGTCCGTGTTCAGCCGAGCACCTTCACGTCGGCTTCGTCCCGCGCGGTCGCGTGGCGCCGTGGCCGTCGGCTGGGACCCGCCGAGGCCGTGCGTATTCATCGGCGTCGCTTCGAAGCGTGCGCTGGCGGCGTCGGTTCTTGTCGTGCGTACCGCAAGTGGTCATGTCGCACCACCGTCGGCGGCCGGCCTTCGAGGAGTCGAGGAACAGCCAGCCGCATCGCGGTCCCGGGCATCGGCGCAGCCGCTGGCGCGGCAGGTGGGTCAGCAGGTCCACGGCGTCCACGGCGAGCCGGCGGCGCAGCCGGGTCAGATCATGGTCGGGCCCGGCGGATCGGTCGAATCGCATGACGAACGGGTAGGTCGCCACATCGAGCCGGGCGTGTTCCGCCGCCTCCCGCCAGTTGAACTCCACGGTCGCGGCGGCATCGGACGGCACCGGCACCGCGTCGATCACCGCGGTCAGAACGGCGTGGACCGCCTCACGCAGCGCCGTGCACCGATGCAGCTCGGCCACCGCCTCCGGGCCGCTCGCCGGTGCTGCCCGCAGGTCCAAGGCGCTCATCGCGGCCCAGTGCTGCAGCGCCGCGTAGCTCTCCAGCCAGTCGACCGGCTCGCCGTTGCGGGCCGTGACGGTGTTGACGAAGTCGATCACAGGGCGCCCACCGACGAAATCCCGGCGCCGGAACTCGTGCATGGTGGCCGAGCCTACCGGGTTGCGCGCTCTGCGACACCGGTGAAACACTTTTCTCCGGTGTAACCGAGGAGGGCCATGGTGATCGAAGTGATCTGTGCGCCGTGGAGCGTCGGGCTGCGACCGGGCCCGGGCGGCACGGAGCCCGGGGCCTGGCAGGCGCCCGGCGCCCTGGTCGACGCCGGGCTGGCCGAGCGGCTCGGCGCGGTCGACGTGACCCGGTTGCCCCACCCGCCGTACAGCGTCGAGCCCACCTCCGGGACCCGGATCCAAAACGGCCTGACCGTCCGCGAGCACGCGCTGCGCCTGGCCGATACGGTCGCCGGCGCGCTCACCGCCGGCCACCGGCCGCTCGTGCTCGGCGGCGACTGCTCGATACTGCTCGGCTGCCTCGCCGGCGCCCGCCGCCAGCACCACGTCGGTCTCATCCACGTCGACGGTCACACCGACTTCGCCCACTCCGGCGACCAGAACCCCACTGAACTCGGTACTGCAGCCGGCATGGGCCTGGCCCTGGCCACCGGCCGCGGGGAACTCCTGCTGACACACTGGCCCGACACCGGCACACCGCTCGTCACCGACGACGAGGTCGTGCAGGTCGGCGACCGCACCGGCCGGCCGGCTCCCATGCGCGTGATCGGCATCGAGGAACTGCTCGCATCGGGTATCGACGCGACAGCGCGCACCGTGCTCAAGCACCTGGCCGGCGCGCCCCGGCTGTGGCTGCACCTCGACCTCGACGTCCTCGACGGCACCGTACTGCCGGCCGTCGACAGCCCCGGCTCACCCGGCCTCACCTTCGCACAGCTGACCGACCTGCTGACGGCGCTGTGGCGCACCGGACGCATTGCGGGACTGGATGTCACCATCTACGACCCCGGCCAAGCTCACCTGCCGGCCATCGCCGACTGCCTCGTCGAAGGGCTGACGTGAACGACTTCGCCCCACTCCTGGGCAACTGGCGGACCCGGGTCAGCTATCTCACCACCGGCCGCGTCGCCGAAGGCTCATGGACCTTCGTCGACGCCCTTGACGGCCGGGCGGTCCTCGACGAA
The DNA here is from genome assembly GCF_019904175.1 of Dactylosporangium vinaceum. Lineage (GTDB taxonomy): Bacteria > Actinomycetota > Actinomycetes > Mycobacteriales > Micromonosporaceae > Dactylosporangium > Dactylosporangium vinaceum. The sequence goes on along the minus strand of NZ_CP061913.1, from coordinate 4,323,980 downwards.
TGGCGGGTCGGGCCGGAGATCGGGCTGTGCGTGCGCATCTGGGACGAGCGGTTGCGACTGTGGCGCTTCACCTTCCACTCCACCGCGACGTCCGTCGTCATCCACATGTACGCACGGACCGTCCGCGACGAGATCGTCCTCGAGCGCGCCGAGGCGGACCGCCTGGAGCGGTGGGTGTTCCACACAATTCAGCCCGACACGTTCCGGTGGCGCAGCGACGTGGCCTACGGCGGCGCGCCATGGCAGACCATCCAGACGGTCGAGGCCGTCCGCGCGGCGCGGACGACGGCGGACGACGACTCACCACTGGGGCGCACCGTACTGCAGCTCACCACAGGGTCCCGGCACGGCGCCCCCAGATGTTGTGGCTGCGGCGTCTGATCGGGGTGCTCACCCTTCCGCGACGCGGATGACGATCTTGCCGCGCTTGTGCGCTGCCTGCAGCGCCTCGTACGCGGCGCGTGTTTCGGTCAGTGGGACGATGCGGTCGACGATCGGGGTGAGCCGGTCGGTCTCGATGAGCCGCGCGATGGTCTCGAGCTCGGCCCGGTTCGGTTCGACGATGAAGAACACTCCACGGACCCCTTGCGCGGTGTTCTGCGGGACCTCCGGCGGGGCCGAGACGCTCACCAGTACACCACCCGGCCGTAGCACGCCCCAGGAACGAGCCTGTGTCTCGCCGCCGACCAGGTCGAGCACCACGTCGACGCCATGGACCCGGTCCTCGAAGCGTTCGCTCGCATAGTCGAGGACTTCGTGGGCGCCGAGCCCGGTCACGAAGTCACGATCACGTCCACGGGCGGTCGCGGTCACCCTCGCGCCCAGGTCCGCGGCGATCTGCACGGCGAACGAGCCCACGCCGCCCGCCGCACCGTGGATCAGAATGTGCTGCCCGGCCCGGAGGGAGGCGTGGTCCACCAGCGCCTGCCAGACCGTCAGCGCGGCAAGCGGAACCGCCGCGGCCGCGCCGTGGTCCAGGTTCACCGGCTTGGCGGCAAGGATGTCCGCCGCGGCGGTGACGTACTCGGCGGCAGCTCCGTCGCGTACGAACGGGAGGAGCCCGTAGACCTCGTCTCCAACCCCAATCCCGGTCACTGCGGGCCCGAGCGCGGCGACGACTCCTGACATCTCGTGCGAGGGAATGATCGGTGTCCGATCGCGGCCCCCCGGGTCGAGGCTGTCCGTCCAGGTGGCGTCCCAGGTGAGTTCTCCGGCGGTGATCGAGGCGGCGTGCACGGCCACGAGCACCTCACCCGGTGCCGGCTCAGGGCGCGGCGCCGCCTCGTACACCAGCTGCTCGGGCCCTCCGCGGCGGTGCGCGCGTACCGCTCGCATGGTGTTCATCGGTCCTCCAGCATCCGCGCATGCCTTCGCCGACTCAGCCCCAATAAGGCGAGACGGGCGACGAGCCTACGAGCCCGACCCGCCCTCCCCGGTCCGTCGAGCGATTGGTCGTCCATGGTCTCCTCACCCGGTCCGCGCCAGTGCGACCGCACCCGCCAGCGAGCCCGCCGATCTCATTGGTCGAGTTGGCGCTCTGCCCGGCGCGGGCAGCGTTAAACCATGGCACCGGGGGCCGGTGACCCATCCGGCCACTCGAGGCGCTTCCGGCGAAGGGGTGGGTCCGATGTCCGACGACCTCCACCGTCGCGGCCGAGGCCCCTGACGGCCCGGCTACGGTACCGGCCGGCCTTCGGTGAGCTGCTACAAAGATCTCCGTGACCGGAGCGGATGCCGATGTGGTACACCGGAAGATGCTGGATCGTCCCGTGGACCCGGCGCGTTATCGGGGTCTGGTCCGGGAGGACAAGACACTGCGGTGGGCGAGAGACGCGCTCAGTCAGGTGGAGCTGCTGCGCAGGCGGCCCCCAGCCGAGTGGAGCAGTACGGCCGCAGTGCGTCGCCTCGCCGAGCTGTTGACGGAGTTGGGCTGGGATGATCTCGCGGCAATCGCGTACCGCGAGGAACTGGCCGTGCTGCGGGCCTTGGATGTGGCCCGGCCCGGCGCATACGCCGACGAGATCGGCCGCGCCATGGCCGAGCTTCGCGTTCGCCTCGTCAGGACCGAGGCGCTCGAGGAGGCGCTCGACCTCACCGACGAGCAGCTGCGGTCGAGCACCGGCCAGGCTGCCCGGGATGCGCGGGGCTGGCGGACGGTGATCCTGGCCGCGCTCGGCCGCCACGAGGACGCCGCTGAGTCGGCGGCCGCAGCGGTGGACGAGATCCGGGCGGGGACCGCGCAGGGCGTCGCACTCACGCACGCGTTGACGACGTACGCGAATCTGCTCGATCGGGCCGGCCGGGTGGCCGAGGCGGCCGATGTGACGGCGGAGGTCCTCGGCTATTGGCGTAAACGCTCGGGCGTAACGCCCGAGCTGGCCCGGTCGGTGAATCTCCTCAGCGACAGGCTGGTCCGCAGCGACCGGGCCGAAGAGGCGCGCGCGGTCATCATCCAGCTGCTACCACGGCTGCGGCGCCACGAACATCGCATCGCCGCGGACACCTGGCACGCTCTCGGTGTGCGCCTGTTCGCGTTGGGCCGACCCGATGCGGCCTTGACCGCCGGCGCCCACGCGGTGACGCATTTTCGGCAGCGCACACTGCTGGCCCGGGACCAGCATCGCAAAGTGCAGGACGAGGACTGGGATGACGACCATCGCTACACGACGGAGTACCTGCTTGAGCGGCACGTGAAGAAGCTGGAGCGATCGCGGGAGGATGTGCGCCGGGCCGAACGGAGCCTGCTCGACGCGCTCATGGCGTTGAGTACCTACGCCCGCCGACTCGGCCACACGGACGAAGCGAATGCCGCAGACGCCGAGGCCGCCTCTCTAGCGGACAGGTCACGACCAGAGTATTAGCTGCCGTCGGCGCCACCGGCGTCTGAAGAGCCGCTCGAAATACACCCCTTCGCGCAAGCTCCCGACGGCCACAGCCGCCGCGGCGTTCGGCCGGCGATCCTGGCTGAGTGGCGATTGGATTCCGGGCGGCTGCTCGGTGTGATGAGCGGATGCCCACGAGACGCACCCCGATCACCACGGCTCGGAAGGTGGGCCGCTCCCGGCGAGCGGGGGCCGGACGGACCGTGCGGCTACCGGGCGGCGATGCGCCGCTGCGGCTGGACATCCGGCCCGACTGGCGGCAGACGTTGACCGCGATCGCCGGCACCATATCGGTACTGCTCGTCGCTGTCGGCCTGTTCTACACCAACGACGCCAACCGCCGCCAGCAGGAGGCCAACCGCGCGCAGCAGGCGCTGGCCGAGCGGGGGCAGATCACCGACCGGTTCAGCCGCGCCATCGATCAGCTCGGCCAGGAGGGCCCGGAGCGGCTGAGTATCCGCCTGGGCGCGCTGTACGCGCTGGAGCGCCTCATGCGCGACTCGCCCGGTGACGAGCCGGCGATCATCGAGGTGATCTGCGCGTTCGTCCGCACGCATGCGGCGGTGACGCGGGAACAGCGGGTCGCCGGTAATCCTCCGGTGAACACCAGCGTCGACGTGCAGGCGGCCGTGATCGTGCTGAGCCGCCGCCCCGACCCGTACGCGCCCGCCAACGCCGGGCTCAACCTCGCCGACGCCGTCGTCGGCCTGCCGCACGGCCGCCTCGCGGAGGCACACCTGGCCGGCGCCGACCTGACCTACGCCGACCTGCAGCAGGCGGACCTGACCGGCGCGGACCTGTCCCGCGCGATGCTGTACGAGGCGTCGCTGATGTTTGCCGACCTGTCCCGGGCCAACCTGTCGGAGGCCACGCTCGCCGACGCGGCGCTGCGCAAGGCGAAGCTCTCCGGCGCCAACCTCAGCAAGGCGATGCTGCACGGCACGAGCCTGAACGGGGCGAACCTGTCGCACGCGAACCTGTCCGGAGCCGACTTCTTCGCCACGGACGTGTCCGGCGCCGACCTCACGGGCGCAGACCTCGCCGGCGCCAACCTGGCTGGCATCGACTTGCACTACGTCGCCGGCATCACCACCGAGCAGCTGCGCTGTAGCCGGATCAGTCCCGAGACGAAGCTGCCGCCGGGCGTCACCGGCCGCAGCAGCGAGCAGATCCAGGCCGACCCGGCCTGCCGACGATAGGGCCCGTCTACACCGGCGCCTGCCGATGCATCGCCGCGCGTGAACGGACCTCGCCCGTGAGGCCGCGCATGTAGCCGACGTTGCGCGGGATGTTCCACCACAGCCCCGTCCGGCTCTTGAAGAGTCGCTTGATGATGTGCTGGGGGCGGTAGAACTGGGTTTTCGCCCACTCATAACCGGCGAGCAGCTCGTCGGGCGACATGAGGAGCGGTCGGTGCACGACGTGGGTCTTGCCGTTGTAGTGCCGCCAGTCGTGGTCGACGATTCGGCCCTCGGCCTGCAGCCGGGTGTAAGCGGGTGTGCCGGGGTAGGGCACCATCAGGCTGATCGTCGCGTTGTCCAGGCCGATCTCGCCCATGACGTCGACGGTTCGGGCGAAGATGTCCCTGGTGTCATGGTCGAACCCGAACATGATGCCGGCCTGGACGGCGATGCCGTGCGCATGGAAGCGCTTCAGCAGCTGCTTGTACTCGTTCACCCGGTTGTGAGCCTTGTGCGCACCGGCGAGGCTTTCCTGGCTGACGCTCTCGAGGCCCAGGAACAGCGCTTTGCACCCGCTCTCGGCGGCGAGTCGCAGGAACTCGTCGTCTCGGACCGAGGCCATGGTCGTCTGGCTGGTCCACCACTTGCCGAGCGGGGCCAGCGCCCGGAAGAGCGCTTTGGCGTACCGGGGATTGGCGCCGATGTTGTCGTCCCAGAACACGATGCCCCTGTCGGGTATGGCCGCGACCTCCGCCGCCACTTCCTCGACCGGCCGGAAACGCATCTGGCGGGCCTCGGGGTAGAGCACCGGAATGGTGCAATAGTCGCATCGGTGCGGGCAGCCGCGCGTCGCAATGATTGCTCCCCTGGTCGCCCACCACCCGTTCCAGCCGCCGTGGCGGATCAGGTCGCGCCGGGCCCACGGCAGGCCGGCGAGACCGGCCGCCTGCGGACATCGGTAGATCTTGGCACCGGTCGGCAGCACTTCGACATTCGCGCCGGTGGCCTCGTCGATGACGTGCCGACCGACGGTGTACCGAGCCTCCTGCTCGATGTCGCACAGCACCCGCGGCCATACCGTCTCAGCCTCTCCGACCACGACGATGTCGGCGAACTTCGCGACTTCGGCAGGCATCAGCGTGGCGTGCGGACCGCCCATCGCCACCGTGACGCCGTTCGCGCGGAAAGCGTCGGCCAGTTCGTAGGCGTGCGGCGCGCCAGGCGTGGCGGCGGTGATACCCACCAGGTCGTAGCGTTGTGCGGTGTCGACGTTGTGGGTGATTTCGTCGGTGTGCGTCACCGTCCAGCTCTCGGGCGTGAGTGCGGCGAGCAACGGCATGGTCAGCTGCGGGAAGCGGATGAGCTCGCGGGCCCGGGCATCGAGCGTGAGTGGGTCTTCCGCTGTGACTAGATGGACGTGCATGTCCGCTCCTCGATCAGCATCGGGGTACGTGCGGCGTCTGGACTGAGCCCATCCACCGTGATCATGCTGGTCTCGGTGGAGTGCGGCGTCAACGCAAGTGGTTCGTGCGGTTGCGAAGACCTTCAACGACGACGCCCCCGAGGTACGACCGCGCCCACCCGATATCGGCCGGGTCGCGGCCCCCGACCACCACGACGGTCATGGACGTGCCGAAGCCGCCGCTCACTCGGAGGTCTTGACAGGTGTTCCTATCCTCCGTCGCATGAGATCGACTGCGGTGATCATCATAACGCTGCTCTTGCTGAGCGGCTGCGGTTCGCAGGAGCCGCCCGCGGCCGCGGCGACCCCCTTTTTGACCGCGCTGGGCCGGATCTCGGCCACGGACAATACCCGCAAGCAGATCGTGTTCTCCGAGACCGCCGCGATGGTCAAGCTGACCGAGGGTCGGTGGAGCCAGATGTCAGTCCGGGGCGCCCAGCCGTTCGGCCCGGAGATGGAGCAGTTCGGCATCGTCACGAAGGCCGCCAACTGGTCGATCACCGCCGGTGCGCCGCCGAGCCACGTGATGGTCATCGACGGCGGCCAGGACACCGCGCTGGTGAAATCGTCGCTGCAGAAGCTGGGCTACACCCTCGACGGTGACATCCTCAAGGCACCGACGGATTACAACGAAGCGCTGACCGCCTCGATCGCGCCGCTGCTGCCCCAGGCCCGGGTCACCGGCTCCGACGTGCTCGTCGCCGGCCGCTCGGGCACCTTCACCGACGTGACCACCGACGCCGGCACGTCGCTGGCCGCCGACGCCCGGGTCAAGGCAATCGTCGACTGCCTCGGCGATGTCGTCACCGCCGACATCTACACGACGTTCAAGGCCGTCCCGGCCGTCGCGGTCGGGGTACGCCGCCCCCAGACGTCGGCAGCCACCGCTCAGGCCGTGGTATGTACCGCATGGACCTCCACCGACGCGGCCAAGGTCGCGGCGAGCCAGCAGGAGAACGCCTACGCCACCGGCTCGTCGCGCCGGAGCCAGAAGGCGTACAACAGCATGTACTCCACTGTCACGGTCAAGGTCCTCGACGGTCCGCAGCACCTGGTCCAGGTGCTGTCCACGGCCGGCTCCCCGTCATACGTCTTCGATCAGCTCAACACCCGCGACCTGCCCGGCGTGCCGCTGTAGCGACCTTCCGGCAGTCCGCCGCCGCCGGTCACGCTGCCCAGCAGGGACGGCGCCTCGACGGACGGACTGCCGGGCTCCGTGTGGTCAGCGATCCGCTGATGCTGTCCGGGCGGTGTTACCGGGTACTTCGGTCCGGCGGCGGCCGGGTAGCGGCAGGCCGAGCGGGCGGCCGCGGTGCTCTCCTACGCGCCGACCGCGACCGTTCGCGGGACGCTGTCGAGGGCCGCGGCGGCGGTCAGGACATCCGTCGGACCACCGTCCCGAGACAGGCGGCGGCGACGGTGACGGTCTCGGGCGCCGGTCGCTCGCCGCGGAGAGCGCGGTGGCGCTGAAGCCGGCGGCCTTCGCAAGGGTCCGATAGGTTGGGTTGCCGGCATTGCAGTCAACCTTTCATCGGGGGGATCACGGTCCGGCGACGGCCCCGAACTCGGGCCGGTCGACCCGGCCAGCCTGGTCTTCGGCGCTGTACGTGCGCTGAACCTCCGCTGTCGCCCGGCCGTGCCGACCGGGCGCGTCGCCAGTGGTCTTCCGGTTCCGCACGGCAGTGGACCGATCTCTTCTCGCGAATACCGGTTAGGGTCGAGATCGACGCGCCCAGGATTGACGGGGGGAAATACCATGCGTTTCCAGTTGCTGGGGCCGGTGCGCATCGAGGTCCGCGGCGCGGACCTCCTCGTGACCAGCCGACCGATCCAGCGGTCGCTGGCCGCCGCGCTGATGCTGCGGGCCGGCGAGCCGGTGCCGGTCGACGACCTCATCGACTGGCTGTGGGGCGACGCACCGCCGCGCACCAGCCGCAACGTGCTGCAGTTCCACGTGTCGCGGCTGCGCTCCGCGCTGGCGGCCGAGGGCGAGGCGGGCCGGCTGGTGACGCTGCACTCGGCCTACCGCCTCGACGTTCACCCCGACGAGCTGGACCTGATGCAGTTCCGGCGACTGCATAAGCAGGCCCGGCGGCTGATCGGGGCGGCGGACCACGCCGGCGGGGCGAGCGTGCTCGCCACCGCCCTGGCCCTGTGGCGCGGTACACCGCTGGGGCAGTGCAGCCTGGCCCGGATCGGGCACGGCGAGGTCACCGCGCTGCTCGAGGAGCGGTTGGGCGCGGTCGAGGAACGGATCACGGCGGAGCTTGCCTCCGGCCCGGCGGCCCGCCTCGTCGGCGAGCTGCGCGCGTTGTCGGCCGCCCATCCGCTGCGCGAGCGGCTGCACGAGCTGCTGATGCTGGCCCTGCACGGCTCGGGACGCCAGGCCGAGGCGCTCGCCGTCTTCGCTGACGTCCGCCGGCTGCTCATCGACCAGCTCGGGATCGAGCCCGGACCGGGGCTGGTCGCGGCGCACCGCACCGTGCTCGCCGGCCTGCCGGCCGACGATGGCGCAACGGACCCCGCGGCGCCGCCGGCCGAGCTGATCCGCCCGGCAGAGCTGCCCCGCGACACGCCGATGTTCCACGGCCGGGCCTTCGAGCTGTGGCAGCTCGTCAGCATGCTCCGCACCGACGGTGGCCCGGCGGTGATCGCGGTCGACGGCCCCGCGGGCGTCGGGAAGTCGGCGCTCGCCCTGCACGCCGCCCACGCCGTGCAGGACCAGTTCCCCGACGGTCAGCTGTACGTCGACCTGCGCCACGCATCCGCCGGTAGCGGCCCGGGCGGGATCGCCGGGCAGCTGCTGCGCGGGCTCGGGGTGACGGTCGGCGAGATTCCGGCGGATCCGGCCGAGGCGGCCGCCCGGCTGCGCTCCCTGGTAGCGTCCCGGTGGCTGCTGATCCTGCTCGACAACGTCCCGCTCGGCGCCCGGCTGGATGGTGTGCTGCCCGGCCGCGGCCCGGCGGTCGCCATGCTGACCGGGCGTGGTGCCGTCGGTCCGCGGCACGGCGTGCAGCGGCTGATGCTGGACCCTCTGCCGGCCTCGGCGGCGACGGCGATGCTCGCCGCGCTCACGGGCCCGGGCCGGGTGACGGCCGAGCCGCAGGCCGCGCGGACGATTGTCGAGCACTGCGAGGGGCTGCCCCTGGCCATCCAGATCGTCGGGGCACGCATCGCCCGGCAGCGGTTCGCGTCGCTCGAGTCGTTCGCCGAGCGGCTCGCCGATCCGCAGCGCCGCCTGGACACGCTGCGCGACGGCGACCTGAGCATGCGTGGCAGCCTGATGCTGAGCTACGACCGGCTCGGTGAGCTCGACCGGACGGGTGCCACCGCTGCCCTGCTGCACCGGCTCGCCACGGGCGACGTCCGCGAGTACGAGGCCGGTAGGATATCCGCCGCCGGCTGGCGGGTCGACGACGTGGAGACCCAGTTGCAGCACCTGTGCGACGAACGCCTCCTCCGTCAGGTCGACGCCCACAGCTACCGGATGCCGGAGCTGGTCCGGCTGTTCGTCGGCGAGCTGGCCAGGGTGGTCCGGGTGGCCGAGCCGTCCCAGTGGTGTGCACAGAGCGCCTGATCGCCGCCGGCCCGTGCCGGTCGTGGCCCACGGCGGATGCCGGGCCGCGACCGGCACGGGAACGCGTCAGGAGCCGGCCGAGAAGATCGACGAGCCGCCGGTGATCCGGACGTACGACCCCGACCCCACGCTCCCGGTCACCTTGGTCCCGATGTTCGCGGTCGCCACCCGGCCGGTGATGTTCAGCTCGATGGGCGTGTTCCTGAACGTCACGCCCCGGGCCTGCATCGGGGTCTGGTCCTGATAACGCCCCTTCGCCCGCACGAACACCTGAAACCCGTTCAGGTTGACGCCGTTGGCCCGCACGATGATGCCGTCGGCCGAGCAGCTGTCGGCGGTCGCCGAGCTGATGACGACCGGGCTGGCGCTGATGTCGAACCCTACCGCCGAGTCCTGCACCTCGACCGCCGACAGCGTCGAGCGGTCTCCTTCAACGGCGAAGCCGGCCGTGTTGCAGTAGTACGCTTTCGTGTTCGTCACCTTGACGTTGCCGCCGAGGATGTGCACACCGTTGCCGTCGACACCGCCGATGTGCATACGGTCGATGTGCGAGTCCGGCGAGTCCATCAGCACGGCGTCGCCGGAGATCTTGCGCACGGTGCTGCTGTGGAAGAACGTGCCGCGCGAGTCCTTCTCCGCGACCAGGCCGCTGCGCCCGGCCCCGCCGACGCCCGCGGAGCGGAAGTTGACGACGAACAGGTTGTAGGCGTAGCAGCACGGATCGGGCGAGCTGTCCGGGTAGCCGGTCGGGTCGTGGTCCGGGTCGCCGGTGAACACGAGGGCGTCGCAGGTGCCACCGCTGGCGTTGCCACCCTCCAGCGTCAGATCGTGGATACCCGCGCCGTGTACGTTGATGTCGGCCAGTTTTACCAGCCCGACGCGGGTACCCGCGCCCGACGCGGCGGTCAGGTTCACCGCCACGAGCACCGTTGCGAAGGGGCCGGCACCCTGCACGTCGATCCCGGAACGCAGCAGGATCGAGCCGGAGCAGTAGAACTGGCCGCCGGAGAGCTCGACGGCGTTCAGCGCGCCCCTGGAGTTGCCGCTCGCGTCGCCCGTGGCCGCCTCGGCGATCGCGGCGTTGATCTTGTCTTGGTCGTTCGTCCCGGTACAGACGTAGTTCGCGCCCTCCCGGATGTAGGCGGGGGCGTCCTTCGACGCCACCGTGATGCGCGTCGGCCGCGAGGCGGCCCCGACGTCGGCAGATGCCTCGCCGGCCCGCAGTACCATGCCGGCGGCCGCGACCCCCGCGCCGACCACGGCGGCACCGGTGAGGATCGTGCGCCGGTTGACGTTCTGATTTCCCATTGGATTCGTTCTCCGTTGCTCGAGAGTGCCCGGCGTCCCGGCCCGGCCGGCGATGACGGCGGCGGGCCGCGATGGCCTCCCGACGAACCTCCCAGACAACGCTGAACGGGTTCTGAGCGTCTGCTGACGCGATCAGTCGACGATGAGGCCGGCCGTGAGGTTGGCGACCATGCCCGTCATCGCCGAAGCGTTGTCACTGGCCAGGAACGCCGCGACGTCGGCCAGCTCGTGCAGGGTCGTGGGCCGCCGGCGGTGCGACAGCCTGGTCATCAGGTTCGAGAATTGGTCGCGAGTGATGCCGATGGCCTCGGCGTGCAGGCCGTACACCACGTCGACCGTGAAGGTCTCCACCATCGCGGTGGTCCGGATGCAGACGGCGCGGATGCCATGGCGCCCGAACTCCGCCGACAAGGAGCGGTTCAGCCCCTCCAGCGCCGCCCACGCCGGTCCCATCCCTCCGACCAGCGGCACACCGAGCCGCGCGGCCTCCGGGGTGTGCATCATGATCACACCCGAGCGCTGGCCCGTCATCAGCCGGCCCGCCGCCCGCGCCGTCACGAAGTGGGCCTTCGTGTAGGTGACGATCGGCCGGACGAACGCCTCGACCGACAGCTCGGTCAACGGGATCCCCTGGATGCCCTGCTGGGCGATCCCGATCGCGTTGAACGAGACGTCGACCGATCCGGCCGCGGTCCGCGCCGCGTCGAGGTGCCCCTCGACCGCGACCTCGTCCAGGGCGTCGACCTGGGCGGTCTCCGCAGAGCCGCCCGCCTCGACGATCTCTCGCGCGAGCGCCTCGATCGTCTCCGGGTTGCGGGCGGTCAGGAATACCCGCGCGCCGTTGCGGGCGAAGGCCCGGGCCACCGCCGAGCCGACCGTGCCGCCGGCCCCGTAGACCACGGCGTTCTTCCCTACGAGTAACACTGCTGCTCCCCCACCTGCGGCCAGGCCACGACGCCGGCCACGTCCGGCTCCTGCGTGTACAGAGCCCAGAGACTGTCGAAAGTGGTCGGTGATGTCGTGCGAAGTCGTGCCCGAAATGCTGCGGCGTCGGCGGCCCCGTCAACCACCGTCAGCCGGACAGCATCGAGCGCAGGAACTCGCCGAGCGGACCGGCGTCCGGAAGCAGACCATGGCGCACGCCGTCGACCAGCTTGAACGGGCGGGCTACCTGCAACGTCGCCCGAACCCGCAGGACGGCCGCTCCCGACTGGTCTTCCTCACCGAACGGGGAGCGGCCGCCAACACTGCCGGCAACGCCACCGAGCAGCGCGGGGCCGAGCTCACCAGCCCGGAGGAGGTCGAGCAGCTACGCAGCCTGCTGCACCGGCTGCTCACCCGGATCGGTGACGCCGACCCGGAGGCTCGCGAACGCCTCGCCATGATCTGAGGCCGCGCACGCCGGCATGGTGGAACGTTGACCAAGACGGGCTCGCAATCCATCGCTGCACGTCGGATCCCCTACCGCCTGCGCGCCGAGGCGGCCACGTCGATGGTGCGGAACCCGAGCAGCTCCGCGCCGTGCGCCGCGGTCAGCTCCCGAGACGCGCCGCCGTCGCCGGCCCGCGCCATCAGGTCGGCAGCCACTGTGTCCACTCGCATCACTCTCTTCCCACGTCCTCGTCCCGTCCGAAGTACCGACACCGGGCTTGGGCCGAAAGGGACGCTCGACCGGCGCCTCCTCCGCTCGACGGTGTCGTGCAGGACCCCGGCGGAGGACGAGGGTTTCCGGCTCGACGGCTGGCGCAACCGGGCTGGCGCGGTCACAACCGGTCCGAGCACGACCGATCCCGCGACGAGAGGTCGACCGCACACTGGAGCTGATCCGTTTCGTCCGGGGCTCCCGCAGGCCGCCGGCCTGCGGGAGCCCGCCGCGCGGCGGTCAGGCTGCGGTGGCGACCATCGTGGCCAGCTGCCGCTCGACCGTCTTGGGCGAGGCCTGGAACTGTTCGCCGAGCGCCGCGGCGAACGCATCGGGGAAGATGTCGTCGTGCCCGGCCTCGAGGCCGTCGAGGATCGCCGCCGCGACGGCCTCCGGGGAGGCCTTCTCGAACTGCGGCGGGAGGTCCTTCGTCATGTCGGTGTCGACCGGCCCCGGGTACGCGCCATGGACCCGCACACCCCGTCCGGCCAGCACGGCCCGCGCCGCCTGGGTCAGCGAGTGCTGCGCCGCCTTGGAGGCGCTGTACGTCGGCTGGAGCGGTACGTTGCTCAGGCCGGCGACGGAGCCGACGTTGACGATGGCGCCGCCGTGCCGGGCCAGCGTGTCGGCGAAACCATGCACCATGCGCAGAACGCCGAAGTAGTTGACCTCCATCTCCCGCCGGGCCACCGCGACGACGGCGTCGTCGGTCAGGTCGGTCGGCTGGAATGCGCCCGCGTTGTTGACCAGCAGGTCGACATCGGTGGCCGCGCGCGCAGCCTCGGCCACCTGGTGACCGTCGGTGACGTCCATCCTCAGCGCGACCACGCGGGCCCCGTACTGCTCGCGCAGTGCGGCAACGGTCTGCGGGTCACGGACCGCGGCGTAGACCTTCGCGGCGCCCCGGTCCAGCAGCGCCCGTACGATCGCCAGGCCGATGCCACGGTTGGCCCCAGTCACCAGCGCCACGGATCCGTCGATCCGCTTGGAATTCTGCATCTCGTCCTCCTCTGCATGCCCTACACACCCGTAGAGGCGCAGCGACGCCGAAACCTGTCGGTCGCTGGACCGCCAGCCGCGTGACGAACCTCACCACGACCGCGTCCGACCGGCCCACGGCTCGGGATCGCTGCTCAGACGGTGGACAACGACGCGGCCGTCTCTTGGCGAGACGACATGATCAACGAAGGCCGCCTCACTGTCCAATCACGACACTGAGGCCGCCGCCACCGAAGGTCAAAGAGCAAGACTAGGATCGCGGGCGTGAAGCGATTGACGACGGTCTTGGCGGTCGTGGTGGCGGTTGCGTCCGTGGGCGGGTGCGGCGGTAACGATGGCGACAAGCCCGCGGTCAAGAGCGCCATCAGCGTGTTCTTCTATGAAGACGCGACGACGGCGCAGCGCAATGCGGTCGAGGCGCGACTGAGGTCGTTGCCGAAGGTGACCGAGGTGCATCTGCAGGCGGGCGAGGACGTTTACAAGCTGCTGCAGTCAACAGATCCCGAGACGGCGAAGCACCTCAATCCGTCGGGTCTGCCCGATTCGGTGCGGGCGGTGATCACCGATGCGGCGCTGGTGGAGCCGGTCAGCGACCTGATCGGCGGGATGCCGAAGGTGGCGTCGGTGACGGGGGACGCGGCGGGTGGGTTTGCCGATCCCAAGGCGGAGCGGGGCGTCATCGTCAAGGTGGACAGCGGCGGCCAGACGGATATCGAGGACGCGATCAAGGCGATCCCGCAGGCGTCGGCGGTGACGTTCGAGTCGAGCGGGGATGCGTACAAGCGGATGAAGGGCAGGGTCGAGGGGCTGGAGCAGAAGGATGCGCTCGCGTCCTACCGGTTCAAGGTGACCTACGCGGGTGGGATCTCGCGGGAGCAGCAGGTACTGGTCAACGTCAAGGGCGTGCGACGGGTGATTGTCGTGCCGGCCGCCGTGTTGTAGCGACCCCGCGCAGGGCGTCAACGGCAATGTGTCGCTGACCGCCCGCTACGACCAGATCGAGTTCGTCATCGACGCTGCGCTTACGACGCCCCGCCCGAGGGCATTCGTCGACGGGCGCATGCGGGCCGGCGCCGGCATCTTCACCGACGGCCACGGCCTGGCCCGTTTCCAGAGCGTCGAGACCCACCCGGGCTTCCGCCGCCGCGGCCTGGACTCAGCGGTCATCCGGCACGCCGGCGAGCGGGCGCTCCAGCGACCCGGTATGCACACGCTCGTCATCGTCGCCGAACCCGACAACGACGGCATCCGGCTCTATCGTGCCCTCGGCTTCGCTGAGACCGAACGCCAGGTTCAGGTGTACCGCGGGTAACGGCCGCCGGCGAGGTCCGGCTTCGGCCGGCGAGCGAACACCGCCGGCGGCGGCTACTTCGGTAAACCTGATCGAGGGCCTTGGAGCGTTTCGTACCGGGCGTGCGGGCGGCTGTCCGGGGCCTGCGACGGCGCAGTTCAGCGGGCCCGCTTCGTCGCCCGCTTGCGGGGCGGCGTCAACAGGTCGGCGATCGCCGCGATCGCGGACGGCACCAGGCGGTAGTACGCCCAGACGCCGCGCTTCTCCCGCTCGAGCAGGCCGGCCTCGGTGAGAATCCGGAGGTGATGACTCACTGTCGGCTGCGACAAACCGAGCGGTGCGGTCAGGTCACTCACGGACGCTTCGCCCTCGGGAGCGGACTGGATCAGGCTGAGCAGTTGCAGCCGGGCCGGGTCGGCGAATGCCTTCAGCACGCCCGCGAGCCGCTCGGCAGCGGCACGCTCAATCGGTTCGCCGGCAACCGGCGAGATGTCAGGCACGTCAGTGGTCGCAGTTCTCACACCCACATCGTTCCACCAATGTCATCAATAGGCTGGCGAAACCGGGATAAGGACCCGGCGACCGCGAGGCCGCGTCTCACATTGCGTACTGCGACCGGGTGATTAGCTGACTTAAGTCAGCTAATCTCGACGGATGGAGCTGGACGTGATCGAACAGATACGCGACTTCAACCGCTTCTACACTGAGCGTCTGGGACTGCTAACTGATCGTTACCTTGACAGTGAACGCGCGCTGGGACCTTCGCGGCTGCTTTGGGAGATCGACGGCCGCCGAGATGTTCGTGAGTTGCAAGACCACCTCGGCCTGGATTCGGGCGACCTGTCCAGGCTTCTGCGGGACCTACAAGAAGAGGGACTGATCCGTGTCGAGCCGCACCCCGATGACGGCCGCGCCGGGATCGCCGAACTCACCGAGGCCGGACGCCACGAACGCGACACGCTGAACCGACGATCACGCGCCCGCGTCGTCAGCCTGCTCGGCGCACTCGACCCCGACCAACAGGCAGCGCTGGCGGCTGCCCAGAACCAGGTGCGGATGCTGCTGCGCCTGGCGACCATCACGATCGCACCCGTTGCAGCCGACGACCCGCAGGCGTGGCGCTGTCTGCGGCAGTACGCCGCCGAACTGGCGACACGCTTTCCCGAAGGCTACGAACAGGCGACCTTGACCAGGCCCGAAGACATGACCGGCAGCCTGCTCCTGGCCCGCGAACGCGATGAGCCCATCGGCTGCGGCGCATGGATCCGGCTGGGTGCCAGTACCGCAGAAATCCGGCACTTGTGGATCGACAACAAGGCCCGCGGGCTCGGCCTGGGCCGGCGCCTCCTACGCCAGCTGGAGACCGACGCCGCAGCGCACGGTGTCGACACCATCCGGCTGGGAACCCACCACACGCTCAGCGAGGCGATAGCGCTCTATCGCAGTCACGGCTACCACGAGATCGACTCCTACAGCGACTCAGCGTACAACCAGCTCTGCTTCGAGAAGCACCAATCCGCCCGGGCCCTGCCTTGATCATCTTGGTCTTCGCTGCGATCACTCCGGCCGTCACCCGGGCGGCTTACCCGTGCGTGCGCTGCTGCAGCGATCTCGCGGTCTGGAGATTGCGCGGACGATGGCGAAGCACGGTCCAGACGCCTTGCACGCCGCGCATCGTTGGCGGCCGGTCCCGTCGTGGGTTGCCGACCGCTCATTGCGCTCAGCGGCCCGGCCGGGGAAAGGCCCAGATCGCGAGCACCGAGCAGGCCACCGCCAGCGGCAACTCGGCGAAGACCGCCATTAGGACCGCCAGCTTGAAGTCCGAACCCGGGGCAGCCGTCATGGTGTCGAACCAGGCGTCGGCAAGCAGCAGGGCCGAGGTCGCGGCGGACGTCAGGCAGGCCCGGCGGTCGCCGCGCCCGAGGAGCAGTCCGGTACACAGCAGGCCGAGCGCCTCGAAGCTGTCCAGACCCGTCCACGTCCAGGCCCAGTGCAACGCCTGAGCAGTGCCCGGCAGCCCGTTGTGCAGGAACACCAGCCAGGGAATCATCGCCAGCCCGAGCACGGTGAGGATTGTGGCCGCCCGGCGCAGCAGCATGGGGAACGTCGAAGCGGGCGTGGCCTTCGGGAGGATCCGCGGGACACCGGGGTCTGAGCCGGCGTCCACGCGGACCAGAGGCAGCGAAAGAACGCCGGTCAGCCGAGTGCTCGCCATGGACACCTGATTCCCTCCCATGCCCGCCGCTCAGGCACAGGGTCAGCATGTCGTTCGCGCGCGCCCGAGGCAGTAGCGCTCCTATCCGGCTTGATGGTGGTGGTAGCTCTACCCGCGCATCCGGCGGGCTGGATCAGGCGACGGTGACGTGCAGCCGCCACGGTACCTGTGGCGACGGGCACGGCAGTGGCTCATGGATGCAGGCGGCATCGGAGATGGTGGACACGTCGGCCCGCCCTGCGGCCACGGCGGTGTACCGCGCGACCAATGCCTGCCCGGTCGGGTAGCCGCCGGTCGTGCCCGCCGCGGCGAGTACCCCGGCCGGGACGGCCGTCGGCGGCACGTACATTGCCGGCAGGCTGACCACGAGCGTGTCGCCGATGTGCAGTGTGACGCTCCCGGCGTTGTCGGACGACCCGACGGTGACGGTTCGCCCGGCGGCCGGTACGACTGTCACGTGCAGCAGCCACTGCTGCACCGGCCGGGCGCACGGCGGCGTCGTGTGGAAGCAGGGGTCGTCGCTCTGCGAGCGCAACTCGGCGGTGCCCGGCGCGACGGCATCGAAGCGGGCCACGATCGGCTGGCCGGTCGGCCAGCCGCCGCCGCCCGGCTCGGGTACGACCGCGCCGCCGGTCGCGGTCGGCGGCAGGTAGCCGACGGGCAACGTCACGACGAGGGTCTGCCCGACGGTGAGCGTCAGCGTGGCACCGTTGTCGGCGACGGTGGCGTAGACGCCACCGCTCGGCGTCGCGTCGTTCGTGCAGCTCGGCGTGGGTGCCGCACCGGTGCCGGCCAGCTGCATCCCGAACGTCGTCGACGCGCCGGGAGCCAGAGCGCCGTTCCAGGAGGCGTTGGCCGCGGTGATCGAGCCGTTCGCGGTGGTGACGGCTGCGTTCCAGGCCGAGACGACTCGCTGCCCGCCGGTCGGGGTCCAGCTCACGGCCCACCTCGTCGCGGCCGTGGCGGCCGTGTTGACGACGGTCACGGTGACGACCTGGCCGTCGCCCCACTGCGCGTCGACGTGCGCGGTGGCGGCGCATCCTCCGGCGACGGCCGCGGCTCCGGACGCACCGCTGACGAGCACCGGCGTGAGTCCGGCCGCGGCGAGCACGGTCGCGGCGAGCACTGTCCATCTGGAGACGCCCATGGCCTCCGATGGTAGAGATTTCATCGACGTCCGACAATGCGCAGTGAAAGTTACCCGGGCACCGTGACCGTCCAGCCCGCGGGTGTCGCCGCGGCGCCCCGCGCGGGCCGGAGGTGAGGTGGTCAGCAGGTGCCGTTGCAGGCCAGGACCCGAAGGCGGTCCAGGGCGCCGTTCCACTGGTTGGAGTCACCGGCGAAGGGGCCGCTGCTGGAGTACTGCCAGAAGGACCACGTCGCAGCGCCGGCGGGCAGCGCACCCGGGGCACTGCTGTAACGGGCGAGCCACAATGGACTGTTGGCCCAGAAGCCGCTGTAGTTGCCGGTGCAGGTCACCCACCAGTCGGTGGTGGTGTAGATGACGGCCCAGCGGCCGGTGCGGGTGTGGTACTGGTTGAGAAAGGCCCGGATCCAGCTCACCATCGAGGACTGCGACAGCCCGTAGCAGGTGGCGCCGTACGGGTTGTACTCGATGTCCAGGGCGCCGGGCAGCGTCTTGCCGTCCCTGGACCATCCGCCGCCGTGGGCCACGAAGTAGTCGGCCTGGGCCGCTCCGCCGCTGCCGTCGGGGATCGCGAAGTGGTATGACCCGCGGATCATCCCGACGCCGTAGGAGCCGTTGTACTGCTGGGCGAAGTACGGGTTGGTGTAGTACGTGCCCTCGGTCGCCTTGATGTAGGCGAACCGCGAGCCGGCGCTCCACTGGGCCGACCAGTTCACGTTGCCCTGGTGGCCGGAGACGTCCTGGCCATAGGTCACGGTGGCCGCCGCGGCGGGGCTGCCGGTGAGCAGCGCTGCGACCAGGACGGCCGCCGCCGACAGCGCCGCCAGCGCGCCGAGTCGTCGTGTGAACACGGTGCATCTCCTTCGGGGGTGTACGGAGGTTGGCAACGAACTCTGCCGATTGACACACGGCCCACACCCTCAATCAATAGATGTACATCGAAGTTAAGGAAATCTTCAACATCCTCCGGCCATGCAGCACGCCGAAGAAGATCCCGGTCGGCCGACCAAGCCGGGCGTGGCCCGTGGACGGCGCAGTCGGAGCCGGGCCGTACAGTGCGCAGGCATGACGCCCGATCCGCTGCTGGCCCGCGCGTTCGACATGGACGCCGCGCACCTCGTGTTCTTCGCGGTCGACCCGGACGACCTGCCCGCCGCCGACGTGGCCGACGAGATGGAGGTCGTCGCCGCCCTCTGCCGGGCCGGCCAGACCCGCGGTCCGATCCAGGACCTGCTGCGCGACGTCGGCGCCAACCTCGCCGGCGAGGCCGCCTGGACCGGACTGCTCGCGACGCTCGGCGCCACCTCGGCCTACCTGCGCCGGCGCAGCCGGCAGGCCCGCACCCCGCTCGACGCCGCCGCCGTGATGCAGCGCGTCCGGGCGGCCAGCCGTGAGATCACCGGCGTGGAGCCGGTCCACCCGGCCGACGTCGACATCCGGCGCGACCCCGACGGCACCTGGCATGCCGAGCTACGGCTGCCGACCGGTGACGTAACCGCCGATCTGGATGCGAGCGGCACGGTCCTGCTCTTCCGCCGGACGTCCACCGGCACGTGATCCGTCCCTTGTGAACGTACCCGGTCTATCCTGCAAGGGATGGATGAGCAGCACTTGCTGGCCTGGCACCGTGAGGGCCTGAGCCAGCTCGACCGCTACCTCACCGGGCGGGACCTCGACGCGCTGGCGCAGGCCCGGGATCTGTTCCGGCGGGTCGTGGACGCCATGACCGCGGCCACCCGGGGCCGCGACATCCACCTGCGCAATCTCGCCTTCGCCGAACACCAGACGTACAAGGAGCACGGCGACGTCGCCCGGCTGCGCGAGGCGGCCGTCCTCTACCGGCGGGCCGTGAGCGCCGCCGGACCGGACGGCCCGCACCGGCACATCCACGAGGGCGGACTCGGCCAGGTCCTGCGGCTGTTGTTCCACCATGACGGCGACCGGCGCACGCTCGACGAGTCGGTGTCGTGGCAGCGCCGCGCCCGGGCCGGGCCGGCGGCGCCGCAGGAGCGGGCCCGGCAGGAAAGCGGGCTCGCGGGCACGCTGCAGGACCGCTACGAACACACATGGGACCTGCAGGATCTGGCCGACGCCATCGCGCACCTCCGCGCGGCCCTACGACTGCTGCCCGACGGCGACCCGAGCGACGACCGGACTGTCGTGCTCAACAACCTCGCCGTCGCCCTGACCGCCTGGCACGAACACACCGGCGACGACGCGGCGCGGGCTGAGGCGGCGACATACCGCGACGCACTGTCCGGCCGGGCCACCGCCGCGGCGACGCCACCGCCCGGACTCGAAGCGCTCGTCAGGGCCGAGGGCGCGGCCGAGGAGTACCGCCGGACCGGACGGCCGGACCTTCTCGACCAGGTGATCGCCGGCTACGAACACGCCCTGACCCGCATCAGCCCCACCGCCCCGGCGTGGTCGCACGCGCTCGACGAACTCTGCACCGCCCGGCTGGACCGCGGCACACCGGCCGACGTGGAGCGGGTCCTGCAGGTGCTGGCGTTCGGGCGGTCACAGCGCCCGCCCGACAGCTACACCGGGCTGATCTGGACGATTCGCACCGCTCAGGCGTACGGCGACCGGCACCGCCTGACCGCCGACCCCGCCGACATCGAGGCGGCCGTCGACCTGGCCCGCACCGCCGTTGCGACCGGCAACGGCCGCGCCGGCCCGCACACCGCGGCCGCGCGGGTCCTCGCCCGCACACTCGCCCGCCGCCACGCCATCGGCGGGGACCCGGCGGACCTGGACGAGGCAATCGAACTCTGCGACGGGCTGCCGTTGGAATCCGACGCCGGGCTCGAGCTCGCGCAGTACCTGCTCTCCCGATACGCCATCAGCGGCGCCCGGGCCGACCTCGAACGCGGCCTGCGCCTGGCCCGTGCAGTGCGCGACGGCGCCCCCGCGCAGCTGGCGAGCCTCCCGGAGCTGCTCGCCATCATCGGCGGCGCGCTGCGGCAGCAGCACGCCCTCACCGGCGACCCGGCCTGCCTCGACGAGGCCCTGCTGTCGTACCGCCAGGCCGCCGACGCCTGCGACCCGTCCGATCAGCGGCGGCGCCTGCCCCTGCTGTGCAGCGCCGCCCAGGTCCTGCGGCAGCGGTTCGACCTGACCGGCGACGCCGACGACGTGGACGAGGCCGTGGCGCTGTTGCGATACTGGCGGGCCCGCACCGCCGGCGACGCCGGGCACTACCGCACCATCACCGCCGACCTGGCCAACGCGCTGCGCTCGCGCTTCGAGGGCACCGGCGATCGGCACGACCTGACCGAGGCCGTCGACCTGCTGCGTGACCTCATCCGCGACTACCCGCCGCGGCACCCGGCCCGGGTGCTCGTGCTCGTAGCCCACGCCGAGGCGCTGTACCGCCTGCATCTGCTCACCGGCGAGCGCAGGCTGCTCGACGAGGCCCTCGACGCCGCTCGCGCCGCCGCGTCGTCCCCGACCGCCGCCATGTCCGAACAGCTCGCCGCGGGCATCACGCTGGGCCAGGTACACGGCACCCGGCACGAGTGGGCGGCCGCCGCCAAGGCACTGCGTGACGCCGTGGCCCTGCTCCCCCGGCTGGCCGACCGCAGCCTCACCCGCACCGACCAGCAGTTCGCCCTGGCCCGGCACCCTGGCCTGGCTGCCGAGGCCGCCGCGTATGCGCTGGAGGCCGGCGACCCGGCGCAGGCGCTGGAGGTGCTCGAGCACGGCCGCGGGGTCCTGCTCGCCCGGAAGCTGCCGATCCCGGGCGGGGATCTGGACCGGCTCACCCGGGCCGCGCCGGACCTCGCCGCGCAGTTCCTCCGGCTTCGCGACAGCGACGACGAACCACCGCCGGGCGCGGAGCCCGACGAGCGCCTCCTGCGCCAACGGCGGGCCCGGGCGCAGGACTGGGAGCGGCTGCTGGCCCGGGTCCGCGCACTGCCCGGGATGGCGCGGTTCCTGCGGCCGCCGAGCGCCGCGAGCCTCCTGCGGCAGGCCGGAGACGATCCGGTGGTACTGCTCAACGTCAGCGTCCGCTGCGATGCGCTCATCGTCGCCGGCGGTACCGTCGCCGTCGTCCCTCTCGCGGTGACGGCCCGGGAGGTCCAGGAACGGGCTGCGGCGTTCCTGGCCGTCGTTGACGCGGCCGGTGCGCGGGCCCGGACCATGACCGAGGTCGCCGCGGCGGAGCAGCACATCGCCGAAACCCTGGAGTGGCTCTGGGACGTCATCACAGCGCCGGTACTTCACCATCTCGGCCTGCTCGGTGAGGCGAACCTTCCGCGGCGGCGGATCTGGTGGTGCCCACAGGGCGTGCTGGCCTTCCTGCCGCTGCACGCCGCCGGGTATCACCGCGACCGGGCCGGTCCCGCCGGCCGGCGAACGGTCCTGGACCTCGTCATCTCCTCGTACACGCCGACGGTCGGCGCCCTGCAGCAGGCCCGGGACCGGCCCGTCGCGGCCCGCACCGCCCGCCCCCTGATCGTCGCGCTTGCCCAGACCCCTGGAGCGGGGCCGCTGTCGTCGGCGGACGCGGAGGCCGACGAGGTCCGAGCCGTGCTGGGGGCGGCGACGACCCTCTACGGCTCCCAGGCCACCCGGGACCGGGTGCTTGCGGCGCTGCCGGACGCGGACCTGGCGCATTTCGTGTGCCACGCGGCGGTCGACGCGCAGGACCCGTCCCGGTCGCGGATCCTGACCTACGATCACGCCGAGCGCCCGCTCACCGTCGCCGACATCGCCGGGCTGCGCCTGCACGACGCGGAGCTGGCCTACCTCTCGGCCTGCTCCGCCACCCGTACTCGCCCCGAGTTCGCCGACGAGGCCGTCCACATCACCGGCGCGTTCCTGTTCGCCGGGTACCGCCACGTGATCGGCACCCTCTGGCCCGTCGTCGACGTGATCTGCGCTCAGCTCGCCGGCGCGTTCCACCGCGGCCTGGCGGCTCACCCGGGCGATCCGGCCGCGGCCCTCAACACCGCCGTGCGCCAGGTCCGCGACCGCTTTCCCGCGCTGCCGTCGCTGTGGGCCGCCCACCTCCACGTCGGCCCCTGACCGGCGGCATCACCGGCCGCTCGATCGCACCAGCCGCAACTGCTCGCGCGCCTGCCGGGTCCGCGGATCGCCGGGCCCGCGGGCCCGCTCCCAGCCGGCCAGGACGGCCCGGCATTCCTGTTCGGCCTCGTCCCGCCGCCCGGTGTTGAACAGGATCGCCGCCAGGTTCTCCCGCGTCGCCAGCGCCTCAGGGTGATCGGCGCCGAAGATCGGCTCCAGGCCGTCGAGGACCGCCCGCAGCTCGCGGATCGCCTCGGCGTGACGCCCCACCTCATGCAGAACCGCGGCGAACGTCCCGCGCGCCTGCAGTGTCTCGACGTGGCCGGGGCCGAACCGGGCGGTGTAGCCGTCGAGCACCGCCGGGAACGCCGCTATCGCCGCCGCCGCGTCACCCAGACGGCACAGCAGGACGGCATGGTTGAACCGGGCAGTGAGCGCGACCCCGGCGGTCGCCGGCGACCCACGCTCCGCGTCGGCGGCGGTGGCCCGGTACAGCGCCTCGGCCCCGGCGAGGTCGCCGCTCGCGCTCGCGACCGCCGCCAGCAGAAGCCGGCTGGCCAGGGTGTCGTGGTGCGTGTCGCCGAGCACCGCCGAGCGATCCCGCAGGGTCTGCCGGGCCAGCCGTTCGGCCTCCGGCAGGTCCCCGAGCTCGAGCAGTGTCCTGGCCAGCCCCGACGCGCTGTGCAGCGTCTCCGGATGCCGGGGACCGAGCGTGGCCGTGCGGCGCTGCAGCACGTCCCTGTGCAACGACGCGGCCTCGTCGGGCAGGTCCACGGTCAGCAGGCTCGAGGCCAGTTCGTGCCCGGTGCGCAAGGTCTCCGGATGCTCCGGCCCGAGCGTCACCCGCCGGCCGGCCAGCACCTCGCGGTACAGCCGCAGCGCCTCCTCGAGACTGCCCTCGGCCCAGAGGAGCCCGGCCAGCTCGTCGATCGCCTCGAGCGTATCGGGGTGTGTCACCCCGAGCGTGCGCTGGAGGTGATGCGCGACGATCCGGGCCCGCCCGGCGGGTGTCAGCGTGAGCTCGACGTCGATCTGTGGCACCTCCCCCGGCGCCCGCCCCACCTCGATCCGGTAGGACATACCCTCTCCCGGCACCTCGCCCGTCACCGCGTCCCCCATGGTGCCAGCATAGTGCCGTTCATCGATCCGGTCGCCGGGCCGCAGGCGATCGTTCATCGCCTGCGGCCTCGGCAATGACGGCGTCGTCAGCGCTGCAGGGTGAGCAGGCCTGGCCGGTAGGGCAGTTTGCCGTAGTCCGGGTAGCTGCCCGGGGCATAGCCCTGGTAGAGCAGTTGCAGGTGGCACGGGTCGACGGTCATGGTCTGGTCGGCGGTGGCGCGGACCAGGTCACCGTGGCTGATGTCGTTGGTCCAGGTGGCGCCGCTGTTGGCCTTGCCGGCGAAGGGGTTGCTCTCGGTGGCGGCGTTGGGAGTCCACGAGCCGCTCAGGCTGGAGGAGGTGAACGAGCGGAAGTAGCGGCCGCGACTGCCCATCGCCTCGACGATCATCAGGTACTGGTTCTGGCCCTGGACCTTGTAGACCTGGACCGCTTCGAACAGGTTGGCCTGGGTGTCGCTCATGATCGTGGTGTAGCTGGTGCCGAAGTTGCCGGGGAAGTTCCCGATCGGCATCGACGCGCGATAGATCTTGCCGTTGTCGCCGGCGAAGAACAGGTACATGTTCTGGCTGTCGCCGATGATGGTCTGATCGATGACCCCGGTGCCGGAGCCGGAGATGCTGCCGGTGAACAGCGGCTGGGGCGAGGACCAGCCGTTGGGGTTCGTCGGGTCGCTGGAGGTGCGGTAGAGGAACGGCCACGCGCCCCACTGGTAGGTCAGCACCCAGATGTTCTTCGGGGCGAAGTAGAACAGTGTCGGTGCGACAGCGCCGGACGACATGGCGTTCTGGCTCGCCGAGGCCATGTCCGACCAGTCGGTGAACAGGCCGAAGTTCATCGAGCTGTACGTGGAGCCGTTGTCATGGGTGGTGGCGTAGACCAGGTGCTTGCCGTTGTACGGCACGGCGGTGAAGTCCTTGAGTGACACCCAGCCCGACTTCGGCGTCGCCAGCGGGCCCGAAGACGTCCATCGGTACGACGACGGCAGGGTGCACGTGCCGCTCGAACTCGGGCTGGTGCTCGCGCTCGGGCTGACGCTGGCGCTTGGGCTGGTGCTGCGGCTCGGGCTGGCGCTGGATGAGCCGGGGGAGCTGGGTGCACTCGGCGAGCCATCGGTCGGGCCGTTGCACGGGGTGCCGTTGAGGGAGAATGCCGTCGGCACCGGGTTGGAGCCGCTCCAGGACCCGTTGAACCCGAAGGTCGCGTTCCCGTTGGTCGGGATGGCGGCGTTGTAGTCGGCATTGGTGACGGTGACCTGGGCGCCGGATTGGGTCACGGACCCGTTCCAGAGCTGCGTGACGGTCTGCCCGCCGGCGAACGACCAGGCGAGTCGCCAGCCGTTGACGGCTTCGCCGTAGTTGGTGATCGTGACGTTGGCGTTGAAGCCGCCCTGCCACGAGCTGGAGATGGCGTAGTCGACGCGGCAGCCCGCGGCCGCCTGGGCGGCGTTCGCGGTCAGCACTGCGGTGGCACTGGCCACGGTCAGGCCGACCGAACAGGCGACCACCACCAATGGCCGACGACGAGAGAACTGCATCGATCCTCCGTTGCGACGGGGTGCAAGGGGACGCGTCGCGCCACCTTGTGCGGTTCGTCCGGAGCGGACGCCAAAGACGGCGCGCAGCCTTCCGGGACATCGGGCTTCGCTGATCCGGGGAAAAGCCTCGACTTCATCGGCTCTGGCGGCCGCACCGGCGAAACAGATATTCGCGAATGTTATCGCTCACATATTCGCCGTCAAGATGACGGGCGTCGCTGAGCCGTCCCGTGAGCGTCCGGCCTCAGCCGCCGGCTCGACCCGTGCCCCGCTTCAGAACCGCGGCGATCCCACGTGGCGCTACGCCTGCCGCGCCGGCGATGCCCCAGCCCGCGGAGGGCGCCGACCGCGAACGGTTTCGGGCGCCTTAACCAGACGCCCCACCCGACGCTGAAACTTCCACCACGGCGCGATCCGGCCACCCGGGCCGAACACCGCCGCTCCTCACGCCGAGCCGAGCGTGAAGATGCCACGCACAATCGCAGCTCGACGAGTATCAATTTTCGAAACACCAGTGGGCTGAGCTGGGGTTTCGAAACTTTGACACCGCCGCCGAGGTCACCCAATACTGGGGCCGCATCGACAGCTGTCAAACCGGCCGCCAACCGGTTCGTTGCATGACGCCCCTATACAGAAGAAAGGCGCGCACCATGAATATGCGTAGCCGTCTGCTCGCCACCGCAGTCGCTGTCTCGACAGCCGCGGCCATCACCACCGTCGTCGCCTGGTCCGCCTCCCCGGCGAACGCCGCGACCTGCAACGGGTACGTCGGGCTCACGTTCGACGACGGGCCCGGCACCAACACCGGCAACCTGCTCAACACGCTGCGCCAGAACGGGCTGCGGGCCACGATGTTCAACGAGGGCCAGTACGCCGCACAGTACCCGGCGCAGGTCCGCGCACAGGTCGACGCCGGCATGTGGGTCGGCAACCACAGCTACACCCACCCGCACCTGACCCAGCAGAGCCAGGCGCAGATCGACTCGGAGGTCTCGCGCACCCAGCAGGCCATCGCCAACGCCGGCGGCGGCACTCCGAAGCTCTTCCGCCCGCCGTACGGGGAGACCAACTCGACCCTGCAGTCGGTCCTGTCACGCTACGGCCTGACCCAGATCATCTGGGACGTCGACTCGCAGGACTGGAACAACGCCAGCGTGGACGCGATCGTCCAGGCCAACGCCCGGCTCACCAACGGCCAGATCATCCTCATGCACGACTGGCCCGCCAACACAGTCGCCGCCATCCCGCGCATCGCCCAGGGCCTCGCCGCACGCAACCTGTGCGCGGGCATGATCTCGCCGCAGACGGGCCGGGCGGTCGCCCCCGACGGCACCACCCCGACCAGCCCGCCGCCGGTCTCGGCGCCGGCCTCGACGCCCCCGCCGTCCGGTGCCAAGCGCATCGTCGGCGCGCAGTCGGGCCGGTGCGTCGACGTGCCGAACTCCTCGGCTACCAACGGCACCCGCGTGCAGCTGTACGACTGCCACGGCGGGACGAACCAGCAGTGGACCCTCACGTCGAGCCGGCAGCTGACCGTGTACGGCACCACGTGCCTGGACGCGGCCGGCTCCGGCAACGGCGCGGCCGTGCAGATCTACAGCTGCAACGGCCAGGCCAACCAGCAGTGGAACGTCAACAGCAACGGCACCATCTCCGGCGTGCAGTCCGGCCGGTGCCTCGACGTCTGGGGCACCGGCAACGGCCAGCAGATCCAGCTCTACGACTGCAACGGCCAGGCCAACCAACGATTCAGCCTCAACTGACCCGCCGTGCCGCCGGTGGTCGAACGACCACCGGCGGCATCTTCAGCCGCTGTCGCCGACCTACCATCGCGCGTATGGGTTCGAACATGTGCGCATGACAATGGTGTGCTCGCTGATCTGCCTCAACGGTTGGTCATCCAGGTACGGAGGTTGGCGACGAGCAACGCACCTGCGGCGAGGATCAGCACGGCGGCCGCACCGGCTCGCCAGTTGCGGACGACGACCTCGACGGCGCTCAGGACGGCGAAGACGATAACGCCGACCGCGGCCATGGTTGCGGTGAACCGTACCAGCCGGCCGCGGGCGGCCGCCTCGATTGCGAGCATGATCGTGATGAGGCCGGCGGAGGACCAGAGAAGGCCGACCGGTGGGCTGATCACGACGAGCGCGGTCCCGGCAAGCAGGATCGACACTGACGCTGCCGACCAGATTGCCAGGAACCGCTGGCGTGGGGTGTCGGCGGTGAGCGGAAGAGCCCGGCAGCGCAGATGCGCATGGGGAGGATCGACGGGCGGCTGGGTGCCCGCGTGGCGGATAGCGTCGAGCTCCTCGCGGACGGCGGCCTGCTCGGCCCGCAGCCGGGCGAGGGCCTCGGTGCCGTCCCGGTGTGGGCCGGACCGGCCGCGGCGGGACTTCTCGGTGCCGGCGTTGCCCGCGAACGCCGCCCTGGCCCGGTTGCCGGCACGGGATGCACGCGCCGCCTGACGGCGGTCGTCGACCTCGACGGCGAGCTCCGCCAGGCGCTGTCGCAGCCGGCTCGCGCGACGCTGCAGCAGCGCAGCGCCGTGCTCAACGGTCGGGTACTCGTCGTCGAGGCCGGCCCACACTACAGGATTCGCCCACCCCGACCGGACCGCTCCGTCTCGCTCGTAACGGGGGCCGGCCGGCGCCCGTTCGCCTCCGAAATGGTCCCGCGTGTCCAGCCCCCACAACCCGCGATAGTTGCGGACCCACGGCGTGTCGTCGTCGATGAGTACCGGATGCCAGGCGCGGCACTCGCCGACCCCGATGCCCACGCCGTCGCCGCGGTGGTAGTCGATGAACGGGAGCCCGGCGCTCGTCTGCGGTGCGTCCCCGGTCCAGGGCAGCAGCGCCCGGCTCACCTGCCGCGATCTGGCCCGCAGACCGTTCAGCCAGGTCGGGGCCACAGTTGTCACGTACTCGCCGGGCAGGTACGCGCCGGCGTGCGATCCGGCCCCCGCATAGACCACCGGATGCGCGCCGACGAATTCGATGTCCGGATCATCCCACCGCCGACGCCGGTCGTCGCCGACCTCGTCGTGGGCCGAGAACGCCACCCATGTGGGACACAACAAGCCATCGAAGGTCTCCGCGAGGAAGATCGTCACTTGTTCCCAGTCGGCCTCGTGGTCGTTGATGCCGCTGAACGTGGAGCGCCAGTCGTTCATCGGGTAGAAGTACCAGTACTGCAGTGCGATGTAGCCGCCGTCGCGGAATACCCTCGCGTAGTAGGGATGCGTCTCGTCCTGCATGTGCGCGGCATACAGGTGGTGCGCCGCGGCCCGGGTGCCGCCCGGCACCGTGCCACGCAGCAGCAGCGACACCCGGAGTCCGGCATCGACGAGCCGCGCGAACAGCCCGACGGCGGCGAAGCGGCTACTCGGTCGGAACGCCGGCTGCGCCGCGTCACGACGCCACCGCCGGTAGTCGGCACCGCGCAGCGGGCGGTCGACCAGCCGAAGGTACAGGGCATCCCCGCCGAACCGACTCCCTGCTGCGGCCAGCCGCTCCAGCGTCAGCTCACCCACCTTCGCCAGGCACTCGTCGGATCGTCCACCTTGGCGCCGTCGCCACAGGGTGGCCCGACCCACGTAGGCACCGACTGCGGTCGGCAGGAACAGCTCTCCTGCCGTGTACCGGATCACCGGCTCATACGCCCGAAGCAAGGCGAGGTCACCCTCACCCGCATCAGACGCGGCCCGGACATCGGCCATGCCGCCCCTTCCAAAACGTCTCAGCTCGCGACGGTACCCACGGTCAGGCGTTTCATCCGCCGAATCGGCGCCGCGTCGGACGTCGCCGGAACCACCACAGCCGACACCTCATCCAGAAGATGTGGGCCGGTATGGCTTGCGCCGCAGCGGAACGCTGCGTCACAGGTGGGCCGCCGAGGTCGCCTCCGCCCGCCTCGCCGCGGCCGGCAGCGGCGGAGGCTGGCCAAGACCGGCTCCAGAGTGGACGATGGGGCGTGCGCATTCTCGTGGTGGGTGGCAGCGGTCTGGTCGGGGCGAACGTGGCGGCGGTGCTGCGCGAGCGCGGCCACCAGGTGACCATCCTGGCCCGGACGCCGGCCGACGGCGTCGAGCACGCCCTCGACACCACCACCGCGACCGTCGACGAGCTGCGGACAGTGCTCGCCGGCCATGACGGGGTCGTGGCCGCGACCCGCGCCGACGAGGCCCGCCCGCTGCGTAAGCCGATCCGTCCGGTCCTGCACGCGGAGATGGTCGAGCCGGTCGAGCGGCTCTTCGCGGCCGCCCGCGCCGAAGGGCTCACCCGGGGCGCGCTCATGGGCTCGTATTACACGTACTTCGCCCGCACCCGGCCCGAGTGGCATTTGCCGGAGCGGCACGAGTACATCCGCGGCCGCGTCGAGCAGGCCGCTGGGGTGCGCGCGGCGGCCGGTCCCGGGTTGCCCGTCGCGGTGCTGGAGCTGCCGTTCGTTTTCGGCCGCGCCGGGGACCGGCTCCCCAACTGGGCGCCCGCCCTCGGCTCGTGGGCGCGCTCCCGCTCGCCGCTTGTCGCCCCCCGCGGTGGTACCGCGGCCGTGTCCGCCCGCAGCGTCGGCCTGACCACCGCCGAGGCCCTGGAGCAGGCCGACGGCGCCGATCTTCCGCTCGCCGACGAGAATCTCACCTGGGCCGAGATGTTCGCGCGTATCGCCGCTGCCGTCGGCCGCCCCCGCGCGGTCCGGCGCCTCCCGGCTCCGCTGCTGCGCTCCTCGTTGAAGCTCGGCGGCTGGTCGCAGGCGGCGGTTGGCAAGGAGTCGGGGCTCTTTCCGGGGCGGCTGGCCGGTGTCCTGCTGGCCGAGCTCTTCATCACGCCGACGACCGGGCGCCCGCTCGGGACCGCGGTCGAGGAGACCTTCGCCGGATGAGCACACTCCGCCGTCGGCGCCGGCGCGGCTAACCCTTCGGCCGGGCGAGCATGCATTCGAACGCGAGGGTCTCCGGATGCGTGTCAGCCGCGGACAATGCCCCGAGCCGGTCCCGGAGCGTGGCCTCGAAGGCCGCCTTGCGGTCACCGAGCACCATGGGATTGCAATATGACGTCGAGTACAGGTAACCCACGATCTCGTCGGCCGTCCAGTCCTTCTCGGCGTTGTACTGCCGGGACTCCACCACGAAACCGGCCCGCTCCAGGTAGTCGTCGTGGCGGCCGGCCGCGACGAATGACTGGTTCCCGGCGCGGCGCCGCTCGCCGACGTATTCGCGGATCGTCTGCACCGCGACGGTGTGCCAGGGCGCCCGCTCCTCCCATACGTCGCTGCCCCCGCCGAGCAGGGCGAAGACGCCGGAGCCGGTCAGCCATGCCCGGACCCGCCCGGCGAGCAGTTCGCGGTCCATCCAGTGAAATGACGATCCCGCGACCACGAGATCGGCGGACCCGGCCGGCAGGTCGAGGGACTCGGCCGCTCCTACCGTCCACGCCACGTTGCGGATCTGCCGCTCGGCCGCCTTGCGCTCGGCGAGGGCGACCATGCCCGGGTCGATGTCGATCGCCGTCACCGTGTCGAACACTGCGCTCAGCGGCAGGGCGACCTCGCCGGTACCGCAGCCGAGGTCCACCAGCCGCCGGCCGTGCGTGCCGACGCTGAGCTCGACCAGGTCGGTCAGCATCCGGCTGGGATACGCCGGCCGGTATTGCGCGTAGTATTCGGCAGTACCGGCAAAGATCGGCGAATGCATCGTCTTCCGTCATTCCTTTGCAGCGGCTGGCCGGACGTCGGGACCGTATCACGGGCCTCGCGAAAGGCGGCGCAATTCACACCGCACTCCTCCGGCGGCCCAACAGCCGGCGCCGTCACATCGAAGCGACGAGCGGCAACGTCGATCGACCTCTCTGGTGCAGCACGTGCGCGGACGTCCCACTGACGGCGGGCGGGTCGTCCGCTGCACCAGGGCGCGGCAACGACCCCACGGCCTCACGGCCGCTGCCAGATCCAGATCTCGGTGTCCGGCAACTGCTCGCTGAACACGCCGTCGGGCGACGTCTCGAGCAGCCGGGCCCGCAGGTCCCGCTCGAAGTCGCCGATCCGGTCGCCGAACAGGTGCGGTGCCGAGTCCGAACGGGAATAGACCCAGGCGACGATGTCGTCCACGGTGCGATCGACCGGCGCGCCGGCCGGCACCGGCAGGCGCCGATAGCCCTCGAATCCGGCCCCCTCGACGATCGCGCGCTCCCCGCTCTGCGTGCCGAACCGCAGGAAGCCCTGTCCTGCCCGGCGCACCTCACCGAGGTAGGAGCGCACGAGCGCCGCTATAGCCTCGAACGGCGGGGCCGGATGCGGCAGCGACGCCGGGTCCACCGCGGAGTCCTTGCGCTCGCTGACGTGCACGAAGTATCCGCCAGGCTCGATCATCTCGAACGCCGTCGCGGACACTTGCTCCCGGTCGGTCCAGTGGAACGACTGCGCGAAGAGCATCACGCGGAACGTGCCCAGCCCGGCCGGAAGGTCCTCGGCCCGCACCTCGCCCCAGCTTGCGTTGCGCACACCGAGCCGCTCGGCCCGGCGGGCCGCCTGGACCAGCATGTCGGGGTCGGGGTCGATGCCGACCACCTCGGCGAAGTACGGGGCCAGCTCCAGCGCCACCAGGCCGGGGCCACACCCGACGTCGAGCAGGCGGCCCTGTCCGTGCTGACCCAACTCCTCGGCCAGCCGCTGTCCGTACCCGGGCGCATACGGCAGGCGTCCCTGCTCGTAGTAGGCGGCGCTACCGCGGAACAGCGTCTGATCCCACTGCCAGCCCTCGGGCATCTGCACTCCCCTTCTCAGACCGACTCCTATTGATGGCCATCTTGCCGTGCGCGCACAGCCGGCTCGACCGCCACGCATACCGCATCAGGCCGGACGACGGTTCATGCAACGGCGCTGCGGACTCACTCGAAATGGTGAACAAAACCCCGCCGCTTCTGCGCGGAGGAGCTTATCGGTTGTGCTGTGACGCGACAAATCATGGCGGCAACCGCGCCGCGGCGCGCGGCACCGGCCGTCACCACCGCGCTGACCAGGAATTCTGGCGCACAGCCGGTCGCCCCGGCATCGGGCGACGAGACCGGGAAGCGTCTGGACATCGTCTCGTCTCGATTGTTCGGGCAGCGGTCTTTCGCACGAAGTTGAAACATCCCCGTGGTGCTGGCATTGTGGCAACACGTGCCCAGAATTGCAGCATCCGGTGGCCGGGAAACCGGACCGGCAGCCAATGATGAACAATCGGTTGCCGGCACTGGCCACGACGGTTCCCGGCCGCTGCGTTCGGTCCCCTTCCGATGGTTCTTCACCGGCCGCACGATCTCGCTGGCCGGCAGCTCCATGTCGCAGGTCGCCCTGGCGTTCGGCGTGCTCGCCCGGACCGGCAGCGCCGGATGGGTCGCGGCGGTCACCAGCACCGCAATGGCGGCGACGATCGCCACGATGCTCCTGGGCGGCGGGATCGCCGACCGCTACCGCCGCTCCACCGTCCTGGCCCTGACCAGCCTCGGCGCCGGGATCGCCCAGGCCGGGATCGCTGTCCTGCTGATCACCGGCCGGCCCCCGGCGCTGCTGCTGCCGTTCGCGCTTGCCAGCGGCACGTTCCAGGGTCTCACCACACCCGTCCTGCGCGGGATCATCGCCAACCTGGCCAGCGGCCGCGGGCTGCAGCAGGCCAGCTCGCTGCTGGCCTCCGCGAGCAACCTCACGCGGATCGTCGGCCCGGCCGTCGCCGGCCTGCTGACCGCCTCCGTCGGCGGCGGCTGGGCGGTCGCCGCCGACGCCGCCTCGTTCCTGTTGGCCGCCGCCTGCTTCGCCCGTATCGCGATGCCCCGCCCGCCGAAGCGGGACGGCGACGGCCCGAGCATGCTCGGCGACCTGCGTGAGGGCTGGGAGTACTTCGCGTCGCAGCCGTGGTTCTGGTCGGTGACCCTGGCCTTCGCCATCTTCAACGCCACCAACCGGGGCGTCTGGCAGGTCCTGGGCCCGGTCATCGCCTTCCACACCATCGGCGCTCCGGGCTGGGGCCTGGTGCTGAGCGCCCAGGGGATCGGTGCGCTGTTCGCCAGCGTAGTACTGGTGAAGGTGCCCCTCCCGCGCCGGCCGCTGCGCCCGGCACTGACCGCGATGGCGCTGGCCGCTCTGCCCCTCGTCCTGCTCGGCGGCGGCGCGGGCCTGCTCTGGCTGGCCGGGGTGTCGCTCCTGGCCGGCGCGGCCTCGGAGTTCTTCACCGTGACCTGGCAGACGGTCAACTACACCTACATCTCCGAGCGGCTGCTGTCCCGCGTCGGTGCCCACGACGAGTTCTGGTCGTTCGTGTCCTACCCACTCGGACAGATCTCCGCACCGCTGCTCGCCGCCGCGTTCGGCACGGCGGCGGTCGCGCTCTCCGGCGGCACGGCGGCGGCGGTGGCGATGCTGTGCGTCTCCCTGCTGCCGCTGTTCCGGCGGATCGAGATCCGCCCCGGCGAACCGTGACCCGGCCGGCTCGCCGACATCGGCGCCCGGATCGCCGCGGCCCTGCACGCGGCACACTCGGCGGGCGTGCTGCACCGCGACGTCAAACCCGGCAACACCCCGGTCTACGCGGCGCAGGAGTTGCTCAACGGTGCCGACCCGACCCGCGCCACCGCCCTGCGCACCCTTACACGTCGGCCGGGTGCCGGTCGGCTTCGAGGACGACGCCGCGGCGCAACGGGCTGCGGGCGGCTTGTTCGCGGCCCGCCCGGCCGAGGCGCTCGCTGCGGATGTCTGCGGAGGCGAGCTGCCACGGGACGCTGATGACCATGACGCCGGGTTCGAACAACAGGCGGAGTTTGAGGCGCAGGGCGCTCTGGTTGTGCAGGAGCTGTTCCCACCAGCGGCCGACGACGTACTCCGGGATGTAGACGGCAACGATGTCGCGGGGTGCGGCGGTGCGCAGGTCGCGGATGTGGTGCAGGACGGGGCGGGTGATTTCACGGTACGGCGAGTCGATGAGCGTGAGCGGAACGCTGATCTGCCACTGGCTCCAGTCCTGCTGCAGGCGGCGGGTGTCCTCGTCGTCGATGTTGACGGTGATCGCGGTGATGGTGTCGGGGCGGGTGGCGCGGGCGTAGGTGAGGGCCCGGACGGCGGGCCGGTGCAGCCGGCCGACGAGCACGAGGGCGTGGACCCGGGCGGGCAGGATCATGTCGGTGCGTTGCGGCTGCAGCTCCTGGCCGACGCGGTCGTAGTGGCGGCGGATGGCGGACATCAGGAGCACGAAGACGGGGACGGCGATGACGACGAGGTAGGCGCCCTCGGCGAACTTGGTGATGAGCACGATGACCAGGACGACGGCGGTGAGCGCCCCGCCGACGGCGTTGATGGTCTGGGAGCGGCGGGTGCGGCGGCGGGCCAGCGGATCGCGTTCGTTGGTGAGGGTCCGCTGCCAGTGCCGGACCATGCCGAGCTGGGAGAGGGTGAAGGCGGTGAAGACGCCGAGGACGTACAGGTGGATGAGCGCGTCGACCGAGGCCTTGTAGGCCAGCAGGAGCCCGGCGGCGGCGAGGGCGAGGGCGAGGATGCCGTTGCTGAAGGCGAGGCGGTCGCCGCGGGTGTGCAGCTGGCGGGGCAGGTAGCGGCGTTGCGCGAGCAGCGCGCCGAGCTGTGGGAAGCCGTTGAAGGCGGTGTTGGCGGCGAGGACCAGGATGAGCGCGGTGGCGGCCTGGATGAAGTAGAACGGGATGGAGCCGGCGCCGAAGACCGCGGCGGCGAGTTGGGCGATCACCGTGCGCTGCGGCGTCGCGGCGCAGTTGCCGGCGAAGCCGACGAGGTCGCAGGTGTTGTCGGCGTAGTGCACGCGGGCGCCGATGGCGAGCAGCGTGATGCCGCCGAACATGACGATGGCGATGAGGCCGATGAGGCCGAGGGTGATGGATGCGTTGCGGCTGGCGGGGCGGCGGAACGCCGGGACGCCGTTGGAGACCGCCTCGATGCCGGTGAGGGCGGTGCAGCCGGACGAGAACGCGCGGAGGGCGACGAACACCAGCGCGAGCCCGGCGAGGCCGCCCGAATGGGGCGCGATCGCGAAGTTCGCGCTTTCGGCAACCGGTGGGTGCCCGGTCATGAAGCGCAGCGCGCCGACGCCGACGACGCCGACGATGCCGATGATGAACGCGTAGGTGGGAAGGGCGAAGGCCTTGCCGGATTCCTTGACGCCACGCAGGTTGACCGAGGCAAGCACCAGCACGGTGACCATCGCGATCGGCACCCGGTACGGGTTGAGCGACGGCGCGGCGGAGATGACGTTGTCGATGCCGGAGGCGACCGAGACGGCGACGGTCAGGGTGTAGTCGACCATGAGCGCGCCGGCGGCGACCAGTCCGGCGACGGGGCCGAGGTTGCGGGTGGCGACCTCGTAGGAGCCGCCGCCGTCCGGGTAGGCGTGCACGACCTGCTGATAGGACACGACGACCACGGCAAGCAGGACGACGACGGCGAGGGCGACCCAGGGCGTGAGGTACAGCAGCGCGAGGCCGCCGACGGCCAGGACGCGCAGGATCTCCTGGGTGGCGTAGGCGACGCTGGACAGGGCGTCGGAGGCGAAGATCGGCAGTGCCAGCCACTTGGGCAGCAGGGTGTGTCCGAGCCGGTCGCTGCGCACGGGGCGGCCGAGGAGGAGGCGTTTGGTCAGCCCGGGCATCGAGGTCACGGTCGAACGCTAAGGTCTTGGCGGTCGGGGCCCGCGCCGTCTTGATGACTTCTTGATGCGTGACCGTCGCCACCGGCCGCGGTCTCGCTGAGCAGGGCACGGAACGGACGTAGCCGGCGGTGCCGGCGCCAGGCGAGCCGGGCCTGGCCCAGCGACAGGCCGAGGGCGGCGCCACCCGCCAGGGCGAGCGTGAAGGGGTAGTCGATGGGCGTGCTCCACGCCAGGGTGCCGGTGTGGTGCTGCAGGAAGCCGTTGCCGAAGGCGAAGGCGAGCGTGGCGCAGCCGAGGGCGGCTCGCGGGTCGGCGACCCGCTCGGCGATCACGGTCACCGCCGCGGCGAGCAGGGCCAGCCGCAGTCCCGGCGACGGGATCAGCCACGCGTCGAGACAGGTGAACGCGACCAGGAGCAGCGCGGCGGCGAACAGGTTCATGGCCCATGCGGCGTCATCGGAAGTCGTTTTGCCGGTCACTCGTCAAGCGCACCACCGCGCGGCCGCCGATCGACGAATCCTAACGATGTCTTGATGCGGACGGGCCGGATTTTGATGCCCTCTTGATGCCGTCACGGTTCGAAGCGGTACCCCATGCCGGGTTCGGTGAGCAGGTGCCGGGGGCGGGCCGGGTCGACCTCGAGCTTGCCTCGAAGCTGCGCCAGGTAGACGCGAAGGTAGTTGACCTCCGTCTCGTACTGCGGCCCCCACACCTCGCGGAGCAGCTGGCGGTGGGTGACGAGCTTGCCGGCGTTGCGGACGAGGACCTCCAGAAGGTGCCATTCGGTCGGGGTGAGCCGCACCGGCGCGCCGTCGCGCTCGACCCGGCGGCCGGCCAGGTCGACGGTGAATGCGTCGGTATGCAGGACCGGGGCATCACCGTCGGGTGCGCCGCGGCGTAGCGCGGCCCGGACCCGCGCCAGCAGTTCGTCGATGCCGAACGGCTTGGTGACATAGTCGTCGGCGCCGGCGTCGAGGGCGTTCACCTTGGCCTGTTCGGCGTGCCGGGCGGAGAGCACGACGATCGGGACCTTCGACCAGCCGCGGATGCCGGTGACGACCTCGATCCCGTCGATGTCGGGCAGGCCGAGGTCGACGATGACCAGGTCGGGGCGGTGCTGGCCGGCCAGGGCCAGCCCGGAACGGCCGTCCGGGGCCAGCAGCACCTCATAGCCGCGCGCGGCGAGGTTGACCCGCAGCGCGCGCAGCAACTGCCGGTCGTCGTCGACGATGAGCACGGTGCTCACGTCGTTGCCTCACCGGCGACGGGAAGCTCGATGGTCATGGTCAGACCTCCGCCTGGCGTGTCCGCAGGGTACAGCCGGCCGCCCATGGCGTCGATGAAGCCGCGAGCAATGGCCAGGCCGAGGCCGAGCCGCCCGTCGGCGGAGGAGTCACCGAGGCGCTGGAACGGCGCGAAGACCCGTTCCCGCTCGGCCGCGGGGAGGCCGGGGCCGCGGTCGACGACGGCGACGCTGACGACGCCGCCGCCCGCGGTGGCGCGCACCGCGATGCGATGTTCGCCGTCGGCGCGCAGCGCGTTGTCCACCAGGTTGGCGATGACCCGTTCCAGCAGGCCGGGGTCGGCGAACACCCGCGGCAGGTCGTCGGGGACGTCGACGGCGAGCCGGTCGCGGCCGGCGCTGAGCGCCGCCCGGGCGACGACCTCGTCGACGGCGACGGGGCGCAGGTGCGCCGACAGCACGCCGGCCTGCAGCCGCGACAGGGCCAGGAGGTTCTCGATGAGGTCGTCGAGCCGGTCGGCGGACTCGAGGACGGTGGCGACGAGCTCGGCCCGGTCCGCGTCGGTGAAGGCCACGTCGGGGCTGGCCAGGCTCGACGCCGATGCCTTGATCGCGGCGAGCGGGGTGCGCAGGTCGTGGCCGACGGCGCGCAGGATGGCGGTGCGCAGCCGGTCCACCTCGGCGAGTTGCTCGGCGCGGGCCGCCTGCACGGCGAGGCGCTGGGCCTCCAGCGTGCGGGCCGCGCCGGCGGCCAGGCGGGCCAGCAGCGCCCGGTCCTCGCCGATCGTCGCGGGTGACTCGGCCACCAGCAGGAGCCCGTTGCCGGCGTCGACCCGTAGCGCGGGCGGTCCGGCGAACGGCGGCCCCGCGTGGGCGACCGGCTCCTCGCCGTCCCAGAGCGCCAGGGCGGTGAACCCGAACGTGGCACGCAGCCGCTCCAGCAGCCGCTGCAATGACTGCTCCTCGACTGGCTCGGCGGTGATCCGGGCCAGCAGCCGGGCCTCCAGTCCACTGCGCACGGCGGCCGCGCGCTGGGTGGCGGCCAGATCGACAAGCACGCTGACGGTCACGGCGACCAGGACGTAGACCACGAGGGCGGTGATGTTCTCCCGGTGCGCGACCGTCAGCGTGTGGTAGGGCGGGGTGAAGTACCAGTTGATGAGCGCGTCGCTGGCGACGGCCGCGGCGATCGCCGGCCACGTGCCGCCGACGACCGCGACGATGACCACCGCGACCAGGTACACCAGCACCGCGGAGGGCAGCGCGACACTGGCGCTCTCGCGCAGCCGCAGGCCGATGAGTGTCACCGCACCGAGCAGGACCGCCGCGGCGACCAGGCCCCAGGCGGGCCGTGGCCGCCAGCTGAAACCCGGACGCTCGTCAGCCGGCATGGTGTGGTGCGCTCCCTCCCGACCGCCATGGCCGCTCGTGCTCGATGCTACGAACTGCGGCGGCCGATCCGGTGTTCCTTCACGCGTTCTTGATGCGCGTTAAGAAGTCATCAAGATCCGTGCGGTGCGGTTCCTGTACCGGCGAACGTGGGGTTGAGTAGCTGCCGCATCGACCACTGGATGGAGCCGAACCTGAACACGCGGAGAGCCAATCTGGCCCTGACCCTGGGCGCCCTGGGTGTGGTCTACGGCGACATCGGCACCAGCCCGCTGTACGCCATGCAGACCGTCTTCGCCCTGGACAACGGCATCGTCCGCCCGAGCGCCGCCGACGTCTACGGCGTGGTGTCACTGGGGTTCTGGTCGATCACCCTGATCGTGTCGATCAAGTACGTGGTGTTCATCCTGCGGGCCGACAACGACGGTGAGGGCGGCGTCATGGCCCTCGCCGCCCTGGCCCGCGATGTGCTGCGCAGCACGAAGGGCCGCGGTCTGGCGGCGGTGATGACCCTCGGAGTGCTCGGCGCCGCCCTGTTCTACGGTGACAGCGTCATCACTCCCGCCATCTCGGTGCTGTCGGCGATCGAGGGCCTCGAGGTCACCTCGCCCCGGCTCGAGGTCGTGGTCCTGCCGGCCGCCGCGATCATCTTGACCGTCCTGTTCGCCGGCCAGCGCTGGGGCACCGGCCGGGTCGGTGCCGTGTTCGGACCCGTCATGGTCGTCTGGTTCGGCTGCCTGGGTCTGGCCGGGGCCGTCGAAGTGGTCCGCCACCCCGGCAT
The DNA here is from genome assembly GCF_019904175.1 of Dactylosporangium vinaceum. Taxonomy (GTDB): domain Bacteria; phylum Actinomycetota; class Actinomycetes; order Mycobacteriales; family Micromonosporaceae; genus Dactylosporangium; species Dactylosporangium vinaceum. The sequence continues at coordinate 4,284,533 of NZ_CP061913.1, read as the reverse complement.
CCTGGCCGGCCTCTCGCCGAGCTATGCGGTCCTGTTCATCGTCGACCGGCCGTTCATCGCGTTCATCGCCGCCGGCGCAGTGGTCCTGGCCATCACCGGCGCCGAGGCGCTCTACGCCGACATGGGACACTTCGGCCGCGCCCCGATCCGCCGCGCCTGGTTCGCCGTGGTCTTCCCGGCCCTCACCCTCAACTACCTCGCCCAGGGCGCGCTGATCCTGCGCTCACCCGGCAGCCGCAGCAACCCGTTCTTCCTGCTGCTGCCGGACTGGGCGCGGCTGCCGATGGTCCTGCTCGCCACCGCCGCCACCGTCATCGCCTCGCAGGCCGTCATCTCCGGCGCGTTCTCCGTCTCCCGCGAGGCGATGCGGCTGGGCTTCCTGCCGCATCTGCGCATCCGGCAGACCTCGAACCGGGAGTACGGCCAGATCTACGTCCCCGGCGTCAACTGGGTCCTGTTCGCGGCGGTCCTGGTGGTGGTCTTCGCGTTCGGCTCCTCCACGCGCCTGGCCACCGCCTACGGCGTCGCCGTCACCGGCACCTTCCTCATCACCACCACGCTGTTCCTCATCGTCGCCCGGGTCCGCTGGCAGTGGCCCACGTGGCGGGTCGCCGTCGTCGGCGCCGTGCTGGGCAGCATCGAGCTGACCTACTTCACGGCCAACCTCACCAAGGTCGCCCACGGCGGCTGGCTCACCCTGCTGCTCGGCGCGGTCGTCTTCACCGCCATGGTCACCTGGCAGCGCGGTCGGCAGCTCGTCACCGCCCGCCGCGTCGAGCTCGAGGGCCCGCTCCCGGCCTTCATCGACACCCTCCACGCGGCCGACGTCCGGCGGGTCCCCGGCACCGCGGTGTTCCCGCATCCGAACAAGGACACCACCCCCCTTGCCTTGCGGGCCAACGTCGCTCACAACCACGTCCGGCACGAGCACGTCGTGATCATCTCCGGCCGGACGGCGAACGTACCGCACATCCCGTGGGACGAACGCCTCGTCATCGACGACCTCGGCGACCCCCACGACGGGATCATCCACATCGCGGCCACCTTCGGCTTCCAGGACTCGACGGACTTCCCCGAGGTGCTGCGCCGCGCGGCCGGTCATCCCCTCACCGTGGGTATCGACCCGCAGCAGCCGTCCTGGTTCGTCTCGAAGATCGCCCTGCGGCGCACCGACCAGCCGGGGATGGCCGCCTGGCGTAAGCGGCTGTTCATCGCCCTGGCCCACAACGCGTCCAGCCAGGCCGACTTTCTGCACCTGCCCGAGGCGAGCACCATCGTCCTCAGCGCCGAGGTCCCAGTCTGACGACCGTGCGTCGCGGTGATCACGGTTGGAAGCGGTAGCCCATCGCCGGCTCGGTGAGCAGGTGCCGCGGATGTGCTGGGTCGGTCTCCAGCTTGCGGCGCAGCTGGCCCATGTACTGGCGCAGGTAATGTGTTTCGCCGACATACGTCGGGCCCCACACGTGCTGCAGCAGTTCACGATGACCGACGAGCTTGCCGGGGCTGCGCACGAGCAGGCCGAGGATGCGCCACTCGGTGCGGGTGAGGTGCTGGCGCTCCCCCGAGCCGTCGATCCGGCGCGCGTCGCGGGCGGCGAGGTCGATCTGGTAGTGACCGACGCGGACGGTCGGCACCGTTTCCGGTTCGGCGCGGCGGCGGGCCACCGCGCGGAGCCGGGCCAGCAGCTCGTCGACGTTGAACGGCTTGGTGACGTAGTCGTCGGCGCCGGCGTCGAGGGCGGCGACCTTCTCGCCGCTGCCGAGGCGTCCGGACAGCACCACGACCGGCACCGGCGTCCAGCGGCGCAGGGCCCGCAGCACCTCGATGCCTTCGATGTCGGGCAGGCCGAGGTCGAGGACGACGACGTCGGGGTGTACCTCGGCGGCCGCCTTGAGCGCGGTGGTGCCGTCGCCGGCGGTGACCACGTCGTACTCGCGGGCCTGCAGGTTGATCCGCAGGGCGCGCAGCAACTGCGGCTCATCGTCGACGATCAGGACGCGGGTCCGGCTCATTGGTAGGCCTTGCCGGGTCTGCGCCGGTTCAGACGATCGAGCAGCGCCGGGTCGGCCGGGTCGGTGCTCGCGGTCTCGGCACTGGGCAGGCTCACGGTCATCGTGAGGCCGCCTCCGGGCGTGTGTTCGGGCTGCAGCGTGCCGCCCATCGCCTCGGTGAGCCCGCGGGACAGCGCCAGGCCGAGGCCGACGCCGGAGGCGTTGTCACGGTCGCCGAGCCGCTGGAACGGCTGGAAGACGCGATCGCGGTCGGCCGCCGGGATGCCGGGGCCGTGGTCGATGATGCGGATGTCGACCAGGCCGGCGTGCTCGCTGACGCCGATCAACGGCGGGTTGCCGGGCGGGCTGTGCCGGACCGCGTTGGCCACGACGTTGACGAGCACCCGTTCGAGGAGGGCGGAGTCGGCGTACACCTCGGGTAGCTCGTCCGGGACGTTCATGCGCACGGCGGCGGCGGGCGGGCCGAGGTCGTCGAGGGCGCGGTACACCGCGTCGGCCACGCTGACCGGCTGCGGGGTCATCGCGAGCGCGCCCGCCTGCAGCCGTGACATGTCGAGCAGGTTCTCGACGAGGCGCGTGAGCTTGTCCAGGGACTCCTCGGCGGTGGCGAGCAGTTCCCCGGTGTCTTCGGGTGAGAACGTGACGTCGGGGCTTCGCAGGCTGCCGATGGCGGCCTTGGCGGACGCGAGGGGCGTCCGCAGGTCGTGGCTGACCGCCGAAAGCAGCGCGGTGCGCAGCCGGTCGACCTCCGCCAGCGTCTGCGCGGCGGCGGCCTGCCGGCCAAGGTGCTGCTGACGCAGCGCGATCTCGGCATGGGCGGCGAACGCCTCGACGAGTCGCCGGTCGGCCGCTTGCAGCGGATGTCCGCGCAGCACAAGCGATGCGGTGTCATCGATGGGAACCTCCGACTCACCGTCGGCCGGCGAGGTGCAGGGCGGACCGCCGACCGTGGCGGCGATCCGCCACGACTCGTGGACGGCCGCGCGTTCCAGCAGGGTGACGCTGGTCAGGCCGAATGACTCACGGACCCGCTCCAGCAGCGCCTCCAGCGGGTTGTCGCCGTGCAGGACGCTGCCGGCGAGGGTCGCCAGGGTCTGCGCCTCGGCGGAGGCGCGGGCGGCCTCGCGGGCGCGCCGGGCGGCCCGGTCGACGACCGAGGAGACGGCAACGGCGACGAAGACGAACGCGACGAGGGCAAACACATTCTCGCGCTCGGCGATCGTGAACTGGAACAGCGGTGGGGTGAAGAACCAGTTGAGCAGCAGAAAACCGCCGACGGCGCACAGCAGCGCGGGCAGCAGCCCGCCGACGAGCGCAGTCGCCACGGCCAGCACCAGGTAGGCCAGGATGTCGCTGGGCAGAGCGAGCTCCGGGCGCAGCGCGTCGAGGACCACGGTGAGCAGCGGCAAGCCGGCCACCGCGACGCCGAAGCCGAGCAGGCGGCGGCGCCGGGTCAGGCCGCCGCGCGACCGGCTCCAGCCGGTGCGGCCCCGGCGTGCCTCCTCGTGGGTCACCAGGTGTACGTCGATCGAGCCGGACTCGGCGGTGGTGGTGACGCCGACGCCGGGCGAGAAGATCTGGGCGAGACGGCCGCGGCGGCTGGCGCCGAGGACGAGCTGCGTGGCGTTGACGCCGCGGGCGAAGTCCAGCAGCGCGGTGGGGATGTCGGCGCCGAGAACCTGGTGGTAGGTGCCGCCGAGGGACTCGATCAGCAGCCGCTGCCTGGTCAGGTTGGCCGGGTCGGCCCCGGCCAGGCCGTCGCCGCGCACGACGTGCACAGCCAGGACGTCGGCGCCTTTGGTCCGGGCGGCGACGCGGGCCGCTCGGCGGATGAGCGTGTCACCTTCGCGCCCGCCGGTGAGCGCGACGACGACCCGCTCGCGGGCCTCCCAGGTCGTGTCGATGCCGTTGTCGGCGCGGTACCGGTCGAGCTGCTCGTCGACCTTGTCGGCCAGCCACAGCAATGCCAGTTCGCGCAGGGCGGTGAGGTTGCCGACCCGGAAGTAGTTGCCGAGCGCGGCGTCGATCTTCTCGGGCTTGTAGATGTTGCCGTGGGCCATCCGGCGGCGCAAGGCCTCCGGGGTCATGTCGACCAGCTCGATCTGCTCCGCCCGGCGCACGATGGCGTCGGGAACGGTTTCCCGTTGCGGTACGCCGGTGATCTGTTCGACGACGTCGTTGAGCGACTCGAGGTGCTGGACGTTGACGGTGGTGAGCACGTCGATGCCGGCGTCGAGCAGCCGCTCGATGTCCTGCCAGCGCTTGGTGTTGACGCTGCCGGGCACGTTCGTGTGGGCCAGCTCGTCGACGAGCGCGACGTCCGGACGGCGAGCGAGGACGGCCTCGAGGTCGAGCTCGGTGAACGTCGCGCCCCGATAGGTCATCGGACGGCGGGGCACGGTCTCGAGGCCGTCAAGCATGTTCTCGGTGAAGGGTCGGTCGTGGGTCTCGACAACGCCGACGACCACGTCGGTGCCGCGTTCGCGCCGGCGCCGCCCCTCCTCCAGCATCTTGTAGGTCTTACCGACGCCGGGGGCTGCGCCGAGGTACACCCGCAGCGTCCCGCGCGCCGCCATGGTCAGCTCCGATCCAGGGCGAGGTTCAGTTCCAGGACGTTGACCGCCGGCTCGCCGATGAAGCCCAGCGTACGGCCGACTGTGTGCTCCTCCACGAGCTTGCGCACCGCCGCCTCGGACAGGCCGCGCGCCGCCGCGACCCGGGGCAGCTGGAGGTTGGCGTAGGCGGGGCTGATGTGCGGGTCGAGGCCGCTGCCGCTGGCGGTGACCGCGTCGGCGGGCACGGCCGGCTTGTCCGGGGCAGTGCCGCGCACCGGCGTGGTGACCCCGCCGGTGTAGTCGTCGCCGGGCTTGGCGCACTCCACGGTGACGCCCTGCCAGGTCGTGACGAACGGCGCTGCCGGGCACGCCTCGTTGACGCTTACCGCACGGGTGACCGGACCGGTCGAGCCGTCCCGGTGATAGACGGCGAGGACAGCACCGACTCCGCCCGCGGTGCAGTACGGCCGCGATCCGTCGACCCCTTCCAGGTCGCCGACGGCCTTGCTGCGGGCGCACACCTGCGTGAGCAGGCTCGGCTTGCCGGCGTCATCCTTGACGTTCGGGTCGGGCAGCGTGTCGACGACGTTCTCCGGGCCCAGATTGCCGGCCGAGGTCGAGGTCGGATCGTAGCCGTCGCCGGCGGCGGACGGGCGGGACTGGAAGTACTGCTTGAGGGGGTTGCCGTCGGCGTCGGTGAACGACTGCCCGATCAGCGCACTGCCGACGTTGTTGCCATTGCGGGCCAGCAGCGAGCCGTCCGCGTGCCCGGCCAGGCCCGGTATCCGGGCGGCGGCGACCATGGCGAGCGGGTAGGCCAGGCCGAGGATGGCGGTGAGGACGATGAGCGCGCGCAGGGCGGCGAGGTGCTGGGCGAGCCAGGACGGGAGTCGCATCAGGAAATCCCCGGGATGGTCATGATGATGAGGTCGATGAGCTTGATGCCGATGAACGGCACGATGACGCCGCCGACGCCGTAGACGAGCAGGTTGCGGCGCAGCATTGCGGCGGCCGGGCCGGGCCGGTAGCGCACCCCGCGCAGCGCCAGTGGGATGAGCGCGACGATGACCAGGGCGTTGAAGACGACGGCGGACAGGATCGCCGAGGTCGGCGAGTGCAGCCGCATCACGTTGAGCGCGTCCAGACCTGGGTACAGGGCGGCGAACATGGCCGGGATGATCGCGAAGTACTTGGCGATGTCGTTGGCGATGGAGAACGTCGTCAGCGCGCCGCGGGTGATGAGCAGCTGCTTGCCGATCTCGACGATCTCGATGAGCTTCGTCGGGTCGGAGTCGAGGTCGACCATGTTGCCGGCCTCTTTCGCGGCCGACGTGCCGGTGTTCATCGCCACGCCGACGTCGGCCTGGGCCAGGGCGGGGGCGTCGTTGGTGCCGTCGCCCGTCATCGCGACGAGCTTGCCGCCCTCCTGCTCCCGCTTGATGAGGGCCATCTTGTCCTCGGGCGTCGCCTCGGCGAGGAAGTCGTCGACGCCGGCCTCCTCGGCGATCGCCTTCGCGGTGAGCGGGTTGTCGCCGGTGATCATCACCGTGCGGATGCCCATCCGGCGCATCTCCTCGAACCGCTCGCGCATGCCCTGTTTCACGACGTCCTTGAGGTGGATGACCCCGAGGGTGCGGGCCGGCGCACCGGCGACCCGCTCGGCCACCACCAGCGGAGTACCGCCGGAGGTCGACACGGCGTCCACAATGGCCCCGACCTCCCCGGTCGGCCGGCCGCCGTGCTCGCGGACCCACTGCATGACCGCCGTCGCCGCGCCCTTGCGCACCTCGCGGCCGTCGATGTCGACGCCTGACATGCGGGTCTGGGCCGTGAACGGCACCCACTGCGCACCGGACACGTCGCGCTCGCGCAGGCCGTGGCGCTCCTTGGCGTACACGACGATCGAGCGGCCTTCGGGTGTCTCATCGGCGAGCGACGACAGCTGCGCGGCTGCGGCGAGCTCCTGCACGCTGACGCCGTCGACGGGCAGCAGGTCGCCGGCCTGCCGGTTGCCCAGCGTGATCGTGCCGGTCTTGTCCAGCAGCAGTGTGTTGACGTCCCCGGCGGCCTCGACCGCGCGGCCCGACATGGCCAGGACGTTGCGCTGCACCAGGCGGTCCATGCCGGCGATACCGATCGCGGAGAGCAGCGCCCCGATCGTCGTGGGGATCAGGCAGACCAGCAGGGACACCAGCACGATGCCGGTGACCCCGTCGCCGTTGAGCGCGGCGCTGTCCGGAGCGAACGCCTGGACGCCCTTGGAGTAGATGGCGAGCGGCTGCAGCGTCGCCACGGCGAGCAGGAAGATGATGGTCAGGCTGGCCAGCAGGATGTTCAGCGCGATCTCGTTCGGCGTCTTCTGCCGGTTGGCCCCCTCGACCAGGGCGATCATCCGGTCGATGAACGACTGCCCCGGCTTCTGGGTGATCCGTACGACGATCCGGTCCGACAGGACCTTCGTGCCGCCGGTCACCGCGGACCGGTCACCGCCCGACTCGCGGATGACGGGCGCGGACTCGCCGGTGATCGCCGACTCGTCGACCGAGGCGATGCCTTCGATGACATCGCCGTCACCCGGGATGATCTGCCCGGCCTCGACGATCACGACGTCGCCCTGCTGCAGCTGGGTCGCCGGCACTGACTCCTCGACATCGCCCACGAGCCGGCGCGCCATGGTGTCCTGCTTGGCCCGGCGCAGCGTGTCGGCTTGGGCCTTGCCCCGGCCCTCCGCGACCGCCTCGGCGAGGTTGGCGAAGATCACGGTCAGCCACAGCCACACGGTGATCGTCCAGGCGAAGCCGCTCGGGTGGATGACGGCGAGGACGGTGGTGAAGATCGAGCCGATCTCGACGATGAACATGACCGGGTTGCGCCACAGCGTTGCCGGGTTGAGTTTGCGCAGCGCGTCCGGGGTCGAACGCCCCAGCTGGGCGGGGTCGAGCAGCCCGCCGGCGATCCTGCGCGGGGTCGGGGTGGTCATTGGATGCCTTCCGCAAGCGGGCCGAGCGCGACGGCCGGCAGGTAGGTGAGCAGCACGACGACGACCGTGACGGCGACGACCATGCCGATGAAGAGGGGTTGGTAGGTCCGCAGCGTGCCGGTCGACTCGGGTACGGGCTGCTGCTTGGCGAGCGAGCCCGCGAGCCCGAGCACGAAGATGATCGGCAGGAACCGGCCCAGCAGCATGCACAGCCCGAGCGCGGTGTTGTAGAAGGTCGTGTTGACGCCGATGCCGGCGAATGCCGAGCCGTTGTTGTTCGACGCCGACGTGAACGCGTACAGCACCTCGGACAGGCCGTGGGCACCGGGGTTGGCCATCGATGCCCTCGCCGTGGCGGAGCTCATCGCGACCGCCGTGCCGGTCAGCACGAGCGCCGGCGTGGTCAGCAGGTACAGCGACGCGAACTTGATCTCCCGGGAACCGATCTTCTTGCCCAGGTACTCGGGGGTCCGCCCCACCATGAGCCCGGCCACGAACACGGTGATCACGGCGAGGACCAGCATGCCGTACAACCCGGAGCCGACGCCGCCGGGAGCCACCTCGCCGAGCATCATGTTCAGCATCGTCACCATGCCGCCGAGCGCGGTGTACGAATCGTGGAAGGAGTCCACCGCGCCGGTGGACGTCAGCGTGGTCGCGGCGGCGAACGTCGCCGACTGCGGCACCCCGAAGCGGGTCTCGGTGCCCTCCGTCGCGGCGCCGACCGCCGTTGGCACCGTCCCGCCGTGGTGCAGCTGCAGCGCGTTGATCGTGATGATGCTGCCCAGGGCGAGGATCGCCATGATCGCGGCGATCGCATAGCCCTGCCGCCGGTCGCCGACCATCCGGCCGAACACCCGCGGCAGCGAGAACGGGATCACCAGGAGCAGGAAGACCTCGAGCCAGTTGGTCCAGCTCGTCGGGTTCTCGAACGGGTGGGCGCTGTTGGCGTTGTAGAACCCGCCGCCGTTCGTGCCGAGCTCCTTGATGATCTCCTGCGACGCGACCGGACCGCCGGTGATGTGCTGCGACCCACCGGCCAGTGTGGTGACATCGGCGCCGCCGGACAGGTTCTGCACCATACCCGCGGCGACGAACACGACCGTGCCGATCACGGCGATCGGGAGCAGGATACGCACGCAGATCCGCATGAGGTCGACCCAGAAGTTACCCAGCTGATCCGTCCTGGACCGGGCGAACCCGCGTACCAGCGCAAACGCCACGGCGATACCGACCGCAGCGGAAGCGAAGTTCTGCACCGCCAGGCCGGACATCTGCACGAGGTGGCCCATCGTCGACTCGCCCGAGTACGACTGCCAGTTGGTGTTCGTCACGAAGCTGACGGCCGTGTTCCAGGCCTGGTCGGGCTTGACCGGGTCGAAGCCGAGACTGAGCCACAGGTGGTGCTGCAGGCGCTGGAAGAGGTACAGCACCAGGATCGACACCGCGGAGAACGCCAGCACGCTGCGGGCGTACACGCCCCAGGACTGCTCGCCGTCGGGGTTGACGCCGACCGTCCGGTAGAGCACGCGCTCGACCCGCAGGTGCCGCCGGGCGGTGATCGCGGCGAACATGTAGTCGCCGAACGGCCGGTACACCAGCACGAGGGCGACGACCAGCGAGGCGATGAACAGCACGCCCGCCGTGGTAGAGCTCATCAGAACCGCTCCGGGAAGAGTAGGGCCGCGACCAGGAACCCGGTCAGCGCGACCGCGAGCACGAGGCCGACGAGGTTCTCAGCGTTCACAGCCGCTCCACCGCCCGCACCGCCAGGCCGAGAACCGCGAACGCAGCGATCGTCAGCAGCATGAACACCACATCAGCCACTGGGGCTTGCCTCCTTGCATCGTTGAAACGACGACGCGAAGCCGTCGTTGTAGAGCCACCTGCCCCGACCGAGGCGACGCAGACGGCCATCGCCACGAGGTGGGCCTCCAGCTCCGACCTCACCCGGCGGGCCTTCCATCCGGCCCGTTGCCAGTGAAAACCGAGCCGCGTCCGCTGCCCAGGTGTCTTGATGGAATCTCTACGCCCATCACCCGTTTCTTGATGCTCTCTTGACGGCCCTCACCCGGCACCCTCGTCTGCCGTCGCAGTCGTGGTTGCCCGTGAGCGCCGGGTCGGGGTCGGCGTATCGCAGTCGTGCGGCGGGTATGCGCTGTCGCCGATGGCGGGGCTGCACCGGTGCACGGCCCACATCGACCGGGGGCGGCGTGTTCGGTAAGCTCTGGGCTCATGACTGCCGGGTCGGCCATGAGCCGTGCACAGATCGGGTTCCCGGCGGCCGTTTGATCACCGCGCGGGCGAGGAGCCCGCCTTCGTCACGAGACGTGTATCCGCCGCTCGTGACGAAAGGAGGTGAAATATGAGCTGGCAGGAGTTTGTGACCCGCTACCGGGTCGGTGACGTGGTCGATGGCGTGGTCACCAAGCAGGTGCCGTTCGGGTCGTTCGTCGAGACCGACGGCCACACGGGTCTGGCGTACCAGCAGGTGTGGCCGGTCGACGCTCGCGTATCGGTCAGGATCGTCGCGATCGACACCGACCGTGAACGGTTCAGTGTGGAAGCCGCGTAGATGAAGCGCTGATCCGGGGGAACCGGACTCCCCCGGATCAGCGCCCTTCCATCCTCGGCCGCCGCCGGCACGCCCGGTGCGCCGCGGTACGTGGCGTGACAATGCGCTACCGGCGAGGCAAGCGTGCCCTTGACAACCTGGACCTCGACGTGTGCGGCGGCATGTTCGGCCTGCTCGGCGCCAACCGGACCGGCAAGACGACCCTGCTGCGCCTGCCGGCCGGGCTGTTGCAAGCCCTGCTCGGCGACCCGCGGCTCGTCATCTGGCGGTCGCCACGCCACCGCGCCGCGGCCGCCGGGCCCGCTCAGCCGGACCGGGCGGCGCTGGTGCGCGCCTGCTCGGCGCCTGCACTGCTGCGCCGTTCCCGTCCGTGTTCGTCGTACCAGTCGATGATCAGCAGCGTGGCGTCGTCGGCGAGGACCGGGCCGGCCACCCGCAGGACCGCATCGGCCAGCGCGCGGGTCGCTTCCCGCGGGTGCAGCTCGGCGACGTGCAGCAGCTCGGCGTGCAGGTCGAGCCGGGCCGCGCCGCGTTCCCGCATCCCGTCGGTCACGATCACCAGGCGGTCCCCCGCCTGCAGCGCCACGGACCTTGTCTGGAACGTGACATCGGGCAGCATCCCCAGCGGGAAACAGCGCGGAAGGTCCAGAGGCTCGACCCGGCCGGCGCGGACCAGCAGCGGCGGGAGGTGCCCGGCGTTGAGCAGCGTGCACGTGCCGGTGCGCAGGTCGATGCGGCCCAGCACGGCGGTGAGGAACGTGCTCGCGGCGCCGGCGTACTCGGTGATCGCGGCGTTCGCGGCGTCGGCCTGCTCCACCAGGCTGTGGCCGCGGCGGCGGGTGTTGCGCAGGCTCCCGACCCCGAGGGTGGCGGTCAGGGCGCTGGCCACGCCGTGTCCCATGGCATCGGTGACGCTGAAGTGCAGTACGTCGCGGGCCAGGGAGTAGTCGAAGGTGTCCCCGCCGATGCTGGCCGCCGGCTCCAACCAGCCCGACAGCGTGAACGCGCCCGCCTCGCAGGTGAACGCGGCGGGCAGCAGCCGGCGCTGGATCTCCGCCGACAGGTTGAACGGCGTGGTGCGCTGGCCCCACTCGAACAAGTCTGTGTGCCGCCGGTTGGCGATGACGACGAAGCCGAGCAGGTGCGCGACCCGGCCGAGCTCTCGCACTGCCTGCTGGTCCGGTTCGACCGGGAGGACTATCTCGAGTAGCCCCAGAACCTCGCCGCGTTCCGTCACCGGCGCCCACACGGTCCAACCGCCATCGACCCGCCGTACCTGCGGAGACTGCGCCCGCAGCGCCTCCTCCGCGGGTCCACCGTCCAGCGACAGTACAGTCGCGACCTCGTTGCCGCCCCGCCGGTCCCCCGGGCCGTCCACCGCGCCACCCGGCGCGTGAGTGAGCCGGACCAGGGCCCGCCCGCCCAGATCGGCGATGAGGAACGACACCGACCGCGCGTCGAGGGACTTGGCCACCTCACGCGTGATCGCCTCAACCGCGTCGACCGGTGCCGCGTCCTCGACCGCGCCGAGCATCGCGGCCATCATCGACGTCCCGCTGCGGTCCACCCCGGCAGCATACGGTCACGCAGCCCGCGACCGCTGCCGCCGGCGCCGGCCGCGGCACGGCGCGGCCGCGGCGGTCAGCCGCCGGATGCGCCGTGGCAGGTTCTCTCCTCGGCGACCTCGCCGGTGCGGCTGGAGGCCATCCTCCGGCGATCCGCACCGATGGGCGACCTGGCCGCTAGCCTGCTGGACCGAGCCGGGGCGAGGCGCCGATCCGGCGCGGAGCCTGGGCGGCCGGCGTTGGTGCTGGTGCTGGTGGCGGAGCGTTCAGCTGTCGGGGTCGAAGGCGCCGTCGAGCTCGAACACCGGGTTGGTGACGTCGTTGCCGTGGGTGTCGGTGATGGTGGCCAGGCCGACGAGCTTGGACGGGCCGCCGGCGCCGACGACCACCTCACCAAACCGTTCTCCTTCGACGAGCTCCTGGCCCGGCTCCGCGCGCTGCACCGGCGCACCGCCGATGCAGCCGCGGCCGTGCTCACCGCCGGTGATCTCGTCCTGGATCCCGCGACCCGGCGGGTCGCCCGCGGCGGCGTCGAGATCGACGTGTCGGCCCGGGAGTTCGACATCCTCGCCCTGCTGATGGCCCGGGCCGGGCAGTGCGTCACCCGGTACCAGATCCTGGACGAGGTGTGGGACGGCGAGACCGACCTGCGCTCCAACGTCATCGACGTCTACATCGCCAACCTGCGCGGGAAGGTCGACAACCGTTCGGCCGGCACGCCATCGAGACCCTCCGCGGCGCCGGCTACCGACTCCGTCCGGACGGTGGCTGACATGGCGGTGCGGTGGCGGCGGCTGCCTTTGCGGGTGCGGCTGATCGCCGGGTTCGCCGCGGCCATGCTCGTGGTGCTCACCGGCGCCGGTGCGTTCGTCTATCTGCGGGTGCGGTATGCCCTCGACCGGCGCCTCGACGCCGACCTCACCGCCGAGCACGCCGCGGTCACCGCCGCCCAGCACGACGGTACCCTGGGCCCCCGCAACCCCGCCGTCGTCTCCGGCGGCCTCTACCAGATCCTCGACCCCGCCGGCACAGTGCTGCAGGCCGGCCCCGGCCTCACCGGGCGTCCGCTGCTCACCGCCACCCAGGTCGCCGCCGCCCGAAACACAGCGGTCCGCACCGACCGCGGCACCCTGCTGCCGATCAGCACCGAACCGCTGCGGGTGCTGGCCACCCCGCTGCCTCCCGGCGCTACGGGCGCCGCGGGGCAGCCGGCGGTCGTGGTCGTCGCCGTCCGCCGCGATCAGCGCGACGAGGCCCTGCGCGAGCTCATCGCCCAGCTCGCCCTGGCCAACCTCGCGGCCCTGGCCGTGGCCTCGGTCGTCGGCTACCGCCTTGCCCGCGCCGCCCTCGACCCGGTGGAGCGCTATCGTGCCCAGGCCGCGCGTATCGCCGGCGGCGCCGCCGGCATCCGCCTCGACATCGCGCCCGGCGACGACGAGCTGACCCGCCTCGGCCGCACCCTCAACGACATGCTCGCCGCGCTGGACACGGCCCTGCAGCGGGAGCGCCGGTTCATCAGCGACGCCAGCCACGAACTGCGCACCCCGCTCACCCTCCTCGCCGCCGAACTCGAGGCAGCACTGCGCGCCGCCGCCACCGACACCACGGCGCTCATCACGCTCGCCGACACGCTCCTGGCCGTCGACGTCCAGCCCGGCCCCACCCCGTCCACCCCACCGGCCGACCTCCCGGGCACCCTTGCGCCGATCGTGCAGCGCCACCGCCATGCCGCCGGCCTCACCGACGGCATGCTGCGCATCGATCTCGGACCCGTGCCCGCCGTCCGCATCGACCCGGCCCGTCTCGAGCGGATCGCCACCAACCTGCTGGACAACGCTCTGCGCCACGGCACCCCGCCGATCACCGTCGCCACCGCCACCGCGGACGGGTGGGTACGGCTCACCGTCCACGACACCGGCCCCGGCATGCCGGCGGAGTTCGTGCCGCACGCCGCTGAACGCTTCGCCCGCGCCGGCACCGCCCTGGAGACGACCGGACAGCCAGGCGCATGACCAGGCTTGAGCAGCGGCCGGCCCATGCACTCCTGCCTACAGTCGACAGCATCGATCTGCCTGCCACGCTCACCCTGCTCGGCATGCTGCGCAACGACCCCGCCGTCCGGCTGTCGATGTCGTACGGTTCGGTGAGTCGACCGGAAGCGAGGCTTCTGCCGTGACCGCTCTGCTGTTGATCCTGACCGCACTCGGCGCGGCGGTCCTCATGATCGTCACGCTGGTCGCCGCGCTGCGCGGCCGCACCCGCTCGGCGGTGCGGCTCGGGTCCGCGTGCGTGGCGCTGGTCGGCACGTACGCCGCCGCGCTGGTCGCTGCCGGCGCCGCCAGCCGACCCCGCACCCTGGCCCACGGTGAGTGGAAATGCTTCGATGACTGGTGCGTGACTGTCGCATCGGCCACGCCGGCCGCGGACGGCCGAGATGTGACCCTGCTGGTGCGCAACGCCGGCCGTGGCCGGGCCCAGCGCCCGGATGCTGCGCAGGCCTACCTCGAGCCCGGCCGCCGACCGCTGGTGGTCGCCGGACTCGACGAGCGGCTGGACCCGGGCCAGACGGCGACGCTGCATGTGCTGGTGCTGCGCGCCGATGTGGCGGGCAACGCCGGCACCAGACTGGTCGTCATTGAAGGCGGCTGGCCGTCGCATGCCGTCATCGGCGACGAGAACAGCCCGTGGCACGCGCACGCCGGTTGGGCGCTGTAGGACAGTGCCGCGTTGTCTGCCGCCGGCTCAGCGCCGGATGAGGGTGAGTACGCGGCGCCAGGGCCTGGCGTCGCCGTCGGCCGGGTCCGGCCGGGGCGGCCCTTCGGCCGTGACGGCTCGTAGGTCCGGGCACCGGCGACGGAGCTGGTCCTCCAGCTGGTGGCGCAGTGTGGACTCGGCGGCCGGGCAGCCGTGGCAGGCGCCGGCGAGGCGGACCGTGACCACGCCGTCCCGCGCGTCGACCAGGGCGATGCTGCCGCCATGGGAGCGGGCGAGGTCGCCGACCGGGCCGTCGATGAGCTCCCGGGCGGCCGCGTGCAGCCCGGCGTCGGGCTCGGGCGCCGCGTCGATCGGGACCCAGGCGTCGCGGTCGGCCAGCGCGGTGTGCAGCGCGGAGCGGACCCGGGCGCCGTCGCATGCCCAGTCCCGGCCGGGTCCGAGCACCGTCACGACGGCGCCGGCCTCGAGCCGCACCTCGGCGAGCGTGCCGTCGGTGAGGAGGGTGGCGAGCGGCTCCGGCACGCCCGCGGCGGGTCCGGTGAAGGCCAGGACGTCGCCGGCGACGATCCACCGCAGCCGGTCCGGCCGGCCGGGGCACGACTGGGGATGCATCGGGATCATCACGGCGACCAGGCCAGCGCGGTGAGCGTGTGCGCGAGGTACGCCATCAGCCAGGCGAGCCCGGTGAGGTAGGTGAAGGCGATCGCCGGCCATTTCCAGCCGCCGGTCTCGCGCCGCATGATCCCGACGGTGGCCATGCACTGCAGCGCGAAGGCGAAGTACACCAGCAGGGCGGCGATCGTCGGTGGCGTGAAGACCGGCTGGCCGGCGTGCGGGCCGTCGTCGCGGGTCATCGCCCGCAGCGTCTGGGCCGGGTCGTCGGGGTTCTCGGCCGCGGCCACCTGCCCGAGTGTCGCGACGAACGTTTCGCGGGCGGCCTGCGCGGACAGGATGCCGATGTTGATCCGCCAGTCGAAGCCCAGCGGCGCGAAGACCGGTTCGACGATCCGGCCGATGCCCGCGGCGTAGCTGTGATCGGCGGTGTACGCGGACACGGCCGTGCGATCGCTCGCATCGACACCGTGCGAGCGCAGCTCCGCCGGCGAGTGCAGCGGCAGGTTGAGCAGCAGCCACAGCGCGAGCGTCGTCATCGCGATGATGGTGGTGCACTTGCGCAGGAATGAGCGGGCCGAGTGCCACATGGTCGTCAGCACGCTGCGTACGGACGGCAGCCGGTAGGGCGGCATCTCCATGTAGAACGGCATCATCGGGCCGCGGCGGTCGCCAAGTTTCTTGAACGCCCAGGCGGCGAGCATCGCCGACACCGCACCCAGCAGGTACAGGGCGAACATGACCAGGCCCTGCGCCCCGAACGGCCCGATGCGCGCCGCCGGGCTCACCAGCAGACCGATCAGCAGCACGTACACCGGCAGGCGGGCCGAGCAGGTCATGAGCGGCGCGGCCATCATCGTGGCCAGCCGGTCACGGGCCGACGGCAGCGTCCGGGTCGCCATGATCCCCGGGATCGCACACGCGAACGAGGACAGCAGCGCCACGAACGCGCGGCCTTCCAGGCCGGCTTTGGCCATCACCCGGTCCATGAGGAACGCCGCCCGGGACATGTATCCGACGCCTTCGAGCAGCGCGATCAGCAGGAACAGCAGCATGATCTGCGGTACGAAGACGAGCACCGCGCCGACCCCGCCGATGATCGCCTCGCCCAGCAGCCCGGCGAGCCACGCGCTGCCGATCCGCTCGGTGGCGAGGGCGGACAGCCAGCCGAAGAACGTCTCGACGTACCCCTGCAACGGCGCGGTGAGGCCGAAGAGGATCTGGAAGAACGCCACCATCACGGCGAAGAACACCAGCGTGCCCCAGAGCGGGTGCAGCAGCACCGCATCGACCCGCTGGGTGATCCGGTGCCGATCGGGCGCCCGGTAGCCGGCGAAGGCCAGCACCGACTCGGCCCACGCGTCGAACTCGGCCGCGACCGTCGGCGGCGGGATCGCCGGGACCGGCCAGGAGCGCCACTCGTCGAGGCGCTCACGCAGCCGGTCGATGCCCCGGCCGCGGTTACCGATCACGGCCACCACCGGCACGCCGAGCGCCTGCTCGAAGGCCTCGACGTCGAGGTGGCCGGCGCGGGCCGACAGCTCGTCGGTGAACGTCACGACCACACAGGTGGGCAGGCCCCGGCCGAGCACCTGCGCGACAAACCGCAGCGAGCGGCGCAGGGTCGTGGCGTCGGCCATGACCAGCAGCGCGTCCGGTGGCGCTTCGCCGGCCAGCCGCCCGTCGAGCACGTCGACCATGACCTGCTCGTCCGGGCTGATCGGCTCCAGGCTGTAGGCGCCCGGCAGGTCCTCGATCAGGTAGCGCCGCCCGCCGGTGCGGCTCGTGCCGACGAACCGGGAAACCGTCACCCCCGGATAGTTGCCGGTCTTGGCGTTCAGGCCGGTCAGGGCATTGAAGATGCTGGTCTTGCCGGCGTTCGGGCTCCCGGCCAGCGCGACGCGCGGCAACCCGCCGGTGACCGGTGCCGCGCCGCCGGCGCCGTGGCACCCCGGCTCCGTCACGCGATCTCCAGGGCCAGTACGCACGCCGCCTGCGCCCGGCGCAGGCAGAGCTCGTAGTCCTTCACTCGATAGACGACCGGATCACGCAGCGGAGCCCGCCGCACGACCTCCACCGTCGTGCCACTGGTCAGCCCGAGATCCTCGAGGCGCCGCGCGACCGCCGGCGGCGCGTCGGCGGTCATCCCGAGCACCGTGGCGCGACGACCAGGTGCGAAGTCGGCCAGCACACCGGAGGCGACTGCCGAGGGAGCAGGGTGCACGGGTAGCGCTCCGGTTGGGGATCGTCGAGCCACACGCACATCCTAAGGTAAGGCTTACTTTATCCGCTACGGACGGGGGCACGACGACCCGGACACGCTCGGGCCTGATTTGCGGATCGCCTACGACACTCCTACAGGTTGTAGGATGATTTGCCCGGATTTGCTCGATTCCGGGGAGGAAGCCGTGAAAGCTCAGGCCCTGTTGACCGAGGCGGACATTGCCGGGACCGGCCGGCATGTCCTCAAGAAGCTTCCCGAGGTCACCCTGATCTTCTGGATCATGAAGATCGCGGCCACCACACTCGGCGAGACGGCCGGTGACCTGTTCGCCCAGACGCTCCGGCTGGGCTACTTCCTCACCACGATCGCCCTGCTCCTGCTGTTCGTCGTGACGCTGGTGGTGCAGCTGCGCTCACGCCGGTACAACCCGTTCTTCTACTGGACGGTCATCCTGTCCACCAGCATGGCGGGCACGACCATGTCCGACTTCATGAACCGCGACGCGAGCGCCGCATACCTGCACGGCGCCGACGCGCTCGGCTGGGGGCCGCAAGGACTGGGACTCGGGTACCCGGCCGGGGCCGCGATCCTCGTCTCGATCCTGATCGCCATCTTCGCCGGCTGGAAACTCACCGGCCTGACGTTCTCGATCCGCGACATCGACACCTTCCGCGGCGAGGCCCTGTTCTGGGCGGCGATCCTGGTGTCGAACACCCTGGGCACGTCGATGGGCGACTTCCTGTCCGACAGCTCAGGGCTCGGGTACGCCGGCGGCGCACTGCTGGTGACAGCGGCCCTGGCAGTACTGCTGGTGCTGAAGTACATTCCCGCCGTACCCAACGTCCTGATCTTCTGGCTGGCGTTCGTCCTCACCCGCCCGCTCGGCGCCACCGCCGGCGACTTCCTCACCAAGCCCGCTGCCAAGGGCGGGCTCGCCCTCGGCACGCTCGGGTCCTCCCTGGTACTGCTGCTCGTCCTGTTCGGCCTGATGGCCTTCACGCACGCCACAGAACGGCGCCGGGAGCCGCTCGCCGCGCGCCGGGATTGACCACCGGCGTCGACGCTGCGGTAGGCCTGCTACCCGGTGGCGATCCGCACCGGTCGTGCCAGAAGAACAGCAGCAGGGCAAGTGCCGTGGCCACGTGCAACCCCACGACGAACGCCAGATACGGCGGCTGCGGTGCGGACACGTGGAGGTCCCGGGCCCACCGTCCGCCGAGCATCATGAACGGGCCCGCCGGGCGCGGGCCCGGCCGCGCAGCAGTTCGACCCCGATCGGCACGACGGACAGCACGACGATGTCAATGAGGATGAGCTCGATGTTGGACTTCACGAAGGCGACCTGGCCGAGGTAGAAGCCGAGCACCGTGACCCCGGTGCTCCACAGCGCGCCCCCGACGGCGTTGTAGAGCGCGAAGGTGCGGTACTGCATGTGCGAGGCGCCGGCCACGATTGGCGTGAAGGTGCGCACCACCGGCACGAACCGCGCCAGCACGATGGAGCGGGGCCCGTAGCGGTCGAAGAACTCCCGCGCCCTCGCCAGATTCTCCTGCTTGAACAGCCGCGAGTTCGGGCGGCGGAACAGCGCCGGGCCGACCCGGCGGCCGAAGAGGTAACCGACCTGGTCGCCTGCGACCGCCGCGGCCGCGATGAGCAGGATCATCAGCCACAGCGGCAGGTGCAGGTAACGCCCGCCCGCCACCAGCAGTCCGGTGGTGAACAGCAGCGAATCGCCGGGCAGGAAGAACCCGATCAGCAGCCCGGACTCGGCGAAGACGATCGCGAGAATGCCGAGCACCCCGAACGTCGAGATGAGCCATTCGGGATCCAGGACCTTCACTGACGCTCCTCACGTGCACGGGCGCTGAACAATGCGGGATCGGTGTACCCCATCTGGATGAGTCGCCAACCACCATATTCCTACATAATGTAGGAGTATGGTGAGCTCAAGGTTCGTCAGGTCAGCAACGACGCGAGGCATCGCTCGCCGGGCCGCGACGGTGGCCGCCGCCGCGGCGTTGCTGGTGCGTGCTGGTGCGGCAAGCGACCGAGGCAGTGCCGCACGCGTCGGCCTGGACGTACCCGGACCTCGCGCGTAAGGCCGTGGCGAGGACAAGGCCGGCGCCCGTAAGGCTGGACCCGGACAGTGGGCGGCCGTTCTGACCACGTTCGCGCTGGGCACCGCCGTCGGCGACCTGACCGCCGTGACGTTCGGCTGGGGCTACCTGCTCTCGGGCGTCATCTTCGGGGCCGTGATCGCCGTGCCGGCGCTGCTTTACCGGACCCGCACGCTCAACGCGGTGGCAGCGTTCTGGACCGCGTACGTCATCACGCGTCCGCTCGGTGCGTCCTTCGCCGACTGGATGGGCGTCTCGCACGAGCGCGGCGGTCTGGCGCTGGGTACCGGCCCGGTGACGGCGGCCTGGGCCGTGCTCATCGTCGGCCTGGTCACCTACCTGGCGGTCAACCGCGCCGACGCCGAGCCCGGTGGTCGTTGAGCCGAGCGGTGTCACACCCGCAGGGGTAGCGGGCCGGCGTCGGCGGCCCGGCCGAGCGGCGCCAGCCCGTACCGGTCCTCGATGGTGCGCAGCACGGCGTAGTGGTCCACTCGGCCGGTGCGGGGTCCGGGCGTGATGCCCGCGCCGCAGACGAAGGTGAGGATGCGGTTGGCGGAGCTGCCGTCGTCCTCGTCGAACGTCACGATGAGCCAGCTGTCGTGGGCGGCGGCCCAGCGGCGGTACGGCTCCAGGTGCTCGCGCGCCCAGGTGTCGCCGGTCGCGACGGAGCAGTCGTGCATGTCGTTGCACAGGTTCGGGATCACGAACGCGACGGTGGGCAGGCGCGCGGGATCGTCCGGCCACGCCGTGTAGGGCTGGTTGGCCTCGGCCGGGACGGTGTCGAAGTCGGCCCAGGGATTGTGTTTCGCGGCGTACCGGCCGCTGGAACAGCCCCGGAACCCCGGCGCCGGCAGATCTTCGGAGTAGCCGACGAACGTGCGGCCGGCCGCGAGGAGCTCCTGCGCGAGGTTCGGCGCGGCGCCGGCCCGGACCGGGCAGTGGTCGTCGGTGACGCCCTGCGTCGAGCCGGAGAAGAGCGCCAGATAGTTCGGCTGGCTGGGATGCGCGACGCCGTGCGCGTCGGTGAACACGGCGGACTGTCCGATGAGCGCATTGAGGTACGGCGCATCGGGATTTCCGGCGACCTGCCGGTCCGACTTGTTCTCGAACACGACCACCACGACATGCCCCGGCCCCGCCGGAGACCCGGTCGACGGCGCCGGCGAAGGGGCTACGGTCGGCGCGGTGACACCCGAGGGCGTTGCGGCCGGCCGGGTGCTGGTACCGCACCCCGCCGCGGCCAGGCACAGCAGCGCAGCCCCGGCAGCCGCGCGCCCGGCCCTCGACCGCCCGCGAGCTTTCCCGGTCAACCGCCGCACCGATGATGCCATCACCCATCTCACGGTACCCACGCATCCGCCTGTTTTATCGACGCGGTGAGGCCGGCGGCGACAGCGCCCACGAGCCGTCGTGCTTCGCCGGGCTACAGGTAAACCGCGTGTCTGTGGTCGGTACGGTGAGGGCGTGACCCGACATGAGACCCCCGAGCGACGGCCGTGGGCTCGCTCGAGGCGGACGTGCTCGCGGTGCTACGCGCCACCCCCGGGCCCCTGACACCGGCCCAGGTGCTGGAAGGCCTCGGCCGCGGCGCCGCCTACAACACCATCCAGACCATCCTGACCCGCCTGCTGGACAAGGGTCTGACCCGGCGCGGCCCCAGTCCGCACGGGGGACGCGGGCACGTCTACCGGCCCACCCATGGCACCCCGACCGTCATCGCCCAGCAGATGCGAGCGCTGCTCAACGGCCCCGGCGACCGTCGCGCCGTCCTGCGCGAATTCACCGCCGAGCTCGATCCCGCCGACGCCGCCGTGCTTCGTGGGCTGCTCGCCCAGGTCGCGGACGATCCGGCATGATCGGACTGGTCTATCTGCCGCTGATCCTGCCGGTACTACTCATCCCGGCCGCCCGGCAGGCGATCACCGCGAGCCGGCCGGAAGCGGCGGCGCGGGCGCTCACCGCGATCGCGCTGCTCACGGCCGGCTGTTCCAGTGCCTGTCTGGGCCTGCTCGGCGCGACGCTGCTCAACGACCTGCCGCCATTGGAACAGCGCGAGGACCGGGCCGCCGTGGTCGGCCGCGTCCTGCCGGAGCCGGTACCGGACTGGGTGACCGTCGCCGCCGCGCTGGCGCTGCTCTGGCTGGCCGCCCGGCTCGTACGCGAGGCGTGGCGCCGGGATCGGGGCCCGACCGGCGCCGGCCCGGCCCCTACTTTGTGACACGCGGCACGACGCGCAGGTTGTAGAGGAAGCGCCCGCCCCGCAGGAAGGCGATCATCGGGTGGGGCCCCTCCGCCGGCTCGATGCCGACGAAACGGCCGTCGCCGACGTGGACATAGCGAACGGTCGTGCCACCCTTCCCGAACTGCGCCGCCAGGCCATACGGGATCTCGGTGATCTCCAGCCCGTTGACATCGGCTTTCACCTCGTAGGTAATGCGCGGCGCCGAGTACCTCCCGGCGTAGTCCTCCGGCCGAAACGGCACCGGCGTGTCCGGCGGCAACACCCGCGACGGCAACCGGATCCCCGCCGCGGACGACAGGACCTTCGCGAGCACCTCGTCGATGAACACCGAACTGCGGCCACCGTTCGCGTGGATGGCGAGCACTAGGTCGCGGTCGGGCACGATGCGCCAGGTCGTATACGTGCCCGGGGTGCTGCCGTCGTGGCCGACCACCGGCCTGCCGTCCCACTCGAACAGCATCAGCCCCAGACCCCAGGCGGCTGCATGCCTGTCGCCCATCCGTGGCAGCGTGACCTGCGGCCGGCACATCTCGGCAAAGGTTCCCGCTGGCAGCACCCGCGTCCCGTCGGCCGCCACACCATCGGCCAGCAGCATCCGCCCGAACCGCACGAGGTCACGCAGTGCGGCGCTCAGGGTCGACCCGGCCGGCGCGTCCGACTGCGGCAGCAGCCGCCGCGGCGACACCCGCGGCGGCTCACCGACGTGCCCGACCGCGGCCCGGAACATGATTGCTTCCTCGGCGTAGAGCGCCATGTGCCGCGCACCGAGAGGCTCGATCAGCAGCTCCCGCATAGCGGCCTCCCACGTACACCCGCGCAGCTTGGCGACGAGGGCTCCGAGCGCGCAATAGCCGGCATTGCAGTACGAGAACAGCTCCCCCGGCCCGCTGACCTGCCGGGCGTTGCTACGCATGAACACAAGGAGCTTGGTCACCGCGTCGTCTCCGCGCCCGGTGTCCTCGAACAGATCCCCGTCGAACCCACCGGTGTGCGACAACAGGTGCCGCGCGGTGATGCTCGCCGAGGCGGCGACATCCAGCACCCCGAACTCGGGAAGATAAGTGCGGACCGGCTCATCGAGATCGACCAGATCCTCCCCGACGAGCTGCATCACCAGGGCGGTCGTCCATGCCTTGGTAACCGACCCGATCTGGAAAACAGTGTCGGCGGTGGCCTCCACCCCCGTATCCAAATTGGTCACCCCGGTGGCCGCCTCAGCCAGCTGGTCGCCCATTCCGACGGCCACCGCAGCTCCCGGCACCCCGTGCCGCCCAGCAGTCCGCTCGATCCATTCCTGGAGATCCGGAAGAAGCGTCATATCGAGGACCGTACCCACGATCGTCCTCCCGGACGGCCCATTCCGCTGACGGCAGACCGCCGCTGTCTCCCTCGACGGACGCTCTGGAGCAGTGTCATTCGCGCATCGTCGGGCCTGTGCGCCGCAGCGCGACCCCGCTCGCAAGCACATCCGAGTCGCGATGCGCTGGTCTCCGCGGCTTGGCGCACGAGACGCAGGACGCGCGGCTCCCGGCGATGGCTGTGAGGCTACGCTGCGCCGCCTCGGTCACGCTCCTGGCAGTCGAGCCACGAACCTCGCGCCGGCGTCGCTGTCCTCAATGTGCAGCGTGCCGCCGTGCCGGATCGCGATGGCGCGGGCGAGCGTAAGCCCGAGGCCAGCACCGCCGGCGTCCCGCGCTCGTGCTTCGTCGAGCCGGACGAACCGGTCGAACACCCGCTCACGGAAAGGGTGGGCGACACCGGCGCCGTCATCGAGCACCTCCAGGACAACAGTCCCGTCCGACTTCGAGACGGTGACGCTGACGGTCGACCGGGCGTGCCGCACCGCATTGTCCAGCAGGTTCCGAAGCAGCCGTTCGAGCTGGACGGACTCACCGCGGACCAGCGTCGCTCCGGCCACCGTTGCCAGCACGGCCGGCCCGGTTCCGAGGGATCGCTCGGCCACCTGCTCCCTGACCAGATCGGTGAGGTCCACGAGATCGGACCGGGCGGGGCCATCGTCAACGGCCAACTGCAGCAGGTCAGCGGTGATCCGCTGCAAGCGGGACACTTCCAGCAAGGATCGCTCGGCCACCGCCGGCCAGTCAGCGCGGTCGCTGTGCGCGAGCGCGACCTCCAGGCCGGTCCGCAGACTCGCGAGCGGGCTGCGCAACTCGTGGCTGGCATCGGCGACGAACCGCCCCTGCCGGAGGTGGGCCTGATGGAGCCGGTCGAGCGTGTCGTTGGTGGTGACGGCGAGCCGGGCGACCTCGTCGTGGGAGCGTGGCACCGGCACGCGTCGGTCCAGTTGGTTCCCGCTCACCTCGGCCAACTCACGCCGAATCGCCTCGACCGGCCGCAGTGCCCTTCCCGACGCGAACCACGCGACAAGCGCGACGACGACGACCGCCAGCGGTACGAAACGGGCCATCGTGGTGTCGAACAGCCGAAGTACTTGGATTGTGGTCCAGGGCGGCACGAACAGATAGACGGTGAGACGGAGACTTCTGTCCCCCGAGCCGTCGAGGCCGGCGTTCAGCGTGGACCCGGTACGCCCCAGCGGCTCCACGAGGCTGGCGGGCACATTGTTCACAACCCGGCCGAGAACTGTGTACGCGCGAAACTCCCGCCAGTTCGGATGGGCATCGGACCGCAGCGTCACGGTGGTCGTCGTGGTCCAGTCGGGCGGAGCACCCATCGGCGCCGGTTCGGGAATACTCCATTGCGGCGTCAGCCGGACGATGGCGTCGCTGGTGACGACCGCCTTGCCCGAGTCGGCCACCACCACGAACATGGGGTCGCTCAAGACAGCGGCGGCCAGGGCGGTCCGGCCACCGCCGAGTGAGGCGACCCGGTAGGCCGACACCAGCTGGTCCAGGTCGTGCGCGGCCGTGTTCTTCGCCATGGCTGACAGCTCGTTCGCGACCAGGGCGTGCACCCCGAGTGCGCCGACGGTGAACAGGAGCATGCAGATCAGGGCCGCGGCGAGTGTGTTGCTGCGACGAACCGAGACGGGCCACAGCCTAATCATCGGAGACCATCCGGTAACCGACTCCGCGCACGGTGGCGATCGTGCGCCGCCCGAACGGTGCGTCCACCTTACGACGCAACGCGCTCACGTACACCTCGACGATGTTCGGATCGCCCTGATACGCCATGTCCCACACCTCGTCCAGGATCTCCCGCTTGGTGACCGCACTGCCGTCGTGGCGCAGCAGGCACTCCAGCACCGCGAACTCCTTCGTGGTGAGCGTTATGGGTTGACCGGCCCGCATGACTGTGCGCCTGGCCTGATCGACCGCGAGGTCGCCGAAGGTCAGTACCGATGAGCCTCCGGTGCGGCCGCGCCTGATGAGCGCCCGCAGCCGAGCTTGGAGGACCACGTACGAGAATGGCTTGCTGAGGAAGTCGTCGGCTCCGGTGTCCAGGGCTTCGGCCTCGTCGTACTCACCGTTCTTGGCGGTCAGCATCAGGACGGGCGTGGTGATTCCCTGCGTTCGAAGCTCGGCGCACACCCGGTATCCGTTCATCCTCGGCAACATGATGTCCAGGATGATCGCTTGATACGGGTTCGACATGGCCAGCTCGAGGCCGTCAGGGCCGTCATTGGCGACGTCCACGGCGTAGCCCTCGGCCACCAGGCCCCACCGGAGCGTCTCGGCCAACCGCTTCTCATCCTCCACGACAAGCACTCGCATCGCCGGATCTTCTCACGTCCGGCAACGACGAAAAGCCGCGATGCTGCAGGGGATTGACGGCTTCCTGAAGAATCCTTCAGGCGACTTCAGAATCGGTTCAGCCGGAGCCGACCATGCTCAACCGGACGACAGCAGACGATCCGGGAGAGCCCAGTGGACAGCAGCCTTGCCGCCTCGTACACCGACCACGGCGTGTTGCTGGCCGACGGCCGAATCGTCGGCCACCTGCGCCGGCCGACGCCCGATGCCGTCGTGTCGGCGCTGGCGAACCTGGGGGCGTGATGCTGAAGACCGTCATTGCCGGGCTGCGCAGGCCCGTGCGGCTCCTGCTGTCCGCGGTCGCGATCGCGCTGGGTGTGGCCTTCGTGTCCGGGTCGCTCATCCTCACCGACTCCGTGCGGGTCGGCGTGCACGCCGCCGTCGCCTGTCAGATGCGTGGGGTCGATCTCGAAATCACCAGTCCACGCGGCGTTCTCGACGACGCCTCCCTGGCGAGGGTTCGGCAGGTGGCCGGTGTCGGCGCCGCCGAGGGGCGCCTTCAGGTCAGCGCCCCCGTGAAGGTGGACGGCCGTGTGCGTGACGCCGGTGCGATGGCGGTGCCCGCAGACCCTCAGCTCCGCCCGTTCGATCTTGCCGGCGGTCGCCTACCCAGCAGCGCCGCTGAGGTTGCGACCGCGCAGGAGCTTCGGTACCGCACCGGGCAGAGCATCACCGTCTACGGCCGGGACGGCGCGGCACATGTGTTCTCCGTGGTCGGCACCTTCCACCGTCCCTTGGACGCGGGTATCGGTGCGCCACAGTTCTTGTTGTCCCTGGACGGGCTCCGGCAGCTCGCGCCGCAGGCGAACTACGGTCGCATCGACGTACGCGCGGCGCCCGGAGCGCACCTCGACGAATTGGCCAAGAGCCTGAACAGCGCGGTTCCCGGCACTCAAGTGGCGACCGCGGCGGATGCGGCCGGGAAGCTCATCGCCGAGGCGGCGCCGGGCTCAGCCGGCCTCACGGGATTCTTCTCCGCGTTCGCGGTGCTGTCGGTGATCGTGGCCGGGTTGGTCATCGTGAACTCCTTCACGATCCTGGTCACGCAGCGGACTCGGGAGCTCGCACTGCTGCGATGTGTCGGGGCCGGCCGGGGCCAGGTGTTCGGCAGCGTGCTGGCCGAGGCGGCAGTGGTGGGTGCGGCCTCGTCGGTCGTGGGCCTGGCCGGTGGCATCGGGGTCGCTGCCGCGTTGCAGGCGATCGCCAACGACCCATCCATCGGGGTGTACGTGCCACTCAGCGCTCGAACCGCTGTCGAATCGGTGATGATCGGCGTGCTGGTGACGGTCCTGGCCGCGGTACTCCCGGCGCGGTTGGCGACGCGGGTCGCTCCGGTGGCAGCACTGCGCAGCCGGCACGAGACTCCCACCGGCCGGGCCGGCCGGGCGCGTGCCGCCGTCGGGATCGTGTCACTGCTGACCGGTGTCGGCGCGGGCGTGCTCGCCACGCTCGTGGAAACGTCGAGCAAGGGCGCGCTGATGGTGCTCGCGATGACCGCGCTGCTGCTCGCGGTGCTGACGTTCGGGCCGCTGCTGATCGGGCCGGTCGTGCGGGTGCTGAGCGCAGCGTTCGCGCCGGTGCTGGGGTACCCGGCGAAGCTGGCGGCGCTCAACGCCGACCGCAATCCTCGGCGCACAGCCGCCACTGCGGCGGCGCTGACGATCGGCCTGGCCGTCGTCACACTGATCACCACAATGGCGTCGGGAGTGGAGGTCGGCAATAGCCGGGGCCTGGACAATGAACTGGCCGCGAACTACACGGTGACCATGGCCGTGTCCAACCGGTCGCTTCCCGCCGACCTGGCGACGACGCTCGCCCGGATACCCGGGGTTGCGTCGACCGCGACGAGGAAGTCGTTTTCGGGCGACCTCGGCTCGCTCGGCCCGTACTCCATGGCGGCCGTGCAGGCCGGCGCCTTGGGCAGTCTGCTGCACCCGCCCGTGCTGAGCGGCACGCTCGACCGATTCGGCGCAGGTGATCTCGCCGTGAGCAGCGAACTGGCCAGGATTACTGCTCTCAAAGTGGGTGACACCGTGCGGGCCGCACACGGCGGCACAGTACCGCTGCGCGTGACGGCCATCTACGACAGCATTCGGGCCCCGAGTCTCGATCTCGGTCTCGCGTTCGTCGATCTCTCGCAACAACAAGCGATCGCCTCACACGGCAGCCCCGCATACGACGAGAGCGTACTGGTGCGACTGTCCCCGACGGCCGACGCGGACCGGGTTCGGGCCGCGCTGACGCAAGCACTGTCCGCAGAGCCACTGGCCCAGCTCAACAGCATCGCCGACCTCAAGCAGCAGATGGTCGCGCCGCTGCGGTCCACCCTGAACCTGATGTGGGCGCTGACCGCGCTGGCGGTGCTGATCGCGTTCGCAGGCGTCGCCAACACGATGTCGCTGTCGGTGATCGAACGCACCCGCGAGTCCGCGCTGCTGCGCGCACTGGGCCTGACCAAACGACGACTTGGCGCCACCGTGATGACCGAGTCGGTACTCGTAGCGCTGTTCGGCGCCGCATGCGGACTGGTGGTCGGCATCGTCTCGGCCTGGCTGTTCGCTCGCGTCGCGTCGACCGACGCCCGCCCGATCGCGTTCGCCCTGCCCTGGGGCCGGCTGGGCATTCTGGTGGCCGGAGCAGTGCTCGCCGCTGCGCTGGCGACACTGGCACCCGCGCGGCACGCGGCACGCGGCACGCGCACCTCGGCGATGACCACCTGAATGCATGGACCGGCTGTCACGCTATCGGGCAGCGCAGCCAGCCGCTCTCGATCGACCTCTCCCCGGCGAACGGCGGTGCGGGCCGCCTGGAGAGGCGGCCCGCACCGTTACCGATTGCCGCGTATCGGCGGTAGCCCCTGCCGGCGGGTGTCGCCGGTGATCGCCAAGTCGCCGGCCTAGAGGTCGGCCGTCGTCACACGGGAGGACTCGTACGTCGTGGAGGCTTCGGGAAGGCCCGGCACGGTGGACACGTCCTTGACAAGCATGCCGGTCTCGGCGTCGACGGTCAGCACCTCGCTGCCCTGGCCGCCGAACACCTCGGGGCCGGCGGTGATCGTCAGCGTGGCCTTGCCGCCGATGGTCGAGTCCGTGACGCTGACCGCGGAGATGGTGGACAGCAGACGCAGCACACCCACCCGGACCTGTGTGTTGCCATCGCCTGCGGACAGCGCTTCGGTACTGTACGTCCACACGGCGTTGTCGAAATGCTGCTCGACGGCCTGCGGGCTGTACGGCTTCGGCGCGGCGCTGCCGCCCTTCTGCCGAATGATCACCTGGGCGGCCGCCTGTTGCCTGTCCCACTCTGCCTGCTGCGCCGCAGGGTCGAGGCCGACCAGCGGATCCTTGGCCGCTTTGAGCATCCGGGTCCGGCCGTCGGCGGGGCTGCTGTCCGCCGCGGCGACGGCCGCCTCGAGGAGCGGAGCGTAGCCGCCGTCCTTCATCTGGTCCTGGTGACGGGTGATGGCACGCCTGATGTCCGGCACGCTGTTGCCTGTGTAGATCTCGTGGCCGTCGGTGTAGAGCGTGTACACGACCTGTTTGGTCGTCGTGCCGTTGACCTGGGTCGCCTTGACCAGCCACGCGTTGCCGGTCGATGCGGTCATCGTCTTGATGTTCCCGGCCAGGATCAGCAGCGGCGCACGCTCGCCGGACCCCTCGACGGTGGCCGGCCCTCCGGCGGCCGGCGCATCCTTGTCGGCCACCGCGCTCCCGGTCGCCGACAAGTTGAGTGCCAGAGCGACGACCGCCCCCGCGGCGGCGACCCCGGCGCCGATGCCGAACCGGCCCGCAATGCCGATCTTTCGACGGCGCCGCGGCGCCGGGCCCGACCCGCGGCCCCGCGTGGTCGTCGTCTCCGTCGTGGAATCCGTCTCCATAGATGTGCCCTCCGCTGCTATCGTGCCCGGCAACCGCATGGTCCCGGGGTCGGCCATCGCTGCTCGCAGCACCGCTCGCGCCTGCCGATACGCCTCCGGGCGCAGTGGTTGCGCGCTGCCCAGCTCACCGACCAGATCAAGCTCGTCGGTCATCGGTGTCTCTCCTTCGCGCTGTTGCGATCCTTCAGAAGCGCGGACACCCCCGGTGCGTCGCGCAGCGCCGCTCTGGCCTGGCCCAGCAGTCGCCGGGCGGTGCCGGCCGGCATGCCCAGCGCCCGCGCGGCGTCGGCTGCCGTCAGGTCCTCCCAGGCGACGAGCCGCAGGACCTCCAGCTCTTCGGGTTTGAGCCGCATCAGGGCTGACCGGAGCACGGTCCGGGCATCGACGCCGAGGTCGACCGCCGGCCACGGATCCCAGCCGGAAGCCAACCCTGTCACGTCCGCGACCAACTCCTCGACCGGCCGGGACCGCCAGTAGCGACGCAATCGGTTCAGCGCCACCCCGTACAGCCATGGTCGCGCGTTGTCGCACGAGCGGTCGTACGACGCCCGTGACTCGAACGCCGCCACCCAGACTTCGCCCAGGAGGTCCTCGGCCGCATCGCGCCCCGCCCGACGAGCGAGGTAGGAGCCGACCGCGACCTCATGGCGCTCGACCACTTCCACGAAGGCGTCGACGTCGCCATCGAGCGACCGGCCGATCAAATCCGCATCCGATGCCATGGGCCTCCTCGGCAAACTCCGCGCTTCCAACCTGTCATTGCCGATCGGTCGGCAAAGTGTTCAGGCTCGAAGACACGAGGTTCGCCCTCCGCTGCATCACGCGACGATAGTGTTCACGAAGAGTGAGCGCCGCCGGCAGGCGGTGGGGCTGTCGACCATCGGCCCGCGAGGGCCGAAGCACCACCACGCTGCTCGGCGGCGCAGACTCAGCGTCGCGCAGCCGCCCGGCCGGCGGGGATGCCGTCACACGGCGTGACAGCGTCGTGATCTTTACGGGCGATCGGTGGCATGTGCGGATACCGCTTGGTCGTCGAGGGCCAACGAGTCGGGCGGTGCCAGGCATGGGGACGCTGCCGAGGCGTGAGTCATTGCGCCCCGATCCTGCTGCTGGTGGCATTCATCATCCACACCCGTACCTGCACCCATGACCGTCAGCAAGCAGCATCTTGTCATCCGAAGCGAGAGACCTATTCGATGAGTGCGTCGAGGTCGGCTGACCGCGTCTCCACCAGCGTCGACGCCGCAGCGAGTTCGAGCGTGTCATTCCAGCGCGTCTCGCGCATCCGCGTCGTCGGCCGGCTTGCTCAGTTCGAACATTCCAACGGAGTTCACGTACCACGTCGCCTGCATTCCGGTTGGCCGCTGACGTGCTCGTCGTACTGACTCAGCGTCGTCCAAGCGGGGCGAGCCCGGCACCTCGAAGTAGATGATGCCGTCCAGGACCTCCGGGCGCAGGCCGACGGTAGTGAGAAACTGTGCTGCAGCGTCGCACGTCTCCGCGGTAGGGACGATGTACGCGCGTCCGCTGTCATTCTCGCAGCAGCTTCGCGTATCGCACACAGCCCAGAGATTGGCAAGTAGGCCAGCTACGCCTCGATCAACGCAAGCTTCTTTGCCGTGCGCTCGAAGATGAACCTGGCGGTGGCTGACCGCAATCAGCCCGCCGTTGGTCTTCCGGCAGGCCGGACACAACGGGTAAGGTCCCAGCACAACCTGCATCGCGCTGCCCTCTATCGAGTAGGTCGAGCATCAAGTCCCAGCTCGCACCCGAAGCGTAGCCATCGCCGCAAATAGCCGCTGCCCCGGTCGACCGCCAGATAGGGTCCTGGCGCCGCATCAAATCACCAGCAAGCCCACGGGCACCGGGCAATCCCCGGCCGGACAGGAAGCCTCGGCGCCCTGCAGGCTGTCACTCCCCGTGACGACCGCCGATCCGCTGGCGCGCGACTGCGGCATAGCGCAGCCCACTGACCCAGCGGCAGCGGACCCATCCAATCCGCCGCCGCCCGAGTCGTCGCAGGCTGGGAATTCGGCGATGGCCAGGCGTGGTCGGCGATCGTCGAACTGGCCGACGACCACCGGCCGCCGACCACCTGAGCCGACCAGTCCCACGCCCCGGCGGCCCGGCTGCAAGCCGCGCTCCAGGAGAAACTCGGCCAGCGCATCCGCCCGGTGGTCTGACCGAAGTCCACCCCGGTGCCCGCTGGGGCATCGTCCAGCCAGTTCCTGGTCGCTGTGGAAACCATTCACGGCTGACCGGCTCGCCTGCCGGCCCACGGCCGCGCCTGTGCAGGCGGCGGCCTCGTCGATCAGTTCGCTGCTCGCCCATGGCCTGGCCCTCAGGCACGTACGGTCGACCGCCTGCGACAGCTTGTTGCCCTGGTCAGAAGGGGGGTGCGTCCTGGCCCATCAGCGCCAGCGTGACGCCCCCTTTTCCGCTCTTGCGGCTCTGTACCACGACCGTGCCGGTGCTGCCGTCGGCCAGTTCCAAGGTGAAAGTCTTGCCAACCGCGTCCTTCGGGCCGTTGCCGGCGTCGTTCGCGGGCCGGAAGTCCCCGGCCCACGGCGGGACTCCGCCGTTGCGCCCAGGCTCGGCGAAGAGTGCGGCGGTTCCGAGGGTTCTGGTGCCGTCCGAGGAAAGCAGCGTTGCAGCACTGCGAAAGGTAGCCATATAGGACACAGGCTACCGCGAACGAGGCCCGTTGGTGCGACGGACATCGCGCCATAACGCGAGCGGCGGCTCCGACCATGTTGCCCGGCGACGTTCACGCCACCCGATGTGGGGGCGAAGAGTACGACGACCCGATGAAGCCCGTCGCCGAAACGTCTGCGCCGCGAGCCGGGCGGCTGATGACAGCGGCCAGGGTCCATCCACGGGCCGGGACGTGCGGGAGTTGATGCACGCCGTCCGTCGCCGGCTCCGCCCCGGTGGCGACTCACAGCCGGACGACGGCGATCTGGTGGTGTCACCCCAGCGGGAGCGGAGGATGACGGTGACCGGCCGTGGGGTGATCGCTGATCCGGAGCTGTCTCCCGATCTGTCACGCGGCCACGAAATCTTCCGTCGGACGGTGGCTCAACGGCATGCTGGGTCGTCCACGGTCGCCGCTTCCGCCGGGCGTGGCGGGAATCGGCTTGGCGGCGAGGGTACATCGGCGACTCGGCCGGCGCCGAGGCGCTCATGAGCGCCACGCAGGCCGTGGACGGTGCGCTCACAGCGCGAGCACGATCTCCCGCCGGCTCGCGCTGTGAGCGGGCGCTGCCGTCAGTCGTGGGCCGGCTCGCGGGCCGGCTCCAGCAGTACGACTGGCGACCGGGCGGTCCGGGCCCCGCCGGGTGCGGCCAGACCGCTGACTGCACCGGCCAGCGACAGCACGGTACAGGCGATCATCGCGGCGGTGAACCCGTGGCCGAACGCCTGGATGGACTTGTAGCCGCCGTACTCGGCGAACGCGGCGACGACGACGGCGACGCCCAGGGCCCCACCGAGCTGGCGCATGGTGCTGTACGCGCCGGACGCCTTGCCCACGTCGCGCGGCTCGACGCCGCTGAGGGCCGCGCTCTGCGTGGCCGGCAGGGACATGGCCACGCCGGCTCCGGACAAGACGAGCGGTGCGATAAGACGCCAGTAGGCCATGCCGGGGTCGGCGATCACAGCGATCCAGGCCATCGCGGCCGCGTGCAGGCCCAGGCCGGCGATGATGAACGGCCGCTCGCCGATGCGGCGGATGAAGGCGCCGGCGACCTGCGGCACGATGAAGGCGATCGCGCCCCACGGCATGAGCCCGAATCCGGCCCGCATCGGGCTGAAATTCAGGCCGGTCTGGAGAAACTGGGCCATGAAGAACAGTGCGCCCAGGGCCGAGCCCCAGTGGAAGAAGATCGCCGCATTGCCGGCCGAGAACGCC
This sequence comes from Dactylosporangium vinaceum, assembly GCF_019904175.1. GTDB lineage: Bacteria > Actinomycetota > Actinomycetes > Mycobacteriales > Micromonosporaceae > Dactylosporangium > Dactylosporangium vinaceum. The sequence continues at coordinate 4,251,415 of NZ_CP061913.1, read as the reverse complement.
CGCGAGCGGAACAGACGCAGTGGAAGCATCGGCTCGGGCGCGCGCTGCTGCCACCATACGAATGCGAGGGCCAACAGCAGACCGGCGACGAAGGTGGAGACGACCTCGGTGCTGCCCCAGCCGGCGGTGTTTCCACGCACGAGCGCCCAGACAAGGCCGAGCGCGGCCAGCGTGGCCAGCAGCACGCCGGCCAGGTCCAGCTTGGCCCTCGGACCGAACGACTCCTCGAGGCTCCGCCTCCCGATCGGGATCAGCACCAGTGCGACCGGCACGTTGATCCAGAAGATCCAGGGCCAGGAGACTCCGGTGACGACCGCTCCGCCGAGCAGCGGCCCGACCGGTACCGCCAGCCCGGCCACGCTCGAGAAGACCCCGAGCGCGGCGGCTCGCCGGGCTGCGGGGATCGCCGTGCCGAGCAGGGCCAGCGTCAGCGGCATCACCAGGGCGGCGCCGGCCCCCTGGACCGCCCGGGCCGCGATCAGCGTGGCCACGTTTGGTGCGAGTGCGCAACCGGCCGATGCGGCCGCGAACACAGCCAGTCCGGTGATGAACATGCGACGCCGGCCGAACCGGTCGCCGAGCGCGGCGGCCGTCATCAGCAGGACGGCGAAGGCCAGCACGTAGGCGGTGACGGTCCATTCCAGCTCCGCGACCGAGGCGTGCAGCGCGGAGCGGATCGCGTCGAGGGCCGTCGTGACGATCAGCGAGTCCAGGGTCACCATCATGCCGGCGACTGCGGTCACGGCCACGACTCGGCGCTGGGTCTTGCTCAGCGCCGGCGCGGTGTTCTCGGGTGACATCGTGTTCCTCCGATGTGCGGTACGTGAGCGGTCCGTCGATTGCACGTCAGGCATGCGCGGCGGCGGCTTCGCCGTGGCGGGGCAGCGGCCGCAGGATGCCGTCAGGAAATCCGATGAGGCCGTGCGCGAACATGCGGCGATGGGCGATGCGCCATCCGGCCGGGGTCCGGACGAAACTGTCGACGTAGCGGGCCAGGAGGACCGGGTCGACCGGCGCGTCTGGCATGCGGTGCCAAGCGTGGACGTAGGCCGTCGTCTCCGCATGGTCCGCGTCCGGGAACGCGATGAGCACGTTGGAGATGTGATGGCTGGTCGTCGTGCCGGCCGGGAGGCGGCGAGTGAGCCAGTCGACCACCGCGGCGGCCGAGCGCAGCGTGTCGTCCTCGCCGATGCCGTACTCGGCCAGGCAGTCGTCGGTGAACACCCCGGCGACGGAGGCGAAGGCGCGCTCGTCGACGAGGCGGGCGTACGTGTGCAGAACCGCCGTGATGGCCGTCCGGTCGGCGAGCTCGCGGACCAGGGTGATGTCGCTGGACATGGCTTCTCCTCATGCTGTTTGTCGCTGCCATGAGGTTGACCCCGCCGCGACCCGAAACGGGGCGGTGGGCGATCACCGACATCGGCTGGCTCCCCAGGGGGCGGCTTCGCCGTTGCGCAGCCACAGCACCGCACCGAGCCTCGTCGGCTCCGGCAGCGACGTCGCCGACGTCACCACCTGGGTCATGGGCTCGGTCTTTCGTCATGCGAGCAGCCTCACCGGCCGGCCACCGTCAGGTACGAGCGCAGCGCCAGGCCACCGAGCCGGGCGCCGAGGCTCGCCGCCGGCTCGGCGTGGAAGGCCGGCAGGAACGTCGTGCGGATGAACTCCTCGGCGGTGGTCGGTGTGGTGTTGTCGGCGGAGCGCGCCTCGGCCCGTACGGCGCCGCTGTCGATGCCGCGGCAGACGCCGAGCAGGCCGTCGGCGGCGCTGGGCGTCAGCGCGCCCGAGCTGGTCACGCCCTTGTGGAGCACGGAGTCGGAGAGGCGGACGTAGCGCAGGCCCGGCCGGCCGATCGCCCCGCCGATCAGCCGCGTGACCTCGGTCATCGTGTAGTCGCGCGGGCCGTTGAGGTAGCGGATCCGATGCCCGGTGAAGGTGGGCTCCAGCAGATACGGCAACGCCGCCGCCGCGATGTCCGTGGCCGCGATCATCGGGAACGCCACATCCGCCCCGATGGCCAGCCCGTTGATGCCGGCGGACTTGATCAGGGCGCTGCCGAACATGAAGTTCTCCATGAACCAGACCGGCCGCAGGAACACCGCGTGCACGCCGTCGATCGCCCGCAGCCCCTCCTCGAACCAGTGGCAGCCGATCACGCCGCCGAATCCCTCGTCCAGCTCCGCCCCCCAGGTGCTCAGCATGACGACGTTCGGCACGCCGCTGGCCCGGACGGCGGCGAGCTGTGCGTCGACGTTGCGGCGCTGCTCGCCGTTGACGTCAGGTGAGCGCAGATTGATCGGCGTCAGCACGAACGCGGCGCGAGCCCCGGTCAGTACGCCGGTGAGGAACCGGCTGTCGTCCAGTGCGCCCACCCGCACGTCGGCGCCTCGGGCAGCCAACGGCTGCAGGGCGGACCCGCTGCGGCTCACCGCGCGGACCCGGCGGCCGGCGGTGAGGAGCCGGTCAGCGATCCGGCTGCCGACTCGGCCGGTCGCGCCAAGTACCGCAATCACGTCATCCATGTTGCCCTCCCCGTGTTGTATTTACTTGCATGACGCTAGCGACTCCCGTTCTATCATGCAAGTAGAGTGGGAACCTGATAGTCTCTCGCGGCCCGGCGGATCGGTGGGAAGCATGCTTGGACGGACGTACGACAGCCAGAACTGCTCGATCGCCCGCGCGCTCGAGGTGGTGGGCGAGCGGTGGAGCCTGCTCATCCTGCGCGATGCGATCTTCCGCGGGACCACGCGCTTCAGCGACTTTCAGCGCGTCCTCGGCCTCGCGCCGAACATCCTGACCAACCGTCTCGACACCTTCGTCACGGCCGGCCTCATGCGGCTCGGCAACCGCGAGTACTTCCTGACGGCCAAGGGCCTGGATCTCGGGCCGACGCTCATCGCACTCACCGAGTGGGGCGACCGCTGGGCCGCGCCGGACGGACCGCCGATCATCTACCGCCACGGCGGCTGCGGCGGCGAGGTCCGGCTGGACGTGCGCTGCGCCCGGTGCGGCACGGCCCCGGCCACGGCCGACGTGCTGGCCGAACCCGGGCCGGGCATTGGCAACGTCGGGTAACAGCCCTGCGATCGACCGGCGCGAACCACCCTCGGCGGGCCGCCGGAGTCCTTTTAACGGTCAGCGAGCCCGACTGTGGCCGGGCCGGCCCGCTCTCACCACTGAGCGAGGGTGCGGGGCAGGCCGAAGTACGGGGCGACCACCGTCTCGAACCGGGTGAGCTCATGGATGCGGTCTCCGGACAGGCCGACCACGATCACGCCGGCGAGGTGCAGACCGCCAGTGATCCGGTCACGAAGGTACTCGCCCCACGCCGGCTGGCCGTTCGCCCGCACCGGTACCATCCGATCGACACCGCCGATACCGGCCCGGATCACGCTGAAGAAGCGGTGCAGCGCGTCGCTGCCGCGGTACTCGAACGGCAGCGGAGGCATCCGCACCCACGCGTCATCGGTCATGAGCGCGACAAGCGCGTCGACGTCGAGCACGGTGAACGCCTCGACGAAACGGTCGAGGAGCGCCCGCTCCGCCGCCGAACCGGGCGGCGGAGGCGACCCGGCGGGCCGCGACGCCTGCAGGGTGGCCCGGGCCCGCTTGAGGGCGCTGTTGACGGCATCCTCGGTGAGCCCGAGCAGTCCGGCAACCTCACGGGCGCGATATCCGAGCACGTCACGCAGCAGCAGTACCGCCCGCTGATTCGGCGGCAGCAACTGCACGGCGGTGATGAACGCCAGCGAGATCGCCTCGCGGGTCTCGTACTGCGCCTCGGGCCCCGGCGCCGCGTCGGTGACCCCGTCGAGCAGCGCGTCGGGGTACGGCTGCAGCCACAGCACCTCACCCAGTCGCGTCGGCTCCGGCAACGGCGCGGACGGCACCGTGACCGCCGCCGTCCGGGCGGCGGAGCGCAGGTGGTTGAGGCACCGGTTGGTGGCGATGCGGTACAGCCACGTGCGCAGCGAGGATCGCCCCTCGAACCCGGCAAGGCCGAGCCAGGCCGACAGCAGCAACTCCTGCACCGCGTCCTCGGCGTCCTGCAGCGAGCCGAGCATGCGGTAGCAGTGCAGGAGCAGCTCGCTACGGTGTGGTCGCACCAGCTCGTCAAATGCCTGCCGGTCGCCCGCCTGCGCCCGGTGCAGCAGTTCTGCCGGCACCGCCACCTCCTTCACGAAATCCCGGATCGCCTGCTCGCCGCGCCCGCCCGTTCCGAGCGGAGTCGGTCGTGCTTTCGTCATGCCGGTAGCGTCACCGACCGGCTACTGCCGGGTCAGGCATCTTACTTGCATCAAGCTAGCGATAATGCTTTTGTGATGCAAGTCGACTCGGCGACCGTAATGCCGGACCCAGTCCGGCGGAGGAACTGGGCGGTCCCCCACCGCCCAGTTCCTCGCCGTCGCTGCCTCTGTAGCTGTGACCGAAGGTTGCGCGGACGCAGGCCTGATGCCCGTGCCATGACCGGGCACCGGGCGCGCCGAACCGGCAATCATCACAGCAACATGGGAGACGACATGACAGCTCCAAGCACGCCCCAGGGCGCGATCCTCGTCACGGGCGCCGGCGGACTGGCCGCATCGGCCATCGTGCGCGCGTTTGTCCAGTCCGGGCAGCCCGTCCGGGCGCTCGTCCGGAATCCGGCGAAGGCCGCCAGGTTTGCGGCGTTCCCGCTCGTCGAGGTCGTCGAGGGCGACATGGCGCGCCCGGAGACGCTGACCCGGGCGCTCGCCGGGGTGGACCGGGTCCTCCTGGCCTCGTCGCCCGACCCGCACATCGTCGAGACACAGACCGCGTTCATCGACGCCGCGGCGAAGTCGGGCGTGCAGCACATCGTCAAGTTCTCCGGTCTGAGCGCTGCCGACGTGGACTCCTCATTCGTCTTCGCCGACATGCACGCGAAGATCGAGCAGCATCTCGAACATTCGGGTGTCGGGTGGACACACCTGCGTCCGTCACAGTTCATGACGGAGTACCTTCGCGAGTGGCCCACCATCCTGGCCCAGGGCGCCCTGTTCCTACCGTTGCAGGACGCCAGGCTGGCGCCCGTCGACGTCGTCGATGTCGCCCGGGCCGCCCGGCTGCTGCTGACCACGCCGGGGCACGCGGGAAAGACATACGCGATGTCCGGGCCCGAGGCTCTGAGCATGGCCGAGATCGCCGAGCGGGTGAGCGACGCCGTCGGGCGGGAGATCCGGTACGTCGCCGTCACCCGCGAGCAGCGCAAGCAGGCGCTGCTGGCGGCCGGCGTTCCGCCGTTCTTCGTCGACGCGCTCGATGCCCAGGCGGGCGAACGGCTGAGGGGCGCCGAGTCGGTGGTGCACCCTGAGACCCACACGGCCCTCGGCATTCGGCCCACGACGTTCGCCGAGTTCGCCCGCCGCAACGCCGGCGCCTTCCTCGGCGAACTGGCCTACGTGGGACTGACGTGACTTCCTGACGGAGTGCCGCCACCTGCTCCGCGGACCCGGCCGACCCGGACCGGCTGCGGAGCAGGTGGTCGGGCCGGCGCCGCGTCGAATGCGTCGAATCAAGGCCGCAACCGATTGCCCGTCTGCTCGACTCCGTTCGTCAGGCCGATGCACCCTCCCCGCCGGACCCAGCCACCGCACCGGCGGCAGCGTGAATCTTTCACTCGGCCGGCAGGCTCAGCGATGGCGTCGACGCGCCCAGGTTCCCAGGCAGGACACAGGCAGACGGCAAGCCGGTCAACCGCAATGTCCGGAGCAGCGGTCCGGGCCACTCGCACGAGGCGCCAATTCAATCGATTGACATCAATTGTGCGCTGCCCTAATACATAGGCGAACGCGAGTTGAACGCGTGACGACTGGAGGGTTCGGTATGCGCAGCAACCGCTTGACAGAGGCCATCTGGGCACTGTTCCGGATCGTGATCGGGCTCCTGTTCGCCCTGCACGGGGCGTCGACGGTGTTCGGGATTTTCGGTGGCAACCGGGGCAGCGGGCACGCCGCCGCGGTGGGCACCTGGCCGGGCTGGTACGCCGGCGTCATTCAGCTGACATGCGGGCTGCTGGTGCTGGTCGGTCTCCTGACAGTGCCGGCGGCCGTGCTGGCCTCCGGGTCCATGGCGTACGCGTACTTCACGGTGCACCAGCCGAACGGGCTGCTGCCTCTGCAGAACGGCGGCGACGCTCCGGCCCTGTTCTGCTGGGCGTTCCTGGCCATCGCCGTGGTCGGTGCCGGGCCGTGGTCGCTCGACGGCCTGCGCCGCGCCCGCGGCACGGCGGCGTCTCCCGCGACCGACAGCGGGACCGCCGTCTCGGTGACATGACAGCGGACGGAGTGCCTGTCCGACCATGGGAACGACCAGTGCTCCGGCTCGGGCCGGCCGAGCCGGCACTGAGGTGCCCAAACCGCGACACCCCTACAGTTCTGCGTATGGACTTCAGCGATCCCGAGATACCGGCCTGGTTCTGGTTGGTCATCGATGCGGCCGGCCACCGGCTCGATGTGCTGGAGTCGTGGCTGATGCAGCAGCCGAAAGACGTGGTCGTGGCGTACGGGCAGGCATATGTCGTGGCCGCCGCCGATCTCGTCGAAGGGTATTTCGCCGACGGGGTGCTCGTCGACGCAGACGTGTGGTCGGAGGACTCGACCGAGGACCTGTGCACCTGGGTCGTCGGGCAGGGGCGGGAGCTGTGCGCCCGGGTCGCCTCGGGAGACCTGCCGCTGTCCGACGCGGCCCAGATCTATCTCGGCCGGGTGCCGGGCAGCGTGCCGTGGGCCTTGGACGCGAGCGGCACGACAGTCGTGAAGAGTCCGTGGCGGATCGAGGGCACCGTCTACTGGAACCGGTTCGACGAAGAACTGCTGGCGGTGCTCAACTCGAACGAGATCCTCTTCGCCGGCCCGCCCGACGTCGAACCGGAGTCGCTGCCCTCGTTGCCATAGCACCACCGGCGCAACGACGCGGCACACGAAGGCGCCGATGTGACCAGGACGAGGGCTCGGGCCTTTCAGCACACAGCGAAGCTGCGCCGGCCATTCGTGTCAGCAACGATCACAAGCCACCGCGGTGCAGTACATCCAATCGCCGCACACCAACAGCGGCCATGAGTGCGCAAGGCGTTCGGTTACGGCAGCGGTGCGGGATCGTCCGGGTGACTGCTGGTGTTGTAGGCGTTCTTGGCCGCGACCACGGCCGAGTGGATGTGTTCGGAGTCGACGCCGTGCACGTTGAGCGGCGGGTGCAGCCGACGGACGAGTTCGGCCTCGATGCTTGCCGCCTCCACGTCCTCGGCCCAGGTCAGGCGCAGGTTCGCCGACATCCAAGCGGTCAGCCGCCGCTCATCTTCGGCGGTCAGGACGACGCGATCGGTCCAGGTCGTGCGGTAGTCCTCGGAGACGAGCAGCCCGGCCAGCGTACGGCGCAGCGTCGAACTGCCGGAACGGCGCAGATGGTTGCGCAGGATCCGGCCGCGGAGGCTTGTCGCCCGTCCGAGATACACCAGCCGTAGCGACGGGACGTGCATATTCGCTGGTCCGGGCAGCTGCGGAAGGATCGAAGGAGCAGCCCACCAGGCATAGACGCCGCTGCCGCGGGGAAGTTTCTTGGCGGCGACGTCCACGCCGACCGGTATGCCGTAGAGCAGTCGCAGGGCCTGTTCGATCCGCTCTCGATCGATCGACACATCATCGGGTCGCGCTTCATCTGAGGTCATTGAGGCCATGCTAGGCGTCGCGGATCGATAGTGGCTGGACACTCGACCCGCAGGAGCCGGCCGCGCCGTTTGTCTCGCTCCACCGCGGCCGGGTTCACCGTCACGCGGCCGGCCTCGAGCAGCTGCGCGACGGCGTCGGGGTTGGACTCACCGCTGACGGCTGGGTCGTTGGTGGCGGCTCTCCATTCGACGCATCAACCGGTAGAGAAGCACCGAAGTTTCAGTCGGAGTGCGCAGGGGTGATCGCAGCCGTCGTTCGAGGTGTCAGCTGCTGTCGCGGGTCTGGTCGGTGAGCACGGCGGTCGACCAGGCCACTTGCGCGAGCGTGTCACCGCCGAGCGGGCACGGATGTCCGGCGCGCGCGGCGGCGACCCCGGCGGCCCAACGTTGTTCGCTGCCTGGGTGCCGTCCCTGGTACCGCTCGGCGTAGCGGTGGATGAGATCGATCCGGCCACGGGAGGCGAGCCATTCCAGGAGTGCGACCGGGTTGCCGGTGTAGTCGCCGGCGCGGGAGCCGACGATCGAGTCGGGGTCGCTGGCTTCGGTGAACCAGGACAGGACAGCCTCGCGTACCATCGCCACGAACCGTTCCAGGCACCCGATGCGCTCGGACGGCTCGGCCAGGTAGATGTCGCCGTCCGTGGCGTCGCCGACCTCGGTTCGGGAGGTCAGTGACGCAGCAGACCGCCGACGGCCACGGGCTCGACGTGCCCGGTCGCCGGTCGGTTGCGGTCCATGTTCCGAGCGATGTCGATGACGACAGTTCTTTCCAGCTGCTCGACCTCGGTGATCGGAATCCACGCGGCAAGGTCCGTGGAACCGCCCCTTTCGTTGCGAAGTGAGCCGCCGATGATGGTGATCGCATAGAACACGCCGACGCTGTGCAACTCGCCACCGAACGGTCCCACCCAGTCCGCATGACGGTTTCGGGAGTCGATGCCGAGCAGTCGCTCCACCTCGACGGCGTATCCGGTTTCCTCGGCGACCTCCCGTACAACCGCATCGAAGGGGTCTTCGCCGTGCTCGACCTTGCCACCGGGCAAGGTCCAGTGCCGCTGCTTCCCGTCCGGCGAAACGTATCGAGCCAACAGCATCCGACCATCAACGATGCACAAACCGTACGCGGCCAAGCGGAGCACCTGTCGAGTCATCACCCGCAACTCTTTCCCGACCGCGGCCCGCGCGTCAAGGCCGCACCGGCGTTGCCGAGCATGACTGGACTCCGGCGGCTTCTGTGGCTGCGAGATCGTCGCACGGTGGCTTCGGCGAAGCGGCGCCGGCCGGACGTGGGCTTTGACTCACCACGGGACCGGCCCGTCGTCCTGCAGGAAGGCGCCGGTCGGGCAGTCCGGCACGGTTGCCAGGTGTACGGCGATCGCGGCGCCCTGCTCAGCGGTGCGCTCCAACGACAGGCCCAGTGCGGCGGCGAAGTCCGTGGCACATGCGCCGGGCGCCACTGCGTTGACCGTGATCCCGTCGGCGGCCAGGGCCTTGGCGTACAGCACGGTGAGCATGTTCAGTGCAGCCTTCGACGCCGGGTAGGCGAGTGCGATCCGCGACGAGGCGAACGCATGGCTCGAGTCGGACTGCCAGGCCAGCGACCCGGTGCCGCTCGAGACATTGATGACGCGGGCGCCAACCGCCTTGCGCAGCAGCGGCAAGCACGCCTCGGTGAGCCGAACCACGCCGAACAGGTTTGTCTCGAACACCGCACGCATGACCGCCAGGTCCGCTTCGCCGGCGAGCTGACCCGCATGACCGCCCGAGATGCCGGCATTGTTGACGAGCACGTCGACCCGTCCGTACCACTGCTCCACGCGAGCGACAGCGTCGCGCACCGAGCCGTCATCGGTCACGTCGAGCGGCACCGCACGGCCGCCGAGACGTTGCGCTGCCTGCTCGCCGGAGGCGGCGTCGCGCGCCCCGACGACCACGGTCAGGCCGCGCTCGGCGAGCCCCTGCGCGATCGCCGCGCCGATACCCCGGTTGGCCCCGGTCACCAGGGCGATCCTCGTTGTCGACATACCCCTATCCGAGCAGAGCGGCGGGGCGGGCGTCCAAGATCGATCGGGTGGGTGCCGATACCGTTATGGTATGGACGACGTCGAGACCCGCGAGCTGCGGTACTTCGTGGCGGTCGCCGAGGAGTTGCACTTCGGCCGGGCCGCGGCCCGGCTCGGCATCGCGCAGCCGCCGCTGTCGCGCGCGATCCGGCGGCTGGAGCATCGCATGGGTGTCGCGCTGCTGGTGCGCACGAGCCGCGGCAATCAGCTCACCGCGGCGGGTGAGGTGCTGCTCGGCGAGGCGCGCGTGGCGCTTGATGCGATAACGGCGGCGGTACGCCGATCGCGTCGGGCGGGCGCCGCGCAGCAGTCGCTGGTACTCGCGATGAAGCCCGGCGGCGACGGAGGCATGCTGCCGCAGATCCTGGCCGCGTACGAGTCGGAGCCGGATGCGTTGCCGGTGCAGTTCGCGTTCTCGCTGGGCGAGCGGGCAGCGATGCTGCACAGCGGGCGAGCCGACGTGGGCCTGCTGCACCATCCGCAGAACGACCTGCAGGGGCTGGCCCGCGAGGCGCTCAGCGTGCAGCGGCGGGTGGTCGCCCTGGCCGAGGGGCATCGGCTGGCGGCCCGTGACAGCGTGTGCCTGGCCGACCTGGCCGGCGAGACGATGCCGCGGTGGCCGGAGGCGGTCGACCGCGGCCCCGGGCCGGTGGTGCGCGACGCCGGCGAGCTCATGCAGCTCGTCGCGCTGGGCCGGGTGGTGGCACTCGTCGACGAGTCGGCGCTGGACCGGCCCTACCGCGGCGTGACGTACCGTGCGGTGCGAGACGCCCCACCGGCGACGCTTGTCGTGGCCTGGCCGGAGGGCAGCCGGTCACGGCATGTCGCGGCCTTCGTGCGGGCCGCCCGGATCGTCGCGGCAGACCATGCCCGCGCCTGACGGTGCGACGATCCGGCTCGCCGCGCAGACCGCTCCCCGGCCAAGCCGGAATACTACGGCGACGTCACGGTGATCCCGTTGCCGGAGGACGTTTGGGATACGGATGACGGTCGAGCGCGACCTGGGTGCCTTCATCGAGTGCTTCGAGACCGACAACCGTCGACGCAAAAGGATCTGCGCGGTGGCTGTGCCGCTCGGTGTGATCGCCACGGTGTTGGGCGTGCTGTCGCTCATCGTCTTCGCCAACGCGGGCGCGCCCCGCGGGGCCATGATCGTTCCTGCTCTCGTGTGCGGGTTGGGGTTGGGCGTCGTGCTGATGGGCCTCGTGCCGGGCCGGCGGTCTTTGCCCCTCCGTGATGGGTCTTTCGCGCTGCACGAGGGCGGCTTGGTCTACACCTGTGCGGGGCAGTCATGGCCGATCGGTTGGCGGAGTTTGTGCGACGGGCGGTCCACGACAAGGTCCGCCCGAGGCCCGCTTCCTGACCGATGCCCGTTCCGGATCACAGCACACCGAGGCGATCAGCAGCGCCGCGAGGACACGCCCCACCGCCGCCGAGGGCGCTCAGCATGAGGCAGCGGGCCGCGCGGTCGCGGGGAGCAGCTGGAGCGGTTCCTGCACACGCTTCCGCTGACCGCCGAAGACCTGGCAACGGTAACCCGGCTGTGTCTCGACGGGGACCGCGAAATCTACATGCTGTACCCCGGTTGGTGGCATTTCGGCGGACACTTCTCGATCGCCGACCTGGACGGGCTCGGACACTGCACGGCGCTCACCGATCTGAATCTCAACTCCATGGTGGCACCCTGCAGCCTCGCCCCGCTTGCCACGCTCACGAGCCTGCGCCGCCTCGTGGTCGACGCAATCGACGACCATCGCGACCTCGAGACCCTGACCAACCTGCCTGCCTTGACGGAACTCGAGATTGTCAACTTTGCCAGAACGAATGACCACGAGCGATGGCCCGGCATCATCGGCGAGCTGCGGGCACACGGCGTGAGCGTGCATGGCTGGTGATGCCAGGGCCTCACGAGACGGATGGGCCGGTCCGATGCTGACGTCCATTTCTTACGGACCGAGGAAGGACCAGGCTGCGATCTGGAGAACCCGCGCGCCGGACGGCTACCTTCGCGGTATCTGGCGCGCATGAGGGGGCATCGATATGCGGGACATGATTCGATGGGTCGGCGGTCCGGCCGCCGCGGCGACAGTTGTTCTCATCTTCGCAGCATCGGCTCCCGCGAACGCGGCGCCGCCAAGGAGACCCCGCCCTTCGCTGTCCCCGACGGCCACGCCGTCGCGGTCACCGGCGGCCGCCGTCATGCTGGCGCCGGGCTCGGTGTCGCCGTCGACCATCACCGGTGGCGACGCAGCGGTGCAGACCATCCGGCTGACCGGTCCGGCCCCCGCCGGCGGCATCGATGTCTCGATCACCGCCAGCGACGTCGTCTACACCAACAGCGCAGGACCGAGCGTCCACGTGCCGGCCGGGGCCACCAGCGTCAGCTTCCCCTTCCGGCTGTCCGCACCGTCGACCGACGTCGTGCGATCGTTGTGGGCCCAGATGAGCGGAACGCCCCTCATCAAGGTCGCCGAGGTCACCGTGCTGGCCGCGGACCCGTCGACGCGGGCGGTGGCCGAGCTGCGGTTCGACCCCGGCGCGGCGGTCGTCGGCACGACGACGACCGGCACGGTCACGCTCAAGAAACCAGCGCCCCAGGGCGGGATCGCCGTGGACCTGTGGAGCAACACCAGCTACGGGCCCAACGTGTACGTGCCGCCGTACGTCGTCGTCGAGGCGGGCCGGACGACAGCCACGTTCCCGGCGACGATCACCGGCGCGGACTCGCCAGCGGTGGTGTGGCCGTCGGCCGACCTCGGCACCTCGCGGGTCGTCGCGCCGCTGGTGGCCGTTCCGATGACGTTCGCGCTCGGTGCCGCCGTGGTGCGGCCGGGTACCGAGGGAGAACTTGCCGTGGGTATCGGCACCGCGCTGAACCCTGCCGGTACGACAATTGCGCTGACCAGCGACAACCCCAGCGTGACGGTGCCGGCGACAGTGACCGTCCCAGCCGGCAGTCCCGGCGTGCGCGTCCCGGTGACCGTCGCGGCCTCGGCACCCCTGGGCGGCACCGCGCGGATCACCGCGAAGTGGAACGGCACGACGGTGACGAATACGGTCTACATCGGCTGAAGCACGAGGCCCGCGGCCGTCACGCCGGCTGGGGCCGCGTCGCCGCGCGGCCCCGGCTCAGGCCGGGTCACGGAGGACCAATGCGCAGTCGGTTCCACTGCGGGTGAAGGTGTCCCTGTTTGGGGCAGGTGGAAAACGCTGATCAGCGCGACCATGGATGGGTGATCAACGCCAGAGGGAACGATCTTGCCGGGTTCCTGCGGAGCCGGCGCGAACGGCTGACGCCGGTCGCAGCGGGTATCGAGCCGGGAGCCACGGCCAGGCGGGTTCCCGGACTTCGCAGGGAGGAGCTCGCCGAGCTGGCCGGCGTCAGTGTCGGCTACTACACGCGGCTGGAGCAGGGGGTCAGTGGTACTGCCTCCGGCGCCGTCATCGATGCGCTGGCTGCGGCGTTGCAGCTGGACCCGGCTGAGCACGAGCATCTGCGGGTCCTTGCCATGCCGCGACAACGAGCGACTCGGCCTCGATCGCGCAGAAGCAAGCTACGGTCCTCACTGCGTGATCTGCTCGCCGCCGTCTCCGGAACACCGGCGATCGTGATCGACCACCGTGCTGACGTCCTTGGGTGGAATCGCATGGGTCACGCTCTGCTCGCTGGTCATGTCGACATAGACGCGCCGGACGGGCGGATTCGGCCGAACATCGCCCGAATGTTGTTCCTCGACGCACACCACCGCGCACTGTACCGCCAGTGGGACGACAAAGCGCATGTCACCGTGGCAGCACTGCACCAGGCGGCTGCGCGGCACCCGTCGGATCCCGAGCTGCAACACGTTATCGGGCAACTCGCCACCGACAGCCCCGAGTTTGCGCGAATGTGGGCACGACGCCCGGTGCGGACCTGCTCGTACTATCAGCGTGAGCTCGATCATCCCGTCCTCGGGCGGGTGACTCTCGGCAATGAGACAGTCGCCCTGCCCGACGACGATCAGCAGATGGGGCTCTTCTACGCGCGTGCCGGCACGCCCGACGCGGACGCGCTGACCCTACTGGCTCAAAGCCTTGAACCGCGTGTCGCGCCCCAAACCCTGGCTGCAGAGGAGAAAGCACGATGAGGATCATCGTCGTCGGCGGTGCGGGCACCATCGGACAGCGGCTGGTGCCCGTGCTGCGATCTCGCGGCCACGACGTCGTCGTGGCCGGGCGCACATCGGGCGACGTGCATGTCGACCTTACCGTGCACACCACAATCGAGGCCATGTACCGCAACGCCGGGACGGTCGACTGTGTTGTCAGCATCGCAGCCCACGGCGCGCTCGACGAGTTCACGGCACTTACATCTGACGCACTGCTTGCGAACATGCGGGCAAAGTTCTTCGGCCAGGTCGATCTGGTTCTCACCGGCCAGCACTGCTGCGCCGACCGCGCCGGCTTCGTGCTGACCTCAGGCATCTTCGCCGACCAGGCATGGCCCCACGTCACCGGCGGCGGCGTCATCAGCGGCGCCCTCCACAGCTTCGTCCTGTCGGCTGCGATCGAGCTACCACGGGAGATGCGCATCAACGTCGTCAGCCCGACCATGGTCGGCGACTCCGTCGACGCATTCGCTGGCCAGTTCCCCGGCATGCGTCCGGTGCCGATGGACGAACTTGTCGGCCACTACCTGCGATGCATCGAAGGCAACGACACCGGCCGCATCATTCGAGCCTACGGGTGGCCACCGCCGCAACACCGCCTACCGCCCGCCGCCGAGTGGCGGTTGTCCGATGACCGTCCCCTCGGCCACGACCCACGGCCGGCACGGTCCCTGATCGTGCTCGCCGCCGCGCAGTTCAGGTCGTGTCGCGCAGGTATTCGGCCACCCGCTGATGCTTCTTGTCCCTGGCCTTGGCACCCTTCTCCGCCGGGGTCTCCTCGGCGATGTCCGTCTTCGCCGAGCGGGCCACCTCGTCCTTGTTGCGGTACTCGACGGGTGGCATGCCGCGCAGCGCCCGAAGCACCGCAGCCGGCGCGCCCTCACGCTCAGCCTCCTGCACAATTTCGTCCCTTGTCGCCGGATAGTCCAGCTCGTTGAGGTATCGCAGCACCTCGTCAACAGTGGTCATGACGCGCACCTACCCGGCGGTGCCGGCGCCGAACATGCGCAGCCACCATGGACCCGCATTCCCTAGGGGGCGGCGCGCTGCATGCCGCGACAGGCCGCCGCGCACGCCCGCGCTCAACGCTCGCTCGGGGCGCCGGCCGGCAGAGCGTGTCCCGCGCGCGCCCCGGCCGGCAGGAGGTGCGCGACCTCGGGGGCGGTCACGGCGAGCGCGTACGCCCGGCGCTCCGCCTCGACCTCGAAGCCCGTCGCCCGATGGTAGTGCTGGCGAATGTGCTCGCCCCAGCTCGGCACCTGGAAGACCTCCACGAACGTCCACGGATGCTCGCCCTGGCGGTACAGCTGCCATTGTGTCGCGCCGGTGCGCCGCCGGCCTTCCCCCACCTGCGCCAAGGCTTCCACGAACGCGGCCTCGTTCGCCGGCTCGACCCGGTAGGTCACGATGACGAGTACCGGGCCCGTCTCGGGCTCAGGTTCGAGTTCGAGATGGGGCTCCGGCCAGTACACCGTCGGGTTCCGGTCGAAGTGGCGGGTGTCGAACAGCGGCAGCAGCCGGATGGTGGCGGCGCCGAGCAGCATCACCGCGCCGGCGATCGCGAAGGCCGAAGCCACGCCGGCGTGGGTGGCCACCGTTCCCCACAGCAGCGCTCCGAGTGCCTGCCCGCCGAAGATCACGACCTGGTACGCCGAGAGCCCGCGGGCCCGCACCCACACCGGCAGGAACAGCTGCATCTGCGCGTTGATGGTGGACAGGACCGCCACCCACGCGATACCGGCCGGCACGAGCGCGACGGCCACGGCGACGAGGTCGTGCCACAGCGCGATCAGCAACAGGGAGCCGGCGTAGGTGGCACTGGCCACGAACATCGCGAGGTTCGTCGGCAGCAGCCGGTGCAGGTGCGGCAGCACGATCGCGCCGACGATCGCGCCGACGCCGAGAGAGGCCATCAGCGCGCCGTAACCGCTCGCGCCGGCGCCCAGCAGCCGGCTCGCCACGAGCGGCAGCAGCGCCCACAGCGCGCTGGCGGGCACTATGAACAGCGCGGCGCGCACCAGGATCCGTCGGGTCACCGGGGAGTGGCGCACGTACCGGCCGCCGGCGCGCAGCGCGGCCAGGAAGCGCTCGGGGTCCTCGCTCGAGGTCATCGTCCCCGGCCGCCAGGCGATGAGCACGGCCGCGAACACCGCGATCGACAAGGCGTTGATCGCGAACACGGCCGCGACGCCGATCCACGCGATCACGAGGCCGGCCAGTGCCGGGCCGATGGCGCGGGCGAGATTGACGCTGACGGCGCCGAGCGCCGAGGCGCGGGCCAGTTCCCGGCGCGGTACCAGCTCGGGGATGAGCGCGCCGAAGGCCGGGACCGTCAGCGCCGCGCCGGAGCCGAGTGCGAACGTCAGCGTCAGGATCAGCGTCGGCGTCATCCCGCCGAGTGCAGTCGCGACCGCCATCGCGACAGCGATGGTCGTCATGAACAGCTGGACGGCGATGAGCAGGTGGCGCCGGTCGAAGATGTCCGCGAGTACGCCGGAGGGCAGCGCGAGCAGCAGACCCGGCAGCGTGGTGGCCGTCTGCACCAACGCGACGAGGATGTCCGCGCCCGGGATCGACACCAGCAGCCATTGGGCGCCGACGGTCTGCATCCACGTGCCGATGTTGCTGATCAGCATCGCGATCCACAGCGCGCGGAAGGTGGGCGCGCGCAGCGGCGCCCACGCCGAGCTCGCCGGGCCACTCACCTTTCCCAGCGTCGCCGCCACGGGAGGCATGTACCCACCCGGTACGACTTGTCGCGCTCCGGCCGCGACTTTCCGCGACGAACCGCGCCGCACTGGGCCTGGGACTCGGCAGGAGTGACCGGTTCGCGGCTCTGCGGTGTCCGGGCGGTGCTGACCACGACGGCGGCCCGACCACCGTCACGTCCCGGTCACCATCACCGCGTCGAGGTCGGCGCGGATCGCGTCGAGCGCACGGCGGAGGTCGTCCGGCCCGCCCACCGCCCGGAGCAGATCCACAGTGGCGGCGGCGAGTTGGACGGCGTCGGTGAATCGCTCCTCGCCGAGCATCAACTCCAGCTGCCCGCCGAGGCTGGCGAGGGTCTCGCGGCTCGTGCGGGCGTCGACCGGCGCCGGCACCAGGTGCGCCTCCAGCAGTGCCGGCAGCCCACCGTTCCGTACGATGTCGGGCAGGGCATCGGCGACACCGGGGTCGTCGCCGATCCGGTCCAGCAGTCCGACGAGTGCGTACACCGCGGCCACGACCTGCGGCACGCCGGGATGCTCGCCGAGCCACGGCAGCAGCCGCTCCTCGCCGCCGAGGCAGCGCACCAGGCGGGTGAGGGCATCGACTGTCCGGTTGGGCAGTGACCCGCGGAACGGCAGCAGCCGTGCGACCTGACCGGCGAGCTCGTTTTCGCCCCGCCGGTCGCCCGAACAGAACGCGTCGACCAGGCCCGTGTCGAGAAAATCTGCCATCATCGCATCCGTTTCTGGGTGATCTCGCCAACCTCGGTGAGGCAGAGACTGGCACGGGTCTCGTCGAGGTCGAAGCGCACTGTGGTCGTCACGGCGGCCGCCCTACCCCGAACCGTGCACGAATAAAACCCGATCGCGGGGATAGTAGGCGGCGGTGAACACTATCGTTGACATTGTTCCGGCTCCCCCGGGTTGGTTTGCCCGTTGGCGGATCGGTCCGGACATCACCCGGTCCTACCCGATCACGGTCTGGGCCATGGTCGAGGACGACGCCACCGGCCGGCACCAGGTGGTCGGCGTCGACGCCGGCGGGCAGTGGCCGGGCAGCACGGAGAACGAGGCGGGCGCCGATTTCCTCCGGTACATCTTTCAGCCGGTCGGTGCAGATGCGCCCGACGACGCGTTCAATCCGGTCCAGAGCGCATCCCACGCGCCCTGAGAGCTCCTGGCCCGACGATTGCCGTGCCCAGGCCCGTTCCGGCCGGGCGCGGCGCTCCCGGCAGGTGTGGGCCGGCGGCGGCCGCGCGGGGCCACCGAGACGTCGTCGCCGTCAGGAGCGCGCCACGACGCGCTCCGGCGAGGCGGTGCCCAGCGGCACTCCCGGCGGCGGTACGAGACCCAGCTGCGCCGTCTGGCGTGACAGCACCGCGTCCAGCACCCAGTCGGCCGCGGTACGGACACGGTTGCCGGGCAGTGACAGCAGGTGGTAGGCGCGGGCCACGGTCCTGGCCGGCAACCCGGTCAGGGGCACACCGAGCGGGTTCGCCGCCGCCTGCACGCCGCCGAGGTCAACGACAAAGCCCAGATCGTGATGCTTGTACGGCCGTCGCCGCCCCTGTCGGTATGACGCGGCGATGTTGTGGGCGATCCGTCTGCCCTGCCGCTCCGCGTGCTGTGCGGTCATCGGCGTGAGCTGCCCGGGCCGGGTCAGGTCCGGCACAGCGGCGGCGTCGCCGCAGGCGTAGACCTCGGGGTGGCCGGGCACGTTGAGGTACTCGTCGACCACCAGCCGCCCGTTCACAGTCTCCAGGCCGAGCTGGCCGACCAACGGGTCCGGGCGCACCCCGACGCACCAGATCAGCGAGTGGGTGGGCACGAAGCTGCCATCGGTGAGCCGGACACCGTCGTGAGTGGCCTCGTGCACCGACGTGCCCAGGCGGACGTCGACGCCTCGTTCGCGAAGCACCCGATCGGCCGTGCGCGACAGCCGCTCGTCCAGTTCGGGCAGCACCCGGTCCGCGACGTCGAGCACGAACCAGCGCGGTCGCTGCCCGCGGAGACGCGGATGCCGCGAGTACAGCACATCGGTGTAGAGCGCCCCCTGCGCCGCGATCTCGGTGCCGGTGTAGCCGGCGCCGACCACGACGAACGTGGACCGCGCCGCCCGTTCGTCCGGATCGTCAGTCGCGTCGGCCAGCTCGATCTGGCGGGTCATGTGATCGCGCAGGTACAGGGCCTCCGGGTTGGTCCGCAAGCCGTGCGCGTGCTCGGCCACGCCGGGGATCGGCAGGACCTTGCTGACACTGCCGGCGGCGAGGACCAGCCGGTCGTAGCGGATCTGCCCGGGCCGGTCCTCCGGGTCGGTCCACCGCACTCGGCGCGCGGCGAGGTCGACGCCGTCGACGTCGCCCAGGATGAGCCGGACGCCGGGCAGCGTCTCAGGCACCGACACCGCGATCCGGCGCGGCTCGAGCAGGCCCGTGGCGACCTCAGGCAACAGCGGCACATACAGGAAGTGGTCGGTCGGATTGACCACGACGACCTGGGCTCTGCCGCGGGCGAGCCGCGACAGCGTACGCGCCGCGTGATAGCCGCCGAACCCGGCCCCGACGATCACGACTACCGGTCTGGCCATGATGGACCCTTTCTGGCGGCCGCCGCGGCCGGACTGCAAGCCGGCCGAGGCGTCCCGCCGAGCGGGGATGGTGCCGGACGCGCTCGAGGCTGCCGGTCAGCTGTGCGGGTCGCTCGGCAGCCGGCTGAGCATCTCGCGGGCCTGGTCGGCGACGTCGGCGTCGACGATGACGGTGTAGTGGTCGGCCTGCAGGGTCGGGGTGGAGGTGAAGTCGCGTTCGCCTCTGGTCATGGCGTGGGCGATCGCGCCCCAGACGGCGCCCCAGACGGCGCCGGCGATGACGGCGAAGAGCAGGACCCGCCACCATGCGCCGACGGCGAACGCGCCGAGCAGGATGCCGATCAGCAGACCGAACCACGCGCCGGTGCCGGCGCCGGCGAGCGCCGCCCGGCCGGTCGTCAGCCGACCGTGCACCTGCTCGACCAGCCGCAGGTCGGAGCCGACGATCCGGACGCGGTCGACCGGGAAGTTGTTGTCGGAGAGGAAGTCGACAGCGCGTTGTGCGCTTGCGTAGTCGTCGTAGCTGGCGACCGCGACGGTGGCCTGCGGGGTGCCGGTACGGCCCTCGGCGATACTGTCGTCACGCATCGCCGGACGGGTGCCGGACGGGCCCCGCGGCATGGTCCCATTGTTACGCACGCTGAAAGCGCCGTGGCTTGGGCGAGTCATGTCATGCTCCTGTCGTTTGCCGGTGGCGACCGCACCTGCCGATCACCCGTGGCTGGATGTCCTCGGTCGTTCGGGCTGAGGCGTACACCTCCTAGGAAGTGGGGCAGCGCGGCTCAGCGCCGTGAGCCGGGCGGGAGCGGGAAGCGCCCAACGGGCACTGCCGGACCGGAGGCTCCGAGCCGACCCGCTTCGGCCGCAGGCCGCGCGGCGAACTCGAGCGACTACCCGAATCGGCGCCGCCTAACCGCGCCCGCACGCCCGCATCGCCGGCGTTGCCGCCGTGGCGCCGGGATCCGCACGTCATCCGGGCGAGGCGGTGCCGCGTCATCCGGCAGGGGCCGAACATCGGGGCGTCCGCATACCGATCGCCGTGGTGGCGTGCAGGAGGCAGCCAATGACCAGCGCAACAACGACCGAGAGCCGCACCGACGAACAGATCCAGCGCGACGTCCTCACCGAACTCAAGTGGGATGCCCGTCTGCAACCCAACGAGATCGGAGTGATCGTCAAGGGCGGGGTCGTCACGCTGACCGGGTGGGTCGACAGCTTCGTCAAGAAGTGGGCCGCGGAACGGGCCGTGGAGCGCGTGCGCGGGGTCCGGGCCGTGGCCAACGACATCGAGGTCCGGCTCCCGGGCTGGGCGGAACGCACCGACGCCGACATCGCCGCGGCCGTGGCCCGGGCCTTGGAATGGGATGCGGTGCTGCCGCCCGATGCGGTCACCGCCTCGGTGTCCAACGGGTGGGTGACGCTGCGCGGCGAGGTCGAGTGGGAGTACCAGCGGCGGGAAGCCGAACGGCAGGTCCGCCGGCTGACCGGCGTGCGGGGCGTCACCAACCTCGTCACGGTGCGCCCGAAGAGCAACCCCTCGCCCGAAGCGCTGCGGCGGAAGATCCAGGAGGCGCTCATCCGTGCCGCCGAGGTGGATGCCAAGCAGATCGACATCGACGTGCAGGGTGACACGGTCGTGCTCAAGGGCACCGTGCACTCCTGGGCCGAACGCGAGCAGGCGGAGCGGGCCGCGTGGTCGGCGCCGGGCGTGACCACTGTCAAGAACCGCATCACCGTCGAGCCCTGACCGCCGTTGCGCAATGGCGCCGGATGCGTCCGTCAGCCGAGAGCGTCGGTGACGGGCGTGTCCGCGGGCATGGTCACGACCGGCTTGTGCGTCCGCCACTCACGCCGAGCGGGTGATGCGGTCCCATTCCCGGCCCACGGAGGATGGTGGCATGTCTAAGGAACGAGGGCTGCTGCCGTCTGGTCAACGGGCGCCGGACTTCGAGCTGCCGAGCACACCCGACCAGCGGGTGGCGTTGTCCGATCTGCAGGGTGGTCCGGTGGTGCTCGCGTTCTATCCGGCGGACTGGAGCCCGGTGTGCGGCGACCAGATGACGCTGTACCAGACGGTACTGCCGGAGTTCGCCCGCTATGACGCCATTCCCGTGGGCATCTCGGTCGACGGCGTATGGTGCCACCGCGCGTTCGCCGAAAACCGGGCCATACGCTTTCCGCTCCTGTCCGACTTCCATCCGAAGGGTGACGTCGCCCGGCAGTACGGGGCTTACTCCGATGATGACGGCGTTGCCGAACGCGCGTTGTACGTGATCGACCCGGACGGCCTGGTGTTCTGGAGCCACCTTTCGCCGCGCGGGCTGAACCCGGGGGCGGACGGCATCCTCAATGCGCTGGCGGATCTGTCGGCCCAGCACAAGGGTCCGCAGATCCAGCCGGATGACCGTCGGGACGTGGACGTGGCCGAGCAGGTCGCCGGACGCCGCGAGGCGAACCAGGCGCGCCGTGATGAGTTGAAGGGCGAGACACCATGACGACACCGCTGCAGACTGCGAGCGCCCGGCTCGCCGTACCGGTCACCGAACGCGACCACACGCTGGGGCCCGCCGACGCCCCGGTCACGCTCGTCGAGTACGGCGACTACCAGTGCCCGTACTGCGCGGGGGCGCACCCGATCGTGGGCGAGCTGCTGCGCCGGCGGCAGGGCACGATCCGGTTCGTGTTCCGGCACTTCCCACTGACGAACGTCCACCCGTTCGCCGAGATGGCGGCCGAAGCCGCCGAGGCGGCCGGCGCCCAGAGCCGCTTCTGGCCGATGCACGACTGGCTCTTCGAGCACCAGCCCCAGCTCGACGCGACGACCATCCTCGCGGGCGCGGAGGCGCTGGGGCTCGACGACGAGGCGATCGCCGGGGCGATCCGCGGCCACCAGTACCTCGCCAAGATCCGTTCGGACTTCGTCGGCGGGGTCCACAGCGGGGTCAACGGCACGCCCACGTTCTTCATCAACGGCGCTCGGCACGATGGCGGCTACTCGCTGGCGGAGCTGGAGTTTGCCGTCGACGAAGCCGCGGCGGACGTCGAACGCTGAAGCCGACGGCCCGGTGATCGTCGGGCTGGTCGCGTCACCCGGGTCGGCTGCGGATCTGGCCCGCCAGGTCGTCGACCAGCTTCCGGACATGCTCGCCCGCGGTTCGCCCGACGCCGCGTGGACCGTCCGTGTCAGCGTCGATCGGCTCGTCGAGCATCCCTCCGGGCTGTCCGAGCTGATCGACGCCGCCCGTCACCGGATGTTGCAGGAGGGCTGGCAGCTCACGGTGTGCCTGACCGATCTGCCACTGCAGCGGTCCCGGCGGCCGGTTGTCGCGCACGCCAGCGCCAGCCATTCGGTCGCGGTACTGTCAGTTCCGGCGCTCGGGCCGGTCGCGGTCACCAGCCGTGCCCTCGAGACGATCGTCCGGCTCGTGACCGCCCTGCTCGCCGGGAACGACGAGGACACCGCCCGACAGCTCGGCGGCCCGGTGGAGGCCGACCATGGCGGCATCGGCCTGGTCGCCGGTGTGGTGACCGGAAACCTGCGCCTGCTGCTCGGCATGCTGCGCGCCAACCGGCCGTGGCGGATGACGATCGGGCTGTCGAGGGCCCTCGTCGCAGCGATCACCGCCGGTGTTTTCGCGCTTGTCACAAGCGACATCTGGCGGCTCGCGGTGGAGTACAGCCGGGTGCGGCTGGCCCTGCTCAGTGTCGGTGCGGTGCTGGCGGTCGTGGTGACCATCATCGTGGGCGCCTCGCTGTGGGAGCGCGTGCCGCCGGGCGCGGCGCGCGGGTCCCCCGCAGCGCAGCAGGTGATCCTGTTCAACCTGGTCACCGTGCTGACGGTCATGGTCGGCGTGCTCGCACTGTATGTGGCGCTGCTCGTACTGGCGCTCGGCGGCGTCCTGCTGCTGGTGCCCGAAACCGGCTTGAACAACGCTCTCGGCCGTCCGGCCGGCACCGACGACTTCCTGGCCATCGCCTGGCTGGCGTCGTCGGTGGCCACGATCGGCGGCGCCCTGGGCGCCGGACTGGAGAGCGACGAGTCGGTCCGGGAGGCGGCGTACAGCTACCAGCCGGACGAGATCATCGACGAGCACCGGGCCTGAGCCGGGCCATGTCGTGCGCATGGCCGGGCCCGGGCCGGGTAGTGCCCTGTTCCACCTACCGGAGGAGGACGACATGAGTGGCGGTACCGGCTACGACTCATTCGACACCACCGTGGACAAGACAAACCGGTTGCTGCACGACATCGAGCAGGAGTTCGGGTGGCCCCGGACCCGGCGCAACCAGTCGTACGCCGCACTCCGGGCGGTGCTGCACGCCCTGCGCGACCGCCTGCCGGTCGACGAGTCTGCACAACTCGCGGCGCAGCTGCCGATGCTGGTCCGCGGCATCTACTACGACGGCTGGGACCCGAGCCGGGTGCCGGTGAAGATGCACCGCGCGGAGTTCGAGGCGCGTGTGCGGCGGGAGTTCCCCTTCGACGTCGAGGGCGGCGCCGAACGCCTCATTACCGTCGTGCTCAACGCGCTGAAGCGCTTCGGCACGGCGGCCGAGTGGGCGGACGTCAAGGCCAGCATGCCCAAGCAGCTCGCCGCCGTGCTGCCCTGAGCCGTCCGCGCAGCACGCGATGAGGAGCGAGGGCGATGACAAGCGGAGTGTTCTTCGACCTTGACGGCACACTTGTGGACACCGCGTATCTGCACACGGTGTCGTGGTGGCAGGCGTTCCGGCAATATCAGCGCGACGTCGGGATGGCAAGGATCCATCGCGCCATCGGGATGGAGGCCGACCGGATCATCGACCATCTGCTCGGGCCGGGCCACGACCGGTACGACGACGACAACATCCGCGCCGCGCACAACAGCCTCTACGCCCAGTACTGGTGGCGTGTGCGTCCCACGCCCGGCGCGCGGGAACTGCTGCAGTCCGTCGCGGAGCGCGGCCTGCGCGCGGTGATCACCTCGTCCGCGTCCCGGGCCGAGGTGGAGATCATGCTGGCCGCCCTCGACGCACACGACGTAATCGACACCGCGACGTCGCTCGACGACGCCGGTGCGAGCACGCCGGCACCGAACACCATCCAGGTCGCGCTCGACCGGACCGGGCTCTGTCCGGCAGAGGTGGTGTTCGTCGGCGACTCGGTCTGGGACGTGCACGCCGCCGGCGCGCTCGCCATCCCCTGCATCGGCCTGACCTGTGGCGGCATCAGCGCGGCCGAACTGCTCGAGGCGGGTGCGGTCCGCGTCTACGACGACCCGCGTGCGCTGCTCGAGGCCGGCGACGGCGGCCTGCGCCGCTGACCGGCCGCCATGCATGAGTGGGCCGGCCTCCAGCCGGTCGAACACGGCGGGCCCGATAGCAGGGCCGATTCCCAGTGGAGCATGGCGAGACGACCGCCGTTCGTCGGTCATGAGCGCGCGCTTCGGGTGATGCGGTGCGTCAGCGCGGTATGACGTCTCCCGGCGCCGGCCGTCCGCACCGCGATCGAAAGGGCCCGGCGGCTGCCAGCGAGCACGACCAGGCGCTTTGCCCGAGTGACAGCGGTGTACAACAGATTGCGCTGCAACAGCGTGTAAGCGCTCATCGTCACCGGGATGACGACCGCCGGATACTCGCTGCCCTGGGAGCGGTGCACCGTGATGGCGTAGGCGTGCTGCAGTTCGTCGAGCTCGTCGAAGTCGTATTCGACGTCCTCGTCCTCGTCGGTGCGCACGGTCAGGTGCCTGTCGGTCTGGTCGAGGGCGGTGACGACGCCGACGGTACCGTTGAAGATCCCGGCGGCGCCTTTCTCGTAGTTGTTGCGGATCTGAATCACCTTGTCGCCGAGGCGGAACACGCGGGCGCCATGGCGGCGTTCGGGGGCGCCCTCCCGGTGCGGCGCGATCGCCTCCTGCAGCCTCGCGTTGAGGCCACCCGCGCCGGCGGGGCCGCGGTGCATCGGGGTCAGCACCTGGATGTCGCGAGGTTTGATGCCGAACCGGCGCGGCACGCGATTCGCCACGATGTCGACGATGGTGTCGGCCGTGGCCTCAGGCTCCTCGACGGGGAACAGGAAGAAGTCGGGGTGCTGCCCGAAGACCGGCGCCTGCCCGGCGTTGATGCGGTGGGCGTTGACGACGACACCGGACTGTGCAGCCTGCCGGAACACCTTTGTGAGCCGCACTCGCGGGATGTGCGGCGCGCCCAGGATGTCGCGAAGCACTTCGCCCGCGCCGACCGACGGCAACTGGTCGACGTCACCGACAAGGAGCAGGTGCGCGCCCTCCGGGATGGCCTTGACGAGCTTGTTGGCCAGGATGAGGTCGAGCATGCTCGACTCGTCGACGACGACGAGGTCGGCCTCGAGCGGGTGGTCACGGTCGAAGGACGCATCGCCGCCGGGTCGCAGCTGCAGCAGCCGATGCACGGTCGTGGCCGGATGCCCGGACAGCTCGGTGAGCCGCTTGGCGGCGCGGCCGGTCGGCGCGGCAAGCACGATCCGGGCCTTCTTCGCCGCGGCCAGAGTGATGATCGACTTGACGGTGAACGACTTGCCGCAGCCGGGCCCGCCGGTGAGCACGGCGACCTTTGCGGTGAGCGCAAGGCGTACCGCATCCCGCTGTTCATCGGCGAGGTCCACACGTGTGCGGGTCCGCAGCCACGTGAGGGCCTTGTCCCAGTCGACGGTCGCGAACGCGGGCATGCGGTCCTCACGCGTGCGCAGCAGCCGTAGCAGGCTTCCGGCCAGCGCGGTCTCGGCGCGGTGGAAGGGTACGAGGTACACCGCCGGGATACTCGAGCCCTCCGCGCTCGGATTCGGCACGGCTTCGCGGACGACCCCCTCGGCGGCGACCAGATCGGCCAGACAGGACCGGACCAGCTCCGGCGGCACCGACAGGATCTCGGCCGCGTCGGCGATGAGGTTGGGCTCGGGTAGGTAGCAGTGCCCGGAGTCGGTGGCCTCGGAGAGCGTGTACTGCAGGCCGGCCTGCACGCGCTGCGGGCTGTCCTCCGGGATGCCGACCGCGCGGGCGATCGTGTCCGCGGTGCGGAACCCGATGCCCCAGACGTCGGAGGCGAGCCGGTACGGCTCATGGCGCACCACCGTGACCGATGCGTCACCGTACTGCTTGTAGATACGCACCGCGAGCGAGGTCGACACGCCGACGCCCTGCAGGAAGACCATGACCTCCTTGATGGCCTTCTGTTCCTCCCAGGCGGCACCGATCATGCTGGTGCGTTTGGGTCCGAGACCGGGGACCTCGACGAGCCGCGCCGGCTCCTCCTCGATGACCCGCAGCGTGTCGATGCCGAAGTGCCCGACGATACGGGCCGCCATCCGGGGGCCGATGCCCTTGATGAGCCCGGATCCCAGGTACCGCTCGATGCCCTGGACGGTGGCTGGCAGGACGGTCGTGAAGGAATGCACTTCGAACTGCCGGCCGTACTTCGGATGCGAACCCCACCGGCCGACAAGACGCAGGCTCTCCCCCGGCTGCGCCCCGAGCAGCGACCCGACGACGGTCAGCAGATCCTGGCCGGAGCGCTCGGTGGCGACCCGGGCGATCGTGTAGCCGGTCTCCTCGCTGACGTAGGTGATCCGCTCTAGCACCGCATCGAGCACCGTCGCCTGTACTCCGGCAGCACCGACCTGCGGGGGTATCGACACACCTTGCATCGTACCTACGGATGATCACCCCGGCCCGTAGGCCGTCGCCGTGCAGCATGTTGGAAGGTGGATCGGCACCACTGTCGATATGACCCATGTGCTGGCGGCCGGCCTGCCCTGGCATCCGGCCGTCGATCCGCCCCGAGTGCCCGCCGTGGCCGCCGCAGGCGCGCGAGAGATCATTGACCCCTCCAAATGGGTTCGATACGCTGGCGCCGTTGTCCGCCGATCACGGTTCGCATCGCCGGAGTCCGGCAACCAGGCCGTCATCGCTGGCCAATGCACGTCGAAACGTCGCCATGTCATCGACTGCTGACAATTGGTGATCTGGTCACGCGTGCCACGGGGGTAACGTGATGCAGCCTGTTCCTGACGATTCTGCGCGCCCGCAGTTCGACGCCGCCGAGACCGGGCCCGACGGCGAGCGGTTCCGCACCGATCCGGCCGTCTGCCGGGTTCCCGTCGCCGACCTGCGCGGCGCCGACTCACCGCGCGTCAACGGCGAGGACGCCGCCCACATCAGGCTGCTCGCCAGCGTCGAGGCCCGGCTGCCGCCGATCCTCGTGCACCGCGGCACCATGCGTGTCATCGACGGCATGCACCGCCTCGCCGCGGCCCGGCTGCGCGGTGAGGCGGTGATCGAGGTTCTGTTCTTCGACGGCTCCGAGGCCGATGCGTTCGTCCTGGCGGTCAGGCTGAACATCAGCCACGGCCGGCCGCTCGCCCTTGAGGACCGCACGGCCGCCGCGCAGCGCATCATCGAATCGCACCCGGAGTGGGCCGACCGCGCGATCGCCGCGGCGACCGGCCTGAGCTCGCGGCTCGTCGCGCAGGTGCGCCGCCAGAGCGAGGCGGAGCGGGCCGGCCGGCCGACCACCGCGCGGATCGGCCGCGACGGGCGAATCCGCCCGACCGACTTCGCGCAGGGCCGGCTGCGCGCGGCGGAGATCATCAACACCGATCCGGACGCGTCGCTACGCAGCGTCGCCAAGGACGCCGGCGTCTCGCTGTCCACCGCGCAGGACGTGCGCAGCCGGCTGCGCCGCGGCGAGGACCCGGTGCCCGCGCCGCGCAAACCGGCCCGGCGCAACGTGCCGCGGCAGCCGACGCCCGCGCCGGAGACGGCGCCGCGCGCCGACCTCGACGCGATGATGCAGGGCCTGGCCAGCGACCCGTCGCTGCGCTTCTCCGAGACTGGCCGCAAGCTGCTGCGCTGGATGCGAACCCGGGTCGCCTACCCCACCGAGTTCGACCGAGTCTCCGACAAGGTGCCGATCCACAGCGCGTACATCATGACCCGCATCGCCCGGCAGTGCGCCGACGAGTGGCGCCAGATTGCCGACGACCTCCAGCGCGGCACCTCGGACAGCTGAGGCGCCGCGCCGGAGGACCTCAGGCCGACGCCTGCACCCGCTGCTCGAGGGTGTCGGCGAAATGCCGCCACTCGTCGGCGCACTGCGAGGCGATCGTGACGAGGATGTACCGGCAGTGGCTCGGCACGATGTCGGCGAGGTCCTGCCACTCGCTGGGCCGCACCAGGCGGGTCAGCATCCAGCGCACGATGTCGCGCCCGGACTCGGAGAAGCGCAGCGACGGGTCGTTGGCCAGCCCGCGCAGCATAGCCTCGAACTCGTCGTCGAGCGCCCGCTCCGCTGGCTGCGGCAGCGGCGGCTCGGCCTGCGCCGCGGGCCGGTCGCCCGGTCGGCCTGGCTGCACCGGGTCCGCACCGGCGCGCAGCCGGTTGCGCACGTCGAGCGCCGTGGCGGGCGAGATCCCGGCGCGGCGGGCCACCTCCCGCATCGAGGTGCTCGGCTCGGCCCGCAGGATGTTCTCCGCCTTGTGCCGCCCGTCGGCGGGGTTGATCGGCCGCCAGCGCCCGTCGCGTCCCTGGCGGGCCCGCGGTGCGCCCGGCCCGCGGGTGGCGTCGGCGAGCTGCCGGCGGATCTCGGCGACCGTCCGCGTGCCGAGGCCGGCCGCCGCCGCGATCGCCCGGTCGGACCAGCTGCTGTGCGTGGCCACGATGCGCTCGGCCGCGGCGTGCCGGTCCGCCGGCGACAGCGGCCGGCCGTGCTCGATGTTCGACTGGACAGCGAGCAGGAAGGCGGCCGAGTCGGTGCCGTCGAAGAAGCGGACCTCGATTGTCTCGTCGCCGCGTAGGGCGGCCGCGCGCAGCCGGTGCATGCCGTCGATGACACGCATCGTCGAGCGGTGCACGATGATCGGCGGCAGCGGCACCTCGAGTTCGGCGAGCATCCGGGCGTGCTCCTCGTCCTCGCCGCTCAGCCGCGGCGAGTCGGCCGGTAACAGCAGGCTGGTCGGTACTCGCCGGCTGTCCACGTCGGCGGCGGGCAGCCATCGGCCCTCCGCACCGGACAACTCGTTCGCACCTGGTTGTACATCCATCGTCGACTCCCCCAGTAGCGCGGTGTTCGGCCAGTCGGTTCGTTGCTCGGCGTTCGTTCAGGGCCTCAAGCGGCCGCCTGCAGGTTCTGCACGATCGACACCCGCCGGCTGGCCTGCGCGGACAGCCCGGCCAGCACGTTGACGACGACGAGGGCGCCGAGCACGACGGCGACGAGCATCCACCAGAAGGGCACCACCAGGTCGCCGTGGCGCAGGGCCTGGTGCGCGAAGATCCCGGCCGGGATGCCGACGACCGTGCCGATCATGGCCGGCACCAGCTGGGCCACGCACAGGCCGAGCGCCGCCTGCCCCGAGGTCGCGCCCAGCGCGCGGATCAGCGCCGAGCTGTGCCTGGAGTCCAGGACCGCCGTCCAGGCGATGAACACGGTGTTGACGACGGCCAGGATCGCCACCATCACGGCGAGGGCCACGATGAGCTGGTGGATGCGGTCGACCCGAGGGTTGTCCAGGGTGCTGGCCGAGGTGAAGACCCGCGTGTAGAAGGTCGACACGCACAGCATGATGACGATGCCGGCGATCGTGATGAGGAATCCGACTGCGTTGAGGATGCTCCGGCGCGGCCGCCGGGTGGCCAGCCGCAGCCCGAAGAGCAGGGCGACCGGCAGCCCGGCCGACGCGTTGACCACGCGGGTGCTGCGCCGCGGCGCCCGGGGCGCGTTGTTCAGCGCGGCGACGGTGCTGGAGCGGGCGGCGCCGAGCGCGGGGACGAGCGTGGCCGCGGCGGCGATGCCGAGCGCAGCGGCCGCGACGATCACGACCATCCGCGCGGTGATCTCCGGCGAGCCGGCGGTGCCCAGCAGGCCGTCGCCGGCGGAGGTCAGCAGCGGCGCGACGAGCCGCGCGGCAAACAGCCCGAGCGCCGCGGCCACCACCGCGATGACCAGCTGCTCGGCCAGCAGCACGGCGGCGATCAGCAGGGGCGTGGCGCCGACGGCCTTGAGCAGCCCGACGCGGCGGCGCTGCTCGGCCATCCGGCCGCCGACGAGCACGACGATGCTGGTGATCGCCAGCAGCCCGAGCAGGGTGCCGCCGATGCCGGAGGCCTGCTGGACGTTCTCGATCGTGAGGTTGTCCCAGTCGCGGATCTGCTGCCAGGAGGACAGTCGCGGCGTGGCGGCGTCGATCAGGCCCGGGCCCGGGCTGTGCGCGGCGGCGAACGCGTCGGCCTGCGCCGGGTCGGCGAGCCTGAGGTCGAGGAAGTACGCGACGCCGCGCTCCGGCGAGATCAGGCCGTCGAGGTCGGCGTCGGACACCCAGACGAAGCCCGGGGTGACGGCGCCGGGGGTGGCGCTCTCGGCGCTCCAGCCGACGTCGTAGGTGCTGGGGTACGGCGGGATGGAGGCCGACACCGCGATCCCGGCGACGCGCAGCGGGCGACCGCCGATGGTGATGGCGTCGCCGACGCGCACGCCCAGCGCGGTGGCGAAGGCTCGCTCGACCACCACGCCGCCCCCGGTGACCCAGGCGCCGTCGGTGACGTACGGCTGGTCGATCGCGGCCGGGGCGGTGCCGCGGCCCTGCGTGAGGGCCGTCGCCTGCCGCCCGCCCGCCTGCACTGGGGCCTGGATCACCCGGTACGGCCCGCCGTGCCCGACCACGCCCGGCGCGGTGCTCAGCGCGTTGAGCGGGCCGAGGTTCGCCGGGCGGCCGCGGGCCGCCGGCGGCGTGACGATCTCGGCGAGCACGTCGGGCCCCGCGGTCGCGGCCCGGGTCTGCTCGTAGGGCCGGTCGGTGATGTTGCCGAGCGTCAGGCCCACGCCCAGCGAGCCGGTCGCGACCACGATCACGATCAGGACGAGCAGGGCCTGGCTGGGGTGGCGCTTGACGTCGCGCGCCGCGAGGCGGGCGACGAGCAGCAGGCGGCCCACGCCCTACGCCTCGCGTCCGGCCGGCGGGCGGGTGTCGCCGACGAACACGCCGTCCCGCATGCTGATGAGCCGGTCCGCGGCGTCGCCGATGCGCTGGTCGTGGGTGACCAGGATCAGCGTCTGGCCCGCGTCGCGCAGCCGGCCGAAGAGCCGGAGCACGTCCTCGGTCGCCGCCGTGTCGAGATTGCCGGTCGGCTCGTCGGCGAGCACCACGGTCGGCTCGTTGACGAGCGAGCGGGCCACCCCGACGCGCTGCTTCTGCCCGCCGGACAGCGCGGCGGGCAGGAAGGTGGCCCGGCCGGCCAGGCCCACCTGCTCGAGCAGCGCCGTGGCCCGCGCCCGTGCCGTCTTCGGCGCGACGCCGGCGACGAGTGCCGGCAGCTCGACGTTCTCCACCGCGGTGAGCTCGTCCATGAGATGGAACGCCTGGAAGACGAAGCCGACGGTGGCCCGCCGCGCCCGCGCCAGCTGCTTCTCGCTCATCCGGTCGAACGGCTGTCCGGCGACGTCCACCGCGCCGGCCGACGGCCGCTCCAGGCCGCCGAGCAGGTGCAGCAGCGTCGACTTGCCGCAGCCGCTGGGCCCCATCACGGCGACCGTCTCTCCCCGCCGCACCTGCAGATCGACGCCGTTGACCGCGTGCACCAGGGCCGGTGCGGCGCCGAAGTCCTTGTGCAGTGAACGGGTGACGAGCACAGACTCCTCGTTCAAGATCGCTGTACCTCCGTGACCTGACCGTCTTCCTCGACTCTCTATTGCGTGGGCGACCCGAACGGTTCGCGCCTTCGTCGGACGTTTTTCGGCGCGCCGCGACGTTCGACTGCGTCGGGAGCAGCAGTCGAACGGCCCGGTGTATGGCTGCGCCGTCGTTGACTGCTCTTCCGGCCTGAGGTGAGGATGGCCACGCCCGACGGAGCGGCGACCGGCCCAACGAGCACCGAATAGGAGCCAGCTGACGATGCCAACGAGCGGCCGCGCGAGCCGGGTGATCGTGATCTCGCTGATGAAGTCGGGGACCCATCTGGTCAAGGAGCTGATGCTGGCGCTGGGCTACGGCGTGTACGGCCACGTCCGGGTGACGCCCGACTGCCGGCCGGTGCTCGACTCCGCGACCCGCGTGCGCATCGCCGGCCTCGTGCACGGGCCTGAGCGGGCGGCGGCGCTGGCGGGCCTGCCGGAGCCGCAGTTCCTCGCCGCCACCGACCAGGCGTGGGAGGCGCTGGCGTGGTCATGGCAGCAGCGTCTCGGCATTCCCCTGGTCAACCTGTACGGCACGGAGCTGGTCAACAGCTCCCTCGTCGCCGACGCCGTGCGCCGCAGTGCCGGCTCGCGGTTCGCCGACACCCCCGAGGGGGTGTGCTGGATGCTGCACGAGTTCGACGTCAAACGCATCGATGCCAATTTCCTGCACGAGTGGGCCGAGACCGGCGAGCCGCGGATCATCTTCAACTACCGCGATCCCCGCGACACCATGCTCTCGCTCGTGAACTTCCTGTGCGGGGAGACGGGGCGGGGGCTCAGCGCCTTCCGGAACCTCTCGGCGTTCAGCCGCATCCTGCTGTCCATGCCGTCGCTGGAGCAGCGCCTGACGTACGCGCTGAAGGACGACTCGTTCCCGTGCCAGGACGGCGACTACCGGCGCATGGCGTGGCTGCTGCACCACCCCGACGTCTGCGCCACCTCGTTCGAGGAGCTCGTCGGGCCCAACGGCGGCGGCTCGCGCGAGGTACAGGTCCGCGCGGTCAAGCGCCTCAGCGACTTCCTCGGCGCCGACGAGCGCACCCCGGAGGACATCGTCGACACGCTGTACAACCCGGGCGCCTTCTCGTTTTTTCAGGGGCAGATCGGCGCCTGGCGCGACGTCTTCACCGCCGAGCACCGGCGGCTGGCCGACGAGCGCTTCGGCGAGGTGCTGACCCGGTACGGCTACGAATGACCCGGTCCGCTCTGGAAGGTGACGAACGACAATGACCGTGGGCCCGAAGACCTACCTGCGCCCGTCGGCAGCGGCCCAGCCGCTGATCCACCGCTGGTACGCCTGGCCGTACCTGATCGCGCCGCACACCGGCGCCCTGAACCTCCGCGAGCGGATCCTGCCGATCCTGCGCAACTACCTCGACGCGCCCGAGCGCCACGCCGAGGCGCTGGCCAACCCGGCGTTCTACGGCGGCCCGTTCGTCAACCCCGGCCCGGCCGGCCCGGCGGGCGTGACTGCGCTGCTCGAGGCGACCCTGCGCGAGGGCCGCGATCGCCTCGCGCTCGCCGACGACATCGACCAGGTGCAGGAGCTGCTCGACCGGCACGCGACCGGCGGCAGCCTCGAGCCGCTGTACGCCCAGCTGCCCGATACGCTGCGCGGCTGTGTCGAGCTGGTCTACGACAACGCGCACCGGGCCGGCTGCCGGTTCTTCGAGCCGCTGCTGTACCGGCGAACCGCCTCCGACGCCCAGCACCAGGTGCTGTCGTTCACCGCGGCGCCGGAGCGGGACCAGCCGTTCGTCTACGGCAGCCCGGTCCTGCCCCGCGCCGGCCGCCTCGACGTCGCCCGGCCCTTCTCCTCCCCGCTGTGGGACGCGCTGTTCGCCGCCCGGCTCGATCCCGTCGACGCCCGCGAGCTCGCCGAGCGCCTCGAGCTCGAGCCCGACACCTTGCCCGACTTCACCGCGCTGTTCACCGACGACGCGCCGCGCCCGGCCGCCGCGGTGGAGCCGGGCCGCGTGCGGACCCGGTTCTTCGGCCACGCCGCCGTGCTCGTCGAGACCGCCGGCGCCGCGGTCCTGCTCGACCCGCTGATCGGCTACGCGGACGACGGCCACGAGCACTTCAGCATCGCCGATCTGCCGGCCCGCCTGGACGCCGTGGTCATCAGCCACTTCCACTCCGACCACTTCTCCCTGGAGACGCTGCTCCAGCTGCGCTCGCGCACCGACACGATCCTGGTGCCGCGCAGCTCCGGTGGCTCCCTGCAGGACCCCAGCCTGCGGACCATGCTGGGCGTGCTGGGCTTCCGCAATGTGCAGGAGCTCGGCGAGCTCGACGCCGTGCGCGTGGCCGAGGACGTCGAGGTGGTCGCGCTGCCGTTCCTGGGCGAACACGCCGACCTGGACATCCGCACCAAGATGGTGCCGCTGGTCCGCGCGGCCGGCCGCACCTTCCTGTTCGCCACCGACATCACGCCCCTGGAGCCGCGGCTGTACGACCTCGTCCGCGACACCTACCGCCAGCTCGACGCGCTGTTCATCGGCCTGGAGTGCGTCGGCGCGCCGCTGAGCTGGCTCTACGGGCCGCTGCTGCGGCGACCGGCGGCACGGCGCGACAATGAGAGCCGCCGGCTCAAGGGCTCCGACGCGGCTCAGGCCGATCTGCTGGCCCAGCGGATGAACGCGCAGCGGGTCTTCGCCTACGCGATGGGCCTGGAGCCGTGGCTGAAGCACCTGACCGGCTCCGAGTACGACCCCGACTCCGAGCAGGTCCGCCAGAGCCGCCTGCTGGTGGAGCGCTGTGCCCGCCGCGGCGTCCCGGCCGAGCTGCTGTACATCCGGGCCGAGCACTCGTGGTCCGCAGTGGACTGACCACGCACAGAGGACGTGAGCTACCGCGGCGTCCGCCAAGGTCGCCCTCATGCCGGCCCGCTCTCTCGAGCGGGCCGGCGGCCGTTCAGCCCGTGGCCTCGCGGTCGTGCTCGACGGCCTCGTAGAGCGCCCTGATGTTGGCGCTGCCGAACCCGCGTGACCCGCGCCGCTGGATCAGCTCATAGAACAGCGTGTTGCGCTCGTACGGCGAGCGGCTGAACAGCTGCAGCAGATATCCCCACTCGTCGCGGTCGGCGAGGACCTGCGCTCGGCGCAGCGACCCGATCTCGTCGCGCATCTCCGCGAACCGCTCGGCCAGCCGGTCGTAGTAGGCGTCCGGGGTGCTCAGGAACTGCACCCCGTGCTCGCCCAGATCGTGCACGGCCGCGATGATGTCCTCGACCAGGAATGCCAGATGCTGCACCCCGGGCCCGCTGTTGCGGCTCAGGAAGGCGTCGAGCTGGCCGCGGCCCTTGGCCGGGTCCGGCGCGACGAGGGTGAACGTCACCTCGCCGGACTCGCTGCGCACCACGATCGAGTCCATCGCGTTCTCGCCCACGTCGACGTACTCCGAGGAGTACCGCGACATCCCGAACCCGCGGATGTAGAACTCGGCGTGTTCGCCGATCGTCCCGCCCTCGAGGCACACCGCGACGTGGTCGAGCAGTCGCAGCCGATCGCCCGCCGAGCCCGGCCCCGCGGCCAGGTCCGGCGCGGCCGGCAGCAGCGTGTGGCCCACGTCGCCGAAGCCGGAGACGACGGCGTGGCCGCGCAGCGTGCCGAGGGGGCGGGCGCCCGCGGCCAGCGCGGCGTCGCGGGTGGCGTCGGCGTCGTCGCACACCAGCGCGATGTCGGCGATCCCGTCGCCGTGCGCGTCGACGAACTTCCACGTCGCCGGGCCCGAGGTGACGAGCAGTCGAACGTCGCCCTGGCGCAGCACCACCGACTCGCGATCGCCGCCGGCCAGCTCGCCGGCCCGGGTGAAGCCGAACGCCGAGACGAGCTGCTGCGCGGTGCTCGCGCTGTCTTTCGTGTACAGGTCCACGTATCCGATGGAACGGACCGCCATCAGTGACCCTCCTTCGCCCACAGCGGGCGCACCCGCGCGGTGGCATGCCGAAGCACCGAGCGCCTGCTCGGTCGACGGGATCGGGGTGTCGTGCGGAACATTCAGTCCGCGATGGCCTCACCGTACACAAAGGACCATTGACGGTCCATCGACCGCGACCCCTCGTCCGGCACCCCGGTTGGCGCTAGCCTCGGCAGTCGACCGGCGCCGACAGGGATGAGGGCAGTGGCATGGCGATGGCTGGCGGCCTTGGCATGGGGCCGGTGCGCGTGAACATGGCCGACGAGTCCATCACCCGGCAGAAGGTCCGCCCCGGCACGCTGCGGCGCATCGTGCCGTTCCTGACCCGCTACCGCTGGTCCTTGGCGCTGCTGCTGCTCACCACGATCGTGGACGCCGCCATCACCGCGGCCAACCCGCTGATGCTCAAGGAGATCATCGACTCCGGCATCATGCACCGGCGGGCCGGCCTCGTCGCGGGGCTCGCCGCCGGTCTGGCCGGGCTCGCCGCGCTCGACGCCGTCGTCGTCTACATCCAGAGCTGGTGCTCCGGGCGCATCGGCCAGGGCACCATCTACGACCTGCGCCGCTCGGTCTTCGACCACATCCAGCGCCAGCCGCTGTCGTTCTTCATGCGCGCGCAGACCGGCGCGCTGGTGTCCCGCCTCAACGGCGACGTCATCGGCGCCCAGATGGCGGTCACGACCCTGCTGACCCAGGCGCTGTCAGCCATGCTGACCCTGCTGTTCATCCTCGCCGAGATGCTCTACCTGTCGTGGCAGATCGCCATCGCCTCGCTCGTGGTGATCCCCCTCTTCCTCGTGCCGGCCCGGCTGATCGGCCGGCGCAACCAGCGCCTCACCCGGGAGGGCATGCAGCAGAACGCGCAGCTCGGCTCGATGATGACCGAGCGGTTCAACATCTCCGGCGCGCTGCTGGCCAAGCTCTACGGGCGGCCCGAGGAGGAGTCGGCGGCGATCGCGGAGCGGGCCGGGCGCATCCGGGACATTGCCACCGCGGCGCAGGTCTACGGCCGCATGTTCTTCATCATCGCGACGCTGCTCGCCTCGCTGACGACCGCCCTGGTGTACGGCTTCGGCGGCAGCCTGGTGATCGACGGCTCGCTGCAGATCGGCACGCTGGTGGCGATGATCGCGCTGCTGATGCGCATCTACTCGCCGGTCAACCAGCTCACCGGCCTGCAGGTCAACGTCATGACGGCGCTCGTCAGCTTCGACCGGCTCTTCGAGGTCCTCGACCTCGAGCCGCTCATCCGCGAGCGGCCCGGCGCCGTCGCGCTGGCCGGCGACGGCCGCACCGCGCCCGACATCCAGTTCGACGCCGTCTCCTTCCGCTACCCGGACCCGGCCGCGGTGTCGCTCGAGTCGCTGGAGTCGCCCGGCAAGCGCGCCAAGCTGCCAGTGCCCCGTCAGGCGCCCGCCGAGGCCCCGTGGGTGCTGCGCGACGTCACGTTCCGAGCGCCGGGCGGCAAGCTCACCGCGCTCGTCGGCGCGTCGGGGGCCGGCAAGACGACGATCACGCATCTGGTGCCCCGGCTCTACGACGTCGGCCACGGCGCGGTGCGCATCGGCGGCCAGGACGTGCGCGACGTCACGACCCGCTCCCTGCACGACACCATCGGTGTGGTGACCCAGGACGCGCACCTGTTCCACGACACGATCCGAGCCAACCTGACGTACGCGCGGCCCGACGCCGGCGAGGGCGACCTGGTGGCCGCGTGCGAGGCGGCTCAGATCTGGGACACGATCCGCGACCTGCCCGACGGGCTGGACACCGTCGTCGGCGACCGTGGCTACCGGCTCTCCGGCGGTGAGAAGCAGCGCATCGCGCTGGCCCGCCTGCTGCTCAAGGCGCCACAGATCGTGGTGCTCGACGAGGCCACCGCGCACCTGGACTCCGAGTCCGAGGCGGCCGTGCAGCGCGCTCTGGAGACGGCGCTGGCCGGCCGGACAGCGCTGATCATCGCGCACCGGCTGTCCACGATCCGCCACGCCGACCAGATCCTGGTGGTCGACGACGGCCGCATCCGCGAGAGCGGCACGCACGAGGAACTGCTCGCCCTCGGCGGGCTGTACGCGGAGCTGCACCGCACACAGTTCGCCTGGCAGGCCGAGCCCGGCACCGCCGTGGAATCAACCCCGGCCTGAGCCGCAGGCGTTCGACCGCCGCGCCGACCGCAGTCAAACGCCCGTGCTGCCGAGCTGGAGGCCGACCAGGCAGTTCGACTGCGTCGCCGAGGGCGGGCCGGCCGCGCCGAACAGCGCTGCGGCATCCTCGGCGGCGATGATGATCTCGATGCGCAGGTCCGGCCGGCGATCGTCGCGGCCGAGGCCGACCCGCAGGCAGAGGCTCGCGTCCGGGTTCACCGATACAGCCACCACGCCGTCCACGACGCCGGCAATGTCTCCGGCCTGTCGAGCGTTCACGAGCCCGTCCCCCTCAGGCGGGCGCACGGCGCCCGAATTGTCCGGCTCCGGGCATCGCGCCGCCCAGGCGGGCCGCCTGGCCGGTAGAGTAATGCTGCTCCCAGGCAGGTTTTCTGCCGTCCACCGTGAACCGACCGGCGTCCGAGCGCAATAGGGACTGTGATGGAGGATGACGAGCTGATCTGTCGTGTCGCCGCCGGCGACGACACGGCGCTGCGGGAGCTGTTCTTCCGGCACGCGCCGTGGCTGAGCGCCCGGTTGCGATCGACGCTGCCCGTCTCCGACGTCGAGGACGTGCTGCAGGAGACATTCCTCGCCGTGTGGCGGGGCGCCGGTGGCTATGAGCCGCGCGGCATCGGCGCCGGCTGGCTGTGGGGCATCGCGCGCCGGCAGGCCGCCCTCTGGCTGCGCCAGAGCGGCCGCGCCGCGGAGTTGCTGGGCCGGATCGCGTCGGCCGAGCCGGTCGAGGTCGACGATCCCAGCGACGCGGTCGTCTGGC
Organism: Dactylosporangium vinaceum; assembly: GCF_019904175.1. Taxonomy (GTDB): domain Bacteria; phylum Actinomycetota; class Actinomycetes; order Mycobacteriales; family Micromonosporaceae; genus Dactylosporangium; species Dactylosporangium vinaceum. The sequence goes on along the minus strand of NZ_CP061913.1, from coordinate 4,212,698 downwards.
GGGTCGACCTGGCCGCCGCGGTCGAGGCGCTGGGGCCGGCCGGGGCGCCCGAGCGCGAGGTCTGGCGCCTGCTGTACGTCGAGGACCGATCCGTCTCGGCCGTGGCCGAGCTGATGGGCGTGCCCGAGGGCACCATCAAGAGCCGCGCGCACCGGGCCCGCCGACTGCTGCAGGCCGCGTTGGGCCGGCGCGCCTCGACGGCGAACGGAGGATCATGAGCGACACCGAGATCCCGCCCGGCGTCAACCTCGACCGGGTCTGGACGAACGTGGCCTCGGAGGTCTGGCGCCGGCACCCGGGCCCGCTGGAGCGCGGCGCCGCCCGGCTGCTGCGCTCCCCCGGCCTCGCCCGCGCGCTACTGACCACCCCGTCACTCCTGGTGCCGTGGCTGGCCGCCACGGTGGTCGTGCTCGGCGCCGGCGCCGCGGCGACGCTCGGCACCAACCAGCCCCTCGTTGCGCTTGTCGCGCCGGCCGTGGCGGCCTCGGGCATCGCCTACGCGTACGGGCCCGGCATCGACCCCGCCTGGGAGCTGACCCGCAGCACCGCGATCAGCGACCGCATGGTGCTGCTGGTGCGGGCGCTGGCCGTGTTCGCCGTCAATGCCGCGCTCGGCGCCGCCGCGTCGGCGGCGTCCGGGATGGCCGCCTCGATCACGTTCGGCTGGCTGGTGCCGATGACCGCCGTCTCCGCCCTCGCGCTCGCCGGTGCGACGCTTGCCCGCTCGGCAAACGTCGGCGTCGCCGCCGGCCTGGCCGGCTGGACGATCATGGTTCTCGGCAGCCACGGCGCCACCGGGCGGCTCGGCACCGCGGTCGCGGACTCGACGCTCGTCGTGCCCTACCTCGCCTTCGCTGCCGCCTGCTGCGGCGTCGTGTGGTACGCGACGTGGCCCGCGCGCAGAACGCTTTGACCCCCGGAGGAACCGCATGAATGTCGAGATCACGGGCCTGACCCTGCGCTTCGGCCGCGCCCAGGCCGTCGCCGGAGTCGACCTGCACGTCGGCGTCGGGGTCTTCGGGCTGCTCGGGCCGAACGGGGCGGGCAAGACCTCGCTGCTGCGGACGCTCGCCACGGTGCTGCACCCGACGTCCGGCACCGTGCGGCTGCTGGAGCGTGATCCGCGCTCCTACGCGCAGCGCCGCGAGATCCGCCGCCGGCTGGGCTATCTGCCGCAGAATCTCGGCTACTACCCCGGCTTCACGGTGCTGGAGTTCGTCGAGTACTTCGCCCTGCTCAAGGAGGTGCCGGCGGCGCAGGTGCCGGCGGCGGTGGCCCGGGCGGTCGAGCGGGTCGACCTCGGCGACCGTGCCCGGTCCAAGCTGCGCACGCTGTCCGGTGGCATGCTGCGCCGGGTCGGCATCGCCCAGGCGATCGTCAACGACCCGGAGCTGGTGCTGCTGGACGAGCCGACCGCCGGGCTCGACCCGGAGCAGCGCATCCAGTCGCGCGAGCTCATACGCTCGCTCGGCCAGACGGCCACCGTGCTGGTCAGCACTCACCTGGTCGAGGACGTGGCGGCCGCCTGCGGCGAGGTCGCGCTGATGGACCGCGGGAAGATCATCTACCGGGGCACCCCGGCCGACCTGGCCGCCCGCGGCGCGGCCGGCGGCGTCGGCGACGCGGCCATGGAGCGCGGCTACACGTCGGTCCTGGCCGAGGCCCGGGCATGACCCTGACCACCACACCGCCGGCGGCCCGGACCAGCCCGGCGGTCAACGCCGCCCGTCTGGTGCGGCTGGAAGCGCGCCGCAACGTCGTGCTGCTCCTGCTGCCGCTGCTGGCCCTGCTGTTCTGGTTCGACGCCTACCGGGCGGTCATGGCGACCCCGCCGTACTGGGCGCTGCGCGGCATCGTCATGCAGAAGCACATCCTGCTCGACTTCGTGCCGCTGCTGGCCGGCGTCGCGGCATGGGTCGGCTCCCGCGACGGGCGGCGCGGCACGGGCGAGCTGATCACGGCCACCTCCCGGCCCCGGTGGATCGCGCAGTGCGCCGCCTGGACGGCGACCACGGGCTGGGGCGTGCTGGCCTACGTGATCGGTGTCGGCATCCTCTACGGCCGCACCGCCGCTCAGCACGCGCCGGGCGGCCCGGCGTGGTGGCCGGCCATCGTGGGCCTGTGCAGCCTGCCGGCGTTCACCGCCCTGGCCTTCGCGGCCGGTGCGTTCTTCTCCGGCCGCTTCACCACCCCGATCGCGGCCATCCTGGCGCTACTGCTGCTCGAGGCCGGATTCCGCGGCGCGTCGCAGTCATCGAGCCCCTACCTGCTGATCGTGCCGCTCAACGCGTTGCCCGGCAGCACCCCGTCGGCCGACGTCGCGGTCTTCGGCCCCTACCTGCCCGACCTGTCCATCTGCCAGATCATGGCCCTGGCTGGGCTGGGCCTGGCCGCGCTCGCGGCGCTCGGCCTGCCGCCGGGCGCCGCGGGGCCGGCCGCCCGGCGGGTCTTCGCCGGGCTGATCGCGCTCGGGCTCGCCCTCACGGGCACCGGCGTCGCCCTGGCCGGCACCGGCCGGCAGCAGGCGACTGGCCTGGTCGCCGTCCCCGCGCTGCACAACGCCGCCGACGACCGGACCATCGCCTACACGCCCGCCTGCACGACGTCGGCCACGCCCGTGTGCGTGCACCCGGCCTTCCGGGAATACCTGCCGGCCACGCAGGCCGCGTTCGAGCCGATCCTGCGCGAGCTGGCCGGGCTGCCCGGCGCGCCGGCCCGCATCGAGCAGGGCCCGTCCGGCTACGCCGGCGGCACGCCCGTGCACCTGTCCGGGCAGCCCCCCGTCGCGACTGTCGACCTCGCCGAGGCGATCCCCGCCGACACCGGCCGCGCCTACACCACGGCCGAACTGACCGACATCTTCCGGCGGGCGTTCGCGCCGCCGCTGGTGGCTGCCGTCGTCGGCACCGGCCAGGGCCGCCCCGACGAGGCGCAGTCCGCGGTCCTCGAGGGCCTGCTGCTGGCCTCCGGCACGCCGCAGACGCCCTGCAGCGGCGCCTGCATGGTCAGCGAGGTGGGCGCGCCCCGCCCGGGCTCGGCCGCGTACGAGGCCGGCAAGCGCCTGGCCGGGCTGCCCGCCGACGTCCGCCACGACTGGCTCGCGGAGCATCTGCCGGCGCTGCGGGCGGGCCGGATCAACCTGGAGCAGCTGCCATGAACAGCAACGTGTCGACCGCCCCGGACGGGGGCGCCCTCGCGGTCGCCCGACCGCGGCTGCTCGTGCTGCACCTGATCAGCCGCCGCGTGCCGGCGGCGCTGCTGGCCTTCGTGGCTTGCGGCGTCGGCCTGCGCCTGGCCGAGCAGCTGCGGTTCATACCGTCGAGCGGCCTGGCCTCGCGCCTGGTCCCGCTGACCATCGAGGCGCTGGCCGCGGTCGTCCTCGCCACGACGACGCGCAGCCCGTTCGGCGAGCCCGAGCGCATCACCGGCCGCCGGGTCGTCTACCTGCGCGGCGCGGCGATCCTGGTGACCGGCGCGGCCGCGGTCGGCCTGCTGCTGGCCGGTGCGACGGGCACGGCGCTGCCGCTGGGCAACTGGGCGGTGCTGCGGGACACCGCCGGCCTGATCGGCCTCGCACTGCTGTGCGCGACGCTGTTCGGCGCGTCGTTCTGCTGGACGGGCCCTCTGGCGTTCCTGATCGTGGCCCAGCAGGCCCTGAACGCGGCGTGGACGACGCCGCTGCTGTGGCCAGCTCGTCCGGCCCACGACCTGGGTGCCGCGGTGTGCGCCGCGGTGGTCCTGGTGGCCGGCCTGGTGGTGGCGACCTACGCCGGCACCCGCGAGCCGAAGTCCGACTGAGCGCACTGCCTCACCACCGCACCGCACCGCCCGGCTTCAGCGCCGCGGCCGGCGGGCGCGAGGCGCCGCCGCAGGACGCAGCAGAGCACCGGCGTCACGTCGGGCGCGACGACGTCCAAGCCTCGATCGCCGACCAGACCTGGCCGAGGCGCTCCGGGCGCACCATGTCCGAGTGGGCGCACGGCAGCCGGACCGCGGTCACGCCGCCACGCACGTAGGGGTCCCATCGCGCCGCGGTCGGCTCGTCCTCGGGTCGGTCGAGCGCGGCCACCAGGAGCAACGCTGGAGCGTCGAGCTCGCCGGGCTGGTGTGCGGTACCGATGGCCGCGTTGTTCTGGTAGGCGCGGGCCAGCAGCCGCAGCTCGTCGTCGGTGAAGGAGCCGAGCGTGGTGCCGGCCTCGCGGCGCACCCGCTCCACGAGCCGGTCGAACTCGTCGCCGCCGGCCGGTTTGCCCTGGCCGCCCGGGCGGGCCGGGCGGAACTCCAGCTCGGCCGGGTCGACGGGCTCGCCGCCGGATGGGTAGGCGTCCATGATGACGAGTGCGGCCACCTTCTCGCCGGCCGCGCGCAGCTGCACCGCGACCTCGTGCGCCGGTATGCCGCCGAAGGACCAGCCGAGCAGGTGGTACGGGCCGGCGGGCTGCACCGCGCGGATCTGCGCGACGAACGCGGCCGCCATCTCCCCCACCGAGGCGCTGAGCGGGGCCTCGCCGTCCAGGCCCGGCGCCTGGAGCGCATACAGCGGCGTGTCCGCCGGCACGTGCCGGGCCAGCGGCATGTACACCCATCCGAGCCCGCCGCCCGGCGGCAGGCAGAACCACGGCGGCCGATCCCCGCCGGTGCGGATCGGCAGCAGGACGCCGAGCGCGTCGCGGACCGACGACAGGCTCATGTGCCGCATCAGCCCGGCGACGGTGGGCGCCGTGAGCAGGTTGCGCAGCGACACCGACACGCCGCGCTCGCCCAGCCGGTCGACCAGGCGCACCGCCAGCAGCGAGTGGCCGCCGAGGGCGAAGAAGTCGTCCTGCGGGCCGACCTCGGGCACGCCCAGCACCTCGGCGAACGCCGCGCACAGGACCTGCTCGAACGCGGTGACGGCGCCCGGGCCGGCCGGCCGCGCGGCGCCGGGATCGGGCAGCGCCGCCCGGTCGAGCTTGCCGTTGACCGTGAGCGGCAGGGCGTCGAGCGCCACCACCGCGGCGGGCATCAGGTAGTCCGGCAGGGTCTGCGCCAGGTGACGGTGCACGGCGGCGGGCAGGTCGGCGGCGCCGGCGCCGGGCGCCGGGACCACGTAGGCGTGCAGGCGCGACTCGCCGGCACCGTCCGTGTGGACGATCACCGCGGCCTGGGCCACGCCGGGGCACGCGGCCGCGGCGGCCTCTACCTCGCCGGGCTCGATGCGGAAGCCGCGGATCTTCACCTGGTCGTCGGTGCGGCCCGCGAAGGCCAGCTGCCCGTCGGGGGTCCAGCGGGCGAGGTCGCCGGTGCGGTACATCCGCTGCTTCGGCTCGAACGGGCAGGCCACGAACCGCTCCGCCGTGAGTCCGGCGCGCCCGACGTACCCCCGGGCCAGGCCCGCCCCGGCGATGTAGAGCTCGCCGGTCACGCCGGGGGGCACCGGGGACAGCCAGCGGTCCAGGACGTACACGCGGGTGTTGACGATGGGCCGGCCGATCACTGGCGCATCCCCGGGGCTCAGCGGCGGCGACAGGGTGGTGCACACCGTGGACTCCGTGGGGCCGTAGCCGTTGATGAGGCGGCAGTGCGGCGCCCACGCCTCGATCACGGGCCGCAGCAGGGCCTCGCCGGCGCAGACCACGTTCGGCACCCCCAGCCGGCCGGGCTGGAGTACCGCCAGCACGGCGGGCGGCACGATGACGTGGGTGACGCCGAAGCGGTCGGCCAGGTCCGCCACGCCGGCGCCGCCCTGGAGCGTCTCGGCCGAGCCGACCACGAGCGCGGCGCCGGAGCCGAGCGCGAGCACCAGCTCGGCGGTGGCCGAGTCGAAGCCGACCGAGGCGAACTGCAGCACCCGGCTGTCCGGCCCGACGCGGAAGTGGCTGCCGAAGCCGGCGACCATGCTGCCCAGGCCGGCGTGGGTGACTCCGACGCCCTTGGGCAGGCCGGTCGAGCCGGAGGTGTAGATGACGTACGCCAGCCGCCCCGCCCCGCCGTCGCCCGCGTCGGTGGGGTGGGCGGTGCCGGCGCCCTCGGCCGGGTCGTGCACGACGATCGAATCGGGGCCCGCGGTGCCCACGACGGCCCGCACGCCGGAGTCGGCGAGCATGAACGCCCGCCGGTCGGCGGGCACGGCGGGGTCGATCGGCAGGTACGCGGCGCCGGCGCGGGACACGGCCAGCACGGCGACGACCCAGTCGAGGCCGCGCGGGAGCACGACGCCGACGATCGTCTCGGGGCGGGCGCCCGCGGCGCGCAGCCGGGCAGCGAGCGCGGCGACCCGCTCGTCGAGCTGCCGGTAGGTGACGACCACGCCGTCGCCGAGGACGGCGAGCGCGTCAGGCGTGCGCGACACGTGGGCGGCGAACAGTTCGGGCAGGGTCGCGGGCGGCCGCGGCGCAGGGGTGGCGTCGTGTGGCAAGAGCAGCGCGGGCAGGGAGTCGTCGGGCATGAGCCGGAGCCGGTGCACCGCGCGATCCGGATCGGCGGCGAGGTCGGCCAGCAGATAGGCCCACCATTCGGCGAGCCGGCGGACGGTGGCCTCGTCGAACAGGTCGGTGGCGCCGACGAGGACGCCGCGCAGCCCCGCCGGGCTCCCGTCGCTGCCGAACATTTCCCGGACGCTGACGTCGAGGTCGAACTTCGCCGGTACCGACGGCGCGGTGCCCCGCCCGGTCCCGGCGGCGGCGACTTCGACGCCGGGCAGGTCCAGGGCCGCCCGGCCGGCGTTCTGCACGGCCAGCATCACCTGGAACAGCGGATGCCGCGCCAACGACCGCACCGGCGCCAACTCCTCCACGAGCCGCTCGAACGGCACATCCTGATGCTCGAACGCGTCAAGACTCACCCGCCGAACCCGCCGCAGCAACTCACCAACCCGCGGATCACCCGACAAATCCGTACGGACAACCAACGTATTCACGAAAAACCCGACAAGATCATCCAGACCCTGATCCGTCCGCCCCGCCACCGCAATCCCGATCGGAACGTCCGCACCCGCACCCAGCTTCGACAGCAACACCGCCAACGACGCCTGCAACACCATGAACATCGTCACGCTGTGCTCACGCGCCAACCCCACCAACCGCCCATGCACCTCCGCCGCCACCACCAACGGCACCCCGACACCCTGATGCGACGCCACCGCCGGCCGCGCACGATCCGCCGGCAACACCAACTCCTCCGGGGCGCCCGCCAATGCCTCCCGCCAGAAACCGACCTGCTCCTCCAGCAGACCGTCGCCGAGCAGCTCCCGCTGCCAGAGCGTGTAGTCCGCATACTGCACCGGCAGCGGCGCCCAGGCCGGGGCCCGGCCCTCCAGCCGGGCCGCATACGCGGTCGAGATGTCACGGGCGAGAGGGCCCATCGACCAGCCGTCCCCGGCGATGTGGTGGATCACCAGCACCAGCGTGTCGTCGTCGGACAGCCACGCCCGGATCGGCAGCTCGGCACTCAGGTCGAACGTCATCGCCGGGTCGGCCGGTCCGCGGCGCAGCGCCCAGTCCAGGTCCTCGACCGGCACGATCCGCTGGTACGGCTCCCCGTCCACCACCTCGACGACGGTCCGCAGCACCTCGTGCCGGCCGATGACATCACGCAACGCCAGGTTCAGCACCCGGGCGTCGATCCCGGTGAGGCGCAGGATCACCGGCATGTTGTACAGCGGGCTCGGCCCCTCGAGCCGGTCGATGAACCACAGGCGCCGCTGCGCGAACGACAGCGGGATCCGCTCCGGTCGCGGCCACTGTCGCAGCCCGATGCGGGCCGCGCCGGCGCCGGACAGCCGCGCCGCGAGCCCGGCGACGGTCGGCGCCTCGAAGAGGGCACGCAGCGGTACCTCGACCCCGAACACCGCCCGCACCCGCCCGACGACCCGCACCGCCAGCAGCGAGTGCCCGCCGAGCGCGAAGAAGTCATCGTCGGCGCCGACGCCGACCCGCCCGAGGACGGCGGCGAAGATGCCGCACAGCAGCTCCTCGGTGGCGTTCGCGGCGGCGCGGCCGGCCGACCGGAGGTACTGCGGCGCGGGCAGGGCCCGCCGGTCGAGCTTACCGCTGCCGGTCAGCGGGAGCGCGTCGAGGACGACCACCGCGTCGGGCACCATGTGCTCCGGCAGCCGCGCGGCGACGGCCCGCCGGACGAGGTCGGGCACGGCGTGCGGGTCCGCGCCGTCCACGGGGACGACGTAGGCGACCAGGCGCGTCTCGCCGTCGTCGCGGCGGGCGATGACGGCGGCCTGCTCGACGGTGGGGCACGCGGCGACGGCGGCCCGGACCTCGCCGGGCTCGACCCGGAATCCGCGGATCTTCACCTGGTCGTCGGCGCGGCCGGCGAAGACCAGCCGCCCGTCGGCGTCGCGGCGTGCGAGGTCGCCGGTGCGGTACATCCGCTGCATCGGCTCGAACGGGCACGCCACGAACCGTTCCGCGGTCAGCCCGGCCCGGCCGGCGTAGCCGCGGGCCAGGCCCGCTCCGGCGATGTACAGCTCGCCTGCCACGCCGTCCGGTGCCGGCTCCAGCGATTGGTCAAGCACGTAGGCCCGGGTGTTGTCGATCGGGGTGCCGATCGTGGCCGTGGGGCCGTCGAGCGCGCCGGTCAGCACGCCGATGGTGGTCTCGGTGGGGCCGTAGTGGTTGAACACCCGCCCGTCGCCGGCGCCGTCGATGAGGCCGCGCAGCCACCCCGGCTCGGCCACGTCCCCGCCGAGGATCACGGAGCCGGACGGGTGCGCCGTCGTGCCGACGCCGACGGCGGCCAGGTAGGACGGCACGCCCTTGATGTGTTCGATGCGATGCTCGTCGAGGTACCGGGCCAGGGCCGCCGGGTCCAGCGCGACGTCGCGGTCGATCAGGTGCAGGGTGCCGCCGGTCGCCAGGCTGGTCAGCAGCACCGTATAGCCCAGGTCGACGCCGAGGCCCTGCACCAGCGCGTACCGGTCGCCGGGCCCGCCGATGCGCAGCCGCGGCGGCACGGACCGCACGTAGTTGACGAGCCCGCGGTGGGTCACGGCGACGCCCTTGGGCCGGCCGGTGGAGCCGGACGTGTAGATCACGTAGGCCAGCGCGGCGCCGGGGACGGTCGTCAGCGGCGCCGCCGGGTCGCCGGCGGCCACGGCGGCGCTGACGTCGTCCGGGCCGAGGACGTGCCGGGCGCCGCAATCGGCGAGCATGAACGCCAGCCGGTCGGCCGGCACGTCCGGCTCTACGGTGAGGTATGCGCCGCCGGCCTTCCACACCCCGAGCACGGCGGTGAGCAGCGACAGGCCGCGCGGCAGCGTGAGCGCCACGACGGTGTCGGGCCCCACGCCGCGTCCGCGCAGCGCGTGGGCCAGCCGGTTCGCCTGGTCGTCGAGGTTCCGGTAGGTGATGCCGGCGCCGCCCGCGACAGCGGCCACCGCGTCGGGGGTCCGGGCCGCTGCGGCCTCGAACAGCCGCGCCACGGTCGTGTCCGGGAGCGGGTGGTCGGCGCCGCGGGACAGGCGCAGCACACCGGCGCGCTCGGCTGGTCGCAGGACGGTGAGAGCGCGCACCCGGGGGTCGTCCGGTGCGCACATCGCCTCGAGTAGCCTCGTCCACCATTCGGCGAGCCGCGCGACGGTGCCGGGGGCGAACAGGTCGGTGGCGCCGACGAGCGCGCCACGCAGCCCGGCCGGGTTGCCGTCGGGGTCGAAGGCCTCCTGGACGCTGACGTCGAGGTCGAATTTCGCGGGCACCGGCCGGGCCGACGGGCGGCCGGCCGAGCTGACCTGGACGCCGGGCAGGTCGAGCGCCGCCCGGCCGGCGTTCTGCACGGCCAGCATCACCTGGAACAGCGGATGCCGCGCCAACGACCGCACCGGCGCCAACTCCTCCACGAGCCGCTCGAACGGCACATCCTGATGCTCGAACGCGTCAAGACTCACCCGCCGAACCCGCCGCAGCAACTCACCAACCCGCGGATCACCCGACAAATCCGTACGGACAACCAACGTATTCACGAAAAACCCGACAAGATCATCCAGACCCTGATCCGTCCGCCCCGCCACCGCAATCCCGATCGGAACGTCCGCACCCGCACCCAGCTTCGACAGCAACACCGCCAACGACGCCTGCAACACCATGAACATCGTCACGCTGTGCTCACGCGCCAACCCCACCAACCGCCCATGCACCTCCGCCGCCACCACCAACGGCACCGCCACACCCGCGTGCGACGCGATCGCCGGACGCGGCCGATCCGCCGGCAACATCAACTCCTCCGGGGCGCCCGCCAATGCCTCCCGCCAGAAACCGACCTGCTCCTCCAGCAGACCGCCACCCAACAGCTCCCGCTGCCACAGCGCGTAGTCCGCGTACTGCACCGGCAACGGCGCCCACACCGGCGCCTCGCCCTTCGACCGGGCCGCATACGCAGTCGACACGTCCCGGGCCAGCGGACCCATCGACCAGCCGTCCCCGGCGATGTGATGGATCACCAGCACCAGCGTGTCGTCGTCGGACAGCCACGCCCGGATCGGCAGCTCGGCACTCAGGTCGAACGCCGCCCCCGGATCGGCCGGGCCGATCCGCAACGCCCAGTCCAGGTCCTCGACCGGCACAATCCGCTGGTACGGCTCCCCGTCCACCACCTCGACGACGGTCCGCAGCACCTCGTGCCGGCCGATGACATCACGCAACGCCAGGTTCAGCACCCCGGCGTCGACTCCGGTCAGCCGCAGCACGGTGGGGATGTTGTAGGCGGCGCCGGACTGCCCGAGCTGGTCCAGGAACCACAGGCGCCGCTGCGCGAACGACAGCGGGGTCCGCTCCGGTCGCGACCGCGGCCGCAGCGCGATCCGCGCCCGGCCCGCGTCCGACAGCCGGGCCGCGAGCGCCGCCACCGTGGGTGCGTCGAAGAGCACCCGCAGCGGTACCTCGACCCCGAACACCGATCGCACCCGGCTGAGCAGCCGGACCGCGGAGAGTGAGTGCCCGCCGAGCGCGAAGAAGTCCTCGTCGAGGCCGACGGCCTCCCGTCGCAGTACGTCGGCGAACGCCCGCGCGAGGATCTCCTCCTTCGGCGTGGCCGGCCGGTCCGGGTCCCGGCCGGCCGGTGCGCTCGCGGGAAGCGGCAGCGCGGCCCGGTCGAGCGTTCCGTCCGGGGTCAGCGGGACGGCGTCGAGCGCGATCACGGCCGCGGGGACCAGGTACCCCGGGAGCCGCTCGTCGGCGTGCCGGCGCACCGCGTCGGCGAGGCCCTCCCGCCGGGCGTGGACGGCGGGCACGACGTAGGCGACGGGCCGCTCGCCGGCGGCGATGACGACGGCCTGGCGGACGTCCGGGTGGTCGGCGACGGCGTCCCGCACAGCGGCGGTGCCGACCCGTAGGCCGTGGAAGTCGAGCTGGTCGTCGGCGCGGCCGGCGAACGCCAGGCGGCCGTCGGGGGTCCAGCGGGCGAGGTCGCCGGTGCGGTACATGCGCCCGCCCGGCTCGAAGGGGCAGGCCACGTGCCGGTCGGCGGTGCGGTACCGGCCCGGCGCGGCCGCCCCGGTCACGTACAGCTCGCCGACGACGTCCGGCGGCACCGGTGCCAGCCAGCGGTCCAGCAGGTAGACGCGGCTGTTCGCGGTCGGCTCGCCGAGGTATGCCGCGTCGGCGCCGGGGGTGACCGGGCCGGTGGCCGTGGCCGGCCGGGCGCCGGCCGGCGCGTACCACGTGTGCAGGTCCCGCCCGGCCGCCCACCGGCGGGTCACGTCGGCCGGGCAGGGCTCGCCGGCGGCGATGAGCGTGATCGCCGGGTCGACGGTGTCCGGGTCGAGGGCGGCCAGGACCGCCGGCGGCAGGGCGGCGTGGGTGACGGTGTGCCGTGACAGTTGCTCGCCCAGGTCGGCCGCGAGGCGGGCCGACGCGGGCAGCGGCACGAGGGTGGCGCCGGTGAGCAGGGCCAGGCACCACTCCCACGCGAACCACGGTGAGGCGGCGGGGGCAAGCTGGGCGATCCGGTCGCCGGGCCCGACCCGCAGCCGCCGGCGCTGTTCAAGAACCATGGCCAGCATCGCGGCCGTCTCCTGCGCGGCATCGGCGGGCGTGCCCGGGTCTCCACCGGCCTTGAGCACTCCGAGGACGGCCACCATGAGCTCCGTGGTGCTCGCCGGACCTACGCCGACCGCGGACCCCGGCTCGGTGCCGCGGTCGCGGCGCAGCTGCTCGGCCAGCCGGCTCGACCGCTCGTCGAGAGCGGCGTAGGTGATCGGGTCGTCCCCGGCCGCGACGGCGAGGTGGTCCGGGGTGCGGGCGGCCTGCTCGGCGAACAGCGCCGCGACGGTGGTGTCCGGCACCGCGGCGGCAGTGTCGTTGCGCTCCACGAGCAGCCGCCGGCGCATGGCGGCGCCGAGCACGTCCACGGTGGCCAGCGGCACATGGGCGCCGCCGGTCAGCTCCTCGTCGAGGCCTTGGACGAGGTCGTCGACGGCGCTGTGCAGCAGCCCGCACAGCAGGTCGGGGTCGAGCGGGGCGATCGCGTCGACGACGAGCGCGAAGCCGTCGCCGCGGTCGTCGACATCGACGGTGATCGGATAGTTCGTGCCTTCGTCGGTGCGGATGATCCGCACGCCGTCGACCTTCCGGGCGGGCGCGTCGCCGGCCGGTGCCCGCCCGGCGGTGTTGTGCCGGTAGTTGAACAGCGACGTGAACAGCGGTACGTCGGCCGGCAGCCCGCTCGCCTGCTGGGCCAGCACCAGCGGGGCGTGCTCGTGCTCGAGCAGCTCAGCGAGCTGCCCGCGCATGGCGGCGACCGCGTCGCACACGCCGCTGCCGAGCAACCGCACCCGCACGGGGAGGGTGTTGATGAACGGCCCCGGGATGCGGTCGGCGCCGGTGCCGGCGTTGAGGCGGCCGAAGAGCACGGTGCCGAAGACGACGTCGTCGCGGCCGGCGACCACGGACAGCACCCGCGCCCAGGCCACGTGCAGCACCGTCGCCGGGCTGACCCCGAGCCGCCGGGCGGTGTCGCGCAGCCGGGCGGCGACTCCGGGGTCGACCCGCCGGCGGCCGCGGCGCAGGTCCGCGCCGTCGCCGTGCACATCGAGCAGCCCGAACGGCGCCGTGGGGGTCGTCACGTCGCCGAGCAGGTCGGCGAAGTACCGCTCGTGCTCCTGGCGGGCGACGCCGCCACGGGCCTGGGCCACGAAGTTACGGAACGGCAGGGGCTCCGGCAGCGCGGCGGCGTCGCCGGTCATGATCTGGCGGATCTCGCCGAGCATCACGTCGACGCCGACGTGGTCCTGGACGAGGTGGTGTGCCCGCAGGAGGGCCAGCCAGGCGCCGGATCCGCCGGGTAGCGCCGCGACGGTGACGTCGAGCAGGGGCGCGCGACCCACCTCCATGGACAGGCCGCCGGCCGCCATGAGCCGCGCCACCGGGTCGGGGCCCTCGGCCAGCTCGACCTCGCGGACGGGTAGCGCCGCGCGCCGCGAGACGACCTGGACCGGCTCGCGCAGCCCGTCCCACGCGACAGCGGTCCGGTAGACGTCGTGCCTGTCGATCACCAGCTGTACGGCGGCGACGAACGCGTCGAGCCGCTCCCGCCCGTCGAACTCCAGCACGGTGGGCAGGACGTAGACGTCCCGGCCGCCGCCCAGCAGGTGGTGGAACAGGATGCCTTCCTGCAGCGGGGCCAGCGGGTACACGTCTGCGACGTTGGCCGCACCGCCGGGCACGCTGTCGACCACGCGGGCCACCTCGGCGTCGGTGAGCTCGACGAGGGGCAGCATGTCGGCCGTGATCCGCGCCGCCCCGGCCGGAATCCGGTTCTCCGGCACCTCGACCGGCAGCGGCCCGGCCACGCCGACGAGCCCGGCCACGGTCGGCGTGGCGAACATTGCGCGCACCGAGACGGACACGCCGCGCGCCCGCAGCCACTCGACGAGCCGGACGGCGAGCAGCGAGTGGCCGCCGAGGGCGAAGAAGTCGTCGTCGACGCCGACCGCCGGCAGCCCCAGCACCTCCGCGAACGCCGCGCACAGCAGCTCCTCCTCGGGCGTGGAGGGCGGCCGCCCGCCACCGGCAACGGCCGCGAAGTCGGGCGCCGGCAACGCCCTGCGATCCAGCTTGCCGTTCACCGTCACCGGCAGCGCGTCCAGCACCACCACCGCGCCGGGAACCATGTACTCCGGCAACAGCCGGGCCGCGTGCGCACGTACCACCTGCGGCCCCACGTCACCCACCACATAGGCGACGAGGCCGCCGTCCCGCGCCACCACCGCGGCCTGCTCCACGCCCGCACACCCGGCGACCACGGCCTGCACCTCGCCGGGCTCGATCCGGAACCCGCGGATCTTCACCTGATCATCCGACCGGCCGGCGAACAGCAGCTGCCCGTCGGCCGCCCACCGGGCGAGGTCGCCGGTGCGGTACATCCGCCGGGCCGGCTGGAACGGGCACGCCACGAACCGCTCCCCGGTCAGCCCGGCCCGATTCGCGTAGCCGCGAGCCAACTGCACCCCGGCCAGGTACAGCTCCCCGACCACACCCGGCGGCACCGGCTGCAGGAACGCATCCAGCACATACACCTGCGTGTTGAACACCGGCCGCCCGATCGGTATCACCAGACCCACCCGATCCGGACACGACCAAAACGTCACATCCACCGACGCCTCCGTCGGCCCGTACAAATTGTCGACCGCCACCCCCGGCAACACCCGCCGCAACCGGTCCACCGTCTCCACCGGCAGCACCTCACCACTGCAGATCACCCGCCGCAGACCCCCCGGACGAGCCACGGGAAGGAACGCCGCCAACATCGACGGGACAAAATGCACGACGGTGACCGCCCGCTCCTCGATCACCTCCGCCAAATACTGAGGATCACGGTGCCCATCCGGCCGCGCCATCACCAACTCGGCACCATTGAGCAACGGCCAGAAAAACTCCCACACCGACACGTCGAACACCGCCGGCGTCTTCTGCAACACCCGATCCGACGCGTCCAAACCATACTGCGCCTGCATCCACACCAACCGATTCACCACACCCGCATGCGGCACCACCACACCCTTCGGCACACCCGTCGACCCCGACGTATAGATCACATACGCCGGATGCCCCGGCAACAACCCCACATCAGCCGGCACCCCCTCCGGCAGATCCGTGATCTCCTCATCCAGCACCACCCGCGCACCCGCATCCGCCACAAGCCACGCCACCCGATCAGCCGGATAACCCGGATCGATCGGCAGATACGCCCCACCCGCCTTCAACACACCCAGCAACGCCACCACCAACGGCACACCCCGCGGCAACCGAACCGCCACCACCGACTCCACACCCACACCCAGGCCTTGGAGGTGACACGCCAAACGATCCGACCGATCATCCAACTCCCGATACGACACCCCATCCACCGCCACCGCATCCGGCGTCGCCACCACCTGCCGCCCGAACAACACCGGCAACGTCACCGCCGGCACCTCCACCGCAGTGCCGTTCCACGCCACCAGCATTCGGGAGCGCTCGTCCTCGCCCAGCACGTCGAGCCGCCGGACCCGGGCGTCCGGGTCGGCCGTCACCGCGTCCAGGACCCGCACCCAGCGGGCGACCAGGCGGCTGACGCTGTCCTCGTCGAACAGGTCCTGCGCCGCGATCACGGTGCCGCGCAGCCCGCCCGCGCCGGCGAGCTCGCTGACGCTGATGTCGAGG
Organism: Dactylosporangium vinaceum; assembly: GCF_019904175.1. Taxonomy (GTDB): domain Bacteria; phylum Actinomycetota; class Actinomycetes; order Mycobacteriales; family Micromonosporaceae; genus Dactylosporangium; species Dactylosporangium vinaceum. The sequence goes on along the minus strand of NZ_CP061913.1, from coordinate 4,197,069 downwards.
TCGTAGCGGGCGTGCATGGCGGAGCCGGAGCCGGCTCCGGCGGCCGGGCCGCGCGCCACCTGCACGCCCGGCAGGCTCAGCGCGGCGCGGCCCATGTTCTGCACGGCGAGCATCACCTGGAACAGCGGGTGCCGGGCCAGGGACCGGGCCGGCGCCAGCTCCTCCACCAGCCGCTCGAACGGCACGTCCTGGTGGTCGAAGGCGTCAAGGCTCGTCTGCCGGACGCGGTGCAGGAGCTCGACGAAGGTGGGGTCGCCGGACAGGTCGGTGCGCATCACGAGGGTGTTGACGAAGCAGCCGACCAGGTCCTCGAGGGCCTGGTCGGTGCGGCCGGCGACAGCGATGCCGATCGGGATGTCGAGGCCGGCGCCGAGCCGGGACAGCGTCACCGCCAGCGACGCCTGCACCAGCATGAACACCGTCGCGCCGTGGGCTCGGGCAAGGGCGATGAGTCGCCGGTGTACCTCCGCGGGCACCACGAGGGGCACGGAGACACCCTCGTGCGAGGCAACCGCGGGGCGGGGCCGGTCGGCCGGGAGCGTGAGCTCCTCGGGCGCGCCGGCGAGGGCCGCCCGCCAGTAGGCGACCTGCCGCTCGAGGAGGCCGTCGCCGAGGAGCTCCCGCTGCCACAGTGCGTAGTCCGCGTACTGCACCGGCAGCGGCTCCCAGGCCGGGGCCCGGCCCGTGCTGCGAGCGGCATAGGCCGCGGAGATGTCGCGGGCGAGGGGGCCCATCGACCAGCCGTCGCCGGCGATGTGGTGCACGACTACGACGAGCGTCTGCTCGTCGGGCCCGGACCCGACGAGCCACGCCCGGATCGGGGGCTCGGCGCTCAGGTCGAACGCGCAGCGCACGGCCCGGTCCACGTCGAGCTCCGCCACCACCTGCAGCGCCCAGTCGAGCTCCTCGACCGGCAGGACCCGCTGGTACGGCTGTCCGTCCGCGACCCCGAACACGGTGCGCAGCACCTCGTGCCGCGCGAGCACGTCGCGCAGCGCGGCGTCGAGCGCCGCCGGGTCGACGCCCGACAGCCGCAGGACGACTGGCAGGTTGTACAGCGAGCCGGGCCCCTCGAGCTGGTCGAGGAACCACAGCCGCTGCTGCGCGAACGACATGGGGATCATGAGCGCTCCTCCCGCCTGCGCATCGGCCGCAGCGCCGGCCTGGTGCTCGGCCGCTCGCCCAGCCGCGCGGCAAGCCCGGCCACGGTCGGGGCCTCGAACAGCATCCTGAGCGTGACGTCGGCCCTCAGCTCGGCCCGGATGCGGCTGATGAGCCGGGTGGCGAGCAGCGAGTGCCCGCCGAGGGCGAAGAAGTCGTCGTCGACGCCGACCGCCGGCAGCCCCAGTACCTCCGCGAACGCCGCGCACAGCAGCTCCTCCTCGGGCGTGGAGGGCGGCCGCCCGCCACCGGCAACGGCCGCGAAGTCGGGCGCCGGCAACGCCTTACGGTCGAGCTTGCCGTTCACCGTCACCGGCAGCGCGTCGAGGATGACCACGGCCGCCGGCACCATGTACTCGGGCAACGACCGCGCCGCGTGCGCTCGCACGGCCTCCGGCGACGCCTCGCCGACCACGTACGCGACGAGGCCGCCGTCCCGCGCCACCACCGCCGCCTGCGCAACACCCGGGCAGCGTGCGACCACCGACTGCACTTCGCCGGGCTCGATCCGGAACCCGCGGATCTTCACCTGATCATCCGACCGGCCCGCGAACACCAGCTGCCCGTCGGCCGCCCACCGGGCGAGGTCGCCGGTGCGGTACATCCGCCGGGCCGGCTGGAACGGGCACGCCACGAACCGCTCCCCGGTCAGCCCGGCCCGATTCGCGTAGCCGCGAGCCAACTGCACCCCGGCCAGGTACAGCTCCCCGACCACACCCGGCGGCACCGGCTGCAGGAACGCATCCAGCACATACACCTGCGTGTTGAACACCGGCCGCCCGATCGGTATCACCAGACCCACCCGATCCGGACACGACCAAAACGTCACATCCACCGACGCCTCCGTCGGCCCGTACAAATTGTCGACCGCCACCCCCGGCAACACCCGCCGCAACCGGTCCACCGTCTCCACCGGCAGCACCTCACCACTGCAGATCACCCGCCGCAGACCCCCCGGACGAGCCACGGGAAGGAACGCCGCCAACATCGACGGGACAAAATGCACGACGGTGACCGCCCGCTCCTCGATCACCTCCGCCAAATACTGAGGATCACGGTGCCCATCCGGCCGCGCCATCACCAACTCGGCACCATTGAGCAACGGCCAGAAAAACTCCCACACCGACACGTCGAACACCGCCGGCGTCTTCTGCAACACCCGATCCGACGCGTCCAAACCATACTGCGCCTGCATCCACACCAACCGATTCACCACACCCGCATGCGGCACCACCACACCCTTCGGCACACCCGTCGACCCCGACGTATAGATCACATACGCCGGATGCCCCGGCAACAACCCCACATCAGCCGGCACCCCCTCCGGCAGATCCGTGATCTCCTCATCCAGCACCACCCGCGCACCCGCATCCGCCACAAGCCACGCCACCCGATCAGCCGGATAACCCGGATCGATCGGCAGATACGCCCCACCCGCCTTCAACACACCCAGCAACGCCACCACCAACGGCACACCCCGCGGCAACCGAACCGCCACCACCGACTCCACACCCACACCCAGGCCTTGGAGGTGACACGCCAAACGATCCGACCGATCATCCAACTCCCGATACGACACCCCATCCACCGCCACCGCATCCGGCGTCGCCACCACCTGCCGCCCGAACAACACCGGCAACGTCACCGCCGGCACCTCCACCGCAGTGCCGTTCCATCCGGTCAGGACCTGGGCGCGGTCCGCGACCTCCAGCCGGTGTACCCGCCGCCCCGGATCGGTCGTGACCTGCTCCAGCACCCGCACCCAGCACGCCACCAGCCGCTCGGTCGTGTCCGCGTCGAACAGGTCACGCGCCGCGATGACCACGCCGCGCAGGCCACCCCCGTCGGCCAGCTCGCTCACGCTGACCTCGAGGTCGAACTTCGCGAACGCCGACCCGCCGGCGCCGGCCGCGGTGACCTCGACGCCCGGCAGCCGCAGCGCGGTCCGCGCCGCGTTCTGCACGGTGAGCATCACCTGGAACAGCGGATGCCGGGCCAGGGACCGGGCCGGCGCCAGCTCCTCCACCAGCCGCTCGAACGGCACGTCCTGGTTCGCGAAGGCCGCCAGCGTCTGCGCCCGTACCCGCTCCAGCACCTCGGCGAACGTCGGATCGCCGGACAGGTCGGTCCGCGTGACGAGCGTGTTGACGAAGAACCCGACCAGGTCGTCGAGCGCCTCGTCCATCCGTCCCGCGGCCGCCACACCGATCGGGATGTCGACGCCCGCGCCGAGCCGCGACAGGGCCACGGCGAGCGAGGCCTGCACCAGCATGAACACCGTCACCCCATGCTGCCGGGCGACGTCGATGAGCCTCTGGTGTACACCGCCGGGCACCACCAACGGCACCGCCACACCCGCGTGCGACGCGATCGCCGGACGCGGCCGATCGAACGGCAGCGTGAGCTCCTCCGGCGCACCCGCCAATGCCTCCCGCCAGAAACCGACCTGCTCCTCCAGCAGACCGCCACCCAACAGCTCCCGCTGCCACAGCGCGTAGTCCGCATACTGCACCGGCAGCGGCGCCCAGGCCGGGGCCCGGCCCTCCAGCCGGGCCGCATACGCGGTCGAGATGTCACGGGCGAGGGGCCCCATCGACCAGCCGTCCCCGGCAATGTGGTGGATCACCAGCACCAGCGTGTCGTCGTCGGACAGCCACGCCCGGATCGGTACCTCCGCGTCGAGGTCGAACACGGACTCGCCGGCCGGCCCGGGCCGTAGCGCCCAGTCCAGCTCCTCGACCGGGACGACCCGCTGGTACGGCTCCCCGTCCACCACCTCGACGACGGTCCGCAGGACCTCATGCCGGCCGATGACGTCGCGCAGCGCCAGGTTCAGCGCCTCGGCGTCCACGTTGGACAGCCGCAGCGCGTTGGACAGGTTGTACATGCCGCTCGGCCCCTCGAGCTCGTCCAGGAACCACAGCCGCCGCTGCGCGAACGACAGCGGGACGAGGGCCGGCCGCGGCCGTGCGCGGAGTGCGACCCGCCCGGGCCCGGCCTCCGTCAGCCGCGCCGCCAGCCCGGCGACGGTCGGCGTCTCGAACAGCGCCTTGATCGACACGTCACTGTCGAGGACGGTCCGGATCCGCGAGACCAGCCGCACGGCGAGCAGCGAGTGCCCGCCGAGGGCGAAGAAGTCGTCGTCGATCCCGACCGAGGCCAGCCCCAGCACCTCCGCGAACACCCCGCACAGCAGCTCCTCGCGGGCGTCACGCGGTCCCCGCCCACCCACGGACACGTACGCGGGCGCGGGCAGCGCCCGCAGGTCGACCTTCCCGTTCGGTGTCACGGGCAGCCCGTCCAGCACGATCACGGCGTCGGGCACCATGTAGTCAGGCAGGAGCCGCCCCGCATGCTCACGTACGACCGCCGGCGGCGCCGCACCCACCACGTAGGCGACCAGGCTGTCATCCCGGGCGACCACCACCGCCTGCTCGACACCGTCACACCCGACCAACACGGCCTGCACCTCGGCCGGCTCCACCCGGAACCCACGCACCTTCACCTGATCATCCACACGACCGGCGAACACCAACCGCCCGTCACCAGTCCACCGACCCAGATCCCCGGTCCGATACATCCGCTCCCCAGCAAGGAACGGACACGCCACAAACCGCTCACCCGTCAACCCAGAACGACCCGCATACCCACGCGCCAACCCCGAACCAGCCACATACACCTCGCCGATCACACCCGCCGGGACCGGCTCCAACCCGCCATCCAGCACGAACACGTGCGTGTTGTCCATCGGCCGTCCGAGCGGCACCAACTCACCCTCGGCCTCGACGATCCCCTGCACCGCGCAGAGCGTGACCTCGGTCGGCCCGTACAACTGCCGCACCCGAACCCCACTCGCCGCCCGGACTCGCGCCACCGCACCACCGGACACCACGTCTCCGCCGGTCAGCACTTCCTGCGCACCGGCGAACGAACCGGGATCGAGCGTCCGCAACAACCCGGCCGTCACGTGCACATGCGTGGCCTGCAACTGCTCGAACACCACCGAACCACCAGCACACAACGGCACCCACAACTCAAACATCGACGCATCAAACACATGCGGCGCCTGAAACAACACCCGCGACCCCGCCGACAGACTCCACGCCCGATCCCGCACCAAATCGGCCAACGACGCCTGCGACACCACCACACCCTTCGGCACACCCGTCGAACCCGACGTATAAATCACATACGCCGCATGCCCCGGCAACAAACCAGAGTCCACCGGGTCGGGCGAACCGGCGGGCTCACCATCCAGCACAATGTCGACCCGGGACTCCGCCAGGATGTAGGCGACCCGCTCCGCCGGATGGTCGAGGTCGATCGGGAGATAGGCACCGCCGGCCTTCCAGACGCCGAGCAACACCACTACGAGCGGCACACCCCGCGGCATGCGGACGCCGACGATCGACTCCGGGCCCACACCGCGCCCCCGAAGATGGTTCGCCACCCGGTTCGAACGCTCGTCCAGCTCCCGATACGACAGGCCACCGACCGCCATGGCGTCGGGAGCCTCCGCAACCCGCGCGGCGATCAGCTCCGGCACGGTTGCCGCGTCTGTGGGGGTCCACGCCGACAGAACCTGGGCGCGATCCACCAACTGCACCCGGCGCAACCGCACCAATGGATCGGCCGCGACAGTCGACAGCACCCGCAGCCAACACCCCACCACACGCTCAACGGTTTCCACGTCGAACAGGTCCCGTGCCGCGACCACGACGCCGCGCAGACCGCCCCCATCGGCGACCTCGCTCACGCTCACATCCAGGTCGAACTTCGCGAAGACCGGCCCGGCCGGCCGCGCCGGCGCGACGTCGACGCCGGGCAGGCGCAGCGCCGTGCGGGCCGCGTTCTGGACCGTCAACATCACCTGGAACAGGGGGTGGCGGGCCAGGGACCGGGCCGGCGCGAGCTCCTCCACCAGCCGCTCGAAGGGCACGTCCTGGTGTCCGAACGCGTCCAGGCCGGTCTGGCGGACGCGGTGCAGGACCTCGGCGAACGTCGGATCGCCCGACAGGTCGGTGCGCAGCACCAGGGTGTTGACGAAGAACCCGACCAGGTCGTCGAGGGCCTGATCGGTGCGCCCGGCCACCGCGACCCCGATGGGGATGTCGGTTCCGGCGCCGAGCCGCGACAGCGTCACCGCGAGCGAGGCCTGCACCAGCATGAACACCGTCACCCCCTGCTCGCGGGCGACATCCAGGAGCTTCCGATGTACCTCAGCGGGCACCACCAGCGGCACCGCCACACCCTCATGGCTCGCGACGGCCGGCCGGGGCCGGTCCGCCGGCAACACCAACTCCTCCGGGGCACCGGCCAGCGCCTCCCGCCAATACCCCACCTGCTGTTCGAGCAGACCGCCACCCAGCAGCTCCCGCTGCCACAACGCGTAATCGGCGTACTGCACCGGCAACGACACCCACGCCGGCGCACGCCCCTCCAGCCGCGCCGCATACGCGACCGACAGATCCCGGGCCAGCGGCCCCATCGACCAGCCGTCGCCCGCAATGTGATGGATCACCAGGGACAGCGTCCCGTCGTCGGACAGCCACGCCCGGATCGGCACCTCGGCGCTCAGGTCGAACGTGATTGCCGGGTCGGCCGGGCCACGGCGCAGCGCCCAGTCCAGCTCCTCGACCGGGACGACCCGCTGGTACGGCTCCCCGTCCACCACCTCGAACACCGTGCGCAGCACCTCGTGCCGGCCGATCACGTCCCGCAACGCCAGGTTGAGGACTTCGGCGTCCACATTGGGCAGTCGCAGCGATGTCGGCAGATGGTAGACGCCGCCGGCGCCCTCGAGCTGGTCGAGGAACCACAGCCGCCGCTGCGCGAACGACAGCGGCACGAGCTCCGGGCGGGGCCGCGGCCGCAGCGGCGTGCGCGCCCGCTGCGCCCCGGACAGCCGCGCGGCCAGGCCCGCGACCGTCGGCGCCTCGAACAGGGCCCGCAGCGGCACCTCGACGCCGAACACCACCCGCACCCGCGAGACCAGCCGCACCGCGAGCAGGGAGTGCCCGCCGAGGGCGAAGAAGTCGTCGTCCACGCCGACCGCGAGCAGCCCGAGTACGTCGGCGAACACGTCGCTCAGGAGCTCCTCCACCGGCGTCGCCGCGGCGCGCCCGGCGCCGGCGACGGCCGCGAAGTCCGGCGCCGGCAGCGCCCGCCGGTCCACCTTGCCGTTCACCGTCAACGGCATCGCATCCAGCACCACCACCGCCGCCGGCACCATGTGCGCGGGCAGCAGCCGGGCGGCGTGCTCACGGACCGCCGGCGGCTCCACATCCCCGTCCAGGACCACATAGGCGATAAGGGCATCGTCGCGCGCCACCACGACCGCCTGCGCCACGCCCGGGCAGCCAGCGACGACGGCCTGGACCTCGCCGGGCTCGATCCGGAACCCGCGGATCTTCACCTGGTCGTCCGCCCGGCCCGCGAACACCAGCCGGCCGTCCGGGGTCCGGCGAGCCAGGTCGCCGGTGCGGTACATCCGCGCCCCGGGCACGAACGGGCAGGCCACGAATCGCTCGCCGGTGAGGCCGGGCCGCCCGGCGTAGCCCCGCGCCAGCTGCGGCCCGGCGACGTACAGCTCGCCGATCACGCCGGGCGCGGCCGGCAGGAGGGCCGGGTCCAGCACGTGGACCGTCAGGCCGGGCAGGCCGCGGCCGATCGGCGAGCCGCGGCCGGTGCCGGCGGCGCCCGACGTCAGGGGCAGCGCGGTGACGTGGACCGTCGTCTCGGTGATGCCGTACATGTTCACCAGCGCCGGAAGCGCGCCGCCGCGGTCCCACCAGCCGGCGAGCCGCGACTCGTCGAGCGCCTCGCCGCCGAAGACCACGGCGCGCAGCCGCCGGCCGAAGGCGTCGTTGTCGCGCTCGGCGTCCCACAGCTGATAGAACGCCGACGGGGTCTGGCTCAGCATCGTCACGCGCTGCTCCTCGATGAGCCGCGCGAAGTCGGCCGGTGACCTCGACACGTCGAAGGGCACGACGGCGACGCTGCCGCCGTGCAGCAGCGCGCCCCAGAGCTCCCAGACGGAGAAGTCGAAGGCGACGGAGTGGAACCAGGTCCACACGTCGCCCGGGCCGAAGCCGAAGCGCGGCCGGGCCGCGGCGAACATGGCGATGACGTTGTGGTGGCTCACCTGCACGCCCTTGGGGGCGCCCGTCGAGCCGGAGGTGTAGATGACGTATGCCGGATGCTCCGGCCGAAGCCCCACCTCGGCCGGCGTCGCCTCCGGCAGCTCGGCGAGTTCCTCGTCCAGCACGGCCCGCGCTCCGGCGTCCGCGAGCATGTAGGCGACGCGTTCGGCGGGGTAGGCGGGGTCGATCGGCAGGTACGCCGCGCCGGCCTTGAGCACGCCGAGCAGCGCGACGACGAGCGGCACGCCGCGCGGCAGCCGGACACCGACGACCGACTCCGGCCCGATGCCCAGCCCTTGCAGGTAGTGCGCCAGCCGGTCGGAGCGGTCGTCGAGCTGCCGGTACGACACCCGCTCGTCCCCGCACACCACCGCCACCGCGTCGGGGTTCGCCGTGACCTGCTCGGCGAACAGCTCCGGCATCGTCGCCGCCGGCACCGGTACGGCCGGGTCGTGCCACTCGGACAGCATCCTGGAGCGCTCGTCGGCGCTGAGCACGTCCACCCGGCGTACCGGCAGGCCCGGGTCGGCTGCCACGGCCTCCAGCACCCGCACCCAGGACGCGACGAGCCGTTGCGCGGTGTCCGTGTCGAACAGGTCGCGGGCGGCGACGACCAGGCCGCGCAAGCCGCCGGCGTCGGCCAGCTCGCTGACGCTCACGTCGAGGTCGAACTTCGCGAACGCGTCCCGCACCGACGGGGCCGCACCGGCCGCGGTGACGTCGACGCCGGGCAGCCGCAGCGCGGTCCGGGCCGCGTTCTGCACGGTGAGCATCACCTGGAACAGCGGGTGCCGCGCCAATGACCGCGTGGGGGCCAGCTCCTCCACCAACCGCTCGAACGGCACGTCCTGGTTCGCAAGCGCCGCCAGCGTCTGTGCCCGCACCCGCTCCAGCACGTCGGCGAAGGTAGGGTCGCCGGACAGGTCGGTGCGGATGACGAGGGTGTTGACGAAGAACCCGACCAGGTCGTCGAGCGCCTGGTCCATCCGGCCCGCCACCGCCGTGCCGATCGGCACGTCGACGCCCGCCCCGAGCCGCGACAGCGTCACCGCGAGCGAGGCCTGCACCAGCATGAACACCGTCACCCCCTGCTCGCGGGCGACATCCAGGAGCTTCCGATGTACCTCAGCGGGCACCACCAGCGGCACCGCCACACCCTCATGGCTCGCGACGGCCGGCCGGGGCCGGTCCGCCGGCAACACCAACTCCTCCGGGGCACCGGCCAGCGCCTCCCGCCAATACCCCACCTGCTGTTCGAGCAGACCGCCACCCAGCAGCTCCCGCTGCCACAACGCGTAATCGGCGTACTGCACCGGCAACGACGCCCACGCCGGCGCACGCCCCTCCAGCCGCGCCGCATACGCGACCGACAGATCCCGGGCCAGCGGCCCCATCGACCAGCCGTCGCCCGCAATGTGATGGATCACCAGGGACAGCGTCCCGTCGTCGGACAGCCACGCCCGGATCGGCACCTCGGCGCTCAGGTCGAACGTGATTGCCGGGTCGGCCGGGCCACGGCGCAGCGCCCAGTCCAGCTCCTCGACCGGGATGATCCGCTGGTACGGCTCCCCGTCGATCACCTCGACGACGGTGCGCAGCACCTCGTGCCGGCCGATGACATCGCGCAGCGCCAGATTCAGCGCCCCGGCGTCCACACCGGCCAGCCGGAGGGTCGTGTGCAGGTTGTACGCCGTCCCGGTCTGACCCATCCGGTCGAGCAGCCACAGGCGCCGCTGCGCGTACGACAGCGGGACGCGTTCCGGGCGCGGCAACTGCCGCAGCGCGACCCGCGCCGGCCCGGCGTCGGACAGCTCGGCGGCGAGCTGCGCGACCGTCGGCGCCTTGAACAGGGCCGGCAGCGCCAGCTCGGCGCCGAACACGGTGCGGATGCGCGAGATCAGCCGCACGGCGAGCAGGGAGTGCCCACCAAGGGCGAAGAAGTTGTCATCCGGCCCGACCACCACCCGACCCAGCACATCAGCGAACAGCCCACACAACAGCTCCTGCACCGGGTCCGCGATCTCCCGCCCCACACCGACACCGGACGCGACCTCCGACGCCGGCAGCGCCACCCGATCCACCTTCCCGTTCACCGTCAACGGCAACGCATCCAACACCACCACCGCCGGCACCATGTACTCCGGCAACAACCCGGCCGCATGCGCCCGCACCGACGCCGGCGACGCCTCGCCCACCACGTACGCGACCAAGCCGCCGTCCCGCGCCATCACCACCGCCTGCACCACACCCGGGCAGCGACCGACCACCGCCTGCACCTCACCCGGCTCGATCCGGAACCCGCGGATCTTCACCTGATCATCCGACCGACCCGCAAACACCAGCCGCCCATCAACCGTCCACCGCCCCAAGTCACCGGTGCGATACATCCGCCGGGCCGGCTCGAACGGACACGCCACGAACCGCTCCGCCGTCAGCCCAGCCCGCCCCACATACCCCCGCGCCAGACCCTCCCCCGCGATGTACAACTCACCGACCACCCCCGCCGGCACCGGCTGCAACGACCCGTCCAGCACCCACACCCGGCTCCCGACTATCGGCACCCCGATCACCGGCACATCCCCGACCCGCAACACCGGCGACATCGCCGCACACACCGTCGACTCCGTCGGACCATAGGCATTGACCAACCGCACCCGATCAGCCCACACATCCACCACCGCAGCCGGCAGCGCCTCGCCCGCACACACCACCGTGCCGACCGGGCCCAGGCCGTCCACCACACCCAACACCGCCGGCGGCACGGTCACGTGCGTCACCCCGAACCGGCCGGCGACCGACGCCAGCTCACTCACCTCAACCCGGCCCGCCGCGACCACCGCCGCACCCGAGCACAACGCCACCACCACCTCCGCCACCGCCGCGTCAAACCCCACCGACGCGAACTGCAACACCCGGCAACCCGGACCGACCCCGAACCGCTCTGCTTGACCCGCCACCAGACTCGCCAGACCGGCCTGCGACACACCCACACCCTTCGGCACACCCGTCGAACCCGACGTGTACAGCACGTACGCGAGGTTGCCGGGGTGCACGGCGACGGCGGGCCGCACCGCGGGCCGGTCCGCGATCCGCGCCGCGACGGTGGGGTCGTCGAGCGTGACGACGCGTATCGTCCGGCCGATCGGCAGCTCGTCGAGCACCTCCGAGGTGCCGATGACCACCGCGGCCCGGCTGTTCGACAGCATGAACCCGATCCGCTCCGCGGGATGGCGCACATCCACCGGCAGGAACGCCGCTCCGGCCGCCCACACGCCGAGCATCGCGACGAGCAGGTCCGGACCGGGCGGCAGGCACAGCGCGACGAGCGACTCGGCGGCGACGCCCGCCTCGGCCAGATATCCGGCCAGCCGGTCGGCGCGGGCATCCAGCTGCGCGTAGGTGATCGGCTCGCTGTCGCCGAAGACCGCGGGCGCGCCCGGGTCGGCCGCGGCCGCCCGCCGGAACGCGTCGAGCGCCAGGCCGGTCGCCGGCGCGCCGCCGTCGGCCCAGTGTCGCAGGATGTGCGCGCGCTCGGCCGGGTCCAGCGCCCCGATCCGCCTGACTTTGACGTTCGCGTCGGCGAGCAGCGACTCCAGCAGCTGCATCCAGCGGCGGGCGATGCCCTCGACAGTGGTCTGGTCGAACAGGTCGAGCGCGCCCACCAGCACGCCGCGCAGCCCTCCGGGGCGGCCGTGCTCGTCCAGGATCTCGCCGATGTTGATGTCGAGGTCGAAGTTGGCGGTGGCGCCCGTCGGGCGGGCGGCCGGGCGGGCGCCGGTCACTGACGCCCGGGCCAGGCGCAGTGAGGAGCGGGCGGTGTTCTGCACGGCGAGCTTGACCTGGAACAGCGGGTGGCGGCCGAGCGAGCGCGGCGGGGCCAGCTCCTCGACGAGTCGCTCGAAGGGCACGTCCTGGCGCTCGAACGCGGCGACGCTCGTGCGCCGGACCCGGCGGAGCACGTCGGCGAACGTGGGGTCGCCGGACAGGTCGGTGCGCACGACGAGCGTGTTGACGAAGCATCCGATGAGGTCGTCGAGGGCCTGGTCGGTGCGGCCGGCGACGGCGACGCCGATGGGGATGTCGGTGCCGGCGCCGAGCTTGGACAGCAGTACCGCAAGGGAGGCCTGGAGCACCATGAACGCCGTGACGCCGAGCTCGCGCGCCAGCGTCGTGAGCCGCTCGTGCAGCTCGGCGGGCGCCTCGATCGGGACGGCGACGCCCCGGTGGGTGGGTGCGGCGGGCCTTGTGCGGTCCGCCGGCAGGGTGAGCTCCTCGGGCGACCCGGCGAGGGCTTCGCGCCAGTACTGCACCTGCTGCGCGGCGAGGCCGTCGCCGAGCAGTTCGGACTGCCAGAGCGCGTAGTCGGCGTACTGCACCGGCAGCGGCTCCCACGCCGGTGCGTCACCGCGCAGGCGGGCGGCGTAGGCGGTCGAGATGTCGCGGGCCAGCGGCGCCATCGACCAGCCGTCGCCGGCGATGTGGTGGATCACGACGACGAGGGTCTGCTCGCCGGTGCCGGCGTCGAACAGCCAGGCGCGGATCGGCACGTCGGTGCTCAGGTCGAAGGTGGCGGCGAGCGCCTGCGCGATCAGCTCCTCCACCTCGTCGTCGGAGCCGGCGCGGACCTGCCGCAGCGCCCAGTCCAGCTCGTCGGCCGGCACGATCCGCTGGTAGGGCCGGCCGTCGGCGATCCCGAACACGGTGCGCAGCGCCTCGTGGCGCTCGACGACGTCGCGCAGGGCGGCGGCGAGCGCGCGGGGTTCCGCGCCCGCGAGGCGCACGACGGCGGGCAGGTTGTGCCCGGTGCCGGCGTCCTCGAGCTGGTCGAGGAACCACAGCCCCTGCTGCGCGAACGACAGCGGGATCCGCTCGGGCCGGGGCCGCGGGCTCAGCTCGAGGCGCGCCTGCCCGGCGTGGGACAGCTGGGCGGCGAGCCCGGCGACTGTCGGCTCCTCGAAGAGGGTCGGGAGCTCGACCTCGACGCCGAAGACGGCGCGGACGCGGGAGATCAGCCGCACCGCGGTCAGCGAGTTGCCGCCGACGGCGAAGAAGTCGTCGTCGACGCCGATGGTGGGCCGCCCGAGGACGTCGGCGAACACGCCGCACAGTAGCTCCTCGGCGAGGCTCGCGGCGGCCCGTCCGCCGGTCGGCGTGTAGTCGGGTGCGGGTAGCGCCCGGATGTCGACCTTCCCATTGGGGGTTACGGGCAGCGACTCGAGCACGACGACCGCGTCGGGCACCATGTAGTCCGGCAACACCCGCCCCGCATGCTCACGCACGACCGCCGGCACGACGGGACCCACCACATAGGCGACCAGACTGTCGTCGCGAACAACGACCACCGCCTGCTCGACACCGTCACACTCGACGAGCACGGCCTGCACCTCGGCCGGCTCCACCCGGAACCCACGCACCTTCACCTGATCGTCGGCACGGCCGGCGAACACCAACTGTCCGTCACCGTTCCACCGGCCCAAGTCCCCGGTCCGATACATCCGCTCCCCCACCAGGAACGGACACGCCACGAACCGCTCACCCGTCAACCCCGCCCGACCCGCATACCCACGAGCCAACCCGGAACCGGCCACATACACCTCGCCGATCACACCCGCCGGGACCGGCTCCAACCCGCCATCCAGCACGAACACGTGCGTGTTGTCCATCGGCCGGCCCAACGGCACCAACTCACCCTCGGCCTCGACGATCCCCTGCACCGCGCAGAGCGTGACCTCGGTCGGCCCGTACAACTGCCGCACCCGAACCCCACTCGCCGCCCGGACTCGCGCCACCGCACCACCGGACACCACGTCTCCGCCGGTCAGCACTTCCTGCGCACCGGCGAACGAACCGGGATCGAGCGTCCGCAACAACCCGGCCGTCACGTGCACATGCGTGGCCTGCGACTGCTCGAACACCACCGAACCACCAGCACACAACGGCACCCACAACTCAAACATCGACGCATCAAACACATGCGGCGCCTGAAACAACACCCGCGACCCCGCCGACAGACTCCACGCCCGATCCCGCACCAGACCGGCCAACGACGCCTGCGACACCACCACACCCTTCGGCACACCCGTCGAACCCGACGTATAAATCACATACGCCGCATGCCCCGGCAACAAACCAGAGTCCACCGGGTCGGGCGAACCGGCGGGCTCACCATCCAGCACAACCTCGACCCCGGACTCCGCCAGGATGTACGCCACCCGCTCGTCCGGGTGGCCTGCGTCGATCGGCAGATACGCACCACCGGCCTTCCACACACCCAGCAACACCACCACCAGCGGCACACCCCGCGGCATCCGCACACCCACGACCGACTCCGGACCCACACCCCGCCCACGCAGATAGTTCGCCACCCGGTTCGAACGCTCGTCCAACTCCCGATACGACAACCCACCCACCGCCAACGCATCAGGAGCCTCCGCAACCCGCACAGCGAACAACTCCGGCACCGTCGACGGCGCCACCGGGACCGCCGTGTCATTCCAGGCGGACAGGATGCGCGAGCGTTCCGTGTCGCCGAGCACCGGCACGTCGGCGAGGCCGAAGCAGTCCCGCTCGAGCGCGTCGACGAGGTTGGCGACGGCGGTGCCCATCAGCTCGCACACGAGCTGCGGATCGACAGTGTCGACGGCGCCGATGCCGACCGAGAGGTCCCGGCCGTCGTCGTCCACGGACACTCCGAGCGGATAGTTGGTGGCGCCGGCGCGGAACAGGGTGGCGATGCCGGCCAGGCCGTCCCCGGCCGGCGCCCGCCCGGCCGTGTTGTGCCGGTAGTTGAACAGCGACGTGAACAGCGGCACGTCGGCCGGCAGCCCGCTCGCCTGCTGGGCCAGCACCAGCGGGGCATGCTCGTGCTCGAGCAGCTCCGCGAGCTGCCCGCGCATGGCGGCGACCGCGTCACGGACGCCGACACCCGCCAGCCGCACCCGGACCGGCAGGGTGTTGATGAACGGCCCCGGGATGCGGTCGGCGCCGGCGCCCGCGTTGAGGCGCCCGAAGAGCACCGTGCCGAAGACGACGTCGTCGCGGCCGGCGACCACGGACAGCACCCGCGCCCAGGCCACGTGCAGCACCGTCGCCGGGCTGACCCCGAGCCGCCGGGCCACGTCCCGCAGACGGTCCGCCACCTCGCGGTCGATCCGCCGGCGGCCGCGGCGCACGCCGGTGCCGTCGCCGCGCGCGTCCAGCAGCCCGAACGGAGCCGTCGGCGTCGTCACGTCGCCGAGCAGGCCGGCAAAGAACCGCTCGTGCTCCTGACGGGCCACGCCGCCACGGGCCTGGGCCACGAAGTTACGGAACGGCAGCGGCTCCGCCAGCGCATCCGCGTCGCCGGCCATGATCTGACGGATCTCGCCGAGCATCACCTCGACCCCGACGTGGTCCTGGACCAGGTGGTGCGCCCGCAGCAGGGCCAGCCACGCGCCCGAGCCGTCCGGCGCCGCCGCAATCGTCACGTCCAGCAGCGGCGCCCGGCCCACGTCCATCGCCGACCCGCCGGCCGCGACCAGCCGGCCCACCGGGTCCGGGCCGGCGGCGAGCTCGACCTCGCGGACCGGCAGCGCCGCGCGCCGCCAGACAACCTGGACCGGCTCGCGCAGCCCGTCCCACACGACAGCGGTCCGGTAGACGTCGTGCCTGTCGATCACCAGCTGTACCGCGGCGACGAACGCGTCGAGCCGCTCCCGCTCGTCGAAGCGCAGCACGCTCGGCAGGACGTACACGTCCCGGCGCCCGTCACCGCCCATCAGGTGGTGGAAGAGGATGCCTTCCTGCAGCGGGGCCAGCGGGTACACGTCCGCGACGTTGGCCGCACCGCCGGGCACGCTGTCGACCACGCGGGCCACCTCGGCGTCGGTGAGCTCGACGAGCGGCAGCATGCCGGCCGTGAGGTGCGCGGCGCCGGCCGGGATCCGGTTCTCCGGCACCGCCACCGCGACGGGCCCGGCCACCGCGGCCAGCCCGGCCACCGACGGGGTGGCGAACAGCGCCCGGACCGACACCGACACGCCGCGGACCCGCAGCCATTCGACGAGCCGCACGGCGAGCAGCGAGTGGCCGCCGAGAGCGAAGAAGTCGTCGTCGATGCTCACCGCGCCCCGGCCGAGCACCTCGGCGAACCCGGCGCACAGCACCTCCTCGCGGGTCGTGCGCGGCCCGCGGCCCGCGGACCGGTCGGCTCCCGGATCCTCCGGCGCGGGCAGGGCGTTCCGGTCGAGCTTGCCGTTGCGGGTCGTGGGCAGCGACTCGAGCACGACGACCGCGGCCGGCACCATGTAGTTGGGCAGGACCCGTGCGGCGTGTTCCCGGACGGCCTGGGGCTCGATGTCGGCGTCGAGGACGACGTAGGCGACGAGGCTGTCGTCGCGCGCCACGACGGCCGCCCGGGCCACGCCGGGGCAGCCCGCGACGACGGCCTGGACCTCGCCGGGCTCGATCCGGAAACCGCGGATCTTCACCTGATCGTCCGCGCGGCCCGCGAAGACCAGGCGGCCGTCGTCGGTCCAGCGGGCGAGGTCGCCGGTGCGGTACATCCGCCGCCCCGGCTGGAATGGGCAGGCCACGAAGCGTTCGCCGGTCAGCGCGGCTCGGCGCACGTAGCCGCGGGCGACGCCGGTCCCGCCGATGTAGAGCTCGCCGGCCACCCCGGTGGGCACCGGGTTGAGCCAGCGGTCCAGGACGAACACCTGGGTGTTGGCGATCGGCCGCCCGAAGGGGACGGGCCCGCGCCGGTCGGCGTGGGCGTCGCCGGGCTCGACCGGCCCAGCGGCGGCGATCACGGCCGCCTCGGTGGGGCCGTAGGCGTGCGTCAGCCGCCGACCGGCCGCCCAGGCCCGCGCGACGGGTGCGCTGAGCGCCTCGGCGCCGGAGAAGAGGGTGGTCACCGACGGGAGGCCGGCGACGGGCAGGGCGGCCAGCAGGGACGGCACCATGCTCGCGGTGTCGACGCGCTGGCTGGCGACCCACCGGGTCAGCAGCTCCGGCTCGGCCCGGTGCTGGGCGCCGGCGACGACGAGCGTGCCGCCGACGGAGAGCGTCACGGCGAGGTCGCGCACCGACGCGTCGAAGCTGACCGACGCGAACTGCAGCACCCGGCCGCGGAACGCCGCGCCGAACTGCGCGACGAGGTTGACCAGGCCGCCGTGCACCGCGGCGACGCCCTTGGCCCGGCCGGTCGAGCCGGAGGTGTAGATGACGTAGGCGAGGTCGGCGGCGCTCGGCGGCGGCCCGGCCGGCCCCGCCGGCGGCATCGCGGCGACGGACTCGGCGGCGGCCGGGTCGTCGAGCACGACGGCGCCGTCGCCGGCCAGGTGTGCGTGCGCCCGCTCGGTCAGCACCGTGTGCGCTCGGGCGTCGTCCAGCACGTACGCCACCCGCTCCGCCGGATACTGCACGTCGATCGGCAGGTAGGCGCCGCCGGCCTTCCAGACGGCGAGGACGGCCACGACGAAGCCGACGCCCCGCTCCAGCACCAGTCCCACGATCGACTCGGGGCCGACGCCGAGGTCGCGCAGCCGGTTGGCGAGCCGCCCGGAGCGCTCGTCCAGCTCCCGGTAGGTCGCCTGCTCGCCCTCGGCGACGACGGCGGGCACGTCCGGGCCCCGCCTGGCGCTTGCTGCGAACAGCTCGAGCACCGTCTCGGCCGTCGCCGGGACGGTGGGCCCGTTGGAGCGGGCCAGCAGGTGCAGCCGCTCGGCCGCGTCGAGGACCGGTACCGCGCCGAGGCGCGCGCCGGCGTCGAGGCTGAGCGTGTCGAGCAGCCGTTCCCACCGCCGGACGAGCACGGTGACCGAGTGCGGGTCGAACAGGTCCCGGGCGCCGACGAGCATGCCGCGCAGGCCCTGCGCGCGGCCCTGCTCGTCGAGGATCTCGCTGACGGACACGCCGATGTCGAAGCGGGCCGGCACGTCGCGCCACTGCGGCGCCGGGCCGTCAGCCGGCGCGGCCGGCGCCTGGCGCACGCGGACGTCGGGCAGCCGCAGGCCGGTCCGCCGGATGTTCTGCATGACGAGCATGACCTGGAACAGCGGGTGCCGGGCCAGCGACCGGGCGGGGGCGAGCTCCTCGACGAGGCGCTCGAAGGGGACGTCCTGGTGCTCGAAGGCGTCGAGGGTGCCGCGCCGCACGCGGCCGAGGAGCTCGGCGAACGTGGGGTTGCCCGTCAGGTCGGTGCGCGTGACGAGGGTGTTGACGAAGAACCCGGCGAGGTCGTCGAGGGCCTGGTCGGTGCGGCCGGCGACCGCGATCCCGATCGGGATGTCGGGGCCGGCGCCGAGCTTGGACAGCAGGACCGCCAGGGACGCCTGGAGGACCATGAACATGGTGACGCCGTGGTCGGCGGCCAGGCGGGCGAGGCGCTGGTGCACTTCGGCCGGCACCTCGATCGGCACACCGGCCCCGGCGTGTGAGGCCACCGCGGGCCGCGGCCGGTCGGCCGGCAGGGCGAGCTCCTCGGGTGCACCGGCGAGGGTGTCGCGCCAGTAGTCGATCTGCTGCTCGAGGAGGCCGTCGCCGAGGAGCTCGCGCTGCCACAGGGCGTAGTCGGCGTACTGCACCGGCAGCGGCGCCCACTGCGGCGCCCGGCCCGCCAGCCGGGCCGTGTACGCGGTGGACAGGTCCCGGGCGAGCGGCCCCATCGACCAGCCGTCCCCGGCGATGTGGTGGATCACCAGCACGAGGGTCTCGCCGCCCGCCAGCCACGCGCGGATCGGCACGTTGGCGGCCAGGTCGAACGGTTCGCTCACGGCCCGGTCGACGTCCAGCTCCGGCACGACCCGCAGCGCCCAGTCGAGCTCGTCGAGGGGCAGGACCCGCTGGCCGGGCTCGCCGTCGACCACCTCGATGACGGTGCGCAGGACCTCGTGCCGGCCGATGAGATCGTGCAGTGCCTGACCCAGCACGCCCGGGTCGATGCCCGTGACGTGCAGGACCGACGGGAGGTTGTAGACGCCGCTGGGCCCTTCCAGCTGGTCGAGGAACCACAGCCGCCGCTGCGCGTACGACAGTGGGACCCGCTCGGGCCGGGTCCGCGGCCGCAGCTCGAGCCGGGCCCGTCCGGCCGTCGGGAGCTGCTCGGCCAGCCCGGCCACGGTGGGGTGCGCGAACAGGGTCGGCAGTGTCAGCTCGACCCCGAGCGCCGCCCGGATCTGCGAGGTGAGCCGGACGGCGAGCAGCGAGTGCCCGCCAAGGGCGAAGAAGTCGTCGTCGACGCCCACCGCCGGGCGGCCGAGCACGCCGGCGAACAGCTCGCACAGCAGGTGCTCCACCGCGGACTCGGGCCGCCAGCCGGTGGCAATGCCCGCTTCGTGCGGCGCCGGCAACGCCGCCCGGTCAAGCTTGCCGTTGGCGGTCAGCGGTACCGCGTCGAGCAGGACGACCGCGGCCGGCACCATGTAGTCGGGCAGCAACCGCCGCGCGTGCTCACGAACCGCCTGCGTCTCCACATCGCCCACCACATAGGCGACAAGGGCGTCGTCGCGCGCCACGACCACGGCCTGCACCACACCGGGGCACCGGGCAACAACCGCCTGCACCTCGCCAGGCTCGACCCGGTACCCCCGGATCTTCACCTGATCATCCGACCGCCCGACAAACACCAGTTGCCCGTCGGAGGTCCATCGGGCCAGATCCCCGGTCCGATACATCCGCTGCCCGACGACGAACGGGCAGGCGATGAACCGCTCACCGGTCAGCCCCGGCCGCCCGACGTAGCCGCGCGCCAACTGGACACCAGCCAGATACAGCTCGCCGACGACACCCGGCGGCACCAACTGCAACGACGAGTCCAGCACAAACGCCCGGGTTCCCGGCACCGGACGGCCGATCGGCGCCACCGCGCCGTCTCCACACACCTCGAACGTGATGCAGCCGACGACCGCCTCCGTCGGCCCGTACTCATTCACCAACACCGACCCGGGCGCCAGCGACCGCCACAACTCCACGACGTCACCGGTCAACGCCTCGCCACCGACCACCCATCGCCCCACCGGACGCAGCCCGGCCGCACCGCGGCACAACTCCGCCAGCACCGGAATGTGCGCCGGCACCAGCTTCACCACATCAAACGCCGCACCACCGTCGGTCAGCACCTCGGCGAGCGCCTCCGCACCACCCGCACCCGCCACCACTACCGCAGAACCCGACACCAACGGCAGCCACACGCTCGTCACCGTCAGATCGAACGCCAACGACGAATGCAATGGCGCCCCACCTTCGGCCGTCACCGCATAGTCACGCGCCGCCCACCACAGATAGTTCGCCAGGCCGGCGTGCGAGACACCCACGCCCTTCGGCGTCCCCGTCGAGCCCGACGTGTAGATCACGTAGGCCAGACTCCCGCCCCGCACCACGACCTCCGGCGGCTCGGCGGGCATCGCCGCGATCCGCGGATCATCCACCGCGATCGCACGCAACCGGCCCGCCGGCAACTCGTCCAGGATCTCCTCCGTGCCGACCACCGCCACCGCGCGGCTGTCGGACAACATGAACCCGACCCGATCCAACGGATAGCCGACGTCAACGGGCAGGTAGGCGCCGCCGGCCTTCCACACGGCCAGCATCGACGCGATCAGCTCCACACCCGGCGGCAGGCACAGTGCCACCACTGAGTCCGCCCCGACACCGGCCGCGCTCAGATACTGCGCCAGACGGCTCGACCGCTCATCCAGCTCCCGATACGACACCCGATTCACCGCCGGCGCGTCCGGCGCCGCCAGGACCCGCTGTGTGAACAGCTCCAGAGCGCCCGGCGCCGGCTCCGGGGCCGGAGCGCCGTTCCAGTCCACGAGCAGCCGGCGGCGGTCGGCGTCGTCGACGATCGGGATGCGGCTCAGTGGCGTCGCCGGGTCGGCGCTCAGCACGTCCAGCAGGGCGACCCACCGGGCTGCGAGCGCCCCGAGGGTCGAGGGGTCGAAGAGGTCAAGGGCGCCGGTCACGACGCCGCGCAGACCCCGGCCGTCGGGCCGCTCGCCGATGCTGATGTCGAGGTCGAAGCGGGCGTACGTCGGCCAGTCCGACGTCGGCGCCGGCTCGTCGGCGGGCGGCGCCGCGACGTCGACGCCGGGCAGGCGCAGGGTGCCGCGGCCGGTGTTCTGGCCGGTGAGCATGACCTGGTACAGCGGATGCCGCGACAGCGACCGAGCCGGCGCCAGCTCTTCGACGAGCCGTTCGAAGGGAACGTCCTGATGCTCGAACGCGTCGAGGCTGACCCGGCGGACCCGGTCGAGCACCTCGGCGAAGGTGGGGTCGCCGGACAGTTCGGCCCGCACGACGAGCGCGTTGACGAAGAAGCCGACGAGGTCGTCGAGGGCCTGGTCGGTGCGTCCGGCGACCGCGACGCCGATCGGGATGTCGGTG
Source organism: Dactylosporangium vinaceum (assembly GCF_019904175.1). Classification (GTDB taxonomy): domain Bacteria; phylum Actinomycetota; class Actinomycetes; order Mycobacteriales; family Micromonosporaceae; genus Dactylosporangium; species Dactylosporangium vinaceum. The sequence goes on along the minus strand of NZ_CP061913.1, from coordinate 4,175,401 downwards.
CCGGCGCCGAGCTTGGACAGCAGGACGGCCAGTGACGCCTGCAGGAGCATGAACGTCGTCACGCCGTGCTCGCGGGCGACGGCCGTCAGCCGCTCGTGCAGGTCGGCCGGCACGGTGAAGCCGGCCTGCGCGCCGCGGTAGGTCGAGACGGCGGGCCGGGGGCGGTCCGCCGGCAGGGCGAGCTCCAGCGGGGCGCCGGCGAGCGCGTCGCGCCAGTAGGCCACCTGCCGCGACAGGAGGTCTTCGTCGAGCAGGTCGCGCTGCCACAGTGCGTAGTCGGCGTACTGCACCGGCAGCGCGGCCCACTGCGGCGCCTCCCCGCGCAGCCGGGCCGTGTAGGCGGCGGAGATGTCGCGGGCGAGGGGCGCCGTCGACCAGCCGTCCCCGGCGATGTGGTGCACGACCACGACGAGGGCCTGTCCGGCGGCGTCGGCGTCGAACAGCCACGCCCGGATCGGCACGTCGACGGCGAGGTCGAACGCGCACCGCATGGCCTGCTCGACGGCGGCGTCGAGGCCGGCCGGCGCGACGGTCTCGGCCCGCAGCGACCAGTCCAGCTCGGCCATGGGCAGGATCCGCTGGTACGGCTCCCCGTCGGCGATCCCGAACACCGTGCGCAGCACCTCGTGCCGCGCCACGACGTCGCGCAGCGCCAGGTTCAGGGCCTCGGCGTCCACACCGCTCAGCCGCAGCACGAACGGCAGGTTGTACGCGGTCCCGGTCTGCCCGAGCTGGTCCAGGAACCACAGGCGGCGCTGCGCGAACGACAGCGGCACCCGCTCGGGGCGCGGTTCCACGGACCGCAGGGGCGTCCGGGCCGGTCCGGCGGCGGAGAGCCGCCTCGCCAGCTCAGCCGGTGTCGGGGCCTCGAACAGCGTCCGCACCGGCACCTCGACGTCGAGCACGGCGCGGATGCGCGCTGTCAGCCGCACGGCGAGCAGCGAGTGCCCGCCGAGGGCGAAGAAGTCGTCGTCGATCCCGACGGCGGGCCGCCCGAGCACGTCGGCGAAGGCCGCGCACAGCAGCTCCTCCCGGGCACTGCGCGGCGCTCGGTCCCCGGCGGGTGCGTATTCGGGCGCCGGCAGCGCCCGGATGTCGACCTTCCCATTGGGGGTTACGGGCAGCCCGTCCAGCACGACGACCGCGTCGGGCACCATGTAGGCAGGCAGCACCCGCCCCGCATGCTCACGCACGACCGCCGGGGACACCGCACCCACCACATAGGCGACCAGGCTGTCATCCCGGGCGACCACCACCGCCTGCTCGACACCGTCACACCCGACCAACACGGCCTGCACCTCGGCCGGCTCCACCCGGAACCCACGCACCTTCACCTGATCATCCACACGACCGGCGAACACCAACCGCCCGTCACCAGTCCACCGACCCAGATCCCCGGTCCGATACATCCGCTCCCCAGCAAGGAACGGACACGCCACAAACCGCTCACCCGTCAACCCAGAACGACCCGCATACCCACGCGCCAACCCCGAACCAGCCACATACACCTCGCCGATCACACCCGCCGGGACCGGCTCCAACCCGCCATCCAGCACAAACACCTGCGTGTTATCCATCGGCCGGCCCAACGGCACCAGTTCACCCTCGGCCTCGACCAGACCCTGCACCGCACACAACGTCACCTCAGTCGGGCCGTACAACTGCCGCACCCGAACCCCACTCGCCGCCCGCACCCGCGCCACCGCACCACCCGACACCACATCCCCGCCCGTCAACACCTCCACCGCACCGGCAAAACTGCCCGGATCCAACGTCCGCAACAACCCCGCCGTCACATGCACATGCGTCGCCAACGACCGCTCGAACACCACCGAACCACCAGCACACAACGGCACCCACAACTCGAACATCGACGCATCAAACACATGCGGCGCCTGAAACAACACCCGCGACCCCGCCGACAGACTCCACGCCCGATCCCGCACCAAATCGGCCAACGACGCCTGCGACACCACCACACCCTTCGGCACACCCGTCGAACCCGACGTATAAATCACATACGCCACATGCCCCGGCAACAAACCAGAGTCCACGGGATCGGGCGAACCGGCGGGCTCACCATCCAGCACAACCTCGACCCCGGACTCCGCCAGGATGTACGCCACCCGCTCGTCCGGGTGACCTGCGTCGATCGGCAAATACGCACCACCGGCCTTCCACACACCCAGCAACACCACCACCAGCGGCACACCCCGCGGCATCCGCACACCCACGACCGACTCCGGACCCACACCCCGCCCACGCAGATAGTTCGCCACCCGGTTCGAACGCTCGTCCAACTCCCGATACGACAACCCACCCACCGCCAACGCATCAGGAGCCTCCGCAACCCGCACAGCGAACAACTCCGGCACTGTGGACGGCTCGATCGCATGCCCCGGCAACAACAGCTGAGCGCGATCCACCAACTCAACCCTGCGCAACCGCATCAGCGGATCGGCCGCGACCGCCGACAGCGCCCGCAGCCAACACCCCACCACACGCTCAACCGTGTCCACGTCGAACAGATCCCGCGCCGCGACCACCACGCCGTGCAAACCGGCGCCACCGGGGAGCTCGGTCACGCTCACATCCAGGTCGAACTTCGCGAAGACCGGCCCGGCCGGCCGCGCCGCCGCGACATCGACGCCGGGCAGGTGCAGCGCCGTCCGCGCCGCGTTCTGGACCGTCAGCATCACCTGGAACAGCGGGTGCCGGGACAGAGACCGTGCCGGAGCGAGCTCCTCCACCAGCCGCTCGAACGGCACCTCCTGATGCTCGAACGCCGCCAACGTCCCCGCCCGCACCCGCCCCAGCAACTCGGCGAACGTCGGGTCACCGGAGAGATCCGTCCGCGTGACGAGCGTGTTGACGAAGAACCCGACCAGGTCGTCGAGCGCCTCGTCCATCCGGCCCGCGACCGCCACACCGATCGGGATGTCGGTCCCCGCCCCGAGCCGCGACAGCGTCGCCGCCAGCGACGCCTGCACCAGCATGAACACCGTCACCCCGTGCTCCCGGGCGACGTCCACGAGTCTCTGGTGTACATCAGCGGGCACCACCAGCGGCACCGCCACACCCTCATGGCTCGCGACGACCGGCCGGGGCCGATCCGCCGGCAACACCAGCTCCTCCGGGACGCCCGCCAATGCCTCCCGCCAGAAGCCGACCTGCTCGTCCAGCAGACCATCGCCGAGCAACTCCCGCTGCCACAGCGCATAGTCCGTGTACTGCACCGGCAGCGGCGCCCACGCGGGTGCACGGCCCTCCAGCCGCGCCGCGTAGGCGGCCGACAGATCCCGGGCCAGCGGGCCCATCGACCACGCGTCGGCGGCGATGTGGTGGAGCACCAGCGACAGCGTCCCGTCCTCGGACAGCCAGGCCCGGATCGGCACCTCGGTGGCCAGGTCGAACGCGTCCTCGCCGGCCGGCCCGGGACGCAGCGACCAGTCCAGCTCCTCGACCGGGACGACCCGCTGGTACGGCTCCCCGTCCACCACCTCGAACACCGTGCGCAGCACCTCGTGCCGACCGATCACGTCCCGCAGCGCCAGGTTCAGGATCCGATCGTCCACATTGGACAGATTGAGGTCGGTTCGCTGGTGGTAGACGCGGCCGGGGCCCTCGAAGCGGTCGAGGAACCACAGCCGCCGCTGGGCGAACGACAGCGGCACGAGCTCCGGGCGGGACCGCGGCCGCAGCGGCGTACGCGCCCGCTGCGCACCGGACAGCCACCCGGCCAGGCCCGCCACGGTCGGCGCCTCGAACAGGGCCCGCAATGATACCTCGACGCCGAACACGGTCCGCACGCGCGAGATCAGCCGCACCGCGAGCAGGGAGTGCCCGCCGAGCGCGAAGAAGTCGTCGTCCACCCCGACCGCCGACAGCCCCAGCACGTCGGCGAACACGCCGGCCAGCAGCTCCTGCACGGGGCCGGACGCCTCCCGGCCGGCGGCCGGGGCCAGGTCCGGCGCCGGCAGTGCGCGCCGGTCCACCTTGCCGCTCGCCGTCAACGGCATCGCGTCCAGCACCACCACCGACGCCGGCACCATGTGCGCGGGCAGCAGCCGCGCCGCGTGCTCGCGGACCGCCTGCGGCTCCACGTCCCCGTCCAAGACCACGAAGGCGACAAGCGCGTCGTCGCGCGCCACCACGGCCGCCTGCGCCACACCCGGGCAGCCGGCAACCACGGCCCGCACCTCCCCCGGCTCGACGCGGAAGCCGCGGATCTTCACCTGGTCGTCCGCGCGGCCGGCGAACACGACTTCGCCGTCGGGGTTCCAGCGGGCGAGGTCGCCGGTGCGGTACATCCGCGCCCCGGGCACGAACGGGCAGGCCACGAACCGCTCGCCCGTCAGCCCGGCCCGCCCGACGTACCCACGCGCGACGCCGGCACCGGCGACATACAGCTCTCCCAGCACGCCCGGCGGCACCGGCTGGAGCCCGCCGTCCAGCACGAATGCCTGAGTGTTCGCGATCGGTGTGCCGATCGTCGCCGGGGCGGCTGTCGCGGCGCCGACCAGCGGGCGGGTGAGGACACCGATCGTGGTCTCGGTCGGGCCGTAGTGGTTGAACACGCGCCCGTCGCCGAGCGCGCCGACGAGGTCGCCGAGCCAGGCCGGGTCGGCCACATCGCCGCCGAGGATCACGGATCCGGCCGGCGCGGCGGACGGGCCGACGCCGACCGCGGCCAGGTACGACGGCACGCCCTTGACGTGGTCGATGCGGTGCTCGTCGAGGTAGCGGGACAGCCGCGCGGGGTCGAGGGCGACGTCGCGGTCGACGACGTGCAGGCACCCGCCGGTGACGAGGCTGGTGAAGGCAACCGTGTTACCGAGGTCGACGCCGAGGCCCTGCACGAGGGCGTAGCGGTCGCCCGGCCGCCCGAGGCCGAGCCGGCCCGGCGCGTCGCGGACATAGTTGACGAGGCCGCGATGGGTCACGGCCACACCTTTGGGGGCTCCGGTGGAGCCGGAGGTGTACATCACGTACGCCACGGCGTCCCCGGGGGGTGCCGCGAGCGGCTCGCCGGCGGCCGGCAGGTCGTCGGGTTCACGGTCCAGCACCACCGCGGCTCCGGCGTCGGTGAGCAGGAACTCCTGCCGCTCGGCCGGCAGCTCGGCGTCGAGCACCAGGTAGGCGCCGCCCGCCTTCCAGACCGCGAGCACGGCGACGATCAGGGACAGGCCGCGGGGCAGGCGCAGGGCGACGACCGACTCCGGCCCCACGCCAAGGGCCCGCAGGTGACGCGCCAGCCGGCCGGCGCGCTCGTCGAGGCCCCGGTAGGTGAGCTCGTCGCCGTCGGCGACGACGGCCACGGCGTCGGGTATGCGCCGCGCCTGGTCCTCGAACAGCCGCGCGACGGTCGTGTCGGGCACCGCGACCTCGGCGCCCCGGGACCGTTCGGCCAGGCGGTCCAGCTCGTCCGGCTCGAGTACCGACAGGGTGTGCAGCGGGGCGCCGGCGGCAAGGCTCACCGTGTCAAGCAGCCGCGTCCAGCGCCGGGCCACGGCCCGCACGGTGGTGGCGTCGAAGAGGTCGGCGGCCCCGATGAGCACGCCGCGCAGCCCGGCCGGTCCACCGTCGGCGTCGAAGGCCTCCCGGACGTTGACGTCGAGGTCGAACTTCGCCGAGGCCAGCTCGGGCGCGGGCGCGTGGTGTGCGGCCGGCGCAACCTGGACCCCGGACAGCGCCAGCGCCCGCGGCCCGGCGTTCTGCACGGCGAGCATCACCTGGAACAGGGGATGCCGCGACAGCGACCGGACCGGAGCCAGCTCCTCGACCAGCCGCTCGAAGGGCACGTCCTGGTTGGCGAAGGCGGTGACGGCCCGGGCCCGCACACGGCGCAGCACGTCGCCGAACGTGGGGTTGCCGGACAGGTCGGTGCGCATGACGAGGGTGTTGACGAAGAACCCGACGAGGTCCTCGAGGGCCTTGTCGGTCCGCCCGGCCACCGCGACCCCGATCGGGATGTCGGTGCCGGCGCCGAGCTTGGACAGCAGGACCGCCAGGGACGCCTGCAGGACCATGAACATGGTGACGCCGTGCTCGCGGGCCAGTGCCGCGAGCCGCCGGTGCACCTCGGGCGGGACGGTCAGCTCGACCTGGTGCCCGCGGTAGGAGGCGGCCGGCGGGCGGGGATGGTCGGCCGGGAGTGTGAGCTCTTCCGGCGCGCCGGCCAGGGCCTCCCGCCAGTAGCCGACCTGCCGCTCGAGGACGCCGCCGCCGAGGAGTTCGCGCTGCCAGAGGGAGTAGTCGGCGTACTGCACCGCGAGCGGCTCCCAGGCCGGGGGCCGGCCGTCGCGGCGGGCGGCGTAGGCGGTGGAGATGTCCCGGGCCAGTGGCCCCATCGACCAGCCGTCGCCGGCGATGTGGTGCACGACGACGACGAGCGTCTGCCCGCCGTCGCCGGCGTCGAACAGCCAGGCGCGGACGGGCAGCTCGGCGGCCAGGTCGAACACGCCGGCCATGGCCCGCTCGACGGCCGCATCCAGGGCGGCCCGGTCCGGCAGTCGCTCGACGTGCAGCGCCCAGTCGAGCCGCTCGATGGGCACGATCTCCTGGTAGGGCTCGCCGTCGGCGACGCCGAACACGGTGCGCAGCACCTCGTGCCGCTCGATCACGTCTCGCAGCGCCGCGCCGAGCGCGTCGGCGTCCACCCCCTCCAGGGGCAGGACGACCGGCACGTTGTACAGCGGGCTCGGGCCCTCCAGCTGATCCAGGAACCACAGCCGCCGCTGAGCGTAGGACAACGGGATCATGCGTGCTCCTCCTGCCTGCGCATCGGTCGCAGTGCGGGCCGTTGCGGTCTGTCGCTGCCAAGTCGAACGGTGAGCGCGTTGACGGTGGGTGCCTCGAAGATGTCGGTGACGTCGGCGTGGCGGCCGAGGTCGCTGCGGATGCGGCTGGCCAGCTGCGTCGCCAGCAGCGAGTGCCCACCCAGGTCGAAGAAGTCCTCATCGGGCCCGACCCGCTCCAGGCGCAACACATCCGCGAACAGCGCGCACAGCGCCCGCTGCTCCTCGCCCACCGCCCCCTGTGTCGGCGCGGCGGCCCGCTGCGGCTCCGGCAACGCCCGCTTATCGATCTTGCCGTTCTCCGTCAACGGCAACGCATCCAACACCACCACCGCACCCGGCACCATGTACTTCGGCAACACCCGCGCCGCATGCTCACGCACCACATCCGGCAACACCTCACCCACCACATACGCCACCAGCGCATCCCCCCACACCACCACCACCGCCTGCCGCACCCCCGCACACCCCGCAACAATCGCCTGCACCTCACCCAGCTCAATCCGGAACCCACGAATCTTCACCTGATCATCAGCCCGACCCGCGAACACCAACAGCCCGCCCGACGTCCACCGACCCAAATCACCCGTGCGATACATCCGCCGCCCCGGCACAAACGGACACGCCACAAACCGCTCACCCGTCAACCCAGGCCGCCCCACATAGCCGCGCGCCAAGCCGACGCCGGCGATGTACAGCTCGCCGACCACGCCGGGCGGCGCCGGCTGCAACGAGCCGTCAAGCACATACACGCCCGTGTCGAGCACGGGCGCGCCGATCGCCACCTGCGCCGCGTCGGGACGCATCCGCCACAGCGTTGCGTCGACCGTCGTCTCCGTCGGCCCGTACGAGTTGAACATCGACCGGCCCGCGGCCCAGCGCCGCATCACCGGCACCGGGCACGCCTCACCCGCCACTGTCAGCACCACGTGCGGACCGATCGAGGCCGGGTCGAGGCCGGCGAGGACCGCCGGCGGCAGCGTCACGTGCGTCACCGCCTGCCCGGCCAGATAGCGGCCCAGATCCGGGCTCAGCCGCCACTCGTCCGGAATCACCACCAGCGTCGCCCCGCACAGCAACGCCATACACCACTCCCAACCGAACGTGTCAAACCCCGCCGATGCGAACTGCCCCACCCGCGACCCCGGCCCAACCCCCAACCACCGCCGATGACCCTCGACCAGAGCCCCGACGCCCGCATGTGAAACCAGCACACCCTTCGGCGTCCCCGTCGAACCCGACGTATAGATCAACCACGCCGGATGCGCCGCCCGCAGACCCGGGTCTCCCGGCGCGCCCGAGCCCGCCACCTCACCGTCAATGACCACTCGCGCACCCGCATCGGCCAACATGAAATCAATCCGCTCCCGCGGATACTGCACATCGATCGGCAAATACGCACCACCCGCCTTCAACACACCCAGCAACGCCACCAACAGCGAAACACCCCGCGGCAGCAGCACACCCACCACCGACTCCGGCCCAACCCCGAGACCCCGCAAATACGCGGCCACACCATCCGACCGCACATCCAACTCCCGATACGACACCTCCTCCCCGCCACACACCACCGCCACCGCATCCGGGACCGCCGACACCTGCGCCGCGAACAACGCCGGGATCGTCGCCACCGGCACCGCCGGCTCACTGACCACCGGACCCAGCAACCGAGCGCGCTCAGCCGCATCGAGCACACCCACCGCACCCACCCGGACGCCCGGCTCGGCGCTCACCGCGTCCAGCACACGCACCCACCGCGCCGCCAGCGCAGCAACAGTGTCCGCATCGAACAGATCAGCCGCACCGACCACCACGCCACGCAGGCCGCCGCCGTCCGCCGGCTCCCCGAGGTTGATGTCGATGTCGAGCCGCGCCGCCGGAGTTCCCGGGTCCAGCCCGGCGACGCCGACGCCGGGCAGCTCGAGCACCGCCCGGTCAAGGTTCTGCAGCGCCAGGGTGACCTGGTACAGCGGGTTCCGGGCGCGGGAGCGGACCGGGGCCAGCTCCTCGACGAGCCGTTCGAAGGGCACGTCCTGGTTGGTGAGGGCGCTCAGCGTCCGGGCCCGCACGCGGCGCAGCACGTCGGCGAACGTCGGGTCGCCGGACAGGTCGGTGCGGATCACGAGCGTGTTGACGAAGAACCCGACCAGATCGTCGAGGGCCTCGTCCACCCGGCCGGCGGTCGCGCACCCGATCGGGATGTCGGTGCCGGCGCCGAGCCTGGACAGCAGTACCGCCAGCGAGGCCTGCAGCACCATGAACATCGTGACGTTGTGCTCGCGGGCGACGTCGAGGACGCGCCGGTGCACCTCGGCCGGCACCATCACCGGTGCCACCACGCCCGCGTGCGAGGCGACCGCCGGTCGCTGCCGGTCCGCCGGCAGGCTGAGCTCGTCGGGGAGCCCGGCGAGGGTGTCGCGCCAGTAGTCGATCTGCTGCTCGAGGAGGCCGCCGCCGAGCAGCTCCCGCTGCCACAGCGCGTAGTCGGCGTACTGCACCGGCAGCGGTGCCCACTGTGGAGCCTGACCGTGCCGGCGGGCGGTGTAGGCGGTGGAGATGTCCCGGGCCAGGGGGCCCATCGACCAGCCGTCCCCGGCGATGTGGTGAATCACCACGACCAGCGTCCGACCGTCGGGGGTGGCTTGCGTCAGCCAGGCCCGGATCGGCACATCGGTGCTCAGGTCGAAGGTGGACCGTACCGCCTGGTCGACGTCGAGCCCGGTCACCACCTGCAGCGCCCAGTCCAGCTCATCGAGCGGCACGATCCGCTGGTACGGCTCCCCGTCCACCACCTCGACAACGGTGCGCAGCACCTCGTGCCGGCCGATGACATCCCGCAGCGCCTGGTCCAGGACCGCGGCGTCCACACCGGACAGGCGCAGGACTGTGGGCAGGTTGAAGACGCTGCTCGGGCCTTCGAGCTGGTCCAGGAACCACAGGCGCTGCTGCGCGAACGACATCGGCACCCGCACCGGCCGCGGCCGCGGCCGCAGCTCCAGACGGGCCCGCCCGGCGGTCGGCAGCTGCGCGGCCAGACCCGCCGCGGTGGGGTGCGCGAACAGTGTGGGCAGCGTCAGCTCAACGCCCAGTGCACTCCGGATCTGCGACGTCAGCCGCACCGCCAGCAGCGAGTGCCCGCCGAGCGCGAAGAAGTCGTCGTCGACACCCACGGCGGAGCGGCCCAGCACGTCGGCGAACAGCCCACACAGCATTTCCTGTACCGGGTCGGCCGCATCCCGGCCGGTGCCACCCCCGGTTGCGGACCCGGGTGCGGGCAGCGCCGCCCGGTCGAGCTTGCCGTTCGCCGTCAGCGGCAGGCTGTCGAGCACGACCACCGCCGAGGGGACCATGTAGTCGGGCAGCATCCGCGCCGCGTGCTCGAGGACGGTCCGGGGCGCGAGGTCGTCCTCGGCCACCACGTAGGCGACCAGGCTGTCCCGGGCGACCACCACCGCCTGGACCACACCGGCACACCGGGCGACGACCGCCTGCACCTCGCCGAGCTCGATCCGGAACCCGCGCACCTTCACCTGATCGTCGGCACGCCCGACGAACACCAACTGCCCATCCGCCGACCACCGGACCAGATCTCCCGTCCGGTACATCCGCTCCCCCGCCCGGAACGGACACGCCACGAACCGCTCGCCGGTCAGCCCGGCCCGACCCACGTACCCCCGCGCCAACTGCGCCCCGGCCAGATACAACTCACCGACGACGCCGGCCGGCACCAGCCGCAACGACCCGTCCAGCACGAACACCTGCACATTCGGCGCCGGACGACCGATCGGCACCGCCGCGCCCGCTGTCGCATCCCCGTCCACCGCGAACGTCACACAGCCGACCACCGCCTCCGTCGGGCCGTACTCGTTCACCATCACCGAGCCCGGCGCCAGCTTCCGCCACAGCCCGACCACGTCCCCGGTCAGCGCCTCACCACCAACCACCCACCGCCCGACCTCACGCACCACGGCGCCGCGGCACAACTCGGCCAGCACCGGAATGTGCGCCGGCACCACCTTCACCACATCGAACCCGGGATCGGACCCGGCGCCGTCACCGGTCAGCACCGCGGCCAGCGCCTCCGCACCACCGCCACCCGCGACCACCACCGGCGAGCCCGACACCAGCGGCAACACGACACTCGTCACGGTCAGGTCGAACGCCAGTGACGAGTGCAGCGGCGCCCCACCGGCCGCGCCCACGCCGTAGTCCCGCGCCGCCCAGAACACGTAATTCGCCAGACCCGCGTGCGACACCCCGACGCCCTTCGGCGTCCCCGTCGAACCCGACGTGTACATCACATACGCCAGATTCCCGCCGCCCACCGCGACCTCGGGCCGGACCACCGGCATCGCCGCGATGCGCGCATCACCCACTGTCACCGTGCGCAGCCGGCCCGCCGGCAACTCATCCAACACCTCCTCGGTGCCCACGACCGCCGCCGCGCGACTGTCCGCGAGCATGAACCCGACCCGGTCCACCGGATGGCTCAGGTCGATCGGCAGGAAGGCGGCGCCCGCCTTCCACACCGCCAGCATCGCCGCCAGCAACTCGACACCCGGCGGCAGGCACAGGGCCACCACCGACTCGAGCCCGACCCCGGCCTGCCGCAAGAACCACGCCAACCGGCTCGACCGCTCATCCAGCTCCCGGTACGACACCCGCTCCGCCCCGCACACCACCGCCACCGCATCCGGCGCCAGCACCACCCGCTGCGCGAACAGGTCCAGCACACCGGGGGCCGGCGGCGGCACCGACACGCCGTTCCAATCGACCAACAGCCGGGCCCGTTCGGCCTCGTCGATGATGGACACTGCCGCCAGTGGGGTCTCAGCGTGGTGGTCGAGGGCCCGCACGACGTTGTCGAGCGAGGTGTGCAGCATCGCGCAGACCGCGTCCGGGTCCTCCGGCTGCGCGATGTTGATGACGATCATCATGTCGGTGCCGAGGTCGTCGACGGCCACGGTGAGCGGGAAGTTGTCGCGTTCCCGCATGTAGATCTCGCGCATGCCCGGTGTGGACGCGGGACGGTGTACGTCGCTGTGCCGGTAGTTGAGGATCGAGGTGAACAGGGGCACGTCGCCGGTCAGGCCGCTGGCCTGACGCGCGATCGACAGCGGGGCGTGTTCGTGTTCGAGCAGCTCGGCGAGCTGGCCGCGCATGGTGGTCACCGCGTCGCGGACACTGACGTCGTGCAGCCGCACCCGCACCGGCAGCGTGTTGATGAAGAGGCCGGGCGTGCGGTCGGCGCCGGCGCCGGCGTTGAGCCGGCCGAACAGCACGGTGCCGAACACGACGTCGTCGCGGCCGGCGATGACGGACAGCACCCGCCCCCACGCCACGTGCAGCACCGTCGCCGGACTGATGCCCATCCGGCGGGCGACATCCCGCAGCCGGGCGGCGACATCGGCGTCGACCCGCAGCCGGCCACGGCGCAGATCGTTCCCGTCGCCGCGCACGTCCAGCAGCCCGAACGGCGCCGTCGGCTCGGTCACGTCCCCCAGCAGGTCCGCGAACAGCCGTTCGTGCTCCCCGCGGGCAACTCCACCGCGGGCCTGCGCCACGAAGTTGCGGAACGGCAGGGGCGCCGGCAGGGCGTCCCCGGCGCCGGCCATGATCTGGCGGATCTCGTCCAGCATCACCTCGACACCGACATGGTCCTGCACCAGGTGGTGCGCGCGCAGGAGCGCCAGCCACGCGCCATCGCCGTCCGGCAGCCTCGCGATCGTCACGTCCAGCAGCGGCGCCCTGGACACATCCATCGACGACCCGCCGGCCGCCACCAGCCGGCCCACCAGGTCCGGGCCGCCGTCCAGCTCCACCTGCCGTACTGGCAGCTCAGCCCGCCGCCACACCACCTGCACCGGCTCGCGCAGCCCGTCCCACACCACGCCGGTGCGATACACGTCATGCCTGTCGACGACCCGCTGCACCGCTGCCACGAACTCGTCAAGCCGCTCCCGCGAGTCGAACTGCAGCACGCTGGGCAGCACATACACGTCCCGCCGCCCGTCCCCGCCCATCAGGTGGTGGAAGAGGATGCCTTCCTGCAACGGCGCCAGCGGGTACACGTCCGCCACATTCCCGGCGCCGCCCGCCACGCTGGCGACCACCCGATCCACCTCGGCATCGGACAGCTCCACCAGCGGCAGCATGTCAGCCGTGATCCGCGCCGCCCGGGCCGGAATCCGGTTCTCGGGCACCGCCACCGGCACCGGGCCCGCCACCGCCGCCAACCCCACCACCGACGGCGAAGCGAACAATGCGCGCACCGACACCGACACACCGCGGACCCGCAGCCACTCCACCAGCCGCACCGCCAGCAGTGAATGCCCGCCGAGGGCGAAGAAGTCGTCGTCGATCCCGACCGAGGCCAGCCCCAGCACCTCGGCGAACCCGGCGCACAGCAGCTCCTCGCGAGCATCCCGCGGCCCACGACGACTGACCGACGCATACTCGGGCGCGGGTAGCGCCCGGATGTCGACCTTCCCATTGGGGGTTACGGGCAGCCCGTCCAGCACGACGACCGCGTCGGGCACCATGTAGTCCGGCAACACCCGCCCCGCATGCTCACGCACGACCGCCGGGGACACCGCACCCACCACATAGGCGACCAGACTGTCATCCCGCACGACCACCACCGCCTGCTCAACCCCGGCACACCCGACCAACACGGCCTGCACCTCAGCCGGCTCCACCCGGAACCCACGCACCTTCACCTGATCATCCACACGACCGGCAAACACCAACCGCCCGTCACCCGTCCACCGACCCAAGTCCCCGGTCCGATACATCCGCTCACCGGCGAGGAACGGGCACGCCACGAACCGCTCACCCGTCAACCCAGAACGACCCGCATACCCACGCGCCAACCCGGAACCGGCCACATACACCTCACCGATCACACCCGCCGGGACCGGCTCCAACCCGCCATCCAGCACAAACACCTGCGTGTTGTCCATCGGCCGGCCCAACGGCACCAACTCACCCTCGGCCTCGACGATCCCCTGCACCGCGCAGAGCGTGACCTCGGTCGGCCCGTACAACTGCCGCACCCGAACCCCACTCGCCGCCCGGACTCGCGCCACCGCACCACCGGACACCACGTCTCCGCCGGTCAGCACTTCCTGCGCACCGGCGAACGAACCGGGATCGAGCGTCCGCAACAACCCGGCCGTCACGTGCACATGCGTGGCCTGCAACTGCTCGAACACCACCGAGGCGCCAGCGCACAACGGCACCCACAACTCGAACATCGACGCATCAAACGCATGCGGCGCCTGAAACAACACCCGCGACCCCGCCGACAGACTCCATGCCCGATCCCGGACCAGATCGGCCAACGACGCCTGCGACACCACCACACCCTTCGGCACACCCGTCGAACCCGACGTATAAATCACATACGCCGCATGCCCCGGCAACAAACCAGACTCCACCGGGTCGGGCGAACCGGCGGGCTCACCATCCAGCACAATGTCGACCCCGGACTCCGCCAGGATGTAGGCGACCCGCTCCGCCGGATGGTCGAGGTCGATCGGGAGATAGGCACCGCCGGCCTTCCAGACGCCGAGCAACACCACTACGAGCGGCACACCCCGCGGCATGCGGACGCCGACGATCGACTCCGGGCCCACACCGCGCCCCCGAAGATGGTTCGCCACCCGGTTCGAACGCTCGTCCAGCTCCCGATACGACAACCCACCCACCGCCAACGCATCAGGAGCCTCCGCAACCCGCACAGCGAACAACTCCGGCACCGTCGACGGCGCCACCGGGACCGCCGTGTCATTCCAGGCGGACAGAACCTGGGCGCGATCCACCACGTCCAGCCTGCGCAACCGCACCAGCGGATCAGCCGCAACCGCCGACAACACCCGCAGCCAACACCCCACCACACGCTCAACCGTGTCCGCATCGAACAGATCCCGCGCCGCGACCACCACACCATGCAAACCGGCGCCGCCGGGCAACTCGGTGACACTCACATCCAGGTCGAACTTCGCGTAGACGCGGCCGGCGTCGGGGCGGGGTGCGTCGCGGTGTGCGGTCTGCATGCCGAGCATCACCTGGAACAGCGGGTGCCGGGCCAGGGAACGGGCCGGGGCGAGCTCCTCGACCAGGCGATCGAATGGCACGTCCTGATGCTCGAACGCGTCGAGCCCGGCCCGCCGGACCCGGCGCAGTACCTCGGCGAACGGAGGGTCGCCGGACAGGTCGGTGCGCAGCACGAGCGTGTTGACGAAGAAGCCGACGAGGTCGTCAAGGGTCGGGTCGGGACGGCCGGCGACGGCGATGCCGATGGGGATGTCGGTGCCCGCCCCGAGCCGCGACAGCGTGACCGCGAGCGAGGCCTGCACGAGCATGAACATCGTCACGCCGTGGGCACGGGCGACGTCGGTCAGCCGGCGGTGCAGCTCGGCCGGCACCGCGAGCGGCACGGCCACGCCCTCATGGGTCGCGACCGCCGGACGCGGACGGTCGCTCGGCAGGGTCAGCTCCTCCGGCGCGCCCGCGAGCGTCTCGCGCCAGTAGGCCGCCTGCCGCGCCAGGAGGCCGTCGCTGAGCAGGTCGCGCTGCCACAGCGCGTAGTCGGCGTACTGCACCGGCAGCGGCTCCCACTGCGGCGCGTGCCCCGCCAGCCGGGCGGCGTAGGCGGTCTCGAAGTCGCGGGCCAACGGGGCCATCGACAAACCGTCGCCGGCGATGTGGTGGAGCACCACGGTAAGCGTGCCGTCGTCGGACAGCCACGCCCGGATCGGTGCCTCAGCGCTCAGGTCGAAGGCGAACTCCTCGGCCGGCCCCGGCCGCAGCGACCAGTCCAGCTCCTCGATGGGCACGACCCGCTGGTACGGCTCCGCGTCCACGACCTCGATGACCGTGCGCAGTGCCTCGTGCCGGCCGATGACGTCCAGCAGCGCCTGCTCGAGGACCGTGGCGTCCACAGTGGACAGGCGCAGTGACGACCGGAGGTGGTAGAGGCCGCCCGGGCCGTCGAGCCGGTCCAGGAACCACAGCCGCCGCTGCGCGAATGACAGCGGCAGCCGCTCGGGTCGCGGCGCGACGGGGCGGATGCCGGCCCGCGCGAGGCCGGCGCCCGGCAGCGCGGCGGCGAGACCGGCGACCGTCGGTGCCTCGAAGACCGCCCGCAGCGGTACCTCGGCGCCGAACACCTCGCGCACGCGGGAGATCAGCTGCACCGCCAGCAGGGAGTGCCCGCCAAGGGCGAAGAAGTCGTCGTCCACCCCGGCCCCGGGCAGCCCCAGCACCTCCGCGAAGAGCCCGCACAGCAGCTCCTCCACTGGGCCCGCGGCGGCCCGGCCCGCGCCCGCCGCGGACGCGAAGTCCGGCGCCGGCAGCGCCCGCCGGTCCACCTTGCCGTTCACCGTCAACGGCATCGCATCCAGCACCACCACCGCCGCCGGCACCATGTGTCCGGGCAGCAGTCGCGCCGCGTGCTCGCGGACCGCCGGCGACGGCGCGCCCCGCTCCGGTACCACATAGGCGACAAGGGCGCCGTCGCGCGCCACCACGATCGCCTGCGCAACGCCGGGGCAGTCGGCGACCACGGCCTGGACCTCACCGGGCTCGATCCGGAACCCGCGGATCTTCACCTGGTCGTCCGCCCGGCCCGCGAACACCAGCCGGCCGTCCGGGGTCCAGCGAGCGAGATCGCCGGTGCGGTACATCCGGCGCCCCGGCTCGAAGGGGCAGGCCACGAACCGCTCGCCGGTCAGTCCCGCCCGTCCCAGGTAGCCCTGGGCGAGGCTCGCGCCGGTCAGGTACAGCTCACCGACTGAGCCGGGCGGCACGAGCGCCAGCCGCCCGTCGAGCACGAACGCGCGGGTGTTCGGGATCGGGCGGCCGATGGACACCACGGCGGTGCCGGGCTCGCACCGCCATGTCGTGGCGTCGACGGTGGACTCGGTCGGGCCGTAGGTGTTGAACAGCGTGCGGTGCGCCGCCCACCGCTCGATCAGCTCGGGCGGGCTGGCTTCGCCGCCGACCTCGAGCACCCGGACACCGCGGACAGTGCGCTCGTCGAGGGTCGACAGGACGGACGGGGGCAGCGTCGCATGGGTGATGCCCGCCTCGGCGAGGAACGCGGCGAGCGGCTCGCCGAGGCGCCGGTCCGGCGGGACGATGACAAGCGTGGCGCCGCGCAGCAGTGCCATCGACCACTCGGTGGCGAAGTTGTCGAAGCTCACGGACGCGAACTGGGCGACGCGCGCACCAGGCCCGACGGCGAAGCGCTCGTGGGCCGCGGACAGGTTGGCCAGTGCGGCGTGCGAGACGACGACGCCCTTCGGCTCGCCGGTGGAGCCGGAGGTGTACACCACGTATGCCGCATGTGCCGGCCGCAACGGCGCCAGCCGCTCGGCGTCGGTGAGCCGCTCGGCACCGACGGCGGCCAGCGCCGCGGCCATGCGGGGCGTGTCGAGCTCGATGCGCCGGCAGCCGAGGCCGTGGGTGCGCTCGGACTCGGCCGCGGTGGTGAGGACGGCGGTCGTGCCCGCGCTGCCGGTGAGCCGCTCGATGCGCTCGAGGGGCTGGTCGGGGTCGATCAGCAGGTAGGCCGCGCCGGCCTTGAGGAGGGCGAGCAGCGCCGCGATGGCCTCCGCGCCGCGCGGGAGCAGGATGCCGACGACCGACTGCGGTCCGATGCCGGCGCCGATGAGGTACCGGGCGAGGCGGTTGCTGTGCGCGTCGAGCTCGGCGTACGACAGCTCCTCGGCTCCCTCGGCCAGCGCCGTTGCGCCGGGGTCGCGCGCGACCTGCGCCGCGAAGAGGTCCGGGATGGTCGCGGGTCCGAGGGGCACGGCCGGGCCGCGCCAGTCGTCGAGGAGCTGGCGCCGCTCGTCCGGGTCGAGCACGTCGAGGCCGGCGATGCGCCGGTCCGGGCCGCCGGCGATGGCGGCCAGCAGCCGGGTCCAGCGGGCCGCGAGACGCGCGACGGTCTCGGCGGTGAACAGGTCGGCGGCACCGATCAGGACCCCGCGCAGCCCGGCGGGCGCGCCGTCGGCGGTGTGGGAATCGACGATGGTGAGGTCGAGGTCGAATTTGGCCAGGGCGTCCGGCGAGGAGCCGATCGACTGCCGTTCGGCGGAGGTGCCGGGCAGCTGCAGCGCGGCCGGCGGCCCGGACTGCATGGCCAGCATGACCTGGAACAGCGGGTGGCGGGCGGCCGAGCGGGCCGGAGCGAGCCGCTCGACGAGCACCTCGAAGGGCAGCTCCTCGTGTTCGAGCGCGGCGAGGCCGGTGTCGCGGACCCGCTCCAGCAGCCGGCGGAACGTCGGGTTCCCGGAGACGTCGGCGCGCACGACGAGGGTGTTGACGAAGCAGCCCACCAGGTCGTCGAGGGCGTCGTCGGTGCGCCCGGCGACGGCGACCCCGATCGGGACGTCGGGACCGGCGCCGAGCCTGGACAGCAGCAGCGCGAACGCTGCCTGCAGGATCATGAACGGGGTGGCCCGCGACTCGCGTGCGATGGCGACGAGCCGCGCGTGCTGCTCGGCCGGGACCGCGAACTCGACCCCGTGGCCCCGGTGGGAGGGCACCGCCGGCCGGGGCCGGTCCGCGGGGAGGCGCAGCTCCTCGGGGCTGTCCTCGAGCGCCGCCCGCCAGAAGTCCAGCAGCCGCGACAGCCGGCTGTCCGGGTCGTCGGCGGCGCCGAGGAGCTCGTGCTGCCAGGCGGCGTAGTCGGCGTACTGCACCGGCAGGGGCTCCCACCCGGGCGCCCGGCCGCCGAGTCGCGCGGCGTAGGCGGTGGAGATGTCGCGCCCCAGGACGCCGAGGGACAGGCCGTCGGCGGCGATGTGGTGCAGCACCACGACGAGCGTCTGCCCGTCGACGAGCCACGCCCGGATCGGCAGGTCGGCGCTCAGGTCGAACGCGCACCGCACGGCCGCCTCGATGTCCAGCGCCGGCACTGTCTGCAGCGACCAGTCCAGCTCGGCCATGCGCAGCACGCGCGGTCGCGGCTGCCCGGCGTCGGCGGCGATGACCGTGCGCAGGACCTCGTGGCGCTCCAGCACGTCGCGCAGGGCGGCGGCCAGCGCGCCCGGGTCGGCGCCGGGCATTCGCACGACCGCCGGGATGTTGTACAGGCCGTCCGGGGCCTCGAGCTGGGCCAGGAACCACAGTCGTCGTTGCGCGTACGACAGCTCGGCCATCAGGAGTCCTCTCGTTCGCGCCGCGGGCGCAGGGCCGGCCGCGGTGCCGCCGCCCGGCCGAGCCGCCCGGCCAGGCCCTCGACGGTCGGGGTTTCGAACAGAGCCCGCAGCGGTACCTCGGTGCCCGATTCGGTGTGTATGCGCCGCACGAGCCGGGTGGCCAGCAGCGAGTGCCCGCCGAGGGCGAAGAAGTCGTCGTCGACGCCGACCCGGGGCAGTCCCAGGACGTCGGCGAAGATGCGGCACAGCAGGGTCTCCTGCGCGGTGGCCGGTTCCCGTCCGCGCCCGGCCGCGGCGGCGTAGTCGGGTGCCGGCAGGGCGGAGCGGTCGACCTTGCCGTTGCCGGTCAGCGGCAGGGCGTCCAGGACGACCACCGCGGCGGGCACCATGTGGTCCGGCAGGCTGCGGGCGGCGTGCTCGCGGACGGCCTGCGGTCGCAGCTCGCCGTCGGCCACGACGTAGGCGACCAGGCGGCCGTCCCGGGCCGCGACGATCGTGCGGCCCACGCCCTCGCACGTGGCGATGGCCGCCTCGACCTCGCCGGGCTCGATCCGGAAGCCGCGGATCTTGACCTGGTCGTCGAGCCGGCCGGCGAAGCGCAGGCGGCCGTCGCGGTCCCACCGGACGCGGTCGCCGGTGCGGTACATCCGCTCGCCGGGCAGGTATGGGCAGGCGACGAAGCGCTCCGCGGTCGGGCCCGGGCTGCCGGTGTACCCGCGGGCGAGCCCGGCACCGGCGACGTAGAGCTCGCCGACGCTGCCCGGCGGGAGCAGGCCGAGGCGCTCGTCGAGCACGAAGGCCCGGGTCTGCGGGACCGGCCGCCCGATCGGCACGCCCGAGCCGCCCTCGAG
This sequence comes from Dactylosporangium vinaceum, assembly GCF_019904175.1. Lineage (GTDB taxonomy): Bacteria > Actinomycetota > Actinomycetes > Mycobacteriales > Micromonosporaceae > Dactylosporangium > Dactylosporangium vinaceum. Next base: position 4,155,580 of record NZ_CP061913.1, on the reverse strand, counting down.
GTCCGCCGGCCGGACCGGGTGCACGGTGGTGAACGTCGTGTTCTCCGTCGGGCCGTAGCCGTTGGACAGTCGGATCGTCGGCCGGTGCTCGAGGAGGCGGGCGCAGTGCGCGGCCGACAGGACGTCGCCGCCGGCCAGCAGGTGGCGGACGCCGGCGAGGACCGTCACGTCGGTGTCGACCACTTCGTGGAAGAGCCCGGCGGTGAGCCACAGGGTGGTGACGGCGTGGCGGCGCAGGAACGCGCCGAGCTCGGCGACCGACAGCGCGCCCGGCGGGGCCGCCGCCACCGTCGCGCCGTTGAGCAGCGCGCCCCAGATCTCGAAGGTGGCGGCGTCGAAGGAGACGGATCCGAGCTGGGCGAACACGTCACCGGGGCCGGCCGTGAAGTACCCGGCGTCGCGGACGAGGCGTTCGACGGCGCGGTGCGGCACCAGTACGCCCTTGGGCCGGCCGGTGGAGCCGGAGGTGTACATCAGGTAGGCGGCGCCGTCGGGTCCGACCTCGGCGGCGGGTGGCGCCGCGTCCGGGCCCTCGGCCAGGCCGGCGGCGACGGCCGGCTCGTCGAGCACGATCACCGGCACGGCCGCGTCCCGGACGGCCCCGGTGTGCGCGGTGCGGGTCACCACGGCGGCGGCCGCGGCGTCGCGCAGCAGCAGGGCGATCCGCTCGGGCGGGTAGGCCACGTCGACGGGCAGGTAGGCGCCGCCGGCCTTGAGCACGGCGAGGAGCGTGACGACCAGCTCGGCGCCTCGGGGCAGCACCACAGCGACGACGGCCTCCCGGTGCACGCCGAGGGCGCGCAGGTGCCGGGCGAGGCGGTTAGCCCGGGTGTCGAGCTCCGCATACGTCAGCGCGGTCGCGTCGTCGGCCACGGCGATCGCGCCGGGGTGCTGGGCGGCGACGGCGGCGTACAGCTCCGGCAGCGTGGTGGCCTGTGTCGCGCCGGCGGGGTCGCGAGCAAGCAGCCCGGCCCGCTCGTCCTCGCCGAGGATGTCGATCGCGTCGAGGGGCCGGTCGGGGTCGGCGCCGGCCGCCCGCAGCAGCCGCGTCCAGCGCCCGGACAGCACCTCGATCGTGCCGGCGTCGAACAGGTCGGCCGCGCCGACGAGGAAGCCGCCCAGCCCGGCCGGCTCGCCGTCGGGCCCGAACGTCTCGTGGACGGTGAGGTCGAGGTCGAACTTCACGGCGGACAGGCCGGGCGCCTCGCGGCGGATGGCGACGCCCGGCAGGTCCAGCGCGGCCCGGGCGGTGTTCTGCAGGGCGAGCACGACCTGGAAGAGCGGGTGGCGCGACAGGGACCGGGCCGGTGCGAGCTCCTCGACGAGGCGTTCGAAGGGCACGTCCTGGTTGGCGTAGGCGGCCAGCGCCCGGGACCGCACCCGGCGCAGGAGCTCGGCGAACGTCGGGTTGCCGGACAGGTCGGTGCGCATGACGAGGGTGTTGACGAAGAACCCGACGAGGTCGTCGAGGGCCTGGTCGGTGCGCCCGGCGATCGCCGTGCCGATCGGGATGTCCGGCCCGGCGCCGTGCTTGGACAGCAGCGTGGCCAGCGCCGCCTGGAGCACCATGAAGAGGGTGGCGTTCTCGCGCCGGGCGAGCTCGAGCAGCCGGCGGTGCACCTCGGCGGGGACGGATACCGGCATGCCGAGGCCGCGGTGGGTGGCCGTCGGCGGGCGGGGATGGTCGGCCGGGAGCGCGAGCTCCTCCGGCGCGCCGGCCAGGGCCTCCCGCCAGTAGCCGACCTGCCGCTCGAGGACGCCGCCGCCGAGCTGGTCGCGCTGCCAGAGGGCGTAGTCGGCGTACTGCACCGGGAGCGCCGCCCACCGGGGTGCCCGGCCGTCGCGGCGGGCCGCGTAGGCGGTGGAGAGGTCCCGGGCCAGGGGGCCGGTCGACCAGCCGTCGCCGGCGATGTGGTGCACGACGACGACGAGCGTCTGCCCGCCGTCGCCGGCGTCGAACAGCCAGGCCCGGACGGGCAGGTCGACGGCCAGGTCGAACACGCAGCGGACGGCCTGCGCGACAGCGGCGTCGAGGGTCGCCCGGTCCGGGACGGAGCCGAGCTGCAGCGCCCAGTCGACGGCGTCGACGGGCACGATGTGCTGGTAGGGCTCGCCGTCGGCGACGCCGAACACGGTGCGCAGCACCTCGTGCCGCTCGATCACGTCTCGCAGCGCCGCGCCGAGCGCGTCGGCGTCCACCCCCTCCAGGCGCAGCACGACCGGCACGTTGTACAGCGGGCTCGGGCCCTCCAGCTGATCCAGGAACCACAGCCGCCGCTGCGCGAATGACAGCGGCGGCCGCGCCGGCCGCTCCTGCCGCGCCGGGCCGGCCGGTCCGGCGTCCGCGGGCGACAGCCGCGCGATCAGCTCGTTGACGGTGGGCGCCTCGAAGATGTCGGTGATCTCGGCGTGGCGGCCGAGGTCGCTGCGGATGCGGCTGGCCAGCTGCGTCGCCAGCAGCGAATGCCCACCCAGGTCGAAGAAGTCCTCATCGGGCCCGACCCGCTCCAGGCGCAACACATCCGCGAACAGCGCGCACAGCGCCCGCTGCTCCTCGCCGACCGCCGCCTCGGCGGAGGGAGCCGCCCGCTGCGGCTCCGGCAACGCCCGCTTATCGATCTTGCCGTTCTCCGTCAACGGCAACGCATCCAACACCACCACCGCACCCGGCACCATGTACTTCGGCAACACCCGCGCCGCATGCTCACGCACCACATCCGGCAACACCTCACCCACCACATACGCCACCAGCGCATCCCCCCACACCACCACCACCGCCTGCCGCACCCCCGCACACCCCGCAACAACCGCCTGCACCTCACCCAGCTCAATCCGGAACCCACGAATCTTCACCTGATCATCAGCCCGACCCGCGAACACCAACAGCCCGCCCGACGTCCACCGACCCAAATCACCCGTGCGATACATCCGCCGCCCCGGCACAAACGGACACGCCACAAACCGCTCACCCGTCAACCCAGGCCGCCCCACATAACCCCGCGCCAAACCGACGCCCGCCACATACAACTCGCCGACCACCCCCGCCGGCACCGGCCGCAGCCCGGCGTCAAGCACGAACACCCGGGTATCGAGCACCGGCGTACCGATCGCCACCTGCGCCGCGTCCGCACGCATCCGCCACAACGTCGCATCCACCGTCGTCTCCGTCGGCCCATACGAGTTGAACATCAACCGGCCCGCAGCCCAGCGCCGCATCACCGGCACCGGACACGCCTCACCCGCCACCGCCAACACCACATCGAGATCCACACTCAACGGATCCAGACCAGCCAGCACCGCAGGCGGCAGCGTCACGTGCGTCACCGCCTGCCCCGCCAGGAAGCGGCCCAGATCCGGGCTCAGCCGCCACTCGTCCGGAATCACCACCAGCGTCGCCCCGCACAGCAACGCCATACACCACTCCCAACCGAACGTGTCAAACCCCGCCGATGCGAACTGCCCCACCCGCGACCCCGGCCCAACCCCCAACCACCGCCGATGACCCTCGACCAGAGCCCCAACGCCCGCATGTGACACCAACACCCCCTTCGGCGTCCCCGTCGAACCCGACGTATAGATCAACCACGCCGGATGCGCCGGCGTCACGCCGGCTTCCACCGGCCCACCGGCAAACTCCAGCTCGCCGTCCAGCACGACCACGGCGCCCGCGTCGGCCAGCATGAAGTCGATCCGCTCCCGCGGATACTGCACATCGATCGGCAAATACGCACCACCCGCCTTCAACACACCCAGCAACGCCACCAACAGCGAAACACCCCGCGGCAGCAGCACACCCACCACCGACTCCGGCCCAACCCCGAGACCCCGCAAATACGCGGCCACACCATCCGACCGCACATCCAACTCCCGATACGACACCTCCTCCCCGCCACACACCACCGCCACCGCATCCGGAACCGCCGACACCTGCGCCGCGAACAACGCCGGGATCGTCGCCACCGGCACCGCCGGCTCACTGACCACCGGACCCAGCAACCGAGCGCGCTCAGCCGCATCGAGCACACCCACCGCACCCACCCGGACACCCGGCTCGGCGCTCACCGCGTCCAGCACACGCACCCACCGCGCCGCCAGCGCAGCAACAGTGTCCGCATCGAACAGATCAGCCGCGCCGACAAGGGTCCCGCGGAGGCCGCCGCCCGGCGCGTCGCCGATGCTGATGTCGATGTCGAACTTCGCCGCGGACGCGCCGGCCCCGGCGCCGCCGATTGCGGCCCCGGGCAGGTCGAGCACCGGCCGGTCGAGGTTCTGCACGGCGAGCTTCACCTGGAACAGCGGGTGCCGGGCCAGGGTGCGCGACGGCGCCAGCTCCTCGACGAGGCGTTCGAACGGCACGTCCTGGTGCTCGAAAGCGTCAAGGCCGGTCCGGCGCACCCGCTGGAGCAGCTCGGTGAATGTCGGTTCGCCGGACAGGTCCGTGCGGATCACGAGGGTGTTCACGAAGCATCCGACGAGGTCCTCGAGGGCCTGGTCGGTCCGGCCGGCGGCGGCGACACCGATCGGGATGTCGGGGCCGGCGCCGAGCCGGGACAGTACCACCGCCAGCGAAGCCTGGAGGATCATGAACACGGTGACGTTCTCGGCGCGGGCGAGGTCGGTCAGGCGCCGGTACAGCTCGTCCGGCACCAGGACCGGCGCCGCGACGCCCGCGTGTGAGGCGACGGCCGGGCGCGGGCGGTCCGCCGGCAGCGCGAGCTCCTCCGGCGCCCCGGCGAGGGTCTCCCGCCAGAAGGCGAGCTGCCGCTCCAGGAGACCATCGCCAAGCAGGTCGCGCTGCCACAGGGCGTAGTCGGCGTACTGCACGGGCAGGGGTGCCCAGTCAGGGGCGCGGCCGTCGCGGCGGGCGCGGTACGCGGCGGAGAGGTCGTTCGCCAGGGGCCGCAGCGACCAGCCGTCGCCGGCGATGTGGTGGATCACCACGGTCAGCGTGCCGTCGTCGGACAGCCAGGCCCGGATCGGCACCTCGGTGCTGAGGTCGAACGTCGTCGCCGGCTCGGCCGGTCCGCGGCGCAGGGACCAGTCGAGTTCGTCGATGGGCACGATCCGCTGGTACGGCTCCCCGTCGATCACCTCGATGACCGTTCGCAGGATCTCGTGCCGGCCGATGACGTCGCGCAGCGCCAGGTTCAGCGCATCGGGGTCCACATCGGACAGTTGGACAACTGACGGCATGTTGTACAGCGCGGCCTCACTGTCGAGCTGCTGGCCGAACCACAGACCGCGCTGCGCGAACGACAGCGGGATCCGGTCCGGTCGCGGTTGCGCGGGCCGAAGTTCGCGGCGGGCGCGCCCGGCGCGGGCCAGCCGGTCGGCGAGCCGCGCGGGAGTGGGCGCGTCGAAGAGGCCGCGGAGGGGTACCTCGGCGTCGAACACCCCCCGCAGCCGCGAGATCAGCCGTACGGCGAGCAGGGAATGCCCACCAAGGGCGAAGAAATTGTCATCCGGCCCGACCACCACCCGACCCAGCACATCAGCGAACAGCCCACACAGCAACTCCTGCACCGGATCCGCAGCCTCCCGCCCCGCACCGACGCCGGAGGCCATCTCGGGCGCCGGCAGCGCCGCCCGATCCACCTTCCCGTTCACGTTCAACGGCAACGCATCCAGCACCACCACCGCCGCCGGCACCATGTACTCCGGCAACAACCCAGCCGCATGCACACGCACGGACTCCGGCAACACGTCACCCACCACATACGCGACGAGGGCGTCGCCGCGCGCCACCACCACGGCCTGCCGCACACCGGGACAGCGGGCGACCACCGCCTGCACCTCACCCGGCTCGATCCGGAACCCGCGGATCTTCACCTGATCATCCGACCGACCGGCAAACGCCAACCGCCCATCAACCGTCCACCGGCCCACATCACCAGTGCGATACATCCGCCGACCCGGCTCGAACGGACACGCCACGAACCGCTCCGCTGTCAGCCCCGACCGCCCGACATACCCCCGAGCCACACCCTCCCCCGCGATATACAACTCGCCGACCACACCCGCCGGCACCGGCTGCAACGACCCGTCCAGCACCAACACCCGGCTCCCCACAATCGGCACCCCGATCACCGGCACATCCCCGACCCGCAACACCGGCGACATCGCCGCACACACCGTCGACTCCGTCGGACCATAGGCATTGACCAACCGCACCCGATCAGCCCACACATCCACCACCGCAGCCGGCAGCGCCTCGCCCGCACACACCACCGTGCCGATCGAACCCAGGCCCTCCACCACACCCAACACCGCCGGCGGCACCGTCACATGCGTCACCCCGAACCGATCAGCGACCAACCCCAGATCACCCACCTCAACCCGGCCCACCGCCACCACCGCCGCACCCGAACACAGCGCCACCACCACCTCCGCCACCGCAGCATCGAACCCCACCGACGCGAACTGCAGCACCCGGCTGCCCGGACCCACCCCGAACCGCTCCATCTGACCCGCCACCAAACTGGCCAGACCCGCATGCGACACACCCACACCCTTCGGCACACCCGTCGAACCCGACGTGTACAGCACGTACGCGAGGTTGCCGGGGATCGCCGCGGACGGGCGTAGCGCTGCCGGGGGCAGTGCCGTGGCCACCGGCTCGGTCAGCACGATGTCGGCGGCGGCGAGGATGAGCCGCCGCCGCGGTTCCGGCGCCGCGGGGTCGACCGGGAGGAACGCCGCGCCGGTTTTGGTGACGCCCAGGACGGTGGCGACCCAGTCGGCGCCGCGGTCGAGCACGATGCCGACGACGGTCTCCGGGCCCGCGCCCAGTTCCTGTAGGTGCCCGGCGATGCGGTCGGACCACTCGTCGAGCTCGCGGTAGGACAGGTCGCGGTCGCCGGCGAGGGCCGGCGCGTCGGGGGTGCGCGCCACCTGGCCGGCGAACAGCTGGGCGAGGGTGGCCGGCGCCGCCGGCTCGGCGGCGGTGCTCCAGCGCCGGGTCAGCTCTCTCCTCGGTGCGTCCAGGACCTGGATCGCGGCGAGCGCCAGCTCTGGGCCGCCGCGTCGGGTGGTTTCCAGTGCGGTGACCAGGTTGCCCAGCGCGGTGTGCAGCATCGCGCAGACGGCCTGCGGGTCGGCGGGCGCGACTGCGTCGACGCCGAGGAGCAGCCCCTGCGGGGTGTCGTTGACGGCGACGGTGAGCGGGTAGTTGGTGCGCTCGCGGGTGAGCAGGACGCGGATGCCGTCGACGATCGTGCCGTCGCCGGCCGCGGCACGGTCCTCCGGGTTGTGCCGGTAGTTGAACAGCGACGTGAACAGCGGGGCGTCGCCGGTCAGCCCGCTGGCCCGCTGGGCGGCGGCGAGCGGTGCGTGCTCATGCTCCAGCAGTGCCGCGAGCTGGTCGCGCATGGCGGTGACGGCAGCGGCCGCGCCGGTGCCGTCGATCGGCACCCGGACCGGCAGCGTGTTGATGAACGGTCCGGGGACCCGGGCCGCACCGGCGGCGGCGAGCCGTCCGAACAGGACGGTGCCGAAGACGACGTCGCGGCGGCCGGCGAGCGTGGCGAGGACCCTGGCCCAGGCGAGGTGCAGTACCGTCGCCGGGCTCGTGCCGAGCTCCCGGGCGGCGGCCCGCAGCCGGGCGGTCAGCCCGGCGTCGACGGCGAGGGTGGCCCGGGCGGCGGCGGTGCCGTCGGTGTGCACGTCGGCAAGCCCGTAGGGCATGGTGGGCTCGGTGACGTCGCCGAGGAGGCCGGCGAAGTAGTGCCGGTGCGCCTCGGGCGCCTGGGCGGCGAGGACCTGGGCGACGAAGGTGCGGAATGGCACTGGCTCGGGCAGGTCGTCGCCGCGCCCGGTGAGGTGGGCGCGGATCTCCTGTAGCAGCATGCCCATGCCGGTGTGGTCGCGCAGCAGCTGGTGGATGCGCACGAGGGCGAGCCGCCGCGGTGTCGCCGCGCGTGGCTCGCCGCCTTCAATGTCGGGGTCGGGCTGGCCGCCTCCGGCGTGGGAGCCGAGGGCGCCGCCTTCGGGGTCCGGGCCGGGCACGCCGATGAGGACGTCGAGCAGGGGTGCCCGCCGCAGGTCCATGGCCGGCTCGCCGGCCGCGAGCAGGTGGCGGACCGGGTCGCCGGACGACGGGATCGGCACCTCGCGCACCGGTACGGGCGCGTGCCGCCAGACCACCTGGACGGGCTGCGGCAGCCCGTCCCAGGCCAGGGCGGTGCGGTAGATGTCGTGGCGGTCGACGACGCGTTGCAGCGCGGCGACGAACCGCTCGAGATGCGCCGGCGTGTCGAGGTCGAGCACGATCGGCAGGAGGTAGACGTCGCGGCCGGTGTCGGCGCTCATCAGGTGGTGGAAGAGGATGCCTTCCTGCAGTGGCGCCAGGGGGTAGATGTCGGCGACGTTTGCCGGTCCGCCGTCGACCCGGGCGACGGCGTTGTCGATCTCGGCCTGCGACAGCGGCACGAGGGGCAGCAGTTCCGGGGTGATGGCGTCCGCGCCGGCGGCGATCGCGGCGGCCGGCGCGGCCGGCTCGACGGTGCCGGCGGCGTAGGCCAGGGCGGCGGGGGTCGGGCTCTGGAACAGCGCCCGCACCGGGACCGTCAGCCCGTGCTCACGCAGCCGCTCGACGAGCGATACGGCGAGCAGGGAGTGCCCGCCGAGCTCGAAGAAGTCGTCGTCGACGCCTACCTCGTCCAGATCCAGGACCGACGCGAACGCCTCACACAGCAGCCGCTCGCGCTCGCTGGACGGCGCCCGCCGCGGCCCGCCCGCCGGCGCGAGGTCCGGCGCCGGCAGCGCCTGACGGTCCAGCTTGCCGTTCGCGGTCAGCGGGAGGGCGTCGAGGACCACCACCGTCCCCGGCACCATGTGGTCGGGCAGCCGGCGGGCGACGTGCTCGCGCACCGCCTTCGGCTCCACGTCGCCGACGACGTAGGCCACCAGGGCACCGTCGCGGGCCACCACCGCGGCGTGCGTGACGCCGGGGCAGCCGCCGACGGCGGCCTGGACCTCGCCCGGCTCCACCCGGAAGCCGCGGATCTTCACCTGGTCGTCGGCGCGGCCCTCGAACAGCAGCTGACCATCCGCCGTCCACCTTGCCAGATCCCCGGTGCGATACATCCGCCCGCCGCGCACGTACGGACACGCCACGAACCGGCTTGCGGTAAGCGCCGACTGGCGCAGATAGCCACGCGCCAGCTGCCTCCCGGCGATGTACAACTCCCCGACCACACCCGCAGCGACCGGCCGCAGCCCGCCGTCCAGCACGAACGCGCTCACCCCGGCCAGCGGACGCCCGATCGGCACCGCTCCCGGCGCCAGCCGCACCGCCACGACACCGATCGTCGTCTCCGTCGGCCCATAATGGTTGAACACCACCGGACCACCCGGGATCGCCAGCAGCCCCTCGACGAGCGCCGCCGGGGCCTTCTCGCCACCCAGGATCAGCGACCGCCGCGGCAGCAGGCCGTCCGGGCCGTTGACGGCGCTCAGCGCGGCCAGGTGCGACGGGACGATCTTCAGATGGTCGATCTCGTGCTCGGCCAGATATGCGCGCAGGGCGGCGGGGTCGGTGGCGGTGTCGGCGTCGACGATGTGCAGCTCGCCGCCGGTGACGATGCTCGCCAGCAGGACCGTGTTGCCGAGGTCCGTGGCGGCGGCCTGCAGCAGCGCGTACCGGCGGCCGGCGCTCCGCAGCTCGAGGCGGTCGACCGCGGCAGCGGCGTAGGCGGCGACGCCCGCGTGGGTGACGGCGACGCCCTTGGGACGGCCGGTCGAGCCGGAGGTGTAGATGACGTACGCGGGCGTGCCGCCGGCGGGTGCGGTCGCGGGGTCGTGCGCGGGCTGCGCGGCGATGGCGGCGGCGGTCGCCGGGGCGTCGGTGACGATGGTGCGCACGCCGCGCGCGATGGGCAGTTCGTCGACGGCCGCCTGTTCGCCGAGCACGACCGCGGCGCGCGCGTCGGTGAGCACGAATCCGATTCGGTCGGGCGGGGCCTGCACGTCGAGGGGCAGGTAGGCGCCGCCGGCCTTCCAGATCGCGAGGATCGCCGCGACGAGCCCGGCGCTGCGCTCGGCCGCGATGGCCACGACGGATTCGGCGCCGACCCCGTTGTCGCGCAGGTAGTGGGCGAGCCGGTTGGCGTGGGCGTCCAGCTCCGCATAGGTGAGCGTCTCGCCGCCGGCTGTGACGGCGACCGCGTTCGGGGTCCGAGCGATGTGCGCGGCGAACCGCTCCAGGACGCCCTGCGCGGCGGGGGCAGGGTGCACGGTGAGCAGACCGGCGCGCTCCTCGGGCGCCAGGATCTCCACCGCGTCCACGCCCCGACCGGGATCCTCGGCCAGCGCGTGCAGGACCCGCACGAACCGCTCCGCGAACAGCGCCGCCGCCGGCTCGTCGAACAGATCCGCCGACACCGTGAACGTACCCCGGATCCCCGCCGGCGCATGCGCGGCGTCGAACTGCTCACCGACCATCACATCCAGGTCGAACTTCGCCGCCGGCCGACCCGTCAACAACCGCTGCACCCGCAACCCCGGCAGATCCACCACGACGTCGGCCGCGTTCTGCAACGTCAACACCACCTGGAACAGCGGATGACGGGCCATCGACCGGGCCGGCGCCAGCTCCTCCACCAACCGCTCGAACGGCACATCCTGATGCGCCAGAGCACCCAGGCTCGCCTCCCGCACCCGGCCCAGCAGCTCACCCCACGACGGGCCACCCGACAGATCTGTGCGCACCACCAGGGTGTTGACGAAACACCCCACCAGATCGTCGAGCAGCTCATCGGTGCGCCCGGCGACGGCTGAGCCGATCGGAATGTCCGTGCCGGCACCGAGGCGCGACAGCAGCACGGCCAGCGCCGCATGCAGCACCATGAACATCGTGACGTTGTGCTCACGAGCCAACCGAGCCAGCGCGTCGTGCAGCTCGGCAGGCGCCGCGAACGACACCGAATGGCCGCGGTGGGTACCGACCATCGGGCGGGGCCGGTCCGCCGGCAGCCTCAGTTCCTGCGGCGAACCGGCGAGGGCCCGCCGCCAGTAGTCGAGCTGGCCGGCGATCAGACTCTCCGAGTCCGACTCCTCGCCCAGCAGCTCGCGCTGCCACAGCGCATAGTCCGCGTACTGCACCGGCAGCGGCGACCAGTCCGGCGCCACCCCCGCACACCGGGCCGCGTACGCCGCCGACACGTCACGCATCAGCGGCGCGATCGACCAGCCGTCACCCGCGATGTGATGCAGCAGCAACACCAGCACGTGCTCGTCACGGTTCACGGTGAACAGGTGGGCCCGTAGCGGTACCTCCGTGGCGAGGTCGAACGTGTGGCGGGTGACGGCGGCGACGTCCGGCGGTGCGTCGTCGATGCGCAGCCGCCAGTCGAGTTCGGCGGCCGGGATCACGCGCTGATAGGGGCGGCCCTGCGCCGACGGCAGGACGGTGCGCAGTGCCTCGTGCCGCTCGACGACGTCCCGCAGCGCCTCGGCCAGCGCGATCCGGTCCAGCGGGCCGGTCAGGCGGAGCACGAGTGGGGTGTTGTAGGTGGCGCTGGGCCCTTCCATCTGGCTCAGGAACCACAGCCGCTGCTGCGCGAACGACAACGGCACCCGCGCAGGGCGCTCCACCGCCCGCAGCCGGACCCGATGCCCGCCCGTCGTCGGCATCAGCGCGGCGAGACCGGCCGGCGTCGGGCTCTGGAACAGGGCCCGGATGTCGACGTCGACCTCGAGGACGCTCTTGATCCGGCTCACCAGCCGCACCGCCAGCAGCGAGTGACCGCCCAGGTCGAAGAAGTCGTCGTCGACGCCGACCTCGTCCAGGCCCAGCACCGACGCGAACGCCTCACACAGCAGCCGCTCGTGCTCAGTGCCCGGCGCCCGCCGCCGACCGGCCGCCGACCCGAAATCCGGCGCCGGCAGCGCCTGACGGTCAAGCTTGCCGTTCGCCGTCAACGGCAGGGCGTCCAGCACGACAACGGCGGCGGGCACCATGTGGTCGGGCAGCTCGCCGGCGACGTGCTCGCGGACCGTCCTCGGCTCGACGTCGCCGGCCACGTACGCGACCAGGGCACCGTCGCGAGCCACCACCGCCGCCTGGGTGACGCCCGGGCAGCCGCCGACGACGGCCTGGACCTCGCCGGGCTCGACCCGGAAACCGCGGATCTTCACCTGATCGTCGGCGCGGCCCTCGAACAGCAGCTGCCCGTCGGCCGTCCACCTTGCCAGGTCCCCGGTGCGATACATCCGCTCGCCGCGCACATACGGGCACGCCACGAACCGGCTCGCGGTCAACCCGCCCTGACGCAAATAGCCACGGGCCAGCTGCCTCCCGGCGATGTACAACTCCCCGACCACACCCGCAGCGACCGGCCGCAGCCCGGCATCCAGCACGAACGCGCTCACCCCGGCCAGCGGACGCCCGATCGGCACCACCCCGGACGCCAACCGCGCCGCCACCACGCCGACCGTCGTCTCCGTCGGCCCGTAATGGTTGAACACCGCCGGACCGCCAGGGACCGCCAGCAACTGCTCGACCAGACCGGCCGGCGCCTTCTCACCACCGAGGACCAGCGACCGCCGCGGCAGCACGGCACCCAACGCCGCCAAATGCGACGGCACGATCTTCACGTGATCGATCGCCCGGCCGGTCACGAACTCCCGCATCGCGGCCGGATCCATCGCCGTGTCCGCGTCGGCGATGTGCAGCTCACCGCCGCTCGTCAGACTCGCCAGCAGGATCGTGTTACCGAGGTCTGTGGCGGCGGCCTGCAACAGGCCGTACCGGCGGCCCGCAGCGCCCAGCTCGAGCCGGTCGACCGCCGCCTCCACGTAGCCGGCCAGCCCGGCGTGCGTGACGGCCACGCCCTTCGGGCGGCCGGTCGACCCGGACGTGTAGATCACGTAGGCCAGGTGGTCCGGGCGCGCGGCGAGGGTCGCGGCGTCGGGCGGCTGCGCGGCCACTCCGGCGACCACCGCGGGATCGTCGAGGTCGACCATCCGGACCCGGCCGACCGGCAGCTCGTCGAGCACCGCCGCCGTCCCCAGCACCAGCACCGCACGACTGTCCGCCAACATGAACGCCTGCCGCTGCACCGGCGCATCCACATCCAACGGCAGATACGCACCCCCCGCCTTCCACACCGCCAACACCGCCACCACCGTGCGCACCCCACGCGGCAGACACAAACCCACCACACAATCCGGACCCACACCGGCCGCAGCCAGATAGTTGCCCAGCCGCCCGGCGCGCGCGTCCAACTCCGCGTAGGTGAGCGTCTCCTCGCCTGCCACCACGGCCACCGCGTTCGGGGTCCGAGCGACCTGCACGGCGAACCGCTCCAGGACGCCCTGCGCGGCGGGGGCAGGGTGCACGGTGAGCAGACCGGCGCGCTCCTCGGGCGCCAGGATCTCCACCGCGTCCACGCCCCGACCGGGATCCTCGGCCAGCGCGTGCAGGACCCGCACGAACCGCTCCGCGAACAGCGCCGCCGCCGGCTCGTCGAACAGATCCGCCGACACCGTGAACGTACCCCGGATCCCCGCCGGCGCATGCGCGGCGTCGAACTGCTCACCGACCATCACATCCAGGTCGAACTTCGCCGCCGGCCGACCCGTCAACAACCGCTGCACCCGCAACCCCGGCAGATCCACCACGACGTCGGCCGCGTTCTGCAACGTCAACACCACCTGGAACAGCGGATGACGGGCCATCGACCGGGCCGGCGCCAACTCCTCCACCAACCGCTCGAACGGCACATCCTGGTTGGCGAGGCCGGACAGGAGGGTGTCGCGGACCCGGCCGAGCAACTGCCGCACCGTCGGATCGCCGGACAGGTCGGTGCGGACCACCAGAGTGTTGACGAAGCAGCCGACGAGATCGTCGAGCGACTCGTCGGTCCGCCCGGCGACCGCCGACCCGATCGGGATGTCCGTGCCGGCACCCAGCCGCGACAGCAGCACGGCCAGTGCCGCATGCAACACCATGAACATGGTGACGTTGTGCTCCCGGGCCAGCCGGACCAGCGCGTTGTGCAGTTCGGCGGGGGCCGCGAAGGACACCGAGTGCCCACGGTGGGTGCCGACCGTCGGGCGGGGCCGGTCCGCCGGCAGCCGCAGCTCCTGCGGCGAGCTTGCCAACGCTCGCCGCCAGTAGGCGAGCTGCCCGGCGATCAGACTCTCCGGATCGGACTCCGCGCCGAGGAGTGCCCGCTGCCACAGCGCGTAGTCCGCGTACTGCACCGGCAGCGGCGACCAGTCCGGCGCCACCCCCGCACACCGGGCCGCGTACGCCGCCGACACGTCACGCATCAGCGGCGCGATCGACCAGCCGTCACCCGCGATGTGATGCAGCAGCAGCACCAGCACGTGCTCGTCACGGTCTTCGGTGAAGAGCCACGCCCGGAAGGGAACCTCGGCGGCGAGGTCGAACGCGTGGCCGTCCACGTCGCGCAGCGGGCCGGCCTCGACCTGGAGCCGCCAGTCCAGGTCCGCGCCGTCAAGGATCCGCTGGTACGGCTCGCCGTCCTCGGCGCCGAACATCGTGCGCAGTGCCTCGTGCCGGTCGACGACGTCCCGCAGCGCCTCGGCCAGCGCGGCCCGGTCCAGCGGGCCGGTCAGGCGGAGCACGAGCGGGCTGTTGTAGGTGGCGCTCGGCCCTTCCATCTGGCTCAGGAACCACAGCCGCTGCTGCGCGAACGACAACGGCACCCGCGCAGGACGCTCCACCGCCCGCAGCCGTACCCGATGCCCACCCGCCGCAGGCACCAGCGCCGCCAACCCGGCCGGCGTCGGACACTGGAACAGGGCCCGGATGTCGACGTCGACCTCCAGCACACTCTTGATCCGGCTCACCAGCCGCACCGCCAGCAGCGAGTGGCCACCCAGGTCGAAGAAGTCGTCGTCGACGCCTACCTCGTCCAGGCCCAGCACCGACGCGAACGCCTCACACAGCAGCCGCTCGTGCTCAGTGCCCGGCGCCCGCCGCCGACCAGCCGCCGACCCGAAATCCGGCGCCGGCAACGCCTGACGGTCAAGCTTGCCGTTCGCCGTCAACGGCAGAGCGTCGAGGAGGACCACCGCCGGCACCATGTGGTCGGGCAGCTCGCCGGCGACGTACTCGCGCACGGCCCGCGGCGCGACGTCGCCGACGACGTAGGCCACCAGGGCACCGTCGCGTCCGATGACCGCCGCGTGCTCGACGCCCGGACAGCCGGCCAGGACCGACTGCACCTCGCCCGGCTCCACCCGGAAGCCGCGGATCTTCACCTGGTCGTCGGCGCGGCCCTCGAACAGCAGCTGACCATCCGCCGTCCAGCGCACCAGATCGCCCGTGCGATACATCCGCTCGCCCGGCGCAAAGGGACACGCCACGAACCGGGCTGCGGTAAGCGCCGACTGGCGCAGATAGCCACGCGCCAGCTGCGTCCCGGCGATGTACAACTCCCCGACCACACCCGCGGCGACCGGCCGCAGCCCGGCATCCAGCACGAACGCGCTCACCCCGGCCAGCGGACGCCCGATCGGCACCGCTCCCGGCGCCAGCCGCACCGCCACGACACCGATCGTCGTCTCCGTCGGCCCATAATGGTTGAACACCACCGGACCACCCGGGATCGCCAGCAGCCCCTCGACGAGCGCCGCCGGGGCCTTCTCGCCACCCAGGATCAGCGACCGCCGGGGCAGCACGGGACCCAACGCCGCCAAATGCGACGGGACGATCTTCACGTGATCGATCTGGTGAACGGTCACGAACTCCCGCATCGCGGCCGGATCCATCGCCGTGTCCGCATCGGCGATGTGCAGCTCACCGCCGCTCGTCAGACTCGCCAGCAGGATCGTGTTACCCAGATCCGTCGCCGCCGCCTGCAACAGGCCGTACCGGCGGCCCGCACCGCCCAGCTCGAGCCGCTCGACCGCTGCCTCCACGTAGCCGGCCAGGCCGGCGTGCGTGACGGCGACGCCCTTCGGGCGGCCCGTCGAGCCGGACGTGTAGATCACATAGGCCAGGTGGTCGGGCCGCACTGCGGCCGCGGCCGCGTCGGGCGACTGCGCGCCCATCGCCTCGTCGAAGTCCACCATCCGAACCCGGCCGACCGGCAGCTCATCGAGCACCGCCGCCGTCCCCAGCACCAGCACCGCACGACTGTCCGCCAACATGAACGCCTGCCGCTGCACCGGCGCATCCACATCCAACGGCAGATACGCACCCCCCGCCTTCCACACCGCCAACACCGCCACCACCGTGCGCACCCCACGCGGCAGACACAAACCCACCACACAATCCGGACCCACACCGGCCACAGCCAGATAGTTGCCCAGCCGCCCGGCGCGCGCGTCCAACTCCGCGTACGTGAGCGTCTCCTCGCCCGCCACCACGGCCACCGCATCCGGGGTCCGAGCGACCTGCACGGCGAACCGCTCCAGCACGCCGGCGCCGGCCTCCGCGGCAGGCCCCGGGCCCCACTCGCGCAGGATGCGCCGGCGCTCGGCGCCGTCGAGGACGTCGACGGCGCTGACGGGCGCGTCCGGGTCGGCGGCAAGGGCCTCCAGCACCCGCACCAGCCGCTCGGCGAAGGCGCGGGCCGCCGGCTCGTCGAACAGGTCCGCCGACACGCTCACCGCGCCCCGGACGCCGTCGGGCCGCCCGTGCGGGTCGAACACCTCGCCGACGAGGACGTCGAGGTCGAACTTCGCCATCGGCTTGTCCAGCAGCAGCGGCCGGCACTCGACGCCCGTGAGGACCGGCACGTCCGAGGACCGGTTCAGCGCCGTGAGGACCACTTGGAACAGTGGGTGGCGGGCCATCGACCGGGCCGGCGCCAATTCCTCCACCAACCGCTCGAACGGCACATCCTGGTTGGCGAGGCCGGACAGGAGCGTGTCGCGGACCCGGGCGAGCAGCTGCCGCAGCGTCGGGTCGCCGGACAGGTCGGTACGCACCACGAGGGTGTTGACGAAGCAGCCGACGAGATCGTCGAGCGACTCGTCGGTCCGCCCGGCGACGGCTGAGCCGATCGGGATGTCCGTGCCGGCACCGAGGCGGCTCAGCAGCACCGCTACCGCGGCGTGCAGCGCCATGAAGACGGTGACGCCGTTCTCGTTGGCCAGCGCCACCAGCTGCCGGTGCAGCCCGGCGGAGACGCGGAACCAGACGGTGTGACCGCGGTGGGTGCTCACCGCCGGCCGGGGCCGGTCCGCGGGCAGCGTCAGCTCCTGCGGCGAACCGGCGAGGGCCCGCCGCCAGTAGTCCAGCTGGCCGGCGATCAGGCTCTGCGGATCCGACTCGTCGCCGAGCAGGTCCCGCTGCCAGAGCGCGTAGTCCGCGTACTGCACGGCCAGGGCCGGCCAGTTCGGCGCCGAGCCGCCGCGGCGGGCCTCGTATGCCACTGACACGTCGCGCATGAGCGGCGCCACCGACCAGCCGTCGCCGGCGATGTGGTGCATCAGCAGCACCAGGACGTGCTCCTCGGGGTCGCCGGCGAAGAGCCAGGCCCGCAGCGGTGCCTCCGTGGCGAGGTCGAACGTGTACGCGCCCGCCTCCCGCACGGCGTCGGCCAGCTCGCCGAGCCCGCCGACCGTGCCGACGGTCGAGCCCTGTGCCACCGGCTGGTCCCAGTCGGCGCCGCCGAGCGTCGGACCTGAGGCCCAGCCGGGCCTGAGTTGCACCTGCCAGTCGAGCTCCGCGGCCGCCAGGACCCGCTGGAACGGCTCGCCGTCCTCGACGCCGTACACCGTGCGCAGGGACTCGTGGCGCTCCACGACGTCGCGCAGGGCGGCGGCAAGCGCGTCACGGTCGAGCGGGCCGGACAGGCGCAGCACGATTGGTGTGTTGTACGTCGAGTTGGGCCCCTCGAGCTGGCTGAGGAACCACAGCCGCCGCTGCGCGAAGGACAGCGGCACCCGGTCGGGGCGATCCGCTACCCGCACCGGCGTCCGCCGCCCGCCGGCCGCTGGGACGAGCGCCGCCAGCCCGGCCGGCGTCGGGGCCTCGAACAGGGCCCGCAGCGGGATGTCGGCGTCGAATAGTGCGCCGGCCCGGCCGGTCAGTTCGACGGCGGTCAGGGAGTGCCCGCCGAGGGCGAAGAAGTCGTCGTCGACACCGACCGCGTCGAGGCCCAGGACCTGCGCGAAGACCGCGCACATGAGCTCCTCGCGGGTGTCCGCGGCCGGCCGGGCGCCGTCGCGGGCCGCCGAGCGGTCCGGCGCCGGCAAGGCGTGCCGGTCGAGCTTGCCGTTGACAGTCAGTGGCAGGCCGTCGAGGACCATCATGGCGGCCGGCAGCATGTAGTCGGGCAGCCGTTGCGCGGCGTGGGCGCGCACCCGGTCGAGGATGGCTTCCAGTGCGGTGCGGTCGAGGCCGGGTCGCGGTACCAGATAGGCAATCAGCTTTTTGTCCTGTGCCCGGTCCTCGCGGACGACCACGGCGGCGGTTGCGACGTCCGGGTGTGCGGCCAGAATCGTCTCGATCTCGCCCGGCTCGATGCGGAAGCCGCGGATCTTCACCTGGTGGTCGGCGCGGCCGGCGAAGATGAGCTGCCCGTCCGGCGTCCACTGTGCGCGGTCGCCGGTGCGGTACATCCGCTGCCCGGGCCGGAAGGGGCAGGCCACGAACCGGGTGGCGCTCAGCGCGGGCTGCCCGGCGTAGCCGCGGGCGAGCTGGCCGCCGGCGACGTAGAGCTCGCCGGCGACCCCGGCCTCGACGGGCTGGAGGGCTCCGTCCAGGACGTAGGTGGCGAATCCGGGCAGCCCGCGCCCGATGACGCTGTCCGGCTCGCCGGGGCGCACCGGCCACGCGGTGACGTGCACGGTGGTTTCGGTGATGCCGTACATGTTCACCAGCGCCGGGCCGGGGCGCTGCGCGTGCCACCGCTGCAGCCGGGCCGGGTTGAGGGCCTCGCCGCCGAAGACGACCGCGCGCAGCCGGTCGCCGGTGTCCGGCCGGGCCTGCGTCGCCGCGTCGGCAAGCGCGTAGAACGCCGACGGTGTCTGGCTGAGGACCGTCACGCCGGCGCGGTCGAGCAGGTCCCAGCAGGCCTGCGGGTTGCGGGAGACGTCGAACGGGACGACGACCACGCGGCCGCCGTGCAGCAGTGCGCCCCAGATCTCCCACACGGAGAAGTCGAAGGCCGCCGAGTGGAACCAGCTCAGGGTGTCTCGTTCGGTGAGGTGGAACGTCGGCTGGGCGGCCGCGAACAGGTTCAGGACGCTGCGGTGCGTCACGACGACGCCCTTGGGGCGGCCGGTCGAGCCCGAGGTGTAGATGACGTAGGCGGGGTGGTCGGGCGTGGGCCGGGGCGCCGGGCCAGGCTCGACCGGCGCGTCCGTCGGCAGGTCCTCGAGGGCCAGGGCAGGCACGACCGACGCGCTGAGCCGGTCGGCGAGGGGCGCGGACATCAGCACGAGGGCGGCCTGCGCGTCGGCGAGCATGAACGCGATCCGGTCGGCCGGGTACTGGGGGTCCAGCGGCAGGTACGCGGCACCGGCCTTCACGATGCCCAGCAGCGCCACCACGACGTCGGCGCTGCGGTGCATCAGCACGCCGACGACCGACTCGGGGCCGATGCCGAGCCGCCGGAGGTGGCCCGCGACGCGGTCGGAGCGGCGGTCGAGCTCCGCGTAGGTGAGGTCGGCGTCGCCGCCGGTGACGGCTATCGCGTCGGGTCGGGCGGCCGCCTGCGCCGCGAACCGCTCCGGCAGCGTCGCGGCGGGCTCGTCGAGCGGGGCCGGCTGGACGGCATCGAGCATCCGCTCGCGTTCGCCGTCGCCCAGCAGGCGGGCGCGGGCGATGCGGTCGTCCGGGCCGGCCGCGGCGAGCCAGTCGAGGGCCGCGCGGTGCCGGCGCAGGGCGCGCTCGGTCGCCGGGGCGTCGCCCAGCTCGGGGTTCATTTCGATCGTGAGCTCGGTCCCGCCGGCCGCGGAGCGGCGGTAGGCGCCGAACTTGACGGTGTCGGCGGGGCCGCTGGCCAGGCTGATCTCGCGGGTGACGCAGCCGTCGAACGCGATCGGCAGGCCCGGGCCGACCACGTTGACGACCAGGTCGCACAGGGTGGTGCCGGCGGCGAGGCGCAGGTCGCGGGCGATGTGCTCGGAGGGGTACCGCTGGTGCAGCTGGACGTCACGCAGCAGCCGGGCGGCGCCGCCGGTCAGCTCGGCGACGGTGGTGCCGGGCCGGACCGTGAACGGCACGGGCAGGACGTTGGCGGCCATGAGCGGGATGCCCAGCTCGCGCCGGCTGGTGCGACCGTGAGTGGGTATGCCGATGACGAACTCGGTCCGGCCCGTCTCGCGCTGGTGCTGCAGGGCCGCGGCCGCGATGACGAGCCCGGCGAGGCTGATCTGCCGCCGGCGGGCGGCTGCCACCAGCTCGGCGGTCCGCTCGGCGCCGAGGAGGTGGGCGGCGCGCCGCGGCGGTCGGGTGGGTCCGGCGCCGAGGCTCGGCGGCGGCGCGGTCCGGGCCAGGGCGGCGCCCCAGAAGTCCCTGTCGCGTGCGTAGTCGGGCGAGCGCAGGTACTCGTCGGCGCTGTCCAGCAGTGCCGTGGCCGGCGGCAGGGCACCGTCCGGTTCGTCGCCGGCGCGCAGGGCCGCGTAGATCTGGGCCACGCGCGCCGCGAACAGCACGACGCTCAGCCCGTCCATCGCGATGTGGTGGAAACGCTGGTACCACAGGACGTGCTGCGGGCCGAGGCGGAAGACGACCTGCGCGGTGAGCGGGTCGTGGCCCAGGTCGGTGGCGCGGCCGAGATCGTCGCGCATCCACGCCTCGGCGGCGGCCGCCGGGTGGGTCCGGTCGGTGAGGTCGACCGACCGGACCTCGGCGGGGGCGGCGTCGAGGTACTGGACGGGTACGCCGTCGTGGACCGCGATGCGCAGCCGGGTCGCGTCGGCCTCGCCGAGGGCGCGCCGGATCGCGGCCACGAGGAGGTCGGCGTCGAGCGGGCCGGTGATGTCGCGGTACTCGCCGAGGTTGTACACGGGGTTGCCCGGGTCCAGCTGCTGCGCGTACCAGATTCCGCGCTGGCCCGGCAGGAGCTGCCGGGCGTCCGGGCGGGACGTGAGCATCTGCGCACTCCATCTCTTCGACGTGCCGCGGGCCAACGCGGAAGTTCAGGCCGGGTCGGACCCGGCCGGCGGCGCCAGCCGGCGCATCAGGTGCCCGGCGAGCGCGGTGACGGTGTCGAGGTCCCACAGCACGACGGGTTCGATGGGCAGGCCGAGGTGGTCCTCGATCTCGCCGCACAACGCGAACGCGTAGACCGAGTCCAGCCCGAGCCCGGCCAGCGAGGCGTCGGGGTCGATGTCCTCGGGGGGCCGCTCGACGTAGTTCGCCAGCCGCCCGATCAGCCAGGACCGGACGGCTTCCGGGTGGCGCTCAGGCATCGGCCGGCCGGAGCAGCGCCCGCACGTCCGGGTCGAGGGTGGCGTACACGGTGGTGAGCTCGCCGGCGAGGAAGCGTTCGCGGGTCGCGTTGCGCTGTATCTTGCCGCTGGTGGTGCGGCGGACGCCGCCGCGGCGCACGAGCAGCACGTTGCGCACCGGCGCGCCGACGCTCGCCGTCAGTCGGCGTGTGACGGCGGCGGCGACGCCGGACAGGTCGGCCGCGGGGACCCGGGGGCTCACCTCGTGGACGAGCACGATGCGCTCGTCGGGCGCGGACACGCCGAACGCCGCGCCGGGCAGCCCGGCGAGCGCCTCGTGGGCGGCCTGCGCCTCGTGCTCCAAATCGTGCGGCGCCAGGTTGCGGCCGTGGACGATGAGCACGTCCTTGATCCGGCCGGTCACGACGAGGTCGCCGTCGAGCAGGGCGCCGAGGTCGCCGGTGCGCAGCCAGGTGCGGTCCCGGTCGGTGTCGGCGCCGCCCGCGAGGCGGGCGCCGAACACCTGCCGGCTCAGGTCCGGCCGGTTCCAGTACCCCCGGCCGATGCCTGGCCCGCTGAGCCAGACCTCGCCGACGTCGCCGTCGGGCCGCAGCTCGCGGGTTTCGGGGTCGACGATGCGGGTCTCGTAGAGCAGCGACCGCCCCAGGCTCACCACTTCCGCGCCGCCGGGTCCGGGGCGCAGCTGCGCTCGCGGCGCGGACCGCAGGCGAGACGCGTCGACGGGGTGGACGGTCGGGCGCTCGGCCGGGCGGGAGACGGACACGTAGACGGTCGCCTCGGCCAGGCCGTAGGACGGTGCCACCGCCGTGGGGGCCAGGCCGGCCCGGGCGCAGCGCTCGGCGAACTGCCGCATCGTGGCCGGGTGGACCGGCTCGGCGCCGTCGAGGATGACCCGGGCACGCGACAGGTCGAGGCCCTCGAGCTGCTCGTCGGCGATGGCGCGCCGGCAGAGGTCGAAGGCGAAGTCGGGGCCGGCGGAGATGGTGGCACCGAAGCGGTCCATCATCCGCAGCCACTCGACCGGGCGGCGTACGAAATCCGTCGGCGCCATCAGCACCACGTGCGCGCCGTTGAGCAGTCCCACGCTGAGCTGAGCGAACAGGCCCAGGTCGTGGTGCAGCGGCGCCCAGCTGCACACCACCTCGTCTTCGCCCATGGACATGGCGCGGCCCATCGCGGCGAGGTTGACGAGGATGTCGGCGTGGGTCAGCATCACGCCTCGCGGGTGGCCGGTGGAGCCGGAGCTGTACTGCAACACGGCCAGCGCGTCCGGAGCCGGCCCGGACGCCGCCGGTTCATCGGGCCCGTTGGTGTCCGTCGCCGGCTCGGCGATCGGGACGCCGGGCAGGAGGGCGGCGGCGGTGTCGCGCTCCTCGGCGCGGACGTACGCCAGCGCCGGCGTGCAGTCCGCGGCGACGCCGGCG
The DNA here is from genome assembly GCF_019904175.1 of Dactylosporangium vinaceum. Lineage (GTDB taxonomy): Bacteria > Actinomycetota > Actinomycetes > Mycobacteriales > Micromonosporaceae > Dactylosporangium > Dactylosporangium vinaceum. The sequence goes on along the minus strand of NZ_CP061913.1, from coordinate 4,132,814 downwards.
ACCCGCTCGGCGGCGGCCGCGGAGGCGCTGGGGGGTGGCACGGGCACGGCCACGGCGCCGGCCTGCAGGCAGGCGAAGAAGAGCTCGACGAAGTCCGTGCCGGTCGGCAGGGCGATCATGACGCGATCGCCCGGCGCGACCCGCCGGCGAAGTGCCGCCGCCCGCCGCCGGGAGCGGTGCAGCAGCTCCGCGAAGGCGAGGCTGACGTCGTCCTGGCCCGGACGGTAGATGGTCAGTGCGGTCCGCCGCGGCTGCGCGTCCGCCTGTGCGGCGAGGGCCTCGCCGACGTTGCGGCAGGCGGCCGGGTCGAGTCTCAAGGCATACCTCCGAAAGCTGCCCGGCGTCAGCGGCCCGCGCGGATCATTCGCCGCGGCTGGTCTCGGCCATGGCGTCGATCAGGCTCTTGGGCCGCATGTCGGTCCACGACTTGTCGATGTAGTCGAGGCACTCCTGCCGGCCGGCCTCGCCGAAGACGGTCGTCCATCCCTCCGGCACGTCGAGGAAGACGGGCCACAGCGAGTGCTGATTCTCGTCGTTGACCAGAACCAGGTAATTGGCGTCGGGATCATCGAACGGATTCGTCACCGGGACCATCCTCTCGGGTTTGTGGCAGCCGGGCTTTGACCGGTGCCACGGCCGCTGTCCGGGGCCCACTATCACCGACCCATCCGGTGTTATCAACATCGCCGATCGTGCGCGTTCGACTGTCGACGCGACTGCAGTCGAACATCGAGGACGGCCGCCGGGTGCGGCGTTACCGTACCGACGTCATGACCTTCAGGATGGGGGAGATATGGGCGACGACGAGGTGCGGTTCCTGCGCTCCAACGTGGTCCTCGAGCCGCTTGTCGACCGGTTCTACGCCTGGCTGCACACGGTCGCTCCGGTCCAGGCGGCCCTCAACCTCGCCAACGTGCAGGTGCCGCTGCTGGAGTCCTATCTGCAGTCGCCGAAGGTGCACGTCGCGGCGAGCACCAACCCGGAGCTGCGCGGCGGCTACTTCGTCGGCGTGCCGGAGGAGCGCAGCAACGAGGTGGCCGCGCTGCTGGACTCGATCAAGCGCGACCGGGCCGGGATGCTGGCGTTCGCCGCCGCGGTCGCCGAGGCGGAGGACACGATCCGCCAGAACGCCACCGGGTTCGACCTGACGCCGCTGTACCCGAAGCTGCCGGCCGAGCTCAACGGCCTTGTCGAGCTGGCCTACGACACGAACAACCAGCCCTCGATGCATTATCTCGAGCCGGTGGTGTACCACAGCCCCTTCTACGACGAGACCCGCCAGAGTGTGCAGCTGTCCCTGGACGACGGCGTGGAGCGACCGTTCATCCTCAGCACCCCGCGGCTGCCCTCCCCCGACGTGCTGGAGCTGCCGCTGCCGCTGCGCCATCCGGGCCTGGAGGCGCTCGTCGACGCGCGGGTGCGGGGCACCAGCGCGGCGCGGCTGCGCGAAGCGCTCGAGCTGGACGCGGCGCAGGCGGGCCGGCTGGAGCGCCTGCTGGCGCCGGAGCCGTCGCTGTCGGCGGACCGGCATATCGAGGCGGGTGGCCGCATCCGGTACTTCGGGCACGCGTGCCTGGTCATGCAGACCGCGCAGGCGGCCGTCGTCACCGACCCGTTCATCAGCACCAACAACGTGCCAGGTGACCGTTACACCCTCGACGACCTGCCCGACCACATCGACCTGGTGCTGATCACCCATGGGCACCAGGACCACATCGTGCTCGAGACGCTCATGCAGCTGCGCGGCCGGGTCGGCGCCGTGGTGGTGCCCCGCGCCTCCCGCGGCAACCTGTGCGACCCGTCGATGGGCCTGTACCTGCGCCACCTGGGCTTCCCGGTGCTGGAGGTCGACGACTTCGACGAGGTGCCCTTCCCCGGCGGCAGCGTGGTGGCCACGCCGTTCCTCGGCGAGCACGCCGACCTCGACATCCGCGCGAAGTCGACGTACTGGGTGCGGCTGGCGGGCCGGTCGGTGTACGTCGGCGCCGACTCCTCCGGCATCGACCCGGTGCTGTACCGGTATGTGCGCGGGCACCTGGGCCGGGCCGATATGGCGTTCCTCGGCATGGAGTGCAACGGCGCACCGCTGACCTGGCTGTACCAGGGGCTGCTGACCCGACCGGTCACCAAGAAGATGAGCGACTCGCGCAAGCTGTCGGGCTCCAACGCGGCGCAGGCCGGTGACATCATGACGGAGCTGGGCGCCGGCGAGGCGTACATCTACGCGATGGGCGAGGAGAGCTGGCAGGGCCACGTCATGGCCACCACCTACAACGAGGATACGTATCAGCTCAAGCAGATCGACGAGTTCCTCGGCTGGTGCGCCGGGCGTGACATCCACGCCGAGCACCTGCTCAACCGGCGGGAGTGGCGTTGGGCCTGACATGCCGAGCGTGCTGAGCAACGGGGTCCGGCTGGCCTACGAGCGCAGCGGCGCCGGTGAGCCGGTCCTGTTCATCATGGGCTCCGGTGCGGCCGGGCGGGTCTGGACCGTGCACCAGACCCCGGCGCTGCACCGGGCCGGGTTCGAGACGATCACGTTCGACAACCGGGGCATCCCGCCGTCGGACGTGCCGGCGGGGCAGTACCGCCTCGATGACATGGTGGCCGACACGCGGGGTCTGATCGAGGCGCTGGGCCTGGCGCCGTGTCGCATCGTCGGTACCTCCCTCGGCGCCCTGATCGCGCAGCAGCTGACGCTGGAGTCGCCGCACCTGGTGCGCTGCGCCGTGCTGCTGGCCACCCGCGGGCGCTCGGACGTCACCCGCCAGGCGCTGACCCGGGCCGAGCGGGCGCTTGCGGCCAGCGGCCTGCAGCTGCCCGACGCCTACCGGGCGGCGAAGTCCGTGCTGGAGATGCTGTCACCCGCGACGCTGAACCGCGACGCCGAGGTCACCTCCTGGCTCGAGGTGTTCGAGATGTCGGGCGGGCGCAGCGCCGCCGGGCGCGGCCAGTCCTGGGTGGAGCTTCCGCCGGATCACCTGGCGGCGCTGCGGGGCGTGACGGTCCCGTGCCGGGTCGTCGCGTTCGCCGACGACGTGATCGCCCCGCCACACCTCTGCGCGGAGGTCGCCGAGGCGATTCCCGGCTGCGACTACACGGTGATCGCCGACTGCGGCCATCTGGGACACCTGGAACGCCCGGACGAGGTGAACCGGGCGATCCTCGAGTTCATCGACAAGTACTGAGCGGCGGGGTGGGACGGATTCCATGGTGGACACCTTCGACGGCGACATCGACCAGATCCGGCTCGCCGCCCGCCTGAAGGTGGCCGCCGTGGTGACCGGCTCGCCGACCCTGCCCGCGGGGCGGCAGACCTGGCGCGACCTCGTCGACGCGCTCGGCACCGCCGAGCGGCGGCAGGAGGCGCGGCGGGCGTGGCAAGCGGCGCTGTCCCAGCGGCACGTGCCGGTGGGGCGGGTCCTGCAATACGAGCGGGCGGCCCGGCGCCGGATGGCCGCCGCGCCCGACGAGGACCACCGCACGGTCCCGCTGCTGGCGCCGGAGGAGATCCAGGCGCTGCTCGGCATGTCCGACGGGCCGACGCGGCCGCTGCCGCGGCGGCGCTTCCACGAGCTGTTCGAGGAGCGCGCCGCCCGCCACCCGCAGGCCGTCGCCGCCCACGCCGGCGACGGGTGCTGGTCCTACCGGGAGCTCAACCAGCACGCCAACCGCATCGCCTGGCGCCTGCACGAGGACGGCCTGCGCCCCGGCGAGGTGGTGGCCGTGCGGACCGAGCGCGACCTGCCGTGGCTGGCGGCGGTGCTGGCGGTGCTCAAGGCCGGCGCCTGCTACCTGCCGATCGAGCCGGGTCTGCCGCCCGACCGGATCGCCGCGATGCAGCAGCGCAGCGGCTGCCGCCGCATCCTCACCGGGGACGGGCTGCTCGACGGGCCGCCGCGCCCCGACGACCCGCGCCGCGACGTGCACGGCGCGCAGCGCGCCTACATGTTCTTCACGTCCGGCTCGACCGGTCAGCCGAAGGCCGCGACGTGCACGCACGACGGCCTGCTCAACCATCTGCTGGCCAAGATCGAGGACTTCGACCTGGCCGAGGGGCGCTCGGTCGCCCAGACGGCGCCGCAGGGCTTCGACATCTCGCTGTGGCAGCTGCTCGCGCCGCTGCTGGTCGGCGGCAGCACTCACATCGTCGCCCAGGACGTCATCGTCGACGCCGACCGGTTCCTGGATACGCTCGCCGCCTCCGGCGTCGAGGTCGCGCAGCTCGTCCCCTCCTACCTCGAGGTGCTGCTGTCGGCGCAGGAGGCCCGGCCCCGCCGGCTGCCGCGCCTGCAACGGGTCTCGGTGACCGGCGAGGCGCTGAAGTGGCCGCTGGTGCAGCGCTGGTTCGCCGCCTTCCCCGACGTGCCACTGGTGAACGCCTACGGGCTGACCGAGACGTCCGACGACACCAACCACGAGACCATCGCCGGGCCGCTGCCGCCCGGGCCGGTGCCGATCGGCCGGCCCGTGCGCAACACCCGGGTCCTCGTCGTCGACGACCGGCTGGACCTCGTGCCCGTCGGCGCGGTCGGCGAGATCGTGATGTCGGGTGTGTGCGTCGGGGAGGGCTACGCCAATGACCCGGCGCGCACCGCCGTCGCGTTCGTCGCCGATCCGCACCGGCCGGGCCGGCGGCTGTACCGCTCCGGCGACTTCGGGCGCTGGCTGCCGTCCGGGACGCTGGAGTACCTCGGCCGCCGCGACGCGCAGGTGAAGCTGCACGGCCAGCGCCTCGAGCTCGGCGAGGTCGAGCACCGTCTCGCGCGGCTGGCGGTGCGCGACGCCGCCGTGCTGCTCGCCGGGCCCGCGGACCGGCCCCGGCTCGTCGCGTTCTACAGCGACCTCGCGGCGCCCGAGCCCGGCGAGGTGCGTGCGGCGCTGGCGGGCGCACTGCCCGCCTACATGGTCCCGCAGGAGCTGCACCGGGTGGCGGCGCTGCCGCTCACCGCCAACGGCAAGGTCGACCGCAACGCGCTGCGCCGGCTTTGTGCCGAGGCGCCGGCCGGCGGCGAGGGCCACGAGCCGCCGGCCACCGGCACCGAGCGGCGGGTGGCGCGGCTGTGGTCGCAGCTGCTGGACGTACCGCTGGAGTCCATCGGCCGCGGTTCCCAGTTCGCGGAGCTCGGCGGCACCTCGCTGTCGGCGATCCGGTTCGCGATCGGTTTGGACCGGGCGCTGAGCATCGCCGAGCTGCGGGACGCGGGCACTGTCGCCGAGGTCGCCGCGCTGCTCGACCACAAGGCCGGATCCCGGAGTTGATCGAGGAAGGTGCCATGGAGCCGCTGCCCGTACTGCATTCGCCCGCCCCGCCCCACGACCGCGCGGACTGGGTCGCCCGCCACCGGGCGCCGATCCGCGAGCTGCTCGCCGGGCGCGGTGCGGTGCTGGTCCGCGGGCTGGCGGTCGCCTCCGCCGGCGAGCTCGCCGATGTCGCCGCCGCCCTGGGCGTCGCGCCGATGACCGAGCGGGAGGGTTTCGCGCCGCGCATGGCCCACCCGCGCGGCGTCTACTCCGCCTCGCAGTGGCCGGCCGACGAGGCGATGTGCATGCATCACGAGCTCAGCTATGCCGCCGAGGTTCCCGGGCTGCTCATGTTCGCGTGCCTGCGCGCCGCGCGGGAGGGCGGCGACATCGCCGTCGCCGACTCGCAGGAGCTGCTCGGGCGGCTGCCGGCGGCACCGCTCGAACGGTTCACGCGCGAGGGCTGGCTGCTGACCCGCGTCTACCATGAGGCCGGCGTGGCCTGGCAGCAGGCGTTCGGCACAGGTTCCCGCTCGGCCGTCGCCGAATACTGTGCCGCCGCCGGGATCGAGCACGAGTGGCTGCCCGACGACCGGCTGGTGACCCGACAGCGCCGCGCGGCAGTGGTACACCATCCCGCCACCGGCCGGCCCGCGTGGTGCAACCAGATCGCCTTCCTCAACGAGCACACGCTCGATCCGGCGGTCCGCGAGTACCTGCTCGACCTGTACGGCGCGCTGCCGTTCAACACCGCCTACGGCGACGGCGGCGAGCTCGAACGCTCCGTTGTTGACGCCATCAACGACGCCTACCGGGCGGGCACCGCCGGCGAGCCGTGGCGCGACGGCGACCTGCTGCTGATCGACAACATCCGCATGGCGCACGCCCGCGATCCCTACCGGGGCGAACGCGAAATCCTGACGATGCTGGCCGAGCCGGTGCGCCTCACCGGCCACGTGCTCGCCGCTTCCGCCGCGCAGGGAGGCTGACATGGCCGTGCCGACGTTCGCGGTCATCTCCGGCCGGCAGATCCTCGCCGCGCTGCGCGGCCGGCACGCCGCGGTCGTCGAGATCGTCGAGGCCGCCTACCGGCTGCACGGCGCCGGTGACACGGTCAACCCGCCGTCGTACTTCCTGCGGTTCCCGGACCGGCCGGCGGACCGCATCATCGCGCTACCCGCCTCGATCGGCGGCGACGGCGCGGTCGACGGCATCAAGTGGATCTCCAGCTTCCCGGGCAACGTGGCGTCCGGGCTGCCCCGGGCCTCCGGCGTGCTCATCCTCAACGACCCGGCCACCGGCTACCCGCTGGCGTGCCTGGAGGCCTCCGTCATCAGCGCCAGCCGGACGGCCGCCTCCGCCGCGCTTGCCGCCCGGCGGCTCACCGCGTCGCGGCCGGCGCCGCGGCGGCTGGGCATCGTGGGCGCCGGGCTCATCGCGCGGTACGTCTGCGAGTTCCTTGCCGGCACCGGCTTGTCGTTCGACGAGATCGGCGTCTTCGATCTGTCCGCCACGCACGCGGCCGAGTTCGCCGCCGCCCTGGGCAAGGCCACGGTGCACACGTGCGTCGAGGACGTCGTGCGCGGCCACGACCTGCTGCTGCTGAGCACCACGGCGGGCACGCCGCACATCACGGACCCGGGCTGGTTCGAGCACCGACCCGTCGTGCTGCACCTCTCGCTGCGCGACCTTTCCCCCGCGGTCGTGCTCGCCGGCGCCAACATCGTCGACGACGTGGAGCACTGTCTTCGGGAGCGGACCTCGCTGCACCTGGCCGAGCTGGAGACCGGTCACCGCGACTTCGTCGACGCCACCCTGTACGACGTCCTGGCCGGAGGCTGGCGCCCGCCGCCGGACCGGACGCTGATCTTCTCGCCGTTCGGGCTCGGCGTGCTGGATCTCGCGGTGGGCCGGCACGTGTACGACACGGTGCGTGCCGCCGGCGAGCTGGACTGCGTCGAGGACTTCTTCCACGAACTTCGCCGATACGGCTGAGCCCGATGCCGATCATCTCCGCGCCGCACGAGTACAACGAGGACAACCTGTACGTCGATCTCGCGCCCTCGTTCGGGGTGCCGCTGTACCTCAAGTGCGAGGGCTTCAACTTCTCCGGATCGATCAAGCAGAAGGCCGCGCTGCAGATGGTCGAGGGTGCGGAGAAGGCGGGCCGCCTGACCGTCGACTCGATCCTCGTCGAGTCGTCGTCGGGCAACCTCGGGGTGGCGCTCAGCATGATCGCGGCGAGCAAGGGGTACCGCTTCGTGTGCGTCACCGACGCCCGGTGCAGCGCCGCGAGCCGGCACATCATGCGCGCCTTCGGCGCCGAGGTGCACACTGTCACGGACGCGGCGGCCGACGGCGGGCTGCTGGGCGCACGGCTGGCGTACGTGCGCGGGCTGTGCGCCGCCGACGAGCGCTACGTCTGGCTCAACCAGTACGTCAACGCCGACAACTGGCGGGCCCACCACCAGTCGACCGCGCCCCACATCGCCGCCCAGTTCCCGCACCTGGACGCGCTGTTCGTCGGCGCGGGCACGACCGGCACGCTGATGGGCTGCGCGCGGTGGTTCCGCGAGCACCGCCCCGAGGTCCGCATCGTCGCGGTCGACACCGTCGGCTCGGTCATCTTCGGCGGCGCACCGCGGACGCGGCTGATCCCCGGCCTCGGCGCGGCCGTGCGGCCGCCGCTGCTGGACGAGGCCTTCGTCGACGACGTCGTGCGGGTCACCGAGACCGACACGGTGCAGGCCTGCCGGCGACTGCTCGGGCACGGCTTCCTGTTCGGCGGTTCGACGGGCAGCGTCGTGTTCGGTGCGGTGCAGTGGCTCACCGCGCACGCCGATTCCCTGGCCGCGGCGGTCGCCATCGCGCCGGATCTCGGGGAGCGCTATCTGGACAGCCTCTATCAGCCGGAATGGGTCGAGGCGAACTACGGGCTGGGCCCGGCGGCGTAGCGCTTTGCGCCTCCGCCGGGACCTCGACACCGCTTGATGCCACCGGCGGCTTGGGCGTTGTGCCGCCGCCGGGCTCGTGCTTCATCCCGCCGGCGGGCGGACCCAGCCCAGGCCGTCAGGCGAGCAGATCAGGCCGCCGTCGAACACCGGCGTCTCCGGCTCGGCCTCGTCGCCCATCGCCGCCTGCATCTGCACCTGCGAGCCCGCGCGCATCACCTGGCGGACCACCGACGACTTCATCAGCGGCACCATGCTGCCGCTCCCGCCGGCCTGCAGCTCGTCCACGGCGCCGGCGAACTCGGCCGAGCCGGACCGCAGCCGGCTCGCCGCTGTGTCGGCGTCGACCAGGGCCGCCTCGCCGGACGACACGCCGCCCACCAGGTCCACGAACGCCTCCAGCTCCGGGCGGTCGTTGTTGGTGACCTTCTTCGCCTGCCAGAAGTACGACTGCTCGTTGCGGTGCATCTCGTAGAACGACACCAGGAACTCGTAGAAGGCACTGAACTCGCGCCGGTACCGCGACTCGAACTCCTCGAAGGCCGCCTTCTCCTCGACCTCGCCGCCGAGCACGCTGTTGATCGACCGCGCGGCAAGCAGGGCCCCATAGGTGGCCAGGTGTACCCCTGAGGAGAACACCGGATCGACGAAGCACGCCGCGTCGCCGACGAGCACCATCCCGGGCCGCCAGAAGCGGGTCTGGTGGTACGAGTAGTCCTTGCGGACCCTGATCTGCCCGTACTCCCCCGTCGTCACCCGCCGCGCCGGCCCGAGATGGTCAGCGATCATCGGGCATTCGTCGATCAGGTCGCGCAGGGCCCGCTCCGGGTCGCCCTGCACCTTCTCCGCCATGTCGCGCTGCACGACCGCGCCGACGCTCGTCAGCGTGTCGCTGAGCGGGATGTACCAGAACCAGCCGCTGTCGAAGGCCACGCAGAGGATGTTGTTGCGGTTCGGCTCGGGCAGGCGCTTGCCGCCCTCGAAGTAGCCGAACAGCGCCAGGCTGCGGAAGAACTCGGAGTACTGCCGGTCGCCGCCCACCCGCTGGTGGAGGCGGCTCTTGTTGCCCGAGGCATCGACGACGTACTTGGCGCGCACCGTGTGCTCGGTGCCGCCGGCGTCGCGGTACCGCACCCCGCACACCGCCCCGTCCTCCTCCACGACGTCGGCGACAGCGCACTCCTCCCGCACCACGGCGCCCACCCGCTGGGCGTTGCGCAGCAGGATCTCGTCGAACTTCATCCGCTCGACCTGGTACGCCGTCGACGTCGGCCCGGTCATCCGCGGCGAGGCCGAGAAGCTGAACGTCCACGGCTCCGGATTGGCCCCCCACCGGAACGTCCCGCCGCGCTTGAGCGGAAATCCGGCTTTGGCCAACTCGTCGGCGGCGCCGGTCAGCCGGCACACGCCATGAATGGTGGACGGCAGCAGTGACTCCCCGATCTGGTACCGCGGGAACGCCTCCCGTTCCAGGACGAGCACGCTGTGCCCGCGCTTGGCGACGAGGGCGGCCAGCGTGGAGCCGCCCGGCCCACCCCCGACGACGACGACATCGAACTCTTCGGCAACGCCCATCTTTCATCTCCCGCGTGTCGAGGCGGACTTCCAGAATGGGCCTATCGCACGGACCCGATCGACGTCGAGCGTTCAAGTGCGGTCGGCGACGGCAGTCGTACTCTTCCCGGCGGCACTCCCCCGGCAACCGCTCTGCTATTGGAGATGGAGTCGGCCGGCATGACCGGCACGGGCGTGACCCGTCCGGGCGCCGGGTCGCCGGCCGACGGTTCCGACCGCGCCGGGTGACTCCCGTACAGTTTCGGCATGTTCATGCTCCATGGCCGCCTCAGTGCCAAGCCCGGCAGGCGCGACGACCTTCTGCGGATCATGACCGAGGAGGGTGAGCCCCTGCCCGGCAATCGGCTGTACGTCGTCGCGGTCGACGAGACGGACGCCGATGGTGTCTGGGCGACTGAGATCTGGGAATCGGAGCAGGCCCATGCCGCGTCGCTGCGCCTGGCTCATGTGCAGGAACGCATCGCCCGGGCGCTGCCGTTGATCGACACCGACGGGATCAGGCAGCAGCGGCTCGACGCCCGCGCGGGAGTACCCGACTGAGCCTTCGACCGGTGCACTCCTCCGGACCGGCACGACCCGAAAGCGCGGGTCTCCGGCATGAGCATCATCTCCGGCGCGCCGCAGCCCGGCGAGCCGGCTGGACCGCTGGGCCCGGTCGGCGCCGAGCCCCGGCGGGCACGACGGCGGTCAGGCCGCTACCGCCGGCCCGACCAGCGCATCGCGGCCTCGGTGCGATTGCCGGCGCCGAGCTTGGTGAAGATGTGGTGGAGGTGGTTCTTCACGGTCTTCTCGGTCAACAGCAGCCGCCGGGCGATCGCCGCGTTGGAGTGCCCGGCGCACAGCAGGTCGAGCACCTCCCGCTCTCGCTGGGTCACGCCGAACTGCTCCCGGGTCTCGCGCAGCCGGTCGGCCCGGCCCAGTTCGGCCTCGTCGCGGGCGGCCTGCTCGCGCATCGTGGAGATGGTGACGGCGGCGACCACCGGGGACAGCCAGGCCTTCCCGGCGGCGACTGCACGCACCGCGCGCGGCAGCTCCGGCGGGTCGAACTCGCCGTGCACCAGGTAGCCCCGCGCCCCGCCGCGCAGCATCGCGGCGATGAGCGCCTCGCCGGAATCGCTGGTCAGGACCAGGACCGACGTGTGCCCGACGAGCTCGCCGACGATGCTCAGCCCGTCGGCGATCGGCATCCGGTGGTCGAGCAGGGTGACCGCGGGCCGCAGCCGCTGCACGGCGGTGACCGCCGTGCGGCCCTCGGGCGCCTCACCGACCACGCGGATGTCGGCGGCGGCGGCGAGGTACGTCCGGATTGCGGCCCGCACGATTGGATTGCCGTCGACGATCAGCACGTCGATCATCGGTCCACCTGCTTTCTGCGGGCGCCCACAGGCATGGCCGGAGCACGGACGGCAGTGTCCGCCCCCGCCGAGACGGTCAGCGCGAGCTGCGCGGCCAGGTCGGGCTGGCGGCGCAGCGACGCGGGCAGCGCCGGCGCGGCAAAGGAGATCCCGTGCAGGGTCTTGGCGACCGAGTCGTGCAGCTCGCGGGCCGGCCGGGCCCGCTCGGACGCGGCGGCCGCGCGCTGCGCCGCGGTCGTGGCGGCCATCGACATCTCGAGGCGGCGGATGACCGCGCCGGTCAGCGCCGCGGCACCGAGACCGCGGACGAGAGAGCTCAACGGCATGAGAGGTGCACGCTCCGGGAATCGTTCGGCCTGGGCATTGGGGTGTCACCCCTACCTTGCCAGCCCGGTCACTGCGGGTGGAATCCCGACCAAGTCGATCGGTCCCGCGACTGGCGGCACACGGCGCCCAGGTCGAAGCGTCCTGGCGCCAGCGGGACCGCATCGGCATCCTGCTCGGCCGGATCCACGGCTCGGCTATTCGTCACGGTGTGGAGTTGAGGGCCCCGAGCAACTTGAGTGTGCGGGTGATCTGCTCGGGAGGGCCCCACGGCACCGCCGCGATCTCAGTCGCGCCCGCCTCCTCGTAGCGGCGTAGCTGCCGCTCGACTTCCGCTTCGTCGCCGGCGACGACGACGTCGGCCGGTCCCGCGACTCCCTCCTGGTCGAACAGCGCCTGGTAACCGGGGACGCTCTGGGCCGCCGCGAAGGTCGTCGCGGCGTCGGCACGGACGCCGTCCGGGTCGTTGGTGACCGCGACCGGGATGTTCACCACGATCCGTCCGTCGATCGCCGGAGCGATCCGCTCGGCGATCACCCGTGGTCCGGTCCACACTGTGATCGTTCCGTCGGTCAGCTCCGCCGCCAGCCGCAGCATCTTCGGTCCGAGCGCGGCCAGCAGGACGGCCGGCGGGGCGATCGGTGCAATGCCCAGGCGTCCTCGCGTGGTGATCGTCTCCCCGTGGACCTCGGCGCTCTCTCCGCGCAGCAAGGGCAGCAGCGCGGTGAGGAACTCCCTGGTGTGCCCGATCGGACGGCTCGCGTCCCGGCCGAACATGGTCTCGATCCGCTGCCGGCGACCGGGGCCCAGCCCGAGCACGAGGCGCCCCCCCGGTCGCTGCCTGCACCGTCATCACCTGTGAGGCCAGTGCCAGGGGATGCCGCGGATACGTCGTGACGACGGCGGTCCCGACGGTGAGCCCGGGATTGGTGGCGCCGGCCAACGCGGCGACCGTGAGGGCGTCGAGGCTGTCGCGTTCGGCCCACCACACCGAGCGGATCCCGTGTGCGGCCGCGGTGTGCACCTCGTCGAGCACCGCGGACAGCGACGACTTGCCGACGCCGACGTTCGCACCGATCGGGATCATCGCGCGACCGCCACCGGTTCACGGTGATGGCGGGGTGTCTCCGCTTCGTCCACGAGGGCGGCGGCCAGATCACCGTAGGAGAACGCCAAGTCACGTGACCGGTCCCGGACGACCGCGGTCGCCTCGTGTCCACGCTCGGCCGCGAACGCCACGGCACGTCGGCCGGCGCGTCCACCGGCCCGGAACTCCACGATCCGCATGTCCACTCCCTTGTTCGATGGGGCGGACCATACGACCCTCGGCCTCGGTATCCGCAACGGTACCGGCCGTGGCTTGCCTATCATCGCCTCATGCGCGAGCCACTCGACCCGGCCAAGTTCGACGACTGCGCCGACCCCTCAACGCTGCCGATCCGTGTCGGCGACAAATGGACGGCGCACATCATCGTCTGTCTCGAGGACTCCCCCCGACGCTTCAACGAGCTACGGGTACCGCTGCACCGGCTCACCCCGAAGGTCCTCAGCGAGTCGCTGCGCTCCCTGGTACGAGACGGCTTTGTCACCCGGACCGCCTACGACGAACAGCCGCGCCGGGTCGAATACGCCCTCACCGCACTTGGCCGGTCCCTGTTGGAACCGATGGCCGCAGGCTGCGCCTGGAACCGGGCACACGCCGACGAACTCGCCAAGGCCCGCGCGAATCTCTGAGCACTGCGGGCGGAGGACTCACCCGTCTACCGCGATCCGGTGCACCGGCACTCCCGCTCCGGTGACTGACTGTGCGCACTCGGACTGATATCCTATCTAAACGATATACCCGATTGCTTTGATAGAGTTTCTGCATGAGCACCACGCCCCTCGCCGTCCTGGATCTCATTCCCCGCAGTAGCGGCGCCGGCACCGCCGAGGCCGTACAGCACGCCGTCGATCTCGCACAGCAGGCCGAGCGGCTCGGCTACGCGCGGTACTGGTTCGCCGAGCACCATCTCAACCCCGGCGTCCTCGGCGTCTCCCCCGCACTCTCCATCGCCCTCGTCGCCGGGGTCACCCGCACGATCCGGATCGGCTCGGCCGGGGTGCAGCTCGGCCACCGGCAGCCGCTGGCCACCGTCGAGGAGTTCGGGCTGCTCGACGCGGTGTACCCGGGCCGGCTCGACCTCGGCCTGGGCCGCTCGATCGGCCGCCAGCCACCGGCGCCGGAGCAGGCGGCCCCGGCGGCCGCCACGACGGCGGTGGCAGCCTACGCGGCCAACCGCGGCGGGAGCGGCCACACCAGCGAGCAGCGCGCCGGCAACGGGCTGCTGCTGCCGAAGCAGTTCGACTTCAACCAGCTGCTGCAGTCGTCGCGGGCCAAGATTGCGACGCTGCTGGACCTGCTGCAGCAGCCGGGGGCCTACACCCCCGGCTACGCCGAGCAGATCGACGACATCCAGGCCCTGCTGGCCGGCACCTACGTCTCCCCCGCGGGCGTGGCGGTGCACGCCTACCCCGGCGAGGGCGCCGGCGTGCAGATCTGGATCCTCGGTGCGTCCGGCGGCTCCAGCGCCACCGTGGCCGGCGAGCGCGGCCTGCGCTTCGCGGCCAGTTACCACCACAGTCCGAGCACCGTGCTCGACGCCGTCGGGGCATACCGGGCCGCGTTCCGCCCGTCGGCCGAGCTGGACCGCCCGCACGTCAGCGTCTCCGCCGACGTCGTCGTGGGCGACACCGACGAGCAGGCGGCGGTCCTCGCCTCCGGCTATGGCCTGTGGGTGCGCAGCATCCGCAACGGCGCCGGCGCGATCGCCTATCCCACGCCGCAGGAGGCGGCCGCCCACGAGTGGAGCGACGAGGACCGCGAGCTGGTCAAAGACCGCATCGACACGCAGCTGGTCGGCTCGCCGGCGACCGTCGCCGACCGCCTGGAGCAGCTGCGCGACGCGACCGGCGCCGACGAGCTGGCGATCACCACGATCACCCACGACCACGCCGACCGGGTGCGCTCCTATGCGTTGCTGGCGGCTGAGTGGACCCGGCGGGGCAACTGATGAGCGCTGCGCGCCACCCTCTCGACGAGGCCGCCTGGGCCTCGCTCACCGGCCCGCACACCCACTTCGCCGAGGGTACCGGCCGGGCCCGCCGCTACCCCGCCGACGTCTCGATCATCGCCGCCCTGCCGCCCGAGCCGGACGAGCAGGCCTGGGCCGATCTGCGGGCCCTGGTCGGACCGGGCGGGCCGGCGATGCTCACCGGGCCCCGCTTCGATCCCCCGCCCGGGTGGGCCGTGGAGTTCGACGGCGAGGGTGTGCAGTTCGTCGCCACCGACGCCTTCGAGTCGAGGCCGGCGCCCGGCGCGGTCGTCCTCGGCGCCGCCGACGGGCCGGAGATGCTGGACCTGGTCGAGCGCACCCGGCCCGGGCCCTTCGCCCCGGCCACCTACCGGCTCGGCACCTACCTCGGCATCCGGCACAGGGGCGCGCTCGTCGCCATGGCCGGCGAGCGGCTGCACCCACCCGGCTGGACGGAGATCAGCGCGGTCTGCACCGACCCGGCCTTCCGCGGCCGCGGCCTGGCCACCGCGCTGGTCCGCGCCGTGGCCCACAACATCCGCGCCCGGGGCGAAACCCCGTTTCTGCACACCTCCGCGCAGAACGTCACCGCCATCCGGCTGTACCGCGCGCTGGGCTTCCAGCTGCGCCGCAGCGTCCGGTTCGCGGGCCTGCGCAGCACCGCCGACGCCTATGCGACGGTCTCGGCCACCGGCCGGAAGGAGTAGCCCGATGCCCTTCGTGCTCGCCGTCGAGATCGACGGCGGCGGCGCCCACCCCGCCGCCTGGCGCACGGCCGCGCCGCCGGATACGCTCGTCGGCCCGCGCCACCTGCGCCACGTCGCCGAGGTCGCCGAGCGGGCCGGCTTCACGCTTGTCACCATCGACGACGACCTGCTGCCGCCCGAGGCCGGACCCGGGCGGATCGGGGCGGTCGAGCGGGCCGGTTTCGTCGCCGCCGCCACCACCGTCCTCGGTGTCGCGCCGGTGGTCTCGACGACCTACAGCGAGCCCTTCCACGTCTCGACCCAGCTCGCCTCGGTCGACCACATCGCTTCGGGCCGGGCCGGCTGGGTCGTGTCGGCCAGCGCCCGGCCCGAGGCCGCGGCCGCGTGGGGCCGCGCGACCGCCGACCCGCTGCAGGAGGCCGTCGACGCGGTCCGGGTCGTGCGCGCCCTATGGGACTCGTGGGAGGACGACGCCGTCGTCCGTGACGTGGCCACCGGGCGTTACCTCGACCGCGACCGGCTGCATTACGTCGACTTCACCGGCGCCACCTACTCGATCAAAGGGCCGGCGATCGTGCCGCGCCCGCCGCAGGGGCAGCCGGTGGTCATCGCGCCGCGCGGGCTGGTGGCGGATGCGGAGGTGGACGTGGCCCTCATCGGCGGGGCCGACGTCGACGCGGTGCGCCGGACCGCGGCCGCGTCGGGCACGCCGCTGGCCTTCGCCGAGCTGGAGGTCGCGCTGGACACGGACACCCGTGACGGTGCCGAGCGGGTGGCGCAGCTCGATGCGTACACCTCCTGGCCCTCGACCGGGCGGCTGCGGTACACCGGCGGCCCCAACGGCCTGACGATCCTGCTGCGGGACCTCGCGGCGGCCGGGCTGCACGGCGTGCGCATCCACCCGCTGGTGCTCGGCGAGGACCTCGCCGTCCTGTCGCGGTTCGTGGTGCCCGCCCTGGTCCGGGCCGGCCTCGTCGCCCGGCCGCGGCCGGGCACGACCCTGCGCACCACGCTCGGACTGCCCCGGCCGCAGAGCCGCTTCGCCGCCACCGGAGGCCGCGCATGACCCGCACCGACCCGGCCGACGTACCCCGCCCGGACGCCCAGCTGCACCTCGGCGTCTTCTTCCAGGGCGTGAACCACTGGACGATCTGGTCAGACCCGGCCAGTGGCTCTCAGATCCATCCGGACTCCTACCGGCGGGTCGCCCAGACCGCCGAGCGGGGCCTGTTCGACGCGTTCTTCCTCGGCGAAGGGCTGCGGCTGCGCGAGGTCGGCGGGCGCATCCACGACCTCGACGTGGCCGGGCGGCCGGACGCTGTCACCCAGCTGGCCGCGCTCGCCGCCCAGACGGACCGGATCGGCCTGGTCTCCACGACCAACACCACCTTCAACGAGCCGGCCGACCTGGCCCGGCGGCTCGCCGGCCTGGACCTGCTCAGCGACGGTCGCGCCGGGTGGAACGTGGTCACCACCGACAACGCCTGGACCGGCGAGAACTTCCGCCGCGGTGGCTACCTCGACCACGCCGAGCGCTACGTGCGGGCCGAGCAGTTCCTGGCCGCCGCCCGCGCGATCTGGGACGGCCAGGGCGACCTGGTACGCGTGCGCAGCTCGCAGTTCAGCATCGACGTGCGGCCCTCGCTGCCGCGCAGCCGCCAGGGCCATCCGGTCATCTTCCAGGCCGGCGACTCCGGCGCGGGCCGTGACTTCGCCGCCCGCAACGCCGACGTCATCTTCTCCGCCCACGGCACCGACTTCGACGACGCACTGGCGTTCGCCGCGGACATCCGGGCCCGGCTGCGCGCCGCCGGCCGGCCCGAGGACGACATCCGCATCCTGCCCGGCACGTCGATCGTCATCGGCGCGACCGAGGCCGAGGCGGAAGAGAAGGCAGCGTGGGTACGGCGGGAGCAGATCACCCCGGCCACCGCGCTCGCCCAGGCCAGCCTGGTGTGGAGCCGCGACCTCAGCGACCACGACCCCGACGGCCCGCTGCCCAAGGTCGACCCGCTCCCGCCCGACGACAGCGGTGCGTTCGGCTCGGCCCGGGTCCGCGACGCCGACGCCATCGTGCGGCAATGGCGCGAGCAGGCCGACGCCAACGGCTGGTCGCTGCGGGACACGGTCATCAACCTCGGCCAGCGCACCCGCGGCCACGTGGGCACCCCGGCCGGGCTGGCCGACAAGTTCGGCCGGTTCGTCCGCGAGGGCGCGATCGACGGCTTCAACGTCTCGCCCTACCTGGTGCCGCACGGCCTCGACGACATCGTTGAGCAGCTGGTGCCGGCCCTGCAGGAGCGCGGCCTCTACCGGACCGTCTACACCGGCACGACGCTGCGCGAACACCTCGGGCTGCGACCGGCGGCCGGTGACGTCCGGGGCGGACGCCGCGACCGGCAGGAGCACCGATGAGCCTCGAGTTCCTCTGGTACATCCCCAACCAGTCCGCGCCCGGCCACCGTGGCGAACCGGTCACCGCCGGCCACAACAGCCTCGACACCCTGACCGAGCAGGCCCGGGCGCTGGAGGACCACGGATGGCGCGGCGCACTACTCGGCGCCGGCTGGGGACGGCCCGACACCTTCACCGTCGCCACCGCGCTCGCCGCCCGCACCACCACCTTCGAGCCCCTGATCGCGATCCGGCCCGGCTACTGGCGGCCCGCGAACTTCGCCGCCGCGGCCGCCACCCTGCACCACCTCACCGACGGCCGGGTCCGCGTCAACATCGTCTCCGGCCAGGACGACCTCGCCGCCTACGGCGACACCGAAGGCGACCAGGCCCACCGCTACGCCCGGACGAAGGAGTTCATGCAACTCGTCCGACGCCTGTGGACCGAGGAGCACGTCACCTACACGGGCGCACACTTCACCGTCACCGACTCCACCGTCGCACTACGCAGCGAACGGCCCCCGATACTGTACTTCGGGGGCGCGTCACCGGCCGCCGAACACGTCGCCGCCACCGAAGCCGACGTCCAGCTGTTCTGGGGCGAGCCGCTCGACGGCGTGCAGGAACGCATCGAACGGCTCCGCGCCCTCAGCGCCGCACTCGGCCGCGCCCACCCACCGCTGCAGTTCGGCCTGCGCATCACCACCCTCGTACGCGACACCACCGAACAGGCCTGGGCCGACGCCGAGGCGAAAGTCGCCGCAATGGCCCGGACCCAGGACACCGCCCCCTCGCAGCGCTACCGAGGTGCCCCGGTCGGCCAGCAGCGCCTGCTCGACCTCACAGCTCGCGGCGAGGTCCTCGACGACAACCTCTACACCACCCCCGGCCGCTACGGCGGAGGCGGCGCCGCCACCACCTGGCTGGTCGGCTCAGCCGCAGACGTAGCCAGATCACTGCACCGCTACGCCGACCTCGGCATCACCCACTTCGTCCTGTCCGACACCCCCTACCTGCGCGAGATCCGCCGCCAGGGCAATCAGCTGCTGCCACTGCTGCAGGAGACCACGCGCCGATGACCGTCACCGCCTGCGCGGTGGCCGGGGGTAGCCGGCGCCGGGCTTCAGCGTCAGCCCGGGGTGTCGAGCGGCCGTGACGTTGCGGCCGAATGCCCGAGTCCGTCCAGGACGAGGGCGAGCAGGTGCTCGCGGCGGGCGGTCAGCGCCGGGTCCTGCTCGGCGATCCAGCCGACCGCGTTGGCGAGGGCGAACACGTCGACGGCGGTGACGTCCGGCCGGACCTGCCCGGCGGTCTGCGCCTGCTGCAGCAGCGCGCCCACGGAGCGGCGCATGGCCAGGCACGAAGCGTGCAGGGGTGAGTCGTCGGCGCGCAGTGTCGCCATGATGGATGCCGGCAGGCCGCGGTACCGTCCGGCGCCCGCGACGAACTCGTCGAGCCACCGCGCCAGGGCCTCGTGCGGTGGACAGCTGCCGCCCAGCACGTCGGCCCGCGCGGCGAGGTCGTCGAACCGGCGGCGCAGCAGCGCCTCCAGCAGCGCGTCGCGGCTCGGGAAGTGCCGGTAGAGCGTGCCCAGCCCGACGCCGGCGCGGCGCGCGACGTCGCGGAGGGATGCCTGGGTGCCCTGTTCCTCGATCACGGTGCGGGCGACGGCGAGGATGCGCTCGTAGTTGCGCTGCGCGTCCGCCCGGGGCGCACGCGCGTCAGATGCGGCCAAGCGTCGTCCTCTCTTGCGGTTGACAATATGGAGCACTGCTCCGCATGCTATTTGGAGCAGTGCTCCACATAGTAGCGACGCGGAGGCGACGATGCACGGCGGCACGATGATGGCGATCCGCTACCACCGGCAGGGCGGCCCGGAGGTGTTGACCTACGAGGCGGTACCGGTGCCCGCGCCGGCCCCCGGCGAGGTGCTGATCCAGGTGCACGCGGCCGGGATCAACCCGCCCGACTGGTACGCCCGCAGCGGCTTCGCCGCCATCCCGCCGCACCTGCGCCCCAGGCTCCCCCTTCCCTCGATTCCCGGCTCGGACCTCTCCGGCGTCGTGGTGGCGGTGACCCCCGAGGTGACCCGCTGGCGGATCGGCGACGCCGTCTTCGGCATGGTGCGCTTCCCGTCACTGGGCAACGGCGCACGGTCCTACGCCGAGTACGCCACCGCCCCCGAGGACCACCTCGCCGCCAAGCCCGCCGGCGTGAGCCACGTGGCCGCCGCCGGCGTGCCGATGGCCGGGCTCACCGCATACCAGCAGCTGTACGGCGGCCTCGGCACCGGCGTCACCGGGGCCGAACCGCGCGACTTCACTCCGCTCGCGCCCGGCGCCGACGCACCGGTCGGCACGGCCCTGGCCGGCCGCACCGTGCTGGTCAACGGCGCGGCGGGCGGCGTCGGGCACTTCCTGACCCAGCTCACCCGGCTGGAAGGCGCCACGGTGGTCGCGGTCGCCTCGGGCCGGCACGAGACCTTCCTGGGGGAGCTCGGCGCTCACCGGTTCGTGGACTACAGCCGGCAGCGCCCGGCCGAGGTGGTCCACGAGGTCGACCACCTCTTCGACACCGTCGGCGGCCCCGAGGCCTACCGCCTGCTGCCGGCCGTGCGCGACGGCGGGACGATCAGCCCGATCTTCCACGCCGACTTCCACCCCGACGAGGCCGCCGCCCGCGGCATCCGCTTCCGGTCGGGTCAGGTCCGCTCCGACGGCGCCCAGCTGGCCCGGCTCGCCGAGCTGCTCGACGACGGGCGCCTGCGGGTCGGGATCGACGCCACCTACCCCCTCGCCGAAGCCGCCGCAGCCCACCGGCACGCCGAAGGAGGCCACCGGCAGGGCAAGATCGTGCTGACCGTCGCGCCGGGCTGATCACCCGCGGCCTCACCCCGGCGACCACCCCAGTGCCGGCGCGACGGTCGCGGCCAGGTCCTCCAGCAGCCGCACGTTCTCCGCGAGCCCGAAGGCGGGCGGGAGGAACAGCACCAGCTCGTCGGCGGCGCGCAGGCCCGGGTCGGCCAGGACCGCCGCGGTCACCGCGTCCGGTTCGCCGTGGTGGACGGGGCTCATCACCATGCCGGGTGGCAGGGCAGGCTCGGGGGCCGGCTCCAGTGCACCGGGCGGCCGGGATGCGGCCGGGCCCTGGGCGCGACGCTGCCGGTCGTAGGCGGCGTACGTCTCGCGCAGCTCGGCCGTCGGGCCCGGCAGGACCGACGCGGCGACCGCGACGGGCGGCGGCGGTGTGCCGTGCGCGGCGCCCCAGGCCTCGCGGTAGGCGGCGATCAGCGTGGCCTGATGGGCGGAGAAGGACACGCCGGGCGGCACGTCGTGCAGGATCGTCCCGGTGATCAGGCGCAGTCCCTGCCGGGCGGCGGTGACGGCGGAGGCGGTGCTGCCGGAGCCGTACCAGATCCGCTCGCGCAGGCCCGGGCTCGGCGGGGTCACCCGCAGCTGCGTGCCGACCGGGGGGCCGCCGACCCCGCGGCGCTCGGTGACGGTGTGTAGCGGCTCGCCGGCGACCGCGGACAGGAACCGGGCCAGGCGGTGCTGGCCCTCGGTGCGGGCGTCGGTGCCGACCGCGCCGAAGACCGCGTCCCAGACGTCGGTACCGCTGGAGAAGGCCAGCTGCAGCCGCCCGCCCACGAGCAGGTCCGCGGTGCACGCGGCCTCGGCGAGCAGGATCGGCTCCTGGTAGCGGGCCGGGATGACCGCGCTGCCGAGCGTGATCCGCTCGGTGTGCTGGCCGGCCGCGGCGAAGAACGGGATCGGCGAGGACAGGTAGTTGTCGAAGTGGCGCTGGTAGGCCCACCCCGACTGGTATCCGAGGGCCTCGGCCGCGCGGAACAGCTCGATGCCCTCCCGCAGGCCGCGCGCGGCGGCGCCGGAGGGGAACGAGACGCGGGTGTTGAACCCGAGCCGGCTGACGGTCACGACGGTGCTCCTGCCCGGGCGTCGGCGAACTGGGTGGGCAGTGCCGAGGTCCGCTCAGCCATGCACATCCGCCGTAGGCCGGCGGGCGACCCGGCCGGGGACGGCGTCGATGAGCTCGCGGGTGTGCCGGCTGCGCGGGCTGGTGAACACCTCGGCGACCGGGCCCTCCTCGACGACCCGGCCCTCGGACATCACCGACACCGTGTGCGCGAGCTCGGCGACGACGGCCAGGTCGTGCGAGACGAACAGGTAGGACAGGCCCAGCTCCCGCTGCAGCTGGGCCAGCAGCCCGAGGATCTGCTCCTGGACCAGCACGTCGAGGGCGGAGACCGGCTCGTCGAGCATGAGCAGCGGCGGGCGCAGAGCCAGGGCGCGGGCGATCGCGACCCGCTGCCGCTGGCCGCCGGACAGCTCGACCGGGCGCCGGTCGAGGTAGGCGGCGGGCAGGGCGACCTGGTCGAGCAGTTCCCGGGCGCGGGCCTCGCGGCTGCGCCGGTCGCCGACCCGGAAGGCGACGAGCGGTTCGGTGATCGACTGCCGGACGGTGAACTTAGGGTCCAGCGCCGCGAACGGGTCCTGGTGCACGAGCTGGGCCCGGCGCCGCAGCGGGCGCAGCTGGTGCCAGCTCCGGCCGGCGATCTCGGTGCCGTCGAGCAGGATCGACCCGCTCGTGGGCGGCTCGAGCCCGAGCGCGATGCGCAGCGTGGTGGTCTTGCCGCAGCCGGACTCGCCGACGAGCGCGTGCGTGCGGCCGCGCGGCACCGTCACGTCGACGTCGGCGAGCGCGTTGAAGCCGCGCTGCCCACGCCGCCGGTCGCCGACCGCGAACGTCTTGCTGACGCCGGTCAGGATGAGGATGGGCTCCGGCGGTTCCTGCTCGCGCACATCGAAGCGGGCCACGAGGGCGCCGCCGTGGGCCAGCCGCGGGGCGGCGGCGATGAGCCGGCGGGTGTAGTCCTCGCGGGGTGTGGTGAGGATGGTGCCGGGTTCGCCCTCCTCGACCTTGCGGCCGTCCTGCATGACGACCACCCGGTCGGCGCGGTCAGCGGCGACGGCCAGGTCGTGGGTGATGATGAGCAGTGAGATGCCCTGCCCGCGGACGAGCCCGCCGAGGTGGTCCAGGATGCGCCGCTGCACGGTGACGTCCAGGGCGCTTGTCGGCTCGTCGGCGATGATGAGCCGCGGGCGGCCCGCGAGGGCGATCGCGATGAGCACCCGCTGCCGCAGGCCGCCGGAGAGCTCGTGCGGGTATTGCCGCAGCCGTCGTTCGGGGTCGGCGACGCCGGCCTGCTCCAGGAAGTGCGCCGCCTCCTGCGCCCCGCACACCTCGGCGACCTGGGCGCCGATCCGCTTGGTCGGGTTCAGCCCGACCATCGGGTCCTGGGGGATGAGCCCGACGACGCGGCCGCGCAGCTTGCGCAGCGTACCCTCGCGGGCTCCTCGGATCTGGACCCCGTCGACGACCGCCGAGCCGGCGGTGATCCGTCCGGTCGGGGGCAGCAGGCCGATGAGGGCGTTGGCGGTGGTCGTCTTGCCCGATCCGGACTCGCCGACGATCGCGACCACCTCCCCCGCGCCGACGGTCAGGTCCAGGCCGGTCACCGCCGGCGTGAGACGCCGGTGGCGGCGGTACCCGACGTCCAGGCCTTCGATGCGCACCAGCGGCTCGGCGCTCATCGCGTCACCTCCTGCAGCGTCTTCGAGATGTGATTGAGGCTCAGCACCAGCAGCGCCACGAACAGGCCCGGCAGCAGGCTCAGCCACCAGGCGGTGATGAGGTAGTTGCGGCCGTCGGCGATGAGGGTGCCCCACTCGGCGGCCGGCGGGGCGGCGCCGAAGCCGAGGAAACTCAGCGAGGAGATGGCGATGATGGCGACGCCGCCGTCGAGGACGGCGAGGACCGCGACCGGTCCCCAGGAGTTGGGCAGGATGTGGCGTAGCAGCACCCGGGCCCAGGAGGCGCCGGCCGCCCGGGCCGCCTCGACGTAGGGCAGGGTCTTGACCCGCAGCACCTCGGCCCGGGTGGTGCGGGCGAAGCCGGGCACGATGCCGACGCCGACCGCCACGGCGACGGGGATCGTGCCGTAGCCGAGGGCGGTGACGATCGACAGGGCCAGCAGCAGGCCGGGGATGGCCAGGAGCACGTCGATGATCCGCATGAGCAGCGCGTCGGTGGTACCGCCGAAGAAGCCTGACACGACGCCGAGGGTGAGCCCGGCGACGAGGGCGATGCCCAGGGCGATGAGGGTCGCCTGGATGGTCAGCGGCGAGCCGTACAGCACCCGGGTCCACAGGTCGCGGCCGTAGTTGTCGGTGCCGAACAGATGGCCGCCGCCGGGCGGGAGGATCGCCGCCTCGGGGTGCGTGTCGTAGGGGTCGTCGGCGGTGAACAGCCGCGGGAAGAAGGCCGAGACGATGACGAAGAGCAGGTAGGCCAGCGCCACCAGGAAGATCGGACGGCGCAGCAGGGTGCCGGTCACAGTGCGCCTCCTTCGGCCGCGACCACCGGCGGCCGGCCGCGGCCGCCGGTGTAGGAGATCCGCGGGTCGAGCAGCGGATAGAGCAGGTCGACGACGAGGTTCACGGCGACGAAGACGCTCGCGGCGATCGTCACGATCGCGAGCACCACCGGCACGTCCTGGGACAGCACCGCCTGCTGGGCGAGATTGCCCAGCCCCTCGCGGGTGAAGACCGTCTCGACCACGATCGAGCTGGTGACGGTGAGCCCGACGAGGACGCCGAGGATGGTCATCGCGGGCAGGGCGGCGTTGCGGAAGGCGTGGCGCAGGTGCACCGCCGAGCGCGAGAGGCCCTTCGCCCGGGCGGTGGCGATGTAGGGCTGGGCGAGCGTCTCGTCGAAGGTCTTGATGAGCACCTGGGCGAGGATGGACGAGGTGAGGATCGCGATCGTGGCGACCGGCATGACGAGCGTCGCCGCGCCGTCGTGCCCGTTGGCCGGGAACCAGCCGAGCTGGAAGGAGAAGAGCTGGATCAGGAACAGCGCGATGAAGAACTGCGGGAACGACGCGCCAAGCGCCGGCAGCCGGGTGAGCAGCAGCCGCAGCCAGGTCCAGCGCACGAAGGTGGCGAGGTAGGCCAGGGTCGTCCCGGCCACCAGCGAGACCGCGGCGGCGCAGACGCTCAGCAGCAGCGTCTGGCCGATCCGCTGGCCGATCAGGTCGGTGACCGGGATGCCCTGGGTGAGCGAGGTGCCGAAGTCGCCGCGCACCGCGCCGGCCAGGTGGTGCCAGTACTGTGCCCAGATCGGCTCGTCGAGGCCGAACCGGTGCCGCATCGCGGTGTACTGCTCGGGGCTGAGGCTGTCCTGCTGGATGCCGGCCGCGGCCAGCTGTAGCTGCATCGGGTCGCTCGGCAGCAGGTACAGGATCGCGAAGGTCAGGGTGAAGGCCGCCCACAGTACGGCGACGGCCTGCCCGACCCGGCCCAGAACGTACCGTGTCATCAGTCTTTCCAGACGTCGTTGAGGCGCAGGAAGCTCTCCGAGGTGAAGGCGAAGCCGTGCACCTTGCTGCTCACCCCGGCCTTCTGGACCCGTTCGAACAGCGGGAAGGTGACACCCGCGTCGATGAGGTAGTCCTGCAGGTCGGCGTAGGCCTGCTTGGTCTGCGCCGCGTCGGTGGTCCCGATCGCCTTGGTGAACAGCGCCTGGATCTTCACGATGCCATCGGCCGGGGCCGAGCGGCGCGCCAGTGCCTTGGAGTTGGCGACGTCCGGGTTGAGGATGAACTGCAGCGCTCCCGGGTCGGCCCGGGTGAAGTAGGTGCCGGTCAGGTCGTATTCGCCGCTGTTGAGGTAGGTCGACTGCTGCGCCGGCGTCAGGGTGCGCAGGCTCAGGTTGATGCCGACCTTCTTCAGCTGGGCCTGCAGCAGCTCTGATCCGGCGCTGAACTGGGTTGTCGGATAGTCAAGCAGCAGCTGCTGGCCGTTCTTGGCGCGGTAGCCGTCCTTGCCGGCGACCCAGCCGGCCGCCTCGAGCGCCTTCGCGGCGCCGTCGGGGTCGTAGGCCAGCTTGTCGGCCTGCGGGCGGAAGAACGGCGTGGTGGAGTCGAAGGCGCCCCGCACCAGCGGGTAGCTCGAGCCGAAGACCGTGGTGGCGTAGGTCTTGCGGTCGATCGCCTTGTTCAGGGCGAGGCGCACGGCCGGGTCGGCCAGGACGCGGCCTTCGGCCGTGTTGGCGAACAGCGTGTAGGAGACGCCGGGCAGGGCCCGCTGCTCGACCTTGTGCCCGGAGCGGGTGATGAGCTGCTCGTCCTGCGGGGTGAACGGGTTGCGCGGCCAGGCGATGTCGACCGCGCCGCTGATGAGGTTGCCGGTGCGGACGCTGTCCTCGGCGATGTAGTTGAAGACGACCTTGTCCAAGTAGGCCTCGCCGGGGTTCTTGCTCAGCCCGGAGCCCCACGCGTAGCCGGCCCGCTTGGTGATGACCGTCTCCACCTTGGCGGTGTAGTGGTCGAGCACGAACTGTCCCGAGCCGACGACGCCTTTGCCGGTGCAGCGCTCGGCCGGGGTGAGCGCGAACTCGGCCGGATCGGTGATGGCCAGGTTCGTGGTCGAGGTCGCCTGCAGGAACGAGGAGTTGGGCTGGCTGAGCTGCAGCGCCACGGTGCTCGCGTCGACGACCTTGGCGCCGGTGAGGCCCTGGATGTAGGAGGCGCCGAAGGCGGCGCCGTTCGTCGCCTTGACCGTGGCGATCCAGCCGGCCACGTTGTCCGCGACGGCCTGGGCGTCGAGCGGCTTGCCGTTGGCGAACGTGACGCCGTCGCGCAGCTTGAACGTGTAGGTCAGGCCGTCCGGGCTGACCTGCCAGCTGCTGGCCAGCCAGGGCACGATCTCGCCGGTCTCGGGGTTCTGATCGGTGAGCGAGTCGGCGAAGTTGCGGATGATGGAGCGGCTCTCGATCCAGTACACCTGGAACGGGTCGATGCAGGAGAGCGTCGGGTTGTCCGGGAAGTACGACACCTTCAAGGTGCCGCCGCGCTTGGGGGCGCCGGCGTCGCCGGAGCCCGCCGGCGCCGTGCTGCCGCATGCGGCCAGGGCCAGTAACGCGGCGCCGACGGTCAAGGATCGCAGTGTTCGCATGGTCGTTTCCTTCGGGAGGGGTATGGGCGTCAAACGCCGAGGACGCGGCGGCCGCTCGCGAGCAGCACGGCGTCCTCCTGTGGCGGGTGGACGCGCACGCAGAGCGCGTCGCGCAGGTGCCGCTCCAGCGGGTGGTGACGCGAGAGGCCGGGGTTGCCCAGGGCGGCGACGGCGGCCTGGGTCGCGGCGACGACCGAGCGGCCGATGGCGACCTTGATCGCCGACAGCTGTGGCAGGATCGCGGTCTCGCCGGCCTCCAGCCGCCGCAGTGTGCCGAACAGCAGCGTCTCGGCCTGCACGATCTGCAGGTCGATCTCGCCGGCGACGGCCTGGATGCGCTCGGTCTGGGCGATCGGGCGGCCCAGCGCGGCGGGCACCCGCTCGCGCGCGAAGGCGGCGAAGGCGGACCGGGCGGCGCGGGCGACGCCGAGGTAGAGGGCCGCGTGGCCGAAGCCGCCGGGGCCGGTGGCGGCGGCCGGGTCGCGGTAGACGCCGTCGGCGCCGCGCGGGATCTCGACGAAGGCGTCGGCTGGGACCTCGACGTCGCGGTAGACCACGTCGTGGGTGTTGGACGCGCGCAGCCCGAGGTGGTTCCAGGTGTCCAGCCAGGTGATGCCGGGCCGGTCGCCGGGGACGATGACGTGCCCGACGCGGGGGTGCACGGGGTCGCCGCCGGGCTCGTCGGCGACCGCCCACACGACGTGGTATGCCAGGCCGGCGCCGCCTGTCGCATAGGCCTTGTGCCCGTTGAGGACCCAGCCGCCGGCGGTTCGGGTCGCCCGCGTCCGCGGCAGGCCGCCGCGGGCCGGGGCGCCGAGCTCCGGCTCGGCCCGCACGGCGTTGGCCAGGGCCGGGCCGTCGGCCGAGCGGCGTAGCAGGTCCTCGTAGGCGGCGGCCGGCCAGCTCGGGTGGGCCGCCTGGGCGGCGTGGGTCAGCAGGAGGTTGGCGGCGAGCAGGCCCACGGAGGCGTCGCCCTCACCGATCGCGGCGAGGATCCGCACGACGTCGAGGGGCCCTGCGCCCGGGCCGCCGAACTGCCGGCCAACCGCGGCGGTGAGCAGCCCGGCCCGGTGCGCGGCACGCAGGCCCGGCCAGGGCAGCTCGCCGCTCGCGTCGAACTCGGCGGCGGTCGCCGCGATCTCGGCGGTGGCCGCCGCCAGGGCCTCGTCGGAGAGGTCCGGCGCGGTGAAGACCGGCGCCGGCGCCGCGATGCCGGTCACGACCGGGCCGCCGTGGCGTACCGGGCGTAGGCGGGGTCGTAGTTGCCCGGGTGCTCGGCCTGCAGGGTGCCGCGCCGGCCGGTGGCGGCGCGGTGGGCGAGTTCCTGGCGCACCAGCGGCAGGATGTGCCGGCCGTAGTCCTCGGCGTCGGCGAGGGTGTCGTAGCCGCGGATGGAGACAAGCGACGCGCCGTGGTCGACGTAGTCGAGGATGGCCGCGGCGACGGTCTCCGGGGCGCCGACGAGCGCGGTCGAGGCGCCCGCGGCGTTGGTGACGGCTGCCGTGCGGGTCCACAGCGCCCGGTCGTAGAGCTCGGAGCGTGCAGCGAAGGCGAGCGCCCGCTGCGACCCGACGTTCTGCGGGACGCCCTGGCCGCGCTGCTTGTGGATCTCGGCGATCCGGGTCACGTAGTCCTGGGCCTTGCGCCAGGCCAGCTCGTCGGTGCGGGCGATGATGGGCCGGAAGGTGACCCAGATCCGCGGCAGGGTGGTGCGGCCGGCCGCGCGGGCGAGGCCGTGGACGCGGTCGATCTCGCCCCGCAGATCGTCGAGGGGCTCGCCCCAGAACGAGAAGATGTCGGCCTTGGCCCCGCCGACGGCGAACGCCTCGTCGGACTGCCCGCCGATGGAGATCGGGATCGGCCCGTCGTAGGGGGCGAAGCCGGGGCCGAAGTCGTCGAAGCGGTAGAACTCGCCGTCGTGGCTGAACGGGGCCGGCTCCGTCCACGATCGGCGCAGGATGTCGATGTACTCCGACGTCCGGGCGTAGCGCCGGTCCTTGGGCAGGTAGTCGCCCTGGCGGGCCTGCTCGGCGTCGTTGCCGCCGGAGATGAGGTGCACCACCGCCCGGCCCTCGGTCAGCTGGTCCAGGGTGGCCAGCTTCTGCGCGCCGACGGTCGGGAAGGTGGTGTTGGGGCGCAGCGCGACGATCGGGCGGATCCGCTCGGTGAGCTGCCCGACCGCGCTGGCCACGACGAAGGAGTCGGCGCTCGAGGAGCCGTACGGCAGCAGCGTGTAGTCGTAGCCGGCGTCCTCCAGGGCCTGCACGTAGCGGCGGAAGAAGCGCAGGTCGATGCCGCGGGTCGGTACCGGGTTGAGCTCGGTCGACGGGTTGAGGTGCGACAGGCTGATGAACTCCACTTCCGGCGAGGCGGTCGGTGGGATGGCCGCGTCCGGTGCCGGTGTGTCACTCATGCGTCGTCCTCTCGCTTGATCTCCTAGTATGCCTATCAGACTGATAGGAAATTAAGTGGATGTCCAATGCGGATCCGAGGTCGGCACCGACCGCGATTCGCGATCGGTCGAACACTTGGCCATATCATATTGCTTTGATAGGAATAGGGGATGGACTTCACCCCGCCCCCCGCCGAGCTGCGCCGCGTCCTCGGCGCCTTCCCGAGCGGCGTCACGGCCGTGGCCGCGCTTGTCGACGGCGCGCCGCTCGGCCTGGCCGCGAGCTCGTTCACCTCGGTGTCGCTCGATCCGCCGCTGGTGTCGATCTGCATCGCGCGCACCTCGAGCACCTGGCCACGCCTGCGCCGGGCCGGACGGCTCGGGGTGAGTGTGCTCTCGGCTCACCAGGCGCACCTGGGACGGCAGCTCGCCGCCCGCGGTGGCGACCGCTTCGCCGGGGTGACCTGGCGGGCGACCCGGGGCGGCGAGATCCTGCTCGACGGCGCCTGCGCCTGGCTGGACTGCAGCATCGACCGCGAGATCGAGGCCGGGGACCACGACATCGTGCTGCTGCGGGTGCACGCGCTCGACGCCGACCGGGGCGTGCCGCCGCTGGTGTTCCATCAGAGCACGTTCGGCCGGCTGCACCAGGCGGCCTGACGCAGCCGGCCGTACGGACCGGGGATCAGGCGGTCGGCGGGCTGGTGGGCAGGCCCGCCTCGGCCCACGCCGCGAAGCCGCCGTCGACGTGCACGACGTCGCTGAAGCCGCGGCCGAGCAGGGCCGCAGCGACCGGCCCCGAGCCGTTGACGGACCCGCAGACCACCACGACCGGCCGGCCCCGGTGCGGGGAGTCCGGGCCGAACTCGGCGCTGAGATGGTTGCGGTCGACGATGAGGGCGCCCGGGACGGTGCCGTCGGCGGCCCGGCGGGGCGCGCTGCGCACGTCGATCAGCACGGCCCCGGCCTCGACCCGCCGCCCGGCCTCGGCCGCGCTGACCAGCGGCGCGGGCGGGTAGGGGTCCGGGCCCGCGACGACCGGGCGGTCCAGTGTCGCCCACTGCGACAGCGATCCCGGGTAGAGGACAACGTCATGGATGCCGGCGATCGCCAGCGCGGCGATCTCGTGGGCGGCGGTCACCCCGGAGCCGCAGTAGACGCCGATCGGGCGGTCCGGGGTCACGCCGAGGGCCGCGAAGCGTTCGGCCAGCTCGGAGGCCGGCCGGAAGGTGCCCTCGGCCGTCAGGTTGTCGCTCGTCGGGGCGCTGACGGCCCCCGGGATGTGGCCCGGGCGCGGGTCGATGGCGTTGGGTTCGCCGCGGTACCGCTCCGCCGCCCGCGCGTCGAGCAGCACCCCGTCGGCGGCCACGAGCCCGGCCGCCCCGTCCGGTCCGGTCGACGGCAGCGAGCCGCCGGTCAGGACCACGTCGCCCGGCTCGGCCTTCTCCTCGCCGGTGGCGATCGGCCGGCCGGCCGCCCGCCACGCCGCCAGCCCGCCGTCGAGCAGCCGCACGTCGGCGATACCGGCCCAGCGCAGCAGCCACCAGGCCCGGGCCGCGGCGAGGTTGCCGTTGTCGTCGTAGGCCACCACGGTGTCGCCGGCTCGGATGCCCCAGCGCCGGGCGGCGGCCTGCAGGTCGGCGACGTCGGGCAGCGGGTGGCGGCCCTGCCCGTCGGCGGCGGGCGCGGCGAGGTCGGTGTCGAGGTCGACGTAGACGGCGCCGGGGATGTGCGCGTCGAGGTAGTGCGCGTGTCCGTCGGGGTCACCGAGCCGCCAGCGCACGTCGAGCAGGCGGGCGTCGAGGCCGGCGAGCTCGCCGGCGGTCACCAGGATGGGGTTGGTGTCGGTCACGTCAGATGGCCTTTCCGGGGTTGAGGATGCCGGCGGGGTCGAAGAGCGCTTTGATGCGCCGCTGCAGCGCGAGGGCGGCCGGGTCGAGCTCGCGCTCCAGCCAGTGGCGTTTGAGCAGGCCGATGCCGTGTTCGGCGGTGACGGTACCGCCGAGCGACAGGGCCAGGGCGAAGATGTCGTCGGCGGCCCGCTGCGCCGCGGGCGGGACGGCGCCCGGCTCGGCGTCGCCGTCGAGCCGGATGATCGGGTGCAGGTTGCCGTCCCCCGCATGGGCGAAGGTGTAGATGTCGGTG
The DNA here is from genome assembly GCF_019904175.1 of Dactylosporangium vinaceum. Classification (GTDB taxonomy): domain Bacteria; phylum Actinomycetota; class Actinomycetes; order Mycobacteriales; family Micromonosporaceae; genus Dactylosporangium; species Dactylosporangium vinaceum. Next base: position 4,101,618 of record NZ_CP061913.1, on the reverse strand, counting down.
CCGGTGTCGGCGGCGATGGCGTGCACGCCGCCGATCGCCTCGGCCAGGCGCGAACGCGGGACCGCGATGTCCTCGATCAGGGCCCGGCCCCGGGCCTCGATGGCGGGCAGCGCGTCGCGGCGGGCGGCGGCGAGCTCGGCGGCGACGGCCGGGTCGGTGGTGGTCGTCAGCGCGGTGGCGGTGCGGGCCAGCACGGCCGCGGCGGCCTCGAGCTCCTCGGCCGCGCCGAAGCCGTCGGCCTGCACGAGCAGCAGCGCCGCGCCGCGCTCGGCGTGGCCGGTGCCCCGCAGCGCGTCGATGGCGGCGAGCGTCTTGGCGTCGACCAGCTCGAGCACGGCCGGGCGCAGGGCGGCGGCACCGAGCCCGGTCGCGGCGGCCGCGGCGTCGGCCACGGAGGCGAAGTAGGCCACCGCCGTCGCGATCCGGGTCGGGCGGGGCAGCAGGCGCAGGGTGGCGCCGACGACGACGCCGAGCGTGCCCTCGGAGCCGACGATCAGGCCGGTGAGATCCAGGCCGGCGACGCCTTTGACGGTGTTGCGCCCGACGTGCAGCAGCGTGCCGTCGGCGAGCACGACGTCGAGGGCGAGGACGCTGTCGCGGGTGACGCCGTACTTGGCGCCGCGCAGACCGCCGGCGTTGGTGGCGATGTTGCCGCCGATGGTGCAGGTGGCCACGCTGCCGGGGTCGGGGGCGTACATGAGGCCGAACGCGGCCGCGGCCCGGTCCAGCTCGGCGGTGATGACGCCGGGCTCCACCCGGGCTACCTGGTCCACCGGGTCGATGGCGAGGATCCGGTCGAGGCCGGAGACGTCCAGCACGATCTCGCCCGGAGCGGCCGCGGCCGCTCCGGCCAGGCCGGTGCCGGCCCCGCGGGTCACCACCGGCGTGCCGGTGCGGCTCGCCTCGGCGAGGGTCCGGCGGACGTCCTCGACGTCGCCGGCCCGCACGACGGCCAGCGGCGGACCGGCCGGCACGACCCCCGAGCGGTCCGTGACGAGCGCCGCGGCCGGACTAGCCACGGAGATCCGCCAGGACGGCGAGAAGCTCGTCGACGGTGTGCGTGCCGGGCGGGCGGCCGGCCGCGGCCTGGGCGCCGAGCAGCCGCTGCAGGCGCTCGTTGACCGGCGTGGCGACGCCGTGCCGGCGGCCGAGCCGGACGATTTCGCCGTTGAGATGGTCGACCTCGCTGCCGGCCCCGCGGGCGAAGCTCTGCCAGGTCGACAGCCGCCCCGGCACGTGACCGGGCACCGGTTCGAAGGTGAGCGTGGCCCCGGCCCGCAATGCCTCGGGGGGCGCCGGGACGATGCCGGCGGCCGCGAGCACCGCCTCGGCCTCGGCGACGAGCAGGGCACCGGCTCGGGCCTTGCCCTCGTCGTTGCCGTCGAGCAGGTCGAGGCCGTTGCGGACGCTGACGAAGAGTTTGCGGGCCTTCCAGGCGGTGATGTCCGGGACGCTGTGCACGGCGAACCCGGCGGCCGTCCAGTCGCGGGCGAACTGCGCGGCTGCCGGGTCCGCCCGGTCCGGGTACCGGCCGAGCCAGAGCGCGCCGTTGACCGGGTAGGACGGGTTGACCACCTCGCCCGGGGTCAGGTAGCTCGCGGCCACGGCGACTGTCACGCCGTAGACGCGGGCGAAGCGGCGCAGCGCGGCGTCCTCGGTGGCGAGGCCGTTCTGCACCGTGAGCACCGGCAGGTCGGCCCCGAGGCCGGTCGGGGCGCCGGGCTCGGCGTGGACGGGCTGCCAGGCCCACGCCGTCAGGGCGGCCTCGGCGTCCTGGGCCTTGGTCGCCAGCACCAGCACGTCCTGCGGCGTCAGGCGCACCTCGGCGGGGCCGGCGGCGGTGGCCAAGCGCACCACGTCGTCGCCGTGCGGGCGCCGGATCCGCAGCCCCGACGCGCGGATCGCCTCGAGGTGCCGGCCCCGGGCGACCAGAATCGCCGGGATGCCGGCCAGGGTGAGCTGCGCGGCGAACAGGCCGCCGACGGCGCCTCCGCCGATCACCACGTAGCGGCTCACCGGGCGGCCACCGTGGCCCGGCCGGCGAGCGCCTGGCGGACGAGGGGGATGATGTACCGGCCGTAGTCGATGGCGTCGTTGAGGTTGTCGTAGCCGCGGATGGAGATGAGGTCGGCGCCCAGGTCGACGTAGTCGAGAATGGCCGCGGCGACCGTCTCGTAGCTGCCGACGAGGGCGGTGGAGGCGCCGGCCGCGCCGGTGGCTGTCGCCGTGGGCGTCCACAGGGCGCGGTCGTGCACGTCCTGGCGCTTGGCGATCTCCAGCAGCCGCTGGGAACCCACGTTCTGCGGGCCGCCCGGAGCGGACCAGCGGCCCGGGCCGCCGCGCCGCTGCAGGATCTCCAGGATGCGGTGCGCCTTCTCCCAGGCCAGTGCGTCGGTCGGGGCGACGATCGGCCGGAAGGTGACCCAGATCCGCGGGGTGTCGCGGCGCCCGGCGGCTTGCGCGGCCGCGTTGACCCGGTCGATCTGCTGGCGGGTGTCGGCGAGCGGCTCACCCCACAGCCCGAAGATGTCGCCGAGCGCGCCGCCGACCCGGTAGGCCTCGTCCGAGGAGCCTCCGACCGAGACCGGGATGGTACCGCCCACCGGCCGCACGACCGACAGGAAGTCCTCGAACGTGTAGTACCGGCCGGCGTGGTCGAACGGCACGGTGGAGGTCCACACCCTGCGCAGGATGCCGATGTACTCCTCCTGCCGTGCGTAACGCTCGACCTTGGGCAGCCGGTCGCCCTCCCGGGCCTGCTCCGCGTCGCTGCCCCCGGCGATGAGGTGCACGACGGCCCGCCCGCCGGAGAGCTGGTCGAGCGTCGCGAGGGCCTTGGCGGCGACGGTGGGGTACATGATGTTGGGCCGCAGGGCGACGATCGGCTTGATGCGCTCGGTGTGCTGCGTCAGCGCGACGGCGACCGCGAACGGGTCGTGGAAGGTCGAGTTGTACGGCACGAGGGTGTAGTCGAAACCGCCGTCCTCGAGCACCCGGGCGTACCGGCGCAGGAAGCCGACGTCGACTGCCGGGTCCGCGCGTCCGTTGACCTCGTTGCTCGCGTTGACGTTGATGGCGCTGATGAACTCGACCGGCATGCCCGAAAGCCTACTAATCCAGTCTGATTTAGACCAACGCGGTTTGCCGCTCCGATCCGATCGGAGCGGCCGATCGGTGCCGGCCGCCGGTGGTCAGGCGACGCTGCGCAGCCGGGGCGAGGCGAAGAACTCGCGACTCGCCTCGACCGCCGTGCCCTCCAGTTCGGGGTGGATGCCGCGCCGGGCGGCCAGGTGCAGCCAGACCGCGCCGACGGCCGGCAGCTCGGGCAGCGCCACCAGGCCGGCCGGGGTGCGTCCGGTGCTCGGCAGCAGCGCGATCCCCAGGCCGCCCCGCACCGCCGCGACGACGCCGTCGAGGCTCGTCGACTCGGCCGTGATCGTCGTCATGAGCCCGGCCAGCTCCAGGGCCGACAGGGCCCGGCTGCGCAGGCCGCACGGCTCCTCGAAGGCCACGACCGGCCATGGCTCGCGGCCGCCGGGCCGGACGAAGCGTTCGGCGGCGTACCAGTGCAGCGGCAGCTCGGCAACGGGCGTGCCGAGCGGCTCGGCGCCCGCCAGCACCACGGCGAGGTCGACCTGGCCGCGACCGACGGCCTGCGCAAGCTGCGTGGAGCGGTCGATCCGGAAGCGGACCGACCGTCCGGGGAACGCCGCCCGTAACGCTGCGAGCAGCTGCGGCAGCATCCGGTCGGCGGCGTGCTCGGTGCAGCCGACGACGATCGCCCGCTCAGCGACGATCTCCAGCCGGCGCAGCGACTCGTCGTGCACCGCGAGGATGCGTCGGGCCTCGACCAGCAGCGCCTCGCCGTGCACGGTCAGGCGCACGCCCCGGCCGGCCTTCTCGACCAGGGGCTCCTTGAGGCGCCGCTCGAGCAGCCGGACATGCTGGCTGACCGTCGACTGGCTCACCCGCAGCGCGGACGCGGCCCGATGGAAGCCTCCGCAGTCGGCGATCGCCACGAGGGTACGCAGATGGATCAGGTCCAGCGGGTCCGCCACGCTCGCCTCCTTGCCGCCCCACCCCGGGCCGGGGGTGCCCAAGCATAGTATTCCTATCTCGAAAGCAGGAATAGCGTGTTCCCTGTCTCCGACCCCACCCGCGCGGAGCCGCCTCACCCCGGGCCCGATCCCGCGTCACGCGGCCGCGAGGTCCGACCGAAGAGCGTGCAGGACGCCGCCGGTCCAGGCCGGGAAGCCGGCCGCGAGCACCGAGGCGACGTCGGCGGCGGCCGGGTCGATCCGCAGGCCGGCGTCGAGGCTCCGGCGGGCGGCGGCGAGCATGGCGGCGGGGTCGGGCCCCGCATCGAGGAGGGCCTGGACGAAGGAGCCGGAGCCGCCCTGGAGCAGCACCGGGACGCCACCCCGGGCGCGGACCGCGGGCATCAGGGCGGCGTCCGTGACCTCCACGATGGGGGCCGCCGGGTCCAGGAACACCGCCGCCAGCGGGTTGGCGGCGATCTGCGGGAACGACCGCAGGCCGGCCGGTGACGGCTCGGGGTCGGCGGCCACCGCCGGCCCGGTGGGCGCCGCGACCGCCCGCAGCGCCCAGAACAGGTGGGCCAGGTCCGGGATCTCGGGTGCGGTCAGCAACGCCCGGCAGGCCGCCGTCTCGAGCTCGAACGCCTCGTCGAGCGGCGCGGCGGCGCTGCGGACCGCCACGTCCAGCACGGCGGCGAGGGCGCGCACCGGTGAGCCCTGCGAGCGCCGGCGGACCTCCTCGGCGAGGCCGGGCGGCTCGGCGGTACCGCCGGGAATGGCGTATCCGCAATGTTCCCAGCGCTGCCGGAAGGGGCCCGCCGGCTGGGCCAGCACCCAGGCCCGCGCGGCGCCGATGACATCGTCGGCCAGCTCGTCCACCAGGCCGGCGGCCAGCGCCTGGGCCGGGTGGTACACCGTGCCGGGGCCGACGACGTCCAGCACCGTCGCGGCGATGCCGAGCATCCGGGTCACCCGGACCGTGCCGCCACCGCCCGGGATGATGCCCATGCCGGTCTCGGCGAGCGCCCACACGACCGACGGGTCGTTGGGGCCGATCCGGTAGTGGCAGGCCAGGGCCAGCTCGAACCCGCCGCCGAGCGCCGAGCCGTTGAGCGCCGCGGCGACCGGGCGGCCGAGCGTCTCCAGCCGGCGGGCCTGGTCGCGCAGGGGCACCAGCAGGTCGTACAGGCCGGCCGCCTCGTCCGGCGTGATCTCGCCCGGCTCGAGGTCCGGGCCGGCGATGAAGGAGCGCTTCGCCGAGGTGAGCACCACGCCGCGCAGCCGGTGCCGCTGCCGGGTGCAGTCGTCGAGGCAGGCGTCGAGCCCGTCGTAGTGGCGGCGGTTGAGCATGTTCGCGGTGCGGCCGGGGTCGTCGAGCGTCACGGTGACGACGCCGTCGGCGTCCCACGACCAGCGCGCGGTCCCGGATTGTTGGACATCCGTCATACTGTCAACGTAGGCGATGGTATGACGGATGTCCAACTGTAGAGTGGCGGCATGGCCCGGGAGGACGAGGCGATGCCGGACATCGCCGACGTGACGATGGTGGACGTGCTGCGCGCGGTCGCCGACCCGATCCGCCTGCGCATCGTGCAGACGCTCGCCGACGGCCGGGCGCACGGCAAGTGCGGCGAGCACTGGGACTTCGGCGTGCACAAGTCGACCATGACGCACCACTTCCGCACGCTGCGGCAGGCGGGCCTGACCCGCACCGTGGTGGCCGGCCGCACCCACACCATCGAGCTGCGCCGCGATGAGCTCGACATCCGCTTTCCCGGCTTGATCGACGCTCTCACCGGCCACGCAGCACCGCCGGATTGACGCCGGTACCCGCACCTGTCCCGGAAGGAGCCAGCCGTTCGCGCCGCCACAGCGATACGTTCAGTCGTATGGCGTACGCGCTCGGTGTAGATCAGGATGGTGGCATGACCCCCGAGGAGATCGTCGGCGCCGCGATCGAGGCGGCGGCGGCCGGCCTGAAGGTCGGCGAGCTGCCCATCGGCGCGGTGGTGCTGGCCGGTGACGACGTGGTCGGCTGGGCCTACACCCATGAGCGCGGACACGGCCGCCGGCTGGTGCACGCGGGACTGCTGGCCATGATGGAGGCCGATGAGCGGTTCGGCTGGGTGGAGCACGACCGGCCGCTGCGGCTGGGGCTCACCCTCGAGCCGTGCGTCATGTGTCTCGGTGCGGCGATGGCCCTCGGCGTGCGCGAGGTGTACTACGGCGTGGAGTCGCCCGACGACGGTGCCGCCCGGGTCGCCGCGAGCTGGCAGCCGGGCATCGGCACGCGCTGGCATCAGGCGCCGGCGGTGTTCGGCGGCATCCGCCGGGCCGAGAGCCGGGAGCAGTTCCGGCGGTACGTCGCGGCGGCGGCCGACTCGCCGCTGCGCGACTGGGCCCGCACGATCGCCGAGCTGCCCGACTGATCGGCCGGGCCGACGGGCGTCGCTCAGCGGTGGTGGCAGGCGGCTCGATGGGTCGCACCGGTCATGGGCGGGTCGTCACGCTCGCACAGCGCCTGATCAGCCGCCGCGAGCGTCGCGTAGAGCGGGCAGCGGCCACGGAAGCGGCAGCCGGTCGGGCGCTCGTCGGCCGGCGGCGGGTCGCCGGTCAGCAGGATGCGCTCGCGGTGGCGCTCCACGGCCGGGTCCGGCACCGGCACCGCCGAGAGCAGCGCCTGCGTGTAAGGGTGACGGGGTCGGCCGAGCACGTCCGCGGACGGGCCGGTCTCGACCGTACGGCCGCGGTACATGACACCGACCGTGTCGGCGATGCGGGCCACGACGGCCAGGTCGTGGGTGACGATGAGGTACGCCAGGCCGAGCCGCTCCTGCAGCCTGAGCAGCAGGTCCAGCACGGCCGAGCGCACGGTGGCGTCGAGCGAGGACACCGGCTCGTCGAGCACGAGCAGGTCCGGTTCGACCGCGACCGCCCGGGCGATCGCGATGCGCTGGCGCTGGCCGCCGGAGAACTCGTGCGGGAAGCGGCGGGCCGAGCCGGGGTCGAGCCCGACGAGCCGCAGCACCTCGGCGACCCGGGCGGCGACCGCGGCCGGGTCGCGGCCCTGGGCCTGGAGCGGCTCGGCGAGGATGTCGCCGACGGGCAGGCGCGGGTCCAGGCTGGCGAACGGGTCCTGGAACACCAGCTGCATCCGGCGCCGGGCCGCGCCGCGGTCGAGTCGCTCGTCGACCGGCCGGCCGAAGAGCTCGACGGCGCCGCCCTCCGGCCGGCGCAGACTGAGGATCTCCAGCAGCGTCGTGGTCTTGCCACTGCCCGACTCCCCCACCAGCGCATGGGTGCGGGCCGGATACACGGCGAGCTCCACGCCGTCGACCGCGGGGATGGCGCCCGTCCGGCGCCGCACGAGCCGGCCGCCGTACACCGGGAACGTACGCCGCAGCCCGTCGACCCGCACCACGGGCGGCCCCGGCTCGGCCCTCGGCGGCCGGAAGACGTCCAGGCGCGGCTGCGCGGCCAGCAACTGCCTGGTGTAGGCGGCGCGCGGCTCGCGGTACAGCTGCAGGGTCTCCGCGGTTTCGATGATGCGCCCGTCGCGCATGACGGCGACGGTGTCCGCCAGCCCGGCCACGACGCCGAGGTCGTGGCTGACCAGCACGAGCGCGGCCCCGGTCGCGGCCTGCGCCTTCTGCAGCACCTGCAGCACCTGGGCCTGCACCGTCACGTCGAGGGCGGTGGTGGGCTCGTCGGCGATGATGACGGCGGGGTCGTTGGCCATCGCCATCGCGATCATCACCCGCTGGCGCATGCCGCCGGACAGCTCGTCGGGGAAGGCGCGGGCGCGCAGCTGCGGCGAGGGTATGCCGACCAGGCGTAGCAGCTCGACGGCGCGCCGAGCGGCATCGGCCCTGGAGACCTTCCGGTGCGCCCGAACAGCCTCGGCCAACTGGTCGCCGATGCGGTAGACGGGGGTGAGGGCCGCGAGCGAGTCCTGGAACACGATGGCCGCGACGTTGCCGCGCAGCCGCCGCAGCTGCCGCGGGGTGGCCCCGACGACCTGGGTGCCGTCGAGCACGATGCTGCCGGTGACCTCGGCGTCGGCCGGCAGCAGCCCGAGCGCGGCCAGGGCGGTGACGGACTTGCCCGAACCGGACTCGCCGACGATGCCGAGCACCTGGCCGGGCCCGACGGTGAGGTCGACGCCGTCGACCACGGCCGGGCCGTCGCCGAAGCGCACCCGCAGTCCGCGGATCGCCAGCACGGCCTCGTCGGCGGCGGCCGGCACCAGCCGCGGCCGGCGGGGGCGGGAGGGGCCGGAGCGCGGGTCGACGGCGTCGCGCAGGCCGTCGCCGACGAGGTTGACGGCGAGCACGAAGAGCACCAGCAGCCCGGCCGGGAAGAAGAACATCCAGGGCCAGGTCACGGCGGAGGCGGTGCCGGCCGCGATGAGCGTGCCCAGCGAGACGTCGGGCGGCTGGATGCCGAAGCCGAAGTAGGACAGCGACGTCTCGGTCATCACGGCCGCGCCGACCGCCAGGGTGGCGTCGATGATGAGGAAGGACGCGGTGCCGGGCAGCACGTGCCGCACGATGATCCGCGGCGCGGACACGCCCATGAAGCGGGCCGCCTGCACATAGGGCAGCTGCTTGAGCGAGATGGCCAGCGCCCGCACCACCCGGGCCGAGATCATCCAGCCGAAGACCGCCAGTAGCCCGACGAACGCGACCCAGCCGCCGGCGCGCAGCCGCGGCGATACGATGGCGATGACGAGGAACGACGGAAAAACCAGCAGCAGGTCGACGACGAGCACGATGGCGCGCTCGGTCCAGCCGCCGACGTAGCCGGCGACCGCGCCGACGAGCGCGGCCAGGGCGGTGGCGACGGCCGCCACCGCCAGCCCGATCAGCAGTGACTTCTGCAGGCCGCGGACGGCCTGGGCGAAGACGTCCTGTCCGATGGCGTTGGTCCCCCACCAGTGCGCCGCCGACGGGGCCGCGCGCAGGGCCGTGTAGTCGATGTCGCGGTAGGACCATCGGGTCAGGTTGGGCCCGGCGAAGGCGAGCGCGAACAGCACGGCGATGACGGCCAGGCCGGCCAGCGCGGCGCGGTCCCGGCGCAGCCGCCCGGCCACCACCCGCAGGCGGGTCGGCGTGGCCTGCGCGGCCTCGGCGACCTCGGCGACCTCGGCGACGATCGGGTCAGCCACGGCGGCCCAGCCGGACGCGCGGGTCCAGCAGCGCGTGCAGGACGTCGGCGAGCAGGCCGGCCAGCAGGACGGTGACGGCGGCGAAGAGGTTGACCGCCACGACGGCGTTGACGTCGTTGTTGTTCACCGAGTCGATGAACCACTCCCCCATGCCGTGCCAGCCGAAGATCTTCTCGGTGAACGTGGCGCCGGTGAGCACGCCGAGGAAGCCGAACGCGAAGAATGTCGACATCGGGATGAGGGCGGTCCGCAGCCCGTGCTTGACCAGCACCGTGCGGCGAGAGAGGCCCTTGGCCGTCGCGGTGCGCAGGTAGTCGGCGCCGAGCACGTCGAGCATGACGTTGCGCTGGTAGCGGCTGTACGTGGCGAGGGTCACCAGCCCGATGGACAGCGTCGGCAGCAGCAGGTGCCCGGCCCGGTCGGCGACATGGTCCAGCATCGAGCCGGTCAGGCCCGGGGTCGACTCCCCGGTGAACGCGATGACCTGACGCCCGGCGGCCCGGTTGCCGGCCAGCGCGGCGATCTTCAGCAGCAGCGCGATGAGGAACGTGGGCGTGGACAGCAGCAGGAACGCCACGACGGTGAAAGTCCGGTCGGAGAGGCGGTACTGCCGCACCGCGCCCCACACGCCAGTCGCGATCCCGGCCGCGATGCCCAGCGTCGTGCCCACCAGCAGCAGCCGCAGGCTCACCCCGATCCGCCGGCCGAACTCGGCGTTGACCGACGAGCCGGTGATGCTCAGCCCCAGATCGCCGTGGAGGGCCCGACCGGCCCAGCCGGTGAACCGGGTCGTGACCGGCTCCTGCGGGTCCAGTCCGATGGCCCGCAGCTGCCGGTCGATCTGGGCCGGCGGCGGCGGGACCTGTCGGGCCTGGAAGTAGGCCCGGGGAGACAGCGCGGTCGCCGCCAGCCCGTACGACAGGGCGGCCGCCGTGACCAGCAGCACCAGGTAGTAGGCGAGGCGGCGGGCCAGGAAGGCGACCACAGAACCTCCCATTGACGGATATCGTATCGATGAACGTACCAGAAGATGTATATATAGACGATCTGCGAAATATGGTTAAGGAGGCGGGGTTCGATGCGGAGCTCCATGGCGCCGGCACTGGGACTGCTGCTGGCCGCGTCCGTGCTGGTCGCCGGCTGTGACGGCGGCAGCACACCGGCGGATCAGGGCGCGGCGCCGAAAACCGGCAGCGCCGACATCAACCCCAAGCCACGGGAGAGCCTGCGCAAGGGCGGCACGCTCCGACTGTCGATCCAGCAGTGGATCACGCAGTACAACATCGGGCAGGTCGACGGCCTGCAGGGCGACGCCTCCTCGATCATGACCCTGACCGAGCCGAAACTCTTCTTCGCCGACGACAACGGCGTGCCGGTGCTCAACCCCGACGTCCTCGTCTCGGCGGACGTCACCTCGACCGGGACGCAGGTCGTGACGTACCGGCTGAACCCCAAGGCCACCTGGTCCGACGGCGCGCCGATCACCTGGCGGGACTTCGAGACCGAGTGGAAGACCCGCAACGGCAGCGACGCGCGGTTCCAGGTCTCCGGGACCACCGGCTACGACGCCATCGCGAGCGTCGAGCGCGGCGCCGACGACCGCACGGCCAAGGTGACGTTCAAGACCCGCTACGCCGACTGGCAGTCGCTGTTCGACCCGCTGCTGCCGGGCAGCGCGCTGGACACGCCCGAGGAGTTCAACACCGGCTGGATCGAGAAGATCCCCGTCTGGGGCGGCCCCTGGAAGATCGGCACGGCCGACAAGACCAGCCAGACCATCACGGTCGTGCCGAACGAGCGGTACTGGGGCACCCGGCCGATCCTCGACTCGATCGTGTACCGGGCGCTGGACAGCACCGCGATCACCGAGGCGTACCTCAACAACGAGATCGACCAGGCCCCCGGCCGCCAGGCCGAGGCCTACCAGCGCCTCGCCGGCGCCCCGGACACCGTCATCCGCACCGGCGGCCGCTGGGACGAGACCCAGCTGACGATCGGGCACAACGGCCCGCTGAGCGACGAGCGGGTCCGGCAGGCCATCCAGAACGCCGTCGACCGCCGGGCCGTGGCCGCGGCCCAGTCCTCCGGTCTACCGTTCAAGGTCAACACCTTGGGCAGCCACTTCTTCATGCCCAGCCAGGACGGCTACCGCGACAACAGCGGCGACTACGGCCGTTTCGACCTCGACCGGGCCAAGCGCCTGCTCGACGAGGCCGGCTGGAAGGCGGGTGCCGACGGTGCGCGGAGCAAGGACGGCGCCCCGCTGAAGCTCAGCTACGTCGTCAACAGCCAGGGCAGTACCGACCTGCCCCAGCTGGTGCAGAACCAGCTGGCCCAGACCGGCATCGCCGTCGAGCTGCGCAAGGTGCCGGCCAACGACTACTTCGCCAAGTACGTCAACGTCGGCGCCTTCGACCTGGCCTCGTTCCGCCAGGTCGACAACGTCTTCCCGTCACTGCTCTACCCCGTGTACCGCAGCAACGGCGAGCAGAACTACGGCGGCGTCGGCAGCCCCGACATCGACAAGCTGATCGACCAGGCCGGCGCCGAGACCGACCGGGCCAAGGCCGTGGAGCTGCTCAACCAGGCCGACGGGCTGTTGTGGAAGGCGGGCCACTCCGTGCCACTGTTCCAGACGCCCCAGATCTCGGCCGTGCGCCCGAACCTGGCCAACTTCGGCGCGTTCGGGCTGCGCAGCGAACGGCAGTACGTGGACGTCGGCTTCATCGGCTGACCCGCCCGCACGGCGGCGACCCGGACGGGCGCCGCCGTGCGCTACCAGCGGTCGATGTGCAGGACGTTGTCGAGCGGCTCGCGGGGTGCCGGCTTGAAGGTCTCGCCGGTGTAGTAGGCCGTAGGGATCAGCACTCCCTGGCGGACGTCGGCCGGGATGCCGAGCAGCTGTGCCACCTCGGCCTCATGATCGAGGTGGAGGGTGGTCCACGCGGTGCCGAGGCGGCGGGCCCGGGCGGCCAGCATGTAGCTCCAGGCCGCCGGCAGCAGGGATCCCCAGATGTCGGCCTGGTTGCCCGCCGGCAGCGCGGTCACCCGGCGGCAGGCGATGACCTGGACCGGCACCTCACCCATGTGCTCGCCCAGCCAGGCCGCGCTGGCCCCGACCCGGCGCTGTACCGCTTGCCGGGCGGGATCCGTGGCGTAGCGGTCCGGATTCGTGCCACCCGCCTGCGCGTAGGCCGTGAACGCGCGCCGGTAGACGGCGCCGATCGCCCGGCGCTGCTCGGGATCGGTCACCACGATCCAGTGCCATTGTTGTGCGTTGGAGCCCGACGGCGCCTGGAGCGCGATCTCCAGGCACTCCCGGACCAGCTGTAGCGGCACAGGACGCGACAGGTCCAGCCGTCGACGGACGGATCGGGTCGTGGTCAGGAGCTCATCGGGGGACAGTGGCAGCGTCGGCATGGCAACCTTCAGGTCCGGCGGCATGATCGGTAAGGACCAGCTGACTATAGTGCCCCTGACATCGTCTCGCTGGCCGCCTCCGGTTCAGCCGATGCGGGACCGCTGCGAACGCTGCAAGGCGCTCAGCAGGGTGTCGTCGATGACCTCCCGCTGGGCGTCACTGCCACCGAGCCGGACCCACTCCCCGGTCCGGCGGGAGATGAGTTCGACAGTGCGGTCGTAGTCGCCGGCCAGGTAGGCACGCAGCGCCCGCACGAGCGCCGCGACGAGGTCGAAGGCCGGCTCGGTGCGGGTCGCGGCGTGCCGGGCCAGCGCGTCGAGGCCGCCGAGGTCGTCGGCGGCGGCCAGCGCGAGGGCGGCGTGCAGGCCGATGAACGCGGTCTGCGGCTCGGCCAGCAGCTCTTTCGGCACGACGCCCAGCACCTCGTCGATCGCGAGCGGCTGGGGCGGGGCGCCGAGGACACGGCAGCGCCAGAGCAGCGACGCGGAGTCCACCAGGGCCCGCACGCCGCCGACCGAGCGGGGCGACAGCGGGCCGCGCAGCCGGGCGGACACGTCGGTCCAGCGTTCGAGGGCCAGCTCGTGCAGGGCCGCATGCCACGAGAAGTGCGCGCCCTGAAACGCGGCGGCACCTGGGCCGTCGATCCACCCGTCCAGCCAGGCGAGGCCGGCGCGGTGCTCGCCGGTCTCGTAGTACACGTGGCTGCGCGCGTGAGCCGCGTGGCCGCCGGCCGGGTCGGCGGCGAGGGACCGCTCGGCGAGCTCGGCGCTCTGCGGCCAGCGGTGCTGCTCCTGCCGCACGAAGGCCAGCAGCCCCAGGTACCACCAGTCCTCGCCGTAGACCGGGGCGAGCCGCTCGACGACCGCCCACGCGTGCTGCGGCACCTGGGTCGCCCCGCCGAACGCGATCGTCGGCACGCAGGCGTTGACGACCAGCGCGTCGCGTGGGAAGTCGTCGATGTGCCGCAGCAGCCCGGCCGGATCGTTCGCCCGGACCCGGGCGGCCACGGCACGCAGCAGGCTCCCGGTCCGGGCGTCGGTGCGCGCCCGCGCGGCTCGCTCGGCGTCGGCCAGCGCGGCCGGGGCGTCGCCGTCGATGACCCCCTCCACGGCCAGCAGCGCGCGGACAGCGTGCGCGAGGGCGAACGACGGGTCCTCGCCGGTCGCCGCATCCAGCGCGGCGCCGGCGCCCTGCTGCACCCGCAGGACCCGGCGGACCGCGTCGTCGAAGTGCTCGGCGGCCCGGGCCGAGGCGAGGACCGGCAGGCCGTACTGGTCCCGGCGGACCCGCGGGCTCCGCGCTCCGCCCGCAGCGGCCGGCCGACCCGCCAGCCGCGCGGCCAGCGCCGCGGCCTGGGCCCGGATCTCGGGCACGGCCGTGGTCTCCAGCAGCTGGCCGCGGCGGGTGCTGCCGAGCGTCCACAGGCCCGGCACCGGCTCGCCGTAGGCGTCGCGCAGCTGCCCGTCACCGGTGGTGGCCCAGCCCATCCCGAGCGGGCCCGCGGTGACGAGCCCAGCTGCGAAGAGCTGCTGGATGATCGGGTTGGTCGAGCCGGCCAGGTCCGGGTCGGGGCCGGTGGTGTTGACGATCCAGCTGCCGGGCTCGGCGATCGCGATGGCGACGGACGGGTGCTCGGCGGCGATCACCAGGCGGCCCTCGGACCGCAGGCCGGTGATCGTGGCGGCGACCGCGGGGGCCATGCGGTGCCGGGCGTTGTCCCAGCGGCGCAGGTCGCGCCGCAGGAACTCGCGCCGGTCGGCCTCCGGCAGCGCGGCCCAGATCGCCTGGGTGTGCGGCCGCAGTCCGTCGATGGCGGGCCGCCAGTCACCGGTCGCCGCGATCGACGCGCGGACCCGGTCGTGCACGAGGTGGCGCAGCGCCCGGATGCCGGCCGGCACTGCGGCGCCGTCCAGCGGCATCGGTGCGCGGACCTCGCGCGTGTGCGCCGCGGGCAGCAGGCCGTTACGGGACGTGGCGGTGATCGGTCGCCGGGTGCGGGCCGACAGCGTCACGGCCACGTCGACGGCGGTGAGCCCGGTGCCGACGATGAGGACCGGGTCGTCCGGCCCGACGCCGTCCAGCGCGCCCGGCCGCCAGGGATCGGCGACGAACCGGGGCCGGCCGCGCAGCCGGCGGGGCACCCAGGCCTGCGCGGGCGGCTCGATGCCGATCGCCAGCACGACCTCGGCCGCGTGGACCGGGGCGGTGCCCTCGAGGGTGATCGTCCAGCCGCCGGGGCCGCGGTGCACGCCGTTGGCCCGGCCCTGGATCAGGCGCACGTCGCCACCGGGCCGATCGGCGCCGGCCGCCTCGCGGGTGAGGGCGGCGAGGTAGGCGCCGAACGCGGCCCGCGGCACGAAGTCCTCGCCGGTCACCTGGTCGTGACCGTGCGCGGTCAGCCAGTCGGTGAAGTGGCCGGGCCGGTCGGGCCAGGCGCTCATCGCGGCGGCGCGGACGTTGAGCAGATGCGCGCGGTCGTTGGTGCGGTAGGCCGTGCCGCTGCCGAAGTCGCCCGGGCCGTGGTCGATGAGGGCGATCCGGAGCCGGCCCCCGGCCAGATGGGCGAGGTGGGCAAGCGTCAGCGCGCCCGCGGCACCGCCGCCGACGATGGCTACATCGACTTCGCTCACGCAACCCCACTTTTCCGACTGACATGATAGTAGACGATCTCAGTGATCGGCTCGGTCTCGACCGCCCAGGTGGGCGGTCCGCCTGCGCAGGTGGCGAGCGGGGCCGGCGTCACGGCCCCTAGCTTAAACCATATTTGGCAAGTAGGATTACGAGGCATTGAGGTCCGGAGGTCCCATGACGACTCTGCCGCGCTCCAGCCGGCTCGCCAGCCCCGTCGACACCGACGCGTACGGCGAATACCGCATCCCCAACCCCGATCCCCTGTATCGGTTCACCGGGCGCATCGAGCACGGCGTCGCCGGTCGTTACCACCTCTACGCGGGCTGGTTCTGCCCGTGGTCCCACCGCGCCACCCTGGCCCTCGAGCTGGCCGGACTGCACGACGCGGTAAGTGTGTCCTATGTGGACAACGCTCGCGACGGTCGCGGCTGGGCCTTCCGCGAGCGCTACGGCCCTGACCCGGTCAACGGCTTCACGCTGCTGCGCCAGGCCTACGAGCAGACCGAGCCCGGATTCGACGGTCACATCTCGGTGCCGACGCTGTGGGACCGGGCGACCCGCACCGTGCTGAGTAACGACTACCGCACCATCGGCATCGACTTCGCGACCCGCTTCCGCGACGTGGCGACCCCGGTCGTCGAAACCTATCCGGACCGGCTGCGCGACGAGATCGAGGCCCTGACCGGCTGGCTGGCCCCGGGCGTGGCACTCGCGCCCCGGCTGGCCGAATTCGACGAGCGGCTGGCCGACCGGGCCTACCTGGTCGGCGAGACCGTGACGGAGGCCGACATCCGGCTCTACGTGGCACTCATCCGCCACGGCGGCCTGGCGGGGTGGCCGAACCTGCAGGCCTACGCGCGCCACCTCTACACCATCCCCGCGTTCCACGCCACCACCGAGGTGTTCGCGGTATGAGCGCCAAGCTGCATCTCGCCGTCGCGCTGGACGACGCCGTGTCCGATCCGGACGTCTGGCGCCGAGCGGATGCCCGCCCGTCCACGCTGTTCACGCCGGCGTACTGGCTGTCGCTCGTGCGGGAGGCCGAGCGGGGCCGGTTGGACTTCGTCACGATCGCGGACGGCGGCACCGTCACCGGCCACGCCGACCGGGTCCAGGGCCGGCTGGCGGCCCTGCTCATCGCCGCACGCATCGCGCCGGTGACGACGGGCATCGGCCTCGTGCCGGTCGTCGGGGTCGCGACCACCGAGCCGTTCCACATCTCGACCCAGCTGGCCACGCTGGACTACCTCAGCCACGGCCGGGCCGGCTGGCTCGCCGCAACCGCAGGCTCGCCGGAGGTGGCCGCCGACCACGTCGAGACGGTCCGGCGGCTGTGGGACAGCTGGGATGACAACACGGCGATCCGCGACGACTCGACCGGCCGATTCGTCAACTTGGACAAGCGGCACGACATCGGCTTCACGGGCCGGCACTCCAGCGTCCGCGGCCCGTCGACCACGCCCCGGCCACCGCAGGGCCGCCCGCTTGTCGCCGCCCTCGCCTCCGGGCCGGCCGTGGCGGCCGATCTGGTCTTCGTGCCGGCCGGCGCGCCCCGTCCGGCCGGCACCGGGGCGAAGGTCTTCGCCGACGTCGCCGTTTCCTTCGCCGCCGAGACCCCGCTGGAGATCGCCGACCGGCTGCTCGACGAGCGCGCCGGCGTCGACGGCTTCCGGCTGCACCCGGCCGAGCTACCGGTCGATCTCACCGCGATCGTCGACGAGCTGCTGCCGATCCTGCGCGAGCGCGGGGCGTTCCGGCACGAGTACACGCACACCACACTTCGCGGGCACCTCGGCCTGGACCGGCCGGCCAGCCGCTACGCGACGACCGGGGCATG
Organism: Dactylosporangium vinaceum; assembly: GCF_019904175.1. GTDB lineage: Bacteria > Actinomycetota > Actinomycetes > Mycobacteriales > Micromonosporaceae > Dactylosporangium > Dactylosporangium vinaceum. Next base: position 4,084,525 of record NZ_CP061913.1, on the reverse strand, counting down.
AGGCAGGTCATGCTCGCCGCCCACTTCCCGGCGTGAACGACACCACCGTGTGCAGCGGCCCGGCGGCCCCGGCGCCGGCCGGGTCGGTCGGCACCGGCCGCGGCAGCGCGCCGCGGGTCTTCCACCGCAGCTCGGGCAGCCGCTTGCCGCGCGCCGCCTGAACCCCGCACACACAACGGCCCGGTGCAGAGCACCGGGCCGTTCGTCATCGTGCGGGTCAGGCGTTGGACTTGGGCAGGCCGGGCGGGTTGACGGCCGAGCGGTCCACGGCCTCGGTGTCGAGGTTGTAGGCGGCCAGCCACTGCTTGTACTGACCGGTCCGGATCAGGTAGTCGATCGCCGCCGCGAGCGCCTTGACCAAGCCGTTGTCCTTCTTGGTGGTCGCCGCGATCAGGCCCTGCATGCTCGCACCCGCGCCGGAGTAGACGCCGGCGTTGCGGACCTCGTCGGCGGTGCCCTTCGTCTTGCTGATCTGGTACGCGATGCCGGGGTTCGGCCCGAAGTACCCGTCGATCTGGCCCGAGACGATGGCCTTGAAGGTGCTGGGCGTGTCGGCGAAGTACTTGATGTCCAGGGTCTTGCCCTCGGCCTTGAGCTTTTCCTGCCAGGCGACGAGGATCTTCTCCTGGTTGGTGCCCGCGCCGACGGCCACCTTCAGCCCGGCCAGATTCTGGTAGTTCTTGTCGAAGTTCCAGGAGTTGCCGGCCTTCACGGCGAAGCCGAGGTTGTCCTGGCGATAGGAGGCGAAGTCGTACTTCTCCTTGCGCTGCTCGGTGTCGGTGATGTTGCTGAAGCCGACCTCGTTCTTGCCCGAGTCGAGGCCGACGAACAGGTTGTCCCAGGTGTCGTTGTTGAACTCCGGCTTGAGGCCCAGCACGGCGGCGACGAGGCGGCCGAGGTCGGGCTCGGCGCCGGTGAAGGTCTTGTCGTCGTCGCCGACGAAGGCCAGCGGCGGGAAGCCGGTCGGCAGCGCACCGAGGCCGATGGTGAGCTTGCCGTCGCTCTTGATCGCCTCCGGCACGAGGTCGGCGATGGCCTGCTGCTTGTCGACCTTGAGCTCGGTCGGCTTGGCGATGCCGCCGGCTTGGGCGCCGATGGTCACGGTGCCGGCCGGGGCGGTGTCGGCCTTGGCCTGGTCGTCGTCGCCGCAGGCGGCGAGCCCGCCGAGCAGCGCGACGGCCAGTGCCGCGGTCGCAAGAGGTCGTCGTCTCATGGAATCTCCTTGCGTTATCACAGCACCCGGGCGAGGAACTCGCGGGTGCGGGTCTGTCGGGGGTTGTCGAGCACCTGCGACGGCGGCCCCTGCTCGACGATCACGCCGCCGTCGATGAACACGACGTCGTCGGCGACCTCGCGGGCGAAGCCGATCTCATGGGTGACGATGACCATCGTGGCGCCGCTGTCGGCGAGCTGCCGGATGACCGAGAGGACCTCGCCGACGAGCTCCGGGTCCAGGGCGGAGGTCGGTTCGTCGAAGAGCACCAGGTCGGGCTCGAGGGCCAAGGCCCGGGCGATGGCGACCCGCTGCTGCTGACCGCCGGAGAGGTGGCGCGGGTAGGCGTCGCCGCGGTCGCCGAGGCCGACCTTGGCCAGCAGCTCGACGGCCCGCTCGCGGGCGGCGGCCCGGTCGAGTCGCCGGTGCGCGACGAGCGGCTCGGCGACGTTGTCCCGCGCGGTGAGGTTGGCGAAGAGGTTGAAGCTCTGCGCGACGAACCCGATGCGGGTCCGCTGCCGGCGCACCGCTCGCGGCGGCAGCTCGTGCAGGCGCTCGCCGCGGACCTCGACGCCGATGAGCTCACCGTGCAGGGCGACGTAGCCCAGGTCCGGACTCTCGAGGTGGTTGATGGCGCGCAGCAGCGTCGACTTGCCCGAGCCGGACGGTCCGAGGACGGCCACGACGCCGCCGGAGCCGATCGTCAGGTCGACGCCCTTGAGCACTTCACGCGGGCCGAACGACTTGTGCACATTGCGGATCTCCAGTGCGGCGCTCATCAGTAGCCCCTCCGGGTCAGCCGGACGCCGGCGAGACGGCCCCACGAGTCGACGGTGAGGCGTCGCAGCCGCTGCACCGGCGTCGGCGGCAGCGCACGGCTGCTGCCCCGGGCGTAGAAGCGCTCGACGTAGAACTGCAGGATCGACAGCACCGCGGTCAGCAGCAGATACCAGGCGGCGCCGACGATGAGGATCGGCACAAGCGACTCGGGGTGGCGCGACTCGAGCACGAACACCGCGCCGAACACGTCGAGCAGCGAGACGTAGTACACCAGGGAGCTGGCCTTGATCAGGCCGATGAGCTGGTTGCCGTAGGCCGGCACGATCGAGCGCAGCGCCTGCGGCAGGATGACCCGGCGCAGTTGCCGCGCCCGGGACAGGCCGAGCGCGTCGGCGGCCTCGATCTGGCCGGGCTCGACGGCCAGGATGCCGCCGCGGATGACCTCGGCGGCGTAGGCGGCCTCGTTGAGGCTCAGTGCGATGACGCCGATGGCAAGCGGGGTGAGGCTCGCGGTGCGTACGTCGGCGAAGACCGGCCCCCACGGGATGCCGACACCCAGCCGCGGATAGAAGTACGAGAAGTTGAAGGTGATGATGAGCAGCAACGGCAGCGGCAGGGCCCGGAAGAACCACACGTAGGCCCAGGCCAGGCCGCCGATCAGCGGGTTCGACGACAGCCGGCCGAGCGCGACGACCACGCCCACGAGGAGGCCGAACACGGCGCTGAGGCCGACCACCTCAAGGGTCACGACGACGCCGTCGAGGACCGACTGGCGCGTGAAGTACGGCCAGAACTTGAACCACTCGTAGCGGCTGTTGGTGAAGATGCCCGACACGAACTGGGCCAGCACGACCAGCACGATCGCGCTGACGATCCAGCGCAGCGGGCGTGGGCGTGGGGTCACCGGGCGGTGCGCGATGCGCGGGTCGAACGCCGGCGGCGGTGGGGCCGGTCGGGCTTGCAGGGTTGCGGGCTCGCTCATGCGAGTGGCTCCATCGTGGACGGTGGGTGCGCCCGGATCGGCATTCCCTATTTGCAAGATAGGAAATGCCGGAGTAAGTTGTCAATCCCGATCGGTTAGATAGCAATTAAGGGCTTCCCGATGATCCTCGACAACCCCGCCTGGCACTCCCTCAACGGCCCGCACGCCCGCTTCGCCGAGGCGCACGGATCGGCCCGCCGCTACCGGCCCGACGTGTCGGTCTTCGTCGGCCTGCCCGACCTGCGCGACGACGGCGTCTGGTCCGACCTCGCCGCGCTTGTCGGCCCGGGCGTCGAGGTTCCCGTCACCGGCGCCGCCGTCGCACCTCCGGCGGACTGGGAGCCGGTTTCCCAGGGCACCGGCGTGCAGATGGTCGACGACGGTGTCGACGCCCGGCCCGACGCGGAGGCCGCCGTCCTCACCGCCGACGACGCCGAGGAGATGCGCGACCTCGTGGACCGCACCAAGCCGGGCCCGTGGCGGGCGCGCACCTTCGAGCTCGGCACCTACCTGGGCCTGCGGCGCGACGGGCGGCTCGTCGCCATGGCGGGCGAGCGGCTGCACCCACCGGGCTGGACGGAGATCAGCGCGGTCTGCACCGACCCGGCCCACCGGGGCCAGGGACTGGCGGCGCGGCTCGTGCGGGCTGTCGCATACAACATCCGCTCCCGCGGCGACCAGGTCCTGCTCCACGCGGCCGCGAGCAACACCGACGCCATCCGCCTCTACCGCGCCCTGGGCTTCCGTGTGCGCCGCGAGACGACGTTCGCCACCTACCGTACCCCGGCACCGGCCGCCGACCCGGCGTCGCGCAAGGTCCGCCCGTGACCGTCAATGACGTCGACGTGGTGGTCGTGGGTGGCGGGGCGATGGGCTCCGCCGCGGCCTGGCAGCTCGCCCGCCGTGGAGTCTGCGTCGTGCTGCTGGAGCGATTCGCCGCCGGCCACACCAACGGCGCCTCACGCATCTTCCGGCTGCCGCGAGGCCGAGTGGCGCCGGCCCGGCCCGCGGTTCGAGACGCCGGTGCTGTTCCACCTGGACAGCGGCCGCCTGCACGCCGTTTGATCGGTCGCGGCCCGGCAGGACGCCGCCCGCGCTCTGGGCGCGGCCGTACGCCCGTCACGGCGATCGAGGTGAACGGCGAGGTGAACGGCCCCGGCCCGCGTACCGACCCGGCCGGCCCGTGGCACCCGGTGGGCGGCACCTACGAGGCTGACGTGCGGGTCGTCAGGAAGGGAGGGTTCCGGTCGAATGGAGTGTCTGATCAGTGGTCGGCGGCGTCAAGACCGCCGCCAGCCGGGACACGACCTGTCTGGCCTCGGGGATCGGCAGCAACATCCAGTCGTGGACCATGTCCTGGGCCTGGTGCAGGAGCACGGTGGTGCCGGGTGCAGCCGCGGCGAGGTCGCGGAAGCGCAGGGCGTCCGGGTGGAGCAGGTCGCGGGTGCCGGTGAAGACGGTGACGGTCCCCAGGCGGTCCAGGGGGCCGTTGATCGGGCTGACGGCGGGTTGGGCCGGATCGTCGCCGCCGGCGTAGCGGCGCCCCAGCTCGCGCAGGTGGTCCGCCCGCAGCAGCGGGTCGCGCGGGGCGAACGCCGGGATCTGCGGATTGGACAGGGTCACGTCGAGGTACGGCGACAGCAGCACCAGGTCCCGAGGGCGGGCCACCCCGGCCGGCAGCTGGGCGACCAGGGTGAGAGCGAGGCCGGCGCCCGCAGAGTCGCCCATCACCGCGAGCGCGCCCGCCGCGCCGGCCTCGGTGCGGTCCGCGAGCGTCTGGTAGAGCGAGCGCAGCACCGGCTGGACGTCGCGGTGGGTGGCCGCCGGGACGAGGGGGTAGATCGGGACGGTGACGGTGCGCCCGGTCTGGACGGCCAGGGTGGCGACGAAGGACCAGTGCGCAGGCTGAATCTCGGCCGCGTGCGCGCCGCCGTGCAGGTAGAGGATGTGCCCGTCGACCGGCCGGGGTGGGACGACGGTGTAGACCGGCCAGTTGAGGAAGCGGGACTCCTCGACGGTGACGCGCCGCCGCACTCCGGACGGTGGGGCGTACTTCGCCGGGTCGGGCGCCGCCGGCGAGGCGAAGCGAGCCGGGTCGAACTGGCGGTTGCGTAGGCGGGCGACGGTCATGGCCGCGGCGATGGCACGGCTCTGCCAGCTGGGCACGGGTTGCTCCTCGAGTCAGCGGATGATGTATCCGCTAACCGTAGCGCGAGCGGATGAACTATCCGCTAGCTCCTTGTTCTGCTCGCGCCAGGGTCATCGACGCCACCGACACCGCGTACACCGACGGCTACCTGGGCGGCAATGCCTACGCGGGCACCGCGGCCTTCCAGAACATCACCGTCTCCAAAGCCCGGTCGAGGAGCCGGCGCAGCGTGTCGCCGATCGCCTCGACCCGGGCCCTCGCCGCGGCGGGGGCGGCGTCGCCGCCTCTGTGGCCTGGCCGGACCTCGGCTCGGGACCTAGGGTGATCACATGGCGGTCGGATTCGAGGTGCCCGGATTTCGGGACCTGGCGCGGGTCGGCGCGGGCGGGCAGGCGTCGGTCTATCGCGCCCGGCAGGAGGCCGTGGGCGACCGGGTCGTGGTCGTGAAGGTGTACGAACGGCCGCTGCACACCGCCGCCGACAGGCGACGCTTCGACCGGGAGGTCCAAGCCGCCGCAGCGGTCAGCGGGCACCGCAACGTCGTGCACATCTACACCACCGGGCTCCTGCCGGGCGGGCGGCCGTACATCGTCATGGAGAACTGCGCGGAGGGTTCCCTCGACAACGTGCTGCACCGACAGGGACCGCTCGATCCCGGCCGGGTCGCCGACATCGGCGCCCGGATCGCCACAGCCCTGCACGCGGCGCACTCGGCGGGCGTGCTGCACCGCGACATCAAACCCGGCAACATCCTGCTGACCGCCGACGGCGAGCCGAAACTCGCCGACTTCGGCATCGCCGTCATCCTCGACACCGACGGCGGCTTCTCCGCGACCCGCGGCCCACTTACCCCGGTCTACGCGGCGCCGGAGCTGCTCAACGGTGCCGACCCGACCCGCGCCACCGACGTGTGGTCCCTCGGCGCGACCCTGTATACGCTGCTCAACGGCGGCCCGGCCCGCCTCCCGGCGCATCGCTGGAGCCTGGCCGACGTGATAGCCGCCCACAGCAAGCCCCTCCCGGACATCGCCGGGGTGCCGCAGGCGCTGACAACGGTGCTGCGCAGGGCGATGGCGACCGATCCGCGGGACCGGTACGGGAGCGCCGCCGACCTCGCCACCGCCCTGCGCACCCTCACCGACCGTTTGGATACCGACCGCGACGGTGACCTGATCGCTGGGCCGGGGCCGACGTGGCCGGCCGCCACGCAACCGGCCATGTCGTCCGCCAAGCACGACAAGGCCACACGATCGCTGCCGTCCCCCGCGGCGACGCGGCAGTCACCGCCGGCGACGTCGCCCACCCGTCGCGAAGACACCGTCTTCCCCGGCGCGAGCCGGACGCCGGTGCAACGGCAACGCCGCGCCCAGGCCGAACCAGTCGAACCCGCCATCGTCTCGTGGCAGAGCTCCCTGCTGCCTCTGTCGCGGGGTAAAGTCGTGGCCACTACTGTGCTGCACCTGCCGCTCCTCATCGGCCTGGTAACCGTGACGACGTGGATGGCGCGCGACGCCCACGGCGGCCGGGCGACGCCACTGCTGTGGGCGATGATCGCCCTCGCCGCGGGCTGGCCGGTCCTGGTCGCCGTACGGGCACCGGTGCAGGCCTCCGCCGCCGTCGCCCTCGGGCTGCTCATCCTCGCGGTCGCCGTGGCCTACGTCGTGGCCGGTGGCGCCCCGAACCACTGGCCCTCCCGATGGTGGGAGCCGCCGCTGTGGTGGGCGCTGATCATCTGGACCGCCATGTCCTCCGCGTGGGTCTCCCGAACATGGCAGCGGGCACCGGTCCGCCGCTGACCCGAGCCGGATTCGAGAGACGCCGGCCTGTGGCCCGGTCACGCACTGTCACTGACCGGGTGTGCATCCCCGGACCGGAAACCATCAATCAGCGAGGCTTGTGCGGGTGCCGAGGCCGCCACCTCGGCACCCGCATCTCGGCGAAGGCGACTCGGTCCACAGTCGCGGACCTTCACGGCTGGCCTGCTGGAACACCCCTGCCCAACAGGCGATCACCGCGGATCGGCCACATTCGTCCGGCGAATAACGCTCCCGCAGCCGTGCGGATCCGGCTGCATCTTGAGCATGCCGGAGTCCCGTTACGAGACTGTGACGAGCCGGGATCATTCTCCGACCGGCCCGCGCTGCGGTCGCTGCCGGGATCAACGCGGCGGACCCGTTGCTCCCACCGACGGGTCCCGTGGCTGCGCCGCTATGAGGCCTACTGGTCCGGCGTGCTGACCAGACTGCGCGACCTCGCCGAGGCGGACGGTCTCAGTGAGCGCGACTGAACGGCGTGACGGGGCGTTCGAGCCGCTCCCCGTCGACGACGTGGTCCACGAACTCGTTGTAGAACGCGATGTGGTCCCTGATCGGGCCGACGGCCGGCAGCGGCTCGGCGTAGTACCAGGCGATGTTCTCCGCTCGCGGCGCGCGCAGCGACAGGTACCCGGCCGTCCCCTTGTACGGGCAGCCCGTGCGCAGGTCGCTGGGGTCGAACAGGTCGCGATGCACGTCGCCCGGCGGGATGTAGTAGCGGATCGGCAGGCCCGTCTCGAACACCAGCACCGGCGCGCGCGTCTCGGCCACCGGCACGCCCTCGATCTCGACGACGACGTGGCGGCTGCTGGGTATCGCGTCGACCCGTTTGTGCGGGTCCCGCGGGTGGATGAAGATCTCTTCCTCCTCCTCGAACCAGCGGGCCGCCGACCATTCGACCGCGACGTGCCCGGCCAGCCGCGGGTCGTCGTAGCGCCACACCACGTCGGCCGGCAGCAGCTCGGTACGCACGTCGCTCTCCGCGAAGACGTACCGCGGCACCGGCTTGCCGGCCTCCCACACCAGCAGCGGCCGCCGGGTGTCCACCACCGTCGCGTCGCCCTGGCGGCCGCGGACCCACCGCTCGCTGGCCTCGATCACGAGTGCTGTCATGCCGGCTCCTCCACGGCGGCCACGTATGGCCGCCCCGCCTGCCACGCGGCCACCTGCTCGGGCCGCCCGAACACCTGAAGGTACTCCTCCACCGCCGTGAGCGCGGTCCGCCCGACGTCGTACGGGTCGAACTCGGGCTCGCCGCCGCCGACGAACGCGGGCAGCGGCTCGACGACGGAGCCGAGGCTCGGGTGGACGAACACGGCGGCCGAGCGGCGGGTGACGGTGCCGCCGGCGACGACCCGGTGCCGGCCCGGCCGCAGCCGCCCGTTTGTCCAGTTGGTCAGCAGCGAGCCGGAGAACACCTGCAGCGCGCCGGGCACGATCGGCACCGGCACCCAGGAGCCGTCGGGCCGCTGGCCCTGCAGGCCGGCGTAGTCGCCCTCCTGGTGCAGCACCGTGAGCACCGAGTCGTCGGCGTGCTCCAACAGCAGCAGCTTCTCGTCGTCGGCTCCGGGCTCGGGGTGCGTCCACGTGGGGTAGTCGTTGACGACGAACGTCGTGTACTCCGGCTGCGTGAGCGGGAACGGGTCCACCCCGAGCGCCCGCGCATAGAGGCCCAGGACCCGGCGGGCGACGCCGACGTAGGCGTCGTGGTAGGCGCGGGCCGCGGCGCGCAGCTGCGGCTCCTGCGCGGGCCAGACGTTGGCGTGGGCGAAGATGTCCAGGTACTCGGCGGGCACACCGGCCGCGGCCGCGCTCGCCGGGTCGTCGTACTGGCCGAAGCTGAACCGCTCCAGCTCGAGCCGCCCGTAGTCGTCGGGCCACTGCCGCCAGCCGCGGTACGGGTGCGCGGTCGGGCTGGCCAGGAGCTCCTTCTCGGCCCGGGGCAGGGCGAGGATGCGGCCGACGGCACGGCTGAAGTCCTCGATCACCGCGGCCGGCACGCCGTGGTTAACGACCTGGATGATGCCCAGCTGCTCGCCGGCGGCCCGCAGGCGGGCGAGCTCGTCCGCTGACGTGTCGGCGGCGTCGAGGTCGATGACGGGTACTGTCGCGAGGTCGGTGGTCATGGCGGTCCTCCTCAGTGCAGGGCGGTGTCGATGATGTCGGCGAGCGTGGCCGGGTCGGTGCCGGCGACGGTCGTGACCGACCCGGCCGGGGTGGCCAGGGCGAAGTGCTGGACGTCGGCGTCGGACAGCGGGCCGTCGTGGCTGCGGACCAGCAGCGGCGGCTGGCGCAGGACCGCGAGCCGCTCCCACAGCGGCTCGTCCTCGGGGGCGGCGCCGGGCAGGGTGTCGACGAGCACGAGCCGGGCGATCGCGGCCGGGTTGCGGGTGGCGGCGTGCAGGGCCACCCGGGCGCCGAGCCCGTGTGCGAGGACGAGGCGGTGCCGCGGCGCGAAGGAGCCGATCGCCTCGACGATCGGCCGGGCCAGCCGGCTGGCCGCGGGGGGCTCCTGGGCGGTGCCGCTGGACCGGCCGTGACCTGGCAGGTCCAGCGCGGCCGCCGGGCGGTCCACGGTGGCCAGGAGCCGGTCGAAGGCGCGGGCGTCGGCGCCGCGGTCGTGCAGCAGGACGATCTCCGGGGGGCCGGCACCCCAGACGACGGCGCTGATGTGGCCGCCGGAGGTGACGTTCACCCAGCGGCGGATGACTGTCGGTGGCGGGTCCGAGCGGGCGCGCAGGTCGGCGAACTCGTTCTCGACGGCCCGGGTGGGCACGGTCATGTGCGGACTCCAATCGATGGCAGCGCGGCCGGCTCCAGGTGGCACCGGACGGTGTGCCCGGACCCGAGGTCGGCGGCGGGTGGTGTGGTGGTGTCGCAGACGCCGGCGATGCGCTGCGGGCAGGCCCCGAAGAAGCGGCAGCCGGCGGGCGGGGCGGGCGCGGGCGGGGCGGGGCGGGCGGCGCCGACGAGGACCGCGGTGTAGGGGTGGTGCGGGCCGGCCAGCACGGCCCCGGCCGGGCCCTGCTCGACCAGGGCGCCGCGGTAGAGCACCGCGACGCGGTCGGCCAGGTAGCCGACGACGGCCAGGTCGTGGGAGATGAACAGGTAGGAGGTGCCGGCCGCGGCCCGCTCCGCGGCCAACACCTCCAGCACGGCCGCCTGCACGCTCACGTCGAGCGCGGAGACGGGCTCGTCGCAGATCACCAGCGCGGGCCGGCCGGCGAAGCTGCGGGCGATCGCGACCCGCTGCCGCTGGCCGCCGGAGAGCCGATCGGGCCGGCGCGGCAGCAGTTCGGCGTCGATCCGGGCCCGGGCCGCGAGGGTGTGCACGTCCGCGTCGCCGCCGAGGGTCCGGCGGGCCCGTTCGAGGATCTGCCGGACGGTCTGGGCCGGGTTCAGCGTGGTCTCCGGGTCCTGGAAGACCATCTGGATTCGGCGGCGCACGGCCTGGTCGCGGCGCTCCAGCCGGGGCGGCAGGTCGGCGCCGTCGAGGCGCAGGTCGCCGGAGCCGTCGGCGTGCAGCCCGGCGATGGCCCGGGCCAGGGTGGTCTTGCCGCTGCCGGACTCCCCGACCAGGCCCAGCACCTCGCCGGCCCGGATGGTGAGGTCGACGTGGTCCAGCACCACGGCCGCCCCGTGCCGGCGGGTCAGGCCCCGGACCTCCAGCAGCGGCGGGCCCGGCGCGGGAGACGGCTCGCCGGGGGCCCGGCTCCGGGGTGCGGTGCGGGGGTGGAAGCAGGCCACGGAGCCGGTCAGGACCGGCTCGCTCGCCGTGCAGTCGGCGGTGGCCACCGGGCAGCGCGGCGCGAAGACGCAGCCGTGGCCGGTCTCGCCCGGCAGTGGCGGCCGACCGGGGATCGGGGTCAGGCGGCGGGTGGCGCGGGGCTCGCCGAGGCGCGGGGCGCTGTCGAGCAGCCCGGCGGTGTACGGGTGCTCGGGGTCGGCCAGGACCGCGGCGGCCGGGCCGGTCTCGACCAGGCGGCCGGCGTAGAGCACGCCGATGCGGTCGCAGTGCCGCCCGACGAGGTCGAGGTCGTGGCTGATGAGCACGGCCGCCGCATCGAGGTTGGCGCGCAGGCGGGTGAGCAGGTCCAGGACGTCGGCCTGGACGGCCGCGTCGAGGCCGGTGGTCGGCTCGTCGAGGACGAGCAGGCGGGGCCGGGCGGCGAGGACGGCGGCGATCATGACCCGCTGGCGCTGGCCGCCGGAGAGCTGGTGGGGATAGCGGCGGGCGGCGCCGGGCGGGAGCCCGACCCGCTCCAGCAGGGCGGACGCCTCGGCGGCGGCTTCCCGGCGGCCGGCGCCGCGCAGCCGGAGGACCTCGGCGACCTGGGCGCCGGCCCGCATGGTGGGGTCGAGGGCGCCGGCGCCGTCCTGGTGGACGAAGGCGACGGTTTCGCGGCGCCAGCGGCGCAGGGCGGCCGGGGCCAGGGCGAGCACGTCGGTGCCGTCGACGACGATCCGCCCGCCGGTGTGGCGGCCGCCGGGCTGCAGGTGCCCGCCGAGGAGGTAGCCGAGCGTGGACTTGCCGCAGCCGGATTCGCCGACGAGGCCGAAGGTCTCGCCCGGCTCCACGGTGAGGGCGACGTCGTGCAGTACACCTGCTGCCCCATAAGCGGCCGAGAGGCCTTCGACGTGCAGCATCGCGGTCACGGCGCCGCCTCGAGCCGATGCCGCAGGGCGTCGCTGAGCAGGGCGACCGCGACGACCAGGGAGCCGATCGCGAGGGCCGGGGCCAGGACCGTCCAGGGCGCGACCGGCAGCCACACGCGGTTGTCGGAGACCGCGGCGCCCCACTCGGGCGAGCCCGGCGGCTGGCCCAGCCCCAGGAACGACAGGGTCGCGGCCGCGAAGACCGCGTCGCCGAGCCGGGAGGTGGCCTCGACAAGCACGGTACCGCGGATGTTCGGCAGGATCTCGCGCAGCATCAGCGAGCGGGGCGGCTCACCGCGCAGCCGGGCCGCGTCGACGTAGGGCTTCTCCCGCTCGACAAGGGTCACGGCCCGCACCGAGCGGGCGACGATCGGCACGAACGCGGCCCCGACGACGAGCACCACGACCAGCGGCGAGCGGCCGAGCAGGGCGATGAACAGGACCGCGGCGATGACCGTCGGGAACACCATGAGGGCGTCGAGGACCCGCATGACGATGTCGTCGAACCAGCCGCGCACGGTGCCGGCGGCCAGGCCCAGGGCCGTGCCGGCGAGCACGCCGATCGCGGTCGCCGGCGGGGCGACGAGCAGGACCGGACGGGCGCCGGCGAGGAGCCGGGACAGCACGTCACGACCGAACTGGTCGGTGCCGAGCCAGTGCCCGGGGCCGGGTGGCCGCAGGCGCAGGGCCGGGTCCTGCAGGGCGGGGTCGTGCGGCGTCAGGTGCGGCCACAGTATCGCCACGACAGCCCACAGCACGATGACGAGGGCCGCCAGCCGGGCCGTCACGCCCGCACCTCGAACCGGACCCGGGGGTCGAGCAGCCGGTAGGTAAGGTCGGTCAGCAGCGTCACCGCCAGGTAGGCCAGGCCGAGCACCATCGCCGTCGCCTGCAGCGTCGGGACGTCCTTGTCCACGGCCGACTGCAGCAGCAGCGCGCCGAGGCCCGGGTAGTTGAAGAGCAGCTCGACGACGACCAGGCCGCCGAGCAGGAACTGCAGCTGCACGCCGAGCGCGCTGGTGGCCGGGACTGTCGCGTTGCGCAGCACGTGCCGGGTCAGGATGCGGCCCGGGGGCGTGCCGCGCAGCCGGGCCGCGCGCACGTAGCCGCCGCCGACGACCGCGATGGTGCTGGCCCGCACGTGCCGGGCCACGTACCCCGTGCACAGCAGGACCAGCGACAGGGCCGGCAGGAACAGCCGGGCCAGCACGGCCAGGGGGCCGTCACCGGGCTCGGACCGGGCCGAGACCGGGAACCAGTGCAGCTGCACGGCGAAGACGACAAGCAGCACGACGCCGGTGACGAACTCGGGCGTGGCCCCGAGGGCCAGGCCGGTGGCGCTGATGACCCGGTCGAGCCAGGTGTCGTGCCGGGCCCCGGCGGCCAGGCCGGCGCCGACCGCGACCGGGACCAGCAGCACGAAGGCGAAGAGGGCCAGGGTGAGGGAGGCGGCGAGCCGGTCGCGGACGAGGCCCGCGACCGGCTCCCGCAGTGTGTAGGAGACGCCCCAGTCTCCGGTGATGAAGTGCCAGAGCCAGTGGATGTACCGCAGCCAGACCGGATCGTCCAGGCCGAGCTGCCGGTTGTACGCGGCGACGGCCTCGGCGCTCGCCTCCCGGCCGAGCACGGTGCGGCCGACGTCGCCCGGCAGCACGTCGGTGGCGAGGAAGACCAGCAGCGACACGCCGAGCAGGGTCAGCGGCACGGCGGCCAGGCGGCGGCGCACGTCAGGCTCTCGTGACCGAGCTGAAGTCGACGTACTGGGCGGGGTGGGCCTGCACGCCCTTGAACTTCTTGCCCTGGTAGGCCCGCACCGTCCCGCTCCAGTAGGCGATGATGACCGGCACGTCCTCGTGGAGGATCGTCGCGACGGTCGCGGCGGCGGCCTTGCGGGCGGCGTCGGTGGTGGCGGTGTCGTAGGCGTCGGCGGCCGCGTCCAGTTCGGGGTTGGCGTATTTCGAGCCGTTCCACACGCCGCCGGACTTCACCATCGGGATGACCAGCTGGCTCGGGACCGCCCGGCCGGCCCAGCCGACCAGGTTGGCCTGGGTGAACAGCCACGGGGTGTCCTTGGCCTGGTCGCCGCCGTAGAAGTCCTTGGACGAGCGCTGGTCCAGCTCGACGGTGATGCCGGCCTGCTTGAGCTGGTTCTGGACGGTGACCGCGTAGTCCTTGTCCGGCGGCTCGAACGTCAGCGTGAAGCGCAGCTCGGCGCCTTGCAGGAGCGCGGCCACCTTGGCCTTGTCCTGCGCGCGCTGGGCCAGGTCCGTCGGGGCGGCCGGGAACAGGGGGGCCAGGAGGTGGTCGTTGCCGAGGTCGCCGACGCCACTGCCGATCGACTGCAGGATGGCCGGGCGGCCGAGGGCGTAGGCGACGGCCTGGCGGACCTCTTTGCGGTCGAACGGAGGCTTGTCGGTGCGCAGGGTCAGCACCGTGACGCCGGTGCCCTTGACGGTGTCGACATCGACGGCTCCGGTACCGGCAAGGGGCTGGGCCAGGGCGGCCCGGCTGAGGATCTGCACGTCGATGTCGCCGCCCTGCAGCGCGAGCAGGTCGGCCTGGTCGTCGGCGTAGAACTTGAGCTCGACGCCGTCGAGGTACGGCTTGCCGGCGTCCCAGTACTTCTCGTTGCGGGTGAAGCTGGCCCCGGTCGAGGCGTTGTAGCCGGTGAGCACGAACGGGCCGGTCCCGATCGCGTGCTTGGTGAAGTCCCCGGCGTAGTCCTGTTTGAGGATGAGCGCGTTGTAGTTGCCGGCCGAGACGAGGTACGGGAAGTCGCCGAACGGCCGCTGCAGTGCGAACTCGACAGTGCCGGCGTCGGGAGCGCTCACGCCGCCGGCCTTGAGCACGGTGCCGAACGCGGACAGGGCGGCCGACTTGCTCGCCGGGTCGAGCAGCCGGTCGAACGAGGCCTTGACGGTCTGCGCGTCGAGAGGGGTGCCGTCGGAGAAGGTCACGCCCGGGCGCAGCTTGAACGTCCAGCGCTTCCCACCGTCGGCGGACTGCCACGACTCGGCGAGCCGCGGGACGAGCTTGAAGTCCTTGTCCAGCCAGATGAGGTACTCCGCGACCAGCTGGACGATGGCGATCGCGGTCCCGTCGTACATGGTGACCGGGTCCACGGCGGTGGGCGGCGGCGGCGCACCGGCTCGCAGTGTTCCGCCCCGCCGGTCACCGCCCCCGGTCTCCTCGCCGACGCCACACGCGCCGAGCAGGGCGGCGAGTCCGCCACCAGCGAATGCGGCAAGCACCTGACGGCGATCCACGCCCACCCCCCAATAGCGATCTTTCCTATCTGGATAATAGGAAAACGGAGGTCGATGCGTTGAGTCCTTCCCATATGACGGGACGGTGACCTGCGCCCGGCCGGCTGGACCGCCCGGCCGGGCGCGGCGCGGCTCAGCTGCTGAGCAGGAAGCGGGTCAGCACGCGGGTGCCGAACTCGAGCCCGTCGACCGGCACCCGCTCGTCGACACCGTGGAAGAGCGCCGTGAAGTCCAGGTCGGCCGGCAGCTTCAGCGGCGCGAACCCGAAGTTGCGGATGCCGAGCAGCTGGAACGACTTGGCATCGGTACCGGCGGACAGCATGTACGGCAGCAGCCGCGCCCCCGGGTCCTCGGCCGCGATCGCCGCCGTCATGGCGTCGACGAGGTGCCCGTCGAACGAGGTCTCCACCGGCGGCAGCTGATCCCAGTCGAGTTCGACGTCCGGCCCCAGCACCTCGGCCAGGGTCCTGGCGAAGACGTCCTCCCGCCCCGGCAGCATCCGCCCGTCGACTGTCGCCTCGGCCACCGACGGCACCACGTTCGTCTTGTACCCGGCGTTGAACATGGTCACGTTGGCCGTGTCGCGCAGCGTCGCCCCGATGAGCCGGGCCACGGTGCCGAGCCGGGCGACGGCCGCCTCCGGGTCGTCGGGGTCGAACGGCACCCCGGTGAGCTCAGCCACGCCCTCCAGGAACTCGCGGGTGGCCCCGGTGAGCACGATCGGGAACCGGTGCGCGTCGAGCCGGGCGATGGCGGCGGCGAGTTTGGCCACAGCGTTGTCGGTGTGCACCATCGACCCGTGCCCGGCGGTGCCGCGGGCCTTGAGCCGCAGCCACATGATGCCCTTCTGCGCCGTCTCGACCAGATAGGCCCGCACGTCGTCGCGGAGCGTCAGCGAGAACCCGCCGACCTCGCTGACCGCCTCGGTGACCCCGTCGAAGAGATCGGCCCGATGCTGCACCAGCCACCGGGCCCCGTTGAACCCGCCGGCCTCCTCGTCGGCCAGAAACGCAAAGACCAGATCCCGCGGCGGTACCGTGCCCGCCCGCTTGAACTCCCGGGCGACCGCGACACTCATGGCCACCATGTGCTTCATGTCGATCGCGCCGCGCCCCCACACGTAGCCGTCGCGGATCTCCCCGGAGAAGGGGTGCACGGACCACTCGGCCGGATCGGCCGGCACGACATCGAGATGCCCGTGCACGAGCAGCCCGCCCCGGCTCGAATCGGCCCCTTCGAGCCGCACGACGACGTTCCCCCGCCCCGGCCCCGACTCGACGTACTGCGGCTCGTACCCCACCTCGGCCAGCTGCTCCGCCACGAACTCGGCCGCGGCCCGCTCCCCCTTGAGCGTCGCCGGGTCCCCGGTGTTCGTGGTGTCGATCCGGATCAGCTCACTCGCCAGCCCGGCAACCTCGTCCGCAGCGCTCCTCGTCATCTCCGTATCCTACGAGATCGATAGGAATTAGGCGCACTCGGGCCACACCTCCCGGCCCGACCCACGCCGGACGGCCGGCAACGGGGTTGACCGGCGTGGTTGGCTGCGCTGATGAAACTGTTGCTGACATCGGGCGGCCTGCGCAACGCGAGGCTGCTCGACGCGCTCGGGGAGCTGGTCGGGCGGCCGTTCGCGGCGGCGAACGTGGTCTACATCGCGACCGCGTCCATGGCCGAGCCCGGCGACCACAGCTGGGTGCTGCAGGACCTGGCCCGGGTGCACGGACTGGGCTGGCGGCAGTTCGACGTCCTCGAGCTCAACGGCCTGCCACCGACGCTGGTGCGCGACCGGCTCCTGCAGGCCGACGTCATCTACGTCAGCGGCGGCAACCACTACCACCTGGCCCGCAGCATCACCGGCAACAACCTGACCGGCATCTTCCTGGAGGCCCTGGAGAGCCGCGTCTACGTCGGCCTGAGCGCCGGCTCCATGATCTTCAGCCGGCACCTGACCGAGCACGCCGCCGAGGTCATCGGCGACGCCGCCGACCTGCACCTGCTCGGCGCCACCACCGTCGAGGCACCGTTCGGCCTCTTCGACTGGTACCTCAAGCCGCACCTCTACTCCCCCGACTTCCCCGAGCGCGACGACGCCTGGGCCGACGCCATCGCCGCCCGCGCCGACTTCCCCATCTACTTCATCGACGACGACACCGCCGTCCGCGTCGACGACACTCAGGTCGACGTCGTCTCCGACGGCCGCTGGCGGCTCCACCCGCACGACGCCACCATCAGCCCCAGCCTCCCACCTGCGCCCGCGTAATAACCTCTTATTCATATCGGTAAGATAGGTTAATGGGCGTCGCCTAGCGTCTAACGCACCAAATGCACGGCGGAACGCAACTCGGCCCAAATTCCTATTAATTCGATCTTTTAAATGGACAAACTGGAGGTGCGTGTCGTGTCCGTCACGGCGATCGAACAGCCGCCCCGGGTGGCCGCCCTGCGCCGGCTGCGGCCGCCCGTGAGCTGGCGGTACCTCGGAGGCCGGCTGCTGACCGGGCTGGTCGCCGTGTGGGGGGCGATCACGCTGGTGTTCTTCGCGCTCTACTCGACAGGCAATCCGGCCGTCCTGCTCGTACCGCCCAACGCGCCGCGCGACGAGATCGACCGGCTGACCACGCTGATGGGCTACGACCGGCCGCTGCCGGTGCAGTACGCGAAGTTCCTCGGCAACGTACTCACCGGCCACTTCCCCGAATCGATCCGCTACGGCTCCGACCCGCTCGGCATCGCCCTGGCCAAGGTGCCGGCCAGCTTCGCGCTCGGGGGGACCGCGTTGGTGCTCGGCATCGGGCTGGGCGGGCTGATCGGCTACGTGTCGGCTACGGCGCGCTCGTCGTTCCTGCGCCGGGGGCCCCTGGCGGCCGCGGTCGGGCTCGAGGCGGTACCCACCTTCTTCATCGGCATCCTGCTCGTGATGGCGTTCGCGGTCGGGCTCGGCTGGTTCCCGGCGGTCACCGACGGCGCCGACGCCGACGGGATCGTGCTGCCGGCGCTGACGCTGGCCATCGCGTTCGTGCCGGTCATCGCCCGGGTCTTCCGCACCGCCCTGCTCGACGTCCTGCAGGCCGAGCACATC
Source organism: Dactylosporangium vinaceum (assembly GCF_019904175.1). Taxonomy (GTDB): domain Bacteria; phylum Actinomycetota; class Actinomycetes; order Mycobacteriales; family Micromonosporaceae; genus Dactylosporangium; species Dactylosporangium vinaceum. Next base: position 4,066,586 of record NZ_CP061913.1, on the reverse strand, counting down.
CGCACCGCCCGGGCCAAGGGCCTGCCGCGACGGGTGATCATCTTGCGGCACGTCGTCGCCAACGCGCTCGGCACCACCCTCAACGTCATCGGCATCCAGGCCGGCGTGCTGCTCGGTGGGGCCGTCGTCACCGAATCGGTGTTCAACTGGCCCGGCATCGGCCAGCTGTCCATCAACGCGGTCCAGAACCGCGACTACCCCCTCGTCATCGTGTGCGTCCTGGTGATCGCGCTCGGATTCGTCCTCATCAACCTGCTGGTCGACATCCTGGCCGCCGTCGTGGAACCGAGGCTGCGCTCATGACCTCCGTCGACGTCACCGAACAGCTCATCGCCGAGCACACGATCACCGAATCCGCCCCGGCCACCCGCGGCCGCACCCGCCGCACGATCGGCACCGGCGGCTGGGTCGGCGCCGCCCTGCTCGCCCTCGTCGTGCTCGTCACCGTGCTCGCCCCGCTGCTGGTCGGCGACCCCCTGGAGCAGGACTTCACGGCCATCCTGCAGGCCCCGTCGGCCGCTCATCCGTTCGGCACCGACGACCTCGGCCGGGACATCCTGGCCCGCACCGTCTTCGGCGGCCGGACCGGCCTGGCCCTCACCTTCCTGGCCGCCACCGTCGCCTCCGTGCTCGGGCTCACCCTGGCCCTGCTCGGGTCCCTCGCCGGCGGCTGGGTCGACGGGCTCACCGCCCGCCTGGCCGACGTGCAGCTGGCCGTCCCCTCCATCGTCCTGGCCATCGTGGTCCTGTCGTTCATCGGCAACTCGTTCGTCCCGATCGTCGCCGTGCTCGTCCTCGGCTCCTGGGTGCTGACGTTCCGGATCATCCGCGGGCACACCCGGGCCGTCGTCAGGCAGCCCTATGTCGAGGCGGCCCGCGTCGCCGGGGCCGGCCCCGGGGCCATCGCCTGGCGGCACCTGATCCCGAGCGTGCTGCCACTGTTCTTCGTCGCGCTCACCCTGAGCGCCTCGTCGGCGCTGCTGCTGGAGGCCAGCCTGGGCTTCCTCGGCCTCGGCGTCCAGCCACCGGAGCCGGACTGGGGCCAGATGGTCGCCGCCGGCCGCGACAGCCTGTCCACGTCGCCGTTGATCTCCGTCGTCCCCGGCCTCGTCGTCGTGGTCACGGCCGTCGCGCTGCAGCTGCTCGGCGACGGCCTGGCCGAGCGGTTCGTCGGCCGCGACGCGATCCGCACGGGAGTCTCCCGATGACCGTGCTGACCGAGCGGACCGACGTCTCGGTCCTGGGCGTGCGCGACCTGACCGTCGGCCTGCACAACGACTCGGCCGTGCTCGTCGACGGGGTGAGCCTGCAGGTCGCCGCCGGCCGGGCGGTCGGGCTCGTCGGCGAGTCCGGCTCCGGCAAGACGCTTACCGCCATGGCGATCGCGGGTCTGCTGCCGCCCGCCGTCCAGGTCGCCCGCGGCAGCGTCAACGTCGCCGGGCAGGAGGTCCGCGACCTCACCGAACGGCAGGCCCGGGCTTATCTCGCGGCCCACGTCGGGGTGGTGTTCCAGCATCCGACACCGTCGCTCAACCCGCGGCTGCGCATCTGCAAGCAGCTCGTCGAGGCGCTGCCGCGCGACACCCCCCGCACGCAGCGCCGGCCCCGGGCCGGGGAGCTGCTGCGACTCGTCGGGGTTCAGGAAGTACACAAGACGCTCGAGGCTTTTCCGCATGAACTGTCCGGCGGGCTCAACCAGCGGGTCGTCATCGCGATGGCCCTGGCCCGATCGCCGAAGCTGCTGATTGCGGACGAGCCGACCACCGCCCTTGACGTGTCCGTGCAGGCGCAGGTCCTCGACCTCATCGACGAGCTGCGGGCCGAGCTCGGCTTGGCCGTGCTGCTGGTCAGCCACGACATCGGGGTCGTCGCCGACCGCACCGACGACGTGTACGTGATGGCCGGCGGCGCGATCGTCGAATCCGGTCCGACGGCCGACGTGCTGCGCTCACCGCAGCACGAGTACACCCGGCAGCTCCTCGACGCCCAGCCCAGCCGGCTGGCCCCGGTGCGCGCCCCGGCGGCGCCGGAAGGTCCGCCGCGGCTGGAGGTGCACGGCGTCCGGCGGGTCTTCGGGCGGCACACGGCGCTGGACGGCGTCGACCTGACGATCCACCGCGGACAGGCGCTCGGCCTCGTCGGCGAGTCCGGGTCGGGCAAGACCACGCTGGCCCGGATCATCGTCGGCCTGGAGCGCGCCGACAGCGGCACCGTCAGCCCGTTCGGCGGGCGGCAATGGCGCCGCGAGGTGCAGTACATCTTCCAGGACCCCTACAGCTCGCTCGACCCGCGACTGACGGTGGCGCAGACACTGCGCGAGCCCCTGGAGCTCAACGTCGGCCTCGCCCGAGCCGAGATCCCCGGGCGTATCGACGCGCTGCTCGACGAGGTCGAGCTGCCCCGGGCGTTGCGCGACCGGCTGCCGTCCGAGCTCTCCGGTGGGCAGCGCCAGCGCGTCGGCATCGCCCGAGCCATCGCGAGCGAGCCGACGCTTATCGTCGCCGACGAGCCGGTGTCGGCCCTCGACCTGTCCGTCCAGGCCCGGATTCTGCGGCTTCTCGCGCGGCTGCGGGCCGAGCGCGGCCTCACCTACCTGTTCATCTCCCACGACCTGGCCGTCGTGCGCTACCTGTGCGACGACGTCGTCGTGCTGCGCGAGGGCCGGGTCGTCGAGCGCGGCCCGACCGACGAGGTCCTCGAACGGCCCGCCCACCCCTATACCCGTGCGCTGCTCGACGCCGTTCCCGGAAGGAAGAGAACGTGAAGCTCCGGTTGTTCGCCGTAGCAAGTCTTGTAGTCCTAGGTGCCTGCGGGGGTACCGCAGCCGAGGGCGCGGCCCCGCAAGCCGGTGAAACGCTCCGGCTGGCGCTGTCGCGGCAGCTGACGAACATCCACCCGCACAAGGGCGGCTCCCCCGACAGCCAGGGCGCCGTCATCGGATCCATCTACGAGTCGATCACCCGGATCTCGCCCGACTTCAAGGTCGTGCCCGGCCTGGCGACGTCGTGGAAGACCGTGGACAACCTCAACTGGGAGTTCACCGTCCGCACCGACGCGAAGTACTCCGACGGCAACGCACTGACCGCCGAGGACATCGTGTGGAACTTCAAGCAACTGCTCGACCCGAAGTACGCCGGCACGTCCGGGGCGCCGCTGCGCAAGTACCTCAAGAGCGTCGAGAAGACCAGCAACACCACGCTGGCCTTCCATCTGTCGCAGCCGACGCTTGACCTGCCGGGCCGGCTGTGGAGCATCTACATCGTCGAGCCGAGCTTCGCCCAGTCGCACAAGCTCGACACCGAGGCCCTCGGCAGCGGCCCCTACAAGCTCGACTCCCTCGACCTGGAGAACGGGGCCACGCTGTCGCTGAACCCGAACTACGCGGGGCCGAAGCCGGCGTTCGCGAAGGTCAAGTACACCGTCCTGGCCTCGGAAGCCCAGCGCATCGCCGCGCTCAAGACCGGTGAGCAGGACATCGTGCTCAACCTGGCCCCGCTCTCGCAGGACCAGTTCAAGGACTCCAAGACGTACAACACCATCCTCGGCGTCGGCCCGCAGCCGCTGGTCCTCGCCATCAACGAGCGCAAGAAGGACACGCCCCTGGCCAACGTCCAGGTCCGGCAGGCGCTGAACTACGCCACCGACAAGCAGACCATCGTCCACGGGCTGCTGAAGGACTCGGTGAAGCCGCTGCCCGGGCAGGTCCTCTACGCGCCGTTCAACGAGCCGAACCCGGCACTGCAGGCGTACCCGTACGACCCGGAGAAGGCCAAGTCGCTGCTCGCCGCGGCCGGCTTCGGATCCGGTTTCACGATCAACCTCGACGTCCCGGCCGGCACCTACGTCTCCGCCGAGTCCGCGTCGCAGGCCATCGCCGCGCAGTGGGCCAAGATCGGCGTCACGCTGAAGATCACGACGACGCCGTTCCCGGCCTGGCTGCAGCGCCAGTACGGCGCCGACGACCAAGCCGCCGACCTCGTCTACATCATGTGGGGCAGCCAGTATCCCGGCGACACCACCGGCAACTTCGGCCCGTTCCGCAGCGACCACATCCAAAGCCACGTCAAGGCGCCCGAGTTCGACGCGCTCGGCGACAAAGCGCTGACCGCCACCGACGAGGCGTCCAAGGCCAAGTACCTCAACGAGGCCACCCAGAACTACCACGACGCCGCCCACACCATCTTCCTCTACCCGTCCCCGTTCACGGCCGAGGTCTCCAAGGCCGTCACCTGGACCCCCAAACCCAACCGTTATCTGTACGCCCAGGAGGTCGGACGAGCATGAGCGAGCGGCAGCTGTTCCTCGGCGGCTATGTCCTGTTCCCGAGCGGCCACTACGCGGGGGCATGGCGGCACCCGTACTCGTCGCGCGACTGGCTCGGCCGGGATTTCCTGCACCAGGTCGCCCGCACCCTCGAGGCCGCCAAGTTCGACCTGGCCTTCATCCCCGAGACCGTGAGCTTCCGCGACGGCTTCGAGCGCCACGGCCTGTCCAACGCCATCAAGCACGACCCGGCCCAGGTCGCGGCCACCATCGCGGCCGTCACCACCCATCTCGGCGTCGGCGTCACGCTGTCGACGAGCTTCAACGAGCCGTACAACCTGGCCCGGACCCTGCTGAGCCTTGACCACCTCAGCGGCGGCCGGGTCGCCTGGAACGTCATCCAGTCCAACGGTCCGGCCAACTACGCCAACTTCCCGCACGTCGAGCAGCTGGCCGGGGCCGAGCTCTACGACCGCGGCGACGACTTCGTCGAGGCCGTCACCGCACTGTGGAGGGCGTGGGACGACGACGCGCTGGTCCAGGATCAGGAGACCGGCGTCTTCGTCGACACGTCGAAGGTCACCATCCCCGACTACCAGGGCAAGTACCTGAGCGTGCGGGGCCCGCTGAACCTGCCGCCCAGCCCGCAGACCCACCCGGTCATCATCCAGGCCGGCGACTCCCCGCGCGGCCGGCAGTTCGGGGCCCGCTGGGGCGACGTCATCTTCGCCATCGAACGTACCCCGGCCGACCTGCGGGCGAAGAAGGACGACCTGAAGGCCAAGGCCCGCGCCCTCGGCCGCGACGCGGAGAAGATCCGGCTGTTCGCCGCGGTCCAGCCGATCGTCGGCGAGACCACCGAGATCGCCAAGGCCCGCCGCGACTACCTGGCGACCCGGATCACGCCCGAGGCTGGGGTGGAGTTCTTCAGCCAGTTCGCCCGGCTCGACCTCGGTGGCGTCGACCTGGACGCGCCGTACCTGCAGGTCCTGGAGGAACGCGCGACCGAGGGCCAGGCCGAGGGCCGCGCCGTCGTCCAGCTCACCGAACTGCTCGGCAACCGCGCCGGCAACGTCACCATCGCCGAGGCCGCGGTCGAGTTCTCCACCAGCGAACTGACGCCGCAGCTGGTCGGCACCGGTGTCGAGATCGCCGAGCAGCTGACCGACATCTTCGCCTCCGGCGCCGCCGACGGCTTCCTCATCACCCCGACCCACTTCCCCGGCTCGTTCGACGACTTCGGCCGCGCCGTCGTCCCACACCTGCAGCGCCTCGGCGTCTTCCGCACCGACTACACCGGCACCACCCTGCGCGAGCACCTGGACATCGCATGACGGAGTGCAAGCTCGACGGCCGGCTGGCCGCAACGTTCACCTCGGGCCCGGGCGACAGCGCCGTCGTCCTGCTGCACGGGTTCCTGTCCGACCGGCGGGCCGGGGGCCGGTTCGACCGGCTCGCCGACGAGTACGCGGCCCTCGGCCTGGCGGTGCTGCGCTTCGACTTCAGCGGGTTCGGCGACTCCCCCGGCGACGTGGTCGATGGCGAGCAACTGCTGGACGATGCCCGCGCCGCCCTCGATCACCTCGATTCGCAGGGGTACTCCCGGCAGGTCCTGCACGGCCAGAGCCTGGGCTCGGCGGTGGCGCTGCGGGTCGCGCCGGAGCGGCCCCGCGTCGTCACCCTGGTCCTCACCGGCGCCCTGACCGGCGCCGGCGACGACCGCCCCTACCCCTTTCTCGGCGACGAGGGCCTCGCCGCCTGGCACCGTGGCGAGGACGTGCACCTGCCGATCGAGGGTTCGGCGGTGCGCACCCACGTCACCGTCAACCGGGCGCGGCCGCGGCTCGGCACCACCGGCACGCAGGCGGAGCTCCTGGGCGCCGTCAAGGTGCCGGTGCTGGTCGTGCACGGCGACGCCGACGAGCAGGAGCGGCGGCTCAGCGCGATCACCGCCGCCGGCGCCCACCTGCTCCCGCAGGGCTCCCGGGTGGCCGTCATCCCAGGCGCCGCCCACACCTTCTACGACCATCAGGACACCCTGGCCGATCTCGTGACCGGCTGGGTCCGCCCCTTCCTGAACGAGGGAACCCGATGACCGATATCACCGTGCTGTCCCGCGGGCTCAGCGTGCCCAAGGGCTTCGGCGACGCCAGCCTCGTCGCCGCCCCGCCCGGAGCGATCCGTCTCCTGGGTGGGATACCGGCGCCGGAGGCTCTGCCCGTCGAGGACTTCGGCCGGGCTTCGGCCGCGCTGTGGGAGGACCGGCCCGCGGCCGTGGCCGGCCTGCAGTACTCCCAGACCCCCGGCTTCGCGGCCCTGCGCTCGTGGATCGCGGCCCGCGAGGGCGTCGACCCGCGCCGCATCGTCATCACCAACGGCGGCATGCACGGCCTGTCACTGGCCGTGCTCACGGTCGTCGAGCGCGGCGCCACCGTCGCCGTCGACGACCCGGTGTTCCCGCTGTTCCTGCGCGCCCTCGAGGTCTCCACCACGGCGACGCTGCCGGTCCCGGTGGTCGGCGACGGCTTCGACGTGGAGTACCTGGCCGCGCGGCTGGCCGCCGGGGAGCGGATCGCGGCCGCCTACACCGTCCCCGACTTCCACAACCCGTCGCAGGTCACGCTGCCCGCGGACAAGCGCCGGGCCCTGGTCGAGCTGGCCGAGCGGTACGGCTTCTACGTCATCGCCGACAATCCGTACCGCGAGCTCCGCTTCGCCGGCGAGGATCAGGGCCACGCCGTGTTCAACGACTCCGACCGGGCCATCCACGTCAACACGTTCACGAAGACCCTCGGCCCGGGCTGGCGGCTCGGCTGGCTGGTCCTGCCCGAGCACCTCGTCGACCCGGTGGTCCGGCTGCGCAACCGCGGCGACTCGCACAGCCCGACCGTCACCCAGACGATCGTCGAGAACCTGGTCACGCAGGACGGCTGGTTCGACGGGGTGGTGAAGGCGGCCAACGATCTGTACCGCGAGCGGGCCCAGGTCCTGGTCGACGCGCTGCACGAGGAGCTCCCGGGGGCGTTCGGCACCCAGGTCCCGGAGGGCGGCCTGTTCCTGTGGCCGCGGCTGCGCGACGACAGCCTCGACGCGGCCGCGCTGTACGAGCGGGCGGCCGCCGCGGGCGTCGTCTACCAGCAGGGTGCGCACTTCGCCGCGAGCCCGCAGCAGGAGTCGGCCCGGCACCTGCGCTTCGCGTTCGGCGATCGCACCCCCGATGAGCTCCGTGAGGCCGCGCGCCGCCTGGCCCAGGCGTTCCATGGCGCCTGAGGTAAGCGTCCGGCTGGTCGATCCGGCGGAGTACGAGGCGGCCTCGGCCCTGAGCGAGGCCGCCTACGGCCACGACTACGAGCTCACCGCCGACTACCGCGCGAACATCCGCGACGTGGCCGGCCGGGCCGCCGAGCACGAGGTGTGGGTCGCCGTCGACCCGACCGGCGCCCTGCTCGGCACCGTCGCCACCCCGCGCCCGGGCCGGCACATCGGCGGCCTCGCGGTCGCCGGCGAGCTCGACTTCCGCCTCCTCGCGGTCGCGCCGGCGGCCCGCCGGCTCGGCATCGGCCGGCTCCTCGTCGGGCATGTCATTGACCTGGGCCGGCAGCGCCGCGCGGCCCGGGTGGTGATGAACAGCGGCCCGGAGATGGTGGCCGCCCACCGCCTCTACGCCGCGCTCGGCTTCCGTCGGCTGCGTGACCGCGAGACCCGGATCGTGGACGGACGCCGCCTCCTCGCGTTCGGTCTCGACCTGAGCGGGTAGGGTGGCGACCCGCTCAGGTCGTCGTCTGCGACCCGGACTGGGCGGCCATTCTATGATTTTTCGATAGGATTTATGCCCTCGCCGGGGCGCCGCCGGGCACGGCTGTCGATATCCTCGAGGCATGCCCAGCCGCTTCGGCAATGTCGTGCGCGTGCATCGGCGCTATCCCGGCGCGGCGTGCATGGGGGGCCTGTTCGGCGGTGCGGGCATCGTGCTGTTCGTGGCACTGCCGGTCGCTGCGTCTCCCCTGGGCGACTCCCGCTGGCTGCCGGGCATCCTGTTCGCCATCGGCTGCGTGGCGGGCTTGGTCGTCGCCCGGCCCTGGTGGCGAGCCGCGACCCGGCTCGACCGCTACCTGGTCGCCGAGCAGGGCGTCCTCGTCTGGTCACCACAGTGTGACGACGTGACCGACGCCATCGCGTGGAGCGCCGTGAAACGCGTCAGCGCCCGGCGGGTCACCTGGGACGACCCCGACGGCCGGGCGCACGGTCACGTCATCCCACCCGTCATGGGCCGGCGCGACCTGCTGCGCTCGTTCGAACGCGGCGTGCCTATCGCGGCCAGCCGCCGCCGCCGGATCGTGACCGCCGCCACCGCCGCGGCGGCGATCCTGCTGTTCTGCGGCCCCCCGGTGTGGTTCGGCGCCGTGCCGACGGTCGTCGAAATCGTCCGCGGCGAGCAGCCCCGCAGCGTCTTCGACCTGGCCCGCCTGTGCACCGGCGGCGCCCCGTTCCGCGGCGCACCCGCATACCACGGCGCCGGCCCCCACCCGATCGCGGTCGTCCACAGCACCTTCGTCGCCCACGTCGTCGGCCCCGGCGACGCCGCCCAGCTGGTCGCCTGCGGCCACGTCACCGGCCGCCTCGACCCGAAGCCCGCGACGTACTGCAACTACTACGGCGGCACCGTGGAGTACTACACCGCCCACTTCGAGTACGACGTCCGCGAGGCGCGGACCGCCCGGCACGTCGCCACGCTGAGGGCCGACAGCGGCCCACCACCCCGCGAGTGCGCTGAACGATACGTCTTCACCGACCCCGGCTCCGACATCGTCGAGATCGACCTCCCTCCGGAGGACGACCAGCTCGACTCCGCCTTCAACGCCGTGCTCCGCAACGACGCAGGCGGATGAGGTTCCGGCCGGACCGGTGACGATCCGGCGGCCGGCCTGCGGGCCGGCGCTCTCAGCGCTGGAGGATTTTCTGGAAACACAACGAGTAGGTCTGCGTCTCGTAGGGCGGGAAGATGGGGATGCGGGTGAAGCCGGTCTTCTCGTAGAGGCGGACCGCGTCGGGCTGCCGGTCGCCGGTCTGCAACAGGAGCCGCTGTCCGCCGAGTCGCGCCGCGGCCTGCTCCACGGCAACGAGCAGGGCAACCGAAACTCCGGTGCCGCGGTGCGAGGGGACGATGTACATGCGTTTGAGCTCGAGGTCAGCACCGAGGCGGCGCAGCGCCGCATGGCCGACCGGCTCCCGGTCGGCGGTGTAGGCGACGCCCGTATACACGACGGTGTCCGCGTCCACGCCGTTGCGGTCGTTGAACCGGTCCGGGTAGCGCAGCTGCATCTCCGCGGCCATCGCCGCCCGCAGTGACACTGCGGTCACGTCATCCCAGTCGACACTCTCGATGTGTACGACCACGCTGCTCCCTCATCCCACGATTTGAAACAGCTTGCATCGCGCGATCGTCCCACTCGAAGTAGCATCCTGTCGACCGATCGCGACCTAAATTACTACTCGAACCATCGGCTTTGACGCCAATTTGCCGCGGTGCATAGGCTGCGTCTCGTGACCGTCACCGAGCCGCCCGCCGCGCCGCCGCGGCTGTCGCGGGCGGACCTCGGGCTGCTGGTCTGCTGCGCCGGCGCCGGATTCGCGACACTGCTCGACTCGGTGGTCGTCACCTACGCCGTACCGCTGCTCGGCACCACGCTCGATGCGCCGACCAGCGGCGTGCAGTGGTTCCTGTCCATCTACTCGCTGACGTTCGGGCTCGGCCTGGTGCCTGGGGGGCGGCTCGGCGACGCGCACGGCCGGCGGACCCTGTTCATCGCCGGGCTCGTCGTGTTCGCGGTCGGCGCACTCGCCGCCTGCGCCGCACCCGGCATCTGGTGGGCAGTTACCGGCCGCGCAGTGCAGGGCCTGGGCGCGGGACTGATCAGCGCTCAGGTGCTCGGCATCATCCAGGACCGGTTCAGTGGGCTGCGCCGGGTCCGCGCCCTCGCGGCCTATACCGGCGCGGGCGCGGCCGCTGCCGTCGTGGGGCCGCTCGGCGTCGCGCTGGCGCTGCACGTGCTCCCCGACCACCTCGCCTGGCGGGCGGTGCTCGCGCTGAACCTGCCGTTCGTCCTGGCCGTCCTGCTGCTCACGGCCCGGTTCGTCCCGCGCCGGTCGCCCGCGGAGCACCGGATCAGTCTCGACCTGCCCGCGATCGTCCTGGTCGGTGCGTTCGTCGTGCTGGTCACCTGGCCTGTGATCGACCCCGGCATCGGCGGCGGGCGGCTCTGGGCCGTCGTCGCCGTGTGCGCCGCCCTGGCGGTGGGGACCGTCGCCTGGGAGCGCCGCTACGCCGCCCGTGGGCGGACGCCCCTGTTCGTCCCGCAACTCATGGCGTCGCCCGGCTTCGTGACCGGCAACCTCATCGCCCTGCTCTGGTTCGGCGGCCTGCTGGCTCACTCCACGGTGCTGACGGTCTACCTGCTGCAGGGGCGCGGCTGGAGCCCGCTGGTCGTCGCGGCCGTCCAGATCCCCGGCGCACTCGCCCGGATCGCCGCCTCGTCGGCCAGCTCCCGGGTCTACGCTCGTTTCGGCGTGCGCACCCTGCCGATAGCCCTCGTCATCCAGGCCGGCGCCACGGCCGTCCTGGCCACGGTCAGCGCCAGCGTCGGCGGCGCCACCCTCATCGCCACGGTCATCGCGGCCGAGCTGCTGCTCGGCAGCGCCGCCGCGGTCCTCGAGCCACCACTGCGGGCGATCACCCTGAGCTTCGCGCCGCCGACCCATCACGGCGTCGCGGCCGCCTTCCTGCAGCTGACGCAGCGGCTGTCGGCGACGTTCTGCATCGCGCTGGTCACCGGGGTCGCCCTCGGCGGCGACCTGCGGACCGTCTCCGCCGTGGGAGTGCGGCACGGTCTGTTGATCTGCTTCGGACTCGTCCTCGCCGCCGGCCTGCTGTCCTTCAGCCGGGCCCTGCGCGGCACCCCGGAGGAGCACCACGCACCGGCCCAGACCGCCCACAGATAGCGCAACGCGGCGCCGCCGCTCCACCGGCGCACGAGGCCCGGAAGCGTCACGATCGAACGAAGGACTGCGCGCAATCAGCGGCATAGCGCGCCCGCTCAGCCGTTCGAAGCCCAGATCGAGCGGCGGCGCGTCGAACGGGGAGGCGGCCGACGAACGGGACAAGCGGCTCGTGTGCTACGCCCTCGAGCCCGGCTCACCGTCGGCTGCGGCTCGGCGCCGGCCCGAGGCCGCCGGGCCGCCCGCCAGGAGTGGCTTCCAGCCCAGCAGCGGCGCCAGCTCCTGCGCGGTCGCGGTCAGCAGCCGGACGTGCTCGGCGTAGTCCGGCACGCCCGGCACGAAGCTCACCAGCAGGTCGGTGCATTGCGCCAGGGCCGGATCCCCGGCCAGCTCCGCTGCGATGTGCTCGGCCGGGCCGACCAGGGCCCGGTCGGCGGCCAGGAACTCCTCGACGCCGAGCCCGGCGACGTTACGCTGGGCCGGCAGCCAGCGCTGCCAGCGGCGGACGCCCGGGGTCACCAGGTCGACCGCCGCGGCCCGGTCCCGGTGCGGGTACACCGCCCGCGACACCTGCACCCGCGGCGGCCGGTCGGGTTGGCCCCAGGCGGCGAGGTAGGCGTCGATCCACTCGGCCTGGGCGCGCTGCGCGGCGGCGACGGTCGTGTCGCGCCAGGCCGTGGCCCGCGACAGCTGCAGGCCGTCACCGGCCCGGGCGGCGGCCGCGGCGGCCGCCCGGGCCAGGGCCGGATCGCCGGTGGTCGCCTGCCACACCCGGCCCTGCAGCCCGGCGCCCGGCGGGTGCAACCGCTCGCCGGCGTCGTTGAGGGCCGCGCCTTCCAGGACCGCATGCAGCCGGGCCACGGCGTCGTCGAAGAGCCGGTGCCGGTCGGCGATGTCCCGGCCGAACGCGGCCCAGGCGGTCGGGAACGGGCCGGAGCCGACACCCAGCTCGAGCCGGCCGCCGCTGAGCGCGTCAAGAGTCGCCGCGTCCTCGGCGACCTTGAGCGGATCCTCGAGGGGGAGCACCAGCACACCGGTGCCGAGGCGGATCCGGGTGGTGTGCTCGGCGATGGCGGCCAGCACGACGAGGGGTGCGCTGACGTGCTCGTTGCCCTGCCGGAAGTGGCGCTGGATGACCCAGCCGGAGTCGTAGCCGAGCTGCTCGGCCGCGACGAACAGCTCGATCGCCTGCCGGTAGGCCTGGGCCGGCGGCTGGTCGTCGTCGAGGTGCAGCAGGAAGCCGAGGCGCAACGGGCCGGTCATAGCCGCAGGCCGGTGCCGTGCACGCCGTGCTCGTCGATCCGGGCCAGCTCGGCCTCGCTCAGCGGCGGGAATGTCAGGGCCCGCACATTGTGCTCCAGCTGGGCGGTGGAGCTGGCCCCGACGATGGCCGAGGTCACCTCCGGCTGCCGCAGCACCCACTGCAGCGCCAGCTGGGCCAGCGACTGGCCGCGCGCGGCGGCGATGTCGTTGAGGGCGGCGGCCCGCTGCCGGTAGGTGTCGTCGATGACGTCGGTCGACAGGAACGGGCTGTTGCCCGCCCGGGCGCCGGCCGGGATGCCGTCGAGGTAGCGGCCGGTGAGCAGGCCCTGGGCCAGCGGCGAGTAGACGACCAGGCCGAAGCCGTCCTCGGCGGCCAGTTTGAGCAGGCCGTTGCGCTCCGGGGTGCGGTCGAAGACGGAGTACCGCGGCTGGTGCACGAGCAGCGGCACCCCGGCCTGGCGCAGCAGCACGGCCGCGTCGTGGGCCCGCTCCGGCGCGTAGTTCGAGATGCCCACGTAGAGGGCCTTGCCCTGCTGGACGGCGCTGACGAGCGCGCCGACGGTCTCCTCCAGCGGCGTGCTCAGGTCGGCGCTGTGGCTGTAGAAGATGTCGACGTGGTCGGTGCCGAGGTCGCGCAGGCTGTGCTCGAGGGAGGTGAGCAGCGACTTGCGGGAGCCGCCGGTGAGGTACGGGCTCGCGCCGATCGGGTTGCCGGCCTTCGTGGACAGGATCAGCTCGTCGCGGTGGCGCGCCAGGTCCTCCTTGAGCACCCGGCCGAACACCTCCTGCGCGGCCCGGTGCGGCGGCCCGTAGCGGTCGGCGTTGTCGAAGTGGGTGATGCCGAGGTCGAATGCGCGCAGCAGGATCTCGCGCTGGGTCGCGTAGGGGTGGTCGGTGCCGAACCGCTGCCACAGCCCGAACGAGATCGCCGGCAGGTCGAGGCCGGACTGCCCGGCCCGGCGGTACTCCAGCCGCTTGTCACGGTCCTCCGCGGCGGTGTGGGTCATCGCTCCTCCTTGCCGCGGCGCAGGGCGGCCGGCGGCAGCGACGTGCGCGGGCCGCTGATGACGGTGTCGACCGCCGGGTGCTCGCCCTGCTCCGGCCGGCGGCCGAAGCTCATCGCGCCGGGCGTGAGCGGGCTGATCAGCACGCCGGTGCCGTCCAGCACGCGGTAGGGAGTTGTGGTCACGGGTCATCTCCTCAGAACAGGCCGGTGGTCGGTGGGTCCTCGCCGGTCAGGTGGAACGCGCCGGCGGCGGCCGCCTTCCACTGCCGCGGATTGTGGTTGGCGGCGGTGCGGGCATTGCGCCAGTGCCGGTCGAGGCCGAGACCCCGGTCGGTGATCGAGGCGCCGCCGACGTCGAAGAGCAGCTCGGCGGCGCGCAGCGCGGACTCGATGGCGATCACCCCGGTCTGGGCGACGGTGACCGCGGCCGCCGCCGCAGCCGCCCGCCCGCGGGCCCCGCTGAGGCCGCGGATCTCGTGCAGCGCCTCGGCCGCCAGCAGGACCACGGACCGGGCGGCGTGGGCCCGGGCGGCGATATCGCCGACGGTCTGGCGCACGTAGGGGTCGTCGGCGGAGCGGGCCGCGGTGCTGTGCTTGATCGGCCGGGCCCGCTCGCGGACGAACCAGGCCGCGTCGTCCAGAGCCGCGGCCGCGATCCCGGCCTGCACCGCGGCCAGGTACAGCTGAGCGAACGAGCCGGGCCACGGGGTGTCGCGGCGGACATTGTCGCGGGCCACGACCTCGTCGCCGACGAGCCGCACGTCAACCAGCCGGGTGGTGCCGCTGGCGGTCAGCCGCTGGCCGACGGCGTCGAAGTCGTCGAGCCGGTGCACGCCTGGCCGGTCGACGGGGACGGTGAAGCTCAGGACTCGCCCGTCCTCAGCCGTGGCCGTGCCGGTGAACCAGGACGCGTAGAGCCCGCCGGTCGAGTAGTACTTCTCCCCGTTGACCACCCAGCCGTCGCCGTCGCGGCGGATCCTGGTGTTGGCGACGCCGCCGGGGCCGCCGGAGCGCTCGTTGGCGGTGCCCGCGAACAGGTCGCCGTTGCGCAGCCGGCGCAGGATCACGGCCCGGCCCGGCAGATCGGGGTGGCTCGCCACCTGGTTGGCGCTGAGGAAGGTGCTGCGCAGTGCCTGGGCCACGTTCGAGTCGGCCCGGGCGACGGCGATGATCAGGTCGGCGACGTCGCGCACCGTGCCGCCGGCGCCGCCGTCCTCGACCGCGATGCCGATCAGCGTGATCCGCTCCTGGGCCAGGGCCCGCACGTCGTCGTACGGGTGGACCCGGTCTCGCTCGCGCTCGGCCGCACTCTTGCGGAGCCGGTCGAGGACGGGCTCGACGGCGGCCCGGATGCCGTCTACGCGTTCGTTGCTCATGCCGGCGCTCCCACCGCTGCACGGAGACTGTCATGCCGCTGCGGGCCGGTGGCGACGAGCGACGGCACGAGGTCGCGCAGCACGGTCAGGACGGCGTCGGTGCCACCAGGCGGTGCCAGCTCGAGACCGGCGAGGCGGTGCCCGGCCGCCCAGTCGAGGAGCCAGTCCGGGTCGGCCGGTGCGGTGACGCGGCCGAACACCGCGACGCCAGGCCGGTCCAGGCCCGGCACCGAGCCGGGTACCGCGCCCGCGTGGACGACGACCAGGTCGGCCGCCTCGGCCAGTGTCGACGCGTCGACCTCGCCGAGGTCGGCGACGAGCAGCGGGCGGCCCTGCGCCGACGACGGGCCGTCCAGCGGGCCCGCGACCCGGTAGTACTCGCCGTCGTGGTCGATCGGGGTGATGCGCGCGTCGTCGGCGACGATCCCGCGCTCCTGGTCGCCGATCAGCGCCGCCCGCGGGAACGACGCCCAGAGCCGGGTGAGGACGCGGGCGTACTCGGCCCAGCCGGGGCCGGGCAGCAGGGCGACGCCGGCGCGGCCGCCGGTGGCCCGGTCGATGGCGAGGATTCGCCGGGCCGCGTTGTAGGGGGCGTTGCCGGTGATGGGCAGCTCGGGGATGTATCCGATGTCGCCGTGCACCCCGGCGAGGTACGCGGCGACGATCGTGGGGTCGAGCGCCGGGCCCGCCGCCGCGGTGTCGGCGATCCGGATGGCCGCGACGCCCGCGGCCTCGGCGGCCGCGGCGACGGCGAGGGCATCGCGCAGCGGCACCGCGTGCGGCCCCACGGCGATCCTGAGGAGCACGGGGAGGCTCATGCGACAAGTCCCAGGTGTGCGCGCAGCGTGGTGCCGGCGTAGTCGGTGCGGAACAGGCCGCGGCGCTGCAGCTCGGGGACGACCTGCTCGGCGAAGTCGGTGAAGCCGGACGGCAGGACGTCGGGCATCACGTTGAACCCGTCGGCGGCGCCGGCTCGGAACCAGTGTTCGATGTCGTCGGCGATCTGCTCGGGGGTGCCGGTGACGATGCGGTGCCCGCCGCCGCCGGAGAGCTTGCGCAGCAGCTCGCCGAGGCTCGGCCGCTCGGTGTCGATGATGGCCTTGACGACACGGTAGAAGGTCTGCGAGCCGCCGGCCGCGTCGGGGTCGACGAGCAGCTCGGCCGGGATCGGCTCGTCGTCGCGCAGCGCGTCGAGGGAGAACCCGAGTTGCCCGGCCAGGCGGCCGCGGGCGTAGGCGGCGGGCAGGAGCTCGTCGAGCTGGTCGCGGCGTGCCTTGGCCTCGGCCTCGGTGCTCCCGACGACTGTCGACAGGCCGGGCAGGACCACGACCTCCTCGGGCCGGCGCCCGAACGCGGCCGCGGTGGCCCGGATCTCGGCGCGGAATGCCCGGGCGTGGTCGAGGTCCTGGTCGGCGGAGAAGATGACCTCGCCGACCCGGGCCGCGAGCCGGCGCCCGTCGCTGGAGCCGCCGGCCTGCACGACGACCGGGCGGCCCTGGGGTGACACGAGTGCGGTGCGGGCCGCCCAGGCCGCCACGACCTGCTCGGTGACGTCGGCGGCCAGGCGGTACCGGTGCGCGTGGTCCGGTTCGCCGGTGAGCCCGAAGTTGCGGGCGGCGACCGGCCCGGCGGTCGTCACGACGTTCCAGCCGAACCGGCCGCCGCTGACGTAGTCCAGGTCACCGAGGCGGCGGGCCAGTTCGGCCGGGTCGTTGTAGGTCGTGGACAGGGTGCCGATGAGGCCGATCCGCTCGGTCTGGGCGGCGATGCGGGCCAGGACGGTGGTGGGCTCCAGGTTGTTGCCGGGGCGGTGGCGCACCGACGGGTCCAGGGCCGGGGTGTCGGCCAGGAACACCGCGTCGAGCTTGGCCCGTTCGGCGGTGTGGGCGATCGCCGTGTAGTGCTCGATCGTGTAGGCGGCGAGCGGGTCGGTGCCGGGGTAGCGCCACGAGCCGCCGAAGACGCCGGCGTTGAGGATGTTGACGTTGATGTGCAGCTGTCGCGGCATGGTGGCTCCTCACGGTGCGCCGACGCGGGCGAGTCCCGCGCCGGGGATCGCGGCCAGCAGGGCCTGGGTGTACTCGTGCCGCGGCGCCTGGAACACCCGCTCGACCGGGCCGTGCTCGACGACCGCGCCGTCGCGCATGACCGTGACGTCGTCAGCGATCAGCCGCACGACGCCCAGGTCGTGGGTGACGAACACGTAGCTGAGCCCGAGTTCGGTCTGCAGGTCGACGAGCAGCCGCAGGATCTGCTCCTGGACCGACACGTCGAGGGCGCTGACCGGCTCGTCGAGGACCAGGATCCGCGGGCTCAGGGCCAGGGCCCGGGCGATCGCCACGCGCTGGCGCTGACCGCCGGAGAGCTGGCTGGGCCGCCGGTCGGCGTAGTCGTCGTCGAGGGCGACGGCGTGCAGCAGCGCCGCCACCCGCGCCGTGCGCTCGGCCCGGCCGGTCGCCAGCCCGAACGCGCGCAGCGGCTCGGCGATGATCCGGGCGACGGTGAAGCGCGGGTCGAGGGAGGTGTACGGGTTCTGGAACACGAACTGCAGGTCGCGGCGCAGTTCGCGGAGCCGGCCACGGGACAGTCCGGTGAGCGCCCGCTCGCCGGCGTGGACGGTGCCGGCGTCGGCTGCGGTGAATCCGGCGAGGATGCTCGCGAGGGTCGACTTGCCCGCCCCGGACTCGCCGACGATCGCGTGGGTCGTACCCTCCCGCACCTCCAGGTCCACGTGGTCGAGCGCCTTGACCTCGCCGCCGCCGCGCAGGCGGTAGGTCTTGCTCAGCCCCCGGGCCAGCAGCACCGGGGACACGTCCGCCGGAGTGCGTCGGGCGCCGCCGGCCGGCTCGAGACGGCCGCGGTGCCGGGCCGGCGCGGCGTCGATGAGCCGGCGGGTGTAGTCGTCGGCCGCGTGCTCGAGGATCCGGGCAGGCGGGCCCTCCTCGACGATGCGCCCGGCCCGCATGACCAGGATGCGGTCGGAGCGGTCCAGCGCGACGCCGAGGTCGTGGGTGACGAGCAGGATGCCGATGCCGAGTTCGGCCCGCAGGTCCGCGAGGTGGTCGAGGATGACCCGCTGGACGGTGACGTCGAGCGCGCTTGTCGGCTCGTCGGCGAGGATGATCTTCGGACGACCGGCGAGCGCGATCGCGATCAGCGCCCGCTGCTTCATGCCGCCGCTGAGTTCGTGGGGGTACTGCTGGAACACCCGCTCGGCGTTCGTGAGCCCGGCGGTGCGCAGGTTGTGCAGTGCCGTGTCCCGCAGGTGCGCCGCGTCCCCGGGCTCGCCGGCCCGCTGGTTGAATCGGACCGCCTCGACGACCTGCCGGCCGATCTTCTTGACCGGGTTGAGCGCGGTGCCGGGGTCCTGGGGGATGAAGCCGACGTAGTTGCCGCGCACGAGGGCCATCCGGCGGTCGTTCCAGCCGGTGACGTCGACGCCGGAAT
Source organism: Dactylosporangium vinaceum (assembly GCF_019904175.1). Classification (GTDB taxonomy): domain Bacteria; phylum Actinomycetota; class Actinomycetes; order Mycobacteriales; family Micromonosporaceae; genus Dactylosporangium; species Dactylosporangium vinaceum. The sequence goes on along the minus strand of NZ_CP061913.1, from coordinate 4,048,235 downwards.
AGGCGATGGTGCCGGCGCGGATGCGGGCCGCGGCCGGCAGCAGGCCGAGCGCACCCTGGACGAGGGTCGTCTTGCCGGAGCCGGACTCGCCGACCAGGGACACGAACTCGCCCGGCTCGACCCGCAGGTCGACACCGTCGACGGCCGAGTGCCACGAGCGGTGCCCGGCGCGGTAGTCCACCGCCAGGCCGGTGATGTGCAGCAGCGGGTCGGCGGCGGCGCTCATCGGCGGCGATCCTTTCGCAGCGCGGTACTGATGCGGTGGGTGGCGATGACGACGATCGCGAGGGCCGTGCCGGGCAGGATCGAGGCCCACGGGTAGATGGCGACGTAGTCGCGGCCCTCGGCGACCAGCAGACCCCACTCGGGCTCGGGCGGCGGCGCGCCATAACCGAGGAAGCCGAGGGCGGCCACGGCCAGCACGGCCGAGCCGACCTCCAGGGCGGCCAGCGCGACCACCGAGCCGAGCGAGTTGGGCACGACATGGCGCAGCAGCACGCCGAGGCGGCGTACGCCGACGCCGTAGGCCGCCCGGACGTAGTCCTGGTGCACGACCGTGAGCACCTCGGCCCGCATCACCCGGGCGAACGAGGCGATCGCGGACACGCCGACGGCCAAGGCGATGTTGTCGGTGGAGTAGCCGAGGACGGACACCACGACCATCGCCAGCAGCAGACTGGGGATGGCCAGGGACACGTCGATCACGCGCATGACGGCGGTGTCGACAAGGCCACCGGCGAAGCCGGAGAGCAGGCCGACGGCAGTCCCGATGCCGAACGCGATGAGCACGGCGAGCAGGGTCGCGGTAAGCGTGGTCCGGGCGCCGTACACGCTGCGGGCGAACAGGTCGCGGCCGAGCCGGTCGGTGCCGAACCAGTGCTCGGGGCCGGGCGGGAGGAAACTGGCCGCGGTGTCGCCCTCGATCGGGCTGTAGCCGGTGAACAGGTGCGGCACCACGGCCCAGCCCAGGGCCACGAGCACGATGAGCCAGGCCAGGACCAGGCCGGGGCTGCGGACGAGGGTGGCCAGCGCGGCGGGCACCACGGTCCTGCTCACGCCCGGGCCGCGGCGGCAAGGGTGGCCCGCAGCCGCGGGTCCAGCAGCGGATAGATCAGGTCGACGATCAGGTTGATCGTCGCGAAGGTGAGCGCGACCAGCACGACGATGCCCTGCACAAGCGGGACGTCGAGCGTGTTGATGGCGGTCTGGGTCATCCGGCCGATGCCCTTGCGGGCGAAGACGGTCTCGGTGATGACGGCACCGGCGATGAGGTTGCCGAACGTGACCCCGGCGATGGTCAGGGCGGGCAGGCTGGCGTTGCGCAGCACGTCACCGACGATGACGCGGGCCCGGGTGGCACCCTTGGCCCAGCTGGTGACCACGTAGGCGGAGCCGAACTCGGTGGCGAAGCTGCGCCCGAGCAGCTGGGCGATCGGCCCGGACACCGGGACGGCCAGGGTGATCAGCGGCAGGACCAGGCTGCGGGCGCCGTCGTCGCCGAAGGCCGGGAACCAGCCGAGCCGGAACGAGAAGAGCTGCAGCAGCAGGATGCCGGAGAGGAACACCGGCACCGAGACGGCGCCCGACGGCACCGCCTGGAGCAGCTCGCGCAGCCAGGGCCGGCGGGTGGCGGTGGCCAGGAACGCGACCGCGAAGGCGATGAGCAGCGCCAGCGCGAGGGCGCCGGTGGCCAGGGCCAGGGTGCTGGGCAGCATGTCGAGAATGGCGGCGGTGACCGGGCGGCCGGACTGCACGGACTCGCCGAAATCGCCGCGCAGCGCGTGGCCGAGCCGGTCCAGGTACTGCACCACGACCGGCTGGTTGAAGCCGTAGTTGTCGGCCACCTGCCGGCGCACCTCGGGCGGGACGGTGTTGACCTCGGCCGGGTCGAAGAGCAGGTCGACGGGGTCGGCCGGCAGGACGAACAGCAGGACGAAGGACACGGTGAACGCAGCCCAGACGACGAACGCGGCCCGGCTCAGCTTCAGTGCCGCATAGCGCAGCACGACGGCGGCTCCCACGGCTACTTCCCGTTGCTCTTCCAGGCGTCCACGAAGTGGTTGCGGGACTGGGCGTCGAACACGATCCCGTGCACGTAGGGCGCGTGGGCGATCACCTGTGAGGGGTTGTAGACGGGGTTCACCAGCGCGTACTTGTCCAGGAGCAGGTCCTGGGCGGCCTTGGCGTACTGCCGGCGGGTCTGCGGGTCGAGGGTGAGCTCGAGGCGGCCCAGGGTCTCGGTCACCTCGGCCAGGTCGACGCCGGTGGAGTCGGCGGTCACGTAGGCGCCGTTGCCCAGCGCCGGGCCGTACTGCAGGTTGAGCACGGCCGGGTCGTTGCGCGAGCGGTTGGCCGCGGTGATGTTCCAGTCGGTCTTGGCCTTGGCCTGCCCGGCGGTGTAGTCGGGGATCGGCACGACGGTGAGCTGCAGGTCGATGCCGATCTTCTTGAGGTCCTGCTGGACCGACTCGTAGGCCGGCTTGTTGGCGACGAGGTTGTTGATGCCGAGCAGTTTGACCTCGAGCCGCTTGCCGTCCTTGACCCGGATGCCGTCCGGGCCGGGCGTCCAGCCGGCCGCGTCGAGGAGCCCCTTCGCCTTGGCCGGGTCGTACTTCAGGATCGTGCCGCTGTAGTCGGCGTAGCCCGGCACCGACGGCGCGAGGACCGAGGTGGCGACGGAGTAGGAGTCGGTGAGGACCGTGCGCCTGATGGCCTCGCGATCCCAGCCGGCCTGGATGGCGCGGCGCACGGCGATGTCGTTGGTCGGGAAGAGCTGGGAGTTGAAGTTGAAGAAGATGGCGGTGCCGGAGACACCCCGAGAGATGATTTTGTACCCCTGGGAGGCGAGCGGCTTCTCGTCGGTCGTGCCGACGTCCAGGGTGGCGTCGATCGTCCCCGAGGTCAGGGAGCCGGTGCGGACGCTGGCCTCCGGGATCGTGTTGAACACGACGCGGTCGAGGTAGGCCTCGCCCCGGTGCCCGAGGGCCGGGGGCGACCAGTTGTATCCGGCTCGCCGTACCATGACCGTCCGCACCTGCTCCTGCCACGACTCGTAGACGAACGGTCCGGTGCCGATCACCTTCTTCGGGTCGGTGCGCTCCTTCGCGCTCAGCTTGAGCGTCGCCGGGGACAGGAAGCCCGGCTGCGCGTTGGCGGTGAATGCGGAGGCCTGCAGGAAGCTCGCGAGAGGCTTGGCGAAGCGCACGACGGCGGTGAAGTCGTCGGGCGTCAGCGTCTCGAGGTAGCCGGGGAGCAGGGTGGCGCCGTTGGGCGAGATGCCGAGCGCCTTGTCGCCGTGCACGTACTGGTCCAGGTTCGCCTTCACCGCGGCCGCGTCGAACCGGGCGCCGTCGCTGAACGTGACGTCGCGGCGGAGGTGGAACGTGAATTCGGTGAGATCCTGGTTGTACTGCCACGACTGCGCCAGCCACGGTGTGATCTCGCCGGTCTTGGGGTCCTGCCAGGTCAGCTTGTCGGTGATGTTGTTGCCGATGAGCGACTCGGCGTAGTTGGTGCCCCACTGCGGATCGGGGCTGCGCTGGTAGTCGATGAGGGCGAACTGCAGTGTGCCGCCGCGGACCGGCGCCCCGGCCCCGGCTCCGGCGTCGGCCGCCGCGCGGTGCGTGCGCGACACGGCGATCCCGATGCCGGCCGCGACGAGCAGCACGGCGACGCCGGCGGACACCCAGGGCCACCATCGCCGCGGCGGGCGGGCGTTCTCGATGGCGCTGCGCAGATCTGACATGTGGGCGCTCCTCGCGTGCCGCCGGCAGGTAGGTCACATTAGATCGACGCAGTTAATAATCTATTCAACCTATCGGGTTAATATGTTATTACGACTGGAGGGAGGCCCATGACCGACGAGTTCGTGCGCGCCGTGCACGACCACGCCGAGCGCATGCTGCGCCCGGCCGCACTGCGCACCGACCGCGAGGGCGTCACGGCCGAGCAGATCGCGGACCTGCGCGCCGTGGGCCTGCTCACCCACCGCAGCCTCGGCCGCGACGCCGACCGCCGGGTCCACGAGCTGCTGGCCGGGGCGTGCTTCAACACCTGGCTGGTCTGGGCCCAGCACGCCGCCCTGGCCCAGCGCCTGACCACGGCGGGCGGGCCCCTGCCGGACCTCGCCCGGCAGGCCCGGGCCGGCGAGATCCTGCTCGGCGCCGGCGTCAGCGACGTGCGCAGCTACCCGCGGCGGTACATTGCGGCCACCCGGACCGGCGGCGGCTGGACCTTCAGCGGCACCATCTCCTGGGTCAGCGGCTGGGGCCTCAGCCCGGCCCTGACCGTCGCCGCCGTCGAACCGGCGAGCGAAACGGTCGTGACCGCCCTCGTGGAGGTCGGGCAGCGCACCCGCGTCACCGCCCCGCTGCACCTCGCCGCCGTCGCCGGCAGCCGCACCGAACGCGTCAGCCTCGACGACGTCTTCGTCCCCGACGAGCACGTGCTCACCCGGCAGAGTCTCGAGCAGACCCGGTTCGACGACCTGGCGACCGCCAGCGACGCCCGCGGCCACCACTTCGGGCTGGCCGCGACCGTGCTGCGGGAGCTCGACGAGACCCTCGACCCGCCCGTGCGGGCCGTCGCCGCCGCCTGGCAGCCGCGGGTGGCCGCGCTCCGGCGCACCGCCTACGGCCTGGCCGACGAGGCCGCCGCGGCCGGCGGCGGCACCCACCGCCTCCAAGAGCGGCTCGCCACCAAGGCCGCCGTCGGCGAGGCGCTCACGACGCTCACCCAGGCCCTGCTCGTCGCCCGGGCCGGGCGCGGCCTCGCCGGCGACGACACCGCCCAGCTGCACGCCCGCTCCGCCCTGTTCGCGCTCGTCCAGGGCCAGAGCGCCGACGTGCGCCGGACCCAGCTCGCCCGCCTCGCCGACCGATCGGACCCTCGATGAGGACGACCGAGCAGCACCACTGCCGCGACGTCGACCGGCATGATGCCCTTCATGCAGCAGGGCACCCGGCTGGGAGCTCTACGTCTGAGGGCAGTCCAACAGTGGGCCGCGGCCCGCGGAGTAGACGTACAACACATTTACCCGACCGGTTTAGTTGGTTAAGGTCCGGGACATGTCTGAACCGCAGTTGCCCGCGCGCAAGCGCAGCCTCTGGCCCTGGATCGCCGCCATTGCCGCCGTCGTGGTCGTGGCCGCCGTCGTCGTGGTGGCCGTGACCCGCGGCGGCGACGACGGCGACGGTGGATCGGCCGGCGGCAGGACCGTGCGCATCGGCGTCACCGACGCGGCCCAGCCGTACTGGAAGACCTACGCCGACCTCGCCAAGCAGCGGCTCAACGTCACCGTGGCGTTCGTCAACTTCAACGACTACAGCCAGCCCAACCCGGCGCTGAAGGAGAAGCAGCTGGAGCTCAACGAGTTCCAGCACGTGCAGTACCTCGCCAACTACAACGCCACCGCGCACGACGACCTCCAGCCGATCGGCGCGACCGCGGTGTACCCGCTGCCGCTGTACTCCCTCAACTACACGACCCCGGCCGCGATCCCGGCCGGCGCGAAGGTCGCCGTCCCCAACGACGCCATCAACCAGGCCCGCGGCCTGCTCGTGCTGCAGGCGGCCGGACTGGTCACGCTGAAGAACGGCGGCACCGCGTTCTCCAGCACGGCCGACATCGCCACCAAGAAGGTCGACGTGGTGACCCTCGACGCGTCGCAGACCGCCGGCGCGCTCAAGAGCGGCTCGGTCGCCGCGGCCATCGTCAACAACAACTACGCCACCAGTGCCGGGCTGCCGAAGACGGCCGCGGTGTTCCAGGACGACCCGGCCAGCGCGAGCGCCGCGCCGTACGTCAACATCTTCGTCGTCCGCGCCGCCGACAAGGCCGACCCGACCTACCTGAAGCTGGCCGAGCTCTACCACGACCCGGCGGTCGAGCAGGGCGTGCAGCAGTCCAACGGCGGCACCGCGGTCTTCCGCCAGGTCGCCCCGGCCGAGCTGCAGTCGCTGCTCAAGACCGTGCAGGACCAGGCCGTCGCGGCGGGCAAGAAGTAGCGTGCCGCACGTCAGGTTCGAGCACGTCACCAAGGCGTTCACCCGGGGGCGTCAAGGTCCCCGGGTGGTCGCCGTCGACGACGTCAGCCTCGAGGTCGAGCGGGGCGAGGTGTTCGGCGTCATCGGCCAGTCCGGGGCCGGCAAGAGCACGCTGATCCGGCTCGTCAACGGTTTGGAGACGCCGACGGACGGCCGGGTGTTCGTCGGTGGCCGGGAGATCGGCGCGCTGCCCGAGGCGCAGCGGCGCGGGGTCCGGCGCGACATCGGCATGATCTTCCAGCAGTTCAACCTGTTCCGGTCCCGCACCGTGGCCGGCAACGTCGCCTACCCGCTGAAGGTGGCCGGCGTCGAGCGGGCCGAGCGGGACCGGCGGGTGGCCCGCCTGCTGGACTTCGTGGGGTTGCTGGACCGCGCCCACGACCATCCAGAGCAGCTCTCGGGCGGGCAGAAGCAGCGGGTCGGCATCGCCCGGGCCCTCGCCACCGAGCCGGCGCTGCTGCTGGCGGACGAGGCGACAAGCGCGCTCGACCCGCGTACGACGGCCGAGGTACTGGCGCTGCTGGGGCGGGTGAATCGGGAGCTGGGCGTCACGATCATGCTGATCACGCACGAGCTGGACGTGATCCGGGCCGTCGCCGACCGGGTCGCGGTCATGGACGGCGGCCGGGTCGTGGAGACCGGGAGCGTCTACGACGTGTTCGCGCGTCCGCAGAGTACCGCCGCCGCCGATTTTGTCCGGGGAGCGCTGCGGGACCGGCCGTCCGCGGAGACCCTGGAACGGTTGCGCCGCCGGCACTCCGGCCGTCTGGTCACCATCGCCATTCGCGAGGGTACCGTCGCCCAGACCGCCCTGGCCGCGGCGTTCCTCGAGCACGGCGTGGCCGCCGCCGTCGTCTACGGCGGCATCAGCGAGCTGCAGGACCGGGCCGTCGGCAGCCTCACGTTCGAGCTGACCGGCCCGGCGGCGGCGGTCGACGCGGCCCTCGCCGCCCTGGCCGCCGACGGTGTCGAGGTGGAGACCCATGGATGAGTTCATCGCCAACCTGCCGGTTTTCCGCGCGGCGATCGGGCAGACATTCTACATCGTCATCATCTCGGTCGTGGTCGGCGGCCTGCTCGGCCTCGGCCTCGGGCTGGTGCTCTACGCGACCCGCCCGGGCAGCCTGCTGGCCAACCGGGCGGTGTTCATCGCGGTCAACATCCTGGTCAACGTGGTCCGGCCGATCCCGTTCGTCATCTTCCTCACCGCGATCCAGCCGCTCATGCTCGTCGCGATCGGCACGACGATCGGCACCGACGCGGTGACGTTCGCACTGTCGCTGGCGGCCGCCTTCGCGGTCAGCCGGATCGTCGAGCAGAATCTCCTGGCCGTGGAGCCCGGCGTCATCGAGGCGGCCCGGGCCGCGGGCGCCCGGCCGATCAGCATCCTGCTCACGGTCGTCGTCCCGGAGGCCCTCGGACCGGTGATTCTCGGCTACACGTTCATCTTCGTCGGCGTCGTCGACATGTCCGCGCAGGCCGGACTGTTCGGCGGGGGCGGCCTCGGCGACTTCGCGGTGACGTACGGCTCCCAGCGGTACAATTGGCCGGTCGTCTACATCACCGTCGCGACCATCATCGTGATCGTGCAGGCGGGCCAGTTCCTCGGCAACTTCCTCGCCCGCCGCGCCTTGCGTCGCTGACAACCCTGGATGTCGTACTGGTACAGGTTCTACTCGACGCCGTCCATCCCGGCGATCAGCTGCCGATCGCCCGGCCACGTCACCGGCGTCGGCAACCACAGTGCAGATCAGTCCGGCGCGTAGCGGGACGGCGGGCGGGGCAGGCCGAGGTGGTCGCGGAGGGTGGCGCCGGTGTACTCGGTGCGGAACAGGCCGCGGCGGCGCAGCTCCGGGACGACGAGCTCGGTGAAGTCGACCAGGGTGGCGGGCTGCCACGGGAACGAGACGTTGAAGCCGTCCGCGGCGTCCTGGGTGAAGTACTCCTCGATGTGGTCGGCGACGTCGGCCGGGGTGCCGATGATCGCGCCGTCGCCGTCGGTGACGATCTGGACGAGGTCGCCGATCGTGAGGTTGTCCCGGGCCGCCTGAGCGTAGATCTCGGCCTGGGCGCCGGTGCTGCGGTTGCCTTCCGCGAGGGGCGGCAGCGGCGCGCTCAGGGGCAGGCCCGTGAGGTCGACGCCGGCCCAGTACTGCACGTCGGCGAGCGCGACCCGCGGGTCGAGCAGGTCGCGGACGGCGGCGAAGCGGTCCTCGGCCTCGGCCCGGGTGGGTGCGACGACCGTGGCCAGTTCGGGCAGGACGAGCGGGGCCCGGCCGAACGCGGACGCCTGCTGTTTGACGCTGGCGTAATAGGCCTGGGCGTCGGCTAGGGGCAGGGCCCGGGTGAACACGACGTCGGCGATCCGGGCGGCGAGGGTGCGGCCGGGGCCGGACGAGCCGGCCTGGGCGATGACCGGGCGGCCCTGCGGCGGGCGGCGGATGTTCAGCGGCCCGGCGACGTCGAAGAACTCGCCGTGGTGGTCGAGCCGGTGCAGTCCGGCGGGGTCGAAGAAGCGGCCGGCGACCCGGTCGGCCCGCACGGCGCCGTCGTCGAAGGAGTCCCACAGCCCGGCGACGACGTCGAAGAACTCCTCGGCCCGCCGGTACCGCTCGGCGTGGCCCAGGTGCGCGCTGAGCCCGAAGTTGCGGGCCTCGGCGTCGTTGAGCGAGGTGACGACGTTCCAGCCGGCCCGGCCCTTGGACAGGTGGTCGAGCGAGGCGAAGACCCGGGCGACGGTGTACGGCTGGTTGTAGGACGTCGACGCCGTGGCGACGAGGCCGATGCGGCTGGTGATCGTGCTCAGCGCGGCCAGGACGGTGGTCGGTTCCAGGGTGTCGTTGGACCAGGCGACCCGTTCGGTCACGGCGGGCGGGTCGTCCGGGACGCCGAGCAGGTCGGGCAGGAACACGGAGTCGAAGGTCGCCGCCTCGAGCCGGCGCACCTGTTCGGCCAGGAACGGGAAGTTGACGCCGGCGTCGGGCGGGTTGCCGGGCACCCGCCAGCCGGCGTGGTATTCCCCCGCGGCCTTCAGGAACCCGTTGAGGTGCAGCTGCCGGGTCGTCATGCGGCTCGCTCCAGTCCCAGCTGTTCGCGCAGTGTGGTGCCGGTCGGCGGGCGGAACAGGCCGCGGTCGGCCAGGATCGGCAGGACCTCGGCGGTGAACCTTTCGGCCTGCTCGGGCAGGTAGGGGAAGGAGACGTTGAAGCCGTCGACGGCGCCGGTCGCCCACACGGCGGCGATCCGGTCGGCGACGGTGGTGGCGGCGCCGACGGTGTCGGCCCGGGCCGAGAAGCGCAGTGCGAGCTGCCGCAGGGTGAGCTGCTCCCCGCGGGCGAGGGCGAGCAGGCCGGCCCGGCGGCTCTGCGAGCGGTTGGTGGCGGTGCCGAAGTCGGGCAGCGGCTCGTCGAGGTCGAGGTCGCTGAAGTCCTCGTCGCCGAAGTTGTCCTGGACGAGGCGGCGCAGGACGTCGTCATGGATGAGGGAGCCGAGCTCGGCGAGGATTTCGGCGGCCTCGGCGTCGGTGTCGGCGACGATCGGGGTGAGGATGGGCCAGACGCGCACGTCGCCGGGGTCGCGGCCGGCCGCGGTGACGTCGGCGTCGAGGCGGGTGCGGTAGTCGACGGCTTCGGCGACGCTGACGGGTGCGGTGAAGATGACCTCGCCGACCCGGGCGGCGAAGGCCCGGCCGGTCGGGGACGCGCCGGCCTGGAACAGCACCGGGTGCCCCTGCGGCGGGCGGGCCAGGTTGAGCGGGCCGGCGACGGTGAAGTGCTCGCCGCGGTGGTCGAGGTGAAACCGCCGGGCCGGGTCGATGTACACCCCGGAGGCCTTGTCGCGGATGAGTGCGCCGTCGGCGTTGGAGTCCCACAGGCCCTTGACGACGTCGACGAACTCGGCGGCGCGGGCGTAGCGCTCGGCGTGGCCGAAGTGTTCGGCCCGGCCGAAGTTGGCCGCCTCCAGGGGCACGACGCTGGTAACGACGTTCCAGCCGGCCCGGCCGCCGGAGATGTGGTCGAGGGAGGCGAACTTGCGCGCCAGGTTGTATGGCTCGTTGTAGCTGGTGGTGGCGGTGGCGACGAGGCCGATCCGGGAGGTCTGCGGGGCCAGGGCGGCCAGGAGGGTGATCGGCTCGAGGTAGTCGGCACGGGTGGTGCGGTGCAGCGAGTCGAGCTGGTGGCCCCAGACGGCGACGACGTCGGCGACGAACAGGGCCGTGAACCCGGCGTCTTCGAGGAGGCGCGCGAGGCGGACGTGGAAGTCGATGTCGAGCTCGCCGTCGGGGTTGGCCCGGGGGTGCCGCCAGCCGGCGATGTGCCCGCCGGAACCGTGGACGAGTGCGCCGAACTGCAGGTGGTCAGGGCGTGGCATGCAGCGCTCCGGCGAGTTCGGGGACGACATCGGTGGCCAGGCGTTCCAGGGTGCGCAGGGCGGTGCCGATGCTCGTGCTGGCGGCCTGGACGGCGAAGACGAAGTCGGCGGCGACGGGCAGCAGCGGGTCGGCCCGCACCGAGGCGGCCACCTCGGCGCCGCTGCCGTAGTGGACGTTCAGGGCGGCGAGGACGTCGTGGGGACCCGGGTGCTCGCCGAGGTACTGCCGCGACAGGGGCCCGTCGGCGAATCCGCGCACGTCCGGCCACAGCAGCGCGGCCTGGCTCTCCCGGTCGCCGCCGGCGTCGAGGGCCGGGAAGCCGCCGCGGAACGCCGCGACCCGGGTGCCGCCGGCGGCGCGGTAGGCGTCGGCCAGGGCCCGCTGCACGGCGCCGGGGCCGATGCCGACCAGCAGCCCGTGCCCGGCCGCGGCGACCGCGGCCGCCCGCTCGGGCGTGGACGGTGACTCCCAGATCCGGGCGCGCAGCCCGGGTGCGTCCGGGCCGGCCCGCAGCCCGGCGGCGATGTCGCCGCCGCCGAGGAGGTGCAGGAGGCGGTCGCGGTGCTCGGTGTAGAGCTCGTGGCGCCGGCCGGCGTCGCGGCCGAACGCGGCGAATTCCGGCGCCGACGGGCCGCCGACGCCCAGACCGAGCTCGAGGCGGCCACCGGCGAGGGTGTCGAGGACGGCGGCATCCTCGGCGAGGCGGATCGGGTGCTCCAGGGGCAGCACGACGACGCTGGTGCCGAGCCGGATGCTCCTGGTCGCCTCGGCCGCGGCGGCCAGGAGCACGAGTGGCGAGGGCAGCCGGCCGGCGTCGTTGCCGAGATGGTGCTGGGCCAGCCAGCCGGAGGTGAAGCCGAGCTCCTCGGCCGCGACGAACAGGTCGACGAGGCCGGGCAGTAGCTCCCGGGCCGGGGCGTGGCCGTGGACGTGCGTCTGGAATCCGAAGCTCACGGTGCGGGCCTCCAGCCGAGCTCGGGGGCGATCTGCGTGGCGATGATCTCGAGGCGGCGGATGTCGTCGGCGGCGCTTGACGCCTCGTGCTGCACGACGGGGAAGAAGTAGCCGGCGTGACCGAGCAGGGCCGGGTCGCGGCGCAGGCTGTCGACGATGTCGGCCGGGGTGCCGTAGTGGACGTTGATCCGCTCGGCGAGCTGCTCGTCGTCGTATCCGGACAGGTCGGCGAACGGCCGGACCTGCTCCCGGAACAGCTTGAGGCCGCGGCCGAGGTCGGCCAGGGCCGCGGCCCGTGACGCGCCGGGGAAGACGGCCCGGGTGGCGCCGATGCGCGGGGCGCCGGGGCCGGCCCAGGCGGCCCGGTATGCCTCGATGAGCGGGAGCTGCTCGGCCTCGGGCCTGTGGATGAACGTGCCGAGCAGCAGCCCGTCGCCGGCGGCGGCGATGCGGGCCGCCTTGTCCGGCCGGGACGTCGACTGCCAGACCCGCTCGCGCAGGCCGGGCGCCGGCGGGTGCAGGACGAGGCCGGACTCGCCGATGGGTGCGCCGGCCAGCGCCCCGTGCACGACGGCCAGGCCGGAGTCGTAGCGCTCGTCGAGGGTCTCGTTCGCGAACCCGAAGGCGGGGTAGGTGGCCGCGTTGGCGCCGCCGGTGCCGAGGCCGAGCTGGACCCGGCCGCCGCTGAGCCCGTCGAGCACGGCGGCGTCCTCGGCGAGGCGCAGCGGGTCCTCCAGGGGCAGGGTGACGACGGCGGTGCCGAGCTCGATCCGGCTGGTGCGCCGGGCCGCGGCCGCGAGCAGGACCAGCGGGGAGGGCAGGCGGGCGCCGTCGTGCCGGAAGTGGTGCTGGGCCAGGAAGACGCCGTCGTAGCCGAGGTCCTCGGCGGCGGCGATGGTGTCGAGCAGCTCGGCGTAGACCTGCGTCGCGGGCTTGCCGTAGCCGTGGACGTGCGTGAGGAAGCCCAGTTTAAAGGGCGGCGGCATCGGTACTCCTAGCAGGCAGGCGCGGCACCGCGGCGACGAGGGCGCGGGTGTGGGTGTGCTGGGGGTCGGCGAGCACCGAGGCGGTCGGTCCGGACTCGACGATCCGCCCGTCGTGCATGACGACGACCCGGGCGGCGAGGTGCTGGACCAGGCCGAGGTCGTGGGAGACGAGGACGACGGCCAGGCCGAGGGTGGCGTTGAGTTCGCGCAGCAGTGCGACGATCGCGGCCCGGACGGTGACGTCGAGCGCGCTCGTGGGCTCGTCGCCGACGAGGAGCCGGGGCCGGTGGACGACGGCCCGGGCGATCGCGACCCGCTGGCGTTGGCCGCCGGAGAGCTCGTGCGGGTAGCACTCGGCGTGCTCCGGGCGCAGGCCGACTCGCTCGAGGACCTCGGCGACCAGGCGGCGGTGGTCGCCGGGCACGCGCAGGGCCCGCAGCGGCTCGGCGACGGTGGTGCGGACCCGCATCCGCGGGTCGAGGGAGGCGTAGGGGTCCTGCAGGACGATGCCGGTGCCGGCCCGCAGTGCGCGCCGGTCCGTGCTGATCGGCCGGCCCTGGAACTCGACCCGGCCGCGGGTGGGCCGGTCCAGGTCGAGCAGGAGCCGGGCGAGGGTGGACTTGCCGGAGCCGGACTCGCCGATGACGGCGAGGATCTCGCCGGCGGCCACGTCGAGGTCGACGTCGGCCAGGGCGTGCTTGAGCGCGCCGCCGGGCAGGCGGTAGTCGCGGGACAGGCCGCGGGCGGACAGCAGCGGGGTGCTCACGGGCCGCTCGCGACGAAGCTGGTCTGGTAGGCCGCGGCGGCGAGGGCGGCGGTGACGGGGTGGGTGGGCGCGGCCAGCAGGCCGGTGACGGTGCCGGTCTCGGCGACCTGTCCCGCGGTGAGGACCACGGCCCGGGTGACGATCCGGGCCAGGACGGCCAGGTCGTGGGTGATGAACAGCAGCGCCGCGCCGGATTCGGCGACCTCCTCGTCGAACAGGTCGAGGATGCCGGCCTGGACGGTCACGTCGAGCGCGGTGGTCGGCTCGTCGGCGATGATCAGGCGGGGTCCGGTGGCGATGGCGGCGGCGATGGCGACGCGCTGGCGCTGGCCGCCGGACAGCTCGTGCGGGTACCGCTGGACGATCTGCTCCGGGTCGGGCAGCTGGACCCGCTCGGCCAGGCGGACGGCCCGCTCGTGGGCCTGGCGCTTGGAGAACCCGTAGTGGATGCGCAGCGACTCGCCGATCTGCGCGCCGACCCGGCGCACCGGGTTCAGCGCGGTCGCCGGCTCCTGGAACACCATGCCGACGCGTTTGCCGCGCAGCCGGGCCAGCTCGGCGTCGCCGCGGCCGACGAGTTCCCGGCCGTCGAGGCGGATGCTGCCGGTGACGGTACTGCCCCGCGGCAGCAGGCCCAGCACGGCGAGGGCGGTCAGGGACTTGCCGGAGCCGGACTCGCCGATCAGTCCGAGCCGGTCGCCGTCGCCGAGGCTGAGCCCGACGCCGTCGACGACGGCCCGGCCGCCGAGCTCGATGCGCAGGTCCTCGATCTCAAGACTCACGGGCCCGCCTCCCCCGCCGCAGCCGCGGGTCGAGCGCGTCGCGCAGCGCGTCGCCGAGCAGGGTGATCGCCAGGACGGTGACGGCGATGGCCAGGCCGGGCCAGAGCACGGACGCCGGCTGCACCGCGATGTAGTGCTGCGAGTCGGCGAGGCTGCGGCCCCACGAGGGCGAGCCGGCCGGTGCGCCGTAGCCGAGGTAGGACAGCCCGGCCTCGGCCAGGATCGCGACGGCCGCGACGTAGGACAGCTGGACGATCGCGACCGGGGCCACGTTGGGCACGACGTGCCGGGCCAGGATGCCGCCGGGCCCGACGCCGCCGGCCCGGGCGGCCACGACGTAGTCGGCGGCGATGACCCGGCGGATCTCCGGGCGCAGGACCCGGGCCAGGTTCATCCCGACGCCGACGCCGACGGCGGTCACGACGATCCACAGCGACCCGCCGAACGCCGCCGCCAAGAGCATGGCGATGAGCAGCACCGGGAACGCGATGAGCAGGTCGACGAGGACGATGACGGGCTCGGCGACCCGGCGCGGGCCGAGCGCGGTCAGTGCGGCCAGGGCCAGGCCGAGCCCGGCCGCGATGAGGGTGGCCCAGAACGCCACGAAGACGGTGGTGCGGCTGCCGGCCAGCAGCCAGCTGAGTGTGTCCCGGCCGATCTCGTCGGTGCCGAGCCAGTGCCGGGCGTCGGGGCCGAGCCAGCGCTCGGCGACGTCCTGGCGCAGCAGCGGATACGGCGTCCAGAACAGCGACAGCAGCGCCGCGGCCGGCAGCAGCCCGACGACGACGGTGCCGAACAGCCCGGCCGGGTGGCGCAGGAGCTCTCTCATGGCGCCTCCACTCGCTGCCGGGGGTCGACGAGCCGGTGGGCGATGTCGACAAGGGTGCCGATGACCAGGACGATCCCGGTCATGAACAGCACTTCGCCCTGGACCTTCGTCAGGTCGCGGCTGCCGACGTCGCCGACGAGCATCCGCCCGACGCCGGGCAGGTTGAACAGCGACTCGATGACGACGGCCCCGGTGACCAGCGCGGCAATCTGCAGCGCCGACACCGACAGCAGCGACAGCCCGACGTTGGGCAGGCCGTGGCGCAGGAGGGCCTGGGTGCGGGTCAGCCCGCGGGCCGCGGCCGCGCGGACGTAGTCCTGGCCGAGCGCGTCGAGGACGGCCGAGCGCACGAACCGCAGCAGCGCGACACCTTCGATGAGCCCGATGGTCACCGCCGGCAGCACCAGCGCGGCCACCGCCGGCCCGGGCTCGTGCCACCCGTCGTCGGGAAAACCATTGCTCGGCAGTACTCCCACGAGCCCGACGCCCGCGCCGAAGAGCACGACGAGCAGCAGGCCGAGCCACAGCGCCGGCACCGCGGCCAGCGCCTGGGCGACGAAGCCGATCGCGATCCCGGCCGGGCGGTCGTGGCGCAGTCCCGAGTACACGCCCAGGGTGAGGGCGATCGTGACGGCGATCACGAAGGACAGGGCGGTGAGCGGGACCGTGACCCCGGCCCGCTCGGCCAGGGCGGCGGTGACGCTCTGGTTGGTCAGCAGGGACCGGCCGAAGTCGAGGTGGAGCAGCCCGCCCAGCCAGCCGAGGTACTGGCTGGGCAGGCTGCGGTCCAGCCCGAGGCCGGCCCGGATGCCGGCCACCTGCTCCGGGGTGGCGTTGGTGCCGGCGATGAGCTCCGCGACGTCGCCGGGCAGCACCCGCAGCACGACGAAGATCGCCAGGCTGGCGACGAGCAGTCCCAGCGCGAGCAGCGCCAGCCGCCGGAGCAGGAACCGGGCCATGCGTCAGGCCTTCGCGCGGGTCAGGTTGAGCCGGGAGTTGGTGGAGTCGGTCGGCACGCCGGTGACGCCCTTGCGCACGGCCGTGATCAGCGTCGGGTTGTAGAGCCAGTCCGCCGCCGCGTCCTGGGCCACGATCCGGGCCGCCTGCTGCAGCAGCGAGGTGTAGCCGGCCTCGGAGGTGGCGGTGGTCGCCTGTTTGAACAGGTCCTGGACCTGGGCGTTGTTGTAGCCGAAGTAGTACTTCGGGTTGGCCCAGTTGCCGAAGTCGCGGGCCTCGGCGTGGTCGACGATGCTGAGTTGGAAGTCGTGGTTGGTGTACACGTCCTTGAGCCAGGCCGCGAACTCCACCGACTTGACCGTGAGCCGGATGCCGGCCGTGGCCAGCTGGCTGGTGAGCAGGTCGGTGATGGTGTTGCCGTAGAGGGAGGCCAGCTCGACCGTCAGGTCCAGCCCGTTGGGGTAGCCCGCGTCGGCGAGCAGCTGCTTGGCCTTCGCGACGTCGTGCGGGTACAGCTTGGAAAGGTCCTCGAAGCCGGGGTCGGAGTCGACGATCGGGCCGAAGAGCGTCTTGCCGCCGCCGGCCGCCTTGACGAGCGCGTCGTGGTCGATCGCGGTCCGGATCGCCTGGCGGACCCGGATGTCGGTGAACGGCTTGGCCGCGTTGTTGAAGGCCAGCACGTACTTGTCCGAGGCGAATCCGGTCACCAGGTCGTACTTCGCGTTGCTCCGGACCTGCGGGACCAGGTTCGGGTCGATGCCGGCCACGTCGACGGTGCCGCCCTGGACCGCGTTGACGACCGCGTTGGTGTCGCTGAACAGCTTGAACACGACCGAGCCGACCTGGGCCTTCTCGCCCCGGTAGCCGGGGTCGCGGGCCAGGGTCAGGGTGGCGCCGGGCTTGAACGAGGCGACCGTGAACGGCCCGGACCCGATCGCGGTGGACTTGGGGTCGTTGGTGGCCTTCCGGTCGAGCACGAGGCCGACCCGGCCGGAGAGGTTGTACAGCAGGGTCGGGTCGGGCTGCTTGACCTTGATGACGACGGTCTGGTCGTCGGGTGCGGTGACCGACTCGACGCTCGCCAGTTTCTGGTAGTCCTTGTACTGCTTGGCCGTCACCTCACCGATTGACCAGGCGACGTCCTTGGCCGTGAGCGGGTCGCCGTTGCTGAACCTCTGGTCCGGCAACAGCGTGAACGTGTAGGTCAGCGCGTCCGGTGACACCGCCCAGCTCTTGGCGACACTGGGCTGGATCGTCCCCTTCGGGTCGCTGGTGACGAGGGGCTGGAAGACGTTGTCGATGAGCGTCTGGTCGAGGGCGGCCCCGGCGGTGCTGCGGATGTCGAGGTTCTCCGGGAACAGCCGCAGCGCCACGGTGAGCGTCGTGTCGGTCGTGGCCGCTGCCTCGCCGTCCTTGTCGCCGCCGCGGGCCGCCCAGGCGGTCAGGCCGGCCGCGCCGAGCACGACGACGGCCGTCACGGCGCCGATCAGGATGGTCCGCCGGCGCCGGGAGGCGGCGTTGACCTCGCGCTGGTCCTGCAAGGTGGGGTCGGTGCTGTCACTCATATCGGATTCCTTCAGGAGGTGGAGAGCGCTGTGAATCCGCGGTCCAGGTCGGCCAGCAGGTCGCGGGCATCCTCGATGCCGACGGACAGGCGGACCAGGCCCGGGGCGACCCCGGCCTGCTCGCCCGCGCCGGAGCTGACCGTGGACGCGGGGTGGATGATCAGGCTGCGCACGTCGCCGATGTTGGCCAGGTGGCTGAACAGCCGGACCGCCTCGACGAACCGGCGGCCACCGTCCAGGCCCGCGGCCAGCTCGAACGCGACGACCGCCCCGGCGCCACGGGGCAGGTAGCGCTTGGCGAGGGTGGCCGACGGGCTCGACGGCAGCGCCGCGTAGTGCACCCGGGTCACCTCTGGGCGGTCCTCGAGGTAGGCCGCGACCGCCTCGGCGTTGGCGACGTGCTGGCGGACCCGCAGGCTCAGCGTCTCCAGGCCCTGCAGGAGCAGGAAGCTGTTGAACGGCGACGGCGCCGGGCCGTAGCCGCGCAGCACGGTGGTGCGCAGCCGCAGCGCGTAGGCCAGGCCGAGGCCGGCGAAGCGCTCCCAGTAGCCGACGTCGCCGTGGCTGGGATCGGCGGTGTGGAAGCCGGGCCAGCGTTCGGGCTCGGCCCCGAAGTCGAACGTGGCGCCGTCGACGACGACCCCGCCGATCGCGGTGCCGTGCCCGGCCAGGAACTTCGTCGTGGAGTGCACGACGATGTCGGCGCCGTGCTCGAGCGGCCGCAGCAGGTACGGCGTGGCCAGGGTGTTGTCGACGATCAGCGGCACCCGGGCGTGCTCGTGCGCGATCCGGGCGACCGCCTCGATGTCCAGCACGACGCCTGTCGGGTTGCCGATGCTCTCGGCGAAGAAGGCCCGCGTGCTCGGCCGCACTGCCCGGCGCCAGGCGTCGGTGTCGTTCACGTCCGGCAGCAGGGTCGTCTCGATGCCCAGCTCGGCGAAGCGCTCCCGCAGGAGCAGGACCGTGCCGCCGTAGACCTGGCCCGAGGCGACGACGTGGTCGCCGCTGCGCAGCAGGTTGAGCAGGGCCAGGGTGGTCGCGGCCTGCCCGCTGGCCACGGTCACGGCGGCCGAGCCACGCTCCAGGGCGGCGATGCGCTGCTCGGCGACGGCCGAGGTGGGGTTGGACAGCCGGGTGTAGGCGTGCTGCTCGAGGTCGTCGAGCCGGAACGACGCCGCCGCGTGGGCGGCATCGTCGAACACGAAGCTGGTCGTTGCGAAGATCGGGGTCGCCCGCGCCCCGGTCGCTGGATCGGGAGCGGCCCCGGCGTGCACCTGCAGGGTGTCGAAGCCCCACTCGTCATTCGTCGCCATCGTCGCTTAATATTACACTAAACCTATCAGTTAGCTAGGGTATAGAGATGCTGATTCCGTTGCGCCCGGCGGGCCCCCGGCCCGGCAAGCTCTACCGCTCCGGCTCCCTGCACCAGCTCGACGACGCCGACCGCCGCGACCTGGCGGCGCTGCGCATCGGCCTGATCGTCGACCTGCGCGACCCGGCCGAACGCGCCGACTCCCCCAGCGACCTGCGCGGCGTCGAGGCCACGGTGGTGCACGCTCCGGTGCTGGCCCAACCGCCCGCGGTGTTCCTGGCCGCGGACACGAGCCTGGACGCCTTCTACGATCACATCGTGGAGGAGCGCGGCCACGCCCTCGCCGCCGTGCTGCGACTGCTGGCCGCCTCGGGCCCGACGCCGGTGCTCGTACACTGCACCTCCGGCAAGGACCGCACCGGCCTCGTGGTGGCCCTTGCCCTAGCCCTGGCCGGCGTCGACCGGGCCGCGGTCGTGGCCGACTACGCCGCGTCCGAGCAACACCTGCCCTCGGCCCACGTGGAGGCCATCCTCGCCCGCTGGCCCCCGGGCGCGAACATCGCGACGCTGGTCCGGCTGAGCCCGCCGGCCGCTCTGGAGCGGATCCTCCGGCGCATCGACGAGCGGCACGGCTCCGTGGCCGGCTACGCCCGCGCCCACGGCCTGACCGACGAGGAACTGCTCCTGCTGACACAGATTCTCTAGGGTCGTGGCGCTGGACCGCCTCGACGGACGGGGACGTGGCATGGCGGGTGCGCCCCGACGGTGGCGGGCTACGGAGGTCTGGCCGTCCCGCTCGAGACGGCGGGTCAGGGCGTGGGCCGCCGGAGGGCCGTGCCGCCCTTCGCTGCTGACCGGCGCGAGCTCGCGCTGCTGCTCATGTCCGAGGCGTGCGGCAGCTTGCGCGGCCGTATAGATTCAGTACGCTAGCTTCATGAATCTAACGCGTTTGGTGATTCTCGGGCTCTTGGTTGAGCGCGGCGCGCAGCACGGCCATGAGCTGCGGCGCGCGGTGCAGGCGACAAAGGCCGACGAGTGGGCCGGTGTCGGCGCCGGGTCGCTGCACCGGGAGCTGCGCAAACTCGCGGACGACGAGCTGATCGAGCCGCTGCGCGTGGAGCGGGTCGACCGGCGCCCGGAGCGGACCGTCTACCAGGTCACCGAGGCCGGACGGGCCGAGCTGGACCTCCTGCGCGACCGCGCCGTCGCCGATCTGCACAACGGCGCCGACCCCCTCGCCGCCGGCCTGATCTTCGCCGGCTCCGTCGGGCGCGACGCACTCGCCGGCCTCCTGGGCCGCCACCGCCGCGCCGTGGAACAGGAGCTGGACCGACTGGCCGGCGAGCGCGAACGGGGCGAGCGTGAGGGGTACCTGCGGCCGGAGGTCTCGGCGCTGCAGGCGGCCGCGTTCCGGCGCAGCGAGCTGCGGGCCCGGGCCGAGCTGGCCTGGCACGACGAGTGGGACGCCGTCCTCGCCCGGGCTCCGGAGGCGCGCTCATGAGCGCCGGCTGGCCGGCGCTACGCCACCCGTTGTTCGTGCGGCTCTGGGCGGGTGGCGTGGTGTCCGCGGTCGGCACCCAGATGAGCAACGTCGCCAAGATCTGGATGCTGTACGAGCTGACCGGCTCGGCCGCCGCACTCGGCGTCGAGGGCCTTTGCTTCTCCATCCCGATGATGGTCCTGCCGCTGCTCACCGGACCCCTTGCCGATCGCGGCGACCGGGCTGCGCTGCTGCGGTGGGCGATGGCCGCGGAGGCCGCCATGGCCGCCGGGCTGGCCGTCGCGGCGGCCACCGGCACGCTGACGCCGTGGCTGCTCTTCGCCACCGCCGCCCTGGAGGCGACCCGGCTCGCCGTCGACATCCCGGCCCGCGGCGCGCTGATCGTCACCGTGGTGCCGCCCGCCGACCTGCACAGCGCCCAGTCGCTGTCCTCAACGGTCTACAGCGCCTCCGCCCTGCTCGGGCCGGCGATCGGCGGGCTGCTGCTCGCCGCGGCCGGGCCGGCCTGGGTGTTCGCGGTCAACGGGGTGAGCTGCCTGGTCGCGCTGGCCGCGTTCCGGGGCATGCCCCGCGGCCGCGGGCACCGGGACCAGGTCCGCCTGGGCGACGGCCTGCGGTTCGCCGGCCGCCACCGGGTCCTGCTGCGCCTGCAGGCGGTCCTGCTCACCACCGGCGCCCTGGTCATCGGGGTGGAGACGCTGCTACCCGTGCTCGACGCCGACCGCTGGCACGGCGGCTCGGTCGGCTACGGCCTGCTGCGCACCGCGCCCGGCCTGGCCGCGGTGGCCGCCGGCCTGGTCCTGGCCCGAGGCAGCGCCCCCGCCGCACCGGGCCGCACGATCGCGCTGTGCGTCGCCGCGGCCGCCGCGGCCCTCGCGGCCGTGCCGTTCGCACCCTGGCTGGCCGTCGCGTTCGTACTGCTCACGTTCGGGTCGATCGCCGTCAGCGCGGCCCAGGTCCACACCCTGACCCGGGTCCAGCAGATCACCCCGGACGAGGTGCGCGGCGCCGTCGGCGGGCTGACCGCGATGACGATGAGCGGCTTCGCCGGCGTCGGGGCGGCGGCGATGGCCCTGGCCGCGGCGGGAGGCGGGCCCGCACCGATCATCGCGACGGTCGCCGCGGCCACCGCGCTCACCGGGCTGAGCGTCCGGGCCGGTCGCGCGGCCGACGTGCCGGTCAGCGCTCGATGAAGGCTGCGATGAGCGCGGCCAGCTCGGCCGGGCGCTGCTCCTGGATGTTGTGCCGCGAGTCGAGCTCCTCGATGCGGGCTTTCGGGACGCGGGCCGCGAACTCGGCGACCACGTCCGGCGGCAGGTAGCCGTGCACGGCCCGGATGAGCAGGACCGGTACCGTCGCCGCTTCCAGCACCGGCCACAGATCGGTGAATTCGGCCCGCAGCAGCCCCGCGGCGTCCGGCGGCGGGCTGCCGAAGTGGTGCTTGAAGATCACCTTGCCGTCGGGGCGGACCCGGGTGTTGAACAGCACACCGCGGTCCAGGGCGGGGCCGGGGCCGGCGATCCCGGCGGCCACCGCGAGCTCGGCCACCTGGGCCCGGGACTCGAAGATCAGCGGGCCGGCCAGGAACGAGCGCACCTGCTGGGCGTCCTCGGCCCGCTGCCCGGGCGAGACGTCGACCAGGACGAGCCCGGCGACCAGGTCGGGGCGCAGCTGGGCGACGGCGAGGGCGACCAGGCCGCCGAGTGACTGGCCGACCAGCACCTGCGGCCGGTCGGTCAGGGCCTCGACGGCGGCGGCCACGGCCGGGGCGACGGTGCGCGGGGCGTAGTCGAAGTCGGCCCGCCACTCGGAGTCGCCGTGGCCGGGCAGGTCCAGGGCGAGGGCCGGGCGGGCCAGCAGGAGCAGGGTCGAGTCCCAGGTGTGGGCGTTGAGGGCGGCGCCGTGCAGGAACGTCACCTCCGGCCGGTCGCCCCAGATCAGGGCGCTGACCCGGCCGCCGATGGTGCCGGTGTCGGTCCGGCGGACCCGCGGCAGGAGCCCGGTGTAGCAGACATCCCGGGCGGTCGCGGCAAGCAGCGCGAACTCGTTGGCCATGCGCCCACAATATCCGCTAAACCTATCATCTTGATAGGTTGAGGCATGCTCCGGCGGCGGCCGTGGCGCGATCACCGGGGCCTTCATCAATCAGGTGGCGGCGGCGTCATGCCTATAAAACCTATCGGCTTAATAGCATTTTGGCGAGAACCGTTGACAGGCGCCGCATCGCCGCGCTGCACTTGAGCTATGACACGGCTCTGGGCCCGGCACCACATCGACTTCGGTCGCGTGTGGTCGGCCTCGTGTCCGGACTGACACTCTCTGCCCCATCCCGGCCGCTCGTGAGGATTTGAGATGTCAGCCCCAACCGCTCGCACACCACAGTCCACAGTGGACTCGCACCGCTACGACTCGGCGTACGTCGTGGTCGCCCTGCCCATCCCGGACGCCGGAGATGACGACGGCGTGGCTCCGCCGCTTGTCTACCGGACCCGCCTCCGCCACGGCCGGCTGGACCACAACCGCCACCCATGACCCACGACACCAGACGCCCGCCCGACCCGCGCCGGATCGCCGCGGCGGCCACCCTCCGCCGCGACCCGATCGTCATCGTCCCCTACGACGAGCAGTGGCCGGCCCGCTTCGACCGCGAACGCCGCCTCGTCGAGGCCGCCCTGCACGGGCACCTCGTCGGCCGGGTCGAGCACGTCGGCAGCACCGCGATCCCGGGCCTGCCGGCCAAGCCGATCATCGACATGCTGGCCACCATCGCCGACTACGACGACTCGGCCGGACTCGCGGCCCACCTGGCCCCGATCGGCTGGGTCCACGCCCCGGAGCCCGGCGACGAGGAGTCGCGCAAGTGGTCGTTCTGCTACCCGGGCATCGCCCACCGCAGCCACCACCTGCACATCTACGAGGCCGCCGCGCCGAACCCGGCGATCCTGCTGCGGTTCCGCGACCACCTGCGCACGCACCCGACCCAGGCCGCCGAGTACGCCCGCCTCAAGCAGCGCCTGGCCGCTGCCGACGACCGCGACCGCCCTCGCTACCGCGCCGGCAAGGCCCCCTTCATCGAGGAGCTGCTCCGCCGCCTGGACCCGCAACCCCCGGGAGCCGCGCGCCCGCGTGGGTGAATGCGGGTGTCGCGGCCGTGGCGGTCCTGGGTCGTCAGAAGGTGTTGTAGTGGTGCTCGGCGCCTTCTCGTTTGGTGTAGAGGTCCCAGTAGAGCTGGGCGATCGTGTCGGGCTGGGTCTCGAGGCCGCCGGTGCCGATCCAGACCGAGAGGGGGATGTGGGCGGCGTAGACGCCGGTGCCGTCGGTGACCTGGTGCAGCTTGAGGACCCAGGAGCGCAGGGCGGCGCTGGCGAGTGCGATGTTGGCGAACTCCGGCGGTGCCGGGGTGGGGTCGACCGATGACGCACCGGTGGTGAACAGCAGGGTACCGCTGCCGCGTTCGAGCATGTCGGGCAGGACCTGCTGGGCGGCGGTGATGCCACCGTAGAGGTAGTAGTCGAGCTGCGGCTGGATGTTCTCGACGGTGACGTCCAGCGGACTCGCCATGGTGATGCCGGGCACCGGGCTGTGCGGGGCGGGCGAGTACTCCAGGACGTCGACGGTGCCGAACCGCTGCTTGATCCTGGCGAAGGCGCCGACAAGCGAGGCGCGGTCCATGACGTCAGCGGCGAAACCGGCGGCGTCGATGCCGGCCTGGCCGAGTTCGGCGGCGAGGGTGTCGAGTTTGCTCTGGGTACGGGACACGAGCGCGACGGAGAAGCCGTTGCTGCCGAAGGTCTTCGCGATGGACCGGCCGAGGCCGGGGCCGGCGCCGACGATGGCGATAGCGGGCATGGTTGTTTCCTTTCGGGGGCGGACAGTGGGTTCCCAGGTGCAGCGTTGTCCGGGCCGGCGGGGTCACCGCCGTCTCCCGATCACGTCCGGCTTAAGTGGTGCCTTTCCTCCATTTCAACATAGCACCGAAGTGGCGCCTCGGCTCCACTTGTGCGATCCTGAGCATGTGACGAGCCGGACACCCATCGAGAAGCCGATGCGTGCCGACGCTTTGCGCAACCGCAACGCGATCATCGCCGCCGCCCGGCACGCGTTCGCCGAACAAGGGC
The DNA here is from genome assembly GCF_019904175.1 of Dactylosporangium vinaceum. Classification (GTDB taxonomy): domain Bacteria; phylum Actinomycetota; class Actinomycetes; order Mycobacteriales; family Micromonosporaceae; genus Dactylosporangium; species Dactylosporangium vinaceum. Next base: position 4,024,049 of record NZ_CP061913.1, on the reverse strand, counting down.
TCCAGGTGCCGCTCGACGAGATCGCCCGGCGAGCCGGCGTCGGGGAGGCAACACTGCACCGGCGGTTCCCGGACCGCGAGTCCTTGATCGCGGCCGCGTTCAGCGACAAGATGGCCGACTACGCCGACGCCGCAACACAAGCGCTCGCGGACCCTGATCCGTGGGCCGGGTTCTGCGGCTATGTGCGCCGGGTGTGCGCGATGCAGTCCGGTGACCGCGGCTTCGCCGAGCTGCTCACCCTGACCTTCGCCGCCACCAATCCCGCGATCGAGGACCTCGAGGGCCGCCGCGCTCGCGCCTACCGCGACTGGGTCACCATCGTGCGCCGCGCCAAAGCCTCCGGGCACCTGCGCACCGACTTCCACCCCGACGACATGATCCTGCTGCTCATGGCCAACGCCGGCGTCGTCGCCGCCACCGCCGGCATCGCCCCGCACGCCTGGCAACGCATCGTCGAATACCTGCTGCAGGCATTCACCACCGAACACGCCCGCGAACTGCCCGCGCCACCGCAGCGCGGAGCCCTCCTCCGAGCCATGCACCGCAGCCAGCAGACCGCTGGGTGAGCATTTCCCCATCGCGTCTCGCCAGCCCACGGACGGCCGAGAGCACAAGGGCCCGATCCCTCGGCCTACTCCCCCGCCGAAAGGGACATGATGCCCAGATCGCCGGCGCGTTCGCCCGAGCGGCGCAGCTGACAGCCAAGGCGCTGGGGCGAGGTTTCCTGTAGCGTTTCAGGCCGCCAGCAGCGCTGACGTGATGTCATGCAGCAGGCGGGCGTCGCGCAGGTCCCACAGTCCCGGCTCCAGGGCCACCCGGCGACCCTCGAGCACGGCGGTGAGCGGCCCGGGTACGCGCGGCTCCAGGAACGGCAGGATCTGTGCGACGGCCGTGGCCACCGGCTTGCCGATGATGCGCAGGTGGTCGACCTCGGCGGCGGTCACCGGGTCGTACTCACCGGCGAAGCTGGTGACGACCACGCCCGGGTGGTTGAGGACGTACCGGATGCCGGCGCCGGCGTGGCGGTCGACATGGTCGACGCCGAGCAGGTCGTTGAGCCGGCCGGCGTGGCCCATCGCCCGCACGCCGTGGTACGACCGCTCGAGCTGCAGGTCGTCCCACTGCACCGGTCCGGTCTGCCCGGCTCCGCCGAAGTTGAGTACGACCGGGTGCTCCGCGCGGCCGAGCGGGGCAGCCAGGCCATGACTGAGCAGGAACCGGCTGAGGTAGAACAGGGCGAAGTTGGTCTCGAACCCCTCGGCCGTGACGGTGCGCACGGAGCGGTGGTAGCGGGCGCCCAGCACGAGCACATCGATGACCGGGAACCGCTGCGCGAGCTGTTCGGCCAGGCGGCGGTTCTCGGCCACCAGGCTCAGATCCGCGGCCACGAAGTGCGCCCGCTCGCTGGAGTCCGCGAACGACTTGCCCTTGCGGGCGCTGCGGCCGACGACGAGCACCTCGAAGCCGCGGCGCAGGTACTCCTCGGCGAGCGCCCGCCCGATGCCGTCGGTACCGCCCGTGACCACTGCCGTACCCATGCGCGCGCCCCTTCCCCAAAGTGCTTTGAATAATCAAAGCATGTTCGGCGACGATGCAGCGGTCCGGGCTAGCCGGTCGTGTCGGCCCCGATGAGCCGGCGCATACCTTCGAGCATGTGCTCCTCGACGAGCAGCAGCACCTCGGCCACCTGGTCGAGCCGGTCGCCCGGGATGCCGGCGAAGATCTCGCGCAGCAGCTCCAGCCGGGCCGCGCGTACCCTCGCGACCATCCGGCGCCCGTCGTCGGTGATGACGATCATGGTGGCCCGGCGGTCACGCTCCATCGGGACCGCCTCGACCAGCTGCTTCTTGCGCAGCTGCCGCAGCTGCAGCGAGGTCGTCGAGATGTCGATCTGCAGGCACTCGGCGATGTCGGAGATCCGCATCGGCTCGGCCAGGTCGAAGAACTCCAGCAGCCGCAGCTCGCTCGGTTGAAGATCACTGCCCGAGCGGCTCGCGACCTCGCCGCGGACATGACGGCTTTCGGCCCATCGCACCATTGCCGAGACACCCGCCTCGAACCGATCCAGCGATGGCGCCGCGACCGCATCGGGCTGGGGCGACACCGCAGGGCTCACCGACTCAGGCTACCGCCTACGCCCGGCCCGGCGGCGCGCACATCATGAGATCAACGAGGCGGAATGGCTCTGATGGACACACGGCTCATCGGTCGCCGTTGCCGTCAGCACCCTGTGGTGGTTGCGGTAGGTCGGGCCGGGTGGCGAGGACGTCGGACCACCATCGGCGGGCCACCCGCGGGTGGGAGCGCAGCCAGCCGATGAGCGCCTTCTCGCCGTACGCGGCCAGCAGCGGGTTGTCGGGATCGTCGCTGACGCCACGCGCCCGGTCCGCCAGCTCGGGCGGTAGCGGTATCGGCTCGACGACCGCATCGAGTCTGGGTCCGAGGAAGAACGGCACCGAGTACCGATCCACATCGGACGGCGGGCTTACCACCCGGTGGACCGTGGCCCGCAGGTACCCCCGGGTGGCGACCTCCAGCATCTCACCGATGTTGCACACGAGCGCACCCGGCACTGGCGGCACATCCAGCCAACGCCCCGGCTCCACCTCCACCTGCAGGCCGCCGACCTCGTCCTGCAGGACGAACGCGAGGTAGCCGTAGTCCTTGTGGGCCCCGACCCCCTGCCGTGGGCCGGCCGACGGACCACCGCCCCCACCCGGGTACCGGACCACCTTCAGCGACACCGACGCCTCGCTGTCGAACCAGGTGTCGAAGTACTCCTCGGACTGGCCGAGGGCAGCCGCGAGCGCCCGCAGCACCTCGCGCGCGGCGCGGTCGGCCTCGGCGAGCCAGCGCAGCACGGCCGGTCGCAGTGCCGCAACGGCGGTCGGCCATTGGTTGGGGCCGATCAGCCGCAGGTACGGCGGGTCGCCGGGGCCCAGCGCCAACGCCTCGCGCTCCGGTCCGATGTCGAGCTGATCGCGCTGGTCGGCCACGCCGGCGGTCACCTCGGCACCGACACGGGTGTATCCGCGGAACTGCGGCGAGTTGACGTTCTCGATGGCCAGCCGGTCGGGCAGCGGCAGGGCGAAGAACTCCCGGGCCGCCGACAGTACCCCTTCGGCGGCGTCGTCGGGGATGCCGTGGCCGACCACCGCAAAGAACCCGATGTCATGGGCGGCGGCCCGCAGCTCGTCGAGGAGGGCCGCCCGCGGTCCGGGGCCGGCACGCAACTGCGAGATGTCGAGTACCGGTATCACCCGGCCGGTCTGCGTGGTGGTCATCCGCCCTCCAAGCCGTTCGGCGCCCGATGCATAGTATTCCCATCTTGAAAGCAGGTATGTACATCGGCTGGATTGGGGCCCGGCCGGCGCGAGCGCCGCGGTACTGCTGGCGTCCGGTTCCGGCACCTGACCCGGACCTTCGCCACGGTCCGGGTCAACCGGCACGCGGCCGGCGTCTCACGAGGCGGGTCGTCGATCGCGGCGCGGATCGGCGGCGCGGCGGCGAAGGGCGGCTTGGCGGTCAGAGGCCGAGGTTGTCGCGCAGGGTCGGGCCCAGGTAGTCCTCCTTGACGATGCCGCGCTTGCGCAGGTGATGCAGGAGGCCGTTGACGACGTAGTCGTGCTGGACCGGGTCGTGCAGTCCGCCGACCGACAGCACGTCGAGCACGCCGGCGCGGAACCGCTCCTCCACCGCGTCGGCGAGCTGCTCGGGCGTGCCGGCGACGTTCCAGTGGCCGGTGTCCTGGGCGGCGATGATCAGCTCGCGCAGCGTGTACCCCTGCTTGATGAACCCGCTGAAGATCTCCGCCCGCCCCCGGCGCCGCCCGATCGCGGCCACGTCGGGCAGCAGGCTCTCCGGCAACGGCTCGTCCAGCGGAGCTTCCGAGAGGTCGACGTGCCCGCCCAGCATCTCGGCCAGCCAGCCGCGCCCGGCCTGGAAGTCGATTGCCTCGTGCCGCTCGCGGACCAACCGTCGGGCCTCGGCCTCGGTCGCGCCGAACGTGGCGTGGAACGAGCTGAAGATGAGCGGCAGACCCGGCTGGCGCCCCAGCTCGGCCGCGCGGCCGCGAATCCGGCCGGTGAACTCGCGGGCGCTGTCCAGGGTGGCGAGGGCCGTGAAGACGACCTCGGCGTAGGTCGCCCCCAGCTCGATCCCGGCCGCCGACTGGCCGGCCTGGATGAGCACCGGGCGGCCCTGCGGCAGCGGCGGCAGGTTCAGCGGGCCGGCGACGCTGAAGTACTTCCCCACGTGGTCGATCGCCCGGACCTTGCTGGGGTCCAGGACCGCGCGGCCGTCCGCGCCGAGGCGCAGCGCCCCGGGTTGCCAGCTATCCCACAGCGCGTTGACGATGTCGAGGGTCTCGGCCGCCCGGGCGTAGCGCTCCTCGGGGCTCGGCAGGCCGTCCGGACCGAAGTTCTCCTCGCCGATGGAGGAGGTGACGAGGTTCCAGGCCGCCCGGCCGTTGCTGACATGGTCGAGCGTGCCGAAGAGCCGGGCCAGGTTGTACGGGTGGTGGAAGGTCGTCGACACGGTCGCGATGAGCCCGATGCTGGTGGTCACCTGGCTCAGCGCGGCGACGTACACCAGCGGCTCCTGCGCCCCGATCGTCCCCTGGGCTCCGAAGCTCAGCAGATCCGGCACGAAGAGCGCGTCGATGCGGGCCGCCTCGGCCAGGGCGGCCACCGTGCGGGCGGTGTCCACCGTGGACTTGCCGGGGTCGAGGGCGAGCTCATAGGGGCCGGGGAAGCCTCCGGCGCCGGTGACGATGCCCAGGGTGCGGGGCGGACGTACAGCCATGCCCCGATTATATCCTATCTTTTCTATGTGTAAGATGTGATATTCACGCACCGTCCTTCCGGCCGAGCACAGCAGGCCCGGTGGCAACGAGCGTCCGGCGTCACAGCCCCAGCCTCAGCCCGGCGCCGTGTACGCCGTGCTCACCGACGACCACCCGAACGGGCTCCAGAATCGCTATTCCGATCAGCTGAATAGGGTTTAGGGTACGGGCATGAGCGTAACCGATGAACTCCTGAGCAACGCCGAGCGATACGCCGCCGGCTTCACCAAGGGCGATCTGCCCCTGCCCCCCGCCAAGCACATCGCGATCGTCGCGTGCATGGACGCGCGGCTCAACCCCTACGGCCTGCTCGGCCTGGAGGAGGGTGACGCCCACGTCATACGCAACGCCGGCGGCGTCGTCACCGCCGGCGAGCTGCGCAGCCTCGCGATCAGCCAAAGACTGCTGGGCACCCGCGAGATCGTGCTCATCCACCACACGGACTGCGGCATGCTGACGTTCACCGACGACGGGTTCAAGGCCACGATCCAGGCCGAGATCGGCATCAAACCGGCGTGGTCGGCCGAGGCCTTCACCGACCTGGACGACGACGTCCGCCAGTCGCTCCGGCGCATCCTGGTCGACCCGTTCATCCCGCACAAGGATTCGGTCCGCGGCTTCGTGTACGACGTGACGAGCGGGAAGCTGCGCGAGGTGCCCTCCGAGTAGCGCGAACGGACGCGCCGCATCCGGCCGGCCGAGGAGTGGACGGAGTACGAGCGCTGGTTCAGCACGATTCCACGATGCTGGCGGTTGCGGCCCGCCGCTGGCGGCCGGACGCGGCCATCACCCGAGACGACGGCACTCCTGCGCGAGCGAATCGATCATGAAGACCGCGTTGCCGACCCTGCCGGCGGACTCCTCCGAGCACCACGATCTGGAGCCGGTGTTCCCGAAGCTGGACATCGCGAGACTGGACCGGTCCGGTCCATCGCGATCCGAGCCGGGTTCTGCCGCCCCTCCTGCCGTCACCAGCCCGCCCCATCCAGCACACAGTGCGCCCAGATCAGGACCCTCCGCCGGCCGCGGCCGGCCGGGTCATCGACGACATGCCGGGCTCATCACCGCGGGTCTCCGGCGGCACCTGGCCGGTGACGAGGTAGAACGTGAACCCCGCGAGGAACGGCTCGTCCGCGAGGCGCCGCAACCAGGCCCGGACGTCGGCTGCCGGCAGCTCCCCCGCCTCGACCGCGCGGGCCGAGAGACGGCGCAGGCCCAGGATCTGGTCGGCCACGTCGAAATCGCGGAACAGCACGGCGACGGCGTCGACGGACCTGATCCGGAAGCCGGCCCGGGTGCAGAGGCGGGCCAGCTGGCGGCCGATGGTCTGGTTGCGGACCGTGGCTGCGACGAACCGAGCGAACCCGCGACTGGTCCGCACATCGTCGTCTGCGACCGCCAGCGTGTCCCAGTCCGGCTCCGCCGCGCCGAACAGCCCGCCTGGCCGCAGCACCCGAAAGGCCTCCGCGACCGCCGAGGCGGGGTCATCGACGTGCTGCAGGACCCGGTCCGCCTTGGCCCGGTCCACGCTCGCGTCGGCCAGCGGCAGCGCATGCACGTCGCCCAGGCGCAGCTCGACGTTCGGCCGCGCGGCCAGCCGGCGGCCGGCCTCGGCGAGCATCCTCGGCTCCCGATCGATCCCCACGACCGAGCCTGCAGCGGTGACCGCATCGGCGAGCCGCGCCAGGTCAGTGCCCGGACCGCAGCCGATGTCCGCCACCGCCTGGCCGGATCGCAGGTCCAGAGCAGCGGCCAGGCGTTCCTTGTAGTCCTGGCCCACCGCCGTCCGCGCGGCCGTGTCCATGTACACGATCGGGTCCGGAGCGTCCGTCGGCTGAGGCACCCCGACATCCAAGCACGGCGCGCGGAACGCCCGGTGCAGCATTCATGTGGATGCTGCGAGGAAGTCGTCGAAGGTACGCGGACCGCGGCCGGTGAGGTCGCGTACGGCGGTGGTGACGGCGGACAGTGAGCCGGCAGCGACGTTGCTCCACAGCTCGACCACGTCGGCGGCGAACTCCTCCGGCAGACCCTGCGCGGCGATCGTGCTCGCCATCTCGGCCGCGGTCAGCTCCACGGACCGCACCGGCCGGCCGAACGCGGCGGACAGCTTCGCCGCGATCGCCGCCTGGCTCAGAGCCTCCGGACCGGTCAGCACGAATGTGCCGCCGTCATCGACGGGCCGGGTCAGCAGGGCAGCCGCGCTGGCCGCGATGTCGAAGCAGTCGATGTAGGACACCCGCCAGTCCCCCCCAGCCCGATGACCTCCCCGGCGTCGATCGACGCGGCAGCACCGGTCAGGAAGTTCTGCATGAACCCGCTCGGCTGCAGCACCGTCGCCGCGACCGGTGCGGCCCGCAGGTGCTGCTCGATCTCCCAGTGGGCACCCTCGGCGAGCTTGCCGCCCGGCCGCGCACCCCACACGGACACCTTCACGATCGACGCGACCCCGGCCGCAACGGCCGCGTCGATCGCGGCGACCTGCTGACGGATCATCGGCTGCGGGCCCTCCACCGGCACCGCGCCGGCGGAGTTCAGGAAGAGCCGGTCGACACCTGCGAGGGCGCCGGCCAGCGAGTCGGGATCGTCGAAGTCGCCGATGACGACGTCGCAGTCCAGCGCCGCCGCCTTGGACGGGTGGCGGACCATGGCGCGGATCGGCACGTCGAACTCGCGCAGCCGCCGCACCAGCTGACCGCCGATCGCGCCGGTCGCACCGGTTACCAGGATCATCCCGTACTCCCGTCGTCTAAGATGAGGGTCCCTCGGGAAATATATTGAGGCACCCTCGAATTAGCAACCGATCGGAGGACTGTTGGCGAGCACGACACCGCCGCGCCGCCCCCGGGCGGACGCTCGCCGCAATGCGGAACGCCTGCTCGCCGCGGCCGAGACGGTGTTCCGTGAGCACGGCGTGGACGCCCCTCTGGAACACGTCGCCAGACGGGCCGAAGTGGCGATCGGAACGCTGTACAGCCACTTCCCGAACCGCCGGGCGCTGCTCGGCGCGCTCCTGCACGAGCGCAACGAGGCGCTGTTCGCCCGCGGTGATCAGCTCGGCGGCGAGGCCGCCGGCGACGCCCTCGTCGCGTGGATCCGCGCGGCAGTCGAGCACGCCGCCGCGTATCAGGGCTTGGCCGGCGTCATCGCCGCGGGCGTCGACGACGAGGCGTCGGAGCTGCATGCGAGCTGCGTCCGCATGGCTGCGATCGGCGAACACCTCGTCGCCAGAGCCCGGGACGCGGGCGCGATCAGCCCCGACGTCCGGGGAACTGACGTGTTTGCCCTGATGAACGCGGCCGCCTGGCTGCTCGGACACGGCAACGCCGAGCAGGCCGACCGGCTGCTGAACTTCGCCATCGCCGGTATGCGCCGGTAACAGCCGCGTCACCGTGCGGGCCGACCGCGCAGCACCCCGGGCGGTCCACGGCGTCGGGCAAGTCCAGCGGACCGACCCGGTCGAGCAGCCGCGCCGCTATGCCTGTCACGGCCGAACGCCGAGCCCAGCGCCTCCCGCGGCGGGCAGCTGGCGGCCAGTACTTCGGCCCGCTCGGCGAGATCGTCGAACCGGCGGCGCAGCTGCGCCGTGTCAGCCCGGCCGCCGCGGCCTCGATGGCGGCGCCGACGGCCTTCTCCGGGCCATTCCCTCATGCCGACCTCCGCCAGGCCGCTCGGCGCCTCGCACTGGCGTTGCGCCGTTGAGCACCGCGAGCCATTGCGGGCGGTCCACGCCGCCTGTCGAGGAGGTGGGTGCGCCCGCCGTTCAGTGGACGGCCGCCGGCGCGGTCGCGAAGGCGCGCCGGTAGGCGGCCGGTGCGGTGCCGACGATGCGGGTGAAGTGAGCCCTGAGGCTTGCGGGCGTGCCGAAGCCGCACAGGGTTGCGATGGCGGCGACCGGATGGCCGGTCGTCTCGAGCAGCTGCTGAGCCCGGCGCACACGTTGCCGCAGCAGCCACTGCAGCGGTGACAGGCCGACCAGTGCCATCACGACTCGATGTGCCCGCATGTCGCGAATCTAGCGGAAGTCGTCGTTTGCGACACTGCCCTGGCCTCTTCCGGGCCGTCATGATCAGCTCATGACATCCCCCTCCGGACCGGCGGTTGCCGTCTACGGCGCCTACGGCCACACCGCCCAGTTCCTGGTCGCCGCACTGCACCGGCGCGGCATCGCCCTCGTGCTGAGCGGCCGGGACGCCGCGCGCCTCCATGCGCTGGCAGCGCGCCACCCCGGCGCGAAGGTGCGGCCCGCCGCCCTCGACGTACCCGCCGAGTTGGATCGGGCGCTGGACGGGGCGACGATCGTGGTGAACTGCGCCGGACCGTTCGGCGACACCCCACCCGCCCTCGTCGACGCGGCGCTGCGCGCCGGAGCGCACTACCTCGATGTCGCCGGCGAGACCCTGGTGGTCTGGCGGATGTTCGAGAGGCCCGAACCGCCGGCCGACCTGTTGGCCGTACCGGCCGTCGGATTCTTCGGTGGCCTCGGCGACCTGCTGGCCACCGCGGCCTACGGCTCCGGCCCACCCGCCGACGCCGTCAGCGTGGCGGTCGCGCTGGACGGCTGGGTGCCGACCAGAGGATCACGGCTGGCGGGCAAGCTTCGCGCCGGCCGGCGGGTCGTCTTCAGCAACGGCCGGCTACACCTGCGGACCGGCGCTGCGGCACCGACCGCGCACTGGACGTTTCCGCCACCGTTCGGGCCGCGGGAGGCTGAGACCGAGTTCCCCACCGCCGACGTCGTGACCATCGCGCGTCACCTGCTGACACGGGAGATTCGCACCTACCTCCACACGGCGCCAACCGCCGCCGAGCCCCACCGCGAACAACGGTTCGTGGTCGAGGTGACCATCCACCGGGGTGGCGGGGAGCACCGGGTTTCGGCGAGCGGCCGCGACATCTACGCGTTCAGCGCCGCGATGGCCGCCGAGGCGGCCGTCCGTGTGGTGCACGGCGACGTCAGGGCGACCGGCCTGGTCACCGCCGGGCAGGCGTTCCCGGCGGCGGACTTCTTGGGCTCCCTGCCGCTGGACCACCTCGACCTGTCGTAGCATCGACCGCATGCTCCTGGCCGTCGGGGCAGCCTCTGGCCATCCGGCTCGAGGGCCGGGGGCCGGACCGCAACCGAAGACGCCAGGCGCAAGGCTCACTCGAGGCGATGGCGCTCCCGGGTGACCGGATCGATCACGAAGACCACATCGTGCGGATGCGATCGGGCCAGGGCGACCTTTGGATCGAGTGCGAGCAGGTTGCGTTGTAGCATCCGGCCGATCATCTCGTGCGAGATGATGAGCGGTCGTCGAGCCGGACTCCGGGCGATCCGGCGCAGCGCCACGGCGGCTCGAGTGTCAGTATCGGCATAGCTTTCGCCGCCGGGGTACCGCCACCGGTACTTGTCAGCGGACCGGCGCCGGCGTTCCCCGGGGAACCGGGCGTCGATCTCCTCCTCGAGCAGGCCGCTGAACGCTCCGTGGTCGATCTCGGTCAGCTCGTCGACGATCTCGATCGCCAGGCCGAGGGCATCGCCGATGATGCGGGCCGTCGCGACGGCCCGGCCGAGCGGGCTGGCGAAGACGCCGTCCACGGCGCGGTGCCGCAGGGCCGACGCGTGGCGGTGCGCCTGTGCGAGGCCGGCCGGTGTGAGCGGCGAGTCGAGGCGGCCCTGTCCGCGGTGCAGCACGTTCCATTCGGTCTGACCGTGCCGGGCCAGGAACACCGTGTCCCAGGTGTACATCGCCTCAGCCGGCCGGACGGCGTAGGACGGCGCGGACCCGGCCGTCGGCGAGGACGGCCAGCCAGTCCTCGTCGATCCGGGCCCAGGCGGCGTCGACCGGTTCACCGACGCCGGCCGTCGGCAGGGACGGGGCGATCAACGGCTCGATGGTGTCGCCCTTGAGCGCGTCGCGCCACAGCGCGCCGACCACGTCACCGGCCGCGCGGGTCGGCGCGGCCGGGGCGCGTTCGAGAACGACGAGGGCCACGTCGGCGCCGGTCGCGGCGAACACCTCCCGCGCGCGGGCCACGCTCGCCGTGACCGGCACGACGGCGAGCGGCGCTGCGGCGGGCAGCAGATCGCCGAGGACCGGGCGGGTGCCGTCGCCGTCGAGGAAGCCGTTGCGCCGCAGCCAGCCGTCGTCGAAGTACTTCGACAGGTAGTTGCGGCCGGAGTCGGGAGCGACGACGACGACCAGGTCCTCGGGGCCGAGGCCGCGGGCGACCCGCAGGGCGGCGGCCACCGCGGCGCCGCCGGACGCGCCGACCAGCAGGCCCTCGCGGCGGGCCAGGTCCCGGGTGAGCGTGATGGCGTCGCGGTCGGCCACACGCTCGACGGCGTCGAGGACGCCGGGGTGGTACGACTCCGGCCAGAGATCCTCGGTGGTGTCCGGGTGCCGGTAGTGGCCGATGCTCTCGACGTAGTAGGGGCTGCCGTCGCCGCCGCCGTAGGTCGAGTGCTCCGGATCGACGCCGATGACGCGGACCGCGCCGTCGCTGACCCGCTTGAGGTGGGCGCCCGTGCCCGACACCGTGCCGCCGGTGCCGATCCCGGCCACGTAGTGGGTGATCCGGCCGGCGGTCTGGGCCCAGATCTCGGGGCCGGTCGTGTCGACGTGCGCCTGGGGATTGGCCGGGTTGTCGTACTGGTTGGCGAACCACCCGCCCGGCGTCTCCTCGGCGATGCGCCGGGCCAGCTGGCTGACGTGCTCGGGGTGCTCGCGGGGGCGGCCGCCGGGCGTGACGACGACCTCGGCGCCGTAGGCCCGCAACACCGCGATCTTGTCCTCGCTCGTCTTGTCGGGCACCACCACGACCGCCCGGTAGCCGCGCTGCGCGGCCACGATCGCCAGGCCGATCCCGGTGTTGCCGGAGGTGCCCTCGACGATGACCCCACCAGGACGCAGCAGGCCGTCGCGCTCGGCCGCGGCGACCATGTGCCGGGCCGCCCGGTCCTTGACGCTGCCGCCGGGGTTGAGGAACTCCGCTTTGAGGTAGACCGGCGTGCTGATCCCCTGGGTGACGCGGGTCAGCCGGATCAGCGGCGTCCGGCCGACGGCGTCCAGGACTGACTCATAGATGTACTCCATCGCGAAGGCGACCTCCCGCTCGGCCTAATTGCTAGTTACCATATAGGAAAGATTGAGTTTGCGAGCGCCACGCGCTACGGTCCACATCGATCCGTTCCCGTGACTGCAGAAGGTGATCCCCATGACGGACAACCCGGCCCAGGACGACCCGGCCACCACCGAAGCGCCTGCGCCGGCCGGAGCCGACGCAACGGACGAACTGGTCGAGGCCAATGTCGACCTCGACGCGTCGCAGGGCATCTCGCGGCGGCGCCTGCTCACGGCGGCCGGCATCGGCGCCGGCGTGCTCGTCGCGGGTGGCCTCGGGGGCTGGGCGTTCGTGCGCGGCCGGGACAAGCCGAAGGCCACGGCCGGTGGGCTGACCGTGACCAGGTCCTGGGCCGACCGGGAGCTCACGCTGACCACGCCCAGCGGCGTGTGCGACGCCCCTCTGGTCGTGGCCTACGAGAAGGGCCTGTTCCGGCAGGCCGGCCTCAACGTCGTGCTGAAGAAGTCCGGCACCGGCGAGGACGTCATCACGGCCGTCGGATCCGGCAAGTACGTCGCCTCCAACGGCATCTTCTTCAACTACCTCGGCCCCATCTACAACGGCACCCCGGTCAAACTCAGCGGCGGCCTGCACCACGGCTGCCTCGACCTGTACGTGCGCAACGACGGCTCGGTGCCGACGGTCGCCTCGCTCAAGGGCAAGAAGATCGGCGTCAGCAACCTGCAGGGCTCGGCGACCAACTTCTTCTCCCTGGACCTGCTCGACGCCGGCATCAACTCCAGCCCGGCGGCCAAACAGGTCGAGTGGGTCGTCATCGAGCAGCCCCTGCTCCCCCAGGCCCTCAAGGACAAGAAGGTCGACGCCATCGCCACCGCCGGCGGCTACCTGCCGATCATCCAGGGCGTCGCCGACGGCTGGGCCAAGGAGTTGTCGAACAACCGCGACATCAGCGCCAACGCCAACCAGCCGTGCTGCGCCGTCGTGCTCAACAACCAGTTCGTGAGCGAGGACCCGGTCACCGCGGCCAAGCTCGTCACCGCCTGGGCCCAGGGCGCCCGATGGGCCGGCGCCAACCTCGAGGAGACCGCCCAGATCGAGTCCAGCAAGAACTACGTCGCCGGCACGCCTGCGGAGATCCTGCAGGTGCTCAAGACCCTCACCTTCGACCCGTCGCCGCGCAACCTGCGCCAGTCCCTGCAGCCCGGTATCGAGAAGTACGTCAAGACCGGCTTCCTGCCCGCCGGCGTCGACGTCCCCGCGCTGGCCGACAAGGTCTTCGTCGACCTCGGCCTGAACTTCTAGGACTCCCGTGACCAGCGACATCACCACCGCCCCGCCGCGATCCGATACGACCGTGCAGGGTGAGGCGCGCATCCACGCCGCGCTCGAGAAGGTCGCCAACCCGGCGCGGGTCAACCCGATCCTGGCCGCGGCGGGCATCGTTGCCTGGATCGTCTTCGCCATCGTCTCCGGTGCCGTGCCCAACAGCGCCGACCTGCCGATGCGCGACACCGACTCGGTCGAGGCGACCACTGCGTTCACCGTCGCGGCCGGCCTCGCCGTGGCCGCCGCGGGGGCCGCCGTCTGGGTCCTCACCGCGCTGCGCGGGCGGACCGGGGCCTGGGCCGTGGGCCGGGTGTCGCACGGCGCCGCCTGGCTTTTCGGATCGGGCTTGTGGATGCTGTTCTGGGAGATCTCCACGGCGAAGACCCTCGTCCTGGCGCCGCCGTACTTCGCCGCGCCCCAGCAGATCGCCGACCGGATGTGGGACGACCGCGCCATCCTGGCCGAGAGCCTCGGCAACTCACTGCTCCTGCTCGCCTGCGGCTACGCCGTCGGACTCGTCGCCGGTCTGCTCACCGGCGTGCTCATCGGCTGGTTCCAGTCGGCCAACTACTGGGTACACCCCATCCTCGTCTTCCTGGGCCCCGTGCCGTCGATGGCGTGGGTGCCGATCATCTTCGTGGCGTTCCCGACCGCCTATGCCGGCGCCGTGTTCCTCATCGCGCTGAGCGTCTGGTTCCCGATCACGGTGCTGACCCGCGCCGGCATCCTCGGCGTGCCCCGCTCCTACTTCGACGTCGCGCAGACCCTCGGCGCCCGCGCCCGGTTCCTGGTCCTGCGGGTCAGCCTGCCGGCGGCGCTGCCGAGCATCTTCACCGGCGCGTTCATGGCCCTCGGCGTATCGTTCGTCAGCCTTACGGTCGCCGAGAACTTCGGCGTCAACTCCGGCCTCGGCTGGTACCTCAACTGGAAGAAGGGCTGGGGCGACTTCCCGGCCGTGTACGCCGGTATCGCCGTGCTCGTCGTCGTCTGCGGCATCCTGCTGACGGCCCTGTTCCGGGCCCGCAACTGGGTGCTGCGATGGGAGAAGGAGCTGACCCGATGGTAGGCGCGCAGGCCGTCGACATCGTCCACGTCACCCAGGCCTTCCGCAGCGGCGGCCGCGACCTGCCGGTGCTCGACGACGTCACGCTGTCCGTCGGAGCCGGCGAGTTCGTTGCGCTGATCGGCCCGAGCGGCAGCGGCAAGTCGACCCTGATCCGGCTGCTCGCCGGCCTCGACCGGCCGCTCTTCGGCGCCGTGCACGTCGGCGGCGAACGCGTGAGCGGGCCGCACCCGAGCCGGGCCCTGGTCTTCCAGGACCCGACGCTGCTGCCGTGGCGCACGGTACGGGGCAACGTCGCCATCGGCCCGCAGGCCCGCGGGCTGCCGGCCCGGGACGCCAGGCACCGTGTCGACGAGTCCCTGGAGCTGGTCGGCCTGGCCGACTTCGCCGACGTGTGGCCGGCGCAGCTGTCCGGCGGCATGGCCCAGCGGGCGGCGCTGGCCCGCGCGCTGGTCAACGACCCGTCCGTGCTGCTGCTGGACGAGCCGCTCGGCAAGCTCGACGCGCTCACCCGGCGTTCGCTGCAGCAGGAACTGCACCGGCTGTGGCGCAACCGCGGGTTCACCGCGGTGCTCATCACCCATGACGTGAGCGAGGCGCTGGTCCTGGCCGACCGGGTCGTCGTGCTGTCGCCGCGCCCGGCCCGCATCCAGGAGGTGATCGAGGTCGGCCTCGATCATCCGCGCGACCAGTCCGCCGGGGCGTTCATCGCTCTCCGGGAGCACATCCTGGGCCTGCTCGACGAGTTCGCACCGGCATGACCCGCACGGCCGGGGCGGTCGTCGCCGCGCTCTTCGCCGCGCTCTTCGCCGTGCTGCTGTGGGTGGCCCCCGCGCAGGCCCACGCCACCCTGGTCGCCACCGACCCCGCCAACGGTGCGCAGCTGTCAGCCATGCCGACCGTCGTCCGGGTGACGTTCGACGAGCCGGTGGTGCTGCCGCCCGCCGGGGGCGCCCGCGTGCTCGACGCGCAGGGCACCCGGGCCGACACCGGCTCGCCCCGGCTCGAGGCCGGGCGGACGACCGTCGTCATCGGCCTGCGGCCCGGCCTTCCGCCGGGCATCTACACCGTCAGCTGGTCAGTGGTCTCCGCCGACTCGCACCCGGCCGGCGGCTCCATGCAGTTCGGCTACGGCGTACCCGCCACCGGCACGGCCACCGCGGCAGCGGACAACGCACCACGCACCGGGTGGGAGCTCGGCGCGGCCGCCGGCAAGGCCATCGTGTACCTCGGGCTGGTGGTCGCGCTCGGCCTGGTCCCCGCCGCCATGGTGCTCGGAGCCGACCCGCACGAGCGGCGGACACTGTGGCGAGCCGCCCGCATCGGCGCCGGGACGACCGCCGCCGGATCGCTGCTGCAGCTCGTCGCGCAGCACGAATGGCAGGGCGGGGCGGACTTCGGCGCGTTCGCCGGCACCGCGTACGCCACCGCCGTCTGGCTCCGGCTGACGCTGCTCGCCGCCGTGCCCGCCGTCCTGCGCCTCCCTGACCGGCTCCTCCGGGTGACCGGCGGCCTGCTCGCCGTGGCCGTGCTCGGCACCGTGGTGCGCAACGGTCACGGCGGGGCCGGGCAGTGGTGGCAGTTCGCGACGACACTCCTGCACGTCGTCGCCGTTACCGCCTGGCTCGGCGGCCTGGCGGCGCTCGGCTGGCTCCTGCTGCGCCGGCGGATCAGCGGCGAACGGCTCCGCAGGCTGCCCCGGTGGTCGCGCTACGCCGCCGGCGCGGTCGCCGCACTGACCGTCTCCGGCCTGCTCCAGGCCCTGATCCAGGTCCGCTACCCCGGCGCCCTGCTCACCACGGCATACGGCCTCACCCTGACGGCCAAGCTCCTCCTCGTGGCCGGCGCGGTCGCGCTGGGCGTCGCCGGCAACCGCTGGGTCCGCCGGCAAGCCGCCGCCGGCGGGGCCGCTGCGGGACAGACCGCCAGGCTACGCGGCTGGGTCCGCACCGAGGCCGGACTCGGCGCGCTCATCGTGGCGCTGTCCGGTATGCTGTCCTCCATCACCCCCGCCGAGGCCGCTTACGCGCCGGAGCTGCACGCCACCATCACCGTCGACCCGTACATCGTCGCCGTGGACATCGCCCCCCTGCGCCGCGGGCCGCAGAGCCACCGCGTCACCATCACCGGCCGGGCCGAGGCTACCCCGCCGGCCCGGTCGGTACAGCTCGTGCTCAGCCAGCCGGGCCATGCGGGTCCGACACCCGGCGTCCGCTTCCCGTACCGCCTGCCGGGGGCGCTCCGGCCCGGCGAGCCGACCCCTGTCGCATTCGCCGGAGGCGCCGTCACCGTGCCGTCAAGCGGTGCCTGGACCGGTACGCTGACCATCGAGGCGAGCGACTCACGACAGTTCACCGGCACCTTCGACTTCCGGGTGTACTGATCGGGGTCCGGCTTGGCCGGCGCTGCGCATCTGGCTGGCAGGCGTGCCCGGATCGTCAGACCCGGCTTCCAGATCCCTCGCCGCGCGTCGCCATTCTGTCGCGCGGGTCGTCCGGCACCGAGACCATCCCGGGCCTCACAAGTGGTAGCTCGGCGTGCAGCGTCGTGCCCCCTCCCGGCGGGCTGGCGACGCTGAGTCCACCGCCGAGTGCCTCGAGCCGGTCCCGCAGACCGACGAGTCCCGTGCCCCGCGCCGGATCGGCTGAGCCCGCGCCGTCGTCGGACACCCGCACCCGTACGCATCGATCATCAGCGATGACCGATATACAGGCGAGCGACGCTCCGCTGTGTTTCGCGATGTTGGTCAGCGCTTCGGCAACGACGTAGTAGATGGCGACCTCGACGGGCTCCGGCAGTCTTCGGGAGATGTCCAGGTCCAGCTCGCAGGGGACCACACTGCGCCGGGCCAGCATCCGAATGGTCGGGCCCAGGCCCCCCTGGGCCAGCAGCACCGGGTGAATGCCCCGAGCAAGGTCCGAAAGACTCTGGTGGATCTCCGTGAGCCCCTGCACGGCGTTCGACAGCAGCCGCTGCGCCTCGGCCAGGCTCGTGACGGTATCCGTGGCGAGCCGCAGCTGTAAGGCCAGCGAAATGATCCGTTGCTGCGCACCGTCGTGCAGGTCGCGTTCGATGCGGCGCCGCGCGTCGTCCGCGGCGGAGACCAGCCGCGACCTGGAGGCGGCGAGCGCGGCTCGGTTGTCGGCGACGGCGATGGCCGTGGCTACCAGTTCGTTGAAGGCCTGCAGACGTGACTGCGCACCGGCCGGTATCGGATCCACCCGGGAGGACAGGACCAGCAACGCACCCCACAGCCGGCCGTCGACGAAGACCGGTACGCCGATACCCCGGTGCACGCCGAGCTGGCGCACTTCGGCGGCGACCGGCCCGGGGAGGGTGTCGTAGTCGACTTGCACGGTGCGTTTCAAGCGCTCGACGTTGCCCACGATGCTGTACCGGCTGATCGGCTGATTCCGGCGGGCCGGCATGAGGGTGCCCCGCTCGTCACGCTCGGACGCGACGAACACCTCGCCATTCGGCTCATACCGCACCAGCGCCGTACGACAGTCCGTGAACAGCCGGTGCAGCTCCGCCGTGACAGCGGCGAACACCCGATCCGGTGATCCGCCCATGGCGACAAGTGTGGCGACCCGTCGTAGCGCGGTCTGTTCGGCGAGCACCGCCTCGGTTCGTGCGCGGCTGCCGCGCAGCGAGTTGATCAGCCGATCCCGTTCCAGCGCCGCACTCACCATCGCCGCCAGCGGCTCACCGACCCAGGCGCGAATCCTCCGGCAGTCGTCGGGCGGCGTGTCGCCGGGCACCAGGAGCAGCGCATCCGGCTCGGCCCGGTCGCCTATGCCGATCGCAATGTCGCCGGGCGCCGGGCCGGATTGGTCAGGCCCGGCGACGACGAGCGCCGCCGAACGCAGCCCGAATTGTTCCTCGAGGCACCGCGACGCCTCTCGCAGTCCCTGCTCGAGGTCATTGTCGAGGAAGAGTTGGGTCAGCCGCGCGATGGTCTCGGCCTCCAACGCGCGCCGCCGCGCCTCCTCGGCGTTGCCTCGCGCCAAGCCGGCCAACGCGCCACCCACCATCACCGCAATGGTGAAGAGCAGAAGCCGCACGGCGTCGTGGAGCGAGGTCAGGTGGAGACCGGCCGGCGGGACGTAGAAGTAGTTGAAGGCAACGGTGCTGATCAGTGCGGTGAGGAAGCCGAAGCGGTCGCCCCAGAGGATCGTGATCGCCAGGACGCCGAGCATGTAGATGGCCGCGCCGGGAGGGTTTGGTGCGGACAGGTGGTACAACACACCCACGACGGCGGTCTCCGCGGTGACGACCGTCAGGGCGACGATCACCTTGATCGGCGCCGGGAGCAGTGCCGCCGGCAGCAGCAGGGAGGTGAGCCCGCGGGTGATCGCGGCTCGTCGCGGTCGTCGGTGATCTACAGCTCGCCTGGCCGCTCCCGCGTGCGGTTCGAACGGGTACCTCTGGCCGTTCCCCACATCCCGACCGTTCGTCCCCAGCCGCGCCGAATCATCACCCGGATCGGGTGGTAGGCGCGTCATGGTCGGCGATGTCGGCATGCGCACCGGCCCCGGCGCGGGTCCGCGGCCGCCCCCGCGACCCTGATCGCGGATGGCGGATGGCGTGCAGCGCGCCTACCGTAGCTGTCCACCGTCGTGCGGCGTTGCCGCCGCCCGGTCGAGCCAGAGGACCTGCCAGAACGCCTCGGTGGCTGACTGCGTACCGGCACTTGTCGACGTCGTGCCCGCTGCCGGGCGATGCTCACCGCGGTGATGCCATGGTCGACCGTTCCGGGTGAGGCGGGCGACGCACTCCATACCCGCGGTGGAAAATTTCTGGAGATCCGGTGCAACGCCGGGCCATGGTTCGGCCGTTGAAGTCGGGACGCAAGAAGGGATACCGATCTTTGCGGACCGACAAACAGCAGCAGTACGTCGAGTACGTGACCGGGCGTATGCCGATGCTGCGCAAGCTGGCCTACGTGCTGTGCGGCGACGGGCAGCGAGCCGACGATCTGGTGCAACAGACGATCACGCGCCTGTACACCCGCTGGCTGCGCGTGAGCGAGGTGGAGCACCTCGACCAGTACGTGCGCACGATGCTCGTGCGCGCGTTCGTCGACGAGAAGCGACGGCCCTGGTCGCGCACGGTGCTGCCCGGGGACCTGCCCGAGCGGCCCGACCCCGGCGGTGGGTTCCATGAGCGCGTGGTCGACGAGGTGACCGTGCGCTCGGCACTGCAACACGTGCCGAGCCGGCAGCGCGCCGTGCTGATTCTGCGATTCCTGTGCGACATGACGGTCGAGGAGGTCGCGGCGGCACTGGAGTGCTCGGCCGGGACGGTCCGCAGCCAGTCGTCCCGCGGGCTGGCCACACTGCGCCGCGTGCTGGGCGACTCCATCATCGAGCGGAAGGGCGGCTGAGGCCGACGTGACTACCGACGAGCAGTACGGCGCGGCGGTGTTCCGCGTCCTGGACGGGGAGCCGGGCCCGTCCACCGTGAACGTCATGCGGGCGGTCACCGAGGGTGAGCGCCGTCATCGCCGGGCGCGGCTGGCCGGCTCGGCCGGCGTCGCCGCCGCGGTGGTCGCGATCCTCGCCACGGGCTGGCTCGCCACAAGCGGCTGGCGCGGCGGCGTCCCACCGCAGGTCGCAGCCTCGGGCAGCGGCCGGCCGGACCCGAGCCCGAGCGGTGCGCCGAGCGGACCGCCGGTCTGCCGGGCCGCCCAGCTTCCCGTGCCGGCCGGACAGCCTCCCAAGGGCATCGTCAGCGGCGCCGATCCGACCGGGCACTACATCGTCGGGCGGACATACCCGCAGGCGGCCGAGCCGACGCCGGTGATATGGGTGGATGCCCACGACCCGAAGACGGTGGCGATGCCCGGCGTGGAGCGCGGGCTCAGCGACATCAACTCGCACGGCGTCGCTGTCGGCGGCAGTCTGGTGAACGGCAAGCACGTCGGTTGGGTGGTCGCCGACGGCACGGTCAGCCGGGTGAAGGGCCGGGAGGCGCAGGTCGTGGGCATCAACGACGCGGGCATGATGGCCGGCACGACCGCGGACGGCCCGGCCCGGTGGCGCTCGCCGACCGACGACCCGGTGCCGCTCGCGTCGGCCGGAGCGGGTTGGAAGGCCGAAGCCCGGGCGATCGACGAGGACGGCACGATCGTCGGCACCGCCGCCAGGGGGGCCGAGCGGGTCGCCGTGGTGTGGCACCCCGACGGGACCCTGCAGCGCATGCCCGCGCCGCGCGGACACGATCAGGTGAGCAACGACTATTCGGGGATCGCGATCCGCGGCGGCCTCGTGCTCGGCAAAGCGCTCTATGACTGGACCGGCGGCAAGTACATCGACGGCGTCGTGTGGAACCTCGGCACGGGTGACGTCAGCAGCACGCCGGGATTCTTCCAGGTGGTCAACCCGAACGGCTGGATAGCCGGATCGCCGAGCCTCGTCGCCGGCGGTGCCACAGTGGCGCTGCCGGTGCCGGGCCCCGAGGACCCTCGCCAGACCATCGTGACATCGATCAGTGATGCCGGAACCACGCTCGCTGGGCAGGTCGGCACTACCCCGCTGCCGGTCGTGTGGACGTGCGGGCGCGGCTGACGTCGTCGCGGGCCGGACGTGTCTCACCGTCCGGCCCGCCGGGCCCCGTGCCGGGTCACGTACGCGTCGAAGGCGTCCGCGGACTCGGGGTGAGATCGTCGCGTACACGCCGCTGCTCTCACGCGTTCGCCGCCGCGACGATCGTCACACCAAGGACAGGGCCCGGTCGCTGATGACGCACTCCATCCCGAACAGCGCGGCCCGCCGGCGGGCGAAGTCGGCCAGCCCCGGCGAGTCGGCGTAGTCCAGCGCGTACAGGTCGAGGCCGTAGCGCGGCAGCTCCTCGGCGACCCGCGCGTGGCCCTCGAGCACGTCGGGCGGCCACGGGCCGTAGCCCTCGGCCGTCCAGCGGGCCGAGAACGACTCGAACAGGATGCCGTCGACGTGGCCGGCCAGCTCGGGCAGCAGCCCGAAGCCCCGGTTGGCCAGCACGTAGCCGGAGCCGGGCAGCGCGCGCAGGGCGGCGATGAGCTCCAGCAGCGGCGGCAGGTCTTCCGGATACGTCAGCTCGACGTTGAGGGTGTCGAGGAACAGCCCGGCGAAGCCCGCGTCGATGGCGGCGCGGGCCTGCGCCAGCACGTGCCCGTGCCAGCCCGGGTGCCCGACGTGCACGAAGGCGCCGCCCCAGTCCGGGTTGCGCTCCGGGCGCTGCCATGGCGCCGGCGGGCCCTGGTCCTCCGACAGCGACAGGTACGCCAGCGGTTCGGTCCCGGCCGCCCGCAGCCGGTGCAGCTCCGGCGGCTGGTAGAACTCCGGCTGCAGGACCGCCCGCGAGTAGCCGGCGAGCTCCGGGACCCGGCCGGCGCCGTAGTAGAACACGATCATCGGCGGTACCACTCCACGGTCCGCCGCACGCCCTCCTCCAGCGGTACCGCCGGCTGATAGCCCGTCAGCGACCGCAGCAGCGTCAGGTCCGGGCAGCGGCGGGTGACCGCGCCGGGCGCCCCCGCGGCCGGCGCGATCTCGGTGTCGGCGCCGGTGAGGCGCAGCACCAGCTTGGCGAGGTCGGCGATGCCGGTCTCGGCGGTGTCGTCGCCGATGTGCACGATCCGCCCGTCGGCCCGTGAGGTGGCCATGAGGCGCACTATCGCCTCGACGGCGTCGTCGACGTAGCAGAACGCGCGGGTCTGCTCGGCGCCCGGCACCCGCAGCGGCCGCTCGCCGCGCAGCGCCCGCAGGGTCAGCTCGGGGATGGCGTGGGCTGTGCCCATCCGCGGCCCGTACACGTTGTGGAACCGGCCCACGACGGCCCGGAAGTGTTTCGCCCGGGCCCCGTGGATGATCGCCGCCTCGCCGAGCAGCTTGCTCACCGCGTAGGCGTACCGGGGCGCTGTCACGTCGCCGATCGCCACCGGCACCGACTCCCCCGTGGGCACGGGGGCGATGCCGGCGTCGACGGCACCGGCGTACACCTCACTGGTGGAGGCGAAGAAGACGTGTTCGCCGGCGGTGATCCAGTCGAGCAGGTGCAGCACCGCGAGGCTGTTGACGCGGACGGCCCGGGCCGGGTCGGCCTCGACGTTGCGCACGCCGACGACTGCGGCCAGCAGGTAGATCTGGTCCCAGCCGTGCGGGAGCACCCGCCAGGTGGCCGGGTCGGTGAGGTCACCGTGCTGGACGCCCAGGTGCGGCCCGCGGGCGAGCTCGCCGAGGTCCGGGTCGTTGCGGCCGCGGGAGAAGTCGTCGACGATGGTGACGTCGCCGCCGTCGTCGAGCAGGCGGCGGGCCAGGTGCAGGCCGATGAACCCCGCCCCGCCCAGCAGCAGCGCCCTCATGCCGCCACCCCCTGCGCCAGGTAGCCGATGCCGGCGTAGCGCACGCCGGCGGCCCGCAGCGCGGCCTCGTCGAGGATGCGCCACGAGTCGAAGACGACCGCCGGGCGCCGGGCGCCGAGCACCGACGCCGGCTCGATCGCGCGGTAGTCCGGATGGTCGGTGAGCACCAGCACCGCGTCCGCCTCGCTGAAGGCCTTGTCGATACTGGTGGGCTGCCCGCCGTACTGCCGCATGACCGCGTCGGCGACAAGCGGGTCGTGGCCCAGGACGGTGAGGCCGGCGCCGGCGAAGGCCGGCATCATTGCGGCGATCGGCGTGCCGCGCATGTCGTCGGTGGCCGGCCAGCCCTTGTACGCCCACCCCAGCACGGCAAGCGTCGTGCCCTCGGTGGTGCCGCACTCCTGCCGGATCAGCTCCACGACGGTCCGGGCAACGTGCACGGGCAGGTGCTCGTTGAGGCGGCGGGCCGGCTCGATGAGGAACGGCGCGCGGTCGCCGGTCTCGCTCAGCATGATGTACGGGTCCTTCGACAGGCACCCGCCGCCGACGTAGCCGGGCCGGGCGAGGTCGGGGCGCGGGTAGTCCACGTTGGCCGCGCCGATCACCTCGAGCGGGTCGAGGCCGTGCCGCTCGGCGATGAGTGCGATCTCGTTGCCGTACGCGTAGATGAGATCGGTGTGGCAGTTGTTGGACAGCTTCACGAGCTCGGCGGTCTCCAGCCCGGAGACGGGGACGAGCCGCTCGGCGAGGCCGCCGAAGAGGTCGAGCCCGGCGTACAGGCTGTCCTCGTCGAGGCCGCCGACGACCTGTGGCAGCTCCACGAGCTCCCGCAGCGCCTGGCCCTGGATCGTGCGCTCGGGCGCCATGACGAGCCGGGCCTCGCCCCAGGCGGCGCGCAGCGGCGGCAGCACGATGCTGCGACTCGCGCCGACCGGCACGGTGCTGCGCACGACGGCGAGCGTGTCCGGCGCGCAGGCTTCGGCGACGTGGCGGGCCGCGGCCGCGAGGTTTGTCAGGTCGGGGTGGCGGGTGCGCTCGTCGACGGGGGTCGACACGCAGATGACAGCGGCGTCGACCGCGCCCGTGGGCAGGGCGGTGCCGACGAAGATGGAGCGGCCCACGTGCTCGGCGAACGCCTCGGCGACGCCGGGTTCGTAGATGTGCGGGTGGCCGCGGTTGAGGGAGTCGACGACTGACGGCTGGACGTCCACGCCGTGGACGGTGAAGCCCTTGCGGGCCAGGGCGGCGGTGAGGGTCAGGCCGACGTAGCCCATCCCGATCACGCCGATGGTGCGGACCATGTGCGTTCCTCTCAGTGTCGGACGGTCAGCCGCAGGGCGCGGCGACCCGGTCGAGTTCTCGCGTGGTGACGGTGCCGATGAAGCCTTCGGTGCGGTAGTGCGTGCAGGCGGCCTTGACGGCGGCGGCGGTCCGGGCGTAGTCGACGGCGAGGACGACCTTGCCGGCCCCGCGCAGCGCCCGGACGTCGGCGAGGTTCTCGGTGCAGTACTCCTCCGTGCAGGGCCGGTCGGTGGCGCGGTAGAACAGTTCTTCGATGCCGATACCGTCGATCGCGTCGGTGTAGCCGGGGTAGCGGCGCAGCTCCGGCGAGTTCTGCGGCACCACCCAGAAGCCGGGGCGTCGATCGCGGGCGTAGCGGGCGACCCGGGCGAGCAGCCCGACCATCGCGGCCGCGAGCCGCTCGCGCTCCCCTCCGGCGTGTACCTCCTCGTAGGCGAGCAGGGTGTCGAGGTAGACGCCGTCGAACCCGGCGGCGAGGGCCCGGTCGAGGCGGGGCCGCACGACCCGGTCCCACCAGCGTTCGTCCCAGTACCGCACGAAGTACTCGTCGGGCCACTCGCCCCAGCGGTTGAGCACGAGGTCGCCGGCGTCGCGGACCAGGCCCGGGTACTCGGGCCGGAACCGCTCGATGCTGCCGATCTCGAAGTACGCCAGGACACGCTTGCCCGACCGCCGCAGCGCGGTGATCTCGTCGGGCCGGAACCAGCCGGAGCCGGCGTCACGGGCCAGGTCGATGACGGCGGTGCGCTGCGGGGCCTTCGCGAGTGCCGTGAGCCCGGCGTGGTCGTAGCCCTGCAGCTGGTACACCCAACCCTCGGCCGACCCCGCCGGGCCGGACGGTGCGGAGCAGCCGGGCACGGCGAGCGCCGCGGTCACCGCGACGGCGGCCGCCCGGCGCTTCACCGGCGGCCGCCGTCCAGCGCCGACCAGATCTGCTTGACCGACTCGGCGAGCGTGTGCGTCGGCACCCAGCCCAGCACCGCCTCGGCCCGGGTGATGTCGGCGCAGACCCAGTCGACCCCGGCGGACCGGGCCGGGCCGCTGCCCCGCTCGAGGATCGGGCCGCCGTAGCCGGCCGTCTCCGCGAGCCGGCGCACGGCCTCGCGGGCGGTCACCGCGTGGCCGCTGCCGATGTTCACCACGTCGGCGCCGGGCTCCGGCGAGGTGGCGGCCGCGACGACCGCCGCGGCCACGTCACGCACGTCGACGAAGTCGCGGTACGCGCCGAGCGGGCCGAGCTGCACCGGCCCGGTGACACCGGCGAGGGCGTGGCCGATGAGCACCGCGGCCCGGCCGAGCAGGTTGTCGCTGTTGAGGTTCGGCCCGATCGGGTTGAACACCCGCAGCGTGACCCCGTCGACCTGGCCGGCCGCGGTGGCCAGCTGCAGCAGGCGGGTGCCGGCGAGGTGGGTCGTGCCGTACTCGCCGACGGGGGCGCACGGGTGGTCCTCGGCGACGCTGACGCCGTGCGCCACCGGTCCGTACTCCGACGCCGACCCGAGCCGGACGAGCCGGGCGCCCGGCGCGGCCGCCGCGACGGCGTCGATGAGCCGGGTGGTCGCCACCGTGTTCGCTTCCAGCAGGTCCAGCGCCGTGCCGCTGAGCCGGCCGGTGCAGTTGACGACGACGTCGGGGCCGGCCTGGCGCACGAGCGCGGTGAGTGCCGCGATGCCGCCGGTGACGAGGTCGTGCTGGGCGCGGGGTGGGCAGGTGAGGCGCGTGACCCGCGGGTCGGCGGCGAGTGCGGCGGTGACGCTGGAGCCGACGAAGCCGGACCCGCCGAAGAGCAGCACACGGAGGCGGTTCATGCGGCCGCCCCGCTCCGCACGGGCAGCAGCGCGGTCTCGAGCTCGCCGAAGCGGCGGTTGGCCTCGTCGTACTCCTCCGGCCGGCCGATGTCGAGCCAGACCCCCTCGAAGTCGTAGCTGTCGGGGAACTCGCCCTGGCGCAGCAGGTCCTGGATGAGCCGGTCGAAGCCGAGGGTCAGGCCGGGCGGGTAGGGCTCCAGGGTCTTGCGGGCCATGCCGTAGATGCCCATCGAGACGCGGTGGCGGTACGCCGGCTTCTCGGTGAACCCGATCACCCGGCCCTCCACGACGTCGAGGACGCCGAACTCCATCCGGGTCGTCTGCGCCGCCGTCGCGATCGTCAGCGGCGCCCCGCCGCGGCGGTGCCGGGCCAGCAGGTCGGCGTAGTCGAGGTCGGTGAGCAGGTCGCCGTTCATGACCAGGAAGTGCTCGGGCAGCAGGTCCTTGACCAGGAACAGCGGGCCGGCGGTGGACAGCGGTACCGTCTCCTCGGCGTAGCCGACCTCGAGACCCCAGCGGGACCCGTCGCCGACGAACGCGTGGATGAGCGGGCCGTGGTGGTTGATGCAGAGCGTGACGGAGCCGAAGCCCCGCGCCGCCAGCTGCTCCAGGACGATGCCGAGGATCGCGTGCCGCTCGCCGATCGGCATCAACGGCTTGGGCAGCGCGGTGGTGAAGGGGCGCAGCCTGACGCCCTTGCCACCGGCCATGATGACCGCGTGCATATGTGATTGCCTGCTCTCGTGTGGATCGAAGGGGAGGTCACCGGTGGTGCCGCACGCGGCCCAGCGACGGGGTGAGGGCCGCGGCGAGCAGCCCGAGCAGCAGCGCGACGCTGCCGGGGAACGGTGTGGTGGCGTAGGCGGCGAGCGCGGCGGCCATGGCCACGCAGAGCCGTCCGTAGCCGCCGTGCGCGGCCAGGACGAAGGCGAGCAGCACGGCCCCGGCGAGCAGCACGCTCGCGGTGGCCATCGCCTCCGCGGCCGGGGTGAGGCGGCCCGACCGGTGCAGGGCGGCGAGCACGAGCGCTGCGCCGGCCCCGGCGACGAGCGCGCACGCCCCGACGTCCAGGGCGAGCCAGCGCCACAGCCGCCGCCGGTAGCGCGCCGGCCCGAGGTCGCCGTGCAGCAGCTCCCGGGCCCGCTCACCGAAGCGGCGGGCGCGCCACTCCACGAACCCCATCGACACCACGAGGGGCAGCGTGGCCAGCAGCGCGTCGAAGCGGTCGGTGAGCAGCGGCACCTGGGGCAGCAGCACGAGCGCGGCCAGCAGTGCGGTGGAGAGCACGACGAGTGCGAAGGTGCTCCAGCGGCCGCGCATCACCGCGCGCAGCCGCCCGGCCCGGGCCGCGCCGGTCCCGGGCGCCGCCCGGTGCAGCGCGACCCCGAAGCTCACCGCCGTGCCGAGCACCGCCGGCACGATCGCGGCGGCCGGCGGCCAGTCGCCGGCCAGCACGAACCCGCCGCCGGCCACGGCCGCGGGCGCCATCAGGGTCACCAGCCACGCCTCGGCGCGGAAGAACAGCAGCACGGTCGCGGCGAGCTGGTAGGCCGTCACGACCGGTACGAGCAGCACGGCCACCCGGTCGCCGCCCGCCGCGGTGACCGCGGCCCCGGCCGCACCGGCCACCGCGACCCCGAGCACCGAGCCGCGGGCCAGCAGCCGGCCGGCGGCCGGCTCGTCGCCGGCGTTCAGGTGCTGCTGGGCCAGCCAGGTCAGGGCGCCCGCCCACACCCAGCCGAGCAGGCCGGCGGTGACGACGGCGGTCACGGGTGGGCGGTGCGCGGCGGTGATCACGGCCGGGAACAGCACGCTCGGCAGCAGGTAGAGGCCGCCGTGCAGCAGCTCCCGCCACCCGCGCCGCGGGGCCGGGCGGGGCGGCGCGGGGTCCTGGCGATCCCCGAGCAGGAGGTGGACCGCGGCCGCGAGCGCGAACACGTCCGGGTGCCCGTAGCGGACACGGGCGTCGCGGTCCGTGACGCCCTGGGCCTCCAGCAGCGCGGCGACCTGCAGCCCGTCCACGAACGCCCCCCGCACCCGCCCGGACAGCTCGGCCGCGAGCGCCTCGACGGGGTCACCGGGCCCGGACCCGGGCTGTGGCCCGGGCACCAGGAGCGGCAGCGCGACCGTGTCCGCCGTCGCCCAGCCACGGGCGGCCAGCGCCATCATTGCAGCGCCCCGGCCGGTACCCGTCCGCCCAGCCCGGCCGGCGCGGCGATCCGCCGGTACAGGCTGCGGTACGCGTCGAGCGACCGCGCCAGCGTGAACCGGTCGAGGACCCGCTGCCGGGCCCGGGCCGCGAGCTCCCGGCGCCGGTCCGGGTCGAGCAGCAGCGTCACGCACGCCTCGGCGACGGCGGCCGGGTCGCGGGGCGGCACCACGAACCCGGTGTCGCCGACCGCCTCGGCCACGCCGCCGACGTTCGTGCACACCATCGTCCGGCCGCACGCCATCGCCTCGATGACCGAGTACGGGAACCCCTCGGAGATGCTCGTGAGCGCGACGACGCTGCCGCTGTGGTAGGCCGCGACCGCGTCGGGTGCGCTGCCCTCGAGCCGGGCCGAGCCGGCCAGCCCCAGGGTGTCGATCAGCGCGTGGCAGCTGTCGCGGTAGGGCAGGTCGATCGCCGCGCCGTAGATGCGCAGCCGGGCGTCGGGCACCTGGCGGCGGACCAGCGCGAACGCGCGGATCAGCGTGTGCAGGTCCTTGAGCTGGTCGATCCGCCCGACGTAGACGATCGTCGGCTCGTCCGGCTCGGTGTGCGCGCTGGGGAACCGCTCGGGTGCGATGCCGTTGTACATCGTCCACATGCGATCCGGGTCGGCGCCGTTGCGCAGCTGCCAGCGCCGGTTGTACGCCGAGTGCGGCGCCAGCGCGTCGGCGAGGTGGTACGCGGCGCCGGCCAGCCCCCGCTGGAAGCCCAGCAGCAGCACGGCGACCGTGTGGGGCAGGTCGCCGCTGACCTGCTCCAGGTAGCGTTCCCGCAGATAGACCCCGTGCTCCGACATGATCATCGGGGTGTCGTAGGCCCACTTCGCCGCCATCGCGACGAGCGTCGACAGCCCGTTCATCGCGCAGTGCACCACGTCGGCGCGCGGCGGTGCGACGGTCAGCGGCCGCAGCATGTTGCCGATCAGCCCGGTCGCCTGGGCCGCGTCGGCGAGCGTGAGCCGCCCCCGGTCGGCCTCCTGCCAGCGCCGCTGGAGCCGGGCGAGGGCCGCGTCGGCGTGCAGCGCGCCGGCCAGGTCCCCGCCGTCGGCGGCGTACTCGTACAGCCCCCGCAGCGCCAGCAGGAACCGGCTGCGCTGCACGGCCCCCCGCTGCGGGTCGGGCTCGGGCGCCGTGACGAGCGCGGCCAGGAACGCGTCGAGCGCGGCGTGGAACATCGTGCGTGTGGCCCGGCCCGGGCGGCGCAGCCGGGTGCGGCGGCGCTCGGTGCTCCACAGTGGAATGGTCAATACCCGCTCGAGGTTCGGTGGCAGTTCCCAGCGCACCGGCTCGGTGCCGTCGACGGTCAGCGCCACCGCCTCCCACTGGTGCTCGGGCAGGCCGTGCACGAGCTGATCGCACCAGACGCTCACCCCGCCGAGCGCCTGCGGGTAGGTGCCCTCCGACACCAGCGCCACCCTCATGAGCGCGGGCTCGCGGGGGCGGTCACGGCGGCGGCGCCGATCGTCAGCCGGGCCGAGACCTCGGGCCCGTAGGTGACCGCGCCGGTACCCGCCGCGCCGCTGACCGTCACTGAGCCGGCCGCCGGGGCCGTGACCGTGATCGTGCGTGCCGCCGGGTCGTAGACGGCGTCCACGCCACCGTGCAGGGCCGCGAAGTGGGCGTTGCGCTGGGTGGCGTACGCGGCCAGGGCCGTCCAGTCGGGGCTGAGCACGGGCACGGCGTAGAAGGCGCTGTACTTGGCCAGCACCCGGTCCAGCCAGTCGGTGAGCAGCGTCTTGCCGGCGCCGTAGTCGTGCAGGTTGGCGATGTGGAAGGTGTGCGTGTAGAGCGACCCGGTGGCCAGGTGGGTCAGCCCGACCTCGGCCTCGGCGTCGAGCATCTGCGCGTACGTCAGGTTCGCCGGCCAGAACGGGAACTTGCCGCTCGGCCCGTAGAAGGAGTTGTAGAACGCGGTCTGCTCGGCCGGGGTGGTCGTGTGGTAGGCGATGTTCGTCGGCCAGTCCGGCACCACGGTGATGCTCGGCTCCATCGGGTGCACGATGCCGCAGTTGAAGCAGCTCGGCACCTGGCTCGGGAACGACATGTTGCCGTGCACGTAGCGCACGCCGAGGTCGCGCGCGGCGGCCAGGAACTGCGCGTTGGAGGCGGCGAGGCCGTGGTCGGTCGGCGGGTCGACGTCGTCGTCCGGGTTGTCGTTGTAGACGCCGAGGCCGGAGTACTCCCCCGTCTTGAGGATCGCGTCCGGCTGCGGCAGGCCGAGGCGTGTCGCGACGGTCCGGTTGCCGGAGATCTCGGCGCTGCTGGTGGCGTAGTCGGTGTGGTTGAGCTCCGGGTGGGTCAGTGTGTGGTTGATCCAGCGGAACTTCGTGGCCAGGCAGCGGCTCGTCGCGGTGAGGGTGCTGACGCCGCCGTTGGGGCTGCACGCCGTGCCGGCGCCGAGATCCGCGTCGCCGCCGTTGTAGGCGAGGTTCAGGGTGAGGCCCGAGGCCAGCGGGTAGGCGGCGCGCAGCGCGACCTGCCGCTGGCCGGCGTTGTAGGCCTCGTGGCCGGTCATCGCCCAGCCCGGGTCGGATTCGACGCGCCCGTCCGGGTAGTAGTGGTCGGCGGTGTTGAACCAGTCGTCGACGTCCACGTCGAGGAAGTGGCGCTGCTCGCCGAGGAAGAGCCCGCGGCTGGCCCAGCGGAACATGCCGTAGGCGAGCAGGTAGGACTGGGTGAGGTACTGGTTGGAGGTGAAGGTCAGGGCGAGGCGCTCCCGCCCGTCCGCGGACGTGGTGCGCACCCCGAGCACGTCGGACCCGTTGACGAGCACCGGGTCGGCGGCGCAGCCGGCGGTGACGCGGGTGCGGTAGACGTACGACTGCAGAATCGGGACCTTGGCGGTGGACTTGAGGGTGTCGAACACGCCGGCCCCGGCCGTGGTCAGCGACGCGGGCAGGATCGCGTCGCCGACGGCGGCCTCGCTCGACGCGGACAGGCAGTAGTCCTCGGGGTAGGTGCCGTAGCTGGTGTAGAGGGTCGCCTGGCGCACCGCGAAGTCGCGCTCGTAGGCCCACAGGATGTTCCACTCGGTGCCGTCGAGGCCGCTGACGTAGGTTCCGTCGCTGTTGTACAGCAGCATGCTGCTGGTGAGCAGTATCGCGTTGTACCTCCCGGCGCCGTCGGGCCGGGTCAGCGACGCCGCGGTCAGGGGTTGGTCGCGGGTGAGCAGCACGTCGTAGGCGGCGCCGACGCGGTCGAGGGTCGAGCGCCAGGTGTCGACGCCCCAGTCGCCGGCGTCGACGCCGACGACGAGCGCGCGCAGCCCGACCTTGGCCGGGCCTGCGGCGGGAGTTGCGAGCGTCTTCGCGTTGGGGCGCACGGACAGGTCGCGCTGCAGCGGCACCGACCCCGTGACCTTGGGCAGCGGGGCGCCGGGCTTCGCGGCCCGGGTGGTGCCGGGCCGGCCCAGGATCACGGCGTGGTCGTGACCTCGATCGGGCTTCGGCGGCCGGGGCGGCGCGGCGGCGGCACCCTGCGCGGTGCTCAGGACGATGGCGGAACTGACGACGGCGGCGGTGAACAACTTGAGCAGGCCCATGTGGCGACTCCGGTTTGGACTGGCAGCGTGCGCGACCACGAGAAGGGCGCACGAAGCCCGGGCCAGGCAGCGCGACGGCGTGCGTGGCGGCGAGGTTTTGTGGAACGAGCCGATGTTACGAGCGCGAAAACCCACGGCGGGCCGGTCTGAGCATGACTTCGGGGGTGGGCTTCCCGGCCCCGGAGGGATGAGCCGGGCAGCCCCGCGCGGGCCGGCTCGCGTTGCGCGACCCGGCCCGCAGGCGCCCCGGAGACGCCGGGCTACCAGGCGCTCATGTCCGGGAGCTGGTTGACGGCGATGGTGCGGGGATCGGCCATGGCGCTCTTCCAGAGTCCGGCGACGTCCTTGCCGCTGCCGGCCCAGTCGCGCGAGGCCCACACGACGTAGTACGGCCAGGCCGGGTCGGTTGACGGGTTGAGCGGGCTGAACGTCTCGGCGACGCCGACGGTCTTCGCGCTGCCGATCGCTTTGCAGGTGCTGAAGTCGCCGCCGCTCTGGAAGTAGTCGGAGGTGACCAGGTCGACGTAGCCGTCGCCCGGGTACCACGACGACAGGGCAGTGCCCTGGCCGCTGGCCATGCCGTTGAACACCCACACGATGTTGTGCGCACCGGCGAGCTGGGCGCGCTGATAGATGAGCCGCCAGAGCTGCTGGTAGGCGGCCTGGCCCCGCTTGGTCCACCACATGTAGTTGTTGTTGGACTCGTGCAGCGGGCGGAACAGCACCGGCACGCCGGCGTCGCCGATCTTTTTCAGCTCGCCGACGACCAGGTCGATGTCCTGGTACAGCTTGGACGACGGGTTGCTCAGGTCGGGCGTGAAGTCGCACGGCGCGGAGTAGTTGCCGCCGTGGGGGCAGTACCAGTGCCACTGGAACGCGACGATGCCCTTGCGCTGCCTCGCCCAGTCGATGACCTGCTGGGTCTGGATGCTGCCGCGGGTGTACTCCATGAAGTCGAACGCGACGATCGCCGGGTAGCGGCCGGTCAGCTGCTGCACCTTGTCGGCGTCGGCGACATCGGTCTGCCCGCTGACGTAGGCGTGCGTCCGGAGGTAGCAGATGAGGTTGCGGGCTTTGCTATTCGCACTGGGATCGGCCGGCGCCTGGCCGCAGTCGGGGCCCGGTGGCACCGCGACCGGCACGGCGTAGACCTCGAGTTCGTAGAGGGAATACCCCCAGGCCGTCCCGCGGGTGGTACCGGACATCCGCACGTAGCGGCCGCTGCCGTCCACGGCGAGCACGTCGTCGCCGCCGTCACCGGCGACGGTACCCGCGAGCGTCGTCCAGGTCGTGCCGTCCACGGAGGTCTGCACCTGGTACGAGCGGGCGTAGGCGGCCTCCCATCGCAGGATCACCTGGCGCACCGGGCGCACAGCGCCCAGGTCGACCTGAATCCACTGCGGGTCCGTGTACGCACTGGACCAGCGGGTGCCACGGTCGCCGTCGACTGCGTTGGCGGCGGACAGGCCGGTGCCCTCCGCCGACGAGGCGGTCACCGGCCGCCGAAGCGCCAAATTCCCCAGCGGTGCGCCCGGGCCGCTCGGGCTCGGGCTGCCCGGCTGGCTGGGGCCGGACGTCGGGCCGGGGCTGGACGGGGGGGACGGGCTGGACGGCGGGGTTGGGTCGGGTCCGCCGCAGGCCGTGCCGTTGAGCTCGAAGCCGGTCGGGGCCGGATCGGACCCCGTGTAGGTGACGTTGAACCCGAAGGTGACCGAGCCGCCGTTGGCGGCGATAACCGGGTTGTAGCTGACATTGGTCGCCGTGGCGGCGGCGCCGGACTGGGTCTTGGTGGCGCTCCACATATCGGTGATCGTCTGGCTGCCGGGGAAGGTCCAGGCGAGCGTCCAGCCGCTGACGGCGGTCGGGCCGGTGTTGGTGACGACGACGTTCGCCGTGGCCCCGGCTCCCCAGTCGTTGGTGACCTGGTACTGCACCTGGCAGCCGCCCGTGGCGGCGTGCGCGGACGGGATCGTGACAAGCGCGGCGGCGAGGACGGCGGCGGCGGCCGCCCCGGCCAGCACGCCCCGGACGGGTGCGCGACATCTCATGGTGGTCTCCTGAGGCAGATCGGTGGGCCGCGGATGGACGGCACGGGCATGACCGGCAGCCGGAGCGCCCGGGCCCGGACGTGCGTGCGCTGCGCTCACCGGCTGCGAGAGGCGATCGTCGTGATTAACCGGGTAAGTTGTCAATCCGAACGGTCGCGTGCGTGGTACAGCGCGTGAAACTTCCACTCCGCCGCAGACTCCGCCGCCATTACCGCCTACATATCACGCGGCGTGCCGTGCATCTGATCAGCGTCTTTGGCGAATTACCATCGAAGCGCTTCACTCTCGAGTCATGTCGCATCCAGCAACGCCGGGAACCGGCGAGCCCGCCATGCACACCACCACGGCAATGAGACCGATGCCGTGACGACCGCTTGAAACTTAACCGATTAAGCATCAGTATCGATCCTGTTCGCCGCGAGGCGCCCACCATCGACCGGCTCCGCAGCCGCCACCTGCGACAGCACCCCATCCGTTCGAGACAGCGTTAGAGGAGCTCATGAACAGGTTCCGCACAGCACTGCTCGCCGGTGCCATCCTGGCCACCAGCGTGCTCATCACCGCCACTGGTGCGGTCGACGGCTTCAGCCTCACCGCCGGCAACGCTGCCGGCGGGACACCGGCAAACCTGGCCCTGAACCGCCCGGTCACGTCCTCGTCCGACGAGAGCGGCAGCCTTGCCGCCGCCCAAGCGGTCGACGGCAACCCCTCGACCCGGTGGGGCAGCGCGTACAGCGACCCGCAGTGGATACAGGTCGACCTCGGCACCAGCCAGCCGATCAGGCGTGTGGTGCTGCGGTGGGAAGCCGCCTACGCCAAGAGCTACCAGGTCCAGGCCTCCCCCGACGGCAGCACCTGGACCACGATGTACAGCACGACCACCGGGCCCGGCGGCGTCAACGACCTCACGGTCAACGGCACCGGCCGCTACGTACGCGTCTACGGCACAGCACGGGCCAACACCAGCTGGGGCTACTCGCTGTACGAGTTCGAGGTCTACAGCGACGGCCCGACCACACCGCCGCCCACGCCCGGCCAGGTCACCCGCGCCAGCGAGCTCAGCTGGCTGGCCGGCCTGCCCGCCGGCGGCAGCAACCGGGTCGCGTCCGGCTTCTTCGGCGGCTACAGCGGCGGCACGTTCAACCTCGACCAGACCGAGCAGCTGCACAACCAGACCGGGCAGTACCCGGCGCTGCTGGCCTGTGACTACGGCAACTGGGTCACCAGCAGCAACACACAGGTCAACAGCTCCTGCAACAGCACGCTGAAAAGCTGGGCGCAGCGCGGCGGCCTGGTCAGCGTCGGCATCCACTGGCCCAACCCGGGCAGCGGCGGCTTCGGTACCAAGCTGCCGAACTTCGCCGACATCACCAACCCCGGCACCGCCGTCGGCAGCACCTGGCTCAACTCCCTCAAGCAGGTCGGCGACGGCCTCGCGGACCTCAAGAGCGCCGGTGTCGTCGTGCTCTGGCGGCCGTTCCACGAGATGAACGGCGACTGGTTCTGGTGGGGCAACCAGGACACCGGCACGTTCAAGAACGTCTGGAACTTTATGTACGACTACCTGGTCAACACCCGCGGCCTCGACAACCTCATCTGGGTCTACGCCCCCGACTTCAGCCGCGGCAACGCCACCGGGTACTTCGCCGGCGGCAACGCCGTGGACATCGTCGGCATGGACGCCTACGACGACAACCCCGCCGCGTCCGGCATCCAGAACACCTACAGCCAGCTGACCGGCCTCGGCAAGCCGTTCGCGTTCACCGAGATCGGCCCGGACAACACGCCGTTCGATTACAGCAAATGGATCAACGCGATCAAGCAGTACTACCCGAAGACCTCCTACTTCCTCGCCTGGAACGACAAGTGGGGTCCGCCGCAGAACCAGAACTCCGGCGCGCTCATGAACGACCCCTGGACGCTCAACCTCGGTGAGGTCTCGATCGGCGGCGGCACCACTCCCCCGCCGACCACGCCCCCGCCGACCACTCCTCCGCCGACCACGGCCCCGCCGGCCGGCCAGGGCCAATGCAGCGCAGGCTACCGGGTGACCGACTCCTGGGCCGGCGGGTTCAACGCCGACGTCGCCGTGCGCAACACCGGCTCGACGGCGATCAGCGCATGGACCGTCACCTGGACGCTCCCCAACGGTCAGACCATCACCAACACGTGGAACACCACGCTCACCACGGCCGGCGCCACGGTCACCGCGAAGCCTGTCAGCTACAACTCGGCTCTCGCCGCCGGCGCCGCCACGTCATTCGGCTTCAGCGCCAACGGCCCCACCACCATCCCGGTGCTCACCTGCGCCGCCGGTTGAGCCTCGGCCCGGCACACCGCAGCCGGCCGCCGTCCGCGCGCCCGCCCGCAGCGTAGCGGGCGACCCCGACGCCGAGCAGCACGATCCCGGCACGGTCCGGGTGCGTATACAGGCGGGTGCGGCGATGTCCGCGGGCATCGCCGCACCCGGCCACAGCGACCGCTCCTGCGCCCCGACGGAGCCGCCGCTGAGGCGCGGCCCCACCCGCGAACCGCAGCACCGGGCACGGGTCGCACATGGTGTGAGCCGTGCCGCCGGGCACGCCGTTACGCTGCCGCACGGGGTGTCGGGGTGTGCCGTGACGGAGGGGTAGAGCAGCGTGACGGATACGAAGACAGCGACCGCCGCGTGCCAGGTCTGCGGCGGCTCGCCGGCCGTCAAGGCGAAATTCCGGTGGATGATCGTCATCCTCGTCGGGATGCGGCTGGCCTGGGAGGAGCAGTACTTCTGCCGTTTGTGCGCGCTGGCCCGGCACCGGCAGTTCAGCGAGCTGACCCTGAAACTGGGCTGGTGGGGCGTGCAGGGATTCGCCGTCCCGTTCGTTGTCCTGCTCAATCACAGCAACGCCCAGCAGTCACGCAACCTCGACCACCCGACTGTGCCAGACCCGTCCGCGGGCACCGGCCGCTCCGTGATTGCCGTGGACCGTGGCGGCGTGGCCAAAGTTCGCGAACCGCAGAGCCGAATTCCTGCCCGCACGCTCGACCCGGGCCGTCCGCTGCACAAGCGCTGGGCCACCTACACCGGCCCGATAGTGCTGGCCGTACTCGTCGTAGCGCTCATTGTCGCCAGGTTCACCTGGCTGTGAAGCCTGGTCCGGTGCGGCCGTGCCCCGGCAGAGTCGGTCACGACCGGCCTGGGCGGAGAAGCACAAGAGGGCCAGTCACTGCCCGCCGGGTACGGCCGTCGTCTTCTCCGGTCTTCGAACGTGCAGCGTGGGGATTCATCGATCCACCATTGCGCCCTCCTTCCGTTAGTGGCTACTATCGTTAGTGATGGCTAACGTATCAGCAATGCTGGACATTCTGACCGAGCCCACGCGCCGCACGATCCTGGAACGGCTGGCCCTCGGGCCCGCCTCGGTTACCGAGATCTCCGCGGAGCTGCCGATCTCCCGGTCGGCGGTGTCGCAGCACCTGCAGCTCCTCAAGGGCGTCGGCCTGGTCGTCGACCGGGCCGAGGGGACCAGGCGGATCTACCGCGTGGACCCCGATGCGCTGGCCGAGATACGTGCCTACTTCGATGCATTCTGGAAGCGGTCTCTGGCCGCCTTCAAGGATGCCGCCGAGCACCCGGAGCGCAGCCAATGACGGAGAGCAGCCGATGACCATGGACAGCCGCATCGACGACACGACCGTGCGGGTCGCCACCGAGGTGGGCGTACCGATCGCGCGTGCGTTCCATGTCTTCACCGCCGAGATCGGGACCTGGTGGGACCCGGACAAGCACATCCTGGCGGCGCCGCTGGCGCAGATGGAGTTCGAGCCGTTCGTCGGCGGGCACAT
Organism: Dactylosporangium vinaceum; assembly: GCF_019904175.1. Classification (GTDB taxonomy): domain Bacteria; phylum Actinomycetota; class Actinomycetes; order Mycobacteriales; family Micromonosporaceae; genus Dactylosporangium; species Dactylosporangium vinaceum. The sequence goes on along the minus strand of NZ_CP061913.1, from coordinate 3,986,670 downwards.
CATCGACCGCGGTACCGACGGCAGCGAATGCCGATGGGCCCGCGTGCTGGCGTACCAGCCGCCTGACCGGGTCTGCTTCAGCTGGGACATCAACCCGCAGTGGCAGATCGAGACGGACCCGGCCAAGACCAGCGAGATCGAGATCGCCTTCACCGCCTTGACCCCGGACCGGACCCGGGTCGTATTGACTCACCGCCACCTCGACCGGCACGGCGACGGCTGGGAAGGCATGCGCGACGCCGTCGCCGGCGGCTGGTCGCTCGACGGCTTCGCCGACCGCATCCAGACGGCGAACACTGCCGCCGGCCGGAAACTCGTCTTCCCCACCGACGACACCATGCGCGACCGGCTGCAACAGTCCGCCGCATACACGCCGATCCTGCTCCACGCCACCGACAGGTGCGTCCGCCCGGACGTCGACCCCATCATCTGGGAACACGGCCGCCGTAACATGGCCCTCGTCGACGCCGGCTTGCTCGCGGTCGTCATCCCCGTCACCGACGACTCGCCGCTGAGCGGCATCGGCATCTTCGCCGCCGACCCCGATACCGTGCGGGCCGTCATGGACGACGATCCCGGCGTCCGCGCCGGCATCTTCACCTACGAGCTGCACACCGGCCGCGGCTTCCCCGGCGCGTCACTGCCCCACCCTGACGCAGACCCGAACGGCCGGGAGCAACGGTGACGACCGACCACATGACGACTGCCCGCGTGCGGGCAGCACCTGGCCCGGTCCACGACGCAAGCATGCAGCATGCGCGGGTCAGCTCGTTGCGAGACTCGCGGTCACGAGGTGAGTGCGCCCAGGTTGCCGGCCGCCCGGTTGGATGGGGAGCCGGCCGTAATTCGCGTCCGCGGCGCCGGGCGTTGTGATGTGCTCGGTTCGCCAGCCGCCGGCGTGCAGCAGCGCGACCGGGTCGTCGGCGCCGAACGGCGGCGGTACGCCGTTGCGGTCGCACCAGTCTCGGTAGCCCTGCATTGCCGGGGCGTCGAGGCCGGCCGTGCCGATGATGTCGGCCGCGACGATGCTGGCCGGGCCGCACAGTGCCGCGGCGGTGTGCAGGAGGTCGACGATCATCGGTTCGGTCAGATAGAAGAACAGGCCCTCGGCGAGCCACAGAGTGCGTGCCGCCGGGTCGAGACCGGCGTGCAGCAGTGGCTCTGCCCAGTCGCCGCCGAGGTCGGCAACGACGATGTGGCGCTGGCATCGCGGGGAATGCTCAGCGAGGACCGGTTCCTTGTGCTGGAAGATCTCCCGACGGTCGACCTCGTACCAGTCGGCATCGGCCGGCAGGTCGAGCCGGTAGGCCCGGGTGTCCAGGCCGGCGCCGAGCAGGACGATCTGCCGGACACCCGCGGCCGCGCTGGTCATGGTGAGGTCGTCGAACCACCGGACCCGAACCGGGATGAACGCATTCTCCCCGCCGGCCGCTTGTTCCGACGCGGCCATCGTGGCGTAGCCAGAGTCACCGGCCAGGTCGTGCGCAAAGGGATCGATGAACAGCGGAGCACCGCGTCCGGTCTCGCGGGCGCGAACCGCCGCTATCCAAAAAGCGCTCGCGGACGTCATGGGTGAAGTCTATGGAGTGACCGGCGGGCAGTTGCCGGGGAAGGGTACGGCTGCCCGTCGCCGGTGACGGCATCGACATCCCGTAGCGACGCCCGCACCGGGGCCGCGTCATCATGCTGTGAGGAGTTCTTGTTCCCGGCGGCGGCCGGCCGTCTGCCCAGAGCGAACGGGGTCCGGCCGAGCGCTCGCCGTGGCTAGTGTCGATGTCGTGATCGCATCGCGGGAAGTGACGTACGACGTCGACGGGTTGACGATGGCCGGTCACCTGGCCCGGCCCGCGGGTGCGGGGCCGTGGCCGGCCGTGCTGCTCGGGCACGACGGCGTCGGCCTCGACGACTACCAGCGCGGCCGGGCCGACGACCTGGCCCGGCACGGCTACCTGGCCTTCGCGCTCGACTACCACGGCGGCCGGACGTTCTTCGGTGAGCCGCAGGCGATGCTGGACCGGGTCCTGCCGCTGCTCGGCGATCCGGCCCGCATGCTGACCATCGGCCGGGCCGCGCTCGACGTGCTGCGCGCCGAGCCCGGCGCCGACACCGAGCGGCTGGGCGCGCTCGGCTATGGGGCCGGTGGCCGGATCGTGCTGGAGCTCGCCCGGACCGGTGTGTCCTTCCGGGCGCTCGCCGCCGTCCACCCCGGACTGCCGGACCCGCGGGCCGGGGACTGGGCCGGCACCGGCGGGACCTTCCTGCTCTGCACGGGCTCCGCTGACCCGATCTGTACGCCCGCCCAGGTGCTCGCGTTCGGCGGTGCGCTCCAGGACGCCGGCGTCGACTGGCAGGCCCACATCTACGGCGGGGCCAAGCACGCCTTCTGGGCCGCGCCGACCCGGCCCGACGGGTCACCCGCCGGCGGCACCGAGCACCACCTCCCAACCGTGCCCGGCGTCGGCTACCACGCCGCTCATGCCGCGCGGGCATGGGCGGCGGTGCTCGAGCTGTTCGGCGAAAGCCTCGGCGCGACGCCGGGCGATGCGGCGGCGGCGCCCTAGAGGTTCCAACAACGTCGGGCGACGTGCCGGTACGTGATGATGCAGGTCGCGAGCCGGTATTTCCGTGATCGCGGAGGCGCTCTGATTGATCTGGCCGCCTTCTGGGCACCATTGCGGCGTGGTTCGCACTGCCGATTCGACGTTGACGGGGCGCTGGCACCGCCTGCGATTGCGCCCGCGCCTTGCCCTGGCGGCGCTGGCCGGATTCGTGATCGCGGTTCCGGTGACGCTGCTGACCCTCGCCGTGCGCAGTGGCTGGGGGCCGGTGCACCGGATCGACCTGTGGGTCGCCGATTACCTGCACGGAGTCGTCGGGTCGCGGCCGGCGCTGCTCAGGGTGCTGCTCGTCGTGCAGGACGTGATGCACCCGCAGGTCTTCCGGGCCGCGGTCGCCGTGCTCGTCGTCGTGCTGTTCGTGCGCGGCGCGCGCCGGCTTGCCTGGTGGGCGGCGATCACCATGGCCGCCGGCAGCTTTCTCGGCTTCGCCCTCAAGCTGGTCGTGGCCCGCGCCCGTCCGACGTTCGACCTGCCGCTGGACACCGCGCCCGGCTACAGCTTCCCATCGGGGCACGCGTTGAACAGCGCCGTCGGCGTCCTCGTGCTGGTGCTCGCGCTGGTGCCTGTGGTGCGCGGCGCCCGGGCGCGGCTGATGTTGTGGCTGGCCGGGGCGTTCGTGATCGTGTTGACCGGGTTCGACCGCATCGCCCTGGGCGTCCACTACCTCAGCGATGTGGTCGCGGGCTGGCTGGTGGCCGGGGCGCTTGTCGCAGCGACCGCCGCCGCGTTCGAGACCTGGCGACGCGATGCCGGGAGGCCACCGCACGATCCGCTGGAGGGTGTCGACCCTGACGATGCTGAAAGGGTGGTCTCATGAAGTACCGGGCGGAAGCCTTGCACGTGCTGCGCCGGGTGGTGGCGCCGGGCCTGATCGTGTACCTGGTCCTCGTCGGGTGCGGGCTGCTGATCACCCGTCCGCTTCGGGGGATCATCGCCGGCGAGGACGACATCAACCGCAGCTTCGCCGAGCACCGCACCCACGACTGGAACATCGCCACCCACCTGATGAGCATGGCGTCCGACACCACGACGGTCGTTCCGCTGCTGGTGGTGCTCGCGCTGCTGCTGCGGTGGATCTTCCGCCGGTGGGCGGAGGCGGTGACGTTGATATCGGCCGTGGCCCTGCAGGAGACGGTGTTCCTGCTTGTCGTGTTCGTGATTCACAGGCAGCGGCCGGACGTGCCGCACCTGGACCCCGCGCCGCCGACGTCGAGCTTCCCGTCCGGGCACGCCGGCGCGGCCGTCGCGCTGTACGGCACGCTGGCGGTGATCGTCGGCTGGCGGATGCGCAATGGGGTGCTCAAGACGGCGCTGCTCACCGTGCTGCTGTGCCTGCCGTTCCTCGTCGGCGCGTCGCGCCTGTACCGCGGGATGCACCACCCGTCGGACGTGCTCTTCGGCGTGGCGAACGGAATCGTCTGGGTGGCGATCGCCGTGCACGCCTTCCTCCCCACGACCGGGCAGGCACGACCGCTCCAAGGGCGCGTGGTCAGGCCGCGTGTGCCCGACGATGACCGGGTAGACGCATAATCCCATCGGCGGCATGGTCCGCGGAATGCTGCGGACCATGCCGCCGAACTCGACGGCGGGCAACGGTAACACCGCGGCCCGGTACCCGTATCCGACCGGGGCGCGTGGCCGGAAGATGGCCCGTTGGTGCTCATGCCGTCGGTTGCCGCTTGGCTTGGGGTCGTGGGTGCTGGGTAACGCGAATGCGTCGTCCGATCACCGCCAGACGGCTGAACGTTGATCGGCCAGGCTTTCGTCATGAACAACGCACTTGACGGCAAGGTAGCTCTCGTTACTGGTGGTGGTCGTGGCATTGGCGCCGCCGTGGCTCTGCGCCTGGCCAAGGACGGTGCCGATGTGGCACTGACGTTCCAGCACAACCAGCGACGCGCCGACGACGTGGTGGACCAGATCAAAGCGGTGGGCCGCAGAGCAATCACCGTGCAGGCCGACAGCGCTGACCCGGCCGCGGTAGTCGCGGCAGTGGACCGTGCCGCCGGTGAGCTGGGCCGGTTGGACATCCTGGTCAACAATGCCGGCGCCTTCCTGCTGGGACCGCTGGAGCAGTTGAGCCTCGACGAGTTCGAACAGACCGTCGCGGTCAACGTCCGGGCACCGTTCGTCGCCTCGCAGGCCGCGCTGCGGCATATGTCGGCCGGTGGCCGGATCATCAACATCGGCAGCAATGTGGCCGAGCGGGCCGTCTTCCCGGGCTTCTCGCTGTACGCGATGAGCAAGACCGCCCTGATCGGCCTGACCAAGGCACTCGGGCGCGAACTCGGCGGTCGGGCGATCACCGTGAATCTGGTAAATCCAGGAGCCACGGACACCGAGCTGAACCCGGCTGACGGCCCCAACGCCGACACGATCAACGGGTTCACCGCCCTCGGCCACTACGCGAAGCCAGCGGACGTGGCTGCTGCGGTGGCGTTCCTCGCCAGCCCGGACGGGCGCTACATCACCGGGGCGACGGTCAACGTCGACGGGGGCTTCACGATCTGATCATCGATCCACCGCCTGCCTGGGTACTCGTGCGCACGGTCACGGCCCGTTGCTTCATCTGGAGCGGGTCGTACCGTTGATAACCCCTGCTCGGCACGCGGGCCGGTGATCGCGCTCGCGCAGCGCCGCCAGCTCGGTGAGGTCGAGGCTCGTCGGCGCCTGAAGCCTTGCGGAAAGCCGGGCCCGCTGCACGACTCGGCAGACGGGCAGCGAGCGGATCGGCCACACGACGGACACGTCCCGTCCTGGGTGGCCCCGTGCCGCTCGAGCAACTCGACGGCGGCCCGGGCGAGCACGCTGGTGGCGCGGATCGGTATACACCGAACGCGGCGCCCCGGTCGTGCCCGTCGAGGGGCGGGACCGGGGCGCCGTCGCTCCGCCCCGCGGGTACGGCTACCTGGCCCCGGTGCTCATGGCCTGGGGTACCGCGCCGCCGCCGGCGGTGGCAACCTCGGTGGCCACGTCGTTCCCGCCGACCGACTCGATCATGATTTCGTGGATCAGTCGTGCGGTCGTACCCGCGTTGTCCTCCTCCTGCTTCTTCATCGTGCTGAGATCTGCGCCGCCTCCGACTGGCCGAGGAGGAAGGCTTTGTCGGTGAGCAGCTCGTAGGTGGCGATGTCGTTCTTCTTCATTTTCAGGTTGCCGGCCAGCACCGTCGCGGTCGTGAACTACGGCGCGGGTTCCTGCTGCCGGAACATCTCGAGCTCCTGGCGGACGCCTTCGACCCCCGGGCAGGGGGCGTCCTTCGGTTGGGACCCGACCAGCGAGAACACCTGGTCCAGTGTGCGGATCTGCGCGCGGGTCTCCTCGGCGTTGCGGCTGAGCAGGGTCCGGGCCCGGTTGTCGGGCACCTCGTTCTGCCCCTGCTGGATGATCTCGAGGGCGGCCCGCTTGCCGCCGCGGGTCGTGGCAAGGTCGAACAGAAACGCTTCCTTGGGGCTTTGGATCGGCATAGCACGCTCCTTGACGTCGGCTGAGAAGGCCGACTACCCGGCTGCGCACGCCGAACGCGGCACCGCCGACACCACCTCCTGAACCACGAGGGGGATTGCTCGGCCGCCGTCCCCGGCTGACTCCGGCTTCCAGCCGCCGGGCGTGCCGCCGCCCTGTCATACTCCATGCCGGCGTGGCCGCGCACACTCTCCGGCCCGCACGAACGACCGCGTGGTTTCGGTGGAGGACTTGCCGGCCGTGTACGGCGCTACCGCCGCCGACAACGGTCCGACGTTCCCCTACACCCCGGATGAGGTGGTCATTGTCGGGCTGATCGACGACTGGTGTTACGTGTCGATGCTGGACGCGGACGACTGGTCTGATCTGTGGGACATTGAGGACGAGACCGACACAACGGCGCTGGCGGAGGTCGTCCTGGCCGGCCTTCCGGCTTCTGCCCCGCGGGCCGCGATCGTACCGCGGCCGGTGGGGCTCGCCGCGATGGCCGCCGCGATCTGCCGGGTCCGGTCGTCGGCCACCTGGACCGCGGCTGCGGCGGCCGGTCGCCGGCGCTCCTCGTCGAGGGCGGTCGCCTCGGCCTCCGCCGTCGCTTGGGCCAGCTCGGCGCGGGCCTCGGCCAGTCGTCGGCGCGCCCGGGCGAGGGCAGCCTGCGCCTGGTCAACCCTGGCCGGGAACCGTCCAATCTGCTGCTCGGCGGCCTCAATGCGCGGCGGGCCCGCTCGACGCGGCGCGTCTTCTCCTTCAGCGCCACTTGCCGGGCGGCTTCCGGGCTGGTCTCTCCAGGTGTCTGCCCGTGGCCGGACGCTCCTGGTCGAGCCTGGGCAGGGACCGTAGCGGCACGTCGCGAAGTCGCGCGGACGTCGGAACACCGAGCATCACCATGGTTCGACGCAGCTCTTCCAGCAGGCCGGCCAGGACTGCTCGCGCACCCTCGCGGCCGCCGGTCGCCAGACCCCACAGTGCCGGCCGGGCAACCAGTACCGCGGAGGCACCGAGCGCGAGGGCCACGGCCACGTGATTGCCGCGCCGGACGCCGGAATCGACGTACACGGGTACCGCCTCGCCGACGCCCGCCACGACCGCCGGAAGCGCTTCGGCTGTCGCGACGCATCGGTCCAGCTGTGAGCCGCCGTGATTGGACACGATGACCGCGGCCGCACCGCAATCGACCGCCCGGCGCGCATCGGCAGGGTGCAGGACACCCTTCACGATGACGGGCAGCGGGCTGCGCCGAACGAGGTCGGCGAGGTCGGTCCAGGTGGCCGAGGGATTTGGGAACAGCGCGTCGATGAGCTGCTGCGCAGTTGTCCCTGGACGGTCCTGGCGTCGCCGGTCGAGCTGCTGCAGGAAGTACGGTTCGCGTACCAGCGCCGGAGCGGCGGCTGCGGCAACGGGATTATCGAAGGTTTCGAAGGCGCCCGTGCTGTCGCGGCGGCGCGTCGCGGTGGCCGGAAGGTCCACTGTGACGACAAGAGCCTGGAAGTGTGCGGCATGGGCGGCGTTGGCGAGGGCGGCGGTGAGGCCCGGGTCGCGCGTAAGGTACACCTGGCGCCACCGCACCGCGGCCGTGGCGTTGGCGGTGATCTCTCCGGCCGAGCGGGTGCCGAACATCGACAGGCAGAAGCCGACCCCGAGGTCCGCGGCGGCGTCGGCCATCGCTCGCTCGGCGCCGTCGTCGTACAGGCCCTGCATACCCATCGGCGCGACGAGCAACGGCGCGGCCAGCGGGCCGCCGATGACGTCGGTGGTCGTGTCCACCGTTGACACGTCGTGCAGGACTCGCGGTACGAACGTTACGGCGTCCAGGGCCTCGACGTTGCGCCGCATCGTGGTCTCGTCCCCCGCGGCGCCGGTGGCATAGTCGAAGACGGCGTTGGGAAGCTTGGCCCGGGCCTGGGCCTCGAGCACACTGTACGGGTCGCTCAGCGTTTCGGGGAGCATGTCGGCCTCCGGTCGTCAGACGGCCCGGACCACGATGGCGGCGTTGAAGCCGCCCTGGCCGCGGGCCAGCACGAGGGCGGCCCGCACAGTGCGGGCGCGGGGGTGCGGACCGCGGACCAGATCAAGCCGGTACTGCGGCGCCACTTCGGTGACGTGAAACGTCGGCGGGATGAGACCGTCGCGGATGGTGTAGAGGGCGGCGACGATGTCGAGCGGGCCGCCGCCGGCGTGCAGGCGGCCGGTCAGCGTCTTGGGGGCGGTCACCGGCACGCCCCCGGGCCCGAAAAGCCCGGCGAGGGCCTCGGCTTCCTGCTGGTCGAGCGCGGCGTCACCGGCAGCGTCAGCGAACACCACGTCGATGTCCGGCGGGTTCAGGCCGGCGTCGGCGAGGGCGAGCTCAGCGGCGCGGCGCAGTCCGGGTGGGCGGCCGGAGCCGGGGCGAGGGTCGAAGGTGGCCGCGTACCCGGCGATCTCGCCGTACAACCGAGCGCCGCGCGCACGGGCCGCGGTGGCCTCTTCGAGTACGAGGATCGCGCCGCCCTCTCCCGGGACGTGCCCGCGATGGTCTGCGGTGAACGGCCGGTAGGCGCGGGCCGGATCTGTCTCGGTGCTGAGCCGCCCGGCCGCGATATGGCATACCCAGCCCCACGGGTCGAAGGACGACTCGACGCCGCCGGTGACACTCAGCGTCGCGCCCTTCCGTAACGTGCGCCGCGCATGTCCGACCGCGTCGAGGCCGCCGGCCTGTTCGGTGACGAGTACAGCGCCCGGCCCGCGCAGGCCGTGCCGGATGGAGATCTGGCCGGTGTTGACAGCGTAGAACCAGGCGAACGATTCGTACACGCTCACGTGCCGGGGGCCGAGGTTCCACAGTTTGTTGATCTCGGTGTGGGTGAACTCGAAGCCACCAGTCGCGTTGGACGTCACTACGCCCATGTCGTAGTCGAGCCGCTGTGTCGGGTCGACGCCGGCGTCGGCAAGCGCCTGGTCGGCAGCGACGAGGGCCAGGCGGGTGCTTCGATCGGTCTGCGGCAGCAGCCGGCCGGGCAGGTGCGCCTCGACGTCGAAGTCGCTGATCTGCCCGGCGAGCCGCGCCGGGTACTCCCCCGCGGCGAGGTGGGCCAGCGGTCGGACACCGCTGCGGCCCTCCAGCGTCGAGCGCCAGAAAGCCTCACCGCCGATGCCATTAGGCGCGACGACGCCGAGCCCGGTCACCAGGGCCTTCATCGTGCCGCTCCGTCTCGGCGCAGTACCATCGCGCTCTGGAAGCCGCCGAATCCGCTACCGACGCTCAACGCCGTGTCGATGTGCATCTCCCGCGCGGTCAGCGGGACGTAGTCCAGATCGCATTCGGGATCGGCCTCGTGCAGGTTCGCCGTCGGCGGTACGAAGCCGTGCTCGATGGCGAGCGCGCACGCCGCGATCTCGATGGAGCCGATCGCGCCGAGCGAATGCCCGACCATGGACTTGATGGAGCTGACCGGAATGCGGTACGCGTGATCGCCGAGCGAGCGTTTGAAGGCGGCCGTCTCGTGGCGGTCATTCTGCCTGGTGCCCGAGCCGTGCGCGTTGATGTAGCCGATGTCGGTCGCGGGTGTACGCCCTTCGGCGAGGGCCGCCGCGATAGCCTCGGCCATCTCCCGCCCGTCGGGCTTGAGCCCGGTCATGTGGTACGCGTTGCAGCGCGTCGCATATCCGGTGATCTCCGCGTAGATGTGCGCGCCGCGCCTGCGCGCATGTTCGCGCTCCTCGAGCACGAGCATCGCCGCGCCCTCGGCGAGCACGAACCCGTCCCGCGTGCGGTCGAAGGGGCGGGAGGCGTGCTCGGGGTCGTCGTTGCGCGGCGTGGTCGCCTTGATGGCGTCGAAGCAGGATACGGCGATGGGTGAGATGGGCGCGTCCGCCGCCCCGGTCACCACGATGTCGGCAGTGCCCTCGGTGATGAGCGCGAACGCGTGGCCGACCGAGTCGAGGCCGGACGTGCAGCCGGAGGAGACGATTGCGGCCGGGCCCTCCGCGCCGGCCTCGCGGGCCACCTCGGCCGCGAGCGAGCTGGGTACGAAGTAGTCGTACAGGTGCGGGGAGCGGTAGCCGTCGTTGACGAGCCACTCGCGACCGGTGTCGGACAGCACCAGATATTCGCGTTCGAGACTCGTCGTGGCGCCGACCGCAGTACCGACGCTGACGCCGACCCGCTCCGGTGACATTGCCGCTACGTCCAGCCCGCTGTCGGACAGGCAGTGGCGGGTGGCGATCAGCGCAAGTTGTGCGGCTCGATCGAGGCGGCGAGTCTCGCGGTGGGTCAGGCCGGACGCCAGCGGATCGAAGCGGCACTCGGCGGCCACCTGCGACCGGAACAGCGACGGGTCAAAGAACGATATGCGGCGGGTCGCGGTGCGGCCGGAGCACAGCAGGTCAACGAATTCCTTGGTGCCTTCCCCGCCCGGCGCCAGCACTCCAATTCCGGTGATCACGGCACGACGTTGCGTCATCATTTCCTCGTCTCTCTGCTGGGCTTTGCACGGCGCCGGACGTCAGACGGTCGTGACGACCTCGTCGAACTCCAGGCGCGGCAGACGGTCGAACCGTGGTGGACCCGCCGGCCGGCCCAGCGTGACCACGGTGAGCACCGCGGTGGAACGCTGCTGCGGCGGGCCGAAGAAGTCGCGGTCGACCGCCTTGGCGTCGAAGCCCGCCAGCGGCCGGACGGCCAGACCCGCAGCACGGACGCCGAGGATGAAATACGCCAGCTGCAGGGTGGCGTTGAACCGGCCCGACTCCTCGCGGACCACCGGGTCGGCGAAGAGTTCGGCGACTTCCGGCCGGTGCGGATACAGCCGTGGCAATTTTTGATGGAAGTTCAGGTCGACCGCGAGTATGGCGACGAGCGGTGCCTCGGCGACCTTCGCCGCGTTGGTTCCGAGCATGTGCCGGATCAGCCGAGTCCGGGCCGCCACGGTACGCACCAGCACGATACGCAGCGGCTGCTGGTTCATTGATGTCGGCGCGTATTTGATCAGGTCGTAGACGGCCTCGATCTGCTCGTCGGTGATCGGGTCAGCGGTGAACGCCGATGAGGAGCGGGCGGCCCGGAACAGCAGGTCCTGCGCCGCGCGGTCCAGCAACAGGTGGTGCGTGGCCGGAGCGCTCACCGCACCTCCTCGGTCAGCGCGACCACCCGGCTCCAGCCGGCGCCGGCGCCGGCTACCGCCACGGGGAAGCAGCAGACGGTGAAGCCGGTCGCGCCGGGCAGGGAGCCGAGGTTGGCCAACTTTTCCAGCTGCAGATACTCGCGGGTGCGGCCATATACGTGGGCGGGCCACAGGCAGGAGTTGTCGCCGGTACGCCGATACTCCTCGACCATCGCCGCCATGGGCCGATCCATACCCCAGGCGTCGATGCCGATGACCCGGACGCCTTGTTCGACGAGGTAGGCCGTGCCCTTGCCGCCCAGTCCGGGGAAGGTGGTGAGGTAATCCTCAGTTCCCCAGAGGCCGTCGGCGCCGGTCCACAGCAGGACGATGTCGCCCGGCTGCAGCGCCCGCCCGGCGGCGTCGAGCGCATCGGCGAGGTGCTCGACAGTGATTTCGTCACCGGGGGGTACGTGCCGGACGTCCAGCCGGACACCGGGCCCGATACACCACTCGATGGGCACCTGGTCGATGCTCTTGGCCGGCTCACCGCCGCTGAACGGGCCGTAGTGCAGCGGTGCGTCCATGTGAGTGCCGGTGTGGGTGGTGAGCGTCACGCTCTCGTTGGAGATCGCCATCCCGTCGGGGAAGTCCTCGGGGCGCAGTCCGAGGACTACCGCACCGGTGCGGTGATCGAGCGGTTCCACCACGACGGGAGTAGCTTCGCTGGGCGTGTTCCTTGTAGTAACGCTCAAATCGATTACGCGGCTCATGGCGCGTCCACCGGCTGCCGGACCCGGCGTTCCGACTCCGCCTTTACCGCCTCCAGATCGGCGACACTGTTGCGCTCCACGGCGGCGTGCAGCATCCGGTCGGCCTCTTCGAAGGTGTACCGCCCGGCCACCTGGCCGTCGATCGGCTCCCGGGTGGCGAAGTCATGGGTGAGCACGAGCTGGGTCCGCTCGGCTCCAAGTGCGAAAGCGCGCCACTCTCCGCCCATCCGCCCGACGATCGGGGCGGTCTCGACCTGCTGATAGGTGATGACCCGCAGCTCTGCGTCGATGTCGCGGCGCGATACCCAAGACTGAGCCTCCTCGCCGACATCGACGTGCAGTCGCGCCAGTTGATGGCGCTCGGACTCTTCGAGCAGATCGACCGCCCGAGTGGGCGGGAAGATGCCGGCGTAGCCGCGGACGTCGAGCAGGATCTGCCAGACGAGCTCGACCGGGGCCTCGACGGTGACGGCGTGTTCGGCGTGCGTCATGGTGGCTCCTCGTCTAGTCGCGGCGCGCATTGGACGGCTGAGCGCCTTGCTCGCCGTAGGGCGTGAGCACTTCGTGGTTGGCGTAGGCGGCCTCGAAGCGCAGCTTCTCCTTCCATGTGGTCACGAAGTCGTAGACCTCCGGGAGCTCGGAGAACGTTTCCAGTGCCTTCAAATCGTCGCAGGTGAACTGGGCGATCGCGGCGGCCGTCAGGCCGCGGGCCCGGTTGTCGGCCGGCAGCCAGAGGTGCGGCTTGTGGTCGTAGCCGCGAACCAGTCCGGTGCCCAGCGTGAGCGAGCCCATGTCCTGGAAGAACTCAGCGCGGCTCTGCGGCGACACATCGTCCGGGAACCGATAGATGAGGGTGTGCACGATCATGGCGATGTCCTCCTGGTTCAGCGCTGAGCGGGGACCGATGCCAGCTCGACGGCCTCGACGAGCTCGCGGGGCGTGCTGAGGGCAACGACGGTGTCGTCCGGCAGCGCGACGCCGAACTCCTGGTTGATCCGCGCGGCGGTCTCGAGGAGGGCGAGCGAGTCGTAGCCGAGCTCCGTGAACGGCACGTCGGCGATGTCGCGCCCGGGCAGGATCGATTCGTCCGCACCGGCGGCCTCGGTCAGGATTCGCCGTACGTCGTCGAGTGTCATGCGCATCTCCTTCATCGTCTTGTTTCGATCTTTTGTCCGGCGTCTCAACGGCTGCTCAAGAAACACCACCGGCCGGTCGGGCGACGGCGTCCGCCCGCAGGCGTTCCACCGCGTCCCGCACCGCGCCGGGTGTCCCAGCCGCGGCGGCCGGCAGCAGCGGCACCACCCGGCTCGCGCCGGTGCGCACTCCCGGATGCCGGCGCGCGATCCCGGTGAGTCCCTGGCCGGGGCCGGCCTCGACGAGCGTCACGGCACCGGAGCACAGCAGCGCGTCGAGCGCGGACCAGAGCCGCATCCGGCCGGCAAGCTGCGCCGCCCAGAAGCCCGGGTCGGTCGCCTGACCGGCTTCCAGTCGCGCCCCGGAGCCGGCCGACCACATCGGCAGTCGCGGCGGGCGCAGCTCGACCCGGCCGAATGCTCGCTGGAACCGGCGTGCGGCCGGCCTCGCCGCGGGGCTGTGAAACGGCTGCCGCGCGGCAATCCGCCGGCACGTCATGCCATGGCGTCGCAGCGCAAACTCCACTGCCGACAGTCGCGGCTCGGTCCCGGCCAGCACGGTCTGTTTCGGCGCGTTCTCGGCCCCGACCACCACGCCGTCGGGACGGTCGGGCGAGTCGAGGAACGGTGTGAGGTCGGCCGGGGAGGCGGCCACCGCGAGCATCCCGCCCGCGGCGATCCCGGCCAGGGCCGCGACGCGGGCCCGGAGCAGCCTCGCGCCGTCGGCGGGTGTGAAGACACCCGCCAGGGCCGCCGCGGCCAACTCGCCTACGCTGTGGCCGAGCACGCCGCTGATCGGCACGCCGTGAGCCGACAGCGCCGCGCCGAGAGCGTAGCCGACTGCGTAGAGCAGCGGCTGAGCCCGGGACGCATCGTCGAGCGCAGCCCCGCTGCACCCGCCGAGCCAGTCCGCGCGCAGCTGTGTCCCCCACGCGCCGAGCGGCCCGAAAAACGCGTCCATGGCGGCCGTGAAGGTCGGATCCGCGTCGTAGAGCGCCGCCGCCATGGCCGGCTGCTGAGCGCCCTGGCCGGGCAGGAGCAGCACTACCGGCGGTCCTGGCGTCATCACCTCAGCCCGCCCCGGGCCGTCAGCAGTTCGTCGACGAATCGGGTGCCGTGCTCCGCCGCCCGGAACGTCGGGTCGTCGAGCACCGCGGCCACGAACGCCGCCGTGGTGGCCATCCCGGGACCGTCGGCGCGCAGCTCCGCCAGGGCGCGCAGCATCCGCTCAACGGCCTGGTCGCGGTCCGGGCCCCACACTACGACTTTCGCCAGCAGCGAGTCGTAGTCCGGTGGGACGGTGTAGCCGGTGGATGCGTGCGTGTCGACGCGAACGAACGGTCCGCCGGGCGGCTGGAAGTCGGTCAGCCGGCCCGGTGTCGGAGCGAACCCGCGGTCCGGGTCCTCGGCGTTGATACGGCATTCGATGGAGGTGCCGCGCCGCTGGATGTCCTCCTGCCGCAGCAGCAACGACCGTCCCGCGGCCACATGCAGCTGCTCGCGTACCAGGTCCACGCCCGTCACCATTTCGGTCACCGGGTGCTCGACCTGGATGCGGCAGTTGACCTCCATGAAATAGAAGTCGTCATCCGGGCCGACCAGAAACTCGAACGTCCCGGCGCCAACGTACTGCGCGGCGAGGGCGCCCTGCACCGCGGCCGCGCAGATCCGCTCGGCGAGCCCGGACGACAGCCGAGCGGCAGGGGTCTCCTCGATCAGTTTCTGCTGGCGACGCTGCACGGAGCAGTCCCGCTCGCCGAGGTGGATCGCGTTGCCGTGGCTGTCGCACAGCACCTGCACCTCGACGTGGCGCGCCCGGGTAAGGTACCGCTCGACATAGACCCGGCGGTCCTGGAACAGCATGTGGGCCGTGGCCTGCGTGGTGCGGTACGCCGCGACGAAGTCCGCCGGATCCCGCACAACCGTCATGCCTCGCCCGCCACCGCCGGCCGCGGCCTTGATGATGACCGGATACCCGATCTCGGCTGCGAGCTCGGCCGCCGCATCGGGGCTGCGCAGGTCCGTGCCACCGGGCAGCACGGGCAGCCCGGCCGAGGCCATGATCCGGCGGGCCGAGCTCTTGTCGCCCAGCCGGGCCATGACGTGAGCGGGCGGGCCGATGAGCACGATGCCGGTGTCCTCACACGCCTCGGCGAAGTCCGCATCCTCCGACAGGAAGCCGTAGCCGGGATGAATGGCCTTCGCACCCGACTGCAGCGCCGCCTGCAGCACCGCTGCCGCATTGAGGTAGCTGCGCTTCGCGCGGGCGGGTCCGATCCGTACCGCCTCGTCAGCCGCCCGGACGGCGGCCGAGTCCTGATCGGCTTCGGAGTAACAGACAACCGATCGGACTTTCATCTCACGGCAGGTGCGCACGACCCGCAGTGCGATCTCGCCCCGGTTCGCCACCATCACCTTGTCGAACATGCCGCCTCCCGGTCATGCCGCGTCGAGGATGAACAGCGGCTCGCCATACTGCACGGACTCGCTGTCCTGTTTGAGTACGTGCGTCACCAGGCCGGCCCGGTCAGCGTTGATCGGCAGCATGAGCTTCATCGCCTCGATGATGCCCACTTGCTGTCCCGGCGTGACGGCATCACCTACCTGCACGAACGGCGCCGCGCCGGGCTCGGGTGCCCGGTAGAACGTCCCGACGCTCGGTGCGCATACCTGATATCCCGCCGGGCCGTCCGGTTCGGCGACGGTGCTTGTCACCGGTCCGGACGCCGGCTCCGGTGCGGGTGCCGCCCCGGCCGCGGGCGGCCACTCCAGCTCGATCGCGACACCGCTGGCGTCCACGCGCAGGCGATGCGGGCGCTCCGGCACCGCCGCGAGAACCTGCAGCACCGAGGCGCGCACAGCGTCAAGGACGCCGTCGACACCCGGCTCCGTTGCACTCATGGTCATGGGCCCTTCCCACCAGGGCCGGGCCCGCGCAGGCGGGCCCGCCGCTCGGCGACCAGCCGCTCCGGTTCCACATCGGACAGTTCGCACAGGTTGGTCACGACCGCTTGGCGCACGACCAGTGCGGTGGCAACCCAGTCGCACCCGGCGCCGCCCTCCGGCTCGGGGATCACAGCATCGACGATCCCGAGCGCGAGCAGGTCACGTGGGGTGAGCTTCAGCGCAGCCGCGGCCCGGCTGGCCTCGGCGCGGTCATGCCATAGGATGGCGGCACAGCCCTCCGGGCTGATAACCGAAAACGTGCTGCCGGAGAGCATCAGCAGGCGGTCGGCGACGGCCAAGGCGAGCGCGCCTCCGCTACCGCCCTCACCGGTCACTACGGCGACCACCGGCACCGGCAGCATGGCCATGAGCCGAAGATTTCCCGCGATCGCCAGAGACTGCCCCTGCTCCTCGGCCCGGGCTCCCGGATAGGCTCCGGGCGTGTCGACAAGCGTGACGACCGGCAGCGTCAGCTTCGCGGCTAGGCCCATGAGCCGGGCGGCCTTGCGGTAACCCGGCGGTGTCGGCATGCCGAAGTTGCGCCGGGCGAGCTCGGCCGCATCATGGCCTTTCTGATGCCCGATCACCACGACCGGGGTGCCGGCAAGGCGCGCGAGCCCGCCGACGACGGCCGGGCAGTCTGCGCCGATCCGGTCACCGTGAAGCTCCACGAAGTCGTCGAAGACGAGACCGAAGTAGTCCAGCGACGTCGGCCGGTCCAGGGATCGCGCCGCACGGACCTGCGCGGCCGGGTCAGGCTCGGGCAGGAGTGCGGGGTCGCGGATGGCCTGCGGTGGATCGTCGATGCCGGGTGCGAGTGACGGGCCGGCCACGGCCGCACGGCTGAGCGCCCCCAGCAACCGCCCGAGCCGCTCGCGCAGCTGCGCCCGGGGCACGATGAGGTCCAGCAAGCCGTGCTCCATTAGGAATTCGGCGGTCTGAAACCCGGGCGGCAGCTCCTCGCGCACCGTTTGCCGGATCACTCGTGGCCCCGCGAACCCCATCCGGGCGCCCGGTTCGGCGAGGAGCAGGTCGCCGAGGCTGGCGAACGACGCCGCGACCCCTCCATAGGTCGGATCGGTAATCAGTGAGAGCGTCGCCACACCGGCCTCATCGAGCGCCGCCAGCGCCGCGCTCGTCTTCGCCATCTGCATGAGCGAAACTGCGCCCTCCTGCATGCGGGCACCACCCGAGGCCGTGACCAGGAGCAGCGGCACCCGGTCGGCCAGGGCGGCCTCCGCGGCCAGCGTGACCAGCTCGCCGACGGCCGCGCCGAGGCTGCCGCCGAGGAACCGGAAGTCCATCACTGCCACCACGACCGGGTGGCCCTCGATGCGACCACGGGCAACGACAACCGCCTCGTCCAGCCCGGTGGCCGCGCGCGCGGCGGCCAGGCGGCTCGGATACGGCCGCAGATCTGTGAACCGCAGTACGTCCTCGGTCGCCACGCCGGAGCCGAACCGGCGGGCCGAGCCGGGATCGAGCAGCTGCTCGAGGCGCTCCGCAGCGGGTACGGCGTCGTGGAACCCGCACTCCGGGCAGACCCGCAGTGCCCGCAACCATCGTTTGCCGAACACGACGGCGGGACAGCGTGGACACCGGATCCAGCCCGCGTCGCTCGCCTCAAGCGGCGCCGGAGCGGACCTCGTCCCGGTGGTCATGTCCCGGAGCCCTGCTGGGCAAGGCCGCTGAGGCGCTCGTTGACGAGGGCGAGCATCAGCCGCGGTGTGGTGGCCCGCTCGATGTCATCGTCGGAGATTGTCACCGTCAGGGTGTCCTGCAGCCGGGTGGCCACCTCGTAGCGGGCGAGCGAGTCGACGCCGAGGTCCGCGAACGATTCGTCGAGTGTCTCGACACTGATGACGCCGACGTCGGTGACGCCGACGCAGCTGGCCACGACCTGCTGCAGGTCGGCGATGTCGAAGTGCTGCTGCATCACGGCTCCCCATGAAGACCGGCGGTTGGCTTGGCCCGTCCGACTGTTCCGCCGCAGCCTCAAGCCCGGTTCAAGGACCGCCTAACCGGGTCGCCTGAGCCGGGCTTGAGTCGCCGTCGTGAGGGTCGGGGCATGGCTGCACAACGGATCCAGGTCAGACCGGCTGCGCACAGCGGCATCCTGGGCGTAGGCGCATACCGGCCGCGACGGGTGGTTTCCAACGACGAGGTGTGCCGGCGTCTCGACTCGACACCCGAGTGGATCGAGTCGCGCTCCGGCATCGTCAGTCGCCGGTTCGCCGGGCCGGAGGAAACCCTGTGCGCCATGGCGGTGGCGGCGGCCGGCGCGGCGTTGCAGCACGCCGGCGTCACACCCGACGCGGTCGGCTGCGTCATCGTGGCCAGCATGTCGAATTTGGTCCAGACACCGCCGCTGGCCGTGCTGGTCGCCGATGAAATCGGCGCCGGCCGGGCCGCCGCGTTCGATCTCTCCGGTGCCTGCGCCGGGTTCTGCCATGCCCTGGCCGTCGCCGGCGACACGGTCCGCGCCGGTGAAGTGCGCTACGTGCTGGTGATCGGCGTGGAACGGATGACCGACATCATCGACCCGGCCGACCGGGGCGTGGCGTTCATGTTCGCCGACGGCGCCGGTGCGGTCCTCGTAGGCCCCACGTCGGCGCCCGCCATCGGGCCGGTGGTCCGCGGGGCCAACGGCGCCTTCCGTGAGGCGTTGCGGATGAGCGCGAGCTGGGCCGAGTTCGGTGCCGACCCGCAACGTGAGCGGCCGGTGATGCGCATGGACGGCCGACGCGTCTTCCGATGGGCCGTCGAGGAGGTCGTCACCGCCGGCCGGCAGGCGCTACGCGACGCCGGGCTGGGCGTGAGCGACCTCGCCGCATTCGTGCCGCACCAGGCGAACCTGCGCATGATCGACGTGCTCGCCGACCGGCTGGAGCTCCCGGCTCATGTCGTGGTGGCCCGAGACGTGGTGACCGCCGGCAACACCTCGGCCGCGTCGATCCCCATGGCGCTGCGGCGGCTGCTGGACAACAGCGCCGCCGCACCTGGCGGACCGGCGCTGCTGTTCGGATTCGGGGCCGGCCTCAACTACGCCGGGCAGGTAGTACTTCTGCCGGCCGGCGGAGCGCGGCGGTGAGGCTCAATCATGCGTTCGCCGGGCGTGAGTATCCGCCGACGCCGCCACGGCGCATCGAGGAGCACGAGATCCGGTCCTTCGCCGCGGTGCTGGGCACGCCAACGACCGGCGGTGCCGCGCCGCTCGCGCCGGCCACGTTCGCAATCGTGCTGTCACTGCCCGCGGACGACCAGGTCGTCCGAGACCCGCAGCTCGGCCTGGACTACCGCCGGGTCCTGCACCGTGAGCAGTCGTTCGTCCACCACTGCCCGATCCGGGCCGGTGATGTGCTGACGGTACGGGTACGCGTCGCGGACGTCCGCTCGGCCGGGCGGCGCGAGATCTTGGTAACCCAGGCGGAGATCGAGACCGTGTCCGGTGCGCCGGTTTGCACGGTGACGACGACGCTGATCGTGCAGCCGGCCGGGACCCCGGCGTGACGGCGGCGACGCACCTCACGGTGAGCGCGGCCGATCTGCACCGGTACGCCGCCTGCTCGCACGATGACAACCCGATCCACCTCGACGGCGCGGCGGCCCGGGCGGCCGGGCTGCCGGGCCGGGTGGCGCACGGCATGCTGGTAATGGGACTGGCGGTCGAGACCGTCGCGCGCCGCGTCGGCGGCCCGGCCCGGATCGCGGCGTGCTCGGCACGGTTCCTGCGGCCCCTCGTGGTCCCGGAGACGGGCACGGTGCCGATCGCCGTCATGGCCACGGCCGAGGGCGCCGCGGTCCACGTCGCGGTCCACGGCCCGGATGGCCTCGTGGCCAGGGTCACCGTGACTCTGGTCGATGGCTGACGCCGGCCCCGGCACCGGCGTGAGCGAGTCCAGCAGCGGAAATGGCAGGTGCGCGGTCAGGACTTGTAGCGCCACCCCACGCCGATCGGGCAACACGTGAATCCTGGAGCCCGGTTCGCCACAGTCGAGCGGATCTGGCCCGCTCAGGTCCGCCTGTTCGCAGCGCGGACGCTCATCGGGTCGACGATCGCCCCCTAAGGGGGCGTCTCACTTGGTGAGGCTGTGGCCTCCGGCATGATCTGCTGTTTGTGGCAAATGTTGTCGAGGACATGATCCAGACGTGGGCTCCGGACGACCTGCGGCAGGTCGCGCAGCCGTTGATTCCGGTTGCTGCGAAACGACCGGGCGGTACTCGCCGCGATCGCGTACATGGTGCAGGCAGGCTGCTTGTGGCGGAAACTGCCCGCGGTGTTCTTCGGGGTCTCCCGCCCGACGGTGCATCGCCGGTTCACCGAGTGGACCAAGTACGGATTGTGGGAACAGATCCATCATGAACTGCTGCACCGGCTGCAGGTCGCTGGTGGGATCGACTGGACCCGGGCGATCATCGACTCGATCAGTGTCCGGGCGGTGAAAAGGGGGACCTGACCGGGCCAAACCCGGTCGACCGCGGCAAACCGGGCGCGAAGATCCACGTCCTGTGCGACCGGCGGGGGATCCCGCTGCAGGTGCTGATCTCCGCGGCGAACACCCCGGACGCGCAGCTGCTGTTCCCGTTGCTGGACGCGTTCACGCCGGTGCGCGGGCGGTGCGGCCGGCCTCGCCGCCGCCCGGAGAAGCTCCACGCGGACAAGGCCTACGACCAGCAAGCGATCCGAGCCGAGGTTCACCGTCGCGGTATCCGCGTCCGGATCGCCCGCAAGGGCGTGGAGTCCTCCGAGCGGCTGGGCCGGCACCGGTGGGTCGTTGAGTCGTGCCTGTCCTGGTTCATGAACAACCGCCGGTTGACCCGCCGCTACGAACGCAAAGCCGAGCACTTCCAAGCCTTCGCCGACCTCGCGGCCATCCTCATCTGCCACCGACGACTCACCAAACTCACCAAGTGAGACGCCCCCTAAAGTGCCTTTTCGGGCCAGGTCATACGCGCCACGTGGGCGGCCGAGCGCTCGAAGCGAAGCGCCGCATGCGATGTCGCCACAGCCACATCACGCCATACACGCTGCAGGCGGCTGTGCTCCGTCTGGGCCCGGCTGCCGGCGGCCCGGAAGAGCCGGGTCGCGGCCTGCGCGGCCAGCTCGGCGGCGAAGACAGCGTCGCGCGCCGCCCGCACCGCGAAGCCTTCCGGCCGATCGCTGTCGTCGGCGGTGCCGGCGGCCCGGCCGAGCAGCAGCTCCGCCGCGGCGAGCTCGCTGCCGCAGCGGGCGAGCACGGCCTGCGCGACCGGGTCCGCCCGGGCCGCTCGCCCGCCCGGATCCCCGAGCCCGGCGATGCCGTCCGACCACTCTCGCAGCGCGCCGTGCACGGCGCCGACGGATGGAGCGGCGAAGAGTGTCCCGGCCACTGCCAGCAGCGGCACATGGTGACAGCGCGCGCCCGAATGGATATTGCGGCCGGCGAGCAGGTCTTCTTCGGCGAACGAGCGGTGGCTCGGCACCATCGCGTCGTCGAGGCGGACCGTGTTGCTGCCGGTGCCGCGCATGCCGACAGTGCGCCAGGTGTCGAGGACGTCGAAGTCGCGGCGCGGCACGGCGAAGAAACGCCGCTCGCCGGCGGCCACACCGCACAGCAGTGCCCAGTCGGCGTGGTCGACCGCACTCAGCATCTGCCACTGTCCGGACAGCCGCCAGCCGCCGCTGCCGCCGATCACCTCGCCGGTCGGCACGAACGCCGCGGCGATCGCCGCGTCGGGCCCCTCCCGCCACAGCTCATCCTGCCCGGCGGGTGGCAGGTAGCCGCCCATCCGGCCGGAGGTGGCCAGGATCATGGCGCACCAGGCCGCGCTGATGTCGGCCGCAGCCAGCGTGAGCAAGCCGTCGAGCAGTTCAGCGAAGCCGCCTGCAGCCCCGTCGTGGCGCAGCGGGACGAAGTGCCGGGCGTATCCGGCCCGGATCAGCTCGGCGATGGTCTCGCCCGCCGGGCGGCGCTGCTGTTCGGCGCGGTCGGCGTGGTCGCGGGCGACCTCGGCCGCCGCGGCTGACGTGGCAGCCAGGCCGGTACTCAGAGTGTAGGGCATTGCAGCAGTCCTCTCAGTCGCCGAACCAGGTCCGCAACACCTCGGTGAGACCGGCGCGGTCGGGTTCGTCACCGGGCCTGGCGGCCCACAGCACGCAGTTGTCCGGGCGCAGCAGCACGGCGGTCAGCCCGGGCAGCTGGCCGCCGACGATCGCGGACGCGCGGATCACATCGATGCGGCCGGCCCACGGCTGCGCCACCTCGGCAAGGCCGTAGGCCGGGACCATGTCCAGCAGCAGCCCGTGGCCCGCCTCGGCAAAGGCCGCCTGGGCGACAAGCCCGCCGCCCGCCGCCCGCAGCGTGAGGTTGGGCAGGATCGTGCCCGCGAGTGGATCATTTCCCCCTACGTTGTAGCGAGTGTCGAACCCGGCGAGCATGCGTCCGAGGTGACGCTCGACCTCGGGCAGGTCCATCAGCTCCGCGAACAGGTTGCGCAGCGCGGTGCTGTGCGGGTCGGGGCGCATCAGGGCCGTCTGGGCGCGAGTGTTGTCGACCAGTCGGGCACCGACCGGTTGGCGCTCGGCGGAGTAGGTGTCGAGCAGGCCGGCTGGTGCCCAGCCGCGGATGGCAGCGGCGAGCTTCCAGCCGAGGTTCACGGCGTCGACCAGGCCGACGTTGAGGCCCTGGCCGCCGAACGGAGCGTGTACATGCGCGGCGTCGCCGGCCAGCAGTACGCGCCCGCTCCGATACGTCGCCGCCTGATAGGCGCCGTCCGCGAAGTACCCGCCGCCGTCCATGGCCGTGATCGGCACGTCAGTGCCGCGCACCCGCGCGAGGCTGGCCCGCAGGTCCTCGAGGGTCATCGGGCCGCTGTCGGCGGGTGGCGGGCCGTCGAACTCCAGCGTGGCGACCCGATTGACACCGAGGCCGTAGACGAGAACCCCGCCGGGTGTGTACGCGAAGCCGGGCCGCAGCGCCGCCGGATCGTCGAGCGTGACGACGGCCCGCCGGCCGGTGAGGGTCGCCGGCGTGCCGGTGAAGGCAATCGCGGCCAGGGCCCGCACAGCGCTGCCGCCGCCGTCGCAGCCCACGAGGAAGCGTGCCCGCAACGACCGCTCGCCGCCACGGGTACAAGCCGTGACCGTGACGCCGTCGGTGTCCTGCTCGACGCCGGTCGCCTCGTGGTCGCGGCGCAGGTTGCCGCCGAGGCGGCCCAGAGCTTCCTGCAGGATGCCGACGAGGACCGGCTGCTCGACCCGCATCCGCCGCCGCCCGGCGCCGTACCGACTTGAGTCGATCTTGTCCAGGCCGGCGAAGTGCTCCTTCGGTCCGTGGGCTTCACCGGAGTACCCACCAGCGGCGGCCATGTCCGCATAGCCCTGCAGTGTCCTCTCCTCCGCCGCCAGCAGTTGCGGCATGAGCCCCCGGCGCTCGAGCGCCTCGACGGCTAGAGGGCCGATGGAGCCGGCCTTGGTCACCGGGTCCGCCTCGGCCCGCCGCTCCAGGAGCATGACGTCGATTCCGGCCGTGCGCAGCTCGATCGCGAGCATGAGACCGACCGGGCCGGCCCCGGCCACGATCACGTCGGCATCGAAGTGCTTCATGGCGCGACCATCGGCGCACGGCCTCAAGCCCGGCTCAAAGGCCCACCTGTCACCGGCGCCCTTGAGCCGTTCGGGAGCCGGCGGCGCCAAGCTCGCACACCCGTTGTCGGCACAGGAGGTCTGTCATGATCATGCACACGCTCGTCTACCGCTTCACCGAACCCGCCCCGGAGGTGCAGCGGCAGGCGTTCTTTGCCGAGGCCGGCCGGGTGGCGCTGGGCACCGGACTCGCGGAGTCCTTCGCGGCGCAGCCCGGCCTGCCGGGCCCGATGGGTGACGGTGCGCAGGTCGCCATCGCGCAGCTGACGTTCCGCGATGCCGAGCACCTACGTGCCTATGCCGCCGCGCCGGCGGTCCGGCAGCTGCTGGCCCGCTGGCGGCAGCGGCTGCACTGGGAGATCGTTCCCATCACGCACGAGCCGCTGCACCCCGCCGCAGCTGAGGAATGACGTCGGAGGCGACCAGCTCCAGCTGGTCGATGTCGGTGACGTCGAACAGCTGGAGGTAGAACCGCGTGCATCCGGTGCGCTCGGACCAGCGCCCGAGGACGTCCACCGCCCGGGCCGGGCTGCCGGTGACGCCGCGGCGCACCATGGCGGCGAAGTGCGGCCCGAGCGCCGGAGTCCGCCGGGCCACTTCGGTGTCGGTACGTCCGACCGCGAGCGTCAGGGCCGCGGAGTGGATCAGGGTCGCCGGGTCGCGGCCGGTGGCGCGGCAGGCGTCATCGGCCCGGCGGTAGGCGGCCACGGCAGCGTCAAGGCTCGTGTAATTGGCGTTGTACTCTGCCGCGTACCGGGCGGCGAGCTGAGGGGTCCGCCGCGGTCCGGTGCCCCCGATGATGATCGGCAGCGTCGGCGACTGGGCGGGCCGGGGCCGGCCGGCCGCGCGGGTGAGTTCGTAGTGCTCGCCGGTGAAGGAGTACTCGGCGCCCGGGGGCGTCGCCCACATGCCGGTGAGGATGGCCAGCTGCTCCGTCAGCCGGTCGAAGCGCTCGGTGAAGGCCGGGAACGGCACGCCGTACGCATCGTGCTCGGCCTGATACCAGCCGGTGCCGATGCCGAGTTCGACCCGGCCTCCCGACATCCGGTCGACCTGGGCCACGGTGACCGCGAGCGGTCCGGGGCGACGCAGTGTCGAGGCCGTGACGAGGGTGCCCAACCGCAGGGTCGAGGTCTCGCGGGCGAGACCGGCCATGGTGGTCCAGGCATCCAGCGGGCTGTGCCGCACGTCCGGGTCCGCCATCGCGAGCAGGTGGTCGGACGTGAAGAAGGCCTCGTACCCGGCGGCGCCGGCCGACCGGGCCGCCCGTAGGACATCGGCGTACTCGGCACCCTGCTGCGGTTCGACGGTGATGCGGAAATCCATGCCTTTCGTTGTACTGCGAGCGCCGCACGATCGCTCAAGCCCCACTCAACCCCGCGGGCGGCTACCGCGGGTGACGAAGCCGCGCTAGTATCTGGGACAGCGGTCCGGAACAGAGGAAGCACCTTGACCAATCCACGAACGAGCACGCGCCACGAACGCATCGATGCAACGCGCAACCGTCAGGCGATCCTTGCCGCGGCGAGCGCGCTGTTCACGCGCCCGGACGCCGCCGCAATCTCGATGCGTCAGGTCGCCGCCGTCGCCGGAGTCGGCAAGGGCACGGTCTTTCGGCACTTCGCCGACCGGGAAACCCTGATCGCGGCGGTACTGCAGCCCCGGGTGACCGCACTGCGCGAGGCGATCGAGTCAGGACCGGCACCACTGGGACCCGGCGGACCACCCGAGGAGAGCCTGGTCGCGCTCGTGCTGGCGCTGTTCGACTTCGCCTGGCACAACCGGCCGCTACTGCGGGCGCTGGAGGTGCAGGGCCCGGATGCGTACTACGCCAATGCGGCAAGCCGGTTCTGGATCGACGAGCTGATCCGGCGCCTCGCTGCGACCGCGCCCGGCACGGACCACGAGTACCGGGGGCACGTGCTGTTCACCGCCCTGCGCGCGGACGTCATCGAATACCTGATGAACAGCCGAGGCATGGACGAACACCGACTGCGGGCCGGACTGACCGAGCTGGCCCGGGCGCAGGCCCGGTCCGAAACCCGCGCACACCATGTGCATAATGCGTGAATTCTAAATTCGGTGACCTGACTCACAGGGCAGCAACTTGTAATCATATTGACTCACATGGTTATGTAATATTTATTGCGAATACCCATTCCCATTGACCAAAACCGAACACGAGGACGGCACGGTCACCCCCGTCGCCGACTGTGGAGGAATTCATGGGGGAAATCTCGACAATCACGATTCTGGGGCACTTCTCAGTGCGCGGAGGCGAGGGCATCGACGCCGCACCGAGCGCACCTAAAGAACGCAAGGTTCTGGCGCTCCTGCTGTTCAACTACTGCCACGTCGTCCCGGTCCACGTCCTGGTCGACGAGCTGTGGGGAGACGATCCGCCAAAGCGGGCCCGGACGGCCCTGCAGACCTACATCCTCAACCTGCGCGGCCGCCTGGCTCAGAGCCTGGGCCGTAGCACCGCTGACATCCGCGACGACGTACTCGTGACCCGCAGCGAGGGGTACCAATTCCAGCTGCGGGACTGCTACTTCGACCTGCACGACTATCTGGGCCTGGTGACGCTTGGCGAAAGCGCGGTGCACGAGGACGACGACGCCAAGGCGGCGGAGGTGTTGCGCCGGGCCGAAAGACTGTGGACCGGCACCGTGCTGCCCGACGTCGACCACGGACTGCCGCTGCAGGCGGAGGTCGCCCAGCTCGAGCAGCGCCGGCTGGCCGCCCAGGCTCTGCGCATCGAGAGCGAGCTGCGCCTGGGCCGCGACCGGGAACTCGTCGGCGAACTGTCCCGACTGGCGTTGCGCAGCCCCTACGACGAGCGGCTGCACGAATACCTGATGCTCTGCCTGAGCCGCCTGGGCCGCCGGGTCCAGGCCCTTGAGGTCTTCCACCGGCTCCGCACCTCACTCGTCCAAGAGTTGGGCATGGAGCCGTCCCTGCGCACCCAGAAACTGCATCGTGACATTCTTGAGTCTGCCGCAATGAGCCTGTAATAAGCAGGCACTTCTTGAGTGAGATAAGAGCCTGGAGCCATATCGTTCTTTCGATCGTGAAAGCGATCGGAAATCGACGAGAAGGGCACCATATGCGGGTTCTCATCTGCACCTATCCCACGGCGAGCGACATCTTCTCGACCGTGCCGCTCGCCTGGGCCCTGCGCGCCGCCGGGCACGACGTCCTCTATGCCGGCGGCGGCAACGGCATGCGTGACAGCGCCGGCGCCGGACTGCCGTATGCCGACCTCGCTGCTCCAGACGCCGACCTCGCCGCCCCTTTCACCCGCCGGTCGCAGCACGCCGGCTCGGGCCAGCTGGTCTGGTACCGCGGCGGTGAACTCCAGGAGGCCGATATCAAAGCCGCCGTGGAGCTGTTCGCGGAGCTGTCCGACCTCGTCGCCGACGGTGCGGTCGAGTTGGCCCGGCGGTGGCGACCCGACCTCGTCGTAGGCACTGACATCCAGGGCGCCGGAGCCCTCGCCGCCACCGCTGTCGGCGCGCCGCTGGTCAGCCTGACGACACTCCTAGCCATCGTCCCGGACATGGTTCAGCGTCTTCGCCACGCCCTGGCCGAGGCGTATGACCGTCACGGCGTCGTCGGCGAACCGCCCGAGATCGACCGGCTCCGAACCACCCCGCCGAGCCTCAACCGCATCGACGGCGGCCACGGGCTGCTGCGCCACGTGCCGTACAACGGATCCCACCTGGCCCTGGGAGCACTGCCGGACTGGCTGACCCGTCCGCCGCGGCGGGCCCGGGTGGCGCTCACCCTCGGTACGTTCGTTCCCAAGTACGGCGGGCTGGCCCTGCTCGACGACCTCATGGCCGAGCTCGCCGCCGTCGACGCCGAATTCGTGCTCGCCCTCGGTGACGTCGACCGTGATCGGCTGCCGGTGCTCCCACCCAACGTCCGGGCCGAGGGCTGGGTCCCGCTCAACACGCTGCTGAGCACGTGCACCGCCATCGTGCACCACGGAGGCTCCGGAACGACGTTGACCGCGCTGGCCGCCGGCGTTCGTCAGATCATCCTGCCGCAGGGGTCGGACCAACACTTCACCGCCCACGCCGTGGCCGCCCGCGGGGCCGGGGTGAGCACGACCTCGCGGCACGTCACCGCGGAGCTCATCACCACCACCCTCGACTCGGCCGCCATCGGCCGCGCCACCGCGGAGATCCGAGACGAGATCGCCGCCATGCCCTCACCCGCCGACGTCGCCCGCACCCTGCACGCTCGCCACGCGCACTGAAGGAGCAATCATGACAATCCTCATCACCGGCGGCCGCGGCCATGTCGGCCGCAGCCTCGCCAACACACTGCTCGCCCGCGGCGAGAAGGTCCGTGTCGCCAGCAGTGAGCCAGGCCAGGCCGTCTTCACCGACGGCCTGGAGGTCGTGCAGGCCGACCTGAGCCGCCCAGAAACGCTGGCGCCGGCGTTGGTTGGTGTGTCGCGCGTCTTCCTCTACGCCCGGCCGGCCACCGCCGCAGAGCAGGTACGGCTGATGGAGGAGGCGGGGATCGAGCACGTGACGCTGCTGTCGACCCGCTCGTTGACGTTCCCCGACGCCGACACCAACCCGATCGCGCGGCTGCATGTGCAGGTCGAGCGCGCGCTCGGACGCTCGCGTCTCCCGTGGACGTTCCTTCGCGCCGGCACGTTCGCCACCAACACCCTGCAATGGGCCGATATGATCCGCCGGGAGTCGGTGGTCCGCGCACCCTACCCGCAGTCGCACTCCGCCCCGGTCCATGAGGACGACATCGCCGACGTTGCCGCCCTCACGCTCACCGGTTCCGGGCACGCGGGCGTCATCTATGTCATGAGCGGGCCGGAGTCGATGCCGCAGATCCGCCAGGCCGAGCTCATCGGCGATGCCATCGACCGGCCGGTGCGCTTCGAGGAGCAGCAGCCACAGCAGTACCGCGAGACCCTGAGCCGGTGGGGTCAGGCCGACGTCGTCGATCAGCTGCTGCGGTACCTCAGCACCTGGGACGACC
Source organism: Dactylosporangium vinaceum (assembly GCF_019904175.1). Lineage (GTDB taxonomy): Bacteria > Actinomycetota > Actinomycetes > Mycobacteriales > Micromonosporaceae > Dactylosporangium > Dactylosporangium vinaceum. The sequence goes on along the minus strand of NZ_CP061913.1, from coordinate 3,958,023 downwards.
ACCCGGTGCCCGTTGTGGACGCGCGCCAGCAACTGTTGGGCGTTACCGGCCGCTCCTTCGCCCGTTGGGCGGCCGACCACGCCGACGACTTCCGCTGAGCGCCCGGATCGCTCCGGCCCGCAGGAAAGTGAGCAACACGATGAAAGGCATCATCCTTGCCGGCGGCAGCGGCACCCGCCTCTACCCGCTGACCCGGGCGCTGTCCAAGCAACTGCTGCCGGTCTACGACAAGCCAATGATCTACTACCCGCTGTCGACCCTCATGCTCGGCGGCATCCGCGAGGTGCTCATCATCTCCACCCCGACCGATCTGCCCGCGTTCCGGCGCGTCCTCGGTGACGGCAGCGACCTGGGGCTCCAGCTGCAGTACGCCGTCCAGCCGCGCCCGGCGGGCATCGCCGACGCATTCCGCGTCGGTGCGGCATTTGTCGGGCGCGACCCGGTCACGTTGATCCTCGGCGACAACATCTTCTACGGCCAGGGTCTGGCGCTATTGCTGCGCCGGGCGGTCCGGGAGGTCACCGGCTGCGCGCTGTTCGGGTACACCGTCGCCGATCCGCACCGCTACGGCGTCGCCGAAACCGACGCGGACGGCCGGCTTACCCGAATCGTGGAAAAGCCGGCCGACCCGCGCAGCTCCGAAGCGATCACTGGGTTGTACGTGTACACCAACGACGTGCTCGAAATCGCCCGCGGCATCCTGCCCTCGCACCGGGGTGAGCTGGAGATCACCGACGTCAACCAGGTGTACGTCAACGAGGGTCGCGCGACCCTGCACTCGCTCGGGCGCGGGTATGCCTGGCTCGATGCGGGCACCTACGACGGGCTGCTCAGCGCGTCGCAATTCGTGCAGGCGATCCAGCACCGGCAGGGCATCCCGATCGCCTGCCTGGAGGAGATCGCGTTGCGGATGGGGTACATCGACGCCCGCACCTGCCGCGCACTGGGCGAGCGGCACGCCCACTCGCCCTACGGCCAGTATGTGCTGGCGGCGGCGCCGATCGGAGCCTCGGCATGAAGGCGTTGCTTGTCACCGGCGGCGCCGGCCTGCTGGGCGCCGAACTGGCCCGCCGCCGATCCGCCGGTGACCTGTACCGCTCCTGCCGCTCCGGCGAGCTGGACATCACCCGGCCGGCCGCCGCCGCGGCAAGGGTCGGCGCCTTCGCCGCGGATGCCAGGGCCCGCGGGCTGCCAGCCGTGCTCATCAATGCCGCCGCGTTCACCGACGCGGACGCAGCCGAGGCCAGGCCCGAACGGGCCTTCGCCGTCAACGCCCTCGGCCCCGCGCACCTGGCCGCCGCGTGCCACCGGCACGATGTCGCGATGGTGCACGTCTCCAGTGACTATGTGTTCGACGGCCGCACCGGCCGGCCTTACGAGCCGCTCGACGCGCCCAATCCGCTGAGCGTCTACGGCCGGACCAAGCTCGCCGGGGAGTGGGCGGTCACAGGCTCCGGTGCACGCGCCTGGGTGGTGCGCACCGCCTGGGTCTACGGCACGCACAACCGCAACTTCCTGTCCACTATGGTCCGGCTGGAACGCGACCGTCCCTGGGTCTCGGTCGTGACCGACCAGATCGGTTCGCCCACCTGGGCCGGTGACCTCGCCGCCGGGCTGCTCGCGCTGGCCGACCTGATCACCGCCGACGCCGCTCCGGCCGAGCGCCTGCTGCATTGCGTCAATCCTGGTGCCGCCAGCTGGCACCGGCTCGCCTGCGAGATATTCCGCCGGCTCGGCGCCGACCCGGACCGGGTGCGCCCGTGCACGACTGCGGAGTTCGGCCGCCCGGCGCCTCGACCGGGCTACTCCGTCCTGGGACTGGACAGCTGGCGGGAGGCCGGCCTGCCGGTGCCCCGGCCGTGGCTTGCGGCGCTCGACGCCGCCTTCGAGTCCTCCGCGCTTGGCGACGACCTGTTCGCCCACTTGCCCATCGAAGTAGCCCCGTTTGGCCGGGAGCGTATCGCCGCCCGACGTTAGCAGCCGTTGCCATCGGCGGCGGCCACCGGATGCCGGTGGCCGCCGCCGTCACGCAAAGGCCGCAACAGGCCGTCGGCGCAGTTCGCGATACCGACGCAGACAGTCCTCATAGCGCGGCAGACACCCCGCCGCACGAGCCTGCCCGATGGTCGGCGCGGTACGGTCGCGCTCGGAGACAATCAGCTCGAGCTCAGCCGGCAGCGGCAGGCCCAGAGCCGGGTCGAGCGGATTGACGCCGTGCTCAGCCTCCGAATCGTACGGTGTCGACGACAGATACGTCAGGACGGTGTCGTCCTCCAGCGCGACAACCGCATGCGCCAGCCCTTCGGCGAGGTAAACGCCGTGGCATTGCGTCGCGTCCAGGCGCAGCGCCGCATGCCTGCCGAATGTCGGCGAGCCGACCCGCAAGTCGACCACCAGGTCCAGCAGCGCGCCACTGGAGCAATACGCGAACTTCGCCTGCCCGGGAGGTACGTCGGCAAAGTGGGGACCGCGGACCGCACCGCGCCGCGACAGTGCATGGTTGACCTGCGCGAAGACCGGCCGGTAGCCGAGCACAGCTGAGAGTGAGGGCAGATGCAGCGGCACGTAATACAGGCCGCGCGCATCGGGAAACGTCGGCGGCGCACACTCGTAGGCGTCGGGCACAGGGAGCTCACGGATCAGCATTTCGCCTCCATCGGCAGGCTCAGGGCACGGCCGCGGCATACAGAGCGGCCGTGGCGCCGCCGGGGGAACGACGCCACGGCCGCAGCCGGCGGTTGCTCTACGGAACAGGGCAGTTGTGATAAGCGGCCACCCGCCAGCCGTCCGCAAGGCGAGTGATGGTCCAGGTGGCGATGCGGTGCTCGCCGTCGGCGACTTGATCCTGCCCGGCCAGCAGAATGCCGATGTCGCTGATGACGACCACGGTGTCGTCGTTGATACGGCGAATCAGCCGCGGCACGTTGTGCGGCCGGCTACCGGCCAGCGCACCGGCGAAGGCGGCGGCCATGAACTGCCGGATCTCCTCCCGGCCGTTCAGGAACACCCCGGTCATGATGAGCGTGGCATCGTCCGTGTAGATCTGGGAGACCGCGTCGGCATCGCCGGCCTGCCACGTGTCCTGCAACCGGTCCAATACACCCTTGACGGCTTCCTCGGACTCATGGGTCGTGCTGGTGGTCATCGGTGCTCCTCGGATTGCTCCGGCACGATCGACAGCGTGTGCCGGAATACGTTGTGGGGGTCGAAGCGGCGCTTGATGTGCTGCAACCGCGGATAGTTGTGCTTGTAGTACAGGTCGTGCCACGGCACGCCGGAGGTGTTCCACGCCGGATCGGCCAGATCGACGTCCGGATAGTTGATGTACGAGCCGTCGCTGATGTCGCCGGGCACCGGAACACCACCCGTATCGGCGTAGACGTCACTATAGAAGCGGCGCAGCCACAGCAGGCTCGTCTCATCGTCCGCGGCGTCGCGCCACGTCGCGGTGTACACCGCTTTCAGGATCGAGTCGCGCTGCGCCAACGCGGTGGCCGCCGCATCGACGGCGTTCACCTGACCGCCGTACGACACGAGCCACAGCCGCGCCAGCTCCATCTCCGGCCTCGGCTCACCGGTGAGGTACCGGTGGATCGTGGCGATCTGGGCATCGGAGAACCCGCGGCGCAGGTAGCCCGCCTTACCCTTGTACCGTGCGTACTCGGCCCCTCGCTGCGCATCGGCGTCGACATCCGGGGGTACCACCGCGAACAGCCACGGCTGGGGCTCGGTGACGAACCGGTTACCCCCGATGCCGGCGCCGACCGCATCGAAGTAGCCCTCGAGTACCGCTCGCGCGTCGGGCTCGCTGCCGTCGAGCATGGCGAACAAGAGGATGTCGGTCGGGTTGTCGGTTTCGCCGCGCGCGGTCACCATGAGCGTCGAGTGCAGCGCAGTGCCGCGGTCGCCGGGCGCGCTGTTCGACTCGTGCCATCTGGCGTGGTTGTGCATCAGTGCGCTGAACCGGTCGGCGGGCAGATCGGCCCACGACCACATCATGCCGCCAGTGAGCTGTAGGGCCGGGGGCTTCGGCAGCAGCATCGCGGGATCGTCGCCGTCGACCGGCGATCGCAGCCAGTAGCGCGTGACGACGCCGAAATTGCCGCCGCCGCCACCGGTATGAGCCCACCACAGATCGCGGTTCGGGTCGTCGATTTCCCGGGTCGCCTCGACGGTCCGGGCCCGCCCGTCGGCGTCCACGACGACGACCTCGACACCGTACAGATGGTCAACGACCGAGCCCAGACTGCGCGACAGGGCACCGTAACCACCGCCCTGTATGTGACCACCCACGCAAACTGAATGACACCATCCACCCGGAATGGTGACACCCCAATTGAGGTACAGCATACGGAATACCTCGCCCAGCGTCGCGCCGGACTCGACCTCGAAGGCACGCCGCGTGGCATCAAAAGAAATGTTCCGCATACCTGCGAGATCAATGATGACACCACCAGCATGCTCGCCGACGGAATTCTCCAGCGAATGCCCGCCGCTGCGCACCGTCACCGGCCGCCCGGCGTCCACCGACGCCTGGACGGCGGCCACCACCTGCTCCGTCGACCAGGCCAGATAGAACCGGTCAGGCCGGTGCGCGAACCGCTCGTTGCGGCGACGCAGCGCCAGGTCCTCGTAACGGGGGTCGCCGGGCCGCACAGCGACCGGCGGTGCCGCCCGGTGCGGTCCGGCCGCAGCTGGGCGGAGGGTCTGCATATCGGTCATCGGCGGGAATTCCTCTCGGCGTCAACATCAACCCTGCTCCTGCGACACTCAGCCGCCGCCCTCCGCCGACACTCAAGGATCACTCAATTCCGCTGATAGCACCGGAATTGCCGAGTCCGCATGCATCGTCGAATCTCAATCGACATATGCTCGATGGCGTCGAACAATTCGCAGCGGGAAGGAACACCGTGACGGAGCAGTACCGAGCAGTGGCATTTTCAGCATTCGGCGGACCCGAGGTCCTCGAAGTGATCGAACGCCGGGTCGAGTCGCCCGGCGAGGGGCAGGTGCGTATCGCGGTCCGGGCCGCCGGCGTCAATCCACTGGACTGGAAACTGCGCGCCGGCGCGGTGACGTTCATCCCGGTCGAGTTTCCAGCCGTGCCGGGCGGCGAGGTCGCCGGGGTGATCACGGCGCTCGGGCCCGGCGTCACCCGCTTCACCGTCGGTGACGAGGTCCTCGGTGGCACCACGCTGGGCGGCTACGCCGAGCAGGTCCTCGCCCCCGCCGACGGGCTCACGGCCAAGCCATCCGGCCTGGCCTGGGATGTCGCCGCCGGCCTGCCCATCGCGGCCAACACCGCCGCATACGCACTCGCCGAGCTCGGCCTGAAAGCCGGCGAGACCCTGGTCGTCGACGGCGCGGCCGGCGGGGTCGGCACGGTGGCCGTCCAACTCGCCGTCCAGGCCGGCGCAACCGTGATCGGCACGGCCGGCGAGGCCAACCACGCCTACCTGCGCGAGCTCGGAGCCACCCCCGTCAGCTACGGCGAGGGCCTGGCCGATCGGCTGCGGCAACTCGCACCCCACGGGATCGACGCCGCGTTGGACGCCTCCGGCCGCGGCAGCCTCGCCGCGCTCGTCACAATGGCCGGCGGACCACAGCGGGTCGTCACCATCGCCGACCCCGCGGCCGACCAGCACGGCGTCCGGATGATCTTCGGCGAACCGGCCGGAGCGGCCGAGCGGATCGCGACAGTCGCCACCCTCGCCGCGGAGGGCCGGCTACGACTACCCATCGCCGGCACGTACCCGCTCGAGGAAGCCGCGCAGGCCCACCGGGTCAGCGAGCGGGGCCACCTCCGCGGCAAACTCATCATTAAGCCGTAAAGCGGACAGCCGGGCACCTTCGCACCGGACGGTTCGGCGAGCCGGCCGACGACCCGGGTGGCGGCACCGGCCCCGCCACCCCAGCGGACCGCGCGGGCCGGACCTGCCCGGCTCTATGATGTGCGGGCGATGACCGTACCCTGCGGCCATGACCAACATGGAGCCGGTGCGGAACGTGCGGGCGGGCGTCGGCGGGCGCGCCGCGGTTGCGCTGTCGGTTGCCGTGATGTGTGGTGTCGGTGGGCTGGTGCTCGCCAAGGGGGTCGCGCGGTTCAACGCCGTGGCTCATCGGCCGATCGCCGCCACACCAGCCTCCAGCCGCACGGCGCCCCGGGCCGCGCGTTCCGTCGTTGTGGTGTGGAAGATCGTCCTGCCGACGACCGCCGATCACTACACGCGCCAGCCCGACGGCGGGACGGCGACATCCGCGATCGAGCGGCTGCGCGCGTCGGGCGCCAAAGACCCGGTCGGCGCGGTGTACGTGTCCGACCTCGATCCCCGCAACGTCGTCGTGGTCTCCGGAGCGACCAGCACCACGTTCGGGCCGGACCAAGACGGCGAGGTCGACGCGGCCCTGGCCGGGTTCGCGCCGGGCGACATCGAACGCGTGCGCGTGCCGGCCATCGGCGGGCGAGCCGCCTGCGCCGGGACAGCGACGTGCGTGCTCGTCGCGGAGGGGCTGCTCCTCGACTTCACCTTCAGCGGCCCGGGCACCGCGAAACCGGCGGACGCAGCAGCCCAGGTGTCGCTACTGTCCGCCGACATCGTGCAGCCGCTCTGACTCCGCCGGTCACGCAGCGCTGCACCGGTGGCGAGATCGGCAGCGTCCGGGCAGTACACCAACACCACTGTGGCCGCGGTGCAGAGCCTGCGCTCGAACATGGGCCCTGGCCTACGGCGGCAGCCGGTCACCATCACAGCTGGTCATGGAGTACCTCCGACACCAGCACCGATATGCAACTCGACATGGCCCGGACCCAGCTGATCACCGGCAGGTGGGCGATATCGCCGTCGAACATGGCCACAATGCCCGGCGGCGCACTTGGTCCATCCCCGGCTGGCCGCCGACCGCTGGGCCTGAACGGAACTTCCCGCGGGGCAGGTGCAGCGGTGCTGCGCCCCGCCCCACGGCAACGGCTTCGGCGGCGGTCAGTACCGGAAGTTGCCGACCAAGGCGGACAGGTCACTCGACATGCGGGCCAGGTCGGTGGCGGACTGCTGGACTCGGTGACGCTCTGGCTGGTGGTGTTCGCCGCCTCGGCGACGCCGGTGATGTTCGCGGCGATCTGCCCGGTACCAAAGGCGGCCTCGGTGACGCTACGGGACATCTCCGCTGTGGTGGCGGTCTGCTCCTCCACGGCGGAGGCGACAGTGGTCTGGTAGTCGCTGATCCGGGCGATCACCTGAGTCACCTGCTCGATCGCGGCAACCTCGCCGGCGGTGTCGGCCTGGATCGCCTGCACACGCCGGGAAATGTCCTCGGTCGCCTTCGCCGTCTCCTGCGCCAGATCCTTGACCTCGGTGGCGACCACGGCGAATCCCTTGCCGGACTCGCCGGCCCGGGCCGCCTCGATCGTGGCGTTGAGGGCGAGCAGGTTCGTCTGCTCCGCGATCGAGGTGATCACCGCGACGACATTGCCGATCTGTGCGGAGGATTCGCCGAGCTGCTGCATCGTGGCGGTGGTCTGCGCGGCGGTGTGCACGGCGGTCGCGGCGACCTGCGCTGCCTCGGAGGCGTTGCTGGAGATCTCGCGGATCGAGGCGCCCATCTGTTCCGCGCCGGCCGAGACCGTGTCGACGCTGCGCGACACCTCCTCGGCGGCGGCCGACACCGCCTGCGCCTGCGCCGAGGCTTCCTCGGCGGATGTGGCGATCTGCACCGAGACCGCCGACATCTGCTGCGACGCTCCGGCGAGGGACACCGCCGACTCACCGATCGTGGCCATCGTCGCGCGCAGCTTCCCGATCGCCTCGTCCAGGGCCCGGCCCATGCGGCCCGGCTCGTCCTGCGACGTCAGCCCGGCCGTCTGGGTCAGGTCGCCGACCGCAAGGGCTTCACAGACCCGTTCGATGCGCGCCAGCGCGCGCACCACCTGACGTGCGACATAGATAGCAGCGGTCAGTGCCAGCAGCACGATGGAGACCGTTCGGCTGGTGCGGTAGCCGCTGCGCGCCGACGCGGCGGACTTCGCCGCATCAGCCGCCTCGGTCGCCCGTAGCGCCGCCAGGTCGGTGCTCATGGCGTTCACCAGCGGGACTACCTCACTGTCGCGGACCTTCTGCCAGCCGGCCAGATCGTTGACCCGACTGGCCGGGATGAGCTTCGTCTGCACGATACTGACGTAGGCGTCCCACTGCTGCTGGACCTCGTCGATCGCCTTCGCGGTGGCGGCCGGATGGGAGTTGCGGTAGGCGGCCATCGCGGTCTGGAACGTCTGCAGGTCGGTGGTGAACGCCTGCTCGTACCTCGCTATCGTCGCCACATCCTGCGAGATCGCATGCTGGGCTGCATCTACCATGGCCTGCGCGACCGCGGCCCGGATGTCGCCGACTGCGGACACGCTTGCCACGTTGCTGGTGTAGATCTGGTTCGCCGCATTGCTCGCGCCAGCCAGCGCCAGCAATCCCACGACGCCGACGACCACCGCGACAAGCAATCCGATCGCGGCCGTCACCAGAATTCTGCCGCGGACCCCGAGACCGGCTGAACGCCTCGCCCCGCTGGTCGATGCCATCATGGCCATCATCTCCCCCCGTGCTGGACCAGCACCGGCCCGAAGGCCCGGGCAGCGCTGAACCGAAAGCGGCACACCTCAGACGCGACGACTCTCACCGACAAATCGCGGCGCTGCATCAGCGCAACGGCTCAAGCGGACAGGTTCGCAGCCGATAATGCTCCTCGGCAGCCCGACGGCCGGACGCTGATCCTCGCCTCGCCGGCCGCGGGCGCCACTCTTCCTCCGCCTTCGCGTAGACAGAGCCGGCTACCCGGCTCCGGCGTTCGCTACATGCCTCAGTGGTCGCCGTGCCTGGACCCCGCCGCTGTCGTAATGTCCATGGTGACGCGAGGACTTCCTGTCCTGCCGAAGAGCGTGCACGCGATGGTCAGATTGCTCTGTCTGCGGTGGTGGCGTCGAAAATGGCTCCCGTCAGATCCGCGCCGGTCAGATCCGCTTGGGTTAGGTCGGCGCCGGTGAGGTTGGCCCCGCGTAGGTCGGCGTAGGTGAGCCGGGCGCCGTGCAGGCTTGCGTTGGTGAAGTCGACGCGCCGCAGGTCGGCGTGGCTCAGGTCGGTGTTGCTCAGGTCGACGCCGCGGCGACTGATCTTGCGTGTGCCGTCCGCGCGCGTCAGCTCACACGCGAGGAGCAGCAGCAGGCTGTTCGTTCGGCGTCGGTAGTCGAGAAGGTCCGCGGCGAGGATCTCGTCGGCGCCGGCCCGGGTCAACCGGTCGATGTCCTCTCGCAGCGCATTGAGACGTCGGCGCAGTGGCTCGGCCGCCTCCAGAGTCGCCCCGACGGTTAAGGGGATGAGCATTTCGTGCAGGTGCCGCACAAATCGGAACGTCTCGAACATTCGCTCGGCGGTTTCCGGTGCGTCCCGCCCTGAGCGGCCGCCGAAGGCCAGTTGGGAAACCTTCTGACCGGCACCGAAGCAGTCGTAGGCAACGCAGCCGCGAAAGCCCCGGGCGTTCAGACTGCTGTGGATGGTGCACCGGAACTCGGCCGCCAGATTCGGACACGGTTTCCCGGCTTCTTTGGTGATAGCAAAATCGGCAGACGCGGGGAAGCTGGGAGCGACGCAGCAGAGCCCGAAACAGTCTTCACACTTTCCGCGGAATTGTTCGTCGGCTTCACGAGCTTCATCGCCTGCTTGCTCAGGCACAGCTTCATCCTGGAGCGTCTGATGGGTCCTGCCAGCATACGAGGCAGCGGCACAGGGCGTCCCGGACATAGCAAATCCGCCGGGCTGTGGTTGCGGCCGCTCCCGCGCGTCGGCGGCAAGGCCCCCGGTACTGGCCGAGATCGTCGCCGAGACCGGTGCGTCGGCGACTCCGGCCCGGCTGGGCGCCGAGAGTGCTCCCCGATGCCGCGGTCGGCCCTCGCACCGCCGGGCCACGCTGGCCGGCCCGTCGGCATGGATGCGCGGAGAAACCGTTATGGACGTCGTGGAAGCAAGTCGCGCCCTGTTTTCACGGCCGCCGGATCCGCGCCCGGGCCGCCCTTGACGTGCGCGTTCACCCCGCCACACGGGCGCCGCGCGGGCCGCGTCGCTTGTGACTTTTCACGCACGGATGTCAATGTCTTCGCGAAGGTTCTGTGAGCGCTAACAAGCCGCCGCAGTACTGACGACACTGTTTTTCACAACCGGTTGCGAGGCTCCCGCCTGCCCCGCCCGAAGGAGGTAGCGCGATGCGACGACGCGTCATAGAAGGCGCGGGACCGACCCGGCTCGGCATCGCCCTGATAGCGGTCGTGCTCGGCGCGTTCGGGCTGGCGGCCGGGGTCCTGGCCCACCCCGCCTCGGCGGCCGACAACCCCTACCAGCGGGGCCCGGACCCGACCGTCGCCGGCGTCGCCGCGACCAACGGCCCGTTCGCCACCGCGCAGCTGACCGTGCCGGCCGGGAACGGTTTCAACGGCGGCTCCATCTACTACCCGACCGACACCAGCCTGGGCACGTGGGGCGCGGTGGCGATCGTGCCCGGCTACTCGGCGCTCTTCGCCAACGAGGAAGCCTGGATGGGCCCGCGCCTGGCCTCGTTCGGGTTCGTCGTCATCGGCATCGAGACCAACAGCCGCACCGACGGGGCCGACGCCCGCGGCATGCAGCTGCTCGCCGCGCTTGACTACCTGACCCAGCGCAGTCCGGTGCGCGACCGGGTCGACCCCGACCGGCTCTCCGTCATGGGCCACTCGGCCGGCGGGGCCGGCGCACTCCTCGCGGCCATGCAACGCCCGTCACTGCGGGCCGTGGTCGGGCTCGCCCCCGGGTCGCCGACCGGGCTGTCGAGCCTGTCCACCGACCGCGTGCCGACCCTGTTCGTCGGCGGCCAGACCGACCCCACCGTCACGCCGGCTTACCTCGACAATCTGTACGCCACCCTCCCGGCGACGACCCAGAGCGCCTACGTGCAGCTCAGCGGCGCCGACCACCTGTTCTTCACTCGGGCCAACAACGTCGAGATCCGCCGGCTCGTCCCGTGGCTGAAGCTGTTCGTGGACAACGACACCCGCTACACCCAGTTCATGTGCCCGACGATCCCGGACCCGACAGGCGTCTCCCGGTACAGCGCCAAGTGTCCACTGATACCGCCGGGCGGCCCGACGCCGTCGCCGAGCTCCGCCTCGCCGTCCTCGCATCCTTCGGCCTCGGCGTCGGTGTCCGCGCAGCCGTCGCGGACTCCACCGGCGAGCGGCGCTCAGCAGATCGTGGGTTCGCAGTCGGGTCGGTGCGTGACCGCGACGAGCCAGAGCGCGGGTACCCAGGTGCAGCTGCAGGACTGCGCGGGGCAGCCGGGTGCGACCTGGACCTACACCGCCGGTAAGCAACTGCAGGGCGCGGGAAACCTGTGCCTGGACGCCAACGGTGCAGGTACCGGCAACGGCACGCAGGTGATCGTGTGGTCGTGCAACGGGCAGGCCAACCAGCAGTGGAACGTGAACTCCGGCGGCACGATCACCGGGGTGCAGTCCGGGCTGTGCATGGACGCGAACGGTGCCGGCACGGCGAACGGTACGAAGATCATCCTCTGGTCCTGCAACGGCCAGGCCAACCAGCGTTGGAGCCTTCGCTAGCGCGGAGCCCACACGTGTTCGCTTCCCCGCCAGTCCCCAGAGCGGTACGGCCCCGTGAACTCCGCCGCCATCCGGAAGTTGACGCCGCGACTCGTACCCGCTCCGACCTGACAGGAGATCGTTCAGATGAGCGCACAGCCACCCGCAGTCAAACCACCGAGACGACCGCTGCGACTGGCCGCGACGGCCGCCGCCGTCGTGCTCGCCATGGTGATGGGGATCGTCACGGTTCGGATCGCGTCGGCGGCGGTCACCGCCCAGGACTCCACGATCGTGGGCGTCCAGTCCGGGCGCTGCCTGGACGTACCGAACTCCACCACCACCAACGGCACCCAGGTCCAGTTGTTCGACTGCGGCAGCGCGACCGGACAGCGCTGGACGTATACCGCCAGCAAGCAGCTGACCGTGTACAACGGGAGCAAGTGCCTCGACGCGTACGGGCGGGGCACGGCCAACGGGACCCAGGTGATCATCTGGGACTGCAACGGCCAAGCGAACCAGCAGTGGAATTTCAACTCGAACGGCACGATCACCGGGGTGCAGTCCGGGCTGTGCGTCGACGCGAACGGTGCCGGCACGGCGAACGGTACGAAGATCATTCTGTGGTCCTGCAACGGTCAGAGCAACCAGCAGTGGACCGTCTCCGGTGGATCGACGCCGTCGCCTACACCGTCGTCGAGCGCCTCGACCAGCCCGCCGCCGCCCGGGAGCCTGCCGTGTGACCTCTACGCGGCCGGCGGAACCCCGTGCGTCACGGCGCACAGCACCATCCGGGCGCTGTTCGTCGCGTACAACGGGCCGCTGTACCAGGTGCAGCGCACGTCGGACAAGCAGTACCTGGACATCGGGCTGCTGTCGGCCGGTGGCGTGGCCAACGCCGCCGCGCAGGACACGTTCTGCGCGAACAGCGCCTGCACGATCACGAAGATCTACGACCAGACGGCCAACCGCAACGATCTGCCCGTCTCCTGGGGTGGCCTGTGGAAGGGTCCGGGGCCGAACGGCGCCGACGTGCCTGCGGACGCCAAGGCGCTGCCGGTGACCGTCGGCGGCCACAAGGCGTACGGCGTCAAGGTCACCCCCGGCGTGGGGTACCGGATCGACAACGCGAAGAAGGTGCCGACCGGGTCCCAGCCGGAGGGTATCTACATGGTTACCTCGTCGAACTACGTGAACGACCAGTGCTGCTTCGACTACGGCAGCGGCGTGAACTCGCACACTGACGCGGGCAACGCGACAATGAACGCAATCGAGTGGGGTACCGCGTGCTGGTTCGGGACCTGGGGGAACAACCCGTGCGTCGGCGCCGGCCCGTGGGTGGAGGCCGATCTGGAGAACGGCATGTTCCATACCAACACCGGCTCCAACAAGGACCCGAACAACTCGGGGGTGCACTTCCCGTTCGTGTCCGCGTGGGAGAAGAACAACGGCACCTCGAACTTCACGCTCAAGTACGGCGATGCCACCAGCGGCGGGCTGGTCCGGCCATACTCCGGTCCTCTGCCGAACGGGTACTCGCCGATGAAGCTGGACAGTTCCATTCTGCTGGGTACCGGCGGGGACAACAGTCACTACGGTGTCGGCGAGTTCTTCGAGGGTGCGGTGACGGCCGGCTACCCGAACGACGCGACCGAGGACGCCATACAGGCGAGCATCGTCACTGCCGGATACCGCTGACGCTGACCGAAACTAGGGCCTGATTCGCGGCACCGTCCTCCCCGCCGGGAGGACGGTGCCAGGGCCGCCCCTGTTCGGCTTCAACCCCGGCCACCTGCATCGCGGCGCCGAAATGATCCGTGATGCTGGCCCGATCGACCATCTCCTTCGGCGCGGGTCCAGAGCGCCCCGGACAGGTGCGTCACCCAGAGCGGCCCGCGCCTCGGTGGCCTACTGTGGGTCGTCGCTTGTCGACATTCGAAGGGATGACGTCGATGGGTCGCACGCAGCTGTACCTGGTCCGCCACGGCGAACAGGATCCGGCCTCCGGTCACGGCCCCGAAGGCGGTCTTTCGCGGCTCGGAAGTGAGCAGGCAGATCGGCTGGGCCGCCGGCTGCGTACGACGCCTTTCGCGGCCGTCCATCACAGCCCGCTGGCCCGGGCGGTCCAGACGGCCGAGGTCGTCGCGCACCATCTTCCGCAGGTGCCGAGACACGCCTGTGACTTCATCACGGATCGAACGCCGGTGCCATCCGCCGCGCAGCGCAGTCGCTACCCGGGCCGGTGGCATGCCTGGCTCGACGGCGTGCCCCACGACGAGCGCGACGAGGACGCCGTCGCCTTGCAGGCTGCTGTCGACCACTTCGGTGTCAGCGGCGACAGTGACCGGCGCGAGCTGCTGATCACGCACAACTTCGTGATCGGCTGGTTCGTCCGCCACGTGCTTGACGCCCCGCAGTGGCGTTGGATCGGACTCAACCAGGACAACTGCGCGATCACCATCGTGCAGTGGGAGTCCGGTCGACCTCCGGCCCTGGTCAGCTTCAACGACACGGGTCACCTGTAGCCGCAGCTCAACGGCGTCCGCTCATCGAGCGGAAGAGGACGCGAGGACTGGTGGCCGCTGGGTTGGCGGTTGTCATCGGTTCGTCTTGCGCGCGTGCAATCGGCCTGTGGGTCGGCGGACGTCGGGCATGCCGGTCAGGGAGACGGGCTCACCGGGCCTCCCGGCTGGCCTCGATGAGCTGGTCCAGGGCCGCCTGCGGGACGGCCTGACCGAGAAAGCCGATGAACACGCGCATCGGCATCGACTCGACCATGCGCAGCTGGTCCTGTTGCTGCTCGGCCTGGGCGCGCTGCTCGGGGGTCATCGCGGCGGTCATGCCCCGCATCAGCGCGGGACCGGCGACTGGATGGGCGAACCATTCGCCGACAGTGGAGTCCATCGACAGCGGGGTGACCAGCGGGTCGCCGCCGAGCTTGACGGGCTCCTCAGCCACGACCGTGGCCGCGTCCGTGCCGACCTGGATCCGGTACTGACCGGAGGCGACGACCCACCGCTCGTGCATGATGTCCCAGTACGCGAACGCCCGCCGGTCGAGGGTCAGGGTGACGGTACGCTCCTCCCCCGGCTCCAAGGCGACCTTGGCGAACGCGCGGAGCTCTCGGGCGGGGTGACGGACCGGTCCGGCGTCGGTCGCCACGTACACCTGGATGACATGGCTACCGGCCCGCGCACCGGTGTTGGCGACGGTGACGGTGACCTCGGCGGTGTCGTCGCCGGTGACGGTGACCGCGAGGTGGCGGGTGTGGAACGTGGTGTAGGTCAGACCGTGCCCGAACGGGTAGCGCACCGGCGCCTCGACGCTGGTGTAGTACCGGTAGCCGACCATGACGCCCTCGCCGTAGCGGACGTGCTGCTGCTCGCCGGGGAAGGTGAGGTAGCTCGGCGTGTCCTGCAACCGCAGGGGAAGCGTCTCGGCAAGGTGCCCGGACGGGTTCGCGATGCCGTAGAGCAGATCCGCCAGCGCGCCGCCGCCCGCCTGCCCGAGCAGGAAGCCCTCGAGGATCGCCTCGACGTCGTCGTGCCAGCCCTCCAGCGACACCACGCCGCCGTTGGCGAGCACGACGACGGTGCGCCGGGCCGCGGCGGCAACCGCGCGGATCACTTCCACCTGAGCGGCCGGCAGGTCGAGGTGGGTGCGGTCGAAGCCCTCAGACTCCTCCTTGTCGCCCAGGCCGGCGAAGACGACGGCGACGTCGGCTGCGGCGGCGACGCGCACCGCCTCGGCCCGCAGCGCCTCGGCGTCACCGCTGCCGTCGGCGGTGAACCCCGGCGCCCAGGCTACGGTCTGCCCGTACGCCTCGGCGTGCACGCGGATGCTGTCCAGCGCGGTGTCAAGACGGGTGGGGTTGACCCGGGAGCTGCCGCTGCCCTGGTACCGCGGCTCGGCGGCGAGGGCACCGATGACGGCGACGCTGCCGGCGGTGTCCAGTGGCAGCGTCCGGCTGTCGTTCTTGAGCAGCACGGCACATTGCGCCGCCAGGTCCCGCGCGAGCGCGTGGTGGGCGTCGGCGTCGAACGTCCAACCCGCCGCGGGCCACGCCTCGGCGAGCGCGAGGACGCGCCGCACGGCCTCGTCCACCACCGACTCGTCCAACGCCCCGCTGCGCACCGCGTCGACGATCTCCCGGTCCGTCACGCCGCCGTTGCCCGGCATCTCCAGGTCCAGTCCGGCCGAGAGCGCGGCGACCCGGTCGCCGACCGCACCCCAGTCGGACACGACCGCTCCCGTGAACCCCCATTCGTCGCGCAGCAGGTCGGTCAGCAGCCAGCGGTTCTGCGCCGCTGACACACCGTTGATCCGGTTGTACGAACACATGACGGTGGCCGGCACCGCCTCGGTCACCACACGCTCGAAGGCCGGCAGGTAGATCTCCCGCAGGGTGCGCTCGTCGACGTCGGCGCTCACCCGCATCCGGTCGGTCTCCTGGTTGTTGGCCGCGAAGTGCTTGACCGACGCGCCGACACCCTCTGCCTGCATCGCCCGGGTGTACGCGCTACCCAGTACACCGGACAGGTACGGGTCCTCCGAGTAGTACTCGAAGTTGCGCCCGCACAACGGCGACCGCTTGATGTTGACGCCGGGTCCGAGCAGCACGCTGACGCCGAGCGCACGGGCCTCGCGACCGACCGCCTGTCCGAGGCGGGCGGCGACCTCAGGATCCCAGGACGAGCCGACGGCGACGGCCGGCGGGAAGCAGGTGGCCGGCTCGCTGACGCTGATCCCGAGGTGGTCGGCCGCTCCGGTCTGGCGGCGCACCCCGTGCGGGCCGTCGGTCAGCACGATCGACGGCAGCCCCGCCTCGTCCAGCCGCTTGGTCGACCACATGTTGTGGCCGGACAGCAGGGAGGCCTTCTGCTCGAGAGTGAGGTCGGTGACGTCGTTCATGCGGATCCTTCCGGGTTGAGCGCGGCGCACAGGTCGGCCTCGAGGCCGTCGGGCACACCGGGGATGTACTGCAGCACGGTGGTCAGCGACATCGCGGCGGCCTCGGGGGCGGAGCCGTCGATCGGGATGCCGGGGAAGTACCTGGCGAAGACGGCGCTGACGCCGGGCCAGACGGTGGGGTCGTCGGCGATCGTCTTCAGTGGCGTGTCCATGGTGTACTCGGGGCGCGCGCCGTGGCCGGCCGGCAGCGGGTAGCGCCAGGTGTGGTGGCCGGGGCCGACCTGTTCGGCCGCGTCGGCCGGGTGCAGCGGCAGCACCACCTCGGCCTCGGCGCCGGGCGGGATCGTGACGTCGACGGCCAGCTCGTCGCCGTCGACGCGCCAGTGCACCTCCACCCGGCCGAGCACGGTGTCGTGGGCGGCCCGAGCGGCGGTGAGGCCACCGCCGGGCTGTGGTGCGATGCGGATCCGCCGCCAACCGGGCTCGGTGCGCTGCAACCCTCCGACGACGCGGTGCAGCCAGTCGGCGACCGCGCCCAGGGCGTAGTGGTTCAGCGACGTCATCCCGGTCGAGTTCAGGGTGCCGTCGGGCCGCACGGCGTCCCACCGCTCCCAGATCGTGGTGGCGCCCATCGTCACCGGGTACAGGAACGACGGGCACTCCCGCTGCATGAGCAGGAGGTACGCCTCGGTCAGGTGCCCGGTCGAGGACAGCGCATCGGTGATCAGCGGCGTGCCGGCGAACCCGGTCGAGATGCGGTAGCCGGCCTTGGCGACGAGCTCGGCGAGCCGGTCGCCGGCCTTGTGCCGCTGCTGCTCGTCGAGGATGCCGAAGGTGATCGCGAGGGCGTACGCGGTGGCGGACTCGTTGACGATCCGGCCGGCCTCGGTGACGTACTCCCGGCGGAACGCGGCCCGCACCCGCTCGGCGAGGGCGGTGAAGTGCGCAGCGTCCTCGTCCCGGCCCAGCAGCGTCGCGGCCCGCGCCGTCTCGCGGCTGGTCCGGCACAGGTACGCGGACGCCAGCAGGTGACGGTCGGTCTTGCCGCCGGCGGGGTTGTCGGCCGGGGCGTCCGGGTCGAGCCAGTCGCCGTACTGGAAGCCGGCGCTCCACAGGCCGTGCTCGTCCAGCAGCCCTTCGACCTGCCGGACGAAGGCCGCCATGGAGTCGTAGCAGTCGCGCAGGATGTCGACGTCGCCGTACTCCTGGTAGAGCTGCCACGGCACGCTCACCGCGGCGTCGCTCCACAGCGCGGTCGGCGGGGACGGGGTCGACAGCACGTCGGGCACCACCCACGGCACGAATCCGGTCGCCCGCTGCTCCGCCGCGAGGTCGGCCAGCCAAGAGCGCAACACCCCGCGCACGTCGTACAGGTAGGCCGCGGTCGGCGCGAACGCGTTGAGGTCACCGGTCCAGCCGAGCCGCTCGTCGCGCTGCGGGCAGTCGGTGGGGACACCGACGAAGTTGTCCCGCATCGACCACACGGTGTTGGCATGCAGCCGGTTGACGAGCTCGTCGGAGCACTCGAACCAGCCGGTCCGGATCATGTCGCTGTGCACGACCACGGCCCGGACGGCGTCCGGTGTCAGCTCCCCCGGCCAGCCGTCGACCTCGACATAGCGGAAGCCGTGGAAGGTGAACCGTGGCTCCCAGGTCTCCGGCGCCCCGCCGCGCAGCGTGTACCGGTCGGTGGCCTCGGCGCTGCGGTTGGATTGGGTGTCCAGCTCGCCGGCGGGGGTGAGGTGCTCGGCGTGGCGCAGGGTGATGGTGTCCCCGGCCTCGCCGGTGACGGTGATCCGGACCCAGCCGGAGATGTTCTGCCCGAAGTCCACGATTGTGGTGCCGGCCGGGCCGGCCGTGATGGCGGCCGGTGGGAGTTCCTCGATCCGGCGGATCGGCGGGGCGATCGGCTTGGTCAGTGCCGCGAGGTTCCAGTCGAACGGCCGAGCGGGCTGCCAGGTGGTGTCGTCGAATCCGGGCCGGGGCCAGCCGTCCGGTTCGAGGCGCGCGTCGTAGGTCTCGCCGTCGTAGAGGCTGTTCGCCCGGACCGCGCCGGTAGCGACGCGGAACCCGCTGTCGGTGCCGACGGTCTCGGTGCGGTCGTCGTACTCGAGGTCCAGCTGCAGCCACAGGGCCGGCCGGTCGGCGTAGTGCGCTCGCCGGTGCTCCCAGCCGAGACGGCCGACCGCCCAACCCTCCCCGACGACCGCACCGACCGCGTTGGCGCCGGCGGTGATCGCGTCGGTCACGTCGTAGCTGCGCACGTCGAGGCGGTGCCGGTAGGACGTCCACCCCGGCAGCAGTACGTCCGCCCCGACGCGGACGCCGTTGACGTACGGCTCGACGATGCCAAGGCCGGTCACGTGCAGGGTCGCCCGCCGCACGCCCTCCCCCACGCCGAGCTCGCGGCGGAAGTAGACGGCAGGATCACCCGCCTCGGACGGGGTCTCGGCGCTGATGAACGACGCCTGCCAGGAGCTGGACACGATCGGGTCAACCCTTCCGTACGCGGTCACTTGACCGACTTGATGCGCAGCACGACCAGTCCGCCCAGCACCGTGCAGGCGGCGGCGACCGCGTAGAGCAGTGTGTAGTTCTTCGCCCCGCCGGCCGCGCCGACGGCGAGGAACAGCGGCGCGATGAACGGCCCGGACGCCTGCGGGATCGAGGTGGCGAAGCCGGTGATGCCCATGAACCGGCCGGCCGCGGTCTGCCGCTCGGGCAGGACGTCCAGCAGCAGCGCCTGGTCGACGGCAGCGAACGCACCGATGCCGAGCGAGCAGATCAGCGATCCGGCGAACAGCACCGGCCGGCCGGGCGCGACCGCCATCAGCACGGCGCCGAGGCCGAACACCGATCCGGCGGCGAGCACGAACGGCCGCCGTCGGTGCAGGCGGTCGGACAGGAATCCGCCGCCGATCGCACCGGCGGCGGTCGCCAGGACGCCGACGCCGCCGAGCACCGCGATGAGACCCGCCACCTCTTCGACCGGGACGTCGAGGCGATCGGCGAAGAAGAACGCGGTGAAGGTCGTGTTGAACGTGAGGCCGAGGTAGAACAGGAACCGGCCCAGCCAGTTCCACGAGAAGTCGGGGTAGCGGCGCGGGTGGTAGAGGTACTTCGCCGCCAGCGTCGCCACGCTGAGCGGCTCACCGACCGCCAGACCCCGGCTGTCGCGTTCGGGCACAACCCCGGTGAACAGAACAACGAGCAGGACGCCGATCGCGCCGGGCACCAGAAACAGCAGCAGGTTGCTGCCGCTGAGCCCGCCGGCGATCACGACGCCGACCACCGGGCCGATCTGCTGGGCGAAGCCGCTGAGGCCGGCCACCCGTCCGCGTTGCTCCTCCGGCAGCCGGTCGGCGGTGGAGGTCTGCAGGTTGGCGAAGGTGGTGCCCCAGCCGAGCTGGGCGAGTAGCCAGCCGAGGCCGAGGACCAAGATGCTCGGCGCGAGCGCCATGACAACCAGGGAGACGACGCCGATGACGGTGCCGCCGAGCATCCACGGCCGGCGGCGGCCCAGCCGGCTGCGGGTTCGGTCGCTGAGTACGCCGAGCAGCGGGCTGAGCAGCAGGGGCACCATCGCGCCGGCGCCGGTGATGTAGCCGAGGTAGTCCTCGTGGCCGGGGGCCAGCTGTTGGACCCGGATCGCGAGCGAGATGGCGATCGGCGTGATGAAGGCGACGAACACGCCGAACTGTGCGATGACGATGAGCCAGATGTAGGTGGCGTCGACCTTCTGTGTCGTCTTGTCCGCGCTGCCGGGGGGCGGCTCCACCGGCGGGACAG
Source organism: Dactylosporangium vinaceum (assembly GCF_019904175.1). GTDB lineage: Bacteria > Actinomycetota > Actinomycetes > Mycobacteriales > Micromonosporaceae > Dactylosporangium > Dactylosporangium vinaceum. Next base: position 3,937,718 of record NZ_CP061913.1, on the reverse strand, counting down.
GTAAGGGTGCGGGGGTGGCGGCGGGTTGCGGGTCGCCGGCGGCGAGCGTCATGGGTTGCCTCCGTCGGGAGTGGCGCCGTTCTGCGTGGTCCGGCGGGCCGGTCGGGGTGCCACGACGAACTAGCGCGCACTAGTTTCGGCGAAGTCAAGCACGAGCGACTAGCGCGCGCAAGTAGGCAGGGGTTCACGCGCTAGCGCGCGCAAGTTTTAGGATCCCACCGACGGAGGGAGCCGAGTGGCGAACCAGACAGGACGGCGCGTGACCGCGGCCGACATCGCACGGTCACTGGGGATCTCCCGGGCGACTGTGGGGTTCGTCCTGAACAACACGCCCGGCCAGACCATCTCCCTGGCCACCCGGAGCCGGGTGCTGCAGGAGGCATCCCGGCTCGGTTACCGCCCGCACAAGGCGGCCCAGGCCCTCGCCCGCGGCGGAAGCCGAATCGTGCTGTTCGTGCTGCCGGACTGGCCGGTCGACCACACGATGCGGCAGTACCTCGAGGAGGCCGCCCACACGCTCGACGAGGCCGGCTACTCCATGGTCACCTACACCCGCCACGCCACCGACCGCGCCCGACCGCTGTGGGAAGCCCTCGAGCCGGAGGTCGTGATCGGCACCGCTCCGTTCGACCCTGCGGTCGCGACCGCCCTGCGTGCCAGCGGCATCACGAAGCTGTTCCCCGACCCCGAGCAGCCGATCCCCGATACCCCCGCGGCGACCGCCGGCACCCGCCTGCAGGTCCGCCACCTGTACGAGCTCGGCCACCGCAGGCTCGCCTTCGCCGGCGCCACCGATCCCCGCCTCGCCTCGCTCGTCGCGGTCCGGCAGCAGGCCGCCGAGGAAACGGCCGCCGCGCTCGGCCTGCCACCACTCGACGCCCGCCTGCTCAATCCGGCCGACGACTCAGCCGGGGCCGCGGTCAGCACCTGGCGTCGCGCCAAGGTCACCGCCGTCGTGGGCTACAACGACGACATCGCCGCCGCGGTGGCCGGCGCCGCGATCCGCGCCGGCCACCGCGTGCCGCAGGACCTCGCCGTCGTCGGCCACGACGACAGCCCGATCGCCGCGCTGTTCGTGCCGGCGCTGTCCAGCGTCCGCATCGACTCCATCGGCCTGGGTCGTTTCGTCGCCGGCATGGCGCTCCATCTTGCCGACGGCCGAGGCGTGCCGGCGGGGCCCTCCGAAGTGGATGCATCGCTCGTCATGCGGGAGTCCACCGCCGCTCCCGACTGACCCGGAACTCGCAACGCCGCCGGCGGCCAGACCCTGCCCATCGAGCCGACCACGTGGCGCTGATGCAGAGCCACCCGTTTACGGCCGGATGCGGTCCAGATGTCCTAGGTGTTCAACAGCCGGCCACGGTGCGGTCGCTTGGCCCGGCGGCCTGGCGCCGCCACGCGTAGTACGTCGAGGCGCCCAACCCGATGCCCGGCCTGCAGTTCGTCCGGGTCCCCCTCGAACGCCAGTGAATGACAGCGGCGCCTCGAGATCGTGTGCGCGCTCGTCGCTGCGACCGGAAACTCCGGCCACGCATGATCGACCCGACGATGATGGCCGGATCATTGCGGTAGACGTCTCGCGGGCCACTGTCGTCGGCGCCGAGAGGCTTTTACGGTCGCCTCATGACCGACGTGCTGGCCTTGCCAAGCGGCCTCTTGCCCGACGCGATTCTCTCGATCACGCGGACTTCCGAGAGTCCCCCGATCGCCGAGCACAGCATCCGAAGCTTCCTGTACGCCCGCATCCGGGCTGTGCACGAGGGCACTGTGGCGGACGCGCAGTACCGGGAGGATCTGCTCTTCGCCGCCTGCGTCCTGCACGACCTCGGTCTGGGCAGTCTCGCCCGGGGACGGACGCGGTTCGAGGTGGAGGGCGCCGATCTGGCTGCGGCGCTGCTGACCGAGCATGCAGTCCCCGCTGCCGATGTCGATCAGGTCTGGGAGGCGATCGCCTTGCACTCCTCGCATGGCATCGCCGATCGGCGCGGGCTGCTGACCTACTTGACCTACAAGGGCGTGTTCATGGACGCCGGCCGCTTCACCGATGGCCTCGACGACGGGTTGCTGCGGCAGGTGCGTGTGGCCTATCCACGACCCGTGGGTGACCGCTCAGTACGCGACGCGATCGCCGATCACGCCGCGCGCTCGGAAGCCGCAGCGCCGCCGTACTCGATCGGGGCCGAACTCCTGCGCCAGCGACGAGCCGAAGCCAACGCTGCGAACTGACCGCGACCACAGGCAGCACGCCGGTCTCACGACGCGGCCTGTTCTTCAACGAGGTCGAGCTTGACGTGCGGCTGAGCATATGTGGTCACATCGATGTTCACGAGGTCGCGCCACCATGGCGCTCCAGGGTCTTGTCAGGATCGCCCTGGGTCACCATCCTTTTGAAGCACACCAGCCGCCGCGCACGCCGGATGAAGTGCCAGCGGCGGGAGTGGCACCAACCCGGCCCCGCCTACCGGTCAGGGCGGCACGACGCATCGACCTTGGGGAGCACGCGGCGGGTGGGTGCCGGTCGGTGTTTGTACGAAGCGGGCCTCTGCCTGGACTTCGCAGTGATCGGCGCTGGCTGGACACCCGAGATCGCCGCGGTCGTGGTCGTGCACACCGGCGGCGGCCTCACCTCGAAGCTCGCGCGGATCCGCAGCTGGTGCGACGAGCGCGACGTACTGCTCATCGAGGACGCCGCGCGCCGCGACCGACTTGGTCCGGTCGTTCGCCGACACGCTCACCGCAATGTTGACTCCGTCGCCGGCGGTGAATTGGTCTCAGCCGGTGTTGGCCTGGGCGGCGTCGCCGGCGTAGTGCGCGAGGACGCGGGCGTGCATGACCCGGCGCCACAGCGGCGGTACGAGGGCAAGGACGACCATGGTGGCGTATCCAGCCGGTAGCTGCGGTGATTCATTGAAGCTGCGTAGCACCTGGTAGCGGCGCAGCGGATTGGCGTGGTGATCGCTGTGACGCTGCAACTGGAACAGGAACACGTTCGTGACGAGGCGGTCGCTGTTCCAGCTGTGACGCGGGTCGACCTTCTCGTACCGCCCGGCTTCGGTGCGCTGCCGGCGCAACCCGTAATGCTCGAGGTAGTTCACCGCCTCCAGCAAGGTGAAGCCCACCACGGCCTGGAGCAGCAGCATCGGCACCACGGCCCAGCCGAACACGCCGACGAGCACCGAGTACAGCACGCCCGTCATCGCCCACGCGGAGCGCACGTCGTTGCGCAGGGTCCACGGGCTGCGGCCCCGGATGCGGTGCCGGGCAGTCTCCAGCCGCCATGCGGAGCGCAGGCTGCCGACGACCGTGCGCGGCCAGAATCGCCAGAGGCTCTCGCCGAGCATGGAGCTGGCCGGGTCCTCCGGCGTGGCGACCCGGACATGATGGCCGCGGTTGTGCTCGACGAAGAAGTGGCCGTAGCCAGTCGGGGCGAGCGCGATCTTCGACAGCCAGCGCTCCACGGACTCCCGTTTGTGCCCGAGCTCGTGCGCAGTATTGATCGCGACGCCATTGACGATGCCGACCGTCAGCGTCAACCCGGTGGCACCGACCAGATCGACGGCGCCGTGAGAAAGCCAGCTCTGCCATACCCAGCACCCGGTGACCAACGACGCGTACTGCGCCGGCAGGTAGAGATACGTGATCCACCGGTAGTACGGCGAACGTTGTAGCGCCGGGACGACATCCTCCGGCGGGTTCTGCCGATCCTCGCCGAAGATGAGGTCCACAGCGGGGATGAGCACGAAGACCACGAACGGCGTGAGCCACCATGCCCAGGCGCTACCAGTAGCCACGGCGAGTCCGAGCGCGGCGAACGGCAGCGCCGGGACTACCAGTGCAAGCGGCCACGGTGGCCGCCTGGCGTCTTTACGTCAATTGCGCCATAGCCACACAGGCGATCACGTCGTCGCCAGGTTCACCGTGGTGATGGGCGGCGATGTCCGTGCCGGGACGGCCCTGATTCCCCCACGCTGGCTGCCCACCGTCGCATCCTCCGGCTCAACCCAGTCTCGATACAACTATCGTAGTTAAAAGCACTACCATGGTAGTGTACGCTCGTGACGTTGGGACGACGCGAACAACTGCTGGATGCCGCCATCGAGGTGGTCGGCACCCAAGGCATGCATGGATTGACGCACCGGACGCTCGATGCGGCGGCCGGCCTGCCGGCGGGCTCGGCGTCCAACCATTTCCGCACCCGCGCGGCCCTGCTCGACGCAGTGGTCGAGCGATTCGCCGAACGCGAGCGGCAGAATTGGGAGGCACTGGCCATGCGCAGCGCACCGCGGACGCCACAGCAGCTCGCCCGTGTCCTCGCCGACTTCGCCGTCGGAGCCACCGGAGCGCACCGGGCGCTCACCATGGCGCGATACGCGATCCTCGTCGAGGCCGGAGTGCAGCCGTCCTTGCGAGCCCAGCTTGCGGCTACCGGCGCCTGGGTCAACACGTGGGCCACCACCTGGTTCCGCATCGCCGGCTCACCCGACCCGGAGCGGCACGCGCCAGCGATCATGAACCACTGGACCGGCATCGTCCTGCATCAGCTCGCCATGCCCGATCCCGCCTTCGATCCTTATCCGCAGATCGAGGCGGTCGTCTCCGCCGTCGTCCAAGCCGCGCCGGCCATGGCACCGGCGGAGGATACGACATGACTGGCCGGCCCTCGGCAGCACAATGCCGGCTTCACGGAGCGCGGGGCCCCCATCGACGCGCTGATCCAGGGCCAGGACATCGCCCCGCCAGTCGGCCGCGCCGCCCGTCGCGACCGCCGCCGCGGCGGTCGCGATGACCCGGATGCGGACCACGCGGTTCTCGCCGCCGTTCCCGGCGATCGCAAGATGCGGCAGTTCCGGCCGGCCGCTACCGACACCGCACGGGTCATGGGCGAGGGCCCCGAGGTTCGCGGCCCGATCGCGGCCATCATGCTCGTCACCGCCCTTGCCGCCCACCCGCAACCGGCTTGACCCGGTCTGCCGGTCGTCCTTACCGACCACCGTGTTGTACCGACATGTCTGCACCCCGTCGAACGGAGAGCCCACCGTGCGCCGACTCCTGCCCCTCACCGTCGCCCTGCTCGTCGTACTGACCGCATGCACCCGTGGCCCGCAGGCTGACGGCCACGCCGCTGCAGCCGCCTCCTCACCCAGCGCAGACAGCGGCACCACAACGGCTCCCAGCCCCGCCCCGCCGGACGATGCCGGATCGCTCGCTCCGGGCCAGCAGCCCGGCCTGGACGACTACAACGACGACCGCACACCCGATCCACTGTGCGGCGCCCAGGACTTCGGCGGCGGCCTGACCCTGCGGATTCCGTGCACCATCACGACCGCGCACGAGCCCGAAGAAGGCACCCGGCTCGTCAAGGACTCCCTCTACCGCCTGCCCGGTGTGAACATCGACCTGGAGGGCATCTCCGGTGAGATGATCTTCGCGCGCGCCGCCGGAACCGACGAGCGGGTCTTCGTGATGATCTTCAACAGCGACAACCTGTTCGCCACGGGAAGCGCCGCACTGACCGACCCCGACCAGATTGCCAAGACGATCAGCGTGATCAACGCCAAGCTGTCCGACGGGGTCATCCAGGTCCGTGGCCATACCGACTCCACCGGCACCGCGTCGGGCAACCAGACGCTGTCCGCGAGCCGTGCCACCACGGTGCAGCACTACCTGACCACACACGGCGTCAAAGCGACCGCCGTCAGCGCCGTCGGCCTCGGCAGCACCCGCCCACTGGTCGAGGAGACCAACCCGGACGGCAGCGTCAGCGTCAAGGGCCGAGCCTTCAACCGCCGTGTCGAGATCGTCGTCCGGCTGCCGAAGAGCTGACCACCCCGACACCCGGGCCGGGCCGGTCGCACCGGCAGCGACCCCGGTCGCCGTCGCGGTAGGGGCCGGAGGCGGGCAGGCGTGTTCACGTGTACAGCTCCCGATCGAGCTCGTTGATTTTGATGAGGAGACCGTCGGGGGTGGTGACCTGCAGTTGCCGGCCGAATCCCTCGTCGGTGGTCGGCTGGGCGATGGTGACGGCGGCGGCGGCGCGCAGCCGGGCCTCGACGGTCTCGAGCGGCTCGGTGGTCTCGAAGTTCAGTTCGACTTGACCTTCGTGCTGCTCGGGGTTCGGCGGGTGGGCCAGCAGCCCGACACGGCCGGCGCCGATGCGCAGCATGACGAAGTCGCCGTCGCGGCTGCCGTGCTCGACTGTCGCACCGAGTGCCTCGTAGAACGCCACCGACGCCGGCATGTCCTCGACGTGCACCATGGGCTGCAGGATCAGGGCCGGCTGGTCTTCGGTCATGGCGGACTCCTTGTCGAGATGCTGCTGCAGGACGCGGGCGACGAGGTCGGACAGCGACAGCTGCACGTCCACGGCGTGATGCTTGATCCGGCGCACCAGCGCCGGGTCGAGGTTCACGTTGAACTGCTGACGAGGCACAGCCACCAGTCCACTATCGACGGCAGCGACCGTGGCGACCGTCGCGCCGGCGGTTGGATCAGCGGCCTGCGGCTCGCGATGGGCGTGTTCCAGGCGGACGCCACGCAGGCAGGCCGTTGGGGGTCGTCCTATGGTGGCGGCTAATGCCCGCCGCAACGCTCGGGGTGACTCCGCCGCCGCGGCGATCACGATGATCGTGATCGGGTCGCCAGCGTGCTGCTGCATGACGTCGACGGCACGGCGCAGAGTTGCGGGACGCCCCGGCGGGCCCATCCGCAATAGCACACCCGCCGCGACCGGCCTACTCGTCGGCTGGCACGGTCCTCCGATGAGCTTCGACCGGCGTGTGCGGGAACGAGGCCCAGATATGTTTGGCAGTCGCTGTCGCATACCAGCCGACATCAAGAGCCATCTGCCGGGCCAGGAACAAACCACGCCCGCCGGACCCGAGCGGCTCGACGTCACGCAACTGCGGAATCGCGGCCAGGTCATGATCGGCGATGTCGAGCACGAAGCAGTCGTCAGCCACGAGCAGCCGCACGATGCTCGGCGGCAGCCCATGCAACAAGGCGTTGGACGCCAATTCCGTGACGACCAGCAAGACCCGATCGGCACGGTCGTCAAAACCGTCACTCGTAATGAGCTGATGCCGGTGCAGCTCCGCGAGCACCTCGTCGCGCAGCCCCTGCATCCTCCCCAGATCGTCCAGCACCCACCGTCGTACCTCCGACGCCGATGAAGATGGCGGCGCCGAGCGCAACTGCGTCACGCGTCGCGGGGTACCCAGCCACACCGATGTCTACACAACGAATAAATCCGGCAAGGTCGTACCGAACGGATCGAGGCGCCCGACCCGGCCAGCCTGACGAGATCCGCACCTCCTCCCGCCCGCCGAGCACGCACCCCACCGGCGCACCGCAGCCGCACACCAGCCCGCCCCGACCACGGCCCAGAAACCGACCACTTCCGCTCCGGCATCCCTGTCACAGACCTTCTGGCCTCTCAGAGGCGACCTGTGGTTCCCCTCGTAACGTGGAGGTTGATGGGCGCAGGGCAAACGGATGCGGTCCAGGTCGCGGAGTCGTCACTGTGCATCACGGTGACTGTGTTCCGACACCGGAGCGAACCGGACGTCGGCGACGCCGGCCAGGCGGCCGAATCCGTTCCGAGAAAGGCCGGTGGCCCGGAGCCGAAGCTTCCGGGCCACCGGTGGGATGTGCCGCGGGACTAGCCGAGGAGCAGCAGTTGCCACAGGTCGTAGGACTGGATGCCCCGCCCGTGGGTGGCCGCGTACAGCCGCAGCCCGAACAGGCCGGTGCGCAGCTGCATCGTCGTCGTCGTCGGCAGGTTGCGGCCGAGCACCTTCCAGCCCGTCTGGCCTGGCGCCCGGTACAGCACGCCGAGGTCGGTGCCGACCACAAGGCCGCCGCCCCAGATGACCTTCACCGCGTTGGCCGGGATGTCCGGCAGGTTCGCGGAGATGTCGGTCCAGTGCGCGCCCGCGTCGCGGGACTCGAAGACGTGCCCGACGCCGGCACCCGGGCCCTCGGTCCACTTGCGGGAGTAGCCGTTCATGGCCACGAACACGTGGTTGGGGTTGGCCGGGTCGACGTCGAAGCCGGAGACGTACCGGTTCGGGATCACACCGTTGGCGGGCAGGTCCAGCTGGTGCCAGCCGGTCCCGTCGGCCTTGCCAACCGCAATGCCCCGGGTGAAGCCCTGGTTGTTGCACGGGCCGCACCAGCCGACATACACCATGCCGCCGGAGATCGACACGCCGGTGGCGACATGCCCCGCCCCGAGGTCGAACACGTTGATCCAGTCAGCGCCCGACTGGATGTTGAAACCCTTGTGCTGGATCCACACATGGGTGCCGCCGGCGACCCAATCGTTGCCGCTGGCCGCGATCGGCGCGATGAACCGGGCGCCGGCCGAGCCGAGGGCATTGTCGGGCGGGGCGACGTTGCGGCTGGAGACCTTCGACGGGTCCGTGGTCCAGGAGCCGTCATTGACCGCGCAGTTGTTCGTCACCGACAGCGCCAGATACACGTACTCGGCCGCGATATTGCACCCGTTGGCCGGGTCGACGATGGTGTCACCGCCGTCGCCGCCGAAGTTCGAGCCCATCACCCGGTCGCCGGGGCGCAGGATCGACTGGCCGTTGTCCTGCAGGCCGCCGCTGACCGCCACACCCACGTTGCGGCCCTGCCTGTCCAGGCCGACGCCGACGGAGTAGTACTGCAGCACGTCCATGCTGCCGTCGTTGAGCGACGCCCAGTCGGTGCCGTGGCCGGACGCGTCGGCCTTGCCGTTGACGGGCCGGCGGTACGCGCCGCCGTCGTTGCCCACGACCACGTACGGCTTGCCGTCTTTGCTGCCGATGGTGACGGCGTGCTGGTCGGAGTGCGGGGTCTGGTGGCAGTCGCCGGTCTGCTTCGACGGGTCGATGCTCCAGCACGGGAACGGGAAGTTCCAGTACGGGCCGGGCGTGGTCCAGGTCGCGCCGGCGTCCCTGGTCTCGAAGACCTCCTCAAGACCCATGTACACGTGCTTGGGGTCCTTCGGGTCGACCTGCAGGAACTGGTTGTACCAGCTCTGGATGCCCGGCATGTACCCGTCGTCGGTGAGCGCCGAGCCCGACGCGGCCAGCTTGTGGTAGTCCGCCACGAGCTTCCACGGGCCGGCCGGCGAGCCGGAGTCCGAGGTGTAGATGCCGCCCAGGGCGCTGTCCGGGTTGGTGTTGAGCTGCTCCGGGGACTGCTCGATGGCGTAGTACTTCGACCCGTCCGCCGAGGCCGCGAAGGTCACGGCGCCGACGTCGTCGGGCTCGCTGGGCAGCCCGGCCGGCGCGGTGCGCTGCCAGGAGCCGCCGACCTTGGTGTAGAAGCCGTTGTAGTCGTCGCCGCTGCGCCAGCCGATGGCCAGAATGACCTTGTTCGGGTCCTTCGGGTCGATCGCGATGTCATTGGCGATGTTCTTGTACGGCGCGCTGGCGTCACCGGCGAGCGACCCGCCCGGCAGGTAGTCCGGGTTGGGCGCGAACTCGAGCTTCCAGGGCCCGGACAGGGTGGTGGTCGAGTGCGTCCACACACCGCGGCTCGTCGCCGCCCAGACCTTGTCACCGCCGAAGCGCAGCGCCCGGATCGTGGTGCTCTCCAACTCGGTGCCGCCCACCCGGCCGCTCGCGCTGAACTCGCCGTGGCGCGGGTCGCCGAGCACGAACACACCGGCGCCGACGAAGCTGGTCGCGCTGGTGTTGGCCTCGCCGGTGGCGTACCAGAGCCGGCCCTTGCCGTCGAGGCGCAGGTCACCGGTGGCCGGAGAGGACAGCTTGTCGGAGATCGGCTGCCAGTTGCCGCCACCGGTCGAGGAGCGCCACACGCCGCCGTTGGCCGCACCGGCGTAGACGTAGCCGTGGTCGTCGGCGGCCAGGCCGGTGATCCGGCCCGTCACGTTGCCCGCGCCGCCGGAGGAGTTGGAGTTGATGTCGCGGTAGCGCGGATCATCGGCGTTGTACGGCACCTTGGTCTCGTCGACCCAGCGCCCGCCGGTGTGCGGCAGGGACTGCAGCTGGGACCAGGCGGCCGAGTAGGCGCCGGGCGCGACGACGCCCGGTGCGCTGCGGGCCTCGTTCCACTGGTCGGCCTGCTCCATGATATCGCTGGAGCCTTCTTCGTCGTCGTCTTCCCCGGCGGCCTTGGCCGAGAACGTCGAGGCGCCTTTTGCATTGCGGTGTGCCGTGGCGGTCAGGTCGCCGGCGCGCGCCGGACGCGGCTTGCCCGGTGCGGCGCCGGCGGGTGCGCCGGCCACCGTGAGCGCGATCGCGGACAACCCCGCGACGATGAGGACACGTTTATGCCGTGTCGGCGGCAGTGCAGGCGGCAAGGCCCGCTCCCTCCAGAGCCGAGGCGCCGGTCAAGGGGATCGCCGGCGCATGCACCGCTGATCGTTCATCCCTTGACCCGCCGACATCAAAGCGTGCAGATCCCACCGGGACGGATGCAGGGTGAAGGAAAGGGTTGTCCAGCACCAAAACTGAACAGCGTCACGTGCCACTGAGCGTTTGCGGCGTCCGCAGCGCTGCCGGCCGCCCCGCAACCAGGGGCGGAACCGTGCGATCGGCGGTAGCGTCTCATTGTCATGCCTCGCCGACTGTTCACCGTGCTGACCGTGGCGCTGCTCGCCGCCGCGCCGAGTGCCTGCGCGGCCGATGCGCCGGGCACCGCGGCGCCGGCGTCAACCCGGACGATCTCTCCCGGCCCGCCGCCATCGGCCGGCCCGTCGAACCCGCAGTCTCCGGCCGCCGCGCCGACAACGAAGCCGGCCCCGCCGGAGCCGTCGCGCAGCGTGCCCACCGGCACCGGAATCGCCGGGCAGACGGTCATGGTCGCGTGCCCGGTCGACCGAGCCGACCCGCCGTGCCTGCCCAAACCCGTCCAGGCCCGGCTCAGCGTGCTCAACACGACCACACAGGCCGCTGTCGCCACCGTCGACACCGACGCCGAAGGCCACTTCACGGTCGCCGTACCGGCCGGCAGCTACCTGCTGCGCCCGGTGCTCATCAGCGGCGGCCCGGCCCGCCGGCCGACCAACCTGCCGGTCACGGTGACCGCGGGGCAGTACACCACGATCACCATGCGGATCGACAACGGCCTGCGCTGATCGAGGGCCACCGCCGAACCGACACCGCGGTGGTGAAGCGTTCGTGGCTTTGGTTCGGCGCCGCCGAACAGGGTAAGCAAGACTGGTGATAACCGACGTTACCGACCGGTTCGTGCGGGTCCGGGGCGCCGCGGAGCACAACCTTCGCAACGTCGACGTCGACATTCCCCGCGATGCCATGGTCGCCTTCACCGGCGTTTCCGGCTCGGGTAAGTCTTCGCTGGCCTTCGGCACGCTGTACGCCGAGGCGCAGCGGCGCTATTTCGAGTCCGTCGCGCCGTACGCCCGCCGGCTGCTGCAGCAGGTCAGTGCGCCGCACGTGCAGGAGATCACCGGCCTGCCCCCGGCCGTGGCCCTGCAGCAGCGGCGCGGAGCGCCCAGTTCGCGGTCGACGGTCGGCACCATCACCACACTGTCCAACCTGCTGCGGATGCTCTACTCGCGCGCTGGGACCTACCCGCCGCATGCGCCTCGGTTGGAGGCCGAGGCGTTCTCCCCCAACACCGCGGCCGGCGCCTGCCCACGGTGTCACGGACTGGGCGTCGTGCACGACGTCGCCGAGGACCTGCTCGTCCCGGACCCGTCGCTGAGCATCCGCGACGGCGCGATAGCGGCCTGGCCGGGCGCCTGGCAGGGCGCCAACCTGCGCAGCGTCGTGAGCGGCCTGGGGATCGACATCGACACACCGTGGCGCAAGCTTAGGAAGAAGGACCGGAACTGGCTGCTGTATACCGACGAGCAGCCGTCCGTCCTTGTCGCGCCCGAACCTGACCGCATCGACAGCGGCTACTACGGGAAGTTCTGGAGCGCCCGCCGGCACATCATGCACGTGCTCGCCGACTCCAAGAGTGACCGGATGCGCGAGCGGGCGATGCGGTTCGTCCGCAGCGTGCCCTGCCCGGTGTGCCACGGCAGCGGCCTGCGCGCGGAGGCGCTCGCCGTGACCTTCGCCGGCCGCACCATCGCCGAGGTCAACGCGATGCCCCTCGCCGCCGTCGTGGCGCTCCTGCGGCCGGTCGCGGGGTTGTCCGAGGCCGGGGCGGCCACGCCGACCGCCCAGTCCGGGGAGACGACCGAGGTCGCGGTCCGGCTCTGCGCCGACCTGGTCGCGCGCATCGAGGTGCTGCTCGACCTCGGCCTGGGGTACCTCAGCCTCAGCCGCCGCTCGACGACGCTGTCGGCCGGCGAGGCGCAGCGCCTGCGCATCGCCACCCAGTTGCGTTCGGGGCTGTTCGGGGTCGTCTACGTGCTCGACGAGCCCTCCGCGGGCCTGCACCCGGCCGACGCGGAGCCGCTGCTGGACGTGCTGGACCGGCTGAAGGCCGCAGGCAACTCGCTGTTCGTCGTGGAGCACGACATGGACGTGGTCCGGCGGGCGGACTGGGTGGTCGACATCGGCCCCGGCGCGGGTGAGAGCGGCGGACACGTGCTGTACAGCGGTCCGGTCCCCGGCCTCGAACCGGTCGAGGCGTCCGCCACCAGCCGGTACCTGTTCGGCCGCGCCGAGCCGCTCGACCACCGCCCGCGTACGCCCCAGGGCTGGCTGCACCTGCGCGGCGTGTCCCGCCACAACCTGCACGGCGTGTCCGTCGATGTACCGCTGCGGGTGCTGACCGCGGTGACCGGGGTGTCCGGCTCCGGTAAGTCGACGCTTGTCACGCAGGTGCTCGCCGAGGTCGTGCGCCGCCACCTCGGGCTGGCCGGCGACGAGCCCGACGAAGCGGCACTCGACGTCGACGTGCGGGACGCGGCGGGGCTCGACGCGTTCGACCGGCTGGTCCTGGTCGACCAGCGGCCCATCGGCCGCACGCCCCGGTCCAATCTGGCCACCTACACCGGGATGTTCGACGCGGTACGCCACCTGTACGCGGCGACGGACGAGGCCCGGGCCCGCGGGTACACGGCCGGCCGGTTCTCGTTCAACGTCGCGGAGGGGCGGTGCGAGACCTGCCAGGGCGAGGGGTTCGTCACGGTCGAACTGCTGTTCCTGCCGGGTACCTATGCGCCGTGCCCGACCTGCCATGGGGCGCGGTACCGCGCGGAGACGCTGGAGGTGACGTACCGCGGCAAGAACATCGCGGATGTGCTGGCGATGTCCGTCGACGACGCCGCCAAGTTCCTCGCCGACGTCCCGGCCGTCTCGCGGAGCCTCGAGACGCTCCGGGAGGTGGGGTTGGGCTACCTGCGGCTGGGCCAGCCGGCGACCGAGCTCAGCGGCGGCGAGGCCCAGCGCATCAAACTCGCCACCGAGTTGCAGCGGGCCCGCCGCGGCCACGCCCTCTACCTGCTCGACGAGCCGACTGCGGGACTGCACCCCGCCGACATCGCACTGCTGCTGCGGCAACTGCACCGGCTGGTCGACGCCGGCAACACCGTCGTGCTGGTCGAGCACGACCTGGACACCATCGCCTGCGCCGACTGGGTCATCGACCTCGGCCCGGGCGGTGGAGACGCGGGCGGCCGGGTCGTCGCGACCGGCCCTCCCGCCGCGATCGCCGAGGCCGGGGACAGCGCGACCGGACGCCATCTGGCGCGCCGCCTCGCAGCGACCACGGACGTCGGCGAAGCGTAACGGCTCCCCCACATCTCTTGAGGGTCGTTCACCGTGCTGCCGGCCGCTCGCCCTACCGCGTGTACCTGGCGAAGGAGCTGAACAGCGAGGTCGTGCGCCTGGTCCGGGATCGGGTGCAGCAATGGGCGGACGATCATCAAGGTGCGCTCCCGATCCGAGCGGAGTGGCGCCAGCTGATCAACGTCGACGACCTGATGGAGCCCGAGCCGGGCATCCTGCGCCGCGCCAACGACATCGTCCGGGCCCGGCTGTGGTCGGCCGTGACGCAGTCTCCGCCCGACAAGCTGCAGTCCGCGATCGCCGCCATGCGTGCTCAGCTGCTCGACCGGATGCAGTACGAGTCGCAGATCGCCGCGCTGCTCGTCTTCTACGCCGAGGGCCAGTCCGGCTACTCGCCCGCAGACCTGGCCAAGCTGTACGCGGTGAAAGAGGCGGCGCGGACGGGTACCCGGACCGACGCGGCCATCGACGCCGCCCGCGCCCGCGGGGTGCCGGCCGACAAGCGCCCGCAGTACCCCGAGTTCCTGCCGGCCGACGAGAACTTCCGGGCGATGCTGACTGAGGGCTCGGGCCGCTGGTACCGGTACCAGCACTCCTTGCAGCGGGCCGTCGCCGGCTTCCACCTGGCGCAGCCCGCCCTGCTGGCGCCGCAGCAGACCAGCAGGCCCGGCTGGGCCAGGTTCGTCAGCAGCACCTCCACAGTGGACCCCGAAGCGAGCGGCCAGTTCCTGCTCGTCCAGTACGGCGAGGTAGGCGACAAGAACGCCGGCGGGCCACGGTTCCTGATCGGTCTGTGGATCCCGCAGAGCGTGCTCGCCAGCCCGCCCCCGCAGCTCGACGCGATCCTCTGGCTGCACCCGATGGCGATCAGCAATCCAGCATTGTATCCGCAGGAGGAGTACCCGTTCGGCCACAAGTACCCGTACGCTCTCTGGGACCGGGGTTCGGCCGGACGTGCGGAACGTTGTCGCTGCCGGGTTCAGCAGCAGTGTCCCGAATCTCGGCCCGCTGCTGGGTGCCGGCGCAGGCGACATGTACTACAGCAGCGATCCCTGGCAGGGCAGCAGCTCGGCAACCCTGCTGCAGTCCGCGCTCAAGGAGGTATGGGCGATCGACGGCATCGCGAAGGGCTCGGCGGAGTTGCACGACGCCCTGGCCGGTTTCGCGCTGAGCGGACCGGGCCGGCGGGTGTGCATTTACAAGTCCACGTTCACCGGGTGATGGGATCCGTGGGTCGACGGCGGGCGTTTCGCCGGGCTCACCCGCGGGGTGCCGAAGCCGCCGATCGTGACCAACGGCAAGGCGCGCGCGTGGGCGGCAGCCGACCCTCAGGGCCGCTGGTTCGGCGCCTCGATGACGACCGAGTTCCTGAGTCCCGGCGCAGCCGAGCAGCCCGCGATCGAGGCGGGTAAGCCGCACGAGATGATGCCGCGGATCTGCTTCGGCCACGCCGTCGCCTCCAGCCGGAACCTGGCCTGACGCGAGCACTTCACTCAGACCGTGCCTCATTTGGGGTGTCTCTGCGAGGCGCGAAGGTCCACTCCTCTGTCGCACCATCGTGAGGCGGCCGCGGCGGCGGGGAGTGGGCCGCCGGCGACGCCCGCGGCGGTCACCGCATCGGCTGTTGCGGGCTGTGCGCTGCCCAGCCGCTGACGGTGAAGCCGCCGCCGGTGCGCGTGATGCGTGCGGCGCCGCGGTGGTGGAAGTGGGCGGGTAGGACGAGCGCCCCGCGGTCCGCGGCGTCAGCGAGCAGACGTAGCCGGCTTTCCGCCGCTCGGGCCGGGTCTTCGCAGAAGCAGCTGGTCACGTCGGGATGGGCGATCTGCAGCGGGCTGTGCAGCAGGTCGCCGGCGAACAGCGCCGCCTCACCGCGGGAACGCAGGTCCACGATGGCGGACCCGGGGGTGTGTCCTGAGAGTTACTGATGAAACCGCAAGCAGATCTCAACCCCACCTCCATCGCCGTTCGCGGCGACATCGTCTATGTTCCCGACGCGGCCTACACCACGGCCGACGACCCAAACCTGCTCCTGGCGGTACTGCCACGATAGGTTTCCGGCCCGGCCCGGCGGCGACCCCCGGCCTGACCGCGTCCCCTCGAGGCAGGCGCGCAGTTGCTCCGAACAGGACCACATCCGGCTCGTCGACGCCGCACACCAGCGGCTCGACGGGCCGATTGTGCGGCCGGCCCGCGCTGCCGCGCCCCGCGGGCCGGCCAAACGCAGCACACATGCGGGCGGGGAGAGCCACGCCGGGTGACCCGTCCTGACGTCCGCCCGCGTGACCGTCTCCGACGTTTGCTCGATCGGCCGGCCGGGCACACCGCTTCCGTGGATGCACAAGGCACGGCTCGTCGCGGTGAAGCGCGGCTCCCATCGGCAATCGTGGTGTGCGTCGCGATCGCCCTGTACGCCCTGTTGCCCGAACAGCTGATCCTCGGGCCGCGGCTGATCATCCCAATTCTGGAGATGATCCTGCTGATCGTGCTCATCGCGGTCAACCCGCGGCGGATGACCCGCGACAACAGATGGGAACGCGCCGCCGCGCTGGGCCTGGTCGGGCTGATCGCCGCCACCAACGCGGTCGCGCTGGTGCTCCTGCTGCGGCAACTGGTCACCACCGGCGACGACCGGGCCGTCGAGCTGCTCCTCGCCGCCGGTCAAGTGTGGCTCACCAACGTGATCGTCTACGGACTCGCGTTTTGGGAGCTCGACCGTGGCGGACCTGTCGCCCGCACCCGGCTGCCCCGCAAGCAGCTCCCGCGCGCGGACTTCCGGTTCCCGCAGGACGAGGACCACGACACGGTCGATGAGGTCCAGGCCGGGTCCAGCAAGGTCAGTGACTGGGTCCCGGCGATCGTCGACTATCTGTACGTGTCGCTGAGCAACTCGTCGGCCTTCAGCCCGACCGACACCATGCCGCTCTCACCCCGCGCCAAGATCCTCATGGGTGTGGAGTCCACGTCGGCGCTGGTGATCTCGGTACTGGTCATCGCCAAGGGCGTCGGCGGTCTCGGTCATTGAGTCGCTGCCGATTTAGATGAAGCGGCGGGCCGTGTCGACGACGAAGTAGTCGAACGCGGCAAGTGTTGCCGGCAGCCACTTGTCGTACGGCAGGTTCGGCATCCGGCGCAGCTCCAGCACCACCTGGAAGCGCGGACAGGCGGGGTCCGGCCAGCGCCGGCTCGCGGCGGTGCACAGCGACGGCGGCGCGTAGGCGACGCCGCTGAGGGGGTGCACCCGGTCGGCCAGGCAGAGCTTGACGGCCTTCGTCGCCGCCTCCCGGTCGAAGGTGGCTTTGTCGGACGGCAGCGCGTCACGGATGATGCCCAGCATCGCCGTCGCCGCGCCGGGGCTGCTCCAGATGAGCTCGGCCGACGAGAGCTGTGCGGCCAGGGCGCCGAGGTTGGCCTTGCACAGCAGGGGCATGTCCTTCACCGGGTGCTCGGTCGGGAACCGGCTGATGTGCACCCCGCACATGGCCAGCAGGGCGAGGTAGCCCTTGACGGTGCGCAGCACGCCGGCGTCGGTGAGGTACTTGGGGCGGATGATCTTTGTGAAGCTGTCGGCCGTGAGGGTGTCGATCCGGCCGACGACCTCCTGGCACATGCGCATCTCGTGCTTTGTGCGCTCGAACGTCCAGAAGGCCTCGTTGATGCCGAAGTACTGCTTGAACCATGGGCCGTCCAGGTCCAGGTCGCCGATGAAGCCGCAGATGAGGTCGAGCGGCATCTCCACGTTGAGCTGCAGCTGAGCGCAGCCGCTCAGAGCGGGCTTGGCCTGCCGGCGGTCCGCGTCGCGCAGCACCACGATGCGGTCGCCGATGCGGTACTGGCCGGCGGGGGCCTTCAACAGTGCGGTGTACACCGGCAGGATCTCGCCGAACACCCCGAGCAGCTCGACGCGCAGGCCGGTGTGGCGCAGCACGAGCTCGAGGTTCCGGCTGTCGCTGACGCACTTCCACCAGTCGTTGTCGCCGCAGCACAGCGTCGGCACCGCCCGGATCGGGCCCGGCAGCAGCGGCTCCATCCGGTCCGGCGGGAGCAGCTCCACGGCCAGGGAGCCGAGGTCCTGGATCTCCACGCCCAGCGCGGCGCAGCCGTGCAGCATGCGGCTGCCCTCGGGCGAGTCGAGCTCGTCCAGCCGTGCCGCGATGAGCTCCAGCACCTCGTCCGCCGCCGCCGACGGCAGCCCGCCGCGCAGGGCGGCCCGGAGGCGCTCCAGCTCGTCCCGGCCGGCGGCGAGCACCCCGGCGCGCAGGCCGGTCCAGGTGGGCGGCTGGAAGCCGGCACGGTGCAGCACGTCGGCGGCCGACGGATCGGGCGCCGCCGGCGCGGGTGCGTCGAACGGCGCGCGGTCGTCCTGGGGCCGCTGCATGGTGCGCAGCCCGTGGCTGACGGTGCCGGCGGCAACCCCCTCGGCGTCGTCGGGACGCCCGGTCGGACGCAGGACGTGCAGCATCCGGAGCAGTTTGTAGTCGTCGCCGGTGGCTGCCAGCAGCGCGACCAACTGCTCGAACTCCGGCCAGGTGGCGAACGTGGCGTCGGCCTCCCGGCCCATACGTTTCGCAAGTTCCGGGGTCAGCGGCGGGGTCGGGTCCATGGCGTCCTCCTCGGCATGCGGTACAGCGTCGCCGGGGAAGACGGCCGGCGGCGCGGAGGTGATACGTCGGCAAGCCGACGTATCACCTCCGTCCGAACGGCCAGACCTCGACGCGGCCGGCCTGGAGCGGGGCAGCATCCGGAACGCGGTGTGGATCGCGGCCGGCGGCGATGCGGTCGGCCACGTTTCGGCAGCGCTCATATGCACGATCCCGGGTCTTCGGCCGAGCCGATGATGAGGTAGAGAGCCCGTCGCAGCTGTGCGACCTCGGCCGCCGGGATGGGCCGGACCGCCTCGGCCTCACGAGCTTCGGTGCGGGCGGCGATCACCGCCCGCACCGCGTCGCCCTTCGGGGTGATGGCGACGATGCGGGCCCGCCGGTCTCGGTGGTCGACGCGCCGTGTGACTAGCTCCATGCGCTCGAGCCGGTCGATCTCCGCGGTAAGCGTCGTCTTGTCCATGCCGAGGGCTTGGCCGAGTTCGACCTGCGTGAGATCGGCGGTCTTGTGCAGTGCGCTGAGGACGATGTGGTCGCGCAGCGACAGGCCCTGGCGTTCTGCCTCCGCGCCGACGAGTGCATGCATCCGCTGGGCCGCCCGGTGGAGCAGCCACGTCAGCTCAGAGTCGGGCCCCGGTCCCAGAGTGGGGCGCTGCGGTGCCTCGTCGTCGATCGTCGGATCGGGACGACTCGAGGCGGGTGAGGCCGGCATGGTCACGGTGTCACACCCGGGAACCGGGACGGCAGGAGCGGGATGCTGTCGTAGGCGGCGACATCGTGGGCCGGAACGACCTGCAACACGCGGCTGAGGGCGATGCTTTGCTGCAGGCCGGCCCGGACGGTCTTGGCGTCGACATCGGCGACGCGGCGCATGAACCACGGGCGCTGCGCGCCACGGGAGATGCCGTCCATCTGCCAGGTGAGGTCGCCGATGAACGCATACCGCTTCCCGGTGGGTGGCGTGACGAACACGACGACGGAACCCGGGGTGTGTCCCGCGGCGAGGGCCACGATCACTGAGCCGTCCCCGTAGAAGTCGAAGCTCGCGGGAAAGCCGAGATACTCCGGGCCGTCGAAGGCGTACTCCCGGATTTCCAAACCTTGCGACACCGCGCGGAACACCGCGCCGTGCGAGTCGTCGGCGCCATAGCGGATCTCAGCCTCGTTAATCCACACCGGCACCCGCAGGGAGTCCAGACCGCTGACGTGATCCCAATGGACGTGCGTGACGAGCACGCCCAGAAGCCGAGATCGGTCATAGCCGGCCGCATCGAGTTGCTGCGCCGCGGTCCGGCCGAGCCGGTAGGGAGCACGCTCCACGCGCGCCAGCATCTTGATGTGCTCCGCCACGTGCTCGCCGAACCCGGCGTCGAGGAGCAGGTCGCCCTTCGGGTGGGCGATGAGCACCGCGGTGGCCGCGAATTCTCGCTTGTCCCGTACGGACCCTCCGGTCACGGCGAACACCGCTCGCGTCGTATATGTGCCGGTGGGCACCCGGTACAGCGCCATGTCTGCCGGTGGGGTCGCCTCGGGCAGCCGGCCTGTCCAGTACGAGGAGGGTGCGATGACCATGACAAAACCGTACGACCCAAGAACATCCGAGTCAAGAACATCCGAAACAAGAGCGTTCATGGGCCTTGCCGCTCGGGCCGCCGCACTAGCGGCTCGACATGCGGAGCGGCAGGCCCACGGGCCACGCCTACCGTTTGCCCGCGGCCGCTGCTCGCAGGGCCCGTCGTCGCCGGTGGCCGCGCGTCTGATCAGCAGCACATCGTCGTCCGCCACGCCGCCGGGCCGGAGCCGTCACCGCAGCCGCGCTGCCTGCCGACCCGGCGGGCAGCGCGGCCATTCCTGCATGCCTCGCCACCGTGCACCAGGTCGTTCATTGCTGTCCGCCGCCGGCTCGACACCGATCGTTCGAAACAGACGCAGGGTCTTCCTCGGCTGTGCCGATGACGGCGACGTCCGCACAGCGCTGAGCTGGTCATCGGGTTGGCGCGGGCACGAACGGCGCGGTCGGCAAGGGCTCGGTCAGGCCGGTCGGCCACAGCTGAACTGGCGCGCCGGGCGCCGGGTATGCGGGCGAGACCGGCCACCGGTACGGCGGGTCGGTCGGCCACGGGTTCAGCGGGTCCGGCACTGTGTAGCGGGTGCCGGGCGGGAACGGGCTCGGCTTCTCTGCGGTGAAGTGCAGCCACGCACCCACACCGACGATGACGACAGCGACCGCGGCACTTACCGACGCCACCCCAAGGCGGCGCGAGCGGGCTTCCGACGGCACCGCCGCGCTCAGGTCGACCTTCCGGCCCTTGCGGCGTGGTGGCTCGGACAGCATCACAGTCGTCTCGTCGATGCCGAGGCTGTGTATCTGCAACCGGAGCCGGTCGACCTCGATCGGGTTCTCGACGGCGGTCGACACCCAGTGCGCGATGTCCTCGGCGGTGACGTCGGCCGCGATGAACCGGCTTGGCCCCGTCCATCCCATCACCCAACAGGCGCCGGTACCGCGGGCGACGAGCGCGTGCCCGATGAGCGTCGACACGGCCGCGGCGAGCCCGGCGCGGGCCTGCACGGTGCTCACCCGGACCGATTCCTCGCGGGCGAGGGCCCGGGCCAAGTCGTCGGCCTTGCCGGCGTCGAACAGGCCGAGGATCGTCCGCAGCGACGGCGCGGCTGCGTCGTTTGTCGTGGCCGTGTTCGAGCCGATCGCTTGGTTCAGCCCGGCCGCCCGGACCGGCCCCGGATCCAGCGTGCGGACGGCCCTGGCCAGCGCGCGGAGGCTCCGCTCGGCCCGGTGGGCGGCGAGGTCACCGAGCCAGTCCCGCCATGGGACCCGCCGGTACTGCAACAGGCCGATGTCCGGGCCGTCGGTACTGCTGCCGAACGTGTCACGGCCCGGGCCGAATAGCCCGGCAGCGTCGAAACTGGGCACAGCTCCCAACCAACCCGGTGCAGGGCGGGGCTCGGTGACCGTGCGCATGGCGTCACCTAATGCCCTGAAGAGCGACTCGCTGAGGGCCGGGACCGACGCATCCCACAGCACCCTGGCGGCGCCGGACCGCCGACGGCGCCGCAGCCCCGCGACCCGTTCACCCAGCGGCGGATGCGTGTCGTTGGGCAGCGCCGGCTGGTCCACCGCGAGCGCGCGTGCCTCCTGGAGCAGCTGGCCGCAGTCCGGATCGTGAAGCATGCTGGCGAACGCGTGAAACGGGTCGTCGGGAATGGTGCCGGCCGCCTTGCAGTAGGGCTCGACGAAGCGTGCGCGGAACGACGCCCACAACCCGGCCAGCGCGAACAGTGAGCACAGCCCGTCGGCCAGCGCGTCCGGCCCGACGACCGACGCCGCAACCCGGTCGGCCTCTCGCTCCTGCCGGCGGCGGATCGGCAGCACCAGCCGGTTGACGATCCAGGAGTAGCAGGCGACCGGGCCCTGGACGTAGATGCCGTACCCGCGGATCAGGCCGTTGTCCCGCCGCGCCCGGGCGATTGCCTCCCGGGCCTCCAGCAACGCGTCGGCGCCGCGCGCCGCCGGCACCGAGAACCGGGCGTGCCGACCGGCGAAGTGGCCCAGTTCGTGCGCGACCACCGCCTGCAGCTCATCTGGGCGCAGTCCCACCAGCAGCGGCGCGCCGATGTAGAGCCGACGCCGGCCGCGGCGCAGGCCGAGCAGCCACCTGTCGTCGGAAACCAGCGCGTTCACCTCGGGCACGAGGAGGATCTCATCCGGTGGTGCGGTGTCGACGGCCGCGGCCAGCGCCGCGACCTCGGCCCACAGGCGCGGCGCGTCGGCCTGGGACACGGCAACGGAGTCCTTGCGGCGCCCGGCGGGCCGGCTCGCCCGGATCGTTGCCAGGAGCAGTAAGCCCACCGGCACCAGCAGCGCGGCCGCGAAGAATGCCGGCTGGGTGTTGAACTGCTCGTTGTGCGCCAGCAACTCCACCGACAGCACCGCAAGGATCACCCACAGCACCGCGGACACCGCCGCGAGCAGGTAGACACCGGCGAGCAGCACCAGCGCGAGCAGCGCTCGCGCGGCCATGATCACCGGAGCTCCACGATGGCCAGCACGCCGGCTCGCAGCCGTTCCAGCGTCTCGGTGTCCTGCTCGACTGCGGCCGCCAGCCACGCGTCCGCGACGACCAGCTCGGCCAGTACCGGCTCCGGCGGCGCCCCGGCGCCGAGCGCGCGCACGGCGACGAGCGCGTCATCGCGGTTCCCGGTCGTAATGCCGAGCCCGAGCAGGTCACGTAGCCGCGCCCGCGCTTTGTTGAGGTTGACTCCGACCGTGTTGACGCTGATGCCCAGTTCGGCGGCGATGGCCGTGTACGGCATCTCCCACAGGCAGTGCATGATCAGCACCTGCCGCTGGCGCAGTGGCAGCACGCCGACGGTGCGCAGCACCAGCACCGCCGCCGCCTCGTCGTCGACACCGGCCGGCGCGGGCAGGTCGGCGAGCTGCCACGCCGGCTGGTGCCACCGGTGCCACCACTTCTCCGTGGCCGCCCGATGGGATCGCACGGCGACCTTCCGCAGCCATGCCCGCGGGTGGGTCAGGCTCCGCCATGCCTCGTCGCGGTAGGCCGCCACAAATGCCTCCTGCGCCGCGTCCTCGGCGTTCTGCTGGTTGCCGCAGAACATGAGGAGATCCGCGAGAACACGCGCACGATAGGTCCGCACGAAGTCGTCGAATTCGGCGCTGCTAAATTCATTCACTTTCGGCCTCCGGGGCTTCGACGCGAGACCTGCAATTGTGCCGACCGCGCCCGGCGCGAGAAGCCGCAGTGCACTCGTCCGCGTGACCACTGTCGCTTAACCGACTTGCCTCGATGCCCTTCGGGCCAGGCCCGGATCAACACTTCGACTAACTTCACAACTAGGGTGATCACCGCTATCGCGATACCGTCGCTCATGCCCACTCCCTGTTTCTGCCACGGCATTTCCGCGGTACATCAGGTAAGTGCTTCGAGTAGCGCGATTTCTTTACTGCGCTGTTGCTGCATTTTGCCGAAGGATTCTCAGATCGCGGCGCACTCACCACGCGCGGAGCCGAACCTGGCCCGACCGCCCGGCAGCACGAACGGCGTGACGTGGCCGCCAACGGCGGCGGGCGGCCGGCTGCGGTTGCTGGTCCTCGATCCAGGTCCCGCCCGACGTCACCGGCCCGGACAACGGCGCCGAGCTCGCCGAGCCGGCGCCCGCCGGCCAGGCCGGCACGACCGACGACGCGGACGAGCACGAACCCCACCGGTGACGACCCGGCCGGTCACGACGCGACCGGCGACGAGGCGGAGCTGCCGCCGTTCGGGAAGGGCTCCCGGGAGGGCGGCGGGGTCGCGCGACCGCTGATCGCGGCGAGTTTGTCCAGTCGGATCGATCCGAGCGAGTTCAACGGTGCGGTGAGCAGCTGGCGAAGGTAGCTGGGACGCAGGTGGTTGGCCTCGACGGGCCGGTGGGCATAGCGTTCTGCCGTCTCGACGGCTAACGGCCGGACCCGGCGGGGCAGAGGCGGGAGCCGGTCATCGGCCATGTCTGGTGTGTGGTGTTGGGGCGGCGGGTGTGGGTTGGGCGGCGTGGTCGAGGTCGACGGCGTCGAGGAGCTTCTTGGTGATTTCTCGGCGCCGGTGAGGATGGCGTCCAGGCGGCGCAGCGATTAGGTGGGACAGACCGCCGGCCATGCCGGCGGTACGGTGGTGCAGATAGTCGGCCAGGTCGACGAGGGTCCCCGGCCGGTGGTGTTGCTGTCGTAGAGCGTTCTCGAGCGTGGCGATCAGGCTGGTCCGCTCGCCGGTGCGGGGGAACGTGCTGGCCGGCGATCTGCACCTCACCGGCGACCTCGCCGCCGTCGAGAAGTTCCTGCACAGCTTCGCGCTGCCCGAGGCAGCCCCGTCCGGCGCCACCGATCGCCACAGTGCCGAATACATCCAGGAGTGACATGCGCCGACTGATCCTGCAGATGCAAATGTCCGTGGACGGATTCGTGTCCGCGCACGCGGCCGACACGCCGTGGCAGGTGTGGAACTGGGGCCCGGACTGGACCTGGGACGCCCGACTGCGGCAGGACTTCAACGCCACGTTCCAGGCGATCGACACCATCCTGCTCAGCCGCAAGATGGCCGAGGAAGGCTACCTCGAGCACTGGGCCCGCACCGCCGACCAGCACCGCGACGACCCGGACTGGGCGTTCGCCGCCCGCATCGGCGAGGTCCGCAAGGTCGTCGCGACCAACCGGCCGATCGAGCCACGGTGGCCCCGCACCACCGTGCGGCCCGGTGCTCTGCCCGACACGGTCCACGCGCTCAAGCACGAGGACGGCCGGGACATGATCTGCTTCGGTGGGGCCGGCTTCGCCGGAGCGCTGATCGCGGAGCATCTCGTCGACGAACTGCAGCTCTACATCAATCCCGCCGCCGTCGGCGCGGGTGAGGCCATCTTCGCCGGCCACTGTCCGCTGATCCACCTCGACAGCCGGGCGTACGACTGCGGCGTGGTCATCCATCGCTACGCCATGCGCCCGGTCTAACCCGCGGTGGTTCGCGATCACTGACAGGCTCCGAGCGGCCGGAATCCGGGTGGCCGACGCCCCGTTGTGAATCCGCGAACGGATTACGCGAGGAAGGCTCGGACCATGGCATCGATCCATCCGGTACGCGCACCGCATCGACGCTGCTCGCTGATCCCGCTCGGCTGCCTGAACTGCGTAGCGCCGGGCTCGACGACCGCCTGTAGACACGTTCGGGGTAATACTGTTTGAACTCGCGATGTGCGGTTCTGAGCAGGCGGACTGACTGTTCGCTTCGGTTGCCTGTCGTGAGCGATGATGTGCAGCGCCGTCGGATCGCGCAGGCTGCAACGATGCGATTCTTCCTTCGCCGGCGACCGCTACACATCGCGGCAACCGGGTCCGCGTTCCTCGTGTCGGCCGTGCTTGGGGCGACGACCGGTGTGGTGCCGGCACATGGCGAAACGGCCGGCATGCAGAGCGGCGATCGAGTCGTCGCCGCCAGGTTCCGTGACCGCTGCGACGGCGGCAGCGAGGTGCAACTGTTCAACCCGTACCAGGCGGCGATGGTTGTCGAGGTGAACGGCGAGCCGATCGTGGTCGATCCGCAGCAGCGTCCGTGGCACACCGCCACCGCCGGTGGACGCGACCGTACGGTTGAGCTGCAGATCTTCGACCCGGCGACTGATCGGGTCGTGGATGGCTTGATTCACCGGTGGTCGCCGCCAAGCTCCTGCGACGGCTCCGACGGCGCCAAGGTGCCCGGCCAGTCGAGGCTCTCCGTCCAGGACAACGGTGTGGCGGACGGGGACAGTATCGTTGCGGCGCTGTTCCGTGACGGCTGCGCCGCAAGCAGCAGTGTCCAGCTGCCGAACCCCTACGCGTCCGATCTCGTGTTCGACGTCAACGGCGAGCGCGTCGCCGTCGGCCCGCATCAGCAGCCGTGGCATGCTACGAGTGCTGTCGGACGCGGCCGGAATCGTTCCGTCGTGGTCCTCATCGAGGATCGTATCGGCGCGAGCGACTCGATCACACACCGGTGGACCTCGCCGACCACTTGCGCCTCCACAGCGACCCGCGCGGGCTGACCTCGAGACTTCGCTGGCGTGAGCATGCCTCCGAGGTGCGCCACGAACGTTCGGCCGACAGTGTCGTGGTCACCACGGTGCCCTTTCCGCCCGGGCACGGCCCGGGCGGAAAGGGCCGGAAACCCGAAAGGTCCACCCGTTCCCGACGCCGGGCAGAGTGCGCCGGCGCGGCGCTGCGAAGCGGGAGGCGTGCCGGGCGGCCGCATCAAGCATCCACTGTGGACGGCGGTCGGGAGTCGAGACGCGTAGCTGTGATAGGTGGTCCGCCACCGGAGGAAGCCCGGCCAGTCATGACGGTTGCGCGGTCGCGGTCGACTCGATCACCTCAATGAGCACCTGATGGTCACCGAACAGCACCGGCAGGATCATGACCGGCACCGCCTGCGGCCAGCCGATGCCGGTCGGTGAGATGACCACGTGCGGAAGTGCGACCCAGCTCGGCTGCGCCAGCAGGCTCTTGACGTTGCCGGTCACGATGTTGGCGATCTCGCCCATCCCGTCCAGCACATCGTCGGGTTTCACGGCGGCCGCGTTCACGCCGATCATCGCCGCCGTCGGGTCACAGGCCGCGCGGTAGCGGGTGCGGATCACGACGTGGCCCTGCCAGCCTCCCACGATGGACACGCTGGCGGTCACATCCAGCTCGCCGGGTAGGCGGCGACACCGATCGCGCTTGGGCCGGCCACAGCATCGGTTCGGCCGGTGCGGCTCTCGCCGGTCCGGTATCGCGCTCCACCAGGACACCAACGATCCACATCGGACACGTCGAGGGTCGAACATCAATCTTGATCCGCTGTCAGCCCCAAATGAGACGCCGGTGGCGTGCTGTGACTGCCCGGCTCCCCTCGTTGGTGACCTGCGCGGCGTCAGTGTCCGCGGATGGCCTCGGTGGCATTCTGGGATGTCCCGGCGTCGGGGCCGTGGAACGCGGCGATCACCCTCCAACCGGCGGCCACGGTGCCGGCGGCGAGCCGCGCAGCGATCCGGGACTTGCCCTGTCCGCCGGGACCGTGCAGCCACCGCACGCCCAGCCGAGGCCGGCTGTCGCGCCGTTGCCGCGGTTCCGCGAGATCGCCGTCGAGGCGGTGAACCGCACGACGACACGGCCGGCCGGTGATGGCGACCACAAACCTTGACCGCCTACCAACTAGAAGGTAGAAACATTGGCGTGACCACGACGGCGGAACGAATCCTGGACTGCGCTCAGGCGCTGGTGCAGGTTCGCGGCTACAACGGCTTCTCGTACGCCGACATCAGTGCCGAGCTGGCGATCACCAAACCGAGCATCCACCACCACTTCCCGACGAAGGCCGCGCTGGCCGAGGCGCTGATCGCGCGGTATCGGCAGCAGTTCGCCGCAGCACTGCAGGAGGTCGACGACAGCGCCGGCAGTGCGCGGCAGCGTCTGGTGGACTACGCGGGGTTGTACGCCGCGACGTTCGCCCAGGGTGGCCGCATCTGCCTGTGTGGCGTGTTCGCCGTGGATGCGGAGAGCCTGCCCGCCGAGGTGCGGCAGGCAACGGACGGCTTCTTCGACGATCAGCGGCGCTGGGTGGCCGGCGTGCTGGCCGAGGCCGGCGTGCCGGCGGCTCGGACCGGCGCGGCGGCGGAGGCCTATCTGGCCGCCCTGGAGGGGGCTCTGCTGCTGGCCCGCGCTCACGGGCAGCAGCCGCGGGACGCCGGAGGACCCGAGCGGGATGTGATCCGCTCGGTGGCGGCCACATTGGTCGACGCCCTGGCCTGAAAGACGCAGCGCTCAAGGCTGCCGCGCGTGGCATACGCGCGGCGCACTACCGCATGACCCAACAACCTTCCAACTAGTAGGTAGTCACGTGAGGAGCACGAACATGGCACAGGACTTCACCGGACGCAAGCTCGTCGTCGTCGGCGGTAGCAGCGGCATGGGCCGGCAGATCGCCGCGGACGTCGTCGCCGGTGGCGGCAGCGCGGTCGTCATCGGCTCGCGCGCCGAGCGGGTCGACAAGACCGTCACCGACCTCGCCGCACGAGGACAGGCGTGGGGCATCACCGCCGATCTGCGTGACCCGGCCGCCACCGAACGGGTACGGCAGGGACTGACCCGCGATCACGCCGACGCGACGTTGTTGGTGAACGCAGCCGGCGTGTTCGTGCCCAAGCCGTTCCTCGAGCACACCGCCGCGGACTACGACAGCTACGCCGACCTGAACAAGGCCACATTCCTGATCACCCAGACCGTCGCGCAGAACATCGTGAACGGCGGCCGCGGCGGCGCCATCGTCACCATCGGCAGCATGTGGGCCAAGCAGGCCGTCGGCGCCACGCCGTCCTCGGCCTACTCCATGGCCAAGGCCGGCCTGCACGCCCTGACCCAGCACCTCGCTCTGGAACTGGCCGCACACAAGATCCGGGTCAATGCGGTCTCCCCGGCCGTGGTCGCCACCCCGATTTACGAGGGCTTCATCCCCCCGGCCGAGGTCGACACCGTTCTGGCCGGATTCGCCGCCTTCCACCCCCTCAACCGCGTCGGTACCGCCGAGGACATCTCCAACGCCGTCACCTTCCTGCTGTCCGAGGAGGCCAGCTGGATCACCGGCACCATCGTGGACGTCGACGGCGGCGTCATGGCCGGCCGCAACTAACCACCACCCCGAGCCCCACCGGCGTCCACCAGGACACGCCCTGCGGCCACGGTCGACGCAGACCCCGATGCTGCTCGCGCAATAGCCGGCAACGTCCCGGTAGTACTGGGGTCGGGCCGCTCGAACAGCGGCCTGACCCCACGGCGACGGCGTGCGGAACATGCTGCCGACGCGGCCGGCTGCGCGATGGGGACATGGCGCACAGGACGCGGCACGGGCGTTCACACTGCTGAAACAGGAGGCGGCCTATCGTATGGCGATGATCGGCCGGATCCGGTTCATGAACGAGCAGCGGGTCAATCTCGACGGGTTCGCCCGCGAGGACCCGGCGCTCGGCCTCGTCGCGCTGCACAGCCCCGATGACCCGGAGCCGTCGCTGCGTGTGGACGACGGCCGGGTCGTGGAGCTCGACGGCCGTGCTGAGGCCGACTTCGACGCCATCGACGCCTACATCGCCGCGCACGGCCTGGACCTGGCGGTGGCCGAGGAGGCGATGGCGTTGCCGGACGTGGCCGCCGCGCGGCTGTTCGTCGATCCGGCCGTGCCGCGCGTCGAGGTGGTCCGCCTGGTCGCCGGGATGACCCCGGCCAAGCTGGCCAGGGTCGTGGCGCTGCTGCGCCCGGCCGAGCTGATGCTGGCGATGACGAAGCTGCGCGCGCGGCGCACGCCGAGCAACCAGGCCCACGTGACGAACCTGCTCGACGATCCGCTGCTGCTGGCCGCCGACGCCGCCACCGCGGCCGCGTACGGCTTCCGTGAGCTCGAGACGACCGTGCCGGTCCTGGCCGATGCGCCGTCCAACGCGGTCGCGGTGACCGTCGGCGCGGCCGTGGCCTCGCCCGGTGTGCTCGTGCAGTGCGCCGTCGAGGAGGCCCTGGAGCTTGAACTCGGGCTGCGTGGGCTGGTCTCCTACGCCGAGACGGTCAGCCTGTACGGCACCGAGGGGGTGTTCGTCGACGGCGACGACACGCCCTGGTCCAAGGCCCTGCTGACCTCGGCGTACGCGAGCCGCGGCATCAAGATGCGGGTCTCCTCGGGCGCCGGGGCCGAGGTGCTCATGGGCGGGGCCGAAGGCCGTTCCATGTTGTACCTCGAGTCGCGCTGCGTCGCGCTGGCCCGCGCGATCGGCAGCCAGGGGGTGCAGAACGGCGGCATCGACGGGGCGAGCGTGGCCGGCTCGGTCCCGAACGGGGTGCGTGAGCTGATGGCCGAGAACGTGATGGTGATGGCCCGCAATCTGGAGTCGTGCTCCGGCAACGATGCGCTCATGTCCGAGTCGCACGTCCGGCGCACCGCGCGGACTTTGCCGATCCTGCTCGCCGGCAGCGACTACATCTGCAGCGGCTTCGGGTCGATCCAGCGATACGACAACATGTTCGGACCGTCGAACTGGAACGCCGAGGATCTCGACGACTGGCTCGCGCTGCAGCGGGACTGGGGCGTCGACGGTGGTCTGCGCACCGCCGACCCGGCCGGCCTGGAGGCGCTGCGCCGCCGGGCGGCCGAGGCCGTTCGGGACGTCTACCGGCATCTCGGCCTGGCCGACTTCACCGATGAGCAGGTCGAGGCGGCCGTGGACGCCGCCGGGTCGAAGGATCTCGCCGCCGGGGATCCGTTGGTGGTACCGCAGGCCGCCCGCGCGATCCGAGCCGCCGGTCTGACCGCTCTCGACGTCGCCGCCGCGCTGCGCGACACCGGCTACGACGAGGAGGCCGAGCGCGTCCTGGCCATGCTCGCCGAGCGGGTCCGCGGCGACCACCTGCAGACCGCGGCCATCTTCGACGAGCGGATGCGCGTGCTGTCGCTGGTGACGGACCCGAACGACTACGCCGGCCCGGGTACCGGCTACACCCCCGATCCGGCCCGGCAGGCCGAGATCGACGCGATCCGCCAGCAGCGCGGCGTCGCCGACCTGCGTCGCGACCAGGCGGGTGCCGGCGACGACCGGCTCACCGCCCGGGGCGCCGCTGCATTCGGCACCGATCCGCGCGAGGTGGTCATCGGCGTCTCGCCGGGTGTCGGGCGGCGCGTGTGGCGGACGCTGAGCGGTCTGCTCGTCACCGACGTGCTGCAGGAGCTGCTCGACGGTCTCGAGGAGGAGGGCTGTGTGCCCCGGATCGTGCGTGTCAACGGCACCATCGACGTCGGGATGGTCGGCCTGACGGCGGCCCGCCTGGCCGGGTCCGGCATCGGCATCGGCCTGCAGGGCAAGGGCACCGCACTCATTCACCGCCGGGACCTGCCGCCGCTGGCGAACCTGGAGCTGTACTCCATCGCCCCGGTCCTGACCCCCGAGCTGTACCGCCTGCTGGGCGTCAATGCCGGCCGGCACGCGAAGGGCGCCACGCCGGTGCCGGCGCGCAACCCGTACACCGACGAGGCGATCGAGGCCCGCTACCACACCAGTGTCATCGCGCTGGTGGCCCTGGAGCGCGAATGCGTCGACCCGCTCGCCGGCCCCGAGGAACTGGTCCTGACATGAGAGCCTTCAGCGGCCGGAGCCTTGGCGAGCTGACCGTGGGGTCGCTGCACCGCGGTGAGCTGACGCCCGACGATGTACGCATCCACCCCGACACCCTGCGCCACCAGGCCTCGGTCGCGGCCGCGCACGGCAACCCCCAGCTGGCGGATAATCTGCTGCGCGCCGCGGAGCTGACCGCCTTCGCCGAGGACGAGATCCTGGCCCTGTACGAGGCGCTGTGCCCGCACCGCTCCACGGCAGCGCAGCTGTCCGGCCTGGCCACGTCCCTGGAGTCCCGCGCCGCCCCGCGGTGCGCTGCCCTCGTGCGCGAGGCCGCCGCGGTCTACGCGCGTCGTGGCCTGCTCAAGCCGTGAGCCGGGGCCGGTCGTGAACGTCGTCGGGCTGGACATCGGCAACGCGACGACCGAGGCGGTGCTGGCCCGCCTCGGTCCGGGCGGCCCGCAGGTGCTGGCCGCCGACCGGGTGCCGACCCGTGGGCCGAAGGGTGGGCGGGCGAGCCTGGAGGCGGCGGCCCGGCTGGTCCGCCGGCTCGGTGCTGGGCACGCCCTCGACGCGGTGGTGATCGCCCCGCTGCGCCCGGTGACGACCTCGACCGTGGTGCGGCCGGAGCCGCCGCGGCCGACCGGCCGCGTGCAAGCGATTACCGTCGGCGGCACCGCCCACGGCTCGTCCGGTGGCTTCGCCGTCGGCACCCCGGTCACCGTGCCGGGCGACGCGGGCTCATTCGGTCCCGGACCGTTGGTGGCCGTCGTCGCCCGCGGGTTCCGCGAGGCGCTGCCGCAGTTGCTGGAACTCGCCGCCGGGGGCCGCCTGGCCGCGGTCGTCACGGCCCTTGACGAGGGCGTGCTGATCGGCAACCGGCTGCGGGCGGCCGGCCATGACGTGCCCGTCGCGGACGAGGTGCCGATCGCTTCCGTTGCCGGGTCCCTGCTGCTGGCGGTCGAGGTCCGCCCGCCCGGGCAGCCGCTGCGGGACGTGACCGATCCGCTGCGCCTGGCGGACGCGTTCGGCTCGCCCGAGGTGCGCGGCGACGCGGCCGGGCTGGCGCTGTTCGACCGTTTCGCCGCGGTAGTCGCGCTCATGCCGCCGCCCACGGCACCCTCGTCGGTGACGTTTGCGGCCGCGCCGCCGAGCGGTGCGCCGATCGACGTCGACGACGTGTTCGAGGTGGACCTCGCCGCGGTGGCCGATGCGCAGCTCGCCCGCCGCTCCGCGCTCGCCTCGCGCACGACCGTGGTGGCGGCGCTGCGCGCGCAGGCGCCCGTCGCCGATCCGGCCGCGGTCCTCGCCGAGCTGCTCGGTGTGCCGGTGCGCACCGCGTCCGGCGAAGCGTCCGCGGCCCGGCTCGGGGCGCTGTCCACGCCCGGTGCGCCCGCCGACGCCGTGGTCGTCGACCTGGGGGCGGGCACGCTCGACGTGGTCACCGCGCACCGCACGGTGACCCTCGCCGGGGCCGGTGAGCTGCTGACCGAGGCGGTGGCCGCGTTGCTCGGCACCGGGCGTACCGCCGCGGAGTGGGCGAAGCGCGGACCGTCGTTCCGGGTAGACGCACCCCAGGTCCTTGCGGCCGAGGACGGTTCGCGGACATTCACCGACCGCCCCGTGCGCGGCGACGCCGTCGGCGCGCTGGTCGTGGCCGGTCCGGCGGGCTGGCTGCCGTTCAACCGGGTGCTGGCCCCGGCTGAGTGGCGGGCGCTGCGGCTGCGGCTGAAGGCCGCGATCCTCGGCGGCAACCTGGCCCGGGCCGGCCTGCTCACGCCGGACCCGGACGCCACCGATCCGGACCCCGCCGGCGGACGGGCCGTCATCGTTGTGGGCGGGCCGGCCGGTGACGACGAGATTCTGGGAACGCTGTCCCAGGTCCTGCCCGCGGGCACGATCGTCGCCCGCGGCAACGTCGCGGGAAGCCTCGGCCATCGCCATTGTGTCGCCTTCGGCCTGGTGCGATGCTGGCCGATCTGAGGCCACCCGCCGCGCCGCCGGCGGGTGGTGCGCTCATCCGGCGGTGACCGCCGCCATGGCGACCTCGGCGAAGCTGCGCACCGTGATGCTGGTGCGGTCGGCGCGGAACAGGTCGTGGGAGTGTTCGAAGGCGGTCCCGTCATGGTTACGGGTCGTGCGCGTGATCGACAGCAGCGGGGCGTCCCTCGGCACGGCGAGCACGGCCGCCTCGTGCTCGTCGGCCGTGACGACCTCGATGTGCTCGACCGCATCATGTGGCCGGGTGTCGAAGTGCTCCTCCAGCAGTTCGTACAGGGAGCCGCCGAGCGGCAGCTCGAGCAGGCCCGGGAAGAGCGCGGCCGGCAGCCGGGCGTGTTCCAGGGAGATCGGCGTGCCGTCGGCGAGGCGGATGCGCACGATGTCGAGCACGTGCGCGCCGTCGGGCAGGCCGAGCGCCGCGGCGGTCGGGGTGTCGGCGACGACCAGCCCGGTGCCGAGCACCCGGGTGCCCGCCTGCATGCCCTGACGGCGCAGCAGCTGGGGCACGCCGACAATGCGGGACAGGTCACGGTCGACCTTGGGACTGCCGACGAACGTGCCGCCGCCGCGGCCGGCGACGCGGCGCACGGCGCCCGTGCGCTCGAGCGCGGCCAGCGCCAGGCGCACCGATGACCGGCTCACCCCGAACGCCGTGGCCAGGTCACGCTCGCCTCCCAGGCGCTGGCCGGGGCCGAGCGCGCTGTCGCGGATCTGGTCGAGGATGCGCCGCTGCACCTCGGCGGCGACGGCGCCCTGGGCGGTGGTGTCGGCCTCGCTCAACGCACGGCCGCCAGCGACTCCGGCAGGACCTGGCCGCCGTCGACGACGAGCGTCTGGCCGGTGATGAAACCGGCCTCGTCGCTGGCCAGGAACAGGCAGGCATGGCCGATGTCGGCCACGTCGCCGAGCCGGCCGAGCGGGATGGAGGCGGTCATGCCGGCGATGTATTCCTCGCCGAGCGCGGCGAGGCCCTCGGTCAGGACGTTGCCGGGCAGCACGGCGTTGACGGTGACCCGCCCGGGGGCCAGCTCGATGGCAGCGGTACGCACGAATCCCAGCTGTGCGGCCTTGCTCGCGCCGTAGTGCGACCAGCCCGGGAAGCCGGTGATCGGGCCGGTGATCGACGATGTGACGATCACCCGGCCACGCCCGCTCGCGGTCAGCGCGGGGGCGCACGCCTGCACGGCGAACACGGTGCCCTTGACGTTGACGCCGAACACCCCGTCGAACTCGGCCTCGGTCATGGCGTCCAGCCGGGACTCGGGGAAGACACCGGCGTTGGCGCAGAGCACGTCGATGCCGCCGAAGCGCTCGACGGCGGCGGCCGCCATGGCGTGGCAGTCGTCCACCTTGGACACGTCGGCGACGCAGACCGCCGCGCCGAACCCGGCGGCGGCCTCGTCCAGGGCGGCCTTGTCCCGACCGACGATGGTGACGTTGGCCCCGGCGGCGGCGAAGACGGCGGCGATGCCCCGGCCGATGCCGCGGCTGCCGCCGGTGACGACCACCGAGCGCCCGGCGACGGATGTGAACACGGAGGAACCCCTTCTCTACAACGGGCAGTCGGACAGGTACCGCTCGGCCAGGGTGCAGGTGCCGGCGGTGAACTGCTCGCCCATGCCGCGGGCGAGGTCGGTGTCGGCGTGCGAGCCGATCCAGGCGACCAGCAGCAGCCGGCGCATGAGCACGAACGTCGGGATCTCGGCCTCCTCCGCCGCGGACAGCGGCCGCTCGGACCGGTACCCGTCGACCCATGCGGCGATCAGGGCCGGCACGCGCGGATCGTCCTCGATGAACGACAGCGCGGCGCCGAGGTCGTAGAGGAACCAGCCCAGGCCGCAGTCGTCGAAGTCGATCACGAACGTGCCGGAGTCGTCGACGAGCAGGTTGGCCAGCCGCAGGTCGGCGTGGATGAGGCCGTAACGGTCGGGGCCGGTGCCGAAGGCCTCCAGCCGGTGGCGCAGCGTCGCGTCCAGCCGGCCCAGCAGCCGCCGCTCGGCCGGGCCGATCCCCATGCCGTCCTGCCAGCACCCCCACCGGGCCTCGACGCCGAACGCGCCGTCGTAGTCCCAGGCGAACCGGGTGAACCGCGGCGGTCGCCGCCAGCGCAGGGCGTGCTCGTGCATGCGGGCGGTGAGCACGCCGAGCACGCCGAACGCGCGCTCCAGGTCGTCGTCGGGCGGCTCGGTCCCGGGCAGGTGCTCGAACAGCACGACCCGGCGCGGCTCGGCGGCGCCGTCGGCGATGGAGACCACGCGTTTGCCGTACACGCTGGGCAGGACCTGTGGCGTGCGAACGCCGGCGTCGGTGCGCAGCGCGTCGAGCCAGGCCAGCTCCGACTCGATCGACTCCAGCGAGTGGTAGCCGGTGCGGTGCACGCGCAGCACCGTGCGCCGCCGGGCGACCGGGTCGTCGACGGCGTAGGTGGCGTTCTCGCTGATGTTGAGCAGGGTCAGGGTGGCGGACGGGTCGACCGGGTAGTGGCGCAGCGCGGCCTGGGCCACCGCCAGCGGTGTCACCGGGACTTGCCGATCGCCGTGGCGGTGCGCTGCAGGATCTCGTCGGCGAGCTCGTCGCTGAGCAGGATGCCCGGCTTGAACTGCAGCACCCGCGGGTCCAGTGTGGAGAAGATCGCCCAGATGCCGTGCTCGTAGAGCTGCCGCATGACCAGCTTCGCGCCCTCCGGGTGGTCGAACTCCAGGCCGATGACGAGCCCGTTCTGGCGGATGCCGACCAGCCAGTCGGGGTACCGCTCGCGGATCTCGGCCAGGCCGTGCGCGAAGCGCTCGGTCAGCGCGGCGACCCGCTCCCTCGTGGAGGGTCGCAGGGTGATCTCGAGCGTCTTGAGCGCCGCGATGCACCCCAGCTCCGCCCCGCCGAACGAGGAGATGTGCCCGAACCCGTCCTCGCGCAGCCAGCCGGCCGCGTGCTCGGCGACCAGCACCGCGGTGATCGGGTAGATGCCGCCGGACAGCCCCTTGCCGGTGACCAGCAGGTCGGGGGCGATGCCGTGCTTGGTGATGCCCCACAGCTCGCCTGTGCGCATCAGCCCGGTCTGCACCTCGTCGGCGATGTAGAGGGTGCCGTGGCGCTCGCACAGCTCCTTGACGCCCTCCAGATAGCCGGGGGCCGGCAGCGGGAAGCCGTAGGTCGCCGGGATGGTCTCCATGATGACCGCGGCGACGTCGCCGTCGCGCAGCACCTTGGCCATCGCGTCGAGGTCGTTGAACGGGACCTGGGTGAACTCGTCGAGCCGGTCGGCGAGGAACATCCGGGTGAACCGGTCGTCGCCGGCGGCCACGGCCAGCCCGGTGTGGCCGTGGTACGCCTTGACGACCGACACGATGCGCCGCCGCCCGGTCGCGTGCCGCGCGGTCTTCAGCGCGATGTCGACGGCCTCGCCGCCGCCGCTGCCGTAGACCACCTTGCCGATCCCGGGCGGGGCCGAGGCGACGAGCGCCTCGGCCAGCGCGGTGCGGGCGATCGACGGGAAGTGATGGTTGCCGATGTCGAAGTGATCCAGCCCGTCCCGGACGGCGGCGACGACCTCCGGGTTGCGGTGGCCGAGGTTGTACGTGCCGCCGTTGAGGTGCACGTCGATGAGGCGGCCGCCGTCCAGGTCGTGCAGGAAGTAGCCCTCCCGCCGGTCGATCACCAGGGGCACGCCCGCATCCGACCAGAAGCTCGTCTTGCCCGGGTTCCAGTATCGGCGGGCCTTCTCCAGTACCTCGGACTTGTCGGCGAAGTGGAAAATCGTGCGCCTCCCCCGGACCGAATCGGCGTATTGGTACGGAGGTTTAGCAGCGCCCGCCGCGGCGGGTCAATCGGCGTCACACGGTTTTTACCTGCCCGTAGCGGGCCCGTGCGCAGCGGAATGGTCTGGTTCCATCCACCGTTTCACCAGACCTTTTCGTGAAGGCGAAGGGCACTGCCGTGACCACTCAGGAGAATCTCGGCACCGAGGCGATCAAGGACGCCCCGGTGCCCCGTGCGGGCAACACCCTCAAAGCGGGCGCGGTCGGGCTGGCCGGCGTGCTCTTCATGGCCGTCGCGAACGCCGCGCCGATCACCGCCATGACCGGCAACGTGCCGATCGCGGTCGCCTACGGCAACGGCATCGGCGCCCCGGCCGGCTTCCTGGTCGCCACCGTCGTACTGACCCTGTTCACCGTCGGCTTCGTCGCGATGGCCCGGCACATCACCACCGCCGGCGCGTTCTACGGCTTCGTCACCCACGGCCTCGGCCAGGTGTGGGGCATGGCCACCGGCCTGCTCGCCACCGTCGCCTACGTCGTGTTCGAGGGCTCACTGATCGGCATCTTCTCGTACTTCGCCCACGACGCCCTCGACAAGTGGTTCGGCTGGGACGTCAACTGGCTGCTGCTCGGCTTCATCGGCATCGTCGTCATCGGCCTGCTCGGGTACTTCGACATCAACATCGCCGCGCTGTTCCTCGGCGTGATGCTCGTCGCCGAGGTGATCCTGCTGACCGCCCTCGCCGGGTCGGTGCTCTTCCGCGGCGGCGGCCCCGACGGCTGGCTCGGCACCGCGGTCAACCCGCTGTCGGCGTTCGAGAACCTGCCCGCCGGTGGCGGCTTCGACCTGCAGGCGGCCGGGGCGCCGCTCGCCGCCGGTACCGCCGCGCTGGGTCTGTTCTTCGCATTCTGGTCCTGGGTCGGCTACGAGACCACCGCGGTCTACGGCGAGGAGTCGCGCAACCCGAAGCGGATCGTGCCGCGGGCCACCCTGATCGCGGTCGTCGGCCTCGGCCTGTTCTACACGTTCGTGTCCTGGATGGTGATCGCCGGCAATGGCCGCAAGGACAGCGTCGACCTCGCCGCCAACGACTCCATCGGCATGTTCACGAAGCTCGCGGAGCGCAACCTCGGCGGGTCCTGGATCACCTACGTCTACCTGTTCCTCATCGTCTCCGGCTCGTTCGCCTGCGCGCTGGCCTTCCACAACGCCGCGGCGCGGTACATGTTCGCCATCGCCCGCGATCTGCCGCTGCTGCAGCGCAGCCTCGGCGCGACCCACGCCAAGCACCACTCGCCGCACATCGCCTCCTTCACGCAGAGCATCATCACGCTCGTCATCACCGTCGGGTTCTACTTCCTGACCGTCGGCGGCGACGACCCGACCCGCGGCGCCTACATCTACGAGTACGGCCTGCTGGCGCTCGTCGGCACGATGGCCATCCTGATCGTGCAGTCGATCACCTCGGTCGCCGTCATCTGGTACTTCCACGTCAAGAAAACCCATCCGGGCAACCTGCTGACGACCGCGGTCATCCCGGCCCTCGGCGGCATCGGCATGCTCTACGTCGTCTACCTGCTGTTCAGCAACCTCGAGTTCGCCGGCGGCGGCGCGGCGGGATCGCCGTTCTTCCACGCCATCCCGTACCTTGTCTTCGGCACCTTCGCCGTCGGCCTCGTGGTCGTGTTCGCGCTGAGGATGCGCAGCCCGGCCACGTACGCCGCGATCGGCCGGCACGTCTTCGACGAGGCCAAGGAACGGGAGTAGCACCACACATGCACTGGAACCCCGACGCCGAAGCGGACCCGGCGACGCTGGTGTACACGTTCGGCGGCGCGGCGCCCGTGGCCTCGCTGGCCCCGGGCACCGTGCTGTCGACCTGGACCCGGGACTGCTTCGGCGGGCGGGTCCGCTCCACCGCGGACCTCGCCAGCCAGGTGTGCGACCCGCGGTACCTCAACCCGCAGACCGGCCCGTTCTACGTCGAGGGCGCGGAGCCGGGCGACACGCTTGTCGTGCACTTCCTGAGCATCGAGCCACGCCACGACTGGGGCGTGAGCACCACCGTGCCGTTCTTCGGCTCGCTGACCGCGACGGGCCTGACCGCGATGCTGCACGAGCCGCTGGCCGAGCGCACCTGGTTCTACGAGCTGGACCTGACCGAGCGGCTGGTGCGCTACAGCGCGCTGGACTCCGCCTTCCAGGCCGAGCTGCCGCTGGACCCGATGCACGGCACGGTCGGCGTCGCACCGCCGCTGGGCGAGGTGCGCTCCTCGCTCACGCCCGGCAGTTGGGGCGGCAACATGGACACCCCGGAGATGCGCGCCGGCACCACCTGCTACCTCGGCGTCAACGTGGAGGGCGCGCTGCTGAGCCTCGGCGACGGCCACGCCCGCCAGGGCGAGGGGGAGACCTGCGGCGTCGCGGTGGAGTGCGCGATGGACACCGTGCTGGTCGTCGAACTGCTCAAGGCGGTGCCGACGCCGTGGCCGCGCCTGGAGGACGACTCGTTCATCATGACGACGGGCTCGGCCCGCCCGCTCGAGGACGCGTTCCGCATCGCCCACACCGAGCTGGTCCGCTGGGTCGCCGAGCTCATCGGGCTGTCCACATTGGACGCCTACCAGCTCGTGTCGCAGGCCGCCCTGACCCCGGTCGCCAACGTGGTGGACACCAACTACACGGTCGTGGCGAAGTTCCCGAAGGCGCTGCTGCCCGGCGTCGACGTCATGGGCGGCATGCACCGCCGCCTCCGCGCCACCCGCAACCGGCGCCCCTGACGGCCGCAGGAGTGCGGGTCCGTCTACATCATTGGTCGCACACACGCTCGCCTCGATGCCCCACAATGCAGCCATGTCGACCCCGACCGATGCCGCGATCGCCGGCACCAACCACACGTCGTTCGGCCACCCGGCGGTGCTGGCCCCGGCGCCGCCCGCCGCCCCGGCCGCCGGCGCCGAATACGCCCTGCTGGTCCGGGATCTCCTCGAGACCGCGGAGCGGTACGACCGCAGTCTCGAGGTCCGGGCCCTGGCCGTCGTCACCGTCTCCGCCGTGCTGCTGCTGAGCCAGGTCGGCTGGGCACTGCTGCTGCGGGGGTCGAACTCGCCGGACGTCTCGGCCATCGCCGTCGCCCTGGCCGTTCTGGCCGTCGTCCTCCTGCTGGCCGCGGCCGCCGTCGCCGCGCAGACCGGCGCCGCGTGGCGGACCCGCACCATCGACCCGGCCACGCTGCCGGACGAGATCTGGGCGCGGTGGGGCCACCCCGGCGACGACCCCATCGCGAAGACCACCGCGACCCGCCTGGCGCTGTGGGCGGCCGCGCACGAGGTCGGCCAGCGCAGGGCGCGATACCTGCACACCGCCGTCAGCCTGCTGGTCACCGCCCTGGTCGCCGAGGTGCTGGCCGTCCTGCTGGCCGGCTGACGACCAGGCGCGTACATCGCTCGCCCCTTTCGGGTGCCTGCGAGCCGCCGCGGCATCAATGGTCGTTCTGCTGCCAGATCAGGAGCTGCCGGTGGTGACTGAATCCGTGACGCAGATAGAAGTCGACGGCGCGACGGCTGGAGTGGACTGTCACATGCGTCAGATTTCTCGTCTCAGCCTCGGCCAGGATCGCGGTGATGAGCGCGGCACCGACGCCCTGGTTACGGTAGTCCTCGCGCACCATGACCGATTGGACGTCGCCGCAGCGCCGGTCAAATGCGTCGTTGCGGGGCACCCGTTCGGCGATGTGCAGCCAGGCGGCAGCGACCACGTGCCCGTCGACTTCGCCGACGAACGGCAGGTGCGTCTCCGCGTGGGTCGCTATCCACTCGGCGTACGCCGCAAGTTTGCCCGGTTCGAGGCCCTGCAGCTCGGCAAGAACCGCCGCGTCCGTCGCTGCGGCTCGCCGCACGATCACCGGGTGGACCCCAGGCGGGCGCCGCACGGGATGAGACCGACGTCGCAGAGAGTACGAGCGAAGCCGTCGTCTTCGACGCTCGCGGTCTGCGAGGTGGCTGCGCGCCGGACTTCGTCCGGTGCGTTGCTCATGGCGACGGAGTGCCCGACGGCCGAGAACATGGCGATGTCGATCGGCATGTCACCGAACCCGATGACGCGTTGCGGCGCGACGCCGAGCCTTGCCAGCGCACGTAGCACTCCGCTCGCCTTGTCGACCGCCGGTGCGGTCACGTCCACGACTGCCGGACCGGCGTGATGCAGGACGAGTCGGGTGGCGCCGAATCCGGCCTCGTGCAGAGCCGCGATGAGCTGCGGGGAGTTCCGCTCCGGGTGACAGACGGCCATGGCGCAGGGGTCCACGGCAACGATCGTCGCTGCCGGAACGACGGCCGTGCGCCCCTTGTGCCGGGACGGATACAGCATCTGATACGTCGACGTCATCCACCATTGCCGCCCGTCGTATGCCGCAAGGCCGGCTGAGGGCCATCGCTGCTCGAGGAAAGCCGCCAGATCGGTCACGACGTCGCGGGGTATGGGCTCGTACCAGGCGAGCGCCGCTGTCGCTGGGATGTACCCGACGGCTCCGCTGCAGCACACCGCGAG
Organism: Dactylosporangium vinaceum; assembly: GCF_019904175.1. Lineage (GTDB taxonomy): Bacteria > Actinomycetota > Actinomycetes > Mycobacteriales > Micromonosporaceae > Dactylosporangium > Dactylosporangium vinaceum. The sequence goes on along the minus strand of NZ_CP061913.1, from coordinate 3,896,482 downwards.
TGTCAGAAAAGGCGCCAGCGTGTGCAGCGCGTCAACTCCGGCGGGCGTGCGGGCGGTCGCTGCGATCAACGGCACGCCATCATGCTGCAGAGCACGCGCGGCGCGCAGAGTCGCATCACTGATCGTGCCGTCCCGCCGGATCACCGTGCCGTCGAGATCCGTCACGACGGCGTCGAAATCGGCCATGTACTTCCCCCAGTCGGCGACTCAGCAGGCGACGACGAAGAGCCGGTCGGTCGTGCGGCGGCCCACGCTCGCACTGATCTCGATGCTGCTCAGCCCGCTGGCGTGCAGCATCGCGCACAGTTCCGACTCGGTCCACGGCCGCATGGCGAAAGCGTAGCTGGACCGCTGCCCCGCCGCGCCGGGCCGGGCCAGGTCATAGCGCTCCTCCACGTGAAGCGTTCCGTGTCTCCAGGTGCTGCGGGCGTGGAAGGTGAGCGACGCCCCGTCACCGAGGTCGACCCGCCGGGTACGAGTCACACCGTCAGCCCGCTTCCGGGACGCCTGCACTTCGCGAACGTCGAGGAAGAGCAGCCCGCCCGGCCTCAGGCTCTCGGCGAGGTGTTGCACCGCGGACATTCGATCCTGGTCGGTGATCATGTCGTTCAGGACACCACGACAGGTCACCGCGTCGTACGCGGACGGAATCTGCAACGTGCACAGGTCGGCCAGCAATGCTCGCGCTGACGGACAACGCCGGGCGGCCAGCGACAGCAGTTCCGCCGACGCATCGACAAGGTCGACGCGATGGCCTCGGGCGATGAGAGCGGCGGCATGCCGGCCGGTGCCACATCCCGCATCGAGGACTGAAGCCGGCCATCGGCCTGCGCTGCTCAAACGAGCATGCACCGCATCGACCCAGGAATCCACCGGATCATCGATCAGCAGGTCATAAGCATCAGCGTGCAGCGAGTAAAAAGGACGTTCGCGACTCGTCTTCGCTGACGCGGAGGTCACATTGAGATGGTACCTCGATCGCGTGGGACCTCTGACCTGAGCGCATCGCCTCGAAATGTCAGAACGACCCGGCCGGCGATCGCCGACCACTCGATCCTGCCTCCATCACCGCACACTCAGCTCGGCAGGACAGGCAGCCGCACCCTCGGCGAGGACGGCCACCGTCGGTGATGAGATCTGGCCTGCCGCCACGCATCCACGGCATGAGTCAGCATCCGAATCGGCCGGACAATGACTCCCGCATGTCCACTGCAAGGAGCGGGCCGCGAGCCCGGTACAGCAGCGTCAGTTCCTGCCGCAATTTCATCATGAGGCTGACGGGCTGTAGCGGCCGGTCGTCGGGAGCGTACCGGCGGGCTTGAGAGGCGCCGGCGAGCAGTGCGATGACGTCGCTGACTCCGATGTCGCTGCGCACCGCCCCTGCCTGCTGCGCCTGCCGCAGGAGTGTGGCCACGGCTTCGGTCACCTCCTCGGCGATTGGCGCGCCCGTCTCGTTCGGGTGGATGCCCAGTTCGGCCAATGCATCCACGAGTTCGAGTTTGGTTGCCGAGCCACGCACGACAGTGGTGAAGAAGTCGAAGAAGGCCGCCCCGGCGTCGGAGGATCTGGCGTGTTCGCGAGCGTCGGCGGCGACCCGGACGAGGCGCTCCAGGACAAGTGCCTGAAGTAGGGCCTCCTTGCTCGGGAAATGCCGGAAGACGGTACCGACACCGACGCCGGCTGCGCGGGCGATCTCCTCGGTCGAGGCGGCGGTACCGCGCTCGGCGAAGACCCGCTCTGCCGCGGCCAGTACCCGTGCGCGGTTCCGCTGGGCGTCGGCACGCAAGGGCCGGGCGATGGTCATCGGCCACCCCTTGTATCCGGAGTGATCAGTCCGTATGGTCTAAGCGGAGTCACAAGTCCGATTCTAGAGTCAACAGGTTCTACCGCAACGGGATGGAGACCGGCATGTGGCAAGCGATACTGCTCGCGTTCCTGGCCGGCGTGCTGGCCGCCAACGCGTACCCGCATTTCACCAAGGGCATCACGGCGCAACGGTTCCCGACCGTGTTCGGGTCCTCCCCAGTAGTCAACGTGCTCGCGGGCTGGTCAGGCCTGACACTTGCCGGGCTATGCCTGTTGGGCGCGCACCCAGTGCGGCATCCCGGCGGGGCGCTGCTTGGCCTGGCCGTCGGTGCGCTGCCGATGGGCCTGTTCCACGCCGCCGGCCGTACGATCGGCGCTCGCGACTGAACCCACCCCAGCCACCAGGTTGGAAACGGGCTCTTCGACGGAACCGTTGCCGGGTAAGCGATCGGGCGGCGTGTCGCAGCCCGGCATGGCGCGGCCACCGCGTGATCATCAGCTGCTGTGTGGACAACCGAAGATCGTGAGGTGGCCGCTGCGGCCAGGGTAGAGGCCGGCCAGGTCGAGGAGAAGCTGGGCGCGCTGATCGGCCGGATCGGCGCGCATTTCTCCCGGGTGGAGCCGGTACGGCAGGTCGGCAAGTACATCCGCGGGTTGATGAGCGACCTGCCCCGCAAGAACTGCTGGACCCTGGCCGAATACGCCGGAGACGCCACCCCAGACCGGATGCAACGTCTGCTGGAACGCGCGTCGCGGAACACCTTCGCCGTGATGCGCGCGGTGCGGGACTTCGTCGTGCAGCACCTGGCCGACCCGCACGCACCAGCGGTACTGGTGCTGGATGAAGGCGGGCAGGAGAAGTCGGGCACGGCCCCACCGCCGGGGTCAAAAGGCAGTACGTCGGCTGTGCCGGCAAGGTGTCCAACGCGGTCAACTTCGTCAACGCCACCTACAGCACACCGCGCGGCCACGCCCTGATCGGCTCCAGGTTGTACATTCCCGCCGAACACTTCCACGACCAGGCCAGACGCCAGGCCATGGGTATCGACGCCGGTCACGAGTGCAAGTCCAGGCCGCGTTGGGCTGCGAGCTGCTCACCGACGCCGTCGACGCCGGCGTCCGGGTGGACTGGTGTACCGCCGATGCGGTCTACGGCCGCGACCGTGGCCTGCGCGAGGAGTGCGAGGAACGAGGTATCGGCTACAGCCTGGGCGTACCCTGCTCGGTTCGGATCCGGCTGCCATCGAAGACCGTTGTCCGCGCCGACGCCACGGTGAGCATGATCCCCGCGCGGGCCTGGCAGATCGCCTCCTGCGGCCCGGGCTCCAAAGGAGACCACCGCTACGCCTGGGCGTGGCTGACGGTCTCCCGCCGACCGTCATGACCGCCCCGGCCTCATGTTTTCCTGACCGCATTCATGGCCAGTTCGACGATCACTGCTTGGGAACGGTCCGGGGTAGGTAGGCGGTCTCGCGATCATTGGTTTCCGGCGAGCGGGTCATGAGCGTCAGGCCGACGACGGCGAGCAGGCCGAAGGCGGCCGGGATTGCGAAGACGTGCGGCAGGCCGATGACGGCGGCGCCGATGCCTCCGGCGGCGCCGCCGAGGGCTGATGCGAGCGCGGTACAGCTGAGGAAGATGGCGGAGGCCGTCGCGACCGCGGTCGGCAGGAGGCGTTGGGCGACGATGACGCCGAGGGCGGCGAAGATGCCCCACACGGCGCCCATGAGGATCTGCCCGGCGAAGAGCCCGGCCGCGGTACCGGTGACGGCGAAGCAGATGTTGGCCGCGACCCCGAAGCCCGCGCCGAGGACCATCAGCCGCATCATGCCGGTCCGGCGGGCGATCAGGACGGCGAGCGGCATGAGCACGATCTCGACGAGCGGCTGGATGCCGATGACCGCCCCGCTCAGCCCGGCGGCGAGGTGCAGCCGGTCGTGCATGTAGATCGGCAGGTACGCGTACTTGATCGGCTCACCGGTGTACACGAGCACGTACATGGTCGTGAAGGTCAGCAGCGGCAGCATCGCCCGCAGGCCCGGGCTGCGGCCGGCCGGGCCCGCAGCGTCGCCGGCCGGGGGTGCGCCGGCCCCGGTCCGCAGCGTGCCGAGCGGCACCACCTGGGCGAGGGTGCAGATCGCCGTCGCGACGAGCATGGTGCGCAGTGACGTCTGGGCGGCCAGGAACGATCCGGCGACCGGGCCGATCACCCAGCCGCCGGTCAGGGCCATCCGCACGACGGCGACCACCCCGTCGTTGCCCGCGTCCGGGTGGGCCTGCTGCTCGTCGTGGACGGCGGCGAAGAGCTGCGACGTGGCGGCGCCGCCGAACCCGCCGATGACCGCGCTGACGACGTAGGGCATCCACAGTTGGGTGGAGTACGCGATGGCCAGCCAGCCCAGGAACCCGGCGACTGCGCAGATGCGGAACAGTCCCAGGCGGCGGCCGGTACGGTCGGAGCGCCGGCCGACCAGATACCCGGCCAGCGGCGCCGTCAGGTTGGTCAGGTAGAACAGGCCGGCCGCGGTGAGCGACGCGTGCAGGTCGTCGACCAGGAACAGTGCGATCTGCGGGGCGGCGGCGGAGAACCCGAGCGCCGACAGGAACACCGCGATCGTGGCCCCCCGATAGAGCGGCGAGGCGAGCGTCAGCCGCAGCGCCGACGTGCGCGCCGGCGGCTCGTCCACGGTCACGTCCACGCGTTCGACGTGCTCGGGAAGGGTCATCCGCCGCTCGCTTCCATCCGGGTCGGGGCAACGACCCCGGCGGGATTCTTCCAGTGGAAGAATCCCGCGACAAGGGCCGTCTCAGTGCTCCCCGGCTCCCGGCGGCGGCGCCGATGGCAGCAGCCGCTCCAGCAGGGTCAGCGCGCGCCGAACGTCCACCGTGTCGGGGTCGAGCAGCCACTGCAGTTGCAGACCGTCGGACGCGGCGATCACCAGGGCGGCGGCATCGTCGGGATCGATGTCCGCCGCGATCGTGCCGGATCGCTGACCCGACCTGATCCGTTCGGCGAGCTGGGCGCGCAGCTGCCGGAAGCGGTCCTGGACGAACTGTCGGGTCAGCGGATGCTCAGTGCCGTGCAGGGCGTCGGTGGTGAGTGTGGCGTACAGCTCGACCAGGCCAGGAATCGACCGGTTGCGCTCAGCGCTGCGTTCGATCACCGCGATCGCCGAGACCGCATCGGGCTCGGGAGCTTCGTGCTCCAGCCGCTCGTGCCTCCGGTACACCTCGACCAGCAACTCGTCCCGAGAGGCAAAGTAGTAGCGCAGCGCCGCGTGCGTGACACCGATCGCGTCACCGATCGCCCGCAGCGACGCCCCCACCCCACGCTCAGCGAACAGCTCGATCGCCCGGGACAGGATCTCCGCGCGCCGCTGCGACGCCTTCCGGTACGACCGCTCCCGACCCTGCACACGACCCTGCTCCACCCGCGAATCCTACGGAGAACATCGGAGCCCGGGGAAGCGACGTCGGCGGGTCACCGGCGGCGGCCGCCGGCACCTCCAGCGGCGAGGGGGGAGCCACCCAGCACGGCGCGGCGCGGCGGTTCGTACCCGCCACCGGGACCCCTCAGTTCTCCGGGATCGGTCGGCCGAACGCGGCCAGGGTGACGTCGGTGGGTTCCGGGCCGCCGCGCTTGCCGGTGTCCAGGCCGTCGATCGCGGCGAGCTGCTCGCCGGTGAGGTCGAAGTCGAAGACGTCGATGTTTTCCGTGATGCGCTGCGGGCGCACGGATTTGGGGATGGCCGAGCGGCCCTGCTGCAGGTGCCAGCGCAGCATCACCTGTGCCGGCGTCTTGCCGTGCGCCTTCGCGATCTCCGCGATCACCGGGTCCTCGAGTGTGCTGCGGTGACCGCTGTCACGGTAGAAGGTGATCCCGCCGATCGGCGCCCACGCCTGGGTGAGGATGCCGTGCCCGGCGCCGAACGCCTGCACGTCGCGTTGCTGGAAGTACGGGTGGACCTCGATCTGGTTGACCGCGGGCACCACCGTCGCGGTGTCGAGGAGCCGGGTGAGGTGCTCGACCATGAAGTTACTGACGCCGATGGCGCGGACCCTGCCGTCGGCGAGCAGGGTCTCCAGGGCCCGGTACGCGTCAAGGGTCTTGCCGAACTCCGACGGCAGCGCCTGGTGCAGGATCAGCAGGTCGATCTGCTCCACCCCCAGTTTCCGGGCGCTTTTGTCGAAGCCGTGCAGCGTCTGGTCGTAGCCGTAGTCGCTGATCCAGATCTTCGTCTCCACGACGATGTCGGACCGGTCGATACCGGAGGCGGCGATGGCCTCGCCGACCTGGCGTTCGTTGCCGTAGGCGGCGGCGGTGTCGATGTGCCGGTAGCCGGCCTCGAGCGCCGCGGTGACGGTTGTGCGGGTCTCGTCCGGCGGGGTCTGGAAGACACCGAACCCGAGGGCGGGCATTACGACGCCGTTGTTCAGGGTCAGTTGCGAAGGTGCGGTCACTGCCGGGCTCCTTGTGGGTCGTACTCCTCGTACGCCGCGGTGTCCTCGGCGCCGGAGAGCGGCTGCACACGGACGTCGCCGGTGAAGTTCTCGGCCGGGCCGGGCGTGGACGGCTGCGAGCCGCTGCTGGTGATCATCGGCGGCGGGCCTCCTGGTTCAAGTAGGGGCTGACCCAGCCGTTGTCGGCCGGATTCAGGGTGATGCCGGGCGGCACGATCTCGTCGATCCGGTCGAGGACGTCGTCGGTGAGTTCGAGGTCGGCGGCGGTGAGCTGGGACTCGAGGTGCTCCATGGTGCGCGGGCCGATGATCGCCGACGTGACGCCCGGGTGGCGCAGCACGAATGCGATCGCCAGGTCGATCAGGCTGACGCCGGTCTGCTCGGCGAGCGTGGCGAGGGCGTCGGCGGCGTCGAGCTTGCGCTGGTTCTCCGGCCGGGACAGGTCGAACCGGTTGGCCAGCCGCTTGCGGGCCTCGGACATCGGCCCGGAGTGCTCGGCCTTGCGGTAGCGGCCGGACAGCCATCCGCCGGCGAGGGGGCTGTAGGAGAGCACGCCCATGCCGTACCGCTGCGTCAGGGGCAGGATCTCGTGCTCGATCTGCCGGGTCAGGATCGAGTAGGTGGGCTGCTCGGTGACGAACCGCTCCCGGCCCCGGTCCCGGGCGATGTACTGCGCGTCGACGAGCGCGGAGGCGGGGAAGGTGGAGTGGCCGATGTAGCGGACCTTGCCCGCGCGGACGAGATCGGTGAGGGCGCCGAGGGTCTCGTCGAGGTCCACGGCCGGGTCGTAGCGGTGCATCTGGTACAGGTCGATGTGGTCGGTGCCGAGCCGCCGCAGCGAGTGCTCGACCTCGGTCATGATCCACCGGCGGGACCCGCCGCGGTGATTGGGGTCGTCGTCGAACGGCATGAAGAACTTCGTCGCCAGGACCACGTCGTCGCGGCGGCCCTTGAGGGCCTTACCGACGATCGCCTCGCTCTCGCCCTGGGAGTACACGTCGGCGGTGTCGACGAAGTTGATCCCGGCGTCGAGGGCACGGTGGATGATGCGGATGCTCTCGTCGTGGTCCTTGGTGCCCCACGCGCCGAACATCATGGTGCCGAGGCACAGGTTGCTGACCTGGACGCCGGTGCGCCCGAGCGGGCGGTACTGCATGATCTACTCCTTGCCCGAGTCGTTGCCCGAGTCGTTGGTTGCAGCCGGGACGACCTCGTCGATGAGCCGGATCGCGTTGAGCGTGCGCGGGTAGCCGATGAACGGCAGCAGTTGCGTGGCGACGCTGAGCAGGACCCGGCGGTCGTTGCCGACATTGCCATTCGCGGCCACGTGACCTTTCGCCTGCGGTTCGCAGCCGCCCATCGCGATGAGCATGGCGAAGGTGAGCAGTTCGCGGGTGCGCAGGTCGAGGCCGCCGCGGGTGTAGTGGTCCCCGAAGCAGTTGCCGGAAAGGTACCGCTGGATGTGCGTGGTGTCGGCCGGCGCGGCGGCGTACATGGCCTCGACAGTGCCGGCACCGACGATTTCCTTTTGCACCGCGAGACCGTCCTCCATGCGGGTTTCGGGCGTGGTGGTCGATTGGCCTTCGAGTGGCAGTTCGACGCCGTGGGCGGTCAGGATGTCGTTGGTGGCGTGCAGGAAGTCGAAGACCCTGCCCATGCCGGCGTACGGCACGGCCTGATACACGATCTCCTTCGCTTCGACCGGCGTGACGCCGACGGTGAGGGCGGCGCCGAGCATGATCCGGTACTCGCTGAGACCCTGCACGGCGATGAGCGCGGCGAGCTGCACCATGAGGCGGGTGCGGGTGTCGAGGGTGCCGTAGCGCAGGACCTCGTCGAAGGCGAAGTTGTCGAAGTACTCGATCAGCTCCGGGTCGGTGACCGCGAGGGTCGACACGTGCCCGGGGAACAGTTCGTCGTGATGCTGGCGAGCCTGCTCGTTGGGTGCCACAGCCAAATGTCCTTTCAGGAGGCCGGGACGAGCCGGACGGTGACCGGGACGGCGTCGGCGCCGTCGCGGGCCCACATGCCGCCGTGCCGGCAGGACGCCTGCAGCCCTTCGCGGCAGAGGTCGCAGGTGTTGTCCGCCCACACGAACGGCGCCACCACGGGATCTCCGGGGGCGAGGCCGGACACGTCCCGGCCGGTCTCCTCGACGACACCGAGGAACTCGTGGCCGATCCTGTCCCTCTGCCGGGTAGCCTCGCGGGACCCGTACGGCCACAGGTCGCTGCCGCAGATGCAGGATCGCACGACCCGGACGGTCGCGTCGGTCGGCTCCCGCAGGATCGGGTCCGGTGCGTCCTCGACCCGGACGTCGCCGGCACCGTAGATGAATGCTGCCCGCATGGCGGTTTCCTCCGAAATGTCCGTTCAGCGGGTTGTGCGATCCCATCGGCTGAAGCTGCCGGCCGGTCCGGGCCCCTTCGTGACCGCTACCCCTATGCTGTCCATCCAAGCGGCGGCGCACTCAAGGTGGCAGTGGCTGCTGTTCCAGGTACTGCCAGAACCCCTCAGGCCGGCGTGCTCAATCGGCCGGGCGGGCGGCTGGCCGCTCATGCGGCGCCGCGGTCCAGCTGGCGAGGAGGTTGAGCGCGTCCTGGGAGGCGGAGCCCGGTTCGGCGGTGTAGGCGTTAAGCCGCAGCCCGACATCGGTGGTCAGGTCCAGGGACTCGTAGGCCAGGGTGAGGTCGCCGACCTCCGGGTGGTGCAGGTGTTTGACGCCGGAACGGTGCAGGCGCACGTTGTGCGCCGCCCACCAGGTCCGGAACACGTCACTGCGGGTCGACAGCTCACCGATCAGGTCGGTCAGGGCCCGGTCGTACGGGTCGCGGCCGGCCTCGGCGCGCAGCAGCGCCACGGTGTCCCCGGCGAGGTTCTCCCAGTCGTGGTAGAACTCCTGACCGGCCGGGTGCAGGAAGATGAACCGGGCGATGTTCGGCGTGGCCGCAGCCGTGTCGAACAGCGGCGCGAACACGGCCCGGCCCAGCGGGTTGGCGCCGAGCACGTCGAGGCGGCCGTTACGCACGTAGGCCGGGGCCATCGTCATCGCATCGAGGAGCCGCTGCACCACCGGCCGCAGCTGCGACGTCGGACGCCGCCGCCCCCGAGCGGTCGCCGCCGTAGTGTTGGCGGCGCGGGCCAGGTCGAACAGGTGCGCCCGCTCGGCGTCGTCGAGCTGCAACGCCCGCACCAGCGCCTCCAGCACGCCGTCGGAGACGCCGGTGAGGTTCCCGCGCTCGAGGCGGGTGTAGTAGTCGACGCTCACCCCGGCCAGCAGCGCCACCTCCTCCCGGCGCAGCCCGGCGACCCGACGGTGCCCGCCGTAGTTCGGCAGGCCCGCCCGCTCCGGGGTGACCTTGGCCCGGCGGGTGGTGAGGAAGTCACGGATCTCGGCTCGGCTGTCCACACCGCCGACGCTACGACCACCATGCCCGGTCCGGGAGGTTCTGCCATTACCCCGAACAGCAGAACTCCCTGGGCACCCCTTGCGCCTGGCCTGGCCAGACCGCATGAGGAACGCTCGGTCATCTCACACGGCGCCGATCCCGCCCCGCTACTGGCGCCCGGACCAGCGCATCGCGGCCTCGGTGCGGTTGGTCGCGCCGAGCTTGGTGAAGATGTGGTGGAGGTGGTTCTTCACGGTCTTCTCGGTCAGCAGCAGCCGCCGGGCGATCGCCGCGTTGGAGTGCCCGGCGCACAGCAGGTCGAGCACCTCCCGCTCGCGCTGGGTCAGGCCGAACTGCTCCCGCAGCTCGCGCAGCCGGTCGGCGCGGCCCAGTTCAGCCTCGTCGCGGGCGGCCTGCTCCCGCATCGTGGAGATGGTGACGGCGGCGACCACCGGGGACAGCCAGCCCTGGCCGGCGGCGACCGCGTGCACCGCGCGCAGCAGCTCCGGCGGGTCGAACTCGCCGTGTACCAGGTAGCCGCGGGCGCCGCCGCGCAGCATCGCGGCAATCAGTGCCTCGTCGGCGTCGCTGGTCAGGACCAGGACCGACGTGTGCCCGGCGAGCTCGCCGATGATGCTCAGCCCGTCGGCGATCGGCATCCGGTGGTCGAGCAGGGTGACGGTGGGCCGCAGCCGGCGTGCGGCGGTCAGCGCCGTGCGCCCGTCGGGCGCCTCGCCGACGACCCGGATGTCCTCGGCGGCGGCCAGGTAGGCCCGGATCGCGGCCCGCACGATCGGGTTGTCGTCGACGACCAGGACGTCGATCACCGGTTCACCGTCCGGCTGGGCGCGTCGGCGGACAACGCCGGGGTCCGGACGACCAGCTCGGTACCCGCTCCCGGGCGGGACCGGATGTCCAGCGTCCCGCCCGCCGCCTGGGCGCGCTCGCGCATGCCGACGATGCCGAAGCTGCCGGCGACGGACAGGACGGTCAGGTCCTCGGGCACGGCGAAGCCGATGCCGTTGTCGCGCACGGACAGCTCCAGCGTCCCGGCCGCGGCCGCGAGCCGGACCATGACGAGCGTGGCACGCGCGTGGGCGGCGACGTTGCGCAGCGCCTCGTACAGGATCTGGGCCAGCTCATAGCGCGCGGCCAGTGGCGGCTCGGCGGCGACGGCGACCAGCTCGATGCGGATGCCGCTGCTGTGCTGCCAGGCGTCGCACACCATCCGGACGGTGTCGATGAACGGCCGGTCGGGCACGTCGCGGCGCAGCGCCGCCAGCAGCTCACGAGACTCCCGCACGGCAGTGTCCGCCCCCGTCGAGACGGTCAGCGCGAGCTGCTCGGCCAGGTCGGGCTGGCGGCGCAGCGACGCGGGCAAAGCCAGCGCGGCAAAGGAGATCCCGCGCAGGGTCTTGGCGACCGAGTCGTGCAACTCACGGGCCAGCCGGGCCCGCTCGGACGCGGCGGCCGCGCGCTGCGCCGCGGTCGTAGCCGCCATCGACATCTCGAGATCATCAGCGGACCCGACCCCGCAGCCGCAGTAGCGCGCCCGAGCCGAGCCGTCCTGCCCCCGCCGACCAGAGCGCAAAGATCCCCACCCCCCATAGGAGGCGCCTCCGGCGGCCCGGGGGTAGATTCGCCGCCACATCGGTCTCGACGGGAAGGTCAACGGGGAATGGACGCCAGAACCGAAGAACTGCGAAACGCGCATGACGTGCTCTCGGAGTGGTACGCCGAGAACCTGGTCGGAGTGCTCGAGAGCATGCCGGTCGAGCGGGCGATGCTCGACCTGTTCGCCGAGATGACCCTGGCCGTGAGCGCGGAGATTGCGGACGTTGGGTGCGGCACCGGTCGCCTTCTCCCCTACCTCGCGAGCCGGGGGCTGTCGCCTCGCGGCGTGGATCTCTCGCCCAAGATGATCGAGGCGGCACAGCGGCAGAATCCCGGCTTCGCTTACGAGGTCGCCGACCTGCGCGACCTGCCGTTCGAGGATGCCTCGCTGGCCGGGGTGGTGTGCTGGTTCTCGCTGATCTACCTGGCACCAGACGCCAGGGTCCCGACCTTCGCCGAACTCGCCCGCGTAGTGAAGCCGGGCGGATACCTGGTGACCGCCTTCAAGCACGGCGATGGCACCGGACACCGTAACCCTCCCGGCAGCCGCGTCGAGAGCTTCGGCATCGACTTCGACCGGTACTGGCTCTCCGCCCGAGAAATGGAGGACCGCTTCGCCGCCGCCGGGTTCGCCTTGATCTTCCAGGGCAGCACGCCGGCCGAAGGAGCGGAGCCCCCATACGGGTACATGCTGGTCCGGAAGACCGACCCCGCAAGCGCGTAACCGCAGCCCGATACTCAGCGCGGTCAAGTTCGGGTGAACTGGCTGCTCTTGCCCCACGGCAACGCGAGCGTGGAGAGCTCGTCGACAGTAGCCAGGTCACCGCGCGCGACCAGGAGCCGCGCCAGGAACATCGCGGTCAACGGGGCCAGCGCTACGGCAACACCGTCGACGACGGCCGGAGCCGGCCAACGTGTGGAGTTCCACACCCACGGCTCGCCGTTGGCGTGGAACCCCACGCCCACGGCTCGCCGTTCAGCTCAGCTTGACGAGCGCGAGCACCAGAGCAACGATCGCGATGACGATGGCCAGGCACCCGACGCCCCTCCCGAGCGCCGGGTTGCGGCCCATGATGTCGGAGCCCAGCTGCGTGGGGTGCTGCCCGGCCCGTTCGTCAGGGGTCATCTGGTCGTTGCGGGCCGCCCGCACCAGCAGGCCGATGCCGATCGCGGCGGCGACGGCGGCGAACAGGAACAGGAAGCCGGGGCCGGCCTCCTTCCGGGCCGCCGCCTCCATCAGGTCGTAGCGCATCTCAGAGAGTGATCTTCCGCTGGTACTGGCCCGTGACCGACACGCCGCCCCCGATGCCGACGGTGACGCCGACCCCGCTGTAGGCGTGCCCGTCGTTGGTCGAGCCGACCTGGTAGCAGCCCCCGACGAAGTACTGCACGCAGGCCTGGCCACTCCAATCACCGGTGTTCGACGTGGGCGTGTTGGCGATGCCGGCCTGGAAACTGACACCGGCCGAGCCCGGGCCGCTGATCCCCCAGTAGATGCCGTCGTCGGTTACCGACAGGGAGACGCAGCCGCCGCCCCAGCAGACCGACACGCCGGCATTCCAGCCGGGAGCGCCCTTGGGGCAGATGTTGCGGTTCCAGCACTCGTCGGCGTGCGCCCAGCTGACCCGCGATGCGGTGCGCCCATTGAACTCGGGCAGCCCGGGGCAGTACAGGTGGCCCTTGACGCAATCTTCCGGGCTGCCGGCGTAGATGTCCGTCCGGATGCCGATGATCTGTTCCCATTGGGCCCGCTGGATGAGGTAAGAGTTCCAGGCGTCGTCCAAGGCGCCCGGCGACACGGCGAGGGCCGGGCTCCACGCCGGCTCCTGGTCCCACCAGCAGTGGTTGGTCGCGCCGGCCACCCAGCACTGCGCGGTGGTCTTCGTGGTCGGGTCGGCGCCCTGCACACAGGCGAAGCCCATCGCCACGGTGGAGTCGAGGTAGCAGACCCCGAAGGCCGCCTTCGTCCCGGCGATCTGGCTGTAGCAGCCCGGGGTGAGCGGCTCCTTGTCGCAGATGTCGATGGGCCGCATCACGATCGGCGACTTGCGATGGCACGAGCCGCCGCAGCGCTGAGTCTTGCCGGGCTGGTCGTGGTACGAGGACTCCTCGGACGAGCCATTGCCGAACGAGGTGTTGCCGTGGTTCGGGTCACCGGCGCAGTCGTCCGGCCCGGAGCACGAGCGCTGCCCGCTGGGGTCGCTGGCGTTCGGCGGCGCGTTGTGCGCGTAGCTGTACCCGTTGAGCTGCTGGGAGTCGCCGGGATCGAAGAGAGGATCGACGCTGAGGAACCGTGCGACGGCGGGGTCGTAGTTGCGGGCACCGAGGCGGGTCAGCCCGGTGTCGGCATCCGTTGGGCCGCCGAGGAAGCCGTGATTGTCCGGCCGGACGCCGGCCGCGCCCCGCGGTTCGCCGTAGGGCATGCTCTGCCGCCAGGAGGGGTTCTGGGTGGTGTTGTCCAGGTACAGCGCCGGTGTGCCGTGCTGGTCGGAGACCTGGTAGGTGAACGCGGTCGCGGCGCTGCCGGTGCGGATCGCGACGGCGCCGCACGGCAGCGGGTAGTACCGGGTACCGGTCACCACTCCGGTGGTGTTGTTCATGACCAGCTGCTCACCGGGCAGGTACAGCGTCGTCGTGCCGACGTCGTGCTGGATCAGCAGGTTGCCGCCGGCGTCGTACTTGAACGTGCTGGACCCTCCGCCCGCGATGACGCTGACCAGCTGGCCCTGGTCGTTCCAGGTCAGCGTCTGCGGGCCGGTGCCGGGCGTGGTGCGGGAGATCATGTTGCCGCCCGTGTCGTACCGGTACGCCGTGGTCTGCGTGCCGGTCTGCGTGCCGGTCAGCGTGTGCGGCTGACCCGCGTCGGCGCCGTTGTACGTGTAGTCGGTCGTCGCGTCGGACACCCCGGCGGTGGTGCCGTGCTGTACCTGCTGGGTCCGGTTGCCGAGCGCGTCGATCGTCCAGCTCGTCCAGAAGGCGCTGCCGGCGAGGCCGTCGCCGACCGTGTGGTGGTCGGCCGTGCTCGGGGTGGCGGTGCAGTCGTCAGTCGCCGTCCACGCGGCGGTGAGGCGGGACTGGCCGTCGTAGCGGTAGCACTGCGTCTCGGTCGGCGTGCTCGCGCCGAGCCGGGTCGAGGTCTGCCGCAGCAGCCGGCCGGCCTGGTCGTACTGGTATTCCTGCCGGTCGACGTCGACCGGGCTGCCCCCGACGTGCTTGACGGTCTGGCTCTTCAGTGCGCCCGTGTGCGCGTCGTACTGACTCTGTACCACGTTCGGCACGGCGTTCAACGTGCCCTGGCTGACCCGGCCCCAGTCGTCGTAGGCGGTGCCGGCCTCGTACTGGCTCAGGCCGCCGACGGTGTCGGGCCGGTCGATGGCGCTGGTATACCCGTAGTTCACCGTCTCGGTCGGCAGCCCGCCCGCGCCCGGGTAGGTGTCGGAGCTCTTCAGTCCGGTCAGGGGCTGGTACGCGTGGCCGAACGTGTACATCATGCCGAGCGCCCCCTCCCCGCCGGTGCCACCGGGGATGGTGACGGTCTCACCGGTCGACGCGCCGAAGACATTGAAGCCCTTGTACTGCACCTTGTACGCCTGACCCCCGGACCAGTAGGCGGTGCTGCTGGTCAGGTGGCCGATCGGGTAGCGCATGGTCGGCACCGCGTTGTCCGAGTTGTCGTACACCCAGACGGCGGCTGCGTTGGCCGGCCCCTGGCTCGCGGCCGGCGCGTTGTAGGCGCCGACCTTGCGGTTGAGCTCATCGTACTTGAACGACGTGACCTTCTGGCGGCCGTCGGTGACCTCGCTGAGGTTACCCGCGGCGTCGTAGTGGTAGCTGCTCGAACCGGCGTCCGGGTCGGTCCTGTCGGTGACCTGGCCCAGCAGGTTGTACGCCGAGGTCCAGCTGGTGTGGTCGGCGTCGGTGACGCTGACCTGGTTGCCGTGGCCGTCGAAGCCGAACGTGGTCGCGACCGCGGTACCGCCGCTGATGGACCAGATGCCGGTAAAGGTGTCGGCCGGCGTGTTGAGCGTCGGCGCGGTGCTGTAGTCGTCGAGCTCGACGGTGCGCCCGACCGGGTCCGTCCGGGCGGCGGTGGTGGTCCCGCCGAGGGGCGGCACGACCACGATCCGGTTGCCGTTGTACAGGGTGGTCGTGGTCGACACCGTGACGTTGTTGGCCGCACTGGCGTCGACGACCACCCGGCCGAGGCCGTCGTACGTGTAGAAGTTCTGGACGGGAATCGCCGGTGGCGGGTTGACCTGGTCGGGGGCGATGAGCGTGGTGTCCGGGGCGGCGCCCGGGTTGGACCAGCCGGTGTACGCGGCCCGGGTCCACCCGCGGCTGTCGTAGAACGTGTCACTGACCAGCCGGCCGCCATTGGGCGATGCGGACTGCTTCTGGCGGACCCGGAACAGGCCGTCGTAGATGACCGTCGACGGCACGTAGTGCGCGGCGCTGTTGAGCTGCTCCGTGGTGACGGCGACCCGGCCGTTCGGGCCGGTGTTGGCGATCTGGTACGTGTACTTGTAGTTCGCCGATGTGGAGGCGGGCGAGCGGGAGGCCAGCCACACCGCCGTCGCCCTGCCCAGCGCGTCGTATCGCCGTGTGATGAAGACGGTGTTGGGGTCGGTCGAGACCATCGTCAGCGCCCTGGTCGGGGCGTACGTCACCGACGACGACTGGTGCAGCGCGTTCGTGGTGGTGACGCCGACGGTGAGGCCGACCGCGTCGGCGGTGTAGGCGGTTGTGGTCGTGTTGCCCCGCGGGTCGACCGCGCTGCTGACCCGCCCGAGGGCGTCGTAGGTGGTCCGGCGGCCGGTCTGGTAGGTGAACTGGCCCCCGCTGTAGTCCGACGCCGTGCGCACCATCGTCGGGTCGCCCTTCGACGGCGCAACGGTCTGCGGGAAGGTGATGTCGAAGCCCGGATCGTCGTAGTAGGTCCGGGCGGCGGACACCACCTGCGCGGGCCGGCTCACCGCCGCCGGTGCTGTCAGCGTGTTCAGCCCGGAGGGCGCGGACGGGTGGGTGCCCTCGGTGAACCCGCCGCAGGCGACCGTGTCGACCTCGACCTCGGATGGGAGCGCGACCAGATTTGCCGCGGTGTTGGGCGGGGCGTACGTCGTGTGGGTGCACTGGTCGTAGGCGGCGACGGCGGGCACTGTGTGGCTGTACTCCCAGATGACGCTGCCGTACGTGGCACTGCCTGCGGTGGTGTCGTAGGTGGTGTTCACCTCCGTGTACTGCCACGTCGTCGCCCCGGAGCCGGTGATCGCCTGCCGGGCGAAGCGCTCGGCCGGGCGGACCCAGTTCGCGGTCAGGTCCGGCAGTCCGGTCCGGGTGCGGGTCGCGGTGGCCGGCGAGACCCAGTACGAGGTGATCGTGGAGTGGTCGACCGGCCCGCCGTTGCCCAGGGAGTCGGTCACCTCCAGTGGATTGCCGGCGAGCAGGTCGGCGTCGTCGTGGGTGCCGCCCTGGGAGTCGGTAAGCGTCACCGCGACGGTGCTGTTGTTGCGCGACATCCCACGGTAGTAGGTGGCCTGCGACTGTGTCTGCCGGTCGTTCACCCCGTCGCCGACGAACGTCTTCACGTCGCCGTAGCCGCGGAACTGCCCGTAGGTGCGGTACTGCGCCTGCACCAGCTCGTTCGTGTCGTAGTGCCAGGCCGCGCCGCCGAGGAACTGGTAGCTGGTGACGCTCGTGGGCGCCCCACCGGTCGGGTCATCCTGGGTGATCCGCGTGACGACGTACTTGTTGAACCAGTCCAGCTGCGGCGCGGGTGCGACGTCGGGCGTCCAGTACACCGGATAACACGACGAGGTGTTCGTCGCCGGGCTCACGGTGACCGGGACGGCGCACGGGTCGGCGAGGCTGTAGGTGGGCGTGATGATCGACCCGGTCTCGGTGGTGATGGTGCCGATGCGGTTGCGGTACAGGGCCGGGAAGTTGCGGGCGTCGGTGCGGTTGGCCAGGGCCGTCGGTGTGAACGTGACCGCCGGCAGCGTGATCGGCACGGTCGAGCCGCCCGCGCTCAGGTCCTTGCCGGTGCGGGCGATCGAGGTCAGGAACAGCGTCGGGGACGTGTTGTCGCCGTTGCCCGGCAGGCTGTGCTGCAGCGCGTAGGCGTCGACGTCCTTGTAGTCGTTGACGGCCACCGACCACTGCCGGGTGGTGATCGTCGAGAGCCGGACGGTGGAGAAGAACGACGGCGACGGCGAGGCGCAGGCCGCGCCCTGGGCACAGAGCAGGTCATAGGGTACGTCGGGCCAGTTCGCCCTCGTCGTGGCGTTCAGCGGCGTGCACGGCTCGTTGGTGCAGCGCACGTCGGTACCGAAGAGCACCTTGTCCGGGACGGTGCCGTAGGCGTTGCCGTCGCGAAAGCCGTAGTCGATGTGGTCGACGTAGCTGTTGCGCACGTACGGCACGTAGCTCGCGCCGTAGCGCTGGCCGTAGTAGTTGGTGTCCTGGTGGTAGTAGTAGGCCATGGCGTTGCCGTGGACGTCGGTGACGTAGTCGAGATTCCACCGGTAGGCCATGGTGCAGACGGACGCGGCGAAGCCCGAGGGGCTGTAGCAGGGGTCGCCGGCGTGGCCGGAGAATACGGGCTGCGAGTCGACCGAGCTCGTGGCCGTCTTGTTCGCGGTCCAGCCGGGCAGGTGGTTGCGGCCGAAGGAGTAGACCGTCCCGTCGCGGGTGGTGACCGTCCACCAGTCGTTGTCGTGCGTCCCCGAGCCGTTGTTCTGGTCGGTCACATGCCGGACGACGGTCCCGTCCTCGTGCTGGGGACGCCAGGTGCTCGCGCCGGCGTCCCACACCAGTGCGCTCGACGCCCCGTTGAGCGACAGGGTCAGCAGTGGCCCGGCGTAGCACAGGTCCGCCGTCGCGCCCGGCACCACGGAGCCCTCCGGGGAGTCGGTGCACGCCTGGAACGTCTGCTCGATGAACGACCCACCGACCGACCACCCGTCGCCCGCCCACCCGGCCTGCGCCTGGGTGAACGACGTCTGCCCGTCGATCGCGGAGGAGCTGTAGGACAGCGCGAGCTTCGGGACCAGGCCCGACGGGGCGGCCGGCACCTCGATCGGATAGCTGTAGCCGAAGTCACCGGCGTTGCCCCCGGCCGACCACGACCCGGACGCCTTGAGGTCCGTGGCGGCGTAGGTCCCGGCGGCGCCGCCCTCCTGCCCGGCGCCCGCGGTGGCGGCCAGGACCACCATCGGCGCCGTGGCGGCGGTGACCGCCTCGGCCGACCCGCGGCCGGGCCGGGCCGGGGCGGTGAAGGTGACGGCGGCCGACACGGCCTGGGCGGCGGGATCGTTGGTGGAGGCCAGTGGCGTGGCGGCGCGGCACTCGGGCCGGTCCGGGGTGTAGAGGGCGCATCCGGGCAGCCGCACGAGGCGCAGCCGGCTGGCGTAATTGCCGCCGTAGGCTTGGGCGAAGCCGGCGTAGTCGAGGCCCACCTGGACGGTGCCGTCCCCGGTGGTCTGCGGGTCGATGCTGAGCAGGACACCGGAGACGCCCGCGCGCTCGGTCGTGGCCCGGTCGTAGACCTGGGCTCGGACGCGGTTCGGCCCGCCGGCGGTCCGCCGGGCCCAGACGGGTGACCCGGCGGCGCCGGCCCGGCCCGTGCCGTCCAGGGTGAGCGTGGCCATGCCGGGCGCCGGCAGCGCGGTCGCGTTCGGCCGGAACTCCGGCGGCGGCGCCGCCTGCTTGGCGTAGCGCGGCCCGACGGCGTGGACCTTTGTCACCCGCGGCCCGGGGTCCGGCCCGGGACCCGCCGGCTCCGCATCGCCTGCCGCCGGCAGGACCACCGTGGCCCCGGCGACGACCAGCAGGATGACCAATCCGCGCGTGGACGCGCGCCACCCGAGCCGAGTGTCCATGTCCCGTTCCCCCGAGGTCCGTGATGATCGAGATGTTTTGCGTTGCGCCAACCGTGTGTTGGTGGGAGACCGGCTCAGGAGAGCGTCGCGCCCGGGAGCGTCGTGCGGGGTGTCCAGCCGCTGCTGGTGTGGGTGTACTGCGCGAGCGTGCCCGAGCTGCTGAAGTACACCTCGAGGCTCTGTCGTGTGTAGTCGTAGACGGCCATCGGCGTGCCGGTCATGGCGTCGCCGGACCCGGCCGCGCCGCCGATCGCGCCGGGGCCGGACCAGCTGACATTGGAGAACCACCATTTCTCGGTGAGGACTCCGGCGTTGTTGAAGTAGACCTCGATGCCGCCGGTGGCCGGGTTGTACAGCGCGAACGCGTCGCCCTGGGTGATCGTCGCGGACAGTGAGACGCCGAGGTGCCAGCTGGAGCTGGGTGACCAGTAGTCCTCGGTCAGCGCACCCGACGGGTTGGGGTAGTAGACCTCCACGTTGGAGTTGACCGGGTTGTACACGGCCGACGGGGATGCGGTCGAGAGCATCGCCGAGCCGAGGCTCGCCCCGGTCCAGCCGGAGCCCGAGGCCCACCAGAACTCCTTGAGCACGCCGCCGGAGTTGAAGTAGACCTCGACGTGCTGGTTGGCCTCGTTGTAGACGGCGTGGGGGGAGTTACCGGCCCCGGTGCCGAGCGTGCCGCTCGACCAGCCGGTGCCCGCGTGCCACCAGACCTCGCGCAGCGTGCCGCCGTCGTTGAAGTACACCTCGAGGCTTTGTTGTGCGGCGTTGTAGACGGCGGTCGGGGAGCCGACCATCGCGGTGCCGCCGAGCACGCCGGTGTCGTGCCAGATGCCGTCGGCGCCGTAGTAGGACTGGGTGAGGCGGCCGTTGTTGTTGTAGTACACGTCCATCGTGTTGGCGACCGGGTTGTAGATGGCGATCGGCCGGCCGGCGGTGATCGTGCGGCCGGGGCTGCCGGCGGCCCAGCCGTTCGCGGCGGTCCACCGCTGCGCGATGGTGGTCCCGGAGCGGAAGTACACCTCGGAGTGGGCGTTCAGCGGTGAGTAGACCGCCGGTGAGCCGGAGCGCGGGAACGTCGCGGCCGGGGCGGTCGGCGCGGCCGTGGCGGTGGACCAGCAGGACTGGTTCGTGCTGTCGAAGCACACGAAGCTGCCGTCGGACTGCAGGACGTACACGTCGCCGGTCTTGCCCCCGGTGCCGCTGGCCCACAGCGCGGTGCCCGCCCCGCGGCTGCTGTCGGGATAGATGACGAGGTTGCCGTCGGCCTGCACGGTGAGCACGGCCTGCGGGAACCCGGTTGGGCCGTAGGTCTTCGCGGAGCCGCCGGCCGGGGTGACGGTGAGCCGGCCCGCGGTGAACGCCAGC
The DNA here is from genome assembly GCF_019904175.1 of Dactylosporangium vinaceum. Taxonomy (GTDB): domain Bacteria; phylum Actinomycetota; class Actinomycetes; order Mycobacteriales; family Micromonosporaceae; genus Dactylosporangium; species Dactylosporangium vinaceum. Next base: position 3,875,967 of record NZ_CP061913.1, on the reverse strand, counting down.
TGCCCGCCGGGGGTGCTCCACGTCGAGCCGCTCGGGTAGCCGGTGCCGTCCGAGTCGAACCGGACGTAGTCGGTCGCGCCGGAGAGGGCGATCGCCTGGCTGTGGTTCAGCGGCACGGCCCACGTCTCCACGCCGGAGATCTGGCCCTTGAACCGGTCGGCTCGGGCGCTGTGCTGCTGATCGTCGCCGATGGCCGCGTTGCCCGGCGTGCTGACCGTGGTGTTGTGCGCGACCGGGTCGGCCGTCAGCGCGTTGACGTAGAGGCTCATCCGGTGGGCGCCGGCCTGATGGATGGCGGTGAGGTGGACCCACGCGCCGAGCTGGATCTGCGGGCCGAAGCTGACCCGGTCGTAGGTGGAGTCGGGGTTGCCCTCGGCCGAGGCCATGGCGAACGTCCAGCGGCGGTTGGCCGGGTCGGCGTAGAGCCGGACGGTGGAGTTCCTGGTCCCGTTCTGGGCGAACACGGTGCCCTGGTAATCGCTGGGCTTGACCCATGCCGAGATGCTGAAGTCCTTGTCCGGCTCGACCGCGCCGCCGCTGGTGGTGGCCAGGGCGCCGCTGCCGTCGAAGATGGCGTCGGGGCTGAACAGGTCACCGTCGTGCCAGTGCACGCCGGCGCTGCCGGTGGCGTTGAGGCTGGCGACGGTGTCCGCGGCTGTGGTGACGGCGCCGCTGCCCGCGAAGTCGTTGAGCGGCCAGGCGTGTGACCGCTTCAGCAGCGACTGCGGGTCCTTCGCCGTCACGGTCCCCGTCGTCCCGCTCAGGCCGGAGACGATCCACGCGGTGACGCTCCCGGTGGTCTCGACGGCCCACAGGTCGGGCGTGCCGTTGCCGTCGACGTCGGCCGCGCGCAGCGTCCGGGTCGCGCCTTGGTTCCAGGTGTCCGCGAGCTTGTACTGCTGAGAGGAGTGCAGCGCCTGACCGTCGAACGTCACGTTCTGCCAGAGGTACAGCGCGCCGCTGGCCTTGTTCCACAGGAACAGCCACAGGCCGGACGCCGTCTGGGCGCTGGAGATGGTCCAGTCCTGCCAGTGGGAGTCGCCCGCCGGGGTCTGGTCGGCCAGTATCACCGGCGGATAGTCGTAGTTGTTCAGCCCGTCCTGGTCGACGTAGTACTCCAGGTAGTAGCCGAACGAGTCGCCGGCGATGCCGAGGAGGTCCGGTGTCACGTGGCCCGACCCGGACGCGTTACCGGCGCTGACCAGCTGGACCGGGCTGTTGCCGAACTCGTCGCTGAGGTGCGTGCGGTGGTTGTGACCGCTGCCCTGGCCGCCCTGCAGGGGTGCGCCGTTGCCCATGGAGTCCACGACGACGAACATCCCGGCGGCGTCACCGGCCGGGTAGTAGGCGGCGAGGTCCTGCAGGGTGGTGCCGTTGAACCGGCCGGTGAAGACCTGGGCGCCGTCGTACTCCGCGGGTGAGAGCCGGACGTCCAGGCCGGCGCCGTTGACGCCGATGTTCGTGCCGCCGTTGGCCACGGTGCCGTTGCCCCGGCCCGGCGCCAGCCAGACGCCGGAGGAGAGCCCGTTGGTGCCGCCGGTGGTGACCAGGTCGGCGGCGCCGTCACCGGTGAGGTCCTGGTCGGCCCGGGCGGTGGCCGGTCCGGTCGCGTCGATCGGCTGCACCGCGGTCTGACCGATGTTGTTACCGGCCGAGAGGCTGGTCACGGTCAGCACGTTGGCCATCGCGGTCGGCGTCACGGTGATGGTGGTGGTGTTTCCGGTCGCCGTGACCAGGCCGGGCAGGGCGTTGTTGAGCTGGTAGGTGTACGCGCTGGGCGCGGTGCCGGTCGCCGGCTTGACGATATTGACGGTGAGCGGCTGCCCCAGCTGCGGCGTGCCCTGCGGCTCGATGGTCGGCGCCCCGGTGGTGGTCGGGTCGAACCGGAACGTGCACGGGTCGGACCAGTCGCTGTCGAGGTCGCCGTCCCCGGCTCGCGCCTGCCAGGAGATGCTGGTCACCACGCCGCCCGAGGCGGTGCTGAGCGCCAGCTCGGAGACGTCGAGCCGGGCCCGGGTGCCGGAGGCGGCGGTGAGCGGGTTCGCGAGGTTGTCCGCGATCGGCGCGCCGTCGCTCGTCCGGGTCACCTTGAACACGACGTTGAGCTGCTGGTTGTCGGCGTCCGAGACGGGGGCGAAGAGGGAGACCAGCCCGTCGCCGACGGTCGTCGGGGTGCCGGAGCACGAGGTCTCGGGCGAGGTGGTCAGCCCGGTCGGCTTGGCCGGCCGGTGGTTGTAGGTGATGGACAGCGACGGCGTGTTGGGGCCGGTGGCGTCGAACTCCTTGTAGTTGAGCAGGTCACTCTCGTTGCCGGAGCGCAGCCCGAAGCTCTGGGTGGTCTTGCCGGTGTTGACTGCGTTGACGACCGCTGAGGTGACGAGGGCGGAGACGCCGGCCTTGTTCGGGCAGCCGCTGTTGTAGGCCGTCTGCAGGCTGATCGAGGCCTGGCTGGAGCCCCAGTCGTACCCGTCCCACATGCTCCATTTGGCGTTGCTCTGGGTGAGGGTGGTGCCGGGGGCGTAGACGTTCATCGGCTGGCCGCTGGTGCTGCACTTGGAGGCGTACACCTCGTACAGGTACAGCTTGGCTTCGCTGATGACGGCCCCGGAGAACGTGGCGGTGTTGATCGGGAAATTGATGACGGTACGCGAGAAGATGCTGCTGTTGTGCCCGACCTGCAGGTGCCCGTCCGGGTCCGGGGTGTTGTTCCAGCGGAAGCCGGCGTCTCCGCTGGACATCGTGGCGTAGGCGCTGGACGCCGGGTTCCAGGACGGGTCGATGTAGACCGGGTAGACGGTGCCCGGGCCGCCGAGCAGCCCGGCGTCGGGCCGCAGGGTGAGCGCACCGCCGTCGACGGTGACCCCGATCTTCGCCTTGTGCGCGGCCGCGCCGGGGCCGTCGGCGCTCGACTCGGCCCGCTCGACACCGGCTGTCAGCTTGCCCGCGGCTGCGGCGGCGTCCCACATGGTCGGCGCGTTGGCGGCGAACACAGGCCGACCGGTGCGGTCACGGGCCTGCAGGTTGCCGTCGGTGTCGGCGGTCACGGTGAGGCCGCGAGTGCTCAGCGGGGCGGTCAGCTGCCGCAGCGCGGGGTTGGCGGCCGCGGTGGCGTTGCGCACGACCAGGACCTGGCTGAACCCGCCCTGTTCAGTGGCGGTGACCTGCAGGTCGACGCCGGGCAGGACGCCGGCGTAGGTGGCGATGGGCCCGGCCAGCGTGGGCGCGGGGAGCTTGAAGGGCAGGGTCAGGCCGAGGCTTTGACCCTGGATGGCCATGGTGGCCAGCGGCCCGGTGCCGCCGCTGGAGAGCTTCAGGTCCGATGTGGACACCGCCGGGCTCAGCGTCCCGTCGGCGTTGACCCGCAGGGTCGCGTCCAGTGGCGTCCAGGCACCGTTGACCCGCTTGCGCACGGGCGCCATCGCACGGTTGAGGGTCAATGTCCCATTGGGGTTGGCGGTCAGCGTGTCCGTCGGGGTCGTCGCCGCCGGCACCGGCACCGCGGTCCGGGTCAGCCGCGCCCGGGCGAGCGCCTGGGCGGCGGTCAGCTCGGCCGCCGGCGGCGTCTGCGCAGGCCCGGGCGGGGCGGCCCCGGCCGGTTCGTTCCACTGCGGAACGGCCACGAGGGCGCCGGTCACGATGAGCGCGGCCAGCAGCGCCGCCACCCGGCGTGGGCGCGCAAACCAGGACGACATGACGGCCCCTCCCCCGTTCGGTCATGAAACGAGGCAAGCAAACCATCTCGATCCTTCTATGGAAAGACGGCCGCATCGATAGGCCCCGCTTGCTGCGCAACAATCCGATTCGCGTGATCCGCGCGCTTCGATCCGTTGCTCAGTAGGATCAGCAGGCTGGACCGTCCGGGCGTCGAACGGCGAGCCGGATCGGTACTCCCCGGCCCGGCCGTGGCCGGCCCGTCGGTCCGGGCGATGGGTTCGAGGATGTCGTCGGGGGATTTGTTCCACACGAACGGTCTGGGTGGCCGCAGCGCCGAGGAGGCGGACCGTCTCGGCGCCTCCTCGGCCAACGTCAACGTCGCCCGCTGGCTCATGAACGAGGGCAACGGGGGTACCGCCTTCGACTCCTCCGACTACTTCCATGACCTCAACCTCACCCTGGAACCCGGGTGTGACCTGGACCGCGAACGGCCAGCAGGGCTCGGCGCTGTCCTTCGCCGGCAACGGCGCGGCCCGCAGCATCGACCCCACGACCGGATCGCCCGGGCCGGTCCTGCACACCGACCAGTCGATGACGGTGTCGGCCTGGGTGCGCCTCGGCGCGATGCCGACCCGAAACCTCATCGCCGTGGGGCAGTTCGGGTCCCGGGTCACCGGGTTCTATCTCGGAGTCCTCCGATTCGACCAGGGGTGTCAGTGGTCGTTCTCGATGCCGGGCGCCGACAGCGAGACCGCCACCGGATGGGTCAACGCCGCCGCCCCGGCGACCATCACCGCGGCCGACGTGGACACCTGGGTGCACCTGGTCGGCGTCTACGACGCCGTCGCCAGCACCGTGTCGCTCTACGTCAACGGCGCCCTGGCCGCCACCACGACCCGGGCCGTCGCCGGCTGGGACGCGACCGGCCCGCTGACCGTCGGGGCCGGCCTGTGGACCGGTGCCAACGGCAGCGCCCCCACCCAACTGATCAACTTCTGGAACGGGGCGATCGACACGGTCACCGTGTACCAGGGCGCCGTCCCGGCCGGCTCCATCGCCACCATTCCCTGATCCCAGTCGCCTGGAGGCAGCCTCGTGACCACCCTGATGATCGACCTTGCCCGCCGGGTGCACCGGTCCCCGGGACGCGCCGCGGTCCGGGTGCTGTGCGCCGCGGTCCTGGTGACGCCGGCCGCGGTGGCCCTGCCGGCCGCGGCCGCCCCGGCCCTGGCCCTGCTGCCGGCACAGACCGACCGACCGATCCCGGGCGTCGCCCTGGCCGCGCTGACCCGCCCCGCCGACCCGGCCGCCGCGGCCGCGGCCCGCACGGCGGCCCGGGGCGCTCCGGCCTGGCCGGCCGGGTCGACGCAGGACGTCGATCTGCGCGGGGCGGACGCCTCGGTGCGCACCGGCGGCCTGACCGTGTCGCTGGGCCGGACCGACGCCGTCCACAGTGCGACGGCGGCGCCCGGCCGCGTCCGGCTGACCGTGCTCGATCAGCAGGCGACCGCCGCCGCCGGCGTGCGCGGGGCCGTGCTGCGGCTGGAGCGCACCGACGGCTCGGCCGCCGCGGCGCCCAGCCGGGTGAGCATCGACTACGCGCCCTTCGCGACCGGATACGGCGCGGACTGGGCAAGCCGGCTGCGGCGGGTGCAGCTGCCCGACGGCGACTCACCTGCCGGCCTTGCGGCGTGGATCGTCGAGAAGTTGGTGGCCTGGTCCGGCGAGTCGTCCTTCACGCCGGACCAGTTTCTCACCTGGGTCACCGCCTACTGGGTCACCGGCACGATCGGCACCTCGTTCGCCACCTACACCGAACCGGTCGCCATTCCCGACCGGATTGAGACACCGACCGTGCTCTCCGCGTTCCCGCACGACATCAAACCGGTACCGCGCAGCTACGCCGAGGCATTCCTGAACGTTTGCGATTATGTGGAACACCGTGCCGGCGGGCACTTCGCAGCCTGGGAACAGCCCCAAACCTACGCCGACGACGTACGCCGCGCGGTCAAGCTGGGCAGCTGAGAAGAGTCGGGACTGGCGTGGTGGCGCAGGCTCCGACCGAACAGCGTTGGAACCAGCGGTGTTCCGGACCGGCGCGCGGCGATGGACCAGCGGGCGCGGCCGGTAGCGTGTCGATGCAGTCGATCAGCACCGCTCTTGTCGCCGGTGGTGCGCAGTTGCCCGCCCGGCTCGTCACCGACGGTGACCGGCTCAGTGAGGCCGGCGCTCACTGTCGCGCCGAAATGAGGAAGGGGTCGGTCCTTTGACCAGAGCCTGCTGCCAGCCTCGGTCTTTCGTTAGTTGTTGATCAAGCCCGTCTGGCGGCGGGTTGATGTTTCGTCGGCATGCGTGGTTGGCCGTCGGGCATGCCGATGGTCCGGCCGTTGCCGGGCTGCTCCACCTGGTGCGTCGGGGTGTGGTGCAGGTTCAGGTGGTCGATTGCGGCAGGGCTGCGAGCCGCGCGAACGCGAGGCTGCGCTCTGTCGGCCAGGGCCAGGTTTCGGCGATGCGGAGTCGGGTCTGGCGGGCGCGGACGGTGCGGGTGATTCTGGCAGCGACGTGCCGAAGCCGGTAGCGCAGCTGCTTGGGCTCAGCAGTGGCCAGGGCGCCGTCAAGCAACAGCAACCGGGTCCAGGCGAGCAGGTCGGCGGTGGTGTTGGGCCCGGCGCGGCCTTCCCGCAGCATCCCGGACAGCGCCTCGCGGGTGTTGTCCAGGAAGCAGAACGGGTCGAGTCGGCCTGGGGCGCGGTGCCGGTGTTACCGCCGGTCCGTTTCCCCAGGCCGCTCGCCGAACCCGCCGTGCGCCTCTCGACGCAACGGGCTCTCCGCGGCTGTTGCTGTCAGGTTGGTGTGGTTCGGTGTTGCCAGGGGTTCGGGATCGCGCCTCGGTATCGGGTGACCGAGATCGCGTCGAGGTCGAACAGGGTGATCCCGTTGGCGGAGAGCGGCAGCCACCGGCCGGTGTGGTCGGTGAAGCGTCTGCGGATCTCCTTCCATCTCCAGCGGTGCAGCACGGTCAGCCACCGGATGATCCGCCACCAGACGAAACGTCGGAGGTGGCGAAAGGTGTGCTTCGCGACGGCGTGCTTGAAGTATTGTGCCCAGCCGTGCAGGATCTGGTTGATCCTGAGTAGGGCTGCCCCTGGGTTGACCTGCGACGTTCTGCGGGTTTGGTCACGGATCTTCGTCTTGAGCGACCGGATCGGCCGCTGGGCGATGAACGTGTAGACGTACCACTTCTGCGTGCCCCGTTTGCGGCGCCACTGGATGTGGAACCCGAGAAAGTCGAACCCGTCGCTCATGTGCATGATCCGGGTCTTGGCCGGCGACAGCCGCAGGCCCAGCGGCGCCAGCACCTGAGCGATGTCCTCGCGGATGGCTTCTGCGTCGGTGCGGGTGCCGTGCACGAGAACGACGAAGTCGTCCGCGTAACGCACCACACGCCAGGTCGGCAGACCCTTCTTGCGGCGTCTGCTCCGGCGACCGGAGTCGGCCATCGCCCCGCCGGGCCGCCACGGCCCGTGCAGGTGCTCGTCGAGCACCGACAGGGCGATGTTGGCCAGCAGCGGTGACAGGATGCCGCCCTGCGGGGTGCCGGTCGGGGTGTCCTCCTGTTTGCCGAGCTCGGTGAGCAGCCCGACCTTGAGGAACGCCTTGACCAGCGCCAGCACGCGCTTGTCCTTGACCCTGGCCCGCACCCGGTCCATCAGGGCCGTATGCGAGATGGAGTCGAAACACGCCTCGATGTCAGCGTCCAACACCCAGCGGTAGCCTTTGGTGCCGAACAACTGGATCTCCGCGATCGCGTCGTGCGCCCGCCGCCTGGGCCGGAACCCGTAGGAGACCGGCTGGAAGTCGGCCTCGAAGATCGGTTCCAGCACCAGCTTGAGTGCCGCCTGGACGACCCGGTCGGTCAGCGTCGGGATCCCGAGTCGCCGGACCCGTCCACTGCCGCCCGGCTTCGGGATTCTGCGTTCCCGCACCAGCAGTGGGCTGAAACTCCCCGCTTTCAGCGCGGTGCGCAGGTCGTCCAAGAAGGCCGGGACGCCGATCCGCTGCTCGATGTCGGCCATGGTCATGCCGTCCACGCCAGCGGTCCGGGCGCCCCGGTTGCCGCGACCCGTTCGAACGCCACGATCAGCGTCGCTGGGTCGTGCACGAGGTTAAACAGGTCATCGAACCGGCGACCGGTGTCGGCCGCCGCCCAACAGTGGAGCTTGGCCTGCATCTCCGATACCCGCCGAAACGGCCCGGCTGTGACACCAGCCGGTTCCGGTGGAGCGCCCGTATTCACGAGCGCGTCTGTCGGCATTGCAGTCTCCTCCTTCCGCACAAACCGCTGCCGTCCTTCCCCATGTGCTGGGCTTTCCCCAGCTCGGAGTACTACGACGGCTCCGCCCCGTCCCAGCCTGATCGGCCGACGATGGGCCCAGCCCGATCGTCCACGCCGGATGCGCAGACGACAGGCGAGACCGGGACGGTTCCCGTGTTCACCGTGATTCGCTCGACGAAGGAGGAGCCCGACTTTGTCCCTGCGGCCTCGCCACGACTACCCCGCAGCACGTCACCGTGGCCTCCGGGCGACCCACCCATTTGCCGCCCCGGAGTTCCCCGCAGCCAACCAACAGCCGCGGGTGCGCACCGCTCCCAGCCCGTATCCACCAGATTTGAGCCGGTATGGTTTTGAGAGACTTTGAGACGCCGGTTCCTCACGTACTCCTCTTCATCACGCTTGCCGGGCCCGCACCGTCTGGCAGTGCCAGCACGCCCCGGCGTTGTCAGGACTGCTCCCGCCCTCCCCGGCACCTCCCGGATCAGGCTGTCCTCAGCTTCACCGCCCTGCTGCGACAGGGTCAGCGGCGAAGGTCTCACACCTCCGCTCGAATCAACGGCGCCTCACGGCGCACCGGGTGGTAGCCGAACGTGCGTTTCTACGTCGGCGTCGCGGATTCCTTCTCCGAGTGACACAACACGATGGACGCGTCCAGATCGAGCACGAGGCCCGGGATCGGCTGACCAGCTGCGGTCACTACGGGAAGTTCGCGGGTCTCGGCGTGTTGCGCCCACGCTGTCCGTCAGCCTTTGGTGGGACAGAAGGGGAGGCCACTGCGGCATGACCGATCCGGTAACCACCGCGATGCTCGCCGAGACCTGTTGGCGCCGCTACCTGCGTGATCACAGCCCGGCGGACCGCAATGAGGCGATCCGGCTTTATGACATCGTGCTTGAGCACCGCGCCGAGCTGGTCCCGAGACAGGTGCGGGACGCGCTGATCGCCGCCTACGAGCCCGACACAGACGATGTTGCAGCGCGCGCCGAGTACGCCGCTGAGCTCATCTCGGTGGTCCGGCGGATCGACGAGCCGGCACTGCTCGACCGGGCTGTGGGTCTGCTGCAGGCGGTAGTGGCCGACTCGGCGCCGGACGATCCGAGACGACCGGCCTACTGGTCCGATCTCGGGCTCGTGCTGCAGCTGAGGCATCGCCGGCGAGGTGCGCCAGAGGATCTCGACGAGGCCGTCGACTGTGCGCGCCGGGCGGTGCTCACGGCCGCCGCCGACGATCGGAATCTGCCCGCGATGCGATCCAACCTGGCCGCCGCGCTGATCGGGCGATTCCGTCGCGGCGGGGATCCGGCCGATCTCCGCGAGGCCGCAGACATGGCCCAGGCCGCCACCACGACCCGGGACGGCGACGACCCTGGCCTGGCGCTGAGTACCCTGAGTGAAGTATGGCGGCTGCGGGCCCTGCGGCTGGGCGACGCATCGGCGCTCGACGAGGCCATCGCGACCGGCTGGGCCGCGCTCGCCGGGACCGCCGAAGATCAGCGGAGGTTCGCTCCGCGCGCAAGTCAGCTGACGGTCGCTCTCCTGGACCGGTTCGATCGCCGTGGTGGCGCCGCGGATCTCGACGAGGCGGTCGGCCTGCTGCGGCGGGCGGTCCAATCCTGCGACGACCCGCTCGACCGCAGCCGGCTCTCACTCAATCTCAGCACCGCGCTGCACACACGGTTCCTGCGCACCGGAGAGCCCGCCGACATCGACGAGGCCGTTGAAACCGCTGCGGCCGCGCTGCGCGGCGCTGCCGGTGACGAGGTGGCCACGGTCGCCACCGACCTCGGCGCCGCCCTGCTGACCCGGTTCGAGGCGACGCGCAACCTCGCCGATGTCGCCGAGGCGATGCGGCTCAGTCGGGTGGCCGTGGACAACACCTCGGCGCAGCATCCGGCCTGGCCAGGTCGGGTCGTGAATCTCGGCAACGCGCTGCGGCGGCGGTTCGAGGTCGCCGGCGACGGGGCCGACCTTGACGAGGCGGTCGAGGTGCTGCGCAGGGCCGCAGATGCGGCCGGCGGTGACCTGCGGGTGCTGTACAACCTCGCGGTGGTGCTCCGGATCCGGTTCGAGCACTCTCACCGCCCCGCGGACCTGGACGAGTCGATCAATCGATGCCGGGCGGCAGATCAGGCTGCGGCGCCGGGCCGGCCTGCCCGCGCCGCGATCCTGTCGGCCCTGGGCGCGGCCTTGGCGCATCGCGATCCGCCGGCGGCCGACGCTGCCTGGCGGGAGGCCGCGGGCCTGGCTTCGGCGCGCGGCCGGACCCGGATCGGGGCGGCGCTGGCCTGGGCGTCGGCCGCCGCCCGGCGGCACGACTGGGCGTCGGCGAGCGACGGGTACGCGGTTGCGGTAGCGCTGCTGCCGGTCTTCGCGTCGCGGGCGGTGCGCCGCAGCGCGCGGGAGACCCTCCTGCGCGGCTCGGCGGGCGCCGCGCTCGATGCCGCCGCTGCTGCGGTCAATGTCGGCCGACCTGTGCATGCAGCCGGATTGCTTGAGCAGGGCCGGGCCGTGTTGTGGACGCAGATGCTCGACGGACGCACCGATCTCGGGGAGGTATCGGCCGTAGCGCCGGCCCTGGCGGCCCGGCTGGCCGCTGTCGGGGCGGCTCTCGAGCCGGAATCGGGTCGGATGTTCGGCCCGAATCGATCGCCTGGCTTTCGGCCCGGATCTGCGCCTGATCTGATGGCTTCGTGATGCCGGGCGGAGCTGAGCAGTTCAGTCACGATGTCGACCGCCGCATGGCCCTGGCCCGCGAATGGGACGACCTGGTCGAGCAAGTCCGCGCGATTCCCGGGTTTGAGGATTTCCTGCAGCCCCCACGGCTGGAGTCGCTGCTGCCCGCGGCGAAGGGCGGCCCGGTCGTCATCCTCAACGTCAGCCGGTGGCGGTGCGACGCGTTGATCGTAAAAGCGGACGACGTCCTCGTCGTGGAGCTGCCTGAGCTGCGGCAGGACGCGATCGTGGCGCGGGTCCAGAACTATCTGGACGTGGTCACGACCTGGCAGGTGCGAGCGCTGCGCGGCGTCTCCCGCGACATGGACGCGACCGTGTCGTCCGATGCCGTCGAGGCCGCCCTGGACGACTGCCTGCAATGGATGTGGGACGCGTTCGCCGAGCGGATCCTGGACAAGCTCGAGTACGCCGGACGCTCAACCGGCGACGACTGGCCGCGGATCTGGTGGTGCCCGACCGGGCCGCTGACCCTGCTGCCGATCCACGCGGCCGGCTACCACCGCAGCCCCGGCCGGGCGGTCCTCGACCGGGTCGTCTCCTCGTACACGCCGACGCTGCGGGCGCTGCTGATGGCGCGGGACGAACCGCCGCCGCGGCCGGCCGGATCCGATCGGATGCTCTTCGTCGGCATGCCGGACACCCCCGGCCAGGAGCCGCTGCCGAACGTCGACATCGAGCGGGAGCTGCTGGACGAGATGTTCGGTGACGCCTGCACCAGCCTGGTCGGAGACGGGGCCACCCGCGACGCCGTCCTGACCGGGCTCGTCGACCACAGCTGGGCTCACTTCGCCTGCCACGGCGAGCAGGACCTCGCTGATCCCTCACGCGGTGGTTTGCTGGTCCATGACGGGCGGCTCACCGTGACCGACCTGAGCTCGCAGCAGTACCAAGGCGCATTCGCGTATTTGTCGGGCTGCAAGACCGCTGTCGGCGGGGTGCACCTGCCAGACGAGGCCATCACTCTGGCGGCGGCGCTGCACTACACCGGCTACCGGCACGTCATCGCCACACTGTGGTCGGTCCTGGATGACGAGGCGGCCGAGGTGGCCGGCCGGGTCTACGGCGACATCGTGCACGGCGGTGTGCTGCACGCCGGCGAGGCCGCGGTGGCGTTGCATCATGCGGTCCGGGCGTTGCGCGACCGCCATCCGGGCACCCCCAGTGTCTGGACGCCGTTCACGCACACGGGCCCATGACGGATCGGCCGTCGCGTGCCGACCTGATCGCCGCCGCGGCGCAGTGGACCGCCGCGGCCGATCGGACCGGGTCGGCCGCCGACCTCGACGCCGCCGAAACCGCGGTGCAGGCGGTGCTCGAGACGCTCGGGCCGGACGACCCGATCCGGCCGCGCACGCTGGCGACGCTCGGGTCGATCGTTCGCCGGCAGTGGGAGCGGGGCCGCCGTCCCGACGGGCTCACCTCGGCACTCCGGCTGCTGCACGCCGCCCTCGCGGCCGGCCCGGCGGACCGGGCGCTGTGCCTGGCCAATCTCGGCAACACCCTGCTGGTCCGGGGCGGTGCGACCGATCTCGACGCGGCGGTCGAGGCCTTCGACGAGGCGGTGCGCCTGACCGCCACCGACGACCCGGCCCGGCCCGCGTATCTGGTCAACCTGGGCGCTGCCCTGGCGGCCCGGTCCCGGGCCCGGCCGGGCGCCGACGACCTTGACCGCAGTATCGCCGCCATCGGGGCCGGCCTCGACGCCGCATCGGCCGACGACCCCCGCCGGCCGGCCTACCGAGCCAACCTGGCCGACGCGCTGCGCACCCGCTTCCGCCGCACCGGCGAGCCGGCCGACATCGACCGCGCCGCCGAGCTCGCCAGGGAGGCCGCCGAACAGGATTCCTCACCGCAGATGCTGGCCGTCCTCGGCGGTGTACTGCTGAGCCGGGCCCAGGCCGTCGCCGACGAGCACGAGCTCGCGCAGGCCCTGGACGCCCTGGCCCGGGCCGTGCAAGGGACCCCGCCGCAGCACGCGATGCGGGCTCGGCGCCTGGCCGGTCTCGCTGCCGCCCTGGCCTACCGGGCCGAGCTCGGCGACGACGCTGACGACCTTGAGCGGGCCGAGGCCCTGCTGCTCACCGCGGCCCGGCTGCGCCCGGAGCGCGCGATCCTGGTCAACCTCACTGCGGTGGCGATCCGCCGCGCGGAGCTGACCGGCGACGACGCCCGTCTCGACCGGGCGGTGTCGATGGCCCGGAATATGGACTCCACGAATCTCGCCACGGCGCTGCACCTGCGCGCCGCTCGCACCGGCAGCATCGCGACCCTCGACGAGGCGGCCCGAGCGGCCACGGCGTCGCTGCAGGCCGCGGAGCCGGGAACGACGGCGCACGCCGATGCCTTCACCAATCTCAGCGGCATCATGATGACCCGCTACCTGCGCACGGGGCTCGGCGCCGACCTCGACGCGGCCGTGGACGCCGGCCGCGCCGGTGCCGGTGCGACCACCCATGACCCCGGGCGGCCGGACCGGCTCAGCAACCTCGGCAACGCGCTGCGGCTGCGGGGCGCGCGCCGGCGGTCGCAGCGTGACCTCGACGAGGCCGTGCAGGTCCTGCGGCTGGCCGCCCGGCTAGCCCGGACCGGCCGGGCCCGGCACCTGTCGAACCTGGGTGCCGCACTGCAGTCCCTGGCCGAGTTCGGTAACGGTGACCCGGCCGACGCACCGCCCGTGCTGCGGGCGGCGATCGCGCACACTCCGGCCAGCTCGCCCGCACGGCCGAAGTACCTGTCCAACCTCGGCAACGCCCTGGCCGGGGCCGGCGAACCGGCCGCCGGTGCCGAGCTGCACCGGCAGGCGCTGCGGCTGCTGCCCGCCGGGCATCCGGACCGGGCAGTCGTGCTGGGCAACCTGGCCGCCGCACTGATCGCCATGGGCGACGACACGGTGCTGCCGGAGGCGCTCGAGGTGACCCGGGAGGTGGCCGACGACCCCGCGGCCAACGCGCAGGACCGGCTGGTGTGCGCCTGGCGGCTGGCCGACCTGCGGGTCCGGGCGGCCGGCGGCGACGCGAACGCGGGCGCTGCCGCCATGCGGGCCGCGCTCGACCTGGCCGAGCGGATCGCCTGGCTCGGCGCCACCGCCGCGGACCGCCCGTACACGCTGGCCCGGTTCTCGAGCCTGGCGCTGGACGGGGCCGCCGCGCTGGTGCAAAAGGATCGTGCGGCCGCGCTCGGCGCGCTCGAGAACGGCCGCGGCGTCGGCTGGCGCGAGCAGCTGCAGCAACGCCGGCTCGACGCGCTCGCGGAGCACCACGAGGGCCTCGCCCGCCGGCTCCGGGCGATCGGTGCCGCCCTCGACCGTCCCCTCATCATCTGACTCGGCAGGAGGCCGCAATGCCGAAGGTATACGCGCTGCTGGTCGGCATCGATCGGTACCGTGCCGCGGTGCGCAACCTGCAGGGCTGCGTCAACGACATCAGGCTGGCCGAGCAGCTGCTGCGGGACCGGATAGACCCCGTCGAGCTGTCGGTCCTGACCCTGTGCGACGAGCAGGCGACCCGGGCCGCGATCATCCGGGGATTCCGCGACCATCTCGGTGCGGCCGGCCCGGACGACACTGCGCTGTTCTGGTTCAGCGGGCACGGCTCCACCGGGCCGCTGCCGCCGCGGTTCCGGCTCACCGAGAACGCGGGTACGTCCCAGACGCTCGTCTGCCACGACAGTCGCGCCGGGGCATCCGACCTGTACGACAAGGAGCTGGCGGTACTGGTCCGGGAGGTGCTCGCGCGCGGCGCCCGCCTCGTGTCCATTCAGGACTCGTGTCATGCTCGCAGTGGCCTGCGCGGCTCGCCCACCGGCCGCGAGCCCCGGTCCGTGCCCCCGGCACAGCCGCAGCCGACGTCGGACGACCTGCTCCCGGCCGATCCGGCGATCGGCTTCCAGGCGCCGGGGCACGTGGCGCTGTCGGCCTGCAACGAGTTCCAACTGGCCAACGAGGCCTGGTTCACCGACGGCGTGCACGGTGTGTTCAGCGAGGCGGTCCTGCACACGCTGGGGCGTATCGGCCGTCACGCAACCTACCGTCAGATGCTCGAAGACGCCCGCTGCCGGGTCGAGGGCCGGTTCGCGCGCCAGGTCCCGACGATCGAGGCGGTCGGCGACGACGCCGACCGGGAATTCCTCGGCGGAGCGCTGCGTCTCCGGGCCGCGCAGGTGACCATGCGTTACCTGCGCGACGCGTGGGAGGTCGATCTGGGCGCGATTCACGGCGTCGCCGCTGAATCTCGGCTGGCTGTGCACGGCTCTGAGCCGTTGCAGGAGGTCCGGGTCGCCGCGGTCCGCCCCGGTCACAGCATCGTCGAGCCGACCGGCTGGGCGCCGGTGGCCGAGCAGCAGTACGAAATGGTGCTCACCGATATGCCCATGCCCGCGGTGGCGGTGGTGGTCAGCGCGGGCGAGGACGTCACCCGCCGCCTCGCCGCGGCGGTGCGGGCCGCCGGCCCCGGTCGCCGCCCGTCGCCACACATCCGCATCGTGTCACCCGGCCAGGAGCGAGACGGCGGCCTCGTGCTACGGGTGCGCCAGGCCGGCGACGACCGCGCGATCGAGATCACCAGCAGCGACCACGAGCCGCTGGTCCGGGTGCCCGGCGTCCACGACCGAGCGATCGGGCAGACGGTGCGCGATCTCGAGCACATCGCCCGCTGGCTACAGGTGCGCAACCTGGCGAACCCGTCGCCGGTCCTCGCCGGCGCGGTCCGGATCGAGGTCGTGCCCGCCGGACCGGATGCGGCAATGGTGTCGTCGGCCGGGCCGGTCGAGTTCGCGTACACCTGGAGCGGCACCCGTTGGGTAGCACCGCAGGTATTCGTCCGGCTGCACAACACCACGGATCGCACATTGTTCTGCGTCCTGCTCGACCTGACCGACCGGTACCGCATGCACCCGGGCTTGTTTCCGGGCGCCTACCTCGCCGGGCACCACACCGTGCAGGCCGGAGGGAACGCGCCGATCGACCTCTCACTGCCGTCGGAACGGGTCGCGCAGCCGGGCGGGTCAGGCACCGACTGGCTCGTCCTGCTGGTCGCGG
Source organism: Dactylosporangium vinaceum (assembly GCF_019904175.1). Taxonomy (GTDB): domain Bacteria; phylum Actinomycetota; class Actinomycetes; order Mycobacteriales; family Micromonosporaceae; genus Dactylosporangium; species Dactylosporangium vinaceum. The sequence continues at coordinate 3,860,209 of NZ_CP061913.1, read as the reverse complement.
AGCAGGAGTTCAGCTCATACCCGTTCACGCTGCCCCGACTGGGCGAGCTACCCCGCGGGCCGGCCCGCGGCCGGCGTGGTGCCGGCATCACCGGCATCCTCGGCCGACTCGGCCTCCGCGCGGTGCGTCGGGACCTTGCCGCGGAACCGCAGCCCGCGTTGCACTGGGGGGTCACCGTGACCGAGGTCAGGACGGTGATGCCGAGCGCAGCACCATGAGCCCGGGCTCGACGCGTGCCGGCCGCCGGTCGAGCCGGTCTCGCACGTGTCGCAGCCGGGCTGCCAGGGCCGGACGGCCGGCCTGGAGCTCGTTGAGCGGCCCGCGCAGCTGCAGCAACTGGGTTTACAGCACGGACCGGCCCAGCGCCGCCAGCTCCACGGCGTCGCGCGGAGACGCGGCCGCCGCCGCGCTGCCGCACCGGCCGCCGGACTCGCCTCGGCCTGCCGGACGGCGGCCACCGCACCGGGCCCGATCGGGGCGCCCAGTGGGGGGCAGCCGCACGGCGGTCCGCCCGGCTCGCACCGCCCGCTGCAGATCCACCGCTGTCACATCGCCCACTGTAGTGAGGCGCCTCGTGGCGGTACGGTCGCAAGGGTGGACGAACTCCTGGCAGCGGTCCGGCGCCGAGTCACCCTGTACACGATCACGGGCAGCCCGGTCCACCTCCTGGGCCAGGCGGCCACCGACGAAGGTTTCGCGCTGTGGGAGGCCGCCACCAGGACCGGGGAGTCCGGCCTGCGGACCATGAACATCGAGCCGATGGCGGCGCTGGCCTGGTTCCACTGGTGCCGGTTCTGGTCCCTGCCCGACGGCGTCGGCGACGCGGAGCGGGCGACCGCAGAGTCGCTGTTCGACGTGATCGCCCCCGAGTGGCCGGAGCTGGTGCCGGAGATTCTGATCGCCGATACGGAGCTGGACGACTGGTGCGACGAGGGGACCGACCTGCTCGAGCGGTGTCTGGGGCGCGACGATCCGGCTGCGCTGGACCGGGCGATCAGCCTGTTCCGCCAGGTGCTGCAGATGATCGACATCGAACGGTCGTCGCGCGGCGACGTGTTGAACAACCTTGGCATGGCGCTGCGGCTGCGCTCCGAGCGCGGCGGCGGTCGCCAGGACCTCGATGACGCCGTCCTGGCCGGAGAGGTCGCCGTCGAGTGCACGCCGGCCGGGCCGGAGCGGGCGCTGTATGCGGCGAACCTGGGGGCGCGGCTGCAGGCCCGCTATCTCCGCGACGGTGACGAGGCCGACCTCAACGGCGCCGTCGACACGATCCGGATCGCGGTTGACGGGCTGCATCCCGCTGCTGCGGAACGGGCCGGGCACCTCTCGAACCTCGGGCTCGCGCTACGGATGCGGTTCGAACGCTTCGGCGTGCCGGCCGATATCGACGAGGCGGTCACGGTGGGCCGGGCGGCCCTGGAGCGCTGCCCGCCCGGCCATTCGAACCGTGTCCAGTGTCTCGGCAACCTCAGCGGCTCGCTGCAGGTCAGGTTCGGCTGGCGGGGCGATCCGGCCGATCTGGACGAGGCGGTCGCGTCCGTCCGCGAGGCGCTGTGGCTCGTCCCGGGTAACCATCCGGACCTGGGGCGCCACCTGTCGAACCTCACGGTGATGCTGCAGACCCGCTACGCCAGTCGGGGCGATCGGGCGGACCTCGACGCGGCCGTGGAGGCAGCCCGCGGCGCCGAGCGGATGGTGCCGGGCGGCCACGCCAATCGGGCCCAGGTGCTGTCGTATCTCGCAGCGGCGTTGGCGGGACGGTTCGAGCGGCTGCGGAACCGGGTCGATGTCGACGAGGCGGTGGCGATCGGCCGGGCGGCCCTGGACCTGGCACCGGATGCGGACCCGGGTCGGCCGATGTACCTGTCGCATCTCGCAACCGCGCTGGACGCGCGATATGCCGACTCCGGTGATCCGGATGACCTCGACGCGGCGCTTGCGGCGGCGCGCGCGGCCGTGAGCACCGCGCCGGTCGACCACCCATACCGTGCTCGCTACCTGACGAACCTCGCCGGAGTGCTGCTGCGCCGGGCGGAGCGGTCCGGCGAGGCGCGTGACCTGGATGCGGTCATCGCCGCAGCCGAGGCGATCGTCGACGTGTTTCCCGCCGGCCACCCTGACCGGTCGACGGTCCTGGCCAATCTCGGCATCTCCCTGCGGGCGCGCTTTCTGGTGTCGGGTTCGGGCGTCGACGCCGATCGGGCGCTGCACATGTGGCGCGAGGGGGCGGCATCGCGAACGGCACCGGCCGCAACCCGGCTGCGCTGCGCGGACGCGTTCGGCGACTTCGCCGCGTCGCTGGAACGCTGGCCGGAGGCGGCCGAGGGGCTCACCGCCGCCGTGCGCCTGCTGCCGCTGTCCGCGTGGCGGGGCCTGAGCCGCGCCGGCGCCGAGGACGCGCTCGTGAGCGCGGACGGTGTGGCGCGCGACGCCGGCGCCTGCACGATCGCCGCAGACGACCCGCGCGGTGCGGTCGTGGCCTTGGAGGCGGGCCGGGCCGTTGGCTGGGCACAGTTGCTCGACACGCGTACCGACCTGAGCCGACTGCGCTCCGCGGTGCCCGAGCTGGCGGCCCGCCTCGGCGCCGTGCGGTCCGGTCTGGACCGACCGGCGGCGTAGGGGTGCCGGTTGACAGGAGCGGCACCTCGGAAACCCCCTCGGGGTGGCGACGAGGTGAGCCACGGCACTGCCGTCACCCGATCGGAGGTTTCAGCCGCTCGATGAGAAAGCCAGCAAGGTCGCCGTTCACGCCGAACGGGGCGCTGTGGTTGACGTAGCGGACGAGATACCCCGCGGCCTCCACGAGCCTTCGCCGCTCGACCATGGTGCGAATGGCCTTCGCCAGCGCGACCAGGGTCCGGAGATCGTCGCCTTCCGGCTGCAGCGCATCACGAAGGACCGCTATTGCTTCGTCCAGGCGGTCATCGTCCGCCAGCAGTAGTCGCCCGTGGTGGTAGCGGGCCTGCTGCCGGAACGCGATCGCTGCCGCGGGGTCGCATTGCTGTTCAACCGCCCGTCCCGCTCCCGAGTCAGGGCCATACGACGATCGACATCCTGCGTGAACCGGTCGGGGCTGCCGGGCATCATGAACTCATCCAACGCGACTGTGCTCACGGCGAGAAAGCCCGAGGGCCGGTTCCAACCGAACGTCCGGCGTTGTCCGGCTAGGGGCCGCCCGATTCCGATTCCGGGTCGGTGGCGACCGCCGACCTGAGGACGGCTACTCGCCCGCCGGGCGGGACGGCCGGTGGCCGCTCTGCCGCAGCATCCGGCCGAGCACGGCCTGTGCGGCGAACAGCTCGTCCTGCTCCTGCGGCAACTGCCGCCAGATCTCGACGGCTTCGCGCTGGACGGCGACGGCGGCATCGAGCCGGCCCAGAGCCGCTTCGTACCGGCCGACCTCCTCGAGGGAACACGCGACGAGTAGGTCGGCGCCGGCGAGCCCGCGGCGGAGCTCCAAGGCCTCCCGGGCCGCCGTGACCGCCTCCGTGTGGCGGCCGAGCTCGGCCAGCGTCATGCCGCGGTTGGCCAGAGCGCCGGCCAGACCCGCCGGGTCGGGGATGACCAGCCCGCGAGAGACCTCGACGGCCCGGTCGGTGGCGGCCAGCGCCTCGTCGTGGCGGCCGACCGCGGCGAGGCAGTTGCCGAGATCCATCAGCGCGCCGGCCAGCGCCCGCTGATGGCGCGGCTCCGCGGCGGCCAGCCTCCGTAGGTGCTCGGCGGCCCGTTCGGTGGTGGCGAGCGCCTCCTCGTGGCGGCCCAGGTCGGTCGAGGCATGGCCGAGCTCGGCCAGCATGCGTGCCAGGTCGGCCTCGTAGGTGTCGGGGTCGGCCTCGGCGAGCTGCTCGAGCAGGGCGATCGACTCGTTGCGGGCCGACCACGCCTCGTCCGCACGGCCGAGCGCGTCGAGTGTCCGGATGCGGTGGTACAGCGCGTGTGCGAACTGTGGGCCGTAGGCATCGGGGTCGTCGGCGTTGATGCGGCGGAAGATGCCGACGGCCTCGGAGATCGCGGCCAGGCCCGGCTCCAGCCGATCGGTCATTACCAGATGCATACCCAGCGTGGCCAGCGAGACGGCTAGCTCACCGGTGAACTCGGCGGGATCGGCACGGGCAAGTCGCCGCCTGATGTCGACCGCCTCCCGGGCTATGGGGACGGCCTCATCGGCGCGGCCGGCGGTGGATAGCGCGATGCTGACCGTGAGCAGCGCCCTGGCGAGTGCCGCGTCGTGGCCGGCCGGATCGGTCGCGGCGAGGCGGCGGTAGATCCCGACCACCTCAGTGCCTGCGGCCAGCGCCTCCTCCGTGCGCTCGGCACTGTCCAGGCTCAGGGCCAGGTTCAACAGCGTCGCGGCCAGGTAGGGCTCGAAGTAGGCGTCGGCGGCGGTCAGCCGGCGCAGGATGCGGACGGCCTCCGCGAAGAGGGGAACCGCCTCAGCCGTCCGCCCCGCCTCGGTCAGGCGGGTCCCGCGTTCGTTCAGGGACTGCGCCAGGTCGGGCTCGGGCACGGCGCGCGACGGCGGCCTGGCGGCCTGCTGACGGGCACCAGCGGACAGCTCCTCGAGCGTTCGGCGGGTTTCCTGGAGTGCGAGGGCCAACGCCGGGCTGATGTCGGCCACCTTGCCCAGGTCGGTGCGCAGGTTGAGCAGCTGGGTCCAGGTGACGCCACGGCCGGTCTCCAGGATTTCCAGCGCGGCGGCGGCCGGGCCGGCCGCGAGCTCGGCGGCTGCGGCGTCGCAGGCCAGCTGCAGGCCGTGCGAGGCCAGCCACGACTGCCGGTCGGCGTAGTTGATGCCGGGCCAGGCCAGCGCGGGCAGGAACGTGGTGGCCCGGCGGTACGGCTTGGCCGCGTCGGCCAGCGATCGGTGCTCGGCGATCAGTTCACCCTCGCGGCGGGCCGCGACCAGGCGCAGCCCCAGCGGCGTAACCCCGGCCCGGCTGGCCGCGTCGTAGTGCTCGATCGCCCGGTCGAGGTCGGCCGGATCCTGGAACGCCTGGAACCGCGCGGCGAGCAGGGCGGCGTGCGAGAAGTCGTCGTCGAGGTCCACCGCGAGGGCCCGGTCGATGTCGATACGGTCGGCGGTGGTCGTAAATCTGGCCCCGTAGAGGTTGGCCAGGCTGGCCAGGATCGTGCCGCGCTCGGCATGGTCGTCCGGCGTCAGCGCCAGGGCCTCCTCGGCCGCCCGCACGCCCTCGGCGATCAGGGGCAGCGGCTCATCGTCGGACTCGGCGCCGAGGCGCAGCGAGAAACTCAGGTTGGTCAGGACACGGCGGCGGTCGGGGTAGTCCGCCGGGGTGATCGCCAGCGCCTCGCGGAAGCACTCGACCGCATCGACGAGGTCGTCGAACGGGCCGTCGCCGAGATAGCTCATGGTCAGGGCGGCGCCGAGCGAGGATAAGCACGAGGCGTGCTCGAGCGCGTTGACCTTCTCGCCGGCGGCGGCGATCCGCAGCGCCGTGATGCCGTCCGCGAGGTCCTCGCCGGCACCGGTGCGTTCGAACCGGCCGATCAGCGCATTGCCGAATGCGAGCGCCAGCCGCGACCGGTGCGCCGCCCGCTGCGGCGTCGCGTGCATCGCCGAGCGGGCCAGCGTCACCGCCCGGTCCAGATCGGCTGTGGCCCCGGTCCGCCTCGCCCGCAGCCGCAGCCCGTTGACCAGGTTGGCGGTCAGCCCGGCGCCGGCCGGATCGCCAGCTCGCGGGCCCGGCAGCATCTCGGCGAGCGTGATCGCTTCGTCCAGGTCGGCCGGGTGACCGGCGGACTCGAAACGGACCATCAGTGTGGTCGCCAGGTTGGCCGTCAGCGTCGGCCGGTCCGCGGCGCGAGCCGACGGGGCGTCGAGCGACCGTCGGCGCAGCGCGAGTGCCTGATCGAGGTCGTCCCGGTCGCCGCGCGCGACGAACCGGGCCTGCAGGGCGTTCGCCAGATGGGTGAGGTAGCGAGCGTAGTCGCGATCGGCCGGCTTCGCGGACTCCACAACGGACCGGGCCAGCTCGATCGCCCTTGCCAGGATGGCCGGATCGCCGGTCTCCTCGAACTTGATGCGTAGAAAATCGGCATAGCCCGATCGCAAGCCCCGCACGACACCACGGTAGCCGCGCCCGTCGTCGACGTCGAGGCCCGCGACACCGGCGACGACGCGACCGGCAGGACGCCCGCCGCCTCGAGGTCACCGCGCAGGACCGCGTCAAGATACGTGGAGGGTCCGGGCCCGAGGCGGCCGGACCGGCTCGGCTTCCTACCTCAGCTGAATTGCCAGCCGATCAGGTTCCAGTGCCAGCAGAACCACGCCATGGCCGCGATCCCCGCCAGCAGCACTGCCTGATGGACCCGTGCAGCGACGCCCGCTTGACGCCAACCGGCGACGCTGGTGCCGGCAGCGGCGAGCCCCAGCGCAAACACCACGATCGGCACGGCGAGCAGGGCCCGAAGGCCGGCGGGCGGGCCGGCGAGAAACGCGCTGGTGCTTCCGAGCAGGGCGGTGGTCAGCCCGGCCAGGAATCCGAGCCCCAAGAGGACCGCCAGAGTGGCCATCGCGCGTGACAGCCGCCACGAACGGGCACCCGCCGCTTGGCCACGTATCCTGTGCGCTACTGCGGCCACGGGAACCACCAGTGCGCTCAGCGCCACGACCGCGAATCCTGCCAGCACCACGAGGTTGAACGGCAACGTGTCCGCGCGACTCGCCCGCTCGAACGCGGACCCGTCGGTCACCACGTACTGGCCATCGTCCACCGCCACCAGATGATCGTCGCCCGCCCGATAGGCGCCGTCGCCCTCGGGCGTCCACGTCTTGTTCTTGAAACGGAGGGTGCCGGAGTCGGTCACCGTCAAACGCTCCAGCTCGAGCAGCGTGAGCAGTTTCTCGATGCCGGTGACGTTGCGCCGGGTCGGGGCGTAGAAGCCGGCCTGCGGCACCACGGGTTGCTGCGATCCGGACGCCGCCGGCTCCGACCCCGGGGCGAACCGGTCGAGGAACCCGTCGACGACCTCACTCAGCATGCCGGCCCCTTCAAGTGAGTTGAGCGACACGAAGAGTCCAAGCCGGCAGTCGGGTACCAGCAGCAGCACGCTTTCGAACCCCTCCCAGTCCCCGCCGTGCATCAACACCCGATGGCCGTGCAGCACTCGGTCCATGAAGCCGTGCGCGTACCCGCCGACCCTCGGATCGGCTGAGAACGAGCGGTTTTGCATGACTGTAGAGGTCTGCGGCTTCAAGATGCCCTCACCATGATTGAGATGCGCGATCATGAACTTGGCCATGTCCGACGCTGTCGCGCTGACCGAGCCGTCCGGCGCAAGCAGGTCGAATGTGAACGGAACGCGCGTGCCGTCCTCGTCATAGCTGTTCGCGAGGTCTGCAGCGAGCGCCGCGGGTAGGGGCTCGGACGCGGTACTGTGCGTCATGCCCAACGGCGTCAGCAGATGCTGTTGGACGTAGGTGTCCCACGGCTCGCCGGTAGCCTTCGTCACGAGATATCCGGCCAATGCCGCCCCGTAGTTGGAGTACGCCGACACCACCCCCGGTGGACGGATCCGCGCCGGGACGTTCTTGGCCAGGTACTCGCCGAGCGGTACGACGTCGTCGGCGGTGCGGGCGCCCGTGCCGATGATGCGGTCTTCGAAGCCGGCGGTGTGGTTGATCAGATCGCGCACCCGGATCGGCTGCGGGTAGGTGCGCGGGATTTGGAACGTGGTGAGCAATGTGTTGACGTCCGCGTCCAGGTCGAGGCGGCCGGCTTCGACCTGCTGCATCACGGCCGTCGCGGTGAACAACTTCGTAATCGACGCGATACGCACGAGCGTTCGCTCCGGATTCATCTGGGTGCCGGCGGCCACGTCGGCGTGACCGAAACCGTGGGTGTAAGCGACGGTCGTGCCGGAGACCACCGACACGACCGCCCCTGGCGTCCCTGAGCTACGCAACCGCTTCGGCATTTCGCCCTCGAAGAACGCTGCGGCCGTGGTGGTGCTCAGCGCGGCGCAACTGGGCGGCGCGGCGTGCGCGGGAGCGGCGCCGAAGCCCACCAGACCCGCCGCCAGCAGCAGCACCGCGCCGACACCCCCCACCGGCCTCCGCACGGCTGGCCGCTGCCAACGGCGGGATGCTCCGCCATGGACGGATGGTGGGGTCGAGTCGCGTTGGGAATGCACAGGTCCTCCTTGGCCGCGGGCGTGGTCGAGCCAGTGTTGCGGCCGATCGGTCCCGGTCGCATCGCCGCGCAGTCGACGCCGTGCTCCGACTAAAGTCGCAGGACAGCATCGACCTGAGTGGGGAGTGAGCCGGGGCGGGGCGCGTCTACGCTGCGATGCATGCGGTTGACGTCCTGGCGAACGGTACGATCGCGGCTCACCGGTCCGCGGGTGACCGACGCGCTGATCGTAGGCGCCAGCCTGTTGCTCACCGTGCTGGCAGTCGAGACGCCGTGGTCGCCGCTGCCCTCGCCGGTCGTCGGGACCGCGGGCACGCTCGCCGCGCTCGCCCAGTGGTGGCGCCGGAGCCACCCCCACGTCGCCGCGGTCATCGGAGCATTGGGCTACGCGCTGTCGGGCAGCGAGGGGCCGCTGCTCTCCGGTCTGTTCGCCGCCGGGGCCTACGGGCCCCGCCGCCTCGCCTGGTCCATGGTGGCGGTCGGCTGGGCCGGTGCGACCGGCTTGAACTCGGTCCGTGCCGGGCGACTGGACTGGTGGGACGCCGAGTTCGCCGCCGCCGTGGCGGCAGCGACCGTCGGGCTTGGCGTCCATGTCAGAACACGCCGGGCACTCCGGGAGGCGTGGCGTGAGCGTGCTGAACGGGCCGATGCCGAACGGGTGCTGCGCGACGAAAGCGCCCGCGCGGCGGAGCGCGCCCGAATCGCCAGGGAGATGCACGACGTGTTGGCGCACAGGGTCTCGCTGATCGCCCTGCACGCCGGGGCGCTGGAACTGACGGCGGACGGCGGCACTGAACGTATCCGGGACGGTGCCGGGCTGATTCGGGTGACCGCCCGCGAGGCGCTCGCCGAACTCCGTGTGGTGCTCGGTGTGCTGCAGACGGATGCGCAGCCGTACGTCGACCTGCACTCGGTGGTCGCCGACGCACGGTCGGCCGGGCAGCGCGTGGTGGTGCGCGACAGTGCGGGGCAGTTACCGGCTTCGGCGACGCGGGTGGTACAGCGTGTCGTGCAGGAAGGGCTGACAAACGCGCGGAAGCACGCGCCCGGTGCGGAGGTGACGGTGACGATCGAACGGTCGGCCGACGGGGTGGCGGTCACCGTGGTCAATCCGGTGACCGGGGCGACGCTGGACCTGCCGGGGTCCGGAACGGGGTTGGTAGGGTTGGCGGAGCGGGTGCGCCTTGTCGGGGGAACGATGACCGCTGGTCCGGCTGGGATCGGTTGGAGGCTCCGAGTGCAGCTGCCGGTTGCGGTGCCCGCCGGGGAATCCGAACCTCCGCCGTCCACGAGCGCGGCCGGTTCGCCGGCATCGCATTCCTCCGCAGTGGGTTCGTCGCCGCAGGCCGTGCCGGGAATGCTCGCAGTGGAAGCGTCGCGGGACGGGGAAACCCGATGATTTCGGTGCTCCTCGTTGACGATGAGGCGCTGGTGCGGGCGGGACTGCGGCTCATTCTGCAGACCGCCGACGACCTGACCGTCGTCGGCGACGCGGAAGACGGCCGCTCAGCGTTAGCGGCGGTGGCCAGGCACCGTCCGGATGTCGTGCTGATGGACATCCGCATGCCGACGATGGACGGTGTCGCCGCGACGGCGGCGCTGCGGGCCCGGGCGAACCCACCGTCGGTGGTCGTCCTGACCACATTCGACACCGACGACGAGGTGTTCCAGGCCCTGGAGTGCGGTGCCAGCGGCTTCCTGCTCAAAGACACGCCGCCGGCGGAACTGCTGCGCGCGGTACGCCTCGCGGCGGCGGGAGACGGGATGCTGTCGCCGAGCGTCACCCGCCAAGTCATCACAAGGCTCACCGCCGAAGACCGCACCCGCCGCCGGCGCGAAGCCCTCGCCCGGCTGGGCGGGCTCACCGAACGAGAGCGCGAAGTCCTCGTCCAGATCGGACGGGGGTCGACCAACGCAGAGATTGCGGAGTACCTGCGCATGAGTGAGGCGACCGTGAAGAGCCACGTCACGCACCTCTTCGAGAAAGTCGCAGCCACCAACCGGGTCCAACTGGCGATCACCGCATACCGCGCGGGTCTGATCGACTGAAGGTCCCCGCCGCACAGCCCGCGCCGCATCGCTCGCCCGCGGTGCAGGTGACCGGCGCACCGCGCAGCATGATCGCGACCTCGCCGAAGTCGACCTCGGCCTCCGCGCCCGGCTGGTGCGTCTGCGCCACGAACACCGCGTCCGGGCCGCGAACGGCCTCGGCCCGGATCTTCGGCTCGCGCCGCGACGTAGCCGCGCACGACCTGGCACGACACCCCGCATATGCTGACCGTCGATCAGCCGGTCACAGATGCGTTTCGCCGTGTGTCGTTGTTTGTGCGGCGCGTCCAGGTCGGCGGGGGGCATGCCGTCGATCACCGGCCTGAACGGATCCAGCTTCGACGCCCGCGGCGGCAACGGCTTGCGCGGCCGTGACCACGTCCACGTCAACGCCGCGCGGACCGTGTGCCGACTGACACGGTACTTCGCCGCGATCCCCCGACCGGACAACCCGCCTCTAGAATCCCTGCGGATCGCCGACCTTCGACATCCGTGACATCGGCAAGCTCCCGTCCAGGCCAACCGATGCATCCACCGCCACCATTGGCGCCGGAACCCACCGACAGGACCAGGCGGCCGGACCTGTCGATGGCCGGAGGCGACGGGACGGTCGCGTCGGCCGCCGCGGTCCTCGAGACAATCACCGCGATCGCCTGCGAGCTCATCACCACCTATGCGGCCGGCCTCGCCGCACCACCTGCAGGCCGCTCGCAGACCCGCACTGACCCGACCTGCCCTGCCACGTCCAGCAAGGAGGACGTGACGACGTTCGCCGCGGCGATCGCCGAGCTACACACGGCCGCCGGCCAGGCCCGGTCCGGCACACTCGGGCCGCGCCACACGACCGCGGCCCTCATCGCCGCGCAGGAACTTCACCCGGCTGGACCTGCGCGCGTTCGAGATCGACCCCGGCACCGGCAGCGACGACACCAAGGAACTGGTCGTCCTCGCCGTACACGGCATCGATGTGGAAATCCGCGGCCGCCCGGCGGGACGGGATAACTGTACGTCCACCTCGATGACCAGCGCCCCGACGAGGACACCGCCCGCCCGCTGGTCGTGGCGAGCTAACCCTCCTGAGCGGCGCCGGAGCCTGCCCGCTGAGTCTCATGTTGCCGGTCACAGGAGCGTCGCGTGATCTGCCGCGGCACGCGCTCTGAGCCCGTCGGGATACTTCTTCGGTGCGGCCACGGATACTTCCTCCCCATAATCAGTCGATCATGCTTGAAGCTCCGCAAAACCGAGGGGGAACTCATTGCACGCTTCACCGTACAAGCGTGCAACGATCATGCGAACCGCCAACGCAACAGCACCTGCTTGCTACCCTGTGGCAGCCTTGCAGGGATGAGGCTGAACGCGGAGCAGGCCGAGTTGGTCACCCGTCTGGCGCAGGAATGGCGGACGACAGCCGCCGTGTCTTGGCCGCTGGACCTGGAGGCGACCGAGGCGGTGATCCGGTCGGCCTACGAGGATCTGGATACTCCAGCGCCGCGGATTGCCTGGGTCGACTCCCCGCGCGCGGCGGCGCGGCTGCTGGACGAGCTCGGTGAGCAGGCGGGTGACGTCCTGCCCAGGCCGAACCAGCCCCGCGGCATCACCGGCTGGGTGCACCCGCGACACGTGATCTGGATGGACGCGGCCCTGCTGCACCACGTGGGTTTCGACCTCACCGACGCCGACGTCGACCTCCTCGCGGACATCGCCGAGCCGTTCGGCGTCACCCTCTCCGACTGGTACGCGCCGCCGATCGAGTGCGCCCACGGCTACGAGGCGGACTCGCTGCTGCGGGTGTCGCTACGCGACGCACTGATCTCCGACGCCTCGGTGCCGGCGCCCTGTGAGGCGTGGACCGCCGCGATGTGGGTCGGCTTCTACGATGCGCTCCTGCGGCAGGGCCTGCTGGGTCCGCTGGAGGAGGCGACCGGCTACGTGCGGCTCTTCGGCCAGATCGCCGGCCTGGGCCGCTGTGGTGCCGGCTGGTGGTGGCCCCGCACCGGCGTGTGCGTCGTGTCGCGCCGACCGGTATCGATGTCGGCCGAGCCGGCGGACGGCCGCGGAAGACCGGTCGTTCTCGGAGGCGAGGCGCTTCGCCTGCATCGCGACGACGGACCGGCCCTGGTATTCGCCGACGGCTCCACGTACGACGTCCGCCACGGCAGACCGCAGGCCGGGCCGCAATGAGCCGTTAGCGTCGGATTGGTCGGCCCACCTTCCATTCACCATCGAGACCAGCCATGTCGGTGGGCAGTGCCGGCAAGCGGCAAAAGATCCAGCTCGCGGCGCTCCAGAAGCCACTCGCCGCCAATGATGTGGCGCGCCGGCCATCGGGTGCGGGCGGTGTTGCCGAGCGTGGCGGACCCGTTGACATAATGCATCGTCATGAGCGAATGGCATGGTCGTCGACCGACCCGGGCCGGGGCCGGTTGCGGGTCGACCGGCGGTGCCCGGCGGGGTCGCGGCGGGCCGGACGGCCCGTTCATGGGCTGGGCCGACGGTCCGCTCTGCGGGCTCGACATCAAGACGACCGGCGGTGACCTGGAGACGGCCCGGATCGTCGCGATCGCCCTGGCCTTCGTGGGCGACAAGACGCCGATCGCCAATCTCGACGTCCTCGTCGATCCTGGTGTCCCGATTCCGGCCGAGGCGAGCGCGGTGCACGGGATCACCACCGCGCAGGTCCGCGCCCACGGGCTGCGGCCGGCGGAAGCGCTGCAACAGCTGGCCAACCGGCTCGGCGGTGCCTGGGGGTCCGGCCGGGCGGTGATCGGCTTCGACATCGCCCCCGCTCTCACCGTGCTGGACCGTGAGCTGCGGCGGCATCTGGGCGCCGGCCTCGCCGTAACCGGCCCGGTCGTCGACCCGCACGTCATCGACCGGACCCTGGACCGCCGCGAGGGCGATCGGAGCCTGGCTGCGACGTGCCGGCACTACGACGTCCGCCACGGCGCGGACCACGACCCGGTGCAGGACGCGCTCGCCGCCGCACGACTGGCGTGGCGCCTGGCCAAGCGGCACCCGACCGAGGTCGGCCGCCCGACCGCGGCAGCACTGCACCGTGCGCAGATCGACTGGACCCGCACGGCGGCCGGCAGTGCCGCTGCCGGCGCCGTCGACGGCGCCTGGCCGATGCGGCCCTACGTCGTCACCGACACCCGTGACCAGAAGGTCATCAAGGCGATCCACCACAAGATCCGCACCGACTGGGAGCACAGCCTCCGGACCAAGGGCCCGCAACCGTTCCGCCCCGAACTCCACATCGTCAACGACACCCGGGACGCGCATCCCTACTTCACGTCGATCCGCGTCCTGGCGAACAACATCGGACACGACGACTCGTTTTCTGTCGCGCTGATGGGCGCGCTGGCCAACTCGATGGCCGCCGACCGCGTGGTCGTCGCGTGGGAGCCACATGCGCTGGAACTGTCGACGTCGGACTTCCGGACGTCGGCGCCCCGCTCACCCGCCGGCCGTGAGCGGACCCTGATGGTTGTCGACCTGGTGAGCGGGCGGCTCGTCCGGTGGGCCAGATACCCGTACACCTCCGAGCGCGTCCATCCCGGCGACCGGCACCCGGTGGCCATCCGACACCTGTGGGACCGAACTCAGCGGGGCGCGCCTGGCATGCCGGCCGTATGGCGGCACACACGGCTAGTGTCTTGAGTCATTGATTCGTTGACAGTATGCGGCAACGGTTTCGAGGATGCTCAGTTCCAGCGGAGCAAGCTTGGGACCACGACCATCACCCGCGTCAGCAATCTACCGCGCTCCGCCAGGTCGTGAACTACCCGTGAGCCCGGCAAGGTTGCGGGGGTGCGCACGGCACACCCCCGCAACTCCGGCGTCAGGACAGGCTCTCGCCGAAGAGGTCGCCCGCCTGGGCGGTGCCCCAGGTGCCGTACCGCGTGATGCGGATAGTGCCGAACGCGGGCGGCTCGACCTGGAGCTTGTTGTTCCACTCGTACAGGACCATCACGGCGCCCTTGCCGCTGTCGCCGGGTGCCGACACCGCGAGGTCCTTGTTCGTGCCCTGGGCGTAGTTGAAGTTGCCCATCGTCATCGCGGAACCGAAGTGGTGGTCCTTGCCGGCCACCCCGGCGACCGCGCCGGTGCTGTCGGCGTAGTCCTGGCTCCACACCGGGACCTTCAGGACCGTGGCCAGGCCGACATCCACGTACCAACCGTAGATGACGCTCACCGTGCCGGCCTCGTCATGGCCCGTAACGTCGTCGAAGGGCGCGCCGATCGCGAGGTCCCAGTAGCCGTCGCCGTTGATGTCGCCGGCCGCAAGGGAGTAGCCGAACTGCGCGGAGTCCACGGGGTCGCCCTCGATGCCAGTGGTGTTGCGGGTCCAGTACTGCGGTGCTGCGTCCGCGAACGGCGACAGCCCTCCGCTGTCGGAGTACAGGACCAGGACCGCACCCGCGGCGGGGTACGACCGGCCGGACGAGGTGACCACCGACTCGCCGGGGACGCCGGCGGCCAGGTCGCAGGTGTCGTCGCCGTTGAAGTTGCCGGCCGCGAGGGATCTGCCCAGGTGGTCGCCGGTCTCAGCGTCGCCGGGCATGCCGGCCAGGTCGGCATGCCACAGCTTATTGCCGGCGTCGGTAAGGCCGCCCGGCGAACTGTAGATGACGTGGACGGCACCCATGTCGCGAAACTCGTCGTCGTCCTCGTCCGGGACGCCGACGGCCAGGTCGGTGTACCGGTCGTCGTCGAACCGGCCGGTCGCCAGCGCCCAGCCGAAGTGGTCGCCGGACTCGCGTGAGCTCTCCATGCTGCCGGAGTCCTGCGACCACGTCCGGTAGCCGATGACGGAGAGCCCGGCGGCGGAGCCGGGGATCACCTGGACGGTCCCGGCGCCGCCATCATCGCCGGGCGCGCCGACGGCGAGATCGTCGTAGCCGTCGGCGTTGAAGTCGCCGGCCGCGAGCGCGTGCCCGAATTCGTCGCCGGTCTGGGCGGCCCCCGGGGCCAGCCCGTTCATGTTCTGGGTGAGCAGCTGGCTGCCGGTCGCGGTCAGCCGGTCCCGGGAGCCGTAGAGCACCAGGACCTGGCCGGCGCCGGTGAACGCCCCGACCATGGCCTGCGGCGCCCCGGCCGCCAGGTCGTCGTAGCCGTCGCCGTTGAAGTCGCCGGCCACGAGCGCCGAGCCGAGCTCGTTGCCGATGTGGTTGTCGCCGGGTACGCCGTCACTGGCGAGAGTCCAGTGCTGGTCGAGCTGGCTAGACGCCCCGGGGCCGTCAACGGAGCCGTACGTGACGTCGACCGCGCCCGTGGCGTTGGCCTCGCCGCTCACCCCGATGGCGAGGTCGGCGATATTGTCACCGTTGAAGTCGCCGGCGCCGCCGCCCGGCCCGCAGATCGGCGGGGTCACCGTGGCCGCTGCCGGGCCGTCCACCGCCAGGACCGTCGCCGCGGCGAGCGTCACCACCAGCGCGAGCAAGGTGGCGGCCCTCCTGCGCAGAGTTCGCAAGGCAGCTCTCCCTTCGTGCCAGGGTCCGGCGCCTGACGCACCGGACCGGAGGGCACCATTCGACGCCGCGGCGGCCGCCCGGTCTGCGTCCTTTTACCAAAACATCGACGATTGTCGCGGAATGGCGACAGGTATGGGCGCTCCATAGTCCGATCGATCCCGCGCCGGTCCATCGTCGTGCGCCGCTTCGGCAGCGTGCTGCGCAGGCTGCGCCGCGTTCGATCCCGGACGGGATGTGGGATGAACTGTTCGCGGTGGTGGGCAACGACCGCGACCGCGCGTTGCTGGAGCTGTTCGTGTCCAGCGGTACCCGCGCGGAGGAACTGCTCGGGCTGCCTCTGCAGACATTGACTGGCCAGGTCTGCGAATCTGGGTGGTGTCGAAGGGCTCACGGTCCAGAGAGCTGGTTCCGGTGTCACCGCAGGGCCTGGTCTGGTTGGCGCGGTATCTGCATGACGCGGGACCACCGCCGGACGGGACGGCGGTCTGGCGAACCTTGAACGCCAGACAAGGTCGGCTCACGTACTCGGCGCTACGCCACGTCCTGCAGCCAGCAAGCTCACCAGCGCCTACCTCAAGGCCCGACGCTGGCAAGGTCCGGTCAGCGCCCTCGACGGCGACCACCGATGGACGATCGCCCGGCAGCTACTGCACGACACCACCATCAATGCCGATGACCGTCTGGCTGGCCTCCTGCTGCTGCTCCTCTACGCCCAACGACCGTCAACCATCGCTCTGCTGACCAACGAGCAGATCGCCGACACAGGCAACGACGTCAGTATCAGTTTCGGCCGCACACCCATTCGCCTACCCCACCCCGTCGACGACCTGGCCCGTAAGGTCGTCGCCACCACAAAGGCCACGCCACCATCGGCGCGGCCGCACCGTCACGCTGGCTGTTTCCCGGAGGACAACCCGGCCGCCCCATCAGCGCCGAACGACTCAAGCTGCGGCTGAACCAGCTCGGCGGGGATGACTGCCGTGCCCTGGGACCGTTGCCGGGGCGGGTCGGCGCTGTGCTTGAGGCCGGACGGGTCGCAGGAGGGGTGCACGGTGCGGCCGTTCGTCGATGAGTCGGTGCTCGCATCTGATCGTGGTGGTCTTGATCGTTCCCGCCAGCGAGTCGCACCGACTTACTGATCATGTCGATGGTTGCGCAGACCCTCGGTGTGCTCGCTGCCCTTTCACTTGCCTAACTGGCGGCGTAGCCAGGCCGCGCGGGCAGCGATCGCATCCCTGGAGATCGCGGCGGACGGTGCCACGACGTCGAACCCGTGGAATCCGCCGGGCCAGACGTGCAACTCCCCGCGGCCGCCGGCCTGCCACAGGCGGGCCGCGAAAGCGACGTTCTCGTCCCTGAACGTCTCGGCCGAGCCGACGTCGATGAAGGTGGGCGGCAGCCCGGACAGGTCCGCGGCGCGGGCCGGCGCGGCGTACGGGGACACATCCGGCCCCCCGCGCACGCCCTCGCCGAGGAGCGCGTTCCAGCCGGTCTCGTTGGAGCGGCTGTCCCAGATGCCGAGGCCGCGCATCTGGCGCGCCGAGGGCGAGTCGTTGCGGTCGTCGAGCATGGGGCTCAGGAGCAGCTGTCCCGCGATCGTCGGGCCCCCGAGGTCACGGGCCATGAGGGCGGCACCTACGGCCAGTCCGCCGCCGGCGCTCATGCCGGCGACGACGACGCGCTCGGGGTCGATGCCAAGCTCGTCGGCGTGCTCCGACAGCCAGAGCAGGCCGGCGTAGCTGTCCTCGACGGGACCCGGGTGGGGAGTTTCGGGCGCGAGCCGGTACTCGACCGAGACCACCGCCATGCCCAGCGGTTCGGCTAGATTCAGCACCTCGGGGAGGCCGAACCGGTTGTCGCCGACGATCATCCCGCCGCCGTGGATGAAGTAGACCGCCGGAGCCGGCGTCGGAACGTGCCGCGGGAGGCAGACAAGCAGCGAGATCTCCGGGTTGCCATCCCGACCGGGCACGGTCCTTTCGTGCACGCGGTAGGCGCCGTCGCGCGACAGGATGTCGTCGGTTGGGGTCGGCACGCCGGGCACGGGCTGGCGCATCTCGACGATGGTGTCCGGACGGTAGGCGTCCGGAGGGCGGATGCTTGTCAGCAGGTCCACGACGGGGGCGAGTTCGGGATCGAAGGGTGGCGGCGGTCCGACCGGCTGGCCGGGGGACGGTTCGGTGACGTGCATGGTCATCGGGTTCCTCGTCGTTGGTGTGTCTGCGGGAGTTCGGAGAGGCGGCGACGATGTCCTCGACGCCGCCCCGTCGTCGGCTCACACGGTCGGAACCGTGCCGCCGTCGATGACGTACTCGGCGCCCACGATGGCCGAGGCGCGGTCGGACACGAGGAACCCGACCAGGTCGGCGATCTCCTCGGGCTGCGCGAACCGTCCCAGGGGAACCCCACCGAGGGAGTCGTAGATCGTCTGCTTCGCGGCCTCGCGGGTGAGCCCGTTGCCCTCGGCGATCCGGTCCACGAACCGCTCGTAGGCCTCGGTCTCGATTCCGCCGGGGCTGATCGCGTTGACCCGCACCCCGCGCGGTGCGAGTTCGTTGGCGAGGCCCTTGCTGTACGTGCGTAGCGCCGCCTTGGCCGCCGCGTACGCCAGGGACGCGTCGTACTGCGGCAGCTCCCGCTGGATCGAGGTGAAGTGCAGCACCACGCCCGACCCCGACTCCACCATCGCCGGCAGGAGCGCCCGGTCGAGGCGCACCGCACCCAGGAGGTTCAGGTTCAGTTCGGTCAGCCACTGCTCCTCGGTGATGACCGCGAACCCACCGGCCGGCGTCGAGGCGCCCCCGACGACGTGCACGAGGACGTCGAGCGCGCCGCCGGCCTCGGCGAGGCGACCCGCCACAAGCGCGGCGCCCTCGACGGTCGACGTGTCCGCCGCGATGAACCGGTCGGGGCGGTCGTACTCGTCGGGCATCGTCCGAGCCGTGGTCCACACGTCGGCGCCCATCTCCCGCAGGCGTGCGACTACGGCCTTGCCCGACCCCTTCGACCCGCCCGTGACGAGCGCCCGCCGCCCGTCGAGGCGGTCACGTTCGTTGCTGGACATTCTCTGTCTCTCTTCCCTCTGACGGTTCGGTGGTGTGCGGCCTGGCTTAGGCCTCGTGGTTGGCGATGACGAGCTCGCTCACCAGGTCGCCGCGGAGCGTGAAGCGGTAGTCCAACTCGGCGACGCCGCCCGGGAAGGTCCCCTCGAGGCGCAGGGTCACCACCCAGTGGTCGTCGTCGACGCGGCGGGCGCCAATCTGCTCGGTGGTGTACTCGAACTCGGCGCCGGCGTCGCGCAGGAAGGCGTAAACCTCGCCGCGGCCGCGGAAGGTCTCGGCCTGGTCGACGACCACGATGTCCTCGACGAGGAACGAGGAGGCCCTGTCGGCGTCGTGCACGGTGCTGGCCGCGAGGAAGCCGCGGACGGTGGTCGGAAGGGCGTCGGACCGGAGGTCGTTGTCAGTCATGTCGTCACCGTGGAGCATCGCGATGCGGGAGGGTCAAGCGCTGGACCCTCCCCCAGGGGGAGCCTCCATACTGGTTGCGTGCTGACCATCGTGGAGTTTTCACGCCTGACCCACCTGAGCGTGCGGACCCTGCGCCGCTACCACAAAGGAGAGCTGCTGGAACCGGCCGTGGTCGACAAAAGCACCGGCTACCGCTACTACGCCGTCGAGCAGATCCCGACCGCGCAGGTCATCAGCCGCCTCCGCGAGCTCGACGTCCCCCTGAGCGACGTGCAGGCGATCCTGCGGACCGCCGACCCCAGTGGTCGCGCGGCCCTGGTCGCGGATCACCTCCAACGCCTGGAGGCCCAGCTCGACCGCACCCGGTCCGCGGTCACGGCCCTGCGCCGCCTGCTGCGGCCCGACCCCACCCCACTCGAGGTCAAGCTGCGCGCCGAGCCCGCCCGCACGGTCGCGGCGGTGACGGCCGAGGTCGGCCACGACGACGTCGGAGCCTGGTTCGCGGGCGCGATGGCTGAGCTCGAGGCGGCCGTCGGCGACGCAGCGACCGGGCCGCCGGGTGGCCACTACGAGAACTCCCTGTTCGAGCAGGGCCGCGGTCAGGTGCTGGTCTACCTGCCAACGGCCGCGCCGCCTCGTACCGGGCGGGTGCACCCCGTGACCCTGCCCGCTGCAGAATTGGCGGTGACCACCCACGTCGGCGAGCACGACGACGCTGACGTCACCTACGGTGAGCTCGGTACCTGGGTCGTGGCGAACGCGATGTCGGTGGCCGGACCGGTACGGGAGGTCTACCGCGTCGGGCCCCGGGACACGGGCGATCCGGCCGCCTGGCGCACAGAGATCGGGTGGCCGGTGTTCCGCGTGACATGAAGATCGGTGGATAGTGGACCGCTGGTTCTCGGCCAACGTTCTGCTGCCTGTACTGGTGGTGCGCCAGGCACACTGTGAGCTTCCCCCGCTTTGATGGAGTGGTGGTTACCTGCCTCCGGTCGGGACAGGGGTGAGGTTATCTGGCTCGTTCTGGGCGTGCCAGGCGGTCTCGTATTCGTCTGGACTTTGGTAGCCGAGTTCGCGTTGGATGCGGCGGGTGTTGTACCAGCCGTCGATGTATTCGAAGATCGCGTTCTCGGCCTCGTCACGGGTCCGCCGGCTCATGCGGTAGACCAGTTCGATCTTCAACGTGGACCAGAAGGTTTCCATCAGCGCGTTGACGCTCCTATATGTGTCAAATTGCGGGTGCGGTGTTGCGGAGGGGTCGTAGCAGGGCCCAGATTTCACGGGCGAGGAGTCGTTTGAGGCAGCGGATGATCTCGGCTTTGGTCTTGCCTTCGGTGGTGCGGCGGGCGACGTAGGCGCGGTGGGCTGGTGGTGTTGCATGCGGACGATGACGGCTCGGGCGAGCGCGGCGTTGGCTTGGCGGTGCCCGCCGCGGTTGAGCCGGTGGCGGTTGGTGAGCCCGGAGGAGGCTGGGACCGGTGCGACGCCGCAGAGCCGGGCCCAGGCTGGTTCGGAGCGGACGCGGTCGATGTTGTCGCCGGCGACGATGAGCATCTCGGCGGCGGTGTCCGCGCCGACGCCGAACGCGGCGACGAGTTGCGGGACGTGCTGTGCGGTGAGCTGGGCCAGCAGCGCCCCGTGGGTTCTGATCTCGTCGTTGAGGTACTGCCAGCGCCGGGCGAGGGAGCGCAGGGCGTGTTTGGTGGCTGCGGTGACGGTGTCGATGTCCCCGGGGCGCAGGCTGGCGCACCGCTGGATCAGGGCCATCTTCGACAGCGGCTGCAGTTGCTCGCGCAGTTCCGGCCTCGCGGTGACGATGAGGGCCTTGAGCGTGATCATGGTGGCGGTGCGGGCCTTGACCGCCACGTCTTTGGCCACCTTGATCTGGCGGAGCATCTCGACCACGCCGCCGTTGGTCTTGGGGACCGCGGTCGCGTCGCCGTTGAGCACCGCGCGGGCCGCGTTCTCCGCGTCGATGGTGTCGCTCTTGCCGCGCGGCCGGCGGTCGCGCCGGTCAGTGCGTAGAACCTCGATCACGCCGATATCGCGGCGGCGGACGGCGGAGGTCAGCCCGGCGCCGTAGGAGCCGGTGCCCTCGATGGCGAAGACGAACCGTTTGGCACCGAACGATGCGGCCCAGTCCAGCAGCTGCTCATCGACCAGCCGGACCGGAAGCAGGCGCTGCGAATCGGCGCCGAGCCGATCGACAGCCGAGCCCGCCGAGCGAGCATCACACGCTGGCTCAACCGGCTCGGCGAGGGCTGAGCCAACGGCGGCGTCCACGACACCTGGCCGTCGTTCGCCTCGCCGGCTCCCGCACCGTCGTCGCCGAGAACATCTGCGGCTTCCTGCCGCATTCACTCCGAACCAGGGCAATCCATTCTGGAACAATGCGGGCGATAGCGGATGTGACGCTGGTGCAGCCGTTGTCGTCCCGCGAGCCGTAGCACCGGCCGGCCCTGGCGTCCGGCCGCCCGGCCCGCAACGGTGCCGGCCTACAGCAGCCCGCGGGCGGTGAAGGCCGAGCGCGCGGCCGCGGCGGCCGTGGCACCGTAGAGCCGCTGGGCGGCATCGACCGTGGCCCGGGCCGCCGCCGCGAACGTCGTTTCCGCGGCGAAGGCGAACTGCGCCTCGACGATGAGCGTCGTGGCATGGGTGTCGCCGAGCGCGCCGCGGATGTCCCAGAGGGCCCGCGACCAGATCTCGCCGTCGGCGTGCACCTCGCCGATGACGTCTGCCGGGTAGTGCTTGTTGCCGTCGAGGCGGCGCAGGCAGTGCGGCGTGGTGCTGGTGTACGACGTGGAGTCCCAGTCGGCGACGCACGCCTCCGGGGTCAGCGTCGGCGCGCCGGTCGCCCAGCTGGTGACGGCGACGGCGAGGTAGTCGCCGAACGCCTCGCCGATCGCGCCGGACTCCAGGGTGGTGCCGAAGCCGGGGACTTGGCCGTCCTGCACCGAATGGCCGTACTCGTGGACGATCACCTCGGCGTCCTCGCCGTCGTCGACGCCGCCCTTGCCCAGGGTGATGTTCGCCTTGTCGTCGCGGAAGAACGAGTTGTCGCCGCCGTACTGGTCGATGCGCAGCTCGATCTGGCGCTGGTTAACCGGGCGAAGATTCGAACCGAAACCCAGGTGCTGCAGGTAGAGCTGGGCAGTGGTGACCCAGTAGTAGCCCATCACCTGCTCGAACTGGTCCGAGTCGCGGTGCCAGGCCGGGAAGGCGCCGTCGACCAGGGTCGCGGCTTTGCCGGTGGCGCTCTTGACCGCCACGTACCGGCCGGCCAGCGCGCCGGAGCCGTCCAGATCGGTCAGGGTCACGCGGCGGTACGCTGCGGCGAACACCGGCAGGTCCGCGTCCTTGGCGTCGGTGAGGTCCTGCCGCCCGAGCGTCTGGACCGGGCTGGGAGCGAAGACGGTTGCCTGGGCGGAGGTGACGGCCGCCCCCGCCCGGGTTGCCGGGATCAGGGCGGCCACGAGCGCGACCGCGGTCAGCGCGAGGCTTCGTCGCATCACGATACGTTCATCTCCTTACGTCGGGGTACAGACGAAGTGGCGGCACAGCCCCAGGGCGCGTTACCGGCGGCGCGCGTAACGGACCAGGCGCCGCACCGCCGGCCTCCTCATCGACCAGCGCCGCACGGTTGACCGTGATCACTTGTGCGTCGGCTTCGGCGGATGGCTCGGCTTGCCTCCGCCCGGCGCGGGATTGCCGGGTTTGACCGTCGTCGCGGTCGTCGCGGCCGGCGGGTCGAGCAGCCGGTGGCAGTAGGCGTCGATCGCCCGCTCGCTGCCCGCTGCCTGGGCAAGCGCGCGCCGCACGTCGGCGGTGACCGGTCCCGCGTTCGGGTCGGTCTGGAATGCCAGCCAGGAACGGCAAAAGGCGGCCAGCTGCGCCGGGTCGGCCGGGCCGGACGGCGGCGCGGGGAAGGCGGTCGCGGGGTCCGCTGCGGACCTTGATTCCCGGGTCGCCGCCGACCCGGCGGGGGACGGGGCGTTGGCGCCCGGCAGCAGATGGTCGATGGTGGCCTGCAGCGCGTCGGGGAGCCGACCGGTGCCCGCCGCGTAGGCGGTGCCGCCGATCAGCAGCCCGGCGAGCGCGGCCGCCGTCGCCGCGGCGAGCCGCTTGCCGGAGCGGGGACGCCCTCCGCCGGCTGCGGAACGGGTCCGGAACGCTTCGGTGAACGCGGCGACCGCCGCGTGTTCGGCGACGAGTTCCTGCGGGAGGGCCGGGCCGGCCGCGGCTCGCAGCAGGGCCGCGACGGCGGCCTCGTCCGGGACGTCGCCCGAGCCGCCGCGGAGTAGCCGCTCGGCCGCGTCCCGGCCGATCTCGTCGTGGCCGTCGTCGGGCGGTCGGCTCAGACGGTCACGCATCGCAGTCACCCCCGAGAGCGCCGGTCGGCGGCTCGGCCTGCGCGGACCGGGCCGATCGCACCTGCGGATGCGCGGCAAGGCGGCGCAGCCCACGCATGGCGGCGACCCGTACCGCGCCCGGTCGTTTGCCCAGGACCTTGGCGGTGCCGGCGACGTCGAGCCCGGCGACGACGCGCAGCATGACCGCCTCGGCCTGGTCCGGGGGCAGGGTGTTGATCAGGCCCAGCGCCCATTCGGTGCCGAACCGTTCGATGACGTCGAGCACCACGTCGTGGACGGTGTCGCCGCCGTCCGGCGGCTCGACCGTGTCGCGCGGCTCTTCCCGGCGCCGCCAGGCCCGGCGGTTCTCGTCGATGCCGCGGTGCCGGGCGATGCGGAACAGCCATACCCGGAACGCCGTGGCGTCGCCGCGGAACATGGGCAGGTCCCGGCTCACCTGCAGCCAGGTCTCGGAGGCGACGTCGTCGGCGGCGTCGCCGCACACGACGTGCAGATAGCGCAGGACCGCCGGTTGCAGCGCTCGCCACACGATCGTGAAGCCGGCCGCGTCGCCACCGGCCGCGGCCCGGATCGCCGGCGTGAGGTCTTCGTCTGGCAAGGGCACGGTTCCTGTCGTACGTCGCTGGGGCGCTGTGGCCACGGCAGTGTCGTGCGCCGGATTGCGCCGGTACGCCGCTTGGGTGCTGCCGGGTGAAAACAGTACGGTCATCGGCGCACCGCCGGCGCCGGCTGCCCGGCGGTCGTGTGCCGCATCGGATCCGCCAGGCCGGCCCGGGCCATCGCCTGCCACCGTTGCCGGCCGCCGAGCAGCGCGGCCACGGCCGACTGCACGGTCACCAGGTAGAGCAGCTGCCGGTACACGATCTGCTGCAGCGGGACGCTCCACAGCGGAGCCCAGGGCTCCCGGTCGAGCCGGAGCGCGAACGCCGTGGTCAGCACCTGCAGCGCGGTGAAACCGCACCACACGCCGGCGACCTGGGCCGGCGGCAGGACGCACAGGCCGTAGATCGCGTACACGTCGACGAGGGGCGCGCACAGCGGGAGCAGCACCTGGAACAACAGCAGATACACCAGCCCCCGCCGGCCGAGCCGCCCGGCACCGCCGCGCTCGAGCAGGGCCCGCCGGTGCTTCCACATCGCCTGCATGGTGCCGTAACACCAGCGGTACCGCTGCCGCCACAGCTGGCGCATGGAGGCCGGCGCCTCGGTCCATGCGATCGCCCGGTCGGCATACACGACGCGCCACCCCGCGCGCAGGACCGCCATCGTGAGGTCGGTGTCCTCGGCCAGGGTGTCAGCCGGCACACCCCCGGCGTCGGCGAGGGCCGACCGCCGGAACGCCCCGATCGCGCCCGGGATGGTCGGCATGCACCGGCCGAGGTCGAACATGCGGCGGTCCAGGTTGAACCCGACCACGTACTCCAGGTGCTGCCACCGGCCGAGCAGCCCGCGGCGGTTGGCGACCTTCGTGTTGCCGCTGCTCGCGCCGATCTTCGGGTCCTCGAACGGTTGGACCAGCTGCCCGACCGCGTCGGGCGCGAAGACCGTGTCGCCGTCGACGAGGACGAGCAGATCGCCCCGGGCCGCGGCAATGCCGGTGTTCAGCGCCGCTGGCTTGCCGGCGTTCGCCTGCCGGATCAGCCGCACACCGGGCAGCCCCAGCCCGCGCACGACGGCGGAGGTGGCGTCGGTCGACCCGTCGTCCACGACGATGACATCCAGCGCGGGATAGTCGTTGGCCAGCAGGGACCGGACCGTGGCGGCAATGTTCGCGGCTTCGTTGAACGCCGGCACGATCACCGTCACCGGCCCCAGGTATCCCAACCGGGGCGCCGTGCGCCGTTGCCGCCGCGCGTGGAGGCCGGCGGCCGGCAGCTGCACCAGGAGGCGCAGCACGGCCAGCCCGCTGCCCAGCACCAGCAGCCACCACATCCACCCGTCGATCCACGCGGCGGCGGTCTGGCTCCAGCGCAGCGCGAGGCCACGGGCGGTGACGCTGAAGGACGCGGTGGGCGGCGGCGCCAGGCCGAGACCGGCCGAAACGGTGATGAAGCGGACGCCGGCCGGCCCGGCCAGCAGCCGCTGTACCGCTGCCACCGTCTGCGAGCGGTCGCCGCCGCCGTCGTGGAACATGACCATAGCCCCGCCGTCGGTCCGCGGTCCGGCCGCCGCGACGATTGCCTCGACACCGGGCCGGCGCCAGTCGCCGGTGTCGCGGTCGGTGAGCACCGCCAGGTACCCCTCGGCCGCGACCGTGCGCAACGCGGCGAAGTCGGCGGTGGTCAGCGCATCGGGCGTCGAGGAGTACGGGGGCCGCATCAGCCGGGTCGTCCGGCCGGTCGCCGCGGCGATCGCGTTCTGGGTCAGGCTGAGCTCGAGCCGGCGGCGCCACGCCGGTGCCACCGCCAGTTCGGTGTGGGTGAAGGTGTGCACGCCGACCTCGTGGCCTTCGGCGACGATGCGCCGCACGAGATCCGGATACTGGTTCACCTTCGATCCGATCACGAAAAATGTCGCGTGGGCGTGCTGGGCCCTCAGTGCGTCGAGGATCTGCGGCGTCCACCGCGGATCCGGCCCGTCGTCGAAGGTCAACGCCACCGTACCGGCCGGCATCGCCGCCCGCTGGACGGTACCGTCGGCGGCGACCCGTAGCACCGGGCCGGCTCCGGCCATGCTCCGGACCTGGGCCCCGGCTGCATCGGTGCCGCCGGTCGGGCCTGGTCTGCTCATCGCTTCGCCGTGCGCGTTGGTCACGGCGCCGTTGAGGAACAACTCGGCCAGCAGGACGAGGCCGCCGAATACGAGCAGCAGCCAGTGTGCTTTCGGCGGCCGGGGTGCGGCGTGTCGGGACATGGCCTACTTCGACCTGTTGGGCTTGGGGTTGCCCGGGTGCGTGGTGTGCGGATTGCCCGGAGCGGCCGTCGCGGGGGTGGTCGCCGCGGTCGGGCCGGGGGCGGTGGTGGTGGCCGGTGGGTGGTTCGGCCGGGCCGCTGCGGACGGCGCGGTGGCCCGGGGCGTCGCCCGGATCGGCTGGACACCGGCGCTACCCTCGTCGCGCTGCGTGCCGCCGTGGACACCCTGCGGAAGGAGCGGCAGCGGCAGCGGCGACGAGCCGGTCAGCCCCGCGACCAGCAGCGCGGCGCCGGCCGTCAGCGCCACGCCGACCCCGGTCCCGAATACGGTGAACAGCCGTCGACGCCGGCCACTGCGGTCGACGAACACCGGATCGGCCGGGACGCCCGGCCGGTGGTCAAGCACTTCATGCACAGACGCGTCCCCTTTGGTGATTGGTCCAATCGCACCAATGGGCGATGCCGGCACCGGAAGCGTTACTTGCCGGCAGTAACGCGGCGCGCCGCTGAGCCGCCCGTTGTTGCGAGGAGGCGTGCATGCGCAAGATCAACCTTCGGCTCGGCCCTGGTGCTGCGGCGCGGCGCCGGATTGCACGATTGGCCGAGGCCGGATATCTGGCGGCCCTGCGGCCGCCGGCGACGCTGTCCGCCGTGCGTGGCGCGCTGCGTCAGGTCCTGGGCGATCCGGACCTGGACGTGTACGTCTGGCTGGCCAGCCGCCGACAGTACCTCGACTGTACGGGAGCGTCGCCCGTCAGGGCTTTCGAGCCTTCCCTGCGGCACGATGTCCGCGACGGCCGCGGCCGGCGCCTGGCCACGGTCCTCACCGGCGCCGCGCCGCCACCGGCAGCCGATTTCGTCGATGCCGCGATCAGGATCGCAGCGGCCGACCTCGAACACGCCCGATGGCATACCGAACTGCTCGCGCGACTCCGCGACGTCGAATCCGGCCGCATCCGCGACGCCGCAGATCTCTTCGTCCATCGCGGGGTGTTCGCGTTCGAATACCACGACCGGGTGCACCGGCGGACGCTCGAACTGGCCGCGATCATCGACGCCAGCCGGACGGCCGACGACCCGGCCGTGCGAGCCGTCACAGGACAAGCTCAGACGCAGTTGCGTCACGTCCTCAGGGACTTGTGCGACCTGGCCCTTATCGCGCCACCGTCGATCGCAGGACAGGTCCCGCTCGGCGTCGCCGTAGGGCGGCTCGCAGCGGTCATACCGTTTCCGGTGCAGATGAACGTCGATGCCGGCGCGCTGCCGTCGGCCACCGCGTCGCTGGTCTATGCCATGGTCTGCGAGGCGTTGGCCAATGCGGTCGGCCACGCCGGGGCGCGGCACGCGACGGTCACCGTGCGCCGTCACGGCCCGACCGTGCAACTCGCGGTCGTCGATGACGGTGCCGGAGGGGCGCAGCCCGTCATCGGCGGTGGCATCGTAGCGCTCGCCGCGCAGGCCGCCCGGCGCGGCGGCCTGCTCCACGTGGACAGCCCGCCCCGCAGCGGCACCTGCTTCAGCGCGGAACTGCCGTACGACCCGTGATGTCGCCCGGTCGTGCCTGCCCGTTCTCGCGCGGAGCGCGGCGGAGGGCCGGCGGTGTGCTGCAGTGCCTCAGGGTCGATGTGT
Organism: Dactylosporangium vinaceum; assembly: GCF_019904175.1. GTDB lineage: Bacteria > Actinomycetota > Actinomycetes > Mycobacteriales > Micromonosporaceae > Dactylosporangium > Dactylosporangium vinaceum. The sequence continues at coordinate 3,832,212 of NZ_CP061913.1, read as the reverse complement.
CGGACGCGCGGGAACCCCGGCAGTGTGCCTGCTGCGCAACGGTGCTCGTGACACGACGACGCGGGGCATAGGCGCGGCCCGTCACCCGCTCCGCCTTCGCATTCCGCTTCAATTCCGCCCGCGGACAGGAGCCGACCGTGGGCCGGTTGAGCGACGATGTCCTGTCGATGCCGAGCCGGGTTCGAGGCGACCGAGGACCGACCGGTTGTTGTTTGGCACGACTTTGGTCCACCTCGTCGGTATCCACAACCGGCTGGCTGCCCGGCACGGGCGGCAGTGCCCCGTGATCCCTTGCGGCGGTGAGCCATGAACGGCATGCGGCAGATCCGGTAGCCACCTGAGCGGTGATCTTCACGTCCGGGTGGACCGGCACCCCGCGCGGGGTCATGCTCGAGCAGCCAGCCGTCACCGCGATCGCCGCCGCCCTCGCCGACCGATTCACCGTCGAAGCGGAGTCCCGCCTGTTGCAGTCGCGGATTGGTCCTGGGACGCCGCCATGGGCGAGATGCTCATGACCCCCATCGCCGGCGGCACCCTCGTCCTCGCCCTGGACGACACCCGCACCGGCGGGGTGCCGCTGGCCGCCTGGATGCGGGAGCAGCGGGTCGAGATTGTCACCCTCAACCAGTCAGTCCTCGCCGTGCGGGCCACACGAGGGGATCCGGGACCGCGGCCGGGTCAGCATCGGCCGCCCGCACATATCAGCCGACCGCGTCGATGAGATCCTCGTATGCGACGGCGGTGTGCGGGTGTTCGTGCCGCAGGTGTGTCTTCACCAGCAGCGCCGCGGCCTGCGCGGCGTGGCCGTCGTCGAACAGCTGACCGGCCTGCACGCCGGTCAGCCGCACCGGGCGGCGGGAGCGGCCCCTCACTGCGCCCCGTCCTGCCCGGCCGACGCCGGGGACGCCGGGGACGCCGGTGGCCGCGGGGAGGCACAGACACCGCGATGGTGGACGCTCACGGCCGGAACCGCCTCCGATGCGTTCTCTGCTAGGTCAGGCCGGTGCAGCGTCCGCCGAGGCCGGCCTTGGTGGCATGGCCGGGTGAGAACGTGATCGGCCGAGCCAGCGGGCGTACATCGAAGCGACCTGAGCCCGTCGCGGCCTTACAGGATGCAGGTCCCAGCCATGGGACCAGTTGTCCAACAGGGCCCGGGTGGTGTCCAGGGCGGGTGGTGACCACGGTGCACGGCCGGCCCTGGTCGTCCCAGGTGTGCCACAGTGCCCAGCCCTCGTCGCGAGCGACGACGCCGAGATGCTCGCTCGATGTACGGCCGTCGCGGTGAGCAGGGCGGCGGCGGTGATGCCGAGCAGCCGGGCCGAGAGGACCACTGGGCGAGGCAGCGGTGGCAGAAACGGCACGATCCGCTCACGGGTAGTCTGGGCGCGCACCACGGCGGCGGTACCCGCCACGGCGGCCGCAGCAGAACTGCGCCGGCCGCGGTGGCACCGAGGGCGCCGTGCCAGGCCTGGATTCGCCGACGTTCGCCGACCCGGGCCAACAGGGCCGGCGGCCTCCCGCGTCACGCCCGATCCGGCAACGTCTTGTGGACTGGGTCGGATGATCGGGCGATGCGCCCGGCACCCGGGGCATGGGAAAGTCAGGCCGACGTGGGAGGCCCACTTGAGCGACGACCCGCAGGTTGCGGCAGCTGACATCCTCAATCTCTGGGCGCCTCCCGGCTACCACTACGAGTCCGGGCTCGACGCCTACATTCCCGACGGCTACACCTGGGACGCCGCGACCGGGACCGCCACCGGCCCTGACCAGCAGGAGATGGTCATCTACCGGCACGGCGGCACCCGCACCGGCACCGGGCTCTGGAACGGCGGCCCGTCCCTGCTGCCGGAGCACACCACGCTCGACGGACTCGCTACCGCCCGCGGCGGCGGCGTGAGCACCGGCCAGGACGCCGGACCCGTCGGGGAGACCACACCGGCGGCGGAGACCGGACCCACGACGGAAGCAGCACCGGCGGCCGAGGCCACCTCGACACCTGAGACGACATCGACACCGGAGGCGCCGCCGCGGCCGCAGCCAGCGCCGAAGCAGGGATCGGCGATCGGGACGAATCCGCCGGTCACCGCGGCCGACCAGGCGCTCGCGCCGCGAGTCAAGGACGGCACGGCGTCAGCGCTCGACGCCCTCGGGTACTTCCAGCGCAACGGCCACCCGGAGCTCACGGGTATTCCCACTTTCAACTCCCGGCTGCAGTTGTGGGTGTTCCCCGACTCCCAGGCTTTGCCGCCGAACCTGCTGCCGTCGGGAGAAGTCGCGCCCGGCTGGCCGGTGGGGCGGCTCCCGACGCGGGACGAGCTGCCGCAGGTGCCGCCGCATGGGGTCGAGGACGCTCCGCGATACGTCAGTACATTCTTCACCGACACCGTGTCGGCCGGCTGGCGGGACGCGGCCGATGAGAATACGCCGGCGCTGCTGCGCTACGTGCTGCTCGGGCTGCTGCCAGTGGCTGAAATCGGCGGGCTCGTCGAGCGGTATTTCGTCAATCCGCTGCTCGCCGCGCCAGCGAACTTCGTGGACGCGGTGAACCTCAGCGTCGCCAGCAACGAGGCACTCGCAGCCGGGGACGTGGCCGAGGCCGCAGAGGATCGACTCAAGGCGACCGCGAAGCTCGCCGAGGCGGCCGCCGCTGTGCTCGTGGTGCTGCCCATCGCCCGCAGCGCCGCCATCGCCGGGCGCGAGATCGTGCTCACCTGGCGGGTCAACTGGGTCGGGATCAAGGTCATTCAGCCCAGCATCCAGGCGAACGTCCTTACCCAGGTCTGGAACACCGGGCAGCTCATGGAGCAGGTGTTCACGGTCGATGGGACGCTGACCTACGTTGACGGGCTGGTCGAGCGCAACGGTCTCAGCGTTGTGTCCAAGCTCGAGGACCTGCTCATCGTCGAGCACAAGATGGACTCGGTCCTGCTCGACATCATGCGGCCGCAAAGCTGGTGGCAAGTGCAGGCCGGGGTCAAGTTCGTGGACCAGCTCAACCGGTTGCTGGTGCTCAACAGCGAGCTCGAGCTCGGCGGCATCCGGTACGTGGTCACCGAGGCGCTCGGCGAGGGCGGCGCGACACCGGCGACGACCGGACTGCGGGCCTGGATCGCCGAGACGTTTCCCGGGGAGTTCACCGAGGGCACGATCAAGGTGATCCGGGCCAACCCTCCCCCGCCGGAATGGTCGCCGTGGCCGTGAGCTGGCGCATCCGGCCGTCCGTATTCCTCGTCGCCGCCGACGGGCCGGCCACGGTGACGTTCCGCGTATCCCACACTGACGCGGTCACCCACCGGGCCGCGGTCACCCTCGGAGCGCCCGCCGCGCAGCGGAGCTGGTTCACCCTCGCCGAGCCGGTCCGCGACTGTCCGCCCGGAGCCACGATCACGTTCGAGGTGCTGATCCGCCCCGACCTGACGACACCGGTGACAATCGAGCTCACAGCGGCCGTGGACGGGGCTGTCAGCGAACCGGTGGTGATCGTAGTCCGGCCGGACACGCCGTGGCAGCTCGCAGCCGAGCCCGGCGAACTCGTGCTGGCGATTGGATGGGGACCGACACCGGTCGCCGTCACCGCGGCCGGGCCGTTCGGGCGGCGAGTCCGACTGGACGCGCGGACCTTCACCCAGGATGTGGAGTTTCCCCCGGTCAACCCGCGCGAGGACCCCTACTATGAAGACCCCGGGTATCTCACGTCGCTGCGCATCGACCGCCCGGAACGGACGCTTGCGTCCGGACCGGAGACCTTCACAGTGACGGTGCTCCCAGCCGAGCAGAGCGGCATCATAAAACCTCCAATGTTCGTACGCTTCGAGCTCGCCGACACGGCGGGCCCGGTCGTGGCTGCGGCCGGCCTGACGATCACCGAGGACCTGTCCGACCCGGAACTGCTGTAACACCAGGCCAGACAGAGCCAGCGAATCAGCGCAGGGAGATTACGGTCTCGTGCCGGATGTCGCTGGTGCGCAGGGTCGACCACGAGGCCGTGCCGACTGCCGAGCGTGCCGGCATCGCTGAACAGTGAAGTTCCACCCCAGGATCGGACAGCGGGGTTTATGCCGCGAGGGCGATGGTCGGACGGTAGCAGACACGGACTTCCTATGGGGTTTGCCGGTTGAGTGTCGAGTGGAGACGGTTGCGGTTGTAGTAGTTGAGGTAGGCGAATACCGTGCGGCGGGCCTCGGCGCGGGTGGTGAAGATCCGGGTGCCGATCTCGGCCTTGAGGCTGGCGAAGCATGACTCAGCGACGGCGTTGACGCTCCTATATTTGTCAAGTACCGGCGCGGTGTTGCGGAGGGGTCGTAGGAGGGCCCAGATTCGCGGGCGAGGAGTCGTTTGAAGCAGCGGCTGATTTCGGGTTTGGTCTTGCCTTCGGTGGTGCGGCGGGCGACGTAGGCGCGGGTGGGTTGGTGGTGTTGCATGCGGGCGATGACGGCGCGGTAGAGAGTGGGCCTGTACCTACGTGCTTGGCCCGCGCGCCGTCGCCATGACCCGTCCGATCGCCAAGGGATGCGAGGAAGCCTGTCAAGCACCCTCGACTCCCCCGAGTACGTCGCAGGATCGGCTCGTCCTCATGGTCGTCGGCATCGAGGTGCGCCCCATCCGCCAGTACCCATAGCGCCGTGTACAACGCAGACGCGGTCCTCGGGGTGAATTGTGGCTCAACTGCTCGGTCGTCAATCCCGTACAGCGCAGCGAAGTCTGGCCTGCTCGGGGGCGGAGGTCGGACAGTACCGGAGTGCGTGGAACCTCACCCGCCGTGCTTGATTGCGTGAGCGATCGGAAGGTGCCGAGGGTAGCGAAGTACGCCGCCACGCTCGGCGGAGCGCTGCTGCTCACGGTCGGCGGCGCCGCGGTGGCCAGCCGCCTCGGCGTCGCCGCCAGCCGCCATCGGCTTCGCCGCCGTCGCGCTCGGCTACCCCGTGCTCGCCGTGATGACCCTGCCTCTCATCGGGCTGAGTGACATCGGCGGCTCCAGCCCGAGATGAAAGGCGCCGGGAGTCGAAACGGCCCGAATGGCGCCTTACACGTACTCGATCGGGGGCTTGTGCGGCACCGGGCTGGTGATGGGAAGCTGGCATCGATGCGAGCGGAGGACAGCGCGGACGTGCGGGTGTTGGGCGGCCGGTACCACCTGGACGAGGTGCTCGGCGTCGGTGGCATGTCGGTGGTCTGGCGGGCCCGCGACGAGGTGCTCGGCCGCGACGTCGCCGTCAAGGTGCTCTCCGGCCGGTATGCCACTGACCCCCTCGCGCGGCAGCGGATCCGGGTCGAGGCGCGCGCCGCCGCTGGGCTCGCCCACCCCAACGTCGCTCACGTGTACGACTTCGGCGAGACCGGGAGGGACCGGCAGCCGACGCCGTACATCATCATGGAGCTCGTGCCCGGTCCCACGCTCGGCGATCGGGTCGCCGCCGGCCCGATCTCCGCGGCCGAGGCGCTGCGCATCTGCGCCGAAGTGGCCGCGGGGCTCGCGGCCGCCCACGCGCGGGGCCTGGTGCACCGTGACGTCAAGCCGGCCAACGTCATCCTCGCCCCGACCGGCGCCAAGGTCGTCGACTTCGGCATCGCGGCGGCCGCCGAGCCGGCAAGCGAACTCACCCCGGACGGGGCGGTCCTCGGCACACCCGCGTACCTGGCACCGGAGCGGATCACCGACAATGCGGTCACACCCGCCTCCGACGTGTACGCCCTCGGTGTGCTGCTGTTCAAGCTGTTCACCGGCGGGCTGCCGTGGGCGGCGAACTCTCCCGCCGACCTGATCCGGGCGCACCTGCACGTCGCGCCGGACCCGCTGCCAGCCCGCGATGGCGTGCCGGCCGGCGTGGCCCGCCTCGCCTCGCGTTGCCTGGCCAAATCCCCCGGCGAGCGGCCGACCGCGCACGAGCTCGCGACCGGCCTGGCCGCCGCGGCCGGCGTCCGGGTGGCCGTACCCACCGCTCCGGCCCGGTCGGCCGCGCGCCGCATCGGGCTCGTCGCCGCCGGGCTGGCCGTCGTCGCGGCCGGAGCCGTGGTGGTCTGGGTGACCGCCGCCGCGCCGGGCCGGCCGCAGCAGGCCGACGCGGACAACATCGTCCCTTCACCGTTTGCGGCCGAGGCCCGGGCCACATCGATGTCGGCTCCGCCCGCACCGACCTCTAGGACGACCGCCGGACGGGTCGCCGTCGTGACATCGCCGGCCAGCACCGGCGCCGCGCCGGCCACGACTGGCGGCGCCGTGGCCGACGCGGTCGTGGCAGCGCCACCGCCACCGAACTCAACGACCGCCGAACCAGCCGCGAACATGACGTTCACGTCCGAGGGCGGCTCGGTCCGAGCCACCTGCACGGCCGACGGGCTCGCCGAGCTGATGTCGTGGGCGCCCAGGGAGTCATTTCGGCTGGGCCAAGTCGACGCCGGACCGGCCCGCAAGGCGGGCGCGGTCTTCACCAACGGCGACCAACGGTTCCGCATGATCGTCACATGCCGTGCCGGTACACCTGAGGTGAACATCACGAACCAGACCAAGTAGTGGTGCCGGTCGCGGCGCGCGGCCCACTGCAGGACGGTCTGGCCGATCCAGCTGCTCTCGGAGCAGCCGGGTGGAATGGCCAAGACGGCGGAGCCGATCGGGGTATCCAGTCGTTGAGAAGGTCGGCCTCGGCGAGCCCGCGTCGGATGGGCAACAACTGGCCGCCGATGTCGCGTTAAAGCTATTCGTGGGCGATGGTGGTCAGGATGTTCAGGCGGGCGGCGCGAGCCGCCGGGGGTATCGCGGCCAGGGTCCCGGCCAGGGCGGCCAGGCCCAGGTAAGCCAGCAGCTGGTCGATCGGCACCGACAGCTCGGTCACACCCTGGGCCTGCAGTGCGCGCACGGTCGCGGCGCCCAGGGCCACGCCGACCGCGACGCCCAGCAGCGCGCCGAAGACGGAGATCACGGTGGCCTCGGCGGCGGTCATCATCATCGTCTGAAAGCGGCGCAGGCCCACGGCGCGCAGCAGGCCCAGCTCGCGGGTGCGCTCCAGCACTGACAGGGTGACGGTGTTGGCAATGCCCAGCACGGCGATGACCACGGCCAGTCCGAGTAGCACCTGCACGATCCGCAGGAGGCGGTCGGCCTTGGCGTTCTCCTGGGCCGTGTACTCGGCGCGGTCGTTCACCCCCACCTCGGGGCTGTCGGCGAGCAGCCCGTCGAGCCGGCCGCGGGCCGTGGCGACGTCGGTGCCGGGCGCCAGCCGGACGAAGGCACGGCTCGGCAGCGGCTGCTTGAGGCCGCCGGCCGCCGAGGCCGGCAGGAGCCAGCCGGTGAGCAGGTCGGTGTCGGTGTAGATGCCCGCCAGGGTGAACTGGTGCGGCTCTCCGCGGGGCAGCCGCACCGTGACCCGGTCGCCGACGTGCGGTCCCGCTGCGGTGACGGCCCGCTGGTCGACCAGGATCTGGTCGTCGGCCAGCGCGCCGATCGTGCCCTCGGCCGCGGTCAGGCTCAGCATGTCGCGCAGGGCCGGCACGTCGGTAACGGTCTGCACGTAGGCCGGCTGCCCGTCGATGACCGCGCCGCCCTCGCCCAGGCCGGTGACGGCCAGCACGCCGGGCAGCGCCGCGGCCCGGGTGAGCACGGCCGGGTCGAAGCCGGTGCGGCTCACGCCGTTGGCGTCGCCGCTGACGACCAGGTCGGCCTTGAACTGGTCGTTGACGAGGCGGCCCACGCTCGTCGTGGCCGAGACGAACACGGTGGAGATGCCGGCGAGCAGTGCCACGCCGACCATGAGCGCGGCGGCCGTCGCCGCGGTGCGCCGCGGGTTTCGGCCGGCGTTGAGCCGGGCCAGGCGGCCGGACACCGACCACGCGAATGCCCGGCCGAGCAGCCCGGTGGCGGGGCGCGCGAGCGCCGGCGTCAGCAGCGTGACACCGATGAACGCGACCGGCACACCGCTCAGGATCAGCGGGGCGGCGCCCTGTGCGGCGGCGGCGAGGCCGAAGCCGAGCAGCCCGGCGCCGGCGGCGAGCACGACGGCGCCGGCGATGCTGAGTCGGGTCAGCTGCCGCTCGGGTGCGGCGGTGTCGCGCAGCGCCGCCATCGGCGGCACCCGCGCGGCGCGTACCGCGGGCAGCAGCGCGGCGGCCACCGTGACGAGCAGCCCGACGGCGAACGCGGCGAGCACCGCGCTCGCCGGCACGACCACCCGCTCGCGGGCGACGAGCGCGCCCACGCCCACCCCGGCGGCCAGGCCGGCGGCCGAGCCGCCGAGCCCGACCACGGCCGCCTCCGTCAGCACCGACCCGACGAGCTGGCGGCGGCTGGCCCCGATGGCCCGCAGCAGCGCCAGTTCGCGGGTACGCTGCGCGACCAGCATCGAGAACGTGTTGAAAATCAGGAACGCGCCGACGAGCAGCGCCACACCGGCGAAGCCGAGGAGTAGGTCGCCGGTCAGGCCCAGCGACCGGCCGCGCGTGGCGCCCTCGGCTCGGGCGAGCTGCTCACCGGTGCGGACCCGGTAGCCGGGGCCGAGCGCGGCGGCGATCCGCTCGCGCAGCTGCGCGGGGCTGACGCCCGGGCGGGCCGTGACGGCGACGGATGAGAACGCACCGGGCGTGCCCAGCATCAGCGCCTGCGCCACGGGCTCGGTGAACGCGACGACCTGCTGCTCGGGGTCGGCGTAGGCGAAGGTGCCGACGAGCGTGAACGTCTGCTTCGGCCGCAGTGTGAGCACCGCGACCCGGTCGCCGACCCGGACACCGGCCGCCGCGGCGAGCGCTGTGCTGATCGCGACCTCGTCGTCGCGCTGCGGGCCCCGCCCGGCGCGCAGTTGCACGGAACCGTCCCGGCCCGGCAGCTGGCCCGGCCAGCTCACCCCGAGGCGGGGCCGATCGGGCGACGGCACGACCTTGCCGCGGGCGTCGACGAGCCGGGCGCCGTCGGCGGACACGACACCGGTCGCCCGGGCCACGCCGTCGACTCCCGCCAGCCGTTCGACAAGCGCCGCGGGCACGCCGGCGGCGGAAATCGTGTCGGTGGAGCTCACCGCCACATCGGTGCCGGCGTGGGCGCGGCGGGCGACATCGGTGTACGAGCCGCCGAGCGTCGCGGTGAGCACCAGCGCGCCGGACACGAACATGACGCCGAGCACGACCGCCAGTCCGGACAGGACCAGCCGACGCCAGCGGGAGAACGTTCCCTTGAGGGCCACATGCAGCACCCGCCCATCGTCACCGGCCGCACCCGTGCCCGCGTCCGCCCTGGGTCGTAGATCAGTCGAGCGAGGCCCGGGGGAATTCCCGGAGGTGCGCCTCAGGGTCGGGACCGGCCGGACCGGCTCGGGGCCGCCCGTCGCTGCCGGCGCGCACCGCCGGGCTCCCACGCGTCGCGGGACCGGGTCAGCACAAGGGCCGGCGAATGCGGCAGGCCTCGAGGTTGTGGACCGGGATGCCGGCGCAGCGTCGTGCCAGCCAGCCGGCGCGGCAGAGCCGCCACCGGTGGAGAGCGGGTTCGCCGCGCCGGGTCGCCCAGTCGAACCCGTTGGGCTGGTAGCCGAGGCACCGGAAGATCGCGTTGGAGCCCGGGTAGGGGCAACCCCCGAGCGGTCTGGGTGGTCAGCGGGATCGAGCGGAATCGGTAAACCGCAGAGGATGATCTCCATGACCACCCAGGATGATCCCCTGACCGCGCAGAGCATTTCCCGGTTTCGCCGGGCCGCCCTTACCCTCGCCGTGCCTCTCGCCGTGGTAGTAACGGTCGCTGCGTGTGGCGATTCGTCGGCGCCGACAGCGGCGCCCGCCGGCTCGGCAGCTTCGGCGTCGGCGAACGCAGCCGGGCCGGCAAGCTCGGCTCCGGCGGCGGGCCTGCACATGATCAGCAACAACGGGCACCGGCTCGCGTTCTACGTCACGCCGGGGCACTCGCCGGCCATCGTGTTGGACTCCGGTGGCGGCGAGGACCACACGCAGTGGAACGACATCGTCCCGCAGCTGTCGAAGGCGACCGGGTCGCAGATCATCACGTACGACCGGGCGGGGCTCGGTGACAGTGACGAGGTGCAGAGCCCCTGGGACGGCCAAGCCGCCGCCGCTGATCTGCAGGCCGGTCTGCGTGAACTCGGCGTCACCCGGAACGTGGTCCTTGCCGGGCACTCACAGGCCGGAGAGGTCGCCCACTACTTCGTCCTCGCGAACCCCGGCGTGGTCTCCGGGGCGGTCCTCATCGACGCGAACCTGCCGCAGTTCTTCACCGAAACGGAGAACAAACGTCTCGTCGCGCTGAACGCACCGAAGATCGAAGAACTCAAGAAGGCGCCCTCGACCAAAGCGAACCGCCAGCTCATCGCCACGGCTGACAACTTCGGCCCCACGCACGATGCGTTCCACAAGGTTTCCTGGCCCGACAGCATCCCGGTCATCTACATCGTGTCGGAGAAGACGCCCTTCGACGGATCCCCGCCCGACGTGCAGCTGTGGCGCGATGCGGCAGCCGCGTTCGTCAAGGCCGGGCCCGACCGCACACTCGTCACCGCCGAGGGAAGTTCGCACGAGATCCCGACGGACAACCCTGCCCTGGTACTCAAGGAAATCGAGCAGATGGCCGCCACGATCAGGTAATGGCTATCGGGCCCGTGGATGTCAGGGCCGGCGAGGCGGGTTGACCGCCTTCGCCGGGACGCGCTCGGCTACCGGGCCGAGCGCGTCGTCGATCGCGCTAAGAGTTCCTAACAAAGATGGTCGATGACCCCTCTGGCGTCCTTTGTAGACGATCGTCTACCATGCTGAGCTGTGCGGCGTGGTGAGCAGCCGCCGTGGATCGTGCCTGATGGGTTGTGGCAGCGGATCGAGCCGTTGCTGCCCAGACATGTCCCACGCGATCCGCGGCGTCCCGGTCGGAACCGGGTCCCGGATCGGCAGGTGCTGTGTGGGATCTTGTTCGTGCTGCACACGGGGATCCAGTGGGAGTTCCTGCCCCAGGAGCTCGGGTTCGGCTCCGGGATGACGTGCTGGCGGCGGCTGGAGGAGTGGAACCGCACCGGGGTGTGGCAGCAGTTGCACGAACTCCTCCTCGCCGAGTTGCAGGGCGCGGGGAAGCTGGACTGGTCCCGGGCAGTCATCGACTCCTCCCACGTCCGCGCCGCCCGGCGTGGCCCAAAAGCGGTCCGAGCCCGGTCGACCGCGCCCGAGCGGGCTCGAAGCACCACGTCCTGACCGAGGGCGCCGGCATCCCCCTGGCCGTCTCCTTGACCGGCGGCAACCGCAACGACGTCACCCAGCTCCTGCCCCTGATCGACAAGGTTCCACCGGTACGGGGCCGCCGCGGCCGACCCCGTCAACGCCCCGACGAGGTGTTCGCCGACCGCGCCTACGACTACGACAAGTACCGCCGGGCTTTGCGCGCCAAGGGCATCCGCCCCCGCATCGCCCGGCGCGGCACACCACACGGCTCCGGACTCGGCGTCTACCGGTGGGTCATCGAGCGGACGATCGCCTGGTACCACGGCATGAAACGGCTCCGCATCCGCCGGGAACGCCGCGACGACATCCACGAAGCGTTCCTCAGCCTTGCCACCTGCATCATCACGTACCGACACGTCGTAAGACTCTGTTAGGAACTCTAAGGCCGGACCATCAGCCGGATCGCATGGCCGGTGGCTAGAGGATGCCGTCGCGGGCGGCGGCGTAGACGGTGGGCACGCTCGGGGTGAAGCCGAGTTCGTGCAGGAGTGTGCTGTCGAGGTGCCCGGACCACGGGTTGACGAGCGGTTCGGCGGACCCCTCGATCGGCTTGCCGGCGAGGCGGGCCATCTCGTAGACGGTGACCGGGGGTGCGCCGTCGGCGACGTTGACGATCCGCCCGTCCATGACCCCGGTCAGCGCGAGGCGCACGGCGGCCGCGATGTCGCGGTGGTGCGCCACGGCGTAGGCGTGCGCGGGGTGCAGGCCGAACTGCTGGGCAAGCGTGTGCATGGACGCGAGGTGGCCGTCGCCTTCGCCGTACACGAACGGCAGCCGCAGGACCACCCAGGTCAGCCCGCTGTCGCGGAGCAACTGCTCAGCCGCCACCTTGCTCGCCCCGTAGGCGGTCTTCGGCGAGCACTCGTCGGTCTCCAGCGCCGGGCGCGTGGCGTCCGGGTTGTAGACGTTGCCGGTGCTGCTCATGACGAGCCGGGCGTCGGGCGCGTGCCGCTTGACGGCGGCGATCAGGTTGCGGGTGCCGTCGCGGTTCGCGCGCCAGATCGCATCCTCGTCCCGCGTGCGGAACAGTGCCGCCAGGTGGACCACCGCGTCGACGCCTTCCACCGCCGCTTGCAGCGTGTCCGGGTCGTCCAGGTCGCCGCGGACGCCAGTGACCGCCGCCGGCAGTGCCACGTCGCCACGGACAAGCGCTCGGCACTCGAATCCGGCCTCCACGAGGCGCGGCAGCAGCCGCGAGCCCACGAGGCCCGTGGCACCGGTAAGCAACAGTGATGGCATAACTTTCCCCTCAACTGATCGTCAGCAACACTGACGATCAGCGTACCAGTAACCTTGCAGGATGACGACCGAGCGGGATCTGGGGCCACAGCTGAGCGCGCGACTGACCTACCTCCTCAAGCGCGCCCTCATCGACCTCGAGAACCTGCACGCCGAGTACTTGGCACCGGTCGGGGTCAGCGGGCGCGAGCTGGCCGTGCTACTGCTCCTCGACAGCCATAGCCCCGAGTCGCAGCAGCAGGTGGCCGGACGCCTCGGCGTCGACCGGACCACGATGGTCGCGCTCCTTGACGGGCTGGAGGCAAAAGGGCTCGTGGCGCGCCACGCGGACGCCGGGGACCGGCGACGCAACGTCGTCGAGCTGACCGGGAGCGGGCATACAACACTCGGGCAAGCGGTCCGCGCCAGCGACGAGGCCGAGCGGCAGCTCCTCGCCGACCTCAATGACGCCGAGTCTGCGCAGCTGCGCACGCTGCTCACGCGCCTGGCCAGGACCGTGCGCAGCCCAAGGACGGACAGCGGCCGGCACTCATGATCATGCGGTTCCGTCGGTGGCCGTCACCCCACCGGCCGGCCCAGCGACTACGCCAGGTTGAAAAGGTTCGTCAACGCGATCATGTCGCCGCCCGGGCCGCGCACCGCGTGCCGGGGACGGCGATCGGCGCGGCTCAGCTCGGCACCGGGTCCGGCGGCGATCCAGCTGTGCCCGGCCCGTAGCCCCGCGGCGAGTGCCGCCACAGAGCGCTCTTCGGCCCAGACGACGGTGTGCGGTACACCCACCTGGCCTGTCAGATGCGTGTCGCTGCAACCGATGGCCGGTTGGCGAATGCCCCGGTCGAGGCGGCGGGTCCAAACGGCGAGGGCGGCCTCGTTGTCGGCGTTCCAGGGCCGGTCGGAGGTCCACAACCCGTTCCAGACCTCGATGAGGTCGAAGTCGTCCCAGGGCCGGCGCAGCGTGCCGGTCGGGTAGGGCGCGAACGGATGGGCCGCGACGCGCAGGCCGCCTTCGATCTCCAGCCAGTGCCCGTCCGGTGTGGTGTGCTCCTGCCCGCGCAGCACGAGCAGGTCACCGGCGACCGCCTGGAAGTGCTCGTACGTGCTGTCGGTGTTGTGTTCGGTGACGGCGATGAAGTCGAGGCCGGCGGCGCGAGCCTCGGCGACGACCTGTTCGGGGGTCAGGTCGGCGCCGGTGGAGACGGCGGAGTGCACGTGGCAGTCACCGCGGTACCAGGCCCCCATCCGCCGCAGCGTAGCCGGTCCGGTGTGCGGCCGCGGGACGTGCCCGGGACTGCCGGTCTTGACCGCTCGCGGTCTGTCGCCCAGTCCCGGGCCGCCCCCCGACCTGGAGGGCGTCGGCCCGGCTTCGCGGTTACGGGTTACACGCAGTAACCGAAGTCCCATTGGCGGTAGACCCCCTGGAGGTACACCTGCATGCCCACGCACGCCTGAGCGATGCCGTTGACCGTCGGGGTGAAGTGGTTGCCGCTGCCGTCGTAGCCGATCCAGCTCGTCTGCGACGGCCGGTTCGGATTCCATGCCGAGATCTCGCCGTGGAACGCGTGGGTGAAGATGATGCGTGCCCAGTTCATCTTGCAGGTGGGGCTCCAGCGCAACTGGAGCCAGCCGACCTCGGTCTGGCTGCCGCTGAAGTCGGGCGCGAAGATCTGCAGACCCCAGACGGTTCCGTCGTTGCTCGCGTCCGAGATCCACACTCCGTCGGGTCGTACCGTTCCCGGATTCGCGCAGTTCGCCGGGTTCTGACCGGCGCACGACTGGTCGGTGGAGCTCGCGCATACCGACGCACTCGCGGCCGCGGGCGTGGCGGTCAGCGTCACGCCGCCGACCGCAAAGACGATCATGGTGGCGGCGAGTGACACTGCCGCCGTGAGCCGGTTTGTGATCATTGATTCTCCTTCAGAGACTAGGCCGGGCTACATGCCCGGCCATGTGTCGACAACCGGGGCCGCGACGATCGTGGCCCGGGGTGCCAAGACGCCCGTACAGGTTCGTACATGCCTGCCGAGCCGGGCTGCGGGTGCACGGTGGTCACCAGCTGGTTATCGGCGCCGTTGCGCCCTCGCCAGCCGTGCAGGGTCGAACGCGTCGATGGTGCCGGCACCCTTCGGCCCCGCGTTCCAGGACGCGATGCGCCGTGCCGCACCGCGCACCGTCGGGTGCCCCGGCGGCGCGGCGATCTGGACGTGCGATTCTTTGGGCGGATCGAGTTCGCCGCCCCAGACGACCGCGCCGTCCAGATCGGTCAGGATGTCCTGGAGCACTACCAGCTCGTGCGGGTAGAAGCCGCCGCGTACACCGATCGGGTAGGCCAGCGGCCTGATGGCGATGGCCGAGCCCGAGAGGTAATTCGACTCGTAGGCCGTGGCGATCTGCCGGGACGTGGAGTGCCCACGGATGTCTCCGGTCCGCAGCCGCTGCAGTTCGTAATGGAAGCGGCGAGCCACATAGGTGAGGATGGTCGCCGGATCACCGTCGGCCAAGGCGACCGTGACACCGCTCCCCTCGACCGTGTGGGTGGCGGCGTGTGGGAGCACTGGCCAGCCGTTGGCCGACCGGCTGCTCCTCCAGGTCTGCGGAGCAGCTTGCGCGGCACCGGCCGGCACGAGGACACCGACCGTGGCCGCGCCGCCGACGAGCGCGGCGGCGCGCAGCAGATGGCGACGATCCATCACATGCTCCCTACGTTGCCGGTGGACTCGAGGTCGGCGCGGGCTCGGACAGCCTCGACGAACCCCTGCTCGAACCCGTCGAGCTTGGCGGCCCCGCCGGGGAGAAGGGCCAGGTCGGCCGGGAACGGCGCGGTCAGCGCGCGGAGGCCGATGAGCTTGGTGCGGGCCAGATCGAGCTTGACGGTGTCCGCGGTCAGGGCGTGATGGGCCGCGGCCTTGCAGTTCGGTGCCGTGCCCCAGCGTTGTGTGAACCAGTCGGTGAACCGGTGCGTGCCCCCACCACCGCTGTAGTGGTCGGTCACCGCCTGCACGATCGTCCGGCCGCTGCGGACCGCTTGCGCGATCAGGTAGCCGTCCGCATCGGTGATCATGTCGTCGAAGCCGAATGACGACCACACGCCGGGCTTGGCCAGCTTGGCCTCGCAGAACGCCAGGCCGGAGGCGTACTGCTCGGCAGAGTTGAACCAATCGGCGTAGAACGTCATCAGATCACCGGCCCATCCGCCGATGTCGCCGTCGCCGGCGAGCCCACGGTCGGCGTTCTACGGCTTGAGATAGGCGGCATTGGCCGTCGCCATCATGTGCTCCGCGCCCAGCTGGTAGCCCGTGAACGGGTCTGCGAACCAGTTCTGGACGGTCACGGGATGACCGTCGACGTAGGTGACGAATCCGTGATCGTAGTCGCCGATCAGGACGCTCCAGCCCTCTGCGGTAACCGGGTTGCCGCCGCCGTAGGCCACGTGCCGGATGTACTCCATGACCAGCTGGTCCGCGGGGCGGTCGCCGCCGTAGGCGATCGCCCGGTCGTGGAGCTGCTGGACATACGCGATGAACCCGCCGGCCGGGCCGGCCGGCTCGTTGACAGTTGCGGCGCCCTTGTCGTTCAATCGCGCAACGTCCCGGTCCAGATCGAAGACGTCGGATCCGGTGGTGACCGTGAACTCCTTGATCTGATTGAACGACCAGTTGGCCGGCAGGGGGAAGCCGAGGTTGCCCGAAAATCCCCAGGACATACCGGAGACGAACGAGAACCGGGCGAATGTCGCGGCGGTGACGTTCGCGCAGACGTTACGCGAGCCGTAGACACCGTGCAGGTACCGCTTGCCCTGGCTGATCAGACCAGCCACGACGCCGCGGAAGTACGGCACGACAGCCGAGTCGATCTCGTCCTGAGTGGCGTCGTAGTCGACCGCGAAGTAGATCACCGTGCTCTGGTTGAATCCGTAGCCGACGGCCAGATCGTGGGCGTTTCGCCCGTGCTGCAGCCCTGCCGCGAAGGTGAAGTCGGTGACGTCGCGGGCGTTGTCCTGATAGATCGGGAAGACTCTCAGGCCCGCCGCGAAGATCGTCGCCAGCTCGCCTGGTTTGAGCTCCTTGTCGAGCGTGGACTCCGGCGGATCGTAAAGGTAACGGCCGACCACCGTATAGCCGTTGGCGCGCAACCACGCGGCGCGCGCTGCGGTGATCTCGAAGCGAGTGTCGCACCCCGACGCCGACCGGTCCGCATCACCCGTGGAAATGAGCAGCTGAGCCCAGGTCGGATAGTCCCCGGCACCGCTCGTCGGCAGCAGGGAGAACTCCTGGAAGGCGCGGACGAACGCGGCGAGGTTCGCGTCGTAGCTGTCCCGCTGATCGGTGCGATAATCACCGACCGGTTCGTTGAACACGCACGCCGCAGAGAACAACTGCACGAATATGCCGGTGTCGCCCGGCTGCAGGGTGTGTGCCCGCAGTCCCGCCTGCGTTCCCGGGCCGAAGGTGCCTGTCGGGTTGAGCCCCAGCTCGTACTGGATCGCGATCATCAGCGCTCGCTGGACGTCCCGGGAGTAGATACCGTCACAGGGCCCGATGCTGTACGCGTCGCGCTGCCAATAGCGGCCATTGAGCCAGCGCTGGATGTCTCGGACCTTGCTGGTACCACCGGCGACCACCACGTATGCGTCCATGTTGAGGATACATCGAGCGATGTCCACGTTGATCACACCGTCACCGGTCGGAATGCCCATGTCCAGCCGAAGCTGTATCACCGCCTGCCGCGTCGCCCCGGTGAACGTCCCCGTTTCGGTCTCGTCGGCACCCCAGTAGCCCTTGCAGAACAGTCCGTGCTGCAGGATCTTGGCGATGTTGCCACTGACGGTGGTGGTCCCGGTCCAGTCGATGCCGATCGGCCCGAGCGCATCGAACCGAGCGGCCGTGGTCGGGCCGAAGCTCGCCACCACCGGCGAGATGCCCAACTCGTGCTGCAAGCCCTCGATCAGGGAGAACATCGTCGTCCAGCCGGTGCGGCCGTCCTCTGGGCATCGCTCGTAACCTGCCACACCGCCGTAGGTTGCGTTGACCCACTGCTGTGCCGCGAGCACCTTCGCGTCGGTCACAGGCACCGTCCTCTCACTCGTGGGTGCGCCGACTGTGCCGCCCGGACGGCTACCCGCGCCAGTGCCGCGCCAGATGTCCGGACAACCCCGTTCAGCCAGGTCAGCGCGGCGCGCGCCGTCGCCGTCCGGCCTTGTACGGACATCTGGCGCGCCGTCGACTGCCGTCGGCGCGGCCTGCGAGGGTTTGACGGCACGCCTGTCCCCCCAGCCTCGGCACCGACCATGCCGTGTCGCTGCGGCTGACCCCGGCGGCGCCCACACCGATCTGAGAGGACTGGAGCCACACATGCGACGACACAGACTTGCCCATGTACTCGTGCTGATGCTCACCGCCGCAACAGCACTGTTGACCACCGTCACCCCGGCGCAAGCCGCCCCCGCATCCGGCTACCCCAACGCGCTCGTCGAATACATGGCCTCGACCAGGACAGAGCCGTACCTCGCCATCAACGGCCAGGACACGTACTGGGGCTACGCGCTGCGTCAGGCGCCCAACAGCACCGCCCGGCAGACCGTCGCGGTCGGCTGCTGGTGGGACGGGGACTGGGCGACCGGCAACTATTCGACGAACCGATGGTTCGATGTCCTGGTCTGGGAGTCCTACGACGGCTACAGCGTGCCGAGATGGCTCTTCGTCCACGCCTCGTACGTGTACAACCAGCCGTCCGTTCCCCGCTGCGTGTCGTCTCCCACTGGCATCTGGCTGCCGTAGTCCGGCCGGAGGGTGACGTGGCCGCGCGCAGCGTCACCCTCCGGTGTACCGGCAATCTCGCGATGAGCCAGTGCTCAGCAGGGTTTCCGAAACGGTGTCGCCGGCAGATACTGCTGCCACTCCGGCAGCGTTATCGTGTCGCCCACGGCGCCGCAGAGGGCCGCACGGGCCCCCGGGTCGGTCACCTGCCACAGCCACACCTGAGCTTCGCCGGTACCGGCGGCAACCATGCGCCCGTCGGGACTGAACGCGACCGTGAAGACGGCACCGTGCGCGGCCAGGGTCGCGGCTCGGGTGAACGTATCGCCGCGGCCGCGGGTCCACAGCCGGACAGTCCCGTCGGTGCTCCCGGCGGCCAATGTCCGGCCATCGGGGCTGAACGCCACCGCGTAGACATAGTTCGTGGGCCCGGTCAGCGCGCTCCCGACGGCACGCGGCCGGGCCGGATCGCGGGCGTCGAAGAGGCGCACCGTCTTGTCGGCGCTGCCGATCGCGATCGTGCCGCCGTCAGGGCTGAACGCGAGGGCGTACGCGTAGGTGCCGGACACTGTGGTGACGCTGTCGAGGTGCACCGGGCCGGCGCCGCGGACATCCCACAGGTACAGCTGACGGTCGGCACTCGCCGCACCCAGCAGTTCCCCGGACGGGCTGAATGCCAGATTGAGCACCAGGTTCGTCGGCTGTTCGAGCGTCGCTCGCAATCGGGGCGCATCGGGGCGCGCTACATCCCACAGCCATACTCTGTGGTCATCGCCGCCGATCGCGAGCTGCCGCTCGTCGGGGCTGAACGCGACTGCCTCGATCTGCTCGGTCGGGCCGGTCAGCAAGCCGAACCGGCGCGGAGCGGCCGGGTCATGGGTGTCCCACAGCGTGGTGCTGCCGTCGGCGGCGCCGGCCGCCAGCAGACGCCCTGACCGGCTGACGGCCGACGACCCCGACAGCCCATCCGCGTGCAACGGCGGCCCGGCGGAGCGGGGGTGGGCGGAGTCGTGCGTGTCCCACAGGGTGACCTCGCCGGCCCCGGCGGTCGTCGACTCCGCGTTGACGGCCAGCCGGCCGGTGGTGTCGAACATGACGGTGAACACCTGGTTGCTGGTCGGCCCGATCACCGCGCCGGGCAGCGCCCAGGTCCGAGCGTATCCGTCCGCGGCCGCGGTGAGCACCATGTCGGGCCCGAGGTAGGCCAGATCTGTCACGGGGCCCGGGTGCGGCAGGTTCCTGACCTCCCGGCCGCCCGCCACAGTCCAGAAGCGGGCCGACCCGTCCGCGCTTGTCGCGGCGATCAGGGCACCGTCGGGGCTGAACCTGACCGCGTTGGCGAAGCTGGTGAAGCCGCGCAGGGTCACGAGCGCTCGTCCCGGCGGCCACAGGTAGACGGCCCGGTCGCTCGACGCGACCGCCACCGCACCTGTGGCCGCATCGGCAGCAATGCCGTTCACCTGCCCCGTGGGGCCCGTCAGGTCGAGACCGTCGACGGCGGTCGCGTCGGCCCGCCAGACCCGCACCGTGTGTTCGGGTGTGCCGGCCAGCAGCCGGCCATCTGCTGCGTACATGACGGCGTGGACATCGCCGGCCGGATTCGCCGGCAGATCGGCCAGCACCTCCGGGTGCGCCGGGTCGCCGATGCTCCAACGGCGCAGCCCTCGGCCGGCCGTCGCGGCGACAAGCGTGCGGCCGTCGGGGCTCAGCGCAAGGCTGAAGACGGTAGCCGCGTCCACCGGTATGGTCGCGAGCCGCTGGAGGGCCGCGCCGAGCCGCCACAGGGTCACTACACCGGCCTTGCCGCCCACCGCGAGCAGCCGCCCGTCATGGCTGGCGGCGAGCGTGAAGATACTGCCGTCAAGTGCCGTTGCCGAGGCGCCGGCGGTCAGCGCGCCGCCCGCTGTGACGTGCCACAGCCGGATGCCGCCGACGTTGTCGCCGGTGACCACGAGCCTTGCGGCCGGCTCGGTGGTCACGGCCACGGTGCCCTGCGAGGCGCGGAACCGGGCTACGGCCGGGTCGGCGGTCAGGCCGTACAGCGTCGAGCGCGCCTCGGGAGTGGGACTGACCCGGTACGCCGCGAGGGCCAGTTGCCGGGCGAGCGCCGGGTCGGTGGCCCGCAACCGGTCGGCGTCGCCTGCCACCTGCCGCGACACGGCCGTGTCGCGCACATCGTCGGCTATTCGACGCTGCCCGAACGCGAACACGGCGGAGGCCGCCGAGATCACCAGCAGGATTGCCATCGCTACGAGCAGACGGGCCTGCACACGGGCGCGGCGGTGGGCAGTGCGCCGCTCGGCGGCGTCGAGGGCGACGCTCGCGTCCAGGAACGCGCGCTCCGTGCGGTTCAGGTCGGCCGCTCTGGCCGGGTTCGCCGACCACTCGCGGGCCATCTCCAGGTTGGTTCCCCGCAGCAGGCCATCGCCGGTGCGGCCGGTGTCGTGCCATGAACGCGCCGCGTCACGCAGCCGGTGGTACACGCGCAGACCTGCTCGATCGGCCTCGATCCACTCGCACAGCCGCGGCCACGCCTGCACGAGTGCCTCGTGGGTGATGCGCACGCCGTTGGCATCGCTGGTGACCAGGCGGGCCTCGATGAACCGGTCGAGGACGGCGTCACGCGCCTCGTCGTCAGGATCTACACCGGTGCGCAGATCGTCGAGGTGGACCTGGCGGCGGGTCTCGGCCATGCCCTCGGGGGCGTGGACGAGCTGGACGAACAGCCGGCGGGCCAGTCGCTGGTGCAGCGGGTCGAGCTTGGCGAAAACCTCCTCTGCGCTCTGCGCGACGGCCCCGCGAAGCCCGCCGCTGTCGCGGTAGTCGGCGATCGTCAGGCGGCGGCGGTGGCCGCGCAGCCATGCGGTCCGCAGGACATGGGACAGCAGTGGCAGGGTTCCCGTCTCCGCCGGAACCAGGTCGCGCATTATCAGCTCGACCAGGCCTTCTTCGATGTCCACCTGAGCCCGTTTCGCCGGCTCGGTGATCACTCGCCGCAGCTGTGGCTCGGTCAGCGGGCCGACCAGCACCTGAGCGTGCTGCAGCGCCGCGACGAGTGCCGGGCGGGCCGCGGCGTGGGCGTAGAAGTCGGCGCGCATACCGAGCACGACCTTCATGTCGGCGGCCGCCTCGGTCAGTGCGGTGATGAGCGCGTCGCCGTCGGCGGCGGCGTCGGTGAAGACCTCTTCGAACTGGTCGACCACGACGACCGCAGGCTTGCCGGCCAGTACCGCGGCCACCTCGGCCGGCGGTACGGCGCTCGGCGTGAGCAGCACCGTTGCGGGTGGCGAAGGCATGTCGGTGAGCGACGCCAGCAGGCCGGCGCGCAGCAGCGAGGACTTGCCCGAACCCGACGCTCCGACGACGAACAGCAGTCCGGTGCCGGCAACGACCCGCTCGACAAGTGTGTGCGTCAGGTCCTCACGGCCGAAGAACCAGTCACGGTCGGCGATCTGGTAGCTCTCCAGTCCGCGAAACGGCGCCGGCGCGTCGACCGGGCGCGGTCCGGGTGCGCGCCTCGCCCGGCCGACCGCAGCCACCCAGCGATCGAGATCGTCCGCCCGGTCCACGCCGCACGCCCGCAGCACCCGGACCAGCACCTCGGTCTGGCCGCTGCTGGGTAGGTGCCGGCCGCTGCAGTAGCCGCCGACTGTGGAGTGCCGCAGACCGGTTGCCTCGGCCAGGTCGCGGATCGTCAGCCCGGCCGCTTCCCGCATGCGGGTCAGCGCTTCGGCGAACTCGGCGCGCGTGTGAATGTGGTCCGGATCGTCACTCGTCGCTGCGTTCATCACGACGAATCCTGACGGATGACACTGTTCGGAATCAACCACTTACATCCAGTAACGCTCGTCAAGCATCGCTGCAATGCGCAGTGTCAGCCCGCGGATCAGTCCGATCACGGCAGCGCAGCCCGGCCGACTGCGGCCGCGTCGGCAGCATTGACACCTACCACTAGGTCCTTTACCGTCGCCACCACTCGGATCGAAATATCGAATTACGTTCGAGATTTCGAACAACATACGGGAGGCGCTCGTGGAGGACAGCCCGTTGTGGTCCCGGCGTGGTTTTCTGGGGATGGGCGTGGGGCTGCTCGGCGCGGCCGGCCTGGCCGCGTGCGGGGACACGTCCACGCCGGCCCCGGCCGCGCCGGCTGAGGTGCCGAAGGAGCTGATCGACGCTGCGGCGTCCATGAAGGGCTCCGCGCTCGGGATGCTGTCGCAGAAGTTGTACTCGGAAGCCGCGAACAAGGCCCTGGACGCCTCGGTGAAGAAGTTCGCCGACGCCACCGGCACGAAGATTGAGAACAGTCTCGTGCAGGCCGACGCCGGTGACGTGGTCGCGAAAATCGACGCCGAGGTCAAGGGTGGCGTGGCCCGGGATCTGGCGTTCATGACCGACTCGCGGTTCGTCGCGCAGTTCCAGGCGCTCGGTGACCTCGAGGACGTCAGTGATGTGGTGAAGGCGCTGACGGCCAAGTACGGCGAGCCGACGGCCGAGTCGAAGAACTACTGCGTGTTCGACGGGAAGTGGTACGCCATTCCCTATCACTTCATCGGCATCGGTTCGTTCCTGCGCAAGGACTGGATGAAGGACAAGGGCATCACGCCGAAGGACTCCTACAGCTGGGAGGAGCTGCGGGACCTGTGCCTGGCGATCTCCGATCCGGGCAAGCGCCGGTTCGGGTGGGGCATGACGGTGAACCGGTCCGGTGACGCCAACGGCATGATCGAGGCGCTGATCAACGCCTACGGCGGGTCGATCGCCTCCAACGACGGCCGGAAGGTCACGTTCAACTCGCCGGAGACCGTGCAGGCGGTGGCGTTCCTCGGCGACATCTACACCAACCCGAAGTACAAGGCGATGCTCCCGCCCGGCGTCGCCGCCTGGACCGACTCCAGCAACAACGAGAACTGGCTGGCCGGCATCCTCGGCTACACCCGCAACCAGTTCAGCGTCTACGCCGACTCCAAGACGAAGAAGAACCCCGTCTACGACAACACCCACGTCTTCGCCGACTGCACCGGCCCGGCGACCGAGCAGCCGCTACTGCTCGGGCAGTCCCAGGGCTTCGTCGTGTTCAAGAGCGCCAAGAACGCCGCCCTCGCGAAGCTGCTGGCCCAGTACCTGGTCAGTGCGCCGGCGCTGCTCGGGGTGGCGAAGGAGGCGCCGGGCCTGGCCCTGCCCGCGTGGGAGAAGGTGTGGGACGCCGACCCGTTCTTCACCTCCGGTGACCCCGCGTTCCCGATCATGCGCAAGATCACGCAGCTGTCGCTGCCGCTGAAGACGAAGAACGGCCTGGAGTTCCCGCAGAAGGCCAGCGCCGGGCAGCAGGCGACCAACAGCGCCTACGTCCTCACGGACATGATGCAGCAGGTCGTCCAGGGCACGCCGGCCGCGCAGGCCGTGCAGGCGGCCCACCAGAAGATGGTGCAGATCTTCAACCAGCAGGGGCAGCCGCAGTGACGTCGGTGCGCCCCGCGCCGGCCCCGGCGACACTGGCGGAGCCGCCGGGGCCCGGTTCTCGTACCACGACCCAGCGCCGGCTGGGCCGCGACTGGCGCCTCGCCGCGCTGTTCCTGGCCCCCACGGCGCTGCTGGTCGGCGCGCTCGTGCTCGTCCCGATCGCCCGCTCGGTCATCACCAGCCTGACCGAGCGGCACGGATCGCAGAGCGTCTTCGTCGGCCTCGACAACTACACCGCCCTCGCCGGCGACGCGCAGTTCCACACCGGCGTCGTCAACTCGTTCGTCTTCACCGCCTACGCCGAGGTGTTCAAGGTGATCCTCGGCCTCGGCGCGGCCCTGCTGCTGCACCACCGCCGCCGCGGCCGGGCCGTCCTCGCCGGGCTGCTCCTGCTGCCGTGGGTGGTGCCCACGGTGGTGACCGCGTTCAGCTGGCGCTCCCTGCTCGACCCGATCTTCGGCAGCGTCAACACCCTGCTCACCGGCTCCGGGATCGGGCCGCTGCTGGCCTCGCTGCACCTCGTCGACGAGTGGCCCGCCGGCTGGCTGTCCGATCCGGCCCTCGCGATGCCGTCGGTCATCCTCGTCAACGTGTGGAAAGGCGTGCCGTTCTTCACGATCGCGTTCCTCGCCGGGCTCAAGTCGATCCCCGCCGATCGGCACGAGGCGGCGACCGTCGACGGCGCCACCCCCTGGCAGCGCTTCATCCACGTGACGCTGCCCGGGCTGCGCCACGTCATCACCGTGACCGTGACCCTGTCGTCGATCTGGACGTTCAACAACTTCGACCTGATCTGGCTGCTCACCCAGGGCGGCCCCGGCGACGCCACCACCCCGTACGTGCTCGTCGCCTACTCCAAAGCGATCCTGCAGCTGCAGTACGGCGCGGGCGCCGCGGTCACCCTCGTCATGCTGCCCGTCATCGGCGCCGTCGTGTACTTCCTGGTCCGCAAGCTGCGCCAGGAGGAAGACACCGAGCCGTCACGCCCACCCGGCCCGATCCGCAAGGCCCTGCCGTGGATCCTCGCCGCCGTTGTCACCGGCCTGCTGGCCTGGGCGTCACCGCACATCTTCTGGAAGGCCGCCGTCGTCCTGCTGCTCGGGGCCGCGGTCGTGCGCCTCGTCTCGCTGCTGCCGAAGGGCATCGGCTCCGCGCTCGGCCTGGCCGGGCTGCTGCTGTTCGTCCTCGCGCCGCTCTACTGGATCTTCGTCACGGCGTTCAAGTCCGAGAACCAGATCGTCATCCGCGACCACGACCTGTGGCCGACGCCCTGGACACTGCAGCAGTTCGGGGATCTGTTCACGACCAAACCCTTCGGCCAGTGGTACGTCAACACGCTTGTCGTCTCCGCCGCGTCCACGCTCGTCGCGCTGGTGTGCGCCGCCCTCGCCGGCTACGCCCTGGCCCGGCTGAAGTTCCGCGGCGCGCAGAGCTTCACCGTCACCGTCCTGCTCACCTACGTCATGCCGGGCGCGCTGCTGTTCATCCCGCTCTACCAGCTGCTCATCGGGTTCCGGCTCACCGACTCCCTGTGGTCGCTGATCGTCACCTACCCCACGTTCACGCTGCCGTTCGCGACGTGGCTGCTGACCGGCTACTTCTCGTCGATCCCGGTCGAGCTCGAGGAGGCCGCCCTCGTCGACGGCTGCACCCGCCTGCAGGCCCTGCGCCGGGTGGTGCTGCCGCTGGCCCGGCCGGGTCTGCTCGCCGTCGGCATGTTCACGCTCACCAACGCCTGGAACGAGTTCCTCTTCGCGCTGGTCTTCATCACCAAGGACGAGTACAAGACGCTCCCGGTCGGGATGCAGTCGATGATCGTCGGTGACGTCGTGCCCCAGGGCCAGCTGGCCGCGGCGTCGCTGCTCGTGAGCATCCCGGTGGTCATCATGTACGCGTTCGGGCAGCGATACCTGACGGAGGGCCTCACCGCGGGCGCGGTCAAAGGCTGACCCACGGGGACGGGCGGGCCGGTCTTGACGCGGGTCGATACAGTGGCGGCCGGTGTGCCGGGAAGTCTGGTCGGCGAAGTGCGCTAGCCCTTCGACGACAGGAGCCCGCCCGTGCTCACCGCCCTGCTCGCCATCGTGACCGGCCTCGTGCTGCTCACCGCCGGCGCCGACCAGCTCGTCGTCGGCTCGGGCCGGCTGGCCCGCCGCTACGGCGTCTCCTCGATCGTCGTCGGTGTCGTCATCATCGGGATCGGGACCAGCGCCCCGGAGTTCGTGGTGTCCGCGATCGCGTCCTACCGCGGTGACGCCGGCCTCGCCGTGGGCAACCTGGCCGGCTCGAACATCATCAACCTGACGCTGGTCCTCGGCGTGGCCGGGTTGATCGCCCCGGTCGCGGTCCGCTCGTCGGTGCTCCGCCGGGAGGCGCCGCTGGCCGTCGCCGCCGTCGTGCTGTTCGCCGTCGCCGCCTACGCCGGCCTCGGGCGGGTCGCCGGTGCGCTCCTCGCCGTGGCCGCCGCCGGTGCGCTGGTGCTGGTCCTGCGCAACGCCCGGGTGCAGGCCGGTGACCCGATGCCGGGCGAGGTCGCCGCGTTCCTGGCCGCCGAGCCGCCGGCGGTGCGGACCGGCCGGGAGGCGGTCCGCACCCTGCTCGGGCTCGGCGCCACGCTCGGCGGGGCCCAACTGCTGACGGTCGGCGGTTCGACGGTCGCCGCCCGCCTCGGCGTCGCACCGGCCGTGATCGGGCTCACCGTCGTGGCGCTTGGCACGTCGCTGCCGGAGCTGTTCACCACCGTCCAGGCCCAGCGCCGCGGCGACGGCGACCTGCTCGTCGGCAACCTGCTGGGCAGCAACCTGTTCAACAGCGTCGCCGGTGGCGCCCTGGTCGGCCTGGCCGGGCGGGGCGAGCCGGCCAGGCTGGGCTACCCGGTGCTGGCCGCGATGGTCGCCGTGGCGCTGCTGTCCTGGCTGGTGCTGTACCGGGGGTACCGGGTCACCCGGGTCGAGGCCGGGCTGCTGCTTGTCGCCTACGCGATGACCCTGCCCCTGATCGCCTGACCCCGCGTGACCCGGCCGGGCTCGGAGGTTCCGCGGCGCGGCTGTTACGTTGGAGCGAAATCTTGGTCGGGTACGAGAACGGGCGGGTCGGCAGTGCAGGGGTCAGAGGCGGCAGTCACACGAGATCGCGCCGCGGAGGGCCGGTCACCGATCGCCACCCAGGCGGCCCGGCGGCGGACGTTCGCCGTCATCAGCCATCCCGACGCCGGCAAGTCCACGCTCACGGAGGCGCTCGCCCTGCACGCCCGGGCGATCGGCGAGGCCGGGGCGGTCCACGGCAAAGCCGGACGATCCGCGACCGTGTCCGACTGGATGGCGATGGAGCGCGAGCGCGGGATCTCGATCAGCTCCACCGTCCTGCAGTTCGAATACCGCGACACCGTCATCAACCTGCTCGACACGCCCGGCCACGCCGACTTCTCCGAGGACACCTACCGGGTCCTGACCGCCGTCGACTGCGCCGTCATGCTCCTCGACGCGGCCAAGGGCCTGGAGCCGCAGACGCTGAAGCTGTTCGAGGTGTGCCGGGCCCGCCGGGTGCCGGTCGTGACGTTCATCAACAAATGGGACCGGCCCGGCATCGAGCCCCTGGCCCTGCTCGACGAGATCGAACGGCGCATCGGGCTGCAGTGCACGCCGCTGACCTGGCCCGTCGGCCCCGGCGGCGAGTTCCACGGCGTCATCGACCGGCAGGCCGGCGAGATGGTGCGCTTCGAGCGCAGCGGCGGCGGGTCCGGCGCCGCGATCGAGGAGCACCTCACCCCGGACGAGGCCGCGGCCCGCTTCGGCGGCGACTGGGTCCGGGCCACCGAGGAGCTGGAGCTGCTCGGCCTCACCGGCGCCGACTACGACCGGGACACGTTCCTGGGCGCCACCACCACACCTGTCATGTTCGGCGCGGCGGTGGCGAACTTCGGGGTCCGGCAGCTGCTCGACGTGCTCGTCGACCACGCCCCGGCCCCGGCGCCCCGCCCGGACACCGAGGGCCGGGAGCGGGCCCTCGACACCCCGTTCTCCGGGTTCGTGTTCAAGATCCAGGCGAACATGAACCGGGCCCACCGCGACCAGATCGCGTTCGTGCGGGTCTGCTCAGGCCGGTTCGAGCGCGGGATGGTCGTCAACCACGCCGCGACCGGCAAGCCGTTCGCCACGAAGTACGCACACCAGGTCTTCGGCCGGGAACGCGAGACCGTCGACGAGGCGTTCCCCGGCGACGTCATCGGCCTGGTCAACGCCCACGCCCTCGGCATCGGCGACACCCTGCACGCCGGGCCGCCGCCGGTCAGCTACCCGCCGCTGCCGTCGTTCGCCCCCGAGCACTTCGCGGTCGTGCGGGCCACCGACTCGTCGAAGTTCAAGCGATTCCGCCGCGGCATCGAGCAGCTCGACGCCGAGGGTGTCGTGCAGGTCCTGCGCTCCAACCGCCGCGGCGACCAGGCGCCGGTGCTGGCCGCGGTCGGGCCGATGCAGTTCGAGGTGGCCACGCACCGCCTCGACGTCGAGTTCGGGGTGCCGACCGCGATCGAGCACCTGCCGTATCGGCTGGCCCGGCGCACCGACGCCGAGGGTGAGCAGATGCTGCGGACCGCCGTCGGCGTCGAGGTGCTGGTCCGGGCCCGCGACGACACCCGGCTGGCGCTGTTCCTGGACCAGTGGCGGCTGCGCTCGGTCACCAACGACCACCCGAAGCTCCTGGTCGCCCCGCTGCTGGCCGGCGAGTCGGCGTAACGTCCACGACTGCGGGAACCGCGCCGGTGGTGCACCGTGGACGGCAGCGCACACACGGGTGCGCGACCCGCAGGTGAGGACCGGGCCGTTGAAGGACGTTCGCGTCATGCACATCGGAGGACCGACCGCGCTCATCGAGGTGGGCGGCTGGCGGATCCTCACCGATCCGACGTTCGACCCGCCCGGGCGGCGGTACTCGTTCGGGTGGGGTACCGGCTCCCGCAAGCGGACGGGCCCGGCCCGGCGGGCCGATGACCTCGGCCCGATCGACGCGGTGCTGCTCAGCCACGACCATCACGCCGACAACCTCGACGAGGCCGGCCGCGCGGTGCTGGCCGGGGTGCCGGTGCTGCTGACCACCCGGGCCGGTGCCCGCCGTCTGGCCGGGGCGACCGCCGACGTGCGCGGCCTGCGCCCGTGGCAGGAGTCGGTGCTGCGGGCGCCCGGCCGGGCGCCGATCACGGTGACGGCTACGCCGTGCCGGCACGGTCCGCCGCTGAGCCGGCCGATCGTCGGCCCGGTCGTCGGCTTCGCGCTGCAGTGGCCCGGCCAGGAGCACGGCGTGCTGTGGATGACCGGCGACACCGTCCTGGCCCCGGCGCTGCGGGAGGTGCCGCGCCGGCTGACCGTCGACACGGTCCTGCTGCACCTGGGCGGGGTCCGGTTCCCGCTGACCGGCCCGATCCGGTACAGCCTGACCGGGCGGCGGGCGGTCGAGCTGTGCGCACTCGTCCGGCCCCGGACGATCATCCCGGTGCACTACGAGGGCTGGGAGCACTTCCGCGAGGGCCGGGCCGAGGTCGAGCGGGCGTTCGCCGCCGCGCCGGACGGCCTCGGCGACCGGCTGCACTGGCTGCCCCTGCCCGCCGGCGAGTGAGGCAGCCGGCCCGCATCCCGCCCGGCACCGTCCAGGGCGGCCGCTCCCCCGGTACGCACGACGCGACACTGCCGCGCATCAACCGTTCGACGCGGACCATCGAGCAGCGTGTCAGGAGCCGTCAGCCTCTGCGCATGACCTCGAGGAAGTCGGTCACCTCGGCCCGCATCAGCTCGGCCAGCCGGGCGAGCCCGTCGCCGGGGCCGCCGGCCGCGTCGCCGTCGACCGCGACGGCGATGCCGTGCACGGTCGCGGCCATCTCCCGCACCGTGGCCACCACGCCGTCGGCGCCCTCGGCGGCCCGTTCCGAGGTGGCTCGGACCTGCTCGACCTGCCCGCCGATCGTCCCTGTCGCATCGGCCGTCTGCCCGGCGAGCTGCTTGACCTCCGAGGCCACCACCCCGAAGCCGCGGCCGGCCGCACCGGCCCGGGCGGCCTCGATGGTCGCGTTGAGCGCGAGCAGCCTGGTCTGCCGGGCGATGGCCGTGATGACGCCGACGACGTCGTGGATCGCCACGGCGCTGTCCTGCATTGCCGACATGCCGGCCCGGGCGTCGTCGGCCTGCCCGACCGCGGCGGCCGCGGACGCCGCAAGTCCGGCGGCGGCCGCGCCGAGCTCCGTGGCGGCGGCCGCGACGTGCTCGGCGACCGCCATGACCCGCGTCTCGAAGGCGTCGGCGAGCTCCAGCCGGCGGCGGTTCGCGGCGGCGACCTGGTCGGCCTGCGCGGACATCGCCTCGCGGCCGCGGTCGATCGCCGCGGCCGCCGCGCCGAAGATGCCCGGCATGCCACCGGTGAGGAACCGGCGGTAGTACCGCCCGTCGCTGGCCGCCTGCAGCACCGCCGCCGACTCGCGCACGTAGGCGTCGGTGCGGTCGATCATCCGGTTCAGCTCGTGCCGCAGGCGGATCGTGTCGTCGTGCTCGGACATCCCGGCGACGTCCTGGACCCGTGCCTCGAAGTCACCGGAGGCCACCGCGGTGCACACCCGCATCAGCTCCGCCAGGACCGCGGTGGAGATGGCCACGGTACGGTCGCCGGGCTCGGCCGTCTTCCGGCGGCCCATCATGCTGCCCGGTCCGAGCTCAGGGACCACACGAACGCGTCGTAGTCGCCGTCCGCCGCCCGGGTCAGCGCCGCAGCGGATGCCGCAAGCCCGGCGTCCGCACTGCGCTCGCCCTGCTCGGTGGCGCGCAGCTGCTCGTACAGGGGCCGGATGCGGTGCAGCGCGGCCGGTGCCGGCACCCGCCGGTTGGAGTGGTACCCGCACACGCGACCCGAGGCGTCCCGGCTCGGCGTGACGTGGGCCAGGACCCAGTACTCCGCGCCGTCGGCCGCAAGGTTCAGCACGTAGGCGAAGATCTCCGTTCCCGCGCCGAGGGAGTCCCAGAGCAGCTTGAACACGCAGCGGGGCATGTCCGGGTGCCGGACGATGTTGTGCGGCTTGCCCAGGACGTCGTGCTCGCCGAGCGCGGAGACGCGCAGGAAGACGTCGTTGGCGTACGAAATCCGTCCCTGCAGGTCGGTCTTGGTCACGATCACCTCGTCGAGGCCGAACGTGCGGACCTGACCGCTCGGCATCACTGCGGCGCTTCGCATTGCGTTCCCCCGATTCCACGTGGTTTGCCGGCCGGCGGCCGGTCAGGTCCTTGCGATCCGACCGAGGGCACTTTCAGGTGCCGCCGGTCGTCAATCGGTCGTCGCCCCCCGCCGGTTGAGTCACGCAACGTCCCGACCTTGCGGGCCGAAGGTCCCGAACCGGGCACTCGCGGGTGGAACCGACCGGATCGGGACCTTCGACCCCCCACATCGGGCCCACCGGCACTTTCACTCGGGGCAACTGATCCATGACGCTCAGTAGCGGTCATAGCGCATGGAGGCCACTGATGACGACGTACGAACCGAACCGGCTCGACCTGCTCGCCGAAGCGGTCATCCCCACCGCGACGACACCTCGCCAACTGCTCGATGCCGGCGTGCACTGGCTCCTGCACGAGGACGCGGCCGAGCTGTGGCTGAGCCGGCCCGGCCGGGCGGACGGCACCAGCCGGCTCACGATGCTCGCCGGTGGCTTCGCGGTGCACCACGCATCCGCCGTGCTGCGCTGCAGCGGCTACGAGCCACGGGTCGAATGCGGCCACCGCTTCGACCGCAGCGAACCGCTTGCCGTCCTGCGGCGCGGCGACCCCGGACCGATGGACTGGTCGCTCTACCGGGCGATCTACCGGTCCGGCACTCCGACCCGGCTCCGCGTTGTGCCGAGCTCGATGATCGAGCAGCTCCGGGAGGCGGCGCGCGGCTGCGATGCTGTCGCCCACCCACTGCCGGGTCGCAGTCCGCACCCGTCGCCGGGCGAGTCGCCGGGCGCCGAACGGCTCGTCCTGTGCGCACGGGCAAACCGGCCCGACGCGTGGTTCGCCACCGGTCAGGCACTGTCGCAGCTGCGCATCCGAGCTGCCCTGGCCGGCTTCAGTGCGCAGATCGCCGAACTGCTGCCCGACCGGCGGCGCTTCGGCAAGGACTTCACGGCCGACGAGCAGGACATCCCGGCGGCGACCCTGCGCATCGTTGCGGCGTCGCGGAGCCATGCGGCGGGAGACTGACCAGGTCGGGCGCAGCGCCCCGGCCCAGCGTTGCGGCAGAGCCACGCCGTGGACTGCCGGCCCGATGTGACAGACGGGGCTCTCGCTAGATCATTTTCCGGCCTGACACAAGGGCCGAAGGACACCAGTTGGTCCGGTCGCCCGGCCCTATGAGCGGGCCCGGCAGGCCGGTTAGGTTTCGTCAAGGCTGGTCGAACGCCACGTGGCGCGGCGACCGGCCGTTCGTGGTTGACCGTGGCGTGCGCACATCGCGTGTCGAGTTGGCGTGGAGACGGCCGCAGCTGCCGGCCGGGAGGGACGGCACGCTCGATGCTCATCACGGTACGTCAGGACGCCGGCCGTACAGTGATCGCGGTGGCCGGCGAGATCGACATCGCTACCGCCCCGCAGCTGCAGGACGCGGCGTACCAAGCGCTGCTCGACGGGGCATCCAGCCTGGTCATCGACCTTACCGATACCGGCTTCATCGACTCGTCGGGGCTGCGGGTCATGGTCAATGTGCTGAAACGGGTAGCTGCCGTCCCCGCCCGGTCGCTCCACGTCGTCCGCCCGGCCCCGCCGGTGATGAAGGTCTTCGAGCTGACGCGCCTCGACTCCACATTCTCCATGATTGATTCGGTGTCGGCCCTTCCCCCGGTCCAGGCGGAGGATCGCGAGCGCAGAGCCTGATCGCGGCGGCTGGCGGCGACCGGCTGGGCCGGGTCAGGCGACGACGGACTCGATGGTGTGCACGATGCTCTCCACAGTGGACGGCGAGAAGCAGGCGGTGTCGACGTCGAGGATCAGGCGGACGGCGCCCGGGACGTCGTCGGCGTGCAGGAAGAGCGGCTCGGTCGGGCCCGGCGGCTCGCTCCACGTCAGGACGCTCGACGAGGGTTCGGCGCCGAACGCGGTGGTGGTGACCGTGCGGCGGTCGTTGAAGCACGGTGTGGCCAGGGCCGGGACGGCGTACGGGTCGTAGTAGGCGTGTTTGCGGGCGGGCAGCGCGGCCCGGGCGACGGCGGTGACGGCGCCGGGAAAGTCCGGTGGGACGTCGACGACGCACAGGCCGAGCTGGGTGATGGGGCTGACCACATCGGACAGTCCGCTGCGGAACCGGTTGCTGACGACCTGGCGTACGCCGAGCGTGGTCGCGCCGGTCGCGCGGGACAGGGCGACGAAGTAGGCGGCGAGCAGGACGGTGGACTGGTCGGTGCCGGAGCGGGCGGCGGCCTGCGGCAGGTGGGCGGCGAGCGCCGGGGACTCGAGGACGCACTTGCGGTACCGCGGCAGGGTGTTGGGATTGGAGAATTGTGGCAGGCCCTCGGCGCGGCGGTCCCAGTGCCGGCTGGCGCCGGCATGTTGACGGACGCCCGCCGGGGACGCCTGCCACGCGGCGATCTGCAGTGGGTCGAGGCCGGCGATGGGGGTCGTGACGCGGCGGGTGGCCTCGTCGACCATGACGGCGGCGCCGAGTCCGTCGGTGACGATGTGGGGCATGACGGCGACGAGACGCAGGGGTGTGTCGCGGTCGCAGACGACGGCCATCCGCATGGGCCAGTCGGCGGTCAGGTCGGGTGGGGTGGCGCGGTAGCCGGCCTCCACGGCGGCGGCGACCTCGTCCGGGTCCGAACCTTCAGCGGCGACGACGTCGAGGGTGGCCACGCCGGAGGCGAAGACCTCCTGTGCCGTGAAGCCGGGCCGCAGGCGGGTGCGGAAGGACTGCCAGCGTTGCATGGTGTACCGCAGCTCCGCCGCCACGTCCGCGATGGTCGTGCCGGGTGCGACCGGCCGGTGCCCGCCCATCGGCAGCCAGGAGTCCTCGCGCCGCATCGCCTGCACCATCGCGCGCTGACCCCAGGTGAGCTCGGCGACCCCGGCGTCGGGTGCGGCGAACGGAACCTCGACGCGCGTCACGGTCATCCGGCTCGGAACAGTCATGCGGCTCAGGATCGGCACGAAACCCGGCAGCGGCAAGACTTGACTATCCGGCCGGACGGACCAGCCCGGACTCGTACGCGAGGACGACCGCCTGGACCCGGTCGCGCAGACCGAGCTTGGCCAGCAGATTCGACACGTGCGTCTTCACCGTGTGCTCCGTGACGAACAGGGCGGCGGCGATCTCGGCGTTGGACTGGCCGCGGGCGACCTCGCGCAGAATGTCGCGTTCGCGGGGTGTGAGGGCGTCGAGGCGGCGGTCGGGGGCGGCCGGAGCCGAGCGCTGGCGCAGGACGTCGGCGATGAGGCGGCGGGTCACGGCCGGGGCGAGCAGGGAGGTGCCGGCGGCGACGGTGCGCACGGCCGAGACGAGGGCGGTGCGGTGCATGTCCTTGAGGAGGAAGCCGCTGGCCCCGGCCTGCAGGGCGTCGTAGACGTACTCGTCGAGGTCGAACGTGGTCAGCACGAGCACCCGGGCCGGTGTCGCCGCGCAGATCTCCCGGGTCGCCGCGATCCCGTCCATCACGGGCATGCGGACATCCATGAGTACCACATCCGGCATTTCGGTCATTGTGGTGTGTACTGCCTGCCGCCCGTCGGACGCCTCACCGACGACGGCGATGTCCGGCTGCGAGCCGAGGATCATGCACAGCCCGCCGCGGACCAGGTCCTGATCGTCGGCGACGACGACACGCAGGGTCACTGCCGGCCACCGATCGGCAGGGTTGCGGCCACCTCGAAGCCGGGCCCGTCGTCGCCGCGCGGCCCGGTGCGCAGGGTGCCGCCGGCGGCCTGGACCCGCTCCAGCATGCCGGACAGGCCGTGCCCGTAGACCGCTGTCCCGCCCCGGCCATCGTCGCGGACGGTGATCTCGACGGCCCGGTCGCCGCCGTGCAGGGTCACGAGGACCCGCTGGGCGCCGGCGTGCTTGACCACGTTGGTGAGCGCCTCCTGTACGACCCGGAACGCCGTCGCGCCCGTCTCCTCCGGCAGCGCCAGCACCGGCCCCCGTTCGAGGCGCACGTCGAGGCCGGTGCGGCGGGCCCGTTCGACGAGCGACGGTATGGCGTCGAGCCCGGCGGCCTCGGGGGCCTGCTCCCGCAAGACGCCGAGTGCGTGCCGCAGCTGCACGAGCGCCTCCCGGCCGGTCTCGGCGATGGCGTCGAAGGCGGCCTCGGCCCGGTCCTGGTCCGATCGCACCACCGACGCGCCGCCCTCGGCCTGCACGACCATGAGCCCGACCGAGTGGGCGAGGACGTCGTGCATGTCGCGGGCGATCCGGGCCCGCTCGTTCGTCGCCGCGGCCGCCTGCTCCTCGGTGAGGCGGCGGGTGCGCTCCTCCAGGAACGCGATGCGGTCACGGCGGCCCCGCACCCCGGCGCCGAGGGCGTAGGCGGTGACGAACATCAGACCGACGTACCCGAAGGAGGGCGGGTTTTCCTGCGGCACGACCAGGGAGAACACGACGCCGGCAGTGGTGGCCGCGATCGACGCGACCCGCCAGCGCGGCGTGGCCAGCTCGGCCCAGGTGTAGGTGGCGACGAGCTGCCCGTACGGCATGTCGGGCAGCAGGTGCAGCACCGACAGCCAGGTCGTGCCGATGCCGATCAGCGACGCGACAACGATCGGCGCCTGCCGCCGCCAGATCAGCGGCAGCGACGCCAGCAGCCCCAGCGCCAGGGTGCGCCAGTCGAACGGCAGATACCACAGCGGCGGGAACGTCGTCGCGGCGGCCACGGCCACGGCGATGAGCAGGTCGACGGCCCTCACACGCATGCCGTCATTCTGTACCGGCCGGCCGGGGAAGAGCCTCCCTCTCAAGAGCCAGATCGCTGCTTGGGTACCGTCACAGGCATGGCACGCAAAATCGCGACGAACGACACCGTCGACCGGGCCGCGCTCGTCGAATTCCTCAGCACCCGACACCACGGCATCGTTATCACCACCCGCACCGACGGCCGCCCGCAGGCGTCGCCGGTGAGCTGCGGCGTCGACACCGAGGGCCGCATCGTCATCTCGACGTATCCGGAGCGCGCCAAGGCCGCCAACCTGCGCCGCGACCCACGGGTGTCGGTGCTGGTCCTGTCCGACGAGTGGAACGACGCCTGGGTGCAGGTCGACGGCACCGCCGAGGTCCTCGACATGCCCGAGGCCCTCGAGCCCCTCGTCGAGTACTTCCGGTGCATCTCCGGTGAGCACCCGGACTGGGACGAGTACCGCCAGGCCATGCGCGACCAGAACAAATCGCTGATCCGCGTCACCATCGAGCGCTGGGGTCCGGTGGCGACCGGCGGCTTCCCGGCCCGCCTGGCCTGACGTCCGGCTGCTGAGGGCTCGGCGGCTGGCCGCATCGCGGTCTGCCGCCCAGGCACACCACGTGCGCGCCCAGCGGGGTGGCGTCACGGACCATTGATGATCTTCGCCTTTTCGGTGGCGAACTCGGCGTCGGTCAGTGCGCCCCGGTCGTGGAGGTCGGCCAGCTTCGCCAGGCGGTCGACTGAATCGGCCGGCGCGATGGCGGGGTCGGGCCGTGCTCCTCGCTCGGGAGGCTCGCCGGACGGACGGGGCTCACGCGCCGGGCCGGCGGCGGACCGCAGCGGCCGGCGCCAGGTGGTGAGCCCGGCCGCCGGCCCCGCTGTCGCCGGCGAGGACGACCGGCGGCGTGGCCGCACCACGACGAACCAGAGGGTGTACGCGACGATGACCAGGCCCAGGCCGACCAGCGGCACGAACCGGCCAGGCAGGGGCGGCCCGTGCCCGAACCACAGTTGGGGGTTGACGCCGACGCGGTCGAAGCTGCCCTGCACCGTCACCCGGTAGGACCCGTCTTGCGGGATGTGCACCGTCCACGCCTGCCGTTGGGTGTTGACCGAGTTGTCGTCGGCGTTGCTGCTTGTCGCGTCGATCCGAGTCACGGCCGGTTGTCCGCTCGTGGTGTCCAGCGGGGTCAGGGTCAGCGCCAGGTCAGGCGGGAACGGCAGATCCGGCGTCGCGTTGCCCCGGCCCGGCAGGGCGATCGCCACGCTCACCCGGACGGAGCCGGCCGGCAGATGAAGCACAGTGTTGCCGGGAATGGGGACTCGGCCGTACTGGTTGTCCTCGCCCCAGACGATGTTCGACGAGCCGAGAATGCCGACCGGTATGCACGCGACCATGAACGCGACGCCGAACAGCACAATGTTGATCATCCAGCGTCCGAGCCGGGACGTACTGCGCCGGGTCATCTGGTGCCCACCCGGCACTCGGGCGCACGCCGATGCGCCGGATCCCCGGCCCGCCCCGCGGACCGGCAATCCACCGGAGCCTTCACGCCGCCACCTCGTTTCCACAGATCGCGCTGCCGGCCGCGGGCAAATCGGGCTGCAGCCTCGGCGACCAGGGCCGCAACTCCCGCTCCGAACGGCTCTCGATGGAGCTTGGGCATGGGTACCTCCGCCGATCCGACCCGCGGCTGCGTGGTCTGTGCGTCATCCGGCCGCTCGGCCGGAATCGCCGAGCAGGACGGTGTGCTTTTTGGCAGTGAACTCCTCCGCGGACAGCAGGCCCGACGCCCTCAGGTCGGCCAGCTGCTGGATCAGAGCAACCCGGCCGCCAGACCCGGCGGGATCGCGCGCGAGCCGATCGAACTCGGCCCGCGTCAGCGCCTCGTCGCCGAGCAGCCGGTGCAGTTGCTGCATCCAGGCCGTGCGGTCGCCGGCGACCGTGGCCTCGGTGGTCTGCGCTTCCGGGCCGCCGGGCGGCTTGCGCCGCAGCTTGAGCAGGCTGGGGATCCAGATGCCGACGCCGAGGGGGAGGAACACCGCGGCCATGATGTAGGCGGCGAGCTCCGCGCCGGGGCCGAGGTCCGGCTGTGTGAGGACCAGGTACAGCAGGGCGAAGCCGCCGCCGGCGAACAGCGCGCTCCACACGATCTGCCCGGCGCCGGGTTTGACCAGCCCCTGCTTGCTCACGAACAGGCCGATGAACCACAGGAACAGGCCGATGGGCAGAAGCACGCCCCAGATCCCGGAGCCCTGCGGGCACTCGCGAGCGATCACGTGGGGGCCGCCCGTCCCGCAGGTGCCGACGTCGAGAAGGTGGTAGATCCCGCTTGCCAGCAGAGCGACGCCGCCGAGGCCGATCATCAGGCTCAGCACTTCCCGCACGCTGATCTTCAATTCGGCCTCCGATCGCGAGATACCGCACAGCGTGCCACCGACATCGGTAGCGTCCTGTCCAGGAGCCGACTGAGGCGCCAAGGGATTCGTGCACCGGGTCATTGCTGCGGCCAAGCCGCGGAGGCACGCCTATGTCGCCTCGTAGACGTCCGGGACGCCGTCGTGGTCGGCGTCGACCGTTTCCGCTTCGTGCAGCCGCCGGTAGGTACGGTTCCGCAGCCGCAGCAGGACCGCGGCGAGAAGTCCGGCGAGCAGCGATCCGCTGAGCACCGCGATCTTGGCGTAGCCTTCCCGGTCGTTGCCGGGCCCGAACGACAGCTCGCCGATGAGCAGGGACACGGTGAAGCCGATGCCGCCGAGCAGCCCGACACCGACGACGTCGGCCCAGTTCAGTCCCTCGTCGAGGCGCGCCTTGGTGAACCGGGCGACCAGCCAGGTGCCGCCGACGATCCCGATGACCTTGCCGGCGACGAGCCCGACGATGATGCCGATCGCGACCCGGTCGGTCCAGGCGTCGACGAGTCCGGACAGCCCGCCGATGGTCACGCCGGCGGACAGCAGTGCGAACACCGGCACGGCCAGCCCGGCCGACAGCGGGCGGAAGCGGTGCTCGAAGTGCTCCGCCAGCCCCGGTCCAGCGTCGGGGCCGCCGGCCCGTTCACTGCGCAGCACGGGCACGGCGAAGCCGAGCAGGACACCGGCGACGGTCGCGTGAATGCCGGAGGCGTGGACCAGCGCCCAGGTGACGGCGGCCAGCGGCAGCAGGATCCACCACGACCGGACCCGGCGCTGGACCAGGACCGTGAACGCGCCCAGCGGCACCACCGCAGCCAGCAGTGGCAGGACGGCCAGGCTGGTGGTGTAGAACACGGCGATGATCGCGATCGCGATGAGGTCATCGACGACGGCGAGGGTGAGCAGGAACGTGCGCAGCGCGGTCGGCAGGTGCCGGCCGATCACCGCCAGGACGGCAAGGGCGAACGCGATGTCGGTCGCGGTCGGGATCGCCCAGCCCCGCACTGCGTCGGCCCCGGCGCCTGCGGCGATCGCGGTGTACAACAACCCGGGGACGATGACACCGCCGACCGCGGCGGCGATGGGCACCGCAGCGCGGCGCGCGTCGCGCAGATCGCCGGCGACGAACTCGCGTTTGAGCTCGAGGCCCGCGACGAAGAAGAAGATCGCCAGCAGGCCGTCGGCGGCCCACGCCGCGATCGACAGGTCCAGGTGCAGACCCGCCGGGCCGACGCGGTAGCCGCGGACCGTGTCGTATGAAGCCGACCATGGCGAGTTCGCCCAGATCATGGCGACGACCGCGGCGGCCAGCAGCAGCGCGCCGCCGATGGTCTCGGTACGCAGGACGTCCCCGATACGGCGGGCTTCGAGCCAGGAGCCGCGACCGAACACGGTGAACCGGCTGGGTGAGGTGGCGTTCACGAGTGTCCTCCAGGCAGCATCGTCCGACTGCCGACCAGACTTCCCGGCGCACCACCACCCACCCTAGCTCGTCCCCGGCGGTTTCAGCCGCGCAGAGCGCGGTACTGGCCGGTCAGCCGGCGACACCTGACTCCCTCCCGCGGCCGCCGTTCGGGCACCGCCCCAGAGGCAGTAGCGCTCCCATCCGGCTTCAGGGTGGTGCTGGGGTACAACCCGCATCCGGGGGCCCGGCGAGGAGGTTCGGCCCGTCCCCCACCAGAACCGGCCGACGCGCACGATCGGCGGCACGGTTCGGCGTGAACGTCATCCGATCCAGAGGCGGGTCACGCTGTCGACGTGCGGCGCGGCGACCTGGACCCCCTCACCCGCGAACATCTCCAGCTCTTCGACGAACCCGCCGAGGATGTGCAGCACGACGCGAACATCGTCGCCGGATGCCGCTATGGCGAAGTAGTCGTCGCGTCCGGTGGCGCTCAGCCGCGCAACCACGGTCGCGGGGACCGGCGGTCCATCGCTGCGCAGGCCTACCGATGCGCAGCCACAGCGGCAGGTCGATACGACACGCACCGTCGTGACCTGCTCGACGAGGTCGGCGACAGCAGCGAACTCCACCAGGCGAATCACCAGGGCACGCTCCGCTTCGGTGAGCGACCTTGGTTGCGGTAGTTCGACGAGTACTGGGCCCGGCTCCGTCACCACAGCACGGTAGCGCCAGGCTCGTCATGGGCAGCACCGATATGTTGGCCGAGCTGGTTGACTGCGCGGGCGGATCAGCGCCCGGTGATGATCAGATAGGCGATGGTGCCGATGAAGCCGACCACCGCAAGGGCGAAGAGCACCCCGATGACTGTGAACACCCCGGCGGCGAAGCGGCCGGCGGCTGTGCGGGGCCGATAGTCTGTGTTCACCGGGTACGGGTGGCCATTGTCGCGGAAGCGCCGCGACGATTCGTGGTGCTGGCGCGCGGCGTGCTGATGGGCCTGTTGAGCGTGCTGGGCGGCCTGGTTGTGGGCGCGTTGAGCGGCTTGCTGGTGGGCCTGCTGCCACGGTTGCATGATCTGTTCCTCCGATCGGTTCCTTCCTGACAGAGCACCGGGCAGCCGAGAAAATACAACCGGCCTCGCCGAAGTGCAGTCCGAAGCGGGACGCCGGGCGTCAGCGGCGCACGCCATGGAGGGCACCTCGCGGCATTTGCGTGCGCCTGACGGGGTCACCTCGGCATAGGCCAGACTTTCGTTCATGACCAACGGAGCCCAGGTGTCCGGGGAAGAACTGCTGCCGAGCGCCGCCGCCGGTCGCGAAGTGCTCGTGCTGCCCGCTCTTCCAGTCGCCTGTCGGGCCGGCCGACTGCCGCGCCGCGGTGGGTGCCGTGATCGACGGGCTCACGCGAATTTCAGGCCGCTCCGCAGACGGCCTTGAGCTGGTCGAGCGCGGCGTCGAGGCCGGCGGTGCTGGGCTTCTGCTGCGGATTCTTCGCCCACTCGTCGGCGATCGCCCCCATGGCGTCGGCGACCTTCTTGGCGGCGTCGTTGACCTGCGCGCTGGTGTTGAACGCGTGCGAGTAGAGCACGGCGGCACCGGCGGAGTACTGGGCGCTGACCGCGTTGTAACCGGCCGGCGGCCCGATCTTCTCGGCATCGGCGACCTTGGCCAGGGTGCTTCGCACGTCGCCGTTGACGGTGGCACAGGCCGCCTTGGTGTCGTCGGCGGCGGCGCTGCTCTCGGCCTTGGCGCTGGCGGAGCTCGTCGTCGCCGTCGTGGTCGTGGTCGTGGCCTGGCCCTCCGGCTGGGCACTGGAGGCGCCGCCACTGCAGCCGGACGCGAGGATGGCCACCCCGGCGAGGACGCCGAGGAGGGCGGATTTGGTGTTGCGCATCGGGGCTTCACTTCCGGGTTCGATGGTGAGACTTCGGTTCCGGTGCCTGGCAGCGGGATCGAAGCACGGAGATGGCTCCATGCGAGCGCCTATCCTGCCATGCGCCGCCCGCCGCTGCGTCCCGTGAGCCGGGCTCCCGCCCCACCCTGTTGACCGCGGCCACTACCTGCCCCGTTGCGGCCCGCCTCAGTGCGAGCCATTGGCCGCCGCCCAGCAGCGCACGCTCTGTCCGTCGACCGCGTACCAAGATCCGCACTGCGCCAGCGCCAAATGAGTGCGTCGGGCAGGATCAGCAGCATGGCCATTGACGAAGCGATGCAGGCGGTAATGACAGCGGCGCGAGCACGATCGGCGGCTCTCGTGGTCGGTGACCGGCGCCAGCTGGCGGCCCTGTTGCATCCGCAGCTGCGGTGAACCACGTACCGAGGAGTCGTTCTCGATCGCGAGGGCTACCTGGCCGGCAACGTTGGCGGCGGTCTGGTGTGGGTCGATCAGATGCTGGAGGACATCGATGTACA
Source organism: Dactylosporangium vinaceum (assembly GCF_019904175.1). Classification (GTDB taxonomy): domain Bacteria; phylum Actinomycetota; class Actinomycetes; order Mycobacteriales; family Micromonosporaceae; genus Dactylosporangium; species Dactylosporangium vinaceum. Next base: position 3,790,446 of record NZ_CP061913.1, on the reverse strand, counting down.
GATCGTTGGAGACGCGGTCGCAGTGCTGACAGCACTCGTCGTGGACGTGGTGAGCCGCGACGGCACGCAGGAAACCTACCGTCTGCGGTTGACCCAGACCTGGGTGAACTCGGCGACCGGTTGGCAATGCCTGTCGGGGCATGCGGGACCAGAAGTGGATTGACCGGACGACCTGCGGCGAACGAACCGCAGCCGTGAACGGATGCACAATTCGTCGGGTCCAGGTCGGAGGATCGCAGCCTGGGCACGAGTTCGGGTGCTGGGGTCGGATTCGATCGACGGCGGCTCAATCGACGGGTTCCGGGAGATGACCGGCGGGTTGCATCTCCACCTGGTGGAGGTATGAGGATCGTTGGCGCGGATCACAGGGCGCTGTACTCGATCGGGACCTGGCTCGGCGGACCGGTCTGCCGGTCCGCACGATCAGGTTCTACTCCGATGCCGGCGTTCTACCGCCCGCACATCGTAGTTCCGCCAACCATCGCCGCTACGACCCGGCCGCAGCGCCCGCCTGGACCTCATCCGCACATTGCGTGAACTCGGGGTCGACCTGGCCAGTATCAACCGGGTGCTCGCCGACGAGCTCACCGTGGCACACGCCGCAGCCGCCCATGCCGAGGCGCTCGACGTGCAGATCCGCGTGCTCCGGCTGCGCCGGGCGGTCCTGCGGGCAGTGGCGAAACGTAACTCCAGTCCTGAGGAGATGGAACTCATGCACCGCATCGTGCAACAGTCCGAGGCCGAACGTCACCGGCTCATCCACGACTTCATCGACAGCACGTTCGGCGCCGTCGACGCCAACCCGGGGCTGGTGGAGCTGCTGCGTGCGGCGGTGCCGGACCTGCCTGACGATCCCACCGCCGAGCACGTCGAAGCCTGATCGAGCCGGCGGAGCTGTTGCAGGACCCTGGCTTCAGAGCCAGCGTCCGACGGATGGCCGAATTCCAGGCCGCCGAACGCGCCGACGGCGACCAGACCTGGCTGCACGGCGAACTGACCAGGCATGTCATCGACCGGGTCGCAGCCGCGATCGCTAATGGGATCAAACCCGCGTCGGCAACGGCGGCACCCCGAGCCATAACCGATGGACGCTGGTCGGCGATCACGTATCAGTTCCGGTCCGGGTCCAGATCGTACTGGGCCATGCAGGCGCGAACGGCTCCAACGCCGCCCACTGCGCGTCGGTCAGGTCATGACGCCTCGCAACCGCTACGCTCGGCACGAGGTCTCCGGTCTGGTATTCGGTTTTGCTTGGTCGCTAAACCACCTACCGGAGACCTCCTCAGTTATCGATCACGGCCACGCCGGAACATCAACGCCTTACGAAACACGGCCTAACGCCGACCCGCCCCGCGGACCGATCGCGCCCCGGTCCGCCGCGCCCGGCGGCGCAGGATCACCAATCGGTTCGCGATGACCATTTCGGCGTGCAGGGCGATCCACAGGCAGATCGCCGCGAGCGGCAGCTCGACCAGGATCGCCAGCGCGATGGACAACAGCAAACCGTAGCCGAGCGGCGTGGTCATCACGTCGAACCACGCGTCCACCAGCAGCATCGTGGCCGCCGCGGTCGCCGCGAGCGCGACCCAGGGCCGACCGCGCCACCCCATATACCCGGTCAGCGCGAGCACCGCGACCAGCGCCGTATCGAAACCCACCCAAACCCCGCGATAGTGTGCGAAGGTGGCATGTCTCGGCAATGTGACCGCCAGAAAGGCCACCCACGGTACCGTGGCCAGCGCTAGCAACGCGAAGACCGGCCCCACCCACCCGGGCACGGTCTTGACCGACGTCACATCACCGTCCACCGCGGACGTGAACTCCCCGACCGGCTCCTGCATTCCTGCATTATCAAGGCTTGAGCAAGCATCACTTGCCGAGAAAGCGAGACCGGGGACTCGGGTGCAGACCCATCGCCGCATCCATCGGCCGAAGCCGGCGAGCCAACCATCACCCTCCGCAGCGATCGGATCGCGGCAGATGCGGAAACCAAGAGCGCTTGCCAGGCGCCTCACCGGTGGCAGGGTATGGACCGCTGAATTTGCCTAGTCGCGGCAAGAGGGGCGGGCGTGCAGCCACCAGTGGTCGACCTGGCGGGACACCCAGGCCGTCAGGCTGGGCTCCTCGGCCCGAACTTTTCGCGAAGCTTGGCAAGATGCTGCGGCGCGTCTATCCACTCTTCGACGAAGCCGCAGTTCAGGCATACATAGCGAGCGACCGGGACAGGCGTTGTGAACGGGCCTACCGGGATGTTGTTACCGGATCCGTACGGACCTGTGTGGCCCGGAATGCGAATGATGTCCGACGCATGACATTTGGGACACGCATGACTGTACTTCATTGTGCGATTATCGGTCGTTACCGCACGGTGCAGAGCCTCCGCCAACCGCCTGATCTTCGATCGTTTCTGCGGACGGCAGCGGCTTCGGCGCGCACACACATCGGCATGAGAGGCAACCTCTGCAGCTACGTCCGCGCAGATGATCTTGGACCGGGAACGTCGGTACGGTGCGGTACTGTCCAGCGCGCGAGTGGGGGCGCTGGCCGCCGGTCGTTCGATGTGCGCCAACAGCGGGTGGTGGAGGTTCGGTGTGTTCGTTGACGGTGAGCAGTTTCCGTTCCTGGCCGATCTTCGGCGAGCTTGGCGAGACATCCGGGCGGAGTGTTTGACGCTGGGCGACGAATCGTTCGAGCCGTGGGTCCAACGCGAGATGTACGGAACTGGCTGGAGCGTCTACGGACTCGTCGCGTTCGGCACCCGTATCGACGCGGCGCTGATGAACTGCCCCCGCACCGCAGATGCGCTGAGTCAGATCCCGGGCCTCACGACCGCGGGCTTCTCCCGCATGGATGCCGGGACTCACATCAAGCCCCATCAGGGCTGGGTCACGACTGTCCACCGCGCTCACCTGGGCTTGGTGGTGCCAGACGGCGACTGCGCCTTGCGGGTCGGCTCGCAGACCCGGCTCTGGCGCGAAGGAGACCTGCTCGTGTTCGACGACACCGTCGTTCATGAGGCGTGGAACTATTCCGCGCACACGCGCACGGTGCTGCTGTTCGATTTTCTACGGCCTGGACGGACCACGGACCAAGCCGACGAGCTACCGCCGGAGGTGGCAGCAGCTGTGCGGCGCCGAACCCGAGACCAGAAGTAGCGGTCGTGGAACCTTCTCCAACGACCGAAAGGCCCCAATGCCCGGGGCAAGATGTCCGTGAGCTAGGACCTCGCCACGCGGGTCACTGGCGGTGACGAGCTCCGGTCGACCGCCCGCACCAACGGCGCAGATGCGGATGTCTCCTTCGCGGGCATGCGTCAGTCGGAGGTTTCGTGGTCGCGGACGATACGGTCAATGCGGGGGTCCGGCACGATCCACATGATTGCCACCGCGATGTAGCAGGCGAGGGCGATCCCCACGCCGACGTGCCCACCGGGGTCAATCGCCAGTGCGCTGACGATCCCGGTGAGGTACACCACCGGTGAGATCTTGCCCTTCATGTCGCTGCCGACCGCCCGCCGGAGCGGGGACTCGGCGCCCTGCGAGCGGATGATCACCATCTGCAGCACGTAGTACGCCACAGCCGCGGCCAGCATGTTGACGCCGTAGATCACAACCGGGGTCTGCGCGAACCTCGATTCGTCCACCCAGGCCGTGGTGAGCGGGAACAGCGACAGGCAGAACAACAGTGCGAGGTTCGCCCACAGCGTCGCGCCGTTGACCCGCTGGACCAGGTGGAACATGTGGTGGTGGTTGTTCCAGTAGATGCCGACGTAGGCGAAGCTGAGCAGGTACGTCAACAGCCCGATGCCGGTCGAGTGCACCAGGTCCGAAAGTTCGTGCCCGCCCGGCGGCTTCAGTTCCAACACCATGATCGTGATGATGATGGCCAGCACTCCATCGCTGAACGCTTCGAGCCGACTCGTCCTCATCGCGCCACTGCCCCTCGTGTTCCGGCGGTCGATCTCGCCATGGAAGATCTATCATCGCCGACGCCGTGGACCCGACATCGGCGGTACGTGCAACCCTCGACGTCGGCCAGGATGCGGGAAGTGAGCCTCCGCAGAGGCATGGCACGCCGGCCTGCCGACCCGATCGAGTGAGCCCTCATCAGCAGGGCAGGCGGCCGCGCCCTCGGCGAGGACGGCCACCGTCGGTGATGAGATCTGGCCGGCCGCCACGCACCAACGGCGACATGAGCGCGAGCGTGATCAAGCGGTGGTTGCCGGTACGTCGGGTTCGGGATGCTCGTCGCGGTATCGCGTCGCCGTGTTGTTGTCGATGAGTGAATTGCTTTCCAGCCAGTCGACTGCGCGTCGGCGGGCGCGGGTGTCGCGGAAGGCGGTCCAGGCCGGGAGGAGGTCTGGATATCTTTCGTGCAGCTCGTCCTTGAACCGGCGGAACGCGCCCTTGCCGCGAATGGCCCGCTCGAGCCGTCGCCCGGCCTGTTCATCACCGACTTGGCCGGCGAAGTCCGCCATGTCCTGGTACCAGACGTGCGACGGCAATGGATCAATGCAGATCAGGTCCAGCTCCTCGAGGGCAACGGGCGTCTCGCCATCGATGCCGGTATCCGAGGTCCAGAACACGATCTCCCCGGTCTGCGGGTTGATCAGGTATCGGTGCTCGTAGGCGGACTGATCGGCCAACGCGACGGCGATCTCCTCCAGGTCAACGCGACTGAGCTCAAGCACGAGACCACCGTAGCTGTCGTGTTGGCCGATGCACTCGGTCAACACGGTCCGAACGCGAGCACGCCATGCAGCAGATCCGGATGCCGGCGGACTGGCGGGGACTTGACCCCTGGCGGGCATGGCACACCGGGGGCCACGCACAGTCGTGGGCTTCCAGACTTGTGCATCGCTGGTCCAGCGCCTGCTCAGCATCGACCCGGTCACCGTCACCTTGCTGCCGGGCCCGCAGACTCCTCGCCTTGGAGACAGTCCTGCTCGTGCTCACATTGGCGTCGCCGCGGCCTTCAATGCATGTCGGGGCCCTGCAGAAGGCTTGGCTCAGAGGCTCGACAGGGCCTCGAGGACACGGTCCAGCACCTGCTCCGGCGGCGGGCCCTCACCCAGTTCCACACTCAGCCAACTCGCCATGACCGGGTCGAGACTCGCCGAGTCGGCCGCGAATGCGGCGACAGCCAGCCCGGTCCCGCCGGTGGGTACGGCCGGTCGCGGGCCGGCGGCATGACGGCGCGGCAGGATCTGCCGGCGGCGGATCGACGATTTCGACAGTTCGGCGAGCGATGTCGCAGGCACCGGTGCGGCATGCTTCAAGGCGACCTCCTGTACTCGGTTCGACCCTTCCGCAAGCCCGTACGCGCGACCACCGGCAAGCGGTTCAGCAGTACCGGGGGCCTCAGGGACATGTAAGACACACCAAAGAAGATCGAAAGGGAAACCGCGCCGGCAAACCCGCCAGGCAGGCATCCCTCTCCCACCGCTCACCGACTCCGAGCGCGGTCGGCTCGCACCAGCGGGGCCGGAGCAATGCCACGAAGCCTGACGATATTTGGCCGGCCGGCGCACGAGCTCCCTCAGAGGGTCTCCGATACGGTTGGCCTATGCGGCGGGTCACCGATGAAATGATTCTGGCTGTCGGCAGGCTGACGTTGGCCGCGGCGGAGCTTGAGTATGTCTTGGCGTGGATCGGAGCTGATCAGGCGGGCGGCGACCAGGCGGCGGTCTTCGCCGTTCCCGGGGAATCGTTGCGAGCGGCGCGCGGGTCGGTCCAGTTCGCGTCACCACGCAACCGGGACGAGTTCATCGGACTGGTCGAGGCCGCAGGAGGCTACTTGGCGCAGAGTCAGGCCGCCGTGCGGCGATGTGGTTCGACAACAGCACTGTCAACGCGGCGACTTTCGACGAGATCGCCGGACTCTTGCTGCGCTGCCGGGATCGGCTCCAGGTGCTCCTCGATGAAGCCGAGCGCGCACCTACCACGTAGCTCACCGGACTCGGCAGTACCGGGAGCCGTGGCGTTTGCCAGCGCCCTGCCGCTCGTTGTGACGACGATCCGACGCGGTGACCGCCCAGCACGTCCTGCGCCACGATCATTGCGCCAGCGACGTGGTCATTGACCTGGCTCAGACTGGCCAGGCGACGTTCGTCGTGCTCTGATCCAAAGACACGCAGCCACCCATGATCGAGCACCAGGCCGCCGCTGCTATGGACCACCGCCCCCAACCACGACCGCGTTGTAACCTGCAACAACTGGAGCTCCTCGTCAGCCCGGCGCGGGTCGGCGGCCAGAACGACGACCTGGTACGGCGCGGCGGCCGCAGCCGCCTCCACCTCCGGCCACGCCGGATCGACGGCGTCGACGAGCTCAGACAGGCAGCGCACACCGGCACCCTACAAGCGATACGCAACGTGACAGGCTGCACTGGCCCGGTACACCATCAGCGGCAGACGTATGTATCCCGGACCGCCCGGTTCGGCCGTCGCGAAGTTTCGTGACCAAAGCCGGCTGGGCAGTCACACTGTGGCGATGGCAGCTGAGCAACCGGGTGACTCGGTCGAGGTCGAAGAGGACGTGCGTCGGGCCGAGAGCGCAGTGATGGACGCCTTGTTCGGCCCGATCGGACGTTCGGATCCGCATCGAGTGCTGCGCGACGCAAAAATTCCTGGGGGTGCGGTACTCGTTCGTGCACGAGGCGCTGCACGACCGCGCGCCGAGCAGCCCACGGGTGCCCGGGGCGGGCGTCCTCGGGAATGCCGGGACGCCCGCGGGCCGGTCAGGAGGTTTCGCTCAGGCCGGCCACGACCGGGAAGACGGCGCCCACGTTGGTGCCATTGACCGAGCAGGCCCGCTCGTGCCAGGGCAGGAAGAACGACGTGGTCTCGCCGGGCGGGAAGATTCGGAAGCCGTCCTGGTCGACCGGGTTGCAGTTGGTGTCGAACTGGCCGACGTTGGCCTCGCGGAGGGTGGCGTGAGCGGCGGCGTTGGGCGCCAGCACGACCTCGGCCACCGTGACGCCGGTTTCGCGGCGGAGCGGGTCGTTGATCTGCGGACCGGTCGGACCGGCCAGGCGGGAGACGCCGGGGTAGCCGTTGAGGGTGCAGGTGCGGGCGGAGATGTTGGTGAAGACCAGCCAGTTGTACTGCGAGCCCGCCGCTCCGCCGCCGGGAGCGCCCTGAGCCGTGATCTGGAGATCGGCGGTCCTGCAGCGGCCGGGGCCGGACGACTGCGTGGGCCGGGGCTGGCTGGACGGGGAGGGCCCGGATTGCGGTGGTGAGCTGGACGGGGCGGACTGCGCCGGGACCGGCGAGCCGGAGCTGGCGGCGCCGGAGGAGGGGGCGCCAGGGGCCGTGGACGGCCCGCCGGCCGCCTCGTCGACCGGGTCGCAGGCGGCCAGCAGGAGCGGGACGAGTACAAGTGCCGCCAAGTGCTTTTTCATCAGTGCTTCTCCCTGCGTCGATATCGAGTGCAACGATTGCTATGACGCCTGGGAGGGGCTCCGGTTGAGGTCTGTCGTATTGCCGATCGCCACTCGATGAGGCCGGCGACGATCGGCGAGACGGATGGGACGTTGACGCCATTTACGTTGGTGAAGACAAGCCACACGTAGCGGCTGTCCTGCGCTCCGCCGCCCGGTCCGGACCGATCGTCACCTGCAGGTCGCCGGTGTGGCAGCGGACGAGCTGCGGGGTCGTGACACCGGCGGTCGGGGTCAGCGGCGAGCCGGCCGCAGACGGTGAACCGGTCACGCCCGGTGGCGGCGGTGAGGACTGTTCGGGGACGGCACCTACGGTGACTTGGAGGCGCCGGGCGGCGGCACCGGGGCGGGGGCGGTGACGATCCGGTACGTAAGGCCGGTGATGCCCGCGAACAGGACGACCGCGGTGGCGGAGATGGCGGCGACCCTTGCCACCCGCCGGCGGCGCGCGGTGCGGGCGATGCGCTCGTAGGCGCCCTGCGGCGGACCAAGTGGCTCGATGCGGTGCTGTTCCAGGCAGCCGTCGAACCGGTCCTCGGGCTCAGTCATCGGTGCCGTCCCGTTCTGCTCGGATTCGCGCCCTCGCGTGGAACAGGTCCGACTTCACCGTGCCCTCCGGCCGGCCGAGTGTGCACCTGGTCAAGGTCCGGTGGTTGCACGACTTCGGCTTCCCGGCCGCCGGGTCGCCCTAGCCGCCGAGCTTGCCGTCGCTGGTTAGCCTGATTGTCTGCGAACCCCGGAGCAGACGGCGGGAGATGACGTGGACCTCGACGCACCTGCCCGTAGCAAACTCGCAATGGAGCTGGTCACGACACCGGCAGCCGGGCGATGGGCGCTCGCCGGCAAGGTGGTCGATGCGCTCCTGCTCGCCGCTGACGGCAGCCCCAACACCGATGCGACCACCCCGGCCGTCCGGGGCCACCTCGTAGTCACGCGCCGCGACACGGGTCAGACGCTGCTGCGTATGCCCGCGTGGACGGATGGCACCCTGGCCGACCAGATCCGGTACCAGCTCGACGTGCTGACCGTCCGCGAGTTCCTGCAGCGGTGGAAGATCGACCCGAACGGAGCACCCGCCTGAGGCGTTGCCCGTCTCCAGATGACGGTACACGAGGAACGCCTCGGACCTGCCCGCCGAGGCGTGGTCCCGCCTCGATGCCGACACCGACCGGTTCGTGCGCGGCGCCGCCGGCCGCCCGCACGCGCCCGAGGTGCTGCTGGCGCTTGTGCACGCGACCGGCGACGAAGAACGTCTCGGCGTGCCAAGCGGATCGCGGCATGTCCAAACGCCTTCTGTCTGCCTAGGGGTGCTGGATCTCAACTTCGTAGATGATCTCCAGACCGTCAACGTCGTCCCACTGTTCACCGACCCTGACAAAGCCGTACTGCGACGCGAGTTGGAAGGAGGCGACGTTGTCCGGTCGAATGCTCACCCGCGCCGTACGTACGCGTGGCTCGCAGGACGCCCGCCGGAGCAGCGTCTCCAATGCGGCGCGGGCATAGCCGCGTCGTCGGTACACCGGGTCGACCGTATAGCCGATCTCCACCATTCCGGAAGGATCGGGCGGTCCGTGGTAGCCGGCATGGCCGACGGCCAGTCTCTCCCGCTCACACCATATGACGCCGTTGACCCAGTCCGCGCTGGCCGGATCCATCGCGATCTGTTCTGCACGCATCTGCCACACGTATCTCGACGACGCATCGATGAACAGCGGCGACAAAGGTACCGGGCTCACCGCGTTCGCGGCGGCGAGGTCACCATCGGCCAGAGCCCGGAACACCGGCCCGGTCAGATGCACTATCCGTACCTGCTGCTCGGCACGTCGTCCGGGTGGACCGATCTGCTCCTCGGAGGCCATCGCGATACCCTGCCACAACACCCTGACCGATACCCCCCGATTTTCGGCAGCAGGATCGGGGGATGAAGCGTTCACCGCCAGAAAATCCGACGCCCACCACGTTGATCACGTGCGCTCAATTCGGCAGATCAGCGCGTCGGCAAGCCGCAAGGTCCATCACTCCGGGATACCGGCCCGGCTAGGGCGGCGGATGACCATCGCAGATGCGTATGCGTTCTCCTCGGCGGTGTTTGATAGCGCGGTGATCGATTGGTGGTCGGTGCAGGATCATTGGGGTAGTCCCGGCGTGTTCGTCGAGCGGTTGCTCGGCCGGCTCGAACAGCGGCCGGATGCCAGGACCTGGAAGGACCTCGAACGGCGGCTCGTTGTAGAAGGCGAGTGCTGGTGTTCCGCCGGTTTCGCCGCGCTGCCGGGTCTGGCCGGCATCGCGCGGGCCGCTGCTCGGCCCGACCGTGATCGGGCGTTGGATCTCGCCGCCGTGATCGTGCGGAGCCTGCACCGCAACCACAAGCACGACGACCTGGTCCGCGCGAACCGGCACGTCCCGGCCGCGCTGTACCGTCTCGCCGAGGACCGTCTGGCCAGTGTCAGGGCACCCTCGGCCGCATCTGCGCTGGTGCACGTGATGCAGGACGCGCTCGGCTTCGCCGGCTACACCTTCTGGGCCAAGATCAGCCTGAATTTCACCGACGAGCACTACCACCTCGGCTGCCCCAGCTGCGCCACCCGCCTGGCGATCGTCATCGGCGACTACGGCCACTACGCGGCGATCCGCCACTACAACGACGGCGACATCCGTCGGCGCCCGCTCATCCCGGCCGATCCCGATCAGCTGACCGGGATCGGCCGATGGATGTACGGCACCGCAATCGCCGGCGGCGACACCGTTCTCGCCAACGGCATTACCTACCTGTTCGGCCACGCCACCTGCAGCGCGTGCGAGTGCAGGTTTCCTCTCGCCGACAGCTACGAAGCGGAGAACGGTCCCACCCAACCGATCGACCCGATCGTCCCGAAAACCGATGTTTCACTTGACCCATAAACCTCGAACGATGTCGCCCATGTTTGACGTGTACCGACGCAACATCACTGCCACGCCGCAGCATCACTTCGCACCAGCCGACGATCAGGCCGCAACGCGATCTACAGAGCGTGACGATCGTCGCCGCCAGCGCACGGTCGGCGGCATGTGCGGATGCCGGCATCCGTGGTGGTCGCGATGCCGTCGAGCTTGTGCGCGGCACGGTCACGGGTGGGCGATCGCGGCCAGCGTCAATGACGCTCGGGAGCTCCTTGTCCATGTGCCCCAGGAGTGACGCCACCAGTCGATCGTCGAATCGCCAGGACGGGAGAGGGCTGACCGCCGGCGAACAGCGCCAAGTCGTACTCGAACGGCGACAGGCATTCGTGACCGGCCCAGAATCCGTTCGAGCCGCGGCGCGAACGAACACGGCCGCGGCGGGCCCCCAAATCGCCGCGCGAACGTGGGCGGTCCGTCGGCCGGTGACGCTCGGGGTCGATGTACAGCCCCTGGCAGATCTCGGGATCGTGCCGTCCTCGTTGGCCGGCGCCTCGTACACACTCGGGCTCGAAGCGATCGGTGCGACGTGGCCGCCGGCTCGCCGATGCTCGTCGCCCGCCCGCCCGCCCGGGCAGTACGCGGAGCGGGGCGCCGGCGAACGGCCTGAGGCCGAGTGACCCGATCGACAAGGGACGACGGGCAGGCGGGTCGGCGGCTGCCGGTCATCCTGGAGCGCGAGATCTGCCAAGCCTCGCCTCGATGACCGAAGACGCCGGCCTGGACCGGACCGCGCGGATCACGGTGGCCGGCTGAGCGATGATGGCATGGTGAGGATCGAGGACGTGACCCCGGAGACGCTGCGCCCGGTGCGCCGCTCGATGCTGGTCCAGCGCTGGCACGACCTGGCGTTTCTGCACTGGGCAGTGCCGCCGGAGACCGTCGCGCCCTTCCTGCCGACCGGGGCGGTGCCCGACACGCTCGGCGGAGTCACGTATATCGGCCTGATCGGCTTCCGGATGGTTGGGCTCGGCCTGTTCCGCGGGCCGGGGTTGCCCTACCTGGGCACGTTCTGCGAGACCAACGTGCGCCTCTACAGCGTCGACGGGTCGGGCCGGCGGGCGGTGGTGTTCCTGTCGCTGGAGGCGGAGCGGCTGCCGGCGGTGCTGACCGCCCAGGTGTCGCTGCGGCTGCCCTACAAGTGGGCGAGGATGCGCATGCGCAAGGACGGCGACGTCGTGTCATACACCAGCCGCCGCCGCTGGCCGGGTCCCCGCCCGGCGGGCAACGCCATGGCGGTGCGGATCGGCGCGCCGATCGCCGAGCCGACGCCGCTGGAGCACTTCGTCACCGCCCGTTGGGGACTGCACACCCGAGCGTGGGGCCGCACCCTGCACCTGCCCAACGAGCATCCGCGCTGGCCGCTGTACCGCGCGGACCTGCTCGACCTGGACGACACCCTGATCCTGGCGGCGGGCTTGCCGGCCCCGGTCGGCCCGCCCGACAGCGTGCTCTACTCCCCGGGCGTCCCGGTGCGCTTCGGCACCCCCGACATCGTCGCCCCGCGCACCACCACAGCGTGACGGCGCCGGGCTGGCCACCTGGAACGCAACCGGGCGACAGGCGCGGCGGTACCGGACGGATCCGGCACCGCGCCGCGAGGAGCGGTGCAGCTACCCGGCGCCGCCCGCGGGCACCCGGTCCCGGGCCGGGCACGACGGCCCGAGAGCGTGCCGGCTCGGCCCCCACAGTTTCGGGCCGACTTCGATCGCCAGGGGCGGCCCTCTGAGGTGGCTCGGCTACCAGCGCGCTCGAGTCACGTCCCACTACGCCCTCGGGCCGACTCCGTGGCTTGCTTCACCAACGAGGCCCCGGTGGTTCGCGTTCGGATCGCCAACAGCCTCCACACACCACAGACGTATGCTCCGTCTCGCGCGCACCATCGGCGGCATAGCGGAGGTCCTGATGATCTCGCCGTAGGCGCCTCGGCCGGCTGTGGTAAGAACGGCGCCATGCCGATTGAGTTCGTCGCGTCCCCGGCCGGCGTCGATGAGGAGCAGTGCCTGGTCGCCGCCGTCGCGGAACGAGACGACGGCACCGGCCGCGCCTTGATCTTCCAGGCCGGCGACGATCCCCCTGACGCCCAGGACGTCCGGTTGGGCATGGACACCTACTGCCTGCTCACCGAGCGCCACGGAACCGCATACGGGTGCGTCCGTGAGCTGAGCATCGACGGCAACCGTATGCGCGTCGTCGTCAGCGAAGCCGCCCTCGTCGACCTCGGCCTGGAGGACGCCGAGATCATCGTCGAACTGGCAGTAGATCCGCAGTCGCTCGCGACATTCCGGGAGTACTTGGCACGGATCTTGACCTACGGGCGACTCGCCGCTCGGCCGGCACTACTACGCCCGTGAACACCGCCGAGCGCGCCACACGACGACCGCCCACGCGGATCGCGGCATATGCGTGAATCTGATCAGGCAGTCCCACCAGCGATCGACGTTTGACGGGCGGCCGGATCGGGGTGGCCACACGTTGCGGCTGGAACGCGCATCATGGTGAGGGCGGTCGGTGGCCCGGTCGCTGGGTTTGAGTGTCGAGGACTCGGCCGCCGGCTCAGTCGGGTATCCCTGCGCGGGCGTCGAGTCGTTGCTGCCTAATGCCGCCGGTGTCGATCAGTGGCATCGCTCGCGCGATGCGCTTCTGCACGTGGTCCAGACGCAACGACGCCGCGTGAGCCTCCTGCGATTCCCAGATCTCAGTCGCCCACACACCGTCAGCGTCCGTCTCATCGATCGCGACCACATACAGCCGATTGCCTGGCAAGGACTCGCCCGCCTCGCTCATGATCTTCAGAAGGTCATCGCGCTTGCCGGGCTTCGCGCCGAGGCGGCCATGGAGCATGAACATGTCGAAACTCTACGGGGACATCCGGTACGGCCGTGGCCCTCCTGCAGCGAACCAGCACCCGAACAGGCCCGCCCATCAAGCGGCGTCCACCGGCCAAACGGGTCGACTTGCCTGCTGCGCTGGGTGCCGCAGCGGGCGACACCGCAATAGGACTCGATCAGGCCGACGCCGGGGCCACAAGCGAGGAGCGTCGGCAGCGATCGCGCACCATCAGCGGCATGAGCGCAACCGTGATCAAGCCTCTTACGTGACCGGACAAGTGCTGGCCCCAAATGTCGACGGACCCTAACGCACGACCTGCTATGGCGCCGGTCCGTCTGGGCTACGGCGGACGGGCATCTTGCCGTTGCAGGGTCGCGGTGGATACATGTGGCGTGGGATCATGGCCGAATGTCAGGCAGCCGGACCCTCGCCGCGTTGCCCAAGGCTCACCTTCATATCCATCTCGATGGGGCGATGCGTCGCTCAACGTTGCTGGAGCTGGCTGATCGGGCCGGAGTGGTCGCCACCCTGCCCACGGCGTACGGCTCATTCGCGGCGTTCACGGACACCATTACCGCCGCGGCTGCGTGCCTGCGCACGCCGGCCGACGCGCAGCGGCTGGTCCACGAGATCGTCGAGGACGCGGCGCTGGCCGGGGCGGTGTGGATCGAGCCGTCGATGTGGCCGGGCCTGTTCGGCGGCCGCTTGGGCTCCGACGCCGACGTCCTGGACGTCGTGCTCGACGCCGGCCGGGCCGCCCAGGATCGCTACGGCGTGGGATTCGGACTCATCGTGGCGGCCAACCGTGACCGGCCCGTGCAGGAGGCCGTCGCGCTGGCACGGCTCGCGGTCCGCCGCCACGATGATGGTGTCGTCGGGTTCGGGTTGGACGGCGACGAGACCGCGGCACCAGGACCGCTGTTCGCCGAGGCGTTCACCATCGCCCGCGAGGGCGGCCTCCTTGCCGTACCGCATGCCGGTGAGCTGACCGGCCCATCGTCGGTGCGCGACGCGATGGAGGTGCTGCGCGCCGACCGGATCATGCATGGTGTTGCAGCAATCGCCGACCCTGGCCTGCTCGACCGGTTGGCGCCCGGCGGCGTCGCGCTCGACGTGTGCCCGACCAGCAACGTGATGCTGTCCGTCGTGCCTTCGATCGCCCAGCATCCCCTCCCGGCGCTACTCGCCCGAGGCGTGCCCTGCAGCATCAACGCCGACGACCCGCTGCTGTTCGACACGGATCTGCTCAATGAATACACCCTCGCGCGAGATCACCTCGGCCTCACCGCCGCACAACTGGCCACGTGCGCGCGAACGTCACTCCGTCACAGCGGAGCGCCCCGCGCCCTGGTCGAATCGGCACTGCACGGCATCGACGCCTGGCTGCAACACTGAGCTCGTCGCCCGTTGTGCTCCACCGTCCCGGCCACGGTCAACCTTCGTGTCCGCCACGTCGAATCGGCATGAATGGGCTATGCCGCGGATCACGAGTGCGAAGATGCGGTGGTGGTCATGGAGCCGCTCCCGAGTTTTGAGGATCTGGTCTGGCTCTTCGGGGCTGAGCCGCGCTACACAGATGCGGCAGGCGGCCTTGCCGCGGACGGTCTTGAGAGTTGGCGGTATCCGTGGCCGTACACCTCGGTGAAATTTCTGGCGGTGCGGGGCGGATACGAGATCGAGCTGGATGTGGAGCCTGGCTACGGACAGGTCGGGCTGAGGATGCGGGCCGCGGCCGGTGGCGAAGACATCGTCGATCTCCAACTGGCTGGTGTTCGCACCGTCGGGGTCGACCGGACGAAGGGGCGGGAACTGCTGCGCATCGAGTTCCCGGAAGAAGCGCAGGCGGCCACGCTGTGGCTGCGCTTGAAGCCCGACGTCACCCTGCAGTGGACGTATAACGCGACATCATGACCCGGGCTCCTATGCGGTCTCCGGCCTGAGCACACTCCCTCCTCGCCGTCTTGGACGCTCCCGTTGTATTCCAGGTGCGCGTCCAGCCGCGGGAACACCACCTCGTCGAACGTCTGACACAGCCCAGCGCCGTGCTCAGCCGCGGCCTCCGCCGTCCGCAGCACCCACATGTCAGCGCCTGGAGCGAACGCGAACTCCGGCGGCGGGTGCACGCGTCCGGACAGCTGACCCAGGCCTTGCTCGATGCCACCCCGGTAGTCGATCCAACGCTCTGAGGCAGCGCCGATGTTGATGAAGTACGGCGCGTGACCCGGGTAGCTGGAGCTCTGAAGCCACAGCAACACCGCACCGACGCCACGGACGACACGCAGCAATTCACGCCTTCCAAAACCGGTTCGGGCCATCACTCTTCCCGGCTGGATCACCCCACTCCGGAGCCTCCGGCCGCACACTGGTGACTGCAGAACGTGACATCCGCCGCCAGCCTCGCGCTCGCGGTCGGCAGCACGAGCGGTCGGGCACGGCTCAATATTGATAGGCCTCGGCCACCCAGCCGGCGACCAGAATCAGCTTCGTGTGGCGGTGCACGGCCGCGAACCCGAACGGCCGGTCGAGGCACACGCTCAAGTGCCGTACCCGGTGGTATCGCTCGGGTCCCTCCAACCCTCCGGCGGCCTCGTCGATCGCGGTGACGGCCGACGCCTTGAACCCGGCGCCGGTGAATTCGGCGACCGCGTCCTGGCGGGCCTGGGAGACCGCCATCGGCTCCAGGCTGATCCCGGGGAAGTGCCCGCGGGTTGTGTCAGTGGCCGCGGTGAGCCCGAAGAGCTCGGCGTGTTGGAGCAGGTCGTGTGCGCCGGCGACCCGGAACCGCACGGTGCTCATCGACAGACCGGGGGTGTCCTGATGCAGCGCTCTGTGCTCCCGCACTGTGACGCCGGGTGCGACCGTCACGGTCCAGTCGTCGTCCCAGTCGGGCTGGGGGCCCCGGTCCGGACGGGCATTGTCCCGCAGGACACAGCCGTCGCGACCGGTCACGCCGCCCGATGCGGCGCCGGTGATCGCGTGCAGGGCGGCGCGCAGCACCGCGGACGCGGCCTGATCCTCCTCGCCCAGGGCCAGCACGACGTCGACGTCGTCGCGCCCCTCGATCGTGACGAGCGTAATGACCCCGGCATCCGTGTCCACGGCCCGCAACGTGCGCAGTCCCTCGATGCCATCCAGGTACCGGTACAGCGTCGCCACGTCCTGTCTCGCCCACGGCCCGCGCGAGATCAGCCCGCGCTCCTCCTGGAACGGCTCCACCCACGTGGTCTGCACCGACAAGGCGCTGGCCAGCACCATGAGAGACTCCTCGGAGACCCTGACCGGCATCGCCGCGATCTGCCCACCGGTCTGCGCGGCTGCCCAGGCGTCGAGCGCCGACTGGTCCTGGCGGGGGTCCCCGGTCAGCGTCCCGCGCAACCCAGCGGGCACGGCCGCCTGCCACGCCTCGGTCGGCGGCACCGTGTCGCGCATCCACACGCCGGTGGCAACCCGGATGCCGGGCGACTCGGGCAGCTCAAACGCCTCGGGCGCAACACCCATGAGCTCGTCGCGGGCTGCCCCACCGGCGAACGGGGCGAGGAGCGCCAGCAGGACGTGCACCCCGGCCCCGGACAGTACCGTCCCTTGCCCTTCCAATCTGGACGCCCAGCAGGCCGTGAGTGCGTTGGCGTCGGCGATCGCCGTGCTTGTCGTCATCTGCGGCACCATAGTGCGCCCGCCCCGGGCCCGCCGCCCCGATATTTTCCGGAACGACTCCTGGCTGACACCCGTTCAATGACGCACGCCGGCCCCAACGGACATCGCCCGGCAGTACATGCGCCGGTCAGCGCCGCCGGTGCGGTGGGCTTTACCTGTCGAGGTTCAGGCCGATCATCGACATCACCTCGGACATCGGTACAGGGCGGCGATACCGTCGTAACATTCTTGCCCTCCTTGGTCCGCAGCGGCGGGAGGACATTGATGGCGTGTTCGAGTCGGCAAGCGCTGACCTCGTCGGTCCATTCCGGGAGTACTTGGCACGGATCTTGACCTACGGGCGACTCGGCGCTCGGCCGGCAGTACTACGCCCGTAACCCCTGCCGGGCGCGCGCCACATGTCGACCGTCCGCGCGGATCGTGGCCATGAGCGCGGACCCGATCGTAACCGGAGGTGTCTTGGACGGAGGCGAAGTGGCGGCTCCTGACGCCACATGTTTTTGGTGAGACGATGGTTCACGGCTGGAAGGTTCATGGAGCGTACGACCGCCAGGCGAAGCGGGCGGTCAACGTCGGGTCGCCGTGCAGGAACTCGACGAAGGCCCGCACGACCTCGGCGATGTCGCTGATCTCGGTTCGGAAATGCCGTTCCATCGCGCCATCCTGGCGCTCCAGTGCGTACCAACCCGGGCGGGTGCCGGCCTGCTCTCCGTACCCAGCCTGGACGTACCAGCCGTCGGCCCGGGTGAGGATCGCGACGTAGTTGTCCCGGGACAGACGTACGAGAACCTTCCGCACCGTCTCCGGATCAGGGTCACGAACCGGGCGGCCGCGCTCTGAGGTCAACTCGAACCGCCACTTGACCCGCGCCCTCGTACGGAGCTGGTTGCGTTGCGGGTCGAAGCAATGCAGCCCGTGGTCCTCGGCCAGTTGCGCGGCCCAGCCCGAGACTTCCTCGCAACGGCTCCACACTATCGGGAAGTAGATCAACGGCCCGCAGGCGTCGTCGAGCAGCGGACCGGTC
Source organism: Dactylosporangium vinaceum (assembly GCF_019904175.1). Classification (GTDB taxonomy): domain Bacteria; phylum Actinomycetota; class Actinomycetes; order Mycobacteriales; family Micromonosporaceae; genus Dactylosporangium; species Dactylosporangium vinaceum. The sequence goes on along the minus strand of NZ_CP061913.1, from coordinate 3,772,559 downwards.
GACCACGGACTGTCCGCGCCGCCGTCGGTGCCGCGATCCGGATAGCGGTTCAGCAACGCCTGCACGTACGAGGTGATCCTCGGCGTCGGCGGCGCATCCTCGTCCGAGTCGACGTAGCGGTTGTACAACCGCTCGAACTCGGCGGCGGCCGCTGCATCGTCCGCCGGCCGATCGCCTTCCCAAACGGCGAGGTCATACGACATGGCGAGGATTGTCGCACCTCATGCACGCACGCCTCAGCATCGCGCCGCCAACAAGATCAGGTGCCCGCTCATCGGCACCGATCGTGAGCCACCTCGACGACAGCCACTCACGATCGGTGACGCTCGTCAGTCTTCGAGCGCCCGCAGCGGCATAGAAACCCGATCAGGCCGCAAGCGCGGGTAGGGGGCACGGCGGGTACCCGATCGAGGGTCGGATCAACTGGCCGGCTCATCCTCAGCAGGCGGGTGCTCAGCCTGTTGGAGGGCGTCGATCGCCTCGTCCCACAGGCGCTCCGTGGCCTGACGAACCTCGGGGTCGAGGTTACGGTGCACGATCCACTTGGCGTCGCCGATGCCTAAACTCATTGCTTCGGCGATGGCTCTGATCGCGATGATCGGCGAGCCGGAGGTCCGCAGCAACTCGGCGGCGATCGCATCTGCGTCGGCGCCGGCCGCGACCATCGGCCGGGCCACCTCTGCCAGCAGGCGGCTGCGTGCACGGAACTCGTCCAGGTCGGTCACGGCGGACAGCGTATCGCCCACGCGACGCACCGTCAGCGGCAGATCCGGTAAACCTGGATCGGTCCGCTCACAGGGCCTTCGGCGTTGGCCTGCGACGGCGCTGGCGTTGCAGGCCCGTCAGGTCAGTGATGTCGACGGTGCACCATTGCTGGTCTTCGGCTGCGAAGTGGCCGACCCATTCGGCGAACGTCCAGTCGGACTGCCCACTGGTGATCGACGCGGACGTTCGCAGCTTCGCCAGTGCCTCGGACTCCAGTGCCGTATCGCCGGTCGTCCGGGCAAGGATCACCGCCTGGACGATCCGGGCTTCTGCAGCGCCCTGGGGAGACGCGAGCAACCCGTCCCGCTCCCAGATTCCCTCGTGGCTGCCGTGGCCGGCCAGCAATAGCCGGCCGAGCTCGGCGCGGTCGTGCAGCATCCACAACATGGCGGGTACGTAGCGGCGACCATCCTCGACCAGCTGCGGGTCGAGCGGTTCACGGCCGTTGGGCCACGGGTAGATGCGGCGGCCGGCGACGTAGCGCCGCTGCCCGTCGACAACGGTCCACTCGTCGTCGCCTTGGAACTCTGCGCAGAAACCACGGCCGGCCATCAGGTTCAGTGCATCGTCGCGAACCTGGACCCCCCACTGCAGCTGGCCGGGCGGATGCATGATCGATACCTCGCGCCGCAACCCGTCGCTGTAGTACAGCGCACTGGCCGTCAGCTGATTGCCCAGCATCTGGTCCGGCTCGGGCAACCCCCACGCCACCAGCAACTGGGCGAATACCCGCGCCCGCGGCCTGGGCCGACCTGCCATGATCACACCCTACGCGGATCGGCGGCCTATACAGCGACAACAGGAGGTTGGTCACTGCAGGCGCCGCCAACGCGCTGTCTCAGCGGCAGGTCCGGTAACGAACCGAATCTAGGTCTGCGATCGAGTGCACCTGGCACCTTCAACGGCGACACGGGACGGTTCTCGCGGTGTTCGGCTCTATCCGGTCCAGGCTTTACCGAACAGTGCCCACAAGCGGGGAAACTGCCTGGCCACCTCGGCCGTGGACAGCTGGGCCTACTTGACGTCGTCCGGATTGGGGTCCATGCGTAGCCGGACGTGGCGCTCCTCCATGACAACGTCGCGGATGTCGCCCTCGATGTCGAGCCTCAACTCGCCGATCTCGCACGCCACGTATTCCAGCGATTCCCAGCTCGGGAAGTCTTCGTTCTTCCATGGCCGTGGAAGCGACGCCAGCCGAACGACCTGCGGTACGTCGGCCAGGCTGTCGGGATCGGCGATCGCCGCCGTAGGCGCGCCGCCCCAAGCCGACGAGCCACATCTGGAAGTAGTGGAAGAATTCTGAACCGCAGGGCGCGGTCATGATGATGTCCGCCGCTTGCCAGAGCCGATACGTGTTGGCCGGCTCCCGGGTGGCGGACAGGTGCTGGACGAAGTCAAACAGGTGACGGCGGGAGATCCGGCCAAGCCGCTCGCTCAGGAAAGTCTCCCGCTCGCGTTGTGATGGCCCAGCCGCACGCGACAACTCGATCAACGTCCAGAAGTCGTCCACGTCCACACCGATAAGCCTAGATCCACTCAGCACGCCAACTCGCGCCCACCCAACCACAACGAGGAGGGCAATCGGGTAGCGGCATGAGCGGAAGCCGGACGAGCCGCCGCCTCGATCTGTGGTCCTACTGATCGACGGTGAAGATGACAGCCCGCCCAGCGACAGCAGCCTTGCGGTAGAAGTCGCATACCTGAGTGAACCAGTGCCAGGTGTAGGCGAAGTCTTCGTCGCTGAGCAGGCCCTGGTAGCTCGCCGGGTCGATGCGGTCGTAGCGCTGCCGCATCCAGGTCTCGTTCACGGATTCGAGGGCCTCGGCGACCTGGGTCACCTCATCAGCCAGCACGTGGGCCACGACGTAGTCGTCGCCCTCGTAATGGTGGCCGCCGCCGAGCACCGCCATGTCGAGCGGGGACAGACGCCGGCCGCAGCCGAGCGTCCCGTCGCTCAAACACCGGTGTATGGCGTCCCACGCCTTGTCGGTCTCGCAGTCCAGCGGCTCAGCGTCCCAGTCGCCGATCTCGACGTCTTCGACAAACGCCCGAACCTCGGCGTCGTCGCGGGTCGCGATCCGCGCCGCTTCCTGTTCGGCTGTGAGCGCGAAGAACATCCCTCGACATGCACTGCCACACGGTACACGAGCCGCTCCGCGGTGCCTGCAACCACAAACACACCGCCAGTCGACACGCCACGCAGACGGGCAGCGCCGAACGCAGTCACGCCGCTCCCGCTCTGAAGGGATCACGAGAGACATCTGACGACGAGCGACCGGCGCACGAAGTCTGCTGCCAACCGTTACTGTCTGCCCATGTCCGGTCCTGGAGACGTGCCGCCGGAGATCCTGGACCGGCTGCGACCGATCTGCCGGCGGTTGCCCGACACATACGAGGAACCGGCCTGGATCGGCGTCCGTTGGCGGATCCGCACGCGGACAATCGCCCACGTCTACACGCCGGCCCCGGAACGTTTTCCGCTCGACGCCCAGCATCTGATCGCCGGTGAGGCACCGACCGTGATGACGTTTCGTGTACCGATCGACGACCTGCTCGGCCTGACCGCCCGCGGCTTCCCGTTCTTTCGCGCCCCATGGGGCCGCAACGTCGCCGCTACCACCCTCGGTGACCACACCGACTGGACCGAGATCGCCGAACTAATCACCGACAGCTACTGCGAGATGGCCCCGAAGTTCCTGGTCGCCCGAGTCGCCCCTCCGCCGAGCAGTTGACCCGCAGCACGGATGAGAGGACAGCAAGCCATCACCACCTGCAATGTCCCGATCAGATCGGAGCCCCGTATCGGTCTCGGGAAGGCATGAGCAAATGACCTGAAACCCAGCAGGCCAGGAGGCCTCAGCGGTCGCCACTCCCGGCACTCACTGCGGCCTCACCGTCTTGCCGCCGCGCAGGATCAGCGGCAGAAGCGGATGCCATCGGCGGCCGACCTGTGAGCGTCCTCTGCGGCGACGCAGCGGTTCGGTTCCTGGCGGAGGATGTCCGGAAGGGCCTGAAGGAACTGATGGCTCACCTCGCGCTTCGGTCGGCATCTACAAGGCGACTTCGGCGAGGTGCGGCACATGAGCGCTGAAAGCTCATTTACGCTGATGCCCGCCCCCAGGAGTCTGCTGGTGAAGAGGCATTCAACGTGAGGCGAGGAGTTCGGCGATGCTGCAGCCCCAGGAAGAGGGAGCCTCACCATTGATGCGGTGGGCTGTCCCTAGCCAAGACGGCTCGGAGCATATTGCCTTGTCGGTGACCGCGGGTGAAACCCTGGTCTTCGTCGGCCCCAATGGGGCTGGGAAGTCGGCCCTCAGTTTTTGGCTGAGTGTCAACAAAGGAGGCTCGCCCGCGCCGACGATCAGGGTCATCGCGCACCGCCGAATCTGGCTGTCCTCTGCTGGCGTGGAGATGACAACTAGCCAGCGGACGCAGCACGCGGCCAACTTCGCACTTTGGGACTCGGAACCTAGCTCTCGCATTACAGTCGTGGCCGACGAGCAACGATCGGCGAAGGTGCTGTACGACCTTCTCGCGAAGGTCAATGCGCGCAATGCCCTGGCCGCCGGCCGATACGACCGAGGCGAGGTAGCGGCTGCCGACGATGGCGTGGAAGAAAGTCTGCTGGCCAAGCTCGAGCGTGTCTTCGCGGCTGCCGGCATGGCTCTCCGCTTTCGTGTTACGGACATGGGTGGATTCGACGCCGTCACCGAGGCTGGTACCGCATACCCGATCTCCCAGATGTCAGACGGCGAGAAGGGAGCGTTCCTGCTGGCGTCAGAGGCACTGCTCGCCCCACCGGGTAGTGTGTTGCTGATTGACGAGCCCGAACGGCACTTGCACCGATCGATCTCGTCGGACTTCATCGTAGCCCTCACGCTAGAGAGGCCTGACGCCGGATTCGTTCTATTTACGCATGATCTCGATCTGCTGGGTAAATTGGACCCGACGTCTACGACAGTTTGTACTGTAAGTGCGGTCAGTTGGAACGGACAAGAGCCCTCGGGTTGGGCCATCCGAATGGAGGACGGGAAGTTAGACGTACCGGACTCCGTCCGGCAGGCAATTTTGGGGGGCCGATCAAAACTGCTGTTCGTGGAAGGCGAGGTCTCCAGCCTGGACTTTGCACTGTATCGCCTCCTCTTCCCTGATAGGACAGTCGTGCCGTGTGGGGGCGGCGACGGGGTCAAGCAGGCCGTCGCCGGACTTGATGACTCAGAGTCTTTCCACTGGGTTGATGGACGTGGCGTGCTCGATGGAGATGCGCGTAGCGCGGACGAAGTCGCCGCGATGGCGGCAAAGAAGATCCTGGTGCTGCCGGTCAACGAAGTCGAGAATCTGTACTACCTCTCCTGGATAGTCGACGCCGTCGCCGAGCATCAAGGCATGACGCTCGGGGAGGATGGGGCTTTGATGGCTGCCGACGCGCGAGCCGCAGCACTGACGTCGCTCAACGATCAGAACATCAAGCATCTGGCATCCGAGAATGCGATTAAGGTTCTTCGTCAGCATGCGATGGCGCAACTTCCCGCTGCCAATGAACTCATGCGGGCTGGGCCGACGGTGAACATTAACCTCGAGTCGACGTTTCGGACCCAAGAGGCGGACCTGCGAGACTGCATCAACGGTGCCGATTACGACGGCGTGGTTGAGCGCTTCTCGGTACGGAGTAGCGGGTTCCTGACCGCCTTAGCCAAGCGTCTTCGCTTTTTGAATCACGCCGACTACGAGAAGGCTGTCCGAGCCCGTCTGCGTAGCGCTCCAGAACTCCTCGACAGGCTCCGCACTGTCGTAGGGGACCTGCCCTAATCGCCGCCCTCGCATCATTATTCCTTCTCCGTCGCGGATAAGGAAGCGGGGATCAGACACCTGCCGCAATCGACCATACCGACACGGTGCGAGCGTACAGATGCACGCCTCTCGGCATGGTCGCAACCTTGATCACGTTTCCCAACATCGGCATGGTCGTGAAGTCGTGGTCAGGTTCCAGAGGTCATGTATGAGGCTGGGATGTAGTTGGGGTGGCGGTCGAGATTGTTGCGGGCCCGGTCGTAGCGCATCGTGGTGCGCGAGTCGGCGTGGCGGGCGGCGATCTGCACGTCGCGGAGGCTGACTCCGGCGTCGAGCATGGTCGTGACGAACGTGTGGCGGAGCATTCGTGGCATCCGGATGCCGGCGGCCGCGGCCAGGTGCCTGAGGCGCCGGGTGGCGGCGTGGCGATCCATGCGCCCGTCGCGCATGTTGCGCAGGATCGGTCCTTCGGTGCGGTCGCCGACGGCGCGTTCGATGGCCCGGGCGACCGTCGGCGGCAGGGGACGAGGACGACTTTGGTGCCCTTGCCGCGGACGCCGAGGTGCTACAACATCGCCCATTGGCATGAACGCTCGGGCGCCCACCTATCCGCCTTTGCCTTTGCGCGTATGATCCCGGAAGTGCCTGGTTCGGCACTCCCTACGCGACGGCGACGGCCGGCCCTCCACGATGGCAAGAGCTACAGAGGGGAATGCTGATGGTGCCGCCAAATCAGAGTTGGCCCGGCGGTCCACATCCGGCGCAGATTGCAGCACTTCAGGCCCAGGCTGCAGCTCACGCACAGCTAATTGCTCAGCATGAGTCGAGCGTGCGGCATTTGTTGCTGCTACGCCGATGACGGGCCGCTGGGAGTACCTTGCCCTGGTGCTTATCTATGCCACCGAACGCAAGCCTGCGGTCCCGCAAACCTGGACAAACACCTACCACCTCTACATGCCCGGTGAAGCAAACCCGGATGGAGAGACTGGTCCGATCGAGGGTTGGACGGAATGGGTTGTCCTGTTGAACCGACTTGGTGCGGAGGGATGGGAGCTGGCGGCTGGGTCGATCATGGATACGACGATCGTTGCCAGTACGCATGGCTGGACCCAGGTGGGTATACCGGTGCGACAGGGTTTTACCTTTAAACGAGAAGCCCGTCACTCATAGGTCCACGACATCGCGGGACCGGCTATGCAGCAAGGTCACCTGCCGCGAGTGGTGCTGAAGCATCATCAACGCTCGACCATTTCAGGGCCAATTCGCCGGGACGAGTGATTCCCTGGTCGACCGTGATGTGAAAGCGTTGTATCCGGCAGGGATTCTGAACCAATTGCTCGCCTACGGGCTCCTTGACGGAGGTCAACTGATGTCCAGTCCGGGTGGCCTTCTCGCTGGCTTCGTTGGCGCCAGTATCATCGCCACCATTGCTTCATTCATCGTGACCGGTCTGCTTCTAGCGATACTCGGTGCCGTGGTCGCCTTCCTCGTCTTGGCTGCGCTGGCCGCCACAACGGCGTTTGCATACGTCGCGGCGTTTACCGTAGCCAAGAACTCGCGCGACACCTCTTGGGTGGCCGAGGTATGCATCGCGCCGATTCTCGCACTGGCCGCGACCGCATGCTTTTTTGCGATTGACCCAACATCTGATGCGGTGCGCGCCTGGTGGTTGAATATCATTACCTCTGCGGGATACGATCCCGAGAACTTGCACTGGCCGTGGTGGATGATAGTGGTCGGAATAATCGGCGGCCTGCTTGGCATTGTTCTGGTTTTTGGGGCGCCATATTTATCGGCCAGGGCGCTGGCATCACCGCGCCGCGCATGGCGGATTGGCGGCACCCTTCTGCTGGTGGCTGCGACGGTCTATTGGAGCAACGTCCTCGCCTACCAGTTCTCCGGATAGGTGGTCGGAATTTCGTTGAGCCGCTGGAACCTGCCGTTCGTGCTCCCACTTGACGCGGGTCCTGGTTAGGGAGGCTGGAGCACTGGAGCGAGCACCGCAGCCGACACCCGAACCCAGAATGACCGGACGCACTGACATCGGCATGAGCGCGCACGTGCTGCAGGGTCGGACGGGCAGCGGGGCCCGGCAAGTATCGCGCGGTGATACTGCCGGCATCCGCCGAACGGCTCAGGCTCCGGGCGTCGTTCCACCGGCGGACCGCGCCGACCGGCAATGCAATGCCCTCGAGGAAGATCCGCCGGTTCGTATGGTGCATCGTCCGCTCCACCATGAGACTGACCTGCACGTTCGTACCGAGCATGCGATGCAGTGCGCGAACCGGGAGTTGGCCGGTCGGGTGTTGAGTCGGCTGCTCGGTGCTCGCGTCAGACGCGCCACGCGGTGGGGTCCTGGTAGTGGTTCGCGACGCCGTCGCGGAGGACCGTGCGCAGCTGGGGCAGGTGTTCGGTGTCTTCGGGCAGCTGAAGGCTGTCCAGCAGCGTCAGGGCTCAGCGGGATCAAGGCTGCCGTGGACGGCGTGGTAGCTGCCGAGCAGGGCACGGAAGACCGCCGGCCGCAGCTCGACGACGGTGCCCGCGCTCTGAAAGACGTCACGCTTGTCGTTCCAGCTGACCGAACCTGAGTCCTGCAGGACGTGGCGGGCGCGTAAATGCAGCGGGCCGGTAGCCAGGTCGGGGCGGCGGCCGGCCGCCGCGACGTGGCGGACGTCGTCGCCGACCAGCGCGTCGAAGGCGGTCCTGGCGGTGTGTCCGACGAACCAGTAGGTCCTCAAGTGCAGCCGCAGGTTCTCGATCGGCTCCGGGACCGACATCCGGTCGCGGAAGCCGGACCAGAAGGCTTCGGCGACCGCTGGGGCGGTGTTGTCGAGGACGTAGGCGTTGAGATGGACCAACACAACGAACGCGCCGGTCAGGTCGAGCAGGCCGAGCGCCGTGTGCACGCGTTGTACGGCGGTCAGGCTCTCGTCGGCAGTGATCGCGAACGCGGTGTCGAAGGCCACGTCCTCGTCCGATGTCTCGGCCGACGGCGTGCCGTCCCACCGCCACCGACCGGGTCCGATGGGCGTGAACCCGAAACCGGCCAGGTACCGCAAGGCCAGGTCGGCATCGGTCGTCCTCACCCGCCGGAGTGGGCCCGGGGTGGGCTTGAACGTCCACGTGATTGCGTGGGCAAGGCGGAGCCGAGATGTAGACCGCGAGCCCAGGCGGCCAAGAAGGCAGCACGCACCCGACCTGCAGCTGCGACGCCGAAAATCGGCATGAGTGGACGCTGCTGCAGGTGCGGCCGCAGCGGCCCGGGATCGGCAGGCATCGCCCGTGGTGCTGTCACCATCCATTGGCTCTCTTCGGATCTCGGCGAGCCGTGATCGAACGGTAGCCGGCAGGCGCAGCCCGGCCGCGTCGTCGACACCACATCGACGCTGACGTTTGCCACCGTCGATGAGCCCGTCGCCTGCCGGTGCGAAGCAGGGAACCGGCGCGGCGGCGAACACCAGCAGCCGGCAACTGCCGGGTTGATGGGACTCAGCGAGCGTGGACGGCGGCATGTGCGTGAACGTGAGCGAGCAAGTCGGCGTGGCTCGTCGCGACGAGCCGCTGTCCGAGCGGAGCTGGATGTCGCCATCGGGCCGGGCGTCCGGGGGCCGGTCAGGTGCGGCTTTGTCCATACGACACTCACCCGCGGAACGCGGTTATACCGTGGACGTACCGACACGGCCGGCCGTTACCCGGGATCTGGTGCACTGCCGCAACGACTCTTGTGCGCACGTCCCGGAGGCCGTTCTAGGACAAGGAGAGGTCCATGGATCCCGAAGCAGCCCGTCCCGCCGGCGCCTTTCAAGCCGTAGCAGAAGTCGACGCCTCCGGCTCCCGCGCTTCCGAGCCGGCGTCGCAGGCCGCCAGCGCTACGTTCGGCATCAAGCTGTCACACAACGGCCTGGCGCTGGGCTGGCTCGGCCGGAACTCGTCCGGCTGGGCCGTGCTCGCAGACTCCCCGTTGCTGCTCGAGCAGTACATCTATGACGGGAAGACATACTTCAGGGTTCCAGGCGAATCCAAATACATGTCAATCAGCGACCAGTCGTACGTCGGCTTCTATGCATGGTCCGGGGCAACAGTCTTCCATCAGGAGGGCGAGCACCTCGTGTCTGACTACAATGGACAAAAGCTGTCGATGTACTCGACCGACAACGGCTACCTGTACTGCTGGGACAAGTACACGGTGCTTGAGGTACAGCTCACGTCCCCGTAGTCGTCGAGTCAGCAGCACGGCCGTGGACCGGCTGCGGGCGTGCCGGCCAGACGTTCATGCGGCGTCGCGGAAGCGAACAAGGGTCGAGTGCTCGGTCGTCGCTGCTTCAGCCACCAGCTCTCCGAAGCGACATCCCACTGGTAGTACTGCCATACGAAGCGGCAGGCCGGTTCGTATGCCTACTCGATGGTCATGACCGGCTGGGCGGGTCTCGACACCTGCCTGAGGCTACCGGGGCGTGCGCTCGCGAGAGCTGATATTGCGTGAGGTCGCGACTGGACGGCTCACCGGCCGACCGGATGCCGCAGAGTTCCCCGGATTGGCCACCGCCGGTGACGGCATCCGGTCGCCTGCCGCGCACACGCAGCGGCATAGCGGATGATGGATCATGAGCAGCGTGGAGGCGCGGACCATCATCCGCCTGGTTGGCCGGCTCAGGCACGTCCGTTGCGAGCAGAGATGATCAGACTGCAGCCCGTCGAGCGGGACGCGAACGACCGTGTGGTGCCGGTGGAGGACTTGCCGGCCGTCTACGGCGCTACCGCCGCCGACAACGGTCCGACGTTCACGTACACCCCGGACGAGGTGAGCCGGGACGACGACGTGGTCGAGGTGGTCATCGTCGGGCTGATCGACGACGACTGGTGCTACGTGTCGATGCTGGACGCGCAGGATTGGTCTGATCTGTGGGACACCGAGGACGAGACCGACGCAACGGCGCTGGTGGAGATCGTCCTGGCCGGCCTTCCGACTTTTGTCCCACGGGCCGCGATCGTACCGCGGACGGTGGGGCTCGCCGCGCTTGTCAGTGCCCCGACGTTCTCGCAGGTGCCGTCCACATTCACCTGGAGGCGACAGCCCCGATAGCCGAAGGCCGCACGCTGCTTGCCGACACGCACCAACAGCGGTGCGCGGCTGCCCGGCCAGCCACGCGGCGAACCATTCGGGCAGCGTCAGGTGGAGTTTGTACCGTTCGCCCTGGTCCAACCACCACATCTGACCCAGCGGGTGCCGGCAGTCCAGCAGGGCCCACATGACGCAGCCGAAGTCGCAGAAGAACACGACCCCGCGTGGTAGGGCGGGCGGCTCGTCCGGGTCATCCCACGCGCCTGGAGGCTCGTCTGTCGACTCACCGAGCGTGAAGTCACCGCCGGTAACGGCTTCGATCCCGCTGGACGGGCCGACGCCGCCGTTGGCGAGTTCCAGATAGATGCGCCGCGCCAACGGCGGCAGCGGATAACCGATCGCCGCCTCAGCACGCCGAACGTCCGCCTCGGACAACGGCACCCGTGGCGGCAGTGCATCATCCAGATCCGTCGGCCGTCCCAGCTCCATTCGCTGGCGGATCGCCTCGAAGATCTCATCGTCGGTCACGCTGCCGGACTCTACGTGCGCGTCACCAGCCCATGAGCCCGCTGGACGTCCGGCCGCGCGAGTCGCGGTATGAGCGGATGCCAAGAACGCGGGGTGGAACCGCGATGTGCCCGACCCGGGCGGCCGCCTGCGGTAGGTGGCATTGCAGAGTGCTTGAGACCCTACGTGCTGCTGGGATCGGCACGGATGATCGCGGCCTGCTCCCGGGCGAGGGTTCGCATGCGACCGAAGAGGTCGAGCAGCACACGCAACTGGGTGTCGTCATAGTCGGCGAGTGCAGCGTTCCAGCCGGCGGCCATCCCCTCGAACAAGGGTTCCACCTCGCCGAGACGAGCGTGAACCGGCTCGACGATGACCCGTCGCCGGTCCACCGTGTCGTGGATTCGCCGGACCCAGCCGGCCCGTTCCAGTCGGTCGATCATTCGTGTCACTGCACCGCTGGTCAGCCCGGTCCGCTGGGCCAAGTCCCCGGCTGTGGCGGAGCCCTGCTCCAGCAGCGCGGTCAGGCACTTGAAATCGGCCAGGCCCATGCCGAGGCGATCCGCCACTGCCTGCTGGACCAGGATCGCGTCGGTCACCGCCTGCGTCAGTGTCGCCTGGAGTTCGGCGATCAGCGCCTGGCGTGACCTTGACATGACCCGACTATACCGGCGCATAATCTGCAACGTCATTTATCTGCATGATGCAGATACTGAATGGAGCAGATATGTCAAGCGCCCGCCTGTATGCCGGTATCGCCGGGCCCGCCCTGTTTACAGTGGTGACGCTGACCGAAGGGCTCACCCGGCCGCACTACCACCCCGCTCGCGAGCTGATCAGCGAACTGGCATTGACCTCGCGCGGCTGGGTCCAGATCGCGAACTTCCTCACCATCGGGCTGCTGCTCATCGCGTTCGCCACCGGCCTGCGCCAAATGGTCCACAGTGGACCGGCCTCCGTCTGGGGTCCGCGCTGGGTCATGCTGACGGGCGTCGCGCTCATCGCCGCCGGCGTCTTCGTGACCGATCCCGGTCCGCACTATCCACCCGGCGCGACCTCCCAGACGTCATGGCACGGGGTGCTGCACCAGATCGCCGGCCTGCTGGTGTTCCTCAGTCTTGCCATGACCGCATTCATCTACGCCCGACGATTCGCTCGACCCTACGGCGTTGCGGCGGGCACACTTATCGTTGCCCTGTTCCTAGGCGCCAGCGTCATGCTCGGACTCAGCTTCGCCGGCACCTGGAGCGACGCCCCAGCCGGCCTGCTGGAGAGCCTGTCGCTATACCTCGGCCTCGCCTGGCTGGTCGCCCTCGCGGCCCACCTGCTCCGCGCGAGGTCTTCGCGCGGCTCACAACATCCCGAAGTCCGGGAGCCCTGATCGGGTGAGCGCTCATCGGCCCCGGCCGGGCGGCCGATCTCGCCAGTCGGCCGCCCGCAATCAGTGACGAGTCTCTGCGGCGCGGCGTTGCGGCAGTTCAATGGGTGGGCTCCCAAGTCAGGCACTGATCTTCCGCACACACCAGGATCATCTTCGCGCGCATCGCCCTTGGCACCTCACAGCAGCTCATGAGGCGAACTCGGGCGCGGCACCGCGGCTCCGCTGCTGGTCGGCGGCAAGCCCTCCAGAACTCAAGTCGTATGATGTCTGCCGCCGACCAGGCGAACCAGTCCATGTAAACAGCCTCAGTAACTTACACACTCATTGAAGATCACCACTTGACCGTGGACAGACATCAGACGTCTCATGTCCTGAGCACTTGACGACTCAGGAGGGACGGCTCATGCCGAGAACAGCGAACCGTTTGCGCATCACGATAGGGCTGGCGGTGGTGGCCGCGAGCGCACTCGTCGCGGTCGCCTCCCCGGCGCAGGCGGCGACGGCGATCACGATCGACGGCTCGTCGGGCGGGCGGGTGCTCGACGGTGTAGGTGCGGTCAGCGGCGGCGGCGGCAACTCGCGGCTGCTGATCGACTACCCGGAGCCGCAGCGCAGCGACATCCTGGACTACCTGTTCAAGCCGGGCTCCGGCGCGGCGATGCAGCTGCTGAAGGTGGAGATCGGCGGGGACACCAACTCGACCTCCGGCGCGGAGCCGAGCCACGAGCACACGCGGGGCAGCATCAACTGCAACCGCGGCTACGAGTGGTGGCTGATGGAGCAGGCCAGGTCGCGCAACCCGGGCATCAACCTGGTGGGGCTGGCCTGGGGCGCCCCCGGCTGGATCGGCAACGGCAACTTCTGGTCCAACGACTCGATCGACTACCTGCTGGCCTGGCTGGACTGCGCGGGCACACACGGGCTGACGATCAACTACCTCGGCGGGTGGAACGAGAAGGGCTACAACGCCGGCTGGTACAAGAACCTGCGCTCCGCCCTCAACGCCCGCGGCTACCAGAACGTGAAGCTCGTGGCCTCCGACGACTTCGGCTGGGCCGCCGCCGACGAGTCGCTGCGCGACCCGGCGTTCGCCAGCGCGGTGTCGGTCTTCGGCAGCCACTACGTCTGCGGCTACCGCAGCGCGCAGAGCAGCTGCCCCAGCTCCGGCAACGCCGTGGCCACCGGCAAGGCACTCTGGGCCAGCGAGAACGGCTCCGACGACTACAACGCCGGCGCCGCCGCCCTCGCCCGCGGCATCAACCGCGGCTACATCGACGGCAAGATGACCGCGTACATCAACTGGCCCGTCATCGCCGCCATCACACCCAACATCCCGTGGGCCACCACCGGCGTCGCGGTCGCCCAGCAGCCCTGGTCCGGCTCCTACTCGATCGGCCGCAACGCCTGGGTGATGGCGCAGACGACCCAGTTCACCGCGCCCGGCTGGCGCTACCTCGACAGCTCGAGCGGCTACATCGGCGGCAACCGCGCCAACGGCAGCTACGTGTCGCTGCGCTCCCCCGGCGGCGCCGACTACAGCACCGTGGTGGAGACGATGGACGCGTCCGCCGCCCAGACGCTGAACCTCACCGTCACCGGGGGCCTGTCGACCGGCACCGTGCACGTGTGGTCGACAAATGTCAGGTCGTCCAACCCGGCCGATTACTTCGTGCGCGGCGCCGACATCACGCCGTCCGGCGGCCGTTTCTCGCTCACCGTCCAGCCCGGCTACGTGTACAGCTTCACGACCACCACCGGGCAGGGCAAGAGCACGGCGACCAGCCCGGCGCCGGGCAACCTCCAGCTGCCCTACAGCGACACCTTCGACGGCTACGCCACCGGGCGCGAGGCGAAGTACCTCATGGACCAGCAGGGCTCGTTCGAGATCACCGGCTGCGGCGGCGGCCGCACCGGGCAGTGCGTGCGCCAGATGTCAGAGCAGGCCCCGATCTACTGGACGTCCGGCCACGCCGAGCCGTACACCCTGCTCGGCGACCTGTCCTGGCGCAACTACACCTTCTCGTCCGACGTCATGCTCGAGAAGTCCGGCTACGCCCAGCTCATCGCCCGCGGCAACACCTACAACCACCAGGGCCCGCAGAACCTCAACGGCTACTACTTCCAGGTCACCGACACCGGCGCGTGGTCGATCCGCAGCAACAACACCAGCGGCAACTGGCGGACCCTCGCCAGCGGTACCGTGGCAGCGCTCGGCACAGGCCGCTGGCACACGCTCGCGCTGACGCTCAACGGCGGCGCCCTCAGCGCGTCGATCGACGGCACCACCGTCGGCAGCGTCTCGGACACCACCTGGGTCGCCGGCCAGGTCGGCTACGGCACCGGGCAGGGCGTCACCGCCCAGTTCGACAACCTGTCGGTCACTGCGGCCGGCGGCTCCACCGGCCCGACCGGCCAGATCCGCGGCGCCGGCTCCAACCGCTGCCTCGACGTCAACGGCGCCAGCACGACCGACGGCGCCGTCGTGCAGATCTGGGACTGCAACGGCGGGGCCAACCAGCAGTGGACGCTCACGTCGGGCAACCAGCTGACCGTGTACGGCAACAAGTGCCTGGACGTGCCGGGCACGGCCAACGGTACCCGCGCCCGCATCTGGACCTGCAACGGCGGCACCGGCCAGCAGTGGCGCGTCAACGCCGACGGCACGATCACCGGGGTCGGGTCCGGGCTCTGCCTCGACGTCAACGGCGCCGGCACCGCCAACGGTGCCGCCGTGCAGCTCTGGACCTGCAACGGCGGCTCCAACCAGCAGTGGATCCGGACCTGACCAGCACGTTTCCCGCCTGACACCCCACGCCGAAAGGAACCGAGCGTGAGACCCGCTCCCACCCTGGCCACCCTCGCGGTGCTCCTCGCCGCCGCGCTGGTGCCCGCACTCGCCCACCCGGCCCCGGCCGCAGCCGCCATCCAGGCCACGTACTACGTCGCCCCGGACGGCGACGACGCCAACCCCGGCACGATCACGGCACCCCTGCGCACCGTGCAGCGCGCCCGGGACGTCGTGCGCACGGCCAACGCGAACATGAGCGGCGACATCGCCGTGTACCTGCGCGGCGGCACCTACCCGGTCAGCGCCACCGTCGAGTTCGGCCCGGGCGACTCCGGCATCAACGGCCACCGGATCGTCTACGCCGCCTACCCGGGCGAGACGCCGGTGCTCAGCGGCGGCGTGCCGGTCACCGGGTGGACGCAGCACAGCGGCAACATCTGGAAGGCCCCGCTCGACCGCGCCAACAAGCTGCGGGCGCTCTACGTCAACGGCAAACGGGCGTTCATGGCCGCCAAGACAATCAACTCGGCGGGGTGCTACGGGACGTACACCGTCACCGCCGGGCAGGCGCCGTGGGCATGGGAATCCGGCTCGGAGTGCGACGGGTCACGGTACAGCCTCAGCGACTTCCCCGCCGTCGCCCGCAACCAGGACGACATCGAGATCGAGACCGCCACGACCTGGACCACGGCCATCGTGAGCGTCCGCCAGGTCACCACCAGCTCCGACGGGGGCGGCCGGGTGGCGCTGTACCAGCAGCCGGGCGGGGCCATCGCCCAGGGCGCGTACAACGGCGACGCCCAGGCCGGCGGCTCGCACAAGGTGATGAACGCCTACGAGTTCCTGGACTCCCCCGGCGAGTTCTACTTCGACAAGACGAGCCGGGTCGTCTACTACTACAAGGCCTCCTCCGAGGACATGACGACGGCGTCGGTGGTCGCACCGAACAACGTCGCCACCGTCCTGCGGGTCGCGGGCACGTCCACGAGCGGCCACACCCGCAACATCACCTTCTCCGGGCTCACCGTGGCGCACTCCGACTGGAACCTGTTCAACGTGGCCGGCTCGTCGTTCAAGCAGGCGCAGCAGGGCAACCTCGGCAACACCGCCTACGCCAGGCGCAACTTCCACGACTACTACTACCGCAACGTCGACGTCGCGCCCGGCATCGTCGAGATCAGCAACGCCGACGGGATCCGGCTGGAGCGCAACCGGATCGAGCACACCGGCGCCGACGGAATCAACATGGCCAACGACGTGCAGAACACCCAGCTGGTCGGCAACGCCACCAACGACATCGCCGGCTCGGCGGTGGTGGTCGGCCATCCCCAGCACGTGTACATCGGCGACGGCACGTCGAGCAACCACGAGAAGTACTCCCCGCAGGTCGAAGGCCTGTGCAAGAACATCGACATCAGCAACAACTACCTCTACGACAGCGCCGTGCTGTTCAACGGGCACAGCCCGATCTCGGCGTACTTCGCCGACACGCTGTCGATCCAGCACAACCGGATCGAGAAGGCCCCGTGGTCCGGTATCACACTGGGCTGGGGCTGGTGGAACTTCGACGGCTCCTCCGGCTCGGTCGCGCCCAACCGGCCGACCACGACGGCGCGCAACAACACCATCAGCTACAACCACATCATCGACACGGTCCAGCGCCTCAGCGACACCGCCCCGATCTACACACTGGGCAGCCAGCCCGGCACGACGATCAGCAACAACTACCTCGAGGGCGTGCCGGCCGGGCACAAGTACGGGCTGCACCCCGACGAGGGCTCGGCGTACATCACCTTCCGGGACAACGTGCTGAGCGTCGACAAGAACGTCACGTGGCTCATCAACTCCGACGACTTCGGGCGCAAGCACGACCTGAGCATCACGCAGACGTACGGCCCCATCAACAAGGTGTCGAACAAGAACCTGCCGAACAGCACCGTCCAGGACATCCTCGTCTCCTCCGACTACGTGTGGCCGGCGGCGGCCTACGGCATCGCCGTGAGCGCCGGGCTCGAGGACGCCTACCGGGACATCGTCGCGCCGGGCCGGGTCACGCCAGCGAACTACGCCCTGCCCGCCAGCACGTTCACCGGTTCCGGGGCGACCTCGGTGCCGATCCGCAGCACCGGCGACGCGAGCCGGACGGTGTGGCTGGCCCCGTCCGGTACGACAACGTTCGCCGCCGGCCCGACGATGACCTCCGCCTCCGGCACCGCGACCTCCATCGCCGTGCCGGCGACGGCCGGCGACTACCGGCTCTTCGTCGTCGACGCCCAGGGCAACCGCTCGGCCGAGTCGGCGTGGATCGTCCGGCGGACGGGTGGCGGCAGCAGCGGCACCGGCTCCACCATCGTGGGCACGGCGTCGGGCCGCTGCGTCGACATCGCCGGTTCCTCGACGGCCAACGGCACGGCCGCCCAGCTGTGGGACTGCCACGGCGGCACGAACCAGCGCTTCACCCCCACGTCCGGCCGGCAGCTGCAGGTGTACGGCAACAAGTGCCTCGACGCCTCCGGCCGCGGCACCACGAACGGCACCGCCGTCGTGATCTGGGACTGCAACGGACAGACCAACCAGCAGTGGAACGTCAACGCCGACGGCACCATCACCGGCGTCCAGTCCGGGCTGTGCCTGGACGCCAACGGTGCCGCCACGGCCAACGGCACGAAGCTCGTGCTCTGGTCCTGCAACGGCGGCGCCAACCAGCGCTGGACGCTGCGCAGCTGACCGCCGCGCGTGGCCGCCGGCGGGGTGCGCACCCCGCCGGCGGTCACGCCCGGCAAGCCCACGGCGGGCCGTCGGCGGCCTGCCTTGCCGCGACTCGACGATACGAATGCTCTGGATGCGTCGGCCATCCCGGAAACCCTCGATCCCGTCGACGACTACGCGCCGTGACTCCGCAAGCCGGTCAGGATTGTCGACCGGCCCTTCAGTGGCGAAACAACCGCAACCCCGTGTGGGTCAGGTTGATGCCGTGTGCACCAGCTGCGTCGGCGACCAGTGCCGAGCGGGCTGAGCCGCCCGGCTCGGCGATGTGGGTCACGCCGAATTTGGCCGCCTCAACGATGTTGTCGACGAATGGTAGGGCCCCGTCGGAAGCAAGGCTCACATTGTGCAGCGGTTCCGGAACGTCGATGGTTTTGGCCAGCTCAAGCTGTCTGGCGACGCGCACCTGTACGGACTGGTGTGCATCGGGATCGCCGCCGGGAACGAAACGGCGCCGGTGCCACAGCTGTGCCTTTGCACCGGCAAGGCGAATGCAGTCCACCCGAGACTGCTGGCCAGCGCCCACCCCGAGAGTCGCACCGTCACGAACCAGCACTACCGAATTCGATTGGGTGTACCGCACAGTGCTCACCGCGAGCCGCAGGTCGGCGGACAACTCGTCAGGCAGCGGGGCATCGTCGCGGCGCTGAACGAACCGGAGCCCGTAAAGTTCGCGCACCTCTTGGGCCGGCGGCTCGAACGTCACGTCCGCCTCCAGGACGAGGTAGGTGCCGTTCTTCTTGGCCGCCAGCACTTCGACTGTGCCCGGCTCGTAGCCAGGGGCGATGATGCCATCGCTGACCACCCGCGCCAACAGGTCGGCGAGCGCGGCGGTGACCGGCGCGGACACCGCGACCATGTCGCCGTAGGAACTCTTCGGGTCGGTGTCGCGCGCCCGGGTATACGCGCGGGTCACCGCATCTGCGCCCGCGTCGACCCCGAACAGGGCGGCGGTCACCGCGTCCAGCGGCCCGGCCAGCGCCGCCCCGGCCGGCGACACATGCTTGAACGACGCCGCCGCGACCGACCCGGACCCGGACGCGGCCTCTCGCACCAGCTGCCATGCGGCTATCGCGTCGAGCAGGTTGAGGTAAGACGGCCTGCCGTGCAGCACCGTGAAAGGCGCTGCGCCGACAGGTTCGACCGACGCCGGAGCCTGGTGAGGGTTCATGCCGTACCGAAGCTGCACTTGGCCTCCAGGACCACGAACGACGAAGCGTCGCGGTTGCCCAGGCGGTCGGCGCCGACGTCACAGCGGCCCATCCCCGGTGGTACTCCACCCTCGCCAGTCCTGGCCGCATTCCCATCCTAGATTCCCGGCCAGCCGCACGTCGCATGCTCATGCCGCGGTCCGCGCTTCCGGCATGCCACCCGCTGATCAGGCGGCATTGAGCGCGGGTGCTGTGGCGCGTCGACTGTTCGCGCGGGTGATCCGGCGGGTCATGAGGTTGATGTTTGCCCACGTGATGTCTGCGTGCGTTGTCGCCGATCGGGGTATCGAGGTCCGTAGCAGTCAATACGAGAGGTGGCACGATGACCGGCACTGAACCTCGAGCTTCAGCCCGGAAGCGGTGGGCTTTCACTGCGATCGTGGTGGCGGAGCTGCTGCTCATCGCGTACCTCATCGCTGGGGCGTTCCGGGCTGACGACGAGTGGCGGCTGTGGTACGCACTCGGCGCTGCGGGGCTGTTCTTGCTCGTCGGTGCGATCGTGTGGTCGCGATGGCGCGGGCCCGCTTCCCGCGGTTGACCTCTTGCCCGGCCATCGGCCTGACGCGGGAGCCCGGTGAACGTGCGGCGCGTCAGCGCCGCACGGGCCGATCGGGCCTTCCGTCAGCCTCCCCGGGGCGGCTCAACCCGCTCTCGTACGCCCACACGACCGCCCCGATCCGGTCGCGAACCCCCAGCTTGCCGAGGATTCGGCCCACGTGGGTCTTCACGGTGGTCTCCCCGAGGTGCAGACGGGCCGCGATCTCGGCGTTGCTCAGCCCGCGAGCGACCAGGCCGAGCACCTCCCTTTCCCGGTCGGTGAGTCGCGTCAGGCGGGCATCGGGCAGCGGGCCGGGGCCGGCGGTGACGAAACGGTCCAACAGCCGCCGGGTGACCGACGGCGACACCATCGGGTCGCCGCGCAGCACGCCGCGGATCGCGACGAGCATTTCCGCGGCGGGAGCGTCCTTGACCAGGAAGCCGTCGACGCCGGCCCGCAACGCGGCGAACACGTACTCGTCGAAGTCGAACGTGGTGAGCATCAGAATGCGGGTGGCGGGCTGCGCGGCGCGGATGCGCCCGGCTGCGGTCACCCCGTCCAGGCCGGGCATCCGCACGTCCAGCAGCACCACATCCGGCCGGTGCTCGGCTGCGCCGTCGACCGCCTGAAAGCCGTCGGCGGCCTCGCCGACCACGGTGAGGTCCGGCTGGCTCTCCACGACCATGCGGAGCCCGACCCGCATCATCTCCTGGTCGTCGCAGATCAGGACCCGAGAGGGCGGCTGGTCGGACATGCATCCATGCTGTCGGTGTGTGGCTGTGAAAACGCTGTGCGGGCCGGCTCGAGGGGAAGTGTGGCAACCACCCGGAAGCCGCCCTCCGGTCGCTCGGCCGCCTCCAGCGTGCCGCCGAACATCGCCACCCGTTCGCGCATTCCGGCGAGGCCTCGCCCGGACGACGGCAGCCACGGCGTGCCGATCCCGGCCGTACCGTTGTCGCGCACCTCGATCCGGGCGGCCCGCCGCCGGCCCGGCTCGCCGAGGTGGACGGTGACCCGGGCCTCGGCGCCGGCGCCCGCGTGTTTGACCACGTTCGTCAATGCTTCTTGGACGATCCGGTAGATCTGCACCACGACACCGGCCGGCACGTCGTCGCCGTGACCGGAGACCCGGACCGTGGCCACGCCGACCGAGGAGGCCAAGCGGTGCAGGTCGGCCAGGGTCGGTTGCGGCGGCGGTACCGGGCCGCCCGCCTCCAGGACCGCGAGGATACGGCGCAGCTCGGTCAACGCCTCCCGCCCGGTGGCACTGACCAGCTTGAGTGTCCGGTCCACCGCGGCCGGATCAGTGTGCCGCACGAGCTGGGCGCCCTCGGCGTTCACCACCATCACACTGACGGTGTGGGCGAGCACGTCGTGCAGTTCCCGGGCGATCCGGGTCCGCTCCTCGGCGGCCGCGGCCCGCGCCAGCGCCCGGCGCTCCGAGTCGGCCAGCTCGGCCCGGCGCTCGACCGACTCGAGGTAGGCGCGCCGCGCCCACACGCGTTCACCGAGCAGCCACACCGTGACGATCGCCAGGCCGTAGGTGAGCAGACTCCAGGCGACGTCGGACCCGCCGACGGTCAGCGTCCAGGCGCCGAAGAACCCCGCCGTGGCCAGGCCGGCAGCCGCCGCCACGCGCCGCCGCGCGCGCACGACAAGCGTGTACAGCATGACGAGCAACGACAGGTGGGCGAGCGGCAGGTGTTCCGCCCAGGCGCGGGTGAGCAGGCCCAGCCACGCGGCGCCCAGCACGACCGCGGCCACCGCCGCCGGCCGATGACGACGGCCCAGCACCGGCAGCACCAGCCCGGCCAGGACGACGGCCTGCAATCCGAACGGCCGGCCGGCGGGCGGATCCACGATCGCCGGCGCCACCAGCACGACCGCCAGGACCGCATCGGCCACCCCGGCCCAGGTCACCCAGCGCCACCTCACCCTGAACACCGGCCTCACGCTACCGATCCGAGGCCGCCCGGACGTCCTCCCCCACGGCGAACCGGGTCCTCCCGCAGAAGGACGAGCAGCGCCGAATCGCCGGACGACCGATGATGATCATGCAACTTAGCGTCCCCGGCATGTCGATTCTCACCGAGTTCCTGCGCCATCCTCTGCTGACCGGGGCGATCGCCCCGAGCTCGCCCGCGCTCGCCCGGATGATGACCGAAGGCATCGGCCTGGAGCAGGCCCGGACGGTCGTCGAGCTGGGGCCCGGCACCGGCGCCTTCACCGACGCGATCCGGCGCCGCGTGGCCCCCGGCACCCGCATCATCGCGATCGAGATCAACGGTCATCTCGCCGCCAGCCTGGCCGACCGGTACCGCGGAGAACCGGTCGACGTCGTGCACGCCTCCGCCACCCAGCTGGCCAACCTGGTCGACCACCCTGTCGACGCGGTCGTCTCCGGGCTGCCGTGGACGGTCATGCCCGAACCGGTGCGGCAGCGGATTCTCGACGCGGTCACCGCCGTGCTCGCACCGACCGGCGCGTTCACCACATTCGCATACGCCCACGCGGCCTGGACGCCGCCCGCCCGCCAGTTCGCCGCCGAGCTCCGCCAGCGCTTCGCCGTCACGGGAACGAGCCGGTTGGTATGGCGCAACCTGCCGCCGGCCTTCGTACACCGCGCCGCGACACCGAACGTCACGAACATCCACCGCGCTCACGGTGAGACGCGACGGGCGGCCCGCCGAGAGTAGAACGGCAGTGCGCAACCACCGATCGGGAAACGGGATCCGCTGATGGCGGCTCGGCCGGTCGACTCGCACAGTCCTCTGTGGCCATTCGGCACATCGGGTACTTCTGAAGGAGACGTTTGGGGTGCATGCCGTTGAGCATGCCCATGAAGGGCGGGTGGATGCTGTATCCAAGCATGCGGCGGATGTCTTCGGATCCGTGGGTGGCCTGGTTCGCGGACTGCGCGACGAACCTGGTGCCCGAGGTGGCGGACACGGTGGTCCGGTCAGGCCCGGTCAGGGCAGCGGCTCGGCCAGCCCGGTCCGCCAGGCCCAGGCCGCGACGGCGACCCGGTTCGGCAGTGCGAGCTTCGCCTGGATGTTGGCGATGTGGGTCTTGGCCGTGCCGGCGGAGATGAACAGCTCGGCGCCGATCTGGGCGTTGGTCAGGCCCTGGGCGACCAACCGCACGATGTCGACCTCCCGCGTCGTCAGCGGCTTCGGCGCAGAGCCCGCGGCCGCCCCTACCTGACCAGGTTCCGGCCGGACCGGGCCGGCGGGTCGGCCGGCTGTGGTCATCGCCTGCAGCAGCCGGACGGTGACCTGCGGGCTGATCAGGGCATCACCGGCCATCGCCGCGCGGACGCCCTCCACGAGCAGTGTCGGCCCCGAACGCTTGAGCAGGAAGCCGCAGGCGCCGTTGCGCAGTGCGCCGTGGACGTACTCGTCGAGGTCGAACGTCGTGACCACGACGACGCGCAGGCCCACCTCGGTGAGCAGGCGGGTCAGTTCCAGGCCGTCGATGCCCGGCATCCGGACGTCGGCGAGGACGACGTCGGGGCGCAACTGCTGGGCCAGCTCCAGGGCGGTGCTGCCGTCGGCCGCCTCGCCGACCACTGTGATGTCCGGCTGGGAGTCCAGCACGAGCCGGAAGCCGCTGCGCACGTCGGCCTGGTCGTCGGCGAGCAGCACCCGGGTGCTCACGCGGCGGCCCCCGGGATCACGGCGACGACCTCCCAGTCGCGGCCGTCCGGCCCGGCCGACAGCGTGCCGCCGGCCGCGACCACCTGCTCCCGCAGCCCGGCCAGGCCCCGGCCGCCGGAGCCGGCCCGCCGCCGCAGCGCCGGCGCCGACGCGGCCGCGTCGTTGCGCACCCGGATCTCCACGCCCGAGGCGTCCCCGGTGACCGACACGTTCACCCGGCGCGCGGTCGCCGCGTGCCGGCGGACGTTTGTCAGTGCCTCGACCACGACCCGGTATGCCACGGCCGCGACCTCGCGGGGTACGGCGGCCAGGTCCGGGTCCTGGACCAGCCGGACCTCGGCGTCGCCGGCGCCGCGGAACCGGTCGACCAGGCCGGGCAGGTCGTCCAGCGCGGGCAGCGGCCGCACGGCCGGGCCGGCCGGCTCGTGCAGCATGCCGACCATCCGGTCCATCGTGGCCAGCGCGGCCAGGCCCGCCGCCTCGATGCGCTCCAGGGCCGGGCCGGCCGCCTCCGGACGGCTCGCGGCCACGAAGCGCGCGGCCTGAGCCTGGGCCACGATGCCGCTGATGTCGTGAGCCACGAAGTCGTGCAGGTCCCGCGCCCAGTGCAGGCGCTGCTCCTGCCGGGCCCGCTCCACCTCGACGGACCGCTGGTGGGCGGTCAGCCGCGGGTAGCCGCCGACGACAAGCGCGAAGGCCGCCGGCGAGGTCCAGATCAGCGACGCGATGGCGCGCTGCAGCGGGGCGAGTTCGCCGGCCATCGTCCACAGCAGCAGGGCCATCGCGGCGGCGGCGAGCGCGGTGGCGGGGCCGATGTGCCGGCGCGGGCCCCATCGCACGGCCAGGGCCAGCAGCAGCGCCAGCACGCCGGGCACAACCGCGGCGAGATACGACGGGCGGGCCATCCCGGCGGCCGGGCTCGCGCTCAGTACGACGGCGTCGGCGGCCATGGCGATCCGGCCGAGGTGGGCGCGCAGCATGACCTGATCCTAGGCAGCCGGTACCGCCGGCCGCTCTCTGCCGATCGGCAGAGAGCGGCCTGGCAGATCGCCTCATCGGCAGATGGTCCGCGGCACCGCCACCGCCCAGGCTGATGGCATGAATCGATTGACGATGCGGGTGGCGGCGCTGCTGGCCATCACGACGGCGGCCGTTGCGGCCGCGCCCGGCGCCGCTCAGGCCCGGCCGGTGCGACCCGAGTTCGAGACGATGGCGGGAGTTGGGCGGGTGACGCTCACCGGCGACCGGCAGGACGGCGACCACGTGTGGTTCGCGGTGGCGGCGACCAACGCGGGCGGGCGGCTGTGGTACCGGCACCTGAGCCCGGAGGGCGCGGTGCGCGCGGCGGGCTGGGCGGACGTGACCTGCCTGGAGGTCACGGGGAAGGTTGCGCTCCTCGCCGCGACCGTGCCCGACGGCGTGGATGGCATCCGGAACCACGGCTTCTACCTGAAGCTCACCGACAACGCCACGCGGCCGGACGACCTCGTCTTCATCCAGACCTTGAACGGCTCGGAGCCGCCGCCGGCCTACTGCGTGGACCCGGACGTCCAGGTCCCGGGCTGGCCCCACTACCCGGTCCAGATCGGGGGGTACACCGTCCATGGAAACTGAACACACACGCACGGGCTGGCCGGCCTGGTCCGGCTACGCGGCGGCGGCATGGTCGCTGCTGTACGGCCTCCTGGGCCTTTACTGGACCGCGGGCGGCGACGGCTTCCCGTTCGCCCCGATCGACCAGGCCCACCGCTCCGGGTCGGTGCTGGAAGGCACGCGCGCCGAAGTGGTCGCCCCGGTCATGGCCGGGCTCGGCCTCCTCGGGGCGCTCGTCGCGCTGACGATGGCGCGCGGGGCCGGCCGGCGGCGGGGTACGGCCGCGATGATCGGCTTCGGCTGGGTCGCGGCAGCCGCGCTGACGCTCTTCATCCCGGACTACACGATGATCGGCCTGCTCGCGTTCGCCCCGCTGCTACTGGTCTTCGCGTTCACCGGGGTGCCGGGCCCACAGGATGGGCTCGGCGACATCCTCTACTGGCACCGCACGCACCTCATCATCCTGTTCGCCGGCGGCCTGCTGTGGGCCGCGGCCACCCTCGCCTACCAGCGCGGTAAACGGGCGGCGTGCGGGCACTGCGGGCGGCGAAGCGAGACGGCCGGCCGCACCGCAGCGCAGCGCGAGAAGCTGCTGCGATGGGGCCGCTGGGGAGTGGCAGTCGCATGCGTGGCGCCGCTGCCGTACGAGATCACGCGGGTCGCCTGGTTCCTGGGCTACCCGATGGGGATCAGCCGCGACTTCCTGCAGATGATGCAGGACACGCCGGGCATGCTCGACATCGGGCTGGGCTGCGCAGTCGCGTCCACCGCGGGCGGCATCCTCACGCACGGCCTGGTCAGCCGCTGGGGCGAGGTGTATCCGCGGTGGATCTGGTTCCGGGCGGGCCGTCCGGTGCCGGTAGCGCTGGCGGTCGTCCCGGCGTCGCTCGTCGCCGCCGTGCTCGTCCCGGCCGGGCTGATGATGCTGTGGACCATGGACGTGCGCGACGGTTGGGCGCTGCGCGTCCCGAGCGTCTTCTGGCTGCTCTGGAGCGTCGGCCTGGCCATCGCGACGTACGCCTACTACCTGCGCCGCCGCGGCACCTGCCGACGGTGCGGCCGGGGAACCTCGGCGTCTGACGTCAGCGGACTTCCGGATCGGCCGGGCTCCGCAGTGCGTCACCGAGCGGGACCAGGCCGTGCTGCAGCCCGAAGATGGCGGCCTGGGTGCGGTCCTGCAGGCCAAGCTTCATGAGGATGCTCGACACGTGGGACTTGACGGTCTGCTCGCCGAGCGCCAGCGATCGGGCGATCTCCCGGTTGGAGCGGCCCCGGGAGAGCTCGGCGAGCACGTCGCGCTCGCGGGCGGAGAGCCGGTCGAGCGGGCCGTCGCGGTCCTGGTCGCGCCACCGCTGGACCACGGCTGCGGCGACATCCGGCGTCAGGACGCTGCCGCCGGTCGCCGCGGCCCGCACCGCCTCGGTGACCCGGTCGGCCGGGGTGGTCTTGGGCAGGTATGACAGCGCACCGGCCCGCATCGCCTCGATCGCCTTCTGCTCATCGGCGTAGGACGTCAGCACGATGACCGCCGGGCGGTGCTCGGCGCCGCGCAGCGCGTGCAGGACGCCGAGCCCGTCCAGCCCGGGCAGCACGATATCCAGCAGCACGACGTCGGGCCGCAGGCGCCGGATCTCGACGAGCGCCGCCGGGCCATCGCCGGCCTCGCCCACGACCTCGACGCCGAGTTCCTGGCTCAGCATGAACCGCAGGCCCTGCCGCACGACCTCGTGGTCGTCGACGATCAGCACCCGGATCATGGCGTTCACGGTACCGAATCCGGCAGTTCCAAGGGCAGCGTCACCGTGACCGTCGTGCCCTCCCCCGGCGCCGTGTCGATCGCCACCGTCCCGTCCACTTCCCGCAGCCGTTCCCGCATCAGCTCCAGGCCCAGGCCATAGCGGCCGGCGGCGCGGCCGACGGCGAAGCCCCGGCCATCGTCGCGGACCGTCACCTCGACCCGATCGCCGGCGGTGGTGAGGCGCACCGCGATCGCCGCCGGCTCGCCGTGGCGGACAGCGTTGCCGACCGCCTCCTGCACCACCCGCAGCACCGCGTGCTCGGTTGCGGGGCCGAGCCGGCCCGGGGCCAGGTCCGCGGTGACCGGGATGCCGAGCCGGGTCGTATAAGCCCGGCACAGCTGCTCCAGCGCCACGGTGAGCCCGGCGTCCTCCAGCTGCACAGGGCGCAACTCCAGCAGCAGCGCACGCATCTCGCGCATGGTCCGGGCCAGGGCCTGCTCCATGGACTCGGCCTGCTGCTGCAACGCCGAGCCGGGGTCGAGGGCCTTGCGCAGTCCGGCAGCGACAAGGCTCACCGAGAACAGGTCCTGTGAGATCGAGTCGTGCAGTTCGCGGGCGATCCGGCCGCGTTCGGCCCGGCGCGCCTCGGCCCCGGCCGCGGCGCGCTGCTCGGCCAGGGCGGTGTCGAGGCGCTCGGCCATCGCATTGAACGCCCGCTCCAGCCGGCCGACCTCGTCGCCGCCCGACACCGGGACGCGCACCGTCAGGTCGCCGCCGGACATCGCCGCGGTGCCGTCGGCCAGGCGCTGGACCCGCCGGATGAGCCGGCCGGTGCTCAGCAGCCCGAAGAGCGCCCCGACGGGGACCAGCAGCACCAGCGCCCCGATCCCCGGCACCACCAGCGAACCGATCAGCCGGTCCCCCGACGGCCCGGGATCGGTTCCGGACTTCGGTTCGCTCGGAACGGCCTTGATGTCCAGCTCCACGTAGGCGATGCCGGTCGGGCTCGGCTCGGCGGCCCAGTAGAACACCCCGCGCTTGTCGTCCGTACGCCCATCCCTCGGGCCACCGGAACGCGCGAGCGCCGGCAGTTGCGCGTTGCGCTGATACGCGTCAGCCGGGTCGGCCGCGACGACCCGGCCGTCCGCATCGGCAAGCACCTGCACCAGCCCCTTGCGGCCCGCGTTGGCCGCGAAACCGCCCTCGGCCAGGTTATGGGCCAGAGACCGGGCGGTGAGCTGCAGCAGGCTCTGTTCGGCCCGGACGGCCCGGTCCTGTGCGGCCTGCACGGCCCGGTCCGCGGCCCACACGCGCGGCCACATGACGATCAGCAGTACCCCCTCGACCAGGAGCACCGCCGCGGCCGACACCAGAACGTACGACACCGCCATGCGCGGACGCAGACCGAGACGGGAGAACACCGGCCCAGCGTATCGACGGCCGCACCGTCGGCGGATCCCGCAAATCGGGGCGGCCGGGCGTGACCTTCGGGGGATGCGCGCGCTCGTCCGCCCCGGGATCGTCGGTACCCATGACACCCGCACTCGAGGCGACCGGCCTCGGCCGCCGCTACCGCCGGACCTGGGCACTGCGCGACTGCTCGCTCAGCCTGCCGCCGGGCCGCGTCATCGGGCTGCTCGGCCCGAACGGCGCCGGCAAGACGACCTTGCTGAGCCTCGCAACCGGGCTGCTACGCCCGAGCACCGGAGACGTCCACGTCCTTGGCCGCCCGCCGCGCTCCGCGATCGCCGAGGTCGGCTTCGTGGCTCAGGACAAGCCGCTGTACCGCAGCCTCACCGTCGCCGAGACGCTCAGCGTGGGTGACTGGCTGAACCCGAGGTGGGACCTCGCGCTGGCCCGTCAACGCATGGCCCGCGCCGACATCCCGCTCCGGCAGAAGGTCGGCTCACTCTCCGGCGGCCAGCGCTCCCAGCTGGCCCTCGCAATGGCCCTCGGCAAACGGCCGAAGCTGCTGCTGCTCGACGAGCCGGTGGCCGACCTGGACCCGCTGGCCCGCCGCGAGTTCCTCAAGATCCTCCTGGACGAGGTCGCCGACTCGGGAGTGACAGTGGTGCTGTCCTCCCACCTGCTCACCGATGTCGAGCGGACCTGCGAATATCTTGTACTGCTGGCCGCCTCCCGGGTGCAGCTCGCCGACAGCAGCGAGGCCCTGCTCCGCCGGCACCGAATTGCCACCGGTCCCCGAGCTCAGGCGGCCACGCTGGGCTCGGAGCACCGGGTAATACACGCCGAGTACAGCGCGAACCGGGCCAGCCTCCTCGTCCGGACCGAACACCCGATCTCGGATCCGGCCTGGACGGTCCGGCCGGCGTCGATGGAAGAGCTCGTCCTCGCCTACATGTCCACGAACGCATGACCCGGCTCAGTCTGCGGCTGGCCCGCCCCAACCTGCTCGCATCCGCGGTGCTGCTCGTTGCCGTCGCGCTGTACGCGCTGCTGACCCG
Organism: Dactylosporangium vinaceum; assembly: GCF_019904175.1. Taxonomy (GTDB): domain Bacteria; phylum Actinomycetota; class Actinomycetes; order Mycobacteriales; family Micromonosporaceae; genus Dactylosporangium; species Dactylosporangium vinaceum. The sequence goes on along the minus strand of NZ_CP061913.1, from coordinate 3,743,297 downwards.
CCGCGCGATGGCCGGCTACATGGACGCCTCAGGGCTGAGCGCCTGCCTCGCCTCGGGCGCCGACTGCCAGGCCCTCGCCCGCGACTTCACCGCCAACTTCAGCGTCGTGATCGCCTCGTACCGCTGGATCACCCTGGTGCCGCTGCTCACCGGCATGTTCTGGGGCGGCCCGCTGATCGCGCGGGAGATCGAGCAGGGCACCCATCGCCTGGTCTGGACGCAGTCGGTCGGCCGGCTCCGCTGGCTGGCCACGAAGCTGGGCCTGTTCCTGCTCGGCGCCACGACTGTTGCCGCCGCCCTGACCTGGTTGATGACGTGGTGGTTCGCGCCGATGGAGCAGATCCAGGACGACTTCGGCCGGCTCAATCCGGAGGTGTTCGACGTCCGCGGCATCGTCCCCATCGGCTACACACTCTTCGCGTTCACCCTGGGCGCCGCCGCGGGCGCGATCTTCCGGCGGACCGTGCCCGCGATGGTGCTCACCCTCGTCGCGTACCTACCGATCAAGCTCGGCATCCAGGCCCTGCGCAGCCACTACCGGCCACCGCTTGACGTCACCTACGCGTTCGGTACGACCAGCCCGCGCCGCAACAGCGGCGACTGGATCCTCGGCAGCGAGGTCGTCGACCGCGATGGCCACATCCTCGGCACCGTCGGCGTCCTCGACCCCTGCAGCGCCATGCCCGCCCGCGCAGAGGCCCAAACATGCGCGGTCGAGCACGGCTACCGATTCGTGGACACCTACCAGCCCCTCACCCGCTTCTGGACGTTCCAGTGCATAGAGTTCGGCATCTTCGCCGTACTGTCGGCCGTCGTGTTGACCGTCGCGGTGTGGTGGATCCTGCGTCGCGCGGCCTGATCGCTCATCAGAACGCGAGCCGTGGCCAGATGCATCACATGTCGTTGCCGCCACGTCGCCGGTACGCCTGCACGACTGGCACGTGCGGTGCGAACAGCAACGTCGGCAATCGGTTCAGGTCATGCGGCACGGTGCCGCCAGCATCACCGACACCACACCGTCGATGGCCTGGATCCGGTGGGCAGCGGCCATGGTGCCCTCGGTCTGGTACGCCGTCACCGGCCGGCCGTCGATCGCGGCGGGTACCACCCGGACGCCGCCGCTGACTCCGCTGTGTTCGATCGCGGCCTGCACGTCGCCTGGGCCCCGGCACGGTGCGATCTTGTCGCCGCAGGCGACGACGACGATCCGTACGCGGTGCGGAGTGGGCAGGCAGAAGGGCTCTGTACGGGCCGGCAGCGCCGCTCCGCTAGGTTCTGTCTCGCGGATCATGATTGTCGGGAACGGCGCGTAGCCAGTCGAGGGTTTCGACCAGGTCGAGGGTGGCCTGATCGTGGCTGCCCAACTTGTCGAAGCGGGTCGCGAGGCCGCGCCAGTGTTTGCGCCGGTTGAAGCCGCGTTCGACCTGATGACGCCGCCGGTAAGCGACGCGGTCGAAGTTCGGTGGCCTACCCCCGGTGCAGCCGCGTCGCTTCCGGTTGGCGATCTGGTCGTTGGGTTCCGGGATGACCGTGGTGATGTCCCGTGAACGCAGCAGCTCGCGGTTGGACCGCGAGGAGTAGGCCTTGTCGCCGGTGACCGAGTCCGGGCGCTTGCGTGGACGTCCACGACGACCGGGACGCGGGACCGACACCTGGTCCAGCAGCGGTTGCAGCTGCCGGGTGTCGGCGGCCTGACCGGGTGTGATCCGGGTGGCGAGGGACCGGCCACGTCCGTCGGACAGGGTGTGGACCTTCGTGGTCAGCCCGCCGCGGGAACGTCCGATGCCTTGCCGTGCCTGTGACTCGTCCCGGTCGAGCCCCTTTTACGGGCGCCGGCCGCATGCTGGTGCACCCGCACGATCGTCGAGTCGACCTGAGCGTCCCAGTCGATGTCGCCGTCCGCTTCGGCGAGCGCGAGCACCTGCTGTTTGAGCACGGCCCAGGTCCCGTCCGCGGCCCACCTGCGGAACCGCTGGTACGGCGTCTTCCACGGCCCGTACCGTTCCGGCAGGTCACGCCACGGCGACCCGGTCCGCTTCACCCAGCAGATCGCATTGATCACCTGTCGGTGGTCACGCCACCGACCACCCCGAACGGGCTGCGCCGGCAACAACGGCGCCAGCACAGCCCACTCGCCATTACGCAGATCACCACGGGCCACACCAGTTCAACGAACCAACGCCATGATCCGCGAGACAGAACCTAGCCGCGGACTGTCGAGATGGAGGGTTGGCCAACACGGCGGCGACGCAGCTGGCAGCGGGCTATGCGGTTGGCTCTGGTCGCGGCATTCTCTGGCGCATGGCGCGGCGCGGGCCGTTCGCCGGCGCAGTGGGCCGGAGGGGTTGACCTTCGTGACGCCTACGGGTAAGCCAACCATCTCCACCGCGGCAACTATTGCCCGGGTGGATGTCTGGCAGGTACTTGCACCACAAGCTGTGACGCGTTCGGTTTGAGAGCTGCCACGCCGCCCGGTTCTCAGAGCCGAACGGCGTGGTGCGCGCAAGGATGCGCTAGCTAACCAGCCCGGACCGGGGCCCGGCGCAGGGCCGCGATCGCGACCATGCCGCCCGCGGCCAGTACCACCGCAAGCACTAGGACAGTGACGGTGGTCCACGCCGGCTCGAACCCGCGCTCCACGAGGATCGGGCCGCCGGCGCAGGAGACGGTGATGCCGACCCGCTTGCGGCCGGTCACCTGGAGTCCGTAGTGGTAGGCGTTCCCGCCGGCCCGGACCGTCGCCGGCCGGTGCTGGAACACCTCGGTCCAGTGGGCGCCGCTGCCCGCGCCGAGCCCCTCCGCGTCGCCGCCGTCGGGGGCCAGGCTGCAGTCGGACCCCGCCTCATGGCGCGGCGCCTGCTGGTACACGGTGAACGTGACGCCGGGCTCCAGCTCGACGTGCACCGAGTCGCCGGGCCCCGCGACCGGCCGGGCGGGCCGGTCACCCGTCACGGTGGCCTGGCCCGCGACGAGGCCGCCACAGCCCAGGAACACCAGCAGCAGTGCGGGCGGCAGCACGTACCACCAGATCGCCGGGCGCGAACGCATCACTCTCCTTCTGTGCGGGATGGTCGGGTTGCCGCGCCGGACGAACGGTGACGGGTGAGGTCAGGTCGATGGCCCGTTGTGGTCCGAACAGTAGCCGTCGATCCACGTCCAGTCCGGTCGGACACCGGCGCGACGATCGCGGCGGGGGAGACCATCGTGAGGCCCGTGTTGTCCATGGTGCCGCCGACGAAGCCCTTGTCGATGCGGCCTGCTGCCGCAGTACGGCACCTGAGCGGCGCAGCGCCCATGACGGACGTTCCAACCCGCTCACGGCGGTAGCGACTTCGCTGAAGCCCGTTCCGGATCAGTGACCGCATATCCCGCGTGCGGCAAAGCCGAGTCCCAGCAGGGCCAGCGCGACGATCCCCATCACGGCCTGCAGGACGTCCAGCCCGACGAAGGGTATCTGGACGACGAGTTCGCCGCCGAGCAGCAGCCCGGCGGCGATCGCGGCGGTGCCGACCCGCGGTGAGCGATGCCAGGCCAGGAGTGTCACGCAGGCGCAGGGCACGGCGACGCTGGCGGCAAGCCAGAGCCCCGGCACTACCCACGAGTGCAGACCCACTGGCTCGAGATCGCTCACTGGTGGCGTGTAGGTCCCGGTGATCAGCTGTACCGCCCCGCCGATCGCGGCGACGCTGGTGACGCCGGCGACGAGGCCGAGCGTGCGCCGCCACGGCCCCGGCGGTGGCGTCGCGGCGAGACCAGGGCCCGCCGCCCCGTGTGAACGGTGACCGGTCCCGGAAGCTCCGGTGGCTGCCATGTCAGACCTCCCGTCTCGAGGTTCGGTAGGCAGCGATCGCCAGCAGCGCGACGGTCGCGGCCAGCGACACCGCCACCGCGCGTCCGTAGCCCGCGATGCCGTCGTCGGTGAGGACGGCCGCCGGCGCGGTCAGCAGGCTGCTGGGCAGCCACGGGCGCAGCACGGGGACGGTGGCTGATACCGGCAGCACCAGCAGGAGTACGACGAGGGAGATGCCGACGGTGGCCAGCGTGGTTCGGCTGACGGTGGCGGCGGCGGTGACCACGGCCACCGCGAAGACCAGGAACACCGCTCCCAGCGACGCGCCGAGCAACACCCGGGCGGTGGGCAGCGGGGCGAGGACCACTGTGGTCTCGAACCAGGCGGCGGCGGTACCGAGGAAGTAGGCGATGAGCGCTGTCAGGCTGACGGCGACGAACCGCGGCCAGACGAGGGTGAACCAGCCGGTGGCGCGGGTGCGGTAGAAGATGGCCAGTCCGCGGTGGGCGTCGAGGGACAACACCCCGGCCGCGACGACGGCGAGCACGATCAGGCCGGTCTGGCTGCCCTGGCTGATGAAGTTCTCGATCCCGTCGGCCGGTTCCGGTGGCGGCGCGATGATGGTGACGTCGGAGGAGCTGAGTTTGACGATCTGGGCCATGTACTTGGCCAGCAGCGGGCCGGCGAGGCCGAAGAACGCGTACACGGCGATCAGGGTGATGCCGCGGGCCGAGCGCGTCATGCGCAGCCATTCCAGTCGCCACGGAGTCATCGCCGCATCTCCAGGATTTGTGGTACCGCCGGGCTGTTCGCGGTCAGGGCCAGGAAGGCACTCTCGAGGTCGGCCGCCAGTGGTTCGCACGAGATCAGTCCGGCGTCACTCGCGGCGAGCACGGAGGGAATACCGCGTTCACCGTGCGCGACGGTGTCCGCGGTGAGCTGTATCCGGTCCCGGTCGATGAGGTCGGCTCGCACCACCCATGGTTGCGCCCGGAACGCGTCGGCGATCCGCTCGACCGGCCCGGTGAGCCGCAGCGACCACGTCGGTTGCAGATGCTCGTCGATCAGCCCTCGCGTGCTGCCCTGGTACAGCAGCCGGCCGGCGCCGAGCACGCCGACGGTGTCCGCGACCCGCTGCACGTCGGCGAGGATGTGGCTGGAGAAGACGACCGTGCGCCGGCCGCGCATCCCTCCGACGAGGTCGAGGATCTCCGCCCGACCGGCCGGGTCCAGGGCGGCGGTGGGTTCGTCGAGCAGCAGCAGCCGCGGATCGCCGACCAGGGCGGCCGCCAGGCCCAGCCGCTGTGTCATACCGCGGGAGAAGGCGCCGACGCGCCGGTCCGCGACGTCGTTCAAGCCGGTCGACGACAGTGCTTCGCGCACGGCGTCGAACCCGAGGGCGGGCGCGACGTACTGCCGGGCGAGGTCGACGACCTCCGCGGCGGTCAGCCACGGCTCGAACTCCGGCACGTCCGGGCAGACGGCGACCGAGGTCCGCGGGACCCCGACCGCGATCGTGCCGGAGTCCGCGCGGCGCAGGCCGCTGAGGATCGACAGGAGGGTGCTCTTCCCGGCGCCGTTGGGGCCGACCAACCCGTACACCGCGCCCTCGGGAACCCGCAGGTCGACGCCGAAGAGCCCGGCGCCCGCCCCGTAGTCGCGCGTCAACCCCACAGTGGAGACCAGGACCGCGTCCGCCGCCCTGGGCCGGACGGCCGGCACGGGCGAAGCCGGCGGCTCCGGAGCGGCCCGAAGCGCCGGCCCGGACGTGTCCGCAACGGTCTGGCTGCGGCCGCGTACCAACAGGTACGCCAGCGCGCCCCAGGGAACGGAGATCAGGATCACGACGGCCCACACCCACTTCGGCACGTACGGCGCCGACGGAGCCCGGACGAGGTGCACCAGCGCGTACGCCATCAGGCCGAGGGCCAGCACGGCCAGCGGCAGCAGCGCCAGGGCGGTGGATCCGCTGGGCATGTTCACCGAGATGCCCATGGCCGCGCCCCCGTCCCGGGCTGGACGGCGATCGCGGACGGTCGCCGCAGCAGCGCGCCGGTCGCGGCCGTCACCGCCGTCAGCACGATCGCTGTCACCGGCATCCGATGGGCCGGCCGCATCGCATTCGAGTCACCCACAGCGCTCAGCGTGCTCAATCCCGCACGGTTGCAGAAGCGTCCAAAGTCCCGCGGAGCCGAGCCACCAGTCACTCCCTCAGGCGCAGCCCGAAGATCCACACGATCGGGTGTGCCGGCTGGCCTACGACGTCCTACGGGCCGCCTGCCACCCGGCCGCCGACGAGGTGCCGAGTACGGCCTGGCCAGGGGCCGCCAGCGCTCTCGCTCCAAGTCGGTCTCCTCCACCGCACTGACCTGGTCAACGAGCGCCTGCGGAGACGAGCTGCCAGACGTCATGCCAGTGCGGGGCTCCGTCGACCGCGTACCGGTCGACGACGGCCGCCACCGCGTCGTTCATGAGCAGTACCGCATCGACGTCGCCTCGCGGCCATCCGCGCGCGACTGTTGCGCCGACGCCGCGCTCCTCCTGGAACCGTCGCGGCCTCGGCCGCACCGGCACCCGCCGGCCCGCTCGCCAGCACCAGGCAAGGGCACCGACCGCCAGCAGGTCACACCGGTCGTCACGGACGGCGGCGTGCTGACCTTCACGCCCTCGCCACCGTCGCCGTCACCGGCACGGCAGACCCCATCACCTACCAGGTCGTCGACGCCTACGGCCAGACCGCATCCGCCAGGTACACGCCGACCGCCGATGCCATGCTGCCGGTCACTGGCACCGCCCCGGCCCGCATGGCGATCGTCGGCGTGCTCACGGTCCTGTTCGGCTTCACCGTGCGCCGGATGTCGCGGCCCGGGGCTGACCGCGGCCTCCGGTCAGGTGGGCCGGACGGTCAGGGCGTACGTCCCGGCGAGCCCTCCGGCGTCCACGACGAGCGTGTAGCTGCCCGCCGCGATGGTGCCGACGTTGTACGTCGAGCAGCTCCCCGACTTCACCTGGGTTCCCGTGCCGTCCAGCAGCCGCCAGTGCCCGTACGTGATGGTCTGGGTCGGGCAGCCGCTCAGGATCACGGTGAGCGCCTGGCCGCCGCTGGGCACGGCCAGCGTGTAGACGTCCTGCGCCGCGGTCGTCTCGAACTTCCCGGCACCCGAGGCGGCCGCGCCGTTGACGGTGTTGGCCGAGACGGTCAGCGGCAGCGCGCCGGCGAACGTCTGGGGCAGGTCCAGCGCCAGCGCATAGGTGCCGGCGAGGCCACCGGAGCTGACCGCGAGCTTGTAGGCGCCGGCCGGGATGACGCCGAGGTTGTACGCGCTGCAGCTGCCGGACTTGACGGTCGCCCCGGTGCTGTCCAGCAGCTTCCAGCCCAGGTAGGAGATCGTCTGCGTCGGGCACGAGCCGACGCTGATGTTCAGGCTCAACCCGCCGGACGGCACCGTGAAGGTGTAGATGTCCTGCGACGCGGCCGTCTCGAACTTCCCGGCCCCCGTCACCGACGCACCGTTGACCGTGTTCGCCGTCGCAGTCAGCGGCAGGCTCACCGCAAAGGACTGAGACGCCTCGACGTTCAGCGTGTAGGTGCCGGCCAGGCCGCCGGAGTCGACGACCAGCCGGTAGGCGCCCGCCGGGACCAGGCCCACGTCATACGCGCTGCAGCTGCCGGACTTGACGGTCGCCCCGGTGCTGTCCAGCAGCTTCCAGCCCAGGTAGGAGATCGTCTGCGTCGGGCACGCGGCGGCCGTCACGTTCAGGTTCTGCCCGCCGGCCGGCACCGTGAAGGTGTACACGTCCTGCGACGCCTTCGTCTCGAACTTTCCGGCCCCCGTGACGGCCACGCCGTTGATGGTGTTCGCCGACGCCGTCAGTGGCAGTGTCACCGCGAAGGACTGCGACGCCTCGACGTTGAGCGAGTACGGGCCGGCGAGACCGCCCGCGGCGACCACGAGCTGATAGGCGCCCGCCGGGACCAGGCCGAGGTTGTAGTAGTCGCAACCACCCGACTTGACCGTCGCGCCGGCGCTGTTCACCAGCTTCCAGCCCAGGTAGGAGATCGTCTGCGTCGGGCACGTGCCGGCGCTGATGTTCAGGTTCTGCCCGCCGGACGGCACGGTGAACGTGTAGATGTCCTGCGAGGCCGCCGTCTCCATCCGACCGGCGCCCACGACCCCCGCGCCGTTGACCGTGTCCGCGGACACCGCCAGCGGCACCGTCACCGCGAAGGACTGCGCGGCCTCGGCGGCGACCGTGTACGTGCCGGCCAGGCCACCGGAGCTGACGACCAGCTGGTAGGCGCCGGCCGGGATCACGCCCAGGTTGTACGCGCTGCAGCCGCCGTTCTTGACGGTCGCCCCGGTGCTGTCGAGCAGCTTCCAGCCGAGGTACGTGATCGTCTGCGTCGGGCACGCGCCGACCGTCAGGTAGAGGCTCTGCCCGCCGGTCGGGACCGTCAGGCTGTACACATCCTGCGACGCCGTCGTCTCGAACCTCCCGGCGCCCGTCACCGCCGCACCGTTGACCGTGTTCGCCGCGACCGTCAGCGGCAGCGTCACCGCGAAGGACTGCGGCGCCTCGAGCGCCAGCGCGTAGGTCCCAGCGAGACCGCCGGAGCTGACCGCGAGCCGGTAGTCGCCGGCGGGGACGGCACCGAGGTTGTAGAAGCCGCAGCCGCCGTTCTTGACAGTCGCCCCGGTGCTGTCCAGCAGCTTCCAGCCGAGGTACGTGATCGTCTGCGTCGGGCACGAGCCGACGCTGATGTTCAGGCTCAGCCCACCGGACGGGACCGTGAACGTGTAGATGTCCTGCGACGCCGCCGTCTCCATCTTGCCCGCGCCGGTCGCCGCCGAGCCGTTGACCGTGTCTGCGGAGACCTTCAGCGGCACCGTCACCGCGAACGCCTGGGCGGCCTCGGCGGTGATCGTGTAGTTGCCGGACAGGCCGCCGGAGTCGACGACCAGCCGGTAGGCGCCCGCCGGGATCACGCCCAGGTTGTACGCGCTGCAGCCGCCCGACTTGACCGTCGCCCCGGTGCTGTCCAGCAGCTTCCAGGCCAGATAGGAGATCGTCTGCGTCGGGCAGGCCGCGACGGTGACGCTCAGGTTCTGCCCGCCGGTCGGGACCGTCAGGCTGTACACGTCCTGCGACGCCGTCGTCTCGAACCTCCCGGCGCCCGCCGTCACCGTGCCGTTGACAGTGTTTGCCGTGACCGTCAACGGCAGGCTCACCGCGAACGTCTGCGGCGCCTCCAGGGCCAGCGCGTAGGTGCCCGCGAGGCCCCCGGCGCCGACCGCGAGCTGGTAGGCGCCCGCCGGGAGCAGGCCGAGGTTGGAGTAGCCGCAACCGCCCGACTTGATTGTCGTGCCGGCGCTGTTGAACAGGGTCCAGTGCAGGTACGTGATCGTCTGCGTCGGACAGGAGCTGACGTTGAGGTTCAGGCTCTGCCCGCCCGCGGCGACGGTGAACGTGTACACGTCCTGCGACGCCGCCGTCTCCAGGGTGCCCGCGCCGGGGGTGGCGGTGCCGTTCACCGTGCCGGCGCTGACCGCCAGCGGCGTCGTGGCCGGGAACGACTGGCTGGCGACCAGGCTCAGTGCGTACGGGCCGGCGAGCCCGCCCGCGTCCACCACGAGCCGGTAGTCGCCCGCGGCCGGTGCGCCGAGCGCGTAGGTCGAGCAGCCGCCGCTCTTGACCGTGGCGCCGGCACTGTCGAGCAGTTTCCAGCGCAGGTAGCTGATGATCTGCGTCGGGCAGGCGGAGACGTTCAGGTTGACGGCCGCTCCGCCCGCGCCGACGGTGAACGCGTAGACGTCCTGCGACGCGGTCGTCTCGAAGCTGCCGGCGCCCGCGGTCGCGGTGCCGTTGACGGTGCCGGACGCGACGATCAGCGGGAGCGCCACCGCGAAGGTCTGGGGCGCCTCGAGGTTCGCCGCGTAGGTGCCGGCCAGGCCGCCGGCGTCGAACACCAGCCGGTAGGTGCCGGCGGCGAGGACCGGCAGGTTGCTGTAGCCGCAGCCGCCGTACGTCAGCCGCGCGCCGGTGCTGTCCAGCAGCTTCCAGCCGAGGTACGTGATCGTCTGGGTCGGGCAGGCGGACACGTTGAGGTTGAGGCTCGCCCCGCCGCCGGCGACGGTGAACGTGTAGATGTCCTGTGACGCGCTGGTCTCGAAGGTGCCGGCGCCGGCGGTGGCCGTGCCGTTGACCGTGTTCGCGGTGACCTTCATCGGCGTGCTCACCGCGAACGTCTCCGGGGACACCAGGTCCACCGTGTAGGAACCGGCGGTACCGTCGGCGGAGACCAGCAGTTGGTAGTTGCCGGCGGGGAGCAGTCCCAGGTCGTCGTAGTAGCACCCGCCGCTGTCCACGACGCGCTGGGTGGCGGTGTCGATGAGCCGCCAGTTCGCGGGCGTCCAGTAGCCGGTGGCGGGGCACGAGCGCAGGCTCACCGCGAGCGGCCGCCCGCCCGTCGGCACGGTGAACGTGTAGGCATCCTGCGAGGCGGCGGTCTCGAACCGGCCGGCACCCGTGGTCGCCGTGCCGTTGACGCTGTTCACCGCCACGGTCAGCGGCACCGACACCGCGAAGGTCTGCGGCGCCTCGACGCTGAGGCTGTAGGTGCCGATCGCCCCCGGCCCGGTGACGGTGAGCGTGTAGGAGCCGGCATCGAGCGCGGCGAGGCTCTGCCCGCCGCAGCCGCCGGAGGCGATGGTCGAGCCGTTGGCCCGCTGCAGCCGCCAGCTCGGCGCCGGCCCGCTGCCGGTGGGGCAGCCGGACATCGCGAGGCCGAGGTGGGTGGCGGCGGTGGCGACGGTGAAGGAGTAGACGTCGGCCGAGCCGGTGGTCTCCAGAGAGCCGGCGCCCGCGGCCGTGGTGCCGTTAATGGTCCCCGGGGCGACCGTGAGCGGCAGGCTCGCCGCGAAGGTCTGCGCCGGCACCAGCGTGACGTGCGCGGTGATGGTGTCCAGCGCCATGCTGCTGCCGATGAGCCCGCGGAAACCGGACGGGGCCAGCTGCACGCTGAGCTCCGGCTGGTACTGCGGCGCCGTCATGCTCACGTGGTACTTCTGGTAGGCCGCACCCTGCGGTGTCGTACCGGAGCCGAGCGCGGTCACCGTCGCCGGCCCGGACGAGACGGTCGCCGCCGACGGGGTGAACGCGACGACCGCCGTGGTGGCGGGCGCGCCGACGGTGACGGTGAGGTGCTGGTTCTCGGCGTTGGCCGCGGTGAGCCCAACGGCGTAGACGTCGAAAGCGACGGTGACGCCCGAGTGGTTCGGCACGGACGGCACGGTGAAGCTGTACCCGCTGCCGTCGAACACCGGGCCGGCCGCCTTGCCACCGCCGATGGTCTCGATGCTGCTCGGCCGGAAGTTGCGGGCCACGGCGCCGTCGAAGGACTCGGCGACGTCCCCGCCGGCGTCCACGCCGTGGGCCGACACGTCCTGCAGGAACGTGGTGACCGCGGCCGCGGTGTCGGCGTAGGCGGCGTCACCGGTCTGGATCACGTCGAGCATGCAGGCGTCGAACTGCGGCCCGGCGGGCACGTTGTGGCTGTTGCAGGTCTGCCGGGCGATGTCCTGGTCGCTGGCCGGGAAGTTGTCCAGCGACACCACGTTGGACGGGAACGCATGATCGGTGAAGGTGGCGGTGTCCTGGTCCTCGCCGTAGCTGAACAGCGAGTCGCTGTTGGTGACGCGCCAGGAGTCGGCGAACGGGCCGTGGATGACCTCGGGCGTCGCCGTGCCCAGCGGGGTGCCGTCGGCCAGGGCCAGGTCGTTGCCGGGCACGCCGTCGTGGTTGCCGAGCAGGCCGGTGGTGGCGATGCCGGACGGGATGCTGAAGCCGATCCGGCGCCGGTCGAACACGACCTGGGCCTTGGAGGCGCCGAGCGAGACGATCGACGTGCCGCCGTGGCGGGCGAGCGTCGCGCCGTTGCCGAGGTCGGTGAGGGCCTGCGTCGCCGGCAGTGGCTGGCCGTTGACGACCGCGCTGCCGTCCGCGCCGAGCTCGACCCAGGTCCCGTTGACGGACAGGGCCAAGGTGGCGGGCATGGATATCGTCGTCGTGCCGGACAGCGCGGTGAAGCGGGCCTGCACGTCCAGGCCCAGGCTGGGCGCCTTGAGCAGGTGGAACTCGCCGACGGCCTGCAGATCGTAGGACAGCCCGTCGAGGGTGGCCATGTGCGGGTCGCCGAACGCGCCCCACTTGTACAGCAGGTAGATCAGGGCGATCACGGCGACAATCGCGATGGCCACGAGCCCGGCGGTGACCGCGAACGACAGCGTGACCGCGCCGACCTCGGTGTCGGCGAGGATCGCCTCGGCCACGAGCAGCTCGCCCGCGTCCAGGCCGGCGGCGGCGCCGTCTCCGGCCAGGATCGCCGCCTCCGACGAGGCGAACACGTCCGGTAGGTTCTGCACGATACTTCGCCAGGCGGCCTCGACCGCCTCGTCGGACAGCCCGGCCAGCCCCTCCTCCAGCGCGTAGAGGGCCTGGCGGCTGAGGTACACCTTCACCGGCTGCTGCAGTGCGACGAAGGCGATCACCGGGATCTCGCCGCCGACCATCCACAGGTCCGTGTGGGCCTTGACGGTGTCCCACATGTCGTCGATGCCGTTGTGGTCGGTATCGGCGCCGATCGTGCCCGCGTAGCCGTCTGCCAGCGCGTCGCCCTCGGTCTGGTTCTGCTTCTTGCGGTCCGGGCACGGCTGGAATGCCTTGTCGACCCAGATGACGCCGTCGTTGACCGGGTCGCTGTAGGTGTGGAACAGGTACTTCGAGTGCACCGCGGGGTCGTCCTTGCAGGCGGGGTCGAGCTCCACCTGGAACGTGTCGTTGATCGGCGTGGCGAAGTGCTGGCGGACCACCGGCCGCGTGCCCGCGGGCCAGGCCGTCACGTACGCCTTGACCTCGGTGAGCGGGTTGTCGTTGCTCCAGGTGCCCTTCATCTCGACCAGGCCGACCTGGCCGGCGGCGTTGTTACGGTCGTAGAGCACGAGATCGGGCCGCCCGCTGGCGCCCGGGACGGTGGTCTCCCACTGCAGGTTCGGCGTGATCCCGCTCGCCGAGCTGTCGCCGTAGACGCCGGCCGCGTTGAGCTGGGCGACGACCCGGGCCTGGGCGGTGCCCTCGGCCTGCAGCCCGTACGGCCGGCAGTCCTGGATCTTGTAGACCGCGTTCGGGACGAGCGCGCGGGGGTCCTTCACGCACGGGACGCCGGTGTAGGTCTGGGTGACCGGATTCCAGGCATAGCCGAGGCTCCACCGGGTCGACGTCAGGTGCTCGGCGATGCACTGCGCGCCGCCGTTGACCGGCACCGACGCGTCGTTGCTGTTCGGCGGGCAGGCGGCGAGCGCCTCCGCACCCGGCTGCCCGGCCGCCGGCGGGGGCGCGAGGCTGGTCGCCGGGGGCGTCGCACCGGGGACGGCGGCACCGCGCGCCTGCCCCGACGGCGGGGACTGCCGCTCGGATCGGGCCTGGGCCTGGGCCTGGGCTTGCGCGGCGGCCGCCGACACCGCCGTGGGCGATCCGGCCGGTGGCCCCGCGAGTGCGTCTGTCTGCTGGTTGGTGACGATCAAGGAGATCGACAATACGAAGATCAAAACATTTCGACAGGCGTTCAAGACTGCCCTCCCCCGTGACGGCGCGCGGACAGTATGTCAGCGATGGTCAACTCGGGCAACGGCCGCTGTCGATGCGTTCAGAACCTGATCAGCCTTTGTTCAGCAGGCCCGCGAAGGCGGCCCGGGCGGCGGCGAGCACCGTGTCGTCCGGGCCCTCCGGGCGCAGCCAGGCCCGCGGGTCGGGCGCCTCGACGAGGACCCGCCCGCCGCTCGCCGGCGTCGGCCGCCAGCCCGGCGGAACGCTCGCGCGGCGCAGGTGCTCCGGCGTGAGCAGCATCAGCCCGTGCGCGTCCGGAATCGCCCCACCCCACCGGGCGTCGTTGCGGGCGAGCGCGTCGACCGGCACGTGCGGCGGCCGCGGGAGCCGGCCGCGGTCGGACCAGTCCAGCGCCCACACCGACGTGACGGCGACGAGACCGAGCCGGGTCCGGGCGGCTCCGTCGAGCAGCGCCTGCCGGACCGGACCGAGATCCTCCCAGGTGTACCGCTGCAGGATCACCTGCCCGTCGGGGTTGAGCGCGACCCGGGCGGCTGGGGCGTCGACGACCTCGACCGGCCGTCCGGCGTGCAGGGCGGTGGCGAGGTACGTGGCGGCGTCGGGCGGCGCGGCTTGGTAGAACGGCCCCGTGGCGACCAGTGGCCGGGCCCCGACTCCGTGCAGGGCGCGCCGGCACCACCGCTCGGCCTCATCCGCGTCGTCCGTGAACGCGCCGTCGAGGGCGAGGTAGGCCGTCAGCCGCGGCTCGGCACCGCGCAGGAGCCCGGCCGGCAACACGGCGACCGGCACGGCCCGGACCGCCCCGTCGCCCGGCAGCCGTGCCGCGAACGCGTCGAGCCAGGCGGTGACCGCCTCCGGCCCCGACAGGTCCTTGAGCCGTACGGCGGCACCAGCGACACTGGGCAGGGCACTCTCGGCCCAGACACCGGGCGCGTCGGCGGTGGCGGCGCGGGCCGCCTCCTCGACGAGCCGGACGAGCGCGGCCTGCGCAACGCGGGCGACCGCGGGCGGCGCGTACTCGACCCGGACATCGTCGTACCCGTTGGCCTCGACGGCCCGGAACACCGATGCGTGATCGACAGTCATTCGGCCACCGTAACCCGTGCGCGGCGCCGGGCAGCGACGACCGGCGCAGGCCCGTGGCGGCCGGGTGCGCCCGCGTTTCGGGCCGGCCGGACGGTGGCTCGTCTCCGGCCACATGTTCCTCGGCCGACTTGGCCACCTCTTCGACCCGACAACCCCCAGCAACCGGTTCAACCACCTCGCGCGCCGTCCACGTCCGCCCGATCGGGTCACACCAGATCCGGTACCTCCTCACCTCGGACCTTCTCGACCTCGGCTTCGGCATCCCCGAAGTTGCCGAACGCCTCGGCCACGACCCAGCGGCCCTCCTGCGCTACTACACGCGCAGCTACGCCTAACGCCGCCGAACAAGCCGCCCACGACCTCGCTCAGCTCGCCCGGGGCCTCCGACGCCCCCTGGGGTCGTGGGTTCGAATCCCGCTGTCCCGACGAAGGAAAGGGCAGCTCAGGCCTTCTTGTTGACATTGGCCGACGCGGTGATCGCCGTACGACACGAGTATGATCCGCACGGGCGTACGGATACCTATCCGCCACAGCTTCGACCTGCGGCTTCAGGGTCACGCCCAGCGCGCCAACGAATGCGGAAACTCGGAGCCGGGCACGATGCCGACCTGCGCCTTCGCGGTTTCGGCGACCAGCATGCCGCTCAGCAAACACTTTACTTAGCGCGCCCTAAAGATCTGCAAAACTAGTCCACTGTGGACGATCACAACACATCGGCGATACGTGCGCCCGTACTGTGATCAACAGGATCCGGCCAGATCGCACCAGGGACGCATCCACACGAGCTCGACGACCACTCCCGAGAGCATCGGCGCCCGCGCGGGGTCGAACCAGGGTGCCCGATCATGGTTACCGGATTTGCCGATGTGCGCGCACCTGGTCGTCAAGACCGATCGATCGTCAGGACGCCCGCGACCTTCGTCGCGGTCCGGGCACTTCAGATATCCGCGACCGGCTGTTCCCCTCGGAGCGCTTTGTGGACGTAGTCCGACAACACCAGGTAGCTGGCTAGTCCCCACTCTCCGCAGGGGTCCGTGCGTGCCGGCAGTTGCTTGCCCTTCTCGTCGACATACCCGCGTCGCAAGTAGTCAACAAAGCAGTGCTGTTCGAGTAGGTCCTCGGCTGTCAGGTCGGTGTGCGCGACCGTCTGCATGTAGCCGCGGCTCCAGCCGAGCCGGTTGATGAACATTGGCGGGATCAGGAGCCGGTCGGGTGTCAGTTCTGCGATCGGTACCGGCTCTGCCGCTTCACGGAGTATGTCGTATACGTAGATCATGTTGCAGCCGGGAAGGGGGGCGCGATCCTCCGGCAGATCGACGGCAACGACTCGCCCGTACAGGTGTTGGCCGGTTGCCGCCCGCATCACGAAGATGTCGCCAGGTCGCAGCTTTTTCCGGGATGGCTGGACGGGTCGTAGTTCGAGCCCGTGGTCCGACCCTACTTGCCTTGCCTGGTCAGCCATTGCCCAACCCACTTCCACTGCCTACCTGCACGTATCAAGGATGGTCGCTGGACGCGGGTCACATGACGGCTGCTGGATTGCCGACAGGTCGCGCGCTCCTGTCACGATGACGTCAGCCATCGCCACCTCCATGGAGCGTCGCCGAGAATGCCTCCCGCCTCAGCGACGGTAAACCAACGTCCTGCTTTGCGCCGGCGGAGGCCCGAACTCCACCGGACACCATCCCGACAGCGCGCGCTCATGCCGCTGAGACAGCGCGTTGGCGGCGCCTGCAGTGACCAACCTCCTGTTGTCGCTGTATAGGCCGCCGATCCGCGTAGGGTGTGATCATGGCAGGTCGGCCCAGGCCGCGGGCGCGGGTATTCGCCCAGTTGCTGGTGGCGTGGGGGTTGCCCGAGCCGGACCAGATGCTGGGCAATCAGCTGACGGCCAGTGCGCTGTACTACAGCGACGGGTTGCGGCGCGAGGTATCGATCATGCATCCGCCCGGCCAGCTGCAGTGGGGGGTCCAGGTTCGCGACGATGCACTGAACCTGATGGCCGGCCGTGGTTTCTGCGCAGAGTTCCAAGGCGACGACGAGTGGACCGTTGTCGACGGGCAGCGGCGCTACGTCGCCGGCCGCCGCATCTACCCGTGGCCCAACGGCCGTGAACCGCTCGACCCGCAGCTCGTCGAGGACGGTCGCCGCTACGTACCCGCCATGTTGTGGATGCTGCACGACCGCGCCGAGCTCGGCCGGCTATTGCTGGCCGGCCACGGCAGCCACGAGGGAATCTGGGAGCGGGACGGGTTGCTCGCGTCTCCCCAGGGCGCTGCAGAAGCCCGGATCGTCCAGGCGGTGATCCTTGCCCGGACGACCGGCGATACGGCACTGGAGTCCGAGGCACTGGCGAAGCTGCGAACGTCCGCGTCGATCACCAGTGGGCAGTCCGACTGGACGTTCGCCGAATGGGTCGGCCACTTCGCAGCCGAAGACCAGCAATGGTGCACCGTCGACATCACTGACCTGACGGGCCTGCAACGCCAGCGCCGTCGCAGGCCAACGCCGAAGGCCCTGTGAGCGGAACGATCCAGGTTTACCGGATCTGCCGCCGTTGGTGCGCTGTGGCCGACCCGAACTCGTCACCCTTAGTTACGGGGCTCGGCTTGATCGAGCATCCTGTCAAGCCCGACGTGCGTCGGGCAACGGTTGGGATGGCTCTCTACGAGCTCCGCCGATCGGGTGAATGGGATGTACGCGTTGCCGCCTGCGTCATAGGGTCACCAGCGCCCGCCATCTTGGAAGGTGCGTGTTCGTGCGGCTGTGGAACTGGTTCAAGGAACACCCTGGGCTCGCGGCAATCGGAGTTGCAGTCAGCATTCTCGGGCTTCTCGTGAGCATCCTCGCGCTGGTACGGGATGCTACTGACTTCAAGATCACGGCTGGTCCTGCGGAACCCCCAACGGTGTCAACTAGCCCCGCCGGCTCACCGCACCCGACGTTCGGCATCGGCTCCCCGACGTCGGTGGCGCCAAGTCGTTTCGAGAGTCAGAATTCGCCCAGCGCGGCGCCGTCTCAAAGTTCGGTGAAGTCCGAGCCACCACTTGAGCAATCGCCAGCGCCTTCGCCCGTTTACCTTATCGCCAGAACGTCAACCGCTGAGAACACAGCTGGTGCGGGATCGTTCTCAATGTCGGGTAAGTTGTACGAGCAGAGCGTGAAGAAGTGGTGCGGAACTGCCCAGTATGCTAGCAAGCAAACGTGGACATCAGGCGGCTTCACCCGATTCGCTGCCACGGTCGGCATCGCAGACGACGAGAGTGGCGCGACCGGATACTCGGTGTCAGTGACGTTCGAAAATCAGGACGGTCAGGCACTCAATGCTTCTTTTGTTGTGTCACTCGGCCATCCCAAGAGCGTCGACTTCCCATTGAATGGCGCGGTTCGCCTAGTGGTAAGATGCGTAATCCGCAGCGGCGGCACGTCTACACACGTAACGCTCGGCGATGCGCGCTTATTGTAGTAGCGGAGAAAGCGGCCGCCGAGCTGCCGCCGTTTCCGCATCTGCCGCCATCCGGTGTGCTGCGGTCCTACGGCGAACCGTCACTCGGCGGCGGTGCCTGCTGTCGCGTCCGGTGTCGACGCGGTGAGCCACCGATGATCGTAGGCGAGGTGATCCCAGTTGCCGACGAGCCAACGCCGCTGAACCGCGTTGGCAGTGTTCCACAGAGACCGCAGTCCATCAGCCAGACGGGCACGCCGATCCGGCGCCAGCAGGCCCGGAAGGTTGTGGCAGATGTCGGCGATCGCGTTGACGCGCTTACGGCGCCGGATGACAGCTTCGGGCGACTGATCCTCGTGTCGATCCTCGGTCAGGAATCTGATCTCGACGAACGCGAGGCGGAGCAGGTCCGCTGTCGCGCTCTCCATCTCGGCCACGGCCGGCTCATCTGCTTGCATCAGCACCTCCAGTCAAAGGTGATAGGGCGTTGCGTTCCGAACGCTCGGGGCGCCAGCGTTGCTTGATCACGTGCGCGCTCATGCCGCTGGTCGAGCGGTCGGCGAGGGGTCGCCGTCGTGCTCGCGCGCTCAAGGCCGCAGGTAGCGTTCGCGTGGGAACAGCCGGTTGAGCCGTGGTAGACGCTGTTCGATCTCGGCCGGGCTGTCGGTGTTCCAAATGTTGCCGATCATCTGCGGCGCCGAGGGGCAGGGGTGACCCCGTTCGCTGAGGGCGTCGTAGATGCCTTCTTCCTGGCCGGTGCGCCGGTCGTAGGCGAGGGAGGCAACGGCGCTCAGGTCTTCCCAGTGCGGCCACTCGGCATCGGGCCACTGCTGTGGACGGCGACCAGCGAGGTTCTGTACCGCGGGGAGGTCAACGAGATTGTCGGGATTCTGAGCGGCGTGCTGCCACCAGCGTCGTCCCTGACCGATGAGCCATGGCTGGAAGTACCAGAACGAGTCGCCACTGCAGAGACCGTCCATGATGAGATTGGCGCCTCCCAGCATGTTCCAGGTATCGATCGGTCCTCGAGCGGTGTCAAGGTAGATCTGAAAGTCCATGATGTGACCCAGGGCAACTTTGCTGAGCCGATACTCAAGCCACTCGGCCCGGCGCTGCGGGTGTGTGCTCTCCTCGGCTGAATGCTCCAGCAACCGCCAGAAGTCCTCCACATCCACGGCGATGACCGTACCCGACGACGCGCCGCACCTTGATCGTCGACATCCGCTCATGCCGCCGTTGGTGCGCGCCTGGCAGTTCGAGGCCGTCACCGAAGGTGACCGTCCTCGGCGTGGTCGCGGCTACCTGTTCTGCCGATGCTCGTGCTCCCCAAGGTCGATGCGTCGTGCTGCCCGGACCGGTAGGCGCGGTCGGGTTGGGCGTTAGTGTCACTCCCACCGCTGGCACTTCATCTGGCGTGCGCGGCGGCTGGTGTTCTTCGTAAGGATGGTGAACCGTGAGGGACGAGCCTCTGGCCCGCTTGCCGATTCACAACAATAGCGCCGAACCGCTTGAGGTGGTGCTCGAATGGTACGGGTGGGACTATTGGCTCAACCCTGGCGAATCGGTTGTCATCCATACGATTGGCCGGGCCGGCGGCGAGTCGTCCTGGCCAGGTACTACGAGGCCAGGCGAGCCGTTCGACGTGAACTACCACGCTGGGCTGATACAGGTGTACTTCAACGGGTCCGAAGGGTGGGTGACCGACCTCGAGGGCCGCGAGCTCGAGTGCGGCCACCAACGGCCGGAACCCGCCCCTGAAGCATCGTCACCCGGTCAACAACCGGCCGTCCACCGTCTCACCGGCCGTGGCGGCGACCAGCACTCCTAACACCCACACCAAGACCGATACCGGCACTGCCAACATGTGCGCCGCCACGGCATCGCATCGCATCCGGACATGCCGCCGTTGGTGTGCGGCGGCCGCCCAGCGCTTGTCACAGACGGTGAGTGGGCTGACGGCGCCGAGCTTCCGACCGTGCCGAATCGAGGATGTCCACTGCCGGATGTTCGGGCAATATGACGCCATGCCGTCGGAACCCAGTGCATACGCTCCCAACGCGTTGCTAAGTCGTCTCGTCGGCTTCCGTCTCTACTCGGTCCAGTTCGTCTTGGACTACGTGCAACTGCGCTTCGATGGACCGACAGAAGACATGCCGGTCCTCAACTGCGATGTGTTACCCGTCGTACAAACGCCGTCCGGTCGGATCGGCCCGCGGCAGGTGGGCTACGCCGATGCGTTATGCAGGTTCATACCGAGCCGTGTTGTCGCGACGATAGAAGAGAGGGGCCGGGGCCTTCGGATCGAGTTCGACCAAGGCGCAATCTGCCTACATCCCGAGGCTGACGACGTGCCCGGACCAGAAATCGCGCTCCTGAGCGGCTTCAAGGACGGGCATTGGATGTGCTGGCGTCCCGGCGGGCAGTCCTTCGAAGGTCTCATATAATCGCGTCTATGCCGCTTTAGGCCCGGCCACACAACCTACATCTAGCGACGCCGTCTCGCCCCTGCCCGACCGCATCATCGCCGCGCACGCTCATGCCGCTATTCGTGCGCGGCAGCCGGCCGAGCCCACTATCGCCTGCCGGTGAGGCCAGCGGCGCCGAGACCTCGTGTTCTGCCGACTTCACTTGTCGTCGCCCTGGGGGTCGGCCGGGAGGCGAACGGCACCTCAATGGTGGACGGGGCCAAACCCCTGCCGCCCACGTCGCCAGCCGTGAGCGCGTTCAAGCGCCACGTGGCCCGGCGGCCGAAATCATGGGGCGCCCCAGTTGGACAGGGAGTAAAGTTCGCCCACGTCCAGCAAGGGCAAGGGGGTTCGCCGTGGCCTACCACATGGTCTGTGACCCGTGCCGCATGGCGCTCGGGATTGAGGTCGACCGGGCTCTGATCAACCGGGCATGGCGGAAAGCTTCGAAGTCTGGCGTGCGGGTCACCGAGCGGGATGAAACGGGCAAGCCGTTCCTCGTTGGAGAGCGCGTGGGTGACGTGTTGGTGTCCACGATGGCGGGTTGCGGTTGCGTTTGCTCGGAAAATGATCACGATCCGATGCAATGTACCGGCATCGCCCAGTTCAAGACCGCCGGCCGCCCGGGCTCAAGTTTCGTCGATGGCTTGGCCAAGCAACTGGGCACCGAGCCGATCCCGGAGCTAATCCTTGCCCTGCACGAGGCTTGCGAACTCCGGGTAACCGATCTTGTCGGCTGGTGGTACGCGAAGACCGATGGCGAGCGCGCTGATCTAGAAGCCTCTCTCGATCGGATGCGGTATGACGACAAGATCAAGCTACTCAGGGACATCCTCCAGGCAGAGCGTCCCGATCTTATGGCTGCCGAGCCGTATAAGAGCCTCAAGCCGAGGCTTCTGAGTCTGGTCTCCTTCCGAAATAAGGTCGCACACTCAATTCCGATCGAAGGCGACTTCTTCCGCCGCGTGAAGCGCGAAGGGGGCAAGAATGTGATTATCGAGATAACGCCGGAGGAACTGGCGGGCCATCTAGATGCGGCGAACGAGCTTCACTCTCAGCTTCACTTCGTGCGGGTCTACATCGGCGGTCCGCAGCCGGGATCTGCTGGCGGCGGGACGTGAGACGAGCCGTTAACGATGCTCCCGCAGTTCAGGGCCGTACTGCAGGTACCTGCTACGGCAAGGTCACGTGCGCACATCTGCCGCAAGTCGCTCGCCACGCGTAGTAACTTCAGTGGGTCCATTCGGGCGTGCCGACCGTACTGAGTGAGATGCGCTGCGTAGTGCTTTGAGCACACCTCAGCCGGCATCGTCATGGTGGTACGGCCGTCGAATGTCCCGCTCCGCGAGTGCCGATTCGTAGAAGCGCACCATGCCAGCCATCTCCTCGACCGCGTAGCCGAGATCATCCGATGCTTCGCTGTCGCCTCCAGTATGGCGCAACCGGCTGGCGGCTTCGGCGATCTGCCGACACAGCCCGGCGAAGGTGTCGCCCTGTACGTGGATCCCTGGAAAGGCGCGGCCATCCAGCCAAGTCACCGCGATGTTCCCGCCGCGCGCAAGTACACGCGCCTGCTCGTCGGTCATCCGACGATCCTTACATAGGAGGCTTCCTGAACGACCGATCGGCATCCTCATCTGGCGCCGATGGTGCGCAAGAGGCTGGTGATGGCGTCGGTTTCCGGACCGGAGTGGTGGCTGCCCAAATGGTTCTCAACGCCTCGCGAACCTCTACGTCTCTGGCGCTTTCACCGCATACCGTGAACGCATGGTCTCGGAAGTGCGGCGGGCGCTCAACCAGGTGATGGCCGGGCAGGTCCGGCCGTTTCTGCGCGACCACGGGTTCGAGGACCGGAAGAAGGGCTGCTTTCTGCGCGTCGTCGATGGCGTCGGCGTGGACTCTCTGTGGTTTCAGAACTCTAGCTATCCGGGTTGCGCGCCGTATTACATCAACATCGACGCCGCCACGGACCGTTGGATTGCGTACCGGGGCGGCATCGAGCATGGTTTGGGGCAGTTGTCCGGACGCGTCCACCCGCCGCCAGAGTTCGCCTTCGCCCCAGGTGCTGACATGTGGATGTTGCGGACGGTGGAGTCCGCCGCCGAGCACGGCGCAGGGCTGTGCCGGACGCTCGACGAGACGGTGTTTCCCCAGCTGGACACGTATCTGCGATACAACATGGCCATCGAAGACGTCGCTGGTGACGGCACGCCCAGCCGGGAGCTGCCACCGCAATGGCGTGGCGTCGTCAACCGGATGATGTACCCGCAACACCTCGACGACTATTTCGCCTGGATTCGGGCCGGTCAGTCGCCCGAGCCCTGAGTTCCGCGCTGACAGAGCGGATTGCCGCTTCCGCTCGTGCCGCGGCCGCTATGCGCAGCCGCTGACCGCCCAGCAAACGACCGGCGACGACATCGGGCACCGTACAGGCTTCCGAGCGGGTCTGCGACGCATCGGGCGCGATCTGCGTCACCGACCAGGTCACTGAGCCTGCCGACCATCTGCTCGCACACCGACGAGAATGCTCATCAGATCTTGGCTTCAGCTCATGCCGCCGTTCGTGCGCAGCTGCCTGTTGCAGTTGGTCACGATCGGTGACGGACCGGCAGCGCTGCCGGCTTCCTGCCCTGCCGAAGAGCGTGCACGTGATCCTGGCGAAGAAAATGTGTGCCCGAGTCCTGCGTGGACTGTGAAGTGGGTACTCCTCAGGTCAACGATCGACTCCGAGGAGGGTGCCGAAGTGACAAGCGATGGCGAATGGCCGGCAAGTATTCCGTTCTCGTCGGGAGGATCGATCGCCGGCCGGATCGCGATGCTAGGAGGGACGCTCGCCCTGACGCGTGACGAGGTCACGTTCACGCCACTCGTCGGCCTTGGACGCGTTCGGCGGTTCGGCCTCGGCGACCTTCGAAGCGTTGAACCGGCCGGCGAACGACCGGCCCGGCTGCGGATCACTGCACGGGACGGTCGGACAATTGTGCTGATGGTGTCTTCACATCGCCGCACGCCGGTTTGGTCACGTGACAACTCGGCCAGAGACGAGGCGATCGCCGCCATCACCAAACGAGCGGCCGATCCACGCCTCCGCTGACCGCGGCGCACTCTTCTGCCGGTGACGATGCGCGACTCCCGAGGACAGACCGGCTCCTTCGCGTCCCGAACGTCCCTGGCCGGGGCACGCAAGCACTGTTGGCAACCCGTTCACCGGTTCAGCTCTCCGGCCGAGCTGGCTCGTCGGGCCCACGGATGGTTCCCGAACTCGCAAGCACAGGCGCCGGCCGTCCGTCGGTGGGACCCGCGCTCGCTGACACGTGGGTCCCGACGTCTAGCATGACGTGCTGGCCGGGGTGGGGCCGTTGACCGCTTCGGCAATGTGCTCCGGCGCCTGGCACGGTTGGCTCCTCGGGCCTGACCGCGGCTGGTCCGGGCCGTGCCCGGCCTGACCGCGCTGGTTCGCCGCCCTCCGCCAGGACAGCGACACAGCGGAGATCGACTCGCGAGCGGCCGCCGCCCCGCCAGCCCAGCCGGTCGCCGTCGTTGTCGCGGGCCGGCCTCTGGTCCAGGTGGCCGGCGAGCTCGCCGGACTGCGGCGGCGCAGCCGGGGCCCGGCTCGAGCGCGGGCGCGGCGGCCGATGGGAGATCTGGCCAGCCCGACGGCCCGCCGGGGGCGACAACGGGTATTCGGTACGGTCACCGACCACCGGTCCCCGGCGATCGGATGGGCGCTGGTGTATCTGCCGGCCGGAGGCCAGGTTGAAGCGGCTGCCGACCTGCTCTTCAGATGGCGGGGCACGTTCGGCGAACGCTCTGGTCGCCGCCGCACGCCTACCACCCGGTCGACCTGAAGATGCCGGCACGTTGTGTAGGTGCGCACGGCACGACCAGCAGCACCCAGTCGCGCTCGCTGGTCGCGGCGCGTACCTCGTTGGCCGTGAGCAGTACCGTAGGCCCGGCTCCCGCTGACGCCCTTGACTTCGCCTGGGCCGTCCTGCCGCCAGGGTGGGGACAGGACAGATTCCAGGCGAGCTTCTCCCGGCTGACGGCCTCGACACGCCAACCCTCGTCTTTGTACGCGTGGACGGCGGCGTCCATTGCGGCGTCCTCGACCGCCAAGTTCGGCAGCGGGTCACCGAAGCCGGCACTGCGATCGGTCACCGAGATCTCGGTGGACGGGCCAGGAACCGCAGGCTGCGTGGTGTTGTTTGCCGCTTGGGCGCGTTCAGTTCCGCGGCCGGTATCCGAGCCGTTCCGACAGTGCTGCCGCGCCCTCGCGGACCAGGCGGGTCCACTCGGCTTGGGCGGTTGGTGTCCACCGGATGATCGGTGCGGAGATGCTCATCCCGGCCACCGCCGCCCCCGTGTGGTCGCGGACGGGCGCGCCGACGCAGCGCACCGAGCTGTCCGACTCGCCGTCGTCGACGGCGACGCCCGCGGCGCGGACCCTGTTGAGTTCGGTCCGTAGCTGGTCCAGGGTGGTGATGCTGTCCGGTGTCATCCCGAACAGTTCACCGTCGGGCAGGCGCGCGTCGAGTTCGGCCGGGTCGAGGCAGGCGAGGAGGACCTTGCCGACGGCGGTGCAGTGCGCGGGGAGGCGCCGGCCGACTGCGGACACCATCCGGACCGGGTGGGTGCTGTCGACCTTCACCAGGTAGATGACGTCGGTGCCGTCGAGCACCGCGGCGTGCACGGCCTCGTCGCAGGCGGCGGCCAGGTCCTGGGCTACCTCCTGCGCTTCGCGGACGAGGTCGAGCTGCCCGGCGAACGCGGCGCCGAGCTGGAACACCGGCATCCCGAGGCGGAACTGGACCGGTTTGCCCGGCAGTGAGATCAGGTACGAGCGGGCCACGAGCGTTACGAGCAGTTCGTGGACGGTGGTGCGGGGCAGGCCGAGTCGTTCGGCGATTTCGCCGGCGGAGAGTTTGGGGCGGTCGAGGAACAGCTCGAGGATGTCGAGCGCGCGGATGACCGCCGGGACGACGCGGGGCATGTCAGCGGTTCTCCGCTCCGCCGGCGCCGATCCCGGATTCGGCGAGGGGTTCGCGCTGGGTGAGCCACGCTTCGGGGATGCCGGCGCGGCCGGTGTAGGCGGCGACGATCCCGCCGGCGATGGCGCCGGTGGTGTCGACGTCGCCGCCGGCTTCGACGCAGGCTCGGATCGCGGCCGGGTAGTCGTCGAGGTGGGTGGCGGCGACCCAGAGTGCGAAGGGGACGGTGTCCTGGGCGAGGACCTGGGTGCCGTTGCCGAGTTCGGATGCGGCCTCGCCGACGCTCGCGCGGAGCAGGTGTTGCGCGCGCCGGACGCCGGTGAGGACCTGGCTGTCGACGAGGAACCCGGCGACGGCGTCGAGGAGTTCGGCCGGGGTGGGGCGGTTGCGCACGAGCCGGGCCCAGCCGGCCTCCG
This sequence comes from Dactylosporangium vinaceum, assembly GCF_019904175.1. Taxonomy (GTDB): domain Bacteria; phylum Actinomycetota; class Actinomycetes; order Mycobacteriales; family Micromonosporaceae; genus Dactylosporangium; species Dactylosporangium vinaceum. The sequence goes on along the minus strand of NZ_CP061913.1, from coordinate 3,717,483 downwards.
CGGCGGCGACGGCGACGGCGACCGCGCCGAGGATGCCTTCGGCGTGGGCGTGGGTGATCTCGGCCGAGCGTAGGGCTTCGAGGGCGGCGGTCTTCGTGTCGCCGGCGTGGAACGCTCCGAGCGGTGCGACGCGCATCGCCGCGCCGTTGCCCATGGAGCCTTGGCCGCCGAAGGCGTCGCGGGCCACGTCGCGCCATGGTTCGCCGTTGCGGATGCGGCGCAGGATGACGACGGCGCCGCCGCCGTAGCCGCGGTACGGCTCGAAGTGCTCGGCGAAGCGGCGGGCCAGCCGGTCCTGGTCGATGTGGCCGTCGGCGTGGAGTTCGGCGACGAGCGAGAGGGCCATTTCGGTGTCGTCGGTCCAGGGCCAGGAGCCGGCGGGTGCGGTACCGTCGAGAAGATCTTGGAATGTGGTGCCGGGGACGAAGAACTGGGCGCCGAGCGCGTCGCCGACGCTGAGTCCGTCCAGGCTGTCGCGGCAGAGTTGTAAGTCGGTCATGGCTGTCTGCGACCGTAGCAAAAAAATGCCGCCTCGGACTTCAGCGATGATCGACCTAACAGATGTTGCGTCGAAAATTGCGTTGATTGACCGGACAGTGCATCGTCGAACCATCGAAATGGCTTTCGAGTCGCTGCCGGAGGTGTGGTTGTGGCCGCCCCCGTGGTTGCTGCTCCCGAAACGAGCGGGTCATCGGCAGCCTCTCGCGGCTGGCTGACGGCATACCTGGATCTGCCGGTCACGCTGCACGCACCGGCGCACGCCAGGCGGGCGGTCAGGGCCGTGCTCGACGGCTGGAGTCTCAACGACCAGAACTGGCTCAGAGAGGTACTGCTCATCGTCAGCGAACTGGCCACGAACGCCCTCCGGCACGGCAGCGGGGACATAGCGGTCGAACTGCACCTCCGCGACGATGTGCTGACGATCGGCGCATACGACGGCAGCCCGGAGGTGCCGCGTCCACGCACGCCGGATGACACCGGAGGGTGGGGGCTCGCCATCGTGGAGAGCCTGGCCCTGGCCTGGGGCGTCGACACACACGGCGACGGCAAGCGCGTCTGGGCGCAGATGCGACGCTGCCCGGACCGGTCGCTCACCTGAGTGCCGCCGACATTCCGCGCTCGTCGCCACGCCCGCACCGTCGCCCAGGCAAACATGGTGAGCCGTGCCGGTCGCCGCGGTGAAGCCGTCCTCAGCCGGACGATTCCGGGCCGGCGTCATGGCCGTTTGTGCTGTTCCCGCCGTTGCCGGGTCGTCGTTAGGCTATGAACCGTGATCGGGTACATCCGCCACTCGGCAAGGCGCCGCCTGGTCCTATGCGTGATGACGGCAGCGACGTGACGCAGGCCGGCGAGGCAGGCGCAGCGAACGTCCTCGGCGACACCGCGTCGGCCGCCGCGCTGGAGCTGCTGTCACAGGCCGTGACGCTGGCGACCGCAGTACGCGACGCGGCCGGGCAGGCGGTGGACATGCGCTTGGCGTACATGAACGCCGCCGCCCGCGCCGGCCAGCCCGACCGGGCCGGGGCGATCGGCCGGCTGTGCAGCGAGCTGTGGCCGCACATGCTGGCCAACGGCTCCTTCGCGGCATGCCTTCGGGTCCTGGACAGCGGTGTGGCGGAGTCGGGCCGGTTGCGCTGGACCGAACCGGAGACCTACCAGCCCGGCGTGTACACGTACCACGCCAGCCGGATCGGCCCGGATACGCTGCTGTGGGAGCTGCGCGAGGGCAGCGTCGACCTGGCCCGGGCCGAGGTGCTGACCGCAGTCACCGCGGCGCTCTCGTCGGTGGACACCACAGCGGGGGTCATCGATGCGCTGATGCTCCACGGCGTGGCCGGGGTCGGCGCGAGCAGCGGTGGCGCCGTCGTGCCGGATGCCAGCGGCAACCATTTCGTGGTGCTCTCGAGCCTCAACCGCCCCAGTGGTACACCGGACCGGTTCGCCTTCGACGTCGGCGCGCCGCTGCCCATGGCCTACACGGCCAGGACCGGCCGGCCCCTGTTCTTCGGTGACGCCACGGCCCGCGCGGCCGCATTTCCCGAGGCCGAGCAGTACCTCGCCGGCAGCGCCACGGCCACGGCGATACTGCCGCTCACGGTGCAGGACCGGCTCCTGGGCGCGGTCAGCTTCCACTTCCCCACCGTCCACGCATTCGACGCGGCCGAGCGGGCTTTCCTGTCCACGTTGACCGGCCAGTTCGCGCAGGCCCTCGAACGCACCCGGCACCGCGACGCGTCGGCCCGCGCCTATGCGCAGCTCGAGATGCTCGCCGGCCTCAGCGATCGGCTGGCCGAGGCGGCCGATACCCCGGCGGTCTTCAGCGCACTCCTCGCCGAGGTCGTGCCCCGGTTAGCCAACGGTGCGATGATCCATCTCGCGGGCGAACCCGGCATGCCTCCGCACCTGACCGCCAGCGCTCACGTCGACGACGGCCGCCTCGCCGCGCTGCACGCGCTGCTGGACCGCTATCCCCCGCTCGCGGACTCGCCCACCGGCATCGGGCGGGTGCTGCGCACCGGCGAGCCGGAGCTCGTCACCGACCCGGGGGCCGCGTTCGACGGGCTGGCGCGCAGTGCGCACCACCGCGCCGTGCTCAGTGGTCTGGCAACCACCTCGTGGCTCGTCGTCGCCATGGAACAGGCGGGCGAGCGCATCGGCGCGCTCACGCTCATCCGCGAGGGAGATGAGCCGTTCACCGACCGCGACGTCCCGTTCGCCGCCGAGCTCGGCCGCCGGGTCGCCGCCGCGGTGCAGCACGTCCAGACCTTCAACCGGCAGCGCAACGTCGCCCACCTCCTGCAGCAGGGACTGCTCCCGCGTGAGCTGCCCGCGGTCGCCGGGCTGCGGTTCGGCAGCTGCTACCACTCCGGCGAGCACGGCGCGGAGGCCGGTGGCGACTTCTACGACGTGTTCGCCGCGGCCGACGGGCGGGTGGCCGTCACGATCGGCGACATCTGCGGTACCGGACCGGTCGCCGCGTCCCGGACCGCACTGGTCCGGCACAGCACCCGCGCGTTCGGCAAACTGCTGCCGGACATCGGCCAGGTGATGGCCGCCGTGAACACCGCGCTGCTGGAGGACGCCCCGTACGGCAAGTTCTGCACGCAGGCGTACGCCGTCCTCGACGTCGACGCCCGGCCCGTCGTCATGTCCCTCGTCCTTGCCGGGCATCCGCTGCCCTTCGTGCGCCGCGCCGACGGCCGGGTCGAGGCCCTGGGCACCCCCGGGCTCGTCCTCGGCATCGTCGCCCGGCCGACCCATACCGTCACCCGTCATGAGCTCCACCCCGGTGACACGATCGTCCTGTACACCGACGGGGCCACGGAACGCCGCAACGGCCAGACGCTGCTCGGTGAAGCCCGGCTGCGTGAGCTCATCGCGGAGGCGCCGGTCGGCGACGTCCCCGGGCTCGTCCACTTCCTCGAGACCAAGATCACCGAGTACAGCGACCAGCCGCTGGCGGACGACCTCGCCATCCTCGCGGTCCAGATCACCTGACGCCCGGCCGGGCGGGTCGCCGGCCCGGTCACGGGAACGGGCGGCACCGGTGGACGTCAATCCACTGGTAGCCGCCCGCATCGACCCTTACCCGACGACTTGGACGTCCTTCCAGAAGGCGACGCGGTCGCGGACCATCGACGCCTCCGGCTTCGGGTCGGGGTAGTACCACACGGCGTCCGCACTGCGGGTGCCGTCGTGCTCGAGCGTGTAGTAGGACGCCTCGCCCTTCCACGGGCAGACGGTGTGGGTACCGGACTCCCGCACCACGTCGTCACGCAGGGCGGCCCGCGGGAAGTAGTGATTGCCCTCCACGACGACCGTGTCGTCGCTCTCGGCGATGACCGTCCCGTTCCAGATTGCTTTCGGCATGGTCCAACGCTAGCGCGGTCGCCGGCCTCGGCGGGCCGTGATCAGCCGGCCGGTCCGCGCGGGCGCCCAGCATGCCGGTACCGAGCACGCTGGAGCTCCTGGGTAACCGACGTGGCGAGCTTCGGCGGACGGCGTTGCCGCCACCGGGCTCACCGGCCGGCGAGGGCGCGGCGGGCCAGTTCGGCGCCGGGATGCGCGCGCAGGTCGATGCCGACCTTCCGGGCCGCGGCGACCGCCGGGCCTTCCAGGACCGTGGTGACCGCGGACCGCAGCTCGGCAACTGTCGCCGTGTTGGGCGCCAGGGCGGTGCCCAGCCCGGCGTCCTCGACCGCCGCCGCGCCGGCGAACTGATCGGTGGAGAACGGCAGGACGAGCAGTGGTACCCCGCGGTTGAGCGCCTCGGTGACGCTGTTGTTGCCGCCGTGGGTGACGGCGAGCGCGGCCCGGTCCAGGACGGCGACCTGCGGCAGGTGCTCGCGGACCAGCCAATGCCCGGGCAGGGCCGGCCAGTCGCGGGTGTCGGCGGAGCCCGTGGTCACCGCGACCCGCACGCGCAGCGGGCGCAGCGCCTCGACGACGCGGCCGAGCACGTCGGCGCGGGCCGACAGGAAGCTGCCGAAGCTGACGTACACGATCGGGCGCGGGTCGGGATCGTGCAGCCAGGCGGCCACGTCGGCGTCCGGGGTCTCGGTGCGCACGGCCGAGCCGAGGAACGTGTGCGGCGGCAGGAGCCGGGTGCGGGCCGGGTCGTGCAGGGGCTCGGGGTAGTTGAGCAGGAGCCGGGGGCCGGCTGCGGCGAACGCGTCGTCGACCGTCGCCGCGCCCGGGTCGAGGACCCGCAGGGCCCGGTTCCAGTCGTCGGTGAACTGTTCACGCACCTGCAGGCAGCGGCGGCGCAGCTGGTCGAGCGCGGCGGCGTCGGGGGCGAAGGCGGCCGGCCACGCCGTCGGGTAGCCGTAGAGTTCGCCGCCGACGACGAGGGCGGTGGGGTGCCCGAGTACGACGTCGGCGTGGTCGGCGCCGCTCGCGGCGAGGGCGAGCCTGGCGCCGAACGCGAGATGGTCGACGAGGATGTGGTCGGGCCGCAGCGTGTCCAGGATGCGCAGGACGGCGCGAGCGGTGTCCACCGGCTCCCAGAGCAGGTCGTTGCGGCGGGCGTCGGCCTGGAACTGCAGCGTCGCGGTCATGCCCGCGGTGGTGGCGGCGAAGAAGCCGCGCAGCGCGTCGTCCTCGCCCACCGGTTGCTGCTCGGCGCGTATGACGCCCGGGTTCGAGCCCCGGCCGAGCCGCAGGTCGGTGCGGGAGTAGCCGAACGACGCCACGATGTGCTCGGTGGCCGGGCCGGTCGCGACCACCACGTCGTCGCCGGCGTCGCGCCAGGCCGTCGCCAGGGTCGCCAGCGGCAGCAGGTGCGAGGCGTAGTCGGGGCTGATGACCAGCAGCCTCATGCGGCGACCCGGCCGCGGTTGGCGACGCTGCGGTACACCTCGACGAGCGACTCGGCCATGGACCGCACGGCGTAGCGGTCCCGGACCATCCGGTACGCCCGGTCCGCGCGCGCGTCGGCGTCCGCGGCCCCGGCGAGGTCGAGGGCCCGGTGCATGGCCCGGCCGAGCTCCGCCGGGCCGGTGCCGTCGGCGAGGACGCCGGTGACGCCGTCCTCGATGTAGGTGGCGGGGCCGCCTGAGCCCTGCGCCACGACCGGCAACCCGGCGGCGAGGGCCTCGAGGATGGCCAGGCCGAACTCCTCCTTGACGCTGCCGCTGACCGAGATGCCACCGGCGGCCACCAGCCCGGGCCGGCCGGTGCGGGCGGCGGCGAGCCAGGAGGCGACGACGGCGTTGGGGCGGTGTCCGGCCAGGACGAGCCCGTCGGCTGCGCCGCCGTCGCCCAGCACGGCACTGATCCGGTCCAGCTCGCGCCGCTCTTCCGCGGACGGTTCGGTGAGATCACCGCCGACGATGAGCAGGTTGCAGCGGGCCTGCAGGTCGGCGTCGCCGGCCCAGGCGGCCACGATGTCGGGCATGCCCTTGACGCGGTGCAGCCGCCCGACGCTGACGGCCAGCGGCAGCCCTCTGCGCCCGGCGGGCAGCGCGGCGATCAGCTCGTCCAACTCCCCCAGCGCCGCCGTGGCCGAGGCGCCGTCACCGGTACGGGCGGCGTCCGTCACGGACAGGTCGATGCCCTCCGGCACGACGGTGTACCGCGCGGAGTCCTCGACGTCCAGCGCCAGCAGCCGCCACAGGGTGGCGGGCAGCGCCGGGCGGGGCAGCAGGACGACCCGATCGGCGGCCTGGGCGAGACGCCGCACCAGGCGCGCCCGGAACCAGTAGTGCTCGCGCTCGTCGACGTCGCCGAAGGTGGCCCGCGACAGCGTGCCGTCGCGCTCCAGCGCGCTGATCAGCACGTGCGGGTCCGGCGCCAGGGTGAACACGACGGGAATGCCCAGGTCGTGCGCTACCTCGCCGGCCACGAGCGAGCCGACGTCGGCCATCCGCAGGTGCAGGACGTCCACCGGCGCGGCGGTGCGCAGCAGCCGCCGGATGCCCCGGCGCACCGACACCCGCGCCGCCCAGGCCGCGCCGGCGTCGCGCAGCTCGGGTGGCATCGGTACCGGCAGCAGGTGGTGGCCCTCGGACGGCGAGCCGGCCGCGGCGACCGCGTCACGCAGACTGCCGCGGGACATGGTGAGCACCCGCCCGACCTCCGGCAGTCGTTGCAGAGCGTCACCGAGGCGGACCAGGAGCGTGGCGATGCCGCCGTTGTCGCCCTTCCCGGTCCAGGTCAGGTCGCGGTCGAGGTCGGCGTGCAGGAACAGCTGCGCGACGGTGAGCCCGTCGCCCGGTGCCGGCGCCGACGGCGCGAGATCGGTCGCCGCCAGCCGCGCGGCGTCGGCGATCGGTCCATGGCCCGCCGACAGCCGGTCGACGACGTCCGCCGCCGCCAGGTCACCGGTGCGGTCACCGAGAGCGCCGACAGCCGCCAGCCGCACGCCGGGGGCCTCGTCGTCGGCGACGGCGATGTGCCGCAGCGCCCGGCCGGCGAGGGGTCCGGGCACCAGGCCGAGGGTCTCGACCAGCCGCGCCCGCACGCCGGTGTCCGTCGCGGCGGCGAGGGCACCCTCGACGGCCAGCGCCACGTGTTCCGGCGCCGCGCCGGCCCACGCCTCCAGCGTGCGCTGGGCGAGGACCGCGGAGAACCCCCCGGCGCTGACGACCGCGACCAGCCGGCCGATCGCGTCCAGCCGCGGCAGCCGCGAGCCCAGCACCCAGGCGGCGTGCTCGCGCACGTACCCGCGCGGATGCGACAGCAACTCGGACAGCACGGCGTCGGCCTCGTCGTCGAACCCACGGGCCAGCGCGTGTACGGCCGCGATGCCGGTCGGCTGGTCGCGGGCGTCCTCGATGGCCTCGACAAGCAGCCGCACGTCCTCGCGGCCGGCACCATCGGCAACGACGTCGGCCAGCTCACCGGCCAGGTTCAGCACGTCGACGATGGACGGCGCGGCACGCAGCCGGTCGAGCACGGTCCTCACGGTGTCCACGGGCAGTCCTCTCCCTCATCCATCCGAGGGTTCGGGCCCTGCGCCGTCCGTGGACGCAGGAAGTAGGCTTCGTCACTTCACCGTGCCGCCGGCGCCGAAGTGTGCACCGGGGCTACGCACGCGGCGCAGTCACGCCAGGTCCTTCACCGTGTCGATGAGGCACATCGTCCGCTACCGCTTCGCGACTCGAGCCGGACGCCGGCGTCGATCGAGTCGGGGACCGGTCGACGGGCACGGGTGCGGCATCAGCGTGACTGCTGCGGCGCCGGCGCGTCGGCCGGTTCGAGGCGCGCGGACGTCCGGGGCGGGCCGAGCGTTCGGGTGGCCAGGAGGCCGAGCAGCAGGAATCCGGCGGCCGTGTAGGCGGTAACACTTGCCGCGTGGGCGAGCGCGAGCCGCGCGGCGGTGGCGGCGGCCGCGGTGGCCGGGTCGGCGGCGAGTCCGCTGATCGCCCCGCCGGCGCTCGCCCCGACGGCGTCGGCGATGCGGTCGCCGCCGGGCGTGCCCGCGAGTCGTTCGGCCAGGCCGGCCTGCAGGCGGCTGAACAGCACGGTGCCGAGCACAGCGATGCCGAGGGCCGAGCCGATCTGGCGGCTGACGCTCTGCGTGCCCGACGCCTGGCCACCGGCGTCGACCGGCACATCAGCCAGCACGATGCCGGTCAGCTGGGCGGTGGCCAGGCCGACACCGACGCCGTAGACCAGCAGCGGAATGGCGGTGGCCCACCATGGCGTGTCGGCCCCGATGACGAGGCCGAGGCCGCCGACGCCGGCGATCTCGGCCACGATCCCGAGGCGGACGACGGCGACCGCACCGAGCCTGCCCGTCAACGGTTGCGCGATCCCGCTGGCCAGGAACGACCCGATCGCCAGCGGCAGCAGCGCCACGCCGGTGCGCAGGGCGCTGTACCCCAGCGTGTACTGCAGCCAGAGGGGCAGGGCGAACAGCAGGCCGAACTCCCCCAGGGACACCACCATCGCCGCGATGTTGCCGTTGCGGAAGGACTCGATGCGCAGCAGGTCGAGATCGAGCAGCACCGCGCGGCCCGTGCGCCGGCGGCGGCGCTCATAGATCACGAAGCCGCCGAGTACCAGGGCCGCGACCGCGAACGCCACCGGGATCGGCGACACTGCGGCATTCCAGGCGAACCCGCCGAGATCGAACGGCCGGGCGCTGGACCACCAGCCGTACGTGCGGCCTTCGATGAGCGCGAACACCAGTGCCGCGAAACCGACGGCGGACAGCAGCGAGCCCAGCACGTCGAGCCCGGGCCTGCGTACCTTCTCGCGCGACTCGTGCAGGACCACCGGCAGGACAGCGACGATCACCAGGGCCACCGGCACGTTGACGCCGAACGCCCACCGCCACGACGCGTCGGTCGCCAGCCAGCCGCCGATCAGCGGTCCGAGCGCGGCCGTGGCGCCGATGGTCGAGCCCCAGACGGCGAAGGCGATGCCCCGCTCCCGGCCGCGGAAGGTCGCGTTGATCAGTGACAGCGAGGTCGGCAGGATCATCGCGCCACCGATGCCCTGCCCGACGCGGCCGCCGATCAGGGCCGGGGTGCGTTGCGCCAGCGCGCAGGCGACGCTGGCCACGGCGAAGACCCCGACGCCGAGCAGGAAGATCCGGCGGCGGCCCAGGCGGTCGGCGAGGCTCCCGGAGGTCAGCAGGAGCGCGGCGAACACCAGCGAGTACACCTCGTTGACCCACTGCGTATCGGTGGAGGTCAGCCGCAGATCGCGCACCAGCACGGGCACGATGACGTTCACGATCGTGGCGTCCACGATGATCATCGAGACGCCGAGGCTGAGCAGTATCAGGGCTATCCAGCGCCGCAACGGTCTTCCTTCCCGATCCGCCGATCAGCCCGGCCGTCGTGGCGATCGACCCCGTGCCCAAAAGTACTTCGACGATGGAATATTTCGGCGATGGAAACAATAAGACGCACACCGGGCCGGCGCAACTGCCCGAATCGCGGTGTCAGGGAGCGAGCTCGGGATGGGATAGACGGCCCGCGAGCCGGTCGAGATCGGCGAGGTGGCGGCGCGCGGTGTCCGCGGTGGCCGGGTCGGCCTCCAGACGGTGCAGCGTTTCCCGGCCGCGCGGATCGTTGCGGAACGCCAGCCCGACGGCGGCGGCCATCCGGGCGGGTGGGTGCGGGTCGCTCAGGTGCTCCGCGAAGACGGCGTGGAGCTGCACGGTGTCGAGGTAGGAGTCGGCGAGGACCTGCAGTGCCGCCGTGCGGGCGTCGGCGTCCGGGTCCGCGGCAAGCTCGATCAAGGTGGTGATGACCGCGGGCACTGGAGGATGCGCCTGGCCGCGCAGCAGCGAGTTGCGCCGCGAACCAGTGGCCACGACCAGCTCCGCGGCGACCCGGGCACGGACCGACGCATCGTGGTGCCGGGCGTGCGGCAGGATCTCGGGCAGGTCCGTGCCGGGCCGGGCGCGCAGGGCGTACTCGGCGAGGGCGCCGATCAGGCTGTCGAGCACAGCCGGGTCCGGCTCGTCGCGGACCCGGTCGGCGAGAATGTCCGCGGCCGGGGCGTCGAACGGCCGCTCGTCGAACGACAGCCCGTGCAGGATTTGGGCCGCGAGCAGCCGGTGGGCGGCCGCGGGGTGGGTCAGCCGGGCGGCGAGCCAGTCGAAGACCCCGGCGTCGCGCTCCGCGCGCTGCGTGATCGTCGCGTGGACCTGGCTGTTGTCCCACGAATCGGGGTCGGCGGTGTGCACGGCCCGGTCGGCCAGCTCGTCGTTCGACGTGACGATGCCCAGGTGCGCTTCCAGCAGCGTGACCACCGCGCGGTGCGCCACCCAGACCTGGCCCTGACGGCCGCCGGTGGTGCGGACACGGATCCGCACCACGGTAGAGCCGCCGTCGTGCCACGCGAACACCTGATCGCGCTGCACCAGTGTTGCCGGGGTGTCCGGTGCGTTGAGACGGCGACGGAGCTCCTGTTCCGGGTCGACTGTGAGCCAACTCCGAGCCAGATCGAGCGCCGCGCGCAGCGACGACTCGGGAACCGAGGGCTGGTGGAACGAGCTGCCCGGCTGCGGCAGCACCGTCAGCAGCATGTTCCAGGCCCCGTGATCCGCGAACCAACCCACCGCGTCGACGCCGTCGGGCCAGGCGCGATACAGGTCCGCACCGGCCCAGAGCAAGGAATTCACGAGCTCGGGCCGTCCGGTGTCGGCCGCCTCCCGCAGCAGCGCACTGCCGGTCTCGCCGCGCAGATCGACGCCGGGCAGTGCCTCCAGCAGCTGGTCGAGCCGCTCGACATCACCGGCCCGAATCGCGGCCACCAACAGTTTCATCGCGATCATCATCGCCGATCCGACCCCGCCCGTCCGACCCCGCGTCAGTGGAGCCCGGCGGGGATCGGGCCGATGAGCGGCTCGTGTCGATGCGTGAAAGGTTCCGGAGTTCGGGCGGCCGGCGGCGAAGGCCACGCCACCACTGTGTCGGCGGATGTCGCCGGCCTGTGCCGTGCGGGATTCCCAGGTCTTCGGCGGGCAGGCGCCGGTCCCTGGGGATGCCGTGCTCGAGGTGCCGGCGTTGCGTCGCAGTGCACGCAGGGACCGGCGCTGAGGTGGCGCGGTTGTCGACATTGACGCTTGTCGAACGCGTCGATATCCTCGCCCCGAAACTTTTGCTGAAGTTGCGAAAATTTCGGTACTCCGTACCGGAATCCCTCACGCCACCTTCAAGGAGGCTCACGGTGCGATCACGCCGTCTGCTCACCATCGCAGCCGCGCTCGCGGGGCTCGTCCTCACCGGAAGCACCGCCGCCAGCGCGGTGTCCGACCACTCGGGCTTCCGGCCGCCGGCCGACTCACTGCGCACCCTGGCCGCACCGATCGGGCTGCGCATGGGCACCGCCGCGGTCCCGTCCGAGCTGGCCGCCTACGGGCAGATCATCGGCGACCAGTTCTCCGTGGTGACGCCCGGCAACGAGATGAAATGGCAGCTCGTGGAGCCGACCCAGGGCACCTACGACTGGTCCGGCGGCGACAACCTGGTCGCGTTCGCCCGGGCGCACGACCAGCTCGTCCGCGGGCACACACTGGCCTGGCACAACCAGCTGCCCACCTGGCTGACCGACGGCGTCACGAACGGGACGATCAGCAACGACCAGCTGCGGGCGTTGCTGCGCAAGCACGTCACCGACGAGGTCACCCACTTCCGGGGCAAGATCTGGCAGTGGGACGTCGCCAACGAGTTCTTCACCGACAGCACGCCGTCGCAGATGAACCCCAACGACTTCTGGGTGTCGCACCTGGGGACCGGCATTCTCGAGGACGTGTTCCGCTGGGCACGCGCCGCCGACCCGCACGCGATCCTGTGCTACAACGACTACAACATCGGCGGCGAGGACGGCAGCAACGCCAAGGCGGACGCGGTCTACGCGTGGGCCAAGCAGGCGCTGGCCGACCGGGTGCCGCTTGACTGCATCGGCGACCAGGGCCACCTGGACACCCAGTACGGCTTCTCCGGCACGCTCATGCAGCAGGACCTCCAGCGGTACGCGGACCTGGGCCTGAAGGTCGCCATCACCGAGGCCGACGTCCGCACGTTCGTCAACAACGCCACCGACAACGTGCCGACCGATCACCTCGCGGTCTTCGCGCAGCCGTTCGAGTACGACCAGATGCTCAAGGCCTGTCTGTTCGTCCGTCAGTGCATCTCGTTCACCATCTGGGGCCTGACCGACGCCAGTTCCTGGATCCCCGCGGTCTTCACGGGCGAGGGGTACGCGCTCATCTACGACATCAACCTCAACCCGAAGCCGGCGTACACGGTCATGCAGCAGGACCTGCGTCTGGCCACGGGTGGCGCACCCCGCCGCGCGGGCACCGGACACTGATCCAGCCCGCCCCGCACCTCGGCGTCCGATGGCGGTGCCCGGTCCGCGATCCCGGGCCGGGCACCACCGCACACAGCGGGCGGCAGTAGGCCGTTGACGGGGTGCCGAGGTTGCCGACGTGTCCGGCTCGGCGGCGATCGGCGCCTTGCCGGCGGTACCCACTCCACTCATGCCTTTGGTTTTGTCTTTGGAGGGACCTTGCAGGATCAACGTCACGGCCAACCGCACACATCCACTGGTCCGCAGGCACCGGGAGGTGCGAGCCTGTCGCGCCGGACACTGTTGGGTGCGGGCGCACTCATGGCCGCCGGACTGCCGCTGAGCTTCGCCGAACCGGCGGCAGCGGCGCCGCCGGCACCGCGGGGCGAGGCGCCGTTCGGCCCCGTGGTCGTCACCGACCCGGGCGGCGGCGCCGCCTACGCCCGCGCGGTGCGGCTCGAGGGCTCACGCACCTGGCTGGCGTCGTACCAGCAGTTCGGCGCGGCCGGATTCCCGATCTTCCGCAGCACCGACGACGGGCACACCTGGCAGCACCTGAGCAACGTGCCCAGCACCGGCGACGCGGCCGGGGTATGGCTGCAGCCGGCCTTCTACGAGCTGCCGCGCCCCTTCGCCGGGCTGCCCAGGGGCACGCTGCTGTTCGCCGGCAACGACCTGGGCGACTTCACCAGTACCAGGATCGAGCTGTACGCGAGCCGGGACCGCGGCCTCACCTGGCAGCACCTGAGCACCGTCGCGCAGGGCGGCCCGCCGAACCCGAACAACGGCGGCACCCCGGTGTGGGAGCCGTTCCTGCTGCTGCACAACAACCGGTTCGTCGTCTACTACTCCGACCAGCGGGACCCGAAGCACGGGCAGAAGCTGGCCCACCAGACCAGCACCGACCTGCGCACCTGGGGACCGGTCGTCAACGACGTGGCGGACCCCGACTACGACCTGCGCCCGGGGATGACCACCCTGGCCCAGATCAACCCCCGCCTGTGGATCCTCACCTACGAGAACGGCAACGACAAGACCGGCAACCCGTACGCCGTGCGCTACCGCCTGGCCCGGGACCCGGAGCTGTTCGACTCGGCCCCGGACTTCGTCCTGCACGACCAGGACGGCTACATCCCATCGGCCGCACCGACCGTATCCTGGTCGGACTCCGGCGGACCGGCGGGCACGATCGTGGTCACCGCGAACAGCGACCAGGACTTCTTCGTCAACCGGCACGGCGGTGACCCGCGCCGGTGGACACGGGTGACGTCACCCGTCCCCCGCGGCTACAGCCGCCAGACCATCCCCCTGGACGGGCCGGGCCCACGCCGGGCGCCGGGCCTCGTCTTCGTCGTGACCGGCCCGCCCTACGCCGTGGACGGCCCGATCCAAGCCGGCGTCGTACGGATCTGACGCGACCCCGGTCGCCGGCTGCCACCGGCGACCGCAGCCACGCATCGCAGCGTCAGGTGGCACGCTGTTGACGAGGCGCCACCGTTGGCCGAAGCTGCTGGAGGACGTGCTGGGCGGTGAGCACGACCCAGATCGCGTAGGTGAGGAAGAGCAGCCGCGGCGGCCAGCCCTCGGGTGGGATGACGACGGACAGTGCGTAGTGGCCGAGCAGCCCGGCCAGCGGTAACCACTTGCGGCGGCCACCGGCGAAGAGCGCTGCGAAGGGCAGCAGGAGCAGCGCACTCAGGCCGGCGATCACGTGCAGTGTGCCGATCGTGGACAGCCGGTCCAGCGGTGTGGAGACCGGATCCGCGACGAAGACGCCGACACCGGCCGTGCCGGCGGCGCAGATGACGAGCAGCACCCCGGCCGTGCGCCCAGGGACCGCAGCGGCCAGCGCGGCATAACTCAGCGCGCAGGCCAGGAAGGCGGCGACGGCGATCCAGCCGGGCCGGCCGATGGCATACTCACTGACCGGCTTGTGCGTGACATCGATGTCGGGCCGCGCTACGACCGCGGCAACGAGCAGGAGCTGGTAGGTGACGATGGCGGCGGCCGCGAGCCGGGCGGCCGCTCGTCGCGAAGAGTCGTTCACGCCCGGTACGTCGGAGCTCGGCGCTGTATCCGGACACGCACGCCCTGACCGACGGTTGTCCGGGGCGACTGGCCGGTGGCGTCGGTGCCGCGTTGGCGTACCGGCATGATCGCTACGGACCCCTGTGGCGGGGTACGCGTTCGTGGTGTCGCCTGACGAGCGATACCTGGCGCTGGTCATCGACTCGGGCCGGTCCGAGCATGGCTACGAGCTGTTCCAGATGCAGCCGACGTTCGCGCACATCGGTGGCCTGGCGCCGGCAGCGGGTAAGGCGAGCGCGCCGGTGTTCTCCCCTCGCGGGGACTGGGTCGTCTCGTTCGTGGCGGACGGGTTCCGGGTTCGCGGCACCGGCGGGCACTTCACGGATCTGTTCGCCAAGGGACCCGGCGTCCGGGTCATGCTGGACTGGGCACGCCTGCACGTCCTGCACCTGCCCGACGGCGTGTGGCACGGGGCCGACGTCGGCGTCGAGATGCCCGTGTCCGCCTATCCGCACGAGTACATGGACTGGGGGACCGAAGGCGCGGTGCGGTTCTCCGCCGACGACGTCGTGGTGCTGCGGATGCCGTGGCAGGCCGAGGTCGCCGTCCCGCTGCCGCCACCGGCGGTGATCACCGCCGATCGGCGGATCTGATCCAGGGCTGCGCGGGAAGTGGGGCGGCTGGTCGGCCGGGTCAGGCCGCCGGCCGGAAGCCAGTACGCTGACGGCGTGCCCGCGGACTGGTTGTGCGTCGACTACGGGACGTCGAACACGGTCGCTGTGCTCCGCCACGCCGACGGGCGGCAGCAGCCGCTGCTGTTCGACGGCTCGCCCTTGCTGTCCTCGGCCGTCTTCGCCACCGCCGACGGCCGCGTGCTGACCGGGCGCGACGCCGAGCGCCACGCCCGCAGCGAGCCCGGCCGGTTCGAGCCCAACCCCAAACGCCGGATCGACGATGCCGACGTGCTGCTCGGCGACCGGCCCTACCCCGTCGCCGAGCTGATCGCCACCACGCTGCGGCGGGTGGGCGCGGAGGCGCGCCGGGCCCTCGACGCCCCGGTCGGCGGTCTGACGCTCACCCACCCGGCGTCCTGGGGCGGGCCGCGCCGCTCGGTCCTGGCCGACGCGGCCGCGCGAGCCGGGCTGCCCGCCCCGCACCTCGTCGCCGAGCCGGTGGCGGCCGCCGCATTCTTCACCGCGGTCCTGGACCACCGCATCGGGACCGGCCGCAGCATCCTCGTCTACGACCTGGGCGCCGGCACCTTCGACGCCAGCGTCGTGCAGCAGACCCCCGACAGCTTCCGGACGTTGGCGTACCGTGGCCTCGACGGCATCGGCGGCATCGATCTCGACGCCGTCGTGGTGCGGCACGTCGGCGGCATCCTGGGGCCCTCGACCCGCAGGCCTGGCATCGGCTCACCGGCCCCGCGGACGCCGCGGACCGGCGGCAGTCCGCGCTGCTGTGGGAGGACGCGAAGCACGCCCGCGAGGCGCTGTCGCGGGAGTCGAGCGCGCCCGTGCACGTGCCGCGGTTCGACCGCGACGTGCTGATCACCCGGGAGGAGTACGAGCGGGCCGCCGCCGCGCTCCTGGCCCGCACGGTCGACACCGCGGCGGCGACCCTCCGGGAGACCGGTGTCCCGCCCGCCGACTTCGCCGGCTGCTTCCTCGTCGGCGGCGCCACCCGCACGCCGCTGGTCGCCACCCTGGTCCACCGCGCGCTCGGGACACCCCCGATCGTCATCGAGGAGCCTCAGCTCGTCGTCGCGGCCGGCGCCGCCCACATACCGGCCGACGACCTTGCGCCGCCCGCGCCCGCGCCCAACCCGCCCACGCCAACCGTGCCGGTGCCCATCGTGCCGGTGGTGCCGGACTCCCCCGGACCGGACCCGTCGGAGCGCCCGGCGAGCTCGCCGGGCCCGCGGACGCCCCCGCCGCTGCCCCGGCGGACGAAACTGCTGTGGGTGGCCGCGATCGTCGCGTCGATCGTCGCCGTGACGGCCGTCGCGCTCGCGAACCGGGACGGCGCGGCCGGCGATCCGCAGGCCCTCGAGACCCCGAGCCAGCCCACTACGACTGGCCCGGAGGCCACCTCCCCGGTTGAGTACTGCCACCGCGGCAACTGGACCGACAGACTCAAGGCGCTCGATACCGTTGTCACCGGAGGGAGCGAGAACGTGTCGCACCTGTACCCGCTCCAGACCCGGGAGACGGCCAT
Source organism: Dactylosporangium vinaceum (assembly GCF_019904175.1). Lineage (GTDB taxonomy): Bacteria > Actinomycetota > Actinomycetes > Mycobacteriales > Micromonosporaceae > Dactylosporangium > Dactylosporangium vinaceum. The sequence goes on along the minus strand of NZ_CP061913.1, from coordinate 3,700,983 downwards.
CTTCGGATGCCAATGGCGGTACCAGCAGGCCATCCCTCCGGCTCGCGTGGACGTGACGGTCGCCCGCTATGCCACGGCCGCCGAGGCGGAGAGCAGCTTCGGCTCGGCGGTACCGGCGACTTCGGGCAGCACCAAGGAGTACGACGTCAAGACGATCAGCGGCTGCGGGGCGCGGACGTTGCGGTGGGCGCGGCACGACGCCGCTGACACCCAGCAATACACCACGCTGGGGGTCACTTGCCTCGACCACGACCGGAACCTGAGCCTGCTGCTCCGGCCGATCGACCCGCAGAGCACGCTGTTCTTGTCGCCGTGGGAGCGCGAGAAGGCCTTCGATGCGCTGCTGACCGCCGCGACCAACGCCCTCACCGTGCACTGACCGGCGCCGGCCGGCTTGCTGTTCGCCACGCGGGACCGACCTGATCGCAGGCGGTCTGCACGCTCTACAGCGTGGCAAAGTACGGCTCGGCGGTGTCGTACGCCGCGACGGTGCACCCGCTCCACGGCGATCGTCCGCTCGACGGCGCCCGGTGCCGCTGGGCACCCTCGCCGTCGGCGGCTGCGGATGGAGCCGCACTCACCTGGGCTGTGTCACGGAGAGCGGCATCGCGGTCCGGCGGCTCGCCGGCTGACGGGGCGAAAGCTGTGACGATCTTGAACCTGGCGCCCGGCCGGCGGCATCGATCAGGGAGACCACACGAGGGAGGCGGCCGTTGCGCGCCGAACAGGATTACGTCGCTTACGTCGAGGCCCGGCTGCCGTCGCTACGGCGGGTTGCGCGCTTGGTCGTGGGCGACGGTCACCGGGCCGACGACGCGGTGCAGGACGCGCTGAGCGTGCTCTACCGGCGGTGGGGCAGGCTCACCGACGTCGCGAACCTGGACGCGTATGTGCACACGATGGTCGTACGGGCGTGCCTGAGCTACCGGCGGCACCGGTGGGCCCGGGTGCTGCTGCGCGACGATCCGCCGGACACGCCCGTCGAGTCCGGCAGCCGGCAGGTCGACGAGTGGCTCACGCTGCGGGCCGCCCTGCACCGGCTGCCGGAGGCGCAGCGGATGGTCGTGATCCTGCGGTACCTCTGCGACATGCCCGTGGCCGAGGTCGCGAAGGTGCTCAAGTGCTCCGAGGGGACCGTCAAGAGCCGCACCCACCACGGGCTGCAGGGCCTGCGCAGCGCGCTCCTCGAGGACGCGCCTGCCCGCGCCACCGTCATCACCCACCGCAGGGGGCAGGCATGATCGAGGAGACGCTGCACCACTACGCCCGCCAGGACGTGCCCATGCCGCCGCTGCCCGTGGCCCAGGTGCTGGCCGAGGCCCGGCGCCGGCGCCGCCGCCGGCTGCGGCGCATAGGGGCGGCGGCGACCGCGGCGGCTGTGCTCGCGGTCGTCGGGGCCGTCGCGGTGGCCCGCACCTTCGCGGGGCCGTCGATCACCGCCGCCGGTCCTGGGTGCGCCGTTGAACGGCTGCCGCTGCCGCCCGGCGTCTCCGGCGGCGTGATGACCAGCGGCATCGACCCGTCCGGCCGGCTCGTCATCGGCAAGACCGGCGACCGCAACGCGGCCAAGGCGCTGCTGTGGAGCGGCGGCGCTGTCGCGGTACTGCCGGAGTCGTTCGTCCCCCAGGCGGTCAACGCGGCGGGGATGATCGTCGGCTTCACCGGGCCCGACCGCCGGGGCGACGACGCCGAGCAGCGCCCCGTCGCCTGGGACGGCACCCGCCTGATCCGGCTGCCGCTGCCCGACGGCGCAATCGGCGGCACTGCCTACGCCGTCAACGCGGGCGGCGACGTCCTCGGCACGCTCGTGCGTGCCGACGGGACCTGGATCGCGGTCTCCTGGCGCACCGCCGGCGGCGCCGCGATCGTCTCGGTGCTGCCGGGCCGGTCGGGCCTCGGCCTCACCGACGCCGGCGTGGCCGTCGGCGTCGAGCAGTCCGGCGGCCGCCCCGTGCGCTGGACGCCCGGCAGCCCGGCCGTCGCCCTGGCACGCCCGGCCGGCACCGAGAGCAGCGCCCCGCGGTCGGCCGCCGGGGACTGGGCGGCGGGCCCGGCGTCCAAGCCGCCGACCGGCGACAAAAACGCGGACTTCGCGATGCTGGCGGCCCGCTGGAACCTGCGCACCGGCGCCGTCGAGCTGATCCCCGGCATCAGCGGCGAGTGGGTCAGCGGGTCGGGCGCGGTGGCCGGCCTCACGAACCAGGGCGAGCCGGCCGTGTGGCGGGACGGCCAGGTCTACGTCCTGCCGATGCCGGCGGACTTCGATCCGGGCGGCAGCATCGTCGCCGGCCTCACCGCCGACGGGCACGACCTGGCCGGCTCGGTCAACGGCCCGGTCGTGGCCGGCGCCACCGGCACCGTCGGCGACCACAGCGTGCCCATCGCCCCAAACAACACCGTGCCGGTGGTCTGGCGCGGCTGCTGACCGAGCCGACGTGGCCCGGCGGAAGTTTCACGGACGGTGCGCTGGTCGCAACGAGCGACCGGCGGCCGTTCGTTGCCGCCGGGTCACCGCCGCCTTACCGTCCGCGTCCATGACACGCCGTTTGCGGCAAGCTGGTGTGGCGGTGCTGACCGTCTGCGCGGTGATCCTCGGCCTCGGCGTCCCGGCCGAAGCCACGACCATCTGGGAGCTCAAGGACGGCTTCGAGGGCACGGAGTCGCTGTGGTTCCGCGACGGGGGCGGCCCGGAGGACTGCCCGAAGTATCGGACCTGCAACCCCGTCGAGGTCATCGACAACGAGGCCCAGGCGCATCGCGGCACCCAGTACGCCTCGATCCTCAACAACTCCGGCTACGGTGCCAACTGGCTGTCCTTCGGCCGCCGCGTCGGCCTCCCGGCGGGCGCGACACAGTGCCAGCTGACCGTCTGGACCAATATCGACTATGCCCGGCAGACCCCCGTGACGATCAGCATCGACGTGTTCCGGGCCGACAACCGGGTCTACGAGATGAACAAGCAGGTCCAGCTGACCGACCTGAGTAAGGTCGGGACGTGGCGCTACCAGACCACCGGCTACTGGAACGTGAGTGCGCGGGACGTCGTCTTCCGCGTCGTGCTCGTCGGGCAGGAGTGGGGCGTGGTCGGCATGCGGGTGGACGACCTCACGGTGACGTGCCGGGTCGCCTGACCACGGCCTACCGCGGCGGTGCAGGTGTGGGGTCCGACCGACCGCGACGCGCCAACCGTGACAGTGGCGGCGCCGTGCACCACCGCAACCCCGAGCCCGGGTGCCCGCCGTGTCAGCCTGACCTTCTTCATGGTTCCGGCGCTGACGACCATCGAACGGCACTGGTACTTTCTGATTCGATGGTTCCTGACACTCATGGTCGACGCATCAACGATGCCCAGCGGACCCGGCGGGCTATCAGTGAAGCGCTGCTCAACCTGCTCCAAGAGGGGCAGCGCCGGCCAACCGCGGACGCGATCGCCGAACGGGCCGGCGTGTCGCGACGAAGCGTGTTCGTCCACTTCGCCGATCTCGACGAGCTCTACACCGAAGTCGCGGTCGTGCAAGGCGAGCGCCTGTCGACATTCATGAAGCCGATCGCCACGGACCTGCCGCTGACCGAGCGGATCGACCAGTTCCTTGCTCAGCGCCAACGGATCTACGAGACGATGACCCCGATTCGCCGGAGCGCGATCGGCGCCGCGCCGTTCTCCCGGACGCTGGCGGACATCATCGACCGGTGCGACGCCTGGCTCAGGGACCAGATCGCCGAGGTTTTCGCCACCGAATTGGCCGGCCGCGAGCCACGCGTGTCGGCCGCGCTCGACGCCGCGGTGAGTTGGGCGTCCTGGTTTCACCTGCGCCGCCTGAGCCAGGCCGAGGTGCACCAGTGCCTGCGGTGCGTGATCGAGGCGCTGCTGAACGACCGGTCGAACCCAGCCTGACGGCCCTCCACTGTGGACGGCAGGCCATCTCGCCACGGCGGCGCCGCTCGACGCTGGATTGGGCGGCCACCGCCGGATAGCCGGCCGCGGCGAGCATGGACGCGGCCGCGATCGAGCCGGCCACCTTGTCACTGAATTCCCTCAAGCCCTGGATCAGCGGGCCAGCAGTTGCGCCCCGACTCGGTTGACCAGCCCGGCCACGGGCAGCACGAACGGAATCCGCCCGTATGGTCCGGCCAACGACGGGTCGACGCCTCCGGCCGTTGCCCTGCCCCACATCCGTGTCGCGACGTGGCGACCCACGATCTTCAGCTTGACATCGACTGCACTGTTAGTGCAATAGTTTGATACGTGCTTATGCCTATCGCGGATCGGACGTGGCAAGGCGACGTCACGATGGAGGACCTCCTCGGCGGTGACGTGCCCCAGCGCGTGGCGCACCCGGTCGCGGACGGTGTCGCGGTGGTGACCCCACCGATACCGCCGAGTATTTCGACTCGCTGCTCGATCAGACACTCGCGCTGACGAACGCAGGCGCCTACCTCGACGAGGTCATCCACACAGTCAGCCTCAGCGGAGGAGCTCGTCGCGTTCAGCCGTGATCGGCTCGCCCATCACCAGGTACCCCGCAGGTCACCATGCTCGACCGGATCCCACTGACCTCGCTCGGCAAGCCCGACCGCGAGCACCTGCGAGCCGTGGTGGTCGCCACCGAAGTGAAGCAACGCGTCCCAGAACCGCTTCAACTGTCCACTGAGGAGTGTCAACCGTGATTGCCGGCACCCGGCGGATGCGACCGTCCACCCGTATTCTGCTCATCGGCGCCGCCACCCTGGCGGCCGTCGGTATCGGCGTCAACCCGGCCAACGCTGTGCCCTACACCGGTTCCGGCTGCGCGGCGGTACACGTGATCACCGCGCGTGCATCCACCGAACCGCTTGGCGAAGGCATCAGCGGTGCGCTGGTCACCCAGATCGTGAACAGCAGCACCCAGACCGTCAGCCGGGCCGCCGTCGACTACCCCGCCACACTCCTCAACTATCCGTCGAGCTCGGCACAGGGCGTGTCGGCGTTGACCGCGCAGCTCACCGCGCAGGTGCAGGCCTGCCCCACCCAGAAGATCATCCTCGTCGGATACTCGCAGGGCGCGCACGTCGTCGGCGACGTGCTCGGCGGCGGTGGCGGTGGCGGGTTGGGTGCGCAGACCCCGCCGATCAGCACGTCGATCGGCGACCACGTCCTCGCGGTGATCCAGTTCGGCGACCCGCGACACGTCGTAAACCAACCCTACGACGTCGGCACCTCGGCCAACGACGGCCTGTTCCCCCGCTCGGCGGCCCAACTCCAGGCGTTGCTCCACTACGCCAGCAGGATCCAGTCCTACTGCGACAGTGACGATCGGTTCTGCGACCACGGCACCAGCAGCCAGGTCCACATCACGTACCTCGACCGGTATCAGAATGCCGCCGCGTCGTTCGTCCTGCAGAAGATCGGCGGATAGGCCCACTCACCAACACCACACAACGGCCGCCGGGGCCGTCGATCTGACGGGGATCGGCGGCCTCTTCCGCGTTCGAAGCCCGCCTCCCGCTGCTGTGCGATGTCTGGCGGGGGAGCCGCGGGACAGGGGTAACGACTCATCCACCATTCCCGTCGAAGCCGCACCCCGAGGACAAGGTCGCCAACGTCAACCTCGTGCTGGGCATCTATCTGCTTGACGGAGCGGGCAAGCGCACACGCAGGCACGCTGACGCACCTCGTCGCGCGGAAGCAACCTCAGGTCAGGTCGATCTGCGGTGATGGCCTCGGTCCGGCTGCTGGCTGGTTCGGCGCTGGACCAACCAGGCGCTATGTGTTGTCACCGCCCGAGCCGGCGGCCCAGCGGGCGGTGCGCCCCGAGGCCTCTGCTACTCGGCGCGTGAGTGACCGCGGCGGGCTGCGGCCTGGGTGGCCGGGTCGACCTCGTGCGCCAGCTGTGCCGCGGCGACGGTGCGGCTGGCGAGGTCGGTGAGGTCGAGGCCGACCTTTTCCAGTTCACTGATCATTCCTTGGACGGAGCCCAGCAGACGGTGATATGCGTCGGCGCCGCCGGGGATGTCGCCGAACGCTTCGCGGGGGATCAGCCCATCGAGGAGCTGGGCACGCAGTTCGGCGGGTTTGAGGTTCTGTCGCAGTTCGCTGGCAGCGTTTTCCAGCCGCAGCGGGTCGAAGACTTGCCGGCCGTTGTCGGTCCATCCGTACGCGTCGCCCACCGTTGTTTCCTCCCTTGTGTCCTGCCGGCGGGGTGGTATCCCCTGGCGCATTCGCTGCTGCTGCCGGCGATGACCTCGGTCCGGCTGCTGGTTGGTCCGGCGCTGGACCAACCAGGCGCTATGTGCTGTCACCGCCCGAGTCGGCGGCCGGTCGTCATCGTGAGGTTGCTTCCAGCGCTGAGCACGATTCGACGATGTGGTCTTCGGCGGTGAGGGCCTTGGTGTAGATCGGCATCACCTGGGTGTCGTCCTTGGCCTTGGCGGCCGTGATCGCTGCGGTGATCGCGGCGTCGGCGTCGGCCAGGTCGCTGTAGACGATGTAGGTCTCCGGGACGTGTGCGTCTTTGAGCCGCGACCGGGTGGTGGTGATGCCCTGCTGGTAGTCGCCGGTGAGCCGGGCAGTGTCGGCCCAGGTGTCGTCGGGCACCGGCTGGCCCCGCTGGACATATTTGACCTGGTTCGATGCCCAGGACGCGGCGAAGATGTGGATAGAGCTCTGCGCGTATGAGCAGGTTGAGTCGGGGACCGGCGCGAGACCGGCCGGCCGGGTGAGGTTCCGCGACGGGGGCTTGGTGTAGGCGCCCGCCGTCGTCGCCGGGGCGCTCACCGGCGCCGGCGTGGACGCCGGGACCGCGGAGGTCGTCGCGGCTGATGGGGCAGGGGTGCCCGGCGCCGCCGACGGTGCATCAGTGCAGCCGGTTGCCAGGGCGAGGACTACCGTCGCGCCAGCCGTACCCGCCGCAATCCGGTGCCGACGCGTGCATGTTATGAGCTGGAACAAGTCGTCTCCCCCGCCGAGCCCCACACTTACGGTATCGATCTCCTACTGTACCTGTAACCGGCGAAGAGCGATCACCTGCATCCACGACCATAGATGTCGGCCGTTGTGCGGCTGCAGAGTGCGGCCGGGCGGGCGTTCAGCGTGCTGGAGGGTGGCTGCCGTCGGCGCCGATGCTGCCGTCGGGCCAGGTGAGGATGCGGCAGAACGCGTTGGGTAGGGGGCAGTGCAGGCCTCGGTCCTCGGTCAGGTCGATGACCTGGTCGGTGCCGTCGACAAGTGCGCCGAAGCGGGTGACGACGCGGGATGCGGCGTCGAGTTCGGTGGTGGCGGTGACTGCGGTGGTGCCGTTGTCGACGATGGCGCGGGAAGTGCCGGCTGAGGTACCCCACATCCAGGAGAAGGCGCCATTCAGGCCGGGGCGGGCGGTGGTGTGGTGATAGCGGGTGTGGATCTGCCCGCCGCTAACCGAGTCGACGGTGAACCAGTCGTTGAGGCTCTGCAGGGCCATTGGCTGGGTCGGGACGAGCGCGACGAAGCCGCCGATGCCTGCCGGCACGCCGGTACTCTGCCGGAGTGGGCATGTACCTCGTCGACGTCAGCGCCGAGAGCTGGGAACGGGAGGCTTGCGCCCCGCTGCTCGCCGAGGCGCTCGCCGCACGGGGCTTGCCGCCCTACCCCGGGCCGCCGCGGACGAAGCCGGGCTTCGAGGAGAAGCTGGTCCCGCCGATGGACGCCTTTGCTGCGGCCTGCGCGCGGCACGACGCCACCGAACTGCTCCATGCGTCGCTTATCGTTCCTGTGGAGTTCACCGGCCTGATCGAGCTACCGGCCGCGAGCACCTACGACGACACGACGATCGCGTACAGCGCCCAGCGGCTGCGCGCCGCCGTCGCGCCGATCGCCGTCGAGGTCGCCCTGCCCGCGGATCTGCCGGTCGAACGGATGACGCTGAACGCGACCATCGATGACCCGCTCATGTTCTACGTGGCGATGTACCACCAGGCTGCCCAGTACTCGCTGCGGTGGAACAGCCCACTGATCTACGCCTGAAGGCCGGCCACGACGGCGTAGGCCCTCCAGATGGGTCAGGAGGCAGCGGCAAGCGGCAAAGCGAGCCAGGTCTCGGACCGTGCTCCCCGATAGGCCACAATCGCCGGGACGACACGACACGGAAGCGCGGGTTCGATATGAAGATCACCTCTCTCGGGGTGGGTGAGGTCGGCGGGCGGCCGCTCGCCCTGTACGGCGACGACCAGGGCCGGATCGGGCACTGGGACCCCGCCGAGGACGCGCCTGGCGAGGCCCGGGTGGAGGCCCACGCGGAGTGGGTGCGGGCGGTCCGGGTCATCGACGTCGACGGGCGGGTGCTTGCCGTCACCGCCGGTGGGGAGACGGTCCGGGTGTGGGACCTCGCGACGCTGGAGGCGGTGGCGCCGCCGTACCCGACCCGGTTTTGGACGCAGGCGCTCGGTGTGGGGCTGTGGAAGGACATGCCGCTGGCCATCTGGCGGTCGAGCAACAACCGGGTCACGGCCGTCGACCTGCGCACGTTCGAGCCGGTAATGAAGGACTCGGCGGACTGGGCGCTGGCGGTCGGCTTCTTCGGGGTCGGTGGCGAGATCTACGCCGTGCTCGAGGACCACCCGTACCTCCAGGAGTTCGACGACTACGACATGGAGGAGACCGCGCTGCAGGTATGGGACTTCGCCGAGGGTCGGCAGATCGGCGGCGGCCTGCTCGGCGGCGGGTTCGGGGGCACTGTCATGCGTACGCCGCTCGCCCTGCTCGAGGGGCCCGGCGGGGCGGTGCTGGCATCGGGGGCCGGGCCGGACGGGTCGCTGCGGCTGTGGCGGTTGCCGGAGGGGACGGCCGTGGGCGAGGCGCGGCCCGGGAGCGAGGAGATCGCCTGTGTGGCCGCGGGGACGGCCGGCGGGCGCGGATACGTGGTCACCGGTGACACTGCGGGCGCCGTCCGGCTGTGGACCGTGCCGGACGGCCCGGCGCCGGGCGAGGCGGACAGCGCGGCGGAGGGCGTGCTGCTGCATCCGGCCGGTGGGGCCGGCGCGACAGCCGTGGCCGTCGCGGCCGTCGATGGGCGTCCGCGGGTGCTTGCCGCGTTCCGTGACGGTCGCGCCGAGGCCGTCTGAGCGCAGCGCTACGCCACGCGGCCGGGCCGGGTTCAGCCGGGCCCGGGGTGGGCGGCGGCGCTGGGGAGGCGGACTGTGACGCGCAGGCCGCCTTCCGGGCGGGGTGTCAGGGTCAGGCTGCCGTCGTGGGCGTTGGCGATGCTCTTCACGATGGCCAGGCCGAGGCCGACGCCGGCCTGATCGGTGTGGATGCGGTCGGTGCCGCGCCGGAACGGTTCGGTGAGCGTTGCGAGCAGGTCCGGGGTGAGCGCGTCGCCGGTGTTCTCGACGGTCAGCGTGACGGCCTGCGGGCCGGTGGTCGTGTGGATGTGGACGGTCCCGTGCTCGGGGATGTTGTGGACGATGGCGTTGTGCAGGAGGTTCGTCGTCAGCTGCAGCAGCAGTGCGGGCGAGCCCAGCGCCGGTGTGATGCGGCCGGATGTGTGCATCGTGATGCCGCGCTTCTCGGCCAGGGGTAGGAGGGTCTCGGCGGCCTCTTCGGCGATGAGGGACAGGTCGACGGGGGTGCGGGCGAACGCGCGCTGATCGGCCCGGCTGAGCAGGAGCAGGGCCTCGGTGAGTTCGATGGCGCGGGTGTTGACGGCGCGGAGGCGGTCGTCGAGTTCGCCGCCGTCGCGGGTCGGGTCGTTGCGGGCGACGTCGAGCAGGGTGCGGGTGATGGCCAGCGGGGTGCGCAGTTCGTGGGAGGCGTTGGCGGCGAAGCGTTGCTGCTCGGCGACGTGGGCCTCGAGCCGGGCGAGCATGGTGTCGAAGGCGTCGGCGCACTCGCGGAACTCGTCCTCGCGGCCGGCCAGGGCGATGCGGTGCGACAGTGAGCCGGCGGCGGCCATCCGGGCGGCGCCGGTGATGCGGGCCAGCGGTGCGAGCATCCGGCCGGACAGCAGCCAGCCGCCGGCCAGGCCGAAGACCAGCAGGAGCAGCAGCAGCGCGCCGGCGGCCGGGAAGTATTTGCGGGCGATCAGGAACCGGCCCGGGACGGGCCCGATGTCATGGCCGACGAGTGAGTCGCCGGACGGGTTGCGCAGCATGAACCAGACGATGCCGAGCAGGACCACCCCGGCGAGCATCAGGAACCCGGCGTAGCTGAGGGTGAACCGGAGCCGGACGCTCAGCCCGCGCCGCCTGGTGCCCGTCCTGTCCACGCGCACCTCCGCGATCACGCACGGAGCCGATGGTACGAGGCGCGGCATATCGTCCGCGTAGCGAAAAACCCGGGATGCGGTGGCGGCGCCGCGATGCCACCCGGTGCCCGCGGACGGACGCCGGGTGGCCGCGGGGCTCGCGCTTCCAGACCAGGAACGTGTCCCGGTCAACCTTGATGGGCGGGCGAACCAGCTGCGATCAACGCCATATACGGGGATGGCGACGAACGCGCGCCACCAGCAGGTGTGGCGTGTCGCGGATGGAGGACCTCGGCGAGGGCCTCGACGCCGTCGACGAGCCGGGGCCCGGGGCGCACGATCAGGCTGTCGCCGTCGATCGCCCAGACCTGCGCGCCGGGGAACCGCGGCGCCACCAGGGCGGCCTGCTCAGCAGCGCCGTCGAGGTGGTAGCCGCACGGCGCGACGACCACGATGTCCGGCCGGGCCGCGACCATCGCCGCCCAGTCCGTCGGCACCGAACGCTGCCCGGGCCGGGCGGCGACGGGCTCGCCACCGGCCGCGGCGACGAGGTCGGGCACCCAGTGCCCGGCGCAGAACGGCGGGTCGACCCACTCGACGACAAGCACCCGCGGCCGCGGCCGCCCGGCCACCCGCTGCGCGACCGCGCGCAGCCGGGCCCGCAGCCCGGCGATCAGCGCCTCGGCCCGCTCCGGCACACCGGCCCGCTCCCCCACCGCGCGAACGGTACCGAGGACGTCCTCGAGGGTGTGCGGGTCGAGGGACAGCACGTCGGCCCGGCAGCCGAGGTGTTCGAGGGCGTCCTCGACGTGGCCGGACGGCAGCGCGCAGACCCGGCACAGGTCCTGGGTGAGGATCAGGTCCGGGGCGAGCGCGGCCAGCGCACCGGCGTGCAGCGTGTACAGGTCGGCGCCCGCGGCGAACTGCGCGCGGACGTAGGCGTCGATCTCGCCCGGCGCCATGCCCTTCGTGTCCCGGCCGCCGACGACGACCGTCTTCTCCCGCCGCGCGGCCGGCGGCTCGTCGCACTCGAACGTGACCCCGACGAGGTCGTCGCCGAGCCCGAGCGCGTAGACGATCTCCGTGGCCGACGGCAGCAGCGAGACGAGGCGCATACCTACGACCGTAACGCTCCCGCGGCGCCGCCCTCACCACGGCGGCACCCGGCGACCCCGGCGCGCCGCGCGGACCCGCCCGCCCGGCACAAGCCGGGCCGCTCAGCCGTCGCCGACGCGCAGCGCCGCGGCCAGCCGGCCACGGCCGGGCCGGGCCGACTCGGCGGCCGTGACGGCTGCGACCGCCACCAGCAGCGCCACCGGTATCAGGCCGAGCCACGCCCACGGCGGCGTCAGGACCGCATCGGCGGCCGGGCCGGGGCCAACCGGCAGCGTGAGGCCACCGATCGTCACCCCAGCCAGCACGACGCCGGCCAGCGGGCCGAGCAGCCCGGTCACCACCACCGCCGGCAGCAGCTCACCGGCGACGACCCGCCGGGCGTCCCGCCCGCGCAGCCCGAGGGTGCGCAGCCGGCTCAGGGTCTGCCGGCGCTGCGGGCCCTGCATCACCGCGCTCAGGATCAGCCCCAGCATCCCGAGCGCGACTAGGGTCACGGCGCAGGTGGTAGCGAGCCGGAGCAGGCCGGCGACCAGCGGCGCCTCCCGCAGCGACTCCAGGACGTCGTCGCGCACGACGGTGTGCCCGGCGACGGCCCCGGTGACCGCCTGCCGGGCGCCGGGGCCGGTCACCCAGAGGGTGTTCGGCACGGCCGGCGTCCCGACCGCGGCGAGGGCGGCCGCATCGACGAGGACGACGTCACCGGCGCCGCCGACCTCGGGCGCGGCGCCGACCGCCGTGAGCGCGACCGGCTGCGCACCGGCCCGGGTGAGGGTGAGGCTCATGCCGGGCCGCAGCCGGCCGGTGGCCGAGCGCACCAGCGCCGGCACGCCGCCCGCGGCCGGCGCGGCCGGTGCCGGGACGCCGGGCAGCGGCGTGCCCGCGCGGAGCCGGTCGAGCCCGCCGATGTCGACGACGACCAAGCGCGCCGGGACCGAGGAGTCGGCCGTGGCCACGTCGACCACGTCGGTGACCTGTGCCGCGACGACCTGCCGCACGCCCGGCGCGGCCGCGATCCGCCGGGCCGTGTCGTCCGCCGTGCCGTCGGCCAGCTCGACGCGGACGTCGGCGCCGACGGTCCGCCAGGCCGCGTCGCGGATGCTCGCCTCGACCGTGGCGCCCACGGTGAGGCTGCTCGACGCCAGCGCCGCCGCGCAGGTCAGTGTCACGAGTGCCAGGCCGTGGCCGGCGGCCGCGACCGCCCGGGTCAGGCCGAACACGGCGGTCGGGAAGCGGGACCGCAGCACACCGCGCAGCAGCAGGCGCAGGCCGGGCGGCACCAGGCGGGCGAGCAGCAGACCGGCGGCCACCGCACCGAGCGTGGGGGCGCCGGCCGGCAGGGCCGCACCACCGCCGGCCGGGCCGCCGCGCTGTCCGAAAGCGACGAACGCGGCCGCCGCCGCGGCCAGCACGGCACCCTCGAACGCGAGCCGGCGCAGCTGGCGGGTCCGGGCGGCGAACCGGCGGGCGGCCGGGTGGGCCGACGTTCGCCGATCGCGGGTGCCGTGGCCGGCGGCGCGCACGCCGAGCAGCGGCGGCCCGGCGGCCGCGGCCACCGCCACGGGGACCGCCCACCCCCAGGCGGCACCCCCGGCCAGCACCCGGGCCAGGCCCAGCCCGGCGCCCGCGGCGGCGACGGCCGTCACGGCCGACTCCAGCAGCAGCTCGGCGCCGAGCACCGGCAGGGCGGCGCCACGGCGGCGGGCCAGGGCCAGCGCCGGCGCCCGCCGGCGCACCAGCAGCTCGGCGGCGAGGAGCAGCACCAGGACCCCGACGGCGATGACCCCGAGCAGCAGGACCGACATCTGGTCCGCGGCCGCGTCGACCTGCCCGGTGACGTCGCGCAGCACGGCGTCGAGCTGCGTGTTCCACGTCGTCTTGGTGCTGAACGAGCTCGGTGAGGGAGACTTCGCCTCGAGCGCGACCACGGCCGGGCCGGCGGTCCGCGCGACGGCCATCGTGAACGCCGCTGGGCGCGGCGCGAACGTGACGGCGGGTCGCAGCTCGTCGGGTTCGAAGGCGAGCCGGGCGTCCGGCAGGGAGTCGCGCGACAGCAGGGCCCCGAGCCGCACGGCGCGCACCCGGTCCGTGCCCGGGTCCGGCTCCAGCAGCCAGGGCGCCGGCCGCCAGACCGGATCGGCGCTGTCGGTGGCGCGGAAGACGCCGCTGACCTCGACCTCCTTCGGCGCGCCGTGCTCGTCGAGCAGCGGGATGCGCTCGCCCGGCCCCACCCGCAGCGCGGCCGCGGTGGCCTCGGAGAGCCCGACGTGCATGAGCCGGCCCTGCTGGTCGGGCAGTTCGGCGTCGTCGGCGCCGGTGACGGTGGGCCCCGGTGCGCCGCCCGCCGTCCAGGTCACGCCGGGCTCGGCGCCCGCGCTCAGGTACGCCATCCGGAAGGTCCGGGCCAGATCCGTGCGGGCGATCCGCAGTGTGGGGGTGATCACGGACGCGACGGGCGGCGCGAGCACGGCCCGCAGCCCGGGGCCCAGCTCCCCCTGCGCGCGCAGCCGGAACGCCTCGACATCGTCCGCGAGCCCGGGTGTGCGGAACCGGCCGCTGCGCCCGGCGTCGGACTCCCAGCGCATGGTCGCCGTCACGTCGGCGTCGTCGCCGGCCCGGCGCACGGCGTCGGCGACCGCGTCGTCGGCGATGCCGCGCAGCACCACCGGCACGGCCCCGGCCAGCATCGCCACGAGTGCGACCACCGCCGCGCCCAGCAGCAGCGCGCCGCCGTCGGCCCGGGCCCGGCCGCGCACGCTCGGCCAGTGCAGCCTCATGACGCCGTCCGCAGATCGGCGGCGTCAACCCGGCGGGTCCGGACGGCGACCACGATCCCGGCCGCGGCCAGGCAGCCCGAGACCAGCACGGCGAACGCCAGGATCTCGGCGGGCCACGGCCACTGCACGACGACGCCCGGATCGGGTGCGCCGCCGGTGTCGGACCGCACGAGCAGCGGGGTGAGCAGCGCTGTCGCCACCGCGCCGGCGGCGGCGCCGGCCAGGCCGAGCGGCACCAGCAGCAGGGCGTGCCGGCCGAGCAGCACCGCCCGCACCGCGGCGAGGGTCATGCCCAGGCCCTGCAGGCGGGCCGAGTCGCGGGCCCGGGCCTGCAGGTCGCACGGCACGTGCAAGACGATGCCGGCGAAGAGCAGGACGGCGACGGCCGGGACCAGCCCCCACAGGACCGCAGGGAGCCCGGCGACGACCGGCCCGGCGGTGCGCCGGGTGTTCTCCGCGGCGCGGGTGGTGACGGCCCCCAGGTGCAGCGCCGCGGCGCGGCCGGCGGCGTCGGCGCGGTCCGGGTGGCCGACCCACCACGCGTCGACCGGAGCCGTCAGGTCGCCCTGGACCGCCAGGGCCCGCGATACCGCGTCCACGTCGGCGAGCACGGCCGCGCCGCCCGGCGCCGACGGGACGGCCGGCACCACCTCGGTCACGACCACCGGGACGGCGCTGTCGCCGATCGTCAGGTCGAGCTGGGTGCCGGGCCGGGCGTGCAGGGCCTTCGCCAGGGCCTCGGAGATCGCGACCGGCACGACGCCGGGGTCGGGGAAGGCGGTGGCCACGAACGCCCGCGGCCGCGGCGAGGCGCCGGCCGGGACGGTCATGCTCATCCGCACCAGCGCCTGGGCGCCGGACCCGGTCACCGTGACGGCGGCATTGACGAGTGAGCCCGCCGCCGGGTTGGGGATGCCGGCCGTCCACGCCGCGTCGCCGGCGCCGGCCGCAGCGACGGCCAGGGTGACGGTGAGCTGCACAGCTTCGGGCGGGTCAGCGCCGGTCGGGTCAGTGCCGGCCGGGTCGATGCCGGCCGGTCCGCCGGTGACGGACAGCAGCACCGCGAGGAGGCGCCCGCCGCGGGCCGTCGTACAGGACGGCAGCGGATGCGCCCGCCCGTCCAGCTCCACCCGGCCGCCGGTGCAGGTGCTCCGCAGCCCGGTGCCGTCCTCGATGAGCAGCGTCGGGGTCACGACCATTGCGGCGGCCGGCCCCGCGTCCCCGGTGATCGTGTACGCCGCGCCGGGCGGGACCGCCACAGCTGACACGCCTGTCACCGGCGTCAGGCCGGCGGCGACGTCCGACCAGCTCCGGCCGGCCGGTGACCGGCCGCGCAGCAGGTCACCGGCGCGGGTCGTGTCCACCGCGACCAGCCGGGTCGCGTCGCCGCCGGCGCCGAGCCACTGCCCGACGGCGATGCTGCGGTCCGTCGCCGGGCTGAGCACCCCGCCGGTCGCGGTGAGCAGTGCCGCCCCGTCCCCAGCGGCCGGGGACCCGGCCACGGCCACGCTGAGGTCGGTGCCGACGGCGAGGTCGGCCTGGTCGCGCTGCGAGCGTTCCCACGTGGCGTGCAGGGCGATGCCGAACGTGGCCGTCGCGCAGGCCGTGATGACCAGCAGCCCGGCCGCGGTGGCCGGGGGGCGGCGGGCGGCGCCGGCGACGGCCAGCGGCCAGGCCGGCCCGGAGGAGCGCGCGGCGAGCCGGTCGAGGAGGGTCAGGACCGGACGCACCAGCCGCAGCGCCGGCCAGCCGGCCCCGAGCAGCAGCACGGCCGGCGCGAACGTCCGCACCGCGTCGGCGTCCAGCACCGACTGGGCCGACTGGGTGCGCAGCTGCCACCACCCGGCGACGGCCAGCACCACCAGGAGCAGGTCGGCGCCGGAGCGGGCGGCTGCGGCGGGCCGGTCGCGCCGGTGCCGGCCGAGCGGATCGCGCATGGCCGGCGCCGTGAGCAGTACCACCAGCGACAGCACGCAGACGGCGACGGTCAGGACCTGACCGCCGGTGAGGCGCGGCGCCGTGGCGAGCCCGGCGGCGGCGAGCGTGGGCAGGCGGGTGAGCGCGGCGTGCCCGGCGGAGGATGCCGGCACCGCCACGGCCGCGGCCAGCAGCGCGAGCACGGCGCCTTCCCCGGCGGCGAGCAGGGCCAGCCGGCGGCGGCCGATGCCCATCGTCACCAGCAGTGCGTGCTCCTCGGCGCGGACGTCGGCGGTGAGCCGGCCGGCCAGCACGAGCGCGACAGCGGTCAGGGCACCGCCGAGCGTCGCGACCGCCAGGACCAGGGCGTCGGTGACCCGCTGGTGCCGGTGCTCGGTCGCCAGCGTCGACGGCAGCCCGGACGCGACCCGCTCGCTGCCCGCCCGGTCCGCGAGGATCCGCGCCAGGCGGCGGTCGGCGCCGTCCACGGCCCGGGCGATGGCGTCGAGATCGCCGTAGCGCACGCCCGACAGGTCCGGGCGGGCGGTGAACTCCATGCGGCTGAGCGTCGAGCCGCTGGCGAGCAGGTCCGTGAAGTCGACGAGGAACGGGCCGTAGGCGCCGGACGGCTGGTTGGCCGTCCCCTCGTCGAAGGTGAAGTCGACGCCGGCCCCGCGCAGCGGGTCACGCTCCCATCCCGCGCCGGGCCGCGGCCGGGCGACGCCGACGACGACCACGTCGAGCGGCGCGTCGCCGTCACGGGTCAGCTCGGCACCGAGCGGCACCCGGTCGCCGACGCTCAGCCCCAGGCTCCGGGCCGTCGGCTCGAGCACGACCGCCTCCAGCGGCCCGGCACCCGGCGCGGACGCACCGCGCGGCCAGCGACCGGCGGTCAGCTCGGCCCCGCCGGTCAGGTCCTCGACGGCCGAGAGGTACCCCACCGCCGGCGCGGGGGACGGCCCGACAGACGGCCCGGCCATTGCCGTCGGCAGTGTCCGCATCACCGACGACGCCCGCCCGGACGTGGCGGCCGGCACCGGCGCCAGCGTCGAGGTCAGCAGCGCCCGGGTGTCGGCGGCGACCGCCCGGGCGTCGCCGCCGCGGATGGTGGCCATGTAGGCGGTCACCTCGACGTCCGCTGGCTCGGCCCGGCCGGCGGCCACCTCCAGCGCCCGCTGCCCGGTGTCGGTCAGCAGCAGCGTGCACACGCCCAGCAGCGTCGCGCCGACGGCCGCCACGCCCAGCAGCGCCGCCAGCAGCCGCCACTGCGCCCGGGCCCGCACGGCGGCGAACGTCAGCACGCAGCCGCCCCGGCGACCGGCTCGTCGACCCGGCCGTCGCTGATGCGCAGGACGCGGTCGGCCAGCGCGATCATGACCGGATCGTGGGTGGCCACGAGCGCCGTGACGCCCTCGGACTCCACCACCCCGCGCAGCAGTGCCATCACCGACCGGCCGGTCTCCGCGTCGAGCTGCCCGGTCGGCTCGTCGGCGATGAGCAGCCGGGGCGAGCCCGCGAGCGCCCGGGCGATGGCGACCCGCTGCTGCTGGCCGCCGGACAGCTCACCGGGCAGCTGCCGGGCGTGCCCGGCCAGGCCGACGAGGTCGAGGAGCAGCTCCACCCGGCGCTGCCGCTGCGCAGCCGGCCGGCGGGCCAGCCGCAGCGGGACACCGACGTTCTCGGCCGCGGTGAGCTCGGGGATCAGGCCGAACGTCTGGAACACGTACGAGACCTTCTCCCGCCGCAGCCGCGCCCGGCCGTCGTCGTCCAGCCCTGTCACGTCGACGCCGTCGACGACGACGGTGCCGCCGTCCGGGCGGTCGAGCCCGCCGACGACGTTGAGCAGCGTGGTCTTGCCCGAGCCGGACCGGCCGACGAGCGCCACCATCGTGCCGGCGGCAACGGTGAACGTCACCTCCCGCAGCGCGTGCACGATCGCCGGGCCGCGGCCGAACCGGCGGCTGACCGCCCGGACCAGCAGCAGCTCCTCCGCGGCGCTCATGGCGCCGGGTCCGGATCGTCCGGGCGGATGGTGATGTGATCGTGCTCCAGGGCCAGCCGGACGCGCCGGGTCAGGGCCAGCGCCTCGCGGTACTCCCGCGGCACCTGGATCCGACCGGCCCGGTCCATGACCGCGTACTCCTCGGCGATCACCTGGGTGTCCGCCCCGGTCCCGCCGGAGGCCCGGCGCAGCACCTCGCTGCTGGTGCGCCCGTCGCGGATCGCCACGGTGCGCTCGACGTGCCCGCTGACCTGCGGGTCGTGGGTCACGATGACGGCGGTGACACCGAAGTGCCGATTCACCTGCCGCATGGCCGCGAACACGTCCGCGGCGGTGGTGCTGTCCAGCTCGCCGGTCGGCTCATCGGCCAGCAGCAGCCGCGGCCGGTTGGCCAGGGCCACCGCGATGGCGACCCGCTGCTGCTGCCCGCCGGACATCTGCGCGGGCCGCCGGTCGGCGCAGTCGGCGACGCCGAGCGCGTCGAGCAGTTCGTCGCAGCGGGCCCGCCGCGCGCGGGATCGGGTCCCGGCGGCCGTCATCGGCAGGTCGATCACCTGCCGGGCGGTCAGGTACGGCACCAGGTTGCTCGCGGTCTGCTGGCGCACGAAGCCGACCATGTGCCGGCGGTAGCGCACCCGGTCGGCGCGGGCCATCGTCAGCAGGTCCCACTCGCCGACCTGCGCCCGGCCCGCCGTCGGTGTCTCGATGCCGGCGAGGATCGACAGCAGTGTCGACTTGCCCGAGCCCGACGCACCGACGACGGCGATCATCTCGCCCGCCGTCACGACCAGGTCAAGTCCCTGCAGCGCCTGTACCTCGACCGAGCCGGTCTGGTAGATGTGCACGAGACTCTCGCACTGGACCACCGCGTCGCTCGGTGCCGCCGCGCCGGGTCCGGCCGCCGATCGCAAGGACCAGGACACGACTCCCCCGGCTCGGTCGCATGCACGGCTGCTGTCTGGGCTGCCCGCGCGCCCGGGCGAGTGAACGCTAACATCGACGGTTTGCCATCACAAGCCGCTGCTCCCGTGGGGCGGCCGGGGCGGCGCCGCGGCCCCCGAGCGGCGAGGGCAGCCGGCAAAGACGAGGCCGCTGTCGCAGTGCAGCGCACCGCGCCTATGCGCGCAGCACGCGCTCCAGCTCGGCCCGGCCGTCGCCGCTGAGCCGGTCGAGCGCGGCCGGGCGGCCGCACACGAGCAGCAGCAGCGCGCCCATCGGGCCCTGCACCAGTGGCCCGGTGCCGTGGCGCCAGGCGGTGTCGGTGGCCTCCAGGCAGTACAGCCGCAGGGTCTGCTTGATGGGAAACGGCCGGGGCCAGCGCATCGTCATCATCCGGGTCGCGGCGACGGCGGCGGCCTGCGGCGGGGTGGCGATGGTGCGGCCGAGCGGGATCGCGATGTCCTGGGTGTGCACGAGGATGTCGGTGAGGGTCTCGTAGCGTGTGACGCCGACCGTGTGGCGGCGCGAACCGATCGACGCCCGGATGCCCGCGACCAGTTCGGCGTCGGTGTTCGCGCGCACCTGGGCAACTGTCATGTCGTGGATCGCCCGGTTCATGTCGCCTTTCGCGCGCATGACGATCGGTGCGCGCACGAGCATGTCGCGCACGCCGAGCTGCTGCATGGTCAGGTGCGCGGCGACGTCGCGGACGGTCCACGCGGTGCACAACGACGGCCGCGCCCACTCCTCGGGGGTGAGGGACTCCAGGAGATCGGCGACGGTGGCCCGCTGGTCGTCCATTGTGGACCATGGAAAGGTCATGACGCCTCCGCGGCGGTGAGGACGGCCTCGACGAGGGCGCGCAGCCGCTCGGCGGGGTCGAACGACGGGTCGGGCATGGCGAGCTGGTGCAGGACGAGGCCGGTCCAGTAGTTCATGATCAGCGGGGCGTCGCGGCCGGGGTCGGCCGAGCCGGCGGCCCGCATCCAGCCCATCGCCCAGGCGTTGACCCGCGCGCCGGTGGCGAGGAGGTGCGCACGCACCGGCGGGCGGATCGCCGCCTCGGTCAGGATCGCGTACCGCGCGAGCGTGAGCGTGCGCTGTTCGTGCGTGCTCACATACGCGAAGCGGCTGAGCAGGTCGGCCAGGTCCCGCGCGCTGGAGGGCTGCGCGCCGGCCGCGAGGCGCTCCCAGTTGGCCCGCTCGCGCTCGGCGAAGCGCTCGACCACGCCCTCGATCAGGGTGTCGCGGGTGCGGAACAGGTTGGACGCGGAGCCGGGCGGCAGCCCGGCGGCGGCGTCGACCGCCCGGTGGGTCAGCGCCCGGATGCCGCCCGCCCCGATGACCTCGATGGCCGCGTCGAGCAGCCGCGCCCGTCGCGCCGTCACACCACCAAACTACATCTGTAGTGAGCGGTTGGCCAGTCAGCCCAGCAGCGGGAACCGCGGATCCTCCGACGGCACGCGGCCCGTCGCCTCCAGCACGAACGCCACGCTCGTCGGATGCGGCTCGCCGCCCAGACCCACAAGCGTGCGGCCGGCCAGCTCGACGGCCGCCGCGGCGGGCGGCGGCGCCGCCGGCAGGGCGACGGTCATGTCGAGGTGGTGCACGACCGCCTCCAGCACGAACGTCGCCAGCAGGTCCGCCACCGCGAGCACCTTGCCCTGGGTCCGCACGAAGCCGGCCGGGTCGGCGCCGCGGGCGGCCTGCACGGCCGCGGCGGCGGTCTCCCGCCACAGGCGGACGATCTCGGCGCCGTCGAACGCCGACGCCGCCCGACGCACCGCCCACCCGCCACCGCCGCCACCCGGCGGGAACGAGCGCCAATAGGTGACATGGTCGGTGTCGGCCGGGCCGGGCGCCGGGGTGTGCAGCGCGACGAGCGCCCGCTGCGCGTCACCCAGCAGGTGGAACAGCACATCGGCGACGAGCCAGCCCCGGCACCGCGACGGGGCCAGCAGGTCATCGGGGCTCAGGGCGGCGGCCAGGTCGCACACGCCACCGTAGGCGGCATCGAGGGCTGTCACAGCGTCGCGGTACGGCATGCTCATGCCCTCGCACGTTAGCGGAGGTGTTGCTCCACTTCTGCGCCGTGTCCGGCCGATTCCCGGCAATCCGCCACGTGACCGGCTGTTATCCTCGCCGACCATGACAGCTGCGCGGTTGCGCCTCGGGGTCGACTTCGGGACCTCCACCACCATCGCGATGCTCCAGCGGCCCGACGCGCGCGTGCAACCGCTGCTGTTCGACGGCTCCCCGCTGCTGTCCTCCGCCGTCCTGCTCGGCCCCGACGGGCTGCTGCACACCGGGCGCGACGCCGCCCACCTGGCCCGCAGCGCACCCGAGCGGCTGGAGCCGAACCCGAAGCGGCGCATCGACGACACGTCGGTGCTGCTGGGCGACGCCGAGCTGGGCGTGCGCGACCTCATCACCGCGGTGCTGAGCCGGGTCGCGCGCGAGGCCGCCCGGGTCGCCGGGCCGGTGCAGGACGTGGTCCTCACCCATCCGGCGGACTGGGGCCAGCACCGGCGGGCCGTGCTGGTCGAGGCCGCCCGCCACGCCGGGTTCGCCACCATCGAGCTGGTCGGGGAGCCGACCGCGGCGGCCACCTACTTCGCGCACACCCGCGGCGGCGCGCTCCCGGTCGGCGCGGGCGTGCTCGTGTACGACCTCGGCGCCGGCACCTGCGACGTCACCCTGCTGCGGCGCAACCAGACCGGCTTCGAGCAGGTCGCCTCCGACGGCCTCAACGACGTCGGCGGGCTCGACGTCGACGCCGCCGTGGTCGGGTTCCTGCAGGCCACCTACGGCGAACTGTGGACGAGCCCGGCGACCCGCCGGCAGCTGTGGGACGACGTGCGCTCGGCCAAGGAGATGCTGTCGCGGGCCAGCGGCACCGTCATCGGCATCCCCTCCCTCGGCCGCGAGGTGCCGCTCGGCCGCGAGCAGCTGGAGGGCCTGGCCCGGCCGGTCCTGCGCTCGACGATCTCGATGACCCGGGCGATGCTCAACGAGTCGGGCATCCCGCAGTCCGCCGTCGCCGGCCTGTTCCTCGTCGGCGGCTCCAGCCGCATCCCGCTCGTCGCCACGATGCTGCACGAGGCGCTCGGCATCGCACCCGTCGTCGCCGAGCAGCCGGAACTGGTCGTCGCCGAGGGATCGCTGTACGTCAACCGCACGCCCAACACCGTGACCGCGATGTCCGCGATGTCCGCGCCGGTGGCGGCGCCGGTCTCCGGCCCGATCACGGCCCCGGTGTCGGCGGTGCCGTCCTCGGGCGTGCCGTACCCGAACACCCAGGCGTTCTCCGGCAGCCCCATCGCCCCCGTCTCCGCGCCCGGATACCCCGCCGCCCCGGTGTCGCCGCCTGTCGCACCCATGCCCATGCGCCCGTACCCGCCCGCCCCGGCGCAGGCTCCGGCCCCGGCGCCCAGGCGCGGCCTGTCACCGCTGGCCCTCGTCGCCATCATCCTGGCGGGTGTACTCGTCGTGGCCGGCGGCGTCTTCGGAGCGGCCCGGTTCCTGGGCAAGGCCGACGGGCAGAACACCAACGCGAACGGCACGACGGGCGCGGGCGTCACCGGCGCGGCCACCAATGGCGGCGGGGGCGGCGCGGCCGCCGGCGGCCCCGGCAAGTACGACCTGACAAAGGTGCCCGACGACGAGTGCGCCAAATCCGACGCCTCGACGTTCTTCGAGCTGTTCGAGGCCGAGAACGGCAAACCGACCCCGATCCGGGTCCCGAACGCCACCGTGAACGCGAGCTCCTGCTCCTACGGCCGCACCCACGCCGTGACCGACCCGCAGCAGCAGCGGGTGGCGACCATCTCGTTCACCATCTTCGGGTTCGCCGACACCCAGGTCGCCGCGAACGCCCAGACCCAGGAGATGGAGACCGGCAAGCTGGCCGGCCCGAACACGATCCTGTCCGGCTTCGGCGAGCAGGCGATCATCTACGAGACGCCGCAGAGCGGTGACCTGGCCAAGAGCAGCATGCAGCTCACCCTCGCCGTGCGCGACAGCAACGCCCGGATGACCGTGTACGTCAACGTCAACCGCAGCGACAACGCCGGCTGGTCGCAGCAGGAGAAGAACACCCTGCGTGACAAGACCGTGGAGGCGGCGAAGGCCACCTTCAGCAAGACCCTGGCCGGCATGAAGCGCTGACCCGGCCGGTCGCGGCTCGGGTCGTGCGGTAACGGGCGAAGGCCGGCCACCACAGGGGTGACCGGCCTCGAGCCAGGGGGACGGCTTCAGTTCGCGGCGACGCCGAACTGGCCCTCGCCGCCGTGGAGCTCGGTGCCCGACGCGAAGCTCGCGTCGAAGCGCTGCTGCAGGGCGTCGAGCTCACCGAACTCGGCCTGGTGGGAGTTCTCCGAGCCCTCGGCGGCGAAGACGTGGTCGTCGACGGACGCGTCGTGGTTGTAGTTGGTGTAGTCGTCCGACTCGTAGTGCACGGCGGCCGGCTGGTCGTACTCGACGTGGTGACCCTGCGAGAAGTCGGTCGACTCCTGCGCGTGGTGGTCGTTCTCGTACTGGCCGAACTGGCTGTTGTGGTCGGCCTCGCTGCCGTGCGCCTGGTGCAGCTGGTCCAGACCGTCGTGCTGCTCACCCGCCTCGTAGTGGCCGTAGTCCACGTCGTGGCCCGTGTCGCCCATGTCGTAGTCGCTCATGTCCGTATCCCCCTGGGAAGTTGTTGTCTCGCTGACACCAACAACGTTACGGGGATCCCGTAGGGGTTGAATCCCGGAAACGTGCCAGGGCGCGGGCCAGCCGGGCGTACCCGTCGGCGCCGTGACCGTCGGCCACCGCCCGCCCGAACATCGCCTGGAGGGCGGGCAGCGGGCCCGGGTCCACGCCCAGGTCGTGCGCGGCCGCTGCCACGTGCGCGATGGCCGTCGTGGCCGCGGCCAATGTGGACGGTTCGCCGGGGTAGACGTCGTCGGCCAGGTGCCGGGCGTAGCGCTGCGCCATCTCCGGCAGCAGCGCGCTCATCCCGCCGGCGAACCGGGCGAACAGCGGCAGGTCGAGGCCGGCGGACAGGGCGAGCGCGAACGCGTGCAGCAGGCCGCCGGTCGCGGTGGTGAACAGGTCGAGCAGCGCCATCTCGTAGCCGGCCGCCGCCGCCACCTCCGGGCCCAGGTACACCGAGCGGGGAGCGAAGCATCGCAGTACCGCCGAATGGGCCTCGAACACGGCCGCAGGTCCACTGTAGAGGATGGTGGCGGTGGGCGTGCCGATCGCCGGGGCCGGGCTGAGGATGGCGCCGTCGAGGTAGCCGATTCCCTTCGCCGCGGCCCAGGCCGCCGCCGTGCGCACCTCACCGGGGTGGGCGCTGCCGAGGTTGACGAGCACGGCGGGCGCTTCGGCATCGTCGAGTGTCCGCTGTACCGCGGGATAGTCGAGCAGGCAGCACACCGTCACCGCGGCCCGGCGTGCGGCGTCCGGCGCGTCGGCAGCGAGGACGGCGCCCCGCTCCAGCAGCGGCCGCGCCTTCTGCGGTGTCCGGTTCCACACGATTGTCGGGTGCCCGGCGTCAAGCGCGGCCCCGGCCAGCGCCCGCCCCATCGGCCCGAGGCCGAGCACGGCCAGGTCGAACTCGAAGTCGGTCATGGCGGTGACGCTAAACCTTGCCGTTGACGTGAGAGTCAAGCGTTGCGAGGCTGCGCACATGCGCATCGGCGAGCTCGCCCGGCTGACCGGCACCACCCCACGGGCCCTGCGGTACTACGAGGAGCAGGGACTCCTGCACCCGCAGCGACGGCCCAGCGGGTACCGCGAATACGCCCCCGACAGCCAGCACACCGTCCGGCACATCCAGTTGCTGCTCTCGGCCGGCCTCAACACGGCCACGATCGCCGAGATCGTGCCCTGCATCCCCGACGAGACCACCGTGCTCGCCCCGACCTGCCAGGAGCTGCTCGACCTGCTGGCCGAGGAGCGCGACCGGATCGACGCGCAGATCGCCGGGCTCACCGGCGCCAAGGACGTCCTGGAAAGAATCATGAACACATCCGCCCGCAGCGGCGAACAGGGGGTGTGAGGGAGACGGATTTGGCACCGCCGGAGGCCGACACCGACCTGGTCGCGGATCGGTTCGACGAGGTCTTCGACCGCTACTACGGGCACATCTACGCCTACGCGGCGCGCCGCCTCGGGCCCGATCTCGCCGAGGATGTCGCGTCGGAGACGTTCCTGGTCGCCTACGACAGGCGAGCCGGGTTCGACCCGGCCCGCGGTGAGGTGCGGCCCTGGCTGTACGGCATCGCGTCCAACCTGATCATGCGGCACTCGCGGGCCGAGGCGCGGCGCCTCAAGGCCCTCGCGCGCAGCGCCGAGCCCGACGCCGGCCCCGACCACGCGGAGCTGGTGCCGGGCCGGGTCGACGCCGGGGGTGCCCGCGCCCGGCTCGCCGCGGCCCTCAACCGGCTGTCACTCGGCGATCGCGACGTGCTGCTGCTCATCGCGTGGGCCGGGCTCACCCAGCAGGAGGCGGCCGCGGCGCTGGGCATCCCGTCCGGCACCGCGCGGTCGCGACTGCACCGGGCCCGGCATGAGATGCGCAAGGCCCTGGGAACCGACACGGAGGTGGAGCGGTGATGGATGAGATGACGGCACTGCGGGAGGCGTTCGGGCCCGACCCCGAGCCCGGCCCGCGCACCCGCGAGCGGGCCCGCGCGGCCCTGCACGAGCGGATGCACAGCGCACCGGCCCCGATGGCGACCGTCACGGTGCTGCGGCGGCGGCGCTGGCCCATGCGGGCCGCGCTCACCGCGGCGGCCGCGGCCCTGGCCGTGGTCGGCGCCGTCGCGGTCGAGAACTTCGGCACGGTCGACGACAGCGGCAAGGGCTACTCGACTGTCGGCCTGCCCTTCCCCAAGCCGGCCAACGCTAGTGAGGTGCTGACCAACGCCGCCTGGGCCGCGACGCAGAAGCCGTGGACCGACCCGCGGCCGGAGCAGTTCATGTACAACGAGTCGCGCGAGCTGCGCAACGAGAAGGCCTACGAGAACGAGCACCCGAACGACCCGATCATCCCGGGCCGGACCCGGACCATCACCCTGCAGAACTGGAAGCGCATCGACGCCAAGGTGATGGCCACGAACGAAAGCGGCCGGCTCGAGGTGTACCGGCAGGGCGGCGACGCGACCTGGGGCCAGCTGAACTACGACGAGCTCAAGGGCCTGGACACGCCGGCCAAGGTGCTCGCCTGGGACCGCAAGGACAAGAACTTCGGCGTCGAGCTCGACGCACTGCTCGGCCAGTACGTCCTGCCGCCGAAGGTCGAGGCCGCGTTCTACGGCGCGCTCGCGCAGCGCCCGGGCGCACGGCTCAACCCGGACGCCGTGAACGTCGACGGGCGGCCGGCCATCGGGCTGGGCTGGGTCGAGCAGGAGTTCGACGCGCACGAGCTGCTGTTCGACCCGGCGACGTACCGGGTCATCGGCGAACGCCAGGTCGCGATCGCCGACCGGCACGTCACCGATGAGCACGGCAACGACGACTTCACCCCGAAGGGGGCGCTGATGCGCCAGGTCGTCTACACCAAGGCCGTCATCGTGAACAACGTCGGCGACACCGCCTGAGCGACAACCACCACCGTGCCGGGTCCGCGCCACGGGCCCGGCACGAATCGGTCTGGGTATATGACGGATTTCGTTATATGCTTCGGTCATGCCTCTCAAAGAGTCGGCGTTCCACATCCTCTCCGCGCTCGCGGAGGAGCCCACCCACGGCTACGGCATCATGAAAGACGTCGAGCAGCAGTCCGGCGGCACCGTCCGGCTGCGCCCCGGCACGCTCTACGCGGTCCTCGCCGAGCTCGTCGACGACGGCCTCATCGAGGTCGACAGCGAAGAGGTCATCCAGTCCCGGCTGCGCCGCAACTACCGGCTCACCGCATCCGGCGCCCGCCGGCTGGCCGACGAGGCCGAGCGGCGCCGGGCCGCCGCCGTCACCGCGGGCCGCCGCCTGCGCCGCAGCGGCCTGCTCCCCGAAGGAGGTGCCGCATGACGAGCCCACTGGAGTCGCGCTACCAGCGGCTGCTGCGCATCTACCCGCCCGCGTTCCGCCGGACCCACGGCGAGGACATGCTCACCACGATGCTGGCCGACGCCGGCGACCGGCAGCGCTGGCCCCGGCCCGGCGACGCCGCCGACATCGCACTGCACGCCGTGCGCCAGCGGCTGTTCACGCGCTCCGGCCGCCCGCTCGGCGCCGCCTGGGCCGACGCCTGCGCACTGATCGGCCTCCTCGCGGCCGTCGCCCTGGTGACGATCCGGTTCGGGCTGCGGCCCGCCATCCCGGATCTGTCCGCCCGGTTCCTGCGCGGCCTGCTCTGGACGGCCGTGGTCGTCGCCGCACTCACCGGTTGGCGCCGGGTCGCCGCCGGCGCGGCCTGGGCCGCACTGCTGCTGGAGACCGTCCCGCTGGCCGGGCGATTCGGGACAGACCCGGTGCCTTCGCTGTACTCCCTGTGGCTGCCCGTCCTCGCCCTGGTCTGCGCCGTCACGCTCACCGCCGCCGGGCGCACGAGCCCGTGGAAGGTGGCCGGACGCCGGCGCCTCACCACGATCCTGGCCGCCTTCGCGGTCATCGGCACGCTCCTGGCGGTGAGCGCCGCGGGCGCGTTCACGTCGGACTCCACCGACACCGGCGGCTCCACCTGGGTCTTCTTCGCCTCCGACCTGCCCGGCATCAACGTGCCCATCGACGACCCGATGCTGTTCCAGGCGTCCGACGAGATCGTGCTGGACCTCATGCTGCTGGGCACGGCCATCGCGCTGCTCACCCTGCTCATCGCCGTCGCCCGGCTGCCCGGCCCGATCCGCCGCCGGCTCCTCGTCGCCGCCTCGCCGGTGGTCACGATGATCGTCCTGACCAACCTGGGCTTCGCCGGCTGGGCGGCCTCGACCGGCAATATGGGACACACGATCCCGCTCGTGCCCGGCCAGGTGGTCGCGCTCGTCCTGCTGCCGCTCACCGTGTTCCTGCTCGGCGCATGGTGGGTCCGCCGCCGCGACGAGACCATGCGCCTGGCCGAGCTGGGCGCCCGCCAGGAACGCAATCCCCGCTAGTCCCCGGCCCCGGCAACGCCACCGCCCGAGACCACGCGCCTCGCCAACCCGGCGAGGCGCGTGGCTGCAACACGGTCCCGGCTAGTCCGGGCGCTGGGCGCGCTCGCCGAGCACGGTGTGGAAGAGGGCCTCTCGCAGCGCCAGCTCGCGGGGGTCGTCCCAGAGGTGGAAGCCGGCGCGGTTCATGGCGTACGCGAAGCCGACGCCCGTCTCCGGGTCCGCGAACCCGAACGAGCCTCCAGCCCCCGGCGTCCCGAACGCCCGGTCCCCGGCGGCGCCGAAACGCAGCGCCGGGAACGGCTTGATGTAGCCGAGCGAGAACTGCGTCGGCACCCGCAGGACCACGTCGTCGAGGCCACCGCTCGGCGGCGCGGCCGGGCGGGTCAGCGCCTCCAGGGTCGCCGGCGTCAGGCCGAGCACGGCCCCGCCGGTCGCGGCGTCGCCGTACGCGCGGGCGATCGCGCGGACCTCGCCGGTGCCGTTGGCCGCGGGCAGCTCCAGCCGCCGCACGTCCGGCCGGTTGTAATTGTCGATCCGGCCCAGCACCTTCGGATTCGCGAACGCGCGGGCGGTGACGCTGCGCGGGTTGAGGAACCCGAGCACGAATCCGCGCGGCATCGTGCCCATGTGCAGGAGCAACTCGCCCGGGCGGTACCCGTGCAGGCGGGCGATCCGCGCCGGGTCGACGGTGTCGGGCACGCCGATGTAGAACTCGATCCCGAGCGGGCCGGCGATCTCATCGGCGAAGAACCGCCCGAGCGAGCGCCGCTGCGGGTCGACGCGGCGCAGGAGCTCGCCCTCGTACCAGCCGAGGGAGATGGCGTGATAGCCGTGCCGCGTCCCCGGCTCCCACGCGGGCCGCTGGTCCGCCAGCGCGGCGGCGACCACGTCCAGGTCGGCGAGGTCGGTGACGGTGAGCGGGCGGTCGATCGCGGCGAGCCCGGCCTGATGTGCGAGCAGCGACCGTACCGTCACCGCCGCTTTGCCGTGAGCGGCGAACTCCGGCCAGTACTGCGCGACCGGGGCGTCGTGGTCGATCCAGCCGCGCGCGTGCGCCACCGCGATCGCCAGGCCGGACACGCCCTTGGTGCTGGAGAAGACCGTGACGAGCGTGTCCTCCCGCCAGGGTTCGCGCGCCCGCCCGTCGCGGTAGCCGCCCCAGAGATCCACGACCTTGCGCCCGTCGCGGTACACCGCGCACGCCGCCCCGATCTCGCCGCGCTCGGCGAAGTTGCGCCGGAACGCGTCGGCGACCGGCCCGTAGCCCTCGTCAGCGGCACCGCTGACGAGGGCGGGCGGCACGTCCACCTTGAGCACCATGCCGGCCGACGATACGCCTACCGGCGCACTTTCGGCACTGCCGGTGCATCTATATTCAGCCGGCGAGGCGGTACCGGGTCACGACCACCTGCTCGTCGACAACCTGCGAGCCGTCCGCGACCAGGTTGAGGCGGCCCTTGGGCTCGGCGAACAGCGGCCGGCCACCGCCGAGCACGACCGGATGCACCGCGATGTGGTACTCGTCGATGAGCCCGTGCGCGGTGAGCGCGGCCGCCAGCCCGGAGCCGCCGGTGAGCAGGATGTCACCGCCCGGCTCCGCCTTGAGCGCGCCGACCTGCCCGGGCAGGTCGTCGCGGATGACGCGGCTCGTCCAGTCGTCGCCCTCGAAGGTCCGCGAGCACACGACCTTCGGCGTGGCCCGCCAGAACGGGGCGAACTTCGCGGTGTGCGGGTGGTCGCTCACCTCGTCGGCCTTCGGCCAGAACCCGGCCATCATCTGCCAGACCGGCCGCCCGTAGAGCAGCGTGTCGACGTGCACGTTCAGGCCCTCGGAGTACGCCGAGAGCCCCTGGCCCATCCGCGGCCAGTCGAACTCGCCGCCCGGCCCGTCGATGAACCCGTCGACCGAGCTGTGCACCCAGTAAATGATCTTCCGCATGACCCGTTCCTCCGGTGGTCGCCGTCTGCCCCTGCCAGTGTCACCGGTAGGTCGGAGCGCGCGCCGCCGGTTCGACACATGTGCCATACCAATTTCGTCGATGTGTCGTGCACGGGTTTGCGGCAACCGTGTGTACAGAATTGCCGCGTGCGGCCACTGCTGTTCCTCGACGTCGACGGCCCGCTGATCCCGCTGCACGGACGCGCGGCCGCGGCCGACCCGGCGGCCGCGTCAGCCGCCGAGCACCACGGCAACCCTCTGCTGGCCCGGCTCGACCCGGCCGACGGCCCGCGCCTGCTCAGCCTGGGCTGCGACCTGGTCTGGGCCACGACCTGGGCCGATGACGCCAACGCGGTGCTCGGCCCGCTGCTGCACCTGCCCCCGCTGCCGACCGTGGCGTGGACCGGCGCGGGCGACGCGGGCCCCGAGCACTGGAAGACCCGGAACCTGGTGGCGTGGGCGGCCGGGCGGCCGTTCGTCTGGGTCGACGACGAGATCGGGCCGGCCGACCGGTCCTGGGTCGCCCGCCATCACAGCGCCCCGGCCCTGCTGCACCGCGTGATGGGCCGCACGGGCCTCACCGAGGCCGACTTCGACGCGATCCGCGACTGGGCGGGCTGAGCTCAGGAGAAGTGGGCGGTGGCGAACGCGACAGCGGCCGCCAGGTCGTCGTCGCCGGTGCCCCAGGCCGCCTGCACGACCGCGCCCCACGCCGCGCAGCTGCGGGCCGCGAACGCCTTCGCCTCGGCGGTGTCCGGCCACGTCGCCGGGTCGTACTCGGCCCCGCTGAGATGCAGGAGCAGCCCGGCCAGGGCCAGGTCCCAGCCGCCGCCGATGCCGATGGTGCCGCCCGGACCGTACTGGCGGACCATCTCGTCCACGATCTCGGCCGGCGACGCGTGCTCGAGCTGCAGCAGCGTGCCATCGCCGGACTGAGTCAAGCGCAGCTCGACCTCGGTGGCCATGCCCTCCCCCATCGACCACGTCACCCGCAGCAGCGACGGGGCCACACAGATCTGGATGGTGCCGCCGGCGTTGCCTTCGAGCTGGTAGTGCCCGCCCGGGCGCAGGTCACCGGACACGGGTGCGAGCCAGCGGGCCAGGCGCTCCGGTGTGGTGCAGGCCGACCACACGTCCTCGACGGCCGCGTCGTACGTGCGGCGCAGCAGCAGCGAGCGACCGGCCCCACCGCCGGAGAGCCCGGCGGTGCCGAGCTCGCGGTGGGTGGCGTTGATCTGGTTGACGAGGTCGATCACGGGTCCTCCTGCTGTTGTCGCATCCGCCTGCCCCGCGCCAGTTCGGTGGCGAGGGCGTCGAGACGCTGGGTCCAGAAGCCGCGGAACCGCTCCAGCCAGGCGTCGACCTCCTGCAGCGGCGCGGCGTCGACGGCGTACAGCCGGCGGGTGCCGTCCGCGCGGACGGTCGCGAAGCCCGCCTCCCGCAGCACCTTGAGATGCTGGGAGACGGCCGGCTGGGAGATGCCGAACTCGGCCCGGACAGCCTCGCTTATCGCGCCGGCGGGCTGCTCACCATCGGCGAGCAGCTCGAGGATCCGGCGGCGGACGGGGTCGCCGAGCACGTCGAACGCGTGCACCGCGCCAGCATGGCAGTGGCTGCTTATATAAGTCAAGGCTTAAATAGCTTCGGTGCGGTACAACTGCGGCATGCCCTTTGGTTCTCGCTCCCCCGACCCGTCCGCCCGGCTGGCCGCCCTCGAGCGCAAGGTGGACCTCATCATGCGGCACCTCGGGATCACCGAGCCCGAGCCCGAGGTCCATCCGCTGGTCCTGCAGGAGCTGCAGGCCGGTCGGAAGATCCAGGCCATCAAGGTGTACCGCGAGCTGACCGGCACGGGCCTGCGGGAGGCGAAGGACGAGGTCGAGGCGATCGAGCGGCGCTACGGGCTGGCATAACCGGTTCGCCGGTCGTGCGGCCGCAGCCGAACAGGGGGATTTATGAGCATGCTCGGATTCGGGCCGTGGGCCGCCGCGAAGTGCCCGGTGGTGCCGAAGGAGCAGGACTGGATCGAGCGGTCGCTGGACTTCCTGGTCGCGCAGTTCGGGCGCCGGATCCTGCTCGGCGAGGTCCTCACGCCCACCGACAGGCACTTCCCGGGCGCCTATGCCGGCAGTACCCACGACATCGAAATGCTCGTCGACCGGCTCTGCACGCACATGGAGGTCGACCGGTCCTCGATCGAGCTCGAGCACGAGTCGGACGGCACCGACCCGCGGCTGGCCGGGGCGGTGCCGCTGCACACGGCCTGGTCCGGCGCGGCCGGGCACTACCGGGTGCACAACGGCCGGGCGGTCATCGCGATCCGCTCCGAGCTGGCCGAGCGGCCGATGGCGCTCATCGCGACAGTGGCGCACGAGCTGGGGCACGCCCGGCTGCTCGGTGAGGGCCGGGCCGATCCGGACGCCCCCGACCACGAGCCGCTCACGGACCTGCTGACGGTCGTCTTCGGCCTGGGCATCTTCAGCGCGAACGCGTCGTTCGACAGGCACCGGCAGGTCCGCGGAGAGTTCACGTACACCAGCACCAGTCGGCTGGGCTACCTGACCGAGCCGATGTACGGCTACGCCCTGGCCCGCTACGCCTGGCTGCGCAACGAGCCGTCGCCGGACTGGGCCCGCCACCTCGACACCAACCCGCGGGCGGCGCTCAAGCAGGGGCTGCGCTATCTACGTCCGGCCGGGCCGCGGCGATGAGCGGCGACACCTGCCGCTCAGGCCGGCAGGGTGCCGTCCTCGTCCGGCCGCGCCCCGGCGACGAGCGCGAGGGCGGCGAACAGCAGCATCGCCGGGATCGCGCAGATCAGCGCGGGTGACGACGGCGGCCGTGTCGCGTGCGCCGGCTCCACCGCGACGGCGACCGCCGTGATCTCGCCGGGGTGCAGGAACCGCATGCGGGCGGCGAGCTGATCGCGCTCCTGCGGCGACGCCACGGCCTGCAGCGACGCCGTGGGCTCGGGCCGGGCCGCGGCGAGCAACACCGGCCCGGCCAGCAGCACGACGACCGCAGCCGCGGCGACCCCGGCCCACCGGCGGGTCCGGAGCAGGTCGCCGAGCGCGATGACGAGCAGCAGCCCCTCGAGCACCGGGCGGGCGCCGAACGCGTTCGGGAACCCGGTGCCGCCGGTGCGCAGGTCGATCTCAAGCGCCAGCCCCATGAGGGCGGCGAGCCCGATCCGCGGCCCGCAGTCCCAGGCGTAAACCAGGAACGCGGCCATCGTCAGCGTCCCGGTCCACGGCAGCACGTGCCCCCCGAGCAGCCCGGCGACGTGTGTCGCGGCCAGCCCGACGACCAGGACCCGCAGGCCGCGCGCGCTCACCCGACGGGCACCCAGAACCGCAGCTTGCCGTTGCGCTCGTCCTCCAACACGCCGCCGGCCGCCTCGATCACCCGGCGGGACACGGTGTTGGTGGTGTCGCAGGTGAGCAGGGCCGGCTCGATGCCGAGCTCCTTGGCGACGATCAGCGCACCCCGCAGCATCGCGGTGGCGTGACCGCGGCGGCGGGCGGTCGGGCGGACGTCGTAGCCGATGTGGCCGCCCTCGTCGAGCAGGTGCTGGTTGAGCCGGTGGCGGATGGCGACGCGGCCGAGGTACTCGTCCCCGTCGATCAGCCACAGCGTCGTCGAGGGCACGAAGTGCTCCGGGCGCGGCGTCTCCTCCAGCGCCTGGGCCCGGGTGTCGGCGACGTACCGCGCGAACGTGTCCGGGTCGGCCCACGTGTCGCCATAGGTGCGCAGGTCGTGCCCGATCATCGAGTTGTCGTCGGGGACGCCGCGGCCCTCCGCCCGGAACTCGGCCATCGCGGCCAGGAACGACTCGTGCACCCGTTCGACGGGCGGGCTCAGCTCGGGCATCGGCGGTGCACTCCAACGGGTCCGGGGTTGAGGACATGGTAAGCGTCGCCGCTGAGGACGGTGATGCCCTGGAACGCGGCGACGCCGCAGTTTATGGGCGCCGGCGCGGTCCGGCCCAGCGAATATGCGCGCGGCGGGGCGGCCGGGACGCCGGCCACCAGGGCCAGGGCGGCGACGACCGCCAGCCGGGCGGCGGGCCGGCGCCACGCGGACGCCGGCCCATCGGCCGGGACGGGCCCGGCGTAGCGGTCGAGATCGATCACCGCTCCATGCTACCCGCCGGCGGTGACCAGCTTCCGGTCCACAGTGGAGGGACGCTCGGGCGGCTTCGACGGCCACCAGTTGGCCCGCCCGAGCAGGGTCATCGTCGCCGGCACCAGCAGCATCCGCACGACCGTCGCGTCGAGGACGATCGCGACGACCAGGCCCAGGCCGATCTCCTTGATCGGCGCGAACCCGCCGGCCAGGAAGCCGGCGAACACGACCACGAGCAGCAGCGCCGCCGAGGTGACGATCCGCCCGGTCTGCTGCAGGCCGGTGGCGACGGCGGCGCGGGCGTCGCCGGTCTCGAGGTACCGCTCCCGGATCCGGGCCAGCAGGAACACCTCGTAGTCGACGGACAGGCCGAACGCGATGGCGGCCACCAGGACCGGGACGGTCAGGTCGAGCGCGCCGAGCCGTTCGGTGCCGAACCAGCTCGCGAGGTGCCCGTCCTGGAACACCCACACGATCGCGCCGAACGCCGCGGCGATGCTCAGCAGGCTGGTCAAGACCGCCTTGATCGGCAGCAGGACCGAGCGGGTGAACACGGCCAGCAGCGCGAACGTGGCCACCAGGACCACCAGCGCGGCCCACGGCCCGTATTCGGCGAGCATCGCCCGGTAGTCGACGAGCCGGGCAGCGTCGCCGGTGACGAGCACCTCGAACGGGGCCGGCACATCGCGCACCGCCTGCAGCGTCGCGCGGCCCTCGGCCGTCCACGGCTCGTGCACCGGCGTGGCGCGCACGACGCTGACACCGTCCGCGACCCGGACCACGTCCACTGTGGACACGCCCGGCACGCGCCGCACGTCGGCGGCGAACTGCGCGGTCCGCGGGTCGTCCGCGCCCGAGCGCACGACGGCGGCGATCACGTCGGGCCCGACGAGCTCCGGGAAGTGTGCACTGAGCGCGTCGAACTGTTTGCGCGTCTCTGTCGACGTGGGCAGTGCGCGCGCATCGCTGTTGGCCAGACGCACATGCAGCGACGGTACGGCGAGCACGAGCACGGCCGCCGCGGTCAGCACTGTCACCATGAGCGGCCGCCGCTGCACGAAGCGCGCGAGCCGGGCGAACACGCCGGTGCCCGAGTCGGGCCTGGCGGGTTTGATCCGGCGCCCGGCCAGCCGCAGCACCGCCGGCATCAGCGTGAGCACCGCGAGCATGTCGACGACGACCACGCCGGCCCCGGCCAGGCCCATCGAGCGCAGGAACGCGTCCGGGAACACGGTCAGGCCGAGCAGGCTGGCCGCGACGGTCAGGCCGGTGACGGCGATCGTGCGCCCGGCCTTACGGACCGCCCGCCGCAGCGCCTCCTCGCGGTCCTCGGTGTGCGCGAGCTCGGTGCGGTACCGGCTGAGCAGCAGCAGGCCGTAGTCGACGGCCAGGCCCAGGCTCAGCATGGTGGCGACCTGGATCGCGTAGACGCTGATGTCGGTGACGAAGCTGGCCAGGTACAGGATCCCGAAGGTCGCCGCGGTGCCGGCAATGGCCACGATCAGCGGCATCAACCCCGCGACGAGGCCGCCGAACACGATGACCAGCAGGATCAGCACCACCGGCAACGTGATCATCTCGGCGCGCTGCACGTCGCGCTGCGCCTGCATGCTGAACTCGTTGTCGGTGAGCGGTCCGCCGGCCACGGTGACCTTCCCGGGCGCCGCCGCCCGCAGGTGCTCGGCCACCTGCGCGGCCTGCGCGGCGGTGGCGCCGGCGGTGAGCGTGATGTCGGTGAGTGCGGCCTGCCCGTCCGCGCTCGGCAGCGGCGGCGCGACAGCGGCGACGCCGGCCGCGCTCCGGGCCTGCTCGAGCGCGCCCGTCACGTCGGCGCCGCCGGTGACGACGACGGTGAGGTGGCGCTCCGGTGGGCCGCCGGCCGCTTCGCGCAGGTCGAGCGCGCGTTCGCTCTCGCTGCCGGGCACGGTGGCGACCTGGGCGGTGAGCTTGGCGAACACGCCGCCGCCGAGGCCGAACCCCAGCGCGACGACGGCCAGCCACAGCAGGATGACGAGTTTCTTGGACATACGTGGATGCTCGCCGTGCGACGCTCTGGTCCACATCGCCGACAAGAGCGGGCCGCGACGCCGGGTCTCACTCCTGAGAGTGAGGATGGTATAGATCACCGTATGTTGACCCGGACGGAACGCGCCCTCCGCCACGCCTTCCGCACCGGGACACCGCTCGACGCCGGCGGCGCCCCGGTCCGGGCCGCCGTGGTCGCCGAGCTGCTGCTGGCCGGCCCGCCCGCGCGCCCCGGCCGCACCGCCCGCGTCGACCTGACCGGCGCCCGGATCACCGGCCGCCTCGACCTGACCGGCGCGCGCTTCGACGCCCCGCTGCGGCTGCGGCGGTGCACGTTCGACGAGCCACTTGTGCTCGACCACGCCGAAATCGGCTCGGTCAACCTCGACGAGTGCGAGCTGCCGTCCATCGACGCCGAGTCGCTGCGCGTGCGCCGCTGGTTCGGGCTGCGCCACGCCCGGGTCGCCGCCGGGGCGTGGCTGCACCACATCGTCGTCGGCGGCGGGCTGGACCTGTCGGGCACCACGTTCGGCGCCGAGGTCGACGTGCAGCGGGCAGTGGTCGACGGCGACGCGAAGCTCGGCCACGGCACGGTCTACCCGGCCGGGGTCCGCATCGACGGCGCCCGCATCGCCGGCGACCTCAACCTCGCGAACGCCACGGCGCACGCGGCGGCGGCCGACGCCACGGCGATCCGGGCGAACGGCGCCGTCGTCGGTGGCGGGATCTGGCTGCACGGCACTGTGGCCGAGGGCCTGGTGATGCTCATCGGCGTGCGCGCCGAGGGCGCCATCACCCTGCAGGGCACGGTACTGCGGGCCGCCGAGGGCTCCGCCCTGCTGCTGATCGAGGCCCGCACCGCCATGCTCACCCTGCGCCCGGCCCCGGACTCGGCCGGCGCGATCGTCCTGCGCGACGCGCACGTCGGCCGGCTGGTCGACGACCCGGCCACCTGGCCGCCCGCGTGCACCGTCGAGCTCGCCGGGCTCACCTACGACCGGATCAGCCGCCGCTCCGACGACACCAAGGCGTGGACCGCCCGCGAGCGTCTGGCCTGGATGGCCCGCTTCGACGCCGCCTTCACCCCCGGCCCCTACGACCAGCTGGCCGCCGCCCTGCGCCGCGACGGCCGCGAGGGCGAGGCCCGCCAGGTCCTACGCGTCCGCGAACGCCGGCGCCACCGCGCGATGGGCCGCCTCGGCGCCTCCTGGGGCGCGGTGCAGGACGCGACGATCGGCTTCGGCTACCGCCCGGCCCGCGCGCTGCTGTGGCTGATCGCGGTCCTGGCCGGGGGCAGCACGTGGTTCGCGCTCCACGGCCCCCTGGCCCCGGTCAAGCCGGGCGAGTCGCCGACCTGGGACCCGCTGCTGTACACCCTGGACCTGCTCGTGCCGCTCGTCGACCTGGGCCACGAGCACGCCTGGAACCCGGTCGGCGCCGACAAGGCGGTCGCCGTCCTGGTCATGGCGGCCGGCTGGGTCCTGGCCACCACGGTCGTCACCGGCGCCGGCCGCGCCCTGGGCCGCTGACCTCAGCCCGGCAGCGACGAGCCCTTCCATCATCTCGATCCCGCACCGCCGAGCCTGGTGATCCGCGCCCGGTCGCAGAGCAGCACGCAATATCCCCCATTTCACGAATACTCGGTATTGAGGCATCCCGAATAAGCGCCATTGTTCATCGTTCTGTGCGCCTCCAGGAAGCGTCTTCGCTAACCTCTGCGCCGTGTATGAGTGCGGCACGCTCCTCAGCATCGATTTCGGCACATCGAACACGGCGGCCTCGATGTACATCCCCGGCGCTGGACAGTCTGATGTGGTCTTTGACAACGGCGCTACGACGATGCCGTCCGCCGTCTGCTTCGAGAACGGTCACCTGATCTGCGGCGAGCGAGCGGTCTTCGCCGGCCTGAGCGAACCGGGAGCATTCGAGCCGCATCCAAAGCGCTGGATAGACAGCGACGTAATTCACCTGGCCGGCCAGGATTTTCCTGTCGTCGAAGTCATCGCCACGGTGCTGAGGACGGTCGTGCTCAAGGCACAAGATCACAGCACACTGCCGCTCGATGCCGCCGTCCTCACTTATCCCACCACCTGGGGCACGCCTCGGCAGGCAGTCCTGCGCGCCGCGGCCGAGAGGGCTGGCCTGAGCAACGTCGATCTCATTCCCGAGGCCACGGCCGCCGCACACCAGATTCTGGCGGAATATCCGCTGGCCGTGCCCAATGGCGCTGATTACCTGATCTTCGACATGGGTGCCGGCACGCTCGACATCGCGATGCTGCGCCGCAGCGAGGCCGGCTTCGACGTGCTCGCGACCGGCGGCGACGACAGTCTCGGTGGCAGCGATATCGATGAAGCACTGAGCAAAGCGGTCGAGCCGGTATTGCCTGAGACCGCCGTGCGGCAGTTCAACAACCCAAAGACGTCGGCCGAGCACAGGAATCGCCGAGCATGGTGGGAGACGCTTCGCAGAGTCAAGGAGTCGCTCAGCCAAACGACTTCCGCCGATCCAGTGGAGCCCTTCACCGGCTCCAAGGTGCGAGTCACACGACATGAACTGGAATCGGCCGCGCGTCGCACGATCGACGCCGCTGTGCGGGTCGCCGAGCAAACCGCTCACGGAGTGGGGCGCACACCGACGGCCATCTTCCTGGTCGGCGGCGCAGCGGGAATGCCGCTGCTGCACAGACGCCTGCACAGCGCATTCGGCACGACTTCGGCGCCGGTAGCGTCACGGCACGTGCATCTCGCGGTCGCGCGAGGCGCCCTGAGGGCGTCGATGGCCGAGGGAGCGACGGTTCCCCTGCCGGCCACCGCGCCGACGACCAGCAAGACACTCACGGCCGTCGCCGGCATGCCGCGGGGCCTGTCGCCGATACAACAGCCGACAGTGGCGCGGACCACGGCGGTGACATCCGAGCCGTCCGCCCAATCGGACGGCTGGCCCGAGGTGCTCGACGCGCGTTTCGTCGCCGCACCCGCCGACAGGCTTCCGCAAAGATCGCGGTGGCGGTCCAACCGGCCAGCCCTCGCACTCATCTTCGCCCTGGTCCTCGCCACCGTCGCCGGCGTGCTGTGGTACATCCGGCGAGCCGGAGAGCACAATCTCGACAGCTGCTCGGTGGCCTCAGAGACCATGGCGACCAAGCCGATCGACACAACCATCGTCGGGCCGGCTGACAAGGCCATCTTATGCCACCGAACGAGCATTCAGGTTTTCTTCTCGGAAGCCGACCGGCAGCCGAGTGACAGCGTGAACGTGCTCTCGGTCTGCACCGGTCCGAACTGCTACCCCTCGGTGCAGTTGCAGTACAACGGCGTCGAGGTATTGACCGTCCCCATCACGCTCGGCGAGGACACCGTCAAGGATGGGTCATACCGGGAACATCAGGTGCGCATCGACCGCATGCCGATCGACAAGGCCGGCCGCCTGTTCGGCGACAAGGCCGGCGGCATGAAGAGCGTCGATCCGGCCCGGCTCGGACCGGCACCACTGAGCGCTCGTACCTACTGCCGGTGGGACGTGCGCACCTCGCCCGTCTGCGGCGGTCGCACCTGGCCTTCCGATCGCCCCAGCTCATAGACCACAGCAAAGACCCAGTCCCGAGCCGGTGCCCGTGCCGGCCGCTCTGGGCTCGTGCGCGCGCCGTGGTCGCCGACGGACATTTCCACGGCGTTGCATTTGGGTGAACAGCGAACTGTTCAAATAAGTTACCAGCCAGTACCATCGCGCCAACCCCCCGGATTCATCCGTGCAAGGAGGCTCGATGGCACCGCCCGCCCGCCGGCGCTCCGGTTACTGGTTATTGGCCATACCGACGATCGCGCCGCTGCTCACGCCCTTGTACGACCGGGCCACGCCGATGGTCTGGGGCATCCCGTTCTTCTACACCTACCAAATGGCCTGCGTGCTGCTGGCCATGGTGATCCTCGTCAGTGTCCATGCGCGCAACCGCCGCCGCGACTGGGAACTGCGCAACAGGCAAAGCGAGTGGCCCCGGTGACCGGCGGCGTCGAGTCCCTCACCTTCATCGGGCTGATGGGGGCCATGCTGCTGCTCGGCGTCGGGGCGTCGCGGTGGCGGCGGCCGCGCGACATCCACTCGCTCGAGGAGTGGGGCGTCGGCGGCCGCGCGTTCGGCAACTGGACGACGTGGTTTCTGCTCGGCGGGAGCATGTACAGCGCGTACACCTTCGTCGCCGTCCCCGCCCTCACCTACGGCGTCGGCGCGATGGGCTTCTTCGCCATCCCGTTCGCGACGATCACCACGCCGCTGTCGTTCATCTTCACCACCCGGGCCTGGTCGGTGGCGCACCGGCACGGGTTCGTGACGCCCGGCGAGTTCACCGCGGCCCGGTTCGGGTCGCGCGGGCTCGGCGCGGCCGTGGCGCTGACCGGCATCGCCGCCACCATGCCGTACATCGCCGTGCAGCTCGCGTCGCTGCAGGCGGTGCTGCAGACCGTCGGACTGTCGGGCGAGTGGCCGCTGCTGATCGGCGTCACCGTCATCGCATTGTGCACGTTCCGCTCGGGGCTGCGCGCGCCCGCGCTGCTGTCCATCGCCAAGGACGTGCTGCTCGGCTGGGTCGTCGTCGCCGCGCTGCTCATCGTGGCCATGAACGGCGGCTGGGGCGACGCGTTCCGCAAGGCCGGTGCGCACTTCGCCGCGACGCCGTCGCCGTCCGACGGGCTGCTGCTCGGCGGCTCCGCCGGCCAGACGGCGTATCTCAGTCTCGTCATCGGCTCCGCGCTGTCGATTTTCGTGTACCCCCACGCGTTGACGACAATGCTCGCGGCCAAGGATCGCTCGACGGTCCAGCGCAACGCCGCCGCGCTGCCGATCTACTGCCTCGTGCTCGGGCTGATGGCCATGCTCGGCTTCTTCGCCCTCTCCCAGGCCGTCACCCCGCAGGGCCGCGACCTCAACACCGTCATGCCGCAGCTGTTCCACAACCTGTTCCCGGCCTGGTCCTCCGGGATCGCGCTGGCCGCGTTCGGCATCGCCGCGCTCATCCCGGCCGCCGTCATGTCCATCGCCGCCGCGAACGCGTTCACCCGCTCGATCTACCGGGCCTACCTGCGCCCCGCCGCCACCCCGGCCGAGGAGGCCCGGGTGAGCCGCTGGACGTCGCTGGTCGTCAAGATCGGCGCGGTCTTCTGCATCCTGCTGCTCGACCCCGCGTTCTCGGTCGACCTGCAGCTCATCGGCGGCGTCATCATCCTGCAGACGATCCCGGCGGGCTTCATCGGCCTGCTCACGAACTGGTTCCACCGCCTGGCCCTCATCGCCGGCCTCGTGGTGGGCCTCGGCACCGGCGTCGTCATGCTCTACCGCATCCCCCAGATCGGCCCGGGCGGGACGATCGTCAAGGAGCACTTCGGCAGCTCGATCACGACGATAAACGGCTGGCCGCTATACGTCGGGATCGTCGCCCTCGCCGCGAACCTCACCATCGCGGTGCTGGGCACCCTGCTGCTGCGGGCGGCCCGGGTGCGCCCGGGCCGCGACCAGACCCGCCCCGACGACTACGACGCGGACGCCGACGACCCGATGGTGAAGCGCCTCGAGAACCTCCTCGACGGCCTCCCCTCCGGCCAGACCGGCATCCACGCCGCGCCGCGGTACGTCCGTCAGAACACGCGCAACTCGTAGATCCGGGCCGCGCCGCCGGTGCCCTGTTCCGGGGTGCCGGCGGTGAGCCGGACATAGCGCCCCGAGACGCCGGTGACGGTGTGGGTGGTGTTCGCCGCCGTGTTGTTCGTGACGCTCACCGGCGTCGTCCACGTCGTGCCGTCGTTGGACACCGCGATCGTGAACGCCTTCGTGTTGTACGCGGACGACTCCCCGCCCGCCTGCGCGTGCGCGACCTCGAACCGGCCGATGGCCCTCGTCGCGCCCAGGTCGACCTGCAGCCACGCCCCGGCGACCGACGAGCAGAACTTGTCGGCGTTGCCGCCCGCGACGCTGCCGTTGACGGCCTTCTCCGGCCCCTCCGACGCGGTGCACGGCGCCGACCCGGTCGCCGGGCGGCCCTGCGCGAGGTTGGTCCCGGGCCCGGTGGGCGCACCGACCGCCACGTTGTCGAAGGCGGCCGCGGCGTTGAACACGCGCACGCCGTCGGCGCCCGACGCGTAGCTCGCGTCGGTGACGGAGATCTTGGGCGTGTTCAGGTCGTCGACGTACACCTTGATCGAGGAGCCGATCGCGGTGACCCGCAGGTGATACGTCGTTCCAGCCGTGACCGTCAGGTTGGCCGTGCCCAGCTGGGTCCAGTTGTTCGCGGCCCGGCCCAGCACCACGCGGCCGGCCGGGCTGATCCCGGCGTAGTAGCCGTTGTAGGCGTCGGTGCCGTTGGCCGCGCCGGTGGTCCGGAACACCAGCCCCGCGTCGCCCGAGCCGGACGTGACTGTCACGTCGGCGTCGTAGCTGAAGTCGCCGAAGTTGGTGTCCAGCAGCGCCTTTCCGCCGAGCGAACCGGCCGCCTCATACCGCCCGCCGGTCGCCGTGAACGCGCCGCCGTAGGTCCTCCAGCCGTACGCGTTGCCGTCGGCGAAGTTGTCCTTCACCCGCATCGTGACCCGCGCGATCGTGCCGTCGGCGTTGAAGTTCATGCGGTCGTAGGCCAGCTGCCGGTGGTTGCCGTCGGTCTCGCTCAGCGGGCGCCGGTGATAGAAGATGTACCACGTGTCGGTGCCGGGGATGTTGACGACGGAGTTGTGTCCGGAGCCCTTCGCGACCGCGGCGTCCTGCGCCAGTACCCTGTCGAGTTTGGTGAACGGCCCGAGCGGCGAGCTCGCAATCGCGTATGACACCGAGTAGTCGGGGCCGGTCCAGCCGCCCTCCGACCACATCAGGTAGTACTTGCCGTTGCGCTTGAACATCTGCGGCCCCTCGGTGTACCCGGAGGGCGTGATCTCCTTGTAGGTG
Source organism: Dactylosporangium vinaceum (assembly GCF_019904175.1). Classification (GTDB taxonomy): domain Bacteria; phylum Actinomycetota; class Actinomycetes; order Mycobacteriales; family Micromonosporaceae; genus Dactylosporangium; species Dactylosporangium vinaceum. Next base: position 3,657,946 of record NZ_CP061913.1, on the reverse strand, counting down.
CTGCCGTCCGGGAACGTGCCGATGCTCGTCATGTCGGCGTTGAGCCGGGCGACGTTCGCGTGCCCGTGCCCGCCGTAGTAGATGTACGCCTGCCCGTCGTCGTCGATGAAGACGTCCTGGTCGATCGGCTGCGCCCCGTTGTAGTACTGCCCGATGAGCGGCCGCCCGATCGCATCGCGGTAGGGCCCGGCCGGGTTGTCGGCCACGGCGACCCCGATCCCGCCGAGCGCCGAGTTGGTCTGGATGTCGTTGGCCGCGAAGTACAGGTAGTACTTCCCGTTGCGCGCGATCGGCGCCGGCGCCCACATCGCCTGCGTCGCCCACGACACGTTCGCCTTGGTGAGCACGTTGGCGTGCTTCGTCCAGGTGACGAGGTCGGTCGAGGAGAACGCGTCGAGGTACGTCTGCTCGGCATAGCTCTTGGACGTGGTCGGGAAGACCCAGTAGGTGTTGTCGTACACGGCGATGTCCGGGTCGGCGTACCAGCCGTCGGCGAACGGGTTCCCGGCCTCGGCCGTGCTGTATTCAGGCAGGGCGGCCGCGGCGGGCAGCACGGGCGCAAGGGCGGCGAGCAACAGGCCGGCGGCGAGCCCGGCAAGCAGACGTCTTCTCATCGGTGGCGGCTCCGATGCATCGAGAGGGATCGCTCAGGTTCCGTCAAAGATGCACACAACCCAACGACCCCGTCAAGCACGGTCGCGCCGCCCGCCGCCACCACTTCTGTCAAACGTTGTCTTTTGTTGACCCCTCGCGCTCCGATGCCGTTTTCGGCAGCCGAGCAAAGCGATCAAGCGCAGCGAGGACTGCCGCCGTGGTTGCCGGCCCGCCGGTGTGCCCGGCCCCCTCGATGACGACGAGCTCGCTGCCGGGCCAGGCCCGCGCCAGCTTCCAGGCGTTGTCGAGCGGCCCGCCGAGGTCGAGGCGCCCGTGAATGAGCACGGCCGGAATACCCGCCAGCCGCGCCGCGCCCGCGACAAGATCGGTCCCGTCGAGGAAGCACCCGCGCGCGAAGTAGTGCGCGCAGATCCGCACGAACGTGACGAGCGCCCGGGGCGGCCGGTCGCTGTACGCGTCCGGCTTCCCGGTCACCTCGTGCGCGATGACCGCGTCCTCCCAGGCGACCCACTCAGCGACGGCCCGGTCCCGGGTGGCCGGGTCCCCCAGGAGCCGGTCGTAGGCGACCGGCAGGTCGGCGGCGTGCCCGGCGAACGCGGCGAACCGCTCCCACTGCGCCGGCAGGAACCGTCCGACACCGCGATACAGCCAGTCCAGCTCGGCCCGGCTCCCGGTGGTCACCCCGTTGAGCACGACGGCCGCGACCCGCTCCGGGTACCGCTCGGCGTACGCCAGGATCAGCGTGGACCCCCAACTCCCGCCGAAGAGCACCCACCGCTCGACCCCGAGATGCACGCGCAGCCGCTCCATGTCGGCCAGCAGATGTCCGGTGGTGTTGGCGCGCAGGTCGGCGTCGGGGTCCGCCGCGTTCGGGGTGCTGCGCCCGCACATGCGCTGATCGAACTGCACTGTCCGATACCGGCCGGGGTCGAAGAACCGCCGCGCTCCCGCCGCCGACCCCGACCCGGGCCCGCCGTGCACGACGAGCGCCGGCAGCCCGTCCGGATTGCCGCTGACCGCGAAGTACATCCGATGCCCGTCGCCGACGTCGAGCATGCCCTCGTCATACGCATCGATAGCTGGAAACATCCACACATCTTCAGCCCCGGCCTCGCACCGCGCGAACGGCCCCACCCGCAGCCACCGCCGCGCACGGTGGTCGACCATGTGCACGCGCACGTCGCTCGTGTCCGTGCATCGACATGTGCGGGGCGCGCACAAACGTGCATCGGCGCGAGCACGCGCGACGGACAGCCGGGTATCAGCGCACACCGAACGCGCAGAAACGCGCAGGCGGTGAGCACGGACGGGCGCGGCGGGCCCGAGCGCGCGGAGCAGCCACAAGAGGCGGGAGAGGAGCAACCAAAAGAGGCACAGCGGGGTGGGCGGAAAAGACGTGGCCGCCCGGGCTGGTGGCGGCCGGCCCGGGCGGACACTGGAGAGCGCTCTCACAGCTTTGTACTTCGATATTTGTCGATTGTCAATCGATGGGCGTCACCATTTGGCGAAGACGGCGACGATCGCCAGCAGTGCGATCAGGCTCCACACGCCCCAGATCACGTGCAGGGTCCTCGTCCAGCTGGGTGACGTGTGCGCGCACGGCTCCAGGGCCGGGCGGTGGTGGCCGACCGGGTCGACGTGCAGGCGAGTGCGGTCGGCCCGAACGAGGCGGCCACCAGCACGGCCGCACCCAGGCCGCGCAGCGATCCCTCTTTCACGCCCACCACTCCTCGAAGACCGTGCCGATGATCACCGCGAGCATCACGGCCGCCCAGATGCCCCAGACGATGTGCAGCGCCGTCGTCCAGCCGGGTGCGGTGTGGGCGCACGGCTCCAGGTTGGGGCGGTGGTGGCCGGTCGGGTCGTAGTGCAGGCGGGTGTGGTCGCCCGGGTCGAGGGTGCTCTCGTCGCAGGTGATCCAGCCGAGGTCCTGCTCGGTCTTGGTGTCGCTGACGCGGTACTCCCACTGGCAGCCGTTGTCGGTCGACGTGCAGTGCTCGGCCATCACGGTGACCGGTTTCCACTGGCCGTCGTGCACCTCGATGTCGATGACGGTGAGCCAGGTGGTGGCGATGATCAGGATCAGCGCCGGGAACATGGCCAGGCACCCGACGCCCTCCCAGTTCTCCAGCGCGATCACCGGCACGACGAACGCCAGCACCACCAGGGCCAGCCCGCCGATGAGCAGGGTGACGACCCCGCGCCACCACCCCGCGGAGCCGATGTGCCCGGCCCACACGCACAGTCCACCGGCGCCGGCCACCATCGCCGCACCGGCCAGGCCACGCAGGAACCTCATGCGCGGGCCCCCACGCCCGCGGCCACCGGGAACGCGGCGGCGACGCACCCGGCGCCCGTCCACCCTCGGGGCGCACGCCGGGCCATCAGGCGACCCGCAGGCGGCCGGTCGCCGGGAGCGCGGCGACGACGAGGACGGCCCACACCGCCCAGACCACGTGCAGGACTGTCGTGTAGCCGGGCCAGGTGTGTGCGCACGGCTCCAGGCTCGGGCGGTGCTCGCCGTGCGGGTCGGCGCGGACCCTTGTGCGGTCGCCGGGGTTGAGCGTGTCGACGTCGCACGTGATCCAGCCGAGGTCGGTCTCGGTCCTGAGGACTGTCACGCGGTAGTTCCATTCGCAGCCGCCCCCGTCCGTCGCGGCGCAGCGTTCGGCCGTCACGACGACCGGCTGCCACTCGCCCGAGCGGACCTCGATGTCGGCGGCGGTGAGCCAGGCCGTCCCGACCACGAGCGCGGCCGCCGTCAGGATGATCGTCAATGCAGAGTCTCGCATCTTGCCGAGGACGAGCACCGGCACGAGGAACGCCATGACGGCCAGGGCGGCGCCGATGGCGAGCAGCACCAGGACCACGCGCCACCACCCCGCGGAGCCGAACCACCCGGCCCACACGGACAGGCCGCCCGCGGCGGCGACGGCCGCGGAGGCGCAGAGCCCGCGCCGGAACCTCACCGCACCACCACCTGGCCGTCAGAAGTTGCTCAGGACCGAGATGAACACGTCGTTGATTGTCGACGGGTTGCGGGCGTCGTAGGCCGCGGCCCGCGAGGCCCGCGCGATGCTCGACAGCGTGGTGAGGTCGGACTTGTCGCCGAACGCGATCGCGAACACCCGCACGGAGCGCTCGAGCGTGTCGGCATTGACATCGCGCAGCAACGCTTGCAGGTCGTTGTCCCGGGGGTACTCGTTCTTGCCGTCGGTCAGCACGACTATCGCGTTGATCCGGTCGGTCTCGTAGTGCTCCAGCATGCTGCGCTGTGCGGCGCGGACGGTCGTGTACAACGCGGTGCCGCCTTCCGGATGCAGTCCCTTGATCGCTGCGGTCAGCCGCTCCCCATTGTCTCGCATCGCTGCAAACGGGACGATCTGCTCGTATGGCTGCGGCCCTCCGGCGTCCTCGGTCGAGAACTGCCACAGCGACACCTCGTCATCCGGGTGCAGCCGGGCCAGGCCCTGGATCGCCGCCTCCTTCGCCGCCTCGAGCCGGGTCCGCCCGCCGCCGGCCGGCTCGTCCATCGAGCCGGACACGTCCATGACCAGCAGGACCCGCGCCTTCTTGCGCAGCTCGTCCCATCCGGTCAGCATGTGCGACAGCACGGCCGGCGCCGGTGGGTCGATGAGCGACAGCGGTGGCTGCGCGCCCGGCAGCCCGATCGCCGCCGAGAGCGCCGGCCCGGCCCGGCCCTGGTAGTCGCGGAAGCCGAGGTCGGCGAAACGCTGCTGCTGGGCCGGCTCGCGCAGGAACGCGAGGAAGTCCGCGGCCGCCGCCTGCTGCTCCGCGGTGGCCGAGGCCAGGACGGCATACGGGTGATCCATCATCAACGTGCCGTCTTGCGGGTGTACCGCCACCAGCGGGACCGAGGGCCGCCGGCCCTTGCCGATCCGGCCGGGATCGCCGTCGGGCGCGCCCGAGTCGTAGAGTACACCAGCTGCTCCTGCATGGCGACGGCGCTCACGTAGGAGGTGGCGCGGCCCTGCGCGTCGGCCTCGGCCAGGTTGGCCAGGAACTTCACGGCGTCGTCGGCGTAGTGCACGACGCTGGCCTCGACGCCGCGGACGAAGTCGCGGGTCTGTGGGCGGCTCAGGTCGGCGTCGGTGAGGTCGCTGGACTTGCTGCTGGCCGCGTAGTACGCCGCGACCGTCGCCGCCAGGCCCGACGTCGACAGGTGCGGGTTGTCCTTGCCGAGCGTGAAGCGCCCCCACTCGGGGTGCCCGAGCGCGCCCCAGCCGCGCGGGTCGGCCGCCAGCCGCAGCACGTCGGCCCAGCCCAGCGGCTTGTCCGGCCAGCCGAGCGCCTCGGCCATCGGCCTGGGCATCCCGATCGCCAGCGGGCTCTGGGCGATCGAGGCCACCTCGGCGCCGGGCTCGCCGGCCAGCGGCGCCGGCCTGTCCAGGGTGGAGGCCCGCTCGCGGGCCAGGCCGAGCCAGAGCGACGAGGACGGCGCCCACACCTGCGGCGCCGGGCCGCCGTCGCGCTCGGGGTTCCAGCCGGTGACGAGGGACTCCATCGCCGCGCCGGACGTCTTCTTGTGCACGGCCACCCCGGCGCAGCGCCCGCCGAAGGTGCGCCCGGCGTCGTTGTACTGCCGGGCGAGCTCGGCGAGCAGGTCGCCCTTCTCGGTGGACGCGCTGAGCTCGATCTGCGCGCAGTCCGCGCGGTCGTGGTTGCCGCCGAAGCCGTCGTGCGGCGCCGATGCCGGGCGCAGCCACAGATAGGTCCCGGCGACGGCGAGCACCCCCACGACGATCGCCGCCGCGAGTGGTGCGCGCCGCCTCACCCGGGCCGGCACCACTGCCTCACTTCCGGCTTGTGCAGCGTGACGATGATCGCGAGGTTGACCAGGATGGCGACCAGGGCCTGCAGCACCACGCCCGCGCCAAGCGACGCGATGCCACCGAGTCCATTGAGGACACACACGCCGACGGCGAGGCGCCGGCCCCATTCCCGGCCGATGAAGACGAACGCGCCCGCGGCGATCTCGGCCGCGGCCAGGACCACGTTGGCGTAGAACAGGGCGGTCAGGAACCCCGGGATATCGTCCTCGTCGGCCAGCAGGCCGATGACGAACAGCCCGAGCAGCACCCCGAGCAGGCCGTAGAAGCACAGCAGGATCGATGCGGTCCACACGTCCCGCGGCCGCTTGCGCACCACTGGCGTCGTCATGCCGCCACCCTGGTGGCGGCCGGGCTCGCACCCGACTCCGGCTGCGCGGGCCGGTCGTCGCGGGCGAACGCCAGCCCCACGCCGGTCAGCAGCAGCGCGGCCAGGACGTAGATGGAGACGCTCGTCGCGGTGCCGGTGGACGCGACGAGCTTGACCGCGATGATCGGCGCGAGGGCGCCGCCCAGGATCCCCGCGATCTGGTACCCCATTGACGCCCCCGAATACCGCAGGCGCGTCGAGAACTGCTCGGCCACGAACGCCGCCTGCGGCCCGTACATGGCGGCGTGCGCGATCAGCGCGACGACCACGGCGAGCACGATCGCGCCCCGGTTGCCGGTGTCCAGCAGCGGGAAGAAGGCGAACGCCCAGATCGCGGCCCCGATGGCGCCCGCGGCGTAGACGGGCCGGCGCCCGATGCGGTCGGAGAGCGCACCGAACAGCGGGATGAGCGCGAGCTGCACCGCCGAGCCGATGAGCACTGCCGACAGCGCGTAGTCCCGGGGGAGCTTCACGGTGCCGGTGACGTACGTGAGCACGTACAGGGTGAACACGTAGAACGCGACGTCGGTGCCGACCCGGGCGGCCATGGCCACGAGCAGGCCCCGCGGGTGCTTGGTGAGCACCTCGATCAGCGGCATCCGCGCCGTCGCCGAAGCCCCCTCGACCTCGGCGAACCGCGGTGACTCCGCGACCGCGAACCTGATCCACAGGCCGACGAACACCAGTACCCCCGACAGCAGGAACGGCAGCCGCCAGCCCCACGACAGGAACGCCGAGTCCGTGAGCACCGAGTTGAGCAGCCAGAGCACGCCGGCCGCCAGGAGATTGCCGGCCGGTACCCCCACCTGGGGCCACGACGCGTTGAGACCGCGCCGCTCGGCGCCGCCGTGCTCCATCGTCATGACGACGGCGCCGCCCCACTCGCCGCCGAGCCCGAGCCCCTGCATGAACCGCAGCGCCACCAGCAGGATCGGGGCGGCGGCGCCCCAGGTGGCGTAGGTGGGCAGGAGCCCGATCGCGAACGTGGCCCCGCCCATGAGCACGAGCGTCACGACGAGCACGCCCCGGCGCCCGACGCGGTCGCCGAAGTGGCCGAACACGATCCCGCCGAGCGGCCGGGCCACGAACCCGACGGCGTAGGTGGCGAACGCGAGCAGCGTGCCGGTCATCGACTCGAAGGACGGGAAGAACAGCTTGCCGAAGACAAGGGCCGCGGCCGAGCCGTAGAGGAAGAAGTCGTACCACTCCAGGGAGGTGCCGACCAGGCCGGCCAGGATGACCCGCCGGGGTGCCAGGTGCCGTTCGGATTGCTGCGCCATCGATGAGCTCCTCACGAACCGTCAGAGCAGGCAGACCCTCAAGCTAGAGGATTGTTCAACGATTCAGCAATAGTCTTATGCGCATCGGCCGATTTCTCCGCGCGGAGTGAACACTCACTCCGGTCTTGACGGAGTGAGGACTCACTCCGTACCGTGAGGCGCATGACGGAATCCGCAACACCACAGCCGGCCACCACCCCGACCGAGACGCCCCGGCGGCGAGCGCCGGGCATGAGCACCGAACAGCGCCGCGAGATGATCCTACAGACCGCGCTGCCGCTCGTCGCGGAGTACGGCAGCAAGGTCACCACGGCCCAGATCGCCCGGGCCGCCGGCATCGGCGAGGCCACCGTGTTCCGGGTCTTCGCCGACAAGGACGAGCTGCTGCGGGCGGTCGTCAAGCGGGCCATGGACCCCACGAACGTCCTGCGGCACCTGGAGACGATCGCGCTCGAGCAGCCCCTGGCCGACCGCCTGGTCGAGGCGGCCGAGACCCTCGAGGCCCACCTCGGCCGGATGGGCGCGGTGATCGGCTCGCTGCACTCGACGGGCCACCCGATGCAGCGCTCGGCCACGCCCGACGCCCTGCGCTCGGCCTCGACCGGCCGGGAGCAGTCCCAGGCGGCCACCCTCGCCGCGGTGGCGGAGCTGTTCGAGCCCGAACGGGATCAGCTCCGGCTGGCCCCGCAGAAGGCGGCCGCCGTGTTCCTGACCTTCGCGTTCACCCGTGGCCGCTCACCGCTCACCCCCGACGTCACCGTCAACGAACTCGTCGACCTGTTCCTGCACGGCGCGCTCACATGAGCCGCCTCCTCGCCGTCCTCGGCGCGGCCGCCGCACCGGCGCTGATCTGGGTGGTCACGGTGATCGGGTTCGGCCACCACCTGATCGTCTACGCGAAGGACCCGCCGCTTGACGTCAACGTCGTGGTGGTCGTGCTGCTCGCGCTCGTCTCGGCGCTGCTGGGCTGGCTGCTGCTGGCCGTACTCGAACGCCTCACCCGCCACGCCCGCACGATCTGGGCCGCCGTGGCCCTGGCCGTGCTTGTCCTGTCGTTCGCGCTGCTGCTCGACCCGGGCACGCCACTGTCGACGAGGATCCCGCTCGGCCTCATGCACGTGGCCGTCGCGGCGGTGCTCGTGCCGGTCCTCTACGCGACGTCCGGTGCGCGCTCGAAGGCGTCCAGCAACTGGCGCTCGGCCGCGTCCAGGTAGACGGCCAGGGCCTTGTCGGCCGCCTTCGCGTCGCCGGCCGCGAGCAGCTCGTAGATCTCGCGGTTGGTGCGCAGATACGGCTCGTGGAACTGCTGCGGCGCCGACATCACCAGGAACACCAGGCGCAGCTCGGCCAGCAGCCGCCGCACCGTCTCGCTGACCCGCCGGCTCCCGGCCAGCCCGGCCACGGCCTGATGGAACCGCATGTTCGCGGTGCCGACCTCGACCCACGCGCCCCGTGCGGCCGCCTCCTCGGCGGACTCCACCGCCTCCCGGACCCGCTCGAGCGCGCCCTCCGGAGCGGAGCGAACCCCGCGCACCGCCGCGCCCTCCAGGATGCGGCGGATCGCGTACAGATCCCGCACGTCCTCGGCCGTGAGCTCACGGACGAACACACCCCGGTTGAACTCGTGCGTCAGCAATCCTTCGTGCGACAGCAGCCGGAACGCCTCCCGCAGCGTGTTGCGCGAGACCCCGAGCGCCTCGCGCAACGCCTCCTCACTCAGCCGCATCCCGGGCGGGAAGGTTCCCTCGGTGATCCGGTCCCGCAGCACATCGGCCACCCGCTCGCCGTAGCCACCCCGGTCGAGCTGTGCACGATCATCCGCCAGCCGGAGGGCCCAGTCACCCGGAGCAGCAGCACGCGTCACGCCCAGCAGCATCGCACAATGCCGGATCGTTGAACAATCCACCGCCCAGTAGTCTCGTCACCGTGCCTGTGCTCCGCATCGTCGCCGCGGTCATCCGCGATCCGCACGACCGCTGGCTGGTCGTGCGCAAGCGCGGCACGACGGTCTTCATGCAGCCCGGCGGCAAGCTGGAGCCGGCCGAGTCCGCCGCCGACGCCCTGGTCCGCGAGCTGGACGAGGAGCTCGGCCTGCGCGTCGACGCCGCCGCGCTCAGGCACCTGGGCCGGTTCGCCGCGCCCGCCGCCAACGAGGCCGGCTTCACCGTCGACGCCGACGTGTTCACCGCCCCGCTCACCGGCCCGGTCGCGCCGCTCGCCGAGATCGAGGAGCTGCGCTGGATCGACCCGGCGGCGCCCGGCGACCTGGCCCTCGCACCCCTGCTCCGCGAGCACCTCCTGCCCCGCTCCCCCGCGTGACGCCCGGCCCGCCACGGCCGGGAGCGTGACGCAGGCGGTGCCCGCCGAGCCGATCACGGGCACCGTCGACCCCGTGCCCCCGGCGGCGACGCACAGCCGCGACGCGTGATCCCTAGCCCGCCACGGCCGGGAAGGTGACGTAGGCGGTGCCCGCCGAGCCGGTCACGGCCACCGTCGCCGGCGTGCCCTCGGCGGCGAAGCACAGCGGGGCCGGCAGCGGCGACGCGTGCCAGGCCGCGCCGGCGCCCGCCGTGGCCACCGCCGTGTCGAGCAGGTCGCGCAGCAGGCGGGCGGCCAGGCGGCCCAGCTCCTGCCCCGGGTGGGCGATGGCCGTCGCGTGGATGAACACGGCCCGGTAGAGCAGCTCGCGGACCCGCCGCTCCTCGACCGGCTCCAGGCCCGGCCCGGGCGGCGCGGCCGCGGTGCGCACGGTGAAGTCGACGCCGCCCACCGGCGTGATCGGCAGGACGAACGCGAGCAGCTCGGCGACCGCAGCGAGGCTCGCCGACCCCGGCGCCGGTGGGGTCGCGGCCGGGCGCAGCGAGAAGCGGGTCGTGCGGTCGCCGGTGCGGTGCAGCAGGTGCGGCGGCTCACCCGGCGCATCGAGCAGCAGCACGTCGGGGTCGACGGCGATCCAGGTGACGAGCAACTCGGCGATGTACGGCACCAGCTCCCCCAGCCGCGCCAGCTCCCCCGGGGCCAGGACCGCCGCGGCGCCCTCGGTCAGCCACGACGCCAGCTCGGCGACCCGCTCCGGCTGGGCCACGCCGAACCGGTTCACGGCCGGGCGGCGCAGGACGCGGACCGCTCGCGGGAGCGACTCGAGGCGGGCGTAGCGGGCCGCCTGCTCGGGTGGCGGCGGGTCGTCCCACGGGGAGAGCCACTGGATCGGGGCGCTCACCGCTGTCGCCTCGACGCACAGGGCCGGCGCCCAGCGGCTCAGGACCTGCAGGGCGGCGGGCAGCGGCGGCTGGAGCTGAGCCGGGGTCACGCCGTTGCCGCGTTCCATCCCGTTCCATGGGGGCGGGCACGCGGTACCATCGCAGCGCACCGCATTGACGACGTTCAGTAATCACCGGGGGGTGACGGCGATGAGCGACGGCGAGCCGGAGAAGTCCTCGCCGTGGAGGCGGGCCGGGCGGCACTCGGCCTCGCCGTTCGACGCGCCCTCGCCCTGGGCCGCCCCGCCGTTCCAGGCCGCCGACCGGGCCGAACCCGAGCCCGAGCCGGCTGAGCCCGCCGCCGAGGCACCCGCACCGCCCCCGCCTCCCGCGCCCGTCGAGGTGCTTGCCGCGTACGTCGACGAGCAGACCGAGCTCTCCGTGGTGGACGACTACGACGACGCCTACGCGCTGCCGGTCACCGAGCGTGACCCGGCGCCGGACCGGTACGCCCCCACCGATCGCCTGCCGCTGTGGGCCACACCGCCTGTCGAACCACCGCCGGTCCAGCCCGCACCGGCCCAGCCCACACTGATCCAGCCCGACCCGGTCCAGCCCGCACCGCGCAAGCCGGGACCGTTCGTACCGCCGCCGGCCCCGCCGCCGCGGCCGGCACCCGTCGAGATGTACGCGCCCGTGCCCGTCCAGCGGCCCGCGCCCCCCGCCCCGCCCGCGCCCCCGACGCCGCCACCGGGCCGGCCGGCCGGCAACCGGCTGCTGATCGGGCTGGGCGCCGCGGTCATCGTCATCGCGGTCGCCGCCGTCGCGGGCATCGCGTTCGTCGCGCTGCGCTCCTCGACACCGCACGACGACTCCCCGACGGCCGGGATCGCGGACGCGGTGGCGGCGATCGCGGACGCTCGCGGTACCCGTGCGGCGATGACGTTCGGGGACCGCAACGGCACACTCGTCGACGCCGAGTTCACGATGACCGCGGCCGGGCTCGGCACGGGCACGGTGAGCGATCCCGGCGGCGGGCGGGCCGAGGTGCGCACGAACGGGACCCGGACCGTGGTGCGGGCCGACGTGAACTGGTGGTCGCGGCGGGCCCCGGCGCAGGCGTCGGCGCTCGCCGACAAGTGGATCCTGCCGAAGGACGGGCTGATCCTGCCGATCGACATCGGGCGCGCCCTGACGCCCAAGGGCCTCGCCGAGTCCGTGCGGTTCGCGGCGTCGGGCAGCCCGAAGGCGGCCGGGACGGTGCCGTGGCTCGGGCGCGACGCCGACGTGCTCGACAACGGCGACTGGCTGCTGGTCAAGGCGCGCACCGAGCCGCGGTCGGTGGTGTGGTTCGGCGGGCACCTGAGCGGGCTCGGGCCGCTGCAGCCGGCTGGGCTGCGCGGTGGCCGGGGCGGGCTGCTGCCGCTGCCGGACGCGACGGGCGGGCGGTTCCGGCCCGCGTACCAGCCGTACAACGTGCCGCCGTATGTCGGGGTCACACTGTCCACAGCGGACGATGCGACGCTCGCCCAGGTGGAGCAGGCCGTCGGCGAGGTGCTGCCACCGCCGGACCAGGCGGGCTCGCCAGGCGCACCGGCACCACCCGCGTCGCAGGAGCACGTGCGCCTCACCGCGCCGTCGTTCGTCACCCAGGCCGACGACGGCGACTGCACCGGCCAGCGGTGCACGTGGAGCGTGAAGGTGACGAACAAGGGCAGCGCACCGTGCGACGCGACGGCCATCGCCTCGGTCAGCCCCGGCATGGCGCCGGTCACGACGCACCTGGGCGTCATCGACCCCGGCCAGTCCGCGTCGACACCGTCGATGACCTACGACAAGGCCGCCGGGCAGCAGAGCAAGGCAGCACAGGTGTACTGCCCCGCGCTGGACGGCCTCGACCCCGCTCCCCGCCGGCGCCTGGCCGCGCTGCAGTTCGACCCGTCGGCGTCGCCGAAGGTCGGCGCCCTCGACCCGGCGTTGCAGACCGTCCTGCTCAACGCGGCCGATGCGATGACCCGGGGCCGGACCGGGACCATGACGGACCAGGACCGCCAGCAGTTCCTGGCCGCGCTCGACCTGACCATCGCCGGGCAGCTCATACCCGAGGTCCGGGCCATCACCGAGTCCGGCCGCGTGGAGAACCCGGACGCACTGATCGGCGTCCTGCGCAATGCCTCCGGCGCCGCCGAGGCCTCGCTGCAGCTGCCGCTGCGCCGCGAGCTCGAGTTCGCCGCGAACCTGCTGCGCAACGACCCCAGCGCGCACCTGCGCCTGGACGACCGGACACCGACGGTCACCGACACGACGGCCAACCGGATCTACCGGCTGGCCGCCGTCACCGGGGACCGGCTGCTGCCGGACCGGCCCGCGAACGCGCCGACCGGCCTGTCCACGATCCTCGTGGTGTACCTGGAGCCGACCCGCCCCGAGCACGACCTCGACCGGCCGGGCTTCGCCCGGGTGCTGCACGACCCGCGGCACGCCCCGGCCGCGGCCGACACGCTGTGCCCCAACCGGCAGCCGGCGATGACCGAGCTGGTGCTCGTCAACCGGCACGGCGAGCAGCGCTGGACCGCGGCCCAGCTGCACGAGCTGGCCGACGCCTGCCCCTGACCGGCCAGCCGTCGCAAGTCAGCGCACAGTCGTTCGCAAGTCGCCGCCCCTACCCTCCTGGTGGCCGCGCCCGCCGCGGCCCATGACCAGGAGGACAGACACACCATGAAACACATAGCGGTCGTACTCGCCGGTGCCCTCACGCTCGGCACGCTCGCCGGCTGCGACGTCTCGGTGTCCACGAGCTCCGGCAAGGCCAAGGCGGCGGCGTCAAGCGCCCCGTCCGCGCCGCCGGTCCCGCCGCGGGAGGCCCTCGCCAACGCGGTGCAGGCGCTTGACACCGTGGCGTACAACTTCGGCATCAAACAGGGCGACACGAGCGGCGGCGGCCGCGTCGACCACACCGCCCACGCCGCGCTCGTCGACCTCAACGGCAGCCTGCCGCGCGGCGACGGCACCTCCGTCCACATCGCGCTCGCCTACACGATCGTGGCGCCCGACATGTGGGTGAAGGCCGACTTCGGCGACGGGCTCAACCAGAAGTACGACCTGCAGCCCGGCACCTGGATCCGCGTCGACCGCACGAAGGCCACCGGCACCAGCCACCCGGTCGACGCGAACGGCAACCCGAAGATCGGCTTCGACGACCTGCTGGCCGACCTGGCCGACGTCAAGCAGACCGACAAGACCCACTTCACCGGCACCGTCGACCTCACCGACGTCGACGGCATCCTGTCCCCGACGAGCGTCGCCCTGAAGAACGCCGGCGACAAGGCCAAGGCCCTCCCGTTCACCGCCACCCTCGACGACCGGGGCCGCCTGGCCACGTTCACCATCGACGGCTCGGGCGCCGACGCGGACCTGTCCACCCAGCTGACGTTCACCGGCTACGGCTCGGTCGCCCCGGTGGCCGCCCCGACGAGCGCCGTCGAGGCGTCGGCCAAGGTCTACGAGCTGCTCGGCTGACCCCACCCGGCGGCGCCGCGCCCCTCGCAGTTGGCGGCGCCGCCATTACTATCCTCGAATGCTGCGATGGATACTCGGCGTCCCCGGCGGGCTGACGCTCGGCGCGGGCAAGGCACCGGCGAGCGACAGCGGCACCGCCGGTGCGTGAGCTGGAGCGCCTGGCCGCCGGGCACGCCGCGGCGGTGCTGGCGTTCGAGGTGGCGAACCGGGCCTGGTTCGCGGCGACGATCTCCGACCGCGGCGAGGACTACTTCGCCCGGTTCGCCGAGCACTTCGCCGCCGACCTGGCCGACCAGGACGCCGGCACGTGCGCCTTCTACCTGCGGCTCGACGCGCACGGCGCGGTCCTCGCCCGGTGCAACCTCTACAACCTCGGCGACGGTACCGCGGACCTCGGCTACCGGGTCGCGCAGCACGCGGCCGGCCGGGGCGTCGCGACCGCGGCCGTCCTCGAACTGTGCGCGCTGGCCCGCGACCGCCTGCAGCTGCGCACGCTGCGGGCGGCCGTCTCCGAGCGCAACACCGCCTCGCAGCGGGTGCTGCGCAAGGCCGGGTTCGCCGCCACCGGACCGGCCGACCCGGCCGAGCTCGGCGGCAAGCCCGGCACCCGATACGCGCTCGACCTGACGCCGCCCGCCCCGGGCTGAACTCTGCACGGCCGCGCTCCGTACGACCCGGAGAAGGCCGATCCTGGGAGGGCTCGCATGCGCATCAGACCGGTCGTGGCCGTGCTCCTCGCGGCGTTGGTGCTGCTGCCGGCCGGGTGCGGCGGCTCGGGCGCGGCGACCGCCCCGAAGTTCGACGCCAAGGCCGCGGCGGCCTCGGACGGCCCGGTCGTCCCGGCCGCGACGTCGACCGCGCCCACGGCACCGGCGGTGGTCCCCGACGCGCTCAAGTTCACCGGCACCACGCTCGAGGGCCAGCCCTTCGACGCGGCAAAGTACGCCGGGCGCCCGGTCGTGCTGTGGTTCTGGGCGCCCTGGTGCGCCGTCTGCCTCGGCCAGGCGTCGACAGTCGGGGACCTGGCCAAACAGTACGACGGCAAGGTCACCATGGTCGGCGTCGCCGGGCTCGACAAGAACACGAAGGCGATGCACGAGTTCATCGCCGAGGGCGAGGTCGGCAACGTCACCCACCTCAACGACTCGGCCGGGGCCATCTGGCGCAAGTTCGGCGTCACCCAGCAGAGCTTCTTCGTCATGATCGACCGCAAGGGCAAGATCCAGCTGAACGGGTACCAGGACACCGTCACCCTGGGCCAGTGGGTCGCCTACCTGGACCAGCACTGACCATGCTGCTCCTGGCGCTCGCGGCCGGCGTGCTCGCCGCCGTCAACCCGTGCGGCTTCGCGCTGCTGCCGGCGTACCTGTCCCTGTTGGTCCTCGACGAGGGCGAGTCCCGCCGCCGCGCGGTCGGCCGGGCACTGCTGAGCACCCTCGGCCTGACCATCGGCTTCGTCGGCGTCTTCGGCCTGGTCGGCGCCGCGCTGACCCCGGCGCTGGGCTGGCTGCCGCAGCGGCTGCCGTGGTTCACGATCGGGTTCGGCCTGCTGCTGGCGGTCCTCGGCGGCTGGCTCGCGGCCGGTCACCGCCTGCCCGCCCTGCCGTGGCGCCCGTCGAGGGCCCCGGCGCTGACCCGCTCGCTGCCGTCGATGGCGCTCTTCGGCGCCGCGTACGCCCTGGCCTCCCTCAGCTGCACCATCGGCCCGTTCCTGGCCATCGTCGTGTCGAGCCTGCAGGCGTCCTCGGCGTGGGACGGCATCGGGCTGTTCGTCGCGTACGCCGCGGGCATGGGCCTGGTCGTCGGCGCGGCCGCCGTCGCCGTGGCCCTCGTGCGCACGTCGCTGCTGGCCCGCGTCCGCCGCAGCGGCCCGCTGATCGCGCGGGCGGCCGGCGTCCTGATGCTGCTCACCGGCGCCTACGTCGCGTACTACGGCTGGTATGAGGTCCGTCTCGCCGCCGACGGGCCGCGCGCGCTGCGGGACCCGGTGATCCGGGCGGCCGCCGGCGTCCAGGAGCGGCTCGCCCACGGCCTCGACTCGGCCGGCGTCTCCGTCATCACCGCCGCGTTTCTGGTACTGCTCCTGGCCGCGCTGGTCCTCGGAAGGCGCGCCGCCCACCGGTCATGAGCATATACCGCGCGATGGTATATGCTCTCGGTGTGGAGTCACTGAGTGAGCAGTCGTTCCTGATCCTGGCCGCCCTCGCGGACCAGCCGCGGCACGGCTACGGCCTCGTCACCGAGGTCGCCGCCATGTCCCAGGACCGCATCCAGCTGCGGGCCAGCACCCTCTATGCGGCCCTGGAGCGCCTGACCGGCCGCGGCCTGGTCGAGCCCGAACGCGACGAGGTGGAGAACGGCCGCCTGCGCCGCTACTACCGCCTGACCGACACCGGCGCCGCCGCGGTGCAGGCCGAGACCGAGCGGATGACCACCCAGGCCCGCGCGGCGAAGCAGCGCCTGGCCCGGCGCGCCCAGCAGCCCGCACCCCGGCTGGGACTGAGCGGATGAGCGCCGCACCGCTGGAGCGCCGCTACCGCCGGCTGCTGCACCTGCTGCCGCCCGACCACCGGGCCGCCCGCGGCGAGGAACTCCTGGGCCTGCTGCTCGACCTCGACGAGGGCCGCGACCGCCCCAGTCCCCGCCAGGCCCTCGGCGTGATCGGCCTCGGCCTGCGCCTCCGCCTGCCCGGCGCGGCGTCCCTGCTGATGGCCGCGCTCCTGATCGCCTTCACCGCCGAGCCGGCCCGCGACGCCTACCTCCTCTCCACCGGCGCCATCGCGTTCGCCCCCGACGCCGGGTCCCCGCTGTCCATCTGGACCGCCCTGGTCCTGGCCCCCACGCTGTTCCGCCTGTCCGTCACGGTGGCCTGGCTGCTCGGCGCCCGCCGCACCGCCCTGGCCCTGTTCGCCGCACCGCCGGCCATCTCGGCGGTCCTCTTCGGCGGCGGCGTCCGGCCGGTCGACCTGCTCCTCCTGCCACTGGCCGCCGCGGTGATATGGCGATGGCCGGCCCCACGCCCACGGTTCGCACTGCTTGCCGCGATCCCGTTCGCGATGCTGCTGCTGGCGCTCACCGCAGGCCTGAACCGCCCCTGGAGCTCCGCGTCGAGCCTGCCCGTCGCAGCCGTCGTCGCCGTCATCGGTGCGGCCGGATCAGTCCTTGCTCGTAGGCGAACACCACCACCTGCACCCGGTCGCGCAGCCCCAGCTTCGCCAGCAGACGACCGACGTGCACCTTGACCGTCGCCTCCGACAGGCACAGCTCCGCGGCGATCTCGGCGTTGGACCGGCCGGCGGCCACGTGGGTCAGGACCTCGCGCTCCCGGCCGGTCAGCCGATCCAGCCGCTCGTCGTGCGGGGACGGCCGCCCGCCGGGTCCGGCAGGTGCGGCAGGAACGTGTCGAGCAGCCGCCGCGTCACCGCCGGCGCGACGACCGCGTGCCCGCCGGCGACCGAGCGGATCGCGGTCACCAGGTCGTGCGGCGGCACGTCCTTGAGCAGGAACCCGCTGGCCCCGGCCCGCAGCGCCGCATACACGTACTCGTCCAGATCGAACGTCGTGAGCACCAGGATGCGGGCCGCCGCCCCCGCGCCGACGATCCGCCGCGTGGCCTCGATGCCGTCCAGGACCGGCATCCGCACGTCCATGAGCACGACGTCCGGCCGCAGCGCCCGCGTCATCGCGATCGCCTGCTCCCCGTTGCCGGCCTCACCGACGACGACGATGTCCGGCTGCGCCTCCAGCACCAGCCGGAAGCCCAGGGACAGCAGCGGCTGATCGTCGACAAGCAGCACCGACACCGTCATGCGAGCACCGGCGATTCGAAGCTGAGCCGGGCCCGGACCTGCCAGCCGGCCCCGTCGCGCGGCCCCGCCTCGACGGCCCCGCCGTAGAACGCGGCCCGCTCCCGCATCCCGGTCAGCCCGTGCCGATCCGCGGCGTCCGGGATGCCCGCCGCCCGCCCGGCGCCGTCGTCGACGATCGTGAGCTCGGCCGACCGCTGATCGAAGCGCAGCCGCACCTCGGCCGCCGCACTCGGCCCCGCGTGCTTGAGCGTGTTGGTGAGCGCCTCCTGCACGATGCGGTACACGACGAGCCCGGCCCCGGGCCCCCACGGCCCGGGCGTGCCGTCGCGGATCAGCGCCACCCGGACGCCGGCCGCCCGCACCCCGTCGACGAGCGCGTCCAGGTCGTCGAGGCCGGGCTGCGGGGCCACGGGGCTGCGCCGCGGCGGCCCGACCGTCCCGCGGCGCAGGAGGCCCACGAGGCGACGCATGTCGTCGAGCGCCTGGCGCCCGGTGGCCGAGGCCTGCCGCATCACGTCCGCGGCCCGCCCCGGGTCCGCCGGCACGGTGGCCGCGGCCCCGTCGGCCAGCGCCACCATGACCGCCAGGTTGTGCGCCACGATGTCGTGCATATCCCGGGCGATGCGCGTGCGCTCCTCCGCGACCGCCAGGCGCGCCTCCCGGTCCCGGTCGAGCTCGAGCCGCCGGGCGCGGTCCTCCAGCGCGGTGAGGTACGCGTGCCGGGTCCGCTGGTTGATCCCGATCAGCGCCGCCGCCACGGTGATCGCGGTCACCGCCGCGAACGCCGTCCACGGGAACGCCTCGTCGAGCCGGTTGAGCCAGCCGGGCAGCACCACCGCCGCGACGCCGGGCCACACGAACCGGGCCGGCCGGTAGCGCGCGACCGCATGCAGCGCCGCGAGCGGCACGAACAGCCCGGCCGGCGACTCGATGCGGGCCGGGCCGAGCAGGACGAGCAGCAGGGCCGTCCCCCACAGCACGAGCACCGGCGCCCGCCGCCGCCAGATCAGCGGCGCCGGCAGCAGCACGCAGGCCGCCCAGTCCAGCAGCCCACCGCCGTGCTGTGTCGCGCCGGTCCGCCCGCTGAGCACGATGGCGCAGATCGCCGCCACCGCCGCCGCCACCGCAACGTCCGCCCGCATCCGCATGCCCGTCATCCTCCTCGCCTGCGGGTGAGTCGGCCGTGAGCGAACCCGCCTCACGGGTCGCGGCGGCGCAGGGCCACCCCACCGGCGGCCAGCGCGACCACCACCCAGGCGAGCAGGACCAGGGCCGCGGACCCGGGCGGGAGAATGCGGGCCGAGCCACCCCCGGGCAGCGCATACAGGGCCTGGGCGGCGGCCACCGGCACGTAGCGCACGACGTCGTCGGCGCGCCCGGCGGGCAGCACCGCGCCGAGGATCGCGGGCAGGACGAGCATCGACAGGACGTACACGGTGATCGCGGCGGCCGTGTGCCGCAGCAGTGCGCCGATGCCCAGGCCCAGCAGGGCCAGCGCCACGGGCGCGAGCGCGGCGCCCGCGGTGGCGCGCACCAGGCCGTCGGTGCCGAGGGCGAAGCGGTCCGCGGCCGGCGTGCAGACCCAGTCGGCCAGCAGCGACGCGGCGCACACGACAAGCATCAGCGGTGTCGCGGCCGCCGCGAGCACCACCGCCTTCGCCCACAGCACCGGCAGGCGCCGCGGCACGGCGGCAAACGTGGCGCGGATGAGGCCGGAGCCGTACTCGCCGGTGACCATCAGCATCCCGAACACGCCCAGCACGATGGAGAAGACGTCGACCGCCAGGAACGCCTGCGCCGGCCGGTGCTCCTGCGCGGCGGCGCCGATCGCCGCGGCCAGCCCGACGGCGGCGACGCCCACGACGGCGAACACCACCCAGGTCGAGCGCAGCGCCCAGAACTTGCCCCACTCCGCGCGCACGACCCGGCGGAAACTCGTCCGGTGGCTCACACCCCCACCCCGTATTCGACGCTCGCCCGCGTCAGCTCCATGTAGGCCTCCTCCAGCGACGCGCGGTGCGGCGTCAGCTCGTGCAGCGCGATGCGGTGGGCGGCGGCCAGCTCCCCGATCGCCGCCGCGTCGACCCCCTCGACCTCGAGGCCGTCAGTCGTGTCGTGCAGCTGCGCCGGTTGTACCGGGAGCAGCTCCCGCAGCGCATCCAGCCGCGGCGAGCGCACCAGGCACCGTCCACCGCGGACCCGGCCCACCATGTCGGCCATGCTCTCGTCGGCGAGCAGGCGACCGGCCCCGACGATGAGCAGGTGATCGGCGGTGAGCGCCATCTCGCTCATCAGATGGCTGGACACGAGCACCGTGCGCCCCTGCGCGGCGAGCTCCTTGAGCAGCGTGCGGATCCACAGCACGCCGTCGGGGTCGAGTCCGTTGACAGGCTCGTCCAGGATCACCACCGCCGGGTCGCCCAGCAGCGCGGCGGCGATCCCCAGCCGCTGCGCCATCCCGAGCGAGAACCCGCCGGCCCGCCGGTCGGCGACCGCGGCCAGCCCGACCCGCTCCAGCACCGCACGGACCCGGGCGGCCGGCAGCCCGTGCGTGCGGGCCAGCCCGAGGAGGTGCTGGCGGGCCGTGCGTCCCCTGTGGACGGATCGCCCGTCGAGCAGCGCACCCGCCGCGCACAGCGGCGCGGCGTGGTCCCGGTATGCTCGCCCGCCGATCCGCGCGGCCCCCGCCGTCGGCCGGTCCAGCCCGATCATCATCCGCATCGTCGTGGACTTCCCGGCGCCGTTCGGCCCGAGGAACCCGGTGACCCGCCCCGGTCGCACGACGAACGACAGCCCGTCGACGGCGGTCGTGGCCCCGAACCGTTTCGTCAGCCCTTCAACCTCGATCATGCCCACGACGCTAGGGCGACCGCCGGCCGCGCGAATCCCTCCGAGGTCGACCGCGGCCCGGGTGGCGGTACGCCTCAGGTCGTACGTAACTTTCACCCGACCGCTATTTGCACCGGCTGCCATCAGTTGCAGAACCTTGACAAGGCCGACATGTGAGCGCTCACAGTCAGGGATGCCTCCTACGACACGACGGCCACTGACCGCCACCGGCGCCGTCCTCGCGACCGCGGTGCTCGCGGTCACCGCCGTCAGCACCGATGCGTCAGCCGCCAGCACCATCACCGTCGCGGCCGACGGCTCGGGCAACTACACCACCATCCAGGCCGCCGTCGCGGCCGCGTCCACGGGCACCGTCATCACCATCAAGGCCGGCACGTACCAGGGCCAGGTGAACATCCCCAGCAGCAAGTCCGGCATCACCCTGCAGGGCGCCACCGGCACCTCCGGCGACATCGTGATCACCGGCAACAAGCCGCAGTCCACCGCCGGCACGCAGGGCAGCGCCACCGTGCTCAACCTGGCCAAGGACACCACCATCAAGGGCCTGACCATCCAGAACACCTACGCCGCGCACGACAGCCAGGCCCTCGCCCTCTACGCCGGCGGCGACCGGCAGGTCTACCGCAACGTCCAGCTCAAGGGCTACCAGGACACGTTCCTGTCCTGGGGCGGCACCGGCAGCGCGCAGGTACGCCAGTACGTCTACAAGAGCTACATCGAAGGCGCCGTCGACTTCATCTACGGCAACGGCGCCCTCGTCATCGACAGCACCACGATCCGCTCCCTCGACCGGGGCAGCTCCAACAACGGCTACATCACCGCCGCGGCCACGAACGCCAGCAACAAGTTCGGCATCCTCATCACCCGCTCCACACTGCTCAGCAGCGCCGCCGCGCAGACGGTCGCCCTGGGCCGCTGCTGGCACGCGGGCGGCGCCGCCGACGCGATCGGCCAGGTCCTCGTCCGCGACTCCAACCTCGGCGCCCACATCCGCCAGGCCGGCGCGTGGCAGGACATGAGCGGCTTCTCCTGGAAGACCTGCCGCTTCAGCGAGTACAACAACACCGGCTCGGGCGCCACGAACGGCACAGGCGACCGCCCCCAGATGAGCGCGTCGACGGCGAGCGGCTACACGTCCCAGAAGTACCTGGCCGGCGCCGACGGCTGGAACCCCGTCCAGCCGTAACCCCGCATCCATCCGAACACCACCCCGGGAGCGCGACGGCCGCGTGCACAATACCGTGCACAACGACCCGTCGCGCCCCGGCCGGCCCTTCCCCGCCGGTCGAGTCGCCACACGGCCGGCGGCGGCCTGACGCGAGCCCGCCCACGTCACGAGAGCGGGTTGCGGCAACGGATCGAGCCGTTGCTGCCCAGTCGTGTCCCACACGATCCGCGGCGTCCCGGATCGGCAGGTGCCCTGTGGAATCTTGGTCGTGCGGCACACTGAGACCACTCTTCAGGAATCCGTGGCACTCAGCCGGGCCTCAGCCGCGCAACTGCTCGAGGTAGCCGGCGAGGGTCTCAGCACCGCGTTCGTCACCGCGCGCAAGGGCGTCGGCGCGCAGCCGCTCAAACAGCTCGATCGACTCGCGGACCCGGCCGACGGCGGCCAGCACGCGCCCGGCCTGCCACTCGAGCCGATTGGTCTCGGCCGACTCGACGCCGTGCACCCGTCGACTGCGCTCCAGCAGATCCTCCATGAGCTCGGCCGCGCCGGCGAAGTCCTCGCGCACCTCGAGGTTCAGCGCCAGCACGTGCCCGATGTGGATGGTGCCGGGGTCGTCGGGCAGCACGGCGCGGAGCATGCCGAACGTCTCGCCCAGCACCACACCGGCATCGCCCCATTGGCGCAGATTGGCGTAGGCACCGGCGAGCAGCCTGGCCGAGACCCCGACCTCCAGCGGCCGGTCCAGCTCGCGGTAGATGTCGTACGCAACCCGGGCGGCAGCGGCCAGCCGGTCGAAGTGCACGGCCTTGACCGTGTACAGCCGGGCCAGCTCAACCGCCGCCCGCGCGACGTCCTCCCGATCGGCGACCCGCCCCGTGCGCTCGGCAATCCGGCGCCGGACCTTCAGATCGTCCTCGAACCGGGCCATCGCCGCCTCGAAATCACCCTGCCGCAGGCTCTGCTCGGCCAACTGCAGGTTGGTGCGCACCGTCCACCTGGAGAGCCGGGCGAGTGGGTTCATCCATTCACTGTAGTCGCTGCATTGCCAGCCTTCTCCTCGCCTGCCGAGAGCGGGCTCTCATAACGGCGACCAATCACACGGGGACGGCGAACCTCGACGCGGCCGTCAGCGGCCGGCCGCGTTGAGGTGGGCGAGCACCGCGAGGACCCGCCGGTGGCCGCTGTCGGTCACGGCCAGCCCCAGCTTCGCGAAGATGTTGCCGATGTGCTTGTGCACGGCATTGTCGGTGATGACCAGCCGCTCCCCGATGGCGGTGTTGCCGAGCCCCTGCGCCATCAGCCCGAGCACCTCGCGCTCCCGGGCGGTGAGCGCCGCGATCGGATCACCCGCCCGCTGGACGAGCTGGGCGATGACCTCCGGGTCCATCGCGGTCCCACCCGCCGCGACCCGGCCCAGCGCCTCCACGAACTCGTCGACCCGGCTGACGCGGTCCTTGAGGAGGTACCCGAGCCCGCCCCCGCTCGTCGTGAGCAGCTCGGACGCGTACTGCTGCTCGACGTACTGCGACAGCACCAGCACCGGCAGCCCGGGGTGCTCGCGACGGGCCTGCAGGGCGGCGCGGATACCCTCGTCGCGAAACGTCGGCGGCAGGCGCACGTCGACGATGGTGACGTCGGGCCGGTGCCGGCGCACGGCGGCCAGGAACGCGTCGGCGTCCCCGGCGACGGCGTCGACCTCGAAGCCGGCCCGGCCCAGCAGCAGCTCGAGCCCGGAGGACAGCAGCACGTTGTCCTCCGCGATCACCACCCGCACGGCAGCTCCACCGTGATCGCGGTCGGCCCGCCGGCCGGGCTGTCGACGACGACGGTGCCGTCAAGCGCGTGCACCCGGCGGCGGATGCCGGCGATGCCGGTGCCACGGCGGTCGTCGGCGCCGCCGGTCCCGTTGTCGGTGATGACCACCGAGAGGCGGTCGGCGCTGCGACCCAGGCGCACCCCGGCCGCTGTCGCCCCGCTGTGCTTCGTGACGTTGGTCAGGGCCTCGGCGACCGCGAAGTAGACGACGGCCTCCACCGCCGCCGGCACCCGCTCCAGCTCGCCCATGTCCAGCCGGGTCGGGATGCCGCAGCGGGTGGTCACCGCGGTCAGGGCACCGTCGAGGCCACGGTCGGCCAGGATCGGCGGGTAGACGGTCCGGACCACCTCGCGCAGCTCGGTCATGGCCTCCTCGGTGCCCTCGTGCGCGTCGCGCAGCAGCCCGGCCACGAGCTGCTCGTCGCGCGGGTTGTCGGCGAACGCCTGCCGGGCCACGGCCAGCCGCAGGGCGATGGCCACGAGCCGGGCCTGGGTGCCGTCGTGCAGGTCACGCTCGATCCGACGCAGCTCCGCACCGTGCGCGTCGAGCACGTCGGCGCGGGTGCGGGTCAGCACGGCGACCCGCTCGGCGAGCTGCTCCTGCGCGGTGTGCGCCAGCACGGCCAGGCAGATCCGGGCGTGCACGCGCGCGACCGGCGGGAAGCTCAGGTACGCCAGGATGCTCAGCAGCACGATCTGCAGCGGCCCGAACGTCAGCGCCGTCACCCATCCGTGCACCGGGATGTCCATGAACAGCTTCGGCCCGTCGTCCGGCCCGAACGCCCACCACAGCGACGCGGCGATCACCCCGACGACGATGTTGCCGGCGCACAGCAGCGCGGGCAGCCCGAGCGCCAGCCCGGTCACCGCATGGACGGGCAGCCACAGCAGGGCCCGGGCGGTCCGGCCGCGGGTGGCCGCCGGCGCGGGCGGCGTCCCGAGCAGGCGCCCGGCCCGCTCACCGTGCCAGTCCGCCCAGAGCCGGGCGAGCCGGGGCACGCACAACAGCGGCAGCGCGAGCACCGTCACGACACCGGAGAGCAGCGCACCGAGAAGGTAGACCCCGCCGCGCCACGCCTGCACCCAACCCTGCCCCCACCGCACGGCGTCGAGTGTGCCCGGCCACGCCGGCCCTGTCACTACAGCCCGCTGTAACGCCGATCCGGTGGCGCATGGTAGCGACCCGCACCCGCGCCGCTCCTACCGTCGGACGGCATGAGACTGCCCCTGATGGCCAAGGCGACACTGCTGGCGCTCGCGCTCACCGCCGCCGGACTGCCGCTCACCGCCCACGCGGCCGACGCCGCCGCCACCCGCCCTCTCCTGCAGCGCGACGCCGACGCCATCCGCGACCTGGGCGTGACAGGCGTACAGGCCCGCGTCAGCACCGCCGAGCGCAGCCTGGCCGTCACGAGCGGCGTCGCCGACCGGACCACCGGCCGCCCGGTCCCCACCGAGGGCCGCTTCCGGATCGCGAGCACCCGCAAGGCGTTCGTCGCCACCGTCGCCGTACAGCTGGCCGGCGAGCACCGCCTGGCCCTTGACGACACCGTCGAACGCTGGCTGCCCGGCGTCGTGCGCGGCCCCGGCTACGACGGCCGCGCCATCACGGTGCGCCAGCTGCTGCAGAACACCAGCGGCATCCCCGACGACCTGCCCGGATACACCAACGAGCAGGAGTACACCGAGCAGCGCTACGACGTCTGGACCCGCGAGCAGCTCGTGGCCCGGGCCATGACCCACCCGCTGACCTTCCCGCCCGGCACCGCCTGGGGCTACTCCAACACCGGCTTCATCCTGGCCGGCATGGTCATCGAACGCGTGACCGGCCACCCACTGCACCAGGAGATCACGGACCGCATCCTCCGCCCGCTCGGAATGACCCAGACCACATTCCCGGGTACCGCACCAACCCTCCCCCGCCCGCACGCCCACGCCTACGAGCTGTTCAGCCCGGGCAACCTCGTCGACGTCACGGAACAGGTCTCCGGCGACCCGGACTCGATCATCTCCAGCACCCGCGACCTGGCCCGCTTCTTCCGCGCCCTCATGACCGGCGACCTGCTGACCCCGGCCGAGCGGGCCACCATGCAGCACACGGTCCCGATCGACGCCGAGGTCGAGCAGGTCTGGCCCGGCGGCCGCTACGGCCTCGCCCTGGCCGCCCGCCCCCTGCCCTGCGGCGGCGTCTACTGGGGCCACGACGGCGGCGACGCGGGCTACATCACCGTCACCGGCGTCACGCCCGACGGCCGCCGCAGCGCCATCGTCTCCATGTCCACCGCCCTGGGCGACTCCCTGGAGCACCACCTCCAGCAGCAACGAGCCGCCGACACCCTGATCCAGCACGCCCTGTGCACCCACCCGTAGCGATCCGACGCCACCACTCACCGGGGGCGTGCGCACCACCCCCGCGGTGAGCACGCCCCGACCGCGAACGGGTCAGTACGAACAGCCCCCTGCCGGCAGCGACGCCGGCCCCGGCACGGCGGCGTTGTCGTACAGCGCGACGAGCATCGGCTGCGGGCACCGCATCCCGTTGTACGCGATGTCCAGGTGCAGGTGCGGCCCGGTGGCGTCGCCGGAGCCCTGGGCGCCGGGAACGCCGCCGGACAGGCCGAGCTGCCGCCCGGCGCCGACCCGCCCGCCGGTGACGTCCCGGCGGGACGCGTGGCAGTACGTGTACTGCGCGCCGTCGTCGCCGCTGATCCGCAGCCCCCAGCCGCAGGCGGCGTTGTCGACGGTGGAGACGGTGCCCGAGGTGACGGCGTAGAACGGTGTGCCGGCGCCGACCGCGATGTCCACCGCGGCATAGTCATGGTGCGGCCTGGACAGCGACGCCACGCTCACGGAGGACCGGGGCAGCGGCAGGGCGTAGTTGCCCGCGCTGCGGCTGGCCCACACCGCCACCCGGCCCGGCGCGTAGACGACCAGGTTGCCGTCGCTCTGCATGTCGACGTAGGCGCCGCCCTGCCCGGTGCCGGTCGCCCACTGCGCGACGTGCCCGGACCCGTACAGCACCAGGTTGCCGTCGCCCTGCATCTCCAGCGTCGGGCCTGCCGCGAAGGTGTTCGTCGACCACTGGGCGGTGTGGCCCGGTCCGTAGACGACAAGGTTGCCGTCGGTCTGCATCTCGGCCGTGTAGTCACCGCTCACCAGGGCCTCGGCCGGGTTCAGGGTCTCGCCGGCGCCGAGGCGGAACAGGCTGTTGGGCCAGGACTGCCACGGGTTGGTGTTGCAGTCCCACAGCTGCACCAGAGCGCCCTGCTGGTCTTTGGTGGCGTTGCGGTCGGCGTCCAGGCAGCGGCCGTTGTACTGGCTGTGGATCTTCCGGTCGGCGCCGATCGTCCACTTCTGCCAAGGATTGTTGTTGCAGTCCCACATCTGCACGATCGCGCCGAGCTGGTCGCGGGTGCCGCCTCCACCGTCCGCGTCGAGGCAGCGCCCGTCGTAGCGGCTCTTGATGTGCCCGTCGCCGGTGGCGACCCAACGCTGCCATTTGTTGCTGTTGCAGTCCCACATCTGCACGATCGCGCCGTTGGCGCCCTTGGTGCCGAACCCGTCCGCGTCCAGACAGCGGCCGTTGTAGTCGCCGACGATGCGGCCCGGGTCCTCGGGCGGGGCGAGCGCCGACGCGGCCGACGGCCCGCTCAAGGCGCTGAGCGACGCCAGCAGCAGCGCGGCCGGCAGGCCCAGCCTCACGACCCGGGCCGATCCATTCCTGATGTACATCATGCAACCTCCGACAATTGATCGGAAATCGACGATATGATGCCCACCCGCCCACCAATACCCGGAAAACCCTCACGTTGCCGATCACGCGATCCGGAATCGTTCGCCCGTCCGTGCAATTGCCCGGTCCGCCCACATCCAGCAGCATGAACGTGTGGAACCGGCCTGGCGGACATCGATTTCCGCAAATGGCAAGGCCATCGGGCGGGGCCCGGTTCTGGTCAGCGCCGCCGCGGCAGTATGCGCGATAGCGTCATGGGCTCCGCGCTGGGGCGACGATTTCCTCACGGGCGTGCTGTACGTGCTCGACGTGACCTCGTTCGCCGCGACCGGCGCCTTCCTGCTCGCCGACCGCCGCACCGGCCGCCTCGGCTGGGGCATGATCGGCGCCGCGTTCTGCTACGCCGTGTCGTGGTGGTGGATCTGGCCGTCCTCCTGGCAGACCGGCCCCGCCCCGATCGTCTCCTTCGTGCTGGGCTACGGCTGGTTCGTCGTCGGCGGCCTGGCCCTCGTGCGCTATCCGGAGCCCGCGCTGACCCGCCGCAGCGAACGCACCTACTTCGCGGCTCTGGCCATCTGGGTCTTCGGCGGCAAGCTGGCCGTGGCCGCCGTGTCCGAGCCGGAGTGGAAGCGCTGGAACCCGCACGCATGGTGGCCGACGGTCTCCGCCGACCGGCATCTGTTCCGGCTCACCGACAGCATCGTCGGAGCCGGCATCACCGTCCTCGCGCTGATGCTGCCGGTCCTGCTGCTGCTCAAGATCCGGCGGTCCCGGCGGCTCGAGCGCGCAGACATGCTGCCGGCCACCGTGGCCGCTGTCGCGATCGGCGTCGTCGGCGGCATCTACCTTACCGCGCTGCAGCTGCACCTGACCGGACACCTCACCGACGCGCTGCGCGCCCTCATCGCCCTCGCCGCACTCGTCGCGCCCATCGCGTTCATCGTCAGCCTGATCCAGCGGCGCCTGGCCGTCGGCTCGGTCGCCTCGCTGATCGGGCCGCTCGCAGGCTGCCGCACCATCGGAGACGTCGAGCACGCCCTGCGCCAGAAGCTCGACGACCCGGCGCTCGTGCTCGCCGTCCGCACCGGCGCATCCGGGTACCTGTCCCGTGACGGCTACCCGCTGCCGCCAACCGTCGCCACCCGCTGGCCGGTCGATGTACGCGCCCCCGGCGGCCGGCCGATCGCCGTGCTGCTCGTCGACCCGGACCTGCGCCGCCTCGCACCCGCCGTGCACATCGCCGCCCAGGCCGCCGGCATCGTCCTGGACAACGGCATCCTGCAGCACGACCTCGCGGACAGGCTCGGCGACTCCCAGCAGTCGCGGCGGCGGCTCACCCAGAGCGCCCTGTCCGAGCGGCAACGCATCGGCCACGAGCTGCACGACGGCGTCCAGGCCTCGCTACAGGCCGTGAAGCTGCACCTGGGCCGGGCTCGGCTCCACTTCCGCCGGCACCGCCAGGCCCACGACGACCGGCACCGCACGCAGCAGCTCGCCGACGCGAGCACCGCCGTCGAGGACGCGCAGGCGGCGCTGCGCCGGGCCGTCGAGGACCTGCGCAGCCTGGCCCGCGGCATCTATCCGGAGGCCCTGGAGGACGGGCTGCGCGCCGCGCTGCAACGCGTCCTGCGTAGCCTGCCGCTGCAGGTCACCCTGCAGATCGACGAGGCCCGCGCCGCGCGCGAGGTGGAGCTGTTGATGTACCTGCTCATCTGCGAGGCGGTGACGAACGTCGTCAAGCACGCCGGGGTGACGCAGGCCCGGGTGACCACCGCTGTCGCCGATGGCGTAGCCCTCGTACGGGTCAGCGACCACGGATGCGGCGGCGCCCGCCCCTCGCCCGGCTCCGGGCTGGCCGCGCTGACCGAGCGGGTCCGATCCCTGCGCGGCGACCTGACCGTCACCAGCGCGCCCGGCCACGGCACGGTGGTGGAGGCGGTGATCCCGTGCGGGTAGCCGTCGCCGAGGACAACGCCGACTTCCGCGAGAGCCTCGTGCTCATGCTGCGCTCGATGGGCATCGACGTCACCCACGCCGCCGCCACCGGACCCGACCTCGTCACCGGCATCGCCACGGCGCCGCCGGACGTTGCCGTGCTCGACATCCGCATGCCACCCGGCGGCTCCGTCGAAGGCTTCCGCACGGCCGAACGCATCCGCCGGCAGCATCCGCAGGTCGGTATCCTGCTGCTGTCGCAGTACGACGAGATCTTCTACGCGGCGCGGCTGCTGGAGCAGATTCCCACCGGCGTCGGCTACCTCAAGAAGGACCACGCCGACGACGACGAGCTGATGCGCACCGTCTTGACCCGCATCGCCGACGGCGGCGTCTTCATCGACGACCAGCTCAGCGCCCGGATCGAGGCGGCCTCGGCGCAGCACCTGACCGGCCGAGAACTCGATGTGCTCCGGCTCGTCGCCACCGGCCTGTCCAACAAGGCGGTCGCGGCAGAGCTGTACATGGCGGAGACGACCGTGGAGCGGCACCTGACGAACCTGTTCCAGAAGCTGCGGCTGCCCTCCGACGCCCGCCACAACCGCCGGGTGCTGGCGATCCTGCGCTGGCTCGAGGCCGCACCACCCTGACCCGGCCGGCCGGCGGCGGCATCCGCGCGACGCCGCCGCCGGCCCCTGGGCGATCAGCTGGCCAGCAGGGTGCCCCAGCTGACGAGCTGCTGGTTGGAGCGGCCCGTGCACGTCCACTGCTGGATCATCGTGCCGTTGCCGGTCTGCCCGCCCATGGCGTCCAGGCACTTGTAGAGACCGACCCGGTACGCGCTGTACGGGCTCACGTTGTACGTCGGCCAGCCCGGCGGCGAGGTCACCGGGGTCACCATCCACAGCTGCGCGGCGATCGCATCGATGGAGCCGGAGCCGCACGGGTACTGGTCGACCGCGGCGCCGGATGCGGTGGAGCCGTCGCGGACCTCCATGCACTGCTGGCTGCGCAGGTTGATGATCTGGTACAACGCCCGCTGGATGCCGAACTCGCCCGCCGGCGGCGCGTAGCCGTAGAGGTGCGAGCGCCACTGCTGCTCCAGGGCGCCGGAGCAGGACCAGAGCTGGATGCGGGCATTGGGCTGCAGCGGGCCGTCCTGCTGACGGACGTCCAGGCACCGGTAGCCCGACGTGAGCCAGTCGCTGTACCGGACACCGATGACACTGTTCGGAGTGTCCGCCTGCGCTGCCGGGCCCGGCACCAGGACCACCATCGTCGCGACGACGAGCGTGGCGGCCGCGGTGATGACCCGCCCGAGCCAACTGCTTGATCGAATGTTCATGTGCATGGCCACTACGGCGTTCCATCCGGTTCCATCACCGCCCGCGCCGCCCGACCACGACCCGCCCGCAGCCCGGGCCCGGCCGTCACGTCACCGCCATGACCGGGTCGTCGACCATGCGGAAACCGGCGACACCAACACCCCACCCGGCGCTCGCTGGCCCAGCAGTCCAGTGGGGGTCGCGGATGCCGCAGGCGCGGGCAGCCCCACGCACCCGGCGTCTGCGGGCGCGGACCGCATGGCGATCCGGCCTGGTCGATGACGCACCGGGTGAGGCCGCAGCGGAGCCAGAGATGCGAGCCGGTGCCTGATGAACCGGCCGTTGGAGGCCGTCCCGGGTGCGGTGGCGGTGGCATGTCTGAGGACCGGCGGGAGCGGGTATGCCCGCAGTCATGTCCAGCTACACGGTCAACCCGGCCGCGGTGCAGCGAGCCAGGCGCCTGATCGACGCGAAGCAGTACGTGCTGGAGAGCGACTGGCGCGAGTCCCAGCCGCGGGCCGACGACGAGAACGCGTATCTCGGCCGGCACTCGTGGGCCGAGTACGCCGAGTGGCACCTGGCCCTGACCGACGGCGCGACCGACGAGACAAAGGCCCGCTACGCGTTCGTGTACGGCGACCTGCGGCGCGTGCACCGCACCGCCCTCATCGCCTGCGTCTACCGGGCCGCCGAGTGGCGGCACAAGGCGGTCGAGCTCGCGGCCCACGACCTGCTGCAGCGCCTCGACAAGGCGGCCGGCATCGGCGTCGACTGACCTCGCCGCCCAGCTGACCTCCCCGTCCACGTGACTTCCCCGTCCAGCTGACCTTCCCGTCCACCTGACTTCCCCGTCCACCTGACTTCCCCGTCCGGCCGACTCGCCGTCCGGCTGACCTCGCCGTCTGGCTGGGCTCCCTGTTTGGCGGGCCGACCGCCCCGGCCGGCCGGCTCACCGCGGACGTCCGCAGCGCCCGGGCGCCGCGGGAGTCCATGGCGCCATCGGCGGCGCGGAGTGGCGGTTTGTCGGGTCGGGTGCGGGTGGCCGCACCGGCGCGGGAGGCCACGGCACCATCGGCGGCGGGGAGCAGTTCGTTGCGCCGGGCGCGGGTGGTGGCACCGGCATGCGGGGTTCGCCTGAGGTGAGTGCCGGGTCCGGACGGATCGGGTGAGTGCTGAGCCAGGGCGGGAGGTTCAGGCGCGGGGTAGGACGGCGGTGACGGTCCAGCCCTGGACGGGGTCCGGGCCGGCCGAGCAGGTGCCGCCGACCATGCCCGCGCGCTCCATCATCCCTATCAGGCCGAAGCCGCCGGAGCGGCTGGAGCGGGCCGGGGTGGGGTCGCCGTCGTCGGTGACGCGGAGGCGGACCTCGGCGGCGTCGGCTTCCACCATGACCTGGATGAGGGTGGCGTTGCGGGCGTGGCGGCGGGCGTTGGTGACGGACTCCTGGGCCAGGCGGAACAGGGTGGTGCCGATGGGCGCCGGCAGGTCGCTGACGTCACCGCTGATGTCGACGTCCACGGCGGGCCCGGCCCGGTGGGCGTCGGGTGTGGCCTGCCGGTCGGACTGGCGGTGCATGTCCGGCGCGAGCCGCGGGTCCGTCTGGCGGTGCAGGTCGGGCGGGCGGTGGGTGTCGGGCGTGGGCTGCCGGTCGGCCGAGCGGTGCGTGTCGGGCGTGGGCTGCCGGTCGGCCGAGCGGTGCGTGTCGGGCGTGGGCTGCCGGTCGGCCGAGCGGTGCGTGTCGGGCGCGAGCCGCGGGTCCGTCTGGCGGTGCAGGTCGGGCGGGCGGTGGGTGTCGGGCGTGGGCTGCCGGTCGGACGGGTGGTGCGTGTCCGGCGCGAGCCCGGGGTCGGTCTGGGGGTGCGGGTCGGTCTGGCGGTGTGCGGTGGGCGTGGGGCGGCGGTCGGCCAGGCGGTGCAGGTCGGCTACGCCGGGGGTTGGGGTCAGGTCGGCGGGCTCGTCGGTGCGTAGGACGCGGACGATGCCGCGCATCTCGGTCAGGGCGCGGCTGGCCTCGGACTCGATGAGGCGGAGGGCGTCGGTGGCGGCGTCGGGGTTGAAGGGGGCGGTGGCCAGGCCGGCCTGGGCGCGGATGATCATGGCGGAGACGTGGTGGGCGACGGTGTCGTGCAG
The DNA here is from genome assembly GCF_019904175.1 of Dactylosporangium vinaceum. GTDB lineage: Bacteria > Actinomycetota > Actinomycetes > Mycobacteriales > Micromonosporaceae > Dactylosporangium > Dactylosporangium vinaceum. The sequence goes on along the minus strand of NZ_CP061913.1, from coordinate 3,625,344 downwards.
GTCGCGGGCCAGGCGCTCGCGCTCCAGGAGCTTGACCTGGTCCAGTTCGCGGGCGCGGGCCCGCGCGCGGTAGCGCACGGCGGCGCCCAGGGCCGTGACCGCGAACAGGACGCCGAAGCCACTCAGGGTGGCGTTCCAGGTCGCGTGGCCGAACAGCCAGCCGGCCAGCAGCTTGGCGGTGATGATCCCGGCGCCGATGACGGCCTGGCGGCCCGAGCCCCAGCGGGTCAGGGCGTAGCCGAGGATCAGCACGAACCCGAACGAGTTGAGGCCGAGATCGCGGCCGTTCACGAACGGCGCCACCCCGCACGCCCCGAACGCGACGCCGATCGCGAGCAGCGGCCGCGTCCGGCGGATCAGCAGCGTCGGGACGACGAGCAGCGCGACGGCGCCGACGAACCACCGGTCGGGCAGATCCGGCCGGCTGAGCACCTCCAGGACCACGGCCAGCAGGAACCCACCGGTGAGCACCCAGTCGCGCCACACCCGCCCGGGTGCGCCGACCGGGCCCGGCTCGTCCCAGAAGGAGCGCAGTCGAGCGAGCACGCCCTCATGCTATTCGGACACCCGACGGCCCGGATCAGTCCAAAGTACGAGGGCGATTTGTCCGGTGTACTGCAAGTGCGCCCGATTGCACCGCAAGGCACCCATCCGTCATCCCGGTTCTGTGGCCTTTGACCCGCTTTGGTCGTATTAACTTGGTAAGCGTGGGGGGCTACCACCTGGGGATCGACTTCGGCACCGCGCGCACCGCCGCGGTGCTGGTGCGGCCGGACGGACGGCGCGAGCAGCTGCTGCTCGAGCCCTCCGCGGTGTGCCTGGACAACGCGCCCCACTTCGTCGCCGGGCACGCCGCCTGCGAGGCCGGCTCCGCGAGCCCCGACCGCTTCGAGCCGTACCCCCGGCAGAGCATCGACAGCGGCTCCGTCGTGCTCGGCGGCGTCGAGTGCCCGGTGCGCAGCCTGTTCGCGGCGGTGCTCACGCACATCGCCGCGGCCGCCCGGCGCGTGGTCGGCGGCCCCGTCAGCAGCGTCGCGATCACCCACCCCGCCCACTGGCACCGCCCGCAGATCCAGCTGCTGGAGAAGGCGGCCGCCCTGGTCGGCCTCCGCCCGCTGCGGCTGGTGCCGGAGCCGGTCGCGGCCGCCCTGCACGCGGACGAGGCCGGCATCATGGGGCTTGCCGACGGTACCGCCGCCGTAGTTTTGGATCTTGGAGCGGGCTCGGCCGACGCCGCCGTCGTGCAGCGGACCGGGCGGACCGTGACGGTGCTCGCCTGCGCCACCGTGCCCGAAGCGGGCGGCCTGGCCCTGGACGCGGCGATCCTGGCGCACCTCGGCTCCACGTTCGCGCGGCGCAAGGTGTGGCGGTGGAAGCCCGACCGCGCGCTGCTGGAGGGCGCGCGGGAGGGCCGCGAGGAGCTGACGTTCGTCAAGGCGGCCACCATCCCCGTGCCGTGGTCCGCGTCGGGCATGCCCCTCACCCGCACCGAGTTCGAGCACCTGGCCCGTCCGGCGTTCGAAAAGGCCATGCACGCGGTCGCCTCCCTGGTCGCCGGGGCGGCGGTCCCGGACGTGGCCGGCGTGCTGCTGACCGGCGGGCTCGCGCACACCCCGCTCGTCACCGAGGTGCTCGTCCAGACGCTCGGCGTGCTGCCGGTACACCTCGACGGCCCGATCCTGGCCGAGGGCGCCCTCCTCGCCGAGCCGTCACCCGTCCCGCGGCGCCCGCGCCCGCTGACGCCCGACCGGTCCGCGGCCATCGCCCCGTCTGCGGCACCGCCGCCCTTCGCCGCTTCCCCCGCCTACACCGGCCCGCGCGTGGACCCCAACGACCTCTGGGCCGCCCTCCAGCAGCAGGGCGCGGCGCCGGGCCAGCCAGCGGCCCCGCAGCGGGCCCAGTTCCGCACGGTCACGCCGACCGGCTCGTCCACGGGTTCGGCGCCGGGCTCGCCCGCCGGCGGCGCATGGGCGGCTTCGGCGGCGGCCGGGGCGGAGGCGGCGAACGCCTGGGCGGACAGCGCGCGGGCCGGCTCAGGAGCCGCGCCGGGCGCTGCCTCCGCGGGCTCGTTCGGTGTCGGCGGCCCGGATGCGTTCGACGCCGTCGATGCGCACGGCCAGTCGCCGGGCCCAGGCCTCGCGGCGATCGACAACGACCCCTGGGCGGCGCTGCGCCGGGAGAGTGCGGGCGCACCGAGGGTCTCGACCCCGTGGCGGACCGGCTCCCCGTCCGGCGCCGCCACCCCGTCGAGCACCGGCGGCGCGGCCGCTGCGCCGGCGCCCGCGGCCGGTGCGCGGCGGTCCGGCCGGGTCCTGTACGACGCACGGGCCGCCGCCGCAGCCGCCGCGCCCGCGCCTGTCGCGCCCGCGCCCGTCGCGCCCCCGCCGACGGCTCCGGCCCCGGTGGTCGCCGCGACCCAGCCGCAGGCGGCGCCGGGCCGGGCCAAGCAGCTCGAACCCTGGGAGATCCGGGCCGAGCTGTGGGTCCTCGAGCAGGACAAGCCGTGGCGGTTCGAGAAGGAGCTGAAGGCGATCCGGGCGGAGTGCCGGGCCGCCGAGATCGAGTACCGCACGGTCCGCGCCGACCTCGTCTCGATCGCCAACGAGGTCATGGCCCTGCGCAGCGAGATGGACCTGGCCGAGACCGACCTGGACGCCGCCGCCGTCGGCCTGCGCAGCGCCGGCTCCGAACTGGACGTGTTCGAGGCCGAGCTCGACCTCATGGTGACCAAGTTCCGCACCCTCCGCGAGGCCGAGGAGTCCGCCAAACTCCCCGCCGCCCCGGCACCGGACCCCGAGCCAGAGCCGGAGCCAGAGCCCGAACCGGCCCCCGTCGCGGTCGTCCCGGAGCCCGAACCGGAACCTGAGCCGGAACCGATCGCCGTCGCGGTCGTCCCGGAACCAGAACCAGAACCGGAACCGGTCCCCGTCGCGGTCGTCCCGGAGCCTGAACCAGAGCCAGAACCGGCGCCCGAACCGATCGCTGTCGTTGCGGAGCTCGAACCCGAACCCGAGGCTGAGCCTGAACTGGAGCCGGTCACCGAGGAGCCCTGGTCCGCCCCGCAGCCCGAGGCCGTCGAGGAGGCCCCGGACGAGGTCGAAGCGGAAGCGGAGGCGGAGCAGGAGGACGACGCGTTCGTCCCCTGGGCCGCGGTGTCCGGCAGCGAGGCCGTCGACGAGCCCGACCTCCTCGCGACCCTGCGCGCCCTCACCGAACCCGAGCCGGACCCGGAGCCCGAGCCTGAGACGGAGCCTGAGACGGAGCCTGAGACGGAGCCGGAGGCTGAGACGGAGCCGGAGGCTGAGGCTGAGATCGAGCCGGAGCCGGAGGCCGAGGCAGAAGCTGAACTGGATGCTGAGCCGGACGACCACTACGAGCTCGATGACCTCGACGAATCGGACGGATCGGCCGAGCCCGCGCCCGTCCACGCCGCCGTGGCACCAGCCGAGGTTGAGGGTGAGAGCGGGGCGACGGCCACGCGGGTCGAGCCGGAGCCGGACGCCGAGGACTTCGGGGCGCTCGTGCGGGTCGTGCGCAGGTACATGCAGTCGGCGCGCCGCGGCGCGCTCGCCGATCCGCTGGAGCCGGACGGTGAGCAAGGCCCGGAGGTCGAGCCGCCGCTGTCCGACGTCGCCGTGTCGCCCGCGCCGCGGTTCCCGGCGCCGAAGCTCACCCTCGCCGACCGCTCGCGCAAGGAGGCGCGGGCCCGGGCGTTCCGCTGGCGGTGGGCGAAGTCGCAGCCGAAGGGCGGGCCGGACGCCGGGCCCAAGCCGGACGCCGGGGCGCGGCCGGACGGCAAGCCCAGAAGGCACCGGCGGCGCAGGCTCAGCCCGCCGGTCAGCGCCGCGCTCACGCTGTTCGTGGCGCTCGTCGCGCTCGGCTCCGGTACCGTCGTCGCGCTCAAGATGACCGGCTCCCTGCCGGAGCGGGACTTCGAGGTCGGCGAGTGCGTCGCGCAGACCGCGGACCGGGCCACCGTCGTGGACTGCGACGCCCGGGGCGCATTCGAGATCATCAAGGAGATCCCGCGGGCCGAGCGCTGCCCCGACGTCAACCAGCCGTTCGTGATCAAGGACGGTTCGCAGTACTGCCTGGTGCCGGTGCCGGCCTCGCGACGGTAACGGCCGGATTCGCGTGATCACCGTTACCTTTCGGGTAAAGCGGAAGACATCGGCAGTGCCGTGGCTTGTACTGAGTCGTGGCCGAGACTGCGACAACGACCCGACCCGGTGCCCCGACCTCACCCGGTGAGCTCCTGCCGACCTGGCGGCGGTTCCGCCTCGTGCTGCTGCTCGGCTTCCTGACCGCACTCGGGCCGCTGACCATCGACATGTACCTCCCCGCGCTGCCCACGATCACCGATGACCTGCACGCGACGGCGGCCGCGGTGCAGCTCACGCTCACCGGGACCCTGGCCGGGCTGGCGCTCGGGCAGCTGTTCGTCGGGCCGCTGTCCGATGCGTTCGGCCGCCGGGTGCCGCTGCTGGCCGGGATCGCCGTGCACGTCGTCGCGTCGGTGCTGTGCGTCTTCGCGCCCAACCTGGTGATGCTCGGGACGCTGCGGGTGCTGCAGGGCCTCGGCGCGGCGGCCGCGTCGGTGGTGGCCACGGCCGTCGTGCGGGACCTGTTCAGCGGCAACTCGGCCGCGCGGCTGCTGTCCCGGCTGATGCTCGTGGTCGGGGTCGCGCCGATCCTGGCCCCGACGATCGGCGGGTTCGTGCTGCGGGTGACCGAGTGGCGGGGTGTGTTCGTCGTCCTGGCCGCCGCCGGGCTCGCGATCCTGGGCACCACCGCGTTCGCGCTGCCGGAGACGCTGCCCGTCGAGCAGCGGCGCCGGGGCGGGCTCGCGGGGACGGTCCGCGACTACGGGCGGCTGTTCGCCGACCGCGCCTACGTCGGGCTGATCCTGGTCGCCGGGCTCGGGATGGCGTCACTCATCGCGTACGTGAGCGGGTCGAGCTTCGTGTTCCAGGACGAGTTCGGCCTGAGCCAGCAGCAGTTCGCGTTCGTGTTCGCCGGGGGCGCGGTCGGGCTGATCGGGGCCTCCCAGGTGAACATCCAGCTGCTGCGCCGCTGGACGCCGCAGCGGATCCTGGCCGCCGCGCTGCTGACCGGGGTCGCCGCCGGCGCCCTGCTGCTCGTGCTCGCCCTCACCCACACGGGCGGCCTGCTCGGGGTACTGCTGCCGCTGTTCACCGTGCTCGCCATGGTCGGCCTGGCCATGCCGAACGCGCCCGCCCTGGCCCTGTCCCGCCACGGCGAGGCCGCGGGGACCGCCGCCGCCCTGCTCGGGGCCACCCAGTTCGGCGTCGGTGCGCTCGCCGCCCCGCTCGTCGGCGTCCTCGGCGTGGGCGCTGTCGCCATGGCGATCGTCGTCTTCGGCGGGATGGTCGCGGCGATCCTCACCCTGTACGTCGTCGTGCGCCCCCGCCGCCTCCCCACCGACACCATCGAACCCACCGTCGTCGTCGCCCACTGACCGGCGGCCCCCGGCGATCGAAGGCGCCGCATCGAGCCCACCGTCGTCGCCCTCTGACCGGCGGTCCCCGGCGATCGAGGGCGCCGCTCGGCTGCGTGCAGGGCCCGCGGCCGGGCGGCCACGCTCCCGGTGGGCGTCGCGGGGCCGTGGCGGCTGTGGAAGTACCCCCGAAATGTCAGGAAAAGTCGGCGAACACCCGGCGGGCGGCGCCGTCGACGGTCACCAGGCCGCCGTGGGGCAGCACCCACTGCGGGCGGGTGTGGCCGAACGGGATGCCGACGCAGATCACGGCGTCCGGGTTGTAGGCGGTGACGACCTCGACGACCCGGTCGCGCTGCTCGGCGCGCAGCCGGTCGCGCTCGGCCGGATCGGGCCGGCGGGTGAAGTCGGAGACCGGCGGGCGGGCGAGCAGGACCGCGTCGACGGCGGCGAGCAGGCCGCGCTCGCCAAGTGCGCGGACGATCCACGCCACCTCGCGGGCCGCCAGCAGCTCCTCGGAGGTCTCGATGAGCAGGACGCCGCCGTCGAGAGCGTCCGGCGGGAACGGGAACCGCCCCGCGGTCAGCACCCACTGGAGCACCTCGATGCAGCCGCCCCAGGTGCGGCCGGTGACCGAACGTTCGGGGCCGTACCAGTCCCAGGGGGCCGTCGCCGTCCGTTCGCCGAACGCGGTGAGCGCCCGCGGGTCGTCCCAGGGCACGCCGATGTCCTCGGACTCGCCGGGGTCGGTGAGCTCCAGGCGTTCGCCGGTGACGAGGGCGGCCCGCAGCGAGCGGGCGTGGATGTCGTCGACGGCCGGGCCGGGGCCGAGGTGGACCTGCGTGGAGCCGCCGTAGAAGCTCGCGATGCCCTGGGTCCAGAGCCACTGGTGCAGGTTCGAGTTGTCGCTGTAGCCCACGAACGGCTTCGGATCGGCGCGGGCGAGCTCGGGGTCGAGGTGCGGCACCACCGTGATCTGGTCTTCACCGCCGACAACGGCGTGGATCGCCCGGATTCGCGGGTCGGCGAAGGCGGCGTTGATGTCCTCGGCCCGCGCCTGCGGTGTCGCCCCGAGCCGGCGGGTCGTGGGGAACTCGACCGGTTCGAGCCCGGTGACCTCGGCGAGGCGCACCATCGCCCGCTCGTGCACGGCGGGAAACAGCGCGGGCGCGGCGAACGACGGCGACAGGACGGCGATGCGGTCCCCGGGCCGGGCCTTGGGCGGATGGACGAGTTCGCGGGTCACGGGTGTCGATTCAAGCACGCTGTTACCGTCGATGCATGACCGATTTCTCCGGTGCCGACCTCAGCGGTGCGCAGTTCACCGACGTCACCCTGCACGGTGCGCAGTTCACCAACGTCGACCTGTCCGGCGTGCAGATGCGCGGCGTCGACCTGAGCGGCGGGCACCTCATCGGCGTCGACCTGTGCAACACGGTCATCAGCGGCGACGTCGAGGGCCTCGTCATCAACGGAGTCGAGGTCGGCCCGCTTGTCGAGGCCGAGCTCGACCGCCGCGAGCCGGAGCGGGTCAAGATGCGCCCGACCACGCCCGAGGGTTTCCGCGAGGCCTGGGACATCATCGAACGCCGATGGGCCGAGACCGTCGAGCGCGCCCGCCGGCTCCCGGCGCAGCGCCTGCACGAGTCGGTCGACGGCGAGTGGTCGTTCATCGAGACCCTGCGCCACCTCGCGTTCGCGACCGACTGCTGGGTCCGCCGGGCGATCCTCGGCGACCCCGCACCCTGGCACCCGCTTGACCTTCCGTGGGATCAGATGCCAGACACGCCGGGTGTACCGCGGGACCGCACCGCCCGCCCCACGCTCGACGAGGCGCTCGCCCTGCGCCACGACCGGATGGCCACCGTACGCGCCCTCATCGACGGGGCCACCGCCGAGTCCCTGGCCGCGCGCACGACCCCGGTGCCCGGCCCGGGCTGGCCGCCCGCCGGCTCCCGCGTGGTCGCGGACTGCCTGCGGGTGGTGTTGAACGAGGAGTGGCACCACCGCGCGTTCGCCGAGCGCGACCTGGCCGTCCTGGAGGCGTGAGCCCCATGTGGCGGCGCGGCGTGACGGTCCTGCTCGTCGTGGTCCTCCTCTACGGCGGGGTGGTGCACGTGTACCAGCTCGCCACCAGCGGCTGGCCACCGTACGCGTGGGCACCCCCGTGGCTCGCCGCGTACTTCACCGCGCTGACCGCCCTCGACCCGCTCGCCGCCTTCCTGCTCTGGCGCCGAAGGCCGACCGGCGCGTATCTGGCCGCCGCGGTCCTCGTCACCGACGCGCTGGCCAACGCCTACGCCACCTACGCCCTGCTCGATCCGGACCCAATCGCCCGCCTCGCCCAGGCCGTGATCAGCGCCCTCGCCCTCATCGCCGTCGCCGCCGCCCCGGCCCTCCATCGCCGCCCGGCGCCCTGATGACCACGCGCGGCATCGCCGGCCACCGGCAACGACGCGACCGCGACGGCCCACCACCGGGATGGTCGCCGACCGAGCGCGCGATGTGGTCCGCGTACCGCCACGGCGACTGGTGCGATCCCCCGCCCGGCGCGGAGGCGGTCGTGCGCGCCGAGATCCGCGGCGGTGTGCACCTGGCCGGCACCCGGGTCACCGATCCCGGGCCGCGGCCGGGCGGGCGCTCAGCCGGCCTTGACGTCGAGGGTGACCGGCAGGCGGCGCAGCCAGTGGTCGAGGCCCAGGATCAGCTCCACCGCCCGGCGGCCCGCGTCGTAGGCCGGTGGGGCGATCGGGCCGACCACGAGGTGCCAGGCGCGCTGGACGTCCAGCAGCGGCCGGACCGGGCTTGTCGAGTCCTCCAGGACCTCCAGGAGCTGGGAGCGCAGGGCCAGCTCGTACTCGGGGCCGGTCGGCGCCGGGTACGGGCTCTTGACCCGGTCCCGGGCCGCCGGTGGGACGTCGGCGGTGACGGCCTCGCGCAGCAGGCGTTTGCCGTCGGCCGGCCAGGGGATGTTGGCGACGTACTCGACGAGGCGGTGGTCGCAGAACGGCACGCGGGCCTCCACGCCGCAGGCCATGCTCATCCGGTCCATGCGGTCCAGCAGGATCGGCAGGAGCCGGGTCAGGTGCAGGTGGCGCTGCTCGCGGACCCGGTCCGCGGCCGCATCGCCGCTGCGCTCCACTTCGGACAGTGCGTCGCGGTAGGCGGCCGCGCGGTACGCGTCCAGGTCCAGCGCGCGGCCCAGGTCCGGGTCGAGCACGTCGGTGGGCGGGCCCGCGGGGTCGGCCCGGACGGCGTGGGGTGCGGTGAGCCACGGGAACGTGCCGGTGGCGCCCCACCACGGGTACCCACCGAACAGCTCGTCGGCCGCCTCGCCGGTCAGTGCGACTGTGGACCGCTCGCGGACGGCCCGCATCAGCAGGTACAGCGAGGTGTGGAACGCGCCGAGGCCGGTCGGCAGCTCCAGGGCCTGCAGGGCGGCGGCGCGGTTGACGGGATCGGCCAGCGCGGCCGGGGTGACGGCGACCTCCTCGTGCTCGGTGCCCAGGTATTCGGCGGCGGCCGCGGCCGGGGCGGCGTCGACCGGCTCGGCCAGGCTCACCGTCCGAAGTGGACGCGGGGCGAGGGCGGCGACCGCCGTGGAGTCCAGGCCGCCGGAGAGCAGCGCGCAGACCGGCACGTCGGCCCGGGACTGCTCGGCGACGGCGGCGGCGAGCAGCGTCCGGACACTGTGGACGGTGGTGCGGTGGTCGTCGCGGTGCTCGGCCGGGCGCGGCTGCCAGTAGCGTTCGGTGTGCACGCCGGAGCGGTCGACCCGGACCAGCTCGCCCGGGCGGACCTCGCGCAGGTCGCGGTAGACGGCGTGGCCGGGGGTGCGGACCGAGGCGAGCAGCTCGCGCAGGCCGTCGAGGTCGACGCGCAGCCGGGCCAGGGGGTGCGCGGCGATGGCCTTCGGCTCGGAGGCGAACAGCACGCCGGCCGGCTGCGGCAGGTAGTACAGCGGCTTGACGCCCATCCGGTCGCGGACCAGCAGCAGCGTCTCGCGGTCGGCGTCCCAGAGCGCGAAGGCGTACATGCCCTCCAGGCGGGTCGTGAACGCCTCGCCCCAGCGCAGGTAGGCCCGCAGGACCGCCTCGGTGTCGGTGCCGGTCCGCCCGTCCAGCCCGAGGCGGCGGAAGTTGTAGGTCTCGCCGCCGTAGGTCAGGGCCGCCCGCACCCGGCCGCCGCGCAGCGCGAGCATGGGCTGGGCCCCGTGGTCCGGGTCGAGTACGGCCAGACGGCGGTGGCCGAGAGCGGCGTGCTCGGTGAGCCATACGCCCTCACCGTCCGGCCCTCGCAGGGCGAGAGCGGCCGTCATCGCCCGGAGCACGGCGGCGTGGCCCCGCAGGTCACCGTCGAAGTCGACCCAGCCCGCGATCCCGCACTCCTCCAGCATATGCGCAGGTCAGGGCGGATAACCGGCAATGCTCAGAAGACGTCGACCGAGCGCAGATCCCGGTTCGCGTGGTGGACCTCCACGATCTGCGCGAGGGCGTCGCGGCCCAGGGCCCGGTACGCCCCGGTCAGCAGCTGCGTCGACGCGGCCCGGTACTCGTCGGCGTCGAGCCAGTGCAGCTCCCCGCCCACGACGAGTGCGAGCGCGGGGCGGCCGGCGGCCAGCTCGGCCCGGGCCGCCGCGATGATCGGCGCCGCCGCGGCCGGGTCCCGGTACGTGTCGAGCCGCTGCCCCGACGCGGCGGCCCGCGGGTCGCCGGCCGACTCGGGCAGCACCGGCCCGATCGTGATCGCCACCCGCGGCCGCGCCGCGTGCGCCCACCGGATCTCCCCGTCGGCCGCGAGCGCCGCCGCGTCGGCCTCGGCGTAGGCGTCGAGGGCGGCCTCGAGGGGCTCGAACGGCGGCATACCCTCGTAGTGCTCCGGCCCGTCCAGCTCCACGTCGCGCTTCGCGTCGGCCAGCCGGACCCGGATCTCCTGCAGCAGCGTCGGCGCGCGGTGGGTCCAGGTCTCGGCCGAGTCCCGCGCGTAGTTGTAGGCGACGAAGCTGGGCAGCTCGGCGGGGTCGTCGTACCAGAGCCCGAAGTGCAGCCCGTCGGTGTCGCCGCCCATGACGGTGACGAACTCGGCGGGGTCGCGCCGGAACCGGTACTGCAGCCGCTCGTCGAGCCCGTCACGGGTGGTGCGGTCCAGACCACCGTCCGCGAAGTACTCGGTGATCCCCCACGGCGACAGGCCGAGCCGCTCGCCGAGGCACGCGGCGGCGTCGTGGGAGAGCCCCTCCCAGAAGGCGGCGAAGACTGCGAGGTGCCTGGGCAGCCTGAGGGAGTACACCCGCCGGAAATGCTCCTCGACGCGAGGAAAGCGCGCCTCCATGGTGGCCAGTGCCACCGCCGGTGCGATGCCTTCGGGTGTCCGGTGCTTGCGCATCCGACCTTGATACCAGGTGCCGGGCCGGTCAATGCACCTGACCGGGTCGGCGGGGGCCGATCCGGTCGGGTGGGTCAGGGTGTTCGGGCTGTCACTAGTCGTGCTTGCTGCTCTTCGCGTTCGCGGCGCGGTCGATCGCCTCCTGGCTCACGTGCAGGCCCGCGCCGAGCTCAAGGATCTGGTCGCGGGTCAGGGGGACGTCGACCTGGATGGTGGCGAAGACCGTCGGGGAGACCTTGATGAGCAGCTGCCGGGTGGTGTCGACAGTGTGCAGGATCGCCGGGAAGCCACCCACGGTGACCGGCTCGCCACTCACATCGGCGTGGTAGGACTGCTGCTCGACGTAGACGGCGATCTTGCCCTGGAGATCCAGCGGGTCGTACATCGGGTCCTTCGACGGGTCGACGCCGGGGCTCGGGTGCCGCACGCGGTCGGGGGCGATGGTCAGGCCGCCGTAGTCGTCGGCCTGGACGAAGTAGCCGGCGGGGACCTTGTCGATGACGAAGTGCTTCGGCTGCGGGCCCTGGTAGGCCACGAGGGTCAGGCCGCCGTAGGACGCAGCCGCCGGCGGGGTCCGGTCGGGGGTGGTGACCGGGCCGCCCCCGAAGGCCAGGGCGGCGCCGAGCACGGCCACGCCGGCGACCGAACCCGCCACCGTCAGGGCCGTGCGGCGGCGGCGCACGGCGCGGCGGCCGCGGTCGAGGTCGGCCGCGATGTGCGCGGCCGCGGGCGGCTGAATGGGGCCGCCGAAGCGTTCCAGCCGGGACTGCAGATCCATTGTCACTTCACTCCTTGTGGGGTTGACTGGAGCCGTTCGCGCAGCTTGCCGAGCGCCCGCGCGGTCTGGCTCTTGACGGTGCCGGCCGAGATGCCCAGCGCCTGCGCCGTCTCGGCGACGTCGAGCTCGTAGACGAACCGGAACACCACAGCCGCCCGCATCCGGGGCGGCAGGGCGCGCAGCGCCTCGGCGAGCTCGGGGTCGTCGGTGGCGGCGTCCGGACCGGCCTGCTCGGGCAGGTCGGGCACGCTGCGCTCGAAGCGCCGCCAGACCCGCCGGCGCTCGTCGGTCAGGGCGTTGACCAGCACCCGCCGCACGTACCCGTCGGGGTTGTGGGCCCGCCGGAACGCCGACCATGAGACGTACAGCTTGGTCAGAGCCGTCTGCACGAGGTCCTCGGCCAGATGCGCGTCCCCCGCGGTCAGCAGCCGGGCCGTGTGCAGCAGCGCACCGCGCCGCTGCGCCACGAACTCGTGGAACTGCTGGTCACGGGCGGTGACGCCGGGCCTTCCAATGAGTCTCACGTTCACCTTGACCGGCTCCGAGGTGCCGGAGGTTGCACCGGCTAGCTGTCGTTCCCGCGAAGTGCTGCTTCGAGGAAGACGGTATACGCGACGACGGCCGGCGTGCGGACCCGCAGCGGCGCCCACCCGGGCGTCAGCTCCTCGAGGAACCGGGGGTCGCGCAGGGCCAGCAGCATACGCTCGAAGCCGAGCAGCTCGCCGGTGGCCGCATCGACGATGACGGTGTCGCGGACCGGCCCCGTCCTCGCATCGAAGTCCAAAGAGAAGGCCGCTCCGGTACGTCCAGCGCGATCGCGGACGCGCCCGGTGTACTGCAGCCCGGGCAGCTCCGCCAGCAGCCGCAACGCCTCCGCCCGCAGCCCCGGCGCCGGCACCTGATCGTGCCCGAGCTGCGCGTATCCGCCGAGCGGCGACGACTCCCCGGTCACGTCGAACATCTGCGTGCGCCCGCTGACCAGCAGCGCGTCGCGCAGGTCGCCGGGGCCGATCCGGTTGAACGAGCCCGGGTCCAGCCGCGACTCCCGCCGCCCGAGCGCGTCCGCGACGACCGTCCGGCCGGAGCCGTCGGCCCGCCGGTACCACAGCCACAGCTCGGACGGGTCCACCGTCAGATACGCCCCGCGCGGCGCCATGCTGGGGTTGGCCAGCGTCCATTGCTGCAGGTGGATGTACCCGTAGTCCCCCACCCCCCGCACCGGCGAGCCCGCGGCGGCCGTGGCGATCGCCCGCAGGAGCTCGCCCGTGGAGCGCCCGCCGGCCGGCCGCTCGTAGCGCAGCGGCGGTGGCGTCGCCGCGTACGCGGGCTGCGGCTCCCCGCGCAGTCCGACGGCCGCGCTCGCCGCCGCGGCCGCGGCCAGTCCGGCCCCGGCCAGCACCAGCCGGCGCCGGGGCCGGCCCGGGGTCCGGCGGGTCGCGTCGCGCGGCGTCGCCAGGATCGCCCGCAGCGTCGCCGCGCGGTCGGCGGTGCCGGGCTCGTCGCTCAGGCCGGCGGCGGGGTCGAGCCCGGCCAGCGTCGAATCAATGCGTCTCCTCATGCCTGCTCCCCGGTCGGTGTGCGGATGAACGCCGGTGCCGGAGGTGGCGGCGCGAGCGCGGCCCGCAGCCGGCGGCGGGCGCGGGCCAGGCGCATCGCGAACGCGGCGGTGCGAGCCGCCGGTGCCGCTGCCGCCCGCGCAGCTCGTTGGCGAGGACGTGCCCGGCCGCCGCGTAGAGCCACGGCAGCTCCCGGCCGGCCGGGAGCTCCTCCCAGCGCCGCCACGCGACGAGGAACACCTCGGCCACCAGGTCCGTCACCGGGGCGTCGGGCGCGCGCCGGTACAGGTAGCGCTCGACGTCGCGGTAGTGCCGCGCGAACACCGCGGAGAACTCGTCCTCGGCCGTCACCCGTCCACCTCCACCCCGTCTGTGTCCGGCACCGGCCCGATCGTCACCGGCCGCGCCGGCCTTTTCTCAGCAGCGGCGTCACACGGCCGGGGCACCCGCGCCCGTGACTGTCGTACGCTGTGCGCGACCGCCACCTCCCTCGTGGGCCTCCACCCGGTCGATGCGCGCGGGACTGCTCGAGGTTCACCAGGAGTCTGCATTGCCCGTCGACGCGACGCTGGCCCGCATCGCCGAGGCCGTGGCCCTGCACCACGGCCAGGGCCGGCGGGCCGCGGCCCGGGAGCGGTTCGCCGAGATCTGGGCGGACATCGGCGGCGAGCGGGGTGACCCGCTGCCGGTGTGCGTGCTGGCGCACTCGATGGCCGACGTGCAGGACGACCCCCGCGACGAGCTCGTCTGGGACCTGCGGGCCCTTGACGCCGCCGGGCGGATCACCGACGAGCAGGTCGCCGCGGCCGGCGTGCCGCTGTCGGTGGCCGGGCTCTACCCGTCGCTGTACCTCAACCTCGCCGAGTGCCACCGCAAGCTCGGTGAGGTCGATCAGGCCCGGGCGTACCTCCAGCGTGCCCGCGACACGATCGGCGCCCTCGGCGACGACGACTACGGCCGCCTCATCCGCGACGGCCTGGCGCGGGTCGCGGAGCAGCTGCAGCGGTAGCCCGTCGCCAATCGGACAGCGCGTGGCGGCGCGGCCTGTGTCACCCTCGCACGCATGAAACCCGTCGTGCGGGACGTGCTGAGTGTCGTGGCCGGGCTGGCCGGGGTCGCCGCGATGGCTGTCGCGATGCACTGGCTGCTCAACACCGGCAGCTGCGCGTCGGGCGGGCCGTACCTCAGCCGGCACGCGTGCCCGCCCGGGACGGTGCCGTTCACGCTGGTGCTCGTGGGCGGGGTGCTGGTCTGGCTGGCCGGGATCGCGATCAGCCGCAACGGGCTCAACGGGCGGGGTACCGGGCAGTGGGTGTGGGTCGCCGGGTTCGTCGGGCTCGGCGTCGCCGCGATCCTCAAGAGCGCGCTGCAGGATTCGATGCCGGCCGACGCGAGGCTCGGCAGCTACATCATGGGTGGCGTCTTCATCCCGGTCGGCCTCGGCATCCTCGTCCAGCGCCGGTCCGGGCGGACCGCGCAGCCGCAGAGCTCCGGGTCGCCCGGGCGCCGGCTGCGGCGGCTGCACGACAACGGCGTCATCGACGATGCGCAGTACCGGCGGCTGCGGGCGGTCCTCGCCGAACCCGGCACTCCGGATCGGCTCGGCGTCCTGGAGCGGGCGATCGACGACTACGCGAAGGGGCTGTTGACGGCGGCCGAGTACGAGGACCGGAAGCGCTCGGCAACGTTCACCGGCTGATCCGGGACGTTGCCGCACCACCGGCTGACTTCCGCCGATACCGGGCCACCCGGCCGCCGAGGCGTGGTGTGCTCGTGCTGAGGCATCGAACGGCGGTGCCCGGCACACGGGGGTGGCCATCATGCAACGCACCATTCTGCGCAGCGGCGCCGGCATCGGTATCGCCGCGGCGGCCGCGGCCGCGCTCATCGCACCGGCCGCACCGGCCGCGGCGGCGGGGCCGATGGGCGCGGGCGCGGCGACGCAGGCGGCGACGCAGATCGTGCTGGAGCGCTCGGGCGGCTTCGCCGGTGAGCACACCGCGTTCGTCGTCGACACCACCACCGTCGGCGGGGCGCCCGCGCTGCGGCTGGCCGGCACCCGGCGGTTCCAGCGCCTGCACGCCGCGTACCTGCCGAAGCACACGTGCTGCGACAGGTACGCCTACCGTGTCACTGTCACCTACCGCGGCGAGCGCACCAAGACCGTCGCCACCATGCAGGGCGCCCGGGCCCCGCAGGTCCTGTGGGACGTGATCAGCCAGTCCGAGCGCTACGGCGTGCGCCCGTTCGCGCCCCAGGCCTGACGTCGGTGCCGGGCCCGGGGCGGCCCGGGGTCAGACGCTCGAGGAGAACGCGACGCTGAACTCGCTCTTGTCCGGGTTGCCGGCGTTGTCGAAGCAGGCCACCGGCACCACCGCGTCCGCGGCGCCGGCGAGGACCCACTTGTCCAGGAGCGTGCAGTAGCCGGGCCCGTCGCCGATCGCCGTCAGGTGGGCGGTCGTGGCCTTCTCGTGCAGCACCGGGAACTTGACCGTGTAGGTGCCGGTGCCCAGCGGACCCCAGCCGTTGGCACCGACGCCGAGCGGGTAGGAGAAGTTCGTCGGCCCGCCGTACGGGGTGGCGAGGTACCCGAAGTACTTCGGCGGCCCGAACGACGCGTAAACCGACCGCTCACGGTGGTACGAGGCGGTGAAGTCGCTGTTCATCGGGGCGCCGGTGACCGGATCGTGGCAGGCGACGTACCCGACGACGTCCACGCCCGCGGCCCCCCACTTGAGAATCTTGCAGCGGCGCGGCTGCGCGTTGGGCTGCACGGCGGTGACCTGCACGTTGCCCGCCTGCACGCCGCTGGCCAGGCCGACACCGGCGAGCTTCACCGCGTAGACGCCGACCGCCACGGGCGTGACCGACACCGGGCTGCCCGTCGAGTTGTACGCCTGGGTCAGCGTGTTCCCGGTGACCTGGAGCGATGCGTACGCCCCGGTGCCGGTGGGCAGCACACCGGAGCTGACCGTCCACAGCACCGTGAACGGCGTGTCGGCGGGCGAGCCGCCGGCCTTGAAACACTGGACGTCGACGATCTCGTCGAGGCCGGAGGAGTACCACCGCACGGTCTCGCAGAACCGGCCGTCACGGGCGGCCGCTGTCACGTGCACGTTGCCCCGCGCCCCGGCCCCGATGCCGGGGAAGCGCACGAGGAACCGCCCGGTGGCGACCTTGCCACCGGTCGCCACGGCGGGCGAGGCCCAGCTGCCGAACTGGTACGGCACCGGCAGCACCGTCCAGGTCGGCACCGCCGGATTGTCGACGAGCGCGAACCCGAACCGATCAGCGGTGGCGGCCGCGGCCGGCGACCCGGGCACGAGCAACAGCAGCGCGGCGGCCAGCACGGCGGTGAAGGCGGCCACGAAGCGACGGCTGTGGGGAGTCATCCCCACACCCTGTCACCTATCGACGACTGTCACTATCACTTTCGCGTCAGACGTCAGACCCGGAAGCGGCCCACCGCGTGCTGCAGGTCGCCCGCGACGCGGGTCAGCTCGGCCACCGTCTGGTCCACCTCGGCCAGGGTCGACGTGGTCGTCTGCGCCGCATCGGCGACGCCGGAGATGTTGCCGGCGATGCTCTGCGCACCGTGGGCCGCGTCGCCGACACTGCGGCTCATCTCCCCCGTCGTGGCCGTCTGCTCCTCCACCGCCGACGCGATCGTCAGCTGGTAGTCGTTGATCCGCGCGATGATCTGACTGATCTCCCCGATCGCGGCCACCGCATTGTGGGTGTCGGCCTGGATCGCCTCCACCCGCCGCGAGATGTCCTCCGTGGCCCGCGCCGTCTCCTGCGCCAGGTCCTTCACCTCACTGGCCACCACCGCGAAGCCCTTGCCGGCCGCGCCGGCCCGGGCGGCCTCGATGGTGGCGTTGAGGGCGAGGAGGTTCGTCTGCTCGGCGATCGACGTGATCACCTTGACGACGTTGCCGATCTCGGTGCTGGAGTCGCCCAGCTTCGACACCGTGTGGTTCGTCTGCTCCGCGACCCCGACCGCCTCGGAGGCGACGCGGGCGGCGTCGTTGGCGTTCTGCGCGATCTCCCGGATCGACGCCCCCATCTCCTGCGAGCCCGCGGCGAGCGTCTGCACGTTGTGCGACACGGTGCCCGCGTCACCGGCGACGACGTTCGCCCGAGCCGCGGCCGCCTGCGCACTGTCGCCGATCCGCGCGGTGACGCCGGTGAGGCGGTGCGTGCTCTCGCCCAGCGTGCGGGCGGCGGTCGTCAGCGTCTCGACGGTACGGCCGATGCCGGCGTTCGCCTGGTTGACGGCCACCGCCATCGCACCCAGCTCGTCGCGGGACAAGACCTCCGCCCGCTTCGTCAGATCGCCGTCAGCCGCGGCACGCAACGTTTCGGAGACCGTGCGCAGCTGCCGGCTCATGCGCCGGCCGATGAGCACGACCACGAGCAGGGCCACGACCAGGCCCACGATCAGCGAACCGATGGTCCAGTCGCGCGAGCTGTGATAGGCGCTGGCGGCATTCGCGGCCTCGGCGTCGGCCTGGGTGGCCTCCAGCTGCTGCAGCTGCGACAGCGAGTCGTTCATCTGCTTCTCGAGGCCCTGCCACTGCGTGTTGCGCTCGGCGGCGTCGGCCGTGACGGTGGTGCCGGCGGCGGGCTGCTCCTGGAACACGACGACGTTGCGCAGGTTACTGTAGTCGGCCCAGGCCTTCGCGAACGCCGCGAGCGCGGCGCTGCGGGCCGGTGAATCGGCGGTGTGCCCCTGGTACGCCTGGATGGCCCCGTTCACCAGCGTGTCGCCGTTGCTGCGGGCGTCCTTGGCGCGGGGCCCGAGCGTCGGGTCGTAGGAGGACCAGGCGAACAGCGACTGGGCCCGGTAGTTCTCGGCGACCCCCTGCCGGATCACCACCAGCTGCTGCACGCTCTCCAGATGCTCGGACTTCAGAGTGTCGAGCCGGTCGTTGACCCGGCCCATGCTGACGATCGACAGCACCCCGACCCCGACGGCGACGAGCGCGACGAGCACCACGCCGATCAGGTTCTTCACGCCGACGGGCCGGTCGGCGATGAACCCGCCCAGCGCGTTGCGCCGGACCGTCACCTCGATCGGCGCGGTGTTCACGCTCATGCCGTTTCCGTCCCATCAGGGCGAGGCTGCCCGGATACAGCCGATGATCTGCTCATCGGCGGCCCATCCCCCGGCTTTAGGGACGTTCGGTGCGGATCGGGTCGCCGCGGACGAGTTCGTCGTGCATGTGCCAGCGGGCGGAGGTCAGGGCCCGGGCGGCGGCCCGGTCCTCGCGCTCCAGGCGCTCCCGCAACTGCTGCAACGCGAGGCTGCGGTTGAGGCCGAAGTGGCGTTCGGTGTCGACCACGACGACCAGGCCGCTCGGGCGGTGGGTGGCCCGGACCGCGGTGCTGACCTTGTTGCGGTTCTGGCCGCCGGGGCCACCGGTGCGGCAGGGCACCAGCGAGACGTCCGACTCCTGGAACGCGGTCCGCGGGGCGTCGAGCGAGCAGCGCCCACCGATGACGTACCAGTTCTTGCGGCCGTGGTTCGGGCGGTACGGGCTCGGCGCCTGCCAGCACAGCGTGCCCGTCCACGCCGCGGCGAACGCCTCGGCTCCGGCGCCGCTCAGCGTCAGCACGACCGAGCGCAGCGTGCCCGGGCGCTCACCGGGCACCCGCTCGGCGACGGCCACGCCGACGCGGTGCCGGGCCGCGTCGGCCGTGAGCCGTGACATCAGCTTGGCCACGGCCCACGCGCATTCCAGCGGCCCGCGGCCGGCCGACAGCATCAGGTGCACGGTCATGAACGTGCCCGGCGCCGGTCGTGCTCGGCCGTCTTGTAGGTGACGACCGGGACGGTGACGGCGACCGGCGTGGCCAGGGCGTGCCCGGTGAGGTCGCCGATGACCTGCTCGATGCGCTTGTAGGCGGTCGGGGCCTCCTCGAACAGCAGCTGCCGGTCGCCGCACACCACGATCGAGCCGACCGGGGTGCGGCGCAGCTCCTCGACGGTGTGCTTCGCCTTGCCCCGGCGCAGGGCGTCGGCCCGGGACATCTTGCGGCCCGCACCGTGGGCGACCGACCAGCCCGCGTCGGCCCCCGCGTGGGCGGCCACCACATACGAGGGGGTACCGCGAGTCCCCGCAATGAGCACATCCCGCCCGTCGCCGGGCGCGGCCCCCTTGCGGTGCAGATAGGCCCCGTCACGGACCTCGACGAGATTGTGGCACTGATCGATGACGGGCTCGGTCGGCTCCGCACCGAGGGCGAGGGCGACCCGCTCGGCGAGCAGCCGCCGGTTGAGCGAGCCCCAGCGCACGGCGTCGTCGTGCGCGGCGAGGTACGCGGCCGGCTCCAGGGCGGGCCCGGCCCCGTGCACCTCGGTGTGCGCCCGGAGGATCCGCTCGCCGTGCCCGCGCGATCCGCTGTGGACGATGAGCACCAGGGCGCCCTCGGCCAGGCCGAGGCGCTCGGCGTGCGCGGCGTCCACAATGGAGTCGACCCGGGCCAGCTCGACGAAGTGGTTGCCCCGGCCCACGGTGCCGAGCCCCTCGACCCAGCCGCCGGGGACGTCCTCGCCGTCAGGGTCGATCGGGACGTCGAGGTCGGGGAACCGGGCGGCCAGCCGCTCGGGGACGGGCTTCTTGATGGCGATCGGGAACACGGCGATGCCGCAGCCGATGTCGGAGCCGACGAGGAACGGGTACAGCAGGGACGAGAGCATCGCCGCACCGATCGGCGCCCCCTTGCCGGGGTGCAGGTCGGGCATGCCGGCGACGTGCCGCATCCCGTCGAACGCGGCCACCTGGTGACACTGCGCGACGGCGTCGGACTCGATCCAGCTGTTCGGGGACGCGAATAGGGAAACACTGGCAGGCAAAAGGAAGAATCCTTCGAAGAGAGGTGGTGGGGATACCCGTCTCAAGCCCGTCAGTACGTCATGGCACCAGGATGCCGATCAAGGAGCGACCGGGCAACCGATTATTCAGTGCGGGTAGCGCTCCCCCGCGTACTGCTCCAGCGCCTCCTTCACCAGATCGTCGCCGAACCCACCGGTGCTCGTCAGGAAGAACACGCTGTAGGGCCGCGACCAGAACCGGGCCGTGCCGTGGTCGCTGCCCAGCGCGGTGTTGGACGCCGGCGTGCACACCAGCCACCGGGTCGAGCGGTACGGCCGGATGTACACCGTCGCCATCAGCGACCACGGGAACGTCGTGTCCTGCCCGCCCTTGGTCACGGTGATGCCGGTGCCGTCGATGCGCAGCGGCCGGGTGTCACGGGCGCTGAGCGCCCACTGGAACAGCTTCCACGCCGTGCCCGCGCCGCCGCCGAGGATGAGCAGCCAGCTCAGCACCGTGAACAGGACCCCGTCGAAGAACCCGAGGACCAGGCCCACGGCCAGGACCGCGGCGAACCGGAACGTCGCCGCCCCGTGGAACCGGTACGGGTTGGGGATCAGCTTGCGCTTGTCCTGCACCGGTGGCGGCGGAGCCCCGTACGCGCCCGGCGGCGGGGCGAAGGCCGGGGCGGGCTGCGGCGGCAGCTTCACCGTGACGGACTCGCGGCGCGTGGGCGGCGCCGCGTCGACGACGACCGGCTCCTGCAGGGTCTGCGGGGCGGCCGGCGTCACCGGGGTCATCGGCGTGGCGGGGGTCGCGGGCATCTGCATCGTGCGGGGCCGGGGTGCGGGCTCGTTGGCCTGCATCGCCAGGTAGCGCAGCGCCCCCTCGGCCACGACGAGCTCCGGGTGCTCGACCCGCCGGGGCGAGCGGCCCGTCGCCTGCCCGAGCAGGGTGCCGACGAGCGGCGTGCGGGTGGCCCCGCCGACGAGGAACAGCTCGGCCCGGTCGTCCCGGCCGATCTTCGCCCGGCGCAGCACCTGCTCGGTCATCGCGACCGTGCGCTGCAGCAGCGGCCGGGCGTCGCGCTCGAAGTCGCCGCGGGTCACCGACACGTCCTCGTCGATGAGCGGCACCTGGACCCGGGCGACCCGCTCGGTGCTGAGCCGCTCCTTCGCGCCGCGGCAGTCGTCCCAGAGCAGCCGGGCCAGCCAGCGGTCGGTCCCCTCGGGCTCCATGAGGCGGGCCCACTCGTCCGGGTACCGGTCGCCGATCGTGCGCCCGACCCGCTTCTGCACCACCTCGTCGAGGTCGAGGCCGCCGACGTCGTCGACGCCGGCCTTGGCCAGCTGCTGGAACTCGCGCCCGGTGCGCAGCACCGCCGTCACGTCGCAGGTGCCGGCGCCGAGGTCGTAGACGACGAGCGGGTCGCCGTCGGCGACGGCCGCGCCGGACGCGATCAGCTGGGCCGCGGCCGCCTCGGGCTCGCTGACGAGCGTCGGCTGGTGCAGCCCGGCGTGCCCGGCGGCGGCGCGCAGGACGCCCTGCCGGTCGGCCGACCACGCGGCCGGGTGGGTGAGCACGACCCGCAGCCGGTCGGTGCGGGCCATGCGGACGGCCTCGCCGTAGACCTGCGCGAGGGTGGCCCCGATCAGCTGGGCGATGTCGAACTCGTCGCCGCCCAGCAGCACCTTCCGCTCGCCGATGCGCCGCTTCGGGTTGGGCTCGTAGCGGCCGGGGTCGAGCCGGGCCGAGCGCACCGCGTTGTGGCCGGTGACGAGCGAGCGGTGCTCGTCGGCCCAGACCGCCGACGGCAGCAGCGGCCCGCCGTTGAACTGCAGCGCGAACGGCGCCTCGCCCGGCGGCTGCAGGTAGGCGACCGTGTTGGTCGTGCCGTAGTCGATGCTGAGCCGGAACTCGGTGCTCACTGCGATCCCCCCGACATGGCGAAGATGACGACGGCGACGAGCGCCACGACGACGAGCGCGGCCCCGCCGATGATCATCAGCAGCCGCGGCTCGACGCTGCGGCGCACGCGCGCGGGAGCGGCGGCAACGGCCGAGCGGGTGACGGTCCCGGCCGAGTCGCCGTGCGACGAACGCTGCCGCATCACCTTCGTGGTGCGCTCGGCCCGCAGCAGCTCGTCGCGCTCCGGCCAGATGTCCTCGAGCCCGGCGGCCAGATAGAAGTCCCGCGCCGCGAGCTGATCGACCCGCGCCTTGCCGGTCAGGGTCCCGGGAAACGTGCGAAGGGCGAATGCCAGCGCCGGGGGTACCTCCGGTGCGTCCTTGCGCCCGAGGAACTTCAGGACGTCGTGGTGCACGCGCCCGTGCTCGTCGCCGAGCTGCGCCCCGAAGACCGCCCGCAGCAGCCGCTGCCAGCGGTCCTGGGCGATCCGCGCGTCGCCGGGCAGGAACGGGATGCAGTAGATGAGGTAGTCGGTGCGCTCCAGGGCCATCTGCGCCGCGTCGAGCGCGCCCGGGTCGAACCCGCGCCCCTCGGCCGCGCTGAGCAGCAGCTCGGCCGTGTGGACGTTCGAGCCGGTGTAGCGGTTGGCCAGCTCGATCAGGTCGGCCAGCGAGATGCGGTCCATGAGGGCCCGCATCCCGGGTGCCTGCAGGGCCGGTGGCACCCCGAACGAGGCGGCGAGCTGGGCCAGCTCCACGATCGCGGCCGGCCCGGCGTTGGCGTTGCGGCCGTGCGCGGCCCAGGCGCGCAGGTGCGCGTCGACGAGCTCGGGGTCGAACGCGGAGCGCTTCAGCGCCTCCCGCAGCGTCTTGCTGGCGCCGCTGCGCATGGCCCGCTGCACGACGAGGCGGGTGATGACCTGTGACGCGCCCGGGTAGCGGGTGGCGACCTGACCGCCGGGCTGCCAGGTCTGGTAGGCGGTGGCGAGGTCGCCGTCGTTGAGCTTGGCCGCCTCCGCCTCGATCTGGCGCTGCCCGGCCTCGGTGTGCAGCAGCTCCAGGTGCTCGGGCGCGGCCTGGCCGGTGGTGACCGCCTCCAGTAGCGTCGTCTGCAGGATGCGCCCGCCGACGACGACCTCGCGCTCCCACTGCTGCACGTCGGCGGCGCGGGACAGGCTGCGGCCGCCGCGCAGCGGGGCGAGCTCGGCCGCGCCGCCGCGGCGCCACATGTCGGCCAGCTGCTGGGTGAAGCCGTCGACGCGGGCGCCGGGCTGGCCGGGGTAGAGCCGCTCGCGGGTGGCGGCGTAGCCGGAGCCGCCGGTGACCGCGTCGAGGAAGACCAGCCGGGGCAGGTCCGGGTCGGTGTCGTCGTCCTCGTTGGCCGCGAACGTCAGGTCCCGCACGTCGCCGAGCACGTCGACGAGGCCGCGGACGAGGGCGGTGGCGGGCGCGTCGGGCATGACCACGGTGAGCGGGGCGGCCGGGTTGGCCAGGACCCGGTCGAGCAGCTCGTCGAAGGCGCCGCCGGGGTCGTTGACCGGCTGGGCCAGCGCGGCGTCGGCGTGCTCGCGCAGCACCGCGAACGGCACGGTGCCGACCCGGCCCGGCGGGTAGGCGCCGGGGTCGTTGCGCCCGGCCCAGTGCGGCCAGTGCTCCAGGCCCAGCGCCAGCTGGACGTTGATCAGCTCGGCCGGGCCGATGAGGGCGTGCGCGACGGCGGCACCGGGCCGGCCGTGGTCGTCGCGGGCCGGGACCTTGTGCAGGACGACCCCGTACGCGTCGACGCGCAGGTAGGCCAGCGACGGCCGCTCGTTGCGCCCGGGCGCACGGGTGATGCGCAGCGCCAGCCGCTCGTCCCACCACGCGACGGCGGACTCCGTGAGCGAGGTGGCGTCCGGCCCGACACCGTCCTGGCCGCCGCCGGCCGACGCCCGGGTGCGCCAGCGGAACACGATCTGGTCAATGCGCCCCGAAGGCGAGGTCATCGCGCTCCATCCAGTCGTCGGCTCATCGGTCCCCCAGCACTGCCCGGTCGAGCACGCCGGTCATGGCGAACAGCGACAGCAGCGGGCGCAGCACCCGGCGCGGGCCGAAGCCCTCGGCCGGGAAGTGCCCGTCGCGCGGCGCGACACCGGCCGCGGAGGCGTAGTGCAGGCTCACGTCGCTCACCCGGTTCACCGGCGGCAGGAACCGCTCGGCGCCGTTGTTGGCGAGGAACTCGTACACCTCCTCGCTCTCCTCGGCGACTGTCTGCAGGCGCGTGTTGTCGTCGCGGTCGAGCCACTTCGCGACCTCGGGCCGGCGCGGGGCGAGCAGGTCGGACTTGGCCACCACCATCGCCGCCGGGATCGGCAGGAACTGGGTGCCCTTCTCGCCCCGGACCTCGACGAGGCGGTCCATGACCGCGTTGAACGCCGGGTCGCCGTAGACGGTCGCGGGCTCCCCGAGCGCGGAGGGCAGCGCCTTCTCCGGGTCGATGACGAAGATGAGCGCGTTGACCGCGGACAGGAACGACGTGTCCAGGAACCGGTCGCCGGAGCGGCGCCGGCGCAGCTGCTCGCCGGCCACGTCGAAGAACGCGACGGCGAAGTCGCGGCGGGCGTGGGCACTGTAGACCTTGGCCACGTAGCTGAACGCGATCGGGCTGATCTGGGTCAGCGGCAGCTGCTCGCGGCGGTGGCAGAACGGCTCGACGTAGCGGGTCATGTAGTTGTGCTCGATCGCCTCGTCGAGCCGCTCGACCCGCAGGCCCAGGTCGGCCAGCTCGAGGTTGTTGCGCAGCGCCTCGACCATCGCGGCCAGCAGCAGCGTCTTGCCGGCCGCCCGGTGCCCGACCAGGCCGATGACGATCGGGTCGCCGTAGTCGCCGTAGCGGTCCGGCAGGTAGTGGGTGGTCGCCATGCCGTCGCGCATGAGCGTGCAGGAGCGCTGCGCGCCGAGGCGCCGCTCGGCGAACGCCTCCTTGGTCTCGTCGGCGCCGCGCGGGCGGAACGGCCGGTGCTGCTGGGTCTCCATGTCGACCTCGACCCGCTGTGCCTTGCTCCAGTGGATCCACTGCAGGCAGATCGGGCAGAGCACGCGGCCGAGGAGCCGGCTCGGGCTCGCGACGTTCACTTGGACCCTCCAACGGTGTGCACGATGAGCACGATGAGCGTCAGCGGCACGCCGATGACGACGAGCGCGAGCACGCCCATGATGATCTTGCTCGACAGCTCGTCGCGGCTGTACCACAGTACGTCGACAAGGCTGCGGCACCATCGCCAGGCGACCCGCTGCGGGGCGTTGCGGGCCTGGCGGTACTGCTGCTTGGCCTCGACCAGCCGCCGGAACTCGTCGCGGGCCGGGCTCAGCGCCACCGCGGCCCGCGCGGTCGGCGGCCCGGACACGGGGACCGGCATGGTCGCGGGCACCGGGGAGTACTGCTGCGGGATCTTGATCGTGGCGGTGGTGGCGTCGGCCGGGTCGGGGCTCTGCCAGACCGGCTCGTACCGCGCCTCCTCGACCCGCCGCAGCAGCTCGTGGGCGTCGGGGCGGTCCCGCGGGTCGTCGGCGAAGACGCCCTCGAGCAGCGCCGACAGGGCCGAGCCGCCGCCCCGGCCGAGCTCCTCGCGCACCTGCGCCGGGCCGGCCGGGCCGCGCTGCAGGGCGATGCAGAACACGACCATCCCGGCCTGGTACACGTCGTCGGCCTCGGTCGCCAGGCGCAGCCCGTCGGGGCCGGCCGGCGGCTGCCACTGCGGGTCGAGGGCGGCCCGGGCCGGCTCGCCGACCGCGACCGCCTCGCCGAGGTTGACCAGCTGGGCGTGCGTGCCGTCCCAGAGCACGAACTCGGGCACGATCGCGCCGTGGGTCAGCCCGGCCTTGGCCAGGGTCTGGATCGCCACGAGCAGGTCACCGAAGATCTTCAGCAGCGTCTCCGGCAGCGGCGCACCGGGCTGCCCGGCCACCGGCACACCCCGGTAGGTGCTCGTCACGTGCGCACTGGCACCGGTCAGGTCGTGCTCGACGACCCGGCACAGCTGCACCGGGTAGGTGGTGCCGGGCAGCGCGTCGAGCAGCCGCCCGGCGTGCACCTCGGCCCGCACGAGCCGCTGCGCGTCGGCGTTGCGGGCGGTCCGGCGCAGCACCCGCTCACCGGTCGCGGCCAGGCGGCCCCACTGCAGCTCGAACTGGTCCGTGAACCGCCGGTCCGCGTCGAACTCGATGTGCACCGTCATGTGGGCAGTCGCTCCCCGTCGTCGGCGTTGATGGCGAACAAGGTGTATCCGTTGTCGACGTACAGGACACCGTCACCGGCGACCGGCGCGCGGGTGACGCGGATGTCGGGCGCGGACCAGCGGACGGTGCCGTCGTGGCGCGAGTAGGCGCGCAGCACGCCGGCGTCGACCACATACACCAGTGTCCCGGTCGCGTGCACCCCCGGCCACACGGCGATGCCCGGCACCCTCCACCGGACCTCGCCGTCGGGCCCGAGCGCGGTCAGGCTCTCGGGCTCGGTGACGAACACGGCCCCGGGGACCGCGTGCGGCGTGCCCCGGTCGTGCGCCAGCGCGAAACGCCACCGGAGCGACCCGTCGGCCGGGTCGAGGCCGAGCAGCTCCCCCGCCGCCGGCTGCACGACGATCTCGGCGGTCGCCGCCGGCGCGACCCGCGGCGGCAGCCCGGTCCGCCGCAGCCGCAGCGCCCCGTCCCGGGCGCCCAGGCCGAGCAGGGCATCGCCGGACCGGACGAGGACCAGGTCACCCGCGGCGGTGAGGCCACCGGCCGGGGCGGGCAGTTCGCCGTGGGACCAGCCAGCGGTGCCGTCGAAGCGCCGCTCCCTGACCATGAGCCCCTGCACGATCGCGACGCCGGCGGGCACCGGCACCGGGCGCAGGGCGGCCGCCGCGGTCCGCCACACCTCGGCGCCGGTGTCGGCGTCCAGGGCGAACAGGTTGCGCTTGCCCGGGCCGAGCACGTGGACCAGGCCGTGGGCGTAGACCGGCTCGCCGTGCGGCGCGACCGGCAGCGCCCAGCGCTCCCGGCCGGTCTGCAGGTCCAGGGCGACCAGGCGCTTCGGGGCCGGGCTGATCACCGTGTCGCCCGCGACGAGGGGCCGGTAGCCGGGGGCGGTGGGCTCGGGGTGGCGCCAGCGGACGGTACCGTCGCCGGCCTCCAATGCCTGTACACCGTCGTCGGCGCTGAGGACCACCGTCGGGCCGGCGACCACGATCTCGCCGCGGACCATCGCGTGCCCGGCCCGCCACGGCCGGTCGCGGCCCTGCCGCAGCAGCCCGGCCGCGGCGCGCTGCCGCCCGGCGATCGCGGCGAGGACCGGCGCGGGCAGCCACGGCCCGGCGGGCTCCGGCAGCCCGGCGGCCAGCCGCTCGCGGACCTGCCGCGCGGTGGGCCGGTCCTCGGGTGCGGCCTCCAGGCACTTGCGCAGCGTCCACGTCATCCCGGCCGGCACGCCGACGAGGTTGGGGGCGCTGTAGTGCACGGCGTAGAGGTACTCGGCCATGTTGGCGCCCTCGAACGGCAGCCGGCCGGTCGCGGCCCGCACCAGCATCGCCGCGAGCGCGAACACGTCGGAGGCCGGCGTGCCCGCCTTGCCGGCGAACCGCTCGGGCGCGATGTAGCCGACGGTGCCGTGGAAGTACTGCGACGCCGTGAGCCGCGGCGCGTCGTCCGGCCGGGCGATCCCGAAGTCGATGATCTTGATCTGGTCGGCGAGGACGAGCACATTGCTCGGCTTGAGATCGCGGTGCACGACCCGCGCGCTGTGGATCGCGGCGAGCCCACCGGCCAGCGCCGCCCCGAGCCGCCGCACGAGCTCCTCCGGCAGCGCCCCGGCCAGGTCCTCCACCTCGGCCAGGGTCAGCCCGGCCAGATACTCGGTGGCCAGCCACGGCGGCGCGCCGGCGGGGTCGGCGTCGAGGACCCGCGCGGTGTACTCCGACCGGATCTTCGCCGCCGACTCCACCTCCCGCCGGAACCGCTCGACGAGCTCGGCGTCGTAGCCGGCCCCCAGGTGCAGCGTCTTCACGGCGGCCGCCGCGCCGGCCGGGTCCCGGCCCAGGAAGACCTGCCCCATGCCGCCGGCGCCGAGCCGCCCGAGAAGCCGGTACGGCCCGAGCCGCCGCGGGTCCTCCGGCCGTAAGGGCTCAACCACCGCTGCTCACGACACCAATGGTGCCCTCCCCGCGCAACCGGGGCGAATCCTTAGGGGACCGCCAGGATTCCCTGTGCGTCGTCGAGAAAACCCCGAAGATCCCGCGTCTGTACCGCCGTGAGCGCGCCGTTCGCCCTGAAGTGACGGTGCCGCCACACTCCGTCACGCTCGTCGAATCCGTACAGCGCCTTGAACCCGGCGCCATGCGCGGCGAGGAACTGCACCGCGTCCACGATGTAGGCGAACTCGTCTTCACCGAGGTAGTACGCGAAGCTCACCCGGGCCCAGCCGGGCTTCACCCCCAGCCAGCCGGCCCGGGCCTGCTCCGCCAGGTGCTCGGCCTGCTGCGGGCCGATGCCGAGCAGGTCGTGCCCATACGGTCCGGCGCACGAGCAGCCGCCGCGGGCCTGAATCCCGAACAGGTCGCTGAGCAGCGTCACCACCAGGTTGTGGTGCAGCCCGTCGACGGTGAACGACACGATCGGCAGCCGGTCGGCGTCCGGGTCACCGAGGATCGTGATGGCCGGGTTGCCGCGCCACGCCTGGATCGCCCGCCGGACGTAGCCGGTCTCGCGCTGCTGGATCACGTCCAGGCCGACCTGGCGGTGCAGGCGCATGACGACGCCGGCCCGGATGGACTCGATGATCGCCGGAGTGCCGCCCTCCTCGCGGTGCTCGGGGTCGGCCAGGTAGTAGCGGGCGCCGGGGTGCACGTAGGTGATCGTGCCGCCGCCGGGGACCGTCGGGACGGGGTTGCGGATCAGGTCCTTGCGCACGACGAGGACTCCGGGCGTGCCCGGGCCGCCGGGGAACTTGTGCGGCGACAGGAACACGGCGTCGTGGGCCCGGATCGGCCGGTGCGGGCCGGCCGCCGCGTAGTCCCAGCAGGCCAGGGCGTCGTAGCGGTGCAGCAGCGCGGAGACGGCGTCGACGTCGGCCAGGGCGCCCGTCACGTTCGACCCGGCCGAGAACGAGCCGATCATGGTCCGTCCGGCGTTGGCGCGCAGGTGCCCCTCCAGGCCGGCCCAGGTCGTACGGATGACCTCGGCGCCGGACTCGCGCCACAGCAGCTCGTTGGAGTGGTGCTCGTACGGCCCCACGAACACGACAGGCCGCGGCCATCCCCCGCCGGCGATGATCCGGATGAACTTGTCGATCGCGGCCGTGGAGCCGGACCCGCAGAAGATCACCGCGTGCCGGTCGGTCGCCTGGACCGCCGCGCGCACCTTCCGCCGGGCCTCCTCGCGCAGGGCCGTCATCCGCCGCCCGGTGGCCGAGGCCTCGGTGTGGGTGTTGGCGTACCACGGCATGACGTGCTCGCGGATGTGGTCCTCGACGAACCCGAGCACCCGCCCGGAGGCGGTGTGGTCGGCGTAGACGAGCGGCCGCACCCCGAACGGCCCGGGCACGCCCGCGCCGTCCCCGATGACCGATGCCCTGATCTGCCGCACGATCGGCGGCTCCTCCGCCTTCATACCCACCGCCACGCAATCGCGGGCGGCGCGGTCACCTCCCGTCGGGAAGCCGACTGCGGATGCCCTCCAGGATCAGGTCGATGCCGGCCAGGAACTGCACCCGGTCGTCGTGCTCCCGCAGCTGCCCGGCGACGTCCCGGATGAACGGAAACCGGTCCGGGTCGAGGTTGGTCGACGCCGCCCGCAGCACGTCACTGCGCCGCGTGCCCGGCTCCACCGAGCGCGCCTGCGCCGCGTGCTGCCCGGCCACCCCGAGCACGTAGTTCAGCAGTGCCGACGCGGCCGTGAACTGCCCGGCCTCCGCCACGCCGAGGGCCTGCACCTGCCGCCCGATGCGCTCGAAGATCCGCAGCACGGTCGGCTGCGACGACAGCCGGGCCAGCTGCTCCCCCGCCCAGGGATGCGCCTCGATCGCGTCGAACACCTCGAGGGCCGTGGTCCGGATCGTCAGCGCCGGATCGTCCGTGACGGGCTGCGGCTCGCCGATGACCGCGTCGGCCGCCGCGGCCAGCAGCTCGCCCTTGTTCGCCACGTGCCAGTAGATCGCGCCCGGCCCGGTCCTCAGCTGCGCCGCGAGCGCCCGGAAGGTCAGCTCGTTGCCGCCGTCGAGCATCTCGATCGCGGCCTCGACGATCCGCGCGCGCGACAGCGCGTCCTCCCGCTCGCCCGGCCGGGCCCTTGTCGCCATGCACCCATCTTGACATGCCTGGAACGTTGTTCCAAGCTAGACGCTGGAACGACGTTCCAGAGATTTGGGGGGAATGACATGGTTGAGGTGGCAATCGTCGGCGCCGGCCTGGGCGGCCTGACCCTGGCCCGCGTCCTGCACGTCCACGGCATCACCTCGACGGTCTACGAGGCCGACGAGTCGCCGACCGCCCGCACCCAGGGCGGCCAGCTCGACATCCACGAACACAACGGCCAGCTCGCCCTGCGCGAGGCCGGCCTCCACGACGAGTTCCGCACCCTGATCCGCGCCGGCGCCGAAGCCACCCGAATCCTGGCCCGCGACGGGCGCGTCCTGCTCGACCGGCCCGACGACGGCACCGGCAACCGCCCCGAGGTCCTGCGCGGCGAACTGCGCCGGCTCCTGCTCGACTCCCTCCCCGCCGGCACGGTCCAGTGGGGCCACAAACTGGCAACGGCCACCGCCCTGGGCGCCGGCCGCCACGAGCTCACCTTCGCCAACGGCCGGACCGTGACCACCGAGGTCCTGGTCGGCGCCGACGGAGCCTGGTCGCGCGTACGCCCCCTGCTCTCGGCGGCCACGCCCCAGTACGTGGGCACGTCGATGATCGAGACCTACCTGTACGACGCCGACGAACGCCACCCCGCAAGCGCCGCCGCGGTGGGCGCGGGCGCAATGCTGGCCACCAACCCGGGCAAGGGCATCCAGGCCCACCGCGAGGCCGGCGCCGTCCTGCACACCTACGTCGCCCTGTCGAAACCCCTCGACTGGTTCGCCGGCATCGACTTCACCGACGCACCCGCCGCCACCGCCCGCCTGGCCGCCGAGTTCTCCGGCTGGGCCCCCGAACTGACCGCCCTGCTCACCGACGGCGAGACCCCACCGGTTCACCGCCCGCTGAACGCCCTGCCGATCGGCCACAGCTGGCCCCGAATCCCCGGCGTCACCCTGCTCGGCGACGCCGCCCACCTCTCACCCCCGAACGGCGAGGGCGCCAACCTGGCCATGCTCGACGGCGCCGAACTCGGCCTGGCCATCGCCGCCGACCCGCACGACGTCGAGGCCGCCCTGACCGCCTACGAGGCCACACTGTTCCCCCGCAGCCGGGACGAGGCAGAAGAAGCCGCCCGCGACTTCGACATCGTCTTCGGCCCCGGCACCCCGGACAGCGTCCTGCACCTCTTCACCGCCCACGCCCGGAGCAGCTGACCTCACCGGTAAGTTTCACGGTTGTTTGACAGCACCCGCCGCCACCCCGATGCTGACGCCCATGCGTCGACGTACGTGGATGGCCCGAGCGCTCGTCGCGCTCGCCGGTGTAGTGACGGCGGCCCTCGCGGTCCCCGGGGCGGCCTACGCCTCCGGGTGGCAGCTGACGGACGGGTTCGAGTCGAACCCGTCCGCCACCTGGTCCTGCTGGAACTCGGTAGTGGACCCCAACTTCGTCAATGGCTGCAACATCGGCTTCGCCAGCCCCAACCCGCACAGCGGCACGCGCACGAGCTGGATCCAGGCCAACTCCGGCTGGTCCGACGTGGGCCGCACCGTCTCGCTGACCCCGTTCACCGCCGGCCGGACACTCACCTGCGGAGCCCGCCTCTGGGGCCGCACGCTGACGTTCAACGCCCAGCTGCACGGCCAGCTCGAAGTCATCGACGTGGCGACGTGGACATACGTGTCGGTCCAGCCCTTCACGTTCACGAAGGCCAACGACTACCTGATCTGGCGCCCGGTCACCACCGCCGCCTGGGTGCCCCCGCACAAGGACGTCTTCGTGCGCATCGGCCTCATCGGCGAGAACAACAACGAGCTGGACGCCCTCGAGGTCGACGACCTGACCGTCTCCTGCAGCTACTACTGATCCACGAGCACATCCACCGCCACCGGCGGGCCGGGTTCGCGCCACCCGGCCCGCATCGGCGTGCACGCAAGAGACACCGCGAGCAGCGGCCCGCGCACCCGGCCACTCCGCCCAGCGCCGCCGCCGGCCCTGCGCCACCGCCGCCTCGAGCAGCTCGCGCACCGTGTCCACGACCGACGAGCAGCCGTTCCAGCGATCCCCGCGAGCCCGCCCGCAACGCTCAGCGAGCGCCTCGGCCGTCTTGCGCACCCATCCGAGCCGTCGACGGCTACGAATCTATCCATGCGACAAGGAAACGAAGCGGAAAACGCGCTCACGAGTTCGGACCCCAAGAAGACGAGCGCCTCGGTGCATCAGCCGAGTCGACGGTGGAGCCGCCCGATGAAGTCCAGACCCCTCGCCACGCCGTCCAGCCGCATTGAGCATGACAACCCGCAACCGCAGACCAAGCTGGAACGCGAAGTCGTAAGTCTGGTCGGCGTTCTGGAGGCCAGCGCCGTCTTCGACGGACACTGCCACATTGAGCTGTGCACCGACGACCGGCGCGCCGCGGCGCAGATCCATTATCCTGCGGCGCTGACAGCAGCGGTCCACGCCGCAATATGCGAACGAGTCACCCTCCGCGGCACAGTACAGCCATCACCGAGCGGCGCGCTCCAGATGCATCTCGTCAGCCTTGCCATCCTCAGCCACCGCCGCGCCGCTGAGCAGACATGGAGCTCTGAGGGTTCCCGACAGGAGTGATCAATGCTTTGCCGTCCCTTGTGGACGGTCATTTACGGTGGCCTGTCTCGCGTTCCAGGCACACCTACGCTTCTGTGGATGGACTCAGCCTGACTCAGTGCGGGCACAGGTGGGACGCTGAGACTGCGGGCATGCGATCGACGGTTTGGGCCGCTGGGGCGGCAGGCGTATGCACCGCATTGTTCGGCATCGGTACCGGCATCGGCGCGTTCGCCGGCCAGGACGAGTTCGCCGGGTTCCCGCACGCGGCGTGGCCCGGCGCAGCGGTGCTGTTGCTCGCGAGCGTCGTGGTCCTGACCCGCCGCCGATGGGCGGTGTGGCCGCTGGCCGTAGTGCTGCTGGCCGGCAGTTGCTGGCTGCTGCTCAACCTCGTCGAACTCGCGCTCACCGGCACCGTCACCGACCGCCACGGGGACCCCGACTGGCCCGCCTTCCTGCAACGGCTCGGGCTGACGGCCGCCGGCGCGCTGCTGGTCGCGGTCGTCGTGCGGCGCGGTACTGGTGGCGTCCGGCCGCCCGCGACCGCCGCCCCGGCGCGGATCTGCCGGATCGCCTACGCCGGCTGTGTGGCCTGGCTGCCGTACGGCGGCGTGCACCTGCTCGCCGCATTCGGGGTGCCCGGCCTCGAGCCCGGCCCGGCCCGCCCGTCCTACAGCATGGCCGCTGCGCTCTGCGTCGGCCTGGGCCTGGCCGTGTTCCTGCTGCTCGGTCCGGTCCGGCCCTGGGGCATGGTGTTCCCCCGCTGGAC
Source organism: Dactylosporangium vinaceum (assembly GCF_019904175.1). Lineage (GTDB taxonomy): Bacteria > Actinomycetota > Actinomycetes > Mycobacteriales > Micromonosporaceae > Dactylosporangium > Dactylosporangium vinaceum. Next base: position 3,591,775 of record NZ_CP061913.1, on the reverse strand, counting down.
GCTCCTGCTGGCCGGTCGGCGAGTGCCCCGCTTCCTGCCGATCGTTCCCGTCTGGCTGATCGCCCCGACATTCGTGCTGTACGGGCTGGGCGCCGCGGTCTATGTCGGCCTGGTGACGGGTGGTGTCCTGCGGTGGCATGGCCGCAGCGGCTTCGGTGCGCTGTCGTACATCGGCGTCGCCATGCCGATCTCCTTCGCCGGCTACGGTCTGGCCCTCACCGCCTGCGCGGTGTCCTACCAGCTCCGAACGCGGCCGGCCCCCGGTTCGACCGCGGCTCCGAGCGGTTGGAGAGACGAGGGCCCGGGCGTACAGTAAAAATGTCCGAAATGACCCTCATCGGAGTGGGAGAGGGCTATGGAGTACGACACCTTCATCGGGCTGGTACGGGATCAGGGCGGGGTCGAGCCGGGTCGGGTGGACACGGTCAGCCGCGTGGCCGTGAGCGTGCTGGCCCAGGGCATCTCGGCGGATGCCGCCGCCGGCCTGGCCGACCAGCTGCCCGACCGGTTCCGGCCATACCTGCGGCACGACGGCCCCGCCGAGAGCTACGGCGCCGACGAATACCTGCGCCGCCTCGGCCGGCACATCGGGGCCTCGCCCACCGCCGCCGAGTACGCCGCGCACGCGGTGCTGATGGCCCTGCGCGAGGCGGCCGCGGGCGAAGCGTACCGGCAGCTGCGCGCCGAGCTGCCGACCGACTTCGGCCCGCTGTTCGAGCCGGCCGGCGAGCCGCGCCGCGCCGAGCTGCCGCGGGAGGGGACCGACCCGCGCGGCACAGCAACGGCCCAGCCGGACGCCGCCGCGCGCGAGCGGACCGACACGGCGACCGACGCCACCGAAGCACCGGCCGGCGGCCCGCCGGACTTCATCGGGGTGGTGTCCGCGGACGAGTTCATCGACCAGGTCGCCGAGCGGACGGGGCTCGACCGGGGCGCGGCCCGCCTGGTCACCGAGGCCGTCCTGGAGACCCTCGCCATGCGGGTCTCCGCCGGGCAGATCGACGACCTCAAGCCGTTCGTCCCGCCCGAGCTGCACCCCGCGTTCGACCGCGGCACGCAGCGCAGCCGCGGCCGGCCGCGGCGCATGGCGCTCGAGCAGTTCCTCGACGAGATCGCCGTCGCGGAGGGCCCGGGCGTCACCGAGGAACAGGCCGCCGCGCACGCCCGCGCCGTGCTCACCGTGCTGCGCAACATCGTGCCCGAGAAGGAGTACCGCGACACGGTGGCCCAGCTGCCGAAGGAGTACTCCGCGATCCTGCCCGGCTGACCGCTCAACGCCCGCTCGGGGCGCCGGCCGACCCAGCGTGCCCCGAGCGCGGCTCCGGCCCGGGCGACCGGTTCGCGGCGCTCACCCGGACCGGATGAAGCACCTGTCTGTTCGCCGATTCACCGAACGGGTCCGGTGGCCCTTGTTACGTTCGAGCTGCCGGTCCGGAGAAGGGCTGGCAACCGTGTCCCATCACCTCGATACTCCGCCCGCGCATCAGCACGGCCGGCTCCACGTCGACGACCTCGACGTCTTCATTGCAGCGAGAGGGACGACGATGGACGAGCGGGCACTCAGCGCAGTGGTGGCGGACCGGGCCGTTCTGGCCAAGGAAGAGGCCGCGGACCTCATCCGCGCCACGCTGGAGGAGATGGGCAAACAGCTCAGCGGCGGCGAACTCCAGGAGCTCGCGATCAACCTTCCGGAGGATCTGGCCGCCAACCTCCCCCCGCGGCACGACGGCGGGGCGCATCCGGTGCCGCTGCACAATTTCCTCCACGCGCTGGCCCGGCGCACGGGCCTCAAGCAGGAGGAGGTCACCCGCGGAGTCCGGGCGGTGCTGACCACGCTCAGCCAGACGGCCGACGGCACGCACCTGCGGCACGCGCTGTCCCAGCTGCCCGCCGAATACCGCGCGCTGGCCACGACAGCGCCCTGAACGGCGTCACGTCCGGTCAGGAGCACGCCTCGCCGCCGCGGATCACGTGGAAGACCGCGTTGATGAGGGCCAGGTGGGTGAGCGCCTGCGGGAAGTTGCCGAGGTGCCGGCCGCTGTCCGGCTGGATCTGCTCGGCGTAGAGGCCGAGCGGCCCGGCGAACGACAGCAACTTGCAGCACAGCCGCCGGCCGCGTTCCGCCTCGCCGATCTCCACCAACGCGGAGACCAGCCAGAACGAGCACACCGCGAACGTGCCTTCCACGCCCGTGAAACCGTCGTCGGTCGTCTCGGTGCGGTACCGCAGCACGAGGTCGTTGACGGTGAGCTCGTCGGCGATGGCCAGCACTGTCGCCCGGACCCGCGGGTCGTCCGGCGGCAGGAAGCGCACCAGCGGCACCAGCAGCAGCGAGGCGTCGAGGGTGGCGCTGTAGTAGTCCTGCTTGAAGACACCGCGCTCGTCGACGCCGTTGGCCAGGACGTCGGCGTGGACCTCGTCCGCGCACCGCTGCCACCGCTCGGCCCGGTCCCACTCCTCGCGCAGCCGGGCCAGGCGGGCGCCCCGGTCCATCGCCACCCAGCACATGACCTTCGACGACGTGAAATGCCGCGGTTCGCCACGCACCTCCCAGATCCCGCGGTCCGGCTCCCGCCAGTGCTTCACGGCGCTCTCCACCTGGTGCACCAGCACCCCCCACAGCCGGTCCTCGAGCCGGTCGCGGGTCTTGGTGTGCAGGTACACCGAGTCCAGAATCGTGCCCCACACGTCGTGCTGGCGGTGCTGGAACGCGTCGTTGCCGATCCGCACCGGGCGGGCACCACGGTAGCCGTGCAGATGGTCCAGAGTGGACTCGGTGAGGTCGTGCTCCCCGCCGACGCCGTACATGACCTGCAGGTCGATGTACCGGCCGGCGATCTCGGTGATGAACCGGCGGTAGTCGTCGGCCTCCCACTCGAAGCCGAGCGTGTTCAGCGCCCACAGCGCGAACGAGGAGTCGCGGATCCAGCTGTACCGGTAGTCGAAGTTACGCTCGCCGCCGGGGGCCTCGGGCAGGGAGGTCGTGGCCGCGGCGGCGAGGGCGCCGGTCGGCGCGTAGCTCAACCCCTTCAGCGTCAGTGCGCTGCGCTCCAGGTGGGCCCGGAAGGGATGGTCCGGGAAGGCGCCCCGGGCCAGCCAGTGCTGCCAATGGTGGGCGGTCCAGACCAGCCGCCGCTGGGCGTCGTCACAGTCGCGCGGCGGCTCGTGCCCGGTCCACGACAGTGCGCAGAACCGCCGGTCGCCGTCCTTGAGCAACGTCCGGCCGATCGCGCGGCTCGCCTCGAAGCCGATCCGCAGGTCGGTGGTGAGCCGCAGCTGGACGTCGCTGCCCTCGGCGCGGCAGAGGCCCTCGTGGTAGTCCACGCCCGGGTACTCCCAGCGCCCCGGCAGCAGGCCGTAGCCGAAGATCGGCTCGCAGTCCAGGTTGACCTGCACCTCACCGTTGACGCAGCGGATCGTGCGCAGCAACACGTGCTCGGCGTCGTAGTCGGTCGGCGCCCGGCAGTGTGTCGGTGACCGCTCGGCGTCGTGGTGCCAGGGGCCCATGAGCAGCACGTCGCAGACGACGAGCCAGCCGGTCGGCGTGCCCCAGCTGGTCTCCAGCACCATCGTGCCCGGCAGGTACCGGCGCGCGGCCGGCACCATGATGTCCGCGGGCCCCACCCGGAACCCGCCGGCGCCCCGGTCCAGGATCGCGCCGAAGACGCTCGGCGAGTCGAGCCGCGGCAGGCACAGCCACTCCACGTTCCCGCTGGGCGCGACGAGTGCTGTCGTCTCGCAGTCGGACAGGAAACCGTACGACTCGATCGGCGGGAACGACGACGCGCACATCACCCAACGGTTGCCCGGTCCGGGCGGATTCGTACCCTCTCGCCAGGGTGAGGCGGCGCTGGGCATACTTGCCGGTCGCGCGGGTAGGCCAGCACGACGAGCCGCGGTCGGCCCGGCTCGATCGGGCCGCTCGCGCCGCTGACGTAGGGGGTGGACGTGAAGATGCCAACCGAGACGCCGAACCCTGACTGGGCCGACCCGGGCCTGGACGAGGCCCACATCGAGGCGCTCGCCGGGCAGGGGGCACGCCACCGCACGCAGACCGGCGAGGTGCTCATCCGGCAGGGCGAGGAGCATTACGACTTCGTCGTGGTGCTCTCCGGCAAGGCGGTCGACGTCGAGGGGTCCGACGGCGACGAGCGGGTCATCGGCGTGCACGGTCCGGGGCGGTTCCTCGGTGAGCTGAGCCTGATCACCGGCCAGGCGGCCTTCTGCACCTCGCGGGTGGACGAGCCCGGCGACGTGCTCAGGGTGCCGGTCGACCGGCTCAAGGCGGTCATCGTGCAGGATTCCACCCTGGCCGACCTGATCCTGAAGGCGTACCTCACCCGCCGCTCGCTGCTCATCGGCCGCGGCGCCGGACTGCGGATCATCGGCTCCCGCTTCTCGCCCGACAACCGGCGGCTGCGCGAGTTCGCCGCCCGCAACCGCATTCCCCACCATTGGCTCGACCTGGAGCAGGATCAGGAAGCCGAGGCGCTGCTGCGCGGGCTCCAGGTGCGGCCCGAGGACACTCCGATGGTGATCTGCCCGAGCGGGCAGGTGCTGCGCAACCCGAGCAACGCCCAGCTGGCCCGGGCGGTCGGCCTCCCCGCACCCCGGCCCGGTGTCACGGTGTGCGACCTCGCCGTCGTCGGGGCCGGCCCGGCCGGCCTCGCCGCCGCCGTCTACGGCGCCTCGGAGGGGCTGGTGACGGTCACCCTGGACGAGTTCGCCACCGGCGGCCAGGCCGCCCGGTCGTCACGGATCGAGAACTACCCCGGCTTCCCGGCCGGGATCTCCGGCGGGGAACTGGCCGAGCGGGCGGTCGTGCAGGCCGAGAAATTCGGAGCGGCGTTCAATGTGCCGGCCCGGGCGTGCGGGCTGGAGGAACGGGACGGCAACTACGTCATCGCGCTCGACAACGGCGGTGAGGTCACGACCCGGACCGTCCTGATCGCCACCGGCGCCCAGTACCGCAAGCTCGACGTTCCTCGGTTCGAGGAGTTCGAGGCCAGCAGCGTGTACTACGCGGCAACGCTGTCGGAGGCCCTGTTCTGCCACGACGACCCGGTCGCGGTCGTGGGCGGCGGCAACTCGGCCGGCCAGGCGGCACTGTTCCTGTCGAGATACGCCCGGGTCGTGCACCTGCTGGCCCGCCGCGATCTCGGGGAGACCATGTCGCGCTACCTGATCGATCGCATCGAAACGACACCGAGCGTGCAGGTCCACCTGCGCACCGAAGTCCGTGAGCTGCTCGGCGACGACACGCTGGAAGGGCTCGTCGTGCAGGACGTCGGCGCCGGGCAGCGCCGCGAACTTCCCGCCCGCGCGCTGTTCGTCTTCATCGGTGCGGCGCCGTGCACCGGCTGGCTGGCCGGCCGGCTCGTCACGGACCGGGACGGTTTCATCCTCACCGGCCCGGACAGCGACGAGCCCGGCCGGCAAGGACGGCCCCTGCTGCAGACGAGCCTGCCCGGCGTGTTCGCCGCCGGTGACGTGCGCAGCGGGTCGATCAAACGGGTCACCTCGGCCGTGGGTGAGGGCGCCGCGGCAGTACAGCTGGCCTGGAAGCACCTGCAAAGCATCGGCCGCGCGGCCGACGACGGCACAGCCGCCCTCACCCACGCATCGCCGGCCGCCGGCGTCAGCTCGGCGGCTCCGGCCGGAAGGGGCGGATCTCGTCCCGTCCATCCGCGATAACGCTGTACGCCGACTCCGGCATCTCGTTCCAGGCGCCCGGCAGGTCGACCAACGGTTCGGAGACGATCAGCCGGGACTCGTCCGACACCAGCCGGAGCATGGGGATCTCCGGGTGGAGCATGCGCAGGCAGCGCGTCTCGGTGCTGTAGAACAGCGACCTCGACTGATGCCGGGTGGAGTAGCGGAAAGCCCAGACCGTCGAGCCGTCGGACGTGGCGACGGTCATCTGCACCGGGTCCGCGACACCGTGCCGGAGCGCAGCGGCCTCGACGATGCCGACCATCCGGGCCACCGCGCCGGGCGGGTCGTCGCGCAGGCCGAGGGTGAGCGCCAGGACGAACATCAGCTCGGAGTCGGTGGACCCCTCGATCGCGGGGAAGAACTCGGGGCCGACCGCCAGCATGAGATCGCGTCGCAGCGTGGCGAACCGGGCGATGGAGCCGTTGTGCATCCACAGCCACCGCTCGTACCGGAACGGATGGCAGTTGGTCTGCTGGACCGGCGTCCCGGTCGAGGAGCGCACGTGCGCCATGAACAGCGGCGAGCTGACATGGGTGGCCAGCTCCCGGAGGTTGCGGTCGCTCCACGCCGGGCTGACGGACCGCAGCAGCCCGGGGACATCGCCGGCGCCGTACCAGCCGACGCCGAACCCGTCGCCGTTGGTGGTGTCCACGCCGAGGCGGGCGTGGCGACTCTGGTCGATGAGCGAATGGTCCGGCTTGTAGAGCATCTCCTCCAGCAGCAGTGGTGAGCCCGAGTACGCGAGCCATCGGCACATCGCCGCCTCCGCCCGTCATCGTCCATACGGCCTGAGAGTCCGTCCCGGTACCGGCCCGCCTCGGGTCGCCGGCGTGATCCGCACGGCCGGGCCGCCGCTGGTGGTCATCCGCGATCGGGGCCACGGCCGGCGCCGTGCGCGAACGACGCCGACTCCGGTCCGTGGACCGGGCCGGCCTGCCGCTCCAGCCGGCCCAGCGCCCGGCGCAGGTCGCCCAGCAGCAGGTCGGCCAGATCGTGGCTGAACCCGTTGCGCACCACGATACGCAGCACCGCCAGGTCGGTGCGGTGCTCGGGAAACGTGTACGCCGGCACGATCCAGCCGCTCTTACGCAGCTCCAACGAGACGTCGAACACGCTGTACGCAGTGATCTGCTCATGCAGCGCGACCGCCAGCACCGGCAGCTCGCCGCCCCTGGTGAGCAGCCGGAACGGACCCAGTTCGGCGATCCGGCCGGCCAGCGCCTGCGCGACCTCCCGGCTGTAGCGCTGCACCCTGCGGTACCCGTCGAAGCCGAGGCGCAGGAAGTTGTAGTACTGCGCGACGACCTGCGAGCCCGGACGGGAGAACGTGAGCGAAAACGTCGGCATCTCGCCACCCAGGTAGTTCACCCGGAACACCAGGTCCTCCGGCAGTGCGTCGGCGGCGCGCCAGACCACCCAGCCGAGGCCCGGGCTCACCAGGCCGTACTTGTGCCCCGACACGTTGATCGAGGCGACCCTCGGCAGCCGGAAATCCCAGACCAGGTCGGGGTCGCAGAACGGCGCGACCATCCCGCCCGACGCCGCGTCGACATGGACCTGGATGTCCCACCCGGTGCGATCGTGCAGCTCGTCCAAGGCGGCGCAGATGTCTGCGACCGGCTCGTAGCTGCCGTCGAACGTGGAGCCCAGGATCGCCACCAGGCCTATCGTGTTCTCGTCACAGTGCTCCACCGCCGCCGGCCCGGACAGATGGAACCGATCCCCCTCCATCGGTACCAGCCGAGCTTCCACGTCCCAGTAGTCGGCGAACTTCTGCCAGCACACCTGGGTGTTGATGCCCATGACGATGTTCGGCCGCTCGGTCGACAGCCCGGCGGCCCGGCGCGCGTGCTGCCAGCGGCGCTTGAGGGCCAGCCCGCCGAGCATGCAGGCCTCGCTCGAACCGGACGTCGAGCAGCCGGGCGCCTGCCGGGCGTCGGGGGCGTGCCAGAGCCCGGCCAGCATGCGCACGCACCGGTTCTCGAGGTCGGCTGTGCGCGGGTACTCGTCCCGGTCGATCATGTTCTTGATGAGGCTTTCGGTCGCCAGCCGAGTGGCCTCGGGCTCCATCCAGGTGGTGACGAACGTGGCGAGGTTGAGCCGCGGGTTGCCGTCGAGCAGCAACTCGTCGTGGACCAGCTGGTAGGCGACCTGCGGGTCGAGCTCGGCGCGCGGGAAACGGTCCCGCGGAATCCGGACCGGCTCCCTGGTGAACAGCGGATTCACCGAGAGCTCCGGCCGCGGGGCCTCCGTGTCGTACTCCGGGCGTGACGACATGCCTTGACCTCCTGTCCGGCTGCGAGACGACCGCCGGGCGCCCTGCCGCGGACCGGCACCGGGGACGCCGGGTCATCAGTGAATGCTCGTCAGCACCGACCCGGCCCATTCCCGCAGCGCGGTCGCGGGCGCGGCACCGGACCTGCGTGCGAGGACCTTGCCGTCGTGCATGATCAGCAGCGTCGGTACCGCCTTCACGTCGAAGCGCCGGGACACCGCCGCAGCGGCGTCCACGTCGACCTTGACGAGCTTCAGGGTGCCGGCGAACTCCCGGGCGATCTGCTCCAGGGCGGGCGTGACCATGCGGCACGGCCCGCACCAGGTCGCCCACAGGTCGACCACCACCGGGAGGGCCGACTGCTCGACCACCGCGGCGAACGTGGTGTCGGTCGCGTCGGCGATCCACGGCAGGGGCCGATGGCAGTTGCCGCACCGCGGGACGCCGGGGGCAGCCGCAGGGACACGGTTGCGGCGCCCGCAGTGCGAGCAGGTGACGATCCCGCTGCTCATACGCCCGACCTACCCTGAGCCGCAGCGGTCATGTCAGATCACCTCCAACGGCGTCGGGCCGTCCGGCGGCGGGAACGCACGGTCGAGGTCGGCGAAGTCCTCCGTGGTCAGGCGGAGGTCCAGCGAGGCGCGGTTCTCCGCGGTGTGCTCCGGGTAGGCGGCCTTCGGGATCGTCGTGACCCCGTCCTGGCGGAGCACCCACGCCAGGGCCACCTGCGCCGGGGTGGCGCCATGGCGCTCGGCGACGGCCACGACCGCCGGGTGGCGCACCACGGATCCCCGGTGGTCGAACGGCGCGTAGGCCATCACGGTCAGCCCGGAGCGCTGGCACGCCGGCAGCAGATCCCATTCGATGCCACGATGGGCCAGGTTGTACAGCACCTGGTCGGTCTGCACCGAGTTGCCGTCGGGTGCCGCGGAGACCTCCAGCAGGTCGGTGGTGTCGAAGTTGCTGACGCCCCAGAACCGGATCTTGCCCTGCTGCTGCAGGACAGTGAACGCCTCGACGGTCTCCTCGACGGGCACGGGGCCGGGCCAGTGCAGCAGGTACATGTCGATGTGATCGGTCCGCAGCCGGTGCAGGCTGCGGTGGCAGGCCTCGATCGCGCCCACCTGGTCGGCGTGCTCCGGCAGCACCTTCGTCACCAGGAACACTTCGTCGCGGCGGTCGAAGACCGCGTCACCGACGAGCCGTTCGGCGGCACCGCCGCCGTACATCTCGGCGGTGTCGATAAGGGTCATCTCCAGGTCGAGGCCCAGCCGCAGCGCGGTGAGCTCTTCGTCACGGCGCTTCGGGTCCTCGCCCAACCCCCAGGTGCCCTGCCCCAGCACCGGTAGCTGCTCGCCGGCCGGCAGCTCCACCATCCGCATGCTCAACGTCTTCATCGCCGCGCACTACCTCGGGATTCGGTGGGCAAACCTCCGCCGGGTTGAGGCTGCGTTCGCGGGGTAGCAGTGCACGCTTCCAACCGTTGCGCGAGGGAGGAACCCATGTCCACGTCCTCCGCTGTCCGGCACAGCCCGATCGCCACCGTCAACCCCTACAACAACCAGATCGTCCGTGAGTTCCCGCCGATGAGCCCCGAGGCCGTCGACGACGCGGCGCAGCGCGCGCACCGCGCATTCCAGTCCTGGCGCCGGGCCGGCGTCGACGAGCGGGCCGCTGTGCTCGCGCGGGCCGCGCGGCTGCTCCGCGAACGCGGCGAGGAGCTGGCCCAGCTGGCGACGCTGGAGATGGGCAAGCTCATCAGGCACAGCCGCGCCGAGATGGACCTTTCCGCGAGGATCCTGCAGTACTGCGCCGACGAGGGGCCCAGACTGCTCGCCGACGAGCCGCTGGAGCTCGACGGCGGATCGGCCGCCGTCGTCAACGATCCCCTGGGCGTGATAGCAGGCGCCCAGCCATGGAACTTCCCGGTGTACCAGGTGGTGCGGTTCGCCGGACCCAATCTGGTGCTGGGCAACACGATCCTGCTCAAGCACGCGAGCAACACCCCGCAGACGGCGCTCGCCATGGAGCGGCTGTTCGCCGACGCGGGGATACCGCAGGGGGTGTACACCAACCTGCTGATCACCGGCTCCGAGTTCGACCGCGTCGTGGAGCTCGACGTCGTGCGCGGCGCATCGCTGACCGGCAGCGAGCGCGGCGGCGCCAGCGTCGGGGCCGCCGCCGGGCGCAGCACCAAGAAGAGCGTCCTGGAACTGGGCGGCAGCGATCCGTTCATCGTCCTCGACGGCGACAACCTCGGGCACACCGTCGACGCGGCCATGGCGGGGCGCATGCACAACATGGGGCAGAGCTGCGTGAGCGCCAAGCGGATGATCGTGCTGTCCGGCGCGTACGAGGGGTTCGTGACCGCCCTGGCCCAGCGGATGCGCGCGCTGCGGCCCGGCGATCCCGCCGACGAGGCCACCACGCTGGCGCCGATGTCCTCGGAGCGGGCCGCCGAGAAGCTGTCGGACCAGGTCCGCGACGCCCTCGACAAGGGCGCCGTCGCCGTCACCGGCGGCGGCCGCATCGATCGCCCCGGCGCGTTCATGCAACCCACCGTCCTCGTCGGTGTCACCCCGGCGATGCGCGCCTATCGCGAGGAACTGTTCGGTCCGGTCGCCGTTGTCCATGAGGTGGACAGCGATGACGACGCGGTCGCGCTGGCCAACGACTCGCCGTACGGCCTCGGCGGCGCCGTGTTCGGCACCGATCTGGAGCGGGCCCGGTCGGTCGCGGACCGGATCGACACCGGCATGGTGTGGATCAACCACCCGACGTCGTCCGAACCGCAACTGCCCTTCGGCGGCATCAAACTGTCCGGCTACGGGCGGGAGCTGTCCTCCATCGGCTTCAAGGAGTTCGCCAACCGGAAGCTGGTCGTCACCATGCCCGCGGACACGCCCATCACCGACGCGCTCGGCTGACCCACGCAGCCCGGCGCCGCCGACGCAGGGGCGGTTAGGCGGCGCCGGCCCGGGTAGAGCCGGCAGTTCGCCCCACGACGCGCCATGACGGGAGCATGACATGACGCACCCGAGCCGCAGCACATTCGGCCTTCACGACAACGAAACCATGCCGCGGGGCCCGTCCGGCACCCGCCCGGCAGCGCGCGACGGCGACACTCCCGAGGGCCGTACCGGCACCGGACCGGCCACCGTCGCCGTCGCCAGCTACGCCGACTACGCAAGCGCACAACGCGCTGTCGACTTCCTCTCCGACAACAACTTCCCGGTCGACCGCGTCCGGATCGTCGGCTCCGACCTGCGGCTGGTCGAGCAGGTACACGGTCGGCTGACGACCGGCCGGGCGGCGCTCGCCGGCGCCGGCACCGGCGCGTGGTTCGGCCTGCTGATCGGCATCCTGCTCGGCGCCTTCGCCGTCGGCGCATGGTGGCGGGTCCTGCTCTTCGCCGTCATCGCCGGCGCCGTCTGGGGCGCCGTCTGGGGCGCGATCGCCCACGCCATGACCAGAGGCGAACGCGACTTCACCTCCACCCCGACCCTGCAGGCCGACCACTACACCGTCATCGTCGACGCCGACGTCGCCGACCAGGCCCGCGAGATGCTCAGCCGGCCGCCGAGCGACCCGCACAGCTGACCGGCAGCCTCGAGCGCCACCGGCTCCGCGACCCGTCGGGCCTCCGCGCTCGTCGATCGACACAGACGAGCGCGGAGCCCGGCCGGGCCTGCCGTCGGTGCATCGCCTTCAGAGCAGAAGGTCGCAGATCCGCAGCGCCCGGTCCCAGTCGTCGGTCTGCGGATTCTTCAGCCGCGGATCCATGACCTTGAAAGTACGCGCGAGTGCGACGCTCAGGCCACCGACGATGTCCGGCAGCCGGCGCTCCGTCTCATCGCCGAGGGCCAGATCCAGCGGCGGCCGGGCCGTGATCGTCTCGAGGATGGGACGCAGCTCGATCTCCTCGTCCAGCCGCCGGAACTCGTGGATGCGCTCCTGCAGGCCCTTCGTCACGGGTATGTCGTGCGGCGCGACGATGTCGCGGCCGTCGGCCTTCGCTCTCGCCTGGGCGATCAGCAGCAGGTCGTACACCTTCTCGTCGACGAAGTCGTCGTAGCGTTTGACGTCACTCTTGTCCACGTCCAGGCTCGCCGCCGCGCGAAAGAAGCGTTCAAACCGATGGATTGCCAGCACCGGCATCTGCGGTACCTCCCGTTCTGTCGAGTCGCCGGTTGCTACCCGCGATCGAGCCGCGCATGTCGGCGAACCAGCGCCGGATGCGCGCCGCCCGCGCGGGCACCGCACCGGGCCGTGCGCCGCTCGCGGGCCGGCCGGCCGCGCAGTGCTCAGCTGTCGTAGACGGCGCGGTTGGTGAAGACGTCGTCCATGTGCTCCTGGGCCCAGAGCTTCAGCGTGCGCATGGTGGCGTGCAGGGACAGGCCCAGATCGGTCAGCTCGTAGGTGACGGTGACCGGGACGGTGGGCGTGACCGTGCGGGAGATCAGACCGTCGCGTTCCAGGGCGCGCAGGGTCTGGGTGAGCATCTTCTGGCTCACGCCGGCCAGCAGGCGCGACAGCTCCGAGTAGCGCATCGGGCCGGGCGAGCCGGTGCACTGCGGGCCACTGCCCAGGGCGGCGAGGATCAGCGCCACCCACTTGCCGGAGATGCGCTCCAGGAGTTTGTGGCTCGGGCAGACGGACAGGTAGGCGTCGTACTCGGCCTTGGTCCGGGTCATGGAGATCCCCCTCGAGGTGCGCTACGCACTTTAAAGTGCGCACTTCCCAATAGGAAGCTACCCCACCAAAGTGGAGCCATGTCGTTCACCTCTCTTCCCGGCGGCACCTGGACGCTGGGCGATCTGACCGTCACACGGTTCGGCTACGGCGCCATGCAGCTCGCCGGGCCCTACGTCATGGGGCCGCCCCACGACCCGGACGGCGCGCGGGCACTGCTGCGCGAAGTCGTCGAGCTCGGTATCACGCACATCGACACCGCTGACGCCTACGGGCCGCACGTCACCAACCGGCTGATCCGGGAGGCGCTGCACCCCTACCCGGCCGGGCTGCACATCGTCACCAAGGTCGGCGCCGGCCGCGACGCACAGGGCGGATGGCCGCCGGCGCGAGACCCGGCAAGCCTGCGGCGGGCCGTGCACGACAACCTCGACCTGCTCAAACTCGACCGGCTCGACCTGGTCAACCTCCGGCTCGGCAACGCGCAGGGGCCGCAGGACGGGTCCCTCGCCGAGGCCTTCGAGACGCTCGCCGAACTGCAGCGCGAAGGCCTCATCCGGCACCTCGGGGTCAGCAACGCCACCGCGGCACAGGTGGCCGAGGCCCGCTCCATCGCACCCATCGTGTGCGTGCAGAACATGTACAACCTCGCGTACCGCCACGACGACGAGCTGATCGACGCGCTCGCCGCGGACGGGATCGCCTACGTGCCGTTCTTCCCGCTCGGCGGGTTCAGCCCGCTGCAGTCCACGGCACTGTCGAGCGTGGCCGACCGGCTCGGCGCGAAGCCGATGGGAGTGGCCCTGGCCTGGCTGCTGCAGCGCTCGCCGAACATCCTGCTCATCCCGGGTACCGCAGCCAGCGAGCACCTCCACGAGAACATCGACGGCGCCGCGACGCAGCTCTCCCCCGACGACCTGACGGAGCTGGACCGGATCGGCCGATAGCCACCGGCGCGATGCGGCGGCGATTGGGTAATGTCACATCACCATGCCCCCGACACGCCCGGACCCCGGACCGTCGCTGCTCGGGCGGGACGCCGAACTCGGCGCCCTCTTCGCGCAGCTCGACGACGCCGGCGCGCAGGGGCGGGCGATCGGCCTGCTCGGCGAGGCCGGCGTCGGCAAGAGCGCCATGCTGGCGGCGGCCGTCGACCACGCGCGGGGGCACGGGTTCACGGTGCTCGTCGCGCGCGGCCGCCAGTCGGAGACGCACCTGCCGTTCGCCGGCCTGCACCAGGTGCTGCGGCCGCTGCTGGCCAACGCCGACCGGCTGCCCGGGATGCAGCGCGACGCCCTGCTCGCCTGCTTCGCCATGAGCGACGACGCCGCGGAGAACCCGCACGATCGGCCGGCACCTGCCCCGCCGGCCCAGACGCCACCGGCCAGCGGCTTCTTCGCCTACCTGGCCGCGCTGGAGCTGATCGTCGACGCGTCCTCCCGGGCGCCGGTGCTTGTCGGCCTCGACGACCTGCAGTGGATCGACCAATCGTCGATCGACGCCCTCGCGTTCGTGGCGCGGCGCATCGCCGGGGAGCGCGTGGTGCTGCTGTGCACCGCCCGGCCCGGGCCGCCGTCCATCGACGCCCAGACCGTCGGATGGACGCAGCTGCACGGTATCGACGACGACGCCGCGGCGGCCTTGCTCGACGCACGGGCGCCCGGGCTGGCCCCGGCGGTGCGGGAGCGGGTGCTGCGGCAGGCCCGCGGCAACCCGCTGGCGCTGCTGGAGTTCGCCGAGGCGGTGGAGTCCGGGCGGCACGCCGGCGGCGAGCTGGACGACGAGCTGCCCATGACCACGCGGCTGGAGCGGGCGTTCGCCGCGCGGGCCGAGCACCTCGGGGCGGCCGTCCAGGCGATCCTGACCGTGGCCGCGATCGACGACGGCGACAATCTCGACGACGTCCTCGCCGCGGCGGCCGCGCTGCACGGGGCGCCACTGGATCGGGCCGCGGCCCGGCCCGCGTTCGAGCACGGGCTGCTGAGCGGGGGCGGGGAGCAGTACACCATCAGGCATCCGCTTGTCGGCTCGGCACTGCGGCAGGCGATGCCGGCGGCCGTGCGGGAGCAGGCCCACCGGGCGCTGGCCGCGGTCCTGCCGGCGCACTCCGATCGGGCGGTGTGGCACCGCGCCGCGGCGGTCGCCGGGCGGGACGAGACGGTCGCGGCCGAACTGGAGCGGGCGGCCGGCAACGCGCGGCGGCGGGGGGCCATCGCGTCGGCGGCGGCGTGGCTGGAGCGGGCGGCCGCGCTGAGCCCGGACCCGCAGGACCGGGCGGGGCGGCTGCTGAGCGCGGCCGAGCTCGGATACCAGCTGGGGCGCCACGGCCAGGTCGAGCAGATCAAGGCCCAGGTCGGGGGCATGGACCTGCGGGCGCGGGACCGATCGCGGCTGGCGTGGCTCGACGGGGTGTTCCACGACGGGTCGACCGGCGAGCCCGCCGAGGTCCGGCACCTGCTCGACATGGCGCGGCGGGCCACCGGCGATGGCGACCTCGACCTGGCCGTGCAGCTGCTGGTCGGAGCGGCGCGGCGGGTCTGGTGGCGCGACCCCGGGGCCGGACTGCGCCACGACATCGTGCTCGCCGCACGGCGGACGGGCCGGCCCGAGGACGACCCGGCGCTGCTGGCCATCTGCGCGCTGTCCGAACCCAACGAGCAGGGCCCGGCGGTCATCGAGCAGCTCGGGCGGTGGAGCGCCGACGCGGACGGGCGGCCGGACCTGGCCGGGCTGCTGGGAATCGCGGCGTTCTGCACCGGCGACTTCCGTCGGGCCGCCGCGTTCCTGTCCTCGCCGATCAACGAGCTGCGGGCCCAGGGGCGGATGAGCCTGCTCGCCGAGGCCCTCGCGATCCGGGCGTGGGCCGAGGTGTACCTCGGGACGTTCGACATGTCCCGCTCCGCCGACGAGGCCATGCGCCTGGCCGACGAGACCGGGCAGTCGCTGTGGGCGGCCACCGCCCGGATCGCGATCGCGCTCATCGACGGGGTGGGGCGGGGCTGGGACACCCGCCACGAACTGCTCACCGACGCCCAGCACGTGGCCCTGCGCACCCCCAATGCGGCGTCGTCGCTGCTCGCCGGGGTGCAGCTGGCCCGCGGGATCGCCGAGCTCGGCGCGAACCGGCCCGAGCAGGCGTTCGGCGAGCTGCGCCGGGTGTTCCAGCCCGACGACCCGGCGTTCCAGCGCGTGCAGCAGGTGTGGACGCTGAGCCACCTGGCCGACGCGGCCGTCCCCATCGGCCGGCACGCCGAGGCGCGCGCGGCGCTGGCCGCCGTCGAGGCGGTCGCCGGCGGCTCCCCCGCCACCGGGGCGAAGCTGGCCCTGGAGTACTCACGGGCGGTCCTGGCCGGCGCGGCGCAGGCCGAGCCGCTGTTCCGGGCCGCCCTCGACGGGGAGAGCCGGCACCTGCCGTGGCACCGGGCCCGGGCCGAACTCGCCTACGGCACGTGGCTGCGCCGGCGGCGGCGGGTCCTCGAATCCCGGGACCCCCTCCGGGCGGCCCGGGCCACGTTCGAGGCGGTCGGCGCGCGCACCTGGGCGCAGCGGGCCGACCGGGAGCTGCGGGCGACCGGCGAGCGCGGGTGGCAGCCGACGTCGAGCCCGCGGGAGCGGCTGTCGCCGCAGGAGGCCCAGATCGCCGAACTGGCCGCGGAGGGCCTGTCCAACCGCGAGATCGGCCAGCGGCTGTTCCTGTCGCACCGCACCGTCAGCACCCACCTGTACCGGATCTTCCCCAAGCTCGGCATCACCTCCCGCGGCCGGCTCGCCGCCGTGCTGAGCGCCACCCGCACCGACACCGTCACCTGACCGGCGGCCGGGTCTCGGGCGCACCCGCGCCCGCCTCAGACGTGCAGGTAGGTGAGCACCGCGCGGACGCGGCGGTTGTCGTCGTCGGACGGCGGCAGGTCCAGCTTGGTGAACATGTTGTTGATGTGCTTGCTCACCGCCTTCTCGGTGATCCCCAGCTTGGCCGCGATCGCCGAGTTGGAGCGGCCCTCGGCCATCTCGCCGAGCACCTCGCGCTCGCGGGCGGTCAGCACCGCCAACGGCTCGTGGCGGGCCAGGAGCTGGGTGATGACCTCCGGGTCCATCGCGGTGCCGCCGGCGGCCACCCGGGACACGGCGTCGACGAACTCGCCGATGTGCGAGATCCGGTCCTTGAGCAGGTAGCCGACGCCGCCGTGCGGGGTGGCGAGCAGCTCCCGGGCGTAGAGGGGCTCGACGTGCTGGGACAGCATCAGGGTCGGCAGCCCGGGAATCTCGGTCCGGGCCGCGATCGCCGCCTGCAGCCCCTCGTCGGTGAAGGTCGGCGGGAGGCGGACGTCGATCACGGCGACGTCGGGGCGGTGCTCCAGCAGGGCCGGGAGCAGGGCCGGGCCGCTGTCGACGGCCGCCACGATCTCGAAGTCGAACGCCTGCAGCAGCCGCGTCAGCCCGTCGCGGAGGAGGGCATGGTCTTCGGCGATGACAACGCGCATGGCAGCTCCATGGTGATGACTGTCGGCCCCGACGGCGGGCTCGACAATTCCAGGGTGCCGTCGAACGCGGCCAGCCGGCGCTCGATGCCGCGCAGGCCGGAGCCGGCCGCGGGGTCGGCGCCTCCCCTGCCGTCGTCGGTGACCACGATAGTCAGGAGCCCGGCCGCGTGGCGCAGGACCACCGAGCCGTGGCGGGCGCGGCTGTGCCGCACGAGGTTGGTGAGCGTCTCGGCGACGGCGAAGTACGCCGCCGACTCGACGGGCAGGTCGGGCCGGCCCGGCAGGTCCACCTCGACCGAGATCTCCACGGGCAGGCCGATCGCCAGCGCGCGGACGGCGCCGGCGAGACCGCGCTCGGCCAGCACCGGCGGGTGGATGCCCCGGACCAGGTGCCGCAGCTCGACGAGCGCGGCGCTGCTGGACTCCCGGGCCTCCAGGAGCAGCTTGCGGGTGCCGGCCGGGTTGCGGTCGAGCAGCTCGTCGGCGAGGCCGATGATCATACTCAGCGAGACGAGCCGGGCCTGGACGCCGTCGTGCAGGTCCCGCTCGATGCGGCGCAGCTCGGCCGCCTGGGCGTCGACGGCGTCGGCCCGCGTCATCGTCAGCTGGTTGACGCGCAGCCGCAGCTCGGCGTTCTTCGTCGGCGCGAGGAACAGGTGGACGAAGTGCGCGTCGACGCGGCGCAGCCAGGGCGCTATCGCCAGGCCGACGCCCAGGAGAAGCCCGCCCTGCGGCACGCACAGCATCGCCTCGCCGGGCACGGCGACGGACCAGATCGCGCCGTAGCCGTACCACCCCGTGCCGAGCCAGATCCACAGCGGCGCCAGCGTCAGGCCGTAGATGCCGTAGAGCGGCAGGAGCACGGCGATCAGCCCGAGCCCGCAGCCGACGAGCGCGCCCGGCACCAGCCAGGCGAGGTCACGCCAGGTGGCCGGGTCGGTCACCGTCCACCGGAAGTACTGCCAGCTGCCGGGCAGTGCCCGCGCCGGCGGCGGGTGGTAGGGGCGGGTCACCAGCACACCGGTCCGCGAGGCGCGCCGCCGCTCCAGGTCGGCCCGCATGCGGACCAGGGTCATCGTCCACGGCACAAGCGCCAGGCCGAGGAACGGCACCGGGCTGAGCGCCAGGGCGACGACCGACACCACCAGCAGCGGCAGGTTCGTGAACGCCAGCCCGACGGCGGCCAGTCCGGACAGGGCGCCACGAAGGCCCCGGCCGGCCCATCGGGCCACCGGCCGATCCCGTCCGGTCACGCCCACACCGCCTATTGTGCCAGCGTGCCTGAGCGCCGGTGGGGGTGCTAGCACCCCCATGGTGGGGATCCTGGTGCTCCTGACGGGCCGCCGCGCAGCGTATGTACTGGATCCATGACGACCACGATGACGCCGCCGCGGGCGCCGGCAGGTAGTGACTTCGCCGTGCTGGCCCGCCGGATCAACGAGGAACGGCTCATGGAGCGCCGGCCCGCCTACTATGCCGCCAGGCTGAGCGTCGTCGCGCTCATGTTTGTCGGCGGGTGGACCGCGTTCGTCCTGATCGGCTCCTCATGGTGGCAGCTGGTGACCGCCGTCCTGCTCGCCGTCACCTTCGCCCAGCTCGCCCTCGTGGCCCACGACCTGGCGCACCGCCAGGTGTTCCGGACCAAGCGCCCCAGCGAGATCGCCGGGCTCGTGGCCGGCAACCTCGGTATCGGGATGAGCTACGGCTGGTGGATGGACAAGCACACCCGCCACCACAACAACCCGAACCACGACGACCTGGACCCGGACGTGTTCCCCGAGGTGCTGGTCTGGGCGTCGGAGTCGGCCGTCGGCCGCCGCGGCCTGGCCGGCTTCATCACCCGCCACCAGGCCGGGCTGTTCTTCCCGCTGCTCACGCTGCTGGCGATCGACCTGAAGGTGTCCAGCATCAAGGCCCTGCGCAACGGTGTCGTGAAGCGCCGGCGCATGGAGAGCGCGCTGCTCATCGTGCACGCCGCGGTCTACCTGACGGCGCTGTTCACCGTCCTGTCCCCGCTGCAGGCCGTCGCGTTCGTCCTGGTGCACCAGGCGCTGTTCGGCGTCTACCTGGGCATGACGTTCGCCCCGAACCACAAGGGCATGCCGCACCCGACGGGCGACGAGGACTTCCTGCGTAAGCAGGTCCTCACGTCCCGTAACGTACGCGGTGGCCGGCTGACCGACGCCGCGCTCGGCGGCCTCAACTACCAGATCGAACACCACCTGTTCCCGGGCATGCCGTCGCCGAACCTGCGCCGCGCCCAGCCGATCGTCGAGGCGTACTGCGCGGAGATCGGCGTGCCCTACGAGCAGACAAGCCTCATCACCTCGTATCGGCAGGCCCTGGGGTATCTGCACGAGGTCGGCGCCCCGGCGCGGGCCGAGCACGCCGCCCGCTGAGGCCCGCTCAGGGCATTGCGCGCTGGATGGTGATGGTGCCGTACCAGGTGCGGGCGTGGACGTTCACCCGTTCGGCGAAGCCCTCGGGGCCGGTGCGGACCTCCAGGAGGTTGTGCACGCTACCGAGGGTGGAGCGGGCGTCGACGTGGGCGGCGGTGCCGGCGGCGATACCGATCTCCACCGAGCCGCGGGCGGTGCTCAGCTCGGCCGCGCCGCGGACCAGCTCGCCGACCCGAATGGAGCCGTTCGCGGTCTTCGCCCGGACGCTGCCGGCCGCGCGGACCACGGTGATGCCGCCGTTGGCGGTCGACACGGCGACGTCGGCGGCGCACTCCTGCAGCCGCACGCTCGCGGTCGCGCCCTGCACGTCGACGACCCCGGCGACGTAACCGGCCACGACGTCGGAGCCGGAGGTCGAGACCCGCAGCGCGCCCACGTGCTCGAGGTGGATCGGGCCGGTGACGGTGCTGAACCGGCAGTCCCCCAGCTCACCCTCCGTGCGGATGTCGGCCCGCACGGTGTGCACCTCCAGGCTCGACCCGGCCGGCACCTCCAGGAACACGTCGATCCCGCCGCCCGGGCGCAGGATCGCCCGGTGCGGCGCTTTGACGGTCAGCAGGCCGGCACCGTGCTCGATCGTCGTCTGCTCGGCCGCGGCGATCGCGGCGGCCGAGGTCCCGGCCGGGAGGACGGCGACGGCGGTGTCGCGGCGCTGCGTGGCGACACAGCGCACACGCCCGGTGTCCAGCACGACGGTCACGGCGACCGGCGCGGGCGTGTCGAACGTGGGCATCCCCACAGCTCCCCTCATGGCGCCATTGTGGCGCCATCGTACATTGTTTCAGCTCGGCGATCTCTGGCCGATAGTGAGTCCGTGTCCCGTTCCGGTGCCGTCGCGGCCCTCACTGCGCGGCTGCTCGACGCCGCGCTCGACGAGGAGCGGCTGCTGGCGTGCCTCATCGAGGCCGTCGAATCGGAGCTGCCGGACCGGGCCGTGACCGCCGCGCTGGACCCCGCGACCGGGCCGGCGGGCTTCACCGCGGTGCCGCTCGTCGTCCACGGGCGGGCCGTCGGGGCACTGGCGGTACAGCCGCCGCTGTCCGCTCGTGATGCCGCATTCGTGGAAGCCCTGGCCGTCGTCGCGTCGGCCGCCCTCGAACACGGCCGGGCGCTCGCCGCCACGCTGAGCCTGCTCGACGACGCCCGCCGCCAGAGTGATCTGCTCGACGCCATTTCCGATGCGGTCGTCTCCTGTACCGCGGAGAACGTCATCGACTCCTGGAACGCGGGCGCGGAGCGGCTCTACGGGTATCCGGCCGGCGAGGCCATCGGCTGCGACCTGTTCGCGCTGCTGGACACCACGTGCTCCACGGAGGACGGCGACGATGTGGGCCCGCGCCAGGTCCTCGACGATCTGGAGGCGCACGGCCGGTGGAGCGGCGAGCTGCGCGAGCGGCGCTTCGACGGCGCCCCGCTCACCGTCCTGTCGTCCGTCTCCACGCTGACGGCCCCCGACGGCTCCCGCGGCGGCTTCGTGTACGTCAACCGCGACGTCACCGAGCAGCGCCTGCAGGAGCACGCCGCCGCCCACGACCCCCTGACCGGCCTGGCCAACCGCCGCCACCTCGTGCACCGCATCCACGACGCCGCCGGCCGCGTCCACCGTGGCGGCGGCCCGATGGCCGTGCTGTTCCTGGACCTCAACGGCTTCAAGCCCGTCAACGACCGCTACGGCCACGCCGCCGGCGACGAGGTGCTGATCGGCGTCGCCCAGCGCATCCTGGCCACCGTGCGCACGGCCGACTTCGTGGCCCGCGTCGGCGGCGACGAGTTCGTGGTCCTGCTGGAGCAGATCGGCGCGCCCGACCGCATCCCGCCGGTCCTGGAGCGCCTGCTCGCCGCCATCGCCGAACCGGTACTGCTCCCCGGCGGCGACACGGTGAGCGTCACCACCGCCATCGGCGTGACGGTCGTGGAGTCCCTGGAGGACGCGGCCGTCGACCCGGAGCGCCTGATCAAACTGGCCGACGAGGCGATGTACCGGGCCAAGCAGAGCCCCGACCGCATCGCCTACAGCTAGGTGCCCGCAGCGGCAGGTGGACGATCAGGGCGCCGGGCATCGTGCGGGGCGCGTCGTCGAGGCGTCGTCGAGCGCCGGGGCGAGCGGGGTCAGGGCGGCCCGGACAAGGTCGGGCAGCGACCCGGACGGCACCACGAATCCGGGCATTGACGGCGGTTCGCTCGCCGACTGCAGCCAGTGCCGAAGCGCCGTCCTGGCGGCCGCGCCGACGCTTGCGGACAGCACCTCGGCGGTCAGGCGATCGATGCCCGGGCAGCGTTCGACGATGGCCTCGGCGAGCGGGCCCTCGATCGCGGTGACGGTGTCGACGTAGCAGGCCCGCAGCACGGAGCTGGTTGCGATCATCACCATCGCGTCGTGCGGGTGCGGGCCCGCATCGCCGTACGAGGCGACGACGGCGTCGATGACGACCTCGCCGAGCTTCCGCCCGGTCGGGCCGGCGGTCACGGCTGCGGCGATGTGGGCCGCGCGGTCCCCCGTGACGGCGGCCACGATCGCCTGCTCGCGACTCGAGAAGTAGTTGTTGTAGGTCCTGGGCGAGACCCCGGCGGCGTCGGCGATGTCTTCGACGCGGACGTTCTCGGGCCCGCACGCCAGCGCGAGACGCAGCGCTGCCGCCTGCAACGCCTCGCGGGTGGCTCGCTTCTTTCGCTCGCGCAGCCCCAGTTCGCCGGTCACGATCAGATCGTGCCACCTGACATGCGTGCACGCAATATTGCGTGCACGCACTTTTACGGTACGGTTCCTCCACGCTCAACCCGACCGAGAGGAATCGACATGCGAGCCCGAGGTATTGCCTACGACACCGGCTTCGTCATCGACGGCGTCGACTCGATGGAGGACTTCGACGGCGACCTGGTCCGGCGCGAGCTGACGATCATCCGGGACGCGCTGCACTGCAACGCCGTACACCTCGTCGGTGGCCATCCCGCGCGCCTGGAACTCGCCGCCCGCGCCGCCGCCGACCTCGGACTGGAGGTCTGGTTCTCGCCGTATCCGATAGATCTGCACCCCGACCAGATTCTGGGGCTGCTGCTCGACTGCGCTGAACGGGCGGAGCGGCTGCGCGCGGCCGGAGCACATGTCGTGTTCGTCGCCGGGGTCGAGCTGAGCATCATGAACCGTGGATTCTTCGACGGCGACGGGATCGACGAACGCCTCGGCGGTCTGATCGGCAACCCGGACGGCCGCGTCGAACGGATCGCCGAGGCCCGCTCGCGACTCGACCGGCTGCTGCGCACCGCTGTGGCCGCGATCCGCGCCCGCTTCCACGGCAAGGTCACCTACGCGGCCATCCCGTTCGAGGGCGTCGACTGGAGCCTGTTCGACGTCGTGACCCTCGAACTCATCCGGTCCGCCGAGGTCGCCGACCAGTTCCGCGACGGCGTCCGCCGACTCGTCGCCCAGCCCAAGCCGGTCGCCGTCACCGGCTTCGGCACCGCAACCTGGCGCGGCGCCGGCGACGTGGCACCACGCAGCATGGAGATCATCGAGTACGACCCCGCCACCCACGCGCCGCTGCGGCTCAACGCCGTCTACGACCGCGACGAGGCCGGCCAGGCGACGTACCTGCGCGAGCTGCTCGACATCTTCGACGGTGAAGGTGTCGACGGCGCCTTCGTCCACCTCTTCGCGCTCCGCAACCTGCCCCACCGGCCCGGCGGCGACCCCCGCGACGACCTCGACCTCGCCAGCCTCGGCATCGTCAAGGTCCTCGAAGGCCGCACCGGCAACGCCTTCCCCGGCCTGCCGTGGGAGCCGAAAGCCGCCTTCGCCGCGATCGCCGAGCACTACTCCCGCCCACGATCGGCGCAGCAGCGCACCTAGTCCAGGCAGAACTCGTTGCCCTCGGGGTCCTGCATCACCAGGCAGGACTCGTTGTACTCGTCGGCGGTCAGCAGGTACATCCGGGTCGCGCCCAGCGGGATCAGCCGGGCACACTCGGCCTCCAGCGCGGCCAGCCGCTCCTCGCCCTTCAGCCCGGTGCCGACGCGCACGTCCAGGTGGACGCGGTTCTTGACGACCTTGCCCTCGGGCACTCGCTGGAAGAACAGCCGCGGCCCCGCACCCGTCGGGTCGACGGCCGCGAACGCCGCGCCGTGCCGCTCGGGCGGCAGCGTGCGCTCGTAGTCGGCCCAGGCGGTGAACCCGGGCGGCGGCGCCGGCACGACGTAGCCGAGCACCTCGCACCAGAACCGGGCGACCCGCTCGGGCTGCGCACAGTCGAACGTGATCTGCACCTGCCGCACCACTGCCATCGACCAACCTTAAGCGGCGCGCATATCGTGTCGGCATGGGCCACGGCGAGGACCTCGAGCGTGACGGGTTCGTCATCCTGGACGGGCTGCTCGCGGCGGCCGAACTCGCGGCCGCACGGGAGCACGCCGACGGGCTGCTCGACGGGGTCGGGTGGAGCGACAACGACTTCGACGGGCGGCGGACCCGGCGGGTGTACTCGCTGCTGGGCCGGCTCGGTCCGCTCGAGCCGCTGCTGCTGCACCCCGTCGTGCGGGCGATCGTCACCGAGCGGATCGGGCCGGTCCACCAGTTCGGCATGCTGTTCCTGTCCGCGGTCGACCCCGGGCAGGGGGCACAGCAGCCGCACTTCGACGCCGGGGTGTATCCGCTCCCCCGGAAGGTCGAGGCCGAAACCAACGTCATCTGGGCGCTCGACGACTTCACCGCCGACAACGGCGCCACACTCGTCGCGCCGGGCAGCCACCGCTGGCCGGCAGCGCGCCACCCGGCCGCGGACGAACTGGTGCCGGTGGTGATGCCCGCGGGTCATGCCCTTGTCTACAGTGGACGGCTCTGGCACGCCGCCGGGCACAACCGCAGCCGGGCCACGCGGCGCGCGCTGATCTGCGAGCACGTCCTGCCCTGGCTGCGCCCGGCCGACAACCACATCCTGGCCACCGGCGTCGAGGGCCTGCGCACGATCGGCCCGCAGCTGCGGCGGCTGGCCGGGGTGGCGATGGCGAGCGAGTACCTCGGGCTGGTCGCCGGGCGCGACCCGGAGCTATGGCTGACCGAGCGTCCGTAGCCCGTCCTCCAGCAGCCGCAGCGCGCGGTGGATCTGCGCGCTGAGCTCGGCCGGCGCGGCACCGCCCAGGACCGTGCCCACCAGCGCGCCGACAAGCGCCCCCGCCACCGCACGGGACAGCGGCGCGTCCAGCCGGTCCGGGTACGCCCGCAGCAGCCACTCGCCGATCAGCCGCTGCGCCGCGAGGAGCCGCTGCAGCGCCTGGGCCTGCAGCTCCGGTCGGGCCAGCATGATGGCCAGGCGGTCGGCCCCGGGCAGGTCGGGCGAGGCCGACAGCACCTGCTCGGCGATGCGGTGCATGGCCTCCAGGGGCGTGGCCGGCGGCCCCTCCGCGAACGCCGCGGCCATGGCGGCCAGGCGCTCGTCGGTGCCGGCGAACAGCACGTCCTCCTTCGCGGGGAAGTACGAGAAGAACGTCCGCGTCGACACGTTCGCGGCCGCCGCGATGTCGGCCACCGTCGTCGCCTCGTAGCCGCGCTCGGCGAACAGGGTCGCGGCCGCCGCGATCAGGGCGGCCCGCGTCTGGCGTTTCTTCTCCTCACGCAGCCCCATGGCAAGATCTTACACTACGGTGTATTTTTGCATCGTGATGCAGAATTTTGCCGTCCAGGCCGAGCAGCTGCGCATCCGGTACCCCCACAGCCCGCACGACGCGGTCGCCGGCATCGATCTCGCCGTCGCACCGGGCGAGGTCTTCGGGCTGCTCGGACCCAACGGGGCCGGCAAGTCCACCACCCAGCGGGTGCTCACCGGCCGGCACCGCGAGTTCGGCGGGCGGGCCGCGGTGCTCGGCCGGCCCGTCGGCGACTACGGCCGGGACCTCTACGAGCGGATCGGCGTGGGCTTCGAGCTCCCGGCGTACTTCCCCCGCCTCACCGCCAGGGAGAACCTCGCCGCGTTCGCGCGGCTGTTCCGGCGCCCGACCATGACCCCCGCCGAGGCGCTCGCCGCCGTGGGCCTGGAGCACGCCGCCGACCAGCGGGCCTCGACGTTCTCCAAGGGCATGAAGATGCGGCTCAACCTGGCCCGGGCCATCCTGCACCGGCCGGACGTGCTGTTCCTCGACGAGCCCACCTCCGGCCTCGACCCGGTGGGCGCGGCCGGCGTGCGGGCCGTGATCCGAGCCCAGGCCGACGCCGGGCGCACCGTGCTGCTCACCACGCACGACATGCCGGCCGTCGAGGAGCTCTGCACCCGCGTCGCCTTCATGCGGGCCGGCTCGATCGTGGCCGTCGACACCCCTCGCAACCTGCGCCTCGCCCACGGCCGCCGCTCGGTCGTGGCCTCGTTCACCGAGCGCGGCGCGCTGCGGACGTCGGAGTTCCCGGCGCCTGACGATCCGGGGCTCCTCCGGCTGCTCGCCACCGGCACGGTGCAGACCCTCCACACCCGCGAGGCCGCGCTCGCCGACGTCTTCATCGCCGTGACCCAGGATGCGGCGTGAGAGCCGGCCTGGCGCTGCTCTCGCTCGAGGCGCGGCTGCAGTGGCGGCAGGGCATCCCGCTCGTCATCGTCGGCCTCGCCGGGCTCTGGTCGGCGCTGACGCTGCTGTGGCCGCCGGCGACGCCGTACGTGATCTTCGTCGACACCGTCACCGTCGGCACCCTCTACGCCGGGGCGCTCACGATCAGCGACCGGGTCACCGGCGTCGACGCCGCGCTCGCCGTCAGCCCGGCCGGCCGCCTGGCCCGGACCGTCGCGCGGCTCGCCCCGCTGACGGCGGCGACGGCGGCCGGGGCGGTCGTCATTCGCCGGGACCTCGCGGTCCTGCCGGCCGCGGCGCTGGCCGGCCTGCTGCTGCTCGGTGTGGCCACGGCGGTGGCGGCCCGGCGCGACGGCTTCGTGGCGTTCATGGTGGCGCTGCCGGTGCCGATGATCGCGCTCCTGGCCGTCCCGCTCGCCGTGTCGATCGGGCTGCTGCACGGGCCGATCTGGTACGCCGTGCCGACCACCGGCGCCCTGGCCATGCTGGGCGCGCCGGTCCCGGCGCCCACCGGCTGGCTCGCCGCGCCCGGGCTGCTGCTGGGCTACCTGGCGCTGGCGGCCGCGGTCGCCGTCGGGTTCGCCGCGCGGCCGGCGGCGGACGGCGGGCGCGGGACCCGGCTCCGCATACCGGGCCGGTTGACCCGGTCGGCGCGGGTCGACCTGCCGGTGGTGATCGCGCTCAGCCCGCTGCTGCTGGCCGGGGCGCTGCGGCTCGGGTGGGCGCCGCTGTGCGGGTGGCTGCGGGAGACCCGCGGGCTCGACCTGGAGCCGTTCGGGGCCGTGCTGGCGATCGGGGCCGTGGCGGTACACCTGCCGATGTCCTTCGGTATGACCGCGGCCCTGCTCGTCCTGGACGACCTCGAGGACGGCGCCCTGGAGGTGGTGCGCACCTCACCGCGCGGGACGGCGCGGTATCTGGCCCGGCAGCTCGCCGCGGTGACGCTGCTGAGCGCGGCCGGGCTCGCGGTCGCGGCGCCGCTGTCCGGGCTCGTCCCCTGGTCCGCCACCGCCGCGCTGGTCCTCGCGGTGCCCATCGCGCCCCTGGTGACGGTGGCGACGCTCGCCGTGGCCCGGACCCGGGTGCAGGGAGCGACGGCGGACAAGGTGCTCGCCCTGCCGGTGTACGCGCCGATCGCCGCCTGGTGGCTCACCGGGCCGGTCGGGTGGCTGCCGGCGCCGCTGCCCGCGTTCTGGGTCGTGCGGGCCTGGGCCGGGCCGGACGGCGTGGTGCTGCTGGGCGGGCTCGCCTGCGCCGCCGCCTGGCTGATCCCGCTGACCCGCACGGCCCTACGCCGGCTGGCCCAGGAGCGCGGGTCCTGAGGCTTCCCGGCGCCCGCGCCCCGCCGGACCGGCCCGCCGCCCGCCCGACGGGCGCCACCGCGCGGGCTTTCCGGTGTGCTGAGCGATGGCGGGCCGGGGCGCGGCCGGTCACGCGGCGGAGAGGGACCTGATGTGCTCCTCGGCGCGGTCGGCGATCTCCGGGCCCAGCTCGCCGAGGATGCCGGTGGTCCAGCGCAGGGCGGACAGGTAGGCGGCGACGATCACGCCGGGCTCGAGGTGGTGGTCCTCGTGGTCGGGGTCGGTGTAGGCGCGGACCGCGTGCAGGATCTCGCCCAGCGGGCCCGCGCCGGTGCTCAGCGCGGCCGGCAGCTCCGGGTCCAGGGGCAGGCCGGCGATGATCCGGTCGACCGGCACCCCGAAGTGGTCGGCGACCGCGGAGAGCAGGCCGGCGAGGTACGCCGCGTCACCGCGCCCGGCCGCGGCCGGGTAGTCGGACGAGCCGGCCAGCAGCTGGCACAGGCGGGCCCGGACCAGGATGCGGGCCAGTTGCTCGTGGTCGGCGGTGGTGAGGTCGGAGACGAGCATCAGCGTGACCCACTGGCGCAGCCGGTTGAGGCCCATCGCGACGATCGCCTCGCGCACGGACGTCACCGTGCGGGTCAGGCCGAACGTGGCCGCATTTGTCGCCCGGAGCACCCGCATCGACAGGGCCGGGTCCTGGCTGACCAGGGCCACGACCTCGTCGAGGTTCACGTCGTCGGCGGTCAGCGCGGACAGCACCCGAAGCCGGGCCAGGCGGTCCGGGGCCAGCGCGACTGTCGTGTCGACGTGCGGGCGGCCGAGGATGTGGCCCTGGAACAGGTCGAACCCGAGCTCGAACGCCAGCCGCAGCGCCTCCGGGGTCTCCACCCGCAGTGCGACCAGCTCGACGTGGGCGTACTGGCGGCACACCGCCACGGCCGCCCGGACCGTCGCCTCGTCGGCGTCGAGCATGTCGATCTTCACGTAGGTGACGAGCGGGAGCAGGACCTCGCGGGGCCCGCCGCAGCGGAAGCGGTCAATGGCAATCGTGTATCCGCGCTCGGACAGCACGGTCAGCCCGGCGACGAGGCTCTCGTCGACGTCGACGCCGACCTGGACCTCGAGCACGGCCTGGCTGTAGTCGAACGGCAGCGGGAGCACGCCGGTGAGGAACTGCTTCGTCACGTTCAGGAAGCAGACCTTGGCTCCGGCAAGCTCCTCGACCCCGAACTCGGTGAACGCGGCCACGAGCACCCGGGCGGTGGCGTGCTCGTCGGTCCGGACCGCGCCCGCCGCGTCACCGCCCGCCCGGAACAGCAGCTCGTAGGCGACGACGGCGCCCTCGCGGTCGTAGATCGGCTGCCGCCCGATGTGCGCCGCCAGCCCGGCGTTGGTGTCTTCCACCCGTCCAATTCTCGGCCTCGAACTGCCACAATGCCGCCAAAACCGGCAAAATGTCCGGCCGGTGGCCCGGCTCCGACCGAACCGGAGTGGGCCACCGGCGAATCCGGTAGCGACACCGGGCATCGAGGCGGTGGTGCGGACAAGCGGGCCGCCGTGCCGGGTCTGGCCGTGACCGGACTCCGTGAAGAGAGGCGTTCCATCCCGTTCCATTGACAAGCGAAATCCGCGGCGGGTGTACCGTGCGGCTGGTGCACTGGTTCCAGGAGTTGATCGACCGCTTCTACGACGCGCACTGGCAGGTGACGGACGGCCAGGCGATCAGCTACCGGGAGATCGTCGGCAACGCCTTCGGGCTGGGATCGGCCCTCTTCGGCCTGCGCCGCAGCGTCTGGGCCTGGCCCGTCGGGATCCTCGGCAACGTGCTGCTGTTCACCGTGTTCATCGGCCAGGCGGCCGGCAGCGGTGCGGGGACGACGCCGCTGTACGGGCAGGCGTCCCGGCAGGTCTTCTTCGTGCTCACCAGCGTGTACGGCTGGTGGCGCTGGAAGCACAACCGGGATGCGGGCGGCGGACCGGCGGTACACCCGAAATGGGCCTCGCCCTTGGAACGGATCGCGCTGGCGGCCGGTTCGCTCGCCGCCGTCGTCGCGTGCTTCTTCGTGTTCCGGGCGATCGGCGCCGGGTTCCCGGTGCCCTGGTGGTATTACCTGGCCGACTCCTGGATCTTCGTCGGCTCGATCGCGGCGACCTACGCCATGGCCCGCGGCTGGGTCGACTTCTGGCTGTGCTGGATCGCCGTGGACCTGGTCGGGGTGCCGGAACTCCTGCATTTCCGGTACTACCCGTCGGCCGTGCTGTACGCGGTGTACGCGGGGTTCGTCATCTGGGGGTTCGTGGTCTGGCTGCGGATCTCGAAACGGGAGCGACCCCAGCGCCGGCTGGCGGAACCGGCGCTGGGGCCTGCTTGATGGTGGTTCGTGCGGCGCCGGATCAGCTCGTCGGGAAGTTGTCGGCGGTGCGGATGCGGTTGCGCAGGTAGGTGCCGGACTCACTCAGCGAGTTGGCGTTGGCGTACGAGCCGGCCGCGCACGTGCCCGGCTTGAACGCCGCGCTGCTCTCGTTGGCGTCGGAGTACGTCCAGTTCGCGTAGCTGATCTTGTTCTGATCGAGCAGGTCGAGCCACGTGCTGGTGCTGGACAGGTCGAGCGCGCCGCCGCCGGTGGCACTCACGGTGCCGAACTCGGTGACGAACAGCGGCAGCGTCCGGGCCGCCCGGGCCACGACGGTCCGGTAGTTGTCCTTGTGCGAGGCCGCGTAGAAGTGGAACGTGTACATGATGTTCGTCGCGTTCACCGGGTTGCTGACGATCTCCTGCTCGCTGGATCCGTCGGACACGCCGAGCGAGGACCAGCCGCGGGTGCCGACGATGACGACCGCGTCCGGGTCGGCCGCGCGGATCACCGGGATGACCTGCTCGGCGTAGCTCTTGATGCCCTGCCAGCTGACGCCGTTGGGCTCGTTGGCGATCTCGTAGATGACGTTCTTCTTGTTCGCGTTGCGCTGGGCCACGCTGGC
This sequence comes from Dactylosporangium vinaceum, assembly GCF_019904175.1. Classification (GTDB taxonomy): domain Bacteria; phylum Actinomycetota; class Actinomycetes; order Mycobacteriales; family Micromonosporaceae; genus Dactylosporangium; species Dactylosporangium vinaceum. The sequence goes on along the minus strand of NZ_CP061913.1, from coordinate 3,561,324 downwards.
GAAGAAGGTCTTGGCCCGGTCCAGGTTGTAGTTCGGGTCGCCGGGGGTCAGCGTGTGGAAGTCGATGATCGCGTACATGCCCCGCGCCTCGGCCAGGTCCACGTAGTTGTTGACCTGGGCCGTGAAGCCCGACGGGTTGGTCTCGTACCCCTGCTCCTGCACGTACATCGCGATGCGCAGCAGGTCGGCCTTCCAGTCGTTCGCGAGCACGTCGAGCGAGCTGCCGTTGAGGCAGGACGCAAACCACTGGATGCCGTGGGTGCTCATCCCGCGCAGCTGGATGGCCCGGTTGTACTGGTTGCAGAGGTTGACGCCGCACACGTGCAGCTGCCCGTTGATCGCCAGGGGCGTGGTGCCCTGCGGCGGCGGGTTGCTGGGGCTGGTGCTCGGGGACTTCGACGGGCTCGGTGACGTGCTCGGCGACCTGGACGGCGACGGCGACTGGGTGCTCGGCGTGGGCGAGCCGGTGCCGGTCGAGCCGGTGCAGGCGACGCCGTTGAGCGTGAACGCCGCCGGGGTGGGGTTGGCGCCGGTCCAGCTCCCGTTGAACCCGATGCTCGTCGAGGCGTTGGTGGCCAGGTTCCCGTTGTAGTCGAGGCTCTTGGCGGTGACGGCCGACCCGCTCTGCGTGAACGTCGCCGACCAGCCCTGCACGACCTTCTGCCCGGCGTCGCCGAACGTCCACCCGAGCGTCCACGCGCTGATCGGGTCGCCGAGGTTGGTGACCGTGACGTTCCCGGTGAAGCCGCCGGGCCACTGGTTTGTCGTGTACGTGACGCGACAGCCCGCCGCGGCGGACGCGTTCATCATCGGCGCGAGGATCAGGCCGCCGGCCACGAGGGCCCCGACGGCGCCGGCCACACCGAGGGTCCGGCCGCGCGGCAGGCGTTTGAGCAGGCTCATGTCGATTGTTTCCTCCGGGTCCGGGCGAGCCCGGACGGCTGGCTCGCCCGGGACCGGGATCGTCACGCGCCGGCCCGCACCCGCTCAAATGCAGCATTCTTGACCGCGCCAGAGAACCCGCGGTGAGCAGGCACTTCATGAAGTCCAAAGACTGAAATATTCAGCTCGAAGCGCTTCGACCGTTTGTGCGCCATCCGCATCGCGGCGGGTGCGGCGGTGGCGCGGGAGGGCGCACGTGCAGGTGCACGGACAGCGGCGCGTGCTGCCGGAACGTGGCGGCCGAACGGCGCTGCCATGCCGGACGCGTGCGTGCGCACAATGAGCCGTGTCCGATGAGCTTCTCGTCCTGCGCGAGGCCATCCGCCGGCGCGGACCGGCGGACGTCGATGCGGCCGCCCGGCTCGTGGCCGACTACCTCGACGGTGTCCTGCACGATGCCGGGGCGGCCGGGAACGCCGGTGCGCGGCAGTGGGCGCGCGACCGGCTGCGGCTGTTCATGGTGGTCAGCTGGGGCAACTGGTTCGGCATGCTCGAACGGCTGCCACGTGAGTACCCCATGCTGCGGGCCGAGTGGCGGGGCCTGCTCGCGGAGCCGGCCCGGTTCGGGCCCGAGCACCTCGTCGCCTGGTGGTGGCGCCTGCAGCCGGCGACGTTCCAGCCGCTCGTGGCCACTCAGCTGCGCGAGATGAGCACTCCCCTGCGCGATGCGGTGGCCGGCGTGCTCAAGGACGGCGGCGACTTCGAGGGGCGCCTCGTCGACTGGGCGGCGTTCGCGACCTACTGAGCCTCGGCCCGGCGTCGTCGCGCGGCGGCGGTGGGGATCGGCGGCTCGGGCGGCACCAGGGACAGATCGAACGAGTAGTGCAGCAGGCCGTCGGCGTAGGACGGCGACTGCTGCGCGCCCGCCAGCGCGCGGATCAGGCCGTGGCTGGCCGCGTTGCCGCTCGTGACGTCGGCCTCGATGGTGCGCACGCCGGCGGCGATCATGCGGTGGACCAGCGCGCGGACGAGGGCGGTGGCCAGGCCGGTGCGGTGCCAGGGGTCGGCCACCAGGACGGCCAGGTCGGCGGCCGGTGAACAGGCCGGGCGGCGGCCGTACTCCGCCCACCCGCACAGCTCGCCGTCGTCGAGGGCCACCTGGGCGTCCCACTCCGGGCGGGCGCCGGCGGCGATGTGGCGCAGGTAGAACCGGGGCAGCCGCCCGCCGCTGCCGACCAGGAACCGGCGGTCGATGCTGCGTGCGGACAGGTGGCGCTCCATCTTCACGGCGAGGTGCTCGTCGCCCGTCTGCCATGGCCGGATGAGCATGGAGCTGAGTCTAAGACTGAGACCCAACTGCTGTGACCGTGTACGTGACGGGGCCCACACGCAGCACCCCGTCATCGAGCGGCGTGCACCGGACCCCGCCGTGCCCGCGCAGCGACCGGAACGCGCCCGGGCCGATCGTCACGTCCATCCACGCGCACGGGTTGGCCCGGCGCTTGACCTGCAGGCGTACAGGTCCGTCGCCCGAGTCGAGGGTCAGGATCGTCCCGACCAGATCGTCCACCGGCAGCCCCGCGAGCAGAATGTTGCGTCGGGAATGCGCCAGCCCCGTGCCCGGCGGCAGCCACTCCTGCGCCATGACCGTCACACTGGCGTCGCGGTGGGCCGGCTTCGCGAAGTACCGGTCACCGACGATCCCCAGCCCGGCCCGCAGCCGGATGCTGCCGACCAGCTCCCCCTCCGGCGCCGGCCCGGGCCCGTCCTGCGGCCGCCCCTCGAGGCGGTGCACGGGCGAGGCGAGCAGTTCCACGATCACAGCCACGGCTCGATTGAACACCGCACGGCCACACCCCGGTCGCCCCGCGGTCGCGGTGCTCGGGTAGAAACCCTGATCATGTCTGCCGTCGTGCTGTCGGTCCTCGCCGCCGCCATGTTCACCACCTCGGCGGCGATGCAGCAGCGGGCGGCGCGCCGGGCCAACCCCGACATCCACGACCGGGCGCTGCCGGTGCGGCTGTTCCTGCTGATCCGCCGCCTGGTGAAGGACCGCTGGTGGCTGGCCGGGTGGGTGCTCAACGTGTTCGCGTTCGCCGCGCACGCCGTCGCGCTGCACCTCGGCTCGCTCACGGTCGTGCAGGCGCTGCTGGTGTCGCAGCTGCTGTTCGCGATGCTGACGATCCGCCACCCACCGGCCCGGGCCTGGATCGGCACCGGGCTGGTCTGCTCCGGGCTCGCGCTGCTGGTCGTGGCCCGCCCGTCGGTGCCGCACACCCTCGCCCGCGACGACGTCGGCCCCGCGGTCGCCATCGCCGCCGGCGTGATGGTGCTCTTCATCGCCCTGGCCCACCTGCTGCCGGCCCGGGCCGAGACCAAGGTCCGGGGCGCGCTCGCCGGCACCGCGGCCGGGGTCTGCACCTGCCTGACCGCCGTCTTCGTCGTCCTCGTCGCCGACACCCTGTCGCGCGCAGGCATCTGGGGCCTGACCGGCGACTGGGCCACCCTCGGGCTCATCGCGTCGACGACCGCGAGCGGCCTGCTGACCCAGGACGCCTTCGCCGCGGGCTCCCTGCCCACGGCGCTCACCGCGATCAGCATCGCCGACCCGCTCGCCAGCGCCGTGTTCGACGCGACGGTGTTCCACGCGGGCTGGCGCAGCGCCCTGTGGTTTCCCTGGAGCCAGGTCGTGGTCGTCGCCCTGCTGGCCGCGGGCGTGGCGCTGCTGGCCGCCGCCCGGGTGCAGGACCGTGCGGCGGTGCCGGTCCAGGAGCCCGCGGCCTGAGCACCGGCGCGAAGCCCAGGACAGGCGGTCCCGGCGCCTACTGCCGTTCGCGCTGCGGCACCCGCTCCCGGTTGGTGGCCGTGGCGTACACGTCGAGCAGCCCGTTGACCGTCGCCGACCACGGGAACTGCTCCGCGACCGCCCGGGCGTCGGCCTGGCGGCGCTCGGCCGGGGCGGCCAGCAGCGACTCCACGCCGTCGGCCAGGCCCTGCGGGGTGCCGTCGGTGACCCGGCCCGACTCCGGCTTCATGATCAGCTCGCGGGCGGCGCCCTCGGACGGGACCACGACCGGCACGCCGCAGGCCAGCGACTCGAGGGTGGCCAGGCCGAACGTCTCGGCGGGTGACGGGGACAGCGACACGTCCGCGGCGGCGACGAGCTCGGCCAGCCGGTTGCGCTCGGCGACGTGGCCGAGGAACCGGACGGGGAGGTCGTCGGCGACCTTGGCCAGGCGCCGCTGCAGCGGGCCGGTGCCGATGACGTCCAGGGAGGCCGGGATGCCGCGGCGGCGCAGCTCGCGCAGGGCGGCGATGGACAGCTCGGGGTGCTTCTCCGTCGACAGGCGGGTGACGGTGACGAGGCGGACGTCGTCGCGCTCCGGGTGCGGCGCCTTCGCCGGCGCCGGGCGGAACGTGTCGAGGTCGACGCCGAGCGGGACGCGGTGCGTCTTCTCCCGGCCGAAGACCTCGAACTCGGCGGCGGAGAAGGCCGAGGCCAGCACGATGTGGTCGACGAGGCGGTGCAGGCGGCGGTTGGCGGCGGTGGCGGCGGAGTCGAGCGGGAACCAGCGCGGCACCCTGGTGCGCAGGATGGCGTTGATGCGCTCGTGCGAGACCAGGACCAGCGGTACCCCACGCCTGCGCGCCCACGGCGAGAGCCAGGCGATGCTCAGCTTGTCGTTGGCCTCGAGCACGTCCGGCTCGACCTTGTCCAGCAGCGCGCACACCCGCGCGCGGGCGGTGAGGACGCGGTAGCCGCCGCTGCCGGGCAGCAGCGGGCTGCGCACGGTGAGGTGACGGCCGTCGGGGAACGTGATGTCGCGGTCCTCGGTGCCGGGCACCAGCGTGACCCGCTCGTGGCCGGCGGCGATGTACCCGCGCCCGGTCTGCTCGACGCAGGTGCGCAGGCCGCCGGAGACCGGCGTGTAGAAGTTCGCGAGCTGGACGATCTTCACGATGCCGCCGCGTCGAGAACGGCACCGTAGGTGGTGGCGCGGGCCCCGGCCTTGAGCGCGCCCTCGATGGCCCGCAGCGTGTCGTCGCGCAGCCCGGGGCGGTGCAGATCGTCGGGGTGCAGCGCGACCCGGACCAGGCCGCGGCGGCGGGTCGCCCAGGCCGCGCCGGCCTTCATGACGGCCGCGCCGAGCCGCTCGCCGGTGCCGCCGGGGCGGTGGGAGAGCGCGAAGCCGCGCCGGGCGCGGGCGGCCCGGGAGCCGCGGAGGTCCTTCACGCCGAAATGATCAGTGGTGTACCGGAACCCGGCCCGCGCCAGCGCCCGCTCGGCGGCCGGCGAGGCGAGCCAGCCGGGCGGGGTGAACCCGGCGGTCTCCAGCCCGAGGGCGGCGAGCACGGCCTTGGCGTCGGTGAGCCGGCGGCCGGCCTGCTGCTCGTCGAGCGCGGCGAACTCGGCGGCGCCGCGGGCCACGGCCCGGCCGACCGCCCGGCGCACCGCACGCCCCTCCGGCCCGGCCTGGTGACACCAGCCGTGCAGGACCAGCTCGTCGCCGTGTTCGGCGCGGGCCCGCAGCACCCCCGCATAGTCAGCGTGCTCGGCGAGCGCCATGCCGCGCCACGGTCCGGGAATCACCAGCAGCGACACCGGGATACCCAGCGCGTCGGCGTCGGCGCACCACCGCGCGGTCTCGTCGGCCGTCGCCGGCGCCACGTCGTGGATGCTGACCACCATCAACGGGTCTCGTGGTCCGCCGGAGTCGTCCGCGGACGGTTCACCAGTCGTCATCTACGCCCATCACACCTGGTCAAGGCGGCGGTGCCGCGCCGAGTCGGGGTACCTGTCGCCGGACGGTAGCACGTGTCGCACAACGGTCCGGGACCGCGACCGGCCGCCGCGGAACAATGCGGCGCACGTCACGATCCGATCGATGAACATCGGCGATCGCCTGCGTGAACCCAATGTGGACCCGTCCATGTCCGCTACGAGAACCTGATCGCTGTCAGTGGCAGCATGCCGGACCGGCCGGTGCTGTCGGTGCCCGGGCGGTACACGTTGACGGCAATCGAGGCCCGATCGAGATCCCCGGTGCCGGTGAATGCGAACCGGCCCTGCATCAGCCTGAACGGTCCGTGCCAGAGCGACTCCTGTACGCCACCGCGGGTCATGACGCGCTGACCGATGATGCCGAGCAGGAGCTGTGCCGCGTCGTAGGCTCCGGCCGCGTATCGGCCCGGCGGCTCGTGGTGCTCGGCCGTGAACGCCTGCACGAACGCGGCATCGAGCGGCTCGCCGCAGCCGCACAGCGCGAACGTGTTGTCACCGGCAGTGCCGGCTCGCGCCGCGTACGCCGGCTCCAGCAGCGCGTCGCCGCCGACCAGGGGCCCGGTGAAACCGTCCTGCCGCAACGACCTCGCGAGATCGCCGGCCTCCTCGGCCGACCCCGTGAAGAACACCGACTCCGCGCCGAGCGGCCGGATCTGGCGGACCACGGCGCCGAAGTCGGTGGTGGCGACACCGATCGGCACGGTCGCGACGACCGACACCTCGGTGCTCGCGCGCATCCGCGCGGCCATCCGCAGCTCGCCGTCGTCGTCGTGGCCCACGATCAGCACCCGCCGTGCGTGCAGCCGGGTGCCGAGCAGGCGGGCGGCGGCGTCGGTGACGTCGAGGTCGGTCGGGTACAGCCGGTGGAACGTCTCGAGGCTCCACGTCGCCGCCATCGGGCCGCCCGCCGACGGGGTGACGAACGGCAGGCCCGCCGAGTCCAGGTCGTAGCCGGCGAGGGCCACGTCGGCGTCGCGCAGCGGCCCGACGACACCCACGATGTCGTCGTCGTCGAACCGCGCGACCGCCGCGCGCACCTCGGCCGGGCTGCCGTGCCCGGTGTCGGTCTCGATGAGCCGGACCTTGCAGGACAGTGTCGTGGCGACGTTGTACGCGTCCACCGCCATCCGGACCGCCCGCACCGCATCACTGCCGTCCTGGCCGAGCTCGTTCGCGCCGATGAAGCCGAGCGCCGGGCACCCGGCCCCGGCCGCCACCTCCACCGCCCGCGACGGCGGCCCGCCGGCGCCGGTCTCGCCGCGCTCCTGTTCCTGCCGCGACTCGACGGCAGCGACGGTCACGAACACGGCGAGCACCGCCACGACGGCGAACCCGATCGTCGTGGCCCTGCTGCGGTCCGGCCCGCGCGGCGCCGACCGGCCCGGCCCCGCATCCGGCCCGGCAACCGGCCGCCGCGCCGGCCTGGGTGCCGGCTTCCGGACCGGCGCCCGGTTCGCCGGCGGCCGGATCGGTCCCCGCGGCCCCGGCCGGTCCGGCCGCTCGGGCGGTGCGGCGGACGGTTCCGGTGCGGCCGCGGCCGGCGACGGAGCCGGCGGGTCCGATGGAGCCGGCGGGTCCGATGGAGCCGGCGGCGCGGCGGGAGTGCCGAGCTCGAAGGGCTTCGACTCCGGGAATGGCGGTTTGCCGAACGACTCCGGCAGCCGGCCGTCGGGCAGCTCCATGCCGTCACGGTAGGTCCCGCCACCAAACGCCCCGGCACCGCCGGACCGGCCGGGTGTCCGTTGATCAGCTCGGCTTGACCATGTTCTTCGGGGCGGCATAGCTTGGCCCGCATGAGACTTGCGCGGCTCGGACCCGCCGGCGCCGAGCGGCCCGCCGTGGTCGCCGACGACGGCAGCTACCTCGACCTGTCCGGGATCACCGGCGACATCGACGGCGCGTTCCTGGCCGGCGACGGGGTCGAGCGGGCCCGGGCGGCGCTCGGCGGCCTGCCCCGCCTCGACGTGCCCGCCGGGACCCGGATCGGCCCGCCGGTCGCCGGCATCGGCAAGGTCGTCTGCATCGGGCAGAACTACGCCAAGCATGCGCGCGAGTCCGGGGCCGAGCCACCCACCGAGCCCATCATCTTCCTCAAGGCGGCCGACACCGTCGTCGGGCCCGACGACGACGTGCGGATCCCCAAGGACAGCGTCAAGACGGACTGGGAGGTCGAGCTCGCGATCGTCATCGGGCGGCGCGCGCGATACCTGGAAAACCCGGGCCAGGCCAATGACTGCATCGCCGGCTACGCGGTGAGCAACGACGTGTCCGAGCGGGCGTTCCAGTTGGAGCGGCTCGGGCAGTGGGACAAGGGCAAGAACTGCGAGACGTTCAACCCGCTCGGGCCCTGGCTGGTCACCCCCGACAGCGTCGACGTCCCCGCGCTGCGGCTGCGCTCCTGGGTCAACGGGGAGGCCCGCCAGGACGAGGTGGCGGCCGACATGATCTTCGGCGTCGAGCACCTGGTCTGGTACGTCAGCCAGTTCATGGTGCTGCACCCGGGCGACGTCATCAACACCGGCACGCCGGCCGGGGTCGCACTGGGGCTGCCGGGCCAGCCGTACCTGCGCGCCGGCGACGTCATGGAGATGGAGATCGCGGGCCTGGGCCGGCAGCGGCAGACGCTAACGGCACACACCGTCGAGTAGCAGCGCGATCGAGCGCTCAGGGTCCGCCGCGGACAGCATCGTCACCAGCAGGGTCAGGTCGGCCGGCGTCAGATCCGGGCGGACCCGGCCCTGCTCCTGGGCGCGGCGCAGCACGGGGGCCAGGGCCGCGCCGAGCCGGTGGGCCAGCCGGTCGCCGCCGCCGGTCAGCGGGCGGACCCGAGCGTACAGCCGCAGCGCCGCGACCAGGACCTCGCGGAAGGTGCACGAGCCGGCCGAGATCACCGCCTCCAGCCGCTCCAGCTGATCCGCCACGACGGCCTCGACGAGCGCGGGGCGGTCACGGAAGTGGCGGTACAGCGTGGCCTGCCCGACCCCGGCCCGGCGGGCGATCTCCGGCATCAGCACGCCGGCGTGGCGCAGCATCAGCTCGCTGGCCACGCGCACGATCGCGGAGCGGTTGCGCTGGGCGTCGCGCCGCCGCGGCGTCGGGGCTCCGTAGAGCACGGCACCCTCCTCAACCAGGAAATGTTACCGGCCGGTAATGATAATGTCACGAGCTTCACTTTCTCAGAACGGGCTCCTAGGCTGCCGCCACCCCACACGCGCGCCACCCCCCGCCAGGAGTGCGTATGCAATCCCTCGCCGTCATCGCCGTGGCCGTGCTGGCCACCGTCACCCTCCAGGCCCCGGCCCACGCGGCCGGACAACCGCCGACATCGACGAAGTTCGTCGACATCACCGGGTCCGGGGGCGTCGACCTCAAGGCCAACGTCGTCGCCCCGACCACCGCCGGGAAGCACCCAGCCATCGTGTTCCCGTCCAGCTGGGGCCTCAACGACCTCGAGTACATCGCCCAGGCGAACACGCTCGCCGGCCGCGGGTACGTCGTCGTCTCCTACACCCCGCGCGGCTGGTGGGCCTCGGGCGGCGAGATCGACACCGCCGGCCCGCAGGACCTGGCCGACCTGTCCGCGATCATCGACTGGACCATCGCCAACACCGCGGCCGACCCCGCCCGCATCGGCGCGGCCGGCGTCTCCTACGGCGCCGGGATCAGCCTGCTCGGCTCCGCGTTCGACAAGCGGATCCGTGCGGTCGTCATGATGAGCGGCTGGACCGACCTCGTGTACAGCCTCTACGGCGACAACACCCGCCACCAGCAGTCGGCCGGCCTGCTCAGCCTGGCCGCGACCCTGCTGGGCCACCCCGGCGCCGACCTGAGCGGCAAGCTCGCCGACTTCAACGCCGACCGCAACGTCGAGCAGGTGCAGGCGTGGGCCCGGGTCCGCTCGGCCGGCACCTACCTCGACGCCATCAACGCCAACCGCCCCGCGATCATGATCGCCAACGCGTGGGGCGACTCGTTCTTCCCGCCCGACCAACTCGTCGACTTCTTCGGCCGCCTCACGACGCCGAAGCGCCTGGAGCTGCGCCCGGGCGACCACGCCATCGCCGAGTTCACCGGCATCCTGGGCCTGCCCAACGACGCCTGGACGAGCCTGTACCGCTGGTTCGACACCTATCTCGCGGGCGTCGACACGGGCATCGGCGCCGAGCCGGCCATCCAGCTGCAGCCGCTCAACGCGGGCGCCGAGCGCTACCCGGACTGGGCCGCACTCAACACCGCCACGAGGCGCTACGGTCTCGGCGCGATCCGCTGGCTGGACGGCACCGGCCTGCTCGGCGGCGCCCCCTCCACCGGCTGGAGCAAGACACTCCCGGCCGACCTCGACACCGTCGCGAACGGCGGCGTGGTCCTGCTGACCAACGGGGTCGGCGCGTTCACCGGCCAGCAGCCACAGATCTGGCTGCCCGCGGTCGACCGGCTCCGGGCGGGCGTCTGGGCCTCCGAACGACCGGCGGCCCCGACGAAGATCCGCGGCATCGCGAAGGTCCACCTCAACCTCACCGGCACCGCGGCGCACGGGACGGTCGTGGCGTACCTCTACGACCTCGACAGCCTCGGCAACGCCAAGCTCATCACCCACGCACCGGTCACCTGGCTCGGCCCGGCCGGTGGCAGCCGGACGGTCGACGTGAACCTGTCGGCGACCGCGTACGACGTCCCGGCCGGGCACAGCCTGACCCTCGTCGTCGACACCGCCGACCCCCTCTACTACGACGAGAACACCCTCGGCGGGAGCGTCACGATCGCCGCCGGCTCGTACGTGGACGTGCCGATCCGCTAGACATGGCGGTATGGCAACGTTCCGGCAGCCCGGCACCGTCCTGACCGATCACGTCCTGGCGGTGCCGCTCGACCACGACGACCCCGCGGGCGAGACCATCGACGTCTACGCCCGCGAGGTCGTCACCGGCGGTACCCCCGACAAGCCCTGGCTCGTGTTCCTGCAAGGCGGCCCCGGCAGCGCCTCACCGCGCCCGATCGGCCGCGACTCGTGGATCGACCGGGCCCTCGACGACTACCGCGTGCTGCTGCTCGACCAGCGCGGCACCGGCCGCTCCACCCGGATCAGCCGGCAGTCGCTGGCCCGGCGCGGCTCCGCCCACGCGCAGGCCGAATACCTGTCGCACTTCCGCGCCGACAGCATCGTCCGCGACGCCGAACTCCTGCGCCGCCACCTGCTCGGCGACGACGGGACGTGGACGGTGCTCGGGCAGAGCTTCGGCGGGTTCTGCGCGGTGACCTACCTGTCGTTCGCCCCCGAAGGACTGCGCGAGGTCCTCATCACCGGCGGCCTGCCCGGCCTCGACGCCCGGGCCGAGGACGTCTACCGCGCCACGTACCCGCGGGTCGCGGCCAAGAACGCCGCCCACTACGCCCGCTACCCCGGGGACGTCGAGGCCGTCCGCCGGATCGCCGCCCACCTGCGCGAGCACGACGTGCGCCTCCCCAACGGCGGGCGGCTGACGGTCGAGGCGTTCCAGTCGCTGGGCCTGGCGCTCGGCTCCAGCACCGGCTCCCACGAGATCCACTATCTGACCGAGGACGCTTTCGAGTCGGCGGGGGTACTGTCCGACGCCTTTCTGGCAACCGTGCAGCACCGCCTGACCTGCGTCACCAACCCGGGGTACCCGCTGCTGCACGAGCTCTGCTACGGCCAGGGCGACGGCGCCACCGGCTGGGCCGCACAGCGCGTCCGGGCCGAGCACCCCGAGTTCGACGCCGACGACCCCGTCCTGTTCACGGGCGAGATGACCTACCCGTGGCAGTTCGAGGTCGACCCGGCTCTCGTCCCGATGCGCGAGGCGGCCGACCTGCTCGCCGCCCGCCCGCACTGGCCGCGCCTCTACGACCCGGCCGCCCTGGCCGCGAACGAGGTCCCGGTCGCCGCCGCCGTGTACTACGACGACATGTACGTGGACCGCGAACTGTCCCTCGAGACCGCCGGCCGGATCGCCGGCGCCCGCGTCTGGGTCACCAACGAGCACGAGCACGACGCCCTGCGGGTCAGCTCCGGCGCCGTCCTGGACCGGCTGATCGCGATGGTCCGCGGCGAGGTGTAGGTGCGGATATCCGAACCCCGGATTCGGGTGGCACCACGATCGTGCGGGCCGCCCGCCGCGCCGAGGATGGGGCGGTGACACTCCGCGAACACGAAATCCGGGTGCAGGGGCTGCACCGCGAGTACGCCCGCGGGACAGGCCGGGTGCACGCCCTGCGCGGCGTCAGCGCCACCTGCGCTCCCGGGTCGTTCACCGCCGTCATGGGCCCGTCCGGCTCCGGCAAGACGACGCTGCTGCAGTGCCTGGCCGGGATCGACAGGCCCACCCGCGGCACCGTCCACTGGGGACCGGCCGACATCACCCGCCTGCGCGAGCCCGCGCTCGCCCGGCTGCGGCGGTCCACGGCCGGCTTCGTCTTCCAGGGCTACAACCTCATGCCGGCCATGACCGTGGCCGAGAACGTGCTGCTGCCGGCCCGGCTGATGGGCCACCGGGCCGACCGGGCGCGGGTGGGCACGGTCCTGGCCGAGGTCGGCCTGGGCGGCTGCGAACGGGAGCGGCCGGGCCGGCTCTCGGGCGGGCAGCAGCAGCGGGTGGCGATCGCCCGGGCCCTGTACGCCCGGCCGGCCCTGCTGTTCGCCGACGAGCCGACCGGGGCGCTGGACCGCGGCACCGGCCGGGAGATCCTCCGGCTGCTGCGTGACGGCGTCGACCGGCACGGCCAGACCTGCGTCATGGTCACCCACGACCCGCTCGCCGCCGGCGTCGCCGACCGGGTCCTGCTCATGACCGACGGCGAGCTGGTGGAGGACCTGGCCCGCCCGTCGGTGGCGACGATCGCCGCGAAGCTGGGCCGGCTCTCGTGATCCGGATGGCCTTCGGCGCCCTGCGCACCCGCCCGGCGTCCTTCGCCGGGCTCGCCGCGGCCCTGTTCCTCGCGGTGTCCGCGATCGCCATGTTCGGCTCCCTGCTCGCGGCCGCGGCGACCGGCGGCGGGTCGGACCTCGGCGCGATCGGCGGCGCGTTCGGCGAGATCGTCATCATCATGGCCACGTTCGTCGCGGTGACCACGCTCGGGTTCGCGGTGCGCCAGCAGCATCGCGAGCTCGCCCTGCTGCGCACCGTGGCGGCCACGCCGCGGCAGGTGCGCCGGCTGATCCGGTGCCAGGTGGCCGGCCTGACGCTGCTCGTCTCGCCGCCGGCCTGGGCCCTCGGCGCGATCGCCGCCCGGCTGTTCCTGCGCGCGCTGGTGGACCGCGGCCTCGCACCGGCCGGGGCCACCGTGCCCGCCGGCCCGCTGCCGCTGCTGCTCGCCACCCCGGCCACGGCCCTCGCCGGGCTGATCGCGGCGGCCTTCGCCACCTGGCGGATCTCCCACGGCCCGCCGAGCGCGGCGCTTGTCGAGACCGCGGCCCCGACCGGCGGGATCGGCCGGGTCCGCGGCGGGCTCGGGCTGCTGGTCGCCGGCGGTGCCGGCGCGCTGTGCCGGTTCGTGGCCGGCCGCGAGCCCGACGAGGCCGCCCAAGGCGCCCTGCTCAGCGCGCTCGCGCTGATGGTCGCGCTGGCCCTGCTCGGGCCGTGGGCGGCCCGGCTCGTCGTCACGGTCCTCGGGCTGCCGCTGCGGCTGGCCCGCGGCGCCGGGGCGGGCGGCTGGCTGGCCGCGGTCAACCTGCGCGGCCACGCCCACCGGCTCTCCTCCGCGGTCGTGCCGATCGCGCTGCTCGTCGGCCTGTCCACCACGTTCGTCGTGGTCACGGCGACCATGCGCCACGCGGCGGCCGTGGTCGTGCCGGAGGGCGACGTCTGGCTGCGCGGCGTGGAGGTGGCGATGCTCGCGCTCTTCGGGACCGTCGCAACGCTCAGCACGCTCGTCGCGCTCACCGCGGACCGCCGCCGGGAGTACGCGCTGCTGCGGCTCGTCGGTGCCACCCGGCGGCAGCTGGTGCGGGCGCTCGCGGCGGAGGCGGTGCTGACCGCGCTGACCGGGGCCGTGCTCGGGACCGCCGTCGCCGCCCCGGCCGCCGTCGCGTTCGCGCTGGCGGTGGGCGGCGGCCCGGTACCGTACGTCTCCGTGGGCAGCGACGCGCCGATCCTCGCCGGCGCGATGATCCTGGCCGTGGCGACGCAGCTCGGCGCCGGCCTGCGGGTCATCGCGCTCGACCCGGCCACCACCTTGGCCGCACCGTGACCGGGCCGCCGCGGGTGCGGCCCGGCGAGTTCGCGTTCGCGCTGCTCGGCTTCCCCCTCGCCATGCTGGGGCTGCTCCTGGCGCTGCTCGGGACCTACGCCGGCGGCGTGCTGGCGCTGACCGTGCTCGGGCTGCCCGCGCTCGCGGCCGAGGTCCGGGCCGCGCGGCTCGCCGGGCGGCTGCACCGGTGGCTGCTGCGCCTGCTCGGCGTGCGGATCGAGCCGCCGGCCCGGATCGCGGCGGCGGCCGGCGTGGTCGGCTGGGTCCGGGCGAGCCTCACCGACGGGCCCGCCTGGCGCGCCGTGGCCTACCTCTTCGTCCGCCTCCCCCTGGCGCTGCTGGGGTTCCTGGCCGCGCTGGTCCTGCCCGCCCTCGGCGCGGTGATGATCGGGATGAGCCTCTACCTGGGCGTGGCCCGGCCCGACGGGCATCCACCCGGCGCCCGGGTCGCCCTGGCCGTCCCGGGCGGCCTGCTGCTCCTGCTCGCCACGCCGTGGGCGGTGCGGGCCAACACCGACCTCAACGTGTGGGCGGGCCGGGCGCTGCTCGGGCCGAGCCGCTCCCAGCAGGAGCTGACCGACCTGCGCCGGGCCCGCAGCACCATGATCGCCGAGCACACCAGCAGCCTGCGCCGCATCGAGCAGGACCTGCACGACGGCACCCAGGCCCACCTGGTCGCGCTCGCGATGCTCCTGGCGCTCGTCGAGGACGCGGTGCGCCCGGACGACGAGCGGGTCCGCCACCTGGTCGGCCGGGCCCGCGCCCAGACCGACGACACCATCGCCGAGCTGCGCCGGCTGATCCACGGCATCGACCCCACCGCGCTGCAGGACGGCCTGCCCGCGGCCCTGCGGACCCTGGGGGCCGACGCCGCCCTGCCGGTCGACCTCGCGCTGCACATGCCGCAGCGGGCCCAGGCCGGCATCGAGCGCATCGCCTACTTCTGCACCGCCGAACTGCTCACCAACGCCGTCAAGCACAGCGCGGCAACCCGGGTCCGGCTCGACGCGACGGCCGCGGACGGGCGGCTGCGCATCGCGGTGACCGACGACGGCCGCGGCGGCGCCGAGATCGGCGCCGGCACCGGCCTGGCCGGCCTGCGCGAGCGCCTGGCCGCGGTCGACGGCACGCTGCGCATCGACAGCCCGCCCGGCGGCCCCACCCGGGCCGAGATCACGCTGCCGACGAATCTGTAGGGCGCTACCATTGCCGGACTGTCAGCAGCGGAGGGGCCAGGCATGTCGTCATCGGTCCCGCCCCGGCCGCCGACACTCGACGAGGTCGCCGAGCGGGCCCAGGTCTCGCGGACCGTCGCCTCCCGGGTGATCAACAACGGCCCCAACGTGAGCCGGGCCAAGCGGGACGCGGTCGAGAAGGCGATCCGGGAGCTCGGGTTCACGCCCAACCGCAGCGCCCGGGCGCTCGCCACCCGCCAGACCGGGGTGGTCGTGCTGGCGGTCTCCGGCGACGGGCCGGAAGTGTTCGGCGACCCATACTTCGCGCAGGTCATCGTCGGCGCGTCGGCCGCGCTGGAGAAGACCGACCTGCACCTCATGCTCAGCCTGGTCACCAACGACCACGGGCAGCGGCGGCTGCGGCACTTCCTGCAGACCCGCGGGGCCGACGGGGTGATGCTCGTGGCGACGCGCGGGGCCGACCCACTCGTCGACATCGCCGCGAAGTCCGGCCGGCCGACGGTGTTCATCGGCCTGCCGCCGCACGGGACGCCGCCCTACTACGTCGACGTCGACAACGCCGCCGGGTCCCGGGCGGCGACCGAGCACCTGCTGCGCGGCGGCCGCCGCCGCATCGTGATGATCACCGGGCCCGGGGAGACGGCCGTGGGCCGCGAACGCCTCCGCGGCTACACCGAGGCGCTGCGGCTGGCCGGGCTCGAGCCGTACGCCACCGCGGCCGGCGACTTCCTGGAGACCAGCGGCGCCGAGGCGATGCGCGCGCTGCTGCAGGCGCGGCCGGACCTCGACGCCGTCGTCGCCGCCAACGACAACATGGCGGCCGGAGCCATGCGGGTGCTGCGCGACGCCGGCCGGGCGGTCCCCGGCGACGTGGCCGTGATCGGCTTCGACGACATGCCCCTGGCGCTGCACACCGACCCGGCCCTCACCACCGTGCACCAGCCGATCCAGTCGCTGGGCCGCGAGGCCGCCCGGATGCTCGTCGAGCTGCTCGACGGCGGCCGGCCGACATCGCTGATCCTGCCGACCCGGATCGTCGTGCGGCACTCGGCCTGACCCCGACGGCGCCGCCGTGGCACCATCCGCCCGTATCGGCGGCAGACTGGAAGCGCTTCCAGTCGCCATGGCCGGGTGCCGCCGAGTATCGACCGACTCCTCTTTACGAAGAGTCGCTCGGCGGCTAGCTTGGGTTGGAAGCGCTACCAATCGCCGCCATCGATGGCATGGCGCTCGTGACGTCGACAGGAGAGTGGACATGCGGATGCGAACGCTGCTGTGCGCGGCGGCCGTCGCCCTGGCGCTGACCGTGCCCGGCGGTGCCGCCGCGGCCGGGCCCGGCCGGGACACACCGCCGACCCGCTACCTGGGCATGTTCCGGGAGGCGGACCCGGCCACGATCGCCGCCGACGTCAAGAGCCAGTACGGCGTGACACCGGCCAGCGTGATGTGGTTCGACAGCTGGGGCACCGGCAACCCGTTCCCGGTGGCGCAGGCCAGGACGCTGTGGCGCCACGGCATCATGCCGCACTACACGTGGGAGCCCTGGAACACCGCCCTCGGCGCGACCGACCCGGCGCAGATCCACCTGCAGGACATCATCGACGGCACGTGGGACAGCTACATCACGGCCCGCGGCCGGGAGTTCGCCGCCGTCCACCGGCCGATCCTGGTCCGCTGGGGCCACGAGTTCAACGGCAACTGGTACCCGTGGGGCATCGCCAACAACAACGCCGACCCCACCCTCTATGTGCGGGCCTACCGGCACGTGCACGACCTCGTCACCGCCGCCGGCGCGCGCAACGTGCAATGGGTGTGGGCCTTCAACAACGGCTCGTCACCGGACGCGCCGTACAACGACCCGGCCGCCGCCTACCCCGGCGACGCCTACGTCGACTGGGTCGGCATCGACGGCTACAACTGGGGCTTCGGCCCGTCCTGGGACCCGGCCGGCGACCACTGGACGACGTTCGACCAGACGTTCGCCGCCGCCTACGCCAAGGCCCGCGCCGTCGCCCCGCACCGGCCGGTGACTATCGGCGAGTTCGCGTCGACCGAGGACGGCGGCGACAAGGCCCGATGGATCGACGACATGAACACGACGCTGCGCTCGGGCGCGTACCCCGACCTGAGGCTGCTCACCTACTTCGACCTGACCAAGGAGGAGGCCTGGTCGCCGAGCTCCTCGCCGGCCGCGCTCGCCGCGTTCAAGTCCTGGGTCCGGCAGCGGTACATGCAGGGCCGCGGCGACGAGCTGGCCCGCATCGCCGCGCACCCCGGGCGATGAGCGCGCCGGCGACTCAGGCGCCGGTCTCGGTCAGGTAGGCCACGACCGCCTTCACCCGGCGGTTGTCGGCCTCGGTGAGCGGGAGGTCGAACTTGGCGAAGATGGCCGCGGCGTGCTTCTCCACGGCCCGCTCGGTGACGACCAGGCGGGCCGCGATCGCCCGGTTCGAGAAGCCCTGGGCCATGAGGTCGAGCACCTCGCGCTCCCGGGCGGTCAGCCGGTCCAGCCGCCGCCCGCCCCGCAGCATCCGGTCGACGATCTCCGGGTCCAGGGCGGTGCCGCCGCCGGCCACCCGGTGCAGCGCGTCGACGAACTGCGAGACGGCCGCCACCCGCTCCTTGAGCAGGTAGCCCACGCCGTGGGCCCCGGTCGCGAGCAGCCGCGTCGCGAGCGCCGGGTCCGCGTGCTGGGAGAAGATCAGCACGCCCAGGCCCGGGTGCCCGGCCCGGAGCTGCTCCGCGGCCCGGATGCCCTCGTCGGTGAAGGTCGGCGGCAGGCGGATGTCCACGATGGCCATGTCCGGCCCGTGCTCGGCCACCGCGGCCAGCAGCCCGTCCGGCGCGCCGGTCGTGGCGACGACCGCACAGCCGCGGGTGCTCAGCAGCTCCACCATCCCGTCGCGGAGGATTACCGAGTCCTCGGCGATGACTACCCGCAGGGCCATCCGGCCAGGGTACGGACGCCGGGGCGGGCGCCGGTCGGGCGCCCGCCCCGTTCCTAACCCCCAGGAATGCTTGTGTGTCAGCGGCGCGGCCGCTGCGGGATGCGCGGCTGCACCAGCGGCGGACCGGCCGCGGCCAGGTCACCCTGGACCGTGCGCAGCGACTTCTTCGGCTGGTAGTTCGCGTCCCACAGGTTGCCGGCGCCCTCCGGCGGGTCCTTGAACCAGTTGGGAATCCACGAGTGCTTGTCGGTGAAGCCCCACACCGTGAACGACAGGCAGTGCCGGTTCATGAGGCACGCCTGCAGCAGCACGTGGTAGTTGTACGCGGAAGCCTGGTCGCGGGCGTTGAGGTCGGCGCCCGCCGCGGCGAGCGTCGGGTCCTTCGCGTCCTTCATGAGGCTGCGCGCGTCCACCTCGGTCAGCGCCACGGCCAGGCCCAGGTCGGTGAAGCGCTGCATGGCGTCGGCGACCTGGAAGACGTCGTAGTTGCCGTACTGCGTGCTGAGGTGGCCCTGGCTGCCGACGCCGTCGATCGGGACGCCCTGGGCGCGCAGCTTCTTGACCATGTCGTAGACGAACTGGGTCTTGTCACCGGGGCCGCCGTCGCCGAACGCCTCGATGTTGTAGTCGTTGTAGAACAGCAGCGCCTTCGCGTCGGCGGCGCGGGCCCAGCGGAACGCGTCGGCGAGGTAGCCGGGGCCGAGCAGGTCGGCGAACTTCTGCTTCAGCGAGCCGGTGTTGCCGCCGAGGTGGATCGCCGACGGCGTCTCCCACGGGTCGGAGACGGCCTCGTTGACCACGTCCCACTGCCAGATCCGGCCGCGGAAGTGCGTCACGACGTCGGTGATGTGCTGCTTGAGCAGGGCGCGCAGCTGCGGTCCGTCGATGGTGCCGTCCTGGATGCCGGTGCTGAGCCAGCCGGGCAGCTGGCTGTACCAGGCCAGGACGTGGCCGCGGACGAGCTGGTGATGCTGCTCGGCCGCGGCGACGAACGCGTCCGCGGCCGCCCAGTTGTAGGTGCCGCGGGTGGGCTCCAGGCTCTCCCACTTCATGGCGTTCTCGGCCGTGACCGTCGAGAACTGCCCGTCGACCATGACTTTGTACTGCGGGTCCGCGGCATCGGTATACGCGGCGGCGTCGACGGCCGTGCCGAAGGACAGGCCGTTGCGGGCCGCCAACGCGCGCAGGCTCTGGTCCTGTGTCGCCGGCGGGCGCGGGCCGCCGGCGGAGGCCGCGACCGCGCTCATCGTCACCGCGGTCACGGCCGCCAGAAGGCCGGCGGTGGCCATTCTGCGTAATGTCATGAGGTTGGCTCCCGATTGTTTCGAAACAATTACTGGGATTCGCCTTGAGACACCGACGCTATTGGTCCACGAAAGCCAACGTCAATACGCTGCCGTTATCGAAACACTGCCAGATCACTGGGCCGAGTTGGTCACCCGCTTGCTGATGATGTCGAAAGCGACGGCGGCAATGAGCACCAGGCCCTTGATCGCCTGCTGCCAGGCCGCGTCGACGCCGAGGATGGACAGGCCCATGTTCAGCACGCCCATGATCAGCGCACCGATCACGGCCCCGGTGACCTTGCCGATGCCGCCGGTCACGGCGGTGCCACCGATGAACGCGGCGGCGATCGCGTCCAGTTCGTAGTTGGTCCCGGCGCCCGCCACCCCGGCCCCGGCGCGCGAGGTGGTGACGACCGCGGCCACCCCGGCGAGAATGCCCATGTTGACGAAGATCAGGAAAGTTACACGCTTGGTCTTCACACCCGAAAGTTTCGCCGCCGCGAGATTTCCGCCCATCGCGTAGATGTGCCGGCCGAACACGGTGTTACCCATGATGTACGTGTACAGAATGACGAGTGCGCCGACGATGATGAGCACGTTCGGGGTGCCGTCGGTGCTCTCGGCGAGCAGATAGGTGATGTACGCGATAAGCGCCGTGAACACGACGAGCTTGCCGTAGAAGGCGGCGCTCGGCTCGAGGCGCAGGTCGTAACGGATCAGCTCGCGCCGGGTGCGCAGCTGCGAGAGCGCGAGGCCGCCGATCGCGACGAGGCCGACGAGCAGCGTCATGCCGTCGAGGTTGCCGACGAAGCCCAGCGCATTGGGCAGCGACTTGGCCGCGATGGCGCCGAAGCCCTTGTCCTGCACCGGCACCGTCTGGCTCACGGCGAGCACGGCCAGGCCGCGGAACAGCAGCATGCCGCCGAGCGTCACGATGAAGGCGGGGATCCCGACGTACGCGATGAAGAAGCCCTGCCAGCAGCCGACGATGATGCCGATGCCGATGGACGCGGCCACGGCCACGGGCCACGGCCAGCCCCACTGGGTGATCATCAGCGCGCACACGCCACCGATGAAGGCCACGATGGAGCCGACGGACAGGTCGATGTGCTGGGCCACGATGACCATGACCATGCCGATGGCCAGGATCAGCACGTAGGCGTTCTGCTGCACGAGCGCGGCGACGTTGTCGGGGTACAGCAGCCGCCCGTCGGTCAGCACCTGGAAGGTGATGACGATGGCGATGAGCACCGTCAGCATGCCGTACTGCCACAGGTTCTGGCCCAGGTATCCGCGCAGCGACGAGACCTCGGTGGGCTTCGTCTCCGGCTGCAGCGTTTCGGTCGTGGTCATCGGGAGACCCCACTCTTGTCCATGGTCATGTATCGCATCAGGCCCTCCTGGGTGGCCGCGGCGCGGTCCATCTCGCCGGTGATCCGCCCCTGGCTCATCGCGTAGATCCGGTCGCAGATCCCGAGCAGCTCCGGCAACTCGGAGGAGATGACGACGACCGCCTTGCCGGCGTCCGCGAGGGCGTTGATGATTTCGTAGATCTCGTACTTGGCGCCGACGTCGATGCCCCGGGTCGGCTCGTCGAGGATGAGCACCTCGGGCTCGGTGAAGAGCCACTTGCTCAGCACGACCTTCTGCTGGTTGCCGCCGGAGAGCTTGCCGGTGAGCACGGCGACGGAGTCGGCCTTGACCCGCATCTCCTTGCGCAGCCGCTCGGCCCGGTGCACCTCCTCGGCGCTGTTGACCACGCCGAGCTTCGCGACCGCGGCGAGCTTGGCCGCGGTGATGTTGCGCTTGATGTCCTCGATGAGGTTCAGGCCGTAGCGCTTGCGGTCCTCGGTCGCGTAGGCGATCCCGTGCCCGATGGCCTCGTCGACCGAGCGGACCCGGACCTCCTTGCCGTGCAGGAACAGCCGCCCGGAGATCCCGGTGCCGTAGCTGTGCCCGAACACGCTCATCGCCAGCTCGGTGCGGCCGGCGCCCATGAGCCCGGCGATACCGACGATCTCGCCGCCGCGCACCCGCAGCGCCGCCTTGTCGACGACGACCCGGCCCCGGTCGATCGGGTGGTGCACGGTCCAGTCCTCGATCCGCAGCACCTCCTCGCCGATCTGCGGGGTGTGCTCGGGGTATCGGTGGGCCAGGTCGCGCCCGACCATCGCCCGGATAATTTGCTCCTCGGACACCGGCTCGGCCCCGTGCATGTCGAACGTGGCCACCGTGCGCCCGTCGCGGATCACTGTCGTCGTGTCGGCGATCGCGGCGATCTCGTTGAGCTTGTGCGAGATGATGATCGACGTGATCCCCTGGCCCTTGAGCTGGCGGATCAGGCCGAGCAGGTGCTCGGAGTCGGCGTCGTTGAGCGCGGCCGTCGGCTCGTCGAGGATCAGCAGCCGGACCCGCTTCGACAGCGCCTTGGCGATCTCCACGAGCTGCTGCTTGCCGACGCCGATGTCGAGGATCTTCGTGTCCGGCGGCTCGGCCAGGCCGACCCGGGCCAGCAGCTCCGCGGCCCGCTTGTTGGTCTGCGGCCAGTTGACGATCCCCCGGCGGGCCTGCTCGTTGCCGAGGAAGATGTTCTCGGCGATCGACAGGAACGGGCTGAGGGCGAGCTCCTGGTGGATGATGACGATCCCGCGGTCCTCGGAGTCGCGGATCGAGCGGAAGTGGCCCGGCTGGCCGTCGAAGACGATCTCGCCCTCGTAGGAGCCGGACGGATACACCCCAGAAAGGATCTTCATCAGGGTTGACTTGCCGGCGCCGTTCTCGCCGCAGATCGCGTGGACCTCGCCCTCGGCCACGCTCATCGTGACGTCCTGGAGCGCTTTGACACCGGGGAACGATTTGGTGATGCCGTGCATTTCGAGCAGGAAGGGCATGGGGGCTTCCCTCTACAAAGTCGCGTGTGGGCCGGGCCCGCAGTGCGCGGACCCGGCCCGTTGGTGCTGTGGCGTTACAGACCCAGGTCAGATGCCTTGAAGAAGCCGGAGTCGACGAGCTTCGACTTCACGTCGTCCTTGGTGACCACGACCGGCGGGAGCAGGTAAGAGGGAACGACCTTGACGCCGTTGTTGTACGTCTTGGTGTCGTTCGTCTCGACCGTGGAGCCCTTGGAGATCGAGTCGACCATCTTCGCGACCTGGTCGCCGAGCGTCCGGGTGTCCTTCCAGACCGTCATCGACTGCTTGCCGGCCAGGATGTTCTTGGTGTTGGCCAGGTCGGCGTCCTGCCCGGTGAGCAGCGGCCAGTCGGCGCCCGGCTTGTAGCCGTGCGAGTCCAGGGACTGCGCGATGCCCAGCGCGAGCGAGTCGTTCGGCGACAGCACGACGTCGACCTTCTTGCCGCCCGTGTAGAACGAGTTGAGCCGGTTGTCCATCTCGGCCTGCGCCGCGTCGGTCTTCCAGCCGTTGATCGAGACGGTCTTCCAGTCATCGTTGCTGGCCAGCTTCTTGCCGGACGGGATGACCAGCTTGCCGCTGTCGACGTACTGCTTGAGCACGTCCCAGGCGCCGGCGAAGAAGAACTTGGCGTTGTTGTCGTCGGACGAGCCGGCGAACGGCTCCAGGTTGAACGGGCCCTTGCCGCCGTCGAGGCCCAGCTTGGACACGATGAACTGGCCCTGGAGCTGGCCGACCTTGTAGTTGTCGAAGGTCGCGTAGTAGTCGACGTTGGGGCTCTGGTTGATCAGCCGGTCGTAGGCGATGACCTTGACCTTCTTGTCGGCCGCCTGCTGCAGGACCGGGGCCAGGGCCGTGCCGTCGATCGAGGCGATGACCAGGATCTTCGCCTTGTCGTTGATCATGTTCTGGAGCTGCGTGATCTGCTGGTCGACCTTGTTGTCGGCGTACTGCAGCGAGGTCTTGTAGCCCGCCTTCTTGAGCAGGTCCTCGAGGTGGGCACCGTCGTTGTTCCAGCGCTCCAGGCTGCGCGTGGGCATGGCGATGCCGACCAGCGCGGGACCGCTGTCGCCCCCGCCGGTGTTGTCGTCCTTGCGGGTCTCACTGCACGCGGAGGTCGTGGCGAGCAGCGCGGCCAGGGCGGTGGCAGCCAGGACCCGGAACGGCTTGAACTTCATCCTCGGCGCCTCCTTTCTATCGGAGGTGGGGTGTGCGCAGAGGTTTGTTATGGCCGCGAACATACCTCCCCCGACCGAAGATCATGGGTCACAGATCGGTAACACCATGGTCAACAACGGTGCCCGGCCCGTGTTTCGAAACACTTGTTACCTTAGCTCTAATATAATTAGTGCTATGGTACCGCCGTGAGTGCTGAACTGCGGCGGGTCTTCGACGACCTCGTCCGATTCGAGACTGATCTATGGAATGGCGTGGACGCCCGGCTGAAGGCGGCCGGTGCCGTCCCCCTCGGGAGCCTCAACGTGCTCCAGGTCGTGGCCCGCACCGAGGCGTGCCGGGTCAACGAGGTCGCCGACGCGCTGTCCATCACCATCGGCGGCGCCAGCCAGGCGGTCGACCGCCTGGTGGCCCGCGAACTGCTGGCCCGCCGCCCCAACCCGGGCGACCGGCGATCGTCCATTGTGGAGCTGACCACGGCCGGCACCGAGGCCCTCGCGGCCGCCGAGACCGTGTTCGACGCCGAGCTCGCCCGGTGGTTCGGCGAGGCCCTGACGGGTAGCGCCCTGCGCAGCTTCGCCCGCACCCTGTCGACCCTGCGCGCCTTTGCCGGAGGACACCGTGACTGACGCCCGAGCCGTCCGCTTCGACACCTTCGGCGGACCGGAAGTGCTGTATGTGACAAGCATTCCCATGCCGTCACCGGGACCCGGCGAGGTCGTCGTCGCCGTGCGCGCGGCCGGCATCAACCCGGGGGAAAGCGGTATCCGCACCGGATCGCTGGAGTTCCGGTACACGACAAGCTTCCCCTGCGGCGAGGGCAGCGACCTCGCCGGCGTCGTCACCGCCGTCGGCCCGGGCGTGACGGCGTTCGCGGTCGGCGACGAGGTGCTCGGCTTCTCCTGGACCCGCTCCAGCCACGCCACCCACACCGCGGTCCCGGTCACCCAGCTCATCCCGAAACCGCCGGCGCTGTCCTGGGAGGTGGCCGGGGCGCTCTACGTGGTCGCCTGCACCGCCTTCGCCGCGGTCCGCGCGATCGCCGCCGAGCCGGGCGAGACGGTCGCCGTATCGGCCGCGGCCGGTGGCGTCGGCACCCTGACCGTACAGCTGCTGCGCCACCGCGGCGTGCGGGTGCTCGGCATCGCGTCACCGTCCAACCGGGACTGGCTCGAGGCCCACGGCGCCGTCCAGGTCTCCTACGGCCCCGATCTGGCCGCGCGGCTGCGGGCGGCGGCGCCGGACGGCATCGACGCGTTCATCGACCTGTTCGGGCCGCAGTACGTCGACCTCGCCCTCGAGCTCGGCATCCCCAAGGACCGCATCAACACCATCATCGCCTTCCAGGCCGCCGAGCGCCTCGGCGTCATGGCCGAGGGCAGCGAGCAGGCGTCCACTGTGGACGTGCTGACGTACATGGCCGGGCTCGTCGCCGACGGCACCCTGGAGATCCCGATCGCCGCCACCTACCCCCTCGACGACGTGGCGAAGGCGTTCGCGGAGCTCGACCACCGGCACACCCGCGGCAAGATCGTGCTGGTGCCCGCTCCGTAGAGTGAGCTGGTGACCTTCCGGCTCGGGATCGACTTGGGCACCTCCACCACGGTGGCCGTTTTATCCAGCTCGGGGACGATCCGTCCGCTCCTGTTCGACGCCTCGCCCCTGCTGTCCTCGGCCGTGCTCGCCGGCGCCGGCCCGGACCTGCTCACCGGGCTGGACGCCGAGCGGGCCGCGGCCGCCCGGCCGGCCGGGTTGGAGGCGAACCCCAAGCGGCGCGTCGACGAGGGCACCGTGTGGCTCGGCGAGCGCGAGTATCCGGTCGCCGAGCTCCTGGCCGCGGTCCTGCGCCGGGTCGCGGACGAGGCGCGGCGGGTCGCCGGCGCCCCGGTCGGCGAGGTCGTCCTCACCCACCCGGCCGCCTGGGGCCGGACCCGGCTGACGGTCCTCGCCGACGCCGCCGCCCGGGCCGGGCTGGGCGAGGTCGGCCTCGTGCCGGAGCCGGTGGCCGCGGCGGCGTACTTCGCAACCGTCCGGGATCTGCGGGCCGGGCAGTGCGTGGTCGTGTACGACCTCGGCGCCGGCACGTTCGACGTGAGCATCGTGCGGGTCGGGCCCACGTTCGAGGTCGTGGCCGCCTCCGGGCTCGCCGACGTCGGCGGGCTGGACCTCGACGCCGCCGTCGTCGAGCACGCCCGCGCGCTCACCCCCGGCGCCACCGAGGCCTGGGCCCGGCTGAACTGGCCGCAGAGCCCGGAGGACCAGCAGGCCCGGCGCGCGCTCTGGGTCGGGGCCCGGGCCACGAAGGAGCAGCTGACCCGGCACGCGACAGCGGACCTGCACCTGCCGCTGGTCGGCAAGGACCTGCACCTGACCCGGGAGGAGTTCGAGCTCGCCGCCCGCCCCCACCTGGACCGCACTGTCGCGCTGACGGTCTCGCTCCTGCGCGGTGCCGGCGTCTCCCCCGAGCACATCGGCGGTGTCTTCCTGGTCGGCGGCTCCTCCCGGATCCCCCTGGCGGCCACGCTGCTGCACCGGGCCCTGCGCACTGCCCCGACGATCGTCGACCAGCCCGAGCTCGTGGTCGCGCAGGGCAGCCTCCTGGCCCCGTCGATCCGGGCCGAGGTCGCCCCGCCCACGGCCGAGCTGGCGCCCGTCCCACCACCGGCAGCGCCCGTCCCACCACCGGCGGCGCCCGTCCCACCACCGGCGGCGCCCGTCTCGCCACCGGCGGCGCCTTTCGTGCCGCCGGCTCCCCGGCCGCGGGGCAACCGGCGGTGGGTGGCGGCGCTGCTCGCGGTCGTGCTGCTCGCCCTCGGCGGCGCCGGCCTCAAGCTGTGGCTGGACGGCCGCGGCTCGGTCATGGCCGAGTTCGAGGGGCACACCGACGTCGTCACCGCCGTCGCCTTCAACCACGCCGGCACCCTCGTCGCCAGCGCGAGCCGGGACAGGACGGTCCGCGTCTGGAACCCCGGCACCCGGGCCGCCGCGCTCGAGCACCCGCTGGAGGCCGGCACCGAACTGCGCGCGGTCGCGTTCAGCCCGGACGACACGCTGCTCGCCGCCGCCGGTGCCGACGAGCAGATCCACCTCTGGGACCTGCCGTCCTACACGCCGCACACGCTCCCGGCCACCGGGGCCCGCCGCTTCCCGATCCAGGCGCTCGCCTTCGACCGGACCGGCGCGCGCATCGCGGTCGGCGGCGACGGCGGCATCGGCGTGGTCCTCGACGCCCGCAGCGGCGCCCAGCTGGCCGAGTTCGACGCCCTGAGCAGCGGGTTCATCCGGGCCATCGCGTTCAACCCCCAGCAGCCCGACGATGTGATCCTCGGCGGGAGCCAGTCGGCGATCCTGCGGTACACCACCCAGGATCGTGGCCGCGGCGTCGAGGTCCCCACCGGGACGAGGCACGGCGGCAACGACGTGCGCGCGGTCGCATGGAGCCCCGACGGCACGACCGCGGCCAGCGCCGGGGCCGACGGCAGCGTCCTGGAGTGGCCGCTCGACCAGGCCGGCATCGCCGCCAGCACGCTCGGCCGGCACCGCGGCGCGGCGGACGCGGTGGCCTTCGACCGCACCGGCCGCACGATCGTCAGCGGCGGCGCCGACGGGCGGCTGCGCTTCTGGAGCGCGACGAGCCACGCCGCCGTCACCGGCCTCGACCTCGACGCCGGGAGCCCGGTCACCGCCATCGCCGCCAGCCCGGCCGCGGACCGCCTGGTCACGGGCTCGCAAGACCACGTCGTGCGGCTCTGGGCGGTGCCGTCGGAAAAATCTTGAAATTCGTCCGGCGGCGTTGTCGATTGGGGCCGGGCCGTTTCGTAGCCCTGGTGAGAGCCCGGTACGCAAGCCGGCCCCGACACCCGCTGGAGGGCACGATGACCACCACCGCGAACCCGACCCGCACCGCCACCACCCCGCGCACCCGCATCGGCGCGGTCCTCGTCACCGGCGCCCTGGCCACGATCGCCGCGAGCGCCGCCACGACGGCCGTCGCCGCCGCCGGCAACGCCGCCGGGATCAGCCTCGACGTGGCCGGCGCCCCGATCCCGGTCAGCGGGTTCGGCGTGCTGACCGCCGTGTTCTCGCTGATCGGCGTCGCCCTCGCGGCCACGCTGGCCCGGTTCGCCCGCCGTCCGCGGCGCACGTTCGTCCGCACGACAGTGGTGCTGACCGTGCTGTCCCTGGTCCCCGACGTGCTCGCCGACGCCGCCCCCGCCACCAAGGCGCTGCTGATGCTCACCCACCTGGTCGCCGCCGCGATCGTTGTTCCGGTTGTCGCCCGCCGCCTGGCCGCCTGATCCACCGACCCGAGGAGGAACCGCCATGAAGCAGTACCTGCTGTCCGTGCACTACGTCGAGGACGCGCCCGAGATGAGCGCGGACGAGATGGAGACGCTGTTCGCCGCAACCGGCCGGATCAACGACGAGATGGTCGCCAAGGGCGCCTGGGTCTTCGGCGGCGGGCTCACCACCCCGCAGAGCGCCACCGTCGTGCGCATCGACAACGGCGCCACCACCATGACCGACGGCCCGTTCGTCGAGGCCAAGGAGCACATCGCCGGGTTCTGGGTGCTCAAGTGTGCTGACCTCGACGAGGCCCTGGCCTGGGCCGAGAAGTGCGCCGCCGTCTGCGGCCCGATCGAGGTGCGCCCCTTCGACGAGCACTCCCAGCCCGCCTGAGCATGGATCTGACGAGCGTCTACCGCGCGGAGTACGGCCGCTGCGTGGCCACCCTGGCCCGCCTCCTCGGCGACATCAACCTCGCCGAGGAGGCGGTCCAGGACGCCTTCACCACGGCCCTGCAGAAGTGGGAGACGCTCCCGCCGAACCCGGGCGCCTGGATCGTGACGACAGCCCGCAACCGGGCCGTCGACCGGCTCCGGCGCGAGACGACCCGGGAGGCCCGGCACGCCGAGGCCCTGCTCCTGCAGCAACCGGACGCGCCCCAGGAGGTGGGACCCGTGCACGACGACCAGCTGCGCCTCATCTTCACCTGCTGCCACCCGGCGCTCGCCCCGGACGCCCGCACCGCGCTCACGCTGCGCCTGCTCGGCGGCCTCGAGGTGCCCGAGATCGCCCGCGCCTACCTGGTGCAGGAGGCGACGATCGCCCAGCGCATCGTCCGGGCCAAGAGGAAGATCCGCGACGCCGCCATCCCCTATCGCGTCCCGCGGGAGCACGAGCTGCCGGACCGCCTGCCGCCCGTGCTCACCGTGCTGTACCTGATGTTCAACGAGGGGTACGCGGCGACGGCCGGCCCGCTCATCCGCACCGACCTGTGCGCCGAGGCCATCCGCCTGGCCCGCGAACTGGCCGCCCTCATGCCCGACGAGCCCGAGGTGCTGGGCCTGCTGGCGCTACTGCTGCTGACCGAGGCCCGCCGCCCGGCCCGCCTCGACGCCGCCGGCGACCTGGTCCTGCTGGCCGACCAGGACCGCACCCTGTGGAGCCGCCCGCTGATCGCCGAGGGCCACGAGCTGGTCCGCCGCTGCCTGCGCCGCAACCGCCCCGGCCCGTATCAGATCCAGGCCGCCATCAGCGCCGTGCACACCGACGGCGAGGCCACCGACTGGCCGCAGGTCCTGGCCCTCTACGACCAGCTCCTCGCCATGGTCCCGACCCCCGTGGTGGCCCTGAACCGCGCGGTCGCCGTGGCCGAGGTCCACGGCCCGGGGCCGGCCCTGGCCGCGCTGGAGCAGGTGGATCTGCCCGGCTTCCACCGCCTGCCGGCCACCCGCGCCGAGCTCCTGACCCGCCTGGGCCGCAGCGCCGAGGCCCGTGCGGCCTACGACGAGGCCCTGGCGCTCGTCACCAACGAGACGGAGCGCGCCTTCCTGCGGGCCCGCCAGGCCGGCCTGGGTTAGGCGGCGAACAGCAGGCCGGCGCTGAGCAGGACGAGGACGGCCGTCGCGAAGTGAATGCCGAAAGCCGTCGCCCTCATACCGCCGTTGCGCAGCACGATCACGGTGTCGCCGAGCGGTGCCAGGGCGACGATCAGCATGAACCAGGCTTCGGCTGTCACACCGGCGAACGCGAGCAGCGCCAGGCCGACGAGCCCGTACGTGGTGTCCCGCACCCCCTTCACCGACAGGTACGCGCCCACACCGGCCCCACTGCCGTCACCGACGCCGACCCCGTACCCGGCCGCCGCCAGGCGCGGCTGCAGCAGGAACCGGAGGCCGATGAACACGATGAAGAGGTTCAGGACGATCGCCAGGCCGTACGCGATAGGGGTGAGCATGCCCGTGACTCCAGTTCGCTTCTGCCGCCGCTAGAATTTC
This sequence comes from Dactylosporangium vinaceum, assembly GCF_019904175.1. Lineage (GTDB taxonomy): Bacteria > Actinomycetota > Actinomycetes > Mycobacteriales > Micromonosporaceae > Dactylosporangium > Dactylosporangium vinaceum. The sequence continues at coordinate 3,531,658 of NZ_CP061913.1, read as the reverse complement.
TAGCACCGCTAGATCCGGTGTCGAAGGTACCGCTAGCAGTGCTAGAATTGCAAGCATGGCTAGCGAGGGCCGCCGCGAGCGCGAGCGGGCGATACGGGAGCGGCTGATCATCGCCGCGGCAAGGGAACTGGCCGAGAGCCAGGGCTGGGAAGCGGTGACCACCAGACGCCTGGCCGAGCGCGTGGAGTACAGCCAGCCGGTGCTGTACAGCCACTTCAAGAGCAAGGACGCCATCATGGCCGCGGTCGCCCTGGAGGGCTTCGCGGACCTGGCCTCAGCGCTGGAGCAGGCGTACCGGGGTGCCGCGCCCGGCGCCGACCACAAGGCATCGGAGGGCCTGACGGCCGTGGCGAAGGCCTACCTGGACTTCGCCGCCCACCGCCCGGCGCTGTACGACACCATGTTCTCCCAGCACATCGACCTCCCGTTCGCCGCCGAGCACACCCCCGAGCCGCTGAAGGCCGGCTTCAACGCACTGGCCGCCGCGCTCGCCCCGTTCGCGGCGGCCGACGATCTGGGCCTGCTGACCGAAACCCTGTGGGCCGCCCTGCACGGCCTGATCACGTTGACCCGCGGCAACCGCCTGCCCCCCGAGCTCCAGGACCGCCGCCTCGCCATCCTCCTGACCCGCCTCACGAAGTAGCCCGCCCGCACGGCCGAAGCCGATCCTGGACGCGACGACCTTCCGCCGGCGCGACGGGCCGGCGCGACGGCGGGTCGTGGTCAGGCGGCCGCGGCGGCTCGTCGGAGGGCGGCCAGGGACTCCTCCACGTCGGCGGTGTCGGTGGACCAGTTGCTCACCGAGACGCGCAGGATCGTGCGGCCGCGCCAGCGTGAGCCGGACATCCAGGCGCGGCCCTCGGACAGCAGCGCCCGGGTCACCGCGGCGGTGCGGGTGTCGTCGCCGAACGTGGCGCACACCTGCGTGAACACCACGTCGTTGAGGACCTCGGCGCCGTCGATCCCGGCGATGCCCTCCGCGAGCCGGCGGGCGTTCGCCGCGAACCCCGAGACCATCTCCGCGACCCCGCGCCGGCCCAGTGAGCGCAGCGCCGCCCAGACCGGCACGCCGCGGGCGCGGCGGGACAGCTCCGGCACCTTCTCGAACGGGTCGGCCGGGCCGCCCGGGCCGGCGGGCTCGATCAGGTAGCTGGCCTCGACACCCATCGCGGAGCGCAGCGCCGCCGGATCGCGGACGATCACGATCCCGCAGTCGTACGGCACGTTCAGCGTCTTGTGCCCGTCCGTCGCCCACGAGTCGGCGCGGTCCAGGCCGGGCACCAGGTGCCGCAGGTCCGGCGCCGCCGCCGCCCACAGGCCGAACGCCCCGTCGACGTGGACCCAGGCGCCGTGCCGGTGGGCGAGGTCGGCGGCCTCCCCGACGGCGTCGAAGGCTCCACTGTGGACGTTCCCGGCCTGCAGGCACACGATCGTCGGCTCGCCGCTGCCGGACCCGAGGGCCTCGGCCAGCGCGTCCAGGCGGATGCGGCCCTGGTCGTCGGCGGCGATCGGGGTGGGGGCGCCCAGGCCGAGGTACCGCAGCGCCAGATCCAGGGTGTCGTGGCGCTCGTCGCCGACCAGGACGCGGATGCGGGGAGCGCCGAAGAGGCCGTCGAAGTCCACGTCCCACCCCCGGCGGGCCAGGACGTGGCGGCGGGCGGCGGCCAGGCCGGTGAAGTTGGCCATCGTGGCGCCGGTGACGAAGCCCACGTCGCAGCCGGCGGGCAGGCCGAGCAGGTCGAGGATCCAGGCGCCGGCCACCTCCTCGAGAGCCGCCGTCGCCGGGGTCGGGTACCGCATCGCCGCGTTCTGGTCCCAGGCGCTCACCAGCCAGTCGGCCCCGAGCGCGGCCGGCAGCGTCCCGCCGATCACCCAGCCGAAGAACCGCCCGGCCGGCATCGCCATCAGGCCCGGCTCGGCCGAGCGGGCCAGGAGCTCGACCACCTCGCCCGGGTCCAGGCCGTCCTCGGGCAGCGGGCCGCCGACCGCCGCGGCCAGGGAGTCGGCGTCGGCGGAGGGCGGCACGGCCCGGGTGGGCAGCGTGCTCAGCCAGGCCCGGGCGTGCGTGCCGGCCGCGGCGAGGGCGGCGTCGTAGGCGTCCTGCTTCGCGCTCATGCCTCCACTATGCTTGCCGGCAGCGTCGCGGTGTACCCGGCTCGAAGAACGCCGAGGGCACGGAGGCGCGCAACCCTCAGGACCAGCCTTGTCCGAGTTCACCCCGCCGCGCCTCGCGGCCCTGGGAAACCAGCTCATCGAGATCCACCAGCATCTGCGGGCGCTGCTCGACGACCTCACCGACCGGCCCGACTTCTCCCGCGAACTGCGCGCCCACTGCCTGGCGTTCTGCGGTGCGCTGGAGCGCCACCACACCGGCGAGGAGCGCGGCATGTTCCGCGTCCTGGCCGAGCGCCACCCGCAGCTCCGCCCGGTCATCGCCGAGCTGCGCCGCGACCACGAACAGATCGCCGCCCTGCTGCGCCGCGTCGAGGCCAACCCCACCCCGGCCGAGCTGGCCGGCCTGGCCGCGGTGATGGAGTCGCACTTCACGTTCGAAGAGAAACGTCTGGCTGCGGTACTCGACCAGCTCCAGCCGTAGCCGCAAGCCGACCGGCCCGGCGCCCCGACCCGCGCCGGGCCGGACAGCGATCCCGTACGTGACGACCGCGGCGCGCAGCGTGAACCAGCACGGCACGGCGCTGCGGGCTCGGGGACCTGCCTTAGCCTGGTGCCCGTGGACGCGGATGTGATCGTGATCGGTGCCGGGCTGGCCGGGCTCGTGGCGGCGGCCGAGGTGGCCGACGCCGGCAAGCGGGTGATCCTGCTCGACCAGGAGGGCGAGCAGAGCCTCGGCGGGCAGGCGCACTGGTCGTTCGGCGGGCTGTTCTTCGTCGACTCGCCCGAGCAGCGGCGCCTGGGCATCCGCGACTCGGCCGAGCTGGCCTGGCAGGACTGGCTCGGCAGCGCGCAGTTCGACCGGGCCGAGGACGAGTGGCCGCGCCGGTGGGCCGAGGCCTACGTGCACTTCGCCGCCGGGGAGAAGCGGGCCTGGCTGCGGGCGATGGGCCACCGCGTGTTCCCCGTCGTCGGGTGGGCCGAGCGCGGCGGCGGGCCGGCCGACGGGCACGGCAACTCGGTGCCGCGCTTCCACATCACCTGGGGCACCGGGCCGGGGATCGTCGAGCCGTTCGAGAAGCGGGTCCGGGCCGCCGGCAACGTCGAGCTGCGCTTCCGGCACCGCGTCGACGAGCTGCTGCCGGGCGGCACCGTCCGCGGCACCGTCCTGGAGCCCACCACCGTCGCGCGTGGACAGTCGAGCTCGCGCACGGCGGTCGGGGAGTTCGAGCTGACGGCCGGCGCGGTCATCGTGACCTCCGGCGGGATCGGCGGCAACCACGACCTCGTCCGCAAGGCCTGGCCCGAGCGGCTCGGCCCGCCCCCCAAGACCATGGTCTCCGGGGTGCCGGCCCACGTCGACGGCCGCATGCTCGCCATCACGGAGGCGGCGGGCGGGCGCATCATCAACCCCGACCGGATGTGGCACTACACCGAGGGCCTGCGCAACTGGGACCCGATCTGGCCGGGCCACGGCATCCGGATCCTGCCCGGGCCCTCGTCGCTGTGGCTCGACGCGACGGGCAAGCGGCTGCCGGCGCCCTGCTTCCCCGGCTTCGACACGCTCGGCACGCTGCGCCACATCACCGCCACCGGATACGACCACAGCTGGTTCATCCTCACCCAGAAGATCATCGAGAAGGAGTTCGCGCTCTCGGGCTCCGAGCAGAACCCCGACCTCACCAACCGCAGCGTCCGCCAGGTCCTGCAGCGGGTGAAGAAGGGCGCGCCCGCCCCCGTGGAGGCGTTCAAACAGCACGGGGCCGACTTCGCGGTCGCCGCCACGCTCGACGAGCTGATCGCCAAAATGCAGAAGATCGCTCCGGAGGTACCGCTCGACGCCGCCGAGATCCGCCGGACCGTCGAGGCCCGCGACCGGGAGCTGGCCAACGCGTTCACCAAGGACGCACAGATCACGGCCGTGCGCGGCGCCCGCAACTACCGCGGCGACAGGCTGATCCGCGTCGCCACCCCGCACCGCCTGCTCGACCCCGAGGCCGGGCCGCTGATCGCGGTCCACCTCAACATCCTGACCCGCAAAACCCTCGGCGGCCTGGAGACGGACCTGGACGGGCGGGTGCTCAAGGCCGACGGGACGCCGCTGCCGGGCGTGTACGCGGCCGGGGAAGTGGCCGGATTCGGTGGCGGGGGCATGCACGGGTACAACTCGCTCGAAGGCACCTTTCTCGGCGGGTGTCTCTTCTCCGGCCGCACCGCCGGCCGAGCCGCGGCCCGGGCGGTGTGAGCGGATCGCCGGTAGAGTCCGCTGCCATGCGACGACCGCCCCTCTCGGGCCTGCTGGCACTCGCGGCGACCGTCCCCGGCGTGGTCGTCGCACTCGGCGGCGCCGACCTGCCGTCGCCGGTGGCGGCGCTGGTGTTCGGCGGGGCCATCATCGGGGCGGCGTTCGTGCTGGCCTGGGCGGCCGAGGCGGCCCAGGTCGACGTCTCGGCCGGCCTCGCGGTGGCGGTGCTGGCCCTGATCGCGGTGCTGCCCGAGTACTCCGTCGACTTCGTGTTCACCTGGCGCGGCGGCGAGGCGGCGGCCCGGTACGGGGCGGACTGCGCCCCGCCCGGCGGCGACGGCACGCCCGCGTGCTCCCTCGCGCTGGCCAACATGACCGGAGCCAACCGGATCCTGGTCGGCATCGGCTGGGCCGTCGTCGTGCTGATCGCCTGGCGGCGCTCCAAGGAGCGCGGCATCACGCTGGGGCGGGCCGATGCGGTACCCCTGGCGTTCCTGACCCTCGCCTCGCTCTACTGCCTGGTCCTGCCGTTCAAGCGCACGCTCACGCTGTGGGACACGGCGATCCTCGTGGCGATCTTCGTCGCCTACAGCTGGCGGGTGTCGCGGGCCCCGGCCGGCGAGCCGGACCTGGTCGGGCCGTCCGCGTGGGTCGGCGGCCTGGGCAAGGTGCCGCGGCGGGCCACGGTCATCGGGCTGTTCGCCGTCTCCGCCGTTGTCATCCTGCTGGCCGCCGAGCCGTTCGCGCAGTCCCTCGTCGACACCGGGCAGCAGCTCGGCATCAGCGAGTTCCTGCTGGTGCAGTGGGTGGCGCCGCTCGCCTCGGAGGCGCCCGAGCTGCTCGTCGCCGGCCTGTACGCCTACCGCCTGCACACCACCGAGGCCCTCGGCGCCCTGGTGTCCTCGAAGGTCAACCAGTGGACGCTGCTGGTCGGCACGCTCCCGGTGGTGTTCGCCGTGTCCAGCCGGGGCTTGTCGGGCCTGCCGATCGAGCCGGCCCAGCGCGGCGAGCTGCTGCTGACCGCGGCCCAGTCGCTGCTGGCCATCGCACTGCTGCTCGGGCTGACGCTGAGCCTGCGGGCCGCGCTCGCGCTCGTCGGGCTGTTCCTGGTGCAGTTCGTGCTGGGGGCGGTACTGCCGCCGCAATGGCACGACCGTGAGCTGCTGGCCCTGAGCGGGGTGTATCTGCTGCTGGCCGCCGTCACCGTCGTGCGCAAGCGGGCCTGCCTGCTGCCGATGCTGCGCGACGGCCTGCTGACCCGCTACAGCGACCTCGGCGGCGACCTGCGCTGCACCACGACCGGCGGCGGGCGGCTGCGGCTGCGGACCCGGCTCAAAGAAGTGCTGCCCACCGGGCGGTAGGGCCCCGCCTGCCGTAATCTGCACCGCGTGACGGATCGACGGCGGCTCACCAGCCAGCGGCTCTTCGCGCTCACGATCGGCGCGATGACGTTGCTGATCGTGCTGGGCTCCTGGGCCGGGTACGCCTCCCTGGCCGACACCACCCGCGTCTCCGACCGGCTCCAGCAGCGGATCTCCCCCGCCGCCACCGCCGCCGTCGAGCTCGGCGCGGCGCTCGTCGACCAGGAGACGGCGGTGCGCGGCTTCGTCCTCGCCCGCGAGCAGCAGTTCCTGGACCCGTACCACGAGGGCGTCGCCACCGAGCGTCGCCTCGCCGACCGGCTGCGCGGCCTGCTCGCCGACGAACCGGCGGCGCTCAACGGCCTGGAGACGGTAGAGCGGGCCGCGGCCGGCTGGCGCAACGACTTCGCCCAGCCGCTCATCGCGAGCCCCGACCCGCGCTCGCCGCTGGTCGTCACCAGCAAGTCGGCGTTCGACGGCATCCGCGGCGGCGTCGCGGCGCTGCAGCAGCGCGTCGACGAGGCCCGCGCGGCCGGCCGCCACGCGCTCGACACGTCCCGCCAGCGCCGCGACACCATCTTCGCCATCATCGTGGGCGGCCTGCTCGTGGGGCTGTTCGTCATCGCCCTGCTGCTGCAGCGATCCATCTTCGGCCCCCTCGACCGGCTCCGGACCGCCGTGCGCACGGTCGCCGACGGCGACTTCGAGCACCGGGTCCCGGCGGTCGGCCCGGCCGACCTGGCCGCGCTCGGCGAGTCGGTGGAGGCGATGCGCGAGCGGGTGGTGACCGCTCTGGCCGAGAGCCGCGCGCAGGAGGAGCGGCTGCGGCGCTCGAACTCCGACCTGGAGCAGTTCGCCTACGTCGCCAGCCACGACCTGCAGGAGCCCCTGCGCAAGATCGCATCCTTCTGCCAGATGCTGCAGCGGCGCTACGCCGACCAGCTCGACGACCGGGCCCGCCAGTACATCGGCTTCGCCGTCGACGGCGCGACCCGCATGCAGGCGCTCATCAACGACCTGCTCGCGTTCTCGCGCGTCGGCCGCGTCTACGACAACGTCACCGAGGTCGACCTCGCCGCGACCATGCGCCGCGTCCGCAACGACCTCGCCGTCCGCTTGGAGGACACGGACGCCACCGTCGAGACCCCGGACCTCCCCGTGGTGCAGGGCGACCCGACGCTCCTGGCGATGCTGTGGCAGAACCTCATCAGCAACGCCGTCAAGTTCCGCAAGCCCGACGTCCCGCCGAAGATCACCGTCGAGCTCTCGGAAGCCGACGGCTTCTACGAGTTCGCCGTCCAGGACAACGGCATCGGCATCGAGCCGCAGTTCGCCGACAAGATCTTCATCATCTTCCAGCGCCTGCATCCGCGCGACGTCTACCCGGGCACGGGCATCGGCCTGGCCATCTGCAAGCGCATCGTCGAGCACCACGGCGGCCGCATCTGGCTCGACCCCACCTACACCGACGGCGCCGGCATCCGCTTCACCCTGCCGGTCCCGGCGCCGGAGCCCGTCACAGCGTGACCACGACCTTGCCGTGCACGTGGCGGTCCATCTGCCGGTGCACGGCCGCGCGGACCCGCTCGACCGGGAACGTCGCCGCGATCGGCACCGTGAGCCGCTTGCTCAGGACGGCCTCGACGAGCCGCCCCATCTCGTCCGGGGCGGCGTCGCTGCCCCCGGTGGCGCGCACCCCGCCGGGCGGGTTCGGACCGGCCGCGACGGTGGCGATCCGCCCGGCCGGCACCCCGAGCTCGAGCGCGGCCAGCGCGGTCTCGGTCCCGAACAGGTCGATCGCCGCCGTCACCCCCGCCGGCACCCGGCCGGCCAGCCCCGGTCCGTAGGTGACCGCCTCCGCGCCCAGCTCCCGCAGGAACGGGAACGTACCCTCCGCCGCGGTCCCGATCACCCGGGCCCCGGCCAGCGCCGCGAGCTGCACGGCGAACACGCCGACCCCGCCGGCCGCCCCGCCGATCAGCACGGTGTCCCCGGCCCGCAGCCCGACCGTCGCCAGCGCGGCCGCGGCGGTCATCCCGGCCACCGGCAGCGTGGCGGCGACCTCGTCACCGATCCCGTCCGGCGTGAGCCAGAGCGCGTCCGGCCACACGGCGGGCGCCTTGAGCACCACGTGATCGGCGACCGCCCGCGCCAGCGCACCCCCGAACACCCGGTCCCCGGCCGCGAACCCCTCGGCGCCGGGCCCGGCCTGGTCGACGACGCCCGCGAAGTCGTAGCCGAACCCGGCCGGCACGCCGAGCCCGAACATCGCCGCGCGCTGCGCCGAGCGCATGATCCCCCAGTCCATCGGGTTGAGCGCGGCGACGGTGACACGGACCCGCACCTCGCCCGGCCCGGCCTGCGGCTCGGGGACGTCGCGCAGCTGGAGGACCTCGGGTCCGCCGTGCGTCTGGTAGATGACGGCTCGGCTCATGCGGCACCCCTCAAGTGATGGGACTTGGTCCCATCACCGTACACTCAGGCCATGGCCCGCTGGCAACCCGACGCCCCGCAGCGCCTCGCGCTCGCCGCGTTGGAGCTGTTCGAGGAGCGCGGCTACGAGCAGACCTCGGTGATCGACATCGCCGAGCGCGCGGGCCTCACGAAGAGCACCTTCTTCCGCCACTTCCGCGACAAACGCGAGGTCCTCTTCGGCGGCGAGACGATGTCCGCCCTGGTGGCGGGGGCCATCAGCGCCGCCCCGGCCACCGCGACCGCGCCGGAGGCGGTGGCCGCGGCCCTGGACGCCGCCGGCCGCGCGGCGTTCACCCCGGACCGCCGCGCCTTCAGCCTCCGCCGCCGCGCCGTGATCGCCGCCCACCCGGAGCTGCAGGAGCGCGACGCCCTGAAGGGCCTGGCCATCACGGCCGCCATGGCCACCGCCCTGGAGCAGCGGGGCGTGCCCAGCCTGACCGCGAGCGTGACAGCGCAGCTCGCCGCCCTGGCCGCGGCGATCGCCTACGGCCGCTGGAGCGACCCGGCGAACACCGACGACTACCCGACCCTCGCGCGCCGGGCCCTGCACGAGGTCAGGGCCGCCGCGGTTCAGGACCCGAGGTAGCGCAGCACCGCGAGGACGCGGCGGCTGTAGCCGGTGGTGTGGGACAGATCGAGCTTGTCGAAGATGGCGTTGACGTGCTTCTCCACGGCGCTGAGGGACACGGCCAGACCGGTGGCGATGGTGGCGTTCGTGTGGCCCTGGGCCATCCGGGCGAGCACCTCGCGCTCCCGCGGCGTCAGACGGGCCAGCGGGTCGTGGTGGCTGGTGCGGGCGAGCAGCCGGCGGACCACCTCCGGGTCGAACGCGGCGCCGCCGCCGGCCACGCGTTCGAGGGCGTCCAGGAACTCGCCGACCTGGGCCACCCGGTCCTTCAGGAGGTACCCGACCCCGGCGCCGGGCGAGCCCATCAGCTCGGTCGCGTAGCGCCGCTCGACGTACTGCGACAGGACCAGCACGCCAACCCCGGGCCAGCGCTCCCGGATCTCCAGTGCCGCGCGCAGCCCGTCGTCGGTGTGGGTGGGCGGCATCCGCACGTCCACGACGACCACGTCGGGCCGGTCCCGGGCGACCGCGGCCAGGAGACCGGGCGCGTCCGCGACGGCGGCGACGATCTCGTGGCCCTCGTCGGCGAGCAGCCGGACCAGGCCCTCCCGCAGCAGCGCCGAGTCCTCGGCCAGCGTCACGCGCACGGCAGCTCCGCCCGCACCACTGTCGGGCCGCCGGGCGGGCTGTCGACCTGCAGGCGGCCGTCCAGCGCCGCCACCCGCCGGGCCAGTCCGGTCAGGCCGCCGCCGGCCGGGTCGGCGCCCCCGGTGCCGTCGTCCCGCACGGTGACCGTGACCGCGCCCGCGGTACACCCGACGAGCACGGCTATCGCGGAGGCACCCGAGTGCTTCACGGCGTTGGTCACCGCCTCCCGCACGACGAAGTAGACCGCGGTCTCGACGGCCCGGCCGAGCGGGGCGGCGACGTCGTATTCGAGCCGCAGGGGCAGTGCGGACCGCTCGGCCACGGCCTCCAGCGCGGCGGGCAGCCCGTGCTCGTCGAGCATCGTCGGGTAGATGCGCCAGGCGACCTCGCGCAGCTCCTCGAGGGCCCGCTGCGCCTCGTCGTGGGCCTGGCGCAGCAGCTCGTCGGCCTTCTCCGGCGCCCGGGCCCGGCGGCTGCGGCCGAGGAGCAGACCCAGCGCGACCAGCCGCTGCTGCACCCCGTCGTGCAGGTCGCGCTCGATCCGCCGGCGCTCCTCGTCGACGGCCGCCACCGTTGCGGCCCGGCTGGCGGCCAGCGCGCTGATGCGCTGCTCGAACCTGTCGCGCCGGGTGGGGCCGAGCAGGTTGCGGGCCAGCCACCGCTCGGCCGAGAGCACCCCGGCCAGGCCCTGCAGCCCGGCGAACAGCAGGACCAGGCCCACGACCGTGAAGTACGCGATGATCCAGGCGGCCGGCGCGATCCCGTCGGGCTCCTCGCCCCGCGCCCAGCCCCACACGACACGCACGGCCGTGCCCGCCCCGAGCGCCAGCAGGAACAGCACGGCCCCGCCCAGCAGCCCGACGACCCAGCGCACGGCGAGGAACCGCACGGCCCGCCCGGGCGGGTAGTCGACGCTCACGCCGATGCGCCGCAGCGCGAGGTCGGTGAGCGCCCGCGCGGGCCGGGTGGCGATGCCGAGCGAGGCCGGAAGCACGACGAGCATCTCCAGGGGTACCGTCGCCGCGCCGACCCCCACCCCGAACGCCGTGCGCGCCCAGCGCCTCGCGATGCCCACCCGCGGACCCTATCCGCGCCGCGCCGGCCGACGCAGCCGCACGGCCACGAACACGATGACGGCGGCCGCCACCATCGCGATCACCGCCTTGGACAGCAGGCTGCCGTACGCTTCCACCCGCTCCCAGTGCTCGCCCAGGGAGTACCCGGCGACGACGAACACCGTGTTCCAGACCGCGCTGCCGATCGCCGTGTAGCCGATGAAGCGCACGAGCGGCATCCGCTCGACGCCGGCCGGCACCGAGATCAGGACCCGGAACACCGGCAGCATCCGGCCCAGCAGCACGGTCTTGCCGCCGTGCCGGGCGAACCACGCCTCCGCCCGGTCCACGTCGGCCGTCTTGACCAGCGGCATCCGGGCGGCGAGCGCACGCACGCGGTCCCGGCCCAGCCACGCCCCCGCGCCGTACACGACGAGCGACCCCGCCACCGAACCGATCGTCGTCCACACGATGACGGCCGCGAGGCCGAGCTCGCCCCGGCTCGCGGCGAACCCGGCGACGGGCAGGACGACCTCGCTCGGCAGGATGGGGAAGATGCTGTCGAGCGCGTTGGCCAGGCCGGCGCCGGGGCTGCCCAGCGCGTTCATCATCGACGTCGCCCAGTCGGCGACCACGCTCACGAATCCGCTCATGTCCTGCGACGCTAGGGCGGCCGGCCCGCCGGAACCATGAGGCGGGCCGCCCGGTGCACCTGCGGAAAACCACACCCTCGCCGCGCCGGCGTCGCGGCCGGCGGACCCACCGCACCCGCTACGGGCGCAGCACCACCTTGCCGGTCGTGCGGCGGGCCAGCAGGTCGGTGAAGGCGCGGGACGCCTCCCGCAGGGGGTACTCGGCCCCGACCTGCGGGCGCAGCCGCCCCTCGGCGGTCAGCGTGAACAGCTCGCGCAGCGGCTCGGCATAGGCGCCCGGCAGTGCCAGGGCCGGGCGCAGCCAGAAGCCGGCGACGGCGAGGTTGCGCTCGGCCAGGTCGCCCGGGTCGAGCGCGGGGCGGCCCTCCCGCGACGCGTTGCCGAACGTGACGAGCCGGCCGAACGGGGCCAGCACGTCCAGGCCCGCCGTGAACACGCGGCCGCCGACGGACTCGAGGATCACGTCGACGGGGCGGCCGTGGTTGGCCGCGCGGACGCGGTCGGCGTACCCGTCCGCGGCGCCGTCGACCGCCGCGTCGGCGCCGAGGGACAGGGCGAGCGCGCGGCGCTCAGGCGTGGAGGCGGCGGCGATGATCCGGCCGGCGCCGAAGCAGCGGGCCAGCTGCACGGCCAGGGTGCCGACGCCGCCGGCGGCCGCGTTCACCACGACCGTCTCCCCCGCGGCCAGGCGGGCGCTGCCGCGCAGGATGTGCCAGGCGGTGAGCCCCTGCACGAGCAGGGCGAGCGCCTGGGTGTCGGTGACGTCGTCGGGTACGGTCGCCGCCGCATCCGCCGCGACGAGCACGCGCTCGGCGAAGCCACCGCCCGTGAACGTGTGGGCGAGCACCCGGCGGCCGTCGCCGGTCCGGCCCACCACCTCCGTGCCGGGGATGAACGGCAGCGGCGGCACCGGGTGGTAGGAGCCGGCGATCCGGCTCGTGTCGGCGAAGTTGACGCCGGCCGCGCTGACCTCGACAAGCAGGCCGTCGCCGGAGGGCTCGCCCGTCTCGACGAGCTCCAGGACCTCGGGGCCGCCGAACCGCGCGCACTGGATCGCTCGCACCGCGCCAGCCTAGACGGGCTTGAGCTCCGTGCGCTGCGCCACCACGAACTCGGCCAGCTCGACCCAGCGGGTGCCACAGGAGCAGCGGCGGTACCGCACGATCCCCTCCGACGTCAGGTGCGTGGACTCGGTCGCGGCCCGGGTCGCCGCCCGGCCGCACGTGCTGCAGTGTCCCATGCACCCAAGCGTGCTGTAATGGCCTTGTGCACTTCAACCATTACGGCGGATCGGGGACGTTCCTCGCCGCGGATCTGCTGAACACCGCCTCGCTGACCCCGGCGGTCCTGCGGCACCTGCTGACGGCGCACGAGATGGCCACCCGCAACCTCGACACCGTGCAGGCCGCGGCCCTCGCCGCCTGGCTGGAGGGGGTACGGCCGCTGTTCGGCGAGCCCTCGGTCGAGCGGCAGGTCGCGGTCGTGAACGGGCTGCTCGCCGGGGCCACCACCTCCGTACGGGTCTCGATGCACGACGGCAACACCCCGCACCTGCACTACATCACCGGCACCGACGACCCCGTCGCCCGGATCAGCGCGGCCGTCGCCGGCGGGCTCGCCGTGGCCGTCTGCGGGGCCGGCGGGTCGCGGCTCGGCCGGTGCACGCGCCCCGGCTGCACCGTCGTGTACGTCGACACGTCCCGCAACGGCCGGCGGCGCTTCTGCTCGACGGCGTGCGCCAACCGGGTGAACGTCGCAGCACACCGCGCACGCGGAAAAAGTGTCGTACCCGGCGGATAGCGTGCGCGGCATGTTGCGGGAACTGGATGCGGTGGCGTGGCCGGACCTGACCCACGCCTACGGCGAGGCCGACGACGTGCCCGACCTGCTGCGGCGCCTGGCCGACGGTGAGCCCGAGGCGCTGCACGCGCTCTACGGCAACATCTGGCACCAGGGGACCGTCTACGAGGCCACCGCCTTCGCTGTGCCGTTCCTCATCGAGCTGCTCGATGCGCCGGCCGCCGACGTCGCGGGGATACTGCGCCTGCTCGCCGCGATCGCCGGCGGCTCCTCGTACATGGACGTGCACCAGCGTTACCTGCCGGCCTCCCAACAGGGCAGCGACGAGCTCGCGGCGCAGATCGCCCAGGAGCTCGCCTGGGTCGCCGCCGCCCGCGCCGCGGTGAGCGCCGGCCGCCCCGCCTATGCGCGTCTGCTGTCGGCCTCCCCGGCCGAGGACGTCCGGGCCGCGGCGGCCTACACCCTGGCCGCCCTCGACCCCGCCGCGACGGACACGGCGGCGCTGCGGGCCCGGGCGGCGGACGATCCGAGCCCGGTCGTGCGGGCCTCGGCGATGCTGGCCCTCAGCGCCCGCGCGGTGGTCGACCCGGCCCACCTGGACGATCCCGAGCCGCTGCCCCGGGTCGCGGCCGCCATGGCCCACGCCCTCAACGGCGGCGCGGTGACCGGCTCCCTGGCCGCGATCCTCGGCCGCGACGCGCCGGCGGCGCTGCCGAGCGTGCCGCTGCTGCCGTGGGAGAGCGACGATCCCCTGGCCTGGGTCCTGAGCGTCGCCGGGCCGGACTGGCGCGCCCAGGTGCGGGTCCTCGCGGCCTGGCTGGAGCATCCCGACCCGGCGGTGCGCTCCGGCGCGGTCTACGCCGCCGAGGACCCGATGCGCACCTGGCGCGCCGCCACCCCGGCGCTGGCCCCGCTGCTGGCCGCCCGTCTCGACGACCCGGAGCCCGCGGTCCGCCACTGGGCCGCCACCCACCTTGCCGCCGCCGGCCGCGCCGCGGGTGCGCGCTCGGCCGATGCGTTGTGGGGTCTGATCGAGCGGAGCCCGGGCCTCGACGCCACGGCGGCGCGGGCGTTGACGGCGCTGGTCTCCATCGCCGACGCGCGGGCCGACGGGCTGCTGGCCCGGGTGCTGGCCGCACCGGACGCTCCCCCGGCGGCGCCGCCGTCGGCGGAGCAGCGGCTGGGCCTGCTGACCGCGGCGGCCGGCGAGCGGGACCCGGCGGTCGGGTGGCACCGGGCGGTGCGGGAGCGGATGTCCGGCATCGGGGACGCCGCCGCCGAGCTGGTCTTCGATCTGCCGGCGGTGCAGCCCGCACTGGCCCGGCTCGGGTCCTGGGCGACCGAGACGCGGGCCGCGATCATCCCGGCGATCGCGCGGGCGCGGCCCGGGCACGAGCAGAACGTGCTCATCGCCGCCGCCGTCCGCATCGGGGCCGGTGCCGTCCCGGACTACGTGGCGATGCTGCGGGTCGAGCAGCCGCCGGCCGCGGCGATCGAGGCCCTGGGCGGGCTGGGCGCGACGGCGGCGCCGGCACTGCCCGAGCTGCGCCGGCTCCTCGGCCATGCGGAGCTGACGGTCCGGCTGCCGGCGGCCGCCGCCTACGCCCGCGTCACCGGCGACCCTGGTCCCCTGCTCGCCGTGGCCGAGGAGGGGCTGCGCGGCGAGCGGATGTGGCAGCGCAACGAGGCGCTGCACGCCCTGCCGGCCGCCGGCCGCGCCGCCGGGCCCCTGGCCCCGCTGATCGCCGCGCTGCTGACGGACGACGACGACTGGACGTCCATGCGGGCGGCCGTCGCCTACTGGCATGCGACGGGCGACGCCGAACGCGCCGTCCCGGCCCTGCTGCGGCACACCACCAGCCGCCCCCTGGGCCTCGCGGCGGTGGCCTGCCTGGGCGAGATCGGGCCGGCCGCCGCCGCGGCACTGCCGACGCTGCGGGCGGCCATCGACGCGCCGGACCGGCAGCCGCACAGTGACAGCTCCTGGGGCCACGACGACGACCTCTGGCTCGACGCCTGCACCGCCGCCGTGGCCCGGATCACCGGCCCGGGCGGCGGGCCTGTGGTCAGGTGACCGGCTGGGGGTAGGTGACCGGGCTGCGGTGGCCGTTGGTGTCGACGGCGCGGACGCCGAAGTGGACGTTGTCCTTCACCACGTCGACGGTGGCAGTGGTGACGTCGCCGACCGGGAGTACGTGGGTCCAGTCGGGGGCGGTGCTCTCGCGCCAGAGGATCTCGTAGCCGGCCAGGTCGGGTTCGGTGCCTCTCGTCCAGCGCAGGGTGGTGTCGTTGGTCAGGACGGCGGCCACGATGCCGACACCCGCCGGTGCGGCGGGCGCCTGGGCCAGCGACCAGAGGGTGGCGGCGTTGACCCGGGCCACGCGGGCCATGTAGGCGAAGTCGCAGAACTGGGGCAGGTCGCCGAACTGCTTGCCGTTCTCGACGCGGACGTCCTGGTGCTCGTGGTCGAAGTTCTCGCGGGGCTCGGTGAAGCGGCCGGCCGGGTACCCCTGCTGCAGGAACGGGATGTGGTCGCTGCCGCGCAGGAAGCGGTCGCGGCGCCAGACGACGCGGATGCGCATGCCGGTGGCGTCGTTCTCGGCGACGTCGCGGACGAAGCGGGCGAGCTGGCGGGACGGGCCGTCGTCCTCGCCGCCGACGCTCTGGCGGGTGGCCGCCTGGGCCGGCGTCTCGCTCGTGGGGACGCCCTCGACGAACAGGCGGACCGTGCGCGGGTCGGGGGCGGTGCCGTCCCACGCCTGGCTGGCGCCGACGATGTCGTTGCTGAACATCGCGGCCACCTTCGCCCCGGCCGCCTTGAACTGCGCGGCCATGTACGTCGAACCGAACAGGCCCTGCTCCTCCCCCGCGACCGCCGCGAACACGACAGTCGACTCCAGCGGGCGGGTGGCGAAGACCCGGGCGAGCTCCAGCACGACCGCCACGCCCGACGCGTCGTCGTCGGCGCCCGGGGCGTCGGCGGTGAAGTTCATGACGTCGGTGACGCGCGAGTCGTAGTGCCCGGTGACGACGTGGATGCGCTCGGGCGAGCGGGTGCCGCGCAGCGTGGCCACGACGTTCGTCACGGTCACCGGCTCCGGGTTGCGGGCGCCGGGCGGCTGGACGAACGACTGCAGCTCCACCGTCATCCGCCCGCCGGACGCGGCGGCGGCCGCCTGGAACTGGGCGTACAGCCAGTCCCGGGCCGCGCCGATCCCCCGCACCGGATCAGTCTGGCTCGACAGCGTGTGCCGGGTGCCGAACGCCACGAGCCGGGTGACGCTCGCGCGGATCCGGTGCTCGTCCACCTCACCCAGCAGCCGGCGCAGCTCGCGGTCGGGGGCCTGGGGCTGCGGCCGCCGCCCCGGGCCGCCGCTGTCGAAGTCCGCACCCGGCACGCCACCCGCCTCGGCGGCGTGCGCGGGTGCGGCTTCGGTCACGGCGAGGGCGACGGCGGGCACCGCGGCGGTCGCGGCGGCCAGGATCGCGCGCCGCGTGGCAGCCGGCTGGTTCTGAAGTTCGCGATCGGTCTCCATACGTCGCATCCTGGCCCGATGCGGCCGCGAAGTACATGACGATCAATATCCGGGGCGCCGAGCGCGGGTGGTGACGAGGGGTCGTCACCCGGCGTCGGCGATGACGTTGGCGACGGCCACGCGGGTCGGGTCGGGGTTGGCCCAGCTCCAGTTCGGGTGGGCCCGGTTGGTCAGGAGCACCAGGACCAGGCTGCGCTTCGGGTCGACCACGAGCTCGCAGCCGGTGAAGCCGGTGTGGCCGTAGGCGCCGGAGCCGGCGAGGCGGCCCATGAACCAGGGCTGGTCGATCTCCAGGCCGATGCCGTGGGTGGAGGTGCGGGCGGGGCGGTCGACGTCCGTGGCGGGCAGGCCGCTGTTCTTGTTCGTGAGCGCGTTGCGCACCGTGGCCTCGGCGAGGATGCGCCTGCCGTTGACCTGGCCGCCGCCCAGGAACATCAGGCCCAGCACCGACAGGTCGGCGGCGGTGGTGAACATGCCCGCCGAGCCGGCCACGCCGCCGAGGACGTTGCAGATGTCGTCGTGGACGGTGCCGCGCAGCAGGCCCCGGGAGGTACGGGCGTCGGTCGCGACCAGGCGGGCGGCCCGGTCCGCGGCGCTGAGCCAGCCGAGGGGTTTGAAGCCGGTGTCGCGCAGGCCGAGCGGGCCGGTGAGCTCGGTCTTCACCTGCTGCTCGAGCGGCTTGCCGGTGAGCTTCTCCAGGATCTGCTGGATGAGCAGCAGGCCCAGGCTCGTGTAGCGGAACAGGGTGCCCGGTGCGACGCCGTCGGCCAGGGGTGTCGAGACGATGTACTCCCAGCGCGCCGCCACGTCCGGCCGCTTCGACGTCTCCGGGATCGACGGGCCGACCGGCAGGCCGCTGGTGTGGGTGAGCAGCATCTGGACGGTGACGGCGTCCTTGCCCGGGCCGGTGAACGCCGGCAGGTACGACGACACCGGCGCGGCCAGGTCCAGCTTGCCGCGATCGACCTGCTGCAGGGCGAGGATGGTGGTGTACACCTTCGTCACGGACGCCACGTCGAAGATCGAGTCGGGGCGCATCGCCACCCGCGACTTCGGCGCCAGCTCGACCGGCCCGGCGCCGTAGCGCAGCGCGTCGCCCACGGCGGCGTGGGTGGTCACCTTGCCGCCGACGTTGACCAGGACGACGGCGCCCGCATAGCCGGGATGCTTCGGGTTCTCGGTGGTCGGCACCAGGAAGTGCTTCAGGGTGTCGACGAGCTTGCCGCTGTAGGGCGCCGACAGGATCTGCCCGTTCGCCGCGGCGCTCGCCGAGCCCGACGGGCTCAGTCCGGCCACGCCACCCTGGCCGTCGGTGACGGCGCCGGCCGCGACCGCGTCCTGCGCGGCATCCGCCGGGGCCGACGGGCCGGAGCCCGCCGTGGGGGCCGGGTCGTCGCCGCACGCGCCGAGCGAGGCCACGGATGCGGCGAACCCGGCGCCGAGCACGGCGCGCCGGCCGACACGGCGAGTGGAGTGCACGGCGGTGAGTCTGGCACGCGCGGGCCTCCCTGGCGTACCGGCCGAACAGCCGAGCCCGAGCCTGGCAGACTGGAGCCGTATGCGCAGCGCAGGCGTCCGCGGGACAGTCGTCGCCGCGGCCGGCCTGGCCGCGGCGACCCTCGTGCTGGAGCCGCTGCGCACCCACGTGTCCCTGGCGTCCGTGACGCTGCTGTACCTCATCCCGGTCGCCGCCACCGCCGCCGCGGGTGGGCTGTGGACGGCGCTCGGGGCCGCGGTGGCCGCCGATCTGGTGGTGAACTTCTTCTTCGTCCCGCCGCTGCACACGCTTGGCGTGGCGAGCGTCGACAACGTCGTCGTCCTGATCGTCTACATGCTGGTGGCGGCGGCGGTCGCCGTGGCCATCAAGACCGCGGGCCGGGCGCGGGAGCTCGCCGAGGTCGACCGGCTGCGCACCGCGCTGCTCGACGCGGTCAGCCACGACCTGCGTACACCGCTGGCGGGCATCAAGGCGGCCGCGGCGACCCTGCGGGACCCGGAGCTCGAGCTCGCCCCGGCCGACGAGGCCGCGCTGCTGGAGACCGTCGAGGACTCGACGGACCGGATGACCGCGCTCGTGGAGAACCTGCTGTCGCTCAGCCGGCTGCGGGCCGGGGCCCTGGCGGTGCACGCCGAACCGACAGCTCTCGACGCGGCGGTCGCCGCGGTCGTCATCCACCTCGCCGTCGACAACCGGGTGCCGGACGACCTGCCGCTCGCTCGGGCCGATCCCGGTCTGCTGCAGCGCGTCATCACCAACCTCGTCGCCAACGCGCTCGCCGCCGCGCCGCACGTGCGCATCACGGGTGCGGCGGCCGGCGATCGCGTCGAACTCCGCGTGATCGACGACGGACCGGGAGTACCCGCGAAGGCACGGGCCCTGATGTTCGAACCGTTCCAGCGACTGGGCGACAGTGGCGGCACGGGCCTTGGCCTCGGCCTCGCGATCGTCCGCGGATTCACGGAGGCGATGGGCGGTACCGTCGAAGCGTCCGAAACTCCCGGCGGCGGACTGACTGTGACGGTGGGGCTACCCAGGGCATGAGCATGAGCGTTCTCATCATCGACGACGACGAGCCCCTGCTGCGGGCGCTGCGGCTCAACTTCGCGGCCCGGGGATATCGGGTGAGCACGGCCGGGACCGGGGCGGCAGGGCTCGCCGCGGCCGCGGATCACCCGCCGGACCTCGTGGTCGTGGACCTGGGCCTGCCCGACCTCGACGGGCTCGACGTCGTCGCGGGCATCCGGGGGTACAGCAGCGTGCCCATCATCGTGCTCTCCGCCCGGCACACCGGCCCGACGAAGGTCGCGGCGCTCGACGCGGGCGCCGACGACTACGTGACGAAGCCGTTCGGCATGGACGAGCTCCTGGCCCGGATGCGCGCGGCGCTGCGGCGGGCCACGCCGGCGCCCACCGCCCCGGTCATCGCGACCGCCGCCTTCCGGCTGGACCTGTCGACGAAGCAGGCGACAGGCGCGGACGGCCAGCCGGTGCGGCTCACGCCGACCGAGTGGCATCTCATCGAGGTGCTCGCCCGGCACGAGGGGAAGCTCGTCGAGCACAAGCGGCTGCTGCGCGAGGTGTGGGGGCCGCGCTACGAGACGGAGACCAACTACCTGCGTGTGCACTTCGCCAACCTGCGGCGCAAGCTGGAGCCGGACCCGTCGCGGCCGCGCTACCTCGTGACCGAGCCCGGCATCGGCTACCGCCTCGAGGTCGGCCTACCCTCGTCCCCGTGATCAAGGACGGCCACGACACCCGGGTACTCTCGCACGGCTCGAAGCGCGAGCGGTCGGTGCTGCTGCTGCACGGCTACACGCACTCGCCCGCGCAGCTCGCCCCTCTCGCGGCGCTGTTCTACGGCAAGGGGTACAACGTCGTCGTCCCGCGCGCACCGGGTCACGGCCTGCTCGACCCCGACGGCCACGCGACGATCACCGCCCGGGGCCTGCTCGCCTACGCCACCGAAAGCCTCGCCACCGCCACCGCCCTCGGCGCGGAGACCGGCGTGCTCGGCGTCTCCGGCGGCGGCGTCCTCGCCACCTGGCTCGCCGCCCGCCACCCCGCGTCCGTGCGCCGCCTCGTGGTGCTGGCCCCGCTCTACGCACCCCACCGATCACAGGTGCCGCCCGCCGCCCGACCGGCCCTGCGTGTCCTCTATGGACACCGCCTCATACCCGACAAGCATTCTTCGCGGGGGTACTCGTACAGGGCGGTCGCGCAGTATCTGCGGATCGCGGCCGGGCTCCCCCGGCGGTTCCCGGCCACCGGCCCGCACCGGGTGGCCGCCGTCCTGGCCCCAGGTGACACGACAGTCGACGGCGACCTGGCGTTCGGCCTCCCGGCCCGGATCGCCGCCGCCGCCGGTGCCGCATTGACCCTCGACACGCTGCCTTCCCAATGGGGCCTGGGGCATGACATCATCTCCGCGCACCGCCTCGGGACGCTCGCCGATGCGCTCTACCGCCGGTACGTCGCGCTCTACGAGGCCTCTTGACTCGGGGGTTGGCAGCGTGATTCCGCAGTTCCGCATGGCCGTGATCTGCGCCGTCATGGGCGTGATCTTTCTCGGCATCACCGGGTTCCTCGTCTCCGGCACGGGCGACGTGACATGCGGCGACGGCGGGAAGGTGATGAGCCCCGGCGACATCTGCGTCCGCACTGCCGACGACGGCACCCGGCTGGTGCAGGACTACGACGAGGTGCGGGCCGCGGACCAGCGCCAGGGCGGCATCATCGGCGGCCTGCTCGTCGCCGGGTTCTTCGGCCTCGCTGTCCAGCAGGTCCTCGCCGGGCAGCGCCGCAAGCGCGAGCGGGCCGCGGCGCAGGTCGCCACCCGCGCGATCCTGAGCGTGCCGATGCCGCCGGACGGGCCCGCCCCGGCGCCCGCCGCCCCGCCCCAGGCCATTCCGGCCGACGCCGTGCAGGCCGCGTACGCGGCGCAGCTGGGCGGGTACACCTGCTCGATGCAGCCGGGCAAGCGCTCCGCGCTGCTGCTCTGGCTGGGTGTGTTCGCGCTGATCTGCATCGCGCTCCTGGTCGCGACCGCCGGCAATGGTGCCGCCCCGCTCGTCATCTTCGGCGCCCTCACCGTCGTGTCCGTGGGCGGCTTCGCGTGGACGCTCGCCCGCTCGCCGCTGGTGTCCAAGCAGGCCCGGCAGCTGGGCTTCCACCTGTTCCAGCACGGCTTCGTGCGGGCGACGGCGGCCGGCGTCCAGGCGTACCGCTGGGACCAGATCATCTCGATCTACCAGTCGATCATCCGGCAGCAGGTGTACGGCGCCACGACCAACACGAACTACGCGTATCTGCTCGACTTCGCCGACGGCCGCAGCCTGGCCCTCAACAATTTCTCCGCCGACATGGCGGTGCTGGGCCCGATCCTGCAGGAGCAGGTGGCCCGCGTCCAGGTGCCGCGGGCCGTCCGCTACCTGCAGTCGGGCCACGCGATCCCGTTCGGCGCCTACACGGTCACCGCGGCCGGCGTGACCAACCGCGGCCGGCAGGCCCCATGGACCGACGTCGCCGGCGTGAAGATCGAGAACGGCGGCCTGCGCCTGCAGCGCCCCGGCGGCAAGGCGATCCTGGGCGGCCGGAAGATCCGCGACGTGCCGAACTTCCTGACGTTCGTCACGCTTGTCGGAGCCATGGCCGGCAGCCGCCCGCCGGCCACCGCCCCGGCCGCCTTCTGACGGTTCGCGGCCGGGTCCTGCTCCCGGGTGCGCACGCCTGCCGCTCTGACCGCCTTTCTGACGGCCGCGCACACCGGCCGCTCTGGCTGCCTTTTAATTGTTCGCGGCCGGGTACTGCTTCCACGTGCGCGCGCCTGCCGCTCTGGCCGCCTTCTGACGGTTCGCGGACGGGTGCGCACACCGGCTGCTCTGGCCGCC
Organism: Dactylosporangium vinaceum; assembly: GCF_019904175.1. GTDB lineage: Bacteria > Actinomycetota > Actinomycetes > Mycobacteriales > Micromonosporaceae > Dactylosporangium > Dactylosporangium vinaceum. The sequence goes on along the minus strand of NZ_CP061913.1, from coordinate 3,509,817 downwards.
TTCTAGCGGTTCGCGGCCAGATACTGCTCCCATGTGCGCACGCCCACCGCCCGGTCCGGCGCCAGGTTCGCCCCGGCCCGGATCGCGCGGTAGGCCCCGCCGCCCATCGGCACGCGCAGGATCGGCCGCCGCTTCCCGGCCGCGCGCAGGTAGGAGCGGACGAGCTCGTCGAAGCCGTACACGCGCGGACCGGCGATGTCGGGCACGAGCCCGGCCGGCTCACCGAGGGCCAGCTCGGCGAGGCGCCGGGCGACCTCGGCCCCGTCGATCGGCTGGAACCGCACACCGGCCGGCACGGGCACGACCGGCAGCTTGGCCAACTGCCGCACGGTGGCGAGCGTGAGCTCGTGAAACTGACTGGCCCGCAGCGTCGTGAACGGGATACCGGACTCGGCGACGCACAGTTCGGCCGCCCGTTTGGCCCCGAAGTACCCGAACGCCGCCCGATCCACGGCGCTGCGGACGGGCACGCGCTCGGCCCCGACGACCGAGATGTACACGATGTGCTTCACCCCGGCCCGCACGGCCGCGCCGACGAGGTGCGCGGCCTTGACGTCATCGCCCTTGGCCGAGCCGGCACAGTGCACGACGGTGTCCGCTTCAGCCAGGGCCTCGACGACGCCGGTGCCCGTTTCCAGGTCGCCGATCGCATACTCAACCACCGCCGGCCGACCCGCCGACGCAGGACCAACGGATGCTGAACCGCTCGGCGCTGAACCGCTCGGCACTGAGTCGCTCGGCGCTGAACCGCTCGGCACTGAGCCGCGAGAGCCTGAACCGCTCGGCACTGAGTCGCTCGACGCTGAACCGCTCGACGCCGGGCCGGCCGGCTGTCTCCGCGTGAGGACCCGGACCGACCGGCCGGCGTCGAGCAGGTGGGGCAGCAGCAGGCGGCCGAGCGTCCCAGTACCGCCGGTGACCACGATTGGTGTCGTCATACCCGGTCGACCCGCACGACCACCCCGATGTGACACGGCACTGCTGCAACGTGACGCTGGTTACGTACTGCGCATCCCCCACTGCACGTCTTGCGACCCGCACGTCCAGCCCGATGCACATTTGCGCGCCGAACGTCGATACTGCGCGTTTTGCCGACTGCGCGTTGTGCGAACTGCGCGCTGCGCGGGCTGCGCGCTGCGCGGGCTGCGCGCTGCGCGGGCTGCGCGCTGCGCGGGCTGCGCGCTGCGCGGGCTGCACGTTGCGCGGGCTGCGGGCTGCGCGGGCTGCACGTTGCGCGGGCTGCGGGCTGCGCGTTGCGCGGGCTGCGCGGGCTGCACGTTGCGCGCTGCGCGAACAGCCCGCTGCGCGAACAGCGCGCTGCGCGAACAGCGCGTTCTGACCTAGCGGGCGTTGAAGGCGCGCAGGGTCCAGGCGTCGAACTTGCGCCACGCGTCACGCAGGAGCTGGCGGGCGGCGGCGGGCTGGACGGGAGGCAGCGGAAGCATTGGCATCTCCTGTTCTCGGATGTTCTCTGTATCGATCCAGTAACCACGCTAGATGACGCTCCGTGATCGTTTCCACTTCTCGGCGTGTGTCGAAAATCGCTGTTGAACTCGGCCGGCGCGCTGATACAACGTGCGCGTGAACGCCTCTTGAGCCGTACCGCCCAAACCGCTCCGTATGCCCACAAGGCCGCTCGTTCCGCCGGCCGCCGGGCCGGCCACGTGCCGGTCGAGGTGTGCCCGCCGCGTCGCGGTTTCGTCCATCCCGCGTCACCCGCGGACATCGTCCGGGTCCTGACGTTCTTCGGCCCGGCCGCCACTTACGGGCTGCGCCGCATCGAACTGCGCCAGCGTCCCGGTTTACCAGGCTTCGGCTCGCCCGTCGCCGAACTGCGCGCGCCGGGGCTGGTCCGGCTCTTCGAGCAGCCGACCCCGCCGTGGGTGCTGGCCGGTGGTCTCACTCCGGCGTCTCGGGAGCGCCTGGAGCGCGCCGGTGCACTGATCGCGGCCGGGCCGGACGTCACCCGCGTCGATTGGCCTGACCGCGCACTGCGCGATTTTGTTCTCTTCGACGGGCTCATGCACGAAATCGGACATCACACAATCCAGCACGCCGCGAACAAGCCGCGTCCGGTCATGCGCACAGCCGACCACGAGCGCCGCGCCGACCTGTACGCGGCGTACACCCGCACAGCATGGACAGCGGCCACCGCATGACGACCCGTGAACACCGCAGCCACCCACATACGACCCACACCTCAACACGACCCGCACCGAACACGGCGCACACCCGGAAACGGCGCACACCTGAACACGCGCACGCCCGAACACGGCGCACACAGGGACATGCGCACACCCGAACACGCGCCCATACGGACATACGCACACATGGACAACGTGCACGGCGGCGACCGCAACACGACGCACATACACTGCGGCCGACCGCGCACGGCACGCACTCGGACGACGTGGACATCGTGAACGGCGTGGACGGCGTGGACGGCACGGTGGCGCACGAACACCGTGGCCGGCTGCGCACGGCATGCACTCGGACGGCGTGGGCGGCGTGGACGGCGGTGGGTGCATGGTGACGCTTGTCGGTGACGGTATCGAGAATCCGGCGAACGTGCAGGCGTTGCTCGAGGCGGCGGCGATGTTCGGTGTGCCGTGTGCGTTTCGCGACCGGAGCGTGCAGCTCGCGCCGCCGGTCATTGCGGTCGACAACGCGCCGGGTGCGGAGTCGGTGTACCGGACCGGGAAGGTCCACAGTGGAGCTTCTGTCGTGGTCGGTAACGAGCGGCGCGGGATTCGGCCCGATCTGCTGCGCGCGGCGGCGCGGACGGTGCACATTCCCATGCCTGGGCGCGGGGTCAATACGCTCAACGTGGCCACCGCGGCCGCGGTTGCGCTGTACTACCTGTGCGGTGCGGCCGGTCGGCGGGCGGCGCGCGGTTCGCGGCCCGAGTCCCATCGGCCGGCCGTGCTCCTGGCCGGGCCTCGCGACCACGTCGAGGCGGGCAGCTCGCTGCGCTCGGCCGCGGCGTTCGGCTGGTCGACGGTGGCCGTGGCGGACCGTGAGCGGGTGTGGTTCGACACTGCACGCCCGGTGCGGGCCGAGGGCCGGGCGGCGGCGCGCAGTCATCGGAATCCGCTGCGCGTCTTGCGCAGCGAGGGCGTCGGCTCGCAGCACACCCGGATCGTCATCTGCTCTTCGGACTCCGGTGCCGGGCCGCCGATCCATCGGGTCGACCTGACCGGCGCCGGCACGCTCATCGTCGTCCCGGACGGCGACTGGGCGCCGCCGCCGGGGCTGCCTGTCGAATACGTGCAGGTCCCCGGTCCGAGCCGGTATCGCCTGGTCAGCGGGGTAGTGCTGGCCGAGGTGGCCCGGCAGCTCGGGCCGCGCCCCGACGGCAGTGCCGGCCGCCCGCCCCGCCGCGGCCCGGCGTACCGCAGCGAGCTCCGGCTCGTCACCGAAGCCGAGGGCGAGCTGCTCGAACCGTGGGAGCTGCTGCACTACTGAAGAGGCCCACCGGCACACGCACGCCGCGCAGAGAGAACGCGCAGAAAGCCGCGCAGCGAGGCCGCGCGCGGAAGGCCACGCAGAGCAGGCCGCGCAGGGAGGCCGCGCAGAGAGACCGCACAGCGGAGGCCACACACAAAAAGCCGCGCACAGAAGCCACGCGCGGAAGGCCACGCAAAACAGGCCGCGCGGGGAGGCCACGCAAAGCAGGCCGCGCAGCAAGTCACGCCTGGCCGCGGTCCATGCGCAGCGCTGTCGCGTCACATTCCGGCGGCGCGGCGGGTCGAATCCCTGAGAGGATCGATCGTCGATAGGGGCGCAACAGTGGACGAGCGTGAGTGGCTCAGCGGGCAGTTCGAGGCGCACCGGGCCCGGCTGCGGGCGGTGGCCTTCCGGATGCTGGGCTCGGCCGCGGAGGCCGACGACGCGGTGCAGGATGCCTGGCTGCGCGTGGACCGGGCCGGGGCGGACGGGGTGGACAACCTCGGTGCCTGGCTGACCACGATTGTTGCGCGGGTCTGTCTGAATCAGCTGCGTTCGCGCACGATGCGACGCGAGGACCCGCTCGATGTGCACGTTCCCGACCCGATCGTCAGCCCCGCGGCCGGCGTCGATCCCGAGCACGAGGCGCTGCTGGCCGACTCGGTCGGCCTGGCGCTGCTCGTGGTGCTCGAAACGCTCACGCCGGCTGAGCGTCTGGCGTTCGTGCTGCACGACATGTTCGCGGTGCCGTTCGAGGAGATCGCGCCGATGCTCGAACGCACACCCGCCGCCGCCCGCCAGCTCGCGAGCCGGGCCCGCCGCCGGGTCCAGGGCCGCCCGACCGCGCCCGACCCGGACGTGGCCCGGCAGCGGGCGGTCGTCGACGCGTTCTTCGCCGCCTCCCGCAGCGGCGACTTCGCCGCCCTCGTCGAACTGCTCGACCCGGACGTGATCCTGCGCTCCGACGGCGGCCCCTCCCGCGCGAAGTTCACGTTCACCCTGCACGGCCCGGAGCAGGTCGCCACCCAGGCGCTCGCGTCGTCGCGCCTGTCGCCGTTCGTGTACCCGGCCCTCGTCAACGGCGCCGCGGGCGTCGTCGTCGCCACCGCACCGGACCGCCCGCTGTTCGTCATGGCGTTCACCGTCACCGCGGGCCGCATCGTCGCCATCGACGTGCTCGCCGACCCGGACCGGCTGCGCACGCTCGTGACACTGCCCCTGGACGGTACGGTCGGGGCATGATCCGAACGCGCGTGGTGATCTCCGGCCGGGTCCAGGGCGTCTACTTCCGCGACACCTGCCGCCGGGTCGCCCGGGAGCACGGCGTCGCCGGCTGGGTCCGCAACCTGCCCGACGGCCGCGTCGAGGCGGTGTTCGAGGGCACCGCCGAGGCGGTCGCGGCCATGGTGACCTGGTCGGGCGAGGGCCCGCCGGAGGCCGCCGTCACCGGTGTCTCGGCCCGGGACGAGCCGGTCGAGGCCCTGCAGGGATTCGAGATCCGCCGATAGGCACTGCAAAGTGCCTTCTGTCGGTCGTACCGCCGGCTGCCTACCGTTCCCGCCATGACCCACTACACCGTGCACACGTACACCGCGGCCGAGCGCGGACTGTTCGTCAACAGCTATCTGCTCGAAACACCCGACGCGGTCGTGCTCGTCGACGCCGGGCTGCTCGTCCCGGACGCCCGGGCGCTGAAGGCCCGCATCGACGCGCTCGGCAAGCCGCTGGCGGCCGCGTTCGTCACGCACGCCCACCCGGACCACTTCAACGGCCTGCCGTTCGTGGCCGCCCCGGACGTCCCGGTCTACGCCACCGCCGAGGTGGCGGCCACGATCGCCGAGATCGCCGAGCCGAAGCGCGCCCAGTGGTCCCCGGTCTACGGCGCCGACTGGCCGGCCGAGCACCGGGTCCCGTCCCACACCCTCCACGACGCCGACACCGTCGAGGCCGGCGGCATCACCTTCACCATCCACACCGCCGGGGCCGCCGAGAGCCACGCGGACTCGTACCTGCTGGCCGGCGGCAACGCGTTCATCGGCGATCTGGCCTTCAACGGCGTGCACCCGTACACCGCCGACGGCCACACGACCGCCTGGCTGGCCGCCCTCGACACGCTGAGCTCCGAGCTGTCCGGCGCCGTCCTGCACCCGGGGCACGGCCGCCCGGGCACCGTGTCGATGCTGGCCGACCAGCGCCGCTACCTGCTGATGTACCGCGAGGCCGTCCACCGCCTGTCGGCCGGCTCCACCATCCTGACCGACCGGGCGAAAGCCGACCTCACCACCCTCATGACCACCTTCCTGCCCGGCGCACCACTGGAGTGGATGATCGCCCTGGGCGCGGACGCGGTCGCCGCGGAGCTCGCCGGGGTCCCCGGGTAGTGCCTTGTCCAGGAGCGTCGGCCGACTGGCGGACCCGGCAAAGGTCGGTGGGCACAGCAGCAGCCGCTACGCCGCGCCCGTCCACCCGCGGCGCCACGGGGGCGTACGCGGTCCGGCGCCCCGCCTCGAGCCCTCGTCCGGGGCCCGTTTGAACCCTGGGCGGCGCGGATGCGTGTTGGGTGGCATGTGGACGCTTGCCTGGCCCGGGCGGCCGGCTCCGGTCGTGTGCCATCGGCCGGGGCGCGCGTGGTGGACGCTCGCCCGGGCCCGGCGGGCGCATCGGCGGGCGCTGCGGCTGGGCGACGCCGGGCGGCGGGACCTGGCCGTGCTCGCGGCGGCCGAGGCGGTCCGGCTGTTCGAGGCGGCCGGCGCGCCCCGGGAGCTGGCGGCGGCCCGGATGACGCTCGGTGACCTGCGGTTTCAGCTCGGCGAGCACGCGGCGGCGGTGGCCGCGTTCTCCGGCGCCGGGGACGCCGGGCTGCTGCCGCTCGGGAACTGCCTGCGGGTGCTCGGGCGGTTTGCCGAGGCCGAGTTCGCGCTCGCGGCCGCGCCGGCCCGGCCGGCGACGCGCAACGCGCTCGGGGTGCTGTGCAGGGAGACCGGCCGATACGACGAGGCCGCCCGCCACTACGCCGCCGCGCTCGCCGATCCGGCGCTGCACGGGGTCGTCCACCACAACCTGGCCGGGCTCGCCCACGCGCGGGGGCGGCCCGAGGACGCGCTCATCGCCGCCCTGACCGCGCTGGTCTGGCACGCGCGGGAGCGCGGATGCGGCTCGCCCGAGGTGGCGGCCGACGCGGCGGTGCTGGGCGCGATCCAGCTCGGCCTCGGCCGCCTCGACGACGCGGCCGCCTCACTGGGGCGGGCCCGCGACATCTGGCAGCGACGGTACGGCCCCGACCACCACGAAACCCGCCTCTGCCGCCGCGGCCTGGCCGCCGTCGAGCACGCCCGCCGCGCCGTCGCCACCCCGCCCGGCTGACCGCCGCCGCACCCGCGGCCAACGGTCCCCACCCCGCCCCCGCCCGACCTGGCCCGGCCGCGAACCCGAGCACGACGCGGACCGGCACGGCCCGGCTGCCGGGGCTCGACACATCGGAACGCCGATCCGCACGGCCTCGCCGGCCCATGTCACCGCACCGGCCCGACGCGGACCATGTCACCGCACCGGCACGTCGCGGGCCGGAGCACGCGGTCAGCTCACGCGGACTCGAGGACCGCGCGCATCTCCTCGATCCCGCGCGACACCCGCGCCGCGACGGCCGGGGCGCGGTCGTGCGGCAGGACGTCGGTGATCCACACGAGCCGCGACCGGGCGCCGTCGTCGGTGGCGAAGACCTGGAACGCCGCGTGGTGGTGGCGCAGCTCCAGGCGGCCGGGGCCCTGCACGGAGTACGACATCCGGCGTTGCTCGTGGTCGACGGCGACGATCAGCTCACGCACCTCGGTGCCGTCGGGCATCGTCAGGATCCGCTCGTCGCCCTCGATGCGCACGGCGCTGACCCGGCCGGGCAGCAGGCGGCGGTGGACGTTGCCGACGTCAGCGATCGCCGCCCACACCGCGTCCGGGCCCGCCGCCACGATTGTCTCGACCGTCACCGACGCCATGCGCGGCAGTCTACGGCCACCCGACGTGCGGCGCGGGGGCGGTCGTGGCCAGCACCCGGCCGGTGGTGCCGCCGAACGGGTCCTGCGGGTTCCACTGCGCGGCCAGCATGAACAGCGTCCGCCCGTCGTCGCCGCCGAGCATGACCGCGAAGGGCGGCCGGTCCAGCTCGACCCGGTCGAGGATCTCCCCGCCCTCGGCGACCCGCACCGCCGCGGTCCCGCCGTCGGACGTCCACACCGCCCCGTCGGCGTCCAGGCAGATCCCGTCCGGCCCGATCCCGCCGGCGAACACCCGCCGGTTGCCGAGCGACCCGTCGGCCGCGATGTCGAACGCGGTCAGGCACCCGGCGAACGACTCCGAGACGATGAGCGTGCCGTTGTCCGCCGTGACCGCCATGCCGTTCGGAAACGCGATGTCGAACCGCTGCTGGTGTACTGCCCCGTCGGCCGTGATGAGCGCGATGAACCCGGGCGCATACCCGGGCCGCTGCGTCAGGGGCCGCGGGTCGTCCGGGTCCAGGTCCCGCATGAACTCGAGCAGCCCGAACCCGGCCCCGTTGACGTAGACGTTCCCGCGCCCGTCGACGACCAGCTCGTTGAGCCCGGCCGGCAGCCCGGACAGGTCGGCGTGCGCGACCCAGGTCCCGTCCGGCTCGCGCCGCAGCAGCCGGCGGCCGGCGTCCTGGTTCTTCGGCACCACGAGCAGCCGCCCGTCTGGTAGCCACCCGATGGTGTGCGGGTCGACCGCCGGGTCGTCGAGCACCACCTCGGCCCGCCCCTCGACATCCACCGCCATCGCCACCCCGGCACCCCAGTGGCAGAACCAGAGCCGCCCGTCGTGCCACCGCGGCGACTCGACGATCCGCAGCCCGTCAATCAGCACCCGTACGTCAGTCATGCCACCCATACGAACGGCCCACCCCCGGATTCGACGTGCTCACCCGCGCCGCCGCACAATCGTCCGCGACACCGCCGCCAGCCCGGACAGCAGGTGCGCGAACAGCGCCTCATCCCGCTCCAGCTCATCGGGCGCGTCGATGACGCCGATGTTCGTCCCCGCTTCGGCGGCCAGATGCACCGTCCAGCTGCTCCCCGCCCCCGGTCGCCGGATCAGCTCCCAGCGGCGCGGCCCGCCCGCCGGGCGCAGCACCAGCACCGCTGCGCCACCCAGCGCCCGCACCCCGAGCCCGCCGGTGAACTGCGGCACCACCAGCCACTCGCCGCCGCCCGCCCGGTGCCGCAGGTCCCGGTGCAGCTCACGCCGCAGCCGCAGGTAGTGGTAGGTGAACTCGGCCACCAGATACGGGTCGTCGGCCATGTCCACCGAGTCCGCGCCGTCGATGAGCGCCCGCAGCCCCGCGAGCCGCTCCCGCGCGTACGGGACGAGGAGATCATCGACGACGGGCAGCGCGAACCGCCGCTCGTGCTGCTCGAACGCGTACAGCCCACCGTCGCACAGCGCGTGATACCGCTCCCGAGCATCCACGCCACCAGTCTCGCAGCCCCCGTGGAACGGCTTGTCCCGCGGACTGTACGGGCAGCCGGCACGGACTTCGGGAGGACGAGTATGCGCACGACACGGGCCCTGACCATGGCTGTGGTGGCGGCCGTATGTTCCACTGTCGCCAGCCTCGGCCCCGCCTGGGCCGACCCGCCCGGGACCACGGCCCCGGGCGGGTTCGCCAACGGCGAGGTCGAGATCGTCAACGACCACGCCCGCAAGTGCCTTGACGTCCCCGGCGGCTCGAAGACCGTCAGCCAGCCGATCCAGGAGTGGTCCTGCGACGGCGCCGACAACCAGCTGTGGCGCGCCCCCACGTTCAGCGACGGCGTGTTCGCCCTGGTCAACGTGGGCAGCAACCTGTGCCTGGACATCGGCGCCAACGTCCCGCAGGACGGCGGCCGGGTCGTGCAGACACCGTGCGACTACTGGTGGTACGGCACCAACGTCCCCACGAAACAGGTATGGCGCTGGCAGTCCGCCCAGGGCCTGGGCCAGTGGATGGTCAACGTGTACTCGGGCCTGTGCCTGGCCCTGTCCCCGAACACCTCGGCCAACGGCACCGCCATCGTGGTCGGCGCCTGCAGCACCACCACCGCGAAGTACTGGCACGTCCAGACCGGCTGACCCACCGCTGGGCGCACGGCCGGAGCCGGGTCCCGGCCCTGCGCCCAGCGCATTTCAGGACTCGCCTGGATTGCCGTTCACAAGCGGTTGGAGCTGTTCGAGCAGGTCACCGACGCTCACGTTCGGCGGCAGGTCGAGATGGAGTTCGACGCCCTCACCGCGGACCGTCAAGGTCATGCGCCGGCCCGGAGGGCTCTTGAGCCGCCAGTTCCTGATCGCTCGGGCCAGATTGCGGGCGTTCAGGCGCAGCGTCGCCAGGGTGACGATGCTCGCGGCGACGTTGATGCCGTCAAGCGCCAATGTGATGCCGTTCGTGTCACGCAGGCCCTCGTATGGCAGCTCGGCATCCGCAACGACCTCCGGCGGCAGATGCAGCAGTACGTTGGTCACAGTTCCTCCCGGGTCCGGCGCAGATCCTCGCGGATTTGGCTGGCGATCGCTTCGCGGTCTCGGTTGTCGAACGGACGCAGCTGGGCGGAGGCCGGCGGGCCGACACCGAACCCCTGGACGAACCGGACGCCGACGGCGTACAACTGCCCGAGCGTCAGGTCCGTCTGGTTGTCGAAGCCCTCGATGATGACCGCACGGGGCGCGGCCGCCTCACCTCTGTCGAGAGCCGCCCGGGCCACCTTCATCACGAGCTCGATCTCCTGCAGTGCGAGCGGATGATGCAGCACGGATCGGTCGACCTTGATCTGGGTCAACGGCAGCTCGGCCATCCTGGACAGCGACGCGTAGCCATCGCCGAAGTCGTCGACGGCGAAGCCGATCTCCAGCTCCCGCGCCAGGTGCCGGAGCCGGTTGTGAAAGTACTTGTGCGGCGGCTGCAGCCACTCCTCCCCGACCGCGGGATGGATCGGGTCCTGCTCGGAGATCTCCAACATGACGGCGTGCGGGTTCAGGCCCTCTTCCTCGATCGCCTGCCGAATCACCTGGACGTAGGCATCACTGAGCAGTGACCGGACCGCGACGTTGATCGACACTGGAAGCGTCCGAGGCGTGCGGGCCTCTTCGTTGGCGGCGGTGTACGAGCTGATCGCCTTGGTTGCCAGGATCGAGTCGCGGACGACGATGAACCGGTCGCCCCACGCATGCGCGATCTGCAGGATGGTGAACGGAGCGCTCTGATCGGCCGGCGAACGGCGCACCAAAGCCTCGTAGCTGTGCGGGCTGACACTGTGGTTCTGCAACGCGATCTCGATGACCGGTTGAAACACCATGTGCAGCGACTTGAGCAGCTGCTCGTAGCGGTCGAGGCAGTGGTCGTACAGCGTCAGCGGCAGGCGCCCGAAGGTCCGGCGCAACTCGGTGAGTACCCGGACCTCCGCATACACCGGGTCTTCGCCGACACCGACAGCCCATATCGCCTGGAGCGTTCCCGACAGGAGTTCCCCCATCGCCAACAGAGCGGGCGCGGGGTCGATGAACACAAGAGCGGGAGCCTCGGCCGGGTCCGTGGATGCCAGTGGCACGCACAGCATCTGATGCCGGCCCGCGTCCGATGCGAGGTAGCCGAGCGATGTCGCCGAGCCCATGCCCGGGCGGACGAATTGCAGGCACTGCTCCAGCATCGGCCGGCTGGCCACCTCATCGAACTGATCTGTCCGGTTGAGGATCCGAACGTTCGGCGGGGCAAATGAGACCCAGGCGGCGGAGTGCGCATCGAGGGCCGCTTGGATGCGTTCAAGAGCACCGCCGCCGTCGTCGAGTCCGTGTCGCTGCGCCGGGACCCGCTCCTTCGACTTGAACACTCGCTTCAGCAACTGCTGCACCGTCCCGGCGAACTGCTCCATCGGATTGAGGCAGGGGACGATCTTGCCAAGGCCGACCGGTGGGGTTAGAGGGCGATCTATGGCTTGCCGGGATGGCGATGGCTTGGTAAGGGTGGTGGTGGTGGCGCCCCACATCGGCACCAGATGACCTGGCGTCGGTTGGGTGACGTGCTCCACGGCGTGCCGGGCCAGAGCGTTGAACGTCACCAGGCCGTCAGCGTCGGCGGCGGCACCCCGCAGCGCGTTGAGCAGTTCATGGGTCAGCACCCCGTGCTGCAACTGCTCGCGTTCGCGGGAGCTTGCCTCGCGCGGGCACGACAGCAGGGCGCTGTGCCGATCCATCTGCTGCCCGTAGGCGTCGATGGCCGGGATGTGCTGGCGGCGGTTCGCAAGATATGCGCCTGCGTGGCAGCAGTCCAGAATCAGGAATGAGGTGCCGGCAAACAGTTCGAACACGTCGTGCCGGAGAAACGACATCCGCAGACCGTGATCCGGATCGTTGCGCAGCAGTGTGGGGTCGAGGTCGGCGAGGCCGAGGTAGGCGTCGGTCTGCGGGGCCCAGTCGGGGACCAGCGCGTGCCCGGCGAAGTACACCAGCAGCACGTCGGACGGAGAGCTGTCGAGCGCGATTTCCCGCAGGGCGGCCTTCAGGTCCGCCGCCGTCGCGCGTTGGCCAAGGAAAAGCCTGGTGTCGTCCTTGTCGAAGGTCCCGATGTTGCTGTCGGTCAGCAGCGCGTGCATCTCACGCGCGTCGTTCTCGGCGTACTTCAAGGCCGGCACCCGAACCTGGACGCCGCACTGGTTGGAGCCGACGAACATCGCCCAGCGCCGGTCGCTCACGGAACCCCCACAGACGCACGGAATGACCACGGTCACTTTGCGCCAAGAAACTAACACGCAAAGTGATGTATGGGTGTCGCTCCGCAACGCCTTACGAACGAAAAGCTATCGATCGGCGACGTTCGGTTCACTCATTCCGTTTCGCGCGGGTTGTGGCGCGAATTCGAGACCCTCTCGCGCTGGGGCGACCGGGCGCTGTTCGGTGCAGCCAGCGCAGGACCTCGTTCGCGTGGGTCGGCGGGGCCGGGATCGGGTGGAAGACGTGCTCGACGACGCCGCCGGTGACGACGAGGGTGAGGCGGCGGTAGAAGGTGCGGCCGGCGGCCGTGTGGGTGGGCAGGCCCAGGGCCGCGGCCAGGGTCAGCCGGGGGTCGGGGATGAGCGGGTACTGCAGGCACAGCTGGTGCGCGAGCTCCTGCTGGTATCCGGCCGACTGGGCCGACAGCCCGAAGACCCGCGCGGCCCCCGCGGTCAGCAGCTCGCCGTGGTGGTCGCGGAACCAGCGGACCTGTTCCGGGGCGCGGGCGCCCGGGATCTCCAGCAGGCCGTCGCGCAGGTCGACGCCGTGGCGGCCGGTCAGGGGGTAGATGAACAGGATGGTGCGGCCGGGGCCCAGGTGGCGGTAGTTGACGGCGTCGCCGTTGGTGGCGAAGACCTGCTCGTCGGGCAGTTCGCGGCCGACCAGGTCGCCGAAGTCGACGACCGTCGAGGCCAGGGCCAGGCGGGCCTCCAGGGCGTCGCGCTGCGCGGTCAGCTGGCCGATCCGCGTCTGCAGGCCCGCGATGGCGCTGCGGTAGGTCTCCAGGGCGGCCGCGCGCACGTCGGACTCGTCGGCGCCGGCGGCGATGCTCTCGACGAAGGGGCGGGTCTCCTCCACGCTCAGGCCCAGGGCGGTCAGCTCGCGGATCTGCACGACGAGGCGCTCGGCGATCGGGTCGTACTCGCGGTAGCCGTTGGCCAGGCGGCGGGGCACGACCAGACCCACCGACTCGTAGTACCGCAGCGCCCGTATCGTGGTGCCCGAGCGCCGCGCCAGCTCACCCGCGCGCATGGGCTCGACCGTAAACCCGGACCCTGGGGTCCGGGTCAAGGTGAGCGTCATCGCGTCGCGCACCCCGGCGCTGAGCTGCCAGTATCCGGGCATGACAGTCATCGAAACGGCCATCGCATCCGTCCGGGCCCGCCAGGTCCTCGACAGCCGCGGCAATCCGACGGTCGAGGTCGACGTGCGCCTGGCCGGCGGGTCGCTGGGGCGGGCGGCGGTGCCCTCGGGCGCGTCGACGGGGGCGGCGGAGGCGGTCGAGCTGCGCGACGGCGACCCGGAGCGGTTCCACGGCAAGGGGGTCGCGACGGCGGTCGGCAACGCGGCCGGCGTGCTCGCCGACGCCGTGCGCGGGCTCGACGCCGTGGATCAGGCGGGCGTGGATGCGGCACTGATCGCCTGCGACGGTACCCCCGACAAGGGCCGGCTGGGCGCCAACGCGATCCTCGGCGTGTCCCTGGCCACGGCCAAGGCCGCCGCGGCCGCCCAGGGCAAGCCGCTCTACCGTTACCTGAACCCCGCCGCGACCCGCCTCCCGCTGCCGATGATCAACATCGTCAACGGCGGTGCGCACGCCGACAATCCGCTGGACTTCCAGGAGTTCATGGTCGCCCCGATCGGCGCCACGAGCCTCTTCGAGGCCGTGCGGATCGGCTCGGAGGTCTTCCACACGCTGCGCCGCGCGCTCGCCACGGCCGGGCACAACACGAACGTGGGCGACGAGGGCGGGTTCGCGCCCCAGTTCACCACCGCCGACGAGGCGCTCGCGTTCGTCACCGAGGCCATCGCCGCCGCCGGTTATGAGCCCGGCACCGACGTGGCGATCTGCCTCGATCCGGCCGCCTCGGAGTTCTACAAGGGCGGCGTCTACGAGTACGCCGGCGAGGGCGTGAGCCGGTCCGTCGCGGAGCACATCGACCACCTGGCCGATCTGCTGCGCCGCTACCCCATCGTCTCCATCGAGGACCCGATGGCGCAGGACGACATCGAGGGCTGGCGCGCGCTCACCGAGCGCGCGGGCGCGGCGACCCAGCTGGTCGGCGACGACGTCTTCTGCACCGACGCCCGGCGCCTGCAGGCCGGCGTCGACGGCGGCTACGCCAACGCGATCCTGGTGAAGGTCAACCAGGTCGGCACCCTCACTGAGGCACTGACCACAGTGGACGTCGCCCGGAAGGCCGGCTACCGGGTGGTCATGTCGCACCGCTCCGGCGAGACCGAGGACACCACGATCGCCGACCTCGCCGTCGCCACCGGCTGCGGCCAGATCAAGACCGGGTCGGTGTCGCGCTCCGACCGCACCGCGAAGTACAACCGGCTGATCCGCATCGAGGAGGAGCTGGGCGGCCGGGCCGAGTTCACGACGGCGTACTGAGGTCCCAGTCGAGGTACCAGAGCCGGGCCTCGCCGCTGAGGCTCCCCGACAGCGCGTTCCAGTCGGGGGCGAGCAGGTCCACGGCCTGGACCTCACCGGTGTGGCCGGACAGCGTGCGCACCAGCCGGCCGTCGAGTGTGGAGTACACGCGCAGCTTCGGGTCGCGCCCGGCCGCCAGCACGTAGCGGCCGTCGCCGGTGACGGACACCGCGTTGACGCCGCCGGGCCGCACGCCGGGCAGCAGGGTGCAGTCGCCGGAGACGGGCGCCCAGCGGCGCAGGGTGTGGTCGTGGCCGGCCGAGACCAGGAAGTCGGTGCCGAACGCGGCCGAGGTGATCGCCCCCTTGTGGCCGGGGTAGGAGTTGAGCAGCTCGCCGGACGGGATCGACCACAGCCGCAGCACCCCGTCGTAGCCGCCGCTGAGGGCGTGCTGCCCGCCGGCGCTGAAGGCCACGGTGGTGATCGCGTCGGTCGGCCCGGTGAGCTCGGCGACGATGCCGGCCGTCGCCGGGTCGACCAGGAGCAGGCGGCGGTAGCCGGTGCCGACGAGGGCGAGGCGGCCGTCGGGGCTGAACGCGACGGCCCGCACGGCGTGGCCGAGGCCGTCGAGGACGCCCGTGCACTCGCCGGTGTCGGCCCGCCAGAACCGCGCGGTCTTGTCCTGGCCGCCGGTGAGCACGGTGGTGGAGTCGTGCACGGCGACGGCGTCGACGCGGCCCTCGTGCCCGCCGAGGACGCGGCTGCCGGCGCCGGACCAGACCCTGGCGGTGCCGTCCCAGCTGCCGGTGACCGCGCAGCGCCGGTCGAGGGCGACGGCGACGACCGGCGCGGTGTGCCCGGTCAGCGTCCGGGTCGCCCACGCGGTGCGCAGGCCGGTCCGGGCGCAGGGCCCGAGCTCCTGCCAGGCGAGCAGGGCGCGCTTGTCCCGCTCGAACCCCGGGACGGCCCGGGCCTCCCGCAGCGTGGCGAGGGCGTCGGCGCCGGGCCGTCGCGCGGCCGCGAGGAGCTCCTCGAACCGCCGCGCGTGGGCGGCCCGCTCCGCGTCCGTGCGCGTGGGGCTGGGCTTCGCCGGCGCGCGGTACACCCCGGGGAGCTTGAAACGACGCTCGATGCCGGTGACGGCGCCGGTGCGGGCGGTGCGGCCGTCGGCGGCGACCCACACGCCGGCGACCTGCCCGCCCGCCGCGTAGGTGCGCAGGCACCGGCCGGTGAGCTCCCAGTAGCGCGCCGTCCCGTCGTAGCCGCCGGTGAGCAGGTGCCGGCCGTCCGGCGCGACCGCGAGGCTGCG
This sequence comes from Dactylosporangium vinaceum, assembly GCF_019904175.1. Classification (GTDB taxonomy): domain Bacteria; phylum Actinomycetota; class Actinomycetes; order Mycobacteriales; family Micromonosporaceae; genus Dactylosporangium; species Dactylosporangium vinaceum. Next base: position 3,493,936 of record NZ_CP061913.1, on the reverse strand, counting down.
CACGCCGCGCCGGTGCCCGCGCAGCGTCCGCACCTCGCGTCCACTGTGGACGTCCCAGACGTGGATGGCCCGGGCGTCGGCGCCGATCGCGTAGCGGCCGTCGGGGGTGAACGCGACCGCGTCCGCGTGCCGGTCGGCCGGCCACGCCCGCAGCAGCTCACCCGACCGGACGTTCCAGAGCCGGAACCCTTCGAAGAGGCCGACGAGCGCCAGCCCGGTCGCGCTCAGCGCCAGGCCGGTGATGGCGCCGTCCTGCGGCAGGACGGCGACCGGCTCCCCGTCTGGGCGCCACAGCCGCAGGGCCCGGTCGTACCCGCCCGACGCCAGCAGGTCGCCGCCGAGCGCCAGGGCCATGACGTCCCGTTCGTGCCCGTTGAGCACTCCGAGCAGGGCGCCCGTGGCCAGGTCCCAGCGCCGGACCACCCCGTCGCGGCCGGCCGCATACGCGGTGTCACCGTCGACGACGACGGCCCGGATCTCCCGCTCGGCGCCGATCAGCTCCCGCTCCAGCGCACCGTCGCGCCAGACCCGCAGCACCCGGTCGGCGTGCCCGGTGACGGCGACGCGACCGTCCGCCGTATAGGCCAGCGCCATGTCGGGCAGGTCGCGGTTGCTCCGCGGCGGCGCCAGCCACGGCATGTGCAACTCGTCGAGCAGCGCCGCGTCCGGCTCGCCCCGCTCGAGCAGCACCTCCACCCGCAGGGCGGCCATCTCCGGCTCGTCGAGCTCGTCGACCAGCTGCTCGTCGGTGATCCGTCCGGCCCGCCACTGCAGCAGCCCCGAGTTGTACACGGCGGCCGGGTGGCGGGGGTCGGCGTCGAGGGCGGCCGCGAAGAGCCGCGACGCCTCGGTGGCGTCACCGGCGTCGAGCGCGGCCAGGGCCAGGTCATTGAGCTCGTCGGCCGGCATCCGGCTATCCTGCCACGATGGCCCTGTCACCCGCCGAGGACCAGAACCGGCGCCTGCTGCGGGCCCGCGACGCGATGGACCGCGACTACGCACAGCGACTCGACCTGCCCGCGCTGGCCCGGCTCGCGCACATGTCGCAGGGGCACTTCAGCCGCACGTTCCGCACCACGTTCGGTGAGACTCCCCACCACTATCTGCAGCGCCGCCGGATCGAGCGGGCGATGGCGCTGCTGCGCGACCCGGCGAGCTCGGTCACCGAGGCCGGGCTGCGGGTCGGGTTCGAGAGCCTCGGCGCGTTCAGCCGGGCGTTCAAGGCCGTCACCGGCGTCGCCCCGTCGCGCTACCGGGCGCAGCGACGGACCGCGCACGCCCCGGCGTGCTTCGTGAAGGCCTGGCTGCGACCTGTCAGTTTTGGCGAAGCCAAGGGCCCGGCCACGCACGTACGGTGAGCGCATGTTCAACTCGATCGCGCTCACCACGGTACGGGTCCTCGACCAGGACGAGGCCCTCGACTTCTACGTCGGCACGCTCGGCTTCGCGGTGCAGGATGACGTCGACATGGGGTTCATGCGGTGGCTGACCATCGCCCTGCCCGCGCAGCCACAGCGCCAGCTGCTCCTGGAGCTGGCCGGCCCGCCCGCGATGAGCGAGGAGACCGCCGCCCAGGTGCGCGACCTGCTCACCAAGGGTGCCCTCGGCGTCGCCGCCATCCTCAACACCGACGACTGCCAGGCCGTGTACGACACCCTGAAGGCCCGGGGCGTCGAGTTCACGCAGAGCGTGGAGCAGCAGCCGTACGGCATCGACTGCGCCTTCCGCGACCCGTTCGGCAACCACATCCGCGTCACCCAGCCGGTCGAGGGCCCCGTCACGGTCAGCGACGCGGACATCGCCCGCTGGGGCGGCGCCGGCCCGGCGTGAACCTCAGCGCAGTTCGGTGATCGGGTAGGGCACGACGTCGCCGTAGTCGGTGTTCTCCCCGCCCATCGCCCACACGAACGCGTAAGCGGCGGTGCCGAAGCCGCAGTGGACCGACCAGCCGGGCGAGATGACGGCCTGCCGGTCGGCGACGATGAGGTTGCGGGTCTGCTGCGGCTCGCCCATCAGGTGCACGACGCGCTGATCGGGGTCGAGGCCGAAGTACAGGTAGATCTCGGTGCGGCGGCCGTGGACGTGGGCCGGCATCGTGTTCCACATGCTGCCCGCGGCGAGCTCGGTGACGCCGAGGACCAGCTGGCAGCTGCGGATGCCCTGCTCGTGGATGTACTTGTAGATCGTGCGCTCGTTCGAGGTGCGCTGCTCGCCGAGCGACACCGGCGTCGCCTCGGCCCGGGTCGCCTTGCGGGTCGGGTGCTCGGCGTGGGCCGTCGTCGAGATCAGGTAGTAGGCGGCCTCGCCGGTGCCCTCGAAGACGACGTCCCGCGAGCCGCGCCCGGCGTAGAGGACCTCCCGCGGCTCCAGCTCGTAGCCGGTGCCGTCGACGGTGACCCGCCCGGCCCCGGCGCCGATGTTGACGATCCCGGCCTCGCGCCGCTGCAGGAAGTAGTCGGCGGCCAGCCCGTCCGGCACCTCCAGGGCGACGGACGTCCCGGCGGCCGGGGCGACCCCGCCGATGACGATCCGGTCCTCGTGGGTGTGCAGCAGCTCGACCCGGTCCGCGGGGAACAGGTCCTCGACGAGGTAGTTGGCCCGCAGCGCGGCGGTGTCGAACCCGGGCACCTGCGCGGGTGCTGTGGCATGGCGGTTACGCATGACCCTGCCTATCACGCGCGCCGCCGGGCCACCGCCCCGGCCGGGCGGCGCCCGCTGCGGCCGCGCGATGCGGGAGTGGGGTGACCACCGGGATTCGAACCCGGACCTTCAGAGTCACGATCTGATGTGCACGGACCGGTACACCATGGCCACCGTGTCCGCGCCAGGTCTCGAACCTGGGACCTCCGCCGTGTGATGGCGGCGCTCTTCCTCCTGAGCCACGCGGACCTGCATGTATCACGCCGTCGGGCAGGCCGGATTCGAACCGGCGACCTCGCGCACCCGAAGCGCGCGCGCTACCAAGCTGCGCCACAACCCGATGTTCCTTACGTGCCCCGAGCAGGATTCGAACCTGCACGCACCGGCTTCGTAGACCGTCGCTCTATCCGTTGAGCTACCAGGGCTTGCGTCCCGTCGGCTGGAGTCGAACCAGCTGTCTCCTCGTTATCGGCGAGGCGCCTCTACCACGCAGGCCGCGACGGGTTGGTGCGGCGAGCCGAAGGCCGGAGTCGAACCGGCGGCCTCTGTCGTACCAGGACAGCGCTCTGGCCAAAGCTGAGCTACATCGGCGGGAATCGCATTCGTCGTCGTCGGAAACCGGGGAGTCGAACCCCGTGCGTCCTGGTCCCAGGCCAGGCCCGGTCGCCGTGCCGGTCGTCTCCGGGAAATGCATTTCTCAGCGCGCAGGATTCACCCATGAAAGGGGTGCGAAGAATTGCGCACGAAAAAGCCGCCCGGGCCCCTGTCGGGGTGGGCGGCTGAGGGGTGAGCAGAGCTGCTCAGCCTCGCCACCGGCCCGTGGGTCGGATCACCGGAATGGTATGCGGTCGGGGGGTCGGAACGACTGTCACTCGTCGGGTGGTAATCATCTCGGCCTCCTTCGGGTTCGCTTGCCGGTGCTGTTCGATGTAGACAACAGTACGTCCGCCATCGCGTCGGCGGCAATAGATTAATTCGCGGAATTAGACTGGGCCGCATGTCTCTTGACGATACGGCCGGCGAGTACCGGTTCTTCGCCGACGTGATGGTGCGCGGGAGTTCGCCGAGCTATGAGCGGCTGGCCCTCGGGGTCGCCGCGGACCGGGAGCTGCTGGGCCTGCTCGGCGGGTTGCCGCCGGCCAAGCGGCAGCCCAATCTGCTGCTGGCCGCGGTCCGGCTGGTGTCCGGGGGTGTGCCGGGCAGCTACGGGCAGCTGCGCGAGACGGTGTTCGGGCGGTGGGACGAGGTCGCCGCGGTGATGCTGGCCCGGCGGACCCAGACGAACGAGCCGGGGCGGTGTGCGGCGCTGTACCCGGTGCTGGCGTCGCTGCCGCAGCCGCTGGCCCTGCTGGAGGTGGGAGCGTCGGCGGGGCTGTGCCTGCTGCCGGACCGGTACTCCTACGAGTACCGCGGCACCGGCGGCACGACGTACGGCGGGGCCGGAGACGGGGCGCTGGTGCTGCGGTGCCGGGTCGACGGCCCGGCGCCGGCCGTCGGCGGCATCGACGTGGTGTGGCGGGCGGGGATCGATCTCAATCCGCTCGACGTCGGCGACGAGGACGACGTGCGGTGGCTGGAGGCGCTGATCTGGCCCGAGCAGGCGGAGCGGCGGGAGCGGCTGCGGCGGGCGGTGGCGCTGGCCCGCCGGGACCCGCCGCGGATCCACGCCGGGGATCTCAACGAGCGGCTCGACGAGGTCGTGGCCGGGGCGCCGGAGGCGGCGACGCTCGTGGTGTTCCACACAGCGGTGCTCGACTACGTGCCGGAGCCGGGGCGTAGCGCGTTCGTCGCGCGGATGCGGCGGCTGCGCGGGCACTGGCTGGCGCAGGAGATGGCGGCGGACGCCGAGGAGGCCGCGTATGTGGTCGCCCTGGACGAGCGGCCGCTGGCGGTGGCGGCGATGCACGGCGGCTGGCTGCGGCCGGGCTCAGGGTGACAGGGCGATCCAGGTGGCGCGGGCGACGGCGAGCGGGGCGCCGGCCTCGTTGTACACAGTGGACAGCGCATAGGCCTTGCGGCCCTCGCCGCCCAGGTACTGCCCCATGACGACACAGGTGGAGCCGGGCTCGGCCACGGCGTCGATCCAGGCCGACAGGCGGCCCAGGACATACGGGCGGCCCTCGGCGATGACCGACCAGCCGCCGGGGCAGTCGAGGGCGGCCCACATGGTGACCTCGTCGACGTCGGGCGGCACGAGCCAGGGGGTGGCGGTGCGGCCGCCGGAGACGGGGCCCGGGCGCAGGCCGAGGCCGTCGGTGCGGTCCACGCCGCAGACGTAGCAGGTCGGGAACGGGTGCCCGGACAGCCCGGCGTAGCGCTTCGTGGCCTCCGCGGCCTCGTCGGGGGGCACCGGACGTACGACATCCGGCCTCTGGTCCTGCGTCAGGACGGCCTCGGCGATCAACTCGGCGCCCGCGGAGCACGAGCCGGCGGTCAGGGTGAGGTCGGTCTCCAGGGGTGGCGGGCGGCGCAGGGTGACCTCGGCCGGGGCCAGGCCCAGCGTGACCGCGAGCAGACCCGCGCTGTAGCCGCCGTTGCCCGAGCCGGGCGGGCCGTTGTACCGCGCCGCAATCCGCATGCACCCGGTCTACCAGATGGGGTGCCGATCGGGCACGGTTTGAACATGTTGTTGAAAACGTGTCATGATGAACGCATGGAACCACTCCTGCAGAAGCCCGACCCCGAGGCGCGGCGGGCCGAGCGCGTGTACGCGGCCCTCACCCACCTCACCGAGCGGCACGCCGCCACGCCCGAGCTGCGCGGCCGGCACGTGCACGAGTCGGTGGCCGCGCCGATCGAGGTGGTCCGGGTCGCCGCCGCGATGGCCGCAGGCTCCGTGCCGCCCGCGCCCGGCGAGCCGCCGCTCGACGAGTCCGACCTCGTCGCCGCGCTGACGCTGCTGCCGGACGTGCGGGCGGAGCTGGACACCACCGAGCTGTACCTGCTGCGGCGAGCCCGGGCCGGCGGGATGACCTGGCAGGACATCGCACTCAGCCTGGGGCTGGGCACGCCCCAGGCGGCCCGGCAGCGCTACGAGCGCCTGGACGAGCGCGTCACGGGAACACCGTAGGGCGCGGCCGCGGTACCGGATGCAGGCCGTGCTTCGCCTCGTACATCTTCTTGTCGGCCTGGGCGATGAGCGCGTCCGCGGGCAGGCCGCCCGGGCCGGTCCACGCGGTGCCGATGCTCGCGCGGACGCGCAGGACCGGGCCGCCGAGGTCGATCGGGGTGGACTCGAGCGCGGTGCCGAACGCGGCGGCGAGGCAGTGGGCGTCCTCCGGGCCGGCCACGTCGGCGCAGACGACCACGAACTCGTCGCCGCCGAGGCGGCCGACCACTGCCGCGTCACCGGCCACCGTCTGGAGGATCCGCGCGACGTGGACCAGGACCCGATCGCCGGCGGCGTGCCCGAAGCGGTCGTTGACGAGCTTGAAGTCGTTCAGATCCACGAAGACGGCGGCGGTACCCCACCGCGCCCCCGCCAGCGCCTCTCCCAGCGCGGCCAGGGTCGCCGCACGGTTGCGGCAGCCGGTGAGCGCGTCGAGGGTGGCCCGGCGGCGCAGCTCCTCGCGCAGCCGGACGTCCTCGGTGACGTCGGCCAGGCACAGGACCGCCCCGGCGACGCGCCCGTCGGCGGTCGTCAGCGTGCGGGCCTTGGCGCTGGCCCGGCGCAGGCCGAGGGAGGGGTCGCGGTAGCCGTACTCGATGTCGGCGTCACCGCCTTCGCGCAGCACCCGGTCCAGGGCCTGGTCGACCGCGACCCGGTCGCCGGGGATGACGGTGGCCAGCTGCCGCTCCCCGAGCTCCTCACCGACGACGGTGCCGACCATCCGGGCGCCGCGGGCGTTCTGGTACACCACCTTGCGGTGCGCGTCGATCTGGATGACGCTCATCGGCAGCGCCTCGGTGAGCCGGCGCAGCAGCTGCTCACTGGCCCGCAGCGCCTCCTCGGCGGCCATCTCCTCGGTGATGTCGAGCATCTCGGCCAGCACGCACGGCTCGGCGCCGTGCAGCAGGCTGTGGTTGGTGATCTCGAACCAGATGACGTGCCCGTCGCGGTGCAGGTGGCGCAGCCGGACGCGGCGGGCCTCGCCGGCCGGGATCGACAGCAGGTCCATCCAGGCGGCGATCGCGCGCTGGTGGTCGTCGGGGTGCACCAGCTCGAGGGAGCGCCGCCCGGTGAGCTCCCCCGCGCTCCAGCCCAGGACGCGGTGGATCTGCGGGTCGGCCTGGATGATGACGGCCGCCTGGTCCTTGCGCACCGTCACCAGCCGCGGCCGGATGTCCTCGTGCTCCAGCACGGTGACGCCGTCGAGGTCGGTGATGACGACGACGACCACGCCGTAGCGGTGGCTCACGTCGATCATGTGCAGCCACGCCGGCCGGTCCGCCCGCGACCGCGGCCGGAACCGGACGGTGGCACCGCCCTCGCTCAGCAGTCGCTGCCACCCGTCGATGATGACCCGGTGATCCTCGGGCAGCGCCAGAGCCAGCGCCGAGGTCGGGCCGACGATCGGCCGCAGGCCGGTGGCCCGCAGCTCCTCCGGCAGGTCGACGAAGAACCCGGTGGGCCCGACCGCGCCGATGAACGCGCCGGGGTGGTGCGCGATCGTCGCCTGGAGCACCGCGTCACGGTCCGCGGGCTCGACCCTGATGTCGGCCATGCACGGACATCGGCACGCCCGCCCGGGACTCAAGCCATCGCCCTGTGCCGCAGCTCACGCCGGTCCGACCCGGGCGTCCGAACGATCACCCGATGACCGGTTCGCACCGACCGGGCACAATGCACGGCGTGAGACGCGCGACGACGATGCTGGCCGCCGCCACGCTGACTGCCCTGACCCTGGGCACCGCCGCCTGCGGGGACGACCCGCAGCCGATACCGGACCCGACGATCGGGATCACGCCGCTGACCGGGCCCGTGGTGCGGATCATGCCGCTCGGCGACTCGATCACCGACGGGCGGACGGCGAACGCCGACGGCGCGTATCGGGTCGCGCTCTGGAAGCAGCTCACCGCGGCCGGGGTGCGGGTCGACTTCGTCGGGTCGCTGCAGAACGGGCCCGAGGACTTGCCCGACCACGACCACGAGGGGCACTCCGGCTATCGCATCGACCAGGACGACGCCCAGGTCACACAGTGGGTGAAGGCGTCCGACCCGCGCATCGTGCTCATCCACCTCGGCACGAACGACGCGCTGCAGGACTACGACATGCCCGGCGCGCCCGCGCGAATGTCGCTGCTGATCGACCACGTCATGGCGGCCGCACCCGAGGCCGACATCTTCGTCGGGTCGCTGCTGCCCCTGCAGGACCACGGGGCGCAGACGCGGGCGAGCCTGTTCAGCGCGGCCCTGCCCGGGATCGTGCGCGACAAGGGCGCCAAGGTGCACTTCGTCGACATGGGTGCGGCGCACATGACGCTCAAGGACATCCCCGACGGCATCCACCCGGGCACGGCCGGGTTCACGAAGATGGCCAAGGTGTGGTCCGACGCGCTCAAGCCGATGCTGACCGCGGCCCCGAAGGCACTGAACCGGGCGCCGAAGCCGCAGCGCCGGGAGACGCCGCGCAGCCCCGAGCCGGTGCTGCGGGGCTGAGCGCACTGGTCCACCCCACAGCATCAACCCCGCAGCAACCGGTCCGCTAGCCCAGGCGCGGCCGCCGGGGCCGCAGCAGTACCGCACCCGCGAGGACCATGGCCAGGCCGGCCAGGGCGAGCGGGCCCGCCGGGGCGCCGGTGACGGCCAGGCCGGCCGCCGCCGCGCGCGGGGCGACGGTGACCGTCAGCTTCATCGCCCGCGGGTTGCCCGAGGGCGCGACGCCCTGCGCGACCACCGTGTGCACGCCGGTGGCGATGCCGGCCGGCACGGTGACCGGCTTGCTGAAGTCGCCGTTGCCGTCGGTCACGACCGTGCCCAGGGTGAGCGGCGCGGAGTACAGCGTGATCGTCGCCGTGGAGTGGGCGGCGAAGCCGGTGCCGATCACCACGATCTGCTGGCCGGGCGCGGCGCTGTTGATCCGGCCCTTGTCAGTGGTCAGCGTCAGCGGCGTGTCCGGCGGCGCGAGCGGCACGACCGGCGCGGCCGGCGTCACCGGATCGCTCACGGCCGGCTCCGAGGCGCCCGCGGCCGACTCGGCCACGACCGACACGGTGTACTGCACGCCGGCTGTCGCACCCAGCACGCAGCCCAGCGGGTCCGCGTCGGTGACGAGCGTGGTGCAGGTGGCCGGCCCGGGCGAGGCCGTGACCGTGTAGCCGGTGACGGGCGAGTCGTGCGGGGTCGCCGCCGCCCAGTGCACGGTGATCGACGAGGTCCCGGCCGTGGCCGTCACCGGGGCCGGCGCGCCCGGCGGGGCCGGGCAGGCCACGGGCATCTGGAAGAAGACCTTCTGCATCCGCGTCCCGGCCCGCTCCAGCGGGGGCTCGGTGTAGGTGTACCCGCCCGGGAGCGTCCCCGAGCCGAACGCGGTCGTCACCGCGACGCCCACGCTGCCGGCGGCGTGCGCGGGCGTGACCGCGGTGACCTGGGTGCTGCTGACGACGACGACCGAGGTGGCCGCGCTGCCGCCGACCGACACGCCCGTCGCACCGGTCAGGAACGAGCCCGTGATCGTCACCGCGGTCCCGCCGGCCGTGCTCCCGGACGCGGGCGAGATCGACGTCACGATCGGCGGGAGCCCGATGGGCGGGAAGATGGGAGGGATGATGGGCGGGACGACCACCGGCGCGGTGTAGGTGAACGACCCACCGGCCGACGAGACGCAGGCGCCGATCGCGACCCGCACGAGCACCGGCCCGGCCGTGCCCGCGGGCGTGACCGCGGTGATCTGGGTCGGGCTGTCGACAGTGAACGAGGCGGCGTCCGTGCCGTTGAACGTCACAGCGGTCGCCCCGGTGAACCCGGTCCCCGTGATCGTCACGGTCGTGGCGCCCGTGGACGGCCCGGTCAGCGGGCTGATGGTGCTCACCACCGGCTGACCGGCGAGACTGACCGGCACCTGCGCCGGGGCGTCGGTGGCCGGTGCGGCCGCCGCCGCGGTGAAGCCGGCGAGCAGCAGCCCGGCGAGCACGAGATTGGGCAGCGGGGATCCCCGCCGCCGAAGCACCTTGATCAACGAAAATCCCCCGTACGTACGACCCTGACCGTGTCAGGCGACCGTATCGGACATTTCGCTGTTACACGTACATGACCGAAAATATCGGTCAATCCGGCTGACGCCCGAAGACGGTGTCGAGCACCGCGTCCCAGTCGTCAAGCCCGGCGTCGTCGCGCCAGGCCACGTGCTGGTCGGGGCGGACGAGCACCAGCCGCCGCCCCCAGCACGCCCGCACCGCCGGCTCGTCGAGGGGCAGGTGGGCGACCGGCAGCCCGCGCGACCGCGCCGCCGCGGCCAGCGCCCGCCCGTCGCCGCCGCCGGTCAGGTCGACGAGCGTGAACTGCGGCCCGAGCCGGTCGAAGAACTGCCCGCCGTCGGCCAGGCGCACCGCCGGGGCGCGCCCGCCGGGCCAGGTGCTCGGCGTGATCCGCGGCCCGGGCGGCGGCGGGTGGCCGCGCTCGTAGCGGATGACGGGCGAGGCCGCGTAGCGCTCGCAGTAGCCGGAGCCGAGGTCGTCGGCGAGCGCGGGCTCCCCGCGCAGGAAGCCGGCCAGGTAGTCCGCCGGCGCGCCCGCGGCGGCCAGGCGGCCGAACCGGCGGCGGGTCTCCAGCCCGCGCGCGAGAAGCTCCCGGTCCATCAGCGCGCGCGGGCGGCGCTCGGCCTCGTAGCTGTCGAGCAGGGCCGGGCCGCCCCAGCCGAGGTGCAGCGCGGCCAGCTTCCAGCCGAGGTTCACGGCGTCGCCGATGCCGGGGTCGGGCGTGTCACCGGCCGGGGCGAAGCCGTGCGCGGCCGCGCCGGCGAGGAAGACGGGGCCGCGGCGGTACAGCCGGGCCACCGGCAGCGTGTCGTCCCAGTCCTGCACGCCGAGGACCTCGACCGCCGAGCCGAGGAACTCCCCCAGCTCACCGGCGCCGAGCGGCAGGTGGGCCGCCCACAGGTGCCGCTGCGGCCGGGACAGCAGCGTCGCACCGCCCACGACGAGCGTCGACAGCCCCGGCCCGCGCGAGTGCAGCGCCAGATCGGCACTGCGAAACGCGATCGCCCGGTACCGCACGTGCGCCCCCGCCAGCGCGTCGAGCTCGATGCCGGCGCAGCGGCGCACCGTGCTCGCGGCGCCGTCGCAGCCCACCACGTAGCGGGCGCGGATCGTGTGCCGCGCCTCGCCGGACCCGTCGGCAGCGGTGACGGCGACGCCGTCGGGCGTCACCCGCACGCCTGTCGCGGTCCAGCCCTCGCGCAGGTCGACGAGGGGGCTCGCGGCCAGGCAGCCGCGCAGCAACTGGCCCAGGCGCGCCTCGACGATCGGCTGGTGGTGTTCGGCGGGCGCGCTGCCGTCGTTGACCGTGGCGTACAACTGCCGCAGTTGATTGACCGACGGCCGCTGCGCGATCAGCACCGGCGGCCGGTCGAGGCGCTGGCGCCACACGAGATCGGTGGCCGCATCGGCGTCGAGCCCGGCCCGGCGCACCGCCGCGGCCAGGCCCAGCCGCCGCAGGAGCTCCATGCTGCGCCCGCCGAGGTGCGCGAGCCCGACCGGCTCCGCCGCGCCGCCCCGGTCGATGACCATGCACGCGACACCGTGGTGCGCCAGTTCGAGCGCGAGCACGGACCCGGCCGTCCCCGCGCCGACCACCAGCACAGGCGTCTGCCAGACCGTCGCCGTCACCACCCGCAGATTGTGCGACCTGCGAAGATCGCGCAGTACAACCGTTCGGCCGACCGGTTCCGCACCCGCGCTTCCCGACCGCTCCCTCCTGCGGTCCGCCCCTACTTTCGACCGGTGCGGCGCAGGGAGCGGCTCCGTAGCCTGGGGAGCGTGACGGGTTGGGATCGGACGGCGGACGCGGCGCTGGCCGCCGGGGGCGCCGTGCTGCTCGCCGCGACGGCGGTGCCGCTGGCGGCCAGCTGGGGCGGGCTCTACTGGCTGCCAGGCCTGCTCGCCGGGGCGGCCGTCGTCGGCACCGCGCTGCTGCGCCGCCGCGCCCCCTTCGCCACCGCCGTTGCCGGACTCCTCGGCGGGGTACTGGCGGTGGCCGCGGCCCGCACTGGAGGGTTCCCGGTGGAGCCGCAGCCCGCGCTCGCCCTCGGGCTCGCCGTGCTGACCGGCGGCGCGGTCCGGCGCCTCGACCCGCCCCGCGCGGCCGTGCTCGCCGCCGCGGCCCTGCTCGTGCTCGCGGCGGGACCCCTGCTCTCGGCCCGCGCCGCCTCGGGCGGGGCCACTGTCGTCGCCGTCGCCGACGTCCTGGCCTGGGTCGCCGGGGCGGGCGGCGGCCTGTGGCTGCGACTGATCGCCGCGCGACGGCAGGAGCTGGCCTCGGCCGTCCGGCGAGAGGAGCGCCTGGTGCTCGCCCGTGAACTGCACGACGTCGTCGCTCACCACGTCACCGGCATCGTCGTGCAGGCGCAGGCGGCCCGGGTCGTGGCCCGTCGCCGCCCGGAGCGGCTGGAGGAGTCGATACGCGGCATCGAGGAGGCCGGCTCCGAGGCCCTCACGGCGATGCGGCGCATCGTGGGGCTGCTGCGCGACACGGCCGACGCCGCGCCCGCCAGCGGCGCGACCGAGCGGCTGGACGAGCTCGTGCGGCGCTTCGAGGCCGGGGAGGCCCGGGCCGTGCGGCTCGAGCTGCCCGCGACCACGACGGCCTGGGCCCCGGAGCTGACAAGCACTGTCTACCGCATCGTGCAGGAGTCCCTCACCAACATCGCCCGGCACGCCGAGCGGGCCGGCACCGTCAGTGTCCGTGTGACCGAGTCCCCGGCCGACGTGACGGTAGCGGTCACCGACGACGCGCGGGCCGCCCGGCCGGTCAAGCCCGGCGGGTTCGGGCTGATCGGCATGCGCGAGCGGGTCGAGGCGCTCGGCGGCCAGCTGCAGGCCGGCCCGCGGGAGCCGCACGGCTGGGCGGTCGTGGCGAGGCTGCCCCGATGAGCATCCGCGTCCTCGTCGCCGACGACCAGGCAATGGTCCGCGGCGGCCTCCGCCTGATCCTCGAGGACCAGGACGACATCGAGGTGGTCGCCGAGGCGGCCGACGGTGTCGAGGCCGTGGAGGCGGCCCGGCGGCTGCGCCCCGACGTGTGCCTGGTCGACATCCGCATGCCCCGCCTCGACGGCCTGGAGGTGACCCGCGCCCTGGCCGGCCCGGCCGTGGCGGCGCCGCTGCGGGTCATCGTGGTCACGACGTTCGACCTGGACGAGTACGTCTACGCGGCCCTGTCCGGCGGCGCCGTCGGCTTCATCCTCAAGGACGCCGGCCCGGCCCTGCTGATCGAGGCGGTCCGCGCCGCGCATGCGGGCGACGCGCTGGTGTCCCCGACTATCACGGTCCGGCTGCTGCGGCACCTGAAGCCGCCACCCCGCGCGGTCCTGACCGAGCACCGCCTCTCCGACCGGGAGACCGAGGTCGTCCGCCTCATCGCCCGCGGCCGCACCAACCTGGAGATCGGCGCGGCGCTGTTCATTTCGATCAGCACCGTCAAGAGCCACGTCTCGACCATCCAGACCAAGCTCGGCCTGCGCAACCGCGTCGAGATCGCCGCCTGGGCCTGGTCCCACGGCGTCGCCACCGACACCTAGGAGCGGCCGGGTCAGGACTCCGGTGGCGCGAACTGACTCACGGTCAGCTCGGCGCCCTGGGGGTCGCGGAGGCGGGCCTTCCTGCTCCACATCGTGTTCTCGGCGCTCAGTACCGTGGCGCCGAGAGCCTCAGCGGTGGCGACGCTGTGGTCGCGGTCGGCCACGGTGAACGTGACCTCCCACCGGGCGGGGCCCTCGGCCGCCGGAGCCAGCGCGCCGATCACGTCGGCGAACCCCGCGGGCGCGCCGGCCTGCCGCTCGTGGATGCCCGGGTCGACGGTGGCGGCGAGGTGGTCGCCGTAGCCGGGCACCTGGATCATCGCGCCGGCGCCGGGCAGGTCCGCGTAACGCCAGCCGAAGACCCGGGCGTAGAACTGGCGCGCGGCCGGCTCGTCGGTGGTGTGCAGGTCGCTGAAGTTCCAGGTGCCGGGCGCGTTGGTGACCTGTGCGCCGAGCCGCTTCCCGGCCTGCCAGAGCCGCAACTGCGCACCCTGCGGGTCGGTGCAGGTGGCCGCGCGCCCGGCCGGCCCGGCGTCGGCCGGCTGGGCGGTGACCCGGCCACCCGCCTTCGCCACGGCCGCTGCCGCCGCGTCGGCGTCGCCGACCGCGACGTACGTGTTCCAGGCCGCGGTGCCGCCGCCCGGGGCGATCGCGGCCACGTCCTGCCCGTCACGCGTCGCGATGAAGTAGCCGCCGGCTGGTGCCTCGGTGACCGTCCAGCCGAAGAGCCGGCCGTAGAAGCCGGCCGCGGCCGCGACGTCGGGCTGCTCGGTGTCGATCCAGCAGGTCACGCCGGGTGGATAGGTGCGCTGCACGGGTGCTCCTCTCGTCCTGGGTCGCGTACCCGATGATCCCGCGGGCCAAGCCTCAGGCCGGGGACAGACACGGCGTGGCCGCGCGGGCCAGGACGGTGGCCGGGTCGGCCGAGCTGATCTCGATCGTCACCTCGACGCAGCCGCGGCCGGTCGCCAGGATGTTGCCGAAGACGCTGTACACCTGGTGCTGCACCATGTACGGGTAGTCGAAGCGGCTCTCGGCGCCGTCGGCCGGGCGGACCGCGCGCAGGCTGATCGTGACGCCGGGCGGGACCTGTTCGGTCGAGACGTAGAGGGGCCAGACGGCGCGGCAGTGCGGCGAGTGGCGCAGGGTCAGGCTGCCGTAGCCGGGAACCGGCTCGGTGTGCACGCTCACGGCATCGGCCTGGCAGTGCTGCTCCTGCGGGTCGGTGCCGTCGAGCGCGACAGGCGCCGCCGGGGCGGTGGGCTCGGCCGGCCGGGTCGCGAGGTAGCCCGCGATCCCGGCCGCGAGCAGCAGCGATAAGGCGACCGGGGCGGCGATCGTCCACCACGCCGGGCGGCGGCGCGCGGGCGCGATGGCGGCGGCCGGGGCGGGCGGCGGGTTGAGCTCCGCGTGCTCGCGCTCCCAGCGGGCCCGCCACACGGACTCGTCACCGTCGCAGGCCCGCACGAACGCCATGGTCAGCTCCTGCGACGGCAGGCGCTTGCCGGACAGGACGCTCGACAGCGCGGTGTGCGAGTAGTGGCCCTTCTCGGCCATCCGGCGCAGCGACGGCTGCCCGGCCTCCTGGCGCAGGCGGGCGAGGTCGGCGACGAACTCGGTGATCATGATTCTCCTCGAGGTCGTGTAAAGCCTGGTGTCAACGGCTGTCAACGTCGTGCTTTCCAGGCCGGGCACGGGACAGGATCAGCGCCGGGCGTCCCGCGCCGATCGAGATCGCTCGATTCTCACAGGGGCGCGCCGGGCTCGGCACACCGACCGCCGGGCTTCTTGCACACTCTGGCGAACCATCGACAGGAGGAGCGCGTGTACCAACGGATCGGTAGGATCACCGCCCGGGCCATCGCGGCCGGGGCCGCAGTGTTGGCGATCGCCATTCCCGCGGCCCCGTCGTTCGCGGGCATCGGCGGCTACAGCGTCGCCGGGACCGGCGGGGCCGGGCTGCAGGTGCGGACCAGCCCCTATGACGCCGCGGCGGGGGCGGTGGCCGTGCTGGGCGACGGCACGCCGTTCGTCGCCGAGTGCGCCGTGCGCGGGCGCAACATCAGCGGCAACACGGTCTGGCACCAGATCAGCTCGCCCGCGGCCGGGTGGATCAGCGACTACTACACCAACACGCCGGGCTTCAACCAGTACCTCCCGGGTGAGCCGGAGTGCGGCGGCGCCCCGCCCACCGGCACCCGCGAGGACCGGGCCCTCGCGTGGGCCCGCTCGGTGATCGGCAACTCGACCACCAACGGCGACCTCGGCGACTCCAACCACGGCTGGGACGGCTGGTGCGACAACTTCGTCGGCCACGCCTACGGCCGGGCGGCCAGCGGCTACTACACCGCGATCGACCACTACTGGGCGCTGTACAACCGCGGCCTGATGCACGGCACGTCCGGCACCGCCCCGGCGGGCGCGCTGGTGTTCTTCGCCGCCGCGCCCATCAACGGCAATGCCGGGCACGTCATGCTCTCCGAGGGCAACGGCAACTACATCACCTCGGCCCCGACCGTTCGCCGCGTCCCGCTGAGCTGGCCGGGGGCGACGTACCTCGGCTGGTCCTACGCCGACCCCGAGTGGGCGGGCCGCTGATGCGGGCCCGGTTCCTGGCCGCCCCGGCCGTACTCCTGGCGGTGCTCCTGGCCGCGGTGGCGTTCACGGCCACTCCGGCCCAGGCCTCCCCCGCCCGGGCCGGCCTGACGGCGACCGGTGCCGACCTCTGCGCGCAGGTCGGGTACAACGCCGGCTTCCGCGGCAACCCGCTCGTGACAGCGGTCGCGGTGGCCATGGCGGAGTCGCGCTGCAACCCGTCGGCCTACGCGTACAACGGCGCCAGCGGCGACTGCCCCTCCGGCTCCGCCGACCGCGGCCTGTGGCAGATCAACAACTGCTACCACCCGACGGTCAGCGACACCTGCGCCTACGACCCCCAGTGCAACGCCAACGCCGCCTACAGCATCTCCGGCGCCGGCTCGAGCTGGACACAGTGGACGACGTACCGCACCGGCGACTACCTGACCTGGTGGTCGACCGCCCAGGCCGCCGTGAACCGCCTGGGCGGCGGGGGCAGCCCGGCGGTCACGGGCACGATCCTGGCCAGCCCGTACCTGAACGTACGGGCCGGCCCGGGCACGGCCTACGGCAGCGCCGGGCACGCCAACTACGGCGACACGGTGACCATCAGCTGCTACACGTACGGCGAGTACGTCAGCGGCGGCTACTGGCCCTCCTCCACCTGGGACCGCATCACCGACCCGAACACCGGCGCCACCGGCTACGCCGCCGACACCTGGATCAACACGACGAACGACGTGAAGACCATGGTCGGCCCCTGCTGAACGGCGGCACAGGTGCGGGAAGGCTCCCCGGCCTCCCCGCACCTCCCCCGTGCCCTCCGCTACCGCCGGACCCGGCCGGCCTTGCCGGTCAGGGGCGCGGGCACCTCAGGCGACCTGCCATGACCAGTTCTGGTTTTGGGTGCCGTCGATCCAGTAGAGGACGATCTGTGCGCCGTTTGTCGTCAGGCCGCCGTTGACGCCGAGAATCCAGCCGCGGGTCGGCCCCTGGAAGCCCGCCAGGTTCGCCAGGTAGGTGATGCCTCCCCGGGTGAACACCCGCCAGTACTGGTCATCGCTCAGGACGCACTCGTAGCCGACGGCCCAGGTGCCCGGGTCGAGCGCACCACCCCACAGCGCCAGGCACTGCTGAGCGGCGTTCTCGATCGGGTACCACCACAGCCCGTCCTCGTACTTCGCGCCCCGGATCGACCAGTGCCACCGCTGGTCGCCGTTGCTGGTGCAGTCCCAGATCCCGGCCTTGATGTTCGAGATGCCGATGCACCGGCCCGAGTTCGGGTTGTAGATGTTCTCGGTGACGATGCTCTGACTGGTGACCTGCGCGGCCGGCTGGGGCGTCAGCGCGAGCTCGGCCGCCGTCGGCTTCGCCGGCCCGTCCTCGGCGTAGGCCGGCTGCGGCGCCACGGCCAGCGCGGCGAGCATCGCGGCGGCGGCGATGGGCGCCAACCGGCGCACGTGCCGCCGGAGCATGGTGTCGGTCAACTGCGTCCCCTTCGTCGGTGGTCGATCGGCCCGCGGGCCGCAATCACCGTATGGATTCACGCAGGTCGACGCGATGGTGCTGGCTGCACGCCCGGGGGTGTAGTTATCTCCACCCCATCCCCGAGGCGTCCACAGACCCCAACCCATCGACATTTGTACGCAATACAACGTGACCCGCGGGCCCGAATGCTTGCCAATTCGGGGCAGGCCGACCTAGATTGCATACAATTTAGGGTTGGACGGAGTGGGTGGATGCGAGTCGAGATCGTCGAGGTGGGCCCGCGCGACGGGCTGCAGAACGAGGCGGTCACGGTGCCGACCGGCGTGAAGGTCGAGTTCGTGCGCCGGCTCGCCGCCGCCGGGGCTCGCCGGATCGAGGTCACCAGCTTCGTGCGGCCCGACCGGGTGCCGCAGCTGGCCGACGCGGAGGAGGTGCTGGCCGGCGTCGCCGATCTGGACGTCGCCGTCAGCGCGCTGGTCTTCAACGAACGCGGGCTGCGGCGCGCGCGGGCGGCCGCGGTGGCCGAGGTGAATCTCGTCCTCGTCGCCACCGACAGCTTCTCGATGCGCAACCAGGGTGCCCCGGTGGCCGCGGCGATGGCCTCGTCGCGGCG
Organism: Dactylosporangium vinaceum; assembly: GCF_019904175.1. Classification (GTDB taxonomy): domain Bacteria; phylum Actinomycetota; class Actinomycetes; order Mycobacteriales; family Micromonosporaceae; genus Dactylosporangium; species Dactylosporangium vinaceum. The sequence goes on along the minus strand of NZ_CP061913.1, from coordinate 3,475,942 downwards.
GCTGGCCGAGCAGGCCCGCGACGCCGGCCTGCGGGTGACGCTGACCGTCGGCGCCGCCTGGGGCTGCCCGTTCGAGGGGGAGGTCGACCCGGCGCAGGTGCTGCGGATCGTCGAGGGGGTGCCGGACGTCGACGAGGTGTGCGTCGCCGACACCATCGGCGTCGGGACCCCGGGCCGGATCACGTCACTGCTCGGCGCCGTGCGCGGCGTGACCGACCGGCCGCTGCGCTGCCACTTCCACAACACCCGCAACAGCGGCTACGCCAACGCGTACGCCGCGATCGCCGCCGGCGCCGTGGCCCTGGACGCGAGCTCGGGCGGGATCGGCGGGTGCCCGTTCGCCCCGCGGGCCACCGGCAACATCGCCACCGAGGACCTCGCGTGGGCGCTGGGGCGGGACGGGTACGAGACAGGGCTTTCCCTGCCGGGGTTGCTGGACGCCGCCGCGCTGGTGGAACGTACGCTCGGCAGGCAGGTACCGGCGCAGCTGGGTCGCACCGACCCGTTCCCGCCCGGCGCCGGGGCATCGTCGCTGGGGAGCACGCACTGAACGCTGTCGAACACGCCTACGCGGCGCTGCGCCAGGGCATCCTGGACGGCACGTATCCGCCCGGCGCCCAGCTCGGCGAGGTGGAGCTGGCCGGCAGCCTGGCCGTCTCCCGGACCCCCGTCCGCGAGGCGATCCGCCGGCTGCACTCGGAGGGCCTCATCGAGGTCTTTCCCAACCGCGGGGCGTACGTGCGCACCTGGACCCGGGCCCAGCTCGACGAGCTGTTCTCGGTCCGCGCCCTGCTGGAGGGCCACGCCGCGGGCCTGGCCGCCGACCACGCCACCGACGACCAGCGCGCCGCCATGGCCGGGCTGTGCGACGAGATGGACTCGGCCGCCGCCCGCGCCCCGGCCGACGTCCAGACGGTGGCCGCCCTGAACGGCCGCTTCCACGCCCTGGTCCACGAGGCGTCGGCCAACTCCCTGCTGCCCGGCATGATCCGCACGCTGATCCAGGTCCCGGTCGTGGTCCGCACGTTCATCGGCTACTCCCCCGCCCGGCTGCAGATCAGCCTCCAGCAGCACCGCGAGATCCTCGCCGCCGTCCGCAGCCACGACGGCCCCTGGGCCGAGGCCGCGATGCGCACCCACATCCTCTCCGCCCGCCACGAGCTGGACACCGCCCTCGAGTAGCGCGCGCCCCCTCAGCAGTCCCCGGCCCGCCGGCAGCGTCTGATTGTCGCGCCCGGCATGAGCTCGTGCAGGCGCCGCTCCAGGACGGCCTGCTCCGCGGCCGTCAGGTCGGCGCGGAAGGTGACGTACACCCGGCGGCCGCCGGTGTCCGAGGTGCCGGCCGTGACACCGGTGGCGCCGCGGCCGATGCCCGAGCCGTCGCCGTTGAGGATGTCGCGGGAGGCGGGCTCGGCGCCCGGCGGAAACTCGGCCGCGAACGCATGGGTCGGCCGATACTGCGAGTCCCAGATCGCCGGCGACCAGGCGACGAGGATCCCGGCGACCACCACCGCGACGAGCGCCGGCCAGACACCCCGCGGCGGGCGCAGGTCGCCGGCGCACCGGGCCAGCAGGAGCAGGACGACGCTCGGCAGGTAGTAGGCGCCGCCGAAGAAGAAGTAGGCGACCGTCGGCACGATCAGCACGGCGGCGCTGATCAGGGCCGCCGCGCCGAAGGCCGGGCGGCTGCGCAGCAGCAGCGGCACCGCGGTGACGACGGCCAGGACGACCGCGCACACGTGCAGCGGCCCGAGCGGCCGGAGTCCGAAGATCATCCAGGCCGCCAGCACGGCGTTGAGCAGGCCGGCCGCGGCAGTGGCCCACTGTCGCCGATACGCCGCCCGATCCCGATCGACATCCATGTCGGCTCTCCCCCGCTTTTGAACGCGTTCAAGTCGTGAGCGTAGCACCAGGCCCGATCCGGGGGTTGACATAGTTGGTAACACGAACCATCCTGTGATGGTTGGTGTTACGAACTACTTTCCCTGAAGGGGGAACCGTCATGCACGCCGCTGTCGTCACCGCGTTCGGCAACCCGCCCCGATACCAGGAGCACCCCGAGCCAGTCGCGCGCGGGCGGGACGAGATGGTCGTCGACGTCCTCGCCGCCGCGCTGCACCCGCGGACCCGCTCCCAGTCCGACGGGTCGCACTACACGAGCACCGGGGAGCTGCCGCTGATCCCCGGGATCGATGCCGTCGTACGGGACCCCAAGGGCCGCATCCGCTACACCGTGCTCGACGACACCACGCTCGGGACCATGGCCGACCGGACCGTCATCGAGGCCGACCGCAGCGTCGTGCTGCCCGACGGGATCGACCCGGTCCTGGTCGCCGCGGCGATGAACCCCGTGATGTCGTCGTGGGTGGCACTGCGGCGGCGCATCGAGTTCCACCGGGGGCAGCAGGTGCTGATCCTCGGCGCAACCGGGAACGCCGGGCGGATGGCCGTCCAGGTCGCCAAGCAGTTCGGGGCCGGGCAGGTCATCGCGGCCGGGCGGGACATGGGCCGCCTCGAACCGCTGCGCGCGCTCGGGGCCGACGTCGTGTGCACGTTCGACGAGCTGGGGCGGGCGGGCGACGTCGACGTGGTCATCGACTACGTCTGGGGCGAGCCGACGGCGCGGGCCATGATGGACGTGCTCACCGCCCGGGCCGACCGGGCCGCGCAGCTGACCTGGGTCCAGATCGGCTCGGTGGCCGGGCCCGACTCGGCGATCCCCTCGGCGGCGCTGCGCTCGGCGCGGCTGCAGATCGTCGGCAGCGGCATCGGCTCCGTGCCGGGCCGGGACTTCCTGGAGGAGCTGCCCAAGATGGCCGAGGCCGTGGCCGCCGGCGGGTTCGACGTGCGCGCGCGGGCGGTGCCGCTCTCGCAGGTCGAGCGGCACTGGGCGGCCTCCGGCAGTACCGGCGACCGGCTGGTGTTCGTGCCTTAGCCCGCCTCGGGGCCCAGCATCGCGCGCAGGCTCTGCCCCAGCCGCCGGCGCTCGGCCGGCTCCAGGGCCGCGAGCAGCGGAGACAGCAGCTCGACGAGGTGATCGTAGGCGGGGCCGGCCAGCGCCTCCCCCGCGGGCGTGATGAACACGTCGACCGCGCGGCCGTCGGTCGCGCTCGGGGCCCGGGCCAGCAGGCCGCGCTTCTCGGCCCGGTCGACGAGCCCGGTGATCGTGGACTTCTCCAGGCCGAGGTACTCCGCGAGCTCGGAGATGCGCATCCGCCGGTCGCGCAGGATGCCCAGCACGCGCAGCTGGGTGAGCGACAGGTCATGCTCGGCACCGACCCGGTTCAGCGCCGCCATGACCGTGAAGGCGGTCTGGGCCAGGGCATCGATGAGGTCGTTGTCGTCCATGACCCCGATCCTCTCAGGTGCCACTGCGGCCGATGAGCGCTGCGGTGCCCTCGATAATGCGATCCAAGCCGAAGGTGTACTCGTAATCGACATCGTAGGCCGCCTGGTGCACCTGCCCGGCGGCACTACCCACCCGCGCGGCCACGGGGAAGCGCTCGGGGTCGAGGACGACGGCGAGGGCCGGCCCCGCCACCGCCCACCACTGGACGTCGGTGATGCCGCTGCGCCGCTCGGCCCGCTCGGCCTCGAGCTTGCGCCGGGCGACGCCCTCCACGTGGGTGTGCACGAGCGTGATGACGCCGTCCATCTCCACGTCGGTGAGCCCGATGCCGTCGACGACCCGCAGCTCCAGGTCGTACTTGGCGATCGTCCGCGGGCCCAGCGGAGGCCGGCCGGTGAAGACCTGCAGCATCCAGGGGTGGCTCAGGTAGGTCTGCCAGCCGACGGCGGCGACGTGGCGCAGGCCGGACCGCCAGTCGCCCGGGGTGGGCTGGCGCAGCCGCTCGACGGCCTCACCGTGCACCGTGTCCAGCATCGCCTCGACGAGCTCGGTGCGGGAGGCGACGTAGGTGTACAGCGACATCGTCCCGACGCCCAGGGAGTCGGCCACCCGGCGCATCGACAGCGCGTGCAGGTCCTGGTCGGCGTCGGCGAGCGCGATCGCCGCGGCCACCACCTGCTCGCTGGTCAGGGCGTGCCGCGGGCCGCGCCGGGGCCGCTGCCGGGTGCCCCACAGCAGCTCGATGGTCCGGGCCGGGTCGTCGTCCACGGCTCAAGCATAGCTTCGGCACTCCGTACGGTGTACGATCTCCGTATGGTGTACGAAGAAGGCGGGCTCTCGGCCCAGGGGCTGCACAAGCGCTACGGCGACAAGGTCGCACTCGAGGACTTCACCCTGCACGTGCCGCCGGGCACGGTGTGCGGGCTGCTCGGCCCCAACGGTGCGGGCAAGACGACAGCGGTCCGCATCCTGACCACCCTGCTGCGCCCGGACGGCGGCACCGCCACCGTGGCCGGCCGCGACGTCGTGCGCGACCCGCGCGGCGTCCGGCAGCGCATCGGACAGGTCGGGCAGCACGCGTCGGTCGACGAGATCCTCACCGGCCGGCAGAACCTGGAGCTCTTCGGCCGCCTCGGCCACCTGGGCGGGCGCACCGCGCGGGCCCGGGCCGCCGAGCTGCTGGAGCGCTTCGGACTGACCACGGCGGCCGACCGGCCCGTCGCCGGCTACTCCGGGGGCATGCGCCGCCGCCTGGACCTGGCCGCCGCGCTGCTGCTCACCCCGGCCGTGCTGTTCCTCGACGAGCCCACGACCGGCCTCGACCCGGCCGCCCGCAGCGAGGTGTGGGCGCACATCCGGGCGCTTGTCGGCACGGGGACCACGGTGCTGCTGACGACGCAGTACCTGGAGGAGGCCGACCAGTTGGCCGACCACATCGCCGTCATCGACGCCGGCCGCGTGGTGGCCGCGGGCACCCCCGACGAGCTCAAGGCGAAGGTCGGCCCGGACCGCGTCGAGACCGTCACCCGCAAACCGACGCTCGACGAGGTCTTCCTCCAGCTCACCGGAAAGGCGGCGGCGGCATGAGCGACGCGGCGGCACTCACCTATCGGATTCTGCTGCACTGGCGGCAGCGACCCGTCTCGATCGCACTGACACTGCTGTTCCCGGTCCTGATCACCCTCATGTTCGCGTACCTGTTCGGCGGGGCGATGGCGGTCCCCGACGGCACCTACATCGACTTCTTCATCCCCGGCATGCTCGCCATGACCGTCCTCTTCGGCCTGGAGTCGATGGCCGTCGCCGTCACCACCGACATGGCCAAGGGCGTCACCGACCGCATCCGCGCGATGCCCGTCACCGCCACCGCCGTCCTGGCCGGCCGCTCCGGCGCCGACCTCCTCAACGCCGTCGCCGGCCTGGCCGTCATGCTCGCGACCGGCTTCGCGCTCGGCTGGCGCCCCCACCACGGCCCCGCCGCGCTCCTGGCCGCGCTGGGCCTGCTGCTGTGGCTGCGCTTCGCGTTTACGTGGGTGGGCATCTACCTGGGCCTGCTGCTGCGGACTCCGGAGTCGGCGACGGCCGTCCAGATCCTCGTGTGGCCGATCGGCTTCCTCTCCAGCGCCTTCGTCTCCCCCGGCACGATGCCCGGCTGGCTGGGCGCGATCGCCACCTGGAACCCGCTCTCCGCCACCGCCACCGCTGCGCGCACCCTGTTCGCCGGCCCGGCCTGGACCGGCCCCACCTGGCCGGCGGAGCACGCGGTGCTCCTGGCCGTGCTGTGGCCGGCCGTGCTCACCGCGCTGTTCCTGCCGCTGGCGGCGCGGCAGTACCACCGCCTGGCCCGCTGACACCGGCGGACGCGAGCCGCGGCGAAGAGCGTCAGACCGTGGAGGCGACGGGCGTGCGGAAGGTCGGCGACTCCTCGGGCCGCCCGTACAGGTAGCCCTGCAGGTAGCGATAGCCCATCCGGTACAGCGCGTCCGCCTGCTCCTGGGTCTCCACGCCCTCGGCGATCGCCGTCAGGCCCAGGTGCGCCGAGACGTCCACGAGCGCGGTGGCGATGACCGAGTGGCCCGTGTCGGCCAGGTCGTCGACGAACGACTTGTCGACCTTCAGGACGTCGACCGGGGCGGTGCGCAGCAGGCCCAGCGAGGAGTGGCCGGTGCCGAAGTCGTCGAGGGCGATGCGCACGCCGAGGGCCTTGATGGCGCGCAGTGCCTCCATGGCCGTCGAGCTGTCGAAGACCGCGGTCTCGGTGACCTCGACGGTGAGGCTGGAGGCGGGCAGGGAGGTCTGGGCGAGTACCGACGCCAGGAACTCGGGGAAGTCCGGCTCGGACAGCTGCCGGGCCGAGACGTTCACCGACACGTAGCCGGGGGCGGCCGGGCCCAGTTCGCACTGCCACGCCTGCATCCGGGCGGCGGCGGTGCGCAGGATCCAGGCGCCGAGCTCGACGATGAGGCCGTTGTGCTCGGCGACCGGCACGAACTCGGCCGGGCTGACCAGGCCGCGCTGCGGGTGCCGCCAGCGGACCAGGGCCTCCACCGCGGCCGCGCGGCCTTCGGGGAGGGCGACGATCGGCTGGTACACCATGAAGAACTGACCCTCGTCCAGTGCCGTGCGCAGCTCCGCCCCCAACTGGGCGTGGCTGGTGGCCCGCTCGTCGAGGGCCGGGGAGAAGCGCAGCCGGCGACCGCCTGTCTCCTTCGCCGCGTACATCGCGACGTCGGCCCGGCGCAGCGGCTCGAACGGGTCGGTCGTGTCCGCATCGTCGGCGACGCCGATACTGGCCCGCATCAGCAGCCGGTGCGGGCCGGCGTCGAGCGGGCGGTCGAGCGACGCGACGATGCCGGCCACGATCCGGTCGGCGACGGCGGCCGAGGTGCGCGGGAGGTACAGGGCGAACTCGTCGCCGCCCAGCCGGGCGACGGTGTCGCCGGGGCGCACGAGGCCGGTGAGGCGCTCGGCCAGCGCGGTCAGCAGCCGGTCGCCGACGCCGTGGCCGAGGCGGTCGTTGATGCCCTTGAAGTCGTCGAGGTCGATGAGCGCGACGTGCGAGCGCGGACCGGGGCCGAGGCCGGCGCGGATCGCGATCTCGAGGGCCCGGCGGTTGGCGAGGCCGGTGAGCTCGTCACGCAGGGCCAGCGTGCGGACCTGGTGCACGAGGCCGGCCATGCGCAGTACCCCCAGCAGGAACAGCACCGCCGCGCAGAGCCCGACGGCGAGCCAGTCGATGTGCCGGGGGTCGCGGAAGCCCTGGACGACCAGGACGGCCGGGGCCAGCAGCGACGATCCGGCGAACACGGCCAGCCGCAGCCGGCCGGTGGGTATGACCTCGTCCCGCGCCGGGCCGGCCCGGCCGCGGACCGACGGGTGCAGCGCGGCGGCGGCCCAGAAGACGTAGGACAGCATCCAGCCGGCGTCGAAGGCCCCGCCCGCGTACGCGGTGTACGAGGTCACCACCGAATAGGCGATGTCGGCGATCAGCAGGAGCCCGAGGGCCACGACCAGGAGCCGGGTGCTCGGGTCGCGGGCCGAGCCGGAGCCGAGCAGCCGGGCCACGAGGGCCAGCAGGAGCACGTCCGCGGCCGGATACGACAGCGCGATGATCCGCGTGCCGACCGGCGTCGAGCTGTCCTGCGCGATCGGCTGCATGACGAACGTCCACAACACGAGCCCGGTGCCGGTGGCGAAGATGAGCGCGTCGACCACCACGGGCCAGCCGGGGCCGCGGGAGCGGCGGTGGCCGAGCAGGAACAGGCCGCCGAACAGGAGGGTGTACGCGCTGAGGTAGAACACGTCCGCCAGTGACGGGAACGGCTGGGTGTGGCGGATGTGCTCGAAGTAGCTGTAGATCCAGTCGCCGGCCGACCACAGCGCGGTGCCGGCCGCGCTCAGCCGCCACGCGATGCGGCGGGTCCGGTCGGTGCGGCGGGCGCCGGCGAGCATGACGAACGCGGCGACGGTACCGATGCCGTTGTAGACGCACGCCTGCGCCACCGATCCGGTGGGCATGGCGAAGTAGCCGCCGACCGCCGCCATCCCGGCGATCAGCCACCAGAGCCACCGTTTGTCCCGCACGGGGCTCTATCGGCAGCGCCACGGCCCGGCTGAGTGTGATCGGTACCATTCCCGGCATGGCCCTGCTGCACCGTGCGACGCTCGTCCCCGGCAAGCTCGATCTGCTCGCCGCCTGGCTACCCACCCAGCCGTGGTACACCGGCCCGGCCGAGCCCTCGCTGGAGCGGGTGGGCGCGTTCCGGTTCGACGACCCCGACGGCGCCGTGGGCCTGGAGACCCTCCTCGTCCGCGCGGTCGACGGCGGCCCCGTGTACGTCACGCCGCTCACCTACCGCGACGCCCCGCTCGACGGCGCCGCCCTGGTCGGGACCGCCGAGCACTCGGTGCTGGGCCCGCGCTGGGTGTACGACGCCGAGACCGACCCCGTCTACCGCACCGCCCTGCTCGCCGCGATCCTCACCGGCGGCACCGAGGCCCCCGAGGAGATCACCGACGAGCACGGCACACGCGTCCCGCGGACCCCGCTGCTGTCGGTGCGCGGGACCGGTGCGTTCGCTGCGGGTGTACTGCCGGTCGCCGACGCCGGCCTGGAGCTGGTCCGGGTGCTCGACGGGTCGGCGGCGGCCGCCGGGCCCGCGCTGGTCTCGGAGCTCGGCATCCTGGCCCGGGTGCACGGCGTCTGATCCAAGCTCTTTGATTCGGCTCATTTAAAAAGTCCCGAAACCCGGTACATTCCGTGCATGACCGTCGATCGGGCGGTGGCCCCGGCCGCGCTCGGCCGGGCCGTGCTGCTCGGCCGGGGCGCCGCCACGCTCACCGCGGCCGGCACCGCGCTGCGGCTCGCCCCCGACCCGCGCCCGCTCCTGCCGGCCGCGGCCGTCGCGCTCGCCGCGAGCGCCGCCGGGCTGGCGGTGCTGGCCCGCAACCCGTACGTCGTGCGCCACCCCGTGCCGGTCCTGCTCCTGGACGCCCTGCTCACGCTCGCGGTCCTGGCCCTCGGCCCGGGCATCGTGTTCTTCTGCGCGGCCGCCGGCGCCGCCGCCCTGGCCGGTGTCGTGGCCGGCCTGCGCGCCCTGCCGATCGCCGCCGCGTACGCCGCCCTCGGCTACGTGAGCGCCGCCCACGTCCTCGCCGCCGCCCCGGCCAACGCCGAGTTCGTCCTGACGTTCCCGATCGCCTGCATCCTGGCCGCCACCGCCGCCGCCGTGGCCACCGACGCCCTGCGCCGCCACGTCGAACTCTCCGTCAGCGTCGTCGCCTCGGCCCAGCGCGCCGCCGCCGCCGACGAGCGCGCCCGCCTGGCCCGCGAACTGCACGACTCGGTCGCCAAGACGCTGCGCGGCGTATCCTTCGCCGCCCTGGCCCTCCCGCAGAGCCTGCGCCGCCATCCCGGCCTGGCCGAGCGCCTGGCCGACACCGTCTCCACCGGCGCCGCCGCGGCCGCCCGCGAGGCCCGTGACCTGCTGGACGGCCTGCGCTGCGACGAGCCGACCCGCGCCTTCCCGGCCGTGCTCGCCGACATGTGCGGGTCATGGCAGCGGGCCACGGGCATCGCGGTGGCGCTGGACCTGGCATCCGCCGACCCACCGGTGCCGGTCCGCTACGAACTGTGCCGAATCCTGCAGGAAGCGCTGCGCAACACCGCCCGCCACGCCGCCGCGACGACGGTCACGGTCACCCTGTCCCACGCGGGCCCGCACCTCGTGTTGACGGTGACCGACGACGGCCGGGGCTTCCCGGTCCCACCGAGCCTCGTCGACCTGCGCACCGAGCACCGCTACGGCATCCTGGGCATGTCCGAACGCGCCCGCCTCTCCGGTGGCGCGCTGCGCGTCTCGTCCCGGCCGGGCGGCGGTACCTCGGTGGAAGCCGCCGTCCCCGCATGATCACGGTCCTGGTGGTCGACGACAACCCGATCGTCCGCACCGCCCTGCGCACGTATCTGGACGCAGCCGCCGGCGTCAGCGTGGTGGCCGAGGCCGCCGACGGCCTGGAGGCCCTGGCCGAGGCCCGCCGCACAGCCCCGGCCGTGACCCTGCTCGACCACCGCATGCCGCGAGCCGACGGCCTCACGGTCCTGCCCGAGCTGGCCCGCCTGACCGCCATCCTGGTCCTGACGAGCGACCCGGACCCGACCCTGATCACCCAGATGCTCCGCGGCGGCGCCCGCGGCTACCTGGTGCACGGCACCTTCACGCCGGACGACCTGCACCGGGCGGTCCAGGCGGTGGCCGCCGGGCAGGGCTGGCTCTCCCCGGCCGCCGCCGCCGTGGCCACCGCGACCATGCGTGCCCGCCCGTACCCGAGACCCCGCCCGAGGCACGGCCTGACCCGCCGCGAACAGGACGTCCTGGACCTGCTGGCCGAGGGCCTGACGAACGCCGCGATAGCCCACCGCCTGCTGCTGACCGAGAAGACCGTCAAGAACCACCTGCACCGCGCCTACGCCAAACTCCGGGTGACCAACCGCACCGAAGCCCTCCTGCGCTGGACCGGCCGCACATGACCGACGACGCCCCCATCCGGCCACCGCTGCCTCCGGCCACCTCCCCCATCCCCGAGCCCCAGACCAGCGAGCCGCAGACCGCCGAGGCGCAGACCGCCGAGGCGCAGAGCACCGAGGCGCAGATCGCCGATGGCGGCCGGCCGCACGCGGGCTTGTCGCCCGGTCTACGCCGCCGGCTGGGCTGGGCGTCGTTGGCGGTGGGCGTGGCGGCGATCGTCGCGTTCGTACCACCGCTCGTCCTGCCCGCACCCCCGCCCGCTCCCGATCCGCCGCTCGCCGCGCCCTCCACCGCCCCGCCGATGCCCTCCTCGCCGCGCATCCCCCCGGCGTCCGGCCCGGCGGGCTCCGGTCCTCCCCCGGCCGCGGGCGGTCCATCGGCGCCCGACCCCACCGCGCCCGACCCCACCGCGGCCGGCCAGAGCGCAGCCGGCCAGACCACCGGCGGCGGCACCCCTACCGGCCGCACCACTGCGGGACCGACGACCGCCGGGCCGCTGCCGGCCACCGCCGGGCCGGCTCCCACGACGGCCGGCCCGGGGTTCCGCCCCATGAGCCTGCACGCCGCGGACGCCGCCAACCTGCGCAACGGAGCCCGGGTCATCGAGTGCGCCACCTGCGACGGCGGGAGTCGCGTCGGGTACATCGGCGGGCCGAACACCCTGGCCATCCGCGTGCCCGAGGTGCCGGCCGCCGGCGAGCGGACCCTGGTCATCGTGTACGAGACGCAGGACCTCCGCACCCTCAAGGTGGCCGTGGCCGACGGACCCGTGCACACCCTGACGCTCGCCGGCGCCGGCGACTACCTCATCCCCGCCCGCACCTCCATCTCCGTGTACGTGCCCGCCGGCACGACCTGGATCCGCTTCTTCAACGACTCCGGCGATGCCCCCGACATCAACCGGATCGAACTGCGCTGACCGTCGACCCGGTTCATGATCGGCGCATCGGTCCCTAGAAGGTTCCGGCCGTGTTGCACTTGGCCTTCTGGACGATGCAGTTCTTCACCCGGTGACCCTGGGCCGCGTTGTCCCACGCCAGGAACGCGTCGCCGTGGAATGACGACGCCATGCCGGACGAGAGGGTGAAGCCGTCGGCCGTGCCGCTTGCCGGGTAGGCCAGGACGAACGAGATCGACGGGATCTTCACCGGGTAGGCGCCGCCGCACGTGCCGGTGTACGAGTACGCGACGTGCGACTTGTGGTCGGGGCTGTCCAGGTGGGCGCCGTCCCAGCAGTCCGGGAACACCAGCTGGAACAGCAGCGACGCGGTCGGTGCGCACAGCGGCCAGTTGCCGTCCGCACTGCGCCCGATCTCGCCGCCCGGGCCGGCGCAGTAGAACTGGTTGACCGAGCCGGCCGGCGTCGCCTGCTGCAGCTTCGCGTCACCGGCGATCATCCGGAAACCCTGCGGGAACGGGACCGTCCCGGCCGGGTCGGCCAGGCGCGAACCGTAGTACACGACGACGGCCTTGGGCTCGACCGCGACGCCGTGCTCGTAGAGGGTCGGCACCCAGTACGCCGACAGGTCCGGTGCCGGCGCGCACGACGTCCCCGCGTTGGCGAGCAGGGTGTCGCCTGTCGTGCCGGCGTTGGTGCTGTGGTTGCCCAGGAAGCTGTGCATGTGCGACGCGCCCGGCAGGCCCGGGAAGACGATGGGGTCGTCCTTGAGCGAGTGGCTGTAGGTGCACGACGCGTTGAACTCGGAGACCCGGACGGCGTTGGCGGGCGCCGGGTCCATGGGCATGGCGTTGAACTCGGCGAGCTGCGCATTCCACCGCGCCGGGTCCACGTTGACCCAGCCCGCGGCGCCGGTGCCGCCGGCCGTGGGCGTGGCGGTCGCCCCGTTCGTGAACGAGAACCAGTTGATGTTGACGAAGTCGCGGCCACCCGTGCTGTTGCGCAGCACCGCGAACACGGTCTGCGCGCCGGCCGGGTGGCTCGCGGCGGTGGCGGTGAGCGTCACCCAGGACTGCCAGCCGCCGGTGGGAGCGACGGTGATCTGGGCGAGCACCGGCCCGGTGAGCGAGCCCGTCCGCAGCTCGATGCTGCCCGTCCCACCGGTGCCGGCCGACGCGACCCGGGCCCCGATGCTCAAGGCACCGGCCGCCCCGAGATCGACGCCGTCGTAGCGCAGCCAGTCGCCGTCGGCGAGGAAGGCGACGTTCTGCCCGCCGCCGGCGTCGACGGTGTTCTCCACCTGCGCTCCGGACTGCGCATTGAACGCCTCCGCCTGCACGGTCACCGCCGTGGCGGCGTCGGCGGTCGTCACCATGGCGGCGGCGACGACCAGGAGGGCGGCCGCCGCGACCCCGGTGGCGGCGATGAGGCCCCTGACGTTTGGCACGAGGATCTCCCTACTACTTGCACGTGCGCGAACGATGGCGAGGGCCCGCCCACCGTACGGTCGGACCGCTGAGCCGAAAGTCCCAGGCACCAGGCCCAAATTCAGGGCTCCACGACGAAGTCCGCCATCATCGCCATGTCCTCGTGCTCCAGGTTGTGGCAGTGCAGCATGAACGTGCCCGTGTAGTCGGTGAAGCGGACCGCTATCTCGACCGCCTCGGAGGCGCGCAGGTCGACGGTGTCCTTCCAGCCTTTGTCGTACTCCCCGATCTCATTCGCATTGCGGGAGACCACTTGAAAGTGGTTGAGGTGCAGGTGGATGGGGTGGTGGAAGTCGGTCACGAAGCGCCAGTGCTCCACCTCGCCCAGACGCGGACGGGCCAGTGCGCGGCCCGGCTGGTATGTGAGGTCGTTGATGCGCCAGGTGCCGTCGCGCCCCTGGCCGAAGCGGAACGTGCGGCTGCGTTTCGGCGGTGGCAAGGGCTCGGCGGATGTGCTGAGCACCGGCGGTACACGCGAAGGGTCGTCGGTTTTCGGGCCTGTCACATCGAAGCGCATGACGTCGCCGCCGTCGCGGTCGATGAGGCGGACCTTGGTGCCGGGTTTCCAGCGGGCGAAGTCGACGACGACGTCGAAGCGCTCGGCCGGGGCCAGCTCCAGGGTGTCGTGGCCGATCGGCCGGGTGAGGAGGCCGCCGTCGCTGCCGATCTGGACGAAGGCGTCACCGCCGGGTGGCTGGGGGTCGAACTGCAGCCGATACCGGCGCGCGTTCGACGCGTTGAGCAGCCGTAACCGATAGCGGGCCGGGTCGACCTCGTGCACCGGCCACGGCCGGCCGTTGACGAGGATCACGTCGCCGAGCACGCCGTTCATGTAGTCGGCGTCGCCGAGCGGATAGCGGAACGAACCGTCCTCCTCGAAGGCGCGGTCGGTGATCATCAGCGGCAGCTCCCGCTCGCCCCGTGGGAGCGGCAGCGCATCCTCCTCGTCGTCGCGGACGAGGTGGAACCCGGCGAGGCCGCGGTAGACGGCGGGGCCGGTGAAGCCCATGCGATGGTCGTGGTACCAGAGGGTCGCGGCCCGCTGCTGCATCGGGTATCGGTAGGTGCGCGCGCCCACGGTCGTGTCGCCGGCCATCGTGGCCATGTAGTGGTGCGCCGCCGCGGGCGGCAACGGCATGATCTGGTCGATCGGGTAGCCGTCGCTGCCGGCCGGGGTGTGGCCGCCGTGCAGGTGCACGACGACCGGCTCGGGGAGCTGGTTGCGGTGCGTGACGGTGGCCGCCCGCCCGGATCGCGTGATGACCGTCGGGCCCGGAAAGCTGCCGTTGTACGTCCACGCGCGGGTCGTCAGCCCGGGCAGGATCGCCAGATCGGCCTCGCGCTGCACGATCTCCTCACCGGCGAGGACCGCGGGGATCGCGAGCCGCGCCTCGAACGGCCGCGGCAGGGGCGCCCGGCTGTGCAGCAGCTTGCCCGGGAGCTTCGGGGTGAGCAGCGACCAGCCGATCCCGGCGGCACCGAGCGCGGCGGCACCGGCACCGAGGACCGCCCGCCGCCTCACGCCGCCACCTCGACCTTCGCGGCGGCCGCCGGCTGCGCGCCGGGCAGCGGTGTCTTCCAGGCCCAGGTGGCAGCGTGGACGGTGCCGACGGCCATCAGGACGCCGATGGGCACGTGCAGCTCCAGGACGCGGAACACGCCGAGGATGCCCTGCGTCGCGAGCAGGACCGGTATGAGCAGGCCCATGCGGGGCAGCGACGGTTCGCGCTGCCGGCGGCCGGGCAGGAAGATGACGGCGCTCTGCACCAGCGCGACCACCACCATCGCGAAGCCGGTGATCATGTGCCAGCGCAGGACCGGGTAGTGCCCGCTGAGGAAACTCCCGGCCAGCAGCACCTGCACGGCGGCCAGCACGGCGAGCGCCGTCATGGTCCCTCGCAGCGCCAGGTGGACCGTTCGTGGGTTCATGGCGGCCATGGTGCCGCGCGGCGGAGATCAAGTCGTCAGACCACGGTATCGATCTTGTACCACGCTGGGATGAAGGATCGGATACCACGCTGGGCCGACGCGCGGATCGCCGCAAGCGCCTACCGTCGTGGGCATGCGACGGCTTTGGCAGGACCTCGGGCTGGCGGCAGGGGTCGCGGCAGTGGCGGTCGGCGGGGCGCTCACCGCCCCCGACGGGCGCACCGACCTCGACTCCCTGGGCATCGCGCTCCTGGCCGTGGCCGGGCTGGTGCTGGCCGCGCGGCGGCGGTTCCCGCGCCCGGTGCTCGCCGTGGCGGCCGGGAGCCTGCTGGTGTATCTCGTGCTCGGATATCCGGGCGTCGGGCCGGCACTGCCCGTCCTCATCGCGCTGTACACGACGGTCAGCCGGGGCCACGGGCGCACCGCCAAGGCCGCGGTCGCCGCGATCCTGGTGATCGGCATCGCCGGCGACGCGATCGGTTCGGGGGCGCGGCCGGCCGACGTGGTCCAGCGCTGGTTCCTCATCATCGGCTGGATGGTCGCGTCGAGCGTGATGGCCGAGGTGACCCGGCAGCACCGGGCGTATCTCGAGCAGGTGGAGCGCCGGGCCGAGGACGCCGAACGGACCCGGGAGGAGACGGCGCGGCGACGGGCGGCCGAGGAGCGCCTGCGCATCGCCCGGGAGCTGCACGACTCGCTGACGCACAGCATCTCCATCATCAAGATTCAGGCCGGGGTGGCGGTCCACCTGGCCCGGAAACGGGACGACCCGGTCCCCGACGCGCTGGTGGCGATCGAGCAGGCGAGCGCGGACGCGATGCGGGAACTGCGCAACACCCTCGAGGTCCTGCGCGACGACGATCCGCTGACCGGCGACGCCAACGGCCTGTGCCACCTCGACCGGCTGGCGGAGGGCGCGCGCCGGGCCGGGCTGCCGGTGACGGTGCAGACATCGGGCGCGCAGCGGGACCTGCCGGCCGAGGTGGACGGCACGGCATACCGGATCGTGCAGGAGGCCCTGACGAACGCGGCCCGCCACGCCGGCCCGGCGGCGGCGACGGTCTGCATCGACTACGGGGCGGACTGGCTCACCGTGCGGGTCGAGGACAACGGGAAGGGCCTGCCCGGCAACGGGTCGAGCACCGCCGAGCCGGTGCCAGGCGTGGGGCTGACCGGCATGCGGGAGCGGGTCACGGCGCTGGGCGGGACACTGCGGGCCGGGCCGCGCGGCGGTGGCGGGTTCAGCGTGGAGGCCCGGCTGCCCCTCGCGGGCGCCGCGGTGGTGGCAGCGTGAACCGGATGCGGTTCGCCGGCGGCCGGGCGGCGAAGGCGCCGACGCTGGCGCTGGACACGGGGTCGGGTGCCGGCGAGTGGGTGGCGGAGGTGGCGTCGCTGGACACGGGGTCGGGTGCCGGCGAGCGGGTGGCGAAGGTGGCGGGGGTGGCGGTGTGATTCGGGTGCTGCTGGTCGACGACCAGGCGCTGATTCGGGCCGGGTTCCGGGCGCTGCTGGCGGCGGAGGACGACATCGTCGTGGTGGCCGAGGGGGCCGACGGGGAGCAGGCGGTGGCGCTCGCGCGGGAGCACCTGCCGGACGTGATGCTCGTCGACATTCAGATGCCCGGGGTCGACGGGATCGAGGCCACGCGGCGCATTGCGGGGGACCCGGCGCTCGACGGGGTGCACGTGGTGATGCTGACGAACTACGGGCTCGACGAATACGTGTACTCGGCGCTGCGGGCCGGGGCGGCCGGGTTCATGGTGAAGGACACGGAGCCGGCGGACCTGCTGTACGGGGTGCGGGTGGCGGCGCGGGGGGACGCGCTGCTGTCACCGGCGATCACGCGGCGGCTGATCGGCGAATACGTGGCCCGGCCGCCGCGGGGACCGCTGCACGGCGCCGTGAACAGTTTGACGAACCGCGAACGGGAGGTGGTCGCCCTGGCTGCTCGAGGGCTGTCCAACGACGAGATCGCCGAGCGGATGGTGATCAGCCTGGCCACCGCCAAGACCCACATCAGCCGGGCGATGACGAAGCTGCGGGCCCGGGACCGCGCGCAGCTTGTCGTGTTCGCATACGAGTCGGGGCTGGTCACGGTGTGACTCCTGCCCGCCGGCCGGCGCTTCGAGTTGGCGCACGAGCCGGCCCCGGCCGCGGTGCGGGTCGTCCTCGGCGGCGGGTGGGTCATCGACTCCCGGGTGACCAGCCCTGTGCGGCCAGGCGGTGGCTGACGTCGGCGGCGATGGCCCGTGACCGGGCTGCCGTCTCGGTGTCGGCGAGCCGCTCGTCGACGTCCGCCCAGTGGTGCAGGGCGTGAACGATCAGGCTCCACTGCGCGCCGGCCAGGGTCACGGGTGCAGTCTGGCCGGGAGCGGGCCATGTCGTGAAGCCCTCGGCATCGTGTGGCCAGCCCGGGATCTGCGCCCAGCCTGCGCGGCGGACGCTGAAGCCCAGCCGGGCCACCTTCGGCAGCGCGGCCAGGTCCGGGTCCGTGGCGGCCGACATGTCCAGCCGGTCCTCCAGTTCGCTGGGGACGGTGCCGTCGACCGACGAGCGGATGTGGTGCTCCATCGTCGCGTCGATGAACAGCCAGTCGCTGATCGGCAGCTGCAACGGGTAGCGCACAGGCGTGGCCGGGGCCGTCATGCACCGATGATGCCGCACGGCCGCGCGGTAGGCTGCCGACCGGGTGCTTCCGCGGCACAGGCGGGGACACGGCAGGGACGGAGAGCACAATCGGTTCCGTGTGGATCGGGCTGCTGGGGCCGCTGGACGTGCGCGCCGGGGACGGGTCGGCGGTCGAGGTCGGCGGATCGCGCCTGCGGGTGCTCGTCACGCTGCTCGCCCTGGAGCCCGGACGGGTGGTGAGCGCGGCCCGGCTGGTCGACGGGGTGTGGGGCGACAATCCGCCCGGCGGGGCCGGGAACGCGCTGCAGTCGCTGGTCTCGCGGCTGCGGCGGCTGCTGCCCGACGGGGTGGTGCAGGCCCGGCCCGGTGGATACCTGCTCGACGTCGGCGGCGGTGCGGTCGATCACCTGCAATTCGAGGACCTGGTGGCGCGGGCACGGGCGGCCGGCGAGCCCGGTGCGGCGGCCGCGTTGCTGCGGCAGGCGGAGGCGCTGTGGCGGGGGCCGGCGCTTGCCGATGCCGGGGACGCCGAGTTCGCCCGGCCCTGGCGGGCCCGGCTGGACGAGCTGCGGCTGGCCGCGACCGAGGACCGGCTCGAGGCCGAGCTGCGCATCGGCGAGCGGGTCGTCGCCGAGCTCGAGGCACTCGTCGCCGCGCATCCGCTGCGGGAGCGGCTCGTCGGGCTACTGATGCGGGCCCTCGCCGACGCCGGGCGCGGGGCCGACGCCCTCGCCGCGTTCGAGCGCTGCCGCGGGCGGCTGGCCGACGAGCTCGGCGCCGACCCCTCGGCCGCGCTGCTCGAGGTACACGTGCAGGTCCTCCGGGGTGAGGCCGAGCACGAGCGGCGCGAGCCGGCGGCGGGGAATCTGCGGGCCGCGCTGACCAGCTTCGTCGGGCGGGACACCGACGTCGGGGCGGTGCGCGCGCTCGTCGCGGCCAACCGGCTCGTCACGCTCGTCGGGCCCGGCGGCGCGGGCAAGACCCGGCTGGCGGTCGAGACCGGGCGGACCCTCGGCGAAGGGCCCGGTGTCGCGGACGAGGTCTGGCTGGTCGAGCTGGCGCCGGTCACCGATCCGGCCGACGTGATCCAGGCCGTCTGGGGTGCCCTCGGGCTGCGGGACCCGGCTGGCAAGCCCGGGCCGGGGCGGCGCTTCGAGCCGGAGGACTCGCCGAAGCGGCTGGCGGCGGCGCTCGCGCACCGGCGGCTGCTGCTCGTGCTCGACAACTGCGAGCACGTCGTCGCGGCGGCGGCGCAGATGGCCGAGCGGCTGCTGGGCGAGGCGCCGCACCTGCGGATGCTCGCGACAAGCCGGGAGCCGCTGGGGATCACCGGGGAGGCGCTGTACTCCGTCGGGCCGCTCGGTGCAGGGGCGGCGGGGCAGCTGTTCCGGGACCGGGCCGCGGCGGTGCGGCCGGGAGCGGCGGCGGACGAGGACGCGGTCGGGCGGATCTGCCGGGCCCTCGACGGGCTGCCGCTGGCGATCGAGCTCGCCGCGGCCCGGTGCCGGTCGCTGACGCCCGCGCACATCGCGGACCGGCTCGACGACCGGTTCCGGCTGCTGACCCGCGGGAGCCGCACGGCGCTGCCGCGGCACCAGACGCTGCGGCAGGTCGTCGACTGGAGCTGGGACCTGCTGAGCGCACCGGAGCGGGCGATGCTGCGGCGGCTGGCGATCTTCCCGGGCGGGGCGACGGCCGCGGCGGCCGCGGCCGTGTGCGACCCGGACGGGCGGCTCGGCGAGACCGACGAGCTGCTCACCAACCTGGCCGAGAAGTCGCTGCTGGTGGCCGGGGACGACCTGCGGTACCGGATGCTGGAGACGATCCGGGCCTACGGGCTGGAGCGGCTCGACGAGCACGGCGAGACCGACGAGCTGCGCCGGCGCCACGGCGCGTGGTTCCTGGCCCTGGCCCAGCGGCGCGAACCCGACCTGCGCGGGCACGACCAGCTCGCGGCCCTGGCCGAGCTGGGGGCCGAGCACGACAACCTGCACGGGGCGCTGCGGCGGGCGATCGCGGCCGGGGACAGTGACCTCGCGGTGCGGCTGGTGGCGGTCGTCGGCTGGTACTGGTGGCTCGGCGGGCACCGCGTCGAGGGGGCCGCCCTGGCCTCGGCCGCGCTGACCATGCCGGGGCCGGCCGACCCGGACGCCCGCGCGCTCGCCTGCGGCGTGGCGGCCGTCAACGGCTTCGACGGGCTGACCGACACCGAGATGCTCGACGACTGGTTCGCCGAGGCGATCGGATACCAGGGCAGCCATCCGCTCTTCCGGCTGTTCCAGGCCGTCGCCGGGCTCTATCGCGAGGGCCCGGTCGATGCGGTCCTGGAGCGGATCACGGCGCTGTCCGAGGACCCGGACCCGTGGATCGCCGGGCTGGGCCGGCTGCTCGTCGGGCACACGCTGCTCAACACCGGTGCCCGCACCGCCGAGTCACGGGCCGCGTTCGAGGCGTCGCTGGAGGCGTTCCAGGGCATCGGCGAGCGCTGGGGCATGGCGTTCGCGCTTGCCGCACTGGCCGAGACGAAGGCGCAGGAGGGGCGGCACCGGGAGGCGATCACGCACTTCGAGGAGGCGCTCACCTACCTGCGCCAGCTCGGGGCGACCGAGGACCGGCCGGTGACCGAGGTGCGGCTGGCCCAGCAGTACGACATCGTCGGCGACCGGGAGCGGGCCGACGTGTGCTACGCCGAGGCCCGCCGCACCGCGCGGCGCTCGGGGGTGCCGGACAGCATCGCGTTCGTCGAATACGCCTACGCGTACCGGGCGCTGCGCTGCGACGCCCTGGACGAGGCCCGCGCCCGGTTCGCCCGCACGCTGGAGATCATCGGCACGCACCGGGTCTCGCCGCAGATGCTGGGCCTGGTCCACGGCGGCCGAGCCGTGGTGTTCGCGCTCGACGGCGACCACGCGGCGGCCCGGGAGTCGACCCGGCGCGCGGTGACGCTGGGGCGCAGCGCGTTCGACGCGCCGATGATCGCGACGGTGGTCGCCGACGGGGCCGAGGCGGCGCTGCTCGCCGGCGATCCCCGGCGGGCGGCGGTGCTGCTGGCGGCGGCCGAGGCGATGCGCGGCGGGGCCGGTGAGGCGTGGCCGTGGACCACGAACGTGTACGAGTCCACGCGGGCCGCGCTGACGCCGCCGGAGCTCGCGGCCGCCGCCGAACAGGGCGGACGGGCGACGCTCGAGAACATTCTGGAGTACTTCCCCGAGTCCTAAATGCGTTGAGTGCCCCCGCGGTCCGAGGCACGCTTGGAGCCATGCGCCTGCTCCGCGACCTCTGGGCCACGTCACCGCGCCGCACCGCGCTCGTGGGCCTGCTCGTCGTGCTCGGCGCGGCCGGCCAGGCCCTCGCGTCGGCGGTCGGCGGCACGGTCCTGATCCATCGGTCGTGGACGATGTTCACGGTCCTCGTGGCCGCCCTCCTCGCGTCGGTGCTGACCGACCTCGGCGTCTCGCTGCTCATGGCCCGGGTCACCGCCGACTGGTGCGCCGACGTCCGCCGCCGCCTGTGCCGGGTCGCGCTCGGCCAGGACCTGCCGACGCTCGAGACCACGCCGGTCGGGGAGCTGCTCGACCGGATCGACTCGGACGTGCTGCAGGTCTCCTCGGAGCTGCGCAACGCCGGCGTCCGCCTGCTCCAGTCGGCCTGCTACACCGTGCTGTCGGTGGCGACCACCCTGTTCGTCTGGTGGCCGGCCGGCGTCGCGATGATCGTCATCGCCGTCGCGCTGACCCTCGGCCTGCGTAAGCCGACCGCGACGATCGCCGCCCGCCGGATGGCCGAGGAGGAGGCGTGGAGCGACGTCGCCGCGGTCATGGAGGAGAGCATCCACGGCCAGGACGACGTGCGCACCACCCTCGCCCGCCCGTACGTCCTGCGCCTCTACGCCCGCCGCGCCGCCGCCGTCCTCGAGCGCGGCCGCCGGGTCTGGCACCGCTCCGCCGCCGTCACCTCGATCGCGTCGGGGTTCGTCCGGCTGACCATCGCCGTGATCGTCCTCGGCGGCGTCTGGGCGCTGGCCACCGACCGCATCGACGTCGCCCGGCTCAGCGCGGTCTGGCTCCTCGCGCTCGGCTTCGGCGCGACTGTCGAGCACACCAGCCGGATGGTTCCCAACCTGCAGTACGCGCTGGGCGCCTGGGCCCGCATCCAGCAGCTGCGAGACTCCAGACAGGAGCCGCACGGCGGACGAACGCCCACCCCCGGAGACCTCGAGGTCAGCCATCTGACCTTCCGGTACTCCGACCAGACCCGAAAACCGGCCCTGCGCGACGTGAGCCTCACGTTCGCCCGGGGCCGCTCCTATGCGCTCATCGGCCGGACCGGCTCCGGCAAGTCCACCCTGGCGAAGGTCCTCACCCGGGCGGTCGACATCCCGCGCGGCACCGTGTTCCTCGGCGGCACCGACCTGCTCGACCTCGACCTGGAGGAGCTGCGCCGCTGGATCGCGGTCGTGCCGCAGCGCACCGAGATCCTGGCCGGCACCCTCGCCGAGAACATCGCGCTGTTCGACCCGTCACTGCTGCACCGGGCGGCCGAGGCCGTCGCCGAGCTCGGCCTGACCGCGTGGGTGGCCGAGCTGCCCGGCGGGCTCGCGACCCGCCTCGGCGACGGCGGCCACGTGCTGTCGGCCGGGCAGGAGCAGCTCGTCGCGTTCAGCCGGATCATGGTCCGCGACCCGCAGGTCGTCATCCTCGACGAGGCCACCGCCCGGCTCGACCCGGTGACCGAGGCACGCGTCCAGCAGGCCACCGATCGGCTGCTCGCCGGCCGGATCGGCATCATCGTGGCCCACCGCCTGTCGTCGGTCCAGCAGTGCGACGAGGTCGTCGTCCTGGCCGACGGCGCGGTCGTGGAGGCCGGCCCGCTCGCGTCGTCGGAGCGGTTCGCCACGCTGCTGGCCGCGTCGTCGTTCGAGCGTCAGGTCTCGGCCGCGCCGACGGCCCGGCCGGTCGTCACCAGCGCCGGGCTGAAGGCCGAGCCGCCGCCGCTGCCGAGCGTCCCGAAGGCCCGCACCCTGTGGAACATCTTCAAGCTCGCCACCAACGACGTGCGCTTCGGCCTCGTCTCGGTCGCCATGTTCGCGGTGATGACGCTGCTCGGCCTGGACGGCTCGGTCCTGGCCTGGCTGTGGGCCGACGTCGTCGACGGCGCCGGCGCCGCGGTGTGGCCGGCCGCCGGGATCGCGGCCGCGCTGCTGCTGCCGGCGGCGCTGCCGTACTTCAGCAACCGCTGGTATCCGGAGTGGTGGGTACGTCAGCTCCTGCGGATCAGCCTGCGCCTGGTGCACGGCCAGACCGGCGCCCGGCGGGTCAGCAAGCACACCCCGGCCGAGGTCGTGGCCCACGGCGGCGACACCGAACGGGTCGTCGTGCTGGCCGACAACCTGATCGACCAGTGGGTCTCCCTGTGGGTCATGGTGTCGATGACCGTCGTGTCCGGCTCGTTCGTGCCCGCGGCGTTCATGGCCGCCACGATCGTGCTGTCCGGGCTGGCCGCCACGCTGTTCGGCCCGGTCCTCAAGCGCTCGGCGCAGGCCACGGTCGCGGCCCGGGCCGCGTTCGCGACGGCCCTCGTGTCGTCACTGTCCGCCGCCCGCACCGTGAAGCTCTCCGGCGCCACCGAGCCGGTGCTGGCGCACCTGGCCGCGCTGGACCGGACCCGCAGCGACAGCGTCCGGCGGGAGATCGCGGTGCAGGTCTGGGCCCGCTGCACCCCGGCGGTCGCGAGCGGCCTGCTGCCGATCGGGGCGTGGGCGCTGCTGCTGACCGGCGAGCTCTCCCCCGGCGCGACGCTCGTCGCCGTGGCGACGCTCAACTCGGCCTGGTGGTTCGCCTCGACGACCGCATCGCTGATCTCGCAGCTGCCCTCGGCCCGCGTCTGGACCCGGCGGGCGGTCGAGATGGCCGGCAGCGCCGAATACGCCGCGGCCGTGCCCGGGGTCGACCTCTCCGCCGGCACCGCCCCGGCCCCGGCCACCGCGCCCCGGCACCCGCTGCGGCGGCTGGAGCTCGACGGGTTCGCGGCGGTGCACGAGGACGGCACCGTCGCGGTGCACGACCTCGACCTGTCGGTCGAGCGCGGGCAGCTGGTGCTCGTCGTGGGCCCGGTCGGCTCCGGCAAGTCGTCGCTGCTGCGGGCCCTGGCCGGGATCGTGCACCACACCGGCCGGCTGCGCTGGAACGGCGAGCCGGTCACCGAGCCCGAGATGTTCCTGCGCCCGAACCAGATCGGCTACGTGGCCCAGCTGCCGCGGGTCCTGTCGGGCACCGTCGCGGACAACATCGCCCTGGGCCACGAGGTCGACGCCGACACCGCCGTCACCACCGCCCAGCTCCAGCCCGACCTGACCGCCGCGGGCGCGGGCCTGGGCCTGCTCATCGGCCACAAGGGCACCCGGCTCTCCGGCGGCCAGCTGCAGCGGCTCGCCCTGGCCCGGGCCCTCGCCCCGCGCACGGAGCTGCTCATCGCCGACGACGTCTCCTCGGCCCTGGACGTCACGACGGAGCTGGCCCTGTGGCGGGCACTGCGCGACCACGGCGTGACGGTCATCGGCTCGACCTCGAAGCGGGCCGCCCTGACCCAGGCCGACCGCGTGGTCGTGCTCCAGGGCGGCACCGCGGCCGCGCAGGGCACCTGGCGCGAGCTCGAACCCGAATGGGGGCACCTGGCCGGATGACCGGCGACGAGCGGCTGGAGCGGCCGGCCCGGCCCGACGGCCGGAGCGCGCGGCGCGGCGGCGTTCGCGGCCCGGCCGGCGGCCCGGAGGCGGCGCTGACGGGCGGGTGGTCTAGGGTGCCGAGCGTGCAGCCCATTCGCACCGACCGCCTCGTGCTCCGCGAGCCCCGGGTCGACGACGCCGGCGCCGTGTTCGTCTTCCGGGGCGATCCGCAGGTGCAGCGGTACAACGACGAGCCGTTGCGGACGCTGCAGGAGACCGAGGCGTTCATCGAATACCTGCTCGCCGAGGCGGCGGCCGGTCTGCGGCGGCACTTCGCACTCGAGGTCGGCGGCACCGTCGTCGGGCTGATGGGGCTGCACAGCTGGCAGCCCCGGCACCGGCGGGCCGAGCTCGGCTACGACATCGCCAAGGAGCACTGGGGTCGCGGGTACGGCACCGAGGCCGGTCGGGCCGTGCTGGCGTTCGGGTTCACGGCCATGCGGCTGCACCGGATCCATGCGCGGACGATCGCCGACAACGACCGTTCGGTACACCTGCTGCAGTCCCTGGGCTTCACCCGCGAAGGAACGCTGCGCGAATCCTCGCTCGAGGACGACGGCCGGTTCCACGACAGCGCACTCTTCGGGCTGCTGCGCTCGGAGTGGGCGACAGCGGGCTGACAGGGCTTTGACAGCGCCGGGGGCGAGACTGCGACACATGGATGTGACCCGCTCCGCCGACGGTACCGCGATCAGCTACAGCAGCAACGGCGAAGGCCCCGGCCTCGTGGTGGTGCCCGGCAACAACCGCCGCGCGCACCACTACGACGCATTCGTGCGAGCGCTGCCGGGGTACCGCACCCACGTCCTCGACCGCCGCGGCCGCGGAGCCAGCGGCCCGCAGGGCGCGGCGTACTCGATCGACCGCGAGGCCGACGACATCCTGGCCGTGGCCGCCGCAACCGGGTCGGCGCTCGTGTTCGGGCACAGCTACGGCGGGCTGGGCGCCCTGCACGCGGCCCTGCGCCGGCGGTTCGACGGCCTGGTCGTCTACGAGCCGGGGGTGAGCCTCGACGGCTCGTTCGACGTGAGCTGGCTGCCCGAGTTCAACCGGCGCATCGCGGCCGGGCGGCGCCGCGCGGCGATGGCGCTGTTCCTCAAGCGCAGCCGGCTGGCGCCGGTCCCCGACACGGTGCCGATGGTGGTCCACCACGGCCTCGCGTACCTGCTCCTGCGCGGCCCGGACGGCGCCGAGACGGCCGCGATGATGCCGACGAGCCCGGGTGAGCTCGGCGAGATCGCCCGGCTCGACTCCGACGGCTCCCGGTATGCGGCCATCGACTCGCCGACGCTCGTCATGGGCGGCGCGAAGACCCCGCAGTACATCCTCGACACGGTCCCCCGGCTGGCCGCCATCATCCCGGGCGCCGGCCACGAGATCCTGCCCGGCACCGACCACAACGCGCCCGACCTGAACAGTCCCGCGCTCGTGGCCGCGCGGGTCGACGCCTTCTTCACCCGGTGACCGCGGGGAGGGCCTGACGTGACCGCACAGCGCAAGGGTAACGGCACGGGCTCCGGACATTGACTATCGTCACTGCCGATCGGATCCTGGCCGCTATGAGCATCCGGCTTCTGACCGCGTTCACCGCCGCGGTCACCCTCGCCTCTGCGATGGCCGTCGGGCTGACCGCCCGGCCGGCGAGCGCGGCCGTCGACACGACCCGCACCCCGGGCCTGGCCGACTACACCGTCACCCTCACGAGCGACAGCACCGGCGCCACCTGGGCCGGCCACGAGCGCGTCACGTTCACGAACACCTCGCCGAGCGCGCTGCCCGAGGTGTACCTGCGGCTGTGGGACAACTACCACGGCACCTGCCCGTCCGATACGCCGATCGCCGTGACAAACGTGACAGGCGGCACCGCGAGCGCCCTCACCGTCGGCTGCACGGCCCTGAAGATCACGCTGCCCGCGCCGCTGGCCCAGAACGCCACCGCGACCATCGGCTTCGACCTCGGCATCGCGGTGCCCGCGGGCGCCGACCGCTTCGGCCGCGACGGCGCGTACAGCATGATCGGCAACGCCCTGCCCGTCCTCGCCGTGCGCGACGGGGCCGGCTGGCACCTGTCGCCCTACACCGACAACGGCGAGTCGTTCTACAGCCTGATCAGCGACTTCGACGTCACCCTCGACCACCCCACGGCGCTGCAGGTCCCCGCGACCGGCACCTCCACCGACACCCCCGGCGCCACCGGCCGCACCGTCACCCACGCCGTGGCCGCGAACGTGCGCGACTTCGCCTGGGCCGCGGGCCCCTTCACGAAGACCACCGGCGTCTCCCCGGCCGGCTACCGCGTCAACGTGTACCGCACCGGCGCCATCAGCGCCGCGAACGCCCAGTCGATGCTGAACACCGCCACCGCCGCACTCGACGCGCACTCGCAGCGCTTCGGCGCCTACCCGTACGCCGAGGCCGACGTGGTGCTGGACAACAACTTCTGGTTCGGCGGCATGGAGTATCCGGGCTTCGTCCTCGACGTCGTCTCCTCGACCGCCCTGGCCCACGAGCTGGCCCACCAGTGGTTCTACGGGATCGTGGGCGACGACGAGTACACGACCCCGTGGCTCGACGAGGCGTTCACCGACTACGCCACCGACCTGTACTTCGCCAAGACCGGCACGAACTGCTGGAACTCGGTCACCTGGCAGTCCTCGAGCGAGCGCCTCACGAGCCCGATGTCCTACTGGGACGCCCACTCCGGCCGCTACTCGACGGTCGTCTACGGGTACGGCAAGTGCGCCCTGCACGACCTGCGCCGGCTCCTGGGCACCACGGCCATGAGCACCCTGATGCACGACTACGCGCAGTCCCACTGGTACGGCGTCTCCACGGTGCAGGACTTCAAGGCCGCCGCCCAGGCCGCCGCCGGCTCGACCTCGCTCACCTCGTTCTGGACCACCCACCGCATCGACGGCTGATGGTCTAGGGTGGAGCGCGGAGGCGTGAGGGCGGCTGGTGCCCCCCGCAGTCTTCAACACTGTTGTGGTCCGGAACCCGGGCCAGGCGGGTTCGATTCCCGTCCGCCTCCGCCATCCACCTAGCCGTTCACGGCGTGCCGGCCGTCGGCCAGGCGGCTGGTGCTGCCCCGGCGGTGCAGAAACTCCAGCAGGGGTACCGCCACCCGTCGAGTGGTCCCCAGCGCCTGGCGGGCCTCGCTGAGCGTGAACGGCTGGGGCAGCACCGCCAGCCGCTCGACCGCGGCCGCGGGCGCGTCCGGCAGCAGGACGATGCCGTCGGCTATGCGCAGGAGCAGACCCGCCTTCGCGGCCGCACCCAGCTCCTTCGGGCCCAGGCCGAGCGCGGACAGGCGGGCGGCTTCGGGAGCCGCGAACGGGTTCGCGGCCAGGTCGGTGCGCACGGCGGCGACCGCGCGGGCGACCGGCGCCGGCAGCCCCGCGCCGGTGCCGAGCGGTCCACTGTGGAGCCGGGCGACCAGGGCCCGGTCCGGCAGTCCGAGACGCTGGCGCAGGACCTCGGCGGACGGGGTGGGGTCGAGGGGGTTCGACTCGCCGTACGCGCGCACCTCGTCACGCAGCCGCACCCGCAGCTCAGCCTCGTAGGCCGGGTCGAGCCGCCAGCCCGCGCCCGGCGCCGGGAAGCCCATGCGGAGCAGGTCGTCGGCGTGGATCAGGCGGCGGCGGCGCAGCTCGCCCGGCAGGTCGAAGCGGCCGTCCATCATGGACAGTTCCGCGGCCCGGGCGGCCGCCGCGCCCCGGCGCCGCAGCGGTGGCGGGGCGACGTCCAGGACCGTGAGGCCGCCGGGGACCCGGTGCCGGCCCGGGTCGCGCAGCAGGGCCCGGTCGCCCAGGTGCAGCGGCAGGGGGCGGTCCAGGCGCAGGCGGGCGGTGTCCACGCCCAGCGGGCGGACCCGGGCCGGGACGGCGGCGGAGCCGATGTGCAGCACCACCGTGGACGGCAGGTCGGCCACCGGGTCGCCGTGGATGCGGGCGTCCAGCAGGGAGGTGAAGACGAACCGGCCCGGCGTGACGAGGGCGTCGCCGCGGGAGACCGACGTGTGCTGCACGCCCCGCAGGTTGACCGCGACCCGGGCCACGGCGTCCACTGTGGAGACCGCAACCCCCAGGGACTGCAGGGCCCGGACCCGTACACCCGAACCGTGCAGCTCCAACGCGGAGTCGGCCGTCAGGCGGCCCGCGCCCAGGGTGCCGGTCACGACAGTGCCGCTGCCGCGGATCGTGAAGGCCCGGTCGACCCACAGCCGGACCGGTGCCTCACGGTCGGGCGGTGGCAGGGCGGCGCCCAGGCGGTCCAGGGCCGCGCGCAGCTCGTCGAGGCCCGCGCCCGTGACCGCGCTGACCGCGACCGCCTCCACCGGGCCGAGCGAGGTCTTCGCCAGGTGGGTGAGCGCCTCGGCGGTGGCCCGGGCGGGATCGGCCAGGTCGGCCCGGCTGACGACGAGCAGCGCATGGCGGACGTCGAGCGCGTCGAGGGCGGCCAGGTGCTCGGCCGACTGCGGTTTCCAGCCCTCGTCGGCCGCGACGACGAACATCGCGGCGGGGGCCGGGCCGACGCCGGCCAGCATGTTCGGGACGAACCGCTCATGGCCCGGCACGTCGACGAACGCGACGGTGGCGCCGGACGGGAGGGTCGTCCAGGCGTACCCGAGGTCGATCGTCATCCCCCGGCGCCGCTCCTCGGCCCAGCGGTCCGGCTCCATCCCGGTCAGGGCCCGCACCAGCGTCGACTTGCCGTGGTCGACGTGGCCGGCGGTCGCGACTACGAACACTGCCGGATCGCCAGGGCCACGGCCTTGTCCGACTCCTCGGGGACGCAGCGCAGGTCCAGCAGCAGCCGGTCGCGCTCGACCCGCCCGACCACTGCCGGCTCGCCGAGCCGCAGCGGCTGCGCCAGGCCCGCCGGCAGCGCCAGCGCCACCGACGGCAGCTCGACCTCGGGCGCCCCGCCCCCGCCGACCACCGCGACGGTGTCCACGACCTCGCCCGCGCCGCCCGCCTCCCGCTGCAGCGCCGTGACCCGCCGGCGCAGCTCCTGCGGGTCGGCCCGCAGCGCCCGCCAGGTCGGCGTCTCGGGGCCGAGCAGCGTGGCCGCGAACGCGGCGAGGGTGAGCTTGTCGACCCGCAGGGCCCGGGCCAGCGGGTGGCGGCGCAGCGTCTCGACCAGGTCGGCCCGGCCGAGCAGCAGACCGGCCTGGGGACCGCCCAGCAGCTTGTCCCCGCTCGACGTGACGAGGTCGGCTCCCGCGCGCAGTACGGTCGCGGCGTCCGGCTCGTCGGGCAGCAGCGGGTCGGGCCGCAGCAGCCCGGAGCCGATGTCCACCACGAGCGGCACCCCGAGGCCGGCCAGGGCGGCGACCGGCACCGACGACACGAACCCGCGCTGGTAGAAGTTCGACGGGTGCACCTTGAGGATGAACCCGGTCTGCGGCCCGAGCGCCCGCTCGTAGTCGGCGAGCGCCGTGCGGTTGGTCGTGCCCACCTCGCGCAGCCGCGCCCCCGTCGACGCCAGCAGGTCGGGCAGCCGGAAGCCGTCACCGATCTCGACGAGCTCGCCCCGGCTGACGACGATCTCCCGCCCGGCCGCGAGCCCGGTGGCCGCCAGCACGAGCGCCGCCGCACCGTTGTTCAGCAGGTGTACCGCCCCGGCCTCGGCAACCGCGCCCGCCAACGCGTCAAGGGCGTCCCGCCCGCGCCGGGCCCGCCGCCCGGTCGCCAGATCCAGCTCCACGTCGGTGTACCCGGCGGCCGCCATGATCGCGTCGATCGCCGCCGCCGACAGCGCCGCCCGCCCGAGGTTGGTGTGCAGCACCACCCCCGTCGCGTTGATCACGACCCGGCTCAGCCGGAACCGCCGGGCCACCGCCTCCACCACGTCCCCGGCCGCCAGCTCGCCCCGGCGCACCCGGTCGAGCTCCGCCCGCGCGAAGTCCCGGGCCCGCTCGCGCGGATAGCCGGCCAGGCGCGGGTCGTCGAGCACCGTGTCGGTCCTGGGCACCGCCCTCCGGGGATCTGCAGCCACCACCCCTCCACGCTACCCGGACCCACGACGCCGGGCGCCGGGGCCACGAGGGGCCCCGCCCGTACGCCTCCACGAGCGGACTGTGCTCCCGGGCGGGAGCGTTCTCCGGGACGGGCCGGATGATTGTTCGCGCGGGTGTAGCAGTTTCGGCCGGGTGGGAGCGTTGAGTTGGGGTGACGTTCGAGGAGTTCGTGGCGGCCCGGCTGGGGGCGCTCGTGCGGTACGCCACGGTTGTCGCCTGGGACGCCGACCTGGCCGAGGACATCGTGCAGAACGTGCTGGTCAAGGCGCACGCGCGGTGGGGGCGCATCCAGCGGATGGAGGCGCCCGAGCGGTACGTGCAGCGGATGCTCGTCAACGAGTTCCTCTCGTGGCGGCGGCGGGCGGCGGCGCGGACCGTGCGGGTCGGGGACGGGATGGAAGGGCTGGTGGCGCCGCTGCCGGACCCCACGGGCGGGTACGACGAGCGGGACGCCGTGATGCGGCTCATCGGGACCCTGCCGCCGCGGCAGCGGGCCGTCATCGCGCTGCGGTTCTACGCGGACCTGCCGGTCGAGGAGATCGCGGACGTGCTCGGGTGCCGGGCCAGCACCGTGCGCACACACCTGGACCGGGCGATGGGCGCGCTGCGGGTCTCGCTGCCGCATGCGCTGACGGCGACGGGAGAGGTGCGATGAGCGATCCGCTGGAGACGCTGGTGCGCGACGCGCAGCGGGCCCGGGCCGGGGCCGGCCGGCCCGACCTCGAACGGATTCGGCGGGCGCTGCCGGTGCTGGTGCGGCGGCGGGCGCGGCGGCGACGGGCCGGGGTCGTGGTCGCCGCGGCGGTCCTCGTCCTCGCCGGCGCCGGCGGGGTCCGCGCGCTTCCCGGCGGTACCCCCGGCGTCCAGGCTCCCGGGCCGGAGCGCTCGCCGAGCGCGAGCACGAGCACGAGCACGCCACTCGTGGCGATGCCCTATGAGCTCGCCGACCCGCCGGGCGCGTACCGCGAAAGCCTGCGCACCATCGACGAGGAGCCGGACGGCGTCCGGGCGAGCCGGGTGTACAGCGACGGGCCGCGGCGGCTCGTGCTCGGCGTGCGGCCGGGGCTGCTGCCGGGCGGGGAGGTGGTCCAGGTCGGGCCGAACCCGGCCGTCTACCGGGTGCTCGGGCCGGACCACGCCGAGGTCGCGTGGGTGGCTCGGCTCGGCGGCGTGGTCGAGCTCGAGGCGGTCGGCACCGGGCTCGACCGGGACGGGCTGGTGGCCGTCGCGGGGCGGGTCGCCGACCACTCGCTCTGGCTGGAGAAGCCGATCACGCTCGGCTGGACGCCCCGGCATCCCATCATCCGGTACTCCACCATCCTGGGCGACAACCCGCCGCAGCTGAGCACCGTCACCGCCACCGGCGACGACGGCACCCTGAGCGTCACCGAGACCATCTACCAGGGACCGATCGCCGGCGCCGAGATCGTCTCCCTGCACGCGCAGCCCGCCTCGCTCGTCGAGGACGGGCAGCGGCAGAGCATCAGCCAGCGCATGCCGTACACCGACATCCTCGTGACGATCACGCTGGAGCCGCCGCAGGAGCGCCGGCAGTTCCTCGCCATCGCGGAAACGGTCACAACTTGACAACCGGGTACTGATCACCGGAAGGTGCGGTACCGTATCGCGCGTACATCGTCCTGATCACCGCTCAAGGTGAGGATGGCGAAGCTTGCCGCGCGCACTTGCGTCGAAGCCGCTCCTGGTCGCGGGCGTCTCCGTGGCCGCGGTCGTCGGGCTGGGCGGCTCCGGGCTGCTGTCGCCGTGGTGGTCGCAGTTCGTCGACGACCTCGGGCAGCTCGCCGCCGGGCTGGCCGCGGCCCTGGCCTGCTGGATCATCGCGCCCCGGCGGGCGGGGGCGCAGCGGCGGTGGCGGCTGTGGATGGGCGCCGCCGCGTCCGGGTGGACCGTCGGGCAGTGCATCTGGAGCTGGTACCAGCTCTTCGCCGACACGCCCCTGCCGTCCCCGTCGGCCGCCGACGCCGGCTACCTGACGCTGCCGGTCTTCGCGCTCCCGGCGCTGATCTCCCTCGCCGCCGCGCGGCCGCCCAGCGACGGGCCCCGGCGCCGGCCCGGGCAGCTGGTGATGGTGCTCGACGGCCTCATCGTCGTCGGGGCGCTGTTCGTGCTGACCTGGGCGACAACGCTCGGCTCGGTCGTGCACGCGGGCGCGCCGAACACGTTCGCGTTCGTGGTCGCCATCGCCTACCCGGTCACGGATCTTGTGCTGACCGTCATCGTCATCCTGCTCGTCGCCGGGTCGGCGCCGCAGAACCGGGCGCAGCTGACGATCCTCGGCGGCGGGCTGCTGAGCCTGTCGCTGTCGGACAGCATCTTCGCCTACCTCGTGTCCAAGGGCGCCGAGCGCATGCCCCCGCTGGCCGACGCCGGGTTCGTGGCCGGCATGGCCCTGGTCGCCGTGGCCGCGCTCACCCCGCTGCCGCGCTCCGGGCAGCCGCGCGCGGCCCCGGCGATGCGGCGCGGGCGATGGGTGCACCTCATGCTGCCGTACGCCCCCGTCGCCGGCACCGGCGTGCTGCTCATCGTCCAGCTCGTCCGCGGCATCCGGATGGACGCCGTCGAGATCGCCGTCGAGACCGCGGTGATCTCCCTGCTCATCATCCGGCAGGCGGTGACGCTCATCGAGAACGCGGTGCTGCTCGACCGGCTCTCCGACAGCCGGGCCCGCCTCACCCACCAGGCGTTCCACGACGGGCTCACCGGCCTGTCCAACCGGGTCCTCTTCCATGACCGCCTCGAGCACGCGCTCGCCCTGCACCACCGCGACGGCCACCAGGTCGCCGTGCTCTTCTGCGACCTCGACGACTTCAAGGCCGTCAACGACCGCTACGGCCACCACGCCGGTGACCGGCTGCTGCGCGAGGTCGCCGGCCGGCTGCGGGCCTCCGTCCGCGACACCGACACCGTCGCCCGGGTCGGCGGCGACGAGTTCGCGATACTCCTGGAGGGCGGCGGGGACCCCGGCGAGCCGGCCGAGCGGATCATGGCCGCAATCGCCCGGCCGTTCGACCTCGACGGCGCCGTCGACGCCTCGAGCGTCCGGATCGGGGTCAGCATCGGGCTCGTCCAGGCCGGGGAGCACGGGCCGGCCGGGGTGAGCGCCGACGCGCTGCTGCGCCGGGCCGACGCCGCCATGTACGCGGGCAAGCGGCAGGGCAAGGGCGCGCTGGTGCGGTACCGCATCGACCTGCCGGACGGGACGGGCAGCTCCGACCTGGCCGAGGCCCTGGCCGCGACACTGCGCGACGGCGACGGGCTCGACGTGCACTACCAGCCGATCGTCCGGCTGAGCGACGGTACCGTCGTGGCCGTCGAGGCCCTCGCCCGCTGGACCCACCCGGTCCTCGGCCCGATCGCCGCCGACGTGTTCGTCGCGACCGCCGAGGAGCTGGGCCTGATCCGGCTCGTCGACGACTTCGTGCTGGACCGGGCCTGCCGCGACGCCGCCGCCTTCGCCGGCCCGTGGGCCGACATCGCAGTGCACGTCAACACGTCCGCGGCCCGGCTCGGCCGCAAGGAGCACGAGGAGACCGTCCGATCCGCCGTGCACCGCCACGGTCTCGCCCCGCACCGGCTGCTGCTGGAGCTGACCGAAACCGTGCCGCTGCCCGACGTGGCCGCCGCGGCCTGGGCCGTGCACCGCCTGCGCCACTTCGGGGTCCGCTTCGCCCTCGACGACTTCGGCACCGGGTACAACGCCCTGGCCTACCTGCACGCCCTGCCCGTCGACGAGGTGAAGCTCGACCGCAGCTTCACCGCCGCCGACGGGCGCAGCGAGGCCATCTGCCGCTCGATCGTGCAGATCTGCACCGGCATGGGCGTCACGGTGGTCGCCGAGGGCATCGAGACCGGCGAGCAGCAGGCGGCGATGGCCGCGCTCGGCTGCGCCCTCGGCCAGGGCCACCACTACGGCGTCTCGGGCCCGCTCGCGCAGATCGCGCCGCCCGGCGTCCTCGATCCGGCTACTGCGCGGCGAGACGCTCCATCGCGCGCATGACCGCCTCGGCCGTGTCCGGGGCCAGCCGCTCGGCGTCGAGGTACACGCTGAGCCGCAGCGTCCCCGGCACGTCGTCGACGTGCACGAACAGCGGCTCGAACGACGGCGCGTCCTGCGCTGTCACCCACCGGAACGCGGACTCGCCCGGCGCGATCGGCTCGTCCCGCGACGGCCCGCGCCGATCGTTGAAGTAGCAGCCCAGCTCGATGTCCGGCCCGACCCGGGCGACGAGGCGCTCCATGGCGGTGTGGTGGAAGTAGGCGTACTTGTACGCCGCCGTCGTCACCCGCCGGGTGGCCTGCAGCAGCTCCCCGAAGTCCGCCGTCGTCACCGGCAGGCTCAGCAGGCCGGCCTGGGCGAGCGTGCAGACCACAGTGGATAGTCCGGGCCGGAACCGGTTGCTGACCATCGGCCGGATGACGACGGGGTCGGTGCCGGTCACCGCGTGCAGCGCACCCGCGAACGCGGCCAGCAGCACCGTGGAGCTGTCGAGTCCGGTAGCGGCCGCCCACCGTTTCGTGGCGCTGCCCAGATTCGGCGAGGTGTACTCCCCGTGCCAGTACCGCGGCCGCTTGACCTCGGTCACCGGCGGGAAGCGGTCGGGCGGAACGGTGCGCAGGATGTTCTCCCAGTACCGCTGGGCGGCCGCGTTGTGCCGCTGCCCGGCCGGCGACGCCTGCCAGTGCGCCTGGGCCAGGGGCTGCAGGCCGTCGACGGGCGTCGGCGTGCGGGCGGCCACCTCCCGCAGCATCGTCAGCGCCCCGGCCGCGTCGGTCACGAAATGCGACACGAGCACCACCATGTGGGTGAGCGCGCCCCCCTTGGTGACGACGGCCATCCTGATCGGCCACTCGGTGGCGAAGTCGAGCGGCTTGACCCGCCACTCGCCGGCCAGGTCGTCGGCCGTCTCCTGCGGGTCCGCATCGCCCGCATCGACGATCCGCAGATCGATGGCGCCGCTCGGGTACACCACCTGGGTGGGTGTCCCCGCGGCGTCGAACCGCAGCAGGGTACGCATCGGCTCGTACCGCGTCATGAGGTATCGCAGCTCGGCCTCGATGTCGGCGATCGCGGTCCCCGGTGGCAGCGGCTTCACCCCGCCCAGCGGCAGCCACGTGCCCTGCTTGACGATCGCCGACCAGTTCTCCAGCTGACCCCACGACAACGGGCCCTCACCGCAGGACTGGCCCGTGAACCCGACACTGACTCGATCCGGCGCAGCAGGCATTCCGCCGGCCCTCCCATCTCGTTCGACGGCAGTGCACGGCCTCTCAGCCCGGCCGGCCACAGCGCACGGCGGGCCGAGGCGGCCTGCAGAACGTGGCGGGTCGCAGCAGGACGCATCGGCGTTCGTCGTCGAAGCGTACGGAAGTCGATGCGTCATGACCATGCGCCGTCTAGCTGATTCTGGACCAGCTGTCGTAGTCGTGGACGGCGATACCCTGATAGGTCGGGTACGGCTTCGCGCCCGTGTCGATCGCCGCCAACTGCTGCCGCAGGGCGCTCTGCGTGCGGCCGGCGAACGTGCAGTAGGCGCAGTCGGCCGACGGCTGGGTCTCCGCGGCGAGCCGGACCGGCAGCCGGCTCTTCCGGGCCCGGGCCAGCAGGTCGGTGCCGACGTCGAGCACGGCCGCGCCGCTGTCCCGATACGACATGACGGTGATGGCGTCGACCCGCTGGATGACGGCCTCGGCGAGGTTCTGCGCCCCCACCTTGACGGTGGCGAGCCAGAACGGGACGTCGGCCTCCAGGGGCTCCGGCCCCGCCCGGCGCACCGCGTCGAGCATCGTCAGGTAGCTCGCGGCGATGCGCTGCTGGTCCTGGACCCAGTTGGGCAGCAGGTAGGGCTCGACGTCGAGGTGGACGCCGTCGAACAGCTTCATCGCGCTGACCCGCTGCCGCCACGCGACGGCGTCCTTCGGGTTCACCGCCCAGGCCGGGTCGCCGCCGAGCGCGGAAAGCCGGATGCCTGCCGCTTTCGTGCGCGCCCGCAGGTCCCTCAGGCGACTGGCGTCGGCCGTCGTCGGCGCCCACGGTACAGCCGCGAAGATTTCTTTGACACCGTGCTGCTCGGCCCAGGCCACGACGGCTGCCGGTGCGGCCCGGGACCACAGCCACATGGCCCGCTTGGCCGACTGTGGCACCGGGTCGGCCGCCGCGTGGGCCACCCCGGCCGGCACGAGCGCCGCCGCGGCCGCCAGCGCGGCCACCATCGTCAGAAGTTTTCGTCTCGTACCCATCATCCGGAGCATGGCCGCCTCGGGTTGCGCGCGGGGTGCGGGTTTGCTGTAGAAAGGAAAGCCGTGCTGGACCGCCTCACCACCGAAGCCCGAGCCGCCGTCACCCGTGCCGCCGGCCCCACCCCGCAAGCCCTGGCCGAGGCCCTGGCGACGTATCGGACCGGCAACACGGCGACGATATGGACCACCCCGCTCCCCGCAGCCCCGGCCCACCCGCCGTCGGCGCCGGAGCTCGACGCGGACGCGTCGGCGGTGCTGGACCGGGCCCGCGCGCTGAACCCGGACCACGTCGGCACCGAGCACCTGCTGGCCGCCCTGGTCCGCTCGGACCACCCGGACGTGGTGGCCTGGCTGGCCGCCCAGGGCGCCACGGCGGACGCCGTCGACAGGCTGCTCGCCGACCTCGACGGCGGCCTCGGCGTCGAGTCGCCGCCGGCCAAGGGCTCGTTCTCGCTGTCACCGGCCTGGACCGTCGCCATCACCATCGCCGTGGTGATCGTCCTCTTCGTCCTGTGCATCTGGGGCCCATGACCCCACACCCCGCCGCCGCGCCACCGGGGGTCCTGTCCGCCCACCCGGCCGCGGCCGGGGCCGGCGCGGGGGTTTGGCGGTCGGTAGGGTTCGGCGTATGCAGATGTATGTTGCGCGTCCCGGTGGGGCCGGGCCGCATCCGGGGGTCGTCGTGCTGCACCAGTTGTTCGGGGTGGATGGGAGTGTCAGGCGTTGTGTCGATCGGCTCGCCGCGGCCGGGTTCGTGGCGGTGGCGCCGGACCTGTATCACCGGGCTGAGGACGGGGTCGAGCTGCCCCAGGACGCGCAGGGTCGGCGGCGGGGGTTTGCGCTGATGGAGGGGCTGACCCGGGACGGGGTCGTCGAGGACGTCCGGGAGTGCCTGGAGTTGCTGCGGGCGGAAGGGGTGGCCGGGGAGAAGGCCGGGCTGCTCGGGGTGAGTCTGGGCGGCCATGCGGCGTTCGTGGCGGCGGCCCGGCTCGGCGTCGCGGCCACCGTGGTGCTCTATCCCGGGTGGCTCACCGGGACCGAGATCCCGCTGAGCCGGCCCGAGCCCACGCTCACGCTCGCGCCGGAGATCTCGGGCGAGCTGCTGTTCCTGGTCGGGGACCGCGATCATGTCGTCCCGGCCGAGGACATCGTGCAGGTCCGGGCCGCGCTCGGCGACCGCCACGAGGTCATCGTGTACCCGGATACGCCGCACGCGTTCTTCCTCGACGCAGACAGTGCGGCGGCCCGGGATGCCTGGGAGCGGATTCAGAAGTTCTTCGCGGCCTCGATCGCCTCGGTGTGAGCGCGGGCGCGGCGGGCTTCGGGGTCGGCGACGGCCAGGTTGGGGCGGAGCTCGACGGTGGTGAGGTCGGTGATGCCGGCCCAGCGGAGCCAGCCGTCGAAGAACGGGGACTGGAAGTCGGCGCCGAAGGACGGGGCGCGGCCCTCGCCGTACACCGCGCTCGTGTAGAGCACCGCCGCCTTGCGCCCGGTCACCAGGCCGGAGTAGCCCTGGTCGGGGTCGAAGCCGAAGACGGTGCCGGGCTGGCTGACCACGTCGATGAACTGCTTCAGGATGTATGGCACTGACGCGTTCCACATCGGCACCGAGAACAGGTACTTGTCGGCGGCGGCGAAGCGGTCGAAGGTGGCGCGGGCGGCCTGCCAGGCGGCGGCGCCGGGGCCGGTCGGGGTCCGGCCGGCGAAGACGTCCATCTTGGCGGCCGCGGCGGCCGGGCCGAACTCGGGCAGCGTGCCGTCCCACAGGTCCCACTCCGCCACCTCGTCCTCTGGGTGCAGCTCGCGGTACACCTCCAGGAATGTGCTCGCCAGCGCGAGGGACTCGGACTCGTCGCCCCGCGGGGACGCGGCAATGTGCAGCAAACGTGTCACAACAACCTCCGGGTATAAATGTGCGTGCGCACGCACCTTGACTCCGGCCAAGGTAGCCGTGTGCGTGCGCGCGCACAAGAGTTGGTACGGTGTGACGGTGGACAACACTGCGGCCTGGGCGGCGCTCCTGCGGGTGCACGCCGCGCTGACGCCGGTGCTCGACCAGGAGCTGCAGGCCGCGCACGGACTGCCGCTCACCTGGTACGACGTGCTCCTCGAGCTCAACGCCGCCCCGGCCAGGCGGCTCACCATGTCGGCGCTCGGGGCGGCCGCCGTGGTCAGCCGCAGCCGGGTCAGCCGGGTCGTGGACGAGCTGGTGCGGGCGGGGCTCGTCGAGCGGGTGGCCAACCCCGACGACAAGCGCTCGGCGTTCGCGAAGCTCACCGCGGCCGGGCGGGCCCGGTTGAAGGCGGCCGCGCCGACCTACCTGGCCGGGATCGAGCGGCACTTCACGGGGCAGATGACCCGGGCCGAGGCGCAGACCGTGGCGACAGTGCTCGCCAAGGTGCTCCGCGCGCACGATGCATCGACAGTCATCCCACTGGGCCCGTCCCGGTGAAGATGCGCCCGAACCGCGCAACGGGTTCGTGCCGCAGCCCCCGGCACGGTAGGGTCTCGCCCGTGATGCGCGTGCTGCCGCCCCTGCTGGTCATCGGCGGCCCGGCCGGGTCGGGCAAGACCAGCATCGCCTCCGAGGTGGGCAAACTCGCTCACGCGCCGGTCGTCGATCTCGGCGACAGCGGCGACGACGATCCGCACGCGGTCGACCTGCCGGCGCTGCAGCTGCGCCTGGACGCGCACGAGGAGGCGCGGATGGTCGTGGTCGAGGGTGTGTACGCCCTCGCGCTGCCGCCGATCCGGTGGGCCGCGAAGTGGACGGTGTACGTCGACACGCCACTGGACCTGAGCCTGGCCCGGCGGGCGCTCGACCACCGGGACCCGGCGGTGATACTGCGGGCGTACCTCGCCGGCGGCCGCGAGACCCACCTGCGCACCGTCGCCACCGGGCGGCAGCTCGCCGACCTCGTCGTCGACGGCTCACACGACCTGGCCGACGTCGCCGGGCGGATTCACCGCTTCCTGCTCACCCGCGCCTGAGCGCGCGTCGTGGTCGCGGTGAGCACCGCGACCACCACGAGCAGCACCAGCCCGGCGCCCAGCGCGGCCAGCGGCGGGCCGAGCGCCGGCACGCCGCGCAGGTCGGGCGGCGCCGCGGCCGCCCACGCCGCCACGGTGGCCGGGACCGCCACGACCCCCGCGAACAGCACGAGCAGGACGGCGGCGAGCGGCTCCACGAGCCGGGCCCGGCGCGCGGCCAGGCCCTGGCCGCGCAGGGTCCGCAGATCGTTCGACGCACCTTCGACGGTACCGCTGAGCAGGGCCGCGGCCGCCAGCACGACGGCGAGAACCCCGGCCACCAGGTAGAAGCGCAGGCCCAGCGCAGAGCCTTCACCGGCGAGGGCGGCCCGGGCGTCGGCGACCGTGCGCCGGGCGTCGATCGTCACGCCGTGGGCGGCGATCGCGTCGAGCACCGGCTGAGGCGTGTCCGCGGCGAGCCAGACCTCGGCGCCGGTGGCCGCGCTGTCGATGGAGAGCCGGTCGGCGGACTCGAGGTCGACGAGCAGTCCGTCGGTGCCCAGGCGCGGCAGGCGGGGCACGGTGGCGACGACCTTCGCGGGCAGCTGGCGCTGCCGGTCGAACACGGTGAGCAGGCCGGTCGGCGGCAGCGGGCCGGTCGACACCACCGGCAGGACGGCCGGACCGCTGCCGGGGCGCAGGACGCCGGTGCCGGCGTCCGGGCCGGGCGGGAGCTTCATCGCCACGTCCTGCCCCTGCACGGTGACCGTCGCGCCGGGCGGGGACTGCCAGGTCGTCGTCGGAGCATTGTGGAGGGTCAGCTCCAGGGCCGGCCCGGCGTAGGGCGCCAGCCGGAACGCGAGCTGGATCAGGCGGCACCCGCCGGCACAGGGCATCGCCGCGCTGTACGTGTGGCGGCCCGCCTTGACCGCACCGAACTCGACGGTGGCGTTGGGCCGGCCGTTGAGCGGGGCGACGACCGCGGCGAACGCGTCATCCGTCCGGTCCAGCAACGTGACGGTGATGTCCAGGTCGAGGGTGGTACCGGTGACCGTCGCCGAGTCCGCCGGCGCGACCGGACGCAGCGGAGCGGCCCAGCCGTCGTTGCCGGCGACGGCCAGGCGCGGCGAGTCGACGGCCAGCCCGCCCGGGATCGGCACCACCGCCATCGCATAGCGGCCGTCGGGGTCGGCCGCGTGCACCGCCTCCAGGAGCGCGTGCCGGGTCGTGGCGCCCACCGACAGTACCGTCGAAGCGCCCATGGCCTGTTGCGCCTGGTCCGCCCGCCGCTGATCGGCCTGCGTCACCGCCGCGGCCGCGAAGGCCAGCGAGGACAGGGCGACCACGAGCACCGCCAGCAGCCGGGCGGCCGACGGGCGGCGGGCCAGCGACAGGCCGGCCAGCGCACCGGTGAGCCGGCCCCGGCGCAGCGCCGACGCGCCCAGGCGGGCGGCCAGCAGCGGCGCGACGACAGCGGTCAGCAGCGCGATCGCCAGCAGCACGAGCGCCGGAGCGACCCCGGCCACTCCCCCGCTGCCGCCGCGGAGCTGGAACGTGGCCGCGGCCGCGGCGACGGCGGCGAACACGGCGATCCGTGCGCCCCACCGTCCACTTCGGACATCGACCCGGCGCAGCAGCGCGGCGACCGGCCCGGAGACCGTGCGCACACCGACGACGAGCCCGGCCAGCACCGCGCCGACCACGGCGACGGCGGCGTAGAGCGGCGCGCCCGGCGTGGTCCAGCCGCCCACCGCGGTGAACCCGGCCACGGCCCCGAGCAGCATCGGCAGGAGCGTCTCCCCGGTCGCCAGCCACCAGCGGTTGGGGCGGGACACGCCGCGCAGGGCGATGATGCCGTGCTCGAAGCGGCGGGCCCGGGTGGCCGCGGCCACGGCGAGGATGATGACCGCCCAGGCGAGCACCAGGACGGGCGCGACGGCGAACGGCACCGTCGCGCGCACGTCGGCCCGCCGCTCGTCGATGCGGTCCAGCAGCGCGCCGAGGTCGGTGGTGAGGCGCGCGCCGCTGTTGTTGCGCCGCCCGGAGTCCTCCACCCAGGCCCGCAGCGCGTCCAGGTGCTCGACGCTTATCGCGCCCGGCTGCGGGTAGGCGTCGTACGTCTGCAGCTCGGAGCCGCGGGAGAAGGTGGCGAGGGTGCGGCGGTCGACGTAGTACGCGGGGCCGTCGGCGTCGGTGAGCGCGC
This sequence comes from Dactylosporangium vinaceum, assembly GCF_019904175.1. Classification (GTDB taxonomy): domain Bacteria; phylum Actinomycetota; class Actinomycetes; order Mycobacteriales; family Micromonosporaceae; genus Dactylosporangium; species Dactylosporangium vinaceum. The sequence continues at coordinate 3,434,446 of NZ_CP061913.1, read as the reverse complement.
CGCCGGAGCCCCAGTAGGGCTCGGTGCCGTCGCGGGCGCGGACGATCCCGACGACGGTGATCGGGGTGGGCGGCCCGGCGGCGAGGTACCGGTTGCTGATCGCGTCGAACACCGAGCCGGTCAGCCCGACCGCGTCGCCCGGCTTCACCTTCAGCCGGTCGCCCGCCCCCACGCTGAGGACGGCGTCGCCCGTGCCCATCAGGCACCGGCCGGCGACGACGACCACGTGCTCGCAGAGGCTCTCGCGAAACACCACCCGGCTGAGCTGGTCGGCGTCGACGATCGGGGTCGCCTCGGACTGCGCGGCGAACTGGGCCCGGAACACCGACGTGTAGCCGGGCGCGTCGACCCAGCCCGAGCCCAGCCGCTCGAAGGTGGCCGGGATCCGGCCGTCGCTGCCGGCATCGACCCCGCCGCTGACCTGGATGTTGCGCTCCTTGGTGGTGGCCTGGGCGACGGCGGTGTCGACGATCTGCCGGTCCGTCCGGGCTACGTAGACGGGCGCCGCCACGGCGGCCACGGTGGCCAGCGCGGTCAGCAGGGCCACGGTCAGCGCGCGGCCGAGGCGGGACCGCAGCATGCCGAGGATGAGCGCGATCATGCTCGGCCCTTCTTGATGATCGCGGCGGTCAGGACGGCCAGCGCGACGAGGCCCGCCACGAGCGCGGCGAGGGGCTGGATCGCGGGCGGCAGGACCGGCCACGGGTCGGTGAAGGGGCGCACCGGCGGCGGGTCGAGGGCGCGGAGCAGCATCGCCGCCGAAACGCCGATCACCACCGACACGAGCACCGGGATCAGCCCGGCCCAGCGCTCGACCCGCCGCACGACCCGCTGCGGGACACCCTGGCGGCGCAGCGAGCGCAGCTCGGCGTCGCGGTCGCGGCGGTCCACGGCGGCCACCACGAACGCGGCCACCGCGGCCAGCAGCAGCACGATCCCGGCCCCGGCCAGGTCGCCGAGCGCGATCACGGCGGGGGTGAGCCGGCCGGCCCGGTCGGTCGCCGCGGCCACGGAGTCGCTGCCGGTGATGTCGAGCCCGGCCGAGCGCAGCCGGGCGATGACGCCGTCACCGGCGCCCTTGGCCAGCCACACCTCGGGGCGCTCGGCGGACGGCACCGCGCCGACGGCCACGGCCCTGATCCGCCCGGCGTACTCCAGGTCGACGAGGACGCCGGTGCCGCCGCCCCGCGGGACGATCACCGAGGAGACGGCGGCCACGGGCACCGTCGCGCCGAACATGCTCACCGCCGGCTGGTCGTGCTTGTCGTTGGCGGCCGCGTCCCCGGCCACGAGGGCGGGCAGCGGGACGGGGGCGTCCACGACGTACACCCGGCTGTCCGTCGGTCGTTGCACGCGCGGCTCGACATCGGCCAGGCGCAGGGTCCCGCCGCTCTGGCGGATCTGCACACCGGCGCTCGCCTGGGCCACCGTGGTCCGCCAGCGGGCCGGGTCGGCGAAGACGGCGGCGGGGACGACGACCCGGCCGTCCGCGACGAGCTCCTGCAGCTCCACGGCGCCCGGATCGGCCTCCACCGCCTCGACGCGGCAGCCGTTGGCGCAGCCGGGGACCGTCGCCCCCGAGCCGGACCCGAACTCGGCCACGAGCTGCTCGCCGGTCCCCTCCACGGCGAGCAGGACGCGGATCCGGGTGCCGGCCCCCTTGAGCTGGAGGTCGGTGCCCGTGAACCGCAGCGGCTCCGGAGCGGCCGGGTGCAGGGCGGCGCCGTCGACCCCGGACACGGCCAGCAGGCGCGGGGCGTCGACGGCGATGACGTCACCGGTGACGACGACCGCCATCGCCTCCCGGCCGCCGGGGTCGGCCGCGCGGACCGCGGCGAGCAGGCGCTCCCGGCCGACCGGCGCGACCCGCAGGACCCGCTCGGCGCCGACCTCGACCCCGGCCCGCTCGGCCCGCGCCGTGGTGCCGCCCCGCCAGTCCTGGGCGGCGAGCGCGAGGATGCAGGTGGCGGCGGCGAGAAGGGGGATGATCCGATACGCGGTGCGCCGGCGCCCGAGCGTCAGCCCGGTCAGGGCCGCGGTGAGCCGGCCGGCGGCCAGCGCGTGGCGTCCGTAGAACCCGGCCCCGGCCAGCAGCAGCCGGGTGCCGAGCACGCCGAGCCCGGCCGCGATCAGCAGCGGCGCGACCTGGGCGAGGCCGAAGCCGGTGTCGTGGCGCACGTCGGCGGCGGGGGCGGCGACGATCTGGAACAGCGCGGCCGCGGCCAGCCCGAGCGCGCACACCTCGGCGGTCGCGGCGGCGAGTGGCCGGCGGGGCCGCACGTCGCGCATGAGCTCGCCGACGCCGCCGCGGGTGGCGCTCCAGTCGGCCGCGACGACGATGACCGCCCCGGCCGCGAACAGCCGCGGCGACCAGGCCGCGCCGACCGCGAGCGGCACCAGGCTCTGCAGGGCGGTCGCGGCCCGGATGCGCCAGCGGGGCAGGCCGCGGATCGCCAGGCGGGCGGCGTCGCCCCGGCGCTCCTGCGCGGCGTAGGCGGCGGCGACGGCGACGGCCAGCCCGCCGAAGAGCAGGATCTGCGCCTCGTCGAGCCCGATCCCCCGCTGCACGGCCCGGCGGTCGGCCCGCAGCGCGTCGGCCAGCGCGGGCGCACCCGAGGTCACCTCGAAGCGCGCCGCCCGCAGCCGGTCGACACCGGCCTTGAGCTCGGCCGGGTCGTCGAACGCCGCCGGCTCCAGCAGGGCGTCGAACGTGACGGTCACGGTGGCCTTGGCCGACGCGACGGTGGGGCTCGTCGTGTAGGCGGCGGCACCGTCCTGGCCGGCCCAGAACCAGCCGGCCGGGTCGGCGGGTGCATACAGGCCGACGACCTGCAGTGGTACCGCAGCCGCCGTCAGCCCGGACTCGTGGACGATCTCGCCGCCCACCGTGACGCCGAGCAGGCGGGCCAGCTCCTCGGGGAGCACGACCTCGCCGTCGGCCTGGATGCACCGCCCCTGCCGCAGCGTCACGTTGCCGCAGAACTTCTCGGCCGAGCGCAGCTCGGCGGCGGTCCTGCGGCCGCCGGAGCCGTCGACCAGGTCGCCGGGCAGCCGCATGCCGCCGGCCTTCTCGTCGATCGGGGCGTCGACGAGGTTTGCCATGCGGCGCAGGACGTCGTCGGGGCGGTCGGGGGCGGCGGCGGTACCGCGGACCCGCAGCGTGCGCTCGGGGACCGTGGCACCGGCGATGCGGGCCTGCGCCGCGCTGTCACCGGCCGCATGGGCCGCCCGGGCCGCGACGGCCGCGGCGACCGCGGTGAGCACGGCCAGCGCCAGCATCACCAGTGCCTGCACCCGCCGGGCCCGCAGCGCCCCCAATACCAAGCCCACCACGCGGACGACATTAGCGTGGGTTGGATCTCGGCATGGGGCACGGATCAGCTCAGAATTGCGACAAGAAAGTCGGATTCCGGGGTGAATGGCCGAAGGTCCCAGGTCGCGAGCAGGACATCCTGCCTGAGTCCGGCCGCCCGGGCGTCGTCGAGAAAGTCCTCGAACGCGTATCCGCGCCCGGCCCCGAAGCCGATGATCAATCTGCCGCCGTCTTTGAGATGGCGCTTGCAGTTTTCGAGGATCTTGATTCTCGTCGCCGGCGCGACGAATGCCATCACGTTCCCGGCGCTGACAATTGCGTCGAAACCGGCCGGCTGGATGTCAAGGTCGGCCAGGTCACCGACGAGCCACGACGGCCCCGGGTGGTCCTTGCGGGCGGCCAGCACCAGCTCGGGGTCCAGGTCGACCCCGATCACGTCGTGCCCGGCCGCGTGCAGGGCCGCCCCGACCCGCCCGGTGCCGCTGCCGGCATCGAGGATCCGCGCCCGGCGGGGCACCATGGCGTCGACGAGCCGAGCCTCCCCCGCCAGGTCCTCCCCGGCCGCGGCCAGCTTCCGGAAGCGCTCGATGTACCAGCCCGTGTGCTCCGGGTCCTCGGCCTTGCGGCGCAGCCAGGCGTTCTCCTGCGAAAGTTCCACGTCGTCAAACCTTAACCAGGCCGGGCCCCGGACGATGAGGCGGGTGCCGAAGGGAGCCGTTTCCATGCGGGCAGAACTCGACGGCGGGCCAGTCAGCGCCGAAGCCCTCCAGGGCATCGTGTGGCAGGTGTGGACCGCCTATCTCGGCGGGACACCGCCGGGCGAGCCGCTACCGGCAGCCTCGTACGTCGAGCAGTTCGACGTCACCGCGGCGGTCTCGATCGCCGGCGCCTGGAACGGCCACGTGGTCCTGCGCTGCTCCGTCGACGGCGCCGCCGCCATGGCCGGGTCGATGCTGGAGATGCCGCACGCGAGCGTGCGCCTGGAGGACATCGTCGACGCCGCCGGAGAGCTGATGAACATCATCGCCGGCAACGTGAAGAGCCTGCTGCCCCAGCCGTCGGTCGTGGCCCTGCCCCAGGTCGTCCTGGGCGAGGCCGACGTCGTCTGGCCCGGCAGCACCGCCGCGTGCGAGCTGCGCACCGGCTTCGCGGAGTGGGCCGTCCTGCTGTCGGTCATGCAGGTCGAGGGCGCCGCCGGGACACCGTGACACTCGCCGACCCCGAGCGCCCCCGCGCGGCGCCCTCGACGTGACGGTCCGGTCGCCGACGCCGAGGCCACCGGCCGACGCGACGAACTATCTCGGCGGCGTCGGTGACGTCCTGCAGGGCCGGCCGGTCTCGCCCACGCTCGACCGGTCGCACCTGGGCGAGCTCGGCGGTGTGGCGCTGTTCGCGGATGACCGCCAGATCCAGCGGGTCGCCTACCGGGTGGTCCCCGGCGACGTGCCCTCGTACACGGTCCAGGTCACGATCCTGTAGGCGGTCCGCCGAGGCACGCGTGGCCGCCCGGGTGAGGTCGGCAGGTTTTGCGCCCGGCGCCGGGCGGCGGGGCCGGTCAGGGCGAGGGCTGCTCGCGGGCGGCGACGGCGGCCTGGATCCGGCGGAGGGTGCGGAGGGCTTTCTTCGCGGCGGCGCGGACCTCGCCGTCGAAGACCGTGGCGCCGCGGTCCTGGGCCTGGAGGCGTTCCAGGACCGGGGCCACCTGCTCGTCGCCGGTCGAGCCCAGGGCCACGGCGGCCCAGTAGCGGCGGTTCGGGTCCGGGTCGTCGGAGGCGGTGATCAGGCGGGGGATGACGTCGGGGGTGAACGTCGCCAGGGCGCTGGCGATGTGGCCGATGCGGGGGAAGTGGCGGTGTTCGAACTCGTGCCACAGGGCGTCGAGCGCCTCCGGGCCGCCGATCTCCGCCAGCGCGTCGGCGGTTCGCTGCCGCACCCACTCCACGTCGTCGGCCAGGAGCGGGCGCAGGGGCGGTACCACCGAGGCGTCGCCGAGCGCACCGAGCGCCTTGATCGCCTCGTCCACGATTATCCACTGTGGACTTTCCAGAAGCTCGACAAGCGTCGGTACCGCCGCCCGCACCCCGAACGCCGCGCAGCCCATGGCCGCCCACGCCTGGCAGTTGTAGCGGGTGTCCGTCAGGGCTTCCAGCAGCGGCTCCCGCACCGCCTCCACCGGCAGGTGCGCGGCCAGGACACCGGCCTGGTTCATGGCCCGCGTGTACAGCGAGCGGTGGTACTGCGTGTAGTCGCGCACCAGCGCCTCGAGGGCCGCGAGCGCCGCGGGGTCGCCGAAGTCGCGGGCCCGGTCCAGCAGGTCGTACAGGTGGGCCTCGCGCGCGTCCAGGTCACCGGCGCGCAGGCCGTCGAGGTCGGTGCCGGTCATCGCAGGCTCCACAGCCACGCGGTGTTGTCGACGGAGCCGGCGGCCAGGAAGCGGCCGTCGGGGCTGAACGCGACGGACCGGACGCTCTCCTTCGGCCCGGGCATCGTCTTCAGCGGTTGCCAGGCCGCCACGTCGTACAGCGTGACCTGACCCTCGCTCGTGCCCATGGCCAGCAGCTTACTGTCCGGGCTGAACGCGACAGCGTAGGCGGTGACGTCCTGGCGCGGCGGGAGTTTGCGGACCTGGCCGGCGGTGGTGCTGTCGCGCAGCCGGAAGGTGCCGTTCTCGTCGACGGTGGCCAGGTACCTCCCGTCCGGGCTGAACGCCAGGCCGCTCACGGACCAGCCGTCGTCGGCCGCGGTCAGCGGGCTGCCGTCGGCGGCCTTCCACAGGCGGACCTTGCCGTCGTCGCCCCCGCTCGCGACGACGGCGCCGTCGGGGCTGAAGGCCAGGGCCTGGACCGGGCCGTCGTGGGCGGTCATCGCGCGCAGGAACCGGCCGTCGGCGGCGTTCCAGAGCCGGACCGCGCCCTCGTTCCCGCCGGTGGCCAGGGTCTTGCCGTCGCCGGAGTACGCGACGCTCCACACGGCCACCTGGTGCCCGCTCAGCGTGTGCGTCGACTGGTTGCGGTCGAGGTCCCAGATGCGCCCGGTGCCGTCACCGCTGCCCGTGGCGAGCGTCGCGCTCTTCGGGTTGAACGCGACGGCCAGGACGGAGTCGCTGTGCTCGGCGAGGGTGTACTGGGCCTGGGCCGGCGCGGCGACGTCCCACAGCCGGACCGTGTGGTCGTTGCTGGCGGTGGCCAGGGTCCTGCTGTCCGGGCTGAACGCGACGCCGGACACGACGCCGGTGTGCCCGGTGAGCGCCCTCCCACCGGGCGGGGCCGGGGACGGGACGGTGGCGGACGAGCGGGGCGGTCCGGAGCTCCCGCCGAGCGCACCGGGCTGGCCGGTCCCATCGGACGCGTCGGCGTTGACGTAGACGACGACCGCCGCGGCGACGGCGAGCAGCACGGCGGCCCCGCCGGCGACCAGCAGCCGCCGACGGGGGCGCTGTGGCGGTGCCGCCGGGGCGGCCGGCACGGACACCGGCGGAGCCGGCGACGGCGCGGGCTCGGGCGGCAGCGGCGTCCGCGAAGGCGGTGACGGCGCCAGGCCGTGCAGGCTGCCCTCCGCGACCACCAGCTCCGGCTGGTCGAGCACCGTCGGGGCGATGCCGAGGGCCCGGTGCAGCAGCGTGCCGGCCAGGGGGATGCGGGTCGAGCCGCCGACCAGGAACACCGCCTCCAGGTCGGCCGGGGTCAGGCGGCAGTCGCGCAGGAGGGCGTGGACGCAGCCGACCGTGCGGTGCAGGAAGGGGGCGGCCATCGCCTCGAACTCGTCGCGGACCAGCCGGACGTCGGTGTCGGCCAGCGGGACGTGCAGGTCGGCGGCCGGGTGCCGGGACAACTGCTCCTTCACCGCGCGGGCGCCGCGCCACAGGGTGTAGCGGGCCTGGTGGTCGGCGGGTGCCCGGGGGCGGTCGAGCCGCTCCCACTCGGCGGACGCCCCGGCGGTGTGGGCCCGGGCGGCGGCGACGACCGCGGCGTCGAGGTCGAGGCCGCCGACGTCGGTCAGCCCGGCCGAGCCGGCGATGCGGTAGCCGTCGGCGCCGGCCTGCAGGACGGTGGCGTCGAAGGTGCCGGCGCCGAGGTCGTACACGAGCAGGGCGCGGCCGGGCGGGATCGCGCGGCCGAGGACGCCGGCGAAGTAGTCGGCCGCGGCGACCGGCTCGGGGACGAACGCGACGGCGCTGAGGCCGGCCCGGGCCGCCGCGTCGCCCAGGACGGCCAGCCGGGCCGGGCCCCAGCCGGCCGGGTGGGTCAGCACTGTCCGCTCCGGCTCGCCGCCGTGGACCCGGCGGGCCTCGGTGCGCACGCGGCCGAGGACGGCGGCGATCAGGTCGGCGACCGGATACTCTCGGTCACCGAGCCACACGGCGCTGTCGTCGATGCAGCGCTTCGGGCTGGCCTCCAGGCCGGCCGGGTGGCCGATCGCGGCCCGCTCGGCGTCGGCGCCGGTGAGCAGCGCGCCGCCCGGCCCGGCGAAGACGGCCGAGGTCAGCAGCGGTGAGGCGTCGAACAGCAGCGGCCGGACCCGCCCGTCCGGGCCGCGCGTGACGGCCACCGTCGTCGACGAGCCGAAGTCGATCCCCAATTGATACCGGGCAATGGCCACCGGCCAACCCTACACAGAGCGTCAGCTCAGCAGGCTCACGACGTCCACGACCCCGTCCACGCGCTCGACGCGGCGGACGAAGGCCGGGATCGCCGACTGGCGGCCGACCTCGCCCAGCAGTGTGACCACGCCGTCGGCCACCTCGACGTCGATGCCGGCGCGGGCGCACAGGCCGGTGACCTCACGGCGGATCTCCGCGTCGCTGCGCAGGAACACCTTCAGCAGGTCGCGGCGCGTCACCATGCCGACCAGGCGGCCGTGGTCGTCGACGACGGGGAGGCGCTTGAGCGCGGCCGACTCCATGATCCGGGCGGCCTTCGGCAGGGTGGCGGTGCTGACGACGGTGATGGCCGGCGCGCTCATCAGCTCGGCGGCCGCGGTGGCGTGGGCCTTCTCCGTGCCGGACACCTCGAGTTTGGGCAGCAGATCAGCGGACGACACCACGCCGACGACCCGGTCGGCCGCGTCGACCACCGGGACCGCGTTGACACCGTGGGCTTCGAGCAGGTCGACGATCGCCTTGAACGGTGTGTCCGCCGTCACGGAAACCGCCCCGAACGTCATGACATCAGCGATGTTCCACATGAGCCGACGGTAGGCCCGCGCCCGATCGGGCTTATAGGGCCGGAAGTCCCGCCCTCATGGGGTACAGTTGCGGCGTGCTTTTGGGTTATCGCGCTTTTACCGTGGCTCCGGGTGGAGCCGGCGGCAATTTGCGCTGACCTGAAACCACCCGGAGCCAGCAAGGGCAGAGACGCCGCAGTCTCTGCCCTTCGTCGTGTCAGACGGCAGGCTCGGGTTGTCGACGGGCCCGCCTCCTTGGAAGGAAACGAGACGGGCATGGAAACCAGCAATCTCCGCGTCACCGGCTACCGCCCGCTGTTCACGCCGCGCGAGCTCTCCGCCGAGCTGCCCATGGACGACGAGCGCGCGGCAGTGGTGCAGCGCGGCCGGGACGACGTCCACCGCATCACGTCCGGTGCCGACGACCGGCTCCTCGTGGTCGTGGGGCCGTGCTCGGTCCACGATCCGGTGGCCGCCGTCGACTACGCCCGCCGTCTGGCTCCGCTCGCCGCCCGGCTGGCCCCCGACCTGGCAATTGTCATGCGGGTGTACTTCGAGAAGCCCCGCACGACCGTCGGCTGGAAGGGGCTCATCAACGACCCCGGGCTCGACGAGACCTTCGACGTGCCGCGGGGCCTGCGCCTGGCCCGCCGGCTGCTGCTCGACGTGCTGGGCCTGGGCCTGCCCGTCGGGTGCGAGTTCCTGGAGCCGACGAGCCCGCAGTACATCGCCGACGCCGTGTCCTGGGGCGCGATCGGCGCGCGCACGCCGGAGAGCCAGGTGCACCGCCAGCTCGCCTCGGGCCTGTCCATGCCTGTCGGGTTCAAGAACGGCACCGACGGCGACGTGCAGGTCGCGATCGACGGCTGCCGTACCGCAGCCAGCCGGCACGTCTTCTTCGGCGTCGACGAGGACGGCCGGGCCGCCGTCGTCTCCACCACCGGCAACCCCGACTGCCACATCATCCTGCGCGGCGCCCGCTCGGGCCCGAACCACGGCCCGGCCGACGTCGCCGACGCCCTGGCCCGCCTGGAGAAGGCCGAGATGCCGCGCCGGCTCATCGTCGACGCCAGCCACGGCAACAGCGGCAAGGACCACGTCCGCCAGGCCGCCGTCGCCCGCGAGGTCGCCGAGCAGGTCGCGGGCGGGCAGGACGGCATCGCCGGCGTGATGCTGGAGAGCTTCCTGGTCGCCGGCCGCCAGGACCTCGGCGGCGAGCTCACCTACGGCCAGAGCGTCACCGACGCCTGCATGTCCTGGGACACGACCGAGTCGCTCCTGGACGACCTCGCGGCGGCCGTGCGCGCCCGCCGCGGCTGAGCCTCACCCGGCCGGCCGGGTGCACCGCACCCAGCCGGCCGACGTGGCCGCCGCGAGCAGGACGACGCCGGTGAACGCGGCCGGCACCGCCCCGATCAGCCAGGCCAGGCCCGTGTGCAGCGGCAGGGCGAGGACCACCGAGAACAGCGCGGTGATCACCGCCGACCCGAACATCAGGTAGCCCTCGAACTCCCCGGTGCGGTGCAGTGTCACGGTGAGCCAGGCGGCGCTGCAGCACAGGGGCGCGGCCATCCAGAGCAGCCAGGTGTAGCCGGTGACGCGGTCGCTGTACTCGCCCGTCGCCACCTCGCCCCCCGAGTAGACGACGTGCGTGATCTCCCCGTCGAACGAGACGAGCCGGACCCGGTCACCGGCCCGCAGCGCGTCGTAGGCGGCCCGGTCCACCGTCACCGACCGGCCGTCCGGCCCGGTGACGATGGAGTAGGTCACGTCATCGCCCTCGGCGCCGCCGCCCGACGCCCTGCGCACCACCGCCACCTCCGCCTCGGACCGGCAGTCCCGCTGCCCCGCCGCGGTGCACGGCCCGGCCCCCTCGCTCAGCGCCGCCCGCTGCGCCGACCGCACCACGTGGAAGGACAGCCAGCCCACCACCCCGAGCAGCCCGACGAGCAACACATAGGCGCCCACCACTTCGACGGCCCGCGATGCCGTACGCTCCATGCCCCAACTATGCCGGTGCCCCGCCAACCCGATCGCCCGCGCCGGTGAACAGGGGTGGCTGGCCGGTCGCCTCGAGGACCGACAGCCACAGGTCGCCGTCGGGGTCGACCAGGTTGCGGGAGCTGATGGCCAGCGTGATCGGCACGTGCACGAACCGGCCCCGCCAGCGGCCGACGACCATCTCCGTGCGCCCGGCCATCGCGGCGTGCACGGCGGCGTGGGCGAGGCGGATGCAGTACACGCTGTCGTAGGGGTCGGCGGGCACGCTGCGGATCGTGTAGCTGGGGTCGATGTACTTCAGGTTGGCCTCGACGCCGGCCTCCGCGAAGTGCGCGGCGATCCGGCCGCGCAGATAGCGCCCGAAGTCCTCCAGCCGCGCATTGCCCGACGCGTCGCGGCCGGTCGCCGTCAGGTACTCCTGCCCCGCCCCCTCGGCCACCACCACCATCGCGTGCCCGCGCTCGACGACCCGCCGGCGCAGATGCTCCAGGAAGCCGCCCGGCCCGTCGAGCGCGAACGGCACCTCGGGGATCAGCACATAGTCGGCGTCGTTGTTGGCCAGCGCCGCGTAGCAGGCGATGAAGCCGGAGTGCCGCCCCATGAGCTGCACCAGCCCGATACCGTTCGGGAACGCCGTCGCCTCCACGTGGGCGGCCCGGATCGCCTCGGTCGCCTTGCCGAAGGCGGTCTGGAAGCCGAAGGAGCGCTCGATGTACGGGATGTCGTTGTCGATGGTCTTCGGCACGCCGACGACCGCGATCCGCAGGCCCCGCTCGGCCACCGTCTCGGCGATGCGCAGGGCGCCGCGCATCGAGCCGTCGCCGCCGATCACGAACAGCACGTTGATGCTCAGCTGCTCCAGGCAGTCGACGATCTCGCCCGGGTCCTGGTTGCCGCGCGAGGTGCCGAGGATCGTCCCGCCGTACTCGTTGATGCCCGCCACCACCTCCGGGTCCAGGTCGAGCACGGGCCGGCCGTAGCGCGCGGTCAGCCCCTGGTAGCCGTTGCGGAAGCCGAAGATCCGCCGCACCCCGTAGTGGTTGGTGAGCTCCAGCACCAGCGCCCGGATCACGTCGTTGAGCCCTGGGCACAGCCCGCCGCACGTGACGATGCCGACCCGCGTCTTCGACGGATCGAAATAGATCTTGGCTCGCGGCCCTCCGGGCTCAAAACCCGGAAGCTCGTCCACCGGTACCCCGCGCGCGGCGACGAGCGCCACCGTGTCGTCGAGCAGCACCCGGTCGGCCGGGTCGACGTAGTGCTGCGTGGTGCCCTGCCGCCGCAGCAGTGCCGAGAGCGGCGAGTCGACCCGGCACGGGCCGAGCGTGGCCACCTCGAGCTGTGCGCGTTCGTCGACCATGCGCTCCATGCTGCGGCAGCGTCGTTTCGGCCGGGTTAATCGGTTGAACCGGGCCGGGGACGCGGTCATCGTGGAGGGCATGCGGGTAACGTTCATCCGGTTCGCCGACCATGTGCGGGCGTATGTGCGCATCGAGCGCGACGACGGTGTCGTCTACCGGATGGACGCCGGCCCGGCGGGCCCGGAGACGCCGCACGACCTGGTCCACTACACGGTCGAGGACGCGCTCGGGCTGGCCGACGGCATCTGGGGCGCCATCGCCGGCGGCGTGGTGTTTCGCAGCATGCACCACGAGTCCGGCCGCCGTCCGCCGCACGCGGGCGAGCGCTCCGCGGACATGATCCGTGAGCACCGCGACCGCCTGCAGCGGGCCGAGCTCATCGGCGGTCTGTGCGAGCGGGCCGCCGCGGTCCCGGAGGCGCAGCTGCCCCGGTTCCACGCCGTCGAGCCGTTCATGCCGGTGACCATCGAGCAGCTGCGCGGCGCCGTGGCCGCGCTGCACCGGGCCCAGTCGGCCTGGTCGGCGCTGGACGTCGGCGGCGAGCTGACGCTCGTCTGGCCGGGACACCGCCGCCTCGAGACGCCGGCCCGCCGCCAGCCGCGCGAGCGGACCGGGACCCGCCGCGGCCGCTAGCTCGTCGGCAGATCGGCTCGTGACGGTCAGCTCATCAGCGGGGAGGCCTGGGCGGAGGGGACGACCGGGACGACCTCGAAGTCGACCAGGTCGGTCCACTCGGCGATCCAGCGCATCAGCAGGGTCAGCTCGTCGCACTCCATCAGCTGGTAGCAGCGGGCGAAGTCGGCGGCCACCCAGCTGTCGACGTACCGCAGGCCCTCGGGCAGCAGGCGGCCCTGTGCGCGGGCCCGGTCGTACACCGGGCGGGGCTGGCCGCCGCGGAACGTCTCGATCACCATGAACAGCACGTGCGCCAACATAATCCGGGTCCCGGGCGGCCACCCCACCGGTGCCGCCCGGGACCCGGACGCTTCGACCGGACGGCGCTAGGCGGGCAGTGTCCAGCGCTGGTTGGCCCCCGCGAAGCACGTCCAGATCTGCAGGCGGGCGCCGTCGGCCGTCGAGTTGTCCGAGACGTCCAGGCACTTGCCCAACGACCGCAGGGTGCCGTCCGAACCGGCGGCCCAGGTCTGCGCCGCGGAGCCGTTGCAGTCGTACAGCTGCACCTTCGTCCCGTCCGCGGCGTTCGCGCCGGTCACGTCCAGGCACTTGCCCAGGGCGCGCACCGTGCCGTCGGTGCCGATCGTCCACTGCTGCGCGCCCGAGCCGTTGCAGGTGTACATCTGCACCGCCGTGCCGTTGGCCGTCGACGCGCCCGCCACGTCGACGCACTTGCCGCCCAGCCCCGTGATGGCGCCGGTCCGGGAGCCGCCACCGCCGCCACCGGAGACCCCGGACTTCCACGTGAAGGTGGCCGACGTCTTCGTGGGCAGGGAGTAGGTGAAGTGCTGCCCGCTCCAGTTCACCGTCACCTGCTGTGTGGACGCGGTGTTGTTGTACGCGATGAGCGCCCGCGTCCCGTCCTGGTTGAGGTACGCGATGTTCGGCACCGAGCCGTTGGCGGTGGAGTCGACCCGCCACGCGCCCGGGCGGACGAACTTCGTCAGGTGGCCCATCGTGTAGTACTCGATGGTGTAGTCGACCTGGCCGGAGCGCGAGTCTCCATTGTGGACCGTGATGAGGCCGGTGCAGGTGCCGCAGCCGCCGTAGTGCGGGCCCATGTTCTGGTCGACCGCGAGGCTCCACTTGGTGAACGACTTCGACCAGTTCCGGCCGTAGTCGATCATGTTCAGCATGTCCTCCTGCTGCTGGTTGGCGATCCACGTGCCGCCGGAGTGCTCGGTGCTGTACGCGTCGAGCGCCGGGTACTGGTTGTGCACAGTCGTCTGCTTCGTGACGTCGCCGCCGTAGCCGTGCCAGGCGATGCCGCCGAAGAGGGAGTCGTTGCGGATGGCGGCGTCGTTGACGGCCTGGGCGGCGTACGCGTCGTACACGTCCCAGTTCCAGTCGTGCACGAGGACCTTGGTGGACAGCCCGGCCGCGTGCAGTGCGGGCAGCAGGTTCGAGCCGACGAAGAAGTCGAGGCCGTTGCCGTTCCAGCTCATCGACGGGTAGCCGGCGCAGCACGTGGGCTCGTTCTGCGGCGTCACGAAGTCGACCTTCACACCCTGGGCCTGGTACGCCTGGATGTACTTCACGAAGTACTGCGCATAGGCGGCGTAGTACTGCGCCTGCAGCCAGCCCCCGTTGAGACTGCCGCTGTCCTTCATCCAGCCCGGCGCCGTCCAGGGGCTCGCCATGGTGGTCAGCTGCGGGTTGAGCTGCTGGGCCTGTTTGGTCAGTGGCAGTACATCCGCCAGGTCGTGCGAGATGCTGAAGCCGGCCAGACCGGGGTCCGTCTGCCCCGCCGGGCGGTCGTCGTAGGAGTAGCCGGAGCGGGCCAGGTCCGACGCGCCCATCGGGTTGCGCAGGAAGCTCACGCCGATGCCGTTGACCGGATCGAAGAGCTTCTGCATCACGGTACTGCGAGTGCCCGCCGACAGCGCCCCGGAGCTGTTCATCAGCCAGGCCGCGGTGTCGGTGAACGAGGCACCGCCACCGGCGAACGTCTGGTATCTCGTGGCGTCGTTGACGGTGATGGTCTGCGCGCTGCTCCCGGTGCCGGCGGAGAAGGCGACGGCGGGCTGCTGGGCGAGCCCGCGGGTCACGGTGCGGCCACCGGCGTCGCTCGTCGTCGTGAGCCAGACGTTGACGGTCTCGGCCGCGGCGAGCGCGTCCGGTGCCACGATGAAGCCGGCGGCGCCGAGGGTCGCCGCCGCGGCTGCGGCAATCGCGTAGCGCAGTCTGATGCGCATGTGGCCTCCTAAGGCCGTTCGAAGGCGGTGCGGACGCCGACGGCGATGTAACGAAATGAAACGTCCTGTAACATCGCTGGGCATCAGCAAACCGCCCCCGGGATTGACTGTCAAGTGTCCTAAAAGAAAGAGGTGTGACGATGGCCGGCCATCGGCGGGTGACCGTGCGGGACATCGCGGCCGAGACCGGCATGTCGATCGCGACCGTCTCGCGCGCGCTCAACGACCACCACGCCGTCACGCCCGCGACCCGGGCGCTCGTGCACGAGGCGGCCGAGCGGCTGCGGGCCCGGATCGGGGTCAGCGGCAAGCCGAAGGGCGGCACGGTGTTCGTGCGCTGCCCGTACGTCCTCACCGACTACTTCGGCCTGATCGTCTCCTCGATCGCCGAGACGCTCACGCTGCACGGCCGCCAGCTGGTGCTCACCGCCGGCGAGGCGGCCCAGCGCACGCCCCTGCTGGCCGACCTGGACGGCCGCGAGCCGGTCACCGGCGTCATCGTCATCCTGCCGCCGGAGCCGGGCGACGACCTGGTCGAGCTGCAGCGGCGGCGGATGCCGTTCGTGGTCGTCGACCCGCGCACCACGCTGCCCAAGGACATCGTGTCGGTCTCGGCCGCCCACTTCGCCGGGGCCCGCCGCCTCACCGCGCACCTGGTCGAGCTCGGCCACCGCCGCATCGGGGTCATCGGCGGGCCGACCGAGTGGCTGGCCAGCGACGCCCGCCTGGCCGGGCACAACGCCGCCCTGGCCGACGTCGGCGTGCTCATGGAGCCTCAGCTCCTGCACAGCGTCGAGCCGACCACCGAGCGCGGGCACCGGGCCGCCGCCGCGCTGCTCGACCTGCCGGACCGCCCGACCGCGCTCGTATGTTTCAACGACAAGGCGGCCGTCGGGGCCATGGGCGCGGCGGCCGAGCGCGGCCTGCGCGTGCCGGCCGACCTGTCAATCACCGGATTCGATGATTTGGACCTGGCCCAGGCGACGGGCCTGACGACCGTGCGCCAGCCGCTGCAGGAGATGGGCCGCATGGCGGTGTCGCTGCTGGTGAGGCTCCTGGAGCAGCATCAGCTCGATGCCCTGCACATCGAGCTGGCGACCGAGCTCGTGGTGCGGGCATCGACCGCACCGCCACCTCTCGGCTGAGCGGGTGCGATCCTGGTGGGCATGACCCCGCGCATCTGGTTCGTCCTGCAGCACCGCCCCGGCCCCGCCGCCAAGCCGGGGGTCAGCGTCACCGACCAGCCCGGCTTCGCGGAGCACCTGGCGTTTCTGAACCGGCGCGCGGAGGACGGCACGTTAGTGATGGCGGGGCCGTTCGAGGACGTGGACGGGGCCGTGGACGAGGGCATGACGGTCCTGGCCACCGCGACCCTCGAGGACGCCCTCCGGCTGGCCGAGATCGACGACGAGGCGGTCCGCTCGGGCCTGCTCGCGGTGACCGTGCGGACATGGACGGTCGTCATGACCCCCGTGACCGAGGACTGACCGCGTGCTGTTCGTCTACCGCTCGCACTACGAGGGCCCGTGGAGCAAGCTCGTCCGGTCCTTGCCCGACCGGTCGGTGCTCGGCTTCTTCCGCCGCGGCTGGGACGAGGACGACCCGGAGGCGTGGCTGCGCTCAGCACTCGGCGCCGACGTCTACGGCCTCGACACCGTCTTCACGCGGGCCCGCGAGCACCGCCTGCCCGCCCCGGCGACCATCGACGAACTGCGTGAACACCTGCGGCGGCACCTGTACGTCGAAGGTCCGTCCGACGAGTACATCCGGCTGGACGAGCACAGCCTGCGGGTGCGCACCGACGACGACGAGGTCGAGCTCGCCTACTTCTTCCTCGACGACGACGCCCTCGCCGCCCACCCCGACCGCCTCGCCTACGTCACGCACGCCGGCGCCCTGCCCGGCGACATCATCGCCGAGGCCGAGGGCGACCACACGACGTTCGCGGTCTTCCTCACCTACTACGACGGCGCCAGCCTCGACTGCCCCCCGCCGTTCGCGTTCCCCGGCCTGACACTGCCCGAGCTGCCGGCCCACCTGCGCGCGACCGCCCCGGACGCCGGCACCTGGCCGGCGGAGCTGGTCGTGCTCCGCTCGCTCGTCGGGCCGGACGACGCGTCGATCGAGCCGGCCTTGCAACGTTGCAACACCTGGCCCGGCTTCAACCTCAACGCCGATCCGCTCACCACCGCCGCCGCGGAGCCCCTGACGGGTGGCCGGCGACCGGAGCTGAGCCGGCTGCGGGCCGACACCCACGTCGCCCAGCTGGCCATGCACTGCAGCGAGTGCTTCGGGTTCCAGCAGTGGTACCTCTTCGACACCGTCTGGGCCGACGCCCACCCCGAGCTCGCGTCCTCGCTGCTGCGCTACGCCACCGACTGGGACCCGCTCGCCTAGCGCACCCGTACGGCCCGGCTACGCAGATTTTCGTACGCCCCCGCCGCCGCCGGGCCGACGCGGTGACGGGGGCCGGCCGCGCATGATCGGCCCGTGACGAAAACAACGCTCTCGCTGGTGGGCCTGGCCGTCGGCATCCTAGGGTTGGTCGTGCAGTGGATCGCCGACCCGTCCAGGTTTCCCGGCTTCCCGCCCGGCATCGCCTTCATCGCCGTCTTCGGCGCGCTGAGCGCGATCCTGGCCCGCCGCTTCCGCTGGGCCCCGATCTTCGCGGTCCTGATCTCCCTGTGGATCGTGGTCGGCGGGACCGCGGCCGGCCAGATGCTGCCCAACTACCGCTCGGACAACCTCGGCACCGTCATCGGTACCGCTGTCATGACGCTCGGCCTGCTGTTCGCCGCGGCCACGGGAGTCCTCGCGATGGCGGCCCGGCGCCGATGACCCGGGCCCCGTGGCTGGTCCTCGGTGTGGCGGTCGTCTTCGCGGCGGTACTCGCCTACCCCTACCTGGGCCTGAACCTCGCCGACAGCCGGATAGCGGTGCGCGGCGACCTGCACTACGCGGTGCTCGTCGCGCACATCTTCACCGCCGCCGTCGCCCTGGTCCTGGGGCCGCTGCAGTTCATCGCGCGCATCCGCGCCCGCCGCCGCCTGCACCGCGCAATAGGCCGCACGTACCTGCTGGCCGGCGTCCTGCCGTCGGCACTGGCCACGGTCCCGGTGGCGTGGTGGTCCGGCCGGCTGCTGACCCGGGCCGGCCTCATCACCGCGGCCGTGCTGTGGCTGGTGACCGGCCTGCTGGCCTATCGGGCCGCCCGCCGGGGCGACTTCACCGCGCACCGGGCCTGGATGCTGCGCAACTACGCGCTGACGTTCCTGGCCGTCACCGCCCGCGTCCTGGTACCCCTGCTCCTGCTGGCCCAGATCCCCTTCGGCGGCGCCGCGGCCGGCGAGATCGGCGCCCGGGCCCCGGCGATGATCCCGGTCGGCCAGACCCTGGGCTGGATCGTCAACCTGCTGGTGGCCGAGTCCGTCATCCGCCGGGCTCGCCGAACCCGGCCAGCTCGCTGACCGCCGTGTCCAGCGACCGGTCCACCCCGTGCTCGACCATCCGCCGGAAGACCGGGTCCCCGTCCGCCGCGTGCTGCCGGATGCCCCGCGCGGAGGCGTCGACGCGGGCGCGCACGATCTCCACGAACGCCCCGAGCTCCCCGCCCCACCCGTAGGCGTCGAGGAACAGCCGCAGCCGCCGGGGCCGCTCGGCGAACGCCGTGAACCCCTCGGCCGCCACGACGTGCCGGGCGTGCAGCGGCACCCACGCGAACGCCGTGAACGCCAGGTCCCACTCCGGCGTCACCGGCCCGGCGAAGTCCCAGTCGAAGAACCCCACCAGCCGCCCGTCGGCCCACACCGCGTTGTACGGGGCGGCGTCGTTGTGCCCGATCACCATGCCCGGCCGCCAGGAGCCGCCTTCCCGCCAGATCGCCCCGGGCTCGGGGACGAAGTCGCCGATCGCGGTGTGCAGCTCCCGCACCCACCCGGCGACCTGCACCAGCGCGTCGTCGCCGTGCACCCACCGGGGCCAGGGCCGGGCGTCCCCGACGACGGCACCGTCCAGGAACGACAGCACCTCCCGCCCGAGCTCGTCGAACCCGAGCGCCCGCGGCGCCCGCGCGAACCCCGCCGCCTCCAGGTGCCGCAGCACCGAGTGCACCGCCGGCGTCCACGGCCCGGCCGCCCGCCGCACGGTGTCCCCGACCCGCACCGCCCCGCCGTCGAACCCCCCGGCCAGCCGCTCCTCCCCGCTCACCGGGGCGCGCGGACGGCCTCGTAGACGGCGGCCAGGTCGTCCTCCCCCAGACCACGGGCCACGGCCTCGTCCAACAGTGCGCGGGCGGCCCGGGCCATGGAGGCGTCGACGCCCAGCGCCTCCGCGAGCTCGCCGACCAGCCGGGCGTCCTTGGCGGCGCCGGAGGCCGGGAACGCGACAGGGTACTCGCGCCGCTCCATCAGCGGCTGCTTGAGCTGGGCGTACGGCCAGTCGAGAGGCCCGCCGGCGATCAGCGGCAGGAAGTCGACGCCGAGCGCGTCGGCGAGCGCGGCACTCTGGGCCAGGGCGGCGGTGACCGTCACGACCCAGCTGTTGACCACGAGCTTGACCCGGCTGCCCTTCCCGGCCGCACCCACCCAGGTGACCTTCGCGGCGATCGGCCCGGCCAGCTCCTCGACCCGCGCCCGCACCGACTCCGGCCCCGACGCGAGGACGTTGAGCTTGCCCTGCTCGGCCGGCCCGCGCGTGCCGAGGACCGGCGCGTCGACATACACCAGCCCGAGCTCGTCGGCCAGCCCGGCCAGCTCGTCGGCGGCGTCGGCGCCCACGGTGCTCAGCTGCAGCCACAGCGTGCCCGGGGTGAGCCCCGGCGCGGCGGCGCGCATGACGCCGACCACCGCATCGGCGTCGAACAGCATCGTGACCACCGGGTCGGCCCCGGTGACCGCCGCGGCCGCCGTGTCACACACCACCGCGCCGTCGGCCTCGAGGGGCTCCGCGTTGGCCCGGGTCCGGTTCCAGACGCGAACGGACTGCCCGGCCTTGAGCCAGTTGCGGGCGATCGCCGCGCCCATGATCCCGGTCCCCAGCACTGCCAAAGTCATACCGCGATCTTCCCACGCCGCCCCCGGAGCTGCTCAGGGCCGCCTCCAGCAGGCCCGGGCGCGAGCACCGCGTCCACTGTGGACGCCGCTGGGCGCCGGTCCGGGCCGCCGGCATCATCGGGACCCGGATGCCCCGAACCGTACGGTCACGGCCCGGGGCATCCGGTGGCCGACCTGTGGAGATTCGGTCGGCCTCAGGCCACGTGCCCGCAGCCGCAGGCGTTCTCGATCGCGCGCAGCATGGGCCGGACCTCGACGGTCTTCAGGCCGGAGCCGATGATCACCACCGTCGCGCCGTCGACGAGGGTCGGGACCATGCCCAGCTCGGCGTCCGCGTAGTCGTTGAGCGAGTGCTGGTCCTTGAACGTCAGGAACACGGCCTGGGCGACGCGGTGCGGGATGGTCTCGCCGTCCGTCAGGTGGCAGTCGTACTCCCCGAACGCCGTCACGTTCGCCCGGTACTTGGCGTCGATGTTGCCCGGGTCCGTCACCCACGCACCCCGAGGGCAGTCGGGGTCCTTCGCGAACACCGGCCCGACCTGCTGCTTGACCAGGTCGAGGGTGAGCTTGCCCGCACCGGCCGCCGCGGCGGTCGTCGGCGCCGCCGTCGCCGGGGCGGTGGTGGTCAGCCCCGGCGCGGCGCTCGCGGCGGCCGTGGTCACCGGCGCGGCCACCGTGGGAGTCGAGGTCGGGGACGAGCAGGCGGCGAGTGCGAGGAGCATCGCCGCGGCTACGCAGAGCGTCAGGGTTCGCATGCGCTCAAGGTAGAAATCGGCCCGGATCGGCGACATCAGTGGCAGCACGTATTCCGCTGATACGTCGGGTGCCCGACGATACGGAGGTGCGCACGGGCCTGCGGAGCCTGGCGGCGGCCGCGGCCGTCGCCGTCGCCGTGCTGGGCTACCGGGGTGGCGGCTGGAGCCCCTGGGAGCTGGCCTGCTTCGTGACCACCGGGGTCCTGCACGCCGAGGTCGGGCTGCGGATGTGGAAGGCCCGGCCGGACTCGGCGATGGGCCCGCTGATGCTCGCCGCCGGGCTGTGCTGGCTCGCCGACGGGCTGGGCCGGGTGGCGGTGCCCGAGCTGTTCCGCGACGACCTGATGCTCGGCGCGGTCTACCAGCCGCTGATCCTGCACTGTGCCCTGGTCATCCCCATCGGGCGGCTGCGCGGGCGGCTGGACCGGGCCACCGCCCTGGCCGGGTACCTGTTCTGGCCGGCCGCGCTGCTCGCGTGGTGGCTGACGCCCGGGCACCCGGCCGGGATCGCCGGGCTGCTGGCCGTACGGGCCGCGACCTATCCGGCGGTCGGCGTGTTCCTGGTGCTGTTCCTGCTGCACCGGTACCGCACCGCCTCCCCGCCGTACCGGGCCGCGTACACGCCGTTCTGGATCGCGAACCTCGCCAACGTCGCCGCGACCGCCGTGGTCAGCACCGACTGGTACGTCCAGGGCTCCGGCCCGCAGATCGTCTACTACGCCGGCAGCGCGGCGATCCCGGTCGGGGCCGCGCTGAGCCTGGCCCGCTCCCAGCCCCCGCCGCCGGCGATCCGCTCGCTCGTCGCCGCGCTCGGCGCCGAGCAGCCGGCCCCGGCGGCACTGCGCGACGCGCTGCGGGCCGGGCTCGGCGACCCCGCGCTGGAGATCCTCGCCCTCGACGAGCTCGCCGCCCTCGGGCCGCAGCCGCCGCCGGGGGTGGTGCTGACCCCGCTGCGGCTCGGCGGCCGGGAGGTCGGCGCGCTCGTCCACGACCCCGCCCTGGCCGCGGCGCCGGACGTGCTGCACGCGGTGCTGCGGATGGCCGCCCTGGTCCTGGACAACCAGCTCCGCCTCGACGAGATCCAGCGCTCCCGCCGCCGGATCGTGGAGGCGGCCGACGCCGAGCGGCGCCGCATCGAGCGCAACATCCACGACGGCGTGCAGCAGCGGCTCATCGCCGCCTCCCTGCTGCTGCGCCGGGCCCAGCGGGCCGGTGCGGACGGCTCGCCGCTGCTGTCCCAGGGACTGTCCGAGCTGGACACCGCGGTGGCCGAGCTGCGCGAGATCGCCCGGGGCATGAACCCGCCGGCGCTCGTCACGCACGGCCTCGCCGGCGCCCTGGAGAGTCTGGCCGAGCGGTCCCGGGTCGCGGTCCGCGTCGACGACCGGGCCGGCGCGGCCGCCCGCGAGCTCGGCGAGGAGACCGCGGCGACCGCGTACTACGTGGCCCTGGAGGCGGTGACGAACGCCGAGAAGCACGGCGGCGACGACGTCGAGCTGCGCCTGACCACAGTGGACGGCGAGCTGGTCATCGCGGTGCGGGACAACGGGTCCGGCGGGGCGGTGTTCGTCCCCGGCGGCGGGCTGGAAGGGCTGCGCGACCGGGTCGAGGCAGGCGGCGGGCGCCTGTCGCTGGACAGCGCGCCCGGCGGTGGGACCCGGCTCACGGCCGCGCTGCCCCTGGTGGGAGAGGTGCCATGACGAACCGGTTGGTGCTTGCCGACGACTCGGTGCTGCTGCGCGTCGGGCTCGAACGGCTCCTCGCCGCGGAGGGCTTCGACGTGGTCGGCTCGGCCGGCGACGCCGACGGGCTGCTGCGGTGCGTCGCCGAGCAGCGCCCCGACGCCGTCATCGTCGACATCCGCATGCCTCCGACCTTCACCGACGAGGGCCTGAGGGCGGCGCTGCGGCTGCGCCGGGAGGAGCCGGGGCTGGCCGTGCTGCTGCTGTCGCAGTACATCGAGACCCGGGACGTGGTGACGATCCTGGAGCAGGGCGAGGCCGGGGTCGGCTACCTCCTCAAGGACCGCATCACCGACATCGACCGGTTCCTGGCCGACGTGCGCCGGGTCCTCGCCGGCGGCACGGCCGTCGACCCGCTCGTCGTCGAGCGGGTCATGCGCCGGCCGCGCCGCGGGGGCGACGGGGTGGATGCGCTGTCGGAGCGCGAGCGCGAGATCCTGGCCCTGATGGCCGAGGGGCTGTCCAATGTGGCCGTTTCCGAGCGGCTGTTCCTGGCCGAGCGGACCGTCGAGGCGCACATCCGCAGCATCTTCCTGAAGCTGGGCCTGCCCGCGCTGCCCGACACCAACCGGCGCGTGCTGGCGGTACTGACGCTGCTTCGCTCTTAGGCTCCGGCCAGATCCAGGTCCACCCAGACGGCGGCGTGGTCGCTGGCCGCGTGCTTCGCGGCAGTGATCTCGGGGTACACACTCCAGAGCTTCGGCGGTGTCTTGTTGGCGGGGCTGCCCCAGAGGCCCTTGCGGAACACGCCCCCGCCCGTCACCTTCGCCGCGAGCTCGGGCGACAGCAGGATGTAGTCGAGGCGGTTGCTGATCGTGCACGACTGGAACGTGCCGGGCCGCTCCCGGTCCGCGTCCTTCGGGTCGAACAGCTCGCCGAACGCGTCCAGGTCGAAGCAGCTCACCAGCGGGGAGCCGGCGCCGAGCAGCGCCTCGAGGGTCGGGTGCCGCTTCGGGTCCGTGCGGTCGGGGCCCTTGTTGAAGTCGCCGAGGACCGCGACGTACTGCGCGCCCTGCGCCCGCAGCCGGTCGTAGATGGCCCGGACCTCGGTGCTCTGCCGGGTGCGCAGCGGGTCCGGGTCGCCGGACGCGAACGACTGGCTCTTGAGGTGGTTCAGCAGCAGGTAGAGGTCCTGGCCGCCGGGCAGCCGCAGCTTGTACAGCGGGCAGTCCCGGCTGAACAGGCGCTTGCCCGGGACCGCGGGATCGGGCACGTCGACGTGGCTGCGCACCCAGTCGATGTCGACGACGTCCGTGCACAGCAGCCCGACATCGATCCCCCGCGGATCGTTGCCGTCGACGAGCATCGCGTGCTCGTACTGCCGCCCGAGCAGCTCGTCGTTGAAGCGCACCAGCGCCGGCCGGTTCTCGGCCTCCACCAGGCAGATCACGTCGGCCCCGACGTCCCTGATGACCCGCGCCGTCATCCGCGTCCCGACCTCGTCGACCGGCTCGGTGATCAGCTCCACCCAGCCGGTCCAGTCCCCCCGCCCGGCCGCGACGATGTGCGGCTCCTTGTCGGCGGGCGCGGCGAGGAAGTCACCGCGGTTCTCCCGCAGCAGCGCCCATGCGGTGTCGAACTGCCGCGGATTGAGCCGCCGCCCGTCCCGCGTCTGCACGAGCACACCGAGCGTCACCAGCGCGTCGAGCATCGCCGCCCGGTCCTCCGGGGTGTACTCGCTGTGGCCGGCAATGCGGTTGAAGCGCTCGAACGCCGCAAGCGCCGGCTCCCCGACCTCACGCACCGTCGTGTCCATCGCCTTGGCCCGGGCGAACAGGTTCTCCACATTGAACGAAGCGAGCCGCATGTCACGCAACGTAGCAGCCGGCCACGCTCGGTCAGGTCAGCTAGACGACAGGCCGGCCCGCTTCACCGCCGGACGGCGGCGCGCGGGGTCAGCGCAGGCTCAACCCGTGGCGCCGCAACGCCTCCGTGAGGATGCCGAGCGCCTTCGGGCCCATGCCGTGCAGCGTGGCGAGGTCGGTCCGCGCGACACCGGCGAGCTGGCGCAGGCTCGTGTAGCCCGCGCCGTGCAGGGCCCGGGTTGCCGGGGCGCCGAGCTTCGGCAGGGTGTCGAGCTCGGCCTCGTCCATGGCACCGATGCTACGCGCCGCCCCACCGCGTGGTCAGGCGGTGGGGCGGCTGCGGGTCACAGGTGGTGTTCAGCTCCAGATCCTCATCGGAGCGCACCCGGCCCCGGCCACTGTCAGCCCCGGCCGGACGGCGTCGTCCGGTCGCCCGGCACGACGGGGGCGGCGAAGTCGATCGGGTGGTCGAACTGCCACGCGAACTTCTTCGGGTCGCCGAACGCCTTCATCGCGATCGGCATCAGCGCGTCGCGCAGCACCCGCGCGATCGGGCCGGCCGCCTTGTCGGCGTTGGTGCGCGCGGCCATGGCGATGATGCGCTCGACCCGGGCCCGGCGCAGCCGCTCGTATTCGGCGAACGCCTCCGCGACGGGCAGGTCCCGCAGGCAGCGGGCGAGCTGCACGGCGCTCTCGATGGCCAGCGAGGCGCCCTGCCCCGAGCTCGGGGACGTTGCGTGGGCGGCGTCGCCCAGCAGGACGACCGAGGCCTTGTGCCACACGGGGACGCGCGGAATGTCCTCGAGCCCCCCGGTGATGACGAGGTCCTCGGGGCGCGTGCGGCGGACCATGTCCACCGCGGGCGTGCGGTCGTCGCGGAAGAGCTCGGCGATGCGGCGCAGCCACTCCTCGGCCGGCACCCGCTGGGCCTCGGCGGCGCGCATGGGCGTGGGGTGGGGCAGGTTCGCGAACCAGCCGGCCTCGTCGGGCTCGATCTGGTACCCGAAGAATGCGCGTTTGCCGAAAACCATGTGCATCTTCGGACCGGTCGGCGCCAGGCCGTCGCCGGTGCAGCGGGCGCCGAAGCCCAGCAGCCCGGTGTACCGCGGGGACGGCGCCCCGGGATCGATCGCCGAGCGGACCGCGGAGCGGATCCCGTCGGCGCCGATCAGGACGTCCCCGGCGGCGGTGCTCCCGTCGGCGAACGTGGCGCGCGCGCCGTGCGGTGCGTGCTCCACCGCCACCAGGCGCTTGCCGTGCTCGATGCGGATGCCCCGGCGGACGGCCTCGGCGTGCAGCGCGCGGTAGAGCTCGGGGCGCCAGATCAGCAGCTGCTCGGGCAGCCGCGCGGGGGCGGCGAACTCGGCCAGGCGCTTGCCCGTCCAGCTCTGCATCACCATCGCGCGCATCGGGCGGCCGACCGCGGCGACCGCGGCGTCGGCCCCGATCGCGGCCAGAGCCTGCCGCCCGTTCGGGGCGATGCTCAGGGCGCCGCCGACGCCGGTGGCCGGGCCGTCGTAGGCCTCGTAGACCGTCGCCTCGATGCCCGCCCGCTGGAGTGCCATCGCCGCGGCCGGGCCCCCGATGCCGCCGCCGATGATGATCGCGTTGCCGATTCCGGCCATGGCCGATCCCCCGCTCGCTAAAATAGTTGTTTCCAACTATCCAGGAGCAACTAGTCAGTGTCAACTATTCGGCGCGATACTCCTCGCCGTGCGCGGCGGCCCACATGGGACCCCAGCCCTTCTCCGGATCCGTGATCTTGCCGATGAGGTCGGCGACGAACGCGGCCTCGGCGTCGAGCAGGCCCACGCGGTACACCTCCTCGATCAGGAACAGCGCGGGGAGCCCCTGCGCCTCGGCGGCGTCGATCTCCGACTGGGCGGCCGCCCGCTGCTCCGCGATCCCGACCAGCCGCGCCCGCAGCAGCGGCACCACCTCGTTCGGGCTCAGGGCCGAGATCAGCGACAGCGCGGAGACGAACCCCGGATACTCGTGCTGCGGCTGCCCCACCAGCTCCCGCAGCCAGTCGCGCAGCTCGGCCCGGCCGGCGTCGGTGATCTGGTACACGGTCCGCTCGGGGCGCGCGCCGTCCCGGTTGACCTCCTGCTCGGCCACGAACCCGGCCCTGGCCAGCTGCTGGACGACCATGTACAGCGAGCCGTGGTTGAACTTGATGCTGCGCGCGTCGCCGTGGCTGCGCAGCGTCTTGGACAGCTCGTAGGGGTGCATCGGCTGCCGGCTCAGGTACGAGAGCACGGCGAGCGCGAGGAGATTGCCGACCGGCCGCTTCTTCACGCCGGGACGTCCAACTCGGCCTTCGCCTCGTCATCCAGCTCCAGGCGCCCGGCGGCCACGTTCTCCTCCAGGTGCTCCAGCGACGCGGTGCCGGGGATGAGCAGCGTGTTCGGCGCGACGGCGAGGATCCACGCCAGCGCGACCTGGGCCGGGGTGGCGTCCAGGCGCTCGGCGACGGCCTTGACCTTCGGGTGCCCGATGATCCGGGCCCGGCCGAACGCCGCGCCGAGCGGGAAGAAGGGCACGAACGCGATGTCCTTCTGCCGGCAGAGATCGAGCACGGGCTGCGACTGCCGGTCGACCAGGTTGAACGGGTTCTGCACGCACACGATCTCGGTCTTGGCGAGAGCCTGGCGCAGCTGCTCCTCGTCGACGTTGCTCATCCCGATCCCGTCGATCAGCCCCTCGTCGCGCATCGCGATCATGGCGTCGAGCTGGGCGTCGAGCACCTTGGGGTCACCCTTGGCGTGCAGGCGCAGGTTGACGGCGTGCAGCCGGTCGACGTTCAGCGCCCGCAGGTTGTCCAGCACGCCCTCGCGCAGCTCCTCGGGCCGGTCGGCGGGCAGCCAGGCGCCCTTCTCGTCGCGCCGGGCGCCGACCTTGCTGACCAGGACCAGGTTGTCCGGGTACGGGTACAGCGCGCTGCGGAGGATCTCGTTCGCGACGTCGGGCCCGTAGTACTGGGCGGTGTCGATGTGGTCGACGCCCAGGTCCACGGCCCGGCGCACGACCGCGAGCGCCTCGGCCCGGTCCCGGGGCGGCCCGAAGGCACCGCGCCCGGGCAGCTGCATCGCGCCGAAGCCGACGCGGTGGACGGCGTACTTGCCCAGCGGGAAGGTTTTCACGCCCCCCATCGTCACACGACGAGGTTGAGGCGGCGCTCGGCGACGCCGATGCTCACCCGCTGCCCCCACGCCAGCTCGAGCCGGTCGGCCTCCAGCCCGTCGGCGAACACGACGAGCCGATCCCCCTCGCACCCCAGCTCGAGCCGCTCGCTCCCGGTCAGGGCCCCGCTGGTCAGCGTGGCCCCGGTCGCCGGTGACGGCCACGCCTCACGCACGAACCAGCACACCGCGGCCGCCTGCGGCTCCGGCCGGCCGGGTGCCGCGGCCCGCTCCAGCGCAATCGACGCGCACCACCCGGTCGCCCCGGTCCCGGTCCCCACCACCACGCCCGACGACGAATGCCGTTCGCGCCGCCCGTCCGGCTGCGTGAGGGTGTACCGCGCGGACTGGTGACTGGCGTGGCCGAAGTACACCTCGTTCAGTCCCAGCAGCTCCTGCCCGTCATCGAGCCGGGCCGAGACCATGGTCCGCCGCTCGATGTCGCCGCTCTTCGCGACGTCGCCGTGCTTCCGCAGCAGCTTCGCAAGGGCCGTGGGGGCATGCCGGACGAGCACTCCCGGATTGCGCCCCGGCTCGGGGTCGACGCCGATCACCGGCTGCCCGTCGAGGTACTTCGCCACGTTCGCCACCAGCCCGTCCGGCCCGACGGCGACCACGATGTCCTCCGGGCCGAACAGGAACCGCGGCAGGTCCTCCCGGTCGATGTGCCCCCGCCGCCAGTCAGCGGGGATCCCGCCGCCGGCCACGGCCAGCGCCTGCCGCAGTGCTTCGTGCCGGGCCGTGACCTCGGCCAGGTCCCGGCCCCGCTGCCGCAGGTAGTAGTCGGCCGCCGCCCGCGTTCCGTGCCGGGCGAGCAGCTCGTCGAGCTCACTGCGCCGCGACACGAGCACCACCCGCGGCGCGAGGGTGCTCATCGGTTGAGCCGGTTGAGCAGGTCGGTCACCACGTCCGGGGTGATCGTGAGCTGCCCGATCTCCGGCAGCTGCCCCGCCAGCTCGCGCAGCGCCAGGGCCTGGAGCACCGCGGGCGGCAGGTCCCGGTACGCGGCCAGCCGAGCCGCCTCCGCCTCCCCCTCGGCCAGCCCGACCGCGCGCACACCGTCGGCGCGGGCCTGGGTCCGCACCCGGTCCGCCTCCGCCTCGGCCGCCGCCGCGACCCGGCCCCGCTCGGCCTCGGCCTGGGCCGCGACGAGCGCGGCGGCCGCGTCGAGCTCGGCCTGCCGCTGGGTGTTGGCACCGTGCTGCTCGACGAGCTGCTGCTCCCGCCGGGCCAGCTCGATCTTGCTCTGGAGCTCGTTCTCGGCGATGGCCCGCTCCTGCTCGACCGCCCGCGCCCGCCGCGCATAGGTGGCCCGGTCGGCCTCCTGCTGGACGGCTTCCCGCGTCGGCGTCTGCAGCGCCCGCTCGAGGTCCGGCTCGGGCCGGATGGCGACCACCCGGGCCGACACCACGCTGACCCCCGTGTCGGTCAGCCGCGGATCGCTGCCGAGCGCCGCCGACACCGCCTCGCGCACGGGCGCGATCCCGGCGGTCAGCGCCTCCGTCAGCGGCAGCCGCGCGAGCAGGTCGAGCGCCGGCTGCTGCGCCAGCTCGGCCAGCAGCGTCGCCACCTGGTCCAGCGGCTGCGCCCGCCAGTGCCCGCCCTTGGGGTCGACGGAGAAGTCGAGCCGCTCGGCCGCGGTCGCCGGGGCACTGATCCGGTACGTCACCGTCGCCTGCACGGTGACGTCCGCGAAGTCGCTCGTCCGCGCGTGGAACAGCAGCGGCAGCTCGCGGTCGTCGACCGGGACCTCGGAGAGCACGGCGGTGAGCGGCCGGTACCAGAACGACTGCCCGATCCCCTCGTGCCGCACCTTGCCACCGACGTGGTGCCGGACCCAGCTGGTCGGCGCTCCCCGCAGGTGCCGCATGAACAACCGCCGAGACACATCCGCCATGGCGACCTCCCCTGAGTTATCGTCACCTGGACGATATAAGTCGTCGTCCTTTCTCGTCAACGTGGTGATAAATACATGGCATTCGCGGTCACTGTGGATCTGGTCATGCTCACGGTCCGCCAGGACGCCCTGTGCGCCCTGCTGGTCCGCCGGGCCATCCCGCCGTACGAGTCCGCCTGGGCTCTGCCGGGCGGCTTCGTCCGCGAGGATGAGGACCTGACCGACGCCGCGGTCCGCGAGCTGTCCGAGGAGACCGGCATCCAGCGGGAGGCCGCCCACCTGGAGCAGCTCGCCACGTACGGCACCCCGGCCCGCGACCCGAGGGCCAGGGTCGTCACCGTCGCCTATCTGGCACTCCTCCCGGCCGCACCGACCCCGAAGGCCGGCACCGACGCCGCGGAGGCCGAGTGGTGCCGCGTGGCCGACCTCCCGGCTCTGGCCTTCGACCACGCCCGGATTCTGGAGGACGGCATCGAGCGCGCCCGGGCCAAGCTCGAGTACTCCCCGCTGGCCACCGCCTTCTGCCCGCCGCAGTTCACCATCGCCGAGCTGCGCGCCGTGTACGAGGCCGTCTGGTCGGCGACACTGGACCCGCGGAACTTCCACCGCAAGGCCACGACGACACCCGGCTTCGTCGTCCCGACCGGCCGCTCAACCACCGGCGACCGCGGCCGCCCGGCCCAGCTCTTCACGAAGGGCCCGGCAACAGTCCTCCACCCCCCACTCCTCCGAGCCACCCCACCGACGACATAACCCTCCACCCGCCCCGCCACGCCACCAAACTCCCCGCACCCGCCCACCCACGCGCGCACGACGAAGCTCCCCGGCGCCCTCCCAGACTGCGCCCTTTCCACGTCGCACGACGAGGCCCTCCAGTGCCGCCCCCTACGCCGCATGACGCAGGTTCCCCGCGCCGCCTCCCGCGCCATACGACGAGCGCCGCGCCGATCCAATAGCGGCGCAGGCGGGCCGGGACCTACGCATCCGCGCCGCTCGCACCGGGCGCGCGCCCGACGGCACCGACAGCGAGGGCCACACCTCCGACCTGGCTCGTTGGCGACGCGGCGGGCGGGCCCGAGCTCACCCTTTATCGCGGCTCACACCCGGCGCGCAGCCAACGACACCGACAGTCACACCTCCAACCGGGCTCGTTGGCGACGCGGCAGGCGGCTCCGGCACTCACCCTTTCTCGCGGCTCACACCCGGCGCGCAGCCAACGACACCGACAGTCACACCTCCAACCGGGCTCGTTGGCGACGCGGCAGGCGGCTCCGGCACTCACCCTTTCTCGCGGCTCACACCCGGCGCGCAGCCAACGACACCGACAGCGACAGTCACACCTCCGACCGGGCTCGTTGGCGCGGCAGGCGGAATCCGGCGATGATGAGCCAGACGAATGCGGTGAAGCGGGCCACGGGCAGCAGATAGGCGGCCCCGTCGACGAGCAGCGCAAATGTCGACAGCTCCGCAACCCCCGCGATCACGAGACCCGCCCAGGCCAGCCACGCCGGCAGCAGCCGGGCGAGCAGCCCGGGCACGGCGATGCCGGCCAGCAGGAGACCGAGCGGCACGATGTGGCCGACGCCGCCGGCGGCGAAGTTCAGCAGCTGCAGGGCTCGGACCAGTGCGGGTTCGGCGTGCAGCTCGGGGCGGCCCAGCACCCAGCCGACCAGCCCGGACAGCGCGAGGAAGCCCGAGGCGAGCAGCCCGCCCGCGAGCGCGATCGTCGCGCCGGGCACGCGGATGCCGAGCTGGTGCAGCCGGGCGCTCGCGGTGGCGGCGTAGATGGCCAGCGGGATGGCCGCGGCGAACTGCAACGCGCCGCCGATCCGCACCGGGTCCGGATTGTCGCGGAAGTACGCCAGGATGCCCGCCTCGTCCCCGAACGGCGACGGATACGGCTTGCCGCCGGCCAGGATCGTGCTGAGGACGAGCCCGAGCAGGAACAGTGCGGCGAACACGATCGCCAGGGCACCGAGGTGCGGGCCGCCCTGCGTCCGCCGCCGCGGGGCCGTGGTCGCGGGGCTGGTCATGCGATCACCCGTCCACCGGTCAGGTCCAGCGTCGCCCCGGTGACCCAGGAGGCGGCGTCGGAGACGAGGTACAGCACGGCCTCGGCGACGTCGTCCGGCCGGCCTATGCGGCCCAGCGGGAAGTGCGACGCCAGCTCGGCGAGCTGGTCGGCGCTCATGTGCTCCCGCATGCGGCTGTTGAGCACGGCCGACGGGGCGAGGCAGTTGACGCGGATGCCGTGGCGGCCGACCTCCGACGCCAGGTGCTTGGTGAACATGACCAGGCCCGCGTTGGCGGCGGCGTACGCGGCGCTGGCCTGGCCCGGCACGCGGCCCGCGATCGAGGACATGGTGACGATCGCGCCGGTGCGGCGCTCGATCATGCTCGGAAGCACTTCACTGACCGCGAGGTAGACCGATGTCAGGTTGGCCTCGACGGTGGCGCGCCACTGCTCGGCGCCGAGCTGGTGGGTCGGCACCGGCCGGCCCTGACCACCGACGAACGGGGCCAGGATGTCGATCGGCCCGAACGCCCGCTCGACCTCCTCGCGGATGCGGTGCACGGTCGCCGCATCGGTGGCGTCGCCGGGCACGGCAAGCGCGGTGCCGCCGTCCGCACCGATCGCGGCGACAAGCTCGTCGACGGCGGCGACGTCCCGGCCGTTGACCGCGACGCGCACCCCGTTGGCCGCCAGGGCCCGCCCCGTGGCCGCGCCGATCCCGCGCGATCCACCGGTGACGAGGGCGACCTTCCCGGCGAGGTCCGGATGGAAAGTGACAGCCATCGGCGCCTCCCTTCTCTCAAATGAATAGTTCATCTCAGTGAATCGTTCGGTTTGTTGTACCATAACGGCATGGAGCAAGGCGGGCAACCCCGGCGACCGCGAGGAGCGGCTTTCTTACTGGCACAGTTGGGCGCGCACGCATCGGAGAAGTTCGCCGGCCGTGTGCAGCGGCTCGGCCTCTCCCCGGCGGAGGTCGGCCTGCTGCGGATGATCTCCGGCCAGCCGGGCCGCAGCCAGCAGTCGGTCGCCGTCGACCTGGGCGTGGTCCCCAGCCGCGTGGTCGTGCTCATCGACAACCTCGGCCACAAGGGCCTCGTCGAACGCCGCACTGGCGCGACCGACCGCCGGCACCACGAGCTGTACCTGACCGTGGACGGCGAACGGGTCATGACCGACATGCGGTCCGTCGCCACCGAACACGACGACGAGCTCCTCGCCGCTCTCACGCCGGACGAGCGCGGACAGTTGACGAACCTGCTCCAGCGCATCGCCGACCAGCAGGGCCTGACGCCAGGCGTTCACCCGGGCTACCGCCAGGCCACCAGCCGCCGAAAGCCGGTCACCCAGGACAAGTGACACCGCCACCCTCGCGGCGCGGTAATCACGCCGGGCCGGAGCGAAGGAATCACGCCATGCCTCCGCAGCGCGGGGATCGCGCCGAACCTCCGCGACGCACGGGTTTGGCGGCGTCGTCGGGGGCCCGGCGGCCCCTCCGCCCGCTTCGACGTCGACGTCGACGCCGACGCCGGCAGCGGCAGCGGCAGCGGCAGCGGCAGCGGCAGCGGCAGCGGCAGCGGCAGCGGCAGCGGCAGCGTGAACGACACCGGAGCCCAGCCGTGGACGCGTTCCACCCGATCCCCCGGCGCACGGGTGACACCAGGCCCGCGGCGCACGCGGGTGACACCGGGCCCGCGGCGCACGGATTACGCCGGGGCAGAGCGCGCGACGGCAGGACGAAGCCCTACGCCAGCGGAACTGCGCACAGTAGACGAGCGAGCGGCGCCGGCGTCGACCGCACCCGCGTCGAGGGTGGTCCGGCCCGACGACTCGACCCGTTACCGAAGGCGGCCTGCGCCGGGGAGAGCCGGAGGTGGGACCCGGCCGCCCGGAAGGTCTCACACGGCAGCACAGGTGGCCGGTGGGACCAGTGACTTGCCTGGGGCCGGGTACTACGGTCTACGGGCATGAATGCACCGCACGACGGCGGAGCCGGGGTGGTCGGCGCCTCGGCAGTCGAGGTCGCCCCCGCACCGGGGCCAACCACCGCCGGGCTCGGGAGCCGGGTCGTGGCGCTCATCGGGGCGATTGCGGCCCTGCTGGCACTCGCGCTGCCGTGGGCTCGGGAGGACAACACCGTCACCGTTGAGACGAACTTCGGCGCGTCGACGCTCCTGCAGCGGGGCGGGGACGTCTGGAGCGGGTGGACGCTGCACGGCGCCAGCCGCCTCGACGGGCATCGGCCGATTACGGTGGCCATGGCGATGCTGCTCATCACCGCCACCCTCGTGCTGGTCGGGGCGGCCTGGACCACGTTCGAGCGGCCGCGGGCGATCTGGGTGGCGCCGACCATGGCGGGCGTGGCGCTGCTGACCCTCGCGATCAGCATGCCGGGGCTCGACGGGGTGGCCGGGAAGTTCGGGGCGGGACACGTGACGACACCCGAGTTCGGGCTGGTCGTGTGGCGTACGGCCCTCGCCGTCGTGGTCGTCGGCGCGACCCGGCTCGCGCTGCTGCAGGAGGCCAGCCGGCGCCGCCTGCGGTAGGCGGACCGCTCCGGGCCCAGAGATCCGCGAAATACCTGCAAAACCATCGTAAGCGGCTAAATATCGATATACCCCGTCAGGCGATAAATCCGACATGTCGCGGCGCGCCAGCGCCCGACATGTCGGCCACCCACGGCACCCGACCTGTCGGACGACCCGATGACGGTGAAAGACAACGGCGGCCGAACTCAGCGGTCCTCGACCGCGGACTCGCGGCGGGCGGCGGCGGCCTGCTTGTGGGCCTCGCGCATCTTCTTGTACTGGGACTGAGCCTCTGGGCTCCAGCCCTGGATCGCGCCCTCCACCGTCGCCGGGCCGAAGATCCGAAAGAAGAACGTGCCCACGCGGTCCCGCTTGGCCGGGTCGCTGCGCTTGCGTCCGAACATGGGTCACACTCCTTGGGGTGGCAATCATTGGTGTACCAATCATTGGGGTACGGCTAGTATGGCAGCCGTCAGCAAGTGGTGGAAGGGTGGCTGGGCATGGTGACCGAAGACGCAGCGGTCGGCGATCCACTCGCGCTGGAGCATCAGGTCTGTTTCGCGCTCGCGGTGGCGTCCCGCAACGTCATCTCGCTCTACCGGCCGCTGCTGGAGCCCATGGGGCTGACGCATCCGCAGTACCTGGTGATGCTGGCGCTGTGGCAGCACTCGCCGCTGTCGGTGAAGGAGCTCAGCCGGCTGCTCCAGCTCGACCCGGGCACCCTGTCGCCGCTGCTCAAGCGGCTCGAGGCCGGTGGTCTGATCAACCGGGGGCGGGCGGAGCGGGACGAGCGGGTGCTCGAGGTGACGCTCACCGCGGCCGGGCGGGAGCTGCGGCGGGAGGCCGAGAAGATCCCGGCCGCCGTGTTCGAGCGCCTCAACATGCCCATGGACGAACTGCTCCAACTGCACGCCGCCCTGACGAGGGTCATCGCCATCACGTCGACCGCGAGCTGAGTCCGGGGTGCGGACGCCGGCCGCTACGGCGGCGGCGTCAGTCCAGGTGCCACACCTCGGTCAGGGGCGCCCACTGCTCGCCCTCCGGCGTGCCGTCCAGGCGCTGCTGGCACGGGTCGGTCAGGGTCCACCACTCGCGGGTGATCGGGTCGTTGGCGACCGCGGCGGCGTCCGCGCGGTAGTCCCGGCCGGTGTACTCGTAGTAGGCGAACAGCATGTCCCCGCGCACGAAGATCGTGTAGTTGGTGAAGTGGCTCTCGGTGAGGCGGGCCTCGACCGCGGGCCAGACCCGCCGGTGCAGGCGCAGATACTCCTCATGGTGCTCAGGGCGCAGCCCGACGACGGCTCCGAAACGACGCATGCCAAGAGCATTGACGACAAAAGCGTGCGGCGCACGCCGAGGCGGCCCGGTAAGGTCCGCGGGCATGGTGGATCCTGTCAGCGGTACCGTCGAAAAGGGCTTCGAAGCGGTCGCCGAAGCCTTCCGGGCGCAGCTGGAGTCGGGGGCCGAGACGGGCGCCGCGGTCGCCGCCTACGCCGGTGGTGAGCTCGTCGTCGACCTGTGGGGCGGCTGGGCCGACGCCGCGCGGACCCGGCCCTGGACGGCTGACACGCTCGTCACCGTGTTCTCGGCCGGCAAGCCGGTCGCGGCCCTGGCCGTGCTCGCCCGGGTCGCCGACGGCCGGATCGGCCTCGACGAGCCGGTCGCGACGTACTGGCCGGCGTTCACCGACCCGCGCGGCACCGTCCGCCACGCCCTGGCCCACCAGCTCGGGCTGCCCGCGATCGCCGAGCCGCTGACCGCCGCCGACGGGCTCGACTGGGCCCGCTGCACCGCCGCCATCGCCGCCTCGCCCCTCGAATGGGCGCCGGGGACGGCCGTGGGCGAGCACGCGCTGACCTACGGCAACATCCTCGGCGCCATCTTGCGCGGGGCGACCGGTGAGACGGTCGGCGACGTGGTCCGCGGGTTCGGCCTCGACGTCCATTTCGGACTGTCGGCGGCCGACCAGGCCCGCTGCGCCGAGGTCGAGCACGGGTCGCCGGACTGGCCGGAGCAGGCGGTGCACGGCCACGGCGACCTGTGGGCCCGCGCGCTGGGCAACCCGGCCGGGCTGCTGGACACCGCGGTGCTCAACGGGCCCGGCTGGCGCGGCGGCGAACTGCCGGCGGTCAACCTGCACGCCACCGCCCGCGGGCTGGCCGGGGTGTACCACGCACTCCCCCGCCTGCTGCCCGCCGACCTGCTGGCCGAGGCCCTCGCGCCGCAGGCCACGGGAGTCGACCGGCTCCTGGAGGAGGAGGCGGTGTGGACGCTCGGCTGGCGGCGCGACGACACGTGGGTCGGCATGGGCGGGATCGGCGGCTCCTCGGCCGGCGGGTTCGCGACGGCGACCGGCGGCTACTGGCTGGCCTACGTGACACGGCATCTGGCCGACCACGAGCGAAGCACAGCCGTCTATGACGCGATGGAGGCCAGCCTCGGGAAACCGCTGTCCTAGGCGCTGAGGGCAGAGGTCGACCAAGTACGATGCGTCAGTCCAGGGGGAGGACTGACGCTGATGAACCGGAAGAAGCTGCTCGTCGGGGCCGCGGTCATCGTGGTGCTGCTCGGCGCGGCCGCCGCCGCGGCCGGGATCTACGTGGCCGGCGTGACGCCGTCGGACCTGGGCGAGCCGGGCGGGTCGACCGACGTGCTGTACTCCGACGGCTCGGTCATGTTCCGCAACAGCCAGGACGACCAGGTGGCGATCGACACGACCCGGCTGCCGGGGTACGTCGCCGACGCCGTCATCGCCGCGCAGGACCCCGGATTCCGCGACGGGCACTGGTTCGGCCGGCCGACCCGGATCACCGTGCAGCTCACCCGCACGCTCGCCGGCAACGAGCACACCGGCTCGGCCCGGCTCCAGGCGGTGGCCGCGCGCCTCGAGAACCACTACGGCCGTGACGTCGTCCTCGACCGGTACCTCAACGCGATGTACTTCGGGCGCCAGGCCTACGGCATCGAGGCGGCCGCGCAGACGTACTACGACAAGCCCGCCGCGACCCTCTCCCCCGGCGAGGCGGTGGTGCTCGCCGCGCAGCTCGACTCGCCCGGCGACGGCGCCTACGACCCGACGGTGCACGCCGACGCCGCCCGCGCCCGGTTCGAGGAGATCCGCAAGGCGATGACCGGCGGCGGGACCGGGGTCGTGTACCCGGAGGGCACCACCCGCACCGCCGAGGACTCCAGGAAGCGCCACGACGCGCTGCGCCCGAAGGACGGCGCCGGGCTGATCGCGCACCTGGTCCTCGACGAGTTCAACGCCATCGACGTGCCGCGCGAGGGTGCCCGGATCACCACCACCATCGACCCGAAGCTGCAGAACTCGCTGCTCGGCGCGGTCGGGGCGGCGATGGGCGGGCAGCCGGCCAACCTGCAGGCGGCCGCGGTGGCGGTGCAGCCGGGGACGGGCCGGGTGCTGGCGTACTACGGCGGCGAGCGGGGCACCGGCCTCGACTACGCCGCGCTCGGGCACCCCGCGGGCAACGCGTTCGTGCCGATCACCCTGGCCGCGGCGCTGAAGGCCGGCATCTCGCTGGAGTCGAAGTGGCAGGCGCCGGCCGAGGGCGAATTCCCGGCGGCCGGGCGCACGATCCGCAACGGCAATCCGGTCCGGGACGGCAAGAGGTGCCCGGGCGGCAAGCCGTCGTGCACGCTGCTGGACGTCCAGCGCGACGGGCTGAAGGTGCCGCTGTTCGCGGTGGCGATGAAGGCGGGCCCGGACACGGTCATCGACATGGCCCGCGCCGCCGGGATCGGGACGATGTGGTCGCCCGTGGCGGGCGGCGAGCCCAAGGCCACACCGCTCGACAAGCCCGGCAGGGCCCTGTTTCCGAGCAGGTTCGGCATCGAGGTCGGCTTTGGGCAGTACCCCGTGAAGCTCATCGACCAGGCGAGCGCCATGGCGACGTTCGCGGCCGGTGGGAGCCGGGCGACGACGCACTTCATCGCGCAGATCACCTACGGCAGCAAGACGCTGTACCGGGCGTCCGACCGGGCCGAGCCGGCCATCGACGCGCCGATCGCGCAGAACGTCGCCTGGGCGATGACCCAGCAGCCGGCCGGGCGCCTCGCCGACGGGCGGCCGACCGCGCTCGCGGCCGGTGAGTGGCCGCTGACCAACGACGTCAACCAGAACGCGAACGCGATGGCCGCGGGCTTCGCGCCGCAGGTCGCGGTGGCGGTCTGGGTCGGCAACAAGACGAACGAGCAGCCGCTGCTGGACAAGGCGGGCACGGCCGTCACGGGTACTTCGCTGCCCGCCGCCGTCTACCGCCAGTTCGTGGGCTCGGCCCTGGGCACGGCCCGCACCGACATCGACCGTCCGGAGCTCATCGGCGACCCGAAGGCCGGCAACGCTTGACTTTCTAAAAAGCTTTCTGAAAAGCTTTTGCCGTGGATATCTTGATTCGCGGCGGCCGTCTGCTGTCCGGAGAGCCCGCCGACGTCCTCGTGTCCGACGGCGTCATCGCCGCCGTCGGCGTCGTCGCCGACCGCCCGGCCGAGGTCATCGACGCCTCCGGGCTGCACGTCGGGCCCGGCCTCGTCGACGGGCACCGGCACGTGTGGCAGTCGCCGCTGCGCGGTGCCGGGGCCGACATGACACTGCCCGACTACTTCGGCGCCGTCCTCGGCCGGGCGCTGCCCCGGTACCGCGCGCAGGATGCGAACCTGGCCGCGCTCCTGGGCGCCGCGGAGGCCCTCGACGCCGGCGTGACCACCGTCTTCGACTGGTGCAACGTGCCCCATGTGGACGCCGTCCTCGACGCCTACGCGACCGCCGGCATCCGCGCGGTCGTCGCGGCCGCGGACCGGGCCGGCGCCCGCGCGGTGGCCGGGCGGGCGGGGCTGGTGACCGGGGCGATGGCCGTGTTCGCGCCCCAGGAAACGGTGGCGGACGAGCTGCGCTTCGCCCGCGACCTCGGGCTGTTCGCGTCGATGCACGCCAACGGCGGCCCCGGCGGCGGGCTGGACCGGCTCGACGCGGCCGGGCTGCTCGGGCCGTGGCTGCAGCTGGTGCACGTCAACGCGATGACGGCCGAGGACGCGCACCGGCTCGCGGACACCGGCACCGGCGTGACGGTGACGCCGGTCGTGGAGGCGACGATGGGGCACGGGGAGTCGCCGTACACCCGGTTCCTGGCCGCGGGCGGTCGCGCCGGGCTCGGCACCGACGTGGTGGTGAACGCGCCGCCGGACCTGTTCGAGCCGATGCGGGAGACGCTGCGCCGGCACCGGGCGGAGAGCGGCACCATGGCGCCCGCCGGGTCCGTGCTGGCCGCGGCGACCGCGGACAGCGCGGCGGCCATCGGGCTCGGCGCCGTCGCCGGTGCCGTCGCCGTCGGGCGCCCGGCCGACCTCGTACTGTTCTCGGGGCTGGACCACCTGGCCGGGGACGTGACGGGCGCGCTCGTCACGACGCTCGGGCCGGCCGACGTGCACACGGTGCTCGTCGACGGCCGGGTGGTGAAGCGGGACGGGCGGCTGGTGTCGCTGGACCTCGCGGCGCTCCGCGCGTCAGCGGCCGAGGTCGGGCGGCGGGTGCTGCGGTGAGCGCATCGGGGTCGGGCGGCCTCAGGGCGTACCGAAGCCGAGGTGCTGCAGTGTGCTGCGGGTCTGACCGGCGTCGTCGTCGGCCGTCTCGACGATGATGCGGCACCGCGGGTCGGCCGGCAGGCGCAGGGCGGTCTCGGTGGTCACGACCACCTGGCGGCCCTCGCGGTGGAACCCGGCCGGCACGCGGTTCTCGCTCAGCCAGACCTGGGCCCCGCCGGGCAGCCGGGCGTGCAGCGTGCGGTATCCGTGGGCCCAGTCGCCCTGGTCGACGAACGCGCAGTCCAGCTCGTCACCGAGCAGCGCCGCCAGGTCGTCGAGCCCGATGCCGGAGCGGATCCGCAGCGCCGACGCCTCGGTCTCGTCGACGAGCCCGGCGAGGAACGCGTCGAAGCTCTTCGCGACGGCCGTCACCGACGCACCGTCGACGTCGACCATCACCACCTCGGGCTCGTCGTCGCCGCCCCGGTAGTCCAGGCACAGGTCCCAGTGCCCGCCCCCGTCGAACGCGACGAGGCGCCCGGCACCGTCGGGCACCCAGATGTCGTCGCCATCGTCGGGCCGGCGCCACCAGGCATCGTCACGGGTGATGCTCGGGAAGTGCGGCCCGATCCCGGCGAGGCGCCGGTGCGGCAGGCCCGGCCAGGTCGCCCGCAGCTCCCCGCCGTTCTGGACCTCGAGCATGGCGAGGTATGCCGCGGGCAGCCGGACCCCCAGCCGCTCCTCGGCCGCGGCGACGGCCGCGCCGGTCAGCGGGGGCTGCACGTACGGCAGATACGCCGGCACGCTCCACAACACCATGCGTCAAGGGTAGAAACCCCCGGCGCCCGGCGAGCGGCCGGTTCCCGCACCGCGCCCGGCGGTCAGCCGCGGCCGTGCGGCTCCTGCCAGCCGCTGAGGTCAGGCCCGGCGGGGACGATGCCGGAGGGGTTGATGTCGCGGTGGACCAGGTAGTAGTGCTGCTTGATGTGGTCGAAGTCGACGGTGTCGCCGAAGCCGGGGGTCTGGAACAGGTCCCGCGCGTAGGCCCACAGGACCGGCATCTCGCTGAGCTTGCTGCGGTTGCACTTGAAGTGGCCGTGGTAGACGGCGTCGAAGCGGACAAGGGTCGTGAACAGGCGGACGTCGGCCTCGGTGATCGCGTCGCCGACGAGGTACCGCTGCCGCGACAGCCGCTGCGACAGCCAGTCGAGCCGGGCGAACAGGCGGTCGTACGCGGCCTCGTACGCCTCCTGCGAACCGGCGAACCCGGCCCGGTACACCCCGTTGTTGACGTCGCGGTAGACCAGCTGCATGACCTCGTCGATCTCGTCGCGCTGCGCCGGCGGATACAGCGGCGAGTCGACTCCCCACTCCGTCGACAGGTCGAGGGTGAGCTGGGCGAAGTCGTTGGTGACCACCTGGCCGGAGGGGATGTCGACGATCGCCGGGACCGTGATGCCCTTGTCGTAGCCGGGGAAGCGTTTGAAGTACGCCTCCTGCAGCCGCTCGATGCCGAGCACCGGGTCGCGCCCGCCGGGGTCGAGGTCGAACGTCCAGCTGCGCTCGTCGTGCGTCGGTCCGCACACGCCCATGGACAGCACGTCCTCGAGCCCCAGGAGCCGGCGCACGATGATGGCGCGGCTGGCCCACGGGCAGGCCCGGCTCACGACGAGGCGGTAGCGCCCCGGCTCCACCGGCCAGCCGTCGCGCCCGTCGGCGGTGATGCGGTCGGTGATGTATCGCGAATCGCGCTTGTACTCGCCCTCGGCCCGGTATGCGCTCACGCCCCCATTACACCAGTTGCGGGTAGAGCGCGGCCGGGTCGGCCGAGAGGCCGGCCTTCACGCTGCGGGTGATCTCGTCGGCGAGGACCTCGAACGCGCCCGCTTCGAGCCCGTCGAAGGCCTGGCGGGCGACGTCGCGGGCATCGGCCTTCGGGCCGTCGACGCCGGCCGTCATGTCGGTGTCGATGTATCCGACGTGCAGGCCGGTCACCGTCGTGCCCTGCCCGGCCAGCTCCAGCCGGAACGCGTTCGTCGCCTGCCAGAGGGCGGCCTTGGACGCGCTGTACGAGGTGCCCTGCGAGATCCAGGACAGCACCGAGTGGACGTTGAGCACGCGGCCGCCGCCGTTGGCCCGCAGTACCGGGGCGAATGCGCGGGTGACCAGGATCGGGCCGTAGAAGTTCGTCTCGAACTCGGCCCGGATGGCGTCGAGGTCGGCGTTGAGGACGCTCGCCTGCGCCGTGACGCCGGCGTTGTTGACGAGCACGGTGACGTCGGGGGCCGCTTCGGCGGCGCGCCGGACGGACGCCGGGTCCGTCACATCGAGGGCCAGCGGGATCGCGCCCGGGGTCGTCACCGACTGCGGGTCGCGGGCCGCCGCGTAGACCTTGCGGGCGCCGCGGGCCAGGGCCTCCTCCACGAACGCCTTGCCCAGACCGCGATTGCCGCCAGTGACCAGCACTACCTCGTTCATCGTCCACTCCAGATGTCCGCGGAAACCGATCGGTTTCCGTCGCCTGCCGCCACAGTAGACCGATCGGTTTCCACAGCGCTAGACTCGGCCCTGTGACTCGGATCGCTACGCCGCGGGAGCGTCTGCTCAAGACCGCGGCCGAGCTGTTCTACGCCGAGGGCGCGGCGGCCGTCGGCGTCGAGCGGCTGTGCCGGACCGCGGGCGTGTCGAAGCGCTCGATGTACCAGCTGTTCACCACCAAGGACGAGGTGATCGCCGAGAGCCTGCGCACCTACGGCCCGGCGGCTGTCGCCGGCTACTTCCCCGCCGACCCCGCGTCCATGCCGGCCCGCGAGCGGATCCTGCACGTCTTCGCCCGCCTGGAGGAGCAGTCGGCGGAGCCGTCGTTCCACGGCTGCCCGTTCGTCAACACCGCCGTCGAACTGCACGACCCCGACCACGAGGCGTCGATCGTGGCGCTGTCTTTCAAACAGCGGCTGGAGGAGTACTTCCTGGAGCACGCGAAGGCGATGGGCGGTGCGGACCCGGCGTTCCTGGCGGCCCGGCTCACGATGCTCTTCGACGGCGCCGCGGTCCGGGCGGTCATGCGCCACGAGCCACTGCGCGGCCTGGCCCTGCACGCGGCGCAGCGGCTGCTCGACTCCGAGGTGTGACGCCTGGTGCGGCGACGGTGACGGCGGCTGAGGCATGATCGGCCCATGAAGGGCTACGCACTCGCGCATCTGTACAACCGCAGCACGCACGACGACGTGCTCGACTACCTCGAGCGGATTCAGGGGACGCTCGAGCCGTTCGAGGGGCGCTTCCTCGCCCACGGGCCGCAGGTGCAGGTCCTGGAGGGCGAGTGGCCGGGGACCGTGGTGATCATCGAGTTTCCCGACTCGGACCGGGCCCGGGCCTGGTACACCTCCGACGCCTACCAGGCGATCCTGCGGCAGCGCACCGACCACATCGAGGGCTCGGCGGTCATCTTCGACGGAGTTCGCGACGGCCATGATCCTGCGAAGATGGCCGCCGCGATCCGTGATGCCCGCTAGTCCTCTACATGTACTAGTCCTCAGACGTAGAGGTCGACGCCCTTGCCGTCGCTCACGTTCGCGGCGACCTGGACGTTGTGCCTGGTGCCCATCAACTGGCTGAGCGTGTCAGCCTGCGCGTTGACCTGGGCCTGACGGGTCGCCGGGTCCACCTGGGTGCCCGCGGCGACGACATTGAACGTGCCCGAATCACCGATCCGCATACGCTGCCCTCCCTCGACGTGCGACTACTGGTCCCCTGCCATCGGCGCGGGGACCAGTGGTCTGAGGGCTTGCAACCGGATTTGTCCGGCGGGGATCCAGCTGGCTGTGATCTACCGGGCCGGATCTACCGGGCCAGCCGCGACTGGGCGGCCAGGGCGACCAGGGCGGCCACGATGATCCCGCCGCCGTACCAGAGCACCGTGGTGAACAGCCCGAGCGGCGCCACCAGCTGGCCGGCGACGATCGCCGGGACGCCGAAGCTCAGGTACGCCACCAGGAACACGGCCGCGAAGAGAGCCGCCCGCTGGTGCACCTCGGCGAGCGGCCCGACGGCCCGCAGCGCACCCGAGAACGTCGCCCCGAAGCCGGCCCCGCCGACCAGCCCGCCGACCCACAGCAGCGGCAGGGTCACCGTCGCGATGCCCACGAGGACGATCGCGGTCCCGACCAGGACGGCGATCGTGCCGTTGCGGACGACCTGGCGGGCCGGGCGGCGGCTGAGCAGGTAGGCGGCGGTCGCCGCGGTCGCCGGCGGCAGGAACGCGGTCACGCCGTTGAGCAGGCCGCTGCTGTGGTGGAACACGTCGCGCAGGATGCTCGG
The DNA here is from genome assembly GCF_019904175.1 of Dactylosporangium vinaceum. GTDB lineage: Bacteria > Actinomycetota > Actinomycetes > Mycobacteriales > Micromonosporaceae > Dactylosporangium > Dactylosporangium vinaceum. The sequence continues at coordinate 3,390,906 of NZ_CP061913.1, read as the reverse complement.
CGACAGGCCCATGAACAGCCCGGCCAGCATCCACGAGGCCAGGTGCGCGGGCGCGGCGGCCAGGAAGTCGGGGCGGGCCGCCCGCGGTACCGACACCTGGGGCTTCAGCGCCGCGAGGGCGCCCGGGCGGCGGCTCACGGTCTCGGCCGACAGCGCCGCGGTGAGCGTGCCGAGGGCCATGATGACGGTGAGGCTGGTGAAGACGATCAGGTTCGCCGCGTGCGTGAACTGCACGGCCAGGCCGGTCAGCAGCGCGCCGAGGCCGAGCCCGCCGGCCGGGGCCACGGCCCCGAGGATGCCGCCGAGCCGCTTGTGCCGCTCGGGGGCCAGCTCGACGAGCGCCGCGGTGAATGCGCTGCTGGCCGCGCCGGTCGCCACGCCCTGCACGACCCGGGCGGCGATCACCCAGCCTATGCCGGGCGCGAACACGAACATGAGCATCGCGGCGAGCTCGACGGCCAAGGCGCCGATGAGCACCGGGCGGCGGCCGACGTGGTCGGACAGCGAGCCGACGACGACGAGCGATGCGAGCAGCCCGAAGGCGTACGCGGCGAACGCGACGGTGAGCACCCAGGGCGCGAAGCCCCACTCGCGCTCGAAGAGCACGAGCAGCGGCGTGGGTGCCCCGGCCGCCAGATACAGGGAGGCGAAGGCCAGCGCGGCGCCGGTGAACGCCAGGCCCGGCGGCAGCGTGCGCCGGCGAGCGGCGTGGGTGACCGGGCGGTCGAGTGTTGCAGCAGACATCGCGTGCCCCCTAAAGCAAAGGTTCTTGCGTTAGGCTGAAGCTACGCCTGATTGGACGTACTAACGCAAAGATCTTTGCTTTTGTCGGGAGGGTCACATGTCTGCCCCAGTGCGTCGCACGGGTGGCCGCAGCGCCGCGGTGCTGTCCTCGATCCGGTTCGCCGTCGAGGAGCTCGTCCGGGAGCGCGGGGCCGAGAAGGTGACGATCCCGCTCGTCGCCGAGCGGGCCGGGGTCAACCCGACGAGCGTGTACCGGCGCTGGGGCGACGCCGCCACGATGCTCAACGACATCGCCACCTACCGCCTCGACCCGACGCGCGAGCTGCCCCGGACCGGGGACCTGCGGGCCGACCTCATCGCCTGGTGCCGGGAGATCGTCGAGCACTACCGCAAGCCGATCAACGCCGCCCTCCTGCGCGGGGGCAGCGCGTCCGCCGGCGAGCAGGAGACGGAGTGCCTGCGCAACCGCCGCGCCGAGGGCCTGGCCATCGCGGGCGAGGCCGGAGCCCTGGACGCCGACGACATCATCGACGGGCTGGTCGGCCCGATCGTGTACCGCGCGATCTTCCTGCCGTGGACCCTTGACGAGGATCTTCCGGTCCGCCTGGTCGACAAAGTCCTTGCGGCATAGCGTTGGCGGCATGAGTCGTGAGCACCTGATCCCCGGACCCGAGCACCCCATCACCGTGACGCCGTCCGACGTGCGGGTCGTCGTGCGCTCCGGCGAGCACGTCGTCGCCGACAGCACCAACGCCCTGGCCCTGCAGGAGTCGACCTACCCGGTGGCGTACTACCTGCCCATCGAGGACACCAACCAGGAGCTGCTGCAGCGGACCGACCACAGCACGTACTGCCCGTTCAAGGGCGACGCGTCCTACTACTCCGTCGTCACGCCCGACGGGACGGTCGAGAACTCGGTGTGGAGCTACGAGAAGCCCTACGACGCCGTCTCGCCGATCGCGGGCCGCGTCGCCTTCTACACCGACCGCCTGGAAGTGACGGTCGTCTCAGGGCAGTGACCCCGTGTAAACGTCCCCGGCCCCTGGACACGTCTAGGGGTCGGGACATTGCGGGCAATACCATTCGAGGGTTTTGCTCCTACGCCCCGGGTCGGTACCGTTCGCGGACGGGGAGGACACAGACATGTTGAGTCGTCGCAGAATGCTGGCCGCGGGGGCCGGGATCGCCGCCGCCGCCACACTGGCCGCGTGCAGTGACGGTAAGAGTTCGGGCGGTAAGGCCAGCTGGGCCGGCGGTGACCCGTCGGGTGACCCGAGCACCCCCGGCGGCGGTGGCGGCGGGGGCGCCCCCGCGCAGGTCACCATCACGCCCGCCGCCGACACCAAGGACGTGTCGCCGTCGAGCCAGGTCACGGTCGCCATCGCCAACGGCACGCTCACCACCGTGACGGTCGCCGCGAACGGCAAGAACCTCGACGGCAAGCTCGCCGACGACAAGAAGACGTGGACGTCGAGCGGCACCCTGGCCTACGGCGCGACCTACACGGTCACCGTCGCCGGCGCCGACGGGTCCGGCAAGGACGTGAGCCAGTCCAGCTCGTTCGCGACGCTGAAGCCGGCCGCGGTCGCCTCGGTCACGTTCCAGGCCAACCAGATGGCCGCGCTGAAGAACGGCGGCACCTACGGTGTCGGGCAGCCCGTCATCGTGTACTTCAACAAGGCCGTCAAGAACCAGGACGCCGCCGAGCAGGCCATGAAGGTGACCACGTCCCCGCAGGTCGAGGGCAAGTGGCACTGGGTCAGCAGCCAGAGCGCCCACTGGCGTCCGGAGAAGTACTGGGCCAAGGGCACCACCGTCAAGATCAACGTGAACGTCCTCGGCGTCGACCTCGGCAACGGCGTCTACGGCGGCGGCAACGCCAGCGCGAGCTTCTCCATCGGCCCGGCCCGCATCGCGATCGCGGACTCCAACACCAAGCAGATGGAGTGCTACATCGACGGCCAGATGGTCAAGAAGATCCCGGTCAGCATGGGCAAGGGCGGCGAGACCAAGGGCTCCAAGGGCGAGACCATCGACTTCTTCACCCGCTCCGGCGTGCACGTCCTGATGACCAAGGAGCCGGTCGTCACCATGAGCTCCGCCAGCTACGGCATCACGGACAAGAACAACCCGAACTACTACGAGGAGAAGATCAAGCTCGCCTGCCGGATCTCCACCTCGGGCGAGTACGTCCACCTGGCCGACTGGAACATCCCCCAGCAGGGCAAGGCGAACACCTCCCACGGCTGCATCAACGTGGCCCCGGCCAACGCCCAGTGGTTCTACGACACCTTCGACACCGGCGACGTCGTCGAGGTCCGCAACACCCCGAAGAACCTGCCCCTCACCGACGGCCTCGGCGACTGGAACGTGCCGTGGGCGCAGTGGTAGCCGAGTAGCTCGCGCAACGCTTGCCCGGGCCGCCCCCGAACTTCTCGGGTCGCGGCCCTCGTCGTTCCCACCGCTGCCCGATACAGGATGCGGTTCCGATCTTGCAAGCCCATCTCGTCCCGTAAGCCTCTCATTTGTGGTAATCCGGAAATATCGGCCGCAGATGGCTGAACGGGCCGCGTCGCTGCGCGTGTCCGGATATTTCCGCATTTAGCGTCTTTGCGACGCATGGGGCAACGAACGGGGGCGTCGTGAGGCCGTACAAGGCGGCGGGATTGCTTGTCGTGCCGGCGGCGGTGCTCACTGCGAGCGTCGCCGCCCATCCGGAGCCGGTGGCGGCTCCCCCGTTCGAGACCAGCACGCTCGACGGCGGCGTGCGGGCCGGAGACGTGGTGCGAGGGGCGGCGTTCCCGACGAAGGCCGGCGACCTGGTCGGGTTCGACCCGACGGCCGACACGCTCGTCGCGCAGGCCGCGGCCGGCACCGAGCTGACCGGGCTCGACGCGCACACGGGCACGGTGCGCTGGCGCAGGAAGCTCGACGACGCCGGCGCCTACGGCACGGTGCTGTGGTCGCAGAACGACCTCGGGGCCGGCTCGGTGCTCGTCAACGCCTACGACCGGGGCAGCCGGGCGGCCGAGCTGGCGGCGCTGTCGACGCGCACCGGCGAGACCCGCTGGCGCATGCCGCTGAGCGCGCGGACGCAGGCCATGGCCGCGGGGCCGGCCACGCTCGTCGGCGAGCCGGCCGAGAGCTCGTCCCCGATGCGCTGGGCCGACCCGCGGGACGCGCCGAAGACCACGAAGTCGCCGGCGCCCGCCCGCAAGGCCGAGGTCGACCGGGTCAAGGCGACGCCGACGAGCTGGGGGCCGCACGCCAAGAAGGACGCCAAGAAGTCGCCGCCGCCCTCACCGTCACCCTCGACGAAGACGAAGACGAAGACCAAGGCCGGGACGAAGCCGACACCCACGGCCACGCCCACCACCACGCCGACGCCGACGCCCGCGAAGACCGACGACCGCACCTCGGGCCGGGCCCGGATCGGCCACACCGACGAGGACGCCGGGACGGTGCCGACCCGCGACGCCCCGGACCCGGGGAAGATCAACGCCGTGTCGGCCGGTGACGGCGGGCGGCTGTGGAGCGCCGACCTGCCCGAGGGCTGCGACCTGCGGGCCGCGGCCGGCGACGGGAAGACGACCGCGCTGCGGCTGGCCTGCACCGCCGGCGACCGGGTCGAGGACCGTCTGGAGATCCGCGACGCCCGCACCGGCGCGCTGCGCTCGCGCACGGCGCTGGACCCGGCGGCGGACGACGGCGGGCTGGGGCTGCTGGTCCGCGGCGGCGCGACGCTCGTGCGCGGGGCGCGGACCTTCCAGCTGTTCGCGCCGGACGGGCACCGCCTGGTCCAGCGGACCGGGGACGGGTGCGCGGAGTACTGCGACCTCGCCGTCGAGGGCGGCGTCGCCGTCGTCGCCCAGTCCGGCGCCGCGGCCGACCCCACGGACGGGGCCCTGGAGGCGTTCGCCCTGACCGACGGGGCCGAGCGCTGGCGGGCCGACCGGACCGTGCGGGCCCTGGTGCGGGAGGGCGGCCGGCTGTACGCGGTCGGCCCGGCCCCGCAGCCGGTCCCGTTCACGGCGGTGTCCGGCGTGGGCGAGCACGGCCTGTCCGACCCGTTCGCGACGATGCTCCCGGCCGGCGCGGTCCCGCAGCGCGGCACGGCGATGCTCGTCGCCGACAACGCAGGCCTGGCGTGGTACCGCATCCGCCCCATCGAGCAGCCACCCGGCTACCTGGGCGGCGCCACCGACCGCCCGGACCCGTGCGCGGCCGTCCCCCGGGCCGAGGTGGCGAAGCGCCTGGGCCGGCCGGGCGGCTCCGCCCACCGCGACGACACGACGACGTGCACCTTCACGAGCGGCTCGAAGACGCTGCGGGTCGAGGTCCTGTGGGCGGGCACCGACGAGCCCTCCGCGATCGCCCGCTACAACGTGGTGAAGGGCGAGGACATCGAGCGCTACGGCACAGTCGTCGTCGCCACCCGCACCACCGGCTGAACCGGCCGCAATGCCGGGACCGGACACGGCGGCCGCGCTCCGGCGCGCCGTCGCATCCGGCTGCCGGCCCGGGCCTCAGAAGTCGTCGTCGATCAGGCCGTAGGGCGGCTGGTCGGGGCGGCGGGAGTAGCGCACGATCACGTCGGCGGCGGCGGTCGGCGGCGGGGCGTTGTCGGCCACCACGATCTGGGCGCCGACGCCGCGCCCGGCCAGCCACTCCTCGATGTGGGCGTAGATCCGGCCGATCGTGCGGCCGTCCTCCAGGTCGCCGAGGGCGCCCAGGTTCTTCTGCGGGCTGTCCAGCAGCAGGAAGCCGGGGTGCGACGAGCGGCTCTCCCAGGCCGTCTCGAACATCGCCAGCTGCCAGGCCAGGGCGATCAGGGTGCGCCCGCCGGAGGAGGCGGCGGTGTAGGGCTCGCCGCGGACGTACGGTGTCAGGTCCTCGGCCAGGTAGGCGTCGGCGAGCTTCGGGTAGCGGAACTCGGCGAGGATCGCGCGGTAGCGTTCGCTGACCCGGCGTACGACGGCTGCCCGGTCGGCCCGTCTCGACTGCGCACCGGCGTTGCCCAGGGCGTCGCGGTCGGCGTCGAGCTGGTCCATCATCTGCAGGATGCCGTTGGCCCGCCGTTCGAGGCTCTGCACGAGGCGGAGGCCGTCGGCCGCGCGCTGCAGGGTCGCCGCGGCCTCCTCACGGCGGCGGGCGATGGAGTCGCGTTCGGCGAGGAACGGGGTGACGGCGTGCGCGGTGGCCGCGTCGACCTCGGCCGCGGCCCGTGACTCGGCGTCCTGCGCCCGGGAGGCGGCCGCCCGCAGGTGCGGGATCTCGCGCTCGAGGTCCTCGACGTGCCGGGTCAGCTCGGCCAGGCGGGTCCGGGCCGCGCGCAGCTCGCCGGAGACGTCGATCGGCCCGACCGGGAAGCGGCAGGCCGGGCAGCGCTCGTCGGCCGCCGCCAGCGCCGCGCCGCAGGAGGCGCAGACGCCGGAGCCGGTCTCGAAGAGCCTGTCGGTCTCGGCCAGCATCGTCCACTTCGAGACGTCGTCGGCGTAGCTGGCCCGCAGCGGGGTCAGCCGCTGGACCTGGGTCTCGCGGTCGCGCAGCTCGTTGGCGGCGTGCAGCGCGGCCCGGGCGGCGTCGCGGTGCCGCTCGCGCAGGTCGGCGGCGAACGCGGTGGCGGCCCGGGCCCGGGCGTCGAGGCCGGCCAGGCTCTGGGCGCAGGCCGCCAGCTCGTCCTTGGCCGCCTGCTCCAGGGCCTCCAGGTCGAGGCGGCTGCCGATGTGCTGGTCCTCGACGAGCTGCTCGGCCGCCCGATACGCGGCGCGGGCCGCGGCCAGCTCGCCCTCCACGGTCCGGATGCGCCGGCCCAGCTCGACGGTGTGGTCGTCGTGGACGTCGAAGACCAGGTCGACGACCTGGCGCAGCTTGAGGTGCTTCATCGGGACGCTCTCGAAGAGCAGGTCCTTGCCGTCGAGGCGCTCGTTGGGCAGGAAGCACAGCCACATCAGGTCGCGGAAGCTCAGCGGGTCGTCCGGCTCCCGCGCCGCGTCGAGCGAGAGGCGGATGCCCTGGAGCTTGCAGTGGGAGAGCAGCAGGCTGGAGAGGCTGTCGGGGTGGCCGGCGGGGCGCAGGGTGCGGCGCACGCGCGGGGCGGCCCCGGGCTCGTCGAGCCGGCCGGCGCGCACGTAGGCGAACATCGACGGCTCGCCGACGGCCCGCTCGATGAGGTACGGGGAGCCGGAGAGCTCGACCTCCAGGGTCGCGGACTTGACCTTGGGCGTGATCTCCGGGTGCCGCGGGTGGTCGTTGGCGCCGAGGCAGTAGTCGACGAACTCCAGGATCGTGGTCTTGCCGGTGCTGAACGCGCCGGCGAGCACCGACAGGGGCCGCGGGGCGTCGTCGGGCGCGCGGAAGTCGACGTCGTAGTCGCGGTCGTCGCCGTGGAGGCGCAGCCGTCTGATCCGGATGCCCTGGGTGCGCAAGCCGATCATGAGACGTCCTTGACTGGGACGGGAAGCAACCACTGTCGCAGGTTCTCTCGCAGCTTACGGCCGCTCATACGCCGTAGCCGCCGCACGATGATGCGCACCGCTGTGATGTATGACTGAGCATACATTGCCGTGAATCGGCGGGCCATGCTCGCTCCCTCTTCCGTGAGGCGGTAGGTCACCCGTCCGGCCGCCTGCACCGCGACAAGCCCCGCCGCCACCAGGGCCGCGAGGTCGCGGTTGAGGTGCAGCTGGGCGGTGACGTACCGCTGGGCCGGGCTGGCGTAGGCGACCGCGCGGTCGTCGAACCCGGCCAGCCGCAGCGCGGTGCGGTCCGGGTCGTCGCCGGACCGGGCGACGAGCAGCGGCTGCCCGGCCAGGAACTCGTAGACGCCGAGCCGCTCGGCATCCAGCGGCTCCCCGGCCGCCGCGAGCACCAGCAGCAGCCGGGCCCGCCGGAACGCGCTCACGTCGTCGGGCGTCATACGAGCTCCCGCCAGTGCGTCACCCAGCCGGCCCGGCGCTGCTCCACGACCCGGTGCATCAGCCCGCAGCGGTGCACGACCCCGGCCCGCAGCAGCTCGGAGAACGCCCCGGACTCGCGGATCTCCCGCATCACCGCCGCGTGCAGGCCGGGCAGCCGCGGGTCGCCGGGGTGGCGGGCCAGGGCCTGGTTGAACCCGGCCTCCCAGATGCCGTGGACGAGCCCGTCGGCGTCGTCGAGCGCGTCGAGTTCGCCCGGGACGCGCTTGTCGAGGATCTCGCGGGCCAGGAGGTCGGCGTTGAAGTACTCCCGCTTGGCCGCCGAGACCTCCGCGTGGCCGGCCGCCCGCAGCTGCCGCACGAACAACGCGTGCTCGAGCTCGCGGTCGTCCTCCGGACGAAGATCATGCAGCGGTACCCGCGGCGCCCCCACCGGCCCCGAAGGCTGCGCATAGGGATCGTAGAAGTGCCGGCGCACGTGGGCACAGTCCGGCTTGACGAGCAGGTTGCGCAGCACGTTCTCGTGCCACAGCTCGATCAGCACGCCGGTCTCGCGCTGGCGGCGGGCCCGCCAGTTGTCCCACCACTGCGCGGCCGGCGGGTCCATGCTGGCCGGCACGCACAGCACCCACTGCGTGAGCCGGTAGCCGTTGCGCGCCGCGGCGGCGACGGCCGAGTCGAACGACTCCCGGATCTGGCCCTGGTGCGCGCGGGTCACGATCGGCCAGAAGTACTTCGACTGCCAGATCACGACAAGCCCGGACAGCTCCCCGAGCAGGATGTCGATGCCCCAGTCGCCGGGGTTGGCGCTTATCGCCCGGGCGCCGGGGTAGATCGCGGCCAGCAGCATGGCGAGCATCTGTTCGAAGTCGTCGCGCGCTCCGTGCATGTTGCCCGCCCGGATCTGGTGCGCGGCGAAGTTGATCGGCGGCTCACCGGAGGCAAGGCTCATCGAAGCTGCGGTCGCCGTCATCTCCCCTCCGCATCCGACCCCCGGCCTGCATGAATGGCTGTGAATCCAAGATTGTCACGCGCGGCGATCCAACCGCTACCGTGAGCACAGATTTCACCGAATGTGTGATCACAATTTGTTCACGTCGATATCGGCGTAGATGGCCGCGTGGTCGGAGCCGGCGTGCACCGCCTTCGTCATGGTTCCGTAGATCGGCCACAGCACCCCGTTGCGCCCGCCCCACACGCCCCGCCGCTCGATGCCGCCGCCCGTCGCCGCGCCCCACAGGGCCGGGGACAGCAGGACGTAGTCGAGCTTGTTGCGGGCCGTGCACGAACCGTAGGTACCGGGGCGGCCATTGTCCTGAAAGGACGGATGCTGCGAGATGTCACGCAGATCGGTGTCGCGCAGCAGCGGGGCGAGGGGCTCGCTCTCCGGCGTGTCGTTGAGGTCGCCGACCACCGCCACGTAGGGCGAGGACTGGGCGCGGTAGATCGCGGCGACCCGGGCGGCCTGGCGGCGGCGCGTCGCGTCGGAGGCGACCTTCCCGCCGTAGCCCTTGCTCTTGAGGTGGTTGACCAGCAGCACCAAAGGCTCGGCCCGGCCGGGCAGCGCGAAGTGGTACTCCGGGCAGTCCCGGCTGAACACCCGGCCCCGCTCGTCCACGTCGTCGACGTGCGTGCGCTGGAGGATCACGGGGAAGTCGCCCGTCGACATGACCCCCACGTCGATGCCGCGCTCGTCGTTGCCGTCCATGACCTGGATGTGCCGATACAGCCCGCGCAGCCCGCCGTCGGTGAACCGCTTGAGCGCGTGGCGGCTCTCGGCCTCGACGACCCCGAGCACGTCGGCCCGTACGTCGAGGATGACCCGGGCGGTGTTCAGCAGCGCCTGCTCGTCGCAGCGGTCGGTGGTCAGCTCGACCCAGCCGATCCAGTCGGCCCGCCCGCCGGCCACCACCTCGACCCGCCCGTCGCGGGCCCGCTTGAGCAGCCGGCCCCGGTTCTGCCGCAGCCGGGCGAACTTCGCCAGGTCCGCGTGGCGCAGCCCGAGCCGGCCCAGCTCCCGCAGGATCTCGCGCTTGACCTCGTCGGTGTAGACGGGCTCCTCGAGCAGCTCCCCGGCCCGCGCGAACGCCTCCAGCACGGGCCGCCCGTCGGCCCACGTCCGCTGGTCCAGCGCCTTCGCCCGGTTGAACAGGTTCTCGACGTTGTAACTCGCGATGCGCATCGTCAACGAGACTATGGGGCGATCGTCACCTGTGGGTGACACCGTCCCCCGGATGGTCGCCGAGTTCATCCTGGTGTTCTTCGCACTTCCCGTGGCGTTCGCCTTCGTGAAGATCCCCGGCGGCCCCATCCCGATCCTGCTCGTCCTGTGCATCGCGGTGGCCTTCTCCTTCCGCCGCGCCCGCGACTTCGACCGCCGCGACCTGTGGCGCCCGTCGGCCCTGCGACCGGCCCTGCCATCGATCCTGCGCCTGTGGGCCCTGGCCGCCGTCGTGGCCGTCGCCGCGGTCGGGCTCTTCGACCGCTCACACCTGTTCGACCTGCCGCGACACAACCCCGGCCTGTGGGTGCTGATCGTCGTCGCCTACCCCATCGTCTCGGTCTACCCGCAGGAGCTGCTGTTCCGCGCGTTTCTGCTGCACCGCTACCGCACCCTCCTGCGCAACGACCGCATCGCCGCCGCCACCAGCGCGGTCTCGTTCGCCCTGGCCCATCTGCTCTTCGGCAACCCGGTAGCGGTCGCCCTGACCCTCGTGGGCGGCTGGCTGTTCGCCCGCCGCTACCAGCGGACCCGCTCGCTGCTGACCGTCGGTGTGGAACACGCCGCGTACGGCCTGCTCATCTTCACCGTCGGCCTGGGTCGCTTCTTCTACCACGGCCCCGACTTCGGCTGACGCTCCGCTGGGGCGGCTGGGGCCGGTGCGACGATCGGTGCGGTCCCGAGCGAGGGCGCGGATCTTAGCCGTGACCCGGAACTATGGCAACGAACTTGTGTGGTTCCACCGGAACGGGTGCGTACGATCGGCCGGTTCGGCAGGTACTTCTATGTGACAGGTTCATGACGCTATGACCTGGCGGACAGCTATGTTCGGGTCCCGCTCGGCGCCTGGCAGAGAGTGACCCATGGCAATATCTATTGACAGTGATCGTCGGCCCCGTGGCGCCGTAGCCCTTCTGGTGCGGCTGGTGCTGCCCGTGCTGCTCATCGTGCCGGCGGTCGTGCTGTTCGGGCTGCAGCGTCAGTCCAACGGCGATGACTCGGCGTTCGTGGCCACCGAGCGTCACGGCGTGGCGTACCTGCGGGGGCTCGTGCCACTGGAGATCGAGCTCGTCGGCGCGCAGGTCGCCGCGGCGGCCGGGACGCCCGTCCAGCGGGAGCCGCTCGTCGCCGCGATCGGCGCAGCCGCCAAGGCCGACAGTGACTACGGCGCCGAGCTGCTCGCCCACGACCGCTGGACCGACGTGCGGGCCAAGATCGAGGGCGTGCCGGCGACCGGCTCCCCCGCCACCGTCTTCGCCGCCTACTCCGAGGCCCTCGACCTGCTGCTCGACCTCGCCGACAAGGTCCGCGACGCGTCCGGGCTGGCCCGCGACCCGCACGCCGAGACCTTCTACCTCGCCGACGCCGGCGCCCAGGAGCTGCCCGAGGGCATCGCCGCCGCCGGGCAGTACGCCGGCCGCGTCCTGCTGGGCCGCCAGCTGGCCCAGTCCGCGCAGACCGACGCGCTGTTCGGCATCGCCGAGGCCCGCTCCGACCTGATCAGCTCGGCCTCCGACCTGTCCGAGGACATGCAGCTGGCGTCCCAGGGCTCGGCCGGCGCCAGCCTCGACGCGGGCCTGCTGGCCAAGATCGACGCGTACAGCCGGGCGGCCGACTCCCTGGTGCCGGCCGCGGCGAGCGCCCGCACGACGTTCACCGCCGACCCAGCGCAGATCACGAACGACCGCAACGATCTCGGCCGGGCCGGCTCCGCCCTCTCGGCGGCGCTGCTCAGCGTGCTCGACAACCTGCTGCGCGACCGGGAGGCGAGCCTGCGGACGCGGGCCGCCGTGGCGGTCGCGGCGCTGATCGCGGCCATCGTGCTCGGCCTGGTGCCGGTGACGCTGGCGGTCGTGCAGTCGCTGCGCGGGCGCCGGCGGCGGCCCGGTGCCGCGGGTGGCCCACCGTCCGGGCCGCCGCCCGCGGAGGTGCCGCACCCCGCGGCCGAGCGGTGGCCCGACGACTATCCGGCGCGTGCGCCGTACGAGCGCGGGGAGTCCGTTCGTGCTGCTCGGTAGGCTGCGCATCCGCGGCAAGCTGACACTGCTCGTCGCAATCCCGCTGCTGGCCATGCTCGGCCTGCTGGTGCCGGTGGTGGTGAACCTGGTCAACACGGCGTCCCGCTCGTCCGACACCGACGCCGCGGTGACGCTCACGGCCCGGGTGGGCTCGCTCGTGGAGGACCTGCAGCAGGAGCGGCTGCTGACCGTCGGCTACATCCTCGGCGCCGTCGACCGCACCGACCTGGCCCGCCAGTCGGCGCGGGTCACCGACCAGGTGGCCGCCGTGCGCGCCGGCGGCGACCTGCCGGACGAGCTCACGGCCTCGCTCGACGCGATCCAGGAGCAGCTGCCGCCGCTGCGGGAGCGCGTGCGGGCCGGCGCGGCCACGCCGGACGAGCTGCTCGACGCGTTCGTACCCTTCCTCGACGACACGATCGACGCGCTGGGCCTGGTCGACCGGGCCGACACCACGACCGCGACGGGCCGGGAGCTGCTCGCCCTCGACGCGCTGCTGCAGGTGAACGAGTCGCTCACGGAGACGACAGCCATCCTGGCCGTCATGGCCCACGGCGACCCGGAGCCGCTCGTCGTGCGCTTCCACGAGGAGCAGACCGAGCTGAATGTGTACGAGGAGCGCTTCACCGCATTCGCGACGCCCGCCCAGGCCCAGCTCCAGGCGCTCGTCGCCACCGCGCTGAAGCAGCGCCTCGGCACGGCGTTCGACGAGGACTTCGAGCTCGACCCGGCGGCCGCGATGGCCGCCCGCCCACTGGCCACCCTGTTCCCCAAACTGCTGTCGTTCAGCGTCCTCGGCGGCTCCGTCGAGCGGCGCCTCATCGACGACTTGAGCTCGACGGTCAGCCGGGACGAGCAGCGGGCGCTGGCGACGGCCTACGGCGCGGGCGCCCTGACCGTGCTGGTCCTGCTCGTCGTGCTGCTGCTCGTCGCGGCGGTGGTCCGGGCCGTGGCGGCGCCGCTGATCCGGCTGACCCGCTCCGCCGAGCGGATCGCCGAGTCCGGTGAGGAGGAGCTGCGCCGGGTCGCCGACGACGACGTCGAGTCGGGTGCGCCAATCCGCCTCGACGTGCTCGACGCGAGCGGCGCCGACGAGATCGGCGACCTGGCCCGGGCGTTCGACCGGGTCCAGACGACCGCCGCGCAGCTCGTCGAGCGCCAGGTCGTCAGCCGGCGCAACGTGGCCGAGATGTTCGGCCACATCGGCCGGCGCACCCAGAACCTCGTCGGCCGCCAGCTCGGCATCATCGACCAGCTGGAGACCCGGGAGACCGACGCACCGCGCCTGGAGCAGCTGTACCGCCTCGACCACCTCTCCAACCGCCTGCGCCGCAGCGCCGACAGCCTCGTCGTCATCTCCGGCTCCGGCCGCGGCGACGAGCACATGGCCCCGGTGCGCCTGATCGACGTCGCCCGGCTGGCCCTCGCGCAGATCGAGGAGTACACCCGGGTCGACACCGACATCCCGATCGAGCTGCTCGTCGCGCCCGGCATCGTCGGTGACCTGGTGCTGCTCACGGCCGAGCTGCTGGAGAACGCGACGAACTTCTCGCCGCCGCACACCCGGGTGACGATCGCCGCGCGGGCGCTGTCCGCGGGCGTGCGCATCGCGGTGATCGACAACGGGATCGGCATGAGCGACGAGCGCCTGGCCGAGGAGAACGCCCGGCTGGTGCGCCGCGAGCGGCTCGACCTCGTGCCCAGCCGCGTCCTGGGCCTGTTCGTGGCCGGCCGCCTGGCCCGCCGGCACGGGTTCGGCGTGGCCCTGGCCCCGACCCCGGAGGGCGGCGTCACCGCCACCGTCGACCTCGGCCCGGAGCACGTCATCACCGTGCCGGTGCTCGCCCCGGTGCGGGTGCACAGCGAGGTGGCCGCCCCGCTGATCGAGGCGCCGATCCGGGAGCTGGAGGCGCCGGGCATCTACCGGTCGGCGTCGGTGCTCGCCCCGGTCGTCGACGAGCCCACGCCGCTGCCGGCGCGCCGGCCCCAGGACGCGGGCGAGGTGATCCGCGGCGTCCAGCCGTGGAACGCCTTCGACGTCGGCTCCCGGGCGGCCCCGCCCACGCCGCCGGCCCCGCCCACGCCGCCGGCCCCGTTCACGCCGCCGGCCCCGTTCACACCACCGGCCCCGAGCGCCCCGCCGGCCTCGTTCACGCCACCGGCCTCGTTCACGCCGCCCGCCCCGCGGGCCCCGATCGTCGCGCCCGTGCCGGAGCCGCCCGGGCCGCCGCCGGCCTGGCCGCCGGTGCCGCCGGCCGCGACCTCGCCGTCCGGGCTGCGCCGCCGGGTGCCGGGCACGCAGCTGCCGACCGGCCCGGAGCGGGTCATGTCGGCGGCGCCCCCGGTGGTCGCCGACGCGCTCGCCGCCCGGGACCTGGTCGAGCAGTTCGAGGCCGGGGTGCGCCGGGCCGACGAGCACACCGCTGTCCTGCCGGGCCTGGTGGCGGTACCCGAAGCGGCGCCCCCGCCCCCACCTCCACCACCGGCCGGCGACGGCCCCCGGCCCCTGCGCCGCCGGACCCCCGGCGCCGCCCTGAGCGGGATGGACCGGCCGGCCCGCACACCCGCGCCGGACGCCGTCGCGCCCGATCCGGAGACCGCACGCAGCCTCGTCGAACAATTCGAAACCGGCGTGGCCCGCGCCCTGCGCGACGCACCGGCCGGACCCGATACCCACGAAGGAATCCCACTGTGAACAGCACCTTCACGCACCCGAGCGGCCCCGCGGGCAGCCGGGACACCGCGAGCGCCGGGCTCAGCGCCGACGCGAAGACGTTCAACTGGCTCCTCGACTCGTTCACGACAAACACGGCGGGCGTCCGCGAGGCGATCGCCGTGTCGTCGGACGGCCTGCTCATGGCCATGTCGTCGGTGCAGGACCGGGCCAACGCCGACCGGCTCGCCGCGATCGTGTCCGGGGTCACCAGCCTCTCCGCGGGGGCGGCCGGCTGGTACTCACTCGGCGCGCTCAACCGGGTCATCGTCGACATGGCCGACGGATACCTGCTCATCACCGCGATCAGCCGGGGCTCGGTCCTGGGCGTCATCGCGGACCGGTCGGCGAACCTCGGCACGGTGGCGTACGAGATGACCCTCTTCGCCAGCCGGGCCGGCGCCGCGCTGTCGCCCGCCCTGATCGCGGAACTGAAAAACTCCGTCCAGACGTGACCCCCGAGCCCTACGCCGCCCCGGAACCGGAGTCCGTCGGCCGGATTCCGCCGTACCTGCGGACGCCGTCCGCGGGCCCGGCGCCGGGTGGCCTGCCCGGCGCCGAGGAGCCGCCCGCACCGACCGCGGGCGGCACGGCCGCGCTGCGCCCGTTCGTGCTGACGTCGGGCCGGGTCGAGGCGGCCGACCGCGAGATCGGCCTGGAGACCCAGGTGACACTGCGCGGCGACGCGGTGCCGAGCGGGGTGCTCCCGCCGGAGATGCAGGCGATCGTGCGGCTGTGCGAGCGCCCCATCTCGGTCGCCGAGCTGTCCGCGCTGGTGCCGCTGCACCTGGGCGTGACCCGCATCCTCGTCGCCGACCTGCGCGTCGCGGGCTACCTCGACGTCCACGTCACCGACACCGACAATTCCCAGTCCCCCGAGACCATCCTGCGAGTGATGCGTGGACTTCGTGCGATCCGCTGACCCGACCGCGGCCCGGCCGGCCGCCACCCGGGCGCCCGTCCCGGTCAAGATCATCGTTGCCGGTGGCTTCGGCGTGGGTAAGACCACGACCGTGGGCTCGATCTCCGAGATCGCCCCGCTGACCACCGAGGCCGAGATGACGTCGGCCGCCATCGGCATCGACGAGCCCGGCCAGGCCAGCACCAAGAGCACCACCACCGTGGCGATGGACTTCGGCTGCGTGACGATCGACCAGAGTCTGAAGCTGTACCTCTTCGGCACCCCTGGTCAGGACCGCTTCGGCTTCATGTGGGACGACCTGGTCCGCGGCGCCCTCGGCGCCCTCGTGGTCGTGGACAGCTCCCGGCTGGACGACTGCTATCCGGCGGTCGACTACTTCGAGCGGGCCGGGCTGCCGTTCGTCGTCGCGGTGAACGCCTTCAACGGCCGGATGGCGCACGACCTGGACGAGGTCCGCTGGGCCCTGGCCGTCGCCGAGCACGTGCCGATCGTGACCTTCGACGCCCGGGTCCGCACATCCGTCCGCGACGCCATGCTCGTCGTGCTCGAAGGTGCCTTGCAACGCGCGCTGCACGGGGCACACTGATCCTCATGCCATCCCGCCCTCCCGACGACGCGCTCGCCCGCCTGGCCCGCTGGGACGAGCTGCGCCGCCGCGCGGCCGGCGGCCGGGCCGCCGCCGACGCCCCGCACCGGGAGCCACCGCAGCCACAGCCGGACCCGGCGCCCCAGCCGGCCCTCGACGACCTCGTCCAGACCCTGCGCGCGCTGGCCCGGCGCCACCCGTCGCTCTCCCTCGCCGTGGTGGCCGAGGACGCCGGAGCGGTCTGGCACATGCGCACCACCCAGACGGACGCGGGCATCGAGATCCGGCCCGCCGCCGCCGGCACCCCGTCGACCGCCGCCCGCCTGGCCGACCTCCTGCGCGAGCACCCGCGGATCCTGGACGACCCGAACCGCTGAGGCCGGGACAAAAGTCCCGCCCGGCCGGGTACACATCGATCGGGACAGGCCGCGGTCGCGGGAGGAGGATCGGGCCATGGGCCTGATGAAGAACCTGATGATCGGCATCCACAAGCGCACCGGGGACCGGTTCGCGGGCATGGACCTGCTCTACCTCACGACCGTGGGGGCCAAGAGCGGCAAGGAGCGGGTCTCGCCGGTGGCGCGGTTCGGCGACGGCGACGGCGCGTGGCTGGTGGTCGCGTCGAACAACGGGGCCGAGCGGAACCCGGCCTGGTACCACAACCTCAAGGCCCACCCCGACCAGGTGTGGATCGAGCACGGCGGGAGCCGGCGCCCGGCCACGCCGCGGGAGCTGACCGGGGCCGAGCGGGAGGCCGCGCTGCAGAGGATCGTGGCCGCGCAGCCGCGGTTCGCCGGATACCTGAAGAAGACCTCGCGGGCGCTGCCGGTCATCCGGCTGACGTGAGCGGCCCGGCCGCGGCCATCGCGGCCGGGAGCCCGCGGCCCCGGCGAACCGGACGAGCCAGACGTTCGCCCCGCCCGGCCCGCCTCCTTGAACCCGCCGAACGGGAGACGCCTACCCGACTGACGCGGCGGCGATCTTAGGCTGGAATGACGTGGGCGTTTTCCCGACAGCAACAGCCCGGTTTTCAGGAACGGTTGCTAGGGTCTGCGACGCTCGATGATCCGGACGCAAGGGGGAACGACGTGGGACTGTGGGACAAAGTCAAGGGCGAGTTCATCGATATCATCGAGTGGCTCGACGACAGCCGGGACACCATCGTCTGGCGGTTCCCGCGCTACCAGAACGAGATCAAGATGGGCGCCAAGCTCGTCGTGCGCGAGTCGCAGGTGGCGGTCTTCGTCAACGAGGGCCAGGTCGCCGACGTGTTCGTGCCGGGCACCTACACGCTGCAGACGCAGAACATGCCGATCCTGTCGACGCTCAAGGGTTGGAAGTACGGCTTCGACTCCCCCTGGAAGGCCGAGGTCTACTACGTCAACACCCGGCAGTTCACGGACTTCAAGTGGGGCACGCAGAACCCGATCATGATGCGGGACGCCGAGTTCGGCATGGTCCGCATCCGGGCGTTCGGCGCCTACTCGCTGCGCGTGACCCACCCCGAGAACCTGCTCAAGCAGCTCGTCGGCACCGACCCGCAGTTCCGCACGGAAGAGGTCTCGGAGTTCCTGCGCCAGCTGATCGTCGGCCACCTCGGCCCGGCCCTCGCGGCCGCGCAGGTGCCGGTGCTCGACCTGGTGTCGCAGCAGCTGCTGATCGGCCAGAAGCTCGCCGGGGTGCTGACCCAGGAGCTGGCCGAGTACGGCATCCAGATCCCCAAGTTCATCATCGAGAACATCTCCCTGCCGCCGGAGGTCGAGGAGGCGCTGGACAAGCGCACCTCGATGGGCGTGCTGGGCAACCTGGACCAGTACTCCAAGTTCCAGGCGGCCAACGCCATGGAGGCGGCCGCGAACAACCAGGGCGGCGCCGGCGAGGGCTTCGGCCTGGGGCTCGGCATGGCGGCGGCCCAACAGGTCGTGCACTCCATGAACCAGCCGCAGCAGCAGGCGCCGCAGTCCGCGCCGCAGTCCGCACCCCCGGCCGGCCCGCCGCCGCTGCCGCAGCAGGCGCAGTGGTTCGCCGCCGTCAACGGCGCCCAGGCCGGGCCGTTCGACCAGGCGGCGCTCGGCCAGCAGGTGCAGTCCGGCGCGATCAGCCGCGGCACGCTTGTCTGGAAGAACGGCATGGCCGCCTGGACGCCGGCCGAGCAGGTGCCCGAACTCGCGGGCATCTTCGCGTCCGTCCCCCCGCCGCTCCCTCCGATGGGCTGAACAGAACATGTCACAAATGCAGTACCCGTGCGCCCAGTGCGGCGCCAACGTCGAGTTCGCGCCCGGCGCCAGCGTGCTCAAGTGCCCGTACTGCGGCCACGAGACCCCGCTGCAGACGACCGGCATGCGCGTGCGTGAGCACGACTTCCTCACCTTCGCCAGCCTGCCGCGCAAGCCGATCGCGACGCTCGCGAAGCACGTGTTCGTGTGCCGCAACTGCGGTGCGCAGACGGAGAGCGACCAGATCTCGGACCGCTGCCGGTTCTGCAACGCGCCGGTGGTGGCCGAGGTGACCCCGCAGGACCAGGTGGTGCCCGAGGCGGTGCTGCCGTTCGCGCTGAGCAAGCAGCAGCTGCGGGAGTCGCTCGGCACGTGGGCCAAGTCGCGCTGGTTCGCGCCGTCGGGGTTGAAGAAGGTCTCCGAGGCCGAGACGGCCAGGAGCACGTACCTGCCCCACTGGACGTACGACTCGCGGACCATCACGGACTACCAGGGTCAGCGCGGCGAGCACTACTACGTCACCGAGACCTACACCGAGAACGGTGAGCAGAAGAGCCGCCAGGTGCAGAAGACCCGCTGGTACCACGCCCAGGGCCGGGTCTTCCGCGACTTCGATGACGTGCTCGTGACCGGCACGACGAAGGTGACGGCGAAGCACCTGGACGCCCTCGAGCCGTGGCCGCTGCCGCAGGCGGAGCCGTACCGCCCCGAGTACCTGGCCGGCCACGACACCCTGCGCTACGACGTGGAGCCCGAGCAGGGTCTCGAGAACGCCAAGGGCAAGATGCGCCCGATCATCGAGCAGGACTGCCGGGAGGACATCGGCGGCGACGAGCAGCGCGTCGAGCAGATGCACACCCAGTACAACGACGTGACGTTCAAGCTCATGCTGCTGCCGGTGTGGATCGCCTGCTACCTGTACGCCGGCAAGACGTACAACATCCAGGTGAACGGCATCACCGGTGAGGTGGCCGGCGAGCGGCCCTACAGCGCGTTCAAGATCGCCATGGCGATCGTCGGCGCCCTGGCCGTCATCGCGATCATCATCACCATCTTCGCATTGAGCAAGCACTAAAAACGTTAAGTGCCACGGCGTCCATCGGGCGCCGTGGCACTGTGCGATAACGTTTACCGGTGCAGAACACGGTGCGGGTCCTCGAGGTCGGCGGGAGTCATGTGACCGCGGGGAGCGTCGAGGTGAGCGCGCACCGCATCGTCGACCGGCAGCGCCATCCCCTGGACCCGGCCCAGGACGCGCTCACCATCATCGGCGCGCTCGCCGACGCGGCCAAGCGCCTCCTGCCGATGCCCGCCGACCGCTGGGCGGTCGCGATGCCCGGGCCCTTCGACTACGTGCACGGCGTCTCCCTGCACGAGGGCGTCAGCAAGTTCGACCAGCTGCACGGCGTCAACCTGCGCGAGGCTCTGGCCGAGGCCATCCCCGCCCGCCCCGAGTCGTTCACGTTCGTCAACGACGCCGACGCGTTCCTGCTCGGCGAGTGGGTCGACGGCGCGGCCACCGGCACCGACCGCAGCGTCGCCATCACGCTCGGCACCGGCATCGGCTCCTCCTGGCTGGCCGACGGCGCCGTCGTGTCGACCGGGCCCGACGTCCCCCCGGACGGCGAGATCCACTTCTGCGACGTCGACGGCGTCAACATCGAGGACCTGGTCTCCGACCGGGCGCTCGTGCGCGGCTACCTGGCCCGCACCGGCGTCACCGTCGACGGCATGCGCGGCCTGGCCACGCTGGCCCGCGGCGGCGACACTGACGCACGCGAGGTCGTCGCCACCGCGTTCGGCGTCCTCGGCCGGCTGCTGACCGAGTGGCTGGACCGCTTCGGCGCCGAGGTGGTCGTCGTCGGCGGCTCCATGACCGGCGCCTGGGACCTCATCGAGCCCGCCCTGCACCTGCCGGTCCCGGCCCGCCCGGTCGCCGACACCGAACGCTCGGCGCTGCTCGGCGCCGCCCACGCGGGGCAGTGACCGTGCCGCCCACCCAGCCGGACCAGCCCGGCACCGTCTCCGAGCCCAGCCCCAACGTCTGGGTCCTGCGCACGCCCGGCAGCGCCTACGTGCTCTCGCTCGGCGGCGAGGACGTCCCCCTGACCGCGCACTGGGGCGCCCCCGTCGACGACGAGTCGGCCGTCGCCCTGGCCACGGTGCCGCTCGACCCGTCCCGGGGCAGCTGGGAGAGCCGGCTCGACGGGCGGGAGGAGTACCCGTCGGACACCGGGCTGCGCTTCACCGAACCGGCCCTCGCCCTGCGGTTCCCCGACGACAGCCGCACCGTGCGCTGGATGTTCACCGGCAGCGAGGTCGTCGAAGGGCATCTGCGGCTGCGGTACCGCGAGCTGACCCGCCCCGTCCGCCTCACCCTGCACTACCGGGTCTGCGCCCACCACGACGTCGTCGAGCGCTGGACGGCGCTGGAGACCGACGGGCCGGTCGAGGTCGTCCGGGCCGACAGCGCCGCCTGGTGCCTGCCGCCGTGCGAGCAGCCGCGCCTGAGCACCCTGCACGGCCGGTGGGGCGCCGACAGCCGCCTCGAGCGCACCGCGCTGCCGCACGGGACCGTCCGGCTCGGCAGCCGCCGCACGACCACGAGCCCGATGCACAACCCATGGCTGGCGGTCGACGACGGCACCGCGACCGAGGCGCACGGCGAGGTCTGGACGGCCGCGCTGGCCTGGTCCGGCACCTGGCGCATCGACGTCCAGCGGCTCCCGAACGGCCGGGTCGTGGCCAACCTGGGCGCCGGGCACGAGGCGCCCGTCGCGCGGCTCTCGGCCGGTGACACCTGGGAAACCCCGAAATCCTGCGGCCTCTGGAGCGGCGGTGGCTTCGGAGCCGCCAGCCGGGCCTGGCACGACTTCACGCTCTCGGCGGTCCTGCCGCACGCCGACGAGCTGCGCCCGGTCCTCTACAACTCATGGGAGGCCACCGGGTTCATGCTCGACGAGGCGAACCAGATGGCGCTGGCGGAGCAGGCCGCGGCGCTCGGCTGCGAGCTGTTCGTGATGGACGACGGCTGGTTCGGCCGGCGCGTCTCCGACAACGCCGGGCTCGGCGACTGGCTGCCCAACTCGGCCCGGTTCCCCGACGGCCTCGGCCCGCTCATCGCCCGCGTCCACCAGCTCGGGATGCGGTTCGGGATCTGGGTCGAGCCGGAGATGGTGAACCCGGACAGCGACCTGTACCGCGCGCATCCCGACTGGGTGTACGCCTCCCCCGGGTACCCCCGCCATGAGCTGCGCAACCAGCTCGTGCTCAACCTGGGCATGCCGGAGGTGGCGGCCTGGCTGCACGAGTGGCTCGACCGGCTGCTGAGCGACAACGACATCGCGTTCGTCAAGTGGGACATGAACCGCCCGGTGACCGACCCCGGCCCCTACGGCGACCGGCTGTGGTCCGTGCGGCACACCGTTGCGCTGTACGGGATTCTGGACCGGCTGCGCCGCGACCACCCGGCCGTCCGGTTCGAGTCGTGCGCGTCCGGCGGCGGCCGCGTCGACCTCGGCATCCTGGCCCGCACCGACCAGGTCTGGACGAGCGACAACACCGACGCGAGCGACCGGCTGCACATCCAGGAGGGGTTCAGCCAGCTGTACCCGGCCCGGGCCATGACCGCGTGGGTCACCGACACCCCGAACTTCCTCACCGGCAACGGCCTGCCGCTCCGCTTCCGCTTCCACGTGGCGATGGCGGGCGTCCTCGGCGTCGGCGGCGACCTGCCACAGTGGACGGACGAGGAGCGCGCGCTGGCGGTGGAGCTGATCGGGCAGTACAGGCGGGTCCGTCCGATCGTCCAACATGGACGGCTGTATCGCCTGCGCTCGCCGCGGGAGTCGACGGCCCCGGCCCTGGCCTACCTGTCGGAGACCGGGGACGAGGCCGCCGTGTTCCAGTTCCTGGACGGCCACCGCTACGGCGAGCCGGCCCCACCGGCCCGCCTGCCGTTCCTGTCCGCCGGCACCTGGGAGGACGCGGACACCGGCACCCGGTATCCCGCCGGCCTCCTGGCCACGCACGGCCTGGACGCCGGCCTGTTCCGCAACCACGACAGCGCCGTCACGCACCTGCGCCGGCTGGCGTAGGCGGCCGGCGGCATGGGCCGCCGCTGCGCGTCAGCAGCCGATCCGCCGCGGCCCGAGGGCGATGTCGTCGAGCCAGAGGTCGAAGCGGGCCGGGGTCGGGCCCGGCTGGTACAGCTGCCAGCCCAGCTTCACCGTGTCGGCCTGGGGCAGCACGAAGTCGACCGGGTTGCCGCCGTGCTGCTTCGTGCTCGCGCTGAGCTCCGGCCGGCTCACCCCGTCGATCCACAGCGCCACCCGATTGTCGGCCGGGTCCCACTGCCACTCGAAGCACTGCCACCGGTCCGCGACGGTCGGCGCGCTCTGCCGCCAGTCGGTCCAGTCCCCGGTCGGCCCCCCGTCGGCCCCGACACCCAGGAACGACCCCTGCAGCGGCGGCGCCCACTGCCCGCCGATCGGCCGGACCACCTCGCTGCTCCCACCACCGGTGATCTCGACGAGCGTGAAGTGCGCCCAGTCCGGCGCGGTCGGGAACGCGTCCACCTTCACCCGCACCCGCCCGAAGAACGCGTTGCCGGGCGCCGCGAAGTCGTCGATGCGCAGAAACGCCCGCCCGTTGCCCTCGGTGTGCACGTTGAGCACCCGGTTGCGCCGCTGCTGCTGCACGCTGAGCGTCCCGTGCCGGGTGTCCACTCCCCACCGCAGGCTGGCCGGCCCGCCGAGCGGCAGCCGCTCGAAGTCCTCACAGAACAGCAGCCCCCGATCGGCACACCCCGCGGCCCGCTGCCCCCCCCGCACTGGCCGCCCCGCCGGCCGAGAGCACGGCAACGGCAGTCAGCACGGCAACACCGATTCTCATCGTGGTCGACATGACCGAAGAGCATGACACACATCGATGTGTAGCGCCGGAAACCGCGAAACTTCCACGCCTTCCAAGGCCGGTGCCCGCCGTGGACCGCAGCGGCGGGGGCCGGTCAGGGGGACGGCGGGCGGGCGGGCCCGGTGGAGGCGCGGACGGTGAGGTGGACGGGGAGCATGACCTGCTGGCGGGTGGTCGGCGACGGGGCGGCGCTGCGGTCCAGGCGGGACAGGAGCATGGAGACGGCCACCCGGCCGGCCTGCTCGATGGGGGCGGTGAGCGTCGTCAGGGGCGGGTGGCAGAAGTCGGCGCCGAAGATGTCGTCACAGCCGACCACGCTGAGGTCCTCGGGGACGCGCACGTGGCGTTCGCGCAGGCGCTGCAGGATGCCGATCGCCAGCAGGTCGTTGAAGACGATGCAGGCCGTGGCGCCGGTGTTCAGCACCGCGTCCGCCGCGGCCGGGCCCGAGCCGCGGCCCGAGGGGAAGGGGCCCACGCGGGTGAAGGTCAGGCGGTGGCGGGAGGCGACCTCGCGCATCGCGTGCCAGCGGGCCTCGTTGGGCCAGGAGCGCTGCGGGCCCGAGACGTACGCGATGTCGCGGTGGCCCAGCGAGAGCAGGTGCTCGGCGGCCTGGCTGATGCCGGCCGGTGTGTCGATGATGGCGCTCGGAACGCCGCGAATGTTGCGGTTGATGGTGACCAGGGGGATCTCGCCGGCCAGCCGGGACAGTTCGCGGTCGGAGAGGCGGGACGCGGCCAGGATGGCGCCGTCCAGGGAGCGGCGCATCTTGTGCAGCATCTCGGCCTCGAGCTCGCCCGAGTCCTCGGTGTCGATCAGCAGCTGGGCGTAGCCGGCCGCCTTGAGCTGCTGCTGGGTGCCGCGGATGACGCCGAAGTAGAACGGGTTCGTCACGTCGGAGACCAGGACGGCGATCGCGCGGGTGCGGCCGGAGGACAGGGCGCGGGCCGGTGAGTTCGGGACGTAGCGCAGCTCGCGGGCGGCCGCCTCGATGCGCTCGCGGGTGGCGGCGTTGACCCGGCCCGGGTTGTTCAGGGCGCGGGAGACGGTCGAGGCGGCGACGCCCGCGGCCGCGGCGATGTCGTTGATGGTCACGGGGCGGTCGGGACCGGCGGGGCGGGGCATGCCCGACAGCGAAACAGATTTGGCAAACGATGGCAAACGATTGCCACCCCTTCACCAGCATTGATAGCGTCCGCAAACAATCGAGCAGCACCGACATCCGCAGTCGCACACACCCCGATCACCCCAGCGACGAGGAGCAGACACCCCCATGAAACTCGTGAGAACCTTCGCCATTGGTACCGCCGCCGCGCTCGCCCTCACCGCCTGTGGCGACAGCGCCGAGAGCAAGAGCGACACCGGCGCGCTCAACGGTGCCGGAAAGACGATCAACGTGCTGGTGCAGGCCAACACGATCTACCCGCAGCAGCAGAAGCAGTGGTTCACCGACACCAGCAACGCGTTCAAGGCCCAGACCGGCGCCGAGGTCAAGTTCGAGACGTTCGCGTCCGCCAACGACGAGCTCACCAAGATTCAGACCTCGGTCGTGTCGGGCCAGGGCCCGGACATCTACAGCCTCGGCACCACCTTCACCCCGACCGCCTACGCCACCGGCGCGTTCCTGGAGCTCAAGGCCGACGACTGGACAAAGGTCGGCGGCAAGGACGCCTTCCTCCCGGCCGCCCTCGGGATCTCCGGGCCCGACGCCGAGCACCAGGTCGGCATCCCGTTCACGAGCCGCCCGTTCGTGATGGCCTACAACACCGAGCTGCTCAAGGCGGCCGGCATCGACAAACCGGCCGACAGCTGGGACGGCCTGAAGGACCAGGCCAAGAAGCTGACCAGCGGCAACACCCACGGCATGGCGGTCGCCTACGCCGACGGGTTCGACCCGTGGAAGTTCATCTGGGCGATGTCCGTCCAGGCCGGCAACCCGCTCGTCGCCGGCAAGAAGGCGTCGCTCGACGACCCGGCCACGCTCAAGGCCTACCAGACCTACCTCGGCTGGCTGGCCACCGACAAGGTGGTCGACCCGGCCGCCGTCGGCTGGAAGAACGCGCAGGCGATCGCCGAGTTCGGCGCCGGCAAGGCCGCGTTCCTGCCGATGGTCTCGGCGACGTCGAAGGTGACCCTGGACAAGTCGCAGGTGGCCGGCAAATACGCGTACGCCGTCATGCCCACCATCCCGCCGGGCGCCACGTCGAAGCCGGGCAACGGCGTCGCCGCGACGAGCATCCTCTCCGGCGACAACCTCGTCGTGGCGAAGTACACCAAGAACAAGGATCTGGCCCTTGCCCTGGTCAAGCTGCTGACGTCGGCCGAGCAGCAGAAGGCGTACTACAAGACGTTCGGTGAGCTGCCGACAAACGCCGCCGCGGCCAAGGAGCTGCAGGCCGACCCGGCCCTGGCCGCCATCGTCGACTCCTCGTCGAAGTCGGCCGGCACGCCGTTCAACGGGGGCTGGAGCAAGGTCCAGCTGGCGCTGCTCAACGTGGTCGTGCAGTCGATTCCCGATCTCAAGGCCGGCAAGGTGGACGACGGCAAGCTGAAGTCACTGGTCACCGCCGCGCAGAAGGACGCCCAGAGCGCCGTGGACGAATCCAAATGAGCAAAGCCGTCTCCCGGCGTCAGCGTCCATTGTGGATGCTGGCGCCGGGCGGTGTGCTCATGGTCGCGGTCATCGTGGTGCCGCTCGCGGTGGCGCTGCTGGTGTCCACACTGGACTTGAACCAGTACACGCTGCGGCAGTGGACCGACGCGCCCGGCGTCGGGCTGGCCAACTACGTCGAGGCGTGGCGGGAGACGGCGCTGCCGCACGCGATCTGGGTGACCGTCGGCTACGCGGTCATCGTGACGGTGCTCGCGGTGCCGCTGGGACTGGCCGCCGCCCTCGCCACCCAGCAGCGCTTCGCCGGGCGGGCCCTGGTCCGCTCGGCGTTCCTGATCCCCTACGTGCTGCCCGCGTTCGTCGTCGGCACCGTCTGGCGCACGATCCTGCAGCCGGGCGGCCCGCTCGGCCACGCCACCGGCACCGACTACCTGTGGCTCAACGGCCCGCGCAGCTACTGGGCGCTCGTCGCCGTGCAGCTGTGGACGTCCTGGCCGCTGCTGTATCTGCTGGCCCTGTCCGGCCTGCAGGGCATCCCCGACGACGTGCACGAGGCCGCCGCGCTCGACGGCGCCGGCTGGTGGGAGAAGCTGCGCAGCATCATCCTGCCGCACCTGCGGGGCGTGCTCGGGCTCGGCATGGTCATCGAGTTCCTGCACACGCTCAACAGCTTCACCCTGCCGTACGTCCTGTTCGGCGTCCCCGCGCCGCACGACGTCGAGGTGCTGCCCGTCCTGACCTACGTGGAGAGCTTCCAGAACTTCAAGTTCGGCCTCAGCGCGGCGATGGCGGTGCTCTCGCTCGTCCTCGTGGCCATCCCGCTGTCCGTCTACCTGCGAGCGGTAAAGCTGAACACCGATGAAGACTGACGTGCACCGCCTGCTGCCCCGATGGCTGCAGGGAACGATCATCACCCTGCTCGGCCTCTTCGTCGCCACGCCCGTCCTCTACATGCTGTTCGCGTCGGTCAACGACGACCTCGCGGTGGCGGCCGGCGACTTCTGGCCGAGCGCGTTCCACCCCGGCAACTACGCCGAGATCTGGGACACCGTCGAGCTCGGCGCCGGCCTGAGCAACAGCGTCCTCGTCGCCGGGAGCGTGGCGGTGGTCTCGGCGCTGGTGTCGGTGGCCACCGCCTACGTCCTGGTCCGCTTCAGGTTCCTGGGCCGCGGCCTGATCCTGCGCGGCCTGCTGGCCCTGCAGAGCATCCCCGGCACGCTCATGCTGCTGCCGGTGTTCGTGCTCTTCGCGAACCTGTCGAGGATCCTCAGCATCGACACCATCGGCACCCGCTGGGCGCTGTTCGTGACGTACCTGACCTTCGCGCTGCCGTTCTCGACGTGGGTCATGGTGACGTACCTGCGCGGCCTGCCCGCCGAGCTCGACGAGGCGGCCCGGCTCGACGGCGCCTCGTCCTGGCGCATCCTGCGCTCCATCGTCATCCCGCTGAGCTGGCCCGGTCTGGTCGTGTCGGCCATCTTCGCGTTCCTGCTCGGCTGGAACGACGTGCTCTTCGCCTCGGTCATCACCGACGCCGACACCCGCACCGCCGCCGTCGCGCTGCAGGTCTTCGGGGCCACGCAGGAGGGCGGCGCCGTACCCCTATACGGTCAGCTCATGGCCTCGGCCCTGGTCTGTGCGCTGCCGGTGGTCGTGCTGTATCTGGCGTTCCAGCGGTTCCTAGTCGGCGGCCTCACCGCCGGAGGAGTGAAGTGACAGTGATCGACGTCGCGATCGTCGGCAGCGGCATCATCGGCGCCCACCACGCCAAAGCCATCGCCCGCCACCCCGGCCTGCGGGTCACGGCCCTTGTCGACGCCCGCATCGAGGCCGCCGAAGCCCTCGCCGCAACGCTCGACCCGCGACCTTCGGTCCACCTCACGCTCGCCGAAGCCCTCAGCGCCCAAGCCATAAACCTGGTCTCCATCTGTACCCCCAGTGGCCTGCACATCGCAGCCGCCGAGGAGACGCTCGCCGCGGGCGCGCACCTGCTCATCGAGAAGCCGCTGGACACGGACCTGGCCAAGGCCCGCGCGTTCGCGAAGGTCGCCGAGGAGGCCGCCACGCGCGGCCTGGTGACCTCCGTCGTCAGCCAGCACCGCTTCGACCCGGCCACCGTCGCCGTCGGCCGGGCGGTCCGGGAACACCGGCTCGGCCGGGTCACCTCGGCCGTGGTGTCGATGCCGTGGTGGCGCGACCAGGCGTACTACGACTCCGCCGGCTGGCGCGGCACCTGGGAGTTCGACGGCGGCGGGGCTCTGGCCAACCAGGGCATCCACCTCGTCGACCAGATGCTGGCCCTGCTCGGCCGCCCGGCCGAGGTCTACGCGCAGACGGCACTGCTCAGCCACGAGCGCATCGAGGTCGAGGACGTCGCCGCGGCCACGATCCGGTTCGAGTCCGGCGCCCTGGCCGTGCTCCACGCGACCACCGGGGCCCGGCCGGGGCTGCCGGTGCGCCTGGCGCTCTACGGCACCGAGGGCTCGGCGGTCCTGCAGGACGACCAGCTCGAGTACTTCCACACCACCACCGACCCGCAGCTGCGCGCGGCCGACCTCGTGCCGCCGCAGGACGTGTACGGGGCGGCGAAGGACCCCGACGGGTGGGTGACCGGGCACCTGCGGCAGTACCAGGACCTCGTGGACGCCATCGGGAGCGGGCGGGCACCGGGAGTACAGGTGCGGCACGGGCTCGAGGCACTTGCGCTGGTGCGGTCGGTCTACGTGTCGGCCGGTCTGGGCCGGGCGGTGTCCTTCAGTGAGGTGCTCGACGGCGCCTTCGACGATGTCCAACCACCACCAGTGACCCCGAACAGCAGCCAGGGAGCGAACCAGTGAAGTTCTCGGTCTTCACCGCCTCGACACCGGACTGGACGCCGCCGGAGGCGGCCGCGCAGCTCGCCGCGCAGGGCTGGGACGGGGTCGAGTGGCGCATCACCGACCAGGACGCGGCCGACGCGCCCGGCTTCTGGGCCGGCAACCGGGCCACGTGGCCGCTGACCGGCCTGGAGGAGCGGCTGACCGAGATCGACGCGGTCACCCGGGGCGCCGGGCTGGCCTACTCGGGGATCGGCGGATACGCCCGCAGCTTCGAGCGCACCGACGTCGCCCGCCTCCTCACCGCCACCGCGGCCCTCGGCGCCGGGCGGGTCCGGGTCACGATGCCGCTGGTGAAGACCGGCGACTACCGCGACCTGTTCGCGGGTGCGCGCAAGGACCTCGAGTGGGCGACAGCGGAGGCGGCCCGGCTCGGGGTGACGGTGCTCGTCGAGCTGCACCACGAGACGATCACCGCCTCGGCCTCGGCCGCGCTGCGCCTGATCGACGGCCTCGACCCGGCCGCCGTCGGCGTCATCCACGACCTCGGCAACCTGATCTACGAGGGGTACGAGGACCACCGGGCCGCGTTCCAGCTGCTGGGGCCCTACCTGCAGCACGTCCACGTCAAGAACGTCGCCTGGCACCCCGTCGCCACGGCGGCCGACGGCAGCGTGGCGTGGAAGGCCGACTGGGCGACGCTGCGCGAGGGCCAGGCCGACGTCGGCGCGTATCTGCGGGCGCTGCGCGAGCACGGGTACGACGGCTGGATCACCCTGGAGGACTTCTCCACCGCCGTACCCCTGCCCGAGCGCACCCGCGACAACCTCGCGTACCTCCGGTCGCTGCTCTAGAACGACAGCGGCCGGCGGTCCCAGTAGATGCCGTCGGCCGACGTGTACAGGGCCGTGCGGTCGTTGGTGACGAACGAGCGGGGCCCGAGGGTCAGGATCGGCCAGGAGCCCTCCGTGTCGGGCAGGCCCTTCACCGGCGACGGGGCGGTGTAGGGGCTGCCCTGGCGCGAGCAGTACCAGTCGGCCAGGCGGCCACGCACGGTCCGGATGATGTGCGTGCCGTTGGTCGTCAGGTACGTGTCCTGGCCCTCATCCTTGTACGGCACAGTGTGCCCGGGGTCGGCGTCGGACCAGGTCTGCCCGGCGTCGGTGGTGCGGTAGACCTGCACGGCGCGCGGCTCGCCGGTCATCGCCACGGCGTAGGCGTCGAACCCGTCGAGGGTGGCCAGGGAGAAGTACGTGTCGTCGGGCACGGTGGCCGGGAACACGTGCGTCGTCCAGTGCCGGCCGCCGTCGCGGCTCACCGCCAGAGCGCTGTGGCCGTTCATCGTGCCGGACACCCACAGCCCGGTGCGGATCGACCCGGCCAGCACACCGGTGACCGCGAGGCCGGGCGGCGGGCTCGCGAGCCTGCGGGCCGTGGCGGTTTCTGGGTCCACGCCGCGCAGCGTGCATCGAAACGGCCCGCCGCCCGTGTGATCGAGGTCGTCGGTGCAGCTCAGCCAGCCGTTGGGCGGGATCGCGGCCACGCCGGCGTCGTCGACGGAGCGGATGGCCCGCCAGGTCCGGCCGCCGTCGGTGCTGACGTTCGTCGGCTCGCTGCCACCGGGGTCACCGTCGAAGTGGGCGAGCAGCGAGCCCGGCGCGGGGGACGAGATCTGGTCGACGATCCCGCGGTAGCGCTCGGTCCACGTCCGCCCGTTGTCCTCGGAGCCCATGAGCCGCCCCGGGCAGCCGTACTTCGACATGTGCTCGCACTCGAACGGCGCCCACTGCACGTACAGCTTCTCGCCGTCCCCGGCGACCGGCGAGTCCATCCCCTCCGCCGGCCCGACGACCGGCGGGTTCGCGGGCGTGGGCCGCGCGCCGCCGCCGGGCACCAGCACCGCCACCGTCGCCACCAGCAGCGCCGTGACTCCGGCGGCCGCCGCGACCGCCCAGCCCTGCCGCTTCCGGCGCCGCCGCCACGCCGCCGCGTACACCTCGCTGCCCGCCAGCCGGCTCGGCGGCGCCGCGGCCGCCGCATCCTCGAACCGTTCACGCAGAGACGTCATGCAGCACCCCTTCATCGTCGCCGAGCAGTTCCTTGAGCCGCGCCAGCCCGCGTGCGGTGTGACTCTTGACAGCCCCCTCCGAGCACCGCAGCGCCTCGGCCGTCGCGGCCACCGACAGATCCTGGTAGTACCGGCACACGAGCACGGCCCGCTGCCGCGGCGGCAGCTGCCGCAGCGCCGCCGTGAACGCCGCCCGCTGCGCCGCCTCGTGCGCCGAGTCGGGCCCCGCCCGCACGTCCGGCACCTCCGCCTGCACGAGCTCCCGCCGCCGCCACGCCCGCCGCGTCTCGGACAGGTAGGAGCGCAGCAGGCAGGTCCGCACGAACGCGTCGAGCGCCCCGCGGTCGCGCACCCTGCCCCAGCTGACCGCCAACCGCATGAACGCCGCCTGGGTCAGGTCATCGGCCCAGTGCCAGTCCCCGCACAGCAGGTACGCCGTGCGCCGCACGGCATCCCGCCGCACCGCAAAATAGTCATCGAACTCCGCCGGCATCACACCTCCCTGCCCACTAGGGCAACCGCCGGCCCCTGTCCGGTTTACCGCCGGGCCCACCTTTCGACGTCGGCAGCAACGACCGGGCCGATCGGCGGGCACACGGCGGCCGGGATCGGGGACTCGACCGGGCGCGCACGGTCGTCACGCGGCGGGCTGGGGCTCCGGCCGGTGCGTCGGGACCAGGGGTCGGCCCGCCGGGTCAGGGCCCGGACGAGCTCGTCCTCGGCCTGGTCCGGGCCGGGCGGTCGTGGCGGAACCGGGCGGCGCAGCGGCGCACTCCCGGAGGCGCAGCCGGGCGGCGGCTGCCGGGTGTGCGCCGGTGGTCGCGGAGCAGCAGCCGGTCAGGGCTTGCGGGCCACCACGCCGTACATGGCGGTGTCGACGAGCGGGGGGCGGTCCGCTTCGGTGACCGGGTTGCGCCAGGCGGTGACCGGGACGATGCCCGGCTCGAGGACCTCGAGGCCGGTGAAGAAGGCGGCCACCTCGTCGTGGCTGCGCGGCCTGGCGTCGACCTTGAGCCGGCCGGCCTGGATCTCGCGCAGGGCGTACTCACGGGCGGCCGGGTCGTTGAGGTCGGCGGTGCCGTGGGTCATGACGACGTAGCTGCCCGACGGGAGGGCGTCGACGAGCGTCTTCACGAGCTCGTAGGGCTTGTCCTCGTCGAAGAGGAAGTGCACGATCGCGATGAGCATCAGCGCCACGGGCTGGTTGAAGTCGAGCGTCTTGCGCAGGCTCTCGTCGTCGAGGATAGTGCGGGGGTCGCGCAGGTCGGCGTCGATGTAGGCGGTGGCGCCCTCGGGGGTGCTGGTCAGCAGGGCTCGGGCGTGGGTGAGCACGATCGGGTCGTTGTCGACGTAGACGATCCGCGAGGACGGGGCGACCGACTGGGCCACCTCGTGGGTGTTGTCGGCCGTCGGGATGCCGGTGCCGATGTCGAGGAACTGCCGGACGTTCGCCTCGCCGGCTAAAAAGCGCACCGCTCGTTGCAGAAAGTAGCGGTTCTCCAGGGCGGTGGTGCGGATCGCGGGGTACACGCGGGCGATCGCCTCACCCGACTCGCGGTCGGCGGCGAAGTTGTCCTTGCCGCCCAGCCAGTAGTTGTACCGGCGGGCGGGGTGCGCCGTGGTCGTGTCGATCCGACCGGACCAGTCTTCGCCGGAGCCGTCTGCCATGAGTACGCATCGTAGGCCATCTCCGCCTGCCGGCGACAGCGAGCCAAGATCTCCTTTGCGTGACACGGCGACAAAATGACCTCCAGTCCGGGCCTCGGACTCGACCGTTCGGATCAGCGGGTCAGCCGCCCGAGGATGGCCGAGGCCGTGAAGACGGCGAGGGCGACGGCGCCGACGAGGACCCCGAAGTCCAGGAGCAGGTGGTCGGCGGTGCCGATGAGCAGGCCCCGCAGGGCGTCGACCTCGTAGCTGAGCGGGTTCACGCGATTGAGGACCTTCAGCCAGCCGGGCATCACCGAGACGGGGTACAGGGCGTTGGAGGCGAAGAACAGCGGCATCATGATCGCCTGGCCGATGCCCATCATCCGGTCGCGCTTCAGGACCAGTCCGGCCAGGGTGATCGACAGGCAGCAGAAGAACGCCGAGCCCAGGAGCAGCACCGCGACGGTACCCAGATAGTTGAGGGGGTTGACCGGCAGGGAGACGCCGAGCAGCGCGGCCAGGACCAGCACCACCACGGCCTGGACCAGGGCGCGGATGCCGGCCGCGAACGCCTTGCCGGTGACCAGGGCGGCCCGGGGCGTCGGGGTGACCATGAGCTTGGCCAGGACGCCGGCGTCGCGCTCCCAGATGATGTGGATGCCGTAGAAGATCGAGACGAACAGCGCCGACTGGGCCAGGATGCCGGGCGCGAGAAAGTCGAGGTAGGGCAGGCCGCCGGTCGGGATGGCCCGCAGGTGCGTGAACGTCTGACCGAAGATGATCAGCCATAGGGCGGGCTGGATGGCCCGGGTGACGACCTCGGTCCGGTCCCGGCGCAGCTTCTGCAGCTCCACCAGGCACATCGCGCCGATACGGGTGGCGAGCACGCGCAGCGCCGCGAGGGGGCGGACGTCAGCCGAGGCGGCGTGCGGTGCGACGAGCGGCGCGGACATCGCTGAACCCTCCCGAATCAAGATCGTCTCCGGTGTGCTCGCGGAAGACGTCGTCGAGGCTCGCGCCCGAGGACGACGCGATGAGCTCGGCCGGCGTGCCGAGTGCCCGGATCCGGCCGCGGTGCATGAGCGCGACCCGGTCGCAGAACTCCTCGGCCTCCTCCATGTAGTGGGTGGTGACGAGCACCGTCATCCCGGTCTCGGCCCGCACCTGGGTGATCCGCTCCCACACCCCAGCCCGCGCGACCGGGTCGAGCCCGATCGTGGGCTCGTCGAGCACGAGCAGCTGCGGGGCGCTGACCAGGGCCTGGGCGAGCTCCAGGCGCCGGATCATGCCGCCCGAGTAGGTGCCGGCGACCCGGTCCGCGGCCTCGGCCAGGCCCATCGCCTCGATGGCGGCGTCGGCGCGGGCCCGGCGCTCGGCCCGGGGTACGTCGAACAGCCGCGCGAACAGCGCGACGTTCTCCCGCCCGCTGAGGGCGGCGTCGGCGGAGAGGGCCTGCGGGACGTAGCCGATGAGCCGGCGCACCGCCATCCGGCTGCGGCGCACGTCGAGGCCGAACACCTCGACCCGGCCCGCCTGCGGGGGCAGGAGCGTGGTCAGGACCCGGATCGTCGTGGTCTTGCCGGCGCCGTTGGGCCCGAGCAGGCCGAAGATCTCCGCCGGCCGCACGCGCAGCGACAGGTCGTCGACCGCGAGCGTCTCCTTGAACCGGTGCCGCAGCCCCTCGATGTCGACAGCTGGAGTCATTCGTCCTCACCTCGTGCCTCGGCGGCCATGATGGTGGCCAGGCGGGCCAGCGGCGGTACCGCCGAGGCCAATGCGTTGCGCTCGTGCGCGGTGAGCTGATCCATGGCGGTGGCCAGCAGGGAGATCCGGGCCGCGCGCCACGCGTCGAGGCGGGCGGTCGCGGCGTCGGTGAGGAAGAGCCGGGCCGAGCGACCGTCGGCGGGGTCGCGCTCGCGGCGCAGGAGCCCGGCCGCGGTGAGCTGGTTGACAAGGGTGCTGACGGAGTTGCCGGCCAGGTGGAGCCGCGCGGCGGCGCCGGACACGCCGATGCCGGGCGACCGTTCGACCAGGCGCAGCAGCTCGACCTGGCTCGCGGGCAGCGCGGGGACGGCGAGCCCGGCCCGCAGTCGCCGGCGCAGCGCCCGGCGCACGCTGTTGAGCTGTGTGGCCAGCGCGTCGGCCAGGCTCTCGCGATCCACGCCCGAAACAATACCTCGTTAGCAGAGCTAATGAGCTGTCAGATCCAGCACATAGCGGTCGCCGGCCTGGTTGAAGCCGAGGCGGGAGTAGTAGGGCGCGACCATGCCGGGCGGCGTGACGACCCGCTCGAAGCCGTGGGCGGTGAGCTGGCCGCTGCGGCGGAACACGAACTCCCCCGGGGACAGGTCGCGGTAGCGCTGCGTGACGTAGTCGAGCTCGAGCAGCGCGACCGCCGGGTCGGCCGGGTCGGGCCGGAGCATCAGCACGCCCACGACCTCGTCGCCGTTGAGGGTGAGGAAGGCGAGCCGGTGCTCGTCGTCGAAGCGGAACTCGGGGTTGAACTTCGCGATGTCGCTCCAGTGCACGCGCAGCACGTGGGCCAGGAAGTTGTCGTCGGTGGCGACCTCCACCACCTGATACCTGCGCTCGTCGTGGCGGCTGCGCAGCAGCGAGACCAGCTGCCAGACGTTGATGACGGCCAGCGCGAAGTTGAGGGCCGCCATCGGCCAGACCTCGGCCACGGCGTTGTAGCCGACCAGGATCACCGAGCCGATCAGGTTCCAGATCCGCAGGCGCAGCAGGCGGCGCTGCAGCAGCGACCATACGAGCAGCGCCGAGCCGGCCCACCCGACGACCTCCAGCCA
This sequence comes from Dactylosporangium vinaceum, assembly GCF_019904175.1. Taxonomy (GTDB): domain Bacteria; phylum Actinomycetota; class Actinomycetes; order Mycobacteriales; family Micromonosporaceae; genus Dactylosporangium; species Dactylosporangium vinaceum. The sequence continues at coordinate 3,355,705 of NZ_CP061913.1, read as the reverse complement.
GCTCACTGCCGCTCCTCCCGCCAGCCTCGGGTGTACACCACGTCGAGCTTCGCCCGCAGCGCCTGCTCCAGGTCGACGCCGAGCGTGTGGGCGGTCACGAACGCGGTGAGCACCACGTCGGCCAGCTCGGCCTCGATGTCGGAGAACGGCCCGGTGCGCCGGGCGAGCCCGAAGTGCCGCCGCACCGCGCCGACGAACTCCCCGGCCTCCTCGGCCAGGGCGAGGGCCTGGCGCAGGTGGGGCGTCTCGGTGAACCCCGCGTCGGTCAGCTTCGCGGCCACGTCGGCGGCGACGGTCGGCAGGTCGGCGAGCGTGAAGGGGCTGGTGTCGTCCACACCGCACAGCATGCCGGACTCCCGGCGCCCACCGGCCGACCGCCTCGCCGATGGCGGGGGCATACGCGGGTGGTCCCGGGCGGCGGCCGGGCCCGCGGCACCCACCGGCCCGGCGGCCGAGCGGTCCGTCAGGGTTGGAAGTGCGGGCGCCGGGCCCGTGGAGGGGCGGGCCCGGACCAGCGGCGGGGACCCGGGCCGGTCCGGGGTGGGTGCGGTTCGGGTGCGGTGAGCCGGGTGGCGGCTGACATCGCGTCGGGTGGTCGGGTGGGATGGCCCGCCGGGTGGGCGGAACCCCTGCTCAGACCGTGTTTGTGGGCCCGGCGCAGGTCATTGTGGGTGTCGCGGCCGTGCAGTGGTGTGCGGCGGGAACGGAGTACCCATGCCTAGATCTGCTTTGCGGCGGCGGGCGGCGGCAGGACGCCGGGTTATGGCGGCGGTTGCGGCTGCGGCCGTGGTCGCCGGACTTGGCGCGTCGGCCGGCCCGATGCGGCACCAGCGCAACGACGGAGGGTGGGCCGCGGGGGCCTGGCTCGGCAACGGCACCGGCGGGAGCGGGACGACGCTCGCCGCGGTGCGGGCGGCCGTCAACGCGTCGACCGGGGCGGCCGCGGGCCTGACCGGAGCCGGGGTCGGGGTGGCGCTCATCGACACCGGCGTCGCGCCGGTCGCCGGGCTGCCGGCGGGCCAGATCGTCAACGGACCCGACCTGTCGTTCGAGTCGCAGGATGCCGATCTGCGCTACCTGGACACCTACGGGCACGGGACGCACATGGCCGGCATCATCGTCGGCAACGACCCCTCGACCGGCACCGTCGGGCTCGCCCCGCGGGCCAAGCTCACCTCGATCAAGGTCGGCACGTCCAACGGCGCGGTCGACGTCTCGCAGATGATCGCCGCGATCGACTGGACCGTGGCCCACCGCAACGACGACCCGGCGAACCCGATCCGGATCATCAACCTGTCGTACGGCACCGGCGGCACCCCGAACTCGTGGACCGACCCCGTGCAGTACGCGGTCGAGCAGGCCTGGCTGAAGGGCATCGTCGTCGTGGCCGCGGCCGGCAACGACGGCAACAGCGACATCGTGGTGAGCGACCCGGCCAGCGACCCGGCGGTCATCGCCGTCGCGGCCGGCACCACCAAGGGCACGGCGGGCGTCACCGACGACGACTTCGCCTCGTTCGCCACCGTCGGCGGCGGCAACCGCGGCGTCGACCTGCTCGCGCCCGGCGAGTCGATCGTGTCACTGGCCGACCCGGGGTCCAATGTGGACCAGTCCTACCCGGCGGCGAAGGTCGGCTCCACCCTCCTGCGCGGCAGCGGCAGCTCCCAGGCGGCGGCGGTCACCTCCGCGACGATCGCGCTGCTGCTGCAGGCCCGGCCCTCCCTGACGCCGGACCAGGTCAAGACGGTGCTGACCCAGTCGGCGAGCTTCGTGTCGGGCCTGGCCATGACCCGCAACGTGCGCGAGCTCAACCTCAACGGCGCGCTGGCCTCGCAGGAGCTGTGGGGCATCGGCTGGAACAGGTCCTCGGGCACGGGCCGGCTGGACGACGCCCGCGGCACCAGCCGGGTGGTGCGCGACAACGTGGCGCTCAGCGGCGACAACTCCGTCTGGGGCCCGCTCAGCCCGGCCGCGTGGGCTCCGCGCAGCGCCGCCACGACGAGCTGGTCGGGCGGGACGTGGATGGGCTACCGCGTCGCCGGTGACAACTGGTCGGGCAAGTCGTGGGCCTCGAAGACCTGGGCCGCGGCGACCTGGGGCGGTGCACCCTGGAACGGTGCGGCGACGTGGACCGATCCCGACTGGGACGGCCACTACTGGTCGGGGCACTACTGGTCCGGGCACTACTGGTCGGGCCACTACTGGTCAAGCGACGACTGGTCCACGGCCGACTGGTCGTAGGGCGCGAACGGCGATGGGCCGGCTCTCGAGAGGAGGGCCGGCCCTCGCTGCGCGTTACAGCGCCCAGTTCTGGTTCGCGCCGCCGCCGCAGGTCCAGATCTGCAGGCGGGTGCCGTTGGCGGAGGTGTTGCCCGTGGCGTCCAGGCACTTGCCGGAGCCCGCGTTGACGAGGGTCTGCCCGGTGCGGGTCCACCGCTGGGCGGCCGTGCCGTTGCAGTCGTAGAGCTGGACCTTCGTGCCGTTGGCGGTGCCGGCGGCGGTGACGTCGAGGCACTTGCCCAGGGCGCGCAGCGTGCCGTCGGCGGGGCGGGCCCACTGCTGGGCGGCCGTGCCGTTGCAGTCGTAGAGCTGCACGGCGGTGCCGTTGGCGGAGCTCGCGCCGGCCACGTCGACGCACTTGCCGCCGATGCCGGTGATGCGGCCCGCGGTGCCGGTCGGGCCCGTCGTCGGGGTCGTCGGGCCGCCGGTCGGGGCGGTGCCGAGCCAGCTGGTGGCGGCGGCGGTGCCGGAGTTGTCGATCGCCGTGTTGCTCTCGACGGGGTTCGGGACCGTGGAGGGGAAGACGATGAAGGTGACCGGGCCGGCGGTACCCCCACTGGCCGGATCGGGGTCGATGCCGAGCGCGGTGGCCAGGGCGTACGAGCCCTCGCCGATGATGTCGTCCGGGCCCTCGTCGGCGAACACCGCGTACGCGACCTGGTTGTTGTAGACGACCGCGGCCACGGCCCCGGGGCGGATGCCGCTCGCGCCGTAGTCGAAGCGGGAGCTCGGCAGCGGGACGACGAAGTAGCGGGTGACGTCGGACGTGAAGTATGCGCCGGTCGACGTGGAGAAGCTCGTCTGCGGCTGGTACCACGGGTCGGTGCCCGCGTTGCACCGCGCGGTGCCGATGCCGTCGCAGTCGATGTCCATGTCGGCGGTCCAGAAGTACGCCGAGCCGCTCTTGCAGACGGCGACGGACGCCGCGCCGCCGTCGTCGGTCGCGTACCTGCCGTTCGAGACCTGGTTGCAGGTGGACGTGCGGGCCAGCAGCTGGCTCGCGGAGGGGCCGGCGGCCAGGGCCGCCCGGCTGCCGGCGAGGGCGTAGGCGGTCGTCGCGGTGAACGAGATGATGACGGCCGCGAGGGCGATGAGGGGCAGGCGGTACCTGGTCACGGGCAGGGCTCCTAGCCGAGAGTTTCGGATAGGAAACCTTACTGACAGATATGTGTCAATACTTCAGGGCGGCTCGAACCGTCCACTCCGCTCGGCGCGGGCGGCCGGGCAGCGCGCGCCGGCCCGTGGCCCACAGCAGGTCGTCGGCCCCTTCGACGTGCGGGAAGAGGCGCGCGAGGACCTGCGCGGCGAGGTCGGTCGGCGGCGTCCAGTCCAGGCCGAGACCCTGCGCGATGTCCCAGGTGTGCACGAGGATCTCGTTGACGCCGAGCGCCGCGAACCCGGTCCGGTCCGCCGGTCCCCAGTGCCACGCGGTCGCCTCGGGCCCGGCCGCGTCCAGCGCCAGGCCGAGCAGGTGGCCGCTCGCCGCCACGATCTGCAGCACCGTCGCCGGATCGGTGCCGGCCCGCAGTACCAGATCCAGGGGTAGGTATCGCTCGTCGGCGCGGGCGGCGAGCTGCGTCGCGTAGGCCATCAGGTCGTGCGCGATGTGCTCGGCCGTCTGCAGGCAGGTCCAGTCGAGCCCGCCCGCCGGCGCGGCCCAGCGGTCGTCCGCGATGGGGGCGAGCAGGCTCAGGGACTCGTCGAGGGCACGCCTGACGTCTGCGCTGTCCATCCCGGCACAGTATCGGCCCGTATCGCTTCGGCGCTCAGCGGAACCGGCCCCCGCAACTGCCGGGCGACCGCCGTGAACCAGCCGAGGTGGGTCCGGTCGCGGTCGGCGACGTACGCGGCGCGCAGCTCGTGCCAGCGCAGACCCGGATGCCGATGGTGCACGCTGTGCAGGTTGAAGGCGAGCACGAACAGCTCCAGGGCCCGCGGCAGCGCGAGGTTCATCGCGTCGAGGGGCCGCTCCAGCCGGGTGCCGTAGTGGTACGCGTTGTCCGCCAGCGACACGATAAGCGCCCGCGCACCGACGGCGCTCCACAGCATCCAGGCGTGACCGCCATACGCGATCGAGCTTCCCGTGTACGTCACCACGACCGCGATCGCCTCGACGCGGAACCTGCGCAGGTTGTCGCGGCGCGCGACCCGTTCGAACAGCAGGCCCGTCACCGAGTCCAGCGAGTCGGTCCGGCGCACCAGCGCCGCCCACCCGCGCCGGGGCAGCAGGACGAGCAGGACCGAGAGCAGCTCGAGGCAGTACAGGCCGCCGAGCAGTCTGGGGTAGTAGCTGCGGGCCGCGGCCAGCCACGTCGAGCGGGCGGGGTCGTAGACCTCGGTCCGTTCGCGCCGGGTGCGGCTGTAGCGGTGGTGCAGGAGGTGGCCGGCCTTCAGCAGCGTGAACGGCCCGCCGTAGCCGACGGCCAGGACCCGGCCGAGCCGGTCGTTCCAGGCCCGGTCGCGCAGCAGGATGCCGTGGATGCCCTCATGGATCAGCGACCACAGCGGCACCGTCGTGACGGCGATCGGGGCGAGCAGCCAGGCCCAGCGGGTGTCGCGCGGGAGCAGGACGAGGGGCAGCACGACCAGCTGCAGCATCAGGGTGGTAAGTGCGACGACCACCAGCGCGATCGCCAGCGCGGACTGACGGCGGACCATGCTCGCACGCTAGCCCGGCGCAGGGAACAGCCGAGTGACATCCTCGCGAAGCCTTGTCACCGCCGCCGCGCCCCATCGGCGATCATGGTCCTGTGCTTGTGGAGATCATCGCGCTGGACGCCGCCGACGCCCGGGCCGCCCAGGACGGCGGGGCCGACCGCGTGGAGCTGGTCAGCGACATGGCCGCCGGCGGCCTGAGCCCGGCGCCGGCGGTCGTCGAGTCGGTGCTGGCCGCGGTGTCGATCCCGGTCCGCGTGATGGTGCGCACCACGCCCGACTTCACCGCCCGGGTGCCCGCCGTGCTCCGGCGCCTCCGCGAGCTGCGAGCGGCCGGCGCCACCGAGTTCGTCCTCGGCTTCCTGACCCCTGCGGGCGCGGTCGACCCCGCCGTCGTCGACGCCCTGGACGGCGCCCCCTGGACGTTCCACCGCGCGATCGACCACGCCGCCGACCGCGCCGCGGCCTGGCCCCGGCTGGCGGGGCTGCCCGGCCTGACCTCGGTCCTGACCGCCGGCGCGCCGACCGGGATGGCCGACGGCCTGCCGGTGCTGCTCGCCGAGGCGCCCGCGCACGCCGGCCTGATGCTTGCCGGCGGCGGCCTGCGCGAGTCGCACCTGGCGCCGCTCACGGCCGCCGGGGTCCGCGCGTTCCACTCGGGCAGCGCCGTCCGCCCCGGCGGCCGGTGGACGGCACCGGTCTCGGTCGACCTGGTCCGCCGCCTGCGTCAGGCGCTCGGCCCGGCCACCCCGAGCACGTTGCCCTCGGGGTCCTGAAAGTGCCCGACCGTGAAGCTGCCGGTGCGCGGCTCGGGCCCCATGATCCTGCGGCCGCCGAGGCTCTCCGCCCGGGCGAGGGCCCGCTCGACGTCGGGTACGTTCACGTAGAAGGTGACGCGGGTGGGGTACCCCGCGCCGCCGCCCACCCCGCCGTTGATGCCGGCCGAGTCCTCCTGGACGAAGTGGTAGTCGCCGTCCGCGGAGACCCGCTCGGTGACCGCGTTCCCGGGCGCGTCGAACCGCCAGTCGAAGAGGTCGCTGTAGTACTCGCGCAGCTTCGCCGGCTCCTGGCCGCTGATCTCGAAGTGGACCACGGGATCGCCCATGTCGTCTGCTCCTGTTCGGGTGGCTGGTGTCTACCGCTGACGCTTACCGGTCGCGGCTGAGGGCCCGCTCTCGACATGCTCGACGATCAGCTCGACCAGCCGCCCGGGCGTCGGCTCGGGGCCGCCCTCAATGGTCACCCCGCCACGGTCGCACGCCCCGGCCCGGGCCGCAGCCGCGGGCCGCGCGGGGCGCCGGGCTCCGGCCCGGACGCCAACCTGGTAAGGGCCCGAACGACAGGTGAATTCGAACTGGTGTTCGAGTATCGTGGGGGCAGGTTCGGTCGTTGCCTCAACGAGTAGGGGTGGTGGCGATGACTTCGATCTTGCCCGACGGTTACGCGGTGCGCCTCGACTGGCCGGTGGCCCGGCACGGCGGCGTGCGGCACGAGTTCACCCAGTTCACCACCAGCCTCCGCCGAGCGCTGCGGCGGGCCGTGGGGACCCAGCGATACTGGGCCACGGGGCCGGTGCGGCCGCTCGCCGTGACGGTGGTGCCGATCGGCCGCGCCGACTACGACGCCCACGGCCGGGACTGCGCCTCCCTCACCTGCCCGACGATGGCACCGCTGCTGGGCCTGGCCCCGGCCGGCGCGGTCGAGGGGACGGCCCTACCCGGACCGCCGTCATGACCCGGGAGCCGCCACGGTGTATGGGCGCTCCGGCGGCAGCAGGGCCGTCGCCTCGTCCAGGTCGCCGGAGCGCACCAGGGCGTGGACCCGGTGGGCCAGCGGGGTGGCGTCGGTGATCGAGACGGTCCAGTCGTCGACGTAACGGTGGACGGCCTCGCCGCTCAGGCCCAGCTGCAGCGAGCGGCAGTCCGGTTGCGGGCGCAGGTGCAGGTCGCGCTCGGGGTCCCACTGGACTCGGACCGGGCTGCTGCGCAGGTCCCGCTTCCACGCGTCCTCGCTGGCGTGGGCCTGGCGGTCGTAGTGGCTCAGGACCGCCGTCGAGACCGCCCAGTCGAAGCCCTCGCGCCGGATCTCCACGGCCAGCACGTGTTCCTGGCCCTCCTTCGTGCCCCAGCCACTGCGGTACATCATCCACAGGAAGGACGGCTTGATCCACGTCATGCGGTCGCGCTTGAACGGGGGTGTGAAGCGGCCCGCGGCCAGGGCGGGGACCGCTATCGCGGCGCTGTAGGCCTGGTACACCGTGATGGTCGCCGGCGTGTGGACCGCCCGGATCTCGCGGCTCATCGGACGGCCGTGAACGTTGCCATCGGGCGACTATAGAGCGGTGTCGCGCTCCCGGTCGGGCGACGGCTCCTCGGCCAGGTCGTCGTCGATGTTCGTGTCGATCAGCCCGAAGTCCGCGCCCGCCTCGCCGTATGGGCTCGGCAACGCGCGGTCGGCGAGGTCGTCGGCCGGGAGGGCTCGGTCCGCGGAAGTCATCCCCTGATCGTGCGAGATCCACATTCTTCGGCACAAGCCGACCGCACAGGAAATCGCCTGGGCGCCAAAGCCGGCGGCATACTGCGGGGCGTGGCTCACTTCAGCAGGTTGTACGCGATCTCCATTGACGTGCCGCGCGCGGACCACGACGCCACTGTCGCGTTCTGGTCCGGGGCGCTCGGGGCGCCGCTGGAGCGGGTCGGGCAGTATCCGGAGTTCAGCGGGGCGAAGCTGCCGGACCACGACATGATCGTGCTCGCGCAGCGGCTCGGCGACGGGCCTGCGCGCGTACACCTCGACTTCCACACCGACGACGTCGACGCCGAGGTCGCCCGCCTCGAACGGCTGGGCGCGACCCGCCTCGAGCGGGCCGGAAACTGGCAGGTGATGCGCGACCCGGCGGGGCTGGTGTTCTGTGTGGTGCTCGACCGGCCCGGCGTGCTCACCGAGGCCAACGCCACCCGCTGGGACTGAACGCACCCGCACGCTCCCGGAAAAGTGCCACGTCGGCCGGGACGTGCGCGCCGGGGACGTCCGATCACGCACCTTGGATTGCACCACCGCACACACCTTCCAGGGAGCGTTCCGATGTCACGTCGCATTCTCGTCCTGGCCGCGGCCGCCCTCGGGGCGCTCTCGCTGGCCGCCTGCAACGACGACAAGGCCACGACGGCCGGCCAGCCCGCCGCGTCGGCGGCACCGTCCGCGGCCACGTCCGCCGCCGCCTCCTCGGCACCGTCCGCGTCGGCGAAGGGCAGCGGCTCGCCGAAGCCGTCCTCCAGTGCCAAGGCGGCGGCGGGCGCGGTACCCGACATCTGCAAGATCGTGTCGAAGGCCGAGATCAACATGCTGACCGGCGAGCAGGTCACGCTCATGACCGACGACGGCGGGGCGACACCGGCGTCCCGGTACTGCCAGTGGCAGCTCTCGCAGGGCCAGGTGACGATCGCGGTGAGCCTGGAGACGCGGGAGAACTTCGACGTGCGCAACAAGCAGGCGACAGCGGTCCCGGGCATCGGCACCACCGCGTACTCCCTCGCCGGGCACCTCTACGTCTGGCAGAGCGGCCGCGACGTCGACGTCTACGTCTCCTCGGAGTCTAGCGACGCGGCGAACCTGTCGGTTGCGAAGCGGGCGGCCCAGCAGTTGCTGCCGCGGCTGGAGGCGGCGGCGAAGTAGCGGCCCGCGACGGCCACCAGTTGCGCGGCCCCAGGAGCGCCATCGTGGCCGGGACCAGCAGTCCCCGGACCACGGTGGCGTCCACCGCGATCGCCACCGCCATGCCGAGCCCGAACATCTTCACCACCGGGTCGACGTTGAGCGTGAAGCTCGCGAACACGACCACCATGATCCCGGCCGCGGACGTGATGACCCGTCCCGTCCGGGCCAGGCCCGCCCGGACCGACACCCGGGTGTCACCGGTGCGCAGATACTCCTGCCGGACCGCGGTGAGCAGGAAGACCTCGTAGTCCATCGACAGCCCGAAGAGCAGGGCGAAGAGCATTGTCGGCACGTAGCTCTCGATCGGCAGCGGCCCGTCGAGCCCCGTCAGCCGCACACCCCAGCCCCACGAGAACACCGCGGTCAGCGCACCGTACGCGGCACCGATGGACACGAGGTTCATCACCGCGGCCTTGACCGCCACGACCGGCGCCCGGAACGCGAGCAGCAGCAGGGCCGCCGACAGCGCCACGACCACCCCGATCACCAACGGCAGCCGCCCGGCGCTGCGCTCGGCGAGGTCGACCTTCGTGGCCACGGCACCCCCGACGTGGACCGGGCGGCCGTCGAGCTCCAGCCGGCGCAGGCGATGCACGAGGTCCGCGGTGGCCGGATCGCCCGGCGCGGTGGTCGGGGTGACCCGCCACGAGGCCACACCGCCGCCGGCGGAGACGCGGGGCGGCGAGACACCGGCGACGCCAGGGAGGGCCGCGATCGTGCGGGCCAGCTCGGCCAGGCGCGGCCCGGACGGGTCCGCGGCCGACGGATCGGCGGCCGGCGGGGCTGTGGCCGGCGGGTCCAGGGCGAGCACGGCGGTCAGCGGGGCGTTGAAGCCCGGGCCGAAGCCGGCCGACAGGAGGTCGAAGCTGCGGCGGGCCGCGCTGCCGTCGGGGCTGCGCCCGGCGTCGGTCTGGCCGAGGTGCAGATCCAGGGCCGGGGCGGCCAGGAGGGCCAGGAGGGCGGTGGTGGCGAGGGCGTAGCGCACCGGGCGGCGGGTGATCGTTGCGGCCAGGCGGCCCCAGAAGCCCTCGCCCACGGGCGTCGCGGGTGGCTTGATGCGGCGGCCCGCCAGCGCCAGGAGTGCCGGCAGGAGGGTGACCGCGCCCGCCACGGCGAAGAGGACGGCCGTGGCGGTGGTCCAGGCGAGCGTGGCCAGCAGCGGGACGCCGGCCACCGTCAGGCCGCCCAGGGCTATCACGACGGTGCCGCCGGCGAAGATGACGGCCCGGCCGGAGTCGGCCACGGCGCTCGCGATGGCCTCGGTGCGGGCCGCCGCGGCCGGGAGAGGCCCGGTGTGGCTCGCGGGCGGCGGGAGCAGTTCGCGGTAGCGGGTGATCAGGAAGAGCGCGTAGTCGATGCCCACGCCGAGGCCGACCATCGTCGCCAGCGTCGTCGCCACCGTCGGGACCGCCGCCGCGTGCCCGGCCAGGCCGATCACGCTCTGGGCGCCGGCCAGCGTGAACAAGGCGGTGGCGATCGGCATCGCCGCTGCCACCACGCCGCCGAAGGCCAGCAGCAGGAGCAGTGCCGCGGCCAGCAGGCCCAGCAGCTCGGGGAGGCGGCCGCTGTCGCGGTCGGCGGCCGGGGCCAGCGCGCCACCGGCGACGGTTTCGATGCCGGCGGCGCGGGCGGGAGCGGCGGCGGCCACGATGGCGTCGGCGGTGGACTTCTCCAGGTCCCGCGGCGCGACGTCCAGGGTGACCGTCAGGTAGCCGGTCCGGCCGTCACCGCTCAGGGTCGGCGTCGCGGCGACGCTTTGCACGTGCGGCACCGCCGAGACCGCGGCGGCGGTCGCGGCCGTCGCCGCCTTCGCCGCATCGGTGTCCAGGCGGGAGCCGGCGTGGAGCACCAGCAGCGCGTCGGCTCGCGCGTCGCGGGTGCCCAGCAGGTCGCGGGCCGTCTGGGCGTCGCTGCCGGGGAGGGTGACGTCGTTGTCCGTCGGGCGGCCGGCGACGGCGGCCGTGGCGACCAGGGCGGCGATGACGAGGAGCCAGGCGCCGAGCACGGCGCGGGGATGGGTGGCGCACCAACGGCCCAGGCGATTCACGCGGCTCCTCCGGATCGGCTCACCCGTCGATCTCACCAAGCGCGATTCGGACGCGGGCGTGAGTTGGATGAGAGGCGGATGAGAACCGGCGACGGGGATGGTGAACCTGACTGTCGTGCCGGCCCCGGGAGCCGAGGTCAGCCCGACAGTGCCGCCGCCCGCCCGGACCGTTTCGGCGACGATCGCCAGGCCCAGCCCACTGCCGGCGCCGGCGGGCGCGGCCGGGCCGCGGGCGAAGCGGTCGAAGGCCCGGGCGGCGAGCGCTTCGGGCATCCCCGGGCCGTCGTCGCGCACCTCGACCGCCGCGAACCCCGCCGGAGCGGCCGGCGACGAGCGCGTGAGCGTCACCCGCACCGGCGTGCCCGGTGGTGTGTGGGCGCGGACGTTCGCCAGGAGGTTGGCCATGATCTGGCGGGCGGCGTCCTCGTCGCCGCGGACCAGGCACGCGGCCGGCAGCTCCAGCGTCGCGGGGCGGCCGGGCTCGGTGGCCAGGAGGTCGGACACGGCGTCGCGCAGGACCGGGACCAGGTCGAACGGGGCGTGGCGCAGCGGGGGCTCGGCGTCCAGGCGGGCCAGGTACAGCAGGTCGTCGACGAGGGCGCCCATCCGCCGGGTCTCGTCCTCGGCCCGGGCCAGGACGGTGGGCTCGGCGATGCCCTGGCGCACCAGCTGGAGGTACCCGCGGATCGACGTCAGCGGTGTGCGCAGCTCGTGCGAGGCGTCGGCGGCGAACCGGCGCAGCCGCTCCTGCGACGCCTCCCGGTCGCGCAGCGCCGACTCGAGACGGGCCAGCATCCCGTTGACGGCGAGGGTGAGCCGGCCGACCTCGGTCGCCTCGGCGCGGGCGGCGACGGGTGGCACCCGGCGGTCGAGGTCGCCGGCGGCGATGGCGGCGGCCGTCTCGGTGACCGCCTCCAGGGGGCGCAGCCCGCGGCCGACGAGGCGCCGGCCGACCGCGGCGAGCAGCAGGAGCATCGCGGCGCCGGTGCCGATCTCGACGAGGGCGAGCCGGCGCACGGTGTCGTCGACGGGCGCCAGGGGCAGCGCGACGAGCACGATCCCGCCGTCGACGGTGCGAGCGACAACGGCCCGGTAGTCACCGCCGCCCGGGGAGACGCCCGCCGGTGCGATGCCGGGCAGGGTGACGGCCGGTGACACCCGGCCGTCGGCGGGGGCGGGCGGGGCCGCGTCCAGCAGCGGGACGGGGGCGAGGTTGCCGAAGCGCACCAGCGACCCGTCGCGGCGGCGCAGCTCGATCGCGTAGTCGGTCGGGGCGACCCGGGCCCGTACATCCCCGGCCTGCTCGATGCGCGACTGGGCGATGCGGGCGGTGAACGTGATCTGGTCGTCGGTGCGCTCCAGCAGGTATCCCCGCAGCGCCAGCACGGCCGTGACCCCCGCGACCAGCAGGACCACCGCGGTGACGGCGAGCATGCCGAGCAGCAGGGAGCGTCTCACGCGGGCTTCTCCTCGCTCAGGACATACCCGAAGCCGCGCCGGGTGGCGATCAGCGGCGGCCCGTGCCGCTCCAGCTTGCGGCGCAGGTAGCCGACGTAGGTGTCCACGACGTTCGAGGTGCCGCCGAAGTCGTAGCTCCACACCGCGTCCAGCACCTGCGCGCGGGACAGGACGCGGCCGGGGTGCTGCATGAAGTACCGCAGCAGCTTGAACTCCGTCGGTGACAGCTCGATCAGCCGCCCGGCCCGCCGCACCTGCAGGGCGTCCTCGTCGAGCTCGACGTCGCTGAAGCGCAGCACCGGCGCGGCCCCGGTCGGCGCGCCGGGCCGGATGCGGCGCAGCACGGCCCGCACCCGGGCGACGAGCTCGTCGACCGAGAACGGCTTGGTGACGTAGTCGTCGCCGCCGTAGGTGAGCCCGGCGATCTTGTCACCGGGTGCGTCGCGGGCGGTGAGGAACACGACGCCGAGGTCGTGCCCGGCCGCCCGCAGGGCCCGGCAGACCTCGAAGCCGTCGCCGTCCGGCAGCATGACGTCGAGCACGACGACGTCGGGCCGTTCCTCGGCGGCGAGGCGCAGCGCGTCGGCCGCGGTGCCGGCCGAGGAGACCGCGAAGCCGTGGAAGCGCAGGACGGTGGCCAGCATGTCGACGATGTTGGGCTGATCGTCGACGACGAGGACCCGGGCCTGCGCACCACTCACCGGCCCACCTTCACACGGCGCGATGAGAGTTCGATGAGAACCGGGCATTCGCGGCGACCGCGGCCGCTCGGGTGCCGCCGGCTGCGGCCCGGGGCGGGCCCTACCCCGCGGTGATCTCGAACGGGGCGCGCAGCAGGTCGGCCGGCTTGGAGCTGCGCCCGACGAGCAGCTCGAAGTGGCCGGGCTCGACGACCCGCTCGGCGGCCGCGGTCACCAGGGTGCAGGCGGCGGCCGGCAGCTCGATCTCGACCGTCTCCGACGCCCCCGGGGCGACGGTCACCTGGGTGAACGTCTTCAGCTCGCGCTCGGCCCAGGTGACGCTTGTGACGAGGTCGCTGACGTAGACCTGGACGGTCTCGAGCGAGGGGCGGGCCCCGGTGTTGGTGATGGTGACGCTCGCGCGGATCGTGCCGGCAGCCGGTACCACCGCGGCGGGTATCTGCAGGTTCGTGTATTCGACGGTGGAGTAGGACAGGCCCTCACCGAAGGCGAACAGGGGCTCCTGGGTCAGGTCGGCGTAGCGGTTGCCGTGCTGGCCGCGGATCTGGTTGTAGTAGACGGGCAGCTGCCCGGCGTGGCGGGCGAAGGAGATCGGCAGGCGGCCGCTCGGCTCGATCGCGCCGAGGAGCAGCTCGGCGACGGCCCGGCCGCCCTGCATGCCGGGGTTGAACGCGGCGATGACGGCGGCGGCCCGGTCGGCCGAGGCCGGCAGCGTGGACGGCTTGCCCTGGATCAGCACGACGACGACCGGCTTGCCGGTGGCGACGAGTGCGTCGAGCAGCGCGGACTGCCCGCCCTGCAGGTCGAGGGTCGCGGTGGACTTGCCCTCGCCGGTCAGGGCCACGTTGTCGCCGAGGACGGCCACGACCACGTCGCTGGACTCGGCCAGCGCGACCGCCTCGGCGATCTGCGCCGGGTCGGCCGGGGCGGCCTGGAACAGCGACGGGCGCGGCTGGCCGTCGGGGAAGTACGGGCCCTCGGGGTCGGGCTGGAGGCTGCCGATCTGCGCGCCCTGGGCGTAGCCGACCTCCCAGCCGTCGGGCAGCGCCGCCCGCAGGCCGTCAAGGACGGTGACGACCGTCTCGCGCGGGTGGCCGTCGGGCATCCAGTCGACCTGGCCGGAGGCGCCGGCCCAGTCGCCGAGCTGGTTGTGCGGGTCGTCGGCGTTGGGCCCGACCAGGGCGATCCTCCGCGTCGGCGCGGCGAGGGGCAGGGTGCCGTCGTTGCGCAGCAGGACCAGGGAGCGGCGGGCCGCCTCCAGGTTGAGCGCGGTGTGCGCGGCGCTGCCGATCACGGCGGCCTGGCGCTCGGCGTCGGCGGCGCGCGGGTTCTCGAACAGGCCGAGCTCGAACTTCAGGCGCAGGATGCGCCGTACCGCGTCGTCGATCTTCGCCTCGGGGAGGCGCCCCTGCTCGACGGCGCTCTGGGCGGCCTCGAAGAACCCGGGGGTGGTCATGATGAGGTCGTTGCCGGACTCGACGGCGATCGTGGCCGCCTCGACGTAGTCGGCGGCGACCTTCTGCTCCCACACCATGCGCCCGACGTTGTCCCAGTCGGTGACCAGGGTGCCGGGGAAGCCCCACTCCCGCTTGAGCACGCCGTCGAGCAGCCAGCGGTTGGCGGTGACGGGCACGCCGTCGATGGACTGGTAGCCGAGCATGAACACGGCGCAGCCGGCCTCGACCGCCCGCTGGAACGGCGGGAGGAACCAGGAGCGCAGCTTGCGCGGGGTGATGTCGGCCTCGCTGGCGTCGCGGCCGCCCTGGGTCTCGGAGTAGCCGGCGAAGTGCTTGGCGGTGGCGAGGACCGCCGTCGTGTCGCCGAGGCCGCCGCCCTGGTAGCCGCGAATCGTCGCCGCGCCCAGCTCACCGATGAGGTACGGGTCCTCCCCGAACGTCTCGTCGACGCGGCCCCAGCGCAGGTCCCGGGCGATGCACAGCACCGGCGAGAACGTCCAGTGGATGCCGGTCGTGGAGATCTCGGTCGCGGCCACCCGGGCCGAGCGCTCGACGAGGTCCGGGTCCCAGGTGCAGGCCATGCCGAGCTGGGTCGGGAACACCGTGGCGCCGGGCCAGAACGCGTGGCCGTGGATGCAGTCGTCGGCCATCAGCAGCGGGATGCGCAGCCGGGTCGACGCGACCATGGCCATCGCCTCGCGGATCCGGGCCGGCGACGCGTGCAGCAGCGAGCCGGCGGTCTTCGTCAGGACCGCTTCGGCCAGGTCGAGCCGCGCGTCGAGCTGCAGCATCTGGCCGACCTTCTCGGCGAGCGTCATGCGGCCGACGAGATCCTCGACGCGCTCCGCGACGGAAAGCGTGGCGTCCTGGTACGGGAGTCGCTCGGTCACAGTCGTCACGGTCCGTCGTCCTCGGTTCCTCGGAAACTTTTTCGTGGAGTTTCTTGTTGATAGGGACGTTATGGGTAACCTAGGGTGCTGTCAACGCGCTGAAACTGTTTCAGTCGGGTTCTCTCTGGGGGTGCTGTGCGCGACCAGCCGGTGCGCGTCACCCTCGAGGACGTGGCCCAGGCGGCCGGGGTCTCCAAGGCGACCGCATCGAAGGTGCTCAACAAGCGGCCGAACGTCGACCCGCGCACGCGGGCCAAGGTCGAGCAGACCATCACCGCCCTCGGGTACGTCCCGACGACCGGTCCCCGTGAGTCGACGCCCGACGCCGTCGTCGAGGTTGTCTTCGACTCGATGGTGAGCATGTACTCGCTGCAGGTGCTCAACGGCATCCTGACCGGCGCCCGCGAGCTCGGCGTCGAGATCTGCGTCGACGTCCTGGACCGCTCCGGCACGCCCGGCAACCCCCTCAGCGACGCCTGGCTGCTGCGCGCCGCCGCCCGCCGCCGGATGGGCGTGATCGTGGTGTCGCTGGCCCTGACCGCCGACCAGGTGCGCACCGTCGGCGACCTCGGCCTGTCCCTGGTGTCGGTCGACCTGACGGGCGCCATCGGCACGGGCCTGGCCAGCGTGGCGGCGACGAACTTCGCGGGCGGGACCCAGGCCACCGAGCACCTCGTCAGCCTCGGGCACCGCCGCATCGGCTTCGCCGGCCTGCCCGTCGAGATCGCCGCGTCGCGGGAGCGGCTGCACGGATACCGCAACGCCCTCGAACTGGCCGGCATCGACGCCGACCCGGCCCTGGTCGTGCACGGCGGCTTCACGGCCGAGGCGGGCTGCCGGATGGCCCTGGACCTGCTCTCGCGCCCGGACCCGCCGACGGCGATCTTCGCCGCGTGCGACGGTGCCGCGCTCGGCGTGTTCGAGGCCGCCCGCCGCCTCGGCCGCCGCGTGCCGCAGGACCTCTCCATCGTGGGCTTCGACGACATCGAGCCGGCCAAGCTCTCCTCACCGCCGCTGACCACGGTGCACCAGCCGATCGCCGACATGGGCCGGGTCGCCGTGCGCACCCTGCACACCCTCGCCCACGGCGGCAGCCCCGACTCGATGCACGTCCAGCTGGCCACCCACCTGGTCGTGCGCGAGTCCACGGCCGCCCCGGGCCGGCGCCCGTGAGGCCGGCACCCGGAACGCACCGGCCGAACGGCGATCACGGCTGACCGCAGAGCGGTCCGATCGGTGGCGGGGCGCGTGATGAACTGAACCGTGGCCCGGGCGAACCATCAGGACACGGCGCAGCGGCTCGCCGTGGAGGGCAACCGCCGGCGCGACGGCGGCGACCTCGCCGGCGCGACGGCGGCATGGCAGCAGGCCTTCGCCCTCGACCCGGCGAACTGCTTCGCCGAGGCCGGGCTGGCCCTGGCGCTCGCGGTCCGGGCGAGCGCGCCGGAGCACCTGCAGCAGGCGCTGCTCGCGGCCGAGCGGGCCTTCGCCCGCGCGATGGAGCGCAAGCAGGCGGCCGAGGTCGCCACCGCCCTGAACACCCGGGCCGAGATCCGGCTGCGCCGCGGTGAGTTCGCCGTCGCCGTCACCGACTCCCAGCACTGCCTCGGGCTCGGCAGCGCCGGCTCGCGCGGGCTGCAGGTCAGCGCGCTGCGCCGGATCGGCATCGCCAGCGGGTACCTCGGCCAGGTCGCGCCGGCCTACGACGCGCTGCGCCAGGCGATCGCCGCGGACCCCGACGACCTCGACAGCCGCATGGCGCTGGGCCGGCTGGCCGCCGAGCGGGCCGACCACGACACCGCCATCGCCGAGTACTCCGCGGCGGCCCGGCTCCTCAGCGCCCGCCGGGGGCAGGTGCCGGACGCCGACCTCACGATCAGCTCGCTGCTCAACGACGTCGGCTGCGCGTACACGGCCCTCAACCGGCTCGAGGAGGCCACCGCCGCGTTCCAGTCGGCGCACCGGCACTTCCCGGGCAACCCGTACCCCATCATCAACGCCGCGTTCGCCGCCGGCCGCCGCGGCGACCGGGCGGAGCTGCGCCGGCTGCTCGACGCCGGGCTGAAGGCGGCCGACCAGCACGACACCCACCTGACCCAGGCGATGCTCACCGAGGCGCTCACGAGCCACGACGGCCTCGACGTCCTCGACGCGCTGCTGGACTTCGGGCGCATCACCCACCGGACGTATCTGCAGCACAAGCACGGGCTGCAGCAGCGCAGCGAGCTGTCGGCGCCGACGCCCATCAGCGGGCCCGACCCGGGCACCGGCGCCGCGGTACCGAAGCTGCGAATCCTGCTGCTGTCGGCCAACCCGGTCGGCGACCCGCAACTCGACATCGCCACCGAGGTGCGCCGGATCAAGGAGAAGGTCAGGCTCGCCCGGGACCGCGACAGACTGGAGCTGCTGGAGCACGGCGCGGTCCGCCCGGGCGACCTGCTCCAGCTCCTCAACGAGTGCCGGCCGCACATCGTGCACTTCAGCGGGCACGGCAACGCCGACGGGGAGATCCTGCTCGCGGCCGAGGACGGCGGCAGCACGCCGGTCGGCGCGGCCGCCCTCGGACGGCTGTTCCGGGCGATGCGCGACGACATCCAGGTGGTCGTGCTCAACGCCTGCTGGTCGGCGGCCCAGGCGCGGGCGATCGGCGAGCACGTCGACTGGGTCGTCGCCATGCGCCGCCCGGTCACCGACGACGCCGCGGCCCGCTTCGCCGCCGCCTTCTACCAGGCGTTCGGCTATCAGCTGACGGTGCCCGAGGCCTTCGCGCAGGCGTGTGCCGAGCTCGCGCTGGGCAGGTACCCCGACCCCGACGTCCCGCTGCTGCTGGAGCGCGACGGCGCCGAGCCCCGCCTCCGGTTCGGCCGGTGAGGCGGGGCTCGGCGCCGCGGACGGCTACTGCAGCTCGCTGTAGTCCTCGGCCTCCGGCCGCTCGCGCAGGTGGCGGTTGTTGCGCGGCTCCTGGCGGGTCTTGGAGTCGTTGAGCTTGCGGCGCATGTCGTCGCGGACGTCGTTGAGGGCGGCCCGCAGCTCCTCCTCACCCGAGGTGGTGACGATCTTCGGGTGCCCGGCGATCCAGCACTCCAGGGTCACCTTCTGCCCGGGCGCCTCACGGTCCTTGACGGACACCTCCAGCTCCGTCGCGTCCGCCCCGAACGCGGCGAGCCGGGCGTCGAGCGTGGCGAACTGCTCGGCGATCCAGTTCCGGTCCCCCTGGGAGAACCCGGCACCCACCCGCAGGCACTTGTCGACGGTCGCGGGATCCGCGGCAACACTCATCAGATCTCCTCCTCGAAACGCTTAGGAGATCCCTACCCAGCCGCAGGCCCCGCGAAAACCACACAGCCGTTCGTGGGGCTCTCACTCTCCGCGATCACCGCGTCGAGCCGGTCGCGGGCCGCCTCCAGCCGGGCGATCTGCTCGTCGATGCGCTGCCGCTCATCCCGCAGGATGGCCCGCGACTCGGGCGTGTTGGCCCTGGCGTCCACGCACGGCAGCAGGCCGAGGATCGAGCGGCTGGACAGCCCGGCGGCGAACAGCGTCTGGATGAGCTGCACCCGCTCGACGGCGCTCGGCGCGAAGAGCCGCTGCCCGCTCACGCTGCGCACCGGGGCCAGCAGCTGCTGCTCCTCGTAGTACCGCAGGGCCCGCACCGAGACCCCTGTCGCGCGCGCCACATCACCGATCCGCATGCTTGCCCCTCACGTCAACGTCAGGTTTTAGCGTAGCCCGCATGCAGATCAACGGCTCCGTCGCCCTCGTCACGGGCGCCAACCGCGGCCTCGGCCGCCACTTCGTCAAGCACCTGCTCGACCGGGGCGCGAAGAAGGTCTACGCGACCGCGCGCAATCCTGAAAAGATCGACATTCCGGGGGTACTGCGACTGCCGCTCGACGTCACCGACCCCGCCCAGGTCGCGGCCGCGGCGGCCGCGGCGCCCGACGTCACGCTGCTGGTGAACAACGCGGGCATCTCCACCGGCACGAACCTGGTCACCGGCGACCTGGCCCGCATCCGGGCCGAGCTCGACACCCACTTCTTCGGCACCCTGGCGATGGTCCGGGCGTTCGCGCCGCAGCTGCGGGGCGGCGCGATCCTCAACGTGCTGTCGGCGATGTCCTGGTTCTCCTACGACGGCGCCAACGCCTACAGCGTGGCCAAGGCCGCGCAGTGGGCCCTGACCAACGGCGTGCGCCTGGAGCTGGCCGCACAGGGCACCCAGGTCACCGGCCTGCACCTGGGCGCGGCCGACACCGACATGACGGCCGGCTACGAGGGCGAGAAGGCCGACCCGGCCGACATCGTCCGGGCCGGCCTCGACGGGCTCGAGGCCGGCGCGGCGGAGGTCGTCGCCGACGCGTGGAGCGCCCACGTGAAGGCGTCGCTGGCCGAGGACCCCCGCAAGTTCTACCAGCTGGTCTAGATGCGGTGCATGCCCCAGCCGCCGTCGATCATGATGGTCTGGCCGGTGATGTAGGTGGCGTCGTCGCTCGCCAGGAAGGCCACCAGCGCGCCCACGTCGGTGCGGGTGTCGCCGATGCGCTTGAGCGGCACCTTGGCGAGCGCGGCGCCGAAGCTCTCCGGGTCGTACTGCTCCCACAGCTGCGCGCCCTCGGAGTTGGCGAACGGGCACACGACGTTGACCCGGACGTTCGCCGCACCCCACTCGGTCGCCGCGACCTTGGACAGGCCGCGGACGGCCTCCTTGGCCGCCGCGTACGTCGCCCAGCCGGCCTGCCCCTCGGTCCCCGCGCTCGACCCGAGGTTGACCACCGATCCGCTGCCGGACGCCACCAGATGCGGGAACGCGGCCTTCATCAGCCGGAACGTGGCCCGCGGCCCGGTGTCGAACACCAGGTCGTAGTCCTCGTCGCTGTGCTCGGTGAACGGCCCGGCGGCCCGGGTCGCGATGGCGTTGTTCACCAGCACGTCGAGGCGCCCGAACGCCTCCACGGCCGCGGCCACGATCCGCTCGGCCTGCCCCGGCTCCCGGATGTCGCAGACGAGCGGGGCGACCGTGCGGCCGGCGAGCGCCTCGGTGGTGCGGGCGAGGGTCTCGGCGTTGTGGTCGACGAGCAGCACTGCCGCGCCCCGCTCGGTCAGGGCCTGCGCAATGCCCCGCCCGATGCCCTGCGCCGCCCCGGTGACGATGGCGGCCCGGCCCTCGAGCCCGGCCGGGCTGGCATAGGTGTTGGTCATCGCCCGACCGTAGTCGATCACAGGGCCAGCTTCATGCCCTCGTGTGAGGCGACGAACCCGAGCCGCAGGTAGAACCGGCGCGCGTCCGCCCGCGACTTGTCGGTGGTCAGCTGGACCAGCCCGCAGCCGCGCTCCCGGGCCCGCTCGATCACCCAGCGCATGAAGGCGGCCCCGATGCCGTCGCCCCGCCGCGACCGGGCGACACGCACCGACTCGACGAGCGCGCGCTCCATTCCGTGCCGGCCGAGGCCGGGGATGTACGTCACCTGCAGGCACCCGACGACCGCACCGCGATCCTCGGCGACGAACACGACGTTGCGCGGATCGGCGGCGATGTCCGCGAACGCCCGCTCGTACGCCGCGTCGACGACTGCCACGTCCCGCTCCCGCCCGAGCTCGTCGTCGGCGAGCAGCGCGACGATCGCCGGCAGGTCAGCCCGGACCGCTTCCCGGAAATGCACGCCTCATGCGACCACACCGGCGGTGATGCGGGCCAGCCGGGCCGGGGTGGGCCAGCGCACGTCCCACGCCCAGCCGAGCCGCTCGAAGAGCCAGATGGTGCGGGCCGAGATGTCGATCTGGCCGCGCAGCACGCCGTGGCGGGCGCTTGTGGGGTCGGCGTGGTGCAGGTTGTGCCAGGACTCCCCCATGCTCAGGATGGCCAGGGGCCAGAAGTTGGCCGACCTGTCGCGGGCCGCGAACGGGCGCTCACCGATCATGTGGCAGACCGAGTTCACCGACCAGGTCACGTGGTGCAGGGCGAAGACGCGGATCAGGCCGGCCCAGAACAGCGCGGTCAGGGCGCCCGCCCACGACCAGGAGATCAGGCCGCCGAGCAGCGCCGGCAGGGCCAGCGTCACGATCGTCAGCGGGCCGAACAGGCGGTGCACGACGCGCATGTCGCGGTCGGCCAGCAGGTCGGGGACGAAGCGCTCCTGGTTGGTCAGGTCGCGCTGGAGGACCCAGCCCAGGTGGGCGTGCCAGAAGCCGCGGGCCAGGGCGGCCGGGGACGTGCCGAACAGCCAGGGCGAGTGCGGGTCGCCTCCCTGTCGGCGAACGCGTGGTGGCGGCGGTGGTCGGCGACCCAGTGCAGGATCGGCCCCTGGACCGCCATCGAGCCGACGACGGCGAGGCCGATGCGCAGTGCGCGGCCGGCCTTGAAGGCGCCGTGGGTGAAGTACCGGTGGAAGCCGACTGTCGCCCCGAGGCACGTGAGGACGTAGAAGGCGGCGGCCAGGGCGACGTCGAGCCAGGACAGCCCCCAGCCCCAGGCGAGCGGCACGGCCGCGAGCAGGGCCAGGAACGGCACGATCACGAACGCGTAGACCGCGATGTGCGCCGGGACGGGGCGCTTGCGGCCGAGGATCGGCTTCCCGGCCGGGCTCGTGGGCGTCGTCATGCCCGGACCGTAGCCGCCGGTCATGGCGGGCGCCCCGCGCCCAGGATGCCGGTCCGCGACGGTCAGGTGACGTTACAGGTACACGTCCAGGCGCCCCGAGAACAGCGACGTCGTCTGCAGCCGCTGCTGCTGGATGGCGTCGAAGTTGGCCCGCGCCTCCTCGGCCCGCTGGCGCAGCTGGTCCTCCAGCAGCTGCTGCTGGGCGATGCGCTGCTGGTCCTCCAGGCGCTGCTGGTCCTGGGTCCGCTGGGCGGCGACGCGCTGGTCGTTGAGGCGCTGCTGCTGCAGCTGGTACTGCTGCTCGTCGCGCGCCTGGATGTCGCGCGTGCGGGCGTCCTGCTGGCGGACCAGGTCCTGGCGGTCGGCGGCGCGGGCGTCGTCGGTGCGCTGCTGCTGCAGGCGCTGGTCGTCGAGGCGCTGCTGGGCGAGCCGGTCCTGCTCCAGGTTGTCCTGCATGTCGCGGGACGTCGGCGTGCCCGCGGCCTGTGCGGTAGTTGCGCTCGTGGCGGTCGCCGAGGTCACTGTGGTCTGCGTGACGGGCCCTACCGGTGTGATCGACATGGCAACCTCGCTACTACTTGCATGATCCCGACTACTCAAAGTTACCACGTACGGGTGAAGATCAAACCTGTCCTTGATCGTCTTCCCGGGCCAGCGCGGCCAGGTTGCGCAGCTGGCGGCGCATCATGACCAGGTCCCCGGCGCACAGCAGCGGGCGGGTCGCCGCTTCCAGGAGGCCGCGCGGCTCGGGCAGGTGCAGCTTGGCGACGAGGCGGCAGTGCCGCGGCCCCAGCTCGCGCAGCACATAGGTGACCACGATGTCGCCGAACAGCGCCCGGCCGTCACGCCTGGTGATGCGGAACGTGAGCTGCTCCCCCGGCACGAACGCGATGAGCGTGAAGATCGTCATCCAGCGCTGCCCAGTCGCGAGGTCCTCGACGCCCGGCGTCAGCGCGCGCGGGCTGCGCCGGCCCCGGTTGTCGATCCAGTCGTAGCTGTACGGCGCGACCCGCAGCTGGCACAGCCGCCGGAACGCGACGGAGGCCGGGGCGTGCACGTCGACGGCCCGGTAGTACGCCGCGCGGCCGGGGACCACCGCGTCGCCGCCGAACGCGAGGGCGGTCTCCTCCGGACGGGTACCCCACACTTTTAGAGACATGTCTCTAAAATTAGCACCGCCGTCTCCTCCGCGAGCTCCTCGGCCCGGGCCGGGATCTCGCCCCCGGCCCGCAGGTGCCGCCGGACCAGGGCCGACGGCAGGTCGACGAGCGCGAGCACGACCTTGTCCCGATCCCCGCCGAGGTCGCGCAGCGCGGCGAACGCCCGCTCGTTCATCGCGTCGAGGGCGGCCCGCTCCCCGTCGCTCCAGTGCTCGCGGTCGAAGTCGTCGGCCCGGTACAGCAGCACCCCCGCCTCCCCCGGATGCGCCCGGCACCAGGCCACCACGTGCCGGGCCGCGGCCGCCGGGCGCCCGGAGGCCAGCGCCGCGAAGAACCCGGCCTGAAACCGCTCCACCGTGCGCAGCCACAGCGCCGCGGCGAGTGACGGCCGCCCGGCGAACCGGTGGTACACCGACCCGCTCGGCCCGCCCGCCTCCCGCGCCACCGCCGCCATCGTGAGCGCCTTGGGGCCGCCGGCCCCGACCAGGCGCACGGCCGCGTCCAACAGGCTGTCGGCGTCGTGCCGAGCGGGTCGTCCCATGCCGCCAAACCTACTGACTAGGCTTTAGCCGGGCCGCGCAGAGACGCCGGTCACGTTCCGGAATCGTTGCTGCCGGGTGTTGACTCGTAGTGTCACGGCGGCAGTCCGACGAAAGGCACTCCCCATGTCCAGCGAGACGATCCTGCAGGAATCCGACAACCGGCACGCCCCGCCGGCCACGGTGGTGATCTTCGGCGCCTCCGGCGACCTCACCCGCCGCAAGCTGATCCCAGCGATCGAGAGCCTGGCCCGGCACAACCGGCTCACAGAGCGGTTCGCGGTCGTGGGCGTCGCCCGCACGCCGATGGACGACGAGCAGTTCATCCACAACGTGCTCGGCGAGCGCGGCCTGGCCGGCATGCCGCAGCTGGCCGGAGCCGTGCGCTACATCGCCGGCGGCTACGACGACCCCGAGACGTACAAGAACCTCGCCGCGCTCCTCGACGAGCTCGACGAGCAGCGGGGCACCAGCGGCAACCGGATCTTCTACCTGTCGACGCCCGCAGAGGCCTTCCCGCTGGTCATCAACGGGCTCGCCGGCGCGGGCCTCAACCACGCGCGCGAGGGCTCCTTCGCCCGCCTGGTCATCGAGAAGCCCTACGGCCACGACGAGCGCAGCGCCAAGCAGCTCGACCAGACCGTGCACGCCTCCTTCGACGAGTCGCAGGTCTTCCGCATCGACCACTACCTGGGCAAGGACACCGTCCAGAATGTGCTCGCACTGCGCTTCGCGAACTCCATCTTCCAGCCCATCTGGGACCGCACATGGGTCGACCACGTGCAGATCACCGTCGCCGAAACCCTTGGCGTGGGTACCCGCGGCAGCTTCTACGAGCACGCCGGCGCGATGCGCGACATCGTGCAGAACCACGTGCTGCAGGTCCTCGCGCTCGCCCTGATGGAGCCGCCCGCCTCGTTCGCCGCCGAGGCGGTGCGCAACGAGAAGGTCAAGCTCCTCCAGGCGATCCGCCTCCCCCGCGGCCGCGACATCGACGACATCGCGGTCCGGGGCCAGTACACCCGGGGCGGCACCCGCGAGGAGCTCATGCCCGGCTACCGCGACGAGCCCGGCGTCGACCCCCTCTCCCGCACCGAGACCTACGCCGCCCTCCGCCTGGACGTCGACAACTGGCGCTGGAAGGGCGTCCCGTTTTACGTACGTACGGGAAAGCGCTTGCCCAGCCGGGTGACCGAGGTGGCCCTGCAGTTCCAGCGCCCGCCGCACCTGCCCATCCCCGACTCCCAGCTCACCGAACTCCAGGCCGACGCCCTGATCCTGCGCATCCAGCCCGACGAGGGCATCGCCCTGCGCTTCGGCGCCAAGGTCCCCGGCCACTCCTTCCGCGTGCGCTCGGCGAGCATGGACTTCTCCTACGACAAGACGTTCCGCGAGGAGTCCCCGGAAGCCTATGAGCGCCTGCTGCTGGACGCCCTGATCGGCGACACCACGCTGTTCATCCGCTCGGACGAGGTCGAACAGTGCTGGCGCATCGTCGACCCGATCATCGAACGCTGGGCCCAGGACCCGAGCCCGATCCCCACCTACGAGGCCGCCTCCTGGGGCCCGACCGACGCGAACCGCCTCATCGAACGCAGCGGCCGAGCCTGGCGCAACACGGTCGCGTAGCTGTATCGCCAGCTCCTTGTTTGTGGGGAAGGCTGTATCTCCCCATCCGTGGGGAAGGCTTCGCCTCCACCCACACCCCCCGCACGAGCCGCGCCTGCGGGCGCCCGGCCACGCGGGGCCGGGCATCACACCACGGCCTGTCACGCCCGTCGCCGCACTCGCACACACGCGGCGGCGGGCGCGACCGCCGCACCCACATTGAAGCCGAAGCCACCTGACTCGCGGCAGCCGGCGGCAGCATCATTTGACGATGACCACCAAGCTGCCCATCCGCAACGCCGGCGAGCGCCCGCTGCAACTATGGGTCGAGCCGTACCAGTTCACCGAGCATTTCGCTGACACTCGACCTGAGCCTCGTCGTTTCGACTACTGCATACCGCCGCAAACTCGATGGTGGATCGCGGCTGCGAGGGAACTGGAGATTCAGATCGAGATCGTCACCTACTCGGTCGAGGTGCGAGGCGAGCCGATGGACATGGCGTTCCCGTCGATCGTGGTCCTGGTCCACGGCGGAGTGATCGACGTGGAGGTGACAGACGACGCCGGCGTCGTCCAGGGGCACGCCGACCCACCGCTCAGTCATGTTCCACCGCCGCCGGACCCGTCACGCTGAACAACCGCACCGCATCGACGCACTGGACAAGTTCTAGATCATCAGGCGCTTCCAATCACACGAAGCCACGGGTTCAGGAGCCGCTGCCGTACGGGTACAGCACCGTTGTCCCCTCCGGATTGTGGATCGTGACCGGGAGGCGGCCCGGGGTCGGCGCGCGGCCCGTCAGCACGTCGGCCACGGCGAGCACCGAGACCGGCTGGTAGTCGTAGGCGGCCAGATACGCGGGCGCCGCCGGGAAGTACGCGATGTCGTACGGCCCGCCCACCGCCACCACCACGACCGGCTTCCCCGTCGCCAGCAGCGCCTGGACAAGCGCCACCTGGGTCGGGTCCGACCACGCGTTGTTCGTCGTCACCACCGTGGCATCCGCGGCCTGCGCCGCCGCCACCGCCTGCGCGATAAGCGCGGGCGAAGGCGAACCCGTCCACAGGCGGCCGGCCACGACCCCGCGGGCGTTCAGGGCGTCCGCGAGGTTCTGGGTGGTGCTCACGCCCCAGCCGGTCACGAGCACGTGCGCGCCGGGAGTCACCGGGAGGCCGGTGCCGCGCAGCTTCGTGATGGACTTCGCCGCGATCGTCGACATGGTCGCGGCGTCGGCGGGGGTGCCCACCGCCGGTGCGGCCGGTGCGGGGTGCCACTTGAACAGGCCCAGCTCCTGCTTCATGCGCAGGATGCGGCGTACCGACTGGTCGATCCGCGCCTCGGACAGGCGGCCCGACGCGACGGCGTCGAGCACGGCCTGGATGGCGGCCGGCGGGTCGGCCGGCATCAGGAGCTGGTCCACGCCGGCGTCGATGGCGCGCAGCACGATCTGGTCGCCCGGGATGGCGGCCAGGGCGGCGGCGTCCAGGGCGTCGGTGATCACGACGCCGTCGTAGTGGAGCCGGTGGCGGAGCAGGTCGGTGACGATCGGGCGGGACAGGCTGGCGGGGGTGCCGGTCGGGTCCAGGGCGGGGGCGACGATGTGGGCGGCCATGATGCTGGGGACGCCGGCGGCGATCGCGGCCTGGAACGGGGGGATGTGGGTGGTCAGGATCTGGTCGCGGGTCTCGTTGGTGACGGCGACGCCGTTGTCGGTGTTGACTGTCGTGTCGCCCAGGCCGGGGAAGTGTTTGGCCTGGGCGCCTATGCCGGCCAGGCGGTAGCCGGCGACAGCGGCCGCGCCGAAGAGGGACACCGGGGCGGTGCGGTCGCCGAACGCGCGGGGGCCGTCGGCGGCGTTGCGGGGGTTGGTGTTGACGTCGACGACCGGGGCGTCGACGACGTTGATGCCGAGCTGGAGGAGTTCGGTGCCGCTGACCTCGGCCGCACGCAGGGCGCCCCGCGGGTCCTGGGTGGCGCCGATCGCCATGTTGCCGGGCGACACGGCCAGCGGGGCGCCGATCCGGTTGACGATGCCGCCCTCCTGGTCGGTGCTGATCTGCAGCGGGATGCCGGTGTCGGCCCGGGCCGCCGCCTGCAGGCCGTTGGACAGGCCGGCGATCTGGGCGGGGTTGGCGAGGTTGCCGCTCCACGTGAAGTAGATGACGCCGCCGAGGTGGTAGCGGGCCACGACCTCGGCGCCGGTCGCGACGCCGTACTTCGCCGTGTTGCTGGCCGAGGCGGTCGTTGCGCTGTCGCCGTACACGTAGCCGACGAACAGCTGCCCGACCTTCTCCGGCAGCGTCATCCCGGCCAGCGGGTCGGCCGCGGTCACGGGAGCAGCCGAGGCCGCCGAGGGCAGGCCGGTCACCGCGAGCGCAAGAACGGAGCAAACAACCAGAGACCGCCGCAACATGTACCAATAAGACACTCATCGATGCCAGGAATCAAGCGGCGCGATCAGGCCGCTTCCAGGTCGACCACGAACACCGAGCCGCCGTCCGGGTTCGGCGTGTAGTGCACGTCGGCGCCGTTGGCGCGGGCCAGGTTCCGCACGATGTACAGGCCGAGGCCCGTCCCGCGCACCTTCGCCGCGTCGCGGTCGGCCCGGGCCAGGCGTTCGAACAGCCGGTCGCGGAACTCCGGCGGCACGCCCGGGCCGCGGTCCTCGACGGCGATGCGCACCCGCTCGCCGTCGGGGGTGATGCGGACCGCGGTGGGTCCGCCGCCGTACTTCGCCGCGTTGCTCAGCAGGTTCGTGAGGATCTGCTGCAGCTGCCCGGCGTCCACGAGCGCGGTGGCGTCGGGGCCCGCGACGGGGGTGCCGTCGGCGCCCGTATCGGCCAGGGCCAGCGCGATCTGGGCCCGCAGCGGGGTCGGGGCGCGGCGGGCGTGCAGGTTGCCGGCCTCGCTGCGGACCATCGTGAGGACCTCCTGCACGATGGCGTCGAGGCGGCGGGCCTGGCGGGTGATGCCGTCGACGACCTTCGTGCGCATGCCCTCGCTCAGGGTCGACCAGGTGTCGGAGGCGATCTCGGTGTAGCCGAGGATCGCCGCCAGGGGGTTGCCGAGCTCGTGGCCGAGCATGCCGATCAGGTCCCGCTTCAGCCGGTCGGCCTCTTCGAGCTCGGCGTTGCGGGCCGCGAGCGCGGCGGCGTCGTCGGCGTGGCGCAGCGCGGAGGCGAGGGCCTCGGCGAGCAGGGCCAGCTGCTGCTCGTCGGCCTCGTCGAAGACGTCCGGGTGGCGGGAGCTGACCTTGAGCACGCCGATCACCGAGTCGTCGGCGTGCAGCGGGACGACGAGCATCGCGGCGATGCCGAGCCGGGCGCACGCCTCGCGGTCGACGCGCGGGTCGCGGGCGGCGTTGCGGCAGTGCGCTGTCGCGTCGGCGGTCATCGCAGCGCCGCTGAGGGAGGCGTCGATGCGGACCCGGGTGCCGAGCGCTCCGGCCAAAGTGCCGGCGGTCGCGGCGTACACCAGGTACGCATCCTCGGCGAGCTCGACCGCGGCGCCGTCGGCCGCCGGGAACAGCTCGACGGCGCGCTCGGCCACCACGTGCAGGGCGGCGTCACGGTCGGCCGCGACCGCGATGAGCTCCCGCTGGACGCTCAGGGTGTGCTGGAGGCGGCGGTGCTCGCGCTCCGCGGCCATCGCCGCCGCCCGCTCGGCCGCGATGTCCTCCAGCTGCATCAGCCGCCACGGCTCGCCGGCCGGGCCCGGCACCAGCGACAGCGTCACGCGGGCCCACACGATCCGGCCGTCGGGGCGCAGAATCCTCTGGTCGTACCGCACCTGCCCGCCCGTGCGCAGCCCGGTCCGCGCGTCCGCGGCGGTGGCCAGGTCGCCGGGGTCGGTGACGTCGGTGTACCGCAGCCCGGCCAGCTCACCGGCGCTGCGCCCGATCAGGTCGGCCGCGGCCGGGTTGGCCTGCCGGAACACGTCGTCCTCGTCGCACAGGACCAGGCCGAGCGGGCTGCCGGAGAACGCGGTGCGGAACTGCTCCTCGCTGCGGGCCAGGGCGAGCGCCGCGGCCCGCTCCCGGGTGACGTCGAGCAGCTGGACGACCGCGGCAGCCGGGCCCGCCTGGTCGCTGATGACGGAGGTGTGCGCGGCCACGTTCACCTGCGCACCGTCGCGCCGCCGCAGCACCACCTCCCGGGTGGAGCGGTGCCGCTCACCGGCGGCGAGGGAGGCCAGCGCGGCGTCGTAGTCGGGCCGCGGCATCGCGACGAGGTCACCCAACGGCACGCCGGGGATCGCCGCCGGCTCCGATCCGATCAGCTCGCTGAAGGCCGGGTTCGCCAGGAGGATCCGGCCGTAGTCCGCGCCCCGCAGCCCGAGCACCACCTTGGCCAGCGGGCTGTGGTCGAAGACCTCCGCGAACCGTCCCTCGCTCTGTTCGAGGCGCTGGACGGCGGCCAGGGCGGCGGCCCGCTGCCGGGCGAGGGCGGCGTTGGCCTCGGTCGCCTCGAAGAGCAGCTCCCGGTTGCGCTCGGTGTGTTCGGCGTGGCGCAGGGCCCCGGCGACGGCGTCGGCGAGGAGGGTCAGCTGCTGCTCGTCGGCCTCGCCGAACGCGTGGGCCTCGCGGGCGATGACGGTCAGGACGCCAATCGGGCCGTCGGGGCGCAGCAGCGGCGCGATGACGACCGAGCGGACGTCGTCGGCCCGGCCCGCCTCGGCGAGGGCTCGCGGGTCGGTCGCGGTGTCGTCGCAGCGCAGCGTCGAGCGGGTGGCGACGGCCAGCCCGACCATCGTGCCGGTCAGCGTTACCTCGCGCCGAGCGTCCCACGGCGGGGCGTACCCGGCCGCGGCGACGATCGGGATCGCCTCGCCGGTGGCGTCGAGGAGGTGCACGGCCGCGCCGTCGCCGGTGGGCAGCACCTGCAGGGCCCGCTCGGCGGCGAGGGTCACCAGCAGCTCGCGGTCGCCGGCCGCCGCCGCGATCTCCCGCTGGATGGCGATCGTGGTGCGCAGCCCCCGGGCCTCGTCCACGGAGCGGGCGACCCGGTCGGTCAGGTCGTGGTGCTCGTCGCTCTCGACGGACTCCAGCACCACGTACCCGCTGCCCCGCACCGGCAGCACCCGGGTCAGGATCCAGCCGCGGGTACCGTCGCGCCGCACGATGCGCCGCTCGCATTCGAGGTCCCCGAAGCCGTCGAACGGCTCGTCGCGGGGCAGCAGCATCGCGATCGGCCGGCCGACGAGCTCGTCGCGGCGATACCCGGTCAGCCCGCAGAAGGCGTTGTTGACCTCGACCAGCTCACCGGCGGTCGTCGCCACCGCCTTGGCGATGGCGCTGCGCTCGAACGCCTCGGCGAGCAGCCGTGCGCGCGACTCCCCGTCGAGCCGCGCGAGCAGACCGAGGAACACACCACCCTCATCGGCAGCGGACCGCCCCGGCCTGAGCGGTTTAACGGTGCGGCCCGTGGGGGGCTTCCTTCGGGAGGTGGACCTCGACCGCGCCGCCCCCGTCGGCGCTGGCGACGCGCAGGGTGCCGCCGTGGCGGGCGACGACCGCGCGGGCCAGCATGAGGGCCGTGGACGTGCGGGCTCCGCCGGTCGCCGTGAACAGTCGATTGCTTGTCAGCTGCTCATGGAGGGGTACTCGCACGAGCCAGCCGTCGCCGGCCGCCCGCGCGGTGACGTGGACCGGCGTGTCACCGGCCGACGCCACGGCGACGGAGAGCAGTCGCTCGGCGAGCGACTCCAGCCACACCGGGTCGGCGGTGATGGTGAGCCGGGCGGGGTCGTCGACCGACAGCGTGACGGGCGGGGCCGGGGCGGCCCGCGTGTTCCAGGCGGCGACCGCGTCCGCGAGCAGGGAGCCGAGGTCGACGGGGCGGACGTCGAGGGCGACCGCACCCTGCTCCAGGGCGTTGAGCGTCGACAGTTCGGTGACGACGTCGCCGATGCGGGCTGCGTTGCGGCGCACGACGTCGAGCAGGTCGGGCAGGTCGGGTACCCCCGAGATGTCCGGAAGCAGTTCCAGCACGGTGCTTGTCGACGTCAGTGGTGTGCGCAGCTCGTGGCACAGCGCGGCGACGAGCTCGGTCTTCTCGGCGACCTTCTCGGCCAGGGCCCGGTTGTGCTCCCGCAGGCGCCGGCGGATCTGGGCCTGCAGCGTGACGTCCCGCACGACGAGCACCCAGGCGGCGTCGAGACGGTGCCACACGGCCTGGACGCTGCGCCCGCCGGCGAGGCGCAGCTGGTGCGGGTGCTCGACCGGGGGCCAGGCGAGGACGGCGGCGGCCGGGTGGTCGCCGCGGTCGGCAAGAGCCGCCGCCAGCTCCTCGACGGGTACGTCCGGCCGCACCTCGGCCGCGCTGCATCCCAGCAGTCCGGGCAGGGCCCGGTTGACCTGGGCCAGCCGCCCGTCGGGCCCGGCGACGGCGACGCCGACATCGAGGACGTCGAGGACCTCGGCGATCGTGAGCCCGACGGTGGTGCCCACGTCAGGCCCGGCTCGCCACCGGCGGCGCCGACCGCGGCCGGCTCGGCCCGCTCTCGTGATCGGCGGCGCGAGTGCCGAGGAACGCGTCGACGCGGGCGAGGAGGTCCCCGGCGCTGAACGGCTTCACCAGGTAGTCGGTGGCGCCTGCCGCGAACCCACCGGCCACGTCGGCGGGCCCGCCGAGCGCGGTGACCAGCAGGACGGGCAGGTCCGCGGTCGCGGGTGCGTCCCGCAGCGCCGCGCAGACCTGCAGCCCGCTCAGCCCGGGCAGGCCGACGTCGAGCACGGCGACACCGGGCCGGTGCTCCAGCGCGAGCCGGAGCGCCGAGTCGCCGTCACCGCAGGCGAGCACCGTGTGCCCGGCGCCGTCGAGCATGTACTCCAGCAGCTCCCGCACGCCCGCGTCGTCCTCGGCCAGCAGCACAGTTGCCATCCCACTCCAGCCCGTCGGGGTCGGTTGCTTTCCGTCCGACGGTACCGAACCCCCATGATCCAGATGCTACGTTCGGCGGGATAGCCCCGATGTGCCGCTCCGCTCCCAGGAAGACCCCTCCATGCCACCCGCCCAGGCC
This sequence comes from Dactylosporangium vinaceum, assembly GCF_019904175.1. Lineage (GTDB taxonomy): Bacteria > Actinomycetota > Actinomycetes > Mycobacteriales > Micromonosporaceae > Dactylosporangium > Dactylosporangium vinaceum. The sequence goes on along the minus strand of NZ_CP061913.1, from coordinate 3,323,574 downwards.
GAGCTGCTCCAGCTCGCCGCGCACGAGCTGCGCACGCCGCTGACCTCGATCCGCGGGTACAGCGAGCTGCTGGCCACCGGCCGCGCGGGCGAGCTCACCGACCAGCAGCAGCGCATGGCGAGCCTGATCGACCTGTGCGCCGGCAAGGTGTACGCGACGATCGAGGCCCTCATCGTGCTCACCGGCATCGGCGACGGCACCTTCGGCCTCGCCGTCGAACCGACCCGCCTGGCCCCGCTCGCGGTCCGGGTCGCGGCGGAGGTCGCCACCAGGGCCCGGGTCGCCGGGGTGGCCATCGACGTGGCCGTGGCGGATGACGTGACGCTGCTGGCCGATCCGCGGCACCTGCAGCGGGCCCTGGCCGAGCTGCTGGGCACCGCCATCGATCTCGCCCCGCGGGACGGCACCGTCCGCCTGGCCGCTTCCACGAACCCGGCCGCCTCTCCCGTTTCCCCGCACCCGGCCGCCTCTGCCGTTGCCACGCACCCGGCTCCTGCTGTGCCGGTTCCGGCAGCGACCCACCTGGTGGTGACGTGCCCGCCCGGCGGCCCGGCGGCCGGGGAGCAGCTGGCCCTGTACGACCGCTGCCTGTGCGCCGCCCCGGCCCTGGCTGACCTGGAGGGACCGGGCCTGGGCCTGGCCGTGGCCCACGCAGTCGTCGCCCACCACGGCGGCACCATAGCCGCGACCGCCGACGACACCGGCGTCACCGTCACCGTGACACTGCCATCCGCCCCACCGGACGACCCGTCCCACATCGTCCTGCGCCGCCGAGCCTTCAGCCGATCCCCACGCGGCTGACCCCGCCCGCCAGACCGGGACCGGCACCCAGCAACCTCCTGCACCGCTGCACCGCTGCACCGCTGCACCGCTGCACCGCGCGCCTTCTCGGGCCACCCTGCACCCAGACCCGGACCCCGACCTGGACCCGGACGCGGGTCGGTGCGCGGCGTCAGCGGATCTCGGCGCGGGTGGCACGGAGCAGGCCGAGCAGGACCGGCAGCGCGACCCAGACGGCCGCCGAGGCGCCGAACCGCACCCACTCCGCGGCGGTCACCCCGGGCGCGTCGAGCGGCGCCCGGGTGCGGCTCAGGTCCAGCCAGCGGGCCGCCGGTTCGAGGGCGGGAACGAGCCGTCCGGCCGCGGCCCAGCCGATGGGCACGACGTAGTACGCGGCCACCGCCCCCGCCGACCCGAGCAGCAGCAGCCCGAACCCGAATCCGCACAGCATCGTGGCCACGTCGACGAGCGCGAGCTGCCCCGCGACGGCCGCGTCGGCGGGACCGGCCGCGTCGGCGGGACCGGCCGCGTCGGCGAGACCGGCGAGGTCGGCACCCCCGGCGGTCAGCGCGGCGGCGGTCAGCGCGAACCCGGCCGCGGCCAGCCCGAGGACGGTGACGGCGGCCAGCTTGGCGAGCACGACCCGCCACCGGTCCGGGACGAGCGCGAACGTGGTCAATCCCGTGCGCTGCGACCACTCGCTCGTCACCGACAGCACCGCCAGGACCGGCAGCAGGATCGACACCGGCAGCTGGGCCGCGGCGGCCGCCTCCGGAAAGGTACGCCCGCCCTGCACCACCGGCGCGGCCACGGCCAGGGCCGCGACCGCGGCCAGCAGCCATCGCCCGGCCCGGGTGTCAACGGTCTTGCGCAGTTCGACAAGGACCAGGCTCATCGCGCCGCCTCTCCGGTCAGTCGCAGGAACTCGTCTTCCAGGTCGCCGGGCCCGGCCAGCTCGGACCGGGTGCCCTGGGCCACGATGCGGCCGCCGGCGATGACGACCAGCCGGTCCGCGATCCGCTCGACCTCGGCGAGGAGGTGCGAGGAGAGCAGGACCGTGCCGCCGGCGTCCGCATGATCCCGCAGCAGGCGCCGCATCCAGCGGATGCCTTCGGGGTCCAGGCCGTTCGCGGGCTCGTCCAGGATCAGGACCTCGGGCGCGCCGAGCAGGGCCTGCCCGACGCCGAGGCGCTGGCGCATGCCGAGCGAGTAGGTGCCGACCCGCTGCCGGGCCGCCGGGCCGGCCAGGCCGACCCGCTCCAGGACCGCGTCGACCCGCGCCTTCGGCACCCCCATGATCCGTGCGGCCAGGATCAGCGTCTCCCGCCCGGTCCGGCCGCCGTGCTGCGCGCCCGCGTCGAGGAGCACGCCGCACCGGCGGCCGGGGTTGCCCAGTGCGCGGTACGGCACCCCGCAGATCTTCGCCCGCCCCCGTGACGGGCGCGTCAACCCGCAGAGCATCCGCAGCGTCGTGGACTTGCCGGCCCCGTTCGGCCCCAGGAACCCTGTGACCGTCCCCGGTTCGCACCGGAAGGAGGCGGCGGCCACGACGGGGCGGCCGGAGTACCACCGCCAAAGCTCTTCGACCTCGATCATGCGCCCAGCTTGCGCGGTGACCGTCGGGGCGGGCATCCGTCCTCGGTAGCGGCGCACCCCCGACTTTGGTCGGTCCCGCACCCAGCCGCAACGTCGTAACCTTCGGGCATGTCCAGCACCCGCCGCCACCGCCTGGCCGACGTGGTCTGCGTGGTCGCGTGCCTCGCCCTGGGGGCGCTGCTGCTGCGCTTCGGCGACGCCGGCTGGGCCCGCCACGGTGCGGTGCCGGCCGTGAGCTGGGCCGCCGACGCCGCGGTGGGGACGGCCGGGAGCCTGCTGGTGTGGTATCGCCACCGCAACCCGATCATCGTCGCCCTCCTGCTGTTGCCGCTGGGCGCGGTCTCGGGGTCCGTGACGCCCGCCCTGGCCGTGTCCGTGTATGCGGTGGCGGTCCACCGGCCGGCCCGGCAGGCGGTGTTGATCGCCGCCGACAACGTCATCTCGGTGCTCATGTACTTCGGGCTGCAGGTGGACCCCCGCCACCCCCTCGCGGTCGACCTGATCGTGCGGGGCGGGATCATCACCGGCGCGCTCGGCTGGGGACTGTTCGCCGGGGCCCAGCGCCGCCTCCTGTCCTCCCTGGTCGACCAGGCCCGGCTGACCGAGCGGGCCAGGATCGCGCGCGAGATGCACGACGTCCTCGCGCACCGGCTGTCCCTGGTCAGCCTGCACGCGGGCGTCCTGGAACTGCGCACCGACGCCGACCCGGACGAGATCGCCACCGCCGCCGCCGTCATCCGCACCAACGCCCACGCCGCGCTCGGTGAGCTGCGCACCGTCATCGGGGTGCTGCGCGACACCTCGTCATTCGAGGGGGTCGAGCGCCCGCAGCCCACCCTCGTCGACGTCCCGGACCTGGTGACGTCGGCCGACTACCGCAATGAGGTGCGCGAGGCCGACTCGCTCGACGCGACGGTGGGGCGCACGGTCTACCGGATCATCCAGGAGGGGCTGACCAATGCGCGTAAGCATGCCCCGGGTACCCGCAGCAGCGTGTCGTTGTCCGGTGCCCCCGATGACGGCATCAGCATCGAGATCAGCAACCCGCTCGGGGCACCCAGCACCGTTCCGGGCTCCGGGCTGGGCCTGATCGGGCTCGCCGAACGGGTCGAGCTGGCGGGCGGCTGGCTCCAGCACGGCCCGGACCGGGGAAGGTTTCGTTTAGCGGCCTGGCTTCCGTGGGCGGTGAACCGCCGTGAGTGAATCGGCAACGCGGCCGATCCGGCTGGCGATCGTCGACGACGACCCGTTCGTGCGGGCCGGTCTGGTGATGGTGATGCGGGGCGCCGGCGACATCGAGGTGGTCGCCGAGGGCGCCGACGGGGGCGAGGCGATCACGCTGACCGACGCCCACGCGCCCGACGTCATCCTGATGGACATCCGCATGCCCCGGGTCGACGGCCTGGTCGCCACCGAGCGGCTCCGGGCCCGGCCGCGGGCACCGCAGATCATCGTGCTGACCACGTTCGACGCCGACGACTACGTGCTGCGGGCGCTGCGGGCCGGCGCCGGCGGCTTCCTGCTCAAGGACACCGCCCCGCGCGACATCCTGCACGCGGTGCGGACCGTCGCGGCCGGCGAGGCGATGCTGTCCCCCGCCGTGACCCGCCGGCTCATCAACCACGTCGCCGACCCGGCCGCCGCCGCCCGCCGCGCGGACGCCCGCACCCGCCTGACCCGGCTGACCGGCCGCGAACGCGAGGTCGCCGAGGCCGTCGGCCAGGGCCGATCGAATGCCGAGATCGCCGCCGCCCTGGCGATGAGCGTCCCGACCGTCAAGGCGCACGTGTCGCGCCTGCTGGCCAAGCTCGCCCTCAACAACCGGGTGCAGATCGCGCTGCTCGTCCACGACGCCGCCTGAGGGAGCACCGGACCGGAAAGAGGCGCCGCCTGAGGGAGCACGGACCGGAAGAGGCGCCGCCTGAGCGAGCACCGGACCGGAAGAGCAGATGCCTCGCGGCGGGGCACCGTGTGCACCCGCCGCGAAAAATCCGTGTGCACCCCTCGCGAAAGCGGGCGCCGATCGGTCAGCTGCCGCCGATGCTGCTGCCCAGGCTGGCGAAGAAGTCGCCGAAGCCGTTGGCGATGTCGAGGAGCCCGCCGCCGATGGCGCTCACCGCATTGGCCGCGGACTGCGGGCGGTACGCGATGAAGAACACCAGGAACGCCAGGCCACCCCATCTGAGAATTTTTTTAGGCATGGTCGCCGTTTCCTCCCCATCAGGACGCCGGGCATTCAGCGTAGCCGTTCTATGACGCTCAGTGAAGTTGCTGCATCGCACTGACGCGTCGTGCGGGCAGAACGATAGCAACACATGGAGCTTGCATTCACGACCGTTCACTCAGCTCGGGCCGTACGCGAGCACCGTACAGACCCATCCTGAAGCGGGCCTAGCATGGCACACGTGGCGTACGACGAGGTACTGGCCGAGCGCGTCCGCGAGCGGCTGCCCACCGCGGCCGCCAAGCGCATGTTCGGCGGCGTGGCGTTTCTCACCAACGGCAATCTGACCGTCGGCGTGTTGGGCGACGACCTCCTCGTCCGCCTGGGGCCCGAAGCCGCCGGTGACGCCCTGGGCCGCCCCGGCGTCACACAGTTCGATGGCCCGGGCCGTCCGATGCGCGGCTGGGTCGTGGTCGCCGGCGACCAGCTCGACGACCCGGACCTCGACCGCTGGATCGCCGCCGCCTCCGGGTTCGTGGCGACTCTCCCACCGAAGTAGGGTTCCCGGGATGGGGCACGTACGCACGGCATTCTTTCTCGACTTCGACAACGTGTTCAGCGGGCTGTTCAAGCTCGATCCCGAGGTCGCCGTGCAGTTCGCCACCGAGCCCGGGCTCTGGCTGCACCGCCTGGCCACGACCCTGACCCCGGAGGGCCCCCGGCGCTGGCTCATCCTCCGGTGCTACCTCAACCCCGCCGGTTGGGTGAATTCCCGCGACACGAACGGAGAGCCGACGCGGCTGTACTTCTCCCGCTTCCGCCCTTCTTTCGTGCGCGCCGGGTTCGAGGTCATCGACTGCCCGCGCTACAACGCCACGAAGAACGCGGCCGACATCCGCATCGTCGTGGACGCGGTCGACGCCCTGGCCGACGAGACCCGCTACGAGGAGTTCGTCATCGCGTCCGGCGACTCCGACATGACCCCGCTCCTGCAGCGCCTGCGCCGCGCCGACCGCCGCACGATGATCGTCTCCCCGGCCGACGCCGCCGAGGCGTTCACCGCCATCGCCGACCAGCTCCTGGACAGCCAGCAGCTCCTCGCCCTGGTCCAGGGCGAGCCAGTGGACCTGGACGACTTCGACAACGGCGCCGGCAACTCCCCGGACTTCGTGCCCGACGAGGCGTACGAGCAGTTCCGGGCCATCGTCACCGCCGACTACGAGGCCGCCGACACCCCGCTCAACATGGCCGCCCTCGCCTACCGCCTGCGCAGCGAGCTCGGCCCGGTCGTCGGCACCAGCAACTGGTTCGGCTTCGGCTCATTCGCCCGCGCCCTGGAGACGCTCGAGCTGCCGAACCTGCACATGTCGCAGCACCTGCTGTGGGACGACAGCCGCCACGAGGCGCCCGAACCGGCCTCGCCCGGCACCCCGCGGACCGTCCTGCCGGAGCCCGTCGAGCGCCTGGCCGACCAGCTGAGCCTGCCCCGCCTCCCCCGGGCGTGGTGGCCGTCGATCTACGAGACGCTCTCCGCGTACGCCCACGAGCACCGCTTCAACCTCACCCAGTGCACGAGCTGGTCCCGCGACCGCCTGCGCGACAACGGCGTCCCGGTGAGCCGCGGCGCCGTGGCCTTCGTGGTCCGCGGCACGTCCTTCGGCGGCTACCCCCTGCACCGCCAGCCCCCACCGACCCCCGCCGAGATCGCCTCAGCCTTCGTCAACAACGTCCTGAGCCGCGCCGAGGCCGCCCAGATCCCCTTCACCGAGGACGAAGCCTCAGCCGTCCGCACCTGGCTGGGCGAGACGGTCTAGTCGCTACGGCTCGTAATCGAGCGTCAACCGAGCGAATCGACGTCCGTGATCAGTTAGGCGGGTGATGGTAAGCTGAGGCAGGGAAAACGCGCGGGGCCGCCACCACGCAACTTGACCCGGCTGCACATGCACCGCACTGCTGGAATGCTCACGAAACGACGACAACAGGCCGCCCCATGAACCGCCCCGACTCGACCTCGTCAAGCATCGCAGCCGCCACCGTCGCCCGACTCACACGCGCGGGAAACAGGCTCCGCGGCAGCTCAGACAGGGTCAGGATGCGGCGGCTCGCAGAGAGCGGGCCATCGCTCAACGGACCCGCGTGCACAACCGTCCCGCCCGCCGCCAGCACCGTCTCCGCGGCCGCCACCCGGTCGGGAAGCTCCTTGCGCATGAAGACGCCCAGCAGCGCCCGGGTCAGGAACCCCGCCGCAGCCGCCGACGGGCCGACCCCCAGCGCAGACAGCCAGACCACCCGCGCACCCGACGCAGCCGCACCCCGGGCGCCGGCGGCCAGGACCCCCAGGGCCACACCGCCCGCGAGGCCCAGCCCCGCCACCCCCGCGGCCTCGCCGCCCGAGACGCCCAGGCCGCCCGAGACGCCCGAGACGCCTAGGCCGCCGGTACCGCCAGCGCCGCCAATACCGTCCGAGCCCGCCACAACCGCGGCCTCGCTGCCCGAGACGCCCGGGCCGCCAGTACCGTCCGAGCCGGCCACGACCGCGGCCTCGCCGCCGTTGACGCCGAGGCCCGACGCGCCCAAGACCCCGCCGCCCGTAAATCCTGGGCGCACGACGCCCATGCCCGGGCCGCTCGGGCCGGGCGCGGCCGAGGGGCCGCCGCTCGTGATGCCGAGAGCCGAGACGATGATCTCGGCGCCGTCCAAGGCCCGCTTGAGGGCGGCCGGGTCCAGCACGTCGGCGGTGATCACCGTCAGGTCGGGGTGGTCGGCGGGCAGGTAGGGGTCGCTGGTCAGGCGGGACGGGGTGCGGGCTACGGCTCGGACCCTGTGGCCGCGGGACAGGGCCTGGCGGATCAGTTCGCGGCCCGTGCCGCCCGTTGCGCCCAAGATCGTGATTGTCGGCATCAGAGGTCGGCCAGTGCCTTCAGGGCGGGCTCGTGCAACGCCGGCGGGGTGACCAGCAGCGATGGTGCGCCTGGGCGCCAGGGGGTGCCGGTCAGGTCCGACGCCTGGGCGCCGGCTTCGGTGGCGATCAAGGTGGCGGCGGCTACTCCGGTGGTGGCCGGGGCGAACTGCCAGAAAACGTCCGAGCGGCCGGTGGCCACGGCGAGCAGCGGGAACGTCGTTGGGATCGTGGTTCGGACCAGCAGGGCGCGAGACATCAGCTTGCCGATTGCGTTGCCTATCCGGGATTGCAGCTCCTCCGGCTCGTCGCCCACCTGGCTCGTCTCGACGATTGCATCCGAAAAGTCCAATTTGGGGGAAATGTTCAACACACTGGGCCGCGCGGTGGCGGGTGTGTGCAGGTGGGCGCCGGCGCCGGCGACGGCGGTGAACAGGCGGTCCGGCACCGGTTCGTAGATCACGGCCAGGGCTGGGGAGCCGGCGCGCAGCAGCGCGATGCTGATGCACCATTCCGGGCGGCCGTGCAGCAGGTTCACGGCGCCCTCCACCTCGTCGACCGCCCACCACTCCCCCTCGTCAAGCGGTGTGCGCTCGTCCGGCTCCTCGACCCAGCAGGCCCCCGGACGCAGCGCCGACAGTGCTGCGCGCAACGGTGCGTGGATCGACTCGTCAAGGGCGGTGGCGGCGGCTCGCATGGCGGTGCGGTCAGTCAGGCGGTTCGACGGGCTCCAGTGCTGGTGCAGCAGGCGGTGGCCGAAGTCGCGGGCTACGTCGATTACCGGGGTCAGCTCCATGCCCCCAAGTCAAGCCAGCCCCCAGCGTTGCGGCAAATGCATCTTTGCTAGCCATACAGTTACCCCCATGCACTCACTCGACCTCAACCTGCTGACCGCCCTCGACGCGCTGCTCGAAGAGGGCAGCGTGCTCGGCGCGGCGCAGCGGCTGCGGCTGTCGCCGCCCGCGATGAGCAGGACGCTGGGGCGGATTCGGCGGGCCACCGGTGACGCGATACTGGTGCGGACCGGGCGGACGATGACGGCCACGCCCTATGCGCTGCGGGTGCAGGCCGATGTGCACCGGGTGGTGCGGGAGGCACAGTCGCTGCTCGCGCCCGATGCCGAGGTGGCGCCGGCGACGCTGGAGCGGACGTTCACGCTGCGGTTCCACGACGGGATCACCGCGGCTGTCGGGCCGGCGCTGCTGCGGGCGGTCTGCGCCGAAGCGCCAGGGGTGCGGCTGCGGTTCCTGGGCGAGTCCGGCGCCGACACCAGCGATCTGCGCCACGGGCGGGTCGACTTCGAGATGGGCGCCGATGAGCCGCAGCGGCCGGAGATCCGCTGGGAGGTGCTCGGGCACGACGAGCGGGTGCTGGCGATTCCGGCGGGCTGGGCCGCAAAGACGCTGTCGCGCAAGCGGTTCGGCGCGGTCCCGCACATCATCGTGTCGCGGCGGGGGCGGCTGCGGGACCCGCTCGACGACGTGGTCCAGCGGCGCACCGTCGCGTCGGCGCCCACCGTGGAGGCGGCGCTGGGGCTGGCCGCGGCGATCGGGGCGGTGGTCGCGGTGCCGGCCCGGATGACCGCCGACGCCGTGGCCCGGCACGGGATGCGGGTGGTGCCGCTGCCCGTGGAGGCGCCGCCGGTGCCGATCATCCTGCGGTGGCATCAGCGCAACGACACCGACCGCGCCCACGCGTGGCTGCGGCAGCTCATCGCCGCCCGGACGGCGCTGTGAGGACGGGCTCTCACGCCCAGCGGTTGCCCAGCCAGAGCCGGTCCAGCCAGGCGGTGTACGGGATCGCCGTCGCCGAATAGATGGGGTAGAAGTACGCGAAGCACAGGGCCACAGCCAGGACGTACCCGCCGAAGATCATGGATCCGGCGAACCGGCGGCGGGCGTGGGGCGCGCCGAGCAGGGCGCCGAGCACGTAGACCACCGCGAGCACCAGGAAGGGCTCGGCCGGCAGGGCGTAGAAGTAGAACATCGTGCGGTGCTCCGGCATCGACTGGAACCACGGCACGATCCCGGCGAGGGCCGCGGCCAGCACGAGCCAGGCCCGCCCGTCGCGGCGGGCGATCGCCAGCCAGGTCAGGGCGGCCAGGGCGGGCAGGAACGACCACCACAGCACCGGCGTGCCGAGCAGCAGGACCTCGGCGGTGCAGCGGTCCGCGGAGCAGGACACGCCGGGGTCCCAGTAGATGGCGACCGGGCGGCCGAGCAGGAGCCACTGCCAGGGCCACGACTGGTACCGGTGCGGCTTGTCCAGCGTCGTATGGAACGCATAGGCGGTGTCGTGGTAGTGGATCAGGTTCACCAGCGGGTCGATGAACCGGTCGTGGGGCAGGTTGTGGGTGGCGGCATACCAGTGGCGGAAGTAGCCGTCGTCGCTGAGGAACCAGCCCCACCACACGTTGATGTACGCGAACAGGGCGATGCCGAGGATCGCGAAGCCCCAGCCGATGACCGGCACCAGGCTCGCGGCGAACCAGTGGCGCACCCCGGCGCTGCGGCAGGCCCCCATGTCGAAGACCGCGGCGGCCGCGACGAACAGCAGCAGGTACCACAGCCCGCTCCATTTGACGCCGCACGCGAGCCCGATGGCGACCGCCCAGCCGATGCGGTACCAGGGAATCCCGAGCCGCGGCCGCAGCGTGTCGCCGCCGGACTCGACCACCGCGAGCCACCGGGCCCGCCGCTGCTCCCGGTCCAGCACCAGCAGGTAGAACGCCAGCACCACCCAGAACATGAGGAAGATGTCGAGCAGCGCCATCCGCGACAGCACGAAGTGCATGCCGTCCAGCGCGACGAGCAGGCCGGCCGCGGCGGCGAGGAGGGTGGAGCGGAACAGCCGCCACGCCGCGGCCATGAGCAGGACGATCGCGGCGACGCCGACGAGGACCGCCATGATGCGCCAGCCGAACGAGTTGTACCCGAACAGCTGCTCCCCCACCGCGATCATCCACTTGCCCAGCGGCGGGTGGACGACGTACTCGGCCTGCCCGGACTCCGGGACCCACTCGACGCCGTGCTGGAGGAGGTCCTGCGCCTCGTTGGCGTAGTACACCTCGTCGAACATGACACCCGGCGGGTGGGCCAGGTTGACCAGGCGCAGGGCGAGGGCGATGCCGCCGATCAGCAGCGTCGCGAGCCAGAAGGATCTCGGGAACCGGCCCGGCCAGCCGAGCCGCCGCCGCGCGCTGCCGAGGGCCGCGTCGCCGCGAAATCCGGTGGTCACCGCCCGATAGTAGGCGCCAGACTGAGCCGATGTTCGAGCTGGTCGTCGTGGCGTCTGCCGAAACCGAGCCCCTGATCCCGGTCCTGCGCGACGCCGAGGAGGGCGACGACCGCATCCGCGCGGTGCTGCGGGACCCGCTGTCGGTCGCCTACGCCGCAAGCAGTGACGGGCTCCTGGTCGGGGCGGCCGTCGTCCGCGAGGGCGAGATCGTCTACATCGCCATCGTCGAGGAGCACAGGCGGCGGGGGTACGGCCGGCAGATCCTCGACGAGCTGAAGCGCGCGAACCCGGGCGGACTCGTCGTGGGCACGGCGAACTCGTCGCTCGACAACATCGCGTTCTACCAGCGGTGCGGGTTCCGGATGCTGCGGGTGGAGCGGGACTACTTCGCCTACATCGACCCTCCGATCGTCGAGCACGGCATCCCCATGCTGGACATGATCGTATTTTCCTACGAAAAATAGCACCCTTGACTCGTCAGCTTGGAGAGTGTTCTCTGCAAATACTTGCGCATGCCGCTACATGCGTGAGTTGCAGAGAGGACTCCCATGGCCCGTTCATCACTCCTCGCCGTCGCCCTCCTGGCCGGCGCGGCGCTCGTCATCGCCGCCCCGCCCGCGCACGCCGCCACCGCCGGGGCGACCACGCCGTTCACCAGCTATGAGGCCGAGGCCGGCGCGCTCGGCGGCGGGGCGAGCACCGTCGCGCTGACCGCGGCCCCGGCGACCCAGTACTCGAGCGCCGCCCTTGAGGCGTCCGGGCACGCGTACGTCCACCTCGCCGCGGCCGGCCAGCGGGTGACCTGGACCAACACGACCGGCCGGCCGATCAGCGCGATAGTGGTCCGGGCCAGCATCCCCGACTCGGCGGCCGGCGGCGGGATCACCGCGAGCCTGAGCCTGTACGTCGACGGGGGGTACCGGCAGGCGCTCAGCCTCACGTCGAAGCAGTCCTGGGTGTACGAGGGCAACAACCATTACAACGACAGCGCCGACCAGAACCCGGCCGACGGCAACCCCCGCGTGTTCTGGGACGAGGCCCGGGCGTTCACCGCGCCGATCGCCCCCGGCGCCACGTTCGCGCTGCAGAAGGACGCCGCCGACACCGCCGCCTTCTACGACATCGACGTCGTCGACGTGGAGAACCCGGCCCCGGTCAGCCAGCCGGCCGGCTCGATCTCGATCACCAGCTGCGGCGCCGCGGACAGCCCGGACGTGGACAGCACCGGCCCCATCCAGACCTGCATCAACCAGGCGCAGGCCCAGAACAAGGTGCTGTGGATCCCGAGCGGCACCTTCTACCTGAAGGGCACCGCCGGCCTGCACGCGACAGGCATCACCATCGCCGGCGCGGGTCCGTGGTACAGCACGATCTACCGGGCGGTGCCGCTGCCCAACCCGCAGCCGCTCGGCGCCGTCATGGACCTCACGTCGTGCACGGTCCGGGACTTCCACATCGACTCCAACGCCACCAGCCGGGCCACTGTGGACGGCGCCGGCGGAGCCATGGACACCACCGGCACCAACTGGGTCGCCGACGACATCTGGACCCAGCACACGCTGTCGGGCTTCTGGGCGTCGGGCACCGGCGGGCAGGTCCGCAACAGCCGGCTCACCTCCATCTGGGCCGACGGCATCAACCTCAACAACGTCTCGCTCAACAGCTCGGTGGGCAACAACCTGAGCGCCACCAACAACTTCGTGCGGGGCACCGGCGACGACGGCATGGCCATCAACTCGGTCAACTACAACACCGACGCGAACGGCAACCGGACCTACTACACGCCGATGGCCAACATCTCGTTCACCCGCAACACGATCGTCGCCCCCTGGGGCGGCAAGGGCATCGGCATCTACGGCGGCGGCGGCCACGACGTCGAGTACAACGCCGTCAGCGACACCGCCCGCTACATCGGCCTCGGCGCCGGGCGGTTCGGGGTCAACGGCAGCGACCTGCTCGGCGCGACAGTGTCCAACAACGTCGTCACCCGCTCCGGCGGCAACGGCTACAGCCAGGGCCAGCCGGCGCTGCAGATCGGCAACGGCGGCGACGGCCAGAACGTCGGCGTCGTCGACCGGGTCACCGCCGCCGGCAACACCGTCACCGGCTCGCTCTACGACGGCATCGGGTTCTCCCAGTCGACGAACACCCAGCTGCTCAACAACACCGTCACCGCCCCGGGCCGCAACGGCGTGGTCGTCGCGCCGCCGTTCTACCCGGCGCCGAGCGGCTCGGCGACGATCACCGGCAACACGGTGACCGGCCTGAAGAGCGGGGCGAGCGCCTACCTGAACAACTCCGCCGGCTTCGCCGCGACCCTGAGCGCCAACAGCTGGCAAGGCGGGAGCGGCCCGGTCGAAGCGCCTTTCGGGGGTACTGCGGCCGCCGTCCCCGGCACCGTGCAGGCCGAGCACTACGACACCGGCGGCCCGGGCCTGGCCTACAGCGTGACGTCGGTCAACGGGACCGCGAACGGCTACCGGGCCGACGGTGTCGACCTGGAGTCCACATCGGACACCGGCGGCGGCTACAACCTCGGCTGGACCGGCGCCGGCCAGTGGTTCCGATACACGGTGAACGTCGCCACCGCCGGGCAGTACACGGTGTCGGCCCGCGTCGCCGCCCCGAGCGCGGTCACCGGCGCGCTGCACATCGCCGACGCCGCCGGCGCCAACCTCACCGGCGCCGTCAGCCTGCCCGCGACGGGCGGGTGGCAGGCGTGGGGCACGGCCACGGCGACGCTCACCCTCCCGGCCGGCCGGCAGGTGCTGACGGTCGTGCAGGACACCGGCGGCTGGAACCTCAACAGCCTCCAGTTCACCGCGGGCGGGAGCACACCGGCGCCGACCGACCTGGCCGCGGGCCGCCCGACCGCGGAGTCCTCACACAACCAGGTGTACGCGTCGGGCAACGTCACCGACGGGAACCAGGGCACCTACTGGGAGAGCGCGAACAACGCGTTCCCGCAGTGGGTCCAGGTCGACCTCGGCGCGGCGAGGTCGGCCACCAAGGTGGTCCTGCAGCTGCCGGCCGGCTGGGGCGCCCGCACGCAGACGCTGACGCTGAGCGCCTCGAACGACGGCTCGGCGTTCACGACAGTGGTGCCGTCGGCGGGCTACACCTTCAGCCCGTCGGCCACCATCACGTTCAGCGCGGCGACGGCCCGGTACTGGCGGGTGACGGTCACCGCGAACACCGGCTGGCCGGCCGCGCAGCTCGCCGAGTTCCAGATCTGGGGCTGATCGGCCACCCGCACCCCGTGTGACAAGTAACAACGAAAGCGCAGGTCCGGCGGCGGTTTACGGCTCGCTTAAGTTTGGCTTTCCGCCGCCGGAAAGCGCTTTCCCAAGCTACCATCTGCCCTCGTGAGCCTCCCCTTCGAGCTTTCCCGGCGCCGCGTCGTGATCGCCGCCGCCGCCGGCCTGGCCCTCGCCGCGACGGTCGGCGCCGTGGCCGCCTTCTCCTCCGGCGGCGGCGCCGGACCGGCCGGCGCCCGGGACGCGGCGGCGGCGGCGACCCGGTCGTCCGACGGCGATGCCGCGGCCCTGACCGCCGCGGACGCCTCCGCCGGGCCGACCCCGAGCGGGTCGCCGATCGCACCGCCGAAGGAGACCGGGCCCTGCGGCCGCACCGCGAGCGCGACGCCGGTGGTGCGGGTGACCGACGTCGGCGTCGGCTCCGCGGTCACCGGCTACGGCCGCGAGGGTGACACCGACCCGCTGCCGATGGCGATCGCCGCCACCCCCGACGGCGGCTCGTGGCTGGCCTGGCTCGGCACCGACGGCCGGGTGCACCTGGGCCGGCTCGGTTGCGACGACAGGCTCACCGGCACCCCGACCAGCTTCGACGGCATCGACCTGCAGGACGTGTCGGCCGACGCGAACGGCGGCGTGCTGCTCGTGACCCGCAAGGGCGACTGCCGCACCGGCCCGCTGTGCGGGGGCGAGTCGAGCCCCTGCAACACGATGTGGATGGTCCGCTTCGACACCAGCGGCAGGCAGGTGTGGGAGCGTCAGGTCACGAACCTCGGCTCGGGCCTCGGCGGCTACGACAACGGCGCCCGGTTCGTGTGGTGGTACCAGCACCACGGCCGGCTGGCCTACGACGGCAGCAATTACGCCGCGTACTTCGGTGTCGCCATCACCGTGCAGAACGGGTCCTGTGTGGACATCCACGAGGGCGACCGGATGCAGGTCGTGAACTCCAGCGGCGCCCTGGTGACCGGCCACCGGGACAGCTTCGAGGTCGGCTGCAGCCACAGCTGGGGCACCCGCATCGCCTGGGACCCGCGCAGCAGCCACTTCGCGATGGTCTGCGCGACCGACAACAGCTGCCGCATCGCCCAGCCGCACCCGTATCGCACGGTCGCCGCCGGGGCCTGCGACGGCACCCTGTTCGGCGGCGACCTGGTCCTGGCGACGAGCTCCGGCTACTGGACCGCGTGGAGCCAGGGCGGCACGGCCCGGCTCGAACACTTCGGCACCGGCGCGTCGGACTCGACGGTGAAGACGGCGGCGAAGACCGCGCACCCGCACCTGGTCACCTACGGCCCGGGCCGGATGCTGCTGGCGTGGGAGTCCGGCTCGGCGATGGCGGCCCAGGTGTACGACTCGGGCCGCGGGTCGGCGGTCGGCGCCCAGTTCGGCATCGGCGTGAAGGACCACGACTACCAGGCGTTCAAGGCCTACGGCGACGGCAGCGCCGCCTACCCGGCCGCGGGCGCGAACAGCACCTCGATCCGCGTCGCGCGGGTCATGCCGATGCAGTAGGACCGGGCCGGGAGAGCGCTCTCTCAAGTTTGCCTTAAGAACGTTGACTCCCGTCCGGGCATGGCCGAGCCTGGGCGCCATGAAACTCGGCCGCAAACCGCTGTTCGCCCTGCTCGCCGCCGCCACGGTGGCGGCCGGGGCGTTCGGGCTCACCAATGCCATGGCCGCCACCGGCGCGCCGATCACGGGCGTCGCCGGCAAGTGCGTCGACGTCGCCGGATCGAACAGCGCCAACGGCACCGCCGTGCAGCTGTGGACCTGCAACGGCACCGGGGCGCAGCAGTGGACGCTCACCGCGGCCGACAAGAGCATCCGGGCCCTGAACAAGTGCCTCGACGTGACCGGAGCCGCCACGGCCGACGGGGCGAAGGTGCAGCTCTACGACTGCAACGGCACCGGTGCGCAGCAGTGGACGGCGAGCGGCACCCAGCTCGTCAACACCGGGTCCGGCAAGTGCCTGGACGCGAGCGGCAACAGCTCCGCCGACGGCACCCGGCTGCAGATCTGGGCGTGCACGGGCAACGCCAACCAACAGTGGAAACTCCCCGGCGGCGGCACGACCCCGACCGCCACGGCCACCCGGACGGCCGCCCCGAGCCCGTCGGCGTCGCGGACCAGCGGCCCGTCGGTGAAGAAGAAGGGCGTCAGCACCTGGCAGTTCACCGGCCTGTCCGACGCCATGCGCAACGTCGGCTCCGGCTGGTACTACAACTGGTCCCCCGACAACGACAGCATGCCCGCCCCGGCCGAGTTCGTGCCGATGATCTGGGGGGCCGCCAACGTCACCGACACCACCCTCGCCAAGGTCCGGACCGAGGGCACCACGCTGCTGGGCTTCAACGAGCCCGACATGCAGGGCCAGGCGAACATGACAGTCGAGCAGGCGCTGTCGCTGTGGCCGCGGCTGCAGTCGACCGGGATGCGCCTCGGCAGCCCCGCCGTCGCGTGGGGCGGCGACCAGGCCGGCGGCTGGCTCGACCGGTTCATGACCGGCGCCCGCCAGCAGAACAAGCGGGTCGACTTCATCACCCTGCACTGGTACGGCTCCGACTTCTCCGACGCCGCCGTGGGCCAGTTCCTCGGCTACGTCCAGCGCGTCCACGACCGCTACAACCTGCCGATCTGGATCACCGAGTACGGCCTGATGAACTTCAGCGGCACGCCGAAGTTCCCGAACACCGCCCAGATCACGTCGTTCATCACCCGCACGACGACCCAGATGCAGGCCACCGCCTACATCGAGCGCTACGCCTGGTTCTCGCTGCCCGCGGTCGGCGACTCGCTGCCCTACGGCCTGTACAAGGACGGCTCCACCCCGACCCCGGCCGGGGAGGCCTACCGGGCCGCGGCCTAGGTCCTAACCTGGTGGCATGTACGCGCCGCCGCCCGCCGCCCGCAGCACGCCCCGCTGGTTCTGGTTCGTCATCGGCTTCGTCGTGCTGATGCTCGTCGCCGCCGCCGTCACCGCCACGCTGTTGCTCACCCGGCGGTTCGGCGGCGGCCCGCGTCAGGGCGACGTCGCCTACACGCTGCAGCTGACCGGCCTCGACGGCGCGGCACCGGCGAAGGACGCGGTCGAGCAGACCCGCGGCATTCTGCTCGACCGGCTGCGGCAGCTCGACGTCGGCCGCCCCTCGGTGACCGTCACGGCGGCCGACACACTGCGGGTCACCGCCGCCCACGCCGACGCCGAGCGGGCCAAGGGCGTCCTCGCGCCGGGCGACCTCACGTTCCGCAAGGTGCTCGACCTCGTCGACAGCGGCGACCCCGGGCCCGACTGCCGGGCCGACGTCGGCGTGCCCGACCCGGCCGGCGCGCTCGCGTCGGCCCGCAACAAGCTCGGCGAAACGGTGTGGGCGAAGGCCAACGGGCTCAAGGACGCGACCGACCCGGACGCGAAGACCCTGACCGGGTTCGAGAAGCTGACGTGCGCGGAGATCGGTGTGCTGCCGCCGCTTGTGCAGTTCGCGGCCCCCGGGGTCGGCTGCACGGCCCTCGACCACCGCACGGGCCCGCCCCTCGCGCCGCGGGCGAAGGTGACGGCGTGCGGGGAGCGGGAGAAGTACCAGCTCGACGTGGCCGGAGCCACCGGCGCCGACCTGCAGGGCGCGCAGGCCGGCACGAGCCCGGCGAACGGCGCGTGGACGATCACCCTGCGGTTCACCGCGGCCGGGCAGGAGCGGTGGACCGGCCTGACCCGGGAGGCGCTGCAGCAGCAGGTCGCCATCCTCGTCGACAACACCGTGATCTCCGCGCCGATGATCCAGAGCGTCATCCCCGGCGACGCGGAGATCGCCGGCGGCTTCACCGCGGACTCGGCGAAGGCCCTCGCGGCGAGGCTCGGCCACGGCGCCCTGCCGACCCGGATCGCCGTCACGGCCACCGACACGGTCCGCTGAGCGGCTACCGCCAGACCTGGGTGGCGACGCGCAGGAAGTTGCCGCCCACGATGCCGGCGACGGCGTCCGGCGGGTATCCCCGGTCGCGCAGCGCCTCCTCGACGGCGAACAGGCCCTCGGGCGGCGTGAACCGGATCGGACCCCAGGCCGTGTACGCGGCCGGGAACAGGTGCGGGCTGCGCTGCATCTCGGCGTTGAGATCGTCGCCGTCGAAGGAGAAGTCCGTGGACAGCCCGACGTGCTCCGGCCGACCAGCTCGACGGCGTGCTCGATGTGCCTGACGAACGCGTCGACGGTGGCCTCGTTGGCGCCGAGGAAGATGCCCACGCCGGTGATGCCGATGACGCCGCCGGTCTCGGCGCACGCCCGGGCCTGCTCGTCGGTGATGTTGCGCGGGTGGTCCCACACCGCGCGCATGCACGAGTGGCTGTAGACGACCGGCTGCTCGGAGTACGTGCACAGGTCCAGGCCGGTCCGGATGCTGCAGTGCGAGCCGTCGGCCACCATGCCCGCGGCGTTCATCTCGCGCAGCAGGTCGCGGCCGTAGGCGGTGAGGCCCTCGTCGACCGCGTCGAGGCAGCCGTGGCCGGCGGCGTTGCGGGTGTTGTAGGTGGGCAGCATGGTGCGCACGCCGAGGTCGTAGAACTCCCGGACCCGGTCGAGACGGCCTTCGAGGGGGCCGGAGTCCTCCAGGTCGAACGCGACGGCCACCCGGCCGTCGGCGATGTCGCCGACGCCCGACGCGGGCCGCAGCATGTCCGAGGCGGCGATCCGGGGGGCCCAGGCCGCGATGAGCCCGGTCACGTCCGCATAGCTGTGCGGGGCATAGCCGACGTTGACGGATACGTAGGCACCGCCCGGGCGCTGATAGCGCTCGGGCTCACTGAGCGGGGCTTGCTGCGTCAGCGGCAGGCAGCAGTGCTGCTCCCACAAAACCACCTCGAACTCCTCGGCGAAGAAGGCGATGATCAATGTAGAGTAACCGAGTGGTCACTGCGGCGCTGACGTCCGGCAACCTCCAGGCCGCCGACTACTGCCACAAGCGCCGTCCGGCCGACGTCCGCTGCTTCTACGTGATCAACCCGCGCTCGCCCCACGGCGACTGGGCGCTGCGCGAGATCGTGCGGCCGGCGTTCCGGGCGCTGCGGGCCGAATACGGGCTGTCGGCCGAGGCCCTGCCCTACGGCGAGGTCCCCGCGGCACGGCCGGGCCTGATCACCTACGTGGTCTACGGGCCGACCGATCCGCTGCTGATGACCGGCGACGAGAAGGCCTACCTGGCCGCCCTCTCGGCCGCCGGGGTGCGCACGAACGTCGTCTCCGCCTACGAGCTGACCGCGGACGGGGCCGACCGGCCCGGCTACGAGCGGGCCGCGACGGTCGTGCCCGACCTGTGCGACGAGCTCGACGTCAACGCCATCTACCCCGACGAGGTCGACCGGCGCCGCAACATCCGCACCAACACGTGGCAGGACCTCTACACCAACGTCATCGGCGAGACGATCCGGCTGAAGTACACCCCGGCCCGCAGCCTCGAGCCCGGCGACCTCGCGGTCCGCCACCGCCTCGGCGCCGAGCACGCCTGGGAGATCGCCGAGCTGGCCCGCCTGCACCGCGAGCACCGGCTGTGGCAGCGCAAGCCGTGGACCGACGGGTCGGTCGTGTTCACCCACGACGGCTACTGGTACGTGTCGCAGACCGTGACCGACAAGACGGCCATGTCGACGGCCGACTTCGACCTCGTCACGTCCTACGACGAGGGCCGGCAGGCGCTCACCTACACCGGGCCGCGGCTGCCGAGCTCCGACGCGCCCGAATACCTGATGCTCAGCAGCCTGCTCAGCATGCACGGGCGGCGCCCGCGGCTCATCGTGCACTTCCACCACCGCGAGCTCACCCGCGGCCACCGCTACCGCGAGCTGGTCACCGCCGCCACCGTCGAGTGTGGACGGTTTGCGGCCGGCCGGCAGCTCTTCGCCGAGCTGCGCGGGCGGCGCTCCGACTGGGTCATCATCCGCGAGCACGGGATGGTGTGGATCGGCGACTCGACGGGCGAGTTCGAGCGGTTCTGCCACCGCGTCCTGCGCTGAGCACCGGCGCCCCGCTCACGGCTCCGGCGAGCCGGCCAGCAGGCGGACGGTGAAGCGGCCCTGCTCGTGGCGCAGGTCGACGTGGGCGCAGATCTGGTGGGCGATCCACAGCCCGAGGCCGCCGGTCGGGGTGCGGACCGGGCGCAGGCCCACGAGCGGGCTGCGCGGGCCGGGGCCGGCGTCGGCCACCGTGACCAGGACCCGGCGCTCGGCGGCCCAGACCCGGGCGTCGACCGGCGGTGCGCCGTGCACGAGGGCGTTGGTGACGACCTCCGTCGCGGCCAGCACGAGACCCCGCAGATCCTGCGGGGGTATCGCACTGTGCTCGCCGGCCGCGATGACGGCCGCACGCAGCTCGGCCGGCATCGGGTCGGTGAGGTGCGCCCGCGGCGGGGTCCGCTCCAGGGGGTCCCGCCACGCCGAGGGCCGGTTGCGCAGGAACTCCTCCGGGTCGGCGAAGTCCGGGTTGGGGTGGTGCCCGGCGGTGTTCGCGACATACGGGTGGGTACGCCGGACCTGCGCGATGACGTCCGGCGGGCAGATGCGCACGTCGTAGGGGCACAGGCCCCAGAGCGGCAGCTCGTCGTAGGCGTGGTTGATCACCGCCTCGTAGCGGGCCCACCAGTCCCACGGCACGCCCACGCCCGGGTGCGGGACCTCCCCGGCCACCCGGACCTGCTCGGCCCCGGCGGCGACGAGGCCGGCGACCAGCCCGCGGTAGCGGTGGATGGCGGTGGCCGGGCGGGTGTAGTGCTCCTCGCCGTCCAGGAACCGCACCCCGCCGAGCCCGGGCGCGGCCCGCAGCAGCCCCGTGAAGTGCGGGTTGAACGCGGCGACGGTCGGCTCCCCGGCGGCCAGGCCCCCGGCCAGGAACGGCGCGACGATCGCCAGGAACTCCTCGTCGGAGGAGTAGAACGCGGCCTCGTGGAAGAAGCCGGGCCGCCCCGCCGGGGCGCCGCTCCTCACGCGTCCACCTGCCGGACGAGGTCGAGCAGCCCGGCCAGGCGCCGGCTCGCGCCGGTGATCAGCAGGCCGCGCTCGCGCCGGGCCAGGCGCACGATCGCGGCGGCCGCGCCGACGTCGGCGAAGGTCAGCGCGGACAGGTCGACGGTGAGCGGGTCGTCGCCCGGCAGGTCGGCCCGCAGCCCGTCGAGGACGGCGATGAGCGCGGCCCGGTTGGCGATGTCGGCCTCGCCGGTCAGGGCCAGCCCGCGCGGCTGCGCGGTGTGGCGCATCCGCAGCTGCGGCGGCTGGGGGTCGCCCGGCTCGGCGGTGCCCGGGTGGGTGCCGATGTACCGGCGCAGCCGGACCGGCGTGAACGCGCCCCGGTCATACAGGCAGACCCCGCTGGCGAAGCCGCCGGCGAAGACCCGGTTGACCTCGGCCTCGTACCAGGCCAGCCGGTCGGTGCCGGGCACGCTCCCGGTCGCCCAGGCCATGTCGGCGATCACCCGGATGCCCGGGTGGCCCTCGCGCCGGGCCCGCCAGATCAGCCGGCGCAGGTCGTGGGCGACCTGCTCGGCGTCGAAGCGGCCCGAGGCGAGGTAGCTCTCGGCGGCGCTGCCGATCTGCAGCCGCCCGTCGCGCAGCGCGTCCGCGGCCCGGCTGTCGGCGGCGACGAGCGCGGCGGTCAGCCGCTCCGGATCGTCCGCCACCGTGCAGCAGATGATCTTGTCGCCCTCGTCCAGGCCGGTCCGGACGAACTGCTCCATGAGCTGCCCGCGGACCCGTGCGCCGTGGAACGGGACGCAGACGTGGTCACCCGCCTGCAGGCCGGCCAGGGTCGCGGTGCCCACCACGCTGCCACCTCACTCGCGGTACTCGGATCGTCACACGGTACCGCGAACGATGACCGCCGCCGATGGCCTGCCACCTGTTCCATCCGCCCGGGCTACGCCACCCGGCCGGATGGCGCAGCCGATCATCCGGTCAGCCCTTGACCGCGCCCGAGGTCATCCCGGCCACGATCTGCCGGTTGAAGAACATGAACATGATCAATGGTGGGACGGTGATGAGCAGGATGTTCATGAACAGGAGGTTGTACTGCGAGGTGTACTGGCTGTTGAAGTTGTAGAGGGTCAGCTGCACCGTCGCGTTCTGGTCGCCGGGCAGGAAGTACAGCGGGTTGGTGAAGTCGTTGAACACCGCCACCGACTGCACGACCACCGTGGTGATCGCGACCGGGCGCAGCAGCGGCAGCACGACCCGGAAGAACAGCCGCAGCGGCCCGGCGCCGTCGATCGTCGCGGCCTCGTCGAGCTCCCGCGGGATCGTGGCGATGAAGGCCCGGAAGAGCAGGATGCTGAACGAGAGCCCGAACGCGATCTCGACGAGGATCAGCCCGGCCATGGTCTTGAACAGCCCGAGGCCCTGCAGCACCCAGATCGTCGGCACCACGGCCGGCGGGATGATCAGCCCGGACAGCACCAGCAGGTCGATCAGGCGGTTCCAGCGGCTGCGGCGGCGCTGCAGCACGAATGCGACCATGGCGGCCAGCACCACCATCGCGAGCACGCTGAGGACCGTCAGCACGGTGCTGTTGATGAACGCGATCACCAGCATGTAGTCGCGGGCCTCGATCACGTCGACCAGGTTCCGCCACGGCTGGAAGTGCTTCGGCCAGCTGAACGCGGGCAGCGCCGCGTCCTGCCGGTCCTTCACCGCATTGAGGACGATGAACAGGAACGGCACGAGGAAGACGACCCCCGACACCAGGATCGCGATCCCGCCGTACACATGCCGTCTCATGCTTCGGTCTCGTTCCGATTGAGCACCCAGTAGAGCGGCAGCACCAACGCGGTGACGACGAGGAACAGCACGACGTTGCCCGCCGTCGAAAGGCCGTAGAAGCCGCTCTGGTACTGCTTGTAGATGACCGAGGCGATGACGTCGGACGTGAAACCCGGGCCGCCGCGGGTCATCGCCCAGATCAGGTCGAACGAGCGCAGCCCCCCGATCAACGACAGGATGATGACGGTGACGGTCGCCGGGCGGGCCAGCGGCAGGACGATGTGCCGGAAGTGCTGCCGGCCGCCCGCCCCGTCGACCTTCGCCGCCTCGAAGTACTCCTGCGGGATCGACACGATCCCGGCGATGTAGATGAGCGTGGCCAGGCCGACGCCCTTCCACACGTCGACGAGCGCCACCGACAGCAGCGCGTACCTGGGATCGGTGAGCCACCCGGGGCCGTCGATGCCGACGGCCCCGAGCGATTCGTTGATCAGCCCGTGCTGCGGGTCCATGAGCACCGTGAACGTCAGGCCGACGCCGATGGTGCTGACCAGGACCGGGAAGAACACGACCGAGCGCAGGTAGCCGCGGGCGGACAGCCGCGAGGTGAGCAGCACCGCCAGCAGCAGCCCCAGCACCACCTTCAGCGCGCAGGTGACAACGGCGTAGACGATGGTGTTGGTGAAGCCCTGCACCAGCGCGGGCTCGGCGAAGAACTGCCGGAAGTTGTCCAGGCCGATGAAGTGCGCGTCGAACAGGCTCCAGCGGGTCAGGCTGAACCAGAACGACGCGACCGTCGGCACCAGGAACAGCACGCCGTAGACGAGCGCCGCCGGCAGGTAGAACCAGTACGGATAGGGGCTCCTGCGCACTGCTACCACCCGGGCAGGCCGAGCTGCTGGGCCTGCTTCCTGACGTCCTGGTCGTAGAGCGCCGCGGCGTCGGCCGCCTTGCGGATGCCCGAGCCGACCTCGACGGTGATCTGCTCCAGCGACGGGCCCTTCACCGGCGACAGGAACTCCAGGGCCGGGCTGTTGGCGCCGCTGTCGAAGTACGGCTGCATGTCCTTGATCGGGGCGGCCACGTCGGCCGGGAGCGAGCAGCCCTTCACCAGGAACGGCCCGAACGGCGTCGTGGCCTTCGCCATCGCGTCGCAGCCGTCCTTGCTCGCCACGAACGCCACGAACCGGCGGACCGCGTCGAGCTTCTTGCCGGTCGTGGTCTTCGGGACGTAGACGGCGGCCGGCTCCCACACGGTGAGCCCGTTCTTGCCCGCGTCGTCACCGGGCAGCGCGAAGAAGCCGATGTCCTGCATCTTCCCCGGCGCCTGCGACTGGATGGTGCCGACGGCGAACGTCAGCATCGGGTAGTGCGCGGCCTCGCCGTCGGCCAGGTGCTTGATGCCGGCCTCGAGCTTGGTGGAGGCGAAGTCGGTGGTGAGGTACCCGGCGTCGTGCACCTCCTGCAGGCGCTGGAAGCTCTTGAGCGCGGCCGGGGTGGTCGCATACTTGGCCTTGCCCGCGGTGTACTGCTCGGCGAAGTCCGGCTGGGCCGCGGCCACGTTGTGGAAGTCGGCCAGCACGATCAGCTGCGACGTCCACGTGTCCTGGTAGGTCTGCACGACCGGGGCGATCCCGGCCGCCTTGATCCTGGCGTTGTTGGCCATGAAGTCGGCCCAGGTCTTCGGCACCTGCAGGCCGAGCTTCGCGTACACGGCCTTGTTGTAGAGGATGCCGCCGCCGGTCGCGCCGCCGAACGGCACCCCGTAGAGCTTGCCACCGGCCGAGACCGTGGACTTGAACGTGGCGTCCAGGTCGCCGACGTAGGGCTGGTCGTCCAGCGCCACCAGGTTCTGCTCCGGCTTGAGCGCGGTGAACAGGGAGCCGGAGTTGTACATGAAGACGTCGGCCATGTCCCCTGTGGACAGTCGCGTCTTGACGATGTTGTCGCCCTCACCGCCCTGCGGACGGGTCTCCACCTTCACCGTGACGCCGGTGTTCCTGGCGTTGAACGCGTCGGCCAGCCCCTTGGCGGTGGACAGGCTGGCGTCGGAGTTGTCGGCCAGGAACGAGATCGTCGTGCCGGCGCCACTGTCGCCGCTGGAGCCGAGGTCGCCCGCGCTGCAGCCGCTCAGCACCAGCAGGCCGGCGGTCAGCACCGCCAAACATGCTCGGTGCACGTCTTTCTTGGGCATTGGGTCTACTCCTCAGGGGTGTCGAAGGGGTGCACCGGTTCGGACGGCCGGGGATCGTCCGCCGGATCTCGGAATTCGCAGGTGTACTCGCTGAGGCCGGACCCGGCTTCGAATGTCTCGGCCGGGCCGGGCAGCTCGACCCGCGCGGTGACCCCCGGCGGGAGGGTCACCTGGACGTGCAGCCGGTTGTGCGAGCGCCGCCAGGCGACCCGAATCCGGCCGTACGGGCTGTCGTGCACCGCCTCCGCGTGCTCGAGGCCGCCGCCCGGTCGGGGGCGCACGAGCACGCGGCGGTATCCGGGCGCGGCCGGGGCCAGGCCGGCGACCGTGCGGTGCAGCCAGTCGGCGACCGCGCCGAGCGCGTAGTGGTTGAACGAGGTCATCTCGCCGGGGTTGACTGTCCCGTCCGGGAGCAGGCTGTCCCAGCGCTCCCAGATCGTCGTGGCGCCCATCGTCACCGGGTAGAGCCAGGACGGGCACTCCCGCTGCAGGAGCAGGTGGTAGGCGTCCTGGTCCGCGCCGGCCGTCGTGAGTGCGTCGCAGATCAGCGGCGTACCGGCGAAACCGGTGCCGATGCGGTACCCCTCGGCCGCGACGAGCTCGGTGAGGCGCCGCCCGGCCCGCTGCCGCTGCTCCTGCTTGGCCAGCAGGCCGCCGGTCAGGGCCAGCGCGTAGGCGGTCTGGGCGTCGCTGGCCAGCCGGCCGCTCGGCGTCACGTACTCGTCGTTGAACGCCTCGGCGACGGCGGCGGCGTGCGCGGCGTAGCGGGCCTGGTCGTCCGCCTCACCGAGCTCGGCGGCGATCGCGGCCAGCCGCCGGGCGCTGCGGGCGTGCACGGCCGTCGCCACCAGCCCCGCATCGGTGCGGGCGGCCGCCGGGCGCTCGGGCGGGGCGGCCGGGTCGAGCCAGTCGCCGAACTGGAAGCCGGTGTCCCAGCGGCGGTGCTCACCGGCGAGCGCGGCGACCTGGTCGACCCAGGCCCGCATGCTCGGGTACTGGGTCCGCAGGACCCCCGTGTCGGCGAAGCGCTCGAACAGCGTCCACGGCGTGTCCACGGCGGCGTCGCCCCAGACGGCGGCCGGGCGCGGCGGCCCGAGCAGCTCGACCCAGGGCACGTAGAACGGGACGGTGCCGAGCTCGGCCTGCTCGGCCGCGAGGTCGGCCAGCCACGACGTCAGCAGCCCGGCGCAGTCGTAGAGGAACGCGGCCGTCGGCGCGAACACGGCCAGGTCACCGGTCCAGCCGAGCCGCTCGTCGCGCTGCGGGCAGTCGGTCGGCACGTCGAGGAAGTTGCCGCGCATGCTCCACACCACGTTGTCGTGCAGGCGGTTGAGCAGCGGGTCGGACGAGTCGAACCAGCCCGTCCGCGCCATGTCGGTGTGGCACACGACGGCCTCGACGGTGGTGCCGGGCCCGCCGCCGGTCACCTCCGCGTAGCGGAAGCCGTGGACGGTGAACCGCGGCTCCCATGCCTCGGTCCCCTGCCCCTTCAGCGTGTACTCGTCGGTCGCCCGCGCTTCCCGCAGCGGGCGCGTGTACAGCTCGCCGTCCTGGAGGACCTCGGCGTGGCGGAGCGTGACGGTGGTGCCGCGCTCGCCGGTCGTGGTGATCCGCAGCCGCCCGGTCAGGTTCTGGCCGAAGTCGGCGATCGTGCGCCCGTCCGGATCGCGCGTGACCGCGACCGGCCGCAGGGTCCCGGTGCGCCGCACCGGCGGCCCGTCGGCGGCCACCAGGATCGCCGGGTCCAGCGCCCGCGTGGTCGCCGGGGCCCAGTCGCGGTCGTCGAAGCCGGGGCTCGACCAGCCGTCGAGCTCCCGGCGGGCGTCGTAGCGCTCACCGTCGTACAGCCCGGTCGCGGTGATCGGGCTCGGCGCGGTGCGCCAGCGGCCGTCGGTCGTGACGACGTGCCGGGAGCCGTCGGTGCAGTCCACCTCCAGCTGCACCGCCAGACCGGTCCGCTCGCCGTAGACGCCGCGCCGCCCGCCGCGGAACCCGAGCCGGCCGGCGTACCAGCCCTCGGCCAGCCAGCCGCCCATCGCGTTGGGCCCCTGGTGCAGCGCCTGGGTGACGTCGAACGCCTGGTAGCGCAGCCGGTGGTGGTAGCTGGTCCAGCCCGGGGCGAGCACGTGGTCGCCGACCCGCTGCCCGTTCAGCTCCAGCTCGTAGACGCCCTGCGCTGTCGCGTAGAGCCGGGCCCGGGCCGGCGCGGCGGGCAGGTCGAACACCGTGCGCAGCAGCACCGCCGGCCCGTCCTCGCCGGTGATCGCCGGGCCCTCGACGAGCGCGGCCCGCCAGTCGGCCGCCGGGTCGAGCAGGCCGGCCTCGACCAGCAGCGGCTCGCTGATCGCCGACGTCCGCGCGTCCGTCCACACGCGGACGGTCACCGCTCTGGTCTCGCGGGCGGCCAGCGGGGGCGCCGGCCAGGCCACGAGCACCTGGTCCGGGGACTCGACGCGGCCGGACGTCCAGTCGCCGGCCGTGAGCTCGTACGCGACCTGGGCGGCGCCGGGGACGTCCGACTCCAGCCGCCACGACAGCCGGGGCCTCGGCGTGCCCAGCCCGAGGGGTTCGCGGACGTGCTCGGCCCGCAGATCGACAACGCGCATGATGGGGTGCCTTTGCTCTATGAAACGATTCAACGCCACGGCCTGCCAGCGGCGTCGTTCGGGATGGTGCGGCGGATTTTGTAGAGCGTTCTCCACATGTTGGGTCGCGCCCGACGGCGTGTCAAGCACCCGTACGTGCCGATCGTGTAGATCAGTATCGACCGCCGGGGCTCCGATACACTGCCACCGGCGTGTAGTTCGTTCTACAAGTTTCTCGGGAGGGCGCATTGGACTCCGGTCGTCGGGCGACCATCGCGGACGTGGCCAGCCGGGCCAACGTGTCGACCGCGGCGGTGTCGAAGGTGCTGCGCAACGCCTACGGCGTGAGCCCGGCCATGCAGGAGCGGGTCCGGGCCGCGATCGCCGAGCTGGGTTACCGCCCGCACGCCGCCGCCCGGGGCATGCGGGGGCAGACCTACACCATCGGCGTGCTCATCCCCGACCTGCGCAACCCGTTCTTCCCCGAGCTGATCGAGGGCATCAGCGACCACTTCGCGGGCACGCAGTACCAGGCGCTGCTGGGGCCGGGCGGCAGCACCCCGGAGTCCCAGGCCCGCATCACCGAGGCGATGATCGACCGCCGGATGGACGGCCTGATCATGATCGCCCCGGTCGTCCCGCGCGCCCAGCTGGAGGCCACCGCCCGCACGATCCCGACGGTCGTGATCGGCCGCCACGGCCGCTCCGCCGAGTTCGACGCCGTCGTCGACGACGACATCGAGGGCGCCGCCCTGATCGTCGACCACCTGGCCGCCCTGGGCCACCGCCGCATCGCCCACATCGAGCACCGCGACACGACCCGCGGCATCCCCACCACCATGCCCCAGACCGTCCGCGCCGAGGGCTACCGCCGCGCCATGCAGCGCAACGACCTCACCGACGAGATCGACGTCGTCCCGTCCACCTACAGCGAGTCGGGCGGCTACGCCGCGGCCCGCGAGCTCCTGTCCCGCCCGGCTCCCCCGACCGCCATCTTCGCCGGCGCCGACGTGGCCGCCATCGGCGTCCTCAACGCCGTGTACGAGGCGGGCCTGCGCATTCCGCAGGACATCTCGGTGGCCGGCTACGACAACACGACGGTGGCCGCGATGGGCCCGATCTCGCTCACGAGCGTCGACCAGGACGGCCACCTGATGGGCGCCAACGCCTCCCGTCTCCTGCTGGAGCGCGTGGAGGACAAACGCCGCCGCTCGGTCCTGATGTCGCTCTCCCCGACCCTGGTCCCCCGCCGCAGCACCGCGGCACCACCCGCCGCCGACGGCTGAGGCGCACGCGCGGCCGCCGGGGTGGGAGGGTCAGCCGGTGACGGGGGCCGCCGGGTCGGTCACCGGGGGCAGGCTCGACCAGGGGAAGTTGATCCAGCGGTCGGTCCGGCGCCAGACGTACTCGCAGGCCACCGTGGACTGGGGCTTCTCGTACAGCACGGCGCAGCGGACCTCGGCCACCCGCCCGGCGCAGAAGGCCCGGACGACCTCGAGGGTCGCGCCGGTGTCGGCCACGTCGTCGGCGATCAGCACCCGGGCCGCGGACAGGCCGGTCAGGTCCGGCTGGGGGTCGAGGATGACGGGGGCGTCCAGGCGCTCGTCGATGCCGGTGTAGTACAGCACGTTGAGCATGTGGATGCTCTTCACGTCCAGCGCGTAGCTCAGCGCGCCCGCGACCAGGAGGCCGCCCCGGGCCACGCTCAGGACCAGGTCGGGGCGGTAGGCGTCGTCGGCTATCCGCTGGGCCAGCTCGCGGGCGGCGCGGCCGAAGGCCGGCCAGTCCAGGATCTCGCGGTCCTGCTGATCCATGTGACCCCGCCCGTCTGCGCGTGTGCCGGCCAGGGCAGCATACCGGCGATCAGCGGCGCCGGGGTGGCGGCGCGTCCGGGCGGCGCGGGGCCGGGGCCGGCTGGATCACCTGCGCCGGGACCAGTGCGGTCTGGAGGCGGCCGGCGTCGGAGCCGGTGGTGCCGGCGACGGTCTGGGCGGCGGTGGGGCGCAGCGTGATCACGGAGGTGGCCAGGGCGACCAGGAGGGCGCCCCAGACCAGGGCCGGGCCGCGGCGGCGGGCGGCGGGCCGGCGGTGCCCGGCCGAGCGGCGGTGGCCGACCGCAGCGGTGCCCTCGTGGCGAGGGCGGTACACCGGCGGGGCCGGGCGCGGCGCGACAGCCGAGCGGCGCGGGGCGGCGGGCTTGATGTGGGCGATGGGGATGACCCGCACATAGGGGCGGACGAGGGCCGGAGGCATACTGGCAACGTAAGCCTCATCGGCCCTCGCCGATCCCGTCGTCAGCGGGTGAGCAGACGGTTCACCCTCCGGCTCACCCTGTGGGTCAGCCGAGTGCGCGCAGTTCGTAGAGGCGGGTGACGGTGTCGTTGGCGATCTGGGTCGGGGTCTGCACCGTCAGGCGGACGTACCGGCCGGAGACCGCGACCGGGTGGGCCGTGTTCGCGGCGGTGTTGGCGGTGACGGTCACGGCCCTCGTCCAGGTCGTGCCGTCCGGGGAGACGTCGATCGTGAACGCCTTCGTGTTGTAGTCCGCGGACTCGCCGCCGGCCTGGGCGTGGGCCAGTTCGAAGCGGCTGATCGAGCGGTTGGCGCCCAGGTCGACCTGGAGCGTCGCGCCGGCCGTCGCCGAGCAGAACTTGTCGCTGTTGCCGCCCGAGACGCTGCCGTTGACCGCCTTCTCCGGGCCCTCCGACGCCGCGCACGCGGTCGAGCCGGTCACCGGCCGGTTGAGGGCCCAGTTGGTAAGCGCCGGGCCGTACGCCTCCAGCTCGTAGATGCGCGTGGCCCCGTCCGCGGTCTGGGTCGGGGTGGTGACGTTGAGCCGGACGTACCGCGCCGTCGTCGTCGCGATCTGGTGCGTGGTCACCGGGTCCGCGTTGCCGGTCACGGACACCGGCGTGCTCCAGGTCGAGCCGTCGGTCGAGAGCTGCAGATTGAAGGCCTTGGTGTTGTACCCCGACTGCTCGCCACCGGCACCGGCATGCTTGACGACGAGCCGGTTGAGCGGCTGCGCGGACCCGAGGTCGACCTGCACCCAGGCGCCGGCGGCGCTCGTGCAGAACTTGTCCGCGTTGCCCCCCGTGACGCTGCCGTTGACCGCCTTGTCGGGGCCCTCGCTCGACGCGCAGCCGGCCGAGCCGGTCGCGGGCCGGCCCTGGGCCAGGTTCACCGGCGCGGCCGGGGGCGTGGTGTGGTCGGCCGAGGGTGGCGTGTCACCGGCGGCGGTTCCCCAGGCGCCTGGGGTACCGGAGACGCTGTACTCCAGCGATGCGCCGTGCGCGATGTCGGACTGGGCCAGCCAGGTGCGGGTGAAGGCGGTGCCGCCGAGGCTGGCGGTGGCGATGTAGCGGTTCGCGTCGGTGACGCCGGGGGCGTTGATGGTGATCGTGCCGCCCTGTTGGGACCCGAACGATCCCACCGTCACCTTCGCCGACGGAAACTGCGGCGTGCTGACGCCGTAGAAGTTCCCGCCGTTCATGAGCGGATACAGGCCGAGGGAGGCGAAGACGTACCAGGCGGACATGGTGCCGAGGTCGTCGTTGCCGGTGACGCCGTTGGGGCCGTTCGCGAACAGGGTGTAGGCCGCCCGCAGTACCGTCGCCGTCTTGTAGGGCTGGCCCGTCCACAGGTAGGTGTAGGGGGCCAGCAGGTCCGGCTCGTTGTTCGGGTTGTACGTCGTGAAGCTGTAGTAGTCGTACGCGCCGTTGACCCACTTGTCGTGGGCGGTGCCCGCCGGGTCGCTCAGCAGGTCGCTGTAGGCGAAGAACTGGTCGAGCCGGCTGTTCGCGTTCGCCTTGCCGCCGAGCAGGCCCACGAGCCCGTCGGGGTCCTGGGGGACGAGCCACTGGTACTGGTACGCGCCCGCCTCGTGGAAGGTGTGCGCACCGTCGGTCGGCGAGTACGTCGGCGCGAAGACGCCGTTGGCGTTGCGGGGCCGGAAGAACCCGATCGACGGGTCGAAGAGGTTGCGGTAGTTCTGGCCGCGGACGGCGAGCTGGTCGGCGTCGGCGGTGTGGCCGAGCGCCCGGGCCATGATGGCCAGTGCCGAGTCGGCCGCCGCATACTCCAGTGTGGACGAGCTCGGGTACTGGCAGTCGTTGTCGAACGAGTTCGTCGGCGTGCACTGGACGCCGGTCGGGATGTAGCCGAGCGCGGTGTAGTACGGGTTGCCGTTGCGCGCGTTGAGCCCCGTCGAGGCGGGCGGGGTGCCGAACGCGTTCTTGCGCAGGGCCGTGTAGAACTGCTCCTCGTAGCCGGACAGCAGCCCGCGCGACCACAGGTCGACGAGGAACGGCGTGACCGGGTCGCCGGTCATCGTGTTGGTCTCGGTGTTGTCGAGCGCCCACCGCGGCAGCCAGCCGAGCTCGCGGTCCACGGCCAGCAGCGACAGCGCCGAGTCCCTGGCCACCTGCGGCTCCAGCAGCGCCACGAGCTGGTTCTGGGCGCGGTAGGTGTCCCAGAGCGAGAACGTCTGGTACGGCGTGTAGCCCGACGCGGTGTGCACGGCGTTGTCGAACCCGCGGTAGCTGCCGTCGACGTCACCGGCGAGGTTGGGGTGCAGCAGGGAGTGGTACAGCGAGGTGTAGAACGCGACCTGCCGGTCCGTCGTCCCGCCGTCGACCTCGGCCTTGTGCAGCTTGGCGTTCCAGGTGTCGTGGGCGGCCGTGCGGACCGTGTCGAAGTTGAACCCGGCCGCGCTCGTCTCGGCGCTCAGGTTGGACCGGGCCCCGGCCAGGCCCGTGTACGACAGGCCGACCTTCACGGTGACCGCCCGGTCGGCGCTGGTGTCGAAGCGCACCCAGCCGCCGCGCGCCCCGCTGCCCGACGAGGACTGGGAGCCGCTGGTGAAGGTGGAGCCGGCCCAGGTGCCGAACGAGGCGAACGGGCGCGAGAACTGGGCCGTGAAGTAGATCGTGTGCGCGGGCGAGGTGTTGCAGAACCCGCTGGCGGTCACCGAGCCCTCGACGGTGGTGCTGTTGGGGATCGACACACTGGAGCTGCTCGCCCCGGTCGCCGACCCGCGGGCCTGCGCCGTGTTGAACAGCACGTTGGACTGGGTGCCGGCCGGGAACGTGTACCGCTGCCAGCCGGAGCGCAGCGTCGCGGTCAGCTCGGCGGTCACGCCGTCGGGCATCCCGAGCCGGTAGTAGCCCGGCGTCGCCTGCTCCTGGGCGTGGTTGAGCGCCTGCCCGTAGGTGTTCGGGTCGCTGCTGCTCACGGCGCCGACGGTCGGCATGAGCGGCACCTCGCCGGCGACCGGGCAGCCGACGCCGGAGAGGTGGGTCTGGGAGAAGCCCCAGACCTTCGTGTGGTCGTAGCTGTAGCCCGTCCCCCAGCCGGTGTCCGGGCTGACCTGCGCCATCCCGAACGGCAGCGCCGCACCGGGAAACGTGTTGCCCTCCTTCTGCGTCCCGATCAACGGATTGACCAGGCCAGTGAGGTCGGCGGGTACGGCGGCCCGGGCGGGCGCACCGAGGGCGGTCACGGTGACGGCGGCGGCGCATGCCGCGGCCAGGATGGTGCTGAGCAGCCTTCTCACGTCGCTCCGATCGATACACGGTGAGTGGCCGCCGACCGCCGAAATCGACGCTCGTGAAGGTTCTCGCGAACGGCGCGGTTATGTCAATACTTGTCAATTACCGGGTACGCAGATCTGCGTACGGCCGGGCCTGCTCCCGGCGGATGCCCCCGGCCCGGCCGGGCACCGATGATCCGGGTATGACGAGACGGTGGTGGATCGGGGCGACATGTGTGGCGTTGGTGCTGGCGGCGATCGGCGACGCCGGGCCGGAGATCGTGGCCTCGCGGAGCCTTGTCGCCGGGTACGACGGGCCCGGGCCGCTGATCTACCTCGGGGTGGCGGTGCTCGTGGCCCTCGTGCGGTGGCGGTTCATGCCGCTGCTCGCCGTGGTGATGTCGGCGCTGTTCCTGGTCGGCGGGTTCGCCGCCGCGCAGTTCCGCGACCGGCTCACCGACCCCGGCGCGGTGGTGCAGTTCGCGGCGGGGTGGCTGCAGATGGCGAGCTTCGCGGCCGCCGGCTGCTGCGGGCTCATGGGAACCCGCAGCCGCCCCGGGCCGTCCAAGCCGTCATGACGACTCGCATCGCGCTGGCCGCGATCCTGTTGCTGCTGTCGGCGTGCGGTGGGGGCGGCTCCGGTGCGGGTGCGGGCCTGGCCGGGCGGACGTTCCTGTCGACCGAGGTCACCGGCCACACCCTTGTCGCCGGCACCCGGCTCGAGGTCGGCTTCCCGCAGGACGGCAAGCTCACCGCGCAGGCCGGCTGCAACCACCTCTTCGGCGACGTCTCATTCGGCGGCGGCCGCTTGCAGGTCTCCGGCATCGGTACCACGGACATGGGCTGCGAGCAGGCGCGCGGCGAACAGGACACGTGGCTGGTGCACTTCCTGTCGGCGGGCCCGGCGTTCACGCTCACCGGCGACGAGCTCGTGCTCACCGGCGCCGCGGAGACGATCCGGCTCGTCGACCGGAAGGCGGCCTCGCCGGACCGGGCACTGCAGGGGACGCGCTGGGTGGTGGAGTCGGTGCTCGACGGGTCGACGGCCGGTTCGGTGCCGGCGGGCGCGGAGGCGTACCTGCAGTTCGACGGCGAGCGCGTCACCGGCGACGGCGGCTGCAACAGGCTCAGCGGCCGGGCGGTGCCGGGCCCGGACACGGTGACGTTCAGCGACGTCCGGTTCACGCTCATCGCGTGCGCCGACGACCGGAACACCCTCGACGAGGCGGTGCTCGCCACACTCAGCGGGGTGGTGACCGTGAAGATCGACGGCGACCGGCTGGAGCTGCGCGCCGCGAACGGGAAGGGCCTGCAGCTGCGGGCCGGCTGACCGGATCGGGCCCCGGTTCGCGGGGCCGGGCCCCGGCATCGTTGCGGGCAGACAGGCACCGACGGAGCCGCTACCCTGGGCTGCTCGCACTCATCGGGGGATCAGCACACATGAAGACGACGGTCCGGGCCGTGATCTCGGTCGGCCTCCTCGCGGGGTTCTATCTGCTGGCGATCGCGCTCATCGGCGGGCTCGGCTGGGTGAGCGTCTGGCTGTTCCAGGAGCATCCCGGGGTGGCCGCGGGCAAGGTCGCCTACCTCACGATCGCCGTGGCGGCCGGCCTCGTCGTCGCCTTCTGGAAGATCCTGCGGGCCAAGCCCGGTGAGCCCGAGGGCCTGCCCCTCACGCCGGCGGAGGCGCCCGGGCTCTGGCACGCCGCCGGCGACCTCGCGCAGCGGGTCGCCACCCGCGCCCCGGACGAGATCCGGCTGATCCCGGACGTCAACGCGGCCGTGGCCGAGCACACGCGCCTGCTGGGCCTCGCGGGCGGGCGCCGCATCATGTACGTTGGGCTGCCCCTGCTGCAGGCGTTCACCGTCGCCCAGCTCACGTCGGTGCTGGCCCACGAGCTCGGCCACTACTCCGGCAGCCACACCAGGCTCGGCGCCCTGGCCCACCGGGGCCGGATGGCGATCGTGCAGACCATCGTGCAGGTCGGGCCGTCGAGCATCGCCGGGTTCGTGTTCCGCACCTACGCCCGGCTCTACATCCTGGTCGAGCAGGCCGTCAGCCGCCGGATGGAGTACGAGGCCGACGAGTTCTCGGTCCGCATCGCGGGCCGCGCGGCCGCTGTCAGCTCGATGCGCGACATCCCCGTCATCGAGGCGGCGTGGAACTTCTTCGTCGAGCGGTACGTCACCATCGGCTGGGACGCCAAGCTGGCCCCCCAGGACGTCTTCGGCGGCTTCGGCATGCTGCTGCGCGGCCGCGCCGGCGAGCTGGCCGCGCTGCGCGACGGCGCCCCGCCCGAGGAGCGCTCACGCTGGGACTCCCACCCGCCGATCGCCGACCGCATCCGCGCGATGCAGGCCATGCCCGACCCCGGCGTCACCGCCGACGAGCGCCCGGCCACCGTCCTGCTCGCCGACCCGGCCACCCTCGCCCAGCGCCTGCAGCGGGCCGCGCTGAACATCGAGGACAAGACCCTCCTGCCGTGGGACCAGCTCACCGACGTCAGCGTCGCCGCGAACGCCCAGCGCGACGTCGACGCCCTCTTCCGCGCCGCGGCCCGCCTCGCCGGCGCCGCCCAGGGCGACCTGGGCCTGGTCCTGGCCCTGGTCGAGCAGGGCCGGGCGGCCGACCTGGCCCGGGCCGCGCAGCCCCACGGCGACCCGCAGGAGCAGCGCGCCGCGCTCACCGCCCTGATCGCCGCCGCCATCGCCATCGCCACCCGCGGCGGCGGCCAGGGCCGCTGGCGGCACTCCTGGACCGGAGCCGCCGAGTTCGTCGGCCCCGACGGCCGGCAGCCCCCGATCGACGAGATCGCCCGCCTGGCCACCGACCCGGCGACGGCGCCCGAGGCCCGCCGGCGCCTGGCCGGCCTGGGCGTCGACGCGGCCGCGGTCCGCCAGCAGTCGGCCCGCGCCACCGCCGACGGCGCCGAGGTCGTGGGCGGCATCGCGAACATGAACGCCCCCGGCAAGCTCCACTTCGACGTCCTCATCCTCACCAACGGCCTCCTGCTGATCCCCGGCCCCAAATCCACCGACGACGGCAAGCAGCGGCTGCTGCACCTGATCCGCTCCGCCCCCCTGCCCGAGCTCGCCCGGCAGTGGCGCTTCCTGCCGTTCGAGGACATCGCGGCGGCGGCGATCCCCAAGACCACCCCGATCAAGGTGGCCCTGACCCTGCACAGCGGCGAACGGCTCGAGCTGGCGGAGTCGTGGACCGGCGAACGCCTGGGCCGCCACGACAACGACCTGCTGGCGTCCGCCCTGGAGCCGTACGTGACCACCCCGGCCCCCACCGCCTGAGCGCCGAACCCACCCCGCTAGGTCGCCGCGTCGCGCTCGCGCAGCAGTTCCTTGGCCGCGGCGAGCGTCGCGGCGCCGAGGGGGTCCGCGTCGGTCGAGGCGGGCACGAGGACGACGTCGTCGACGCCGTGCTCGCGGTAGGCGGCGATCCGCTGCCGCGCCGCGTCCCGGTCGCCGACCACGCCGACGGCGTCGACGAGCGCGTCCGGGATCGCGGCGAGCAGCTCCCGCGGGTGCGGGCCGGTGCGGGCGAACTCGACCACGTCACCGAAGCCGGCCCGGACGAACATGTCGCAGTAGCCGGGCGCGGCGAGGTAGCCGACCACACCGCGGCGAAGCTGCTCGTACGCGGCGGAAAGGTCGGAGCCGATGGCGGCCGGGGCCCAGGCGGCCACGCGGGGACGCCGGCCGTCCGCCGCCCGGAGCCGGCGCACCAGATCGCCCGCGGTCGGCGGGTCGAGGAGGTTGAGCACCATGCGGTCGGCGTGGCGGGCCGCGGTGGTGACGGCGCGCGGGCCGAACGCGGCGACCACGATGTCGGGCTCGACCGGCGGCAGGCGCAGGCGGTATCCGCCGACCCGCTCCCCCGCCAGCAGCGCCCGGACCGACCGGGCCGCTGTCTCCAGCGCCTGCGCCGAGCCCGCGCGGGAGCGGCCGTGCCACTGCTCGACGACGACCGGGCTGGAGGTGCCGAGCGCCACCGAGACGCTCCGCCCGGTGAGGGCGGCGACCGAGGCCGCGCCCATCGCGATCATCATCGGGTCCCGGACGGTGACGGCGAACGGGCCGAGCACCAGGCGGGTCGCCGGCGGCAGCGCCGGGCCGGCCGCCGCGGCGAGGGCGAACGCGTCGTACGTGGCCATCTCGCCGATCCACAGCGCCGGGAAGCCGAGCTCCCCGGCGAGGCGGGCGGTGCCGAGGGCCTCAGCCGGCGGGCGGTCCTGCCACAGGCCGAGGGAGATCTCGATGCTCACGAGCGGCTGAAGCCGGCGGGCAGGCCCAGGCCGCGCATCGTCGAGGCGTCGGCGATGGCCCCGGTCACGGGAGGAACTCCTCACGGAGCTGCCGCTTGAGGACCTTGCCGACCGGGTTTCGGGGCAGGGCCGCGCGCAGCTCCAGTCGCTCGGGCAGTTTGTAC
This sequence comes from Dactylosporangium vinaceum, assembly GCF_019904175.1. Lineage (GTDB taxonomy): Bacteria > Actinomycetota > Actinomycetes > Mycobacteriales > Micromonosporaceae > Dactylosporangium > Dactylosporangium vinaceum. The sequence goes on along the minus strand of NZ_CP061913.1, from coordinate 3,286,160 downwards.
GAGGCGATGCGCCGGTCCTGCAGGAAGCGGACCAGCTCGGCCAGGTCGAGCTCGGCGCCGTCGCGGAGCACCACGACCGCGCAGACCCGCTCGCCGAGGACGTCGTCGGGGTAGCCGACCACGGCGGCGTCGGCCACCGCGGGGTGGGCCGCGATCAGGCCCTCCAGCTCCGCCGGGGCGATGTTCATGCCGCCGCGGATGACCAGGTCCTTGGCCCGGTCGACGTACTCCAGGAACTGCCCGTCCGCGCCCGCGATGACGAACACGTCGCCGGTGCGCAGATACCCCTGCTCGTCGAACGGGCTGGCGAGGCGCTCGCCGTGCAGGTACCCCGCAAAGACCGTGGGGCCCTTGAGCCGCAGCTCGCCGGGGACGCCGGGCTCAGTGACCTCCTCGCCGGTGGCCGGGTCGACCAGGCGGACGCTCGTCCACTCGGCGACGCGGGAGCTCCACGTGTAGCCGGAAACGCCGTAGCGCGGGAAGTACCGGGCCCGCTGCTCGGGGTCGGGGACGTCGTGCGGGTCGGTGAGCAGCGAGATGCCCTCGTTGGAGCCGAAGAAGTTGATGATGCCGATGCCGTGCCGCTCCTGCCATCCGCGGACCATGGTGGGCTGGAGGGGTACCGAACCGGAGCCGATCAGTCGCAGGCTGCTGATGTCGGCCCGGGCGAGCAGCTCCTCGCGCTGCAGGAGCAGGGTCAGCAGGGCCGGCGGGGCGACCGTGTAGGTGACCTTCTCCGCGCTGATCTGCTGCAGGAACGTCGGCAGGTCGAACGGGTGGTGCTGGACCAGGACGCAGCCGACCCGCAGCCACGGCAGGAACATGCCGCCGATGCCCGCCATGTTGACCATCGGGAACGGGTTGAGCAGCACGTCGTCCTCGGTGAGCCGGGGCGCCTCGACGGTGCCCCAGCAGATGGCCAGCCAGTCGTAGTGGCAGCGCGGGACGCCCTTCGGGGTGCTCTCGGTGCCGGACGTCCAGCAGATGGTGACGCAGTCGTTCGGGTCCGCCGGATGCGCGGCCACGTAGTCGGCCAGACTCGGGCCGACGGCGACCAGCAGCTGGTCCAGCGGGACGATGCCGTCGTCGACCTTGGGGCCGTGGGCGAGCGTGATGGCGGGCAGCTTGTAGCCGAGGACCTCCGCGGCGTGGAACCGGTCGCCGATGCGCTGCGTCGTCACGAAGAACTTGGGCTCCACCAGCGCGGCCAGCTCCACGATCTCGTGCTCGCGGAACTGGACCGGCAACGGCGTGACGATCAGGCCGAGCCGCCAGGAGGCGAGGTAGGCGATCACCAGCTCGACGGTGTTGGGCAGCTGCACCGCCAGGACGTCACCCTGCTCCGCGCCGTAGTCGAGCAGGACCGTGGCCAGCCGGTCGACCTCGGCGTCGAGCTCGGCCCAGGTGAGCCGGCGCGGTTCGGCGCCGACGAGCGCGGCCTTGTTGGCCGGGTCGACGACCGCGAGCCGGTCGGGCTGCCGGGCGACCTGCGCCCGCAGGAGCGCGTCAATGGTGTCGGGCGACCACCAGCCGCGCGCGGTGTACTCCTCGACCCGCGAAGGTGGGTGCAGCTTGCGTCCCGGCATGCCCGAAGCCCCTTTGGTACGTGGTGATGTACGTGCTGGAGATGTCGACGACGTCACCGAACGGCTTGCCCGCCACCGTTGCCGCGCTGCGCTGGAACGGGCGGAAGCGGCCGATACCCCCGCTACTCACCATGCCCGCCGGGGTCGGCCGGGCCCATCGGGGAAACAGCCGAGAAATACTCCGCCACCGTGCCCTGTCCAAGTCACTCTCGCTGCTCGACCGGGGCGCTCGGGTCTATGCGCTCATCGTCGGCTCGGTCGACTGCTCAGGCACGCCCTGCGGGCGGCCTACTCCTGAGGCCGCCAGAACTCGTCCGGGAGGGCGGCCACCTCGGCGCCGGACTGCTCGAGGTCGGCGGCCCAGGGCAGCAGCTGCTGGAACGGCGGCGCGCCCTGGGACGCCAGGTGCCGGATCACGCCGACGTTGCGCTCGACCCGGCCGAGGATGGCGTCACGGATCACGAGCCGGTCGCCCTGGTACCCGTATGCGTCGAGGAACAGATGGAGCCGGCGCCGCCGGTCGTCCGGGTCCTTGAACCCGGCGGGCTCGGTGATCCCGGCGGTCAGCAGCGGCGTCCAGGTGAGCGCCGAGAACGCCAGGTCGCCTTCGCGCGGCGAGGGGCTGGCCAGCTCCCAGTCGGCGAACCCGACGAGGGTGTCGCCGTCCCACACGGCGTTCCACGGTGCCGCGTCGAGGTGGGCGATGACCAGCCCGGGCGCCCACGCCTGACCGGTGAACCAGACGGCGCCGGCGGGCGGCTCGAACGTCGCGGTGGCGTCGTGCAGCCGGCGCAGCCACGCACCGACCTGCTGGAGGGCGGCGTCGGAGCGCAGGAAGTCGGGCCACGTCGGCCCCTCGTCGCCGAGCGTGCGGCCCTCGAGGAAGGTCACGCGCTCGCGGCCCTGCTCGTCGAAGCCGCGGGCCCGCGGGGCACCGGCGAAGCCGGTGTTTTCCAGGTGCCGCAGCACGGCGTGCACCGATGCCGTGGACGGCTGGGCGGGGCGGCGGACCTCGTCGCCGACGCGGACAGCTCCGTATGTGCGCCCGCCGGGCAGCCGTTGCTCAGTCACCCCGTGGTTCTACCGTGACCGCCCGGCCGACGCGACCGAATTAGCGCGTCACCGATAGCGGCCGCGGACCCCGAGCAGGGCCCGGTCGGTCATGCTCGCGCCTCGGGCTCGATCGAGACGTCACTGCCGCCGCGCAGGGGTTCGCGGCACTTGTCGCAGGCCAGGCGGGGCGTGAAGATGCGACGGCACTCGGTGTGGCGGTAGACCAGGGCCCGGCCTTCGGGGGCCTTGAACCAGCGGTGGCCCCAGTCGAGGGTGCACATCACGACCGGGAAGAAGGCGCGGCCCTTCGCGGTCAGGTGGTAGCTGAGCCAGTCGGCCCGCTCCGCGCCCGGGGCCGGGTCGAGCACGCCCAGGTCGCAGAACGTGCGCAGGCGGTCGGCGACCATCGTCGGCGGTGCGCCCAGGCGCTGCTCGAAGTCCTTGAACCGGTGGGCGCCCAGGAACGCGGCGCCGAGCAGGGCCGAGGACCAGCGGTTGCCGATCAGGGCCATCGTCTGCGGGAACAGCCCGGGGCTGGCCCCGGCGCCGGCGAACGAGCGGCGGCGGGTCGTGGCCGCGGGGACGCTGCGCTCCCAGGTGCCGCTCGGGCCGAAGCCGCCGGTGACGTCGCGGGGCTCGACCGGCTTGCCGCACGCGGCGCACATGAGCAGCGGCTGGAACGGCTGCCCGCAGCGGCTGTGGCGCATGACCGGCAGCCGCTCCTCGTGCTGCGGCACCCACGTCGCCTCCCAGGCCCAGATGGTCAGGAGGATCGGCCAGGTGTCGCGGCCGCGCTTGGTGAGGCGATACTCGAAGCGCGGCGGGCGCTGCTGGTAGGCGACCTTCTCCATCAGACCCAGCTCGGCCAGGCGGGACAGCCGGTTGGTCAGCACCGAGTTGGAGATGGGCAGGCGTTCGAGGAAGTCGCTGTAGCGCCGCACCCCCAGCGCCGTCGCGTAGCGCAGCAGCAGCAGCGTCCACTCATCACCGATGATGCCGAGGGCGTGCGCGACGGCGTTCTGCGACCCCGCCTCCAGTAGTGTCGGCGAGTCGCCCGGGCCCGCTGTCACGCATGTCCCATGCGCAGGCCGGCGGCGATGGTGGCGGCGCTCGCCCAGCCCGGGATCGAGGAGCCGGCGGCCCAGGTGGCGTGGGTGCCGCTGGACACCCGCTCGGGCAGTGCGACCCGGGCGATCGGGCCGTCGCCGACCCGCTGCGCGTCGAAGACCAGGCACTCGGACAGGTTGCGGTTCATGTCGGTGACGATCGTGATCAGGTAGCCGTCGTCCTCGGCCGCCGAACCGACCCGCGGCGCCATCGCGGTCTCGCTGCCGAAGACGCCCTCGCCGAACGCGTACCGCTCGTCGTGCCCGGTCTCCAGGTCGTGCTTGACGACGCCGTCGAACAGGAACCAGCCCTCGACCCCGGTGGCGGCGTAGGCGTACCGGTTGCGGCGCCCGCCGTGCCGACCGTTGATCATGCCGAACTCGGTGACGGTGTCGCGCAGCCGCTCCTCGCGGACCTGGCCGGTGACCAGGTTCAGCCGCCAGCGGTGCAGGTGCGACTGCATGCGGTCGAGGGCCAGGAAGCGGAACATGCGCTGGAAGTACGAGCCGTCCCCGCGGTCCCGGGGCTCCGGGTCGTCCTGGAAGAAGCCGTCGAGGACGATCTCGTCGCCCTCCTCGTAGGCGTTCACCCAGTGCAGGACGTACGTCGGGTCCGCCTCGAACCACCGGACCTGCTCGCTGGTACCCCGGCGGGGCACGACCCCGATCCGCAGCGGCAGCTCGGGGTGGAAGCGGGCCGCGTGCACGCCCTGCGCCAGCAGGTCGGGCTCCCAGAACAGCGGGCAGTCGTTGAGGATCGCGTAGTGCTCGGTGTAGGCCATGTCGTGCGGCAGGCGCGGCCCGGGCAGCGGCACGTCGATGTAGTGCACGAGGTGGTTGCCGCTGTCGACCACGCCGTAGTGCAGGTACGGCGCCTCCTTGCCGTAGTTGAAGAACAGCAGCTCGCCGGTGTGCTCGTCGCTCTTCGGATGGGCCGAGACGCCCCACTGCGACGGGAACCGCCCGCCCCAGCCGGACTTGCCGAGCGTGTCGAGGGTGAGGGGGTCCAGGCGGTACAGGTCGCCGCATTGATAGAAGCTGGTGAGGGCGACGCCGGCGTGCACGACCACGTCGGTGCTGGAACTGTCCTTGAGCCCGCCGCGAGCACCCCAGCCGGGGCGCAGGCTCGTGTTCGGGGGCTCGGCCAGGCCCGCCCACAGCGGCTCCTTGGCCTCCTGCTCGGCCAGGAACCCGTCGGTGCGCACGAACCGGTTGCGGTAGAACGCCTTGCCGTCGCGGAACCCGACCACGTGGATCATGCCGTCGCCGTCGAACGGGTGGTACTTCCCGGCGATCGCGGGGTGCACCGGGTTCTCGGTGTTGCGCAGGTACACGCCGTCGAGGTCGGCCGGGATCTCCCCGGTGACGGTGAGGTCGTCGGCGCGCCACTCGTTCGTCTGCGGCCGCCAGGGGCCGGTGCGGTACGGGTGGTCGTCGTCCTCCGGCAGCGTGGACAGGGCGTGGCCGACCAGCTCGACATCCATGCGTCGTCCTTCTAGAGGGCCGCGCCGACCACGAGGCTGACCGTCGTGGTGGTGCTGCCGCCGATGTTGAGCGTGGCGAAGGTCCGCGCGCCCGGGACCTGATAGGGCCCGGCCTGGCCGGTCACCTGGCGGTAGGCGTCGACGAGCATGCGCACGCCCGTGGCGCCGACGGGGTGGCCGCCGCCGATGAGCCCGCCGCTCGGGTTCATCGGGATCCGCCCGCCGATGGCCAGCTCGCCGGACTCGACGGCCTTCCAGCTCTCGCCGGGGGCGGTGATGCCGAAGTGGTCGATCGCCGCGTACTGCGACATCGTGAAGCAGTCGTGCGTCTCGATGCCGTCGACGTCGTCGACGCCGCCGATCCCGGCCCGGCCGAACGCGTCGAGGACGGCCCGGCGCACGTGTGGCAGCACGTACGGGTCGTCGGCGCTGCGGCGCAGCTTCTGGTCGAGGGAGAGCCCGACGGTGGCGTGGCCCCAGCCGAGGATCCGGGCGAGCGGGCGGCGGGCCAGGCCCGGGTGGGCGGCGAGGTAGCGGTCGCCGACGAGCACGACCCCGGCCGCGCCGTCGGTGACCTGGCTGCAGTCGTTGCGCCGCAGCCGGCCCTCGACCGGCGGGTTGGCCGCGTCGTCGTCGGTGAAGCTGGCGTCGGTGAACGTCCAGTTGCGGGTCTGCGCGTTGGGGTTGACCCGGGCGTTGTCGAAGTTGAGCCGGCCGATGGCCCGCAGGTGGCGCTCGTCGAGCCCGTAGCGCTTGTCGTACTCGTCGGCGAGCGCGCTGAACATGTACGGCCACATGAACTTCGCCTGCTGCCCCTCGTGCCCGACCCAGGCGGCCGCGCCGAGGTGGCCGGCGGCCCGGTCGCCGGGGACCGTCCGCTCGAGCTCGGCCCCGAGCACCAGGGCGGCGTCGTAGCGGCCGGACTCCAGGTCGGCCATGGCGGCGAGGATCGCGGTGCCGCCGGAGGCGCAGGCGGCCTCGTGGCGGGTGGCCGGGATGCCCCACAGGCGCTCGTCGACAGTCGCCGGCATGCCGCCGAGCTGGCCCTGCCCGGTGAAGAGCTGGCCGAAGGCGTTGCCGACGTGGATCACCCCGATGTCGGCCGGGTCGATGCCCGCGGCGTCGAGCGTCCCGGTGGTCACCTCCGCGAAGAGCTCCGCGAACCCGTGGCCGGCCCGCGCCCAGTTGCGGGCGAAGTCCGTCTGGAAACCGCCGGCGACCCAGGTCGTCACTGCTGCCATGCCTTCTTACTACAACAAGCAGAGTAGCTCGTCAACGTACAAGCGTCCTGACCTGAGAGTGCTCTTGCCAACCACCTCCGACGAGACTACATCTGACAGAGTGACCACACGCGACGTGTACGTCCTGGAGCACCTGCGCACGGCGCGCGCCAAGGGCTCGGCGAAGGGCTCGCTGCACCACCTCAGCCCCACCGAACTCGTCGTGCGCCTCCAGCGCGCGCTGATCGAGCGCACCGGCCTCGACCCGGCCCGGATCGAGGACGTGACCCTCGGCCTGGCCTCCCAGAGCGGCGAGCAGGGTGCCAACCTCCCCCGCACCGCCACGCTCCTGGCCGGGTGGGGCGCGCACGTGCCCGGGGTCAGCCTGAACCGGTTCTGCGCCTCCGGCATCGACGCGGTCGCCCAGACCGCGGCCCGGGTGAAGGCCGAGGACCTCGACCTGGCGGTGGCCGGCGGCGTGGAGAGCGTGTCCCGGGTCCCGATGTTCTCCGACGCGGGCCCGCTCTGGAGCGACCCCGACACGATCCGCCGGGTCGGCTCGATCCACATGGGCATCGCCGCCGACCTCAACGCCACACTCGACGGCTGGCGGCGCGAGGAGCTCGACGCCTACGGCGTGGAGACCCAGACCAAGGCGGCGGCCGCGTGGGCGTCCGGCTTCTTCCGGTCAGCGGTGGTACCGCTCGACGGCTTCGACCGCGACGAGCTGGTCCGCCCCGGGACGACCCTCGAGTCCCTGGCCGCCCTCCCGCCCGCGTTCGCCGAGCTGGGCGCCGCGGGTCAGGACGCCATCGCCCTGGCCGCCCACCCCGAGGCCGGCGCCATCGAGCACCGGCACACCGTCGGCACCTCCCCCGCCATCGCCGACGCCGCCGCCCTGGTGCTCCTGGGCACGCGCGCGGCGGCCGCGGCGGCCCACCTGGCGCTCCGGGCCCGGATCGTCGCCGCCGCCACCTGCAGCACCGACCCGGTCATCATGCTCACCGCGGGCCGGCAGGCCGTGGAGAAGGTGATCGCCAAGGCCGGCCTCACGCCCGCCGACATCGACGTGTTCGAGTTCGCCGAGGCGTTCTCGGCGCTGTGCCTGACGTTCCGCCGCGACCTCGACGCCGGCCCGGACCGCATGAACCCGAACGGCGGCACGATCGCCATGGGCCACGCCTTCGGCGCCACCGGCGCGATCCTGCTCGGCCAGTGCGTCGAGGAGCTGCACCAGCGTGGCGGCCGCTACGGCGTGGCCGCGGTCAGCGGCGCCGCCGGCCTGGGCGTCGCCGTCCTGGTGGAGCGGGTGGACGCGTGAGGATCCGCACCAGTCCGGCGGCCCGGGCGCTGCGAATCCCCGGGGGACGGGTGGTGGCCGCGATCGCGGCGGCCGGGGGCCGGGCTGCTCGATGCGAGCCGGGCCGGGAAGCCGCACGAATACCGCACCGCCCAGGAAGCGTTCGCCGAGTTCGCCGAGGAGACAATGCCATGAACGAGCGGATCGGGCCGGCCGCTCACCATGAGTGCCGGGTGGCGCTCGCGGCCGCGCCGCAGCGGGCGGAGGTGACGGCGTGAGCTGGGCGGCCGTCGGGATCAACCTCGTGGCCACGCTGGCCGCCGTTGCGGTCACGATGGCCCTCACGATGGCCTACGCCCTTCACAGACGTGAGCAGAGCATCGTCGACACGGTGTGGGGCCTCGGCTTCGTCGTCATCGCGACCGTGTCGTTCCTGCTCTCCGCCGGGCACGGCGACACCCTCCAGCGGTCGGTGACGCTGGCGCTCACCGCGATCTGGGGCGTGCGGCTCGGCGGCTACATCCACGCACGCAACCGGGGCAAGGGCGAGGACCCCCGCTACACCGCTCTGCTCCAGCGCAACCGGGGCGGCCTGGTGCCGTACGTCCTCAGGACCATCTACGTCCCGCAGGGCGCCGTCATGTGGGTCGTGTCGATCCCGGTCCAGGTCGCCATGTACGTCGCGAAGCCGATCCCGGTGGTGCTGTGGGCCGGGGTGGCCGTCTGGGCGATCGGGTTCGCGTTCGAGGCGATCGGCGACGCGCAGCTGGCCCGGTTCAAGTCGGACCCGGCCAACGCCGGCCGGCTCATGGACCGGGGGCTGTGGGCGTGGACCCGCCACCCCAACTACTTCGGCGACGCCGTCGTGTGGACCGGGCTGTTCCTGCTCGCCTGCTCCCACTGGCTCGGCCTGGTCACCGTCTTCGCCCCCGCGCTCATGACCCACATGCTCGTCAACAAGAGCGGCAAGGCGCTGCTCGAACGGCGGATGAGCCGCGCGCGCGGGCCCGAGTACGCCGACTACGCGGCCCGCACGAGCGGCTTCTTCCCCCGGCCGCCGAAAACGACAGCCGCCTGACGGCTTGACCTTGCCCCTGGGGCAACCCTCGACGATCGACGGCATGCACGAGATGACGCACATTCGCGAGCGGGTCGCCCAGTTCTGCACCGAGAGCGGTGTCCCCGGCTACGTCGCCGGGGTCTACCGGGGTGGCGAGACCGAGATCGCCGCGCACGGTACCGCCGACATCACCACCGGCGCCCCGATGACCGCCGGCACCGGGCTGCTGTTCGGGTCCATCACCAAGGTCATGACGACGATGCTCGTCCTGCAGCAGGTCGAGCAGGGCCGGCTCGACCTCGACCGGCCCGTCGTCGACTACCTGCCCGAGTTTCGCCTCGCCGAGCCCGGAGCGGCCGAGAAGATCCTGGTCCGGCACCTGGTGACGCACACCAGCGGGATCGACGCCGACCTGTACTTCCCGCGCGAGCACTACCTGGAGGGGCTCGCCGAGCAGTGCGGAACGCTGTTCGAGCCCGGGCAGTACGTCAGCTACTCCAACGGCGGCATGAACGTGGCGGGCCGGCTGCTGGAGGCCGTCACCGGCGTTGCGTACCTGGAGCTGCTCCGGCGGGACGTCTACGAGCCGCTCGGCCTGCGCGGCGCCGGGGACACCACCGCGATCGGCCACTTTCCCGGCGCGGACGGGGCCGCCCGGCCCACCACCATGTTCAAGCTGCCGGACACGTGGGCGGCGGCCGGCGCCAGCGCCATCGGCACCGTCGGCGACCTGCTCACCCTCGGCCGGGCCCACCTGCGGGCGGACAACCCGATGGCCGTGAAGACCCACGACATGGGCGTGGCAAACGTCCCGGCGATCGGCATGGGCTGGCTCCTCGAGGACTTCGGCTCGGTGACGGTGCTCTGCATGTCCGGCGCGTCGCCCGGCGGCGTGGCGGTCCTCGCGGTCGTCCCCGCGCTCGACCTCGTCTTCGCCGCATACGGCAACGATCCCCGCGCGTTCGCCCTGCACAACGAGCTGCTCCCGTGGCTCGTCGGGCAGCACACCCCGGTGACGTTCCGCCCGCTGCCGGCCGCCCCCGCCGAGGACCTGGAGCGCTACGCCGGCACCTACCGGTCCCAGCAGCTGCGCGTCGACGTCCGGGTCGTCGACGGCCAGCTGGAGGAGACCGTCACCTACGAGCCCGCGGACGCGGACCAGGAGGCCATCTTCACGGCCTTTGCCGGGGGTACCGTCGCAGCGCCCCCACACCGCTACGCCCCCGTCGCCAAGGACCTGTTCGCCCCGGCCGGCCTGCCCCTGGAGTCCCTCACCGGCTACAGCCGCGTGTACCTCGTCTCCTACCTCGGCGACGAGCACGGCCACCCCACCCACCGCTGCGCCGGCGGCCGCATGACGAAGCGGACCCCGTGCTGAGGCGCGGCCGGTTGGACGGCAGCGATCAGGCGGCCGGCCGCTCTCAGGAGGCCGGCTCCAGCACCGGGCCCTCCGGTGTGTCGACAACGCGCCAGCCGGCGTCGGCGATCTCGGCGCGGAGGCGGTCGGACTCGGCCCAGTCGCGGCGCTGCCGGGCGTCCTCGCGCCGGGCCAGCAGGGCCTGCACCGCCGCGCCGGCCGCGGTGGTGGCGGTCCGGCCGGTCAGATCGGCCGCGGACAGGGTGGCCAGGCCGAGGCCGAGCACGGCGTCGGCCGCGGCCAGCAGCACGGCCCGGTCGGTGTCCGGCAGGTCGTCGCCGCGCAGTGTCGTGTTCAGGTCGGCCAGGGCTCTCGGGGTGTTCAGGTCGTCGGAGACGGCCTCGTCGAGGCGGCGCAGGGCGGCCCGGCCGGCGTCGGTGCTCATCGCCGCCTCCGCCGCCGCGCGGGTCGGCCGGTCCGGCAGCGGGCGCAGGGCCTCGGCCCGGCCGACCAGCCGGCGCAGGGCGCTCGACGCGGCCTGGACGGCGGCGTCGGTGAGCTCCAGCTGGCTGCGGTAGTTGGCGGTGAGCAGGAAGTAGCGGTAGGCGAGCGGGTGGACGCCGGCGTCGACGAGGTCCTGCAGCAGCGGTCCGCCGTCCTCGGACTTGGAAACCTTGCGGGCGCGCAGGAGGACGAACTCGTTGTGCAGCCACAGGGACACCCACGGCGCGGCTGCCTCGCCGAGGAACGCCTCGCTCTGCGCGATCTCGTTGACGTGGTGGATCTCGCGGTGGTCGACGCCGCCGGTGTGGATGTCGAAGTGCCGGCCCAGCAGGTCGATGCTCATGACCGAGCACTCGAGGTGCCAGCCGGGCACGCCGGTGCCCCACGGGGATTCCCAGCGCATGACCCGCCGCTGGCCCGGGGCCTCCGTGCGCCACACCGCGAAGTCGGCCTTGTTGCGCTTGCCGGGCACCGCCTCCAGGCGGGCGCCCTCGCGCTGGCCCTCCATCGAGATCTGGGCCAGGGTGCCGTAGCCGGGTGAGCGGGACGTGTCGAAGTACAGGCCGCTGTCGGCCTGGTAGGTGTAGCCGCGCTCGTCGAGCACCTTCGCAAACTCGATCATCTGCGGCACGTAGTCGGACGCCCGGGGCAGCTCGGACGGGGTGCGGACGTTGAGCCGGGCGAGGTCGCGCAGGTACGCCTCGGTGTAGTGGGCGGTGACCTCGCGGACCGACTTCAGCTCACGGCGGGCGGCCGCCTCGACCTTGTCCTCGCCGAGGTCGCTCTCGCCGACCGTGTGGCCGACGTCGGTGATGTTGACGACCTGCCGGACGCGCAGACCCTTCCATTCGAGGACCCGGCGCAGGGTGTCGCTGAAGACGTAGGGGCGCATGTTGCCGAGGTGGGCGTACGAGTACACCGTCGGGCCGCAGGTGTAGAGGCCGACCTCGCCGGGGACCAGCGGGCGCAGCGGCTCCGCCCGCCGGGAGAGGGAGTTGTACAGCGAGATCGGTGCACCGTCGGCCATGGAGCAAAACGGTACCAACCGGCGCTACCCCGCAGCATCAGGCGTTGAGATGGCGGCGCAGGAAGTCCAGGGCGTGCGCGAGCAGCCGCGACACGTGCATCTGCGAGAGCCCGACGATCTGGGCGATCTCGGCCTGGGTCCGGTTGCCGTAGAAGCGCAGCGCGATGATGCGCTGCTCCCGCTCCGGCAGCCGGACGATCAGGCGGCGCAGCGCCTCGTGGTGCTCGACCAGCTCGTACTCGGGCTCGCAGGCCCCGATCGTCTCCCCGAGCGTGACCTGTGACTCGCCCGCCCGGGCCGGCTCCTCCAGCGACAGCGGCCGGAACACGCCCCCGGCCCCGGCCACGTCGAGCACCTCGTGCGGGGCCACCCCGAGGTGCGCGGCGAGCTCGGCGACCGACGGCGGGCGGCGCAGCGACTGCGTGAGCTCCTCGCGCGCCCGGTTGAGACGCAGCCGCAGATCCTGCAGGCGGCGGGGCATGCGCACGCCGTAGCTGCGGTCCCGGAAGTACCGCTTCAGCTCCCCGAGAATCGTGGGCGTCGCGTAGGCACCGAAGTCGACGCCGTGCTCGGGGTCGAAGTGGTCGACCGCCTTGACCAGCCCGAGCGCCGCCACCTGCATCAGGTCGCCGCGCGCCGCCGGCGGCCCGTAGCGGCGGGCCAGCCGCCGCGAGGCGGGCAGGCACACCTCGATCACCTCGTTGCGGGCCCGCCGCCGGGCCGGATCGGCCGCGTCGAGCGCCCGGAACCGGCGGACGAGCTCGATGACGTCGGCCGGGAACTGCCCGGGCGGCACCGGCAGCTCGGCGAGCGCGACAGCCTCGCGCTGGAGGTGCTCCGGCGGCCAGGCGAAGCCGTCGTATGCGGCGAGCCGCTTGGCCGCCCCGACGATCTCCAGCGCGGACAGGACCGCGCCGCCCGCCCCGGCCACGTGCAGGTGGGCACCGTGCTGCTCGGCCCGGCGGCTCAGGTAGAGCAGGACCCGGATCGAGGCCGCGTCGAGCAGCCGCAGCCGTGACACGTCCAGCACGAGCTCGCTCGCGCCGACATCGAGCTGCCGGAACACCAGCTGACGGAGGTAGGGCGCGGAGGCGTAGTCCACGACGCCGTCCAGCTCCAGCAGGCAGCGCTCCCCGGCGAGTGACCGCAGCACAGACAGGTCCACTGTCTCATCGTGTTGGCTGCGGCAACCTCGAACTAGTCCGCCGAGCGACGTTTCGCGCAGCGGTTATACGCACAGCGAAGGACCGATCCCTCTGCGGAGTGAATCCGGTGGAATCGATCGACACGTGTCCCCCGCGGGAGCTACACGCCGATGCCCACCGTGCGGGGACGTGCCGGTGGGCCGGTGCGCCATAGCGTCGGCGTATCGGCGCGGCAGGCGGTCGCGCACCTGGTGAAGGGGTTCACGATGACCGAGACTCAGCCGGCCCCGGCGCGCCCGGCCCGCCGGATCGGGCTGCGCCTGCCCGTGATGCTCGTGGTGTTCGGGATCGTGCTCGTGGCCTCGGCGGCCGTCAATTCGGCCGCCTCCGGCAACGCCGCGACCGCCCTGGCCGTCGGGGTGCTGACGGCCGGGCTGGGCCTGTGGGTGTACCGCCGGATCGTCGCCGCGCTCGAGCGGCGCCCGGTCACCGAGGTCGCCCCGGCTGCGCTGGCACCGCAGGTCCTGCGCTTCACGGGCGCCGGGATCGCGCTGTTCACGCTGACGATCGGGGTCATCGCGCTGTTCGGGGGGTACGAGATCCGGGGTTGGGGCTCGGGCTGGGCCATGCTCGCCACCCTGGGCACGATGATCGGCGCCGCCGTCGCCGAGGAGCTGCTGTTCCGCGGCGCACTGTTCCGCCTGGTCGAGCAGTGGCAGGGCACGTGGGCCGCGCTGGGCGTCTCGGGCGTCCTGTTCGGTGTGCTGCACCTGTTCAACCCCCAGGCCACGCTGTGGGGCGCCCTGGCCATCGCCGCCGAGGCCGGCCTGATGCTGGGCGCCGCGTACACGGCCACCCGCTCCCTCTGGGTCCCGATCGGCCTGCACCTGGGTTGGAACTTCGCCGAGTCCGGCCTCTTCGGCACCGTGGTCTCCGGCACCACCGGCACCCACGGCCTCCTGCGCGGCGCCGCGGCCGGCTCCGATCTGATAAGCGGCGGCCCCTTCGGCCCCGAGGGCAGCCTCGTCGCCATTCTGGCCGGGGCCGCGGTGACAGCCGTCTTCCTGCGCCGGGCGTACCGCACGGGCCGCCTCGTCCACCGCCACCGCCGCGCCACCACGCCCTCCTCCCAGAGCCCTGACGCCGCGGCCGGCACGTGAGCGGGGCGGGGCGAGCGGGGAGAGGGGGTTGACGATGGGTCCGGCGGCACCGGGGTTCGAGGGTCGTTACGCTGCGGGCGTGCTGCGTGGGCTGGGTGGGCGGGGCCGGGTCGTCGCGCCGCGGTGGTGGCGGGCGCGCAGCGTGGTGGTGCGGGACGGGGCGGTCGGGGTGGCGCTGGCGGCGCTGGCGTTCGTGCCGCCGCTCGCGGCCAACGGGACCCGGCTCGGGGAGCTGCCGCACCGGGCCGTCGACGGGCTCGCCGTGCTGGCGGCGCTGGCGCAGACGGTGCCGCTGGCGTGGCGGCGGCGGTGGCCTTCGGCGGTGCTGGCGGTCGCGGCGGGCGGGTTCGCGGTGCAGGAGCTGCGGGGCTATCCGACGTTCGCCGGGGCCGGGTTGCTCGTGGCCCTGTACAGCGCGGCGGCCTACCAGGAGCGGCGGCGGGGCTTGACGACGGGCATCGCCTGTGCCGGGTATGCCGGGCTCGCCGTTGCCCTGCATGCCGCCGGGTCGCCCACCCGGGTGCAGGACTTCGTGCTGTTCTTCCTGATCGTCATGGCCGGAGTGGCGGCGGGGTCGCGCGTGCGGCGGATGCGGATCATGGAGCCCGAGCGGCGGCGGGCGACGGCCGCGGCGGCCCGGGCCGGGGAGCGGGCGCGGATCGCGCGGGAGTTGCACGACGTCATCACGCACCACGTCACGGCGATGGTCGTGCAGGCCGACGCCGCGCAGTTCCTGGCCGCGGCGCCGCAGCAGGTGAGCGCCAATCTCGAGGCGATAAGCGGTACCGGCCGGCGGGCACTGCGTGAGCTGCGCGACCTGCTCGGGGTGCTCGACCCGGACCGGGTCGCGCCCCGCGGTGACCTGCCGACCCTGGCCGCGCTGCCCGAGCTCGTGGTGCAGACCCGCAGCGCGGGGCAGCCGGTCGAGCTGGTGGAGGACGGGCGGGCGGGCGGCCTGGGCTCCGGTCGGGAGCTCACCGCATACCGGGTGGTGCAGGAGGCGCTGACGAACGCCCTGAAGTACGCCCCCGGCCGGCCGACCCGCGTGCACCTCGCCCACCGCGGCGACGGCGTGCACATCGCCGTCGGCAACGATCCGGGGCCCGCGCCGGCCCACCCCGTCGGCGGCTCCGGGCGCGGGCTCGACGGGCTGCGCGAGCGGGTCGAGATCCTCGGCGGCGAACTGCACGCCGGCCCGACCGACGACGGCGGCTTCCTCGTGACCGCCCGCATCCCCACCGGAGACACCGCATGAGTGAGCGCATCCGGGTGCTGGTCTGTGACGATCAGGCCCTGGTCCGGACCGGGTTCGTGACGATCCTCGACGCGCAGGAGGACCTGGAGGTCGTCGGCGAGGCCGGTGACGGGCGGGCGGCGGTCGAGCTGGGGCGGCGGCTGCGGCCCGATGTCGTGGTCATGGACATCCGGATGCCGGTGCTCGACGGGATCGAGGCGACCCGGCAGCTGGCCGGGCCCGGTATCGCCGAGCCGGTCAGGACGCTCGTGGTGACGACGTTCAACCTGGACGAGTACGTCTTCCAGGCCCTGCGCGCCGGAGCCAGCGGGTTCCTGCTCAAGGACGCCACCCCGCAGCAGCTGATCGCCGGCGTGCGGACGGTCGCGGCCGGTGAGGCCCTGCTCGCCCCGGCCGTGACGCGGGAGCTCATCGGGCGGTTCGGCACCCGGGTGCGCCCGGCCGCGCCGGAGGTGGCCGCCGGGCAGGTGCTCGCCCCGCGGGAGCTGGAGGTGCTGCGGCTCATCGCGACCGGGCTGTCCAACGCCGAGATCGCGGCGACGCTCGTCATCAGCTCGGAGACGGTGAAGACGTACGTCTCCCGGATCCTCACGAAGCTCGATCTCCGCGACCGGGTGCAGGCCGTCGTGTACGCCTACCGCAACGGCCTCGCCGACGCCGGCTAGCAGTCATCGGCATATACAGGCAGTCGATACAACCCCATCGCGACCCTTTTCCCGCCGGGAACGTAGTGCACCAACCGGGCGGCAAGCCTCGTTCGCGTCAATACAGACCAATTCAAAATGGTTCGCCATCAATGCGTGCAGCGTCCTAACAAATCGATGTCCTTCGCACCCAAACACTCCCGGAGTACTTCTTCATCGATTCATTTCGCGCTAGGCTCCCTTTTGCAATCGACCGACGCGGTGCGGCGAAGGGAGGTCGGCCATGAAGTCTGTGCGCTCGCTCTAAGGAGCCTCGGCGCCGGCGGCGAGCGAAAGCGTCGCCGGCGCATCCCTTCTTCAAATAGCGAAATCGGCCGCCGAGGGGAATAGCCCATGTCGCTGCGAGAATGCCTCTCCGTGCCATTTTCCGGAGACGGCGAAGGCACCGGCGAACTGACGTGGGGGCAGTTCGCCGCCTGGCGCTCGATGCAGGTGGTGGAGGCGGTCGAGTGGGCCGGCGGGGTCATGCCCCTGGAGCCCGGCACGACAGTGGCCGACATCGCGACCACGCTCGGATTCATCATGAGCCGGCACCAGTCGCTGCGGACCCGGCTGTCCACCGACATGCCGCCCCGGCAGGTGCTCGCCCCCGCGGGCGAGATCCGGCTGGAGGTGTACGACGGCGGCAGTGACCCCGGGGCGCGGGCCGCGCAGATCCGGGACCGCTACGAGGCGGCACCCTGGGACCCGGCCGCGGACTGGCCGGTGCGGATGGCGGTGGTGGCCGACGGCGAGCAGGCCCGGCACCTCGTCGCGCTCTACTGCCACATGGCCATCGACGGGTACGGCTTCGAAGCGCTCATCGCCGACCTGGCCAACCTCGACCCGGCGACCGGGCGGGCGCTCGCGCCGGTCGAGGGCGTCCAGCCCCTGGAGCTGGCGCGGGCCCAGCAGGGGCGGGCCGCGCGGCGCCAGCACGACGCCTCGCTGCGCTACTGGGAGCGGCACCTGCGGGCCATCAGCCCCCAGCGGCTCCCGGTCAAGCGCCCGCCGGAGCCCGAGCGTTGGCAGGAGGCGACGCTCACGTCACCGGCCCTGGCCCGCGCCGCCGAGACCGTCGCCGCCGATGCGAAGGTGCACAGCGGTACCGTGCTGCTGGCCGCGTACGCGACGGTGCTCGCGCGCCTGTCCGGGGAGCCCGTCGGGGCGTTCCGGGTGGTCGTCAGCAACCGGTTCCGGCCCGGCTTCGCGGCCTCGGTGAGCAACCTGGCCCAGGCCGGGCTGGCCGTCGTCGACACCGCGGGCGCGGACTTCGACGAGGTGGTGGCGCGGGCCTGGCGGGCGCAGCTGACGGCCGGGATGCACGCGTACTACCACCCGCGCGACCTGTGGGCGCTCGTCGACCGGGTCGCGGCCGAGCGCGGCGTCGAGCTCGACACCATGTGCTACTTCAACGACCGGCGGCGCGCGTCGGCCCAGATCCCCCGCGCGGCCGCCCTGGAGCAGAGCACCCTCACGTGGGGGCCCGGCTCCAACGAGTACGACGCCACCTGCTTCCTGCACGTCGACGCCGTCCCCGGCGGCCTGGCGCTGACGTGGCGGGTGGACACCACCGCGATCTCCCCGGCCATGCTGGAGGCCGGGCTGCGCGGCATCGAGGAGGTCGTCGTCGCGGCCGCCCGGGTCAGGACACCCATCGGCTGAGCATGATGCCGAGCGGCCGGCCGGTGCCGCCGCCGCGGTGACCCCCGCTCGCCGAGGGCCACCGCACGCCTGGCGCTCAGTCCTTGTCGGACTCCAGGACACCGCCGTTGGCGACGTCGGTCTTCTCGATCTCGTCGAAGCGGATGCGGACCGACGGCCGCTTGGCGTTGAGGATCTGCACGGCCGCGGCCGTCACGGCCTCGGCGAACTCGCGCCGCTGGTCCAGGGTCCGGCCGGACAGCAGCTCCACGGTGATGTTGGGCATTGTCGCTCCAGATGAGTGGGCTTCAGCCCACCTCCGAGAGGCGGGCCGGGGGTGCGCCGAGGGCCAGCGACACCGCGTGTGCGGCGCCCGTCACCTCGGCGATGAGGGCCGCGCTTGTCAGGTCGAGCTCGAACGACAGCGCCGAGATGGAGACGCCGCCGAGGACGTTGCCGGTGTGGTCGAAGACCGCCGCGCCGATGCAGCGGATCTCGATGTCGTTCTCGCCGTCGTCGACCGCGTAGCCGGCGGTGAGCGCGGCCGCGAGCTGCTCGCGCAGGACCGCCGGGTCGACGATCGAGCGCGGCGTGACGGCGCTCAGGCCGGTCCGCTCGACGATCGCGGCGATCTCGGCGTCGTCCAGGTGCGCGAGCACCGCCTTGCCGATGGCGGTGGTGTGCAGCGGGACGGCCATGCCGACGCGCGACTTCATCTGATACGGCCGGCGGCCCTCGATCTTGTCGACGTAGACGATCTCGTCGCCGCCGCGGATCGCGAAGTGCACGGTCATGCCGGTGCGGTCGCGCAGGTCGCGCAGCGCCGCCCGGGCGTGCTGGGCCGGGTCGAAGCGGCTCATCACCCGCCCGGCGAGGGTCAGGATGCGCGGGCCGGGCAGGTAGCCGCCGTTGCCGTCGACGAGCGCGAAGCCCCAGCCGATGAGCGACTGCAGGATGCGGTGGACAGTCGACTTCGGCAGGCCCGACGCGGTGGCGATGTCCGTCAGCCGGCTGTGCTCGGCCAGGGCCTCCAGCACGGTCAGGGCCTTGTCGATGGACCCGCTGGGCATCCCGGTCGTCACCGGACCAGCCTAGCCGGGAACCGGACCGCGTCACCGGGCCATCCAGCCGCCGTCGACCACCAGCACGTGACCGGCCACGTAGTCCGCCGCCGACGAGGCGAGGAAGACGGCGGCGCCGGCGAGATCCTCGGGGCGGCCCCAGCGCCCGGCCGGGATCCGGTCGCGGATGGCCCGCTCCCGGTCCGCGTCCGCGCGCAGGGCTCCGGTGTTGGCCGTCTCGATGTACCCCGGCGCGATCGCGTTGACCTGCACACCACTGGCGCTCCACTCGTTGGCGAGCGCGCGGGTCAGGCCGGCCACGGCGTGCTTGCTCGCGGCGTAGCCGGCGACGTTGAGCCCGCCCTGGAACGACAGCAGCGACGCCACCGTGATCACCTTGCCGCGCCCGCGCGCGAGCATGCCGGCGCCGAGGGCCCGGGTGAGCACGAAGACGGCGTCGAGGTTGATCGCCAGCACGCCCCGCCAGGCGTCGTACGTCTGCTCCAGCACCGGCGCCCGATGGATGACCCCGGCGTTGTTGACCAGGATGTCCACGGCCCCCAGGGCGTCCGCGGCCCCGGCGACGGCGGCGGGGTCGGCGAGGTCCTGGACCCAGCGCTCGGCCGTGCGGCCTTCGCGCAGTACCGCCGAAGCCACCTCGTCCAGGTCGTCGGCGCGGCGCGCGTGCAGCACCACGTCGGCCCCCGCCCGGGCCAGCCCGATCGCGATCGCCCGCCCGATGCCGTGCCCGGCCCCGGTGACGAGCGCGACCCGCCCGCTCAGGTCGAACGGCGTCACCGCAGATCCTGGACGGCCACGACCTCGACGTCGTCGTACGCCTGGTTCTCCCCGCCCATCGCCCACACGAACGCGTAGTTGCGCGTCCCGAAGCCGCAGTGGACCGACCACGGCGGCGAGATCACGGCGTCGCCGCCGGCCAGGATGAGGTTGCGGGTCGCGTCGGGACGGCCCATCAGGTGCACGACGCGCTGGTCGGCCGGGAGATCGAAGTAGAAGTACACCTCGGTGCGGCGGTCGTGCACATGGCACGGCATCGTGTTCCACATGCTGCCGGGCGCCAGCACCGTCACGCCGAGCACCAGCTGGCTGCTGCGGACGCCGTTGAGGTGGATGTACTTGTAGATGGTGCGCTCGTTGGAGCCCTCGACCCCGCCGAGCTTCACCGGCTCGGCGTCGGCCAGCCCGGCCCGCCGGGTCGGGAACACCGCGTGGGCCGGGGTCGACACGAGGTAGAAGCTCGCGCCGTGCCCGGCGAAGGCCACGTCCCGGGCGCCGCGGCCCGCGTAGAGACACTCCTTCGGCCCCAGCTCGAACACCTCGCCGTCGACGGTGATCCGGCCGGTCGCCGTGCCCACGTTGACCACGCCCAGCTCGCGGCGCTCCAGGAAGTACGCCGAGCGCAGCGCGCCGGGGTTGGGCAGCGCGACGCTCTCGGTGCCGGGCGTGACGCCGCCGACCACGAGCCGGTCGTGGTGGCTGTACACCAGGCGGACCATGGCCCCGCCGACCAGGCCCGGGACCAGGAAGCGCCCCCGCAGCTCCTCGGTGCCCATCCGGTCGACCTCATCCGGGGACGTGGCGTGGCGCACTTCCATGGAGTACTCCTGTTCCATTCAGCTGAAGCTTGTTCCGTCTCACGGAACACAGTACAGTCCGTCAATGTCTCCGGAACACCCCTGAAACCGGAAGGACTTCGCGCCATGGACAGGCGGCACTTCATCAAGATCTCTGTCGGCACGGCCGCGGCGGCCTCCCTGGCCGGCTGCGGGAGCAGCGGTGCCGGGGGCGGCGGCAAGACCGACGTACGGCTGGGCGACACCGTCAACGACACCAACCCGGAGATCGCCGCCGAGAAGTACTTCGGCGAGCGGCTCGCGGCGCTGACGAACAACGCCTACGAGGTCAAGGTCTTCCCCAACGGCACCCTCGGCGACCACAACCGCATGAACGAGCAGGTGCGCAACGGCACCCTGCAGATGACCAAGACCCTGTTCGCCAACCTGACCGCGTTCGACAAGCGGCTGGGCGTGCTCTCGGTGCCGTACGCGTTCACCAAGCAGTCCGACCTCTTCGCCGGGCTCGCCGGCGACCTGGGCCGGAACCTCGCCGCGGTGCTCGACGGCTACGACCTCAAGGTGCTCGGCTGGTTCGACTCCGGCGCCCGCAACGTCTACAACAAGAAGCACGCCATCAAGACCCCGGCCGACCTCAAGGGCATGCGCATCCGGGTGCCGCAGGACGCCGTCGCGATCGACACGTTCAACACCCTCGGCGCCCAGGCCACCCCCCTGGCCACCAACGAGATCTACTCGGCGCTGCAGCAGGGCGTCATCGACGGCGCCGAGAACAACCCGATCTTCTACGTGACAAACAAGCACGTGGAGGAGGCGAAGTTCTGGTCCTGGACCCGCCACCAGTTCGGCATCGACGCGCTGCTGGTGAGCAAGAAGTGGTTCAACGACCAGTCCAAGGAGCACCAGGACGCCTTGGTGCAGGCCGGCAAGGAGGCCGAGCAGCGCGAGCGGGAGCTGTGGACGGACGAGACCGACAAGTACGTCAAGCAGGCCACCGACAAGGGCGCGAAGATCAACGACGACGTGGACGTCACCGCGTTCCAGCAGGCCGTGAAGCCCGTGCTGGAGAAGAACCGGGCCACGTTCGGCGACCTGGTGAAGTACCTCCCGGTGGCCTGACATGCAGCGTCCGCTCGCGGCCTTCGAGAACGCGCTCATCGTCGTCCTGCTCGCCGGCACCGTCCTGGTGATCCTCGCGCAGGTGTTCTTCCGCTACGCCCTGGAGCAGCCGCTGTCGTGGTCCAACGAGGTGGCGACCGACCTGCTCGTGTACATCGCGTTCGTCGGCTTCGCCATCGGGGTGCGCGACCACGCCCACGTGGCCCTGCACCTGTTCGAGCGCCGCATTGGCGCCCGGACCCGGCGCCGGCTGCGCGTGGGCGAACTGCTCGCGCTGGGCGCGGTGCTGGCCGGCATCGGCATCGGCGGCGCGGTGTACCTGTGGGAGCAGCGCGACGTCGTCTCCCCCGCCGGCGTCCCGCTGTGGGCCGCGTTCCTGGCCTTGCCGTTCGGGGCCGCGCTCGGGCTGGTCCACGTCGTCGCCCACGTGGTGTTCCTGGCCCGGGGCGGCGAGATCGCCGAGCCCGACCCGGTGCTGGAGAGCGCAGCCTAATGTCTGAGTCAAGAGGCGAGAGCAAAGTTTGCTTGGTAGGGCTGCCGGGTGCGCAGGATGGCGTGCAGGACGTTGATGCGTCGGCGGGCCAGGGCGATGAGGGCTTGGTGGTGCCGCTTTCCTTCGGCTCGTTTGCGGTCGTAGAAGGCGCGGCTGGCCGGGTCTCGTTGCAGGGCGCAGAACGCCGATTGGTAGAAGATGCGTTTGAGGGTTTTGTCGCCGGCGTTGGCGCGGCGCAGGTAGTGCATCTTGCCGGATTGTTGCAGCACGGGGGCGAGTCCGGCTGCGGAGGCGAGCTGGTTGCCGCTGGCGAATCGGCTGATGCCGCCTGCCACGGCGAGGAACTCGGCGGTCAGGGTGGCCCCCATCCCGGGCAGGGACTGGACGAGGGCCGCGTCAGGGTGGCGGGTGAGCGCCTCGGCGAGCCGGGCGTCGATCGCGGCGAGTTTGTCGCGGCCGGCGAGCACCTCGCGGGCGAGGTCACGCACGATGTCGGCAGCGACTGCCTCGCCGGGCACCGTGAGGTGCTGCCCGGTTGCGGCGGTCAGGGCTTTGTCGGCCAAGGCCGTGATGACGGCGGTGTTGTGCCGGCCGGTGGTGCGCAGGTAGGTGATGATCCGGTTGCGGCCGGCGCGGCGGATTTCGGCCGGGGTGACATAGCGGGCCAGCAGTGCGGCATCGGCTTTGTTGGTCGGGTCGAGCACGCGTTCGAGGCCGGGATGGATCGAGGCGAGCAGGTCCCGCAGCCGTGCGATGCGGCGGGTCTGATCGACCACGAGCTCCCGGCGGCGTCCGGCCAGCAGCCGCAGTTCGGCATCGGCGTCGGTGTCGGTGGTGACCGGGCGCAGTTCCTCGCGGCGCAGCCGGATCTGATCGGCGATCACCTTGGCATCGCGCGGATCCGACTTGTGCTCGCCACCGCGGGTGGCCCGCCGGGCCCGGTTGACTGCCAGCCCGGATACGTGGACCAGGTCCAAGCCGGCGTCGCTGAGCATGACCTGCAACAGCCCGGCGATCCCGCCGAGTACGTCGATCGCGACCGTCGCCGGGCCGTGATCGCCCTCGGCCGCGTGGATCTGGTCGATCAACTCATGGATCGCCGCCGGTTCGTTGGCTACCTTGCAGCTGGCCAGCAGTTTCCCGGTCTCGGTGTGCACGATGGCGGCCCAGTGCAGTTCCTTGGCCACATCGACTCCGACCGCGACAGCCATCTGACTCCCTTCTCCCATGGCCTGTCACCGCGCGCTCTTGCCGCCGTCAACGCCCTACACAGCGATGGATCGCAGAGCCCAATCAGCAGTCAGCAAGAGCAGACGAGGCAGGCGGCCATGCGTCCTGAACCATCGACGGCAGCCAGCATGAAAGCCATACCTGCCTCGCCCGCGTCAACCCAGATCAATATCAAACCTGGGCTCGCTATGAAAGGTAGGGCAGCATGAGCTTCGGTCTGGCGTTCGTGGGCATCCTGGCGCTGATCGTGCTCGGCGTGCCGATCGTGGCCGCCCTCGGCGCGGTCGGGCTGATCCAGGCCACGGCCGACGACGTGCCGCTGTCCATCGCCGCGCAGGCGGTCTTCCACGGCCTGAACTCGTTCACGCTGCTGGCGATCCCGCTGTTCGTGCTGACCGGCGAGATCCTGCACCGCTCGGGCGCGGCCGAGCGGCTGATCCGGTTCGTGACGATGCTCGTGGGCTGGATGACCGGCGGGCTCGGGATGAGCGTGGTCGCCTCGACCATGCTGTTCTCCGGCCTGTCCGGCTCGGTGAACGCCGACGCGGCGGCGATCGGGTCGACGATGATCCCGCCGATGACGAAGGCCGGCTACCGGCGGCCGTGGTCGGCCTCGATCGTGGCGGCCGCGTCGGGAACGGGCATCCTCATCCCGCCCTCGATCACCATGATCGTCCTCGGTACCGTCGCCAACCTCTCGATCCGCGACCTGTTCCTGGCCTCGCTCGTCCCCGCGGTGGTCGTCGCGATCGGCAAGGGCTTCGTCATCTACTTCTACGCCAAGTACCGCGAGCCGACCACCGAGCGAGTCCGGGTCACCCCGGGCGAGCTGGGCCGGGCCGGCCTGGCCGCCCTGCCGCCGCTCGTCGCCCCGGTCATCATCCTGGGCGGGATCCTCTGGGGCGTCTTCACCGCGACCGAGGCGGCCGCCGTCGCCGTCCTCTACGCCACACTGCTGGCTCTGGCGTACCGCACCATCCCACGCGGCGAGTGGACGTCGGTCTTCGTCAATGCCGGCCGCACCTCGGGCGTGGTGCTGTCGCTGGTGGGCGTGGCCCAGTTGCTGGCGTACATGCTCGCCTACGACCAGGTCGAGGTGGTCCTGGCCGAGTGGGCCGGGCAGTTCACCGGCAACTACTTCCTGTTCATCACCATCGTCATGGTGCTGTTCTGGATCCTCGGCGCGCTCCTCGACGGCGTGCCGGCGCTGGTGGTGCTCATCCCGCTGTTCATGCCCCTGGCCCGCGACGCCGGCATGGGCGAGCTGCACTTCGCCATCTTCAGCCTGGCCGTGTTCGGCATCTCGCTCGTCACGCCGCCGCTGGGGTCGGCCTGCTTCATCGTGTGCGGGATCGCCCGGATCAAGATCGTGGACATGCTCCGCCCGATGCTGCCGTTCATGGCGGTCATGTTCGCCACGATCATCCTGCTGGCGTACGTGCCGGCGTTCTCGGAGTGGATACCGCAGCAGTTCGCCCGCTAGCGCGAACCGGCCGCGCCCGCCGCGCTCCCGGTCCCGCAGGTGCACCCTCGCCCCTGCGGGACCCGTGGCGGCCCCGCTTAACGCTTGGCTTCGGCGAGCCGGGCGCGCACGCTCGCGGTGTCGGCCTGGGCGTCGCTGTAGGGCTGGACGTAGACCGGGGTGTCCCGCTCGGAGCGCCAGCTGTCGGCCAGCGGGCCGCCGTCGACGGCGTCGAAGCCGATGGTGTCCAGGAACTCGGTCACCGCGCGCTTCGCGTCGGGCGCGTCACCGAAGATCGGCAGCGCCGCACGGTCCGCGGCGCCGCTCGGGCGGCCCTGCTCGGCGAGGTGCTTGAAGTAGATGTTGTTGAAGCCCTTGACCACCTTCGCGGTGCCGAGGTGCTCCTGGAGCAGCCCGCTGGTGGTGGCGGTGCCGGCGTCGAGCTCGGCGATCTGCCCGTCGCGCTCCGGGTAGTAGTTGTTCGTGTCGATGACCACCTTGCCGGCCAGCGGCTCGGCCGGCACGTCCCGGTACGCCTTCAGCGGCACGGTCACCACGACGATGTCCCCGGCGGCGGCCGCCTCGGCCGGGCGGGCCGCACGGGCCTTGGGGCCGAGCGCGGCGACCAGGTCGGCCAGCGTCTCCGGCCCCCGGGAGTTGCTCAGCACGACGTCGTAGCCGGCGTCCACGGCCAGCTTGGCCACGGTGCTGCCGATGTTGCCGCTGCCGATGAGTCCGATCGTTGTCATACTCCGCGCAACCCGCCGCCCCGGGCGGGCTATTCCGGCCCCGCTCCGGTGTGATCTTCGACCCGCGCGGCGGCCACGCCGGCTAGTGGAAGATCTTCAGGCCGATGACACCGGCGACGACCAGCAGGAGCGCGAGGATCCGGGGCAGGCCGGCGGGCTCGCCCAGCCAGAGCATGCCGGCCACCGCCGTGCCGGCGGCGCCGATGCCGACCCAGACGGCGTAGCCGGTGCCGACCGGGATCGAGCGCAGGGCGTAGCCCAGGCCGCCCATGCTCAGCGCCAGGGCGACGGCGAACGTGGCGGTCGGGACGGGGCGGGTGAAGCCGGCCGAGCGGCTCAGGGCGATGGCCCAGACGGACTCGAACAGGCCCGAGATGACGAGGACGATCCACGGCACGGTGACGACACCTGACTTTCGGTGGTCGTCTTGTCAGGCCGGGTACGACTCCACTCGTCCGGGACGACAGTCCGATGACAGCGTCACGCTCAGTATAGCCAGTGCCGGGCTCGATCCATTACCTTGCTTGGTGATGGAGCACACCCGGATCGACACGTCGGTGCCGCACCCCGCGCGGCGCTACAGCTACTGGCTCGGCGGCAAGGACCACTTCGCCGCCGATCGCGCGTCCGGGGACGCCATCGCGGCGGCGTTCCCCGCGGTGGTGGAGCTGGCCCGGGCCAACCGGGCGTTTCTCGGGCGGGCGGTGCGCCACGTCGCCGAGGCCGGCGTGCGCCAGTTCCTCGACATCGGCACGGGGCTGCCCGCGCCCGACAACACGCACGAGGTCGCGCAGCAGGTCGCGGCCGAGTCGCGGGTCGTGTACGTCGACAACGACCCGATCGTCATGATGCACGCCCAGGCGCTGCTGGTCGGGGATCCGCGGGGGCGGACCGCATACCTGGAGGCCGACGTGCGCGAGCCGCGGCTGATCCTCGAGCACCAGGCAGTGCGCGACACCCTCGACTTCAGCCGGCCGGTGGCGTTGCTGCTGGTGACGACGCTGCACTTCGTGCACGACGACGAGCAGGTCGCGCAGATCGTCCGGGAGCTGATCGCGCCGCTGGCGCCGGGGAGCTTCGTCGTGCTCAGCCACGGCACGATGGACTTCAGCAACGCCGAGGGGATCGCCGCCTACGAGCGCATGTTCGCCGCCCGCGGCACCGACGTGCGGGCGCGCTCCCGGGCGATGATCGCGGGGTGGCTCGAGGGCCTGGAGCTTGTCGAGCCGGGCATCGTGCCGGTGGCCGACTGGCGCCCCGCCGACCCCGCCGCGCGCCGCCCGGTCAGCCCCGACCTCGGCATCGTCGGCGTGGTGGCCCGCAAGCCCTGAGGCCGGCGCCGCCCGGTTCAGCAGGAGGTGTTACGAACCTGAGCGCGGCCCCGATACACACGGCATGGACGCCAACCTGCCACCTCTGCGGGCCGTGATCTATCTGCGCCAGATGACGCACGTCGCCGAGTGTGCCGCCCACGCGGACCGGCACGGGTACGACACCGTCGACACCGTGCACGATCCCGACGGCGTGCTGCTGCAGGAGCTGCTCAACCGCGCGATGCTCGGCGAGCTCGACGTCATCGTCACCTGGGACTACGCAGGGCTGCCCCGCAACACGGTGCCGCGCGTCGAGCTCGTCGAACAGTCGCGCTGACCGCAGCCGCCGCCGCGGCTCGCCGGGCCCGGCGCAGCGGTGCGCATGGGACGGGCCGTCCTTTCGAGAAACATTTCGAAACGCAGGTGCGGGGTGTACGGTGCCGATCACCAGGCAGCGCCGCCCACACATGGGCAATCGTTTTCGAAACTCGCAGGTGAGGCCATGACGGCGAACGGCAGACCCACGATGGCCGAGATCGCGCGCGAGGCGCGCGTGGCCGTCTCCACTGTCTCGAAGGTCCTCAATGGACACACGGATGTCTCGGCGAAGACCCGCCAGGCCATCGAGCGGCTGCTGGCCGAGCGCGGCTATCAGCGGCCACGGGCGGCGAAGAGCGGGCGGCGGCGCCGCACCGAACTCGTCGACCTGGTCATCAACGAGCTCGACAGCGTGTGGGGGCTGTCGATACTGACAGGCGTCGAGGAGGTCGTCGAAGAGGCCGGGCTGGGGCTCGTCGTGTCCGCGATCCACAATCGCCAGTCCCTGTCCCGGCGGTGGGTCGAGTCGCTGCTGGCCCGCGGCTCCGAGGGCGCCATCCTGGTGCTCAGCGAGCTGGCCGAGCGCCAGCACGACGACCTGCGCCGGCGCAACCTGCCGTTCGTCATCGTCGACGCGGTCAACCAGCCGCCGCCGGGCATCCCGTCGATCGGGGCGACCAACTTCGCGGGTGGCTACGCGGCGGCCGAGCACCTGGCCGCGCTCGGGCACCGGCGCATCGCCGCGATCGGCGGATTCGAGCAGTTCCAGTGCACCCGGGCGCGCATCGCCGGCTACCGGGCGGCCCTGGAGTCGGCCGGGCTGGCGGCCGATCGGCAACTGGTGCGGTACGGAAACTTTCAGCACGACGGGGGGCTGCGCGCGGCCGAGTCGCTCCTGTCGCTGCCCAACCCGCCGACCGCCGTGTTCGCCGGCAGCGACCAGCAGGCGACAGGGGTCTACGAGGCGGTCCGCCGGGCCGGCCTGACGATTCCCGGTGACGTGAGCGTCGTGGGCTTCGACGACCTCAACTTCGCCGAGTGGACCGCTCCCCCGCTGACCACCGTCCGCCAGCCGCTGCACGAGATGGGCGTCGCCGCCGCACGCACACTGCTACGGATCGTCAACGGAGAGCGCATCGAATCGCCACGCATTGAGTTGGCAACGGAGCTGATTGTGCGCGAAAGTACCGCCGCGCCTGTCATAATCTAGACGTTCAGCGTTTCTTCAGCTTCCGTCTGCGACCTTGAGCGACTCGAAGATGGTCGCACGGGGGAGGACCGCATGGCGGTGAAGGCGCCGCGCCGGATTGCGCTGCTCGTGGGGGCGGTCGGGCTGGTCGCCTGGTCGGCCGTGCATCTGCACGCCGTCGGAGCATCGTGGTCGCAGGCGTGGCGGATGATCGCCAATCTCGGCTGGCGCTGGCCGCTGCTGCTGGGTGTCGTGTGGCTGCTCGGCCTGGTGGTCCACACCTCCGTGCTCACCGCGTCACTGCCCGGGCTCAGCCACCGCCGCGCGCTGACGCTCAACCTCTCCGGCAGCGCGGTCTCCAACGTCCTGCCGCTGGGCGGGGTGGCCGGCACCGCGCTCAACCTCGGCATGGTCCGCGGCTGGGGGCACACGGGCCTGGAGTTCGCCCGCTTCGTCGTGGTCTCCAAGGCGTGGGACCTGATCGCCAAGCTTTTCATGCCGTTGGTGACGCTGGGAGTACTGCTCGTAGCCGACCTGACGCCGGGCGGCCACATGCTGCTCTGGCTGCTATGCTCCGTGATCTGTTTCGTCTCGGGGGTCCTGGTCACCGCCGCCCTGCTCGGCCGGGCCGGTCCCCTGCTGCGCCTGGTCGCGTGGTGTGAGCGGGTCTGGACCCGCATCCGCCCGAAGGCGCAGCCGGGCTGGACGGCCGCGACGACCGACCTGCTGGACGGCACCGACAGCCTCGTCCGGCGCCGTTGGCGGGAGCTGAGCTGGGGGATGACAGGCTACTGGGTGCTCCAGGGTGCCCTACTCTGGCTCAGTTTCGTTGCTATCCATGTGTACCTCCCGTGGCCGATCATCCTCGCCGGGCTGGTCGCAGAGCGCCTCCTGACCCTCGCCGCCATCACCCCCGGCGGTGCGGGCGTGGTCGAGGCGGGCACCATCGCGATCCTGATCGCCCTGGGCGCCGACCCCACCGGCGCGCTGGCCGGCGTCCTGCTGTACCGCGCGTTCGTCTTCGCCGCCGAGATCCCCGTCGGCGCCATGGCCACGGCCCTGTGGCTGCTCTTCAGGAGACCCCCCGCCCAATGCGCATAGCCCATGTCACCGACGTCTACCTCCCCCGGCTCGGCGGCGTCGAACTCCAGGTGCACGACCTGGCCACCCGCCAGCACGCCGGACGTCACGAGACGATGGTCCTGACGACCACCGCCCCGTCGTGGCCGGCCGCCCCGGCCACCGAGGGTGTCCCCGTCGTGCGGATCTCCGGCCTCGGCGCCGGCCCGTACCGCCGCCTCGGCACCCCCGCGCTCAGTGACCTGCTGCGGACGCACCGCATCGACGCGGTCCACGCCCACGTCTCGGCGTTCTCGCCCCTGGCCTGGACCGCGGCCCGCGCCTCGGCCACCACCGGGCTGCCGACAGTCGTGTCCGTGCACTCGATGTGGCACGACATCCTGCCGCTGGTCCGCCGCTTCGCCCGGGTCATGGACGCCGGCAGCTGGCCCGTGCAGTGGGCGGCCGTCTCCAGCGCGGCCGCCTCGGCGGTCCGCACGGCGCTTGACGGCACCCACGTGTCGGTCCTGCCCAACGGCATCGACCCGGCCGCCTGGCTGCTGCCGCGCACCGCCGCCCCGATCCCCACCTTCATCAGCGTCATGCGCATGGTCCGCCGGAAACGGCCGCGGACGCTGCTGCGCACGCTGCAGGCGCTGCACGACGCGTACCCGGGCCGGTTCCGGGCCGTCCTCGTCGGCGACGGGCCGCTGCTGCCGGGCCTGCGCCGGGCGGCAACGCCGGAGATCACGTTCACCGGCGCCCTCGACCGCACCGCGATCCGGGCGCTGCTGGCTTCGGCGGACGTGTACATCGCCCCGGCCCCGCGAGAGTCCTTCGGCATCGCCGCCCTCGAAGCCCGCAGCGCCGGCCTGCCGGTCGTGGCCCGGGCCGGCAGCGGCGTCGCCGACTTCATCCGCCACGGCCTCGAGGGCTGGCTGGTGCACTCCGACGCCGAGCTGCAGAACACCCTGGCCTCGCTCCTCGACGACCCGGCGCGGGCGGCGGCGGTGGCCGAGCACAACCGCGCGGTCGCGCCGTGCGTCCGCTGGGAGACAGTGCTCGACACGGCGGACGCGCTGTACGAGCGCGCGTTCGCGCATGCCTGAGTACACGGTCGTCGCCTTCCACGCCCACCCCGACGACGAGACCCTGCTGACCGGCGGCACCCTGGCCCGCGCCGCCGCCGAGGGCCACCGTGTCGTGCTCGTCACCGCCACCCTCGGCGAGGCCGGCCTGGCCGCCTCCGGCGAGGGGCTCGGCACCCGCCGGCACGCGGAGCTCCTGGCGGCCGCGGAGGCGCTCGGCTGTGCCCGGGTGGAGACGCTCGGTTACCCCGACTCGGGCCTCGACGCGACGGGCGGCTTCAGCGCCGTCCCCGTCCCGGAGGCCGCCGCGCGCCTGGCCGCCATCGTGCGCGAGGAGCGGGCCGACATCCTGACCGGCTACGACGCGAACGGCGGCTATGGCCACCCGGACCACCTCCAGGTCCACCGCGTGGCCCGGGCCGCGGCCGAGCTGACCGGCACCCCCCTGCTGGAGGCCACCGTCGACCGCTCGTCACTACGGATGGTGCTGACGCCGCTACGGCTGGCCGGCCGCTTCCTGCCGAGCCTCCCGTTCGGGGACCCGACCCGCGTCTTCACCGCCCGCGCCGCCATCACACACGCCGTGGACGTCCGCGCCTACGCCGGGCAGAAACGCGCCGCGATGCGCGCGCACGCCTCCCAGGCCGAGGGCGGCTCCGGGGTCCGCACCCTGGCGCTGCTGTCGCACTTGCCGGGCCCGCTGTTCCGCGCCGTCTGCGGCCGCGAGTGGTTCGTCGAGGCCGCCCGCACGCCCGGCGCCCGCCCCGGCGACGACATCTTCGCGACCGTCAGGGTGTAGGCCCGCCCGCTGGCTCGGCCGGGTGCGGCGGGCCGGGCGTGGGGAAGTCGGCGCGCACGGTCCAGGACCCGCCGGCCGGGCCGTAGGTCAGGGTGCCGCCGATCGCTGTGACGT
Organism: Dactylosporangium vinaceum; assembly: GCF_019904175.1. Taxonomy (GTDB): domain Bacteria; phylum Actinomycetota; class Actinomycetes; order Mycobacteriales; family Micromonosporaceae; genus Dactylosporangium; species Dactylosporangium vinaceum. The sequence goes on along the minus strand of NZ_CP061913.1, from coordinate 3,254,987 downwards.
CGTCGGCGAGGCTGCTCAGGCCGAAGCCGCCCGCCGGCGTCCGACCGGCCGGGCGGGGGTGGCCGGTGCGTGGCGTGCTCGTCACGCGAAGCGACGTGCGCTCGGCCGCCCGGATCAGCTCGGCGGTCAGGCGGGTGCCGGGGCCGTCGTGGCGCAGGGCGTTGGTGGCGGCCTCGCCGAGCAGGCGGTACGCCACCTCGCGGGCGGCGGGCGGCAGCGCGTCGAGGCCGGGTGGGTCCGCGGCCCGCAGCCCCGCCTCGCGCAGGGCGGCCAGGCGGCCATCCAGCGCCGCGGCGGCATCGCGCTGCGTCTCCTCGGCCAAAGCCAGGCGGACGTCGGCGAGCGCGGTCCGGCCGGCCTGGAGTACCAATGCCAGACGCTCTTCGTCCTCGGTGGTCAGCCGGGCCGTCGCACGCAGGGCCTCGCCCTGCACCAGCATGACCGTCATGGTGTGAGCCAGGCTGTCGTGCAGGCGGCGGGCCAGCCGCTCGCGGGACCGGGCGGTGGCCGCGGCCTGGTCGGCCAGGTGGCGCTCGAGGCGCAGCTGGGCGATCACCGCCCGCTCCGCTCCGGCCAGCCAGGTGACGATCAGCGCGACCGCGGCCAGCAGACCGCCCTCGACCGGCCCGTGGCGGATCGCGCCAGTCACCGTGACGAGCACGACGGCCCCGCCGCAGGCGACCCACCGCACCCACGGCGATCGATGGGTGGCGGCGCTGTAGACGGCCAGGGCGACCGGCAGGTATCCGACCGCGCGGGCCATGCCGAGCAGCGAGTGGGCCGACGTGGCGACGGCGATCACGGCGAGGGCCGCCCCCGGGTATCGCCGGCGCACGAGCAGGGGCAGGACCTGGGCGACGGCCAGCGGCACCGAGATCGCCGTGCCGGAGAGCGCGAAGAGCACGGCCACCAGGGCGAACAGCACGGCGTCGAGCGCCGGGCGCCAGTGTCCGCGCACCTGCACCTGCACCTCCGCATACGATCGGGCGGTGATCCGGCTCGCCATCGTCGACGACCAGGCCCTCGTGCGGGAAGGGCTGAGCCTGATCCTGGGCAGCGAGCCCGGCGTGTCGGTGGTCGCCGGGTTCGGCGACGGCGAGGCGCTGCTGGCCACACCGGTCGACGCCGACGTCATTCTCCTGGACCTGTACCTCCCCGGCGCCGACGGGGTCGCGGTGCTGCGCGCACTGCGGGCGCGCGGGTACACCGGCCGGGTCCTGATGCTGACCACCGTCGGCAGCGCGGCGGACGTCCAGCGCGCCCTGGCGGCCGGGGCGGACGGCTTCGTGCTCAAGGACGCCACGGGCGCGGAGCTGGCGGCCGCCGTGCGCGGGGCCCACGCCGGGCTCCGGCCGCTGAGCGCGTCCGCGGCAGAGCTGCTGTGGCCGCGGCCCTCGACGCCTCCGACCGGCCCCGACCTGCAGGCGCTCACGGCTCGCGAGCGCGAGGTGCTGCGGCTGCTCGGCGAGGGCTTGAGCAACCGGGAGATCGCCCGCGCCCTGGACGTGGCCGAGCGGACGGTGAAGACCCACGTGAGCAACGTCCTGGGAAAGCTGGACGTCGCCAGCCGCACGCAGGCGGCGCTGCTCGCCCAGGGACTTAAGTATTAGACGTGCTGCGTCTTTGGGCGGTTTCCGCCCCGGACCGGCGCTGGAAGGCTGCTGTCGTGCGGATTTTCCGGCGACGTGGGTTCGTCATCACTCTGGCCGTGCTGGTGCTGGCGGGCCTGGCGCTGTACCTCGGCAACAGCTCCACCCTGGCCGGGCCCGAGGCCGGGCGGCGGCCGTTCCTGCTCGCCCACCGCGGGCTGGCCCAGACGTTCGACCTGCAGGGCGTGGCCGCTGACACGTGCACGGCGACCCGCATCCACCCGCCGCAGGTGTCGTTCCTGGAAAACACCGTGCCGTCACTGCAGGCGGCGTTCGCGGCCGGGGCCGACGCCGCCGAGATCGACGTCCAGCTGACCCGCGACGGCCGGCTCGCGGTGTTCCACGACGCCACCCTCGACTGCCGCACCGACGGCGTGGGCACCGTCGCCGAGCACACCCTCGACGAGCTGCGCGCCCTCGACCTCGGCTACGGCTACACGGCCGACGGCGGGGCGAGCCATCCCCTGCGCGGCAAGGGCGTCGGCCTGCTCCCGACAGTCCCCGAGGTCTTCGCCGCACTGCCCGGCCGCGAGCTGAAGCTCGACCTGAAGCACGACACCCCCGCCGAGGGCGCGGCCGTCGCCGCGTTCCTGCAGACCCTTCCCCCGGACCGCCTCGCCGCGGTCACGGTCACCGGCGGCGACCAGGCGGTGGCGGCCGTCGCGGACCGCCTCCCCCAGGTCCGCACGTCGTCGAAGGCCATCATCAAGCGATGCCTGCTCCGGTACTTCGGGGAAGGCTGGACCGGCCACGTCCCCTCCGACTGCCGCCACCGCGAGCTGATCGTGCCCATCGAATACGGCAAGTGGCTCTGGGGCTGGCCGAACCGCTTCGTGGCCCGCATGCGCGAGGCCGACACCCGCGTGGTCCTGGTCCGCTACGTGGGCGACTGGTCCGCCGGCTTCGACACCCCCGCCGACCTCGCCACGCTCCCGAAGGGCTGGACCGGCGCCATCTGGACCAACCGAGTCGACGTCATAGCCCCGCTCCTGACCCGGTAGCGCCGTACCAGGGACTGTAGGGAAACGGCTCTGGCGCAGAAACGGTGGTGCCGGTCGGTCTCATGCGAGCGGGATTCGTTGGCGTATCAGGGCGAAGCCGGCTCGGCCGTACATCTGGCGTTTCAAGAATTTGACCTTGGTGTTGGCACTTTCGAACGGGCCGTTACTGTAGGCCTGCGTCAGGCCGGCAACCACGGCGGGCAGGTCTATGCGCAGCCGGCGTGGTGGCGGCGGCTTGCGTACGGCATCGGCGCGGCCCTGGTTGAGGTAGCGGACGCGCGTCCTCGCCGACACAGACACAGGCACCGACACCACCCGGCCCTGCTCGGCCACCTCATCGATGAGCAGCGACGACAGCTCCGGCAACAGCGCTGCGACCCAAGCAGGATCGCACCGCCGTCAGCGTTCCGCCCAGCTATCGACCTCGATCGACCGGCACCACCGTTTCTGCGCCGGAGCCGTTTCTGACAGTCCCCCTACCAGGGGATGACGCCCTCGTCGTCGAAGAAGCTGCCGGTCGGGCCGTCGTCGGGGAGGGTGGCGAGGTGGATGGCGACGGCGGCGCCCTGTTCGGGGGTGCGGTGGCCGCGGAAGCCGTTGAGGTCGGTGGCGCAGTAGCCGGGGCAGGCGGCGTTGATGAGGATGTTCGTGCCGCGGAACTCCTTCGCGTACTGCACGGTGACGGCGTTCAGGAAGGTCTTCGACGGAGCGTAGGCGGCGGAGATCGGGCCCTGGTCGCCCTCGGACTGGCGGGTCAGGGAGCCGACGGTGCTCGACATGTTCACGATGCGCGGGGACGGGGAGCGGCGCAGCAGGGGCAGCATCGCGTTCGTGACGCGGATGACGCCCAGGACGTTCGTCTCCACGGCGGTGCGGATGGTGTCCAGGTCGACGGCTGTCGGGTGCTGGGGCATGCTGCCGGTGATGCCGGCGTTGTTGACGAGCACGTCCAGCCGGGTGAGGTCGGCCGCGGCGGCCGTGACACTGGCGTCGGAGGTGACGTCGAGCGGTACACCGAATGCGTCGATGCCCTTCTCCAGCAGCGTCTTGACCGCCGCGTCGCGGCGGGCGTCGTCGCGGGCGCCCACGCCGACGCGGAAGCCCTGCCGGCCCAGGCCGACGGCGATCTCGTATCCGATGCCCTTGTTCGCGCCGGTCACCAGCGCCACGTTCGGTTCGCTCATGGTTCGATCCTGGTCGCCGGGCGGAGCGGGCGGCAACACCGTCCGGGTGGGCAGCGATACCCTGACGGTATCGATATGGAGACACGGGAGCTGCGGTACTTCGTGGCCGTCGCCGAGGAGCTGCACTTCGGCCGGGCCGCCCAGCGGCTCGGGATCGCGCAGCCGCCGCTGTCGCGCGCCATCAGCCGGCTGGAGCGGCGCCTCGGCGTCGCGCTGCTGGAGCGGACCAGCCGGACCGTGGGGCTGACCGACGCCGGGCACGTGCTGCTGCGGGAGGCGCGGGCGGCGCTGGACGCGGTCGAGGCGGCCGGGCGGCGGACCCGGCGGGCCGCGGCCGGCCGCTCGCGGCTCGTGCTGGCCACCAAGGCGGGAGCGTCCGGGGAGCTGCTGGCCAAGCTCCTTGCCGCCTACGCGGCCGAGCCCGGTGCGGTCGCCGTCGACGTGCAGCTGTGCGGCATCGGCGAGCAGGAGAAGTGGCTGCGCGACGGGCGGGCGGACGTGGCGCTGCTGCACCTGCCCTACGACTCGCCGGCCGGGCTGGACACCGAGGAGCTCACCACCGAGCGGCAGGTCGTGATCCTGCCGGCCGGGCACCCGCTGACGGTCCGGCCGCACCTGCTGATGGCCGAGGTCGCCGACCTGCCCGACCTGCCACTGCCCCGCTGGCCGCAGCGGGACGGCAGGTATCCGCCGGGGCCGGGCCCGGAGATCCGGGAGCACTCGCAGCTGCTGGAGCTGATCGCGCTCGGGCGCACCTGCGCCGTCGTGGCGGAGTCGGCCGGCGTCCACCTGCGCCGGGACCTGGTGGCCGTGCCGCTGCTCGACGCCCCGACCATCACGACGCTCATCGCGTGGCCGCCGCACAGCCACTCGCGCGCGGTGGCCGGGCTGGTGCGGGCGGCCACCCGGTTGTAGCGCCGCGCTGTGACGCCGCGATTCGTCACACGGGTTCGTCGCGGGTTTCGTTCAGGTGCCGCCCGGTTGCGCCGATGGTCTCAGCGTCACACGGACGAGACAGAACACCAGGGGGCAGGGATGAACCGCAACTTCGTCACGCGCACGCTTATCGTCGCCGGTTTCGCCGCCGCGACCGCCGCGCTCGCCGGGGCCACCGCCGCTTCCGCGGGCACCACCCCCACCGTCTACGCCAGCCACGGCGCCGTCTACGTCAAGCAGGCCGGCCACGCCACCCGCCTCACCCAGGACGAGGTCAGCAAGCAGCCGGTCCTGTCCCCGGACGCCACCCAGATCGCCTACGTGCACAACGACACCGTGTGGGTCATGAACCTCGACGGCTCGCAGCAGCACCAGGTAAGCGACCGCACCGGCAGCGCCCCGGCGTGGGACGCGAGCGGCGTGCGCGTCACCTACACCGCGATCTCCTGCACCGGCGCCCCGGGCACGTTCCGCACCGGCGTCGACGGCGGCGCCGCCTCCGAGGTCGTCGCCCCGGCGGCCTGCGTCACCGAGGAAGCCCCGCTCGTCGGCTACATCATGGGCTGACCAACCGAGCGGACTCGTACTCCCCGCCGGTCCGCGACGCCGCCTCGGCGACCGCCTTCGCGGCCCGGACGAACGCCGCCACCGCCGGCGAGCGCGACTCGGCCGGCCAGGCCACGGCGAGGGTCACGGGCTCGACGCCCTCGATCGGCCGGTACGCCAGCCCCGGGCGCGGAAACCGCTCGGCGACGAACTCCGGCAGGAACCACACGACCTCGCCGACCTCGATGAGGTTGAAGATCTGCGACAGGTCGAAGCTGCGGCCCGAAGCGTGCGGCTGCATCCGGCCGCGCTCGGCCGCAGTACCCCCGGGAAGCTTTCGGCCGGTCAGATCGGCCAGGCGAAGACTCGTGCGCGCCGCCAGTGGATCGCTCGCGGCCAGCGCCACCACCGACGCCGTGGTGAGCAGCGGCTCGGTGTCCAGACCGCGCCCGTCGAACGGGGTCGGCAGCAGCGCCACGTCGGCCCGGCCGTCGTGCAGCGCCGCCACCTGCTCGCCGCGCCCGCCGAGCAGCAGCTCGACCGGCAGCGCCGTGAAGGCGTCGAGGAGCTTCGGCAGCAGCCCGGCGTCGTAGTCGGCCTTGAGCGCCAGGCGCAGCGACGGCACCGGCTCCCCGGCCCGGCGCGCCCGCCGCTCGGCCCGGGCCACGGCGTCAAGCGCGACGCGGGCGTCGGCAAGCAACGACTCACCCGCCGGGGTCAGCGCGACACTGCGGGTGGTGCGCTCCAGCAGTTGTACTCCGAGCTGCCGTTCGAGCGCGCGGACGGCCCGGGACAGCGGCGGCTGGGCCATGCCGAGCCGTTCGGCGGCCCGCCCGAAGTGCCGCTCCTCGGCCACGGCGACGAAGTATCGCAGCTGCCGCGTCTCCAGCTCGCTCATACCACCAGGGTATCAATCGAGACGGGATCGGTCCTTCAGCATCGGCCCGCCCGGCCGTTGACTTGGCTCATGATTGTTGTCACCGCACCGACCGGCCACATCGGCGGTCACCTGGTCAACGCCCTGCTCGAGACCGGCTCCCCGATCCGCGTCGTCGTGCGCGACCCGGCCCGGCTGGCCCCGCACGTCGCCGCCAACGTCGAGGTCGTCACGGGCTCACACGCCGACCCGGCCGTGGTGCCCAAGGCGTTCGCGGGGGCCGACGCCGTCTTCTTCCTGATCGCGGCGGACCCGCAGGCTTCGTCGGTGGACTCGGCCTTTCTGGGTTTCGCGCGGGCGGCGATCGACGTGTTCGCCGCGCATGAGGTCGGCCGCGTGGTCGGCATTTCGGCCCTGGGCCGCGGGACACCGGTGGCCGGCCGGGCGGGGCACGTGACGGCGACGCTGAAGGCGGACGATCTGATCGCGGCGACCGGGGTGCCGTACCGCGCGCTGACGATGCCGTCGTTCATGGACAACACGCTGCGGCAGGTCTCGTCGATCCGATCGGACGGGGTGTTCGCCGGCCCGATCACCCCGGACCTGCGCGCGCCGCTCGTCGCCACCCGGGACATCGCCGCGGTGGCCGCGACCTGGCTGCTCGATGACGCGTGGACGGGGTTCGCGGAGGTGCCGGTGCTCGGGGCGGCGGACGTCACGCACCTCGAGATGGCCGAGACGATGTCGTCGGTGCTGGGGTTCGAGGTGCGGTACCGGCAGGTGACGGGGGCCGAGCTGGAGGTGGTGCGGCCGGGGATGTCGGCGGCGATGGTGCGGGCGATGGCCGACATGTCGGCGGCGAAGAACCTCGGGCTCGACAACGGGGTCGTGCGCACGCCCGCGTCGACAACGCCCACGACGTTTCGGCAGTGGTGCGCCGACGTGCTGAAGCCGGCCGTCTCCGGCTGACCCGCGCCGGGCGAGCCCGCTCTCGTGCCGAGGGCGGGCTCGCCCGCGCGGCGGGCTGGCGCGGAGGTGGGTCGTCTAAGGTGGTCGGGTTCCCGAACACCGTGGGGAGTCACTGAGCGTGGTCCGACGATTGCTGCCCCTCCTCGTCGTGGCGCTCTGTGCCGCCGCGCTCCTGCAGGCGATGCGGCCCGCCGTGTACTCGGCGCGGACGGGAGCGCGCGACGTCTTCACCGATGCCTATGCGCCGGCCGCGCCGATCCGGGAGCAGCTGGAGTACATCGGGGACGAGCTCGGCCGGCAGGTGCCCACCGGGAGCCGGGTCGTGTTCGCCGACGTCACGCCCGAGTGGCGGATGCGGCTGACGCAGCTGGCGACGATGCACGGCATCCCGGTGGTCCTCGACAGCGCCGACCTGGAGGTGCGGCTGGCGTTCGACGAGCGCGCCCCGCACGGCGTCCGGGTCAGCACCCGCAAGGTGGTGGCCGGATGACGAATCTGCTCACGGCCGTCGTGCTCGTGGCGGCCGGGCTGCCGCTCGCGTTCGCGCTCACCCGCTCCTGGCCCCTCGCGCTCGTGCTCGCCCCGATCGCCGCAGCGGCGGTGGCAACGTCGGCGGTACTGCTCATGCTGGCCACCGGCGGCCCGATGCTGCTGTGGCTCCTTCCCGTGTACCTCGGCACGCTCTACCTCGCGTGGAGCCGGCGCGGCCGGACCCGTCTCGGGTCATGGCGCGACGCCCTGCTGATGGCCGTACCGCTGGCGCCACCCTTCCTGCCCATCGCCCAGCAGCCGCTCCTGTGGGACGCGCACCTGATCTGGTGGCTGCACGCCGGGTACTTCGCTGAGGGCGGCGGGTTCGCGCGGGACTCGATAGGCAATCCGGCGCTCATCTTCAGCCACCCCGACTACCCGCCGTTCGCCTCCGCGCCCGTGGCCCTGGTGTGGCAGACCCTCGGCACGCGGGACTTCTACCCGGCCGCGATCGTCACCGGCCTTGTGACGTTCTCCGCCATCGCCGCCGCGGTCTTCGCCGTCCGGGTCGTCACCGCGCAGGCGTCGCCCTGGATCGCGTGGCCGGCCGCGGTCGCCGTCGGCCTGTCGGCCTGGAGTCCACTGTGGGCGGTGCCGACCGCGGGCTTCAGCGACGCCATGTGCGCGGGCGCGTTCACGGCCGGGGCGGTGCTGCTGCTCTTCGGCCGCCGGCCGTTCGGCCCGCTGCTGCCGCTGACGCTCGTGCTGCTGTCCGCGGCCGCGCTCATGAAGAACGAGGGCCAGAGCATGGTCGTCGCGCTCGCCGTGGTGGCCACGGTGCGGTACCGCCGCCAGGGTCGCCTGATCGGCTGGGTCTGGCTGCCTGTCGCGTTCGCCGCGGTGTGGTCGCTCACGGCCCGGCTCCTGGGCGCGCAGACGGACGTGCTGGCCGGCGGGAAGTTCGGCGACCTGCTGCACGGCGACGCCGACACCTGGGGCCGCCTGCCGCTGATCCTGTCGACGATGGCCGGCCGCGTCGAGCGGATGGTGCCGCTCGCCATCGCCGCGGCCGTCCTGGGCTGGCTGCTCCTACGCCGCCGGCGACACGAGCTCGGGCTGGGCGGCGACGGGTGGCTGTGGGCGGTGGCCGCCATCTACTGGGGCTTCCTCACCCTGATCTACGTCGTCACCCCGAACGACCTGCACTGGCACCTGAGCACCTCGGTCGACCGCGTCGTCATCCCGGTCGTCATGCTCTCCTGCGCGAGCGCCGCCTGCTGGGCCGTGACCGCTTTGCACCGCCCGGCCGACCAGTCGGCCGCGGTGCCGCACCCGGCCGATTCCCCACCCGAAGAATCCGACACCGCCTCCAGCCTCCTAGCGGCCGATCACCAGAGCACGTGAATGTATCGGCACATCTTGCCAGACGGCTTCGTTCATTCATGGCCGTTTCAAGATGGCCGGTAGCCGGCATCATTCAGCCTCCGTGGCCGCTTGACGAATGCGCGGCACGCGCGCAGGTGGATCGCCATTGCCGCAATGTCGGTCACTATGCCGTGCATCGGCACGGCGGTGGGCGGTGTCGTCATCGAAGTCGTTGCGCCTTCCACCCTCCGCGCCTGGGCCGACATCGGCCAGGCGTTCGGAATCTGGGCCGCGGTGGCGTCGACGGCCGGCTTCGCGCTACTCGTGTTCACCGTCTTGACGCAGCGCGAGGATCTACGGGCCCAACAGGAAGACCTCCGCCAACAACGAGCAGCGGTCAACCATGTCCAAGCGAGCCTGCACAGTCAGGTGGACGTGAGCTTATCGATGTTCCACATGAACCTACTTGAGATCGGCATTCGGCACCCGCAGCTGGCCTCCGTTTGGCCCACCGGCGACGTCAGCGTTTCCGACGACATGCGCGGCAAGCACATGTACTGCACGCTGATCCTGGAGGGTGTCTGGCTCAACATCCGGGCCGGACGCTACGACGACGATGACGTCCGGGCCCAACTTCGATATTTCTTCGCCAGCCCCGCATTTCGCGACTACTGGTCGGTCACGAAGGCCAAGCGTCTTGTCGCAATTACCGAGCACGGCCCGGAGGCGGAATTTTTTGGCTTGGCCGAGGAGGTATATCGAGAGGCGATCTCCTAGGCCGACAACGCAATGTCCGGCTTCGCATCGGGCAGGGCGCATCGACTGACAGCTGCTCCAGCACGGCGGGCGGGTGCGTCGCTGGCACCGCTGCGCATCGGACCGGTCGTGCGCACGTCGCCGGTGGCCGGGGTGGTGTTTCGGGGGGTGTGGGGCCGGGCCTTCAGGATTGGTTCAGGATGCTGGTGTGAACCTGGCGTGTCCGGGCGGTGGCGAAGGGGTGGGGTCGTGCGGGTGCTGGTGGTCGAGGACGAGGTGAACCTCGCTGAGACGATTCGGGACGGGCTGGCTGGTGAGGGGTTCACTGTCGACCTCGTGCACACCGGGGTCGACGGGTTGTGGGCGGCCAGTGAGACGCCGCACGGGGCCTATGACGCGATCATGCTCGACATCATGCTGCCGGGGCTGTCCGGGTATGAGGTGTGCCGCCAGTTGCGGGCGCGCGAGATCTGGACTCCAGTGCTCATGCTGACCGCGAAGGACGGCGAGTACGACCAGGCCGATGCCTTTGATCTTGGCGCGGACGACTATCTGACGAAGCCGTTCTCGTTCGTCGTGCTGGTGGCGCGGCTGCGGGCGCTCATCCGGCGGGGGGCGCCGCAGCGGCCCGTCGTGCTCAGCGCCGGGGATCTGCGGCTCGACCCGGTGCAGCGGCGGGTCACCCGGGGCACCGACGAGATCTCGGTGACGGCGCGCGAGTTCGCGCTGCTGGAGTTCATGCTCCGGCATCCGGGGGACGTGCTGAGCCGCACGGCGATCATCGAGAACGTCTGGGACGCGCACTTCGACGGTGATCCCAACATCGTCGAGGTCTACATCGGCTACCTGCGCAAGAAGATCGATCATCCGTACGGCAAGACGGCGATCAAGACCGTACGTGGCGCGGGTTACAGATTGGACCCTCAAGGGGGTTGATGCGCCCGGCCTATACGCGCGTATAGTCGACTATCGGAGCGGATAGTCGGCTATACGCATGTACAGGGGTGGTCGCGATGGCGGATCCGGCGTTCGAGGACCTCACGGCCCGGGCCCGCATCCGGGACGCCGCCATCAAGCTCTTCGCCGAGAAGGGCGCGGAGGGCACCACCGTGCGGGAGATCGCGCAGGCCGCCGGGGTGTCGCCGGGGCTGCTCCGGCACCACTTCGGGTCCAAGGAAGGGCTGCGCGAGGTCTGCGACGAGTACGTCCTGGACCGCGCGATGGGGATCAAGGAGGAGATCCTCAACGACGGCAAGCTGGCCAACCCCGGGTTCATGCCCTCCGTGCACCCGACGGTCCTGCTGACGTACCGGTACACCTCCCGGGCCCTGCTCGACGGCTCGCCGGCCGCGGCCAAGCTGTTCGACCGCATGGTCGGCATCGCCGAGCTGTGGATCGACAAGGTCGCCCCCGGCATCACCCAGGACAAGCGCGGCTTCGCGACAGTGCTCATCGGCATGCAGTCCGGGTTGATCGCCATGCACGAGCACGTGTCGCGCAACTTCGGCCAGGACATGTTCGAGACCGAGGGCTACACGCGCATGGTCGAGGTCCTTGTCGACTTCTACTCCACCACCATGCTCGATCCCGCGCTCGCCGCCGACGCCCACCGGGCGATGGAAGCACTGCGAGCCAGTCAGAAGGAGCAATGAGGCAGCCATGACCGAGGCGATCCGCGTCGACGCACTGGTCAAAACGTTCGGGCGCACCCGTGCGCTCGACGGGCTCGATCTGTCCGTGCAGACGGGGGAGGTACACGGCTTCCTGGGGCCCAACGGGGCCGGGAAGTCCACGACCATCCGGGTGCTGCTCGGACTGCTGCGGGCCGATTCCGGCTCCGCGCGACTGCTCGACGGCGACCCCTGGCGGGACGCGGCGCAGCTGCACCGGCGGCTCGCGTACGTGCCCGGCGACGTGACGCTGTGGCCGAACCTCTCCGGCGGCGAGGTCATCGACCTGCTCGGCCGGCTCCGCGGCGGCCTGGACCCCGCGCGCCGCAAGGAGCTCCTCGAGCGCTTCGACCTCGACCCGACCAAGAAGGGGCGCACCTACTCGAAGGGCAACCGGCAGAAGGTCGCCCTGGTGGCGGCGCTCGCCTCCGACGTCGAGCTGATCGTGCTCGACGAGCCGACCTCCGGGCTCGACCCGCTGATGGAAGAGGTCTTCCGGCAGGTCATCCGCGAGGAGCAGCGGCGCGGCGACCGCACGGTGCTGCTGTCCAGCCACATCCTGGCCGAGGTCGAGGCCCTCTGCGACCGGGTCACGATCATCCGCGACGGCCGGGCCGTGGAGACCGGGACCCTGGCGAGCATGCGGCACCTGACCCGCACGTCGATCCAGGCCGAGCTGGCCGGGCCCGTCGACGGGCTGGGCGAGCTGGCCGGCGTGCACGATTTGCAGACCCAGAACGGCTCCATCCGCTTCAGCGTCGACAACGCCGAGCTCGACCCGGTCCTGCGCAGGCTCACCGCCATCGGCGTGCGCGGCCTCACGAGCACGCCTCCGACGCTCGAGGAGATCTTCCTGCGGCACTACGACCGCTCGGGGGCCGCGAAATGAGCGCTCTGGAGGGGACGCGGGCGCTGGCCCGGCTGGCCCTGCGGCTGGACCGGGTGCGGCTGTCCATCTGGATCCTCGGGCTCGCCGTGATGCCCATGGGGACCGCCGCCAACTACCAGAAGTTGTACCCCACGCAGGCCGACCTCCAGGCGGTGAGCGGGGTGCTGGCCAACCCGTCGCTCGTCGCCATGAGCGGTCCGCTCTTCGGGCTCAACATCGGCGCGCTCACCGCGTGGAAGATCGGCATCACCGAGTTCATCCTGGTCGGGCTCATGAGCATGCTGACAGTCGTGCGGCACACCCGGACCGAGGAGGAGACCGGGCGCCTCGAGCTGCTGCGGGCCACCACCGTCGGCCGCTACGCGCCGCTGACCGCCGCCCTCGCCGTCACCGCGATCGCCGACGTCACCATCGGCCTGCTCGCCGCGCTGGGGCTCATGGGTGTGGGCCTCGACCCGGCCGGCTCGTTCGCCTTCGGGCTGGCCGTCGCGCTGTTCGGGCTGCTGTTCGCGGCCATCGCGGCGTTCACCGCCCAGCTGACCCAGAGCGCCCGCGCGGCCAGCGGCATCGCCGGGGCGGTCCTCGGCGGCACGTACCTCCTGCGGGCCGTCGGCGACACCGGGCCGAGCTGGTTGGCGTGGCTGTCGCCGACCGGGTGGGCGCTGCACATGCGGCCGTTCGCCGGTGAGCGCTGGTGGATCGCGCTGCTGTTCGTGGGCTTCGCGGTGGTGTTCGGCGTCGGTGGGTACACCCTTATCGATCGCCGTGACGTGGGCGCCGGGCTGCTCCCGGACCGGCCCGGACCGGCCTCGGCCGCGCCCGCCCTCGGCAGCCCGCTGGGCCTGGCCTGGCGCCTGCACCGCGGGCTGCTCCTGGGCTGGGTCGTCGCGCTCGCGCTGAGCGGCGCGGTGATGGGCGGCGCGGCCGTCGGCATCGGCAACCTCGACTCCCCCAACCAGCAGCTCACCGACATCCTGTCGCGGATGGGCGGGACGGCCGGGCTGACCGACGCGTTCCTCGGCGCGATCTACGGGATCATCGGGCAGCTCGTCGCCGTGTACGCGATCCAGGCGACGCTGCGGCTGCGGCAGGAGGAGAGCACCGGGCGGGTCGAGTCGATCCTGGCCACCCGGGTCGGGCGGGTCCGCTGGGCGGCGAGCCACCTGGTCTTCGCGGTGGTGGGCACGGCCCTGCTGCTGGCCGTGGCCGGGGTGGCGGGCGGCCTGTCGTACGGCGCCCAGGTCCACGACGTCGCCGGCCAGACGGGCCGGCTGCTGGGTGCGGCGCTGGTGCAGCTGCCGGCCGCGCTGGTCCTGGCCGGGGTCGGCGTCGCGCTGATCGGCCTGCTGCCGAAGCTGACCACGCTGACGTGGGCCGCGCTGATCGTGTCGGCGCTGCTCGTCGAGCTGGGCGGGCTGTTCGGGCTGAACCAGTACGTCGTCGACGCCGCCCCGTTCGCCCACGTGCCGAAGCTGCCGGGCGCCGCGTTCACGGCGATGCCCGTCGTATGGCTCACGGTGGTTGCGCTGGCACTTGGCGCAGTCGGGCTGCTGGGTTTGCGGCGCCGGGATATGCCCGTGGGGTAAATGCGAGGTTTGGCACGAGCGGGCCGGTGGTACTCCACCGGCCCGCTTGCTATTGACAACATTATTTTCAGTCGGCGATGCTCTGCTGAGAGCGCTCTCACGTCCGACACCGACCGACCGCGTCCGCCACGACCGGTCTGTGTCGCCTGAGCAATCAGGTGAGGGTCACAACGTCTGCCCTGCCCCCGCCCCCATCTTGAGAAGGGCAACAATCGCTGTGGAGAACGAACAAAAGCCCACAAAGCGCAAGTCCCGCCGCGGCCGCCTCGCGCTGCTCGCGTCGGCCGGCGTCGCCATGCTGGCCGGCGCCACGTTCCTCGCGGTGCAGCCGAACGCGTCGGCGTCGCTGCCGCCCACCCCGGCCGGCTGGACCCAGGTCTTCGCCGACGACTTCTCCGGCTCCGCCGGCACCGGCGTCAACACCGCCAACTGGCTCTACGACCTCGGCCACGGGTACCCCGGCGGCGCGGGCAACTGGGGCACCGGCGAGATCGAGAACATGACCAACAGCACGGCGAACGTGTACCACGACGGCAACGGCAACCTGGCCATCAAGCCGATCCGCGACGGCGCCGGCAACTGGACGAGCGGCCGCATCGAGACGCAGCGCACCGACCTGGCCGCCCCGGCCGGCGGCAAGCTGCGCATGGAGGCGCGCATCCAGCAGCCGAACGTCAACACCTCCAACGGCGCCGGCTACTGGCCCGCGTTCTGGGCGCTGGGCGCGGCGGCGCGCGGCACCGGGGCGAGCGGCTGGCCCGGCATCGGCGAGATCGACATGCTCGAGGACATCAACGGCCGCAGCTCGGAGTTCGCGACGCTGCACTGCGGCACCAACCCCGGCGGCCCGTGCAACGAGACGACGGGCATCGGCAGCGGTGAGCGGGCCTGTAGCGGGTGCCAGACCGGCTTCCACACCTACGCGGTGGAGCAGGACCGCAGCACCTCGCCCGAGCAGCTGCGCTTCTACCTGGACGGCAGCAACTTCTTCACCATCAACGCCAACCAGGTCGACGCGACCACCTGGAACAACGCCACGCACCACGGGTTCTTCATGATCCTGAACGTGGCCATCGGCGGCGGCTTCCCCGACGCGTTCGGCGGCGGCCCCAACGGCAACACCGTGTCCGGCGTGCCGATGCTCATCGACTACGTCGCGGCCTACACGGCCGGCGGCGGTGGCGGCGGCGGCACCACCCCGCCTCCCACCAGCGGCAAGGCGGTCAAGGGCCCGGGCGGCCTGTGCCTTGACGTCCGCTCGTCGAACTCGGCGAACGGCACCCCGGTGCAGATCTACACCTGCAACGGCACCGGCGCGCAGCAGTGGACCTACGTCGAGGCCGGCAGCACGCTGCGGGCGTTCGGCAAGTGCCTCGACGCCGCGGGTGGCGGCACCGCGAACGGCACGAAGATCCAGCTGTGGGACTGCAACACGACAGGCGCGCAGGTGTTCATCCACCGCACCGACAACACCTACTACAACCCGGCGTCCAACCGGTGCCTCGACGACCCGAACGGCAGCACCGCGGCGGGCACGCAGCTGCAGCTCTGGGACTGCAACGGCAGCGCGGCGCAGAAGTTCTCCCTGCCGGGCTAGCCCCGGCCGGTAGCCCCGCGCTTGCAAGTTTCGCGGGACTCCGCAGGTCGCGGCCGTCCCGGGGCGTCGATGGTTGACGCTCCGGGCGGCCGCCGCCGACGTTGCCATCATGCATCGTGGAATCTGGTGGACCCGGCTGGCCATCCCGGCCATCGCCGCGCTCGGCGCCGCCCTGATCGTGCTGGCCCTGCAGCCCTCGGCGCGGGCCACGGTGCCGGAGCCCACGGCCCCGGTCACGGGCAACGCGACGTACTTCGACGGGCTCGGGGCACCTTACGGCGGCTGCGGCCTGCCGCAGGCGGAGCTGGAGACGCAGAACTTCGTCGCGCTCAACGTCTTCGACACCCCGGGCAGCGGCACCTTCTACCCGCGGCCGCTCTCCTCAGCCGACGCCGACAAGATGGGCATCTGGAACAACGGCCACAACTGCGGCCGCTGGGTCCGGGTCAGCATCAGCGACTACTGCACCGGGACCAACGACGGCGCGCTCGGCCAGCCGTTCTGCCGCAACGGGGCGTTCACCGCGGACGCGTACAACGGCGGCACCCTCGACATGATCGTGGCCGACAGCTGCGGCGACTCCAACGCGTGGTGCCGCGACGACAAGTACCACCTGGACCTGTCGAAGGACTCGCTGAACAAGTTCGTGAAAAACGGCGCCCCGATGACCGACCTGTACCCGAACCACTGGAACAACCGCCACGTGTCCTGGCAGTTCATTCCGGCGCCGACCTACTCGGGCGACATCAAGATCGGCTTCCTGAGCGGGGCCCAGCGCTACTGGCCCGCGATCGCGGTGTCGAAGCTGCCCAACGGCGTGCACGGCGTCGAGTACTTCGCCAACGGCGCCTGGACGGCCGCGCCCATGAACAGCGACATGGGCCAGTCGTTCATCATCGGCGGCCTCACGTCCGGCGGGACCGACTTCCGCATCCGGGTCCGCGACGCCTCCGACGCGCTGCTGTTCGGCGGCCGCGAGTACTCGTTCTCGCTCCCGGCGGCCTGCTCCTCGCAGTGCAGCGCGGCGTACACCCAGGCCACCTACACCACCACCTCGACCTCGACCTCGCCGTCGGCCCCGGGCTCGCCCTCGGTCTCGGTCTCGGCCTCCCGCTCCGCGTCGACATCCCCGTCGGCCTCGCGGTCGGCGTCCTCCTCCCCCGCGCCGTCCGGTGGCTGCACGGCCGCCGTCACCGCGACGGGCTCGTGGAGCGGCGGCGGGCAGGGCGAGGTCAAGGTGACGAACACCGGCACCGCGCCGACGACCGGCTGGACGGTGAGGTTCACGCTGCCCAGCGGGGTCACGATCGCCAGCTCGTGGAACGCGGCGGTGACGGTGTCGGGGTCGGGCGTCACCGCCACGAATGCCTCGTACAACGGGACAATTGCGGCGAATGGTAGTACCAGCTGGGGGTTGGTCTTCAACGGACCCGGCCTGGCGGTCACCGGCGTGAGCTGTTCTGCTCGATAATGCATGGTTAGTGCACAATCTTTGGCCGGCGTGAGGCCCGCCTTAAGATTGTCCCTGATCAGTGGGCGATCGATCCCGGCCGCGTGAGGCTGGGGCGCATGACCAAGCACAAGCGAAGGAGGATCGCGGCCGTCGTCGTGACGACCGCCGCGATCCTCACCGCCGGCGCGCTGAGCGCGCCGTTCGCATCGGCATCGACGTTCTTCCCGTGGCACCGCGGCGGCGGGTCGGCAAGCGCGGCGGCCGGATGCGCCGACGTCGAGGTCGTCTTCGCCCGCGGCACCGGCGAGCGGCCCGGCCTCGGCATCGTCGGCACCCCGCTGGTCCGGGCCATCGGCGCCGGCCTGGCCGGCCGGACCGTCGTCTCCCACGCCGTCGACTACGCCGCCGACGCCTCGCAGGCCGCGGCCGGCCCGGGCGCCACCGAGATGAGCGGCCACGTCGCCGCGACCGCGGCCGGCTGCCCGGGCACCCGGTTCGTCCTCGGCGGCTACTCGCAGGGCGCCACGGTCACCGACATCGCCATCGGCATCCAGGTCGGCCGCACCCGCGGCAACGCCATCCCGGCCGCCCTCGACGACCGGGTCGCCGCCGTCGTCGTCTTCGGCAACCCGCTCGGCATCGGCCGCCAGACGATCGCCGGGCGCAGCGCCGTCTTCGGCCCGAAGGCCAAGGAGTTCTGCAACATCGGCGACCCGGTGTGCGGCAACGGCAACGACTTCGCGGCCCACCTGCGCTACGTCACCAACGGCTCGATCCAGCAGGCCGCCGACTTCGCGGTGCAGCGCCTCACCGCCTGACCCGCCGACGGCGACTCCTCACCAGCACGGCGCCGATCGCGAGCATGACTGTGGCCGCCGCCGGGACGGGCCCGGCGGCGGCCACGGTGCGGCCTACGGCAGCGGCGCCTTCGGCAGCGACGGCGCCGAGTTGAACGCCTGGATGCCGGCCTCGTTGTCGCCGTCGAACGGGGTCACCGGGCCGGCCCCCTTGCCCAGGCAGAAGTCGTCGCCGGCCGGGTCGGCGAACCACATGCCGACGTGGTTGAGCTCCTTGCGCACGCGGTCCTTGCCGACGATCGTCGAGGAGAACGCCTCCTCCACGATGAGCTTGAGCTCGGCGGTGCCGTTGCCCTTCTTGTCGGTGTTCACGTCGCCGATGTACTCCGCGGCGCCGAACGGGCTCGCCGGCACCTCGAGCAGGAAGACGGTGAACGAGGTGTCGGGCACCGCGTTTGTCACCTTGACGTCCATCACGTCGAAGCCCTTGGCGTCGGTCAGCAGCGCGACGGCCACCTCGACCTTCACCTTCGGCATGCACTTGGCGAGCTGGTCGTTGCTCGGGGCCAGCTTGAACCTGACCACGTTCTTGGCCGTCGAGGTGTAGTCGCCGACCTTGTCGAAGTCCGGAGTCGCCGCCCCGCCGCTGAAGGTCTGCACGCCTGCGAACACGGCCGCGCCCGCGACCGCTCCGGCGGCCAGGACCGCGATGCCCTTGATGATGCCCATGATGTGTCTCCCCTCCCCTTGATCGGGGCTCCCCCGCGGCTCCTACCGCCGCCGGACAATGAGGGACACGCGGCCCGCCGCCAGGCCGTTCACCAGCGATGATGTCGCGAGACCGACACTGATCCGCGCAACCGGCGGGCCCGATAGGCTCTCTGCGTGGACCTGGAAAAGATCACTGCCGCGCTGGGTGTACGTCCGGAGCACGTCGCCCGCGTCCAGGAGCTCGCCGGCGACCACCCGTCGGCTCCGCTGCCGCCCCGGTCGGACGCGCCCGCGATCCTGGACCGGTTGCAGGTGCCCGCGGCCGACGCCGCCGAGATCCTGGCGGCCTGGCCCGAGCCCGGCTCTCCACTGTGGACGCCCGAGCTGCGCTGGCTGCTGGACCGCTCCACCGCGCTGGTGCGGGCCGACCTGGGCGGGCACGAGTGGCTGCCCCCCGGCCCGGAGCTCGACCGCGACCGCGGCCCGGCCTGGCGGCACCTGTACGTCTACACCTTCCTGGCGCTCGTCGACGTCGTCACGCAGTACCACCGCAGCCATGGCATCGGCGCCGAGGTCACCTGGGCGACCCTGGCCGACCTGGGCCGCAACCTGGGCGTCGACCGGCGGATGCGGGGCCAGGGCTGGCCGGTCATGCAGGCGTGGCTGACCCTGCACTTCCGCGGCGGCATCTACGAGCTGGGCCGGCTGCAGCACCAGCGCGGCGGCACCGCGATCGGCCTGCACATCGCCGACGCCGGCCCCCTGGCGCCGGACCTGATCGACGCGTCCCTGGACGCGGCCCGCGCGTTCTTCCCGGCCCACTTCCCGCACGAGCCCTACACCGCGTTCTCGTGCGGCTCCTGGCTGCTGGACCCGCAGCTGCGGGAGTACCTCCCGCCGGACTCCAACATCGTGCGCTTCCAGGACCGCTTCACGCTCGACGAGCCGTACGTGCCGGCCGAGGGTCTGGACCCGGACCTGGAGGTGCGCCGCTTCGTCTTCCGCGACCTGACCACCCCGCTCGACGACCTGCCCCGCCGCACCCTCCTGCAGCGGGCCGTCATCGAGCACTGGAAGGCCGGCCGCCACTGGCACTGGCGCACCGGCCGATTCCCGTTCGGCGACCACTGACCCTTTCCGGCACCTGCGTGCATCTACCGGTGTGAAGGGCCCGCCGTGCACGTCGCGGCCGCCGGCCCACGGAAGGGAGCCCGGGTGCAGGTCGACGACGAGCGCGAGTACGTCGAGTACGTCCGGCTGCGGCTGCCCCGGCTGCACCGGGTCGCGTACCTCGTCCTCGGCGACGAGCACCGGGCCCAGGACGCGGTGCAGAACGCGCTGACCACCCTGTACAAGCGGTGGTCGGGGCGAGGCCAGGTCGACAACCTCGACGCCTACGTGCACACGATGGTCGTGCGGGCCTGCCTGGCCGACCAGCGCCGCCCCTGGGCCCGCGTCCTGCTGCGGGCCGAGCCGCCCGACCGCCCCGTCGACGAGGCCGGCGGCCTGGTCGACGAGCGGCTGGCCATCCGCCAGTGCCTGCGCCGCCTGCCGGAGCGGCAGCGGATCGTCGTCGTGCTGCGCTTCCTGTGCGACATGTCGATCGCCGACGTGGCCGCGACCCTGGGCCGGTCCGAGAACACGGTGAAGAGCCACACCGCGGCGGCGCTGCGCACGCTCCGTGACGCGTTCGAGTCGCTGCCGGCCGGGGCCGAGGCGCAGCCGGGGAGGTCACTGTGAACGCCGAGGGGAAGCTGCGCTCGTACGCCGCCCACGACGACGTCCCGCCCCCACGCGTCCTCGCCGAGGAGGTGCTGGCCACCGCCCGCCGGCAGGTCCGCGGCCGGCGCATCCGGCTGGCCGCGGCGGCCGGCATCGGCACCGCACTCGTCGTCCTGGGCGTCGCTGTCGCGCTCCCGCACCCCGGCGCCGCGCCGCTGCCGGCCCACCCGTCCCCGTCGGGGTCCACCCGGGCGCCGTCGCCGACCGGCCCGCCACTGCACTGCACTGCCGAACCCCTCCCGGCACCGGCCGGCCTGACCGCGGCCCAGCGCACCGCCCGGGCGATCGACCCGTCGGGCCGCTACATCGCCGGCACCTACACCTCGGGCGCGAACACCTCCGGCCTGCTCCTGTGGACCGACGGCAAGCCCAGCCAGCCCGCCGCCGCGAAGCAGTTCTCGGCCGCCGCCGTCAACAGCCGGGCCGTGGTCGCCGGCAAGGCGCCCGACGCCGACGGCCGCGGCCAGGCCGCCGTGTTCCGCGACGGCAAGGTGACACTGCTCCCCCGCCCCGTCGGCGCGACCTCCAGCGCCGCCCTGGCCATCAACACCAACGGCGACGTCGTCGGCCGGATCAGCGGCTCCACCCTGCCCACGAACACGACCCTGGCCATCCTGTGGCCGGCCGGCGGCGGCTACGAGCTCCTGCCGACCGGCACCAAGGACCTGACCCCGGAGTCCGCCGTGGCCATCCGCGACGACGGCGTCATCCTCGGCACGGCCCGGCGCACCGGCGACGTCTTCAGCGTCCCCCTGCCGTACCTCTGGAACGCCGGCCACACCGGCCGCCTCCTGCCCATGCCCCGCGAGCTGACCGAGGAGGCCGCCGGCGCGACAGCGATGGCCGGCCGATGGGCGATCGGCGTTGCCGGCAACCTCCAGAGCCCCCGCCCGTCGATACCGCCCGACGTGGACGGCATGAGGTTCTCCACGCCGCAGGCCTACGTCCGCTGGAACCTCGACACCGGCGACTTCGACGAGCTGGGCACCTTCTCCCCGACCGCCGTCAGCACCACCGGCGTCATGCTCGGCGTGAGCGACATGTACCACGGCACCCCGGCAACCTGGCGCGCCGGCACGGTAACCCCCCTACCGATCCTCGACCCGTCCCGCGCCTGGCTGATCGACAGCGGCATCTCCGCCGACGGCACCACCGCCTTCGGCACCCTCACACCCCCGCCACCACCCTCCATCGACGACCCCCTGGGCCCCTACGACCTGGTCCTGTGGAAGTGCTGATGCCACCCGCGCCCGCCGAGTGCCCGAGCACCACCGCCGACAGCCCACGAGCCCGCGTCCCGGCCCGGGTGTCGCCACCCACTTCTGCAACATGGCCTGGGTCCGTATGTCCGCCGTCGAGGGCGCCGCATAGCCGCGGGTGGTGTGGCTGGCGACCGTTTCCGATGCCCCCGGGTTCGAACACGCTCTCGCCGCGGCCGGAGACACTGACCGGCGTGTCCGGCGCCGGCCCGGTCATTGCCGTGGCAATCGCTCGGTCACGTCGGTGACCGGCAGGGGCGAGATGGCCTCCGGCCCGTCCGCCTCGCCGTTCAGGGGCTGTGACTGGGCTACGGCTGGTCGTCGTCGGGTGGAACCTGCCAGTTGAACTTGTCTTTGAAGTCGTCAAAGCAGGGTTGGCAGATCCAGGTGTATCCGTCGTCGGCGGTGACGTAGCCGGAGGTGAGGGACGCATGCTCGGTTTCGACAGCGGCGATCTCCGCGTGGCAGAACGCGCAGTGGTCATGGCCCCAGCCGGGACGGTGGGGCGTCCATTGACGCCGGCGCAACGGCCTTCCGGCAAGCCATGTGTGCTGGCCCATCAAGCGCCAGTCGCCGTCAGCCACGTCTCGATCATCTCGTACAGCGATACATTGGGCAGCGGGTTCGCGGTGTATCGAATGCGTCCATGCATTCGATACACCGCCCGGGCGCACCAGCACGCCGCCGGCACCCGGAAACGGCCGGACGCGCAGACAGAGCCGTCGGGTGACGGACCCGACGATCACACAATGAGCCGCGCTGGCGGCGGCTGGGCCACCAAGCTGCATCTGCCTGCGAACAGGGCCGTAGGGTCCTCGCGTCCGTACTGACCGGCGGGCAACGTGGCGACAGGGCCGACCAGGCCGCCCACCGCCGCAACCGTGGCTCACACGGCGGGCGGCCACCCGCCTGCCATCCGGAGAGCGACAAACGCCGCCACGCCGTGGCCACCCGGTACGAGAAGCTCGCTGTCCTCTACGAAGCAACCACCACCATCAGCGTGATCGACGCCTGGCTCCGCCGTCTCGACGGCACTTATGACAAACGGCCGAGGTGTGCTGTCCAGGGAGGTTGGTCGAGATTGCGTGATGCGTCGGTCTGATCTTGTGGACAGGTGAAGGCCTCCGGTCGTGGAGCGGAGCTGTCTAGGAATGCTGCTTTGACCCCACGGACGGCGGTCGTCGTGATCGCGCGGCTGCGGCGTCGGCGCCGTCCGGGCCCGGCGCAGCTCGGTGGCCGGCCCGGGATGCCGGCCTCGACCGTGCACGCGGTGCTGGTGCGCTGCCGGCTCAACCGGCTGTCGCATCCGTACCGGACCACCGGTGAGCCGGTCCGCCGTTACGAACACGACCGGCCCCGGGCGATGCTGCACGTCGATGTGACGGAGTACGGCAACATCCCCGACGGTGGTGGCTGGCGCTTCCTCGGCCGCGGCCAAGGCGACCGCACCGGCGAAGCCACCACGAAACGGACCGGCCGGCGGGGCAAGGACTACCAACGCGCGAGAAAGCCGTGACGGCGATCGCTGGCCTCTGCAACGCGATCGCCCGGTTCGCCGCCCGCGGTGTCACCGTCGACCGGGTTCCTGACCGACAACGGCTCCGCCTGCAAGTCCCACGCCTGGCGCGACGCCTGCACCGACCTCGGCATCACCCCGAAGAAGACCAACCCCACACCGCAACCGGTGGCTTACCATCCGTCACCAGGTTGACCTACGTCCCTGGACAGCACACCTAAGACAGCCCGCGAGGCAGACGACGAGGCCCGCATCCCTGCGCCCGCGTGAACGTCGAAGCGGACGAGCCGGAGAGCGTCTCGACCACGCGGCGACGACCGACCACCACCATGCATCCGACTGGGCAGCGCTCGCGGCCGCTGGACGCCTCGATCGGTGCGGTGTGCGGCGTGTGTTTGTGGGACAGGTCGTCGCGGTGCCCGCTGAGCCGTCGCAGGATCGTGCTCTGGAGGTGCAGGAGCTGGCGATGCTTCAGATCGACGCCGCGATCACCTCCGCCGGTGCGTGGAGTGCGCCCAGCCGGGCCGCCTCCTCCAGGTGGCGTCCGTCGACCCCCGAGATGGCGTCTGCGGCCACGACCACCCGGTAGTCGCGCTCGCTCGCACCGAGCACCGCGGCCCGGGGGCAGTTGGGGAAGTTGCACCCGGCCACCACGACCGTCGACACGCCCAGCCCGCGCAGGAAGCCGTCGAGGCCCGTGCGGTGGAACGCGCCCCAGCGGGGCTTCCACATCGCCCACTCCGCCGGGCCGAGCGGCTGGAACTCGCCGGCCAGCAACTTGCCGGCGTCCAGCTCCGGGGCGCCGGGCGGCCGTAGCGGCGGGGCCAGCTGGGAGCCGGGGCTGCCGGGGCGGACCACCGGCGCGCCGGATGCGAGCAGGGTGCGGCGCGGGAGGTCGATGTCGTCGCCGGAGTAGAGGCGGATCACGTGGATGATCGGGCGCTCGGCGGCGCGGAACGCCTCGAGGAGGCGGGCGATCGTGGGCACCACGGCCGCCGTGCCCGGGATCGGGCTCGCGCCGCCCTCGACGAAGTCGACCTGGGTGTCGATGGTGAGCAGCGCGGCCCGGTCCCATTCGGGGCGGGTCCAGGGGTCGGCGGCCAGGGCGGCTGGTTCCACACTCATGCCCCCGATTCTGTCCCGCCCCCGGTGTCCGCCCGGTGTCAGCGGTTGATCAACCGTTGCATCTGCTCCGGGTAGCGCTCGCCCTGGATGGCGATGCGCCGGGCGGCCTCGTCGAGCTCGCTCAGGTCGTCGGCGGTCAGCTCCAGCGCCGCGGCGGCGACGTTCTCGGTGAGCCGGGTCACGTTGCGGGTGCCGGGGATGGGAACGATCCACGGGTGCTGGGCGAGCAGCCAGGCCAGGGCGACCTGGCCCGCCGTGGCGCCGCGGCGGGTGGCGACCGCGCCGATCAGGTCGACCAGGGCCTGGTTGGCCTGGCGGGCCTCGGGGCTGAAGCGGGGCAGGGTGGCCCGGATGTCGTTGGCGCCGAAGGAGACGGTGGAGTCGATCTTGCCGGTTAGGAAGCCGCGGCCGAGCGGGCTGAACGGGACGAAGCCGATGCCGAGCTCCTGCAGGGTGGGCAGGATCTGCGCCTCGGGCTCGCGCCACCACAGGGAGTACTCACTCTGCAGGGCCGTCACCGGCTGCACCGCATGCGCGCGGCGGATCATCTCCACGCCGGCTTCGGACATGCCGAAGTGGCGCACCTTGCCGGCCTCGATGAGCTCCTTCACCGTGCCGGCCACGTCCTCGATCGGCACGTCCGGGTCGACGCGGTGCTGGTAGAGCAGGTCGATCGTCTCCACGCCGAGCCGCCGCAGCTGCGCGTCGGCGACCTCGCGGATGTGCTCGGGGCGGCTGTCCACCCCGCTCTGGCGGTCCTCGTCGAAGGAGAAGCCGAACTTGGTCGCGATGACCACCTCGTCGCGCAACGGCGCGAGCGCCTCGCCGACGACCTCCTCGTTGACGTAGGGGCCGTACGCCTCCGCCGTGTCGAAGAACGTGACCCCGGCCTCGACCGCGGCCCGGATGACCGCGATCCCGTCGGCCCGGTCGGCCGCCGGCCCGAGCCCGTGGCTGATCCCCATGCATCCCAGGCCGAGCGCCGAGACCTCCAGGCCGTTGCCCAACGTGCGCTTGTCCATGTGTCGGTCCTCTCATTGCGGCGGTACCCCGACCGACGTTAGTCCCCCACCGGACCCGGCGATGGGCAAGTTCCAGCTTGCCTATCATGGACGGCGTGACGGATGTCTTCGCCGCGCTCGCCGACCCGACCCGGCGGACGATCCTCGACGAGCTGGCCGAGCGCGACGGACAGACGCTGTTCGAGATCTGCGCCCGGCTGGCCAACCGGCACGGGATCGCCTCCTCGCGGCAGGCCATCTCGCAGCACCTCGACATCCTGGCCGAGGCCGGGTTCGTGCGGGCCGAGCGCAGCGGGCGGTACAAGTTTCACCACGTCGACTTCGAGCCGCTGCGGGCGATCGTGCAGCGGTGGCCCGTGCCGGGAATCACACCGGGCGGCGAGGACTGAACCGCGGTTTACCAGATCGTTTCACGGCAGGTCTTCAGCGGTAGTGATCGAGATGGGATCATGCCGGTCAAACATCGGTCTACCAGGAGGTTTCATGGCCGACGCCACCGTCGCCCAGCAGAGCCGCTTCGATCGGTTCTTCGAGATCACCGCGCGCGGGTCGACGGTGAGCCGCGAGGTCCGGGGCGGCCTCGCGACGTTCTTCACGATGGCGTACATCGTCGTGCTCAACCCCCTGATCCTGGGAAGCGGCGTCGACAAGGACGGGGCGAAGCTCGCGATCACCGCGCTCGCCTCCGGCACTGCGCTCGTCGCCGGTGTCATGACGATCCTCATGGGGGTCGTGGCCCGGTTCCCGCTCGCCCTGGCCGCCGGGCTCGGGGTCAACGCGCTCGTGGCGTTCGAGATCGCACCGCAGATGACCTGGGCCGACGCCATGGGGCTCGTGGTCATCGAGGGCGTGCTCATCACCGTCCTGGTGTTGACGGGTCTGCGGACCGCGGTCTTCCGGGCGGTACCCACCCAGTTGAAGACGGCCATCGGCGTCGGCATCGGGCTGTTCCTGGCGCTCATCGGGTTCGTGGACTCCGGGTTCGTGCGGCGGGTGCCCGACGCGGCCAACACCACCGTGCCCGTCGGGCTGGGGATCGGCGGCAAGCTGGTCAGCTGGCCCGCGCTGGCCTTCGGCATCGGGCTGCTGCTCACCGTGGTGCTCGTCGTGCGGAAGGTCCGCGGGGCGATCCTGATCGGCATCCTGGCGTCGACGGTGCTCGCCATCATCATCGAGGCCGTCGCCAAGGTCGGGCCCTCGTTCGTCGACGGCAAGCCGAACCCGAAGGGGTGGAGCCTCAACGTGCCCACCCTGCCGGACAAGGTCGTCGACAAGCCCGACTTCTCCCTGCTCGGGCACTTCAACGTGCTGCACTCGTGGCAGGCGGCCGGGGTACTGGTGCCGCTGATGTTCGTCTTCACGCTGCTCATCACCGACTTCTTCGACACCATGGGCACGATGGTGGCGGTGGCGCAGGAAGGCGACATGCTCGACGAGAACAACATGCCGCCCAAGACCCGGGAGATCCTCCTGGTCGACTCGCTCGCGGCGGCGGCCGGCGGCGCGGCCAGCACGTCGAGCAACACCAGCTACATCGAGAGCGCGTCGGGCGTGGCCGAAGGGGCCCGGACCGGCATCGCGAGCCTGGTCACCGGGGTGCTGTTCCTGCTGGCGATGTTCTTCGCGCCGCTGGTGACGGTGGTGCCGTTCGAGGCGGCGTCGGTGGCCCTGGTGGTCGTCGGGTTCCTGATGATGACCGCCGTGCGGACCATCGACTGGGCCGACTACGACATCGCGCTGCCGGCGTTCCTGACCATCGTGATCATGCCGTTCACGTACTCGATCTCCAACGGCATCGGCGCCGGGATCATCTCCTACGTGGTGGTGAAGCTGGTGGGTGGCAAGGCGCGTGAGGTACACCCGCTGCTCTACGGGGTGGCCGTGCTGTTCCTGATCTACTTCCTGCGCGGGCCGATCGAGTCCGTGTTCTAGCGCGACGGCGCCCGGGGGTCCGCTCGTCCAAGGCGGCGGCGGTCCCCCGGGCGGCGCGCGTCACTTCGGTGTCGTGGGCGAGTCGAGCCAGGCGTTGATGAGCTGGGTGAAGTCCTGGCCCGTGTGCTTGTTGACGAACGCGATGAACGCCGCCCGGTCCTGGGCGGTGCCGCGCTGCTGCTGCACCCAGTCCTTGGCCAGCGCGAAGAACGCGGCGTCGCCGAGCTTCTTGTGGATCTGATGGAGCATCAGGGCCGGGCAGATGTACACGTTGCTCTCGGCGAAGCTGTCCGCCCGGGGCTTGCCCGGCGGCCCGAGACGCTTGCGGAGGCCGGCGTCGGTGGTGCGGGCCCAGGCCTCCCAGGAGTCCATCGTCTGGTGGTCGCGCTCGTACTCGTACAGGAACTGCGCGTACTCGGCCCAGCCCTCGTTGAGCCAGAGGTCGTTCCAGTTCGAGGTCGTCACCGCGTCGCCGAACCACTGGTGGGCGTACTCGTGGAGCAGGTCGGCGTCGAACCCGGACGTGAAGTTCGCGTCGCTGCCGTAGTCGGGCAGGCCCATCGTGATCATCTGCTGGGTCTCCATGCCGGACTCCGACGGCACCATGACCACACCGCCGCTGTCGAACGGATACGGGCCGAAGCGCGCGGCGAGCCAGTCGACGTACTGCGGGGACTTGCGCAGGTAGGGCAGGGCCTTGTCGTCGGCGCCGGGGCGGTACCACACCGTCAGCGGCACCCCGCCGGGGCCCGCCAGCGTCTCCTGCGTGTATCTGCCGACGGCGAGCGTCGTCAGGTACGTCGCCACCGGTACCGTCGACGCGTACTTGAACACGTTGCCGTCGTGCCCTTTCGGCGTGCCACCGGCGATCGCCGTCCAGCCGTCCGGGACGGTTACGGCGATGTCGTAGAGCGCCTTGTCCGACGGCTGGTCGTTGGCCGGATACCAGGTGCTCGCGCCGAACGGCTCCTGCATCGTCCACAGTGCACCGTCGCCGGTGACGGTGAGCCCGAGCGGCTCGACGTCGGCCCGGTGCGAGGGCATGGCGACGGTCGCCGGTGTGCCGTGGTACTTGACGACGAGCGCCTGCTGCTCGTCGCGGTGCAGGGCGGCGGCGACGGTCAGCTTCGAGCCCGCGACGCTCCCGGTGACCGTCGCTCCCCCGAGCGTCAGGCCGTCGATCTGGTACGCGCCGGAGAAGTCCAGGCGCACCTCGCGCAGATCATCGGCCGCCCGCAGGTCCAGGGTGGCCGTGCCGGTGAGCGTCCTGGTGTCGGGCTTCCAGGCCAGCTCGAGCCCGTAGTGCAGGACGTCGAGCTGGGGGTTGCCGTACTGGGGGTACACCGGATCGGCGACGGGCGTCGACCGGCCGGCGCTGAACTGCCCGCCGGCGGGCGCACCGGTACCGGCCCCGCCGGCGGCCGAGGCGCTTGGCGACGGCGCGGGCGCGGGCTTCGTCGGCTCGTTCGAGCATCCGGCCAGCACGACGCAGACGGCGGCGGCAACGAGGACCTTCTTCATGGGGTGTAGTAGTCCCGCAGGTGCCGGATCAGGCCGTCCTGGACCCGGAAGATCTGCACGAGCGACACGGTGTGCTGCGTCCGGTCGGCGCGGTCGAAGACGGCGTCGAGCTCGACGATGAACACGTCGGGGTCGCCGGTGTCGTGGAAGGTGTTCTGCGAAGCGCTCGCGTTCAACGCCCCGTCGGGCGCGGGCATCCGCCGGTGCAGCTCGGCGAACCCGCTCGCGAGCGCGTCCCGGCCGGCCAGCCGGAGGTGCTCCAGGGGCGCCTCGTACACGCCGTCCGGCGTGAACAGCGCCGCCTGCCCTTCGGCGTTGCGGGAAACCGCTCCGGTGAACATGTACCGCTGAAAGATCTCCTGATGCGAAAGCGTCACTTTTTCCAGTCTATCCCGGCCACGCCCACCGGGCGGTCCCGCACGGCGCCGGGAATGTCCGAAGAGTCCGGCGCCGGCTCAGAGCTGGTTGATGCGGACGAGGTTGCCCGCCGGGTCCCGGAACGCGCAGTCGCGCACGCCGTAGTCCTGGTCGGCGGGCTCCTGGACGACGTCGGCCCCCGTGGCCTGGACCCGTTCGAAGGTGCCGGCCAGGTCCTCGGTGCTCAGGATGATGGTGGCGTAGCTGCCCTTGGCCATCAGTTCGAAGATCGTGCGGCGCTCGTCGTCGGTGAGGCCGGGCTCGATGGCCGGCGGGTACAGCACGATCGAGGTCTGCGGCTGGTCCTTCGGGCCGAGCGTGATCCAGCGCATGGTGCCCCGCCCGACGTCCAGGCGGACCTCGAAGCCCAGGGCGTCGCGGTAGAAGGCCAGGGACGCCTCGGGGTCGTCGGCCGGCAGCAGCGTGCTCTGAATGAATACACCCATGCGACAAACTTAGACGGACTGCTCCGGCGCCACTTCTCGATTCCTGATCGGTCGCATGATCTGTTTGGCGACGCAGTGCGGGATGCCGCGGGCGTCCTCGGCCGCGCGGCGGCGGTAGGTGCTCGGGGACATGCCGACGAGCTCGGAGAAGCGGGTGCTGAACGTGCCGAGCGAGGAGCAGCCGACGGCGAAGCAGACCTCGGTGACGGACAGGTCGCCGCGGCGCAGGAGGGTCATGGCGCGCTCGATGCGGCGGGTCATGAGGTAGCTGTACGGTGACTCGCCGTACGCGGCCTTGAACGCCCGGCTCAGGTGGCCGGACGACAGGTGGACGCCGTTGGCGAGCGCCTGGACGTCGAGCGGCTGCGCGTAGTCGCGGTCGATGCGGTCGCGCACGCGCCGCAGCAGCCGCAGTTCGCGCAGCCGGGGGTCGGTCGAGGCGTTCACCCCTCCACAATGCCAGGTCAGTAGGTGCGGTAGTGGCACCAGCCGCGCGCGGCCCGCGTGTTCAGCAGGATCACGAACAGCAGCGGGAACGCGACCGAGATCAACGTCGTGGCGTAGGGCGCGCCGCTGATGTACCCCTGGTAGACGCCGCCGGCGATGCTCAGCCCGTTGAGCAGCGTGAGCAGGATGCGGACCCAGTTGCGGCCGTTCTGCAGCTTGCGGCCGAGGATGAGCGCGATCAGCCCGATCAGGGCGACGGTGCCGGCCATGACGTACGCGGCAGTGGTGACGGTGCGGGCGTTGAACACCTCGTTG
Source organism: Dactylosporangium vinaceum (assembly GCF_019904175.1). Lineage (GTDB taxonomy): Bacteria > Actinomycetota > Actinomycetes > Mycobacteriales > Micromonosporaceae > Dactylosporangium > Dactylosporangium vinaceum. Next base: position 3,224,748 of record NZ_CP061913.1, on the reverse strand, counting down.
CCGGCCGGCAGCTGCCAGGACGGGCCGACCTTCGCCGCCGCGAGGGCCATGAGGGCGGCCGCGCCGAGGAAGAGCACCCCACCCAGGTACTGGAACATCGCCACGACGTGCAGCGAGATCGGGGCCGTCGAGCGGACCGGGTAGGGGTTCCACGCCTGCTGGGGCTGGTATGCGTACGCCATGCGCCAAGCCTGGCCGCTCCGGCCGCGCGGGAAATCCCCGATTCATGCCACGACCGGCCCGGCGTGCAGGGCGACGATCCGCAGCCGCACGCACGGGACCGGCGGCCACTGCGCCCGCCCGGCCCGCATCGTCCGGGCGCCGACCGTCCCCGGGCCCAGCACCACGGCGACCAAAGACCACGGGATGCGGTCGCCGACGTCGAGCTGCAGCCCGAACCAGGCGTGTTCCAGGGCCGCCAGCACGTGCGGCGCGTAGTCCGCGGCCAGCACCACGCCGTCGTGCTGCACGACGAAGGGGTGCTCGTCTCCGGCGTACTCCCAGCCGGCGCGGTTGTGCACGCGCTCCAGCAGCACCATCGCGCCCGGTTCGGTGGAGAACGGCCCCGGAGCGTGCTTCGCGACGATCGCCGGCCAGGCCTGCGCGGCCGACGCGGCGAGCCGGTCGTAGAGCTCCCGCCGCGCGGCCTTGATCGCCGCCGCCTCGGCCTGCCACCGCGTGTGGAGCGCCTCGCACCGGGCCACGTTGGCCTCCAGGAACCGGGTGCCCTCGAAGGTGTACCGGGCCGCCGCCGCCAGATGCCGCGGCCGGTCCAGGTCCGGCTGGTCGAGCGGCACCGGCCGGGCGTCGGCGGCGTCGAGCATCGCGTTGAATGCGGCGTCGAGCTTGGCCCCGGCCCGCTCGAACATCTCCTCGGCCGCGCGCTGCACCGCCCAGGCGGCGGCGGAGTCCTCGCCCGGGTCGGTCCCCGCGAAGTGCCGCAGTCGCTGCACCGCCTCCCGCGTCTTGGGCAGCCGCGGCTCCTCGAGCGGCCACTCGCCGGCCCCGACGGTCTCCTCCGCCCAGTCGGCCACCCCTTCCAACAGCACGAGCAGCTGATGGTGTACTGCCAGTGGTCGCGCCCGCACCCGCCACTCCCCGACGAGCAGGCCGACGGCCGCCTCGCCGACGTCCACGCGGACCCGCAGGGCTTCGCGCTCGGCGTCGCCGTCCCCGGGCGGCCCGAGGGCCTGGCGGGCCCGCAGCGCCAGCGAGCGCATCTCGGCGGCCGCCCGCTCCACGGCGCGGGCGTCCCACCCGCTCGGCAGCCCGTCCGCGATGAGCAGCTCGAGCCCGGACACGAGGCGCCGGGCCCGTTCCAGCGCCGCCGGAGGCTCTGCGGTGTCCACGGTGACCGGCTCCCCCATCTACGCAACGTGACGCAGAGGGTGCGTTCCATCCCGTTCCATGGGATGTCGCAAGTTTTGCTCAAACTCCGGGTCGCGTACTGGGCGTATCCGGGCGCCGCCGCTTACGGTCCTCGGGGTCGTTCACGGGGAGGCAGGGTTCGTGGGACGTAAGGCATCGATGCTCGTCGCGCTGGTAAGTGTGGCGGCCATCACCGCCGGGTGCGGTACGACGCCGGCCGACGGGAACGACGACGGGCAGCCGCTCGTCGTGCACCTGTACGGGTCCGACGCCAACATGTCCAACTCGCTCAAGGACAAGCTCGCCGGTGCGCCCGCCGTCCTGTCCGGGATGATCGGCACGGCGCCGCTGCTGGACATGCCGGAGTCGTTCAAGGAGCGCCTCCGCGGGGTCGATCCGAGCCTGGCCGACTACGGCTACGCGGCCGAGGCGTACGACGCGGTGATGCTCGCCGGGCTGGCCGCCGAGTCCGCGCGCTCCACTGACGCGCCGGCGATCGCGAAGTACATGGTCGGCGTCTCGAACTCCGGCACCGTGTGCGGCAGCGCGGCCGACTGCCTGGCCCTGGCCCGGGCGGGCAAGGACTTCGCCTACCGCGGGGTGTCGATGCGCCGCAGCGGCTTCACCGACGCCGGCGACCCGTCGTCGGCCTCGTACGGCACGCTGCACTTCGGCCGGGGCAACACGATCAACGACAACCTGACCGAGTACGTCGGTGCGGGCGACTCCGCGGCCGCGTCCCAGGTGGCACCGCCGGCGTACACCGCGTACCCGACCGGCAACGCGAAGAAGAAGATCGTGCCGCTGAAGGTCGGCGGGCTGATGCCGCACACGGGCCGGCTGGCGTTTCGCAGCGCACCCCGGTTCGCGGGCGCGCGCCTGGCGGTGGCCGAGCTCAACGCGGCCGGCGGCGTGATCGACCAGCCCGTCGAGTGGGTCGACGGCGATGACGGTACCGACGAGAAGGTCGCCACGGCCACGCTGGAGCGCTTCATCGGCCTCGGCGTCCAGGTCGTCATCGGCGCGTCCTCGTCGAGCGTGACGAAGGCGATGATCCCGAAGATCGCCGCGGCCGGGCGCATCCTGATCTCGCCGTCCTCGACCTCGGACGAGCTCACCTCGGTCCCGGACAACGGCCTGTTCTTCCGCACCGCACCGCCGGACACCCTCCAGGCCCGCGCCCTGGCCGACGTGATCATGCGCAACGGCCCGCACCGGGTGACGATCGTGGCCCGCGAGGACGCCTACGGCCTGGGCCTGCAGAAGAACGTCAAGGCCGACCTGCTCACGGCCGGCATGACCGACGGGTCCGTGGACCTGATCACGTACCCGACGGCGACCGAGGACTTCGGCACCGTCGCGGCCCGGGTCCGCCAGACCGCGCCGAACGGGGTGCTGATCCTCGGCTACGACGAGACGGCGGCGATCGTGAAGGCCCTGGCGGCGCGCAAGGTCGGCACGTCGGAGTCGCTGGCGGGCTAGCTGCGCTCGTCTGGGCTTTGCCTTGGAGCAGGCGCTTCGGCTTCCGCTCGGAGCGGGCGCCTCAGCTCTGCTTGAGGTGCTCGGAGAGGGCGTCGAGGCGGCCGTCCCAGTCGCGGGCGAGCGCGGCGAGGAACTGCTGGGCGACGCGCATCGGGGCGGAGCTGAGCCGGTAGCGCACCCGCCGCCGCTCCCCGGGCTCGGCCGTCACCAGCCCGGCCTCGGCGAGCAGCCCGAGGTGCTTGGCGATCGCCTGCCGCGTGATGGGCAGCCGATCGGCCAGGTCCGTCGCCGTGGCTGGCCCCCCTTGCGCGAGCGCGGCCAGAATGCCGCGCCGCGACGGGTCGGCCAGGGCGACGAAGACCTGCTCGGCGATCGCCTCGACGTCAGGCTGCTGCGGCAAGGTATTCGACCAGTTCACCCAACTCGTGCTTCCAGCCTCCGGTGTTGCTTTCGAACGCCTTACGGTACTCATCGCCGGGCAGTTGCGCGAAGCCGGACTCGACCATCCGCAGCCGCGTCCCGTCCCCGGCCGCCTCGAGCGAGAACTCGACGTACGTGCGCCGCGGGTCCTCGTCGCCCAGCCCGTTGATCCGCCACGTGAACGCGAACAGCGAGGGCTCGTCGACCCGCTCGATGTACAGCGTGGCCTGGTCTCCGCTGTCCCACGTGAGCCGGGCCTGCCCGCCCTCCCGCAGATCGACGCTGGCCCCGTTCCCGAACCACGTGCCGAGCCCTTCGGCAGTGGTCAGGGCCGCCCAAACCTTGGCCGGCGAGTGCGCCAGCTCGACAGTCCGCTCGATCCGGTCCGGAAACCCCACGACAAACCTCCAGCACAGATAGCAACCTTGAAGTTGCCACAGACGCTATTGCAACCAATCGGTTGCGTCAACTCCACAGCGGGCGCCACTCCCGGACCCCGCTGACCCGCACCCCGGGCGTCCGGTAGTACGGGTCCTGCGCGATGGCCTCGTCGACGGCCGCCCGGTCACCCACGTCGAACACGATGACCGCCCCGGAGTCGTCGGCGAGCGGCCCGGCGAGGTAGACCGTGCCGGCCTCCCGCAGCGCCGCGAGCCGCTCCCGGTGCGCGGGGCGAGCCGCCAGCCGCTCGTCCGTGGGCGAGAACGCCAGCTCCAAAATCCACATACCCGAACGCTATGCCGCCCGCACCGATCCGCGCTGTCCCCCCACGACCCGCGCGCCGCAGGCGGCCGCCGGTCTATAACGGCATGGTGCAGCAACCGACCCTCATCGTCGTCAGCGGCCCGCCGGGCGCCGGCAAGACCACGCTCGCCCACCGGCTGGCCCGCCGGATCGGCTGCCCGGCCATCTGCCGCGACGAGATCAAGGAGGGCATGGTCCACGCGGCCGGCGAGTTCGTGGCCGGCCCGAGCGACCCGCTGACCATGCGGACCCTGCCGGTGTTCTTCCAGGTCCTGGAGCTCCTCCTGCGCGCCGGCGTCACCACTGTCGCGGAGGCCGCCTTCCAGGACCGCGTCTGGCGCCCGCACCTGCAACCGCTGGCCGACCTGGCCACCATCCGCGTCGTCCACTGCCGGGTCACCGCCGAGACGGCCCGGGCCCGCATCCGCAAGCGCCGCGAGGACGACCCGATCCGCCGCGCCCACGGGGACTCCTCCCGCAGCGACAGCGAGGCCCACGCGAGCACCCACAACGGGTTCGACCGCGTCCGGCTCGACGTGCCACAGCTGGAGGTCGACACCACCGCCGACTACCGCCCCACCCTCGACGAGATCGCCGCGTTCGTGACCGCCCCGCCGATCATCCGGCACTGACCCTCATCCGACCCGGGCGCGCCCGGGATCGAGCGCTCACTTCAGGCCGTCGGGGGCTCGCATGTCCCAGGCGTCCGCCACGAGCTCGGCCAGTCGCTCCGCGTCCACCGCGGGCAGGCGGAGCATGACGTACGGCAGGCCGTCGTACGCGGGGGTCGTGAAGAACTTGTCCGGCTCGCCCAGCAGTAGCGCCTGCTTCTCGGCCTCGTCGCCGACGTACAACACGGCGACGTCCGTGCGGATGACGCGCTTCCCGGACGGGTTACGGTCGGGGTACGACCAGACGAATCCCTTGTTGCCCACGCGAAAATCGAAGCCCTCGCTGTCGATCTCGGCCACGTGCGGGAGGGCCAGTGCGAGGCGGCGCACATCATCGGCGTCGGCCATGAGGCACACGGTAGACCAAAGTCGGGGTACTGGTCCTACCGATGGCCGTGGTGCGGCCGCGGGCGCGGGCCGCACCCTTGTGGCATGACGAAGACGACGCAGACTGCCCTGACGGATCGGGCCGCTGTTCCCGGTGGCCCCTGCTCAGAGACGCTCAACCCCGCCTGACTCCGGCGGGCCAGATGACGTGGACCGGGCGGCCCAGGGTCTGGGCGTGGTGGACGACGTCGGCGGTGCCGCCGAGGCCGCCGGCGGGACGGCCGTCCCATACCGCGATCAACAGCGAGCAGCGTTCGACGACACGGATGCCGGCGGCCATGAACGCCTCCTCGGACGGGGTGGGGAAGGGCAGTTGCTCGGTCGAGGCGGCGGCGGCCAGCAGTTCGTGGTAGCGCAGCGCGTCGGGCGGGCTCAGGGTGGACTCGTAGCCGGCGCACGGCACCACGGCGTGGAAGGGGGCGCCTAGCTCGCCGATGATCGTGGCGAAGAGCTGGTCGGCCCCGACGGCCAGGGAGCCGACGCCGGCCGGTGGGGGCTCCTGTGCCTCGAGGACGGCCCGGATGCGGCTGCGGACGAAGGCGATCGCAGTGGCAGGGATGTTCTGGTGTCCGGTGATGCCCACGACGGTCATGGCGGGGCGGTCAGGCGGCGCAGCGGCGCCACCGTCCTCCGGCTGTTCGGGGGCGTGACCAGCCGCGCCGTCGACCGCATGACCGATCACACGACCGACCCCAGGGCCGACCGCACGACCGACCCCAGGGCCGACCGCGTCGTCCGCTTCAGGGCCGGCTGCGTCGCCCGCTGCAAGCCCGGCTGCGTCGCCCGCCGCAGGGCAGGCTGCGATGCCCGCCGCAGGGCAGGCTGCGATGCCCGCCGCAGGGCAGGCTGCGATGCCCGCCGCAGGGCAGGCTGCGTCGCCCGCCGCGGGGCCGGCTGCGATGCCCGCCGCGTCGCCGACAGCATGCCCGGCGGCGCCGCCAACGGCTTGATCGGCGGCGAGACCGACGCCCTGACCTGTGCCGTCACCGAGGACGTGACCCGCGGCGGGGTTAAGGCGGCAACCGGCAACGTGGCCGAGGCCGTGACCCGCGCTGTGACAAGCGACGTGGCCGGCGGCGAGACCGAGGTCGTGACCTGCGACGTTAACAAAATCGTGAACCGCGTTGTGACAAGCGACGTGGCTCGCGCCGGGACAAGCGGCGTGGCTCGCGCCGGGACAAGCGGCGTGGCTCGCGCCGGGGTCGGGGGCATGGCTCGCGGGGTGGGCGGCCGTGGCATTCACAGCAGTCGTTGTTCAGCCATGAGCCGGTAGTGGCGCCCGAGCGGGGTCAGGCGGCAGCTGAGGCTCTCGATGGCGGCGAAGTAGAGGTGGGGCGTGCCGACCGGTTCGACGAGCTTGGCTGAGCGGGCCCGTTGGAGTACTGCGAAATCGGCTTGGTGTTTGTCGTCCGGCGGCGGGACGGACGGCTCGTAGGACGGGTCGAGCGGGAGTTCGTGCTCCGGGGTCGGGAAGAGCTCGGGCAGGCGGCGCAGGTCGGCGTCGGGCACCGACGGCAGGCAGCGGCGCAGGTCGTGGGCGCGGTCGATGTTCGCCTTGAAGGTCGGGCGCTGGTGCCAGGCGTTGAAGCACTCGGAGAGGTACGCGTAGAGGCCGCTGATCGTCACCCGCCCGCGGACGTCGGCGGCGCCGCCGGCCAGGGCGCCGCAGAAGAGGGTCGAGAACAGGCCGCGGTCGCCGGTCTCGACGGCCGGCTGGTCGGCGCGGGCCGCGGTCAGGATCGACAGGCCGGGGCGCAGCGTCGCCGAGTCGCCGGCCACGTGGGGGACGCCCGCGGCGGCGCCGGAGAAGCAGCAGTCGAGGATGATGACGACCTCGCGGAGCCCGGTGGCCTTCGCGATCATGCCCATGATCTCGGCCACGGCGACGCCCGGGAAGACGTCGGTGCCGTCGGTGGTGGCCAGCACCAGGTCGTTGTTGCGCACCGCGCCGTGGCCGGAGAAGTACAGCAGCGCGACGTCGGCGCCGGGCGCGAACAGGCGGGTGAGCGCGGCCCGGAACTCGTCGCCACTAACCCCGGCCGGGGCGTCGAGCAGCTGGCAGCCGAAGTTGGGGGCGCCGTCCTCGTGGGTGGCCAGCAGCTCGTCGACCGCCCGCACGTCGTTGACGCAGCCCCGCAGCGCCGGGAAGTTGCGGTAGGCGTCGATCCCGACAAGCAGCGCCCGCTTCACGTCCGTACTCCCATGCATCACCGTCCAGGGTTGCTCCGCCTGCAGGTCTCGTCGCACGCCACCGCCTCCTCATGTTCATCTGACGGACCGCGGTCCAGGCCCGCCCGCCGATCAGTGCCCGGCCTGCGACGGCTCGACACGATCGGCCGGACGGGGCCTAGGCTGAGCCGCATGGGGAATGTCGAGTACGACAGGCGCCTGCATCAGGTGTACTCCACAGGCCGCCGGCTGGCACCGGAGGCGCTCGACACGTGGATGGCGGCGCTCGCCCGGCATCTGCCGCCGGAGCGCCCGCTGGCCTGGCTCGACCTCGGGTCGGGGACCGGCCGGCTGACGCCCGCACTGGCCGGGGCGTTCGGCGGGCCCGTGCACGGCGTGGAGCCGTCGGACCGGATGCGGGCCCAGGCGCCCGCGCACCCGGCCGTCACCTACGCCAAGGGGTCGGCCGAGGCGATCCCGCTGCCGGACGCGGCCTGCGACGCGGCCCTGCTGTTCTTCGTCTGGCACCACGTGCGCGACCGGGCGGCCGCGGTGCGGGAGCTGTGGCGGGTGGTGCGGCCCGGCGGGACGCTGTTCGTGCAGGTCAACTGCGCCGACCGGATGCCCGACACGTGGTGGTTCCGGGTCGTGCCGCGGTGGCTGGAGGCCGACCGGGCCCAGTTCCCGACCCGGGCCGAGGTGGAGGGCGACTTCACCCGCGGCGGCTGGGCGCTCGCCGCCCGCGACCGGGTGACCTGGATGCGGGCGGCGAGCCTGGCCGCCGACTACGAGCGGCTCCGGCTGCGGGCCGTCTCCGTCTTCGAGCTCATGGACGAGGCCACTATCGCGGCCGGGTTCGCCCGGATCGAGGCGGCGCTGCCGGCGCTCGACGCGGGACCGCAATACGAGACGAACGAGCTGCTGGTGTTCCGCAAGCCTCGGGACCGGTAGCCGAGGGCCACCACATCCACCGGCCCACGTCGAGGGTGAGCGCGGTGACCAGGACCGAGCGGACGACAAGGGTGTCGAGCAGCACCCCGAACGCCACCGCGAAGCCGAGCTCGGCTGCGAACACCAGCGGCAGCGAGGCCATCGCCGCGAAGGTGCCCGCGAGGACCAGGCCGGCCGAGGTGATCACGCCGCCGGTCGCGGCCAGGCCCCGCAGCGCGCCCTCCCGGGTGCCGTGCCGGCCCGACTCCTCGCGGACCCGGGTCACCAGGAAGATGTTGTAGTCGATGCCCAGGGCGACCAGGAACACGAACACCAGCAGCGGGAACGACGCCTCGGCCCCGGCGAACCCGAACAGGTGGTTGAACACCAGGCTGCTGACCCCGAGCGCGGCGCCGAACGACAGCACGACGGTGGCCATGAGCAGCAGCGGCGCCACGACCGCCCGCAGCAGCAGAGCCAGGATGAGCAGGACCACGGCCAGGACGACCGGGATGACGACCCGGGCGTCGCGGGCCGCCGCCTCCTGCGTGTCGAGGGTGACGGCGCTCGAGCCGCCCACCTGCGCGGCGCCGCCGACCGCGGCCCGGACGCGCTCGACGGTGCGCATCGCGGCCGTGCTGCCGGGCGGGTCGGCCAGCTCGGCGAGCAGGAGTGCGTCGCCGTCCTTGACAAGCGGCGGGGCGACGGCGGCGATCCCGGGCACCGCGGCGACGAGCGCGCGGACCCGCTCGGCGGTGCCCGCGCCGGTGGCGACGTACACCGGGTCGCCCGCACCGGCCGGGAAGTGCCGGGCCTGGATCTCCTCCCCCACCGCCAGCTGCGGCCGGTCCGTGAACTGGTCCACATTGGACAGACCGTCGGCCCGCAGCCCGAACAGCCCCAGGGCCAGCGCGCCCAGGCCGAGCGCGGTGGCGATCCACACGGTGCGCGGGCGGCGGGCGATCGACGAGCCCGTCCGCGACCAGAAGGCGCCCGCGCGCACCCGCAGCGACGGCCAGAAGATCCAGCGGCCGCACGCAACGAGCAGCGCCGGCATCAGCGTGAGCATGGCCAGGAGGCCGACGAGGACCCCGACCGCGCAGGCCGGGCCCATCCCGGCGGTCGAGTTGAGCGACGCGAGCATCAGCAGGAGCAGGCTGACCGCGACGGTGGCCGCGCTCGCCACGATCGCCGGGCCCGAGCGCCGCAGCGCCTCCGCCATGGCCACGTGGCGATCGTCGTGGCGGGCCAACTCCTCCCGGTAGCGGGAGATGAGCAGGAGCGCGTAGTCGGTGGCGGCGCCGAAGACGAGTACCACCAGGATGAAGCTCGTCTGCTTGTTGACGGTGAGCCCGGCGTGCTCCGCCAGGAGGTAGATCAGCGCCTCCGCCCCGGCCAGCGCGCCCCCGGCGGTGAGCAGTGGGAGCAGCGGCAGGAGCGGGCTCTTGTACGTCAGCAGCAGGATCGCCACCACGACGAGCGCGGTGATCGTGGTCAGGCTCCCGGCCTCGCTGAACGCCTTGATGGAGTCGGACGCGTAGCCGGCCGGGCCCGCGACGTGCAGCCCGAGGCCGTCCGCGTCGGCCCGCCCGACCGCGGTGATGGCGTCGACGACCGCGCCGATGCCCTCCCAGCCGGATCTGTCCCGGTGCACCTGCACCACGGTCTGGATCGCCGCGCCGTCCTCGGACTCGACCGGGCCCTGGGCGGTACCCACGACGCCTGGCAGTTTGGCGAACGCCTCGGCGTCGGCCCGCGCCTTGGCGAGGTCGGCGCCGGTCACGCCGCCGGGCCGGTCGTAGACGACGATCGCGGGCACCGTGTCGGCCGGCTGGAAGCGGGCGGCCCGCTCGTAGACGGCCGTCGACTCGGCGCCGGCGGGCAGCCAGGCCGCGTTGTCGTTCTCCTCGGCCGCACCGAGGCGCCCGGCGAGCACGGCGGCGGGAATCAGCAGCAGGACCCACACGGCGATGACGACCCACTTCGTTCGCCGGCCGGCCACGAACTCAGCCCACATGGCTCAGCTTCTCCGTGTTGGCGACGACGTAGATGCCGGCGACCCGGTCCCGCTCGGGCGTCAGGTCCAGCACGACGACGGCGTAGGGCGTGTCGCCGAGGAGCAGCAGCGCCGACGGGTCGCCGTTGGTGCGCCGATACACGACCCGCAAGGCGTCGCCGGGCCGGGTGTGCAGGGCGACGATGAGCCGGGCCACCTTGTCGACGCCCTGCATCGGGCGCCGGCCGCCGTTGCCCTGGCCGCCGCTGTCGCCCCACAGGGTGACGTCGGGCGCGAGGATCTCCATCAGCCGGTCGAGGTCGCCGCCGAGCGCGGCGGCCAGGAAGCGCTCGGTCACCTGCTGCTGCACCTGCGGGTCGGGCTCGTAGCGGGGGCGGCGGGCCTGGACGTGCTCCCGGGCCCGGTGCGCGACCTGGCGCACGGACGCGGCGGTGCGGTCGAGGATCTCGGCGATCTCGGTGTGCGGGTAGCCGAAGACCTCGTGCAGCACGAACACGGCCCGCTCCAGCGGCGTCAGCGTCTCCAGGACGACGAGCAGCGCCATGGACACCGACTCGGCCCGCACGGCGGCGTCCGGGGCGTCGACGATCGGCTCCGGCAGCCACGGGCCGATGTAGGTCTCCTGACGCCTGCTGATGGCGGCCCGCTGGCCCAGTGCCCGGTTGACCGCCATCCGCACCAGGTAGGCCCGGGGGTGCTCCACCGGCTCGCCGGTGCGGCGGGTCCAGGCGAGCCACGTCTCCTGCAGCACGTCCTCGGTGTCGGCGACGGTGCCGAGGATGTTGTACACGACCGAGAACAACAGCTCGCGATGTTCGCTGAACTCGTCTGGCATCGGTGACCTCCCGTGACGGTTGCCCCCTTGAGAGCCGGGCCGCCCCGGAAGTGTGACGCCGAGCCGCGCCGTGTGACAGGCCTCACGCCCGGATCGGCTGCACACGCACGAGCACGCCGCACCGCTCGGGTGGGGAGGTGGCCCGGCCGATCGGGTGACCGGCCGGGCCCCCGGCCGCAGGCTAGGTCACGACGATATTGATGCCCACGTACTGCGTGAGCGTGTGGCCGTTGCCGCTGGTGTCCCCCGTGAACGTGGCGACCGACGTCTGGCAGCCGCCCTCCAGCGGATTGTCGGTGTGACTGCCGCAGTAGGAGTTCAGGCGGTCGGTGGTCACCAGGACGTACTGGTGCCCGGCGATGAGACCGGAGAACGTGACTGTGGGCGGGCTCTGGCCCGGGCAGCCGCCCGCGACCCAGGCCGGCGCGACCGAGCCCTTGTCGGTGAAGCCGCCGCCGGCCGAGCGGTCCTGCAGGAAGACCTCCAGCGGGTGCTGGTCCGGCGCGCAGTTGACCACCTTGACGGTGCCGATGCCGGTGAACTGGGTCGGCGGCGGGTTCTGCATCGGCGGGGTCGAGCCGTCGCCGACCTGGTACCAGTTCAGGTCGATGCCCCACGTCTCGCCGCCGTTGACCAGGTACGCCTGGGCGGTGCGGTTCCAGATCGCCCCGCCGCCGGACAGGGCGGTGCCGGCCCGGGACTCCTCGCCGCTGCCGCCGCCGATGACGTACCACTCGTACACCGGCTCGCTCGTCAGCTCCAGGTCCACGCCGAACTGGCGGTGGCTGTACCGCAGGTAGCCGTGCGAGCCCAGCCGCAGCGCGAGGGCCTGGCCCTTCATCAGCTGCGGGCCGCCCTGCGCCTCGAACGTCCACGCGTCGGCGTTGCCCCAGCCCAGGTTCTCGCCGAAGGTGCGCTCCTGCCACACCACGTCGGAGCCGGTCTTCGTGTTGTGCAGCTCGCCGGTGCCGCCGTTGACGGTGCTGAAGCCCGACCACTGCTGGGCGACGGTGCTGACCGCCTGCGGGAACCGGCCGCCGTCCGGGCGCACCCCGCACTGCTCGGCGGTCGCGGCGAAGTCGTCGTGGGTGTACGCCACGAACCGGTAGCACTGCCCGCTCAGGTCGGCGGTGTCGGTCCAGTCGTACGTGTCGCCGGTGCCGGCCGCGTTCGTCGTCGCGGTGTTGTGGGCCACCGCCCAGCGGCCCCGGTTGTCGCGCCGCTGCACCTGGAAGCCGGCCTCGTTGGTGGAGCGGTCGGTCAGGCGGGTGCCGACGCCCTGGGCCCCGACCTGCAGGGCACCGGCAGAAGGCGCGGCGACGGTACTTCCGGACGGCGCGACCGTCTCATCGAACTGCGGCCAGCTCCAGGCCCCGCCCACGCCCGACCGGGTGGTGTGGAAGAACCCCTGCTGCCGGTTCACCCCGAGCACTTCGACGGCGCCGGCGGCGTTGGTCTGCGCGCCGACCGAGACGAGCTGGCCGCTCGCGAGCTGCCAGCCGTTCCAGCCGGCCCGCTGGTTGGGCCCGGTCTGCCAGTTCTCCCAGATGCTGTCCCACATGTTCGTCCCGATCAGCTCCAGCCGCCCGTCGCCCTGGCGGGCCATGGCGATGGAGGTCAGCCCGCCCGGGATCGCGCTGAACTCGGTCCAGCCGGAGCCGGTCGACCAGCGCTGGAGGATGGCGCCGTCGGGGCGCAGGCCGACGAGCTCGATCGTGCCGTCGGCGTCGGTGCCGGCGGCCAGCGCGACGAGCGACGAGCTGCCCATCGACGTCCAGGCGGTCCAGTAGTCGGGGTTGCCGGCCTGGCCCTGCACCGACTGCCAGAGCTGCCCGGCCGGCGTGGACCCGAACACGTGCAGCCTGCCCGCGCCGTCGCGGGTCACGGCCAGGGTCAGCATGGTGTCGGTGCCCGGCTGCCAGCTCGGGAACTGCTGCCAGTCCGACCACGTGCCGGCCCCGGCGACGAGCTGGTAGCGGTACCAGGGCGTGCCCTGCGCGCTGACCCCGAACACCTCGACCCGCCCGTCGGAGCCGGTCTCGGCGGCGATCGAGTTGAGGCTGCCGTCGAACGGCGTCCAGGCCGAGACGCCGCCGGCCGCGGTCTGCGACCGGTGCGTGAGTGCGCCGCTGCTCTGGGTCCGGAAGTACTCCATCCGCCCGTCGCCGTTGCGCGCGACAGCGACCGCTGACTGGCGCGGCGCGACGACAGTCACCGACGTACTGCCGACGGTCTTCGGCACCTGGCCGGGAATCGTGACCGACAGGTTCCAGGTGGCCGTGCCGAACGCGATGGGCGCGTTGACCGTCATCGAGCCGGTGGAGCCGAGGTTGGCCTGGCCGTCGGAGCCCGGGCCGTAGACGTGGACGTAGGCCATGCACTGGCTCGGCACGTCAGCGGTGTAGTTGAGGGTGAGGAAGGCGCCGGCGCCGACGGTGGCCGCCGGGGTGGTCAGCCGGCCCCCGGAGTTCACGTAGCACCAGCCGCTGCTGCCCGGCGGATACGTCGGCGGGTTCGGGTCGTTGGGGTCGGGCGGCACGATGATCGCGCGGGCCGGGACCGAGCCGACCAGGATGAGCAGGGCGCCGGCCAGGATCACGGCAAGGGCCCGGCGCACGGTTCGGGTCATCATGCCCGCACGGCGTTCCATCGCGTGCCACGCGGTTGACGGTGCTGACATGATGGCGGGACTGTGGAACTTCGCCTGCTGACCTTCAACGCGCTCTTCAAGGGCGACGTCCGGCCGCGCATCGAGGCCATCGCGGCGCGCCTGGAGGAGTCCGACTACGACGTCGTGTGCCTCCAGGAGGTCATGGCCGCGGGGATGGCCCGGCTGCTCGGGCGCCTCGCGCTGTCGTTCCCGCACCGGCGGTACACCGGCGGCGGGCTCGTCAAAGGCGGCCTCGTCCTGCTGTCGCGCCGGCCCATCGCCGGGCACCGGTTCGTCAGGTATCCGCTCACCCGGCCGCTGCGGCCCGAGCTGCTGATGCGCAAGGGCGCCCAGGTCGCCGTCCTGCACACCGCGGCCGGGCCGTTCGCCGTGGTCAACACCCACCTCTCGGCCAACCGGGACGACGACTGGACGCCGGACAACCGCTACACCGCGGTGGCCCGCACGGAGCTCGCGGCCCTGACCCGGGCGCTGTCGGCGATCGATCCGGGGATACCGCTCGTCGTCACCGGCGATCTGAACCTCCCCCGTGACGCGCAGGCTCTGGCCGAGTTCTGCGCCACCGCCGGGCTGCGCGACGCCATGGCCGGCGACGACCGCCCGACGTACCGCCCGACGACGGGCTGGCCGCACCCGCCCGCCTTCGACCACGTGCTGCTGCGCGGCGAGCGGCTCACCGCCGAGTGCCGGCTGGTCTTCACCGACGACCGGGTGACGCTGCCCGACGGCCGCGCCGTGTACCTCTCCGACCACTACGGCGTGGCGGCGACGCTGCGGGTTTGACCTTCACCCCGGGTGAAGGTGCAGGGTGAGTGGGTGGACACGAGCGGCCTGCTGACCATCGGATCGTTCGCCCGGCTGAGCTGGCTCTCACCGCGGGCGCTGCGCCTCTACGAGCAGCAGGGCCTGCTGGTGCCGGCGATCGTCGACGAGCGGACCGGCTACCGGTGGTATCGCCCCGGGCAGCTGGACACGGCCCGCCTGGTGGCCCGCCTGCGCCGCCTCGACATGCCGCTGGCCCGCATCACCGCGATCGTCACGGCCGGCCGGGCCGAGGCCGTGGCCCTGCTCGACGAGTACTGGACCGATGAGGAGTACCGGGTGGCGGCCCGGCGGGAGCTCGTGAGCCACCTGCGGATCCGCCTGCTCGGCGACGAAGGGAGCCTGCACATGTACGACATCCAGGTGCGCGACGTGCCGGAGCAGCTGGTGCTGACCGAGCAGCGGCACGTCCGCGTCCAGGACCTGCCGCAGTGGATCGACGAGAGCATCGCCCGGCTGCTGAAGGCGGCGGCCGGGCACGGCGACGGCCTGGCCGGCCCGTGCTTCATCGTCTACCACGGCGAGGTCAACGAGGAGTCCGACGGTCCGGTGGAGATCTGCCTGCCGATCACCCCGGACCCGGCCGGCCCGCCCGAGGCCGCGTCCCGCATCGAGCCCGCGCACCGCGAGGCGTACACCCGCATCACGAAGGCCCAGGTCGCCTTCCCCCAGATCCTCTCGGCCTACGACGCCGTGGCCGCCTGGACCGACCGCGAGCCGGTGACCCGCCTCGGCTCCCCGCGCGAGGTGTACTTCGCCGACTTCGCCGCGGCCGCCCCCGACGAGCTCTGCTGCGACATCGCCCAGCCGATCGAGTAGGGACGGTTGCCGGCCGGGCGCTGTGCGAGGATCTCCGGGTCACCCGCGCAGCGCCCACCCGGCCCCGCGGGCGCGATCCCGGCCACGCGCGCCACGAGTGCTAATGTCCCGGTTTCGGCGGATTTGCCAGCGGGAAGCGGGGCCGGGCGCGTGGTGTCGCAGCGCAAGATCTACGACGAGCGGTACGCCGGCTCCTCGTACGACACGCGCTCGGCCGTGCGCGTGCTCCCCGCCGAGACGGAGGCCCTCGAGGCCGCCGCCGCCCGGGCGATCGCCGCGAGCGACAGCGCCGCCGCCGTGTCGCTGCTCGACTTCGGGTACGGCACCGGGCGGGTCACCAACGAGTTCGCGCTCGCCTTCCCGGCCCGGTTCGGCAAGCACGCGCGCAGCCTCACGGTCGTCGCCTACGACGTCTCCGCCGTCGGGCTGCGCAAGGCGGCGGCCACCCTGACCGCCGAGCACGGGTTCACGCCGCGGCGGGCGCTGCGCTGGCACGACGACAAGGACTCCGGCTACATCGCCGGCACCCTCGCGCGGTCCTCCCGCGGCGTCGACGTGTCGGTGGTCTTCGTGCACGGGCACGAGCGCGAGCCTGTCGCGTCGGTGGCCGGCCTCCTGCGCGACGCCAACGCCCGCACCCCGTATCTGCTCACCACGTCGTGGTACAGCGGCCTCGGCCACGTGCCGGGCCACGACCGGCGGCGCGCGTACGTCCGCATGCTGGCCGCCACGACCGCCGACCGCGGCGAACTCCTCCTCGCCGTCGCGACCACCGGCGACCTGGTCGACGCCCAGCGGACCTGGGCCGAGCGCCTGGCCCGCGGTGAGGTCGGCCGCCACCCGGTCCGGACCGCCGGCGACGTGATGTACCGGACGGAGCTGCACCAGCTCAACTACTGGCACCTCTTCGCCACCGACCTCGACGACCTGCTCCAGGACGTCTGCGGACCCCACCACCACGCCCGGATCGAGGCCATCCGCCTCCCCGACCCGGAGTTCACCTCGACCGCCGAGGCGCAGGCGAACCACGACCGGGTCCGCGCCTTCAACGACACCGTGGCCGGCCGCGCCTGGACCGCCGCCGACTACGCCGAGGTCCACACCGCCGTCGCCATCCGCTCGTACCGCCCCTAGCCCTCCCGCGGAACACCCCTGTCCGCCTCCCGCCGGCCGCCGTCCGAGCAGGCGACGGCGAGGGGTGGATGAACGTTTCACGGTGCGCCTGTACGACGCTGCGTCGTACTTGACACCATCGATGTGAGCGATAACACTCGGGGCCAGCGCAACGTCCCGCTGCCACGGGATGCCTGGTCATCACCGCCCTATGTGGTGGCCAGGCCAAATTGTTAGCGTTCACACCCCACTGCGAGAGGCCAACCACATGCGCCTGAAATCGTGGCGGACGACCCTGGCCGGCGCCGCCATCGCCGTGCTCGGCGTCGCCACCGCCGTCGCCCTGCCCGGGACCGCCCAAGCGGCCGGCACGCTGCCCTGTGACATCTACGCCGGCGGCGGGACCCCCTGCGTGGCCGCGCACAGCACCACCCGCGCACTGTTCGGGTCCTACAACGGCGCGCTGTACCAGGTGCGGCGCTGGTCGGACGGGGCAACGGCGAACATCGGCGTGCTCAGCGCCGGCGGCTACGCCAACGCGGCGGCGCAGGACTCGTTCTGCTCCGGCACCTACTGCACCATCGTGCGGATCTACGACCAGACCGCGCGCCACAACGACCTGACCATCGCCCCCGGCGGCGGCGCCAACCCGACCGGCGACCAGGGCGCCAACGCGGCCGCGCTGCCGGTGAGTGCAGGCGGGCACAAGGTCTACGGCGTGTACATCTCGGCCGGCAACGGGTATCGCAACAACGCCACCAACGGCGTCGCGACCGGCAGCCAGCCCGAGGGCATGTACATGGTCACCGAGGGCACGCACGTCAACGACCGCTGCTGCTTCGACTACGGCAACGCCGAGACCAACAACAACGACACCGGCAACGGTGACATGGACGCCATCTACTTCGGCAACCTGTGCTGGTTCTCCCCCTGCGCGTCGGGCCCGCGCGTGGCGGCCGACCTGGAGAACGGGCTCTTCGCCGGCGGCAACGGCTCCAACACCGCCAACACCGGGCGCAACAGCGCATTCGTGACGGCGATGCTGAAGAACAACGGCACGACGACGTACGCCATCAAGGACGGCAACGCGCAGTCCGGCGGCCTCAAGACGCAGTACAACGGCGGCCTGCCCACCCAGTCCGGGTACCGGCCGATGACCAAGCAGGGCGCGATCATCCTCGGCATCGGCGGCGACAACAGCAACGGCTCCGTCGGGTCGTTCTTCGAGGGCGTGATGACGAGCGGGTACCCGTCCGACGCGACGGAGAACTCGGTGCAGGCCAACATCGTCTCGGTCGGCTACAGCAAGAGCGTCTCGTTCCCGGCCAACGGCGGCGTGTACCGCCTCACGAACCTGGCGAGCGGCAAGGTCCTCGACGCCGTCAACTGCGGCACGGCCAACGGCACCGGCCTGCAGATGTGGGACAACCTGAACAACGCCTGCCAGCAGTGGCGGTTCAACAACGTCGGCCCCAACAAGTGGACGATCACCAACGTCAACGCCGGCAAGGTCGTGGACGCGGTCAACTGCGGGCTGGCCCTGGGCACGGCGACGAACCTGTGGCAGTCCCTGGGCAACACGTGCCAGCAGTGGGCCGTCATCCCGGCCGGCAACGGCCGCTACGAGCTCGTCGTCGAGAACAGCGGCATGGTCCTCGACGACCAGAACTGCGGCACCGCGAACGGCACCAAGGTCCAGATGTGGATGTGGCTGAACAACACCTGCCAGCTCTGGTCCTTCTCCTCCTAACGAGGGACTGTCTCGCGGCCGGACGTCTGAAAGCGTCCGGCCGCGGGGTGGGTAGCATGGGGCGCGACCGCCACGGTGGCGACCATGCGCCGGGCCCGACGTTTCCACAGTCTGCCCGGCCCGGACCGGGAGACTCATGAACGCCGAATCGACTGCATTCCGTGCCGCGCTGGAGGCCGTCCGGGCCGTCGAGCCGCGCATCGCCGACGCGATCGCGAAGGAGCTCACCGACCAGCGCGAGTCGCTGAAGCTCATCGCCAGCGAGAACTACGCCTCGCCCGCGGTGCTGCTCGCGATGGGCAACTGGCTGTCGGACAAGTACGCGGAGGGCACGATCGGCCGGCGCTTCTACGCCGGCTGTCAGAATGTCGACACGGTCGAGGCCGTCGCCGTCGAGCACGCGAAGGCCCTGTTCGGCGCCCCCTACGCGTACGTGCAGCCGCACTCCGGCATCGACGCCAACCTCGTGGCGTACTGGGCGATTCTCGCCGACCGGGTCGAGGTACCCCACCTCGCGAAGTTCGGCAAGCGGCAGGTCAACGACCTCACCGACGCCGAGTGGGCCGAGCTGCGGGCGGCGTTCGGCAACCAGCGGATGCTCGGCATGTCGCTCGACGCGGGCGGCCACCTCACCCACGGGTTCCGGCCCAACATCTCCGGCAAGATGTTCGACCAGCGCTCCTACGGCGTCGACCCGGGCACCGGCCAGATCGACTACGCCGCGCTGCGCGAGACGGCCCGCGAGTTCAAGCCGCTCGTGATCGTCGGCGGCTACTCGGCGTACCCCCGGAAGGTCAACTTCGCCACCCTGCGCGAGATCGCCGACGAGGTGGGCGCGACCTTCATGGTCGACATGGCGCACTTCGCGGGCCTCGTCGCGGGCAAGGTCTTCACCGGCGACTTCAACCCGGTCCCGCACGCCCACATCGTGACCACCACGACGCACAAGAGCCTGCGCGGCCCGCGCGGCGGTGCCGTGCTCGCCCAGCCGGAGCTGGCCGACCAGGTCGACCGCGGCTGCCCGATGGTCCTCGGCGGCCCCCTGTCGCACGTCATGGCGGCCAAGGCCGTCGCGTTCGCCGAGGCCCGGCAGCCGGAGTTCGCCGACTACGCGCAGCGCATCGTCGACAACGCCCAGGCGCTCGCCGACGGCCTGCTGAGCCGCGGTGTGCAGCTGGTGTCCGGCGGCACCGAGAACCACCTCGTCCTGCTCGACGTGCACCCGTTCGGCCTCACCGGTCGCCAGGCCGAGCAGGCGCTGCTCGACTCCGGCGTGGTGACCAACCGCAACGCCGTGCCGAACGACCCGAACGGGGCCTGGTACACGTCGGGCATCCGCATCGGCACGCCCGCCCTGACCACCCGCGGCCTGGGCACCGCCGAGATGGACCAGATCGCCGAGCTGATCCACACCGTCCTGACGGGCACCTCCCCGGACGCGGGGTCGAAGGCGAAGTACCAGCTCGACCCGGCCCTCGCCGACCGGGTGAGCAAGCAGGCGACGGAGCTGCTCGCGCCGTTCCCGCTGTACCCGTCGGTCGATCTGGGCTAGAGCGCTCGCACAAGCGTCTCCGCAGGCGGTGAGGAGGAGGTGGCCGGGCCGGCCGCCTCCTCCTCGTCGTTGGCGTGGCCGGTCACCCCATCGGGCCGGGCCGCCGGCTGCCTCCACCGCGGATGACGCTGTGCACGAAGTGAGCAATGGGGCGAATGCCGCGAACCACCGACGGGCCCGGCAGAAAATGCTCTCATCTGGTGCGAAACGTACATAGAGACCAACCTGCAGAACGCAGACAGCGAAATACCGTCAGGATTTTCACGCCAGGTGATTGCCGACGGCGGGCGTCTACCGCACCCTGGAGTCCGAGGGGGCGGTCAGCATGGCAGTGCACGCCGAGAAGCCCGGCCCGACCCGGGCCGTCCACCACCCTGGTCCACGCGCGATCGTGACCAGCGACTACATCGAGAGCGCCGAGGGGCACTTCCGCTTCGACGACCTCGACGTGATCGATCGGGTGTTCGTCAACGCCTATCCGGCTTCGCACATGGCGCTGTTCACCGGCGTCGTGGAGCTGCTGCTGGGCGCCGCGCTGGCGGCCGCGAGCGAGGGGTCGCTCGCGCTGCTGGGGTCCGGCTGCATCGCGGGGCTGGGCATGGCCGCGGCCGTGCTCTACGACGGGCGGCAGAATCCGCGCTGGATGGCGCTGCGGGCGCTGCGCAACGGCCGGGAGATCCTGGTCTTCCAGAGCCGCGACCAGTCCGAGTTCGGCGCGGTCCGCCGGGCCGTCATCCGAGCCGTGGAGGCCAACCGCGGGCGGCGCCTCTGACCCGCGCTCAGACGGCCATCGAGTCGCGCGCCGCCCGGATCATCTCCAGGGCGTCCTCACCGGTGCGCCCGTAGTCGAGCAGGTCCTGCATGATCGCGCGGTAGAGCGCTGTCACGGACTTCTCCGTCGCGAGGTCATCAGTGCCGCCCGCCGCCTCGAAAAAAATCACGTCACCGTGGTCGTGGGGGGCGAACTGCAGGAGCTCGAAGTTGCCGCCGACGCCGGAGTTGTGCTCCAGCCCGAGCGGCACCACGGCGAAGGTGTAGACCTCCGGCTGCTCCGCGAGCGTCAGGATGTGGTCGAGCTGGCGGCGCATCGTGTCCCGCCCGCCGACCGGCCGCCGCAGGATCGACTCGTCGAGGACGGCCACGATCCGCGGCGCATTCGGCTTCGCGAGCCGCTGCTGGAACGCCTCCTGCCGGTCCATCCGCAGCTTCACCCGGACGCCGACTTCCCGGTCGTCCGGGCTGCGGCGCATCGCCAGTGCGGTGATGGCGTGCGCATACTCCTCGGTCTGCACCAGTGCGGGCACGAACTGTATTTGCCACACATTGATGGTTGTAGCTTCGAATTCGTACGCCACAAACCGCTGGAAATCGCCGGCCAAACCGTGTTTGCTGTACCACTGCCGCGACCGGGACGCCTGGGAAAGCCTGGTCAGCGACCCCACCATCTGCTCGTCGTCGACGCCGTAGAACTGCAGCAGGACCCGCACTTCGAGCGGCTGGACGGTGACCTCGCCCTTCTCGATCCGGGCGAGCTTCGAGGGTGACCAGCCGGTATGGGCGATGACGTCGGCCGCCGTGAGCTCGCTGGCCTCGCGGAACTCCTTCAGGCGGACCCGCACGACTTCCCGCGCGATGGCGGGCCCGACCTCGGCGGGCGCGGACGTTCCCGACGATTCCGGTGTGGTCAACGAAATCCCCACCCTGCCTTTTCCGATCTGCAGAACGCAGAAAGCCGAACGTACCATGCCTCCGCGATTCGACCTACGTCATTCCGGCCGCCCGTCAGGTACCGTGAGTGATCGGTCGGCTCCGATGAAGTGGCCATTGGTGCGCTCGGCGCGTGCGCGGGTTGCGGGAGACAACAGTGATGGATCGAAAAGCACTCACGTGGCGGAAGAGCTCGAAGAGCAGTGCGGGCGCCTGTGTCGAGGTGGCGGTCGAGGGCGAATCGGCGTTCGTGCGCGACTCACGCGATCCGGACGGCCCGGTGCTGACGTTTTCCGTCGCGGCCTTCCGCGCCTTTGTCACAGGCCTCAGGAAAGCGAACGGCTGAGCGACTCCAGGAAGTCCCGCGGGTCGGCCACGACGGCGCCGGACGCCATCAGCGCCTCCACGCCGGCCTGACGCTCCCGCGCGCCACCCGGCTCGCCCTCCACGAACTCGTCCGCGTGCGCGCTCTCGAAGAACACCATCGCCGTGCCGTCCGCGTGCTCGTGCACCTCATACGACCCGCCGAGGCCCGGGTAGGCCCCCGCGGTGAACGGCACGATCCCGAGATGGACGGTGTCGAACTCGGCCATGAGCCGCAGGTGGTCGATCTGCTCGCGCATGGTCTTGTCGCCGCCGACCCGGCGGCGCAGGGCGCTCTCGTCGAACACGGCCCACAGGTGCGGCCGCTGCGGGCCCTCGAGCCGCTTGCGGAACGCCTCGGTCCGCCGCAAGCGCGCCTGCACCCGCTCGATCAGCCCGGGGTCGTCCGCCGCGATCCCGGCGATGCCGCCGATGATCGCCGCCGAGTAGGAGGCGACCTGGAGCAGGGCCGGCAGGACGCCCAGCTGGTTCACGTGGACCCGGGCCGACTCCCGCTCGAACTCCACGAACCGCTCGAAAGCCCCCCAGCCGCGCACCATCGAGCCACTCACCCCTTCAACCGTAGTCTCTTCGCATCAGTCTGGCTGCAAAACGCAAACTCATGGATTTGTACCATTTCACAGCCCTCGCCGGCCGCCAAGCCCCTATTGGTGCCCTCAAGAAAGCCGTTCATCCGTGCAACCGAACAGCGGTCAGGGGCGCACCTAGGTGGCAGGGAGGTGCGATGCCGCAGGGCGAGAGCGACGACCAGAGGCAGTTTCGCGAATACTTCACGGCCCGGCACGACGCCGTCCGGCGTACTGCATACGTGCTGTGCGGGGACTGGCACTGGGCCGACGACCTGACCCAGAACGCCTTCATCCGGCTCGCCGCCGGCTGGCGCCGGGTCCGCGACCGCGAGGCGCTCGACGGCTTCGTCCGCACGTGTCTGGTGCGGGCGTACCTGTCGGACGTGAAGCGGGTCTGGCGCCGGCGCGAGCGCAGCGTGGCCGAGCCGCCCGACGTGGCCGGGCCGGGCAGCGCGACCGATCGGGCCGATGGGCGGATGACGTTCGAGGCGGCGCTGCGGACGCTGCCGCCGCGCCAGCGGGTCGTGCTGCTGTGCCGCTACTACCAGGACCTCGACGTCGCCGAGACAGCGGCGACACTGGGCTGCTCGCAGGGCACTGTCAAGAGCCAGGCCGCCCGTGGGCTGGCCAAGCTGCGCGACCTTCTCGGCGAGCGCGATGACGACGACAGCAGGACGACGACGATGCTTGGAGGGCGGTCGTGAGCCGGATGCGCGCGGGGTTCGAGCAGGTGGCCGGGCAGGCGGCGCCACCGACGCGGCTGTCGGCCGACGGTGTGTACGCGGAGGCGCTGCGGCGGCGGCGCGCGAACCGGACCCGGCTGGGCGCGGGAGTCGCGACACTGCTGGCGGCCGGTGTGGGGCTCAGCCTGCTCACCGGCGGCGTGCCGGCGCCGTGGCCCGTCGGCCAGCCGGGCGCCGGCGGCCGGCCGCTGCTCTCGGTCATGGCCGGCGACGCGGAGCACCTGTTCGTGACCGTCGAGGGCTGCCCGGGGCCGGCTTTCGAGCCCGACCACTGCGGCCCGGGGCTCTTCGGCTCGGACGACGGCGGCCGGACCTGGACGGAGCGCCAGGACGTGGTCATCGGCCAGGTCAGCGTGCCGGTTCCCGGTGTCGTCTTCTGGCAGCATCCCCAGGAGGGCAGCAGCATCAGCCAGGACGGCGGCCTGACCTGGCGCGACATCCAGCCGATGCATCCCGCGATCGCTGAGGTACCGCACAACGGCTGGGTGACCGCCGACTGTCCCGCGAGCCCGAGCGCCTGCCGCCTGGTCGCCTACGACCCGGCGAGCTTCACCTCGTTTCCGCTGGGCGCCGGCCCGGCACTGATCGGCCTCAAGATCCTGCCGGTCCCGGCCGAGTCCGGCATCTGGATCACCGGCCGGGAGCGGCTCGGCGAGCACCGCCCGGTCGTCGCCGTGAGCCGGGACCGGGGCCGGCGCTGGGCCGTCCACACCTTCACCGACGCCGGCGACCCCACCTACGGGGTGACGGCGGCCAGCACCGACGGCGTCACCGGCTACGCGATGCTCGGCCCGCAGGCGTACCGCACCATCGACGCCGGCGACACCTGGCAGCGCACCGACCGGCTCGACACGCTCCCCGACCCCACCGGCGAGTCGTTCGTCGCGGCCGACGGCAGCCACGTGGTGCCGACCGGGCCCGGGTCGTGGTACTCCAGCCGTGACGGCAACGACTACCAGCTGACGCGGCTCGACGGCGTCCGGCCGCCCGTGCACGTGATCGCCCCCGGCCTGTACGTGGCGTCCGACCGCACCGCCGTCCACCGCTCCACCGACGGCCTGCACTGGACCCGCATCCCGGTGACCATCCCGCGGTGAGCGGGCCCTGCGCTAGACCGGCACCGGGTGTCCGCCGGTGGCGGCCGAGCGGTACAGGGCCTCCACCGCGGCGACCGCCTGGCGCGCCTCGGCCAGGGTGGCGGTCGGCTCGCCGCGCAGGATCGCCTCGTACTGGCGGCGGAACGAGGCCGTGTACTCGGCGTCGCCGTCGACGCTGAGCACGCGCCGCCCGTCGACGCTCAGCGACCCGGGGCCGATGCTCAGCGTCCCGCGCTCGCACACGATCGTCGTCTCGTGGAAGAACTCGGGCGTGTCCAGCAGCGTCAGGTGGGCCTGGAGGCCGCCGGCCAGGTGCAGCGTCGCCGCGGCGGCGGTCTCCACCGTCCAGCCGGCCGGGACGGCGACAGCGCCGGCCACCGCGTCGATCGCGGCGCCGAGCAGCCAGGCCGCCCGGTCGATGCTGTGCACGCCGACGAGCATCGCGATGCCGCCGCCGGCCCGGCCGCGGTCGGTGAACCAGGCCGGCCGGTCCGGGCGGCGGTAGTCGGTCGACCGGCGCTCCACGTACAGCAGCGGGGCGCCGAGTGCGGGCAGCTCGTCGCGGGCCGCCCGCACCTGGGCGAAGAACCGCCCCTGCTGGCCCACGTGCAGCCGGTCACCGGCGGCGGCGATCATCCGGTCGCAGGCGGCCGCGGTCGTCGCCATCGGCTTCTCGACCAGGACCTGCCGCCCCGCCGCGGCCGCGCGCAGGGTCAGGTCCTCGTGGTCGGCGTGCGGCACCGCGAGCACGACGAGGTCGGCGTCGTCGAGCAGGTCGTCGAGGCCGGCGACGGCCCGGGCGCCGTGGCGCCCGGCGAGCGCGGCGGCCCGGGCCGGGTCACGGTCGGCGACGGCGGTGAGCGTGAGGCCCGGCACCTGGGCCGCGGCCGCCGCGTGCCGCCCGGCCACCTCGCCCGCGCCGACGATCCCGAGCCTCATGAGCTCGGCGGGACTTCCGTGTGCAGGATCGCGTCGCGGTGGCTGATCCCCGGCCCGACGAGGGTGAGCTTGAAGTCGCCGGCCCGGCCCGGCGTCCTGACGGTCCGCCGGTGCCCGGCCGGGATGGTGAGCCCCGGCGAGCGCAGCTCCGACGGCCCCGGGGCGCCCGAGTCGCAGTCGCCGCTGAGCCCGAGGCAGACGGTGACCGGCTCGCCGGTGGTGTTGTAGAGCGAGAACCGTCCGTCGGTGTCGGTGCCGTACCAGGTGTCGCCGAACCCGTCGGCCACGATCTGCGCCTCGACCCGCGGCATGTAGAGCCCGAGCAGCAGCATCGCGGCGATCGTCACGAGCGCGCCGGCGCTGAACCAGGACGCGCCCGCATCCGCCCACCAGGCGCGCGCGGCCAGCACGACCGCCGCCAGCCCCAGCACACCCACCACGACCAACACGGTATGCACCCGCTCGGGCGTGCGGTAGGGCCCGGCCCCGTCGTCCGGCGGCACGAGCGCGCTCCACCGCACCGCGCACCCGCAGAACACGACCACCACCGCCAGGCCGGCCACCATCGCCAGCCAGTCCTCGACCAGGAAGTCCCCGCCCCGTGACTGCGCCACGGCCCCAACTTAGCGATCGACGTCAACCCTCGCCCGCCGGGCCGGACGCGGAATGGGTCCGTCGTTGGACCGATCCCGCGCCGGGTGACCGGTCAGGCACGATAGGGATCGATGAGGGTGATTCGGCGGGTGCGGGCCGCGCTGGACCGGTCGCGGGCCCCGGCCGGCGACGGCGGCCCGGCCCATGCGCCGATCGTGCGGACCATACCGGCGCAGGCAACCAAGGTGGTGCGGCGGTGGCCGTCGCAGTAGTCGTCGTCGACGACCATCGGCTGCTCGCCGGGCCGCTTGTCACAGTGCTCACCCCGCTGCTGGCCGAGCACGGGTTCGCGGTGCGCCCCCTCGCCACGACGGTCACCGACGCCATCGCCTCCGGGCCGCCCGGCATCGCGATCTGCGACGTGATCCTGGCGACCGGGGCGTCCGGCGCCGACGCGGTCCGGGCCCTCGTCGCGACCGGCTGGCGGGTGCTGCTCATGTCCGGCTACGCCCCCGAGGAGCAGGCCCTCGACGCCATCGCGGCCGGCGCCGCCGCGTACGTCGAGAAGTCCGAGGAGACGGCCGCGCTCGTCGCCGCCGTCCGCGCGGTCGCCGCCGAGGGCCGCCACCTGTCCGCCGCGCTGGCCGCGATGTTCCACGCCGACCTGCGCCGCCGCCCACTGCCGCCGGGCATCGAGCTGTCGAGCGGCGACCAGCGGGTCCTGCGCGCGTTCGTCCAGGGTGAGCCGCCCGAGCGGGCCGCCGCGAGCTGCGGCCTCACCCGGGCCCAGGTCCGCGGCGCGGTGGAGCGGGTCTTCGCCGCCGCCGTCGCCCGCCGCCAGCAGCACCAGCTCACCCCGCGCGAGCTGGAGGTGGTGCGGCTGGTGGGCTGCGAGCACCTGTCGACGGCCGACGTGGCCCGGCGCCTGTTCGTCTCGACCGACACCGCGAACACGCACCTGCGCTCGATCCGCCGCAAGTATCAGCTCGTGCACCCGCAGGCCGCACCGAACCTGCCCCAGCGCACCGCCGCGCAGCTGTGGGCGCGCGAGCTCAACCTCTGTTGAGCCCATTCACCAGGACTGGTGAGTGCATGCCCGGCGGTCCGGCCGGGAGGATGGAAGGCGCCGTGCGGTGGTCACGCGGGGGGTGTGACCACCGCCCCGCCGTCTGGCTCCGGCTCCCGGATTCCGCGTCCGGCCGTGTCACCTCGACGCCTCCCAGGGCGACCCTCGAGGTGACACGGCCGGCGCGCCCCCGCCCCCTCGGCGTGCCCCAGTGCGGCACAGGCGGGAGAGGTGCAACGCACATTATTGCGGTATTTCCACCAACTCGGTGGCCGGATGTCCGGCCCGTTCCTGCACCCGCAGGATCGTCTCCCGGTCCGGGCCGTGCACCACGCGGAACATCAGCCCGGAGGCGCGGTCGAGCCACCCCCGTCCGAGCCGGACCCCCTCCGGCTCGGCGCAGGCCCGATCGACCGCGAGCGCCGCGGTCAGCTCCTGCGGGCTGACGTCCGCATACCCCCCGTGCACGTCCAGGAAGGTCGCCATGGTCAGGAACCCTCCTGCACCTGGTAGATCTCGTCGGCGACGAGACCGTGGGCGTCGCGGTGCACTGACGCGGCCGCCTCGGCGGAGGGGGCCTCGGCCAGGCAGAAGATCTTGCCGCGGGCCTCATCGACCCAGTACCGCAGGTAGCTGACGTCGTACCGGCTCTGCGTCTGCAGGTCGGCGAGGTGCGCCTTGACGACGTCGTCGACGGACACGCCGCCCTCGATGCTGTGGATGTCCATGTACAGCGGCATTCCGGGGCCTCCTCGATCAGTTCGGTGTGAGACGACCGTACGGATGCGCGGGGTACCGGCGGATCGGCAGCGCCTCCCCATGTTTCCCGGGCACCTACCCGGTTTTGCGCACCGCCTCCCCCCGGGTGGTGACGCTGAGCTTCGTCAGGATCGCGGAGACGTGATGGTCGACGGTCTTCACCGAGAGCACCAGGCGATCCGCGATCGCCGCGTTGGTCAGGCCCTCGGCGATCAGGTCGAGCACCTGCTGCTCCCGGCGGGTCAGACCGTGCTGGTTGGCCCGGGTCGCGGTGCGCGGCCCGGCCGGGATCGAGCGGGCGCCCAGGTCGCGCAGCCGCTGCCGGGCGACCCGGATCGTGGCGGTGGCGCCGAGGTCGGTGAGGGTGGCCAGGGCCCGGCGGACGTCGTCCTCGGCGTCGGAGGCGAGCAGGGCCAGGGCAGCGTCGTACGGGCAGCCGAGCGCGTCCCACGCCTTGGCCGCGCCCGGGCAATCGCCGGCGACCTCGAGCGCGAACGGCTCGGCCAGCTCGCCGCGGGCCGGGCGGTCCGAGCCGGTCCGGCCCAGCCAGGTCGCGACCCAGCCGCGCAACCAGCCGTCGGCCCGGTGACAGGCGTCGTCGGCCCGCTCGGCCTCGGCCCGCGCCTCGGCGAGCCGGCCCTCCAGCCAGAACGCCTCCGCCCGGCCGAGGCGCGCCTTGATGATCCACTGGGGTTCGCGGTTGCCGTCCGCGGACTCGGCGGCCTCGTCGAGGGCCTCCCACACGCCGGGCTCGGCTCTGCGGGCCCGGATCACGGCGTAGCAGTACAGCGGATAGATCCGGTTGATCGGCGACGCCTCCTCGACCCGGGTCAGGATGAGCCGGCAGATCGCCAGGGCCTCGTCCCAGCGGCCCATCCGGCCCAGCGCCGACGCGCGCTCGCCGCGCAGGCAGGTGCCGTACGTGTCGACGTCGTGCTCGTCGCAGTAGGCGATCGCCTCGTGGTAGACGGGCTCGGCCTCGGCATAGCGGCGGGCCCGGCACAGCAGGCCGTAGAGGTTGACGTACGCCCGGCCGGCCTTCTCGTCGTGCCGGTGCTCGATCGCCACGTCAAGCGCGCGGCGCATCAGCGGGAGCCACTCCTCGCCCCGCATGAGCCGGGCCGCGGACTCGGTGTTGAGGGTGTCGCTGACCATGTCGAACCGGCGCAGCGGCTCCGCGATCACGCGCGCCCGGACGGCCAGGTCGATCGCCGCGGCGTTGTCGTCGGCGAGCATGCGCTGCTTGGCCAGGTCGCCGTAGGCGCGGGCGAGCTCGGCGGAGGGCCCCAGCGGCTCCAGCACGGCGATCGCGGCCTCGGCGTCGGCCTGCGCCTCCGCGCCGCGGCACAGGCTGACCATCGCGGCCGCGCGCATCCGCAGTGCGTTGCCCTCGCGCCGTCCGTTGCCCGCCGCCCGCCACAGCACCCGGGCCCGCTCGGCCGCTTCGGCGACGCCG
The DNA here is from genome assembly GCF_019904175.1 of Dactylosporangium vinaceum. Lineage (GTDB taxonomy): Bacteria > Actinomycetota > Actinomycetes > Mycobacteriales > Micromonosporaceae > Dactylosporangium > Dactylosporangium vinaceum. The sequence goes on along the minus strand of NZ_CP061913.1, from coordinate 3,195,684 downwards.
GGCCAGCTGTCGATCATCGAGAGCTCGAAGGCGAGCGCGTCGAGCAGCGCCGGGTCGCCGCCGTCGGCGCGCACGGCCCGCTGATACTGCGCGGCCGCCTCCCGGTGCGAGCGCAGGGCGGCCGCGGCCCGGGCCGCCCGCACCGCGTGGTGCAGCGCCCTCGCCGCGTCACCGGCCGCCTCGGCGTGGTGGGCCATGCCGGCGTCGTCGTCGGTGAGCCGCTCGAGGATCGCCGCGTGGATCGCCGGCCGCCGGTGGGCCGGGATCACCTCGGCGATGGCCAGCCGGGCCAGCTCGTGCCGGAAGTGCAGTCCTGACGCGTCGCTGGTGAGCAGCCCCGACGCGATAAGCGCGTCGAGGGTGGCCGGCTCCGCGGCGAGCAGCCGCGGATCGACGCGGGTGCCGATCAGCGCCGCCGTGTCCAGCACCGCGCGGTCGGCCGGTGCGAGGCGGGCGGCCCGGGCCAGGACGGCGTCGCGCGCGGAGGCGCTGTCGCGGTCCTGCAGCAGCTCGGTCACGAAGTACGGGTTGCCGCCGGTGAGCCGGTAGAGCTCGGCCGGGTCGGCGGCGTGGCCCTCGGCGAGGGCGCGCACGGCGTCCGGCGACAGCGGGGCCAGGGCGATGCGGCGGGTGCCGCGATGGGTGCCGAGATCCCCGAGCGCCACACGCAACGGATCACCGGGCGCGAGGCCGTCGTTGCGATAGGTGAGGATGGCGACGGTACCGCGGAGCCGCCGGGAAAGATATCGGACGAGGTCGATGGTTGCCTCGTCCGCCCAGTGCAGGTCCTCGATGACCAGGATGTCGATGTGCTTCGTGATCTGCTGCAGCGCGGCACCGAAGAGCTCGTCGCGGCCCGTGGCGGTGTCGAGGCCGATCTGCTCGGCGATGTCGAACAGCGGCCCCAGGGGACGCGGCGTGAACAGCCCGTCACACATCCCCCAGGCCACGCGGTCGCGGCCCCGGGTGAACTCCTCCACGAGTGCCGTCTTGCCGACCCCGGCCTCGCCGCTGACGAGCACGACGCCACCGTCCCCGGCCGCGTACTCGGCCAGGGCGTCCAGCGCGGCCTCCCGCTCGATCAGCGCCATGGCGTCAGGCGGAGCGCGGGCCGTACCGCTGCTCGGCGCGCGCCTTGGCCCGGGCCGCCTCGATCTTCCGGTCGCGCGGGGGCGTGCGGGTCACGAGGTTCTCCAGCAGCGTCCGGGTCGCCTCGGTGACGGCCGCGACGGCGGCGTCGAACGCCTCCTGGTTGACCGCGGCGGGCCGGGTCATGCCGGCGACCTTGCGCACGTACTGCAGCGCGGCCGCCTCGATCTCGTCCTCGGTGGCGGGCGGCTCGAAGTTGTTCAGCACCCGGATGTTCCTGCACATGCACTCCACCATGCCAGGCCGCCGGAAAAATGTCGCACCCTCTCGCTAGGGTGCCGGACAACTGACAGACGACGGAACGGAGCAACCCGCATGGCGTGGCTGGCGGCCGGGGGCGGCTATGAGGTGACTCTGGATGCGGGGCGCATTGCGTGCCGTAACCAGAAGGGCAAGACGCTCAGATCGCTGCCCCCCGCGTTGCGGGACGATCCGGTCGTCGTCGGGCTGCGCCAGCTGACCGAGTGGCTCGGCCGGCACGAGGCCGAGGTGCGCGAGCAGGTCGACCTGTGGATGATCCGCTCGCTGCCGGTCCCGGCCGAGCTGCTGGCCCGGGTGTGGGCCGACGAGACCTGGCGGGCCGCGCTCACCGACCTCGTCGTCGCCGTCCTCGACGAGGACGGCTCGTTCGACCCGGACGAGGCCGGATTCCTGCGTGACGCCACCGCCGACGGCATCGGGATCGTCAACCTCGACGGTGAGACCGTGCGGCTGCCGGCCGAGCGGGTCGCGGTGCCGCACCCGACCCGCCTGCCCGACCTCGACGACCTCCGCGAGTTCGCCGCCGACCTCGGCGTGAAGCAGTCCGTCGACCAGCTCTTCCGCCAGACCTGGACCCGCCCGGCCGACCTCGAGCCGGGCGCGCGGGGCGTGCGCGACTACGCCGGCGGGCGCTTCGCCGAGCTGCGCCACCTGCTGGCCCGGGCGGGCTCACTGGGCTACCCGGTGCGCGGCGGCTACGCCGTCTGCCGCGTCTTCGAGGACGGCCGCGGCCTGGAGGCCCGCAGCTGGGTCGGGGCCGACGACCCCTACTCGGAGGCCGAGACCGGCGACCTGGTGTTCGTCCACCCCGACGGCAAGTCGATCCCGCTCGCCGAGGTGGGCCCGGTCGCCTGGTCCGAGGGCATGCGCATGGCCGCGGCGCTCTACGCCGGCCGGGTCGTCGAAGAGAGCAAGGAGGAGGGCCAGTGACGGGCAAGGTGGCCCCGCACCAGGGGCACAGCGGCACCGGGCGCAGCGAGGCGGCCCCCGACACCGAGGCTCTGCTCGACGCGGGAGCGGTCCTGCCGATCGGGACCGACGCCGCCAAGGACACGATCGACACGCTCACCACGCGGGCGTACGTCCACCCGGTCCTCGGCGAGCGCAGGGTCGTCCGGCTCGTGCCCGCAACCCTCGGCCAGGCCGAGGACCTGACGATGGAGTTCCTCGGGTTCACCGCGCCGCAGACCGTCGCCGAGGTCGGCGTCGTGCGCCAGCAGGCCCTCGGGTTCCCGGCCTGGGCCCTCGTCCACGACCCCGCCAACGGCCACCACGCCCTCGCCCTCGTGAAGGACATCGAGCGGCTGGTCCGGGTGGCGAAGTCCCGCATCGGCCCGGCCCGCGACGGCTTCAACGAGCTCGGCGAGCGCCTGGCCCGGGCCGTGCCGCACTTCCTGCCGACCTACTACGAGGAGGCGGCCCGCGCGTTCCTGGCCGCCGACAGCCAGACCTACGCGGCGAGCATGTTCGGCAAGGCCCGCGAGGCCGAGCGCACCTACGCCCTGGAGATCGACGAGGAGCGCCAGCACACCGTCTTCCTCGAGTTCGCCCTGGCCGGCGCGCTGACCGCGAAGGCCCTGGCCCAGCACGCCCGCGACCTCGCCGGGCGCTGCACCCCCGACGTCGCCTACGCCCGCTTCCGCCGCCTGTGCCTGGAGCGGACGCTCGGCGGGATGCCGCCCTACGCGCAGATGCACGTCGACCTCGGGCGGCTGGCCAAGGCGGCCAGGCTCGGCCCGGAGGAGGACGAGTCGGTCCTGCGCGAGCTGCTCGCGGCGCCCTCGCTGCTGCGGGCGCCCGGCGGGTTCTGGAAGGCCTACCGGCCGGCCCTGCTGCGCATCGCCAAGCGCGAGGCGAAGGTGCGCGGGCAGCTGCTCGGCATGTTCCCGCAGGACTGCCCGTTCGGCACGTGGCTGGAGATCCTGGAGGAGGCCGGCGCGACCGAAGCCCTCACCGCGCCCGCCGGCACCGTGGACCCGGCCGCCGAGTCACCCGACGGCCCGGCCGGCTGGCTGGCCCGGGCCGACCGCAGCCGCGGCTGGCGCAAGCAGCGCGACGCCCGGTTCCTGGCCCTGGCCGAACGGATGGCGCCCCGCCTGACCGCCGACGGCACCCCGCTGGAGCTGGCTCCCTCGCACGGCCGGATCGACCTCGACCTCTTCGACCTCATGCTGGCCCTCGGCGCGCCGCTCGCCGAGGTCCACGAGCAGGGCCGCTGCGACGTCACCTCCTGGCTCAACGAGGACGGCGACGGGCGCCGCGACCTGACCCACGCGGTCGCCCACGAGCGGCTGCGCTCACTGCTCGCCGACAGCGTCGAGGGACACCTGCGCACCTGGTACCGCTCCGGCGACGCCGTGGTCGACCAGGAGCGCGTGGCCCAGGTGGTGGCCGTGCCCGGGCTGCGCACCGCACTGCACTGGTGGCTCGACCGGCTGGCCGACCGGGTCGAGGCGCAGGGCCTCACCTCCGTCGGCACCGAGCTCGACCGGCTCAACCTGGTCGCCTGCCCCGAGGGCCTCGCCGTCAACCCGGAGGCGATCGCCCGGATCACCGCGTTCGACCTCGGCCCGGTGCTCGGCCGCACGTTGCGGGCCGGGGTCATCGACGAGCTCGGCTGGCCCGCGCTGGAGGCGGCCACCGAGACGCTGTTCGGCCGGGACCGGTCCAAGCTGAGCGACGCCCTGGTCGTCACGCCGCAGTGGCCGGCCCTGGTGCTGCGGCGCGACGACCGCGTGCTCGTCGTCGGCGACGAGGGCGTCGAGCTCGACCACACGCTGCGCGTCCCGCCCGACGAGCTGCGCTACTCCTGGAACCTCGCGACCCGCTACGCCGACGGGCAGCTGCTCGTCGCCTGGAACCGCAGCGGGTCGCGGGCCGGCTACTGGAGCGGCGCTCCCGACGACGTGTTCGTCAACGCCGAGGACGGGCTCGGCGACGGCGGCAACCACTCGCTCGCGCTGCCCGACGGCGGGCGCACCGCGGGCGGGCGGCCGCTGCGGGCCGGCGACCAGAAGGCCCAGGAGCTCGGGCGGGTCGCGAGCGACGGGCGCCACCACTGGCTGCTCGTCCAGGAGGCCGACTACTCGCTGCGATGGTACGAGTACGATGCCGCCACCGGCGAGCGGGGCCGCGCGTCGGTGCCCTCGTTCTTCGAGGACGGCGCGGCCGACGGGCAGTCGCTCGAGCCGTCCGGCTGCGCCCTGCGCCCCGCCTCGCCCCGGATGGCGGGCAGCCCGCTCGGGCACCGCGACGGCCTGGTCGGCTGGCGGTCCCGGCGGACCCCGAGCGACCCCGCGGGCCGGGGCGGCCAGGCCGGTGAGGGCGTCGACGGGCGGGCCTTCGCCATGCCCGACCCGGAGTCGAGCCGCAGCCACCGGCACCGCTCCCTCAGCGGCGCGATCCGCTTCCCCGGCGCCGACACGGTGCACGGCCTCTACGTCGAGCACAACTGGCGGTCGGTGACCGTCCACCTGTACACCGCCGACGGCCTCAACTTCGCCAGCGCCGACTCCGGCGGCGACAACGGGCCGTTCGCCGAGGGCACCATGGTCCTCCCGCCGGCGTCGTTCTGGCACCAGCTGCGCCCCCGCGACGAGGCCGGCTCGGCCGCGCTGCGGGCGCTCGGCGACGACGCGGCCGGGCGGCTCCTGGCCGCCGTCGCCGCGCTGGCCGGCCCGGACGCCGACCGGGCGGCGATCCCGGACGAGGCAGTGCTGGCCGCGGTCCGCCCGGCGCTGCCGGAGATCACCGACCCGGCCCTGCTGACCGGCGTCGGCGGGGTCGTGCGGCACGCGGCCCGGGCGGCGCTGCGGCTGGCCCGGCTCACCTCGGTCACGGCCGAGATGCTGGCCGCCGGGCCGGCCGCGGCCGACGCCACCGGCGAGGATGCTCACCGCGCCGGCGACAACGTGGTCAACGACGCGCTCGACGGGCTCATCCCCAGCTGCTACAACCACGGCCGGGAATGGGTGAAGCACTTCACCGACGCCGGAGCGGTGCTCACCGGCGGCGAGCCGCGCGCGCCGCTCGACACCTGGATCAGCGGCGGCGACCTGGACTGGTGGGACACGCTCGGCGTGCTGCCGGCGGTCCTGCTGCGGGCGGCGTCCCCGGCCACCAAGCCCGACTTCCGGGCCGCGCTGCTCGACGTGCTCGAGGTCCTCGCCGGCTCCGGGCTGCTCGACGGCGCCGGGCGCACCCGCCGGCTCACGCTCAAGTCCGACACCGGCGCACCGCAGCTGACGGCCGCGCAGCCGGTCGTGGCCGGCCCGGGCCGGATCGTGCTGCCGTTCCGGGTCGACAACGACGGCGACGCCTACGCCATCGAGCACGCGGCCGACGGGCGGTTCGGGCCGGTGGCCGGGCACACGGTGCAGTTCGAGCGCGAGTTCGACCACCGCGGCCTCGACAGCGCCGCCGTCGCCCGGTTCGCCGCCGCCGGCCGGGCCCACGCCGGCGCCGGCGCCCTGCTGCGGCCCGAGGTCGTGCGGGCGCTGTCGGATGCGGGCGGCATCAGCCTCGCCGAGGCGACGGTCCTGCTGTGTGCCACGACTGACGCCCGGCACGCCACGATCGGCGCGTTCGCGGACTGGGAGCCCGCCGGGCCGGCGGTCACCGACGCCGCGATCGAGACGGCGGTCGAGAGCGCCCGGCGCGGCGGTGCGCTGCATCCGAAGGGCGGGGCGCCCGCGGCGCTGCTGCCGGCCGACCCGGCGGCGCTCTGGACCGACGGGCCGGACCCGGCCCGGTTCGGCGCCTGGCGGGCCGGGCAGGTCGGTGCCCGCACACCGGTCAGCGACGAGCTGATCGTCGAATACCGCAAGGCCGCCGCGCCGGGCGAGCTCAGCGCCTCGGAGTTTCTGCACGGGCTGACCAACCCGGCCACCTGCAAGTGGCTGCACGCCGTCGACCAGGGCGTCGACGGCGAGGCGCTGCTCGTCTCGATCGCCCGCGGCGTGCCGTGGCTGGTGCGCCGGCTCCCGGCCGACGACCCGATCCGGGCCGGGCTGCCGGCCGTGCTCGACGCGGTCCGGGCCCTCATCGCCGATCCCCGGTTCAGCCTGACCGTCGCCGGCGCCGAGGAGACCGCCGTCGACAAGGCGCTGGCGGCGCTGGGCCTGGACCGCGAGTCCGGGCTGTTCAGTGTCAGCGCGCAGGGGTACTGGCGGCAGGTATCGGTCCACCCGGTGAGGATGGACGGGCCCGGCGACCGGCGGGTCGACGCGCTCATCGCCGCGCTCGGCGGCTACACGGCCCCCCTCGTGGCGCTGCGGGCGATCGTCGGCGACGACATCACCCGCTGGCTGGAGGCGCCGACCGTCGAGGCGCCCCACGACCCGTCGCGCTCGGCCCCGCAGGTCGTCGCCCAGGTGGCCGAGCGGCACGGGATCGGCGCCGACGCGGCCACGCTCTACCTGCAGCTGCTGGCCCTGCCCGACCCCACCGACCGCAACGTGGCGGCGTGGACCGGGTGGAAGCCGGCCCGGCTCAAGAAGGCCCGGGCCGAGCTGCAGGCCACCGACCTCGTCGTCGAGGCCAAGCGGCCGCGGGCCGGGCGCACGCTGTTCCTGCCCGGCGGCTGGCTGGCCTGGAAGGCGCCCGCCCTGCCCGTGGAGCGCTGGAAGCTGCCGCTGATCCTCGGCGGCGGCGAGCACGGCACCGCCCTCGGCGCGGTCGTGCCGATCGCGCCCGCCCCCGCGCTGTTCGGCCTCGCCTGGGACCGGATCGTCGCCGGCGACACCCCACGCTTCGAAGAGCTCCAGACCCGCGCGACTCAGGGAGGGCGTCGATGACCGCCACCGTGACCAACCCCCGCCAGATCGACCCGGCCGAGCACGCCCACGCGACCGAGCTCGCGTTCCTGGCCGCGTTCGACGGCGGGGCGCGGCCGCCCGGGTGGCGGCTCACCCCGCGGGCCGTCGTCACGTTCATCGTCGGCAGCGACGGCGAACTGGCCCTGCCCAAGGGCAAGCGGCCCGACGGCGTCCCGGCGAAGCTGACCATCGCCCGGAAGTTCGTCGGCGACCGCGCCCTCGTCGAGCGGTGCGTCGTCACCCTCGCCGGCGAGCGCGGGCTGCTGCTCGTCGGCGAGCCCGGCACGGCCAAGTCGATGCTCTCGGAGCTGCTGTCGGCGGCCGTCTGCGGCACCAGCGAGCTGGTCGTGCAGGGCACCGCCGGCACGACCGAGGACCAGCTGCGCTACGGCTGGAACTACGCGCTCCTGCTGGCCAACGGCCCCAGCCCCGAGGCCATCGTGCCGTCGCCGGTGCTGACCGCGATGCGGGCCGGGCAGGTCGCCCGCGTCGAGGAGATCACCCGCTGCCTGCCCGAGGTCCAGGACGCGATGGTCTCCATCCTGTCCGATCGGCGCATCGCGGTGCCGGAGCTCTCCGGCACCCCCGGCGCGACGGTCCACGCCGCGCCCGGCTTCACGCTCATCGCCACCGCCAACCTGCGCGACCGCGGCGTCTCGGAGATGTCGGCCGCCCTCAAGCGCCGGTTCAACTTCGAGACCGTCGGCCCGATCCCCGACCTGGCCCAGGAGACGGCGCTCGTCGGGCGGCAGGCCCGGGCCGCGCTCGAACGGGTCCAGACCGCGTTCGAGGTCGACGAGGCAGTCCTCGAGGCGCTCGTCACCGCGTTCCGGGATCTGCGCGGCGGGCGCTCGGTCGAGGGCTGGGAGGTCGAGCGGCCCTCGACGGTGATGAGCACGGCCGAGGCGGTCGCGGTGGCCACGTCGCTCGGGCTGGCCGCCGCCTACTTCCCCGGCGACCGCGACGTGCTCTCGCTGCTGCCGGCCCACCTGCAGGGCGTCGTGTGCAAGGACGACCCGGCCGACGGGGCGAAGCTGCTCGGCTACTGGGACGGGCCCGTCCGGCGCCGGGCCGAGGAGGGCGCCCGCCTGTGGAGCCGGCTGTGGGAACTGCGCGATGTCCTCCAGCCCTGACGCCGCCCTGGCCGCGCTGGCCGGCTCCACCGCGCCGTTCCTGATCGGGGTCAGGCACCACTCCCCCGCCCTGTCCGTCGTCATCGGCGAGCTGCTCGACCGGTTCCGGCCCGACGTGCTGCTGCTGGAGCTGCCGGCCGAGTTCGCCGCGTGGCTGCCGTGGCTGGCCGACCCCGCAACCGCCGCCCCGGTCGCACTGGCCGGGGTGCGCGGGGCCGACGACGGCCCGGCGTTCTACCCGTTCGCCGACTTCTCCCCGGAGCTGGTGGCGGTGCGGTGGGCGGCCAAGCACGGCGTCGAGGTCGTCCCCTGCGACCTGCCGCTGTCGTCGAGTTCCTGGCGGTCGTCGCCCGCCGTGGCCCCGGTTGACGGCGCCGTCGCCCGGTCGTCGTTCGGCGACGCGCTGCGCCAGGCCGCGACCGGGCGGCCGGACGAGGACATGTGGGACCGGGTCGTGGAGGCGCGGGCCCCGGGCTGCGACCCCGAGGCGGTGCGGCGGGCGGCGCTGCTTGTCGGGTGGGCGATGCGGACCGACTCGGCGACCGGGCCCGGGGTCTCCGAGCTGGACCTGCGGCGCGAGGCCTGGATGCGGCGGTGCCTGGCCGCGGCCGGCGGGCGGAAGGTCGCGGCGGTCGTCGGGTCGTTCCACGCGGCGGCGCTGCTGCGCGGTGCGCCGGCCGAGGAGTCTGCGCCGGCCGAGGAGGCCGCGCCGGACCCGGCGGGCGTGGTGACGTCGCTCGTGCCGTACAGCTTCGCGCTGCTGGATTCGCGGTCCGGCTACCCGGCCGGCATCCGGGATCCGCGGTGGCAGCAGGCCGTCGTGGGCGCCGCCGGGCGGGCCGAGGGCGTGGAGGCGGCCGCGCTGGCGTCAATTGTGGAGGTCTGCGCCCGCGTCCGGGCGGCCGGGCACCCCGCCGGGCCGGCCGAGGCGCGCGAGGTCGTCCGGCTCGCCTCCGACCTGGCCCGGCTGCGCGGGCTGCCGGCACCCGGCCGCGGCGAGATCGTCGAGGCACTCCAGAGCGTGCTCGCGCACGGCGAGGTCCTCGGGCGCGGGCGGGCCGTGGCCGCGGCGATGGAGTCGGTGCTCGTCGGCGATGTCCGCGGCGCGCTCGCACCGGGGGCGCCGCGCTCGGGGCTGCGGCCCGCGGCCGAGGCCCTGCTGGAGGAGCTGCGGCTGCCCGGGCCCGGCACCGCGGCCAGGGACGTGCGGCTCGACCCGCTGCGCTCCGAGCTCGACCGGCGCCGGGACGTGGCCCTGCGCCGGCTCGGCGTGTGCCGGATCCCCTACGCGGAGCACACCGCCGTCGAGGGCGCCGGCGGCGTCGACGCGCTCACCACCCGCTGGCGGATCGAGTGGACGCCGGGCACCGAGGCGATGCTCGACGTGGCCGGGATGCGCGGGGTCACCCTCGCCCAGGCGGCCGAGGGCGCGCTGCGGGAACGGCGCCGGCGCGAGGAGGGCGCGGAGGGCCCCACGGCGGCCCAGATTCTCGCCGGGCTGACCGCGGCGGCCGAGTGCGGGCTGCCGGAGCTGGCCGCCGAGCGCCTCGCGGAGGTCGCCGAGCTCGTCCCGGCGGGCGCCACCCTCGAGGAGCTGATGGCCGCCCTGGGCCTGCTCGACCGGCTGCGCAACGGGCACATCCCCGGGCTGCCGGCCGGCGCGGCCACCGCCCTGGCCGACCTCGAGGCGCTGGGCTCCACGCTCGAGGCGGCGGCGGTACGGCAGGTCGACGGCCTCGCCGGCTCCGACGACCTCGGCGACGTCCGTGCGCTCGTGGCGCTGGGCCGGCGCGCCGACAGCGCCGGCGTGGGCCTGCGCCTGGCCGCCGCCCTGCGCCGCCTGACCACCGACGCCACCCCGACCATGGCCGCCGCGGCCGGCGCGGTGGAGGTGCTGCTGGGCCTGGAGGAGCCGGCGGCGCTCGGCTCGCGGGTCGCGTCCTGGGTCGACTCGGCGGTCAACGACGACACCCGCCGCCGCCTGCTGGGCCACCTCCGCGGCCTCCTGGCGGCCGCGGAGCCCCTGCTGCAGTCCGGGCCGGACGCGCTCGACGCGCTGCTGGACCGGGTGTCGGCGCTGCCGGACTCCGCCTTCCTCTCACGGCTGCCCGCGCTGCGGGGCGGGTTCCAGGCGGTGAGCCCGGCCGGCCGCGAGCGCCTGCTCGCCGTGGTGCGCGACCGCCTCGGCGACGGCGCCGACTTCGACGGCAGCGAGCCCGACCCGGCGGCGCTGCTGCGCCGCCTGCTCGCCGACCGCGCGGGCCGGGCCGCCACCGAGGCGCTCGGCCTGATGCCCGCGGTCGCCCAACCGGTCCGGGAAGCCGGGCCGGAGCCACGGCCCGGGGCCGCGAAGCCGGTGACCGGGGAGTTGACGGTCGACGCGCCGGCGGCCGGGGAACTGGCGGTGCTCGATCGGTGGCGGCTGCTGCTCGGGCGGCAGGAGCAGCAGATGGGGCCGGCCGCGCGGCGGTATGCGACGGCACTCGATGAGCTCTACGGCAAGGGGCGCGGAGAAGGCGCGGCGGCCGAGGCGGCCGGGCGGGCCGGGCGGGAGGCGCCGTTCCCCAACGTGCGGGAGTGGGCCGAGGAGCTGTCCGCGCTGTTCGGGCCCGGGATTCGCGAAGAGGTCCTGGCCCGGGCGGCCGAGAGCGGGCGGCGGGACGCGGTCATGCTGCTCGAGCCGGAGGCCGTGAACCCGTCGGTCGAGCTGCTGCAGACTGTGCTGTCGCTCGCCGGGGGCATGCCGGAGAGCTCGCTGGTGCGGCTGCGGCCCCTCGTCGCGCGGATCGTCGAGGAGCTCACCCGGCGGCTGGCCACCCGGCTGCGGCCGGCGCTGGCCGGGATCAGCACACCGCGGCCGACGTACCGGCCGGGCGGACCCCTCGACCTGCCGCGGACGCTGCGGGCCAACCTGGCCACCACGCGGCGCGGCGCGGACGGGCGCGTGCAGGTCATCCCCGAGCGGCCGGTGTTCAAGACCCGGGCCCGCCGCGGCGTCGACTGGCGGCTGGTGCTCGTCGTCGACGTATCGGGGTCGATGGAGGCCTCGATCATCTGGTCGGCGCTGACGGGGGCGATCCTGGCCGGGGTGCCGGCGCTGACCACGCACTTCGTCGCGTTCTCGACCGAGGTCGTGGACCTGACCGACCGGGTCAGCGACCCGTTGAGCCTGCTGCTGGAGGTGCAGGTGGGCGGCGGCACCCACATCGCCAAGGGACTTCGGCATGCGCGGAGCCTCGTCACGGTACCGTCGCGGACCCTCGTCGCGGTCGTCAGCGACTTCGAGGAGGGCTACCCGCTCAGCGGCCTGCTCGCCGAGACCCGCGCCCTCGTGGAGTCGGGCGTGACAGTGCTCGGGTGCGCGAGCCTCGACGACGCCGGCCACCCCCGGTACTCCGTCTCGGTGGCGTCCCAGCTGGTCGCGGCCGGCATGCCGGTGGCCGCGCTGAGCCCGCTCGAACTGGCCCGGTGGGTCGCGGAGAAGGTGAGGTCATCATGAGCGACACGCTGCCGCCTATCGACGGTTCGGTCCTGGTCGCCGCGGTCGACGGGCTGCCGGCCCGGCTGCGCAAGAAGCTCGACGACGCCGCCGGGCGCTTCGCGGGGCTGGCGGTTGTGCGCGACGGTGACCGGTTCACGGTCGCGGTCGACGAGGCCACGACCGTCACGCTGCTCGCCGAGGGCGGATACGTGCGGTCCGCCGACTCGGTGACGTGCACGTGCCTGCTCGCGCCGAACTGCCTGCACCGGGCCGGCGTCCTCGCCAACGCGCCCACGTATTCGCCGGACGAGCCGGCCGCTTTCCGCGACCACGCCGAAGCCGGGCCCGGCGGTGACAACGCAGGCGGTGACGGGGCGAGCAGTGACGGCGCAAGCGGTCACGGCGTGGGCGGTGACGGCGACGACCGCGTGGGACACGGCGGCGCGGGCGAGCCGATCGGCGCCGGACCCGGCGGCGCTGGTGACGCGGCGGCAGGCGGCAGGTCGGCGGGCGACGGGCCGGCCGGTGCCAGGTCGGTGGATGGCCGGTCGGCTGTGGTGGATGGGTCGGCCGATGGCAGGTCCGCTGTGGATGGGTCGGCGGGTAGTGGGCCGGCGGGTGGCGGGTCGGCTGTTGATAGGCCGGCGGGTGGCGGGTCGGCTGTGGGTGGGGCGGCGGTGCTGGAGGAGGCGGTGCTGGAGGAGGTCGGCGCGGGCAGGGGTGGTGGGGAGCTCGGGGTGGTGCAGCGGGCTGCGGTGGAGCAGGTCTGGGCGGCGGCCGCGGCGGTGCTCGGGGGTGGGGTCAGCGGGTCGGGGACGGTGGCGCGGGCGGGGCTGCTGCGGGCGGCGCACGAGGCGCAGGCGTCGAAGGTGTATCGGGTGGCGGCGGCGGCGCGGACCGTGGCCACGCTGTTGCAGGCGGCCCGGGGGGACGATCCGCAGTATCGGCTGGCCGATCTCAGTGACGGGCTGCGGGAGCTGCTGCTCGTGACGCACACGCTGCGGACCGGCGGGAGCACCGAGCTGGGGACGGCGCGGCGGCAGTACACCGTGGCGGGCAGCCTGCGGCTCTACGGGCTGTGCACGACAGCGGTGCTGGCCGAGACCGGGCACGCGGGGGTCGTGACGTATGCGGTCGATCGGCGCGGCACGATCTGGATGGTCGCCGACGTCATGCCGGGTGACGCCCGGCGGGCGGCGCGGGGCGGGGACGCGACAGTGGCCATGGGCGAGACGGCGCTCACGCACCGGAAACTGACCCGGGCCGGGCTTGTCGTGTCCGGGGCCACGGCGGCCGGCACGCGGCAGCTCGGGGCCGGCAAGGGCGTGCGCGCGGTCACCGCCTCCGGCGCGGGCTGGGACGCCGAGCCGCTCGCCCAGCTGTGGGACGAGCCGGTCGGCGAGCAGGTGCACCGGGCGTTCGCCGCGCTGGCGGTGCCGGTGCCCGCGCGGACCGCCGGGGCTGATCTGCTGTTCCTGCGGGTGACGATCAGGGGTACCGACGGCGATGCGGTGTTCGCCGAGCACGCCGACGGGACCGCGCTCACGCTGCGGGTCGCCGCCGACAACGCCGCGCTCGGCTACCGGGAGAACCTGCGAATCCTCGGACGGGCCGAGGGTCTGGCGATGCTCATGGTCGCGCGGCCCGACCCCGGGCGGCCGGGCACGGTGCTGCCGTTGTCGGTGGCGCCGGTCGACACGGCGGCCTGGCGGGTCGACGGGCACGTGGACCTGGCCTTCGACCGGCTGCACTCCAGTCAGTTCCCGGCGGGGACGTTGCGGGACGAGGTCGAGTCGCGGGCCGACCCGGTGGCCGGGGACATCGGGGACGAGGGGTGGCGGCCGGCGGTACACGATGCGGCCCTGCAGTTGCTGGCGGCGCAGGTCGAGCGGGCGGTCGCCGGTGGCCGGGTGATGCTGACGTTCCCGGCCGGGCGGTCCGCCTCACCGGCCTCCCGGCTGCGCAAGGCCCGGCTGGAGGCGGGCGCGGCGCTCCTGGACCACCTGATCCAGGCCGCGAACGACAGGCCGCGCAACGCCTTCGGCCGCCTCGCCGACGACGACGGGACCGCGTTCGCCCGGGCCTGGCTGGCCGCGGCGACGTACACCGACGCCGCCGGCCGGGCCCTCGCCGAGGCGTCCTGGCTGCCGACGCCCGTGGCCTGACGCCCCCCGCGCAGGGATAGCCGACGGCGGGGACGACAGACGGCCGCGAGGACGACAGCGGGCGAGACGACAGACGGCCGCGGAGACAGAGGGCCGGGGTGGTTGCCCCGGCCCTCTGGTCACGCACCGTTCAGGCGATCCGCCTGCCGCGCCGTGCGGCGCTCCCGCGTTCCCCCGCTGCTACTCGGGCCGGGCCTCGCCGGCGTCGGTGAACTGGGTCGTGCAGGTCGGGTTGCCGTTCGGGTCCCAGACCACGGTCGGTCCGACGACGAGCATCGCCAGCGCCGCCAGGACCGCCATCAGTTTCCGCATCGCACCCCCTTCTCGGTGGCCGCCGTCCGCGACGGCCTTTGCATCGACGGCGACGACTGTACAGTTCCCGGCCGGGCGCAGGAAGGGTTGCGCACAGCGGTTAGGCTCGATGTACATGGGGGCGCTGCTGTGCTGTATCCCGTTCGCCGCATTGCTGCTCTGGGGCGCCGTCTCGCCGCGGTCGCAATGGCGGACGCTTACCGCGTGGCGATACCGCGATCCGGCGGCCAATGAGCCGAGCGACGCCGCCTACGCGTGGACCCGGTTCTCCAGCATCTTCCTGCTGCTCGCCATGGTCTGCACCGGCTACGGGCTGGCCGACGCGGCCGATCGCGGTAACCGGCCCGTCGCGGGACCGTCCGCGTCGGCCCGGCCCGACACCACGCCGGCGCTGCGAGCGGCGTTCGGGGCCGAGCGGGCGACGCTCGTGCCGTTCGTGGGTCAGCAGTCGGCCGCCCCGGCCGGGGTGCGGGCGGTGCCGATCCTGCGCTATCAGGCGGTCGAGCCGTCCGAGACACCGCCGTGGCTCGGCCGCTCCATCGGGGCGGCGACCCGGCTGGTCGTCTCGATCGACGGCGACATGTTCCCGGCCGCGGTCGTCGTCGCGGACGCCCCGGACCGCGTCACCGTGACCGTGTACACGAGTGCCCCGGCGAAGCCGGCGGAGTCGTCCAAGCCGGCGGGGTCGTCTGAGCCGGCGGAGTCGGCGCGGCCGTCAGGGGCGGTCACCACCGGCGCGGCAAGCGTGTACCTCCTCCCGATCAACCTGGCGCAGCCGCTCGCCGGCCGCCCCGTGATCGACGGGAGCACCGGGAGCGCCGTCGCGTGACGGCTACGGCTGCGCGGCGGTCTGCTCGATCGCGGCGATGAACGCCTTGGCCCGGGCCTCGTAGTTGTCGTAGCGGCCGTAGCTCGGGGCCGCCGGTGACAGCAGGACCACGCCGCCGGGCGGGATCAGCGCGCGTGCGCGCAGTACCCCCGCGAAAAGGTCCGTTGCGGTTTCACGGCGGACGTTCGGCAGGTCGCCGACCACGTCCAGGATGTGCTCGCCGCTGTCCGGAATGGCGATGAGCGTGACGGGCACCGCGCGGTCGCGCAGGTAGTCGCGCAGCGGGGTGTAGTCGATGCCGCGGTCCTGGCCGCCGATGAGCACCGCCAGCTCGCGGCCGGCGTAGGCCTCGATGGCGTGGATCGTGGTCTGCGGGGCGGTGGAGAGCGAGTCGTTGACGAACTCGACGCCCGACGGGTCGGGGATCGGGGTCAGGCGGTGCGGCAGTGGCACGTAGCTGCGCAGGCCGGCCTCGATCGACGACCTCTCGGCGATCACGTCGACCCCGTACGCCTCCAGGGTGGCCAGGGCGACGCTGAGGTTGCCGGTGTTGTGGCGGCCGCGCAGGGCGAACGCGTCGCGCGGGAAGAGCCGCTCGCCGTGGCGGACGATCCAGCCGTCGCTGTCCCAGGGCTCGACCGGCACCAGCGGCAGGCCGGGGCGGGCGGCGAGCTCCGCCGACAGGGTCGGGTCGGTGGCGTTGTAGACGACCGCCTCCGGGCCGTGCATGGCGATGTTGAGCTTGTGCGCGTAGTACTGCGCCGGGCGCCCGTCGCGGGTCCAGTCGAGGTGCTCCTCGAACAGCGAGGTGACGACGGAGATGCGCGGGGAGTCCTGGAGATCGGCGCACTGGTACATCGAGAGCTCGAGGACGTATTGCTGCGCCGGGGGCAGCGACAGCACCGCGATGCCGATGTTGCCGCCGAGCTCGTTGGGGCGGCCGGTCGCGGTGAGCAGGTGCGAGATCAGCGTCGTGGTGGTGCTCTTGCCCTTGGAGCCGGTCACGCCGATCGTGTGCTTCGCGTGGTCGGCCATCCACAGGGCGGTACCGCCGGTGATTGTCACGCCGCGCTCACGCAGCCGCTGGATCCACGGGTTCGACTCGCCGATGCCGGGCGAGCGGACCAGGACCTCGACGCCGTCCAGGGCCGGGCCGAACGCCTCGCCCTCGTAGAGCGGGACCGGGCCGTCCCACGCGGACGCGGCCAGGAAGGTGGGCTTGTCCTGGACGGCGATCAGCGAGGCCGGGCCGACGGGGGCGATCGCCGCTATCGCGGCCAGCCCCTCGCGGCCCGTGCCCCACACGGCGACTCGCCGTCCGGCTAGCTCCGTAAGCTGCATGACTCGGTACCTTAGCGAAGAGCCTTGCGGTAGTCGCTGTTCAACCGGCCGATCAGGGTCAGCGGGATGCCCTTGGGGCACACGGTGGTGCATTCCCCGGCGTTGGTGCAGCCGCCGAAGCCGGCCTCGTCGTGCGCCTCGATCATGCTCAGGACGCGGGAGTCGCGCTCCGGCTGGCCCTGCGGCAGCAGCCCGAGGTGGCCGACCTTGGCCGCGGTGAAGAGCATGGCCGAGCCGTTCGGGCACGCGGCCACGCAGGCGCCGCAGCCGATGCAGGTGGCCGCCTCGAACGCGGCGTCGGCGTCGGCCTTGGGCACCGGCATGGCGTGGGCGTCGGGTGCGGCTCCGGTGGGCGCGGTGATGTACCCCCCGGCCTGGATGATGCCGTCGAACGCCCGGCGGTCCACGACGAGGTCGCGCACGACCGGGAAGGCGGCCGAGCGCCACGGCTCCACGTCGATCGTGTCGCCGTCCTTGAAGTGGCGCATGTGCAGCTGGCACGTGGTCGTGGCCTTGAGCGGGCCGTGGGCCACCCCGTTGATCATCATGCCGCACATGCCGCAGATGCCCTCGCGGCAGTCGTGGTCGAACGCGATCGGCTCGTCGCCTTCGAGGATGAGCCGCTCGTTGAGCACGTCGAGCATCTCCAGGAACGACGCGTCCGGGGAGACGTCCTTCACCTCGTAGGAGACCATCTTTCCCTTGTCGCTGGGGCCCGTCTGCCGCCACACGCGCAGCTTGATGTCCATTACTTGTAGCTCCGCTGGCTCGGGTGGACGTACTGGAACTCGAGGGTTTCCCGGTGCAGCACCGGCGGCTCACCGGTGCCGGTGAACTCCCAGGCGGCCACGTAGGAGAACTGGTCGTCGTGGCGCAGGGCCTCGCCGTCCGGGGTCTGGCTCTCGGCGCGGAAGTGCCCGCCGCACGACTCGGCCCGGTGCAGGGCGTCGACGCACATGAGCTCGGCGAGCTCGAAGAAGTCGGCGACCCGCCCGGCGCGCTCGAGGTTCTGGTTGAGCTGCTCGCCCGTTCCCGGGACCTTGACGCGGGTCCAGAACTCCTCGCGGAGCGACCGTACCAAGGAAATCGCTTTCCTGAGCCCCTCCTCCGTCCTCTCCATGCCGCAGTACTCCCACATGATGTGGCCGAGCTCGCGATGGAAGGAGTCGACGGTGCGATCGCCGTTGACCGACAAAAGCGACGTAATACGGTTTTCTACGGCGGCCCGCGCGGCCACGACGGCCTCGTCGGATGACGACACCGCGGGAAACGGCCCGGCGGCCAGGTAGTCGTTGATCGTGTTGGGCAGGACGAAGTATCCGTCGGCCAGGCCCTGCATCAGCGCGGAGGCGCCCAGCCGGTTGGCGCCGTGGTCGGAGAAGTTGGCCTCGCCCACCACGAACAGGCCGGGAAGGTTCGACTGGAGGTCGTAGTCGACCCACAGCCCGCCCATCGTGTAATGCACGGCTGGGTAGATGCGCATCGGCGTGACGTAGGGGTCCTCGCCGGTGATGCGCTCGTACATCTCGAAGAGGTTGCCGTACTTGGCCTCCACCGCGGACCGGCCGAGGCGGGCGATCGCGTCGGCGAAGTCGAGGTACACCCCGAGCCCACCCGGCCCGACCCCGCGCCCCTCGTCGCAGACGTTCTTGGCCGCCCGCGAGGCGATGTCCCGGGGCACCAGGTTGCCGAACGACGGGTAGATGCGCTCCAGGTAGTAGTCGCGCTCGGCCTCCGGGATGTCGGCCGGGGCCCGGTGGTCGCCCGCCTCGACCGGCACCCACACGCGCCCGTCGTTGCGCAGCGACTCGCTCATCAGGGTCAGCTTGCTCTGGTGCGTGCCCGACTCGGGGATGCACGTCGGGTGGATCTGCGTGTAGCAGGGGTTGGCGAACAGGGCACCCTGCCGGTGCGCGCGCCACGAGGCGGTGACGTTGCAGCCCTTGGCGTTGGTGGACAGGAAGAAGACGTTGCCGTAGCCGCCCGACGCGAGCACCACCGCGTCCGCGAAGTCCGTGGTGATCTCGCCGGTGACCAGGTCGCGCACCACGATCCCGCGGGCCCGCCCGTCGACGACGATCAGCTCCAGCATCTCGTGGCGGGCGTGCATCTCCACGTTGCCGGCCGCGATCTGCCGCTCCAGCGCCTGGTACGCGCCGAGCAGCAGCTGCTGCCCCGTCTGGCCCCGGGCGTAGAAGGTGCGCGAGACCTGGGTGCCGCCGAAGGAGCGGTTGTCGAGCAGGCCGCCGTACTCGCGGGCGAACGGCACGCCCTGCGCCACGCACTGGTCGATGATGTTCACCGACACCTGGGCCAGGCGGTAGACGTTCGACTCCCGCGCCCGGAAGTCGCCGCCCTTCACGGTGTCGTAGAAGAGCCGGTACACCGAGTCGCCGTCGTTGCGGTAGTTCTTGGCCGCATTGATGCCGCCCTGCGCCGCGATCGAGTGCGCGCGGCGGGGGCTGTCCTGGTAGCAGTACGAGCGGACCCGGTATCCGGCCTCGGCCAGGGTCGCCGCCGCGGAGCCGCCGGCCAGGCCGGTGCCGACCACGATGATCGTGAGCTTGCGCCGGTTGGCCGGGTTGACCAGCTTGGCGCCGAACTGCCGGCGCTCCCAGCGCGTCTCGATCGGCCCGTCCGGCGCGGCCGTGTCGGCGACCGGGTCGCCTTCGGTCCACAGGTTCATGTCACTTCACCAATCCGGTGAGTACCGCGAACGGCACACTGAGATAGCCGGCGACGAGCACCGTCGACAGCACCAGGGCGACGGCCCGGGCGATGCGCTCGCCGCGCCGGCCCTGCTGGCCGAGGGTGCGGGCGGCGGAGAAGATCCCGTGGCGCAGGTGGAAGCCGACAGCGACGATCGCGAGCGTGTAGAAGAGGGTCACGTACCAGCGGCCGGGCGCGAAGTCGGCGACGACGTTGGCGTAGGGGTGCTCGTGGTCGCCGACCGGGTTCACCGTGCCGGTGGTCAGGTCGAGGATGTGGAAGATCACGAAGAGCACGATGATGACGCCGCCCCAGCGCATCGTGCGGGCCGCGTAGCTGCCCTGGACCTTCGCGCGGTGGGCGTAGCGCACCGGGCGGGCGCGGCGGGCCCGGCGGGCGAGCACCGCGGCGGCGAACATGTGCCCCAGCACCGCGACGGTCAGGCCGCCGCGCTGGATCCACAGGAACCACTCGTGCGGCAGCGCCGGCGCACCGAGGTCGCGCAGCCAGTGCGCGTAGTGGTCGAACGACTCGGCCCCGACGAAGATCTTGAGGTTGCCGGCCATGTGCGCGAACAGGAACAGCACCAGCAGGATGCCGGTGACCGCCATCAGGATCTTCAGGGCGACGGACGATGTCTTCTTCTTCCGGATTGCCGGAGTCGCCCGTTCTGCCGTCATTACCGCCACTCCCCCGACGCTAAGGGCGGCCTTCGTCATTCGTCCAATGCATGAATCTCACAGTGGCGATAGCCGTAGGCTATCCAAGTGCAGCTACAGCAGCTTCGGTACTTCCTAACCGTCGCCGAACTACGACATTTCACCCGGGCCGCCGAACAGCTCGGTGTGAGCCAGCCGACACTGAGTAAACAAATTCACACCCTGGAAGCGGCCCTCGGCGCACCGCTCTTCGACCGCTCGCGGGCCGGGGTCGTCCTCACCACGGCCGGCGAGACGCTGTGGCCGCTCGCCCGCCGGGTCGTCGCCGACGCCGACACCGCCCGCGACGCCGTCCAGGAGGTGGTGGGCCTGCGGCGCGGACGGGTCCGGCTGGGCGCGACGCCGAGCCTCTGCACGTCGCTCGTCCCCCTCGTGCTGCGCGACTTCCACGCGCGGCACCCCGACATCGAGCTGCACGTCGACGAGGGCGGGTCGCAGGACCTGGTCGCCGAGCTCCTCGCGCACGGCCTCGACCTGGCCCTGATCGTCGAACCGGCCCGGGGCACCGACCCCGCGCTGGAGACGGTGCCGGTGCTGCGCGAGAGCCTGGTCGTCGCGTCCGTGGAGCCGCTGTCGGAGACGATCTCCCTGCCCGATCTCCGCGACCTGCCGCTCGTCATGTTCCGCACCGGCTACGACCTGCGCGACACGACGCTGGAGGCGTGCCGGCGGGCCGGGTTCACGCCCCGCTACGCCGTGGAGGGCGGCGAGATGGACGCCGTGCTCGCGTTCGTCGAGGCCGGGCTCGGCGTCGCGCTGGTGCCGAGCATGGCCATCGTCAACCGGCCGCTGCTGCACGCCGCGCCGCTCGTCGCCCCGGGCGTGCACCGCACGATCGCCCTGGCCCAGCGCCGGGAGACGGTGCTGCCCCACGCCGCCCAGGCGATGCGGGCCACGCTGCTCGATCACGTGGCCCGCGGCCCGCTGCCGGTCGGCGTCCAGCCGCTGTAGGGCGACAGCGGTGGCGCGGACCCGGCCGCTCGGCGCTCGCCGTCAGTCCTCGGCCTTGAGGTTCGCGGACCCGCCGGCGTTGCTGCGGATCGAGAACTTCACCGCGGCCCCGCCCTTGCTGCAGCCGGCGTGCAGCGACCAGCCGATCGACACCGAGCGCAGGTTCGCCGGCGCCGCGACCACGCCCGTGTGCGTCGGCGTGTTCGTCGTCAGCGAGGCGACGTAGGACGGGACGGTGAACGTCCCGGCCCCGCTCGCCTTGAAGCCGGCGCCGCTCAGCGACAGGGTGCGGCCCATGTCGATGTCGCAGTCGATGCCGTCGCCGTAGAGCACGGCGTCGACCTCGTACGACAGCCACGCCTGGCCGGCCGGGGCCCAGCCGCTGCCCTCGACCCAGGGCGTCAGCTCGAAGTCGAGGCTGATCCCGAGCGGGATCATGTCGGAGCCGGCCGGCGTGATCCACGAGCCCATCGTGTCGGCGTGCGCGCCGTAGCGCGGATACAGCCCGTCCACCCGCCCGGCCGCGCCGGTGCGCAGGTCGATCGACTGGGCCCGGCCGTCGTCGGTGATCTGCAACGACACCGGCGCCCCCTGCGGCACGCTGACGGCCAGCAGCGTGCCGTCGGCGATCGCCCCGGCCAGCGGGCGCCGCTGGTCACCGACGACCACCTCCTGCGTGGAGCCCTTGGAGTCGGACATCGGGCTCAGCGGCGCCTTGGTGAAGCGGGCCAGCAGCAGCTCGTGGCCGGGGTTCGGGCGCAGCGTGGCGCGGGAGCCGTGCTCCGAGGTGACACGGGTCGTCACGATCGCCGGGAGCTCCGCCACGGCGACCGACTCGGCGAGCGCGACGGCGTAGTGGGGGCCGCGGATCGAGGCCGCGTTCGGGTCGAAGGCGGCGCCCTTCGGCGCACCGGAGGAGCTGAGATCGGCCACGTAATGGTCGTTGAGGACGCCGACGTAGTCATCGGCGAGCGGACCCGCGGACGGCGACGGCGACGCGGACGCCTCTTTGCGAGCGGCGGCCGGGCTCGCCGTGTCCGGCGCCGAGCATCCGGCCAGGGCCAGGACCAGCAGCCCGGCCGACCATATACGATTCCCCATGGCCGAGACGGTACGCGGCATGGGGTGAAGATCACCGATCGGATCCCGGGCCCGCGCGGGATCATGGACGACCGGGAATACTAGTCGATCGTGGAGACTGCACGCAGCGATCGCACCCGGCAGTGGCTGGCCGCGCACGACCTGGACACGGACGGCGACCCGAACGACGCCGCCCGCGACCTCATGCCCGAGATCCGCGCCGACGACGAGCTCTCGCCCGCCGACAAGCTGGAGATCGGCCTGGGCCTGCTGGAGATCCTCGACGCGTACTGGGTGCTCGTCGAGCTGCGCTGGCTCGTGAACGCCGACGAGAGCCTCTGGGACACCCACTGGCAGGCGCTGCGCGACTACCTGGAGCAGCCCCGGCCGAGCGAGGCGGTCCTGTACTCGCTCTGGAACGACTGGTTCGAGGACATCGAGACCTCGCAGCGCGCGTTCACCGAGGTGCTGGGCCGGGACGTGGCGAAGCTCGGCGACGCGGACGAGGCGTTGCTGCGCCGCGCGACGGCGGTCCTCAAGGTCAGCGGCCCGGTCCCCTGGAAGGTGAAGTTTCCCGTGTACTCCGCGGCGGCCGAGCACGAGCGGCTCCACCGGGCCGTCTTCAGCGGGGTGCTCTACAGCTTCCACGACGTGTACGGCTCCCTCGAGATCGAGCCGGCGCTGGAACTGCTGGACCGCCTGGCCCTCCCGCCGGACACGGAGCACCTCGCCGAGCTGCGCGAAGAGCTCGCGGCCGGGCACGCCAACCAGCACCACCGCGACTGAAAGCCTTCTCAGGAGCGTCCGGTAAGTTCCCCTGCGGCGATCTCGGTTTGGTTCGGTCTCGGGAGGAACGGCGTTGCAGATCTGGGAAGCGATCGTGCTGGGCATCGTCGAGGGCGTGACCGAGTTCCTCCCCGTGTCCTCGACGGGCCACCTGACCATCACCGAGAAGCTGATGGGGATCCCGATCGACGACAAGGGCGTCACGGCGTTCACCGCGGTCATCCAGGTCGGGGCGATCCTCGCCGCCGTCATCTACTTCCGCAACGACATCATCCGGTTCGTCAAGGCCCTGTTCCAGGGTCTGTTCAAGGCCGAGAAGCGCCAGGGCGAGGACTGGCGGATGGCGATCAACGTCATCGTCGGCTCGATCCCGATCGTCATCGTCGGCCTGCTCTTCAAGGACTACATCGAGGGCGTCCTGCGCAGCATGTGGTTCGTCGCCGCCGGCCTGGTGCTCTGGAGCCTCGTCATGACCCTGGGCGACCACCTGGGCAAGCAGCGGCGCGGCGAGGCCGAGGTGACCTGGAAGGACTCGCTCATCATCGGCCTCGCCCAGTGCATCGCCGTGATCCCCGGCGTCTCCCGCTCGGGCGCCACGATCAGCGCCTCGCTCTTCCGCGGCCTCGACCGCGTCGCCGCGACCCGTCTGTCGTTCTTCCTGGGCATCCCCGCCCTCACCGCCGGCGGCATCCTGGAGGCGTTCACCCGCTCCAAGGAGATCTCCGAGACGGTCGGCTGGACGGCGACCGGCGTCGGCGTCGTCATCAGCTTCATCGTGGCCTACATCAGCATCGCCTGGCTGCTGCGCTACGTAGCCGGCCACACCTTCGCCGCGTTCGTCTACTACCGGGTCGCGGTCGGCGGCATCATCATCGGCCTGCTCTGGGGCGGCGCGATCACCGCGACGTGATCCTCCGCGGCCCGGTCCCGCGCGGCCGCACGAGCACTTCGAGCAGGACCAGCGGCAGGATCCCCGCCGGATACCAGAGCACATCGAGCCAGTCGAAGGCATCTCCGAAGATCAAACGCAGCATGATGTTGTACCTGCTGAGCTCGTGCGGAACACCGGTGAGCTGCAACGCCTCCACGCCCCAGCACCAGGCCGCCGCGACGAGCCCGGCGACGACGGGCGGGCACCTCGGGGCCACGAACACCACTGCCGCATAGACCGCCGACGCGTACAGCGCCGTGCCCGTGTTCTGCTGCAGCGCCCCGTTGCTGTAGAGCGCACCACCGAACACCGCCCGGACCCCGAAGGCGATCGCGAGCGCCACGACACCTGTCACGACGGCGGCGACGCGGATCGCCCGATTGCTCTGCAGCACCCCGCGGATGCTACTGACCCACCGCCACCGACCCGGGCCGGCCACCCGCAACCGCATCCGTCAGGGGTCGGCCGGGCCCGGCCGCGGGCGCGGGCCGGCGCGGTGCCGCGCCCGAAGCGATCAGCAGGGCCGGCTGCCGGCGTTGGTGCTGCCCCAGATCCGGTACTCGCCGCCGGGCTGGGTGATCGAGTAGGTCACGTCCCAGCGGGTGCAGGTCTCCGACTCGCGGCCCTTCGGGCCCTTGCCGGCCTGCTGCCGGCTGCGGAACGTGACCTGGGCCTGCAGGACGCCCTTGCCCGTCGGGTCGGGCCCGAGGGCGAGCAGCGCGATGTCGTCGTCGCTGCTGGTGCTGATCCCGTCGGTGAACCGCTTCACGGCACCGGCGTCGCCCTGGTTGATGGAGCCGTTGGGGTCCATGGCACCGAGGGCGGCCCCGGCGTTGCGGGCATTGACGGCCGTGAAGTACCTGTCGAAGACCGCCGCCACCGCGGGAGCCCGGGCGGGGTCGAGGCTCGGATCGAGCTTGACGCTGCCGACCGTCGCCGGCAGCGTGGGCGGCCCCGCGGTCGTGGGGGCGGCGGTCGGCGTCGGGCCGTCCGTGGGGCCGCCCGTCGCGGTGGCGCTCGGGCCGGCGGTGGGGTCACCTGTCGGCCCGGCGGCGCCGGTCGGGCCGGTCGTGGGGCCGGCCGTGCCACCGGGCAGCCACGTGTCGCGCATGACGAACGCCACGGTGCCGCCGGCGAGCAGCAGCACCAGCGCGACGATCGCGGGAAAGATCCAGACCGGCCGGGGCCGCGGCTGCGGATACGCCGGCGGCGGATGCCACGGCGTCTCCACCGCCGGCGCGGCCGCTGACCACGACGGCTGCTCACCGAGGCCGGGGTCGGCCGCCGCCGGCTGCGCTGACCACGGCACAGGCGGGCCGCCCAAGTCGGGACCGGCCGCCGCCGGCTGCGCTGACCACGGCACAGGCGGGCCGCCCAAGTCGGGACCGGCCGCCGCCGGCTGCGCTGACCACGGCACGGGCGGGCCACTCGGGTCGGGACCCGCCGCCGGCTGCGTCGCCCACGGCGGGGGCTGGTGCCCGAGGCCGGGTCCGGCGCCGGGCCAGTTGTCCGCGGCGAGCAGGGACGGGTCGGCCGGCGGGCCCGAGGCCGGCCGCTGCTGGGCGGGCGGGCCGGAGACCGGCCACTGCTGGGCGGGTGGGCCCGACGCCGGTGGGCCGGGCGGCTGGTTCGGGGCGCCCGCACCTTCCGGGCCCATCGGATAGGCCGGGTGCGGCGGGGGCGCGCCGTGGGGCTGGCCGGCGGCCGGGGACCAGGAGCCGAACGCGTCGGCCGGGGCGGAGGCGGGCCAGGACACCGGCGGGTCGGACGGCAGCAGCGCGCTCTGCGGCCGGGCGGCGCCGCAGGATGCGCAGGAGGTCGCGTCCCCGGTGTTGCTCGAGCCGCACACCACGCACTGCCACATGGGTTCTGACCCTAGCGCCTCGGTGCGGTCAGGACTGGATCACGAAGGCCACGTTGGCGGTCCGGTTGCTCGTCTTGCCGGTAAGGATGATGAATACCGTGCCCGCCGCGGCGCCCTTCGCGGCCGGGGTCGTGGTGGTCTCCGCGCCGCCCGCCTCGTCGGTGGTGACGGTGGTCAGGACCTTGGTACCGGCCTTCACCTCGACCTTCTCCCGCGGGCCGAAGCCGTGCACCGTGAGCCGGACCGAGGTGCCGGGCTTCGCGATGCTCGGGTCGAGCTTCGCGGTCGCGTCCTGGGCGGCGGCGGCCGGCGCCGACGACTGCTGGACCGGGGTCTGCGCGGCCGGCGCCGATGCGCTCGGGCCGGGGCCGGACACCGCGTCGAAGCCCTCGTGCAGCAGGTCGCGGCCCCACGGGGTGAGCACCAGCATCAACGCGACCGGCAGCAGCGGCAGCAGGGCGAACCGCACCCGGCGCATGAGGCCGAACCCCGTCCGCGCCGGCCGGCGGGAGGTCGGTGCCGCCGCCCGCGCCGGCTCGGGCTCGGGCTCGTCGTCATCGCGATCGCCGGGGAACGGCACACCGTCGCCGTAGATGCCCACGTTGCCCTGGATCGTCACGCCCGGCCCGATCACCACCGACGGGCGCCGCGGCACATCGGCAACCGGCGCCGCGGCGACAGGCGCCGGGGCGATCGGGGCCGGCGGGGCCGAGATCGGACCGGCGGCGGGGGCGGCCGAGACGGGCATCGACGGTGGCGCGGCCGGGATGTACCCCGACGCCGCAGTGGCCGGTAAGTACCCGGAAGGCGGGGAGGCGGGCCTGGCAGGCGGATAGCCGGACGGCGGGGTGGCCTGGTGGTAGCCGGACGGTGCGGTCGGCTGCATCGGCGCAGTGGTCTGGCCGTAGCCGGACGGTGCGGTGGGGTAGACGGGCGCAGTGGGGTGGACCGGCGCGGTGGGGTGCGGTGATCGTTCGCGGGCCGCCGCGGCGGTCAGGAGCAGGGCGCCGAAGGCCACGGGGAGTTCGGGCTGCTCGGGGACCACGGGGGCCAGGCCGAAGCGCGCGTGCAGCCGGCTCGCGACCAGGGGCAGCCGGCTCGAGCCGCCGACAAGCACGATCGCGTCCAGCTGGGCCGGGGTGATCGCCGAGCGCTGCAGGACCCGGCGGGTCTCGTCGACGGCGCGGTCGATGAGCGGGCCGGCCACGCGGTCGAGCTCCTCGCGGGTCAGGTGCAGGGCGCGGTCGGAGCCGGGGACGTGGACCGGGGCGGAGGCGGTGCGCGACAGCATCTCCTTGGCCTGGCGGACCTCCGACCAGAACGTGCGGCGGTCGCGGTACTCCCCCGATGTCCGCGGATTGGCCAGCCGCTGCCACAGCTCGGGGTCGGCCGCACTCAGCAGGTGCCCGAGGTGCCCGACGAGTGCGTCGTCGACGTCGGTCCCGCCGAGGTCGGCCAGCCCGCCGGTGGCCAGGACCCGCAGCGACCCGGGCGTGGCCTCGACGACCGTGACGTCGAGCGTGCCGCCGCCGAAGTCGAACACCACCGCGCAGCGCCCGGGGGCCAGCCGGCCACCGAGGGCGCGGACGCAGTACGTGGCCGCCGAAACCGGCTCGTCGACCAGCTGCACCCGGCCCAGACCCGCGCGGGCGGCCGCCTCCAGCAGGATCGCGCGGCGGGCGGTACCCCAGTCGACGGGGCAGGTCAGGACGGTGGCGTCGACGATCGCGACGCCGGTCTGCGCGGCCTCCGCCGCGGCCCGGCGCAGCACGGCGGCGAGGAGCTCGGCGACGGGCAGCTCCCGGTCTCCCAGCAGGACGGCACCGTCGTCGATGCGCCCCTTCGGGTTCGGCTCGAACCGCGCCGCGTCGGTCATCATGTGCCGCTCGGCGTCCCGCCCCACGAGCAGCGCCCCGGTCACGTCCGCGAACACGGCCGAGGGCAGGACCGGGCTACCGTCGAACAGCAGCGGACGCGGCGTCCCGTCACCCCTGTCGACCACCGCGACCGTGTTGGACGTGCCGAGATCGACAGCGAACCGGAAGGCCATCGCGGCATCGTCTCAGCCACCGCCTCCACCCGGCCACCTCGGGGTCACACCGACCACCCACCGCGGCTCGTCCACCGGCGACTGCGCTCTGTCACCGACCGCCCACCCGGCGGCGCCGGTCGGCACGCAGCGGGACCGGCCCACTGCGTGAGGTCGCCGCCGCCCGCCGCAGTCGGATAGCCGACCGGCCGGTTCACGGGCCGTGATCGTGGCCGGACCTCCGATTCCCGAGGGTGGCTCGTATCCAGTACCGTGCCAGCCGTGGACGACGGGGACAAGACGGAGCCGGCCGCGCCGGCAGCGGTCACCGAGGCCGGGCCGGCGATCCCTCGCCAGCGCGGACCAGAGCTGTTCGTCGAGCCACCACCGTCCGGTCCGGACCGCGAATCGCTCCTGGAGCGCCGGCCGGACCTGTTCGTGCCGGGCCAGCCGCCGACGCCCGCCGCCGAGTCGGTTTTCGCAGCACCCGCGGGATCGGCCTCTGCACCGCCCGCGCCATCCGCGGAGTCGGTCTCCGCACCACCCGCGCCGGGCGCGGAGTCGGCCTTCGCGCCGCCGGCGCCGGCGACGGGTGTGCCCGCCGCGGAGCCGGGGCTGGAGTCGTCGCCGGCGCCGACCGAGCCGTCCACGGAGCCCTTCGACGGGCGGGGGCCGGCGATGTTCGCGCCGGCGCAGGGGCTGCCGCCCGTGTCGGCACCGCCGGGGCTGCCGGCACCCGGTGTTGCGCCCATCTACTGGCCGGCCGGGGTCGTGCCGGCTGTGGCGGCGCCGCCCGCTCGGCGGCGGTGGCCGGTGGTGTCGGGTGTGCTCGTCGCGGTCGTGCTCGTGCTGGCGCTCGTGGTGTGGATCGCCTCGCAGGGGCCGAGTGGGCAGCGTGTGGCGCTGCCCGCGAAAGCCATTCCGGGGCGGTCGGGAGCGGTGGCCGCAGCGGCGCCGCCGTCCAACGCGGAGCCGACCGTCGGCGACAAGATCCTGGCCACGCTCACCAAGCAGTCCAAGGCGCTGCTGGCCGGCGATCAGGCCGGATACCTGGCGGGTGTGGGTGCCGGGCTGCAGGACGGGTACAACCGCCGCTTCGGATCGTTGCGGGCAATGGGTGTGCGGGTGTGGACGCCCACGCTTGTGGACAAGCCGACCCAGAACGCCGACGGCACCTGGAGCGTGCTGGTCCGCCACGACTACTGCTTCGGCCAGGGGTGCGTCCAGCAGTTCCCGCAGGTGGTGCAGACGTCGTGGACGGTGGCCGGGGATCAGGCGACGGTCGCGAAGTACGAGCAGAGTTCGGAGCCGTGGGACGCCTCGGCCCTGCAGACGGTGGTCGGGCGGCGGGTGATCGTGGCCGGCTCGGGGGCGAACGCGAGCAAGCTTCAGCGGGTCGCCACCAAGGCCGACGCCGCCGCCGACGTGGCCGACCGATACTCGAAGTGGGGTCCCCCGCCGAAGTGGTACATCGTCTACGTCGCCGGTGAGGGCGAGTGGAAGACCTGGTGGGACAACGGCGACATCGGCGCGTCCTACGACGGCTACTCGACGGGCCCCCGCGGCATCGTCATGCAGGCCGCCGACGCCGGCCAGACGTTCCTGCAGGTGCTGCTGACCCACGAGTTCGGGCACGTCGTGACCGTGGGCGAGGACTACGGCACGGCCGAGGACTGGTGGATGACGGAGGGGATCGCCGACTACATCGCCGACCGGGACGGCACGACGACGAAGGGCCGCCTCCCCGACGTGCGCAAGTTCGTCAAGAACGGCTGGGACGGCAAGATCACGATGGGGCCGCCGCCGCAGAACACACCGGGCTGGGAGATCGACGCGCGGTACGGGATCGCGCTGCTGGCGATGACCTGCCTGGCGAAGAAGTACACCGAGCCGAAGATGCTGGACTTCTTCGGCGACGTCGTGCGCAAGAACGACTCGCTGGAGATCGCCTCCTCGACCGTCCTGGGCACCGACTGGGCCGGCGTGGAGACGAGCTGCGCCCAGCAGGTACGCAGCAGCTGACCGCCGGCGCTGCGCCGCTGCTGATTGTCCGCAGGTGTGTGCGGCTGCCGGCTGTCCGCGGTGTGGCCGTCAGCGCTGCTGGAGGTCGCCCAGGACCGGCTTCACGTCGAGGATCGGGGTGCCGTCGATGGCCTCGAGGCCGGAGACCCTGACCCGCAGGCCGTCGACGGCCAGGATCTCGACGCCGTGCAGGCCGATGGGGTTGGGGCGGTCGGGGGCGCGGGTGCTGAACACGCCGGTCTCCGGGCGGCTGCGGTCCCCGCGCGGGTGGACGGCGAGGACGTCCCGGTCGGCCCGGTGCAGCCAGGTCAGCAGCAGCACCCGGTCCCCCGGTCGCAGATCGGCGAGCGCCGCCGCGACCCGCTCCTCGAACACCAGCCACGCCTCGGGCGCACCCTCGTCCCCCTGCCGCGGCGCCCCGGCCCGCTCGGCCAGCGCCGACTCGACCCGCCCGACCGGCCGCACCACGAACCCGTCATGCCACACGCCCCGCACCCTATCCCGCCACCGGCACGCACCGCAGTCACCCAGCGCCACCGCCGGAGCGCACTGGGCCAGGCTCACTTCGTGTACTGGAACGCCTCCACGTCGAAGCTGCCGTTGAGGTTCTGCTCGCCGTTGTAGCCGCCGACGGCGTAGATCGTGCCGTCGGAGATGGCGACCGCCTGCCCGGCCCGGGGCAGGTCCAGCTTGGGCAGCGTCGCGGTCTTGGAGGCGTCCTGGCACCACCAGCCGAGCGCCTTCGGGCCGTTGTTGCCGCCGAGCACGCACAGGCCGACCTTGGTGATCAACATGGCCGCGGCGCCCTCGCGCGGGCCGTCCATCGTGAGGTGGTCGTTTGTCATCTTGCGTTCCTGCATGATGTCGATCGAGTCGAGGGTGACGCCGTCGCCCTTCTGCCGGCGCCCGCCGATGAACCAGATGCGCCCGGCCCGGTCGGTGGTCGCGGTGAGCTTCTCGCGCTTCTGCGACAGCTGCCCGATCGACTTCCAGCCGCCGGCGTCCAGGGCCCAGATGGTGTCCGTGGCGAAGCCGTCGGAGCCGGTGCCGCCGGCGAAGATGATGCCGTCGCTGTCCTGCAGCGCGACCCCGGAGTTGCGCTTGGCCGGCAGCTTCGGGCCCTCCTCCCACGTCTCGGAGCCGAGCTTGAGCTGCCAGACCTGGTCGGTGGCGCCGTCGCTGGCCAGGCCGCCCAGGACCCAGATGGTCTTGTTGCTGTCCAGGACCACGCCCATGTGGCTCAGCGTCCTGGGCAGCTTCGGCCCCTTGACCCAGCTGTTGGTGCGGTCCAGGTCGTAGATCCACACCTGGTCGGTGGTGCCGCGCGGCTCCTCGGCCGTGTAGCCGCCGATCACCCAGAGCTGCCGGTTGACGACAGCGGCGCCGGCGCCCTCGATGCCGATCTTCGTGGGCAGCTCGCTGAGCTTCTCCCACTTGCCGATGACGGCCGGGGCGTCGGACTTCGTGCCGGACGGCGTCGTCGTGTTGTCGTTGTAGGCCTTCAGCGCAAAGGCACCGCCCGCGATGAGCAGGACGGCGGCGCCGATCCCCGCGATGAGCGCGGCCCGTTTGCGCCCTCCGGACGGCGGTGGCGCCGGCAGCTGCGGTGGCTTCGGCGGCGCGGGCGTGTAGGTCACCGCGGGCGAGACCGGCGCGGCCGAGACCGGCAGCGGCGGCCCGGAGACCGGCGGCGCCGAGACCGGCGGCCCCGAGACGGGCGGCGCCGACATCGGCACCCCGGAGACCGGGTAGATCATCGACTGCGTGCCGGAGGGCGGGGCGCTCACCGGCACCGAGGCGGTACCGGTGGCGACGGGGACCCGGCCGTCGGCGGTCAGCTCGGACGGGTGGACGACCGCACCCTCGGCGACCGGCAGCTCGGGCTGTTCGAGGACGGTCGGGACGACGCCGAGCTCGCGGTGCAGCATGCGGGCCACGAGCGGCACCCGCGACGACCCGCCGACGAGCAGGATGCCGGCGAGCCCGTTGGCGGTCAGGCCGCTGTCACGCACCACGCGGGCGGTCTCGTTGACGGTCCGCGTGATCATCGGCCCGATCTTCGCCTCGAGCTCGTCACGGGTCAGGTGCAGGGCCGACTCGACGCCGGGCACGGAGACGGGGGCCACCGTGGTGCGGGAGAGCATCTCCTTCGCGCCGCGGATGTCCTCCCAGAACAGCCGGCGGTCGCGGCGCTCCTGCGACGTGCGCGGGTCCTGCAGGCGCCGCCACACGTCCGGCTGCGACGCCGCGAGCACCTCGCCGAGCCGCTCGACGAGGGCGGCGTCCAGGTCGAGGCCGCCGACGTCCTCGAGGCCGCCGGAGCCGATGACGGTGAAGCCCTGCGGATCGTTGCGGACCACGGCGATGTCGATGGTGCCGCCGCCGAAGTCGTAGACGACGACGGCCTGGCCCGGGGGCAGGGGGTGGTTGAGGGCGCTGATGAAGTACCGGGCCGCGGCGACCGGCTCGGGCAGCATGCTGACGTCGCCGAACCCGGCGGTGACGGCGGCGTCGTGCAGCATCTTGCGCCGGGTCTGCCCCCACGAGGCCGGGTACGTGAGCACGACCGGCGGCGCATACCGGGTCACCTCCGCGACGCCGACCGCCACTGCGCGCAGTACCGCCGCCAGCATGTGCACTGTGGGAATCTCGGAGCTGCCCAGCAGCACCGAGGGCTCGTCGATGCGCCGCTTCGGGTTCGGCTCGTAGCGGCCCGGGTCGAGCTGGGCGAGGCGCTGCGCATCCCGTCCGACCGCGAGCTGGCCGTTGTCGGTGAGGAACACCGACGACGGCATCAGCGGCGCGCCGTCGAACAGCACGGGGCGCCGCCGCCCGTCGGGCGAGCGGATCACGGCGACCGTGTTCGACGTGCCGAGGTCGATGCCGACGACGTAACCGCTCACCACGGGGTTGCTCCTCTATCAATCACGGCTGGGGACCAGCCGGCGCGTAGTCATGTCGGGGTCCCACCGGGCCCCGAAGTATGGCTGCTCGACACCCTTGGCGAACGCGGCCGACGCGGCGGGCGAGGCGGCGATGCGCCAGTCCGTCTCCTTGACCGACTCGTACCAGAGGAAGCCGATGATCTCCGGGTGCCTCGGCAGCGTCTGGAGCAGGTCGGTGATCCACTCGGCCTTGCGGCCCTGCGCGTCGGTGGCCGCGGTCTCGGTGACGACGATCGGGCGCTTGCTGAGCGTCTTGAGCTCGCCGAGGGTGACCCGGTAGATCTGCTCGAACGTCTGGTACTTCTCCATGCCCGCGGTGCCGTAGTAGCCGGACAGCCCGACCCAGTCGACGTACTGGTCGCCCGGGTACAGCTGGGACAGCGGCGTCGCGTTCTCGTACACGACGTTCGGGCTCCAGACCCAGATGACGTTCCCGGCGCCGAGCTTCTCGAACAGGTCGTGCACGTGCCGCCACGCCTTGACGTAGTCGCCGGCCTGGTTGCCGTTGGCGGACTCGCACCACGGATACCAGTAGCCGTTCATCTCGTGGGCGAAGCGGATCGCCACCGGATAGCCGAGCGCCTTGATGCCGTTGGCCCACTCGGTGATGTAGGCGTCGAAGTTCCCGCCGCTGATGTTGCCGAGTCGGTACTGCGGCTGCGTGCCCCGGTCCTTGTCGGTCTTCGACTCCGCGCGGTAGTCCCAGGGCTCCCAGCCCAGCATGGGCAGCATGCCGCGGTTGACGATCCGGTCGAACGGCTGCCGGTCGAAGTGCTTCTGCGCGCCCCAGCCGGACGCGAACATCATCACCTGCGGCTGCTTGCCGGCCGCCTTGACGAAGCCGTTGTAGTCGGTGAGGTCGCCCGGCCCCTTCTCGGTGAAGATCCCGAAGAACGCCGTGCCGTTCTGGGGGAACACCTGCGGCGGCTTCTGCGCCTGGGTCGGCGCGAACGACGGCACCGGCTCGGCGAGCTGCTCCTGCCAGGTCGCCTTCGCGCTCGTGTACGCCTCGACGCGCGGCGCCACCACGAACACGTAGCCGCCGATGACCACGAGCGCGGCCAGCATGAGCCGCGGCAGGGTGATCATGCCGGGCTCTTCTGCTTGGGCTGGATCGGCAGGCCCGCGTGCGGCACCGCCGGAAACCCGTGCACCGTCGGCAGGTCGTCGATGGCCATCCCACTCGCGGCGGTGGCCCGGATGGTGACGACGAGGCCCGCGGTCACCGGGTCCTCCTCGGGCTCCTCGACACCGCGCCGGCGCAGATATGCCGCATACGCCATCAGGGGCGGCAGGACGCCGACGACGACACTGAGTGAGGCCCAGAAGCGCAAAGCGATCGAGTCGTACCGCAGCAGCGCGCTCGTCACCAGCAGCGCGGCGCCGACGAGCGCCCACACCGCGTGGGTCCGGAACGTCCGGGGCCCGTCGCCGCTGCGCAGCCGCCCCTTGGCCGTCACCGCGTAGGCGAGCGGCCGCCGGGCCAGCGCCGCCAGCCCCGCCGCCGCGTACACGGGCATGGCGAAGAGCGCGAGGAGCATGCCGTGCACGCCGATCTCCCGGCGCTCGTGCCGGGCGAGGTTGTACCGCCGCAGCCACAGCCACAGGATCGCCCAGCTGCCCATGCTGGCGCCCCACAGCCCGAGCCACAGGCGCCACTCGATGGTGGCCGCGTTGATGCCGAGCGTGAGGTAGGTCCCGGTGGCCACGATCCCGGAGACCGCGGAGAGCGCCACGCTCGGGTAGTACGACTGGACCAGGCCGTAGCAGAGGCGCTGGCCCATGCTCAGGCGCGCGAGGCTGGGCTTGGCCTTGCGCAGCAGGATCTCCCACACGCCGTAGGCCCAGCGCTTCTGCTGGTTGAAGTAGTCGGTCCAGCTGGTCGGCCCCTCGCCGATCGCCACGACGTCCGGCGTGTAGACGCCCCGCCACCTGCGGTCGGTGAGCGGGTTCTTCGCGCCCATGACGACCATGCTGGTGAGGTGGTCCTCGATGATCGAGTCCTGGTATCCGTCGATGAGCGCCCACGCCAGCGGCCGGTAGAGGTGGTTGGTCCCGATGAGCAGCGGCGCGTCGAGCCCGTTGCCGCCGCGCTCGATGAGGCCGGAGAACAGGTACTGCTGCACGGACGCGCCGTGCACGACCCAGTTGTCGTACATGTTGCCGTACACCTGGGGCGCCACGACGAAGGCGACGTCGGGGTCGCGGAAGTAGCCGAGCGTGCGCTCCAGGAAGCTGGGCATTGGCACGTGGTCGGGGTCCATCTGCGCCACGACGTCGTACACGTGCTCGTGCGTGGCCCGCCAGGCGTTGTGGTTGCCGGACTTCGTCTTGGCCCGGAACGCCCCGTGCTCCTGGTTGAACTCGGGCCGCCCCTTGCGCGAGAAGTGGTTGACGCCCAGCCGCCGGGCCATCGCCTTGACCCGCGGATCGTCGCCCTCGTCGAGGATCCAGATGTCGACCTGCCCGTCGTACCGCACCCGCTGCATCGCCTTCAACGACCGCTCGACAACGTCGATGGGCTCCTTGGCCGGCACGATCGTCGTCAGCATCGCGATGCGCAGCCCCGGCTCGGGCACCATCGGCACCGGGTCGCGCGCCTTCCACGCGAACACCCACACGGCAAAGTTCTGCAGCATCCGCACGGCCTCGACGAGCACCACGAAGCAGAACGCCACCCGCGCCACGATCACGTGCCAGTCACCCGGCGCCGCGTCCCCGCCGCCGGGAATGTGCTCGGGCAGCAGCAGCCACCCGACGAACACCACACCGGTCAGGAAGTTGAGCCCGATGAGCAGCGACAGCACGACCCGCCGCCACGCACCCCCGACGTGCCGGAACACCACCGGGTGCTGCGCCGTCCGCGGCGTCGTCAACGGCCCGGCAAGCTCATTGCAGTCCTCGTAGGCCCGGTGCGTCTGCTCGGCCTTGGCCAGCAACTTCCCGCGCCGCCGCCGAGCCCGCCGCTCAGCGCGCGACCCTGCACCGGGCGTGGCCTCAGCTCCGGACGACCCGGATGCCACCGATCGGGGCGCGGCGGTGTCCAGCAACGACCCGGCCTCCGATCTTGTCAGCAGAAACCATTCCGACCCAGGGACGACCCGGAGCCGCCCACGCAATGCCGATGGTAGGCACAGAATGCGATCACGAGGACCACCCGAACGGCCCGTTAACCAACCTTCACACCAACCGTGTCTGCGCAGCTCAAGAGCGTTTTTCGGGACTTTCCGCAGCCCTTGGACGCCCCAGGATGTAACAGATCCGACAGCCCCTTTCCTGATCTCTTTCTTGAACCAATCCAGTGCCGCCCGAATTACCCCGGGAAGTGTCGACAACCTGACATGCGGCTGAGGCAACACCCGGTATCTCCAGCCGCCGGCGCGCATCTCCTTTTGCATACGCCACTCACACCGAGGCTCCTGGCCCGCGTCCCCGACCGAGCACCAGCCCGGCCAGCCGCCGCGGCCCGCTCGCCGGCGTCTCGACCCGGTGCGAGCGCGCTGCGTCTATCCGTTGCGAACCACCGCCCGGCTCGACCGTCGAGCTATACGCACTTGCCGGGCATGGCGCCGCCGTGGACGATCTCGACATGTCGACCCGAGGTGGCATGCGCAGGACATTGACCACCGCGCGCCTGGACCTGGCCGCCTTCCAACCCGACGACGCCGAAGCACTGCACGAGCTCTTCAGCGATCCGCAGACCCACACCATCGGCAACGGGCCGCTGCGCGACATCCGGGAAACCGAGCACTGGATCACCCGTCGACAGGCATGCCGGCGAGACCTGGGCCTGTGCTGGTACGCCCTACGCGAGCGGCCAACCGGCCGCCTGGTCGGCAACTGCGGCATCTTCGTCGGGCGCACCGGCCCCACCGAACCCGAAATCGGCTACGAGATCCGCCACGACAGCCAACACCGCGGCTACGCCACCGAAGCAGCCACCGCCGTCATCACCGAGTGCGCCCGCATCGGACTGCCCCGCGTCTGGGCGACAGTCAGACCGGCCAACACCGCCTCACTACGCGTACTCCACCATCTCGGCATGTCCTTCACCCGAAGCGAAACCGACGAGAAGGGCACCCTGCACTACATGTCACGCGTCCCATGACCGCTCGTGAGGTGAAGCTCCCAAGGCCCCTAACCCAGCGGTGCACCAGGGCCCTCAAACCGTCGACGCCGACCCCCAGCGGTCGTCCTCTTTGCCGCCGGGCCAACGCGAGGGTGGTTGCCGAACTGCTGGCCGACTTCGCGTGACTTTCTCAAAAACGTTCTGAACCGCCTTACGCGCGACCGCCCTGCACTTCGTGCAACACCGCCCGGCACGCGAATAGCCCGGCGCGCGAAACACCCAGCGCGCGAGTAACTCCCGCGCGAGCCCCCCGCGACCAAACCGCCTCGTGCCCGCCCGCGCTGCAAGCAATCTGCCCTACACACGACTCGACGTGCGCGTAATCGAGCCCGCACGCGATTCGGTCTGCGCCTGATTCGGCCTGCGCGCGAGACGCTTTGCACACGAGTGGGCTCGCCCCGGTCCGCCTTACGCGCGAGTGGCTCTGCCGATGATGGCTGAGGGCACCGGCAATACCCGATCGCCTCCCGGCCCTCCGTTCCCGGCCCTCGGTTCCCGCCCTCCGTTCCCGGTTCTCGGTTCCCGCCCTCCGTTCCCGGTTCTCCGCTCCCGGTTCTCCGCTCCCGGTTCTCCGCTCCCGGTTCTCCGCTCCCGGCCCTCCACTCTCCGCTCCGGCTCTCCGCGGGCGGCCTTCCGCTGACTCCATGCTCCCCGATGCGAGGTGCGATGAGGTGCTGGTCGGGCGGCCGGAGCTCCATGCCGGCACCTCCGACGCGGACGGGCTCCGACGTGGGCAGGCTCCGACGCGGGCGGCCTCCTGCAGACCGATCCTTCCTGCGGCGACGCTGGCGCTGCTCACGGCCCGGGAGTAGCACCGGTCAGCTGCGAATCAGATCACCGCCTCCCACAGGGGCGCCGCGGGCTCGTCCTGCGGAGATCGGGCCGAGGTTCGACCCGGGGCCTGCGATCGTCCGCGCTGGGGACGGTCGCGCTGAGGGCGGTCGGGCTTCGCGTGGTCGGGCTGAGAGCGGTGGGGTTCGGCGTGGTCGGGCTCCGTGTGGTCGGGGCCGGCGCGACGGGGCTGGGGGCCGTCGGGCTCGGCGTGGTCGCGCTGGGAGCGGTCGGGCTCGGCGTGGTCGCGCTGGGGGCCGTCGGGTTCGGCGCGACGGGGCTGGGGGCCGTCGGGCTCGGCGTGGTCGCGCTGGGAGCGGTCGGGCTCGGCGTGGTCGCGCTGGGGGCCGTCGGGTTCGGCGCGACGGGGCTGGGGGCCGTCGGGCTCGGCGTGGTCGCGCTGGGAGCGGTCGGGCTCGGCGTGGTCGGGCTGGGGGCGGTCGCGGGCGAGGCGGGGTTCGGCGAGGAGCAGGAGTACGGCGGCGGCGGTGATGATGGCGCCGGCCAGGGCGACCGTCCGAACGCCGGCGTGGTCGATGATGGCGCCGCCGAGGAAGGAGCCGGTGGCGATGCCGACGTTGAACGCCGAGCTGCCGCCGGCGGAGCCGATGTCGGTGCTGCCCGGGGCGACCAGGAGGATGCGGTTCTGCACGGCGGCGGCCATGGCGCTGTATCCGAAGCCGATGAGGGCCAGCGCCGCGACCGCGACGAACTTCAGGGTGCCGAGGGAGTACAGCAGCGTCAGCGACGCGGCGATGAGGATCCATGGGACGAGGAGCGCGAACCAGGGGTACCCATCAAGAAATCGTCCGACGACGGCGGCGCCCAGGAAACCGGCCGAGCCCGTCAACAGGAGCACGGGGCCGAGGCTCGAGGCGGCGAACCCGGTGACGTCGAGCAGGTAGGGCGTGACGTAGGTCTGTGCCGTCATCGCGCCCGTGACGCCGATCGCCGTGCAGAGCATCAGGATGACGTACCGCCGCAGCGAAGGGGTCGCGCCGCGCGATGCGGCGTCGGCCTCGGGCGCGACCTTCGGCAGGAACGCCACCACCATGGCGCAGGTCGCGACGCCGACCAGGGCCATGACCAGGAACGCGACGCGCCAGCCCGCCTGCTGACCGATCCAGGTCCCGAGCGGCACGCCGAGCACGGGAGCCAGGGCGGCGCCGAGCGACATGCGGGCCACGGTCCGGCCGCGGCGCGAGGGCGGGAACAGACTCGTCGCGGTCGAGGCGACGATGGACCAGAACAGCGCCTGGCTGAGCCCGACGACGAGCCGGGCGGCGAGCAGCACCTCGTATCCGGGCGCGAGTGCGGAGACAAGCGTCGCCGCGGAGAAGACGCCGAGGGTCAGGCCGAGCAGCAGCCTTCGCGGGATGCGCCGGGTCACGCGGGCGAGCGGGAGTGACATGAGCACGACCACCACGGCGTACCCCGTCATCAGCAGCCCGACCTGCGATCGCGACCGGTGCAGGTCGTCGGCCATGAGGGTGAGCAGCCCGACGGGCAGCACCTCGGTGGTGATGTAGGTGAACGTCGAGACGGACAGTGCGATCAGAGCCAGGTTGGCGCGTCGGTGTTCGAGCATGTGCGCTCTCCCATCCCGATGATTCCGGTATTTGCCTGAACGGTGGTAGCATCTCACACATGGAAGCGACGGACAACTCCGCACTTCGCATCGTCGGCGGGCATACCGGGCTCGACCTGGTGAATACGGTGGAGCCGCGGGTGCCGGGGGCCGAGCCCGAGAAGGAGCACCTCAATACGCCGGAGGAGCTGCTGGAGTGGGCCGTCCGCACCCGCGTGGTGGAGCCGGTCGAGGCCCGGGAGATCCGGCTCGTCTGGCAGGGTGAGGCGGCGCTGGCCGCCGTGTTGGCGATTCGCGAGGCCCTTTATGCAGTACTACTGGCCCGGCTGAACGAGGAGGGAGGCCCGATACTCCCGTATCAACCAGCCCTCGAACAGCTCGGCACACGTTACGCGGCCGCCGTGGCCAGGGGCGGCCTCACGCTGCCGCCCGACTCGCCGACGATCGGCCGGCTCCGACTCGGCGACGTCGCCGCATTCGCGGTGCAGGACCGCCTGGCCGCCATTGCTGTCGACCTGCTGACCAGGGAGAACATCGAGGATCTGCGCCAGTGCCCGCTCGACGAGGGCGGCTGCGGCTGGCTGTTCCTCGACCGCAGCCGCAACCATTCGCGCCGCTGGTGCGCGATGGCGGACTGCGGCACCCGCGTGAAGGCCCGCCGCCTCACGGTCAAACGCCGGGGTCGACAGCTACCACCAAAATAGGTTATGGTGGGAGCATGCCGATGGTTCGCATTCGATGTGACTTCTTCTCCGACGCACTCGGGTTCGCCACGTCGATGACCGTGCTCCTGCCCGCGCCGACACCCGACCGCCCGGCCGAACTCCCGACGCTGTACCTCCTGCACGGCCTCAGCGACGACGACACGGCCTGGACCCGCTTCACGACGCTGGAGCAGTACGCCGCGGACATGCAACTCGCCATCGTCATGCCCCAGGTCCAGCGCAGCTTCTACACCGACGAGGTCTGGGGCCGTCCATATTGGACGTTCATCTCCGAGGAGCTGCCACGCACGGCCCGCGCACTGTTCCGCCTTTCCGACGACCCCGCCAAGACCTTCGCGGCCGGACTGTCCATGGGCGGCTACGGCGCGTTCAAGCTCGCACTGCGCCACCCCGACCGCTTCGGCGCCGCCGCGAGCCTGTCGGGCGTCCTGGACATCGCCACCCGCGCCAAGGCACTGCGCCCGCCCGAGGACCCGCGGATGTGGCCACGCATCTTCGGCGACCCGCCCATGGTCGAGAACACTCCCGACGACCTGCTGCACCTCATCAAGAACGTCAAGAACCCGCCGCTTCTGTACTCCGCGTGCGGCACCGAAGACCACCTGTACCCGTCGAACGTCAAATTCCGAGACGCCTGCGCCGAGCACAATGTGCCACTCGTGAGCGAGTTCTCCCCCGGTGACCACGATTGGCGCTTCTGGGACGCGAAGATCCGCGACGTACTCGCCTGGCTACCGTTGCCATGATGCCGTACCCCAACGGCGATGTAGTCGACGCGCTCTGCATCGCAGGGCCGGTCAACCGCGCTCCATCGACGCCGTTGCCGTGATGCCGTTCCCCTGCGGCGGTGCAGTCACCCGCACTGCGCATCGCAGGGCCGGTCGGCCACCCTCCGCCCACGCCGTCGCCACGCACGAGCCGGCAGGGAGCAGCACCGCCGCCGCCGCGCTGACCGCCACCGTCGCCGGGCAGAGCACCGCGACCGCCCGGAGCACCGCGGCCAGCCCAGGGCGCCGCTGCCAGCCGGAGCAACGTCGCCAGGCAGGGCACTGCAGCCAGCCAGGGCAACGCGGCCAGGCCGGGCGCCGCGGCCGGCCAAGGCAACGCGGCCACGCACGGCGTCACTGCCGCCCGAGGCAACGTCGCCAGGTAGGGCGCCGCGGCCGGCCAGGGCATTGAGATGGTCATGGCTGCACTGGCCGTCGGGCACGGTGGTGGCCAGGGTGCGTTCGGCCGTATGGGGTGGTTGACGGCCGCCGCGGCTGCGGTCGAACTGGGCTACGGAGATCCTGTGCGGCTTACTCGGGCGGCGGCGGCGATTGCGGCATGGCGGGCGCTCGGCGGTTCCCGGTCCGGTCCGGCTCTGCCCGGCCTGGCTCGGCTCTGGCCGGCCTGGCTCGGCTCTGGCCGGCCTGGCTCGGCTCGGCTCCGGTGTGGTGGAGGTGCTTGGCGGGTTGGTGCGTGGTCGCGGGTGGGGTTACGGGGTGGCTGGGGTGGGCGGGGAGTTGGCGGCGGTTACGGTGAAGTTTTCCATCTCGGTCAGTAGGCGGTGCAGGGCCGGCATCGGGAGGTAGGCGGTGTCCACCTCGGTGGTTATCTGGGTCGTGTCCTCGATGTCGTCGATGTTGAGCATCAGCTTCTCGTTGAAGTACGGCAGCTCGGCCTCGCTGACCACCCGTGTTCGTGGCCTCAGCGCGTCGATCTCCGCCTGCGTCCACGGCCTGGCGGCAGGGCTTGTCGCGGTGCGGCGGTCGTTGTAGAGGACCTGCAGGTCCATCGGCTCGCCGCGGTCCTTCGACACCCGGTCCAGCAACGCGTCGCGGGCGGCCGGATCGTAGTACGCGTACTTCGAGGCGGCCATCGACGCCTGTCTGGCGCGGTGGATCGTCTCGTCGGCGGTGGCTCGGCTCGTGTCGATGACCACCAGGCCGTTCTGGGCCAGTGGCGTCACCGCGTCGGCCAGGCCCGGGCGGAAGCGGTTGCCCACGATCACCTGGGTGACGAACCGGGGGGTGGCGACCACGCGGGCGTAGGCGGTGGCGTAGGCGGCCAGGAGTACCGGGGCGGTGTCCACCGAGAGCCGTGACGCCACGCGTTCGCTTGCGGCGTGCAGGGCGGGCGAGGTCCAGATCAGGCGGCGGAAGCGGGGCGCCGGCGGGTGGCGGTGGCCCGCGGGGAAGCGCCTGGCGTCGATGGTGCGCAGGTGGGTTTCCCAGAAACGCATGGCGTTGTCGGTCTGGCGGGTCGAGCGGCGCTGCTGGGCGGCCAGTTCCAGGGGACCGCCGGCGATCGTTGCGGCAAGTGCGTGGCGCTGCGGGAGTTCGCGGATCATCGTGGCCAGGCCGCTGCCGTCGGTGGCCAGGTGGCAGACGTCGACCAGGACGTGGGTCACGGCGGCCGGGGTGCGGACGACGGCCATGCGGATCGGCCACTCCGTCGTGTACTCGAACGGGCGCGACTTCCAGCCCGCGTAGACCTCGGCGGCCAGCGTGGCCGCGTCCGCGTCCGTGCCTGCCGTGTGGACCGACAGGTACGCCTCGCCGCTGGTGAAGACCTCCTGCGTCGTCGTGCCGTCGGGAGCGAAGCGCAGCAGGGAGCGCATCGACGGGTAGCGGGTCATGAGGAAGCGCAGCTCGTCGGCGAAGTCCGCAACCTGGCGGGCGTCGTGGACCGGGACGACGCCGCCCATGCTCATGGAGCTGCCCATCTCGCGCATGGCCCGGAAGACCTGCTGCTGGCCCCACGTCAGCCCGCCGACGCCCGCGCCGGCGGCGGTGCCGGTGGAGAAGCTCACCCTGATGCGTTCCATGGAAGGTCATCGTGCTGAGTGGACATCGATGCAGGCAAGAATACGAATGGATGCGAGTGCGGGGCCGACCGACGGAGCGCCAGCCCCGATACCCGCCCGGGCGTATTACAGGTCCGGCGGGACCCAGCCCGTGCGGGCCGCCTCGGTGGCCAGGGTGCCCGGGCGGTAGAGGGTGTTCAGCAGCCGCTTGTCCAGCACCTCGGGGTGGCGGGCGACGAAGTCGTCGAAGGTGGCGTCCGCCTGTGACATCCGGGCCGCGATGAGCTCGACCCAGGCCCGGCTCATCGTGGCGTGGTACTTGCGGGGCTGCCCCGCATATCGCGCGGTCCGCCGGATGCCGTCGCTCACCAGGTCGACCGCGGCCGCTGGACCCACCGCGCGAATGGCCAGCCAGGTCAGGTGCACGTGGTCGCGGTGAGCGAAGCGGCCCGAGGAGCCGGTCACCGCCGCGAACAGCTCGTCGAACGTCACTGTGCGGCCTCCGTCAGCGCCCGCAGTACCCCCGCGAAGTCCGCGGCGGCGCCGGACGGCAACGAGGCCAGGGCGCGCCGCTCGAGCTCGGCCATCGCGCCGATGACCCGGGCGGCCACCGCGGCCCCCGCGGGCGTGAGGCGCAGGACGACAGTGCGGCGGTCCCTCGGGTGGGGCCCGCGGGTCAGCAGGTCGCGCTGCTCCAGGCGGTCGACGATGCCGGTGAGTGTGGTGGGGCGGACCCCGGCGGCCGCGCCCAGCTCGGACACGGTGCCGGTGCCGTCGGTGAAGACGGCCAGGTTGGCCAGGGCGTTGAGCTCGGACGGCGAGAGGTGCAGGTCGGCCAGGGCGGTCGTGAGGTGGTGGAGGGTCGCGTGGGTGGCGCGCTGAAGGTCGAGCAGGAGAGGTACCACGGAATCGGACTATACGAGTTCGGACTAAACTCCGGAACCCCATATCGCGAAGGCGCCCGTTTTGCGGGTCTTCTTCGCGGTGTACATCGCGCTGTCGGCCTGTCGCAGGAGCTCGTCGGGCAGCGACGCGTCGTTGGAGATGGCCACGCCCACGCTGGCGCTGGCCGGGAG
The DNA here is from genome assembly GCF_019904175.1 of Dactylosporangium vinaceum. Taxonomy (GTDB): domain Bacteria; phylum Actinomycetota; class Actinomycetes; order Mycobacteriales; family Micromonosporaceae; genus Dactylosporangium; species Dactylosporangium vinaceum. Next base: position 3,152,024 of record NZ_CP061913.1, on the reverse strand, counting down.
CTCGTGGCCGTCGACCACGATCGGCTTGGCCACGGCCTCCACCACCCGCTCGGCGACGCGCGCGGCCGCGGCCAGGTCCGGCAGGTCCTCCAGGACCACCACGAACTCGTCGCCGCCCAGCCGCCCGACGGTGTCCTCGAGGCGCACGCAGTGCGTGAGCCGGCCCGCGACCGCGCGCAGAAGCTCGTCGCCGGCCTCGTGGCCGAGCGTGTCGTTGATCGGCTTGAAGCCGTTGAGGTCGATCAGCAGGACGCCGACGCGGCTGCCGGTGCGCCGGGCCCGGGCCAGCGCCTGCACCATGCGCTCGCCGATGAGGGCGCGGTTGCCCAGGCCGGTCAGCGGGTCGTGCAGGGCGCGCCGGGTGAGCTCGGCGGTCAGGGCGGCGCCGTCGAGGGCGAGCGCGACCTGGGTGCGCAGTGTTTCCAGCGCCCGGCGCAGCTCGGCGTGCAGGGACCGCTCGGAGGTCGCCACGATGACGCCGAAGAAGCGGCCGTTGACGACGAGCGGCAGGATCAGGGCGGAGCGGGTCGAGTCGATGCCGGGCACGCCCAGCTCCGCGATCGAGCCGATCCCGAGCACCTCGCCGGACTGCATGAGGGTGCGCAGGCCCGCCGGCGGGGCCACGCGGCGGCCGACAAGCCCCGTGTCGGTGCCGTCGAGCTCCGTGCCGGCGGCGGCCGTGACGACCAGCTCGTCGACGTCGGGGGCGAGCACCACGGCGAGCGCGTCGGACGTGTCGGCCAGCAGGGCGGCGGCGCCCTCGACGGCGAGTTCGTGGACGGCCGTGGTGTCGGCCGCGGTCAGCAGGCCCGTGCCGATGTCGGCCAGGATCTGGTCGCGCACCATCGACTTGCGCAGCGCCGCGAGGGTCCCGTCCAGCCGTCGCAGGGTCTTTTCGTGCACCCGCAGCGAGACCGCCTGCCGCGCCAGCACCAGCCCGTTGAGGACGAGGGCGGCGACCGGGACGACCCAGCCGCGCACGCCGTGCCGGTCGCCCCAGTGCGCCAGCAGCAGACTGTCGATGCCGCCCACGGCCACCAGCGACACCCACGTGAACAGGCGGCCGTTGACGCTCACGGCGTCTTATCGGCCCACCCGTGTGCTCAACTGAGCAAACCTTCCTGCCGATAGAAGACCGTGGCGGCGGAGACGGCAATGCGGCGGGTGCACGGGGCGGTCGTCGCCTGCCTGCTCGCGTCCGTGTCGTGGACCGCCCTGTTCGCCGCCGGCGTACCGGTGCCGAAGTGGATCGTATGTGCGCTGTGCCCGCTCGGGCTGGCGTTCTCCGCGCTCGCCACCTGGCTGACCGGGTCCGCGCCGGAGATCGCCGCGAGCGCCCGCCGGTTCTGGCGGCGCCTCGGCATCGGCAGCGCCTGGGTCACCGTGGGCACGGCGATCATGACCCCGGCCCGGATGACCCCCGACGCGCCGTGGGCCACCCGCCTGCTGCAGATCGCCTCGCCGCTGCTCGTCGTGGGCATCTTCTGCACCCTGTACGCCCTGCTGCGGCTGCCGGTGCACGCCCGGACCCGGGCCGAGTGGGTCCGCCTCGGCCTCGACGGGCTGACGGTCCTGGTCACCACGGCCCTGTTCCTGTGGCACCTGGCACTGCACCCCGTGGCCGCCCACAACGGCGACCTGCAGGTCGTCGCCGGCCTGTCGATCGTGGGCACCGCCCTGCTCATCACGCTTGCGGCCGTGCTGAAGGTCGTGATGCTCGGCAGCGGTACCGTCAGCCGCCGCTCCATGGCCCTGCTCGCCACCACCCTTGCCGTCGGCGGGATCAGCTCGGCGGCGTCGCCGCTGATCGCCCAGCGCCCGCAGTTCTCGGGGCTGCAGCCGGTCCTGAACCTGGTGTCGGCGCTGCTGGTGGCGCACGCGGCCCGCGCGCAGTGGCGCCCGGCCGAGCGGGAGCGCCGGGTCCGGCCGCCCCGCGGATACAGCAAGCTGCCCTACTTCGCGGTGGGGGCGACGCTCGTCCTGCTGGCCTGGGTCGCGTACACCGACCACCGCGACATCGCCGCCGTGGCCTCGGGCGCGATAGCGGTAAGCGCGGTCGTCGGCGTCCGCCAGCTGCTCGCGCTGCGCGACAACCAGCGGCTGCTGGCCGAGGTGCGCACCCACGAGCGGCGGATGCGCCACCAGGCCAACCACGACGCCCTGACCGGCCTGGTCAACCGGGCCCACTTCACCGAGCTGCTCGGCACCGCGCTGGACCGGGCCACCCCGACCGCCGTCCTGCTCATCGACCTCGACGACTTCAAGCTCATCAACGACACGCTCGGGCACGCCGTCGGCGACGAGGTGCTGACCACCGTCGCCGAGCGCCTGCGGGCCGCCGTCCGCCACGACGACATGATCGCCCGGCTCGGCGGCGACGAGTTCGCGGCCATGCTGCACGACGTCGCCGGCGAGGCGGCGATCCGGGTCGCCGAGCGCATCCGCGAGGCCCTGTCCGCCTCGGTCCGCGCGGCCGGCCACGAGCTGCTGGTCCGCGCCTCCGTCGGCGTGGCCACCTCCGAGCCCGGCGACGAGGTCGACACGCTGCTGCGCAACGCCGACCTGGCCATGTATGCGGCCAAGGAGCGGGGCAAGGGCGGGCACTTCGTCTACGTGCCCGGCATGACGACCCGGATCGTCGCCCACGCCGAGCTGGGGGCCCGGCTGCGCGACGCCATCGACGCCGGCCAGCTGTATCTGCAGTACCAGCCGATCGTGCGCCTCGACGACGGGCGCACCGTCGGCACGGAGGCCCTCGTGCGCTGGCGCCACCCGGAGCTGGGCACCATCCCGCCGGGCGACTTCATCCCGGCCGCGGAGCAGACCGGGCTGGTCGTGCCGCTGGGCCGGTTCGTCATGCGGGAGGCGTGCGCGCAGCAGGCCCGGTGGCGGCGCGAGCTCGGCGCGGCCGCCCCGTCGTACGTGTCGGTGAACGTCGCCGGCCGCCAGCTCACCGACCCGGACTTCGTCGGCGACGTGCTGGCCGCCCTCGCCGACGCCGACCTCGACCCGATCCACCTCACGATCGAGGTCACCGAGACGGCGGTGGTCGACGAGGCCGCCATCGCCGCGCTCCAGCAGCTGCGCGACAGCAGTGTCCGCATCGCGCTCGACGACTTCGGCACGGCCGCGTCGTCGCTGGGGCTGCTGCTGACGTGCCCGGTGACGGCGCTGAAGCTGGACCGCTCGTTCGTCTCCGAGATCACCACCGTGGCCCGGCAGGAGGCGGTGGCGACGGCGGTGATCCGGATGGCGCAGGCCCTCGACCTGGACACGGTGGCCGAGGGCATCGAGACCGAGCCGCAGGCGCGGATGCTGCGCCACCTCGGGTACAGGTACGGCCAGGGCTACCTGTACTCGAAGCCGCTCGCCCCCGAGGACCTGGCCGAGCGGTCCCGGACCCCGGCCCCCGCGTTCGCCGGGCTGGCCGTGCGGCACTAGACAAGCGACGCGACCTGCTTCACGTGCCGCAGCGCGGGCACCGACTCCAGCCGCTCCACGCCCTGCAGCGGCCCGATCCGGTGGGTCACGTACGTGTACAGGTCCGCCACGTTCCGGCAGAGCACGATGGCCATGAGGTTGGTCTCCCCGGTCGTCGCGGCCACGAACACCACCTCCGGGTGCCGGGCCAGCTCCTCCCCCACCGCGGCCAGGTGCGCGGGCGCGACCGTCAGCCACAGCATGAACCGGGCCCGGAACCCCAGCGTCGCCGGGTCGAGCTCGACGTCGAAGAAGATCGCCCCGGTCGCCCGCAGCTGCTCCAGCCGCCGCCGCACCGTCGACTCCGACCAGCCGGTGGCCGCGGCGAGCTGCGGGAAGCCGAGGCGCCCGTCGCGGTTGAGCGCGGCCAGCAGCGGCCCGTCCTCCGCGGCCAGGACGGCCGGAGTGTCCAGGAGCGCGGGGCGGTACCGCAGCCGCTCGGTCTGTTCGGGGTTGAGCATGGTGCTGCGCGCCTCTCCGCCGACCGGGCCGCCCGCGAAGTGGTGCATGAGGCAGTGCGCGCGGACGGAGACCAGGCGGGGCGTGCGCGGCAGCTTCTGCAGCAGCAGCGTCTCGCGGTCGGCGGTCCCGGGGTTCTGCACGATGCACGTGATCTCCGTGCCGCCCGAGGCCAGCGTGACCCAGGAGGTGTCGGGCCGCCGGGCCAGGGCGTCGGCGATCGCGGCCGCGCTGTCCGGGGCGCTCTGCAGCCGGATCATCCACATGTCGTAGCCGAGCCGGACCCCGTCAGGCATGGCGGCGACGCGCACGCCCTCGTCGTGCAGCCGCCGGTAGCGCCGCGCCACGGTCTGGTCGGAGACGCCGAGGACCTCGGCGAGCGTGCTGAACGACACCCGCCCGTCGAGGCGCAGCGCGTCGATCACCGACTGGTCGAGTGTGTCGATTTCCACCAGAGCAGCCTACAACGAGTCGAGATCCGCCATGATCACGGCGAAAGCTATCGGCAATCGAGCACAGGCCGCACATTGGCGGCATGCGCAAATGGTCTGCCCTCACCGCCGTCTCCATCGGCACGTTCATGTTGCTCGTCGACGTCACGATCGTGACCGTCGCCCTGCCCGCCATCTCCCGCGACCTGTCCACGTCGCTCGGCGGGCTGCAGTGGGTCCTCGACGGGTACGCCCTCGCCCTCGCCGCGGTCCTGCTCGCCTCCGGCGCCCTCGCTGACGGCCACGGCCGCCGCCGGGTGTATCTCGGCGGCACCGTCGTGTTCGCGCTGGCCTCGCTGCTGTGCGCGCTCGCCCCCAACGCGGGCCTGCTCATCGCGGCCCGGTTCCTGCAGGGCCTCGGCGGCGCGGCAATGCTCGCCACGACCGTCGCGATCCTCAACGTCGCCTACTCCGGCAAGGACCGCGGCGTGGCCTTCGGCATCTGGGGCGCGGTCAACGGCGCCGCCGCCGCGGCCGGCCCGATCGCCGGCGGCCTGCTCACCGAGCACCTCGGCTGGCGCTGGATCTTCCTGGTCAACCTGCCGGTCAGCCTCCTGGCGATCTGGTTCACCGTCCGCGGCGTCACCGAGTCCCGCGGCCGCAGCGACGCCCGCCTCGACCTGCCCGGCACCGTCACGTTCACGCTCAGCGCCTCCGCCGTCACGTTCGCCCTGATCCGCGGCGGCGACGCCGGCTGGACCGCGCCGAGCACCCTCGCCGCGTTCGCGGTCTCCGCGCTCGCCCTCATCGCCTTCATCGCCGTCGAGCGCCGCAGCGACCACCCGATGCTCGACCTGCACCTGTTCCGCAAGCCGTCGTTCAGCGTCCTCATGATCGCCGCGCTGCTGGCCCAGGCGGCCGCGTTCGCGTACCTGCCCTTCACGACGGTGTGGCTGCAGCAGTTCCTCGGCAAGGGCCCGGTCGACGCCGGCCTGCTCGGCGCCCTCCCGATGAGCGCGGCGTCGTTCGTGGGCGGCGCGTTCGCCGGCCGCTTCCTGCAGCGCGTCTCGCCGCGCCTGACCATCGGCCTGGGCCTGCTGCTCATCGGCGCCGGCGCGCTCCTGCAGGCCCGCCTCACCCCGGACTCGAGCGGCCGGGCGCTCATCCCGGGCCTGATCGTGGCCGGCCTCGGCGTGGCCGCGGTCCTGCCGACGATGGCCTCGGCCACCCTCGCCGCGGTCCCCCACGAGCGCAGCGGCATGGCCGGCGGGGCGATGAACACGTTCCGCCAGCTCGGGTTCGCGCTCGGCGTGGCCGTGTTCGGCTCGATCTTCGCCCACCGCCTGGCGGGCCACCACGCCCCGACCGACGCCGTGAACCACGTGGCCGCGGTCGCAGGCTTCGTCGCCCTCGGCACGGCGGTGCTGGTGCTGCTCGTCGTCCGCGCCGGCCGCCCGGCCTGGGAGGCCCCGAGGCCGGCGGCCGCTCCCGCCGGCGAGACCGTGCAGGAGACCGTGTAAAGCACCCGCCGATCGCCGCGCTGCCCGCGTCCGGCGTGCCGGACGCGGGCCGGCGATCATAATGGCTGGATGGACGTCACCTGGTGGGGGCACGCGACCGTGGCCATCCGCGAACGCGGAGTCACGATCCTGACCGATCCGGTGCTGCGCAACCGGCTCGCGCATCTGCACCGGCGGCGCGGGCCCCGGCCCCGGCTCGACCGGGCGCCGGACGCCGTCGTCGTGTCGCACCTGCACGGCGACCACTGCGACCTGCCGTCCCTGCGGTCGCTGCCGGCGGAGACGCGGCTGATCGTGCCGCACGGTGCGGCGACGTTCCTGCGCAGACGGCTCGGTGAGCGCGACTTCGTCGAGCTCAAGGCCGGTCAGGAGACCCGGGTGCGGGATGTCACGATCCGGGCGGTGCCGGCCGCGCACGACGGGGGGCGCACGCCGAAGTCGCGGGTCCGGGCGGCGGCGCTCGGCTATGTCGTCACCGGCGACCGGGCGGCCTGGTTCGGCGGGGACACCGGGCTGTTCGACGAGATGAAGGAGCTCGGGCCGGTGGACCTGGCACTGGTGCCGGTCTGGGGCTGGGGCTGGACGCTCGGGCCCGGGCACCTCGACCCGGCGCGGGCGGCCGAGGCCATGCGGCTGGTCGAGCCCGGGGTGGCGGTGCCGATCCACTGGGGGACGCTCTGGCCCGTCGGGTGCGGACGGGTCCGGCCGGATCGGTTCGAGCGGCCCGGCGACGAGTTCGCCGCGTGCAGCCGGAGCACGGCGCCGCAGACCGACGTGCGCGTGCTCGCGCCCGGCGAGAGCACGACGCTTTGATCACGTTCGGTGGGCTCGTCGCCGCCACCGCAGTCATGTTCGGGGTCGTGGCCGTGGGGTCGATCCTGCCCGTGCTGCCGACCGGGGCGGCGGTGAGCGCCACCGCGGTGCTCGCCGCGCACTACAGTCCGCTGGCGGTGCCGGCGGTGATCGCGGTGGGCGGGCTCGGCGCGTACCTCGGCGACGCCGTCACGTTCGCGATCTGCCGGGCCGGCGGGGAGGCGCTGACCCGGCGGCTGCGGCTGCTGCGCACCGACTGGAAGCTGGCCGAGACGGTGCGCGAGCGGCTGCAGCGGCGGCCGGTGCCGGCGCTGCTCGTGTCGCGGCTCGTGCCCGGCGGGCGGATTCCGGTGCTGCTGGCGGCCGCGATCGTCGGGCTTTCGTGGCGTACCTTCATCGTCTCCAACATCGCCGCGGCCCTGCTGTGGTCGGCCACCTACTCGGCGATCGGCCTGCTGAGCCGCAACGTCTTCCCGCAGCCGTGGCAGGGCGTCGTCTGCGCGATCGTCGTCGTGCTCGCCGCCGGCCAGGTCGCGAGCTGGGTGCAGAAGCGGCGGCAGAAGGCCAGGGACGCCGGCGCCGAGGTCACGCCCTGACGGCTCAGGCGACAGCCTCGACGTAGATGGTCTCGTCGTTGCGCAGCACCTGGTCGAGGTCGGCCACGTCGGGGACGGCGCCCTCGCGGTACGCCCGCACCGTGATGCCGTCCGCGTCGAACCCGGCCTCGGTCAGCGCGTACGTGAGCTCCTCGCGGTCGTAGAGCCACCGGTGCCCGTACACGTAGAACAGCTGGTTGAACATGAACGCCCCGCGCGCCGGCATCGCCGGAGCCACGCCGGTCAGGGCCCGGTTCATGCGGCGCCGGTGCTTGCCGAAGAAGCCGTCGCCGTTGACGTAACTCTCGCAGTACACCCGCAGGTCCGGCGTCGTGACCCGCAGGAGGCCGCCGGGGCGCAGGATCCGCTTGACCTCGCGCAGCCAGGCGATCCCGGCCCGCAGCGTCACGTGCTCGATGAGGTGCTCGGCGTAGACCCAGTCCACGGTGTCGTCGGCGACCGGCAGCACGCCGGTGATGTCCATCTCGGCGAAGCAGGCGGCGCCGTCCACGCGGTACACCTGCCGGCTCTCGCTCTTCGTCCCGTCCTCGGCGGTCAGCGACACCAGGTCGGTGCCGAGCGCCCGCGGGTGGCCTGTCTTGAACGCCGCGAACTCGATGCCGGTCAGGCCCAGCTCGTCGAAGTGGCTGCGGTCGAGCACCTCGAAGCGCAGCAGCGGCTCCAGCTTCTCCACGCGGGCCAGGTCCTCGGTGAACGAGTCGACCGTGACGGCCAGCTCCTGCGGGTCTTCCCAATTCCAGGGGCGTAACGCGGCCTCAGACATGCGTGCATCTAAACACCTCGAACTTTGGCGGACAAGGGAAGATCGTCATCCCCCGTCTCCGGGACCGGCCCGGGTTCCCGCAGGCCGAGATCTTCGAGCCACGACACAAGCTGCCGGTGTACCGCAACCGCCCCCGGCGGCGGCGCGGCGAGCAGCGGCCACTCGGCCGGATACACCAGGATCGCCTCGGTCTGCCAGCCGCCGATGCCGCCGTGGGAGCCGACCAGCTCCTCGAACGCGGCGACCTCCTCGGTGCCGGCGTCGACCCGGCTCACCACGATCAGGTCGCCGACGTGCGCCATCTCCTGGTGCGCGCGCAGATCGGCGGCGGCGTGCGGGCCGTAGGGCAGCAGCGGGTCGTCGCCCTCGACGGTGCCGTCGCGCAGCAGGTGCCGGCCGTTCGGCCCGATGGCGACCGGCCCGTCGGGGGTGGCGACGACGACCAGGCCGATGCCGGCGTGCTTGGCCAGCCCGTCGACGAGCCCGGGGCGCAGCGCCTCGACGTCGGCGAGCTGCGCCCGGCCGGGGACGCTCGTGAGGTACAGCATCGCGAGGTTGCCGGAGGCGATGGTGACCACCTCACCGTGCGGGCCCGGACCGCCGTCACCATGGGTCACCGGCCCGCACGAGCGGGTCTGGTGCGACACCCCGGCCAGCAGCGTGCCGGCCCGGCCCCACTCCTCGTCGTTGGGCCCGGGGGCCGCCGAGGCGACGCCGTTGCCGCAGATGTCGGCGATGAGCTGTTCGAGGGTCACGCCGTAGCGCTGGCTGAACGTGGCACCCTGGCTCTGCCCGTGGTCGGAGAGCACGACGATCCGGTAGTCCCGCCCGGCCACCCGGGCCAGCCGGTGCAGCGTGCCCAGGACCCGGTCTAGGCCCTCGAGGGTCTGCAGGGCCTCCGGGCGCAGCGGCCCGGCGTGGTGGGCGACCTCGTCGTAGTCGACGAAGTCGCAGTAGATCACCGGCGCGCCCCGGCTCATCTGCTCCGCGATCAGCGACACGTTCAGGTCCCGCAGCAGCACGTTCGTCACCGCGCGCAGGGCGACGTACGCGGCGGTGCGGGGCACGCGCGGGTACACGTTGCGAAACCGCTGCCGCCGGGCCTGCTGGATCTCCTTGAGCATCTCGCCCACCGACAGCACCAGCGCCCGGGCGAAGCCGTAAGGGCTGGCCACGAAGGCCAGGTAGCCGCGGGCCGAGCGGCCCGGCAGCGCGGCGTTGCTGAACGTGAGCAGGCTCGTCGGGGCGTCACCGGAGAAGACGTTGCTGATGCTGACGCCGCCGTCGGCGAGCAGGCCGCGGCCGGTGGAGATGCGGGCCTCGACGTCGGCGGCGTCGCGGGGCCGGTTGGTGACGACGAGCCGGGCGCCGTCCTTCTCATACCAGCGGAACGCCGGGATCTGCCCGAAGTCGCCGTGCAGGATGCCGGCCTGGCTGGCCGGGGTGGTGGCCGGCAGGCCGGTGTGCCACGCCTGCATCGCGTGGGTGCCGGTGCGCACCCACTTGCCGAGGTTCGGCAGGTTGCCGGCCTTGACCGCCCACGACAGCAGCGGCGCGGAGAGCCCGTCGAGCTGCACGATGAGCACACCCGGCTCGGTGGCCGGCCGGCCGCGGTGGCGGCGGGCCATCTGCCGCAGCGCCTGGCCCAGGAACACGTCCTCCGAGCCGGCGTCGGCCAGCCAGTTGACGAGCGCGGTGAGCGCGGCCGCGAGCCAGCTGGCGATCCAGGCGTCGGTGAACGAGCCGACGCTGACGCCGTTGCCCAGGCGCAGCGCGGTGAACATCACGACGGCCTGGATGATCACGCCGACGGCGAGCACGCCGACCCCGCCGACGAGCACCGCGACGCCGAGCAGCACCAGCCGCATGGCAGTGCCGATCACGGCGAGCAGGACGGTGAGCTCGACCAGGGCCCACGGGCCGCCGCTGGCCGTCACGCCGGGCAGCGCCCAGAACGTCACGGCGAGGACGGCGAAGCTCGTCACGCCCGAGCGCAGCAGCGACTTGCCCCACGCCACGGTGAGCCGCCAGTCGCGCAGCAGCCGGATCGCGAAGCGTATCCGCGCAGCGACGACCCCCACGCCGCCAAGATTACGGCGTGGGGCTCAACACCGCCTCGACGGCCAGCCGGTACCGCTCGGCCGAGCGAACGGTCTCCGCGGCCGCGGCCCACCGTTCGCCGGGCTGCACCGGGCGCGGGGCGCAGAGGACGTGGCGCAGCGCCGTCATCTCGGCGAGGTGCGCGTCGAGCAGCGCGAGCAGGTCGGGGTGCACACCTCGTTTATCCCACGTTCGTGTGGGCGCGGCAGCCGGTTCGCTGCGAGAATGGTTCACATGGCCGGGAAGCTGGAAATCGAGCGCAAATACGAGCTGCCGGACGGCTTCGCCATGCCGGACCTCACCGGGGTCGGCGGCGTCGCCGCCGTCGGCGAGCCCGACGACCAGCGCCTCGACGCCGTCTACTACGACACCGCCGAGCTGCACCTGGCCCGGGGCCGGGTCACGCTGCGCCGGCGTACCGGCGGCAACGACGCCGGCTGGCACCTGAAGCGCCCGGCCGGCGGCGAGCGCAGCGAGCTGCAGGTGCCCGCCAACAAGACCCAGCGCGTCCCCCCGCGCGCCATCGCCGACCAGGTCCGGGCCCTGACCCGCGGGGAGGCCCTCGCCCCCGTCGCCCGCATCCGCACCCACCGCGTCGAACGGGCCCTGCGCGCCGCCGACGGCCGCACCCTCGCGCTGCTCGCCGACGACACGGTCAGCACCGAGTCGCTGCAGGCCGGCGGCGGCGCCCGCGAGTGGCACGAGCTGGAGGTCGAGCTCGTCGACGGCGACACCAAGGCCCTCGAACGCCTCGACGCCGCCCTGCGCAAGGCCGGGGCCCGGCCGTCGAAGAGCGCCTCGAAGCTGCAGCAGGCCCTCGGGCCCGACTACCCCCTCGCGCCGGAGGCGCCCGGCTCCGCCCTCGCCGCCTACCTCGCCGCCCAGCGCGACGCGCTCATCGAGCAGGACCCCCAGGTCCGCGACGGCGACGCCGAGGCGGTGCACAAGATGCGCGTCGCCACCCGCCGGCTGCGCTCGACGCTGCGCTCGTTCGCCCCGATGCTGACCGGCGACCTCGACGCCCTGCACGAGGAGGTCAAGTGGGTCACCGGGCTGCTCGGCGCGGTCCGCGACACCGACGTGATGGGCGAGCGGCTCGACCACCTCGTCCACGCCGAGCCGGCCGAGCTGGTCCTCGGCCCGGTCGCGGCCCGGATCACGTCGCTGCTCGCGGCCCAGGCGGCCGAGGCCCGCAAGGCGCTCACGGCCGGGCTGGACAGCCCGCGGTACACGGCACTGCTCAACGACATCGACGCGCTCGTCGCCCGCACCGGCCCCGCGCCCCGCAAGCGGCTGATGCGCCTGGCCCGCAAGGCGCAGCGCCGGGCCGACGGGCGGCTCGACGCGGCCACCTCCGACGCCGAGATGCACGAGTCCCGCAAGGCGTACAAGCGGGCCCGGTACGCGGCCGAGCTCGTCGCCCCCGTCGCCGGCAAGCCCGCCACGGCCCTGGCCGACCGCATCACCGACCTCCAGGACGCCCTCGGCACCCACCAGGACGCCATGGTCACCGGCGAGCTGCTGAAGGCCTACGGCATCACGGCGTACGGCGCCGGCGAGAACGCGTTCACCTACGGCCTGCTGCACGCCCGCATCGACGAGCAGGGCCGCCGCGCCCTCGAGGACCTCCCGCGGGTCCGGCGCCGGGCCCGCAAGGCGGCCCGGGCCCTTTACGGGTGATCGCCGGATGACAGGGGTGCGGCAGTTCGATACTGTTCGAAGTCGTGCAACTGCAGATCCACCTCGAGCCCATGGGCGACGGTCCCGCCTCCGATATCGATGAGCTGCTCAACCTCCAGCAGTGGCTGGTCGGCGAGCCCGGCATCGTGCAGTCCGAGATCGGCCTGTCGACCGGCGCCGAGGAGGGGCAGCTGTCGGGGGCGGTCGAGATCATCAGCCTCGTGCTCGGCACCGGGCTGTCGGTCGCGCAGCTGCTCCTGGCCGTCGCCCAGTGGCGCAGCACCCGCCCGGCCGCCCCGGCCATCGTCCTGACCCGCATCGACCCCGACGGCACGTCGGTGCGCATCGAGTCCGCCGACCCGGCGGCCGTCGCCGCCGCGGCCCGGGCACTCGACGGCTGAGCCGGGCGCGTAGTGGCGGAGCTGGCCGACCCGCGGGCGTCGCGGGCAGTGCTCGTGGGCGGGGCGCGATACGCGACGCTGCCCGAGGTCCCGGCGATCACCAGAAACCTCAACGGGCTCGCCGGGGTGCTGCAGGACCCCGAGCTGTGGGGCCTCGCGCCCGAGCACTGCACGGTGCTGCACGACCCCGACGACGCCCGCGAGGTCTCCCGCGAACTGCGCCGGGCCGCGGAGGAGACCGCACCCGAGGGGATGCTCGTCGTCTACTTCGCCGGGCACGGGCTCGTCGACCCCATTGACGGCAGCCTCGTCCTCGGGCTGCGGGACACCGATCCGGCGGTACCCTACGAGGCCGGGCTGCCCTTCGAGCACATCCGCCGCGCGGTCGCCGGCAGCCGCGCCCGCCGCCGCCTGGTCATCCTCGACTGCTGCTACGCCGGGCGGGCCACCGGGCACCTGGCCGCCGGGGAGTCGGGCACCCAGGCCGTCGCCGACCAGGCCGGCACTGACGACACGTGCCTGCTCGTCTCCGCGCCGCGCAACCGCACCGCCCAGGCCCCGCCCGGCGAGCCCTACACCGCGTTCACCGGCGAGCTGCTGCGGGTCCTGCGCGGCGGCCTCCCCGACCGCCCGACCCCGCTCGACGTGCGGACCGTCTGGCGCGAGGTCACGCTGCGCCTGCGCGAACGCGGCTTCGAGCTGCCCGAACTGCGCTCGGCCGGCGACGAGCTGCCCCTGGTCCACAACGCGGCCCGCCACCACCGCGACCTGGTCGGGCGGATCGTCGTGGCCACCGCCGCCGTCGAGGACCGCGACCTGCGCCAGGCCGCGGTGCTGATCCTGCGCCACGACCGGTCCAAGGGCGCCGTCGGCGTACGGATCAACCGGCCCACCGCCGACCCGCTGCCGGCCGACATCCCCCAGGGCTGGCGGCGGCTGCTGACGACGCCGGCGGTGCTCTTCGACGCCGGCCCGCTGAGCCGCTACGAGGGCTTCATCGCCCTGGCCCGGCTGCGCCCCGACGTCGAAGCGCCGCTGCGCTGGAGCCCGATCCGTGACCGGCTCGGCGTGATCGCCCTGTCCGCCGACCCCCAGCCCCTCGCACCCGTGATCGCCGGCCTGCGGCTGTTCTCCGGGTACATCGGCTGGGGACCCGACCAGCTCGAAGCCGACATCGACGGAGGTCTGCTCCTGCTCAGCGACGCCGACGTGCGCGAGGGGCTGTCCAGCCGCCCGCGCGACCTGTGGACGACCCTGCATGCCCGAGCGGCCGGCGAGTGAGGGCGGGAGAGTGACGTGGAGCTCCGTTTGATCGACGAGGTGGTGTCCGCGATCCGCCACGGCGGCACCGTCACGCTCATCCTCGGCGCCGGGATGACGATGCCCGCGGTACCGGGGCTGGGCGAGCTCGTCGAGCTGGCCGACCGCTACGCCGCCGGCCTCGGCGACGACGGCGAGCTCACCCAGTCACTGCGCCAGGCCCGCGAGGCGCTCGACCCGCACGCCCTGCCCATCGAGGTCTACCTCGCGTACCGCCGCGTCTTCACCGCCCGCCGCTCCCCCGGCGAGTTCGACGTCGTCGCCCAGCAGGCCGTCCTCGCCGGCTACCGCGCACCCGACCTGAGCCTGTCGCCCCTCGCGACGCACGGCATCTGGCAGCGCGTCGACCTGCGCCTCGGCGAGCGCGTCGAGAACAGCCTCGACTGGTGGGAGCTGCCGGCCGGCGTCCGCGCGGTCGGCCGCCTGCTCGCCGGGCGGCCCGAGGACTTCGGCAACAGCATCCTCACCACCAACTTCGACCCGCTCTTCGAGGTCGCCGTCCGCCAGACCGGCCGGCAGGCGGTGAGCGTCCCCGTCGCCCCCGACGGCCGCCCGGACCGCCGCCCCGAGGGTGAGGGCGCGGTGCAGGTCTTCCACCTCCACGGGTTCTGGCGGCCGGTCAGCGAGGAGGTCCGCTCGCCCCTGCTGCACGACCCGGCCCCCGACGCCGACGCCTACGAGCCGACCTCGCGGGCCCTGGCCGAGCTGATCACGGGCGATGTCGTGCTCGTGGTCGGCTACAGCGGCTGGGACGACGTCGTCGCCGGCGCCCTGCGCGCCGTGGCCGTGAACCGCCCGGTCCGCGTCCTGTGGGCAGTGCACGACGCGGCCCCGATCCGCCTCCCCGACCGCCTGGCCGGCCTCGTCGAGTTCTTCACCGACATCCACGGCGACGACCTGTTCACCGGCCTCGCCGACCGCCTGGAGATCCCCGCCGCCGGCCCGCGCGTCGACCCCCGCCGCCGGGTCCGCCACCTGGACTGGGAGCGGGAGCTGTTCTCCCAGCCCGGCAACACCGCCCCCGAGGGTGTACTGCCACTGCTCCGCCAGCTCGAACGGCGCTACGGATGGGGCGTGGACTGGGCCGGCGAACCCCAGCGCCCGCGACTGCTCTTCTGGCCGGTCCGCCTGCGCGCCCGGGCGTCGCTCATCAACGCCGTCCAGGCCCTGACCGCCGCCGCGCTGAGCGCCCGCGGCGTGCGCGTGGTCGTCTGCCTCGACGACTTCGGCGTCACCGACCGGGAAGCGCTCGGTGCGGAGTTCGCGGCCGACCTGACCGGCTGGATGCGCCGGGTCGACCCGTCCGCCGCCCCGCAGGTCGCCTCCCTGCAGGACTACGTGGCCACGGCGAGCGCCTCCCTCGAACGCCCCACCGACCCGTGGTCGGTGGCCCGCATCTTCTACGGCGAGCGCAACCCCTCCCTCTACAGCGTCCTGGCCGCGATCAAGGTGGTGCCGCACCTGGCCCTGCACGACCTGGAGCGCAACGCCCACGCCATCGTCCAGACGCTGCTGAGCAAGGACGCCAACCGCCTCCTCACCCCGCTGACCACCTGGTCCTACCTGCACTCGCTCCTGGGCAACGAGCCCGCGGCCGAGGTCATGGCCTACGCGGGCAGCGACGAGCGGCTGCTGTGGGAGCAGTTCCGGGAGCACTTCGGCCTCGGCGGGACGCTGCTGTTCAACCCGTACATCAAGCACCTCACGAACGAGTCCCGGATGGTCCGCTGGACGAGCCCCGAGGAGCTGCGCGCCTACCTGACCTCGACCCGCGGCCTGCCGGGCTGGGGATCGGAGGGCGGCTACGTGCACTGGCTGGTGCAGAATGCCTTCCTCCTTCCCCGGTACCTCACCGGCTCCTCCTTCCCGGAGGTCGGCGGCTTCCACCTGGACTCCTGGTCCGCCTTCGCCGCCGCGCTGGACAGCGGCCTGCCGGTCCTGGACCTCCTGGCCGCGGACGTCTCGGCGTTCTATCTCGGCGGAAAGCAGTAGGTTTCGGGTGGTTCGTCCGGCCCGGATTTGCGGCTCGCCGAGTTGGCGGCGGACAGGTAGCGTTTGTGGCATGACCGTGGGGGTCCTGTCGACGAGCGGCATCGACCGCTGCGTCGCGTTATTGGGTGAAGAGCTGACCGCGTACATCGCGGGCGCCGCCAGCGTGGGCGAGTTCCACCGCTGGCGCACCGACCGTGTCCGCTGGTCCCAGTTCGCCGTCCGCATCCAGGGCGCCGTCGAGGTGGCCGACACCTTCGCCCGCGCCAACCGCCTCGGCGCCGCCGCCGGCTGGCTCCGCGAGGTCGGCGCCGCCGGGGTAGCCGGCCGCAGCCCGGCCCGCCTGCTCCGCGAAGCGACGGGCGACACCTTCAAGCGCGTCCTGGACTCGGCCGAGCGCTTCACCAGGCGCTGAGGCGCTCCGGCGGCCCGGCGGCGGACGCGCCTGCGACCGCTGCCGGGTGGCCACGCCGTGGTCCGCCGACGGCCGCCGATGTGGCGCGAGACCGGAGCGTTTCATCAACCGGTAACCGCCCCGCCCTCAAATAGCCGCGGGTCAACGTTGTTTACTTGATGTCCGGCCACCGAAGCCGACACTCAGGTACCACCTCCACCGCGACCATCAGAGGGATCCGCCGTGGGCGACGCACATGTCCTGGACCGCCTGGACATCACACGCTTACTGGAGCGCCTGACCGCCGGCTTCCGCGCAAACCACCCGCCGGCCGGCCGGCCCTACCGCCACGTCAACGGCTTCACGAAGATCGTGGCCGCCGAGCACCCCGACGGCAGCCGCCTGACGCTGCACTACTGGCCGGCCGACCCCTCGGCCGGCGAGCACGTCTCCCGCCCGCACGACCACCGCTTCTCCTTCAGCTCCATCCTCCTGGGCGGCCACCAGCACTTCATCGAGCTGACCGAGTCCCAGGCCGCCACCTTCTCCCAGGCCACCGACTCGCCCCAGGCCACCGGCTCCCCCTGGCGCCGCTTCACCTACCAGCCCTACGCCGGCGGCCGGATAGCCTTCGTCCGCCAGACGGGCGTCGTGGCACTTGAGCCGTTCCGCACGGTGGAGCGAGCCCCGCTGCAGGGCCGCTACGAGATCACGGCGACGGTCATCCACCAGGCGGTGACCGATCGGACCCACTCCTGCGCCACCCTGGTGCTGCGCGGCCCGAGAGAAAAACGCACCTCCAACGTCTACTACCGCCCCACCGAACCCGCTCCGAGCGGCGGCCTCCAGCTCGGCCGGCGCCTGACGCACACCGAGGTAGTCCGCCAGCTCGAAGACGTACGCACCATGCTCGCGTAGAAGCCCCGCCAGTCACGAAGCGCAGTGGATCGACCACCGGAAATGAGATCAATTAGGCGGCGTGGGCTAAACTGAGCTTGGAAAACAGGGGGGCGAGGCGGCACCAGCGGCCCGGTTTCCCCGGCACCCCGACCAAATACTTTCAGCACCCAGACACCGGCCCGCCGCCCCGGCACCGGCCGCTGCCCGGGCGATCCGGCACCGGAAAGGGCCGCAGGAGTTGCTGTCACCGCGGTTCGAGGAAGCACTCGCGTACGCCGCCCGCCAACACGGCGCCCAGGTCCGCCACAACACCGGCACGCCCTACGTGTCCCACCTCCTCGCCACCTGCGCGATCGTGCTCGAAGAAGGCGGCGGCGAGACGGCCGCCATCGGCGCCCTCCTGCACGACGTACTCGAAGACCAGCCCACCGGCCGCGGAGCCCTGCGGGCCGCCTTCGGCGACGACGTGTACAAGATCGTGCACGACTGCACCGACGCCGACGCCGGGGAGCGGCCGGCGTTGACCTGGTGGGAGCGCAAACGCGCCCACCTGGGGCGGATGAGCAGCGAGGCTACCCCCGAGTCCCTGCTCGTCATCGCGGCCGACAAGGTGTGCAGCCTCCAGTCCCTTGTGGACGATCTGCACCGATTCGGGCCAGAGCTGTTCGCGCGGAGCGCGCGGAGCGCCGACGAGCTGCTGTGGAACTACCGGGAAGTGCTCAAGGTGCTGGAGCAGAAACTGGGGAAACGGCCGGTTGTGGGGCGATTGCGGCGGCTCGTGGGCGAGTTCGAAGCGGTGATCTCCGCCGACCCACCACGGTGATCACGCAGCACGACCCACCACGGTGATCACGCCGCACGATTCGCCACCGTGATCACGCGGCACGATCGGCCCGGGCGAACCCCGCGCGCAGCTCGCAGGCGGGCGTCCGTGCCGGCGATGTTCGTGATGGCGGCACGGAAAGCACGGCGGTGATGGCAGTTGATCTCATGGGGCCATGGTCCAACGGGCCGACAAAACTGCGCAAAATAGACGATCGGGCTTAAAAATCCCAAAGCTCACCGTTCACTCGGTTGCCCCGCATCGCGGCCCGGGCCGCCACCAGGTGGGTGGTTGCCGTCGATGGGTGGCGGTGACAAGATCGGCCGGTGCGCCTCGACCTCTCGCCGTTGAATGGGTTTCGTGGATCGCTCGTGACGCCCTATGAGCCGGACTATGAGGCGGTTCGGGGCCTGTTCAACACGCGCGTACGGACCCGGCCCGCGCTCATCGCCCGCTGCGCCGACACCCAGGACGTCGCGGCGGCGATTCGGTTTGCGCGGGAGCGGAAGCTGCCAATCGCCGTTCGCGGTGGCGGGCACAGCGCCAGTGGACTGTCCCTTGTGGAAGATGGGGTGGTCGTCGACGTCGGCGGGATGCGGGACATCTCAGTCGATCCGGAGGCGCGGACGGCCACCGTCGGGCCCGGCGTCGGGTGGCGGGACATCGACCGGGAGACGCTTCCGCACGGGCTGGCCGGGCCCGGTGGCGAGTGCCCCACTGTGAGTAATGCCGGGTACAGCCTCGGCGGAGGGTACGGGCCGCTGGGGCGCACGTTCGGGCTCGGGTGTGACCACATTGTGCGGCTCCAGGTCGTCGACGCCGCCGGGCGGACGCTCGAGGTCAGTGCCGATGAGCATCCGGACCTGTTTTGGGCGCTGCGCGGGGCCGGCGGTGCCGGGTTCGGGGTGGTCACCCAGCTCACCTACCGGCTCAACCCCATGCCGGAAACCGTCATCGGCGGGATCGTCGCCTGGCCGCTCGACCGGGCCGCGGAGGTCTTCGCCGCCTACCGGGACCTCTACGCCGACCGGGTGGACGAGCGGCTGGCCCTCTGCCTGGTGCTCACCACCGAACCCTATCCGGAGGGCGAGCCCGTCATCGCCATGTACGGCGCGTACATCGGGCCGGTCGACGAGGCCGCGGAGCACTTCGCGCCCGTCCTGGCCATCGCGGACCCGCTGTTCAGCACGATCGGTGAGACGCGGTACCTCGACGTGATGACGGTGCTCGGTGAGGAGATCGTCTACGGGCTGCAGTCGAAGTGGCTCGGCGGGTACTTCAGCGCTGACGGGTTCGACGAGGGCGCTTTCGCGGTGCTGGCCGAGGGGTTCCGGCGGGCGCCGTCCGGGTTCTCGATGGTGCGCTTCGACCTGCTCGCGGGCGGGGCCGTTGCACGGGTGCCCACGGACGCCACCGCGTTCGTGCATCGCGACTCGCTCCACTACGTGTCCATCATCGCGCAGTGGGGCGGCGACGAGGAGACCGACGCGAACGTCGCCTGGATCGGCGGGTTCCACGAGGCGCTGCGGCCGTACCTGACCGGCGAGGTGTACCAGAACTACGCCGACCGCGACCTCGCCGACTGGCCCGCGGCCTACTACGGCGACAACTACCCGCGGCTGCAGCAGGTCAAGGCCCAGTACGACCCGCAGGACGTCTTCCATCACCCCCAGTCGATCCGGCTGCCCTGACCGAGGCCCGGCGCCACCGGCGGTGCCGTCCACAGTGGACGTCCAGCCCGACAGTTAACTGAAAAAGCCAAGATTGACAGGCTCGCCGCCACAGGACGATCCTCAAGAGCGAATCGGCCCGGCAGCCGGGCGCGCACGGTCACAAACCAGGCGCGGTTCGGACCGGCCGCCGGGCCGAATTATCCGTCTCGCGAGGACGAGTCCCCGAAAATCCGGCTACAGCAGGCTCAGCGCCGTCAGCGTGATGCGGGAGATGACCGCCGCCTGCCCCTCGGCCTTGGCGTCGGTGGAGTTCACCGAGTACAGGACCCGCGACGCAGCGTCGGCCGTCCCCGCGATGGCCGCGCTGTAGCCGTACCGGGCCCCGGACTTGCCCCAGATCTCGCGCCCGTCCGGCAGGATCACCAGCCGGGTGAGGCCCGCGCTGTACGTGGCCCGGGCGCCCGTCTGGAAGTCGAGGACGTCGGCCGGTGGCAGCGTGAACAGCTCCCGCTGCTGCGCCGGTGGCAGCAGCCGCCCGCGGTACAGGGCCTGCATGAACACGTCCAGGTCACCGAGCGACGAGATCATGTCGCCGGCGGCCGGGGTGACCGACTGGTTCCACAGCGTCACGTCGACGAGTTCGGTGCCGACGGCCTGGTATCCGTGGGCGTGCGGCCCGTGGATCGCCGGGTCGTTGCCCGGCACTGACGTGGCGCGCAGCCCGAGCGGGCGCAGGATCCGGCGGTCGATCTCGTCGGCATAGGAGTGCCCGGTGATGCGGCGGATCAGGACCCCGGCGACGATGTACCCCATGTTCGTGTAGTGCTGCGCGGAGCCGGGCGCGAACTCACGCTCGCCCGCCAGGGCCATCCGCACCAGCTGCTCCGGCGAGTACCTGTCGAAGCGGTGCGCGATCTGCCACTCGATGTCGTCGGGCTGGCCCGGGGCCGGCAGCCCGGTGCGGTGGTCGAGCAGGTGCCGGACGGTCACGGCGGCGTAGGGGGCGGTCAGGAACCCCGGCAGGTACCGGCTCAGCGGCGCGTCGAGGTGCAGCCGGCCCTCGGCGGCGAGCTGCAGGACGACCGTGGCGGTGAACGCCTTGGTGACGCTGCCGATGCGGAACCG
Organism: Dactylosporangium vinaceum; assembly: GCF_019904175.1. Taxonomy (GTDB): domain Bacteria; phylum Actinomycetota; class Actinomycetes; order Mycobacteriales; family Micromonosporaceae; genus Dactylosporangium; species Dactylosporangium vinaceum. The sequence continues at coordinate 3,131,536 of NZ_CP061913.1, read as the reverse complement.
GGCGCCGGCCGGCACCGGCGCCTGGGTGGTGATGTCGGCGTATCCGCAGCGGCCCTCCCACGACTGGCCCGGGCGGGCGAGGCGGACCTGGGCGGCGGTGGCGGAGCCGTCGGGCAGGCCGCTGATCGCCTGCTCCATCGGGGCGTACCAGGGCGGGTCGGCGGCGAATGCGAACCCGGGCCGACCGGCGGCGAGGGCGGCTCCGCCGAGAGCGGCCGCGGCGAGCAGTGCGCGGCGAGGCATGGCTGTCATGCCCCGAGCCTCCCAGCAAGATCGACCGAGATGCATCGGGGACGATCCCCTAAGGAGCTCCTGATCGAAAAGGGTCTTTACGAGGGTACCGAAAATTTGCCCGTTTGGACCCTAATGACGACGTAGACGCAAAGTCAAAGCCAGCAAAAGGCAAGGTGAAGTCACGGTGAAGCAAATGATGCCGACCTATTTGTATATGTCCTTTTGTCGCCGAACCGCAGCGATTTCGGCGCGGTTGACACGCCCACGAGCTGCGACAATGCTGTTTACATCCAGCAAAGAATGTCGCGAACTGGAGGTGACCACCATGCCGAGCATCATCAGCCGCAAGATTATTTCTCGCGTCATCTCGAACTGATCCTTGGCGGGCGGTCCGGCAATCCCGGGCCGCCCGCGCCGCTTTTTCCGCAACGCATGGAGGCAGCGCGTGGAGACGTACCCCGTGACGGTCGGGCAGCTGTCCGTCTGGCGTGAACTCATGGAGATCCCGCCGGAACGGCGGTGGGAGGCCAACATTCAGTGGCTCTGGGATCTTCCCGAGGGCACCACGGAGCCGGCGGTCCGGGCGGCGCTCGTCGGGCTGGCCCGGCGGCACGGTTCGCTGCGCACCCGGTACGTCGACAACGGGGCCGCGCTGCCGCGGCAATGGCTGATCGAGGACGACGACGAGCTCGAGGCCACGGTGCACGAGCAGGTGTGCCAGGGCGTGGCCCCGATCGCCGAGCAGGCCGAGGCCGAGCTGCGCGAGCAGCGCGCGGTCATCGACGTGACGACCCACCTGCCGTTCCGGGCGCTGCTGCTGACCGACGGCGACCGGCCCGTCCGGCTCATCGTGATCGCGCACCACCTGACCGCCGACGGGGTCGCGGCCATGATCGTGCGCGAGGACTTCATGCGGCTGCTCGCCGGCGAGCGGCTGCCACCCGCGCCGGGCCCGCGGGAACTGGCGCTGGAGCAGCAGGGTGCGGGCGACGGACGGCTGCGCAGCGCCGAGCGGCACTGGCGGCGGACCCTCGCGGCCGCACCCCGCGCGGCCGCACCGGCCTCCGGGGCCGCGCCGCAGCGCATCGGCGCGCGGGTGCGCACCGGGATCCCGATGCCGATGGCCCACGCCGCGACGGCCACGACCGGGGCGAGCCTGTCCAGCATCCTGCTCGCCGTCTACCACCGGGCGATCTGTGAGCTCACCGGGGAGCCGCGGCACCTGATGTTCTCGCTGTCCAACAACCGCTACGGCGACCTGCAGGCCGACATGGTGACGAGCCTCGTGCAGTGGGCGCCGCTGATCATGGAGGCGGAGCTGTCCCGGCCCGGCGCGCCGCTGGCCGAGGTCGTGGAGAAGGTGCACTGGAAGCACTTCAGCGCGCTCAAGCACGCGGCCTGCTCGCCCGACGCCATCGCGGCCGCCCACGCCGAGCAGCCCGACGCCGACGCGGGCTACCACTACAACCCGATGCTGGCCCCGCCCGGCTTCCCGTCCGACGACGTGCCGATGCCGACCGCTGTGGAGTACTACGAGCCGGCCCGGGCCAGCGGCCCGAACTTCTACATCATCGTCCGTGGTCTCACCTCGCTGGACCTCGATGTCCGGGTGAACCGCCCGGGCTGGGACGCCCCCCGCGTCGCGGCCTTCGTCGATCGCGTGACCCATGAGCTGAACACGTTCGCCCGCACGGCGAACGTCCCGTCGGTGTAGAGCGGACGCTCGGGCCGCCCCGTCCGGGACGGCCCGCGCACCGAAACCTCAGTCGCGCAGCGAGCGGCCCGTCTTGGTGAGGAACACGTCGTCGAGCGTCGGGCGGTGCAGCTCGATCGTCGTCAGCGCCACCCCCGCCCCGTCGAGCGTCCGCATGATCTGCGGGATCGCGGTGTCGCCGGACTCGACGGTCAGGCGCAGCTCGCCGTCGTCGCGCAGGTCGACCTCCCGCGCGAACTCCTGGCCCTTGAGCACCTCGGCGGCCTTCTCGGCCAGGTCGTCCGCGACGCCGACGGTCACCACGTCGCCGGAGATCTCGCGCTTGAGCGCGTCCGGCGTGCCCTCGGCGACGATCTCGCCGTGGTCGATGATGGAGATGCGGTCGCACAGGGCGTCGGCCTCGTCCAGGTAGTGCGTGGTGATGAACACCGTCATGCCCTCGGCGCGCAGCCGGCGGACCTCGTCCCACATGTGTGCCCGGCTCTGCGGGTCCAGGCCGGTGGTCGGCTCGTCGAGGAACAGGACCTGCGGGCGGTGGATGATCCCGAGCGCGATGTCGAGGCGGCGGCGCTGCCCACCGGAGTAGGTCTTGCACTTGCGGTCGGCGAACTCGGTCAGCTCGAACGACTCGATGACCTCGGCGGCCCGCGCGGCGGCCTCGGAGCGGCCCATCCCGTACATCCGGGCCTGCAGGATCAGCTCCTCCCGCGCGCTGACGTCGTCGGAGGTGCTGCCGCCCTGCGCGACGAACCCGATGGCCCGGCGGACGTTGCCCGCCTCGGTGCGCAGGTTCGCCCCGGCGATGGTGGCCTCGCCGTCGTCCATCGGGATGAGCGTGGCCAGCATCCGCAGGGTCGTGGTCTTGCCGGCGCCGTTCGGGCCGAGGAACCCGAAGATCTCGCCCTCGGCCACGTCCAGGTCGATGCCCTTGACCGCCTCGACCTCGGTGGTCTGCCGCTTGGCCCGGGTCTTGTAGGACTTCTTGAGCCCCTTGGTCTTGATCATTGCAGTGTCCTCCAGTCCTACTTGACCGAGCGCGCGAAGAGGCTGGCCGACCATGCCACCGCGGCGACGACGATCGCGCCGCAGAACACGAGCGAGCCCAGGACGTGGTTGCCGGGGCTGCCGGTGTACAGCTCCCGCATGCCGGTGACGGCCCAGTAGAACGGGTTGTAGTTGGCGATCGTGCGCAGCCACAGCGGCGCCAGCGCGAGGGGCAGCAGCGTGCCGGAGAGCAGCATCAGCGGCATCGCCAGGTTGTTGATGACCTGTCCGAGCACGTTCGGGTTGCTCACCTTGATGGCGATGCCGTAGGAGATGGCCGCGGCGGCCAGGCTGATCAGGGCCAGGATGGCGTAGCCGAGCAGGATGTTGCCGATGTTCAGGATCAGCCCGAACGGCAGCGACAGCAGCGTGATGAGGATCGATTGCACCAGCACCGTGACCACGTCGCGCAGCGCCCGGCCGAGCAGCAGCGCGACCCGGCTGACGGTGGTGACCCGGGCCCGCTCGATGGAGCCGTTGGCGAGGTCCCCGAGCAGGCCGAAGCCGACGTACAGGCCGCCGCCGATGGCCAGCGCCACCAGCATGCCGGGCACGTACACGCGGTAGGCGTCGAGCATCGTGGCCGAGCCGAGCGCCGGCTTCAGCAGCGGGGCGAACAGGACCAGGAACACCACCGGCTGGGCGATGCCGAGGAAGACCCACAGGGGAGAGCGGACCATGAGCAGGATGTGACGCTGGAAGATGAGCCAGGTGTCGCGCAGTACTTTCACGGGATCGCCTCAATCGTGGTGGTGTGTCGCGAGAATCGTGGCCGCCGCCTCGGCGCCACCGGCGGCCAGCAGCCGGTCGCCCTCGGCGCGGGCCGCCGCCGCCCAGGCCGGGTCGTCGAGCAGGTGCAGCAGCCGGGCCCGCAGGTCGTCGGGGCGGACGTGGTCGAAGGAGACCCGCACTCCCGCGCCGGCGGACTGCACCGCCGCGGCGTTGAGTGCCTGATCGCCCTTGATCGGCGCGATGACCAGCGGGACGCCGTGGACGAGCGCCTCCGAGACGGTGTTGAGCCCACCGTGGGAGACCACCGCGTCCAGGTGCGGCAGCAGGTCGAGAACCGGCACCCGGTGGCGCACGAGCACGTGGTCGGCGACCGAGTCGAGCGTGCGGTCCGGCGCCACGACGATCGCCTGGAGCCGGTCGCCGAGCGGCTGCAGCGCCTCGTCGACCCGGCGGTAGAAGTCCTTGGCGATGTCCATCGACAGCGTGCCCATGGTGACGAGCACGTGCCGGCGCCCCGGGTCGAGCCAGTCCATCGGAAACTCGGGTCCGGACTCGCGGGCGGCCAGTGACGGCCCGACGAGGTCCACTGTGGACTCCGACGGCGCCGGGAAGTGGGCCGGGTCGCCGGCCAGGGCACCCGCGGTGAACGCGATCGTGCCGTACGGCGAGAAGCGCAGGTCGTGCGGCGGCGAGCCGGGCTGCCCGGCGGCGGTCCACGCCTCCGCCATCCGGCCGTGGATCCACGACTCGACCCCGGGCAGGCCGCGACGGAACGGCCGGGTCAGCTCCATGGTGGTCGGTGCGGCGGAGACCCAGCGCAGCCCGCGCGCGTTGGCGACGATGGCGCCCGCGACCGCGTGCTGGTCCACCACGAGCACGTCCGGCCGGAACGTCTCCACCGCCGCCTCGACGCCCTTCCGGGTCACCTTCGCGTGCGGAACGATGTAGCCGGCCCAGCGGGTGCGGGTCGCGTCGAGGCCGCGCTCGGCCTGGCCGCGGTGCGCCCGCAGCGGGATCGGGTGGATGTCCGCCCCGGCACCCAGCAGCGGGCGCAGGAACGACTCCGAGCCGGCCCACTGCACCGCATGGCCGCGCCGGATCAGCGCGGCCGCCACCGCCGCCATCGGGTTGACGTGCCCGGTGAGCGGCAGTGACAAGAACAGGAAGCGGCTCATCCGGTACCGCGAGTGCTGTCCACATAGGACGCGACGTCGGTGAGGGTCAGCGCCAGCAGCGACTCGAACGACAGCCCGGCCACATAGCCGGCCAGGTCCACGGTGGACCCGTAGACGGCGGCCAGCCGCTCGCCGAGCGCGGCCACCTCCAGGCTGTCGAGGAACAGGTCGCCGTCGAGCCGCGTCGCGGGTCCGAGCCCGGCCAGCCAGGCCGCGTCCTCCCCGGTGACCTCGCGCAGCAGCTCGGCGACGGCCTGCTGCGTCGGCGTCGACATCGTCAGCTCCCGGCCGGCTCGACGGGTGAGTCGGTTGCGGCGTCGGCCGGCGGCTTGACCGCGCGCACAGCGCCGTAGGTCATGGCCCCGGTGCTGAAGCCCTTGAGCATCAGCGGCCCGGCGTAGAAGAAGCCGAGCACGTCGACGCCGCGGTCGCGGGCCAGGTCGCGCATCATGGCGCGGCCGTTGTCCAGCTCCTTCACCTGGGCGAACGTCGGCTCCCAGGAGTTGGCCACGTTCGCGCTCCAGTCCACAGACGACACCTCGGTGAAGCCGGCCGCCGCGGCGAGGCGCTCGTGCTCCTCCAGCGACGAGAAGCTCGGCATCACCTGGTGGCGCAGGATCTGGTCGACGACGCGGTGCTCCTGCGGGCTCAGCTCGCCGTCGCGGACCGACCAGGTGGCGATCGCGAGGACCCCGCCCGGGCGCAGCAGCCGCATGGCCTCGGCGAAGAACGCCGTGCGGTCGGCGATGTGCATGAGGCTCTCCACGGCCCACAGCGCGTCGAACGACGCGTCGGGGAAGCCGTTGGCGAGCGCGTCGCGCTGGTGGAAGTGCGCCCGTTCGCCCAGCCCGGCGGCGGCCGCCTTCTCGTTGGCCCGGGCGGCCTGGGCGGCACTGAGGGTCACGCCCTCGACCGTGCAGCCGTGCGGGCCGGCCAGGTACAGCGCCGGGCCGCCGATGCCGCAGCCGACGTCGAGCACGCGGGAGCCGGCCGGGATGCGGGCGTACGCCACGAGCTCGCGCACCAGGCGGTCGGTGGCGGCGTGACGCTCGTCATCGCTGCCGGGGCGCTCCCCCGCGTCCCAGAACCCGTGGTGGACGTGCTCGCCCCACAGGTCCTCGTACAGGTCGAGCGTGGTGTCGTAATAGCGCTCGACCGCGGCGTTGAGCCCCGGGCCGGCGGGCGCGGATGGATATGCGGAACCGGTATCGGCTTTCACAGTCGCGATTCTCCGAATTACTGTACCGGGAAAGAGAGCCCGAAAACCGAAGTCGGCGCGAGCTTGGCCATTGTATGAAGGTGACGATGGCGCTTGTCAATGACACGTGGAGTGCCACTGTAAGTTCCACAATCGGCGAGTACCCGCACCGCACGGATACCTGCTCAAGCCGTATATCCGCACCGGCATGAACGCGCGTTGTCGTCCACAATTGTTGGTGAAACAACTCGGCTCGACCCGAACCGGGCGGGCATGGGAGCGAATGTCCGATTGTGCGGGGAATGCATGTGGCCGCCACCCGTCCTGACCAGTGCCGTTGCCGAAATGCCGATCGTAACGATCCAAACGAGTTTTCTGTGGAGGTCGCGTGACAGAACGGACATCCCGTCACATGGTCAGGCTACGCACTCTTGTAAAACGTCTTCAATTGCGTAAGGTCTATCCCTGTCGAGGTGCCCGAAATTCTTTCGCATACCCGGGTACTTGCGTTCCGGCAACGTTGACGGACCCATGGCGCCAGCGTGCCCTCGACTCTTCGCAGTGTGTTCATCACGGGGGTGTCCACGCTGATCAGGCGGCCGATGACGGCCGGCCCGCTCAGCCATACGACCCTGCGCAGGGTGTGCCCGCGCGGCCCCGGCGCACCGCGTCGCCCTACGGCGAATGGTGGTGCCTCCGGCCGCCGATACACCGTGCCGGAGCAGCGTTCAGGAAAGTGGGGTGTCACGGTGACCGCACCGGCCCTCGACCCGAGCTGGGTCGATGACGTGCTGCTGGCCGGCGGACCCGGGCGCGACGCCCCGGCCCTGGTCTTCGCCGCCCCGGTCACCCGTGCGCAGCTGCGCCGCCTCGTCGAGCAGCGCCAGGCCGTCCTGGCCGCGGCCGGCATCGGGCGCGGCGGCCCCGGCGACTCCGTGGCGATCTGCCTGGCCCCGTCGCTCGCGTTCGTCGTGAACCTCCTGGCCTGCTGGCGCCTCGGCGCCCGGGCCGCGCTGCTCGACCACCGGCTCACCCCGTTCGAGATCGACGCCGCCCTGCAGCGGCTGGCCCCGCAGGCGGTCGTGTCGGCCAAGCACGCCACCGGCGGCCCGCTGCGCGGATTCCAGGACGTCGAGGAGCGCGTCGCCACCTACCCCGGGCGCCGGGCCGACTCGGCGCACGCCCTGGTCCAGCTCAGCTCCGGCTCCACCGGACCGTCGAAGGTCATCGCGCGCACCGCGGCCAACCTGGTCGAGGAGCTCGAGCGCTACGCCGCGATCGGGGCCGGGGTACCGCAGCCGGGCGAGCGCATCGTCTGCCTCGCCTCGATGGTGCACGTCCTCGGGCTGGTCGGCGGCCTCCTCTACGGCCTGCACGCGGGCGCCCAGGTGATCGTTCCGGCCCGGATGACCGCGGACGGCATCCTGGCCGCCGTCGCCGCCGGACCCGAGCCCACCACCCTGCTGGGCGTGCCGTTCCACATCGAGCTGCTGTCGTCCGGGCCCAAGCCGCCCCCGCTGCCGCAGCTGACCGGCATGACCACCGGCGGTGAGCTGGTCCGCGCGGCCGTGCACGAGACCTTCACCGACCGCTTCGGCGTCCGCCTCGGCAACATGTACGGGATGACCGAGGTCGGCGTCATCGCCACCGACCTCTTCGGCGAGCACCGCCCGGCCCTCACCCCCGCGCCCGGCCTGCGGGTCCGCGAAGAGGGCGGCGAGCTGCTGGTGTCGCTGGCCGAGTCGCCGTACCTGGGTCTGTCGGACCCGACCCGCTGGGCGGACGGCTGGCTGCACACCCGCGACGCCGGGACCGTTGAGCCCGGCACCGGCCGGCTGCGCATCCAGGGCCGCAACGACTCCCAGGTCTCCGTCGGCGGGCTGAAGGTGGACCTCACCGAGGTCGAGCACACCCTCGCCGCCCTGCCCGGCGTCACCTCGGCCGTCGTCACGTACGACCGCGCCATCGAGGCGTACGTGATGCTGCGCGACGACACCACGGCCGAGCAGGTGCAGGCCGAGCTGGCCACCCGGCTGGCCGCGTTCAAGCGCCCCCGCGTGCTGAAGGTCGTCGAGCAGCTGCCCCGCACGGCCACCGGCAAGCTCGTCCGCGACCGCGCCCTGCTGGTTGCGGCGTCAGTGAAGGAAGGAAACCCCGAAGTATGAGCGACGAGACGTACGGCGAGATCAAGCAGTTCTTAATGGACTCGCTGACCGAGATGAACTACAGCACCGACGACATCGACGATGACACCGCGCTCGGCCCGGCCGGCGCCGACCTCGAGTCGCTGTCCCTCGCGGAGCTCGCGGTCCGGGTCGAGGACCGTTTCGGGGTGCGCTTCGACGACGACGAGGCCGAGAAGCTCGCGGGCATGACGGTCGGCGAGTTCATCGGCGCCGTCTCCGAGCGCCGGGCCGCCGCGGCGACCGCGGGCAGCTGACGTGACGCACGCAGCACCGAGCCGGGACGAGATCCTCGCGATGCTGGCCACCTACGGTGACCGGCGGCCGCAGGACGTGGCCGAGGGGATCGACTCCCTGGAGCTGGCCTGGCTGATCCATCAGCTCGAGCAGCACTACGGCACCGCGCTGGACCTCTCCGACGAGGACCTCGCCCGCATGTCCACCGTCGACGGTGCCGTCGCGGTCCTGTCCGAGTTACCGGTCGAGACCGGCACCCGGTGAGCTGATGACCAGGGTAGGCAAGACGGACGTGCTGATCACCGGCCTGGCCGTGCTCAGCGCGTTCGGCCGGGGCCCGGGCGCGCTCGCCGCCGGCCTGGACGCCGGCCGACCGGCGTTCGCGCCCGTCACCCGGTTCGACGTGAGCGGCCGCCGGGTCGGCGTCGCCGCGACGCTGCCCGGCTCGCCGGACCTCGACGACGAGCTGTGGTGGCTCGTCGACGAGGCGTGCGACGAGGCCAAGCTCGGCACCGCCGACCGGGCCGGGTCGCCGCTGTTCCTCGCGGTCCACGGCGATCCCCGGCTGGCCCGCGCGAGCGCCGCGGACCGGCCCCGCCACGGCGGCTCGGCATTCGCGGCCGACCTCGCCGAGCACACCGGGCTCTCCCGGCTCCACACCCCGCGCGCCTACACCTCGGCCTGCGTCGCCGCCAGCACGGCGATCGCCGACGCGGCCGGGGCCATCGCCCGCGGGGAGGCCGGCCGGATCGTCGTCGCCGGGGGGTACCTCGTCGAGCCCGACCAGTTCGCCCTGTTCGACGCCGGCCGGGCCCTGGCCGCCGACGGGCAGGTCCGCCCGTTCAGCGCACACCGCCGCGGCCTGCTGCTGGGCGACGGCGCCGGTGCGGTAGTCCTCGAGTCCACGGCCGCGGCCGCCGAACGCGGGGTCGAGCCGCTCGCCCGGCTGGCCGGCTGGGGCCGCGCCGGCGACGCCCACCACCCCTGCCAGCCCCACCCCGAGGGCCGCGGCCTGGCCCGCGCCGTCGCCGACGCCCTGCGCCGGGGTGGCATCGGCCCGGCCGACGTCGGCTACGTCAACGCCCACGGCTCCGGCACCGCCCAGAGCGACGCCGCCGAGACCCTGGCGCTGCGGACCGCCTTCGGCGAGCACGCGGCGACCGTCCCGGTCTCGTCGACCAAGGCGCTGCACGGCCAGGCCCTCGAAGCCTCCGGCATCCTCGAGCTCGCGGTCGCCCTGCACGCCTTGCGCGGCGGCCGGCTACCCGTGAACGCCGGCTACCTGGAGCCCGACCCCGCCTGCGCGCTCGACCTGGTCCTGGGCGAGCGCCGGCCGGCGTTCCCGCAGTACGTGCTCAGCCTCAACGCCGCCTTCGGCGGCTCCAACACCGCACTGCTCCTGGGCGCAGTGTCATGAGCGAGTTAGCGACGCTGGCCCGGGCCGAGTGGTCCGCGGACACCGAGCCGCCGAAGCTGGCCGGGTTCGTGCACTCGGACTTCAACCCGCTCGTCGCCGCCGTCGCCGCCCGCTGCCTCGAGCAGGCGCCCACCCCGGACGCCGAGACCGCGCTGGTGCTCGTGAGCGACCTCGGCGACGTCGACAGCGCCGCCCACGTCGCGAAGGCCGTCGACACGGGCGGCCGGGTCGGGCCGCTGTTCTTCTTCCAGTCGGTGCCCAACGCGGTCCTCGGCCACATCGCCGCCAAGTGGGGGCTGCACGGCCCGGTCAGCTGCGTCTGCGACGCCGCCACCGGGCTCGGCACCGCCCGCGGCCTCCTCGCCGACGGCGACGCCCGCCGGGTGCTGCTCATCGACCTCAACGCCGAGCCGGCCACCGCAACCCTTTACACAGAACGAGGAAATTCATGAGCGGGTTTGCGGCAGTTACCGGTATCGGGCTCGTGACGTCCGTGGGCAGTACCGCCGCCCAGGTCTTCGAGGCGATGTGCGAAGGGCGTTCGGGGCTGTCCAGCCCGCCCGCCGGGCATCCCCTCGAGGGGAGCCTGGAGGTCGCCTCGTTCGGGCCGGCCATCGACCCGCTGTCGGTGCTGCCCGGGCCGGACGCCCGGCTCGTCGACAGGTACATCGTGATGGCCCTGGCCGCCGCCGAGGCCGCCCTCGCCGACGCCGGAGTCGTGGCCGGTCGCGACGTCGACCCCTACCGGGTGGCCGTCATCATCTCCGGCACCGGCGGCATGGCCACGCTCGACGCGCAGGCGGTGCAGCGGGAGCGGCGCGGCCGGGCCGGGGTCAGCCCGTACCTGCTGCCGGGGATGCTGCCGAACATGGGCGCGGCCCGGGTCGCGATGAAGTACGGCCTCAGGGGCTTCAGCTCCACCGTCGGCACCGCGTGCGCGGCCGGCGCCCAGTCCATCGGCGAGGGGCTGCGGCTGCTGCGGGCCGACGAGGCCGACGTCGTGGTCTGCGGTTGCAGCGAGGCCCCGCTGTTCCCGACGATGGCCGACACGTTCGGCAACGCCCGGGCGCTGGCCCGCGGCTGGAGCGACCCGACCCAGGCGAGCCGCCCGTTCGACAGGCGCCGCAACGGCCTGGTGCTCGGCGAGGGCGCCGGGGTCGTCATCCTGGAGCGGCCCGAGCACGCCGACGCCCGCCGGGCCGCCCGCTACGCCGACCTGCTCGGGTGGGGCGCGACGAACGACGCGCACCACCCCACGACGCCGCGCCCCGACGGCACCGCCGCCGCCGAGTGCATGCGGCGCGCGGTCGCGAACGCCGGGCTCGCCCCCGCCGACATCGGGTACGTCAACGCGCACGGCACCTCGACGAAGCTCGGCGACGTCGCCGAGTCCCTCGCGATCCGCGCCGTGTTCGGCCCGGACACCCCGCCGGTCAGCTCCACCAAGGGCGTCACCGGGCACATGCTCGGCGCCTCGGGGGTGGCCGAGGTGGCGGTGACGGTGGAGGCCCTGCGCCGCGGTGTGCTGCCGCCGACGCACAATCTCGACGACCCCGATCCGGCCTGCGACCTGGACCACCTGCGCACACCCCGCACCGCGCCGGTGACCCACGCGCTGTCCAACTCCTTCGGCTTCGGCGGGCACAACGTCAGTCTCGTCTTCGGACCGCCGAGCTCCGAGTGGATCAAGGCCGGCTGACCCGCCCGAAACAGAACCCGAAAGGGACGGCACATGGACATCACTGACACCGACCACATCGAGCTGTATGTGGGCGACGCGCGGATGGCCGCGGATCAGCTCTGCGCGCAGTACGGCTTCCGCGTCTACGGGCAGGGCGGCCCGGAAACCGGCCTGGCCGGCCAGCGCAGCGTGCTGCTCGGGCAGCGCGACGTGCGGGTCCTGCTCACCTCCGGGCTCTCCGGCGGCCACCGGGCCAGCCGGTACGTGGCCCAGCACGGCGACGGCGTCGCGGTCGTCGCGTTCGGCTGCACCGACGCCGCGGCGGCCTTCGCCGAGGCGGTCGCGGCCGGCGCGACGCCCGTGTCGCCCCCGCAGACCGTCACCTACGGCCACTCCACCGTCGTCTTCGCCGAGGTCTCCGGCTTCGGCGACGTGACACACCGGCTCATCCAGCGCGACCGGACGGACCCGAGCTTCCTGCCCGGGCTGATCGCGATGCCGGGCGACGTGTCACAGCTCGAGGCGGGCGGCGGCCTGCTGCACCAGATCGACCACGCGGCCGTGTGCCTGCCGGCGGGCGAGCTCGACGCGACAGTCGCCTACTACGAGCGCGTCTTCGGCTTCACGATGATCTTCCAGGAGTACATCGAGGTCGGCGAGCAGGGCATGCAGTCAAAGGTCGTGCAGAGCCCGTCCGGCGGGGTCACGTTCACGCTGATCCAGCCGGACATCAGCCGCCGGGCCGGCCAGATCGACGACTTCCTGGCCTGGCACGAGGGCGCCGGCGTGCAGCACATCGCCTTCAGCACCCACGACATCGTGGCCGCGGTGCGCACGCTCGGCGAGCGCGGCGTCGAGTTCGCGCAGACCCCGGGCAGCTACTACGACATGCTCGCCGGCCGCCTCGGCGAGACCGACGTGCCGATCGACGACCTGCGCCCGCTGGGCATCCTCGTCGACCGCGACCACTGGGGCCAGATGTACCAGATCTTCGCGAAGTCGACGCACATCCGGCGGACGTACTTCAACGAGCTCATCGACCGCCACGGCGCGCGGACGTTCGGCACCAGCAACATCCCGGCGCTGTACGCGGCGAAGGAGCGCGAGCTGGCCGCCGTCCGCGACATCACCCACTCCGAAGGGACAGTCCTGTGACCACCTCGATCACGCCCGGTTTCGTGCTGTCGGACGAGGAGCTCGAGCTCCTGCCGACCGGCGAGGAGGTCGCGGAGTACGAGCGCACCGGCTACTACCTGACCCGCAAGCTGTTCACCGACGCCGAGGTGGACGAGCTCGTCGCGGCCAGCGAGCGGTTCTACGCCGGTGAGCGCTCGCGGGAGCTGCCGGCCCGCCCGGCGCGGCTGGCGTACTGGAAGCCCGAGGACGGGCCGGTCCAGCGTCACCACGACTACATCCACTACGAGAGCGACGACATCGCCCGCATCCTGCGCAAGCCGATCGTCGGCGCGGTCGCGGCCCGCCTCGCGCGGGCCGAGGAGATCCGGGTGTTCCAGTCGACGCTCATCTACAAGCCGCCGATCGCCGGCGAGCCCTCCAACGTCGTGCCGTGGCACTTCGACCGGCACTACTGGCAGTCGTGCACGTCCGACGACATGCTCACCGCGTTCATCCCGTTCCACGACTGCGGCGTCGACATGGGCACCATCACCATGGTCGAGGGCAGCCACCGCTGGTCGGAGATCGGCGCCGACGACTCGACGACACGGCACTTCGCCGACCGCGACAACGACGACCTCGAGGCGATGCTCACCCGCAACGCCGCGCACAACGGCGTCGAGGTCCGCAAGGTCCCCATGGTCATCCCCAAGGGACACATGAGCTTCCACCACTGCCGGACCTACCACGGCAGCGGACCCAACGTGAGCGCCCGCCCCCGCCGGGCGATCTCATTCCACCTCCAGCCGGGCGCGAACGAGTACCGCGCCTACCGCCTGTCCACCGGTGACGTGGTGCAGTACAACCACGACGTCCTCGTGCGCCGCACTCCCGACGGCCGGCCGGACTACGCGGACCCGGAGTTCTGCCCCGTGCTGTGGCGGAACGCCCAACCCTGAAGGAGTCCACATGTCCCGCTATGACTGGGGTCAGCGGCACCCGGGCATCGACCGGCTCGAAGAGCTGATCGCCGAGGCGCGCACCGAGGTCGTCACCCACCCGATCTACGCCCGGCTGCAGGACCTGCCGGCCGTGCGTACGTTCCTGGAGCACCACGTGTTCGCGGTGTGGGACTTCATGTCGCTGCTGAAGTCGCTGCAGCGCAACCTCACCTGCGTCACCGTCCCGTGGGTGCCGACCGGCCCGACCGGCAGCCGCCGCCTCATCAACGACATCGTGCTGGTCGAGGAGTCCGACGAGCTGCGCGGTGGGTTCATCAGCCACTTCGAGCTGTACCTCGAGGGCATGACCGAGGCCGGCGCCGGGCGCGGCGTCGTCGACCGGTTCATCGAGCTGCTCCGCGCGGGCACCCCGGTGCCGGCGGCGATGGCCGAGGCCGGGGTGCCGGCACCGGCCGCCGAGTTCGTCGCGCTCACCTGGCACATCATCGACACCGCGCCGGTGCACTGCCAGGCGGCCGCGTTCGCGTTCGGCCGCGAGGACCTGATCCCGGACATGTTCCAGCAGGTCGTCAAGGTCAACGAGCAGGTCGGGCAGCTCGACACGTTCGTCGACTACCTGGCCCGGCACATCGAGGTCGACGGCGAGCAGCACACGCCGATGGCCATGCAGATGGTCACCGATCTGTGCGGCGACGACGAGAACAAGTGGAACGAGTGCGCCGACACGATCAACCTGGCCCTCAACGCCCGGGTGAAGCTGTGGAGCGGCATCCTCGCCGAGATCGAGGCGCACGCGGGCGCCGAAGCCGTTGCGGTCTGAGGGAGAACGAACGTGACTGACGCCGCCGGGCTGTACCGGACGGTCCGCCTGATCCGCCGCTTCGAGGAGCGGGCCGTCGAGCTCGTCCGCGACGGCACGATCGTCGGCGGCATCCACCCGTATCTCGGGCAGGAGGCCATCGCCGCCGGCACCTGCGCCGCGCTGCGGCCCGGCGACGTCATCACGAGCACGCACCGCGGGCACGGCCACGTCCTCGCGAAGGGCGCCGACCCGGCCCGGGTGATGGCCGAGCTGGCCGGCCGGGCCACGGGCCTGAACGGGGGCCGCGGCGGTTCGATGCACGCGGCGGACTTCTCGATCGGCATCCTCGGCGCCAACGCGATTGTCGGCGCGGCCGTCCCGATCGCGACCGGCGCCGCCTGGGCCGGCCGCCGGGCCGGGCTGGACCGGGTTGCGCTCACCTACTTCGGCGACGGCGCCGTGAGCCAGGGCGTGGTCCTGGAGACGTTCAACCTCGCCGCGCTGTGGAAGCTCCCGGTCGTCTTCGTGTGCGAGAACAACGGCTTCGCCACCACGACGCGGATCGCCGACGCGGTGGCCGGCACCATCACCGGCCGCGCCGCCGCCTTCGGGATTGCGGCGAAGACCGTCGATGCCACAGACCCTTCGCTCGTACTCGCCGAGGCGCGCGAAGCCGTCGAGCGCGCCCGCGCCGGCGAGGGCCCCACCCTGCTCGAGTGCGTCGCGTACCGGTTCGACGCCCACCACACTTGGGAACACGCCGCCCGCCCCCGCTACCGCACCGACGCCGAGGTCGCGGCGGGCATGTCCCGCGACCCCGTCGAGATCCAGGGCGCCCGGCTCGACGCGGCCGCGCGGGCCCATGTCGACGCCGAGATCGAGGCTGTGCTGGAGGCCGCCGTGGACTTCGCCCGGCAGAGCCCGCACCCCGACCCCGGCGGCGCCCTCGACCACCTCTACGCCGACGGCCTGCGCACCCGGGCCGGTGTCTGATGACGAACCTGTCGTACCTGAAGGCGCTGAACCGGGCCCTGGCCGCGGAGATGGAGCGCGACCCGGCGGTGTGCGTCTTCGGCGAGGACGTCCGCGTCGCCGTGAGCAACGTGACGACCGGCCTGCACAAGAAGTTCGGCCCGGACCGGGTCATCGACATGCCGATCTCGGAGCAGGCGTTCACCAGCTTCGCCACCGGAGCCGCCATCGCGGGGCAGCGGCCCGTCATCGAGTACCAGATCCCGGCCCTGCTGTTCCTGGCCTTTGAACAGATCGCCAACCAGGCCCACAAGTTCTCGCTGATGACGGGCGGGCAGACACGGGTGCCGGTGACGTATCTGCTGCCGAGCTCCGGCTCCCGCGGCGGCTGGGCGGGCCAGCACTCGGACCACCCCTACAGCCTCTTCGCCCACGTCGGTGTGAAGACCGTCGTCCCGGCCACGCCCGCGGACGCCTACGGCCTGCTGGCGTCCGCGATCCGCGACGACGACCCGGTGGTCGTCTTCGCACCGGCCGGCGCGGTCGGCGTCCGGGCCGACGTCGACCTCGCCCGGCTGGCGCCCGTCCCCCTCGGCGTCGGCCGCGTCCACCGCCCCGGCGACGACGTGACGGTGGTCGCCGTCGGCCACCTCGTCCACGACGCCCTGGCCGTCGCCGAGGAGCTCGCCGGCACCGTCTCCGTCGAGGTCTTCGACCCGCGCACGCTGCACCCGTTCGACTGGCCCGGCCTGGCCGCCTCCCTGGAGCGCACCGGCCGCCTGGTGGTCGCCGACGACTCGAACCGCTCGTGCGGGATGGCCGGCGAGATCCTGGCCTCGGCCGCGGAAGGTATGCACCTGGTCGCCCCGCCGCGCCGGGTGACCCGCCCGGACGGCGCCGTCCTGCCGTTCGCCCGCGACCTCGACCTGGCCCTGCAGCCGTCCCGGGCCCAGATCCGCGCCGCGATCGAAGACGTGGCGAAGTTCTAGAGGAGTCGACAATGGCAGCCACCAATATCCGGGCCGCGCTGGCCGCCGACCCGAGCGTCGGAGCCGGCAACGTCCTGCACAAACTGATCGAGCACGGTGCACCCCTCGACGGGCCGGGCATGACCTTCGACACCCCCGTCGACGGCATCCCGGCCTGGCAGGGGCTGACGCTCGGCGAGCTGTACACGCGGGCCGCGGCCCGGGCGGCGTGGCTGCACGCGGCGGGCATCAGCCGCCGCGACCCGGTCGCCGTCTACGTGACGAGCGCCGCCGACTGCTTCCTCAACTGGATGGGCCTGGTGTGGCTCGGCGCGATCCCCGCGCTGATGAACCCCAACATCCCCGGCGACATCGCCGCCGAGTACATCCGCAAGCTGCGCGGCGTCGCCCTGCTCACCGACGCCGCCCACCGCGAGCGCCTCGGCGACGCCGACCTCGGCGGCATCGCCGTGCACGACGTGGCCGAGACCGGCACCGGCGACCCGGCCGCGGCGCCGGTGGCGTTCCGGCACCACGCCGACGATCCGATCGCGATCACGCACTCCTCGGGCACGACGCGGATGCCGACGGCGGTGGTGCACTCGCACGCCAGCCTGTTCCACGCCACGCGGAAGATCCGGCTCGCCGGGCCGCGGGCGCAGGGCACCGAGCGGATTCTCAGCGCGCTGCCCGCGCCGCACGCGGCCGGGATCATGACCATCAACCACGCCCTGAGCAACCGTTCGGAGCTGCTGTTCCTGTCGCGGCAGGACGACGGGGCGGCGGTGCTCGAGGCGATCGAGCGGTGGCGGCCGTCGGGGGTGTTCGGGTTCGCGGTGACGTGGGCCGAGCTGGCCCGCTACGACCTGCCGGCGCGGGGCATCGACTCGGTGTCGCTGTGGTTCAACACGGGCGACTGCGCGCACGAGCCGCACATCCGCAACCTCGTCAACGCCGGCAGCCGCAACATCGTGACCCGCGAGGGCGTGCAGCGGGTCAAGGGCTCCACGTTCGTCGACGGGCTCGGCTCGACCGAGATGGGGCACTCCGCGTTCCACATCTCGCACCGCCCCGACACCGAGCGCTACGGGCGGTGCGTCGGCGTCCCGCACGTCTTCGCCGACGTGGCGCTGCTCGACACCGAGACCGGGCGCGAGGTCCCCGTCGGCGCGGTCGGGCACTTCGGGCTCAAGTCGCCGACGCTCGCCCCCGGCTACTGGAACGACCACGTCAACACCTATCGCAACCGGCTCGCCGGCTACTACCTGACCGGCGACCTCATGTACCGCGACGACGAGGGCTACTACTACCACGTCGACCGGGCCGTGGACTCCGTCGACCTCGGCGGCGGCGAGTTCCTCTACACGGCCATGTCGGAGGAGCGGATCCTGCGGGCGATACCCGAGGTCCGCGACTGCACTGTCGTCTCGGCCCGCACCCCGGAGGGCACCGTCGTCACCGACGTGCTGCTGTCCCTGCACGCCGGGGCCGATCCCGCGACGGAGCACACCGAGGCCGTCCGGGGCGCGCTCACGGCGGCCGCGGCCGCGACACTGCGCAAGGTGGTCGTCTACCCCGAGGACGACCTCGTCCTCGGCCCGACCGGGAAGGTGCGCAAGTTCCTCATGCGCCAGCGGCACCTCGCCGCGATGGCGCATGCCTGACCTGCGCACCCCGCCGCGGCCGCTGGTGCCCGCCGCGCGCATCCCGGTGCGGTTCACCGGGTCCGGGGCGGGCGTCGGCGAGCTGGCCTGGGGTCAGCGCGAGATCTGGCTGACAATGCAGCGGCAGCGCTCCTGGCTGCCCATCGGCGGCTGGTCGCGGCTGGCCCCGGGCACGACCCTGGCCGACGTCGCCGACGAGCTGCGGTGGATGCTGCGGCGGTACCCCACGATGCGCACCCGACTGCGCTTCGCCCCCGACGGCCGGCCGCTGCAGAGCGTCGCCGACCGCGGCACCGTGGGCCTGGACGTGTACGACTGCCCGGACGGGGCGGACCCGGAGGCGTACGTCGTCGCGCTCGACGCCCGCGACCGGGCCCGCCCCTACGACCTGGTCGAGGAGTGGCCGATCCGGATGGCCGTGGTCCGCCACCGCGGAGTCCCCAGCCACCTGTCGACGGTCATGCCGCACCTCGTCACCGACGGGCTCGGCGGGCGCATCTTCCTGGCCGAGGTCGCCGCCCGGGCGGACGCCGACCCCGACACCGGCACCCCGCCCCTCGAGCAGGCGCGCTGGCAGGCCGGTCCCGCCGGTCGACGACAGAACGCTTCGGCGGTACGCCACTGGCAGCGCACGATCGCCCGCATCCCGGCACCCAGCGTCGCGACGTCCGGGCCCCACCTGCGCGGGGAGTTCCGGACCACGGCGCTGCCGCTGGCCGTGCACGCGCTGTCGGAGCGGGCCGACGCCGACTCCTCGCAGGTCCTCATGACCCTGCTGGCCCAGGCGCTGCCCGGGGACGGCCCGGCGGTGCTGCGGCCTATGGTGAGCAACCGGTTCCGCCGCGGCTTCGGGCGGGTCGTCGCCATGGTGGCCCAGCGCGGCCTGTGCGCGGCCGACGTCGCCGGGTTGCCGTTCGCCGAGGCGCTGCAGCGGGTCGGCGCGGCCGCGATGGCCGCCTACAAGTACGCCTACGTCGACCCCGACGCCGTCGCCGCCGCGTTCGCCGCCGCCGGGGCCGACCCGGACGCGGGCCTGTGGTGCAACGACCGCCGGGTCGCCACCCGCCAGGGCTTCGCCGGTGCCGTCCCGGACGCCGGCGCCGTGCGGGCCGCGCCGCCGGGCACCTTCCGGTGGACCGTCGCCCAGGACGACCCGTTCGACCCGCTCAGCGTGGACATCGACGACGGCGACGGCGGTGCGCTGCTGCTGACCGTGTTCACCGACGCGGCCCGGCTGCCCGCGGCCGGTGCCGAGGCGCTGGTGCGCCGCGTGGAGTCCCTGGCCGTCCAGCAGGTGGAGGAGTTGTCATGACCGCGATCGCCGCCGTCGGGACGTTCGTGCCCGAGGGGCGGGTGAGCATCGAGTCCTACGCCGAGACGTTCGACCTCACGCCGATGCAGGTGCGGGTGTTCCGCCGGTATCACAAACTCGGGACCGCGGCGCGCACCGACGAGACGCTGACCGGGCTGCTGTCGCTGGCCCTGGCCGACCTCGCCCTGCGCGAGGAGCAGCGGGCCCGGGTCCGGTACGTGCTGTACGCGCGGACGAACCCCGTCGTGGTGCCGTACCCCCGAAATCCTCTGCACGAGGCCCTTCGGACGGCGGGCCTCGGGCACGCGCAGGCGTTCGCGGTCGGGCAGCAGGCGTGCGCCTCCGGGCTCCTCGCGGTCGATCTGGCCGGGCGGCTCCTGGCGGCCGACGGGGACGACGCGCTGGCCATCGTGCTCGCCGGGGAGAAGACGTTCACCCGGGAGACCCAGTTCGTGCCGGACACGTCGATGTTCGGCGAGGGGGCGGCCGCGTGCCTGGTGTCCGCGTCGGGGGACCGGGACCGGCTGCTGTCCTACGTGGCCCGGCTGCGCGGGGAGTTCGACGGTGACGCGCAGGACGTCGCCGCCGAATACCAGCGCATCTACCACGACGCCCTCGGCGAGGTGGTCGTCGCGGCGGCCACCCGGGCCGGGCTGCAGCTCGGCGACCTCGCGGTCATCCTGCCGCACAACGTGAACCAGATCGCCTGGCAGCGCACGTGCAAGCGGATCGGCTACCCGCTCGAGCGGGTCCTGCTCGAGCACGTCGCCGACTACGGGCACCTGTTCTGCGCCGACGCCTTCGTCAACCACCGGACCGCCGTCGAGCGCGGCCTGCTGCGGCCCGGGGACCGCTACGTGATCGCCGCCGCCGGGGCCGGCCGCGGCGCCACGTTCTCCGCCATGGTCTTCGAGCACTGACAAACCCCGGCCCGACTCTGGGAAAGGAACCACCGTGTCCGACACCGTTACCGTGGACCCGGCGCTGCGCGAGCACGTCGTGGCGACGATCTGCGCCCTGCTCCCACGCGTGCTCAAGCGGGAGGTGCCCGACGCGTCGGAGTCCACCACGCTCATGGACGACCTCGGCATGAGCTCGACCACCGGCCTGGAGCTGGTGCTGGAGCTCGAGGACCGCCTCGAACGCGAGATCAGCGTCGAGGACCTGGGGCGCGACGACTTCGAGACGGTCGGCACCCTCGCGCACTACGTCGCCGGCAACCTGCTGCCGGAGGAGTGAGCGTGCCCTGGGGGTTGCGCCGCGCCGAGTCGCGGCGGTTCCCGGAGCCGGCCCGGGGCGCGGCCGACCCGGCGCACGCGGCGCTGCTGGCCACGTACCTCGGCGACATGGTCGGCGCGTACGGGCTCGGCGCGCCGACCGGCATGGCCGGGGGCCAGTCGTACGGCGAGATGGCGGCCGTGCTGCTGCCGGACGAGCCCGTCGACGCGCTGGTGCTCGCCTACGACATCCCGGACATCACGCCGGGCCGGGCGACGGCCACCTACCTGAGCCACGTCTGCCCCGGCCGGCCGATGGCGTTCGCGGTGTCGGACCAGGGGCGGGCCGGCGCGCACACGGCGCTGCGGCTGCTGCACGACTATGCGCGCTGCGGGCTCTACGAGCGCTCGCTGCTCATCGTGGTCGAGCAGTCGGTCCTGCCGTACGACCCGGCCGTCCCGGTGGAGGTCCCGGCCGCCCACTGCGGCGTGGCCGTGCTCCTCGGGCCGTCTGCAGTGGAGGTCTCCGCGCCGCGGGTCATCGCGGGCGCGGAGGCGGCCGAGGTGGTCGACCGGCTCGGCGACGTCACGGCGGCGACCGTCGTGCTCGGGACCCACCTGCGCGCCTTCGAGGCTGACATCAAGGCAGACAGGGTCGTGCTCGCCGACCCCGGCCAGCCGATGACCGGCGTGTGGGAGGCGCTCGCGACGGTGGACGGTCCGGTGGTGGTGGCCGACTACGACCGGGCGCTGCGGTACCTGTCCATCAGTGCATTCGGATGCTGAAGGGGGCCGCACCGGCCAGGGCGACGGCGGCCCGGAACCCGGCCGGCGCCTCGAGGTCGGCGACCGCGTGGGGCGCGCCGTCCAGATGGACGAGCGGCGGCGGGTCTCCGGCGACGGCCAGCCGCAGGTTGCGCATGAGGCGGTCACCGGCCGCCTTGACCACCGCCTCCTTGCGGGCCCACAGTCCGGCGAACACCGCGGGGCCGCCGCGGGCCACCAGGCCGGCCTCGGCGGGCGGGAAGAACCGGCGGGCCAGGCCCCGGTAGTCGGTGTCGTCGAGGATGTCCTGCAGGTCCACGCCCACGGGACGCTCGGCGGTGACGGCGATGGCCGCCCACTCCCCCGCGTGCGACAGGTTCACCTGCAGCGGCTCCCCGGCCAGATAGGGCTTGCCGTGGGGGCCCTGCTCCCAGTGCAGCTCCGGCAGCCGCTCCAGGAGGATGCGGCGCCGGGCCGAGTGGGACGCGTCGAAGCGGCGCCGGTCCTCGGGCGAGCGCAGTGCGTCGCGGCGGCGGATCTCGCCGGGGTCCAGGGTGGACGTGAACGGGCGGCGGGTGTCGACGAGCCAGACGTCGACGGTCGTCACCGGCGCAGGAGCGCGGCCAGGCGGCCGACGCCTTCCTCGATCCGGTCGGGCTCGATGGCACTGCAGGACAGGCGGATCGCGTGGGTGCCGCCGCCGCCGACGTAGAAGAAGCGCATCGGGGTCCAGAGGACGCCGTACTCCTGGGCCGAGACCTCGAGCAGCGCCTCGGAGGCGTCGACCGGCACGTCGCACACGACGAAGAAGCCGCCGCTGGGGTTGTTCCAGCGCACGGCGGTACCCGCGAAATGCTTGTGCAACGAGGCCAGCAACGTGTTGAGATTGCGCCGGTAGAACGCGATCTTCGCCTGGTTGACCGCGCGCAGGCTGAAGCCGGAGTCGATGAGCATGCCGCCGACGACCGCCTGGGACAGGGCTGACGTGTTGACGGTCAGCATGCTCTTGACGGTGGAGAGCTCCTCGGCCAGCAGCGTGCGGCGGCCGGCGGCGTCGGCGACCGTCTGGTCGGCGACCAGGTAGCCGACGCGGGCGCCCGGGAAGTAGGACTTGGCGAACGAGCCCAGGTAGATGACGCGCTGGTCGCTGTCCAGGCTCTTGAGGGTCGGGCGGGGCTCGTCGTCGAGGCCGAACAGGCCGTAGGGGTCGTCCTCCAGGATCAGCAGGTCCTCGTCGGCGGCCGCGGCGAGCAGGGCCCGGCGGACCGGGACCGGCAGCGAGACGCCTGACGGGTTGGCGAAGTTGGGGACCAGGTAGAGGGCCTTCGGGGTCTTGCCGCGGGCCCGGACGGCCGCGGCGACCGCCCGGACCGTCTCCGGGCGCAGGCCGTCGGGCGACTCGGGGACGCCGACGACCTCGACGCCGAGGATGCGGGCGGCGCCGGTGAGGCCGACGTAGCACGGCTCGGCCGCGAGGACGACGTCACCGGGCCCGGCGCACAGGCCGCGCAGGGCGATGACCATCGCCTCCTGGCAGCCGGTGGTGACCATCACCGCGGCCGCCGGGACCTGGATGTTCTCGTCGACGTCGAGCATGCGGGCGATCAGGTCGCCGACGTGGCCGTTGGTGCGGCCGTACTGGGTGAGCAGCTGCCGGGCGGCCGCCCCGCTCAGGCCGCGTTCGCGCAGGTGGGTGAGGTACGCCTGGATGTGCTTGTCGATGTCGGCGACCGAGTGGAACTCGTCGAACGGGCGGCCGGCGGCCAGCGAGATCGCCTCCGGGTAGCGCCCGGCGACCTCGTTGAGGAAGTTCATCGACGCCGACACCGGGTCGACGACCGACTCGTGCAGCGCCTCGCGGGACAGCACCACCATCACGCATCGCCTCCACTCGAGGGTGACAATCGGCCGCCGCGGCGCCCCGGGCCGCTCGGGACCGCCGCGGGTGGGCGGTCGCCGGTCGTCGCGGGCCGTGCGCCGCTTGACGGCGGGGCCGTCACGCGTCGGCTCCGGTCAGGGACGACAGGCGCACGGCGCTGCGGTCCAGGGCGGCAAGCGTCGGGCGGCCGGCCAGGACCATGGCGTGGGCCAGTTCGCCCGTCGCGGCGCGCAGGACGCCGGCGACCCCGTCGGCACCGCCGGCGGCCAGGCCCCACAGCGGTGGGCGGCCGGTGAGGACCATGCGGGCACCGAGGGCGAGCGCGGCCAGGGCGTCGGTGCCGCGGCGCACGCCGCCGTCGAAGAGGACCGGCATGCGGTCGCCGACCGCGTCGGTGACCTCGGTGAGCGCGTCGAGGGTGGCGACCGCGCCGTCGAGCTGGCGGCCGCCGTGGTTGGACACGACGATCGCGTCGGCGCCGTGGTCGGCCGCGAGGGCGGCGTCCTCGGCCGTGAGGATGCCCTTGAGGACCAGCGGCAGCCCGGTCTGCGCGCGCAGCCAGGCGAGGTCGGCCCACGTCAGGGTCGGGTCGAAGGTGTCGGCGGTGTGCCTGGCGATCGCCGACTCGCCCTCGTCGCGCACGTGGGCGGCGGCCATGACGGCCGGGTCGATGTTGACCGCGGCGACGTCGCCGCCGATCGTGAAACCGTTGCGCATGTCGCGCCAGCGCCGCCCCATCCGGGGCACGTCGACGGTGAGCATGACGGCGCCGTATCCGGCCCGCTCGGCCCGCCGGACCAGCGAGCGCATGACGTCGCGGCGCTGCAGCCAGTACACCTGCAGCCAGAGCCCCTGCGGTTGGGGCACGGCGGCCGCGATGTCCTCGATGGTGCGGCTGGCGAACATGGCCACGACGAAGAGCGCTCCGGCCGCGCTCGCGCCCCGGGCGGTGGCGACCTCGCCCTCGGGGTCGATGAGCCGGTGGTAGGCGGTGGGCGCGATCCCGATCGGCGTCGCGTGCCGCGTGCCGAACAGCGAGACGCCGGTGTCGGCATCCGAGACCCCGGCGAGCACCCGGGGCCGCAGCCGGACCCGGTCGAAGGCCCGCTCGTTTGCCGCAAGCGTCCGCTCGTCCTCGGCGCCGCCCTCGATGAAGTCCCATACGTCCGGTTCGACGAGATGGGCGGCGTTGTGCCGGTAATCCGATGCGGTGAGCAGTGGCGGCCCGCTTCGCAGTTGTGTCACCGGCGGTGCCTCATAGGCGTTAGCCTATCCGGTACCCCATCCGCTCCTCCATGAGCCGAAAGGCCTACATGGCACCGGAATATGCCCGCTACTGCGCGCTCGGTGACAGCGTGGTCGAGCAGCCCGGCGGCTTCGCCGAGCTCGTGCGCGACGCGCTGGCCCCGGCGGCGTTCGTCAACCTCGGTGTGCGCAACCTGCGCGCGGCCGAGGTCCGCGACGTGCAACTTTCAGCGGCGCTCGCGTTCCGGCCCGACCTGGCGATGGTGGTGTGCGGGGCGAACGACGCGATGCGGCCCGGCTACGAGTCGCGGGCCGGCGCCGTCGACGAGGCGATGACGGCCATCATCGCGCCGCTGCAGCGCGCGGGCGCGACGGTCATCACCGTTTCAGTGTTCGTCATGCGCGAATACCCGCAGATGCCGCACTGGCTCGGCGCCGGGTTCGCGCGCCGGATGGCGCTGCTGGCCGAGCGCACGAACGCGCTCGCGGCCCGGCTCGGGACCGTGCACGTGGACCTGTCACGCCACCCGGCGATCGCCGCCGGGGAGGCGCTGACCGGGGATGACGGGCTGCACGGCAACCCGCACAGCCATAGGATCGCGGCGGCGGCCATCCTCGACCGCCTGCACCGTTCACCGCTGGAGGTACGTCGCTGATGCCGCTCGATCCGCAGGTCCAGGCCATGCGCGACGCCAAGGAGCGCGACGGTGCCCCGGCGCTGTACACGATGACGCTCGACGCCGCCCGCGCCGCCGACCTGGCCTCGATCCGCGCCGCCGGCGGCAGCCCCGAGCAGGTCCACGAGGTCACCGACCACTGGATCGCCGGGCCCGGCGGCAGGCTGCCGGTCCGGGTCTACCGCCCGAGCGCGGCGCCGGACCTGCCGGTGCTGCTGTACTTCTTCGGCGGCGGCTGGGTCCTCGGCACCGTCGACACCGCCGACGCCATCGCCCGCAGCCTGGCCAACGCGGCCGGCTGCATCGTCGCGGTGCCCGGCTACCGGCTCGCACCCGAGCACCCGTTCCCGGCCGCGGTCGAGGACTGCTGGGCCGCCCTCGAGTGGGTGATCGCCAACGCGGCCGCCCTGGGCGCGAACCCGGCCCGCATCGCGGTCGGCGGCGACAGCGCGGGCGGCAACCTGGCCGCGGGCATCACGCTCATGGCCCAGGAGGCCGGCGGCCCGCCCCTGGCCGGACAGCTGCTCGTGTACCCGAACACGGACCAGAACGCCGACGACGAGTCGATGCGTGCCAACGACGACCCGTACCTGTTCAACCACCACTCCGTCGCCTGGTACCGCTCGCACTACTTCACCGACCCCGACGACGCGTACAACCCGCTGGCCTCGCCGATGCAGGCCGAGAGCCTCGCGGGGCTGCCACCGGCGCTCGTCATCACGGCCGAGTACGACCCGCTGCGCGACCAGGGCGAGCGCTACGCGGCCCGGCTGGCGCAGGAGGGCGTGCCGGTGGCGGTGACCCGCTACGAGGGCATGATTCACGGATTCTTCGCGATGGCCGGGTCGCTCGACGCGGGCCGGGTCGCGCAGGCGCAGGCGGCCAAGCAGCTGCGGGTGTGGTTCGAGAGCTGACACCGCAGCCGGGGCGACGGCACAACCGTCGCCGTCGAGAGTCCGGCGCGGGTGGCGGTGGCGGCTGTACTCGCCCCTGGCCGCCGCCGCCCCCTGGCTCGCGTTCTGATGGCTACATCTGGTCCACAGTGGACAGTGATGCGCGCTCGCGTCCGACGTGTCAGCCAACCACAAGCTCACTTTGGACTGGTGGCTCCGGGTGGCCAAGAGCGCTCAGCAATCAGGTCAAGCGAAGTTCACGGGCAACAAGGGACGCCGCCTCGCGCAACTGGTCGGCTTCCGGTCGGCGGGCAGTTCGGCGGCGAGGGTGAGGGCGGCAGCGGCGGTTTGCGGTCCGGCTCCGAGTGCGGCTCATCATGGCCGCGAACGCGGCGATGTGGCCGCGCACCGCCCGCAGTTCCGCGCAGCGGACAAGGACACCGGTGAGCGTCGCGCTGTGCTCGGTGTTCAGGTGTTCTGGTTTGGTCATGACCCGGCGCGGTTCCGGCGCGGGTGCCGGTCGCAGTGTGGTGGCCGCTGGGCGTAGTGGTCGCAGGTAGCGCTGCACGGTGCGGAACCACGCGCCGAACTGTCGGCTGATCGCGGTCAGAGAGTGCCGCTGTGCCCGCAGCTGTTGGATGGCGGCGTGCCGGCGCGGCAGTGCGCGCCCTCCGCATGAGCGCCGCCGACGCAGCGCGAGGTCATCGACGCCCGACACCCGCGGATCAGCCTTGACCTCAGACGCCGGTGTCGCCCGCAGTAGCCGCAGCAAGGGCGAACGGCTCGCCGTGATCGCCGAGCGGGCCGCCAGGCGGGCTCCCGGACGCCCGGCCAGGGCCACCGCGACGGGTTTGCCACTGCCGGCGTAACGCCACGCTCTGCCGGGCATGGTGCGCCGTCAAGCCGGGCACATTTCGGCGAACGTGCGTCGCGCGCACTCGGCCTCCAAGCACACGAACCGCCGTACCTCCAGGTGAATCGTCACTCGGCGGCCGCCAGCCGATAGCTGCTCCACCCGGCGATCACGGGCGAGCGCCGCACTGCGTCACGAGCCCACCACACGTGGGCCAGGGCCCTTGGAGCCAACGGCCGGCCGCAGCCGCCCGAGCTGATCCCGGCCGGCTACGCGGCGCCGGCCGCCTCCGAGCCCGGTCGGCCCGGCGCGCCGGCCAGCAAATACCACCTGATCACTGCCGCCCGCGTCCACTCGCCGCCATCCGGCTGCTCCCGCTGCAAGACGCGGCCCGCGCATCCGCGACGCGCGGGCCGCCATCACCCGTGGAAGGTCGACCGGGGCCGGTGCGAAGCGTGCCGAGTCGGCCGCCGCCCGGACGGAGGTGGCTGTCGCCGCGGGCCGGGGTCACGGCGCGGTCGGGTGGGCCGTTCGGGGTGGGGTGGTGGTTGCGCGGGCGGTTGAGGCGGCCACCGTGACCAGCAGGGCCAGCGTGAGCAGCCAGCTCAGTGGTACGGCCGGGCCGGTCGGCCAGTGGGGTAGGGGCAGGTCGGGCATCGGTTCGCCGAAGACCGGGAGGGCCCAGCCCGTCAGGCGCCACGCGATCAGGGCGGTGGCCAAGCCCGGCGGGGCGGATGCGAGGACCAGCGCCGGGTACGTCCACAGGGCCACCCGGCCGGCCGTCCGGCGGGACAGGCCCTGGGCGCGCAGGACGGCCAGGTCGGCGCGGCGGTCGCGGCGGTCGACGGCTATGACCAGGGCCAGGCCGCCCGCGGCCAGGAGGACGGCGAGGGCGCCGGCCAGGACGTGGAACCACAGGGACAGCGCCGGGCCCTGGGTGGCCAGCCGGGCGCGGGTGTCGGCGATGCCGGAGTCGCCGACGACGACCAGGCCCTGGGCGGCCAGGCGGTTGAGGGCGTCGGGCGGGGCGGCGGGGCCGAGCCACACCTCGGGGGCGCGGGCGATGCCGGAGTCGGTGGCGAGGCGCTCGGCGTATTCGAGGTCGACGAGCGTCCCGGCCGTCCCCAGGCGCGGCACGGCCTTCAGGTGCGCGGCGGTGGTCACCGGCACGTCGAGGCCGTCGAAGCCGGAGATCGTCGCGTCCGGCGCCGTGGTCGCGACCGGCAGGGGCAGCGGGACGTCGGCCGGCTGGACCCAGACGCCGTTGGGCAGGCCGTCGGGGGCGTCGACGGTGATGCGCAGGCCGTCCGGTGCGGCGCTCAGGGTGGCCCCGGAGGCGCGCCAGCGATCGGCGCCGGCGAGCTGTGCGCCGGCCGCGGCGGTGGCCGGTGGGTTGATGGTGCGCACCGCATTGAGCACGATGGTGATCCGCGTCGCGCTCGCTGTCGGGTCGGCATTGCGCAGGTGTACCGCCACGAGCCGGCACCCCTCCGCGCAGTCCGCGACCCGCTGCGAGTAGGTGCCGGTCCCGTTGTGCACGACGCCGAGATCGGCCACGGCCCGGCCGGTCTTCGTCGAGAACACCAGGGTCAGCCCGATCGGGTTGTCGGGCCGGGCCCCCGTCACCGTCGCGTCGACGGCGAGGTCGCGCCCGGGCAGGTCGACGCCGACGTCGCGGACCGGGGGCCGCAGCCGGGCGGCGAGGGCGGCCGGGTCCGGGTCGCCGTACGCGTCGAGCCACGTCGGCACCACCGCCAGTCGGGTGCTGTCCACGGCGAGCCGCGGCGCCTCCCCGGGCCGGCCGCGGGGCAGGTCGGCGACGACGGCCATCGCATACTTGCCGTCCGGGTCGGCCGCCCGCACCGCCCGCAGCAGCTGGTCGCGGTCCATGTCGGTGACGGTGAGCACCCGCGGCGCCCCGGTGGCGATCTGCGCGGCGAGGTCCCGGTCGCGGGCGGCCAGGTCGGTGGCGGTGACCGCGTAGCCGAGCACCGCGACCGCGGCGACGAGCAGCAGGATCAGCCGCTGCGCCCCGGGCCGGCGGGCCAGCTGGAGCGCGGCCAGCCCGGTGGCCAGCCGGCCCCGGCGCAGCGCCCACGCCCCGACCAGCCGGGCCAGCGGCGTGACCGCCCGCGCGGTGCCCAGGGCGAGGGCGAAGATGACGAGGGCGGGGGCGGCCACCGCCACGCCGGTCAGCGACCCGCCGGCGAGGAACAGCTGGAGGGTCGCGGCGGCCGCGAGCACGGCCACGACCGCCTCGCCGGCCCGGGCCCGCCAGCCGGTCCCGCGGCCGCGGATCCGGCGCAGGAGCCCGGCGACCGGCGCGGTCAGGTGCCGCCGCTGGGCCACGAGCGCCGACGCGACCGCGATGAGCAGCGCGACAGGCGCGTAGCGCAGCGCCTCAAGCGTGAACACCGGCGCCCCGACCCCGGGGAACCGCCACGCGACGACGGCCGCGACGAGCAGCTGTCCGGCCACGCACCCGGCCAGACCGCCGATGAGCAGCGCGGCCAGCCCCTCGCCGAGCGTGAGCCACCACCGCGTCCACCAGCGGGTGCCGCGCAGCGCGACGACGGCCAGCTCGGGCCGGCGCCCTTGCGTGGCGTAGTCGGCCGCGATGAACAGCACCGCGTAGGCGAGCAGCAGCAGCGGCGCGGCCCCGGCCGGGACGCTGCGCCGGGCCAGGTCCTGGCTGGCGTCGATCCGCTCGAACAGGTTCGGCAGGCCGGTGGTGATGACGATGCCCGACCCGAGGTTGCGGGTCCGGCCCCGCAGCTCGGTGAGCCGGCGGCGGGTGTCGGGCAGCGCGGCGGCGCTGAGCGCGGCCGGCCCGGCGGTCAGGTCGACGGCGACGTTGGTGGCGCCGTGGTCAATGGCGGCGAAGGTCGCGGCGCTGATGAAGGCCGGCTCACCGGGCCGCCCGGCGGAGTCGGGGGCGAAGTACGCGTGGTCGCCCCAGTAGGTCTCCACGGAGTCGGCCGGCCGGTAGGTGCCGACGACGGTGAGGCGGGCCGGGGCGCCGGCCGGGGCGTACGTCGGGTTGGAGTTGCTGCCGCCGAGCGTGGCGAACGTGAGCGTGATCGCGTCGCCGGGGGCGAGGTGCAGCCGGGCCGCCGCCGCCTCACCGAGGACCACGTCGCCGGAGCCGACGAGGCACCGCCCGGCCACGACGGTGAGGTGGGCGCAGGCGTCCTGCCGGTACGTCACCCGCGTCGCCCGCACCCTGTCCGGCTCGATGCCGACGGCCGGGAACTCGCCGCTGAACACCTGGTCGAACCCCGGCAGGTCGACCACGCCCCGCGCGACGTCGCCGAAGTTGAGCTCGCCCTCCTTGCGCGGGTCGACGACCGCGCTGATCGTGAGCGACCGCTCCCGGGCCGCGGCCGTTTCGGCCTGCCCGGCGATGATCGACCGGTCGACCGCCTGCAGGTATGCGGGCGCCGCGACGGCCGCCGCCACCGCGAACATGGCCAGCAGCGCCAGCACGACCGCCTGCCCGCGCCGGGCCCGCAGCATCGACAGCAGCAACGAGATCATCGTGCGTTCCCTTCGACAGCGCCGACGCCGGCTGTGGCGAGGCGCCAGACGACGCCGAGGAGCAGCAGCGCGGCGCCGGCCACCGCCAGCAGCGGCAGGAGCGGCAGCGGCGAGGGCGGATCGGGCGGGCTCCAGCCGTCGGCGAAGTAGGGCAGGGCGGGGCCGGACGCGAACCGGGCGATGACCGCGGCCAGGAGCCCGGTCAGGACGCCGGCCAGGACCACCGCGCCGGACCCGGCCCGGGCCGCGCCGACGGCGGTGCGCACCGGGAGGCCCTGCAGCCGCAGCGCCCGCAGGTCGGCGTTGCGCTGGCGGCGCTCGGCCGCGACGGTGACAACCAGGGCGGCCGCGGCGGCCAGGAGCCCGACGACAGCGGCGAAGAGGCGATAGCGCTCGGCGAGGGCCGGGCCGCGGCCGGCGAACCCGGCGGCCCGCCCGGCGGTGTCGTCGGAGCCGAGGATCATCAGCCCGGCCGACCGCAGCCGGTCCTCGACCCCGGGCCCGGCCCCGGCGGCCAGCCACACCTGATAGGCGCCCGGCGAGGACGCGGCCGCACCCACCCGCTGGGCCGCGTCGAGGTCGACGAGCAGCCCGGAGCGGCCGAGCACCGGCAGCAGCGGCGCGGTGCCGGCGACCCGGACCGGGACGCCGCCGGCGAACAGGTCGATCGACGGGTCCCCGCTGTGCCAGGCGTCGGGCGCGGCCCCGGCGAGCACGACGGGCAGCGGCAGCGCGGCGGCCATGACCCACACCCGGTCGTCGAACCCGAGCGCGGCGTCCGGCAGCGAGAGGGTGAGCGCGCCCTCGCGCGCGCTGACCTGCATCGCGGACCCGTTGGTCACCGTCCGCCACTGCCGCGGATCGCCGAGGAACGCCGCGCCGAGCACGTCGGCCGCCGGCCCTTCCTGCCGTATCCCGGTGATCGTCAGCGTGTCCACGACCTGGTCACCGCCCCGCCCGGGCGACCCGCCGGAGTCGCCCGGCCCGCCCGCGTCGCCCGCGTCGCCCGCGTCGCCCGGATTGGACGGCTTGCCCTCGGGTGCGGAGCCGGGCGGGGGCGGCGGCTGCACGAGATCGAGGCGGACCAGCCGGCACCCTTCGGCACACCCGGTCACGGGCGCCCCGGCCTCCTGCTCGCCGGGCGCGATGGGCCCGAGCGTGAGTGCGGTCCGCCTGCCGGTGACGGTGTTCTGCAGCAGCACGGCGAGGTGCACGGCCGACGCCCCGCCGTTGCGCACCCGCACGAGCAGCCGCCCGCCGGTCACGGCCGGCGCCGCGGCGTCGGTACCGGCCGGCACGAGCGACGGCAGCGGCCCGTACTCCGGCCGCCAGCCCGCCACCGCCCGCAGCCGGGCCGCGTCGACCGCGAGCACCGGCGGCGTCAGGGACCGGTCCACGACGGCCGCCATCGCCTCCCGCCCGCCCGGATCGGCCCGCCGGACGGCGTCGAGCAGCGCCGTCGGGTTGGCCGCCCGCACGGTCAGGACCCGCGGCGCGCCAAGCTCCTGCGCGGCCCGGTCGTCGCGCGCGGCGAACCCGGCCACCCAGCCGCCGGTCGCCACGCCCAGCCCGGCCACGGCGACGGCCACGAGCGCCATGAGCCGGTCGGCGCCGGGCTGGCGGGACAGCTGGAACGCGGCCAGCCCGGCCCGCAGCCGCCCGGCCCGCAGCGCCCCCGCCCCGGCCCGCGACGCCGCCGACGCGAGGACCCGGGCGGCGGCCACGGCGACCACGGCCGCGATCAGGACGGGCACCGCGGTGCGCAGCCCACTGCCCCAGAGCTGGGCCGCGGCGAACGCGGCCAGCACGATCAGCACCACGTCGACGGCGACCCGGCGGGCCCGGCCCGGCGACGGCACCCGCCGCAGCAGCACGGCCACCGGCGCCCGCAGCACGGCGAACTCACCGGCCGCCATGGCCAGCAGCCCGCCCAGGACCGCGGCGACGGCCGCGAGCCCGGCGAGCAGCCACAGCCCGGCGACCCCGGTGAACGGCCCGCCGAGGCCGAGGCCGAACCCGCCCGGCGACCCGCCGAGCAGCCAACCGGCCAGCCGGCCGAGGGCGAGGCCGATGGGCAGGCCGGCCACCAGCGGCACCGCCAGCTGCCCCACCCCGAGCCGCAGCGCCCGGCGCCGGGTGCCGCCGCGCAGCTTCAGCAGCGCCGCGTCCCCGCGCCGCTCGCGGGCGGTCTGCCGGCCGGCCAGCGCGAGCGCGAACCAGCACAGCACCACCGCCGCGACGGTGCCGGCCACGACGCCGTCGCTGATCGCGGCCCGGTCGGCGCCGACCCGGACGGCCAGGTCCTGCCCGGGCGCCACAAGGGTGAGCCCGGCCCGGCCGAACGCGAAGTCGGCCCGGCCCAGGCGGTCGGCGACCGAGGCGGCCGGGTCGGTGAACGCGGACACCGGCAGCTCGGTGGTGTAGGCGAACGTCGGCCCGGCCAGCTGCGCGTCCTGGAACGTGGCGGCGGCCGTGAACACCGGGTCGAGGCCGCCCTCGACCGACGCCCGGAACAGCCGGTCGCCCCAGTAGACCCCGGTCGGGTCGGCCAGGTCGTAGCGGCCGACGACGGTGGCCGGGACCGGCTTCGACCGGGGCTGGTTGCGCAGCTGCAGCACGTCGCCGGTCCGCAGCCCCAGCGCGTCGGCGGCGGTCGTGCTCAGCAGCACCTCACCGGCGGCCGCCGGGCAGCGCCCGTCGACCTGGAGGTGGGCGCAGAGGTCCTCGCGGTAGGCGACGGAGACCTTGGGCGGCCCGGCCTCGCCGATGGCGACGCCGTCGGCCCGCTCCAGCAGCATGTCCGCGGTGACGCCGACGTAGCCGGGCACCGCCGGATCGCGCCCGGGCAGCAGCCGCTCCACGGTGTCGCGGTAGGCGGCAAGCGCCGACTCGGGGTCACTGTCCGCGTTCGTCGCGCGGCGCACCGAGATGGTCCGCTCGGCGGCCGGTGCCGCTTCCACCCCGGCCTCGGCCGCCCGCAGCGCCGCCCCGGCGGCGAACCAGGGGCCGGCCGCGGCCGCGGTCACGAGCAGGACGCCCAGGACGAACACGGTGCCGGCCTGGGCGGCGCGCGCTCGAAGGGCACTGAACACCAGTCCGAACACGCGCACCCCCGGGGCCACTTGCCGTCGATCTCACGGGGCACCTTACGCGCCGGGTCCGACAGTTTCAGCCGGCGCCCGATCCGGTCCGGCGGGGCCGGGCCTCAGCGCCACCAGTGGACGGACTCGACGTACATCGTCTGCGGGAACGCCGTCGCCGGCGGGGGCGTGCCCGGCCAGCGGCCGCCGACGGCGATGTCGAGCAGCAGGTACGCCTTGCGCTCGAACACCCAGTGCTGCCGGGCGCCCAGGTCCTCCTGGCGCAGGGTGGCCTGGACGACGCCGTCGACCGACCACTGCAGGACGCCCGGCCACCACTCCAGGCCGTAGCGGTGCATGCCCCGGTCCGGGCCGCCCGCCGGCCGGGCGGTGAACGGCCGTTCCCAGCCGCGCTCGGAGCCGTCGGGGCCGTGGAACGTGCCGTGCACGACGCCCGGTTCGGCCGCGCCGAGGGTCTCCATCAGGTCGATCTCGCCGGCGTCGGGCCAGCCGGCGGTGGCGACGTCCGCGCCGAGCATCCAGAACGCGGGCAGCAGGCCGCGGCCGGAGGGCACCTGCATGACGCCCTCGATCCGGCCGTACTGGGCCTCGAACGCCGAGCGCAGGCGGGCCGACGTGTACTTCCCCCGGTCGCCGCGGGCGGTGATGGCGAACCGGCCGTCGCCGGTGAGTGCGCCGTTGGCCGCACTCTGCGTGTACTCCTGCAGCTCCCCGTTGCCCCACCCGCCCCCGCCGGTCTCGTGCCGCCAGCCGGGCAGCAGCGCGGTCCCGGCCGGGCCGTCGAACTCCTCGGCCAGCTCGGCCTTCAGCTCGTCGGTGCCGGTGCGGGCCATGGTGGCGGTGACGGCCGCGACCCCGGCCAGGTTGTGCAGGTCGCCGACGGTGAGCGAGACGGCGTCGCCGGTGACCGGGGCGAGGGCGACGGCGTGGCGGACGCGCCCGGCGCCGGTGGCCGCGAGCCGGACGGTCCGGGCGGTGCCGCCGGCGAGGGTCACGGTCACGGCGGCCTCGGGCGCCGGCCCGCGCTCGGGGGCGGCCAGCGACAGGATCACGGCGAACGTGCCCGGCTGCGGCACCGGCAGTGTGAAGACCAACGTGCCGCTTCGGGTGTACCTGTACGGCGCCGGACTGCCCGCGGCGAGCGCTCTGGGCGCGGACCCGCCCTGCACGATCGCGGTGTCGGCGTCCCACTGGTTGCCGGCGGCGTCCGTCGCGCCGTCCGGGGCCGCCGTCCAGCGGTGGGTCCAGCCGACGCCGGCGGCGATCTGGGCCGAGGAGATCCGGTTCAGCACGCGCCCGGCCCGCCCGGCGCCGTCCGGCCAGGCGACGGCGGCCAGCCCCGCGAGGACCAGCACGGCGAGCGCGGCGAGGCCGGCTCGGCGGGTCCGGGGGCTGAGCGACACCATGTGGACCAAGGCTACGGCGCGACCACCGCCTTGAGCAGTGTCGGCTTGGCGACGCACCCGGCCTGGTCCGGCGCCGCTCCGCGCGGGCCCGACCGGCCCGGGCCCCGCACCGTGAACGTCGTGGCCCCGACCAGCACGGCGGCCAGTATCACGGCCGCGCCGGCCAGCTGCCCGCCGGAGAGCGACTGCCCCAGCACGACCCAGCCGAGGACCGCCGCGACGACCGGGCTCAGCAGGCTGAGCAGGCTGACCCGCGCGGGCGCGAGGGTGGTGACGCCCCGGAACCACAGGAAGTAGGCGCCGGCGGTACCGATCACCGACAGGTAGCCGAACCCGGCGACGTTGGCCGGCGTCAGGTGGCCGGGAAGGCCCTCTGCGCACAGGGCCACCGGGAGCAGGAGCAGGCCGCCGATCGTGAGCTGCCAGCCGGTCAGGGCCAGGAGGCCGGCGTCGGGCCGGCCCCAGCGCCGGCCGAGCACGGTGCCGAACGACATGGACACCATGCCGCCGAACGCCGCCAGCAGCCCGATCGGGTCGAGCGCCACCGACGAGCGCAGCACGAGCAGCGCGACACCGGCGAGCCCGGCGGCCCCGGCGGCCAGGACCCGGGCGGTGGGCCGCTGGCCGAGAATGCCGAACGCCAACCCGGCCACCACGAACGGCCCGAGCGCGCCGAGCACCGCCGCGACCCCGCCCGGCAGCCGGTATGCGGCCACGAACAGCAGCGCGAAGAACAGCCCGATGTTGAGCGTCCCGAGCACGGCCGCCCGCCACCACCAGGCGCCGCGGGGCCGGGCCCGGGCGGCGGCGACGAGCAGCAGCCCGGCGGGCAGGGCGCGCAGCGTGCCGGCCAGCAGCGGACGGCCGGCGGGGAGCAGCTCGGTGGTGACCAGATATGTGGTGCCCCACAGCACGGGAGCGACGGCCGTCAGGTTCCTCATGACTAAGTAGCTTACTCACAAGCTACTTAGACGCAAGTTAGTTGTACGATTGCCGCATGGACGACGTCGACCGGATCGTGGAGCAGTGGGCGCGCGAGCGGCCGGAGCTGGAGACCGAGGCGATGGCCGTGTTCGGCCGGATCTACCGCCTGGCCAAGGTGCTCGGAGATCGCCAGGAGAAGGTGTACGGCGAGCTCGGCCTCAACCGCGGCGAGTTCGACGTGCTCGCGACCCTGCGCCGGGCCGGCGACCCGTTCGAGCTCTCGCCGAAGCAGCTCAGCGCCACGCTGATGCTGACCACCGGGGGCATGACGGGCCGCCTCGACCGCCTGGAGCGCTCCGGCCTCGTCACCCGCTCGCCCGACCCGGAGGACCGCCGCGGCCTGATCATCACGCTGACCGCCCGGGGCCGCCACCTCGTCGACGCGGCCGTCGGCGCCGGCCTGGACGCCCAGCGCGACGTGCTCGAACAGCTGCCGCCCGCCGCCCGCCGGCGCCTGAACGCCCTGCTCAAGGACCTGCTCGCGGCCGCCGAGCCCTGAGCCGGCCACCGCGCCCGGCAG
Organism: Dactylosporangium vinaceum; assembly: GCF_019904175.1. GTDB lineage: Bacteria > Actinomycetota > Actinomycetes > Mycobacteriales > Micromonosporaceae > Dactylosporangium > Dactylosporangium vinaceum. The sequence goes on along the minus strand of NZ_CP061913.1, from coordinate 3,095,048 downwards.
CGGCAGTCACCTACACCGTCGCCGCGGCCACCCACATGGTGATCGTGGCCAGGAAGTCGCCGCGCTCCCCCGCCTCGGCCAGCGCCCCGAACCACTCCTCGCGCAAATCCGCCGGGATCAGGCCGGCGTCGGCGGGCACCATCGGGTTCACCATCGGCAGCACCGCGGCGGCCGAGAGCGGGTCGGCGAAGTACAGCGCCACCGGCACCGCCGTCACGTCCCGCAGCCCCGCGTGCAGCAGCCGCCGCCGCAGTGTGCGCCCCATGTCGAGGTGCTGGCCGACGACCGTCGCCAGCAGGTGGGTCCGGACCCGCGCCACCAGCGGATGGGGCAGCCCGTCCACGGCCACCGACTCCCAGTCGGTGTCGACGAGACAGACCCGCCCGCCCGGCCGCGTGACCCGGGCCAGCTCGGCCACGGCCGCGTCGGGCTCGGCCAGATGCTTCAGCACCCGCTCGCACCGGACGGCGTCGAACCAGCCGTCCGGAAAGTCGAGAGCACAGACATCGCCCTGGGTGTACCGCACGCAGGTCCCCTCGTCGCGGGCGCGCGCGGTCGCGACGGCATCGGCCGACGCGTCGACGGCCACGATGGAGCCCGTCCCCGACAGCCGGGTCGACAGGAGCCGCGCGACCTCGCCGGTCCCGGCCCCCGCGTCGAGCACCCGCTGCCCGGGCTCGAGGTGCAGCGCGGCGAACGCCACCTCCCGCACCCGCTGGACCTCGGGATTCGCCGCTATCTGGTCGAGCGCGCAGTACGGGACATCGGTGACCATCACGCCAGTTTGGCTCGGCGCGCCCGTCCCGGCAGCCCGGAATCTGATCGTCAATCCGACATCAGCATGACAAGCGCGAACAGCCCGGACCCCCATCGCCGACGATGTCCTAGGGTACCGACCGTGTCCGCCCATCACCGGAGGCGACCGCTCCGGCTCCGCGGCCCGCCGGTGAAGTATTGACGAATACGAGTCGATTTCGGTAACTTTTTTACATGACCGTGGTGCGGATTCGTGGTCTGCTGCCCTCGCTCTCACGGGCCGAGCAGCGGGTCGGGCGGATCATCCTGGACGAGGCGGCCACCGCGGCGCAGATGACGATCACCGAGCTGGCCAAGCGGGCCGCCACCTCCGAGACCACCGTCATCCGGTTCTGCCGGGCCATCGGCGTCTCCGGCTACCCCGAGTTACGGCTGCGCCTGGCCGCCGAGGCGGGCCGGGTCCGCCGGGACGACCGGGCCCACGAGGCGGTCGGCAGCGACATCAGCCGCTCCGACGACCTGGCCCAGGTGGTCAGGACCATCGCCTACGCCGACGCGCGGGCCGTCGAGGACACCGCCGCCCAGCTGGACCTCGACGCGCTGGAGCAGGTCGTCACCGCGATCGCCGCGGCCCGCCGCATCGACATCTACGGCGTCGGCGCGAGTGCGTTCGTGGCCCAGGACTTCCAGCAGAAGCTGCACCGCATCGGCCTGACCGCGTACGCCTGGTCGGACGTGCACGTGGCGCTGACAAGCGCGGCGCTGCTCGGCCCGGGGGACGTGGCGGTCGGCATCTCGCACACGGGGACCACGATGGACACCATGGAGGCGTTCACCGAGGCCGGCCGCCGGGGCGCGACGACCGTCGCCCTGACCAACTTCCCGAAGTCGCCGATCGCCCGCGCCGCCGCGCTCGTGCTGACGACGGCGGCCCGCGAGACCACGTACCGCTCCGGCGCCATGGCGAGCCGCCTGGCCCAGCTCACCGTGGTCGACTGCGTGTTCGTCGGCGTCGCCCAGCGCACGTACGACAGGACCCGCACGGCCCTGGAGGCGACCCGCGAGGCGGTGCGCGGCCGGCGCACCAAAGCCGAACGAGGCCGCGGGTGAGCCTCTCCCCCACCGAGCGCCGCAACCCGGCCACGACCGAGATCGACCGCCTGCCCACCCTCGACGTGCTCCGGCTGATCAACACCGAGGACCACAAGGTGGCGCCGGCGGTGCTGGCGGTACTCCCCGCGGTCGCCGAGGCCGTGGACCTCGCGGTCGCGGCGCTGCACGCGGGCCACCGGATGCACTACTTCGGCGCGGGCACGTCGGGCCGCCTGGCCGTCCTCGACGCCGCCGAGCTCCAGCCGACCTACGGCGCCGGCGCCGGCCTGGTCGCCGCGCACATCGCCGGCGGGCCGCCCGCGCTGCTCACCGCGGCCGAGGGCGCCGAGGACGACGAGGCTCTGGGCGCGGCCGCCGCCGTCGCCGTCCGGCCGGGTGACATCGCGGTCGGCGCCTCCGCGAGCGGCACGACACCGTACGTGGCCGGCGCCCTCAGGGCCGCCCGCACCGCCGGCGCCGCCACGGTCCTGATCTCCGCCAACCCGTCCGCCCCGCTGGCCGGCCTGGCCGACGTGCACATCGCGGTCGACACCGGCCCGGAGGCGATCACGGGCTCCACCCGCATGAAAGCCGGCACCGCCCAGAAGCTCGTACTCAACGCCCTGTCGACGGCGGTGATGGTCCGGCTGGGCCGGACGTACTCCAACCTGATGACCGACATGGTCGCCAGCAACACCAAGCTGCGCGCCCGCCAGGTCCGCCTGCTCACCCAGGCGACGGGCCTGGACGAGCAGGCCTGCACCGCCGCCCTGGCCGCCGCGGACGGCGAGCCGAAGGTGGCGCTCGTCTCCCTGCTCGCGCAGGCGTCCCCCGCGGCCGCCCGCCGGGCCCTGGCCCGCACCTCCGGCATCGTCCACGCCGCGCTGACCGCACTCCGCGACGCGTAGCCGCAGCGGCACCGGCGGGCCCGCGCAGCCTCCCACCGCCGCGTACGGGCGGCCGTCCGGGCCGGTACCGGGCCGGGGGTTGGTCCCGTGCGCTACCGTCGCGCGCATGGGGCGGATCCTGCGGCTGGTGCTCGCCGGGCTGCTGGCCGGGTGCGCCCTCAGCGGGGTAGTGCGCCTCTACGCGCCGGTCGAGGGCAACGATCGGCAGCTGGCCTTCCTGCGGGAGCGCCTCGAGCACGGTGCGGGCGAAGACGCGCAAGGGCTGTTTCCCGAAGGGTACTTCTTCCTGCACGTGCTCTACGGGCTCGCCAGCGCCGACACCGGGCACCTCGCGGATGCGCGGTGGGCACTGTCCAAACTCGACGGTGCCGAGGGGAGGGCGCCGTTCGCCGAAGGGCTCGCGCCGCGGTACGGGGTCTTCTACGCCGGGTGGACCAACTGGCTGCGGGGCCGGATCCTGAGCCGGGAGCGCGACGCCGGCGAGCTGCGGCGCTTCGACGACGAGTCCCGGGCCATCGCGGCCGCCTTCGACGCGTCCCCGACGCCGTTCCTGCCGGCCTATCCGGGGCAGGCGTGGCCCGTCGACTCGACAGTGGCCATCGCCTCGCTGCGGCTGCACGACGAGCTCGCCGGCGAGACGTTCGGCGCTACCGTCCGGCGGTGGGTCGGGCGGGCGCGGGAGCGGCTCGACCCCGCGACCGGGCTGCTGCCGCACGTCGTCGACCCAGTCACCGGCGATGCGCTGCAGGGGGCCCGCGGCAGCTCGCAGAGTGTCATCCTGCGCTTCCTGCCGAGCGTCGACAACGACTTCGCGCGGGAGCAGTACCGCACCTTCCGGGCTCGGTTCGTCGTGCGGCCGCTCGGGCTCGGGCCGGCGGTGCGGGAGTACCCGAAGGGGACCGACGGGGCGGCGGACGTCGACAGCGGGCCGTTGCCGCTCGGCGTGTCGCTCTCCGCGACGGTCGTCGCCGTCGGGGCGGCCCGGGTGAACGGGGACCTCGGCCTCGCCGATGCCATGGAGCGCTACGGGGAGTTCGCCGGCGTGCCGATGAACACGCTCACCACCAAGCGGTACGCGCTCGGGCTGCTGCCCATCGGCGATGCGTTCCTCGTCTGGGCGCACACCGCCGAGGCCGGGCCGGAGCAGCCCGGCGGCGGCATCGGTGCGCTGTGGCGGCTGCCGCTGACGATCCTGCTACTCCTGGTCGGCGCCGGGCCCTGGCTCGGCCGGATCAGGCAGCAGCGTCGCCACCGCACGGACGAAGGCGGCGTGGTCGAGGTCGTCGTCCCAGAGGGTCTGCAGGACCAGGCCCTGGTAGATGGCGATGAAGACGCGGGCGAGGGACGCCGGGTCCGCGGACGCTCCGGCCAGTAGCGGGGCCACCGCGGCGACGGGGCGGTCCACGTTGGCCCTGGACATCGCGCGCACCGCCGGGCTGCGGACCGACTCGGCCCAGACCTGCACCGCCAGCTGCAGCTCCGCGCGGGTCGCGGGGTCGCCGACGCGGCGCAGGACGTCGAGGTATCCCGCGGCCGGATCGTCGCCGAGCATCGCGGTGCGCCGCTCGTGCCACTCGGCGGCGATGGCGGCTATCATGTCGTCCTTGCCGGTGAAGTACCGGTAGATCAGTCCGGCACTGATCTTCGACTCGCGCACGATGTCCTGCATCGTCGTGCGATGGAAGCCCTCGCGGGCGAAGCAGGCCGCGGCCGCGTCGAGGATCTGGCGGCGGCGGGCGGCGAAGTGGGCGTCGTCCACTTTAGGCATCGGCGACCGCGATCCGGTAGAACTCCGCCGTCGGCTCGTCGGTGCGGCCCAGCGGCCGGAGGTAGACGGCGGCCGCGTCCCTTGTGGACAGATCTTCCGTCAGGTGCAGGCCGCGCTCGGACAGGTACCCCCGAAGCTGTGCCGGTTTGAAGCCGAACGTCCACGGCTCGCCACCGCGTTGCACCGCGGCGTGCCACTCGGCCACACCGTCGAACGCGCCGGTGCCGTCGAGCGCGGCCCGGTCCACATACGTGAAGATGAGCGTGCTCCCGGGCGCCAGCAGGCCGGCCAGGGCGCGCAGCGTGGTGTCGACGGCCTCCGCCGTGAGGTAGTTCGTCACGCCCTCCCAGACGACAACGGCCGGCGCGGCGGCGTCGAAGCCGGCGGCTTGCAGTGCGGGGGCCAGCGCGTCCACCGCGAGGTCGACCGGGACGAACCGCACGCCGCCCGCAGGCGCCCGGCGGCGCTTGGTGGCCTGGGTCGCCGGGTGGTCGACCTCGAACGCGACGGGCGCGGCGATGCGGTGGGCGCGGTTGTCGAAGCCGGCGCCCAGCAGGACCAGCTGCGTCGCCCCGGCGGCGAGGGCGGCCTCGACGCGGTCGTCGATCAGGCGGGTGCGCACGACCGCCGAGGCGCGCGGGCCGCCGGCGTAGTGCGTGTCGATGTACCTGACGATCCACCGGTGCACGGCGGGCACGCGCGACGCGGCGACCACGGCCCGGTACCCCGGCGGCAGCATCCGTGTCGCCAGCCCGTCGGCGAACAGCCGGTCGTGCCGGCGACTGTGCTCGAGGGCGCGGAAGAGCGCCACGTGCTCCGCGGAGCGGCTACTACCTCGCATACCCGAAGAATAATGAATGAACATCCATTTTTACAAGGCCGCCGTCAGCTGGTCCGCGACCGCGTTCAGGAGGTCGGCGCCGGTGAAGGGCTTCTCCAGCAGGTGGACGCCGGGGTCGAGGATGCCGTTGCTGGTAAGGACGGGTTGGGCGTAGCCGGACATGAACAGCACCCGGGTCGACGGCCGCAGGTGCAGCACCCGCTCGGCCAGGACCCGCCCGAGCATCCCCGGCATGACCACGTCGGTGAGCAGCAGGTCGATGGGGCCGCCGTGCTCAGAGGCCAGCTGCAGCGCGGCCACGCCGTCCGCGGCCGACAGCACCGCGTAGCCGCCCCGGCGCAGGATCCGGGTGGTCACCTCGCGCAGCGCGGGCTCGTCCTCGGCGACCAGGACCGTCTGGCCCCGGCCGGGCGGGCGGACCGCACGGCCGGCGTCGTCGGTCACGAGCTCGGCGTCGCTGCCGGGCAGCAGGATCGAGATCGTGGTCCCGACCCCGGGCTCGGAGTAGATCTGCACGGTACCGCCGGCCTGGACCACGATGCCGTAGACGGTGGCCAGGCCGAGTCCGGTGCCCTCGCCGCTGGGCTTGGTCGTGAAGAACGGCTCGAACGCCTGCTCGATGACCTCGCGCGGCATGCCGGTGCCGGTGTCGGAGACCCGGATCCGCACGTACCCGCCCGGGTGCAGCCCCTCCCGGACCGCCGGATGCCCCTCGTCGACGTGTACGAGCCCGGTGTCGATGGTCAGGTGTCCGCCGGCGGGCATCGCGTCGCGGGCGTTCACCGCGAGGTTCACGAGCACCTGCTCCAGCTGGCCGGGGTCGGCGACGACCGCCGGGAGCCCGTCGACCAGGGCGGTGCCGAGCGTGATGTGCTCGCCGATGGAGCGGGTCAGCATCTGCTGGACCTCGCCGATGACCCGGTTCACGTCGAGGGGCTTGGGCCGCACCACCTCCCGCCGGGCGAACGCGAGCAGCTGGTGGGTCAGCTCGCTGCCGCGGCGCCCGGCCCGCAGGATCTGCTCGGCGTCGAGCGCGAACGGGGTGTCGGCCCCGTCCTCCACGATGAACTCGGCGTAGTTGAGGATGACCGCGAGCAGGTTGTTGAAGTCGTGCGCGATGCCGCCGGCGAGCTGGCCGAGGCTCTCCAGGCGCTGGGTGCGCTGCTGGCGCACCTCGTTCTTCTGCCGCTCGGCCTCGGCCCGCAGCCGCTCCTGCTCGGCCAGCGCGGCCAGCCGCTCGCTCATGTCCCGCACGCCGACGAGGGTGATGAGGCCGTCCTCGCCCGTGAGCGTGTTCAGCGTGATCTCGACCGGCAGCTCGGAGCCGTCGCGGCGGCGGGCACCCGCGGACGGGCCGGCCTCCGTGCGGACGCCGCCGGGCAGCAGCCGCCGCACCGGCATCCCGGTCAGGTCGGACCGCGGGAAGCCGAACAGCCGCTCGGCCGAGGCGTTCGCCAGCACGATCCGGTCGTCCTCGCCGACGCCGAGCAGCGGGTCGGGGGCGGCGTCGAGCACCACCTGCATCCGCGCCTCGGCCCGCTCCCGCTCGCTCATGTCGCGGGTGATCGTGGTGACGCCGACCGTGCGCCCGTCGGGGCCGATGAGCGGCGAGACGAGCATCGACACGGCGAGCTCGGTGCCGTCCCGGCGCAGCCGCGTCGTGCGGTGACGGTCGACCCGCCCGCCCGCGCCGACGATCGCCCGGATCTCGGCCTCGTCCGGCCGCCGGTCCACCGGGATGATCAGGTCCTTGGGCCGCCCGACCATCTCCCCGGCGGCGTACCCGTACAGACGCTCCGCCCCCGGATTCCACGACAGCACCAGCCCGTCGAGGTCGGTGGTGACGATCGCGTCGTGCGAGGACTGCACGATGGAGGCGAGCAGCGACTGCGCCGGATCGAAGCCTTCGGCCCCGGTGTCGCGGATGGTCGCGACGAGCAGCCGCTCGTCGTCGGCGTCAACCACTGACAGCGCGATGTCGGCCAGGAACTGCGCGCCGGTGCCGCGCGCCATGGTCAGCGGCTGCCCCGGGCGGCGCGGCGGGTGTGCGCCCTCCATGTACGCCGCCAGCCGCGGCACCATCGAGGGCCCGTTGACCGGCACCAGCACGTCGACGCTGCGGCCCAGCAGATCGTCCCGCCCGAACAGGTCGCGGGCCGCGGCGTTGGCCAGTCGGATCACACCGTCGCGGCCGGTGACGACGAGCGCGTCCGGCGCGACCTCCAGAAGGCTCTCCGCCAGCCGAACCGTCCACCGCACTCACTCACAGTAGAACCGTCGTGACTTTGCGTTTTAAGGATGCGACATTTCGGAACCATCTACCGTATGAGCGTTGACCCTAACCGGCCCAGCGCCGCCCGCATCTACGACTGCTACCTGGGTGGGCGCCACAACTTCGCCGTGGACCGGGCCATGGCGGAGCGGGCGCTCGCGCTCGTCCCGGACATTTCGCGGATCGCCCGGGCCAACCGGGCGTTCCTGGACCGCGCCGTCCGGCATGCGGCCGGGCGCGGCATCCGCCAGTTCCTGGACATCGGCTCGGGGATTCCGGCGGAGGGCAACGTCCACGAGATCGCGCGCTCGATCGACCCGCAGGCGCGGGTGGTGTACGTGGACATCGACCCGGCCGCCGTGGTGCACGCCCGGCAGATCCTCGACGGCGATCCGCTGACCACCGTCGTGCAGGCCGACCTGCTCCAGGCGGCGCAGATCCTGGGCGACCCGCGGGTGAAGGCGCTGCTCGACCCGGACGAGCCGGTGTGCCTGCTGCTCGTCGCGCTGCTGCACTTCGTGCCGGACACGCCGGAGCTGCGGGAGGCCCTGCGCGCCTATCACGACGCCCTGGTCCCGGGGAGCATCCTGGTGGTGTCGCACGCCACGAGGGCGGTCGCGGAGCTGGCCGACCTCTACACCCGCACCGGCCTGTCCACGGTGCCGCGCGACGAGGCCGAGCTGGCCGGGCTCATCGAGGGCTGGGAACCGGTCGCGCCCGGCCTGGTGCGCAGCCCGCTGTGGCGCCCGGAGCCCGGCGGTGACGCCGACGACGACTCGGCCGGGTTCGCCCTCCTGGTCGCCGTGGCGGAGCGCGTCTAGAGCCCGAGCGCGGCCAGCGGTTCGTCGGCGTCGAGGGTGACGACCAGGCCCCGGCTGCCGGCCGGCTCGACGTGCCGGTGCGGTGCGGCCGCGCCGTCCTCGGGGACCGCCGCGGCGACGGCCTCGATCGCCGTCCACACCTCGTCGAGCGCGGCATCGGCCCCGCGGACCACAAGCGTCGGGGCCGCCCGCAGCTCGATCACCAAGGGCCCGTCACCGCGCTCCTGCGCAAAAGCCCCGTTCCGCAGTGGTACCTCCACCGCCGGCCCCGCGCTGCGCAACGCCGCCGCAAGCTCCCGTAACGCCGCGGGCGACCCGGCCAGGTCGAGGTTCTCGCCGATCACCCGGAGGCGGCACCGCTGATCCATGGAATCACCCTCGCACCACTGATTCACCCCTGTGCACCCGGGGCAGCGTGAGTTCAGTCACCAGGCGTTGGCTGATCTTGCGGAGTGTGCAAGTTTGGCTGAGGCGCGCCTCCGCTTTCTCCACACCAGGGGCAACCGCGCGCCGACGGGGATGTGGCACGAACGGCGAGGTGGTTGCGTGAATCGAAGTCAACCGGTCGGCTGGGCGGCACACCGCGAGGCCGTACAGACCCTCCAGCAGTCGTACGCCGCGATTCCGCCCGGCGACACCGTGCGGCTCGCGAAGAAGACCTCCAACCTCTTCCGGCCCCGGGCCGAGGTCGGCCACGGGCTCGACGTCAGCGGGCTGAACGGGGTCATCGCGGTGGACCCGCAGGCGCGGACCGCCGAAGTGCAGGGCATGTGCACGTACGAGGACCTGGTCGACGCGACGCTGCCGCACGGGCTCATGCCGCTCGTCGTCCCGCAGCTGCGCACGATCACGCTCGGCGGGGCGGTGACCGGGCTGGGGATCGAGGCGACCTCCTTCCGCCACGGCCTGCCGCACGAGTCGGTGCTGGAGCTGGACATCCTGACCGGCACCGGCGAGGTGCTCACCGCGCGGCCCGACGGCGAGCACGCCCAGCTCTTCGCGGCCTTCCCGAACTCGCTCGGCAGTCTCGGGTACGCCACGCGCCTGCGCATCGAGCTGATGCCGATCGCGGCCGGGGTCCGCACCACGAACCTGCGCTTCGACCGGATCGACGATCTGCTCGAGGTCGTCGGCACGGTGATGGACACCGGCGAGCACGAGGGCCGCCACGTCGACGTCATGGACGGCGTCGTGTTCCGCCCCGGCGAGTCCTACCTCGTGCTCGGCACCTTCTCCGACGACGCCGAGCCGGGCAGCGACTACACCGGCCAGGACATCTACTACCGGTCGCTGCGGTCCAAGGCCACCGACCGTCTCCGCGCCTACGACTACCTGTGGCGCTGGGACACCGACTGGTTCTGGTGCTCGTCGGCGTTCGGGGCGCAGATCCCGGCCGTGCGCCGGCTGTGGCCCCGGCAGTACCGCCGCAGCGACGTCTACCACCGCATCGTGCGCTGGGAGAACCGCTACGGCGTCGCCGCCCGCGTCGGCCGGTGGCGCGGCGAGCTCGATCGCGAGCGGGTGGTGCAGGACGTGGAGCTGCCGCTGGAGCGCACGGGCGACTTCCTGCAGTGGTTCGCACAGGAGGTACCGATGGCGCCGCTGTGGCTGTGTCCTTTGCGACTGCGGGATCGGGAGTGGCCGCTGTATCCGATGCACGCCGGACAGAAATACGTGAACGTCGGTTTCTGGGGCACCGTGCCCATCGAGCCGGGGCGCCGCGACGGCGACGTCAACCGGCTCATCGAGGACAAGGTCTTCGAACTCGGCGGTCACAAATCCCTCTACTCCGATGCCTACTACGACCGGGAGACGTTCGACCGGCTCTACGGCGGCCCCGCCTACCGCGCCGCCAAGGACCGCTACGACCCCGATCACCGACTGACCGACCTCTACGACAAGGTTGTGGGGCGCAGATGACAAGCACCTACCGCACGACGAACACCCCTGGCTCCGTCCCCGGCCCGCGCCGCCGGCCCCCCGTCCCGAAAGTCGCCGACATCGTCCGCGCCGTCACCGCCGACGAGCCGAAGGTGCGCATCACCGCCTACGACGGCAGCTCCATCGGCCCGGCCGACTCCCCGATCACCCTGCACGTCGCCACCGAGCGCGGACTGTCCTATGTGCTCACCGCCCCCGGCGACCTGGGCCTGGCCCGCGCGTACGTCAGCGGCGACCTCGAGGTCCAGGGCGTCCACCCCGGCGACCCGTACGACGCGCTGCACACCCTCGCCGACGGCCTGCACCTGCGCATGCCCGCACCGGCCGAGGCCCTGCGCCTGGCCCGCGGCCTGGGCTGGGAGCGCCTCCGCCCGCCGCCGCCCCCGCCGCAGGAGTCGACCCCCGGCTGGAAGCGCGCCCTCGCCGGCCTCGGCCTGCGCCACGCCAAGGGCCGCGACGCCGAGGCCATCCACCACCACTACGACGTCTCGAACCGCTTCTACGAGATGGTCCTCGGCCCGTCGATGACGTACACCTGCGCCGTCTACCGCTCCGAGTCCGACACCCTCGAACAGGCGCAGGCGAACAAGTACGACCTCGTCGCCGGCAAGCTGGCCCTCAAGCCCGGCCAGCGCCTGCTGGACGTCGGCTGCGGCTGGGGCGGCATGGTCCGGCACGCGGCCCGCGAATACGGCGTGCGCGCCCTGGGCGTCACGCTGTCCAAGCAGCAGGCGCTGTGGGCGCAGGCCGCGATCGAGCGCGAGGGCCTCTCCCACCTGGCCGAGGTCCGCTACCTCGACTACCGCGACGCGCCGCTGGAGCACTTCGACGCGGTGAGCTCCATCGGCCTGACCGAGCACATCGGCCTGCGCAACTACCCGCAGTACTTCCGTGCGCTGCGCGACCGCCTGAAGTACGGCGGCCGCCTGCTCAACCACTGCATCACCCGCGCGCACAGCCGCACCTCCCGCAAGCCGGACGCCTTCATCGACCGCTATGTCTTCCCGGACGGCGAGCTGGCCGCCCCGGGCCGCCTGGTCACCGAGGCCCACGACGCGGCCCTGGAGGTGCAGCACGAGGAGAACCTGCGTCTGCACTACGCGCTGACCCTGACCGGCTGGAACCGCAACCTGGTCGAGAACTGGGACGACTGCGTGGCCGAGGTCGGCCTGGGCACCGCGCGCGTCTGGGGCCTGTACATGGCCGGCTCCCGGCTCGCGTTCGAGCGCAACGAGATCCAGCTGCACCAGATCCTGGCCACGAAGACCACGAAGGACGGCGTCTCGTCGTACCCGCTGCGGCCCGACTGGACCGCATAGCCCTCCCGTCTCCAGGGGGCGGCCGCTGTTCGGCGGCCGCCCCCTGCCACACGCGGCGTGAATCGCTATTTTCCGGACGTATCACTATTTTTCGCCATGTCACGGCGTCCGACCGGTCTGTGGCTCTCGGCTTTCTCCCAGGGAGAATCCAGTTTCGTGGCAGGCGCGCGGTGCAATCTGGACATCATGAGTGACCAGGACCGCCAGTGGAGCACTTCGGAGCACGGCGACACGCCCCGCTCCGCTTCGCAGCCCGAGGAGTCTGCCGCCGCGCCGCCGCCGCACGGGTCCTGGCCGCCGCCGTCGTCCGCGCCGGCCTTCCCGGCCTCGGCGCCGCCCGCTTCGTCGTACCCGGCGTCGGCTCCGCCGGCCCAGTCCTACCCGGCCTCGGCGCCGCCGTCGTCGTCCTACCCGGCCTCGGCCCCGCCCGCCTCGGTGCCGCCGGCCGTGGCGCCGCCGCAGCCGCCCACCTTCGCGCACCCCGCCGGGGCCGCGGGGCAGCCGCCCGCCGGAATGGCCGGGCAGTACCCCACCGGCGCCACCGTGCCGCAGCCGGGCGCGATCCCGGGGCAGTACCCCGGGGCAGTCACGCAGCCGCAGCCGGGCGCCCCGGGGTCGCCCTGGAGCCGGCCCGGGTCCGTCAACGGCTACCACGGGCACGCCCCGAACCAGCCCGTCTCCGGCAGCACCGCCAACTTCGCCACCACGCCCATCTCGACCGGGGGTGCCTACGGCGCGAACACGGGCGCCTTCCCCCAGGTCGGGCCGCCGTTCGGGCCGCCGCCGGGCGCTCCCGGCTACCACGGGCAGCCCGCACCTCAGCGCGGCAGCCACGTCCCGCTCATCGCCGTCGGGGCGATCGTCCTCGCCCTGGTGTCGGCGTTCGGCGGGGGCCTCGTCGCCAACTCGCTCGCCGATGACAAGGCCGCGCCCGCGCCGAACGTGGTGACGCAGAACCCGGCCCCGAACCTCAACCGCGACTCGGTCGGCGGGGTCGCCGAGGCGGTGCTGCCGAGCGTCGTGGACATCAGCACCGGCGAGGCCGAGGGCTCCGGCGTCATCATGACCGCCGACGGCCAGATCATCACCAACAACCACGTGGTCGCCGGGGCCCGGCAGCTCACCGTCACGTTCAGCACCGGCAAGACGGCACCGGCGACGGTGGTCGGGACCGACCCCGCCGGGGACATCGCCGTGATCAAGGTGCAGGGGGTCTCCGGGCTCACCGCGGCCAAGTTCGGCGACTCCGACGCGCTGCGGGTCGGCGACACCGTCCTGGCCGTCGGCAGCCCGCTCGGCCTCCAGGGGTCGGTCACGGCCGGCATCGTCAGCGCGCTGCACCGCACGATCGAGGGCGAGCAGGGCGGCAAGTCGATCGCCGACGCCATCCAGACCGACGCGGCCATCAACCCCGGCAACTCCGGCGGCGCGCTGGTGAACCTGCGGGGCGAGGTCGTCGGGATCAACACGGCGATCGCCACCGCCGGCGAGAACAGCGGCAACATCGGCGTCGGCTTCGCGATCTCGGCGAACCGGGCCCGGGCCGGCGCCGACCAACTCGCCAAGGGCGGGAAGGTCAGCCACCCGTACCTCGGTGTGCAGCTCACCGACGGCACCAACGGCGCCCTGATCGGCGGCGTGGTCGCGGGCGGCCCGGCCGACAAGGCGGGGCTGAAGACCGGCGACCTGGTGACCAAGTTCGGCTCGGCCACGGTCGGCGACGCGACGGCCCTCATCAACGCCGTCCAGGCGGGCAAGGCCGGCGACCAGGTCCAGGTCACCGTGAACCGCAACGGCAGCGACCAGACCGTGACGGTCACCCTCGGCGAGGCGCCGTAGGCGATGGCCTAATCTCCAGACCAGCAACTCCCTTTCGCAGCAGCGGCCTGCGTTCGCCACAACGCGGGCCGCTGCGTCGTCTCACGACAGTTCGCTGATCAGCCGCCGGTACGTGTCGAACGCCGGCTTGCGCACGTAGTCCGACGTGACCAGGCCGAACTGCGACATCGGCCGCGGGCTGGTGCTGTCGGCGTCACGCAGCGCGAAGTGCTCGTACGCCGTGATGTTCAGCGCCGCCGCCTGCCCGGCGACCGTGCGCACGACCTCCTCGACGACCTCCGCCTGCCGCGCGTAGGTCCGCCCGGGCCCGGTGCCCCAGCCGTTCTCCGTGATCCGCAGCGGGGTCGTCGCGGGCACCCCGGCCGCGGCCAGGCTCTGCTCCCGAAACCCCCGCAGCACGGTCTCGACAGCGCCGCGGACGTCGGTGAGCGGCCGGAACACGTCGGGGAAGAAGTCCAGGCCCGCGTAGTCGATGACCGGCCCGATCTCCTTGAGCGACGCCCAGAACTCCTGCTCCGGGTCGAAGATCGGGGTCGAGTTGCAGCCGATCCCGACGTCGATGCCGAGCCGGTCGGCCTCGGCCCGGGCCGCGAGCACACCCTCGACGATCGCGCGGCGCACCGCCGGGTAGCCCGCGTCGCCGCCCGGCCCGTCGTGGTTGGCCTCCTCGGCGACCTGGAGCGTGGCCAGCCGGTCGCCGTGGGTGCGCAGCATCGTGCGCAGGAACTCGCACCAGCCGCGCAGGTCGTCGCCGGGCTCGTGGAAGCACACGACCAGGTCCAGCCGGCGCCCGTCGACCGCGTGGCGCCACGGCGCGGGCGGCGCCTCGATGTGCGCGCCCTCGGCGTCGCTGTAGAGCACGTACCCGCGCACGAGCTGCACTCCGAGCTCGTCGAGCAGCTCGGCGGTCCGCTCCGGGTCCTCGGGCGGCCCCGGGATGGCGTTGCCCTCGGGGTCGGCGCCGAGCCCGCCCGCGTAGATGCCGAAAGTCATCGTCATGCCTCGCACCGTAGCCCAATTTTTGGTGTCACACCAAATTTGGTTTCACGCTAAGATTTGGGCATGGCGCTGAGGGCGGAGAAGAAGGCGGCGACCCGCACGGCGATCGCGCACGCGGCGACGGCCCTGTTCATGGACCGCGGCTTCGACCGGGTGACGGTGGCCGAGGTCGGCGAGGCGGCCCGGGTGTCGGTGAACACGGTCTTCAACTACTTCGCGACGAAGGAGGACCTCTTCTTCGACCGCCAGGACGAGGTCATCGCCCGCCTCGCCGACGCGGTCCGCGGCGCCCCCGACCCCGCCCAGGCCGCCCTGGCGCTGTTCCTCGACGAGCTCGACCGCGGTGAGCCGACGCTTGGCCTGCACCCGGACTCGCCGCGCTTTTGGAAGGTCGTCGACGACAGCCCCGCCCTGCAGGCCCGGCTCCGGCTGCTGGGCGAGGCCGCCGAGGAGGCCGTCGCCACCGCCCTCATCGAGTCCGGCCGCCCCGAACCGGACGCCCGCTGGGCCGCCGCGATCCTCTCGGGCATCGACCGCGCACTGCACGCCCAGATCCGCCGGGAGATCCAACAACGCCAAACCATCGCTGTGGTACTCGCCGAAGTCCGCGACACCGCGAAGCGCGCCTACACCGGGGCGTCGCGCGCCCTCAGCTGACCCGGAAGACGGGCCACCCGATCTCGGTCCGCCACTGCCCCGGCTCCTCGGTGTCGCGCGGGCCCGCAGGTACACCTCGTGCACCGGCCCGTCGACAGCGAGGGCGTGCTGCACCACCCACGCGCCGAGCCGCCCGTAGGTCACGGCCAGGTCGGCGGCCGGCAGCTCCAGCACCTCCACCCGCCCGCCGGGCCGCGGCGCCCGCACCGGCCGGTAGACGGTCACCGCACCCTTCCCCTCGAGCCGCCGTACGTGCCCGGCGACGAGCCCGGCCCGCCGGTCGAGGTCCCCGGTGGCCAGGATCGCCCGCACCTCCGCGAGCGGCACGCCGAGCTGCCGCAGCTGGTGGATGACCTGCGCCGGCGGGATCTGGGCCGCGGTGTAGTACCGGTAGCTGCGCGACGGCCTCATCGCGCGGCTGATGATCGCGCCGTGAGCCGCAGCTGGTTCATCACCGGCGGCTCGCCGGGAGGGTTCGGGGCGGCGTTCGCCGATGCGGCGCTCGAGCGCGGGGACCGGGTGGTGCTCACGGCCCGCGGCCAAGCACGCCGTCGAGGGGCTCACGGAGGCGCTGCGGGCCGAGGTCGAGCCGTTCGGCGTCCGGGTGCTGACGGTCGAGCCGGGCGCGTTCCGGACCCGCGCCCACGCCGGGTTCGCCGCGGAGCCCGTGGAAGACGGGCCGTACCGCCCGATGATCGAGCGGGTGCGCGACGCGATGGTGGCCCAGAACGGCCGGCAGCGCGGCGATCCGGCCCGCGGGGTGCGGGCGGTGCTCGCGGCCATGGAGCTGCCGGAGCCGCCGCGGCGGCTGGTGCTGGGCGGCGCCGCGTTCACGGCCGTGACCGGGGCGCTGGAGAACCTGGCCGACATCCGATCCGCGGAGGTGCTGGCCCGCTCGGCCGACCACGGGTGAGGGGGACAATGAGGGTGTGCGAATCGCCTTTGCCGCCGATGACAGCAACGCCACCACCGACGCCGTGCTCGCGCACCTCGCCGCGGCCGGGCACGAGGTCGTGCGCGTGGACGCGCTGCCGTGGCCGGACCTCGGGGCGGGCGTCGGGCGGGCGGTGGCCGAGGGGCGGGCCGAGCTCGGGGTGGTGATGTGCTGGACCGGCACCGGGACCGCGATCGCGGCCAACAAGGTGCCGGGGGCCCTGGCGGCTGTCGCGTGGGACCCGTGGGTGGCGCGCGGGGCGCGGCTGTGGAACGACGCCAACGTGCTGGCGATGAGCCTCAAGCGGCTGGCGCCGGACGTGGCGGTGGAGGTGCTGCGGGCGTTCCTGGAGACGCCCGCAGCCGACCCCGACGAGGCGGAGAACATCGCCCGCCTCAAACGCTTGGACACAAATCGATAAAGTACGCAACCGAATCGCGTGACGTGGGCTGAACACGCGGTAATCAATCCGTTATGTGGCAACGGAGTTCGTGACGCAACCGGGTGCCCGAGCCCGGGGTCATTGCACAGAGAACGGCGACGCACATCGCCGTCCGCGCGACGTAGTGACGCAGACAGCCGACCACTCTCGCCGGGTGCGGAGCATGCCCGCACCCTGTTCACTGTGGACAGTCCACAGTGAACAACGAGACTGTGGCCGGGTGATGTGCGCTGCCCGCGTGCGGAGACCCCGATCCGCGGCACCACAACCGCGGCACCCGGAAAGGCCCATGACGTGAATATGCAACGACGTGCGGTGATGGCTGGTGCAGTCACCGCGGCGCTCGCGCTGTCCGCCTGCGGAGGCGGCGCCAGCAGCGACAATAGCAGTAAGGACAAAGGTCCAAAAGGCACGGCCGGCTACAACGCGGCGGTCACCGGTGTGGTGAACCCGTCGGACAAGCCGGGCGGCACACTGAAGCTCACGATCCACGACGACCCGGACTCGCTGGACCCGCAGATCGCGTACTACGCGAGCGAGTGGAACCTCATGAAGAGCTTCTACGTGCGCACGCTGCTGGCCAACGACACCAAGCCGGGCGCCGACGGGCTCAAGCTGGTGCCGGACCTCGCGACCGAGGTCCCCACGCCCACCGACGGCGGGAAGACGTACACATTCAAACTGAAGCCGGGCGTGAAGTTCGAGGACGGCACGCCGATCACCTCGAAGGACGTCAAGTACGGCATCGAGCGCATCTTCGCCCGCGAGGTCATCACGGCCGGGCCGTCATACCTGGTGGACCTGCTGGACCAGGGCCAGAAGTACCCGGGCGTGTACAAGGACACCGACCCGGACAAGATGGGCCTGCGCTCGGTGCAGACACCCGACGACTCCACGATCGTGTTCACGCTGGCCAAGCCGTTCGCC
Source organism: Dactylosporangium vinaceum (assembly GCF_019904175.1). Lineage (GTDB taxonomy): Bacteria > Actinomycetota > Actinomycetes > Mycobacteriales > Micromonosporaceae > Dactylosporangium > Dactylosporangium vinaceum. Next base: position 3,077,532 of record NZ_CP061913.1, on the reverse strand, counting down.
GACTTCCTGTACATGCTGCAGATGCCGGTGTCGGCCCCGCTGCCGAAGGCCAAGGACACCGGCAGCCGCTACGCGCAGCACCCGGTCTCCAGTGGCCCGTACAAGTTCGAGTCCTACGATGAGGGCAAGAAGCTGAGCCTGGTCCGCAACGACCAGTGGGACCCGAAGACCGACCCGGTGCGCAAGGCGCTGCCGGACCGTGTCGAGGTCGTCTACGGCACCGCCGTCGAGGAGATCGACAACCAGCTCCTGGCCAACGAGGTCGACCTCGACATCGCCCAGACCGGTGTGCAGCCGGGCACGCAGCCGAAGATCCTGCTGAACCCGGAGACGAAGAAGTACGCCGACTCCCCGGTCACCGGCTTCATCCGCTACGTGGCGATCAGCACCAAGGTGCCGCCGTTCGACAACATCCACTGCCGCAAGGCCGTGCAGTATGCGCTGGACAAGACCGCGATGCAGACGGCCCGCGGCGGCGTCGAGGCCGGCGGTGACATCGCGACGAACATGCTGCCACCGACGATCGCCGGGCACGACGACGCCGACGACGTGTTCAACACCAAGTCCGGCAAGCCGCAGATCGACAAGGCCAAGGAAGAGCTCGCCGCCTGCGGCAAGCCCAACGGGTTCGACACCGTCCTCGCGACCCGCAACACCGGCAAGGAGCTCAAGACGGCGGAGGCGGTGCAGCAGTCGATGGCCGCGGTGGGCATCAACGCCCGGCTCGACCCGCAGGACGCGGCGCTGTACTTCCGCTCGATCATCGGCTCGCCAGGCAACGTGCACAGCAAGGGGTACGGCCTGATGATGGCGGGCTGGGGCGCGGACTACCCGACGCCGGCCGGCTTCCTGCAGGTCCTCGTCGACAGCCGGCTGATCTACGACTCGGGCAACAACAACTACTCGGAGCTGCAGGACCCGGCGATCGACGCGCTCATCGACCAGGCCACGGCCGAGCCCGACCCGCAGAAGAACGCCGGCATCTGGAAGCAGATCAACGCCAAGGTGTCGGAGTCGGCGGCATACATGCCGTTCACCTACGACAAGGCACTGAACTACCGCAACCCGCGGCTGACGAACGTCTACATCAACCAGTACTACGGTCAGGTGGACTTCGGCAGCCTGGGGGTCACGAGCTGACCGCTGCCTGAACGGCCTCCGGGTTGACGAGGGACTTCCCGGGGGCCGCGGTCAAACGGCCGGCCGCTTCTTCCTCCTTGAAGCGGCCGGCCACTCCCATGCCGTCAGTACGCGACGCTTACCCGCCGGTGAATCCAGCCGGGCTCGTCAAGCGCCCGGAACATCGCATCGGCCACGTCGGCCCGCGACAGCGTCCGCCCGCCGCGGACGTTCACGTCGAGCACCGTCCGATACGGCCGGTGCGGGCCGTCGGTCAGCCGCGGCGGCGCGATGAGCGTCCAGTCGACGCCGCCGTCGCGCAGCACCTGCTCGGCCACGGCCAGATCGGCGAAGCCCTCGGCCAGGATGCGCCCCACGATCGGCTTGGCGACGTAGCGCATCAGCACGCTGTCGCCCGCGTCGGCGACCCGGCCGGCCGCGTCCACGCTCACGATCCGCCGCACCCCCGTTGCCCGCATGGCGGCGACCTGTGCGCGGGCCCCGTCGGCCTGCACCGTGCTGCGCGCACCCGGGTCCTTCGCCCGCCGCGCCTTCATCTCGGCGGGCCGGATCCCGAGCGCGGACAGCACCGCGTCCCGCCCGGCCACCGCGGCGGCCAGGGCCTCGGCGTCGCCGAAGTCCGCGACCACCACGTCGCAGCCCAGGTCGGCCGGGCGCCGCGCGACGGCCGTCATCTCATGCCCGCGGGCCAGCCCCTCCCTGATCAGCAGCGTTCCGATCCCGCCCGTCGCCCCGAACACGGTCAGCTTCATGCCAACCCCCCAAGTCGGTGAGTGAGTGCCGTGGTTAGTGAGTGCTTACTAACCACTACAATGGCATGGGTACAGCGGATTGGGAAGGGGTGCCGGTGGCGGGCACGCGAGATGTGATCCTCGACGCGGCGGCGCGGGTGCTGCGCGAGCGCGGGCTGGCCAACGCCACCACGAAGGAGATCGCCCGGGAGGCCGGGTTCTCCGAGGCGACGCTGTACAAGCACTTCCGGGACAAGCTCGAGCTGATGGTCGTCGTGCTGCACGAGCGGGCGCCGTCGTTCATCCCGCTGCTCCTGGCGCTGCCGGCCCGTGCGGGCACGGCACCGGTCCGCGACATCCTCACCGAGCTGGCCGCGGTGTGCATCACGTTCTACCGCGACGGGTTCCCGATGTTCGCCTCGATCTTCGCCGACCCGGCGCTGCTGTCCGCGCACCGCGACCGGCTGCGCCCCCAGAACCTGGGCCCGCACCGGGCGAACGAGGGGCTGGCCCAATACCTGCGGGCCGAGCAGTCGCTTGGCAACATCGCGCCCGGCGCCGACCCCGAGGCCCTGGCCGGCCTGCTGCTGGGCGCCTGTTTCCAGCATGCGTTCGCCACGTTCTTCGCGCCCGACCCCATGCCCGACGACCGGGCGGCGGCCGGCTTCGTCGCGGGCCTGCGCCTCTAGTACCGCAGGATGAGCGCGATACGGCCGTCGGCCTCCAGGCTGCCGTCGCCGACGAACGTCACCTCGCCACCCTGGCGCACCACCGACTCCACGATGTCGTCGACGGCGTCGTCGATCGGCACGCCCCACACGGCCGGCACGTCCTCGTCGACCGGGTGCAGGTGGTCGTCGTGGACCAGGGCCGGGCTGTGGAAACCCTCCTCGACGACCAGGTGCGCGCCCCGCCCCTGATGCGCCAGGCTCCACACCTCGGCCAGCCCGGCCGCGAACCGGTTGGCCCCGCGCGCCGCGTCCAGCCGCTCGAGCGCCGCCGCCTGCTCCGCCGCCGTGTACGCGGCCAGCCGCGGGGCCAGCAGCTCGTAGACGTCGTGCGGCCCGGCGTGGTCGTAGTTGCCCAGGACCGTCCCAGCGAACGGCCGCGGCCACTCGGCGGCGAAGTACGCCAGATACCGGTCCACCCCGAGCACGAACACCGGGCGCGCGTCGAGCCGGTCCACCTCGGCCAGCCCGACGGCGACCTCCCGGAAGAACCGGCGGTGCCGCTCGATCTCGTACTTGCTGGGCTCCTGCCCGTAGTCCCGGGGCAGCCCCGCCTCGTCATGGATGAACGGGAAGCCGTGCGACGTCACCTCGACGAGCTCGGCCCCGTCGCCGCTCCAGAGCCGGGTGGGCTGCTCGGACAGGGCCACCGCCCAGTACCGGTGCCGCCGCGCCGCGTCGGCGACGACGTCGCGCACCTCGTAGGTGTCGGCCACGACGACCCGCTCCTGCACGGGCGAGTCGAGCACCCGCACCTGCACCTCGCCGGGCGACGCGAAGACCGCCAGCCCTTCGCCACTGTGGCGAAGGTCCACCTGATCGGCCGCGGCGACGATCTCGTGGTACACCGCGGACGCCACCTCCCCCGGCACCGTCTCATCGGTCTCCAGCCGCCGCCGGGTCTCGGCCAGCAGATTCCGCAGCCGAATGGGGTCCTGGAGGCTGTCCGGCGCGGTCCGGTGCGTGGGCATCAACAACGAGACCGCCGGATATCCGCTGGGCGTCAGTGTCGCAAGCTCCTTCACCGTCATGCGCCCACCATCCTCCGCGCATCACCGCGGGGGCTCACGCCTCCAGGGGGATAGCGATGTCGCCGGACGGGCCACTGCCGGGTTCGCGGCCGGGCCCGATCGTCATCCGGATCGGGCCGGCGGCCGGCCGGCCGTGCTCGACCGCCCACGCGGCCAGGGCCTCCATCACCAGCCAGGTCTCGGGGTCGCTCTGGGCCGCCGGGCGTTCGACGTACGCCTCCTCGTGGGCCGGGTCGACGCGCGCGGTGAGGTCGGGGTCGGCGGCGGCGAGCGCCTCGGCATCGTCCACCGGGCGGCACCACTCGACCGGGCCGTCGCTGTCGGCGGTCACCAGGCCGTGGTAGATGATGAACGGGGCGTCGGCCCGGCTCACCGGCCGCGGCACGCCGGCCGCGCGCATTCGCCGGATCAGGAAGTCCCGGCCCATCGGCACCAGCTCGTCCGGCGTCACGTGCCGTTGCAACGTCACAAGCCATCGCTGCGGTACCGCCCGCACCCGCACCGCGAACCGCGGACCCGGACGGCCGCGCAGCTCCTCGACCAGGTAACGGGCCAGCACCCGGCGCCCGTGATGCTCGAACTCGGCCCGCGCCCAGGAGTCCGACACCCGCCGCGCCGCCACCTCGGGCTCCTGGTCGGCGAGCGCCCCGGCCTCGGCCAGCGGGACCCCGAGCTGCCGCAGCGCCACGAGCAGACGCGCCCGTTTCACCTGCTCCGGCGCGTACCACCGGTAGCCCGAGTGGGTGTCGACCCGCGCCGGGCACAGCAGGCCCATCTCGTCGTAGAGGCGCAGCGCCCGCGGCGACAGGCCCGAGAGCCGCGCGAAGTCCCCGATACTCACCAGCTCCACGCCACCACTATGGCAAGGTCAAGCGCCCTGCCGGGCCTCGACGGCAACGGGTCCGCGCGGCGCGGCATCGCGGGTGCGCAGCCGCTGCGTCAACGCCACCGACGCGAGCACGAACAGCGCGGCGACGAGCGCGGCCGTCGCGACGTGCTCGTGCAGCAGCCAGGCCGACCAGCCGAGGGTCAGCACCGGCTGCGCGAGCTGGATCTGGCCGACCCGGGCCACCCCGCCCCGGGCCAGGCCCGAGTACCAGGCCACGAAGCCCAGGAACATCGAGATCAGGGTGAGGTAGGCGAACGCGCCCCATGCCGGCAGCGGCGCGTGCGGGGGGTGGCGCAGAGCCGCGACACCCGTCACGAGAATCGAGAACGGCAGGGACAGGACCAGGGCCCAGCAGATGGTCCGGGCGCCGCCGAGGTCGCGGGCCAGGGCGCCGCCCTCGGCGTACCCGAGGCCGCAGAGGGTGATAGCGGCCAGCAGGAAGAGGTCGGCCCAGCCGAGCGCGCCGGAGACGGTGCCGCTCAGGGTCACGAAGGTGAGGACGGCCAGCAGGCCGGCGCCCCCGGCCAGCCAGAAGGCCGGGGCCGGACGCTCCTTGGCGCGCAGGACGGCGAAGCCGGCGGTGACCGCGGGCAGCAGCGCCACGACGACGGCGCCGTGGGCGGCGGTGCTCGTCTGCAGGGCCAGCGACGTGAACATCGGGAAGCCGGCCACGACGCCGAGCGCGACGACGGCCAGCCGGCGCCACTGGGCCGGGGTGGGGCGCGGCGCCCGGACGGCGACGAGGTATGCCATCGCCAGCGCACCGGCGCCGACCGCCCGGCCGAACGCCACGAACCACGGGTCCAGGTGCTCGACGGCGACCCGCGTCATCGGCAGCGACAGGCTGAACCCGAGGACACCCAGGAAGCCGAGCAGGCCCCCCGTTATCGCATTCGACCGAGTAACGTTATCCTTACCACTCATGAGTGACGATAACGCATCGGCTCGCGTTATCCAAGATCTGCGGGCCGAGGCGCGGGGCGCCGCCCCGGGGACGCGGCTGCCGACCGTGCGCGAGCTCACCACCCGCCACCAGGCGTCGGCGATCACGGTCAGCCGGGCCATCCGGGCGCTGGCCGCGGAGGGCGTCCTGGACACGCAGCCCGGCCGCGGCACGTTCGTGGCCGCCCGGGTGCCCGCCCGCGGTGCGCCCGACCTCTCCTGGCAGTCGATAGCCCTCGGGCCGCGGCCGCCCGGCGAGGACGCCATGCAGGCCCTGCTCGCCATCCCGCGGCCGGGCGCCATCCCGCTGTCCAGCGGATACCTGGACGAGGACCTGCAGCCCGCAACCGCGCTCGGCGCCGCGCTCGCCCGCGCGGCCCGCCACCCGGCGAGCTGGCAGCGCGGGCCGGTCGAGGGGCGCGCGGACCTGCGGGCCTGGTTCGCCCGTGAGGCCGGCGGTGGGCTGCGGGCCGAGGACCTCACCATCTGCCCGGGTGGCCAGGCGGCGCTGTCGACCGCGTTCCGGGCCCTGGCCACCGCCGGCGACACGGTGCTCGTCGAGTCGCCGACCTACCTCGGGGCGCTCGCCGCCGCGCGGGCCGCGGGCCTGCGCGTGGTACCGGTGCCGGCCGATGACGCCGGAGTGCGGACCGACCTGCTCGCCGCCGCACTGCGCCGCACCGGAGCCCGGCTGTTCTACTGCCAGCCGCTGTTCGCCAACCCGACCGGGGCCACGCTCGCGCCCGCGCGCCGGGCCGAGGTCCTGGCCGAGATCCGGGCCGCGGGCGCGTTCCTCCTCGAGGACGACTACGCCCGAGACCTGGCCATCGACGCAGATCCCCCGCCGCCGCTGGTCGCCGCTGACCCCGACGGGCACGTGGTGTATCTGCGCTCCCTCACCAAGTCGGCCGCCCCCGGCCTGCGGGTGGCCGCGATCGGCGCCCGCGGTGCCGCCGGGGCCCGCCTCCGCGCGGCCCGCGTCCTCGACGACTTCTTCGTGGCCGGCCCGCTCCAGCAGGCCGCCCTCGACTTCGTCACCTCGCCCGCCTGGCCGCGGCACCTCAGGGCCCTGCGCACCGCGCTGCGCACCCGCCGCGACGCACTCCTGGACGCCGTCCGCCGCCACCTGCCGGACCTCGACCCTCCGCCGGTACCGCGGGGCGGTCTGCACGCCTGGCTCCGCCTGCCCGACGGCACCGACGACATCGCCGTGACGGCGGCCGCGGCCGCGCGCGACGTCGTGGTCTTCCCCGGCCGCCCCTGGTACGCCGCCGAGCCCGACGCCCCCCACCTCCGCCTCACCTTCGCCGCCGCACCACCGGCGCTGCTCGACGAGGGCATCCACCGCCTCGCCCAGGCCCTCACCGCCGGCTGACGACGTGGCCCGGGCGCACCGGCGTCATCAGCCGCCGGGGCAGCCGTGGCCGCCGCTGCGCGGGATGCACCTGGTCACGGTGGGCTGGGGGGTGGGCTCGTGGTCGGCCGGGGTCCAGCCGAACAGCGGCGCCGTGCCCAGGCCGCCGACCACCGCGACGGCGAGGTAGACGAGCACCAGGCCCGCGAACGACCAGCCGAAGTGGGCCAGCCAGAGCCGGTCGCGGGCCCACCGGGCGAGCAGCCACCCGGCGACCGGCAGCGCCAGGTTGAGCAGGAGCGCCGCGGTCAGGATGGTGTCGGTCGTCGCGCCGAAGGACCGGGCCGCCGCGTGGGTGGCCACGTAGGGCGCCGAGGTGCGCCGGACCAGCCCGACGATGAGCAGGAACGGCACGCCGTAGAGCCAGATCAGGAACAGTGCGCCGAGCCCGGCCCGCCTCACCGGGCCGCGCTCCAGACGAGCGCGCCCACGACCACGACGGCGACGCTGCCCGCCGCGGCGGCGGTGCCGGCGAGGATCGACGAGGGCACGAGCCGGGCGAACAGCAGGCTCAGCCCGGCCGTGCACAGCAGCAGCGCGGCGATGAGCGGGCCCGCGAACAGCAGGAGCAGCATGAGCTCCTGAGCCGGGCTCAGGCAGCCGAAGATCTCGCCGCAGTCCCGGACCGGCGCCGTGGGTATCTGGGAGTGGCCGGCGTAGTTCGCGGCGATCACGGTCACGTACCAGCCGAGCGCCACGAGCATGCTCAGCCCGATCGACGCCCGCTTCGGGGCACCATCACCATCCATGTCCGGCAATGTGCCACGGCCCCGGTCCGCTGCCATCCGTGCAGCTACTCAACTCCGGGCGAGTACGGCTGCCGAACACGGACGGCCGCCGGGGCAGGACCGGCGGCCGTCCACTGCTTCCAGGAGCCTTACGGGTTGATGGTGATGACGAGCGGCGTGGTGTTGCGGATGTTCTCGGCGTTGTTCGAGAACGTCAGGTGGTTGAAGGTGACGGCACCGCGGGCCGGGCCCTGGTTGGCCTCCGGGAGCTCGTTGGCCCAGATGCCGATGCCGGACTTGGCGTCGAAAGCGTCACCGCTGCGGCGGGCGCCGCTGATGTTGATGTTCGTGAAGATGGTGTCGGTGAAGACGTACTCCGGGGTGTTCGGGTCCTTGTACTTGGTCTGGAACATGATGCCCTGGTAGGTCGGGTCGACGATGTCCACATCGGACACCCGGATGCCGCGGAACTCCTTCGAGGCCGAGAACGCCCAGATCGCACCGAACGCCTGCTGGCCCCAGAAGTGGCCGCCGTCGCGCACGAGTGACACGTTCTGGATCGTCGTCGGCTGGGTGCCGAAGCCCACGAACGGGTAGCCGAAGTCCAGCGAGCTGATCGTGATGCCGGAGTAGCACAGCATGTCCGCGATGTACATGTTGCGGAACGTGTTGCTGTAGCCGCCGTAGACCGCGAAGCCGGCCGCGCGCCAGGTGAGCGTCGCCGACAGGTTCTCCCACAGGTTGTCGTGGTTGCCGACCGAGCCGCCGGAGTCGATCGCCGAGAACAGCGCGAACGAGTCGTCACCGGTGGAGCGGGCGTCGATGTTGTTCAGGTGGGTGTTCGTCGTGTCGTTGGTGAAGTTGATGCCGTCGGCGAACGTGTCCCGGATGCGGCTGTTGGAGATGTTGATGCCGCTGTTGTGCACGCCCCAGTACATGCAGACGGTGTGCTCCACCCAGACGTTGTCGATCGTCAGGTTCTGGTTGTCCTTCAGCTCGCCCCACACCTTGCCGGGGCCGTCGATGCGCTCGACGTAGTTGCCGAAGAACGACAGGTTCTTGAACGTCGAGCCGTTGGCCGAGGTCTGCACGGCGAAGCCCGCGTCGGTGTTCTGCTGGTCCTGCGGCGTGGTGAACTTCGTGTACCACGGCCCGGCCCCGACGACCTGGAGCGCCTTGCCGTTGACCTGGAACTTCTGGTTGGTGACGTACGTGCCGGCGGGCAGGTAGACGCCGACCGCGGTGGTGCTCTGCGACGCGGTGTTGAAGGCGTTCTGCACGTCCTGCTGGGTGAAGCCGGCCGGCGTGATGAACGTGGCCGGGTTCGGGTTGGCGATCGGGGCGACCTGCTCGAGGTTGATGAAGTCGACGGCGATGTTGCCGGAGTTGGCCGCGTCCTTCTGCAGCTTGATGGTGCTGCCGGCGTTCACCGTGCTGTCCAGCATGATGCTGGCCTCGTCGTAGATGTGGCGCGGGCCGGTGCCGGGCGAGTTGGTCGGCGACGCCTCGTTGCCGTAGAGCCACGCGTACTTCGAGGTCAGCGGGATCGCCTTGGCGAACGAGCCGTTGACGTACACGTTTATCGACGAGGTGGTGCCGTCCGGGATCGAGAACCGCACGACGACCGTGTTGGTGTTCTGCCGGGTGGTCCACTGCACGGACTGCCCGGTGCCGTTCAGCGTGACTGCCTTGCGGCCCGACGCCTCACCGGCGAGGTCGCCGATGGTGCGGTTCGGCCCGACGACGCTCGCCCCGCCGCCGACGGTGCCGTCCTCGGCCTCGTACATGTCGTAGGGCATGTTCGCGCCGCGCCCGACGAACAGCGGGTTGTCGCTGGTGTTGTTCGCCTGCTTGACGGACAGCTCGTTGGTGTCCGCGGCGAGCACCGTGTGCGCGGTGTACTTGCCGTTGACGGCGGTCCAGGTGCCGAGCGTGATGACCGGTGAGCTGGCGCCGGCGGCGAGCGTCCCAGAGTACGATCCGGTGAGCGTCTTGACCGTGGCGCCTGTCGAGTCCTGCAGGGTGAGCGTGACGCCGTGCGCGCCGCTGCCGCTGGCCTGCGTGCCCTGGTTCTTGATGACGACGGTGAAGGTGACGGTGTTGCCGGCCGACGGGTTCGACGGCGACCAGGCCACCGGGGAGGCGACCAGGTCCGAGCTCTGGACCGGGGCCACCACGAGGTTGGAGCCGCTGGTGAAGGCGTTGTTGGCCTCGTTCGTCTCGACGACCGAGTTGCCCTCGTCGACCTTGGCGCTCACCGTGTAGGTGCCGGCCGTGCGCGGGCCGATGTTGGCGGTGAAGGTGCCCTGCGCGCCCGCGGCGAGCGCGGTGACGTTTGCCGTGCCGGCCAGGACCGTGCCCTGGGCGGTACCGAGATAGAAGTTGACGTTCGTCGCGGTTGATGCGGCGGAGCCGCTGTTCCTGACCGTGGCGGTCAGGCTCACCGAGTCGGTCTCGACCGGCGCGGCCGGGGACTGGCTGACCGCCGTGATCTGGAGGTCCGGGTTCGGCGCCGGGGTGCCGAAGACCTGGAACTCGGCGAGCTGGCCCGAGGGGGCGCCGGTGTTGGAGTTGAACTGCAGCCGCACGTCGGCGACCCGCGCGGAGACCGGGATGTCGACCGAGTTGCCGCTGGCCGGGTTCCACGTGTAGTTGGCCGCACCGACGAGCTGGGTGAACGCCGACGCGCTCTGCTCCCGGCCGAGGACCTGGACGTTCTGGGTCCGGCTGGCCCACGCGCTGCTCGGGTCGAGCTTCAGCGTGAGCTTGCTGATGTCGTGGTTGGCACCGAGCTTCACCGTGAGCGTCGCCGGGTAGCCGGCCGCGCCCTCCCAGTAGGTGGTGACGCTGTTGTCGTTGGCGTTGGCCGGCACGAACGTGAAGACCGAGCCGCTGGCCTCGATCGTCTTACCCAGGGCCACGTTGGTCCCGGTCGGGGAGCCGGTGCCGGTACGGGTCACCGTGTTGCTGGCCGCCGAGGCGTTGCCGGCGGCGTCGCGGGCCTTGACGTAGTAGGAGACCGTCGCCGTGTCGGGCTGGCTGTCGGTGTACGTCAGCACGTTGCCGGCGACGGAGCCGCGCAGCGAGTTGTCGGCGTAGACGTCGTACCCGGCGATGGAGCCGCTGTTGTCGCTCGACGCGGTCCAGGTCAGCTTGATCTGGCCGGCGGCCGGCTGGGTGTACGCGAGGCTCCCGGGCGCGCTCGGCGCCTGGGTGTCCGGGTTCGTGCCGGTGCGGGTCACCGTGTTGGAGTTCGGCGACTGGTTGCCGGCGGCGTCGCGGGCCTTGACGTAGTACGCGACGGTCGCGGTGTCCGGCTGGCTGTCCGTGTACGTGAGCACGTTGCCGGCCACGCTCGTGCGTAGGGTGCCGTTGGCGTAGACGTCGTAGCCGGCGATCGTGCCGCTGTTGTCGCTCGACGCGGTCCAGGTCAGCTTGATCAGGCCGCTGCCCGGGCTCGTGTACGCGAGGCTGCCCGGGGCCGTCGGCGCCTGGGTGTCGCCGGTCGTGGGGCCGTACACCTCCAGCTCCGACAGCTGCGCGGCCGTCCAGCCGGTGTTCGCCGTGATGTTCACCCGGATGTAGCGCGTCGTGGTCTGCGTGAACGGGATCGTCACCGTGTTGGCGGCGCCGGGCGCGAAGCTGTACCCGTTCGACGCGACGATGTCGGAGAACGTGCTGCCAGTGGTGCTGCCCTGCACGGACAGCGTCTCGGTGCGCGCACCCCAGGCGGCCGGGAGCTTCAGCACGACGGAGCTGACCGGCACGGCCGAGCCCAGGTCGACCTGGAGCCACTGCGGGAACGCGCCCGAGCTCTCCCAGTAGCTGTCCTGGTTGGCGTCGCCGCCGTTGCCCGGCGCGTACTGCGCGTTCTGGCTGCTGGCCGTGAACGTCCTGCCCGCGGCCAGGTTGCCGCCGGTCGTGGCCACGCCGTAGATCTCGAACTCGGACACCTGCGCCGCCGGCCATCCGGTGTTCGCGGTGAAGTTCAGCCGCACATAGCGGGTGGTCGTAGCGTTGAAGCTGATGGTGACCGTGTTCTGGCCGGCGGGATTGAAGGTGTACCCGCCGGAGCTCACGATCGTCGCGAAGCTCGTCCCGTCCGCGCTGCCGGTGACCGACAGGGTCTGGGTGCGGGTGGCCCACGCGGTGTCGTTGGGCAGCTTCAGCTTGATCTGGTCGATCGGCTTGGCGCTGCCGAGGTCGATCTGGGCCCACTGCGGCCAGGCGTTGTTGGCGCTCTCCCAGTAGCTGGCCTGATTGCCGTCGTTGATGTTCCCGATGCCGTTCTGCCCGTTGGTACTACTGGACGTGGCACTGCGGCCGCTGGCCAGGTTGGGGCCGCCGGCGGCCTCGGCCGGCAGCGTCTGCGCCGTCACGGCGACGAGGGCGGCCACGGCGAACGCCGCCAGCACCCTCCGCGTCACGAGCCTTCTGCTCATGGGGATCCTTCGCGTCTCATGTGTCCGGGCGGGGTGATGGTGCGCCTCTGCCGTTGGCGGTGGAGAGAGGCGTCGCTCGACACGATCACGGCGCGGTTGGCGGCGCAGCCTGCGATCGAGTTGCGGACAGTAGCGTAACTCTGTCGACCGGTTGTAGGAATCTTGCACAGCGTTGCGCCAAATGTTGCAGACAAGCGACGCGCAAGTCAACGGTCTGTTTCTATCGGTCCAACCGGCCCGCGCGGTTGTGTGGCATCGCGTTCGGTTCGTACGTTCGAATCTGCGCAACTGACGTTGATATATGCGATGCGTGGCAGTGCTCGCGCCGCCGCCGCACCCGTTCCGGCTCGGAAACGCCGCGGTTGCGGCCAATCGTCGAAGGCTCGCGCCCGTAAGCTGTGCGGCGGCAGCGCTGCGTTGCCGGGCGCTGATACGGTCGTGACACCGCAGCTTGATGTCGTGCCATCCCTCGACGACCAGGACTTTGAGGTGCGTGAATCACTCCGCCGTGGCGCCGTAGCATCGATGTCGGTCCTGCTCGCAACCGTCGTCGCGTTGCTGACCAATATGTTCACCGACGGGTGGAGCCGGCCGACCGGTGCCGGGCTTGCCGTGGCTGTCGGCCTGTTCGCCTCCTGGGAAGGGTGGCGAGCCTGGCGCGGGTCGAGCACCGGCGAGATCCGCGCTGAGTCGACAGGGTCAGCCACGGCGATCGGGTCCGGAAGCCGCGCGAATTCCGGGGTCATCGGGGCCACCCGCGACACGGTGGCCCGCCGAAGCGGCGACGCCCGGGCGGCAGCCGGGGGCGCAGCCAACACAGGCGTCGAGGTGACCGGCGGCGATGACATTGACGGCGGCGACGGCGGCGGCGGCCCGATCGGTAGGAGAGGGTGAGCGATGAGGTTGTGGCGGCGCACGGCAGCGACGGCCCACAAGACCGGCTCTGCCACCGCTGACCGAGGCGGCATTGCCGTCAGCGGAGTGGCGGTATTCGGCACCTCTACGCCGGTGCGCTCGCACTACCTGGCGCAGGTGCAATTGATCGCGCCCGAACAGCTCGAGGGCCGCGACCGGGAGCTCGCCGCGATGGCGGCCTTCGGCACGGCGGAAGATCCGGCACCCGCTTACCAATGGTGGCGGGCTCCCGCCTGGGCAGGGAAGTCTGCGCTGGCCGCGTGGTTCGTGCTCAACCCGCCCAAAGGTCTGCGCATCGTGTCGTTCTTCGTCACCGCTCGGTACGCCGACCAGCATGACCGAGCGGCGTTCGTGGACGTCGTTCTCGAACAGCTCGCACAGCTCACGAACCAGCCGCTGCCGACGCTGCTCAGCGCCGGCACGAAGCACGCCCACTTCTTGGGCATGCTCGAGGAAGCGGTAGCGCACTGTCATCGCCGGGGGGAGCGGCTCCTCTTGCTGGTCGATGGCCTCGACGAAGACCGCGGGGTAACCGTCGGGCCGGATGCGCACAGCATCGCTGCGATGCTGCCGCCCAAGCCTCCGCTGGGTCTGCGCGTCCTCGTGCTGGGGCGCCCCCATCCGCCGGTCCCTGACGACGTGCCCGACGACCATCCGCTGCGGAGTCCCGCCAACATCCGCCAGCTGGCGATCGCCCCGGCCGCGGTGGTCGTGCGCCAGGACGCTGAGCGAGAGCTGACTCGCCTCCTTGCCGCAACGACCGCCGAGCGGGATCTGCTGGGTCTGCTGACGGTCTGCGGCGGAGGTCTCACAACCTCGGATCTGTCCGAGCTGACCGGCCGGCCGCAACGGGAGATCAGCCGGCAACTCAAGGTGGTGTCTGGCCGATCGTTCCGCAACCGGGTAGGGCGTTGGCAACCCGACATCGAGCTGTACCTGCTGGCCCACGAGGAGCTGCAACGCCGGGCTGTCGAGGAGATCGGTAAGCAGCGGCTGGATGACTACAGGCTTCGGCTCCACGCCTGGGCCGATGGGTATCGCGACAACGACTGGCCGTCCGGCACGCCCGAATACCTGCTCAGCGAATACTTCGGGCTCCTGCACGGAACGGGCGACACGAAACGCATGATGGCGCTTGTCACCGACCGAATTCGTCATGATCGCATGCTTGACATCATTGGGGGTGACTCGGTCGCCTTGACCGAGTTGTCCCTCGCCGAGCAGACGATGGCGGAGTTGGACCCGCCGGACCTGAGCGCGGTCGGTCGCCTCCAGCTGCACCGCGATCGGCTGCTCAATCGCAATCTCAACGCTCCGATCGGTCTGCCCGCAGTATGGGCGAAACTGTGCAAACCGGCGCGTGGCGAGGCCCTCGCCCGCTCCATGGATGCCGGGAACCGAGTGCAGGCGCTCGCTGGACTGGTCCACCCGGTCTTCGCCAGCGGTGATCACCAACGGTCGCATGCCCTCATCGATGAGGCGGCCGAGGAGCTCACAGCAATCAGCGGACTGGACCAGATCCGTCCCCTGGCTGCGCTGGTCGAGGCGGCGGTCGCCATCGGTGAGGTCGACTGGGCCGCGATGCAGGCCGGCCGGGCCGAGACCGTGCTCTCCGCAGCCCCGCCTTCCGGCAGTGACTTTGCGGTCATCGATGCTCTGACCGAGGTGGTGCGAGCCAAGGCGGCGGTGGGCGACCTCCAGCGTGCTGAGTTCATCGCCAGTGTGATCGACGACGACCAGCGCGATCAAGCCCGGTTCCACCTGCTCATCGCCGAGGCCAAGGCCGGCGACAGGCGTCGTGTGGAGCGTCTGCTCGATGAGATGCAGTCACCATATTGGCAGGCGAGGTCGCTCATCGCCCTGATGTGGGTGCCCACCGGTCCGGGTATGGATATCGCCGAGCCGGTCGAGGCGATTGGTGCGCTCCTCGACAGCGTGTCGGACCTGCGTTCCGTCATCGCGGCCCTGACTGCGCTCGTCAGGGCAATGGCCGCGGTCACGGACTCCGACGTCCGCTTTGCGCTGACCGTCGCGGTGAGCACCATTGAGTTCACCGACCCGCAGGGCACGGCGGTGCCGTTGTGGGCCATGGCCGAGGCGGCGCTCGCCTCCCGCGCCGACGACCCGATCGGCCTACTGGCCGCCGAGGCACAGGCGCTGATCCGCACAGTGCTGGACCCCGAGGACCAGGCCGAGCCATTGACGGCACTGGCTGGCACACTTGCCGATATCGGCCGGTTCGATGGCGCTGCCGAGCTGGCAGTGCAGATCGAGGCCTTGATGCGACATGCCATCGCCGAGGAACACGGCAACATCGAGGCGGACCTCACGGCATTGACGGCGGCGCTCATTGCTACTGGCGACACCCGGCGAGCCTCCGTCGTGGCCGCCAGGGCCGAGGAAGTCATTGCGGGGATGGAGTATCCGTACTTTCGGGCCAGGGCGTTCACGGAGCTTGGCCGGGTCCTGGCGGCGGGAGACCGGCCCGCGGAAGCCGCGTCGTTACTCGGCAAGGCTGAGGCCAACGCCGAACTCGTCACGAATCAGTATCTGCAATCGCGGTTCCTGACCGGTCTGGCGGCTGCGGTGGCAGCCGGCGGAGACCTCGGTCGTGCGCGTGCCTTGGCCGACGAAGCCGAGGTTCTCGCCCGGGCACTCGCCAGGCCGGAACTCCTGAGTCGAGCGCTCAGCGGCTTGGCCTGGGTCGCAACACTCACCGAGGATCTCGACCGAGCCGAAGCGCTGGCCGCGGAGGTCGAGTCCCTGACAGGCGCGGGGTCAGGCGACGACTGGACGGAAGAGTCGTTGCCCGAGTTGGCGGAGTTGGTGACCAGCGATGGGACCTGGCAGTATTCCGACTCGGACGCTGAAGAGAGCCGCAGCACGACGCTGCTTGCCGCGCTCGGGGCCGGGCCCGACGAGACCGCGCATGAGAACTCACCGAGTTCTGAGGCCTGGCTGGACAGGGTCATCTCCGAAATCAAGGCCATCGCTGAGTCGTTGGACCCGGCTCGGACGCGATCGCTGGCACGGGAAACAATGCGGCACATCGGCAGCGGTACCGACCCGCGGGCCAGAGACATCCTGCTGGCCGGGCTGGCCGGGGCCGTCGCCTTCGCCGGAGATCGCCGGCTCGCGGTCGAGATCGCGACCGGTCTGCAGCATCCTGAAGCGGCCGGCAGAGCCTGGCCGATCATCGTGACAACGGCGGCCGACGCCTCGGAGCATGACTTGGCCCGCAGCGCTGCGCTGGAACTGCTACGGACGGCCGGTTGGCGCAAGCACCTGGTGACCATCAGCCAGGTGGATCCCCAGCTACCGGCCGCCATCGCCGACGAGTACCTACTGGCCATCGACCACACGACGTAGGATCAGCCGAACTCCGTCCGCGGGCTGCGGCCTCTCACCGCTGCACCGCCTGCGGCACTACACCTGCCCAAGGTCCGGCAGCTTGTGAACTGGCTGCTCCGCCACCCCCGACGCACGGGTCTCGACGACCAGGCCGGTCTCGCCGCAGTCCGCGCCTGCTACCCGCGCCTTGCCACGCAGGCATCGAACCCTCGCGCGGGCGCGGGACGAGCCGATGTCGCGGGCCGAACGACAAGAAGCCTGAACTTCCGGCGCGCCGACAAGCGCGGGTCTGCGGCGTGGGAGGCACGGCCGCGGCAGCCCGTGTGCCGGCTCAGTCGGGCGACTTCGCGCGAGATGGGCCCATCGCGATCACCGCCGGCTACCGCGCGCGAAGCCTCGACGCATACGGGCCGCGCCGGGGTGGGCGGCGGGTGGCCAGGGCCCGGCGGCTCAGCGCCGGGCCGGCCGGGGCGGCGGGCAGTGGTGGTGTCAGGCGACTCCGGCCGGGCGGAACTGGACGGAGACCCGCGGGCCGACCGGGCGGGCGGTTTTCGGGATCGCGTGTTCCCACGTGCGCTGGCAGGAGCCGCCCATCACGACCAGGTCGCCGTGGCCCAGCGGGAAGCGGATGCTGTCGCCGCCGCCGCGGGGGCGCAGGAGGAGGGCGCGCGGGGAGCCGAAGGAGACGATGGCGACCATGGTGTCGAAGCGGGCGCCGCGGCCGATGGTGTCGCCGTGCCAGGCGACGCTGTCGCGGCCGTCGCGGTAGAGGCACATGCCGGCGGTCATGAAGGGCTCGCCCAGCTCTTCGACGTAGTGGACGGTGAGGCGGCGGCGGGCCTCGGTGAGCAGCGGGTGCGGGAGGGTCTCCTCGGCCGGGTACCAGCGCAGGAGCCTCGGCACGTCGACCACGTCGTCGTACATCTTGCGGCGCTCGGCCCGCCACTCGACCTCGTGCAGGAGCGTCTGCAGCACCGCGTCGGAGCCGAGGACCCAGCCGGGCAGGTGATCGACCCACGCGCCCCGGGACAGGTGGTGGCGGGTCACCTGGCCGGTGAGCGAGCCGAGCGAGGGTCCGGCGACGTCGAACATCGACGGCTGATACGCGAGGTCAATCATGCCCCGAAGCCTACCCGATTTCGAACACCCGTACGAGCAAATCCCGCCACCTTCAGCTCAGAGCGTGAACCCCCTACGACCCTCATTCGGGTTCGAACGAATCGGTCGAGATCGCTCTCCGGGATGACGTGGGCAGCGAATGGCCGTATCGTGAGACCGGCTCGGAGTTGGAAGGTGTTGAGCCCGATGAGTCCCGCCGATCGTTTCGCCGTGTTCCCCGAATTCAACGTCACTGTCGAGCCGCTCCCCGGACAGGCGCTGCGCGTGCGCGTCGCCGGCGAGGTCACCATGGAGAACGTCAGCGAGCTCCGCACCGTCCTGTTCCGGGCCATCGACGACGTCCGGGCCAAGGCGGTCGAGGTCGACCTGAGCCTCGTCACGTTCATCGACTCGACGGGCATCGGCAAGCTCGTCTCGGCCCGCGCGCACGCCATCACCAACAACAGCGACCTGTGGATCGTCAACCCCAGCCCGGGCGTCCGCCGCGTCCTGAGCCTCCTCGGCCTGCTGGAGATCCTCAGCACACCGACGGGCAACAGCGGCTGGGCCCCGCCCAAGTCCGCCTGAGCGCGACGATCGAGGGGCGCTGCGGGGTGCACGCGTGGCCACCGGTCGCGCCGGCCCGGTGCTGCGCTATCGGCCGCTGCCCGCACCGCCCAGTCGCCCCTCGATCAGCTGCGCGACAAGCCGCAGCGCGTGCGCGGCCCGCGGCACGTCGAACACCTCGGTGGGGCCGGCGAGCGTCACCGCGGCCAGCGGGCGGCCGGCGGCCCGCACCGGCGCGGCGACCCCCGTCATGCCGTCCTGAAACTCGCCGCGGTCGACGGCATAGCCACGGCGCCGCGTCGCCCGCAGGTCCGCCAGCAGTCTTGGACGGTCGGTGATCGTCGCCCGCGTCCGCGCGGCGAGCGGCAGCCGGGCCAGTACACCATCCACCGCTTCCAGAGCGCCGAACGCCAGCAACGCCTTGCCCGCCCCCGTGCAGTGCGGCGGGAACCGCCCCGCGACCCGCGTCTCCAGCCGGCGCTGCCGCGGCGAGCCGACCTTCAGCAGGTACACCACCGCATCCCCGTCGAGCACCGCCAGCTGCGCCGTGCAGCCGAACGCCCCGTGCAGATCGACCAGGTACGGCCCCGCGACGTCCAGCAGCGTGACGCCCGCCTGCCCGGCCACGGTCCCGAGCTCGAACAGCCGCAGGCCCAGCCGCAGCACACCCGCGTCCTCGGCCAGGAGCCGCTCGGCGAGCAGCGACGCGACGATCCGGTTGACGGTGGCGGGCGGCAGTCCGGTCGCGGCCGCCAGCTCGCCGCGCCCGAGCGGCCCCGCGGCGGCCACCGAGTCCAGCAGCGCCAGCACGCGTCCGAGCATCGAGACGGGGGCAGCGGGGGCGTTGGCGACGATCCGGCTCACTCACTGATTCTGACCCTCGCCGCCCCGGACGGAAATCCGGAAAGATCGAGGGCATGCCGAGCACAGCAGCCGTCTACGTCATCACCGGTGGCACCCGGGGCATCGGGGCCGGCGTCGCCCGCCGCCTGGCCGGGGTGCCGGGCCGGGCGCTCGTCCTCGGGTACCGCGGCCGGCACGACCGCGCCCGCGCGCTCGTCGAGGAGCTCGACCGGCCGGACAGCCCCGTGCGCGCGGTCGCGTGCGATGTCGGCGACCCGGCACAGATCCCGGACCTGTTCGCCGCGGCCGACGCGCTCGGGCCCCTCGCCGGGCTCGTCAACAGCGCCGGGGTGCTGGAGCGGCAGTCGACGTTCGACGGGATCGACGCCGAGCGGTGGACCCGCATCCTCGCCGTGAACGTCGTCGGCCTGGCCGGCTGCTGCCGCGAGGCGGTCGCGCGGATGCGCGACAGCGACCGGCCCGACCGGGTCATCGTCAACGTGTCGTCGAGGGCCGCGGAGCTGGGTGCGCCCGGCGAGTACGTCGACTACGCCGCCAGCAAGGCCGCCGTCGACACGTTGACCCGCGGGCTGGCGCTCGAGGTGGCGAAGTACGGCATCCGGGTCGTCAGCGTGCGCCCGGGGATCATCGACACGGAGATCCACGGCACCGGCGGCGACCCCGACCGCGCGCACCGGCTCGGGCCGCAGCAGCCGCTCGGACGCGCCGGCACCGTCGAGGACGTCGCGGGCACGATCACCTGGCTGCTGTCACCCGACGCCGCCTTCATCACCGGCACCACCATCGATGTCACTGGCGGCCGCTGAGACGCCCTCGATACGGGCCGTCCACAGGGCGACTGCAGCAGCAACTGCGGTTTCCTCCGTACGTTCGAACTCCAGCACGAGCCGCGCCCCGTGCCCGGTGCCCGGGGCGAACGCGAGCCGCTCCCCGTCGGCGGCCGGACCGAGGATCTCCCGGGCCGCGTCGGCGGAGCAGGTCAGCTGGCGCTCGAACCGCACGTGCCAGCCGTCGCCGTCGCGCGTCACCCGCGGCCGGTCGAGCCCGAACGCGCGCACCAGCTCCTCGTGCCGGGCCGCACCGCGATCGGCCGGCGGTGGCGGCGCACCGGCAAGCGCCGCCGCCAGGGCGCGCAGGCAGAGCTCCCACCCCGTCGCGAAGCTGGCCGCGCCCGCGCGGTCGTCGAAGTGGTGGACGAGCGTGAAGGTGGTCGCGGTACCCCCGACAGCCGCCAGATGAAACTCGAAGCGCTGGTCGCCCCAGCGGAAGTCGAGGCGAGTGGGCGGCTCGACGAGCAGGACCTCGCCCATGGAGCCGCCGTCACCCAGGTCGCCGAAGCGGATCTTCCCGCCGGGGACCAGGTCCATCTCCGCGCCGGTCGGAAACCACGCGGCGAGGTGCTCCGGCGCCGTCACCGCCCGCCAGACGCGCTCGATCGGATGGTCGTAGGTGCGCACGACCCTGATGACCGGCGACGCACCGTCGACGAACTCCGGAACGGTCATGGGTTCGATTCCTTCCGCATCGTGTCGAGATGATCTCCGAGGAGGTCGAGGCGGCTCTCCCACATCCAGCGGTAGGGCTCCAGCCACTGGGCGACCGCGATGAGCGGCTCCGGGCGCAGCTCGTACCAGCGCCGCTGCGCGTCCGCGCGGACGCTGACGAACCCGGCGTCGCGCAGCACCCGCAGGTGCTTGGACATGATCGGCTGGCTGACCCCGAGCGCCTCGGCCAGCTCACTCACCGACTTCGGCCCGCCGCGCAGCCGCTCGATGACCTCGCGCCGCGCCGGCAGCGCGAGCACCTCGAAGATCGATAGCACCCCTCGAACATACCTCTGAACGTATATACCGTCAACGGCAACCAGCCCGCCGGGCGGCGCCCCACCGCGCCGTCGCCGACGGACCGGGCTCGGCGTCATGCTCGACGTCCTCACCGGTACCGCGGCGTCCCGCACCGGCTGCGAGCGGCCGCGCGCAGGAGCGCCGCACTGCCCCAGCACCGCCGCGGTGAGCACCACAGCGGCGGGTGTCGCTCGAAGTGCGGGCGCCCGGAAGCGTCGGGGATCAGCCGCGGGCGCGGAGGCGGCGCAGCATGCGGGCGTCCTCGAAGCCGGTGGCGTGGGCGGCGGCCTCGACGGTGGCGCCGTGGCCGATGAGGTGCTCGGCGCGCTCCAGGCGGAGCAGTTGCTGATAGCGCAGCGGGGTCAGGCCGGTGGCCTCGCCGAAGGCGCGGGTCAGGGTGCGCTCGCTCACGCCGGCGGCCAGGGCCAGGTCGCGCAGCGGCAGGCGGTCGGCGAAGCGGTCGTCGATGACGTCCTGGACGCGGTGGACGACGTCGCTGAGGTGGTCGCGGTGGCGGAGCATGGCGCTGTGCTGCGGGGCGTCGCCGTTGCGGCGGGCGTAGACGACCATCTCGCGGGCCACCTGGGCGGCGACGGCGGGGCCGTGGCGGGTGGCCACCAGGTGCAGGGCCAGGTCGATGCCGCTGGCGATGCCGGCCGAGGTGACGACCCGCTCGTCCTCGACGAAGAGGACGTCGCGGACGACACGGGCCTGCGGGTAGCGGCGGGCCAGGTAATCCTGCAGGCCGTGGTGCGTCGTGCAGCGGCGGCCGTCGAGGAGACCGGCCTGGCCCAGGGCATCGGCCCCGGCGCAGACGCTCGCCACCGTGCCGCCGCCGGCGTGGTGGGCGGCGATCCGGCCCCGGGTCGATCCGGTCAGCGTGCCGTGGCGCTCGCCGAACGTCAGCGAGCGCCAGCCGGGGACGAGGATCAGGTCGTCGCGGCCGAGCCGGGGCCACTCCACCACGGCTCGCAGCGCTACGCCCTGGGCGGTGGGCACCTCCTCCTGCTCGGCCACGTAGTGCAGCTCGTATCCGAGCCTAAGGTCGCGCACGGTGGAGAACACCTGTGCGGGGCCGGCCAGGTCGAGCAGGTGCACGTGGGGCACGAGCAGGAAGACGACTCTCACCGCGCGAGGACCTCCTTGACGGTGGCGATGGTGGCGAACCGACCGGCCAGAGCATATTCCGTGCGCGCGATGATGTCGGCCGTCGGCAGGGTGCGCGGGCTGGCCAGGATCTCGTCGTACGGGAGGTCGCGCTCGTCGCGGTGGGCGATCGGGAACGTGGCGGTCGCCTCGGTGACGTACGTGACGTCGTACCCGAGGTCGCCGGCCACCCGGGTGGTCGTCTCGCAGCACAGCTCGGTCTGGATGCCGGTGACGATGAGGTGCCGGATGCCCTCGGTGGTGAGCAGCTGCTGCAGGCCGGTCGTGGTGAAGCAGTTCGCCGAGGTCTTGACGAGCTGGGGTTCGCCGGCGCGGGGCTCGAGCCCGTCCATGTAGCGGACGAGGTCACCGGCCGCCGGGTCGAAGACGGTGCCGGTGCCCGGCTCGGTGTGCAGGACCCACACGACGAGGTCGCCGCGGGCCCGGGCGTCGTCGATGAGCGGGTTCACGGTGTCGACGATGCCGGGGTTGGAGACCGCCGCCCAGCTGGGCCGGTGCCGGAACGACTCCTGGATGTCGATGATGAGCAGTGCGCTTCGCATGCTCCGATCGTGCGCTTCCGCGCGCGCCCGCACCAGGACCGCAGCGGTCGCGACCCGGACCGATCCGGTCATCTGGTTTCTCATTATTCAGGAAGATTGTTCCGGGATTTGAGATGAAAATACTACTGTCTGGGACATGGATACGAACGTCTACACGCACGGGCACCACGAATCGGTGCTGCGCTCCCACCGCTGGCGGACCGCCGAGAACTCCGCCGCCTACCTGCTGCCGGTGCTCACGGACGCGATGGTCGTCCTGGACGTCGGCGCCGGGCCCGCGACAATCACCCGCGACCTCGCGGCCCGGGTCGCGAACGTCGTCGCCCTGGAGGTCAACGCCGAGGCCGTCGCCGTCGCGCGGGAGGGCCTGGCCGGGGTGCCCAACGCCGCGGTCGCGCTCGGCGACGTGCATGCCCTGCCGTTCCCCGACGACACCTTCTGCGTCGTGCACGCCCACCAGGTGCTCCAGCACGTCGCCGACCCGGTCCTGGCCCTGCGCGAGATGCGCCGCGTGTGCAAGCCCGGCGGCTACGTGGCCGCGCGCGACGGCGACTACGCGGCCTTCACCTGGTATCCGCAGCTGCCCGAGCTCGACGACTGGCTGGCCCTCTACCAGCGCCTGGCCCGGGCCAACGGCGGCGAGCCGGACGCCGGGCGGCGGCTGCTGGCCTGGGCCCACGCGGCCGGCTTCAGTGAGGTGACGGCCACGTCGAGCACCTGGTGCTTCGCCGACGACGAGGACCGCGCCTGGTGGGGCGGCATGTGGGCGGACCGGGTCCGGGAGTCCGCGATGGCTCGCCAGGCCCTTGCTTCGGGGGTACCGCAGGAGGAGCTGGACCGCATCTCAGCCGGCTGGACGCGGTGGGCGGGCGACCCCGACGGCTGGCTCTCGATCCTCCACGGCGAGATCCTGGCCCGGCCCTGATCCCGGGGCCGACATAGCATGACTGCGTGAACCTGCCCGCGGACCTGCACGCCCACACCGAGTTCTCCTGGGACACCCGGACCGGGGACATGGAAGGCTCGTGCGCGCGGGCGGTGGAGCTCGGCCTGCCGGCGATCGCGTTCACCGAGCACACCGACTTCGTGTCGTGGACGGTGGACCCGGCGGGGGTGCCGGAGCGCTGGACGCAGTACATGAGCGACCCGGCCCACCTCACCGCGCCGGCGCTCGACGTCGACGGCTACCTCGAGGCGATCGACAGGTGCCGGGCGAAGTACCCGGCGCTGCGCATCATCACCGGCGTCGAGCTCGGCGAGCCCCACTGGTTCGCGCGGGAGGCGGCCGCGCTGCTCGCCAGCGCACCGTTCGAGCGCGTGATCGGCTCGCTGCACTCGCTGCGCGTCGACGGTGCGGCAGTGCTTGTCGAGGACGAGTACACCCGACGGCCCGTCGAAGCGGTGCTGCGGGACTACTTCGCCGAGGTCGTGCGCATGGTCGAGGCGGGCGGCGACTTCTCGACGCTCACGCACCTCGACTACCCGGTGCGCTACCTGCCGGCCGGACACGCGTTTCGCATCGAGGACTTCGAGGAGGAGGTACGGCAGGTGCTGCGCTCCCTCGCCGGGACGTCCCGCGCGCTGGAGATCAACACCCGCCGCACCCTCGAACCCACACTGGTGCACTGGTGGCGGGAGGCCGGCGGCGCCGCCGTCAGCTTCGGCAGCGACGCCCACCGGCCCGAGGCCGTGGCCACGAACTTCGCCGCGGCCGCGGCCCTCGCCGAGTCAGCGGGGTTCCGGCCGGGCCGGCACCCCTACGACCACTGGATCATTGGGCGCTACAGCTGAGTGTCGGGACGCTGTTGGTCCCCGTCCAGCTGCCGTTGAACCCGAAGCTGGTGCTCTGCCCCGCACTCAGCTTCCCGTTGTACGCCGCGTTGGTCGCCGTGACCGCGGAGCCGCTGGATGTGATCGTCGCGTTCCAGGAGCTCGTCACGGTCTGCCCGTTGGCGAACGTCCACTTGACAGTCCACGTGCTGATCCCCGCGGAGCCCGCGGTGACGGTCACGGTGGCACCGAACCCACCGGCCCACTCCGAGGACTTGGTGTAGGTCGCCGTGCAGCCACCGGGCTGCTGTGAGGTGGGCACCGACGGCGACGTGCCGGCCGACCGCGACGGCGACGCCGACGCGCTGGCGGACCGCGACGGTGAGGCCGAGGTCGACGGCGACCGCGAGGCCGACGCCGACGCCGACGGGGAGCCGGTGCTGCCGCCCTGGCCGGTGAAGATCACGTCGCTGCACAGGTAGTACGACTGGTCGAGGTGGCTGGCCTGCCAGATCGTGTAGACGACGTGCCGGCCGGTGCGGGTCCCGGCGTCGACCTGGGCCTGGTACTGCGGGGCGGGCGCATACCGGGCGGTGCGCTGGACGAGCTCCAGGCTGTTCCAGGTCAGCGGCTGCGTGGCGGGGTCGAAGCCCTGCTTGGTGATGTAGATCAGCAGGTAGTCCGCGCCGTGCTGGGCCTGGTCGGTGAGCGTCAGCGTGAACTTGTTCGGCTTCGTGGCCGCGGTCCACGCTCCGACCGTGTCCAGCGAGGCGTAGTACCCGTTCTGGGTCCGGCCACCGCTGCACAGCTGCCCGTCCGGGATCGCCGCCTGGTGGTTGCCGGCGACGCCTTCGCGGTAGAGGCCGTTCCAGTTCCACATCGTGTTCGGGTTGGCCTGCCACGCCTGCCAGCACATCGGGTCGATGGTGGCCATGTTCGGGTTCTGGAAGTCGGAGCCCCACCGCTCCCAGCAGCCGTAGTTGCGCGACGGCGGGTCGGTGAGCGAGCCGTGGGCGGAGGCCGGCTGACTGATCACGGCCAGGCCGAACACGGCCGTCACCAGGACCAGAGCGCCGAGCGCAAGACGCCGCGCGGTCGATGAAACTTGCATTGGTACTCCTCAGGGGTGCGCAGTCGCCGAAGCGCTTCGACAGCACGACGACGACGCGGCTGACTTGGAACTGACGAAGTCAACGCGCGCGGCTCCCGCCGGGGAGAGTAGCCGGTAAAAAGAGGAATGTGAATATCGCAACGGGACGGTCGCACCCGCCCCGGCCCCGCCGGTCTAGCGGCAGACCCCACCCACGCCGCGCGGGCCGGCGGTGATGGTGGCCGGCTCCCCGAGCGCGTCGCCCATGTCGACTGTCACGTCCGCCGCCAGGGCCGCGGCGAGGCAGGCGGTGCTGTTGGCGTTCGCGATGTCCTCGGGCACCCCGATCGACGGCGCGAACATGCGGGCCGCGAACCGTCCCCCGTCGCCGGCCGGCGCGTACACGTAGCAGCCGAGCAGCCCGGCCGCGTCACAGGCCGCCTTGAGCGCGGCCTGGTCCGGTGCCAGCCCGGCCAGCTCGTCGCGGGCGGTCACGGGAACCAGCAGCCGGGGGCGCCCGACGGACGCCACGACGGTCGGCGCCGCGGCGAGGCCGAGCGCGGCCAGGACCGGCGCGACCTCCACGGCGGCCGGCGTGCGCAGGCCGACCGGGCCCGCGTCGAAGGCGGCGGCGACGAGACCGCCCTGCGGCCAGGCCCGCCCGGCGAACGAGCGGCCACCGGCGTGCAGCGTGTGCTCCCCCGGCCCCAGCACGGCGAGGGCCGCCACCGTGCCGTGCCCGCAGGCCGGAAGCTCCCCGGCCGCCGTGAAGAACCGCAGCCGCCGGCCCGGCCCGATCCAGACCGTGTGCGACGGGCCGGGCACCGCCACCCGCGGCACCGGGCCGCCGACGAGCACCGCCGTCGGGCTGCCACCGCGCCCGTCACGCAGACACGACCGCACGATCACCGCCGAAACGCTACTCCGCCCCGGAGGCCGGGCTCACCGGAGCACGTTCGTGACCATCCGCTCGACGTCGGCGCGGGTCGGCGGGGGCCCGGTGCGGTCGGCGAACAGCAGGTGGGCCGAGCCGATGAGCATGGCCGCGAGGAATTGCGGCTCGGCCGCCGCGCCGACCCGCCCGAGGTCCTGCTCCCGCGCCAGGTAGTCGCCGAGCATGCTCGCGGCCTCGGTCAGCACCGGCACACCGGCGGGCCAGGTCTCGCGCAGCCGGGCCCGCAGCTCGTCGCGGAACGTGATGAGCGCGACGATCGCCACCGCAACCGAGCCGAACACGCCCACCAGCGCCTCGGTCACGTTGCCGGCGACGGTACCCCGGCCGGCCGCCTCCCGCAGCGCCAGCGCCTGCGGGGCCATGCGGTGCACGCGATCGAGCACGAAGTCCGCGAGAAAGGCATCGAAGTCAGCGAAATGCTTGTGCAGTACGCCTTTGGCGACACCGGCCTCGGTGGTGACGGCCCGGCTGGTGAGCCCGCTGGGCCCGTCGCGCAGCAGGATCCGATCCGCGGCGTCGAACAACTGCTCGCGGACATCACGAATGGCAACCCCGGTAGGCACGCAGCACCCTTTCGTTCTGCCGCGCGCGGTTTACGAAGTGGGCAAGTGCCCATTAGAGTGGGCGCATGCCCACTCTATCAGGCGAGTCCCACGAGCAGCGGACTGTCGCCGAGTCCTTCGGCGCCGACGCCGACCGCTACGACCGCGCCCGCCCCACCTACCCGGCTGCCCTGATCACCCGCATCCTGGCCGCCGCACCCGGCCGCGAGGTGCTGGACGTGGGCTGTGGCACCGGCATCGTCGCCCGCCAGCTCCAGGCCGCGGGGGCGACGGTCCTGGGCCTGGACCCCGACCCGAGGATGGCCGCTGTCGCCCGCCGCAGCGGCCTGGACGTGGTCATCGCCACCATCGAGGAGTGGGAGCCCGCGGGCCGCACCTTCGACGCCCTGGTGGCCGGCCAGACATGGCACTGGGTGGACCCCGCCCGGGGCGCGGCGGCGGCGGCCCGCCTGCTCCGCCCGGGCGGTTTGATCACCATGTTCTGGAACGGCGTCGAGCCCCCGCCCGAGGTCGGCGAAGCCACCGGCGCCGCGCTGCGACGCTTCCTGCCGGACCTGCCGGGCCCGAAGTCCTTCTCGTTCGGCGGCACCGCATACGCCCCGCTGGCCGAGAAGGCCGCGGCGGCCCTGCGGGCAACGGGGGCGTTCGCCGAGCCGGAGCTGTGGACCTTCCCGTGGCAGCGCCCGTACACGCGCGACGAGTGGGCGGAGCAGATCTCCACGTCCGGCTTCATCAACCGCCTGCCGCCCGAGACGCTCACCGAGCTCAGGGCCGCGATCCGCGCCGAGACCCCGGCCGCCTTCACCGCCGGGTACTCGACAGTGGCCGCCGCCGCCCACCGCCTCGCCGCCGATGCCCCTGTCTGCGCTTGACCGCGCTTGAGCCGGCCCCGGGTCAGTCGTCGTCCTCCAGGTCGCCCTCCGTCTGGAGGTACACCTCGCGCAGACCGGCGAGCGTGGACTCCTGCGGGTGCTCCCACAGCCCGCGGTCGGCGGCCTCCAGGAGGCGTTCCGTGATGCCGTGCAGCGCCCACGGGTTGGACTCGGTGAGGAACTTGTGGTTGTCCGGGTCGAAGACGTAGGACTCGGCCAGCTTCTCGTACATCCAGTCGGCCACCACACCGGCCGTGGCGTCGAAGCCGAACAGGTAGTCGACGGTGGCGGCCAGCTCGAAGGCGCCCTTGTAGCCGTGCCGGCGCATCGCGGCCAGCCAGCGGGGGTTGACCACCCGGGCGCGGAAGACGCGGGCCGTCTCCTCGCTCAGGGTGCGGGTGCGCACGGCGTCGGGGTTGGTGCTGTCGCCGACGTACGCGGCGGGGGCCCGGCCGGTCAGGGCGCGGACGGTGGCGACCATGCCCCCGTGGTACTGGAAGTAGTCGTCCGAGTCCGCGATGTCGTGCTCGCGCGTGTCGGTGTTCTTCACCGCGACACTTATCCGCTTGTACGCGCCCTCCATGTCGGTGCGGGCCGCGACGCCGTCGACACCGCGGCCGTAGGCGTAGCCGCCCCACACCGCGTAGACCTCGGCCAGGTCGCGGTCGTCGCGCCAGTTGCGGCTGTCGATGAGTGGGAGGATGCCGGCCCCGTAGGCACCGGGCTTGGAGCCGAAGACGCGCAGCGTGGCCCGGCGCTCGTCACCGTGGGCGGCGACGTCCGCGGCCACGTGCTCGCGGACGTAGTTGTCCTCGCCCGCAGCGGCCGCGGCCAGCTGCACGGCGTCGTCGAGCAGGGCCACCACGTGCGGGAAGGCGTCGCGGAAGAAGCCGGAGATGCGCATGGTGACGTCGATGCGGGGGCGGCCCAGCTCGCCCGGGTCGATCAGCTCCAGGCGGGTGACCCGGCGCGACGCCTCGTCCCACACGGGGCGGACGCCGAGCAGTGACAGGGCCTCGGCGATGTCGTCGCCGGCGGTGCGCATGGCGCTCGTGCCCCACATGGACAGCCCGACGGAGCGGGGCCATTCGCCGTGGTCGGCGCGGTAGCGGGCCAGGAGCGACTCGGCCATCGCCTGGCCGGTCTCCCAGGCGAGGCGGGACGGGATCGCTTTCGGGTCGACGGAGTAGAAGTTGCGGCCGGTCGGCAGGACGTTGATCAGGCCGCGCAGCGGGGAGCCGCTGGGCCCGGCGGGGACGTAGCCGCCGTCGAGCGCGTGCAGCACGTTCGTGAGCTCGTCGGTGGTGCGCTCCAGCCGCGGCACGATCTCCGTGGCGGCGAACCGCAGCACCCGCAGCACCTCCGGGTTGTCCGACAGATCGGCGATGTCGGAGGCGTCCCACCCGCGCTCCTCCATCGCCGCGACGAGCGCCCGCGCCGACGCCTCCACAGCGTCCACATTGGACCGCTCCACGCTCGACTCGTCGAGCCCGAGCGCCTCGCGCAGTCCGGGCAGGGCCGCGACCTGGCCGCCCCACATCTGCCGGGCCCGCAGCATGGCCAGCACCAGGTCGACCCGGGCCGATCCCGACGGCGCCTGGCCCAGCACATGGAGCCCGTCGCGAATCTGTACGTCCTTGACCTCGCAGAGCCAGCCGTCGACGTGCAGCAGGAAATCGTCGAACTCGGCGTCGTGCGGCCGGTCGTCGAGGCCCAGGTCGTGGTCGAGCTTGGCCGCCTGGATCAGGGTCCAGATCTGCGCCCGGATCGCCGGCAGCTTGGCCGGGTCCAGCGCCGCGATGTTGGCGTGCTCGTCGAGCAGCTGCTCCAGGCGGGCGATGTCGCCGTACGACTCGGCCCGGGCCATCGGCGGCACCAGGTGATCGACGAGGGTGGCGTGGGCGCGGCGCTTGGCCTGGGTGCCCTCGCCCGGGTCGTTGACGAGGAACGGGTAGATCAGCGGCAGGTTGCCCAGCGCCGCGTCGGCCCCGCAGCCGGCCGACAGGCCCACGGTCTTGCCGGGCAGCCACTCCAGGTTGCCGTGCTTGCCGACGTGCACGACGGCGTGCGCGCCGAACTCGTCGGCCAGCCAGCGGTACGCGGCCAGGTAATGGTGCGACGGCGGCAGGTCGGGGTCGTGGTAGATGGCGACCGGGTTCTCCCCGAACCCGCGCGGCGGCTGCACCATCACCACGACGTTGCCACGTTGCAGTGCGGCGAGGACGATGTCGCCGTCGGAGACGAACAGCTCGCCGGGTGCCGGGCCCCAGTGCTGCTCCATCCCGGCCCGCAGGCCCTCGTCCAACGTCGCGAACCACGCCGCGTAGCGCGCGCCGGCGATGCGCACCGGGTTGCCCTGCAGCTGCTCGTCGGTGAGCCAGTTGACGTCCTGGCCACCGGCGGCGATGAGCTCGTGGATGAGCGCGTCGCCGTCCTTGGGGAAGCCCTCCCCGAGGTCGTACCCGCGCGCCTCCAGCTCCGCCAGCAGCCGCACGACGGAGGCCGGGGTGTCGAGGCCGACGGCGTTGCCGATCCGGGAGTGCTTGGTGGGGTACGCGCTCAGCATCACCACGATCCGCTTGTCCGCGTTCGCCAGCCGCCGCAGCCGGGCGTGGGCGGCGGCGATCCCGGCGACCCGGCTCGCGCGCTCGGGGTCGGCGACGTACACGGTGAGGCCGTCCTCGTCGATCTCCTTGAACGAGAACGGCACGGTGATGAGCCGCCCGTCGAACTCGGGGATGGCCACCTGGGTCGCGGTGTCCAGCGGTGACAGCCCGTCGTCGCTGCCGTCCCAGGTCTCGCGGCTGCTGGTGAGGCACAGGCCCTGCAGGATCGGCACGTCGAGGGCGGCGAGCGCGCCGACGTCCCACGCCTCGTCCTCCCCGCCGGCCTGGGCGTCGGCCGGGCGGGTGCCGCCGGCGGCGAGGACCGTCACCACGAGCGCGTCGGCCTGGCGCAGCGTGGCGAGCAGCGCGGCCGGGGCGGTGCGCAGCGACGCCGCGAAGACGGGCAGGGCCCGGGCGCCGGCGTCCTCGATCGCGGTGCAGAGCCCCTCGACGAACGCGGTGTTGCCGGAGACGTGATGGGCCCGGTAGTAGATGACGGCCACCGTCGGGCCTTCCACCTCCGCGGCGGTGCGCTCGAGGACGCCCCAGGCGGGCAGCTCGACCGGCTCGGCGAACCCGTGGCCGGTGAGCAGGATCGTGTCGGAGAGGAACCGGTGCAGCTCGGCGAGGTTGGCCGGGCCGCCGAACGCCAGGTAGGCGTGGGCCTGGGCGGCGAGGCCGGCCGGAACCGTGGAGTGGCTCATCAGCTCGGCGTCGGGGGCCTGCTCGCCGCCGAGCAGCACGACCGGCCGCCCGGTCGCGATGAGCGTGTCGAAGCCGTGCTCCCAGTCGCGGTACGCCCCGAGGAACCGCACAACGATCAGCTCGGCGCCTTCGGCGAGCCCGGTGAGGTCCTCGACGGCGGTGCGGGACGGGTTGGCCAGTCGCCAGTCGGCGCCGCTGGCGCGCGCGCTGAGCAGGTCGGTGTCGGACGTGGACAGCAGCAGGATCACGCCGGGGTTCCTCCCTCAGGGTCCGCGCCCCAAGTCGGTGGTCGGTTCCGGCGGCGGAGAAGTCTCCTGGCTCCCGGAAAGACACACGCGCTCCCCGGTGACAGTGGCGGGACCGCCCCGGACTCGCACCGGGTTCCTTCCACTCGTCGCCGTGCTTACAGCGCCGTCAACTCTCCTGGACCGTCAGGCGCCCGTCAAGCGAGCGTGGTCCACGTCCCGTGCGCAGGTAGTATCCGCCCGTGCAGCCTGCGACCCGACGTGAGAGTGCCGACCGGTGCCCGGGTGCCGTCCAGGTCCACCCGGCCGCGGACGGCGGCCTGGCCCGCGTCCGGCTGCCGGGCGGCCGGATCACCGGCGCCCAGCTGGCCGTCCTGCGCACCGCCGCGGCCGAGCTCGCCGACCCCGCCCTGGAGCTCACCTCCCGCGGAAACGTGCAGGTCAGAGCGCTGCCGCCGGGGGCCGAGCACGAGCTGGCGGCCCGGCTCACCAGCGCCGGGCTGCTGCCGTCGGCCACCCACGAGCGGGTCCGCAACATCGTCGCGACCCCGCTGAGCGCCGCCGTGCGCCCGCTCGTCGCGCGGTTCGACGCGCTGCTGTGCGCCGAGCCCGCCCTGGCCGCGCTGCCCGGCCGGTTCCTGGCCACGATCGACGACGGCCGCGGGGACGTGACCCCGCTGCTCGGCGACGTCGGCCTCCACGACTCCCATCTGACGCTGGCGGGGGTACTCACCGAGGCCCGCGGCCACCCCGAGCTGCTCGTTCGCGCCGCCGGGGCGTTTCTGGCCGAGCGGGCGGCCCAGCACTCCAACGCCTGGCGGCTGGCCGAGCTGGTCGACGGGCCGCAGCGGGTCGCCGCCCGCCTCGGCACCCGGCTCACGGCTCTTGCCCCGAATCGCACCGATCCGCCCGGTCCCGGCATCCACGGCGACTCGGCGGTCCTGGCGGTCCCGCTCGGCCTGCTCACAGCCCCGCAGTCGGCCGCGCTGAGCGCGCTGGGGGAGATCATCGTCACGCCGTGGCGGACCGTCGTCGTCCCGGCCGCGGCGATGGCCGACGCTGTGGAGTCCGGTCTCGTCGCCGACCCGGCCTCACCGTGGGCCGGGGTGACCGCCTGCGCCGGCCGGCCCGGCTGCGCCAAGTCACTCGCCGACGTCCGCGCGGACGCCCGGGCCGCGGTGGCCGCGGGCACCGCCGAGCCGGCGCACTGGGTCGGCTGCGAGCGCCGCTGCGGCGCACCGAAGGGAAGGCACGTGGAGATGCTGGCAACGCCGGCCGGATATGAGCGCAGTGTGGTGGCGTGAGCGCCGCGGAGCGAAGCGGAGTGGCCGCGAACCATAAGTGCTGGGCGGGGCTCGCGTCGCCGCCGGAGCTTGCGGAGGTGGCGGCGTGAGCGGTACGGAGCGAAGCGGAGTGGCCGCGAACCATAAGTGCTGGGCGGGGCTCGCGTCGCCGCCGGAGCTTGCGGAGGCGGCGGCGTGAGCGGTTGGGACTACATCCGGGACGGGGCGGAGATCTACCGGCGCTCGTTCGCCACGATCCGGGCCGAGGCCGACCTGTCGGGGCTGCCGGCCGACGTCGCGCAGGTGACCGTGCGCATGATTCACGCCTGCGGGATGGTCGACCTGCCGGCCGACGTCGGCTTCTCCCCCGGCGTGGTGCGGGCGGCGCGGGCGGCGCTGCGGGACGGGGCACCGATCCTCTGTGACGCCGAGATGGTCGCGTCCGGGGTGACCCGCGCGCGGCTGCCCCGTGACAATGCGGTGGTCTGCACGTTGCGCGATCCCGCGGTGCCGGCGCTGGCCCAGCGGCTGGCCAACACGCGCAGTGCCGCCGCGCTGGAGCTGTGGCGGGGACGGATCGACGGGGCCGTGGTGGCCATCGGCAATGCGCCGACCGCGCTGTTCCGGCTGCTGGAGATGGTGGCCGAGGGGGCCGGGACGCCCGCCGCCGTGCTCGGGATCCCGGTCGGGTTCATCGGGGCGGCCGAGTCGAAGGCGGCCCTGGCGGCGTCGGGGCTCGAGCATCTCGTCGTGCACGGGCGCCGGGGTGGCAGCGCGATGACGGCCGCCGCCGTCAACGCGATCGCGAGCGAGAAGGAATGAGCACTGTGGACAGTGGGCGGCTGTACGGTGTCGGACTCGGGCCCGGCGACCCCGAGCTGATGACGGTGAAGGCGGCCCGGCTGATCGCCGCGGCGCCGGTGGTGGCCTACCACAGTGCCCGGCACGGGCGCAGCATCGCCCGGTCGATCGCCGCGCCGTACCTGCGGGCCGACCACATCGAGGAGGCCCTCGTCTACCCGGTGACCACCGAGGACACCGCCGACTACCGGGGCGTCATCGAGGAGCACTACGACGCCTGGGCGGCGCGCCTCGCCGCGCACCTCGACGCCGGGCGGGACGTGGTCGTGCTGTGCGAGGGCGATCCGATGTTCTACGGCTCCTACATGCATATGCACAAGCGACTGCGGCAGCGGTACCCCACCGAGGTCGTCCCGGGCGTGACGTCCGTGGCGGGCGCGTCGGCGGTGCTGGGCCGCCCGCTCGTGGAGCGCGACGAGGTCCTGACCGTGCTGCCCGGCACCCTGCCGGCCGGGGTGCTCGCCGAGCGGCTGGCCGCCACCGACTCGGCCGCGGTGATGAAGCTCGGCCGCACGTTCGGCAAGGTCCGCGACGCGATCGAGCGGGCCGGGCGGCTCGACGAGGCGTGGTACGTCGAGCGGGCCACCACGGCCGGCGAGCGGGTCGCCCCGCTGCGCGACGTGGATGCCGACTCGGTGCCGTACTTCTCCATCGCCATCCTGCCGTCCCGCGTCCATGACGAGACGGCGGCGCAGCTGGCCGCCGCCCCGCCCGCCGTCCGGGAGGGCGAGGTGGTGGTCGTCGGGCTCGGGCCGGCCGGGCGCGACTGGCTCACCCCCGAGGCGCAGGCCGCGCTCGCGGCGGCCGACGACCTCGTGGGCTACGGGCCGTACCTCGACCGGGTGCCCGGCAATCCGCGCCAGCGCCGGCACGCCTCCGACAACCGGGTCGAGGCCGAGCGGGCCGAGTTCGCGCTCGCCCTGGCCCGCGAGGGCCGGCGGGTAGCGGTCGTCTCATCGGGCGACCCGGGCGTGTTCGCGATGGCCGCGGCCGTCCTCGAGGTCGCCGCAGAGCCGCGCTGGAAGGACATCGCGGTGCGGGTGCTGCCGGGCCTGACCGCGGCCCAGGCCGTGGCCAGCCGGGTCGGTGCGCCGCTCGGCCACGACTTCTGCGTGCTGTCGCTGTCGGACCGGCTCAAGCCGTGGGACGTCATCGCCGGGCGCCTCGAGGCCGCGGCCCGGGCCGACCTCGTCATCGCCGTCTACAACCCGGGCTCGAAGTCGCGGACGTGGCAGGTCGAGGCGGCCAAGGCGCTGCTGCTGCAGCACCGCGCGGCCGACACTCCGGTGGTGCTGGGCCGCGACGTCGGCGGGCCTCAGGAGTCGGTGCGGGTGGTGCGCCTGGCCGACCTCGAACCGTCCGAAGTGGACATGCGCACGCTGCTCATCATCGGCTCGTCGCAGACCCGCCGGCTGGACCGGGACGGGGCGGCACCGGTGGTGTGGACGCCGCGGCGGTACCCCGCCTGACGGCCGGCCCTCACCGCGCCGGCTCCGCCGCCGCACCGCCCGCGCTCGCGCGTCTGCGGGGGATGACGAGGGCGGTGCCGGTCTCCGGGTCGGGGACGACCCGGCACGGCAGCGCGAAGACCTGCTCCATCATGGACTCGGTGACCACGTCGGACGGTGGGCCCGCGGCCACGATGCGGCCCGCGCGCATGGCGACCAGGTGGGTGGCGTAGCGGGCGGCCAGGTTGAGGTCGTGCAGGACGGCCACCAGGGTGCGGCCGTGCTCGCGGTGCAGGGTGGCGCAGAGTTCGAGGATGTCGAGCTGGTGGGCGATGTCCAGGTACGTCGTGGGCTCGTCCAGCAGCAGCAGCGGGGTCTGCTGGGCCAGTACCATCGCGATCCAGACGCGTTGCCGCTGGCCGCCCGACAGCTCGTCGACGAACGCGGACGCCAGCGGGGTCACCGACGTGGCCTGCATGGCCCACCGGACGGCGCGCTCGTCGGCGGCGCTCCAGGTGCTCAGCGGGCCGCGGTGCGGGTAGCGGCCGCGGGACACGAGGTCGGCGACGGTGATGCCGTCGGGGGCGGTCGCGGTCTGGGCGAGCAGGCCCAGGGTGCGGGCGACCTCGCGGGCCGGGCGGGTGGCGATGTCGCGGCCGTCGAGCAGGACGGTGCCGGCCTTCGGGCGCAGGACCCGGGCCAGGGAGCGCAGCAGCGTCGACTTCCCGCACGCGTTCGGGCCCACGATGACGGTGAACGAGCCGTCGGGGATGTCGATGGACAGGCCCTCGGTGACCGTGCGGCCCTCGTAGCCGAGGGTCAGGTCGGTGCCGCGCAGGCGGTCAGACACGGGCTCTCCTTGCGGTGCGGGCGAGCAGCAGGATCAGGTAGCCGCCGCCGAGCAGGCCGGTGACCACGCCGACGGGGAGCTGGCGGCCGGGGAGCAGCCGCTGGGCGAGGACGTCGGCGCCGGTCAGCAGCGCGGCGCCCAGGAAGAGACTGGGCAGCAGGTTGGGGCCGGCCACGCCGGTGAGCCGCCGGGCCAGCTGGGGTGCGGTGAGGGCCACGAAGAGCACCGGTCCGGCCGCCGCGGCCGCCGCGGCGGCCAGCAGCACGGCACAGGCCAGGGCGACCGCCCGGACGGGCCCCACGCCGACCCCGAGGCCGCGGGCCGGGTCGTCGCCCAGCTCGAGGTTCGCCAGCGCCCGGGCCAGCGCGACGACGACCGGGGTCAGCAGCACGAGCGCGCCGCCGGCGACCGCGGCGCTGCCCCAGCCGCGGCCGTCGAGGCTGCCGGTGAGCCACAGCACGGCCCGGGCGGCGTCGACGATGTTCGCGCGAATGAGCAGGTAGCTGTTGACGCCGGTGAGGATGCCGGCGACGCCGATGCCGACCAGAACCAGTCGGTGCCCGTGGCCGCCGCCGCGCCAGGCCAGCAGGTAGATGGCGACACCGGTGGCGACGGCCCCGAGCAGCGAGCCGCCCGCGACCGCCGCGGTGCCACCGCCGGACACGACGACCGCGAGCAGGCCGCCCGTCGCCGAGCCCTGCGTGAAGCCGAGCACGTCGGGGCTGCCGAGCGGGTTGCGTACCAGGGACTGGAACAGCGCTCCGGCCAGCGCCAGCGCACCGCCGGTGACGAGCGCCGTCACGACCTGCGGCAGGCGCAGTGCACGGACGATGAAGGCATCGGCGGGGGTACCGCCACCGGCAAGCGTGCGCACGACGTCCCCGAGGCCCATCGGATAGTCGCCGCTGCCGATCGCGACGAGCGCGGCCAGCACGGCGACCGCGGCCAGGGCCAGGCTCACCCAGAAGGCGCGCCCGCTCATGCGGACCGCCGCCCTCGGACGATGGCCAGGAAGAACCCACCCCCGAGGACCGCGGTGACCACCCCGACCGACAGCTCCCCCGGGCGGGCCACGACCCGCCCGATGACGTCCGCCGCCAGCAGCAGCGCCGGCGCGAGGACGCCGCTGTAGAGCAGGAGCAGCCGGACGTCGGCGCCCGTGAACGAGCGGACCAGGTGCGGCACCATGAGCCCCAGGAACACGATCGGCCCGCAGGCCGCTGTCGCCGCCCCGCACAGCAGCACGATCGCCACCGCGGCCAGGATGCGGATGCGGCCCGGGTGGGCGCCGAGCGCGCGGGCCGAGTCGTCGCCGAGCGCGAGGGCCCCGAGCGGGCGGCCCAGCAGCGCGGCGATCCCGGCCCCCACGACCACGAACGGGGCGATCAGCCAGGCGGTGCCGGGGCGGGCCGCGGCGAGGGAGCCGGCCGTCCAGAACCGCATCCGGTCCAGTGAGGCCGTGTCCAGCAGCTGCACCGCGGCGACGTATGCGTAGAGGGCGGCGCTGACCGCGGTACCACTCAATGCCAGCGATCCCGGGGACCCGTAGCGCCCGCCGGCCACGGCATGGACCACGACGGACACCAGGGCCGCCCCGCCGAAGGCGAACCAGACGTAGCCGGAGAGGTCCGTCACGCCGAGGAAGGCGATGGCGCTGACCACCGCGGCCGACGCGCCGGCGTTGACGCCGAGCAGGCCCGGGTCGGCCAGGGGGTTGCGGGTCAGCGCCTGCATGAGGGCGCCGGCCAGGCCCAGGGCGGCGCCGACCAGCAGGCCGAGGACGGTGCGGGGCAGCCGCAGGTCGCGGACCACGGTGGCGCCGGCCGCCGTGGCGTCGGTGAGGCCGCGCCAGACCTCGGCCGGGCCGAGCGCGCGGGCGCCGACGGCGAGGCTGGCCACCGCGACCAGGACGAGGACGCCGACCGCGGCAACGATACGCACAAAGGGGGGCAAAGGTACCGCCTTGACACGATCAACTTAAGTAAGGCTACCCTAAGCTCTCACGTGTGAGGAGGCAACCCACCATGGCTTTGACCGTTTCCCGCCGCGGCCTGCTCGCCGGCGTCCTCGGCCTCGGCGCGCTCGCGGCCTGCGGCGACGGCACCGGCTCCGACCCGGCCGCGAGCGGCGGCGGCGGGGGCGGGGGCGGCGGTCCGTTCGCCTTCACCGACGACCGCGGCACCGCCGTCAACCTGGGCACCACGCCGAAGCGGGTCGTCGCCTACGTCGGCACCGCGGCCGCGCTCCACGACTTCGGCGTCACCGCGTTCGCCGGCACGTTCGGCCCGCTCAAGGCGGCCGACGGCGGCAAGGATCCGCTGGCCGGCGGGCTCGACCCGGCCAAGGTCGAGTCGCTGGGCAACGCGTGGGGCGAGTTCAACATCGAGAAGTACGCCGCGCTGCGCCCCGAGCTGCTGATCACCAACATGTACGAGGCGAACCAGCTCTGGTACGTCCCCGAGGACAGCAAGGACAAGATCCTCGGCCTGGCCCCGAGCATCGGCCTCACCGTGTCGCGGACCTCGCTGGCCACCGTCATCAAGCGCTACGCCGACCTGGCCAAGGCGCTGGGCGGCGACCCGACGGCCGGCCAGGCGCAGTTCGACACGGCCGCGGCGGCGGTCAGGGCGGCGGTGAAGGCCAACGGGAGCCTCAAGGTCCTGGCCGCGTCGGCGAGCCCCGACCTGCTGTACGTCTGCGACCCCAAGGTCTACGGCGAGCTGAGCTACTACCGGGAGCTCGGCGTCGAGGTCATCGCCCCGACCGCCGTCTCCGGAGGCTACTTCGAGAACCTGAGCTGGGAGAACGCGGACAAGTACAAGGCCGACGTGATACTGCTCGACAACCGCTCCCAGGCGCTGCAGCCCAAGGACCTCGCCGCCAAGCCGACCTGGGCGAGCCTGCCGGCGGTCAAGGCCGCCCAGATCGTGCCGTGGCAGAGCGAGCCGCGGTTCAGCTACACCGGGTGCGCGGGCGCGCTCGACACCCTCGCCAAGGCCCTGTCGGGAGCGAAGAAGGTCACCGCATGACCTATGACTTCTTCGATGTGCGGGTCACCGCGCGGTCCCGGCTGACGCCCTCGGCCGTCCGGCTGACGTTCGCCGGGCCGCAGCTCGGCGCCTTCGCCAGCGGCGGCCGGGATCAGCGCTGCAAGCTGTTCTTCCCGGCCCCCGGCCAGTCCACGGCGATCGTGCCGCGGACCCCCGACTGGTATCCCGGGTGGCGGGCCATGGACCCGGCGGTGCGCGCCGTCATGCGCACGTACACCGTCGCCGCGCACCGGCCGGACGAGTTCGACGTGGACTTCGCGCTGCACCCGGGCGGCGGGCCGGCCAACCGGTGGGCGGCGCGGGCGCAGGCCGGCGACCGGCTGCTGGTGCTCGGCCCGACGGTCACCGACAACGGCGGCGTCGACTTCCTGCCGCCGGACGGCACCGACTGGGTCCTGCTGGCCGGGGACGAGACGGCGGTGCCGGCCCTGGCCGCGATCCGGGCCCACGTCGGCGACAGCCTGCCGGTGCACACGTTCGTCGCGGCCGCGCCGGCCCGCTGCGCGCCGGGCGTCGTGCACTGCCCGGCCGGGCTGCTCGGCCCGGTGCGGGCGGCGGTGCTACCGGCGGGCACGCCGTATGCGTTCATCGCCGGCGAGTCCGGTGAGATCCGCGCGCTGCGCCGGCATCTGGTGCACGAGCGCGGGTTCGACAGGCGACGGGTGAAGTTCACCGGATACTGGCGGCGCGGGGCGAGCGAGGACGACCTGATCAAGGAGGCGGCGGTGCCGGAAGGCGACTGAAGCAAGCCCCGGCCGCGGCGGCCGGGGCTGCTCCGAAGTGCTCAGTTCGAGGCCACGCCGAGGCCCGCGGAGGCGCCGGGCTCGTCCTCGCCGCCCAGGCCGCCGAGGCGGGCGTGCAGGTCGTCGATGTCGCCGCCGGTGAACGACGGCTGCTCGCCCTCGTCGTAGCCGGCGCTGTAGGCGACGTGCTGCCCGTGCTCGAGGGCTGTCGACTCAGCCTGGTGGGTGTCGTGCTCGAACACGCCGAACTGGCTCTGCAGGTCGCTCTCGGAGCCGTGGTCGGCGTGGAGCTGCTCCATCGCGCTGTGGTCCTGGCCGGTCTCGAAGTGGCCGAGGTCGGTGTCGCCGTGGCCGAACGTGTCCGGCTGCTCGTCGCCGGTGTAGCCCGGGTCGAGCTGGCCGCCGTCGTCGTAGTCGCTCATGTTGTGGTCCACCCTGTTCGTCGTCGTTGCCAGAACAGTAGACGGGCCGTCCGGGCGCTTGTATCCCCAAAGCGTGCCGCGCCCGGTCGGCCTATACTTCGGCGCAGGTGTTGAAGGGGACGAGTACCCCCGCACGCAGCCTTGAGCGAACCGGGGACGGTGGAAGCCCGGCAGGTGTGCGCGGGGAGAAGATCACCCCGGAGCCGTGGCTGGACAAGAGTGGGCTGTGTCGAAACACGGCCAAGGAGGGTGGTACCGCGGGGCTGCGGCCTCGTCCCTCTGTCCGTGAAGACCGACGGAGAGGTACAAGATCATGTATCGGCCGGTGCCGGCGCAGGTGGACCTGTCTGCGCTGGATCATCAGGTGCTCGCGCTCTGGCAGGAGCGCGATGTGTTCGGGCTCAGCCTGGCCCGATCCGAGGGCAGGCCGGAGTGGGTGTTCTACGAGGGGCCGCCCACCGCCAACGGCATGCCGGGCGCACACCACATCGAGGCGCGCGTGTTCAAGGACGTGTTCCCCCGCTACAAGACCATGAAGGGCTTCCACGTCGCCCGCAAGGCCGGCTGGGACTGCCACGGGCTGCCGGTCGAGCTGGCCGTGGAGAAGGAGCTCGGCTTCACCGGCAAGCAGGACATCGAGGCCTACGGGGTCGCCGAGTTCAATGCC
Source organism: Dactylosporangium vinaceum (assembly GCF_019904175.1). Lineage (GTDB taxonomy): Bacteria > Actinomycetota > Actinomycetes > Mycobacteriales > Micromonosporaceae > Dactylosporangium > Dactylosporangium vinaceum. The sequence goes on along the minus strand of NZ_CP061913.1, from coordinate 3,037,009 downwards.
CGGTGCCGCGAGTCGGTGACCCGGCACACCGACGCGTTCGGGCGGCTCACCGAGCGGATGGGTTACTGGGTCGACATGGCCGGGGCCTACCGGACCATGGACCCGTCGTACATCGAGTCCGTGTGGTGGTCGCTCAAGCAGATCTTCGACAAGGGGCTCCTCGTCGAGGACTTCCGGGTGGCGCCGTGGTGCCCGCGCGACCAGACGGGCCTGTCCGACCACGAGGTGGCCCAGGGCTACGAAACCGTGACCGACCCGTCGGTGTACGTGCGGTTCCCGCTGACGTCGGGGCCGCTGAGCGGGGCCGCGGCGCTGCTGATCTGGACCACGACACCGTGGACGCTCGTGTCCAACACGGCCGTGGCGGTACACCCGGATGTCTCCTATGTCGTGGCGACCGACGGCACCGAGCGGCTGGTCGTGGCCGAACCGCTGGTCGGCAAGGCGCTCGGCGAGGGCTGGACGCTCACCGGAGAGGCGTTCACCGGCAAGGAGATGGAGCGCTGGACCTACCGGCGGCCGTTCGACCTGGTGCCCCTGGAGGGCGCGAACTTCGTCGTCCTCGGCACGTACGTCACCACCGAGGACGGCACCGGCCTCGTCCACCAGGCGCCCGCGTTCGGCGCCGACGACTACGCCACCTGCCGGGCCTACGACCTGCCGATGATCAACCCGATCGCCCCCGACGGCCGGTTCGAGGACGGCCTGGACCTGGTCGGCGGCCTGTTCTTCAAGGACGCCGACGCGGTCCTCACCGCGACGCTGCGCGAGCACGGCGCGCTCTTCCGGCACGTGCAGTACGAGCACTCGTACCCGCACTGCTGGCGCTGCCACACGCCGCTGCTGTACTACGCGCAGCCCTCCTGGTACATCCGCACCACGCAGATCAAGGACGCGCTGCTGCGGGAGAACGAGAGCACCGGCTGGCACCCGGAGTCGATCAAGCACGGCCGCTACGGCGACTGGCTCACCAACAACGTCGACTGGGCGCTGTCGCGCAAGCGTTACTGGGGCACGCCGCTGCCGATCTGGCGGTGCGACGAAGGGCACCTGACCTGCATCGGGTCCCTCGCCGAGCTCAGCGAGCGGGCCGGGCGCGACGTGACGGGCCTCGACCCGCACCGGCCCTACATCGACGAGGTCACGCTGCCGTGCGGCGAGTGCGGCGGCACCGCCCGGCGGGTGCCCGAGGTCATCGACGGCTGGTACGACTCGGGCGCCATGCCGTTCGCGCAGTACGGCTACCCGCACCGCAACGCCGAGACGTTCGAGAAGAGCTACCCGGCCGACTTCATCTCGGAGGCGATCGACCAGACCCGCGGCTGGTTCTACACGCTGATGGCCGTGGGCACGCTCGTGTTCGACCGGTCGAGCTACCGCAACGTCGTCTGCCTCGGGCACATCCAGGCCGAGGACGGCCGCAAGATGTCCAAGCACCTCGGCAACATCCTCGACCCGATGGAGCTGCTGGAGCGCCACGGTGCCGACGCCGTGCGCTGGTTCATGGCCGCCGTGGGCTCGCCGTGGTCGGCCCGGCGGGTGGGGCACACGCTCATCCAGGAGGTGGTGCGGAAGGTCCTGCTCACGTACTGGAACACCGTGGCGTTCCAGAGCCTCTACGCGCGCACCGCCGGCTGGACACCCGATGCGACGGTGCCGCTGCGCGAGCGGCCGGTGCTCGACCGGTGGGTCGTCTCCGAGCTCAACCGGCTCGTCGGCGACGTGGACGCGGCCATGGCGGCCTTCGACACCCAGCGGGCCGGGCGGCTGCTCGCCCAGTTCGTCGACGACCTGTCGAACTGGTACGTGCGGCGGGCCCGGCGGCGGTTCTGGCGCGGCGACCCGGCGGCCCTGGCCACGCTGCACGAGGCGGTCACGACCGTCACGCTGCTCATGGCCCCGCTCACACCGTTCGTGACCGAGCGGGTCTGGCAGGACCTCGTCGTCCCGACCGACCGGGGAGCTCCGGAGTCGGTACATCTGGCGCCCTACCCGGTCGCGGACCCGTCACGTGTCGACCCGGGCCTGGCCGAGCGGATGGCGCTCGTGCGGCGGCTCGTCGAGATGGGCCGGGCCGCCCGCGCGGACGCGACGGTCAAGACCCGCCAGCCGCTGTCGCGGGTCCTCGTCTCGGCGCAGGGGTTCGACGAGCTCGGCCCGGAGCTGCTGGAGCTGCTGGCCGAGGAGCTCAACGTGCAGGCGGTCGAGCCGCTCACCGGCTCCCTCGTCAACACCACGGCCAAGGCCAACTTCCGCTCGCTCGGCAAGCGCTACGGCAAGCGGGTCCAGGAGATCGCCAAGGCGGTCGCGGCCGCCGACGCGGCGGTGCTCGGCGAGGGTTTCCGCACCACCGGCACGGCGAGCGTCGACGTCGGCGGCGAGGCGATCACCCTGGAGCGCGACGACGTGTTCCTGACCGAGACGCCCCGCGAGGGCTGGGCCGTGTCCAGCGACGCCGGGGCGACGGTCGCCCTGGACCTGCAGCTCACGCCCGCGCTGCGCCGGGCCGGCATCGCCCGCGAGGTGATCCGGCAGGTGCAGGAGGCCCGCAAGAGCAGCGGGCTGGAGGTGACGGACCGGATCTCGCTGCAGTATCGGGCCGACGACCCCGACACCGCATCGGCACTGCAGGAGCACGCCGCGGCGATCGCCGACGAGGTGCTCGCCACGTCCTTCGGGGCCGGCGCCGGATGGCCGGACGCGAACGCGAACGCGGCGGCCGGGCTGACGTTCTGGCTACGCAAGCAGTAGCCGGGCCACCTCGTCCACTGTAGACAGGACGGGGACGCCTGGGGTGACCGGTGGGCGGTCGACGACCACCACCGCGATCCCCAGGCTCCGGGCCGCTTCGAGCTTGGCTTCGGTCATCGCGCCGCCGCTGTCCTTGGTGACGAGCACGTCGATGCGGTGCCGGCGCAGCAGCCGGATCTCGCCCTCCACCGTGAACGGCCCCCGATCCAGGAGCACCGTGAAGTTGGCGGGCAGCGGCTCGGGCGGCTCGACGCAGCGGACGAGGCAGAATATTGCGAGATCTCGAAAATGTCCGATTCCCTGGCGCCCGGTGGTGATGAAGGCCCGCTCCCCCAGCGCCGGCAGCAGCCCGGCCGCCTGCTCGAGCGAATCGACGCGCGGCCACGACGGGTCCAGGTCGTAGCCCGGCCGCCGCAGCACGACGAGCCTCGTGCCGGTGCAGGCGCAGGCGGCGGCCGCGTTGCCCGACATCTGCACGGCGAACGGGTGCGTGGCGTCGACCACGACGTCGATCCGCTCGTCCCGCAGATACTGCGCCAGGCCGGCCGGGCCGCCGAAGCCGCCGACGCGGACCTCCCCCGCCGGGAGCGCCGGGTCGGCGACGCGGCCGGCGAGGGAGGAGATCACGCGGTAGCCCGGCAGCGGCACCGAGGCGAGCCGGCGGGCCTCCCCGGTGCCGCCCAGGATCAGCACGGACGGCACCGCACGAGCCTATTACGGGAAGCTCACCAGGTCCTCGACCTGGTGCCCGGAGTTCACCGCGGCTCCCGTGTTGTTGATGACGTGCGAGATGGTGCCGGTGCCGCCGAGCGAGACCGTGACCATGTCGTGGAACTTCACGCCCGCCGCCTGCGGCACCTCGAACGAGTGGCCGAGCACCACGCTGGAGTTGGTGGAGAAGAAGCAGTAGCTGCCCAGGCCCCAGGCCTCGTGGGCCGTGACGTTCGCCGCCACCTTGTACGCGGCCCAGCCCTGCGCCCCGCCGCCGCTCGACCAGCCGGACTGGTTCGGCACGTCGTAGGGGATCTCGTTCTGGAAGAAGTACGTGCGGCCGCCGTTGCCGTTCCAGATCACCTGGTACTGCTGGTAGTGCTCGACGAACAGCCCGTAGAACGTGACGTTGGCGCCGTTCACGACCAGGCCGTTCGCGGCGGTGTTCGTGCTCCAGCCGACGGTGCCGCCGTTGCCGTGGTCGGCCCGCCAGATCCAGGTGTGGTCGCCGATCACGTTGTTCGAGTTGATCCGCAGGCTGACCGTGGCCTTGCCGACCGTCGCGCCGCCGATGCGGAAGAACACGTCGTGCAGCGACGTGGGGTTCGCCGAGTGGTCGGCACCGGAGCCGCCGGGCCCGACCTCGAGCAGGACCGGCGAGTTGACGGTGCCCGCGTCGAACAGGATGCCGGCCAGCTTCACGCCGTCGACGTCGGCGACGGTCATCGCGGTCACGCCGTTGTCCGGCACGATCGTGGCCAGGCCGAGGCCGAGCACGACGGTGTCGGGGCGGGTGACCCGGATCGTGTCGCTGACGTGGTACACGCCCGGTGTGAACAGCAGGTTCTGCCCGGCGGCGAGGGCGGCGTTGATCGAGGCCGCGGTGGCTCCGGGCTTCACGATGGAGAACCGGCTGATCGGCAGCGAGCTGCCGGGCTGGTTGCCGCCCTGCCACGAGTTGCCCGTCGCGTTGGTCCGCAGCCCCGGCACGAACACCTGGTAGGCGCCGAGCGCGTCGACGTAGAGGAACGGCTTCTCCCGCACCACCGGCGTCTGCGCGACCCGGGTGTACGGCGGGTTGGGGAAGTTGCCGCTCGGCGCGTTGGTGTCGCCGACGAACACCATGTTCCAGTTCTGGCCGGTCCAGCTGCCCATCGTCGAGTTGCGGGTGATCCACTGCTGCTGCGAGCCGGAGCGGACCTGCCCGTCGATCGCCGAGTCGGAGATCCAGCCGCCGGAGGACCAGCCGCCGTCGTCGAGCTGCAGGTTGCCGCGCACGTGCATGCGGCGGTACGGCGCGGCCTGGGACACGGCCCACCGGTCGGTGCCGCCGGTCGGGTTGACCGACAGGTTCTCGGCCGAGCGCCAGAAGTTCTGCGTCGCGTTGCCCTGGAACCAGTCCGCCTCGGCGTGCACGGCCCCGTTGATGGTGACCTGGTCCGGGGAGAGGCCGAGGCCGGCGACCTGCGTGTAGAAGCCGACGTTGGCGTCGACGTTGTAGGTGCCGGGCTTGAACAGCAGCGCGTAGCGCTGGGCGCCGAACTGGTTGCTCTGCTGCCCGTTGAAGACGGTGTTCAACCGGCTCTGGATCGTGGCCTGCGACATCGAGGGGTCGAACACCGAGACGTTGGGCCCGAGGTCGGGGTTGTTCGGGTTGTTCGGCGGGCCGGAGGTGGGGCCGCCGGTGGTCGGCGGCCCGGTGGTGGGGTTCGTCGGCCCGCCGGGCAGTGTCCACTGCTGGTTGGCGCTCGCGAAGCAGTCCCAGAGCTGCAGCGGGGTGCCGTCGGCCGAGCTCGGGCCGGTCGCGTCGAGGCACTTGCCGAGGGAGCGCAGCGTGCCGTCGGAGTTGCGCGACCACTGCTGCGCGGCGGTACCGTTGCAGTCGTAGATCTGGATCTTCGTGCCGTTGGCCGAACTCGCGGCGTTGACGTCCAGGCACTTGCCGAGGGCCCGGATCGTGCCGTCGTCGCCGACCGTCCACTGCTGGGCGCCGGTGCTGTTGCAGGTGTACAGCTGCACCTGCGTCCCGTTCGCGGAGCTCGCCGCGGCCACGTCGACGCACTTGCCGCCGTAGCCGGTGATCGGGCCGACGGTGGCGGCCGACGCGCTCGTCATCGCGAACACGCCGATGCCGGCGACGGCCAGGACGGCCGCGCTCACCGCGAGTCCGATCCGCAGGCGGGGCCGTCGTTTGGTGGAGGGGGTCACGCAGAATCCCTTTCTGGGGTGGCGCCGGATCGCCGTCACCACCCCAGCGGGACACCGCTTCAGGCGAGGATCTCCCCCGCACCGCCGGCGGTCTCGTTGACGTCGGCGAGCCAGGCCTTCATGTCGGTCTTCGACAGGCCGGTGCCGCCCACGACCACGGTGCTGCCGACGATGAGCGTCGGGTACATCGAAGCCTGGTCCTGCGCGTAGGCCTTGGCCGCGTTGGCCGCCTTGAACTCCACGAAGATGGCCTGCTGCCCGCGGTGCGGGAGCGCGGCGCCCTTCTTCTCGTAGCAGTCGAACTGCTTGAAGCTCGCAACGGCCGAGCGGTACTTGGCCTCCACGCCGGTGGAGTTGGCGTCCCACTGCCCGAACGGGCAGTCGGGGTCCTTGGTGAACAGCTCTCCGGTCATCTTGCCGACGGTGGAGAACTCGAGCTTGCCGGCCTTGGCGGAGCCGCGGGTGGACGGCGCAGCCGAGGCGGATGCGGATGTGGATGCGGGGGTGGAGGCGGCCGGAGCAGCGGAGCTCGCCGCGGCCGGAGCATCGGTCTTCTTGTCTTCCCGCACGCCGCCGTGAGCAGCAGCGCGGTGCAGGCAACGGCAAGGGCGGGCAGCAGACGCTTGGACATCAGGGATTCCTTTATGTGTACCGCCAGGAGCGCGCGGTCTGTCTTCGCTTGACGAAGAGCAAACTACGGTCGCCGCGGCGCACTTTGATCCCGGATGTATGCCACCCGACAACGAACGTGGCCTACCTCACGGCGGTGCCCCGGCCGTCCGCATACCGGGGCACCAGTCCGTGGGTCCTACCCCTTGTACTGGGCGATGACCTTGGTGAAGTCCCACGCGCTCTGCGAGACGCCGCTGCACGTGTCGTCGTTCGTGCTGCCCCCGTTGCACGGCCGGTCGCGGTTGGCCGACCAGAACGTGAACCGGGCCAGGTGGTGCTGCTGGGCGTAGGCGAGCATGGTGCGGAAGTCGGCCACCGTGACCGTCTCGCCGACATCGGTGATGCCGTTCATCGACGAGATGCCGGAGTGCCGGTACGCCTGGTCGTCGGTGTACTTGTAGCCGTTCTTGACGACGTTCTTCAGGCCCTCGGCTGCCTGGATGGTCAGGTTGCCCATGTTCTGCCCGGCCGCGCCGAAGTCGAACGGCATGATGGTCCACGCGTCGACGGTCAGGCCGCTGGCGGCGGCCCGGTTGATCATCGACGAGTCCGGCCCGCTGCGGTCGCTCGGGAAGGTGACGTAGACGGCGGTGTTCGGGTTGTTGGCCTTGACCGTCTTCAGCGCGTCGATGGTGCGCTGCTGCAGTGTCGGGTTGTTGTAGACGGTGCCCTCGATGTCGATGTCGATGGCCTTGAGCCCGTACGCGTTGATGACCTTCTGGTACGCCGCCGCGAGCGTGGCGGCGCTGCTGCAGGTCTGCTCCAGCCACGGCCCGCTGGCCCCGCCGAACGACACGGCGACGTCACCGCCGGCGCCCCGGATGTTGTTGATCGTGGTCTGGTCCTGGCCACCGGTGAGCGGCCGGCTGCCGTCCCAGAGCGGCTCACAGGCGCCGTTGGAGAGGATGAACGCCATCGTGAACCACTTGATGCCCGTCGCGCTCATGATGGTGCGCGGGTCGGGCAGGTTGCCCCAGCCGAGGTACGCGTACGGCGCCGCACCCATCGCGGGGTTGGAGGCCGGCGGGTTGGAGGTCGGGCCCGCGGTGGTGGGCGGCGTGGTGGTGCCGCCCGGGAGCGTCCAGCGCTGGTTGGCGCCGGCGAAGCAGTCCCAGAGCTGCAGCGGGGTGCCGTCGGCCGAGCTGTTGCCCGTCGCGTCGAGGCACTTGCCGAGCGCGCGCAGGGTGCCGTCGCTGTTGCGCGACCACTGCTGCGCGGCCGTGCCGTTGCAGTCGTAGATCTGGACCTTGGTGCCGTTCGCGGAGCTGGCCGCGTTCACGTCGAGACACTTGCCGAGCGCCTTGATGGTGCCGTCGTCGCCGATGGTCCACTGCTGGGCGCCCGTACCGTTGCACGTGTAGAGCTGCACTTGCGTGCCGTTGGCCGAGCTGGCCGCGGCCACGTCGATGCACTTGCCGCCGAAGCCGGTGATCTGGCCGACCGTGGCGGCGGACGCGGAGTTCATCGCCACGACACCGACCACGCCGATGACGGCGAGGGCGGCCGCGGCGATGACTCCGCGGCGGAGCAGGCGGGTTTTTGCCATGAGGGGCCTTTCAATGAGGGTGACCCCGGTTGGACGCGCTTCAGAACTGGCCGGCAACCTATCTGTTAAGCGCCCTTCCAGATTGAGGGCAGGCTATGACCAGATGCATCACGCGTCAATAAAAGAGGCGAAAAAAGGGGTGCCATTAAGGTCCCGTTGAGCCTCGCCACCCGCTGTGAGCAGGCCGTTGCTTCAGGAAACGGGTGGGGCCCACCGGGCCGGCCCGAGGCCGCCGGGTGCGGGCAGTCGACGCCGGGCGTCGGCGACGCCGACTGCCGGTCCGTGCGGTTCAGTCCGCCGCGGGCACCCGGCGCAGCGCCAGCCCGGCGAGGACGGCCGCGGCCAGCCCGAACACGACAGCCGCACCCGCACCGACGACGCCGTTGCCGGTGCCGGGCCCTCCGTCGGCGGTCGCCAGCAGCACCACGCCGACGACCGCGCCGGCGGCGCCGCCGGCCATGGTGACCATGAGCGCGCGGCGGCCGAGGCGGGCCCGGCGGGTCATCGCGAGCACTCCGGCGATGAGGGCGGCCAGGGCCACCAGCATGGCCACGCTCGCCACGAGCCGATCAAGTGTCAGGTATCCATTCATGCGGCAATCGTGGGTGCTGCGCCCACCGGCGTCGTCGTGCACCGGGCGGCCTTTCCGGCTACTGCGAACGCAGCAGGCGCCGTCGGACCGCAGCAGGATTCGCGGCGGCGGGCGGGCGGTTAGGGTGCCTCATGGGCGCTCGGCGGATCGGAGTGTGGGACGTCGTCATCGGCGTCGCAGTGGCCGCGATCCTCGTCTCCAGCGGCCTGGCCGAGCACCGGGACGTGGGCGCGCCGGGCTACGTCCTGCTCGCGGCGGGCGGGCTGGTCCTCGTCGCCCGGCGATGGCAGCCGGTCGCGGTGCTCGTCGCCACCGGGCTGTGCGCGCTCGGGTATCAGGCCGCCGGGTTCGACGTGTTCGCGGTGGCGTACCTGGTCGCGGTGTACGCCGCCGTGCGCGCCGGGCACCGTGCCGCCACCGCCGCCGTCAGCGTCGCGATGCTTGTCGGCCTGCCCCTGACCGCGCTGGCCGGCGGCTCGGCGGACGCCGCCGCGGCGATGGCCCGGGCCCGCGGCGTGCTCGAACTGGCCTGGCTGATCGCGGCGGCCGCGGCGGGCGAGGCGCTGCGCCAGGCCGAGCGCCGGGCCGACGAGGCCGAGCGGACCCGCGAGGAGGCCGCCCGCCGCCGCGCCGACGAGGAGCGCCTGCACATCGCCCGCGAACTGCACGACACGCTCACCCACCAGATCTCCGTCATCAAGGTCCAGGCCGAGGCCGCCGTCCACCTGGCCCAGAAGCGCGGCGAGCCCGTCCCGGCGGCCCTGCTGGCGATCCGCGACGCCGGGCGGGAGGCGGCCCGCGAGCTGCGCACGACGCTGGAGGCGCTGCGCGACGACGAGATGGTGGCGCCGCTCGGCTTCGACCGCATCCCCGACCTCGTCGACCGGGCCCGCTCCACGGGCCTCGACGCGGACCTGATCGTGGAGGGCGAGCCGGCCCCGACCCCGGACGTGGTCGAGCGGACCGCCTACCGCATCGTGCAGGAGGCCCTGACCAACATCACCCGGCACGCGGCGGCGACGAGCGCCTCGGTCCGCATCGGCCACCGCCCGGGAGCCGTGGTCGTCCGCGTCGACGACGACGGCACCGCGCATCCGGACCACCCGCCGGTGCCCGGGGTCGGCCTGCTCGGCATGGGCGAGCGGGTCAGCGCCCTCGGCGGCCGCCTGCGGGCCGAGCCCCGCCCCGGCGGCGGCTTCACGGTGCAGGCCGAGCTTCCCGTGGACGCCGGTCCGTGATCCGGGTGCTGCTGGTCGACGACCAGCCCCTGATCCGCAGCGGCTTCCGCGCGCTGCTCGACGCCGAGGACGACATCCACGTGGTCGACGAGGCCGGCAACGGCGCCGACGGCGTGGCGCTGGCCCGCCGGCACCGGCCGGACGTCGTCCTCGTCGACGTGCGGATGCCGGGCGTGGACGGCATCGAGGCGACGCGCCAGATCGCGGCCGACCCCGACCTGGCCGCCGTGCACGTGGTGGTGCTGACGAACTACGGCATGGACGAGTACGTGCTGGGCGCCCTGCGGGCCGGTGCCGCCGGCTTCCTGGTGAAGGACATCCTGCCGGAGGACTTCCTGCACGCGGTCCGCGTCGCCGCTCGCGGAGACGCCCTGCTGGCGCCGTCCATCACCCGCCGGCTCATCGAACGCTTCGTCGCCCACCCACCGTCGGCCCCGGCCACGACGGCGCTGCGGGAGCTGACCACCCGGGAGCGCGAGGCGGTCGCCCTGGTCGCCGAGGGCCTGGCCAACGACGAGATCGCGGTACGGATGACGATCAGCCCGGTGACCGCGAAGACCCACATCAACCGGGCCATGACGAAGCTCCACGCCCGCGACCGGGCCCAGCTGGTCGTCATCGCCTACGAGTCCGGTCTGGTCACGCCGCCCCGATCGTGACGCGCCGCGCTGCGCAGGTGGCGGTTACGGGCGGGAGGCGCGGCGGAGGAGCTCGGCCATGGGGAGGGTGGCGGCGCCGAAGGCCACGGCGTCGGGGCCGAGCTCGCACAGCTCGATCGAGACCTGGCCGAACGGGTGCTCCAGCGCCTGCTCGCGGGCCGCGTCGCGGATCTGGGGCAGCAGGCGGGCGCCCAGCGCCAGGCCGGCCCAGCCGCCCAGGACCACGCGCTCCGGGTTGAACAGGTTGACCAGGTTGCCGATGCCGGCGCCGAGCATGCCCGCGGTCTCGGTAAGGGTCTCGGTGGCGGCCGGTGATTCGGCGGCGATGAGGGCCGTCACGTCGGCGACCTCGCCGTCGGTGGCCGGGTGGTCGGGGTCGAGGGCGCGGTAGCGTTCCAGGAGCCCCTCGGCGCCGACATACGCCTCCAGGCAGCCCCGGGCACCGCACCGGCACTGACGGCCGCCGTAGACGACGGTGGTGTGGCCCCACTCCCCCGCGCTGCTGCTCGCGCCGCGGTAGACGGTCCCGTTGGTGATGACGGCGGCGCCGACACCGGAGCCGACGAGGACGATGACGGCGTTGCCGGCGCCCCGGCCCGCGCCGAACCACATCTCGGCCTGGCCCTGCGTCTTGGCGCCGTTCTCGAGGAACAGGGGCGCCGTGATGCCGCGCTCGCGGAGCAGGCCGTGGAAGGAGACGCCGCGCCAGCCGAGGGTCGGGGCGTAGACGAGGGGCGGGTCGGCCTGCTCGACGGTGCCCGGGACCCCGATGCCGATGCCCAGCACCGACTCCGGCTCGACGTCCTCGAGCACGGCCCGGATGCCGGCCTCGAGCTGCCCCGCGACCGCCGACGGATCGGGTCGCGAGGACGGCAGCGGCTCGTCGACCGCGGCCAGCCGGGTCATCGACAGGTCGAACAGCTCCACTTTGACGCCTGTCTCACCGACGTCCGCGCCGACCAGCCGGCCGAAGTCGGGATTGACCCGCAGCAGCACCCGCGGCCGCCCGCCGTCGGACTCGATCTGGCCGGCCTCGATGATCAGGTGCTCGTGCAGCAGCTCGGCGGTGACGCTGCTGGCGGTCGCGGCGCTGAGCCCGGTGATCCGGCTCAGATCGTGCCGGCTCAGCGGCCCTCGGAAGAACAGCTCGGACAGCAGCGTCGAACGGTTGCGCCGGCGCATGTCGCGCGTCGTCGCGCGCTCGACCTCGATGCGCACCACCCGGAACCGCCTCCCCCTTGCCCTGTCCGTGACGATCGTGTCACGCGGGCGCACGCCCGTCGACACCGGCCGGTTTATCGGCGGCGGGCCCGGCGGGCGACGGCCGCTACAAGGCCGACGGCGACCACCACGAATGCGCCGGTGAGCAGCGCTACCCGGCCGCGCCTGTCCGGACCGGCGGCCGTGGGAGGTGCGGCGGCCGCCGAGCCGGGTCGTGGGGCGGCCGCCGGTGTGCCCGTCGCCGGGGCGGACGGGCGGGGTCGGTCCACTGTGTACCGGAGTATCGTCGCGGGGCCCGGCTGGTCGGAGACCGTCAGGAAGGCGGTGCCGTCGGGTGTGTAGGCGATCGCCTCGCCCTGGGGCTCGTCGGGCAGTGGTGTCACCCGTGGCGTGCCGGTGGTGATGGCCTTCGCCACATCGCCGTCGCGGACGTCGAACTCGTAGGCGTCGGCATAGGTGCGCACGACCGCCCGGGTGCCGTCGGGTGCCACCGCGGCGCCGGTGACGAAGGCGGCGCCCAGGAAGCCGAACGGGTTGCTCGTGCCGCTGTGCGTCGCCTCGAACTTGCCGACGGCGCTCAGCGCGGCGCCCTCCGCGTTGTCGGTGGGCAGCGGTGTGTCGAGCCGGAAGACCTCGCCGCTCGGGTCCTTGGTGACGATGACCGGGCGGCCCGCCCCGTCGATGAGGAGGGCTTCCGCGTCGCGTGGCACGCCGTCGGGGTACCGCAGCCGATGGATCTTCAGGCTCTTGGCGCCCGGCGCCAGGGTCCACAGCGCGATCGTGTCGCGCCGCTTGCCGGAGCCGCCGGTCAGCGGGCTGTTGTCGCCGATGTCGGCGATCCACACGGTGCCCTTGCCGTCGACGGCGAGGTCTTCGGGGTCGCGGGCGGTCGTCGGGTAGCCGATGCTGCGCGTCACCCGGCAGTCGGGGCCGAGGTAGAACAGGCGGGTCTTGCGCGGCTCGGGGTTGGAGTCGTTTTCGACGAGGTAGCCGCCGCCGGGCAGCACGGCCAGGCCGGACGCCTCGGTGACCGCGGGGTCGGTGATGCGGCAGACCTCCTGCGGGCCTTCGGTCCGGGCGAACGCGGCCTGCGGTACGCCCAGAGCCAGGACGACAATCGTGAGGATCACCGTCCAGCGCATGCCGTCCAGTCTGCCAGGGCCGCGCCGCCCACTCCGCCCGGGTGACTGTACGTGGTACGAACGGACGCACACAGTGACCGACACGATGGTGGAATGCCATGTTTCAAGGTCCCAATATATGGCACATTTCGGACATGAAGACATGGGGGATGCTGACGGCGACGCTGGCTGGGGGCGCCGCCCTGTTCGACGTCTCGGCGGCCGTGGCCGTTGACGCCCCGGCTCCGGTGGTGGTCGCCCGATACAGCTTCGACGCGGTGAAGGCGGGCGATCCCGTGGCCGACGACTCGGGCCACGGCCACACGCTCGTCCCGTTCGGCGGCCACGGCGGCCGGGTGAAGTCGTCGCCGGGGCCGGCGGGTCTGGCCGCGGCGTTCCCGGCCAAGTGCAAGGGCAAGGCGAAGAAGTGCCCGCACGCGGTGCTCCAGGCGCCCGACGCACCCGACCTGAACCCGGGGACGGGCCCGATCCGCTACGGCGCGTCGGTGCGGCTCGCGAAGGGCCAGACCGGCTCGGGCGAGAACGTGCTGCAGAAGGGGTACTCGGCGTCGGGCAGCCAGTACAAGCTCCAGGTCGACGGCGAGGCGGGCCGGCCGAGCTGTGTCATGTCGGACAACGTGGTGCGCGGGATCCACGTGGCCCGGTCGGACGTGTCGATCGCCGACGGCGGGTGGCACCGCCTGGAGTGCCGCCGCGCGGGCGCGACCCTGACCCTGCTCGTCGACGACGCGGTCCACGCCACCACCCCGATCCCGGCGACGCTGTCCGTCACCAACACGGTGCCGCTGAGCGTGGGCGGCAAGGGCGACGGCCTGAACAACGACCAGTTCCACGGCGCCCTTGACGACGTCTGGATCGCGCTGGGCTGAACCGGCGCGGCATCACCGGTGCCCGCCGCCCCGGCGTGTGGGCGGGGTCAGATGGCCGGGTGGTGGCGGTCGCGGGTGGTCGAGTACAGGTGGCTGTCGGGGAACGTCTCGGCGGCCAGGGCGGGGCCGACGATGATGACGGCCGTGCGCCTGATGCCCGCCGCCGCCACCTGCCCCGCGATGTCGGCGAGCGTGCCGCGCAGGATGCGCTCGTCGGGGCGGCTCGCGTAGGCGACGACGGCGGCCGGGCAGCCGGCGCCGTAGTGCTCGGCCAGCTCCGGGGCCAGGGCGGCGATGCGCTGGACGGCCAGGTGCAGGACCAGCGTGGCCCCGCTGGCGGCCAGGGTGGACAGCTCCTCGCGCGGTGGCATCGGGGTGGCGCGGGCGGCGGTGCGGGTCAGGATGACGGTCTGGGCGACGCCGGGGACGGTCAGCTCGCGGCCGAGCGACGCGGCGGCGGCGGCGAAGGCGGGGACGCCCGGCACGATCTCGTACGGGACCCCGGCCGCGTCCAGGCGGCGCAGCTGCTCGGCCATGGCGCTGAAGACGGACGGGTCGCCGGAGTGGAGGCGGGCGACGTCGTGGCCCTGGCGGTGGGCGGTGACGAGCTCGGCGATGATCTGGTCGAGGTCGAGGTCCGCGGTGTCGACGAGCCGGGCCCCGGCCGGGCAGTGGGCGAGGAGCTCGACCGGGACGAGGCTGCCGGCGTAGAGGCAGACCGGCGCGGCGGCGAGGCGGTCGCGGCCCCGCACGGTGATGAGGTCGGCGGCGCCCGGGCCGGCGCCGATGAAGTACACGGTCACGTCCGCACCGTCCACTGTGTCACGGGCAGCATCGGTCGCCAGCCCAGAAATCCGCCGATGGGTGCGGCCCGGTTGACCGCGATCCGGGTGAGGTCGCCGCCGTGGCGCTGCTGGAGCTCGGCGACGAGCCGCTCGGACTCGATGGTGACGGCGTTGACGACGAGCCGCCCGCCGGGCCGCAGCGCGTGCCAGCAGGCCTCGAACACGCCGGGCGCCGTGAACCCGCCGCCGATGAAGATGGCGTCGGGCCGATCGGCGCGCCCGGCCAGGGCCGACGGGGCGGCGCCGACGACGATCTCGAGGCCGGGCACGCCGAACGTGTGGGCGTTGCGGCCGATGCGCTCGGCCCGGGCGCTGTCGCGTTCGAAGGCGACGGCGCGGCAGCTGGGGTGGGCGCGGGACCATTCGACGGCGATGCTGCCGGAGCCGGCGCCGACGTCCCAGAGCAGTTCGCCGGGCCGGGGCCCGAGGGCGGCGAGGGTGACGGCCCGGATCTCGCGCTTGGTGAGCTGGCCGTCGCTGTCGTACCGCTCGTCGGCGACCCCCGGCCCGAGCGGCACCCCGTCCCCACCGCGGACCAGCACCGCCACGATGTTCAGCGGCCGGGCCCGATCCGGGTCGTGGTGGATGCGCTCCCGCACCGATCCGAGGTCCTCCAGGATCGTGACCTCGCTGTCGGCGAACCCGTGCGCTTCGAGCATCCGCCACACGTCACGCGGGGTCTCGCTCCCCGCCGACAGCACGAGGACCCGGCGGCCGTCGTGCAGCACGCGTGGCAGCACCCGGATGTCGCGAACGACCTCGGTGTCCTCCACCGCCCAGCCCAGCCGCGCGCAGGCGTGGGAGATCGACGACGGCTGCGGTACCACCCGCACGTGCGCGGCCCCGAGGAGCCGCACGAGAGTCGTGCCGATCCCGTAGTGCATCGGGTCTCCGGAGGCAAGCACGCACACGCTGCGGCCGTGCTGCTCGGCGAGGAGCCGCGGCAGCGCGGGCACCAGCGGTGACGGCCAGGCGATGGCCTTCGCCGCCGGGTTGCCGAGCAGCGCGAGCTGCCGCGGCCCGCCGAAGACGACGTCGGCCCGCTCGAGCGCGGCCCGCCCGGCCGCGCTGATGTCACCGTCGGCCCCGATGCCGACCACCACCACGTCCGGCGCGGGCGCGGCCACGGCGATGGTGACCGACGGCGAGGACTGCTTGCCGGTCAGGAGGACGGCGGCGGCACCGTCGCCGCCCGCCACCAGGAGAGCTGACGCCTCGGCGACGCTCGGCGTCCCGAGGGCCTGCCGCACCCGCGGCGAGGGCGAGGCGACCGCCACGGCAGCCAGCTGCTCGGCCGGGAACGTCACCACGCTCCAGCCGAACTCGGCCGCCACGACCGACGCCAGCGCCCGCCGGGAGTCCACCGTGGACAGCGTCAGCACGTCATCCTCCACGTTGGACTCCCGCAGCAGCGCCAGGACGTCGTCAGGCGTGGCCGACGAGCGCGCCCCCAGCCCGACGACTAGACGCATGCGGCGACCAGCCGGTGGGCCAGCGCGGGGTTGCCGGCCCAGTGCAGGTGCAGGTAGGAGGCGTGCACGTTGCCCGTGACAAACCCGTCCCGGCCGTCGCGCCAGGCCCACGCGGCACCCTGCGGACCGGCGCCGGGCGTCACCCGCGTGCGATGGAACTCGTGCCCGGTCACCCGGGTGCCGGTGGGAGCGAGCACGCTGTCGGTGAGCGCCACCGCGTCGCGATACCCGAGCGTCAGTGACGGCGTCATCACCGCGTCCGCGTCGAGCACCCCGCACATCGGCTTGCCGTCGAGGGTGCGGCACAGCCACAGCAGCCCCGCGCACTCCGCGGCGACGGCTCCGCCTCCGGCCGCGAGATCCCCCACCGCGCGCCGCAGAGCCCCGTTGCCGGAGAGCTGCTCGGCGTACACCTCGGGAAAGCCGCCGCCGACGACAAGCCCCCGCGCCCCGTCAGGCAGCCGCTCGTCCCGCAGCGGGTCCACCGGGGCCACCCGGGCGCCGGCCGCGGTCAGCAGCTCGACGGTCTCGGCGTAGCCGAACGAGAACGCGGGCCCGCCCGCGACCGCCACGACCGGCGATCCCGCCACCGGCTCGGCCACGGAAGGTGTCCAGGGCACGGCCGTCACCGGCGGCGCCGTGCGGGCCACGGCCTCGATCGCGTCCAGGTCGACGCTCGCCGCGATCAGCTCGGCCAGCGCGGCGACGGACGCGGCCGCCTCGGTGGACCGCTCGACCACCGGCACCAGCCCGAGGTGGCGCGACGGCGCGGCGACCGCGTCGTGGCGGCGCAGCACGCCCAGGACCGGCGTGCCCACCTCGGCGCAGGCGTCGCGCAGGATCTGCTCGTGCCGGTCCGAGCCGACCCGGTTGAGGACGGCGCCCGCGATGTGCAGCGCGCTCCCGGAGATGTCGCCGAACGAGCGGAACCCGTGGATCAGCGCGGCGACCGAGCGGGCCTGCGCGGTCGCGTCGACGACAAGCACGACGGGCGCCCGCAGCAGCCGGGCGACGTGCGCGGTGGAGCCGAACTCGCCGGCGCCGGTGCGCCCGTCGTACAGGCCCATGACGCCCTCGACGACGGCCAGGTCACAGCCGGCCGCGCCGTGGGCGAACAGCGGCGCGATCAGGTCCTCGCCGACGAGCACGGGGTCGAGGTTGCGGCCCGGGCGGCCGGCGGCGAGCGCGTGGTACCCGGGGTCGATGTAGTCGGGGCCGACCTTGAACGGCGCGACCTTCCGCCCGCGGGCGGCGAACGCGGCAAGCAGGCCCGTCGCGACTGTCGTCTTGCCGTGGCCGGAGGCGGGCGCCGCGATGACGATCCGGGCTACCACTCGATGCCCTGCTGCCCTTTTCGCCCGGCGTCCATCGGATGCCTGACCTTCGTCATCTCGGTGACCAGGTCGGCCGCCTCGAGCAGGTCGGGGTGGGCATCGCGGCCGGTGACGACGACGTGCTGGTTGCCGGGCCGCTCACGCAGCGTCTCGACGACGTCGGCGATGTCGACCCAGCCCCACTTGATCGGGTACGTGAACTCGTCGAGCACGTAGAACCGGTACGTCTCCGCGGCCAGATCCCGCTTGATCTGGGCCCAGCCCTCGGCCGCCTCGACCGCGTGGTCGCGCTCGGTGCCGGGGCGCTGAATCCAGGACCAGCCCTCCCCCATCTTGTGCCACACGACGCTGCCGCCCTGGCCGGTCGCGCCGAGCGCCCGCAGCGCGGTCTCCTCGCCGACCTTCCACTTCGGACTCTTCACGAACTGGAACACGCCGATGGACCAGCCGGCACTCCACGCCCGCAACGCCATCCCGAAGGCCGCCGTCGACTTGCCCTTACCCTGCCCCGTGTGTACCGCGAGCACGTGCAACCGCCGCCGCTGACGTGTGGTGAGGCCGTCGTCGGGGACCTGCTCGACTTTTCCTTGCGGCACGGTGTCACGCCCCCAGGCTGCTCAGTGGAATACAGGACGCCTCGAGCGCGGCGGCCAGGCGCCGGGCCAGGCCGAGGCGGATCGGGCCGCTCTCGCAGTCGACGACCACCGCGGGCACCCCGGCCAGGAGCGGCACCACGGTCAGCGGGTCCGGCCCGCTCGTCGACCGGCCGTCGGTGACGACGACGAGCAGCGGGCGGCGGCGGGCGTCCCGGCGGCGCTCGCCGTGCAGGGTGCGGGCGGCCCGGCGCAGGCCGGCGGCGAGCGGTGTGCGGCCCCCGGTGCGCAGCTCGGCCAGGCGCACGACGCCTACCTCGTGGCTCGCGGTCGGCTCCAGCACCAGCTCGGCGTCGCGGCCGCGGAACGAGACCATCCCCACCTTGTCCCGGCGCTGGTAGGCGTCGCGCAGCAGCGAGAGCACGGCCGTCTTCACCACGGCCATGCGCTGCCGGGCGGCCATCGAGCCGGACGCGTCGACGACGAACAGGACCAGGTTCGCCTCGCGGCCGACCTTCACCGCTTCCCGGACGTCGCGGGCCTCGGCCCGCCGCACCCCGCGCAGGGCGGCGGCGCGGATCGTGTCGGGGACGTGGATGCTCGTGAGCTTGCCGCCGATCGGGGCCCGCGAGCGCACGACCCGGCCGTGGCGCGACAGGGCCGGCGACCGGCGCCCGGCGTGTGACCCGGGCTGCCGATTGGCCCGCCCGGCGATGGTGAGCAGCTTCGGCCGGTACGGGAGCCCGGCGAACGCGAGCTGCCCGGGCGCCGCCACGCCCGGCATATCCGAAACGTCGGACGAGGCAGACTCGTCTGGCGAGTCGGACTTATCGGACAAGCCGCCGTCGCTCGGCTCAACCGGCGGTCGCTGCGTGGGCGGATCGAACGACTGCTCGGCGGGCCCCGGCGGCAAAGGCGCCGGCGGGGGAGCCGCAGACCCGTCCGGCTTGTCGCTCGGGCCGGGCTCGGGGTCGGGATCGGACGGCGGCGGGCCGCCCGGCGGATCGTCGTCCGGATCGGGGCCGGCCTCCTGCTCGAGGACCTCCTCGAGGCGGTCGCGGTCGGCGCCCGGCGGGTCGAGCGGGTCGCGGCGGCGGCGGTGCGGGAGGGCCAGGCGGGCGGCGTCGCGCACGTCGTTCTTCGTGACGACCGTCCGGCCCTGCCAGGCCGCGAGCGCGACAGCCGTCCGGGCGACGACGATGTCGGCCCGCAGGCCGTCCACGCGGTACGCCAGGCAGATCCGGGCGATCCGGTCCAGCTCCGCGTCCGGCAGCGCCACGGTGGCGAGCCGGGCGCGGGCGGTCACGATCCGCTCGGCGAGGGCGGCGTCGTCGGCGACGTAGCGGGCGGCGAAGGCAGCGGGGTCGAGCTCGTACGCCAGCCGCCGCCGCACGACCTCGGCCCGCGGGGCGGCCTCCTGGGGCGCGGCGACCCCGACGACCAGGCCGAACCGGTCGACCAGCTGCGGGCGCGGCTCGCCCTCCTCCGGGTTCATGGTGCCGACGAGCAGGAACCGGGCCGCGTGCTTGACCGACACCCCGTCCCGCTCGACGTGGGCCCGGCCCATGGCGGCGGCGTCGAGGAGCAGGTCGACGAGGTGGTCCGGCAGCAGGTTGACCTCGTCGACGTAGAGGACCCCGCGGTGCGCCGCGGCGAGGAGCCCCGGCTCGTAGGCCTTCACCCCGTCCCCGAGCGCCCGCTGCAGGTCAAGCGTGCCGACCACCCGGTCCTCGGTCGCCCCCACGGGCAGCTCGACGAGCGCCGACCGCCGCCGCTCGAACCCCGGCCCGACCGCGTCCAGCTCCAGCTCGACGCCGACGGTGACCGTGGGCAGCCCGGGGTCGTCGGGCGTCGAGGTCAGGACGGTGTCGACGGTGTGCGGGCCGTCCGGGCACTCCGCGTCGGGCGCGGCGGGGTCGCAGGCGAACCGGCAGCCGGCCACCACGTCGATGTCGGGCAGCAGCGCCGCCAGCGCGCGCACGACCGTCGACTTGGCGGTGCCCTTCTCGCCGCGGACGAGCACGCCCCCGATGGCCGGTGAGACGGCGGTGAGCAGCAGTGCCAGGCGCAGGTCGGGCAGGCCGACGACGGCCGAGAACGGGTACGGCGGGGTCACTGACACTCTTCCCTTCGGCGGGTCCGCGCCCGCGAGGTGGCTTTACGCAGTTGCGCGGCTGGAGTCTCCTGACTGCCGGATCGCCGCCGCCCCTCGACCTTCCCGCCGTCGCCGGCCGTGGTCCGTGCGCTGAGGTGCGAACTCCCCGGTCACAGTGGCGGGACCGTCCCGGATTTGCACCGGGTTCCTCCACATACCGCAAGCGCCATCGTGTCCCACCGGCCCCGGCGACGTCAACGTCACAGGATGTGACACTCATCTTGCCGGGCGGGCGGCCGATGAGCCGGGCATGCGGCGCGTCCTCGACTCGGCCGCGCAGGCCGGACTCTGCGTGCTCCTCGTGGGGATCGCGCTGATCGCCGCCACGCCCCTGCGGCTGCCGGCCCTGGGCCCGGAGACCGCGGTGGCGCCGCCGGGGACGCGGGCGATGTGGCTGTGGGAGCAGGACGAGCCGCGGCCGGTGGTCGAGTGGGCGGCCGCGAACGGGGTGCGGGCGCTGTTCGCGTACTACGACCCGCAGGCGGGCCCGGCCGAGCTCCGGCGCCTGGCGACCCTGAAGGGCCTGTGCGACGACGCGGGGATCATGCTCGACGCGCTCGGCGGCGACCCGTCCTGGACGACCGCCCACGCCACGGCGCTGACCTGGGCGGCGAGCGCCGCGGCCACGGGCCTCTTCCACGGGCTGCACGTGGATGTGGAGCCCTACCTGCTGCCCTCCTGGCCGAACGACAAGGCTGCGTTGGTACCCCTATATCTGGCCCTTTTGCAGGAGATGTCGGACGCCACCGAGCTGCCGGTGGAGGCCGACGTGCCCTTCTGGCTCCCGACAGTCACGCTGGCCGGCGGGCAGAACCTGGCCGACGCCGTGCTCGCCCGCGTCGCCGGGGTCACGGTGATGAGCTACCGCAACACGGCCACCGGCGCCAACTCCATCGTCGGGGTCGCCGACGACCTGCTGCGGCGGGCCGGTGCCGCGGCGAAGCCGGCGCGGCTGGGCGCGGAGACCCAGGCGCTCGGCGACTGCTCGTACTGCAGCTTCCACGGCACCTCCGAGGAGCGCCTGCACACGACCCTGTCGGCGGTCGACGCGGCCGCGCAGCGCTATCCGGCGTTCGCCGGCATCGCGGTCCACCAGTACGAGTCGTGGGTGGCCCTGAGCAGCTGAGCCGGCGGCACCGGTTTTGAGCCCCGCCGAACCGGTTCCGAAACACGGCCTTCGCTCAACCGCCCCGCCCGGGCGCCGATCAGCCACTCGACAGCACGTCACCCTGGGAAGGACCCCTCCGATGCGCCGTTCCGCCTCCATCGCCCTCGCCTGTGCCGCCGGTGCGGCCGCCATCCTGCCTGCGGCCGCGCCCGCCACGGCGGCCACGCCCGAACTGGGGCTCGTCGTGCCGGTGCTCGCGCCGATGCTGCCGGGCCAGACGGGCTGGGTGGGCACCATGTGGGCGGCGAGCAAGGACATCTGCGACCTCAAGGTGACGGCGAGCGGGACCGGCGTCACGGTGAAGTACCCGGCGAACACCGCCACCTACAGCTCGCTGTCGAAGGGCGACTCGCTCAAGGCCGGCCACCTGGACTACGCCGCGTTCAACGTCTCGCTCCAGTCGAACACGCTGCTCGCCCTGGTGCCGCTGAAGCTCAGCTACACCTACACGGTGAAGGCGGACGGGGCGAGCGACTGCACGGGCACCGACAGGTCCGGATCGGTCACGGCGACGCTCCCGGTCGTGTCGGTGACGGGCGACGCCGTAGTGCAGAAGACGTCGGCGGTGACGGTGCCCCAGGCCACCCCGGTCTGGTCGCAGCTGGTCTTCCAGTCCCGCAAGAGCGGCGTCGACAACCTGCAGGTCACCGTCACCGGCGGCCCGACCGGCCTGGTCGTGAGCTACCCGCAGAACACCGCCACCTACACGTCGCTGAGCAAGGGCAGCAGCCTGGCCGTCGGCACCGACGACTTCGCGGCCGTCAAGTTCGACGCGACGAACGTCGCCGCGGGCACCTACAAGCTCACGGTGAACCTCAAGTACGGCAGCACCACCGACACCAACGACCTCACGCTGGTCGTCTCGTAACGGCACCGGGCCGGCCGGTGCCGCTCGCGCACCGGCCGGGCGACCCCGGCCGGTCCACAGAGAGGTGGCAAAGCTCGATGATCCGCTCCCGTGCCCTGCTCGCCGCGGCCACACTGGCCGTCGTGGCGGCAGGCCTTTGCGCGTGTGGGAAGTCCTCGGACAACACCAACCAGGAGATGAAGGCCCCGAAGCCCTCGGCGTCGGCCGCGCCCTCGGGCCCGCCGACCGCGGAGCGCCGCGAGACGATCTTCCTGGACGCGACCGCGCAGCATCTGTGCTCGGTCCAGTCGCAGGTGTACACGGACCCGGCGGCGATGGCGTCGGCCTATGCCACCCGCCCGATCTACACGGACCTCACGACGGCCCAGGTCGATGAGTTCCAGCAGCGGGTGATCAGCGACCCCGCCTTCGCGGACCGCCTCACGCAGCGCATCCAGGCCACGTGCGGGCAGGCCAAGTAGGGTCCTGAGAGCCCGGCGGCACGAGGGGGAGGGGCCGCCGGGCCGGCTCAGATATCTATAGAAATCGAGGCGCGAGGCGCTCGAGGTAAGTGTTGCAAGGCCCGCTTCCGGGCCCCTTCGGTGGTGCTGAAGACAGCATGCGGGACGGGACTTGGCGAGCACTTGGCACGCACTTGCGCCGATGTGTCAGGCGGGCGACACCCGGTAGATCGACTCCAGGGTCAGGCGCTCGGCCGCGGCCGCGCGAACCTCCGGGACCTCGATCGGGTCGTCGCGGAGGTACTCCAGCCGCCGCTCCAGCTTGGCGTCGAGCGGCACCCGCCGGACCGCGATCAGCCGCACGTCGGCCTCGCAGTCCCAGAGCCCCTCGGTGAGCGCGCCGGCGCAGGCGTCCGGTTCGAGCGCGAGCCGGGCCCGCAGGTACGCCGCCCGCTCGTAGGAGTGCGGGCTGAACCACAGCGACCGGATCCGCGGCAGCGCCTGCCGGGCCGCGTCGCCGCCGACCCGGACCAGCCCGTCGACGAGCCGGTCGTAGCCGCACATGTCGTCGGCGCGCTTGTCGAGCCAGTCGAGCCCGGCCAGCAGCGCCGGCCCGTCGGACTCGTCGCCGTGCTCCGCGATGACACAGAGCCCGCGCCAGTACCCCCCGGAGGCCGGATCGGCGACCGCCCGCCGCGCCGCGGACAGGGAGTCCGCGGCCGGTGCGGCCAGGCAGGGCTCGGCGTCGGCGGCCGGGTCGGCGAGCTCGTCGTCGTAGAGGTCGGCCGCGCTCAGCAGCTCGCCGAGGCCACGCCGGGGCTGCGGTCCGTGGCCGACGGCGGCCCGGATGCGCTCGTCGCGGGTGGCCCAGTCGCCCCACGGCGGGCCCGGCGGCAGGTGCAGCGGGCGCCCGGAGGAGGCGAGGCGGTCGGCGGCGGCCGGGAGCAGGTCGTCCCACCAGTTCGCCGGCCACGCGGTGGCGATGGTGGTGAGGGCTTCGCGCCAGTGGTGGCCGATCTCGACGTAGCGTCGCAGACTCTCGACCATGGTGGCGTTGCCGGCCCGGGCCAGCGCCTCGGCGACCCGCAGGACGTGCGTGAACTCGCCCGTCTCGTCGGTGGCGGTGAACAGCCGGGCGACGATCGGGCCGACCGGCAGGTCGAGGTCGCGGACCAGCCGGGCCAGGTAGACGCCGCGGTCGTCGAGCGGCAGCCAGCGATGGTCGCGGCGTATGCAGGCCTGGATCAGCTCCGGGGCGGCCGGGTCCTGCCCGGCCCGGACCGCTCCCCGGCCGAGTCCGCGCTGCAGCGCGCCGGCCCGGGTTCTGGTGGGCAGGTAGTGCCAGTCGTCGTCGAGGCTCATGGCGACCCAGTCTGCGTCGGAAACTTGCAGTTCGCAGGCCATTTCCGAGCGGGAAACGGCTTGACATCGCCCGGAAAACGAAACGGCGCCGGTCAGCGGGGGTCCCGCCGGCCGGCGCCGTGAGCGCAATCTCACCCAGAGAGCAGCCCTGAGCTACGCGCTGGCGTCGTTGATCTCGTTGTCGTTGGAGACACCGGAGCCGAGGAAGTTCTCGAACCGGGACGTGATGCTGTCCAGGTTGTGGGCCAGGTGC
This sequence comes from Dactylosporangium vinaceum, assembly GCF_019904175.1. Lineage (GTDB taxonomy): Bacteria > Actinomycetota > Actinomycetes > Mycobacteriales > Micromonosporaceae > Dactylosporangium > Dactylosporangium vinaceum. Next base: position 3,012,910 of record NZ_CP061913.1, on the reverse strand, counting down.
GAGCTGAAGCCCGACTCGCCGAAGCCCGCCTCACCGAAGCCGGCGTCGGTGCCGTCGGCCGCGCCGAAGCCCGCCTCGCCGCCACTCTCCTGGCCGTAGGCCATGAGGGTGTGGTCCTCTTCGATCTCCGTGTGCTCGTAGTGCGTGTACTCGGTGATCTCGTAGTGGTTGCCCGCCGCGTCGGTGTACTCGATGTGCTTGAGGTTCTCGAACTCCTCGTGCTCGACGCTGCGGTGGTCCTGCTCGAGGATGCCGTACTGGGACTGGTGGTCCAGCTCGTGGCCCTGGTGCTGGTCGACGGCCTCGAGGGAGGCGTGGTCCTCGCCGCCGCCCAGGACGTGGCCGGAGCCGTGGAGGTCGAAGTCGCTCATGGGGGTGGTTCCTCTCGGGGTTCAAGTTCAGGTGCGCTGCATTCAAGGTACGGTCCGCCGCCGCGCGCCAAATCCCGGAAACGTGCCACGCGCACCGGGCTCAATAGGCGGTCACCGGGGCTCCGGTGTGGCTGACCTGCACCAGATGCGTCACGCACTCGCTGCCCTCCAGCCGGTGCAGCAGGAACCCGCTCGGCTCGGCGACGAACGAAACCGGGCGGTCGGCCCGCATCCCGAGGTCGACCTGACGGTACGTGCTCGGCGCAACACTGAGGATCGTCCCCGCGAAGCCGGCGGTGACCACGCGGTGGAGGTGGCCGGCGAGGACCCGGGCGACGTGCGGGTGCCGCCGCACGACCTCGGCCAGCTCCGGCCCGTCGACAAGCCGGATCGCGTCCATGCCGGGGATGCCGACGCGGACCGGCGGGTGGTGCAGGCAGACGAACGCCGGTACCTCCGGCCGGGCCTGCAGGGTCTGATCGAGCCACGCCAGCTGCTCGGAGCCGAGGATGCCGGCGTCGCCGAGCTCCGGGTTGAGGGAGTCCAGGACGACGACGGAGAAGGCGTCGTACTCGGCCGCGTAGAACGTCTCATCGAGCTCGAAGGCCTGCTGGAGGGCGGCGCGGGCGTCGTGGTTGCCCGGGACGAGGTGGACCGGCGCCGGGAAGTGCTCGATCAGCTCCCGCAGCACCGCGTACTCCTCCGGGCGGCCGTGATCGACCAGGTCGCCGGTGACGATCACGCAGTCGGGGCGCGGCTCCAGGGCCAGCACGCGGGTGAGGGCCCGGTAGAGCCCGGCGGCCGGCTCGGCGGCCAGAGCGCCGGTGGTGATGTGCGGATCGCTGAGATGCGCGATGAGCGGCATGGTTCCTTATACCGCCTGCGCACGGCGAACGGGACCGGCTCCAGGGGGTGAGCCGGCCCCGTTCGGGTCTGTTTTCTTCCTACCGGGCGGCGGCCACCGGCTCCTCGTCCTTTTTCACCGAAAGGTCCAGAGTGCTGCGCAGCGTGGCCGGCTTCATGAACACCGCCGCGACCACGCCCACGACCGCGATGGCCGCGGAAATGAGGAAGATGTGGCCCGTCGCGTCGCCGTACGCGGCCCGCACGATGTGCTGGAACGCCTCCGGCAGCGCGCTGAGGTTGAGGTTGCTCGTCTGACCGCCGGCCGGGACCTGCCCGCCCGCGGCCGTCACCGCGTCAGTGATGTTGCCTGTCACCCGCCGGGCCAGGACCGCGCCGAGGACGGAGACGCCGATCGTGCCGCCGAGCGAGCGGAAGAACGCGACAGTCGCGCTTGCCGCACCGATGTCCTTCAGCTGGACCGTGTTCTGCACGGCGAGCACCAGGTTCTGCATCGACATGCCGACCCCGACGCCGACCAGCAGCATGCCGGCGCTGACGTAGACGAGCGACGTCCGGTGGTCGATGGTCGCCAGCAGGCCGAAGCCCGCGACGAGCACGATGGTGCCGGCGATGATGTACGGCTTGATCTTGCCGGTCCGGGTGATGAGCTGCCCGACCACGATCGAGGAGATCAGCACGCCGGCCATCAGCGGGATGGTCAGCAGGCCGGCCTCGGTGGGCGTGTAGCCGCGCCCGATCTGGAAGTACTGCCCCAGGAAGACGGCGCCGCCGAACATCGCCATGCCGACCGCGAGCGAGGCCAGGATCGACAGGGCGGTGGTGCGCTGCCGGACGATCGCCAGCGGCACGACCGGCTCGGCCGCCCGGGACTCGACCCACACGGCGACGGCCAGCAGGACGACACCGGCCCCGACCATGGCCGCGGTCTGCCACGACGCCCACGCGAACGAGCCGTCGACGAACGACACCCAGATCAGCAGGATGCTCACGCCGGCCGCGATGAGGGAGGCGCCCGCGTAGTCGATCTTCACGTTGTCCCGCCGGATCGTCACCAGGTGCAGCGTCTTCTGCAGCACGACGAGGGCCAGGACCGCCACCGGCACGCCGACGAAGAAGCACCAGCGCCAGCCCAGCCAGTCGGTGTCGACGATGACACCGCCGAGCAGCGGGCCGCCGACCGTCGCGACCGCCATGACGCCGCCGAGGTAGCCGTTGTAGCGCCCGCGCTCGCGCGGCGGGATCATCGCGGCGATGACCACCTGCACCAGGGCCTGCAGGCCGCCGACGCCGATGCCCTGGAACGCGCGGGCCGCGATGAGCTCGCCGGCGCTCTGCGCGATGCCGGCGAGCATGGAGCCCACCACGTAGATCAGGATCGAGATCTGGACGAGGGCCTTCTTGCTGTACAGGTCGGCCAGCTTGCCCCAGATCGGCGTGGTCGCGGTGGCCGCCAGCAGGGTGGCCGTGACGACCCAGGTGTACTGCGTCTGCGTCCCGTTGAGCGCGCCGATGATCTTCGGCAGTGCGGTCGAGACGATCGTGGAGCTGACCATCGCGACGAACAGCGCCAGCAGCAGGCCGCTGAGCGCCTCCAGCACTTGCCGATGGGTCATCGGCTCCTCGGTGTGGGTGGGATGACTCATCGTGCCGCCTCCAGTGGTTCTGGCTGTGCTTCGTGCCGCGCCGCGCCGGTGTTCAGCGACTCGGCGAATCGCTTGAGCAGGCCGCCGAACCGCTCGACGTCCGCGCGGGTCCAGTCGCGCAGGGCCGCGGTCAGCAGGCCGGCGTACCAGTCGTCGGAGCGCCGCATGGCCTCCGCGCCGGCTTCGGTCAGTTCGAGGAAGCTCGCCCGCCCGTCGCCGGGGTCGGCGACCCGCCGCACGAGCCCGTCCTGCACGAGCGTGCTGACCGCCCGGCTGGTGGTGGACTGGTCGAGCGCGCAGGCCGCGGCGAGCTCTTTGAGGTGGAGCCGCTCGTGGTTGTGGATCACGGCGAGCAGCCCGACGACCCCAGGGGCGAGGGCTCCCGGCTCGTGCTGGTGCTGCTGCTTGAGCAGGCGCACGACCTTCATGAGCGCGCGCACCCCGTCCCGCACCGCGTCCACGTGCTCCATCGCCCCTCCCCTCAATACTTGCCTGATACAAGCATCCAAAAAACTTGCCCAATGCGCAAGTTTGCCCAATGAGAACTAGGTAACATCGTTGCCGTGGGAACAGGGCTGCGCGAGCGCAAGAAGGTGGCCACCCGGCAGGCCCTGCACGAGGCCGCCCTGGCACTGTCGATCGAGCACGGCCTGGACCGCGTTACCGTCGAGGCCATCGCCGACGCCGCCGACGTCTCCCGCCGCACGTTCTCGAACTACTTCGCGAGCAAGGAGGAGGCGCTGCTGTACGGCGACCAGCAGCGCGTCCACGCCCTGGTCGACGCCGTGCGCGCCCGCCCACCGGCCGAGCCGCCGTGGGAGGCCCTGACCGCCGCGGCCCTGGAGATCCAGCAGGACCTGGGCGCCCGCGACCCGAACTGGGTGAACCAGGTCCGCCTGGTCCGCCGCCACCCGGCGCTGGCCGCCTACCAGGTCTCGACGTACGCCGCCATGGAGAACGAGCTGACCGCCACGGTCATGGCCCGCTGCGCCGAACCCCCGATCCGAGCCCGCCTGATGGCCGCCGCCCTCCTGGTGGCCATGCGCGTCGCCGTCCAGGAGTGGCTGGACCGGGAGCGCGGCACTCCCCTGGCCACCGTGATGCACGAAACCTTCACCGAAATGGCCACAACGTTCCGCTGACCACGACGCACGCCACACCCGAGCGGCCCGGCGTGGTCCGGGACGGTCGGGTGTGGCGGGTGGGTGGGTGTCAGGCGCGGTACGGGCCGGCCCAGGCTGTCATGCGCCCGCTCCCGTCAGCGCGGGGCGGAAGGCCAGGATCAGGCCGAGGGTCGCGTAGCCGACGAGCAGGTGCGTGGCGCCCACGTAGTCGGCGATCGGCGAGCCGACGACGGCGAACGTGGGGACGGTGACCACGGCCCAGCTTTCGGCCACCGTCGGCCAGAACCGGGCGGCGCCCTGCCAGCGGGCGGTGAACAGGATCTTCAGGCCGATCACGAACATGCCGAGCATGGACAGCGGCCAGAAGACGTCCATCGGGACCAGAAACGCGGCGTCGCGCAGCGACGGGATCGCGTGCAGGACGCTCCACACCGTGGCGACGGCGAGCAGGACGTGCTCGACGTACAGCATGCCGCGGGCCGCACGGGACGTGCCGGTGGCCGACGTGCGCAGCTGGATCGCCAGAAGTGCGAACAGGCCCAGCTGGAACGCGGCGCCGCCGAGGTCGGAGATGGTGAGGCCCAGCGACGAGGCCGGGTTGTTGCCGACGGTGAACATGGTGCCGGCCCACACCAGGGTGCCGGCGGTCAGGGCGAGGGCCAGCGGGCGGACCGGGACGCGGCGGGTGGCGGGGGACGGATTATCGGTACGAGCGGGAATCGGCTCGGTTCGGATCGTCATGCCCAGCACCTTGCCGGGCGCGGCGACCCGGGCGGCAGGGACGGGAAACCCGAAAGCTGTCCCGGGTAAGTCGGGACTGCTGTCCCCGGGACTGCGGGACACCCCGGATGGCACCATGACCCCGTGCCCAAGCCGCGAATACCCACACTGGCCGGTGGCGGGTTCGTGGTGCTCACACTCGCCGCGGCCGTCGCCTCGGCCGTCCTCGAGCTGAGCCTCACGGCCCAGCAGCGAAGCGGCGACGGCCTCGAGGCGGGCTGGGTCTCCGGGCTGGCCGGGCTCGCCCTCGCCGTGCCCGGCGGCCTGCTCGCGCACCGGGTGCCGCGCAACGCCGTGGCCTGGATCCTGTGCGCGAGCGGGCTGCACTGGGCGCTCGACGGCCTCGCGGTCGCCTACGTCGCCTGGGCGGTCGCGCACTCGCCGACACCGGCCGGGGCCGAGTACGCCTACTGGGTCTACCAGCGGGTCGGGGCCGGGCTGCTGTTCTCGCTCCCGCTCCTGCTCGTCTTCTACCCGGACGGGCGCCTGCCCCGGGGCTGGTGGCGATGGGCGGCCGTGGGCAGTCTCGCCGCCACCGCGGTACTGCCGCTGACGTTGCTCTTCGTGCCGGCGCGCGTGGCCGACGCCATGGACGACGGTCCCGCGCCCGCCGCCGCGCAGGGGCTCTCCGTCGATCTGCTGCACCTGCCGCTGCCCGACACCGCGTGGGAGGTCCTGCTCCGGATCGGCTACGCGGCCCTGCCGGTGAGCCTCCTGATCCCGTTCGCCATCGTGTTCCGCCGCTACCGCGCCGCCTCGGACCGGGCCCGGATGCGCTGGCTGCTCTGGGCGGGCGTCGTCGACGTGCTCGTCATGCTCTCCGCGCTCGTCCTGCCGCAGTCGGTGCTGGGCGCGGGGCTCTTCGTCGCCATAGCGGTCACCGGATTCGCGATTGCCATGGGTGTACTCCAACCGGGGCTGCTCGACATCGACAACCTGCTCGGGCGCACCGTCCTCTACGGCACGCTCGCGGTCGTCGTGGTGCTCGTCGACGCGGTGGTCCTCGCGCTCGTCACGACGAGCCTGGGGACGCGGGGTGCGGCGCTGGCCGGGCTGCTCGTGGTGCTGCTGGTCTACGGGCCGCTGCGCAGCCGGCTCTGGCTGCTCGTGCAGCGCCTGGTGCTGGGTGAGCGGCACGACCCGTACCGCATCATCTCCGGCCTCGCCGAGCAGCTGGAGCGCTCCGGCAGCCCCGAACGCCAGTTGCTCGCCGTCGCCCGCAGCGTTGCCGAGGCGTTCCGCTCGCCGTACGTCGCCGTGGAGGTGCACCGCAGCGGCGGGGAGGCGCTGCTTGCCGAGTTCGGGCGGGCGGCGGGCCCGACGCAGACGCTGCCGATCACCTACCGCGATGAGACCGTCGGCCGCCTCATCCTCGCCGCCGGGACCTACCGCACCGCACTCTCCCCGCGCGACGAGCGGCTCCTCGCCGACGTCGTGCGGCAGGCGGCGGCCGCGGCCCGCTCCAGTTATCTGGCGGCCGAGTTGCAGGTGAGCCGGGAGCGGCTGGTCGGGGCCCGGGAGGAGGAGCGCCGCCGGGTCCGCCGCGATCTGCACGACGGTCTCGGCCCGGCCCTCGGGGGCGTGGGGCTGCGCATCGACACCGCCCGCAACCTGCTCACCCGGGCGCCGGAGCGGGCCGACCAGGTGCTGCGGCAGGCGCGCGAGGACGTCTCCACCGCCCTCGCCGACGTCCGGCGGCTGGTGCACGACCTGCGCCCGCCCGCGCTCGACGACATCGGCCTGGCCGGGGCGCTCGAGCAGCTCGCCGAGCGGCTCCGCGCGCCCGGGCTGACCACGCGGGTTTCGGCCACGCTGCCCGCGGACCTGCCGGCGGCGGTGGAGGTCGCGGCCTACCGGATCGTGGCCGAGGCCCTGACGAACGTCACGAAGCACGCGGGCGCCGCACACTGCACTGTCACGTTGACCGCGGGCGCGGACGAGCTCGTGATCGAGGTGCGGGACGACGGCTGCGGCATTGCGCCCGGCACGCCGAGCGGGGTCGGGCTCGTGTCGCTGCGCGAGCGGGCGGACGAGCTCGGTGGCCGCTGCGAGATCATCTGCCCGGACGGGGGCGGCACCGTCATCCGCGCTCACGTCCCGCTGGCCCCGCCCGCACTAGGCTGACTGACATGACCAGCGACCAGGTGATTCGGGTGCTCGTCGCCGACGACCATCCGATCTTCCGCGACGGGCTCGCCGTCCTGCTCGGCTCCGTCGACGGCATCGAGGTCGTCGGGACGGCGGCGACGGGCCAGGAGGCGTTCGACAGTGCCGTGCGGCTCCGGCCGGATGTCGTCGTGATGGACGTACAGATGCCGGACCTGAACGGGATCGAGGCGACGCGGCGACTCGCGGCCGCGGTGCCCGAGTCCGGGGTCGTCGTGCTGACGATGTCCGAGGACGACGGCACCGTCTTCGCCGCCGTGCGGGCCGGCGCGCGCGGCTACCTGGTCAAAGGGGCCGAGCAGGAGGAGATCGTGCGGGCCATCACCACCGTGGCGGCCGGCGGCGCCGTCTTCGGCGCACCCCTCGCGCGGCGCATCGCCGAGTTCTTCGCCGCCGGGCACCTGGAGCCGCGGACCGCGTTCCCGGACCTCACCGCTCGCGAGCGGGAGATCCTGGAGCTGCTCGCGGCCGGCCGCTCCAACGCGCAGATCGCCCAGGCGCTGTTCCTGTCCCAGAAGACCGTACGCAACAACGTCTCGAACGTATTCGCCAAGCTGCACGTGTCCGACCGCGCCGAGGCCATCGTCCGCGCCCGGGAGGCCGGCCTGGGCCGCTGAGGCCCGCAGGCCGGCCTCGAAGCGTCAGGACCGGCGCGGGTACGGCGACCCGAAGACGTCGTGGCCCGGTGACGAGTCGCCGGTCACGACCTGCGGCACCGTCCAGGAGAGCTCCAGGGCCTGCCGGTGTGGCTCGGTCGCGTCCTGCCCCGGGGTCGGCAGCGGGCCCGGCGGCAGGTAGATCAGCCGGTAGAAGTGGCCCTCCGCCAGGGTCGGGATGCTCGGCACGGTGAACGTGAACGGCGGTGCCAGCGCGGTGCCCGTGGTGGCGGCCGGCCAGACGGTCGCGGCGCCCGGGTAGATGAGGCCGTTGCCCTCCTTGACGTCCATCAGCCAGATCCGCTGCGGCACCACCGGTGGGCAGACGCTCTCGCCGTCGGCGGTGACCGAGAACGCGCCGTTCGCGAACGTCAGCTTCCACGCGACGGCGCAGCTGCTGGGCAGGCCGACCGGGGCGGTGCCGGCGGGGACGGCGTCGTCGAAGGTCGGGGTCGGGCCCGCGGACCGGGACGCCGACGCCTCCGGCAGCAGGCCCACCGGCGCGCCGCCGCCGAGGCGCCCGGAGGAGAGGCCGACCACCAGGACCAGCCCGATGACGCCGGCGAAGACGCCGGCCAGGGCCAGACGGCGGCGGCGCTTCGGGTTCACCGCGTGCCGGGGGCCGGCGGCGGCCGGTGGCTGCCCCGCTCGGCGCACCACCTCGTCCAGGTCCGGAGCATCGTCGCGGAGCGCGTCGGCGTACGCGCGGCGCACCAGCTCCCGGGTCACGTCATGCTCGGCCATGCTCACTCGCCTCCGTGATCTGCTGGAATCGGCGCACGTACGGCTGAAGCACCCGGCGCAGCTCGGCCACGTGCGAGCGCACCGTCGACTCGCTCATGTCGAGCAGCCGCGCGATGTCCGCGTAGCCGTCGTCGTGCAGGAAGTACAGCAGCGCCACCTGCCGGCGCCGGGGCGGCAGCGAGTCGATCAGCTGCCGCACCGCCCCCTCCAGGCCGAGGCTGTCCTCGACCCGGCTCAGGGCCTCGTCGACGGCCACGGGCTCGGTCCACGGCCGGTCCTCCAGGCCGATGAACCGCGACTCCGCCTCCGCCCGGCGCCGCGCGTAGTTCTTGGCCGTCGTCAGCACGTACGCGCGCCGCTGGGGTGGACCCAGCTCGCGCAGCCGCTCCCAGCGCTCCAGCATCCGCGCGAAGCCCTCCGCGGTCGCCTCCCGGCCGAGTTCGCGGCCCGCGAACGCGCACATGACGTGCTGCACCCGCGCCGCCTCGGTCCGGTAGAACTCCGCGAAGTCCGCCGGTGCCGTCCCAATTTCGTGCATCACGGTATAGAGAGCCGGACGGGCCCGATTCCGTCCAGTGGCCACACGGTACGCCTGTCGAGTGAACGATCAATAGCCGAGCGTCACCGTCTGCGGGCGGGGTCGTTACCGGGGTCAAAGCCCCCCGGCGACTGGACGGACCCTCATGCGAGCAGGAGTAGGTGGAGCGCACAGATCCCGCGAGCGCTGGCTGATGGCGTCCGCGCCGCTCACCCTCGCCGCCGCGGCCGCGGTCCTGCTCGGCGGGCCGCTGCTCGGCCTGTCCGTCCCCGCCGCCGTGCTCCTGGCCGCGGCCGCGTCCGGGCTCCTGCACGCCTTCTGGCTGTTTCGGCTCGCGCTCGGCGGCTCCAGCCGGCTCAGCCTCGCCGCCCTCGGCTCCGGCCTGACCGCCGCGTCCGCGTGCGCCGCCCTGCCGATGGCCGCCCCGTACGCCGCGCCCGCGGCCGGCCTGCTGCTCGTCGCCGGCCTGCTGAGCCTCCCCGGCGTCACGGCCGGCCCCGCGGCCGCGCTCCGCCGCGCGCTCGACGGCATCTGCGTCGCCCTGTGGAAGTTCCTGACGCTGCTGGTCCTCGTCCTCGACCTGCACGGTGCCCCCCGCCCCGCGGTGTTCGTCACCTGCCTGCTGGCGACGCTCGGCATCACGATCGGCGTGGTCAGCGGCGTCCGCGCCCCGTTCCCGCGCGGCTCCGCACTCACCGCCGGGGCCGGTGTCGCCCTCGTCGTGCTCGCCGTCGCGATCGTGCCCCTACTGCCGGCCGAGCCGGCCCGGCACGACGCCTGGCTGCTCTCCGCCGGGGGCCTGCTGGTCTTCGGTTCGGTACTCGTCTGGGCCGGAGCCTGCCGCTCGGTCGACACCCGCGAGGCGACGCTCCGCGTCACCGACGGCACGCTCATCGGCGACCCGCTCCTGGTCGGCCCCGTCCTCGCGGGCGCCGGTGCGGTCCTCTACGCGCTGGTGAGCCGTGGCCGGATCGGCACGCCGGCCATGGTCATCGGCGCCGCGGCCGTGCTGGCGGTGGTACTGCGAGAAGCGGTCGAGGCCCTCAAGTCCCGCAAGTTCAGCGGTGAGCTGGCCGCGGCGCGCAGCGCGTTCACGACGATCATCGGCGGCTCCAGCGACGTCATCCTCATCCTGGAGAAGGATCTGACGGTGCGCTGGCAGTCCCCGGCCGCGGCCCGCCAGTTCGGCCTGTCCGACCAGGAGGTGCTCGGTCGCGAGTTCGTCCGCCTGGTCCACGCCGAGGACGTGGCGGCGGTGCGCCGGTCCTTCACGGGATCGTCGACGCCGGTGCGGACCCGGATCTGTGACGGTTTCGGGGTCTGGCGCCACGTCGAGTACACCGTCAGCGATCTTCGTGACGATCCGGCCGTCGGCGGTGTGGTCATCCATCTGCGGGACGCGGCCGAGCGGTTGGCGTTCGAGCGCAGCGCCCGCGTCGACCCGCTGACCGGCCTGCCCAACCGCGGCGCACTGCTGCGCGCGCTGGAGCGCGGCGGCGGCTTCCTGGTCACCGTCGGCCTCCACGGCTTCGCGGGCGTCAACGACCTGCACGGCCCGGACATCGGCGACGCGCTGCTGGTCGAGGTGGCCGCCCGCATCCGCGCCGCCGTCGCCCCCGACGACGTCGCCGCCCGCGTCGACGGCGACGAGTTCGCGGTGTACACCCTTGTCGACAAGGTCCACGCCTACACCCTCGCCACCCGCCTGCTCGGGGAGCTCGCCGAGCCGTACCCGGTGCCGGGCACCGTCCTGCAGCTGTCCGCCGGCATCGGCCTGGCCCCGGTCGGCGGCGGCCCCGAGGACACCCTCCGCCGCGCGGACCTGGCGCTGCGCCGGGCCAAGCGCACCGGCCGCGGGCGCGTCGAGTGGCACGACGAGGCGGCCGAGGAGGCGTACGTCCGCCGGGCCACGCTGGAGCAGCACCTGCCCCTGGCCGTCGAGCGCGGCGAGCTGGACCTGGCCTACCAGCCGGTGTACGACCTCGTGGAGGGCCACCCGATCGGCGTGGAGGCGCTGCTGCGCTGGCGGCATCCGCGGCTCGGCACGATCCCGCCGCGCGAGGTGCTGGCCGTGGCCGAGGAGCTCGGGCTGAGCGCGTCGATCCACGACTGGGTCATGGCCCGGGCCGCGCGTCAGCTGTCGCTGTGGCAGCACGAGGGGTACCGGCTGTGGATCTCGGTGAACGTGGGGTTCGACGACTTCACCGACCCCACCTTCCCGGGCCGCCTGAGCACGGCCCTGGACGCCCACCAGATCGACCCGCACGACTTCGTGATCGAGCTGGCCGAGCGCGAGCTCGGCACCGACGTCGAGCGCGTCGCCGAGCCCCTGGCCACGGTCCGGGCCATCGGCGTGCGCACGGCGCTCGACCGCTTCGGCACCGGCTCCACGTCGCTGGCCCACCTGCGCCGCCTGCCGACCGACCTGCTCAAGGTCGACCGCGCGCTGTTCACCGCCCCGCCGGCCCCCGGCGGCCAGGTCGCCCCGATCATTGACGTCGTCGTCGACCTGGGCCGCCGCCTGGGTGTCACTGTCGTCGCCCACGGCCTGGAGGCCGGCGAGCACCTGGAGCTGGTCCGCCGGGCCGGCTGCCGCTACGGCCAGGGCCACTACTACGGCCAGCCGGCTCCGGCCGAGCGCGTCGAGGCCGCCCTGGTCCGCCAGCGCACCTGGTAGCGCTCAGACGCCGTCCTCGAGGTAGACCGCACCGCCGGCCACCGTGTCCCCGGCAGCCGTGTCTCCGATCGCAGTGTCTCCGATCGCCGTGTCTCCCGCTGCCACGTCGAGGGCGGCCGCCGTGCGCCGGGCGAGCCGCGGGGAGAGCCGCCGCGCGGCCTCGTCCCGGGTGCACCAGGCCCAGCTGAGCAGCTCGTCCGCGGGCAGCCGCACGCTCGCGGCGGTGTCGGTGCCGAGCACCCCGCCGTCGAAGACGAACATCACGCCCTCGGTCCGGTCGGGCCGCGGCGGCACCCAGTCGACCACCAGCAGCCGCCCGGGCGTCACCTCCAGCCCGAGCTCCTCGGCGACCTCGCGGCGGGCCGCCGCCCGGGGTGACTCGTCGGCCTCGACCGTCCCGCCGGGCAGCTCCCAGTCGTCCTTGTAGGACGGCTCGACCAGCAGCACCCGCCCGCGCGCATCGCGGAACAGGACCGCCGCGCCCATCCGCTTGCGCGGCAGCGCGGCCGTGTAGTCACCACCGGGAATTGTCATCGCGGCAGGGTACAGCGGCCGGGTATCGTGCCCGTTCATGATTCCCGAGAGCTGGACCGAGGCCCGCCGCGACGAGGACGGCGAGCTGCTCGGCTTCCTCCGCCCCGCCGACGACGCGCCCGGCCGGTTCGTGCCGGTGACCGTGTTCGGCTACGCGCTCGGCGAGGCCGGCGACGAGGACGACGGCCGGCAGGTCCTGGAAGCGGTCGGCTTGAGCTACCTCGCCGACCGGTGGTCGCTGGCCCTCGACGACCGGCCCGACCCGATCTCGGTGCAGATCGTGGAGGCCGGCCCGGAGCAGGTAGTGGTGAAGAGCGTCGACTTCGGCTACGAGGGGAACATCGGCACCACGTTCCGCCTCGACACCCCGGTCGGCACCCGCCTGCGACGCGGCTGAGCCCTGCGGCCGGCCCGCGCGTGTCCGGCCGCGTCGCCGGCGGGTCGGGTGCCGGAGTGCGGTTGCCCGAGTCCGGTCAGGGACGCATGGCGGACCTCTTTCCCGGCCGGCCGGCACCGCGGCCGGACGTCATCGCGGGCGGGCCGTCGCGGCCGGGATGACGGCCCGGTCCGGGTTGACCTGCAGGACGCTGAACGTGATCGGGTCGCCCTCCGGCCAGCGCAGGGCCAGGCGGTGGGTCTCCTTGGTCGCGGGGAACAGCATCTTGCCCGTGGCCACCACCGGGAGGCCCAGCTTGGCCGGCTGGGCGCCGCGGTTCTTGATGTTGCCGCCGACCACGTTGATGAGCTCGCCCATGGCGTCCGTGACGTCCTGGTCGGTCACCTCGGCTTTGTCCATGGCCAGCATGATGGCGGTGATGTCGGCGGCGACCGAGGGCGGCGCCAGGACGCGGACGTGCCCCTCCCAGGCGCCGGTGATGGAGACGGCGGCGGTGATGGTCTTCGCGTCCTGAACGGTCGGCGTGTCGACCTCGGGAGCGTCGGGCTGCTGGAGGTACGCGTCCCAGACCTCGTGGACGATCTCGACGAGGTCCTGATCGACCAGGCCGGACTCTGCGGTGGAAACGTCCGCCATGGCGGCTCCCGGGCATAGAACCAACGGCACCGCCTTTCGGTGCCTCCTCACCGCATCGTGGCAGTCCCAGGTTTCAGGACGAGCAATTTGCCACTTTTGCCAAAAAGCCGCCGACACCGGACGGGGTTCAGCCCGCAGCGGAAACGGGCGGTCACGGGCGGCCGGGAGGGGAAAACTCACATATGTTCGAGCACATGCGCCCACACTTCGACAGGCGTCCGGACGACGAGCCCCCGGTGCCTCCGGCCCAGCATGCGCCCTGGCTGGACGAGCAGCTGTTCGCGCGCCGCATGGTGTTCCTGCGCGGGCCGATCGAGGCCGAGATGGCGGCCCGGGCCGCGGCCACCTTCCTGGCCCTCGACGCCGCCGGGCCCGACCCGATAAGCGTGCACATGAGCGCCGAGCAGGGCAACCTGGCCGCCGTCTGGACGCTCGTCGACGCCATCGAGTCGCTGCAGGCACCGGTGCACGCCACGGCCGTCGGCGAGGTGAGCGGTGCGGCGCTCGGCGTGTTCTGCGCGACCACCGAGCGGGCCGCGTTCGCGCACGCCCGGTTCCGCCTGGCCGAGCCGAAGGTCAACTCCCCCGGCGGCACGGCCGACCAGGTGGTCGCCGAGGCCGGGCGCTACCTGCGCGAGCTGGAGGACCTGATCCTGCGCATCGCCGCCGCGACCGGCCAGCCCCGCTCCCGCGTCGAGGACGACCTCCAGGCCGGCCGCGTCCTCACCGCCCCGGAGGCGGTCGACTACGGCCTGGTGGCGAGCATCGTCAAGCGCTGAGCCGGGCAGCGTCGAGCGCCGAGCCCGGGCCGACCGCACCGCCGCCGCAGACCGGTGCGCCGGCGGGGAACGCGCGCAGACGCGGCGGGGGCCGTGGCCATGCGCTGATTTCGACATGGACCGCCCGAAAGGGTTACAGTGCCGGGTGCTCAACGCGCCTACCCCAACCGAACCGCGCTCCACCTCCGGCACCCCGGTGCGGCGGGAAGGCCGCCTTGCCGCGCTCGACGGCTTGCGGCTGGTCGCGGCCCTGCTCGTGGTGTTGTACCACTATGTCGGCACGCCCCAGTCGCATATCTGGGAGCGGGAAAATCGCGCCATCTTCGGCCGGCTGTTCGACTTCGCGAACTACGGCTACCTCGGCGTGCAGATGTTCTTCGTCATCTCCGGGTTCGTCATCTGCATGAGCTGCTGGGACCGCAACCTGAAGGACTTCTTCGTCTCGCGGGTCACCCGGCTCTACCCGATGTACTGGGTGGCGATCGTCGTCTCGTTCGCGGTCGTGCACTTCAACCGGAGCGTGGCCCTGGACTCCGGCGTGATCCGGGCGCCCACCACCCTCTCGGACCTGCTCGTCAACTTCACGATGGCCCAGGACGCGCTCTGGGTCCCGAGCGTCGACGCCGTCTACTGGACGCTGTGGGCCGAGGCCCGCTTCTACCTGCTGTTCGCCATCGTCGTCGCGTTCGGGCTCACCTATCGCCGGGTCCTCGCGTTCGCCTCGCTCTGGCTCATCGCCGCGGTCATCACCAACCACTTGGACATCGCGCTGCTGGACCAGGTCGTGCAGCCGATCTACGCGCCGTACTTCATTCTCGGGATCCTGCTGTACCTCATCCACCGCTTCGGCTCCACGCCGCTGCTCTGGGGGCTCGTCGGGGTCGCGTTCCTGCTCGCGCAGCACCAGGTGCTCCTCGACACCCGGCACTTCAACCAGTTCCTCGGGGTGCACATGAAGTGGACCCTCGCGATGGTGCTGTTCGGCGGCTTCCTCGCCGTCGTGGCCGCCACCGCGCTGGGCTGGCTGCGGTGGGCGAACTGGAGGTGGCTCACGATCGCGGGCGTGATGACGTATCCGCTGTACCTCCTGCACCAGGACATCGGCGTGATCACCATCCGGCGGCTCAAGGGCCAGATCGAGCCCTGGGCGCTGCTGCCGATCATGATCGCGGGGATGCTGGTCCTGGCGTACCTGGGCCACCGGCTCGTCGAGAAGCCGTTCGCGCCGCGGCTGAAGAGGCTGCTCAAGGCCAGCATGAACTTCGATACGCCGTCGAGGATCGTCCCGCGCGGCGAGCGCGGCGGTGCGGTCGGAAAGCCGGCGGAACCCACCGCCCGGGACGGCGAAACCGGCACATCTCCCCGTATGTTCCCGGCCGTCGATCAGGACGGGCCGGAGCCGGTGGGTGTCGTCGATGCCTCGAGACCAGGGCGCGGGTGAGGCGGGTCCGCGGGCTGCGGTCCGCCTGATCATCGCGGTCGTCGCGGCCGGGGCGCTCGTCCCGGCCGTCCGACCCCTGCCCACGTCGGCCGACCGCGTTACGATCGTGCTGGCGATGCCCGCCACCGGCAGCGCCGCAGTGTGGCTCGCCGTGGCCCTCGCACCGGGAGAGCGTGCTCATGACGGAGATCGAGGTGATCGGCGCCGAGCCGGTGCCGGAGCGGCCCAGGTCCAGCTCTTCGCCCTGGGTCATCGCCATCGTCCTGGCGATCGGGGCCGCGTTCGGCTATGCGGTGGCCGCCTCCCGGCCCGCGCCGCGGATGTCGATAGGTGTGGCCGCCGCCCCGGAGGCGTCGGCCGCGGTCGCGCCCGACCTCACGGCCGCCGAGAAGGCCGACATGCTGCACCGGGTCACCGCGTACAACACGGTCGACGCGAGCACCGTCGAGGCCCTCGACGTGCGGTTCATGACCGCGCTGCGGGGCAACACGGCCCGGTTCGACGACGCCCGCACCTATCCGGCCGGCGAATACCGCCTCCAGGTCGTCTGCCTCGGCGACGGTCAGATCTGGGCACTGTTCCGCATCGGTGAGGACGAGACGTACGTCGACATGGACTGCCACGCCGACCGCGTCCTGGTCACCCAGCTCGTGCTCCCCGCGCACACCGGCGGCCGGCGCACCGTCACGGCCATCACCGGCTCCCCGCTCGGCCTCGCCGTCGGCCTGCAGGTGCTGCAGCGGCGCTAAAGCCGTCAGGCGCGACGCCCCGGAAAGTGACAAAGTGAGCCGGTGGAGGTTGTCACAGGCGGGTTCGCTCCCCGAAACGGGGGATCTACCGTGTCCAGCATGAGCGATCTTCTGGACTGGCAGCGGCTCGCCCTGGGCGTGCTGCGCAAGTCCGGGCGGGCCGATGAGGACACGCCCCCGGAGGCGGTGGCCGACCTGCTGGCCACCGACACCTACGACGGCGTGCGCATCGCGCCGCTGTACACCGCGGCCGACCCGGCCCCGCCCGCGGGGCAGCCCGGGCACGTGCCGTTCGTGCGCGGCGGGCACCCGGCGCCGCGCCCGTGGGACGTCCGGCAGCGCCACGCCGACCCCGACCCGAAGGTGACCCGGGCGGCCGTGCTGGCCGACCTCGAGAACGGCGCGACCTCGCTGTGGCTGGCCGGCATCGCGCCCGCCGACCTGGCCGAGGCCCTCGACGGCGTGCTGCTGGACCTGGCCGGGGTGGTGCTGGACAACGGCGCCGACACGCTGGCCGCCGCGCGCGCGTTCCTGGCGCTGCCCGGGGCCGACAAATCCGGCAATCTCGGCGCCGACCCGCTCGGGCTCACCGCGCGCACCGGGACGGTACACGACACGAGCATTTTGTCTGAACTATCCAAGATGTCCGGTGTGCCGGTCGCCACCGTCGACGCCACGGTGTATCACGACGCCGGGGGCAGCGACGCCCAGGAGCTCGGGTACGCGACCGCCACCGGCCTCGCCTACCTGCGCGAACTCGTCGGGGCCGGGCTCAGCGCCGGCATGGCGCTCCAGCAGCTCGAGTTTCGGTTCGCCGCCACCGCCGACCAGTTCGCCACGATCGCCAAGCTGCGGGCGGCCCGCCGGATCTGGTCCCGGGTCGCGCAGGTCTGCGAGGTGCCGCACCTCGGCGCGCAGCGGCAGCACGCCGTGACCAGCAGCGCGATGATGACCGCCCGCGACCCGTGGACCAACCTGCTGCGCACCACCATCGCGTGCTTCGCGGCGGGGGCCGGCGGCGCCGACGCGGTCACCGTGCAGCCCTTCGACGCCCGGCTCGGCCTGCCCGACGCCTTCTCGCGCCGCATCGCGCGCAACACCCAGTCGCTGCTCATCGAGGAGTCCGGGGCCGCCCGCGTCCTCGACCCGGCCGGCGGCTCCTGGTATGTCGAGTCGCTCACCGACGCCCTCGCCCACGCCGCCTGGGACGTGTTCACCGAGGTCGAGCGGGCCGGCGGCATGGCCGCGGCGCTGCGCTCGGGGCTTGTCGGGGACCGCATCGGCACGACCTGGGAGCGGCGCCACGCCGACCTCGCCCATCGCCGGCAGCCGATCACCGGCGTCTCGGAGTTCCCGGACCTGGCCGAGCGCCGGCCGGTGCGCCCCCCGGCACCGTTGCCGCCTTCGGGCGGACTACCGCGGCATTGGTACTCCCAGAGCTTCGAACTCCTCCGCGACGCCGCCGACGCCCGGGCCGACCCGCCCACGGTCCGGCTCGTCACGCTGGGTCCGACGGCGGCCAACTCGGCCCGCGTCTCGTTCGCCACCAACCTGTTCGCGGCGGGCGGCGTCCGCCTCACCGCCGACAGCACGTCGCCTGTCGCCTGCATCTGCGGTTCGGACCGCTCCTACGCCTCCGGCGTCGCCGAGTTGGCGGCGCGCCTGCGGGCCGAGGGCGTGACCCGGATCTGGCTGGCCGGCCAGGGTCCGTATGACGGCGTGGACTCCTACCTGTACATGGGTTGCGACGCGCTCGACGTGTTGCGCCAGACGCATCTCGACCTGGGAGTGGCGCAGTGATTCCCGACTTCTCCGAGATCGCGCTCGGCACGCCGCGCGACGCCGACCCGTCCGACGTCGCCGAGTCGTCGGTCTCGCCGACGCCGGAGGGCATCGACGTCAAGAGCTTCTACGGGCCCGGTGACCTCGCCGACGTCACGCACCTGGACAGCCTGCCGGGCATCCCGCCGTACGTGCGCGGGCCCTACCCGACCATGTACACGACGCAGCCGTGGACGGTGCGGCAGTACGCCGGCTTCTCCACCGCCGAGGAGTCAAACGCGTTCTACCGGCGCAACCTGGCCGGCGGGCAGAAGGGCCTGTCGGTCGCGTTCGACCTGGCCACCCACCGCGGCTACGACTCCGACCACCCACGGGTCGCCGGTGACGTCGGCATGGCCGGGGTCGCCATCGACTCGATCCTGGACATGCGCCGGCTCTTCGAAGGCATCCCGCTCGACCGGATGAGCGTCTCGATGACCATGAACGGTGCGGTGCTGCCGATCCTGGCGCTGTACATCGTCGCCGCCGAGGAGCAGGGGGTCGCGCCCGAACAGCTCGCGGGCACGATCCAGAACGACATTCTCAAGGAGTTCATGGTCCGCAACACCTACATCTACCCGCCCGAGCCGTCGATGCGGATCATCAGCGACATCTTCGGGTACACCTCCAGGCACATGCCGAAGTTCAACTCGATCTCCATCTCCGGGTACCACATCCAGGAGGCGGGGGCGACGGCCGACCTCGAGCTCGCGTACACCCTCGCGGACGGGGTGGAGTATCTGCGGGCCGGGCAGGCGGCCGGGCTCGACGTCGACGTGTTCGCGCCCCGGCTGTCGTTCTTCTGGGCCATCGGCATGAACTTCTACATGGAGGTCGCGAAGCTGCGCGCCGGGCGGCTGCTGTGGTCGCGGCTGGTCGAGCGGTTCGGGGCGAAGAACCCCAAGTCGCTGAGCCTGCGCACGCACTGCCAGACGTCGGGCTGGTCGCTCACCGCCCAGGACGTGTTCAACAACGTGGTCCGGACCTGCATCGAGGCGATGGCCGCGACCCAGGGCCACACGCAGTCGCTGCACACCAACGCCCTCGACGAGGCCCTGGCCCTGCCGACCGACTTCTCGGCCCGCATCGCCCGCAACACGCAGCTGCTCCTGCAGCAGGAGTCGGGCACGACCCGGGTCATCGACCCGTGGGGCGGCAGCGCCTACGTGGAGCGGCTCACCCACGATCTGGCCGCGAAGGCGTGGGCCCACATCGAGGAGGTCGAGCGGGCCGGCGGCATGGCCCGGGCGATCAGCGAGGGCATCCCCAAGATGCGCATCGAGGAGGCGGCGGCCCGCACCCAGGCCCGGATCGACTCGGGCCGGCAGCCGGTGATCGGGGTGAACAAGTATCGCCCGGACACCGACGAGCCGATCGAGGTCCTCAAGGTCGACAACTCGGCGGTGCGCTCGGCGCAGATCGCCAAGCTCGCGCAGCTGCGGGCCTCCCGTGACCAGGCCGCCTGCGACGCGGCGCTCACCGCGCTGTCCGAGGGTGCCGCGAACGGCGGGAACCTGCTCGAGCTGTCGGTGGCGGCGGCCCGGGCGCACGCGACGGTCGGCGAGATCTCCGACGCGCTGGAGAAGGTCTTCGGCCGGCACACGGCGCAGATCCGTACCATCTCCGGGGTGTACCGCGACGAGGCCGCCGGGGCCGGCAATGTCGAGCGGGTCCGGGCCCTGACCGACGCGTTCGCCGAGGACGAGGGGCGCCGCCCGCGCATCCTGGTCGCGAAGATGGGCCAGGACGGGCACGACCGCGGCCAGAAGGTCATCGCCACCGCCTTCGCCGACCTCGGCTTCGACGTCGACGTGGGCCCGCTGTTCTCCACCCCGGCCGAGGTGGCCCGGCAGGCGGTCGAGGCCGACGTGCACATCGTCGGCGTCAACTCCCTGGCCGCCGGCCACCTGACACTGGTGCCGGCCCTGCGCCACGAGCTCGCCGGGCTCGGCCGCGACGACATCCTCATCGTCGTCGGCGGCGTCATCCCGCCCGGCGACCACGACGAGCTCAGGGCGGCGGGCGCGGCGGCGATCTTCGGCCCGGGCACCGTCATCGCCGACGCGGCCGCGAGTCTCCTGGAGGTGCTGCGATCCCGGTTGCAGCACTGAGCGACCTCGTCGACGGCGTCCGCGGGGGCCACCGCGCCTGGATCGCCCGGGCGATCACGCTCGTCGAGTCCACCCGCGCCGACCACCGGGCGCGGGCCCAGGAGCTGCTGCACGCCCTGGCCGCTGCGGGCGGGGCGGCGCGGCGGATCGGCATCACGGGCGTCCCCGGCGTGGGCAAGTCCACGTTCATCGACGCCCTGGGCATGCACCTGATCGAGGCCGGCCACCGCGTGGCCGTCCTGGCCATCGACCCGTCCTCGACCCGCACGGGCGGCAGCATCCTGGGCGACAAGACGAGGATGAACCGCCTGGCCGCGGCGCCGGCCGCGTTCGTGCGCCCCTCCCCCACCTCCGGCACCCTGGGCGGCGTGGCCCGGGCGACCCGCGAGGCGATGGTCGTCGTCGAGGCCGCCGGCTACGACGTGGTGCTCGTCGAGACGGTGGGCGTTGGCCAGTCCGAGACAGCCGTCGCCGACATGGTCGACACGTTCCTGCTCCTGGCCCTGGCCCGCACCGGCGACCAGCTCCAGGGCATCAAGAAGGGCGTGCTGGAACTGGCCGACGTCATCGCCGTCAACAAGGCCGACGGCCCCCACGAACAGGACGCCCGAGCCGCCGCCCGCGAACTCTCCGGCGCCCTGCGCCTCCTGCACTCGGACACCGCGGTCCTGACCTGCAGCGGCCTGACCGGCGCGGGCCTCGACGCCCTCTGGGACCGCCTCCGCCGCCACCACGACGACCTGGCCGCGACCGGCGAACTGCGGGCCCGCCGCGAGCGCCAGCAGCTGGGCTGGGTCTGGTCGATGACCCGCGACGCCCTGCTGGACGGCCTGCGCACCTCACCGGCGGTCCGCGCCCTGACCCCGGACGTCGAACGCGCGGTCCGGTCCGGCACCCTGACCCCGGTCGAGGCGGCCGAGCGGCTCCTGGCCGCCTACCACTCGGGCTCCTAGGCGTCGACTGTCGCGCCGGTCTCCAGGTCGGTCACCGTGATCGCCTCCATGGGGCAGTTCGCCACCGCGTCGAGCACCGTCTCGTCGGGCTCGACGTCGGCCCTGATCGGCCGGGCCCGGCCCTCGGCGTCATCCAGGTCGAAGTACTCGGGGGCCACGCCGACGCAGCTGCCGGAGCCGATGCACGTCTCGCTGATCGTGATGCGCCACATGCGGTACAACCTATCGAAGCTTTTGGGTTTCCATAAAGTTGCCGCCCCGAAGGCCGATGTGACTGTGGTATGTCCAGATCCCCGTGGCTTGTGGCCGTGCTCTGCGCACTGGCGGCTCTGCTGACGCCCGTGTCCGCGGCGGCGGCTCCACGGCCGTCGCCGGGTGCCACCGTGGACGAGGGGGCCGGCTCGATCGAACTCTCCGAGCGCCTGGAGACGGCGAACCGGGCCTTCATCGACGCGCAGAATCTGCTCGCCGCCTCGCAGACCCGCCAGGCGCTCGTCGAGGCGCAGCAGGCGCAGCTGGAGCCGCAGTACCGGCGGCTGGTCGCGGCCACGGAGATGGTGACCGTGAAGGCGTACCAGTACGGCGGCGGGCTGCGCGATGCGGCGACGCTGCTGGACTCGCCGAACCCCGGCGTCTTCGCCGACCGGGTGAGCCTGCTCGAGCTCGTGGCCCGGCGGCAGTCCGCGCAGCTGCGGGTGCTGGCCAGTGTCCGGGCCAGCCTCGACGCGAACCGGGCGACGATCGCCGCCGAGGTCACCCGCCAGCAGCAACAGCTCACGGTCATGGCCCAGCAGAAGACCGCCGTCGAGCAGGCCCTCGCCGCGGCCCTGAACCGCGAGTCGCAGCCGATCCTGGACCCGGGCACGACGATGAGCACGAAGGCGCCGCTCGTGGCCGCCCAGCCCGCACCGCGCCGCAGCGACGGGGCGTGGCCGGAGGAGACGTGCAGCCTGCACGACCCGACGACGGCCGGGTGCCTCACGCCGAGAACCGTGCATGCGCTGGAGCAGGTGAAGCTGGCCGGCTTCGCGCACTACGTGTCGTGCTTCCGGCCGGGCGGGCCGTACGAGCACCCGAAGGGCCGGGCCTGTGACTTCGCCGCCGACCCTTCGGGGTTCGGCGGGGTGGCGGCCGGGGCGTCGAAGGAGTACGGCACGGAGCTGGCCACGTGGCTCGTGCGCAACGCGCCGGCCCTCGGCGTCATGTACGTCATCTGGTACCGCCAGATCTGGACCCCCGCCGCCGGCTGGCACCCCTACCGCAGCGGGCAGGGCGACCCGAGCAGCGACCACACGAACCACGTGCATATGTCCATCTACTAGGTAGGACATTGACGACCATAGGTCTCCCGTGATCTGATCCGAGAACTCTTCACGTTCTGGGACCGAGGAGACCGACTTGAACACGTACCTCCGCTCCGCGCTCGTCATGGCGGTCGTCGCCGGCAGTGCACTGGTCGCCACCAGTGCGCCGGCGCAGGCCGCGTTACCCACAGCCGCTGTCGCGCTGGGCGACAGCTTCATCAGCGGCGAGGGCGCCGGCAACTACCAGCCGGTCGTCGACGTCAACGGGGTGGCCCAGGGCTTCCCCGGCTGGTCGGCGCCCAACAGCAACGCCTACTTCTGCCACCGCTCGGCCAACGCGTCACTGCAGCAGGCCACCCTGCCCGGCATCCAGGACCGCTACAACCTGGCCTGCTCCGGCGGCCGCCCCGCCGACTTCGCCCAGCCCTCATCGGCCCGCGACAAGGGCCGGACGGTCGCCGCCCAGCTGGACCAGCTGCGGGCGGTCGCCCAGACCCACGACATCGATCTCGTACTCGTCGGGCTCGGCTCGAACAACAGCCAGTTCACGTTCGGCGACGTGGCCGAGAAGTGCGCGAACCGCTTCATCGCCGACGCGTGGACCGGCTGGTGGGAGTTCTGGGCCTACCTCAACGGCCCGGTCCCGCAGGCCCCGTGCGCCGCCGGCGACCTCGCCACGCAGGCCCAGTTCGACGCGGCCACGGCCGAGACGGTCGCCGCGATCCGCCAGCTGCTGACCACCCTGGACCAGGTCGACGCCGACCACCAGCACCGCGTGGTCTTCCAGGACTACACCAACCCGCTCCCGCTGGACCTCGACCCGTCCTACTGGGAGGCCGACGGCCGCCAGGACGACCGCGACAAGTTCCGCGACCTCGGCGCCCTGCGCTACGCCGCCGGCTGCCCGATCCACCGCGCGAGCCTCTCGGCCGGCCACCTCTTCTCCCAGGGCCTCGGCACGCTGGTGCAGAACGTGCGCAACACCGTCGCCGCCGAGTTCCCGAGCGACGACCTGGTGTTCCTCGACGTGCAGCACGCCTTCGATGGCGCCCGCCTCTGCGAGCACCCCGGCAGCCCGGCGAACGCCCTGGCCACCCCGATCCGCCTGCAGGACGGCCCCAGCGGCACGTTCGTGACGAGCCTGTCGGGCAAGGACAAGCTCGACATCCAGCGCATCGCCAATACCTGTGTCTCGTACTTCCAGACGTGCCAGGAGTCCTGGCACCCGACGGCCGCGGGGCAGGCCGTGCTCGCGAAGTGCCTGGCCGGCGCGTCCACCACGGCGGCCCGGGCGGTCACCTGTGCCCGCCGGCCCGACGGCACCATCACCACGTCGTAGCGTCAGCCCCCGGCGTACGCGAGCAGCGCGTAGCGCTCAACCCCGGCCGGCTCGGTGCGCCGAGCGCCACCGCCCGGCCGGGGTGGCGGCGGCCTTCCCCCGACGGCGCCGCCGCGTCCGTCAATCGGCGGCCGAGGCGGGGATGATCCGGCCGGCACCGGCGAGCTCGTCGGCCGCGACGAGGGCCTCGATCGCTTCGATCATCGCGGTGATCCCGGGCCGCGGCGTGATGACCAGATCCGTCGCGTAGAAGTACCGTCCCCCCGCGCCCTCGCCGGTCTGCGCCCATCGGCGCAGGACCGCGTCGATCGCCTCCAGGGTCATGAGGGTCACGCAGTAGGTCGGGCCGCCGTCGACGGTGACGTAGAAGTCCTGGTCCTGGAGGCGCTCGAGGTCGTCACCGTGGTCGGGCAGGCGAGCCACGAAGCGGTCGCGCTCGATGACGAGGAAGGGGCTCCGCACGTCGTCATTCTCTCCGGCGGGGGCCAACCCCGGATGTCGGTGGGGTCGTGTACCCGGGTGTGGACGACATCGTGAGGGGTGCTGGTGGACGATGAAGCGGGCTTTCGGGAGTTCGTTGCGGCACGGCTGGGGCGGCTGTCGCGGATCGCCTTCCTGTTGACCGGCGATCACCATGCGGCCGAGGACCTCGTGCAGGTCACGCTGGTCAAGGTGGCTCGGCACTGGAGGCGGGTGACGCGGGCCGGGGCGCCTGACGCCTACGTGCGGCGGGCGCTCTACCACGAGCACGTCTCGTCGTGGCGCGCGCGGCGGCGGCTGGAGATGACGACCGCCGACCCGCCCGACCGGGCCGGCGGGCGCGACGAGTCGGCCGAGGCGGTGCGGCGGATCGTGCTGCGCAACGCGCTGGCCCGGCTGGCTCCCGGGCAGCGGGCCGTGATCGTGCTGCGGTACTTCGAGGACCTCTCCGAAGCCGATACCGCCGACGCGCTCGGCTGCTCGGTCGGGTCGGTCAAGAGCCAGACCCACCACGCGCTGGCCCGGCTGCGGGTCATCGCGCCCGAGCTCGCGGAGCTCATCGAGGATGCGGAGGTTTCGGCGTGACCGGTCCGGAACGCAGTGGAGGGGCCGGTCACCGGCAAGCACAGCCCGACGGGCACGGCAACGACGAGCGAAGCGAGGAGGCGACGTGACCGGTCCGGAACGCAGTGGAGGGGCCGGTCACCGGCAAGCACAGCCCGACGGGCACGGCAACGACGAGCGAAGCGAGGAGGCGACGTGACCGGGCTGCGGGACGTGCTTGTCGAAGTGGCGGAGGATGCGCGCGAGTACGACGTGACCGACCGGGCGGTGCGGGTGGTCAGGCGCCGGCAGCTGGTGACGCGGCTGGTGCCGGTCGCCGCGGCGCTGCTCGTGGTGGCCGGGCTGGTGGCGGTCGCCGTGCCGTTCGGGCGGGGCGCCGAGCCCGAGTCACCGCCGGGCGCGGCCGGCCTGCCGGGGCGGATCGTGCCGGAGCAGTCGCCGCCGCTGCTGCCCGAGGACCGGGGCGTCGGGCGGGCCACGCTCGCCTACCTCAACGGTGACACGGGCGCCTGGGCGGTGCTGACCGCCGACGGCCACCAGTACCGGGTGGACGGGCTCCAGGTGCAGGCGATCTCGGCGGACGGGCGGTGGCTGGTGACCCTGCGGCCGGACCAGACGCGGGTGCTGCGCGACCTGGCCGGCACCGGACGGCAGGAGCTGCCCCCGGGAGAAGGCGCACACTTCTCGCCCGACGGCGGGAAGCTGGTGGTGCCGGCCCGCAGCGGGTCCGCGACCATCGTCGACCTCGCCACCGCAGCGCGGACCACGGTGCCGCTCGACCCCGCGCCCCCCAACCGGGCCTGCGCGATCCGCAACTCCGGCACCCTGGTGCTGTGCCAGGCGCCCGGGTCGCCGTTCAACGGGCTGCGGCTGGCCGACGGTGCGACCGGGCACATCGCCCAGAACATCGCCGACCTCGGGCTGCCCCGCGGCGAAACGGTGCCGGCCGAGTCCGGGTCGGTGACGCTCGGCCCGGACGACCGCACGGTGTACCTCACCGCGACCCAGGGAGAGCACCGCTCGCTCGTGGGGTACGACCTCGGCGAGGGGCGGTTGACGGTGCGGTACCCGCTGCCGGACAAGGGGCCGGCGGCCGAGCGCCCGGGTGCGAACGGCGGGGTCGAGTACGGGCCGCCGGACGAGCGCTACCTGCTGGGCATCAACGCCGACGGGCCGCTGCTGCTGCACCTCGCCCCGAGCCGGAGCGATCCGTTCTCGGTCGGCACGGCGGCGATCGAGGTGATCGCCCGGGACACCGGCGCGCTCACGACTGTCACGCTCCTGGCCCGGCCGATCAGGCTCGTCGTGTATCCGGGCTGACCGGGGCGGCTAGGCCGGCGCGACGGCCCTGAGGCAGGTGAGCAGGGCCTCGACGGCGGGGAGGCGGGCCCGGCCGGCGGTGACGTGGGCGTCGAGGCGGCGGGCGCCGGCCACCGGCAGCGTGGTCACCGTGATCTCGTCGCGGTCGACGCCGCGCAGGGCGAGGTCCGGCACGATCGTCGCGCCGTGGCCCGCCGCCACCAGCGCCAGGACCGTCGGGTAGTCCAGGCACTCGTGGACGCGGCGGGGTGTCAGGCCGCGCTCGCGGCCGACGCGGTCCAGGATCTGCCCGGTCGTCGAGTTCGCCGACCCGGCCACCCAGGGGCGGTCGGCCAGGTCGGCGTAGGAGTGGACAGGCGGCCAGCCGACCGGCACGACCACCCGGTACGGGTCGTCGCAGAGGGGCACGACCGTCACCGAGCGGGGCGCGGTGCTGCGCGACCCGGC
This sequence comes from Dactylosporangium vinaceum, assembly GCF_019904175.1. Taxonomy (GTDB): domain Bacteria; phylum Actinomycetota; class Actinomycetes; order Mycobacteriales; family Micromonosporaceae; genus Dactylosporangium; species Dactylosporangium vinaceum. The sequence goes on along the minus strand of NZ_CP061913.1, from coordinate 2,986,469 downwards.
GTCCCGCTCGGTGATCGTCACGTCGATGCCGCCGAGCCGGAGCTCGCGCAGCGCGGGGGCGCCCTCCAGCTCCGTGATCGAGCAGACCACGTCCGGAAAATCCGCGGCCAACAGCGCCATCGCCGGCACCAGCAGGTGCCGGATGACAGTCGGGAAGGCGGCCACCCGCACCTGGCCCGCGGCCCGGCCCGACAGCGCCGCCAGCTCGCGCTCGGCCTCCAGGAGCTCGCGGGCGATCGCCTCCGCCCGGCCGGCCAGGAGGCGGCCCGCGGCGGTGAGGACGGCCCGGCGGCCCGAGCGGTCGACGAGCGGGCGGCCCACGCTGTGCTCCAGGGCGGCCAGCTGCTGCGAGACGGCGGACGGGGTGACGTGCAGCGCGGCCGCCGCCCCGGCCAGCGTGCCCCGGCGGGCGATCGCGGCCAGGACGGCCAGGCGGCGGGGGTCCAGGTCCATGTGCAGTCCCGCTGAAGTCAGGCTGTAGGAATTCTCGCTCACACGTTAGCGGAGCTTGCTGCGAGGATCGGGCCCATGGTGATCGACATCGTGGGGTGGATCGGGGCCGCGCTGGTCCTCGTCGCGTACGGGCTGGTCTCGGCCCGGCGCCTGACCGGAGACGGGTTCGTCTTCCAGGCCATGAACATCGTCGGGGCGGCGGCGCTCGGCTGGAACTCGGCGGTCAACCACGCCTGGCCGTCGGCCGGGCTCAACGTGATCTGGGTCGGGATCGGCGCGGTGGCCATGTTCCGGATCGCGCGCACCTCGCGGGCGAAGTCGGATCAGAGGGAGTACCAGGGCGCCCGAATGCGGTAGAACGCGAACTCGCCCGCCGTGGCGCAGGCCAGATAGGTGTGGCTCCACGTGCACGAGTCGGGTCGGGCGTCGACGGACCCGAGGTCGCGGGCCGTGCCGTGCTGCGCGTCGACGCCGATCCAGGCGAAGGGGCCCGCGGCCGGGACCGCCGGCAGCAGCAGGTAGCTGCCCTCGTCGAGGCGGGCGGCGCGCTTGCCCCGCCAGCTGTCGACCGTCCGGCCCTGCGCGTCGAGCAGCGTCTCGACCACGCCCTCGGCCACCGACGCGGTGCGCAGCATGATCCGGTCGCCGACGGGGATGGCCTGGGACGGGCGCTCGGCCGCGACCCGGAACACGACAGCGCCGGTGGCGGTGTCGAGCTCGGTCACGGCGTGGTCCTCGCCGACGCAGATGCGCTCCTCGCCGCACGCGCTCACGAACAGGGGGCGGGCGGAGGGGTCGGGCGACGCCCACGTCCACTGCGGTTTGCCGAAATGCTCGCGGGTGTACGCCCTGAGCTCGAACCCGGCCGCCCGCGCCACGGTGAACACCTGCTCCTCGTACGGGTACACGAGCGAGTCGGGGTTCACCAGGCCCTTGCCGCCGCCGAGCGCCCGGCCGCCGGCGAGGTCGACGACCTCCAGGCCGCCGTCCGCGGTGGCCCGGACGATGTGCGGGTCGACGGTCAGCGCCTCGTCGAGCGGCTCCCCGACCGGCGACGTCGGCACCTGCTGGCCGCTCCAGTTGTCGATGAGCCACCAGCTCGCCGCGCCTCGCCCAGGCCGGCCCGGCGCCGCTTCGCCAGGCCGGCCCTCCCCAGGCGCAGACTGGTCGAGGTTCGCGTTCAGGCGGCCGCTGCCGACGTCGGTGACGGTCAGGCGGTGCTCGGCGTCCGCGTAGCGGACGAAGTACTTGCCGATCAGCGCCCAGCGGTCACCGGCGGCCACGTCGAACGTCCGGAACGCCAGGCCGTTGTTCGCGTTGAGCAGCGTGACGCGGCGGCCGCCCCGCGCGTCGGCGAGGCCGGTGACCTGGACCATGCCGCGGGCGTAGCGGAACGTGTCGACGTCGGTCAGGCCGGTGTTGGTCCAGATCGCGGTGGCCGGGCGGTCCGAGTCGACGGCCCGCAGCTCGTATCCGCCGCCGCCGGTCGCGCGGCCCAGGAACGCCCGCCCGCCGTCGAGGAAGGCCCGGGGCCGCTCGCTGCCGGCGGGCAGCGCGACCCCGCCGACCCGGTCGAACGTCTTGAACCCGTACGGGCGCTGGTTGATCCGATACACCACGCCGCCGACGAGCAGCACGACGGCGAGCACGGCGACGGCGGACGCCGACCACCGTGCTCGCCGGGACAGCCACAGGGACCGGACGTGCGTGTGCACCCGCCGAGGTTACCCCGAGATGCACTCAGCTGAAGCTGTTGGGACCGAGCAGCGCCTTGAGGTCGCCCTTGAGGGCGGTGGTGTTGTTCACGTGGTACGGCCCCAGGCGCAGCAGCGTCACCTTGGAGCCGTTGAGCAGCTTGACGTGCACCTCGGCCTTGCCCGGGTGGTTGACCAGGATCTCCTTGAGCCGGTCGACGAGCGGCGGCGTGCAGCGGGTGGCCGGCAGCGACAGGACGACCGGGCGGTTTTCGTCGGCGGTGCTGACGTCCGGGATCGACAGGTCCATCGCCATCAGCCGGGGCGTCTCGTCGCGCCTGTCGACGCGGCCCTTGACGACCACGATCGCGTCCTCGGCGATGTACTGCCCGACCAGCTCGTAGGTGTTGGGGAAGAACAGCGCCTCGACCGCGCCGCCGAGGTCCTCCAGGGACGCCGAGGCCCACGGCTTGCCCTGCTTGGTGATGCGCCGCTGGACGCCGGTGAGCATGCCGGCGAGGGTCACGACGGTACCGTCGGCGATTGCTCCTTCTTCCGACAGCCGGCTGATCTCGGTGTCGGCCGCCTTCGACAGCACCGACTCCAGGCCGAACAGCGGGTGGTCGGAGACGTAGAGGCCGAGCATCTCCCGCTCGAACGTGAGCAGCTCGCGCTTGTCCCACTCGATGTCGGGGATCTGCACCGCCATCGCCGTGCCGCCACCCGGGGCGGCGTCGTCGCCGCCGAGCAGGTCGCCGAAGAGGTCGAACTGCCCGATCGCCTCGTTCTTCTTGAGGTCGGCGTAGTTGTCGATGGCGTCCGCGTGGATGGCCAGCAGGCCCCGCCGCGGGTGCTTCATCGAGTCGAACGCGCCCGCCTTGATCAGGGATTCAATCGTCTTCTTGTTGCAGGCGACCGCGTCGACCTTGGACAGGAAGTCGTCGAAGTCCTTGTACAGCCCGTTCGCGGTCTGCCGGCAGCGCACGATCGCGTCGACGACGTTGTGGCCGACGTTGCGCACGGCGGCCAGGCCGAACCGGATGTTGCTGCCGACCGGGGCGAACGGGCCGATCGACTCGTTGACGTCGGGCGGGAGGACCTCGATGCCCATGCGCCGGCACTCGGCCAGGTACATCGCCATCTTGTCCTTGTCGTCGCCGACGCTCGTGAGCAGGGCGGCCATGTACTCGGCCGGGTAGTTGGCCTTGAGGTACGCCGTCCAGTAGGACACCAGGCCGTAACCGGCGGTGTGGGCCTTGTTGAAGGCGTAGTCCGCGAACGGGACGAGCACGTCCCAGAGGCTCTTGATCGCCTCGTCGCTGTAGCCGTTGGCGCGCATACCGTCGCGGAACGGGATGTACTCCTTCTCCAGGACCTCTTTCTTCTTCTTGCCCATGGCCCGGCGCAGCAGGTCGGCCTGCCCGAGGGTGTACCCGGCCAGCTTCTGCGCGGCGCGCTGGACCTGCTCCTGGTACACGATCAGCCCGTAGGTGGGGCCGAGGATCTCCTTGAGAGGCTCCTCCAGCTCCGGATGGATCGGGGTGATGTCCTGCTGGCCGTTCTTGCGCAGGGCGTAGTTCGTGTGGGAGTTGGCGCCCATGGGGCCAGGCCGGTACAGGGCCAGCACCGCGGAGATGTCCTCGAAGTTGTCCGGCTTCATCAGCCGCAGCAGCGAGCGCATCGGGCCGCCGTCGAGCTGGAACACGCCAAGGGTGTCGCCGCGGGCCAGCAGCTCGTAGGCCGGCTTGTCGTCCAGCTCGAGGGAGAGCAGGTCGAGCTCGATCCCGCGGCGTTTGATGTTCTTCACCGCGTCGTCGATGATCGTCAGGTTGCGCAGCCCCAGGAAGTCCATCTTCAGCAGGCCGAGCGTCTCGCAGGTCGGGTAGTCGAACTGCGTGATGATCGCCCCGTCGGCGTCGCGCCGCATGAGCGGGACGTGGTCGATGAGCGGCTCGGCGGACATGATGACGCCGGCGGCGTGGACACCGGTCTGGCGGATCAGGCCCTCGAGGCCCTTCGCGGTCTCGACGACCTTCTTCACGTCGGGGTCGCTGTCGTACAGGGTGCGGAACTCGACCGCCTCGGAGTACCGGGGATGGTTCGGGTCGAAGATGCCGGAGAGCGGGATGTCCTTGCCCATCACCGCGGGCGGCATCGCCTTGGTGATCTTGTCGCCGACCGCGAACGGGTAGCCCAGCACCCGGGCCGAGTCCTTGATCGCGGCCTTGGCCTTGATCGTGCCGAACGTGGCGATCTGCGCGACCCGGTCGTCGCCCCACTTCTCGGTCACGTACCGGATGACGTCACCGCGCCGGCGCTCGTCGAAGTCGATGTCGATGTCGGGCATCGAGACGCGGTCCGGGTTGAGGAACCGCTCGAAGATCAGGCCGTGCGGGAGCGGATCGAGGTCGGTGATGCCCATCGCGTATGCGACAAGGCTTCCGGCCGCCGAGCCACGCCCCGGCCCGACAGCGATGCCCTCGTTCTTGGCCCACATGATGAAGTCGGAGACGACCAGGAAGTACGCCGGGAAGCCCATCGACAGGATGATGTCGGTCTCGTAGTCGGCCTGCTTCTGGTGGACCTCGTCGACGCCGTTCGGGAACCGCCGGGCCATGCCCCGGGCGACCTCGGCCCGGAAGAACGACTCCTCGGTCTCACCCTCGGGCACCGGGAAGCGCGGCATCAGGTTGTGGAACTCGAACATCCCGGCGGTGTCGACCTTCTCGGCCACCAGCAGCGTGTTCTTGCACCCGGCCTGCCACAGCTCGGACGTGTCGACGGCCCGCATCTCGTCGGCCGACTTGAGGTAGTAGCCCGACCCGCCGAACCGGAACCGGTTGGGGTCGTTGATGTTCGCCGCGGTCTGCACGCACAGCAGCACGTCGTGGGCCTCGGCCTGGGCCTGGTGCGTGTAGTGCGAGTCGTTCGTCACGACCGGCGGGATGTTGAGCCGCTTGGAGATCTCGGTCAGACCCTCGCGGACCCGCCGCTCGATGTCGAGCCCGTGGTCCATGACCTCGAGGAAGTAGTGCTCCTTACCGAAGATGTCCTGGTATTTGGCCGCCGCCTTCAGCGCCTCGTCGAACTGGTCGAGCCGCAGCCGCGTCTGCACCTCACCCGACGGGCAGCCGGTCGTGGCCATGAGGCCCTCGGCGTGCTCGGCGATGATCTCGGCGTCCATCCGGGGCCACTTGACGAAGTGCCCCTCGATCGACGCCCGCGAGTTGAGCCGGAAGAGGTTGTGCAGGCCTGTCTTGTTGCGGGCCCAGATCGTCTTGTGCGTGTAGCCGCCGGAGCCGGACACGTCGTCGTTCTTCTGGTCCGGCCGCCCCCACTTGACGCGCTGCTTGTGCAGCCGCGACTCCGGCGCCACGTACGCCTCGACCCCGAGGATCGGCGTCACGCCCGCACCCTTGGCCTGCTTGTAGAAGTCGTACGCGCCGTGCATGTTGCCGTGGTCGGTGATCGCCACGGCCGGCATGCCGAGCCGGTTCGCCTCCGCGAACATCTCCTTGAGGCGCGCGGCGCCGTCGAGCATGGAGTACTCGGTGTGCACGTGGAGATGCACGAACGAGTCGGCCATGCTCAACCCCCCGGGGCTCGGTCTGACAGGTCCGGCCCTGGACCCTACTCGCCCCGGCGGCGATTTTCGGCATCCGGGGCGCGGTCCTCCCATTCGTGTCGCTGTGCTTCTCGTTACTGCGATTCGGTGGTCACGGTCAGTCGATGAACAGGCGTTTCGCGGCGGCCCTATCGGGTTCTGGCTACTGCATCTCGGCGGTCACCGTCAGTCGCAGATGGGCGTCCACCCACGCCTCCGCGGCGGCCGCGCCGGGCTCCGGTCCGAGGCTCGCGCGCAGTCGCCCGACCGCCTCCGCGGCCCGATACAGACCGACGTTCGTCAACCCGTCACCGACCGCGCCCAGCCGGTCACCGAACCCGGGCGGCAGGTGCCGAAGACCCCGATGCGGCACCTCGGCCATGACCCCGATCGCCTGATCGAGCACCGCCCGCAGCGCATCCCGCCCGTCTGCCCAGTGCGGCCCGAGCGCTCCACCGACCGCCTCGGCCAGATCCGGCACCACCACCGTCCCACCCCCCTGCTCACCACGCGCTCCGCCCGCTTGCCCGCCGCCCTGACCACCGCTCGGGCCGACGTGCGAGGCGCCGCTCGGGCCGACGTGCAGGGCACTGCTCGGGCCGGTGAGCGGGGCGCCGCCCGGCCCGACGGGCGCGGTGTTGCTCGGGCCGGTGAGCGGGGTGGCGGGGCGGTCCGGGACGGCGATGGCGAGGGGGTCGATCTCGATGCCGCCGCCGGCTCGGCGGACGACGCCGCTGACGAACGCGGGGCCGGCGGCGAGCGCGGCGGCGAGCGCGTCAAGGCGGCCGGGTGCGGCGGCGGTGTGGGTGGCGGTGAGGGTGGCCACGTTGCCCTGCGCGTCGGCGAGGAGGGCGTCGATGCGCTGGGCGCCCGGTGAGTAGGTGATCTCGCGCACCTCGGCGACGGCGAGGACCCGGACCAGCTCGGCCTCCACGCGGGGCCGCACGACCCGGGGCGGGAGCCGGTCGAGCTCCGCGACGAGCGCGCCCAGGTCGCGCACGAGCAGCGCGTCGGGCAGCCGGTCCCAGGCCCCGCTCGACGCCGTCACGGTGGTCTTCGCGACCCGGCTCGCCGTCAGGCGGACCGCCCGGCTGGCGCTGCGCACGGCCGACTCCGTCACCAGGTTGCCCGCCGCCAGCTGGGCCACGCTGACCCCGGCGAGCCGCCGCCGCCCGAGCTGGGCCCCCGTCTCGGCCCCGGGCCAGGCCCGGCGCAGCACGAGCACGGTGGCGCTGTCGGCGTGCGCGAGAAACACCTCCACGACCCGCCGCTCGTCGCCCGCCGCCTCGCTCCCGGCGGCCACGACCCGGCACCCGAGCCCGTCGAGCCGCGCCCGCCGCAGGGGCGTCTCGGCCGCCTCCTCGGTGCCGAGCAGCCGGGCCCGCGCGCCGCCGCCGAGCCCCCGCGCCGCCCGGGCCCGCGCGTGGAGCTCTCCGAGCACGCCGGCCAGCCGCTCCGGGGTGTATCCGCTGCCCCGCCCCCGGTACGCCTCCAGCTGCTCCCCCAGCTCCTCCACCGCGAGCAACGGCCAGCGCAGCCCGTCTCGGTCGAGCCGCCGCCGCACGTCGGCCAGCCCGGCGACGATCCCGCCGCCGATGTTGACGGCGCCGCCGAGCAGCACCTCGCTCGCCAGCTCGACAGCGGCGCCCAGCCCGTCGGTCTCCGGCCGGTCCCGGCGGTCCCCGACGTCGACCTGCACGTCGGGCTGGTCGGGGGCCTGCTCGTCGGCGACCCGGAACGCCCACACGGCCAGCGCGATCACGTCGTCGCGTGTCCCGGCGACGGCGTCGGTGTGCACGAACCCGAGGTCGTGCGGCACCAGGAACCGCACGGTGGCCGACCCGAGGTCGACGCGCGGCGCGGCCTCGGCGCCGCCGGGGCGGTACACGCGCGCGGTGTATCCGGCCTTGCGCGCCCGCCGGGCCGCGGCCAGCATCCGGGCCCCGACCCGCCCGGCCAGCTGCTCATCGGTGAACTCGCCCGGCGACCACGGTTCGAATGCTGCGGCCGGGCCGGCCCGGTCGGGGCCCGGCGCCCCCGCCGCCTGATACGCCAGGACCAGCCCGAGCACGTGCCGGCACACGCCCACCGCGCCGCAGGTGCAGGCCGCCTTCTCCAGGCCGCCCCGGGGCAGCGCCGGCGCGGCCCCGTCGGCGAACGTGGCGCGCAGCGTCCCGGCCGCGTCCTCCGCCACCGCCGGCGGCCCGGCCTCGACCTCCCGCGCGGCCCGCTTCACCAGCCCCCGGTTGGTGAGCGCGGCCAGGGCCTCGGGCGTGAGCGCGAGCACGTCGGCCCTCATCGCCCCACCTGCTCGGCCACGAAGTTCGCCAGCTCACCCGGCGTCATCGCACCCACCGCCGCGCCGGCGTCGGCGAGCCGCTGGGCCATCGCCGGGTCGTACACGGGGTCGGCCTGCTCGTCGAGCGCCGCCAGGCACAGGACCCTGGTGCCCTGCTCGACGAGCGACTTCACCTGCCGCACCAGCAGATGCGGGTCACCGCCCTCGTAGAAGTCACTGATGATCGCCACGATGGTCCGGCGGGGCTGCTCGACCATCTGCGCGCCGTAGGTGACCGCCCGGGCGATGTCGGTACCCCCGCCGAGCTGCACGTTCATGAGCACCTCGACGGGGTCGTCGATGTCGTCGGTGAGATCGACGACATCGGTGTCGAACGTGACCAGGTGGGTCTTCACGCCCGGCAGCCCCCACAGGCACGCGGCCGTCACGGCGGCGTGGATGACGGAGCCGGCCATCGACCCCGACTGGTCGACGAGCAGGATCAGCTGCCAGCGCTCGATGTGCTTGCGGCTGCGCGAGAAGAAGTACGCCTGCTCGACGTAGACCTTGCGCTCCGCCGGCCGGTAGTGCCCGAGGTTTGTCCGGATCGTGCGCCGCACGTCGAAGTCCCGGGCCAGCCGGAACCGGCTCGGCCGGCGCGAGCGCGCCCCGGTGAACGCCCGCCGGACCTCCGTCGCGAGCCGCTCCAGGAGCCGGCGCACCACCGCTTCGACGATTCGCCGGGCCTGCTGCAGTACCTCCGGGTTCATGAGGTGCTTCGTTCTGAGCACGGCCCGCAGCAGGGTCTCGTTGGGCTCGATGCGGGCCAGCACCGCCGGATCGGTCACCACGTCATGGATCTCGTACCGCTCCACGGCATCGCGTTCGAGCCGCTCGACGGTCTCCTTGGGGAACAGCCGGGTGATCTGATCGAGCCAGTCCACGGTCGTCACGATCGACGGCCCGTCCCCACCGGCCTGCCCCTGCTGCCGGCGCACCCCACGCCGTTGCTGCTCCTCGTCCCGCCCGTACAGCCAGTCGAGCGCCGCGTCCTGCCCCTCCCCGGTGGCATCGAGCACCCCACCGCCGCCCGCTCCACCCGCCCCGCCACCGCGGCCGAACGCGCCGTCGGCCGCCGCCCCGAGCACCAGCCGCCACCGCTGCAGCCCCGCATCCGCCCCGCCGCCCACCGGCTCACCAACCGCGCCGGGCGCGGGATCGGGCGCGGGGTCGGACGCGGGGTCGGGTGGCGTCGGGCCGGTGCTCATCGGAGGAGTCCCTGGCGGGCGAGGGCGGAGTCGACGCGGGCCTCCAGGGCGGCGGCGCGGGCCAGCACCTGCGGGTCGGCGGCCGGGCGGCGCAGTAGGGCCCGGCCGGAGCCGCGGTGGCCGCGGCGCTGCAGCACGTGGCCGGCGATGGTCTCCCGTTCGCGCGGCGGGAAGTATGCGAACGCCTGCCGCAGCGCCGGCAGCGCGATCAGGAAGTCGTCGGGGCCGAGCCCGGACACGATCTCGTCGAGCAGGTCGAGGACCCCGTCGGCGTGCAGGACCTCCTCGCGGGCCACGCCGAACACGCCGGCCAGCCAGTCGCCGAGCGCCACCGGCCCGCCCGCGCCCCGGACCGCGCGCAGCGGATCGTCGGGCTCGCCGAGGGCCCAGCCGAACCCGAACGCGGCGCCCCGCAGGTCGGGCGGCGCCTCGGCGGCGGCCGCGACCCGCGCCATCGTGGCGGCGGCCGCCTCCCGGTCGACGCCGGGCCCGCCGTGCCGGGCCGTGTCGCGCAGCGCGACGATCGCGCCGATGCGGGCCGGGTCGGCCGGCAGCGCGGCACCCCGCGCGCCCTCGGCGAGCCAGAGCACCCGGTCGTGCGCGGCGACGATCACCGCGTCGAGGGCCGCGGACCCGGCGGTGCCGAGGAGCCGGTCGTGCCGCCACAGCGCCAGCAGTACCCCGAGCAGGTGCCCGAGCTCACCCAGCTCCTGCGCCGCCGCGATGCCGAGGCGCAGGTCCTGCAGCACGCGGTCGGAGAGCCGGCCGGTGCCGCACAGCGCGGCGTCGAACAGCGCCCCGGCCAGGACGCCCACCTTGCCGCCGGCCGCCGCGATCCGCTCGGCGATATGCGCGGCCGCCGCCTGCTCCAGCGTCGCCCCGTAGGCCCCCGCCTCGATGAGCGCCGGCAGCCGGTGCTCGTGATCGGTGACCGTCCACTGCTCGTCGAGCACCGGGTCGATCCCGGTCGCCGGGCCGCGCCGCCGCACGAACCCGGGGATCGCCAGCACCCGCAGCTGATGCAGCATCCGGCTGCGTCGCAGCCCGTCCGCGCTCGTGAGCGCCACCGCGACCGTCCCGGCGACGGCCAGCCCCTCGCGCTCGATCGCCGCTGTCACGTCGTGCACGAGCGGCGGCAGCGGCGTGCCGGGGTGCAGCCGCCCGACCCGCTCGCCGCTCAGCGCGGCCACCATCTCCACGACGACTGGGTGCGTCCCGGCTCGCAGCCGCCCGCGCGTGGCCCAGGGCAGCGGCTCGTCGAGAGCGTCCTGCACGAGCGCCGCCGAGAGCCCGTCGAGGATGTCGGTGCGGGCCGGGGACGCGTGCCCCCGCACGGTGGCGAGCCCGGCCGCGCAGGCCCGGGCGGCGATGAGGTCCGCGGTGGAGGCCCGCTGCCGCTTCGCCCGCAGCCGCTCGACGACGGCGGCCACCAGCCCCTCGGCCGCCCGGTCGGGCCCGGACTCCCACAGCCGCTGGTAGTACTCCGGTGACGGCATCCCCGACTGGTACCCGTCGAAGGCGTCGAGCCGCCGGAACGAGTACGGGACGAGGTAACTTCCGCCGACCGCCCCGGCGGGCAGCACTGGCGCCTCGGGCCAGTCCGCGCCGGCGTCCTCCTGCGCCGCCAGCCGGATCAGCGCCGGCCGGTGGAACCCGCCGGTGACCACGACGACCGGCCGTTCGCCGGCATCGCGCTGCGCGGCCCGCACCCACCGCGCCATGTACTCCTCGCGCGCCCGGTCCCCGGCGCCGGCCTCGGATTCGCCCCGCAGCAGGTCGAAGTAGGCGGCGAGCCGGTCCTCGAGGCCGGCCGCCGGCTCGATCTCGAAGAGGTGGTCCCACAGCGCGTCCACGTTGTCGACGGCGAACGACGTGCACAGCCGGTCGATCGCCTCCTCGTAGCGCTCCTCGGCGTCGGAGTATCGGTTCTCGCGCCCGGCGAGGGCCTCGTGCCACGCGGGCAGGTCGATGAAGCGGACGTCGGCCCCGGCGTCGCGGGCGGCGTGCAGGGCGACCCACTCGGGCGAGTACTCGCAGAACGGCGCCCACGACCCGGCGTGCCGCTCCTCGTCGCGGTAGCTGCTGAACACCGCGATCGGCAGCTCATGGCCGAGCAGCAGCTCCCCGATCCGGTCGTTCATGTCCGCCGGCCCCTCGACGAGCACGAACGCGGGCCGCAGGGCGGCGATCGTGTCGCCGACCAGGCGGGCGCAGGCGGGGCTGTGGTGGCGCACCCCGATGAAGGTCGCGGGCATCGCGCACCTCAGCCCGGCAGCTGGTGCCGGGCGGCGTGCAGCGCCCGCCACTGGTCGCCGGGGCGCCAGCTGACCTGCTGCTCGAGGTAGCGCCGCAGCTTCGCCAGATCCTCCGGGCTGTCCTTGGCCGCGGTCCCGGCGAGGCAGGAGACGAGGTCCGCCGCCGTCCCCGCCTCACCGCGCAGGAACCAGCCGCGCAGCCCCACCGCATGCGCGACCGACACCGCCTCGGCCGTGCTCATCACCGCCGTGAGCCGGTCCATCGCGTCACCGCGGGCCGTGCGCCCGGTGCGCAGTTCCCGGAACGTGGTCACGAGCACCTCGAGCACGTCCCGCCGCGGCGGCGCGGTCACCCCGGACCGGCGCAGCAGCGCGCCCGCCTCGGCCTCGACGAGCGCGAGCTCGGTCTGCAGGTCGGGGATCGGGAACACGGTCTCGAAGTTGAACCGGCGCTTGAGGGCGGCGCTCATCTCGTTGACGCCGCGGTCGCGGGTGTTGGCGGTGGCGATGACGTTGAACCCGTCGCGGGCGAACACCATCGCGTCGGGCCCGGTCAGCTCCGGGATCGCCAGGACCCGGTCGGACAGCGGCGACAGCAGGCTGTCCTGGACCTCCAGGGGGCAGCGGGTGATCTCCTCGAACCGCACGGTGCGCCCCTCGGCCATGCCCCGCAGCAGCGGCGCCCGCACCAGGGAGCGCGTCGACGGCCCTTCGGCGACGAGCAACGCATAGTTCCAGCTGTACCTGATCTGGTCCTCGGTCGTGGCGGCGCCGCCCTGGATGGTAAGCGTCGACACCCCGCTGACGGCCGCGGCGAGCAGCTCCGACAGCAGCGACTTGGCGGTGCCGGGCTCGCCGACGAGCATCAGCCCGCGACTCGTCGCCAGCGACACGAGCGCCCGGTCGATGAGCGAGGGGTCGCCGACGAACTTGCGGCTGATCCCGGCATCCTGGTCGCCGACGATGAACCGCCGGGCCGCGGTCAGGCTCAGCACCCACCCGGGCGGCCGCGGACCCTCGTCCGCCGCGGCGAGCCGGCGCAGCTCGTCGGCGTAGCGCACCTCGGCCGGGGGCCGCTGCACCGACGCCGAGCCGTCGACCGCGACGACGTCGATCTCGCTCACTGGGTCACCTCCGCCAGGTCCCGCAGGATCTCCGACGCCGTGACCGGGTCGAGGCTGCCCAACGATTTCCCCTTCGGCCGGTTCCAGGTGAAGCTCCCCTGCGGCAGGATGAACGCCGGGCCGAGCGTCTGGTGCTCGAACTCGGTGACGAGCCCGACGACGATCCCCGGGTCGAGGTCGAGCATGAGCACGTCGCCGCCGGGAAGGTCGCGCTCCATCGCCGGCTGCACGCCGGCGTCCTCCGGTGCCGCCCGCCGCCAGCCGCGCCGCTCCAGGCCGAGCACTCGGGTGGTGGGCACCTTCACCCCGGCCTGCCGCGTCAGCTGGGTAGCGGTCCGCTCCGCCTCGGTCAGCGCCTGCGCGGCCCGGGACAGCTGCTCGAACGGCTGGAGGATCTCGTAGTCGGCGAACACCTCACCCCACGCGGCGAGGTCGGCCCCGAGCTGCAGCGGGTGCGCGACGCCGATCAGCGCGCCGTCCGGGATCGCGGTGGGCTCGTCGTCGGCGCCGGCGAGCGTGCGGTCCTCGGCGACGCGCAGGCTCATCAGCGCAGCGCCCGCGGGGTCGCCGGCGGGGTACGCGGCCCACACCAGGCGCCGGGCCACGTGCCACACGAGGGGGTGCTCGACGATGAACTGCCGGAACTCGTCCGGCTTCCACCGCCGCTGCCAGACCATCGCCCGCTCGAACCGGCGGATCTGGTCGGCGGCAACGGTTCGCACGTCCTTCTTGAGCGCGGCGAAGCGGGCCGCGGCGGCCGGGGCGAGCTGCGGGTCGTCCTTGGCCCCGGGCTTCGGCAGGTCCTTGCGCCGCTTCCCGTCCTCGCCTGCCACATACGGCTTGAGCTGCTCGTCGAAGCCGACCACGAACGCCCGCGGGCCGTAGTCGAGGACCAGCGTCCCGTCGGGTTCGAGGCCGAAGTCGGGCACCAGCCGGTCGGCGAGCTGCTCGGGCGACAGGCCCAGGGCGTCGGCGACCTCGGCGATCTTCTCCTGCGCCTTCTCCTTCAGCCCGCGGAACTTCACCTTCTCCGAGATGCCGTGCAGGTGCATGAGGGCCACGTCGGTGCCGATCTCGGCCAGCACGTCGAGGCCGGCGACGGCGCGGGCGTGGCCGCTCTCCCCGGGCCAGGCCCGGATCAGCGGGGCCAGGCGGCGCACGGTGTCGTCGTCGCCGAGGAACCCGAGCGCGTCGAGCACCCACGACTCCTTCGACGGATAGCCGGCGACCTGCCACCGCTGCAACAGCGACCACGCGAACTCGGCGAGGGACCGGGCGGTGCAGGTCTCGGTGACGACGGCGAGCCCGGCGTACGGCTCACCGAGCCGCGACATCGCGAGGATCATCAGCACCGAGCGGGCCGCCGCGTCGGGCAGGCTCCCCGCGCCCCCGACGAGCTCGATCGGCGCCAGCAGCGCGGGCTCGGCCCAGTCCGGCACGACAGGCATCCTCGCCGGCAGCAGCTGCACCGGATCGGCGTCCAGCAGTGCCGCGATGCCCTCGGCCGCGGCCGGCCCGTACCACTGCGCCGCGGCCCGGATCGCGCCGGTGTGGCCCTCGCCGGCGAGGTAGTACAGGGCCCGCTCCGCGTAACGCCGCGGCGCCCCGGCCTTGCCCAGCGCGACCGGCACAAGCCCCCGCGCGGCCGCCTCCGGGTGCCGCCGCAGCCAGGCCGCCGCCGTGGGCCGCACCGTCTTGAGCCGCCCGAAATACTCCGCCATCAGCGGCGCGACCGGCGGCCCGGTGACCGGCTGCAGGGCCTGCGCGACGGCCGCCGCCGCGGACGGGGCAGCGGCGAGCACGGCCGGCAGCGCCAGCAGCCCGTAGCGGGCCACCAGGGCCGGGAGCCAGAACTCGGCGTTCCAGAACTCCTTCGGCCGCCAGTTCTCCAGCAGCGGTGCCGCGAGTGCCTCCGGTGCGGCCTCGAAGAACCCGACCTCGTCGTAGGACCGCGCCCGGCCGGCCCGGATCTCCTGTTCGAGCGTGTCGAAGTCGCGGCGGCCGTAGGAGCGGTAGCCCTGCCGCGCCTGCAGCCCCGCTTCCCGCTCGCCCTCGGCCCAGCGCAGCTCGAACGGGTCCGTGCACTCCAGCCCGGCGACGACGATCGGCTTGCGCGGCTTGCCGCCCGCGGTCCACGGCGGCGCGGCCAGCAGCGGCGGCACCGCTTCCGCCGGGGCCTCGTGCACCGCGTCGACCCGCGCCGTGATCGCCGCGACCCGCCGGGCCGCCGCCTCCGGCAGCGCCGCCAGGACCTCGTCCGCCGCCGCCCGATGGCGGATCACCTGGGTGCGCAGCAGCTCCCCGAGCAGGACTGCGCGCGCACCGGAGCCGGAGGCCGTCGCGAGCAGGCGGACGGCCCGCCGCGGAAAGCGGTCCGCCGCCTCACCCAGTGCGAGGGAGCCCGCTTTGGAGTCCGACCGTTCGACGAGCGCGAGAAAAGCCTCATCCGACGGTACCGCCGAAATCGCCGTCAACAGCAGCCGCACTCCGTCACCCCAGGCGGCGTTCGACGACAGCAGCTCCAGGAACGCCTCGAGCCCGTCCGCACCGAGCCCCTCGGCCACCGTGAAGACGTATTCGGGCGAGCTCGTGAGGTGGTTGGACACGTATCCGGTGAGCAGCGGACGCAGCCGCTCGGACCGGGTGACGCAGGTCGTCAGCAGCAGCTGCAGCCACTCCATCCCCCGGCGCCCCACGACGGCACCGGCGTCCGCGCGGACCCACGACTCCTCCGTCGGTGCGAGAAAGCTCGCGACGACCGCCTGGTGCAGGGCGGGCCCGGCGGCGCGGAGCGCACCCAGGGCCCGCACCGCCGCCGCATAGTCCTCGTCGGACGCCGCCGCGGTCGCGACACGCAGCCGGTTGAGCAGCAGCGCCACGCCGCTGCCCTGGATGTGCTGCGGAGCCTGGCCGGGCCCGAACCGTGTGACAGGCGCCGCGAACACCTCACCGTATCGCTGCTCCTGCCGGCTGATGCAGCGCAGGTCGGCCAGCTCCGCGCCCGCGCGGACGGCGAACGCCAGCCCGCGGGTGCGCACCCACTCGTCGGCGATGGCCCGGCTGGTCCTGGCGTCGGCGTGCTGCTGCGGCCCGACCACGAACGCGGCAACGGCCGCGGCGCCGAGCGCGGTGGCGGCGGGATCGCCGTCGAGCTGCGCCAGCCCGGCCGCGGCCACGTCGGCCGGCGTCTTGGCGTGGGCGAGGCTCCCCCGCAGGCCGGCTTCGTCCTGGAGCGCCGCGGCCACGACCTTCGCCGCGCCGGGCTCGGGCGTGTAGGGGACCGGCCGCCCGCCCCGGCGCGGCAGGAGGTGCCGCTGCCACGCGGCGGGCGTCACGTACTGATCTTCGATCATGGCGCTGTCGTCCCCTCGTGATCGGTCCCGACGGGCGACAGAGTAGCGAGGCCCACCGACATTTTTTCGCCACGGCCCCTCCGAGCTGCGGCGATACGGATCCGGCCGGGAAAGATCGACAAACTCGGCAAATGGGGAAAATCGGTTCCCGGGAAAAGTGCCGCGGGGGCCTGTTACACCAGAACCATGGGATTGCGGACCGTACGCGGGGTGAGCGTCGACGAGGCGCTACGGATGGTTCTCATGCTGCCCGAGGTCGACCAGCGCCAGCACGGCAAGGACATCGGCTTCCGGGTGCGGGACAGGGCTTTCGCGTACCTCTGCGCGTACGACCTGACCATGCTCGTGAAGGCGTCGCGGGAGGACACGGCCGCGCTTGTCGAGGACGACCCGCGGGCCTACAAGAAGGCGCGGGCGTCGGGGCGGATCGGCTGGGTCCAGGTCCGGCTGCGCAAGGCGCACGAGGACGAGCTCGGCGACCTCATCACGGAGGCGTGGCGCATGACGGCACCGCCGCTGATCGTGGCGCGGGCCGATCTGCCGCTCTGCTGAGAGCGTCAGCCGAACGCGGAGACGACGGTGGTGATGAGACCGGCGGCCAGGGCGGCGAGCACCGCGGCGGCCAGCAGGATGCGCCACGTGAGGCGAAGGGCGGGCGCGGCGTGAGCGGCGTGGTGCTTCATCCGTGCAGGGAAGCACCACGGGCTGACGTCCGGCTGTGGAGCGGCTGAAGCGGCAGTCGCACACGCCCGCGCGCGGGGGCAGCGGCCGGCCGGCCCGGCGGGCGGTGGCGGGAACCGAAGTGCACCGGGGGGAGGGCTCAGGTCGACGCGGAGGCTGCCGATCGCGGCGGCGTGGACGTTCGGGTGCTCGGGAGTATCGAGATCAACGACCCCGCCGATGTGGGTGGGCGACGGCTGACCGGGGACGACCTGCCCCGGCGGGCGCGGCAGGTGCTCGGCGTCCTCGCGGCGCGGCACGATCGGGTGCAGTCCAAGGACGCGCTCGCCGACGCGGTGTGGGGCGAGGAGCTGCCGGGCAACCATGCGGCGGCGCTCGAGCACTACGTGTCGGTGCTGCGGCGGGCGCTGCAGCCGGGCGTGCCGACGTCGCGGTCGTTCATCGTGACCCGGGCGGGCGGCTACGTGTTCGCCACCGACCGGGCCCGGCTGGACCTGGCCGAGCTGCGGGTGGCGGCCCGCGCGGCCGAGGACGAGCCCGGTCGGGCGGACGTGCGCGAGGAGATCGTCCGGCTCGCGCGGGATCTGCCGTTCACCGAGGACGAGTACGCGGACTGGGCCCTGCCGGTCCGGGCCGAGGTCAAGAGCGTGCTCGTCGGGGCGCTGCTCGACCTGGCCGAGCGGGCGGCCGACGGGGACCCGGCGCGGGCCCTGCGGTTCGCGCGGGAAGCGGTCGAGCTCGAGCCGTTCGCCGAGGGCGCCTACCGGGTGGCCATGCGCGCCGCCGCCGGGCAGGGGCGCAAGGAGGAGGTGCTGCGCTGGTACGACATGTGCCTGCGCTCGCTCACCGACCAGCTCGGCGCCGCGCCGGCCGCAGCGACCACCACCCTGCGCGACGCCCTCCTCGCCTCGCTGGAGGGCGGGCCACCGGCGTTCGACAGGCGGCGCGGCGACCGGCGCAAGGCCGTCCGCGACCTCCCGGCGCCGGAGGACGGGCCCGCGGACGGGCCGACGCACACCGGCCGCGCGCCGCTCGGCCCGGCGCCGGGTGAGGCCGGCCCGGGCGAGCCGGCCGGGCGGGCGAACCTGGCCGTCGTGCGGGACGTGGCAGAGAGCATGGCCACTGTCACCGAGTTGAACCGCCCGGTCGCCGCGGCCGCGGCGGCGCCGGCGGAAGGTCCCGCGTTCGCCGGGCGGGGCGCGGAGCTGCAGGTGCTCGCCGACGGGCCAGGTGTCGTGCATGTCGCCGGGCCGGCGGGGGCGGGGAAGTCGGCGCTGCTGCAGCGGCTGCGGGAGCTGTACCCCGAACGGGCCGGGCTCGGGCGGGGGCCGGGGCCGGGTGGGGCGCTGCGGCTGGGGTGGCTGCGCACGGTACTGCACCAGCTCGGGGTGCCGGCCGACGACGTGCTCGACTCGGCCATGGCGGCGCGGCGGCACCTGTTGCCCAGTGAGCTGGACGGGATCGCCGAGCGGCTGCGGGAGGGTGGGCGCGGGCGGCCGGCGGTGGTCGCCATCGACGACGCCGAGCACCTCGACGCCGACTCCGTGGCCGAGCTGCGGTGGCTGCGGGAGCGGGGGGTGCGGGTGGTGGTGTCGTACCGGTACCCGTCGGCGATCGCGGAGCGGCCGCTCGGGGCGCTCGACGCCGATCTCGTGCTGCGGCTGGCGCCGCTCTCGGCCGGGGACCTGCCCGGCGCGCTGCTGGAGGCCAGCGGCGGGATTCCGGCGCTCGTCACCGCGGCGCGGGAGCTCTCCGAGGAGCTGGCGCTGGAGGTGGCCATGCACCTGGCTCGGCAGCGCACGCGGTGGATGCCGCCGGCGGCCTGGGAGATCCTGCGGCTGACCGCGGCGCTCGGGTCGCTGCGGGTCGAGCAGGTGGCGGCGGCCGGCGGCCTGGAGCTCGACGACGTGCTCGGGGCCGTCGACCAGCTGGTGCACGCCCACCTGCTGGTGGAGGGGCCGGGCGGGCACGTGCGGCATCGCAGCGGGCTGGTCCGGGCGGCGGTCGCGGCCCAGGTCTCCGCCGCGCGCGGGCAGCACCTCCGGGCCCGCCTGGCGTGACTGGGGCCGGGAGCTACCGGCCGGGCGTGTGCGTGCGGCGGGAAGCCGGCGACAAGGGTCGGGAGGACGGTGGCGAACACGGCAACCCCCCGACCGTACAATCGGACTCGTGACTCCGATTGAACGCAACGCAGCGGATACTCCGGATGTCAACCGGCCGCTGCGGGCCGACGCGCGGCGGAACCGGGCGCGCGTGCTCGAGGCGGCCGAGGCGGTGTTCGCGGCCGAGGGGGTCGGGGCCTCGACCGAGGCGGTGGCGCGACGGGCCGGGGTCGGCATCGGTACCGTCTTCCGCCACTTCCCCACCAAGGAGGCCCTGCTCGAGGCCGTACTCGTCGAGCGGATGCGGGCCCTCGTGGCCCACGCGCGCGCGGCCGCGCAGGGTGGGGAGCCGGGTCCGGCACTGTTCGGGTTCCTCGAGCATGTCATCGAGCAGAGCGCCACCAAGAACGCGTTCGCCGATGCGCTGTCCGGGGCCGGCGTGGACGTGACGGAGGTCGTCGGGGACGTCCGCGGGGAGCTGCTCGCCGCCATCGAGGTGCTCACGGCGCAGGCCGGCGCGGCCGGAGCCCTGCGCGGCGACGTCGGCGTGGCCGAGGTGATCGCGGTCGCGGTCGGGGCGTCGCACGCGGCCAGGTGGGCGCCGGACGCGAAGATCCGGGCCACCGCGGTCGGCGTCATCCTGGACGGGCTGCGAAAAATGGCGTGACCGGCGCCACCGCGGCGGAGCACAATCGAGGCCGATATGGAACATGCACAGTTAGTGAAGATCAGCAAGCGGATGTCCAAGGCACTCCGCCACGAACCGGCGCGCGCCGGGCTCACCCTCGATGCGGCCGGCTGGGTGCCGGTCGACGAGTTTCTGGCCGCCATGCACCTCGATCGGGCCACGCTCGACGCGGTGGTCGCCGGGAACGACAAACAGCGGTTCGCCGTCGCCGTGGGCGCGGACGGCATCGAGCGCATCCGGGCCAATCAGGGCCACTCGATCCCCGTCGAGCTGGGCCTGGAGGAGTCACAACCACCCGAAATGCTCTTCCACGGTACCGCCGCCGCCTCATTGTCTTCGATATTGGCGACGGGGCTCAACCGGGGTGGCCGGCACCACGTGCACCTGTCCCCCGACACCGCCACCGCTGCGCGGGTCGGCGCCCGGCGCGGTGGGGCCACGGTGATCCTCACGGTGCTCGCGGGCGACATGGCCCGCGGCGGGCACACGTTCTACCGGTCGCAGAACGGGGTCTGGCTCACCGATGAGGTCCCCCCGGAGTTCATCCGGACCCCTTGAGCAGGCGCTGCAGCAGGTCGGCGAGCGGCATCGACTCGCCGTCGCGGGCCCCTTCACCGACGATGAGCCGCGGTGCGGACGGGCTCGGGTCGGCCCCCGCGATCAGGGCCCGGGCCGACGAGGGGACGAGCAGCGAGTAGTACTCCCCCTCCTCGGAGATGGCGATCGTCCGGGCGGGGTTCAGATACCAGCCACGCAGCGGCGTGCGGTAGGACCGGCCGCTGTAGGAGCGCGCCCGCAGCGGCTCCGGGGTAAGGTTGGCCCGCTCGGCGGCGGCGATGAACTCAGCGATCAGCTCCTGGGCCCGCGCCGCCTCGGCCTCGCGGCGGCGGTTGAGCTCGGCGCCGTGATGGGCGACCGCCCGAGCCCGCTGATCCCGCCAGTCGTCGCTCACGTAACCTCCGGGCCGCTCACGTTCGAAACTGTAACCGGTCGCAGATCACACTCAGCGACCGCGCCACTGGGTACCTCCGGGGCGTTTGGGATGCTAGTAAGGCCGCCTGCATTGCCCGAGTGAGGAGCACCCCGTGACCGCCAGCTTCGATGATGGGGACGTGACCGGCTTCGGCGAGCTCGGGTTGCGCGATGAACTGCTCAAAGCCCTGACCGGTCTCGGCTACGAGGAGCCGACGCCGATCCAGCGCGAGGCCATCCCGCCGATGCTCGAAGGGCGGGACCTGCTGGGGCAGGCCGCCACCGGTACCGGAAAAACCGCCGCATTCGCTCTGCCGCTCCTGCAACGGCTCCCCGCGCCCGGCGGCGACAACCCGTCGGCGCTGGTGCTGGTCCCCACCCGGGAGCTCGCCGTGCAGGTGTCGGAGGCGATCCACCGATACGGCCGCGACCTCGGCGTCCGCGTCCTGCCCATCTACGGCGGTCAGCCGATCGGCCGGCAGCTGCGCTCGCTGGAGTTCGGCGTCGACGTGGTCGTCGCCACGCCCGGGCGCGCGCTCGACCATCTCGGCCGCGGGACCCTGCGCCTGCACGACCTGCACGTCGTGGTCCTCGACGAGGCCGACGAGATGCTCGACATGGGCTTCGCCGAGGACATCGAGGCGATCCTGGCCGCGACCCCCGAAGACCGCCAGACGGTGCTGTTCTCGGCCACGATGCCGCCGCGCATCGACGGCCTGGCCAGCAGCCACCTGACCGACCCGGTCCGGATCCAGATCGGCCGCGAGCCCACCCCGGCCGGTGAGGCGCCGCTGGTTCGCCAGATGGCCTATGTGGTACCGCGGGCCCACAAGCCGGCCGCGCTCGGTCGCGTGCTGGACGTCGAGGCGCCGGGCGCGGCGATCGTCTTCTGCCGGACCCGCGACGAGGTCGATCAGCTCACCGAGACGCTCAACGGCCGGGGGTACCGGGCCGAGGCCCTGCACGGCGGCATGGGCCAGGAGCAGCGCGACCGGGTCATGGCCCGCCTCCGCAACGGCACCGCCGACCTGCTCGTGGCCACCGACGTCGCCGCCCGCGGCCTGGACGTCGAGCACCTCACGCACGTGGTGAACTACGACGTGCCCTCGGCGCCGGAGTCGTACGTGCACCGGATCGGCCGCGTGGGCCGGGCCGGCCGCGAGGGCGTCGCCATCACCCTGGCCGAGCCGCGCGAGCACCGCATGCTCAAGACCATCGAGCGCGTCACCAAGCAGCGCATCATCATCGAGAAGGTCCCCTCGGTCGCGGACCTGCGCGCCCGGCGCATGGAGCTCACCCGGGCCAAGCTCCACGAGATCCTGGTGGCCGAGGACGGCACGGAGCGCTTCCGCGCGATCGTGGAGTCCCTGGGTGACGAGTTCGACCCGATGGAGATCGCGCTGGCCGCTGTCAAGTTCGCCCACGAGGCGACGGCGGTCGGCGAGAACGACGAGGAGGAGATCCCCGACGTCACGCTCCGCCAGCCCCGCGACCGCGACGATCGCCAGGGCCAGGGCGGCGGCCCCAACCCGAACCGCCGCGTGAGCGTCCGCGACGCCGACGGCCGAGGCCGGGGCCGCGAGACCGGCGGGCGCCGCGCCCCCACGGGCGGCATGACCCGCCTGTTCGTGGGTGCCGGCCGCGCCGCCGGCATCCGCCCCCAGGACCTGGTCGGCGCCATCACCGGCGAGTCCTCGCTGACCGGCCGCGACGTCGGCGCGATCGAGATCGCCGACCGGTTCGCCCTGGTCGAGGTCCCGGACGGCGCCGTCGACGAGGTCATCGACACCCTGCGCCGCACGACGCTGAAGGGCCGCCGCCCGGTGGTGCGCCGCGAGCGCCCCCGCACGGACTAGCGGTCGGGAGCCGCCCGGTGGCGGCTCAGAGCTCCAGCGGGAGTTGTTCGCCGCCGGGCAGGGTGAGGACCAGGTCGGCGGCGGCCGGCGGGGCCGCGAAGGCGAGCGTCTCGTCGGTGGTGGCGCCCGGGTGCAGGTCGACGGCGGCCGGCCGGTCCGCGTGGGCGAGCGGGCGGCCGTCGGCGAGCACGTCGAAGCCGGTGAGGTGCTCGACGGTCCGGCCGGTGTTCGTGAACCTCACGGTGACCTCCAGCGGGCCCGCGCCGAGGAGGTCGACGCTCGTCACGACGGCCGGAGCGAGCGCGGCCGGTTCGCGGTGGCCGGGTGTCGTGCTGCCGGCCTCGGCCGCGGCCGGGGCGATCAGGCCGAACACGCCGCCGACGGCGAGGCCCGCGGCGGCGGCCATCGACGTTGCCCGGATCGCCTCGCGTGCCAGCCCCATGGAATCCGCCCCTCGTTCGACCGACGATGGGGCGAGGTTCGCACCCGGGGCTGAGGTTCGGATGTGGTGCGGCTGAGTTGCGGGTTCAGGTTGTCGGCTTCTTGTCCTGTGCCGTCGGCCCCCACGACTCCAGGACCACCGGCGCGCCGAGCTCGGACTCGACGGCGCCCACCCAGTCGGTGACGGGCGTGTACTGCGGTTCGACGGTCGCCAGCGCCCGGGTCATCGCGGCCTGCCGGTCCAGGTCGCCCGGGGCGCCGGGGCGCAGCACCTCGCGGTCGTACGCGTGGCACATGCGGTCCACCGGCAGGTCCAGGTGGGTCAGGACCAGCCCGTCCACGCCGCCGGCCGCCTCCAGTGCGTAGCGGTGCAGCGGCGCGTCGAAGTGGCCCACCCGGAAGGCACCCTGCCAGTCGTTCGCCGGGTTGTTGGGGTCGGTGATGCCGAGCGCCGGCGCCTCGGTCGGCAGCGGGCCCGCGCCGTGGCGGGTCGTCACCGTGCGCAGCACGCCGAGCCGCGTGACCGACCTGTCCGGCAGGTCGGCGACCCGCAGCAGTTCCAGAGCGTTGGCGAACGTCGTGGTACTCCACGTCGTGTACGGATGGAACCCGTGCCACTCGTCGAGCAGCACGCCCTGCGCCCCCTCGAAGACGCAGGAGCCGGCGGCGCTCAACCGATCGACGAATCGCACGAGCGACGCGAATCCGGTGAACGCCGCCAGACACGCCTCCACCGGCGGCCCGCCGACGCCCAGGCGGGCCCGGGTCTGCGCCAGCTTCCGGCGCAGCACCGGCGGGTCCGCACAGTCCGCCGCCCGCAGCGCGTCGTCGGGGTAGGCCAGCGCGTACTCCGTCGTCGCCCCGACGCCCATGCCGCACGATCCGTGCCGATCGGCGCCCCGGGCCAGCTCGGCCGACCGGTTGGCCAGCCGGTGGTACGGCGTGGTGATCAGGGCGGCCGCGTCGACGGTCAACCTGTCCCAGATGTCGGTGACACCGAGCGATACCAGGTGCTCGGCCTCCGTCACCAGGGCGAGCGGATCGACGACCATGAACGACGACAGGTGCGTGCGGACCCCGGGCCGCAGCGACCCGGAGCCGAACTGCGCGAACGTGTGCTTGCGCCCGTCGGCGAGCACGACCGTGTGCGCCGCCTGCGCGCCCCCGTTGAACCGCACGACGGTGTCGATGTCGCGGGTCGCGCACAGGTAGTCCACGGTCGTGCCTTTGCCGCAGTCGCCGAACCCGAGGTCCACGACGATGTAGTGCACTGACGTCTACAGCCTTTCCACGCTTACCGGAGCGGCGAGGTCCGGCGGGGTGGCGCCGCGGGCCACGGGGGCGCGGCCGCCGCCGATGCGGGCGAGCGCCTTGCCCACGGTGCCGGCCGCGGCCGAGCCGACCTCGCCCAGGTCGGCCAGGCCCTCGTCGAGGTCGATTCTGTCCTCGCCGAGGCCGATGGTCAGGGCGATGGTCTCGCAGACCGCGTCGAGGTC
Organism: Dactylosporangium vinaceum; assembly: GCF_019904175.1. GTDB lineage: Bacteria > Actinomycetota > Actinomycetes > Mycobacteriales > Micromonosporaceae > Dactylosporangium > Dactylosporangium vinaceum. Next base: position 2,962,204 of record NZ_CP061913.1, on the reverse strand, counting down.
GTCGAGCGCGATGACGTTCTGGCCGAGCAGGTCGCGCCAGAAGTCGAGGATCGCGGTGTTGCCCGCGTAGGAGGAGCCGGCCGGGAGGATGTAGTAGGTGTCGTACTTGCGGCGGACCTCCTCGACGATGGCCCGCAGCTTGATCGGCTCGGTGAGCTCGTCGCCGATGACGTCGCGGACCTCGGAGATCTTGACCCGGGAGTACGCCTGCTCGTCGCCGATGATGAAGAGGTAGCCGCGCTTGCCGCGCTTCTCGTGGCAGTCGATGCTCGTGTGGCGGGCCATGAAGTACATCGCCAGCTCGTACGACTCGGTCATCTGGCCGCCACCGCCGCCCTCGAGCACGAAGCGGCCGAGGTCGTCGTCGAGACGGTTGTCCGACTCGAACTGGCCCACCTGCAGCGGGGCCCGGTCGCAGGTGGCGTCGCCGATCGCGCCGAACAGGATCTGCGGGTCGGTCACGTATCCCTTGCGCAGCAGCAGGCCGAGCAGCTGCGGGAGCTTCTGCTGCAGGACCCGCGGCACCGAGCCCATCGAGCCGGTGACGTCGAACAGCACGGCGATCGCGACCGAGTCGGGGTGCTCGTCGGAGTCGCGGCTCTCCCGGACGCCGACACCCTTCGGGTCGAGTGCCTTGTGGACGGTACGGGCGCCGGAGTCGCTGTACGCGAACGCACTCTTGCCCGTGGCCCGGCGGTAGCGGTCGGCGGCGTCGTAGACGTCGGTGGACCAGGCTCCACTTCCCATGATCAACTCCTCACAGTACGAATGGACGGAATCTGCGCGGTCCGTAGAGGCGCAGGAGCAGCTCGTCGAGCTCGGCCAGCAGCTGCCACGCGTCGTCGGGGCGCTGCCGGGGCGAGGCCAGCCGGCAGCCGTCGGCGAAGCGCCGCAACGCCTTCGGCGCGCGGTCCCCCATCAGCTGCGACATGAGACCGGCCGCCATATGGATGTCAGTGCCGGGCCCGGGTGTACCGCGAGCCAGGACCTCCGGTGGATAGTCCGGCCGATGCCCCGGTACCACCGCGGGGATGTGCTCATGCGGGTCGGCGACGCTGTAGCACCAGTCGACGAGCACCACGCCGTGGTCGTCGGGCTCGATGAGCACGTGCCGGGCGACCACCGCCCCGTGCACCACGCCGGCCCGGTGCGCCAGGCCCAGGGCCACCAGCAGGCGCCGCCACATCCACGCGGCGTCGCGTGGATCCAGCCCGTGGGGCCGCTTCGCCCGCACCTCCTCGAGGGAGTGCAGCCGCGCCGCCGACACGCCGATGACGTTGGCCCGCCGCACCTCGCCCGTGTCGGACCTGTGCCGGAAGGAGTCGACGAGCCGGGGCACGTACGGCAGGTACCGCGGATCCCCCTGCTCGGCGATCTGCCGCAGCGCCGTGGCCTCCCGCGCAAGGAGGTCGTTGCAGGACGGGTCCCGGGCCAGCTTGAGGTGGCCCTCCGGCACCTTGTACAGGTTGGCCAGGTCTCCCCGGTACGCCAGCGCCTCGGTCGAGTACGAGCCGCGGGCCGTGTGGATCGCGTTGCGGCCGCGCCAGAGCTCCGACAGCCGCGCGAACGCCGTCGTGCCCCGCGGCCCGGCGAAGTCCGGATGCACCAGCTTGGCCAGGGTGCGGTACTTCCGCTGCGCATCGCCCCCGCCGAACAGCTCCTCCGCGGAGGCCCGCTCGACGAGCGCGATCGCCTCGTCGACGTTCACCGCACGGCCTCCTCCCGGCTCGGCATCAGCAGCGCGGGGTGCAGGAGCTGGGCGTCACCGGCGCGGTACAGCTTGGCGCGGGGCCCCCCTCGAGCCCCGCCCCGTTCGGTTGTCGCGCCGGTCCCCTCGACGAAGCCCGGCACCGACAGCACCTTGCGGTGGAAGTTGCCGGCGTGCAGCGGCTCGCCCCAGACCGTCTCGTACACGGCCCGCAGGTCGGCGATGGTGAACTCCTCGTCGACGAACCGGGTCGCCAGCGGCGAGTACTCCAGCTTCGAGCGGGCCCGTTCGAGGCCGTCCGCGAGGATCGTGGTGTGGTCGAAGGCAAGCGTCTCGGGCCGCTCGTCCATCGGCACCCAGGCCGCCTCCCGCGCGTCGGTGCCCGACACGGGGTCGGGCAGGTGCGGGGCGAAGGCCAGGTACGCCACCGAGAACACCCGCATCCGCGGATCCCGGTCGGGCGCGCCGTAGGTGCCGAGCTGCTCGAGGTGCAGCCGGCGGTGCGCGTTCGCGACCCCGGTCTCCTCGGCCAGCTCCCGCGCGGCGGCCGTCGGCAGGTCCTCCCACTCCCCCACGAACCCGCCGGGCAGCGCCCACATGTCCCGCATGGGCGGGCCGGCGCGCCGCACGAGCAGCACGTTGAGGCGCCCCTCGCGGATCGTGAAGGCCACGACGTCGACGGTCACCGCGACCGGCGGGTAGCGCGACGGGTCGTAGTTGGCCAGGAAGTCGGCCTCGGAGTCAGCCACGGCGCCAGTCCTTCTCAGGTGGAGTCTTTCTCGATTTGAGTCTTACTCGATCTGAGAACAACATAGGCCAGCCATGGTCACCGGCGCAACGGTGAAAAAATTCCCGCCAATACCCCGTCGGGCGATACATCCGACAAGTCGCGGCGCGCCAGCGCCCGACTTATCGGAATTGTTACGGCGTGTCCGCCCGCGTCAGCGGCGCAGCGCCGCCTGCACGACCCGGTCTGGCCGAAGCACGACAGTTCGGCGGCCCATCCAGCGCCGCAGCGCACCCGTCGGGTCCAGCTCGTCGGTGACGCACACCAGGCGGTGGGAGCCGAAGCCGGCCGGCTCCCCGCCCGTGTAGAGCACCGACCAGCCGTCGCCGAGCACGGGGTCCAGGCCGGTCACGGGGGCCAGGGTGCCGGCCAGGCGGCCGCGGCCCACGCCGCGCAGCGGTGGTGAGGTCGAGCGCAGCGCGAGGGCCTTCATGCCGGGCAGGCGCCAGATCGAGCCGCGGACCCGACCGCCGGTCATCGCCAGGCCGGCCACGATGGCCAGGCGGATCTGCGCACGGACGTGCGGGGAGCGCTCACGCTCGTAGGAGTCGAGCAGGTCGGCCTCGCCGCCCGCAGACCGCAGGTCGGCCGCCAGTTTCCAGGCCAGGTTGTACGCGTCGCGCAGCCCGGCGCCCAGGCCCTGGCCGATGAAGGGCGGCGTCTGGTGGGCGGCGTCGCCCAGCAGGAAGACCCGGCCCGCGCGCCACTTCGAGGCCACGTTGGCGCGGAAGGTGTACTCCGCCCGCCGCACGATCCGCACGGAGACGTCCCCGAGCCACGGGGCCAGGAGCGGCTCCACCGGCAGCTCCGCGGCGCTCTCCCCCGGCAGCAGGCGGAACTCCCAGCGGTACCGGCGCGGGCCGAGCTGCATGAACGTGGCCGCGCGGCGGCGGTTGCACACCTGGTGCACGCCACCCCACGCGTGCAGGTCGGCCGCGCACACCCCGTCGACGACAAGCCAGCGCTCGGCGAAGTGCATGTCGACGAGCGACGCGCCGATCTGCTCCCGGACGGTGCTGTTGGCGCCGTCGCAGCCCAGGACCGCGGAGGCGGCGACCTCGTGCTCCGACCCGCCCAGGCGGTAGCGGACGGACGACGACGTCACCTGGAGCACCGTGGCGCCGCCGACGAGCTCGATGGCGGGCAGGTCGCCGAGCCGGGCACGCAGCAGGCGCTCCAGGTCGGGCTGGTCGAACATGTTGGCCTGCGGGTAGCCGGAGCCGGCCGGGGAGCGGGCGAACGTGGCCATCACACGGTGCCGGGCGTCGAGCAGGCGCAGGCCCAGGCCGGGGCGGCTGATCTTCAGGAACCCGGCGGCCACGCCCGCGGCGTCCAGGATGCGCACCACCTCGTCGTCGACATGGACGGCGCGGGGCAGCGGGTACATCTGCGTGTAGCGCTCGAGCACCAGGCAGGGGACGCCACGCTGGGCCAGCAGGACGGCGGCGGTCACGCCGACCGGGCCCGCACCCACGATCACGACCGGATCCACCCGCCCAGGTTGCAACCTCGAAGTACTCCGGGGCAACCGCGGACGGTCGATAAAGATCATCGTGCCGTCCTGGGTCAGCAATCGCAGCATCGCCACCAAGATCGTGGGGATCGCGATGCTTGTCGCCTCCATCTTCGCCGGCATCGCCGTGTACGGCCTGGTCAACCTGCGCGAGGTGGCGGCGCAGCAGGAGGCGCAGTATCGGCGTGACGTCGTGGCGATGACGCACATGGTCGCGGTCCGCTCGGCCGTGGGGCTGCAGATGGAGGCGGTGCAGTCGCACCTGCTCTCGCAGCCGGGGTTCTACCGGGACCGCTACGAGGCCGAGATCGCCGACACCGACACGCAGATCGACGAGCACTTCACGGAGCTGGCCACGATCGAGCTCACCAAGGCCGAGCTGCGGGAGCTGGAGCTGCTGGAGAAGGTCATCGGGCAGTACCGCACCGCCCGCGACACCGGCCTGGCCGCCAGCCGCCGCGGCGACAAGGACAACGCGGTCTCGATCGTGCTGGTGCGCTCCGAGTCGGTCGCGCACGCGGTCAAGGCCCGGGCCGACGAGTTCCTCCAGCAGCTCGTCGACGCGGTCGCCACCGGCAGCCGGCAGATACGCGAGCGCACCGCCAGCACCAGCCGCAACGTGACGATCCTGCTGATCGTCGGCGGGATCGTCGCGGCCGGGGTGGCGGTCCTGGCCGCCCGCCAGCTCAGCCGGCCGCTGCGCCGCGCCGTCAGCGTGCTCACGGCGGTCGCCGCGGGCGACTTCCACCAGCGGCTGGAGCAGCACTCGCAGGACGAGGTCGGGCAGATGAGCCGGTCGCTCAACAACACCGTCGGCGTGCTGCGGGACGCGTTCGACCAGCTCAACCACCGTGCGTACCACGACGGGCTGACCGGGCTGCCCAACCGCGTCCTGCTGCGCGAGCGGACCGAGCGGGCGCTGCTCGCGGCCGGGCCGAGCGCGCCGGTCGCCCTGCTGCTCATCGACCTCGACGGGTTCAAGCAGGTCAACGACGTGCACGGGCACGCCGCGGGCGACCACCTGCTGGTGGCGGTGGCGGACCGGCTGCGCGACCTGGTGCGCGGGGCGGACACCCCGGCCCGGCTCGGCGGCGACGAGTTCGCGGTGCTGCTCGCCGGGGCCGAGGACCCCTGCACCGTGGCCGGGCGGGTGCTCGCCGCGCTCCGGCTGCCGGTGACGTTCGGGGCCGTCCAGCTGGTGCCGCAGGCCAGCATCGGCGTCGCCGAGTGGCGCGGGCAGGCCGACGTCGACGCGTTCTTCCACGACGCGGACCAGGCGATGTACGCGGCGAAGGCCGGCGGCAAGGGCCGGGTCGCCGTGTCCGACTGCGCCCCCGGCCCGGTCCTCACCGCTTAAGATCAACTCGTTATGAGGCTACGGACCGCGGCGCTGCTCGCCCTCGCGCTGGCACTGACCGGCTGCGGGGGTGGCGGCAGCCCCGCCGAGCGGGCCTCGGACGCCTGCGTGGAGTACTCCCGGTATGGCCGTCACGAGAGCACCACCGTCTCGGTCACCGGGCCCATCCGCAACGCCGAGGCGGACAAGCTGCTGCGCTCCTGGAACGACTTCGAGGACTGCACGGGGATCACCGTCGACTACGACGGGATCGCCGCGTTCGAGCAGGACCTCAAGGACCGCACCGCCGCGGGCCGCCCGCCGGACCTCGCGCTGTTCCCGCAGCCGGGCCTCATCGCCGACATGGCCCACGAGGGCGGGCTGCAGCCGGTCTCCGCGGACGTGCAGGCCCACGTGCAGCGCTGGTGGTCCCAGGCGTGGCAGACCTACGGCACTGTCGACGGCAAGCTCTACGCGGCGCCGCTCAACGCCAACATCAAATCCCTGGTCTGGTACTCGCCGTCGTTCTTCGCCGAGCACGGGTACTCGCCGCCCACCTCCTGGGACGAGCTCATGCGGCTCACCGAACGGATCGCGGCCGCCGGGGTGAAGCCCTGGTGCGCGGGTGCCGAGTCGGGCGCGGCCAGCGGCTTCCCGATCACCGACTGGCTCGAGGACGTCCTGCTGCGCACGTCGGGGCCGCAGGTGTACGACGACTGGGTCGCGCACCGGATTCCGTTCAACGACAAGCGGATCGTCGAGGCTCTCGACAGGGCCGGTGCGATCCTGCGCGACCCGCGGTACGTCAACGGCGGCTACGGCGGCGTGCAGTCGATCGCCACCGTGGCCATGTCCGAGGGCGGGCTGCCGATCCTGCAGGGCACGTGCGCCATGCACCGCCAGGCGTCGTTCTACGCCAACGAGTGGCCGGACGGGACCCGGATCGCCCCCGACGGCGACGTGTACGCGTTCTACCTGCCGCGGGTGGACCCGGCCGGGCCCCGGGTGGTCCTCGGGGCGGGCGAGTTCGTGGGTGCCTTCACCACCCGCCCCGAGGTGCAGGCCGTCGCGGCCTACCTGTCCACGCCGCAGTGGGCCGACCGCCGGGCCCGGCTCGGCGGTGCGGTGAGCGCCAACCAGGCCATCGACCGCACCGCACTGCGCTCACCGATCGAGCAGCTGTCGGCCGAACTGCTCACCGACCCGGACACCGTCTTCCGCTTCGACGCCTCCGACATGATGCCCGCAACCGTCGGCACCGGCACGTTCTGGACCGGCATGATCGACTGGCTGAACGGGAAGCCGACGAAGGACGTCCTGGACGCGATCGAGCAGAGCTGGCCGGCGGGCTAGGAGCACCACTGGCCGTTCAGGATGAACGACGAGGGCGTGGCATTGGTACCGTTCCAGCTCGACAGGAACCCGAAGCTCACCGCGCCGCCGGCCGGGATCGGCGCCGTGTAGGCGGCGTTGGTGACGGCCACGGCCCCGCCGGTCTGGGTGTAGGTGCCGCCCCACATCTGGTTGATCGCCTGGCCGTTGATGTAGTTCCAGGTGAGCTTCCACCCGCTGACCGCGACGGTGCCGGTGTTGGCGATCCGCACCTCGCCCTGGAAGCCGCCGGGCCACTGACCCACGACCGTGTAGGTCACCTTGCACGCCCCGAGCACCGGGTCGGACATGGTCACCGAGCGGGACGGGGACGGCGAGGCCGACGAGCGCGACGGCGACGGGGACACGGAGGTCCGCGACGGTGACGGGGACGCCGTCCCGCCGTAGACCGACGCCTCCTTCGCGGTGGCCCTGATGCCGTTGGCGCCGTTGAAGATGCGCTCACCCCAGCTGGTCAGCTGGGCCGGGTTGAAGTTCGTGACCATGTCGAGGTACTCGACGCCGCCGCCGTTGCCGCTCCACGACCACCCGAGGTAGCCGATCTTCAGCGCCGTGGTCGTCGCCATGATGGTGTCCTCGTCCGGGTTGCCGTCGGAGTGGTTGAACCCGAACTCGCCCACGACGATCGGCAGCTTCGCGGCGACGAACCGGTTCAGGTAGTCGTCGATCTCGGCCGCCGTGTCGAACACGCCGTACATGTGGATGGAGAACACGGTGTTCTTCTGCGGGTCGGCGGCGAAGACGGTCGCCGCGTTGTCGCGCATCGTGAACGTCCAGTCCTGCCCCCAGTTCGGGGCGTCGACCATGATGGTGTGCTCGAACCCGTTGGCCCGCAGCCGCTTCACGGCGTTGGCGGTGTCGGTGGTCCAGTTGGCGACGGTGGCCGCGTTGTTCCCGTACGGCTCGTTGCCGATGTTGACGATGACGTACTTCTCCTGACCCACGAGCGCGCTCTTGATGCTCAGCCAGTAGTCGACCGCCTTGTCCAGCGACACCGCGGCGCCGGCCTCCCCGTAGCCGGTGGTGTCGTGGGCCTCGAGCACGCAGATGAGCCGGTTGGCCTTGCACAGCGACACGACGTTCGCCACGTCGGCGGCGTCGTTCTTCGCCCACTGGTCACCGGTGGCCAGCACCACCCGCACCGTGTTCGCACCGAGCGCCTTGATGTTCGCGAACGCACCGGTCTGCGACGGGTACCAGGTGTGGGCATGGCTGACCCCGCGCATCACGAACTCGTTGCCGTTCGCGTCGTACAGCCGCCCGTTGCTGACCGTGAACCCGGCCGCCGCGGACGCGGACGGCACGGCGACGAGCACCGACACGACGACCGCCAGCACCGCGGTGGCGGCCAGGGTGATCTGGCTGCGCAATCTCATTCGAGCTCCCTTCTCGTTGGGCGACAACGTATTAACCGGTTCAGTAAACGGTCAACGAACCACCCTCGTAGTCCCCCGCCACCAGCGCAGAGCCCATGAAATTTACGGGTAGGACCCTCGTCGACCCCGAACGGACAACCCACGAGCTAGGGAGATGGCGCATGCCACTCGACAACCCCGCCGACCTGTTCCTCTACGAGCTGTCCGGCGCGTACGACGCCGAGCGCAAGACCAACCAGCTGGTCGGCGAGATCCTGGGCCACACCGAGCAGAGCCCGCTCGCGCAGGTGCTGCGCGCCCAGCAGCAGCAGGGCCGCCAGAAGATCCAGAACCTGGAGACCTGCTTCGCCATGATGGAGGCCGAGCCCGACGACGTGCCGTCGATGGCCACCGAGGGCCTGCGCGCCGAGTTCCAGCAGTTCCTGGGCCAGACCCCGGGCATGGAGGCGGTGGAGATCTTCACCGTCGACGCCGAGACCCGCCTGGCCCACCTGGGCATCGCCGCCTACCAGGCCCTGATCGACAAGGCACTGCTCATGGGCGAGGTCCAGTGCGCCCAGATCCTGCGCACCAACCTGGTGCAGCAGCAGGAGAACGCCGGCACCTTCGAGCGCATCAGCCACGAGCTCGGCCAGCGCGTCTCCATGAACGCCTGAGCCGCTGAGGTCCTTCCGCGAGCTCAGGCGGTCGCCGGGCGGCGGGCGACGACGACGTGGGTCTCGGTCTCGTCGTCGGTGACCGTGTAGGGCCGCAGGCCGCCCGCGCGCAGCACGGCGTGGGCGGTCTCCAGCTGGGCCGGGCCGGCCTCGGTCAGCAGCACCCCGCCCGGAGCGAGCCACCCGGCGGCCTCGGCGGCGACGCGGCGCAACACGTCGAGGCCGTCGCCGCCGCCGTCCAGGGCCACCCGGGCCTCGTGCACCCGGAACTCCTCGGGCAGGAAGGCGATCTCCGCGGTCGGCACGTACGGCACGTTGGCGAGCAGCACGTCGACGGTCCCGCGCAGCGCCGCCGGCACCGCCGCGAACAGGTCGCCCTCGTAGACCTCCTGGGCTGAACCGGTTAAGTTGCGGCGGGCACAGGCGACGGCGGCGGGGTCGATGTCGGTGGCGACCAGGCGTACGCCGGTGAAGCCGCGGACCACCACGAGGCCGAGCGCGCCCGTGCCGCAGCACAGGTCCAGCACCACACCGCCGTCGCGGAGCATCGTGCGGGCCGTCGACGTGAGCAGCTCCGTGCGGTGCCGGGGGACGAACACGGTGTCGGCGACCTCGACGCGTACCCCCGCGAAGTCGGCGAAGCCGAGGACGTGCTCGAGCGGGAACCCCTCGACCCGGCGCGCGAGCATCGACGCCAGCGCCTCCGGGGAGGGCGCGGCGGCCAGCAGCTGCCCGGCCTCCTCCTCGGCGAAGACGCACCCGGCCGCCCGCAGGCGGGCCGTCAACTCGGCGGCGTTCATGCGTTCAGGTAGGCCAGGACGGCCAGGACGCGGCGGTTGTCGTCCTCGGACTGGGGCAGGGCCAGCTTGGCGAAGATGTTGTTGATGTGCTTGCCTATCGCTTTCTCGGTGACGAAGAGCTGCCCCGCGATGGCCGCGTTGGAGCGGCCCTCGGCCATCAGGCTCAGCACCTCGCGTTCGCGGGGTGTCAGGGCCCGGGTCGGGGCGCCGGCGTTGCGGGCGAGCAGCGCCGAGACGACCTCGGGGTCCATCGCGGTGCCGCCGCCGGCCACGCGGCGGACGGCGTCGACGAACTCGCCGACGGTGGAGACGCGGTCCTTCAGGAGGTACCCGACGCCGCCGTTGCGGTCGGAGAGCAGCTCGCGGGCGTAGAGCTGCTCGACGTGCTGGGACAGGACCAGGACCGGCAGGCCGGGCACCTCGGCCCGGGCCGCGATCGCCGCGCGCAGACCCTCGTCGGTGAAGGTCGGCGGGAGGCGCACGTCGACGACGGCCACGTCGGGCCGGTGGCCGAGCAGGGCGGCACGCAGGTCGGTGCCGTTGTCGACGGCCTGGACGACCTCGAAGCCGTAGGCGCTGAGGAGACGGATCAGCCCGTCGCGGAGGAGGGCGTGGTCTTCGGCGATGACAACACGCACGGCAGCTCCATCGTCAGCACTGTCGGTCCTCCGGGCGGACTGTCGACCCGCAGGGCGCCGTCGAACGCGGCCAGCCGCCGCTCGACCCCGGCCAGGCCCGAGCCCGGCCGCGGTGCCGCCCCGCCGATCCCGTCGTCGCCGACGGTGCAGTATATGGCGCCGCCGGAGCCGCCACCGGCCGGCTGCGCCGCTGCCGCCGACACCTGTGTCGCATGACAGTAGGTCAGCGACACCCACGCCTCGGTGGCGCCGCTGTGCTTGACGACGTTGGCCAGGGCCTCGGCCACGGCGAAGTACAGCGCCGACTCCACGGGTGCCGCGGGCCGCCCCGGCAGGTCGCCCGCGACGGCGACCGGCAGCGGCAACGTCAGCGCGAGCGCCGAGAGCCCGCCGGTCAGGCCGCGCTCGGCCAGCACCGGCGGGTGGATGCCCCGCACCAGCTGGCGCAGCTCGGCCAGGGCCATCCCGCTGGCCTCCCGCGCCTCGGCGATCAGCAGCTGGGCCGCGGCCGGATCGCGCACGACGAGGTCCTCGGCCATCCCGAGGCTCATCCCGAGCGCCACGATCCGGGCCTGGGCGCCGTCATGCAGGTCGCGCTCGATCCGCCGCAGCTCGGCCGCCTGGGCGTCGACGACCTGGGTGCGGGTCTCGGTGAGCCGGTCGACCCGGCGGGCGAGCACGGCCGAGCTCGTCGGGGCCAGCAGACTGTGGTCGTACCGCCCGATCCCCCACAACACCCACGGAGCCGCGTAGAGCACGGCCGCGGTGACGAGCGCACCCTGGAACGGCACGGTGATGTAGCTGCTCGGGTTCAGCGGCCACGTCACCCCGTAGCCGGAGTAGTCGTCGGAGGCCACGTCGGCGATGACCGGGATCACGAGCATGCCCTGCGCGCCGTAGACGAACATGACGAGCGTCGCGAGCCCGGACGCGAACCCGAGCGGCGCCCCGCCGACCAGCCACAGCAGGTCGCGCCAGGTCGCCGGGTCGCGCACGAGCCACAGCCAGCGCCGCGGCGACCCGATCCACGCCCCGGCCGGCCGGGGCCGGTACGGCGACGGGATGTCGGCGCCGCCCCACTCGCGGGCCGTCCACCGCCGCAGGTCGGTGTAGCGGCGCACCAGCAGCTGCACGAGCGGCGCGAGCACCAGGCCGGCCCCGACGACGGTGAGCGCGAACGAGAGCACGGTGAGGACGATGAGCACGATGTGAACGGGCACGCTGAGGACGCCGATGAGCACCACCCGGGCGGCGCTGATCAGCCCCCGGCGTACGAACGGCCACACCTTCATGACGCCATTCTGGTCCGGCTCCGCGACAGGCACAGTGGGGCTAAGACCCTAATGCGAGTAGAGCTTGCGCCCGTAGTTGTCCTCGGCGTAGTACGCCTCGAGCTCCTCCACCGACTCCGGCGTCTCCATCACGCTCTTCACGAGCTTCGCGTGGGTCGGCAGGGCGTCGGGCGTCCACGTCTCGGGCTTCCACAGTTTCGAGCGCATGAACGCCTTCTGGCAGTGGAAGAAGATCGTGTCGATGTCGACGACCATGGCCAGGATCGGCTTGTGGCCCTCGACGATCAGCTCGTCGAACCACGGCGCGTCGCTGAGCAGGCGGGCCCGGCCGTTGATGCGCAGCGTCTCGCGGCGGCCGGGGACCAGGAAGATCAGGCCGACGTGCGGGTTGGCCAGGATGTTGTGGAACCCGTCGGCGCGCCGGTTGCCGGGGCGCTCCGGGACCGCGATCGTGCGGTCGTCGAGCACGTGGACGAAGCCGGGCGGGTCGCCCTTGGGTGAGACGTCGCAGTTGCCGTCCGCGTCGGCCGTGCCGACGAGGACGAACGACGAGAGGGCCAGCCAGTCGCGGTCGGTCTGGCTGAGGCGGTTGCGTTCCTTGTGCACGGCCCGGGGCATCGGTGCGCCGAGCAGGTCCTCCAGCTCTGATACCGAAGTGATCTGCATGGACGTCAGGATACGTCTGGTAACAGTTTGAAACAGACCGGATATTGTACGGCCGCGTCTGTGCGATTAGCGTCACACCATGACGGGACAACGCTCCGACGCCTACCGTGACGACCGCGCACACGTATTCCACTCCTGGTCCGCCCAGCGCACCCTCGACCCGGTCGTGATCGAGGGCGGCCTCGGGGCGACGTTCTGGGACGAGGCCGGCACCCGATACCTCGACTTCTCCTCCCAGCTGGTCAACCTCAACCTCGGCCACCAGCACCCGCGGGTCGTGGCCGCGATCCAGGAGCAGGCCGCGAAGCTGTGCACCGTCGCGCCGACGTTCGGCAACGCGGCGCGCAGCGAGGCGGCCCGCCTGATCGCCGAGGCCGCGCCGGGCGATCTGCAGCACGTGTTCTTCACCAACGGCGGCACCGAGGCCAACGAGCACGCGATCCGGATGGCCCGCGGCACCACCGGCCGCCACAAGATCCTGGCCGCCTACCGGTCCTACCACGGCGCGACCACGGGCTCGATCACGCTCACCGGCGACCCGCGCCGCTGGGCCAACGAGCCCGCGATGCCGGGCGTGGTCCGCTTCTTCGGCCCGTACCCGTACCGCTCCCCCTTCCACGCCGAGTCCCCCGAGCAGGAGACCGAGCGTGCCCTGCAGCACCTCGACGAGGTCTTCACCATGGAGGGGCCGCAGACGATCGCGGCGGTCATCCTCGAGCCAGTCGTCGGCACCAACGGCATCCTGGTGCCCCCGCCCGGCTACCTGGCCGGCGTGCGCGCCCTCTGCGACCGCCACGGCGCCCTGCTCATCGCCGACGAGGTCATGAGCGGCTTCGGCCGGTGCGGTGAGTGGTTCGCGGTCGACCACTGGGATGTCGTACCCGACCTCGTCACCTTCGCGAAGGGCGTCAACTCCGGATACGTACCCCTCGGCGGCGTCATCCTCGGCCCCCGCGTCTACGAGACCTTCGCCGACCGGCCGTTCCCCGGCGGCCTCACGTACTCCGGGCACCCACTCGCCTGCGCCGCTGCCGTCGCCACCATCGAGGTCATGCGCGAGGAGCGGATCCCCGAGCGCGTCCGCGACCTCGGCGAGCGCGTGGTGCGCCCGCGCCTGGAGAAGCTCCGCGACCGCCACCCGTCGGTTGGTGAGATCCGCGGCCTCGGCCTGTTCTGGGCGATCGAGCTGGTCCGCTCGCAGGAGACCCGGGAGATGCTCGTCCCCTACAACGCCGCGGGCCCCGCGGCCAAGCCGATGGCCGACGTCATCGCCGCCTGCAAGGCCCGCGGCGTCTGGCCGTTCACCCACTTCAACCGCATCCACGTCGTCCCGCCTCTGATCATCTCCGAGGAGGACCTGCTCCAGGGCATCGACGCCATCGACGATGCCCTGGAGGCGGCCGACGCCCACGCGACGGCCTGAAACCGGGGTCAGGTCCTGGCGCAGGCCACCCCGTCGAGGGTGAACTGCGCCGGGACCGCGTTCGCGCCGCTGTAGGTGCCCTGGAAGCCGAACTGTGCGTTGCCGCCCGCCGGGATGGTGCTGTTGTACGACATGGCGGCCGCGGTCACCGCCTGGCCCGACTGCGTGACGGTGGCGTTCCAGGCGTTGCCGATCGCCTGGTTGCCGGCGAACGTCCACTTCAGGGTCCAGCCGGTGATCGGCGCCGGACCCGGGTTGGTGACAGTCACGGTGGCCGTGAAGCCGCCGCCCCAGTCGTTGAGCGCGTAGCCGACCCGGCACCCGCCGGCGGCCGGGGCCGAGGGCGACGACGACGAGCGCGACGGTGAGGCCGAGGCGGAGGCGGAGGCCGGCCGGGACGGCGAGGACGACACCGACCGCGACGCCGACGGGCTGCCGGAGACGGGCGGGTTGCCACCGCTCTTGGCCGCCATGAACGCGGAGTGGGCCCGGAACACCGACAGCTCCGGCGCGCCCTTCTTGACGCTGTAGTTGTCGCCGCCCGCCTGCGCGTCCGGATACCACCAGAACGCGCTGCCGTCCGCGTCCCGGCTCTGCAGGTCGCCGTAGATGGAGCTCCACCACGTGCTGCGGTCCACGCCCTGGGTATTGAACTCGCCCAGGAAGAACGGCTTGCCGACCACGTCGTGCGAGTCGGCCAGCCAGGCGTCGACGAGCGTGACCGTCTGCGCGAGCGTGAGGTTGGCCCAGCCCTCGTTCGGATACGGGTGCGCCGAGGTGAAGTCGATGTAGGGCGACTGCTGGACGGCCACGAACGGGTTGCCCTCGTCGCCGCCGAAGCCGTACCTGGTGCCGTGCCCCTCGAGCCCGGCGTCGACCATGTGGTTGCTGTCGATGCCCTTGATGTAGGCGCCCATGGTGTCGACCCACTTGCGCAGGGTGGTGCCGTTCACGCTCTCCGCGGCGCCCTGGCCCTCGTAGCGCGGCTCGTTCATGAGCTCCCACGCGAACACCGCCGGGTCGTCCTTGTACTTCACCCCGGTGTAGTGGTTCGTGCGGTTCAGCGCGTAGGACACGTAATGCTGGTACTGCGTGAAGCAGCCCGGGCACGCGGCCTGGTTGAAGAACCGCCAGCGGTTCGCCTGCCCGGTGCCCAGGCCCTCCCAGGACAGCCGGGTGTCGATGCCGCCGTACGCCTCCCAGTAGTTCTCGAAGACCGGTATCACCCGGATGTTGTGCTGCGCGGCCGAGTAGAGGATGTAGTCGAACTCGGCGAACTGCTGCTCGCTGTAGACGCCCTTGCTCGGCTCGAAGCCGTGCCAGGTCTCGTGGTCGAACATCCACGTGCGCAGCACGGTGACCCCGTCGGCCGCCAGCTCGGCCATGTGGTTGTCGATGCGGGTCTTGTCCATCCACTGCGTCTCGGTGTCGCCGTAGCTGCCGCCGTAGGTGAACGTGTCGTAGACGTTGGCGCCGGCGAAGTAGTACGGGTGGCCGCCCAGGCAGAAGTGGATGCCGCAGCGGCTGACGAAGCCGGCGGTGGCGGCGGACGCGTGGACGAGCGGCACGGCGACGGCGGCGGCGAGCACCGCGACACAGGCCGCGGCGGCGAGCGCGAACCGGCGCCGCAGCGACGGCCGGCCGGCCGCGGGGCGATCGGGCTGATGCATTGGCGGACGCCTCCTGGCGTGGGTCTACTGAAGCGCTTCAGTAGGCCCACGCCAGGCGATCGGCGTCAACGCCCGGGGCGACTGCGGGGCAGGTCACCTGTCCCCGGCGGCCCCGGGCCGCTGAAAGTTACGTCAGGCGCCGCCGGCGGTCAGGGTGACGGTCGTCGGCTTGAAGGAGGAGCCGGTCGTGTCGACGCCGGCCGCCTTGGCGGCGTCGAGGGCCTTCTGCATGTAGTCGTTGGTGTAGGCGAGGCCCTCGGGCTTCTTCTTGAGGACCGTGTCGCCGGTCTGGTTCTTCGTCGTCTGCGAGATGTCGACGGTGCGGCTCCAGTCGGCCTCGTCGACCAGGCCGACACCCTTCGCCGCCGGCCAGATGAGCTTGTTGACCTCGTTCATCTGCCACAGCTGGTGGGTCTTGCCGAGCTTCGAGCCCTTGGCGACGACCATGTCGCGGCACTCCTCGGCGTGGTCGCGGCAGTAGGCCCAGCCCTGGATCGTGGCGGTCAGGAACTTCACCGTCCGGTCCTGGTACGCCTGGTCCTTGAGCTTCTCGGTGTTGGCCCACACCGCGTCCTGGAGCATCGACGAGCCGACGGTCTTCCAGTCGATGATCGAGAAGTCCTCGGGCTTGTACAGCTGGCCGGTGGCCGGGTTGGTGGCCTCCAGCAGCTGCGCGTACTCGTTGTAGGACATGGCCTGCGCGACGTCGATCTCCTTCTTCAGCAGCGCCTGCATGTCGAACTGCTGCTGGACGAGGGTGACGTCCTTGCCGGGGTCGAGCCCGGCCTTGGTCATGCCGGCGAAGAGCTCGAACTCGTTGCCGAAGCCCCAGTTGCCGACCTTCTTGCCCTTGAAGTCGGCCGGGGACTTGATGTTGGAGCTGGCGAACGCGACCTGGTAGGTGCCGGAGCGGGCGAAGATCTGCCCGACGTCGGTGATGCCGGCGCCCTGCTCGCGCGAGGCGAGGGCCTTGGGCACCCAGGCGACCGCGTAGTCCGCCTTGCCCGTGGCCAGGACGGTCTGCGGCACGATGTCGACGCCGCCCTCGAGCAGCTGCACGTCGAGGCCCTGCTCCTTGTAGAAGCCCTTGTCGACGGCGGCGATGTAGCCGGCGAACTGGGCCTGGTAGAACCACTGCAGCTGGAGCTTCACGGTGGTCAGGCCGCCGCTTGTGGTGGTGGTGGGGGACGTGGAATCGGCAGTGCCGCAGCCGGCCAGGACCAGCCCGGCCGCGAGGACGAAGGCGAACTTTTTCATGGGGGACCTTCCCGAATGTCAGAAACGGGACTTCCACGGCATCGCGAGCCGCTCCAGCAGGAGCGTGGTGAGGTAGAAGACGAGCCCGAGGGCGCACGCGCCGACCACGAAGGCCCACGCCCGCGGATACGCGGTGAACGCGGCCGCCGAGGTGATCCGCGCCCCGAGCCCGTCCTGCAGCCCGCCGAAGTACTCCGCGACGACCGCGGCGATGACGGCCAGCGACGATGCCTGTCGCAGGCCGGTGAAGAGGTATGGCAGCGCGCCCGGCAGCCGCACGAGCCGGGCGAACGTCCATGAGCCCGCGGCGTAGCTGTCCATCAGCTCGCGGTGGGTCGGGTCGACCTCCCGCAGGCCGCGCAGGGTGTTGATGAAGACCTGGAAGAACACGATGATCCCGGCGACCAGCCGGCGTGGCACGCTGCTGGTGGACTCGAACATGTTGTTGAGGATCGGGGCCAGGGCGATGATCGGCAGCGCGTTGAGCACTGCCGCGAACGGCACCGAGATCTCGCTGAGCACTCGCACCCGGCTGGTGGCGAGGGCGGCCAGGATCGCCACGACGGTCCCGCCGATCAGGCCGGCGAGGGCGTTGGCCCCGCTGGCCAGGGCCGCGTCGAGCACGTTTGAGCGCTGCTCGACGAGCTCGGCCCAGATCGCCGACGGTGCCGGCAGGATGAACGGCGCGATCCGACCGGCCTTGACGACCAGCTCCCACAGGCCGAGCCCGAGCAGGCCGACGAGGACCGGAGGGAGGACCCGCACGACCCGTCTCATGACCGCAGCGCTTTCCGCACGGCCGTGACCACCTCGAAGTACTCGGCCGACTGCCGGGTCGCCTCATCGCGCCGCTCGAAGTTGACATCGATAGTTGTCGTTATCCGGCCGGGGCGGGCCGACATCACGACGACCTTGTCGGACAGGAACACCGCCTCGGAGATCGAGTGCGTGACGAACACGGTGGAGGTGCCGGTCGTCGCGCAGATCTGGAGCAGCTCCGTCTGCAGGCGCTCCCGCGTCATCTCGTCGAGGGCGCCGAACGGCTCGTCCATCAGCAGCAGATTCGGGTGCACCGCCAGCGCGCGAGCGATCGCCACCCGCTGCTGCATGCCACCGGAGAGCTGGGCCGGGTAGTGGCCGCCGAACTCGGCGAGCCCGACGAGCGCGAGCATCTCCTCGGCCCGCTCCCGCCGCCGCTGCCGCGGGATCCTGCGCAGCTCCAGAGGCAGCTCGACGTTGCGCCGCACGGTGCGCCACTCGAAGAGCCCGGCCTGCTGGAACGCGATGCCGTACTCCTGGTCGCGGCGCGCCTGCCCGGCCGGCTTCCCGGCCACGGTGACGGTGCCGGAGCTCGGCGCGATGAGGTCGGCGATCAGCCGCAGCAGCGTGGACTTGCCACACCCGGACGGGCCGATGAGCGACACGAACTGTCCACTGTCGACCGTGAGGTCCACATCGGACAGTGCCGTCACCTCGTCGGGACGGCCCTGATTGAACACCTTGGTGACACCGGCGATCGACACCGCGGTCATATGACGTTCACCTCGACCTTACGCCGATGCCGCATCAGGGGAACTTCGAGCAGGCTCACGAATCCGGCGACGCACAGCCCGAGCAGCGCGGCCCCGAGCATGGCGGTGTAGACCTTCGCAGGGTCGGAGGTGGCCTCGCGGGAGTACTCGATGACCAGCCGCCCGATCCCGCCGCGGGTGCCGGTGGAGATCTCACCGACCACCGCGCCGACGACCGCGGCCGCCCCGGCCAGGCGCAGCGCCGGGAACAGGAACGGCAGTGCCGCGGGCAGCCGCAGCTTCACGAACGTGCGCCACCAGCCGGCGGCGTAGCTGCGCATGAGCTCCACGCCGGCCGCGGACGGCGACTGCAGGCCGCGCAGGAGCCCCACGGCGACCGGGAAGAACGCGAGGTAGGCGGCGATCGTGGACACGGTCATCCAGTCCTGCCACGGGTACGGCCCGAACGACAGCGCACCGCTCCAGCCGGCGACGAGCGGCGCCAGGGCGACGAGGGGCACCGTCTGGGACAGCACGACGTACGGCAGGAGCCCGCGCTCGACGACCCGGAAGCGCTGCATGAGGGCGGCCAGGACGAAGCCGATGAGGACGCCCGCGGCGAAGCCGACGGCGGTGACGCCCAGGGTGAAGAGGCACGCATCGAGCACCACCCGCCAGATCGGGCGCCCGCCGGTGAGCTCCGGGCGGGACAGTCGCTCGATCACGGAGTACAGATGGGGCATCGAGAGATCGTCGGCGCGCGGGAGGATGCGCACGCCGAAGAGGACGGTGCCCTCGTCGTTCCCGACCGCCTTGTAGCCCTCCCAGAGCAGGACGAAGGCGGCCAGGCCGGCGAGGGCGCCCAGGATTCGCTTCATCCAGACATCACTTCGATGAAGCGAACGGGATGACGTGCTCGCCGTAGGCGGCGAGCGTGGACTCCTTCGCGTCGTGCTGCAGGTACAGCGCGAACTGGTCCACGCCGAGCTCCCTGAGCTCGGCGAGGCGCTTCAGGTGGTGCTCGACCGGGCCGAGGATGCAGAACCGGTCGACGACCTCGTCGGGGACGAAGTCGGTGTGCGTGTTGCCGGCCCGGCCGTGCTCGGCGTAGTCGTAGCCCTTGCGGCCCTTGATGTAGTCGGTGAGCACCGCCGGCACGGCCCCGTCGGCGCCGTAGCGCTCGACGATGTCGGCCACGTGGTTGCCGACCATGCCGCCGAACCAGCGGGTCTGGTCCCGCTGGTGGGCCAGGGACTCGGCCGAGTCGTCCCCGACGTATGCGGGCGCGGCGACGCAGAACTTGATGGCCGCCGGGTCGCGGCCGGCCTTCTCCGCCGCGGCCCGCACCGCCTTGATCATCCACGCCGCGATGTCGGGGTCGGCCAGCTGCAGGATGTAGCCGTCGCCGACCTCACCGGTGAGCGCCAGCGCCTTGGGCCCGTAGGCCGCGACCCACACCTCCAGGCGGCTCTGCGCCGCCCACGCGAACTGCAGATCCCGATCCCGCAGGTGTACGGCCCGGCCGTTGCCGAGCTCGCGGATGACCTCGATGCTCTCCCGCAGCTCGGCCAGGGTGGTCGGCCGCGAGCCGAGCACGCGCACGGCCGAGTCGCCCCGGCCGATCCCGCAGACCGTGCGGTTGCCGTACATCTCGTTGAGGGTGGCGAACAGCGACGCGGTGACAGTCCAGTCCCGGGTGCCCGGGTTCGTCACCATCGGGCCGACGACGACCCGCTCGGTGTCGGCGAGGATCTTGCTGTAGATGACGAACGGCTCCTGCCACAGCACGTGGGAGTCGAACGTCCACACGTGGCTGAACCCGGCCGCCTCGGCCTTCTTCGCCAGCTCGACCACGCCCATCGCGGGCGGATCGCACTGGAGCACCACCCCAACGTCCATCGGGTCACCGCACTTTCGGGAATCCGAGGTCGACCCGCGAGGTCGCCGGGTCCGGCCACCGCGAGGTCACGACCTTGCTGCGCGTGTAGAACTGGATGCCTTCGGGGCCGTACATGTGCAGGTCGCCGAAGAGCGACGACTTCCAGCCGCCGAAGCTGTAGTAGGCGACCGGGACGGGCACGGGGACGTTGACCCCGACCATGCCGCAGACCACGTCGTACTGGAACTGCCGGGCCGCACCGCCGTCGCGGGTGAAGATCGCGGTGCCGTTGCCGTACTCGTTGTCGTTGACGAGCCGCACGGCCTCGTCGTAGGAGTCGGCCCGCACCACGGACAGGACGGGCCCGAAGATCTCGTCGGTGTACAGCGGCGAGTCGGTCGTGACCCGGTCGACGAGTGAGGCGCCGAGGAAGAACCCGGGCCCGCTGCTGACGGGTGCGTCCCGGCCGTCGACGACGACCTCGGCCGTGCCCGGCTCGGCGAGGTAGCCGGCCACCTTGTCGCGGTGCTCGCGGGTGATGAGCGGCCCCATCTCGGCGGCCGGGTCCGTGGCCGGGCCGACCGCGATCCGGCCGATCCGCTCACTGATCGCGGCGACGAGCGGGTCGGCGACGGCGCCGACGGCGACGACGACCGAGACCGCCATGCACCGTTCGCCCGCCGAGCCGTAGCCCGCGGACACGGCGGCGTCGGCGGCCGCGGCGATGTCGGCGTCGGGCAGTACGACCATGTGGTTCTTGGCTCCGCCCAGCGCCTGGACCCGTTTCCCGGCCCGGGTGCCGGCCTCGTAGACGGCCTTCGCGATGGGCGTCGAGCCGACGAAGCTCAGCGCCTGCACGTCGGGGTGGACGAGCAGCCGCTCGACGGCCTCGCGGTCGCCCTGCACCACGTTGAAGCAGCCGTCGGGCAGGCCGGCCTGGCGCAGCAGGTCGGCCAGCAGCAGCGCCGGGGACGGGTCCTTCTCGCTGGGCTTGAGCACGAACGTGTTGCCGCAGACCAGCGCGTTGCAGAACATCCACATGGGGACCATCGCCGGGAAGTTGAACGGCGTGATGCCGGCGACGACGCCCAGCGGCTGGCGGATCGAGTACACGTCGACGCCGGTGCTGGCCTGCTCGCTGTAGCCGCCCTTGAGCAGGTGCGGGGCGCCGGTGGCGAACTCGATGTTCTCCAGGCCGCGGGCCAGCTCGCCCTCGGCGTCGGCGACGGTCTTGCCGTGCTCGGCCGAGACGAGCGCGGCGATCTCCTTGCGGTTGGCGTCGACGAGCTCGCGGAACCGGAACATCACCTCGGCCCGGCGGGACAGCGACGCGGCCCGCCAGGCCGGGAACGCGGCCAGGGCGCTCGCCACGGCGGCGTCGGTCTCGGCGGCGGTCGCGGCGACGACGTACGCCTGCTGCTCGCCGGTGGCCGGGTCCCAGACCGGCAGCTGCCGGCCGCTCGTCCCGGCGACGGCCTGCCCGTCGAGCCAGTGCTTGATCTCTCGCATTGCCAGCTCCTAGAGGAGGTAGTCCGACAGTCCGCGGCGGAGGAACTGTCCGTGCCCCTTGCGGCCGTGGTAGGCGTCGCCGGAGACGATCACGGTCCCGCGGGAGATGACCGTGTCGACCTTGCCGGCGATCTCGTAGCCCTCCCACGCCGAGTGGTCCATGTTCATGTGGTGCGTCTCGACGCTGATGCGGGTGCGCGCCGAGGGGTCGTACAGCACGATGTCGGCGTCGGACCCGGGCGCGACGATGCCCTTGCGCGGGTACAGGCCGAACATGCGCGCGGGGGTCGTCGCGATCGTCTCGACCCAGCGGGCCAGCGACAGCTTCCCGTCGACGACCCCCTGGTACAGCAGGTCGACGCGGTGCTCGACGCTGCCGATGCCGTTGGGGATCTTCGAGAAGTCGCCGATGCCCAGCTCCTTCTGGTCCTTGAAGCAGAAGGGGCAGTGGTCGGTGGAGACGACCGAGAGGTCGTTGCTGCGCAGGCCCTTCCACAGGTCGGCCCGGTGCGGCTCGTGCTTGCTGCGCAGCGGGGTGGAGCAGACCCACTTGGCACCCTCGAACCCGTCGGCGCCGAGCTGGTCCTCGAGGGTGAGGTACAGGTACTGCGGGCAGGTCTCGGCGAACACGTTGCGCCCCAGGTCGCGGGCGGCGGCGACCTGCTCGAGGGCCTTGCTGGCCGAGAGGTGCACGATGTAGAGCGGGCAGTCCGCGGCCACACTGGCCAGCCAGATCGCGCGGCTCGTCGCCTCCGCCTCCAGCGCCTCCGGGCGGGTCAGGCCGTGGTACAGCGGATCGGTCTCGCCCCGTTCGAGCGCCTGCTTGACGAGCACGTCGATGGCCGGGCCGTTCTCGGCGTGCATCATGATCATGGCGCCGTTGTCCCGGGCCTTCTGCATGGCCCGCAGGATCTGCCCGTCGTCGCTGTAGAAGACCCCGGGGTACGCCATGAACAGCTTGAAGCTCGTGATGCCCTCGTCGGTGACGAGCTGGTCCATCGCCTTGAGCGACTCGTCGTCGACGCCGCCGAGGATCTGGTGGAACGCGTAGTCGACGTGGCACTCGCCGGCCGCCTTCGCGTGCCAGGCGGCCAGGCCGTCCTGCACCACCTCGCCGGTGCGTTGGACGGCGAAGTCGATGATCGTGGTCGTGCCGCCGAACGCGGCCGCCCGCGTGCCGGTGTCGAACGTGTCGCTGGCGAAGGTGCCGCCGAAGGGCAGCTCCATGTGCGTGTGGGCGTCGACGCCGCCGGGGATCACGTACTTCCCGGTCGCGTCGAGGGTCTCGAAGTCACCCTCGACCGGCCCGTCGCCCGGCATGAAGATCGCGGAGATCTTCTCGCCGACGACGAGCACGTCACCGGGGATGGCGCCCTGCGGCCCGACGACGGTACCGCCCTTGATCAGCAAGCCGGTCACGCTGCCTCCTCGCTTCGCTCCGCGGCGATCACGGCTGGACCAGCTCTCCGTAGGCGTCCGGGCGGCGGTCGCGATAGAACTGCCACCTGTCCCGTACCGTCGCGAGCAGGTCGAGATCGAGGTCGCGGACGATGAGCTCGGGGTTGTGCGAGTCGCCGACCTCGCCGACGAACTTGCCCTCGGGGTCGACGAAGTAGCTGGTGCCGTAGAAGTCGTTGTCGCCGAGATCCTCGATGCCGGTGCGGTTGATGGCACCGATGAAGTACTCGTTGGCCACGGCCGACGCCGGCTGCTCCAGCTGCCACAGGTACGCCGACAGCCCGCGGGACGTGGCCGACGGGTTGAACACGATCTGTGCGCCGTTGAGCCCCAGCGCCCGCCAACCCTCGGGGAAGTGCCGGTCGTAGCAGATGTAGACGCCGACCTTCCCGACGGCGGTGTCGAAGACGGGGTAGCCGAGGTTGCCGGGGCGGAAGTAGAACTTCTCCCAGAACCCCTTCACCTGCGGGATGTGGTTCTTGCGGTACTTGCCGAGGTACTTGCCGTCGGCGTCGACGACGGCCGCGGTGTTGTACAGGACGCCGGGCTGCTCCTGCTCGTACATCGGCAGCACCATGACCATCCCGAGCTCGGCGGCGAGGGCCTGGAAGCGCTCGGTGGTCGGGCCGGGGATCGACTCGGCGTACTCGTAGTACGCGGAGTCCTGCACCTGGCAGAAGTACGGGCCGTAGAACAGCTCCTGGAAGCAGATCACCCGGGCGCCCGCAGCGGCGGCCTGGCGGGTGTAGTCCTCGTGCGCCTTGATCATCGACTCCTTGTCGCCTGTCCAGTTCGTCTGGACGATGGCGGCGCGGACGACTGTCATGGCTGCCCCTCTCTGGTCGGTCCACATTGGCCGTAGCGGGGTTGTCCGGGCATAGGACCGAGCCTTGTCTCGGGTCGGATGCCGTAGGACACTAACGACACAAATCTAGGCGGACAATGGTCCAAGCGTTACAGAATGTTTCGGAGATGTAATTTGCTCGCGCTCATCACCGGGGCCGTCGACGACCGCAGCGCCCGGGGCATCGCGGCTGCGGTGAGCCGCCTTGTCACCGCCGGCACGCTGCCCGCCGGCGCCCGCCTGCCGACCGTCCGCGACGTCGCGCGCGAGCTCGGGATCAGCCCGACAACTGTCAGCGAGGCGTGGCGCAGCCTGGCCCGCGCGGGCGCCATCCAGACCCGGGGCCGCTCGGGCACCTTCGTGGCCGCCCCCGCCGTCCCCCGCCAGCGCCTGCGCTACGCCCAGCTGGGCAGCCGGGTCAGCGAGGTCCGCGGCGGCCTGATCCGCGACTTCTCCACCGGCATCCCCGACTACGACCTCCTGCCCGGTCTCAGCGAGGCCCTGCGGCGCATCGGCGACGCCCGCCTGACCACGTCCTACCTCGACGGCGCCGTGCTGCCGGGCCTGGAGGAGGTCCTCCGCGAGCGCTGGCCCTTCCCGCCGGAGGCGATCACGGTCGTGGACGGCGCCATGGACGCCCTGGACCGCATCACCGGCGTCGTGGTCCGCTTCGGCGACCACGTCCTGGTCGAGGACCCCGCATTCCCCCCGACGCTCGACCTGCTGGAAACGGTCGGCGCGACGGTGGTGGGCGTGCCGCTCGACGACCAGGGCCTGCGCCCCGACGCCCTGACCGCCGCGCTGGGCACCTGCGACCCGGTGGCCCTGTTCCTGCAGCCGAGGGCCCACAACCCGACGGGCACCAGCATGACCGCGGCCCGCGCCGACAAGCTGGCCCGGATCCTGGCCCGCCACCCGGGCATCACCGTGATCGAGGACGACCACGCCGGCGCCATCGCCACCGCCGCCCCGGTCAGCCTCGGCCGCCGCCTACCCGACCGCACCGTCCACGTGGTCAGCTTCTCGAAGAGCCACGGCCCGGACCTGCGCCTGGCCGCCATAGGCGGCCCGTCCCGGGTGGTCACCGCCGTGACCGACCGCCGCCTGCTGGGCCCCGGCTGGTCGTCGCGCCTGCTACAGGCCGTCCTGCTCGATCTCCTGCAGAACCCGGCGACCGTACGGCAGGTAGCCGACGCCCGCGCCGAGTACGCCCGCCGCCGGACCACCCTCCTGACCGCCCTCGAGGCCCGCGGCGTCACCGCCACCGGCGCCGACGGCATCAACATCTGGATGGCCGTGGCAAACCAGCAGGTCGCCCTCCTGACGCTTGCCGCGCACGGGATAGCCGTCGCCCCCGGCGCCCCGTTCGAGGTCACCCACCTGGACACCGACCACGTCCGCATCACGGCGGGCCTGATCCACGACGACTACGCCGCGCTTGCCGACATCTTCGCCGAGGCCGCGGGCGCCGAGCTGCGCGGCAGCGGCCCGCGGTCGGCCACCCACCCCCGCGGCTGGCGCTAGGGCTGTCGCCGGGCTCATCGGCCGATGCCCGCCGCCGGTGTGCAGTGCCGCAGGAGCGAGTCGAGGGCGGCGCCGACGGCGGGGCGGCCGGTGGCGCTGCGGCGCCAGAGTGCCAGGACGCGCCGGACCGGCGCCGGGTCGACCGGGACGAAGCGGACCGACGGCGGCACGGGATCGCGGCCGAGCCGCGGGATCACCGCCGCACCGAGGCCGGCCGCGACCAGCGCGAGCTGCGTCGAGTGCTCCGAGGCGGTGTGCGCGACACGTGGCGGCACGCCGTCGATGCGCAGTGTCCGCACGAGCCAGTCGTGGCACATCTGCCCGGCACTCCAGCTGATCCAGTCCTCGCCGGCGAGCTCACGCACGGCCACGGCGGCGCGCCCGGCCAGCGGGTGATCGGCCGGGAGCGCCACGTCGAGGACGTCGTCCAGGAGGTGCCGCCACGCCAGGTCATCCGGGATGCGCAGCGCATCGTCGGCCCAGTCCTGCACGACCGCGATGTCGAGGTCGCCGCGGGCCAGGGCGGGGATCGCCTCGTGCGGCTCCCGCTCGGACAGCGCCACCGACAGGTCCGGATACCGCGATCGCAGGTCCCGCAGGACGGCGGGCAGCAGCCCGCGCGCCGCGGTCGCGAACGCGGCGACGGCCAGGGCCCCGGCGACCGCGCCGCGGTGCCCGGCGATGCCGGACTCGATCCGCTCGACGTGGCTGAGCAGGTCGCCGGCGTGGCGGGCGAGCAGATCGCCGGCCTCGGTCAGCCGCACGCCCCGGCCCTGCCGTTCGAGCAGCCGCTGGCCCACCTCCCGCTCCAGCCGCGCCATCTGCTGCGAGACGGCGGAGGTGGTGACGTGCAGGGCGCGGGCGGCGCCGACGATGGACCCGGTCGTGAACACCGCGTGCAGCACGCGCAGCCGCTCCAGGTTCAACACTGTAGCGATGCTACGCGGTGGAGTGAACGAACAATCACTTGTCCTTATGTATAGCTCACGTCAACGTGGATGGCGTACTCCCGACCTGTTGAGGTGAGCAATGCACACGTTGTCCGACACCACCACCGTGACCATCGGTGGCGACCTGCCGGTGCACCGGCTCGGATTCGGCGCCATGCGGCTGACCGGCGCGCCGGCCCGGCTGGACCGCTCCGCGTCGAGAGCCGTCGCCCGGCGCGCGGTCGAGCTCGGCGTCGACTTCATCGACACCGCCGACTCCTACGACTTCGGCGACAACGAGGCGCTGCTCGCCGAGGCGCTGCACCCGTACCGGCCGGGCGTGGTGATCGCCACCAAGGGCGGCCAGATCAACCTGGGTCGCCGGTGGATCCCGCTCGGCCGCCCCGAATACCTGCGCCAGCAGGCCGAGCTGAGCCTGCGCCGGCTGCGGCTCGACCGCATCGACCTCTACCAGCTGCACCGCATCGACCCGGCGGTGCCGCTCGCGGATCAGATCGGCGCGCTGCGAACGCTCCAGGACGAGGGCAAGGTCCGCCACGTCGGCCTCTCGGAAGTCACCGTCGCCCAGCTCACCGAGGCCGCGAAGATCACGCCGATCGTGAGCGTCCAGAACCGCTACAACCTCACCGACCGAGCCTCCGAGGAGGTCCTGGATTACTGCGGGCAGCACGGGATCGCCTTCGTCCCCTGGCTCCCGGTCGCACCCTTCACCGGCGCCGCCGCCGACGACCCGGTCGCCGCGGTCGCCCACCGGCACGGCGCCACCCGCACCCAGGTCGCCCTCGCCTGGCTGCTCCACCGCTCCCCCGTCATGCTGCCGATCCCCGGCACGTCCTCGCCGGCCCACCTGGACGAGAACATCGCCGCCGCCCGCCTCCGCCTCACCGCCGACGACATCGCCCAGCTCGGCGCCTGAGCGCGGCGCACGGCGATCTGCACCGGAACTCCGGTGACATTTGTCCCTACCGCGCCGACGGCCGCGATTCCTACGCTTGCCGTATGAGACAGCGCCCGTTCCCGATCGTCACCGCCATCGTGTTCGCCGTGACAGCGGTCGCCGAGATTCTACAGTGGACGGTTCCCGGCTGGGGGGCGGCGCTGGAGCGCGACCCCGCCGGGCTCACGTGGGGGCACTGGTGGCGGCTGTTCTCGCCGCTGCTCACACAGATGGCGTCGCCCGGAGTGTCGGGGACCGCGCAGTTCGTCAGCAACATGCTGTTCCTCGCGGTCATCGGGGTCGGGGCCGAGTGGGTGCTGGGGCCGCGGTGGTGGCTGGCCGGCTACGCCGTGGGCGGGGTCGCCGGGCAGGCGACCGGCTACTGGCTCGAGCCGCCCGGCGGCGGCACGTCGGTCGCCGTGCTCGGGGTTGCGGCGCTGCTCGCGGTGGCCGTCGTGCTCGGCGAGCGGGCGCCGTCGGTGTCGCTGATGTTCGTCGGCTACTTCCTGGCCGCCATCACCCTGGGCCTCCTCGTGAACTTCGGCGTGGCGATCGTCGTCATCGTGGCCGGCGCCTGGTGCTACCAGTTCGCGCGGAGCCGCCGGCCGCGCCGGGCCGACCTCACGCTCGTCGGGGTCGCGGTGCTCGCCGCCGCGGTGCTGATCGTGGCCGGGGACCATCACGGCTGGGCGTTCGCGGCCGGGCTGGCGCTCGGCCCGCTGTACCGCCTGGCGCACCGGCGCCGGGCCCGGGCGCAGGGTCGCGACGGCCGGGCCCTCGGCCTCGCCGCGTGAGCACCGCCGACCCGCGCGAGCACCGCCGACCCGCGTGTGACGGAGCCTCGGTGCAAGAGCATGATGGTCGTGTGCGGTACGTGGCGATCGGGGACAGCTTCACCGAAGGTATGGGCGACGAGCGGGCCGACGGGACCCCGCGCGGCTGGGCGGACCTCGTGGCCGCCGGGATCGCCGAGGCGACAGGCGAGCCGGTGCAGTACGCCAACCTCGCCATTCGCGGGCGGCTGCTCGGACCCATCCTCGACGAGCAGCTCGACGTGGCGCTCGGCCTCGACCCGGCGCCCACGATGCTGTCGCTCAACGGTGGCGGCAACGACATGATGCGCCGCGGCACGGACATCGACCGGCTGCTGGAGCTCACCGAGGTCGCGCTGCGCAAGACGACCGCCGCCGGGGTGAAGATGCTCCTGCTCAGCGGGGCCGACCCGTCGGAGCACCTGCCGTTCGGCCACGTGATCCGGCGCAAGGGCACGATCCTGTCCGCGGCCGTCACGGAGCTGGCCGCGAAGTACGACGCCCTGTTCGTCAACATCTTCGGCGACCAGGAGATCCGCCGGGCGCCCTACTGGTCCGCCGACCGCCTCCACCTCAACGCCAACGGCCACCGCCGCGTGGCCGGGCTCGTGCTCACCGCCCTCGGCCACCCGACGACCGCTCACCGGGTCGACCCCGGCCCGGCCTCGGCGCGCGGCCTGCTCGCCGAGGCGAAGTACTACCGCGAGCACGTCCTGCCCTGGGTCACCCGCCGGCTGCAGGGCCGCTCGTCCGGCGACGGCCGCGCGCCGAAGTACCCCGTCTGGACCGCCGTCGGCGCCTAGGCGGGTCCTGCCGATCATGGAGTAGGCAGTTGCGGTACTAGCCCGGCGTGCGGCCGCTGAGCCCCAGCACCCGGTCGAACAGCGGCGCATCCGCGGGCACCGCGACCTCGGGCCCGTACACCCCCATCGCGCGACCCTGATCGGCCGTGCGGGCCACCTCGTCGTACATCAGGCGCAGCACGTCGTCGGGGAACGCGATCGGCACGTCCAGGGCCCGGGCCAGGTCCCACCCGTGCAGGACGAACTCCGCGAGCACCATCCCGCCCACCAGGTCGGCCGGCAGCTCCATCGTGGCCATGACGGTCATGCCCTCCCACGCCGCCGGCGCCGACCACCCGGCGGCCAGCCGCTCGAACTGCCCGCGCACGTCCCCCGAGCCGTCCCCGGGCGGCACCGACTCCTTGCGCGCGGCGCCCTCCAGCGGCGGCCCCCACTCCAGCAGGTGCGCGCACAGCGCGCGCACGTCCCACTCCGCGCACGGCGTGGCCCGGTCCAGGTCACCCGGCTTCACGAGGTCGACGACGGCCAGCGTGACAGGTGCGGCTTCCGCCAGCAGCAAGTGCTTCTTCATGCTTGCGAGGATGCCGTGGCGGTACCCCCGGAGTCTTGAACTTTCCCGCCAGGCGCATGGCGGGCCACCGGCCGCAGCCAGGGCACCGCCAGCAGAATGACCACCGGGGACAGGACGAACCCGGCCCGGGTGGAGCTCACCGCGTCGAGGATCGCGCCGTCCACCGCCGCCCCCAGCGCCGCCCCGACCGAGAATGCGGTGGCGACCCAGGCAAAAGCCTCGGCGGCGGTACCGGCCGGAGCCACGCGGTCCACGGTGAGGAACGCGGCGGTCAGCAGGATCGGCAGGCAGAGCCCGCACAGCACGGCCGGCGGCAGCATGAGCAGCGCGTTGCCGGGCGTGAGCAGCAGCGGGACGTAGCCGATCCCGAGCAGGCCACCGAGCACCGGCAGCCGCCGCGCGTTCACGTTCAGCCGCGTGTTGGCCAGCCCGCCGATGAGCGCCCCGACCGCCTGCGCGGCGAGCAGCCAGCTGGAGAACGACCGGTGCCCGACCGACTCGGCGTAGTCGAGCATCGCCACCGGCAGCGACCCGACCCCGGCCCCGACCAGCACCACCGCCGTGAGCAGCAGCCGCAGCGGCCGCGAGCGCAGCGCCCCCGCCCAGTGCCGCTCGGCCCGCTCACCCCGCCACCCGCGCACCGCCGGTGTGGTCACGAACCACACGGTTCCGAGCAGCTGCAGCCCGGCCGTGACGTACACCCCGGCCGCCCCACCCCCGGCCGCGACCGCGAGCCCGGCGATGAGCGGCCCGAAGATGAAGATGAGCTCCTGCACCGCGATGTCGAGCGTGTAGGCCGTCTGCAGCTGCGTCTCGTCGAGCAGGTCGCGCCAGAGCACCCGAAGCCCGGCCTCGAACGGCGGCGCACCGAGACCGGCGAACAGCACGGCGACCGCGGCGGCCCAGAGCGGTACACCCTGGACCAGCACCACGAAGCCGACGGTGGACAGCACGACCCCGCTCAGCATCACCGGCGGCTGCCGGAACCGGTCGGCGATCCGGGCCAGGACCGGACCGCCGACCGCCAGCCCGGCCGTGTACACCCCGACGAGCAGCCCGGCCGCGGCGATCGACACGCTCTCGCGCGCGTAGAGCAGCAGCGCGACGGGCGCCGCTCCGAGCGGCAACCGCCCGATACAGCCGGCCGCCAGCACCCGGGCGACCTGCGCCGCCCGCAACACCGCGGAGATGGACATGCGATCGATCATGCCAGCCGGGTCGCCCGGTGCGGGGCCCGGTCAGGGCGGCATCACGCCCAGGTCAGGCCACGCAGCATCGCGTCGAACTCCGACACTCCGAGCGCCGCGCCCGACACGTCCATCGTGAAGTGCACGGCCCCGGCGTCGGCGGACCACCAGCTGGCGGTCAGGCGGCCGGCCCGGCCGTACACGTCGATCCGCTTGCCGTTCACCATCAGGGCGTGATCGGGCGTCTCGTCCTGGCTGCCGGGCTCCGGCTGCGAGCGGACCGCCAGCACCCGGAGGTCCGGACCGCCGGGCCGGGTGAACCGGAGCGCGAGGGTGGGGTCGCCGGAGCCGAGCCATGACGGCGGCTGCTCGCTCCACCCGCCGGCCGCGAGGTCCGGCAGGTCCGTGTCGGAGAAGATGAACGGCTGCCCCCACGGACTGCGCCCGTCGGCCAGCAGCCGGGTCCCGGCCGCCTGCGGCAGTTCGAAGGTCCGGGCCGTCACCTGCGTGTCGTCGGCACAGCCGGTGTATGCGCCGTCCAGGGACATTGTGATCTTGTCGTCGGTGAGCACCAGATCGTCGTGGGCGGGGTCCCGTTCGACGCACTTGCCGAGCCTCGGCACCGCGTACACCGTGATCCGGGTGCCGGCCCGGTCGATCCGGGCGCCGGCCCACGGCACGCCCGCCGTCGCCGCCGGCTCCCTTGACGCGGCCGGCTGCGGCGAGTCGGATGCCCGATCTGCCCGCGCCACCGCGAACCCGGCGACGACGGCCAGGACGGCGGCCGTCGCGGCCCCCCAGCCGGTCGCGCGGCGGCGGCGCACCCGGCGCCGGATCGCTGCGTGCGGTGCCGGCAGCAGCGCCGGCGGGACCTCGGCAACCGCCCGATCGAACAGGTCGATGACCTCCTCGTCGCTCATCACTGCACTCCTTCGCTCAACAGTGCCCGCAGCTGCGGGTCGTGGCGCAGCGCCGCCAGGGCGCGCGCTGTGTGTGACTTCACCGTGCCGATGCGCAGACCCAGGACCCGGGCCGTGTCGGCCTCGGTGAAGTCGCCGTGGAAGCGCAGCATCAGCACCGCCCGCTGCTGCCGCGGCAGCCGCGCGAGGGCGCCGGCGAGCAGGTGCCGCAGCTCGACCCCTTCGAGCTCGCCCCCGCCCGCCGGCCGCTCCGGCAGCTGTTCCGTGGGCAGTTCGCCCCGCCAGCGCCGCCGCCACCAGCTCAGATACGTGCTGGCGAGCATCGCGCGGAAGTACGCGTCGGGCGCACCGTCCTTGATCCGGGGCCAGCGACCGTAGCCGCGGGCCAGGACCGTCTGGACCAGGTCCTCGGCCCGGTGCCAGTCGTGCGTGAGCAGCCACGCCGAGCGCAGCAGCCGCGGCCACGCCACGCCGACGTACGCCTCGAAGTCCTCCACCTGTCACCTCCCTGGCCGGTCAACAACGTCGGGCCGGGAAATGGTTGTCATGACGTGAGACCTGCGCCGGACCGTTCCCGGCTCGCCGCACCCTCGCGTCACCGCTGCGATGGCGTTCCAATCGGTTCCATCGGC
The DNA here is from genome assembly GCF_019904175.1 of Dactylosporangium vinaceum. GTDB lineage: Bacteria > Actinomycetota > Actinomycetes > Mycobacteriales > Micromonosporaceae > Dactylosporangium > Dactylosporangium vinaceum. Next base: position 2,930,153 of record NZ_CP061913.1, on the reverse strand, counting down.
CCACGCGCCGCTCACCTGCGAGAACCGGGCCATTAACGGGACCATAAAACGGCGTTAGGGCGGATTTGCAAATCGCAAGAGGGCTCGTTAAGCGCCGCTCGGATACGTTTCGCAGTACCCGAGAGAATGGTTGGCGACAATGCGCAGAACGGTCCTGTATCCGCTGGTCGCCCTCGGTGCCGTGGCCGGCTCGCTCCTGTTCGGGGACCCGGCTTCGGCTCATGGCTACGTGTCGTCGCCGCCGAGCCGGCAGGCGCTGTGCGCGCAGGGGAAGGTGGCCGACTGCGGCGCGATCCAGTACGAGCCGCAGAGCGTCGAGGGGCCCAAGGGGCTGCGCAGCTGTGCCGGCGGGAACGTGCGGTTCGCGGTGCTCGACGATGACAGCCGCACCTGGCCGGCGACGGCGGTCGGGACGTCGGTGACGTTCAACTGGGTGCTGACGGCGCGGCACGCGACGAGCACGTGGGAGTACTACATCGGCGGGCAGCGCATCGCGGCGTTCGACGACGGCGGCCGGCAGCCCAACGCCACCGTGTCGCACCAGGTGAGCCTGGCCGGCTTCGCCGGGCGGCAGAAGGTGCTGGCCGTCTGGAACATCGCGGACACCGCCAACGCGTTCTACAACTGCATCGACCTGCAGATCGGCGGCTCCGGCGGCGCGAGCCCCACTCCCACGCCCACGAAGACCGCGAACCCGGCGCCGAGCCGGACCGCCGCACCCACGCCGACGAAGAGCGCCACCAAGGCCCCGGCGACGTCCGCCACCACGGCGCCGCCGCCCGTCGCCGGTGTCGCGTGGGCCGCCGACACGCTGTATCACGTGGGCGATGTGGTGACGTATGACGGGAAGCGGTACCAGTGCCGGCAGTCGCATCGGTCCATCTACACCTGGGAGCCGATCTACACCCTCGCGCTGTGGCTGCCGGTATGAGACGCGCCCTGATCGCGCTCGCGGTGCTGTTCTCCCTGGCCGCCTGCACGAAGTCGCCCGCCGTCATCCCGCCGCTGGAGGCGAGCCAGGGTATCGCCCAGGCCGACGCCGTGACGGCCGCGGGCCCACACAACGAGTTCGACGTGATGTTCCTGCAGATGATGATCGCCCACCAGCAGCAGGGTCTGCAGATGCTCAAGCTGGGCCAGCAGAAGGCCGTCCGCGAGGAGGTCGTCGACCTGGCCGGCGCCATCGACGTGGTGGAGGCCGAGGAGGTGCGGTCCATGCAGCGCTGGCTGCAGGCCTGGAACGTCCCGGCGGCCGAGATCACCGACCCCGCCCTGCACGCGGCCCACGGCGGCCGGCCCGCCACCGGGCCGGAGGAGATCCAGGCGCTGCAGGATGCGACGGGCGCCGACTTCGAGACGAAGTTCCTCAACCTGCTGATCGCGCATCAGCACAACGCCGTGGAGCTGGCCCAGCAGCTGGCGACCACCGGCCAGAACGGCACCGTGCAGCAGTTCGCGGAGCGCGTCAGGCTGTCGCGCACGCAGCAGATCAAGCAGATGCTGACCCTGGCCGCCGGCTGACACATGCACATGTGATGTTCGGAAGGGCCGGACCTGGGGAATCACTCCTAGGTCCGGCTTCTGCCTTTCATCGGAGGTGTACCGCCATGTCGTCGACCGCCACGCAGGCCATCAGTCGCTGCCCGAAGTGCGGCGCCCGCGTCCACGTGAACGCCGGCTCCCCGACCCCGGCCCACCAGCCCGACGGTGCCGGCCCCGGCGCCGGCGAGTGCCCGGGCAGCGGCCAGCCCAGCCGCTGACCCGCCGGCCCGGCAGCTCGATCCGATCTCGGCCCCGCGGCCGGGATCGGCCCGCGGCATCGCGCCGCGTGCCGATCGGCGCGCGGTCGGCGGGGGCACAGTTGATGGGGAGCACAGTCGGTAGCGCACGCCGGTCCGCGGCGTTGCCGCCGGCCGGGTCCGCGACTAACCGGCCGCGCAGTGGGTAGAGCGTCAGGTGTGGCGGATCTGGATGACGAGACCCTCGCGTTCGCGCACCGTATGTTCGACCTCGCGCGGTCGGGCGAGACCGGCGAGCTGGTCGCCAACGTGGTCGCCGGGCTGCCGGTCAACCTCACCAACGACAAGGGCGACACGCTGCTGATCCTGGCGGCGTACCACAACCACCCGGCCACGGTCGCCGCGCTGCTGGAGCAGGGTGCGGACCCCGATCGGGTCAACGACCGCGGTCAGACCGCGCTCGCGGCGGCGGTGTTCCGCCGCAACCCCGAGACGGTCCGCGCACTGCTGGCCGCCGGCGCCGACCCGGACGGCGGCGCGCCCTCCGCGACGGCCACGGCGGGCTTCTTCAAGCTCCCCGAGATGGCCGCGCTCCTGCGGGAGGCGTGATTCAGCTGTATCCGAGGCAGAAGGGGTGCCCGGCCGGGTCGGAGTAGACGCGGAAGCCGGCCTCCTTCGTGGAGAGCAGCTGCGCCCCCATGCGCAGGACCTTCGCCTCGGCCGCGTCGATGTCGTCGACCACGATGTCGAGGTGGATCTGCTGGGGGTAGTTCGGGTCGGGCCACTGCGGCGGGATGTGGTTGGGGGCGTGCTGGAAGCTGATCCGGCTCGCGCCGTCACCTATGTCGATCCAGTCACCGTCGACCTTCGTGATCGGCAGGTCGAGCAGCTCCGAGTAGAACCGGGCCAACGCCTGCGGGTCCGTGGTGTCCAGGACGACGGCGGAAACTCTCGCAATCATCCTCCCATCGTGCCCCATGGGTACGACAAGAAACCCTACGAGCCCTGAGACTGGATCGCGGTGATGGCGACCGTGTTGACGATGTCCTTCACCGTGGCGCCGCGGGACAGGTCGTTCACCGGCTTGCGCAGGCCCTGCATGACCGGGCCGACCGCGACCGCGCCGGCCGAGCGCTGCACCGCCTTGTAGGTGTTGTTGCCCGTGTTCAGGTCCGGGAACACGAACACCGTGGCCTGCCCGGCGACCGGGCTGCCGGGCAGCTTCGTGGCGGCCACGGCCGGGTCGATGGCCGCGTCGTACTGGATCGGGCCGTCCACCGGCAGATCCGGGCGCCGCGCGCGCACGATGGCCGTCGCCTCGGCCACCTTGGTGACGTCCGCGCCCGACCCGGAGGTGCCAGTCGAATACGACAGCATCGCCACGCGCGGCGTCACGCCGAAGCGGGCCGCCGTGTCCGCCGACGACAGCGCGATGTCGGCCAGCTGCTCCGCGTCCGGGTCGGGGTTGACCGCGCAGTCGCCATAGACCAGGACCCGGTCGGGCAGCAGCATGAAGAAGACGCTCGAGGCGACGCTCAGGCCCGGGACCGTCTTGATGATCTCGAAGGCCGGCCGGATCGTCGCCGCCGTCGTGTGCGTGGCCCCGGACACCATGCCGTCGGCGTGGCCGAGCTGCACCATGAGCGTGCCGAAGTACGAGACGTCGGCGACCACGTCGTGCGCGAGGTCGAACGTGACGCCCTTGTGCGCCCGCAGATCGCGGTAGACGGCGGCGAACTCCTCGCGCAGCGGGCTGCTCACCGGGTCCACGACGGACGCGGCGGCGAGGTCGAGGCTCAGGTCGCGCGCCTTGGCCCGGATCACCGCCGGGTCGCCCAGCAGCACCAGGTCGGCGACGCCCCGGCGCAGCAGGATGTCCGCCGCCCGCAGGATCCTCTCCTCGGTACCTTCCGGCAGCACCAGCCGTCGCCTGTCGGCCCGGGCCCGGTCGATGAGGTCGTACTCGAACATCAGCGGCGTCACCCGCGACGAGGCGGTCAGCTCGAGCACGTCGGCCAGCGCTGCGGTGTCCACATTGGACTCGAACGCGCCGAGCGCGGCCTCGACCTTGCGCGGGTTGGCCGCGCTCAGGCGGTGCTCCATGCGGGTCGAGGACGCGATGGTGTCGTAGCTGGCCCGCGGCACGGACAGCACGGCCAGGCCCGGGTTGAGCCGCTCGAACAGCGCCAGCGCGGCCGGGTCGGGCGCGATGCCGAGGGTGAGCACGATCCCGGCCAGGGGCATCAGGCCCGACGCGTGCGCCGCCCCGGCCGCGACAAGCAGGTCGGCCCGGTCGCCGGGGGTGATGAGCAGGCAGTCGGGCGTGAGGTGGGAGAGCACCGTCGGCACCTGGGCCGCACCGACGACGTAGTCGAGCACGTCGCGCCCCAGCGCCGCGTCCCGGTCGGTGCCGGCCGTGACGACGCTGGCCCCCAGCTGGGCGGCGACCTCGGCGACGGTCGGGGCCCCGATGGTGGGGACCTCCGGGATCACGAAGCAGGGAACCGGGAGTTTCGGCGGTGGTACCGTTGCCGGCGTCTTGTTCAGCACCACGGCGGCGACCGTCGCGTCCAGGTCGCTCAGCGCGTGGAACGCCTGGCGGGCCATCGACTCCAGTGCGGGCTCGTCGGCGCCGGTGCCGTTGACGACCGACACGACGACCGCGCCGAACTCGTTGGCCAGGCGGGCGTTGAAGGCGAGGTCGTCGTCGATGTCGGTGCCGATGACCACGACGGCCTCGTGGTGCTGGCTGACCTGGCGGAAGTGCTCGACGACAAGCCCGACGAGCTCCTCGGAGCGCCCGGCCGCGAACATCGCCGACGCCTCCGCATAGGTGACGCCGTAGAGGCGTTCGTCACCGATGTTGTACCGCGAGCGCAGCAACTCCAGCAGCACGTCCTGCGAAGCGGGGGCGACGGGGCGGAAGACCCCGATCCGCGGAACCTTGCGCGACAGCAGTTCGGCGAGTCCGAGGGCGACGGCCGACTTGCCGGAGTCGGGTCCGTGCTCGACGAGGTACACGATGCGGGCCACAGCGTTAGTCTGCCTGGCATGATCCTGGTGCTCAACAGCGGCTCGTCCTCGGTGAAGTTCCGTGTCGTGGATCTCGGCGATCCGGGCGCGGGGACGCGGGGGCTCGTGGAAAAGATCGGAGAGCCGGGAGGTGTACCCGACCACGCCGCCGCACTCGAACAGGTGCTCGACAACCTGGGTGACGTGCCCATCGAGGCGGTCGGGCACCGGATCGTGCACGGCGGGTCGCGGTTCAACGCGCCGGCCGTCATCGACGACGCGGTCCTGGCCGCCCTGCGCGAGCTGGTGCCGCTGGCGCCCCTGCACAACCCCGGCGGCATCACCGGCATCGAGGCGGCCCGGGCGAAGCTGCCCACGGTGGCGCACGTGGCCGTCTTCGACACGGCGTTCCACGCGACGATCCCGCCCGCCGCGTCCACCTACGCCATCGATCGGGCGCTCGCCGCGCGGTACGACATCCGGCGCTTCGGCTTTCACGGCACCTCGTGCGGCTATGTCGCCGGCCGCACCGCCACGCTGCTGGGCAGGCCCCTCGAGGACCTCAACTGCATCGTGCTGCACCTCGGCAACGGCGCCAGCGCAACAGCCGTGCGGGGCGGCCGGAGCGTCGACACGTCAATGGGGCTGACGCCCCTGGAGGGCCTGGTCATGGGTACCCGCTCGGGCGACCTGGACCCGGCCGTCCCCGCGTACCTGCACCGGGTGGCCGGGATGGACTTCGCCGCTGTCGACGACGCGCTGCAGCGCCACGCCGGCCTGCTCGGCCTCGGCGGCGTCAACGACATGCGGGCGATCCTGGAGCGCCGCTCCGCCGGCGACGAGGCGGCCACGCTGGCGTTCGACGTCTACTGCCACCGGATCCGCAAGTACGTCGGCGCCTTCCACGCCGTCCTCGGCCGCCTGGACGCGATCGTCTTCACGGCCGGCGTGGGCGAGCACGCGCCGGCGGTCCGGGCGGCCTGCCTGGCCGGCCTGGAAACCTGGGGCATCGCGGTCGACCCCGCCCGCAACGGCGCGAACGCGAGCGTCATCAGCCCGGACGGCACGGCTGTCGCGGTGTGCGTGGTGCCGACCGACGAGGAGCTCGCGATCGCCGAGCAGACCGCCGAGCTGGTGCTGTAACGGCGGGACGACCTGATCGCCGAAGGCCGGCCCACTGTCCGATCAGGACACTGGGACCACAGCACGAAGGCGAAGAAGCAGGACTAGGAGACAGCGCGGCGGCGGGGGCGGGTGGCCGGATCGGCGCCCGCCACCTGTTCGACCACCGAGCAGGCGTCGTGCAGCGGGTCCTGGGCGTCGATGTTGACGGCGACCGTCTGCAGCATCTCCCGGAACCGGGCGCGGTCGGCCTCGGCGAGGGCGCCGAGCACCCGGTCCTCGATGTGGCGCAGCTGGCGCTGCAGGGCGCAGAGGCGCGCGCGGCCGGCCTCGGTGGCCAGGATGCGGCGGGCGCGGCGGTCGGCCGGGTCGGGCTTGCGCTCGATCAGGCCGGCCTTCTCGAGGTCGTCGAGGAGGTACGTCATGACCGTCCGGTCGATGCCGAGCTTGTTCGCGAGGGCCAGCTGGGTGGTCGCCGCGCCGTCCACGGCCGAGGTCAGGACCTGATAGCCGCGCGGACCGCCGGGCACGTCGGCGATGACCGACTGGGCGCCCTTCGCGTAGCCGCGCAGGAGCACGCCGAGCGCCCAGCCGAGATCGGCCTGCAGCTCGGTGTGGTCGACGTTGGTGTTCGCCGCCTGCGTCATGACAGCAATGATAAGCAGCTCACTCACTCTTGCCACCAGATGTTCTGTGACGCAGACTTTCTCCATGGCCGCACAACCTCGTGCGGCATTCTGTGGAGGTCAGCGATGCACCTGTTCCGTCTCGACGCGAGCGTCCGTACGTCCGGGTCCGTGAGCCGCGCGCTCGCCGACACCGCCGAGCAGGCCTGGCTCGGCGAGCACCCGGGCGCGACCGTCACCCGCCGCGACATCGGCCTCGAGCCGCTGCCGAGCGAGCTCTGGGCGAAGGCGGCCCGGTCGGCCGTCGACCCGTCGGCGCCGGCCGCACCGGAGGCGGCCGAGCTGACCCGGCAGCTCTCGGCGGAGCTGCTGGAGGCCGACGCCTACGTCTTCGCCGTCCCGCTCTACAACTGGGGCGTGCCCGCGCACTTCAAGACCTGGATCGACCTGGTCCTGCTCAACCAGGACTTCGGCGGCGGCGGGAGCAAGCCCCTGGCCGGGCGGCCGGCCGTGCTCGCGATGAGCCGGGGCGGCGGCTACGGCGAGGGCACGCCGAAGTTCGGCTGGGACCACAACAGCCCGTACATCGTGCGGGTGCTCGCCGACGTCCTGCACCTGGACGTCCACGTGGCCGAGGCCGAGCTGACCCTGGCCGACGTCACGCCGGCGATGGAGCCGCTGCGCGGGCTGGCCGCGCAGCTGCTGCAGGACGGTCACGCGACGGCCGCCGGGCACGGCCGCCGGGTGGCGGAGCTCGTGCGCGTCAGCGTGGGCTAGGGCTCAGCCCAGCGGGGGCAGGTTCTGGGTCAGCTCGATGGCCGTGTGCACCAGCGACTGCAGCCGCGCCGTGAGCGCGAGCAGGAGTTGGTGCGCGGCCGGGCCCGCGTTGGTGGCCGCCTCGCGCAGGGTCTCGATATCGCCCTGCACCTGGCTGAGCTGACCGGTCAGGTCGGCCACGCCGGAGCCGCGCTCCAGGGCCTCGGCCATGTCGGCCAGGCTGACCCCGTTGGCCTCCAGGGCCTTGATGGCGGCGATACGCTCGATGCAGGAGGCGTCGTAGAGCCGGAAGTTTCCGGCCGTCCGCTCCGTCGACTCGATCAGGCCGAGGCCCGTGTAGAAGTCGACGGTACGGGTCGACACGCCGGAAAGATTGGCCAGCTCCCCGATCCGCAGCAGCTTTGACACGTACCCAACCCTACAGTGCCGCGTGCTAGTGTGCCCGCCATGGTGTTCCGGAGCCTGCGCCGCGCGGCGTTGGGCGTCGGCGGTCCGGCCGTCGACACCGTACTCGCCAATCCTGAGAGCTTCCCGAATGCGTCGATCAGCGGCGTCGTGCGGCTGACCGGCGGCGAGCGCGGCGTGGAGATCGAGCGGATCGTGCTCACGCTGGTGACCCGCGACGGCGTCGCGGCCCGGGAGCTGGGCCGCCAGGAGCTGGCCGGGGAGTTCCGGCTGGAGGCGGGGGCGACGCGGGAGATCCCGCTGGTGCTGCACGTGCCACTCGAAACCCCGATCACGCACGTCTACGGCGAGCGGGTCCCGGGCCTGGCCGTCGGCGTGCGCACCGACCTGCAGGTCGCCTTCGCCCACGACCCCGGCGACATGGACTTCCTGGCCGTGCACCCGCTGCCGGCCGAGGCGGCCGCGCTCGACGCGCTGAGGACGCTGGGTTTCCGCTTGAATTCGGCGGATGTGTCGCAAGTGTTCGAGTTCTGGGTCGCGCCGCAGTACCAGGACATCGCCACCGAGGTGGCTGTCGGCTTCACGACCGGGGCGGATTTCGTCGCGCTGCACGTCAACCAAACGGTGGGTACCCGCTACAACCGGGACGAAACGGTCGACTGGGCGGCCGAGGTCGACGCCCTGATGCGACACATCGGGCAGATCCGACGATAGACGTCCACCTGACCGGCCCAGGGGAACGATCGCCCGACACGGTACCGTTAGGCGCACAGGGGTTGACAGCCGTTGACTGAGCGGGAGGCGGGGCATGCGAGAGCTCGTCGTGGTGGGTGTGCGTGCGCAGACCTGGCAGAGCCGTCCCGTAGTCCTGCTCAAGGACGAACCGACGGGCCGCCACCTGCAGCTGCCGGTCGAGGGCGGTCCGCGCAGCATGGACGAACCCATCAGCGCGGAGCTGTTCCAGCGCGCGCTGATGGCGCTGAACGCGCCACTGCGGGCGATCGAGGTGGTCGCCGCGCACGGGCCGTTCCAGCTGGTCCTGGGGCCGGGCATCCGGGTGCCGGCGGCACCGCTGGAGGCGATCGCCCTGGCCCGGCACTGGGGCGTGCCGATCCTGACCACGGAGGAGCTGCTCAACGCCGCCTCCGTCCAGGCGCCCGAGGGACCGACCCAGCCGCTCGACCTGACCGCGCACATGGAGAAGCTGCCGTCCGGCCGGGCGACGCTGCTGATCCGCAAGGGCGCCGAGGCCGGGGCCGAGTTCGCCCTGGACGCCGACGTCGTGCACTGCGGCCGTGACTCGGCCAACCAGATCGTGCTCGACGACAACACCGTGTCGCGCAAGCACGTCGAGTTTCACCGCAACAGCGGCGGGTTCGGCTACTCGATGCTCGACCTGGGCAGCCTCAACGGGACCTACGTGAACGGCGAGCGGGTCAAGAGCGCCAACCTGAACGACGGCGACGAGGTCCAGGTCGGCAAGTTCATGCTCATGTACCAGCTCCGGTAGGCATCACCACGCGGTGCTCACCAGGCGGTGCTCACCAGGCGGATGGTTCGTAGTCCTTGAGGAAGCAGCCGTACAGGTCCTCGCCGCGCTCGCCGCGGACGATCGGGTCGTAGACGCGGGCCGCCCCGTCGGAGAGGTCCAGCGGCGCGTGGAACCCCTCCTCGTGCAGGCGCATCTTCTGCGGGTGCGGCCGCTCGTCGGTGATCCAGCCGGTGTCGACGGCCGTCATGAGGATGCCGTCGGTGAGCATCTCCTCGGCGCTGGTCCGGGTCAGCATGTTGAGCGCGGCCTTCGCCATGTTGGTGTGCGGGTGGCCGGGGCCCTTGTACCGGCGGCTGAACTGGCCCTCCATGGCCGAGACGTTCACGACGTACTTGCGCCGGGCGGTGGAGCGCTTCATCGCCGAGCGCAGGCGCGAGACCAGGATGAACGGCGCGGTGGCGTTGCACAGCTGGACCTCCAGCAGCTCGACCGGGTCCACCTCCTCGACCGTCTGCACCCAGCTGTTGGTGTGCGCGAGGTCGGGCACGAGGCCGCCGGCGTCGATCGCCGTCTGGCGGCTGGTCAGGGACATCGCCGTGAGCACCTCGGGCGTGATCAGCGACGGCGTACGGGCCGCCTCCAGGATCAGGTTCTCCTCGGCCTTGTGAAAGGTGACCACCGCGGGCATCGGGCCGTCGAGCATCAGCGGCGCCGACTCGGCCGCGACCAGGTGCGCGTAGGAGCCGGCGGCCCGCTTCACCGTCTGGGCCGCGTTGTTGATCAGGATGTCGAGGGGCCCCTGCGCCACCATGTCGTCGGCCAGGGCCACGACCTGCCCGGGGTCGCGCAGGTCGATGCCGACGATCCGCAGCCGGTGCAGCCAGTCGGCGCTGTCGGGCATCGAGGCGAACCGGCGCACGGCGTCGTTCGGGAACCGGGTGGTGATGGTGGTGTGGGCGCCGTCGCGCAGCAGGCGCAGCGCGATGTACATGCCGATCTTGGCCCGGCCGCCGGTCAGCAGCGCCCGCCGGCCGGTCAGGTCCGTGCGCTGGTCGCGCCGCTCCCGGTTGAGCTTCGCGCAGTCCGGGCAGAGCTGGTGGTAGAACGCGTCGACGTCGACGTACCGGTTCTTGCACGTGTAGCAGGACCGGGCCCGCCGCAGCGTCCCCGCGCTCGCCCCGGCGGTCGGCGACACCAGCGGGATGCCCTGCGTCTCGTCGTCGATGCGGCCTGGCGCGCCGGTGGCCGTGGCCGCTGTCACCTGGCGGTCGGCCTCGGTGACGGCGGCCCGGCGCTCGCTGCGCCGCTGCCGCTTGACGTGCTTGTAGAGGTGCGAGGTGGCGCGGCGCACCCGCTGCACGTCCGGGTGCTCGGGCGGCAGCTGCTGCAGCTCCTCGAAGACGGCGAGGCAGATGGCCAGCCGGTCGGGGTCGATACGGTCGTCGGTTGCGGGGTCGTGCGCGGTCACGGAGGGAACTGTACAGAAACGGGTCCGGTCGGCGCCGTTGCCGACCGGACCCGCTGCTCCACGGCCTCCACCGTCCCCCGTTGCCGCGGTGGAGTCGCGTCGTACTCGTGACAGGTTCAGTAGAACTTACATATCCCTCATTTCGGACAATTTGCCGAGGTGTTCCCCCTTCGGTGGCGTGGCATCATCCGGTGCATGCGCGACCCACGCTCACTGCACGGGGCCTGGGCCTCGTTCCAGAGCCACGGGTTCGTGGAGCCGGCCCCGGCGCTGCGCTGCGTGGTGTCGCGGTACTGGTGGGCCCGCTGGGATCTGACCGGCCAGCCGGACTACGTGCAGCTGATGGTGCCGTACCCGAACGTGCAGCTGACGTTCTCCGGCGATGAGCGCTGGGTCCGCGGCGTGAGCCGGGGGCGGGTCACGCGGGCGCTGTCCGGCCGGGGCTCCGTCGTCGGCGTGGCCTTCCGGCCGGGGGTGTTCCGCCGCTTCCTGGGCGCCCCGGTCGAGTCGATCACCGACCTCTCGGTCGCGGCGAACACCATCTTTCCCGGCGCGGCCCACACAACCGACATTGCCGATCTGGACGAGTTCCTGAGCCGGCGGCTTCCCGCCGCCGACCCCATCGGCGACGAGGTGGCCGGCTGGGTCGACGACATCGTGGCGACCCGCGAGCTGCAGCGGGTGGATCAGCTGACCGGGCGGTACAACGTCAGCGAGCGTCAGCTCCAGCGGCTCTTCGCCGAGCACGTCGGCGTCGGCCCCAAGTGGGTGCTGCGCCGGTTCCGCCTCCACGAGGTCACGGAGCGCATGGCCGGCCGTTCGGCCGTCGACTGGGCGGTCCTGGCGGCCGACCTCGGGTACGCCGATCAGGCCCATCTGACCCGCGACTTCTCCAACATGTTCGGGGAGCCGCCGACCAGCTACGCCGCCCGCTACTGAGCGGCGTATGGTGGCTGACGATGTCCGCGCTGCGTGTGAGTCTTCTCGGGATCGCGCTGGTGTCCACCCTGGCCACGGCCGGCTGTGGCAGCGACCCCGCCCCCGTGACCCCGGCCGCCCAGGAGTCCGCGGGCCGCCAGGTCCAGAGCACCGAGCCGTCGGCGAGCGCCGACGACGCCGCCGGGCCGGCCCCCGAGTCGTCCAAGTCGGCCGCGGCCGCCGGCGGGACCGCGAAGCACGCCTTCCCGCTGCAGGGCAAGGGTTCGTACTCCCACGACCACCACGACTACCCGGCCAGCGACATCATCGCCAACTGCGGCCTCAACGCCCTCTCCCCCGTGGACGGCACGGTCCTGGAGGTCACGAAGGTCGACACCTGGACCGCCAAGGCCAACGAGGGCTCCTCCCGCGGCGGCCTCTCGGTGTCGATCCTCGGCAACGACGGCGCCCGCTACTACATGTCCCACTTCGCCACGATCGACGACGGCATCGAGGCCGGCACCAAGGTCGCGGCCGGCCAGCCGGTCGCCAAGGTCGGCCGCACCGGCGACGCGAGCGCCTGCCACATCCACTTCGGCCTCTCCCCCGCCTGCGCCAAGACCGGCGACTGGTGGACCCGCCGCGGCGTGATCTGGCCGTGGTCCTACCTCGACGCGTGGAAGGCCGGCAAGGAGAAGTCCCCGGTCGCCGAGCTGCAGACCTGGCAGCAGAAGAACGGCTGCCCGTCCGCCGCCACCGTCGACAAGTAGCCGATGGCCAAGGCGGCCGAGACGGCGTACGAGGCCATCCGGGCCGGGATCCTGTCCGGCGAGTTCGCGCGCGGGCAGCGGCTGCGCGAGGAGGAGCTGGCGGCCCGGGCCGGGGTGTCGCGGACGCCGATCCGCGAGGCGCTGCGCCGGCTGGACGCGGAAGGGCTCGTCGAGTTCACGCCCAACCGGGGCGCGCGGGTGGTGGCCTGGTCCGAGCAGGAGCTCGAGGACAACTACGAGGTCCGGGCCATGCTCGAGAGCTACGGGGCCCGGCTCGCGGCGGAGCGGATCACCGATGACGAGCTCGACGCCATCGCCCGGATCGCCGCCCGGATGACCGCGCTCAGCCGCAAGGGAGCGGCCGCCGCCGATGAGCTCACGGTGCTCAACGGCGACTTCCACCGGGCCATCCTGCGGGCGTCGCGGCACACCCAGCTCGACGGCATCGTCCGCGGCATCATGGACACGCCGCTGATCTTCCGGACCTTTCAGCGCTACGGCGGCGAGCGGATGCGCACCAGCGTGCGTCAGCACGCCGAGCTGGTGCAGGCGCTGCGGGCCCGCGACGGCGCGTGGGCCGAGGCGGTCATGCGCGCGCACATCCTGGCCGCGCGCTCGACGATCGTCCAGTCCCTGCGCGACGAGGAGGACGGCGACTAGGACGCCCGGCCCGAGAGCCAGCCGGCGATGGTGTCGGCCACCGTGTCGCGGGCGTCGGCGGGCTCCACGAAGTAGTGGTCGCCGGGCAGCGTCACGAACTCCTTGTCCGCCGTCGCCGCGCCGTCGTAGAGGCCCTGGGCGTCGCTCGGGAACACGCCGCTGTCCGCGTCCGGCTGGATCACGAGCGTCGGCAGGTCCATGCGGGCCAGGTGCGGCGCCGCGACGCAGTCGGACTCGGTCAGGCTGAACATGGTGAGCCACGTGCGCATGGTGTTCACCATGCCCACGCCCATGACGCCGTAGTTGGCCCGCCGCGGGTCGCCGAAGTAGCACAGCGGGGTCGGGCGCTTGGACGGGTCGATGCCCGCGTCGACGTAGCGGGGGTCGGCCCACGTGCGGGCCATGGTGAAGATGCGGTCCCGGGCCGGCTTGTCGCGGACGGCGTCCAGCTGCTCCTTGCACCACGCGGTGAGGCGGTGGTTGCGCTCGATCTGGGCGGCCCGGTAGCGGGTCAGGAACTCGTCGGAGAACGAGGAGCCGTGCCGCGGGTCGTACATGTTCAGGCCCGGGTCGGGGTCGACGGAGTTCGGGTCGGCCTCGTCGAGCACCGACGGGTCCATGGTCCTGGTGATCCACTCGGGGCGGCCCGGGTGCGCGGCCAGGAACACCATCAGGTCGCCGGGCGGCAGGTGCAGGGCCGGCTCGAACACCTTCGTGCGGCCGTAGGGCGGGCGGATGTTCGGCTCCCGGGACTGGGAGTGGTACGCCGCCATCAGTGAACCGCCGCCCGAGTTGCCCAGCAGCACGACCGTCTCGACGCCCCGGTCGCGCAGGAGCTGCACGCCGACGCCGATCTCGGCCAGGGCGTGGTCGAGGGTGAACAGGTGCTCGGCCCCGCGGAACCGGGTGTTCCAGCCCAGGAAGCCGTAGCCGCGCTCGGCCATCCGGGTCGCCATGTAGTGCTCGGAGAAGTCGACGTTGTAGTGCGCGGCGATGAACGCCGTGCGCGGCGGCCGGCCGGCCGGGGTGTAGTAGTTGCCCTGCAGCGGGTGGCCGCCGGCGCCCGCCCGGCCCAGCGCCGGCGAGGGTACCCCGATGAACTCTTGCTCGATGGTGGTCACGCGGAGTCCTCCTCAACAGCTGGCAGGTCGGTCGATGGGCGCCCGGTCCACACGGGGCGGCGCTTCTCCAGGAACGCCGACACGCCCTCGCGGGCGTCCGGGCGGTCGAGGAGCGTCTCCATGACGAGGCGCTCCCGGTGGGCGTGGGCGAGCGGGCCCATGTCCCCGGTCTCCCAGAGGAGGCGCTTGGTCGCGGCGACCGCGACCGGGGCGGCGTGCTCGGCGATCTCGCGGGCCAGGGCGACGGCGCGCGGGAGCACCTGCTCCGTCGGCAGGGCGGAGACGGCCAGCCCCCACATCGCCGCCTCGGCCCCGGTGAAGCGGCGGCCCGTGAGCAGCAGCTCCTGGGCCCGCTGCAGGCCGACGTGGCGGACCAGGTTCCAGTGGCCCATCAGCTCCGCGGTGACGCCGAGGCGGACGAAGGGCAGCGAGAGCACGGCGTCGTAGGCGACGAACCGGACGTCGCACTGCATCGCCAGGGTGAGCCCGAGGCCGGCCGCCGCGCCCTGGATGGCGGCGACCACCGGCTTGCGGACCTGATACGGCGCGATCCACTCGGTGTCGGCGCGCCCGGACGCAGTACCCCCGAAGCCGTTCCCGGTCATTTCCGAGCCGGCGCAGAAAGCCCGGCCGGCGCCGGTGAGCACGACCGCGCGGACCTCGTCGTCGGCATCGCACCAGCGCAGGGCGGCGGCGAGCTCGTGGCGCGTCGGCCCGTCGATCGCGTTGAGCCGGTCGGGCCGGTTCAGCGTGAGGGTGGCGACGCCGTCGTCGACGTCGAGCAGCAGGCGCGAAAGCGACGCGGGCCGCGACGCACCGGACGTGTCGACCCAGGCGAAGGTGTGCTCCTCGTACCTCACGACGCGAGCCCGTGCGGGCCGAACCGGTGCAGGTCGCTGAGCACCTCGCCGGACTCGGTGACGCCGGCCGTCTCGCGGGCCAGGGCCTTCGCCGTGTCCATGTCGAAGTGGTTGGTGACGACCACCTTCTGTGCGTAGAGCCCGCCGCCGGCCTGGATCACCGTCACGTGCTTCCAGCCGCCGTAGGCGTCGGCGGTGAAGTCGCGGATCGTGTGGAACAGCCGCATCCGGTAGTCGGCCTCGACGCCGTCCATGGTGCGCATGTACTTGCGCAGGTCGGCCGACGTCTCCGGGTTGCTCAGGTCGCGCAGGGACGGCGCGGTCAGGATCGAGCCGCCGGCGATGTCGTGCAGGTTGCGCACCATGGTGCTGAACTGGGCGGCCGCGTGGTACTTCGCGGCGTTGGTGAACAGCTCGTCGGGCGACGCCCAGCCCTCCGGCGTGAAGGTGGCGTGGGTCATCGCGGCCTCGAAGCCGGCCCGGATGAGCGTCGCGTAGATGATCATCTCCGCGATCTTGTCCTTGATGTGGCCGATCCGGGTCAGGCCGTTGGCCTCGGAGATGAGCTGGGCCAGGCCCACCAGGGTGTCGGCCAGGCGCACGTAGCTGCCGACGCTGCCGAGGCGCTCCCACAGGCCGAGGGAGTGCACGAAGGTCGCCGAGTGCTCGAGCTCGCCGGCCAGGAACACGCGCTCGTTGGGCACGAAGACGTCGTCGAACACGACGAGGCCCTCGGTCATCACGTGCCGGGAGCTGTAGGGGTAGAAGTCCGGGTCCAGGTCGGGCCGCGGGGCGAAGGAGGCGTTGATGACCCGCACGCCCGGCGAGTTGACCGGCACCGCGGCGGCGATGCTCCAGTCCTCCTCGCCGGGCTTCATCCGCTTGGTCGGCATGACCATGAGGTCGTGGGCGACGGCGGCCGAGGAGATGTGCAGCTTCGCGCCGCGGATGACGACGCCGTCGCGGCGGCGGTCGACGATGCGGACGTACAGGTCCGGGTCGTCCTGCTTGCCCGGCGGCAGCGCCCGGTTGCCCTTGGAGTCGGTGATGCACTGCACGATGCGGATGTCGCGGCGCTTGCTCTCCTCGAAGTAGGCGAGGGCCCGCTCGGCGTACTGCGGCTGCTGGGCCCGCATCCGGCTGGCCGCGGTCAGCACCATGAGCAGGCCGTTGGCCGTCGAGATGGTCGGGAAGTCCCAGTGCAGCTGCTGCTGCTGGATCTCGCGCAGCTCCTCGACGGATTGCGGGATGAAGAAGTACGGGCCGTGGACGTCTTCGCCGGGCCGGTAGTGCTTGTCGTAGCCCAGCTTCGCGGCGAGGGCGGGGCCCCGCAGCAGCGGCTCGGCCGTCACGTCGGGCACCGAGTGGCCGTTGACGAAGATGCGCCGGCCGTCGCGCAGGGACTCGAAGTACTGATCGCCGGTGAGCATCAGGACGGCTCCTCTTCTTGCACAGCTGATGGGTCGCAGGCCAGCAGTTCGCGCAGCCGGAGCTTGTCGATCTTGCCGGCCGGGTTGCGGGGGAAGGACTCGACGACGACGATCCGCTGCGGCACCTTGTAGCTGGCCAGCCGGCCGCGGCAGTGCTCCTTCACGTCGGCCGCCGACGGGGCGGCGTGGCCGTCGCGCAGCGCCACGATGGCGGTCACCACCTGGCCCCAGAGCGGGTCCGGCTCGCCGACGACGGCGATCTCGGCCACCGCGGGGTGCCCGCCGACCACGTCCTCGATCTCGACCGGATACACGTTCTCGCCGCCCCGGATGATCATCTCGTCGGCCCGGCCGGCCAGGTGCAGGAAGCCCTCGGGGTCCTTCCAGGCCAGGTCACCGGCGACGAACCAGCCGTCGCGGACGGCCGCGGCGGTGAGGTCGGGCCGGTCCAGGTAGCCGCTCATCACGGTGTCGCCGCGGCTGGCGATCACGCCGATCTGCCCGTCGGGCACCTCCGCGCCGAGCGGGTCGAGCAGCCGCACGTCGCAGCCGAACGCGGGCCGGCCGATGGTGCCGAGCAGCCACTCCTCGCCGGCCAGGGCCCGCCGGTGGTCCTCCGGGCGCAGGACGAGCTGCCCGCCCGCCTCGGTGCCGGCGCCGAACCCGTTGTGCAGGTCGCAGCCGAAGACCTCGACCATCCGGCGGACGACGGAGGTCGGCATGGGTGCGCCGCCGTACATGATGGAGCGCAGCCCGGAGAAGTCCGCCTCGGCGAGCTTCGGGTGCTCCAGCAGCTGGATGATCATGCTGGGGACGAGCGTCGTGTGCCGCACCCGCCCGGAGCCGAGCCAGGCCAGCGCCAGGTCGGCGTCCCACTGCGGCATGATCATGGAGGCGCCGCCGCGGGCCAGGCCGTAGAGCACGTGGCCGAACCCGGCGGCGTGGAACAGCGGCGCGCCGGCGTAGATCAGGTCGCCCGGGCGCAGGCCGAGCTCGAGGACTCCGGACTGAATGATCGCCTTGATCATGCGCTGGGACTGCAGGACGCCCTTCGGGGTGCCGGTGGTGCCGCTGGTGAAGGAGATGCTGAGGATGTCGTCGTCGTGGCTCACCGACGGCAGCTCGCCGCCGTCCGGTCCGCTCGCGAGGAACTCCTCGTAGCCGGACTCGAACTCGACGGCGGCCCGCAGCGCCAGCGACTCGACGATCTCCCGGTAGCGCTCACTGTGGAAGATGACCTCCGCCCCACTGGCCGCCATCACCGTGCGGATCTCGGCCGGGGACAGCCGGAAGTTGAGCGCCACGTATGTCGCGCCGAGCTTCATGCACGCGAGGAGCACCTCGCAGTATTCGGGCGAGTCGACGCCCAGCAGCGCCACCCGGTCGCCGCGGCCGATGCCGATCCGCTGCAGGGACCGGGCGAGCCGGGTGATCCGCGCCTCCCCCTCGGCGTAGGTGCGGACCCTCCCGTCCGCGGCCAGCAGGAAGTCGGCCTGCGGCGTGAAGCGCGCATGCAACGTGACCCAGTCACCAGGTCCAAGACCCGAAAGCTGCATCGGGGGTACTCCTATTCGCCGACGATGTGCATGCGGACCTCGTCGCCGTCGATCCAGCCGTGCCGGCGCGCATAATCCACCATGCCGTCGAACCGGCTCCGCCACTGCGAATCGCCCGCTCGCGCACCGGCCAGCCGCAGCAGCTGATGCGTGGTGAGCACCACGTGGCCGGCTTCGCGGCGCCCCCACTCGCCGAGCGCGCCGTCGTCTTCGACGTGGGCGCTGAGCCGCTTGAGGTCGTCGAGGTCGTCGAGCGTGACCCCGCCGTGCTCGACGCGCAGGATCATCGCCCCACCTTCCCGGCGTAGAACGAGGCCAGCTGCGTGTCCTCGCCGTGCGCCGCGAGCACCGACGCGGTCAGCAGCCGCGGCTGCTGGCCGGTGGAGTCGAGCAGCTGCCGGTTGGACACGGCCCGCCGGTAGTACAGGTGGGCCGGGTGCTCCCACGTGAACCCGATGCCGCCGTGCAGGTGGATCGCCTCGCGGGTGATCTCGGCACCGGCCCGCCCGCAGTACATCCGGGCCACGGCCAGCCCCGCGAGGGACTCGGGCCGCCGGCCGACGGCGTCGTTGTGCTGCACCGAGCGCACCGCGACCGACAGCGCCGAGCGGGCCCGTTCGAGGGAGACCAGCAGGTCCGCGCACTTGTGCTTGACCGCCTGGAACGAGCCGATGGGCCGGCCGAACTGGGTGCGCACCTTGACGTACTCGACGGCCATCTCCAGCGCCCGCTCGGCGGCACCGACCGACTCGGCGGCCATCCCGAGGATCGCGCCCTGCCGGATGGCGGCCACCCCGGCTCTCGCCCGGTCCTGCTCGGCCAGCAGCCGGGCCCGGGCACCGTTGAGGCGCACCGCGCCCATCCGCCGGGTCAGGTCGAGCGTCTTCAACGCGTCGACCTCGACGCCGGGATCACTCGTCTCGACCCAGAAGAAGGCGTGGAAGCCCCGGTAGTCGGCGAGCACGAGCATCGCGTCGGCCACGGTGGCGTCGACCACGCAGGGCAGCTCGCCGGTCACCTCGAAGTCGCCGTCCGGGCCGGCCTTGGCGTGCGGGTACTGCAGCGGGAACGTCTCCTCGATGGGCAGCACCGGCACGGCGATCAGGTCACCGGACGCGATCCGGGCCAGCCGGTCGTGGTTCGCCTCGTCGTCGGTGAGGGCCGTCAGCGCCGCGGCGACGAGCGAGGTGGTCAGGAACGGGCCGTCGTCGAGGGCCCGGCCCAGCTCGGTGTGGACCGCGACCTCCTCGGCCAGCCCCATGCCGGCGCCGCCGTACTGCTCGGGAATGCGGACTCCGGGCAGCCCGAGCTCGCCGGCCTGGCGCCGCCAGCGGTCCCGGTCGACCCGCCGGGCCGCGTCCGGGGCGAGGGGTCCGCCGCGCAGTGCCGCGCCCGGGTCCCGCGCCAGGTGGTCGCGGACCACCCGGCGCAGCTGTTCGATCTCGTCCATACCTAGGCGCTCTTCTCGCTCACGGGTCGCTCCTCGCGCGGAAGTCCGAGCACGCGCTCGGCGAGGATGTTGCGTTGGATCTCGTCGCTGCCACCGGCGATGCGGTGCGAGGGCGCGCTGAGCAGCAGCTGCGACCAGGAGTACGTGCCCCAGGCGCCGGTGTCGGCGACCATCCGGTAGCCCAGGAGCCGGGCGGCGACGTCGGAGTAGTACTCCATGTCGGACGTCGTCATGAGCTTGACCACGGAGCCGGGGGCGGGGCCGCCGGCGTCGCGCAGCCGGGTGGCCGTCTCGTGCAGCACCTGCTCGCGGGCCCAGCACTCGGCCAGGAGGTCCTGGATGGCCGGGTCCTCGATGGCCCCGGTCGAGCGGGCCAGCGCGAACAGCCGGATGACCGGCTCGATCATGATGCCGTTGTGGGCCCGGCCGAGCACTGAGCGCTCGCTGCCGACGGTGGTCATGGCGATGTTCCAGCCGCCGTCGACCGGGCCGAGCCGCCGCGCGTCGGGCACCCGCACGCCGTCGAGGAACACCTCGTTGAAGTGCTCGGAGCCGGTGACCTGGCGCAGTGGCCGCACGTCGATGCCCGGCAAGTCCATGTCGATGAGAAACATGCTCAGGCCGCGGTGGCGGCTCTCCGGCGGCCCGGTGCGCACCAGGAGCTCGCCGAGCTTCGCCACGTGCGCGAAGGACGACCAGACCTTCTGGCCGGTGACGATCCAGTCGTCGCCGTCGCGGACCGCGGTGGTGCGCAGGCTGGCCAGGTCCGAGCCGGCCTCCGGCTCGGAGAACAGCTGGCAGCAGATCAGGTCCCCGCGCCAGATCCCGGGCAGGAAGGCCCGTTGCTGCTCCTCGGTGCCGTGGGCGAGGATGGTCGGCGCCACGATCCCGTGGCTCACCATGTAGGTGCCCGTGGACGGCAGCTCGTACTCGGCCGCGATGCCGGCGACCAGCTCGACGTAGTCGGGGCCGAGGCCGCGCCCGCCGAGGGCCGGTGGGCCGTCGAGCCAGGCCAGCCCGGCGTCGAAGAGCTCCCGCTGCCACCGCTGGGCCTCGGCGACCTCGGCCGCCTCGTCCTCCGGCTGGGTGAGCCCGACGCCCACCACGTCGTCGTCGCCGACGCCGTGCAGCATGCCGCGCCGCTCGCGCTTCGGCGCCCGGGCCGCGAAGAACGCGTGCGCCTCCGCGGCCACCGACTCGTGCGTCGTTGGCGTGCTCATCGCAACCTCCTGCGGATCGGGCTCGGTTCGGGGGGTGGGGAGGCCGTTCACACGCGTGCGCCTTCGGCGGAGTCGTCGGACTCGTCGGCCTCGCGGGCCTCGTCCGCCGGGTTGGCCTCGCCCGTCGGGGTGGCCTCGCCCGTCGGGGTGGCCTCGCCCGTCGGGGTGGCCTCGCCCGTCGGGGTGGCCTCGCCCGTCGGGGTGGCCTCGTCCGTCTCGCGGCCGAGGTAGGCGGCCACCACGCGCGGATCGCGGGCGACCTCCTGCGGTGTCCCGCGGGCCAGCACGGCCCCGGCCTCGAGCACGGTGACCCGGTCACAGGTGCTGAGCACCAGGTCGACGTTGTGCTCGACGAGCAGGATGCTCATGTCCCAGTCCCGGGCCAGGGTGCGGATGAGCGCGCCGAGCTCGCGGGCCTCCTCGTCGCTGAGCCCGGCGGCCGGCTCGTCCAGGAGCAGCACGCGCGGGTCGGCCGCGACCGCGCGGGCGATGGCGACCAGGCGGCGCTTGCCGAACGCGAGCGCGCCGGGCTTGCGGTCGAGGTCGTCGGTGAGCCGGAACTCCCGGATCGCGGCCAGGGCGGGCGCGGTGAGCTGGATGCGGCCGGGCGCCACGAGGTCGCTCACGTAACGGCGGGCGCCGTCGTCGTCGCACGCGACAGCGAGGTTCTCCCGGACGGACAGGTCGGCGAAGAGCTCGAGGGACTGGAAGGAGCGGGCCACCCCAGCCCGGGCCCGGCGCCGCGCGCTCCACTGACCGATGGGCTGGTCGTCGAGCTTGATGGTGCCGCGGGTGGGCCGGACGAACCCGGTGAGCGCGTCGATGACAGTGGTCTTGCCGGCGCCGTTGGGGCCGATCAGGCCGTGCACCTCGCCCGGCACCAGGTCCAGTGTCACGCCGTCGACGGCGACCACGCCGCCGAACTGCACCCGCAGGTCGGCCACGTGCAGGCGGCGCGACGGGCGGCGCTCGTGCTCCGCCGCCCCGGCCGGCTCCGGCGCGGCGGCCCGGGCGGACGGCGGGCGGGACGGCAGCGCGGGCACCCGCAGCAGGCGGCCGAGGCGGCGCACGAGGTGGGCGTTCATCTCGTAGAGCCCGTTGCGGCCGCTGCGCAGGACGTAGAGCAGGAACAGCCCGCTGACCAGCGGCAGGTAGCTCTCCAGGTTGTCGACCCCGTGCAGGATCTGCGTGCCGACGCCGCCGGGCAGCAGCGTCGAGGCGAGCAGCGCGCCGCCGATGGTGCCGATGCCGCCGACGACCGCCATGCCGATGACGGTGATCGAGGTGAGCACGTCGAACTGGGCCGGGAGCACGGCGACGCCCTGGAAGGCCAGCAGCACCCCGGCGACGGCGGCGAGCGCGGAGGCCAGGGCGAACGCGTAGAGCTTGCCGACGAGCACGTTGACGCCGAGGGCGGCCGCCGCGCGCTCGTTGGAGCGCACCGCGAGCAGGCGCCGCCCGACCCGGCCGCGGCGCAGGTTGGCCACGGCGAGCGCGCTGAGGGTCAGCGCGGCCAGGGCCACGAGCCCGTAGTTGTACGGGTGCCGGATCGCGCCGAAGTCCCAGCCGAGGATCGAGGGCTCGCCGATCGGGATGCCGACGTCGCCCCCGGTGAGCGCGAAGTCGCTGAGCACCAGGCTGAACAGCACGATGCCCATGCCGAGCGTGGCGATGGCCAGGTTGATGCCCCGGGTCCGCAGCGCCGGCAGCGCGACGAGCACGCCGACGAGCGCCGCGGCCAGCATCGCGCCGATGAGCGCGGGCAGGAAGCCCCAGCCGGCGCGGTGGACGAACGTCGCCGCGGCGAACGCGCCCGCGCCGGCGAGCACGTACTGGGCCAGGGACAGCTGGCCGGCGTATCCGGTGACCACGGTGACCGACAGCGTGAGGATCGCGAACGCCATCGTGACCGTCAGCGCCTGCGCCCACACCGGCGACACGACGAACGCGATCAGGAACGCGAACACCCCGACGATGACGACGGTGGGGACGACCCGGATGCGGCCGTCGCCGACGCTCGGGAGCCGCTCCAGCACGTGGCTGCGCAGCGGGAGCGAGCTTCCCCGCAGGACCAGATAGGCGATGATGACGATGAAGGGCACGCTGTCGCCCCAGCCGGTCACCGTGACGTAGCGGGTGATCAGGGACTGCACGACGCCGATGGCGAGCGCGCCGGCGAAGGCGATCGGGAACGACACGAACCGGGCGAGCAGCGCCGCCGCGAGCGCCGGCACGATCAGCAGGGTGAGCTGCGTGGGCTGCAGGTAGGTGATGGGGCCGATGAGCGCGCCGGCCAGGGCCGCGATCCCGGCCGCGAGCGCCCAGTTGGCGGTGGCGATCCGGTCCGGCGAGTGGCCGAGGCTGGCGACCGCGCGCTGGTTCTCGGCCATGGCGCTGGCCACCCGCCCGAACGACGTCCAGCGGAAGACCGCGTACAGCGCGGCGGTGAGCAGGACCCCGATGAGCAGGATGATGAGCCGGTCGACGCCGAGGGTCGTGCCGGGCAGCACCTCCACGGCGTCGGTGGGCAGGAACGACGGCACGCTTATCGGGCCGACGCCGTAGCGCAGGACGGCCGCGGCCTGGAGGGTGAGCAGCACGCCGAGGGTCGCGATGACCCGCTCGATCGGGGACGAGGTGCGCATCGGCCGCAGGATCAGGTGCTGCACGGCCACCCCGAGCAGGACCCCGACCGCCGTCGCGCAGACGACGGCCGGGAGCGCGGGCCAGCCGGCCGCCACCCGGAACTCGTAGTAGGCGTAGCCGCCGACCATCACCAGCGAGCCCTGGGCGAAGTTGACGATCCCGGAGCCCCGGTAGATCAGCACCAGGCCCTGGCCCAGGAGGCTGTAGATGGCGCCGATACCCAGGCCGAGCAGGATGAACTGGACGACTTCCATGATCACTGCGCTCCGGCTTCGGTGGCGTCACCGAGATACAGGGACTCGACGGCCGCGATGCCGTCGGCGGCGTTCCCGGACGCCGCGACCGCGCCGCGCCGCAGGAGGTACCAGCGGTCGGCGACCGCCAGGGCCCGGCGGGCCTGCTGCTCGACGAGCAGGACGGCCACGCCGTCCCGGTCGGCCGCGTGCCGCAGCGCGGCGAACAGGCGGTCGACCACGAGCGGCGCCAGGCCGAGGGAGAGCTCGTCGAGCAGCAGCGCGACCGGCTCGGCGGCCAGGGCCCGGGCCAGCGACAACATCTGCTGCTCGCCGCCGGACAGCAGCCCGGCCCGGGTCGCCAGCAGCGCCCGCAGCTCCGGGAAGAGCTCCAGCGCCCGCTCAATGCGCCCCGGCCCGAGCAGCAGGTTGTCGCGCACCGACATGCCCATCAGCACCGAGCGCTCCTCGGGCACGAAGCTCATGCCCAGGCGCGCCCGGACGTGCAGCGGGGCGGTCGTGACCGCGCCGCGCCACCGGACCTCGCCCCCGATCGGCGGCAGCTCGCCGGCCGCGGTCAGGATCGTCGTCGACTTGCCCGTCCCGTTGGCCCCGAGGAGCGCGACGATCTCGCCGCGCATCACGTGCAGGTCGATGTCGCGCACCACCGCCAGGTCGTCGTAGCCGGCGCTGAGTCCGCGCAGCTCGAGGACCGGTGCGTCATCGGACGCCACTGCCGCCGCCGTCATCTACTTGGTGCCCAGCGGGTCGATCGCGTCGCCGTCCTGCTTGAGCGTGCCGCCCACGGCCTCGGACACGTAGACCTTGAAGGTCGGCACCCGCGGGTAGGTCGCGACGACCGGCGGGCTGGGGATGCCCGCGTAGTCGGGGACGGTGCCGAGCACGATCGGCTTGTCGAGCTTGTCGAGCAGGCCGGTGATCGCGGCGGCCGAGACGTTGCCGCCCAGGCGCTTCACGATCTCGACCAGGAACGTGATCGAGCTCCAGGTGCCCAGGGAGCCGTTGTCGGTCACGGCCTCCGGGTGGTACTTGGCCATGTCGTCGAGGAACTGCTTCACCTGGGGCACCGAGGTGTTCGTCACGGGAACCGCGGAGGACGTGATGAACACGCTGTTGGCCAGGTCGCCGAGCGCCTTCTGGTCGGCCGGCTTGAAGATGTTGGCCAGGGTGGCGATGTTGCCCTTGAAGCCGGCCTGGCGCACGGCCCGGATGATGCGCGGCGCGTCGGTGGCGGTCGAGGCGACGGCGATGGCGTCGGGGGTCTTGGCCAGGGCGGAGGAGGCCACGGCGCTGAAGTCGGGTGCGCCCAGAGGGGCCAGGATGCGGTAGGACTGGGCGCCGCCGGCCTTCGCCCCGTTGGCGATGTCGTCGGCGGCGGCGTAGGCGGCGGCCGCGTCGGCCACGATGACCGCGATGTTCCTGCCGCCCTTGTTGGCCAGGAGCCGGCCCAGGCCGACCTGCATCGACTGGGTGCCGCCGGTGATCGGGTACGACACCTTGCTCGTGCCCTCGGTCGGTCCGCCCGAGCCGGCTCCGGCCAGCCACGGAATGCCGGCCGCCTCGAGCACGGGCAGCTCGGCGGGCGCCTGCGAGCTGGCCGCACCGACCACGGCGACGACGCCGTCGCTCACGGCCTGGCGGGCGCAGGCGGCGCCGGTGTTGGCGTTGTAGGCGTCGTTGCAGAACTCCACCTCGATCTTCCGGCCGTCGATGCCGCCGGCCGCGTTGATGGACTGCACGTGCGCGTCGAGACCGGCCTTGGCGTCCTTCAGCGAGAGGTTCGGGCTCTCGAAGGTGCCGATCTGCATGATCTTGATCGGGCCGGTGTTGCCGGCCGCGGTGCTGCCGGGCTGGTCCTCACCGCGGCAGGCAGCGAGGCTGCCCGCGAGGGCGAGGATGGCTAAAGGGGCGAGGACATGGCGGGGTGCGGGGATGGGCATGTCGGTCCTTTCGGATTATCCGAGCTGTCTGCGTACGCAGCGGGGGTGTGCAGCACGGGGACCAGGTCAGCGCAGGCTCTGGATGTTCGCCCCGGCGGGCAGCTCGCGGCCGGAGTCGGAGTAGGCCTTGGAGATCGCGGCCTGCGCGAGGGGCTTGTAGGACGGCCGCTTCTCGGTGACGACGCGGGCGGACCGCTGGGCGGCGGTGAGCGTGCCCTGGAAGTGCGGCATGACATAGCGGGCGAAGAGTTCGAGGCTGGTGAGCGCCTTCTCGCGGCTCGCCCAGTCGTGAGTCATGATCATGAATCCGCCGAAGCCGCCGGTCTGCTCGAGCATCCGCTCGATCGCCGCGATGGCGTCCGCGGGGGTGCCGATGATGGAGCTGTCGTCGGCGATCTCGTCGGCCAGGGTGTAGTCGTTCTCCAGGCCCAGGACCGGCTTGAAGTAGTCCTGCCGCTCCTGCTCGCGGCCGCGCTCGACGTCGCGGATCGCCTGCTCGCGGTCCTCGGCGAGGTGGACGCGCACGACCATGCGCCACCCGTCCCGGCTGATGGTCGTGCCGGCCTCCTTGGCCGCCTGCTCGGCGATCTCCCACTGGGTGCGCATGTCCTTCTTGCCGCCGATGAACCCGGCGCTCAGCGACAGCACGCCGACGCCGTGCCGGCCGGCCGTGCTCACACCCGAGGGCGAGGTGGTGCTGGCCACGGCGATCGGCACACCGCCGGGGTTGAGCGGCAGGAACGCCAGCTGGGCCTCGCGCAGCTCGAACCAGTCGGTGGACGCGGTTACGACCTCGCCGTCGAGCAGCTTGATGATCACGTCGAGCGCCTCGTTCATCCGGGACCGCTGGGTCACCGGCGCGATGCCCATCATGTCGGCGTCGGAGATGAGCGCGCCCGGTCCGACACCGAGCATCGCGCGGCCGAGGCTGAGGTGATCCAGCAGCACGGTGCGGTCGGCGACCAGCAGCGGGTGGTGGTACGGGAGGCTGACCACGCCCGTCCCGAGCCGGATCCGCGAGGTCTTGACGGCCGCCGCGGCGAGGGCCATGAACGGGTCGGCGATGCGCTCGACGCCCGTCGAGTGGTGCTCGCCGACCCAGGCCTCGTCGAAGCCGAGACGGTCGGCCAGTTCGATGAGCGCCAGGTCGTGGCGGAGGCTGAGCACGGGACTGTCGTCGTTCGCGTGGAACGGGGCGATGAACACACCGAACGTCATGGGCGCCGGACGAGCCATGGGGTTCCCCCTCAGAAGCGGGTGTCGATCGAGAGCAGAGCCGGACCGACCGCGCGTATGTGACGCCGGTCTCAGGTAAGTGATTGCTGAATCTACTCAGAAACTCGGCAAGCGCAAGAGCTCCCGGAAACATGTTCGACACCGTGCGGTCGCGGGCGAACGTGGCCGCATCCATGAGTCTCGACATCGTTGAGCGCGGAAGGCCGCCGAACGGCTTACCTGAATCTATTCAGATTCAGGGTGGCGTACGACACACGGATGGCGTTATGGTTTTCCGCGTTCACTCCGGGCGACGAAAGGTGGCGGTATGCAGGATCTGCCTGACGATCCCGACCCGGCGCGCAGCCGGCGCCTGGAGAAGGTCGCCGCCGACCTGCGCGGTGCGGTGCGCCGCCAGGACGGCCGGGAGACGCCTGTCGGGCCGCGGGCCATGCGGACCCGCAAGAAGCTGCTCGAGGTCGCCGAGGAGCTCTTCGCCCGCGACGGCTACGCGAACGTGTCCCTCGGTGACATCGCCCAGCGCTCCGGGGTGAGCCTCGGGACCGTCTACCAGTACTTCGCCGACCGCGACGACATCGTGGCGACGATCGCCGCCGAGAGCGCGCTGCGCATGCTCAACCTCGGCGCCGACTTCTGGGACGCCGCGACCGGCCGCCTGGGCCTGCGCCGGGCGATAAGCGCGATCGTGACGACCCAGTGGGA
The DNA here is from genome assembly GCF_019904175.1 of Dactylosporangium vinaceum. GTDB lineage: Bacteria > Actinomycetota > Actinomycetes > Mycobacteriales > Micromonosporaceae > Dactylosporangium > Dactylosporangium vinaceum. The sequence continues at coordinate 2,902,749 of NZ_CP061913.1, read as the reverse complement.
GAACCGCGACTTCTTCAGCCTCTGGGAGACCGCCAGCCACAGCGACGCCCGCCTGGCCGCGCTGCGCCGGGAGTGGGTCGCCAACTTCCGGCACTCGTTCGCCCGCTCGCTGGCCCGCGGCATGAAGAGCGGGCACGTCCGGGCCGGCCTCGACCCGGAGGAGACCGCCCGGGCCATGAGCCTGATGGTCAGCGCGTACTGCTACGACGCCTTCGTCGCCGACCCGCCCGACCCGCCGCTGGACCCGGAGGGCGTCATCGACCACCTGACGGCGCTCTGGGCCGACGCGGTCGGGCTGCGCGAGGACCGCGAACTGCGGCCCGGGGACGTGTGAGGAAATGATGTCGACAAGCACCGCCCACCGCTCGCCCGAGGACCCCGCCTGGTTCCGGCACGTCCTGGGGCAGTACCCCACAGGCGTCTGTGTCATCACGGCCCAGCCGGCGGACGGCCCGCCGATCGGCATGGTCGTCGGCTCGTTCTCGTCGGTCTCCATGCACCCGCCGCTCGTCGGCTTCTACCCGAGCAACACCTCGGAGACCTGGCCGCACCTGCAGCGGGCGAGCCACTGGTGCGTCAACATCCTCGCCGCCCACCAGTCCGACGTCTGCCGGCGCATCGCGACAGCGCCCCTGGCCGAGCGCTTCGAGGGCGTCCCGTGGCGCCCGGCCCCGTCCGGCGCCCCGATCATCGAGGGCGCCGTCGCCTGGATCGACTGCGTCCCGGTCGCCGTCCACGACGCCGGCGACCACAAGATCGCCCTGGCCGAGGTCCGCCACCTCGACGCCGCCAGCACCGAGCTGCCGCTGCTGTTCTTCCGCAGCGGCTACGGCAGCTTCTCCCCGCTCACGCTCACCGCGTATGACCCGGACATGAGCCTCACCCGCCCGCTGCGCCACTTCGAGCTCATCCGCTCGATCGCGCAGGAGCTCCCCGACCAGGGTCTGCGCTGCCTGGTGACGGCCCCGGTGAGCGACAGCGTGGTCGTGATCGGCCAGCTCGATCCGCCGTCGGGCTCGGTCGCCGCCCGGCCCACCACGCTCGTCGGCCAGCGCCTGCCGTTCCGCCCGCACGGGCCGTCCATCTTCGAGGCGTGGGCCCCGGCCGGTGAACAGGCGGCGTGGGTGGCCCGCTTCTCCCCGGACTCGCAGGAGGCCGAGATCCGCGCCCTGGCCCGCATCCGGGAGCGCGGCTTCTCCATCGGTCTGGGCAGCGAGGGCCACCGCCGATTCGCCGCCGCGCTCGAACAGCTCGCCGCCGAGCCGGGCGCGGTGCCGAACGAGGAGCTCGACGCGCTCGTCGCCTCCCTGGACTACGAGCCGGCCGACCTCACCGACGCGGTGCTCGCCGAGGCCCGGGTCATCTCCGCCCCGGTCTTCGACAGCGCCGGCAGCCCGGTCCTGGCGATGACGGTGTTCGGCTTCCGCGCCAAACCCGACATCGTCCGCGACGCGATCGCCGCGGTCACGAGGTGCGCGCAGCGGGCGACCCGCACGCTGGGCCTGGCACCGCGGCGCGACTGAGCACGCCCGGCGGGACAGCGACGGCCGGCCCGGAACCGTAGCGTGTCGGGGTGACCACGTCGTATCCACGCATTGCCGGGCAGAGCCTCGAGCGGCTGGCCGCGCTCAGTGACGGAATCTTCGCTGTCGCCTTGACGCTGCTGGTGCTCGATCTGCGCGTGCCGGTCGGGGAGGTGACCGGCCAGCATCCGGTCTGGACGGCGCAGGGGCGCTCGGCGGACCGGGCGGCCTGGGAGGTGCTCGTCGAGGTCGGGCCGCACTTCCTGCCGTTCGTCATGAGCTTCATGACGCTCGGGATCTTCTGGATCGGGCAGCAGACGCAGCTCAACCACTTCGCCCGGACCGATCGGCACCTCACCTGGATCCATCTGGCGTTCCTGGCGCTGGTGTGCCTGATGCCGTTCTCCACGAACTTCGTCGGTGAGTACCCGACCGCGCGGATCCCGTTCGTGACCTACTGGCTCAACCTGCTGCTGCTCGGGCTGGTGTTGATGGCGAGCCTGCGCTACGCCGCGCGGCACGGGATGTTCAAGACCGACGACGTGCTCGGGGCCCTGCGCCGGCGGATCGTGTTCTACCAGGCCTGCTACGCCGGGGCGATGGCGCTGAGCCTCGTCGACACCTACGTCAGCATGGGGGCGCTGGTGCTCCTGCAGCTGCTGTCGGCCCTCGCGCCGCCGATCCCGCCGTTCGACAGGTACTGATTCAGACTGTGGCGGACAGGCCCCCGTCGACGACGAGTGTGGTGCCGGTGACGTAGGAGGAGGCCGGGGCGGCCAGGAACAGCAGGGCGCCGTCCACCTCCGCCTGCTCGCCGAAGCGGCCCAGCAGGCTGTGCTCGGCGACCATCTCGCGGAGGTCGTCCTCGCCGTGCGCGGTCGTCATCTCGGTGGCGAAGTAGCCGGGGCACAGGGCGTTGACCCTGATCCCCTTGCGGCGCGACCACTGCTGCGCCAGGTCGCGGGTCAGGCCGATGACGCCGGCCTTGCTCGCCGCGTAGGAGGCGCCCGGGAAGCGCGACGCCACCACGCCGTGCACGCTTGCCACGTTGACGATGGAGGAGCCGGGCGGCATCACCCGCGCACACGCCTGCGCCATCCAGAACGAGCCGTTGAGGTTGACGTCGATCACCTGGCGGAAGCCGTCAGGCGTCTCCCGCGAGGCGGGCACGGAGCCGCCCAGGCCGGCGCTGTTGACGAGCACGTCGACCCGCCCGAAGGAGGCCACCGCCGCGTCGACCAGGGCCTGGCACTGCTCCGGCACCGTCACGTCGAGGGCCTGGACAAGCACCGTCGCGCCCTGCGCACGCAGCTCGGCGGCCAGCTCCCGCAGGCGGTCGACGCGGCGGGCGCCGAGGACCAGAATGCCGCCGACCGCCGCGACGGCCCGCGCGAAGCCCAGGCCCAGGCCGGAGCTGGCGCCGGTGATGACCACGACCCGGTCGTCGAGCCGGAACGCGTGCAAAGGGCCGTTCATCGGCGGTACTCCACGGTGGCGAGCGCCAGGTCGGCGTACCGGCGGGCCATGGTGGGCGGGTCGACCGGGCCGCCCGGCCGATACCAGCCGGCGACGCCCTGGCACATCGACAGGATGGCCCGGCCGCACTCGTCCGGGTGCGGGGTGTGGAAGACGCCCTGCGCCACTCCCCCGCGGATCGTGTCGCGCAGGTCGCGCTCGAGCTCGTCGCGCCGGGCGACGTAGTGGGCCCGGTTCTCCGGGGTGAGGCTGCGCCGCTCGGAGTCGAGGAACGCCAGGTCTCGATGGTGCGCGGTGTAGAGGACGAGGGCCTCGACCAGGGCGCTGAGCCGGGCCGGGCAGTCCTCGCCGGCCTCGTCGAGCGCGGCCCGGGTGTGCGTGAGCACGATGCGCATCGCGTGGTCGAGCAGCTCGCGCAGCATGGCCTGCTTGTTCTCGAAGTGGTAGTACAGCGCGGGCACGGTGACCCCGGCCCGGCCGGCGATCTTGCGCACCGAGGTGCCGTCGTAGCCGTGCTCGACGATCTCGTCGAGCGCCAGCGCCAGCAGCGGCTGCAGCTCAAGTGGGGGGTAATCCCGCCAGTTGCGCAAATGTCACTCTCCCTAGCTAGCGATCGCTCAGTACGTTACCTTAGCGATCGCTAGCTCAGTAGACCCGCGGGAGGTCAAGGCATGGATGTCCGGGGTAAGCAGGCACTCGTCACCGGCGGCGCGTCCGGGCTCGGGCTGGCCACGGTGGAGACGCTCGTCGCCGCCGGAGCGCGGGTGGTCGCCCTGGATCTGCCCTCCGCCGACCGCGGCCGGCTCGACGCGCTCGGCGCCGCGGTCCGCTTCGCCGGGGCCGACGTGACCGACGAGGGTGCGGTACAGGCGGCGGTCGACCTGGCCAACGACGACGGCGGGCTGGCCGTGCTCGTCAACTGCGCGGGCATCGGCAACGCGTTCCGGACGGTCGGCAAGCAGGGGCCGTTCCCGCTGGCCGACTTCGAGCGCGTGATCCGGGTCAACCTGGTGGGCACCTTCAACGTGCTGCGCCTGGCCGCCGCCGCGATGGCCGGCAACGAGCCGGCCGGTGAGGAGCGCGGGGTCATCGTCAACACCGCGTCGGTGGCCGCGTTCGACGGGCAGGTCGGGCAGGCCGCGTACTCGGCGTCGAAGGGCGCCATCGTCGGCATGACGCTGCCGATCGCCCGCGACCTGGCCGGGCTGAGGATCCGCGTCGTGACAATCGCCCCGGGCACCTTCGAGACGCCGCTGCTCGGCCGGCTGTCGCAGGAGGTCCGCGACTCCCTCGGCGCCCAGGTGCCGCACCCGAGCCGGCTCGGCCGCCCGGCCGAATACGCGCAGCTGGTCGCCGCGATCATCGCCAACCCGATGCTCAACGGCGAGACCATCCGCCTCGACGGAGCCATCCGCATGGCCCCGCGGTGACCGCCGAGCCCGAGAGAAGGAAGCAACCATGCGTCAAGCGGTAATCGTCGACATCGTCCGGACCCCCTCGGGCAAGGGCAAGCCCGGTGGTGCGCTCAGCGGCACGCACCCCGTCGACCTGTACGCCACCGTGCTGCGCGCCCTCGTGGAGCGCAACGGCCTCGACCCGGCGCGGGTCGAGGACGTGATCTCCGGCTGCGTCGGCCAGGCCGGGCAGCAGGCCATGAACATCGGCCGCAACGCGGTGCTCGCGGCCGGCTGGCCGGAGTCGGTGCCGGCCACGACCATCGACAGGCAGTGCGGGTCCAGCCAGCAGGCGCTGCACTTCGCCGCCCAGGGCGTGATGGCGGGCGCCTACGACATCGTCGTCGCCGGCGGCGTGGAGTCGATGAGCCGGGTGCCGATGGGCTCGTCCACGATGGGCGAGGACCCACAGGGGCCGGGGCTCGCCCGCCGCTACCCGGAGGGGCTTGTCAACCAGGGCGTGTCGGCCGAGCTGATCGCGCAGCAGTGGGGCCTGTCCCGGGAGCGGCTCGACGACTACTCGGCCCGCTCGCACCGCCTGGCCGCCGAGACCGCGCGGGCCGGTGGCTTCGATCGCGAGCTCGTGCCGGTCGGCGGGTTCGCGGCCGACGAGACGATCCGCGCGGCGACGACACCGCAGAGCCTGGCCGGGCTGAAGACCGCCTTCGACGGGCCGGCCATGCGCGAGCGCTTCCCCGACCTGGACTGGCGCATCACCGCCGGCAACTCCTCGCCGCTCACCGACGGCGCCTCGGCCGCGCTCGTCATGGGCGAGGACACCGCGGCCGCGCTGGGCCTGCGCCCGCGGGCCCGCTTCCACGCGTTCGCGGTGGCCGGTGACGACCCCCTGTTCATGCTGACCGCGCCGATCCCGGCCACCCGGCAGGTCCTGGCCCGGGCCGGGCTCGGCATCGACGCGATCGACGCCTACGAGGTGAACGAGGCGTTCGCCCCGGTACCGCTGGCGTGGCTGGCCGAGATCGGCGGCGACCCGGAGAAGCTCAACCCGCGAGGCGGGGCCATCGCGCTCGGCCACCCCCTCGGCGCGTCAGGCATCCGGCTGATGGCCACGATGCTCAACCACCTGGAGGCGACCGGCGGCCGATACGGCCTGCAGACCATGTGCGAGGGCGGCGGCATGGCCAACGCCACCGTCATCGAGCGGCTCTAGCCATGGCCAGGGATCTGTGGGCCCGGCGCGAGTTCTTCACCGCCGAGCAGGAGGCGCTGCGCGGCACCGTCGCGCAGTTCCTCAGCCGGCACGTCACCGCGAACGTGGAGCCGTGGGACGAGGCCGGCATCATCCCGCGGGAGCCGTGGCTCGAGGCCGGTCGCCAGGGGCTGCTGGGCATCAATGCGCCGGAGCAGTACGACGGCGGCGGTCGTCTTCGCGACTTCGGTTTCCGCTGCGTCGTGATGGAGGAGTTCGCGAAGGTCGGCGCCACCTCGCTGAGCTCCGGGTTCTCCACGCACGCGGACATCGTGCTGCCGTACTTCTTCGATCTGGCCACGCCCGAGCAGGCCGCGCGCTGGGTGCCGGCGCTGTGCTCCGGCGCGGCGATCGGCGCCATCGCCATGACCGAGCCGGGCACCGGATCGGACCTGCAGGGCATCCGCACCACCGCCCGGCGCGACGGCGACAGCTGGGTGATCAACGGGGCCAAGACGTTCATCACCAACGGCATCACCAGCGACCTCGTCATCGTGGTCGCCCGCACCGACCCCGACCCGGCCGCGCGCGGCCGCGCGTTCAGCCTCATCGTCGTCGAACGGGGCACGCCCGGCTTCACCCGCGGCCGCAAGCTCGACAAGGTCGGCCTGCGCTCGCAGGACACCGCGGAGCTGTTCTTCGACGACGCGGTCGTCCCGGCCGGCAACGTGCTGGGCGAACCCGGCCGCGGGCTGCACTACCTGATGAGCCACCTTCCCCTGGAGCGGCTGGGGATAGCCGTCGCCGCCTGCGCCGGGGCCCGGGCCGCACTCGCCTGGACGATCGGCTACGTCACCCAGCGGCAGGCGTTCGGCCGGGCGATCGCCGACTTCCAGCACACCCGGTTCGCCATCGCCGAGATGCTGACCGAGCTCGAGGTGTCGCAGTCCTATGTGGACGAGTCGGTACTGCGGTTCAACCGCGACGAGCTCGACGCCGTCGACGCGGCCAAGGCGAAGTGGTGGGCGACGGAGATGCACAAGCGGCTCGTCGACAGGTGCGTGCAGCTGTTCGGCGGCTACGGGTACATGCGCGAGTACCCCATCGCCCGGGCCTACGCCGACACCCGCGTCACCACCATCTACGGCGGCACCACCGAGATCATGAAGCACATCATCGCCCGCGACGTCCTGGAGGCCCGATGACCGCCGCCCTGTACGAGCGGACCGGCCACATCGCCGTGATCCGGCTGAACCGGCCGGAGGCGCTGAACGCCGTCAACGCCGAGCTGTCCGCGGCGGTCGGCGCCGCCCTCGAGCGGGCGGCCGCCGACCCCGAGGTGCGGGTCGTGATCGTCACCGGCAACGGCCGGGCCTTCTGCGCCGGCGCCGACCTCAAGGAGCTGGCCGCGGGCCGCTCCGTCGCCGCGCCGGAGCACCCAGAGTGGGGCTTCGCCGGGCTCGTCCGGCACTGGATCGACAAGCCGCTGATCGCCGCGGTCAACGGCTACGCGATGGGCGGCGGCACCGAGATCGCCCTCGCCTGCGACCTGGTCGTCGCGGCCGAGGACGCCAAGCTGGGCCTGCCCGAGGTCAAGCGGGGCCTGATCGCGGCCGCGGGCGGCGTGGTGCGGCTCCAGCGGCAGATCCCCATCAAGCGCGCGCTGCAGATGGCGCTCACCGGCGACGCCGTCGACGTGCAGGAAGCGGCCGAATGGGGTCTGGTCAACGTCGTCGCCCGGCCCGGCGCCGCGCTCGCGGAGGCGATGGAGCTGGCCGAGCGCATCGCGGCAAATGCTCCGCTGTCGGTGCAGTACACCAAAAGGGTCATGCATCAGGTGGCGCAGGCCGGCTCGGACCGGGATCCGCAGTGGTCGCGGCAGGAGCCGTGGACCGTCAACGACGAGGCGACAAGGGCCGTGTTCGGCAGCCGTGACGCCGTCGAGGGGCCGGCCGCGTTCGCCGAGAAGCGTGCGCCGGTGTGGGAAGGCCGTTAGCCGGTGCGCGACCTGGTTTCCCCGGATCGGCTGGGGCCGCGGCTGGCCGGCGAACTCGGCGACGAGCGCTGGCGCGAGTTCGAGGCCACGCTCATCGCCGGCGGCAAGTCCAACCTCACGTTCCTGTTGCAGAGCAGAGCCGGTTCGGTGGTACTGCGAAGGCCGCCGACCGGTGAGCGCCTGCCCAGCGCCCACGACATGGGCCGCGAGGCGCGCGTGCAGCGAGCCCTCGCGCCGACGCCGGTCCCCGTGCCGGGGATCCTGCTGGAGGAGCGCACCGGCGACCTGCTCGGCGTGCCGTTCTACGTGATGGAGAAGGTCGGCGGCCGCATCGTCCGCGACGAGCTGCCGGCCGGATACGCCCCCGGCCCGGCCGACCGGCTCGCGATGGCCGACGCGCTCGTCGACGTCCTCGCCGACATTCACCGGGTCGAGCCGGAGGCGGTGGGCCTCGGCGACTACGGGCGGCCGGCCGGCTTCATGGCCCGGCAGCTGCGCCGCTGGCGCGGCCAGTGGGACGCCTCGAAGACCCACGACGTGGCCGAGCTCGACGAGCTGGGCGCCCGGCTGACCGGCGCGGTGCCCGCGACCCGGCGCTCCACGATCGTGCACGGCGACTACCGGCTGGACAACTGCATGCTCGACGAGGCGCGGCCGGCGACGATCCGGGCCGTGCTGGACTGGGAGCTGTCCACATTGGGCGACCCGCTGGCCGACCTGGGGATGCTGCTGTTCTACTGGCGCGAGCCCGGCGAGCCGCGGCCGCTGCTGACCCCGGCCGTCACCCGCGGCCCGGGCTTTCCCGGCCGGGCCCACCTCGCCGAGCGCTACGCTCGCCGGACCGGTGCGGACCTGGCCGGGCTCGCGTTCTACGAGGCGTTCGCGCATTTCAAGTTCGCCGTCATCGCGCAGGGGGTGGCGGCCCGGGCCGCGGCCGGGGCGATGGCCGGGCAGACGTTCGGAGACCTCGACGACGAGGTCCGGCGCATCGCCGCCGAAGGCTTGACAGTCATCGACCGGAGGGGCTGAACTCGTGGACTTCGCGCTGTCGCCGGAGGCGGAGGAGACCGTCGGGCGGATGTGGGACTTCATGCGGGAGGAGGTGTTCCCGGCCGAGCCGGTGTGGGCCGCGTACCTGGCCGAGCACGGCGCGCACGCCTACCCGCCGGTCATGGACGAGCTGAAGGCGTCCGCCCGCCGGCGCGGCCTGTGGAACCTGTTCCTGCCGGAGCTGTCCGGGCTGAGCAACCTCGACTACGCGGCGGTCGCCGAGGTGTCCGGCTGGTCGCCGGTCATCGCCCCCGAGGCCGTCAACTGCCAGGCCCCCGACACCGGCAACATGGAGACCCTGCACCGCTTCGCCACCCCGGCGCAGCGCGAGCGCTGGCTGGAGCCGCTGCTGGCCGGCACGATCCGCTCGGCCTACGCGATGACGGAGCCCGACGTCGCCTCCTCCGACGCCACCAACATCACCACGACCATCGTGCGCGACGGCGACGACTACGTCGTCAACGGCCGCAAGTGGTGGATCACCGGCGTCGCCGACGAGCGCTGCCAGATCTTCATCGTCATGGGCAGGACCGACCCCACCGCCGAGCCGCACCGCCGGCAGACGATGATCCTGGTCCCGCGGGACGCACCCGGCCTGCAGATCGTCCGGCACCTGCCGATCTTCGGGTACCAGGACCAGCACGGCCACTCGGAGCTCCTTCTCACCGACGTGCGCGTGCCGGCGGCCAACCTCCTGGGCGGCGAGGGCGACGGGTTCGCGATCGCCCAGGCCCGCCTCGGCCCGGGCCGCGTCCACCACGCGATGCGGGCGATCGGCATGGCCGAGCGGGCCCTCGCACTCATGGTGGGCCGGGCGACGTCACGGGTGGCGTTCGGCCGGCCGCTCGCGGAGCAGGGCGTGGTCCGCGAGCTCATCGCGCAGTCGCGGATCGACATCGACCAGGCGCGGCTGCTGGTGTACAAGACGGCCTGGCTGATCGACAGGCACGGCGCCAGGGGCGCCCGCACGGAGATCGCCGCGATCAAGGTGGCCGCGCCGGCGATGGCGACGGCTGTCATCGACCGGGCGATCGAGGTCTTCGGCGGCGCGGGGGTCGGCGACGACACGCCCCTCGCGTACTTCTACGCCTGGGCCCGCGTCCTGCGCATCGTCGACGGCCCCGACGCCGTCCACCGCCGCACCATCGCCCGCGAGGAGCTGCGCCGCGAGCGCCCGTACGCGGGGTAGGCCGGCGGGCCACGGGTGAGCGGCGGTCACCGCGGCACCGGATCGTCACCACCGGGCCGGGCGCCCGGCCCGGCCCTACGCGGGGTAGACGGGCCGGCGCTTCTGCTGGAGGGCGGCCAGGCCCTCCGCGTAGTCGGGGCCGTCCAGGAGCTCGGCCTGGGCCTCGAGCTCGTGCCGCATGGCCGCCTCCAAGGCGTCGGCCTGGGCTCGGCGCAGGGCCAGTTTCGTGCGGCGCAGTGCCTCACGGGACGCGGCGGCGGCGCCGGCGGCCAGGGCCCGGGCGGTTGTCAGGAGGTCGGCGGACGGGGCCGTGCCGGAGATCAGGCCCCAGCTGAGCGCGGCCGCGGCCGGCACGCGCTCGGCGAACAGGGCCATCCGGGCGGCGCGCACGCGGCCTATCGCGGCGGGCAGCAGGTGGCTGGCGCCGCCGTCGGGGGTGAGGCCGATGGTGACGAACGGCAGCTGGAACCAGCTCGTGTCGGCCGCGATGACCGCGTCGCAGGCGACGGCGAACGAGACGCCGACGCCCACCGCGGGGCCGTTCACCGCGGCCACGATCGGCAGGTCGGTGCGCATGACGGTGAGGACGACGTCGTTGGCCGCGGCGACGATCGCGCGGCCGTCCGCGCCGCCGGCCGCGGCACCGGACGGGGAGACGTCGGCACCGGTGCAGAAGGCCCGGCCCTCGCCGGTGAGCAGGAGGCTGCGCACGCCGGGGATGGCGGCCGCCTCGCGCAAGCGGGCGGTCAGCAGGCGCAGGCCGGCCAGGTCGAGGGCGTTGAGGCGGTCCGGGCGGGCCAGGGTGATCGTGGCTACCGGCCCGTCGGCGGTGAGTCGTACGGCGCCGGCGCTCATCGGGGCTGCGACACCAGCGGGGCCAGGCGGGAGGTGATGATCGACGACGCCTCGGCGACCATCCGGGAGACCAGGTCGGCCACGGTCGGGACGTCGTCGATCAGGGCCTGGGACTGGCCCACCGTCCACAGGCCGCGGTCCAGCTCGCCGGTCTCGTAGACCTCGCGGCCGCGGACGCCGGCCACCAGGTCGCGGACGTCGGCGAACTCGCCGCCCCGGCGGAGGATCTCGACCACCTCGTTGCTGACGGCGTTCACCGCGACGCGCGAGGTGTTGCGCAGGGTCCGGAAGATGAGGGTGGTCTCCAGCTCGCTGCTCTCGACGATGCGGCGCTTGACGTTGTCGTGGACCGGGGCCTCCACGGTGCACATGAAGCGGGTGCCCATGTTCACCGCGTCGGCGCCCAGGGCCAGGGCGGCGACGAGGCCGCGGGCGTCTGCGATCCCGCCCGACGCGACGATCGGGATCGTGAGGCGGCGGGCCGCGGCGGCGATGAGGATGAGGCCGGGGACGTCGTCCTCGCCCGGGTGGCCGGCGCACTCGAAGCCGTCGATGCTCACGGCGTCCACGCCGAGCTTCTCGGCCTTGAGTGCGTGGCGGACGCTCGTGCACTTGTGGATCACCTTGATGCCGGCGGCCTTGAAGGCCGGCATGTGGTCGGCGGGGCTGAAGCCGGCCGTTTCGACGACCCGGATGCCCGACTCGATGATCGCCGCGCGGTACTCGGCGTAGGGGGGCGGGGTGATCGCGGGCAGGATCGTGAGGTTGACGCCGAACTCCCGGTCGGTCAGCTCGCGGCAGCGGGCGATCTCCTTGACCAGGTCCTCGGGCGTGGGCTGGGTGAGCGCGGTGATGAACCCGAGCGCGCCGGCGTCGGCCACGGCGGCGACCAGCCCGGCCCGGCCGACCCACTGCATCCCGCCCTGCACGATCGGGTGCCGGACGCCGAACTCGCGGGTGAAGCGCGTCTCGATCATGCCGCTGTCTCCTGTCGCGTACGCCCGAAATCGGACGAAAATGCTGATGCTAATATCACTTTTAGATTGCGGACCACGGGCGCCGACACGGGAGGGCAGGGCCGATGCCACGCCAGTACACGAAGGGCGCACGGACGGCGGCCGCGTTTCTCGAGGCGGCCAACAAGGAGTTCGCGGCCCGCGGCTACCTGCTGACCAAGGTCGAGGACATCGCGCGCACGGCCGGCCGCTCGTCCGCGAGCTTCTACAACTACTTCACCGACAAGGCCGACGTCCTCGCCGCCCTGGCCCAGGCGTTCCACGAGGACACCCGGGCCCAGATCTCGGTGCCGTACCAGGAGGGGCGCCCGCCCGCGGAGGCCATCCGGCTGGCGATCACCATCTTCTGGGAGACGTACCGCGACCGCCTGGGCGCGCTCAGCGGCGTCTTCCAGGCGTCGATGGCCGACCCGGCCTTCCTGGAGAGCTGGCGGGAGATCCGGCGCTCGGCCATCGACTTCATCGTCCAGGGCGTCGAGCGGGCCCAGAAGGACGGCTACTGCCCCGGCATCGACGTGCGGATGACGTCCTCCGCGCTGTCCTCGATGCTGGAGCTCTCCTGCTACGTGTGGCTGGCCCAGGGCGGCGACAACGCCGGCTCCGTGGTCGACGAGCAGGCGGCGATCGACTCGCTGGCCAGCATCTGGTATCACGCCATCTACTGGCGCGCCGACGAGCACGGCTAGCCCCGCCCGAGCACGCGCAGCTCGACATCGGTGCGCCGGTCCAGCTCGGCCACCACCCGCGCGAAGCGCTCAGGCGTGAGCCCGGCCCTGATCTGCGACACCAGCGCCTGCTCGTCCTGGACCTCGAGCGCCGCGAACACCGCCGCCTCGACCGCGGCCCGCTCCGGCCCGGCGACCAGGTCCCGCCGCACCGTCTCCAGGGCGGCGACACACGCCTTGAGCAGGTAGCGCGACCGGCCCCCGGACTGCGGCAGGATCTCGTCGCGCAGCGTCTCCACGACGGCCGTCAGCAGGTCGTCGGGGCCCGGCACCGCGGCGTGCGCCGGCCTTTCCCGTCCCGTCATCGCAGCAGCTCCAGCAGGTCGTGCTCGACCTCGACGACCCGCCGGCCGACGAGCGCCAGGTCGATCGAGCGGGTCGTGCCGGACAGGTGCCGGTCCGCCTGCTGCAGGCAGCCGACGGCCCAGATCCAGGTGCCGAGCACGACCGCCCAGTCGAAGTCGCCGGCCGGCAGCTCCACGCCGGCCGCGGACCGGTAGGCGTCGAGGAAGTCGCCCGCGTCACCGAACCCGCCGACAACCCCCGGCCCGCGGAACCGCCAGCTGCGCACCGCGATCCACCCGAGGTCCTCCAGGGGGTCGCCGCGGTGGGCCGACTCCCAGTCCAGGACGCCGACGAGGCCGTCGCCGCCCACCACGAAGTTGCCGAGCCGGAAGTCCCCGTGGACCACTGTGGTGCGCCGGTGCGGCGGGCGGCGCTCCAGCAGCCAGCGGTAGGCGAGCTCGAGCACCGGCCGGTCGGGGTCGAGCCGATCGAGGGTCGCGCGATAGCCGGCGAGCCGGTCCTCGTCCGGCAGGCCGCGCACCGCCGACGGGTCGACGGTGTGCAGCCGCCCGAGGGCCTCGCCGCACTGGCGGGCCAGGCGCGATCCGGCCGCGCCGCCCGTCAGCCCGTCGAGGATCCGGCGGGGCACGGTCTCGCCGTCGAGGCGCTCCAGCACCAGCCCGCCGGAGACCACGGCGACCGGCTCGGGCGCCGCGACCCCGGCCGCGCGGACGGCCCGCAGGACGCCCGCCTCGAACCCGGCGCCGCCGCCGCGCCGCTCCCCCGGCGGATCGCTGAGCAGGATCAGGCGGCGGCCGGCGGACTCGAACGCCCAGACCTCCCGCGACGAGCCGCCGGTCAGCCGCTCCAGCCCGCGCACGGGCGCGCCCAGGGCCGCGGCGAGGTGCTCGTCGACGGTCGGCGCGGTCATCGGGCGCTCACCCGGTCCCAGGTGGCCGCCGTGAACGGGTCGCGTTTGAGGTCCACCTTGCGCACCTTGCTCGTCGGGGTCTTCGGGAGCTCGTCCAGCAGCTCGATGTAGCGGGGCACCATGAACCGCGGCATGGTCGCCGTGAGGAACTCGGCGAGGGCCGGTGCTTCGAGCTTCGAATCCGGCATCGGTACCACGCAGATCTTGATCTCCTCCTCGCCGTCCTCGGAGGGCACGCCGATCGCGGCGCACTCGAGGACCTCGGGGTGGGCGGTGACCATCGACTCGACCTCGAACGACGAGATGTTCTCAGAGCGCCGGCGGACCGCGTCCTTCACCCGGTCGACGAGGAAGTAGTTGCCGTCCTCGTCGCGGCGGAAGGCGTCGCCGGTGTGGAACCAGCCGTTGCGCCACGCGCGGGCGGTGTCCGCGGGCCGGCCGAGGTAGCCGGTGTTCATCGTCCACGGGCGGTCGGCGCGGATGACGAGCTCGCCGATGCGGCCGGGCGGGACCTCGGTGTCGAAGTCGTCGACGATGCGCAGTTCGTAGCCGGGGCGGGCGCGGCCGCAGCTGCGGTGGTCGACGACCAGGTCGCCCGTCGCGATGGGCCAGCCGGCCTCGGTCATCCCGTAGTTGGTCCGCATCCGCACCCCGAACCGCTCGGCGAACGCGGCGTGGTCGGGCAGCAGCGGACCGCCGGTGATGCTGCGCAGCGGGTTGTCGCGGTCGTCGGGGCGCGGCGGCTGCTGCCACAGGAAGTTGGCCATCGCGTAGAAGGCCCAGGCCCGGGTGCAGCCGTGGGCGCGGACGTCCGGCCAGAAGCGGTCGGTCTTGAAGCCGTCGCGGAACACGAACGTGCCACCCCAGTGGGCGACGATCTGCAGCGGCACCTTCCCGCCGAGGTGGAAGGCCGCGAACGGCGCGTAGAGCACGTCGCCGGGGCCGATGTCGTCGAAGGCGTCGATGCCGGTGACGAGCTGCCCCCAGGGCGTGAGGACGCCCTTGGACGGCCCGGTGGTGCCGGACGTGTAGATGACCGCGGCCGTGTCCCACGGCTTCGGGTCGTCCAGCCCGTCCAGCACCGCCGGGTCGTGGGCGAGCGGCTGCCCGAGCTCCAGCACGAAGACGTGGGCCGCATCGAGTTCGTCGGCGCGGTCGGCGACGGTGACGACCAGCCGGGGGCCGCAGTCGTCCAGCACGTGCCGGAGCATCGCGCCGCGGTAGGCCGGGTTGATCGGCACCTGCACGGCCCGCAGCCATCCGCACGCGATCCACAGGGCCTGCTCGTCGACGCACGTGGGCAGCAGGACGGCGACCCGGTCACCCGGACCGACGCCCTGCTCGCGCAGGAGCCCGGTGAACTCCTCGACCCGGCGCTGGAAATCGCTGTAGGTGTGCCGCCCCTGGGCGACGTCGACGAGGTAGTCCCGGTCCGCCAGCTCGGTCGCGCGCCGCCGGAGGAGGCCGGGCAGGACGCGGTCCGCGTTGAGCTCACCCACTCGTCACCTCGCTCAGGTAGCTGCGCTCCAGGTTCGCCCAGTCGCGCGCCAGCTCCGCCGCGGGGCCCTCGGTGATCACGCGGCCCCGGCGCAGCACGTACGCGCGGTCGGCGACCTCCAGCGCCCGCGCCGCCTGCTGCTCGACGAGCAGGACGCCCAGGCCCTCGTCGGCGGCCCGGCGGATGGCCCTCAGCAGCCGGTCGACGACAAGCGGGGCCAGGCCGAGCGAGAGCTCGTCGGCGAGCAGCAGGGCGGGCCGGCCGGCCAGCGCCCGGGCCAGGGTCAGGATCTGCTGCTCGCCACCGGAGAGCAGCCCGGCCCGGCGGTCGAGCAGCGGCGTCAGCTCGGGGAACGCGTCGAGGGCGGCCGCGCGCGGGCCCCGGCCGAGGCGCAGGTTCTCGGCCGTGCTCAGCTGCATGAAGACCGAGCGCTCCTCGGGCACGAAGGCCATCCCCTCCCGCGCCCGCCGGTGCAGCCGGGCCGCGGCCGGACTCCCGCGCCACCGCACCGTCCCGGCGAGGGGCTTCAGCTCCCCGGCCAGGGTGAGCAGCGTCGTGGTCTTGCCCGCGCCGTTGGGCCCGAGCAGCGCCACGATCTCGCCGGGCCGCACCACCAGGTCGAGGTCGCGCACCGCGGCGAGGTCCCCGTAGCCGGCGCTGAGCCCGCGGGCCTCGACGAGCGGCTCGCCGGCGGGGTGCACCGGCTCGCGATCGGTCACCGTGACCGGAGCGGGCTTCCTGGCGTCGCCGAGGTAGGCGGTGATGACGGCCGGGTCGTTGCGGATCTCCGCGGGGGTGCCGGTCGCGATCAGCTTGCCGAAGTTGAGGACCGAGACCCGGTCGCTGACGTCGAGCACGACCGACACATTGTGCTCGACGAGCAACACCGCCATCCGCAGTTCGGTGGCGAGCCGGCGGATGAGCCGGCCGAGCTCGGCGGTCTCGGCGTCGTCGAGGCCGGCCGCGGGCTCGTCAAGGAGCAGGACCGAGGACCCCGTGGCGACCGAGCGGGCGATGGCCAGCAGCCGGCGGCGGCCGTAGGGCAGCTCGTCGGGTTTGCGTTCGAGGTCGTCCTCGAGACGGAACTCGCGGATGGCGGCGAGCGCCGCGGGTGAATACCGGTCCCGGCCGGGCCGGACGAGGTTTGACACGAACGCGGGCCAGTCCTGGCGGTCGCAGGCGGCCAGGAGGTTCTCCCGGACCGTCATCGTCTCGAACAGCTCGAGGCTCTGGAACGAGCGGCTGATGCCGGCGGCGGCGCGGCGCTGGGCCGGCCAGCGGCTGATGTCCTGGCCGTCGAGGGTCAGCCCGGCGCCGGGGCTGTCCACGAAGCCGGTGAGGGCGTCGATGAGCGTGGTCTTGCCCGCGCCGTTGGGGCCGATGAGCCCGTGGACCTCGCCCGGCACCAGCTTCAGCGCCACGTCGTCGAGGGCCGTCACGCCGCCGAAGCGCACGGTCAGGGCGCGCACGTCGACCGGGCGCTCGACGACGGTGAACGCGGTGTCCCCGGCCAGCTCGGCGCGGTCGCGGCGGCTGACCCGGCGCCCGCCCCGGGCCTTGACCCACCCCGGCACCATCCACCCGGGCAGGCGCTGGGTGGCCAGGCCGTTGGGCAGCTGCGGCAGGACCAGCAGCAGGGTCAGGCCGAGGATCATCTGGCCGACCTCGTTGCGGGAGATGAACTGCGCGAAGGCGGTGCCCGGGAACAGCTGCGAGATGACCCCGGAGAGCAGGCCGGCCGGGGCGTACATCGCGCCGATGACGGCGCCGATGAGGTACCCGACGCCGCCGATGATGGAGAAGACGACCGCGAAGATCGACTGGAACGCGGTGTAGGTCGGCACGAACGTCACGTTCGGCTGGCGGAACGACAGCAGGACACCGCCGGCCGCGGCCAGGGCGGCCGAGATGCCGAAGGCGAAGATCTTGGCGCGGGCCACGCTGATGCCGATGCTGGCCGCGGCCCGCTCGTTGGACCGGACGGCGACCAGGCGACGACCGGCCCGGCCGCG
The DNA here is from genome assembly GCF_019904175.1 of Dactylosporangium vinaceum. GTDB lineage: Bacteria > Actinomycetota > Actinomycetes > Mycobacteriales > Micromonosporaceae > Dactylosporangium > Dactylosporangium vinaceum. The sequence continues at coordinate 2,885,589 of NZ_CP061913.1, read as the reverse complement.
CCGGAGGTTGGCCACCATGAGCGCGGCCAGGATGAACAGCACCAGGCAGAAGATCGCGTAGCGGCTGGGCCAGAAGTAGGTGTCCATGTCGACGCCGAAGATCTTCGGTGAACCGACGTTGATGCCGGTGAACCCGCCGGTGCGCTCGGTCGAGGAGAAGATCTGGTGCTCCAGGACGACGGCCAGGCACAGCGTCACCACGGCCAGGTTCATGCCGCGGGTGCGCAGCGCGGGCAGGCCGACGACGATGCCGACCGGGACCGCGCCGGCCACGCCGAGCAGCAGCGCGGCCCAGAACGGCACGCCGTGGTCGGCGACCAGGCGGGCGGCGATCCAGGCGCCCATGCCGGCCAGGGCCATCTGCGCGAGCGAGAGCTGGCCGGTGTAGCCGGTGACGACCACGAGGGACAGCACGACGAGGCCGAGCGCGAGGGTGATCTCGGTGGCGCCGAGCAGCGCCGGCGGGAACACGAAGTACAGCAGCCCGAGGGCGACGAGCCCGGCCCCGAGCAGGACCGGCGGGCGCACGACGCCGGTGCCGAGCTGGGGCGGGCGCTGGATCGCCTCGCCCCGCAGCGGCAGGGACCGCCCGGAGATGACGAGCACCAGGATGATGACGATGAACGGCACCGTCTGGCCCCAGCCGTCGGCGTGCTGGCGGGTGCCGATCCAGGCCACCTCCGACTCCAGCATGCCGATCAGCAGGCCGCCGGCCATCGTCAGCGGGAAGGACCTGAACCCGCCGAGCAGCGCGGCGGCGAGGGCGGGCACGATCAGCATGGCCAGGTTCTCCACCTGCAGGGTGCCGATGCTGACGATGAGCACGGCCGACACCACGGCGAGCGCGCAGCCGATCATCCAGTTGACGGTGGCCACGGTGTCCGGGGAGATGCCGAGCGCCGAGCTCGCCCGCCCGTTCTCGGCCACCGCCGACGTGGCGAGGCCGAAGCGGGTGGAGCGGTACACGGCCGTGAGGACGGCCGCGAGGACGATCCCCGCGGCGAGGATGGCGAGGCGGTCGGTCCCGATCCGGATGCCGGGCAGCACCGTCGTCGAGCCGTCCGGCAGGATCGAGTCGACGATCCGGGCCTGGCCCACCCCGAAGAGGTACTGCCCCAGCCCGAACAGGAACGCGAAGACGCCGAGTGTCGCGATGAGCCGGGACACCGGGGGCGCGTCGCGCAGCGGCCGCATGACCAGCTGGTGGACGAGCGCCCCGATGAGCAGGCCCACGCCGATGGCGAGCAGTGCCGCCGGCGGCGTGGCCATGCCGTTCTCGCGCTGCAGGTAGAAGACGTAGGCGCCCACCATGCCGACCGCGCCCTGGCTGAAGTTCAGGATGCCGGAGCCGCGGTAGATGAGCACGATCCCGAGGGCGGACAAGCCATAGATCGCACCGGCCCCGAGCCCGAGGACGGCGAACCTGATCACGTCGGTCAGCATGCGTGGGCCCGATCCTCAGCTCTTCGCCGGCGTGGTGCAGTTCTGGCCGGTGTAGGCGTCGCGGAAGGTGTCGTACACCGGCAGCTCCTTGCCGCCGCTGTACTTCACGATGAACGCGCACGAGGTGAAGATCCGCGGGTAGCCGCCGACGTTGCCCTTCGTCCACTGGATCGGCGGGGTCAGGCCGATGTCGATGCCGCTCATCGTCGGCAGGGCGGTCCACAGGGCGGCGCTGGTGGGCTCGGGCGCCTTCCGGGCCGCCTCGGCGAACGCGAGCACGGCCGCGTAGGCGTTGAGCCGGAAGCCCCGGGTCTCGGAGAAGCCGAGCTTCGACATGTCGGCGACGAAGTTCTTGGTGGCCGCGTTCGCGTAGGACGGCGGCAGGTAGCCCAGCGCCTCGTACAGGCCGTCGGAGGCGGTGCCGAGCGCGTCGGCGACCTTCTCCTTCTGCGTGCCGATGATGCCTATCGCGATGTTCGGGTTGTCCTTCTTGAGCTGCTTGATGAACGCTGTCGAGTCGGTGCCGGGCAGCACGGTCAGGATGGCGTCGGTGCCGTTGGCGAGCACGGCCTGGACGTACGGCGCCATGTCCGCGGCGCCGGTCGGCACCGGCACGTCGTTGAGGATCTTCTGGTTGGCCGACGTGAGGCCCTGGTTGGCGAAGCCGCTGAACGCGCCGCCGCCGTCGATCTGGATGCGGGCCATGCTGATCTTCTTGAAGCCCTGCGCGGCAAGCGCGTTGGCCAGCGACGCGGTCTGGATCGGGGTGCTGCCGTCGAGCGGGAACTGCGCGACCTCCGTGAGGTCGGTGCCGGAGGTGACCGCCCCGATGATCGGGATCTTCGCCTCCGGAGGATCTTCTCGTGCCCCTTCTGCAGGGTGAGCTCGCCGACCACGGCGGCCACGCCGAGGCTCTGCGCCTGGCGGGCGCAGTTGTCGGCGGTGTTCGGGTCGTTGCCGGTCTTGCAGACGGTCAGCTCCAGCGGCCGGCCGTTGATGCCGCCGTTGGCGTTGACCCGGGCCAGGCCGGCGTTCGCGCCGTCGACGAGCTCCGGGGCGGCGCCCGAGCCGGTCTCGTCGTAGATCAGCATCACCTTCACCGGGTTGCCGGCGGCGGCCGAGCCACCGCCGCCCGGGTTGGCCGCCGGTGACTGGGTCTTGTCGTTACTACAGCCGGCTAACGCGAGCGGCAGCACAAGCGCCGCCGCAGCGAGGCGGGTCCGCAGCGTCCTCATCTATGCCTCCATCAAGGCCAGGAAAAAGGGGGGTGTGGGGCCTGATACTGACATCAGTTTCAGAAAAATGGAACGGCAAAGCGATCAGGCTTTCGCGACCGTCTCCACCGGGGCGGTGCCCACGGCCGGGGCGGCCGGCTCGTGGCGCACGTCGTCGGCGGTCAGCGGCCGCGTCCAGGCCGCGAACTCCAGCAGGATGCCGTCGGGGTCGAAGAAGTACAGGGAGCCGACGTAGACGCCGGGGTGCATCTTCGTGGCGATCGTCGACGGGCTGTCGTCGTGGAACAGCACGACACCGACCTGCACGCCCTTCGCCTTGAGCTTCTGGCGGTACTCGTGGAACTTGTCGACCGGGATCTGCAGCGCCACGTGGTTCATCGACGCGACGGCGCTGGCGATGTCACCGAAGCCCGGCATGGCCCCGGGGTGCGTCACTCCGGGCACCTTCGCCGGCGCGCCCGGGAACCAGAAGAAGGCCAGGGCGTTGCCGCCACCGCAGTCGAAGAAGAAGTGCTGCCCCGTCCCGTCCGGCAGCTCCACCGTCTTGATGAGCGGCATCCCGAGCACGTTGCTGTAGAAGTCCACCGTGCGGCGCATGTCGCTGCAGACAAGCGCCAGGTGGTTGATGCCGCCGATCTCGAACTCTTTCTCGGCCATGCTGGTTCCCTTCCGATTCAGGTGCGTGGGCCGATCCCGGCCCGGTCGGCCACCAGCGCCAGGTGCAGCGCCGCACCGCCGGCGAGTTGACCGTTGGTGTGGGCCCGCTTCAGATAGATGTGCGCGGGGTGCTCCCACGTGAAGCCGATGCCGCCGTACGTCTGGATGGCCGCCTCGGCGCTCGCCCGGTAGGCGTCAACCGCGGCGAGCTTGGCCACCGAGGCGGCCAGCACCGCGTCCGGCGCGCCGGCGTCGAGGCGGCGCAGCGCATATCCGAGCGCCGCCCCGGCCCCGTCGACCAGGCTCGACACGTCGGCCAGGCGGTGCTTGACGGCCTGGAAGGAGCCGATGGGGCGGCCGAACTGCAGACGCTGCCGGGCGTACTGCACCGCGCCCTCCAGCACCGCCCGCGCGCCACCGGCGGAGTCGGCCGCGACGAGCGCGGCGAGCTCGGCCCGGAGCAGTTCGGGCAGCGCTCCCGGCTCCGGCGACTCGACCCGCCAGAGCGGCCGCGTGTGGTCCAGTGTGGACAGTGCACGCCGGACCACGGCGTGGGCCGCCACGATCGCCGGCTCGGGGCCCGCGACCACGAAGGTGTCGGCCGCGCCGCCTTCGAGCGCGAAGCCCTCGGGCAGCACCAGCGCGACCCGGTGCCGTCCGCCGATCGCGGCGGCCAGGAGCCGGTCGCGCTCGGGCGAAGCGGGCGTGTGGTGCAGGGCCCGCACGCCGAACATGTGGCCCAGCAGCGGGGAGGCGGCCGGGATGGCGCCGCACTCCTCGATCGCCACGGCCAGGTCTTCGAGCCCGGTTTCGGCCACGCCCAGGTCGAACAGCGCGTCCCACCGCCCGCCGGCGGCGCAACGGGCGGCGACCGCGGCCACCGAGGCGCGCCACTGCTCACGCTCGGCCGCGCTGAGCCCGGTCATGCCGGCCCCTCCGCAGGCTCCGGCGCCGGCCTGACCGTCACCCTGTACCGATGATGAGCGGCCCCTCCGCTGCGCTCCGGACCGCTCATGGGCGCAGTGCGGCGGCGGCCCGGCTGTCCAGGTATTCGTCGATGCGCGCGATCCGCCCGTCGCGCACCCGCACCACGAGGCAGGCGTGGATCTCGAGCTCGGTGCCGTTGGGCGCGGTGCCGCGCAGGACGTGCTGCTCGACGTAGCCGGTCGGGGTCGTGTGGCGTACGACGTCCTCGTAGCGCTTGCCGGCGACCTTGCGGTGCAGCCAGTTGAGCACCTTGAGGTTCTCGTCGACCCGCTGCTCGTGCTGGTCGTCGTTGTGCCAGACCACGATGTCGGGGGTGTAGACCTCGTTGCGCAGCGCGTCGAGGTCGTTGGCGTCGATCGCCGCGACCAGCCGCTCGGCCAGCGCCAGCGAGACCTCCGCCGCGACGGCGGTGTCGTCGTTCGTCGTCATCGCACGATCTCCGACCACGGTGCCTCATTGCGGTAGTCCCGGCGCAGCAGGCGTTTGGCGACGACCATCCGGTGCACCTCGTCGGGGCCGTCGTAGATGCGGGCGTAGCGGGCGTCGCGGTACATGCGCTCCAGCGGAGTGTCCTCGGTGACGCCCATCGCGCCGTGCACCTGCAGCGCGCGGTCGATGACGTCGTGCAGCATCTGCGCGCCGAAGAACTTGATGAGCGAGATCTGGACCCGGGCGTCCTGGCCGGCGTCGATCCGCCGGGCCGCGTCGAGCGTCATGAGCCGGGCCGCCTGGATCTGCGCGGCCGACTCGGCGATGTACCGCTGGATCTCGCCCTTCTCGGCCAGCACCGAGCCGTGGGCGTAGCGGGTCTGCACCCGGTCGCACATGATCTCGAAGGCGCGCTGGGCCTGGCCGAGCCAGCGCATGCTGTGGGTGATGCGGCCCGGGCCGAGCCGGGCCTGGGCCACCGCGAAGCCGCCGCCGCGGGGGCCGAGGAGGTTCTCGGCGGGCACCCGCACGTTGTCGTAGCGGACCTCGCAGTGGTTGCCGCCGTAGTGGCCCATGGTCCGCACGACCCGCTCGATGCGGTACCCCGGCGTGTCGGTCGGCACCAGGATGAGCGAGAACTGCTGGTGCTTCGGGGCATCCGGGTCCGTCTTGACGAAGACGCTCGTGTACATCGCCTTGTTGGCCCCGGACGTGAACCACTTGTGGCCGTTGATGACCCACTCGTCGCCGTCGAGCACCGCGGTGCTCTGCACGAGCGTCGGGTCGGAGCCGGCGACCTCGGGCTCGGTCATGCCGATCGTCGGCCCGGTCACGCCCTCGAACAGCAGCGGGACCCACTTGGCCCGCTGCGCCTCGGTGCCGAACTCGAGCAGCATCAGGCAGTCCTGGAACGACAGCGTGCCGAGGGCCTCGGTGCCCCAGTAGGAGCGCCCGACGATCTCGTTGATCATCACGTAGTCCATGAACGGGAGCCCGCCGCCGCCGATCGCCGCCGGGTGCCCGAGCGCCCAGACGCCGCGCTCCTTGGCCAGGCGCTTCAGCTCGGCCATCGCCTCGGCGCTGCTGTCGTCGTTGCGGTCCAGGATCGGCTCGCGCGGGATCAGCTCCTCGTCGACGAAGCGCCGCACGTCCTGGCGCCGTTCGGCGAAGTCTTTCGTCGGCCGAGTCGGGGCCGCAGTGGTCATGACGCCACCTCTCCAGGTAATTCTAACGTCAGTTTCAGTTTTACATCGCGGCGACGCCGCAGGTCAATCGCCGTACCGGTCAGCGCGGGATCTGCGCCCAGGGCGTGTCGCGGGGCAGGCCCGGCTCCCTGGGCAGCCGCAGCACCCGCTCGCCGATGATGGTGCGCATGACGTCGGAGGTGCCCCCGGCGATCGTGTACGCCTGGGACTGCAGCCAGGTCCAGACCGGGTCGTCCGGGGCGGGTCCGCCCGTCCGCACGGCGTCGGCGTCGTAGACCAGGCCGGCCGGGCCGAGCAGGTCGGCGGCGAAGCGGGCGATGCGCTGGTCGAGCAGGGCGCGGCGCAGCTTGAGGCCCGACCCGCCCGGCCCGGGGCCACCCTCGGCCCGCGTCTCCCGGTCGCGCAGGGCGGCCAGGCGCAGCACCTCGGCGTCGACCCAGAGCCGGGTCAGCTCGGCCCGCCGGTCCGGGTCGGAGCCGGTCCGCCGCCAGGTGTCGACGGCCAGGGCGATGGCGCCCGAGCCGCGCTCCCCGACCGATGCGCCGATCACCGCCCGCTCGCTCATGAGCACGGTGGTGGCGACGGCCCAGCCCTCCCCCACACCGCCGAGGCGGGCGTCGTCGCCGAGCCGGACCCCGTCGAGGAATACCTCGTTGAAGTGCGCGCCCCCGGTCAGGTCGCGCAGCGGCCGCACCTCGACGCCCGCAGCGCGCATGTCGATGAGGAACGCGGTGAGCCCGGCGTGCTTCGGCGCCTGCGGATCGGTCCGGGTCAGGGCCAGGCCGTAGCGGGCGGTGTGGGCGAGGGACGTCCATGTCTTCTGCCCGTCGAGCACCCAGCCGTCGCCGGCGCGGACCGCCCGGGTGGCCAGCCCGGCGATGTCGGAGCCGGCGCCGGGCTCGGAGAACAGCTGGCACCAGATGTGCTCGGCGGTGAAGATCGGCCGCAGCAGGGCCTGCTGGGCGGGCGTGCCGTGGGCCGTCAGCGCGGGCGCGACCATGCCGATGCCCATGGGGTTGCGCTCCCAGGACTCCAGGCGGCCGGCCGCGGCGAGCTCGGCGTCCACCTCGGCCTGGCGGTCCGGCGCGAGGCCGAGCCCGCCGAGCCCGGCCGGGTGGTGGACCCAGGCCAGTCCGGCGTCGAACTGCGCGCCAAGGGCCGCCGGCCGGTCGGCCCCCTCGGTGTCGCGCAGGAACGCGGCGACCAGCTGCCGGATTTCGGTCACCGGATCAGGCTTTCGCGCCCGGCCCAGTACGCGTCCTTCAGCTTGCGCTTGTAGAGCTTGCCGGTGGGCAGCCGCGGCAGCTCGGTGACGAAGTCGACGGAGCGGGGACACTTGAAGTGGGCGATCGACGCCCGGCAGAACGCGATCAGCTCGGCCTCGACCTCCGGGCCGGGCTCGACGCCGGCGGCGAGCTGGACGACCGCCTTGACCGCCTCGCCGAAGTCCTCGTCGGGCACGCCGATGACCGCCGCGTCGTCCACCTTCTCGTGCGTGATCAGGAGGTTCTCCGTCTCCTGCGGATAGATGTTGACGCCGCCCGAGATGATCATGAAGCTCTCGCGGTCGGTGAGGTACAGGTAGCCGTCCTCGTCCAGGTAGCCGATGTCGCCGACCGAGCTGGCCCCGAGCACGGGGTCGCGGGTGGCCGCGGTCCGGCCCGGGTCGTTGAAGTACTGGAAGCCGGCCGGGCCCTTGAACCACACGGTGCCGGTGACGCCGGGCGGGCAGATGCTCCCGTCATCGGCCCGGATGAGCAGCTCCCCCAGGGCCGCTCGCCCGACGGTGCCGGGGTGCTCGAGCCACTCCTGCGAGCGGCAGAACGTGTAGCCGATGCCCTCGCTGGCGGCGTAGAACTCCATGATGATCGGGCCCCACCAGTCGATCATCTGGCGCTTGATCTGCGGCGGGCAGGGAGCCGACGAGAGCACGACAGTGCGCAGCGAGGAGACGTCGGCGGCCCGGCGGCGCTCGTCCGGCAGTTTCAACAGCCGCGAGAGCATCGTCGGTACCAGCTGTGAGTGCGTGACCCGGTGGAGCGCGACGAGCTCGAGGTAGCGGTCCGCGTCGAACGACTCCATGACGATCGCGGTGCCGCCGGCCCGCAGCGTCATGGAGATGCTGCCCTGCGGGGCCGAGTGGTACAGCGGCGCCGGTGACAGGTAGACGCTGTGCTCGTCGAGTCCCCAGCGCTCGCGCTGGATCCGCGAGCCGGGCGGCTCCTCGCTGGGGTGGGCCTCGACAAGCGGGTGGTAGATGCCTTTGGGGCGGCCGGTGGTGCCGGACGAGTACAGCATCGCCATGCCCTGCTGCTCGTCGGGGATCGGCCCGTCCGGCTGAGCGGCCACCGCCCGCTCGTAGGACTCGAACGGTGCCGGCGGGTCGTCGGCGTCGGCCATCAGCCACCGCTCGACGCCGGGGCAGCGCTGCGGCAGCTGCCGGGCCACGTCGAGCTTGGCCGCCGACGTGACGACGATGCGGGCCGAGCTGTCGTTGATGATGTAGGCCGCCTCGTCGGGCGACAGGTAGTGGTTGATGCAGGTGTAGTAGAGGCCACTGCGTTCGGCGGCCGCCTCGCTCTCCAGCAGGCGCGGGTTGTTCTCCATGAACATCGCCACGTGGTCGCCGAAGCGCAGGCCGCTGCCCCGCAGCAGTCGGGCCAGACGGTTGGCCGCCGCCTCGTACTCACCGAAGGTGATCCGCGTGCCGGCCTGCGCCATCAGGATCGCCAACCGGTCGGGGTGGGTCCGTGCGATGTGTGCGGCGTACATGGTCGGAGTGTGCCGCAGCCGAGGATTGTGTGCAATAGTGCAGACGAGCCCGGCGAAACTGCGACTTCTATGGACTCAGAACGTCAGATTGTGCACATTCCCGGGGAGCGATAGTGACTTCGCAGACTTTTGCCGGCCCGCTGTCGGGCGTGCGGGTCCTCGAGCTGGGCAGCTTCATCGCCGGCCCGTTCGCGGGCCAGCTGCTGGCCGACTACGGCGCCGAGGTCATCAAGCTGGAGCCGCCCGGCGGGGGTGACCCGATGCGCCGCTGGGGCGTGGTCCAGGACGGGCAGAGCCTCTGGTGGCCGGCCATCGCCCGCAACAAGCGGTCGGTCGCGCTGGACCTGCGCCACGCGGACGGCCAGGCCGTGGCCCGCGCGCTCGCCGCCGAGTGCGACGTGGTCCTGGAGAACTTCCGGCCCGGCACCCTCGACAAGTGGGGCCTGGGCTACGAGGCGCTCGCCGCGGTCAATCCGGGCATCATCGTCGTGCACGTCTCCGGGCTCGGGCAGACCGGCCCGCGCTCGCGCGAGGCGGGGTTCGGCAGCATCGGCGAGGCCATGGGCGGCATCCGGTTCACCACCGGCGACCCCGGCTCGCGCCCGGCCCGGACCGGCATCAGCATCGGCGACTCCCTGGCCGCGCTGTTCGCCGTCGTGGGAACCTCCACCGCGCTCGTCGAGCGGGCCCGCAGCGGCCGCGGCCAGGAGGTCGACGTCGCCATCTACGAGGCGGTCGCGGCGCTCATGGAGTCGACGATGGTCGACTACGAGCGGGCCGGCGTGCTGCGGACCCGCACCGGCAGCGTGCTCCCGGGCGTCGCACCGTCCAATGTGTACACCAGCGCGGACGGGGCGGAGATCGCGATCGCGGGCAACGCCGACGCGGTCTACCGGCGGCTCTGCCAAGCCATGGGCCGCCCGGAGCTGGCCGACGACCCGCGCTTCGACAACCACGAGGCCCGCGGCCGCAACTCGGTGATCCTCGACGACGAGATCGAGCGCTGGACGGGCTCGCGCACCGCCGAGGAGCTGCTCGGTGTCCTCGCGGAGCACGGCGTGCCGGCCGGGCGGATCTACACCGCGCCGGACATGCTCACCGACCTGCACTACGCGGCCCGGGACATGGTCCTGCGGCCGAAGACGGCCGACGGCGAGGCGGGGCCGATGGCCGGGATCGTGCCGAAGTTCAGCCGCACACCGGGCGAGGTGTCAAGCGTCGGCCCGCGCCTGGGCGAGCACACGCGGGCCGTCCTCGGCGCGCTGGCCGGCGTGGACGACGAGCGCTGGGCCGAGCTCCTCCGGCGCGGGATCGTGGCCGGATGAGCGCCGTCGTCACCGGGGGCGGGCGCGGGCTGGGGCGGGCGTATTCGCTGGCGCTGGCCGCCGCCGGGCACGCCGTCGTCGTCAACGACCTGGGGGACGGCCCGGCGGCCGCGGTCGTCGCCGAGATCGAGGCCGCCGGCGGGACGGCCGTGGCCAGCACGCACGACGTGACGGACTTCGCCGCGGCGGCCGGGCTCGTCGGGCTCGCCGTCGAGCGCTTCGGTGCACTCGACGTCGTCGTCGCCAACGCGGGCATCCTGCGCGACCGGACGCTCGCCTCGATGGGCGAGGCGGAGTGGGACGACGTCATCGCGGTACACCTGAAGGGCACTTTTGCCGTTGCCCACCACGCCGCCGCGCACTGGCGGGCGCGGGCCAAGGCGGGCGGCCCGGTCGACGCCCGGCTGATCACGACGACCTCGGCCTCGGGCCTGTACGGGAACATCGGCCAGTCGAACTACGCGGCGGCCAAGGCCGGCATCGCCGGGTTCTCGCTCGTCGCGGCGCAGGAGCTGCGGCCATACGGGGTGAGCGTCAACTGCGTGGCGCCGAGCGCGCTGACCCGCCTCACCGAGGCGCCGCTGCTGCGCCACGAAGGTGCGATCACCGACGAGCGGCGGCACGCACTCGACCCGAGCTGGGTGGCCCGGGTCGTGGCCTGGCTCTGCGGGCCCGACGCCGCCGACGTCACCGGCCGCGTCTTCGACATCCGCGGCCCGCAGGTCGGCATCGCCTCCGGCTGGCACCTGGAGCCGACGTTCACCCAGCCCGACGACCCCGGCGAGCTCGGCCGGGCACTGCGGGCGGCCGTCGCCGCCGCGCCGCCCGCCGCGGACATGGAAGGACGGCGCAATGGCTGACGGCATGCTGCACGGCGTGCGCGTCCTCGAGCTGCTGGGCATCGGGCCCGAGCCGTTCGCGGGCATGCTGCTGGCCGACCTCGGGGCCGACGTGCTCGCGCTGCGCCGCCCCGGGCAGGTCCCCGGCGGCGGTGGCCTGGAGCGCGGGCGGCCGGTGGTCGCCGTCGACCTGAAGGACCCCGAGGTCCTGGCCGCGGTGCGCGGGCTCGTCGCCTCGGCCGACGTCCTCCTCGAGGGTTACCGGCCCGGCGTCGCCGAGCGGCTGGGCCTCGGGCCGCAGGACTGCCACGCGATAAACCCCCGCCTCGTCTACGGCCGGATGACCGGCTGGGGCCAGGCCGGGCCCCTGGCGCCGCGGGCCGGCCACGACATCAACTACATCGCCGTCACCGGGGCGCTGCACGCGGCGGCGCGGGCCGGGCAGCGCCCCACCCCGCCGGCCAACCTGCTCGGCGACTTCGGCGGGGGCGGCATGTACCTCGTGACCGCGGTGCTGGCCGCGCTCCTCGAACGTGCGCGCACCGGCACGGGGCGGGTCCTCGACATCGCCATCACCGACGGCACGACGTACCTGGCGTCGATGCTCTACGGCATGCACCGCGACGGGCAGTGGCGCGACGAGGCCGGCACCAACCTGCTCGACACCGGCGCGCCCTACTACGACGTGTACGAGTGCGCCGACGGCCGCCACGTCGCCATCGGCGCCCTCGAGCCGCAGTTCTTCGCGGCCCTGGCCGCACTGCTGGGCCTGGACGCTGCGGTGTGCGCGGACCGCGACGATCCGGCCCGCTGGCCGGCGCTGCGGGCGGCGATCGCGGCGGCCGTGCTGACCCGCACCCGCGACGAGTGGGCCGCGCTCGCCGCCGGCACCGACGCCTGCCTGGCCCCGGTCCTGGACCTCAGCGAGGCACCCCGGCACGGCCAGGCGGTGGCCCGCGACCTCTTCATCGACGGCATGCCCCGGCTGCCGATCGCCCGCGCCGCCGCTTCCGGCGACATCGCCCGCACCTGGGGCGTGGATGCCGCACTGTTCGAAGGAGCATCGTGAACGACGCCGTGATCGTCGACATCGTCCGCACCGCCTCCGGGCGCGGCAAGCCCGGCGGCGCGCTGTCCGGCCGGCACCCCGTGGAGCTGCTCGCCGGGGTGCTCCGCGCGCTCGTCGAGCGGACCGGGATCGACCCGGTGCTCATCGACGACGTCGTCACCGGCTGCGTCGGGCAGGCCGGGGAGCAGGCGGCGAACATCGGCCGCAACGCCGTGCTGTCGGCGGGCCTGCCGCTCGGCGTCCCGGCCACGACCGTCGACCGGGCCTGCGGCTCGGGCCAGCAGGCGATGCACTTCGCGGCCCAGGGCGTCATGGCCGGGGCCTACGACGTCGCCGTGGCGTGCGGGGTCGAGTCGATGAGCCGGGTGCCGATGGGGACCGCGATGGTGGGCGGGGCCGACCCGTTCGGCCCGGGTGTGGCCGCCCGGATGTCGCTCGTGCCGCAGGGCATCGCGGCCGAGCTGGTGACCGCGCGCTGGGGGTTCTCACGGTCGGAGCTCGACGCGTACGCCGCCCGGTCACACCGCCTCGCCGCCGCGACCGCGGCGGCCGGCGGGTTCGATCGTGAGATCGTCGGTCCGCCGGCGGGGGACGAGACAATCCGGCCGGCGACGACGCCGGAGGGGCTGGCCGGCCTCCGGCCCGCATTCTTCGACGCCGCGTACGCCGACCGGTTCCCGGAGATCGGCTGGCACATCACGGCCGGCAACTCGTCACCGCTGACCGACGGGGCGGCGGCCGCGCTCATCATGAGCGCCGCCCGGGCGGCCGCGCTCGGGCTGCGCCCGCGGGCCCGGTTCCACGCCTTCGCCCTGGCCGGCGACGACCCGGTGATGATGCTCACCGCGCCGATCCCGGCGACCCGCAAGGTCCTGGCGAAGGCCGGGCTGGGCATCGGTGACATCGACGCGTATGAGGTGAACGAGGCGTTCGCGCCGGTGCCGCTCGCCTGGGCGGCCGCGGTCGGCGCGGACCCGCAGCGGCTCAACCCGCGCGGCGGCGCGATCGCGCTCGGCCATCCACTGGGCGGCTCCGGGGTGCGGCTGATGGCGACACTGGTGAACCACCTGGAGCAGACCGGCGGGCGCTTCGGGCTGCAGACCATGTGCGAGGCGGGCGGGCAGGCGAACGCGACGATCGTGGAGCGGCTATAGCTGCGGGGTGCGCTTCGGGATCGCGAAGACGGCGGTGCCGGCGAGGTGGATCTCGCCGGTCTGCCGGGTCGCCCGCACCTCGACAGTGCAGACCGTGTGCGCGCCGGTGTCCTCGGCGGCGACGATCTCGCCGGTGTAGGTGATCGTGTCGCCGGGCCAGGCGATGGCGCGGAACTGCACGTCGAACCGGCGCACGTTGTCGGGGCCGAGGTGCTCGCCGAGGTACGCGGCCAGGACTCCGGCCTGGCGCATCCCGACGGCGAACACGCTCGGGAACCCGGCCGCCTGCGCGAACGCGGTGTCGTGGTGGATGGGGTTCATGTCCCCGGACGCGCCCTGGTAGCGCACGAAGTCGGTGACGGTGAGCGGCCCCTCGACGAGCGGCGGCCCGACCGGCCCCAGTGCGCGGCTCACTGGGGTGCCTGCTCGGTGACGACGAGCGTGGCGATGGACTCGGCGACGAGCTCGCCGTCGGCGTCGCGGTATTCGGTGACGATGTCGGCGAACTCCAGCGCCCCGCCGCGGCGACCCTGCTTGGTGTAGACGCGGTCGATGCGCTGGCGGCACTGCAGGACGGCCCCGGCCCGCGGCGGCGGCCCGTGGAAGACGTAGCGCTGCCCGGCGTGCAGGACGCGGGACAGGTCCGGCCCCTGATCACCCCAGGGGTCGCTGCCGTCGGTCGTCCAGAACGCGTTGGACGCGAGGAAGGTGGGCGGCGATACGGGCTCGTCGCCGAAGTACGCCGGATGATCCGAGCCGACGGCGGCCGCGAACTCGCGGATCTTTCCCCGCTCGACCGCCATCGTGTACTCGGCACCCGACCGGCCCGCAAATTCCGACATCCGACTCATACATCCACCTCGATTGTGTGCAATCTTGCCCGCCGGCCGCCAATTTGACCGCCCACGTGCTCAAATTGTACGCAACATTTCGCTCACGCACGACCGCGTCCCGCGGAGCGACTCCCCGCCGGGGTCCGATGCCTCAACTGCGGTCCGTCAGCACTTCACTACGCTGACCGGTGCCGATGACCTATGGTTATCGCTTCACCACCGACAGATACTCCACCGACGCCGCGGAATGGGGCTACCTGCCATGACTGTGCCATCCGAGCGCTCCGGCGGACGGTTCGCGCTCGTGGTCGCCACCGGGCAGTACGAGGATGCGGCGTTCTCGACCCTGCACGCGCCCGGCCAGGACGCCCGGGACATGATCGAGGTGCTCGGCGACCCCGAGGTCGGCCAGTTCGACGTCGACGCGGCGATCGACCTGCCCGATCACCAGATTCGCCGCCGGATCGGCGAGTTCCTCGACGGGCGGCATCCGGACGACCTGATCCTGCTGTACTTCTCCTGCCACGGCGCGCTCGACACCCGCGGCCGCCTGCACCTGATCGGGACCGACACGAGCCGGCGGCTCCTGCCGACCACGGCGTTGAGCTCGCCGCTGCTGCTCGACGTGCTCGACAGCTGCCGCGCCCGCAGCCAGATCGTCATCCTCGACTGCTGCTTCAGCGGCTCCTTCGCCAACAAGGGCGGCCCGCTCGAGCAGCTGGTGCAGGACCAGCTGACCAAGGGCGCCCGCAAGCAGCGGGGCCGGGTCGTGCTGACCGCGTGCCGCGACGGTGAGCTCTCCTTCGAGGGCACCGCGCCGCCCGACACCCCGATCCGGTCGGTCTTCACCGCCGCGCTCGTCGAAGGGCTGCGCACCGGCGAGGCGGACCGCACCGGTGAGGGCTTCATCTCCGTCATCGAGGCGTTCAACTACGCGGTCGCGGCCATGGACAAGGCCGGCAGCGACCAGTCGCCCCAGCACTCGATCTTCGGCGGGGAGGGCGAGATCGTCCTCGCCCGCAACCCGAGGGCGCTGCCCGTCCAGCCCGCGCCGCTGCCCGCCGCGCTGCGGGCGAACCTCGAAAGCCCGTATCCGCCGGTCCGGCACGCCGCCATCGAGGTGCTCACCGACCTCCTGCGCTCGCCGAACCCCGCCGTCGCGCTCGCCGCCCGGCAGGAGCTGCAGCTGATCGCGAGCCGGGACGTGCCGCTCGTCGCCGAGGCCGCGCTCCGGGCCCTGCACGGCCCCGGCCCCATCCCCGGGCAGCGCACCGCGCCGGCGCCCGGCGACGGGGTGTCCCCGGCCGTGACCGCTGTCGCGCCGGCCGCGCAGCCGGCGACGCCGGACAAGCCGGCGGTGACGCTGGCGCCGACCGCGATACCGACCACGACGGTGCGCGTGCTGAAGACCCGCAAGCCGGTCGAGGCGATCGCGTTCAGCTCGCTCGGTGACGTGCTGGCCAGCGGCGGCGCCGACGACCTGGTCCGGCTCTGGAACCCGCACGACGGCCGGCTCATCAACACGCTGGCCGGGCACTCGTCCTGGGTGCGCGCGGTGGCGTTCAGCCCCGGCGGCGACATCCTGGCCAGCGGCGGCGGCGACGGCACCGTCCGGCTCTGGAACGCCGCGGACGGCACGCCGCTGATGGACCCGCTCAGCGATCACCTGTTCCCCGTCACGTCCGTCGCGTTCAGCCCCGACGGGCGGCAGCTGGCCAGCGGCAGCGAGGACGGGACGGTCTGCCTCTGGGCCGTGCCCACCGGCGAGCAGCTGGACCCGCCCGGCAACGAGGGCGCGCACGTGCGCTCGCTCGTCTTCAGCCCGGACGGCCGGATGCTGGCCGTCGCCCGCGAGGACGACACGATCGAGATCCACCTGGCCGAGACCGGCGAGATCGCCCGGCTGCCCGGCCACACGCAGATCGTGACATCGATGGCCATCGCGCCGGACAACAGCGTCCTGGCCGCCGGCAGCCTCGACCAGGCGATCCGGCTGTGGGACCTGGGTGACCTGCGCGACCCGCACCAGGCCGACCGGCCCATCACCAAGCAGCAGCGCTGGCCCGCATCACTGGCCTTCAGCGCCGACGGCCGGCTGCTCGCCGCCGCCGACGACCGCCGGGTGCGGCTGTGGGACTGGCGGCGGCGCCGGGAGGTCTGCAACCCGCTCGAGGGGCACACCCGGGCCGTCAAGTCGGTCGCGTTCAGCCTCACCGGCGAGCTGCTGGCCACCGCCGGCGACGACGGCACGATCCGGCTGTGGCAGGCGCCCGACGCCTAGCGCGGCAGGCAGCGCCGCTGCGCTGCCCGGTCTCAGCCCGGCCCTCGCCGCTCGTGCCGGGCCAGCCAGGCGTCGAGCAGTCGCTGCTGCTGCTCGGGCGTGGCCTTGGTGATCCTGATCGTGTCGCCGCGCACGGTCAGCTCGATGGTCCGGTCGTTGCGCGACACCCAGTCGCGGATCTTCGCCACCACCGTCCTCAGCCCGGCCGCGCCGATCTTGACGGCCAGGGTCAGCGCCGTGCCCGGACCCTTGGCCGGCTCCGGCGGCGGCACCGGCAGCTGCTCGACGCCGTCGACGTCGAGCGCGTCGAGCTCGCGCCACAGACGGCGGACGGACTCCCCCGCCTCACCGGCCTCGAGGTCCGCCGCGTCAAGGGTCACCAACAGGTCGGGTTCGTCGGACATGTATCTTCCTTCACCAGCCGGAAAACTTCGTGCTTTCGGTGGACGGGCCATCGGCCTTACCGGCATTTGCCCCAACGCAATTTTCCTGAACCCACGCATTGACGGTACTCGTGCCGGTAACAGTACTTGCGTTCCCGCCGCACACTGGGGTCGTGCGGAGCCGGCAGAATGATCCGGAGCGTTATCCACAGGCGCGCGGCCGCCCTTGTGCCGGGCCCGGCGAATCTGGTTCGATCAACGTTCATGCGACGGCCCATCGGCCCGGCAGCCGGCGGCGTGCACCCGATCATCGCCCGCACACCGGCAACGGCGCACACCAGTGCGACCTTTCGGGGGAATTCCGCACCCAACTTGCTCAGAGCAAGCCAGACACCTCCTCAGGTGATCCACCCGGGCGCGCGGGCAAGGGTAACCTTATTCAGCACCGATATCATCGGTGCCCGCCGCCTGCGACTGCCACCAGCTGTCGCATCGATGAAGGATCACCGACGATGATTGAAAATGACGAGCAGCCGGCCTCCGCCATTAACAATCCGTTTTCATCAGTTGCGGTGGCCTCCATTCCGACCGACGAGCACGCGGCGATCACCGTGCCCACGGCCGCCGTCCGCGACATCTCGGCCTACCTGACGGACCATCTCGCCGGCGCCCGGGCCGGTGCGCCAGGCACGACCCTGGCGATCCTCGGCGGCGCCGGATACGGCAAGACCCATGCCCTGGCGCACCTGCTGACCCGGGCCCGGCAGGAGCACCGGCCGGGCGTGCAGGCCGTCTACCTGGACGCCCGGGCCGCGACATTCACCGCCGTGTGCCGCAGCTTCCTGACGCAGATCGGCCCGGGCGACGTGCGCCGCCGGCTGCACACGCTGGTGAGCGCGGACCCGCAGGCCGGGCCGGAGACGCTGCTGCGCCGCATCGCTGTGACCACCGACCGCTCCGCGCTCGCCGTCGCGCTGGCGATGCTCCTGCGCCCCGAGCGGGAGGCGGTCGCGTGGAGCTGGTGGGCCGGTGAGCTGTCCTCCGCCGAGGCGGCCGAGCACGGCCTGCCCTCCGGCACCGATCCGCAGGCCCTCGCCATGGACGCGGCGAGCCTCGTCGCCTGGCTCTACGGGCACTCCGGCGATCACCTCGTCGTCGCCCTCGATGACGTCGACCGGCTGCTGACCGCCTCCAACCGGGCCGCCGAGACCACCGCCGAGCTGTGGGCGCAGCTGGTCGAGAGCTTCACCGCGGGCGGCGCGTTCCTCGCCGTCACCGGCCCGCCGGAGCTGCTCGCGCAGATGGATGAGCGGTCCCGGCAGCGGTTCGGGCTCACCCTGAGCCTGCCGCCGCTGCACGGCGCGGACATCGCCTGGTTCATCCAGCAGAGCCAGCACCGGGCGCTCGGGCTCGACACGCTCGCCCCGTTCACCCCCGAGGTGGCCGCCTACCTCGCCGACGTCACCGGCGGCGTGCCCCGCCGGGTGATCCGGATGTGCTTCCACCTGTACCGCACCGCGGTCCGGGCGGGCACGCGGGTCGACTACGCCATGGTCCGGTCGGTGCTGCACGAGCACTTCGACGGCCCCGCCGTGCCCGGCGCCCAGGCCGCCGTCGCCCGGCTGCTCGGCGAGGGCGGCCACGACTACCACCGCAGCTACCTGCTCCCGGCCAACGGTGTCGCCACCCCCGTCGACTTCTGGGTCTCGTTCCTCGACGGCACCGAGCGCGCGGCCGGGTGCGCGGTGCTCATCACCGAGTCGGTGCTCAAGCCGGAGGCGGTCGACGACCTCGCCCGCCGGCTGGCCGACATCCGCCTGGCGGTGCCGGACAGCGAGGCGATCCTGGTCGTGGCCGGTCACCTGGCGCCCGAGCTCGCGGCGCCGCTCGCGGCCCTGCTCGCCACCGACCCGATCCTGTTCGAGCCGCCGGCCTTCGCCGAGGAGTTCGCCGAGGCCGTCACGTCGGCGATCCGCCGGCTCGAGCGCAGTGTCGGCGCCGACGCCGGCACGGCCGCCGTCGATCGGCTGCACCGCCAGCAGGCCCATCTACAGCGGATGATGCAGCAGATGACCGATCAGCTCGACACGGTGCACACCCTCGTCGACACCGAGCTGAGCCTCGTCCAGCGGGCCGTCGGGCCGGGCCCGGCCGCGAGCACCGTCATGGCCGGGCCGCCGGGCCCGCCGGGCCTGCGCCCGTCGCTGCTGCCGACCCGGGTCCAGGAGGTGTTCCTGGACGCGCTCGACGCCCTGTCGGGGCTCTGGCGCTTCGACGTCCTCCTCGGGCAGACCTTCGGCTCCACCCCGGCGCCGGCCGACCCCCGTGACGCCGGCGTCGTGCACTGGCTGCTGCGGCCGGGCAACGCGGCCCCCGCGCTGGCCACCTCCGCGCTGCTGCAGCGGCTCATCGAGGCGTTCCGCACCGCTGTCGAGGAGTGGTACCGCCGCCGCGCCGAGCACCCCGGCAGCGCCCCCGAACGCGAGCTGGACCGCATCTGCGGCGTGTACGACACCGCGGCCGGGCTCCTGCCGCTCTTCGAGCTCGGCTCCCTCACCGCATTCGGCGCCCTGGCGAGCCCGGGGGCCGCCGAGACCGGCGGCCGGGGCCTGTTCGACGGCCTCGGCGCCCGGGTCAACCAGGCCGTGCGCGCCTACGGTTGAGCCGCCGCCCGGCCGCCCCTGCGGGCGCCGGGCGCAACGCGATCAGCGCTGTGCGAGCTGCGCCCGCTCCAGCGCGCGGAGCCGGCGGATCTCGGCCACCGGCATCCGCCGCTCCGCCGGCGCCGCTCCGGTCGCGGGCCGGACCAGGAGGCCGAAGCGCCGGTCGAGGGCGGCGTTGAGTCCGAAGTGGATGGCCGCGATCACCACGATCGCCGGTGCGACAACGGCCACGACGCCGGGGAAGTCGCGATCCAGCAGCAGCGCCAGGATCACCGCGGTCATCCCGTTCTGCTGGCCCGCTGCCAGGTAGGCCCGGTCGGCGCGGTCGAGCCCGCGGCCGATCACCACCGACACCGCCGCGTGCGCGGCGACGGCGGCCACGGCCAGGACCAGACCGGTCCGCACGTCGACCCCCTCGACGAGCAGCATGCCCAGCCCGAAGGCGGCGACGTGGAACGCGCCGGTGCTGGCGCGCGCCAGCGCGCGTCCGGCGTCCGGGCGCACGAACAGGCCGGCGACCGCGACGCCGAGGATGAGCAGCAGCGCCGCCCCGACCACGACCACGGCGGCCAGCAGCAGCCACCCGAGCACCGCGGCGGCGAAGGCCCGCCGCCGGGCCGGTTGCGGGCCGCCCGGATCGGCGCTGCCGCCGCGCAGGCGACGCACGCCCCGCCACAGCAGCCAGGCGACGCCGGCGAACACCGCGTTCCCGAGCAGATCCACGGCGAAGTCGCCGAGCCGCTGCCCGCCGGTGCCGAATGCGGACGGGCGGTGCTGCCCGTCGAGCGACAGCGCCACTGCGGTGGCGTAGATGGTCAGCAGCACGGTGATCGGGTCGTCGAACGACGCCCAGGCCGACAGGATGCTCCGGGCCCGGCGGGACAGGCGGTTGCGCTGCATCGCCGCGACCGCGAGCGGGTCGATCTGGGCCACCGCGATGCCGAGCACGCAGGCCAGCGGCAGTGGCTGGACGAGCAGCAGCACGAGCACGATGACCGCGGCCTTGACCAGCACGCCGACCGTGACGGCCAGCACGACAATGCCGATCCGGCCGCGCAGCTCGGCGAAGACGATGTCGCGGGTGGTGGCGATCAGGCCGACGGCCAGGAGGGCGGCGGCAGCGAACTGGTACGGGCGCGAGGCGAGGAATCCGCTCGTGTCGACCGCGAGGCTCAGGCCCCACCCGAGCGCGACAGCGCTCACCAGCGACACCTGAAGCCGGGCGAGCATCCTCACGGCGCCCCCTCCCGGCCGCCTTTACGGACGTTCAGCATACCGAAGGCAATCGTTCCTATCAATGAATTGCGCATGCATCACGGCTCATTCAGTTTTATTCGGCAACCGCGGCGAGCAGCCGTTCCACCTTTTCGTCGGCCTTTTGCACCCTATTCTGAGCGAGCGTCGCGCCCAGCACGAAATCGTCGATTCCGCGGCGATATCCGTAAAACGCCCCCTGCTCGACGTCGAGCACGAGCCGCCACAGCTCGCCGATCTGATCCTCCAGATCCAGACTCAGCTGGCCGAGCAGCGACATCGGGCCGAGGCACAGGCGCCGGCCGAACTCCTCGTACCAGCCGCGGCGGTCCGCGGCGGTGAACTCGCGGCTGTAGAAGGCGGCAAGCGCCGCATGGTTGAGCACGTCGGCCGCGCATCGCCAGGCGCCGCCGCTGAGGTACGCCGCGAAATGCAGATCGGCGGGGTGGACGGCGGCGCGCAGCGCCGTCCGGGCCGCGCTGTGCTCCCCCTCGACCTGAGGATCGGTGGGCGGGCACGACTCCCACGGCTCACCGGCGGACTCGTCCGGCCCGGCCGGCTCGTCCGGCGGCCGGCTCTGGAAGCCGCCCGGGTTCTGGCTCTGCAGATCGATCAGCCGGCGCAGGGCCTCGACGAGCTCGGCGGCGGCCCGATCCTGGCGGTGCATGAGCCCGGGCTCGACCGGCGCCGAGCTGATCAGCAGCTGGTCGGCGGTGACGCTGTTGCAGACGATGAGCCGCTCGGTGCCGTGCAGCACCAGCCGGATCAGGTCGCCGCTGTGCCAGGCCCGCACCACGGCGTCGAGCTCGGCGAACCGGCCGGCGAGCTCGGTGCCGAGACCCTCGAGCCGGCGCCGGTCGGCCGGGCCGGCGCCGGACGCCTCCAGCCGGTCGACGGCGAAGTCCAGCCCGCCACTCGTGTGGTGGGCGACGTAGTCGAGGCCGCGCTCGAGGCCCGGCCGGCAGATCTCGATCCGCCGGGCATTGCCGAACCGCCCCCGGGTCGGGTCGTTGATGTGGATCGGGGCCCCGGGCGGGCTGCTGGCGGCCATTGTCGCGCTCCTCACGTCTGCGGGATCTCGATGTCGATGTCGGCCAGATCGGTCGGGGGCCGCGTCATCGCGCCCGCCCGCTGCGCCTCCCGGATGAGGTTCACATTCTGCTCGGCGACCCGGGTGTACGGGTGCTCCCGCCCGTACACGCGGACGTACCTGTCGAACGCGTCGCGCTGGAGCTCCTCGGCCAGGGTGAACTCGCCGCGGAGCGTCAACTGGCCGGCGTGGTTGGTGCTCGCCGCCATCGTCCACGGATGGGTCCGGCCCAGCCGGTCCTGCAGCGACTCCAGTGCCTTGGCCGATTCGCGGAACGCCAGGTCGAGCTGGCCCTGGCGGCTGTGGAACAGGCTCAGGTCGATGGCGGCCACGGCGACGAAGGGGTGCTGCTCGCCCAGTCGCTGCTGCAGACCCCGCTTGCAGAACTCTGCCAGGTGTACCGCGTTCTCGTTGTCACCGGCCCGGTAGTAGTCGATGGCCAGGTTCATCCGGGCGGCCCGGGTGTGCGGATGGTTCTCGCCGAAGAGCTTGTGATAGCCCTTGTACACCTCCGCGCTGAGAATCTTCGCGGCGTCGTGCTGACCGAGCCGGCGGTAGGTCACCGCGAGCGTCCGGCGGATCGCCAGCTCGTCCGGGTGGTCGGGGGTGAGCAGTGCCGACATGCGCTGCCGGGCGTCGGTGAGCGTGTGGCGGGAACGCTCGTAGTAGCCCAGGTCGCGCTCGAACGTCCCGACCCACCCGGCCGAGCGCCAGGTCCGCGGGTCCTGGTCGCCGAAGAGCCGGCGGCGCGCCTCGAACTCCTGCTCCTCCAGCTCCAGCGCCAGGGCGGTGGCCCCGGCCAGGTAGGCGGCGACCGCGTAGTTGTGCGCCGCCATCCTCGTCTCCGGGTGCTCCTCGCCGAGCAGCGCCTTGAAGCCGTACAGCGTCTCCGCGTCGTTCGACCGGGCCTCCCGGAACGAGCCGAGTCCGCGGAGGTCGCCGCCGAGACCCCGCATCGTGGTCAGCGTGGCGCGATGGTTGCGGCCGAGCACCTGGAGCTGCTCGTCGAGCATGACGCTGTCGACCTCGCCGGCCCGGTCGAAGGCGCCGAGCCCGCGGTGCAGGTTGGCGATCTGGGTCTGCAGGCGCCAGATCAGGCTCTGGTGCGGCGTCGGGCGGCCCGGCTCGTCGTCCTCCGCGAGGTCGTCGTCCTCGCCGAACTCGTCCTCGCCGAGCGGCCGCTCCTCGAGCGGTGCGACGGCGACCGGCGCCGGACCGGCCGGCAGCGGACCCGGCGGCAGCGGGTCGGGCAGCTGCGGATCCGGCAGCAGGGGGTCGGGCAGCGGGTGCTCGATCCAGTGCGCGAGGGCCCGCTTGGCCACGTCCAGCGCCGAGGGCCACGGCTCGCCGTCGCCGTTGCGGTACAGGTGCTGCACCTGGGCGACGATCCACTGCCGCACGATGAGATCGGGGCAGCGCCACGCCTCGGTGTGGTCCAGGTGGGGCTGCAGCTCGTCGAAGCGGTACCGCAGCTGCGGATCGCCGTGCTGGAGGTCCGTCGGCGAGTAGTGGGCCAGGCCGCGCAGTGCCTGCCGCCGGCGCTGTTCGAGGATCGGCTCCGGCATCCGGTCGCGCACGAACTGCTGCACGGCCCGGTGCATGACGAGCGTCGCGTCGGGCCGGCCCCAGGCGACCTCGAAGAGCCCGAACCGCGCGCCCTCCAGCAGCGCCCGGTCCACGTCGTCCGCCTCGAACAGCGTCATGTCCTCGTCGCGCCCGACCGCGGCGGCCAGCGCCACGAGCATCGGGCGGGAGCGCAGCAGGCGCATCGAGACGCCGTCGGGCGACAGGAACGCGACGAGCTCCGCGAGCCCGAGGATCAGCTCGGCCTGCCGCGAGCCGAAGCGGCGCAGCGCGGCGATGCTGATCGTCATCGCCCGGCTCAGGCTGTCCTCGGCCGCGCCGTCGGCGTCGCGGAGACGGTCCATCAGCTCGCGGACGCTCCACTGCAACGCGAACTCCGGCGCGCGCCCGCGCCCGCGCAGCAGCCGGATGTACTGCACCAGCAGCGACGCGGCCACCTGCAGCGCGAGCGGCAGGTCGGCCAGCCGGTCGGCCAGCCCGTCGGCGCTGCGCTCGTCCAGGTCGTTCACCCGCCCGCGCAGCAGCTCGATGCTCTCCTCGCGGCGCAGGCCGCTGATCTCCAGCGGCGAGGGCAGCCCGAACTCGCCGTAGTCGCGCGAGGTGATCAGGGTGTGGCCGGCCCCGACCACCGGCAGGAACCCGCGCAGCGCGTCGAAGCTCTCGGCGTTGTCGTAGACCAGCAGCCAGCGCTCGCGCCGGCCGAGCTCCTGCAGCGCCGCCTCGGCCGCACCGCCGACGGTCTCGGGCACGTTGAGCGCCTTGCCGAGCGCGGTGAGCCCGGCCCGCAGCGAGCCCGGGTTCTGCGCCTGAATCCAGCACACGAGGTCGTACTCGTGGGCGAAGCGGTAGACGAACTCGCGGGCCAGCTCGCTCTTGCCGACGCCCGGCCCGCCGGTGAGCGTCATCTTCGGGTGCTCGGCGAGCTCGTCCTTGACCATCTCCAGGCTCGCGCTGCGGCCGGTGAACATCCGGCTGCGCTCGGGCACCCGGATGAACAGCGGCGGCAGCTCGCCCGGCAGCCGGGCCCGCGCGGCCCCGGCCCCCCGGGCCAGCGGGAAGAGCCCGAAGGTGCTCAGCAGCCGGGCCCGGGCCCGCTCCGCGTCGCCGACATCGCGCAGATCGACGAGCTGGGCGCCGCCGACGGCCGTGGGCTCCTCGCCGGCGACCACCAGCCAGTAGGTCTCGCCCGGGGCGTCACCGTCATCGGCCGGCCCGGCGACGGCCTCGCTGCCGTCCACCACCACGAGCGTGGCGCAGGGCCGGTCACCCGCCGACGCCGGCCGGCTCTTGCGCCACACCTGCGCCCCCGCGTCGGTGAGCTGCTCGACCGCCCAGTCGGCCCACTGCCGGCAGGCGGGCGGGTACTGCACGACGATCTGCTCGCCGAGGCCGGAGGTGTCGAGCTGGACGCTGCGCAGGTAACGGCGGCGCACGTCGGGGTTGATGGCGGGCGACTTGATCTGCTGGTCGCCGCTCAGCTGCCGCGCGGCGGCGAGGTAGGCGGCCAGCGGCAGGTCCTCGATCTCCGGCTCGTCGGCCAGCACCGACAGCACGTGCTGATAGGTGTCGTAGCGATAGCCGGGGACCTCGACGATCTCGAACTCCAGCCGGCCGGCCTCCACCTCCGGCGCCTCGTCGCGCAGCGGGCCGAGGGTGGCCTTGATCTGGCGCACGGAGCCGGCCCGCCCCGAGGCGTGGAACTCGTACTGGGGCATGGCCAGCACGCGGATCCGGGCGATGGCCGCCTCCGCGAGCTTCCGGGCGATCTCGTTCACCTGCTGCAGCGCGCTGAGGCGCCGCTCCGGGGCGCAGACGACGACGGTGTCGCACAGGCGGCCGCAGTACTGCACCGCCGCATCGCCGAGCTCCTGCGGCGCGTCGATGAACACGTAGTCGAACGGCAGCTCGCCCAGCCGCCGGCGCAGACCTATCGCGCCGTCACCGCCGGCCGGATACGCCTGGTCGGAGCTGATCATCGTCAGCTCCGCGCGCGCGGCCGTGAGGTGGTAGGTCTGCACCGTCGGGGCGCCCGGCCCGATCGGGTGCAGCAGCCCGACGACGTCGGCCGGCAGGATCTGGTCGGCCCGGACCGAGCCGGCCTGGAAGGGGCGCACGAAGTCGGCGACGCGCGGGGTGTTCACGCACCAGTCGATGACCAGCACGCGCCGGTTGGCGGCGGCGAGGATCCAGGCGATGTTCGTGAGCGCGTTCGTCCGCCCGGCACCCGGCGCCGGGGAGACGAACGCAATGATTTTCGCGGTCGTTGTTGCCTCGGTGCCCGACGTGCTCATGTCACTCCCCTGCCGAAGCGGCCGGACGCGTCGGCCGATTGTTCGGCACCGCTCCGCCCAGTTGACACCAGCGCATTTCCGGAATGGGTCAACCGAACGGCCACCAGTCAGGGGACGGTGATCAATTCGGCGCGCTTTCCCGGATCAACGCACTCTCGAACTTCCTGTCACGGGGACCGGGGGCGCAAGCGTCGCGCAACACCCGTTCGATCGCCGCCGCGAGCACCGTCGGGGCCATCGCCTGCAGGTCGGTGAACCGCAGGTGACCGACGTCCACCAGGGGCGCCGCCGCCTCTTCCCGCTCCGCTTCCACGTCGCTGCACCCATCCGTCCCGTCGTCATCGTAGTGGCTGCCGACGAGCGCCGCGCCGCGCCCGTCCCCCGTTGGATGACAGTGATCACCGCCGATGCTGGACTGGCGACGTGCCATTACGGTAACATCCAGTCAGCGCGCAATAGATTTGGTCGATCGTCACCACTGTGGAGCACGATGTCTAGCAGTTTTGGTGACAGATCATTGCACCCAGAATACAACTTCGCCAATGCGTCGTTCAGCCAGTTCGTCCTGAAGCTGGCCGGCCGCTGCGATCTTGCGTGCGACTACTGCTACGTCTACACGATGGCCGACCGCCGCTGGCGTGATCGACCGGCGTTGATGAGTGCCGCCATCGCCGGCCGCACCGCCGAGCGGATCGGCGAGCACGCCCGCGCGCACCGGCTCGACGCCGTCAGCGTCGTGCTGCACGGCGGAGAGCCGCTGCTGGCCGGGGCCGGCCCGATCGGCGAGGTGGCCGCGGCCGTGCGCGACGCCCTGCCGGCCGGGTGCCGGGCCGGGGTCGACATCCAGACGAACGGCGTGCTGCTCGACGACGCCGTGCTGACCGTCCTGGCCGAGCACGGCATCGGCGTCAGCGTCAGCCTGGACGGCGACGCCCGGGCCCACGACCGCCACCGCCGCCGGCGCGACGGGCACGGCAGCCACGAGCGGGTCCAGCAGGCGCTGCAGCGGCTCGCGCGGCCGGAGTACCGGCCGCTGTTCAGCGGGCTGCTGTGCACCGTCGACCTGCGCAACGACCCCATCGGGACCTACCGCGCCCTGCTCACCCACGCCCCGCCGCAGATCGACTTCCTCCTGCCGCACGGCAACTGGACGGCCCCGCCGCCGCGCCGCGGACCCGACCCCGGGGCCACGCCCTACGCCGACTGGCTCATCCCGATCTTCGACGCCTGGTACGCCGGCGACGGCGCCACCGGCGTCCGGCTCTTCGACGACATCATGCAGACCCTGCTCGGCGGCCGCTCCCGGGTCGACGGCGTCGGCCGCGGCCCGGCCGGCTACCTCGTGGTCAACACCGACGGCACCGTCGAGTGCGGCGACACCGTCAACGCCTCCCTGGAGGGCGCGGCCGACACCGGCCTCGACGTCGTCCGGCACGCCTTCGACGACGTGCTCACCGTTCCCGCCGTGCGGGCCCGGCTCGCCGGGCTGCACCGGCTCGGCGCCCAGTGCCGGGCGTGCGCCCTGCTCAGCGTCTGCGGCGGCGGGCTGCCGGCCCACCGCTACCGGGCCGGCCACGGGTTCGCCAACCCGTCCGTGTACTGCCCCGACCTCTTCGCCCTCATCAGCCACATCCGGCGGGCCGTCGCCCGCGACGTGGAGCGGATGCCCAGGCTCTCGGCCTGACGCCAATGACCGTTCCCAGCCACGAGCTGCCCCGGCGGGTCCTGTGCGCCCTGGCGGCCGGTGGGGGCGGGCCGGTGGCGGTGCGCTGCCTGCGCGACGCGGAGCTGAGCCGGACGCGGCTGCTGATGCACCACATCGTCGAGCGCAGCGCCGCCGTCCGGCATCCGCACGCGGCGCTCGTGGGGCGGGCGTTCGCGGTGCTGCTCGACGTCGAGCGGGCCGCCGCGGCGAGCGTCGTCGCGCTGCTGACCCATCCGGCCGTCGCGGCGTGGGCGGTGCACACGGTCCGGACGCTGCACGGCGCGCGGCCGGACGGCGCGAACCCCGGGTTCATGGCGGCCGTCGCCGCGTCGGCCGCGGCCCGCGCGGGGCTGCCGGCCCTGGTCGACGTGCCGGCCAATCCGGACGGCGGCCGGTACATCGCGCTGCCGGGCGTGGGCTGGTTCGACGCCGGTGCCGCCGGCCTGCTGCGGCTGCGCACCGGGCCCGGCGGGGAGCCGGAGCCGGTGGCGGTGCCGGCCGGTGGCGGCCCGCGCTGGCACCCGGCCGTGCGGATCGACACGACCCACGACGGGCTGCGGCTGGCCGCCGATCTCGACTTCGCGTCGTGGCACCATGCGCTCGGCGCCGCGTACTGCGCGGAGCGGGGTGTCGGGCCCGGTGAGCCGGAGCCCGACCGCTGGCGCGACGGGCTGGCGGCGGCCTGGGCGCTGCTCGGCTCGCATCACCGCGGCACGGCCCACGAGGTCGCCGCGGCGCTGCGGGTGCTGGTGCCGCTGGCCGACCCGGCGCAGGGCACGACCAGCAGCACGTTCGCCGGGGCGTTCGGTGCGGTGGCGCTGTCGGCCCCGGCCGGGCCGCGCACGACCGCGCTGGCGCTCGCGCACGAGCTGCAGCACTCCAAGTTCATCGTGCTGGCCCGGCTCCATCCGCTGCTGGGTGAGGAGGCGCCGGGCGAGCTGTACTACGCCCCGTGGCGATCCGATCCGCGCCCGCTCGGTGCGCTGCTCGACGGCGCCTACGCCTTCCTGGCCGTCGCCCGGTTCTGGCGCACCCAGCGCCTCGTCGAGGCCGACCCGCAGGCGAGGGACGAGGCCGACGTGCAGTTCCACCGGTGGGCGGGTGCGACGCACGACGTGGCCCGGATGCTGCTGCGCCATCCGGCGCTGACGGACATGGGCCGCTTCGTGACCGCGCGGATGCTGGCCCGGGTGCACCGCTGGCGGCAGGAGCCGGCCTCCGAGCGGGCCGCGGCGGCGGCCCGGGACGCGGCCGCCGCGCACCTGGCCGAGTGGCGCCGCACCCATCCCCACGGCGCCGATGCCTGGTACAGCTCGTCTACGCTTGTCGCATGCCGGACCCCGTGACCGCGCAAACACCCCGACGCTGCTTCGTGATCGCGCCGATCGGTGACGAGGGCAGCCCGACGCGGGTCCGCAGCAACAAGGTGATGCGGTATCTGATCAAGCCGGTCGTCGAGGAGATGGGCTTCGTCGCCGAGCGCGGCGACGAGATCAACAAGGTCGGGTACATCACCTCCGAGGTCATCGACCGCATCATCAGCGACGACCTGGTGATCGCCGACCTGACCGACCTCAACCCCAACGTCTTCTACGAGCTCGCCGTGCGACACGCGGTGCGCAAGCCGTTCGTGCAGCTCATCGAGCACACTCAGGTGCTGCCGTTCGACGTGCACGGCATGCGGACGATCCTCGTGGACTTCGACCCGGAGGCGCTGGACCGGGCCAAGGACCAGCTGCGCGAGTCGATCACCTGGCTGGACCAGAACATGGAGCGGGTCGTCACCCCGATCTCCTACGCGGTCGCGACCCAGGAGCTGCGCGGGTCGAGCTCGGCCGAGACCGCGGTGCTGACCCAGGTGAGCCAGGCGCTGCCGCAGGTCGCCGAGGCGCTGCAGGAGCTGCGGGCGGCCGTGCTCGGCGAGCGCAGCACCCCCGACCCGGCCTCCGGAGCCGACCAGGCCGCGTTCGCGCGGGTGCGCACGCTCGTCGAGGAGCTGACCCGCCGCGGTGCGGTGACCGACGAGGACCTGGCCCGCCTCGGCTCCGGCACGGAGCTGCCCGGCCGGTTCGTGAGCTGGGTCCAGGCGCTGCGCGCGCTCAACGGCCGCTGAGCCGCGGTGCCGGCGCGCTCGCCGGCTGCAGCCGCACGAGCGAGAAGCCCTCGTCGGCGAGGAGCTCCGGCAGCCAGCGGACCACGTCGCGGGCCTGCTCCCGGCTCGCCTCGCTCAGCTCCGGCCAGCTCACCAGGTCGGGGTGGCGACGCCGGCCGTCGTCGCGGACCGGGCCGTGGCGCCAGCCCTGCGCGCGCCGCTCCGCCTGCCAGCGGTCGTGCTCCACGATCGCGAGCCGCTCGATCTCCTCGGGCCGCATGCTCGCATCGCCATCCTGGTGGCCACGGACCGCGATCACGCAGCCGAGCGCCCGCAGCTTCTCGGCGATCCCCTCGACCTGCGCGCGGTTGGCGTTGCGGACCGACTCGGCCAGGCCGGCCCAGCCGGGTCCGCCGCCCTGGCCGGAGGTGGCGAGATAGCGCTCGTGGATGCGGCGGGCCAGGCGCTCGGTGAGATCGTCGGTGATGATGCCGGCGTCGCAGGCGCGGGTCAGGACCGGGAAGATCAGCAGCTTCCGGCCGACCTCGTCGAGCAGGTCGACACCCGGGCGGCCGTGGAACGCCTCGGCGAGGGCGCCGTGGGTGTGGGTGACGACGACGATGGTACCGGTGACCGCCCGCCACAGCGCCGGGCTGCTCAGCGCCAGGTCCAGGGACGCCTGCTCATCGGCGTGGCAGAGGTAGAGCCGCTCGCAGCCGGCGGCGCCGGGCCGCCCCGGGTCGAGCTCGTCCTCGCCGGCGGCGATGTCGGCGGCGGCCAGGAACGGGAAGCGCGCGGCGAGCTCGGCGACCGTGCGCTGCGAGCCGGGCCCGACGACGGTGAGCCGCAGCTGCGCCGGGGCGTGGCGAAACCGGGCCACCGTCTCGACGATGAGCGGCCGGCGGAAGTCACCGGCGCCGGCGATGATCACCCGGACCGGGCCGCCGCCCGCCGGCGGGTGCAGCGGATGCAGCCGGTAGAGGTTGCGGGCGGCGATGTCGTCGACGTGGAAGTACTCGAGCCGGAAGCGGCCGGCGCCGGCCGCACCGAGCCGGCGGGCCTGCAGCGCCTGGCACTCCTTGGCCCGGTTGAGTTGCACGTAGACCCACGGCGGGCGGGCCAGCCCGGCGATGGCGTCACGGACGACGACCGTCGCCGCGTGGTTGGTCTCGTCGTGGCGGCCGCAGACGTACACGTGCCGGGCCTGCCGCAGCCCGGCCCCGCGCAGCATCGCGAGGGTGATCGTGTCGCCGGGCCGGGCGGCGACCGTCACCACCCGCCGGCCGGCCGCCGTCAACCGCTCCGTCAGGGCCCGCGCGAACGGCGTGTCGCCCAGCACCACGGCGTGCTCGCGCGCCGCGCGGGAGCGCAGCCGCCGCAGCTGCTCGCCGAGCAGCACGCGCCCGGTCTCCACGACCGTGAGCAGCGTGAACAGCGGAGCCAGGAAGCGGGCCACCTCCAGCTGCCACGGGTACGGCCCGCCGTCCTGGAGCGGCTCGGAGCTCAGGACGAACAGCTGCAGGGTGTAGTACGGCAGATCCCAGCGGTCGTAGCCCGGCGAGCGCGCCTGCAGCAGCTGGTGCATCCCGCTGAGCCCGAGCAGGACGGCGGCGACGGCGACGGCCACGAACACGGACCGGATGAGGGTCAGGCCGGCCCTGGTCATGCGACAAACATAGGCCCTGCGCGGTCTCCGGTTGAGCGCTCGCAAGTGTGAACGGCCGGCGCTCGTCGGGCCGGCCGGGCGCGAGCCGCAGCGGGCCGCCGCCGGGGCTGACCCGGCGCTCGCGGACAAGTGCCCGGCCATGGCCCTGCGTCCCGGCGTGTGAGACTTGGCGCGTGGATGCGAAGCGGGTGCAGGGGATCGGGTTCGCGGCGTTGCTGGGGGCGGCGGCCGGGGCGGCGCTCGCCGGGCATCGCCGGCCGCGGGCGGTGCTCGGTGGGGCGCTGGCCGGGGCCGGGGTGCTGGCGGCCGTCGACGCCGCCGCGCGGGCCCGCCAGAAGCCCGACGAGGTGCCGGCGGTCTGGTCGCGGATCGCCGCCAGCGGGGCGTTGGCCGCGCCCGTGGGGTGGGCCGCCGGGAAGGCCGGGGCGTCGTCGCTCGCGGTCGGGGTGGCGGCCGGTACGGTGGCCGGGGCGATGGGCGTGCGGCCGCACAAGGTTGCGCTCGGGCCGGTCGTCGGGCTGGCGGTGGGGGCGGCGATGCGCCGGCGGCCGGCGGCTCAGGTGGCGGCGGCGACCGTGGTGACGTTCCGGACGGTGTCGCAGCTCGTGTTCCGCGAGCCGCAGATCCAGCTGCTCGCCGAGAGTGCGACCGCCGAGCAACTGCCGTTCGTCGTACCGCTGGAGGCCCGGACCCGCTACGTCGGCACCGGCTACGTCCGGGACCTGGCCGCGGCCACCGGCGGCACCTACCAGGAGGCGGCGGCCGACGTCGGCATCGTCGCCTCCCTCGACGCGCTCGAAGGTCCCGACTTCGACCCGGGCGGCGTCGACCCCCTGGTGCGGGAGTTCTACGAGCACACCACCCGGTTCGCGCTGGACATCGAGCCGCGCTGGCGGGCCTGGGTGCGGCCCGGGTATCTGCTCTACCGGACCCTCGTCGCGCGGCCGCTCGGGCAGGCCAACGTACCCATGAACCTGCGGGAGGCCCAGCGGGGCGTGCACAGCCGCATCGACACCATCAGCGGGGCCGACGGCGCCGTGCGCACGCGCGGGTGGATTCGCAGCTTCGCCCACAGCGGCGAGCCGATCTACGTCGGCATCTATACGACGTACCGCCACGACGGCCGCGGATACGTCAGCGTCGGCTTCCCGCTCCCGCAGGCCAACTTCACCGCCACGCTCGCACCGCGCGGGCGGGCCGGCGGCGGGCTGCGGCTGACCAGCAAGGGCCACGACGGGCAGACCGGGCACTACCTCAGCTACGTCGACGCCGCCAGCCGCAACCTCACGACCCTTGGCGTCCCGGGATTCGCCGAAGAGCTGGACGTCTATGTACAGGACGGTGAGCTGCGGGCCGACCACGCATTCTCCGTCTTCGGGCTGCCGTTCCTCACGCTCGGGTACCGGATCAGCCGGAAAGTGCCCTGAGGGCGCACACCCTCGATCTGATACGTAGTTTTTTCGCGCTCGGCCAGTCGACTCCGTGACTGTTCGCGGTCAATGCGTTGCCTAAGTTCTTTCTCAACGGCGGGCTACCGGCCCGGCCGGAACATAGAACCCACAACCATTGGGAGATCCACGTGAAGATCAAGGTCAAGAAGGTCGAGCCGATCGAGGCCACCCGCATCCACCTCGACCCGGACGCGCCCCAGGGCGCCGTCTGACCCACATAAATGACCGGCCCGGCGGACACCCCGCCGGGCCTGTCGCTTGTCCGGAGGAGATTTCCGATGCGGGTCATGCCCAAGCTCAAACCTATTTCCGTCATCCAGCGGCCGGACGAGGTGATCCTCCTGGGCCGCGCGCTCGAGGCGACGTACCTCGACGACGCCGACGGCAGCGTCACCGCGCTGCTGCAGGTGCTGGCCGAAGGGTCGCGGACCGTCGCCGAGCTCCCGGCCGCCATGCACCGGCGCGGGTTCACCGTCACCGAGGACGAGATGGCCGCCGCGGTCGCGGCCCTCGACGACGTCGGCGTCCTGCTGGGCGCCGGAGCCGACGCCGGGCTCGACCCCGCGACGCGGCGGCGGCACGAGAGCAACCTGCGCTTCTACGACCTCTACGCGGGGCTCGACCGGCCCAGCGCGCAGTTCCAGCGGGCCATGGCCGCGGCCGACGTGCTGCTGCTCGGCGCGGGCG
This sequence comes from Dactylosporangium vinaceum, assembly GCF_019904175.1. Classification (GTDB taxonomy): domain Bacteria; phylum Actinomycetota; class Actinomycetes; order Mycobacteriales; family Micromonosporaceae; genus Dactylosporangium; species Dactylosporangium vinaceum. The sequence goes on along the minus strand of NZ_CP061913.1, from coordinate 2,852,494 downwards.
GGATGGGCAGCGGAGTCCTGCAGTCGCTTGTCGGGCTCGGCGCCGGGCGGGTCCGGCTCGTGGACTTCGACGTGGTCGAGGAGAAGAACCTGGCCCGGCAGTTCGCGTACGACCACGACGACCTCGGACGCCCCAAGGTCGACGCGGCCCGCGACTGGGCGGCCCGCTACTCCCGCGACGGCACAGTCGTCGAGGCCGTCCACGAGCGGGTCACCGACGTCGACGCGATCGTCCGGCTCGGGCGGGGCGCCTCGATCGTCGTCTGCGCCATCGACTCTCCCGACGACGTGCATCTGCGGGTCAACGAGGCCTGCTTCGCCCTCGGCATCCCGTTCGTGACGGGCGGCCTGCTGTACTCCACGCTCTTCTACTGGTCCGTCGAGCCGGGCGTGAGCGCGTGCCGGATGTGCCTGGAGCTCAACCGCGCCGAGCAGGGCGAGCGCATGCCCGAGCTGGCCGGGCAGTCCGTCGTACTCCCCATGGGCCGGGTCAACCGGGCCACCGGACCGGTCGCGCAGCTGCTGGCCGGGTTCGTGACGATGGAGGCCGGGCGGTACCTGACCCGCACCGATCCGCCGGTCGCGGCCGGCGTCTACCACACCATCGAGCTGGCCGACGGCATGCGCACCACCCGCGACCCGTGGCCCCGCAACCCCCGGTGCCCGCTGTGCTGACCCAGCTCACACTCGTGCGGGACGGGGAGAACTACGTCGTGGGCAGCCCGCACACCGCCGCCTACGTCGAGGTGCCCGAGATCGGGGCGCGCATCATCGAGTGGCTGCAGGACGGCGCGAGCGTGGCCGAGGCCGGCCGCCGGGCCGCGGACCTGGCCGGCGAGCCGGTCGACGTCGAGGACTTCATGCAGACCCTGGCCGACGAGGGCCTGCTGGCCGAGGGCGACGGCGCCGCGCCGCTCACCGGGACGCTGCGGCAGCGGGCCGGGGCGGCGCTGTTCGGGCGCATCGCCTGGAGCGCCTACGCCGTCCTGGCCCTGACCGCCGCGGTGCTCCTGGTCGCCGTGCCCGCGCTGCGCCCGACGTTCCGAGACGCGTTTCCCTTCGACACGCAGCTGCTCAACATCGTCGCCGCCAGTGTCCTGGGCATGCTGGCGGTGGCCGCGCACGAGGGGGCCCACGTCCTGGCGACGGCCGCGCTCGGACTGCGCAGCCGCCTGTCGGTGAGCCGCCGGCTGTACTTCGTCACCTTTCAGGCGGATCTCACCCGGCTGTGGAGCGTGCCGCGCCGCGCCCGCTACGGGCCGCTGCTGGCCGGCATGGCCTGGGACGCCGCCATCCTCAGCGGCGCGCTGCTCGTGCAGGTGGCGGTGCCCGACGGGCTGGTGGTGCGCCTGCTCAGAGCGTTGATCGTGCTGCAGTTCACCGCGCTCGTGGCCCAGGCCATGGTGTTCGTGCGGACCGACATCTACGCGCTGCTGGTCAACGCGACCGGGTGCAAGACGCTGTGGGCGACCAAGGGGGCGCTGCTGCGGCGGTACCTGCGCCGGGCCGGACCGGACGACCATCGCCAGCTCGCGGAGGCCGACCCGCGCGAGGTCGTGTGGGCCCGGCGCTACCTGTGGCTCTACGTCCCGGGCACCGCCGTCGCGCTGTACTACCTCGGCATGTTCGTGCTGCCGGCGCTGCCGCACCTGGTCGGACTGTGCATCGCGCCGATCCGGGCCGACGGCCTGACCACGCTCGCCGCCTGGGAGGGCCTCGCCGCCCTCGCGGCCGCGGCGCTGCCGTCCGCGCTCGCCATCGCCGGGGCCGTCCGCGGCGCCTGGCGCGTACTTTTCCGAGCGATTTCGGGAGGCGCTTCAGCCTGACTCAGGTCTTCGGCCGTATGGACGATGTAGACGACACCCTAGGGTGCCCGCCCACGCGGTAGAGTCCGGCGCAATGAAGGAGTGCCGTGAGCACATCCACTGAGCTGCGGCCTCGCCCGTCGGCGCGGTCCGCGCTGCTGCGCGATCCGGTGCTGCGCGCCCTCCTGCTGTTCACGGCGGCCTTCGCGGTCTGGTACGCGATACCCGGTGCCGGCGCTCCGGCGAAGCTTGCCCTGTTCTGGCCGCTTCAGGTGGTGCTCGACGTCATTTTCGCCATCTTGTCGGCCCGGATGAGCGCGCTGCCCGGGGTGTCGGCCGCGCACCGGCGGTTCTGGCGGCTCGTCGCGGTCGCCGGGGTGTTCTTCACCATCGGCGACACCGTCCAGGGCGTCCAGACGTTCGCGACCCCGGTCGACGGGATGGTCCAGGGCGGGGCCGTGCAGTCCGGGCTCGTCACGCTCGGCTCGGTGATCGCCCTGCTGGCCATGGTCCTGCACCCGACGAACACGGCCGGGCGGGAGCGGCTGCGGTTCATGCTCGACGCGGCCACGGTCGTCGCGGCGACAGCGGTATTCGTCTGGTACCTCTCCCCGAGCGTCGACCTCCGGGAGGGCGGCGGGGCCCTGCTGCTCGCACTGGCCTCGGCCGGGGTCAGCCTGGCCGGCTCGTTCGGGCTGGTCAAACTCATGCTCGGGCGCAACATGCCGTTCACCCCGATCGCCGGCTGGAGCGCCGGGCTGGCCAGCGTGCTCGTCGGGCTCAGCACCGGCCTGACCGCGGCCCTGGTCGAGGTGGCCCGGCCCGAGGTGTCGATGCTGGCCCGGCTCCTGCCGTGCGCCCTGCTGGCCGCCGTCCCGCGGATCAACGAGGCCAACCTGCGGGCCGACCCGGACGTCCTGGCCCGCCGGACCATGCGGCCGTTCAGCCTGCTGCCGTACTTCGGGGTCCTGGCCGCGTACGTCCTGCTGATCGTGTCGCTGTCCAGCGGCTCGCTCGACGCCCGGGTCTGGGGCGTGGTCATCGGCGTCCTGCTCGTCACCGGCATCGTCGTGACCCGCCAGCTCATCGCGTTCACCGACAACGCGCGGCTCCTCGGCGAGGTCGACCGCAGCCTGCGCGCCCTGGCCGAGCAGGAGGAGCGCTTCCGCGGCCTGGTCCAGCACTCCTCCGACATCACGCTCATCGCCGGCCCCGACCACATCGTCAGCTACGCCAGCCCGGCCGTCGAGCGCACCTTCGGCGTGCCGCCCGAGTCGGTGATCGGCCTGCGGATGAACGAGCTCACCGTGGCCGAGGCCCGCGACGAGTGGCAGGCCCGCCTGGCCGACCTGCTGACCCGGCCCGGCGCCAGCGTCACCATGCAGCTGCAGGTCCCGCACATCGACGGCCGGCCCCGCTGGCTGTCCGCGGTGGCCACGAACCTCATCCACCTGCCCGGCATCCGCGGCGTGGTCTACAACGCCCACGACATCACCGAGGTCGTCGCGTTCCAGGACCGGCTGCGCCACGAGGCCACCCACGACGCCCTGACCGGCCTGGCCAACCGGGCCCTGTTCGCCGAGCGGATCGCCGTCGCCGGGAAGGCCGCGTCGATCCTGATCATCGACCTGGACGGGTTCAAGGCCGTCAACGACACCTACGGCCACCACGCCGGCGACGCCCTCCTGCGGGCGGTCGCCGAGCGGCTGCGCCGGTGCGTGCGCCCCACCGACACGGTGGCCCGGCTCGGCGGCGACGAGTTCGCGGTGCTGCTGCCGGACACGGCGCTTGACTACGCGGAGGAGCTGACCCGGCGGCTGCACGAGGTCTTCGCCGAGCCGGTCCACCTCGACGGCGCCCTGATCCCGATCCGGGCCAGCATCGGCGCCGCCCACGGCTCGCTGGCCAACGCCGACGGCCTGCTGCGCGACGCGGACGCCGCGATGTACGCCGTCAAGCACGGCGCGCGGGACCTCCTCTAGCTCTGGCGCCCTGCCTGGAGGTCGTGCCGATACCAGGCGTTCGCCTCGACGTACGTGGCGATGTCCCGCTCCGGGTCGCAGAGCACCGGGTTGAGCCCGCCCGGGACCACCACCGGGCCGGCGGTGTCGAACGGCAGGCCGGTCCACTCCCGCCAGCGCTCGAGCGTTGCGGTGATCGTCATCGAGTGGGGTGCGACGGCGACGAACCGTCCGCCGGCCCGCTCGTGGACGCGCAGCCAGGGGTCCTGCGCGGTGCCGTCGGGCCGGCGGCGCGCGACGTACTGCTCCAGCGGTACCCCAGGATGCTCGTGCTTGTGGGTCGGACGCACCGGCGCCACCAGCGCGGTGTGCCCGAGGGCGGCGGCGTTGTGCCGGGCCAGGTCCAGCAGGTGCCCGGAGACGCCGCGCCCGCGCAGATCCGGCCGGACAGTGGCAAACAGGGCCGAAACGTCGGGCCCGCGCTCCGGGGCGCCCGCCGCCGACAGCAGCACCGCGTCGTATCCGCCCGGCGGCAGCCCCTCGGCGGCCGTGAACGGCAGCGTGCAGAGCATCCCGGCGGCGCGGCCGTTCTCCTTTTCCACCGCCATGAGGGTGTACTGCGGGTGCCGCGCGACCAACGCCGGGAAGAGCGCCGCCGAAATCGGGTCGTGATACAGGAACGGCGCCACCGTCGGGTCGTCGAAAGCCGAGGTCAGGGCCGTCCGGTCGGGCCGCTCGGCCAGCGTGGTGACCTCGAGCCAGGCAAAGTCCATGCGCGCACCTTGCCAGAACCTTCACTCCTCCGCCGCGCGGCCGATACATATACCGGTGGATCAGACCTTGCCCCCGCTCGATCGGGGCGACAAAGTAGCTCTTGGCGTGCGGAAAGGAGCAGCGTGACACGGCGAGTGACCTGGGCGTATGCGCTGTGTGCGCTCGTCCTTGCCGTCAGTTACCTCCTGTTCCCGGCGGCCGGGCTCGTGTGCTTCGCCGGCCTCGTGCTGACCACGCTCGCCGCGATGCTCTACGGCATCCGCGCGCACCGGCCCCGCCGCAAGCTGCCCTGGCTGCTGTGGGCGGGCGGCTCGCTGGTCCTGGCGGTCGGCACCGCGGCCGCCGTCGTGCAGACCGACGTCCTGCACTCGAACGCGTGGCCGACGGCCGTCGACGCCATCTCGCTCGGCGGCACGTTCCCGCTGCTGCTGCTCGGCCTGCTGCTGCTCTCGCGGTCCGGCGCGGCCAACCGGGACTGGGCCACCGTCATCGACTCGGCCATTTTCACCGCCGGGGCGGGGCTGCTGGCCTGGGTGTTCCTCATCGATCCGGGCCTGTCCGACCCCAGCCTCAACGTCGCGCAGAAGGCGATCTCGATCGCGTACCCCCTCTGCGACGTGATGCTGCTGGCCATCATGGTCCGGATGGTGCTGGAGGCCCGGCGCAGCTGGAGCGTCGCCCTGCTGCTCACGTCGGGGGCGGTCCTGCTCGTCTCCGACGTCGTGTTCAGCCTCCGCCGGCTCAACGGCGACTGGGGCCTGGGCAGCTTCGTCGACGTCGGCTGGATCGTCTTCTTCGCGGCCGGCGGCCTGGCCGCGCTGCACCCGTCGATGGCCCAGCTGTCCGAGCCGCGGGTCATCGGCTCCACCCAGGTCAAGCCGCGCCGGGCCGTGCTCGGCGTCGCCTCCCTCGTCGCCCCCGGCATCCTCTTCGCCGAGGCGCTGGACGGCCCGGTCCACAACGGCGTCGTCATCGCCATCGGCTCGGCCGCGCTCGTCGCCCTGTCGCTCAGCCGCGGCGGGGTGGCCGCCCGCAGCGTCGGGCACACGCTGTCGCGCGAGCGCGCCCTGCGCAAGGCGTGCGAGGCGCTGCTGTCGGCGACCGAGGTGGCAATGGTCGAGGCCGTGGTCCGCCGCGCGGTCGGCTCGCTGCTGCGCCCCGGCACCGCGCACCGCGCGCTCCTGCGGGTGGCCCCCGGTTCGTCGCCGGCGCCGACGATGAGCATGCGCTACGTCGCGTCGCTGCCCGAGGACTTCGCCCGCGAACTCGACGGGTTCGAGCTGGCCCTGCACTGCCCCCTGACCGTCGGCGGGGTCCAGCTCGGCGAGCTGTGGGTCGCCGCGGACGAGCGGGCGCTTGTCACCCTCCAGGAGTCGGCCCGGGTCCTGGCCGGCCAGGCCGCGAGCATGCTCGACCACATCGCGCTCAACCGCGAGATCATCAAGCGGGACAGCGAGGCGTACTTCCGCACCCTGGTCCTCAACGCCGCCGACGTCATCCTCATCGTCGGCGCCGACGACCGCGTCACCTACGCCAGCCCCTCGGCCACCGCGCTCTTCGGCTCCGGCGTCGTCGGGCGCACCTTCCCGCAGCTGAACCCCGGCCTGCACGCCCTGCGCCGCCCCGACGGCACCACGGCCGAGGTCGAGGTGACGGTCCGCGACCTGACCGGCGAGCCGACAGTCGACGGCCGCGTCCTCACCATCCACGACGTCACCGAGCGCCGCCGCCTGGAGCGCGAGCTGCTCGACCGCGCATACCTGGACCCGCTCACCGGGCTCGGCAACCGCCTGCGCTTCCAGGACGCCGTGCAGACCGCGATCGGCGCGGCCGTGCTCATCGTCGACATCGACGGCTTCCGCACCGTCAACGACACCATGGGCCAGGAGGTGGGCGACGAGCTGCTGCGCGCCTTCGGCGCCCGGCTGACCTCGGTGAGCCCCATGACGGCCACCGTGGCCCGCCTCGGCGGCGACGAGTTCGGCGTGCTGGTCTCCCAGGCCTCGGTCGCCGAGGTCGAGGACCTGGCCGAGCGCATCGTCGAGGAGTTCCGCCCGCCGTTCCTGGTCGGCGGCAGCGTCGTCTCCGCCGTCCCCAACATCGGCGTGGCCATGACCTCCGACGCCCCCGACGCCGCGAAGCTCCTGGGCGAGGCCGACGTGGCCCTCAACAGCGCCAAGGGCACCCCCGAACGCTGGCGCCGCTACGAGTCGGCCATGCACGAGCAGGCCGTGCGCCGCATGCGCCTGCGCACCGACCTCGACCAGGCCCTCGTCACCGACGCGTTCGTCCTGCACTACCAGCCGATCGTCGACCTGGCCACGGGCCGCCCGCACGGCTTCGAGGCCCTGGTCCGCTGGCAGCACCCGGCCCTGGGCCTGGTCCCGCCGCTGGAGTTCATCGAGATCGCCGAGGAGTGCGGCCTCATCGTCCCGCTGGGCGACTGGGTGATGCGCCACGCCATCGCCGCCGCCGTGTCCTTCCGCTCGCTGTACCCGGCCGACTCCCTCACGATGAGCGTCAACGTCTCCGTGCGCCAGTTCCGCTCCCCCGGCTTCGTCCAGCGCGTGCTGACCGAGCTGGCCCAGGCCGACCTGCCCTGCGGCGCCCTGACCGTCGAGATCACCGAGAGCCTCCTGCTCGGCGACGACGAGCACATCCACGCCGACCTGGCCGCCCTGCGCGCCGCCGGCGTCCGCGTCTCCATCGACGACTTCGGCACCGGCTACTCGTCCCTGTCCTACCTGCACCGCGTGGCGGTCGACGCCCTGAAGCTGGACAAGTCCTTCGTGGACACCATCGGCTCCTCCCGCCGCCAGTACGACCTGGTCCGCGGCATCGTCCAGCTGGCCCGCACCCTGGACCTGGAGGTGGTGGCCGAGGGCATCGAGACGGAGGCCCACCGCAAGCGGCTCGCCGACCTGCACTGCGGCTACGGCCAGGGCTACCTGTTCACCCGCCCGCTGCCGTACGCGGCCGCCGTGGAGTGGCTCCAGGCGACGAGCGAGGTCTCGCCGGCGGCCTGAGCGGCTCGGGCTCACACCCCGGCCGCGGGCTCGCCGGTCTCCAGGGTCAGGACCCAGTGGTTGCAGAGGATCGGCTCGCCTTCGTAGTCGAGCGCACAGGGGCCGGTGTCGCGGAAGCCGGTGCGGCGGGCGACCATGGCGGCGGCCCGGTTGTCGGCACCGATGAAGGCGTGGATCTCGCGTACCGTCCGGGCCGCGCGAACCTCGTCGACGACCAGGCGGACCGCGGCGGCGCCGAGGCCGTGGCGCAGGGCCCGGCCGGGGAGCAGCATGATGCCGAGCTCATGGATGTCCCGGCCCTCCCACATCGTGCGGAAGACGGCCACCACGCCGACCGGAGTGTCGTCGGGGCCGGCGAGGATGGTGCGGTACCACTCCTCGCCCCGCCGTTCGAGACGCCGCTCATGCACCCGCTCGGCCCGCCCGGCCGGCGCCGCCCCACCGAGGTGCCGCATGACCTCAGCGTCCCGTTCGAGCTGCGCGGTGAGGTCGCGATCCTCCTCCGCATACGGCCGTAGCCTCATGCAGAGATCATCTCAGAATCTCGCCGGCTCACACCTCGGCCGGCACGATGGCGAGCAGCTGCGTGGGCGGCTCGAGCGCCTCGGCGATCGTGTCCCCCTCCAGCCACAGCCCCCCGGCCCGGCACACCAGGGCGGCGGCCGCCTCGGTCGGGCACGGCAGCAGCGCCCCGCAGGCGCCGCAGCGGGCCGGATCGTCGGGGTCGCGCTCGAGGTGGCGGGTCTGCAGTTCGGCGGCGGTCATGACGAGGACGCTGTCTGGTTCTAGACGCAACATGCGAATGATCGTGCCGACGACCGGCCCGCCAACCCCTTCAGGAAACGGGTGATCCGCCGGTTTCACCCTCCGACCCCACCGGCATCGGCACCCGCGGTACGACCGCCCGGCGGCGACTGCGCCGGCCCACATCGTTCTCGTCGGCCGCCAGCGCGAAGTAGCGGTCCACACAATCCGGGTCGCTGGCCCGGTGGTCGTATTTACGCTTCGCGCGCCAAGCCGAGTCCTGGGCCGGATGGCTGTCCGGGTCCAAGATGGGGAACAGACGCTGCAGAATTCTCGCCACCCGGCGACCGTGTACATCGGGCACGTGGAAGCGCTCGACGAGGCTTTCCGCGTCGTACCGATACCTCGGCAGGCTCGACTCCTTTCCGGGCACGACCAGGGTGAGCAGGCCACTGCGCATGGACAGGTCGCGGTACAACAGCGGGTGCGCCAGGCGCAGGTACGTGAGCACGAGGAAGTCCACCAAGTCGACCTCGTCGGCGCCGACGAGCGGCAGATAGATGCGCAGCTGAGCGACCAGACGGGACAGCGCGCGGGGCTCGGCGAGCAGACTGAGCAGCACATCCCGCTCGGCGGCCAGCCGGTCGGCGACCTCGTCAGTGATGCCGACCCCGGCGGCGTCCAGGGCGGCGGCAATGCCCTCGGTCAGCAGGCGCTCAGCGTGCTCCTCGCGGAACGGGGGCTGGTCGAGGGGAAGGTTGACGATCTTCTCCAGAAACGCGACGGCGCGGTCGACCCGCCCGTTGGCTATGGGCGTTGCGCAGAGCACGTCGAGGAGGGTCTGGTGGTCATAGGCCACCAGGTAGTGCACGTACGGAAGGCGGCCCAGAACGCGGATCGCCCGGAAGACGGTCAGGAGCTGGTCGGGCTGTAGACGGTCGAGGTCGTCGAGCACCACGAGTACCGGTTGCTGCAGTTTCAGCAGCGCCTTCTCGGCCTTGCCCAACTGCTCGGCGAGCGTGCCGGAACCGTTGGCCTCGTTGAGGACCGACTCCACGCCGGCCTTCAAGGGCTCGCCGGCGTACGGGAGGAGTGCGATGGCCGGGGTCAGATGCCGGCTGTGGCGGGTCACCTGGGACAGCGCCCGCTGTGCCTTCCCTCCGGGCGGGAGCACCGACTGGATCGCGCCGAGCACCTCGGCGGTCACCGCGTCCGGGCCGCCGACCGCCCACGGGTTGACCCAGGCCACGCGCCAGTCGGCGGTGGGCAGGCCCGCGGCGATCAGGCGCATCGAACTGGTCTTGCCGCTGCCCCACGGGCCGACCAGGCCGATGACGGCGCTGCTGGGCCGGGTGCCGATCTGGCGTACCAGCGAGATGGCGTGGTCGATGAAGCGGCGTCGGCCGAAGCGGTCGTCCTCGGAGTGCAGGATCGGCTCGTCGGACCACCAGTCGGACATACCCAGCGACGTTAGCCGATGGCCGCGACGAGGTCGGGGAGGCGGCCGAGTGCGCGGGCGCCGGCTATCGGGTCGGTGTAGTCGCGGGTGTGGGCGATCAGGCCGTCCCGCACGGTCATGACCATCACGAAGGGCAGGGCGAACGGGGTCGGGGTGGGGCGCATCTCGCCGTGGACCGTGTACTCCAGGATCAGCGTCGAGCCGTCGGCGGGCTCGTGGATGCGGGGGTTCTCCACGCGGAGGTAGCGCCTCAGGGCGGTACCCCCGCGGAATCTGGCTCTCAGGTCTTCGCGGGAGATCGCCATGGTGGGCGGCATCAGGCCGGGGACGGCGAAGGGCATCTCGATCGTCGTGTGCTCGGCGTAGCAGTCGGCGATGGTGCCGGGGTCGTCGGCGGTCACCGCTCGCAGGAAGCGTTCGGCAAGCGCGTGGCGGGCTGTGGTCACAAAGCGGAGCGTAGACTCCTGATAATTCGGAGTCAACACTCCGGTAATTGAGATGGAAATTTCAGGTCCCGCCCCAGGCAGCGCGGACGAACACATCGAAGCGCTTGACCACGCGTTGGCGAGGCGAAGGATGGGAGCGCTTCCACCGCCATCGAGGAAGCGAAAACGCCTCCCTAAGGAGCCCCATGCGGTACCGCACAACCACCCTCGCGGTGGCCGGCGGCCTGCTGCTCGCGTCGGCCGGGGCGGTCCTGCTGCCGACCTCGGCACAGGCCGCCGCGGGCTGTCAGGTCACGTACACGACAAGCGACTGGCCCGGTGGCTTCACCGCCGCCATCACCGTCAAGAACCTCGGCGACGCCGTGTCGTCGTGGAACCTCGGCTGGACGTTCGCGGCCGGGCAGCACGTCGACCAGGGCTGGTCGGCGACGTTCACGCAGTCCGGCGCGAATGTGACGGCCGCCAGCCTGTCGTACAACGGCGCGCTCGCCACCAACGCCAGCACGAGCATCGGGTTCAACGGCTCGTGGACCGGCTCCAACCCCAAGCCGGCCGCGTTCACGCTGAACGGTGTCACCTGCACCGGGTCGACCACGACGGCCTCACCGTCGGCTTCGCGGACCTCGGCCTCGCCGTCGCCCTCCCGCAGCACCTCGCCGTCGCCGTCCGCGTCGACGTCCCCGCCGCCGGCCGGCTCCGCCCCGAAGCTCAAGGTGAGTGGCAACAAGCTCGTCACCGGCACCGGGGCCACCTACCGGCTCCTGGGCGTCAACCGCTCCGGCGGCGAGTTCGCCTGCATCCAGGGCAACGGCATCTGGGACGGGCCGATGGACCAGGCGTCGATCACCGCCATGCGCACCTGGAAGATCCGGACCGTGCGCGTGCCGCTGAACGAGGAGTGCTGGGTCGGCACGAGCGACGTGCCGGCGGCCTACGGCGGCGCCAACTATCAGAGCGCGGTGAAGGCCTACGTCAACCTGCTCGTCAGCAACGGCATCACGCCGATCGTGGAGATGCACTGGAACTACGGGCAGTACACGGGCCCGTCGGCCGGCTGCAGCGACGTCAAGGCGACCTGCCAGAAGCCGATGCCCGACGCGCAGTACGCCCCCACGTTCTGGACCGGCGTCGCCAACGCCTTCAAGGGCAACGACGCGGTCGTCTTCGACCTGTTCAACGAGCCGTACCCCGAGCGCGCCACCGGCAGCGCGACGACCGGCTGGGCCTGCTGGCGCGACGGCGGCACCTGCAGCGGCATCGGCTACCAGGTGGCCGGCTTCCAGTCGCTCGTCAACGCCGTGCGGGCGACGGGGGCCACGAACGTCATCATGATCGGCGGCCTCGCGTACTCGAACGACCTCACGCAGTGGCTGCAGTACAAGCCGACCGACCCGCAGAACAACCTCGCGGCGTTCGCGCACATCTACAACTTCAACACCTGCTCCAGCACCTCCTGCTTCGACAGCCAGCTCGCCCCCGTGGCGGCGCAGGTCCCGCTGTCGCTCACCGAGATCGGTGAGAACGACTGCGCCCACGGGTTCGTCGACACGGTCATGAACTGGGCCGACACCAAGGGCATCGGCTACCTCGGCTGGACCTGGAACACCTGGGACTGCTCGACCGGCCCGTCGCTGATCAGCAACTACAACGGCACCGCGACGAGCTTCGGCCAGGGCATCAAGGACCACCTGGCGGGGGTCTCCTCATGAGAAGGACACGCATCGCCGGCGCGGCCGCACTGCTGGCCGCCGTGGGCACGTTCACGCTCGTCAACAGCCGGGCCGAGGCGGCGGAGCAGACGCTGCAGTCCCTCGCCGCGGCCGGCGGCCGGTACTTCGGCTCCGCCACCGACAACCCGGAGCTGACCGACACCGCCTACACCGCCGTCCTCGGCGGCGGCGAGTTCGGCCAGACGACCCCGGGCAACGCGATGAAGTGGGACAGCACCGAGCCGTCCCAGAACTCGTTCAGCTACACCAAGGGCGACGCCGTCATCGCGTTCGCCCAGGCGCACGGCATGAAGGTGCGCGGGCACACGCTGCTGTGGCACAACCAGCTGCCCGGCTGGGTCGCGCAGTTGCCCGCGGCCCAGGTGCAGGCGGCCATGGAGAACCACATCACCAACGTCGCCACGCACTTCAAGGGCAAGGTGTTCGCCTGGGACGTCGTCAACGAGCCGTTCAACGACGACGGCACCTATCGCAGCACCTCGCCGTTCTACACCGCGATGGGCATCGACTACATCGCTGACGCGTTCCGCACGGCCCGCGCGGCCGACCCGGACGCGAAGCTGTACATCAACGACTACAACACCGACGGCCAGGGCGCGAAGGCCGACGCGATGTACAACCTGGTGAAGACGCTCAAGTCGCAGGGCGTGCCGATCGACGGCGTGGGCTTCCAGGGCCACCTGGCGATCCAGTACGGCTTCCCGACGAACATGCAGGCCAACCTCCAGCGCTTCGCCGACCTCGGCGTCGACGTCGCCATCACCGAGCTGGACGTGCGCATGGTCCTGCCGCGGGACGCGACGAAGGACGCCACCCAGGCCACGTACTACAGCAACGTGGTCAAGGCGTGCCTGGCGGTGACCCGCTGCGTGGGCATCACGATCTGGGACTACACCGACAAGTACTCGTGGATTCCCGGCGTCTTCTCCGGCGAGGGGGCGGCGCTGCCGTGGGACGAGAACCTCCAGAAGAAGACGTCGCTGTACGGCACGATCGTGACCGCGCTCGGGGGCACGCCGCAGTCGCCGAGCGCGTCGGCGTCGGCCAGCCGCAGCGCGAGCGCCAGCCCGAGCACGAGCACGAGCACGAGCCCGCCGCCCGCGGGCGCCTGCACGGCCACCTACAAGATCACGGGTAGCTGGCCGGGCGGCTTCCAGGGCGAGGTGAGCGTGGCCGGGACCAGGCCCGGCTGGACGGTGAAGTGGACATTCGCCAACGGCCAGACCATCAGCCAGCTCTGGGGCGGCACGCTCACCCAGTCCGGGGCGAGCGTGACGGTGACGCCGGCGTCCTGGAACACCGCGCCGCCGGCCACCTTCGGGTTCCTCGCGTCGTGGAACGCCACCAACGCGGCACCCACCGTCACCTGCTCGTAACCGGGCCGGCGACTACCATGAGCGGATGATCAGCAGGGCCTGGACGCCGTTGCGGCACACGGCGTTCCGGGCCCTGTGGATCGCCGCCCTCGCCAGCCAGGTCGGCACCTGGATGGAGACGGTCGGCGCCCAGTGGATCCTGCTGCAGCACCCGCACGCGGCCACGACCACGGCGCTCATCCAGACGGCGACGACGCTGCCCGTGCTGTTCCTGGCGCTGCCCGGGGGCGCCCTCGCTGACGTCCTCGACCGCCGCCGCCTGCTCATCGCCGTCCAGAGCGCGCAGGCCGCGCTGGCCGCGACGATAGCCGTCCTGGCGCTGCTCGACCGGCTCGGCCCGGCCGAGCTCCTCGCACTGACCTTCGGGCTGGGGTGCGGAGCCGCACTCACCGTCGCGCCGTATCAGGCGATGATCCCCGAGCTGGTGCCGCGGCCGGACCTCCCCTCGGCGTCGGCGCTCGGCTCGCTCAGCGTCAACCTGGCCCGCGCCGTCGGACCCGCCGTAGCCGGCCTGCTCGTGGCCCGGCTCGGCCCGGCCGCCGTGTTCGCGCTCAACGCGCTGTCGTTCGCCGCGTTCGCCGTCGTGATGACCACCCTGCGCGGCCGCGCCCCCGCCGAGACGCGCCCGGAGGCGTTCCTCGCGGCCGTGCGGGCGGGCGAGCGCTACGTCCGCTTCTCCCCCGAGCTGCGCCGCATCCTCCTGCGGATAGCGCTCTTCATCACGCCCGCGGTCGCGCTGTGGGCGCTGCTGCCCGTCGTCGCCGCACACCGCCTCGGCCTCGGCCCGACCGGCTACGGGCTGCTGCTGGCCGCCGTCGGCGCGGGCTCGATCGCCGGCGCGTTCCTCCTGCCGTGGCTGCGCGGCCGCCTGAGCCCGAACCGGGCCTACGCGCTCTGCGCCGCCGTCTACGCCGCCGTGCTCGCCGTCCTGGCGCTCACCCGCTCGCCGGTCCTGTGCGGCGCCGTCCTCGTCCCCGCCGGCGCGGCCTGGATCGTGGTCCTGAGCAACTCCAACGCGGCCGTCCAGCTGTTCCTGCCCGGCTGGGTCCGGGCCCGGGGCCTGTCCGCCTACCAGTTCGTGTTCTCCGGCTCCCAGGCCGTCGCGGCCGCGGCCTGGGGCGTGGCGGCCGACCGGTTCGGCATCACAATCCCGATGCTGCTGTCGGGGGTACTGCTCCTGCTCGCCCTGATCAGCGGACGCTGGTGGCCGTACCTGGACACGGGGCCCCTCGATCGGGGCACGCCTGTCCACTGGCCCGAGCCGCACCTGCTCATCGAGCCCGAGGAGGCCGAGGGCCCGGTCGTGGTGCTGCTGCGCTACCGCGTGCCGCCGGAGCGCCACCCGGCGTTCGTCGGCGCCATGCAGCGGGTCCGCGACGCCCGGCTGCGCACCGGCGCCCTGCAGTGGGGCGTGTTCCGCGCGGGCGAGGAGCCGGGGACGATGGTCGAGATCTACACCGTCTCGTCGTGGGAGGAGCACCGCCGCCAGCACGACGAGCGCCTCACCGCCGCCGACTACGACGACGAGCGCCGGGCCCGCGCGTTCGCCGACGGCGAGCCCGAGGTGACCCACCTGTTCAGCGGCGCGCCGAGCGTCAGCGGGTCACCGTGAACATGTAGCAGCCGTAGGCGACGTTGCGGCTGTCGACCCGGACCACCTCGGGGTGGGCCAGGACGGCCTCGAGCGCGCCCACCGGGTCGGTGCCGTCGTGGACCCGGGTCGACGGGTGGATCCAGCCGCGGGCGTCGTAGGCGCGCAGCACCTGGGGCCGGGTCCGCCAGTCCGCCGGGTAGCCGGGGCCGGCGGGCCCGGCGCACGGCTCGGTGTGCGCGAAGACCGCGCCGATCTCACGGTAGGGGGTGCCCGCCGGCAGTGCCGGCTCGTATCCGAACAGCAGCATGTGCTCGCCCGGCCGGGCGTCGCGCAGACAGCAGCGCAGCGGCTCCCCGCCCTCGGCGACCCACGGCTCGGGCGCGTTCCCGGAGACGTCCTTGCGGCTGCGGCGAACGGAGTCGAGGGCTTCGGCGTCGATCGCGTGAACGGTGAACATGCTTCGAGCGTGGCGCAGCGCGGGCCGCGATGCTGGCGGGAATCGGTCATGGCTTTCGGGGTGAGTGGATCATGCGGGGGCCGGGTATCGCCCTTACCGTTGAGTGGGTGGAACGAGTACCCCTGGACGAGAACGCCGCCGCGCGGCAACGGCTGACCTCCCTCATCGACGCCCTCAGCGAAGACGGCCTTCGCAAACCCGTGACGCCCGGCTGGGACGTCGCCACCGTCCTGGCCGAGCTCGCCTTCTGGGACCGCTGGGCCCAGACCCTGGTGCGCCGCTGGCGCTCCGGCCACATCCCGCCCCCGACCGTGCCGGACTGGTACGACGACGCCATCAACGTCACCCTGCTGCCGACCTGGCGCGCCCTGCCCGGCCCGGTCGCGGCCCAGCTGGCGATCGCCGCGGCCGAGGAGACCGACCTGGAGATCCGCAAGGCCGAGACCCCGGTGGTGGCCGGAATCTTCGCGGCCGGTCAGCACAATCTCCTGAACCGGTACATCCCCCGCAACACCGCGATCGACCGCATCGAGGCCGCGATCTGACCGGCCACCCGGCCTGACACCGGGCCTGACACCGGGCCGGGTATCGAGACGGGGCGCCGAGAGGGCACCGACACGGGGCACCGCGGCGGGCCGGCGGAGGGCATACTGGCTCACTGTGAGTGACCCCTTTGCCGGCCTGGACGCCGAGTGGGCCAAGGCCGCCGAGCGCCGGGCCGTGCGCGCGACCCGGGTGCAGCGCCTGCGCCGCGGCCTGCGCGCGCCCCGGCGCCGCGGCCCGGGCCCGATGCGCCCGCTGCTGCTGATCGTCATGTTCGTCGCCGCGGCCGTCCTACTGTCGTTCGCCGCGTCCGCTTTCCTGCCGTCCTAGAGGCCCGCAGCGGCACGAAGTCCGTCGATGGGTACTGCGGTCCACCCCGCGGCTTGATCGACGCGTCAGGGTTGCCGTGCGGTGGCACCCCGGGTAAGGCACTGCGGTTCACCGGCGGCGCGCCGATGAGCCCGGCGTGATGATGCGCATCCTGGCCGCGCTCGCGGCGCTCGGGCCCTTCGCGGCGGCCGGCCCCGCCGCCGTGGCGACGCCCGTGGCGGCCGAGCTCGTTCGCAACGCCACCGCGGCCCAGGACCTCACCGGCTGGTCGGCGGCCGCGGCGGCCGGGCCCGTGGCGGTACAGCGGGTCACCGGCCTCACGGGCGGGCCCGCGGCGGCCACCGGGGTCCGGCTCAGCCGCGGCGGCGCATCCGGGGCGTGGGCGTACGCGCTGGTGGCCCTGCGCACCCCTGCCGCGTTCACGGTGGGCCAGACCTACCGGATGAGCGTCTGGCTGCGCGACACCGCCGGGCCGGGGCGCACCTTCGGGCTGCTGCTGGCCAGCGGGGAGTACCGCCACCGCCCCACCGAGACCGCGGAGTACGCCGCACCGGCCGACTCCCGCTGGCACCTGGTCACGCGCACGTTCGTGGCGACCGCGGCCGGTGCCGCGGACACCGCGCTGTACCTGTCGCTGCCCACCGCCGGCCCGTTCGACGTGCAGGTGACCGGCGCATCGGTGCAGAGCGTCAGCGCGCCGGCGCCCGCCCGCGTGCGGACCGGCCCGTCCCGGGTCCTCGGCTTCTCCGGCCCGGCGATCGACCCGAAGGTCTGGGGCTACGACCTCGGTGGCGGCGGCTGGGGCAACGGGGAGCGCCAGACCTACACCAGCAGCCCGGCCAACGCACGGCTCGACGGCGCCGGCCACCTGGCGATCACGGCGGTGCGGACCGCGCAGGGCTTCACCAGCGCCCGGCTCACCACCCACGGCAAGGTCACTGTCGCGGCCGGCTCGTACGTCGAGGCGGCGATCACGGCCCCGGTCGGCGCGTCGGTGTGGCCGGCGTTCTGGCTGCTCGGCGCGGACATCGACACGGTCGGCTGGCCGGCCTGCGGCGAGCTCGACGCGTTCGAGGGCACCGGCAGCCGGCCGACGCTCGTGCAGTCGGCGGTGCACATGGCCGTCGCGGGCAGCCCGAGGACGGACCGGCAGTACGGCTGGGGTGAGGCCGGCGGCACCACCGACGTCGGGCTGCCGCTCGACGCGCGCAGCCACGTGTTCGGCGTGTACTTCGACGCGCAGACGGTCCGCTTCTACGTCGACCGCCGGCCGACGATGTCGCTGTGGGCCGCCGACGCGCTGGCCTCGGGGCGCACCTGGCCCTTCGGCGGGCCGCAGTTCCTGCTGCTCAACGTCGCCGTCGCCGGCGGCGTCGACAACTCGGCGACACGCTTCCCGCGCACGATGACCGTCGGCCCCATCTCGATCTGGGCCGGCGGGGTGCCGTTCTAGGCGAACTCCCGGCGGATCTCCTCGAGGATCTTCGCGGTGTCCGTCGGCGGACGGGCCTCGACGCAGAGCCGCTCCATGGCCTCGGCGTAGAGGTCGACGTCGTCGCGCTTGTCGAGGTACAGCGCGGACGTGAGCTGCTCGATGTAGACCACGTCGGGCAGGTCGTCGTCGGGGAAGCGCAGGATCGTGAAGGCACCGCCAGCCGCCGCGTGGCCGCCCGCGTTGAACGGGATGACCTGGAGACGGACGTTGGGCAGCGTGCTGTTGATCTCCAGCAGGGCGTCGAGCTGGGCGCGCATGACGTCGGGGCCGCCGATCGGGCGGCGCAGGGCGGCCTCGTCGACGACCATCCAGAGCTTCGGCGCGTCCTTGCGGGTCAGGATCTGCTGGCGCTGCATGCGCAGCTCGACCCGGCGCTCGATCTCGTCCTCCTTGGCCCGGCCGTGGCCGAGCAGGACGCCCGAGCGGGCGTACTCCTGGGTCTGCAGCAGACCGGGGACGAACTGCACCTCGTAGGTCCGGATGAGCGCGGCGGCCGCCTCGAGCCCGAGGTAGGAGTGGAACCAGCTGGGCAGCACGTCGCCGAAGCGGTGCCACCAGCCCGGGTTGTTGGCGTCGCGGGCCAGGGCCAGCAGGCGCGAGCGCTCCTCGCCGTCGTCGACGCCGTAGAGGGTCAGCAGGTCGGCGACGTCGCGCTCCTTGAAGCCGACGCGGCCGAGCTCCATCCGGCTGATCTTCGACTCGGACGAGCGGATCTCCCAGCCGGCGTCCTCGCGGGTCACCCCCTGGGCTTCGCGCAGACGCCGCAGGTGGGCGCCCAGCAGCATCCGGAGGACCGTTGGGCCTCCGGACGCTCCTCCTTCAGTTAGACCGGTCGTCACCGTGCTGCCTCCGGGACCGTCATGGTCGAACAGTCTGCCTTACCGCGGACCACCCCCGCGGCCGGAGTAAGCATGCCATGACCGGACAGTAAGCGGGAGTGGGCTCGCGAAGCGCGGCGGATGCGAGCCTGCTCGATCTTCGGACAGGGTTTACTCAGGCTTCTCGAGCCGGTGCGGGCCGCAACGATCAGGCCAGCAGGTTGTCGAAGTCGCCGTCGATGGCGCCTCCGACGAAGGCGGCGATCTCCTCGTAGGTGTAGATGAGTACGGGGCCATCGGGGTCGCGCGAGTTGCGCATGGCGAAGCCGGCCCCGTGCGGCAGGCGGGCCAGCTCGACACAGTTGCCGCTGGGGTTGCTGCGGCGGCTCTTCTGCCAGGTCACACCGGTTAGGTGCCCGGCCGGCATCCCGTTGTACGTCTGCTCCATCGACATCTCTCTGATGACCTTGGTTGAAAGTTCACCAAGCAACCGGCATCTGCACGTGCATCGGCTCTTGCGTCTGCAGCCGATAAAGCGCATGCTAGCGCATGTGCCGATGTACGGGGGCGCTCACAGTTTGTGATCACAACCGGACACCGACCACCAAAACGATCGAGTGGCTTCCCCAGCTGCGATCTGAAGGGACACGCACCCATGGATCCCCTCGCCTTTCTGGCCGGCTCGGCCGCGGCGGCCGGGGTGTGTGCGACCCTTCCCCTCTATCTCCGTGCGCGGCGCGCGGAGCGGCTCGCCGCCCGGCTGGGCGCGCAGCTCGAGGTCGCGCAGCACGCCGCGAGCCACGATCCGCTCACCGGCCTGCCCAACCGCCGCGCCTTCTATCAGCGCGGCGCCGACCTGGTCGCGGACCGCGCACTGCACCCCCTGGTCGCGGTCGTGCTCGACGTCGACGGGTTCAAGCAGATCAACGACGTGTTCGGCCACTCGGCCGGCGACGAGGTGCTCGTGACGACCGCCCGCCGGCTGGCCGCATACGCCGACGACCCGGGCACACAGCGGGGCCTGGTGGCCCGGCTGGGCGGCGACGAGTTCGCCGGCCTGCTGGCCGTCCGTCAGGGCAGTCCACAGGAGCAGGCCGACCGGCTCGCCGAGGTCCTCGCGGCCCCGATGCGCCTGGCCGGCCAGGTCGTCACCGTCAGCGTGTCCGTCGGGCTCGTCCCCGTCGAGCCCGGCGCACACCTCGCCGACGCCGTCCACCGGGCGGACGCGGCGATGTACCGCACGAAAGGTGCCCGCAACCGGCCCCATCCGGCGGCGCAGCACCTGACGATCCTGCCGCAGCCGCACCTGGTCCACGCGGGCCTGCGGATCGGCAGGTCTTCCCGCCCGTCTGACTCCCGCCCGTCCAAGGCGACCTGAAGGATTCGCGATGGAGCTCCCAGACCTGGTCCGCCAGCGCCGCCGCCACCAGCCGCGGCCGCGCGGGTGGCTGGCCGCCAAGTTCAAGCGCGGCGAGCTGTGCCGTGACTGCGGCCAGCCGTGGCCCTGCGATCAGTACGTGACGGCCCGCAACTCGGTGCTCGTCTATGCCCTGCGCCGCCTGGAGGTCAGGCCGGGGAGCCTCGGGTGACGGAGGCACACATGCCCGCTCGGCCGCAGTGGCGGTGCACCGGATGCGCCGACCCCTGGCCCTGTGCGGCCAAACGCGAACAGCTTGTGGCCGAATACGCCGACAACCCCGCCGAGCTGCGGACGCTGATGGCGCTGCGGGTCGCGGACGCGGCCGAGGACCTGCGCCAGTTCAGCTCCGAGCAGCTCTGGCAGCGCTTCCTCGGCTGGCTGCCCGCCCCGGGCCAGGGCCCGGTCATCCGCTGGGTGGCCAACCCGCCGCTCGGCGGCAACCGCCGCCAGCCGCCGCCCCGCCAGCAGATCGACCCCCGCACCTCGGGCACCGCCGCCCAGGCCGCGGCCGCGCAGATCTCTACGCTGCCCGGCCAACCAGCGGGTAGTGGTCCGAACCGGATTCCGCCTCCCCGCCGGTCACGACCCGGCAGTCGGTGAACCGGGCGGCCACGTCGCGGGTCGCCCACAGGTAGTCAAGCCGCAGGCGCGCGAACTCGTGGCCGCCGCCCTGCGTGGTCGGCACGGTCGGGGCCGGCCCCGTGCCGCACTGGCGGAAGACGTCGACGAGGCCGCGCCGGGCCAGCAGCGCCGTGGCGCGGATGTCCGGTTCGCGGCCGTTGAGGTGCCTTCGCCGGTACTGCTCCGGCAGCGTCGCCAGCTCACCCGCGTGCTCGCCCCAGGGGTCCAGGGTGTTGAGGTCGCCGAGCAGTACACCCTTGCGCAGGAACGAGGCCAGCCAGCCGGCCTCCGCCTGCCGGAGCCGCCCCCAGTAGGGGCACAGGTGCGCGGAGATCACCGTGATCGCCCCGATCGGCGAGGCGATCCGCACCCAGGCGGCGGCGTGGAAGAACGGCCGGGCCACCCGGCCGGCGGCGAGGACCCGCAGGTGCCGCGCCACGAGGAGCCCGACCGGCTGCCCGCGCCAGGACCCGGCCACGAACTGCCGCATCCCGGTCAGCGCCCCGAGCTGGGGCGTGCCGCGCAGCTCCTGCAGCGCCACGACGTCGGGCCGCTCCCCGGTGATCACCCGCGCAATCGCGGCGAGCCGGTCACCGCCGCCATTTTTGATGTTGTACGTCAACAGCGTCAGCGACATATCGTGCCCCCGTGACCCAAGTACAACCTGCGCTGGACGCCCTGCGCGATGCGCGCGCCGAGACCGTCCGCACCCTGACCGACCTGATCCGCATTCCCAGTGTGGGCGGCACCGCCGCGGAAAGCGAGATCGTCCACCACGTCGCGGATCTGCTCCGCGCGGAGGGCGTCGAGCTGGACCTGTGGCCGATCCCCGTCGCCGAACTGGCGGCCCGGCCCGACTTCCCGGGCATGGAGGTCGAGCGGGACGAGGCCTGGGGTCTGGTCGCACGGCTGCCCGGATCCACCGAAAACGCCCCCTCGCTGATGCTGAACGGCCACCTGGACGTCGTACCCCCGGGCGACCCCGACACGTGGAGCGGCTCCCCGTGGTCCGGCGACGTGCGCGACGGCCACGCGTACGGCCGCGGCGCCTGCGACATGAAGGGCGGCTTCGTGTCCGCCCTGTCGGCATTCCTGGCGATTCACCGCTCCGGCGCCCGGCCCCGCGGCGATCTCCTGCTGGCCGCGGTCGTCGGGGAGGAGGACGGCGGCCTCGGCACGTTCGCCGCCCTCGAGCGCGGCTGGCGGGCCGACGCCTGCGTGATCACCGAGCCGACCGCGCTCGACGTGCTCGCCGCGAACGGCGGCGCGCTCACCTTCCGGCTGCGCGTCCCCGGGCTCGCCGCCCACGCCTGTGCGCGCACGTCGGGTGTCAGCGCAGTCGAGAAGTTCCAGCTGATCTTCCCGGTGCTGCGGGCACTCGAAGCGACACGCAACCGCACAGTGGATCCGATGATGCGCCGCTGGGACATCGCCTACCCCCTGGAGATCGGCACCGTGCGCTCCGGCGACTGGGCCTCCACCGTCCCCGACCTGCTCGTCGCCGAGGGCCGCTTCGGCGTCGCCCTCGACGAGCCGGTCGAGCAGGCCCGGGCCGAGTTCGAGGCCACCGTCGCGCAGGCGTGCGCCGCCGACCCGTGGCTGAAGGAGCACCCGGTCACCGTCGAGTGGTGGGGCGGCCAGTTCGCCTCCGGCCGCTGCCCGGACGGCACCGACCTGGTGCAGCGGGTCGTTCGGACCCACACGGCCACCGGCGGCGCCGCACCGGCCGTCGTCGGCGCGCCCTACGGCTCCGACCTGCGGCTGCTCACCGGCCGCGGCGTCCCGGCGGTGCAGTTCGGGCCGGGTGTGGGCTACGGCCACTGCCCCGACGAGCGGGTGTCCCTCGAGCAGGTGCACGCGTGCGCCGAGACACTTGTGCATCTGGGCATTATGTAATCGAGGGTCGGCCGGCATTGACGCGTTGCTGTTAAGACAGTTAACTGTTTTCCGTTATGCCGCTGACCGATCGGATGATGGCATACATCGATGATCTTTATATAGTGATGAACATGACTGGCTTACCGTTACGCGAACCGACGTTCCTGGTCCTGACCGCACTGGCGGCCGAATCCCAGCACGGGTACAGCATCCTGGACGACGTGCGGCGCATCTCGGAGGGCCGGGTCCGCCTCCAGGCCGGCACGCTCTACGGGATCCTGGACCGCCTGCGCGCCGACGGCCTGATCGAGGTCGACCGCGAGGAGGTCGTCGCGTCGCGGCTGCGCCGCTACTACCGCCTCACCGGCATCGGCCGCGACCTGCTGAGCGCGGAGACCGAACGCCTCCGCCGCAACGCCGCCGCGGCCGACCGCCGGTTGAGTCTCGGCGGTCAGGCCGCGTAGTTGCCGGGCGTCACCCCGACGAACCGCTTGAAGTGCCGGTGCAGGTGCGCCTGGTCGTGGAACCCGACCTCGGCGGCCACGTCGGCGGCCCGCCAGCCGGCCAGCAGCAGGCGGCGGGCCCGCTCGATGCGCCGGCTCAGCAGGTAGCGGTGCGGCGGCAGCCCGAACGACGCGGTGAACGCGCGAACCAGGTGCCCGGGATGGCTGCCGAGCAGCGTCCCGGCCTCCTGCAGGGTCAGGCCGGTCGCGCTGCGCTCGTCGAGCAGCTCGCGCAGGGCCGCGGCCAGGTGCCGGGGCGCGGCGGGCTCGTGGAAGTGCCGGTCGAGGTGGCGCTGCAGCCGCGAGCGGATCAGGGCGAGGCGGCTCTCCGCCTCCAGCTCGTCGCCCGGCCGGTCCAGGGCCTCGTGCAGCTGGTGGATGCGCAGGCGCAGCAGGGCGTCGTCGAAGCCCGGCGAGTCCACCGCCGCGCCGGCCAGCGTCGCGGGCAGGACCGCCGTGTCCAGGTACACCACCCGCTTGCGGAACCCGTGACGGGTCGCCGCCCGGCCGTCATGCGGCACGTTCGGCGGCAGGATCGTCACGCTCGCCGCGCCGGCCGCGCCGCGGTGGTGCCGGTCGAGGTCGAAGCGAATCGCGCCGTCGTCGACGATGAGCAGCGTCCAGGCATCGTGGACGTGCAGCGGATAGGCGTGGTCGACGAAGTGCGCGTGGAAGACCTCGGCGACCCCCGGCACCCGCGGGCGCCACGCCGTCACCAGCTCAGCGGCCATGTGCTAAACGTACAAGCCAGCGGGCCGCCCCTTGCGCAGGCTGAGCACATGACGTTCCCCACCAAGATCGCTGTCCTGCTCCGCGACGACCTGCCGACCTGGCAGCGGCTCAACGTGACCGCCTTCGTCGTCAGCGGCGTGGCCGGCACCCGGCCGGAGCTGCTCGGCGCCGACTACGAGGACGCGGACGGCACCCGCTACCTGCCGATGCTCGGCCAGCCCGTCCTGGTCTTCGAGGGCTCGGCCGACGTCCTGACCGCCGCGCACGCCCGGGCGATCGAGCGCGGCGTGGCCCTCGCCGTATTCACCGACGAGCTGTTCAAGACCGGCAACGACGATGACAACCGGGCCGCCGTGCGCGCCGTGCCCCGCGCCGAGCTGCACCTGGCCGGGGTCGCGGTGCACGGGCCGAAGAACGCCGTGGACCGGATCCTCAAAGGTGCCCGCCTGCACGGCTGAGTGTCCTTTCCGGGCCGCGGCCACGGTCATCAAGGGCGGGCACGCGCTGTACCCGGCCGCGGCCGCCGCCTTCACCGCCGCGCTCGCCCTGGAGCTCAGCCCGGCCCAGCGCGCGCACCTGGAAGCCCGGAGGCTGCGTGCGTCAGGCTGATTTCAGCGGTGCGTCAGGATCGTTGTCCATCGTGCAGCATGGACACGATTCCCATGCCCCTCCAGCGCCACCCGGGCGAGGCCCCGGACGCCATCGTCGATCGCCTCCCGGTCCAGGACCTCCTCAACCGGTTACCGCCCCGCCGCCGGGCCGTGCTGGTCCTGCGGTACTGCTGCGACCTCTCCATCGAACAGACCGCCCGCGCGCTCGGCTGCAGCCCCGGCACCGTCAAGAGTCAGTCCGCCCGCGCCCTGGCCACCCTGCGCAGCCACGCGGTGCGCGCCGGCTTCTGACGCCGGCCGCTCACACGCCGACGGCCGGCAGATCGCGCAGCGCGGCCGGGAGCGGCGGCACCCGCAGCGCACCACCGCAGGCGTCGAGCTGCCGGCGGATGTCGCCGCCCCACACGTCCCAGGTCCAGCCCGGCCAGTTCGGCTCCGGGTCGATGAGGGCGCCCTCGAACAGGTCGATGCTCCACAGCCCGGCCGTGCGCGACTCCGGCTCGAGGTGCAGACCCCAGCGGGGAAACACCTGGCGGGTCAGGGTGCGGAAGCCCGGCTCCAGGGCGGTGATCGCCGCGGCGGTGGTGAAGGCGACAACTGACGGGCGCTCGGTCGCCAGGTACAGCTCGAGCGAGCCGTCCGGATGCCGCACGCTCAGCACGCCCTCGTAGTAGGTGTCCGACGCGTCCGGGACACACCGCCCCGGGCCGTGGAACGGTGCCGGGCGACCCGCGAACACCGACGCATCGGGCAGCCGGTTCTCACGTAGCCTTTCGCGGTCCCGCCCGAGGTACGCGGCCAGGTCGAGCACCCCGTCGAACGCCCAGCGCACCCGCCAGCCCGGCCACGCCTCGGTGAGCGCGGCGAGCCCGTCGATGAACGCGGCGTAGTCCTCCACCCACTGGAAGGCGAGCAGCACCCGCCGGTCGTGGTCGATGAGCGCGGCGCCCTCGCAGTAGACGTCGGTCATGAGCTCCTCGACGCGCACCGGCCCGCGCCACAGCAGCGCCTCGGCCGTGTCGGGCGCGGGCACCACCGGCGGGTGCGGCGGGCGGATGGCATCGGTCGCCGCGCGGGGCCCGGCGCGGAGGTCGGCCACGACGTGGTCACCGCCCCACCGCGACCATGCAAGGTAGGTGTCCCCGTCCTCGATCACCACGTAGTTGGCCCGGATCCCCATGCGAGGCAACCTAGCCGCCCGGCCCGCGCCCGCCGACCGGTTTTCCGGCGGCCGGCCCGATCGCTGGTTTGCCGGGGGCCCGGTTGGGCACTGGCAGGCGGTGACGAGCGACGATGGGCCCCTGAAGCACCGCTGGCGCGCGATGAGTGTCGTGCTCGTGGCCGGGTTCATGACGCTGCTCGACGTGAGCATCGTCAACGTGGCGCTGCCGTCGATCCGGGGCAACCTGGCGTTGAGCTCGGCGGAGCTGCAGTGGGTCCTGTCCGGGTACGCGCTGACGTTCGGGCTGCTGCTCGTGCCGGCCGGGCGGTTCGGGGACGCCCGCGGGCGGCGCAACGCGTTCATCGCCGGGCTGGCCGTGTTCACGCTGGCGAGCGCGGCGGCCGGGCTGGCCACCGGGGCGCTGTGGCTCATCGTCGCGCGGCTCGTGCAGGGCGCCGCCGCCGGTGTCGTCAACCCGCAGGTGTCCGGGCTGATCCAGCAGCTGTTCGAGCCGGCCGAGCGGGGACGGCCGTTCGGGCTGCTGGGGGCCACGATCGGGGTCTCGACAGCCGTCGGGCCGCTGCTGGGCGGGCTGCTGATCCAGGTGTTCGGCACGGCCGAGGGCTGGCGGTGGATCTTCTACATCAACCTGCCCATCGGCATCGTGGCCATCCTGCTCGGCACCAAGTGGATTCCGGGGCGCTCGCCGCAGGCGCGGGAGCGCGAGCCGCTCGACCCGGTCGGCGTGGTGCTGCTGGGCGTCGGCGTCGTCGCGCTGCTGCTGCCGCTCGTGCAGGAGCAGCAGTGGAAGGGCTCGGCGAAGTGGCTGCTGGTCGTCGCGGCCGTCGCCATCCTGGCCGGCTTCGTCGCCTGGGAGCGCCGCTTCGCCCGCCGCGGTACCTCCCTCATCGATCTGTCGCTCTTCGGCGTGCGCTCCTATGGGCTCGGCGCGCTCGTCGGGCTGTTCTACTTCGGCGGGTTCACGTCCATCTTCTTCACGTTCACGCTGCTGCTGCAGAGCGGGCTGCACTACTCGGCGCTGGAGGCGGGGCTGGCGGTGACGCCGTTCGCGCTCGGCTCGGCGGCGGCCGCGGCCATCGGCGGGCGGATCGTGAACCGCTACGGCCGGCCGCTCGTCGTCGCCGGCCTCGTGCTCGTCGGCCTCGGGCTCGGCGGCACCGAGCTCGCCCTGCACCTCGTGCCCGGCCGCGGGGCCGGCTTCGCGACGGCCCTGCCGCTGCTTGTCGCCGGCATCGGCAGCGGGCTGGTGATCAGCCCCAACCAGACGCTCACCCTCGCCGAGGTGCCGGTGCGGCGGGCCGGGAGCGCCGGGGCGGTGCTGCAGACCGGGCAGCGCATCGGCACCGCCGTCGGGATCGCCGCCGTCGGGGCCGTGTTCTTCAACCGGCTGGCCCACCACGGCGGCGACTGGGAGCTGGCGTTCCAGGCGTCGCTATGGGTGACGATCGGCTTCGTGGTGGTCGCGCTTGTCGCGGCCGTCGTCGACGTGGTCGGCGGCGCGCGGAGCCCGGACCGCGCCGGCCGCGGCGGCGACCAGGAGCGCGAGGGCGACCGGCAGGAGCAGGGCCACCGGTAGCGGCACCACCTGCGTGGCCGCGCCGATCAGGACGGGCCCGGCGAGGAAGCCCGCGTAGCCCAGGCTTACCGCGACCGACAGCGCCCGCGCCGGCTGGGCCGGGTTGCGGGCCGTCGCCGCCGAGAACACCTGGGGCGCCACGCACGAGAGACCGGCGCCCAGGGCCGCGAACCCGGCCACGCCCGCGATCCGCTCATCGATCAGCAGCGCGACGCCCAGCCCGGCCGCCGCCACCAGGCCACCCAGGCGCACCAGGCCGACCGGGCCGAGCAGCACGGTGAGGCGGTCCCCGACGAGGCGGCCGGCGGTCATGGCGATGGCGAACGCGGCGTATCCGGCGGCCGCGAACCCGGCGGTGCCGCCCAGGTCGTCGCGGAGGTACACGGCGCTCCAGTCGGCCGCCGCCCCCTCCCCCACCAGCGCACAGAACGCGAGCCCGCCCAGCAGGTACACACCGTCGAGCCGGCCCGCCTTCACCCGGCCCGGCTCCGGCGCGGCCGGCGGCGGCTCGGTCGCGATCCAGCCCAGCGCCCACCCGGCCAGGGCCACGGCGAGCGCGCCGACGAGGAGGAACGTGCCGCGCGGCGACCAGCCCAGGTGCGCGCACAGGCCGCCGAGCGCGGCCCCGGCGAACCCGCCGATGCTGTACACCGCGTGGAACGACGAGATGATCGGGCGCCCGTAGGCCCGCTGGACCCCGAGCGCGTTGGCGTTCATCGACACGTTGAGCACGCCGTGGTTGAGGCCGAACACCAGCAGGGCCAGGGTCAGCAGCGGCAGGGAGGGCGCGTAGGCGGAGGGCAGCAGCAGGACCCCCTCCAGCAGCGCCGTCGGCCGCGCGACCCGCACGCTGCCGAACCGGTCCACCAGCCGCCCGGCCCCGAGCTGCCCCGCGATCGCGCCCACGGCCAGCCCGAGCAGCGCCACGCTGAGCCGGAAGTCGTCGAGCTCCAGCCCGTGCTTGATCGCCGGCACCCGCGCCGTCCAGGCGCCGAGCGCGCCGCCGAACAGCAGGAACAGCAGGCAGCCGGCGATCCGGGCGCGGCGCGGGGCGACTGGCACAAGGCACCGTACCGCGTCCGCCACCCTTTTGACACGCTCCGAAATAAGGGTCGGGCCGCGCCCGGTCAGGACCTGCCCAGCGCCGCGGCCGTCGCGGCGTCGGCGGGCAGAAAGGCCTCGAGGCGCAGCTCGGCGATCGTCACGTCCACCGCGGTCCCGAAGTGCGTGAGCGTGGTGATGAGGCTCAGCTCGCGGTCGTCGGTGTCGCGCAGGCGCAGCGGTACCGCGAAACCGAGGTGGTGCAGGCCCGGCTGGGCCGGCCGCGGGGGCGCCAGCCCGGCCAGCTCGGCGGCCAGCGCGACGAGGCGCTCGTCGGGGTTGCGGGCGGCCTCGGCGCGGACCCGGTCGACGACGTGCCAGGCCCACTCGTCGAGGTTCACGATGCGCGGCGCGAGGCCCCGCGGGTGCAGCAGGAACCGGGCCACGCTCACCGGCGGCTCCAGCAGCGCCGGATCGGCCCCGCGGGTCAGGCGGTGGAACGCGGCGTTCGCCGACACCAGGTCGCCGTGCCGGTCGACGACGACCGCCGGATACGGCAGGTGCCCGCGCAGCACGTGCTCGAGCGCCGCCCGGACGGGGGCGAGCTCCGGAGAATCCAGAGCACTTCGGGGGTACGCGGGAGCGAACCCGGCCGCGAGGAGCAGATCGTTGCGCTCGCGAACGGGCACCTCCAACGACTCCGCCAGTCGAATGATCATCGCCCGCCCGGGCGCGGACCGGCCGCTCTCCAGGAAACTGACGTGCCGCTGCGTGGTGCCGGCCCGCACGGCCAGCTCCAGCTGACTCACCCGGCGCCGGCTCCGCCACTCCCGCAACGCACCACCGAACCGCTCCGTCACCGCTCCTGTCTACCGCTTCACCCGCCCGCCCGCCGATTCCCTCCGGGGAATTGCCGCCGCGCGCGCCGCGGCCGGATGGTGCTGCCCATGACTTCCATCCAGCCGATCCGGGCCTGGCACATCACCAGCGGCGCCGGGATCGAGGGCCTGACGCTCCGGGAGCACGACCCCGTCCCCGCCGCGCTCGCACCGGGCGAGGTGCACGTCGCCGTGCACGCGGTGTCGCTGAGCTTCCGCGAGCTCCTCGTGGCCCGCGGCCGCTACGTCCTGCCGGTGAAGCCGGACGTCGTCGCGGTCTCCGATGGCGCCGGCGAGGTGGTCGCGGTCGGCCCCGGCGTGCGGCGGTTCAAGCCCGGCGACCGGGTCGCGGCAGCCCTGTTCCCGCACTGGCTGGACGGCCCGCTCACGCCGGAAAGCCTGCCCCAGCTGGGCGGCACGCTCGACGGGATGCTGGCCGAGGAGGTGGTGCTGCCGGAGCGGGCGCTGGTGCACGCCCCGGCCAACCTGACGCACGCGGAGGCGGCGACGCTGCCGTGCGCGGCGGTGACCGCCTGGAACGCGCTGACCGGCGACGGCCGGGGAGTCCACCGCGGACAGACGGTGGTGGCGACGGGCTCCGGGGGCGTGTCGCTGTTCGCGGTACAACTGGGGCGTCTGCTGGGTCTGCGCGTGCTCGCCACGACCGGCTCACCGGCCAAGGCCGACCGGCTGCGCGCCCTGGGTGCCGACGCGGTCCTCGACCGCCGCGCGGACTGGCCCGCCGAGGTCCGCCGCCTGACCGCCGGCCGCGGCGCCGACCGGGTGATCGACACCGCCGGTGCGCTGCCCGAGGCCCTCGACTGCCTCACGCTCGACGGCCACGTGGCCCTCGTCGGCGCCGTGTCGGGCGACTGGCCCGCCCTGGACCCCCGGCTCATCTTCGCCAAGGCGGCTACCGTCCGCGCGGTGGCGGTCGCCACCCGCACGCAGTTCGAGGCCCTGAACGCCTTCATCACCGCCCACGACCTCCACCCGCCGATCGCCCGCACCTTCCCCTTCCACCAGGCCCGCGAGGCCTATCACCACTACGAGTCGGCCGACCCCTTCGGCAAGGTCGTCATCACCGTGCGCTGACCCTCGCGGCCACCACGCCGGGCGGAAAGCGCCCGGGTGCGGCACCCAACCGGAGCCGGGTGGATCGCGTGTGGGTAGGTGTGGACGGTGAAGAGAGCTTCCGGGCGTTCGTTGTCGCGCGCGGGCCGAGGCTGTCGCGGATCGCGTTCCTGCTGACCGGTGACCATCAGCTCGCCGAGGACCTCGTGCAGACGGCGCTCGCACGGGCGGCGCTGCGATGGTCGCGGCTCGTGGTCGGCGGCGATCCGGAGGCGTACGTGCGGCGGATCATGGTCAACGAGCGCACGAGCTGGTGGCGGCGGCAGCGCTTCGAGGTGCAGGGGCGGGCGCCGATCGAGCTCGACGGTGCGGCCGGGCGGGACGAGGCGACGGAGGTCACCGATCGGGTGGCGCTGCTGGCCGCGCTGGCCCGGCTGACCCCGCGGCAGCGGGCGGTCGTGGTGCTGCGCCGGGCGCACCGCATCCGCCGCCGCCGGCGGCTGGCCGGAGCCGCCGCGGCGGCCGCGGCCACGGCGGTGGTGCTGGCCGCCGGGGTGGCCGTCTGGCCGGGCGGCCGGCCGGGGGCGGAGCCCGCCGCACCGGTGCCGACCGTGCTGACCAGCCGCCGGCCGACGCTCCCGGCGCTGCCGGACGCGGCGGTCGGCGCGGCCTCGCTGCTCTACCACGAACCGTGCACCGGAGGGTCCTGCGATGCCGACGTGACGGTGCTGGTGGACGGGCGGCGCTACGCGCTCGGCCGGTTGGGCGATCTCGGCACGCCGTCGCTGTCGCCGGACGGGCGGTGGGTTGCCGCGCTGTTCGGCAGCGGGTATCGGCTGCGCGACCTGACGAGCGACGCGGCACCGCAGGCGCCGCTCGGTGACCGGCTGCGGTCGGGCGTGTGGGAGCCGATGGGCTGGTCGCCCGACAGCCGCTGGCTCGTGATGTGGTCGGTGCTCGGCGGCGACACCTTCGGCTACACCCGCGTCGAGCTCACCAGCCGCCAGGTCGTGACCTACCGGCCGCCCGTCGCGAACGAGGTGATCGCGGTCCTGCCCAGCGGCGAGCTGGTCGTCGTGGACCGCGGCCGGCCGCTGACGCTGCACATCCTCGACCCGGCCACCGGCGCCGAGCGGACGGTCGCCGTCGACGCCCGCCAGGCCGCCCTCGGCCCCGGTCAGGAGCTGTTCAACGGCGGCACCGACCCGGCGCTGGTGTCAGCGGACGGCACCCGCATCACCATGACCGTCAAGCAGGACCATCGCGCGGTCCGGCTGCTGGAGATCAGCCTGGCCACCGGCGCCGTGGAGCGGCAGTTCGCCCTGCCGCCCGGGTCCGCCTGGCGGCCGGCGGCGGTCGCCGGGGACGCCGTCCTGATGGTCGCCCACGAGCCGACCCGCGTCGGCCGGCTCGACCGCGCCACCGGCGCGATCACCGTGACCAGCCCCGTCCCCGACACGGCCAGGGTGCTGCTCCCCGGCGCTCACACGCTGTTCTGAGCGTCTCCGCGCAGCCCTTCCGCGTAGGCGTCCGCGAACGCGGAAGGGCCCAGGGCGGCGGTCGCCCCGGCGGCGGTCGCGGCCACGTCGGGGTCGCCGGCCACCGCGGTGCCGCGCAGTGCCACCGCCCGGCCCAGCAGCACCGCGGCCGTCCGGGCCCGGCCGGTCAGCAGCGCGTGCCCGGCCCGGCCCTCGAGGACGTCGGCCAGGTTCGCGGGCAGCGGCGCGCGCTGGACCGCGGTCCACGCGTCCTCGTGCAGGCGGGCGGCGTCGTCGAGGCGGTGCTCGGCCTCGGCCAGGCGGGCCCGGGCGGTGAGGACGCTCGCGCGGACGTACACGGAGGCCGGGTCGCCGGGCCGGATCTCCGCGGCCGCGCGCTCCAGCTCGGCCGCGGCGAGCGGGAGGTCGCCGCGCAGGCGGGCCACCTCGGCCAGGCCGAGCGCGCTCGCCGGGGTCGGGATCGCCCGGCGGAAGTCCGCCTCCGCGGCGGGCAGGGCAGCCTGCCGGATGCTGTCGAAGCCGCGGCGGCACAGGACGTCCGCGGCTTCGAGGGCGGCGCCCAGCTCGTCGAAGCAGCCGATCGACACGGCCCAGCGCTCGTGGGCCAGGGCGTGGTCGCCGCGCCACGACGCCACCTGGGCCAGCCAGTCCTGGCACTGGCCGATGCCCCAGCGCTCGCCGAGGGCCAGGAACCGGGCGTGCACGTCCTGGAGGCGGGCCTCGGCCGGGTGGCCGCCGAGGACCTGGAGCAGCTCCAGGCCGAGGTCCTGCAGCGCCTCGTTCCACGGATCGCCGGCCAGGATCGCCGGTGACGGGTCGGGGCCGGTGCCCGGGGCCCGGGACATGCCCCACACGGCGGCGCCGAACGGGTGGCGCAGCGGGCGGTCAAGTGCGGCCACCACCGCGTCGGCGTGCGCGCGGTGGGCCGGCGGGGCCATGGACTCGGCGTGCACGACGCAGCTGACGTACTCCTCCTCCAGCCCCTCGACCGGCCCGTCCAGCAGCGCGGCGGCCAGCGGCGCGACCTCCCGGCGGCGGCCGCTCAGCCACCAGTACGCGGCCAGCGCCGTGATCAGCCGCATCGCCGTGGGGCGGTCGGCGTGGCGGACGGCGGCGATCAGGTTGTCGTGGTCGGCGGCCAGGACGGCCAGCCAGTCGAGCTGCTCGGCCCGGCGCAGGAACCCGTCGGCGGTGCACGCGAGCCGCAGGAAGTAGGCGGCGTGGGCCTGCTGCAGGCGGGCCTGCTCGGCCGCGCCCAACCGCCCGCGGCAGAAGAGCAGGATCGTCTCCAGCATCCTGTACCGCCCATCGCGCGCCACCACCAGCGAGCGATCGGCGAGATCGATGAGCACCTCCTCCCCCGCACCGCAGACGGCCAGCGCCGCCGGCCCGGTCGCGCCGCCGGCGAACACCGACAGGCGGCCGGCGGCCGTGCGCTCCTCGTCGCTGAGGAGCCGCCACGACCAGTCGACGACGGCGTGCAGGGTGCGGTGCCGATCGGCCGCGGTGCGGTCGCCGCGCGACAGCACCGCGAAGTGCTCGTGCTGGGCGAGCCGCGCGGCCAGCGCGTGGATGTCCAGCTGCCGCAGCCGGGCCGCGGCCAGCTCGATGGCGAGGGGCAGCCCGTCGACGAGCGCGCAGACCTGGCGGACCGCTTCGGCGTTGCCGGCCCCGACCGTGAACCCGGGCCGCACGGCCGCGGCGCGCTCGGCGAACAGCGCCAGCGCCGGCTCGGGCGGCAGCGGGCCGACGGGCACGAGCACCTCGCCGGTCAGCCCGAGCGGCTCCCGGCTCGTCGCAAGCACGCGCAGCCCCGGGCCCGCGCCGAGCAGCGTGCGGACCAGCCCGGCGACGGCGTCCAGGGCCTGCTCACAGTTGTCCAGGACGAGCAGCAGTTCCTGGCCGGCGAGGGCGGACTCCAGCCGCCGCACGGGATCGGCCGCGGCCGCGGGGGCCAGGCCGCCGTCGCGCAGCCCGAGCGCCGCGGCGACCTCCAGCGGTACCCCCGCCGCGTCCTCGACGGCGGACAGGTCGGCGAAGCAGGCTCCCGGCCCGGCCGCCTCCACCGCGAGCCGCGTCTTGCCGGCTCCTCCGGGCCCGACGAGCGTGACGAGCCGCGCCGGCCCGAGCGCGGCCAGCCGCTGCAGCTCCGCCGCCCGCCCGATCAGGCGGGTGAGCGGTGCCGGTGGGCCGCGCCGCGCGGGTGGTGCGCTCTCCCCCTGCAGCAGTCGCAGGTGTACTGCGCGCAGCGCGGCCGAAGGGTCGGTGCCGAGCTCGGCGGCGAGGAGCCGGCGCAGGTCGTCGAACTCGCCGAGGGCCTCGGCCGTGCGCCCGGCCGCGTGGAGTGCCCGCATGAGCTGACCGCGCAGCCGCTCGCGGAAGGGGTGCTCGGCGACCAGCCGGCGCAGCGGCCCGATCGCGGTGCCCGCGGGCAGGGCGAGCTCCGCCTCCACGAGGTCCTCGACCGCGGCCAGCCGGGCCTCCTCCAGGCGCACCACCTGCGCCGCGGCCTCCGGCAGGTCGGCCAGGGCGGGTCCGCGCCACAGGTCAAGCGCTGCTCGCAGTACTGATGCCGCGGCTCGGCACTCTCCCAGCGCGAGCAGCCTCCGGCCGTCGGCGGCGCCGCGCTCGAACCGGTGCACGTCGACGTCGTCGGGGTCGATCGCGATGCGGTATCCGGCCCCGGCGAACTCGACGAGGCCGCCCGGCAGCGCCCGCCGCAGCCGCGAGACCTGGGCCTGCAGCGCGTTGGGTGTCTCGCCGCCGAGCCGCTCGAACGGCACGACCCGCCCGGCCGAGAGCAGCAGCCGGACCAGCAGCGCCCGCGGCTTCGGCCCGGCCACGGCGACGGCGTTTCCGGCATCGTCGTGGACTTCGAGCGGCCCGAGGATGCTGAAGCGCATGATCGCTATTGTGCGCCTGCGCTGATCAGGTCCACGGCGCCGCCCGGCTCGTTCGACAGCGGGAAATATTTGCATCAGTAAAATCAACTTCCATGGCACCTTCCGCACCACAGGTCTTCGCCGAGATCAGTACCTCCGCGCCGCCGGGCCCGCCGCGCCGGATCCTGGAGCGCGCCGTCGTCCTGGGCGGCAGCATGGCCGGGCTGATGGCGGCCCGGGTGCTCAGCGACCACGCCGGCGAGGTGGTCATCGTCGAGCGCGACCCCACCGAGGGAGCCGAGCCGCGACCCGGGGTGCCGCAGGGCACGCAGGTGCACGCCCTGCTCCCGGCCGGGCAGACGCAGCTGGAGCGCTGGTTCCCGGGGTTCACCGACGCGGCCGTGGCCGCCGGGGCGCCGGACTACGGGCGCAGCGACGGGCGCGTGTACATCAACAACAAGCTCCGCGAGGTGCCGGACCCGCCACCGGAGCGGCCGATCCTCATCACGACCCGGCCGTTCCTGGAGTATCAGGTCCGGCGCCGGGTCCTGGCGCTGCCCAATGTGCGCGTCGTGTGCGGGCGGGCCGAGGGCCTGCGGTTCACCGACTCGGCGGTGACCGGGGCGGCGTACGTGCCCGCGGGGCAGGACGAGCCGGTGCTGCTCGACGCGGACCTGGTCGTCGACGCGATGGGCCGCTCCAGCCGGCTCAACGACTGGCTGGAGGAGCACGGCTGGCCGCGGGCGCCGATGCAGCGGATGCCGATCCGGCTCAACTACGCGTCGGCGCTGTTCGAGCGGGACGAGTCGATAAGCGACGCGTGGGTCGTCGTCACCCAGGAGACGCCGGGGCCGGGGCGGGTGGCGCGGATCGGCGGCGTGCTGTCGGTCGAGCAGAACCGCTGGCTGATGCTCGTCGCCGGATACGACGACGACCGGCCCTCGCGCGACCCGGCGGAGTACGCCGAGCGCTGCCGCAGGTACTTCCCGGCGATGTTCGGCGAGATCGCCGAGAAGGGCCGGATGATCGGCGGGATCATCACGTACCACCAGGCCGACAGCCGCCGCCGGGACTTCCACGCCGTGGACCGGCTGCCCGCCGGGCTCGTCGCGGCCGGCGACGCGGTCGCCTCGTTCAACCCCGTGTACGGCCAGGGGATGACCTCGGCGACGCTGCACGCCTCGTGCCTGTCGGCCTGGCTGCAGACCGGGCCGGACGTGACCACCACCCCGGCGCGGGAGTACTTCGAGAAGGTCCGCGTCGTCGTGGACGCGGCGTGGCAGATCTCGACGTTCGCCGACCTGGGGCTGCCGCACGTCACGTCCGGGCAGCCGCGCGGATACCGGATCATCCGCTGGGCCGGCGACCTGGTGCAGCGGGCCTCGATGGTCGACGAGCCGACGTGCCGCGAGCTCAACCGCGTGACGTCGATGGAGACGCATCCGGCCGCACTCGCCCGGCCCGGTCTCGTGCTGCGGGCGCTGCGACTGCGGCTCATGGGCCGGATCTGAGACAGGGAGGGGGCGCGGCCCGATCGGCCGCGCCCCTCATTCGGTTACAGGCCGCCCAGCAGGCCCAGCAGGCCCAGGATCTGGTTGAGCAGCTGCGAGATCTGCGCGAACAGGCCGACGCCGTCGAGCAGGCCGGCGATGCCGCAGATCAGGTTGCCGAGCAGGTTACCGGCGCCCGGGATCGCGGTGATGTTCAGGTGCACGCGGTCCAGGTGCACGGCCAGGCCGAGCAGGTTGAGGTCCAGCGGGGCGAGGTTCAGGTCGAGCACCTGGCACCCGATGGGGTTGATGTCCTGCACGGCGAACGTCTGGGTCTGCGAGACGTTCTGCACGGCGCCCGTGGAGTCGGTGAGCTGCCCGGCCAGCACGCCGGTGGCGTCGACGTGGTCGGCCGCCGGGGTGAACTGCGACGGGGTGAACGTCCCGGCGAAGGTGCCGGTGCCGCCCTGGGCGTCCGTGAAGGTGCCGGTCACCACCGAGGTGAGCGTGCCCACCGCGTCCGGTGCCGCCGCCTTGGCCGGGGCCGCGTTGGCCGCGGTGCCGCCCACCAGGGAAAGCGCGACCATCGCGATGACCATCGCCATCGCACCGAGGGCGGTACGGAACTTGGGGTTCTCCATTGATCCTCCTCGTTCGTTCGGGTCCCTTTCTGGATTGCCGGTGAGGATTTGGACAAACGGTATTGATCTGTGTGGAGACCGACACACTATTTCGAATTGACCATGTTGCGCTGCAGGTAGACGCACTTCCAGCGCCCTCCCGTGCGGCCGAAAGCCATCAGCTCGC
Source organism: Dactylosporangium vinaceum (assembly GCF_019904175.1). Taxonomy (GTDB): domain Bacteria; phylum Actinomycetota; class Actinomycetes; order Mycobacteriales; family Micromonosporaceae; genus Dactylosporangium; species Dactylosporangium vinaceum. The sequence goes on along the minus strand of NZ_CP061913.1, from coordinate 2,815,742 downwards.
CGGTCGAGCGGTTGAAGACCGCCGCCGCATCGCCGTCCCCGGGGCCCGGGGCGGGACTCGCGCCGGAACGGGCGGTGACCAGCAGTCCGGCGCCGGAGTCGCCCACGTTCATGAGGCCCTCGCACGCCAGCCCCGGCAGTGCGGCGAGGTAGCGCAGGATCGCGGCCCGCTGGTCGCGGCCGGGGATCCGGTCCGTGTTCAGCTCGGCGACCGTCGCCAGCGCCTGCGCGGGGGGCAGGGCGACACTCAGGTCGAGCGCGGCGGCGGCCGGCAGCCGACCGGGCCCGAACGACTCGTCCTCGTGCGGGGCCGGCGTCGGCAGCTGGTCCTGGTGCGCCTGGAAGTACTCGAGCGAGGCGTTGTCGCCGATGGTGACGATGCCGTTGTCGGTGACGCGGCGGCCCGAGCCGTCGGCGGCCCGCCAGGTCTGCACCTCGGCATGCCAGTAGGCCCCGGCGACCTGCCCCGGATGGCCGGGAATCGCGTAGACGCGGCTGCCGGGGATGCTCTGCCGCTGGTACTCGTAGGCGCCGCGCACCCCGTCGTACGGCGCCGGCTGCACCTGCCCCGCGAGCTCGGCCAAGCAGCCGGCCCGCACCGTCGGCGCCACCGGCGGCGGCGCCGGCTGGACCGACGGGTGCGGCCGCAGCAGGACCGCGGCCCCGGTGAGCACGGCGACGACGGCCAGCGCGACCGCGGCCACGGCGAGGGCCCGCCGGCGCCGGGGCGGGTCGAGGTCCGCCGCGACGGCCGCGCGCCGCAGCACGGCATCGGGGTCGCCCGGGCCGATCGGGACGTTGCGGGCCGGGTCGGCCGCCTCCAGCCGGGCGTGGAGCTCCTGGTGGTTCATCGGGTCCCTCCGATCCGGGCGGGCGGGGTGGCCGGCTCGTCGCGCAGCTGCTCGATCAGCCGCCTGCGGGCCCGGTGCAGCCGCACCTTCGCGGCGGTGACGGTGCAGCCGAGGGCCACCGCGGCCTCCCGCACCGCGAGCTGTTCCCAGGCGACGAGCCGCAGGATCTCCTGGTCGTCCTCGGGCAGCCGGGCCAGCGCGGCCCGCACGTCGACGAGGCGCGCGACCGCGTCGTGGCGGTCGCGATCGGGGACGTCGAGCAGCGCGAGCGGCGGCGGGGCGGCCCGCTCGGCGCGCCAGTGGTTGGCCAGCAGCCGGCGGCCCACGCCGTAGAGCCACGGCAGCGTGCGCGCGGGCGCCTCCCGCCGGCGGCGCCACGCGACCAGGAACACCTCCTGGGCGAGCTCCTCCGCCGCGGCGGTGCCGTCCAGCCGGCGCAGGCCGTAGCGCACGACATCGGGATAGTGCCGGGCGTAGATGCCGCGGAACCAGTCGGCGTCGCGTTCGTTGACGACGTTCATGTTCTTCTCTGTGTGCGCGGGCGCGACAAGGTTACCGGCCCGCAGCCTTCGCGTCGCCGGAGCCGCGAGCATGACGGCCGACCACCGGGCTTGCTCATGCACGATGCAATAGTGCAGAATGCACTAGCATGGAGCATGCAGTGCCGAAGGCCGATCGGGACCTGGTGGCGTTGACGGTGCTCGCGCTGCTGCTCACCGGGCCCCGGCACACCTACGAGATGCACCGGCTCATCGAGAAGACGCACAAGACGTTCGTCACCGGGCTGCCGCGAAGCCTCTACCACGCCACGAACCGGCTCGTCGCCACCGGTGACATCACGGTCGCCGGCACGGGCCGGGACCCGGGGCGGCCGGAGCGGACCGTCTACGCACTCACCGAGCCGGGCGGCCAGCGGCTGCGGGAGTGGGTGGCCCGGCTGATGCGCATCCCCGACGCCGACTCGACGCTGTTCACGGCGGCGCTGAACTACGCGGGGTGCCTGCCGCCGCCGGTCGTCGTCGACGCGCTGCACGAGCGCCAGGCCGAGCTCGAGCGGCGCGTCCGGGCCGCACTGGGCGCGCTCGGGCTGCCGCTGCCCCGGATCCTGCTGCTGGAGACCGAGTACGAGGCCGCCCGCCTGGCCGCGGAGGCCGCCTGGGTGCAGGGCATAGCCGCGGACATCGAGCGCGGCGCGCTGCAGTGGCCCGGATCGCCGCTGGAGATCGCCGGCGTCGAGGCACTGCTGCGGGAGGAGGGCTCGTGAAGCTCCTGTTCGAGGCCTCCGCCCCGGTAGCGGCGCCCGTCGAGCGGGTGCTCGCGCTCATCGACGACGGCTGGGTGCTCACCGCGTTCCTCGGCCCCGAGCAGCGCGCATACGTCGACATCGATCACCGCCCCGGCGTGGTCGGCTTCCAGGGCCACTGGTGGTACCGCGGCGAGATCAGCGCCGAGCCCGCCGGTGAGCACGGCACCACCGTCGTCTACCGCGTCTACAACATCGCCGCCCGCGGCGCCTGGGCCGTCCCGCTGGCCAACCGCCTCTTCATCGGCTGGCGCAAGAAGGTCGGCGACGGCGCCACCCGGCTGGCCCGCCAGATCGAGCACCACCTGAGCTGACCTCCTGCACCCCCGGCCGCGGGGACGGCGCTCAGAACAGCGCGGAGCGGCTGGTCGGGGCGAGGCGCAGGTGCTCGGCCCGCACGACGTGGGCCGGGGTGGCCGGCGGGAGCGGGGAGCGGGTGAGGTGGACGAGAACGTGCTCGCCCGCGCGGACGGGTAGGCGGGGGAAGGTGTTCTCGGCGTACTCCGTCCGCAGCACCGCCAGCGCGTCCGGCCCGGTGGGCGGCTCCTCGGGGAACGGGCGGTCGGAGTACCAGATGGAGGCGTGCAGCAGTGACTGCGGGCCGGCGCCGCCCCGGCGGCCGGGTGGAAGCGGCGTCAGCGCGCGCAGGAGCAGGACGTCGTCGGAGTCGAGCATCGTGGCGTTCGCGGCCGGCCCGTGTTTTGTCCACACTGGACCGTTGTAGAACGCTTCAAGCGCTGCGCGGCGCGACGGCATGTCGGGGAAGGCGCGGAGCCAGACGAAGCGGTCGGGGGCGTCGAGGTCGCGGAACTGGCCCAGGACGGCCATGCCCAGCTCCTCCTGGGTCTCCACGAACTCGCGATCGAACAGGTCGATGAGCTCGTCGCGCCGGCCCTCGCGCAGGGTGTACTGCCGCAGCTCGACAATCACTGCAGAATCCTCTCCAGAACGGCGGCGACGCTCTGGCGGGCCAGTGTCGCCCGGAACGCTTCGGTCGCCTCGTCGTACAGGTCGCTGAGCACGGGACGGATGCCGCGGCCCACCGGGCACTCCAGGTTGGGCTCCGAGTGGTGCAGGGCGAGGAGCGGCTCCGGGGACACCGCCAGCCAGACGTCGAGCAGCGTGATGTCTTCGGCCCCACGGGCGAGCGAGAACCCGGCGCCGGCACCGCGGCGGGCCGTCACGAGGCCCGCCCGCTGCAGGTCGCCGAGGCTGCGCCGGACGATCACCGGGTTGGTGTTGACGCTCGCCGCCACCTCCTCGGAGGTGAGCACCTCCCGGCCCTGCCGCCGGGCCAGCTCCAGCCACGCCAGCGCGTGCGCCGCGATCGTCACCCTGCTGTTGGCCGCCACGCGCCCAGTCTCGGCCAAACCCGCACCAAAAGCAACAACTTCTGTTACAACAACATCAGCCGTCGACAGCCGGACTGACCGCGGCGGCCGGGCGGTTCGGGCTCGGGATCGCGGCCGGGGTGCTGATGGCTGTCGCGATCCGCTCCGGGCGAAGGGGTCGTGCCGTTCCCGGTACCGTCGGCGCCGGAGCCGGGAACGGCACGACCGATCCGCGCGACCGGCCTTCGGCGGCGACCGGCGCGCGGACGTCTCAGGCGCTGTAGACGCGCAGCTCCGAGACCTGCCCGGCCGGCCAGCCGGTGTTGGCCGTGAACGTCAGGCGCAGATACCGGGTGGTGACGGTGGCCGGGAAGGTGATCGTGACCGTGTTTCCGGAAGCCGGATCGAAGGTGTACCCCTGGGCGCCCACGATCCCCGTGAAGCTGCTCCCGTTCGTGCTGCCGCTCACCGCCACCGTCTGCGTCCGGGTCGCCCACGAGGACTGCGGCGGCAGCGTCAGGACGATCCGCCGGGTGGCGACGGCACTGCCGAGGTCGACCTGCAGCCACTGCGGCCACGCGTTGTTCGCGCTCTCCCAGTAGGTGCCGGTGTTGCCGTCGACCGCGTTGCCGCTGCCGTACGTCTGGGTGTGGCTGCTCTCGGCGGTCGGCCGACCGGCGGCCAGGTTCGTGGAGCCGCTCGGCGGGGCCGTCGTCGTGGCGGTGACCGCGTTCGAGGCGCCGGAGGCGTTGCCGGCCGCATCGAAGGCGGCGACCGTGAACGTGTACCCCGTGCTCGCACTCAAGCCCGTCGCGGTGAAGGCGAGCGTGGTCGTGGTACCCACGACACTGCTCGTCGCTCCTGCGACCCGGCTGATGCGATAGCCGGCGACGCCGACGTTGTCGGTTGCGGCGTTCCAGGCCAGGGCGACTGTGGTGTCGGTCGTGCCCGTGACGCGCAGGCTGCCGGGGACCGACGGCGCGCTCTGGTCCGGGCCGGTCGGGAACGGGGCGGTGAAGCGCGCCTCGGTCAGCGCGATCTGGCCCTTGAGCATCCGGCCGCCGTCGTTGGTGAGGCGCAGGTAGTAGTCGGACGAGCAGGGGGTGCCGTCCTCGTCGAGCGCGCGCATGCCGGAGTTCGTGGGCTGCCAGGCCGCGCTCTCGGCGGTCTTCGCGATCTGGTTGCCCTCGTTGAACTCGTCGAACATCGAGATGTAGGCGCTCTTCACGCCGGCCCGGGTGTGGTTGTAGAACTGCCGCCACATCAGCTCGCCGTGGCGGCGGTGGCCGGCGGCGAGGTCGCCGGGGATGACGCACGGCTGGTAGTCGATACCGCGGGCGTTGAGGTCGGCCAGGTCGCCGAGCACGCGGTTCTGGTAGTACCAGTCGGCGCCGGCGTTGTCGCTGATCCGGCCGACCATCCACGGCGAGACCATGTCGAAGGCGTGGTACACGTCGATGAACCCGGCCCGCGAGTCGTCGGTGCCGAGCCGCCAGTGCGTCGGCACGCCCCCGATCACGTAGCAGCCCTGGCCCTTGAACCAGTTGATGACGTCGAGGCAGGCGGCCGGGGCGAACGGGCGGCCGTCGTCGTTGAACCCGAAGCCCCAGATGCACACGACCGGCTTGCCGTTCTGCCGCGCGTAGGCCGCGGAGGCGGCGTGCGCGGACATCTTGTTCGCCCAGTCGGCCTTGATCTCGTTCTGCATCGTCAGCCACCAGGTGACGTCGTACATGATGTAGAACTTGCGGCCGTAGGCCTCCGCCGCCTGGCGCACCTTCTGAGCCATCGCGTCGCGGGTCGCGCCCTCGCCGCCGTTGGGGTTGAAGCGCTGCAGGGCCGCGGTGTCGCAGCCGTTCTGCTGCATCCAGCGGAAGTGCGTGTCGACGGTCTGCTGGTCGTAGGACGAGAACAGGTTCGCCGGCTGGCCGTTGCCGAGGTTGGCGAAGTTGGTGCGGTACCCCTTCGTGAAGTCGCGCATGTCGGGCCAGCACGTGATCGAGCACGCGCCCGGGGCCGGCGGCTGCGACCAGTCGGGGCTGTAGTGCCACCAGCCGTTGATCGGGGCGCCGTCGCCGGGCGCGGCGAACCAGCCCTGGTAGCCGACGGTGATCTTGCCGACGACGTCACCGGGCGCGCTGGCCGCCGCGGACACGCCGGCGTTCAGGGCGATCGGCACGGCGGCGGCGGCGCTGGCGGCGATCGAGGTGACGATGACGGAGCGGCGGGAAACTCCCATGGGTGGACTCCTCGGGCACGGCGGGGGAACGGACCCTGGGCGGGGGCCCGCACACGTCCGGCATAAGGCAGCAACACCGCCCCTCCACCGGCTCCGGCATCGGCTTACACCTGTGCCGATGGTGAGTGGCTCCGCTTCGCGGACCGCTCACGCCGGGTGGGGGCGCGTGGTTGGCGGCGCTGACATTGTCGGCTTCTGGCGTGAGATCCTGCCAGGGTCCGCGCTCCCAACGCAATACTTCGATATGAAAGCCGCAAGTTTGCGACGAACTTTTGCAGCGTTCGGCGTCAGCCCCACAGACTCGGAAGATTCACCACAATCCCGTCCTGGGTACTGCGGGCGATGACGACGACAGCCTCCTCGTCCCCCGGGTTCTCCTCGCGGTGCGGGACGAATGGCGGTACGAACACGTAGTCGCCCGGCTCGGTCTCCAGGCGGATCTCCTCGGCGCCCTCCGCGAAGACGAACACGGGGTGGCCCGAGACGACGTAGATCGCGGTCTCGGCCTCGCCGTGGTGATGGTCGCCGGAGTTCGTCGCCGGCGCGACGTGCGTGCGGCCCATCCAGAGCTTCTCGGAGCCGACGGTCCGCCCGGAGATCGCTTCCAGGCGGCTCATGCCGGACGTCTGCCGCGTGTCGCCGGTGAGCTCGGCGCCGCGGATGTGCCGCAGGGGTGCGTGCCAGTGATCGGTCATCGTTGCGGGTCCTTTTGTCCGAATTGTCGTTACACGGTTGTCGTCACACAGTGCAGTGGCCGGGCCCGGGGCCCGGACCGGACGGGAGCTCGACATCATGAACCGCAGGAGCTTGCTGCTGGCGGCCGGGGCCGTCGGCGTCACGACCGCCGTCGGGGGTGCGGCCGCCGCCATCGCCGCGACCGGCCCCGAGCGCGGCGGCCCCGCGCGGCCGATGCTGACCTGGGAGCTGGTCGGCGGGTTCGTGCCGGCGGGCTGGAGCGCGCTGCGGGCGCCGCGGCTCGTCGCGTACGACGACGGCGTGCTGATCGCGGACGCGGCCAAGCGGCTGCGGATCGGCCCGGGCGAGGTGCGCTCGCTGCGCAACCACGCCACCACGGTGCTGCGCGACCCGGCCAACGGCCAGCGCCGCCCGGGCGCGCCGATGATCGCGGACGTGCCGTCGACGGTCTTCACGGCCCGCGCGAACGGCCGGAAGTTCAGCCTGACGTTCGAGGGGCTGGAGGAGACGCGGCGCGACCGGGCGTACCCGACGCCGGCGTACTCCCTCCTCGACCACCTCACCCAGCTGCGCAACCGGGTCACCGGCTCCGGCGCCGCGTTCCACCCGGACGCGGTCCGCGCGGTCGTCGTGCTGCTCGACGCCGCCCAGCCGACCACCGCCGTGCAGCCGTGGCCGGCCGGGGTGCCGGTGCCGCAGTTCCGCAAGGACGAGTTCCTGACGCAGATGGACCTGCGCGACCGCCAGGCCCGCGCCCTCATGCGCGCCGTGCCGCACCCGGACCAGCCGCAGTGGCCGGTCCTCAAGCTGCCCGACGGCCGCCGGGCCCAACTCAACTGGCGATTTTTGCTGCCACACGAATAGATTTCATCGTCTCGATCAGGATCCGCTGGGTGGTCCGGACGTCCTCGACCATCTGAAAGGCGCCGTGCAGGACGGCGAACCCGTGCATCGCGGCCCGCAGGACGCGGGTCGCGTGCACGATCTGCTCGTCGGTGAGGTCGTAGGCCTTGAACACGGCGAAGAGCACGTCGAGGATCCGGCTCGCGGCCGCCGCGGCGGCCGGGTCGGTGACGTCGGGACGCTGGGGCGCCAGCGAGTATCGGTGCGGGTGGCCGATCGCGTAGCCGTGATAGGCGAGCATCACCGCCTCGAGCGCGTCGTCGCCGCTGCGGCCGATCACGGCATCGATCACCGCGGTGGTCAGCTCCTCGTAGATGCGGACCGTCAGCAGTCCGCGCAGCTCGGGGAGCCCGGCCACGTGCTTGTAGAGCGACGGCGTGGCCACCCCGCACTCGGCCGCGACCGCGGCCAGGGTCAGCGCCGCCGGCCCGCCCGCGTCGACGACCCGCAGCGCCGCGTCCACGATCGCCGCGGGCGTCAGGCCGGCCCTAGGCAACGCCGGCCTCCAGGCTCATTCTCATAGCTTAAAAGCTAATGATGTTAGCCTGGACCCGTCAAGCCCTACAGGCTGCGGGGCAGCCCGAAGTAGGGCAGCGTGGCGTTGTCCAGGAACCGGGTGAAGGCCGACACCAGCTCACCCCGCATCGTGATCACGAGCAGCCCGTGGGCGCGGCCGGACACGTAGCAGCCGTAGGCCGGCTGCCAGTTCGCGCCCGTCGGGACCAGCCGGTAGCGGCGCCGCCCGTCGGCCAGCCCGACGTGCCGGAAGAACTCGCCGATCGCGGCCCGCCCCTGATACTCGAACGGCGCCGGCGGCATCGTCAGCCACGCGTCGTCGGTCAGCAGCGCGACCATCGCATCCACGTCGCCGGCCTCGATCGCGTCGGCGAACCGGCTCGCGGCGAGGCGCTGCCGCGCCGACAGCGGCCCGGCACCCGCCCGGCCGGCCTCACCGCGCCCGGCCTCACCGCGTCCGGCCCCGGCCGGCTCGGCCGCCGGCCGCTCGAACGAGATCGACCGGGCCCGCTTGAGCAGCGCGTTCGCCGCGTCCTCGGTCACGCCCAGCAGGTCGGCCGCCTCCGCCGCCCGATACCCGAGGACGTCGCGCAGCAGCAGCACCGCCCGCTGCCGCGGCGGCAGTGACTGCACCGCGGCCACGAACGCCAGCGAAACCGCCTCCCGCCGCTCGTAGCGCGCCTCCGGCCCGGGCGTGTCGTCGGGCAGCCCCTCCAGGAGCGCGTCGGGAATCGGCTGCAGCCAGATCGTCTCGCCCGTGCGGGTCGGCGCGGGAAGGTCCGCCCGCGCGGCCGGGTCGGCCCCCGGCCGGGCCCGGCCGGCGTCGCGCAGCCAGTTGAGGCACCGGTTCGTCGCGATCCGGTACAGCCACGTGCGCACCGACGCCCGCCCGGCGAACCCGCCGAGCCCCCGCCAGGCCGACGTCAGCGTCTCCTGCAGCACGTCCTCGGCGTCCTGGACGGAGCCGAGCATGCGGTAGCAGTGCACGAACAGCTCCCGCCGGAACGGCTCGATCAGCTCGGCGAACGCCCCCGTGTCGCCGCCCCGGGCCCGATCCAGCACGCTCATCACCGTCATTGCAGCACTTCCAGGCCGTCCGCGCTGAGCTTGTAGGCGCCGCCCGGGTCGTCGAGCACGGCGAGCACCGCGGCGCCGGCCCCCTCCGGGGTGACCACGGGGCCGAGGCGGGCCGTGAACTCCTCCACGGAGATGCCCTGCTTCGCCGAGTAGGCGTCAGCGCCCGCGTCGCCGACGCCGGTGCCCGGCGAGAGGCCCGGCAGCAGCGCCACGAACCGGATGCCCAGGCCGAGGCGGGCCGCCTCCTCGTCCGCATAGCGCGCGACGAACCGGACCATCGCCTTCGCCCCCGCGTATCCACCGCTGCGCGGCGACCCGGCCAGCGCCGCGCCGCTCGACAGCAGCACCACCACGCTCCCCGGCGCCAGCGGCCCGCGCAGCGCCGCCCGGCACCACTCGAAGGCCTGGCGCACGTCGACCTCCCACGGCGCGGAGAACGACTCCCACGTCTGCTCGTGCACGGGCCGGATGTCGGGCACCGCGCCCGCGTTCAGCACCAGCACCGCCGGTGCGTGCTCGGCGAGCACGCGCTCGGCCACCCCCGGCGCGGCCACATCGGCGACGACGTCCGCGTCGTCGCCCCGCGCGACGGTGACGGTCGTGTACCCGGCCTTCGCCAGCGCCTCGGTGATGCCCCGCCCGAATCCCCGCGTCCCGCCGGTCACGACGGCGGTCAGTTGTCCAGTCATGCCCGTATCGACACCGTCCGGCCGGAAAACTGGTCAGTACTGCTTGAGCTCGATGCCCGTCGCGTACCTGTCGGTCAGCTTCAGCATCATCCGCAGCAGCCACCGGGACTGGAACGTCCAGTTGCGCATCGCGATCCGCAGCGCGCTGGGCGGGGCCAGGAACGGGCCGGCGCTGCCCTGCCGGGAGACCTTCGCATACCCGCGGAAGGCGGCCTCGTAGGCCGCGAACGCCGTGCGGAAGTCGCCGCCGGCCGCCCGCAGCTCGCCGGCCAGGACGTAGGCGCCGACCACCGCGAGCCCCGTGCCGAAGCCGCCGAGCGTGTTGCCGTATCCGGCGTCACCCAGGAGCACCACCCGGCCCTTGGAGTACGCCGGGACCTGGACGCGGCTGATGGAGTCCAGGTACACGTCGTCCGCGGCGTCGAGGCGGTCGAGCAGCTCCGGGATGCGCCACCGGCCGCCGCTGTAGGCGCCGCGCAGGATGCGCTTCGCGGCCTGCGGGTCGTAGCGGTCGTACTGCAGCTGCGGCGAGCGGAACACGAAGAACGCGGGCGCCTTCGGGCCGCCGGTCGCCACCATCCGCCCCGGCTCGTTGTACATGAACGCCTCGTCCTCGCGGCCGCCGTCCGCGGTGAGGCCGTCGACGAGCGCGTAGTAGTGACCCAGGAAGGTGACGTAGTCGGGCTCGGGGCCGAAGGCGAGGCGGCGGATGTTGGAGTGGATGCCGTCGGCCCCCACGACCAGGTCGAAGCCGGCCGGGGCGGAGCCGGCGAACGTGACGTGCACCCGGCCGGCCGTCTCGGTGAGCGACGTGACGGAGTCGCCGAAGCGGTATTCGCAGGCACCGGCGGTCCGGGCGTGCAGGAGTGCGGCGAGCTCGCCGCGGCCGATCTCGATGTCGCCGCCGGTGAACTCGCCCGGGATGACCGCCAGGGGCCGGCCGTGCTCGTCGACGATCGTCTGGTCGCGGCCGCCGGTCTGGCGCGCACGCACGGCGTCGAGCAGGCCCATGCGCTCCAGGACCGTGCGGTGCGTGGCGCCCTTGAAATCGACAGCCTGGCCGCCGGGGCGCAGCTGCGGGGCGCGCTCGACGACCGTGACGTCGCAGCCGTAGCGGGCCAGCCAGAACGCGAGCGCGGGGCCGGCGATGCCGGCGCCGGAGATGAGGACCGTGGTGTGCTTCATGCGCCGACCATGGCCCGGGCCGCTGACAACCCACGACCGATCCGCTGACAGCCTTGACTGTGCATAGACGATAATGATTGTCTGCACCGCATGCGAACGCTCTTCATCGCGGGTGTGTGCACCCTGCTCGTCGGCCTGGCGGTCACCCCCGCGGCGGCCGCGCCGGGGCCGCCCGAGGCCGGGACGCCCAGCAACTCATGGCCGGCCGCCCTGCAGGTCGTCACCGACGACGACGTCAACGTGGCCTGGAGCGGCGATGCCCTGCGCATCGCCGACCCGGCCGCGGTCCCGTCCGGCCGGCGCTCGCCCGTCGTCTCCGGCCTGCTCGTGCTCGCGCCGCACGACCTGGCCACCGCGGCCAACCAGGTCCGCGCGTTCACCACGAAGGCGACGGCCGGGGTCGACGTGGAGTACCGCGGCCGGCCGGCCGGCGGCGCCTGGTCGGAGTGGACGCCCGCCGGCACGGCGCTCGCGCAGGACGTCGTGACCGTGCAGATCCGCGTGGCGCTCACCGGCGAAACGGCCGCCGTCAACGCGGTCGTGCTGGTGGCGGCGTCCGTGCCGCCGGCGCCGCCCGCGGCGGGCCTGGCCGCGGCCGGCAACGTCTCTCGCGTCTACGCCACCCGCGAGGGACTCGTCGGTGCCACCACCGCCAACGGCCACGTCATCGCCGCCCGTGACCACTTCGTCGCGCTGCCGTCCCGCCGCGGGCTGGCCCCGAAGAACACCGGCGACTACACCGTGCGGGTCTGCACCACGAGCGGGTCGCGCTGCGAGTTCGCCCCGGTCTGGGACGTCGGCCCGTGGAACACCACCGACGACTACTGGAACCCGGCCGCCACCCGCCAGTCCTGGAAGGACCTGCCGCAGGGCCGCCCCGAGGCCCAGGCCGCGTACCAGAGCGGCTACAACGGCGGCAAAGACCAGTTCGGCCGCGCGGTCGCGAACCCGGCCGGCATCGACCTCGGCGACGGCGTCTTCCTGGACGGGCTGCTGCTGACCGACAACTCGTGGGTCGACGTGGCGTACCTGTGGACCGGCACCGGCGTCCGCGGCGTCGTCGGCAGCGGCCCGCTGAACATCCGGGCCGGGGCCGGCACCAGCTTCGCGAGCAAGGGGTACGCGGCCACGTCCGCCCAGGTCCCGATCGAGTGCTGGGTCACCGGGCAGTCCGTCGCCGGCCCCTACAGCACGACGACCCGCTGGGACCGGATCGGCACCGGGCAGTACCTCAGCCACGCCTACATCTCGAGCACGACCGGCGGTAGCGCGCCCGCCTGCTGAGGCCGGCACCGGCCGCCGGCGTCGCGTCCGCCGGCGGACCGGCACGCCGCCTGGCGGTAGGGTGCGGGTGTGGGAGCACTCGCGCAGGCCGGGCGGAACTACGCGGCGGAGCAGGTCGTCCCGCTGCTTGACGACCGGCTCACGGTGACGCTGCCGGCGGGCGCGCGGGCCGAGGCGCGGGGACAGTCGCTCATGGGGGTGGCGGCGTCGGGGCAGACGGAGACCCGGGTGCTGTACGACGTCGGCGGCGAGCGGCTGGTGCTGCTGGCGTCCGAGCTGTTCCGGGTCGTGCCGGGCGAGCTGCGCGCCGCGATCGACGGCGTCACCGGCGGCTGGGACCTGCCGCCCGGGCAGCACCTGGTGCCGCTGGACACGGGGCCGGACACGGTCGGCTACGGGTACTTCCCGCTGGACTCCGCGCGGCAGGCCGTGCCCATCGCTGACGCGTTCGTGCGGACGGCCGAGTCCGGGATCGTCCGCATCCAGCTGTTCGTGTCGCCCAACGCCGCCGACGATCGCGACGGGCTCACCGAGCTGGCCGCGCAGATCCTGCGCACGGTCCGGCCCGGGGAGCGCCCGCTCGACGCGCACGCCGGGAGCCGGGTGCTGGCCGGGCTCGACGGGGAGACGATCCTGACCGCCGACGTGCGGGCCGGGTGGGTGGCGTATCAGGAGTCCGGCCTCTCGTTCGTCGTGCTGCGCCTGCTGCGCCTCACCCCGCTCGGCGGCCCGTTCGCCTCGGTGACGCTCTACCGCGGCAGCGCACCCAACCTGGTCCACCAGCGCTTCCCGGCCGACGCGGTCACCCGCTCCGGCGGGCGGCTGCTGGGGCTGCCGACCGACTGGGTACACGTCCACACCGGCATCGGCGGCGCGTCGGCGGTGCACATGCGGGAGGCGCTCGTCGAGGACGGGCACGGCCAGTTCGTGCACGCCCTGGCCGAGACCGACGAGCCGGCGTTCGAACGCGAACTCGACGAGCTGCTGGGCTCCATCAGGCGCACGTGAGGCGAGATCCAGCGCGCGTGACGGCGAGCGCCCTCAGCCGATGCCGGCGGCGCGGCAGGCGTCGGCGTACTGGCCCGCGCACAGCGCGCTCGGTGTGACGAAGCCGTCCTTCACGACGGTGCCGGCGATGGTGTCCTTCGTGACAGTCACCGGGTCGAGCAGGATGGACGGGACCTGGCCGGCGCCGTTGTCCACGTTCGCGGTCTCCGCCGGCTTCTTCCCCCGCAGCAGGTCGTCGGCGAGCGTGGCCGCGGTCTCGGCCTCGGTGCGGATCGCCTTGTACACCGTCATGTACTGGTCGCCGACGAGGATGCGCTGCAGCGCCGCGGTCTCCGCGTCCTGGCCGGTCACCGGCACCTGGGGCAGGCCGGCCGCCTTCATGGCCGCGATCGCCGCGCCCGCCGTGCCGTCGTTTGCCGCATACACGCCGACGATCGTGCGGCCTCGCAGCGTCGGCAGCACGCTCGCGGTCCACTTCCGGGCGTTGTCGGGGCTCCACTCCGCGGTGTCGGACTCCGCGGCCACCTTCACCTTGCCGTCCAGGCCGGCGTGGGCGCCCTGCTTGAACAGTGTCGCGTTGTTGTCCGTCGGGGAGCCGTTGATCCACAGGATCTCGCCCTGGGACGCCTTGGCGCCGAGGGCCTGCAGCAGCGCCGCCGCCTGCAACGCGCCGACCTTCGCGTTGTCGAACGAGATGTAGTAGTCGACGGGCGCCTTCAGGACCAGGCGGTCGTAGGAGATGACCGGCACGCTGCGGCTCTTTGCCTCGGTGACGATCTGGCCCGCGGCGATGCTGTCGACAGGGGTCAGGACCAGGACCTTCGCGCCCTGGTCGAGCGCCTCCTTGGCCTGCTGCAGCTGGGTGGCCGCGCTCTGCTCGGCGTTGCGGTAGTCGACGGTGCAGCCGGGGCACAGCTCGGCCAGCTTCTGCGCGAAGTACGGCTGGTCACCGGCCTCGTACCGGCTCGCCTTGCGCTCGGGGAGCAGCAGCGCCACCCGCGCGTCCAGGCCGTCGCCGGCGTCCGTCGTGAGCGCCTCCGTGCAGCCGGAGAGCAGCATCGTCGCCGCCAGTGCGGCCAGCATCTTGCGCATATCGACCTCAGTACTTGAAGCGGGAGACGAGCACGCGCATCTCGGACGCCATCGACGCGAGCTGGTCGACGGCCTTGCCGGTGCTGGTGACGCCCTGGTTGGTCAGCTCGGTCGCGTCGGCGACGCCCGCGATGGTGCCCGCGATCTCGGTCGAGCCGCTGGCCGCCGCGCCCACGCTCTCGCCCATCGAGCGGGCGGTGACCGCCTGCTCCTCGACCGCCGCGGCGATCGCGTTCTGATACTCGCTCATCTGCGCGATCACCTCCCCGATCTGCCCCATCGCGCCCACCGCGTCCTCGGTGTCGACCTGGATCGCCTGCACCCGCTTGCCGATGTCGTCGGTCGCCTGGGCGGTCTCCCGGGCCAGGTCCTTGACCTCCTGCGCGACGACCGCGAACCCCTTGCCGAACTCGCCCGCCCGGGCCGCCTCGATGGTGGCGTTCAGCGCCAGCAGGTTCGTCTGCCCGGCGATCGCGGTGATCACCTTCACCACCTCGCCGATCTCGGTCGACGACGCGCCGAGCTTGCCGATCGTGTCGTTGGTGGTCGCCGCGATGGCCACCGCCGATGCGGTGACGGTCGCGGCGCGCTGCGTGTTGCGGGAGATCTCGTCGATCGCGTCGCCCAGCTCCGAGGTGCTCCCGGCGACCGCGGCGACGTGCTCGCTGACCGTGCCGGCCGCCCGGGCGACGTCGCCGGCCTTGGTGTTGGCCGACTTGGCGCTGGTGTCGATCTGCCGGCTGATCGCGGTGAGCTCCTCGGCCGCCGCGGCGAGCGTCGCCGAGTTGTCGCCGAGCGACTTCACCGCTTCGCGGGTGCTGGCGGTGGCCGCGCCGAGCGCCCGCGCCATCTCGCCGACCTCGTCGCGCTGGGCCACGTCGGCCTCGGCGGTCAGGTCGCCGGCCGCAACCGCGTTCAGGACCGCGTGCACGCGGCGGATCGGGCGGACGATGAGGCCGGTGAGGTACCGGCTGAGGACCATGGCCAGCAGCAGCCCGACCACGAGCGCGATCACCATGGCGATGCGGGCGGTGCGGTAGGCGCCGGCGGCCTCGGCGGCCCCGTCCTTGCCGCTTGTCTGCTCATACGCCATCAGGTCGGACAGCGCGTTCATCGCGTTGCCGCCGACGGTCTCGCCGTCGCCGAGGTACGCCTGCTGGAAGTCCGCGTTGCTCCCGGCCTGGATCAGCGGGATCAGCCGGTGGTCGCGGATGTTGCGAAACGCGCCCCACCAGATCGCGAACCGGTTCAGGAGCTGGCGCTGCTTGACGTCGCGGATCGTCGCCCGATAGGCCGCCACCTCGGCGTCGACCTGCTGATCGGCCGCCGCGATGTCGTCGGTGAACGACTTGCTGGCGACGGGCCCGTTGGACAGCGCGAGGTTTGCCACGTCGTTGCGCACCCGCAGCGCCGCCCGGTCCAGCGAGGCCAGGTGCGCCGCCGGCACGAGGTTCAGCCGATACAGCTCGGCCGCCTGGTCGTTCACCTGTTTCAGGCTGTACACCCCGACCCCGAGCACCGCCGCCCCCACCAGACACCCGACGAGCACGAGCAGCATGAGCTTGCGCGCCATCGGCATGTCGGCGAGCCATCGCCTCTTGTCGCCAGCCACGCCACGCCCCTTACGCCGTCCCGCGAACGGTTACCCCATCGGCCCGCCACCGCGACTTCTGAGCACTTGCCGCCCTCCGGCGAAGAACGACCCCGAAATCACACGGCGCGGCGCAGCCACTGCTCGACGCCGGCCACGTGGATGGCGGCCCAGGAGCGGGCCAGGTCGGGCTCGCGGGAGGCGATGGCGTCGACGATGGCCAGGTGCTGTTCGCGGGTGCGGGCGGCGGCGCCCTCCTGGGTCATGCCGCGCCAGGTCCGGGCTCTCGCCGTCGGGCCGGACAGGCCGTCGATCAGGGAGCACAGGACGGCGTTGCCGGAGCCGGCGGCGATCAGGCGGTGGAACTCCAGGTCGTTGGCGACGAGGGCCTCGGTCGTGGAGTCGGTGCCGAGCTCGTCCAGGACCGACCGGAGCGTCACGATCTCCCGGTCGGTCATGCGGGTCGCGGCCAGGGCGGTGGCGGCGGGCTCCAGGATGCGGCGGACCTCCAGGAACTGCGGGACGGTGTCGTCGCGGTGGAAGTCGACGACGAAGCTGAGGGCGTCGAGGAGGAGGTCGGGCTCCAGGCTCGTGACGTAGGTGCCGTCGCCCCGCCGGACGTCCAGCACCCTGATCATCGACAGCGCCTTCACGGCCTCGCGCAGCGAGTTGCGGGACAGGCCCAGCCGCTCGGCCAGGTCCGACTCCTTGGGCAGGCGGTCGCCCGGGCCCAGCTCGCCCGACGTGATCATGCCCTTGATCTTGTCGATGGCCTCGTCGGTCAGTGCCACAGCAGGCCCCGCTCCCGGCAGAGGTTCCCCAGCTGCGCGCAACCGAGGCCCAGGATCATGCCCGGGG
This sequence comes from Dactylosporangium vinaceum, assembly GCF_019904175.1. GTDB lineage: Bacteria > Actinomycetota > Actinomycetes > Mycobacteriales > Micromonosporaceae > Dactylosporangium > Dactylosporangium vinaceum. The sequence continues at coordinate 2,799,120 of NZ_CP061913.1, read as the reverse complement.
CCTGACCCGCAGGCCGTGCATGCCGCCGTCGACCGACAGCACCGCGCCGGTGGTGGCGCTGGCCAGGGGACTGGCCAGGTACGCGATGGCGTGGGCGACCTCCTCCGCCGAGACCAGGCGGCCGGCGGGCTGGCGGGCGTTCAGGGCGGCCAGTTCGGCGGCGGGGTCGGCGGCCTGGTCGAGCAGGCGGCGGATCCACGGGGTGTCGGCGGTGCCGGGGTTGACGCAGTTGACGCGGATGCCCTCGCGGACGTGGTCGGCGGCCATCGCGGCGGTGAGCGACTGCACGGCGCCCTTCGTCGCGCTGTAGAGGGCGCGGTCCGGCAGGCCGGCGTGGGCGACGATCGAGCAGGTGTTCACGATCGCGGCGTGCTCGGAGCGGCGCAGGTAGGGCAGGGCGGCGCGGGTGACGCGGACCATGCCGACGACGTTGACGTCGTACACGCGGTGCCACTCGTCGTCGGAGTTGGCCTCGACGGTGCCGATCGCGCCGATGCCGGCGTTGTTGACCAGGATGTCGATGCCGCCGAGGTGCGCGGCCGCGGCGGTGACGGCGGCCCGGACGGCGGCGTCGTCGGTGACGTCGGCGACGAAGCCTTCGATCCCGGGTGGCAGGTCGTCGGGGCGCAGGTCGAGGCCGGCGACCCGGGCGCCCCGGTCGGCGAGGTGGACGGCGGTGGCCAGGCCGATCCCCGACCCGGCCCCCGTGACGACGACGGCGAGACCGTCGAACTCCCCACTAGCGGTCACGAAGCCCTCCCAAACATCGGATGAATTGTGTCTATCAGCCGGGAAGAGTCGCCCGCAAGGTCCGACCGCGACGGGCGATCGCGCTCGATAGGTCCGATGTGGCTACTCCATGCCGCGCTTCCCCGGCGTCCAGAACGGCTTGGTGAGCACCGATCGGCGTGGCCAGCCCCGGTCCTGGACGAGGTGGCGGCGCACGGCCTGCACGGTGCGGGCTTCCCCGGCCACATAAGCCTGCCCGGGTTGCGGCGGAAGATCCAGCAGCTGTACTGCCGCGACGAGCCGCCCCGACTCCGCCGCACTGTCGCCGGCGCGATCGACCCAGGTCACGTCCCCGTCCAGGTCGAGCCGGTCCGCCGGCCCGGAGATCTCGACAACGGCCCGGCTCGCGGCCCGCTCGGCGGCCGGCAGCGCCCGCAGCATCGGCCCGAACGCGACGGAGGCGGTCTCCTCGCCGACGAACAGGTGGTACGCCGCGGGCCGGGTCACGAAGTCGCCCTTGGGCCTGCTGAGCAGCGCCGTGTCGCCGACCCGGGCGCCGCCCATCCAGACCGCGCCCGGGCCGCTGCCGTGCAGGAGCGCCTGGAGTTCGATGGTGTCACCGTCGCGGCTCCACACCGAGTAGGTCCGCAGCAGCGGCGCCATCGCCCGGGCCGGACCCACGTCGACCCGGACCTGCTGGCCGGGGCGCCACTCGGCCGTCCCGAGCGCGGCGGCCTGCAGACGCAGGCGGCGAAACCGGCCGGTGGTCTCGGCCTCGACCACCGTCGCGCGCACGAACAGTCGTTCCCAGAGCTTCATGCCCGGGAACGTAATACATATCGGCGATATATCGGAACCTTCCCGTGATGCATTGCGTCAATGCACCGAACGCATCGACCGCCCGGGTCACGGGGCGCTCAGCGGCACGGGCGGCCGTAGTCGTACGGGAGGGCCTGGAGGCGTTCGACGGGGATGTCGCCGAGGATGAGGTACTTCTCCGCCCCGTCCGGGACCAGGTCGTCGGGGTCCATGAGGGCCGGGTACGGGTCCGGCTGCCCGGTGGCGAGCATCCAGGGGCGGGGGTCCTCGGCGTACGTGACGAGGGCCCCGGCCTTGTCGGTCAGGATGGCGCCGTACTCCTGCATCGCCCGCGCGATCATGCGGCCTACGGGGCTGCGGACGGTGGTGACGTCGAAGGCGGGGTCGAGGCGGAAGCGCTGGCCCTCGCAGGCGATATCGGCGCCGGGCGTGTTGCCGTCGTCGCGGGTCGCCGGCCACGAGTGGCAGCCTGCGCGCGTGCGGACCGTCGCGATGTTGACGGCGTGGTCGATGTACCCCCGCCGCAGCTCATCGATCCTGATGGTGAACGCGCCCATCGGCAGGCCGGTCGCGGTGGCGCCGAGGGGGTTGGTGAAGATCCCGGGGTTGCGCGAGTAGTGCTCGATCTTGCCGCCCCAGCAGGCCGTCCAGTGCCCGTCGGGGGCCTGCTCGGCCCGCCAGAAGTCCCAGTACGTGTCGGTCGAGGGCTGGTAGATCGTCACCGCCGCGTCGGTGCCCTTGGACGGGGTCAGGTTCGCCGGGGTCGGCACGGCGGCCAGGCTGTCGGCGATCACCGGGGCGAGTTCGGGCTTGTCCAGACAGTCGGAGAACGTCCAGCGCTGCCGGGGCGTACTGCGATCCACGGTGTAGATCGGCGTCGAGTACTCGTCGGTGTTGACCGCCCACGAGCCGTAGTTGTTCACCTTGTCGAGGCGGATGTTCTCCACCACGGCCGCGGAGTTGGCCGCCAGCCGGACGTTCGGGGGCAGCTTCGTGTTCCAGGGACCGTGTGGCGAGAAGCCGTTGGTGGGGTGGTGCACGACCGGCGGTACCAGACCGACAGCTGCAGTGAGTGCAAGAACCACGGCATGCATGGGCGGAGCGTAGGCACCCGCACCGGCCCGGCCGCCGAATCAGCGGCCGGACGCGGCGGAACCCCAGGTGGGGTATGAAAGTTGCTAGATGTCCTCGTCCAGCTGCGTGCCCCGGCGCGGATCGGCGATGCGGCGGCCGTGGGAGTCGACCGCGCCGTCGTCCACGCGGCCGCCCTGGGCCTCCCGGTGCGCGATGCTCTGCTCGCGCTCCGCGGCGAAGCGGGCCGCCTCCCGGGCCGCGGCCTCGGGGCTGTTGGGGTCGATGTGGGTCGGGTCATGCGCGTTCATGCTGCTCACTCCCAGTGCTCGCAGGTGCGGGGGACGGGCGGGTCGGGCCACCATACCCAGGGTGATCTGCGCTAATCCAGAGCCGCAGGGGGCCGGATTCTCACAGACGTGGCTAGATTCAAAGGCGAGAGCACTTCTGTTGTACCTCCCCGAAGGAGATCTGACGCATGTCAGCACACAGCAGCGCGGCGGACGCCGGCACGATCGACGTCGGCGGCGACCTGACGGTCAACCGGCTCGGCTTCGGCGCCATGCGGATCACCGGCGACGGCGTCTGGGGGCCGCCGCGGGACCGCGAGGAGGCCAAGCGGGTCCTGCGCCGGGCCGTCGAGCTGGACGTGAACTTCATCGACACCGCCGACTCCTACGGCCCCGACGTCAGCGAGGAGCTGATCGCCGAGGCGCTGTACCCGTACGCCGACGACCTGGTCATCGCCACCAAGGGCGGGCTCGTGCGGCCGGGGCCGGGCAACTGGCAGCCGGACGGGCGCCCCGAGCACCTGCGCGAGGCCCTGGAGGGCAGCCTGCGCAAGTTGAAGCTGGACCAGATCGCGCTGTACCAGTTCCACCGGCCCGACCCGAAGGTGCCCGTCGAGGACTCCATCGGGGCCCTCGCCGAGCTCAAGGCCCAGGGGAAGATCCGGCACCTCGGCGTGTCGAACTTCACCGAGGAGCAGCTGCGCATCGCCCAGCGGATCACGCCTATCGTGTCGATCCAGAACCGGTACAACGTCGACGACCGCGGCTCGGAGTCCCTTGTCGACCTGTGCGAGCAGGAGTCGATCGTGTTCCTGCCGTGGGCGCCGATCCAGAACCTCGACGGCAACTCGACGATCGAGGCGGTCGCGAAGAAGTACGAGGCCACGCCGCGCCAGATCGTGCTCGCGTGGCTGCTGGCCCGCTCGCCGTCGATCCTGCCGATCCCGGGCACCGGCTCGGTCGGGCACCTCGAGGACAACATCGCGGCGGCCGGCATCAAGCTGACGCCGCAGGAGGTCGCGGACATCACCCGAAATTCGTAGCGGCGCGCGTGTCGGATCCGGTCCCGCTCGTTCGAGTACCTGACGACGGGTCATCCACCAGAGACGGAGAAAACGGATGCGCTACGTGATGCTGCTCGAGGCCGACCAGCCGGCCACCCCGCCGCCCGCCGAGCTCATGGACGCAATCATGAAGCTGGGCGCCGAGGCGACAGCGGCCGGTGCGCTGCTGGACAACGCCGGCCTCCTGCCCTCCGCGGCCGGAGCCATGATCACCGTGACCGGCGGCGGCCTGACGGTGACCGACGGGCCGTTCGCCGAGACCAAGGAGATGATCAGTTACGCCGTGTACTCGGTCCGCTCCAAGGAGGAGGCGGTCGAGTGGTGCTCGCGGTTCATGAAGGTGCACCGCGACCTGTGGCCCGAGTGGGCGGGCACGTGCCGCATCCTGCAGGTCATGGAGTTCTGAGGCTTCGATGAGTCCCGACCGGCCGGACGTGACGCGCGTCGTCGAGGCGGTGTACCGGATCGAGTCCGCCCGCATCATCGGCGCGCTCGCCCGGCTGGTCCGGGACGTCGGCCTGGCCGAGGAGCTGGCCCAGGACGCGCTCGTGGCCGCCCTGGAGCAGTGGCCCGCACGCGGCGTGCCGGACGCGCCCGGCCCCTGGCTGATGGCCACCGCCAAGCACCGTGCGGTCGACCATCTGCGCCGTCAGGAGAACTACCGCAACAAACTGGCCTTGGTGGGTACTGCGGAAGCGCTCGACGAGGAAGCACTGATCGTGGACGCGATCGACGACCACATCGGCGATGACACCCTCCGGCTGCTCTTCACCGCCTGCCACCCCACCCTGACGACGGAGTCGCAGGTCGCCCTGACCCTGCGCATGCTCGGCGGCCTGCGCACCGGCGAGATCGCCAGGGCCTTCCTGACCACCGAGGCGACCGTCTCGCAACGCATCCTGCGGGCGAAGCGAGCCCTGACCGGCGTGGCGTTCGAACTCCCCTCCCCCGCCGAACTCCCATCCCGCCTGGCCGCCGTCCTGGGCACCACCTACCTGATCTTCAACGAGGGCTACGCCGCAACGGCCGGCGACGGCTGGTCCCGCCCGCAGCTGATCGAGGAGGCCCTGCGCCTGGGCCGCGTACTGTCCGGCCGCCTTCCCGGCGAACCCGAGGTACACGGCCTGAGCGCCCTCATGGAACTGCAAGCGTCACGCCTACCGGCCCGCACGGACCCCGCCGGTCACCCGATCCTCCTGGCCGACCAGGACCGCAGCCGCTGGGACCGCCTGCTGATCCGCCGCGGCCTGGCCGCACTGGCCCGAGCCGAGTCCCTGGGCACCCTCGGCCCGTACGGTCTCCAGGCCGCCATAGCCGCCTGCCACGCCCGAGCCCTGACGTTCGCGGCCACGGACTGGCCCCGGATCGCCGCCCTGTACCGCCTGCTGGCCCACGTCGCCCCCTCCGCCGTAGTGGAACTCAACCGAGCCGTAGCCGTAGGCATGGCCGAGGGCCCAGCCGCCGCCCTGGCCCTACTGGACCAGCTACACCTCCCCGGCTACCCCCACCTCCCCGCCGCCCGCGGCGACATGCTGGCCCGCCTGGGCCGCCACCAGGAGGCCCGAGCCGCCTTCACCGAGGCCGCCACCCTGACCACCAACGCCGCCGAACGCCACCTCTTCACCCGCCGCGCAAACTCCTGATCCTGTTACCGCGACCATCTATTCGCCACGTGGTCAAGAGTGCCCGTTATTGTGCGGCACAGATCCGCAAACTCACGACGAAGAATGCACACTGATGATGCCCGTCGTACTGACGCGGGAATGTGACCCATGAAGACACCAAGGAGGAAAAGATAGAGAGGGGGATAGTGCTAATTTTACTATAGGCGCCCGCGCGGATCACACCTCCCGAATGGACGACCACGACAAACCAAACCAAGCCACGCTCTTCAACCAGCAAACGGCGACCAAACACCGATCACGCCGCGCCATCCGACCCTTGCTTCACGGTCGACGCCACCTCCTGCGGTGCAATCCAACCGCCCTCTCCCACGCACCTCTCCCCGTTACGTTTTTGATCGTCCCCAGCCGGGGACTGCTCGGTCGCTCGGCCTGGTATGACTTACTGCCCCTGTCGTTGGGATGATCCGGGGGTGTTGTCCCCAGGCCGGGTGGCGTCGGCGGACCGCTGATAGGGACCCGGCCACCCCGTCTGGGGTTGGTCTCTTCGTAACGTGGGTGCCGGCAGTCCGACGCCGGACCGGCGGCCGAGACCGCTTCGTCGACGGTGTGGAGGCGTGGTGCACGGCGAATACAGCGTGTTCCTCGGGTTGGACGTGGGCAAAGGCGAACACCACGCGGTGGGTCTGGCCCTCGACGGCAAGCGACTGCACGACGCGCCGCTGCCCAATACCGAAGCCAGGCTGCAGGCGTTGTTTGCGAAGCTGGCCCGGCACGGCACGGTGCTCGTGGTGGTTGACCAGCCGGCCTCGATCGGCGCGTTGCCGGTCGCGGTCGCGCGGGCCGGCGGCCATCAGGTGGCCTATCTGCCTGGTTTGGCGATGCGTCGCACCGCTGACCTGCATCCGGGCAGCGCGAAGACCGATGCGCGTGATGCTTACGTCATCGCTGACGCGGCTCGGACCCTGCCGCACACGCTGCGCCGGGTCGACACCGGCGACGAGGCCCTGGCCGAGCTCGAGGTCCTCATCGGCTTCGACGACGACCTGGCCGGTGAGTCGACCCGGGTGTCCAACCGCATCCGCGGCCTGCTCACCTAGATCCACCCGGCACTGGAACGTGTGCTGGGCCCGAAAGTGCAGCATCCGGCCGTGCTCGAACTGCTGGCCCGCTGCGGCGGCCCGGCCGGTTTGCGCCAGGCCGGCAGGGCCAAGCTGGTTGAGATCGCCCGGCCGAAAGCGCCACGGATGGGTGAGCGACTGGTCGAACAGATCATCACCGCGCTGGCCGAGCAGACAGTGGTCGTGCCCGGCACCGCCGCGGACGAGACAATCCTGCCTCGCCTGGCCGGCACCCTGCGCGAGGTGCTGCGCCAGCGAGCCGACGTCGCCGGCGAGGTCGAGAGGATGCTTGATGCCCACCCTCTTGCCGGGGTCCTGACCTCGATGCCCGGCATCGAGGTCAGGACCGGAGCCCGCCTCCTGCTCGACGTCGGTGACATCGCCGCGTTCCCCACCCCCGGCCACCTCGCCGCCTACGCCGGTCTGGCCCCGGTCACCCGCCGCTCGGGCTCCAGCATCCGCGGCGAACACCCACCCAAAGGTGGCAACAAGCAGCTCAAACGCGCGTTCTTCCTAGCGGCGTTCGCGTCGCTGTCCCACCCACCGTCCCGCGCCTACTACGACCGCAAACGCGCCGAAGGCAAGAAACACAACGCCGCCCTCATCTGCCTGGCCCGCCGCCGCATCGACGTCCTCCACGCCATACTCCGCGCGAAGACCCCCTACCAGGCGCGCCCCGCCGTCCGCGCCGCTTGACAAAACACATAGGGACACCCCCCTCCCCGCGCACCCCCTCACCATGCGCCCTCCGTCGGCCAGCGAGGCCCGAAGAGCGGCGGGAACGGGACCGGGAGCAACAAACGCCGCACGCCCGAGGCCGAGCCGACATGCCCACGCCCAGCATCCGCCACACACACAACAACCGGCGCGACTTCCACCGCGGCCCAGCCAGCCCGGCCAGTCCTGTCAGCCCAGGCAGTCCTGCCAGCCCAGCCAGTCCAGCCGGCAGCGACAGACGCAACACCGAGCAAAGGCGCACTCGACCGACGCCTCGTGCCGGCCGAGCTCGGCGCCGACGGCCCGTCCATCGGCGCCGCCGAGTACGCCCTCGCCGCCGTCCTGCCGACCCCGAAGGCAACGGGCCCAACACCGCACGAGGCAGGGCCAGCACGCACACGCACGGCATGCCGCGCAAACTCGACACCCGCCGCGGTTAGCGCGAACTCAACGGCACCTGCGACCGGAGCGAGCACCACGAGCCGAACAACAGCCGAGGCCGAAGCAACCACCGCGAACTCAACGGCATCTGCGGCTGGGGCGAGCATCACGGCCCGAATGACAGCCGAGGCCGAAGCAACCAGCACGAACTCGACGACACCTGCGGCTGGAGCGAGCACCACGGCCCGAACAACAGCCGAGGCCGAAGCAACCACCGCGAACTCGACGACACCTGCGGCCCGAGCGAGCAGCACAAACTCGACGACAACCGGAGCAGAAGCAACCGGCGCGGACCGCACGGCGACCGAGGCTGGAGCGAGTGGTGCTGGTTCGACGGCAGCCCCCGCAGAACCGACCGACTCGACGGTGGCAATCAGCGCGACCGGCACAGACGCGACGCCGGCCAAGGCTCCAGCAACCACCGCAGCCCCGCCAGCAGCCAGACCTCCCGGCGCAGGCTCGTCAACAGCCGGGACAAGACCAGCCACCGCGAACCCGACATGCGCCGCGCCCTCGTCGGCACCCGGGGCTGGCCCGAGTAGTGGCACGAGCCGAGTGACAGCCGGTGCTGGAGCAAACGACGCAGACTCAACGACGGCCGGACCTGCGATGAACGGCTCGGGATCGACCGCGGCTGAGACCAAGGCGAGCGGGGCCGGACCGACGGCAACAGGCACGATCTCAGCGGTAGTCGGGGCCGGGGCGGGAATCGACGGCGCCGGATCAACAGCAACAGGCACGAACTCAGCAGGCGCCGAGGCGAGCGGCGCCGGACCGACAGCAACAGACACGAACTCAGCGACCGGCGGGGCCGAGGCGAGCGGGGCGAGGTCGGATAGTGGTTCGGGAGTCAGGGCTGATGACGCCTCGCCATGGAGGCGGCGGAGCTTGGTCGCATGGCGTTGCGCAAGGCCCCAAGCGCGATGCCGGGCGTGTTCGCGCCGAAACTCCTCATTGAGCGGCGAATAATTTCGCGCCCGGGTCCGGTCCCGCATGCATGCCGTTTCCGTCCGACTGAAGAAACTCCCCTGTCCAGCCACACAATGATGCTCCCAACCCCCACGTTAACCCAGCGTTAGCAAGATCCACGCCCTACCGCAAAGGGCGCAAGAAAACAGCTGAACTACGCATCGGTCAACTCGGAGCAGGCGCCGACAAAGCAGCCATCAGCAAGTGGCGCGCACACCTACCAATGCCCCGAAGAAAACCAACACATCGGACTTATCGCCCGACGGGGTAAATGTCTGAAAAGTCAAGCGCAGCGGGGCGCCCCAGCGCCCGACTTTTCGGCAACGCAACAGCAGACGCCCCCCGCTTACGGCGGTACATCTCCGAGTCCGCCCGGCGGAGCAGGGCGTCCGGGTTGCCCGGTGGCCCGTCGGCCAGGCCCACGCTCGCTCGGATTCGCAGGCTGTGGCCTTCCACCGGGATCGGGGCCTGCAACAGCGTCAGGAAGCGGGCGGCTACCGCGGCCGCCTCGTCGGCGTCGGCGCCCGGCAGGAGGACGGCGAACTCGTCGCCGCCCAGGCGGGCGGCCAGGCCGGTGGGTGGGGTGACACGGGCCAGGCGGGTGGCGACCGCGGTCAGGACGGTGTCGCCCGCGTGGTGGCCGTGGGTGTCGTTGATCAGCTTGAAGTCGTTCAGATCGACCAGGAGGACGGCGCTGTGGTCGGTCAAGGCGGCCAGCGTGGTGTCGAAGTGGGCGCGGTTGGCCAGGGCGGTCAGGCCGTCGTGGGTGGCCCGGTGGCGCAGTTCGCGCATCAGGGCCGCGTTCTCGGCGAAGGTCATCTGCTGGCGGGTCACGGCCAGGACGGTCGCCGTGAAGAGGCCGCCCAGCAGGAGCCAGTCGTCGGGGCCCACGCCGTCGCGCAGCACGAACGGGAGGGCGGCGAACAGGCCGGCCAATGTCGTGTACGGCAACAGGCTGTACGGCTTCGCGACGCGCTCGGACGCCGGGGCCGGTGGGCCGCTCAGCTCCTGGAGGCGGGGGCCGACGATGAGCAGGACCGAGGAGAGCATCTGGGCCGCCAGCAGCACGCGCAGGTGCGTGCCCTCCCGGCCGACGAGGGCACCGACCGCGCCCTGCACGACGCCGGCCAGGAGCATCGGCGCGGCGGCCCACACGGAGAGCGGGGCGTTGCCGCTGAGGATGAGCTTCACCGCGGCGAAGGCGGCGACGAGGATGATGACGGTGCCCAGGAGCAGGGCCACGAGCGCGGTCTTCGGGCGGCCGGCGCCGCTGGGGAGCAGCAGGAGCCAGACCAGGACGCCCGCGCCGACCAGGACCGAGGCGGCGTCCAGCCAGAAGCGGATGCGGGCCTGGCGGGTGGCGATCCGGCCCGGGTGGGTGAGCATGATCCAGACCATCCAGGCGATGCCGGCCATCAGCGTGGCGGCCTGGAAGGCGTTCGGGACGGCGGCGGCCGGGCCCGGGTGCAGCCAGGCGACGACCGTTTGGCTGGCGTCGCCGACGATGAAGATCAGGGAGACGTGGCTCGCGGCGCGCCAGAAACGGCGGGTGTCGGCGGGCAGGTCGAGCGCTGTCACGCGGCGCGCGAAGTACCCGAGCAGATAGTCGGACAGCGGCAGCAGCGTCCAGAACACGCGGACCTGGGTGGCGGCGTCGGCCGGGCCGAGCAGGAACCAGGCCGTGAGCAGGGCCGTGGCCCCGATCATGGCGATGACGACCGGGTCGCGTCTCATCCGGTGCGGACCGGGTTCAGGCGGGCGAAGGCGGCCTCGAGCTGCGAGGCCGGGCCGGGCTTCGCGAAGTGGTAGCCCTGGGCCAGCCGGCAGCCGAGCGCGTGCAGCACCTCGGCCTGCTCCGCGGTCTCGATGCCCTCGGCGATCGCGGGCAGGCTGCGGCTGCTGCCGAGCTGGAGCACGGCCCGGGTGAACGCGTGGTCGCCGTCGGAGCCGGGGCCGGACGGCACGAACGAGCGGTCGATCTTCAGGATGTCGACGGGCAGCTGGTTGAGGTACGACAGCGACGAATACCCGGTGCCGAAGTCGTCGATGGCGATGCGGATGCCGTGGCCGCGCAGGCGGGCGAGGGCGTCCGGGAGCGCGTCGGCGTCGCCGGCGAACACCGACTCGGTGATCTCCAGGACCAGGGCCGCGGCGGGCAGGCCGGTGCGGTCGAGGACGGCGAGGACCTCGTCGGCGAAGTGCGGCTCGGCGAGCTGGCGCACGGAGACGTTCACGGTGATCGAGGTGCCGAACCGCTCGTGCCAGGTGCCGGCGGCGCGGCAGGCCTGCTCCAGGATCCAGGCGCCGATGGGCACGATGAGGCCTGTCTCCTCGGCGACCGGGATGAAGTCGTCAGGCGGCACGGGGCCGTCGGCCGGGGTCCAGCGCAGCAGCGCCTCGACGGCGACGATCCGGGCGCCCGGCAGCTCCACCACCGGCTGGTAGTGCACGGCCAGCTCGCCGCGCTCGACCGCGTGGCGCAGCCCGGCGCTGATGCGCGTGAAGGTCTCCCGGGCGCTGCGCAGCTCCGGCCGGTAGCGCACCACCCGGTCGCGCCCGCCCCGCTTCGCCGCCCGCAGCGCGAGCTCGGCGTCGGCGATCACGTCCGGCGGGGTCTGGCCATTGATGTCCACCAGGCCGATGCTGGCGGTCAGGTGCACCACCCGCGCGCCGACCCGCAGCGGGGCCTTCACCTCGGCCCGCAGCCGCTCGGCCGGCAGTTCGGCCGGAGCGTGCTCGACGAACAGCGCGAACTCGTCACCCCCGAGCCGGGCCAGCGTGTCACCGGGTGCGGCCACGGCGCGCAGCCGGGCGGCCAGGGCCACGAGGACCTGGTCGCCGAAGCCGATCCCGTAGGCGTCGTTGACGTCGGTGAACCGGTCGACGTCGAGCAGGAGCAGGGCGTGGTGGCGCCGCTCGGGCCGGGCCAGGGCCCAGTCCATGCGCTCGGTCAGCAGTGCGCGGTTGGCCAGGCCGGTGACCGGGTCGTGCAACGCGCCGTGGCGCAGCTGGTGCTCCAGGGAGACCCGCTCGACGAGGGCCGCCTCCAGGCGCCGCTCGTTGGTGGCGAGGTCGGCGAGGCGGCGCTGGGCCAGGCGGGCCAGGCCGCCGAGGCGCACGACGAGCAGCACCGACAGCAGACCGGCCAGCAGCGCGGGCACGATCAGGTGCCGCCACTCCCCCGGCGCCCGGCTGCCGTCGGTCGTGGCCAGCCGATAGACGGTGGCGGCCGGGCCGAGCAGCGTCGCGGCGCCGAAGAGCAGGATGCGCCCGGCCGACAGCACGTCGCGCTCGTCCCCGGCCTGCGGGCGGCGCGGCTCGCGGCGGCCGAAGACGCGCGGGTGCAGGCCGGCCAGCCCCAGCGCCAGGTACGAGCCCAGCCACAGCACGTCGTCGAGCCAGTGCACGTCGCGGACCCGCCCGTTCGCGGCGTGCGCGAAGAAGATCGTGTTGGCGGTGAGCATCAGCCCGACCCCGGCCAGCAGCAGCAGGTTGGCCCGGTTGCGGGCCGCCCCCGAGAGCAGCACGCGAACGGCAACGGCAAAAAGCACAAGATCGCAGAGGGGGTACGCGAGCGCGAGGCCCAAGGCCAGCGGCCCGATCTCGGTCCGGTGCAGGTAGGGGTGGATCAGCACCATCCAGTCGATCACCGCCACGCCCGCCACCAGGATCGACGCGTCGAGCAGCGCGACGCGGGCCCGGCCCCCGGCGGCGCCGATGAGACCGGTGACGAGCAGGCCGTACGACAGCAGGTACCCGAAGTCGTTCCAGGACGGGAACGGCACGGCGCCGTCGTGGAGCATCGACTCGGCCGACCACACCGCGTCGGCCAGCAGCCGGGTCACGAAACCGGCCGCGACGAGCCCCCACGCGGTGCTGATCGACCGGCGGTCCCGGACCGCGCGGACCAGCATCGGCGCGCTGCAGGCGACGGCGGTGACGAGCCACAGGACGCGGCCGAGCTGGCCGGCGGCCAGCGACGATCCCACGACCGCGGCGGCGCCGGCCGCCGCGAAGTACCGCCGGCGTCCGTGCATGCCCTCCAGCTCACCGGGCGGCGGTTGCGGGCCCGGTGCCCGGCCGGGTGCCTGACGGTTCGCCTTTTGAAAGACCCGCATCATGGGCAACATGACGGCGTGCGAGTTCTGGGCGGACGGTACCGGCTACGCCGCAAGCTGGGCGAAGGCGGGATGGCCGCTGTCTGGGAGGCGCACGACGAGGTCCTCGACCGCGATGTCGCAGTGAAACTGCTCACTGCCGAGCACACGGCCGACGCGGAGGCGTTCGAGCGGGCCCGCAACGAGGCGCGGTCCGGCGCCCGCTTCGCCCACCCCAACGTCGTGTCGGTCTACGACTTCGGCACGTCGCGGCGGGCCGGGCGGGGCACCGCGTATCTGGTCATGGAGCTTGTCGAGGGGCAGGCGCTGGATCGGGTGATGCTCGACGGGCCGCTCGACTGGCAGGTCGCCGGGCGGATCTGCGCCGAGGTCGGGGCCGGGCTGGCCGCCGCGCACGGGCACGGCGTCGTGCACCGCGACATCAAGCCGGCGAACATCGTCCTCACCGCGTCGGGCGCCAAGATCCTCGACTTCGGCGTGGCCGCCCGGACCGGCCAGCCGGACCAGCTGCCCGACGGCACGCTGCTGGGCACCCCGGCGTACCTGGCGCCGGAGCGCCTGGAGCGGGGTGCGGCGGCGCCCCCGGCCGACGTGTACGCCGTCGGGGTCCTGCTCTACCAGTGCCTCACCGGCCGGCTGCCCTGGCCCGCGAACACCGACGAGCAGATGCTGCTCGCGCACCGGCACACGCCGCCCGCGCCGCTGCCGGAGATCGCCGGGCTTCCGGACGAGGTGGCCGAGGTGTGCACCACCAGCCTGTCCAAGCTGCCCGAGGCCCGCCCGACGAGCGTCGCCGTCGCGCTGCTGCTCTCGGCGGCGGTGGACGTGCCGGTGCACGTCCCTCCGGTGCTGCGGCCCCTGCCCGCCCGGACGGACGTGATGCACGCCGCGACGGAGGCGATATCCGTTTGACCGTCGTGCGACGGTCGGGTCGTGGATTCAGTACAGGTGAACCGGGCCCACTGGGATGAGCGCGCATCGGCGCACGCGGCGTCGCGCGGGTACAACATCCAGGGCTTTCTCGATGATCCGGAGTATTTGAGCGAGGTCGTGCGCTTCGACCGGCCCCGGCTCGGCGACGTGCGCGGCCTGCGCACGGTGCATCTGCAGTGCCACATCGGCACCGACACGCTCTCCCTGCACCGCCTCGGCGCGCAGGTCACCGGCCTGGACTTCTCCCCGGCGTCCCTGGCCGAGGCCCGCGAGCTGGCCCGCCGCGCCGGTGCCGACATCGGGTACGTCGAGTCCGAGGTGTACGGCGCGCTCGACGTGCTGGAAGCCGGAGCCTTCGATCTCGTGTACACCGGGGTGGGCGCCCTGTGCTGGCTCCCCGACATCCGGCGGTGGGCCGAGACCGTCAGCGTGCTGCTGCGCCCCGGCGGCCGGCTGTTCATCCGGGAGGGCCATCCCACCATGTGGGCGGTCGACGAGACCCGCAAGGACGGCCTGATCGCGCTGGAGTTCCCCTACTTCGAGCGGCCCGACCCGCTGGTCTGGGACGAGGGCGGCTCCTACGTGGACACGGACGGCGTGCAGTTCACCAACACCGTCTCGCACTCGTTCAACCACGGCCTGGGCGAGATCGTGACAGCGCTGCTCGGCGCCGGCCTGGACCTGACAATGCTGGAGGAGCACGACAGCTGCCCCTGGGACTTCTACCCCGGCGCCACCGTCGAGGACGAGCAGGGCGAGCACCGGCTGGCCGAGCGACCGGAGCGTCTGCCGCTTACATACACTCTGCAGGCACGGAAACGGAACGTTTGATTGGAGGCCGCCGTGGACCAGGACGTCAACGAGGTTGTGGCTGCGGCCGCCCGGTCCGCCCGGGCCGCCGCCGGCTCGCTCGCCGCGGCGCCGGCCAAGACGATCGACGAGGCCCTGCGCGGCATGGCCCGCCGCCTCGCCACCGGCCCCGACGCGATCCTGGAGGCCAACCGCGCCGACGTCGCCCGGGCCGAGGCCGACGGCATGAGCGGCGGCCTGCTCGACCGGCTCCGCCTCGACGCCGCCCGCCTGGCCGGCATGGCCGAGCAGCTCACGATCCTGGCCGACGTCGAGCCGGAGCCGGCCCGCCGCACCGTCCGTGAGCTCGGCAACGGCCTGATCCTGCAGGAGTGGCGCCGCCCGGTCGGCGTCATCGGCGCCAACTACGAGGCCCGCCCCAACGTCACCGTCGACGTCGCCTCCCAGCTCATCAAGAGCCAGAACGGCGGCGTCCTGCGCACCGGCTCGGCCGCCCTGGCCTCGGCGATCGCCCTGATGGACGAGGTCGTCGCCCCGTCCCTGGCCGAGGCGGGCCTCGACCCGGCCGCCGTCCAGCTCATCCGCGCCCGCGGCCGCGAGACCGCGGACGCGCTCGTCGCCCAGCCGGGCCTGATCCCCCTGGTCATCCTCCGCGGCAGCGGCGAGAGCACCCGGCAGCTGGCCGAGAAGGCCGCCCTCCAGGGCGTCCGCACCCTCGCCCACGCCGACGGCGGCGGCGTCCTCTACATCGACGCCGCCGCGGACCTGGACAAGGCGTTCGCCCTGATCACCGCCGGCCTTGACCGCCTGGGCGTCTGCAACCGCCTCAACCTGCTGCTCATCCACCGGTCCCGGTACGACGCACTGCTCCCCCGCGTGACCGAGGCCGTGGGCCCGGCGATCACGGTTTCCCCGCCGCCGCACGCCCACCCGCTCGGCTACGAGTGGGCCCTGGACTCCGACCGCGAGGCCACCATCACCCTGGCCCCGGTCGACGGCCCCCTGGACGCCGCCCGGCTGGCCAACGAGGAGACGTCGGGGCTGGCCGCGGGCATCGTGACGGAGGACGCGGGGGCGGCCCGGGAGTTCCTGGGGGCATACGCGGGGACGGGCGCCTTCTGGAACGCCACGACCCGGCTGCTCGACGGCTTCAAGCTCCTGAACGTCCCGGAGACCGGCATCAACATCGACCGCGTCCCCGGCCCCCGCGGCCCTGTCACCTTCCGCGATCTGTCGCTGCGCCAGTATGCCGTCCTGCCCGCCGACCGCCTGGCCGACCTGGATCAGTAGCGGAACACGGCGACCGTCCGGCGGAGGTCGGCGGCCACGGTGTCGAGGTCTTCGGCAGTGCTCGCCGTGTCCTTGGCGATTGACGTCGTCTCGTCGGCGGCGGTGGCCACCCCCGTGACGTTGGTGCTGATCTGGGCTGCTCGCCCGGCCACCTGACTCACCGTTCTGGTCATCTCGGCCGTCGTCGCGGACTGCTGCTCCACGGCGGCGGCGATGCTGGCCTGGGCGTCGCTGATGGTGGCGATGACGGTGCTGATCTGTTCGATGGCGGTGACGGCGGCGGTCGAGTCGCGCTGGATGGCGGCCACCCGCTGGGCGATGTCCTCGGTCGCCCTGGCGGTCTCCTGGGCCAGGTCCTTCACCTCGGTGGCCACCACGGCGAAGCCCTTGCCCGCGTCGCCCGCCCGCGCGGCCTCGATGGTGGCGTTCAGGGCCAGCAGGTTCGTCTGCTCGGCAATTGACGTGATCAGCTTGACCACTGTCTCGATCTCTCGTGAGGACTGGCCGAGGCTGGCGAGGACCGCCGCCGCCTCGGCCGCGTCGCGAACCGCTCGATCGGCGGTCTGGGCGGCGGCGGAGGTGCTGCGGGCGATCTCCTGGATCGAGGCGCCGATCTCCTCGGAGCCCGCGGCCACCGTGCCGATGTCCTGGGTGATGCCGTCGGTCGCCTGCGAGGCCAGGCGGACCTCGTCGGAGGAGCGGGCGGCGCTGCCGGTCATGGCGCCGGCCGACCTGGTGAGGTGGGCGGCGGCGGTGGTGACGCGGCTCACGTTGCCGTCCACGTCGCGCAGCGAGTCGCTCAGGCGCTCCAGACCGCGGTTCAGCGCGGCGCCCATGCGGCCCACCTCGTCCTGGCCGGACACCCCCAGGCGGCCGCTGAGGTCGCCGTCGGCCACCGACTCCAGGACCCGGACGGTGTCGCGGAGCGGACGGGCGATCATGCGGCTGGTGACAGTCACCAGGATCGCGGCCAGCACGACGGCGGCCACGATCATGCCGATGATGAGCAGGCGGGACTGGCCGTAGGCCCGCTGCGACGCGGTCAATGAGTCCTGGGCCTTCGTGTCCACGGCGGCCGTGAGGCGGTCCAGGGCACCCTGGGCGGCGGTGACCTGGGGGGTCGCCTTGGTCCGGATCACCTCGAACAGCAGCGTGCCGTCGGTGTCGGGCGCCGTGGCCAACGGCATGAGGTCCCGCTGCAGTACCGTGCGGTAGCTCGCCAACGCCTGCTCGAAACCCTTGCGGTCGCTGTCCGCGCCGGCTGCGGGCAGCGCGACGAACTCGCTCCACGCCTTGTCCAGGCCCGTGTTCGCGTCCTGGAGGTGCTGCTTGGCGGCGCTCTGGTCGGTGTCGGTCGTGGCCAGGGCGATGTTCATGAGTTCGGCCTGGACGATCCGGAAGTCCAGGGCCACGTCGTCGAGGTCGCCGATGTCCTGCAGGTTGTCGGAGTACATCAGGTGCAGCCGGTCCTGCGCGTCGCCGAGCTGCCGGATGCCGAGCAGGCCGACGCCGATCAGCAGGAGACAGACGACCGCGACGGTCGAGGTGAGCTTCGCGGCGATCGGGAGGTTGCGCACCATGCCTGACCGATCGGCAGGTCCGCGCCCGAGTTGAGTACGGTGGGCCCCCGAACGGACCCACCGTACCCGGGATATCAGCGGTTGAACCTGCGGTCGAGGGCCAGGTTGTGGTCGTCGAGGCCGGCGATGTAGCCCGGCGCCCCGGACGCGCCGAACGAGCTCGCCGCCGGGGCCGTCACACCGGCCCAGCGCTGCACGGCGGCCGTGGCCCTCGCGGTCTCGTCGGGCTTGAGCGCGGCGATGTTGGCACCGTGGTTGGCGCCCGCCGCCACGTACCACTGGGAGTCACGGGTGAACGGCCCCAGGCGGAACGGCTCGGCGCCCCAGGGGTCGTTGCCGCCGTAGACGAACAGCAGCTGGCTGCCCGCGAACTTGACCCAGATGTCGATGTCGAGCATCGCGAGCGGCTGGAAGTGCGGCACCAGCTCGCGCGGGATATAGGACTGGGCGCGGTCCTGGCCGCGGTAGTGCTGCAGGCCCTTGAGGTGGGGCAGGCTCACGTCCGGGTATCCGAGCTGGTAGGACGCCTGGAAGTAGTAGGGGATGAAGCCCTGGATGCCCTGGTCGGTGTTCGAGTCGAGTCCGTAGATCAGGTCGAGCCAGTTCCAGATGTCGTCGCTCGACGCGGTCCGCGCGGGCACGTCGGCGCAGTCGGACTCCAGGGAGTACTGCCAGAAAGCCCATGTCGTGCCGTTGACCATGAACTCGAAGGCCCGGTCGGCGCTTCCGACGATCCCGAACGTGCGCTGGTTCTCGGTGGCCCACGCCTGGTAGCGGGCGACAAGCTCGCCGCGGCGCTGCAGTGCCTCGATCTGCACCGCGTCGAGCGCGGCCCGGCAGGCCGCGGTGCCGACCTTGGTGAAGAATCTGTCGTACGCCGAGTCCTCCTCGTTCACCACGTCCTGCGGCGCCACGTAGGCCACCGTGCCGTCGACGTCCTTCGGGTAGAAGCGGCGGTGGTAGATCGAGGTCATGCCGCCCTTGCTGGCCCCCGTGGAGATCCACTTCTGCGAGTAGATCGGCTTGAGCGCGGCCACGATGCGGTGGTGGTCGGTCGCGGCCTGCCAGATGGTCAGCTGCTGCTCCCACTTCGGGTCCACCGGCCGCGACGGGGTGAAGAAGCGCTGCTCCACCGAGATCTGGTTGCCGTCGATGAGCCGGGTGGGCTCGGAGCGGAACGCGTACTCCGGCACGTTGTAGCCGGTCGTGTGCAGGACCGTCGGCCGGTCCGTCCCCCGGTGCAGCAGCGTGAAGCGCTGCTCGAAGGTGCCCGCGCGCGGGTTGGTGTGGTCGACCGGCTGGGTGATGCTGAGGATGAAGAAGCGGTACGGCGCGACGACCGGCTGCTCCTCGAGCACGGTGATGCCGGGCACGGCTTCGAGGCGGTCACGGATATCGGTGTCCGTCGCGTTCGCCGCCGCTCTGCTGGCGGCCGACGCGGGCGCTGCCACCGCGACACTTGCGGCCATCCCGACCGTCAGCGCCGCGGCGAGCAGCATCCGTCCAAATCGGATCATGCGGTTCCTCCCCATCGAGATACTCCGCTATCTCGATGGAAGCTACCGGCGATCCGGGCGGTTCGACCCGACCGGGCACCCTTTCACTCGGATTCGGGCACCCGCAGGGCAGCCAGGATGCGGGCCAGTTCGGCCTGGTCGCGCTCGGGCAGGGACGCGAACAGGCGCTCGCCCTGGGCGCCGCGCTCGGCCCGGATGTTCTCGGACATGGCGGTGCCGGCGGGGGTGAGCGCGACGAGGGTCGCGCGGCGGTCGGCCGGGTCCGGCGAGCGCTCGACCAGGCCGCGCTCCTGCAGGCCGTCGACCACCTCAGTGGTCGAGCGGGGCGCGATGCGCAGGTGCTCGGACAGCTCGCTCAGGCGCATGACCCCGTGCCGGGCCAGCACTTTGAGGGCGCGCACCTGGCCGGGCGTGACCCCGAGCGGCTGCAGCGTCTCGTGGGACATGTGCCGCAGTCGGCGGGCGACCGCCCAGAACAGCTCGGAGAGGCTCTCCTCCTCCACGGGAACAAGATAGCAGGGGATGGTGTTGTTGCCTCATAGTGAGGTACCCTCAGCATATTCCGACAGAGAGGAGCTCCCGTTGGAGCCCAATCCCCCCACCCGCGCCCGCGGGTCCCGTAAGCTCTCCGCCGCCGAGAAGGAGCAGGCCAAGCACGTCTCGCTGGCCCGCATCGGGCGGCTCTTCACCCAGCACCGCGGCCGGCTGGCCGGCGTCGTGCTCATCATCGTGGTGTCGTCGATCCTCGCGATGGCGTCACCGTTCCTGCTTCGCGAGGTCATCGACCGGGCGCTGCCCGAGCGTGACGTGCGCCTCCTGGTCTGGCTCGTCCTCGGCATGGTCGCCGTGGCCGCCGTGACCGCCGCGCTCGGGGTGGTGCAGACGTGGCAGTCGACGAAGGTCGGCCAGCTGGTCATGCACCGCCTGCGCGTCGACGTGTTCACGCACCTCCAGCGCCAGTCGGTCGGCTTCTTCACCCGGACCCGCACCGGTGAGGTGCAGTCCCGCATCACCAACGACATCGGCGGGATGGAGGCGGTTGTCACCAACACCGCCACGTCCATCGCCTCGAACCTGACCACCGCTGTCGCCACCGCCGTGGCCATGGCCGCGCTGTCGTGGCGGCTGTCGCTCGTCTCGCTCGTCGTGCTGCCGCCCGCGATCTACCTGACCCGCAAGGTCGCGAGCATGCGCCGCGAGATCACCGCACAGCGCCAGCGCGAGCTGGCCGACCTCAACGTGACGATCGAGGAGGGGCTCTCCGTCAGCGGCGTGCGCCTGTCCAAGACGATGGGCGCGGGCGGCGCCGTGATCCGCCGCTTCACCGAGTCCTCCGAGCGCCTGATCGACCTGGAGCTGCGCTCCGAGCTGGCCGGGCGCTGGCGGATGGCCTCGATGAGCATCATCTTCGCGGCCATCCCCGCGATCATCTACCTCAGCGCCGGGCTGCCGATGACGGCCGGCTCGCTGAGCATCGGCACCCTCGTCGCCTTCACCGGGCTGCAGGCCGGGCTGTTCCGGCCGCTCATGGGCCTGCTCGGGGTCGGCGTGCAGCTGACCAGCTCGCTGGCGCTGTTCGCGCGGATCTTCGAGTACCTCGACCTGCCCGTCGAGGTCGCCGAGCCCGCGTACCCGAAGCCGCTGCCCGCCGTTCGCGGGCACCTGCGGTTCGAGGACGTCACGTTCGCCTACCCGGGCAGCGAGACGGCGGCGGTCGCCGGGGTCTCCCTCGACGTGCCGGCCGGGACGTCGCTCGCGCTCGTCGGCGAGACCGGCTCGGGCAAGAGCACGATCGCCGCGCTCATCGCCCGCCTGTACGACCCGGGCTCCGGCCGCATCACCATCGACGGCGTGGACCTGCGCGACCTGCGGCTGGCCGATCTCGCGTCGGTCGTCGGGGTGGTGAGCCAGGAGACGTACCTGCTGCACACCACGGTCCGGGAGAACCTCCGCTACGCCAAGCCCGACGCGACCGACGCCGAGATCGAGGCGGCGGCCGCGGCGGCCCGCATCCACGACCTCATCGCGTCACTGCCCGAGGGCTACGACACGGTGGTGGGCTCGCGGGGCTACCGCTTCTCCGGCGGCGAGCAGCAGCGCATCGCCATCGCCCGGACGCTCCTGCGCGACCCGCGGATCCTGGTGCTCGACGAGGCGACCAGCGCGCTTGACAACGAGACCGAGCGGGCCGTGCAGCGCGCCTTCGACGATCTGGCCGAGGGCCGCACCACGATCACCATCGCGCACCGGCTCTCGACGGTCCGCGCCGCCGACCAGATCGCCGTCGTCGACCACGGCCGGATCATCGAGCGCGGCACCCACGACAGTCTGGTCGCCGGCGCCGGGGCCTACGCGACCCTTGCCGCATGATTCGGGGTAGACCCTGATGACGGGGTGGCACGGCCGGGGCATGCTTGATGCATGGGTCGTTTCCTGGTTGGTGCCATCGCGGTCGTCGTGGGCCTCTTCGTGGTCGGCGCGATCGCCTCATGGGTGTTCCACGCCCTGTTCAGCGTTCTGGGCTACCTGATCCTCGGCGCGCTCGTGGTCGGCGGCGGCATGTGGCTCTACGGCCGGGCCAAGCGCGGCCTCGGCAGCACCCGCAACCAGAACCGCATCGAGGCCGGCCTCTCCACCTGGCGCCAGCGCAACCGCTGACCTCCGGCTCCCGACACCACCGGCGAGCGAGCGCCCGGACCGGTCGGCACCGCCCGGCCGGACGGCACCGCTCAGTTGCGGCGGGCGATCGACGCGTTCAGCGCTGTCGCGAAGCCGGTCCAGGCCACGTAGGGCGCGAGGGCGGCACCGGCCGTGCGGTCGGCCTGCCACGCGCGCCGCAGCAGGTCGAGGTTCGAGGCGTTGAGCAGCGCGATCTCGGCCAGCGCGGCGCGGGGCCGGCGCGCCCCGAAGAAGACGGCCGTCCAGCCGGCGTTCAGCGCCAGGTTTGCCGCATACGCCACGGCGAACTCCCGCCGCGCCCGGCCCCGCGACGCATCCAGGGCGCGCGCCCCGGCGAACGCGATGAGCCCGTACAGCGGCGTCCACACCAGCGGAAACGCCTTCGGCGGCGGCTGCCACGGCGGCTTCTCCAACTGCCGGTACCACCTGTCGCCGGGCCGTGTCACCAACGACCCGATCCCGGCCGCGACGGTCACCGCGGCGGTCGTCTTGAGCCAAGTCGGAACGTGCATGCCTCCCTGGTACCCGAAGTCACCGCCCCCTCACCACGAAGAGCCCGCCGCGCGGGACCACCGCGCCGCCACACAGCGCCGACCCGGCCGACACGAGCCGGCCGCCGCCCGCGGGCCGGCGAGGAGCGCCGGCCGACCGATGGAGGCTCAGCGCGGCCGGACCTCGAGCACCCGGGTCGCCGGGACGGCGGGGCCGTAGCGCTCCCGCAGCGTCTGCCGGTCGGGATCGGCCAGGAACGCCGCCAACCCGGACCGCCGCGCGAAGCGGATGGTCTGCACCTCGGTCTCGCCGCTGGTCAGCCGGGCCTCGAGCGCGCCACCGTGCCGGGTCAGCAGGGCCAGCACCTCGTCCTCGTAGCGAGCCGACTCCGGCTCCGCCCCGGCCACCAGCTCGACGAGCGCCACCAGCAGCAGTTCCCCGTCATCCGTCACGGGACAAGCGAAGCACAGGACCGCGCCGCCGTGTGCGCCGGCTTCCCGAGCACCTCCGCGACCACACCGATCGGTGGGTGCTGCGGGACGAGTGGCCGGGCCCGAGTCGGCGGGTGGCCTCAGCGCCGGCTGGCGGCCTCGGCCAGCAGGTAGAACGCCTGGGCCTCGGCGGAGGTGCCGGGGCGGTCGAACGTCGGCGCGCCGCAGACCGAGGTCACCAGGCCGTCCACCACGTACGGCGCGACGGCGGCGCGCAGCGAGTCGGCGGTGGCGCGGTAGGAGTCCGGGAGCCAGCCGTCGGCGACGCCCGTGTATGCGGTGTAGGCGAGCATCTGGGCCAGGTTCGCCTCGCGGAACGACTGCGGGTCGTCGAGGACGTCGCCGAACAGGCCGTCGCTGCGGCGGTACACCAGGCAGGCGTCGAGGACCTCGCGGGCGTGGGCGGACAGCTGCGGTGCCAGCTCGGGTGCGTGCCGGACCGCTCGGGCCAGGCCGGCGGCGACCCAGCCGCTGCCCGTCCCCCAGAGCTTGGGGCGGTTGTCGGCGGCCGCGTAGAGCCCGTCGCGGCACAGGTGGCGGCGATGGCCCTCGGCCTGCTGGACGGCCAGGTCGAGCCGGCCGGCCGCCGCGAGGGTCGGCACGACCATGTAGACGGAGTCGGCCCAGATCTCCGGGGCGTCCAGGACGTGGTAGAGGGTGCCGTCGGCGGCTCGGGGCGCGCGGTCGGTGATCCACTCCAGTTGGCGGCGCGCGGCCTCGGTGAGCCCCAGACGTACGACTCCCGGGAATATGGCCGCCGAATTCACCGCGCCGCGCTCGTTGCCGATGGTGCCCAGCCGCCCGTCGGCGCTCTGGTGGACGGCGGCGTCGCGCGACAGGCGGTCGGCGAGGTCGAGCTCACCGAGGTCGAGCAGGGCGTGGATGGCCACGCCCTGCTCCCAGTTCTGCCGCTGCATGGCCAGCAGCGTGAGCAGGACCTCGGGCCGGCCTCCGGGCCCGGTCGGCGGCGCGGCGGCGGGGCCGCTCGCCACGGACTCAGTGTTCCTGGTCGGCGGCCGGCGCTTGCGAAGGCTGCGGGGTCAGGACGAAGACGGGGATCTGGCGGTCGGTCTTCGTCTGGTACTCGTCGTAGTGCGGCCACGCCTTGTTGGCGCGCTCCCACCACTGCTGCCGCTCCTCACCCTGCACCTCGCGGGCCGTGTAGTCCTTGCGGACCGGGCCGTCCTGGAGCTCGACGTGCGGATTGGCGACGAGGTTGTGGTACCAGACGGGGTGGGTGGGTGCGCCACCCTGCGAGGCGACGACCGCGTATTCGCCGTCGTGCTCGACCCGCATGAGCGGGGTCTTGCGGATCTTGCCTGACTTGGCGCCGACGGACGTCAGCACGATGACCGGCCGGCCGTTCATGGTGTTGCCCTCGGCACCGTTGGTGCGCTCGAACAGCTCCACCTGGTCGCGGGCCCGGTCGCTGGGGCTCGGCTCGTACTCACCGGACAGCGGCATGCTTGGTGCTCCTCACGTGTCGTGGATCTCTCTGGCGACGCTACCCTCCCGCGCCGCCGCACCGGCCCGCTCCTCGGCGTCCTCCTCGCGTTTCTCGTCCTCGTCGGTCGGCTCGGTCCCGGGCGGCTCGCGGTCGTCGGTCGGCTCGCCGCCGGGGTGCTCGGCGAGGTAGCGGATCGCGGTGTTGCCGACCGCGAGCAGCGGCACGGCCACGAGCCCGCCGACGATCCCGGCCACCACGACACCCGTGGTGATGGCGAGGATGACCGAGAGCGGGTGCAGGGCCACCGCCCGCCCCATGATGAGCGGCTGCAGGACATGACCCTCCAGCTGTTGTACCGCGATGACGACGCCGAGCACGAGCAGCGCACTGACCGGGCCGTTGGTGACGAGCGCGACGAGCACCGCCACGGCGCCCGACAGCGTGGCCCCGACGACCGGGATGAACGCGCCGAGGAAGACCAGGGCGGCCAGCGGCAGGGCGAGCGGGACGCGGATGACGGCCAGGCCGATGCCGATGCCCACCGCGTCGACGAACGCCACCAGGACCGTGGCCCGCACGTAGGAGACGAGGGTGTACCAGCTGTAGTGCCCGGCCCGCGCGACGGGGAGGCGGCCCTGATGCGGCAGCAGCCGGCACAGGAACGTCCAGATCGACCCGCCGTCGCGCAGGAAGAAGAACAGCGTGAACAGCACCACGAAGAACCCGGTGAGCACCTCGCCGAGCGTGGTCGCGGTGCTCAGCGCGCCGGAGGTCAGCGCGCCGCGGTTGGACGTGAACTGCTTGCGCAGCGAGTCCATCGCGTCGTTGAGCTGCTGCTGGGAGATGTGGAACGGGCCGGCGGCCAGCCATCGCTGGATCTCGTTGAGGCCCTCGGTGACCCGCCCCGAGAGGTTGTCGAACTGGGCGATGAACGTGTACACGATGACGCCCAGCCCGCCGAAGACCAGGAGCAGGCCGCCGACCAGGACGATCGCCGCGGCCAGTGACCGGTTCAGGCCGCGTCTGCGCAGCGCGCCGGCGGCCGGCTCGAGCAGTGCGGCCAGCAGAATCGCCACGACGACCGGGATGACGACCAGGCGCAGCGCGGAGATGAGGCGCAGCAGCAGGTACGCGGTCAGGATGAACAGCACCAGCCGCCAGGCCCAGGCCCCCGCGACCTTGACGCCGCGGGGGATGCCATCCTCCACAGTGGACGCCGGCCGCACCTCGACCGGGCCGGCGAACGGCGGAATCTCGCGGACCGTGCTGAGGCGGGTCCGCGCCCGTTCGCCGACTTGCGTAAACCACTGGGTCATGTCCCGGCGTGTACCCCTTTGCGGCGGTGGCCAACCAGGGGGCGCCGGCGGGTTACTTCTGGCGGTCGTACCGGGAGAAGTCGTCGTCGTTGTCCTTGCTGGACGTGCGCCAGATATCGCCGTTGCAGGTGTACTTCACCGGGTCGAGGTTCGGCTCCAGCTCGATCTTGCCGGCCTGGGTGCCGTCGACGCTGATCGTGACGGTCGTGGTGGCCTCGCCACCGGCGTAGGAGATCTGGCCGTCCTTGGTGCTGACCTTCCACTCCGTGCGCCCGGCCCAGGTCGCGGTCACGGTCCGCCCGTCGTCGGTCTTGCCGCTGTAGACGGTGTTGGTGTCGTCCTCGATGGCGCTGCCGTCTTCCTTGATCTCCCAGATCTTGCCGCCGCCGTTCATCTTGACCTTCGTCAGGTTGCCGCGCTTGGCGGTGTCGGTGCCGGTGAGGTCGACGAGCTTCTGGTACGAGGTCTGCTTCCACTTGCCGACCAGGCACTTGTCGACCGGGCCGGCCTGCGCCGACGACGCGGCGGCCGGGTTGGCCGGCGTGTCCGGGCCGCGGTTGAGCGCGACGACGACGATGGCGACCACGACGACCACGAGCAGCACCGAGCTGGCGACGAGCATCCAGAGGAACCGCCTGCTGCGCCCCCCGCCGTCACCCACGGGCGGGGCCGGGGTCAGATAGTCCGGCTGCGGCTGCTGGTAGGCGGGCGGCTGCTGGTAGGCCGGGGGCGCGCTGTAGGGCTGCGACGCGTACGGCACCGCCGAGTAGGGCTGGGAACCCTGCTGCGGCTGCTGGTACTGCGGCTGCTCGTACTGCTGCGGCTGCTCGTACTGCTGCGGCTGCTCGTACTGCTGCGGCTGCTGATACTGCGGCGGGTACTGGGGCGGCGGCTGCTGCGGGTAGCCCGGCGGCTGCGGCTGCTGGTACTGCGGATACTGCGGCGGCTGCTGGGGCTGCTGCGGCGGGTACTGCGGCTGCTGCTGGGGCGGGTAGCCACCGTTCGGGTCGGGCTGCTGCCACTGCCTCGGGTCCACGATCCCTATCCTCCCCCATGCCACGGCACGGTTACTGCGTGCTACGCGTCTCGCGATGTTCACTCGCGGCTAGCGCGCCATTCGCCGTCGAGAATGGCATACGCCGACATCTTTCGCAGGTCGCCCGATCCGACATTTGCCGCGAAACGTCACGGCGCTGACCAGCAGAATTCGAGTTGACGCCAACTGGTGGACCCATAGCGGCGCTTTGTGTGTGACGATCGATCGGAGCGGGTACACGTCGCGCACCGGGCAGGCCCGTCGGAGGAGGTTGGGCGTCATGCTCAGCGAGAGCGAGCAGAAGCGGCTCGCAGACATCGAAGCCGCGTTGCAGAGTGACACGCGCTTCGTCAATGGTTTCAACCGGGCCCTGACCCGCCGGATCACGCCTCGCCGGGTGATCTCGGTGACCATGGCCATAGCCGCCGTCGTCGGCGTCATCATCGGCCTGGCCGCCGGCAGCGTCTTCGGGACGGTGCTGGCGCTCTGCGCCATCGGTGTGGCGGGCGGCGTCTGGACCTACCGGTCTCCCCACACGGAGCCCCCGGCTCCGCAGATAACCCCCGATCACTGAAGACACCCCAAGCACTTCGCGCTCCCCGGCCCGCTCCCCCGCGGCCGGGGATTCGCACATCCAGGCCGCTCACCGGCCCGGCCCACCCCCGGCGTACTGCTGCGCGCCCACCCGCGCGCACGCACCATCGGCTTGCTCACCAGTGGGGCGCACGCATCGCCGGGTAACGCCTTCGCGCGTCCTCACCGACGGCATGGTGCGGCCCATCGAGGCGACGGTGAAGGGCGGCTCGACGACCCGGCCGGTGGCGACGCGGCGGCCGGCCGCCGTGTCCCGTGAGCGGGCCGGCGCGCCCCAGCGCTACCCCGACATCGCGGCCGCCACCGAGTTCCCGGCCGGTTCTGGACTCCCGTCATCGACTTCCCGACCACCGAGCTGAACGGCAGATCAGCACCGACAAACCCCCCGAAAAGTCGGGCACTCCGTGCCGCGACTTTTCAGACTTATCGCCCGACAAGACATATGTCGGTAAAGTGCGTTTCAACGCACCGGCCCACTCGTTCG
Source organism: Dactylosporangium vinaceum (assembly GCF_019904175.1). GTDB lineage: Bacteria > Actinomycetota > Actinomycetes > Mycobacteriales > Micromonosporaceae > Dactylosporangium > Dactylosporangium vinaceum. Next base: position 2,771,490 of record NZ_CP061913.1, on the reverse strand, counting down.
TGGATCTAGCCGCGCGTGATCTTGCCGAGTCCGTTCCGGAAGGTAACAGTTGTACGGTGATGTCCCCGATTGCCCGGCTCAAAGTGGCGCTCAACGGCAGCCGGCCCGCCGGCGCCCACCCGGCCCTGCCCTGCACGCCTGACGAGCTCGGCGCGGCCGCCCAGGGAGCCGTCGCCGCCGGAGCCGAGGCCGTGCACCTGCATGCCCGCGGTGAGGATACACGCGAGTCGCTGGAGGCGCAGGACATCGGGGCGGCGGTCGCGGCCGTGCGGCGGACCTGCCCGGCCACACCCGTCGGCGTCAGCACCGGGCTGTGGATCACCGGCAAGGATGTCACGAAACGCCAGGAGGCGGTGGCGGGGTGGGCCGGGCTGTCGCGGTACCAGCGGCCGGACTTCGCCTCCGTGAACGTGTCCGAGCCCGGGTTCACCGAGCTCGCGGCCACCCTGCAGGAGCTCGACATCGCCGTCGAGGCCGGGGTCTGGACGCTCGGCGACGCCGACGCCCTGTCGATCGCGGGCGGCGTCCCGCGGGTGCTCGTCGAGATCATGCGGGCCGGCGACGACCCCGAGGCGATCCTGCGCCGGCTCGACGAGTTCGGGGTGGCCGGCGAGCGGCTCCTGCACGGCGAGGGCGAGCACTGCTGGGACCTGGTCGCGCTGGCCGGGCGGCTCGGGCTGCCGACCCGCATCGGCCTCGAGGACACCCTGACCGGCCCGGACGGCGAGCCGGTGGCCGACAACGCCGAGCTGGTCCGCCTGGCGCTGTCGGTCTGGTCGAGCGCCCGCTCCATCGCCTAACGCGCCGCCCCGGGCCCGATCCGCAAAAACCCGGCCACCGACGCCCGACGAACCCAGGCCACCGGCGCGCGACGAAAGCCCGGGCCGCCATAGAGCCCAGAGCCCGGGCCGCCAAGAACCCAGAGCCCGAGCCGCGAAGAGCCCAGAGACCAGAGCCCGGGCCGCCAAGAGACCAGGCGGCCAGGGCCCGGGGCCGCGAAGAGCCGGACGCCCGGCCATCGCTCAGTTGCGCAGGTCCCACGCCACCTTCGAGAGCACGGCACCCAAGGGGGCGTCCAGCAGCAGCGAGGCCAGCCCGTCGCCGCGGGTCGGGCCCTGGTTGACGATCGCCACCGGCAGCCCCAGCTTCGCCGCCCGGACCACGAACCGGCGACCGGACATCACGGTCAGCGAGGAGCCCAGCACGACAAGCGCCGCCGAGCGCTCCACCAGGTCGAAGCAGGCCTGCACGCGCGGCGCGGGCACCGTCTCGCCGAAGAAGACCACGTCCGGCTTCAGCATGCCGCCGCAGTCCGTGCAGTCCACGACCGCGAAGCCGGCCGCCTGCTCGTCGGTGAGCTCCACGTCGCCGTCGGGGTTGAGCGCCCCGGCCTCGGCCGCGTAGCCGGCGTTGGCCGCGCCCAGCCGGGCGTCGAGCAGGTCGCGGCCCGAGAGCTGCCCGCAGTCCAGGCAGATCACCCGGTCCAGGGCGCCGTGCAGCTCGATGACCCCGGCCGCCCCGCCGGCCTGGTGCAGGCCGTCGACGTTCTGCGTGATGACGCCCGTGAGCAGGCCCAGGTCCTGCAGCCGGCCGACCGCGTGGTGGCCCGCGTTCGGGGCGGCCCGGGCGATGGTGCGCCAGCCCAGGTGGCTGCGCGCCCAGTACCGCCGCCGCGCGATCGGGTCACGGGTGAACGTCTGGTAGGTCATGGGCTGGGCGTTGCCGCGCCGCAGCCCGCTCGGCCCGCGATAGTCGGGGATGCCCGACTCCGTCGACAGGCCCGCCCCGCTGAGCACGAGCACCCCACCCTTGCCCACGAGCGCGCTCAGCGCCGCGACTGACTGTTCCACGCCATCAAATATGCCTCGCGACGGGGTATGCGGAGTCGACGAAGGGCCCGGACTCGAAATACGGCGCCGACGGGTGCAGCGCCGGCTGGCCCATGAACCGGGGGCGGTCGCCGTGGTGCGGCTGGGCGGCGTGGACGAGGAACGGGTGGCAGAGGTACACGTCGCCGGCCTTCCCGGTGGCCAGGACCTGCTCCCGGTGCGCCGAGGCCGCGGCCAGCCGGGGGCCGAGCTCGTTGCCCCAGGCCCCGCGCTCGCCGTAGGGCGCCAGCACCGCGTAGGCGTCGCGGTGCGAGCCGACCCGCACCCGGGTCGGGGCGTTGTGCTCGTCGACGTCGGTGAAGAGGAACAGCATGAGCAGGGCGCGACCGCGGGAGTGCACGTTCGTCCAGAAGCCCGTCTCGCCCGGCGGGGTGTAGCTGCCCTCGATGTGCCAGCCGGCGTCGTCGGGCTCCTCCTCGTGCGGGAAGCGCAGGGGAAACGAGCCGAGCTCGGTCCGCGGGGCCCAGCGGCCGGGGCCGACGAGCGCGTCGAACGCGTCGAGCAGGACCGGCTGGTTGGCGGCGGCGGTGAAAGGTTCCTGGGCCATGCCGCCCACCCAGTACACCGGCCTGGTCCAGGTGGCGGGGTCATCCGGCTCGGCCTCGATCTGCGCCCAGAGCAGCTCTTCGCACTGAGCTGCGGTTTCCCGCGGTACACCCGAAGGGATCTTGATAAAACCGTCCCGGACAAACCGCTCGATCTCTCCAGAATCCACCTCTGGACAAAACCACGTGACGGGGCGCACAGGCAACGCAGTTCCCGACGTATCGTGTTCGGCATGGGTTTGGTGAGCAAATTCAACGCGTGGCGACGGAAGCTGCAGGAGCAGCCCGGCACCACGATCGACCTCGAGCCGATGCGCGCCCTGCTGCCGGAGATCGAGGAGCGCGAGGCCGAGCTGTCCGAGCTCACCGATGACGAGCTTCGTGCCGCCGCCAAGGCACTGCACCAGCGGGAAGATCCCAAGGACTTCGTCGAGGCGTGCGCGCTCGGCCGGGAGGCGGCCAAGCGGGCTCTCGACGAGCGGCCCTACGACGTGCAGCTGCTCGGCGCGCAGGTCCTGCTGGCCGGGCACGTCGTGGAGATGGCCACCGGTGAGGGCAAGACGCTCACCGCCGCGATCGCCGCCGCCGGCTACGCCGCGATGGGCCCGGTCCACGTCATCACGGTCAACGACTACCTGGCCCGCCGCGACGCCGAGTGGATGCGGCCGGTCTACGAGCTGCTCGACCTGACCGTCGGCTGGGTCAACGAGTCCTCGACGGCCGAGGAGCGGCGCGCCGCCTACGCGAAGGACATCACCTACGTGTCGGTGTCCGAGGCCGGCTTCGACCTGCTGCGCGACTCGATCGTGACCGACACCGCCGACCGGGTGCACCGCGAGTTCGCGACGGTCATCGTCGACGAGGCCGACTCGATCCTGATCGACGAGGCCCGGGTGCCGCTGGTGCTGGCCGGCTCGACGATCGCCGAGGAGGACCAGCCCACGGCCATCGCCGAGATCGTCAGCGGGCTGCACCGCGACCGCGACTACGAGGTCGTCGACGAGGGCCGCACCGCCCACCTGACCACCCGCGGCCTGGCCAAGGTCGAGTCCGCGCTCGACGTCGACCTCTACGCCGAGGACAACGTCGACATGCTGACCGCCGTCAACCTGGCGCTGCACGCCGAGGCGCTGCTGGTGCGCGACGTCGACTACATCGTGCGCGACGAGCGGGTCGAGCTGATCGACGAGTTCCGGGGCCGGGTCGCCCAGCGGCGCCGCTGGCCCGACGGGCTGCAGGCCGCGGTCGAGGCCAAGGAGAAGATCAGGAGCAGCGGCGGGGGTACCGTGCTGCAGACCATCACGGTGCAGGCGTTCCTGACCCAGTACAAGCGGATCTGCGGCATGACGGGCACCGCGATGCCCGTCGGTGACCAGCTCCGCGAGTTCTACAAGCTCGAGGTCGCGGTCATCCCGCCGCACCTGCCCAACATCCGCAAGGACTGGCCCGACCGCGTCTACGCCTCCGCCGAGGAGCGCGACATCGCCGTCGTCGCCGAGATCGTCGCCATGCACAACACCGGCCGCCCGGTCCTGATCGGCACGCTGAGCGTCGCCGAGTCCGAGCGCCTCGCCGCCACCCTCGCCGAGGAGGGCGTGGAGTGCGTGGTCCTCAACGCCAAGAACGACGAGGCCGAGGCCGGGATCGTGGCCGAGGCCGGCGCCTTCTCCGCGGTGACCGTCTCGACCCAGATGACCGGCCGCGGCGTCGACATCCGCCTCGGCGGCAGCGACGAGAAGGAGCGCGAGCGGGTCGCCGAGCTCGGCGGGCTGTTCGTCATCGGCACCGCGCGCAACGACTCCCGGCGCATCGACGACCAGCTGCGCGGCCGCGCCGGCCGGCAGGGCGACCCCGGTGAGTCGATGTTCTTCGTCTCGCTCGAGGACGAGCTGATCGAGCGCTACGGGCCCGAGCCGATGCCGATGGGCCAGGCCGACGCCGAGGGCGCGATCGAGGACGAGGACGTCCGGTGGGCGATCGGCTCGGCCCAGCGGGTCGCCGAGACCGTCAACCTGGAGATCCACCGCAACACGTGGCGGTACAACTACCTGCTCGACCAGCACCGCCAGCTGCACGCCAAGCGGCGCGAGGAGCTGCTCACCACCGACGCCGCGGGTGAGCTCCTGGCCGAGCGGTCGCCGGACAAGTACAACGAGCTCGCCGAGGAGCTGGGCGAGGAGGCGCTGCTGCGCATCGCCCGGACGATCGCCCTGTTCCACGCCGACCAGGCGTGGTCGGAGCATCTGGCCGACATGAGCGAGCTCCGCGAGGGCATCCACCTGCGCGTCCTGGGCTCGCAGGACCCGCTCGACGAGTTCCACCGCGAGGCCATCCCGGCCTTCCGCGGTCTCCTCGCGGAGATCGACAACCGCACGGTCGCCGAGTTCGAGGAGCAGGAGATCACCGGGCCCGACTGGGAGCCGGCCGACGCGGGCCTCGTGCGGCCGAGCGCCACCTGGACCTACGTGGTCAGCGACAACCCGTTCGGATCCGAGATGGAGCGGTTCTTCGCCGGCATGGTGAAGCTGTTCCGCAGTGGAAAAGGCGTCAAGAAGAGCTGATTTCGTGGGTACCGCGAGAGGCCGCCACTCGACACCGAGCGGCGGCCTCTTCGTGCCCGTTGTTAACGGTCGAGCGCCTCGGTGAGCGCCTGGTTGAACATCGGCAGGTCGTCCGGCTTGCGGCTGCTGATGAGATTCCCGTCGACCACGAGCGGCTCGTCGACCCAGGTGGCGCCCGCGTTGCGGAAGTCGGTCCGCATCGACGGCCACGAGGTGAGCCGCTTGCCGCTGACCGCCTCGGCCTCGATGAGCACCCACCCGCCGTGGCAGATGACCGCGATCGGCCGGCCCAGCGCCGTGAACTCACGCACGAACTCGACCGCCTCCGGCTGCCACCGCAGCAGGTCGCCGTTGGCGACACCGCCCGGCAGGACCAGGGCCCCGAAGTCGCCCGCCCGGGCGTCGGCCACCGTCATGTCGACAGTGAACGAGTCGGCCGGGTCCAGGTGGTGAAACGCCTGGACCTTGCCCGGCTCGGGCGAGATCAGCCGCGGGTTGTGCCCCGCGTGCTCGACCGCCTTCCAGGGCTCGGTCAGCTCGGCCTGCTCGATTCCCTCCTTGGACACCAGGAACGCGACATCCATCGTGCTCGTCTCCTTTCGGTGGTGCAGGTTCTCCCCTCCCCTACCCGTCAGGAACCGGTCCAATCAGGTGGTGATCCGGGCCTCTCCGCGGAGCGCAGCAGCACGGCGTCGAAGCTGTGGCCCTTCAGCGCGGCCGCGCCCCGGCCCTCCGCGAACGCGTCCGGGACCTCCAGCCCGGCCCCGAGCGCGTCGTAGAAGCCCCGCGTGAACTCGACGGCCCCCGGATCGGACAGCAGCCCCGCGGCCGCGATGGTGAACTCGGTGCCGATCGCGGCGATCCCCCCGACCGACAGCGAGTAGCACGCGTTGAGCACGGCCACCCGGACCTTGCGCCGGGCGAAGAGCTCGGCCAGGGCGCTGCTCGCCGGGACGAACGGCTGCCCGTCGTCGTCCTCGAAGACCAGCCCCTCCTCGGTGCCGTGGCCGGAGAAGTGCACGATGTCGAACGGCCCCCGCATCAGCGCCTGGCGCAGGTCGTCGATGGTGGCCGCGTTGAGGGTCACGACCTCGATCCGGTCCCGCTCGGCCGAGCGCTGGATCGCCGCGCGCAGCAGCCGGTCGTCCCGGGCGGTCAGCCGGTCGCGGGCCTCGTCGTCGCGCGGGCCGGCGCACACGAGCAGGATGCGCCGCTTCGGCCCGTCGTCCTGGGCCGCGCCCACATTCTTGATCTTGTTGTCGTTGCCGTTGACGCTGATGTAGTCGCCACCCACGTTGAACACGGTCGGCCTCCCGGCGGACGGTGCCGGTGGCAGCCGCCAGCCGGACGCCGCCTCGGCCGCGTCCATCACCTCGGCCAGCAGCCGCACACCGGGCGGGACCGGGCCGGGCAGGTGCCGCAGGTAGGCCCGGTCCCACTGGAGGTTGTCGAGCGTCGTGACGTTGTGCCAGGCGGTGCCCAGCTCGTCCGGCTCCGGCACGACGATGTGATACGCGGACTCGCCGTCGCCGTGCGGCCCGCAGATGGTCGCGGCGATCGTCGTCACGAGCGGCACCGGCAGCGGCCCGGGGGACGCGATCGTGATCCGGGTCCGGAACACCCCGGACCGGTAGCGCCACCGGGCGTCCTCGTAGAGCGGGGCCGCGTACTGCGCGAACGGGTCGGGCAGCAGCACGGCGTTGCGCCCGCCGCGCAGCGCGCCGCCCCCGGCCTGGACCGCGGTGGCCAGCCGCCGGAAGTTGCGGGCGACCTCGGCGAGCATGTCGAGGAATCCGGCGGACGGCATGTAGGGCTCCAGCCCGACGGTCAGCAGGAACGGCTGCTCCAGGCCGGCCACGCTCTGCCAGAGCGGCTCCCAGCCGGCCGCACCGCCCGCGAACCGCGGGACGGCCAGGTAGTAGGCGACGCCCGCGTCCGGCCGGGACGGCCACCCGGCCCGGATCGGCTTGCGCACCTCGACCAGGCCGGAGGGGTGCGCGGGGAACGGGTCCAGCCGGTGCCCGACCCCGGCCAGGTCGGCCACCGGCGCGGCCCGCACATGAGCCGGCAGGACGCCGAGCCGGTCCCGCAGCCGCAGGGCGGCGGCGACCGCGGCGTCGGCCGTCGGCGCCTGCACCCAGCCCAGCAGGCAGCAGCGCAGCGGCTCGCCCGGCCGGTGCAGGTAGCGCAGCTCCAGCCGGGTCCCGGCGCCCGGGTCCCACTGGCCGCCGAGCCAGGCCGCGTCGGCGCGGGCCGCCTCGGCCCGCCGCTGTGCGTCCGAGCCCTCACCCGACGTCCGATCGGGGACCGGCTGCACGTCCAGGGCGATCCACGCCCATACGACGCCGGGCCCGGCGGCGGTCAGCACCCCCGCCACCGACGCCGGGCCACTCGGTGCGAGACCGGGCAGTGCCGTCATGTCGTCAGCTCAGCCCGTGCTGGGGCCGGTTGGCGGCGTAGGCCGGGATGGCCGGGGCGGTCGCGCCCGACTCGATCGGGATCTCGTAGCCGAACGTGGCGGCGATCGGCATCTGGATGCCGTCGACGGCCGCGTCCACGCCCTCGCGCACGGCCGAGTGGACGGCCTCGCGCATCGCCCGCACCCGCTCGGTGCGCAGCATCTGGTTGATGATCCCGGTGCGGCCGAGCATGCTGCCGACGAGGTCCTTCACGAACTGGGCGATGAGGCTCGCGCCACGCCGGTTGCGCCACATCATCCAGCCGACGTAGAGCGAGGTGCCGAACGCGAAGACGGACACGTAGGCCACGTACGTCCGCTCGGTGACGATCAGCCGGTTGTTGACCGACTCGTTCAGCAGGTCGCTGCGGATCCGCCGGGCGGTGACGCCGACCGGGATGCGGCGGCGGGCCAGCGAGTGGTAGATCGCCGCGTAGGACGACTCGGCCGCGGCGGCCTTGCCCTCGATGAGCGTCTTCCACTCGGCCACCGGCTCCTGGAACTTCGCCAGCAGCAGCACCAGCCAGAACGCCACGAACCCGGCCAGGCCGCCCAGCGGCAGCATGATGCCGAAGCCCGCGAACCCGGCGGCGCTGCCGCTCGCCCCGCCGCCGATGAGGGCGAACAGCGCGAGCACGAAGAACACCATGAAGACCGTGACGCTGGCGGCCGCGGCGTAGAGCCACAGCCGGACGATCGCCTGCGCCGACACCGACTCGTCGAGCGCGAGTTCGATGCCGCGGAACTTGAGGGACTGGGTGCGGTATGCGATGTCCTCGTCGGGCGCTCCGGCCGCGCCCCACTGATCGGTGGTGGTCAACGCTCCTCCAGGTGTCGTCAGTAGCCGAGCGAGATGGTGATGGTGCCGTCGTTGCCGAGGCTCGCGTAGCCCCGAGTAGTGACCGGCACGGTGCCGGTCGCGGTCTGCGGCGCGCCGCTGGAGTCGGACCAGGTGACGGTGTAGGCCGCCGAGCCCTCGGTGGCGGTCGCGAACGCCACCTGGACCCGGCCCGAGCTGTCCGGGGTGAGCTGGACCTGCGGATACGTGGTGATCGCCCAGGTGGTCTTCTGCCCGTACGCCTTGTACGGCGCTCCCCGCAGCGGGCACTGGGAGGTGACCGGGCCGTTGATGCAGTACCGGTCCAGGTACTCCTCGACAGCGGTCTGGACGGCCTTCGGCGCCCCCGGCGCGACAGCCGGCGCCCCGAACGCGATGTCGGCCCGGGCGCCCTGGCCGTCGGACCGGACGGTCGCGGCCCGGGTGCCGCCGGCGAACAGCGCATTGCCGCTCGTCGTGCCCGTATAGACGCCCGGGAACGCCGGGGTGCCCCGGGCGAGCGCGGCCCCGTCGACGGCGACCCCGTTGACGGTGGTGGCCAGCCCGACCGGCACCTGCGCGGTAAGGGTCAGGAAGGGCCGCTCCAGCCGGTACGGCGGCTGCTCGTCAGGCGTCGCGACGACCGCGAACAGCTGCTCCACCGTCTGCCCGCCGAGCTTGTAGGTGGCCGTCACCGTCGAGTAGGGGCCGCCGCGCTCCGGCTCCTCGGTGGCCGTGACGGTGAGGCCGCCGGGGCGGTTCGCGGGGTCGGCGAGGGCGGCCGCGACGAGCAGCGGCGCGGCCCGCGGCGTATAGGACTCGCCGGAGTCGACGAGGGCCAGGGCGGCCGCCGTGTCGCCGGCGGCGAGGTGGTCGAAGTAGTCCCGGACGGCGCCGGCCGGGCTGGGTGGGGCGGGTCGCAGCACGATGAGCGCCGCCACCGCGAGGATCGCGCCGGCGGCCCCGGCCCCGAGCAGCCGGCGGGTCCGGCGGCTCAGACCGGGCCCGCCGGCGTCGAGCCGCGCGGGCTCGAACCGGTGGACCGGCCCCTCGTACGGCGTTCGTGCCATCGGGATCGCCGGTGCGATTGCTGCGGCCGGGCCGCGCACCGGGAAGGCGGCCGCACGGTTGAGGGGCGAGCCGCAGTAGGTGCAGCGGCCGGGCGCGCCGGGAGCGGCCTGGCCGCACCGCCGGCACAGTGTGGATGTGCCTGTCGAGACGCTCACGCTGTCCGCCGATCTCACGCCGGAAGATGTCGGCGGTATCTGACGGACAGCCGGCGTCACGGGGCGGACGGCTCCGCCGGGTGCCGGCCGCGCCGGGCCGCGGTGCTCCGGGTACGTTTGCCGGCTGTGGGCATTTCCGTGCGGCGCGCGACCCTGGCCGACACCGATGAGCTGATCCGGCTGCGGATCGTGATGCTGTCAGCCATGGAGGGCTCCCGGGTGCCGCCGGGTGACTGGTCCCGGCGCGCGGCGGCCGAGCTGCACCGGCGGCTGCCCGGCCCGGACGCCTCCCTCGCCGCGTTCGTGGTGGACCGGCCGGACGGGCCCGGGCTGGCCGCGTGCGCCGTGGGCACGATCGACGTGCACCTCGGCTCGCCCGGCAACCCGGACGGCTCGATCGGGTACATCTTCAATGTGGCGACGGACGAGGAGTACCGCCGCCGGGGTCTCTCGACCGCGTGCCTCGAAGCGCTGCTGGCCTGGTTCGGCGATCGGGCCGTGCCGACCGTGCGGCTGTTCGCCACGCCCGACGGGCAGTCGGTCTACGAGCGGCTGGGCTTCACCCGCGAGACGAACACCGCGATGCGGCTGAAGCTCGGCTCCTAACCGTCGGTCTCGCCCCACACCCGCAGCCGGGCCAGGCCGCCGTCCGGGTGGATGTCCAGCCGCACGTGCGTCGCCGGATGCGGCGAGTCGATGCGGTGGAAGTGCCGGGTGTCCGGCTGCAGTGGCGTCTGGGGCACCAGGTCGAACCAGGCCGTCTCGTCGCCCGGGTCGGCGGTGGCCCGCAGGGCGGCGGAGCCGGGGGCGTTGCCCTTGAAGTGGGTGGTGTCCAGCTCCACCAGCCGCACCCGGCCGGCCGCGGCCAGGCGGACGAGCACCCACTCGTTGCCGGGCTCGCGGCGGCGGGCCGTCTCCCAGCCCTCGCTCATCTGGCGGGCCCGGTCGGGCAGCAGCAGGTTGCCCGGGGAGCCGTAGAACATGTCGCTGCACCCGGCCACCACGGCCCCGAGCTCCATCGCGGCCAGGTTCACAGTCAGGCCGTGCAGCAGGGCCGGGTCGGGCGCCACGACGCCGTGCACCCGCAGCCGGGCGACGCCGCCGTCGGGGAAGATGTTGAGCCGCACGTGGGTGTGGCGGGGCCCGGGCGCGACCGGGAAGTGGTTGCGGTTGTCGCCCTTGAGCGGCGACTTCGGCACGATGGGCGTCCAGTCGGCAGCCGCCAGGTCGGCCGGCGACGGGTGGCCCGGGAGCTCGGCGGCGTCCACCGATGCGAAGGGCGGGAAGTTGCCGGTGAAGTGGGCGGTGTCGACGACCACGCCGTGGATCCGCCCGGGCGCGCCGAGCCGGACGATCGCCCAGTCGTGGCCGGGCGCGCGCCGCCGCCGCGTCTCCCAGCCGTCGTACACCTTGCCCTTCGGGCCGTAGGTCCACGTCTCGAACTGCGACGGCGCCGGGTTGACGAGGTTGTCCATGGCCGCGAAGAACTCGTCGTTGGCCGCGACCACGCCCCCGCCCAGCAGCCGCGACGCCAGGTCGGTCAGGTCGGTGAACGTCATCGGGCATCCTCCCGTTGCAGGAAACGGCCCTTCGGGGTGTCCCCGATCGGCTCGCCGCGCAGCCAGGTCGTGCGGACGGTGCCGGTGAGCTCGCGGGTGGCGTACGGGGTGACCGGGTGGCGGTGGTGCAGCGCGGCCGGGTCGACGACGAACGTCGCGGACGGGTCGAAGGCGACCAGGTCGGCGTCGGCGCCGGGGGCGATCCGGCCCTTGTGGTGCAGACCGGCCAGGTCGGCCGGGCCGAGCGCCATCCAGCGCACGACGTCGGCCAGGGTGAAGCCGCGCTCGCGGGCCGCCGTCCACACCGCGGGCAGGCCCAGCTGCAGCGAGGCGATCCCGCCCCAGGCCGCGGCGAAGTCGCCCGTGTCGCGGCGCTTGAGCTCCGGGGTCGACGGCGAGTGGTCGGAGACGATGAGTGAGATGGTGCCGTCGGCCAGGCCGCCCCAGAGCCGGTCCTGGTTGGCCGGGTCTCGGATCGGAGGGCAGCACTTGTACTCGGTCGCCCCGTCCGGCACCGCCTGCCCGTCGAGGATCAGGTAGTGGGGGCAGGTCTCCGCCGTCGCCCGGACCCCGCCGGCCTGGGCCTCCCGCAGCAGCGGCAGCGCGTCGGCGGCCGACAGGTGCAGGATGTGCACCCGCCGGGCGGTCGCGCGGGCGACCTCGAGCGCCGTCTGCACCGCCGACACCTCGGCCGCGGCCGGGCGGGAGGCCAGGAAGTCCGCGTAGGCCCGGGACGCGCGGGCGTCGTGCAGCCGCGAGGGGTCCTCCGCGTGCACGATGAACAGCGCGTCGACGGCGCCGAAGGCCTCGTGCAGCCCGGCCCGGTCGAGCGGCGGAAACTCGGGCACCCCGGAGTCGACCAGGAAGCTCTTGAAGCCGAAGACGCCGGCCTCGTGCAGCGGCCGCAGATCGTCGACGTTGCCGGGGATCGCGCCGCCCCAGAACCCGACGTCCACGAAGCACTTGTCCAGCGCGGCGGCCTGCTTCTCCCGCAGCGCGGCCACCGTCGTCGTCGGCGGCAGCGAGTTGAGCGGCATGTCGAGGATCGTCGTGACACCACCGGCGGCGGCCGCGCGGGTGGCGGTGGCGAAGCCCTCCCACTCGGTCCGGCCGGGCTCGTTCACGTGCACGTGCGTGTCCACGAGCCCGGGCAGCAGCGCGAGCGGGCCGAGGTCGGTGACCGGACCGTCCACCGTGGACTGGAAGTCGCCGACCGCGGCGATCCGCCCGTCGCGGACGGTCACGGTGGCGGCGCGCGGGCCGTCGGGGAGGTAGACCTGCCGGGAGCGCAGGGAGAATGTCACAGGGCCTCCAGCACGTCGACGGGGTGGCGGACGTCGCCGGGCCGCAGGGCGCCGCAGTGCAGGCCGCGCAGCAGGAAGCGGGCCATCGCGCGGGCCGTGGCCGGCTCGTCGAGGTGGCCGCGGACCCGGCGGCCCAGGTAGTGGCCCAGGCGGCGCGAGGCTTCGGTGACGCCGTCGCGGTAGAACTCGAACGTGGCCCCCCAGCGGGTGACCAGGTGCCCGGGGTGCAGGTCCCAGCCCTGGTAGATGCCGCGCTCCAGGCTGCGGCGGACCAGGCGGGCGTGCAGGGCCCAGGCGCGGTGGACGTCCTCGGTGGCGCCGGCCGGGATGATGTTCGTGGAGCCGTCGACGACGTCGACACCGGTGCCGGCCGCGGCGACCTGCATGACCGCCTTCGCGTGGTCGGCCACCGGGTGTTCGAGGCTCTGGTGGCCGGGGGCGATGCCGAGGGCGGTGCTGTAGTCGTAGGTGCCGTAGTGCAGGCCGGTGAGGCGCCCCTGGGAGCGGGCGATCATCTCGGGGAGTGGGCTGCGCCCGTCGGGCCCGAGGATCGCCTGCGGGGTCTCGACCTGCAGCTCGAAGTGCAGCGTGCCGTCGGGCAGGCCGTGCGCGCGCTCCAGCTGCCGGCACAGCAGGACGGCGGCCTCGGCGTAGGCGGGCGAGCCGGCCTTCGGGAACGTGATGACGAACCCCTCCGGTGGGGGTCCGAGCGCCGTGAGGAACAGGTCGATCGTGCGGGCGGCCCGCAGTACGGTCGCGGGCTCGAGGCTCTTGGAGCGCAGGCCGAAGAATGCGGGTGGCTCGCCGCGCAGGGCGCCGCCGGCCGCGGTGGCGTGGGCGTCCTCCTCCTCGTCGGGGCGGTGGCCGTAGCCGTCCTCGAAGTCGACCCGCAGGTCCTCGATCGGCGTGGTGACCAGCTTGGACAGGATCATCTCCACGATGTCGTCCGGGAACGGCGGGCGGCCGTGATCGCGGACCAGGATCCGGGCCGCGCTCGCCCACTCCCCCACGGTCGCGGTCGTGAAGTCCGCGGCCGGGACATACACCGTGTGGATCGGCCGCCGGGTGAGGGGGACGGCGGCCGGGGTGGCCGGCCCGACCCGGGCCAGCAGCTCTTCCAGATCGCGGTCGGTCAGGGCCATCGCCGTCACGTTCCTGTCAGGTGCTCGGGGCGGACGGGGACGCGGCGCAGGGCCAGGCCGGTGGCGGCGCGGATGGCGGCGACGATGGCCGGGGTGGAGGAGATGGTCGGGGGCTCGCCGATGCCGCGCAGCCCGTACGGCGCCTCCGGATCGCCGAGCTCCAGCACGTCGATGTGCATGGGCGGCACGTCGAGGATGGTCGGGATCAGGTAGTCGGTGAACGACGGGTTGCGGATCCGGCCGTCGACGAGCTGGATCTCCTCCATGACGGCGAGGCCGAGGCCCTGGGCGGTGCCGCCGGCGATCTGGCCGCGGACCGACTGCGGGTGCAGTGCCCGGCCCACGTCCTGGGCGGTGGCGATCTCGACGACCCGGACCAGGCCGAGCTCGACGTCGACGTCGACGGTGGCCCGGTGGGCGGCGAACGCGTACTGCACGTGCGCGTTGCCCTGGCCGGTCTGCGGGTCGAGCGGGAACGTCGGCTTGTGCCGCCACTCGACGGTCTCGTCGATCGGCTCGTCGCCGAGCACGCCGCCGCGGCGCTCCAGCTCCCGGAGCACGGCCGCGCAGGCGGCTTGCACCGCGCCGCCGGTGACGTAGGTCTGCCGGGACGCCGATGACGAGCCGGCGCTGCCGATCGTCGTGTCGGCGGTCGCCACCGTGACCTGCTCCACGCCGAGCTCGGTCCGCACGATCTGCGCGAGGATCGTGACCAGGCCCTGGCCGACCTCCGCGGCGGCGGTGTGCACGACCGCGGCCGGTTCGCCGCCGACCAGCTCCAGGCGGACCCGGGCGGTGGAGTAGTCGTCGAAGCCCTCGGAGAAGCCGACGTTCTTGATGCCGATCCCGTAGCCGACGCCCCGCCGCACGCCCTCGCCGTGGGTGGTGTTCGCGACGCCGCCGGGCAGTTCGCGCAGGTCGGTCGCGGCTTCGGCGGGCGGTGGGGCGTTGCGGACCCGGCGCAGCAGGTCGGCGATCGGGGCCGGGCCGCTGACGACCTGGCCGGTGGGCATGGTGTCGCCGGGCTCCAGGGCGTTGCGGGACCGGACCTCCACCGGGTCGAGGCCGAGCGCCTCGGCGAGCCGGTCCATCTGCGACTCATAGGCGAAGCACGCCTGCACGGCCCCGAAGCCGCGCATCGCGCCGCACGGCGGGTTGTTGGTGTAGACGGCGTACCCGTCGACGGTGACGCTCGGCACCCGGTAGGGGCCGACGCCGAGGGTGGTGGCGTTGGCGACGACCGCGGCCGACGTCGAGGCGTAGGCGCCGCCGTCGAGCAGGATCCGCGCCTTGACGTAGAGGAGGCGGCCGTCCTCGTCGGCGCCGTGCTCGTAGCGCAGCTTCGCCGGGTGCCGGTGGACGTGCCCGAAGAAGGACTCCTCGCGCGAGTACACCATCTTCACCGGCCGGCCGGTGTGCAGCGCCAGCATGCAGGCGTGGACCTGCATCGACACGTCCTCCCGGCCACCGAACGCGCCGCCGACCCCGGCCAGGCTGAGCCGGACCTTGTCGTGCGGCAGCCCGAGGCAGTCGGCCACCTGCCAGAGGTCGCCGTGCAGCCACTGGGTCGCGATGAACAGGTCGACGCCGCCGTCCTCGGCCGGGATCGCCAGCCCCGACTCGGGGCCGAGGAACGCCTGGTCCTGCATGCCGACCTCGTACTCGCCGGTCACCACCACCGGCGCGGTGACGTCCTGCGGGCCCTTGCGGATCGGCACGTGGCGCAGGACCTCACCGTCCTCGGCGTCGATCACCGGGGTCAGCACCTCGTACTCGACAACGATCCGGGCGGCGGCGCGGCGGGCGGTCTCGGGGTGGTCGGCGGCGACGATCGCGACCGGCTCGCCCGCGTAGCGGACCTCCCCCATGGCGAGGACCGGCTGGTCGCGGTGCTCCAGGCCGTAGTGCTTGTCGCCGCGCACGTCCTCGGCGGTCAGGACCGCGTGGACGCCGGGCAGTGCCACGGCCCCGGTGAGGTCGATGGAGACGATCCGGGCCCGCGGGTGCGGGCTGCGCAGGGTGGCGCCCCACAGCATCCGGTCGGCCCACAGGTCGGACGAGAACGCGAACTCGCCGGTGACCTTCAGCGTGCCGTCGGGGCGGATCGGTGAGGTACCGATGACACCCGCGGTCTCGCTCTTGACAGCGCTGCTCATCGCAGCTCCCCGGCCGCCCGGCCGAGTGCCTCGGCAAGGGCATGTTCATCCACAGTGGACAGCGTGCCGTCCTGCACCACCGCGCGGCCGCCCACGAGGAGCAGGGCCAGGGGTGCGGGCGGGCCCAGGACCAGGGCGGCGACCGGGTCGGCGATGCCGGCGTGGCCGAGGCCGTCGAGGCGCCAGAGGGCGATGTCGGCGAGCTTGCCCGCTTCGAGGGAGCCGAGCTCGTCGGCGCGGCCCAGGCAGCGGGCGCCGCCGATGGTGCCCAGCGCCAGGGACTCGCGGGCGGTGAGCGCCGCCGGGCCGCCGCGGAGCCGGGCCAGGTACAGGGCCTGCCGCAGCTCGGCGCCGAGCTGGCCGGCCTCCTGGGACGCGGCGCCGTCGACGCCGAGGCCGACCGGCGCCCCGGCCCTCAGCAGGTCGCGGACCGGGGCGATGCCGGCGCCGAGGCGGCCGTTGGAGCTCGGGCAGTGGGCGACGCCGGTGCCTGTCGCGCCGAGCCGGGCGATCGCGGAGTCGTCGAGGTGCACGGTGTGGGCGAGCCAGACGTCGTCACCGAGCCAGCCGAGGCTCTCCGCATACTGGACGGGGGTGCAGCCGTGGACCTCCTGGCAGTACCGCTCCTCCTCGATCGTCTCCGCGAGGTGCGTGTGCAGCCGGACCCCCTCGGCCCGGGCCAGCTCGGCCGCCTCCCGCATCAGCCGCGGCGTGACCGAGAACGGGCTGCACGGCGCGACGGCGATGCGCACCATCGCACCCGGCTTCGGGTCGTGGAACCTGTCGATGGCGTCCTTGGTCGCGGCGAGGGCGGCCTCCGTGTCCTCCACGACGGAGTCCGGCGGCAGCCCGCCGTCCTTCTCGGACAGGTCCATCGACCCGCGGCACGGGTGGAACCGCAGGCCCACCTCCCCGGCCGCCTGGATCTCGGCGGCCAGCAGGTCGCCGCCGCCGCGGGGAAACACGTAGTGGTGGTCGGTGCTCGTCGTGCAGCCGGACAGCGCGAGCTGGGCCAGGCCCGCGCCCGCGGCGGCGTGCACGATCCCGGCGTCGATGCGGGCCCAGACCGGGTACAGCTCCTTGAGCCAGCCGAAGAGGATCTCCTGCTGGGCGTAGCCGCGGGTGGCCCACTGGTAGAGGTGGTGATGGGTGTTGACGAGCCCGGGCGTGGCCAGGCAGCCGCGGCCGTCGACCCGGGTGACGTCGGCGTCGCCGCGGTATGAGCCGGAGCCGACCGCCACGATCCGGTCGCCGGACACCACGATGTGCCCGTCGGCATGCTCGGTGCCGTCCGCGTCGACCGTGGCGACCGCGCAGCCCTCGATGACGATCATCGGGCCGCCGCCAGCTTCACGGCGGCGACGATGTGCTCGTAGCCGGTGCAGCGGCACAGGTTGCCGGCCAGCGCCTCGCGGATGTCGGGGTCGCTGGGGTCGGGGTTGCGCTCCAGCAGGTCGTGCACGGCCACGATGAGACCCGGCGTGCAGAACCCGCACTGGACGGCACCGGCGCTGAGGAACGCCTGCTGGATCGGGTGCAGGCCGGCGGGGCCGGCGAGCCCCTCGACGGTCCGGACGGTGCGGCCCTCGGCCTGGCCGGCCGCGACCAGGCACGCGCACACCGGGGTGTCGTCGAGGTAGACGGTGCAGGAGCCGCACTCCCCCTGCTCGCACGCGTTCTTGGCGCCGGGCAGGCCGAGCCGCTCCCGCAGGACGTAGAGCAGGCTCTCACCCTCCCACACGTCGTCGGCGGCGACGGCCTCGCCGTTCACTGTCACGTTCACCCGCATCGCAACTCCTCCCACGCCCACCGCAAGGTCCTTGCACCGAGCACACTCAGGGCGTGCCGGCGGTAGGCGGCGCTACCCCGCACGTCGTCGATCGGCCGGGCCGCCGCGGCGACGAGCGTGCCGAACCGCGAGACAATCGCGTCGGGCAGCGGCTCCCGGGATTCCCAGGGCAGCTCGGCCGCCAGCGACTCCGCCTCCGGCGCGCGCAGCGGTGTCGGGCCGGCCGAGCCGATCCCGGTCCCGATGCTCCGCCGCACCGGGTCCAGCGCGAGCGCGAACGAGCACACCGCGATCACCATCGCGTTGCGGGTGCCGACCTTCGCGAACTGCTGCGGGCCCGGGGCCGGGGCGAGGCGGAAGCCGGCGATCAGCTCGTCGGGCGCCAGGACGCTGCGCTTCGGGCCGGTGAAGAAGTCGGCCGCGGGGACCCGCCGCACGCCGCGGCGGGAGGCAATCTCGATCTCCGCGCCGGCGGCCAGCAGCGGCGGGTGGGCGTCGCCGGCCGGCGAGGCCGAGCCGAGGTTGCCGCCCACGGTGCCGCGGTTGCGGATCTGCGGCGAGCCGACCGTCCGGGCGGCCATGGCCAGCCCGGGCAGCCGGCGGCCGAGCTCGTCGATGATCCGGCGGTACGAGACGCCGGCCCCGATCCGCAGCGCATCGCCGTCCGCGGTCCACTCGTCGAGCTCCGCGACCCGGGTCAGGTCCAGCAGCGCCGCCGGCCGGCGCCTGTCGAAGTTGAGCTCCACCATCACGTCGGTGCCGCCCGCGATCGGCACGGCGTCCGGGTGCTCCGCCTTGGCGGCGAGGGCCTCGTCCCAGGTGGAGGGTCTCAGAAAGTCCATGTGACCTCCGGCGGGATCGTGGCACCGTCGCGGCGTACGACACCCTCGATGAGGCCGTACGGACGGTCGGCGGCGTAGTAGACCTCGTTCGGGTTGTCGAGGCCGAACGGCGTCAGGTCGACGAGGAAGTGGTGCCGGTTGGGCAGCGAGAGTTTGACCTCGACGACGTCCGGGCAGCGGTCGAGCACCCGCGAGCCCATCGCGAACAGCGTCTGCTGCAGCGCATGGCTGTAGGTGTCGGCGAACGCCTCGACAAGCGCGGCCCGGGCGGGCTCGGGGTCGGTGAACCCGGTAGCGGTGCGCCAGGTGGCGTTGACGGACGTGGCCAGGATCCGGTCGCGGGTCTCGGCCAGTGTCGTGTAGCGGTCCTTGAGGTACCCGTGGAACTCGGAGTCGGTGGTCTTCAGCAGCACCAGTCCGGCGACGCCGGCGACGACCTGGGTCCCGTAGTGTCCATGGTGGACGGTCGCGGTGTGCACCTCGCCGCCCGAGCGCCGCAAGCAGTGGCGGCTGTCCACATCGATCCAGGGGTACCGCTCGATCGTCACCCTGGCCTCGTGGATCGACGGCTGCGTGGCGACGAAGTGCTCGGCCAGACGCGTCGCGAACGCCTCGATGCCGGCGATGCCGAACTGCCGGGCGAAGGCGTACACCGTGTTCTTCTGCGTGTCGGTCGGGAGCACTGCGGCGTTGTCGCCGGTGAGGTGGCTGGCGGCCAGGTCGCCGCGCAGGGCGACGCTGACGTTGAGGTCGGTCAGCCGGTCGCCGGCCCCGGTCCGCTCGACGTGGACCAGGCGGATCTCGGCCTTGCCGTACTGGTTGGGGCCGAGCTCGAAGGTCGGCATGCGCTCAGCTCCCCCGGTAGGTCGAATAGCCGAACGGGCTCAGCAGCAGCGGGACGTGGTGGTGGCGGGCGTCGGCGACGGTGAACGCGATGGCGACCTCGGGGAAGAAGGCGTCGGGCCCGAGATAGGCGGCGGTGTCGATGACGAGCCGGTAGCGGCCGGTGCCCGCGTCGTCCCAGCGCAGCCGCCCGTCCTCGTCGGTGACGCCGTCGCCGACGACTATCGCGTCGGCGGTCTCCAGGCGGATCGGCACCCCCGCGGCCGGAATGCCCCGGGCGGTGTCCAGCACGTGCGTGGACACGCTCATGCCAGCACCTCCGCAAGCTCCGGCGCCGGCCCGAGCTCCACCCTGCAACACTGTTGAGCGGCCACTCCGCTGCGCTCCGTACCGCTCATGCCGCCACCTCCGCAAGCTCCGGCGCCGGCCTGAGCTCCGAGCTGCACTGCTGATGAGCGGCCACTCCGCTGCGCTCCGTACCGCTCATGCGACCTCCGCGTCCGCCAGCCGCTCGAGCCGCAGCTCGACGATCTTGCGCAGCTCGCCGCGGACGACCACGCGCTCGGCGTCGTCGTCGTTGCGCAGGCGGCCACGGGCGGCGGCGAGGACCTCCTCGGCCGACTTGCCGGTCGCGAAGATCAGGAACAGGTGGCCGAACCGGCGCTCGTAGGCCTCGTTGACCTGGGCCAGCTCGTCCGCCGCCCCCTCCACCCCGGACTGCTCGCGGCGGGACCACGCGGCCTCGGCGCCGCCGCCCGACGGGCGCTGCCCGATCCGCGGGTGCGCCGCGAGGACCCGCTGCAGCTCGCCCCAGCCGAGCTCGTCGTACGCTGTCACACCGGCCACCACCAGGTCGGCGGCCGTCCGGTACGGCCGCGCCGCCGCCACCCGGGCCGCCCAGCCCGGCGACGCGCAGCAGGCGAGCAGGGCCGCCTCAGCGGCCTCGGGCGCGAGGCCGTTGAACCGTTCGAGCATGACACCCCTCTCGTATCCCCCGGGACGTTACTCCGGGGATGTTTCATGTCCAGACGTCTTCGCTCCAGTCGGCGATCTTGTCCAGTATCCGTAATTTGTCCGGTCCTGCGCGGCCGGAGCCGAGAAACAGCGGCCCGCGCACAACCCGGCCGGGCGGGCGATTGCGTGGCAGACTCGAACACATGGCCGAGCTTGAGCTGCGACCCGAGATCGAGGTTGTCGATGTCGGCGGGCGGGTGGTGCGGATCGTCGACGGGCACCGGCTGAGCGCCGGGGACGTGGTCGGGCACGACCTGCCCAACCGCGGCATCGAGATCGTCGTCGAGCCGGACGGATACCGGGCGCGGTGGGTGCGCGGCGCGTTCAGCCTGCCCGCGTTCGCCAAGCTGTTCGCGGGCGGGGCGGCCGGCGGGGCGCTGTTCCGGCTGCTCGGGCTGCCCGGGGCGGTCCTCGGCACGATCATCGCGATAGGCGTCGCCCGCGGCACCCGGCCGGTCCGGGCCGCGGACGTCGACGATCCGGCGGTCCACGTGCAGGAGCAGGGTCCGGATCTGGTACTGCGCTCGAGCTCCCTGGCCGCGCTCGTCCTCGCGATCATGCAGGTCATCGGCGCCGACGGGCCCGTGACGGTGAGCCCGGCGGCCGCGGTGGAGGGCGGGCCCGACGGCGTCCGGCTGGACGACGTGGGCGGACTCGAGGACGTGGTCGCCCAGTTCCGTGACGTCGCCGTGTCCTTCCGGCACCCGGAGGTCATGGCCCGCTGGGGCGCGACGCGTCCGCAGGGCATCCTGCTCTACGGGCCGCCCGGCACCGGCAAGACGATGCTGGCCCAGGCCCTGGCCAACGAGATCGGCGGCGACCTGCGCGAGATCCGCACCCCCGAGATCCTCGACAAGTGGGTCGGCAACTCGGAGAAGAACATCCAGAAGATCTTCACCGAGGCCCGCGGCCTGCGCCGGCCGACGGTGCTGCTCTTCGACGAGTTCGACTCGATCATCAGCTACACGGGGGCCGCGTTCGACGCCGCCGGGCAGATGATCAACGCGGTCGCCGGCATCTTCAAGCAGGAGATGAACACGCTCATCGAGGCCAATCCGAACGTCATCGTCGTGGCGACGACCAACTTCCCCGACCGGGTCGACGCGTCGCTCGTGCGCTCCGGGCGCTTCGATCTCAAGCTGGCGGTACCGCTGCCGGGTCCCGCCGCTCGGGCCCAGATCCTCACCAAGCAGATCCGCGCGCTCATTGCGCGGCACGAGCGGCCCGGGTTCCGGATGTTCGCCGAGGACGTCGACACCGACGCCCTGGCCGCGGCGGCGACCGGCCTGACCGGGGCCGACCTCAAGGAGGCGCTGCGCCGGGCCCAGCTCGACAAGGCCATGGGCGAGGCCCGCAGCGGCCGCACCTCCGGCCCGATCACCCAGTCCGAGCTGCTCGCCGCCGTGGCCAAGATGCGCGGGTAGCGCCGGCTGCACCCCGGCCGGCGCAGAGCCTGGACGCCGAGCCGCGGCCCGGCCGCAGCTTCAGGACGCCTCCAGGTAGTGCAGCACCGCGGCCACCCGGCGATCCGTGCGGTCGTCGGGGGCCAGCTCCAGCTTGGCGAAGATGCTGCGGATGTGCTTGTGCACGGCCCCGTCGGTGACGAACAGGCGCTCGGCGATCGCGGTGTTGCCCAGGCCCTCGGCCATCAGCGCCAGGACCTCCCGCTCCCGGGCGCTGAGGCGCTCCAGGCGGGCGTCGGGGCGGCTGCGGCTCAGCAGCTGCGCGACGACGTCGGGGTCGATCGCGGTGCCGCCGCCGGCGACCCGGTGCAGCGCCGCGAGGAACTCCTCGACCCGGCCGACGCGCTCCTTCAGCAGGTAGCCGAGCCGCGCCCCGCCCACGGCCAGCAGGTCGGTCGCGAACGCCTGCTCGACGTAGGCCGACAGCACCAGCACCGCGAGGTCGGGCATCCGCCGGCGCGCCTCGACCGCGGCCACGATGCCCTCGTCCGTATGGGTCGGGGGCATCCGCACGTCGACGATCGCCACGTCCGGCTTGTGCTCGTCGACAGCGGCCAGGAACGTCGTCGGGTTGTCCGCCGTCGCCACGACGTCGAGCGACTCGGCCCGCAGCAGCATGGCCAGGCCCTCGCGCAGCAGGGCGTCGTCCTCGGCGATCACGATCCGCACGGGATGCTCACTTTCAGGGTGGTCGGACCGCCCACGGGGCTGGTCAGATCGACGATGCCGTCATGGGCCTGGACCCGCTGCCGGATGCCGGTCAGGCCCGACCCGGCGTGCTCGTCCGCGCCGCCGTGACCGTCGTCGGTGACGGTCAGGTGCAGCCGGTCGCCGGTGCGGCGCAGGCGGAGGGTGGCGTGCTCGGCGCCGCTGTGCTTGGCGACGTTGGTGAGGGCCTCGGCCGCGACGAAGTACGCCGTCGCCTCCACCGACGCCGCGCACCGCACGGGCAGTTCGGCGTCGACGTCGACGCGCACCGCGCAGTTCGCGGCCAGCGAGCGCAGCGCGTCGGGCAGGCTGCGGTCGGTGAGCACCGGCGGCAGGATCGTCCGCACCACCGCCCGCAGGTCGGCCAGGGCCGCCTCGGCCGCGCTCTGGGCCCGCTCGAGGATCTCGTCGGCCGTCGCCGGGTCCCGCCCGACGGCCCGCCGGGCCGCGCCAAGCAGGACGCTCACCGCCACGATGCGGTTCTGGGTGCCGTCGTGCAGTGCCCGCTCGATCCGCCGCAGCTCGGTCGCGTGGGCGTCGAGCGCCGCCGCCCGGGTCGCGGTCAGCTCGGCGACCCGCAGCATCAGGTCGGTGCCGGGCGGCGGGGCCAGGAGCTTGCGCCCGGGCGCCTCCTGGGCCCGGGCCAGCACCGGCGTGCCGTAGAACAGCAGGAACAGCCACACCAGCGCCAGGGCCGACACGCCGAGCGCCCCGGTGAGCGAGTGCACCACGCCCAACCCGATCGACGCCGTGCGGCCCTCCTCCGGGACGTAGCGGTACCAGAGCGGGAACGAGCCGTCGCGCAGCACGTTCACCGGCAGCGCGATGCCGAAGACGCCGATGAACAGCCCGGCCGTGCCGTGGATCGCGGCCCAGAGCAGCTCCCGCCGGACCGTGCGGTCGGTGAACACGGCCCGCACACGGGTCGGCGCGGGCAGGTGCCCGAGCAGCTCCGGCCCGGTCCGCGACAGCCGGTCGCGCTCCCGGTCAGCCACGAGACGCAGCAGCTGTACCGCGAACGGCGCCACCACCAGCCCGATGCCGGCCGCGCTCGCGAGGAGGGTCACGACGCAGGTCAGCAGCGCGATGAACGCGAGCATGGCCGTGGCGAGCCCGCCGACGAGCCGCGCGAGCGCGTCGAGGGCGGCGCGGCCCCGGGCCGAGGAAGCCATGCGCCGAAAGTACAGCCTGCGGTACCCGGGTTGTGCAGCGCAGGGCATCGCCGGCGCGACGGCCCATTCATAGCGTTGCCGGTGTCAGCAGTTCCCGCCGCATCCGGTCCCTGGAGGCCATCATGACGAACGACCGCCGCACGACGACGCTGCTGTGGGCCGCCCTGGCCGTCGCCGCCGGGTTCAACGCCGCCCTGTCCACCGTGAACCCGATCCTGGGCGCCGTCTCCGGCGTCGCCGTCCTGGCCTGCGCCGGCGCGCTCATCATGCGCCACGTCAAGGCGCGCCGGCGGCAGTCCTAGCCCCAGACCCTGGCCGTGGCCTCGAACTCGTCGCGGTCGCCGTGGACCGGGAGCACGCACAGCAGGTGGCCGCCGGGGGCTCGCAGCACGTGGCAGTCGAGATACCGCGAGACGGGCTCGGCCCCCAGCGCCCGCAGCCGCGCCACCTCGGCGTCGAGGTCGTCGGTCTCGAAGTCGAGGTGGTAGCGCGCCTCGCCCTCGATCTGCTGCAGGGCGGCCTTGACGATCCCGCCGGCCAGGCTGGTGAACTGGGGCTCGTGCGCCTCGACGGCCGCGTCGGCCCCCAGCGCCGCCGCCCAAAACCGGGTGGCGGCGTCGCGGTCTTCCCCGGGGACGTCGATGAGGACCGCGAACAGCCGCGACCGGTGGGTCATGCGTGCACGAACGGTGTCGTCGTGGCCAGCCGCACGAACCCGAGCCGCTGCAGGATCGGCCGGCTGTCGTCGCTGGCGTCGACCTGCAGGTAGCGGTATCCGGCCCGGGCCGCCTGGGCCGCCCGGTAGGCCACCAGGGCCTTGAACACGCCGCGCCCGCGCCAGTCCTCGACGGTCCCGCCGCCCCAGAGGCTCGCGAACTGCGTACCCCGGTGCAGCTCGATGCGCCCCGCGCAGATGGGCCGGTCGCCCGCCACCGCGACCACCGCCTTCACGTCGTCGGGCCGCTCCAGCAGATGCCGCCCGATCGCCGAGTGATCGCCCTCGAACACCTCGTCGTGCACCCGCACCACCATCGCCGCCGCGTCCGCCCCGCTCACCGGCACCAGCCGCACCCCGTCCGGCAGCACGACGTCCTGCGGCAGCCCGGCGACCTCGGCCACCAGCAGCGCCTCGGGCGGGCCCGGCTCGAACCCGGCGTCCAGGAGCCGCTCGGCGAGGTCGGCCGGCTCGTCATGGGAGTACAGCTTCCACTCCCAGGGCGCCCCGGCGAACCGCCGCACCTGCTCGGCGATGACCTCGTCGGCGTCCAGCCCGCCGAGCCCGGACCACGTGATCCCGGTCCACCCGTCATCGCCACCCAGCACCCGCACGACCCCCGGCTCCCGTTCGATCACCGCACCGGGCCCCTCCTGCGGCCGCTGCCGGACCTCCCGGTCGAAGCGCGCAAGGATCTCGTCCACGTCCATATCTCCACCCGATACCCACCGACCCCCGCGACGCAACCGGTTTCCGCGACCCCGGCCTTCCGCACGCGCGGGCCCGGCGCCGGTCACTGCCCCCGGCCGCCGGCGGCGACCGGCGCCGCTCAGACGGCGATGGCGTGGGAGACCTTCCACGAGCCGGCGACCGGGACCATGGTGAGGACCACGCGGTTCTGGTCGACCTTCTCGCCGGTGATGTTGGCGTTGCGGCGGTACTGGTCGACGTACAGCAGCAGCTCCACCTGGGACGGGCTCGCGCTCACGACGCCGGTGGCGGAGACCGACGCGCGCACGATGGCCTGCTCGGCCACCGCGTTGCTCTTCAGGGCCGCGGTCGTCTGCGCGTATTCGTCGGCGAAGCCCCCCGTCGCGAACCCCTTGCCGTTGGCCACGCTGGCGTCGAAGCTGCGGTAGTCGTACGAGAAGATCGCCTGGGCCGCGGCGTTCGCGGCGGCCGTGGACTGGCGCACGGCGACGTCGCGGCGGTGGTGCTGGTCGGCGTAGTACCGGCCGGCGCCGGCCAGCCCGAGCAGGACCAGAACAACAAGCAGAAGCCGCTTCATTGGTACCTCCTCGAGTCAGCCGACGAACTGCAGCTTGGCCACCAGCCAGCGGCCGGAGTCGCGGTCCCGGGCCATGTCGACCTGGATGCGATAGTGCGACGCGCGACCCTCCGGGGCCTTGGCGTTCTTGACGGTGGCGTCGACGGCGACGAGTACCACCGCCGAATGCCGGTCCCCGGAGACCAGGGCGGCTCGGAGCACCGTGCCCTTCGAGTCGACGTTGTTCTCGACGACCGCCGCCCGGACCTGGGCCTGGCCGCGGGTGAACTCGTCGCGGAAGTCACCTGTCGCACCGGCCACGATCCGCTGGAGGTCGCGGTCGACGCTGCCGGCGCTCACCGACACGAAGTCGACGGTCGTCTGCCTCGCCGCGGCGAGCGCCTGCTGCTGGGCCTGGTCGAGCGCGCGCCCGGCGTACCACCGCTGGCCGGCCGCCGCGGCCGCCGCCACCGCCGCGCAGACCAGCAGCGCCAGGAGCACTGTCCGCAGCGACGGCCGCGCGAGCCGGCGCCGCTGCACGGGCTTCGCGAGACGGCGCCGCACCGGCTGGGCGGGCCCCCGCCGGCGCGGCGCCGCTCGCCGACGAGAACGCTTCCCGGCGTCATCCTCGTCTGGAGCAACGT
This sequence comes from Dactylosporangium vinaceum, assembly GCF_019904175.1. GTDB lineage: Bacteria > Actinomycetota > Actinomycetes > Mycobacteriales > Micromonosporaceae > Dactylosporangium > Dactylosporangium vinaceum. The sequence continues at coordinate 2,745,376 of NZ_CP061913.1, read as the reverse complement.
CAGAAGAGGTGTCGAGCACCTCGGGCTCCTCGTCCAGATGGGCGAGGACGTGCGCAATCGTGTCCCGGCGCCGGCTCACCGGAGCCCGCCGCCGGGCCGCCGCCCGCCGCCGGACACTGCGCGGCGTGACCTCGGACGCCTCGGGCCGCCCGGACGACTCCGCACCGCCCGCCACGAGCCGCAGGCCACGCTCCTCAGACGCGGGCACGGGACCCTCCTTCACGGCCGCCACCGGCCGGCGCCGACCGCCGGCCGCACAGGTGACCGCCGCCGGCGGGACCGCTCACCGTGGCGCGGCCGCCGGCGGCGGGGGGCGCGGGTCGGCGCGGGTGGTGGGCCGTGGCTGTGCGCATGGGGTCCTCCTTCACGGCGTCAGGCCGGCGAGTAGGAGCTGTTTCCAGGACTGGTCGCCGGCGAGGGCGTACTGGCCGCCGGTGGTGCCGAAGAGCAGTGGGTTGCCGTCGGCGGCGAGGACTGTGCCGGTCGCGGGGTCGACCGACGGTGAGCCCGGGCCGCCGGGTGCGCCCGGGTCGCCGGAGGTGCCGGGGCGGGGCGCGTTGCCGGTGCCGCGCACCAGGCTGCACTTCGCCGAGGTCGCGTAGTTGCAGGGCGGAGGGTCGTTGACGTTGAGGACCAGGCCGAAGTGGGCGGTACCGTCGCCGGGCGTGACGGTGAAGCCGCCCGCGACGACGAGCGGATACACCACCAGGATCTGCTCGATGCCCGGCAGCCGGCGCGCCGCGACCCCGTTGACCGCGATCAGGTTGCCCAGCAGCGGGCCTATCGACGGGTCGAGGCCGTCGAGCAGCGAGACCAGCTCACGGGCGGCCGGCGGTGCGTCGGCGATGATCCGGCGCAGGTCGGCGTCGGACGAGCGCAGTGTCGCCGCGATCTGGGCCAGGCCGGCCGCCCACTGCCGGATCGCCTGCGCCGACTCCTGCTGCGTCTGCAGGACCGTCCGCCCGTCGGCCAGCAGCGTGTGCGTCTGCGGCAGCGTCGCCGTGGCCGAGTCGAGCAGGAGCTCGGCCGCGTCGAGCAGGTGCCGGAGAGCCTGCTCGTTGCCCTCGAAGGCGGTGCCGAGCTCGTCGATGACGACCGTCAGCGCCTGCGGGTCGACGGACTGCACGAGCGCGTCCAGGTTGGCCAGCAGCGTCTCCGGGGCGAGCGGGACGCCGGTGCGCTCGCGCGGGATCACGGAGTCGTCGCGCAGGAACGGCCCGGACTCGCCGTCCGGGCGCAGGTCCAGGAACTGCTCGCCGACCGCCGAGCGCTGCCCGACGATCGCCCTCGTGTCCGCCGGCACCCGCACCCCGTCGTCGAGGTGCAGCCGGGCCCGCGCCCCCTGGTCGTGGAGGGTCACGGACTCGACCCGACCGACGGGCACGCCCCGGTAGGTGACGGGCGCGTTCGCGAACAGCCCGCCGGCCTGGGCCAGATCGGCGTAGACGGTGGTGCCGCGGCCGAGCAGCCGGTCGCCGAGGCCCACGTATTCGAGCCCGACGTACACGACCCCGATGAGTCCGGCCACCAGGAAGGCCAGCACCTGCAGCTTCGTCGAGTTGCGGATCACGGCAGCAGCCCCCCACCGAGCACGTCGCCGAGCCCGCCCTGCTGCCCGTTCGTCGCCCCGGTCGCGGGCGGCAGCAGGCAGGCCGGCGTGAGCGCGGTCCCCGGCGGCAGCAGCGTCCCGGGCGGGAACACGGTGCCGGGCGGCACGACCCCGCCGGGCGGCAGCAGGCTTCCGGGCGGCGCCTTCGTGCCCGGGGCCAGCAGCTTGCAGTCCTTCGGCAGCTCACAGCCCTTCGGCGGCACCCACCCCGGCGGCAGGAGCCCGCCGATCGGCAGGCAGTTGAGGGGCAGGACGCCGATCACGCCGGGCACGTCCACGGGCGGCTTCTGCGACGAGCTTCCCGAGCCGGAGTTGCCCGATGTCGCTCCTCCCGAGCCGCCGGGCTTCGACTGCGAGCCGCTCGCCGGCTTCTGCGTCTGCGTCTGCGCCGCCGGCGGGGCGGTGTTCACCAGCAGGTTCGAGAGGATGGTGGTGGCGTCGAGATCGGCTGTCGCGCCGAGGTTGACGTAGTCGCCGACGATGGCGCCGCTCACGTTGGGCGGGAACGGGAACGACAGCAGGAAGTCGAGGGACTTCGGCAGCGCGTCGCCGGCCTTGACCAGCTGGTCGAGCAGCGGCTGCAGCGCCTTGAGCGAGGCCAGGGTGTCGTCCCGGCTCGCCGCGATGACCTGCGTGCCGACCTTGCCCAGGTCGCCGAGCGCGGTCAGGGACGCGGTGAGCTGCCGGCGCTGGTCCTCGAGCACTGTGAGGCCGGGCGCGAGGGAGGCCAGTGCGGTACCGATGACGGCCCGTTGCCTGGAAAGTGCGTCCGTGAGCCGGTCGAGCGCGTCGAGCGCGCGCACGATGTCGGCCTTCTGCGCGTCGAGCCCGCCGACGAACGTGTCGAGCTGCTGCAGGGCGTCGCGAGCGGCCGGCTCCCGGCCCTGCAACGCGGTCGCCAGCTCCTCGTTGATGGTCTTGAGCTGGGCCAGCCCGCCGCCGTTGAGCAGCAGGCCGAGCGCGGCGAGCACCTCCTCGACCTCGGCCGAGCGCCGGGTCCGGCTCAGCGGCACGACCGACCCGTCGGCGAGCCTGCCCCGCGGCGACTCGGTGGCCGGCGCCTCCAGTGCCACGTACTTCTCGCCGAGCAGGCTTGACTGCCGGATCGCGGCGACCGCGTTGCCGGGCAGGCTCACCTTGTTGTCGACGTGCAGCCGCACCCGGGCCGTCCAGCCGGACAGCGAGATCTGCTCGACGCTGCCGACGGTCACGTCGTTCACCTTGACCGCGGCCTGCGGCACCAGGTCGAGCACGTCCTCGAACTCGGCGGTGACCCGGTATCCGGGGCCGGACGGCGCGCCGCCGGGCAGCGGGAGGCCGCAGCCGCCGGCGAGGAGGCAGGCACCGGCGACCGCGGCGATCAGGGTTCGCTTCACGACACACCCCGCAGGATGCCGCCGAGCGTGAGGTCCTGGGTGACCTCGGGCAGCGTCGGCAGGGCCGGGGCGGGCGGCTTGGCCGGGTCCGTCTTCGCGGGCGTCGGCGGGAGCGCCTGGCCGAGGCCGTTGAGCGTCTGGGCGAGGGCGACGCACTGCTGCGGGATCTGCGCGACCGGGATGTTGTCGCGCAGGACGGCACACACGTAACCGGCCGCGTCGTAGGGCCCGAGCGCGTCGTCGCGGGTGTCGAGCGTGCCGGAGCCCGGGTTGTACGCGAGGTTGAGGTTCGACAGCGCGAGCGGCGCCACGTCGAGGATCTCGATGATCGCCTTCTGCTGCTTGGCCAGGATGCCTGTGACGTCGGCGAGCGCGTCGACGTTCGACACCAGCGTGGCCTTGTTGTCGCGGATGAACGCGGTCACGTCCGACAGGGCCGTGGCCAGCGCGCGCAGGGCCGCGGCCAGGTCGTCGCGCTCGCCGGCCAGCTGCCCGGCGACCTCGGCCAGCCGCTGGTTGAACGCGCGCACGGCGGCGTCGCTGCCGGCCACCGCGGTGGTGAACTGCTGCAGGTTGACGAGCGTGCCGAACAGGTCGTCGCGGCCGTCGGCGAGGGTGGTCAGCGCCTTGTCGAGCCCGTCGATCGCCATGTGCAGGTTGTCGCCGTTGCCCTGCAGGTTGGCCTGCCCGGTCTGCACGAGCGCCTTGAGCGCGCCGTCGGCGTTGGCGCCGCCGGGCCCGAGGGCCTTGTTGAAGTCGTCGAGGGCCTTGTAGATGTCGTCGATCTCCATCGGCACCGCGGTCCGCCCGACGGGCAGGTCCGCCCGGTCGGCGAGGGTGGCGCCGCCGGTGAACGCGGGCGTGAGCTGCACATACCTGTCGCTGACAACGCTCGGCGGGACGATGACGGCCTGCGCGTCGGCGGGGATCGGCCACTCGGCGTCGTAGCGCATCTCGACCCGGACCGTCCGCCCTTCCGGCCTGACCGCTGTGACCTCGCCGACGCGGACCCCGAGCACCCGCACCGACGAGCCCTCGTGGACGCCGACGGTCCGCGTGAAGTGGGCGACGAGCCGCCGCTGCGGGTGCCCGGTGGCGGCGATGACGAGGGCCACGGCGGCGCCGACCACGACGGCCACGCCGAAGGCGAGCAGCTTCTTGCTCACCGCTTCACCCCCGTCGCGGGGACGTACGGCTGCAGGAGCCCGGCCAGGTAGGAGTCGAACCAGCGCCCGCTGCCGGTGACGTTGGCGAAGGCGGCGACGAACGGCCCCATCCGCTGCAGGGTGAGCTCCAGGTCGTCGCGGTCGCGCTGCAGGATGCCGACGACGGCGCGCAGCCGCTCCAGGGCCGGCTTGAGCCGATCTTTGTTGTCGGCGACGACCCCGGCCAGCTGGGTGGCGAGGGCGTTGGTGCCGACGAGCAGGTCGTGGATCGCGTCGCGGCGCTTGGCCACCTCGGCCAGCAGCGCGTCGCCGTCGGCCACCAGCTTGCGGAACTCGTCGTCGCGGGCCGCGAGGACGCCCGTCACGTCGTGCGCGCGCTGCAGGAGTGCCCGCAGCTCGGTGTCGCGGTCGCTCACCGTCTTCGAGATCCGCGACAGCCCGTCGAGCGAGGACTGCACGCTGCCGGGAGTGTCGGCGAACGCCTGGGCGAGGGTGGTGAACGCGTCGGCGAGCTGGGTGCTGTCGATCTGGTCGAGCGTGTCGGCCAGCCCGGTGACCGCCTGCACCACGTCGAACGGCGCGGCCGTGCGGTCGAGCGGAATCTCGGCGTCCGCGGCCAGCCGCCCGTCGCCGGTGGGCTCCAGCGCGAGGTACTTCTGCCCCAGGACGGTCTTGATGCGGATCGTCGCGCGGGTGGCGGTACCCAGGCGGACGTCATCGTCTTCGAGGCGGAACGAGACCCGCACGTAGGGCCCGGCGTCGCCGCGGGCCAGCCCGACGGCGGTGACCTTGCCGACCCGCACGCCCGCGACCCGCACCTCGTTGCCGGGCGCGAGCCCACTGGCGTCGCGGAACGCCGCCCGGTAGCCGGTGGCGGTCAGGCCGGTGAGCACGTCGGCCTTGAACGCCCCGAGCACGAGCCCGGCCAGCACCGCCAGCCCGATCGCCCCGACGACGAACGGGTTGCGCTCCCGGAACGGTCTCATGCGGCGCCTCCCGGGTTGCAGCGGGCGGCGGTCGAGGTGAAGGTGGCCGGGGCCAGCTTCTGGCCGGCCAGCGTGACCCGGCCGTCGAAGTCGCACAGGTAGAAGTTGAACCAGGAGCCGTACGACGCCACCCGGGTCAGGTCGGCGTAGCGGCCGGGCAGGTTCTGCAGCGTCTTGTCGATGACGGCGGCGTTGTCGTCGAGCGTGCCCGAGAGCGTGCCGAGCCGGTCGATGTCGGCCTGCAGCGCGGGGCGGGCGTCCTGCAGCAGGCTCGCGGTGGCGCCGGTGAGCGCGGCCGTGTTGGTGAGGGCGTCGCCGATGGCGTCCTTGTCGGCGGCCAGACCGGAGACGAACTGCTGGAGCCGGGTGATGGTGGTGTCGAGGTCGTCGCGGTGCTCATCCACAGTGGACAGCACGTTGAGCAGGTTGGTGATGACCCGGCCGATCACGGCGTCACGGTCGGCCAGCGTGCCGGTCAGCGAGGCCGTGCTGCGCAGGAGGCCGGCGACCGTGCCGCCCTCGCCCTGCAGGACCTGGATGATCTCGTAGGCCAGCTGGTTGACGGCCTGCGGCGTGAGCGCGGTGAACAGCGGGCGGAAGCCGTTGAACAGGACGGTGAGGTCGAGCGCGGGAGTGGTCTGGGCGACCGGGATCGTCTGGCCGGGGCGCAGCGGGCGGCCGTCGCCCGGGCCCTCGGTGAGGGCGACGTAGCGCTGGCCGACGAGGTTGCGGTAGCGGATCGTGGCGTGCACGCTCGCGGCGAGCGGGATCTCCTCGCCGACAGTGAACGCGACCTCCGCGATGCGGTTGTCGGCCACCCGGATGTCGCGGACCGTGCCCACCTTGACCCCGGCGATGCGGACGTCGTCGCCGGCGAGCAGGCCGGTAACGTCGGTGAACCGGGCCCGGTACTGCGTGCCGCCGCCCGAGAACGCGCCGAGCGACTGGGCCAGCAGCGCGGTCAGCGCGATCGTCACCGCCGCGAAGACGGACAGCTTGAGCAGGTCCTTTGTCATTTCGCACCCACCACCGCGCCGCGCAGCAGCGGACCCCACAGCAGCATGGCGATGTCGGGCACCTCGACCGGCGGCACGCCCATCGCCCCGCCGATCAGCGGCTCGAGCAGCTTGCGCTCCTCCGGCGAGCCCGCCTCGGACGACGGCGGCGCGCCGACCGTCTGGGTGCCCGCGGTCGCCGGGATCGTGCCGACCGGGAGCTTCGTGGTGCCGGGGTGGGCGGTGCCGTAGTCGTAGCCGTCGTCGATCGGCACGCCCGGGGCCGGGACGCCGGGACCGGGCAGGCCGCGGCAGTTCGGGCCGTTGTCGGCGCCGTAGACGGGGCGGTCGCCGGGCAGGTACTTCCCGTTGTCCCGGGTGACCTCCAGCGTGATGTGCATCCGGCCGCCGGTGAACGCCTGCTCGACCCGCGGCTGCAGCGCGACGAGGCCCTGCAGCAGGCACGGGTACTCCGGCGCGTAGGCCGCGAGCAGCTCCAGCACCGGGCGGCTCACGTCGCCGACCTTGATGAGCTGGTCGCCGTGGCGCTCGAGGAAGTAGCGGGTGGTGTCGGCGGCCGCCGTGGTGTCGGTCCAGAACGTGGCGAGCTGGTCGCGCTGCTCGGTGACGGTGCCGGCGGTGACGGAGGCGTCCCGCAGGAGGTTGAGCAGGTCCGGGAGCGCACCGTCGTACACGTCCAGGACCGCCGCGAGCCGGCGCACGTCCTCGGCGATCAGCGGCATGTCCTCGTTGAGGGACGCGAGGTAGGTGTCGAGCCGGCCGATGTCGCGGCCCAGCTGGTCGCCCTTGCCCTCCAGCGCCGTGGAGAGCGCACCGAGGGTGGCGGCGAGCTTGTCGGGCTGGATGGCCTGCAGCAGCGGCAGCGTGTCGTCGAGCACCCGCTCCAGCTCGAGTGCGCTGGAGCTGCGGTCCTGGCTGATCACGTCGCCGTCCTGGATGGCGCGGACGGAGACGGCGGGCGGGATCAGCGCCACGTAACGCTCGCCGAACAGCGTCTTCGGCAGCAGCCGCGCGCTGACCGCGGCCGGGATCTGCGGCGCCAGCTCGGGGTCGAGCACCAGCCGCAGTGTGGCTGCCGATCCGTCACTGTCCACGCTGCGCACCTCCCCGACGACGACGCCGTAGAGCTTCACCTCGGCGCCCGGGCTCAGTTGCAGGCCCGTGTGCGAAGTCTTCAGCAGGACATGTAAACCGGGCGTGAGCACTTTGTTGTACTGCAGCACGGACAGCCCGAGCGCCGAGCCGAGCAGCACGATGAAGACGATGCCGAGCACGCGGTTGCTCATCCGGCGATCCGGACCGTCGTCGTCGCACCCCAGATGGCCAGCGACAGGAAGAAGTCCACGACGTTCACCGCGACGATCGCCAGGCGCACCGCGCGCCCGACGGCCACGCCGACACCGGCCGGGCCGCCGCTCGCCGTGTACCCGTAGTAGCAGTGCACGAGCACGACGATGATGCTGAACACGACCACCTTCACGAACGACCAGAGCACGTCGCCCGGCGGCAGGAACAGGTGGAAGTAGTAGTCGTAGGTGCCCGCCGACTGTCCGAAGTAGACGATGGCCATGGTCCGGGTGGCGAGGTAGCTCGACAGCAGCCCGGCGACGTAGAGCGGCACGACGGCGATCAGCCCGGCGATCATGCGGGTGGTGACGAGGAACGGCAGCGAGGGCACGGCCATGACCTCGAGCGCGTCGACCTCCTCGGAGATCCGCATCGCACCCAGCCGGGCCGTGAAGCCGCAGCCCACGGTGGCCGACAGCGCGAGCGCGGCGACGAGCGGGGAGATCTCGCGGGTGTTGAAGTACGCGGATATGAAGCCGGTGAACGCCGAGCTCCCGATCTGGTCGAGGGCCTGATACCCCTGCAGGCCGACCTCGGTACCCGTGAAGAAGGTCATGAAGCAGATGACGCCCACGGTCCCGCCGGCCACCGCGAGTGCGCCGGTGCCGAAACTCACCTCGGCGAGCAGTTTCAGGACTTCGCGGTGGTACCTGCTTAGCGTGCGCGGTGTCCAGGCGAACGCGCGCAGATAGAACCGCAGCTGGCCACCGAGATCGTCGAGGCGTTGCAGCGCCATGTCAGCTCCCCTTCTGCGGCACGACCTGGAAGTACACGGCCGTGATGACGAAGTTGAGCGCGAACAGCAGCATGAACGTGATGACGACGCTGTGGTTCACCGCGTCGCCGACGCCTTTGGGGCCGCCCTTCGCGGTCATCCCCTTGTACGAGGCCACGAGCGCCGCCACCGCCCCGAAGACCAGGGCCTTGAGCTCGCCGACGACGAGGTCCGGCAGCTGGCCGAGGGCCTGGAAGCTCGCCACGTAGGCGCCGGGCGTCCCGTGCTGCAGCACCACGTTGAAGAAGTAGCCGCCGGCCACCCCGACCACGCTGACCAGGCCGTTGAGCAGCACCGCGACGAGCATCGTGGCGGCGATCCGGGGCGCGACCAGGCGCTGCAGCGGGTCGATGCCGAGCACCTCCATCGCGTCGAGCTCCTCGCGGATCTTCCGCGCGCCGAGGTCGGCGCAGATCGCCGAGCCGCCCGCACCCGCGATGATGAGCGCCGTGACGATCGGGCCCGCTTCCCGGACGACTGCGAGTACGGACGCCGCGCCGGTGAACGACTGAGCGCCGAGCTGACGCACGAGCGACCCCAGCTGCAGGGCGATCACCGCGCCGAACGGGACCGACACGAGCGCGGCCGGCATGATCGAGACCGAGCTGACGAACCACGCCTGCTGCACGAACTCGCGCACCTGCCACGGCCGCCGGAACAGACCGCGCAGGGCGTCCAGGGCGAAGGCGAAGAACAGGCCGGCGGCGGTCACTGCCGGAACGACCCTTCGGGCGGCGTCACGCCGTGCACCGAGCACCACTGGCCCGGGGCCCGCTCGGCCCGGCGCGCCCGCCCGTCGGACGGCGGCAGCTGCAGCGGGATGGGGGGCAGCGGCGGCGGCTCGGCCCCGGCCGCCGCCTCGGCCTCGAGCTCGTCGGCGTCCTTCTCCTCGGACATGCCGATCGGGCCGATCCGCTGGGCGTTGAGGAACTGCCGCACGACCGGCTCGGTGCTGGACAGCAGCATCTCGCGCGGGCCGAACATCGCCAGGTGCCCGTGGTAGATGAGCCCGATGTTGTCCGGGACCGTCCGCGCGGTGTTGATGTCGTGCGTGACGATCAGGAACGTGGCCTCGATCTGCTGGTTGAGGTCGATGATGAGCTGGTTGAGGTACGCGGTGCGGACCGGGTCGAGGCCCGAGTCCGGCTCGTCGAACAGCACGATCTCCGGGTCGAGCACCAGCGCCCGGGCCAGCCCGGCGCGCTTGCGCATGCCGCCGGAGATCTCGCCCGGCAGCTTGGTCTCGGCGCCGTTGAGCCCGACCATGTCGAGCTTCTCCGCGACGATCTCCCGGATCTCGCGCTCCGGCTTGCGGGTGTGCTCGCGCAGCGGGAATGCCACGTTGTCGTAGATGTTCATCGACCCGAACAGCGCGCCGTCCTGGAAGAGGACGCCGAAGAGCTTGCGCACCTCGTACAGCTCGCGCTCGCGCAGCTTCGTCAGGTCGTGCCCGTCGACGACTATCGCACCGCGGTCGGGCTTGAGCAGCCCGACGAGCGTCTTGAGGAACACCGACTTGCCGGTCCCGGACGGTCCGAGCAGCACCGAGATCTCGCCGGCCGGCAGGGTGAGCGTGACGTCGGACCACACGGGCGAGGCGCCGAAGGACTTCGTGAGCCCTTCCACCTGCACCTCGACGCCCATGTGGTCCTCCCCTGGTTGATCGCCTTGCACCTGTGACATCGGTGCCCGTCTTCGGGGCGCAACATCGTCGCGCGAAATTTCTTCGCGGGCCTCGTGTGGTGGTCTCGGCGTCTTCCGGTTACGGTGCGTTGACCCCCTCGGTTCTCGTTCTCGGCACAAAGGTGTTCCGGCCAACGCGATGACTGTGACTATCGATCCTGGGCTCGTCGACCGCGCAGTGCGGTCCGAGCCGGAGGCCACGGCGGCGCTGCTGGAGCAGCTGCGCCCGGGCGTGGTCCGCTACTGCCGCGCCAGGCTGGGCCGCGTCGGCGGGGCCTACACCACGGCCGACGACGTCGCCCAGGAGGTGTGTCTCGCGCTGTTGAAGACCCTGCCGCGGTACCGCGATCAGGGCCGCCCCTTCACCGCGTTCGTCTACGCCATCGCCGCCCACAAGGTCACCGACGCCCAGCGGGCCGCCGTCCGCCACGCCGGCCCCGCCCCGGTCGACACCCTGGAGGAGCGCCCGGACGCGGCGCCGGGCCCGGAGCAGCAGGCCGTCTCCACGGACCTCGCCCGCCGCCTCTCGGTGCTGCTGGCCCAGCTCCCGGAGCAGCAGCGGGAGATCGTCGTCCTGCGCGTCGCCGCCGGCCTCTCGGCCGAAGAGGTGGGCGTGATCGTCGGCATGTCGCCGGCCGCCGTCCGGGTGTACCAGTCCCGGGCGCTGGCCAAGCTGCGTACCCTGGCCGGGGATACGCTGGGCGAGGTGGCGGCATGACGGAACGAGGCGGACCGATGCCGGCGCGCGACGGCGAGCCACCGATCGACCTGGCCACCGTGCGCGCCGACGACGCCCTGCTCGACACCTGGTCGCGCGGCGCCTCGCCCTCCCCCGACCCGGACACCGATCCGGTCGCCGGCCCCCTCGCCGGCCTCTTCGCCGAGTGGCGGGCCGACCTCGGCGCCGACCTGCCCGCCTTCACCGTCGCCGACCTGGCCACGCTGACCGCCGGGCCCACCGTTGCGGTGGACGGCTCGCGCAGCACCAACGGCATCGACAGTTCACTGCCGGACATTCCCGAACTGCGCGCCGCCGCGCCGGCCGGCGACACCGACACCACGGAGACGCTGGGTTCGCTGCCGGACGAGGGCGACGGCGGGCGCGGTGGCCGGCGGTGGGGCGGCGGGGCGAAGCGAGCCCGGCGCGGCGGCAGCGGCGGGGAGCGGGGCGCGCGACCGGGGGCCGGGCTGCGCCGGGCGTTCATGGCCGTCGCCGCCGGCATCGTCGTGCTGGCCGGACTGGCCATCGGCGCCCAGCATTCGGGCCCGGACAGTCCCCTGTGGCCATTGACCGAGGTCCTGTACCCCGAGCAGGCCCACGCCCGGGCCGCCGAGCAGGCCATCGCCGAGGCCGAGCAGTCGATCGCCACGGCGCACTACGACGACGCCCGCCACCACCTGGACGTCGCGACGACGGAGGCGAACCAGGTGGACAACGCCGGCACCCGCCAGCGTCTCCTGGACCGCATCACCGACCTGCGCGAGCAGATCCCGGCCACGCTCCCGCCGCCGGAGGTCTCCCCCGCACCGCCGTCGACCCAACCGGCGCCGACGGCACAGCCCGCGCCGACCACCGACGCCCCGGGCGCCACACCCCCGGCCGCGAACCCGACCACCGGGGGCAACGGCGGCGGCGGGAACGGCGACGGTGACGGCGGCGGCCAGGTGATCCCGGGCCTGCCGACCCAGATCCTGCCGACGACCGGCCCGGGCCTCCCCCTGCCGACGAAGATCCTCCCGACCACTGTCCCGGGCCTTCCCCTGCCGACCCGCCTGCCCTGACCGGGGCCGCGCCTCGTGGTGCGGCTCGGCCTCCGTCGTGAGAGCCGGCCGCCCTCACGGGCACGGGCTCTCACGGCGAGGAGGACGCGGGTCCGGTCCGCTCAGCGGCGGCGGGTCAGGAGCGGGGTCAGGCTCAGCAGGAGGCCGGCGACAGCGACGCCGGTGACCAGGTTGACGCCCGGGTGGAACTGGGTGAAGTCGGCGCGGGAGGCCGGGCTCGCCGCGGCCACCAGGGCGGTCACCAGCGCCAGGACCAGCGCGGCGCCCACCTGGCCGGACGTCTGGACCAGGCCGGAGGCGAGGCCCTGCTCGGAGTCCTCGATGCCGTCGGTCGCCTGGGCCATGATCGAGCTGAAGCCGAACGCAAAGCCGCCGCCCAGCAGGAGCATCGTCGGCAGGGTGGTGACCACGTAGTGCGGGGTCGCGCCGGCGGTGAGGAGGAACCAGCCGTAGCCGAGGGCCATCGAGAGCATCGCGCCGGTGATGAGGGGGGCGGTGCCGTACCTCGTGATGAGGCGGCCGGTGAAGGGCGAGCCGAACGCGACCAGGAGGCCGGCCGGCAGGAGGGCCAGGGCCATGCGCAGCGGCGACCAGTGCAGGACGTTCTGCAGGTACAGCGTCATCATGAACTGGAAGCTCAGGTACGACCCGAACAGCGCCACCATGCTCAGGTTCGCGCGCACGATCGCGCCCGTGCGCAGGATGCCCAGCCGGATGAGCGGGTGGCGCACGCGGCGCTCGATCACCAGGAATGCGGCAAGCAGGGCGATCGCGGCCGCCGCGAGTGCGAGGGTCACCGGGTGCAGCCAGCCTCGGTCCGGCGCGGAGACGAGGGAGTACACCATCAGCAGCATGCCGCTCACCAGCGTGGCGGCTCCGGCCAGGTCGTGGCCGCCCTCGGCGGCGGCCCTGTCGCGCGGGATGAGCACGATGCCGGCGATCAGGGCCGCGAGCGCGAGGGGTACCGGGATCAGGAACGTCCAGCGCCAGCCCGCGCTCGTGAGCAGGCCGCCCAGGATGAGGCCGGACGAGTAGCCGCTGGCCCCGAAGACGGAGAAGACCGACAGCGCGCGGTTGCGGGCAGGGCCCTCGGCGAACGTGGTGGTCAGGATCGACAGGGCGGTCGGGGCGGTGAACGCGGCGGCCAGGCCCTTCACGAAACGGGTGGCGATGAGCAGCGTGCCGTCGTCGACCAGGCCGCCGACCAGGCTGGCCGCCGCGAACACGGCCAGGGCGATCAGGAAGATGCGGCGGCGGCCCAGGAGGTCGGCGGTGCGCCCGCCGAGCAGCAGCAGGCCGCCGTAGCCGAGGACGTATCCGTTGACGATCCACTGCAGCGAGGTCGTGGACAGGCCGAGCTCGGTGCCGATGGACGGCAGCGCCACGCCGACCATCGAGACGTCCAGGCCGTCGAGGAAGAGCACGGTGCACAGCACGGCCAGCACGCCCCAGAGCCGGGCCGGGGTTTGACTGCGCTCCGCGTGGGTCAGGGTCATGGTCACGAGCAGGAACATTAGATGCGTGTGCATCAGATGTCTACGCACTAGATACGCGTACATTTAATGCAGGTGCAATCTGATGGGCCGAGGAGTAAGATGCCGCGCATGAGGTCCGAGGGAGCCCTGATCGAGCAGTGGCGCTCGCTGCTGAGCAGCTACAACGAGCTGGCCGCCCACCTGGAGCGGGCCCTGTCGGAGCGGCACGGGCTGACGCTGAGCGAGTTCGAGATCCTCGACCGCCTCTCCACGCAGCAGTGTGAGAAGCGCCGCATGCAGGACCTCGCCTCCGACATGTACCTCAGCCAGAGCGCCCTGTCGCGCGCGGTCGCCCGCCTGGAGCGGCACGGCTTCGTCGCGCGCGCCCTGTGCGAGGAGGACCGCCGCGGCGTCTTCGTCAACCTCACCGAGGAGGGCCTGGCCCGGCACACCGCCGCGCGCGGCACCCACCTCGCCATCCTCGCCGAGCACCTGCAGCCCGCCTGATGCGCATCGGACTGGGCCTGGCCGCGGTGGGCCGCCCGGGCTACATCAACCTGGGCCGCGACCGCGACCTGCCCGCCGAGCGCACGGTCGACGCCCTCCGGCGCCGCAGCCACGAACTGCTTGACGCCGCGTACGCCGCGGGGGTGCGCTACGTGGACGTCGCCCGCTCCTACGGACGCGCCGAGGAGTTCCTGGCCGCCTGGCTCCCCGGCCACGACGACGTGGTGGTCGCCTCGAAGTGGGGGTACACCTACACCGCCGGCTGGCGCGTCGACGCCCCCGTGCACGAGGCGAAGGACCACTCCCCCGCAACGTTCGCCCGGCAGCTGGACGAGACGCGCGCGCTGCTGGGCGGGCGCTTGGACACGTACCAGATCCATTCCGTAACGCCCGAAAGCCCGGCCCTCACGGACCGCACGCTCCACCGGGCCCTGGCCTCCCTGGCCGCGACAGGCGTCACGATCGGACTGTCGGTAAGCGGCCCCCACCAGGCCGACGCCATCCGCGCGGCGCTACGGGTCGAGGTCGACGGCGAACCACTGTTCCGCACCGTCCAGGCGACGTGGAACCTGCTGGAGCGCTCGGCCGGCCCGGCCCTCACCGAGGCCCACGCGGACGGCCGCCGCGTGGTCGTCAAGGAGGGCCTGGCCAACGGCCGCCTGGCCGGCAACGACTCCGCCGCACTGGCCGCCGCGCTCGCCCAGCCATTTGCGGACATCGTCCTGTCGGGGGCGGCCACGGTCGCGCAGCTCACGAGCAACCTGCGAGCGCTCGAGGCGACGGCGACGGCGACGGCTCCGGCTCCGGCCGCGAGCCCGGAGTCCCCGGACGACTACTGGCGCACCCGTTCCGCTTTGGCCTGGTCGTAGCGGCGTCCACACGCACGAGCCTGTCCACACGCACGAGCCTGTCCGCCGATATGTCGGGCGCTGGCGCGCCACGACATATCGGATTTATCGCATATGCGCGTCTTGACCGATTTGCTGCGCGGGCGCAGCGCGGCGGCCGGACAGGACCACCAGGGCGGCGACCAGCACGCAGCCGAGGAGGCCCAGCGCCAGCTCCAGCGGACGGTGAACTATCCACTGTGGAATGTCGCGCTGCGGAACCACCACCGCTCCGACGAACGCGCCGAGCAGGCCGAGGTACGAGCCCGTCATGAATCGGCGATGGCGCTCGATGCGGCCCGTCACCGCGGCCCAGAGGCCGAGGCTCAGTGTCACGAACGTGAACGCCGACAGGCCGTGAATCCAGCTGAAGTGGCCCGGGTTCAGGGCCTTGATGAAGAACGAGCTGACGATCGTGAAGTACATGGCGGCGACCCACACGCGGCCGGCCACACGGTGCAGCCGGTCCCCACGGGTGCGGCGCAGGAGGTTGAAGGCGCCCAGCAGCAGAGCGACAGTCGCGGCGGCGGCGTGCAGGGGAATAACAACGTTATCGCTCATAACACTGTTATAGTCGCCTGTCGTGGCGCCCGTCAACCTTGAGCTCACCGTCCGCCTGGTCGACGCCGCGGCGCGAATCCTCGTCGAGGACGGCCCGGGCGGTCTTTCGCTGCGCAAAGTGGCGGCGGCTGCGGGCGTGTCGACGATGCCGGTGTACACCCTTTTCGGCGACAAACAGGGGCTGCTGGACGCCATGCATCGTGAGGGGTTCCGGCGCCTGGGGCTGGCACTGGCCGCGGTGCCGCGCACGGACGACGCGCTGGCCGACCTGGTCGCGCTCGGCTTCGCCTACCGGGAGGCGGCGCTGGCCAGCCCGCACCTGTACGGCCTCATGTTCACCGGCGGGTTCGGGCACACGGAGGCGGCCGATGCGACGTACCGGCCGCTGGTGACGGCGGTGGCACGCTGCCAGTCCGAGGGCGTCTTCACAGGCACCGATCCCGAGCCGGTGGCGCTGCACCTGTGGGCCCTCGCGCACGGGATGGTGAGCCTGGAGCTGTCCGGCAAGGTCGACGGGGCCGCTTTCGCCGAGCAGCTGGGGTACGCCGGGCTACCCTTCCTCGCCCGCTGACCCCACACCGACCGGCGCATCCAACCGCCGCCCTCCGACAACCGGCGCCTGCTCGAGCACCACCCCTGCCGCACGCGCTCGAGTACCACCCCTGCCGCACGCGCCGAGCGCCGCCTCTGTCACACGCGCCCGAGCGCCGCGACATCCAACGGCCCGATCCACCGGCTCGATCCGCAGGCGCGATCGCGACTGGCGCTTGAGTCACGCCGGTTCGCTACCGAGCGCACGAGCGCCGGACGCGCGGACGCGTACACCACGCGGGCGGCCCGGTCAGTATCGGCGTCCCACACCGACGGCAGGACGCGCCCGGGCGCACGCGCACGCCACGCCACGCCCGGACGCGTAGGGCAAGCGCGGGTGAGGCGTGGGCTGGGTGCCTCGGCCGATCGGGTGCCTCTGCGCCGGTCGGGCGGCCCGACCGGTGGGTACCGACCTAAGCCGGTCGGGGCTTGCGGGCGCGTGGGCGGTAGTAGGAGTGGACGGCGTCCTGGCCCGTGTAGTTCGGGCCGGCGCGGTCGTCGGCGCCCAGGTACTCGTAGGGCAGGTCGACGTCGCCGCGGTCGTCACGGCCGATGCGGCGGCGGCGACCGTCGTAGCTGAAGCCGGCCTCACGCAGGTCGGTGGCCAGGCGACGGCCCGCCGGAGAGCCGTCGGCCAGGCGGACGGCGGCCAGGTCGAGGTCGGCCACCAGCCTCCCACCGTCCGTCAGCCAGCCGGCCGCCCGGGCCAGCAGGCCAAGCTTGTCGCCGACGTAGTGGAGGCCGTGGACGCTGGTGATGAGGTCGTACCGGCGGCTGGGGGTCCAGTCGAGCACCGGCACCGCGGTCAGGCGCAGCCATGGGACATCGGGGGCCGGGACGAAGGCGTCGACCAGGTCGACGCCTTCGCACAGCACGCGGTCGGCCACACCCTGCTCGGCCAGACGGCCCGCGGCCTCGACAAGCGCCCGGCCGGAGCCGCAGCACAGGTCGAGCCAGGCCACCGTGTCCGGGGCGCCGGTCACGCGCAGCAGGGCCGCGATGACCTCGACGGGGCTGAAGCCGAGCTCGCGCTCGTAGCTGTTGACACCGTCGAGGCCGCGTTCGCGGTTCATCGCGGAGTTCGCCACCACTGCCGATCCGGCGAGGGCGTCGTCGTCGAGCAGGGGCACGGCGACATGATCGCAGCTATCAGCGGCGGCCGGAACCCCCATGATCGTCGCCGTCGCGGTCGTCGCCGCCCCCGTGGTGGTTGCCGTGGTCGTCGCCGGGGCCGTCGTCGGCGCCGTGGCCGCCACGGCCGTGATCGTCGCCGGCCTCGTGGGTGCTGTCGTGCGTGCGGAGTCCGCCCTTGTCATCGACGGTGCGGCTCGGCGACGGCATGGTCGTCGCGCTCATCGCCGGGGCGGGCGCGGTCGACGTGACGCTCTCGCCCGGGGTCGGGTTGTCGTCCACACTGCGGGACGGGTTGTCCTCCGCAGTGGCACTTCCGCTGACCACTACCTGAGACGGGTGGTCGTCCGCCCGGCCCGGACCCGAACCCGAGCTCGCGGCCAGTGCCGTGCCGCCGACCGCCAGGGCCGCCGCGGTCGTCGCGCTGATGATGAGGAGTCTGCGCATTGGAGGTACACCTTCCGGATCGCTTTGTGCTTGTGCGACCTACGCTCCCGTGCGCTTTGTCAACGTGGTCCTGGCGCGAGGCTAAGGATCGGTTAAGAGCTCCAGGGTCACCCGGGCGCCGGTGATCATGAGGTGGCCGCCGGTGGACTCGGCGGTGCGGCGGGCGATGTCCAGGCCGAGGCCTGTCGAGCCGCCGCCGCTCACTCCGCGCGCAGCGGCCTGTGCGTCGAAGCCGGGGCCCTCGTCGTCGACCACCAGCTCGGTCCGGCCGGGGCGGGCGTGCAGCTCGACGGCGAAGCCGGTGCCCTCGTCGGTGTGCGCGAAGACGTTGCCCAGCAATGCGTCGACGGCGGCGGCCAGGTCGCCGGCGGACACCGCCACCGGCAGCGGACCCGGGGTCAGCACAGTGCGTACGACCCGGCCCTGGTCCTCGGCCAGCACCGACCAGAACGCGACACGCTCGGCGACGACTGCGGCGGCGTCGCATTCCGGCGCAATCCGTTCGCGGCGTGCATCTTCGATCACGGCGGTGAGCGCACGATCGAGCGCGGCGACATGTTCGAGCATCCGCGCCGACTCGTTCGGGTCCGAAATACCCTCGGCGTCGAGGCGCAGTGCGGTCATCGGCGTGCGCATGCGGTGAGAAAGGTCGGCGGCCGCCTCACGCTCCTGGCGCAGCAGGTCACGGATCCGGCCGGCGAGCCGGTTGAGGGCGGCGGCCACCGCGCGCACCTCGCCGGGTCCGTCGGCGGCCGGCGCGCGCCGGTCCAGGTCACCGGCGGACAAGCTTTCAGAGACTGCGGCGAGGGTACGTATGGGGCGCACAACGGCGACCGCCAGCCGATCAGCCACGGCCAGACCGAGCAGCAGCAGCCCGGCACCGACGGCGGCGAGCACGAGCCAGGCCCGGGTGACGCCGCGCCGCAGGTCCCGTTCGGGGACGAACGAACGCACGACCGCGGTGCCGGCGGGCAGCCCCTGCACAGCGATCAGGATCTCGCGGCCGTCGGCATGCGCGACGCCGAAGCTGATGCCCCGCTGGGCGGCCAGGCGCACTCCCGGTGTCATCGGCACCGCGGCGCCGACGACGGTGCCGTCGGCAAAGTAGATGGACACCGGGTGCGCACTGTCCACATTGGCCTGCTCAACGGTCAACCGCAGCGACTCGGCGTCGGCGGTGGCCACGAGCGCACCGAGCGACTGCGCCTGCACCGTGGCCGTGGCGACCGCCCGGTCCTCAGCCCCGGCCCGCAACAGCAGGGCAAGCGGCACCAGAAACGCCACGAGCACCAACGCCATGGCCGCCGTCACGAGCAATGCCAACCGGCGCCTCACGCAAGCCGCCCAAACGCGCACCACACGAACCCGAAGCGCGCAAACACCGAACGCGCAAATACGAAGCGCACGAACACGAAGCGCGCGAACACCAAACGTGCAGACGCGCAGTGCACACCCAACAAACGCGCACCCGCTCCCCAGGCGAACACCAAACGCGCAATCACACGACGTGCGGCCACCGAACGCGCAAACGCACACCGGGCCGACGCCAGATGTGCAGACTCGTGCGATGCCGGTGACGCCGAACGTGCAGACGCGCAATGCGTTGTCGATGCCGAACGTGCAAGCGCGCGATGGGCTGACGACAACGAGCGTGCAAGTGCGCACTGTGCGGACACGAAACGCGCAAAGGTCGGATGCGCGGAGCGGTCGCTCACGTGGGTAGGCCGTAGCGGACGCCGACGCGGCGGACGGTGTGGATGCGGCGGGGGTCCTGGGCGGTCTCGCCGAGCTTGCGGCGCAGCCACGACAAGTGGACGTCGACGGTCTTGTCGGCGGCCGTGTACGGGACCTGCCACACCTCGGTCAGCAGTTCGCGCTTCGACACCACCTCACCCGCCCGGGACACGAGGAAGTGCAGCAGGTCGAACTCGCGCGGCGTGAGCTCCAGCGCCGTGCCGTCCAGGGTCGCGGTCCGGGCCCGCGGGTCGACCCGCACCCCGTCCGCCTCGACAGCCGGATCCCGCTCCTGGTCGGGCGGGGAGGTGCGGCGTAGAACGGCGCGGATGCGGGCGTCGATCTGTTCGGCCCCGTACGGCTTGACCACGTAGTCGTCGGCCCCGGCGTCCAGGGCGCGCACCATCTCGCCCTCGGTGCGCCGGGCGGTGACGACGATCACCGGGACCTGACTGACCGCCCGCAGCATGCGCAGCGCCTCGCGCCCGTCGAGGTCGGGCAGCCCCAGGTCCAGCAGCACCACGTCGGGGGCCTCGGCGACCGCGAGCTTCAGGCCGTCGAGTGCGGTCCCAGCCGGTACCACCACATGCCCCCGAGCAGCGAGCGCCCGCAGGATCCCGGTGCGAATCGTCGCGTCGTCCTCCACGATCAACACCTTGGCCATATGGCGAGCTTAACCGCGCTTTATCGTTCGGCGGCGGACACTGGACGGCATGAGGATGCGGTGGCCCGTGGTGGCCGCGGGATGGGTGGCGGCCGCGGCGCTGGCGACGGCGGCCTCGGTCGGCGCGGTCGGGACGCTGCGCGGGCTGTTCGGCCCGGGCGACGCGCCGATGCTGGAGTCCGACGTCGAGGCCCAGCTCACCGGCCCGCCGACGACGCCGTCACCGTCGACACCCGGCCCGTCGAGCTCGGCGGCCACCGTCCCCGGGGCCAGCGGCCCGCCGGCGACGAAACGGGCGCTGTCCACGGACGGCGGAAGCCTGATCGCGAGCTGCACGGGCGGGCTGGCGTACATCGAGTCGTACATCCCGAAATCCGGGTACGAGGTGGACCATCTGGCCCGGGGGCCGGCGGCGACGACGGCGCTGCGGTTCAAGGCCCGCTCCGGCGGCGGGTCGGTGCGACTGCAGGTGACGTGCGAAAACGGCGAACCGACGCTGCGGTACGGCGGCGACGACTGACGCTGCCGCGTACCGTTCACGTTCTTCATCCGTCCGTGGTGACCCGGATGGCAAAAAGCGTTGTCGATCCCTCCGGCCGACATCTTCGTGATGACCCTCGCCTATCGATGGAAGAAAGGACGGTCCGGCGCGAACTCGCGCACGCACATCCGGCGCCGTGACGGGTCGTCGCCGCCGGTGCGGTCACCGCCGTCGCGGTATGGCCCGCCGAGGCCGCGACCACGCCCGTCGGCAACGGGTGTACACCCTGGCCGCCGGCAAGTGCATCGACGTCACCGGCGCACCGGCCGACAACAGTGCGCTGCTGGTGCAGGTCCAGTTTGCGCAGTGGAACGACATCGACGCGGTGGGCGCCACGAACATCACCGTGCAGCACTCGGTCGACGCCGACCTGATCGGCCGGCAGTTCGCCCGTGCACACCGAGACCGGGCCGCACATCTGGTACAACAACCTGTTCGCCAACGCGCACAACCGTTGCTCGCCGGCCAAGGCGGAGAGCGCGCACGGACTCAACCCGAACAACGCGAGCAACGGCACCGGCGACTTCGACGACACCGGCTACACCAACGTGCAGAAGTACATCAACGGACTGCTCCCGGGCTAACCGACTTTCCGCTCGGAATTGAGGTGTTCCGGGCCGGTCCGCAGACCCCGGCCCGGCGCGGGACTGTTGGCGGATGGCGTGCGCGTTGTACGCTCATGCACGATGCGAACGAACATGTGCAGATTGGGGGTCCCGTCCGCCAAAGGTGAGTGCTGATGCACGCTCACCTCGCGCACGGAGAGACCCGGCTTCAGTTCTGGCTACGGGTGCGGCAGTACGCCGTGCCGCAGCCGATGATCGAAACGTCCACCGCCCGGCGCCTCGCCGGTGACTGGGCCGCGGCCTGCGCGGCCGCCCACGTCGACGTGGACCTCAACCTGCGGCAGCTGGCCCGTCAGCGCGGCCCCGACATAGCCGCCCAAGTCCGCGCCGACCTGCGCCATCTCGCCCCTGACCTGCTGCGCTGGCACCTGCCCCGGATCAGCCCCGACGGTCTGCTGCGGCCCGGGCTGACCATCGCGCTGGCCAGGTACGACGCGGACCTGCAGCTGGTCGTCCGCACCCCGCCCGCGTGGGCGTCGGCCGGCCAGCGGTTCAGCTTGGCGCTGTGGTCGGGCGAGACGGGCGGCCCGCACCCGCACCCCCGGCCGGACCGCTATTTCCGCCTGGACCGGCACCGTCACCTCTGGGATGCGCGATGCAGTGCCGAACTGCGCAATCGTGCGCGCCCGGACTGGGTGGCCGAGGCCGCATTTCTCCAAGCCCCGGTGGTACTCGTCCGCGCCGCCAATCGCCGCCTGCTCCTCGACGTGCCATCAGGCGAGGTCCGCCCGGCGCGCACCCGCGACGCCAGTATTCCGCTGCTGCCCTACGCCTCGACCTGGCCCGCCCCCGACCTCGAACTCCTGGAGGCCGGGCTCATCGACCCGGCCGACCTGCACCCACTTGTCGCCGCCGCCCTGATCCCGCACCACGCATCCCGAACGCCACATCCGGCCACACCGAACAGGTCAGCCACGCTGCACGAATCGTCCGCACCGCACAACTCGAACGCACCGCACGAGTGGGCCGCACTGCACGGACTGTCCGCACCGCACAACTCGAACGCACCGCACGAGTGGGCCGCACCGCACGAGTGGGCCGCACCGCACGAGTGGGCCGCACTGCACGAATCATCCACACTGCACGGATCGACCACAGCGCACGGACCGTCCGCACTGCACGAATCATCCTCACTGCACGGATCGACCAAAGCGCACGGATCGACCGCAGTGCACGGACCGTCCGCATCGCACGAGTCGACCGCAGTGCACGGATCGGGCGCGCTGCGCGCGTCGGACGCGCTGCACGAATTGGCGGGTGCGGACAGGTCAGGAACGCTGAACGGTTCGTCGTCGGCGAACGGATCGGTCGCGTTGGACACGTCGGCGGCGGGGTGGGCGGCGAGGCCTGGCAAGTCAGCCACGCGGACCGTGGAATGCCGGGGTGCGGTGCATCGGATCGGGCTCGTCGACGGCGTCCTGACCGCGCTCGACCACGACGCCGGGCAGCTCCGGCGTGAGGAGCTGCTCATGGCGCTCGGCGGGACGCCGCTGCCCTGCCTGCGGGCCATCGACCGGGTGCACCGGCATCCGGAGGGCCTCGACGACGTCCAGGCGCGGCTCGACCACGGCGACGCCGCCGGGGCTCTCGCCGCCGTCGAGGAGTTGCTCGGTCCGAATGTGCTGCTGCGCGCCGGTGCACTCCGCGACGCGCTGGAGACCGAACTGCAGCGCCGGATCGTGCACGGACTGTTCCGGGCCGGGCTGATCGGCCGCAACGTGCCCGCGCGCCGCGTACCGCGCCGCCAGGGCACCTCCCCCGAGCGCCGCACGTCGCGCCGCCGGGACACCTCTCCCGAGCGCCGCGCGTCGCGCCGCCGGGGTACCTCCCGCTGACCTCCCCTCGGACAAACAAGGTGATGCCGCATATGCCTACCCTGGAAACCGCTGCGGACCTGCTCAAACTGCTGGCCGACACCGACACTGAATGGCGGGAGAACGCGCAGCTCGAGGCGCTCACCCTGGCCGTCGCCGCGGATCTGCCCGTGCTGCTCTGGGGCGAGCCGGGCATCGGGAAGACCGCCGCGCTCAACCAGCTCGCGGCGGCGCTGGACCTGCCGCTGACCACGGTGATCGCGAGCGTGCACGAACCGTCCGACTTCTCGGGGCTGCCGGTGCTCGGTGACGATCCCGCGGTGCAAGGGGTCCCGATGGCTCCCCCCGACTGGGCCGTGCGGCTCGTGAAGGCCGGGCGCGGGCTGCTGTTCCTCGACGAGCTCTCGACCGCGCCGCCGGCCGTGCAGGCGGCGTTGCTGCGGGTGGTGCTCGAACGGCGGATCGGGGCGCTCACCCTACCGCCCGGTGTGCGTATCGTCGCCGCCGCCAACCCGCGCTCGTCCGCGGCGGACGGATGGGAGCTGAGCGCGCCGCTCGCGAACAGATTCGTGCATCTGCAATGGACATTCGAGCACGATGTCGTCGTACGCGGGCTCGGCGGTGTGTGGCCGAGTGCGCGTTTGCCGGAGCTCGATGCGCATCGGCTGAGCGAAGCTGTCACGTTCGCGCGGCGGGCGGTGTGCGGTTTGCTGTCGGCCCGGCCGAAACTCGTGCACCAGCTCCCGGCGACCGAGACCCGGCGCGGCGGGGCGTGGCCGTCGCCGCGCAGCTGGGACATGGCGCTACGCCTGGTCGCGTTCGCCACGGCCGCGGACACGTCACGCGATGTCCTGTCGATGCTCGTCCGCGGCGCGGTCGGCGACGGGCCCGGCCTGGAGCTGCTCGCGAGCCTGGACCGCATGGACCTTCCAGATCCGGAAGAGCTGTTGCAGGACCCGGCTTCGGCCGTACTTCCCGAACGCGGCGACCTCCGCCAGGCCGTCCTCGACGCCGTAGTGGAAGCGGTGCGGCGGCGCGCGACCCGCGAACGGTGGGACGCGGCCTGGGCGATCCTGGCCCGGGCGGTCGAGACCGGCCCGCCGGACCTCGTCGTCGTGCCCGCCACCACCCTCGCCGCCCAGCGCGACGACGACTGGGAACTCCCGCCCGCGATCGAACGCCTCGCCGGCGTCGTCTCCTTGTCCCGCGCCGCCGACCGCGCCACCACCCGCCGATGAACCCGCCCATGACCGTGCGCAACGCGCGGCCCGACCGCGAACACCAACATGTGCACGAGCACGAGCACGACCGCGAACACCAAGACGAACACGAACATGTGCACGAACACGACCGCCGGCACATGCACGGACACGAACACGTGCACCAACACGAACACGACCGCGGACATATGCACGGACACGAACACGTGCACGGACACGAACACGACCGCGGACATATGCACGGACACGAACACGTGCACGGACACGAACACGACCGCGGACATATACACGAACACGAACACGACCGCGGACACGAACACGACCGCGGACGCGAACACGACCGCGGACACGTGCGCGAACACGGACACGAACATGAACGGAAAGTCGTGCGTGGCGGCGAGGTGGTGCATGGGCTCGACGAGGAGAAGTTGTTCTCGGCGCGGCTGTTTGCCACGCGGATGCGGCCCTACCTGGCGGCGGCGCTCTTTGCGTTGCATCCGGTGCCGTCGCGGCTGGTGCCGACCATGGGGGTGGACAGGTACTGGCGGTGTTATGTGAACCCGGCGTTCGTCGACGCCACGCCGTTGGAGGAGTTGGCGGCCGTGTGGGTGCACGAGGTGTCGCACCTGCTGCGCGACCACCACGGGCGCGGGGATCGGCTGGCGGCTCGGGACGGGCTGGACGGGCCCGGTGACCGTTTGCGGATGAACATCGCGGCCGACTGCGAGATCAACGATGACGCGTTCGGCGAGGGGCTGCCGACGCCGGCGGGTGCGGTACAGCCGCAGCGTTTGCAGCTGCCGACCGGTCAACTCATGGAGGAGTATCTGCCGCAGTTCCGGCTCGGGCCGCGCACGCAGGAGCATGCCTGGCTCGACTGTGGCAGCGGGGCCGACGGGCTGGCGCGGCCGTGGGACCTGGGGCCGGGCGGGGCGCACGGGTTGAGCAAGGAGGAGCGCGACGCGGTGCGGTTCCGGGTGGCGGAGGGCATTCGCGGCGCGCCCGGGAGCGCGTCGCAGGGGTGGCAGCGGTGGGCGGACGAGGCGTTCCATCCGCCGCAGCCGTGGCGGCAGTTGCTGGGGGCGGCGCTGCGTACCGCGGCCGCGAGCGGTGGCGGCGGGGACGACTACGTGTACGGGCGGCCGGCCCGGCGCAGTGCCGCCCTGCCCGGGGTCGTCCTGCCGAGCCTGCGCCGGCGTCCGCCGCGGGTGTGCGTGGTCGTCGACACCTCGGGCTCGGTGAGCGACGGCGAGCTCGGCAGCGCGATCCTCGAGGTCGCGGCGATCGCCCGGGCCGTCGGCGGGCGCCGGGACCTGGTCACCGTGGTGCCGTGCGACGCCGCCGCCCACCTGGCCGTGCCGCTGTGCCGGGGAGAGGGGATCGCGCTGCTCGGGGGCGGCGGCACCGACCTGCGGGCCGGGTTCGCGCGGGCGCTGCGGCAGAGCCCGCAGCCGGACGTGGTGGTGGTCCTGACCGACGGGCAGACGCCCTGGCCGGACCGGCAACCGCCGTGCCGCACGGTGGTGGGGCTGTTCCCGCGGACGGACCTGAGCTCGTACGACGAGAGCGACCCCGACTACGAGCCGGACCGTCCACCGGAGTGGGCGAAGGTGGTGACGATCGGTTGACGAACGCCGCGCCCCGGCCTGCCATACTGCCCGCGTGACGTCGCCGCAGCAGGACCCGTTCCAGCAGCAGTACCCCGGCCAGCCGGCACCCGGGCCGTACTCGCCAGCGCCGTACCCGCCACCCGCGTCCACTCCCGGGCAGCCGCCGGCCCAGCCGGTGTCCGGGGCGGCCCCGGCCCAACCGGTATACGGGGCGCCGGCCCAGCCGGGGTTCGCAGCCGCGCCGCCCGGGTACCAGCCGCCGCCCGGGTACCAGCCGCCGGCCGGGTACCAGCCGCCGGCCGGGTACCAGCAGCCGGCCGGGTACCAGCAGCCGGCGACGTACCAGCAGCCAGGTCAGCCGGCCCCGATGTACCAGCAGCCGGGCGCACCGGCCGCGTACCAGCCGCCCGCCGCGGCCACGCCGTTCCGGCCGCGGACCGGGGTCATGGTGGCGATTGTCGGCGGGCTGCTGGCGCTGTGCGCGCTCGGTGGGACGGCGGCCGCGTTCATCGTGGAGAAGGGCCTGCCGGGCTCGGCCGCGGACACCTCGCACCGCCAGCCGTCGGACCCGTGCCAGCTGCTGAGCAAGGAGACGTTCGGCACGCAGCTCGGAGCGCCGCTGGAGACGAGCGCCAAGGGCGGTAACGGTGTGTGCAACTACACGTTCAAGCACGACTCGCACAGCCCGGAGGCGACGGGGAGCCGGCTCGAACTGCGCGTCGACGTGAGCAACACGGCCTCCAGCAAGTTCCAGGCGGCTCGGGGGCCGGCGGGTATGACGCGGCTGCCGGTCGAGTGCGGGCAGGGCGGGTTCGCCGGGCACAAGCTCGACCCGGCCGCCGAGAACGCCGACGCGATGCTGTGGTGCCTGGACCAGGACGTGTTCCTCACGCTGACGTTCCACGGGTACAACCACGACCGCTTCAACAGCCTCGAGCTCGACGAGGTCATGGCCGGGTTCGGGCGCACGGCCCTCGCCAACGTCCCGAAGGGGAAGTAGCGCCCGGCCCGGAAGGAGTGTGCATGCTCCGGTTACCGGCGGGTAGGGTGCGGCTGGCCCGCTACCAGCGCTAACGTCCGGGCATGGACGCGACCGAACTCGCCCGGCAGCTGCTCGGCCCGATCCCCGCGCACGTCACGCTCGGCCTCGAAGTCGTGCGGGCGGCGGACGGGGAGGCCGAGGTCGCCGCCGAGGTGCCGCACGCGCTGACGAACGTCATCGGCTCACTGCACTCCAGCGGCCTCATGACGCTCGTCGACGCGGCCGGCCTGGCCGCGCTCATCGGGGCCGTCGACAACCCGGACGACTTCGCCGGGGTCATCCCGCTCGGCGGCGCCGCCGAGCTGCGGTTCCTGGCCCCGGCCCGGGGCAGGCTCGTCGCGACCTGCCGGCTGGAGGCGGAGGAGCGAGCGGCGGTCAAGGCCCTGTTCGCGGGCGAGACCGGGACGGCGCGGGCCATGACCGAGGCCGAGATCCGCGACGTCGACGGCGAGGTCGTGTGCCGGGGCAGCTTCGACTGGAGCCTTCGCCGGCGCTGATCGCGACCCGCCCCGCCATCGGCCGGTCACCGTGCGTGGCCCCGCGCCGGTAACCTTCGCGAGCTATTGTCGCCGCCGTGGCGACGATCGCGATCATCGGTGACGTCGGCGGCTGCCTGGAGCAGCTCGCCGCGGCCGTCGACGCGCTCGACGATCCCGCGGCAGTGGTCGTCCAGGTCGGCGACCTCGTCGACCGGGGACCGGACAGCTCCGGCGTGCTGTCCTACGTGGCCGACCGGCTGGCCGGGCCGCGCTGGGTGCAGCTGATCGGCAACCACGATGCGCAGTACCTCGGGCTGGAGCCGTTCTGGCCCGAGCGGCTCCCCGACGCCGACGCGGCCCGGCTGCGCGACTGGTGGCGGCGGGAGCGGCTGCAGGTGGCCGCGGCCGTGCGCACGGGCGACGGGGAGGAGCTGCTCGTCACGCACGCCGGGCTCAGCCGCTGGGCCTGGGGCGAGCTCGGCGAGCCGGTCACCGCGTCCACCGCCGCCGCGCTCCTCAACACCCGGCCCGAGCCGGTCCTGTGGCACGCGGAAGGCCCCCTGTGGACGGAGGCGCCGACGGCGTTGTACCCGCAGTGGCTCGAAGACGGCCCGCCGATGCCCTTCTCCCAGGTCCACGGCCACTCCACGATCATCGACTGGGACCGGCGCGCGTGGCGCTGCCGCGAACGCATCCGGGACCGCTCCACAGTGGACTGGGACGCCCGGCACACCGTCACCCGGGCCGGCGGCGCCCGGTTCGTCGCCGTCGACCCCCGGCACGGCACCACCGGCGCACCGCAGTGGTCACCGCTGATCCTGCGCGACGCGACCCTGCTCGACTGAGCCTTCCGACGCCGGCCGCGGCCCGGCACCACGGGCGGCATCCCACCCGGCCGCGGCCCGGCGCCACGGGCATCGCCACCCCGCCGCGCCCGGCACCATGCCGGGTGCCGGCCGCTGCGGGAGCTCGTCAGGCGGCGGCGGTTTCGCGGGCGGCGCCGACGGCCACGGCGGCCTCGGCGAAGGCGCGGATCACCGGGTGCACGCGGGTGCCGTCGCCGGACAGCTCGGGCTGGAAGAGGGTGCCCACGAGGAACGGGTGGTCGGCCAGCTCGGCCACGCGGACCTCGCCGTCGTCGTCGTGGCCGGTGAAGCGCAGGCCGTGGGCCTCCAGGAGGGGCAGGTAGGAGCGGTCGAGGCCGTACGCGCAGTGGTAGCGCTCCACCGTGCGCTCGACACCGAAGATCTGCTCGGCCAGGCTGCCCTTGCGCAGGTTCACCGCGCCCTCGTGGCCGACGAGTGAGCAGGACAGCGGCACGATCGCCGGGCTGGCGGCGGCCGGGTCGTTCTCGGCATGGGCGGCGTCCGGCCGGCCGGCCACGTCGCGGAGCATCTCCAGCATCAGGTGCTGGAAGCCGCCGCACGTGCCCAGGAACGCCACCCGGTGCTCGCGGGCGGCGCGGACGGCGG
The DNA here is from genome assembly GCF_019904175.1 of Dactylosporangium vinaceum. GTDB lineage: Bacteria > Actinomycetota > Actinomycetes > Mycobacteriales > Micromonosporaceae > Dactylosporangium > Dactylosporangium vinaceum. The sequence continues at coordinate 2,716,835 of NZ_CP061913.1, read as the reverse complement.
CGAGCGCGCCCGCCTCGGAGCGATACGGCGAGCCCGGAATCAGCCAGATCCCGTCGAACCCGGCAAGCGCGTCGGCGTCGGCCTCCTCGGACGGGACCCAGTACGCGTCCAGGGCCAGGCCGTGCTGCTCGCGCAGGACCTCGATGAGGCCCGGGATACGGGTGTGGGAGCGCACGTGCGCGGAGCGGTCGCCGACCAGCGCCACGCGGGCGGTACGAGTCGTTGTCATGCTCTGAGCTTGCGGCCGGCGGGCGAGATAAGTCCAACGACTGTTTGTGGTACCGGCATAAGCAAGAATGATGTCGTGGACCCTCACCTGCTGCGCACGTTCGCCGCCGTCGCCCGCCTCGGGTCGTTCTCGGCGGCCGCGGACGAGCTCGGGTACACCCAGTCGGCCGTCTCGCAGCAGATCGCGGCGCTGGAGCAGAGCGTCGGGGCCGCGCTCCTGCGCCGGCGGCCGGTCGCCCTCACCGACGCCGGGACCCGGCTGCTGGAGCACACCGGGCCGATCCTGCTGCGGCTGGCCGCGGCGCGGGCCGACGTCGCCCGGCTGTCGGGGCCGCCACCCGCGGCGGTGGTGCTCGGCGCGACCCCACTGTCCGGTGTGGACACCGTCGCCCTGGTCGGCGTGCAGCGGGCCATGCCGCGGGTCGCCTTCACGCTGCACGTCGCCGGCCGGGCCGAGGTCGCCACCGGGGTCGCCGTCGGCCGGCTCGACCTGGGGCTCGTGGACGGGGTGACCGCGCCGAGCGATCCGCTGCCCCTGCCCGACACCGGGCAGCTGTCCACCGCGGCCGTCGGTGAGCGCCCGGCCGTCGTCGCGCTGCCGGCCGGCCACCCACTCGCGGGGCGGCGCGGGGTCCGGCTGGCCGACCTGGCCGACGCCGTGTGGCTCGACGCGCCCGAGGTCGCCACGCCGCCGGCGCAGCTGCGGGCGCTCGCGCGGGCGGAGGGCTTCCGGGGCGGTCCGGCGTACCCGGGCACCGACGCCGCGGTGTTCCTGGCCCTTGTCGCCGCCGGGGCGGGACTGGCGCTGCTGCCGGAGTCGGCGCTGACGCCGGGGCTGCGCGGCGTCCCGGTCGTCGAACCCCGGCTGGTGCACCGCACGGACCTGGTGCACGGATCGCTCACCGCCCCGGCCGCCGCCGTCCGCGCCGCACTCCTACCGTGAGCAGTCCCGGCCCAACGCAGCGCCGGGCCGGCAGGAGTCAGGCCCGTATGCGTCAGGCGGCATGAGTCGGGCCGGCAGCGCGAAGCCGCCTTAGGCCCGGTCCTGGGCGAAGGCGGCGGCGACGAGCGCGAGCAGGGCCCGGTCGCCGCCGGGCGGGCCGACCAGGGCGATCCCGGCCGGTGGGGAGGAGCCGGTGGGGACGCAGACGCTCGGGAGGCCGTATGCGCTGGCGGGGACGGAGCACCGCAGCGTCGCCCGGCGCCACTCGTCGCGGCCGGCCAGGCTCAGGTCGCGGTGGTGGCCGGGGCCGCCGGCGGGCAGGGCGAGCCAGGCGCCGGTGCCGAGGAGGTCGAGCAGCTCGGCCCGCCAGGCGGCGATGCGCTCCCGGGCGGACGCCTCCTGGGCCGCGCTCACCGTCGAGCCGAAGCGGAACCTGGCCTCGACGTCGCCGGCCAGGCGGCGCGGGTGTGCCTGCACCCAGGAGCCGTAGGCCCGCCACGCCTCGGCCGACTGCACGTGGCGGAAGGCGAGGATGAGCTCGTCGGGGTCGTCCCAGGTGGGCAGGGTGATGGCGCGGACCGGCCGGTGGAGTCGAGCGGCGGCACGTGACGTACCCCCCAGGGCCAGCACTTCGAACGGCGGATCGGCCGGCCCCTCGGGCAGGAGCACGCCGCCCACCGCCTGCAGGGTCGCGGCGTCGCGGGTGATCCAGCCGACCGTGTCGAACGACGGGGCCAGGGGCATGACGCCGTCCGTCGGCACGGCGCCGTGGGTGGGGCGGAAGCCGAAGAGGCCGCAGCACGAGGCCGGGACCCGGACCGAGCCGCTCGTGTCGGTGCCCAGGCCGACGTCGGCCTGGCCGATGGCGACGGCCGAGGCGGGGCCGCTGGAGGAGCCGCCGGTGACGCGGTCGGGGGCGGCCGGGTTGGGCGGGGCGCCGTAGTGGACGTTGGCGCCGGAGAGGGAGTACGCGAACTCGTCGGTGTGGGCGATGCCCTCCACGACGGCGCCGGCCGCGCGGAGGCGGGCGACGGCGGGGGCGTCGGCGGCCACCGGCAGCGCCTCGGCCAGCCAGGTGGGGTTGCCGGCGCCGACGGCAAACCCGGTCACCGCGAAGAGGTCCTTGACCGCGAGCCGCACGCCGTCCAGCGGCCCGGACCCGGTGGCCGGGGCGAGCGGCATGCCCTTGACCCGCCACACCGCGGGATCAGCTGTCACGTTCGCAGGGTACAAACCACCGGCGGCCGGCAACAGCCCGTCCGGAGGGAATAACCCGGGCCGAGTGCGTGTTGACCTTGATCTGTGAGTGAACTTCCGCTTTCCGTGCTCGATGTCGCGCCCGTGGCCGTCAATGGATCGACCGGGGAGGCGCTGCGGCACACCACCGAGCTCGCCCGCCGGGTCGAGGCGATGGGCTACCGCCGGTTCTGGGTCGCCGAGCACCACAACATGCCCGCCATCGCCAGCTCCTCGCCGGCCGTGCTCCTCGCCCACCTCGCCGCGGCCACGTCGACGATCCGGGTCGGGTCCGGCGGCGTCATGCTGCCCAACCACGCGCCGCTCGTCGTCGCCGAGCAGTTCGGCACCCTCGAGGCGCTGCACCCGGGCCGGATCGACCTGGGCATCGGCCGCGCGCCCGGCACCGACCAGTACACCGCGCTCGCCCTGCGCCGCAGCATGGAGGGCCTCTCGGCGGAGAACTTCCCCGAGGAGCTGCAGGACCTGATCGCGTACTTCGAGGGTGGCACCCGCATCCTCGCCTCACCCGGCAAGGGCTCCAAGCCCGACGTGTGGCTGCTCGGCTCCAGCGGGTTCAGCGCGCAGCTCGCCGGGCTGCTCGGCCTGCCGTTCGCCTTCGCGCACCACTTCAGCGCCCAGAACACCCTGCCCGCCCTCGGCCTGTACCGCCAGAACTTCCGCCCCTCCGAATGGCTGCAGGAGCCGTACGCGATGGTCGCGGTGAGCGCGATCGCCGCCGAGACCGACGAGGAGGCCGAGTTCCTGTCCGGGCCGAGCGCGCTGTCGTTCCTGCGCCTGCGCTCGGGCCGCCCCGAGCCGATGGCGACCCCGGAGGAGGCGGCGGCGTACCAGTACAGCGACCGCGAGCGCGAGTTCGTCCTGTCCCGCCGCGAGGGCCAGGCGCTGGGCTCCCCCGCGACAGTGCGCCGGCAGCTCGGCGACCTGCTCGAGGCGACGCAGGCCGATGAGTTCATGCTCACCTGCATGGTCTACGACATCGACGCCCGGGCCCGCTCCTTCGAACTGATCCGCAAGGAGGTCGCGCCCGCGCTGAGCAAGTAGTCTGCCGGATGGCGTGGGCCGCCATCTTCGGCGAAGATGACGGCGATCTTGCGGCCGAGAGGTGGGGGCGTGTGAACAAGACCTGGGTGCGGCTGCGGCCGGTGGTCGAGGGGGACCTGGCCATGTTCCGCCGGTTCGCGACCGAGCCGGGGCTGGCCGGCCCCGCCTGGACCGGCTACCAGGAGCCCAACGGGCCGGCCCGGCGCTTCGCGCTCGACGGATACCTGGGCGCCGACGACGGGCGGCTCATGGTCGAGGCGGACGAGACGGCGGCCGGGTTCGTGCAGTGGTTCGCGATCGGGTCGGGGCTGGCGCAGTACTGGGGCGTCGGCATCATCCTGCTCCCCGAGTGGCGCGGCCGCGGCGTCGGCTGGCGGGCCCAGACCCTGCTGTGCGACTACCTGTTCGCCAGCACCCCGGCCCAGCGCATCGAGGCCCGCATCCAGCCCGAGAACATCGCCGAGCAGAAGGCCCTCGAGAAGGTCGGCTTCCTGAGCGAGGGCATCCTGCGCTCCGCCGACTTCCGCGACGGCGCCTGGCGCGACGTCCTCGTCTACGGCCGCATCCGCGGGGACCGATGATCGTCTACAAGATCCTGCTCCCGGCCGAGTGGGCGGCGTTCCAACGGGCCGGCACGTTCACCGGCTCGCCCCTCGACCGGGCCGACGGCTTCATCCACCTGTCGACGGCCGAGCAGGTCCACACCACCGCGACGCGCTTCTTCGCCGACGAGCCCGCCCTGGTCGTGCTGTCGATCGCCACCGAGCCGTTCGGCGAGGCGATCCGCTGGGAGAGCAACAAGCACGGGACGTTTCCGCATCTGTACTCGCAGCTGCCCGCGAGCGCGGTGAGCCGGACCCGCCACATCACCGACCGCGCCGACCTCCTCGGCCTCGCCGACTGAGCTAACCGAGCTCCTGCGCCAGGACCTGCCCGGGCCACTGCGTCCCATCGGGCCGGGTGACCGCGAACGCGTCGGTGGCGCGGAACCCCTGCCGCTCGTACCACCCGACGAGCGCCCGGTCACCGCCGGCATAACAGTCGACGCGCAGCAGCCGCAGCCCCCGCCCGAGCGCGAGGACGCGGGCGTGGTCGAGCAGGTCGCCGCCGAGGCCGTGCCCCGCGTGCCCGCGGCTGGTGACGAGGAGCTCGACGTACAGCTCCGGCTCGCCGGCGGCCGGCACGTGCGCCGGCGCGGCCCCGACCACGAGCGCGCCGACCGGCCGGCCGTCCAGCTCGGCGATGTGCAGATGCCCCGGCGGCACCCACGCGGCCAGCTGGGCCCGGCGGCGCGGATCGCCGGAGTGCGGCTCGGTCCCCCACTGCCCGGTCCGCCCCCGCGCGACGAGCCACTCGGTCGCGGCGTCGAGCAGCCCGAGCACCGCCGGGATGTCGTCCATGGCCCCGGCGCGGATCCGGGCCGGCGACACCGGCACCGCCAGCTCGATCTCGTCATGGAGCCCGATGCGATGCTCCCCCGTGGCCGCGATACCCGGCTTGATCAGCCGCGCCCGGTCCACGGCGCCGGGGTGCACGGCCGTGATCCGCAGCCCGCGCCGCTGGTAGAACCGCAGCGCGTCGACGTTGTCGTTGGTCGTGACGAGCCAGACCCGGCGCAGCCCCAGGCCGGCCGCGACCGCGCGGGCCGCGGCCAGCAGGGCGGTGCCCACGCCGCCGCCGCGCTCGACCGCGTCCAGGGAGACCACCTCGAGCCCGGCCGGCCCGGTGTCGTACGTCAGCAGCCCCGCCGGCCGCCCGTCGTCGCCGATCGCCACGAGCGCCGGCAGCCCGGCCGCGTCGCGGGCCCGGCCGCCGACCACGATCCGGCTCTCGCCCCACCGCTCGGTGAGCAGGTCGCGGATCCAGGCCCGGTCGGCGTCGGTGGCGGGGCGCGGCGTCATGCCCCGCACGATAGCGGGCGGGCGGGGCGGCACGAGGTGTGGCGGGCGGGGCGCGGGGGTACCGTGTGGCCATGCCAGACGCGCCGCCCGTGTTCCTGCTGATGGGAGTTGCGGGGACCGGGAAGACCACCGTGGGCGGGCTGCTGGCCGGGCGGCTCGGCTGGCAGTACGCCGAGGCCGACGACTTCCACCCCGTCGCCAACGTCGAGAAGATGGCCGCGGGCACTCCCCTCACCGACGCCGACCGGCGGCCCTGGCTCGACGCCATCGGCGCGTGGATCGACGAGCGGGCGGCGGCCGGGGAGTCCGGGGTCGTGACGTGCTCGGGTCTCAAGCGCGCGTACCGGGACCGGCTGCGCCACGGCCGGCCGCAGGTGCGCGTGGTGTTCCTCGAAGGGTCCCGGGAGCTGATCACGCGCCGGCTCACGGCCCGCCACGGCCATTTCATGCGCGTGGAGATGCTCGACAGCCAGTTCGCGGACCTGGAGCCGCCGACGCCGGACGAGGGCGTGACCGAGGTCTCGGTCGAGCCGCCGCCGGGCGAGATCGTGGCGGCGATCCTGCGCACGTATCCGGACGTGGGAGGCCACCCCGCCGCGTGACCGGCCGCCGGGCCTCGCCGCCGAGAGGAGCCCGCCAATGTACTGGACGCTGCACGACACGACGCTGGTGATCTGGACCGCCGTCGCCATCGCGGTGGTCGTCGTGCTGATCACGCGGTACAAGATCCATCCGTTTCTGGCCCTTATCCTCGGCAGCGCCGTCGTCGGCCTCGGCGCGGGCCTCGGCGCCACGAAGTCGATAAGCAGCTTCGAGTCCGGGTTCGGCACCACGCTGGGCGGGGTCGGCATCCTCGTCGCGCTCGGCACGATCCTGGGCAAGCTGCTGGCCGACTCCGGCGGCGCGGACCAGGTGGTTGACACGATCGTGGGCCGGGCCGGCCCCGCGCGCCTGCCGTGGGCGATGGCCCTGATCGCCATGATCATCGGCATTCCGCTGTTCTTCGAGGTCGGGGTCGTGCTGCTGATCCCGGTCATCTTCCTGGTGGCCCGGCGCGCGCAGAGCTCGATCGTGCGGGTCGGCATCCCGGCGCTGGCCGGCCTGTCGGTCATGCACGGCCTGGTCCCGCCGCACCCCGGCCCGCTGATCGCCATCAACGCGCTGCACGCGGACCTGGGCCAGACCCTCGCGTTCGGCCTGCTCGTCGCGATCCCGACGGTCATCATCGCCGGGCCGCTGTACGGCATCTGGATCGCCCGCTTCGTCTCCCCCGCACCGCCGGCCCGCCTGGTCGCGGAGTTCGAGGGCGCCCGGGCGCGGACCGCCACCGAGGCCGCGGGCGACGGCGCACCGGCCGAGGGCGAAGGCGAAGGCGAAGACCAGGCGCGCACGACGACCCGCCCCGGCTTCGTGCTCACGCTCGTCACCGTGCTCCTGCCCGTCGTGCTGATGCTGGGCAAGGCGATCGCCGACATCGTCACCGACGACAAGAACAACCTGGTGCGCAAGGTGTTCGACTCGATCGGCGACCCGTTCGTCGCCCTGCTGCTGGCCGTCCTGCTGGCCCTGTTCACCTTCGGCTACCTGCGCGGCTTCTCCCGCACCACCGTCAGCGACATGGTCGCGGGCAGCCTGCTGCCGATCGCCGGCATCGTGTTCATCATCGGCGCCGGCGGCGGGTTCAAGCAGGTGCTGGTGGCCATCGGCATCGGCGACGCGATCGGCAAGGCGGCCGCGGCCAGCGGGATCTCGGCGCTGCTGCTGGGCTGGCTGATCGCGGTCGGCATCCGGCTGGCGACCGGCTCGGCCACGGTGGCGACGGTGACCGCCGCGGGCCTCATGGCGCCGCTGCTGGCTCAGCTGCCGGGCACCAACACGGCGCTGCTGGCCCTGGCCATCGGCTCCGGCTCGCTGTTCCTGTCGCACGTGAACGACGCCGGGTTCTGGCTGGTGAAGGAGTACTTCGGGATGACCGTCGGCGAGACCTTCAAGACCTGGTCGGCCATGGAGACCATCATCTCCGTGGTCTCCATCGCGCTGATCCTACTGCTCGGGGTGTTCGTGTAGCGCCGCCTCCAGCAGGGCCCGGGCCGTCCGGCGAACCGTCTCGGCGGCCTGGGCCCAGCTCTGCCCGGCGATGTCCAGCAGCCAGATCAGCGTCTCGATGCCGGTCGCGGAGCGGATCGCCACGGCCAGCGCGCGCCGGTCCACCGCCGGATGGGTCAGCTCCAGCGGCGCCAGCGCATCCTCGATCCACATGACGGCCCGCCCGCGGCGCAGGAGCGGGCGCTCCGGCCGCGCCTCCAGCGAAAGGCGCAGCGCCGAGCGCAGTTGCGGCTCCCATTCGCGGTTGTACTCCGCGAAAGCCCGCATGAACGCGTCGAGGCGGGCCCGGGGATCGGTAGGTGCGTCCGGGCCGAGCAGCGAGTCCGGCTGGATCTGCGGCTGCGCGGCCAGGAGCAGGGCCCGCTGGTTCGTGAAGTACCGGTACGCCGTGGTCCGGGAGATCCCGGCGTCCGCCGCCGCGTCCTCGACCCGCGGGGTCAGGCCCTCGGCGAGCAGCTTGCGAGCGGACTCGACGAGCGCCTGACGGGTGCGCGACTTCTGCCCGGTGCGGCCGGTGGCTTCATATGGTACTGACATTACCATCATGGTACCGTAGTCCCATGGTACTGGAGTCCCACGAAGTCGGCGACGATCCGGCCGTCACCGACCCCGAGCACTACACCGTGATCTTCGAGAACGAGCGGGTGCGCGTGCTGGAATACCGCGACCAGCCCGGCGACCGGACCCACCCGCACCGGCACCCGGACAGCGTGATGTACACGCTCACCGCGTTCCGCCGCCGGGTCACCAGCGGCGAGCGGGCCGTCGAGGTCGACATCCCGGCCGGGGCCGTGCGCTGGGTCGGCGCTCAGGAGCACGTCGGGCACAACATCGGCGACACTGCGACGCACACCATCTTCGTCGAGCTCAAGGAGCCGTCCCCGCTCGCCGGGACCGCCACGCTCGGCCCGACGCCCTGAGGCTCACTCGAACAGGGAGCCGCGCCCGCCGCCTTCCCGGATGCGGGCGCGCCGCCGCAGCTCCACCACCACGGAGTCGGCAAGCGCGGTGGCGGCCAGCACCCACAGGGCGACGGCGAGCCACACGAAGCCGGCGGCCAGGGACAGCGCACCCAGCACGGTGCTGGTGACGAAGCCGAAGGCGGCCAGCAGCAGACGGAGGTTCAGGGCCGAATACGGGTGCCCGACGGTGCCGCGGGCGCCCCGGGGCTGAGCGCGCATACCACTGCCTTTTGCCCCGACCGGGGCGGCGAAACATCCGGTCCGCATCCGGTACCGTACGGCCGCATGGGGATGCTCGACCGGCTCCGCGGCACACCGCAGGAGCGCTTCGCCCGCCGCGTGCTGACCGCGATGCGCGACGCCGGCGTGGCCTCGGCGCGGTATCTGCCCGACCAGTTCGCCATCGAGGTCCGCCGGGACTCGGCCCAGGCGCAGCCGGCCATCGCCTACCTCGGCAACATCTTCCGCGAGTGCGAGCGCTCCGGGCGCAACGAGCGCCGCGAGCGCATCGCCTCGTTCCTGAGCGCCGTCGTGTTCAACCCGGGCGCCCCGACGAGCTGGGAGGAGGTCGCCCCGCTGCTGCGGCCGCTGCTGCGCACCGTGACGTTCGGCGCCGGGATGCCCGCGTCCGCGCCCCGCCCGCTGCGCCGCCCGGCGTGGGCCTACCTGGCCGAGTTCGTCGTCATCGACCAGCCGACGTCGGTCATGTACGTCACCGAGAAGCAGGCCCAGGAGTGGGGCGTCACCGAGTCCGGCATCTTCGACCGGGCCCGGCGCAACATGGGCGGGCTGACCCGGGCCGAGCCCGATGCGGGCGCGGCGCCCGGCCGGCGCTCGCTTGTCCGCATGGTCGAGGACGGCGACGCCTACTGGGCCTCGCACCTGTTCGTCGACGGCTGGCTCGCCGCGCAGCAGCCCCGGCTCGGCGGGCCGCCGCTGGCCTTCGTCCCCGACACGACTGGCGTGCTCCTCGTCGGCCGCGGCCCCGACGACACCCCGGAGAGCCTCGGCAAGGTGTTCGAGCTCGTCGAGCAGGAGTTCCGCGACGCCGCCCGGCCCATCTCCCCGATGGCCTTCACCGTCGACGACGCCGGCGCCGTCGTGCCGTTCCTGGTGCCGCGCGACCACCCGCTGTACGCCGTCACGCACCGCACCGAGGTCATCATCGCGTCGTCGGAGTACGCCGCGCAGGCCGCCCACCTGGAGACCGACGCGTTCGTGGCCGCGTGCACGAGCGCGCAGCGCCCGGACGGCACGGCGTTCACGGTCGCCAGCTGGGCCGAGGGCGTGGACACGCTCCTGCCCCGGGCCGACTACGTCGCCTTCCCGTCGGGCGCCGCCGAGCCGTTCTTCGTGGCCTGGGACGACGTGGCCCGCGAGGTCGACCTGGACCCGGAGCCCGGCGTGGTCCCCGAGCGCTACCGGCTGCGCGGATGGCCCCACCCCGGCGTCGTCGAGCGCCTGCGCCAGGTCGCGACCACGCCCTGAGGGCGGCCGCCCGGCGCTCAGAAGCCGGGGACCACCGCGCGCAGGCGGGCCTGGACGGCGAGGTCCCGGGCGTCGGGGTGCGGCGCGGCGGCCCGGTGGCCGTCGAAGAACTCGCCGCTGCCGGTCTCCTCGAGGATCAGCCGCAGGGTGGCCGCGCCGCCCTCGTCCACCGTCGAGAACGGCCGCTGACCGTACTGCCGGACCATCTCGGTGTCCATGAACGTCGCCGGGTGCAGGCAGTTGGCCGTGACCCCGGTGCCGGCCAGCTCGTCGGCGAGGGCGAACGTCCAGGCGGCCAACGCCAGCTTGCTGCGCCGATACGCCCGCACGCCGTCGTAGTGGGCCTCCAGCTGCAGGTCGTCGAAGTCGATCGGCTCCTGGCCCAGCGATCCCACGTTCACGATCCGCGCCGGCGCGTTGGCCCGCAGCGTGGGCAGCAGCGCGCGGGTCAGCCGGACCGGGGCGAGCAGGTTGACCGCCCAGCGCAGCTCCTCACCGTCGGCCGAGAGTTCCCGGGCGCCGCCGCGCTCGCCGAAGCCGACGCCCGCGTTGTTGACGAGGTGGGTCAGCGGCCGGTCGCGCACCTCGGCGGCGAGCCGGTCGACGTCGGCCCGGCGCGCGAGGTCGGCGACGAACCCCTCGGCCCGCCCGCCGGCCGCCTCGACCTCGGCCACCCCGCGCTCGACCTTCGCCTCGTCGCGGCCGTGCACCAGGACGGTCAGCCCGGCCTGCCCCAGGCGGGGCGCCAGCCAGCGCCCGAGCCCGGACGTGGCCCCGGTCAGCAGCACATCGCTCATACCCGAAACCTAGCGCGGCCCGGCCGCCGCGCGACGCGAAGCGGCCCCGACCGGATCGGTCGGGGCCGCCGGCGAGCGGTGTGCCTAGTTGCCGGGGATCTGCAGGCCGCCGCTGGCGTCCGCAGCCTGGATGTCCAGGATGTCGACGTAGAAGCGCAGGTCGCCCTGGGGGTACCCCTCGGCGTTGTTGTAGGCCTCCTTGACCGGGATGTCGAGGATGACCCGGCTGCCGACCTTGAGGCCGACGAGCCCCCGGTCCCAGCCCTCGATGACCTGCGCCTGCTGGTTCTGCTCCAGCATGCCGACCTGCACCGGGAACGTCTGCTTGTGGTCCCAGGACGAGTCGAACTTCTTGCCGTCCTTGTAGGTCAGGCCGATGTAGTTCACGACCACCGTGTCGCCGGCCTTGACGGTCTTGCACTTGCCCTGGATCAGGGTGGTGACCTGGCGCAGGGCGACGCTCTGCTCCTTGCCCGCCTCGGTCTTCGGCTCCTCGGCCAGGCGCTTGTCGAAGCCGCCGAGCAACGGGGGATACGAACTCTGGTCCGGCTTCTTGCACTCGGTCTTCTGCTGCTCGGCCCGGTCGCCGAAGTACCAGACACCGGCGAAGGCGCCGCCGATGGCCAGCAGGACGATGACGGTGCCGGCGATGGCCTGGCCGACGCGCTTGCGGCGGGCGGCCCGATTGGCGGCGACCCGGGCCGCGGCGCGCTTCTCGGCCTTCGTCAGCGGCGCGGGGCCCTTGCCGCGGGCCGGCTTCGTCACGGCCGGCTTGTCCTCGTCGTCGTCCGCACCGGACTCGTCGCCGTCGCTGTCGTCGGCGCCGTCGCTGTCGTCCGCGTCGACCGCCTCGTCGGACGAGTCCGACAAATCCGACTTGTCAGCGCCGGCCGCGGCCGCGTCGCCCGCGAGCTCGCCGTCGGTGTCGTCCGCCGGGGACGTGGGGTCGGAGCCGGCCGCGGGCCCGGCCGGCATGGCCCCGACCGTGGGCCCCGTCCCGACCGTCGGCGCGGATCCTCCGGTCGTCGCGGAGGCGTCCTCCTCTGTGGCGTCAGCCGAGGACTCGGCGGAGGCCGGCGTGGCCTTGGCCGGCGTGGCCCTGGTCGACCTTGCCGGGCGGCGGTTCCTGCCCCGATCGCTCACGATTCGTCGACTCCCCTGGTGGAAGGCCCCGCACACAGACGGACCTGAGTTTCGTTCGCCAGAGCTTCCCATACCACACGCCCGGCGCCACGCACCGGGGTAGGGCCGTGACATGCCCTAAGGTCGGTCATATGGGCAACGCTACGGGCGTCGAGATTACCGGACCGCTCGGCGAGCGGTTCGCCGAGATCCTCACCGAAGAAGCTCTGAGTTTCCTGGCAGAGCTGCACCGCAGCTTCGACGGGCGCCGCCTGGAGCTGCTGGACCTGCGCGCGCAGCGGCAGGCTGACCTGCAGGCCGGGGGCACGCTGGGCTTCCTGCCGCAGACGCGCGAGGTGCGCGAGGGCGACTGGCGGGTGGCCGAACCGGCGCCCGGCCTGGAGGACCGGCGGGTCGAGATCACCGGGCCGACCGACGCGAAGATGACGATCAATGCGCTCAACTCGGGCGCCAAGGTGTGGCTGGCCGACCACGAGGACGCCAACACGCCGCTGTGGGAGAACGTCGTGCAGGGCCAGCTCAACCTGCGTGACGCGGTGGCCGGCCGGCTGGCGTTCACGTCGCCGGAGGGCAAGGACTACCGCCTGAACGACGGGCCGCGCCCGACGATCGTGGTCCGGCCCCGCGGCTGGCACCTGCCGGAGAAGCACATCCGGGTCGACGGGCAGCCGACCTCCGGCTCGCTCACCGACTTCGGGCTGTACTTCTTCCACAACCACCTCGCCACCCGGCCGTACTTCTACCTGCCGAAGATGGAGTCCCACCTCGAGGCGCGGCTGTGGAACGAGGTGTTCACGTTCGCCGAAGAGCGCTTCGGCCGCCCGACCGGCACGATCCGGGCCACGGTGCTCATCGAGACGTTCCCGGCCGCGTTCGAGATGGACGAGATCCTGTACGAGCTGCGCGAACACTCGGCCGGGCTCAACGCCGGGCGCTGGGACTACATGTTCAGCGTCATCAAGAAGTTCCGCACCCGCGGCCGCGAGTTCCTGCTGCCGGACCGGGACTCGGTGACGATGACTGTGCCGTTCATGCGGGCCTACACGGAGCTGCTCGTGCGCACCTGCCACCGGCGCGGCGCGCACGCGATCGGGGGCATGGCGGCGTTCATCCCGAGCCGCCGCGATCCGGCCGTCAACAAGGCCGCGTTCGAGAAAGTTTCCGCGGACAAGACGCGCGAGGCGGGCGACGGCTTCGATGGATCATGGGTCGCGCACCCCGATCTGGTCCCGGTGTGCCGGGAGATCTTCGACGGGGTGCTGCGGGAGAAGCCCAACCAGCTCGACCGGCTCCGCGAGGACGTCCACGTGACGGCCGACGATCTGCTCAACGTCGCCGCCACGCCCGGCCGGCGCACGGAGACCGGGCTGCGCGGCGCCGTCAGCGTGGGCGTGCAGTATCTCGACGCCTGGCTTCGCGGTACCGGTGCCGTGGCCATCAACAACCTCATGGAGGACGCGGCGACGGCCGAGATCTCGCGCTCGCAGGTCTGGCAGTGGCTGCACAACGGCGTGGTGCTCGACGACACGGGCGAGCCGGTGACGAAGGAGCTCGTCGAGCGCATCGCCGGCGAGGAGCTGGCCAAGCTGGGCGGGGACCTCACCGCGGCCCGGGACCTGTTCATGGAGGTGGCGGTGGCCGACGATTTTGTGGACTTCTTGACGATTCCGGCGTACGAACGGATGCCATGAGCCTCACCGGCCTCCGCGACGCCGTGGCGGCAATCCTGCGACCGGATCAGATCATCACTGACCGGGCGCGGCTGCGGACGTACGAGTGCGACGGCCTGGCCCACTATCGGGTCGTGCCCGGCATCGTGCTGCTGCCCCGCACCGCCGAGGAGTGCGCCGCCGTGGTGCGCGCCTGCGCCGGGCACGCGGTGCCGTTCGTGGCCCGCGGCTCCGGGACGGGCCTGTCCGGCGGGGCGCTCCCCCACGCCGAGGGCGCCCTCATCGTGACCTCGCAGCTGCGGGCGATCCGGGAGGTCGCACCCGAGGACGAGCGGGCGGTCCTGGAGCCCGGAGTGATCAACCTGCAGGTGTCACAGGCATCGATCCCGCACGGGTACTTCTACGCCCCCGACCCGTCCAGCCAGCAGATCTGCTCCATCGGCGGCAACGTGGCGGAGAACTCCGGCGGCGCGCACTGCCTCAAGTACGGCTTCACCGCCAATCACGTGACAGGCGTGCAGATCGTCACCCCCGACGGCGACCTGGTGAACCTGGGCGGGCGGGCGCCGGACGCGCCCGGCTACGACCTGCTCGGGGCGTTCGTCGGGTCGGAGGGCACGCTCGGGATCGCCACCGAGGTCACGGTCCGGCTGGTGCGCCTGCCGGAAACGGTCCGCACGCTCCTGGCCGCGTTCACCGGCACCGACGAGGCCGGCGCGGCCACCTCGGCGATCATCGCGGCCGGCGTGGTGCCGGCGGCCGTGGAGATGATGGACGCCCTGGCCATCGAGGCGGCCGAGGCGGCGGTGCACTGCGGCTACCCGGCGGGCGCGGGCGCGGTGCTGATCGTCGAGCTCGACGGGCCGGCCGCCGAGGTCGACGCGCAGTTCGCCGCGGTCGTGGACTTCTGCCGCGGGCACGGCGCGTTCGAAATCCGCATCGCCGCTGACGACGCCGAGCGGGCGCTGTTCTGGAAGGGCCGCAAGTCGGCGTTCGCGGCGGTCGGGCGCATCTCCCCCGACTACATCGTGCAGGACGGCGTCATCCCGCGCACCGCGCTGCCGCAGGTGCTGACCCGCATCGGCGAGCTGGCCCGCGAGCACGGCGTGCGGGTGGCGAACGTCTTCCACGCCGGCGACGGCAACCTCCATCCGCTCGTGCTGTTCGACGAGGCGCAGGCCGGGCAGGCCGAGCGGGCCGAGGCGGTCTCGGGGGCGATCCTCGACCTGTGCGTCGAGCACGGCGGCTCGATCACCGGAGAACACGGCGTCGGCATGGACAAGGCCAAACACCTTCCGCGGATGTACTCCGAAGCCGACCTCGACACCATGCAGCTGCTGCGATGCGCGTTCGACCCACGGGGCCTGGCCAATCCCGGCAAGGTGTTCCCGACCCCGCGGCTGTGCGGCGAGGTCCCCGGCCGCCATCGGGGCCCGAATCCCTGGCACGAGCGGGGCATGGAGGTGTTCTGACGGTGACGGTCGTCGGTGAGATCGCCGGGATGCCGGCGTCGCGGGTGGCGGCGCCGGCCTCGACCGCGGAGGTCGCAAGCTGCGTGCACGACGCGGCCCGCGAGGGGCTGACCCTCGTGGTGCGGGGCGCGGGCACCCGGCAGGACTGGGCGCTGCCGCCGCAGCGGCTGGACCTGATCCTCGAGATGCGCGGCGTGTGCGGGATGGTCGAGCACGCGGCCGGTGACCTGGTGGCGATCGTGCGGGCCGGCACGCCGCTGCGCGAGGTGCAGGAGGCCCTCCGCCCGGCCGGGCAGCAGCTGGCGCTCGACGAGCCGATCCCCGGGGCGACGATCGGCGGTACCGTCGCCACCAACGCCTCCGGCCCCCGCCGCATGCTCTACGGCACCGTCCGCGACCTGCTGATCGGCGTCACCGTCGTGCGGGCCGACGGGGTCGTGGCCCGCGCGGGCGGGAAGGTCGTCAAGAACGTCGCCGGCTACGACCTCGGCAAGCTCGTCGCCGGCTCCTACGGCACGCTCGGCGTCATCACCGAGTGCGCGTTCCGCCTGCACCCGCTGCCGGGCGCGGCCCGCTACGTCTCGGCCCGGGCCGACACCGCCGACGCGGCCGGGCGCGCGGTCGCCGCCGTCCTCGCCGCCCAGGTCGTGCCCAGCGCCCTGGAGGTCGACATGGCCGCCGGCGACGGCCCGCTCACCGTCACCGCGCTCGTCGAGGGCGTCCCCGCCGGCGTCGAGCGGCGCGCGGCCGACCTGGAGAAGCTCCTCGGCTACGAGGCTGCACCGGCCGACACGCCGCCCCCGGCGTGGGGCACGTACCCGTGGGCGGCCGGCGACGTCGGCATCAAGCTCACCTGCGCCCTGTCCCGCGTGCCGTACCTGCTCACCGCGGCCGGTGTCACCGCGCGCCTGCACGACGTCGCCCTGCACGTGCGCGGCTCGGCCGGCACCGGCGTCCTCTACGCCGGCCTGCCCGGCGACACCGACCCCGGCGTCGTGGCCGGCGTCATCAGCGACCTGCGCGCCGCGACCCGGGCCGGCGCCGGGCACTGCGTGGTGCTGACCGCCCCGCCCCCGGTCCGCGCCCGCGTCGACGTGTGGGGCCACGTGGACGGCCTCGACCTCATGCGCCGCGTGAAGGACCAGTTCGACCCGGGCGGCACCCTCGCTCCCGGGCGCTTCGTCGGGGGCATCTGATGGCTGATCGCAACGAACTCATCGGCGACTGCGTGCACTGCGGGTTCTGCCTGCCGACCTGCCCCACCTACGTCCTGTGGGGCGAGGAGATGGACTCCCCCCGCGGCCGCATCCAGCTCATGCTCCAGCAGAGCCAGGGCGAGCCGCTGACGCCCACGATGGCCGGGCACTTCGACGCGTGCCTCGGCTGCATGGCCTGCGTGACGGCGTGCCCCTCCGGCGTCAAGTACGACGAGCTCATCACCGAGACCCGGGCCATGGTCGAGCAGGTCCGTCCCCCGGCCGGCCGAGCACTGCGGGCCGCCGTGTTCGCGCTCTTCCCCTACCGCCGCCGGCTCGCCCTGGCCAAGGCGCCGCTGCGGGGGTACCGCATGCTCGGCACCCCGTTGCGCCGGCACCTCCCGGCCGCGCTGCGCACCCTGCTGGACCTGGCCCCGCCGGCGTCGGGAAGGGCCCGTCTCCCCCGGATCGTCTCCGCCCTGGGCCGCCGCCGGGCCCGGGTCGGCATGCTCACCGGCTGCGTGCAGCACGCGTTCTTCCCGGGCGTGAACGCGGCCACCGCCCGCGTGCTGGCCGCGGAGGGCTGCGAGGTCGTCATCCCGGCCGAGCAGGGCTGCTGCGGCGCCCTCTCCCGGCACAGCGGCCGCACCGCCGAGGCCGACCGCTTCGCCACCGCCCTGGAGCGCTCGTTCGCCGGCGTGGACGCGCTGATCGTGAACGCGGCCGGCTGCGGCTCATCGCTGAAGGAGTCCGGCGCGCTGGCGGCCAAGTCGTTCGACCTGGCCGAGTTCCTGGCCGACCTGGGCCCCGTCGCGACCCGGCACCCGATCCCGCTGACCGCCGCGTACCACGACGCCTGCCACCTGGCCCACGCCCAGGGCATCCGCGCCCAGCCCCGCTCCCTGCTGCACGCCATCCCCGGCCTGACCCTCCGCGAGATCGCCGACCCGGAGATCTGCTGCGGCTCGGCCGGCATCTGGAACGTCCTCAACCCGGCCCCGGCCGCCGAGCTCGGCGACCGCAAGGCCCGCAACGTGCTGGCCACCGGCGCCTCGCTGCTCGTGACCGCCAACCCGGGCTGCCTGATGCAGATCGCGGCCGCGGTCAACCGGGCCGGCCGCACGATCCGCCTGGCCCACACGGCCGAGGTCCTCGACGCCTCAATCCGTGGCGTCCGCCCCTGACCGCAGGCCGTTCATCCGCGCCGCGATCCGCAGCCAGGACGGGTCGGTCGGCTCGGCCTCGGTGACCGTCTCCAGGTCGCCCGGCCCCCAGCTGCGCACACCATCGGTCAGGTACTCCGGCTCGTCGGCGTCGTCGGGCATCGGTGCGGTACCCCCGAGCAATGTCGTTGCGGCTTCGGCGTCGGGCCGCGTCTCGCCGGCCGCCTCCCCGAACAGCCGCAGCTCGCCGCCGGCGCCGGCCACGACGAGCCCGCCGGTCGCGAGGGCGGCCAGGGCGGTCACCGGCGAGCCGTCAAGCGCGGGGTGCTCGGCCGCGGCCCGCCGCTCGACGTCGATCGCGATCACCGTCCCGGCCGGGGTGCCCGCGTAGAGGACGCCGGGGTGCGCACCGAAGGCGAGGTTGTGCATCGACCAGTCCCAGTATTCGTCGGGCCCGTCGAGCCTCGTGGCGAGGACCTTGCGCAGCGACGGGAACGCGAACACGTCGACGGAGTGCTCGTAGTTGTTGCCGCGGACCGCGAGGAGCCGCCCGTCGGCGTTGAAGACCGGCGTCTGATACCCGTCGGCGGCGAGGATGAGCGCCTGGTTCAGGATGCGCATGTGGAGCTGCCCGGCGTCGAACGGTGTGAACAGCACGAGCGTCGCCCCCTGGTCGCTGCGCAGTGCGGCGGCGACCCGGCCCGCCGGGTGCACGGCCAGCCCGGTGTCCCACTCCGGTCCTTCGCGCAGGTCGCCGGTGTCGAGGTCCAGACGGCCGGCCGGCGTCCACAGCGCGCGGCCGCCCGGCGCGAACGCGATCGCGGGCAGCCGCGCTCCGGTCGGCACCGGCAGCGGCGCGACGGTCTCCGGCGTCCATTGCACGAGGTCTTCGGCGGTGGCGACCACCAGGACGGGATCGGTGGGGTGCCAGGCCACGGCGGGCGTGCGCTCGCGCCGGTCCCACCCGAAGGCGGCCTCGTCGTCGTAGGGCTCACCCCGGCGCTCGATCCCGCCCGACCTCCGCGGCGCGCCGTCCGCGCAGTCCCAGACGTGCACCGCCGGCCCGGCCGCCTCCAGCCCGGCGACCAACGGCAGCCGCGGGTGGGCGATCAGGCGCTCGACGCTCGGCATGCCGCCACCGTATCGATCGACGGCCGTGCCCGTAGGCCCGCCGGGGTTTCCGTCGGGTTGGTGACGGCGGTGAGCCGGGGGCGGACCGGGGCGCGTGGAGCGGTGACATGGAGATGATGCGGCTCGTGGACTGCCCCGAATGCGGACTGCCCGCCACTGCGCGCAGCGGCGGGCAGCTGGCCGGCACGTATGGGCCGGTCGAGCACGTGCACCTGCGGTGCGTGGTCGGGCACCGGTTCTTCGGGCCCGGCGACATCCTGCTGCACCGGCACCGCGGGCGGCGGGCCGGCTGACTCAGTTGGGGCGCAGCGGGCGGCCCTGGCCGTCGACCGGGCGGCCGGCGAGCATCATGATGCCGTCGATGATGAACCAGAGCCACAGCCCGCCGGTGATCACCCACGGGACCAGGAACAGGAAGAAGCCGCAGATGAAGGCGCCCCAGCCGACGACGAAGCTGAGGATCAGCTGGGTCACGCCGAGGGCGATGTTGCCGGCGTAGAGGCGGCCGATGCCACCCACGGCGAAGATCAGGCCCGGCAGCAGCTGGAGGAGACCGGCCGCCAGCTTGCTCTTGTCGGAGTACGGCTGGCCCGTCAGCGGGTCGTACGCCTGCGCCACCACGCCCGGGTACGCCGCCGGCACGCCGTATGCGGCCTGCTGCGCGTACGCGGCCTGCCCGTACGGGTCGTACGCGCCGCCCGAGGCGGGTGCGCCGGAGACCGGCGGCATCTGGTACGTGCCGTACGGCTGGCCCGACGACGGCGGGCTCGAGGCCGGAGGGCTGGACATGGGCGGGGGCAGGGCCGGCTGCCCGTACGGGTCGGACTGCCCATACGGCACCGGCTGCTGGCCGTACGGGGACGGCTGTCCGTACTGCGGCTGCTGTCCATATTGCGGCTGCTGTCCGTACGGATCCGGCTGCCCATACGGATTGGGGGTTCCATACGGTGGCTGCGTCATGACGTGCAGGCTACAACGCACGTTGTCGGAATATCGCCCCCAGTTCGGGTGTGACGCAGTCGGCAATCCGGCTGAGACTTGCACGGTAAAGAATGCTCGGCATGGACTTCGACGGGCGCCGGCCGGTGCGCACGATCCTGCACCTGCTCGCCGCGTCGAAGTGGCGGCTGATCCTGGCCACGCTCGCGTTCGCGGTCAAGGACAGCCCGATCTGGCTGCTGCCGCTGCTCACCGCCAACATCATCGACGTGGTCGTCCAGCACCGGCCGATCGCCCAGCTGTGGCTCAACGCGGCCGTCCTCGCCGCGATCCTGCTGCAGAACATCCCGATGCACATGCTCTGGGTGCGCCAGATGAGCCACATCGTGCGGCACCTGGGCACCGACCTGCGCTCCGAGCTCGCCGGGCGGCTGCAGCAGCTGTCGATCGCCTTCCACACCCGCGCCGGGGCCGGCCTGCTGCAGACCAAGCTGGTCCGGGACGTCGAGAACGTCGAGATGATGCTGCAGCAGGTCGCCGCGGGCGGTACCTCCGCCATCCTCACACTGCTGGGGGCGATCACGCTCACCGCGATCCGCGTGCCGGCGTTCGTGCCGCTGTTCCTGCTCGTCGTGCCCTGCACCGCGGCCCTCGTGGCGGCCGTGCGGCGGCGGTCGGGGGCCCGCAACGAGGAGTTCCGGCGCCGGGTCGAGGAGCTTTCCGCCCGGGTCGACGAGATGGCCCACCTGATGCCGATCACCCGCGCGCACGCCCTCGAGCAGGAGGCCGTGCACCGGATGCGCGGGACCGTCGAGAACGTCCGGGCCGCGGGGCTGCGCCTGGACCTGGTCAACGGGCGGTTCGGGGCCATGTCGTGGGTGACGTACCAGCTGCTCGGCGCGGCCTGCCTGATCGCCGCCGGCTGGGCCGCGTGGACTGGATACGCGCCGGTCAGCGCCGGTGACGTGGTGCTGCTGAGCACGTACTTCGCGGTGCTCACGAGCTCGGTCATCGGCCTGTTCGGGCTGGCCCCGATCGTGACCAAGGGACTCGAGTCGATCCGCTCGATCGGGGAGGTACTGTCGGCGCCCGACCTCGAACGCAACGAGGGCAAGGAGCGCATCTCCCGGGTGCGCGGCGAGATCGCGCTGGAGGGCGTCGGCTACCGCTACCCGGAGGCGGGCGCCCCGGCGTTGACGGGCGTGGACCTGACCGTGGCCGCGGGCGAGACGATCGCGTTCGTCGGGCCTTCCGGGTCCGGCAAGTCGACGATGCTGAACCTGCTCATCGGGTTCATCCGCCCCACCGAGGGCCGGATCCGCCTGGACGGCCGCGACATGGAGGACCTGGACCTGCGGGCATTCCGACAGGCGGTCTCGGTCGTACCGCAGGAGCCTGTGCTGTTCGACGGGTCGATCTGGGACAACGTCACGTACGGCCGCCGGGAGCTCGGCGCGGCGACGGTCACCGCGGCCCTGCGCGACGCGAACGCCCTCGAGTTCGTCGAGGCCCTCCCCCACGGCTGGGACACCCTGGTCGGCGAGCGCGGCGCCCTGCTCTCCGGCGGCCAGCGCCAGCGCCTGGCGATCGCCCGCGCGCTCGTCCGCGACCCCCGGGTCCTGCTCCTGGACGAGGCGACGTCGGCGCTGGACAGCGAGTCCGAGGCGCTCGTGCAGCAGGCCCTCGCACGCCTGATGCGGGGCCGGACCACATTCGTCGTCGCGCACCGGCTGGCCACGATCCGCAACGCCGACCGCATCGTCGTGCTCAGCGGCGGGCGTCCGGCGGAGGTGGGTACCCACGAAGAGCTCCTGGCCGCGGGCGGCCTCTTCGCCCGCCTCCACGGCCTGCAGTCCGTATAGACGCGTCTGCGAGACTGGTGCGATGAGGGACACCGCAGAGCTGACCAGCGCCAGCCTGGTCGAGCTCGCGGTGCTCCGGCTCACCCGCGAGATCCTCGGCGGCGGCACCGAGCCCGGCGAGCGCCTGGTCGAGGAGCAGCTGACCAAGCGCTTCGGGATCAGCCGGGCGCCGCTGCGGGAGGCCCTGCGCCTGCTCGCGCAGCAGGGCCTGGTCGAGCACATGCCGCGCCGGGGCGTCCGGGTGGCGATCCTCTCCGACGCCGACATCCGCGAGCTGTACGAGGTCCGCGACGTCCTCGAGCGCCACGCCGTCACCGCCACCCCGCCGGACGCCGACCTGACCGGCATCACGACCACGATGAAGGCCCTCCAGGAGGCCGACGCCCACGGCGACCAGTTCGAGGTCGCCACCGCACACCGCGACTTCCACGTGGCGGTGGTGGCGCTGGCCGGCAACCGCCAGCTCTCCCTGGTGTACTCCTCCGTCCTGGTGAAGATCCAGCTGTACATGGCGCTCAACCTGCGCCGGGAGGCCGCGGTCGCCCGCCCGCACGACGGCGTCCACCGCC
The DNA here is from genome assembly GCF_019904175.1 of Dactylosporangium vinaceum. Lineage (GTDB taxonomy): Bacteria > Actinomycetota > Actinomycetes > Mycobacteriales > Micromonosporaceae > Dactylosporangium > Dactylosporangium vinaceum. The sequence goes on along the minus strand of NZ_CP061913.1, from coordinate 2,694,964 downwards.
ACGAGCGCCTCTTCGACGCGGTCTCGGCCCGCGACCCGGAGGCGGTCCTGGCCGCCCTGAACGACCACGGCGCCCGCTCCTACCTGGCCGGCCCCTGACCCCGTCGTCCACCGGCCCCGTCACCCACTGCCCGTCACCACCCACCGCCCCGTCGCCCGGCGGCCCGTCGCCGACCCCGCCACGCGCAGGCACCTGTTCTGATCTGCCCGGCGACGCGAAGCGCTGGCGACGCGCGGCCCTGATGATGCACGGCCCGCGATGAGGCGCGGTTTGCCGGGGCGATGCGTTCCTTCAGCGGCACTTTCCCCGCGGCGGGGGCACCCGGACGATCGAGCTTCCGCGCGCGGCCGGGCGAACCGGGGTTTACTGGTACAGAAAGCACCGCCACGACCCGAAGGACAGCATGCTCACCGTCAACGCCATCGCCGCGACCTCGGCCACCGACCCGCTCGTCCGCACCACCATCGAGCGGCGTGACCTGGGCCCGCGCGACGTCCTCATCGAGATCCGCTACGCCGGCATCTGCCACTCCGACATCCACACCGTCCGCGGCGAGTGGGGCGACATCGCCTACCCCCAGACCGTCGGCCACGAGATCGTCGGCCGCGTCACCGCCATCGGCCCGGACGTCACCCGCCACGCCGTCGACGACCGGGTCGGCGTCGGCTGCATGGTCAACTCCTGCCGCGAGTGCGACAACTGCCGGGCCGGGCAGGAGCAGTACTGCCTGAACGGCAACGTCGGGACGTACACGAGCGTCGACCGCGACGGAACCGTCACGCAGGGCGGATACTCGACGCACATCGTGGTCGACGAGGACTTCGTGCTGCGGGTGCCGCAGAGCATCCCGTACGAGAAGGCGGCCCCCCTGCTCTGCGCGGGCATCACGACCTACTCCCCGCTGGCCCACTGGAAGGCCGGCCCGGGCCGCAAGGTCGCCGTCGTCGGCCTGGGCGGCCTGGGCCACATGGCCGTCAAGCTGGCCGCGGCCATGGGCGCCGAGGTCACGGTACTGTCGCAGACCCTGAGCAAGAAGGACGACGGCCTGACCTTCGGCGCCGCCCACTACTACGCCACCGCCGACCCCGCGACCTTCGAACTCCTCCGCAACACCTTCGACCTGATCATCAACACGGTAAGCGCTCCGATCGACATGGCCGCCTACCTGGGCCTCCTACGCCTGGACGGCACCCTGGTCAGCGTGGGCGCACCCCCACAGCCGCTGCCGGTCCCGGTCTTCGCCCTCTTCGCCAACCGCCGCACCTTCGCCGGCTCCAGCATCGGCGGCATAGCCGAAACCCAGGAGATGCTCGACTTCTGCGCCGAGCGCGGCATCGCCCCCGAGGTCGAACTCATCACCGCCGACCAGGTGAACGAGGCCTACGAGCGAGTCCTGACCTCCGACGTCCGCTACCGCTTCGTAATCGACATCGAAACCCTCCGCTAGCTGGCTGTTTCATTCATTGCGGGGGAGGCGCCGCCTCCACCCGCACCCCCGCACAATCTCCACCACCAGCGCCGGACCGCGCGGACCCCCGTCACAGCCCCACCAACCGCCTCGCCCTGCCCGGCGGGATGCAGTTCTTACCGCAGCCACCGTGATCAGCACCAGCACCATCGTTGAACGCGCGCATAACTCCGCCCAGGCACCCCCGTTCACGAGGCCGGCCCCGCGAGGTCGGCCTCGTGAACGCACCGCTCATTGCCCGCATAACCGTTCACCCCCTACCTCCGCCGCCCCCACCTCAGTGTGCGCACCGCTCACCTGCACGTTGCTCGTTTGCACGCAGCGTCCGTTGCGCAGCGCTCAATCTGCACGCGATGTTCGCTGCGCCATGCTCGCTGCACGCCGCGTCCACTTGCACAGTGCCCGTTCGCGCGCGCTGCCCACTTGAGCAGCGACCGGTTTGCATGCGATGTTCGTCGCGCGCCGTGCTCCTTGCATGCCGCATTCACCTGCGCCATGTCATTGGCGCGATGTTCCTTCCTTGCGCGCCGTGCTCCTTGCGCGCCGTGCTCCTTGCGCGCCGTGCTCCTTGCGCGCCGTGCTCCTTGCACGCGGCGTTTATTCGCGCGGTGCCCTTTTTGCGCGTGGTGCTCATTGCGCACGCGCTCATCTGCGCGGTGCCCGCTTGTGCGCGGCGCTCATTGCGGGCGGCGTTCACGTGCGCGGCGCCCATTTGTGCGCGGTGCTCATTGCGCGGTGCCCGTTCGTGCGGTGTCCCCTGTGCGCGCCGGTGTTCAAGTCATGCGCGGGTGGTCAGCTCGTTGCACACGCGTTCATCTGCGCGGCGAACGCTTGGGCGCGGTGCTCGCTGCGCGCGACATCTATTTACGCGGTGCTCGTTTGCGCACGCTGCTGACGCCGTTCCTGCCGCACGCCGCCCAGCACATCCACGAGCTGCTCAGGTGCTCGTTTGTACGTGGTGCCCTTGGTGCACGGCGGTCGCCGCGCGCGGTGCTCGTCGCGCGCAGCGTTCACGTGCGAGGCGCCCTTTTGCGCGCGGTGCTCGTTTGTACGCGGTGCCCTTGGTGCATGGTGGTCGCCGCGCGCGGCGCTCGTCGCTCGTCGCTCGTCGCTCGTCGCTCGTCGCGCGCGCCGTTCACATGCGAGGCGCCCTTTTGCGCGCGGTGCTCGTTTGTACGCGGTGCCCTTGGTGCACGGTGGTCGCCGCGCGCGGCGCTCGTCGCTCGTCGTGCGCGGCGTTCACGTGCGAGGCGCCCTTTTGCGCGCGGTGCTCGTTTGCGCGCGGTGCCCTTTGTGCATGGTTGTCGTTGCGCGCCAGCAGCGGCCGGCAGTCCATCCGCCGCGGCGCCAGCACGGCGATCGTTTGCGCGGTGTCCGTTTGTGCGGTGTTCCCTTATGCGCGCCGGTGTTCATGTCGTGTGCGGGCGGGCGGGCAGGCGGGGCGGGTGGCGGCGGTTGGTGTTGGGTGGTGTGGGTTGTGACTGGCCCGCCGTCCTTGCCGAGCACCTGCGGCTCATCGCGGCCGTCGGCGGGGCGGGACGGCTGGATGCGTCTGCCCGTGTTTGGCTCGTTGCGGTCTTGGCGTGTGGGCCGGTGAGTGGTGGTTTGGGTGGCGGGGTGGGGTTTACGGGTTGAGAGGGAGCGGACATCAATGCGTTACATGGCGTGCTGGTGGTCGTAACAGGATTGTCGACAATCGACAGCATGAGCAGCGGAGGAAGTATTGGGCCGGTTGTCGGGGCTCGGCCGTATGCGTGGCCCTATGACGGGCGGGTTGCGGTAGAGCGTACGGCGCTGCTGTGTATTGACTGGCAGGTCGACTTCTGTGGGGCCGGCGGTTACGTCGACAGCATGGGGTACGACATCGGGCTCACGAGGGGTGGGTTGCCGGCCACCGCCAAGTTGCTCGACCACGTTCGTGCGCTTGGCATGCTCGTCGTGCACACCCGCGAAGGGCATGCACCCGACCTGGCTGACCTGCCGCCGAACAAGCGGTGGCGGTCGGCGCAGATCGGGGCGGAGATCGGGTCGGCCGGGCCCTGCGGGCGGATCCTGGTCAGGGGTGAGCCGGGCTGGCAGATCGTGCCCGAGGTCGCGCCGGTCGCCGGGGAGGTCGTCGTCGACAAGCCGGGCAAGGGCGCCTTCTATGCCACGAACCTGGATCTGGTACTGCGCACACACGGCATCACCCACCTGATCCTCACGGGCATCACCACGGACGTCTGCGTGCACACCACCATGCGCGAAGCGAACGACCGCGGGTTCGAGTGCCTGATCCTCTCGGACTGCACGGGCGCCACCGATCCGGGCAACCACGCGGCTGCGCTGCACATGGTGACCATGCAGGGCGGGGTTTTCGGCTGTGTCGCGACGTCGCAGGACGTGATCGCGGCGACGTCCAGTTAGGAGCGTCCACTGTGGCCACTCTTCCGGCCGATCCGGCACCGTACACCTTCGAGCCCGACTCGACAGCGCTGCTCGTCATCGACATGCAGCGGGACTTCCTCGAGCCCGGCGGGTTCGGCGAGACGCTCGGCAACGACGTCGGGCAGCTGCGCCGGACCATCGAGCCGACGGCGAAGCTCCTCCAGGCCGCGCGGGAGCAGCAGCTCACCGTCATCCACACCCGGGAGGGCCACCTTCCCGACCTGTCCGACTGCCCGCCGGCCAAGCTCAACCGCGGCGACCCGAGCGTGCGCATCGGCGCGCCGGGGCCGATGGGGCGCATCCTCATCCGCGGCGAGCGCGGGCACGACATCATCGACGAGCTCGCCCCGGCACCGGGCGAGACGGTCATCGACAAGCCCGGCAAGGGTGCGTTCTACGCCACCGGGCTCGGCGACCTCCTGGCTGCGCAGGGCATCCGCAGCCTCGTCGTCACCGGCGTCACCACGGAAGTCTGCGTGCACACCACGGTCCGGGAGGCCAACGACCGCGGGTACGAGTGCCTCGTGCTCGCCGACTGCGTCGGCTCCTACTTTCCCGAGTTCCAGGCGGCCGGCCTGCGGATGATCGCCGCGCAGGGCGGCATCTTCGGGTGGGTCGCCGAGTCGCCCGCTTTCATAGCCGCTCTGCAAAGGACGTGACGACATGGCAACCGAGACCTCAGCTTTGAAAGTGCCGTGGTGGGTGCGCGGCGACACCAACGCGTTCTTCGGCTTCGGCGTCAACGTGCTGGTGAACGTGCTGACCCTGACCGCCCTGTGCCTGGGCGTGGTCAGGCTCAGCGAGCACGACGTGTTCCACGCCATCCTGCCGGCCCTGGGCATCGCGCTCGTCGTCGGCAACGTCTACTACACGTTCCTGGCCCGCCGGCTCGCCCGGCGCGAGAACCGCACGGACGTCACGGCGCTGCCCTACGGCCCGAGCGTGCCGCACATGTTCATCGTCATCTTCGTCATCATGCTGCCGGTGTACCTGAAGACGCAGGACGCCACCAAAGCGTGGAAGGCGGGACTGGCCTGGGCGTTCATCATCGGCGTCATCGTGCTGATCGGCGCGTTCGTCGGCCCGTACATCCGCCGCTACGCACCGCGGGCCGCACTGCTCGGCACCCTCGCCGGCATCTCCATCACCTTCATCTCGATGCTGCCCGCGGCCCGGATGTGGAACCTGGCCTGGGTTGCGCTGCCGGTCTTCGCGCTGCTGCTCATCGGCCTGCTCACCGACACGAAGCTGCCGGGCAACTTCCCGATCGGCCTCGCCGCACTCCTGCTGGGCACCGCGATCGGCTGGATCGGGGGCGCCATGGACGGCAACGCCGTGTCCACTGCGGCGCACGAGGTGGGGTTCGCGCTGCCCGGCGTACACCTCAATCTGCTGTTCTCGGGGCTTTCCGACGTCGCACCGCTGCTCGCCACCGCGATCCCGCTCGGCGTGTACAACTTCACCGAGGGCATGTCCAACGTGGAGAGTGCCGCGGCCGCCGGCGACAACTACAACCTGCGCAGTGTCCTGCTGGCCGACGGCGCCGGGGCGATCATCGGCTCGGCGCTCGGCTCGCCGTTCCCGCCCGCCGTCTACGTCGGGCACCCCGGCTGGAAGAAGGCCGGCGGCGGCAACGGGTATTCGATGGCCACCGGCATCGTCATCGCCGTGCTGTGTTTCCTGAGCATGTTCGGGCTGCTCGGGGCGCTGTTCCCGATGCCGGCGATCGTGCCCATCCTGCTGTACATCGGGCTGCTCATCGGCGCCCAGGCGTTCCAGTTCACGCCACGGGCGCACGCGGCGGCGGTCATCGCGGCCCTGGTCCCGAACATCGCCCAGTGGGCGACCGGCCAGATCGACAACTCGCTGGCGGCGGCGGGCACGACGGCGGCGAAGGTCGGCGAGAACGCACTGGAAGGCAACGGTGTCGTGTACTCCGGCCTGCTCACCCTCGGCCAGGGCGCGATCCTGGCCGGGCTGGTGTTCGGGTCGATCGTCGCGTTCGTCATCGACAAGCGGTTCGTCCACGCCGCCGTCTTCGCCGCGTGCGGCTCGCTGCTGTCGTTCGTGGGCCTGATCCACGCCGAGAAGATCGCCTGGAACGCGGCCGGCCCGGTCGCCCTCGGGTACCTCTTCATCGCCGTCGTCTGCGGCCTGTTCGCACTCACCCGCCCGGCCCCGCGCGTGCCCGAGCCCGACGAGATCGAGCTGGACCGCGCCCACGGTGCGGCACCCGCTGTGGCCGCCGACACCGAGCCCGCCCCGGCCGCCGAACCCACTGCGGCCGCCGACCCTGAGCCCACCCCGGCGGCCGCGCCCACTGCGACCGCCGCCGACCCCGAGCCGGCCCCCGCGGCCTAGGAGGAACCACGTGCACATCGACCGCCCCGACGTCGTGGCCGAGGTGACGGCCGCGTTCCACGACTACGAGAAGGCGCTCGTGGCCAACGACGTCGGGGCGCTCGACGCCTGGTTCTGGAGCTCACCTGACGTCACCCGGTTCGGCATCGCCGACCGGCAGACCGGGGCCGCGCAGCTGCACGCCTGGCGGGCCGCGCAGCCACCGCTCCCGCCGGGCCGCCGCCTGCTCGAGACCCGGGTGACGACGTTCGGCACCGACTTCGCCACGGTGACCACGCTGTTCGACTACCCGGGGACCGCGGACCGCCCCGGCCGGCAGTCCCAGACCTGGGTCCGCCTGCCCGAGGGCTGGCGCATCGTGCACGCCCACGTCTCCCACTGACCGGGCCGGCGCGGGAGCGCTGACACGCCCCCGGCCCCGTGTCAGCGCCGTGACAGGGCGGTGTTCGGGCCGGCCGCGATCGTTGTCCGCATGACGGATACGGCGATCGCGGTCGCGGGACTGCGCAAATCATTCAAGGACAAGGTGGTGCTCGACGGCATCGACTTCGATGTCCGGACGGGCTCGATCTTCTCGATGCTCGGGCCCAACGGGGCCGGCAAGACGACAACCGTCAACGTGCTGACCACGCTGCTGCGGGCCGACGCCGGCACCATCCACGTGGCCGGGCACGACCTGGCCCGCGACACCAAGCGGGTCCGGGCCGCGATCGGGGTCACCGGCCAGTTCGCGGCGGTCGACGAGCTGCTCACCGGCCGGGAGAACCTGCAGCTCATGGCCGATCTCAAGCGGGTGCGCGACGGCGGGCGGCTGGTCGGTGGGCTGCTGGAGCGCTTCGACCTCACCGCCGCCGCGGCGAAGCCCGTGTCGACCTACTCCGGTGGCATGCGGCGCAAGCTGGACCTGGCCATGACGCTCGTCGGCAACCCGCGGATCATCTTCCTGGACGAGCCGACCACGGGGCTGGACCCGCGCAGCCGGCGCACCATGTGGGACATCATCCGGAGCCTGGTCGCGGGCGGGGTCACGATCTTCCTGACCACGCAGTACCTGGACGAGGCCGACCAGCTCGCCGACCGGATCGCCGTGCTCGACCAGGGGCGGCTCGTCGCGCAAGGGTCGCCGGACGAGCTCAAGCGGCAGATCCCCGGCAGCCACGTGCGGCTCCGGTTCGCCGATGCGGGCGCGTGGAGTACAGCCGCCGGGGTTTTTCGGGGAGCAACCGCCGACGAGCAGGACCTGTCGCTGCGGATCCCCGGCAACGGCGACTCCGAGTCGCTGCGCGCGCTGCTCAACCGGCTCGACGAGCACGGCATCGTCGCCGCGGAGGTGTCGATGCACACGCCCGACCTCGACGACGTCTTCCTCGCACTGACCGGGCACGCCGGCCCGCGCGCAGTAACGGACAGCGAAACGACGGCAACTGACACGGCAACGAACATGAGCACGGAAGGGGTCGCACAGTGAACACCGACGCGACAATCATGCTGCGCCGCAACTTCAAGCACGTCCTGCGCAACCCGGTCGCGGTGTTCAACGGGCTGCTGTTCCCGGTCATCATCATGCTGATGTTCGTGTACGTCCTCGGCGACGCGTTCAGTGTCGGCGTCGACTACATCGACTACGCCACGCCGGGCATGCTGCTGCTGGCCGTCTGCTACGGCCTCGGCTCGACCGCGACCTCGGTGAACGCGGACATGACCAAGGGCATCATCAACCGGTTCAAGGTGATGGACGTGTCGCGCGGGGCGGTGCTGACCGGGCACGTCGTCACAAGCGTGCTCGGCAACCTCATCGCGATCGCCGGCATCTTCGCCACGGCGTTCGCGCTGGGCTTCCGGCCGTCGGCGGGGCTCACCGACTGGCTGGGCGTGATCGGGCTGGTGCTGCTGCTCAGCTTCGCGCTCGGCTGGCTCACCGTCGCGCTCGGCCTGGCCGCGAAGACGCCGGAGGCGGCCGGCATCACCAGCGTCCCGCTCGTCATGCTGCCGTTCTTCAGCAGCGCGATCGTGCCGGCCGACAAGATGGGGCCGGGGGTGCGGCAGTTCGCGCAGTACCAGCCGTTCACGCCGATCATCGAGACGCTGCGCGGCCTGTTCGCGGGCTCGGTGCCGACCGGCAGCGCGATCGCGGCGGTCGCCTGGTGCGCCGGGATCGGCCTGGTCGGCTACCTGTGGGCGTCCTCGACGTTCAGCCGGCGAGCGTGAGCGCGACAAGCTCCGGCCACGCCATACCGGCACCCTCGCGCGCCGCCTCGGTGAACTGCTCGTCACCGAGGCGGCGCCGCGCCTGCGCCTCGATCCGGCCCTCGTCCGGGTTGGCGCAGTCGCGGATGCCGCGGACGGCCACGACGGCCCCGAGCAGCCGGGCCGCCTGCTCGTCCCGGCCGAGGCGCAGCGCGAGGTCGGCGACGCCGATCAGGGCCAGGCCGACCATCGGGCCGTAGCCGAGCTCCTCCGCCGCCTGCCACGCGGCCGCGCGGTGGGCCCGGGCCTCGTCGATGTCCTCGGCCAGGTAGCCGAGCAGGTCGTGGACGGTCAGGCGGTTGTGGGGCTCCTCCGCCTCGGCGCCCAGCAGCCCGGTCGCGACGCCGAGCAGCCGGCGGGCCTGCGCGGCGTCGCCGGCCCAGCGGGCCAGGTCGGCCTTGGTCAGGGCGAGGTCGGCGAGCGCGTCGGGCCAGGTGACCCGCTCCGCGGCCCGGTCCGACTCGGCGACCGCGGCCTGCGCGGCGGCGTGGTCGCCGAGCAGCCAGTACAGCTTCGCCTGACGCGCCCGCACCCGGATGGTGTCCTCGCCGGCACCGATCTCGGCGAGGACCGCGATGGCCTCGCGGTAGTACTCGCAGGCCCGCTCCAGCTCGCCGCGCATGGCGATGCGGTCGGCCAGCTCCGTCAGCGCGAACGAGATGCCGAACCGCTCGCCGATGCCGCGGAACTCCGCGAGGGCTGTGGCGAGATAGGCGTCCGCCTCGTCGCCGCCGACCCCGAGCATGATCCGCATCTTGCCCAGCTGCAGCCGGGCCAGGGCGCGGGCCCAGGGGTCCTCGGTGCCCAGCAGCGACTCGAACGCGGGCAGGCTGTCGTCGGGCGCCGCGAGCATCCGCTCCATCGGGGCGATGAGCACGCTCAGCGGGTGGTGCGTGCGGCTGTTGCGGTCGGCCTCGGCGGCCCGCCGGATCCAGTCCGCGGCCTGCTGCTCGCCCGAGCGGCCCGAGGTCACGTACATGGACACGATTCCGTAGACGATGGCGCGCACCTCGGCCGGCCCGTCCGGCCCGGGCAGCTCGGTGGCGGCGACGAGCAGCTCGAGGCCCTCGGCCTTGTAGCCGGCGAGCCACCAGTACCAGCCCGCCCCGGCCGCGAGCCGCATCGCCGCCGGACCGTCACCGGCCGCCAGGGCGCCGCGCAGCGCGGCCCCGATCTCGTCGTGCTCGGCCTTGTACACGGCGAGCCACTCGAGCTGCTCGGCCCGGCGCAGGTGGGGCTCCGCGGCCTCGGCGAGCTCGGTGAAGTACACCAGATGGGCCTTTGCCGTTGCCGCTGTCTCCGCGGCCTCGGCGAGCCGCTGGGCGGCGTACTCCTTGATGGTGCCCAGCATCCGGTAGCGCGGCGCGCCCTCGCCCGCGGTGCGCAGCAGCGACTTCTCGGCCAGCGCGGTGAGCAGTTCGATGACGTCCTCGGGCTCGACGTCGCCGCCGGCGCAGACCCGCTCGGCCGCCTCCAGGCTCGCGCCGCTCGCGAACACCGACAGCCGGCGCAGGACGGCCCGCTCGGCGTCGCTGAGCAGCTCCCAGCTCCAGTCGACCATGGCGCGCAGCGTCCGGTGCCGCGGCAGCGCGGTGCGGCTCCCGCCGGTCAGCAGCCGGAACCGGTCGTCGAGCCGGTTGGCCAGCTGCTCGACGGTCAGCGTGCGCAGCCGGGCCGCGGCCAGCTCGATCGCGAGCGGCATCCCGTCGAGGGCCCGGCAGATGCGGGCCATGGTGGCGAGGGTGTGCACGTCGGCCATGAGATCGCTGCGGACCGCACTCGCGCGGTCGCGCAGGAGCTGGACTGCCGGCGCATGTTCCATCGCTTTGGTACTCGCCTCGGCCCCCGGTGCCGCCAGCGGCTCGACCAGCCAGAGCGCCTCGCCGGTGATGCCGAGGGGCTCGCGGCTGGTCGCGAGGATGCGCAGGCGCCGGCACTCGCCGAGCAGCCGGTGCGCGAACGCGGCCGCCTGCTCGATGACGTGCTCGCAGTTGTCCAGGATGAGCAGCGCCTCGCGGTCGCGGATCGCCGTGACGAGCCGGTCCACCGGGTCCGCGTTGGAGGCGGCGCCGAGCAGCTCGTCGCGCAGCCCGAGCCCGGACAGCGCCGCCGGGGCCACGTCACCGCCCGCGACGACGGCGGCCAGCTCGATCAGCCAGGCCCCGTCGGGCAGCCCACCCTCGCCGAGCATCGCCCGCGCGGTCTCGGTGGCCAGCCGGGTCTTGCCCGCGCCGCCGGGCCCGGTGAGCGTGGTGAGCCGGTGCCCGGCGACGAGGGCCCGGACGGCGGCGACCTCGGCCTCCCGGCCGACGAAGCTGGTCAGCTCGGCCCGCAGGTTCGTGCGCCGGTCCTCGTCGCCGCCGCGGCCGACCTCGCCCCGCAGCAGCGCGGTGTGCAGCGCGGACAGCTCCGCCGACGGGTCGACACCGAGGGCGTCGGCGAGCGATTCGCGGGTGTGCTGGTACACCATCAGGGCATCGCTGTTGCGGCCGGCGGCCACCAGGGCCCGCATGAGCGCGGCGACCAGGCGCTCCCGGAGTGGGTGCGCGGCGACCAGATCCTGCAGTTCGGCGACCAGCTCGGCGCCCCGGCCGCGCTCGATGTCGGCCTCGAACTGCTGCTCCCGGGCCGTGAGCCGCAGCCCGTCGAGCCTCGTGGCGGCCGCGTCGAACGCCGCGCTGCCCTGCAGCCCCACGTCCTCCAGCGCGCTCCCGCGCCACAGCGCCAGCGCCTCGCCGGTCCGCCCGGCCTGCAGGAGTCGCTCGAACCGCACGGCGTCGACGGCGTCCGCCGGGACCATCAGCCGGTAGCCGTCGGTCTGCCCCTCGATCGCCCCGTCCGGCAACGCCTTGCGCAGCCGGGACACGAGCCGCTGCAGCGCGTTCGTCGCGTCGGCGGGCGGCTGCTCGTCCCAGATCCAGTCGACGAGCGTCGCCTTGGAGACCACGTGCCCGGGATTGAGCGCGAGGGCGACAAGCAGCCCGCGCAGGCGCGCACCCGGCACGTCCGCCCGGTCACCGCCGGCCGTGCGCACCTCGAACGGCCCAAGTATCCCGATTTGCACGTGCGCGATTCTGCCACGCCCGGCGCTGCTCGTTCGGCCGGTCGTCGGCCTGAGCACCGTGCCGGAAGCCCTGTCCGCCGGCCGACTCGCACGGCCGGGCCGTCGGCGCGACAGTCGCCGGGGTTACGGACAGGACCTCTGAGCAGGCGCTCAGCGGGGTGGCTGCGCCGGCGGCGCGGGAACGACAAGCAACATTGCGACGAGGATCGCTGCACAGACGGTGAGCATCGACAGGGTCGCGACGACGGGCACGTACCAGCGGGGCGTGAGCGCGGCGATGTCCGCCCCGATCTCAGCCGCCGTCGCGCCCGCGCCCACGATCCGCGGTGCGGCGATCGTCCCGCCGCCGAACAGCGCCGGGCTCAGCCCGCCGGCGAGCAGCGCGCACACGAGCCACGCCGGTCCCCGGCCCCCGCTCGTGCGCAGGTGCTCGGCCGCGTACAGACAGCAGCCGGCCGCCGCGGCCCCCAGCAACACCCCGACGACGAGCGCGGTGCGGGCCCGACCGGCACCGCCGTCGCTGTACGCGAGCCCGTACGCCGCCTCGATGCTCCCGCGCACCAGCACCCCGGCGAGGCTCACGGCGAACGCGGCGGTGCCGGCCGCGAGCAGCCCGGCCCGCGCGAGCCGGCGTGTGACATCCACGGTTCGCATCGTCGCAGACCTGCGCATCACCTCTTGACCGTCGCGCGTATTCCCGCGCAGCGGCGAGTTGTTGCACACGCAGCGCGAGGGGCCCGGTACGCCTTAGCGTGAGCGCATGAGGATCGTGTTGACCGGGGGAACCGGATACATCGGGTCGGCTGTGGTACGGGAACTGGTCGCGGCCGGGCATGCCGTCACCGCGCTGGTCCGCAGTGACGAGGCGGCCGGCAAGGCCGGCAAGCACGGCGCCGACCCGATCGTCGGCGACCTGTTCGACGGCGCATGGACCGCCGAGCGCTTCGCCGAGGCCGACGCGGCCGCGCACATCGCCGCGACCGGCGGCCCCGACACCGCCGACCTGGACCGGACGATCGTCGGCGCGGCCGTGGAGGCTTTCCGCGGTACCGCGAAACAGTTCGTCCACACCAGCGGCATCTGGCTCTGGGGCGACAACGCCGACATCACCGAGGCCTCGCCCCTGCAGCCGCCGGCGCTCACCGCCTGGCGCGTGCCGGTGGAGCAGTCCCTGCTCGACTCGCCGATCGCGGCGACGATCGTCGCCCCCGGCATCGTCTACGGGCACGGCGGCGGGATTCCGGCCGGGGTACTGGCCCCGGCCCGCGACGACCAGGGCCGCGTCCGGCTGATCGGGGACGGCTCCCAGCACTGGACGTCCGTGCACGTGGACGACGTGGCCTCCGCGTACCGGATCGTGCTGGAGCACGGCTCCCCGCTGGGCCGCCTCGTGATCGCGTCCGGCACGAACCCGACGGTGCTCGAGCTGGCCGAGGCCGCGGCGGGAGCGGCCGGGGTGGCGCCCGAAAGCGTCGAGGACAGCCGGGGCCGGCTGGGGGCGGCGTTCGCGGATGCGCTGCTGCTCGATCAGCAGGCTTCGGGGGCGCGGGCGCGGGAGCTCGGCTGGAACCCGGGTGGGGTCTCGCTGGTTTCGGAGCTGCGCTCGGGGAGCTGAGCGGTTTCGCGGTTGGCGCCGGTGCTCGATGGTCGGGTGGGCTCGATATGTCGGGCGCTGGCGCGCCGCGACATATCGGACTTTTCGCCTGACGGGGTATGTGTCCAAAATGTCGGGTCACGCCAGCACTGGCTCGCGTTTTTGATCTCTCCGCTCGGACTTCTCGGGTTTTGGTCGAACCGCTCGGACTGCTCTGGTTTCGGGCGGTTCGCTCAGACCGGCAGCAGCGAGGAGCCGGACTCGGTCAGGGCCAGGATGTCGCTGGTCAGCGGCTGGTACACGCGCCGGAGCAGGGCCGGGTCACAGGCGCTCGCCACGACCGCGAAGACCGCTCTGGCGAGGCGTTCCGCTTCTGCCTTGGGTACCGCGGACCGGGCGGCGACGTCCTCCAGGAAGTCGAGGTGGACCTCCTGGTCGTACAGGTACTGGTGGGACCACAGCGGCTCGGCGAGTGTCGGGGGCAGCTCGGCGGCCAGCTGGTGCACCCAGCCGTCGGGGAGCCGGGTCGCCACGGCGTGCAGGACGCCGCGCAGGGCCCGGCGAGCGCGCTCGGGGTCGGTGATGCCGGTCCGGTCGCGTACCTCCGCGATGAAAACGTCTTCGTACATGCGCTGAACGCTGCCCGCGTCCGAGGTGAGCGGCCATCACTCGGCGACGGCGAGTGCGGGCGCGGCCATCCCGGGTGGGTGAACCGGCTCATCCGGGGGTCGCCAAGCATTGGGGGGTACCCAAACCCTGTTGGGAGGCCTCACCATGACACTGCTGGTCACCCGTCCCCGCCGATCACTGGCCCTGTACCCGGCGCTCGGGCTGCCCGTGACGGGCGGCGCACCCGTCGACATCGAGGAGACGAGCGAGGCGTTCCTGATCGAGCTGGACCTGCCGGGCGTGGCCCCGGGCGACGTCCAGATCGAGCTGCGCGACAGCGAACTGCGGGTCTGGGGCTCGTTCAAGGAGCGGCAGCGCGACGGGACGCTGCGGCACCAGGCCCGGCGCACGGGCGAGTTCGAGTATCTGGTGGCCCTCCCCGGCGACGTCGACGCCGACAACGTCTCGGCCGAGCTCGACGGCGGCGTCCTCACGATCGTGGCGCCGAAGCTGCGGGAGCAGGCGACCCGGCGGATCGCGGTCGGCGCGCGGGCGGACGCTGCGTCGGACTCGCCCCCGGACGCCTCCTCGGGCTCGTCGCTGGCCGCTTCGTCGGGCTCGTCGTCGGGTACGTCTCCGGGCACCTCGTCGGCGCCTTCCGGGGCGGCGGCGCGGCCCGGGTCCAGCTCCGGCGCTGGTGCAAGCCCTGGCGCTGGTCCAAGCCCTGGTTCGAGCCCCGGTTCCCGTTCTGGTTCTGGTTCTGGTTCTGGCTCTGAGTCTGGTTCTGGGTCCGGGATGCCGTTCGTGCGGGCCAGTGCACCGCAGGCGCGGCCGGGCGATTCGGGGGCGCGGGGCGGGTTGCCCGACACGCCGGCCGCTCAGGCCAAGCAGATGAAAGAGGGGCAGTCGCGGCCCGGACCGGCGAGCCAGCAGGTCGGATCGGCGAATGTCGGCAGCACCGGCCAGGTCGGCCGGAGCGCGACGAGCTGAGGCGGCGCTCCGGCTTCCGGGGACGGCCGGCAATGGCCGCTGTGGGCCGCGACCCGTACGAGGTGCTCGGCTTGGCGCGCGGTGCGGGGCGGGAGGAGGTCCAGCGTGCGTATCGGCGGCTGGCTCGCCGCTTCCACCCCGACGTCAGCGTCGAGGCCGGTGCGGAGGAGCGGTTCAAGGAGATCGGCTCGGCGTACCGGGTGCTCATCGCCCGGTCACGGAAGCGTTCACCCGGATCGGGGCGCCCGACGGGCGACAGCGGCACCGCAGGACCGGAACGCTCAGCTTGGCGCGAACGTCCAACCGGACCGCGACGTACGGCCGGCGACAGCGATGCCGCGGGGTCGGGACGTTCGGCCGGAGACAGCGATGCCGCAGGACCGAGACGTACGGCGGCCGACAGCGATGCCGGGGGGTCGGGACGTCCGGCTGCTCGCGGGCAGTCGACCGCACCGGGACCATGGACCGGCGGCGGCGGTGCCGTGCGGCCGGAACGTTGGGCTTCACAACGGCAGCCGGTCGGCGACTGTGATGCCGACGATGGCCGTGGTGCCGGAGCCGCGCCTTCGAGCAGGCCTAATCAGCCTCCGGACGGCGGACCGGACCGGCGGTCGGACGGCAGACCGGACCGGCGGTCGGACGGCGGACCGAAACGACGGTCGGACGGCGAGGCAAACCGGCGATCGGACGGTGGGCCTGACCGCCGGTCGGGCGGTGGAACGGACCGGCAGTCGGACGGTGGAGCAGACCGGCGATCGGACGGTGGAACGGAGCCGGGGCCGAATCTGGTCGGTGAGCTGTTCCGAGGGGCGCGCGGGGCCGATGTCCGGGCCGGGGTCACGGTCGGGGTCGAGGTCGCGTACGTCGGCGGGCGGCGGGTGGTCACGGTGGACGGACCGGCGGGGCGGCCACGGCAGTACGACGTGGTGGTCCCGGCGGGTGTCGCCGACGGCGAGCGGCTGCGGCTGGCCGGCCGGGGCGAGCCCGGCGTACACGGTGGGGCCGCGGGTGACCTGCTGCTCGAGGTGCACCTTGCCCCCCATCCCCGGCTCAGGGTCTCCGGGCGCGACGTGCGGGTCGCGGTGCCGGTCAGCCCGTGGGAGGCCGCACTCGGCGCCGTGGTGCCGGTCGATCTGCCGGGCGGCGACGTGCAGGTGGACGTCCCCGCCGGCTCGCCTTCTGGGAGACGCCTGCGCCTACCGGGCCTCGGCTTGCCGAACCCGCGCGGCACGCCCGGCGATCTGCTCGTCGAACTGCACATCGTGGTGCCCGAACCGCTCACCGACAGCGAGCGTGCACTGTTCGTATCGCTCGCCCGAGAGTCGACCTTCAACCCACGCACAACATGAACGCCGCGCACAGCATGAGCACGCACGACACGAACACCCGCGCACAGCATGAGCACCGCGCCTTACGTGAGCACACACAACACGAACACTCGCGCACGACATGAACACCTGCGCACGAAACGAACACGCATAGCGAACAGACCGAACGCACACCCGCGCACGAAACGAACGTGCACGGCGGACGGAACGCACACCGGCGCACTGAACGAACATGCGCAGGGAACGGACGGAACGAGTATCAGAGGAGGGGTTCCATGCTGAAAAGGGAAGCGTGGCTGCTGGGCATCCGCGGCGTACTCGCCGTCGTGTTCGGTGTCCTCGCCGTGATCTGGCCCGGCGTCACCGTGATCGCGCTGGCGCTGCTGTTCGGCATCTTCGCCATCGTCACCGGCGTCGAGCAGCTGATCCACGCGATCCGGCCGACCGCCGGCCCGTCGAACCCGGTCACCGGCTTCGCGGACGGCACCGGCCCCCGGATCGCCCGCGGCATCGCCGGGCTGGTCGGCCTGGTCGTCGGCGTCATGGCTGTCGTCTGGCCCGGGGTGACCGCGGTGACCCTGGCCATCCTGGTCGGCGTGTGGGCGGTGGTCATCGGCCTGTCCGATCTGTGGCTGGCCACCCGCCAGCACGGGGGCTGGTCGATGGCGCTCATCGGCGCCCTGGCCATCGTGGCCGGCCTGTTCATCATGATCCGCCCGGCCGCGGGCGCCCTGGCCATCGCCTGGACCATCGGCGTATACGCCATCATCAGCGGCGTCCTCCTCATGGTCGCCGCGTACCAACTGACGCACCAGAGCAGCGGCCGGGGCCGCATGGCCGCGGCCCACTGACCGCCGCAGCAGACACGATCGCGCACGCCGACCGCTCGGGCGTGCGCGTTCGTGCCCTGCAACCGGGCACCCCCGCGCCCAAACGCACACCGCACGCAACGATCAAACCGACCAAACCGCCGCGCGGCGTGCAAGGACTGCACGTCGGACGTGCGCATTCGTGCCCCACTACCGGTCGCCCCGCGCGCAAACGCACACCGCACGCAACGATCAAACCGACCAACCGCCGCGCGGCGTGCAAGGACTCCACGTCGGACGTGCGCATTCGTGCCCCACTATCGGACACCCCGGCACACGAACGCGCACCGCATGCAACGGCCAAAACGACCAAACGGCCGCGCGGTGTGCGGGTGACTGCACGTCGGGCAAGCCCGTGGGCGATGGGTTTCGGGTGGGTCCGGGCCGCACAATGGCGTGGTGTTGACACTGCCGGAGCCTTGTCTTGTCGTGCTTGTCGGGCCCGGGGCGGCTGGGAAGTCGACCTGGGCGGCGGCGCACTTCCGCAGTGATCGGGTCGTGTCGTCCGATGCGCTGCGGGCGCTGGCGGGGGCCGGTGAGGATGACATCGCGGCCAGCGGTGATGCGTTCGAGATCCTCGAATTGGTTGTCGAGCGGCGGGTACGGCGGGGGCTCACCACAGTCGTCGACACCCTCGGGCTCGACGCCGCACGGCGGCGGCGGTGGATCGGGCTCGCGCGCGAGTGCGGCATGCCGTGCGTGGCTGTCGCGTTCGACACTCCGGCGGCGCAGTGCCGGGCGCGCAACCGGGCGCGCACGGGCAAGCGGATTCCGGCCGACGTGCTCACCCGGCAACTGCGCGAATGGACACGCACGCGTGACGTCCTGCCGGACGAAGGCTTCTCGCTGGTACTGCACGAGACGGCGGTCCGCACCGCACCGCCGGCGTTCGCGGAGGCGGCAACCGCCCGGCAGCGACAGGCCGAAGCGCCGGCCCGGCTGCGGTTCGGGCTGCACCTCGCCGAGTTCAAGGGCGTCGACGTGCGCGCGACCGCGCAGGCGGCCGAGGCGGCCGGGTTCGACGCGGTGTACGTGATGGACCATTTCCGGCAGATTCCGCAGGTCGGGCGGGCCTGGGACGACTTCCTCGAGAGCTGGACGACCCTCGCGTACATCGCGGCCTGCACGGAGCGGGTGCGGCTCGGGACGCTCGTGAGCGGGGTGACGTACCGCAACGTCGCCCACCTCGGCAAGATCGCGGCGACGCTCGACGTCCTGTCCGGTGGGCGCGCCGTGTGCGGGCTCGGGCTCGCATGGTTCAAGGACGAGCACAAGGCGTACGGATGGGACTTCCCGAACGTGCGCGAACGGTACGCACTCCTGGAGGACGCCCTCCAGCTCCTGCCGCTCCTGTGGGGCAAGGGCAGCCCGGGCTTCCAGGGCCGGGTGCTCAACGTCCCCGAGGCGATGTGCTACCCGCGCCCGGTGCACGGGCGCATCCCGATCATCGTCGGCGGGAACGGTGAGCGGCACACGCTGCGCCTGGCGGCACAGTATGCGGACGCGGCGAACGTCATGGGCGACCTGGAGACGGTTCGGCGCAAAGCGTCGGTCCTGCGGCAGTACAACCGGCAGACCGCACTCACCCACCTCACGACCGCGCTGGTCTCCCGGGACGACCGGGCTCTTGACGCCCTGGTCGAGGCCGGCCGTGGGCGGCGGCCGCGCGACACGTATGCGGCGGCTGTCCATGCGGGCACCGTGGACGACCACATCGGACGGTTTCGCGCACTGGCGGACAGCGGCGTGCAGGAAGTGATGGTGCGCCTGCCGCATCCTGACTGCATGGAGCCCATGTCGCAGGTCATCGCCGCGTTCCGGGGCTGACGTAGACTGCGCGGCATGTTCGTCATCACGCTGCGATACGTCGCCGGGCTCGACCAGATCGACGACAACCTGCAGGCGCACACCGAGTGGGTCGACGGGCAGTACGACGACGGGGTGTTCGTGGCCTCGGGCGCCATGACCCCGCGCGAGGGCGGCGTCATCCTGGCGACCGGGCTGGCGCGAGCGGAGCTGGAGGCCCGGCTGGCGCTCGACCCGTTCCGGCAGAAGGGCCTGGCGGAGTACCAGATCGTGGAGTTCACGCCGCGCCGGGTGGCCGCCGGGCTGGAGCGTCTGCAGGGGTGACGACACCTGACTATTGGGGTGCGCGCACCGTCCGCGTGGAGGGCGGCATCCGTGCGCGCAGCACGCGCGGCGCGATCGGCGAATCCTGGTGGTCGAAGCGCTTCCTGGCCGTGCTCGAGTCGTTCGCGCTGGGCACGCGCCTGACCCGCGGCCGCAACTACGCCCGGGCCGGCCAGGTGCTGAGCCTGGACATCGCGCCCGGCACGGTGCGCGCGAGCGTGCAGGGTTCGCGGCCGCGGCCGTACGAGGTGACGATCGCGCTTGCGGTGTTCCCCGACCCGGCGTGGGCGGCGATCGAGCAGGCCCTGGCCGCCGAGGCCCTGGGCGCCGCGAAGCTGCTGGCCGGCGAGCTGCCGCCGCACGTGGAGGACGTCTGCCTGGCCGCCGGCGCCCCGCTGTTCCCGGCCCGCCTGGCCGACCTGGCGATGCGGTGCAGCTGCCCCGACCAGGCTGTCCCGTGCAAGCACCTGGCCGCCACGTTCTACCTGCTGGCGGAGCGTTTCGACGCCGACCCGTTCGACATCCTGCTGTGGCGCGGCCGTGCCCGCGACGCCCTGCTGGCCGCGCTGCGCACAATCCGGGCCGGCTCGCACGTCGAGGCCCTGGCGGAGGACGAGCCGGAGCCGTCAACTGCCGAAATGCCCTCCCCCATCGGTACCGCCGGAGCCCTGGCCAACCTCCCGGAGCCGGACGTGGAGATCGAACGGTTCTGGCTGTCCCCGGTCCCGCTGACCGACCCGGTGCCGTCCCACGCCACCGAGCGCGACCTGCTGCTGCGTCAGCTGCCACCACCCCCGCCGGAGCTGGGCGGCGCCGAAGCCCTGCGCCGCCTGCGCCGCTGGTACCGCCCGCGCTCCTGACCCGTCCGCGCACCCCCGCAGCCAGCGGCCCGACCGCTGCGACGGCCGTCTAGCGCGGCTCGGGGTCTCGGCCTTCGCGGCCGGCCTCGTCATGAGCGAGCAGGGTTCGGAGGTCTTCCGCCGCCCCGGGGTGGGCCCGTAGCAGGTCCTGGAGCCGGATCCGCCACGCGGTGATCGTGTCCGGCTGTGACCGGGGCGTGAGGCCGGCCGCGTCCTCGGCCAGCGTTGCCGCCGCGGCCTGCTCGGCCCTGGTGTTGCCGCGGCCGAGCAGGCGGGCGAACTGTGCTTGCCGGGCCGGGCCGCCGGTCTCGGCCATCGCGCCGACCAGGACGGTCGCGGCGCGCTCGGCAAGCGTCTTCAGCTCCGGATCCATGAACACACCGTAGTGACCCCGATCGGATCGGTAACCATCCGAACGTACGACCGCTGCGGTTTCACGCCGCGGGGCTCGCGGGGGCGAGGCGGATGGCTAGGCCCGCCACCAGGCCGGCCGCCCAGGCGACGGCGTTGATGACCGTCACGGCGGTGAAGCCGCGATCGTCAGGCCAGGCGGTGGCGTACGTGGCGATGACGACGCCCAGGGCGGCGGCGGGGATCCAGAAGGCGGACCGGGGAACCGACCAGGCGACCAGAGCGGCCAGGGCCAGCGCCGTCGCCGGGCCCGGGGCCTGGGGGCAGTCGAGCAGGCGGGCGAGGAGCGCGGCGGCCAGCGCTGTCGCCAATGCCGCGGCCGGGGCCGGCCTCCAGCGCCGGCGGAGGAGGACGAGAACGAGCACGGCGGTGCCGGAGACGGTGTCGAGGAGCCAGGAGGTGCCGCCCCAGCTGTTCGCGAGCATGTACGCGGTGAACGCCAGCGCGGCCGTGCACACCGCGGCCAGGGCCAGGTCGATGAGCTTCATGGTCTCGACGCTAGGATCGGGGCGCGGGCGGCGAACCGGTCAAAAGTACGGCCGGTACCCCGCTTCGGCACGATGCTCGGCGGGCCCGGGCGGCCGAGCATTTCCGGCATGGCGAATACACATGCGGTGCTGCGGGCGGCGGCACTGGACAAGCGGTACGGGCGGCGGGCCGCGCTGCGCGAGGTCGAACTGGACGTGCCGGCCCAGCGGATCATCGGGCTGGTCGGGCCGAACGGGGCCGGGAAGTCGACGCTGCTCCAGCTGGCCTGCGGGCTCATCGAGCCGAGCGCGGGGACGCTGACGGTGCTCGGGCGGCGGCCGGCGGCGGATGCGGCACACCTGGCGCGGGTCGGGTTCGTGGCGCAGGACGCCCCGGTGTACGCCGGGCTGAGCGTCGCCGAGCACCTGCGGATGGGCGCGAAGCTGAACCCGGGCTGGGACGACGGGCTGGCCCGGGACCGGGTGGCGCAGGCCGGGCTGCCGCTCACGCAGCGGGCCGGGCGGCTCTCCGGCGGGCAGCGGGCGCAGCTCGCGCTCACCCTGGCCGCGGCGAAGCGGCCCGAGCTGCTGATCCTCGACGAGCCGGCGGCCGCCCTCGACCCGCTGGCCCGCGACACGTTCCTGCGCAGCCTGCTCGAGTCCGTGGCCGCGATCGGGGCGAGCGCGATCCTCAGCTCACACCTGCTGGCCGACGTCGAGCGCGTGTGCGACTACCTGATCGTGCTGGCCGGCGGGCGGGTGCAGCTGGCCGGCGACGTCACCGACCTGCTCGCCACGCACTTCCGGCGGCCGGGCGCGGCCAGCGACGTGGGGCGAGAGCCGCGCGACGGGTCGCCGCCCGCGGGGGCCGGATGGATGGGTGGCCGGTCCGGTCGCGATGGAGTCGAGCATGTTCACGGTTGCGTCGTGCGGGCGGAAGCGGCGCCGGCCGGGGCCGTGCCGGTGGAGCTGGAGGAGCTCGTGCTCGCGTACCTCGGGCGGGCGGCGGCCGTGGAGGTGGCGGCATGAGCGGTCCGGAGCGCAGCGGAGGGGCCGCTCATCAGAAGCACAGCTCGGAGCTCAGGCCGTCACCGGAGCTTGCGGAGGCGACGGCATGAGCGGTCCGGAGCGCAGCGGAGGGGCCGCTCATCAGAAGCACAGCTCGGAGCTCAGGCCGTCACCGGAGCTTGCGGAGGCGACGGCATGATCTGGATGAGCTGGCGGCAGTTCCGGACGCAGGCGTTGGCGGGTGTGGTGGTGCTGGGGGCGCTGTCGGCGTACCTCATCAAGATCGGGCTTGATGTTCGTGACGCGCGGGACGGGTACCTTGCGCAGTGTCAGGTCACCGGCGACTGTGCCGGGGCCATGGTGCGGCTGGTCGGGGACTACCGCAGCCCGCTGCTGGTGCTGGCCGGCGTGCTGGGGCTGGTGCCGGTGCTGATCGGGATGTTCTGGGGGGCGCCGCTGGTGGCCCGGGAGCTGGAGGCCGGGACCCACCGGCTGGTGTGGAATCAGAGCGTCAGCCGGCGGCGGTGGCTGGCCGTGCGGCTGGCGACAGTGGTCCTCGCGGCGATGGTGGTCGGGGCGTGTGCGAGCCTGCTGCTCAGCTGGGCGGCGGCGCCGATCGACGCGATCGCCCAGGATCGCTTCGGCACCGTCAACTTCGGCGCCCGGGGACTCTCCCCCGTCGGCCAGGCCGCGCTCGCGGCCGCGCTCGGGGCGGCGGTGGGCATGTTCTCGCGGCGGACGCTGCCGGCCATGGCCGTCACCGGGCTGCTCGTGCTGATCATGCTGTTCGTGATGCCGAACGCGATCCGGCCGCACCTCATGCCCGCCCATCACGAGTCGCGCCACATGACCGCGGCCGCGATCGATCAGGCCCACGGGCTCGGCACGCTCGGCAACGCGCCGGTGCTGAAGGGCATCGAGATCCCGGGCGTGTGGGTGACCTCGGTGAGCGAGCTGCTGACCGCCGACGGGCGGCCGCTCGACCCGAAGGTCTTCGACGACTGCCTGATGCGGGCCCCGAAGACGGGCGCGACGGGCACGTTCGGCGACTCGTCGCCGTGTCTGGAGTCACACGACCTGCACCTGGACATCGCGTATCAGCCGAACGACCGGTTCTGGGCGTTCCAGTGCCTGGAGACCGGGCTCTATCTGCTGCTGACCGGGCTCGTCGCCGCCCTGATGCTGTGGAGCATCCGTCACCGCACCTGACGCGGGTCGGGCAGCGGGCAGTCGGGGCAGGTGCAGTCGGTCAGGCTGTCGCAGTTCGCGGCGACCACGCGGGCCAGGGTGGCGCGGACGTCGGTCAGGGCCGCGATGCGGCGGTCGATCTCGGCGAGCTTGTCGGCGGCGCGGATCTGCAGGCCACCACCCGGGCGGCGGTGGCGGTTCAGCAGGTCCGCGACCTCGTCGAGGGTGAAGCCGAGGCGCTGGGCGGCCTTGATCGCGGTGAGCCGGGCCACCGTGTCGGGCGGATACAGGCGGTGGCCGCCCGGGCTGCGCAGCGGGTCGGCGAGCAGGCCGCGGCGCTCGTAGTACCGCAGTGTCTGGATGTTGACCCCGGCCAGTTCGGCGACCTCGCCGGTGCGCAGGCCGGTTGCGGGTTGCACCATGCGGCAACGATAAGCCTGTACCCGGGTACCGGTTGCAAACTTCGGTGCCGGGCGGTGCGGGCTACCATTGCGCGGCGGTGTGGTACCCGGACGGCGTGGGACGGAGCGGTTGTGAACGCGTGGGAGCAGGTTGAGGCGCTGAGGTTCCCCGGGCGGGAGTTCGATCCCGCGACCGGGGTGGCGCGCTTCCACTATGCGCTCGGTGACCTCGTGCTGACCGAGACCGTCGACTTCGGGCCGGCCTCCGTGGAGCCGCATCCGGCGCTCGATCGCGTGCTCGACCTGCTGTACGTGGCCGCGTCGACCTCGTACTACAAGATCGCGGCGCCGCGGCGGGTCGAGCTCGGCGAGCTCGCGCTGGCCGAAGGGGCGATGCCGTGGGTGCGGGCGCTCTTCCACGAGGGGCTTGGCGAGTTCGCGTACCAGAACAAGCTCGAGTACGTCCTCGAACTGCCTATCGCACTGGCGGTACAGGCGGAGTCTCCGGCTTTTGTGCATGCCCCGCCCGGAGCGCCTCTCGCGGCCGTCGGCGGCGGCAAGGACTCGATCGTGACCATGGAGGCACTGCAGCTGGCCGGGCTCGACCCGGTCCTGTTCGCGGTCAACCCGAACGCGATCATCCGCAGCGTGATGGCGGTGTCGCCGCAGCCCGTGCGCACTGTGCGGCGCACGCTCGACCCGCGGATGCGCGAGCTGAACGAGGCGGGCGCGCTCAACGGGCACATCCCGGTGACCGCGATCAACTCGCTCATCGCGGTGGCGACCTCGCTCATGCACGGGCTCGGGCCGGTCGTGATGTCCAACGAGAGCTCGGCGTCGGTGCCGAACCTCAGCTGGCTCGGCCGGGACATCAACCACCAGTGGTCGAAGGGCCTGCCGGCCGAGCGGCACCTGCGCGACGCGCTGCTGGCGCACGCGGGGCTGCGCGACGCGTACTTCTCGCTGCTGCGCGGACTGTCCGAACTGCACATCGCGGGCCTGTTCGCGAAGCACACGACCTACGACGACGTGGTGACGAGCTGCAACGCGGCGTTCAAGCAGCGCGATGCGAGCGATCGCTGGTGCGGCCACTGCCCGAAGTGCCGCTTCGTGTTCCTGGCCCTGGCCCCGTTCACCGGCCGTGATCGCCTGGTGCACATCTTCGGCACCGACGTCTTCACGGACATGAGCCAGCTCGAGGGGTACCGCGAGCTGATGGGGCTGACCGCGCACAAGCCCTTCGAGTGCGTGGGTGAGATCGAGGAGTCACTCGTCGCGCTCCGGCTGCTGACCGAGCACCCCGACTGGCGCGACGCCCCGATCGTGCGGGCGCTCGCGGCGCAGGTGCCGGCGCTGCCGAGCGACGCCGAGGTGGAGGCCGCGTTCAAGGGGGACGCGCCGAACGTGGTGCCGGCCCGCTATCTGGACGCGCTGGCCGCGCTCGGCGCCCCGCGCTAGCGAGCCCTTGCCGTCACGGCCGCGGCGCCGCCGGCCGGGCCGCTTCGCGATCAGCGGGTGTGCTGTTTCGCGATGAGTGGTCGTCGTCGCTACGGCGCGGGGACGTCGCCGGTCGTCGAGCGGACCAGGGCGCGGATCGCCGCGATGATGCGGGGGATCTCGCGGCGCTCGAGCTGGGTGAAGCTGTCGCCGTAGCGGGCGTCGCGGATCAGGGTGGCCAGGCCGTCGGTGACCTTGCAGCGGGCCACGGCCCGGGCGACCATCGCGACCGGGTAGCCGCCGGACGGGCGCACGAGCAGGCCGGTGTTCCACTCCCGGGTCTCGGGGATCTCCTGCATCTCGGTCCACTCGAACCGGCCGATCACCCACAGTGCGCCGACCTCGATCTCGTCGATCTCCTCGCGCGGACGGCCGAAGCGCTGCTTGACGAAGCGCGACCGGCGCTCGACCACCGGCACGGGCGCGATGCCGGCCGCATACAGGTCCATGGCCGCCTGGCCGGACGTCACCCAGGTGCGCTCGGCCGCCTCACGCCCGTCGACCTTGGGATCGGCGGCACCGGCAACCCGCTGGCGGCGCTGGAGGCACTGGATGCAGAGCGCGGCGTACCCCTCGCCGGTGACCTCGTTGTGGGCCTGGTGCGACATGCAGAACGCGCGCCCGCACTCCCGGCACCGCCCGATCGCCAGGACCGCACATCCATCGATCGCACACTCGGCCGCCATGGGGCCGACCATATCGCGCGTCGATGAACGTCGCAGCGCATCCCACAGCGCCCCCATCGTCCGCGGACACCGTCGCCCACATCGATCCACCACACCGGCCGCCCACACCGCAACTCCCGCCGCAACACCGAGCCGCCGCCCCCACCGGCCGCCCGCACATCACTCACGCCGCAACACCGAGCCGCCCGCCCCCACCGGCCGCCGGCACCATCGCGCGCATCGATCCACTGCACCGGCCGCCTGCAACGCCACTCGCGCCGCAACATCGAGCCCGCCCGCACCACCGCAACGTCGAGCCGCACTGCCACACCGCCGCAGCATCGGTCCCACCGCCCGCACCACGCAGCACCGAGCCGCCCGCCCGTCCACACCGCCGCGGCGCCGGTCCCGCCGCCCGCACCGCCGCAACATCGAGCTGCCCTTCCGCACCGCCGCAGCTTCGATTCGGCCAGACACCCACCGCGACGCCCTGCCGGCCGGGCACCGTCGCCACATCCTGCCGGTCGCGGGCAGCGCCGCCCTCGTCGATACACCGTGCCGGCTGGTCCGCACCGCCACTCCCGCCGCAGCATCGAGCCGTCCGTGGCAGCGATGCTTGCGTGCCCATCGCGCCAACCGCGGTCGATCTTGCCACCGGCCACCGCCGGAAAGCCTCACAACCGACATATCACCTGACGGGGTATAAGTCCGATATGTCGTGGCGCACAGCGCCCGACATATCGCGCCCCCACCCCTCGTACATCGACGTTGCCGGCATGCAGCGACCGGCAAGGCGTCCGCCACCGAGCACGACGCCGAGGCGGCAGCGGCGAACCGGGAACGCCAGAGCTGGTGGGCGTTCCGGTAGTGTCGGCGCTATGACCGGCGCCTATCCTGAGCCGCCGCCGTACGGCGCGCCCCAGCCGCAGGGCCAGCAGCCCCCTCCGCCGCCGGTGCCGCCCTATGGTCCGCCCGTGGACAGCGGGTTCCCGCCGCCGGGACAGCAGATGCCGCCGCCGGCGCAGTACGGGCCGCCGCCGGGGCAGTACGGGCCGCCGCCCGGGGGTTATCCGCCGCCGCCCTACGTGGCCGGGGCGCCGGCGCAGAAGGGCAATCGGGGTGTCGTCATCGCCCTCAGTGTCGTCGGGGTGCTCGGGCTGCTCTGCGTGGCCGGGGTCGTCGCGGCGTTCTACTTCGTCGGCACGGCGCGTGACGCCGGCCCCTCGCAGGCGTCGGGCGAGATCAGTGGGGTGATCGACTACCGGCTCACGCACCCCGACTGGCTGGAGCGGGAGCATCTCGCGGACGGGGAGAAGCCGGAGTATCGGATGGTGCCCGCGGCCGGTGGGCGGCATTTCGGGAACTGGCAGCGGTGCCTCGGCGACGTGTACTCCGCGCCCGTCGTCGAAGGCCGCGCGGTCCACAGCCTCGAGCACGGCGCCGTGTGGATCACCTACCAGCCGAGCCTGGCCAAGAGCGATGTCGACAAGCTCGCGGGCAAGGTGCGCAACAACGATTTCATGCTGATGAGCCCCTACGAAGGGCAGCCGAGCCCGATCTCGTTGCAGGCGTGGGGATACCAGCTGCGCCTCGACAAGGCCGACGACCCGCGCGTCGATCAGTTCATCAAGAAGTATCGCGAGACCGCCAGCCTCGAACCGGGAACGCCCTGCAGCAATGGGCTTGCGGACTAAGGGGCTCCCCTTCCTCGTGGCCGTCGCCCTGGCCGCGGCGGCCTGCAGTGCGCCCGCGCACACCGATCGGGACCTGACCAACGGGTGGGCGATGCTGCCCAGCGCCGCCTTCCGGCCGCCGGCGGTCGGGCAGTGCCTGGCCGGCGGGCCGTTCAGCGCGTTCGAGCAGCCGGACCGGGCGGTGCTCGACGAGACGGCCTGCACGGGCCCGCACACCGTCGAAGTGGTGGCGACCGGCGCGGCCGACGGCACCGAGCCGCCGGCCTGGGACTCCGACCCGGCGCGGGCCGCGTACGCCGACTGCAGCCAGAAGGTCACCGAGTTCGTCGGCGGGGACTGGCACGCCGGCCGGCTGTTCCCGTTCCTGGCCCTGCCGCGCCCGGCCGCGTGGAAGGGCGGCGCCCGGACCTACGTGTGCGGGCTGGCCGAGGCGAGCGACGACCTCTTCGCACCGAAGGAGCGCACCGGCAGCCTCGCCGACTCGCTCAAGGGCGCGGCGCCCCTGGCGCTCACGTGCGTCGACCTCGACGGCGGGGACCTGACGCCGGAGGGCTTCTACACGAGCGTCGACGCGGTGACGCCCGTCGGGTGCGCCGAGGACCACGACACCGAGTTCGTCGGGGTGTGGACGGCGCCCGCCGGGCCGTTCCCCGCCGACCCGAAGGCGCTCAACGCCACGGTGTCCAAGGCGTGCTTCACGCTCGTCGCCGGGTTCCTCGGGCTGAGCGAGACGCAGCTGTACGAGCGCAAGGACGTGTACACCTTCTGGGACGGCCTCACCCAGCCGCAGTGGCAGCTCGGTGACCGCGTCGCCCACTGTTTCCTGAACGTCTCGACGGCCAGGTCCCTGCACCGATCGCTCAAGGGACTAGGCGCCCAGCCCCTCCCGGCCTAGCACCACGTGCAGCACCGCGCCCCCGTCGTCGCCGGCGATCAGCCGGGTCACCTCCATCGTCGCGACCGACGGCTGGCCCACGGCGGCGGCGAGGCGGATGCGGACCGGTGCCTGCTCCGGCGGGGGCAGGCCGGCCCGGAAGACGCGGACGAGCGCGGCAAAGGCCCGCGGCTCGTTCGCGCCGGCCGGAAAGACCGCGAGCGCCCCGTCGCCGAGCATCTGCAGCTGTACGTCCGCGAAGTCGACGCCCGCCCGCCCGGCCGCCTCCTCGATCGCGTCGTGCAGCCGCCAGTGCAGCTCCTCCCGCGGCGGCATCCCGGGCTCACCGACAAGGCACACGAAGACGCATAATCGCGCGCTCACGGGGAGACCGCCGCGGCCGGGTCGAGCGTCAGCAGGGCGCGCAGGTCGGCGGTGGAGAGCTCGGTCAGCCACTGCTCGCCGGTGCCGACGATCTTCTGAGCCAGGCCGCGCTTGTCGGTGATCAGGGCGGCGATCTTCTCCTCGACGGTGCCGGCGGTGACGAACTTGCGGACCTGGACGGCCCGGCGCTGGCCGATGCGGAAGGCGCGGTCGGTGGCCTGGTCCTCGACGGCCGGGTTCCACCAGCGGTCGGCGTGGATGACGTGGTTGGCCGCGGTCAGGGTCAGGCCCGTCCCGCCCGCCTTCAGGGAGAGCACGAACAGCGGCGGCGAGGACGGGGCCGCCTCCTGGAACCGGGCGACCATCGCGTCGCGGGCCGCCTTCTGCACGCCGCCGTGCAGGAACGCCACCTCCCGGCCGAACCGGGTGGCCAGCGACGTGCGCAGCATGCGGCCGAACTCGGCGTACTGCGTGAAGATCAGCGCCCGCTCCCCCGCGGCCAGGACCTCCTCGGTGATCTCCTCCAGGCGGGCCAGCTTGCCGCTGCGGCCGGGGAGGCGCGAGCCGTCGCGCAGGGCCAGGGCCGGGTGGTTGCAGATCTGCTTGAGCCTGGTCATCGTGGCCAGGACCAGGCCGCGGCGCTCGATGCCCTCGCTGCTCTCGATGCGGGCAAGCATGTCGTCGACGACGGCCTGGTAGAGGCTGGCCTGCTCCGGGGTCAGGCTGCACACGACGTCCATCTCCAGCTTCTCCGGCAGGTCGGAGATGATCGTGCGGTCGGTCTTCACCCGGCGCAGCACGAACGGCTGGGTGATCCGGCGCAGGCGCGCGGCGGCGTCGGCGTCGCCGTCGCGCTCGATCGGCTCGGCGAAGCGCTCCTTGAACTTCGTCGCGCTGCCCAGCAGGCCCGGATTGGCGAACTCCATGATCGACCAGAGGTCGGCCAGGCGGTTCTCGACGGGGGTCCCGGTGACGGCGATGCGGTGGCGGGACGGCAGCTGACGTACCGCCGATGCCTGTTTTGTCGCGGCGTTCTTGACGGCCTGGGCCTCGTCGAGCACGACCCGGTGCCAGGGGACGGCCCCCAGCATCCCGGTGTCGCGGGCCGCCACCGAGTAGGTGGTCACGACCAGGTCGAACGCGGAAGGGTCGAGCGAGCGGACCCGGTCGGCGCCGTGGTGGACGTGCACCCGCAGCGACGGCGCGAACTTCGCCGCCTCCCGCTGCCAGTTGCCGACGAGCGACATCGGGCAGACGAGCAGCGTCGGCCCGGGCGCGGGGCCGGCCAGCAGCGCGAGGAGCTGGACGGTCTTGCCCAGGCCCATGTCGTCGGCCAGGATGCCGCCGAGCCCGGCCCGCTCCAGGAACCGCAGCCAGTTCAAACCCCTGCGCTGGTACGGCCGCAGCTCTCCCTGAAACCCCGAAGGCGCGTCGGCGTCGTCGAGGCGCAGGTCGGCCTCGCCGCTGAGCAGGTCTCCGAGCCAGCCGTCGGCCACGACCTCGACGATCGGCAGGCCGCCCGGGCCCTCCTCGGCACCGCCGGCGAGGTGCAGCAGGTCGGCGACGGTCATGGCCTCGGCGTCGCGCTGGCGCTCCAGGAACGACAGGCCCTCGGCGAGCCGGCGCGGGTCCAGCTCGACCCACTGCCCGCGCAGCCGGACGAGCGGCGTCTTGAGGTCGGTCAGGCGGCGCAGCTCGTCCTCGGTGAGCGGCTCGTCGCCGAGCGCCAGCTCCCAGTCGTAGTCGACGACCGCGCCCAGGCCCAGGCCGCTGTCCGTGTTCACGGTGCCCGGAGCGGTACCCCCGGAGCCGTCCTTGATCTTCAGACGGGCGCCCAGACGGGCCGACGCCTTGCGCCACCAGCCCGGCAGCACCACGCCGAACCCGGCCGCGGCCAGCAGCGGGGCGCCCTCGCTCAGCAGGCGGTGGGCGCCGTCCGTGTCGAGGGGCAGTGCGGCCGGGCGGGCCTCGCGCAGGGCGTCCTCCAGGGCCGGGTAGAGGCGGCTGGCCCGGCCGAGCTCGGCCAGGAGCGTCTCCTGCGGGGCCGCAATGTGCCGCTGGAGGGCCTTGAGCGCGCCCCGGGAGCGCCACACCCGGTCGGCGTCGACGACGAGCGTCGGCTCGTCGGCCGCCTGCAGCGCGAACTCGAGCGTCCAGTGCGGATCCGGGGCCGGATCCTCGCCGATCTTCGGCTCGGGCGGCTCGACGAGCCGGAAGCAGGCCCGCACGGCGCCCCCGACGGCGTCGGCCTCCCAGGCGGTGAGGCGCTGCGGCGGCACGCCGGCGATGCTGTCGAGCCAGGTCTGCGCCTCCGCGGGCAGGTCGGCCCGGGCGGCGGCGTCGACGAACGCGTCGAGGGCCTCGGTGACGACCGCGGCCCGGGCCATGCCGAGGAGCGCCGCGGAGGGCAGGGCGAGGGCGAGGGCCCGGGCGTGGGCGGCGTCGCGGCCGGTGAGGACCGGGGCCCAGCGGGGCCGCCCGTCCACGATCGCAGGCAGCATCCGGCCGCGGGCAACCAGTGCGCACGCGAACTCGGCGAGCGCGACGAACCATTCGGTCGACTGCGCGAGGGTGATGTCGTCGCCGATCAGCTGACACAGGCCGGGCAGCAGGCGAAGGGCCTCATCGGGCTCGTACTCGACAGTCCCCACCGTCCACGGCTTCAGTGCAGCCTTCTCGGTGACGGCCGGCCAGGGTTCGAGCTTGCGGTTACGAGTCGGCAGCAACAGGATGCGCTCGGCCGCGACCCCCGTGTCACCGTTCAGGTTCAGGCCCGCCAGCAGCGTGTCGCCGTCGGAGGCCCAGAGGGCGACTCGACCGTCGACCCAGAGCGCATGGACCACGAGCACCGGTGAAGCGTAATGGAGTCCCAGCGTATCGACGGTGCGACACCTCTATTCAGTGAAGGTCGTCGTTGTTACCATCCGGTAACCCGAGTCATTTTCATATTGGCTCGCAGCAACCGGAGGGGATCCGCCCATGTCCCTGCCCGTCGTCAAGCGCGCCCTCGGCGCCTTCCTGCTGACCGCCGCCGTCCTCGTCGCTCCCCAGCTCGTGACGAGCGGCAGCACCGCCCAGGCGGCCGTGCTCGCCCCCAACGACTACTGCCTCGACCAGTGCAACGACATCCTGCCGCCGGGGCAGAACGGCAACGCCACCCTGGCCGACATCCTGGCCCACAAGGCCCTGGGCTTCCGGCCGGCGCACTCGGCCGACCAGCTCGCCCCGTACGCCAACCTCGTGTCGGCCTACACCGGGCTGACCGAGGAGCAGATCGCCGACTTCTACAACGACGCGTCGTTCGGGGTGCCCGCGGGCCAGGTCGACCGCACGTACAGCCCCCGGGCCGACGTGACGATCGTGCGGGACAAGAGGCTGGGCGTCCCGCACGTGACCGGCACGACCCGGGCCGGGACGATGTTCGGCGCCGGGTACGCCGGGGCCGAGGACCGGCTGTTCGTGATGGACCTGCTCCGCCGGGTCGGCCGCGGCCGGCTCACCCCGTTCGCGGGCGGCGCGCCGGGCAACCGGGAGCTGGAGCAGAGCATCTGGCGGCAGGCCCCGTACACCGAGGCCGACCTGCAGGCCCAGGTCGCCGCGCTGCGCACCAAGGGCACCCGCGGGGCCCAGCTCTACGACGACGTGCAGAGCTACGTCGCCGGGATCAACGCCTACATCGCGGCCTGCATGTCGGGCCGCAACTGCCCTGGCGAGTACGTGCTGACCGGGCACCTGGACGCGATCACCAACGCGGGCGGGCCCGAGCCGTTCCA
Organism: Dactylosporangium vinaceum; assembly: GCF_019904175.1. Lineage (GTDB taxonomy): Bacteria > Actinomycetota > Actinomycetes > Mycobacteriales > Micromonosporaceae > Dactylosporangium > Dactylosporangium vinaceum. The sequence continues at coordinate 2,662,655 of NZ_CP061913.1, read as the reverse complement.
GATGACCGATCTGATCGCGATCGCGGGCGTCGTCGGCGGCCTGTTCGGCGGCGGCGGGGGCGGCGAGGTCGAGTCGGCGCTGGTCCGGGTCACCGCGCGGGCCCGTTACGGCGTCACCGAGGGAGACCGGCTCTGGGCCGCCTTCCGCGAGCAGAACGACGAGGAGACGGTCCTCACGCTGCACGACGGCCAGTCGTTCCCCTACGGTGCGGCCGACCCGAACGCGCCAGGCGTCGCCCTGCCGGACAACGGCAGCGTCGTCGCGCAGCCGGTCGTCTACAACCCGACCGGGTCCGCGACCACGACCGCCGGCCTCGCCCCGGGCGGCGCGGCCAGGCGCGGCATGTCCAACGCGGTGGTGCTCGACGCCGCCCACTCCGCGACCGGGCACCCGATCGCGGTGTTCGGGCCGCAGACCGGCTACTTCTCCCCGCAGCTGCTGATGCTCCAGGAGCTGCAGGGCCCGGGCATCAGCGCGCACGGTGTCGCGTTCGCCGGGCTGAACCTCTACGTGCTCCTCGGCCGCGGCCAGGACTACGCGTGGAGCGCCACCTCGGCCGAGCAGGACATCACCGACACCTACGCGGTGCCGCTGTGCAACACGGACGGCTCGCCGGCGACGCTGCAGTCCACGGCGTACCTCTTCCACGGCGCCTGCACGCCCATGGAGGCGCTGACGCAGACCAACGCCTGGACCCCGACCGTGGCCGACGGCACCGCCGCGGGCTCCTATCAACTCGTTACATACAGGACCAAATACGGTCTTCTCGGGTACCGCGGGACAGTGGACGGCCGGCCGATGGCGTTCACGCAGCTGCGCTCCACGTACCGCCACGAGGCCGACTCGGCCATCGGGTTCCAGGCGTTCAACGACCCGGCCGCGATGGCGAACCCGGCCCAGTTCATCGCCTCGGCGTCGGACGTCGGCTACGCGTTCAACTGGTTCTACGTGAACGCCACCGACACCGCGTACTTCAACTCCGGCAGCAACCCGGTGCGCAGGACCGGCGCCGACCCGAACCTGCCGGCGAAGGCCGACCCGGCATATGAATGGTCGGGCTGGAATGCCGACACCAATACCGCCGACTACATTCCCGCGGCCCAGCATCCGCAGTCCACGGGACAGGATTATTTCGTCTCTTGGAATAACAAGCAAAGTAAGGACTTCTCAGCGGCCGACGGCAACTTCAGTTTCGGTGCGGTACAGCGCGCGGACCTGCTCGACAAACGCGTGAGAACCGCATTGAGCGGCGGCAACAAGCTCGATCGGGCCGGGGTCGTGCGGATCGTCGAGGACGCCGCAGTCACCGACCTGCGGGCCGAGAACCTGCTGCCCGAGCTGCTGCGCATCCTCGACCCCGCCGGGACCGGCACCGACGCCGGCGTCGCGGCCCTGCGCGCCTGGCAGGCGGCCGGGGCCGAGCGGGTGGAGACGACGCCCGGCTCGCACGTGTACCAGCACGCCGCGGCGATCCGGCTGTTCGACGCCTGGTGGCCGAAGCTCGTCGACGGGGCCTTCCGGCCCGGCCTCGGCGACGACGTGTACGCCGCGCTGACCAGGACCCTGCAGATCGACGAGTCGCCCTCCGGCTACACCGGGCCGACGAACGCGGGGTCGCTGAACCAGACCCAGGCCCACAAGGGCTCCTCGTTCCAGTACGGGTGGTGGGGGTACCTCGACAAGGACCTCCGCGGCGTCCTGGGCGACCCGGTGCGCAGCGGCCTCGGCCGGTCCTACTGCGGCGGCGGGAACCTCGCCGCGTGCCGGCAGGTCCTGGCGGCCACCCTGGCCGCGGCCGCCGCCGAGCCGGCGAACACCACCTATCCGGGTGACGCCAACTGCGCGGCCGGTGACCCGTGGTGCGCCGACACGATCATCCAGTCACCGCTCGGCGGAATCACCCACGACAAGATCTCGTGGCAGAACCGGCCGACGTTCCAGCAGGTGGTGTCGTTCCCGGCCAAGCGCGGCGACGACCTCACCAACCTGGCCCAGGGCCGCAGCGTGAGCGCCAGCTCGACCCAGCTCGGCTACTCCACCGGGGCGGCCGTCGACGGCAACCCGACGAGCCGGTGGGCCAGCGGGTGGTCGGACAGCCAGTCGATCACCGTGGACCTCGGCTCGGCCCAGCCGGTCCGGCGGGTGATCCTGCGCTGGGAGGCGGCCTACGCCACGCGGTACCGGATCGAGGTGTCGGCGGACAACCGCACGTGGACGACCGCGGCGAGCGTCGACTCCGCCCGCGGCGGCATCGACAACGTGACGTTCGCGCCGGTCACGGCCCGCTACGTGCGGATGACCGGTGTCGCCCGGGCCACGTCCTACGGCTACTCGCTGTATGAGTTCGAGGTGTACAGGTCCTAGATCACGGCGCGGTGGCGGCCGCCGGGGAGCTCGTTCGCGGGCACCTCGGCGGCCGCCCACGTGATGTACTGCCCGGCCCGGTTGAGCACGCAGGTGCCGACCAGCAGCTCGACGAGCACGTGCTGGCTGAAGCCGGGCGGCGGCGTGGCAAGCGCCCGCTCGGCCGTGAACGCCGCCGCGACCGACCGGCGCAGAGCCGGGTCGCGCGGGAACACGGCGCGGCCGGTGACGTAGAACGCCTCCTCGCCGGCCTCCATCGGAAACGTGTGCAGTGCGAACCGGCTGTCGCGCAGCAGGTCCTCGAGCTTCGGCGAGACCATGAGCAGCGCGAACAGCCCCTCCTCGACGAGCAGGGGGCTGACCGGGTGCACCCGCGGGCCGCCGTCGGCGCGCACGGTGCCCAGGTAGGCGAGGCCGACGCCGCTGCGGTAGAGCAGCGAGCGGCCGGCCGCGGCGAGATCCGGCGCCGACCGCCGGAAGCGCCCCCACGAGAGCATGGCGACCAGACTTTCGTACGCCGGTAGGGCGGGTCAATCCGGGGTCCCGGGCCGAATCGGCATTTGCGAAGCTCTGCCGATTCGGGCTGGGTGGCTCCGGGGTCCCGGGCCGAATCGGCATTTGCGAAGCCCTGCCGGTGCCTTCAGGCCCCCGGGTGGATCTCAGGCGTGTCTCCATGCGTTGATCAGGTCTTCCACCTCGTCGGCGACCTCGTCCGGGCAGAGGTCGTCGGTGTCGACCACGGCGCCGAGGGAGCGCAGGTCACGGCGGGCGGTGAGGTACGCCCCCAGGTCCTCCAGCCGCCAGCCGCGCGCGTCGGGGCCGTCGTCGGCCTCGACCCGCTCGACGAGCGCCGGGGCGGAGACGTCGAGCAGCACGTGCCGCACCTCATGGCCGCGGTCGCGCAGCGCACCCAGGATCTCCTCCAGGTGCCCGCGGCGCAGCATCGTCATCGGCACCAGCAGCGGGTCGGCCCCGCGGGCCTGGCGGGCCGCGGCGGCGACGGTGGCCGCGCGCCAGGCGGGCAGGTCACGGTAGTCGCCGTGGCGGACCCCCGGCCTGGCCGGTAGCGCGGGGCGCAGCAGACCGGCCGTGCGCTGCAGCACCCAGCCGATGCGCTCGGCGTCGAAGGCCCGGGCCCGCGGCTCGCGGCGGCACAGTTCGGCGGTCACGGTGGCCTTGCCGACGCCGGAAGGGCCGTTGAGCCAGACGATCACTGGGGCCTCCCGCCGTGCGCGCCTCGGGGCTTCCAGGATTCTCGCAGGTGGAACCGAGGGGGATGTCAGCCCCGCACGGGATAAAGAAGGCATGACGATTGTGACCCTGCCGCAGCACTCCCCCGCCGCCGACACCCTGGACCGGATCGACGTCCTGCTCATCGCCCCCGCACACCGCCTGAGCGACCTGGACCGGCACCTGCCCGCCACCTGGATGGTGACCCGCCGGGCCGAGATGCCGGCCGGCTGCCGGGAACCCGACATCGTGCTGCTGGACGACCCCGGGCCCCGCTCGGTGACGGCCGCCTGCCTGCGCCATCCGGCCGCCTCGATCGTGGCGGTCCTGAGCCCGTACAGCGACCACCAGGCCGTGGTCGACGTGCTCGAGGCCGGCGCGGACGCGTGCGTGCGCTCGTCGAGCGCCCCCGTCATCGCGGCCCACCTGGAGGCGTGCCGCCGCCGCCAAGCGGGCGCATGAGCGCAGCGGAGTGGCCGCTCATCAGTGTTGCAGCTCGGGGCTCAGGCCGGCGCCGGAGCCTGCGGAGGTAACGGCATGAGCGGTACGCAGCGCAGCGGAGTGGCCGCTCATCAGTGTTACAGCTCGGGGCTCAGGCCGGCGCCGGAGCCTGCGGAGGTGACGGCATGAGCGGTACGCAGCGCAGCGGAGTGGCCGCTCATCAGTGTTACAGCTCGGGGCTCAGGCCGGCGCCGGAGCCTGCGGAGGTGACGGCATGAGCGGTACGCAGCGCAGCGGAGTGGCCGCTCATCCCTGTTGCAGGGTGGCGCTCAGGGCGGCGCCGGAGCTTGCGGAGGCGACGGCATGAGCAGCGACGTGGCCGCTCACGGGGAACGCGGTCTTCGGCCCGGCTCGGCGACGCAGCGTGCGGAGGTGGCGGGCTGAGCGATCTACACCACACCACTGCCCCACTTCCGGCGGTCCCGGCCCTCCCTGGCCTGGACCGCCGGTTTGGTCTAAGGGGTTTTGGCGTTTCCCACAACATATTCCGGAGAGCGCTCTCAACCGTTTCCGTGATTGACATCCGGCTAGTCATGGGCCAGTCTGATTCCAGTTCTGAGAGCGCTCTCCGGCCGAGACGGCGGCTTGGGTGACCGGCGTATCGCGCACGGCGAAATCGTGATCAGGGTGTAACCGGTGTGAGGGTGCGACGGGCGATGGAGCGACATGCTCCATCGCCCGTCATTGTTTGTGCGCTACACATTGCTGAACTTCAGTCATGATGGTCCGGCTGACAGATATGGGGGACGGCACAATGGTGATGTCGGGGCGGGACCGGCCCACGCTGGAAAACGTCGCGCAGCGCGCGGGGGTGTCGCGCGCGACCGCCTCGCGCGTCGTCAACGGATCGACGTCGGTTGCGCCGCACATCCGCGACAAAGTGCTGAACGCCGTCGAAGCGCTTGGCTACGTGCCCAACCAGGCCGCCCGCAGCCTCGTCACCCAGCGGACCGACTCGATCGCGCTCGTCGCGTCCGAGACCGCCAGCCGGGTCTTCTCCGACGACCCCTTCTTCTCCAGCATCATCCGCGGGGTCAGCCTGGAGCTCGAGGCCGTCGACAAGCAGCTCGTGCTCATGATGGTCGGGCCGAGCGGGCCCAGCCACGACCGCGTCGAGCGCTACTGCACCGGCGGGCACGTCGACGGGGCCATCATCTTCTCGATGCACGGCGCCGACCCGCTGCCGGAGCGGCTCAGCCGGGCCGGGGTGCCGGTCGTGTGCAACGGGCGGCTGCTGATCCAGTCCTCGGTGCCCTACGTCGACGTCGACAACGAGGACGCCGCCCGGGCCGCCGTGCGCCACCTGCTCGACACCGGCCGGCGCCGGGTCGCGACGATCGCCGGGCCGCAGGACATGAGCGCGGGCATCGACCGGCTCAAGGGCTACCGGGCCGCGATGCAGGACAGCGGCCGCCGCTCGATCGTCGCGGTCGGCGACTTCACCCGCCAGTCCGGCGCGCTCGCGATGAGCCAACTGCTCGGCGACGACCCCGACCTCGACGCCGTCTTCGCCGCCTCCGACGCGATGGCCGAGGGCGCGCTGCGGGCGCTGCGCCAGGCCGGCCGCCGGGTCCCCGACGACGTGGCGGTGGTCGGCTTCGACGACATGGACTTCGCCCGCGACACCGAGCCGCCGCTGACCACCGTCCGCCAGCCGATCACCGACCTCGGCCGGATGGCCGCCCGCCAGGTGCTGCGGATGGCGTCCGGCGAGAAGATCGAGCCCGTCCTGCTCCTCCCGACGGAATTGGTGAAGCGGGAGTCCGCATAGATCGCCTCGTGATGGCAAGGTGGCAGTCGTGAGGCTTGCTACCTGGAACGTGAACTCGGTCAAGGCCCGGCTGCCCCGGCTCCTGGAGTGGCTGGAGCACTCGGCGCCCGACGTGCTGTGCCTGCAGGAGACGAAGCTGGCCACCGACGCCTTCCCCGCGGAGGAGGTCAAGGCGCTCGGCTACGACACCGCCCACCACGGGGAAGGGCGCTGGAACGGCGTCGCGCTGCTGTCGCGGGTGGGGCTCGACGACGTGCGCCGGGGCTTCGCGGGCGACCCGGGCTGGGGCGGCGAGCCCGGTGGCGAGGAGCCGCTCTTCGAGGAGCCGAAGCTGGAGGCCCGGGCCGTCTCGGCCGTCTGCGGTGGCGTGCGCGTGTGGTCGGTCTACGTCCCCAACGGGCGGGCGCCGGAGTCGGCGCATTACGGGTACAAACTCAATTGGCTCGAGGCTCTTCGTCTGGCGGTCTCGCAGGATCTGGCCACCGGGGGGCCGGTCGCCGTGTGCGGCGACTTCAACGTGGCGCCGGCGGACTCCGACGTGTTCGACCCGGCCGCGTTCATCGGCTCGACGCACGTGACGAAGCCGGAGCGGGACGCGGTCGCCGCCCTGGTCACGGCGGGGCTGTCGGACATCGTCCCGAAACCGATGAAAGGCCCGAATCCGTTCACCTATTGGGACTATCGGGCCGGTATGTTCCACCAGGACAAGGGCATGCGGATCGACCTGGCCTTGGTCAGCACGGCAATCGCGGGTGCGGTCAAGGGTGCCTATATAGACCGCGAGGCCAGGAAGGGCAAAGGGCCCTCCGACCACGCGCCCGTCGTGATCGATTTCGATATTTGAGCACGCTGTGTCACGATGAGCGCTGACCGGACCGTACTGTTAAGTGTGAAACGATCAACGATCGTCCTGGATAGCCCGTTCTCGCCGTTCTTGGCGCCATCTTTCCACCACGTAGCGTGACCACACCGTTACGATTCGCCAGGGATTCGCCCGTTTAGGGGGTGTATGATCCAAAAGTCGTTGTGCTTGGATCACGCCCTCATCACGGCGCGGCGTGGACTTGGTTACAGGACAGGGGGTGACCCTTGACGATCGGCCGAACGGGAGACAGGGTTCCTCCAACGAAGGCGACAACACCCGTCGGCTTCGTGCACGCTCTGCCCGTGGACCGAACCTGCGGATAGGGCACCAGGAGTCCACGAAGACACAGCCGATCGGCTGCTGACTGCGACGGGCCCCGGTCTGGCCGACGCATGCTCACTGCACGGTGCGACGGTCATCGCTGGCGGCATTCGTAAGGCGGGCAGGCGGCCGGGGAGAGGGGCACCACGCCCATGACTATGGGACCCGTCACGTCGAAGAGCGACGAGCAGGTGCCGACGGTCGAAGAGGCGACCGCCACGCCTGCCGGTGTTCCCGCGAAGGCCATTGAGGGCCGTTCGCTCAGTCAGATTGCGTGGACCCGGCTCAAGCGCGACAAGGTCGCGCTCATTGGAGGCGGGTTCATTATTTTCCTGGTGCTGGTCGCGGTGTTCGCCCCCCTGATCAACAAGGTGTGGGGGCACCCGGTCAACGAGTACCACTCGGACCAGATCGACGCGAACCTCGGCGGCTACCCGCCGATCGGGACGTGGGGCGGCGTCAGCAAGGACTTCCTGCTGGGCGTCCAGCCCGTCACCGGCCGCGACCTGTTCTCGCAGATCATCTACGGCGCCCAGGTCTCGCTGCTCGTGGCGCTGTCGGCCACGATCGTCGCGGTCGCCATCGGCGTGGTCCTCGGCGTCGTCTCCGGCTACTTCGGTGGCTGGGTCGACAGTGCGATCAGCCGGCTGATGGACCTGATCTTGGCGTTCCCCTACCTGCTGTTCTCCATCGCGCTGATCTCGGTCGTGCCCGCGAGCACGGGCTGGCGGGTCGGCGTGGTGATCTCGGTGATCGCGTTCTTCAGCTGGCCGTACATCGGGCGTATCGTCCGCGGCCAGACTCTCTCCCTGCGAGAACGCGAGTTCGTCGAGGCGGCACGCAGCATCGGTGCGGGCTCGCCCCGCATCCTCTTCCGCGAGCTGCTGCCCAACCTCACGGCGCCGATCCTGGTCTACGCGACGCTGATCATCCCCACGAACATCCTCTTCGAGGCGGCCTTGTCGTTCCTCGGCGTCGGTGTGCTGCCGCCCACTCCCTCGTGGGGCCGGCTGCTCTCGGACGCCGTGCAGTACTACGAGTACGACCCGATGTACATGTTCGTGCCCGGCCTCGCGATCTTCCTCATGGTCCTCGCCTTCAACCTGTTCGGCGACGGCCTGCGTGACGCCCTGGACCCGAAGGCCAACCGGTAGCCCCGTCACGGGCCACCGGTGGCCTTCGGCCGTCACGCATACACAGGCACCACCCGCCCGGCGCTGTCCCGACAGCCCGGTCGGCACCCCTGTGCACACCGCAGCTTCACTCGCACCACAGCACAGCTCGGACGGCCCGTCCCTCGGCGGGTCGCGCCAAACAAGGAGGGAAAACCCAGTGAGAATGAGGACAGGGGCATTGGTGGCCGGTTCGGCCGCTGTCGCCCTGGTGTTGTCCGCCTGTGGCTCAGGCAGCAACAGCCCCAAGACCAGCGAGAGCGGCGGCTCCCAGGGTGTGTCCGGCTTCAACGCCGCCACCAAGGGCGTCGTGAACCCGTCCGACAAGGCCGGTGGCACGCTCAAGCTCGTCAACAACTCCGACCCGGACTCGTTCGACCCGGCCCGGGCGTACTACGCATGGGTGTGGAACTTCCAGAAGGGCTTCTACGTCCGCTCGCTGCTCACCAACGAGGCGAAGCCGGGCGACGACGGGCTCAAGCTGGTTCCCGACCTGGCGCAGGCCCTGCCCGAGCTCAGCGACGGCGGCAAGACCTACACCTTCAAGCTCAAGTCGGGTGTCAAGTTCGAGGACGGCTCGCCGATCACCTCGAAGGACATCAAGTACGGCATTGAGCGCAACTTCGCCACCGACGTGCTCTCCGGCGGCCCGCCGTACCTGGTGGACGTCCTCGACCAGGGCCAGAAGTACCCCGGCCCGTACAAGGACACCGACCCGAACAAGCTGGGCCTCAAGTCCGTCGAGACGCCTGACGACAGCACGATCATCTTCAAGCTGAAGGAACCGCTGTCGGACTTCTCGTACCTGCTCGCGATGCCCAGCGCCGGCCCCGTGCCGGCGGCGAAGGACACCGGCGACAAGTACGGTGAGAAGCCGGTTTCCTCCGGCCCCTACAAGTTCCAGTCGTACGACCAGGGCAAGAAGGCCGTCCTGGTGCGCAACGACCAGTGGGACAAGAAGACCGACACCGTCCGCAAGGCGCTGCCGGACCAGATCGACCTGACCATCGGCACGGCCGTCGAGGAGATCGACAACCAGCTGCTGGGCGGGGACATCGACATCGACACCGCGCAGACCGGTGTCCAGCAGGGCTCGCAGCCGAAGATCCTGCTCGACCCGGAGAAGAAGAAGAACGCGGACGCCCCGAACACGGGCTTCATCCGCTACTTCTCGATCAGCACCAAGGTCGCGCCGTTCAACGACATCCACTGCCGCAAGGCCGTGCAGTACGCGACCGACAAGGTCACGCTGCAGACCGCGCGCGGTGGCGCCGACGCCGGTGGTGACATCGCCACCAACATGCTGCCCCCGACCATCGCGGGTCACGACGACTACGACCCGTTCAACACCAAGTCGGGCAAGCCGCAGATCGACAAGGCGAAGGAAGAGCTGGCCGCGTGTGGCAAGCCGAACGGCTTCGACACCGTGATCGCCACCCGTAACACGGGTAAGGAGCTCAAGACGGCGGAGGCCCTCCAGGCCGCGCTGAAGAACGTGGGCATCAACGCCCGCCTCGACCCGACCGAGCCGTCGCTGTACTTCCGCTCGACCATCGGTGCGCCGTCGAACGTGGCGGCCAAGGGCTACGGCCTGATGTTCGCCGGCTGGGGTGCCGACTTCCCGACCGCCTTCGGCTTCCTGCAGGTGCTCGTCGACGGTCGCAACATCTCGGCGTCCGGCAACAACAACTACGCCGAGCTCAACGACCCGGAGATCAACGGCCTGATCGACCAGGCCAAGGCGGAGGCCGACCCCAAGAAGGCCGCCGACATCTGGACGAACATCAACCACAAGGTCATGGACGCCTCGGTCATGGTGCCGTTCGTCTACGACAAGGCGCTCAACTACCGCAACCCCCGCGTCACGAACGTGTTCGTGACGGAGTACTACGGCATGTACGACTTCGGCAGCCTGGGCGTGTCGTCCTGACCCTCGGGTCCGGACCCTCGCTCCAGCACCGAAGCAGCCACAGCCTGAACAGCCGGTAACCCGCCCTTCACGAGTACAGAAGGCAGGTGAGGGCCACGGCGCCGGCCGGTGCGACGGGAACCCCCGTCACGCCGGCCGGCGTCAGGCCGCACACGTGATCAACTACATCCTGCGCCGCCTGGTCACCGCGGCACTGCTCATCGTGGCCGTCTCGATGGTCACCTTCGCGATCTTCTTCCTGATCCCGAAGGCGGCGCACGCCGATCCCGCTGAGATGTACGTCGGCAAGACGGCAACCCCGGACGCCGTCGCTCAGACGCGGATCAAGCTCGGCCTGGACAAGCCGGTCTACCAGCAGTACGGCATGTTCGTGAAAGGTCTCGTCGTCGGCCGCGACTACAACAACGGCCCCTCGGTGACCCACTGCTCGGCCCCCTGCTTCGGGTATTCGTTCCGCACCGACCGCGAGGTCTGGCCGCTGCTGCTGGACCGCCTCCCCGTCACCATCTCCCTCGCCATCGGCGCCGCCATCATCTGGCTGTTCGGGGGCGTGGCCGGCGGCGTCATATCCGCGCTGAAACGCGGGCAGATAGCCGACCGGTTCGTGATGCTGCTGGCCCTCGCCGGCGTGTCACTGCCCGTGTACTTCACGGGCCTCGTGTTCCAGTCGCTCTTCGTCCACCAGTGGAAGATCTTCCAGGGTGGCGAGTACATCAACTTCGTCGATGATCCCCTGGGCTGGGCCAACAAGCTGTTCCTCGCCTGGGTGAGCCTCGCCCTGCTGTTCGCCGCCACCTACGCGCGGCTGACGCGGGCCCAGATGCTCGAGACCATGGGCGAGGACTACATCCGCACCGCTCGCGCGAAGGGTCTGAAGGAGCGGGTCGTCATCGGCAAGCACGCCATGCGTGCGGTACTGACGCCTATCGTGACGATCTTCGGCCTCGACCTCGGCACGCTGCTCGGCGGCGCGATCCTCACCGAGCGGGTCTTCAGCCTGCCCGGCATCGGCAAGCTCAGCGTCGACGCGGTGGCCTCCAAGGACCTCCCGATCATCCTGGGCGCCACGCTGTTCGCCTCGTTCTTCATCGTCTTTGCCAACCTGATCGTGGACGTGCTCTACGCCGTGATCGACCCGCGGGTGCGGCTCGGATGACCTCTGCCGCGCCCCGTCCCCCGCACCACGGCAATCCTGGAGAGGAGTGAGCATGTCAAGCAGTCTGCTCACCGACGGCACCCCGAGCCCGAGCGGGCCCGGGCCGCAGACCGCATCGTCGTTCCTCGACGTGCGGGACCTGCGGATCCACTTCAAGACCGACGACGGCGTGGTCAAGGCCGTGGACGGACTGAACTTCCAGCTCGAACGCGGCGAGACACTGGGCATCGTCGGCGAGTCCGGCTCCGGCAAGTCGGTCACCAGCCTGGGCATCCTGGGCCTGCACCGGCGGGGCTCGGCCGCCATCTCGGGTGAGGTCTGGCTCGACGGCGAGGAGCTCATCGGGGCCGCGCCCGAGCGGGTCCGCCTGCTGCGCGGCAACAAGATGGCGATGATCTTCCAGGACCCGCTGACCGCGATGCACCCCTACTACACGGTGGGCGCCCAGATCATCGAGGCGTACCGGGTGCACCACAAGGTCTCGAAGAACGACGCCCGCAAGCGCGCGATCGAGATGCTCGACCGGGTCGGCATCCCGCAGCCCGCGCGGCGCGTGGACGACTACCCGCACCAGTTCTCCGGCGGTATGCGCCAGCGCGCGATGATCGCCATGTCGCTCGTCAACAACCCGCAGCTGCTCATCGCCGACGAGCCCACCACGGCGCTCGACGTCACGGTCCAGGCGCAGATCCTGGACCTGATCCGCGACCTGCAGTCGGAGTTCAACTCCGCCGTCATCATCATCACGCACGACCTGGGCGTCGTGGCCGAGGTGGCCGACGACATCCTGGTGATGTACGGCGGCAAGTGCGTCGAGCACGCCACCGCGGAGACCATCTTCCGCCGCCCCGAGCACCCGTACGCCTGGGGCCTGCTCTCGTCGATGCCCCGCGTCGACCGGGAGGTGCGCGACCGGCTGGTGCCCATCAAGGGCAACCCGCCGTCGCTGATCAACCTTCCGAGCGGCTGCTCCTTCCACCCGCGCTGCCCCTACGTGGAGCGCAACGGCATCCCTTGCAAGACGGTCGAGCCGACCCTGGCGGAGGGCACGCCCGAACACGGCGTCGCCTGCCACATCCCGCACGCGGAGCGGCTGGCCATCTTCAAGTCGGACATCGCCCCGAACCTCTGAGGAGCACGACAGTGTCGACGACGACCCAACCCCAGCCGGCGGCGGCGCCGGAGCGCGGCGGCGAGAACCTCCTCGAGGTACGTGGCCTGCAGAAGCACTTCCCGATCATGCGGGGCGCCTTCATCAAGCGGAAGGTCGGCGCCGTCCGCGCGGTCGACGGCATCGACCTGTCCGTCAAGGCCGGTGAGACCCTCGGCCTGGTCGGCGAGTCCGGCTGCGGCAAGTCGACCACCGGGCGGCTCATGACCCGCCTGCTGGAGCCGACCGGCGGCCAGGTGGTCCTGGATGGCCGGGACATCTCGCACCTCAACGTGGCCCAGATGCGGCCGCTGCGGCGCGACGTGCAGATGATCTTCCAGGACCCGTACTCGTCGCTGAACCCGCGCCACACGGTCGGCTCGATCGTCGGCGCGCCGCTGCAGGTGCAGAACATCAAGACGGCGCACGGGCAGAAGCGTGAGGTCCAGCGCCTGCTGGAGCTGGTCGGCCTCAACCCGGAGCACTACAACCGCTACCCGCACGAGTTCTCCGGCGGCCAGCGCCAGCGCATCGGCATCGCCCGGGCGCTCGCCCTGCAGCCGAAGCTCATCATCGCCGACGAGCCGGTCTCGGCCCTAGACGTGTCGATCCAGGCCCAGGTCGTCAACCTGCTCGACGACCTGCAGCGCGAGTTCAACCTGACCTACGTGTTCATCGCCCACGACCTGTCGGTGGTCCGGCACATCTCGGACCGGGTCGCGGTCATGTACCTGGGCAAGGTCGTCGAGGTCGGCGGGCGTGACGGGCTCTACGTGACGCCGCTGCACCCCTACACGTTCGCGCTGCTCTCCGCGGTGCCGGTGCCCGACCCGGGCCGGCGCGACAAGGCGCAGCGGGAGCGGATCCTGCTGACCGGCGACGTGCCGAGCCCCATCGACCCGCCGTCGGGCTGCCGCTTCCGGACCCGGTGCTGGAAGGCGCAGGACCTGTGCGCCCAGGAGGAGCCGATGCTGCGCGAGCTCCTGCCGGGCCAGACAGTCGCCTGCCACTTCCCGATCACCGACGAGGAGCGCTCGGCCCGCGGGGCCCAGCAGGCCCGGGCGGCGGCGGCCGAGATCCCGGTCGACACGGCCGAGGACCCGTTCGCGGAGCCGATCGCTTAGGTTCGCATGACCAGGCGGCCGCCCAGCATGGCGTCCACCTTGCTCACGAGTTGGCTGGGGCGCAGCGGTTTCATCAGATAATCGCTGGCCCCGGCCATCTTTGCTTCCTCCCGGCCGCGCAGGCGCCCGTAGGCGCTGAGCATGAGCACGGGCATCTCCTGCGTCGCGGGCTCGGCCCGGATCTTCTTGCACAGGTCGAGCCCGGAGACCCGGGGCATCCACATGTCGGTGACGAGCATGTCGAAGGTCCGGCCTTCCAGCTCGGCCAGGGCCGCCTCGCCGTTCTCGACCGCGACGACCTCGACGCCGGCGCCCTCCAGGGCCATCGTGAACAGGTCGCGGATGTCGGCGTCGTCCTCGGCCACGAGGATCGTCGCGACCGTCGGACGCTTCTCGGGCGGCGCTTCGACTGGCTCCTCGATCGGCACCTCGTCCATTCGGCCAGTTTATGATCACCGTGTGGTGTACGAGGCGGCTTCGGGCCGATACCAGGACATGCTCTACCGGCGCAGCGGCCGCAGCGGGCTCAAGCTGCCGGCCATCTCGCTCGGGCTGTGGCACAACTTCGGCGACGAGCGGTCCCTCGACTCGCAGCGGGCCATCGTCCGGCGCGCGTTCGACGAGGGCGTCACGCACTTCGACCTGGCGAACAACTACGGGCCGCCGCCGGGGTCGGCCGAGCGCAACTTCGGGCGGATCCTGGCCGACGACCTGCGCCCCTACCGCGACGAGCTCATCATCTCCACGAAGGCCGGCTACGACATGTGGCCCGGGCCCTACGGGGAGTGGGGGTCGCGGAAGTACGTCCTGGCCTCCCTCGACCAGTCGCTGAGCCGGATGGGCCTCGACTACGTCGACATCTTCTACTCGCACCGCCCCGACCCCGACACCCCGCTCGAGGAGACGATGGGCGCCCTGGACGCGGCGGTGCGCTCGGGCAAGGCCCTCTACGTGGGCATCTCCAACTACAGCGCCGAGCAGACGGTCGCCGCCGCGCGCATCCTGCGCGAGCTGGGCACGCCGCTGCTGATCCACCAGCCGCGGTACTCGATGCTCGACCGCTGGATCGAGCCCGAACTGCTCGGCGCGCTCGAGGAGGCCGGGGCGGGCTGCATCCCGTTCTCGCCGCTCGCGCAGGGGCTGCTGACCAACCGGTACCTCGATGGCATCCCTGAGGATTCGCGGGTGCGCACCAGCCGCTTCCTCAACGAGAGCGACCTCACCCCGGCCCGGCTCCGGCTCATCCGGGCCCTGGACGAGGTGGCCCGCGGGCGCGGCCAGAGCCTGGCCCAGCTCGCACTGGCCTGGGCACTGCGCGACCCGCGGGTCACCTCGCTGATCATCGGGGCGTCGAGCGTCAAGCAGCTGCTGGACAACCTCGGGGCACTGCAGAACCTGCCGCTGTCCCCCGAGGAGCTGGACCGGATCGACGGGCTACTTGCTGAGGAAGGCGCCTAGCGCGCTGATCACCGGCTGGAGGGCGGGCGGGATGGACCCGTCCTTCGCCGTGATCTGCTTCCCGCCGTAGGTGATCGTGTAGGTGTACGCGTCGGCGACCGCGCCGCTGTCGTTGTTGGTCGGCAGCTTGTTGAAGTCGGTCGAGGCCAGGGCCGCCTTGAGCGCGCCCAGCTCCTCGTCGGTCAGTTTGCCGTCCCGCTTGGCCTGCTTGGTCTGGATGGTGTACGAGCCGTCCGGGCGCACGACGAGCGAGTCGTTGTTGCCGGCCAGGCCGCCGGTCCGGGTGAACGACACGAGCGTGTCCGTGGCCGTCTGGTTGCCGCCCGCGTTGGCCTTCGAGCTGGGGTCCGTGTTCGGCCCGGCGCTCGTGCCGGCCGCGGGGCTGCCGCCGGCCGCTCCCGCACTGCTGCTGCTCGCGGGGACCCCGCCGGTCGTCGCGGCCCCACTCGCGGCGGCATCGGCCTGGCCGGGGTCGTCCGAACAGGCGGCCAGGGTGAGTGTGAGCAGGGCGGCAACGAGGATCCGGGACTTCATGGTTCAGCTCCATCCATAGGTCTTGCTCATTGGACTGCGGGGGGTGTCGATCGGTTCCCGGGCATTCTTACCCGCCGGGCGGGATTTTCTGTCGTACCCGGCCGCCATGATGTCCTCATGCGTCTCGACCCCTACCGCCGCGTTCTCGCCCTACCGGGCGTGCGGTCGCTCATGGTGCTCGCCCTCCTGGCCCGGATACCGATCACGGCCATCGGCGTGACCATGACCCTGCACGTCGCCCTGGACCTCCACAAGGGCTGGGGCGCGGCCGGTCTGGTCGGGGCGGCGCTGACGGTCGGCACGGCGCTCGGCGGCCCGCTCAACGGCCGCTTCGTGGACCGGCGCGGCCTGCGCCCGATGCTCGTGGTCACGACCGTGGCCGAGGCGCTCTTCTGGGCCTTCGCACCGTTTCTGCCTTTCGGTGTACTGCTGGCCGGCGCGCTGGTGGCCGGAGTCCTCTCGCTCCCGGTCTTCTCGGTGATCCGCCAGTCGATCGCCGCCCTGGTCCCCGCCGACCAGCGCCGCCAGGCCTACGCGCTCGACTCCATGTCGGTCGAGCTCAGCTTCATGGCCGGCCCGCCCCTGGCCGTCCTGCTCACGAGCGCCCTGTCGGGCCGGGTCGCCCTGTGGTCGATCGGCGCCACGATGGTCCTGGCCGGCATCGCCCTCTACATCGTCAACCCGCCGGTCGTCTCCCCCTCCGGCACGGAAGCCCCCGCGGCCGCACCGGTCCGCCGCCGCGACTGGCTCACCGCGCGCTTCGTGGCCGTCTGCGCCGCGACCGCCGCCACCACTGTGGTCCTGGCCGGCACCGACCTGGGCATCGTGGCGGTGCTGCGCGACGCGGGCCGGGTCGAGGTCGTCGGCGCGCTGCTGGCCGCGTGGGCCGTCTACTCGCTCGTGGGCGGCTTCGTCTACGGCGCCCTCCCCCGCGCGCTGTCGCTCGTGGCCCTGCTGGGCGGCCTGGCCGTGTGCACGATCCCGGCCGGCCTGGTCGGCGACGCCTGGCCGCTGCTGTTCCTGACCCTGCTGCCGGCCGGCGTCCTGTGTGCGCCGACCTTGAGCGCGAGCGCCGACCTGGTGAGCCGCCTGGTCCCGGCGTCCGCCCGCGGCGAGGCGATGGGCTGGCACGGCTCCTCCCTGACCGCCGGCCTGGCCATCGGCTCACCCCTCGCGGGCTGGGCCATCGACCTGGGCTCCCCGGCGTGGGGCTTCGCCGCGGTGGGCCTGGTCGGCGCCCTGGCCGCGGCCGCGCTGCTGTGCTTCCGCAACCTCGACCCCGCCCCGCCCACGGCCCCGGCCGCCGTCCGCGCGACCGCCGCCGCGCCCTGACCCGGCCACCGGCCACTTCGGGCGCCCGGTCGCTCGCTCATCGCTCGGCCGGCCTGTCGATCGCGCCGCCTGGACGGCCGGGCTGCTGCTCGCCGAGCGCCGGGCGACCGCGGAGACCGCCGGCGGCGGTGGGCTGGCGTGAGCGGGTGATTACGGACCGCTCTGCAGTGCGCAAATGGTGTGCTCGAAGTGATGGTCGTCAGTTAAAACGGAAAGACTTGAGGCGTTCAAGATTTCGGATTGTGCACTCACGGCAGCAGCGAGGGGGCGGCCACGAAGGTGTAGCCCATCGTCTGGAGGCCCTCGATCAGCTCCGGGAGGTACTGCAGGCCCAGGAAGGGGTGGTAGAAGAAGCTCGCCACGTTGTCCCGGACCGCGAGCTGACGCCTGGCCGAGGCGAGCAGGTCGGGGGCCAGGCGGACACCGTGCTGGTTAAATCTTTGTGTTGCAACGTTTCCAAGCGTCTCCGGAATGACCGGCGTCCCATATGCGTCCTTGACGAGGTATGGGAAGTACTGGCTCACTGAGCGTGTTCCGGTGCCGCCCAGGATGCCGTTGAAGTACAGGACCTGCTCGTAGCGGGCCTGGATGCCGGGAGCGCCGGCGATCGCCCGGTAGTCGGCCGCGCTGGCCGTGTAGTGCGGAAACTCCCAGATGGAGGGCGGGGTCAGGCCCGCTTTCGTCCACTCCGCGCGGGCCGCGTCCAGGCGGCCCAGCGCCCAGTCCGCCGAGTCGCCGGGGACCGGGCCGTCCAGGGCCACCGTGCCCGCGCCGTCGATGTGGGCCCGGTAGAACTCGTAATCCTCGGCGCTCACGCCGTACGGATTCGGGGCGCCGGCGAAGCCGTGGGTGTAGCCGTGCATGATCAGCGTTCCGCCCTGCTGTTGCATGTATCGCAGCGCGTCCACGACCTGCGGGGATCCGCTCAGCGTGCGGTGCACGGGGGCGCCGCCGGAATACACGCCTGCCGCGTCGTCGTAAACGGGGAAAACCGCCACGGCGAACGGAACATTACGCGAATGCAGATAATCGGCGATCTGGCGGAGCTGGGCCGGATCGGAGTGCGGGCCGACGTCCTCGATGCGCACGAGCGCCCGGTGCCGCTCCTTCGTCTGCGGCGCGAGCAGGTCGAACAGGAGGTCGGCGAACACCAGGTACCGGTCGTCGAAGGAGACGTAGGTGAACGGCACCTCGGCGATGAACGTGACGGCGCCGACCCGCACCGCCCAGGGCCGGGAGCGGCCGTCGGGCATTTCGGCCTCGGCGAGCGTGTGGGAGTACACCCCTCGGCTCAAGGTCGTCGAAACGAGGCCCCCGGCGCTCGGACTGCGGGTCAAATCCGTGCCGCGGTAACGGATCCCGGTCGGCGCCGCATCGTCGATCGTCGCTGCCTGGAAGCCCATTCCCGGGTACTTTGCGATCAATTGCCAGAGGTTGGCCCCGAGCCAGAGCACGTTGGCGCCGGCGGACACGTCGGTCAGGAAGGATTGCGGCAGCGGCTCGTCGTACGTCGATCCGATGTAGATGGTCAACCGGTACTTCTGGGTAGAACCAGGCGTGTACTTCGTCACTGGCACGGCGTCCCATGATCCGAAGTGGGAGGCCAGATTCCCAGCTTGGACCGCATACAGCTCCCCCAGGGAGCCGTATTGCCCGGTCGTGTCATACAGGACGAGCACCCCGCTCGGCGGGTATGCAGGAGAACGGCCCGGCGACGGGCCGGTCCCGGAAGTTCCGATTGGAGAGGTTTTGCAGGAGCTCAGCGTCGACGCGACGACGATGACCAGCACGATCCCGACGACCACTGCGGCAGCACGCCGGAGCGGGCCGACGGTGACAGCCAGTATTCGGCGGACTGCAGCTCGAAGCATGAGCAACTCTCCGGAGAAGTCACTACCAAGACTAGCAAATCGGGCGCAATCCCCCCGCCGGTTCGCGTTCTCGCACCCGTTCGCGGACAAACGAGATGGTTGCGTCCGTCACTCAGCGCGGTACGATCCGGCAGAGCTGTCCTGCGGTGATCGGCGTGGAACCCCCTCCACACTGCACCGCTCGTGGCACACCCGACGGAGGGCAATCTTGTCTCGTTGCTGCCCGCTTGCAGCCTGCACACCGGACATGCCGGGCCGTTCGCGGCCGTCGGCTCGGACGGTGGTCGCGCGGCCGGCAGCCGCCCTCTGCGGAGCACGGCTCCATAGCGCTGAGAGGTCTGCATGAGCACGGCGATGCAGGTGCGGCTGCGCCACTGGCCCGGGATGAAGGTTTCCTGGCTCGGGGCCGGCGCGGTCGTCCACTCCGGTGACGAGCCCAGCCCGGGCGCGGCGGCGCTTGTCGTCTCGCCGCACGGGTCGGCCGAGTGCGCGGTGGTGATCAGCTCCCATACGGTGAAGCTGCAGCCCGCGATGATCGAGGAGCTGGCCGAGGTCCTCGCCAACGGCCTGCCCCGCGGGTTCGCCGCGATGCGCTTCGTCGCCTGGGACGGCGCCTGCGCCACCAATGAGCGCCCAGCGGCCGCGCACATGATCGCCATGCGGCTCGGCATCGACGTCATCGCCGCGGCCGGCCCGCTCCTGGGCGTCCCCGGCGGCTCGCTCTTCGCCCCGGTCGGGCGCGGCGAGCAGCGGCCCGGCGGCTTCTGGCGGTTCCGCACCGGCGCGCCCGCGGTCCGGGTCGGCTGGCGCTTCCCGGCCCCCGCGTGGGAGTCGGACCTGTGCAGCGAGATTCCCGAGCTCCCCGGCGACCTGGTCCTCGACCAGATCCCGGCCGGCCTGTGGCTGCACCGCCGCCGGGTCGGCAGCGTGACCGACCTGGCGTACTCGGTGCCGACCGACCACGAGAACCCCTCGATGATCCTCGGGCACCCGGGCGACGAGCCGCTGCACCGCGACGAGCTGGCCCGCGCGGTCACCTCGGTGCCGACGCTGGCCGCCGACCGCTGCGTGTTCACGCCCTACGGCCAGAACCCGATCGCCGACGGCCCCGTCGGACCGGTCGTCGCCGACGTGCTCGGCCGGGCCGTGCACGTGCGCACCGGCCTGCCGCTGTGCGCCCCCGCCGGCCAGCGGGCCGTCGTCACCATCGACCACAAGGGCCTGCCCCGCTGGCGGACCTTCGCCCGCGAGCTGTGGCACGCGCCCCGCAACGGCGCCCCCCGCCCGGTCGACTGGATCAACCCCTGCCCCGACGTGCTCGGCGAGGCGGCCGGCCAGGCCACCTTCGACCTGGGCTCCGGCTGGGTGCTCGAGGTCGTGCAGGCCGGCCTGTGGGTCCGCCCGCAGCACCTCAACGACCCGGCCGACTGGGTCCGCAGCCTCCCGGTGGACGTCAACCGCTGCGCCGTGATCGTCGGTGCGCCGAACGCGGCCGAGATCCCGCCGCCGGCCCACACGATCGCCGAGGTCCTCGAGAAGCTGCCGATCGACGCGCGGAAGCGGGCGTACATCACCGTGCCGCGCGGCGCCGCCCCGAACGTGTTCATCCTCGCCACCGGCCTGCTCGACTCGCTGCCGGAGCCGGGCGAGGTCGAGCTGGTCTCGCCCTCGACCCCGACGACGAGCGGCTCATTCCCGACCGTCACGCCGGCGGCGGCCGAGGGCCCGCGGCACGGACGCCACGGCGACGCGAACGGGCCGTACCTCGTCGACGGGCGGCCCGCGAACGGCCACCCGTCCGGCGCGCACCCGACGGTGCCCCGCTCCAACGCGCCCGAGCAGGACTACGAGCGCGGGTACTCCGACCGCGCCGGCTCCCGGACCGGCTCGTTCCCGGCCTTCCCGCCCGCGGACGCGCCGACCACCGCGTTCGACCGGCCGGCTCCGCCGCAATCGCACGGGCAGCAGCCGCCGCATGTCCAGCAGCCGCCGCAGCGCAACGGCAGCCACCACACGGGGGCGTTCCCGGCGGTCGGCGAGCCGACGGGCTCGTTCTCGCCGCTGACCCCGAACGGTTCGCAGCGGCCCGGGCGGGGCGGTGGCTACCCGGCCACCGAGCCGCCGATGCCGCCCATGCCCCCGCAGCAGCCCCGCCAGCGGCCCGGTGAGACCACCGGCTCGTTCCCGGCGGCGGCCTTCCGCAACGGCGCTCCGGACGCGACGACGCCGATGGTGCCGGTCGTGCCCGGTCCGCAGCACCCGGCCGGCGGCCCGGTCAACGGCCACGCTCCGGTCAACGGGCACGCTCCTTCCAACGGACACGGGCACGTCAACGGTCAGCGGCCGGTGGCGAACGGGTACGCCGCACCCGGGGGCTTCAACGGGCACGCGCAGCCGCAGCCGCCCAACGGCTACAACGGCGGGTTCAACGGGCACGCGCCCATGCACCCGGACGTGCACGTCGCGCCGCCGCGCGCGTTCCACCGCGAGGACCAGCCGCTGCACCCGGCCGGCCCGCAGCAGGGGTACAGCTTCGACGCGCCGGACTACGACAACCACCACTTCGAGCCGGTCTCGCCGCCGCCGAACCGGCACCTCGAGGAGCCGACCGGCCGCATGCCGGCGCCGCGGGCCCCGATGTCGGACGAGAGCGAGTTCGACGACACGGGCTCGACGGCCACCGGCCGCGAGATCCGCTCGCACAACAAGAAGGGCAAGACCGTCCGGGCCGACGACAAGACGAGCACGCAGGAGCTCGACCGGCTGCTCGGCTTCTTCGACGAGATCCGCAAGGCCAAGGCCTGGGACGAGGACTCCCCGGCCCCCGCGGAGCACGCCTCGAAGCGCGCCGCGGCGGGCCAGCCCCCGGCCGGTCCGCGGCGAGCCCGACACTGATTCAGACGCACCCGACCGGCCCGCTCGTTGTCACGAGCGGGCCGGTTTTTTTCTGCGCCGCCCGGGCGGCACCGGCGGCGGGGGTGGCGGTGCGGCGGCGGCTAGGATCGGCCGGTGCTCGACATCATGCTGCCGCACTACGGTGAGCTGCCGTTGCTCCGGACCGCGGTGGAGAGCGTGCTCGCGCAGACCGACGACCGGTGGCGCCTCACCGTGTTCGACGACAATCCGGCGGAGCGGGTGACCGGGGTGCCGGAGTACTTCGCGGGGCTGGGGCATCCGTCGGTGCGGTACCACCGCAATCCGCAGAACCTCGGTATCACGCGCAACTTCCAGCAGTGCGTCGACCGGGCCGAGGCGCCGTTCCTGAGCATGATGGGGTGCGACGACGTCATGCTGCCCGGCTACGTGGCGCGCGTGCACGACCTGATCGGGCAGCACCCCGACGCCGTGCTGATCCAGCCGGGCGTCGAGGTCATCGGGTCGGACGGGGCGGTCGTCAAGACGCTTGCGGACACGACGAAGCGGCGGGTGTACTCCCCCAGGGTCGCCGGCACCACCCGGCTCACGGGCGAGGACCTGGCGGTGAGCCTGCTGCGCGGCAACTGGCTGTATTTTCCGTCGCTCGTGTGGAGCACCCGCGAGGTCCAGGCGGTCGGCTTCGACCTCGAGCTGAAGGTGATCCAGGACCTCAAGCTCATCCTGGCGCTTGTTGCCCGGGGTGGGTCACTCGTCGCCGACGACGTGACGGTGTTCCAGTATCGGCGGCACAACGAGAGCCTCTCGGCGTCGACGGCGGTCACCGGCAACCGGTTCAGTGAGGCGCGGTCGTTCTTCCTCGCGGCCGCGGAGCAGATGGATGCGCACGGCTGGCCGCGGGCCGCGAAGGCCGCACGGTGGCATCTCTCGTCGCGGATCCATGCGCTCACGATGCTGCCGGCGGCGGCGAAGCAGCGCAGCACGGAGAGTGTGCGGGTGCTCACCAAATATGCGTTCGGCCGCCCGCGCTGATCGCTGTCCGGTTTCGCCGCCGCCGTTCGTCGTCTCGGTATCAGGACGAAGTCGTCCTGATGCGGGACTGACGAGGGAGCGATGCGATGTTTCCGGTGTGGCACGAGAGGCCCCTCAGCGCCTCCGAGCGCTCCGAGGTAGACGCGGGCCTAGGGCGGCTGGCCAAAACGGCTCAGCGGCTCATTCACCGCCGTCGTCGGCCTACTGGCGAGCGGGAAGGGTGGGAGTCGAACCCACACGGGCGTTGACCCAACGCCGTTTTCGAGACGGGTGCCGGCACCAATCGGCTGGCCTTCCCAGGCTGTGAAGTTGTGGTCGCGGAAAGTGAGGGGATCGAACCCCCGCGGGGTCGCCCCCGTCGACGGCTTAGCAAGCCGCAGCCTTACCTCTCGGCCAACCTTCCGAACTGCACCTGCGTACCCGGCAGAGGATTCGAACCTCCAACCTTCTGGCCCTGAACCAGACGCCTCTTCCGTTGGGCTACCCGGGCGTGGACCCAGCCGGTCTCGAACCGGCCACCTCCGCTTTGCAAGAGCGGCGCTCTACCTGATGAGCTATGAGGCCCCTGTACCTGTGACACAGTGGTCGACCCCGGGCGGGCGGCGGTGGCGAAGGAGCCGCCCGGCCCGAGGCCGTTTCAGCGCTGGACGAGCGCGTGCCACGTCGGAGTCGACGGGCGCACGCGCAGCACCATGCCCGCTTCGACGGGGGTGCGGTCGCCTTTGCGCTGGTTGCAGCCGGTGCAGGCCGCAACGGTGTTCTTCCAGGTGTTCCGGCCGCCGCGGGAGCGGGGCAGGATGTGGTCGATGGTCGTGGCCTCCCGGCCGCAGTAGCCGCAGCGGCGGCCGTCACGGGCGTGGACGCCGGCGCGGGACCAGGCCGGCCCGCCGGTGAAGCGCCAGCGGGTGACGACGTAGGACACGAGCCGCACGACCCGCGGGAGCGGGAAGACTCCGATCACCCGGTCCGGCTCCGCCTCGTGGATCACGGCCACCTCGCGCAGGATCATGCGGATGGCGTGGCGGATTGAGACCCGGTGCAGGGGTCCGAGGTCGGCGTTGAGCACCAATACTGCGGTCACCGGGCCTCCTTCCTTCAGCTGCACTACCCGATACCAAACGACCTTGCGTACCGTGAGCGGGAGTCGAACCCGCACCATTCCCTTTTTGAGGGGGACGCCTCTGCCGTTGGGCCACCACGGTTCAATTGATAGACGTAAATGTATAATGGCATGAAAAAACCGCCCGGCGAATGCGCGGGCGGTTGGTGTGACGCAAGGGGCACCCCTAGTCAAACCACCTGCCCGAGCCCGTCGACAAGCCGCTGAGCAGCGCTGACCGACCGGCGGCCGACAGCCACGCGGCGGCGCTGGTCGCGCTGTGCGCTTCCAGTCGTAGCTCGCGGCGCCCGCTCATCGTCCGATCTCCTCTGTTCGCTTCTCGCTGACGTATTCAAAGATAGGCCCGGTGCGTCCGGTTCGCAAGAGATTAAATGGCGGCCGTGTAATGGGCGAGGTACAGGTTCATCTCATCGGTCGTCGCGTCGCCCTCGTTGACGCCGAACCACAGCGAGTTCTCCAGCCAGAAGCGGTGGATGAACTGCTCGAAGGAGTCGGCGACGTGGACCATGTTGGCGATGAGCGTGGCCCGGTCGACGTCCTCCAGGCCGACGATCTCCAGCAGCCAGGGCGACGCGATCACGAACGGCTCGGTGCCGGGGCGCAGGTAGAGGTACCAGATGACGGCGTCCTGCTGATCGCGCAGGAACCGCACCAGCTGCGCCGCGGGCTCCACGGGGCTGGGCACCGGGCGCGGGGCGAGGTCGAAGTCGCAGCCGGTGCACGACGGGATGGCGTCCATGAGCACCTGGCTGCTCATGAACCGCGCGAACGGCACGGGCAGCTCGATGTGCTCGGCGAGGGCGGCGACCTCCATGGCCCGCAGTGGGTCGTGCGGCGCGCCGGGGACGAGCCAGGCGAAGCTGCCGTCGGAGCGTGACTCGTCCACCGCCGGCAGGCTCTCGGTGGGGTAGAGCTCGTAGGTTCCGATGCTCGCCCGGGCGGCGCCCAGGTCCGTGCCCCACCAGCCGTGCGGGAAGTCGATCGTCATGTGTCGCACGGTAGTTCGGCGCCTGGTGTTCTTCCGTCGCCTATCGGACCCAGTGCCGTGCCTTTCAGGTCAACCCCCCAGATCACGCGCTGACCGCGGGCTCGGCGCCGGCCAGCGGGACGAGTCCCAGGTACGTCAGCTTGTCGACGATCGCTTCCGCCGTGAACGGCTTGATCACATACTCGTGGGCCCCCGCGGCGAGGGCTCGCACGATCTGACCGTGCTCGCTCTCGGTGGTGACCATCATGAGCGTCATCTGGCGCAGATGCTTCTGCTTGCGCACCGCCATGACGAACTCGAGCCCGTTCATCTCGGGCATGTTCCAGTCGATGAGGGCCAGGGCCGGTTTGAGGTCGTGGTCCCAGATCTGGTCGAGCGCGTCCTTGCCGTTGGTGGCCTCGCGGGTCTCGAAGCCGAGGGGCAGCAGAATCCGTTTCAGGATGCCCCTCATCGCGCGCGAGTCGTCGATGACCATGGCGAGCGTGTTGTCCATGCAGGCTCCTCCTCCGCCGTGCATGATCGGCACGCCCGCCGCTCACCTGAGCAAAGCCGCCCGTGAGGTCACGGTGCTTTACTGGTGCGCTTGAGCTGGATCGTGGTGATCTGGTTGCTGAGGCTCATGGCGACGCCGCCGCAGTTGACCTTCATCGGCGGGGGTACGCGGGCCTCCAGCTTGCCCTTGAAGTCGACGTTGCCGTTGCGGATGAACGTCTCGGTGCCCTGCGGGTCGGGCCGCGGCGACGAGAAGGTGAGCACGCCGTTCTCGTACTTGTACGTGTACGAGATGTAGCCGGCGAAGATGTACTCGTACTGGTTGGCGCCGTTGGTGCCGCGCAGGCTCATGCCGTCGCCGTAGTCGAGGGTGACCCGGCCGCTGTCGGTGTACCGGTGGTAGGCGCCGCTGCCGCTGAACGGGAACGTGCCGGTGTTGAGCACTGTCACCTGTTCGGTGTGCTGCTCCTCGAGGAAGACGCCGACGACGCAGGAGGGCCCGGCGGTCGGGCTGGTCCCGGCGCTCCCCGACGCCGACGCGCCGGGCGTGGCGGTCACCGTCGCCGTGGGGGTCGGGGTCGGGTCGTCGGGGGCCGCCGTGAGGCTGGGGGCGACGACCGGGTTGGTGCCGCCCGTCAGCCCTTGATCGGCGGCGGGGCTGTCGCCGCCCACCACGGCGTAGACGATGACGCCCGCCGCCAGGAGCAGCGCGACGGCGCCGAAGATGATGCCGGGGATCAGCAGTGGGTTGCGCTGCTTCGGCGGCGGCGGGGCCACGGGATAGAACGCCTGGGGCGGCGGGCCCGCCGGGCCGCGGAAGAGCCGGCACTGCACGCAGTAGCCGGCCGGGTCGACGCCCGTGGCTCCGCACCGTGGACAAGGCACCAGACTGCTCCCTCCGCCGGGGCCCAATGTACCGGTGCCGTCCACTATGGAGCAGACCCCGAAAATAGTGGTGAGACCGGCATCCACGGGGGAAGACGCCGGTCTCGTTGAAAACTGTAGAGCGCTCCGCGCTTTTGCGCCAGCGGTGGAAGGCGGCAATCCGCCGGAACCGGTTTCGGGCCCGTGCACAATGCAACCGCGCGGGCGCCGGGGCGGGTGCGTGTACCGGTAGTGTGTCGAGCCAGGCGCGGCGCTGGGAGGAGGCGGATGTCGACCCTGTTCGTGGCCGGGCTCGGCATCGTGGGCCTGGCGCTGCTCACCGTCGGGGCGGATCAGCTGGTGGTCGGCGCGGGCCGGTTGGCCACGGTGCTGCGGGTGGCGCCGGTGATCGTCGGCGTGGTGATCATCGGGCTGGGGACGAGCACGCCGGAGTTCGTCGTGTCGGGCACCGCGGCCGTGCGCGGGAACGCGGGGCTGGCGCTGGGCAACCTCGTCGGGTCGAACATCCTCAACGTGACGCTGATCCTGGGAGTCGTCGCCGTCGTCTCGCCGGTGCTCGTCCGCTCGTCCGTGCCGGTGCGCGAGGCGCCGCTCATGGTGGCCGGGGTGAGCGTGTTCGGGGCGTTCGCGCTCGTCGGGCTCAAGTTCATCGCCGGGGTACTGCTGGCGCTGCTGAGCCTCGGCGCGCTGTGGCTCCTGGTGCGGCTTTCGCGGGTACCCCCCGACGATCCCCTCCCCGATGACGTCGCCGCGTTCGTGGAGCCACCGCCCCCGCCCGGCCGCTGGTGGGTCGAGGCGGCCCGGTGCGCGATCGGGCTGGCCGCCACGCTCGGCGGCGCGCAGTTGCTGGTGACGAACGCGTCGACGCTGGCGCACCGGTGGGGCGTGAGCGATGCCGTGATCGGCTTCACGTTCGTCGCGCTCGGCACGTCGCTGCCGGAGCTGATGACGTCGGTGCAGGCGCAGCGGCGCGGCTGGGGCGACCTGATGGTCGGCAATCTGCTCGGCTCGAACCTGTTCAACAGCCTGGTCGGCGGCGCGGTGGTCGGGCTGGCGGCGGGGAGGGAGCGGATCGCGCCGTTCGGCTTCCTGGCGGTGACGGCCATGGTGGTCGCCGGGGTCCTGGCCTGGCTGCTGCTCAAGCGGGGCAACCGGATCACCCGTCCGGAGGCTTGCGTGCTGCTGTGCGCATACGGGCTGATGCTCCCGCTGCTGGTCTCCGCGAACGCGTGACGTCGCCACCCGCACGCTCCACGTTTCCGGTTTCCCGGGCTGGGTACGCGAGTTGAATGGGCGACGCAATGGTCCGGACGCACCAGTCCGGCGAGATACCCGGCGGCACTGTCGTGGTGGAGGTGCTCGGTCCCCTCGAGGCCGCCACCGTGGGGGCGCTGCGCTCCGTCGTGCTCGACACCGTGGAGGCGTACCGGCCGCAGCTGCTCGCCGTGGACCTGCGGCGGGTGCCGTTCATGGACTCCATAGGCATCGGGGCGCTGGTGGCCGCCAACAACAAGGTGCGCGAGGCCGGCGGCCGCATGGAGGTCCGCAGCCCGTCGCCGTTCGTGCACCGGCTGCTGCAGATCACCGGGCTGACCGAGCTGTTCGGCCTGGCCGACCTGCCCGACGACGCCCCGACGTCCGGGGCGCCGATGGACCTAGGTGTGCTCGACCGTAAAGGCTGAGACACCGCCGGCGGCCACGACGTCGTAGCGGTTCTGGGCCGCATCCCAGCCGTTCGACGGGAACGTGCCGCCGGCGCCGACACCGCTGTGCTCGGTGCCGTCGACGGTGACGCGGCCCGCTCCCCCGGCCGCCTGGACCCGCACCGGCGTGCCGCTGGGCGCGATGACCCGCACCGCGCTGGCGCCGCCGTCGACACGGACGGGGACGGTCCCGGTCGGAGTCGGCAGGGTGACGTCGATCGCGGAGACCCCGCCGACGTACTCGACGCTCGCCAGGTGCTTGAGGCTGCGCAGGTCGGCGGTGTTGCTCTGGGCGCCGCCGGTGAAGCGCACGGCCCAGGTCACGTCCCGGTTGAGCTGGATCGTGACCTCGGCGTTGCCGTCGGTCACCTGGACCTCGATCCGCTCTCCGGTGTCGTGGACGGAGGCCGTCTGCGGCGTGTCGACCCGGTAGAGCGTGTCGCCGAGGTCGGCGGCCTGCATGTTGACCGAGGTCGCCCCGGTCACCAGGTCGAGGGTGGCGTGGTCGCGCCCGTTGACCGCCCCGGTGACGGTGTGGGCGGTGTCGTTCGCGTTCTCCCCGTGCATCTGCGGCCATACGACCGCCAGGACGGCGGCGACCGCGATGAGGACGACGACGATGACCCCGCCGACGATGTAGACCGTGCGGGGCGGCGGACCGGAAGGCGCCGGCGTCTCGTTGGGCCGGGTATCGACGGAAGCCATGAGGGTCTGGTCTCCCTCACCCGGCGAGGGCAAACATGGGCCCCGCGAGGGCATACAGGCGCCGGTCAGCGGCCGGCGGACGAAAGAAACCCAAGACCGGGGCCGCCGCCACGGGGGAAGCGGCGGCCCCGGCTGTCCTTGGGTTGCACGAAATGTACTCCCCCGCCGACCGTCTGCACAGTCCTAAATCGTGCCGTCTTCCCGGTTGTCCAATGTGGAGCCAGACGGCCGCATCCGTTGCCCCGCTTCGGAATCCGTTGTGGATCTTCACCGGGGACGGCCCGGCCGCCGCCGGGCCACACGCATTCATGGGCGACTATCACTCCAGCCTCCCCAGACGGCGGCCGGATAGGAGCGCTCCCACGAATTGGTGAAGGTCTACTTGATCATGGCGGCGGCGATGGTTGGGAATCCGTCGCGCCGGCGGGCCCGGTCAGCCGAGCTGGGCCGCCCGGCGACCGGCCTCGGCCGGTGTCAGCAGCTCACCGTCGAGCACCACGGCCCAGAACGCATCGAGCGGAATCCGTTCGAACAGCGGCGAGCCCAGGCCCTCGAAGACGTGTTCGGGCACCAGCTTCAGCGACGTGGTGACCACGATCGTGGGAATCGACCGGGCCAGGTCCAGCGTGCCCTTGATGTTGAGGACCCGGGTGGGGCTTATCGCGTCGGCCCCGGCCAGGCCGGTGACCGGCTCCAGGCCCTCGGTGCCGGGCGCGTCGACGGTGCCGGCGGGCAGCCCGGCGACGGTGGCCTTGACCAGGGCGCTGCTCGGCGCGGTGCGGACCCAGCCACCCCGCTGCTCGAGGACCCGGGTGGCCAGGGCGACCGAGCGGTCCACGTCGCGGTCCAGCTGCTCGCGGATCGCGCGCAGGGCCGGGCCCGGGTCGGCGCTGTTGGCCGCGCGGGCGATGTGCCACATGGAGGCGTACCCCGGCAGCAGCCCGGGCAGCGGCGCCACCATCGCCCGCAGGGTGGCCGGATCGGACACGAACTCGCCGAGCCCGTCCAGCACCTGGCGGGCCACTCCGGTAGCACCGGACGTGCGGTCCTGCACTGCCGCGGTCAACAGCGGCGACAACGTTGACGCGCTCATGCTCGCTCCATGTGCTCAAATGCCCAAAAACGGATAACGACCCCAGACGGCCCCAGGACGGACTCAGTTATGAGACAGCCGGGGTCGATCTCCGTCAAGTAGACAAACGAGCAAGAACCGCTCCGCGCAGCGGGTCTTTACCGAGCGGCAATCGGCGTGTAATCGCGGGCGCCATAGCCGGTGTACACCTGACGCGGGCGGCCGATCTTGGTCTCCGGGTCGTTGATCATCTCGCGCCACTGGGCGATCCAGCCCGGGAGCCGGCCGAGGGCGAACAGGACGGTGAACATCGTGGTCGGGAAGCCCATGGCCTTGTAGATCAGGCCGGTGTAGAAGTCGACGTTCGGGTAGAGCTTGCGCGAGACGAAGAAGTCGTCGGCCAGCGCGATCTCCTCGAGCTGCATCGCGAGGTCGAGGAGCGGGTCCGGGGTCGCCATCCGGCCGAGGACCTCCTGCGCGGCCTTCTTCACCAGCGCGGCCCGCGGGTCGTAGTTCTTGTACACGCGGTGCCCGAAGCCCATGAGGCGTACCCCCGCCTCCTTGTTCTTCACCTTCCGCACGAACGACTGGATGTCGCCGCCGTCGGTGTGGATCTGCTGCAGCATCTCCAGGACGGCCTGGTTGGCGCCGCCGTGCAGCGGGCCGAACAGCGCGTTGACGCCGGCCGAGACCGAGGCGAAGAGGTTGGCCTGGCTGGAGCCGACCAGGCGGACCGTCGACGTGGAGCAGTTCTGCTCGTGGTCGGCGTGCAGGAGCAGCAGCATGTCGAGCACCTTGACCGCGACCGGGTCGATCTCGTAAGGCGTGGCGGGGACGCCGAACGTCATGCGCAGGAAGTTCTCGACGTAGCCGAGCGAGTTGTCCGGGTAGAGCATCGGCTGGCCGATGGCCTTCTTGTACGCGTACGACGCGATCGTCGGCACCTTGGCCAGCAGGCGGATGGTGGAGATCTCCACCTGCTCCTTGTCGAACGGGTTCAGGCTGTCCTGGTAGAAGGTGGACAGCGCGCTGACCGCGGAGGAGAGCACCGCCATCGGGTGCGCGTCGCGCGGGAAGCCGTCGAAGAAGCGGCGCATCTCCTCGTGCAGGAGCGTGTGGTGCTGGATCTTGCCGCTGAACTCGGCGAGCTGCGACGCGCTCGGCAGCTCGCCGTGAATGAGCAGGTAGGAGCTCTCCAGGAAGGTCGAGCCCTCGGCCAGCTGCTCGATCGGGTAGCCGCGGTAGCGCAGGATGCCCTGGTCGCCGTCGATGTAGGTGATCGACGACACGCAGGAGGCGGTGTTCACGAAGCCGGTGTCGAGGGTGACCTGGCCGGTGTCCTTGAGGAGCGCACCGATCTCCAGCCCGGCCGGGCCCTCGGTCGCCTTGCGTACCTTGAGCTCGAGCTCGCCGTCGGGGTATGTGATGTTGTACTCACTCATGCGCGTCGTTCCCGTCTCGTCCCGCAGTCCGGCTCCTGGCCGCGGCCGTCATTGCCCACGACCGGCGCTTATGGCGCCTCCGCGCAGGATTACAGATCCACCCGTCCCACCAAGCGGCGGGGCGCGTCACTGCGACATTTCCTACTCGTGACATCCGTTCGCGCCCGAAAATCCATCGTCGCAGAGACCGCGCGGCCGGACCATCTCTTGTTCATGACATCGGACCCGCCCGTCAGGGCGCGCTGATCGGCTCCAGCGTGACCGTGTGGATCCGGCGCGGGTCGACGTTGCGTTGCAGCAGCATGTTGCGCATGACGCCGACGGCCAGCCCGCTGCCGCTGAGGTAGACGTCGTGCGAGGTCCACTCGCCGAAGTCCACGACGACCTGCGGCAGCGAACCGCTGACGTACGGGTGGGCCGGCCCCCGCGCGACCACCGCGTGCACGAACGCGTGCGCGCACCGGGCCGCGTGCTCGCGCAGCGACTCCAGGTCGTAGAGGTCGTCGCGGGTCGACACGCCCCAGAACAGGTGCACGACCCGCTCGTCGCCGCGCAGGGCCAGCTCGCTCAGCAGCGCCTTGACCGGGGTGACGTGCACGTCCTCGGCCACGATCAGCACCGAGCCGGGCCGGCCCTCCTCGATCTTGAAGTCGCCCTCGGCCCGGTGCAGCCGGATCGGGTCGCCGACGCCGCCGTCGCGCACGAGGCAGCCGGTGGCCCGGTCGCCGGGGAGCGCCTGGACGTGGATCTCGATGTGGTGGTCCTCGGCCGGCGGGTCACCGATCCAGCAGGCCCGCCACGCGCCCGGCACCTGGTGGCACTCGACTATCGCGCGCTGCCCGGCCCGGAAGGGGTACGGCAGGTCGGTCATCACGGTCAGCACGGCCACGTCGTCGCGGCGCCGGTCGTGGGCGACGACAGTGCCCGTCCAGTACGGGGTCTCGCCCTGGTGCAGCTGCGCGCCCTGGCGCAGCCAGCCGACCGCGAACCGCCAGGCGTCGCGCCAGGCCCCGGCGTCCTCGTCGCTCCAGCGCTCGCCGCGCTCCTCGCGCGCCTCGCGCACGGCCTCGGCCAGCGCGTCGCCGAACAGGTCGAGCTGGCGGGCCCGGGTGCCGATCAGCGCGTCGAGTGCCGGTGCGAGCCGGCCCAGGGCGGGGACGACCGCGCTGGGCTGGTCGAAGTGCTCGACCAGCCAGACGAGCCCGCGCTCGGCCGCCGCCGGGTCCTCGGCGACCGCCGTGTGCAGCACAGTGCGCATCTGCGGGGGTACCTCCGCCAGGATGCGAATCGCACCGTGGAAGTCGCCGAGCGCCGCGCGGAGGCGCAGCTGCAGCTGGGCGAGGTACCCCTGATCGCCCTGTTTCGGCCCGTCCACCGGCTCGGCCTGTGCAAGACTGTCCTTTGGCGCAGGGTATTTCGGCCGTCGTTGCGGCTGTTCACGCTCTTTCGGCTTTTCGTCCCCCTGCTCGAGCCGCTGCCGCCAGGACCAGAGCACGGTCAGCGGCTCACCGTTGCCGCCCACAGGTCCTATCTGCGTCATGGTCCGATTTTATCCGGATAAATCCGCATTACAGCCGGTACCAAAAATGTCGCACCCGGCTCGTAGAGTGCCGGGCATGTCCTTGGATCTGCTGGAGCTCCTCCCCGCCGGTTGGCGTGACGTGATGAAGCCCTATCTCGACCTCGACGTCGTGCGGCGACTGCAGACGTTCGTCGAGCAGGAGTACGCGACCCAGACGGTGTTCCCGCCGCAGGAGGACCTGTTCACCGCCTTCCGGCTGTGCCCGCCGGAGCAGGCCCGGGTGCTGATCCTCGGCCAGGACCCCTACTTCAAGGCCGGCCAGGCCCACGGGCTGAGCTTCTCGGTGCGCCCGGGCGTGTCCATCCCGCCGTCCCTGCGCAACGTCTACAAGGAGCTGCGCGAGGACCTGGGCGTGACACCGCCCGCCAACGGCGACCTGACCCCGTGGGCGGCCGACGGGGTGCTGCTGCTCAACGCGATCATGACCGTCCGGGCCGGCAAGGCGGGCACCCACGCCAAGAAGGGCTGGGAACACTTCACCGACGCGGCCATCCACGCGCTCAACGCCTTCGACAGGCGCGTCGTGTTCGTGCTCTGGGGCAGCTACGCGCGCAAGAAGGCCGAGCTCGTCACCAACCCCCAGCACGTGGTCATCGAGGCCGGGCACCCCTCGCCCATGAACCCGGCCGGCTTCCTCGGCTCGCGCCCGTTCAGCCAGATCGACGCCGCCCTCGCCGAGGCCGGCCTGCCCGCCGTGCACTGGGCCTAGCCGGATGAGCGAGCGGCGGCTGCCCGGTCTGGAGGGGCCGTTGTGGCGGGCGCTGCTCGTGTTCAGGATCACCGCGCTCGGCTACGCCGCCGTCCTGATGGTCAACAACTTCCGCGAATACGCGTGGCCGCTCGGCGGCTGGCTCATCATCGCGGTGATGACCGTCTGGACGGTGGTGAGCAGCCTGGCGTACGCGCGGCCGGAGCGGCGGGGCTGGCCCCTGCTCGGCGCCGACCTGGCCGTGGCCGCGCTCTGCCTGCTCGCCTCCCGCTGGATCGTCCACCCGCCGGGCCTCGGCGTGGGCGCGCCGACGCTGCCCATGGCCTGGGTCGCCTCCCCGGTCGTGGCCTGGGCGATCTCCGGCGGCCGGCGCCGGGGCGCCATCGCGGCGATCCTGCTCAGCGTCGCCGACGTCATCGTGCGCAACGGCTTCAGCCAGGCCACCGCCAACGGCCCGGTGCTCATGATCCTGGCCGGCATCGGGGTCGGGCACATCGCCCGGCTCGCCATCGACGCCGAGACCCGGCTCCAGCAGGCCATGGAGGTGGAGGCGGCCACCCGGGAACGCGAGCGGCTGGCCCGCGGCATCCACGACTCGGTGCTGCAGGTCCTGGCCCTGGTCCAGCGGCGCGGGGCCGAGCTCGGCGGCGAGGCGGCCGAGCTGGGCCGGCTCGCCGGTGAGCAGGAGTCCGTGCTGCGCTCCCTGGTCGCGGCCGGCAGCCCGGTCTCCACGGCCGACGCGTTCGTCGACGTCCGGCCGCTGCTCGACGCCTACGCCTCGGCGGCGGTGACGATCGCCGCCCCGGCCACCCCGGTGCTCCTGCCGGGGTCGGTGGCGGGCGAGGTCGTGGCCGCGGTCGGCGCGGCCCTCGACAATGTCGAACGGCACGCCGGGCCCGGCGCCCGGGCCTGGATCCTCCTCGAGGAGCTCGACGATCAGGTCACGGTGTCGGTCCGCGACAACGGCGCCGGCATCCCCGACGGGCGCCTGGCCGAGGCCGAGCTCGACGGCCGGCTCGGCGTCGCCCAGTCGATCCGCGGGCGGATCCGGGACCTGGGCGGCTCGGTGAGCGTGACGTCCGCCGCGGGAACCGGTACGGAAGTGGAACTCACGGTGCCACGCTGACGCTTTAGGGTGTTCGGGTGGAGAGCGGGGCGAAGTTGCGGGTGATGGTGGTCGACGACCATCCGATGTGGCGCGAGGGGGTCGCGCGGGACCTGGCCGAGGCCGGATACGAGGTGGTGGCCGCGGTCGGCGAGGGGGCCCAGGCGGTGCGCATCGCCCCGTCGGTGCGCCCGGACGTCGTGGTGCTCGACCTGCAGCTGCCGGACTCCTCGGGGGTGCAGGTCATCCAGGGGGTCCTCGCGAGCTGTCCCGGCGCCCGGATCCTCATGCTGTCGGCCAGCGGTGAGCAGCAGGACGTGCTCGACGCGGTGAAGGCGGGCGCGACCGGCTACCTGGTGAAGTCCGCGGCCCGCGAGGAGTTCCTGGCCGCCGTGCAGCGCACCGCCCAGGGCGACGCCGTGTTCACGCCGGGCCTGGCCGGCCTGGTCCTCGGGGAGTTCCGCCGGCTGGCCAGCGTCACCCGGGCCGAGGACCCGGACGCGCCCCGGCTGACCGAGCGCGAGACCGAGGTGCTGCGCCTGGTCGCGAAGGGCGTGACGTACAAGGAGATCGCCGAGCGGCTGGTGCTCTCGCACCGGACGGTGCAGAACCACGTGCAGAACACCCTCGGCAAGTTGCAGCTGCACAGCCGGGTGGATCTGGTGCGCTACGCCATCGAGCGGGGCCTGGACGCCTAGTACTCCAACGTCACTTCAGCCGTTGCGTGTGAGTCTGCGCTGGTAGTGGGATCGGCGGGCGCGGGCTTGGACGGTTCGTCGCCAAAGTGACCAGCGCAGGGCGTGGCTGGGATCGATGGGTCGGTGGAGGGTCAGGGCGTTGAGGAGGCGGCGGGTCTCGGGCACGGTGAGCGCGATCGTGGGGCTTTGCAGGTCGGGTTCGGTGACCGGCTCGGGTGCTGGGACGAGCGTGGTGAGCAGGGCGAGGGCGAGCATGGCCAGGGTGATGAACCGGTGCCAGCTGGTCCAGGTCTGGACCTGGTAGTGGTCCAGGCCGATCTCGTTCTTGCCGGTCTGGAAAAGTTCTTCGACGCTCCATCGGCTGCCCGCGACCCGGACCAGCACGCGCAGCGGCACCGGCCGGGGTGACCAGCACAGGTAGAACGCGACTTCGCCGGTGTGCGGGTTGCGGCGCACGAGCAGCCAGCGATGCTCGCCGGGATGGGTGGCGGTGGTGATCCAGGCCCACTGGTAGGTGCGTGGTCCTTTCGCGCCCGGGCCGCAGCTGTGTGTCTGCCAGCTGCCGGCGGGGACACGGGCGGTCAGGGTGTCGGCGCGGATGATGGTGCGGCCGTGGTTGATGCGGACTCGCCGGTCGCAGCCGATCGCCAGGACGTAGCCGACACCACGGGCTTCGAGGTCGGCGCGCAGGTCGGGGTCGGCGCCGTAGACCTCATCAGCGGTGACCCAGCTGGCTGCAACGCCGGCGACGGACGCGGCAGTGAGCATCTGCCGGGCCAGGGCCGGTTTGGTGGCGAACACGGTGTCGTCGGGCACGCCGGCTCGGGCGCGCCGGTCTGGCTGGTTACACCAGTTGGCTTCGGGCAGGTAGAGCCGCCGGTCGATCAGACCACGACCGCGCGGGGAGGCGTAGGCCAGGAACACCGCGACCTGGCTGTTCTCGATCCGGCCCGCGGTACCGGTGTACTGCCGCTGGACCCCGACCGAGGATCGGCCTTTCTTGACGAAGCCGGTCTCATCGACGATCAGCACGCCGTCGGCGTGACTGACCTGTTCGAGCAGCAGGTCGCGGGTGTCGTCTCGGACGGCGTCGGCGTCCCACACCGCCTTACGCAGCAACCGTTGCATCGGCTGCGGATCCGGATGCCCGGCGTGCTCGGCCAAGGACCAGCAGGTCTTGCGTTCTACCGTGGAGAGCAGACCCGCGACGAACGCCGCCGCGGTCCGGCGGACCTCGGCTCGGGCGAACCGGCCGGCGATGCGGGCCATGCCAGTGTCGAGCAGCGCACCCCACCGCTCAGGGTCTACGCTGTGGCACGCGGCCACCGCTTGATCTTCTTTTGTCTTCACAAACCATCGATGATCACCGCGGTGGCCGTCTTCATGCCCACGCCACGCCGCACCCAGCCGCGAAGTGACGTTGGAGTACTAGGCCCGGTCCTGGACCCGCAGGATGTCCAGCAGGTAGTGGCCGAGGACGCGGTTGCCGGCGAGGTCCAGGACCAGCACCAGGAACACGCTGGGCTGCTCGCAGTTGACCAGGACGTGCTGCAGGTTGCCCAGCGGCATGTGCCAGGCGTAGGTGACGACGCCCTCGGAGAAGTCGTGCCCCTGCAGGTCGCCCGGCGGGATCCGGTCGAAGTAGGGCCAGAAGTCGAACGGGGGGTCGGCGTCCGGCCCGAGCTGGACCGGCTCCGGCTCCATCGTCGCCTTGTACTCGACCTCGGTCAGCAACCGCATCCGGTCAGCATGCCCTCCCCGGCGCCGGACACAAAGTCGGGGTACTCAGGCCCGGTTTGAGTACCGCAGCCGATTCGCCGGACGCCACGGTGCCGCACGCTGACTGGCATGGTGAGCTATCCGTGTCCGTTCTGCGGTGCGCCGGCCGGCCTCGAGTCGGGCTGCGGCAACTGCGGGCGGCCGCCGTTCCCCGACGCCGCGGAGGTCGTCCGCCTCAACGGGGAGACGCAGCGGCTGCACGCCGAGGTCGAGGCGGCGCGCACCCGCCTCGGCTCCGCGGTGCTGCGCTACAACGAGACCGTCTCCCGGCGCAATCAGCTCGCGGCCCGCATCAAGGCCGAGGTGGCCGCCGCCGCGTACCGCCGCCCGGCGCCCGCTCCCGCTCCCGCGGCCGGCCCGGCACCCTCCACGCCCGGCTTCGTCGCTGCCGGCCCCGTCGCCGCCGACGCCGGTGCGCCAGGTCCCGACGCGGCCGGCGGCTTCGCCCGGCGGCCGGAAGCGGCGCCGCGCACGGTGCAGAATCTGCTGTTCATCCTCGGCGGGCTGCTGCTGGGGGCGGCGGCGATCGTCTTCACGGCCGTCGCCTGGGCCAGCTTCGGCGTGCTCGGCCGGGCCGCCGTCCTCGCGGTCATCACGCTCGTGACGCTCGCCGTGCCGCCGCTCGTCGAGCGCCGGGGGCTGCGCGCCACCGCGGAGACGTTCGCCGCGCTCGGGCTGCTGCTGGTCGTGCTCGACGGTTACGCGGCGTGGTACGTCAACCTCGCCGGGCTGGCCGACGCCACGATCCCGACGACCTACGCGGGCATCACGTTCGCCGTCACTGCCGGTGTCGCGGGCGGCTATGCGGCGCTGACCGGACTGCGGGCGCCGCGCCTGGCCGCCGTCCTCGCGGTCCAGCCGGTGCTGCCGCTGCTCGCGCTGCACCACGGGTCCGGCGCCACCGGCTGGGCCCTGGTGTTCGCCGGCGCGGCCGGGCTCAACCTGCTGCTGGCCCGGACCGTCGAGCCGCTCGCCTGGTTCGCCGCGGGTGCCGCCGCCCTCGCCACGCTGCCGCCCGCGCTGCATGCACTGGCCACTGTGGATGGCGTACCGGCGGCGGTGCGCATCGCCTCGGTGATGGCGCTGCTGGCCGCGCTGGTCGTCGGGGCCGGATCGATGCACCCGCGCACCGCGCACCCGGCCGCCGGCATCGCCGTGGGGATCGTCGCCCTGGCCGGCGCCCGGCTGGTCGCGGAGGTGCTCCCGCACCAGCGGTACGTGGCGTTCGCCGCGCTGGCGCTGCTGCTGATCGCCGCGGCGTTCGCGGTCCCGGAGCGCTTCCGCGCCGGCGCGCGGGTCGGGGCGCTCGTGGTGACCGCGGCGTTCGCGGCCCCGTACGCGCTGTTCGCCCTCCTCGCCGCCGGCCGCTCGGCCGCCCACGCCCTCCCCGCGTGGCACCCGGACCCGGCCGGGCCCGGCCGCCTCTTCGACTGGCAGGAGCCGGCCGCCCTGCTGATCCTGGCCGGCGCCTTCTGGCTGGCGCTGCGGCACCGGGCAGTGCTGTGGACCGCGCTCGTGCTCCTCACGTTCGCCGGCCCGGCCTGCGTGCCGGGCGGCCCGGCCCTGGCCGCCGCCGTCGACGGCGCCGCGCTCGTCCTGCTCACCGCGACTGCCCTGCTGTGGGCTTCGCACCGGACGCTCGCCCTCGCCGCCGCGCCGGTCGTGGGCGCGCACCTGGCCGTCACCGGCCTCGTCTCACCGCTCGCCACGCTGCTGACCCAGGCCCTGCTCGCCGCCCTGGCCACGGCCGTCGCGGTCCGGGCGACCGGGCGCGCGGTGGGCCTCGCGTCCGCCGCCGTCGCGCTGCTGACCCTGCCGATCCTGGGCGCCGCCGCGTTCCGGCTGTCGTCGCTCGGCACGGCGGCATCGGGGCCGATCCCGCCGGCGCTCGCGGGCGCCACGGCGGGCCTGGCCCTCGTCGTCGCGGCCGCCGTCGTGCTGGGGAGCCGGGCCGGGAACGCCGGCACCGTCGCCACCGCCACGGCCGGCGCGGGTGTGACGATCGCGGCCGTGGTCCAGTCCTCGGCGAACGGCGGGCAGACCTGGTTCGGCGTCTATGGCGCGGCCGCCCTGCTCGGCGTCTGGCTC
The DNA here is from genome assembly GCF_019904175.1 of Dactylosporangium vinaceum. Classification (GTDB taxonomy): domain Bacteria; phylum Actinomycetota; class Actinomycetes; order Mycobacteriales; family Micromonosporaceae; genus Dactylosporangium; species Dactylosporangium vinaceum. The sequence continues at coordinate 2,623,601 of NZ_CP061913.1, read as the reverse complement.
GCGTCGGACGCCCGCGCCTTCCGCAAGCCGCCCACCGCGCCCGCCGCCTCCGACCACCAGGCTGCCGGGCCCGTGCATGCCGTGGCCGCTGTCGTGCCGGCGCTGCTCGTGCTGGTGTCGCTGGCGCCGGCGGTGATCGAGGCGCTGCTGCGGCCGTTGACGTGGCTCGGGGCGGTCTGGCAGGGGGCGCCGGCCGGGGTCGGGCTCGGGGCGGACGGCACCGGCTGGTGGGACGGTCAGCCACCGGCGCTGGGTGCCGCGGCCTCGGCCGTGACGCTCGGGCTGCTCGCCGTGCTGGCGGTGCTCGCGGCCGGGCGGTTCGGGCTGTCCCGGTGGAGCCTGGCGGCGCCGCCCGTGCTGCTCGGGGCCGTGCTCGGATGCATCGCGGCGGGGGCGCCCTGGCCGGCGGTACCGGCGCTGACGCTTGCCGGCGGCATCGCCACCGCGATCGGCGCCGCGCTGCGCAAACCGTCGCCGGGGACCGTGACGGGGGCGCTCACCTGCTGGTCCGGGATCGTTCCGGGGCTGGCCGGCTGTCTGGCCGCGGCCTGGTCGACACTTGCCGCGCTCGGCGTCATCACGGTCGCCGCCGCGTTCACCGGGATCGCCGGGCGGACCATCACCTCCCGGATGCTCGCCTGGTTCGCGGCCGGGGCGGGCGGGGCGTGGCTGGCGTTCGCGGCCGGCCAGGCCGCGGACCTGCCGCTGCGGGCCACGGCGTACCTGGTGCTGGCGGCGGCCGGCGCGGCCTTCGCCGGTGGCTTCCTGCTGCGGCGCCGGCCGGGCGAAGGCCGGCTCCTCGACGCGCTCGCGCACGCCGTGGCCGCGGTGGCGTTCCTGCTGGCCGTGGCCGACCTGGCCGCCGCCGCGGGGATCGCCGGGCTCTGGGGCCTGGCGCTGGGGGTGCGGGCCCTGGCCGGAGCGCACCGCACGGCTCACGCGGTGGCCGCGGTGGTCGCCGAGCTCGTCGCCTACGAGCTGGTGCTGGTGGCGCGGGAGTCGACACTTACCGAGGCGTACACGGCACCGATCGGCCTGGCCGCGCTCGTCGCCGGGTGGCTGGCGGCCCGCCGCAGCCCGGGCCTGACCAGCTGGGTCGCGTTCGGCCCCGCGCTGCTGTTCGGGTTCCTGCCCAGCCTCGCGCTCGTCGTGGTCGACGAGGGCGAGCCGGTCCGCCGCCTGCTGCTGGGGGCGGCCGCTGTCGCGGTGGTCCTCGCCGGCGCGCGCTGGCGCCTGAAGTCCCCGATCGCGGCCGGCGGCGCCGTCCTCGCGGTGCTGGCCTGGCACGAGGTACTGCTGTTCTGGGACCGCCTGCCGCGCTGGGCCCCCCTCGCCGTGGCCGGCGCCCTGCTGGTGGGGCTCGCCGTTACCTACGAGCGCCGCCTCCGCGACCTGTCCCGCCTCCGCAGCGCCATGGGCCGGATGCGATGACTCCCGCCCGGCCCGCCGAGCACCGGGCGGCCCGCCGACGGCGTCAGACGGCCACGATCGTCGACGTGCGGCGGGCCTGCTCGGCGGCGGCGAGGATGTGGGTCACCTGGGCGCCGAGGGCGGCGTCGCAGGGGTGGCGGCGGCCTGTGGCGGCGACATCCATCAGGGCCGTCACCGCGTTCCCGAAGGCCTCCACCTGGTTGACGTCCCACGGGGGGAGGGTGGTGGCGCCGTGCTCGCCGAAGTACGAGAAGCCGAAGCTCGTGGCGTCCGGCGCGGCGTCCACGGTCAGGGAGAGCGTGCTCGCGGCGCCGTTCTCGTGGCGCAGCAGCAGGTGGGCAGTGTCGCGCGGGCCCTCGGCGGCGGAGAGGTCGAGGACCGGGCCGAGCAGTGGCAGTACCACCGACAGGGCGTGCGGGCCCAGATCCCACAGACCGCCGTGCTCCTTGCGCCAGAGGGAGCCGGCGTAGGGGTTGCCCGGCTGGAAGATCGAGGCGTACATCGTGCCGTGGGCGGCGTACCAGCCGCCCAGCTCGGCGTTCGCGGTCAGGAACGTGTCGACCGACGGGACGAAGCGGTTCGTGAAGAACACGACGGTGGCCACGCCGGCGGTGGCGGCCGCGGCCACCACCTCGTCGGCCGCGGCCGGGTCCAGGGCCAGGGGCTTGTCCAGCAGCAGGTGCTTGCCGGCGCGGGCGGCGCGGACGGCCAGCGGGGCCTGGACGTCCGGGGGCAGGGCGATGGCCACGGCGTCGACGGCGGCGAAGAGCTCCTCGACGTCCGCGTAGGCGGGAACGCCGTAGCGGGAGCCCAGGTCGGCGGCCTTGTCGGGGCTGCGGCCCCAGACGCCGGCAAGCGTCGCCGAGGGGTGTGTCGCCAGCGCGGCCGCCTGTGTGACAGTCGCCCAGTGTCCAGTGCCCAGTACGCCGAATCGCATCGGACCATTCTTGCCTACGGCCCACGGGCCGCCGGTCACGGGTTGTGGTGGCCGATCCACTCGTCGATGCGGGCCCACCACTCGTACAGCCACTCGATGCGCTCCTGCTCGCCCGCCGGGATCTCGGACGGCTCCACCGACCACCAGCGCATGGTGATGGTCAGGTCGAGCGGCAGGTGGGACCAGACGTCGCCGATCGTCAGGAGCTTGTCCAGGCCGGTGTGGGCGACCCAGATGACGCCGGCCTCCGGGGCGGCGTCCAGGGCGGCCAGCGTGCCGCCCGGGCGGGGGGCCAGGACGTGGCGCATGCGCTCGGCCCGCTCGGCCATCGCGGTCAGGCCCAGGTCGCGCAGGCGCTGGATCGCGCGGACGCGGCGGCTCGGGGTGAAGTTGCCGCCCTCGGGGAAGAGGACCAGGACGTCGTTCTCGTCCAGGCCGGTGGAGAGCTCGGCGATGCGCTCCTCGCTGCCGGCACCCACGGCGACGAAGTGGTTGGGGAGGCGGTTGAGCAGGACGTCGATGACGGGGTCCCACTGCAGGGTCTGCTTGAGCACGATGCGCGGCTCGCGGTCGAACCAGTTGACCAGTGCGTGGATCAGCAGGAAGGAGTCGCCGGGGCCGGCGTGGCGGGAGAAGACCAGCTCCGGCTGGCCGGGGGCGGCGACGTCGGGGGCGGTGCCGACGACGGCGACCTTCACGCGCAGCGCGAAGCGCGCCTGGTGGAACGCGACCTTCAGGATGCGGCCGATGAAGACGTAGTGCAGGCGCTGGAACCCGGGGCCGCGCAGACGCCAGCCGAAGCCGCTGGCCACCCACAGGGCGAAGAGCACGACGAGCGCCAGAGCCTCCATGAAGAGGTACACCGCCATCATCCACGTCACCCGCAGGGCCCGCAGGCGGCCGGAGCCGAGCGGGCTGAGGGCGGCGGCCAGCAGGAGCCAGACGGGCATCGTGGCCAGCACCGCGACCATCAGGACCAGGGCCACGGGGGTGATGATCAGGCGGCGAATCCAGCGGGGCGGCACGGCTAGTCCAGCGCCTCGAGATACGCGCAGGTCGCCTCGTACGCCCGCTCGATCCGGCCGCGGGCGAGCTCGATCCGGCGGTACGACAGCGGCGAGTCGTCCTTCGCGGAGCCGCCGCCGGTGGGCAGCACGTGCACGGTCACGCCGTCCGGGGTCTCCTCCATCTCGCGCGCGAAACGGTGCCGGCGGGCGACCTCGAACGCCACCTGGGCGACCTCCCAGGGCCGCCGCGGCGGGCGCAGGGGGCGTTCGACGCGCCCGACCTGCATGACGAAGACGGTCCTCGCCCCGAGCGCCACGGCCCGCCCGACGGGCACGGAGTTGACGATGCCGCCGTCGATGAAATGCTCGTCCCCCAGGTGTACCGGCGGCAGCAGCCCCGGCACCGCGGAGGATGCGAGCACGGCGTCGATGAGCGGGCCCGACGAGAACCAGTGCTCGGCGGCCCGCTCGATGCTCGCCGCGCAGCACTGGAACGGGACCGCGAGGTCGGCGAACGTCGTGTCCGCGCCGAGGTGGTGCTCGAGCATCCGGCGCAGCGGGTCCGGCGAGTGCAGGTGGGTGCTGCGGGCGAACCGGCCGAGCTGCCTGGGCAGTGAGTCGCCGTAGACGGTGCGGGCCTGCGGCGACGCCCACATCTCGGTGAGCCGCGCGGCGACGTGCTCGTCCGGCGCGGCGGCCACGGCGGCGCCGTTGAGCGCGCCGATCGAGGTGCCGATGACGAAGTCGGGCCGGATGCCGTGGTGCAGGACCGCGCGCACCATGCCGACCTCGTAGGCGCCGAGCACTCCCCCGCCGCCGAACACGAAGCCGACGGGGCCCTGAACCTCAGGCATGCCGCCCGCGGCGGGTGCGCTGGGCGGGCTGGGTGGTCCGCAGGTAGGCCGGCGGGGTGGACTGGCCGGGCTGCGGGCTGCGGTCCGGCCTCCGGCCGGGGTCGTTGGGGTCGAAGCCGGGCTGCGGCCCGCCGGGGTCGCCGTTGCCGCCGCCGGGCTGCGGGCCCGGCGGCTGGCCGGTCGGCGGGCGCGACGCGTCCGGCGGCGCGTCCATGATCTCGCTGATGCCCGGGAGCTGATCGTCCGGGCCGCGCATCTCGAAGCGCACGTCGCAGCCGGTGTCGTTGAGCACGAAGTCGCTCGGCGGGAGCGGCGGCCGGTTGTTGACCACGACACCGCCGTGGCCGTAGACGCCGATCGTGACCGCCTTGCCGGGCGGGAGCGCCGCCGGCCCGGTGATCTTGAGACCGCCCACGGCCTGCTCCCAGCCGGCGCCCTCGACGCGGTCGACCTGCTGACCGCCCCGGAAGAGGAAGGACAGATACCAGGGGTCGAGCGTGCGGTTGCCGATGTTGGCCACAGTAGCGCGGGCCTCGAACGCCTTGTCGATGCCCGGCAGTTCCTGCGGGTGGATGTAGAAGTCGACGTTGCACGCGGGCTTCGGCGCCCACGGCTTCCAGATGATCATGCCGGTGGTCGCGCCGGCCACGGCGACGGCGGCGATGACAGCGGTCCAGGTGCGCCGGGCCATCGGGTTCGGGGGCCGGTGATGGCTGCCCCCGCCGGTAGCCCGCCGGGGTAACTCCGCGCGCCGTGGGACCGGCGTGATCTCGCTGGCCGGCGGCGCATGCACCTCCTGGGTGGCCAGGCCGTCCTCGCCGGGGAGCACAACGTGGATGCCCGTCGCGGCGGCCAGGATGCCGGCGACCTCGGCCGCGGACGGGCGGCTGTCGGGGTCCTTGGCCAGGCAGCGCGTGATGAGCCGGGCCACCTCGGCCGGCATCCCGGGGATGTCCGGCAGCGGGTTCGGCGGCTCGTACACGTGATTGGCGATCATCTGCGTCGGGGTGTCCGCGTGCCAGGGCAGCCGGTCGGTGAGGCAGCGGTAGGCGAGCAGCCCGACGGTGTACACGTCGGTGGCGGAGACCACCCCGCCGCCGAGGAGGCGCTCCGGGGCCAGGTAGGCGGGGGTGCCGAAGACGGTGCCGTCGCGCTCGTCGTCGGGGTCGAAGGAGCCGGCCAGCCCGGCCACGCCGAAGTCGAGGATCTTCGCCCCGGACGCCACGAGCATGACGTTGCTCGGCTTGATGTCGCGGTGCACGACGCCGCTCTCGTGCGCGGCGGCGAGCCCGGCCGCGACCTGGGCGCAGATCTGGGTGGCCCGGCGCCAGGACATCGGCCCGCTGCGCAGCCGGTCGGAGAGCAGCTCGCCCTCGAGGAGCTCCATGACGACGTAGGGGCGGCGCCCGGTGCGCCCGGCGGAGACGTCCCCGGCCTCGCCGTAGTCGTGCACGGCGGTGATGTTGGGGTGCTGCAGGCGGGCGACGACCTGGGCCTCGGAGCGGATCCGCTCGCGGTTGCCGGGCTTGTTCGCCAGCTCCCCGGCGAGGAGCTTGACGGCGACGTCCCGGTCGAGGACCAGATCCCGGGCGCGCCAGACGACCGCCATGCCGCCACTGCCGACGGGAGCGATCAGGCGGTATCGGTTGCCGAGGACCTCATCGGCGCTGCCACTCAACCCAGTTGCCGTCCTGATCGATTCCGGTCGTTGTTCCTGGGAAACCGTACCGGGAGCGGAACGGCATGGCGAGACCCAAAATGCCGCAGTTCGTGACAACACCCCGGCAAAATCCTTCGCCGGGGTGTTCGGGAACCGGATGCATCCGGACCCGATCCTTACATCGTGAGCAGGTTGCCGTCCGGGACGACGACCTTCGGGCGGCCGTTCTCGAGGAACGCCGCGGCCTGCTTCGCGGCGAACCCGGGGGCCTCGGTCACCGCGGTGCCGTATACGTCGGCCGTGTCGGCGGCGATCGTCGACCAGCCGTAGCGCTCGGAGACCATGGACCGGGCCTGCTTGGCGACGCGGCGGGCGAACGGCTCGTCCTCCAGCAGCGTGCCGACCGAGGCGGCCAGCGCGTCGGGGGTCTTGGCCGGGAATGTCACACCGGTGACGCCGGGCTCGACGATCTCGGCCAGCCCGCCGGTCGCGGCGACGGCGAGGGGCGCCCCGGCCGAGGCCCCTTCGAGGGCGACCATGCCGAACGGCTCGTAGATGCTCGGCACGACGAGCGCGTCGGTGGCGGCCATGAGCGCGGGCAGCTCACCCTCGCCCATGAACCCGGCGAAGCTGACCGCGCGCTGCAGCTTCAGCCGCCGCACCTCCTCCAGCAGCTCGCCCTTGTGCGGGCCGTCGCCGGCGATGACGACGCGCAGCCCGTTGTGCCGGGCGCGCAGCTCGGGCAGGGCGGAGATGAGGTCCTGGACGCCCTTCTCGTAGACGAGGCGGCCGGCGTACCCGAGCAGCGGCCCGTCCCCCGCGAAGCGCGCGCGGGCCGCGTTGACCGCCCGGGACGGCGCCCGCCAGACGCTCGCGTCGACCCCGTTGGCGACGACCGACACGCGGGTGGGCGCGAGGTCGAGCAGGCGGGTGACCTCCCAGCGCATGTACTCCGAGCAGACGATGACCCGGCACGCCTCGTGCCCGAGCCACCACTCGACCGAGTGAATGCACTTGTTCATCTCGTCGGGCAGCCAGCCCTGGTGCCGGCCGGCCTCGGTGGCGTGGATCGTGGCCACGAGCGGCAGGTCGAGGCTCTCCTTGAGGGTGACCGCCGTGTGGGTGACGAGCCAGTCGTGGGCGTGGATCACGTCGTACTCACCGGTGGCCGCGGCCCGCAGCGCGGCCCGGGTCAGCGTGTGGTTGAACGCCATCGTCCAGGCCAGCAGCGTCGACGTCGCGAGCGGGAACAGCGGCGGGTCCTCGGCCGCGCGGACGATCCGCACGCCCTCCGAGTACTCCTCCAGGGGCGCCCCCGGCGCGTGCCGCGTCACGACCGTCACCTCGTTGCCCGCCGCCACCAGCGAGGTGGCCAGCGCGTGCACGTGCCGCCCGAGCCCGCCGACGACCACCGGCGGGTACTCCCACGACAACATCAGAATGCGCATCGGTAGCCGGAATCCTGTCCCGCCGGTCTCGTTCACGTGGCCGCCCCCACCAGATGTTTTTGATCAAAACGCTCGCCCATGTACCCACGGCAGCCTGAAATACACACGCGCTATAACCCCTGCGTGTGAGCTGTTGGGTGGGTATATGACTCATCCTGCCCCGCCAGGGTTACCGGGGCGGCAAATCACATTTCTAGGGTGTAACGGTCAGCCGACATTCCTTCGAACGCGGAGGGCCTCCGCGACCGACCAGGCTTGGAACGGACATCCGGTGGCCCGGTGCGGCGCGTCCCCGTCGGCGGTCTCGCTGACCGAACCTACACCCCATTCCCACAGATGTGCTTCGATACCTTCCAGTAGCGCACCGTGATTTTTTGCAGATGTAGCCGAGTGGGCATCCACGTATGGGCCGATCATCCAGGGCCAGACGGTGCCCTGATGATAGGCCGCGTCCCGCTCGGCCGGGCCGCCCCGGTGCGCGCCGATGTAGGCCGCTTCCCCGACCGCCAAACTGCGTGGCCCGAGCGGCGTGATCAGGCCAGACACCTCGGCGGGTACCGCCTGCCCGCGCATCGGCCCGCGCGGGAGGCTCCACGCCAGCAGTTGGTTCGGGCGCAGCGCCGGGTCGTCGCCGCCGGGCCCGTCGACCACGTCGTAGAGCGGCCTTGCATCCTGCAGCCCCATTGCGGAGTGCAACGGTCCGGCGATCGGAAACCGGCTCCCGAAGCTTGCCCGGGCCCGGTCCAGCAGCGCCGGCAGCGCCCCCGGGTCCCGCCCGAGGCGCTCCTTGAGGGCCACGATCGCGGCCAGGCCGTTGATCCACAGCACGTTCACCTCGACCGGCTTGCCGACCCGGGGTGTGATCGGGATCTCCCCCACCCGGGCGTCCATCCAGGTGAGCGCGACGCCGGGAGCGCCCTGCGTGATCAGCCCGTCACCGTCGACCCGGATGCCGTAGCGGGTGCCGCGCAGGTGGGCCGCGACGATCTCGTCGAGGGCGGGCAGGACCTCGACCGCCAGTTCGTCGTCGCCGGTGCCATCGACGTGCCGCTCGACGGCGTGCAGGAACCACAGCGTGGCGTCGACGGTGTTGTGCTCGGTCCGGCCGGTGTCGGCGGTGTTGGCGAGCATCCCGCCGTCGAGGGTGGCGGCGTAGGCGCGCAGCAGCTCGCGGCCCTCGTCGTACCAGCCGGTGGCCAGGAACAGCCCCTCGTACGAGGTCATGGTGTCGCGCGACCAGGCGCCGAACCAGGGGTACCCGGCGACGACGTCGGGCGCTCCGGCAGCACCACCCACCACGAACGCATCGGCCGCGAGGACCAGTGCGGCGTCGGTCGCGTCGCTCGCGTCATGGGTCAGGGAGCGGTTGCGCCGCCGGGCCCGCTCGATGATCCACTCGGCGCCCCGGGCCTCGTCGCCGGTGCCGGTCCACGCCTCGACCGCGATGGCCTCGCCCGGCTCCAGGCGCTCGGTGAACCGGCCGGCGCACCACAGGTCCTCGGCCGCCGGGAGGCCTCGTTCGGCCTCGGCTCGCGCATAGGCGCCGCGGTACCACTGCGAGATCTGCTCGAAGCCCGGCCCCTGCAGGCGGAAGCTGCCCTCGACGACGGCCCCTTCGTCGTGGGCCTCTACGCGCGGCGCCGGGCCCGCGGCGGTCCGCTCCCCGTGCGCGTCTCGCCAGGTGACAAGGGCCTTGAGGCTGAGCGTCACCGGGCCGGGCGCGCTGAGCACCCGGTGCACGACGCCGACGTGCGCGCGGCCGTGGACCATGGCCAGCTCGCGCTCGATCACCACCGGCCCGATCCGCCAGCGCCAGCGGGGCAGGCCGTCGACCATGTCGAAGCGCTCCAGGAGCGTGTGGCCGGCCGGGCTTGTCGCGCCGCCGGCCCACTCGTGCACGGCGAGCTCGACCTCGGCGCCGGACGGCAGCGTGAGCACCGGGTCGAGGGCGGCCAGGGCCAGGTGCCGGCGGGACGGCTGCCCGGGCTCGGCCGCGACGAGCAGCCCGTGATACCGCCGGGTCCGCAGCCCGCTGACCGTGCCCATGGCGTAGCCGCCGGTTCCGTCCGGGACGAGCCACTCGCGTGCCGCCCCGGCTGACAAATCACCACATACCTGCGCGCCGAACATGACCATGCGCACAATCTTGGTGGCTGCGGGTGGCGGGCGACGAGGGGGTCCCCGCAAAATTATTGATCAAGGAGCATCTTGGTGTAGGAACGAAAGCCGCATATGGGCTCGGGCCCGGTGGGCTCAACTTGACCGAAACATGAACGACGGAGAATAGCCGCGTGATCGAGGACGATGGGAACGCCGAGCGCCGACGGCTCGCGGAAGCCGACAGCGGGGAGCGCCCATGGCGGGGTTGGGGGCCCTACCTGTCCGAGCGAGCCTGGGGCACGGTCCGGGAGGATTACAGCCCGTACGGCAATGCCTGGGACTACTTCCCGCACGACCAGGCCCGTTCCCGGTGCTACCGGTGGAACGAGGACGGCATGGCCGGGATCTGCGACGACCGGCAGACGTTCGCCTTCGCGCTCGCGCTGTGGAACGGCAAGGACTCGATTCTCAAGGAGCGGATGTTCGGCCTCGGCGGCGACCTGGGCAACCACGGTGAGGACGTCAAGGAGTACTGGTGGTACGTCGACTCCACCCCGACGCACTCCTGGATGACCTGGCGCTACCACTACCCGCAGGCGGCGTTCCCGTACGACGACCTGGTCGCCGAGAACTGCCGGCGCGGGCGCAACGACCCGGAGTACGAGCTCGCCGACACCGGCATCTTCGACGAGGACCGCTACTGGGCGGTCGAGGCCGACTACGCCAAGGCCGGCCCGACCGACATGTGCATCCGCATCACCGTGAAGAACATGGGGCCCGACGAGGCGACCATCGACGTGCTGCCGACCCTGTGGTTCCGCAACACCTGGGCCTGGGGCCTGCCCGGCCGCGACTACCGCCCGGAGATCCGGGCCAAGGACAACGGCCTGCTCGCCGAGCACCGGCTGCTCGGCCGGCTGGCGCTGACCGGCGACGGCGCGCCCCGCCCGCTGTTCTGCAACAACGAGACGAACGGGCCGCGGATCTGGGGCAAGGAGGGCGAGGAGTACCCCAAGGACGGCATCGGCGACCACATCATCCACGGCGCCGACAGCGTCAACCCGGAGGGCGTCGGCACCAAGGGCGCGCTGCACTACCGGCTCACCGTCGAGCCCGGCGGCACCCGCGAGATCCGCCTCCGGCTCAACCTCAACGCGCCCGGCGCCAAGGACCTCGCCCCGGCCGACCTGAAGGCCGACTTCGAGTCGACGATGAGCCGCCGCCGGGCCGAGGCCGACGCCTACTTCGACGCCCTCGTCCCCGCGGCCGCCACCGACGAGGAGAAGATGATCGTCCGGCAGGCCGTCGCCGGGCTCATGTGGGGCAAGCAGTTCTTCCACTTCGACGTGGCCCGCTGGCTGCAGGGCGACCCGGTGTCGGAGCCGCCTCCGGACAGCCGGCGATACGGGCGCAACAGCCACTGGTGGCACATGAACAGCTGCGACGTGCTGTCGATGCCCGACCCGTGGGAGTACCCCTGGTATGCCGCCTGGGATCTGGCCTTTCACTGCGTCGCCATCGCGCGCGTCGATCCCGGGTTCGCCAAGGAACAGCTGCTGCTGCTCCTGCGCGAGTGGTACATGCACCCCAACGGCCAGATTCCCGCCTACGAGTGGGCGTTCGGCGACGTCAACCCGCCGGTCCACGCCTGGGCGGCGCTGCGCGTCTTCGTCCTCGACGGCTCGAACGACTTCGACTTCCTGGCCCGGGTCCTGCACAAGCTGCTGCTCAACTTCACGTGGTGGGTCAACCGCAAGGACGCCGAGGGCAACAACGTCTTCGAGGGCGGCTTCCTCGGCCTGGACAACGTCGGCCCGTTCGACCGCTCCGCGGCCCTGCCGGTGGGCGGCCGGCTGGAGCAGAGCGACGGCACCGCCTGGATGGCGATGTACGCGCTGAACCTCCTCGACATGTCGCTCACCCTGGCCGTGCACGACCGGGTCTACGAGGACATCGCGGCGAAGTTCCTGGAGCACTTCGCGTACATCGCCGACGCCGCCTACGAGTTCGGGCTGTGGGACGAGGAGGAGGCGTTCTTCTACGACGTCCTGCGCACCGCCGACGGCCACCAGATCCCGCTGAAGGTCCGCTCGGTCGTCGGCCTGCTCCCCCTCACCGCGACCACGATCATCAGCTCGTCGACGCTGCGCCGCCTGCCCGACGTGGCCGCCCGCCTGCGCTGGTTCCTGACGAACAAGCCCGAATACGGCGACGTGGTCGGCGCGAAGAAGAGCCGCGGCGGCCAGCAGCTGCGGCTGCTCTCGATGGTCGGCCCCGACCAGCTGATCCGCATCCTGCAGCGCATGCTCGACGAGGACGAGTTCCTGTCGCCCTACGGGCTGCGGACGCTGTCCAGGGCCCACAAGGAGGAGCCCTTCACGGTGTACCTGGGCGACCACGCGTACACCGTCGGCTACGAGCCGGGCGAGTCCACGAGCGGCCTCTTCGGCGGCAACTCCAACTGGCGCGGCCCGATCTGGATGCCCGTCAACTACATCCTGATCGAGGCGGTCCGCCGCTTCGCCGAGTTCTTCGGCGACGACCTGCAGGTCGAGTACCCGGCGAAGAGCGGCAAGATGGCCACACTGGCGACGGTCGCCGACGACCTGTCGCACCGCCTGGTCAAACTGTTCCTCAACGACGAGTCCGGGCGCCGGCCGTTCTTCGGCGACGTGGAGCTGTTCCAGCGCGACGGGGCCTGGCACGACCTGCTGCTGTTCTACGAGTACTTCCACGGCGACACCGGCGCCGGCCTGGGCGCGGCCCATCAGACGGGCTGGACCGCGCTCGTCCTGGACCTGATCCTGACGCTGCGCACCCCTCCCGCGCCGGACTCCCGGCGCTGAGCGGGCTCCCCGCCGGCGTCGGCGGTGCGGGGTTGACCTTGTCGTTGGTGGCAGGGTTGGACGATCCCGGCATGGACAGTGTCATGGGGTCGCCGGACGGCCGGGTTGTCGTGGTCACCGGGGGCGGTACCGGGATCGGGCGGGCTACGGCTCGGGCGTTTGCCGCGGACGGGGCGCACGTCGTGGTGGTCGGGCGGCGGGGTGGGCCGATCGCGCGGGACCGGCTGGCCGTGCTCGACGGGCGGATCGCCGCCCAGACCGCGGTCCGGGATCGGCTGGCGGCGGCGCTGCGGGCGAAGGCCGGCTGAGGCGGCAAGGCACTACAGCATCGGGGTGCGGTGGCGCTCCAGGTAGGCCTCGACGTGCTCGGCGTGATCGGGCGGGCTGAGGAGGTAGCCCTGGCCCAGGGGGCAGCCGGCCGCCCGCACGACGTCGACGTGGGACTGGGTCTCCAGGCCGCAGGCGATCACGTCGATGCCCAGGCGCCGGGCCAGGGTGACGACCACATCGACGATCGGCGTGGCCGGGCCGCGGCGGCCCGCGGGCTCGTTGAAGAGGGCCTGGTCGATCTTCAGCACGTCGATCGGGAGGCGGCGGAGGTGGGCCAGGGCCGTCGGGCCGGTGCCGAAGTGGTCCAGGGCGGTGCGCACGCCGAGGGCGCGCAGGCCCGCCAGCTGCTCCACGGCCACCGTGTCGTCGGGCAGGGCGGCCTCGGTCACCTCGATCACGAGGGACTCCGCCGGGACGTCGTGGGTGTCGATGGCCGTGGCCACCGCGCGGAGCCAGCCGTCGGCCGCCAGCTGGCGGGCGGAGACGTTCGCCGAGACCCACAGGTCGCGGCCGTCGCGGTGCCAGCGGGAGAGGTGGCGGCAGGCGCTGTGCAGCACCCAGGCAGCGATCTCCTCCGGCAGGGGGCCGCCCAGCTCCTCGGCGATCGGGAGGAACTCCGCCGGGGGTACGTTGCCCAGCCGCGGATGCCGCCAGCGCAGCAGGGCCTCCGCGCCGACCGGCTGGCGGGTCGCGAGATCGACGACCGGCTGGAAGACCAGATCGAGCTCGCCGCGGCCGATGACGCCGGGGAGCTGCTGCTCGATGTCGGTGCGGCGGACCAGGGCGGCCTCGAAGGACCTGTCGTAGCACTCGACCCGGCCGCCGGCCGAGGAGCGGGAGAGCTGGCGGGCCCGGCGGCGGGCCACGTCGGCGCGGCGGACGGTCTCCTCGGGTGCGGCCGTGCCCTCGACGCCGGCCACGCCCACGTCGGCCGCGAGGTGGACGGTGTGGCCGGGCAGGTGGAAGGGCTCGGCCAGGGCCGTGGCCAGGCGGGTGGCCAGGGCGAACGCGCGGACCAGCGGGGCGTCGGTCAGGGCCCCGAACGCGTTGCCGCCCAGGCGGGCCGGGAGGTCGTCCGGCGCGATCGACGCGCGCAGGCGGCGGGCGGCCTCGATCAGCACGGCGGCGGCCACTGTCGGGCCGTGCAGGTCGGCCACGGTCTCGAAGCGGTCGAGCTCCAGGGCCAGCACCGAGCCCCGGGCGTTCGCGGCGACGGCGGCGAGGAACTTGCGGCGGTTGGCCAGGCCGGTCTGGTCGTCGGTCCAGGTCACCTCGTCGAGGGTCCGCTGGAGCCGGGCCCGGTCGCCGACGTCGCGGACGTGGATGACGAGGCCGGCCACCTCGGGCTCACCGCGCCTGTCGCTCACCGTCGACTCGGTGTCGCGCCAGTGGCCGAAGCCGTCGCGCAGGCGGGCCTGGACCAGCCCGTCCTGGCGGCCGTCGCGCACGGCCCGCAGCGCGGTGGTGACGGGGGCGGCGTCGTCCGGGTGCAGCAGGTCGGTGAAGGCGCGGCCGAGCACGTCGGAGTCGGCGAGGCCGAACTGGCGGGCCGCGGCCGGGCTCTGCCAGCGGGCCACGAGGTCGGCGTCGAGCACGATCGTCACGTCGGACGAGCCGGAGACCAGGGTGCGGAAGCGGGCCTCGCGGCCGGCGAGGGTGCGTGCGTATCGCCGGATGTCCCGCGACGCCAGCAGTTCCCGCACGGCCAGGACGGCCAGCGCCCCGGCCCCCAGCGCGACGGCTGTGGAGTCGAACCGGCCGCCGGTGAGCAGGTGGAACGCGGAGACGACAACGGCCAGGAGGGCCGGGGCGATCAGGAGCGGGTAGGCGGCCAGGGAGCCGTCCTCGTCGTACGCCTCCGGGCGGGTCGGCTCGTCGTCGGCCCGGCGCGCCCCGGCGGTGATGAGGAACGGCGCCGCGATCATCGCGAGGCCGGCCAGCACGAGGCCGGCGGTGACGGCGGCCGGGGCCTGGATCCAGGCGCGTTCGTGACCGAGCAGGGACAGGGAGTACCCACCGGAGCCGAGAGTGGAAAGGGCCGCACCGCCGCTGCAGCCGAGCGCCGCGGGACGATGGCGCACGGCCCGCAGGCCGGTGACGACGGCCACGGCTACGGCCACGGCACCGGTGATCGCCACGGCCAGGCGCAGCGGGCCCAGGCCGGTGGCGGTCCGGCCGAGGGTGAGCACCCAGGCGCAGTAGAGCAGGCTCACGCCGATGCCGGCGCCGTCGAGGAGCCGGCGCAGCCGGGCCGCGAGGGTCGGCGCGGTGCCGGGCAGCAGGAGCAGGCCCAGCAGGTAGGTGGGCGCCGCGAGCAGCGTCGTGGCCGCCGCGACCGGGCCGGGCTCGACGCCGGGCAGGCCGGTGGCCAGGACCCCGGCCCCGGTGATCAGCGCACCCAGGCCGAGGAAGCCCGCACCGCGGCAGGGCCCGAAGTCGCGGCGTCCGTGGTGGATGCGTAACGCGAGCCGGATCAACGCCCCGGCGTGGACCAGTGCTGTCGCGCCGGCCGCCGCTGCGACCACGGCCAGACTGAGGACCGGTCCGATGCCGGCAGCGGCGCCGAGAGCCGCGGCCGCGGTGAGCAGGACGAGCCAGAACGTGCGCGGGTTGCCGACCATCGCAGTGCCGCTTTCGCGAGGGGGAGCCTGGGGATGTGCTCACCCTCGTCAACGACCCGGGCCGCCCGCGGTTACTGCTCGGTTGTGAGAAATCACCATTGGTGTTTGAAGAGCTCAGGCGGGCAGGCGGGCGTTGCTGATCTCGTCGCGGCCCAGCCAGGAGCGCAGCCGGTGGCGCAGGCCCTTGCGCTCGGGCACGTCGTCGCCGACGATGTCGGCCACGACGGCAGTGATGTTGTCCGGCCCGCCGGCCCGCAGCGCCATGTCCACCAGGCGTTCGACGCACTCGTCGACGTCGGTGTACTCGCGCATGGCCTCCTCGATCGTCTCCGCGCGGAGCACACCCGAGAGGCCGTCGCTGCACAGCAGGTAGCGGTCACCGGGCCGGGCCGCCGTCACGGAGTACACCGGATCGGTCGGCTGACCCTGCAGCACCCGGCTGACCAGGGAGCGCTGCGGGTGGGTCGTGGCCTCGTCGAGCGTGATCCGCCCCTCGTCGACGAGCAGCTGCACGTAGGTGTCGTCCTTGGTGATCTGGGCGAACTCCTCGCCACGCAGCAGATACGCCCGCGAGTCTCCAATGTGGACCAGGCCGATCCGGTCGCCGGAGAACAGGATCGCGGTGAGGGTGGTGCCCATGCCCAGCTTGGCCGGGTCCTCCTCGACCTCGTCGCGGATGCGGCGGTTGGCGTCGGAGACCGCGGTGCGCAGGGCGGTCAGCAGGTCGTTGCCGGCGAACTCCTCGTCGAGCGGGGTCATCGCCTCGATCGCCAGCCGGCTGGCCACGTCACCGGCGGCCATGCCGCCCATGCCGTCGGCCACGGCCAGCAGCCGGTCGCCGGCGAACACCGAGTCCTGGTTCTGGGTGCGGACCAGGCCGGTGTCGGTGCGCGCCGCCCAGTGCAGCGCCAGCGGCTGATGTCCCCCGTCGATGACGTCCTCTGCCACGCCCTCTGCCATGCGTGCCAGCGTGCCGCATCGATACGGCGGGCGTCTCTACGCACTTGTGCGTATCGTGACCGCATGCCGACCGCCCCCTTCATCGGACGAGCGGCCCAGCTCGCCGAGATCGAGGCCGCGTGGGCGGGGCGCCGGCCCGGGGTCGTGCTGATCACCGGCGAGGGCGGGGGCGGGAAGAGCCGCCTGGTGGCGGAGGTGTTCCGGCGCCTCGACCTGGCGCACACGCCGGTGCTGCGCGGCTCCTCGCGGGCCCAGGGCGCGGCGCCGTACGACTGGCTCGCCTCGGTGCTCAACGGCCGCGCGGCCGCGTCGCTCCCGGTCGAGGAGTCGCTGCTCAACCGCCTCGGCCAGCGCTCCTCCGACGCCGGCGAGCCCCGGCTGGCCCCGGCCACGACCCTGCGGGCGGCGGTCGACGTGGTGCGGGCGCTGCTGCACGTGAACCAGCCGGACGAGCTGGGCATCATCCTGGTCGAGGACCTGCACGACCTCGACCCGGCGAGCCTGGCCCTGGTCGCCGAGCTGGCCGCCGCCGCGGAGTCGCTGCCGGCGCTGCTCATCGTGACCAGCCGGCCACCGCAGGAGGCCGCGTTCGCCCCGGCCGCCGCGCGCACGTTACGCCGGCTCGGCGGGTCCCCGTCCGTCCTGCGCGTGCACGTCGCCCCGTTCAACGCGCGCGAGACCGCCGAGCTCATCGAGGCCACGTACGGCAGCGCCCCGGCGCCCGAGGCCGTCCGCGGCGCGCTGCGGCGCACCGGCGGCAACCCGTTCTGGCTGGCCGAGCTGCTCGCGGCGTACGACACGGCCGACGCCCTGCCCGCCGCGCCCCTCCCCGCGCACGTCGTCGGGCTGCTCGTCGAGCCGCTGTCGAGCGAGCCGGAGCTGGTCGGGCGGGTGGCCCGGGCGGCCGCGCTGCTCGGCGATCCGGTGGAGAGCGACCTGCTGTTCCACGTCTGCGGCGGCGACGTCGAGCCGGCCCTGCGCCGGCTGCTCGACCTCGGCCTGCTGCTCCTCGCGCCGGACCGGGCCCCGACCGGCACTCTCCGGTTCCGCCACCCCCTCCTGCGCGAGGCCCTGGCCGCCGGCGTGATGCCGCGGGAGCGCAAGCGGGTGCACACGATGGCCCGCCGGCTGGCCGTCGAGCTCGGCGACGACGCCGCGCTGGCCCGGCATGCCGCCGCCCTGGGGGCGAGCGCCGAAGCTCGGGCCGCCGCTGCCCGCGGAGCGGTCGCCAGCCTCGCCACCGGGCTGCCGGACGCCGCGGTGGAGCTGGTCGCCCTGGGCCTGAGCCTGCGCGAGCCGGCCTCCGACGCCGGCCCGGACGAGGAGCGGGTCACCCTCGCCGCCGTCGGCGCCGCGGCCGCCTTCGTCAGCGCGCGCTTCGAGGTGGCCGCGGAGCACGCGGCGGACTGGCTGAACGCGGTCCAGGACACCGATGATCGCGACGGGATTGCCGACGCGCACCGGCAGCTCGCGGCGGTCCGCTGGTGCCTCGGCGACCCCGTGGGGCAGCGCCGCTCCCTCGACCGGGCCGCGGCCGTCGGCGGATCGCCCGCGTCGTTGGCCCGGCAGCGCGCGGCCGAGGCGGAGAGCGCCCTGCGCACCGAGGACGCCGCCACGGCGCTGTCCCTCGCCGAGGCCGCGCTGACCGCGGCCGAGCGGGCCGGCACCGGCATCGCCTCCGCATCGGTGACGCTCGGGACCGCCCTGGCCCTGACCGGCGACCACGAGCGCGGCGTCGCGCTGCTGCGGGCGGCCCGGCAGCTCGCCGCCCGCGAGCACGACCCGGTGACCATCGGCCGGGCCGTGCACAACCTGGTCGCCGTGAGCCTGCCGCGGCTGGGCGAGGTCATGGGCTGGCGGCTGTTCGACGAGGCGATGGCGACGATCGACCGCTACGGCCTGGAGTTCTGCGCCGGCCGCACCACCAC
This sequence comes from Dactylosporangium vinaceum, assembly GCF_019904175.1. Classification (GTDB taxonomy): domain Bacteria; phylum Actinomycetota; class Actinomycetes; order Mycobacteriales; family Micromonosporaceae; genus Dactylosporangium; species Dactylosporangium vinaceum. Next base: position 2,605,479 of record NZ_CP061913.1, on the reverse strand, counting down.
CCTGGGTGTGGCCCATGCCGTGCGAACCGGCGACCTGGCCCGCGCCGAGGCCCTGGTCTGGTCCCGCCTCCCGATCGAGGGCGACCCCACCGAACGCCTCCGCTTCACCGCCCGCGCCGGCCTGCTGGCCCTGGAGCGCGGCGACGACCCGCTGGCCGTGCGCATGCTGGCCCGCGCCGACGCCGAGGGCCGCGACTCCGGCCTGGTCAGGGTCCTGCGGGTGGCCGTGGCCGCCCGCGGGGTGCACCCGGTCGACCCGGCCGAGGCGCTGCGCGACTGCGTGGGCCGCTGCGGCCCGGCGCGCCTGGCGGAGGCGGCCCGGTGGGCCCTGCACGGCGGTGTGCCCGCATCGGTGGTGGAAGAGCAGGTGCCGGACCCGCCGGTACTGCTCCAGCTCCTCCTGGCCGTCGCCGCCGGACGGGACGCGGACGCGGTGGCGCTGCTGCCCGCGGCGCTCATGGACGGCGCCCGGGACCGGGCCGACGGCGCGGCCGAGGCCGAGGGCGCCGCCCCGGACGCCCGCGCGGAAGCCGGCGGGCGCCCGGAGGACGCCGCGGCCCACACGGCCGTGGCCCACGCCCTGATCCGCCTGGGCCGCGCCGCTGAGGCCCGCCGCCACGCCGAGCGCGCGGTGGCGCTGCTGGCCCACTGGCCCGGCTGGCGGCTGACCGAGGCGGAGACCCTGCTGCACAGCCTGCGGGCGGGCGGCGACCTGACCGTCCGCGAGATCGAGGTCCTGGGCTGCCTGGCCGCCGGCATGACCAACCAGCAGGTGGCGAAGTCCCTGGGCATCTCCATCCGGACCGTCACCGTCCACGTCTCCAACCTTCTGCGCAAGACCGGCGCCGCCTCCCGTACCGAAGCCGCCCTCTGGGCCGTCCGCCACCGCCTCGCTCCCGAGCGCTGAACTCTCCGGCCGCCCTGGCATCCGCTGCCCAGCTCGTTTGTACCGGGCGCCGGCCGGGACGATATGTCGGGCGCTTCGCACCACGACATATCTGACTTTTCGCCCGTCGGGGTATTCGTCCGTTTCCGAGGCTCGATGTTGATCTCAGCGCCGGGTGAGCCGGCGGGTGGGATGCGCGCGTCGGCCGTAACCGTGGACCGGTGGCGGCGTTGAGCCCTCCATGGCCGCTCGATGGGGACTCGCCGCACTGCTGCTGTTGCTGGCCGGCCTCGTCGGCTGCGGGCCGGACGCCGCGAGCCAGGCGCCGGCGCCGCTGCTCGTCGGCTACTACGTGCCGAGGAGTGGGGCCGCCTCATATCACGTCGCCGACCTCGAGCGGAGCGGGGCGCCGGACCGGCTCACACACCTGGTGTACGCCTTCGGGTCCGTCAGCGGCGGGCGGTGCGCCAACGGCAGCGCTGCCGACCCGGCCGAGTTCGAGGCGCTGCGCGCACTCAAGCAGCGCCGGCCGGCCCTGAAGCTGCTGTGGTCGTTCGGCGGCTGGAACGGCTCGTCCGGCTTCGGCGCCGCCGCGGCCGATCCGGTGGCGTTCGCGGCCTCGTGCCGGGCCCTCCTCGACGATCCGCGCTGGGCCGGGCTGTTCGACGGCATCGACATCGACTGGGAGTACCCGAACGCGTGCGGCGCCACCTGCGACTCGAGCGGCCCCGATGCGCTGCCGAGGCTGGCCGCCGCCCTGCGCGGGGCGCTCGGCCCGGACCGGCTCGTGACCGCGGCCGTCACCGCCGACGCGACGCCCGGCGGCCGCCTGGCCCGCGCCGACTACCCCCGGGCCGCCGGCTCGCTGGACTGGCTGATGGCGATGACGTACGACTACGCCGGCACCGCCGACCCGACCGGCCCCACCGCCCCGCACTCCCCACTGCCCGCCGCCGAGGCCGCCATCAGTGACCTGACCCACCGCGGCGTACCGCCGGCGAAGCTCCTCCTCGGCGTCGGCTTCTACGGCCGTGGCTGGACCGGCGTCACCCGCGACACCCCCGGCGCCCCGGCCACGGCCGCCGCCCCCGGCCGCCGCGACCCGGGCGCCGAGGACTACCGCGTCCTCAAATCGACATGCCCCCCGACCGGCACCGTCGCCGGCACCGCGTACGCCCACTGCGGCACCCAGTGGTGGAGCTACGACACCCCGGCAACGCTGGCCGGCAAGGCCGAGTTCGCCCGCACCCACCACCTCCGCGGCGTCTTCTGCTGGGAGCTGGCCGGCGACACCCCCGACGGCGAACTGCTCGGCGCCCTGCACACCGCCCTGTCCTGAACGGCCACGGATGTTGGCCCGAAGGGGGTTTGCCGGGTCAGGCGGATTGTTGTCGGCGTCGATGACTCGGGCGCGAGATGTGCACTCCGGCCGCCGAAACGGACATGCCCGATTCATCGCCTGACGGGTATAAATCCGAGCATGTCGTGGCGCGCAGCGCCCGACATGTCGGAGGCCGGGGCGTCGCCGCTAGGGCGACGGGGTGGCGAAGGTCCGGCTGAGCTGCTCCACTGCGGCGTCCAGCTCCGTGTACGCGTCGGGCTTGATGGAGTTGTCCTGGGTGCGGTCGCTCAGCTGCTGGCGGAGGCGGGCGATGCGGCCGGCGGCGTCGGACGGGCTGGAGAGGATGTTGTTGATCTGGTTGCGGATGTCCTGGGCCACGTCGGAGCGGATCTCGCCGGACTGGGAGCGGCGGTCCACCACGTCCAGGACCGCCTTGCCGGCGGCCTGCCGGGTGAGCGGGAGCGGGAGGGCGGCCGGGGAGGTGGCGGCGGCTGAGGTGGGGCGGGGCGGGGGCTTCGACTGGGCGTTGCCGGTCGTGGTCGGCTGGCCGTTGGGCGGGGCGGGGACCGTCGAGACCAGGATGCTCACGGCCACCGAGGGAGCCGCGTTGTCCTGCCGGGTGTCGGGGTCGTTGCCCTGCAGGAGAAGCAGGACGAGTACCCCCACCGCAATGACGACGACCGGGGCGGCCAGCAACGCTCGGCGCCAGGTCAGCCCGCGGGCCGGCCCGGGTCCCGGCTCCAGGATCTCGGCGACCTCGGCGGCCGAGGGGCGGCGCTGGGGGTCGGTGGAGAGGCAGCGCAGGCAGACCGCGGCCACGGCGGCGGGGAGGCCGGGGACGTTCAGGGTCGGGCGGCGCTCGGCGGCGAGGGCGCGCTCCAGCTCCTCCCACGTGGTGGCCGGGTAGGGCGGGGCGCCGGTGAGCATCTCGTAGAGCAGGACGCCCAGGGAGTAGACGTCGGTGGCGCCGCTGGCGGGGGCGCCGGTAAGGCGTTCGGGGGCCACGTACGGCGGGGTGCCGAACGTCATCGCCTCCTCGCGCTGGCCGATGTCGGCGGCGATGCCGAAGTCCAGCAGGCGGATGCCGTCGGTGGTCAGCATGACGTTCTCGGGGGTGACGTCGCGGTGCACGACGCCGCGGCGGTGGGCGGCCTGCAGGACGTCGGCGACGGTGGCGGCGACCTGGATCGCCTCCGGCCACTGCAGCGGGCCCTCGTCCAGGCGGACGGCGAGCGAGGCGCCGTCGAGGAGCTGCATGACCACGTACGCGGCGATGCGGCCGCGCGGGGTGACGGTCTCGCCGTAGTCGTAGACGCCTATCGCGTTCGGGTGCTCGATGCGGGCGGCCGCGCGGGCCTCGCGGCGGATGCGGTCGCGCTGGCCGCCGTCGGACGCGATGGGGCCGTCGAGGACTTTGACGGCCACCGTGCGTTCCAGTGTCGAGTCCCAGGCCCGCCAGACGACAGACATGCCGCCCTCGCCGACGGGCTTCAAGAGGATGTAGCGGCGGGCGAGAATGTCGCCCTCCCGCAGCTGTGCACCGCGCATGTTACGTGGAGGCCCGCACAACGAGTTCGGTCGGCAGGATCGGGTTGTCGTCGACCGGGTCGAGCAGGCGTGCGGCGCTCACCGCCCCGAGCTCCTCCACCGGCTGGCGGACAGTGGTGAGCGCGGGGGCGGTCATGGCGGCGAACGGGACGTCGTCGAAGCCCACGACCGCGACGTCCTCGGGGACCCGCCGGCCGAACTTGCGCAGCGCCTGCAGGGCGCCGGCGGCCATGGCGTCGGAGGCCACGAAGAGCCCGTCGAGGCGGGGCGTGCGGTCGAGCAGCCAGGCCGCGGCGTGACCGCCGGACGGCGTGGTGAAGTCACCGTAAGCGATCAGGGGCTGGCGCCCGGCGGCGATCATGGCGCGACGGTACCCCTCCAGCCGATCGGCCGCCGCCGGCGAGTCGGGCGGACCGGCGATGGTCGCGATGACCCGGCGGCCGCGCAGCAGCAGGTGCTCGACGGCCTGGCGGGCACCGTCGCTGTTGTCGACGTCGACGAACGGCATGTCCAGCTCCGGGCGGCCCGCCGAGCGCAGCGGCACCCGGGACGCGGCCAGGGACACCGCGAGGGGGTGGCGGGCGGGCGCGCCGACGAGCAGGACGCCGCCGACGGCCCCCGCGGTCAGGAACTGGGTGGCGCCGGCGACCGTGCCGCGCGGGGCGGACATGGTGAGCAGCGGTACCCCGCGCTCGGCCAGCTCCTCCTCCGCGCCGGCCAGCAGCCGGGCGACGAAACCGTCACGGAACAGCCGGGCGGCCGGCTCGAACACCACCGCCGCCACGGGCAGGCCGGCGGCCTGGTGGTCGGTGCGGCGCGGGGCACGGTGGCGGACGTACCCCAGCCGCGCGATGGCGTCGTGCACCGACACCCGCGCGGAGGTACTGACCCGGACACGGCCGGTCAGGACCCTGGACACGGTGGCGGCCGAGACGCCGGCGGCGGCGGCGACCTCGGTGACGGTGGGCTGGACGGGCTCGGCGGCGTGCTGGGCGTGGTGCTCGAGGTACTCAGGGTGCTCAGGCATCAGATCTCCTGTGGGAGCGATTCCTGCGGTCAGCGTCAGTCAGAGTTACGGCGATGTCAACTATCGGTTTCGATCACAGTTACCCAAGCAGGAATTCACCCTAATCTGTGTTGTGTCGAAGTTCGCGGGGGCTATCGCTGGGCGGACCGGATAGGGAATAGTCGTCGTTTGTGTCCGGAATCGAGGTTGGCCGCAGGGTGCTCGAGCGCTACCTGCTGGTCCGCCCGATCGCCCGGGGTGGGATGTCCCTGGTGTACGAGGCCGTCGACCTGGAGCGGATCCGCCCGGCCGCGGTGAAGGTACTTGCACCCACGTTCGCGAGCAATACCCGCGCCTGTTACGCGGCGCGACGCGAGCCTCACCTGATGCAGCGCATGCGCCATCCGACCGTGCCGAAAGTTTTCGCATTCGGTGAGATCGAGGCCGAGGGCGTCTCGGTGCCGGCGGTCGCGATGGAACTGCTCAACGGGGTACCCCTCGCGACCCGCCTGGGCGAGGGCCCGGTCCCCTGGCAGGAGGCGGTGGAGATCGCGGCCTCGGTGGCCGAGCTGCTCGCCGTCGCCCACCGCCGCGGGATCGCGCACCGCGACCTGACCGCCGACAACGTCATGCTGACCACCGCCGGTGTGAAGATCATCGACTTCGGGCTCGCCGTGCCGTTCGCGCACCCGTCGGCGTCGCGGGTCGAGCACGCTCCGGCATGGGACGTGTACGCGCTCGGCGTCCTGCTGTACCACATGCTCACCGGCCGCTCACCGCACGCGCCCGGCGCCCGGCTGCTCCAGGCCGCGCCGACCCCCGTCGTGCTCACGCCGGGCCTGCCCCGCTCGGTGGCCGAGCTGTGCCGCCAGTGCATGGCCAAGCGCCCCGACGAGCGGCCCGAGAGCGCCGCCGTCGCGCTCTCCCTCTGGGCCGAGTTCGCACCCGGCTGGCGGCAGCGCCGCGACTTCACCGAGAGCTACGAAGCACCGTCTCGCCACGGTGCGTAATCGCCGGGTTTTCCCAGCGTAAGGGCCATGTCAGGTCCTCGGTCGAACTTGATGCTCGCCACCCCATTACCCGTTGTAATCGGCGCTGGTCCGGGCCAAGCTTCTCGGACAAGGTGCACGACGGTTGCCGCCAGGGAGCCGCCGCGCACCACCACCGGATAGCCGAGGGGAAGCTGTCATGTCAGGTTCGAAGGTCACCGGCGTGGTCGTGACGGGCGGGGCAACCGCCGGTTCGCTGCCCGTCACCGGAAGCCCGGTCTTCGCCATCGTCGTCGCCGGGATCGCGCTCGTGGTCACCGGCTTCCTGATGGTCCGGGCGTCCCGCTTCAACCGCAGCGCCGCCTGATCCGATGACGGCGATCCTGCTGGTCGGCTTCGCGCTGCTGACGCTGTGGCCGGCGTACAACCTGGCGCTGGTGGCGTTCTCCGCCGGCGACGCGGCCACCGCCGGACACCGCCGCCGGCGCGATGCCATCGCGCCGAACGGCAACGAGCCGCAGACCTTCTGGATCGTCGTGCCCGCCCTGAACGAGGAGCGGGTGGTCGGCCGGACCGTCGGCGCCGCCCTGGCGCTGAGCGGCCCGGAGGGGACACGCACCAGGGTCCTGGTGGTCGATGACGGATCGGACGACGGCACCCCGGACGTACTGGCCGCCATCGACCACCCGGGCCTGACCGTCCTGCGCCGGGACTTCCCGAACGCCCGCCAGGGCAAGGGCGAGGCGCTCAACGCGGCGTTCCGGGCCATCCGGGACCTGTCACTGGCCAACGGCGAGGACCCGGACCGGGTCGCGGTCGGCGTCATCGACGGCGACGGGCGCGGCAGCGCCAACCTGCTCTCCGAGATCTCCCGGCTCATGCGCGACCCCGGGGTCGGCGCGGTCCAGGTGCGCGTGCGCATCCACAACCGCAACCGCGTCCTCGGCGCCGTGCAGGACCTCGAGTTCGCGGCCATCGCCAACGCCAGCCAGCTGCTGCGCGACGCGGCGGGGACGGTCGGGTTGGGCGGCAACGGGCAGTTCGCCCGGCTGTCGTCGCTGATGCGGCTGGGCCACGCGCCCTGGTCGCACTGCCTGGTCGAGGACCTCGAGCTCGGGCTGCGGATGCACCTCAACGGGGAGCGCATCCGGTACACCTCGATCGCCCACGTGCAGCAGCAGGGTCTCGTGGACGTCAAGCGCCTGGTCCGGCAGCGCACCCGCTGGGCCCAGGGCAACCTGCAGTGCATCGCGTACGTCCCGAGGCTCGTCGCGTCGCGGAAGATCCGCAACCACGCGCTCCTGGAGATGCTCTACTACCTGCTCGCGCCGTGGATGAACGCGTTCGGCACGGCGGCGGTGTTCGGGCTGTGGGGGTACTCGGCGTGGCAGCTCCTGCCCGGTCACGGCGAGACGTTCCTGATCCACTCGTGGAGCCAGCTCGCCGAGGTCCTGCTCTTCTTCGCCGTCGGGATGACGGTGCCGGGCCTGGTGTGGGCCGGCGTGCACCGCTACCAGCTGCGCGACGAGAAGTTCTCGGTCCTGCTCCGGGCCGCGCTGGCCTACCCGTTCTTCCTGATGCTCGGCCTGGTCTCGACCTGGCGGGCGATCGGGCGGCAGGTGGCCCGGCGCAACGCCTGGGCCAAGACCGAGCGGCTCGCGGAAGAGCCAGTCGCCGCCTGACCTGTCAACTCATGGATTTATCCGCACGGATGCGGTCACTTCTTCCTCCCAAGGTGACGCACACATGCTTCCTGAAGTCTTCCTCATCGCCGGTACCCGTCCCGAGGCCATCAAGCTCGCCCCCGTCGCCGCGGCCATGCGCGCCGCCGGCCGCCTCGCCCCCGTCATGGTCGCCAGCGGCCAGCACCCGGCGATGGTCACCCAGGCCCTCGAGGCGTTCGACACCGAGGCCGACGTCACGCTCCCGCTGCAGCGCGTGACCGGCAGCCAGCCGGAGCTCCTGACCGAGATGATCAAGCAGCTGGACGCGCTGCTGGAGGTCCGCAAGCCGGCCGCCGTGATCGTGCAGGGCGACACCACGACGACCCTCGCCGGCGCGATGGCCGCGTTCTGGCGCCGCATCCCGGTCGTGCACCTGGAGGCGGGCCTGCGCTCCGGCGACCTGGACTCGCCGTTCCCGGAGGAGGCCAACCGCAAGCTGGTCGGCCAGCTCGCCGCGCTGCACCTCGCGCCCACCGCGCTGGCCGCCACGAACCTGCTCGACGAGAGCATCGCCCCGGCCAACGTCCTGATCACCGGCAACACGGTCGTGGACGCGGCGCTGGAGATCGCGGCGAAGGAGCTGCCGTTCGACGACGCCCGGGTCGCCGCCGCCGTCGACGCTGCCGAGAACGGCGAGGCCCGCCTGGTGCTCGTCACCGCCCACCGGCGCGAGTCGTGGGGCGAGCCCCTGGACCGCATCCTGCGGGCGGTGCGGCGGCTCGTGGAGGCGTACCCCGACATCCGGGTCGTGCTCCCGGCCCACGCCAACCCGGCCGTGCGCGCCCAGGTCGAGGCCGGCCTGGCCGGCGTGCCGCGGGTGACCATCACCGACCCGCTGCCCTACCCGGCCCTGGCCCGGGTGCTGTCGCAGGCCTACCTGGCCCTGACGGACTCCGGCGGCATCCAGGAGGAAGCCCCTTCGTTCCAAGTGCCTGCCCTGGTACTGCGAGAGCTCACCGAGCGCGTGGAGTCCCTGCAGGCCGGCTGCGCCAAGCTCGTCGGCACCGACGAGGACCTGATCGTCTCCGAGGCCGCGCGCCTGCTCGACGACCCGATGCTGCGGCAGTCGATGACCGCGAACGGCAACCCGTACGGCGACGGACTCGCCTCGCAGCGCACCGAGCAGGCCGTCGCGGCAATGCTCGGCCTGGCCTCAGTGCCCTCCCCGATGCCCTCGTCCGCCTCGCTCGTCTGATTGGTGTTCCATGCGTAAGTTGTCAGCTCTGCTCGGCCTGGTCCTGGTCGCGGTGCTCGGCCTGGCCGCACCGGCTTCGGCCGTCACCGTTGCCAAGACGGTCTCCGGAGCCGGTGCCGCCGGCTCCAGCGCCTCCACGAAGACCCTGGTCCTCTACGACTACACCGGCGAGTACGCCTGGCTCGGCGAGGACTACGGGATGATGGCCACGAACCTCGTCTCGCACTTCGGCGCCTGGACCGCCCACCCGGTGGGCTCCTACACCGCGGGCGAGCTGGCGAAGTACAGCGCCGTCGTCTACGTCGGCTCCACCTACGACGAGCCGATCCCGACCGCCTTCCTGGACGACGTGCTCGCGACCACCAAGCCGGTGGTGTGGCTGTACGACAACATCTGGCAGCTCACCGCGCGCTCTTCGGACTTTGCGACGAAGTACGGGTACACGTGGAAGGGCTTTGACGTCTCGACGGTCGCCGAGGTCGACTACAAGGGCACCGCGCTCACCCGTGACACCCGCAACCTGGCCGGCATCATGGACTACGCGGTGTACGACAGCGCGAAGGCGGTCTCCGTCGCCGACGCGGTGCGGGCCGACGGCACGAAGTTCCCGTGGGGCATCAAGTCGGGCAACCTGACGTACATCGGCGAGATCCCGTTCTCGTACATCACGTCGAACGACAGGTACCTGGCCTTCTCCGACCTGCTCTACGACGCGCTGGCCCCGAAGACCGCCGAGCGGCACCGCGCCCTGGTCCGCATCGAGGACGTCGGCCCGGACGCCGACCCGGCCGAGCTGCGCGCCGTCGCCGACTACCTGTCGAGCAAGAAGATCCCGTTCACCGTCGCCGTCTACAGCCGCTACCGCGACCCGAAGGGCGTGAACAACAATGGCAAGGCCGAGGACTACACCCTGCGCCAGCGGCCACTGGTGGTCAGCGCCCTGAAGTACATGCAGAGCAAGGGCGGCACCCTGCTCATGCACGGCTACACACACCAGCTCGACGCGCTGAACAACCCGTACGACGGCGTGAGCGCCAACGACTTCGAGTTCTTCCTGGCGCACGTGGACGCGAACGACGCCGTCATCTACGACGGCCCGGTGAAGAACGACTCGGCCCTGAACGTCACCGCCCGCGTCACCGCCTCCCGCGCCGACTGGATGATGGCCGGCCTCACGCAGCCGACCATCTTCGAGCCCCCGCACTACGCGGCCTCGGCCCTGGACTACAAGACCGTCAACACGCTCTTCGGCACCCGCTACGACCGCGGCCTGTACTTCCCGGGCGTCCTGTCCGGCACCGCCGTCGACAACAGCGTCCCGCACATGGTCGGACAGTTCTTCCCGTACACGGTGCGCGACGTCTACGGCTCGACGGTCATCCCGGAGAACATCGGCAACATCGAGCCGGAGCCGTTCAACCAGCACCCGGCCGTGCTGCCGGCCGACCTGATCGCCAACGCGAAGGCGAACCTGGCGGTGCGGGACGGGGTGGCGAGCTTCTTCTACCACCCGTACCTGGGCACCTCGTACCTGCAGCAGACGGTGGACGGGATTCAGGGACTGGGCTACACCTTCGTCTCGGCCGCGGCCATGACCACTGTCGCCTGACCGCTCTCGTTGTTCCCTCCTGGCGTCGGCCGGGCCCCTTCCCCGGGGGTCCGGCCTTCGTCGTTCCCGGCTGTGTCCACTGTGGATCGCGTTGTGGGCTCGGGGTTCGGGGGTTATCCACAGGCGGGAAGTTCTTCTTCCGGTGGGGGTGGGGAGGGGTCAGGCTTGGTGGTGTGAAGGGGATGAGTTCGCGCCGGCCAGACATCCACGCCGTTACCCGTGGGCCACCGGGTTTGGTGACCCGCTCCTGATCGCCGGGCGGCTCGGACCGAGGCCGCGTCGACCTCGCGGGCGGCAGCACCCGGCCGCGGACCCGCACCGCGCCGGAGTAGCGCCATGCCGCGAGTGTGCCGGAGCCGCGCCGTCCGGGCGGGGCCGGGCCGACCTACCCACAGGCCGGCCCGGTCCGCCCCGCCCTCGCCCCCGTCACCGTCGCCGCCCTCGCCATCGTCGCCGCCTCGCGGTCCTGCGTTCGCCGCTCGCCGCCGTTGCCGCCGCCCTGTCCTCGCCGCCGTCGCTGGCCCGCCCTCGCCGCCCTCGCCGCCGTCGCCGCCCCGCCTTCACCGCCCCGCCGGCTCGCCCTCGCCATCGTTGCCGTCCCGCCTTCACCGCCCCGCGTCCCGCCTTCGCCGCTCGCCGCCGCCCCGCCGTGGCCGGTGCTCTTTGCGCGAAGGCTGCGATGCACCACCGGGCGAGTGTGCCCATTCGGGCCCGCCGCCACCCTGGCCGGTGTTCTGCGCGCGAACGCGCTGCGATGCACCATCAGGGGTGAGTCCGCACGTCGGGAGTGAGGGCGTGCTCGCGCGATCGGGATGAGTGCGCGCATCGGGGGTGAGCGCGGCTCGTGCCATGGGGTTGAGTGCGTGCATCAGGGCGGGTGTTTGCTCGTGCCATCGGGGGTGAGGGCGGGTGGTTGCTTGTGTCATCGGGTGAGTGCGCGCGCCGAGGGGGAGCGCGCACGGGACGCGGTGACTGCTTGCCGAGTGGCTGCGGAGGCGGATGGTCGGCATGCGAGGATATGGGCGATGGACATCGCGGTGGAGGACGTCACGGCCCGCTGGGTCCGGGCTTGGACGACGGGGCGTACGACGGACCTTTTCAAGCTGCTGGCCGCCGCCCCGGCGATCGAGACGAACCTCGACCCGGACGGCGACTTCATCGAGCTGCTGACGGACTACGCCGCGGCCGTCGAGTCGATCACCGTCTTCTCCCAGACCGTCCTCGACCGCCGGGCCGCCCTGGTGTACGACTGCACCCTGTCCGGCGAGACGTTCCGCCTGGCCGAGTTCCTGACCATCAACGACGCCGGCCTGGTCACCGAGGTCCGCCGCGTGTACGACCTCAACGCCATCGAGCGCCTCATGCCCCACCTGCTCCTGGAGCACTGACCCGCACCACGCTCCGCCCCACGGCCCCGAGCTCCCGCCGAATCCGACCCCGCGCCGGCCCCTGATCTCCGCGTCCGCTGATCCGCGCGGGGCCCTGCTCCACGTCCGCTTCGGGCTCCACGCCCGCTCTGGGGTCCGCGACGGCAGGCACCGCCCGCAAGCGTGCACAGCGCAGAACTGCCGGCTGACAGCGAGACGCGGCGGGTCCGAGCCGCCCATCCCGCGCCAACCCTGACTCGGCATCGACCCTGATCTCCGTGTCGGCTCGGCAGCGGGCCGACCTCGCTGCGCACGTCGGCTGGCGCCGTGTCGGGCTCGGTGTCCGTTGTGCTCCGGGCGGGCGTCGGTGCACCTCGGAAGGGCCGGTTGCGGGCCGGGCGGGGCGGGCGCGAGCGGGCGGGGTTTCAGGAAAGGGCTTTCCTGAGTAGCATGCGGAAGCATGTTGCGGATCGACTATGCACTCAGCTCCAAGGATCTCCTCGGCGACGTTGAGCGGATGTTCGAGCTCTCCGCCGGGAAGATCCTGGCGCTCGACCCCTACGGCACGGACGGCTCGCCGGTGTTCACGGTCGACGGGCGGTACACCGCGCGGGGGTGGACCGAGTGGACGCAGGGGTTCCAGGTCGGCTCGGCGCTGCTGCAGTTCGATGCCACCGGCGACGAGCGGTTCAGGGAGCTCGGGCTGGAGCAGACCAGGAAGGTCATGGCGCCGCACGTCAGCCACATCGGGGTACACGACCACGGGTTCAACAACGTCAGCACCTACGGGGCCGTCCTCAGGCTGATCAAAGAGGGCCGGATCGAGCCGGCCGAGCAGGTCGCGGCCGAGCTCGCGCTCAAGGTATCGGGGGCGGTGCAGGCGGCTCGGTGGCAGAAGATCGAGGACGGTACCGGGTACATCTACAGCTTCAACGGCCCCCAGTCCCTCTTCGTCGACACGATCCGCTCGTGCCGCTCCCTCGCCGTCGCGCACCGGCTCGGCCACGTGCTCATGGGCGAGCACGACGAGAAGATCGACCTGCGCGAGCGGATGCGCCAGCACGCGGCCAACACCGCCCGGTACAACGTCTTCTACGGCACCGGACGGGACGCCTACGACGTGCGCGGCCGCACCGTCCACGAGGCGCTGTTCAACACCAACGACGGGCGCTTCCGGGCGCCGTCCACGCAGCAGGGGTACTCCCCCTTCTCCACCTGGACCCGCGGGCTGGCCTGGGCGATGCTGGGCTTCGCGGAGCTGCTCGAGTTCGAGGACGACGAGACGTTCCGGGAGGCCGCGCAGGCGACCTGCGACTTCTACATCGACTCCTCCCCCGCCGACGGCGTGCCGTACTGGGACACCGGCGCCCCGGGGCTGCACCACCTCGACCTCGACGCCCCCGCCGACCCGTACAACGCCCACGAGCCGGTCGACTCCAGCGCCGCGGCCATCGGTGCGCAGGGCCTCCTGCGCCTGGGCCACGCGCTCGGCGACCAGCGGTACACCCAGGCCGGCCTCACGGTCGCCCGGGCACTGCTCCAGGAGCCGTACCTCGCGACCGACCCGAGCCACCAGGGGCTCCTGCTGCACTCGGTCTACCACCGCCCCAACGGCTGGGACCAGATCCACGAGGGCCAGCAGGTCCCGAACGGGGAGTCGAGCATGTGGGGCGACTACCACCTCCGCGAGCTGGGCCTGTACCTCCTGCGCCTGGACAGCGGCCCGTACTACACCTTCTTCGGCGGCGTGGCATGAGCGCCGCCATCGTCACCGGAGCGTCGCGCGGGATCGGCCGCGGCATCGCGCTCGCCCTGGCCGGGGCCGGCTGGGACGTCGTGGTCAACTACGCGAGCAACGCGGCGGCGGCCGAGGAGGTGGCGGCCGATGTCGAAAAGGCCGGAGCCAAGGCAGCTGTCGTACGCGCAGACGTAGCCGATTCGCAGGACCGCCACCGGCTCGTGGAGGAGGCGTACCGGGCGTTCGGGGACATCGGGCTGCTCGTGAACAACGCCGGTGTCGCGCCGTCGGTGCGGGCGGACATCCTGGAGGCCGGGGAGGAGTCGTTCGACCGGCTCGTCTCGATCAACCTCAAGGGGCCGTACTTCCTCACCCAGCTGGTCGCCAACCGCATGATCAGCGCGGGCACCGCGGGCCGGATCGTCACGATCTCGTCGATGAGCGCGTACACGGCGAGCACGAACCGCGGCGACTACTGCATCACCAAGTCCGGCCTGTCCATGCTCACCAAGCTGTACGCCGCGCGGCTGGCCGAGCACGGCATCAACGTGTACGAGGTCCGGCCCGGCATCATCGCGACCGACATGACCGGCGGGGTCAAGGAGAAGTACGACCGCCTGATCCTCGACGAGGGCGTCACCCCGATCCGCCGCTGGGGCACCCCCGAGGACGTTGGCAAGGCGGTGGTCGCGATCGCCGGCGACCTGCTCCCGTTCTCCACCGGCCAGGTCATCGACGTCGACGGCGGCTTCCACCTGAAGATCCTGTAGGGCGCCCGGTCCGGGGACGTGCGCTGAGCGCCTGCTCAGAAGCCCTGTCCGTAACCCCGGCGGCTGTCGCCCGACGGCCCGGCCGTCTGAGTCGGCCCAGCGGACAGGACTTCCGGCAACGCGCTCAGGTGATGTCCCGGCGGCGGGTCACCAGCAGTGCGGCGACGCCGACCGCGGCCACGTAGCCCGCGAGCGTCAGCCCGCCCGTCGCCTGGTCGAGCACGTGGCCGCCGAGGGGACCGCCCTCGGCGGCCGGGCCCGCCGGGAAGGCCAGCGCCGAACCGGCCTGCCCGGGCAGCCACCGCGCCGGCCCGGGCGCGACCGCGGTGAGCACGGTCTCGACGACGAAGAACAGCGCCAGTATTCCGGACACGGCGACGACCGGGTCGCGCACGACCGCGCCGATGCCGAGCCCGAGCAGCGCGGCCAGCGCCGGGTACAGCACCCCGCCCACCGCGATCGCCGCCACGTCCCCGCCCGCGAGCACGAGCGGCGCACCCCGCAGCGGCACCCCGAGCGCGACGGCGGCCAGCGAGACCGCGGCGGCGCCCGCGCCGAGCAGCCCGCCGGCGACCGCGGCGACGCAGGCCTTCGCGGCGAGCAGCCGGGTCCGGTCCGGCGTGACGAGCAGCGTCGGCGTCAGCGTCCGGTGCCGGTACTCCCCCGCCATCCCCAGCACGCCCAGCACGATCGCGACCAGGCCGGCCGCGGTCCCGCCGGCGCAGGCGAGCGTGCGCTGAGCGAAGTCGCCGGCCAGCGCGAACCGCCCGCCGTGCAGCGGGGCCAGGGCCAGCGGCAGGAGCACGGTCAGCACCTCGAGCACGGCCAGCCCGGCCACCAGCCCGCCCGTCGAACGGGTGGCGCGCAGCTTGAGCGACTCGGCCCGGATCAGCTCACACATCGTGCTCGCCGGTCATCCGCAGGTACAACACCTCGAGCTTGTGGGCGGTCAGATCGGCCGTCGGCAACTGGCCGCGCACCGTGCCGGCCGCCATGATGATCACCTCGTCGGCCGTGCGGGCGAGTTCGGAGAGCTGGTGGCTGGAGACGAGGACCGTGTGGCCCTCGGCGGCGCGGGCGCGGAGGAGGTCGCGGAGCCAGCGGATGCCGGCCGGGTCGAGGCCGTTCGCCGGCTCGTCGAGGATGAGGACCGGCGGGTCGCCGAGCAGGGCGGCGGCGAGGGCCAGGCGCTGGCGCTGGCCGAGGGAGTACGTGCCGGCGCGGCGGCCGGCGGCGGCGGTCAGGCCGACGGTGTCCAGCACGTCATCGGCGCGGGTGCGTGGCAGGCCGGCCGCGGCGGCGAGGATGCGCAGGTGGGCGCGGCCGGTGCGGCCGGGATGCGGCTGGGCGCCGTCCAGCGCGGCGCCGACGGTCAAGGACGGACGTTCCATGCGGTGGTACCGCACCCCGCCGATCGTGGCCGCGCCCGCATCCGGGCGTATCAGCCCGAGCAGCATGCGCAGCGTTGTCGTCTTGCCGGCCGCGTTCGGGCCGAGGAGGCCGGTGACCGCGCCCTCGCGTACGTCGGCGTCGAGCCGGTCGACGGCGGTGACGGGGCCGAACCGCTTGGTCAGGCCGCGGATTGCGATGTTCGCCATGCCCGCCGACGCTAGGCCCGCGCGGGCGCGCGGTCGTCCCGCCCGGAGGTGGCTTTCCCCGTAGCTCTCAGGAGCCAGGCGGTGTCACCAGCCGGGTCTCGTACGCGACGACGATGGCCTGCGCGCGGTCGCGCAGGCCGAGCTTGTGCAGCACCCGGCCCACGTGGGTCTTCACCGTCTCCTCGGCCACGTGCAGGCGCTCGGCGATCTCGGCGTTGGCGAGGCCGCGGGCGACCTCCGCCAGGACCTCGCGCTCGCGCGGTGTGAGGGTGGCCAGGCGGGAGGTCGCCGCCGCGATCGGCCGCGGCGGGCGGGCCCGCTGGAAGTCGGCCAGCAGGCGCCGGGTCACCGCCGGGGCGAGGAGGGCGTCGCCGGCGGCGATGACCCGGACGGCCCGCACCAGCTCGGCGGCGTCGCAGTCCTTGAGCAGGAAGCCGCTGGCCCCGGCCAGGAGGGCGTCGTACACGTACTCGTCCACGTCGAACGTCGTGAGCACCAGCACCCTGGCCGGGCCGGCCGCGGTGATCTCGGCGGTGGCGGCGATGCCGTCGAGCACCGGCATGCGGACGTCCATGACCACGACGTCCGGGTGCAGGCCGGCGACCGCCGCGACCGCGGACCGGCCGTCGGCGGCCAGGCCCACGACCTCGATGTCGGGTGCGGTGGTCAGGAGCGTGGCCAGGCCCTGCCGGGCGATGGGCTGGTCGTCGGCGATGAGCACCCGGATCACGTCACTCCCCCGTCGGTCGGCAGCTCGGCCTCCACGATGAAGCCCTCCGGCGAGGACCCGGCGACCAGGGTGCCGCCCAGGGCCGCCACCCGCTCCCGCATGCCGACAAGCCCCAGCCCCTCCGTCTTTTCCGACATGTCCGACATTGCGGGAACAGCGTTGCTGACGGTCAGCCGTACGCGACCCGACAATTGCGTGATCGCGAGTTGAATGGGAGCGCCAGGCGCGTGTCTGGTGGCATTGCTGAGAGATTCCTGAACGATTCGGTACGCGGTCAGCTGGACAACTTCCGGAAGGTGGTCTAAGGCCGCGTCCGCGGTGCAGGTGATTACCGCGCCGGCCGCCTGGAATTGCGCGATCAAGGCGGGCAGGTCCGGATTCCGGGAGCGCAGGAGCCGCAGCAGCGATCGCATTTCCACCAGGCCCGCCCGCGCCAGGCGGTGCACCTGCGCGAAGGACTCGGTGGCGGCCGGCGGGAGCGCCGGGGTGCGCAGCGGCGCGGCCTGGGACTCCAGTGCGATGAGGGACAGGTGGTGGGCGACCACGTCGTGGAGGTCTCTCGCGATCCGGGCGCGCTCCTGCAGTACAGCCAGGCGGGCGCTCTCCTGCCGCAGGCGCGTCTGGGCCTCCCGGCGGGTCCGGGCGCTGTCGCCCAGCCAGAGCGCGACGAGCGTTGCGGTGGTCGTGAGGAGGATCAGGCCCCACGGCAGCGGGACGGTCCACGCGGCCGGGACCAGCATCGCGAGCGGGATCAGGACGCCGGCCGCGAGGGCGTCGCGGCGCCGGGTGCGGGCGCTCTGGCGGTACAGCAGGATCAGCAGTTCGGCGCAGCCGACGGCCGGCCAGGGCCAGCCGAGCCGGCCCTGACCGTAGCCGGCGTAGGTGCACGCGGTGAGCGCGGCGGCCGCCACGGCGACGGCGGCCGGGCGGTGGCGGATCAGCGCGGCGGCGCCCAGCGCGAGCGCGACCGCCAGCGTGAGCGGCCACGGCATTGCCCAGGCGCGGGTTTGCAGCGCGGCCAGCAGGGAAATTATTGCGGCCAATGGCACGCAGCGCAGCAGGCGGCGGCCGTTCACCGATGAACATCCTCCTCACGTCAGAGTGCCAATTCGGTTGTCAGGCGATCCGGTGTCATTTTTCACGTGTCGCCGGCCGCCGGGTGGGGTAACGCTTGCAGGGTGCGTTTGCGTCCCAATGTTGCCTTGAAGGCCGTCGCGTCGTTGTTGCTCAGCGGATTGTTCGCCGGAGTGGTGGTGGCCGCGGCCGCGTTCCCCGGGCTGGCCTTCTCCGGGCTGGCCGTGAAGTCGGGGGCCGACACGTTCGAGGATCTGCCGACCGACCTCGACGTGCTCCCGTCGCCGCAGATCTCCTACATCTACGCCAGTGACGCCAAGACGCTCCTGGCCATGATGTACGACGAGAACCGGCGGGACGTGGCGATCGCCGACGTGGCGCCGGTGATGACGCAGGCGATGGTGGCGGCCGAGGACAACCGGTTCTACGAGCACCGGGGCGTGGACCTCAAGGGCGTCGCCCGGGCGTTCGTGAACAACCAGGAGGGTGGCGACCAGCAGGGCGCCTCGACCCTGACGATGCAGTACGTGCGGCAGGTGATCGCCTACTCGGCCAAGACCCCGCAGGAGGTCGTCGACGCGACGGCCAAGACGCCGACCCGCAAGCTCAAAGAGATGAAGCTCGCGATGGCGCTGGAGAAGAAGCTTTCGAAGCAGCAGATCCTGCAGGGGTACCTGAACATCTCGACATTCGGCCACGGGACCTACGGGATCTACGCGGCGGCGCACGTGTACTTCGGCAAGGACCCGAAGGATCTCACGCTTGCCGAGTCGGCGCTGCTGGCGGGCCTGGTGAAGGCGCCGTCGACGAACGACCCGGCGACGGCTGACGGGCTGCCGAAGGCGATCGCGCGCGAGGGGTACGTGCTCGACCAGATGGTCCTGATGAAGTACATCACCCCGCAGCAGCGCGACGAGGCCAAGGCGCAGAAGCTCACGATCGTCGGCCAGCGCACGCCGGAGGGCTGCGAGCAGGTCCAGCGGGCCGATCTCGGCGCCGGGTTCCTGTGCGACTACCTGCGGCGCTGGTGGGACGAGCAGCCGGCGTTCGGCGCGGACGCGTACGACCGGGAGAACAAGCTGCGCTCGGGCGGCTACACGATCATCAGCTCGCTCAACGTGCAGACGCAGGCGGCGGCGTTCAAGTACGCCAAGAACCAGCCCGACGTCGGCTCCGCGAACGTGGGCATGGGCAACTCCGAGGCCGTGATGGTCGCCGCGGTCGAGCCGGGCACCGGGCGGGTCCAGGCGCTGGCCACCAACCGCAACTTCAGCAATGACCAGTCACAGAACGGCACCAGCACCAACCCGGACCGCAAGGGGCAGAAGGGCAACTATCCGAACACGACGGTGCCGTTCATCACCGGCGGCCCGGACGTGCCCGGCTACCAGGCCGGCTCCTCGTTCAAGATCTTCACCGCCGTCGCGGCGATGGAGTCCGGGCTCCCGCTGGCCCACCAGGAGGACGTCCAGGCCCAGTTCGTGTCCGACTACCCGATCAGCGCGAGCAGCCCGGCGGCCTGCAACGGCCCGCACTACTGTCCGAAGAACTCCGAGGGCGACCCGACAGGCGTGTTCAACATGTGGCAGGGCTTCGGCATGTCGCTGAACACCTACTTCGTGCCCCTCGAGCAGCGCGTCGGCGCCGACCACGTCGTCGACGTGGCCAAGCGGCTGGGCATCCAGTTCCGCTCCTCGGTCGACGTCGGCCTGGCCAAGGACGCCAAGACCTGGGGCGCGTTCACGCTCGGCGTCTCGGACACCACGCCGCTGGACCTGGCCGGCGCCTACGCGACACTGGCCGCCGACGGCAAGTACTGCGCCCCGACGCCGATCACGGAGATCCGTGACCTCTCCGGCAACAAGATCGATACGGGCCAGCCGCAGTGCAAGCAGGTGGTCGACCCGGACATCGCCCGCGCCGCCGTCGACATGGCCCGCTGCCCCGTCGGCGACCAGTCCGCCTTCAACAACTGCCCGCCCTCCGGCACCGCGACAGGCGTCCGCGGCGACGTCGGCCGCCCGGTCGCCGGGAAGACCGGCACGACCGACAGCGGCAAGAGCGCCACGTTCGTGGCGATGACGAAGCAGCTCGCGGTGGCCGGCATCCTCACCGACCCGGACAACCCCCAGATCAACAAGACGATGTCGCACCCGGTCATCAACAACGCGGTCGCCTACACCCTGAAGGCCGCCCTCCAGGGTCAGCCGGTCGTCCAGTTCACCCCACCGAGCCACCAGAGGGCGTTCGGCAACTGACGCCCCGGCCCCCTCCCCACCTGCCCGCACCCGCGGCGACAGGCGATGATTGGGTGTGACGGTGCACCGGGTCTACAGCGTGGTCGTGTTCATCATCCTGGCCTCGCTCGATAACGTGGCGATCGGGCTCGTGCCGCCGCTCTACTCGCCGATCAGCCGGGCGCTCGGGGTCGGCGAGGGGGCGCTCGGGGTCGTCACCGCGATCAGCTACCTGGTGACGGCGGTCGCCGCGGTCCTGTGGGCCTACGCCGGCGACCGCACCGACCGCAAGCCCGTCCTCATGATCGGGACGCTGATCTGGGCCGCCGGGACCGGGGGCAGCGCGCTCGCCGACGGGTACTGGACCTTCTTCGCCACCCAGCTCCTCGCCGCCGTCGGGCTCGGGGCGGTCGGCTCCGTCGGGTTCTCGGTGGTCAGCGACCTGATCTCGCCGAAGCGGCGCGGCCTCGTCATGAGCCTGTGGGGCCTGTCCCAGGGCGTCGGCACGCTGGCCGGGGTGCTCATCGCCAGCCAGCTCGGCGGCCGGGACTGGAAGACCCCGTTCTGGGTGCTGGCCGCGCTGGGCGTGGCCGCGTCCGCCGCGTACTTCACCACCGCCGACATCCGCCGCGGCCAGAGCGAACCGGACCTCGCGGCGGTGTTCGCGGCCGGCGAGGAGTACGAGCACCGCATCTCCACTGACGACCTGCCCCGCATCGCCGCCCGCCGGACGAACGTCTGGCTGATCCTGCAGGGCCTCACCGCCCAGGCCGCGTTCGGCTCCCTGGTCTGGCTGCCGCGGCTGTTCCAGGCCCGCGCCCAGGCCCAGGGCTACGACGAGCAGACCGCGATAGCCGTCGGCGGCCTCCTGGCCACGCTGTTCCAGCTCGGCGGCGTGCTCTCGATCGTCGGCGGCCTGATCGGCGACCGCCGGCAACGCAAGGACAAGGGCGGCCGAGCCAAGGTCGCCGCCGTCGGGATCCTGGCCGGGATTCCGCTGTACGTCCTGCTGTTCTTCGCCCCGGTGAGCCTCCCGGCACCACAGCACAAACCGGCGATCGAGATCGTGCTCGGCAGCCTCTTCACATCGCCGTCCCTGCTCGGCGCGTTCCTGCTGGCGCTCGTCGCACTCGCCCTCACCTCAGCGAACGCGCCGAACTGGTTCGCCCTGATCGCCGACGTCAACCCACCCGAGCACCGCGGCACCGTCTACTCCCTGGGCAACCTGGTCAACGGCGTGGGCCGCGCCGCCGGCAACGGCCTGGTCGGCGTGGTCTTCGCCGCGCTGGCCAGAAGCTTCCCCCCACCGGCGAACCTGGCCATCGGCCTGGCCGCATTCCAGGTCTTCTTCATCCCCACCGGCATCATGTACTGGCTGGCCGCCCGCACCTCACCAGCCGACATAGCCGAGGTCCACGCCTTGCTACAGGCCCGAGCCACAAGCGACCCGGCTCCCGCCGCCAACTCCCGAACCGGCCAACTCTGAACCACCCCCGAGCCCCAACCACTCAGCCACCCACCCGCCGCAGCCTTACTGGCACCGCGGTCACCATCGGCACCACTGTCACGCTCGGCACCGCGCTCATTATCGGCACCGCAGTCACCATCAGCACCGCGGTCACCATCGGCAGACACGCCGCTGGGCCACCCCGCACGGACACGTCGCTGGGTCCTTGTCACGTTGACCCGCGGCCCGACCGTCCCCGCGCCGATACACTGCCGGTCGCCGGCGTGTGGTTGCGGTCCGCCTGAGCACCTGCCTGCCGGATGCGGTCGACCGGCGACATCGTCACCGTGGACCGATCGCCCGGAGCGGCCACGACACCGCCGCTCACGTGCGCCTTCTCTCCGGGACGGCATGCACCCAGCACGACGGGCCATGCACGCCGGCGCCGTGAGTGGCTTGTCGAGGGCTCGGCGCGCGCGTGTGAGCTTTTGCAGTACAGACGCAGAAGTTCTTTGATTTTCTACAAAAGTTCGACCACCTCTAGCGAAACGGTAGCGATCGATCTACGCTGGCAATCCAGCGACATTCGGCGATGTCGCCCCATCCATGAATCCCAATCGACACGTTCCTCACCGCTAGGAGGAGCCCGTGCGTACGGGTGTGTGGCTGGTTGGCGCGCGCGGTTCTGTCGCCGTCACCAGCATTGTCGGGGCCGTTGCACTACGGGCCGGGTTGACTGAGCCGGTCGGGTGCGTCACTGAACATCCGCGATTGCGGAGCGATGCGCTGCCGGGGTACGGGGACCTCGTCTTCGGCGGCCACGATGTCGTCAATACCGCGCTCGTCAAACGGGCCGAGGCGCTCGCCGCGGCCGGGGTCGTGCCCGCACGACTCGTCGCGGCGCTCCACAGTGAACTGTCCGCCGTGGACGATGACGTGCGCCAGATGCCGCCCGGCGACACCGCCGAGGCCGTCGCCGCGCGTCTGTGTGCAGATATGGACACGTTCCGGCAGAAACACGCACTCGATCGTGTCGTTGTCGTCAACGTCGCGTCCACCGAGCCGGCAATAGTCGCGCAATCCGCGCACAAATCGCTCACGGCGCTGCAGCGTGCGATGGCGCTTCCCGACTTCGCGCTGCCCGCCAGCTCCATCGCGGCGTACGCGGCGTTCAGCGCCGGCTGCGCATATGTCGACTTCACGCCGTCGACGGGTGCGCGACTGCCCGCGTTGCACGAACTGGCGACAGCGAACCGTCTGCCGTACGCCGGGCACGACGGCAAGACCGGCGAGACGCTCGTCAAGTCGGTGCTGGCACCCATGTTCGCCATGCGCAGGCTGCAGGCGACCTCGTGGTCAGGCATCAACCTGCTCGGCGGCGGCGACGGGGCGACACTGGCCGAGCCGGCCGCGAATGCCGCGAAGTCGGCAAGCAAGCAGCGGGTGCTCGGCGAGACGCTCGGGTATGTGCCGGACGGCAATACGCGCATCGAGTACGTGCCCGGACTCGGCGACTTCAAGACGGCCTGGGACCTGGTCACGTTCAACGGGTTCCTCGGCACGGCGATGCGCATGGAGTTCACCTGGCACGGCTGCGACTCCGCCCTCGCCGCGCCGCTGGTGCTCGACCTGGCCCGGCTGACCGCCGCCGCACACCGCAACGGCCGGGTGGGGCCGCTGCCGGAGCTGGCGTTCTTCTTCAAGGATCCGCTCGGCGCCACCGATCACGGCCTGGCCGCACAGTTCGACACCCTGGCCGAGTTCACCGCGAGCCTGACATGAACCGACCACGACGGTCGGACCGGCGCGCACTGCACGAACTCGTCCAGGCACCGGCGGCACTGTCCGTGCCGGGCAACCTCATCGCGGGAGCAGCGGCAGCCAACAACGTCCGACCCCGACGGTGGGACATGCGCGCACTGACCAAACTCGTCCGAGCACCGGCAGCACTCTCCACGCCAGGAGACGTCATCGCGCGAACAACGGCAGCCAACAACGTCCGACCCCGACGGTGGGACATGCGCGCACTGACCGAACTCGTCCGAGCACCGGCAGCACTGTCCGTGCCGGGAGACGTCATCGCCGGAGCGGCGGCAGCCAACGACATCCGGCCCCGGACGGCCGGGCTGGCCGGGGCGAGCGTGCTGCTGTACTGGGCCGGCATGGCCGCCAACGACTGGGCCGATCGCGACATCGACGTGAAGGAGCGGCCCGAGCGGCCCATTCCCTCCGGCCGCATCTCGGCACGGGCCGCGCTCGCCCTCGCCGCCGGGCTGACCGGCGCGGCCGTGGTCGGCGCCGGGCTGGCCGGCGGGCGGAAAGCGCTCAATATCGCGGTGCCGCTGGCGGCGACGGTGTGGGCGTACGACCTCGGCGCCCGCCATCCGGGTGTCATGGCCGCCTGTCGCGCACTGAACGTTCTGCTCGGCGCGAGCGGCGGTGACCTGAAACGTGCAGTCTGGCCGGCTGCGACGGTGTTCGCGCACACGTACACGGTGACCCTGTTGTCCGGTTCCGAAGTGGACGGTGCGACCGCGCGGCTACCGAAGCGGACACTCGCCGGGACGGCGGCGGTGGCGGCGGCGGCCGGCGGGGCGCCGGTGTCGGCCGGGCTGGCGGGGTGGTACGCGCTGCAGTACGGGCGGCCACAGCTCGACGCGGTGCGCGAACCGAGCGCAGCGAACATCCGAAAGTCGGTCGGGGCGGGCATTCTGCACCTGCCCGCATTGCAGGGTGCGCTCATCGCCCGCGCCGGCGCGCCGCTGCTCGGCCTGGCCGTCGCCGCCGCTGCTCCCTTAGCCCGCAGACTTGCGCGGAAGGTGTCGCCGACATGAGCGGGCTGCGCTTCGGGTACGGCACCAATGGTTTCAGCAACCACCGCCTCGACGACGCGCTCGCCGTCATTGCCGACCTCGGGTACGAGGGGGTCGCGCTCACCCTCGACCACCATCACCTCGACCCGTTCGACGCCAACATCTCCCGCCATGTGCGCACGACCGCTCACCGCCTGGACAGCCTCGGGCTGGCCGTGGTGATCGAGACGGGCGCACGATACCTCCTGGACAAGTGGCACAAGCACGCACCGACATTGCTTGACGACGAGCCCGGGCCGCGCCTGGAGTTCCTCCGCCGTGCCGTGCACATCGGCACCGACCTGGGCGCCGAGGCCGTCAGCTTCTGGGCCGGCGTCCCACCCCGCGACCGGCCCCGCGACGAGGCGTGGCGGCGGCTGGTCGGCGGGTGCGCCGAGGTGCTGGGCGCGGCCGAGGGCGCCGACATGCCGCTCGGCTTCGAGCCGGAGCCGGGCATGCTCGTCGAGTCCATCGCGGACTGGGAGCGGCTGCGGGCCGACCTCGGCGCGCCTGTCCACTTCGGCCTGACGCTCGACATCGGCCACTGCCGTTGCCTGGAGCCGCTTCCGGCCGACGAGTGTGTGCGAAAGGCCGCCGGTTCGATCGTCAACGTGCAAATCGACGACATGCGCCGCGGTGTGCACGAGCACCTGGAGTTCGGCACCGGCGAGGTCGACTTCCCGCCGGTACTGCGCGCGCTGTCCGAGATTGGCTACGGCGGGCTCGTCGCGGTCGAGCTGCCCCGCCACAGCCACGCCGCACCGCAAATCGCCCGCCGATCACTGGCGTTCCTGCGCGAAATGGAGGCGCGATGAGCCTCGAAACCCTCCTGCGAACCGAGCTGACCGACACCGTCTGGCTGGACACCGCGCTCGAAACCGTCGCCCGCCAGCCGTCCGCGATCGTCCGGCTGTTCCCGGCGGTGGGGCGGCGCTGCGGACGCTGGATGCTGCCGGAGCCGGCCGGCTGGAGCGTCGACGATGCGGCCAGGGTGCTCCTGCTCCTCCGTCTCAAGGACCAGAGCGACGTGCCGCAGTTGTACCGCCACGGCGACGCGGCCGAGAAACGTGCAGTGCTCCGTGCGCTGCCGCAGCTCGACCTGTCCGCGACAGACATGCGCACAATCCTGCACGACGCCCTGCGCACCAACGACACAAGGCTCGTCGCGGCGGCGCTCGGCCCGGCGGCGCGGGTGCTCGACGCGGCCGCGTGGCGCCAGGGAGTACTGAAGGCCGTGTTCATGGGGCTTGCCTTGCCGGACATCGCC
The DNA here is from genome assembly GCF_019904175.1 of Dactylosporangium vinaceum. GTDB lineage: Bacteria > Actinomycetota > Actinomycetes > Mycobacteriales > Micromonosporaceae > Dactylosporangium > Dactylosporangium vinaceum. Next base: position 2,580,100 of record NZ_CP061913.1, on the reverse strand, counting down.
GACCTCGATGAACGCGCCGACGCGGAGCTCACCACGATGCTCGCCGGCCTGGCCGAAGAGCGCCGAGCCGCCGGCCGTTCTCTGGCCCCCGACGCAGCCGAGCTGCTCGAACGACTGACCACGATGTTCATGAGGCGCGCCGAGGAGCACGGCACCGCCGACCGCTCGCAAGGCGCCGACCCAACCGGGCCGCCAGAGCGCGCATCCGGGGCAGATGACGCCACTGCGTCCGAAGGCGGCGATGCGCAACTGACAGCGACGCCCACCAGCCCCGTCGAGGAGCACTGCGTCGCGGACCATTCCCTGGCCACCGGCGCGGCCTCTGTGACCACCGACGCAGCCGAGCTGCCGGGGCGGCTGCAGCCACAACGCGAGAGGGGCCAGTGATGCGCATCTTCGACCCGCACATCCACATGACGTCCCGCACGACCGACGACTACGAGCGGATGGCCGCGGCCGGGGTCAAAGCGCTTGTCGAGCCCGCGTTCTGGCTGGGGCAGCCGCGCACGAACGCCGGTTCGTTCGCCGACTACTTCGACGCGCTCGTCGGGTGGGAGCCGTTCCGGGCCGGCCAGTTCGGCATCAGCCACCACGCGACGATCGCGCTCAACCCGAAGGAAGCCAACGACCCCCGATGCCGGGAGGTGCTCGCCATCCTGCCCCGCTACCTGGAGAAGGACGGCGTGGTCGCGGTGGGCGAGATCGGCTACGACTCGATGACACCCGAGGAGGACGAGGTCTTCGCCGCGCAGCTCGCGCTCGCGATCGAACACGAACTGCCGGCGCTCGTGCACACGCCGCACCGCGACAAGGCCCGCGGCACTGCACGAACGCTCAGCGTCGTGCACGAATCCGGCATCGACCCGGGCCGGGTGGCCGTCGACCACCTCAACGAGGTCACCGTGGCCGCGGTCGCCGAGTCCGGGTGCTGGATGGGTTTCTCCATCTACCCGGACACGAAGATGACCCCCGAGCGCATGGTGCACATCCTGCGCGAATACGGCCTGGAGCGAATGCTCGTCAACTCCGCCGCCGACTGGGGCCGCAGCGACCCGCTGCTCACCCGCCGCACCGGCGAGGCGATGCTGGCCGGCGGCTTCACCGCCGACGACGTCGACCGCGTGCTGTGGCGCAACCCGATCGAGTTCTACGGCCAGTCCAAGCGCCTCGACCTGCTCACCACGAACACCGCAATCCCGAACCCCGCAACCTCGAACAACGCAATCCCGAACGCCGCACACCCGAGCGCCGCAACCACGAACACCGCAATCCCGAACGCCGCAAACCGGAACACCGCAAATCCGAACACCACAGATCCGAACCGCGCAATCTCGAGCACCGCAAACACCGACGGCCTGGGCAGCGGCGATACCTACGCGGGCAACTCGATCCGGCGCGGGGGTGACTGATGCGGCTGCGGCACCCGGACGGACAGATCGTGCACCTGGCGTACTGCACGAACGTGCACCCCGCCGAGGACCTGGCCGGGATCGTTGCGCAAATGGACACGTACGCGGTGCCGATGCGGGCACGGCTTGACACCGACGTGCTCGGGCTCGGGCTGTGGTTGAGCGCCGGCGTGGCTGCGCAGCTCGCCGCCAACGGGGCTGCGCGGCGACGGCTGCGCCGTGAGCTCGATGTGCGCGGTCTGGAGGTGGTGACGCTCAACGGGTTTCCGTATCGCGAGTTCCATGCGCCGGTCGTGAAGCGGGCCGTGTACTCGCCCGACTGGGCTGATCCGGCGCGGCTGCGGTACACCCTCGATCTGGCTCGGGTCCTTGTCGACCTGCTGCCGGACGACGCGGTGCGCGGGTCGATCTCGACGCTGCCGCTCGGTTGGCGGGAGCCGTGGGACGGGCCGCAGGTGGCGCGGGTCGGGCGGGCTCTCGATGCGCTGGCGCAGGGGCTTGCCGGGCTGGAGGCGCTGACCGGGCGGACGGTGCGGGTGGCGTTCGAGCCGGAGCCGGGCTGCATCATCGAGAACACGCTGCAGGCGACCGTGCACTTGGCCAATGTCGATAGTCGTTTCCTGGGCGTCTGTGTCGACCTCGCGCATCTGGCGTGCCAGTGGGAGGACCCGGTCGTCGCCGTGCAGCGCCTGACCCGGGCCGGGCTGCCCGTCGTGAAGGTGCAGGTCTCGGCCGCGCTGGAGGTGCCCGACCCGGCCGGTGCGCGGGAGGTTCTGCGCCGGTACGCCGAGCCGCGGTTTCTGCACCAGACGCGCACCGCCGGGTGTCGCAATGCGTTCGACGACCTCGACGAGGCGCTCGACGCTGCACGAATGAACACCGCGGTGAGCGGCGAGCCGTGGCGCGTGCACTACCACGTGCCGCTGCACGCGGAAGCCGAGCCGCCGCTGCGCTCGACCACTCCCGTGCTGCGGGCCGGGCTCGCGGCGCTGACCGGCGGGCCGACTGCCGTGTGCGACCACCTCGAGGTGGAGACGTACACCTGGAATGTCTTGCCCTTGGCTCTTCGGCCCGACGGTCCGCGTGCCCTCGCGCACGGCATGGCCGCGGAGTTGGCCTGGGCTCGGGACGCCCTCCTTGACCTGGGGTTGAAGCCATGAGCGAGCCTCCGGCCTCGAGGGGCAGCTGTAGGCCGGCACGGCGACGCACGCCGGCGCCGCCAGGACCGATCGGTCGCTCATCACGGGCGCGGCACAGGGCTCAGGCCGATGCCGCACGCTGCAACGGTGTCGTGGCCGCCTTCGACCGCTCGACCTCGATGACGTCTTCTGCGTGCGCGCCCTCCATCGATATGACGTGCACGCCCACCATCGATATGAACGGTAAGAAACGCAGCAATCTGTTCGCCCACCGTGGGGCCAGGGGCGGAGCTCCAGCGCTTGCCGCAGCTCGCCCACGGCGCCGGTCCGCACATGTCCGTTCGTCCACATCGAGTGTCGCCATGAGCGCCGGTGAGCGCGGCGAATCGGCTGCTTTCGAAAGGCGCGGGGCGACATCACAGTCCGCGGAGGTGTCGGCGTGAGCCGGAAAGTCGTTGTCCTCGATGTCGTGGGGCTTACACCGCGGCTGCTTCCCCACATGCCCAACCTGGCGAAGCTGGGGTCGGCCGTGCCGCTGGAGCCGGTGCTGCCGGCCGTGACCTGCTCTGTGCAGTCGACGTTGCTGACCGGGGAGACGCCGGCCGGGCACGGGATCGTCGGCAACGGGTGGTACTTCCGCGAGCTCGGCGAGGTGCTCCTGTGGCGTCAGCACAACGCGCTGGTCGGCGGCGAGAAGGTGTGGCAGGCGGCGCGGCGGGTCGAGCCGGGCTACACGGTGGCCAATGTCTGCTGGTGGTACGCGATGGGCGCCGACGTCGACTGGACAGTCACGCCGCGGCCGATCTACTACGCGGACGGGCGCAAGGAGCCGGACTGCTACACGTTCCCGCCGGAGCTGCACGACGAGTTGCACGATGCGCTCGGCCCGTTCCCGCTGTTTACCTACTGGGGGCCGTCCGCGGGCATCCCGTCGAGCACCTGGATCGCGCGCGCCGCGCAGCACATCATGCAGAGCAAAGACCCCGACCTGACGCTTGTGTACCTCCCCCACCTCGACTACGACCTCCAGCGCTACGGCCCTGACGACCCGCGCGCCGCCGCGGCCGCCGCTGAGCTGGACGCGGTGCTCGGCCCGCTGCTCGACTCGGCGCGCGAACAGCGACGAACGATCGTGGCGCTGTCCGAGTACGGCATCACGAGCGTGTCGCATCCTGTCGACATCAACCGCCTTCTGCGCACCGAGGGCTGGCTGAACGTGCACACCCAGGACGGCATGGAGTACCTGGACCCGTGGACATCGCGCGCGTTCGCGGTCGCCGACCATCAGATCGCGCACGTGTACGTGCAGCACGCGCACGACGTCCCCGCTGTGCGCAAGTTGTGCGAATCGCTGTCCGGGGTGAGCGAAGTGCGCGACGGGCTCGGCCATGTGCGCGCCGGTGAGCTCGTCCTGCTGGCCGAGCCGGACGCCTGGTTCACGTACTACTACTGGCTCGACGACAAACGCGCGCCCGACTTCGCGCAGCTTGTCGAGATTCACCGCAAGCCCGGGTACGACCCCGCCGAGCTGCTCTTCGACCCGGCCGGGCCCGGTGCGGCCAAGGCGCGGGCCGGACTGGCGTTGCTGCGCAAAAAGCTGGGTTTCCGGTATCGCATGAGCGCGATCGGTCTGGATGCCGGCGCCCGGGCGATCAGGGGTTCACACGGCCTGCTGCCGACCGATCCGGCCGACGGACCCGTGTGGCTGTGCGACGACCCCGCGTTCAACCCGACGAGCGTTCGCGCAACCGACGTCAAGCGCCTGCTGCTCAACCTGGCCGACCTCACCCCGGCAACCGGCGATGCGCGCACCTGACCGATACACCCCGGTGTCCAAACGCGCACCGACGCCCACGCACCCGCGACCGGCACGCACAACGGCGAGGCGACCCAACACCCACCCACGTCCACAACGCGCACCGACGTGCAAGCAACGTGCACCAACGGGCAAGCAACGTGCACCAACGGGCAAGCAACCAAGGCAACCGCGGCGACCGCCGCAACCGCGGCGACCGCGGCGACCGCGGCGACCGCGTGCGGACCGGCGCCTCGTCGACCTTCGTGAGTGAGCACTCGGCGAGACGAACCCTGACCTGAGTGATGGACGAACCTGAGAGGAATCACAGGTAGCACCCCTAAGGAACAGCTTTCAGGTGCGTTCCGGATAGGCGCGCGGGTGTACGGTCCGTAGTCTCGGCGACGTGACACTCATCGAGACGCGGGCGCTGACGAAGCGCTACGGGGGTGGCGTCACCGCCCTGTCGGAGCTGACCTTGGCCGTTGAGCCGGGGATCATCGGTCTGGTCGGGGCCAATGGCGCCGGAAAGTCCACATTCATCAAGATCATGCTGGGTCTCCTGCCGCCCTCCGACGGCGAGCTTCGCGTCCTGGGGCTCGACCCGACCACGCACGCCGAGCAGGTGCGCTCGCGGGTCGGGTACATGCCGGAGCACGACTGCCTCCCGGGCGAGGTGTCGGCGGCCGAGTTCGTCACGCACCTTGCGCGAATGAGCGGTCTTCCGGCTACCGCCGCACGCGAGCGTGCATCGGAGGCGCTGCGGCACGTCGGGCTGTACGAGGAGCGGTACCGGCAGATCGGCGGCTACTCGACGGGCATGAAGCAGCGGGTGAAGCTGGCCCAGGCCCTGGCCCACGACCCGGACCTGCTGCTGCTCGACGAGCCGACGAACGGCCTCGACCCGGCCGGGCGCGACGCGATGCTGGAGCTGGTCCACCGGATCGGCACCGAGTTCGGCATCTCCATCGTCGTGTGCTCGCACCTGCTCGGCGAGGTCGAGCGGATCTGCAACTCGATCATCGCCATCGACGGCGGCCGGCTGCTGCGCTCGGCGACGGTCGAGGACATGACGACGAGCCGGGACGTGCTCATGGTCGAGGTGTCCGAGGGCGTCGACCAGCTCACCGCCCGCCTCGCGGAGCTGGGCATCTCGGCCAGCCGCGACGGTGCCGCGCTCAACGTGCCGCTGGACAGCGAGGACATGTACGACCGCATCCTCGTCGCCGTGGCCGAGCTGGACCTGCCGCTGCACCGGCTCGACCAGCGCCGCCACCGGGTGGCCGAGCTGTTCCAGACCCACTCCGTCACCGCACCCGCGCTGAGCGCTCAGGAGGCCGGCCGTGGCGCCGCAGACTAGTGTCATCCATGACATCGGCTACCAGCGATACACGGGGCCGCGCCTCGGCCGCTGGTACGCCAACCGCTCCCTCTACGAGCACAGCGTCCGCGCGGCGTTCGGCATCGGGCGCGGGGCCAAGGCCAAGATCTTCCCCTGGATGATCATCGGCATCGTGCTGCTGGTCGCGGTGGTCGTCATCGCCTACCGGTCGATCAGCGGGCAGACCCTGATGTCGTACCGCGCCTACGTCGACGGCCTCAGCTACCCGGTCATGCTGTTCCTGGCCATCGTCGCCCCGGAGCTGGTGTCCAGGGATCTGCGCGACCGCACGCTGCCGCTGTACTTCTCCCGCCCGCTGTCGCGCACCGACTACGCGCTGGCCAAGTTCGGCGCCATCGGCACCGCGGTGATCATCCTGCTCGCGGTACCGCAGCTGCTGATCTACATCGGCGCGGTGTTCACCCGCACGGACGGCTTCTCCGGCGCCTGGGACGAGCTCGGCGACCTCGGCCCCGGCCTCGCCGCCGCGCTGATCCGGGCGCTGATCCTGGGCTCGATCTCGCTGCTCGTCGCGTCGCTGTCGGGCCGGCGCGCGTTCGCCGCCGCGTTCATTGTCGGCGTCTTCCTCATCACCTCGCCGATCGCGGCGATCCTGGCCACGCTCGGCAACGACACCATCCAGCACCTGGCGTTCCTGGTGAACCCGATGTTCCTGATGATGGGCGTGGAGCAGTGGATGTTCGGCGCGCCCGAGAACGGCGGCATGCCGATCGGCAATCTCGGCTGGGCGTACGGCGTCGGGGCCGTGGTCCTGTTCGGCGGCTCGCTCCTGCTCCTGCTCCAGCGTTACCGGAAGGTGGCCGCCTGAGATGAGTACTGTCGATCTGCAGCACGTCTCGCGGTGGTACGGCAATGTCGTCGCCGTCAACGACGTGACGATGACGCTCGGGCCGGGGGTCACGGGTCTGCTGGGCCCGAACGGCGCCGGCAAGACCACGCTCCTGCACATGATGTCCGGCTTCCTGGCGCCCTCGCGCGGCTCGCTCACCGTGGACGGCGCTCCCACCTGGCGCAACCCGGACGTGTACCGCACCCTCGGCCTCGTGTCCGAGCGCGAGAGCGTGCACGGCTTCCTGACCGGGCACGAGTTCGTCCTCGCCAGCGCCAAGCTGTTCCGGCTCGCCAACCCGGACGAGGCGGCCCGCCGGGCGATCGCCCTGGTGGAGATGGAGCCGGCCCAGGACCGCCGCATCGACACCTACAGCAAGGGCATGCGCCAGCGCATCCGGGTCGCGGCCGCGCTCGTGCACGAACCGAGCGTCCTGCTGCTCGACGAGCCGTTCAACGGCATGGACCCGCGGCAGCGCTTCCACATGATGGACCTGCTGCACAAGATGGGCGACGACGGCCGCACCGTGCTGTTCTCCTCGCACATCCTGGAGGAGGTCGAGCAGGTGTCCGGGACCGTGCAGGTCATGGTGGCCGGCCGCCTGGCCGCGTCCGGCGAGTTCCGCACGATCCGGCGCCTGATGACCAACCGCCCGCACGTCTTCACCATCCGCTCCAGCGACGACCGCCGCCTCGCGGTCGCCCTGATGGCCCAGGACTCGGTCGCCGGCGTCGACATCGACACCACCGGCCTGCAGGTGCGCGCGTCCGACTACGGCACGTTCACCCGGGCCCTGCCGAGGGTCGCGCTCAAGGAGGGCGTCCGCGTGCGCCGCCTCATCCCGGCCGACGAGTCCCTGGAAAGCGTCTTCTCCTACCTGGTGGGTGCCTGATGAACGCCACAGTCGCGATGATCACCACGCGGGGCCTGCTCGGCCGCCGCCGGATCTGGCTCCTGGTGCCGCTCCCGCTGCTGCTCATCGGCCTCACCCTGATCGTGAAGGCGTTCGGCCCGGCGCCCGCCGAGTGGGGCGAAGGCGTCATCGGCGGCCTCGGCTTCTCCGCGGTCCTCCCGGTGATCGCCCTGATCATCGGCACCGGCGTCCTGGGGTCCGAGATCGACGACGGCACGATCACCCACATCCTGAGCAAGCCGCTGCCCCGCTCGGAGATCATCCTCACCAAGCTGGCCGTGGCCACCGGCGTCACCGCGGTCTTCGCCGGCGTCCCGCTCTTCGTCGTCGGCCTGATCGCCGGCGAGCCACCGCTGGCGTTCGCCCTGTTCGTCGGCGGCGTCATCGGCTCCCTGGCCTACTGCTCGCTGTTCGTCCTGCTGAGCGTGCTGAGCCGGCGCCCGGTGCTCGTCGGCCTGGCGTACGTCGTGCTCTGGGAGGGCGTCCTGGGCAACATCCTGACGGGCACGCAGAAGCTCTCCATCCAGCAGTACGTCCAGGCGATCGTCGACTGGCTGGCCCCGACCGACCTCCTGCACGGCAACGTCGCCGTGCCCCTGAGCCTGGTCATGGCCGCGGTGTTCACACTCGCGTCGACGCTCTACGCGATCCAGCGGCTGCGCACGCTGTCCATCGCCGGCGAGACCGGCTGACCACGTTGCAAGAGCCAAGGGCGGAGCATTTCGGGTGTACTCCGAGTGCCCCGCCCTTGCACCACTGCCCTGTGCGGTAGTCAGCGCCGGAAGTACCACCGTTCGACGGCCGTCCAGAGCCCGGTGGTCACCAGGTAGATCCCCGCCGCGACGGGCACGAACGCCGCGAACACCACGGTGCCGAACGACAGCACCCGCACATACCGCGGCGACCCCTCCGGCAGTTGCCGCACGTTCCACACGGCGATCCCGGCCAGCGCGCACACGATCAACCATCCGGCGAGCAGCGCGGGCTGCGCGGAGAGCCGCTGGGTGAGGTCGGCGCCGAGCAGGTCGTATCCGCGCATGCCGCCGTTGGTGAACTCCCGGTACAGCACCCAGGCGAACGGTGCCTGCGCGAGCATCGGCAGCAGCCCGGCAAACGGCCCCGACCCGGCCTCCCGCATGAGCGCCGCCGACTTCTCGGCCAGCACGACGGGCTCGTGCCCGTGCCGCTTCCGCAGCCCGGCAAGCGCCGGCGCCAATGACGCCCGTATCCGCTCAGCCCGATATGCACGAACGCTCAACGGCAACAACCCGGCCCGCAACACCAGCGACGCCACCACAATCGCCGCCGGCACCGATCCCAGCACCCCGGCGAGCACGAGCAGCACATGATGCACCACAACCTCGACCCTTCTGGTCAAGAACGTCAAACGAAACCACGCGCAGGCACCAGCCGAGCCAAACGCGCACAGATGTGCGCCGCACAGGGCCGAGCCCCGAGCGACACCAGCGCCAAGCCCCGAAAACCGAGGCCGGCCATGTCGATCTCGTTGAAGATGTGCATTCGCGCACCGGACGAACAGCCCACGCACACCACGAGCAGAGCCGCCGCCGAGACCCGCCCAGCCCCAGCCGCCGCCAATGGACAACCACAGCCAAACCGTCCGACGATCGCCCGCACCGCAACGCGCTCACAGCAGCCGAGCCGACCACCAAGCCCGAAGACGCTCAGGGGCCAACGCAGCCGAGCCGCCGCTGCGGCCGATCGGGCTAGGTCAGACGGGCAGACTCCTCACGCGAGACGCGGCCACGCTGCCGGTCAACGGTCGCCAAGGCGCCGCGAAGCAGGTCAGCCGCGCAACCGAACAGCCGCGCAACCGAACAGCCGCGCAACCGGACAGGCGCACAACCGGACAGCCGCGCAACCGGACAACCGCGCAACCGGACAACCGCGCAACCGGACAGGCGCACAACCGGACAACCGCGCAACCGGACAACCGCGCAACCGGACAACCGCGCAACCGGACAACCGCGCAACCGGACAACCGCGCAACCGGACAGCCGCGCAACCGGACAGCCGCGCAACCGGACAGCCGCGCAACCGGACAGGCGCGCAACCGGACAGGCGCGCAGCTGCGCAGCCTGACAACCGGACAGCCGGACAGTCGCGCAACCGGGCAACGGGCAACACGGAAACAGGGGCAGCCGGGCAATCGCCAGGCACGGCATCCAGGAGGCAGGGCAGCCGGAGGGCAGTCCGCGGTACGCGCGAGTTTCAGATACCAGGCGCCCGAGGCCGCGGCCGACCCGCGGCATCAGGATCGACCGAGCGCACGATCCGGCCGAGCCCGTTCCGAGCCCGCGCGGGCAGCACCAGCAGCCGGGCAGAACCCGCCGGCGCTCCGGCCACGAGCCGAGAAGCCAGCACGACAGCAACGGCGGCCAGCACGGCCGTCGCCACGGCGAGCATGTCACCGGGCGAGCCGACGAAGGCCCACGCGGCAAGCAGGGTGGTCACCGACCACGACATGCCACCGATGCTAGACACTCCCGCCAACCCACACATCAGCCCACGGGAGTATCTCCACCCCGCCCAGTTCCCCGCGCTATCCAGCCGCACAAACGCAACCCAGCCGACAACGACGCCCCGAGCAAAGACCGCCGCCCAACCACCGCAGCCCGCCCGAACGACCCGCCCGGCGCGCTACCGCGCGGGCGGGCGGGACTTGACCCAGGCCGCGATCTGCGTACGCGACTCCAGGTTCAGCTTGCTCAGGATGTTTGACACGTGCACGGCTGCGGTCCGGGGCGAGATGTACAGCCGCCGGGCGAGTTCGGCGTTCGTCAGCCCTTCGGCCAGCAGGACGGCGACCTCGCGCTCTCGAGGCGTCAGGCTCTCGTCGCCGCCGGCCGTGGGCGCGCTCAGGCCGAGGCGGCTGCGCAGGGCGGCCAGTTCGGCGACGCGCCAGCCGGCCCAGCGGGCCAGGTGGGGCTCGGCCGCGCGTACCTCGGCTCGGGCGCCGTCGAGGTCGCCCGCGGCGATGAGGCACCGGGCGGCGCCCAGGTGGCCGGTGCCGCGCTGGGCCGGGAGGAGCATGGTGGGCTCGGCGGTGGCGCGGCGGTAGAGGCGCAGGGCGGCCGGGGTGTCGCCGGCGGCCTCGGCGATCTGGGCGTCGGCCAGCCAGCGGTACGCGTCGTCGAAGAGCGGGTCGTCGATGGCGGCGGCGATCGGGCGCAGTTCGTCGGCGCTCAGGCCGGCGGCGAGGCCCGCGGAGATGATGTCGTGGGCGAAGTCGCGGCCGGTGACGCCGGTGACGCGGACCGCGTCGAGCACGGTGCGGAGCAGGTCGCGGGCGAGGTCGATGCGGCCCAGGCGGCAGGCCAGGTGGAACTGCAGGCCGGGGACCGAGGTCTGGGTGAGCATCGTGTAGGCGTCGTTGGACTGCTCGATCAGGCCGCGGATCACCATGTCGGCCTTGTCGAGCTCGCCCGCTTCGAGGAGCAGCCCGGTGAAGAAGACGCCGTGGTAGTCGCTGCCGTTGCGGGTGCGCAGGAGTCCTTTGTCGCGGCGGCGGGCGGCCTCGAGCTCGGCCAAGGCGCCGCTGAGGTTGCCTTCCTGGACGGCCAGGCGGGCGCGGCCCTGGAAGTACGCGGCCACGGCGAGCGACTCGAACCCGGCCCGCTCGGCGAAGGTGCGCATCCGCTCCAGCGCCGCGGCCCAGTCGGCGGGCCCGCCGGGCAGGAGGTTGTACAGGTTGTTGAGCGACCGCGCGGCCAGCAGCCACTCGCCGGCCTCCTCGGCCTCCTGGGCGGCCTCGTTGAGCAGCTTGACGCCCTCGTCGACGCCGGCCGCGACGTTGACGAGGGCCGAGCCCTTCTCGACCTTGCCGGCCAGCCAGACCGCGGGCAGGCCGAGCTCCTCGCCGAGGGCGATCGCCATGTCGGCCCAGGCGACGGCCCGCTCGGTGTCGTCGTGCAGCATGTACGCCTGGGCGATCGCCGCATACGCCTGCGCCTTCGCGGGCCCGTCGGGCAGGTGCGCGATCTCGCGGCGCAGCTGGGCCGCGCGCTCCTGCATGCTGCCGCTGCTGCCGACCTCCCAGCTGAGCCGGACCAGCAGCCGCAGGGCGTCGGCGCGCTCGTCACCCGTGGCGGCGGCGTCGAGCCAGCGGCGGCCGAGCTCCTGCGCGTCGTCGAGGAGGCCGGCGAGCCAGGCCGCGCGGGCGCCGCAGGAGAGCAGCTCGACGTCGTCGGGGAGCTCGTCGAGGCCCATCTCGGCGAGCTGCAGCGCCTGGTAGGGCGAGCCCATCTCCAGGTAGACGACGAGTCCGCGGCGCGCGGCCTCCACCATGTCGAGGTAGCGGCCGGCGCCCTTGGCGTGGTGGGCGACGAGCGCGTAGTCCTTGCTGCCGGTGGACAGCAGCGTCTCCAGGGCGAGCTCGTGGAGGCGGCGGCGCTGGCGGGCGAGCATCTCGTCGACCAGGGCCTCGCGGGTCAGGGCGTGGCGGAAGCTGAACTCGTCGTCGCCCGTCTCGACCATGAGCCCGCGGCGGACCAGGTCGCGCAGGCCGTCGATGAGCTCGTTCTCGTCGAAGCCGGTGACCGCGGCGAGCAGGTCGAACGGGACCTTACGGCCGAGGACGGCGGCCGCCTCGACGATGCGCTTCTCGGCGTCGTCGAGGTCGTCGAGCTGGCGGCGCAGCGCCTCGGCGATGTTCCAGGGCAGCGGCCTGTCGCACAGCGTGTCAAGGTCGGCGTCGCCGTTGGCCTTGAGCAGCTCCTCCAGGAAGAACGGGTTGCCGCCGGTGCGGTTGTGCAGCGACAGCGCGGTCCGGTAGGTCGGCGGGCGCCCGGTCGCGGACTTCAGGAACATCGACGTGTCGGCCAGGCTCAGGCGCTCGAGCCGCACGTTTGTCACCGTGTAGCGCCGTTCGAGCCGGGTCAGCAGGTCGGCCAGCGGGTGCCGGCGGGTGATCTCGTCGGGCCGGTAGGTGCCGATCAGCAGCCGGCTGCCGGGCAGCTCGGCGATCCGCTCGAACAGCGCGACGCTCTCCGAGTCGGCCCAGTGCAGGTCCTCGAACACGACGAGCGACGTGCCCGGCTCGGTCAGCTGCTGCACGATCTCCAGCCCGGCCTGGATACGGTCGATCATCGAGCGGGACGCGTCGGTGACGACCCGGAGCGGCTCGGGGTCGAGCAGTTCGGAGCGGCGGCTGCTGTCGATGGCGCCGAGCAGCACCTCGAAGGGCCGGCTGAGGGTGCCGGGGTCGGCCTGGCCGTCGAGCACAGGAACGGTCTCGGGCAGGCCCGCGATCAGCTCCTGGACCAGACGGCTCTTGCCGATGCCCGGCTCCCCGCCGAGCATGGCGATGGAGGGCTCGGACCCGTCGGCGAGGCGGCGCAACCGGCGCAGCTCATCGTCGCGGCCGACCATCACCTGGCTCATTCCGCTACGGCTGGCCCGCACGTCACCAGCCTACCGGCGGGAGGGCGCTCCTCCGGCTGTGACGGTCGCGACCAGCGCCACCAGAGGCGGCGCGCGTCCCGCCCGGCCGCGCCGCGGCGGATCTCGAGGCCCAGCAGGCCCTGCTGGCGGTGCTGAAGCTGACTGTAGAGAAAAACCGGGTGCATCATCTGGACTCCTCGGCCGGACTGTTTCGCTGACGGTCCAATCGTCGCGACGTAAGGGGCCTCTGCCATCTGCACCTGTTACGTATCTTCGACCCTCGACCCGGCCTAGTCATCCACACCGGGCCTAGTCATCCCCACGGCCGGCAGCGGAGCCCCGACGTCGGAGCCGGACAGCGAGCCGCCAAACCGAACCGCCCAGCCGAGCCGCAGGGCCGGGGCCCGACAACCAGAACAGCCCCGGCACGTCGGTGAAGACGTGCCGGGGCTGCACTCCCCCGCGGTTCGGTCGCGTGAGAGCTGGGGCCGTGGACGGCCGGCTCAGGAGAGATGCTCGCGCCGGTTTCGACGACGCAGCCGCACGCGGCTTGTCCAGTGCCTGCTCTCGTCGAACACGTCGAGGCGGCGCTGGCGGACGAGCTCGGACAGCAGACCATCGTGGACGTTCATGATTCGGACCCCTCTCAACCTCGTGCCTCCATCGTGTCCGAGTAAGCCCCGCGTTCCATCGGTATCGCTTACGTAATCCCGCCGCCCCGACATACGTAGACGGGGCCCCGACCCACCTACGTATGTCACCCCGGCGCCTAGTCATCCTCGGCCGAAAACGAGTAACCCCAGGCCAAACGGGGAACAGGCCGAGACATGATGCGCGTAGGTACCTCCGGCTGGCAGTACCGGGACTGGCGCGGCCGCTTCTACCCGCGCGAGGTCCCGCACCGGCTGTGGCTGGAGCATTACGCAGCGGCGTTCGACACGGTCGAGGTGAACAACGCGTTCTACCGCCTGCCCGAGCGCACGACCTTCGAGGCGTGGCGGGCCCGCACCCCCGGCGACTTCATCGTCACGGTCAAGGCCAGCCGCTTCCTCACGCACGTCAAGCGCCTGAAGGAGCCGGAGGAGCCGGTGGCCCGCCTGCTGGAGCGGGCGGCCGGCCTGGGCGACCGGCTCGGACCGGTACTGCTGCAGCTCCCACCCACCATGCACGCCGACCCGGACGCTCTGGAGCGCACGCTCAAGGCGTTCCCGAGCACCGTCCGCGTCGCCGTCGAGCCGCGGCACGACTCGTGGTGGACGGAGACGATCAAGGACGTACTCACCCGGCACGACGCAGCCCTGTGCTGGTCGGACCGCAAGGGGCGCCCGCAGGCACCACTGTGGCGCACGGCCGGCTGGGGCTATCTGCGCCTGCACGAGGGCCGCGCCAACCCCTGGCCCCGCTACGGCCGCGCCGCCCTCGACACCTGGATGGGCCGCCTGGCCGAGGCGTTCGGGAGCGAGGACATCTACGTGTACTTCAACAACGACCCCGGCTGCGCCGCGATCACCGACGCCGTCGCGTTCGCCCGCCTCGCCGCCCGCCGCGGCCTGACCGTCGGCCGCACCCCTGACCAAGTGCCGAACTGGTCGTAGGCTGCACCCGTGGCCAAGTTCTGTTGCGCGATCTTCGTGATCGCCGCGTTTTTCGCGCTCCTCGTCTGGCAGCGCCGCCACCTCATGAACCGCAAGGATCGCGACTAGCCCGCATACGAGCCAAAACCGGCGGCTGTACTCCCACACGCGCCGGAGCACCGCGAAGCGCACCGCCGTCACCCTGACGCGCGCCCCGGCGGCTACGGAGCGCCACCGCGAACCGGCAGAAACACCGGCAGATCCGGCGACCGCCGACCGACCCGCACCCCGGGCCCGTCCACGCCTGCGGCCGGTCGCCGAACCGCGCACCCGGGCCGCCACCTCGGCACCCACCGGCGGCCGATCGGGTGGCCGGCCCGCGCCGCATCCGAGGTGACGGATGTATCAGGGGACCCGCGGCCCCTCTCTCGTCCAGTGCGGGCGGCTGCGGGATGGTCGGGCTCCCGGGAGTACCCACACGTTTCAATTCATCGGATATCCGGCAGAACAGCCGGACAAACGCGGTGAATGCCGAAAAGGCACGCGCCGGAGGGTCGTCATGGGACTGCACAGGGTGATTACGGGGCAACGGAACCGACATGTTCCCGATATTCTGAGTACTCGATGTGGGGACCGGAGGGGGGCCGCCCATATGGGCAAGCACGGGGTCGCGTCGGTACGGGCACGTTTGCGCGGGACACGGTGACCGCAACGGTGGGCCGGGAGGGCGGTGCGTTCACGGGCGCGACCGAGGCCGTGCTGCACCTGCACCGCGCGGCCAACGCGGTCCGCCAGCACGTCGAACAGGAAGTCCTCCGCCCCCGCCAGCTCACCTGGACCGGCTTCGTCGTCCTGCGCACCGTCTGGGCCGCCCGCCGCATCGAAACCCGCCACGTCGCCGAACAGGCCGGCATCTCCAAAGCCACCCTCACCGGCGTCGTCGACACCCTCTCCGGACGCGGCCTCGTCAAACGCACCAACCACCCCGACGACGGCCGCCTCGTGCTGCTCCAGCTCACCCGCAAAGGCCACCGCCTCATCCGCGAACTGCTCCCCGAGTCGCAGAACGCCGAGGCCTACGCCCTCTCCTCCCTCGAACCCGCCGAACTCACCCGCATCACCACCGCGCTGCGTGGACTCGTCGATCACCTGGAGCGATCGCGGTAGGCAGGGTGCGGTATTTACGTCATTTTTCCGGCTTTCGATCGTTGGAACGAGACCGGAACAGTGCCGTAACGGTGTGACCTCCGGCGCGGAGATTCGCGCTCCGCTGGACTACTGTTCGAGGCAGTGCCGCGAATCCACAACGGTGCCCGAACGGGCACAATTGATGCATACAGCGTGGTCTTTTCAATGCCCGACGAAGGGACCAGACTGCTGGGGAGCACCACGTCCCCGTACAACCCCTGAAGACCCTGGAAGGACCCCGATGACCGAGGCAGGCAAGCACGACGACGCCGGCGAGTCCGGCCCGCCGGACCTGCCGCTGCGCTCGGCCGCGCCCGCGCGGCGCGCCACCGTCGGCGACCTGACCGCGAACGACCCGATCCGCATCGACCACTACCGCCTGCTCGGCCAGCTCGGCATCGGCGGCATGGGCACGGTGTATCTGGCCCAGTCGCCGGAGGGCGGCCGGGTCGCGGTCAAACTGGTCCACCAGCACCTGGCCCGCGACCCCCGCTTCCGGGTCCGCTTCGCCGGCGAGGTCCGGGCGGCCCAGCGCGTGCCCGGCTTCTGCACCGCGCGGGTCCTCGACTCGGGGGTGTTCGAGGAGCGGCCGTACCTGGTCACCGAATACCTCGAAGGCATCCCGCTCTCCCGCCTCGTCGCCGACGACGGCCCGCTCGACCCGGCCATGCTGCACAGCGTGGCCCTCGGCGTCGCGGCCTCCCTCGCGGCCATCCACAACGTCGGCCTCGTGCACCGCGACCTCAAACCGAGCAACCTCATGGTCACGCTCGGTGGCGTCCGGATCATCGACTTCGGCATCGCCCGCGCCCTCGACGCGGCCAGCGACATCACCGGGACCGGCAACATCGTCGGCAGCCTCGGCTGGGCCTCTCCGGAGCAGCTCCGCGCCGAGGAGCCCACCGCCGCGATGGACATCTTCGGCTGGGGCTGCCTCGTCGCGTTCGCCGCGACCGGCCGGCACCCCTACGGCGGCGAGGAGGCCGCGGCCCGCGCCTGGAAGATCCTGGAGGGCGAGCCCGACCTCAGCGGCATCCCCGACCCGGTCCGCGACCTGGTCGCCGCCGCGCTCAGCCGCGACCCGCAGGACCGTCCGGACGCGCGGCAGCTGCTCCTGGGCCTGGCGATCGACGACCTGGAAGCCGCGACAGTACCCGTCCAGCGCCGCTGGCTGCGCGCCCCCGCCCAGATGTCACGCCGCCGCGTCACGTCGATGGCGATCGCCGTGCCGATGGCCCTCGCCCTGGTCTTCGCCGCCGCCGAGACCACGTCCGACATGATGGGCGGCAACCCCGGCACCGACAACCACCGCGGCAACACCGGCGGCGACGCGGTCACCACCGACCTGTCCCAGCAGCCGGCCCCGATCACCTCGGTGATCGGCGGAGGCGGCGGCCGCCCCAACCCCGGCGTGACCGAGACCAGGATCGGCAACCCCACCAACGCGGCCCAGCCCCCGGCCCCAACCCAGACCGTCAACGGCCCGGTGGTCACCCCGACCACCACAGCCCCGCTGGTCATCACCACCACGACCACCGGCCCGCCGCCCACCACCGCCGGACCCACCCCGGTCACCGACCCCACCCCCACGCCGACCGAAACCCCCACCGAGGGCAACGGCGGCGGCGTCCCGATCGTCCCCACCCCGTAACAGGCGCCCAGGCCCCCACCGCCGGGACCTCCGCACTCGCCGACGCGCCAGCGAGCCGACGCCCACCAAGCCCTAGCCCGACGCCACACTGCACGCTCGCCCCGCCCGCACCCATCGCGTTCCGAGCGCCACCCGCACCGCACACCCGAACCCGGCGCCCAAGCCACACGCCCACCGTGCCGAGCCGGGCGCTCACCACGCACGGGAGCCGCACCCACTGTGTGCCGGCGCCGCGTCCACCGTGTCCGAGCCCGGCGCTCACCGTGCGCCGGGAGCCGCGTCCATCCTGCGCGCTCACCGCGCGCGTGGCTGGAGCCGTCGGCGAGCAGCGCCACGCGCGGACGCGCACGGGAAGCCTCACGCGCGGACGCGCAGGGAGCCTCACGCACGGGTGCGCGCAAGGAGCGCCACGCGCGAGCGCCGCGCTCACCGCCCGAGCCGTCGGCGAGGAGCGCCACGCGCGGACGCGCAGGGAGCCTCACGCACGGGTGCGCGCAAGGAGCATCACGCGCGAGCGCCGCGCTCACCGCGCCCGAGCCCGGCGCTCACCGTACGCCGGGAGCCGCGTCCATCCTGCGCGCTCACCGCGCGCGTGGCCGGAGCCGTCGGCGAGCAGCGCCACGCGCGGACGCGCACGGGAAGCCTCACGCGCGGACGCGCAGGGAGCCTCACGCACGGGTGCGCGCAAGGAGCGCCACCGGCGGTCAGGGTCATGGCGCCCAGGGCCAGGATTCGCGCGAGCGCCGCGCTCACCGCGCCACGCGCGAGCGCCGCGCTCACCGCGCCCGAGCCCGGCGCTCACCGTGCGCCGGGAGCCACATCCATCCTGCGCGCTCACCGCGCGCGTGGCCCGAGCCGTCGGGCGAGCAGCGCCACGCGCGGACGCGCACGGGAAGCCTCACGCGCGGACGCGCGGGGAGCCTCACGCGCGGACGCGCGGGGAGCCTCACGCACGGAGCGTCACGTGCGGACGCGCACAGGAAGCGCCACGCGCGGGGAGCCTCACGCAGGGAGCGTCACGCGCGGACGCGCCGGGAGGCTCACCCGGGACTTGTCACCGTGCGCACGGGCGGCCGCGGTGGGTCACCGCCGGAGCTCCCTCGCGCGGGTGCGCGTCCGAGGGAGCCCGGCGGTGGGCGGCCGTGCGAGGGGGCGGGTCAGAGGACGTGCTGGAGGTACCCCTTGATGGTCTCGGCCAGCACGTCCTCGCCCGGCCGGGACCAGACGTCCTCGTGGAAGACCTCGACCTCGATCGGGCCGCGGTAGCCGGCCGCGTCCACCGCCTCCCGGAACCGGCGCAGCTCCACGCAGCCCGTCCCCGGCAGGCCGCGGCCCAGGAGCACGCCCTCGGGCAGCGGGGTGATCCAGTCCGCGACCTGGAAGCAGGCGATCCGCCCCGCCGCGCCGGCCCGGGCCAGCTGGGTCCAGACCTGGTCGTCCCACCAGAGGTGGTAGGTGTCCACGGCGACCCCGACCGCTGCCGCCGGGAATGCGTCGGCGATGTCCAGCGCGTTGCCGAGCGTGGCGATCACGCAGCGGTCGGATGCGAACATCGGGTGCAAAGGCTCAATGGCCAGTTGTACTCCGGCCGCCTCAGCGTGCGGCACGAGAGCTGCGATGGCGTCGGCGACCATCCGGCGGGCGCCGTCGACGTCGCGGCTCCCGGGCGGCAGGCCGCCGCTCACGAGCACGAGCACCGGTGCGCCGAGCGCGGCCGCCTCGTCGATCGCGCGGAGGTTGTCGTCGCGCCAGCCGTCAGCGGTGAAGAAGCCGCCGCGGCACAGTGTCGTCACCGTCAGGCCGGCCGACCGGACGAGCGCCGCCGTGCGCTCCACGCCGAGCTCGTCGACCTGGTCGCGCCAGAGGCCGATTCCCGGTACCCCCGCCGCCACACACCCCGCGACGGTCTCCCGCATGGGCCAGCGTTTGGTCGTCGCCTGGTTCAGTGAGAACCGCGACAGGTCACTCATCGTTGTTGCCTCTCGCTCATGGCCGCACCGGCGCGGGCCCGCCGCGGGTGCGACGGGCACCGCGGGCGGGCTACAGGTCCAGCGACGGGATCTCGATGCGGCGGCCGGTGCGGGCCGACTCCAGGCCCAGCTCGGCCAACTGCACCCCGCGGGCGCCCGCGGCGAAGTCCCACGGGAACGCGGCGTCGTCGACGACGTGGCGCAGGAAGTGCTCCCACTGGACCTTGAAGCCGTTGTCGAACTCCTCGTTGTCCGGCACCCGCTGCCACTGCGCGCGGAACTGCTCGGTGGCCGGGAGGTCCGGGTTCCACACCGGCTTCGGGGTGGTGGCGCGGTGCTGGACGTGGCACTCGCGCAGGCCCGCGACCGCGCTGCCGTGGGTGCCGTCGACCTGGAACTCGACGAGCTCGTCGCGGTACACCCGCACCGCCCAGGACGAGTTGACCTGCGCGACGATCCCGCCCTCGAGCTCGAAGGTGCCGTAGGCGGCGTCGTCGGCGGTCGCCTCGTACACGGCGCCGGACTCGTCGACCCTCGACGGGATGTGGGTCACGATCGTGGCCTGGACGGAGCGGACGGGCGCGAAGATGCGCTCCAGGACGTACTGCCAATGGGGGAACATATCGACAGCGATCCCGCCGCCGTCCTGGGATCGGTAGTTCCAGGAGGGCCGCTGGGCCGACTGCCAGTCGCCCTCGAACACCCAGTAGCCGAACTCGCCGCGGACGGACAGGATGCGGCCGAAGAAGCCGCCCTCCACGAGCCGGGCCAGTTTGCGCAGGCCGGGCAGGAACAGCTTGTCCTGCACCACGCCGTGCTTGACCCCGGCGGCGACGGCCGCGCGGTACAGGTCGACGGCGGCCGCGGTGTCGTCGGCAAGCGGCTTCTCGGTGTAGATGTGCTTGCCGGCCTCGATCGCGGCGCGGATGGCCTTCTCGCGCTGCTGGGTCACCTGGGCGTCGAAGTAGATCTGGACATCGTCGCGGGCCAGGGCCTCATCGAGGTCGGTGGTCCAGTCGGTGAGACCGTGCCGCTCGGCGATCTCCTGCAGCTTGGCCGGGCTGCGGCCGACCAGGATCGGCTCGGGCCAGATGCGGCGGCCGTCGCCGGCGGGCAGCCCGCCCTCGTCCCGGATGGCCAGCAGCGAGCGGACGAGGTGCTGGCGGTAGCCCATACGGCCGGTCACGCCGTTGAGCACGATGCCGATCGGAACGCGGTTCACGTGGCTCCCTTACGAAGAAACAGGAATGTAGGTCTCGAGCAGGCCGCACATGCCGTGCTTGCCGGACTCGGTCGGGTTCGCGAGCACCTCGATGCCGCCCGCGGCCAGGTGGGCCGGGTCGGACTTCTCCAGGGCGTCGAGCTGGCGGCCGGTCTCCAGCGCCACCTCCAGGGGGCCGGTCTCCCAGCGCCGCCGCCAGTCGGCGAGCTTCGGGGCGACGAGCGCGGCGGCCGTGCGGCAGAACTCGGTGAACGCCTCCGGGCCGGCCGCGCGCATCGCGAGGAAGCCGGTGACGGCGAGGTCGCGGCGGCGGTACGCCGGGCCGAGGTCCGCGCCGCCGGGCAGCGTGGCGGCGGCCCGGTACCGCTCCGGGTCGCCGAGCACGTCTGCCGGGAACGTCAGGACCGCGTCGCCGGCCTCGGGCAGGCCCGCGTTCTGCATGAGCACCACGAGCTGCAGGCCGTCCTCGTTGACGAGCCGGTGGATGGTGCCCGGGCGGAACCACGCGACGGTGCCGGGCTTGAGCGGCGTCTCGCGGTAGCCCTCCCCGGAAAGCGTCTGCACGTGGCCCTGCCCGGTGATCACGACGTACCCCTCGGAGCACGTCAGATGCATGTGCGGCGTGCCACCGTGCAGCCCGTCGGGGGCGGTGGTGTCATACACCGACAGGCGGGACACGCCGACCGCGCCCGGCAAATAGGATCTCAAGGTGTACCCCCAGTGCAGGAAACCGCTTTCCTGAGGCTAGCCGGTACGCTGAGCACGGGTCAATGGAGAGATAGGGGTCTTAGCGATGGCAACGCTCGCCGACGTAGCCCGCCGCGCGGGTGTGTCACCGGCAACGGCCTCCCGGATCATCAGCGGCAGCACCAAGCTCGTGACCGACGAGCTGCGGGCGCGGGTGCTGCGGGCCGTCGACGAGCTGCAGTACGTGCCGAACGCGCACGCCCAGCTCCTGGCCCGGGCCCAGCGCACCGCGGTCGGCGTGATCGTCCACGACGTCTCCGACCCCTACTTCGCCGAGATCACCCGCGGGCTGCAGCAGGTCGCCACCACCCACGGGCGCCTGGTCATCATCTGCAACAGCTACCGCGATCCGGCCCGCGAGCTCGAGTACGTCGAGCTGCTCCGGGCCCAGCAGGTCGCCGCGATCGTGCTGGCGGGCTCCGGCTACCACGACGCCGCCTTCACCAAGGCCCTCAAGGCGAAGCTCGCCGCCTACACGCGCACCGGCGGCCGGGTAAGCGTCATCGGCCGCCACGAGCTCCCCGGCGACGCGGTGATGCCGGCCAACGAGGAGGGCGGCTACCTGGCCGGGTGCGAGCTGTTCGGCAGCGGCCACCGCAGGGTCGGCGTCATCGCGGGCCCGAAGGTCCTCACCACGACCACCGACCGCCTGGCCGGCCTGCGCCGCGCCGCCCGCGAGTTCCGGGGCACGGTGCCGGCCCGCCGCGTCGCGTACGCCGGCTTCGACCGCGACGGCGGCGCCGAGGCCATCACCGCACTGCTCGACTCCTCGCCCGACCTGACCGCCGTCGTGGCCCTCAACGACCAGATGGCGGTGGGCGCCCTGAGCACGCTGCGCGCCCGCGGCATCGCGGTGCCGGACCAGATCTCGCTCATAGGCTTCGACGACATGCCGATCGCCCGCGACGTGACCCCGCCCCTGACGACGGTCCGCCTCCCCCTGGCCGAAATGGGCGCCCGCGCGATGTCGATGGCCCTGGACGACACGCACAGCCCCGACACTCCCCGCATCGAGCCCGCCCAGGCCACCCTGGTCCGCCGCGAAAGCACCCGCTCACTGCCGGCGTGAGCACTCGTGCAACTTCGTGCACGACGCGACACCCCGTTTGCTCTCTCCGGACGGCGGCGACTGCGGCCATGACCGTGGGTGTCGCCCTTCGGCTGTTCACATTGAGCGCTGCCGTGAGCCGTCGCCGGTGAGCTGTTCACATTGAGCATTGCTGTAAACCGTCGGCGGTGAGCTGTTCACTTTGGCCATTGCTGTGAGCCGTCGCCTCGGGCTGTCGCCGTGGCTGTGGTTTTGCGCGAGTCAACACGACTGAGCACCAAGTGAGCACTCGACCGGAGCGGTCCGTTGCTCGATACGACCGCAGACTCCGGAGCCACCCCGATGCGGCCGCAGACTCCGGAGCTACCCCGATGCGGCCGCAGGCTCCGGAGCGACGGGGAACGGCGAGGTTAGACGAGGAACGGCGAGAAGCGACGAGGAGCGACGAGGTGTGCGTTTCAGCCGTTGACCTCCTGATATGTCGGGAGGTCGGCGCGCACATCGTGATCGAGTCGTACCGCCACAGCCGTCTCCACCACAGCGGCAAGCGCGGCGCGGAACAGGAGCGAGCCCAGGCTGATCCGGGCGACGCCGAGCCCGCCGAGCTCGGCGACGGTGAGCCCGCCCGGCTGCGCGAGCACGTTGAGCGGCACGTCGGCCGCCGCTACGAGCCGGGCGATGTCGCCCGGTTCGCGCACACCGGGCACGAACACGCCGTCAGCGCCCGCGTCGCGATACATGCGCATGCGTCGAACCGCTTCACCGATGTCGCCGGCGCGCAGCCAGTGTGTGTCAGTTCGTGCATTCACGAACAGTCCGGGCACTGCGCGTTTGATGTCGCGGATGAGCGAAGCGTGCACGGCGGCGTCGCCGAACGCGTCCTCGACGTTCACGCCGACCGCTCCCGCCTCGGCCGCGGCGACGGCCGCCGCGACCGAGCCGCGCTCGATGTCGGCGGTGACCAGCACCGGCAGCGTGGCCAGGCGCGAAACGAGCCGCAGCGTCTCGTCCAGGGTGGCGTCCTCACCGTCGGGCAGGCCATGGCTGGCCGCGACGCCGAGGCTTGTGGTCCCGACCGCCCGGAACCCGGCGGCCACGAGCGCCCGGGCCCCGGCCACGTCCCAGACGTTGGGCAACACCAGGGGCTTGCCCGGCACGTGCAGCGACGCGAACTCGTGCTCGTTCACCGCAGCGCACCTTCCACCAGCGCGAGCGCATGTTCGCGCCCGGGACAGCCCCGCGGCCCGGCGCCGAAGGGTGTTGCGGTCAGCGGCACGACGACGACGGTGCCGTCCGGGCCGACGCGGCGCGTGGCGGCCACCGGCGGGTCGGTGCGCAGCACCTCGTCGACCGTCCGCGTCCGCGCCCGCTCGATGAGCGTCGCGGTGGCGTCGCACGCCTGGACCAGCACCTGGATGTGTGCAGCCGTCCGCTCGTCGTATTCACCACCGAACACCGCGACGAGCCGATCAACGGCGGAGTCGGCCGCGGCGTCCCCCGTCTGGTACGCCGCCGCCGCAACCCGCACGTCGGCGACGACGCCGGGCATCACCCGCTCCGCGACACCGAGCGCCCGAGCGAGCGGCGCGACCGGATGCCCGTCGTACGCCCGCCGAAGCCCATCGAGATCAATGCCGGCAACGATCTCCTCGACAATGGCGCGGCGACGAGCATGCACCTCACCGTTGGCGAACCGGCTGACGTTCGCGCGCAGCCAACCGATACCGCGGGCCGCCGGCTCGACCTCGGGAACAGGATACGAAAGCATGCCCCTCACGCTAGGCCCGCAACCGTTCGGCGCCGGCCGAACCATCCACCGACCACCCGTCTCCGGCACCCCCGCGCACCCGTCCCCCCACACTTCGTGCGAGACCCACCACGGCTCGCCCGGCAGAGTTCACCTCCTCATCAGCAGGGCCAGAGTTGGAGCGGCCCGGCCGCCGGGTGGTCGATGCACGTCGTCACCGAGGTGCGGGACGCGATCGCCGTTCGTGCGCATGCGCGCCCGCCCGACGCTCGACCGGAGCGGCTGCTGCGGGTGGCGGTGCGGCGGCCGGGGTCACGGGGTGACGAGGTGGGCCGGCCAGCGGGTGAGGGTCTGAACGGTCTCACCCTCCTGTATCACGGCGGCGCGCTCGCGGTCGTGGCCGGCGGAGACCTGGTGACGGTGAGCGGGGCTGGCGACAGAGCGTCAGGCGCGCGGAGCGGCGGTGCTCGCCCGGACGATCAGGTCGGCCGGGAGGCAGAGGTGCTCGGCGGCCTGGGGTTCGCCGGTCCTGGTGGCCTCGATGGCGCGGGTCAGGGCGGCGGCCGCGGCGTGGCCCTTGGCCAGGATGTCCTGGCGGACAGTGGTCAGCGGCGGGCGCATCCGGGCGGCGGCCGGGCTGTCGTCGAAGCCGACCACCGACAGGTCCTCCGGGACCGTCAGGCCGGCGTCCACCGCGGCCTCCATCACGCCCTGGGCCAGGGCGTCGGAGAAGCAGACGATCGCGGTCGGCGGGTCGCCGGCCTTCAGCAGCTCGCTCGCGGCGCGGTAGCCCGAGTCGGGGTCGCCGTGGGGCTGCCGGGCGATCACCGGGGTGATGCCGGCCGGTGTCAGGGCGTCCAGCCAGCCGGTCAGGCGCTGGTCGGCCACGAAGCCGTCGATGACGTCGCCGGTGTCTTCGGGGGCGATCAGGCCGTGGCGGCCGCGGATGCCGGAGGTGACGATGCCCACGCGGCGGTGGCCGAGGTCGACCAGGTGCTGCGCCGCGGCTCGGGCGCCGGCGCGGTCGGCGACGTTCACGGCGGGTACCCCATCGGCGGGGTTCTGGTCGATGAAGACCAGTGGGATCTTGCGGCGTAGGAGCCACTCGACTCCGGTGTTCTCCGGGTCGCAGGAGTACACCAGGGCGCCGTCCATCGCCACGTCCCGGGCCGGGATGACGCTGCCCGCCTGGTTGGTGGTCAGGAGGGTCAGGCCCAGGCCGGTCGGGGCGAGCTCGTCGGCGATGGCGCCCAGGAAGGTGGTGGCGACCTCGTCACTGAACGCCTGGCTCAGCGAGTCGGTGAGCAGGATGCCGACGGCACCGGTGGTGCCGCGGGCGAGCGCCCGCGCGGCCGGGTCCGGGCCGACGTAGCCGAGCTCGTCGGCGACGGCCAGGATCCGGTCGCGCAGGGTCGGGGACAGCTGGTCGGGGCGGGAGAACGCGTTCGAGACGGTCATCCGGCTCACGCCGACCCGGTCGGCGATCGTCTGCAGGGTCACCCTTCCCACCGCAGCGGCCTCCCTTGTCGATATTTGTGTACTTCCCGCAGAACCTTAACGCGCCGGACGCGAATGCACCGCCGGGGCCGGGGCCACCGCTTCGGCCACCCGGCGCAGGGTCGCGGCCAGGGCGTTGCGGGTGCGGTAGGCGCGCGGAGGGCGCACCGCCACAGCGTGGGTGACTACGGGGGCGCTCGGCAGGGCGCTCGCGTATTCGAATGTCTCGCCGTTCCACGCGGAGCCGTACTGCTCAGCGAGGGAGGACTGGGACACGATCATGGCGAACGGGAACGTGCTCATTGCGGGTCTCCTCCGTCTGTACCGGTAAAGCTGACGGGCGACACAGGCCAAGCCGGTGGGAACCCCAGTCGGCCGGTGCAACGTGTTGTATACCGGTACAGTAAACCGCCGCGCTGTACCGGTCAAGTCTATATCGGTAAAGACCGCCTAGCGACGCGCTTTGCGGGACTTCGTCCGCTTTTTCGGGGCCTGGCGCGCCGGGCGGAAGAACAGGAAACCGAGAGCTCCCAGGACGGCGATCGCGCCCAGCGAGTACCAGATCCAGGAAAATGAAACTGACGAGGAAGTGCCGGATGGCGGGGCCGCAGCGGCCGAGACCGGCGGTGGGCTGCACTTCTTCTCGTCCGGGGCCGGTGTCGCGCCCGCCGCCGCCACGTGCAGGACGCCCTCGCAGCGGCCGATCGCCGGGGTGCCCATGTCGGCCACGACCGTCCACTCGCCGGGCGTCAGAGTCCCGCTGTACGTGACCGCGTCCCCGTTGCGCTTGAGCGGCGCCGGGCCGACCCGCTGGCCGGTGCCGGACGTCGCCAGCATGGTCATGCCGATCGGCTCGGTGACCGGGTGGCCGTCCTCCCAGACCGCGGTGACCCAGACCGAGCCGGCGCCGTCACCGTGCAGGGTCAGCACGACACCGCCGTGAGCGTCGGCGTCCTCGGCGAACCCGAAGACCGCGACGGCGACCGCAAGCACGGTCACCACCAGGCACGCCGCGGCCCGGCGCCACATGGGCGCCGGGCCGGGACGATCGAACGGGGGGTGCATCATACTTGCTGCGGCACCCAGCTCTGGTACTTCGCGCCGTTGGCCTTCTGCAGCACCAGCAGGCGGCTGCCGAAGTACTCGCTGCCGCTCACGCCGAGCACCAGGCCGGACGGTGAGGTGAGCGCCATGCCGTAGTCGGTCTTGGTGACCGTCCACTTCAGGGCCGTGCTGCAGTCGGTCTGCACCACCGTGGCGCCGGCCGCGTCCTTGTTGTCCGCGGTGCTCAGGCACTCGTTCGTCGCCTTCGAGCGGACCGTGAACGCGTTGCCGGTCTGCTCCAGCTTCCACTGCTGGTTGGCGCCGTTGTGCCGGCTGTACAGGATCGCCGGGGTGCCGGCCGCGCGGCGGGCGCCGAAGAGGTCGACGACCCCGCCGGTGAGGCTGTTACCGAAGACCGTCCAGGCGCCGACCGCGGGGGTGTTCGCCGTGGCCGTGTGGACCGTCACCGTGCCGGTGTACGGGGTCAGGGCGCCGTTCTTCGCGAGCGAAATCCCGACCTGGTAGTCGGTGTCGGGGCGCAGGCCGACGATGCGGACGTTCGTGGCGGCCACGCGGCCGATGGAGCGGCCGTTGACGACGACGGCGTAGCGGCTGCCCGCTCCGGCCGAGTCGAAGGACAGACGTACAGAGGTCGCATCGACAGCACTTGTCCGCAGCTCCTTCAGACCACCGGTGGAGGTCTTGGTGGGCGTGGGGGTCGGCGTCGGCGTGGCCGTGGCCGTCTTCGTCGGGGTCGGCGAAGCGGTGGTCGGCGTCGGCGTCGGGGATGACGTGGTCTTCGACGGGGTCGGCGACGCGGTGGTCTTCGTCGGCGTCGGCGTCGGCGCGGCCGTCGTCTTCGTCGGCGTCGGTGTCGGCGGCGGCGTCGTGGCGCCACCGGCGATCAGGAACTGGTTGTTGGCCACGTTCCAGTTGTTCGCCAGGTAGCTGCCCGGGCTCGGGTTGGTGTTGTAGTAGTCGTCGTGGTTGCAGTCGAGCCGCACGTCGTGGCTCTTGTCGCCCTTCTCGGTGCCGCACTTGAACTGCATCACCACGCCGGCCGCGTCCGAGTAGCACATGAGGTCCCACTCGTCGACGCAGTGGCCGTTCTTGCTCGAGTTCGGGGCGTTGTTGTTGACCGCGCCGAGGTTGTGGCCGAGCTCGTGGGCGGCGACGGAGGCGGCCCAGCAGCCCTGGTCGCTGCGGCCGTAGCCGGGGCCGCCGTTGCTGCGGTTGTTCACGCCGGGCTGGGCGTCACCGGCCCACGTGCCGATGCCGCAGTACACCTTGGCGTCACCGAAGATCACGTACTTGCGGTCGGTGCGGTTGTAGCCGAGCGCCTTGAGCCCGTTGATCGTGGCGTCGAAGGTGGCCATGCCGCCGTTGGGCAGCTCGACCTCGCGCACGTCGACCTTGCAGTCGGCGGTGGTCACGAAGCGCACGTGGCGCTCGCCGCCGGTCTCCTGGGCGCTGGCGTTGTAGATCGTGTCGATCCCCGCGGCCCAGGTCCGGAACGACTCGAAGTATTCGCTGAACTTGCTCGCCGTGCTCGCGTCGCGGACGTACAGCACCTGGACGCGCTTGCCGGTCACGCCGTCGCCGTCGCAGGCCACGCCGCTGGCGCCGATCGTGAAGTCGGCCGTGCCGTCGGCGGCTACCGCGTCCGGGACGACCGCCAGGCCGCCGTCGGAGCCCTCGGCCACGTTCTCGTCGGCCAGGACCGTCTGCTCCTGCGGAGCGGCGGCGGTGTCGACCGCGGGGAGGTTCTGCGTCGTCGCACCGGCGATCGGCGCCACGACGTTCTTGACGTTCAGGCCCACCGGCGGCTTGTCCGGGCCGTGGCTGCACTGGTCGCGCTCGGTGAGCACGTAACCACCGACGCAGGGCTCACCCTTCTTCGCGGGCGTCAGACCCTCGTAGATCAGGCCCTCATCGGGGTTGTCCCCCGGCACCTGGGCGATCGCCGTCGGGTTGTTGCCGTCGCGCTGCTCACTGAACAGCGAGCCGGTGCCGGCGATGGCGGCGCCGGCGGCGAGCGCGACGACCGCGGAGATCATCACGATGCGGCGTAGCCGGCGAGGGGGCTTGTCGGGTCGCGCTTGCACGCTCGGGTCCTCCGGAGGGGAAAGAGGCGCGCGGCGAGGATCGGCACAGGGCAGAGGTACCGATCCTCGCCGCGCGCGGGGACGCCGGCTTTCGAGGGTGGCAAGGCGGGTGAGAGCCGGGCATCCACGTGGGAACGCGCTGACCATAGCCACGTGGCACGCCTGCGTTCCACTCGAAAGGGTGCAGTTAAGACAGTCCTAATCGAGACTTGCGCCCGCCATATGGCCGCCAACCTTCCTTACTGTCCGCGACGGCGGGATCGACGCTCGTTGGGCTCCTTGGAGAGGCGTCCGACGAGCCAGCGCGGCGGTGGCGGGGCCTCCTCCTGCGGGGCCGGGTCGGCGTCGGTCATGACGATGACCACGCTGGCCCCGCCCAGGGTCGAGCTGGTGCCGATGTTGACGGTGCCGTTGCCGGCGATCGCGACCCGCTTCACGATGTCCAGGCCCAGGCCGGTCGAGCCCTGCTGGCTCTCGCCGCGCTGCATGGCCAGCTCGGGGTCGGGAATGCCGGGGCCGCCGTCCTCGACGCGCAGCACCACGTAACCGTCCTCGCGGCGCGTCACGGCGACTTCGAACGGCACACCCTGAGGTGTGTACCTGATCACGTTGCCGATCAGCGCGTCGAGCGCGGCCGCCAGCTCGCTCTTCGGCACGTTGACGGGCGCCGGAGCGTCGGTGCCCGTCGACTTGCAGTCACGCTCCTGGTCACCGGCGACGGCGGACCAGAACATCATCCGGTCCCGCACGACCTCGGCCACGTCGCAGCCCTCGTCGCCGGTGGTGGCGGCGGCGCCGTCGGCCCGCTCGCCGCGGTCCGGGGTCGGCGAGTGCGCGTCGATCGGCTCGCGCATGGCCCGGATCAGCTTGTCGACCTCGACCTCGAGCGCGGCGATCGCGTCGCGGATGCGGTCGGCGTCCTGCGAGTCGTCGAGGGTCTCGGCGTCGAGGCGCAGCGCGGTCAGCGGGGTCCGCAGCCGGTGCGACAGGTCGGCGACGAGCTCACGCTCGTTGGACAGCAGCGCCATGATCCGGTCGGCCATGACGTTGAGTGCGTAGCTGGCGTCGGCCAGCTCGGCCGGCCCCTGCGGGTCGATGCGCACGTCGAGGTACCCCTCGCTGAGCGCGCCGGCCGCCCCGGCCAGCTGCCGGGCCGACACGATGATCCGCGACGCGAGCCGGTCGGCGACCCACACCGAGGCGATGATCAGCCCCAGCGCGACCGCGGCCAGCGCCCACCAGGCCCCCGCGACCCCGTTGGACAGCTCCGACTCCGGGATGAAGACCTCGACGACGGTCGTGCGCCCGGCGCCCAGGTCGACCGGCTCGAGGTACGACTCGCCGCCGTCGACGTCGGCGATGACCGGCGCCGCGGCGTCCGCGGCCTTGGTGAGGTCGCCGGCCGCCGCGTGGCCCCGGCCGATCTCCGCCCCGGACTCACCGAGGTTGTGCACGGAGACGCGGGTCACCGCCGGGCCGCCGGTGCTGGCGATGGCCCGCTCGATGCTCAGCTGGTCGGTGGTCACGGTGAGTACCGCCACGACCACTGCGGTCTGGCGTTCGGCGTCGGCGAGGGCGCGTTCGCGGGCGAGCTGCTGGACGACGAGCCCCAGCGGGATCAGGAAGGCGAGCGCCACCATCGTGGAGACCGCCGCCGACACATAGGCGAGGGTGCGCCTCAGTCCGGGGCGCTGAACCTGAAGCCCACGCCCCGCACGGTGTGCAGGTATCTGGGTGCTGACGCGCTCTCGCCAAGTTTCCGGCGTAGCCAGTACAGATGCACGTCGATCGTCTGGTCCTCGCCCACTGAGGGTTGCCGCCATACCTCCTCCAACAGCTCACGGCGTGAGACCACCCGGCCGGGCCGGGCGGCGAGGTACGCCAGCAGGTCGAACTCCTTGCGGGTCAGGGTCAGCGGCTCACCGTGCAGGTAGGCCTGACGCTGGCCGATGTCCACCCGCAAGCCTCCCACCTCGATGGCGGTGGGCTCCTCGCGACTCGCCCGGCCGGTCCGGCGCAGCACGGAGGTCATCCGCGCGTCCAGGTGGGCCGAGGTGAACGGCTTGATCATGTAGTCGTCCGCGCCCGCCTTGAGCAGCCGCACGATCTCCGCCTCGTCGTCGCGGGCGGTCGCGATGATGATCGGCGTGTCGGCGATGCCGCGCAGCATGCGCAGCGCGTCCGCGCCGTCCAGGTCGGGCAGCCCGAGGTCGAGCACGACCAGGTCGGGCGTCTCGGCGGCGAAGCGGCGCAGCGCCTCCAGCGCGGTGCCGACCGCGTGCACCGTGTGACCCCGGTCGGTCAGAGAGCGCAGCAGGGCACCCCGCACGACATGGTCGTCCTCAACCAGCAGCACCGTGGCCATGCGAAGAAGGTACAGCCGTTGTCCAGCCACAGTCTTGACGGTCTATGGACGAATCCGACATGTACTAATTTTCACCAGGCGACATCGCCCGTTCGCCCCGGCTTCCGCTCGGACGGCTACCGGTGAGTAACCAGCCTGTGCACGCACGGCGACCACGACCGCCGCGCCTCCTTCCGCTCTCGGCAGGGCGAAGGCCGCCGGACGTTCAGACGTGCTCGGGGCGCAGGCCGATGCCGATCACGCGGGCCGGGAGGGCGCGCAGGGGCGGGTAGCGGTCGAGGAGGCGGACGGGCAGCGGTGGGCGGGCGGGGCGGCCGGTCACCGCGGGCACCAGGACCGCCCGCTGCAGGGCGCGCTGCACGAGCTGGGTGCCGGCGGTGGGGAAGGTCCGGCGGCGCTGGACCAGGGCCAGCTCGCGCTCGGTCGGGGGGCGGCCCTTCGCGAAGGCGGCGGTGATGACGTGCGCGGCGGCGACGGCGTCCTGGATGGCCAGGTTGATGCCGACGCCGCCGACCGGGCTCATCGCGTGGGCGGCGTCGCCGATCAGCAGCGCGCCGGGGACGTGCCAGCGGTACAGGCGGTCGACGCGGACCGTCAGCGTGCTGATCTGGTCCCAGCGCTGCAGCTCGCCCACGCGCTCGGCCAGATACGGGACGCTCGCGGCGATGCCCGCGCGGAACGCGGGCAGGCCGGCGGCGCGGATGCGCTTGTCGCCGCCCTTGGGCACGACCCAGCCGAGCTGCCAGTAGTCGCCGCGGTCGATGCCGATGAACAGGCGGCCGGAGCCGATCCGGCCGGCCAGGCCCTCGGGGTCGGTGGGCTCGCGCGGGAGCTGGAACCACAGGACGTCGATCGGGGCACCGTAGTCGCGGGACTTCAGGCCCAGATCCCGCCGTACCGTCGAATGCCGCCCGTCGCAGGCCACCGTCAACGGGGCCACCACCTCGACCGGGCCGTCGGGGGTCCGGGCGGTCACGCCGACCACCCGGCGGTCGCGGCGGTTCACCGTAATGACCTCGCAGCGGCGGTACAGCGTGAAGTCCCCGTGCCGCGCGAGGAGCTCCAGGAAGTCCCACTGCGGCAGCATCATGATGTACGGGTGCGCCACCCGCAGCCGGGTGAAGTCGGCCGGGCGGAAGGTGTCGCCGCCCTCGTAGGTGATGCTGAAGTCGCGCACGATGCGGTGCGGGAGGCGGGCCAGCTCGTCGCCGAGGCCGAGCTCGTCCATCAGCTGCAGCGTCGACGGGTGGACGGTGTCGCCGCGGAAGTCGCGCAGGAACGTCGCGTGCTTCTCCAGGACCACGGCGTCGATGCCCTGCCGGCCCAGCAGCAGGGCCAGGACCAGGCCGGCCGGTCCCCCACCGACGATGCACACATCGGCCCTGACCTTCATCGCAGCCCCCTAACCCGAGAGCAGGCGTCCGATCACGTCGAGCGCCGCCTCGACGTCCGGCTCGCCATCGGCGATCGCGTCGGCGTACAGGAAGCTCTCCCCGATTCGAACGAGTACAAACGCCAATGTCCGCGCATCCGGCCGCGGGTGGAAGTTCCCGGCGGCAATTTCCTCCTGCATGAGATTTTCCAGGTGCTCCACGACTCTGGCCTGCACGACGCCGCGCTTGGACGTCAGGATGCGCAGCGCCGCCTCGGGCTCGGTGGCGAGGAAGTGCCGCAGGCTCGGCTGGTCCTTGACGGTGTTGAGGAAGTGGCCGATCACGGCGGCGATCCGCTCGGCGCCGCGGCGGCCCTCGGCGGCGCGGACGGCCCGGTCCAGGTTGCGGTCGGTGAGGTACCACAGGACGTGGCCGAGCACCTGGTCACGGCCGCCCGCCCGGCGGTAGAGCGTCGCCCGGCCGATGCCCAGCTCGGCGGCGAGCGCGCGCATGTCGACGCGCTGCCGGGCCAGGAACTTCCTCAGCGCGGCGTCGAACACCTCATCCGGTGGCATGCGCCGTCTCGGCGTACAGCGTCGAGGGGTCGGTGTTGGCGCCGCACAGGACGACCACCGTGGTGCCGGGGTCGTCGAGCCGGTCGAGGCCGGCCAGGGCGGCCGCGGCGCCGTGCTCGACGGCCAGGCGGTGCTCCAGCCAGAGGCGGCGCCGGGCCGCGACGATCTCCTCGTCGGTCACCAGGACGCTTGCGACGTTGTTGCGGACCGCGAGGTCGAACGCGATGGTGCCCACCCGCCGGGCGCCGAGGGAGTCGCCGGCCACACTGTCCACGGCCACGTCGACGGGGGCCCCGGCGGCGAGCGCGGCGTGCAGGGTCGGCACCCCTTCCGGCTCGACGGCGACCACGCGGGACCGGTCGCCGACCGCGGCCGCGACCCCGGCGACGAGCCCGCCGCCGCCGACCGCGACGAGCACCGTGTCGGCGCGCGGCAGCTCCAGCCCGACGGTGCCCTGGCCGGCCACGATCTCGGGCTGGTCGTAGGCGTGCACGAACATCGCGCCGGTCTCGGCGACGGCGATCATCGACGCGGCGTGCGCCTCGGCGTATTCGCGGCCGTGCCGGTGGACGTGCGCGCCCAGGTCCCGCAGCCGGGCGACCTTCGTCGCGGGCGCGGTCACCGGCACGAACACCTCGGCCCGCACCCCCAGCGTCGCCGCCGCGTACGCCACCCCGAGCCCGGCGTTGCCGCCGGACGCGACGATCACGCCGGCGCTCGGCAGCGTCCCTTCCTCGCGGGCGGCGAGGATGCGGTTGAACGCGCCCCGCGCCTTGAACGAGCCGCTGTGCTGGAGCAGCTCCAGCTTGAACCACAGGCCGGGCCGCACCTCGTAGGACGGCGTGGGTCTGATGTAGCCCTCGATCCGCCGCGCCGCCGCCTCGAGGTCATCCCTGTTCACCACGCTGATCACCCTAGACCCCGCCCAGGCCGCTGCCAGCGAGTCGATCGCGGTGCTCCGGTCGCACCGTCACGCGGACTAGTCTTCTCGACATGACGACGGCGGAGACCTCCACTCGCGGCGAGTTCGTCCGGCAGCCCAACCGGTTCACGGGGCGGGTCACCGCCGACTCCACCTCCGGCCCCGGCGAGGGCCCGGACGACCAGGGCCGCTGGCCGCTGGAGGCGGGCCGCTACCGGCTGGTCTGGTCGAAGGCGTGCCCGTGGGCGCACCGTGCGGTGATCGTCCGCGGCCTGCTCGGGCTGCAGGACGCCATCTCGGTGGCCACCGTCGACCCGATCCGCGACGAGCGCGGCTGGCGGTTCACGCTCGACGAGGGCGGCCGCGACCCGGTGCTGGGGATCGGGTTCCTGGCCGAGGCGTATGCGGCGACCGACCCGGCGTACACGGGCCGGGTGACGGTGCCCTCGCTCGTCGACACCGTGACCGGGCAGGTGGTCACCAACGACTACCCGCAGATCACGCTGGACTTCTCGACCGACTGGGCGCCGCTGGCCACCCGCTCACCGGAGCTGCTGCCGGCCGAGCTGCGGCCCGAGATGGACGCGCTGATCGAGGACATCTTCCAGGACGTCAACAACGGGGTGTACCGCTGCGGCTTCGCCACCACCCAGGAGGCCTACGAGGAGGCGTACGCGCGCCTGTTCGCCCGCCTCGACCAGCTGGAGGCCCGCCTGGCCGGCCGCCGGTTCCTGTTCGGCGAGCGGATCACCGAGGCCGACGTGCGGCTGTTCACGACGCTCGTCCGGTTCGACGCCGTCTACCACAACCACTTCAAGTGCAACCGCAACAAGCTCGCGGAGATGCCGAACCTGTGGCGCTACGCGCGGGAGCTGTTCAACACGCCCGGGTTCGGCGACACCGTCGACTTCGACCAGATCAAGCGCCACTACTACGGCACCCACGCCAACCTGAACCCGTCGGGCATCGTCCCCGCCGGGCCCGACCTGTCGGCCTGGACCGCCTAGCGGCTCAGAGCTTCTCGCCGCTGCCCTGCTCGGCCTGCCGGACCTCCTGGGTCTCGCCGCGCAGGCGCTTGGCGGACGGCAGGTAGAGCTCCTCGGCGACGCTCATGAGGCCGCCGTGGAGGTTGCGCCGCCGGATGCGCCGGGCCAGCAGGACCAGCCCCGCGCACACGGCCGCGAGCACACCGAACACGAGCAGCAGTGCGAGTGCGCCGTCCATGACGCCCGATGCTACCGGCGCCCGGCCCGCCGGCGGTTCCCCCAGCGGCTCGACGTCCAGGTCCCCACGCCGGCCAGGTGCAGGGCGATGAACAGGAACCCGGCCAGGCTCAGCGTGCCGGCATCGAAGATCGGGCCGGTGTCGGCCCCGAGCAGGTCGACAAGCAGGGCGATTCCGAACAGGATCGCGGCGATCACGGCGAACACGTAAGCCTCCGGGGGGTTATATATCGTCTACGTTGACCGCTGACTACCCCGGGCCCACGAAAACTAATCGATGCCCAGCAGCGCGGAGAGCCCTCTGCGCCCCGTGTCGGTCACCTTGACGGCCCGCGTCGTGCCGATCCGCCGGATCCAGCCCTGCGCCAGGAACCGCTCGCACAGCTGCGCGCCGGCCACCCCGGCCAGGTGGGGCCGCCGCTCGGTCCAGTCCAGGCACCCCCGCGCGAGCGGGCGGCGCCGCCCCTGCAGCCGGTGCGCGTCGATCCCGGCGTCCTCGGTGAGCCAGGTGAGCCCGGCCGCGGTGAGCGCGAAGCCGCCCCGCTGGTCGAGCAGCCCGCGGGCGGTCATCGCGTCGGCCACCGCCACCCCCAGCTCGCCGGCCAGGTGGTCGTAGCAGGTGCGGGCCCGCTTCATCGCCGCCGTCGCGGTGGCCTGGCGCAGGCCGCGGGGCTGGTCCGGGCGCGGCTGGAGGCGGACGGAGAGGTCCTCGAGGAGGTGCGCGACCGACGCGTCGGCGAGGCGGACGTACCGGTGCCGGCCCTGCCGCTCCTCGATGAGCAGCCCGCCGCCGACAAGCCGATCGAGGTGCCCGGTCGCGGTGGAGCGGGCCACCCCGGCGTGCGCCGCCAGCTCCCCCGCCGTCCACGCCCGCCCGTCCAGCAGGGCCAGGCACATGGCCGCCCGGGTCTCGTCGGCCAGCAGCGCGGCCAGCGCGGCGAGGTCGGCGGCGTCGGTGCTCATACGGTCCATCATCCCCACCGACGCTTCGGCGGCGACCGAACCGCAAATTTGTTGACTTGCGGAATACTTGCGCGACAAGTATCGTTGTGGGTGGCGTCAGAGCTGGAAGTTTGGGAGGCGTCACATGCCCGCGATCACCGTTGACAACGTTCTCGCACTGCCCCGTGTCGGCACACCCGACCCGATCGCGTCGCAGGCGCGGCCGGTGGTGTCGGTGACGACCGCACCCAAGGGATACGAGGGTGAGGGGTTCCCCGTGCGTCGCGCCTTCGCCGGCGTCGACCTGCGGGCGCTCGACCCGTTCATCCACATGGACCAGATGGGTGAGGTCGACTACGCGCCGGGCGAGCCCAAGGGGACGCCGTGGCACCCGCACCGCGGGTTCGAGACCGTCACGTACATCATCGACGGGGAGTTCGTGCACCAGGACTCCAACGGCGGTGGTGGGACCATCACCAACGGCGACACGCAGTGGATGACCGCCGGCGCCGGCATCCTGCACATCGAGACGCCGCCGGAGCACCTCGTCGTCAGCGGCGGGCTCTTCCACGGCTTCCAGCTGTGGGTCAACCTGCCGAAGGCCAGCAAGCTCGTCGCGCCCCGCTACCAGGACATCCGCGGCCGGCAGGTCTCGCTGCTCACCTCGCCCGACGGCGGGTCGCTGCTGCGGGTCATCGCCGGCGAGCTCGACGGGCACGCCGGGCCCGGGTCGACCTACACGCCGATCACCATGGTGCACGCGACCATCTCGCCCGGGGCGTCGCTGACGCTGCCGTGGCGCAAGGACTTCAACGCGCTCGCGTACGTCATGGCCGGCAAGGGCACCGTCGGGCCCAAGGGGCGGCCGATCGAGCTCGGGCAGCTGGCCGTGTTCGGCGAGGGCGACCACGTCACCCTGACCGCCGACGCGAAGCAGGACCCGAACCACCCGGCGCTCGACGTGCTGTTCCTCGGCGGTCAGCCGATCCGCGAGCCGGTCGCGATGTATGGTCCGTTCGTCATGAACACCAAGGCCGAGGTCGTGCAGGCGTTCGAGGACTACCAGGCCGGCCGGCTCGGCAGCATCCCCGCGGCGCACGCCGACGTGCGGGGAGAGGCGTCCTGAATGGACTTCCAGGTTATCGACAACCCGGACCGGCACCGGTTCGAGATCCGGGTCGACGGCGAGCTGGCCGGCGGGGCGTACTACACGGCGACCGACAACGAGATCGTGTTCACCCACACCGAGGTGGAGCCGCAGTTCGAGGGCCAGGGCGTCGGCAGCAAGCTGGCCAACGGCGCCCTGACCCTGGCCAATGACGCGGGCAAGCGCATCGTGCCGCAGTGCCCGTTCATCGCGGCCTACCTCAAGAAGCACCCTGAGCTGGCATCGGCAGCTTGATCCAGTTGGGGTAGTACGGCCCCAGCTCGGCGTTGATCCGCTCGGCGATCGGGGTCAGCAGCACCGCCAGGCGCTCGGTCCGCTCCGGACCGAGCGCCTGCCACGGTCGCGCCGCGAGCTGATCCGTCGTCTCCTCAAGGGTTTTGTACGCCCACCGCGCCTTCTCCGTCGCCGCGCCCTCGCCGTCGAGGTACCCGCGCTGGTGCAGCCGGGTGCGGGCGGCGTCCCACTCCTCGTCGGACCAGCCCCGGGCCGGCTGCGCCATCTTGCGGCCGCGGCCGTCGTTCAGGGCCACCCGCCAGACCATCGCCTCCGCCCCGTCGAGCCCCTCGACCAGCAGGGCGGCCAGGTGCCCGTCGCCGCGGTGCTCGCGCAGGATCGTGGCGGCCAGCCACATGGTCCCGAGCGCGTCCTGCGGCCACGGCAGCGCGGCGTTGGCGGCGGCCAGGATGCGGCCGTACACCTCGGCGTTGGCGGCGGCCTCCCGCAGCAGCGCGGCCGCCTCGTCGACTCCGGAGATGCCCTCCACGGCCGGGCCCAGCGCGCGCCGGGCGCCCTCGAGCCGGGCCTCCAGCGCGGCCTCGGGCGTGATCCGGGTCCACACGTCGGGCAGGGCGCGCTGCACCATCTGCGGCGCGAAGCCGTAGAACGCGGCGATGACCGGCGCCGCGCCGACCGGACCGAGCGGGGCGGCCCGGCCGGCGAAGTAGCCCCGCCAGAATCCGCGGACGCCGGCCTCCTCGAACGCGGCCCGGCCCTGCGGGGCGAAGTAGCTGACCGCGTGCAAGGGCTCATAGAGCGACCACAAACGC
Source organism: Dactylosporangium vinaceum (assembly GCF_019904175.1). Taxonomy (GTDB): domain Bacteria; phylum Actinomycetota; class Actinomycetes; order Mycobacteriales; family Micromonosporaceae; genus Dactylosporangium; species Dactylosporangium vinaceum. The sequence goes on along the minus strand of NZ_CP061913.1, from coordinate 2,541,803 downwards.
CGCTCGGTCGACAGCTCTGTCATGGACCTGACGATAGGCGTCGGGAGGCTCCGGCAGTACCACCGAAATCGTCGGCTTTTGTCACAGCGGCGGGAACGCATTGGTCATGAGCTGCTGAAACTGTGCGGAGAACCAGGAGCCGCGGGCCGGGGCGCCGGGCAGCGCGCCGGTGGGGTGGTAGCCGTTGCCGCTCCCGGAGTACGTCGAGTCGCAGGAGAGGTTGCCGCCGGTGGCCGCGCCGTCGGACTCGCCCGGGGGCTTGATCCACACGTAGGCGTCGATGCCGGGGGCCGGGCTCGTCCGGGGCCGCTCCCCCAGGCCCGCCCCGCTCTGGTTGCACCAGTTGCCGGCGACGGAGCGGCGGTCGATGCGGCTCTGGTCGACGAAGGTGTCGACGCTTGTCGAGGTGCTGGCGCCGGTGGGCCGGGCCGGGCCGCCCCAGCCGTTGCGCGAGGTGTCGACGAGCATGCCGATCGTCGAGGGGAAGCCGGCGGCGATCAGGGCCGCGCGGAGGGCCTGGGTGTAGGTGAGCTCGTCGACGTACTGGTTCCAGTCGATCCAGCGGGACTGGCGGATCGAGACGCCGCCGACCGTGGTGGCGATGGTGAAGTACGGCTCGGTCGTCGCGCCGTAGTCGGCCGTGTTGACGGCGAAACCGTCGACCGCGTTGACGCCGGCGGTGCTGCCCCGGGCGGTGTCGGCGAACAGGGTGACGGCCGCGGTGAAGTCGGGGTCCCAGCCGAGCTTCGCGTGGTGGCCGGCGCCGAGGTAGTTGTACGCGTTCGCCCTGTGCAGCCGGTTCAGTGCGTACTGCGTGCCTTGCACGTACACGCCACTGGCGAGCACATTCGCGCAGGACTGCATGTTCGCACCGACGATCAGGTCGGTCAGGCCGTCAGGTTCGACGACGTTCACGATGCGCACACGGTCGTACTTCGGGTCGGCCTGGATCGCCGCGATCGGGTCGATGAACTCGGTCTCGTACCGGCTCAGGTCGGCCGCGGTCAGCTCGCCGTCGGGGCGCGGTTTCGTGCAGTCGCGGGCGGGCAGATCGCGCAGGACGAACTGCACGACGACGGGTTTCGCCGTCGTCGCCTGCGCGAGGGCGGCGTCGAGGTGCCGGCGCACATCGGCGACCGCCGCAATGCGTTCGATCCAGACCGCGGTGGACGTGTTCGCGACCCGGCCGCCGCCCGCCTCGGCCGCCGCCCGGGCCGACCAGTCCGCGTTCACGTAGCCCTGCGCGCCCTGGAACGGGTTGTCGACGTGCAGGTCGGGGGTGGAGGTCCCGCCGTTGCAGGCGACGCCGTTGAGGGTGAACGCGCCGGGCACCGGATTGCTGCCCGTCCACGAACCGTTGAAGCCGAACAGGACCTTGCCGCCGGCGGGCACGTTGCCGTTGAACGTCTGGTTGCTCGCCGTCACGTGCCGTCCCGAGGTCGTGTAGACGGCCTGCCACATGTGGTCGATGTGCTGACCGGCCGTGAAGTCCCAGCCGAGGCTCCAGCCGCTCAGCGCGGCGCCGGTGTTCGTGATCTCGACGCCGGCGTTGAAGCCGCCCGGCCACTGGCTGCCGACGGTGTACTGCACGGTGCAGCCGGCTGATGCGGCGGACGCGGGCGAGGGAACGACCACGACGGCGGCCGCGGCAATGGCGGCGATGGCGAGTAGGCGCCTCATCCCGCGACCCTCGCGGCCGGCGTCACCGACCGTCAAACGGCCGTCACCGGACCGGCTCACGACCACGGCCCGGCGCTGAAAGTTACCCTGTGGCGTCGTTCACACAAGAGGTGTACGAAACCGTTTCGTTTCGGCGGACGCGACGAGTTACGGTGATCGCGTGCCTCCTACCACCGGCAACCCGGAGCGCCGCGCCGCCATCTGCGACGCGGTCTTCGAGCTGCTCGGCGAGGTGGGCTACGACCGGATGACGATGGACGCGGTGGCGGCGCGGGCCCGCGCCAGCAAGGCGACCATCTACCGGGGCTGGCCCAGCAAGCCCGAGCTGGTCATGGAGGCGGTCGAGCACCGGTACGGCGGGGCAATGGAGCCCCCCGACACGGGCTCGCTGCGCGGCGACCTGTACGCCCAGCTCAGCGCCGTGTGCACGGCGGCCTGCGGGGCGGACGGCGCGGTGTTCACCGGACTGCTCACGGCGGCCACGCACAACGGCGAGCTGGCCGAGGTGCTGTACCGCTGCACGTACGAGACCAAGCACAGCATGTACGAATCGATGCTCAAGCGGGCGGCGGAGCGCGGTGAGGTGCCCGAGGGCACGTCGGCCGAGCTGCTCCACGAGGTCCTGCACGCGATGGTCACGAGCCGGCGCATGTGGCAGAACGGCCCGCTCGACGAGGCGTTCATGGCCCGGCTCATCGACGGCGTGTTGATTCCGATCCTTCAGCGCGGCTGAGGGACCTTCTCACTCAGGGGGACTCCCACATGGCGAACGATGCTGTCCTTACAACGGACATAACCGATAAATCATCTTCTATGGTACCGCCTGATCCCCGGCGATGGCTCGCGCTGGCCGTCATCGCCGTGGCCCAGCTGATGGTCGTCCTCGACGCCACAATCGTGAACATCGCGCTGCCGTCGGCCCAGCAGGCCCTCGACATCTCCACGGCCGACCGGCAGTGGATCGTCACCGCGTACACGCTCACCTTCGGCGGCCTGCTCCTGCTCGGCGGCCGCGTCGCCGACTACTTCGGCCGCAAGCGCACGTTCCTCATCGGCCTGCTCGGCTTCGCGGGCGCCTCCGCGCTGGGCGGCGCCGCGGTCAACGCGGAGACCCTGTTCGCCGCCCGCGCCCTGCAGGGCCTCTTCGGTGCGCTGCTCGCGCCGGCCGCCCTGTCCCTGATCACCGTCACGTTCACCGAGGCGAAGGAGCGCGCGAAGGCGTTCGGCGTCTTCGGCGGCATCTCCGGCGGCGGCGCGGCGATCGGCCTGCTCGCGGGCGGCGTCCTCACCGAGTACGCCGACTGGCGCTGGTGCCTCCTGGTCAACATCCCCATCGCGATCCTGGCGTTCGCGGCGGCGGTACCCCTGGTCCGCGAGAGCCGCGCCACCGGCGACACCCGCTACGACATCCCCGGCGCCGTCCTGGCGACCGCCGGACAGGTCGCCCTGGTCTACGGCTTCACGAAGGCCGCGACCGACGGCTGGAGCTCCGGCGTGACGATCGCCTGGCTGGCTTCCGCGGTGGTACTGCTCGGGGCCTTCCTGTTCTGGGAGGCGCGCACGGCGCACCCGCTGCTGCCGCTGCGCGTCCTGTTCGACCGCGACCGCGGCGCCTCGTACCTCGTCTCGATCCTGCTCGGCGCCGGCATGCTGGGGATGTTCCTCTTCATGACGTTCTACCTGCAGCAGACGCTGGGCTGGTCGGCCATGAAGAGCGGCGTGGCCTACATGCCCTTCTCCGGCGGCATCATCGCGGCGGCCGTCATCGCCTCCCGCCTCCTGCCCCGCACCGGCCCGAAGCTCCTCATGTCCATCGGCGGCGTCCTGGCCACCGCGGCCATGATCTGGCTGACCCGCCTGGACCTGGACTCGAGCTACGCGGTGAGCATCCTGCCGTCGTTCATCGCGATGAGCCTGGGCATGGGCCTGGTCTTCGTCCCCCTGTCGAGCCTGGCCCTCTCCGGCATCGCCAACCACGACGCGGGCGTGGCCAGCGCGATGGTCAACACGACCCAGCAGGTGGGCGGCTCCCTGGGCACAGCCCTGCTGAACACCATCTTCACCACGGCGGTGGCCGGCTACATCACCGACCACGCAGCCGAGGCCGGCTCACCGCTGACCCAGGCGCACGCGGCGATCCACGGGTACAACGTCGCCTTCGTAGCCAGCGCCGTCCTGATGGCCGTGGCGACCGCCGTAGTCATCCTGATGGTCCGCAACAACACCGGCGACCAGACCCAACCCGACGCCGAGGCCGCCCCGGTCCACTTCGGCTGACCACTCCCCCTTCTCCACTTCCTTTCCCGCTTCCCCTGCTCTCCGTCTCCACGGTCGGGTCGTTCGACCAGCTCTACATGTCCCTGTTTCAACCCGCTCCCACTCTCCACCGGCTACACCGTTCGACCTGCTCAGCACTCTCCACCAGCTCCACCGACAGACCTGCTCCACCGCTCAACCGGCCGCCCGGCTTCAACCACCGGGCGGCCGCTGCACGCCCGACCACACCCACACGAACAGCCGCCCGAATGCACAAACGCCCGCCTGCACAAACCGACACCCGAGCAAATGAGCAAGCCGCGCAAATGAGCAAGCCGCGCAAATGAGCAAGCCGCGCAGATGAGCAAGCCGCGCAAATGAGCAAGCCGCGCAAATGAGCAAGCAACGCATGAGCGAGCCACGCAAATGAGCAAGCCGCGCAAACGAGCAAGCAACGCATGAGCGAGCCACGCAAACCCTCACGCCCCGAACGAACACAAACGCGCACGATGCACGAGCGCAGCTCTGAACGAACTCGCACGAGGCAACCCGTGGCCAACACGATGCACGAACGCAAGCCCTGAACGAACCCGCGCGATGCAACCCGCGGCCAAATCGAACCAGCACGATGCAACCCGCGGCAAATCGAACGCACACGCGATGCGCGAACGCACACCTAGCGAACGCACGCCTATGCGCGAACGCGCGGGGACTGTCAAGAAAACGGCACCTCTCTGTGTCAAGGGGTCGGCGACATAGAGGTTTCCGTTTTTCTTACAGTCCCAACGCGCGGCCTGAACGAGCGAGCACGCCTGAACGAATGCGCACACATATGAACACGCGGACATGCACGAGTGCGCGGCCTGAACGGATGTGCACAGGATGTGTGGGCATGCGGCTGCGCGATGGGCGTTTCAGCAGGTTCGCTTCCCGCGCGGGTGAGCGGCCTCCGGGCGTCAGAGGGCACTCACGCACGGGCGCATGCCGAGCTGACGTTCACGTGAGTGAGCGCGTAACCATGTTGGGCCTGCCCCGTTTTGACGGACATCTGAGATCAGGAGCCTGTGGGCTTCGGGAGGATGTCCAGCATCATGGAGAGTATGGGCAAGCAACGGCCTCGGCCTCGTCGTTCGTTCACGGCGGAGTTCAAGGCCGAGATCGTGGAGTTGTGCCAGCGTGGTGACCGTTCGGTCCGGCAGGTGGCCCGGGATTTCGATCTGACCGAGACCGCGGTGCGGGACTGGGTGAAGCAGGCCGCGATCGACAGCAACGCCAGCAGCGGTGGCGGTTCGGCGGCGGGTGCGCCGGCGGCGGGTGGGTTGACGTCGGACGAACGGGCGGAACTGGCCCGGCTGCGGCGGGAGAACCGCCGGTTGCAGGAGGACGTCGACATCCTCAAACGGGCCACGGCTTTCTTCGCGAGGGAGACCCGGTGAACGTGTATCCGTTCATCGAGGCGGAGCAGGCCGGCAAGCGCAACATGAAACGTGCGTGTGAGCTGCTGCAGGTCTCCCGGTCCGCCTACTACCGCCGCAATCACGTCTCCGACCGGGCCCGCGCCGACCAGGACCTCACCGCGCAGATCATCGCGATCCACGACGCGTCGAAAGGCACCTACGGCGCGCCGCGCATCCACGCCGAACTCGCCGCAGCAGGGCGGCGGCACGGCCGCAAACGCATCGCCCGGCTGCTGCACGGCACCGGCCGCCGTGGCCGGTCCCCACGCCGGTGGCGGGTCACCACGGTCCCGGACCCAGCCGCTTCCGCGCGTCCGGACCTGATCCAGCGTGGGTTCGCCCCGGACCCGGCGGCGGTCGACACCCGCTGGTGCGGCGACATCACCTACATCAACACGTGGGAAGGGTGGCTGTACCTGGCCACCGTCATCGACCTGGCCTCCCGCCGCGTCGTCGGCTGGGCCGTCGCCGAGCACCTGCGCACCGACCTCGTCGACGCCGCGCTCACCGACGCGGTGCACCGCCACAGGCCGGCGGACGGGTTGATCTTCCACTCCGACCGCGGCTGTCAGTACGTCAGCGCCCAGCACGCACGGCTCGCCAACCGCCACGGCGTCAGGCTCTCCGTCGGCCGGCGCGGGCAATGCTGGGACAACGCCGTCGCCGAATCGTTCTTCGCCACCATCAAGACCGAACTCGTGCACCGGCAGGCCTGGCCCACCCGCACCGCCGCACGCAAGGCGATCTTCGAATACATCGAGGGCTGGTACAACACCCGACGCCGGCACTCCAGCCTCGGCTACCTCAGCCCAACCGCCTACGAGGCCAGCAGGATCGACCCACCGCTCAGCAAGGTAGCCTGAACCACCACATCGACCCTGTCCGTCAAAACGGGTCAAGCCCATGTCGACTCGCTCGCTGTGGGCGTGCCACGCGGTGTCCGGATGCGCGTGGCGCGCGGGTGCCCGACGTGTGCAGGTGCGTGGGCGTGCGGGTGCCCAACGTGCGCGGGTGCCCAACGTGCGCGAGCGTGCGGGTGCGGGCGGGCGGGCGGGCGGGTGCGGGCGGGCGGGCGGGTGAGTGAGTGGGCGGTGGGGTGACTGGGGATGGGTCAGCCCTTGAAGACGCCCAGTTGTTTGAAGTCGTGGTTCGGGAAGATGGCGGCGGAGTCGGACACGTTGAAGCGCTTCTTCAGCATCTCGGCCAGGATGTCGCGGTAGTCGTTGGCGCCGGCTACGTCGCCCTGGTCCAGGGAGTTGGGGGCCAGGCCGGGCCAGTTGCCGTGGACCTTGCTGCCGTTCATGCCGCCGCCGAAGAGGAGCATCGCGTTGCCGTGGCCGTGGTCGACGCCCACGTTGCCGTTTTCCTGGACGCGGCGGCCGAACTCGCTCATGGTGACGATCGTCGTGTTCTCCAGGAGGGGGCCGATGTCGGTGCAGAAGGCGGCGATCGCGTCGGACATGTTCGTCAGCGAGTTTTTCATGTCGCCGCCGTCGACCTTGCCGAGGTTCGTGTGCATGTCCCAGCCGCCGACGTCGAGGGCGGCGATGCGCAGGCCCACGTTGGCCTTCAGGAGCTGGGCGATGTCGCGCAGGCGGTCGGCCAGGCCGCCGCCCGGGTACGTGACGCCCTCGGAGGGCTTGTACTGCGTGGTGGCCAGCTTCTGGGCGGTGGAGATGGCCTGCAGCGTCGAGCCGGCCGTCGTCGACAGGGGGTGGTCGAGGCCGGTGTACAGGGTCTTGAGTGCATCCATCGTCTGGGCCCGCATGTTGTCGTTGTCGATGCGGAAGTCGCGCATGCCGTTGAGGACGATTGCCTGCTCGCCCCCGACCAGGGAGCGGGGCAGGGCCGAGCCCTGGGCGATCGCGCGGAACGTGGTGCCGGGGCCCATCTGGGCCAGGACGCGGTCGAGCCAGCCGGTGCGTACGGCGACCGAGGCGGCGCCGCGCTCCAGGGCGTCCTGGGCCTGGAAGTGGCTGCGGCTGGCGTCCGGGGAGGCCACGGCGTGCACGGCGGCCATCTGGCCCGCGTCCCACAGCGGGTACAGGGAGGTCATCGCCGGGTTGAGGCCGAAGCCGCGGCCGACCGCCTTCATGGCCGCCATCGGGACGGCGATGTTCGGGCGCATCTGCTTGTAGTTCGGGTCGTCGCCGGGGGCCACGACGGAGAGGCCGTCCATGCCGCCGCGGAGGAAGATGACGATCAGGGTGTTCTTGTTGTCCTCGGGTGCGGCGAACGAGACCCGGCTCGTCACGAGCTGGGTCCCGAGCGCGGCGACGCCGACGAAACCGGCGCCCTGGACGAGGCGGCGGCGGGTGAAGCCCTTGCTCCAGCGGTCCCGCTCGGCGGCGAGCTCGTCGGTGACCTTCTCGGCGTGCACGCGCAGGGCGGCCTCGCACAGGTTCGGCCCGTGCCGCCGCAGCTCCTCGAGACTCTCCGGCCTCCGCTCCCCCGCCGGCAGCCCGTCACGACCCGAGAACGCCGCAGAACCGCCGCGACCCGACAGCGCCGCAGAACCGCCACGGCCCGACAGCGCCGCAGAACCGTCACGGCCCGAAGACGCCGCACGACCGTCGTGGCCCGAGGACGCCGCAGGGCCGTCGTGGCCCGAAGACGCCGCCCGCCCGGCACGGTCGGCGGGATCGGCGCCGGCGGAGCGTACGCCCGCGGCCCGGGGGCCGGGCGCGGCGGAGCCCGGGGCGCGGGAGCGCGCGGAGCGGTCGTCAGGAAGGGAGCTCATCGGACCTCACCGCAGCGCGTGGTAGACGGAGTCGAGGATCAGCGGGGCCAGCAGGGGCAGCTTGCCGCCGAGGTTCGGGTCGGTGATCCGGGTGTCGGCCTTGGAGCCGAGGAACTTGATCAGGGCGTCCTTCTCGGCCGGCTGCATCGGCTGGAAGATGAGGCGGTTGGCGAGGACGTCCAGGTATGTGCCGAGGGTGGCGGCGGGCTGGGTGACGAGGGAGTCGGCCCGCGGGTTGTTCAGGCCCTTCCACTGCTGCCCCACGAACGCGCGGTGGGCGTTCCACGTCTCCAGCATGCCCGCGGCCGAGCTCCAGGCGGTGGCGACGTCCGGGTAGCCGTCGGGCGGGCCCCAGCCGAGCGGCGGCTGGCCGAGCTTGTTCGTGAACTGGTACATGTCGTCGAGCGCCTTGCCCGTGTCCGCGCCGGGCGTGGTGCCGATGACCCGGCCGGTGGCGATGAAGTTCTCCAGGGGCCGACGGGTCTTCAAGCCCGTGGCGATCCAGAACTCCTGCGAGCGGAACAGCATCTTGAGGACCGGGACAATTGCCGAGCCGCTTTCCTGGTACGTCTTCGCCAAGCGGTCCACCAGGCCCTGCGGCGGCGTGTCGCAGACGAAGCGCACGCAGAGCTTCCGGGCGATGTAGCGGGCGGTGGAGGGGTGGGTGGCCAGGTACAGCAGGTACGCGTCGCCGATCGCCAGCCCGTCCTTCGCGGACTTGTTGGCGTGCTGGAAGTCCAGGACCTTCACCGCTCCGGTCCAGTGCTTGTTCTGCTCGTACTTGAACAGCCCGTCCCGCGTCGCGGTGCGCCCCGTCATCAGGTACGCCGAGTTGCGCACGTCCTTCTCGTTGTACCCGCCGTCGATGCCGACGGTGTGCAGCTCGAGGAGTTCGCGGCCGTAGTTCTCGTTGACGTTGCGCTTGTCGGACGAGGTGTTGTCGAGGTAGCGCATCATCGCCGGGTCGCGGGCGGAGGCGATGAGCATGTCGGAGAACTTGCCGAGCGCGTGCTTGCGGATGACCCCGGCGTCGTACGGGCCGCGCACGTCCCAGCCGCCGTCGAACGGGCTCGTCACGTTGAGGTGGTTGTTCCAGAAGTCGACCATCACCTCGAGCAGCTGCCGGCTGCTCCACATCTGCCGGGCAATGACCGCCTTGGTGAGGTCCATCTGGGGCTTGTTGTCGCCGTCCTTGACCGTCGCGCGGATCTCCGCCGTGGTCATGGTGGCGGTCGGGACGGCCTTGAGGGCGGCGTCCGCGACCGGGTCGGCGAGCTTGTCCCACTCCAGCTGCTGATCGATCCAGGCGTCGATGCCGACCTGCTTGACCAGGGCGATGTCGGCCACCGTCGGCCCGAACGTGGCCCGGCGCAGCAGGTGCAGGACGGGGTCGCGGTTGAGCGGGGTGGGGAACCGCGGGGTGGCGCGCAGGGCGGCGACCGCGGCGGCCGAGGGGGTCTCGGCGGTGCCGGACGCGCCGAGGTCGTTGAGGTCGCCCTGGCCGCTGGTGTAGCTGGCGTCGCGGTTGGAGAAGGAGCCGGCGTCGCGCGGGGACACGTTGCCGCCGCCGCTGCCGGTCTTGACGAAGTCGTCCGGGTCGGCCGACGGCGGGCCGAACACGGCGGCGGCGGTGGTCCCGACCGCGCCCAGGGCGACCGCTCCGCCTCCGAGTGCCATGAGGGCCTGGCGGCGGTTACGGGTCAGCTCGTGCAGGGCCGGGCGGCCGGTGCGCAGCCAGGCCGGTACCGGACCAGCCGCCTTGTTGTTGTTGCCGTCCTGATCGGCCGGCGTCTCCGCGGCGGTGCCGGAAGGTTGGCGCAGGGCCCGGGGCACGGGGAACTCGCCCGTGTAGTCGGCGAAGAACGCGCCCTTCACCTGCTTGGGCGCGCCGCCCGGGTCGTCGGAGAAGAGCCGCTCTGGCACGCTGCAAAATCTAGTGAGCGGCCGATCGGCCCTCAAGGTGGCCGGTGCGAGCCCGGTTCAACTTTGCCTTTCTTTTGGCTTAAGTCACCCGTTCACACCCATGAATGCGTACAAATGGGCCGTTCACTCAAAGTCACTCAAAGTCATCTCTTCCGTACCGAACGCTAGTGGTGGTACCCATAGGTAACCGGTCTATGGCAGGGGGTAGCGGTGCCGATCGATGCTGCTCCCGCGGTGCGCCCGCGGCTCCTCACCATCCTCCTGCTGCCACTGCTCGGCCTGCTCGCGGTGGCCGGAGTGGCGGCGTACCTGTACGTCGGGCCGAGCGGCCGCCTGGACGATCCGCGCGCATTGGTGAGCGTCGGTGTCGCGGCCGACCGTACGGCGACCGAGCTGACGAAGGAGCGGTACACGGCGCTGACGCTGCTGCTCACCGGGTCCGAGCCGGCCCGGTCCGCGTACACCGCGCAGATACGTGCAACCGACGCGCAGTTCGCACAGCCGCCGGCGGGCCTGGCCGACCTGCGCCAGCGCGTGGCCGCCGCCCCGCAGGAGGTAGCGGCCGGCGACTACCTCATGCAGTACACCCAAATGATCAGTGACGTCGTCGAGCTCCGCCAGGACCTTCCGCGCCGCCCCGCGCCGGCCGCCGTGAACGGTTTGCTGCGCGCTTCCGGATGGCTGGCTGTCGCCCGCGAACAACTCGCGCAGATTCAACTGCTCGAACGCCGCGGCGCCGACACTCCCGCGTGGCATGAGAGCCTCGCCGCGCACCAGGCCGCGCACCTCGACGCCCTGCGCCGCTTCGGCGAGACCGCCCCCGCGCCCTGGCGTGAGCGCCTCGCGCACGTCCCCAACGGCCTCGGCGGTGATCCGCAGCCGGCGCTCGACGCGCTGAGCGGACTGGCCGCGTACGCCGGCGACGACTCGGCCGCAGCCGCCGGCACCGCCCGCAGCGAGCAGCAGCGCACGCTCATCGCCGGTCTCGCGGCCGTGCTCGCGATCGCCGCCGCGTCGATCCTGCTCGCCGTCCGGGCCGCCCGGGTGCCGCGCCGGAAGGTTGCCGAGCCGATCGATCCAGAAGAATTCCAGGTGGTACGTCTGGAGGCCGCGCGAGCCGTCGCGGAGCAGACCGCCCTGCGGGTGGGCACCTCGGCCGCCGTCATCGGCCTGGCCCGCCGCAGCCAGCGCCTCGCCGACGAGCTCGTGCACCACCTGGACGCGGCCGAGCGCGACGAGGCCGACCCCGACCGCCTGTCACAGCTCTTCGCCCTCGACCACCTCGCCACCCGGATCCGCCACGACAACCAGAGCCTGCTGGTGCTGGCCGGCGCCGACACGGTCATCGGCCGCCGCGACCCGGTCACGCTCCTCGACCTCCTGCGGGCCGCACAGTCCAGGATCAAGGACTATCCGCGCATCGAGTACTCGATGGTCGCCCCCGACGTGCACCTGGCCCCCGACGCCGTGGACGACGTCGTGCACCTCCTGGCCGAGCTGTTCGACAACGCCACCCGCTACGGCCCGCCCGACCGCCCCGTCCTGGTCGAGGGCCGCCGCGAGGGCACCACCGCCGTCGTCGAGGTCGCCGACCGCGGCGCCGGCCTCGACCCGCAGCGCCTCGCCGAGCTCAACGCCCGCCTGGCCGACCCGCCCCCGCTCGACGCGTCCGAGGCCCACCACACCGGCCTGGCCGTCGCCGCCCGCCTGGCCGCCCGCCACGGCCTCACGGTGACCCTGCGCCCACCGCCGTCCGGCACGGGCCTGCGCGCGATCGTCCGCATCCCGGCCGACCTGGTCCTGGACTCCCCGTCCCCGGCCACCGACCCGCCGGTCGCCCGCCGCCTGCCACCCCGCCCCTTCGAGCGCGGCGGCGCCCTCCCGGGCGGCGAGCCGGTGGACGTACCGCACCCGCGCTCGACCCTCGTACCGGTGGTGCCGGGGCCCATTCAGACCTCCGACGGCCCTACGGTGGTCCTGGAGCCGGAGTCCGTCCGCGACCTCATGACCGGCTACCAGCACACGTCCGGGTTCCAGCAGGCCTTGAGGGAAGGACGAAAGTCGGCATGACACCGACCACGGGGCTGGACTGGCTGTTGACGACCTTCACCACCCGCGTCGACGGCGTCCGCCACACGGTCGCCGTGTCCGGCGACGGCCTGCTCGTGGCCGCCTCGAACGAACTCGCCCCGGCCCGCGCCGACCAGGTGGCGGCGATGGTCGCCGGGATCGTCTCCCTGGCTCAGGGCCTGTCGGCCACCACCGACTCCGGCCCCGTGGAGCGGACGATCGTCGAGATGGGCCGGAGCCTGCTGCTGGTGATCGCCCTGGGCGGCGGCGACACCCTGGCCAGCCTGGCCGCGCTCGTCCAGCCGACATGCGACGTGGGGCAGGTGGCGTACGAGATGTCGGGCCTGGTCACCCAGGTCGGCGCCGCCCTCACCCCGTCCACCCGCTGACGGCCGGGGCCACGTCCCGGCCACCGCTCATGGCCGGCCCGCTAGCTGAGCCCTATCTCCTGGTCCTTGTTGATGTGCTTGTCGTCGCGCAGGGGGACGTACGGCTCCTCGTCCGGCCCCAGGCCCGCCTCGATGGCGCGGCCGCGCTCCAGCTCGGCGTCGAACTCGGCGCCCAGGAGGATGGCGATGTTGGAGATCCAGAGCCAGACCAGGAAGGCGATGATGCCGCCCAGGGTGCCGTAGGTCTTGTTGTACGAGCCGAAGTTCGACACGTAGACGGCGAAGCCGGCTGATGCGACGAGCCAGATGAAGACGGCCAGGATGCCGCCCGGCGTGATCCAGCGGAAACCGTGGTGGCGGGCGTTCGGGGCGCCCCAGTAGAGGATGGCCAGGATCAGCATGACCACGACCAGCAGGGCCGGCCACTTGGCGATGTCGAAGACCTCGACCGACTGCTTGGACAGGCCGACCCAGCCGCCCGCCTGCTCGGCGAACTTGCCCGTGAAGACGATGCTCAGGGCGGACACGGCGATGAGGGTGCCGACGGCGACGGTGATGCCCAGGCGGATGGGGAGGACCTTCCAGATCGGGCGGCCCTCGGGTACGTCGTAGATGGCGTTCGCGGCCCGCATGAAGGCGCCGACGTAGCCGGACGCCGTCCACACGCCGCCGAGCAGACCGACGATGGCCAGCAGGCCCGCGACGTGAGCGCCCTTCTGCAGCTCGCTGATCGCGTCGGTCATGGGGCCGGCGATGGTGCCCGGGAAGAGCTGTCGGGCATTGTCGAGTACCGCCGACTGCGTTGTGTCGGTCAGCAGCAGGCCGGAGACCGACAGGAGGACGAGAATGCCCGGGAAGATGGACAGGACGCCGTAATACGTCAGGGCGGCGGCCCAGTCGCTCAGGTTGTCGTTGTTGAACTCCTTCACGGTGCGCTTGAGCACGCCGAACCAGGTCCGCCTGCTCAGCTCCGTGGGCTTGTCGGGCCCGCCCGACACGGGGTCGTCGGCCCGCTCCTGCGTGTCCGCCCGCTGCTGCGTGTCCGCCCGCTGCTGCGCGTCGGCCGGCCCGTGCGCGTCGCCGCCCTTCGGGGCGGGTGCCTGTTCACGCACGCGGGCGCGTTCGTGCGCGCTCGCCAGCGCATGGGTGCCGGGGTCTTCGGTTTCAGCGGTCACAAACGCCACCTCCACGATCCCTATGCCCCCGCGCGACCGCCCGTTAACCCTCCGGCGGGACCCTTCCGGCCCTGATCAGTGCCGTTTGTACGGTGTCGACCAGTTCGGTCGCCCGGAACGGCTTGGCGATGACCGACGCGTCGGGGCCGAGGTCGATGACGGCGGCATCGAAGTACGGCAGGCCCGACATGAACATGATGAGCGCCTCGGGGCTGCTCGCGCGGACGGCCTCGGCCACCTGGACGCCGGAGCCGTCGTTGAGCTTCAGGTCGGTGATGGCCAGGTCGATGCCCTTGGGCCGGTCGGCCAGCACGCGCTCGGCCCCGGCCAGCCCGGACGCGGTGAGCACCTCGGCTCCGGCCCGGCTGAGCACCCTGCGCACGATCTCGCACAGGTCCGGCTCATCGTCGACGACGAGGACGCGCAGATGCTCCAACATGTGCTAACGATATGCGCTGCTACGGCGGAGAATGCCCGAGTTCGCCGACCCACTCCCACCTGTTCACACCCGCCGTGAGCACCAGTGACACCGCGCACGGCAACCACTCGCACAACCCCACTAGCTCGCACAACCGCACCAACTCACGCACCACCTGGACACGCCGCCACGTCGAGCATGTCAACCGCCCGCGCAACCCCGCCGACTCGCGCACCACCCGAACACCGCGCCACATCGCGCACCCCAACCGCTCACGCAACCCCACCAACCCGCGCACCACCCGAACACACCGCCACACCGCGCACCCCAACCGCCCCCGACCCGCCCACTACCCGAACACACCGCCACACCGCGCACCCCAACCGCTCACCCAACCTCACCAATTCGCGCACCCCGCCGCCCGCGCAACCGCACCAGTTCGCGCACCCAGGGGCGTCACGCGACAGTGCGCACCAGTGTCTCGTCCGCACAAACGAACTGTTTCGCGCACCATGCGAGCACCGCGACGCATCACGCTCCGGCCCGTCTGCGCATATGGACCAGCCCGCGCATCTTGCGAGCACATCTCGACACCATGCACTGCAACCGTCCGCGCATACGGACCAATTCGCGCGTCTTGCGAGCACAAGTGGACACTGCGCGCAGCAACTGCCCGCGTGACTGGACGGTTCGCACAGTTAGCAGGCGCACGTCGCACGTCGAGTCGCAGCGCACGTCGCGGCGCAGGCGCACATCGCGGCGCAGGCGCACATCGCGGCGCAGGCGCACATCGCGGCGCAGGCGCACATCGCGGCGCAGGCGCACATCGCGGCGCAGGCGCACGTCGCGGCGCGTCGTCGCACGCGCACGTCGCGGCGCGTCGTCGCACGCACACGTCGCGGCGCGTCGTCGCACGCACACGTCGCACGTCGCGTTCACGCGCACGTCGCACGTCGCGTCGCAGGTGCAGGTTACGAGGACCGGTCCGAGGCGCAGTTCGCGAGCACGATTCGGGTCATTGCGCACCTGCGACTGTTCGTGCAGCCGAGCCGAAACCCGCGGCGCCGGCGCCGAATGTCATCGGCTGGTCGTCGTCGGCGGGCGCTGTGCGCGCTCATGCAGTAGCGTGCGGATTCATGACCGGCGAAGGGCGCTCACTCGGCGACTTCGTGCGGTTCGAGCGGGCGCCCGCGCCCACTCCGGCCAGCCGGCGGCTGCGGCGGTTGATGCTGCTCACCGCGGTGGCGACGGTGGCCGTGGATGCGGTCAACCTGCAGTACTCGGCCGAGGCCGGGTTCGGGCTCGGTGTGCGCACGTTCTGGGCGGTGCTGCGCGCGCTCGGGTTCCTGTTCCTGATGCGCGAGGTGCGGTTCGGCCGGCTCACCGCCCGGCCGCTTGGCCTGATCCTCGCCGTCACCACGGTGTTCGCTTCCGCACGGCTCGTGCAGCCCAAGGAGGGCGATTTCCTGCCGCGGGTGCCGGTGCTGGCCGGACTCGTCATCGTCGGCACGCTGTGCGCGGCGGTGGTGTGGATGCTGTTCCGCTCCCCCGGCATCGACGAGCACCTGACCCGGCGCCGGCCGCGCCGGCCGGTTCCGCCGTGGGTGTTGACGTCGCGGGTGGCGGCGCTGTCGTACTCGGCGCTGATGTTCGTGCCGTGCCTCGTCGCGCTCGGCTCGCTGTTCTCGACTCCCCGGCTGCGCCCGGAGATCTCGGTGCCGCTCGTCGTGTCGTGGTTCGTCCTGGGCCTGGTGATCGGCCTGGTCACCGGCATCATCAGCTTCGTCACCCTGTTCGGGCACAGCTGGGCGCGGACGCTTCTCGGCTGCATTTCCGCATTTGTACTGCTGGTCCAGCCGACCCTGTGCTACCTGCTGTTGGGCGCGGACGGCCTCATCCGCGACGGCACGCCGATGGTGCTGGCGGCGCTCGTGTGCCTCTACGGGCTGGCCAAATCCCGCGTGTCACCCTCGGCGTAGTGTTTGATCTTGGATTCGATGAGCTCGAGGTCGGTCTGCAGCGCGGCGATGCGGTCCAGCACCTGCTGGCGATGCTCCTCCAGCATCTCCCTCCGGGTGCTGTACGTCTGCGGGCCGACCCGGCACAGCTCCGCGTAGCGGCGCATCTCCGCGATCGACATGCCCGTCGCCTTGAGCCGGGTCAGGATCCGCAGCATGCCGAGATCCTGCTCGGAGTACCTCCGATGCCCGCTTGTCGCTCTTGAAGGCGGCGCCAGCAGTCCGGCTCGCTCGTAATAGCGCAACGTGTGCGCAGTGAGGCCTGTGCGTTCGGACGCCTCGGCGATCGTGTAACTCTCCACACGTGTGACTGTATTTGACTTCGAGCGCGCTCGAAGGGGCAACGTGGGTGGCATGCAGAACAGAAACCTCGGTTCACTGACGACATCCGCGCTCGGCCTCGGCTGCATGGGCATGAGCGAGTTCTACGGCCCGGGCGACGACGCCGAGTCCGTCGCCACCATCCATCGCGCGCTCGACCTGGGCGTGACACTGCTCGACACCGCCGACATGTACGGTCCGTTCACCAACGAACAACTCGTCGGCCGGGCCATCGCCGGCCGCCGCGACGAGGTCGTGCTGGCCACCAAGTTCGGCATCCAGCGCGACGGCGGGACACGGCGCATCAACGGCCGGCCCGAGTACGTCCGGCAGGCCGTCGACGCGTCGCTGCAGCGCCTCGGCGTTGACCACATCGACCTCTACTACCAGCACCGCGTCGACCCCGCCGTGCCCGTCGAGGAGACCTGGGGCGCGCTGGCCGAAGCGGTCGCCGCGGGCAAGGTCCGCCACCTCGGCATCTCCGAGGCGTCACCGGACAGCGTCCGCCGGGCCCACGCGGTGCACCCGATCACCGCCGGGCAGTACGAGTACTCGCTGTGGACCCGCGAGCCCGACGACGAGATCATCCCGCTGTTCCGGGAGCTCGGCATCGGCCTGGTCGCGTACAGCCCGCTCGGCCGCGGCTTCCTCAGCGGCGAGATCACCAGCCCTTCGCAGTTCGGCGCCGACGACTTCCGGGCCACGAACCCGCGCTTCCAGGGCGAGAACTTCCAGAAGAACCTCGATCTGGTCGCCGAGGTGCAGCAGATCGCCGCGGCGAAGGGCGCAACCCCCGCCCAGCTGGCCCTGGCCTGGGTACTGGCCCAGGGCGACGACATCGTCCCGATCCCCGGCACCAAGCGCCGCACCTATCTGGAGCAGAACGCGGCAGCACTCGACGTCCAACTCACCGCCGACGACCTCGCCGCCATCGAGAAGCTCTCGATCGGCCGCAACGTGGCCGGCGCCCGGTACGCCGAAATGGGCTCCCTGAACAAGTGAACGCTGGCGCGGGCGGGCGGACATCCCGTACGCTCTGCCCGTGACCGCGCGCATGACGAGTTGGTGGCCCGCCTGACCAGGCGGCCCACTTCCGCGCGATGACTACCGCGGCCGCCCTTCGAGGCGGCCGCTTCGCATTTCCCGGGCACCCCCGGAGGCCGCCTCCCGACCTCCGAGGAGAAGCCCCATGAACCCGCCGTCCACACCCGACGCGCCGCCCGCGTCGAGTTCGCCGTCCACGCCCGATTCGCCGCACGCGTCGACTTCTCCGTCCACGCCGTCCAAGCTGGACTCGCCGCTTACGCCGTCCAAACTCGGCTCACCGTCCACGCTGAGTTCGCCGGCCGCGCCCGGCTTGCTGCCCACGCCTGGTTCAGCGTCCGCGTCGAGTTCGCCATCTGCGCCCGATTCACCACCCGCACCTGGTTCACCGTCCACCCCCGGTTCACCGTCCACGCCCGGTTCGCCATCTGCGTCGGGTTCACCGTCCGCGTCGGGTTCACCGTCCGCGTTGAGTTCGATGTCCGCGGCGGGTTCGCTGCCTGCTTCGGGTTCGCTGTCGGCGTTCGGTTCGTCGTTCGCATTGGGTTCGCCGTTCGCGTTGTTGCGCCGCGAGGGCCGCGACTTCGTCGAAGTGCTCACCGGGCCGGTGTCCACCGTCGACACGCTCGCGCAGATCCCGGACGAGTGCCTCGCGCTCGTGCCGTTTCGCCAGGTGCGCGAACGTGCATTCGACTGCATCGACGACGGCGCGCCGCTGTCCGTGCTGCACATCGCCGAGCGGCGTGAGGTGTCCGTTGCCGACATGCTCGCGCAGCTGCCGGACACCGCGATCGCGCTCGAGGATACACATTTCGACATCAGCGACGACGAGTACGCGTCGATCGTCGATACCGTCCTGCGCGAAGAGATCGGCCGCGGCGAGGGCTCCAACTTCGTCATCCACCGCGTGTTCGAGGCGTCGTTGCAGGGCGACGCCATGACCGCCGCGCTCACCGTCTTCCGCCGCCTGCTGACACGCGAACGTGGCGCATATTGGACGTTCGTCGTGCACACCGGTGAACGAACGCTCGTCGGCGCCACCCCGGAACGACACGTCAGCGTCGACGACGGACTGGTCATGATGAACCCGATCAGCGGCACCCTGCGCGGCGCGCCGTCCAAGCCGGCCGTCCTGGAGTTCCTCGCCGACCGCAAGGAGATCGACGAGCTGTCCATGGTGCTCGACGAGGAGCTCAAGATGATGGCCACCGTCGCCGACCTGGGCGGCCAGGTCATCGGCCCGTACCTCAAGGAGATGACCCACCTCGTCCACACCGAGTATCTGCTCGCCGGCCGCGGCTCCCGCGACGTGCGCGACGTGCTGCGCGAAACGATGTTCGCGCCCACGGTGGTCGGCAGCCCGCTCGAGAACGCCTGCCGGGTCATCGCCCGCCACGAACACCGCGGCCGCGGATACTACGGTGCCGTCCTGGCCCTGCTCGGCCGCGACACGGAGGGCCGGCCGACGCTCGACGCGCCCATCCTGATCCGCACCGCCGAAATCGACACCGCCGGACACATCCGCGTTCCGGTGGGTGCAACGCTCGTCCGGCACAGCACACCGGAGGGTGAGGTGCGCGAGACACACACCAAAGCGGCGGCTGTACTGCGAGCACTCGGCCTGGGCACCACCCCGTCCCCGGTAGACACGCCGGCCGCCGCTACGCTGGTGTCGGACCCGGAGGTGCAGGCGGCCCTGGTGGCCCGGAACGTCTCCCTGGCACCGTTCTGGCTGCAGCCCCGCGACGGTATGGCGGCCGATCCGGCACTGACCGGCCGCCACGCGCTCATCATCGACGCGGAGGACACGTTCACCGGCATGCTCGTGCATCAACTGCGCGTGCTGGGCCTTTCGACGACGCTGGTGCGGCACGACAGCGAAATCCCCGACCAGGAGTTCGACCTCGTCATCCCCGGCCCCGGCCCGGGTGACCCGCGCCAGCTCGACGATCCGAAAATCGCCCGCATGCGCCACATCGTGTCCGGCCTGCTCGAAAGCGGCCGCCCCATGCTGGCGATCTGCCTGAGCCACCAGCTCACGGCCGGCCTGCTGGGACTGCCGCTGCGCCGCAAGGCCGAGCCGTACCAGGGCATGCAGCGCGAGATCGACCTATTCGGCACTCGCACACAGGTCGGCTTCTACTCGACATTCACCGCGACCCACGAACGCTCAATCGCGACAACCGCGCATGCAGCCGCCGTGCACGAACGCGTAACCCCGACAACCGCACACGCGGCCGCCGTGCACGAACGCTCAATCGCGACAACCGCGCACCCAACCGACGTGCACGAACACGCAACCCCGACAACCGCACACGCGGCCGTCGTGCGCGAACGGACTGTGCCCGCCGGGGTGCACGAAGGGGGTGTGGCCGTCGGTGTGCGGGAAGGGGCTGTGCGCGAGCGGGCGGTGTTTGACACCGGGTACGGTCCGGTCGAGGTGGCGTTCGATGCGGAGAACGGGGATGTGCATGCGCTGCGGGGGCGGTCGTTCGTGAGCGTGCAGTTTCACCCCGAGTCGGTGCTCAGTTATGACGGGCTCGAGCTGCTCCGGCAATTTCTGACAGTTCTGTTGAGCGCTCAGGTGGGTACGTCACCGGAGTGATCGTTCGTTTTGCGCGGCTGGTGGGGCGGTTCTTCCGCGGGCGCGACCTCAATCTGCACGCGGCCGCGATCACCTTTTACGGCGGGATCGCGGTCGTGCCGGTCGGGCTGCTCGTGCTGCGGCTGGCGGCGGCGCTGGTCGGGGATGCGCGGGTGCGCCACCTGGCCGAACCGGTGGTGGCCGCCATGCCCGAGCGCATGGCGGCCGGGGCCGATGTGCTGCTCGATGCGGGCCTCGGCATGTCGTGGTGGCTGACGTTCGTCGCGCTCGTGCCGGCCACGCTCTACGGCGAGGGGCTCCGGCGCGGGCTTGGGTCGCTGTCCGGGGAGGCCGGGGGCGCGACGACGGGGTGGCTGGGCCGGCTGCTCGTCCTGCCGCTGCTCGCCTGCGGGCCGGTCCTCGTCCTCGCCCTACTGGCGGCGCTCGGTGGGCCGGCCCGGCACCTGCGCGCGGGCGGCGGGGCGGCGGTGTGGGCGGTGATCGGGAGCTTCCTGATCCTCTGGCTGTGCCTGAGCCCGGTGGTCATCCTCGTGTACCGCCTGATCGCACCCCTGCGCCCCAGCTGGGCGGTCACCACGGCGGTCGGCTCGTTCACGGCCGCCAATGTGTCAGGGTTCGCGCACGGGTTCGTGCTGTTCTGGGCGCTGCCGCTGAACCTGGGCACGCCGTTCGGCGGGCTCGACGGCGTCGGCGCGACAGTGGCCGTTGCGCTGTGGCTGTACCTCTTTCACCTGCTGACGCTCGTCGGGTACGCCGCGACGGTCCAGGCACACCGTATGGTGCTCTTGCGCAAGGCCGCACGGTCGGCAATGCTTCCGAATTAATTTCACTTCTCTTCATCGGGGAGCCGGCCAGTGGATCAGCTCTCGGCCACGGCGAGCTACGAGGTCGGCCCGCGGGACCGCCGCGCCCGGATCGCGGTCGCCGGCGCGTACCTCGTGCAGGGCTTCTGCTTCGCCGGGCTCCTCACGCAGGTCGCCACGCTGCAGAGGAAGTTCGGGTTCGACGACACGCAGCTGTCGCTGGTCCTGCTCGCCGTGCCTGTCGTGTCCGGCGTCGGCAGCGTGGTCGCGGGCCTGCTGAGCACCCGGTTCGGCAGCTCACCCGTGCTGCGGGTCGGCGGGCCCGGCGTAGCGCTGGCCATCGCGTTGACCGGCTTCGCCGCCGAGCGCTGGCACTTGTACCTCGCGCTGGTATTCGTCGGCTTCATGCTGGGCCTGGTCGACGCCACGATGAACATGCAGGGTGTGGGCGTCGAGCGGCGCTACGGCCGCCCGGTCCTCAACTCCTTCCACGCCGTCTGGAGCGCGGGTGCCATCCTCGGTGCCCTCGCCACGTCCGGCACCGCCCGGCTGCACTGGTCGATCGGCGAATCCCTGGCCACGGTCGCCGTCATCGGCGCGATCCTGGCCGTGATCGCCGGCCGGGGCCAGCTCCGCCGGTCCGAGGAGGCGCTGGAGACCCCGGCCGCCACCCAGGCCGCGGTCGAGGCGAACATCCCGTGGCGCCCGATCGTGCTGATCGGCATCGCGATGATGCTCATGTTCATCGCCGACTCGGCCGTCTCCAACTGGAGCTCCGTCTTCATCGAGAAGGCCCTGCACGCGGGGACGAGCGTCGCCGCGCTGGGCCTGGCCGCGTACCAGACGACAATGCTCTTGGGTCGTACTGCGGGCGACCGTCTCGTCAGCCGCTTCAGTCCCACTGCGGTGGTCTCGGTCGGCGGGGTGGTCGGCGGGCTGGGGCTGATCCTGGTCGCGGTGTCGAGTACGCCGGCGCTGAGCATCGCCGGTTTCGCCGTCGTCGGCCTGGGCCTTTCCCTGGTCGTCCCCCAGTCGTTCTCCGCCGCGGGCCGCCTGGACCCGGCCGGCACGGGCATCGCGATCGCGCGCGTCAACCTGTTCAACTACGTCGGCTTCATCGTCGGCGCCGGTCTGATCGGCGCGGTGGCGGAGAGCCTGTCGCTGCGCTGGGCGTTCGTGATCCCGGCCGTCCTGGCCGCCGGCATCGTGGTCCTGGCACCCGCGTTCCGCACCCACACGCCACCCGCGGACGTAGCGAACTAGCTCCCGCTCGCGGCGCGCACCAGGGCGGCCGCGGAGCCGGCGAGTCAGCTCTCGTTCGCGGCGGCCAGCACGGCCATGAGCGGGAGTGGATTGATGTAGTCGCGGTAGGACACGACGAGCCCGCCCTGGACGCGGATCACCGCGATCACGGTCTGCCGGAACGGTTCGCCGGTCCTGGTGACGCGTCCGAGCACCTCATACTCGACGATGACGACCTCGGGGTCCGCCGTTTCGTGCATGACGATTTCGCGGTACTCGTCGAAGCTCACGAGCGACCGCGCCGTTCGCTGCATGAACGCCCGGATCTCGCCCCGCCCTTGCAGCCGCCCGGGCACACCCTCCGGCCGGTACGGCCACTCGATCACAGCATCGTCGGCCAGGAGCTCGACGAACGCCTCGGCGTCTTGCCTTCGGCCCACATCGAGCACTCGCTCGACAACCTGCCGAGCCGTCAGCGTTTCCTCATGAGTGTTCATTCAACGAGCGTAGAACGAGCCGAGCGCGTCGGTCAACGGTCGTTGAACGAACTCGTGGCTTTTGCTCGTCGCTTCGCGACCGTTGGGAAGTTGCGGCACTCCAGGCGTGCCGGGGCACGAGTGGCCGAGGACCGATGCAGGGGGCGCGGGAGGCACCGAGCGACCCAGGGCCCGTGTGAGCTGCGTCCGGTGCGCGGAAGTGGCGGTCCGTGCACGAGAAGGCGGTTGTGCGCAGCGCGGCGGTCTCTACGGGAGGTGGCGGTTGCGAGAGGGAGCGGTTGCGCGAAAGTCCGTCTGGACTCCCGGCGCGTCCTGCCCTCCCGCCGCGCCCTGGCGGTCGCGAGAGGTGGCGGTCGCGAGGGGCGAGGTTGCGAGGGTGCGGTTGCGGAAGTGGCTGTCGCGAGGGGTGCGGTGCGAAGTGGCGGTTGCGAGAGTGAGAGGTTGCGGAGGCGTGGCGGTTTGTGCGGAGATGGCGGGGCGGAGGGCCGGAGGGGGTCAGTAGGCGATGTGGTCGGCGTCTGGTTCTGTGGGGACGCCCAGGAGTTCGTGGACGCCGGCTATTTGGAGTTGGCGGGTTACGAAGGGGCTGGCTCGCCAGATGACTACTCGGACGCCCTCGGCGCCGGACTCGCGTTGGGCGGCTACGAGGGCGCCTACTGCTGCTGAGTCCAGAAATGTCACGAGGCCCAGGTCTACGCGTAAAGAGCTTGGGCGGCGGTCGGTGGCGGCGGAGACGATTTCTTGACGCAGCGTGGCCGCGTTACTGTGATCGATCTCGCCGCGGACGGAGAGTACTGTCGATCCGTCCATCATCACGTTGGTGGTCACCGACATGCTCATGGTGTGCCCCAGGCTGTCACGCGAACAGCATAAGAGCACTTCCCGCCGGGCGCAGCGGGCGGCGTGCCAAGGTTCACCGGTGCGTGCGGGACGGCACACCGCATCGGCCGGTGGTGCAAGATCTTGCACGGAGCGTGTTGTAACCCGGGTTTGGGGGCGCGTACGGAGCGTGCGGGCTTCGCAGGGGGCTCATGGGGGCGGGAGCCCCCCACCCGGGGCGGGAGCGAAGCGGCCTCGGAATCCTCGGCTTGAGGCTTGTGCATTTTGCTTGTGGCTTTTGGTTCCGGCTTTTGATGTGTGGCCGGTTTTCAGAAAGCCGGTTTCGGGGGCTCGCCGGGGATGTGGTCGGGGCAGTGCAGGCGCAGTTCGCGGTAGCCGAACGGGGCGTCGACGAACCAGCAGTGGTGCGGGGTCTCGGTTCCGGGGTGGCGGTAGCCGTCGAAGAAGCGGCACGACACGCACATGCGGGTGACCGGGATGCTGCCCTGCTGTTGCAGCAGGCCGATCCGGGCGGTGACCATCCGCAGGAGGCGGGCCTGCTGGCTCTCGGACAGGCCGTCGACCTCGGAGAGCAGCTGGTCGGCCCAGTTGGCCGGGGCGGGCGTCATCGACAGGCCGCGATCGGTGGCGGCGACGCTCATGTCGCGGGCGGCGTAGGACGGGGCCGGGCGCATCTCGACCAGGCCGTCGGCGATCAAGGGTGAGAGCAGGGCCATCGTCGCCGCTACCGTCGAGCCAAGCTCGGCGGCGAGGTCGGAGAGGCGGTATTCGCGTTCGCGGCGGCCGAGCAGCAGCATGATCTGCCGGTGGGCCGGGGGCAGGCCGTGCGCGGGTGCCGGGCCGTCGACGGGGGCCATGACGGCCACCCGGACCAAGCCGGCGACGAGCTTCTGGGCCTGCGCTTCCATCGGCACTGGGCTACCTCCAGTGGCCCACATTAACTCCGCACGTCGATCAACAGGGGCGGCGACGCGAAAAACAACCTCCCGGCACATGTCAGTTTTTGCCTACAATTCGGGCAAATCGGCGTACGCTCTGCGCACCAAGTTCGGTTGCAGTGGAGGTAGCAAATGGGTGTAACGCGGGCCATCACGTCGGCGGCGGTGCTGCTGGCGGCGGTCGGTGCGGTGGAGGCGGCGGGGTCCGGGGCGGCCACGGCGGCCACCGTGGCGGCGAACGCGCGCACGACCCGGCTCGTGTTGACCGTGGCCAAGGGCGAGTCGACGGCGCCGGCGCAGCAGCGCGCGTCGCTGACCTGCCAGCCGGCCGGCGGCAGCCACAAGCAGGCCCGCACCGCGTGCGTGGAGCTGGCCAAGGTCGGCGGGCGGTTCGACCGGCTCCAGCTGGCCGGAGGCGTCTGCACCGACCAGTGGGACCCGGTGACGGTGACCGCGAGCGGCCGCTGGAAGGGGCGCAAGGTCGCGTACCGGCACACGTTCGGCAACGCGTGCACGCTCAGCACGACCACGGGCGCCGTGTTCAGCTTCTGAGCGGCGGCCTACAGACGGCCGGGCGGCTGCCGATGAGCAGGGCAGATCCGACCGTTTTGGGGGCTGAACATGCCCGGAGTGCTCTCCTGGCTCATGCCGAAGGTCAGGCTCAGCGACGCCGCGTACCGTTCGCGGCACCGCGCGCTGACCGCTGTGCTGTGGCTGCACCTTCCCGTACTCGTGGTCGTCAGCATCCTCACCGGCCACAGCGTCGTCGGCGCGCACGCGCACGGTGAGGCGTGGCTGATCTGGTGCTTCAACGCGGGTGTGCTGCTGTGCGCAATGGCCGGCGGGATGGCCCGGACGCGGCGGGGCGGGTCGGTGGCCGTGTCCATCGGCCTGCTGCTGGGCGCCATGGCGCTCGTGCACGCCGGGAACGGGCTCACCGACCTGCACTTCCACTTTTTCCTGGTGGTGGGGCTGGTGAGCCTGTACCAGGACTGGCTTCCGCTCTTTCTAGGTGTGCTGCTGGTGGGGGTGCACCATCTGGCCATCGGCATGACCATGCCGTGGATGGTGTACTCCACGCCGCTCGCCCGGGCCCACCCGGTCTGGTTCTCGCTGCTGCACATCGTGTTCGTTGTGGGCATGTGTCTGACGCAGCTGGCGTACTGGCGGTTCGCGGCCGTCGCCGAGGCGGAGGCCGACATCGCGCGGGAGCGCCTGGCCGTCGAGAACCAGGAGCAGCTGCGGGCGGCGGCCGACGGCGCGACGGCGCGCGAGGAGCAGGCCGCCGCGAACGCCGCTGAGCAGGTTGCGCGCAGTGAGCAGCTCGGCCGGCGCCTGGAGACCGTGCTCGCCGATGTGGCCGACGCCGGTGTGCGTCTGGGTGCGGAGGCCGGCTCGGCGATGGAGTCCTTCGAGTCGGCTCTGGCCGGAATGAACACCACCGTGCAGGGTGCCGTGCACGATGTGGAGGCCGCGCTCACCGACTCGAACCATGCGCGCACGGTCATCGGTGAGCTGGAGACCGCGATCGCCGATATCGCGACGGTTGCGGGGCTCATTCAGGCGGTGGCCGATCAGACGAAGCTGCTCGCGTTGAACGCCACGATCGAGGCCGCCCGGGCGGGTGAGGCCGGCAAGGGGTTCGGCGTGGTGGCCAACGAGGTCAAGGAGCTGGCCGCGCAGACCGCCGCCGCGACGAGCCGGATCGAGGCGACGGTCGGGCAGGTGGTGGCCGGGGCCACCGCCGCGGCCGGGGCCGTGGGGGGCGTTGCCGATCGGCTCGGGACGGTGGCCACCGCGCAGCGGGAGGTGGCCGCGTCTCTGCACGAACAGACGAGCCTGGCCGCGACGACGCGCAGTTCTGTGGCGGCGGCGGCGGAGAAGGTGAGCGCTACCGCGCATCAGTCGTGAGCCGCCGCCGTTTGTCGTTTCACGCGCTGATCACGTGCTGCTTGTCGTTTCACGCGCTGATCACGTGCTGCGGGCAGCGGCGTTTGTCGCTTTGTGTCGCGGTCGTCAGTTGCGGCGTCGGCGTTTGTCGTTTCACGGCTCGGTCGTGAGCACGATCTTGCCGGTTGTGGTGCCTCGCTCGCCCAGCTCGTGCGCCTTCGCGGCCTCGTTGAGCGGGAGCACCGTGTCCAGGTGTGGGCGCAGCAGCCCGCGTTCGACCAGGTCGGCGATCGCGAGCATGCCGGCGCGGTCGGCCTCGACGACCATGAACCGGGCGCGGCGGCCCTGAGCCGCGGCGATGGGGGTCAGCGCGGTCTCGGCCGGGGACGCCAGCGAGACCACGATGCCGCCGGGCCGCAGTGTGCGCAGCGATCTCGGGCCGTAGTCGCCGCCGATCGGGTCGATGACGACGTCGACGTCCGCGACCACGTCCGCGAAGTCCTCGGCCCGGTAGTCCACGACCCGGTCGGCGCCGAGTGCGCGGACGAATGCGTGCTTGGGTGCGCTTGCCGTGCCGATCACCTCGGCGCCGAGTGCCTTGGCAATCTGCACCGCGACGTGGCCGACTCCGCCGGCGGCGGCGTGGACGAGCACCCGCTGGCCGGGCTGGACCTCGGCCACGTCGACGAGCGCCTGCCAGGCGGTGAGCGCCACGAGCGGTAGGGCGGCCGCCTCCTCGTGTGACAGCGCGGCCGGCTTGCGGGCCAGGTGGCGGGCGGGGGAGACGACGAACTCGGCGTACGTCCCGGCCGGCTCCGGCTGGCGCGGCATGCCGAACACCTCGTCGCCGGGTGCGAACAGCGTCACGCCGGGGCCGATCGCCGCGACCACGCCCGACACGTCCCAGCCGAGCGGGACGATCCGGCCTTGGAGCCCGCCGCTCGCGCGGTGCCAGAAGTCGGTCGGGTTGACGCTTGTTGCACGAACGTGCACGAGGACTTGCGCGAATCCGGCCGTGGGCTGGTCCTTGTCGACAACGTGCAGCACTTCCGGGCCGCCGAACATGTCCTGAGCGATCGCTTTCATGTGCACGATCGTGTCCGTTTGTGTCCGGTCGCTCGAGTGGCTGGATCGCCAACATGTGAAAAAATCCGGCCATGCCTGCTCACCGTGTCGTCGTGCTGGCGGTCGACGGCGTCTATCCGTTCGAGATGACCATTCCCAAACGCATCTTCGGTACCGCGGGAGCGCCGGACGGCACCCCGCTGTACGAGGTGCTCACCTGCGGGGTGCACGCCGGACCCGGCCCCGGCACGGTGCGCACGGATGCCGACTTCGCGGTGGCTGTCGAGCACGGCCCGGAGCTGCTGTCCACGGCCGACACCGTCGTCATCCCGCCGTTCGTGGGCTGCTCCGACGACTCCGGCGATCAGTGGCTGCCCGCCTCGCTCAAGGACGCGCTCGCCCGGGTCGCGCCAGGTGTGCGCATCGTGTCGATGTGCACGGCCGCGTTCGCCCTCGCCGCCGCCGGTCGCCTCGACGGACGCCCGGCCACGACCCACTGGAACCGCGCCGAGCAGTTCCGGGCCGCATTCCCTGACGTCGAACTGCGCCCGGACGTCCTGTTCGTGGACGACGGTGACGTGCTCACCGCGGCCGGGGTGGCCGCGGGCGTGGACCTGTGCCTGCACCTTGTCCGCCGCGACCACGGCAGCGAGGTGGCGAACCGGGTCGCCCGCCTGTGCATCGTTCCGCCGTGGCGCGATGGGGGGCAGGCGCAGTACGTCGAGCAGCCTGTGCCGTCGTCCGAGTCGGCGGGGACGGCGGAGGTGCGGGAGTGGGCGTTGGAGCGGCTGCACGAACCGCTGACACTTGCCGCTTTGGCCGGGCGGGCGCGGATGAGCGTGCGCACGTTCAGCCGCCGGTTCCGCGGGGAGGTCGGGTTGACGCCGTTGCAGTGGGTGACCGCTCAGCGGGTGGCGTATGCGCGGAAGCTGCTGGAGACCACCGACTGGCCGGTCGATCGGGTGGCCGCTTCCGCGGGCTTCGGGACCGGGGCCTCACTGCGGCTGCATCTGCACACCAACCTGGGCGTCTCGCCTATGGCTTATCGGTCGACGTTTCGCTCGGGCCGGCAGGAGCGCTCGATTCCGGCCGGCTGAGTTACGAGTGACGCCTGCTCCCCCGCGTGCTTGGGGGGTCGTGACCGGCCGGGGCAGGAGCGGCCTTATCTCGGTGTGGCCTTTCGGGAATCAGCCTCATCCGGGGCTGACGCGCCCGGGGCAGATGGGCTTGGCGCGGTCGGGCCTGAAGCGGTCGAGCCTGGGGCAGACGGGCTGAGGGCGGTTGGGGATGGAGCGGGTGCGCCGGGGCCAGATGGGCTTGGCGCGGCTGGGGTTGGAGCGGTGGGGTCCGGTGGTTGCGGGTTCGGGTGCGGGTCGGCGCCGGTCAGGCGGTGGAAGACCGGGCGGAGGAGGTCGATGATGGCGTCGGGGTCGGCGGTTTCGAGGCCGCCGAGCTTCAGGAGGTAGCGCTCGATCAGGATGCCGTGGGTGATCGCGCCGATGATGCCGGCCCGGAGCTGGGCGTCGTCGCCGCCGATTGCGCTCGTCAGGCTGTCCAGCCGGGGGGCGGCGGCGGCGCGCAAGCCCTCTTCGGCGCCGTCGTGGGTGAGCATGGAGCGCAGCACGGCCAGTGACCCGACCGGCTCGTCGCGCAGCCGCCGGGCCAGTGAGGCGAGCAGTTGTTCGGCCACCTCGTCGGGTGCGCCGGACGGGGCCGGCTCGGCCCGCAGCTCCGCGGCCTGCGTGAACAGCTCGACCTTCGAGCCGAAGTAGTGCATGACCAGCCCGGCGTCGACACCGGCGGCGGCGGCGACGGCGCGGATGGTGGTCCGTTCGTAGCCGACGTCGGCGAACATGCGCTTGGCCGCTTCCAGGATCCGGGCCTCGGTGTTGCGGCGCTGCTCGGCACGGGTGGGCATCGGGCCATTCTACGGACGTTGAACTGCGCCCCCGCGATCTGCCGCGCTACGGACGGGCTGGTGGTAGCTCACTCCGCCGCGGGCCGGGACTCGTCGTCCGCACCACGGTCGTCGTCCGCACCACGGTCGTCGACGGCACCACCTCGCTCGTCGTTCGCACCGCGCGATGCCGAGCGAGCGATCTTTCGTATGCGGATGGCCGTGCGTGCAATAGCCCTATCCGCATCCGCATCGAAGCTCCTAAAACCCGCGTAACGGATATAAACGCCGTCGGGGTATAAGTCCGAAATGTCGCGACGCGCAGCGCCCGAGATTTCGTCGCCGCAAGAGCACACCGAAACAAGCGGGGCGGTGAGCTGCGCGTATCCCTGAGTCGCGCTTGAAACAGTGCGAGACGGGCGGTGCAGAAGGGCGAAAGTTACGCGTTCGAGGCGTCTGAGGCACTCGGGGCCGGGACCGCGCCGGCCTGGACCGGGGGTTCGTAGCGCTTCGGGGCCGGGCGGACGTCGTCGTGGGGGAAGACCCAGACGCGGTAGGCCCACAGGCGGAAGACCATGGCCACGGCGACGCCGATGACCATGCCGAAGATGAAGTCCGACAGTTCCTCGGCGGCGGCGCTGATGTTCGGCTTGTGCAGGCCGAACACGTACTGCGCCACCCACAGCGGAGCCGAGTTCAGGATGACGCCGATGCCGTTGGCCACGAAGAAGAGGAGCATTTCGTGGTGGCGGCGGCGGCCGCCGCGGGTGCGGAAGGACCACTCGCGGTTGAGGAAGTACGAGACCACCGTGGCCACGACATTGGCGATCGTCAGCGCGGTGACCGGCTTCTCCTCGAAGACCGTGAACCGGAGGCCGTAGTTGAGGACCAGGCTGACCACGTAGCAAAGACCGCCGACGATGATGAACTTCACCGTCTCGCGCTTCTTCCGCAGCAGCTCCGCTACTTGCCTCGGCAGCAGATTGAGGGTCCGGTCTGTAAGCCGCATCGCGGCGACTATACCCGGCCAACCTTGCGATACGCGCGCCTGCGTCACGGAATCTTCATGCGAAACTGTCAGCGACCGGACGTGCACGCTGACGTCGCCGGTGCGATGTTCACCGTCTCGTTGACCGGTCCTAACACGACGCAGTATGCGCCGGCCGGGTCGATGTCCTTCACCACGTAGCGTGACGTGCCCGGCGGCACCGTCCCCAGCACCGTCGCCGGCGCACCGGCGCGCGAGAGGGCCACCACGACGCTTACCGGCAGTGCGGCCCAGGTGACGACCAGCTCACGCCCGCCCGGCTGGACCTTCAGGTCACGCACCACGAACGCCGGCACTTCCGACCCCCCAGACAAATCTCCCCCTCCGACCGTCGACGCCGTCGCCGGTAAGACGGCCACTGAAGCGCCCGGTGCGGCGACCGGCGGAGCGCTCGGCGGCGAACCGTCCCGCAGAAGGAGGAAGCCGGCCGTCACCCCAGCCCCGACCACCAGCACGGCCACCAGCGAGATCAACGGCCACATCACGCGCGCCGACGAAGGCGAGGAGGCCGAAGAAGACGAGGAGGCCGCGGAAGGCGAGGGCGAAACAGGCGCCGGGCCCGGAGGAGGCGAGGAGGCCGCGGGAGGTGGAGCCGAGCGAGGCGCAGGAGCGGGCGGCGGCACCACGGGGTCGACCACCACCGGCGTCGGGATCACCGAGATCGGCGCGGACGGCATGGGCGGTTCGACGGCGGCCAGCTCCCACTCGACCGCCTTCGTGAACGGATGCCGGGTCCCGAGCCGCGCCCGCGCCGCCGCATGCGCGAGCGTGAACAGTCGACGAGCCTGCAGAACATCGCCGCTCTGGTACTGCAACGCCGCCAGCTCCGCCGCGATGCGAATGGTGTCGAGGTCCTCCGCGCCGTACTCGCGGCGGTGGATGACGTACGCCGCGTTCAGCATCGCCAGCGCCAGGCCCGTCTCGCCGCGGTCGCGCTGGAGGAGGGCCAGGTTGACCCGGGCCAGGCGCACGGCGCGGCAGCAGGGATCGGTGCCGTCCTCGTCGATGCCGCTGTCGAGCACCCGGTGGTACAGCCGCTCGGCCTCGTCCCACTCGTCGTGGTCGTGGCGCACCGCGGCGAGCACGGCCACGGCGTGGACCGTGCGCGGGTCGATCTGGCCGTAGCGGCGCTCGGCCTGGGCGGCGACCGCCTCGGCGAGGTCGTAGGCGGCGTCGAGCTCCCCCAGCTCGCGCAGCACCTCGGCCAGCAGCCGGCGGGCGGTCAGCCGGTCGTCGTCGGACAGACCGGGCTCGTCGAGCAACCGCTGGACCTCGGCGCGGGCTCCCGGGAAGTCCCAGCCGACGACGAGCCGCTCGATCGCGTCCAAACTCTCGGTGACATCGACAGCACTCACAGCATCCCTCCGCTCCCGAGAGCTTAGGGATGCCGGTGACCCAACGCCAGACTTCGATCACGCAAAGATTCGGCGATGGCATCGGCTCCGGCAGCCTGCCACGTCGCTGCCGGAGCCGAGCCGTCCGCGTTACCGCGTCAAGCCGCGGGCGCCGCACACTTCCAAGGTTCGGCCGGAACCTCGGGGCCTTAAGGGAATTCGCCCAACCCGGTTCGGCCCCGCCCCGCGGGCAGCCGCACCGGACCGAGGGCCCGAATCAGCCGAGCATCCGCTGGTAGAGGGCCAGGTAGTCGTCCACCATGCGGTCGGCCGAGAAGCGCTCCAGCGCGCGGGCGCGGACCCGGGCCCGGTCCAGCTTCAGCGCGTCGTCGAGCACCGCGGCCGCGCTGAAGGCGTCCGGGGCGAGATACCCGGTGACACCCTCGTCGACGATCTCGGGCATCGAGCCGAGCGGATAGGCGATGACGGGGGTACCGCAGGCCATCGCCTCCACGACCGACAGCCCGAACGGCTCGGCGAACCCGATCGGGTGCAGCAAGGCGGCGGCCGAGCCCAGGATCTCGGCGCGCTCCGCGGGGCCGACGTTGCCCCCGTAGACGATCTGCTCGCCGTCGATGTGGGGCAGCACCTGCTCGGCGTGGTACACCTCGTCGTGCACGGGGCCGCAGATCAGCAGGCGGCGGCCGGTCGCGCGGGCGATCTTCACGGCCTCCGCGGTGCCCTTGTCGGGGTGGATGCGCCCGAACGCGACGAGGGTCTCGCCCGCCTCCGCGCGGAACGGGAACTGCGCCACGTCGATGCCGTGGTAGATCGTCGCGGCGTAGTCGAGGCCGGGGCCGCGATCGGCGTCGGATATGGACACGTACTGCGACCGGGCGCGCTGATAGGCCGGGAGAATGGCTGTCGAGCAGAATCCGTGGACCGTCGTCAGCAGGCGGGTACCGCAGAAATCGCTCATCGCCAACGGCAGCCAGTCGAGGTTGTTGTGCACGATGTCGAACTCCGCGCTGCGCCGGTAGCAGTGCGCGATGTGGATCGCCTCCCAGACCCGCCCGTCGTAGGAGCCGTCCTCGTTGTAGGGGTGCGCGACGACGCCGTCGAGGCGGGCCGTGGTCACCGAGTCGAGGCTCGCGAAGAGCGTGACGTCGACGCCGCGGGCGACCAGGCCCTCGGCCAGCAGCGACACGACCTGCTCCCAGGGTCCGTAGGCCCGCGGGGGCGTACGCCACGCGATGGGTCCGAGCAGCGCGACCTTCATCGGGCCAACCGTCATGTCGCGCTCCCTACCCGCACGCTCCCGCGCGAATCCTCACGAAAATGCCCGAACTGCCGATACCACCTGATGAACATAACGGACAAAACGGCAAGCGTGGGGAGACCATGGCCGGATGGCGCTGGTACGCGGGCCTCGGGCTCGGGGCCGTCGCCGCCGGAGGGTTCCTGCCGGTACTCGCGCGGCAGGGACTGTACACGCTCATCGGGGTTGCGGCCGCGATCGCGGTGACCGCCGGTGTGCGCCGGTTCCGGCCCGAGGAGCGCCGCAGCTGGGCGTACTTCGCGGCCGGGCTCTGGTGCTCGGTGGGCGCGGCTGTCGTCTACGCCCTGCAGTACACGATCACCGGGCATTCGACGACACCCGGCTGGAAGGACCTGCCGTACCTGGGCTCGTACGTCTGCATGGCCCTCGGCACGCTGCGCTGGGTGCGCCCGGACCCGGCGCGGCCGCGCGCCGAGCGGTTCATCGACTCGGGGATCGTCGCCTCCGGCGTGGCCGTGCTCGCCTGGACGTTCATCGTGCACCCGCTGCTGTTCGTGCGGCATGTGGACGCCGGGCCGGCGATCAGCCACGTGACGTACATTTCGATCGATCTTGCGCTCGTGGTGCTCACGGCGCGCATGATGTTCACCGCGAGCGTGCGCAGCCCCGCACACGCGCTGGTGTCCTCGGCGATCACCACGGTCATCGCCGGCGACGTCGTCTACTACGCCGCGCTCGCGTGGACGGGCCGGCCGGGCGGGGACAGCGCGTCGACGTCGCTGTACCTGTGCGCGTACACCCTGATCGGCACGGCCGCACTCCACCCGTCGATGGCCGCCGCGGCGGGCCGGCCCGAGCGTTCGCAGCTGGTCATCCCCCGCCACCGGGTCTGGCTGTACTCCGTGCTTGCCCTTGTCGGACCGGTCGTCGTCATCGCCATGCTGCTGGCCGTGCGGCCGCTGCCGTCGCGCTGGTGGGTGCTCGTGCCCCTGGCCACGTCGGTGGTCACGTCGATCCTGCTCATCGCCCGGCTCAGCCAGCTCGTCCGCTTCGCCAACCGCCGCGTCGCCGAGCTCGACGCGCACGCCGTCGCGCTGGGCGAGGCGCTGCGCGAACAGGACGCGTTGCGACAGCAACTGACCCACCGCGCACTGCACGACGCGCTCACCGGCCTGGGCAATCGCGCACTGCTGCAGGAGCGGCTCGAACATTCGCTCACCCGCACGCACGCCACGCACGGCCTGCTGCTGCTCGATCTGGACGGGTTCAAGGACGTCAACGACTCGTACGGCCACCCGACCGGCGACGCACTGCTCATCGAGGTGGCGGCCCGGCTGGTCGGGGTCGTCGCGGCGTCCGACACGCTCGCGCGCCTCGGCGGCGACGAGTTCGCGATCCTCATGGAGGACGCCGACGCGGCCCGGGTCACCGCGGCCGGCCGGCAGGTGATCGACGACATCGGGCAGCCGTTCCTCGTGCACGAGCGCGAGCTGTCGGTCACCGCCAGCGTCGGCTCCCTGCTGTTCGCCGCCCCCACGACGCCGTCGGAGGCGCTGCGCAACGCCGACCTGGCCCTCTACGCGGCAAAGGAGGCCGGCAAGAACCGCCTCGCCGTCTACGAGGAGCGGCTGGCCGTGGAGCGCACCGAGCACATGCGCATCGCCGCCGACCTGCGCCGGGCCATCGCCAACGCGGAGTTCACCGTCAACTATCAGCCGGTGGTCGACCTGGCCACCGGGCGGGTGACGGCGGTCGAGGCGCTCCTGCGCTGGTCGCGCGGCGGCGTCGCGGTGCCGCCGCTGGAGTTCGTGCCCATCGCCGAGCAGTACGGGCTCATCGTGCCCATCGGCGCCTGGGTCCTGCAGCAGGCGTGCCGGGACGCGCGCGCGTGGTACGACAGGTTCGGCATCTCGGTCACCGTCAACGTCTCCGGCCGCCAGCTGCGCGAGGCCGACTTCGCCGACACCGTTATCGCCGCCCTCGACGCGGCCGGGCTGCCCGGGGCGGCGCTGATCCTGGAGATCACCGAGACGGTGCTGGTGTCGGCCGAAGCCGACGACGTGACGGAGCTGCTGTTCCGGCTGCGCGCAGAGGGCGTGCGCATCGCCGTCGACGACTTCGGCACCGGCTACTCGTCCCTGTCCTACCTGCGCCACCTGCCCGTCGACATTCTCAAGATCGACCGGGCGTTCACACCCGGCGGCGAGGTCGCCGAGGAGCTGGCCTTCACCCGCGCGATCGTCGAGCTCGGCAACAGCCTGCACCTGTCGTCGATCGCCGAGGCCGTCGAGACCCCGGAGCAGGCCGAGCGCCTGCGCCAGCTGGACTGCCCGCAGGCGCAGGGGTACCACTTCTCCCGGCCCCTGCCCGCGGCCGACCTCGACGCCGTGCTCACCGAGTCCGGCGGTGTGCTGCGCGGGACTACACCTTCCGCAGCAGCCGGTGCTCCTTGACGACAGGGACCGACAGGGTCTTGTACCCGACCTGCTCGAACAGCACCGTCATCTGCTCGCCCGCATAGGACAGCACCACGCCCTTGCCCCACTCCCCGTGCCGGACCTCGGCGTGGATCGGGAACGGCGCCTCGTCGGCCGCCGCGAGCCCTTCCGCGGCGCTGCCGTCGGTGCAGTTGTCGCAGTGCTCGCACGTGCCCTCGAGGTGCTCCCCGAAGTACGCGAGCAGCGTGCGCCCGCGGCACTGCTGGGTCTCGGCGAAGTTGCGCATCATGTCCAGCCGCGACCGGCTGACCGTCTGCTGGCGCTCGGCCTGGGCCTCCACCAGCTCGGCCGCCTTCGCCGGGGCCGGCGCCCAGCGCGGGGCCTTGACCTTACCGCCGTGGAGCATGCGGGCGCCGCCGACCTCCTCCAGCAGGCCGAGCAGCTGCCCGAGCTTGCGCTCCCCCAGCCCGGTCTGCTCCTCCAGCTCGCCGCGGGTCAGTGGCTCCTTCGCCGAGCGCAGCAGCGCCGCGAGCGAGGCGACCTCCTCCTTGTCGACGGAGACGTTGCTGAAGAACTTCCGCAGACCCGTGTCCTCGGTACGGTGCAGCAGCAGGACGTGCGCCGGTTGCCCGTCGCGTCCGGCGCGGCCGATCTCCTGCAGGTAGGAGTCCGGGGAGTCGGGCAGGGAGACGTGGTTGACCCAGCGGATGTTGGGCTTGTCGATGCCCATGCCGAACGCCGTCGTCGCGACCATGATCGGGACCTCGTCGGCCAGGAACGCCTCGTGCGCCCGCTCCCGGTCGCCCGCGCTCATCCCGCCGTGGTACGCGACGGCCTTCAGGCCCTCCTGGGACAGGCGCTCGGCCAGCTCCTCGGTGGCCCGGCGGGTCGGGGCGTAGACGATGCCGGGCATCTCGGACTCCTGAATCCGGGAGACCAGGCGCCGGTAGCGGATCTCCTCGTCGGCGCAGTGGACCGACTCGAGGTACAAATTGGGGCGGTCCAGACCCATGACGACGACTTCGGGGTCGCGCAGGCCAAGGCGGTCGATGATGTCCTCGCGCACCGGCGGCGAGGCGGTCGCGGTAAGCGCGACGATGGGCGGGCGGCCGAGCTCCCGGATGAACTGGCCGAGCTGGAGGTAGTCCGGGCGGAAGTCGTGCCCCCAGGCCGACACGCAGTGCGCCTCGTCCACCGCGACCAGGCTCGGCTTGAGCGCCTTGATCTGGGCCACCCGGGCCGGGTCGGCGAACTGCTCGGGCGTCAGGAACACGAACTCGGCGTCGCCCTTGCGCAGCGACTCCAGCGCCTCCTCGCGCTCCGTCTTGCCCTCGGCGGAGGAGAGCCGGACCGCGACCAGGTCCTCGTGGTTGCGCGCGGTCAGCGACGAGATCTGGTCCTGCTGGAGCGCGAGCAGTGGGGAGACGACGATCGTCGGCCCCGGCAGCAGCGGCGCCGGCACCTGGTAGATCGCCGACTTGCCGGCCCCGGTCGGCAGCACCGCGAGCGCGTCCCGGCCGGCCATGAGGGCCTCCATGGCCCGCAGCTGCTCGTCGCGCAGCCGCTCCCATCCGAAACTCTCGCTCGCGACCCGCCGCAGTTCTTCCGCACTCATGGCGCCTCAGTACCAACTTTCTCTGATAGGACGGCAGGTATGCCAATCGAGACGCAAGGTGTCGTCGCCCTGGGCAAGGGCCGCCCCGTAAGCCTGGAGACCATCGTTGTACCCGAGCCGGGGCCTGGTGAAGCGCGCGTCGAGGTGCAGGCTTGCGGAGTCTGCCACACCGACCTGCACTACCGGGAAGGCGGCATCAACGACGACTTCCCGTTCCTGCTCGGCCACGAGGCGGCCGGCGTCGTCGAGTCGGTCGGCCCCGGCGTGACCGAGGTGGCCCCGGGCGACTTCGTGATCCTCAACTGGCGGGCCGTGTGCGGGCAGTGCCGGGCCTGTCGGCGCGGCCGCCCCTGGTACTGCTTCAACACCCACAACGCCAAGCAGAAGATGACGCTCAAGGACGGCACGCCCCTCTCCCCCGCCCTGGGCATCGGCGCCTTCCTCAAGCACACGCTCGTCGCCGCCGGCCAGTGCACGAAGGTCAACCCCGAGTCCCCGGCCACCGTCGCCGGCCTGCTCGGCTGCGGCGTCATGGCCGGCATCGGCGCCGCCGTCAACACCGGCAACGTGGGCCGCGGCGACTCGGTGGCCGTCTTCGGCTGCGGCGGCGTCGGCAACGCCTCGATCGCCGGCGCCCGCCTGGCCGGCGCGTCGACGATCATCGGCGTCGACCTCGACGACCGGAAGCTCGAGTGGGCGAAGGAGTTCGGCGCCACGCACGTCGTCAACTCCCGCGACACCGACCCGGTGGAGGCCATCAGGTCGCTCACCGGCGGCTTCGGCGCCGACGTGGTCATCGAGGCGGTCGGGCTGCCGCAGGTGTACGAGCAGGCGTTCTACGCGCGCGACCTGGCGGGCACCGTGGTGCTGGTGGGAGTACCCCGCCCCGACATGCAGCTGACCCTGCCGTTCCTGGAGGTCTTCGGCCGCGGCGGCGCGCTCAAGTCCAGCTGGTACGGCGACTGCCTGCCCTCCCGCGACTTCCCCGTGCTCGTCGACCTGTACCTGCAGGGCCGCCTGCCGCTGGACAAGTTCGTGACCGAGACCGCCTCCCTCGGCGACGTGGAGGACGCCTTCCACAAGATGGAGCGCGGCGAGGTCCTCCGCACGGTGATCACGCTCTGAGCGCGCTGCGCCGGGCGGGTCGATATGTCGGGCGGATCGATATGTCGGGCGCTTCGCCCGCGCTTCGCTCGACATATCGGACATTTACCCTGACGGGGTATTTGCCGGATTAGATGCCTTCGAAACGCCCGGCAAGATCACTTTGCCGGTCGCGCCGGAAATTTCTGGGGCCGTTGTCGATCCGCGGGTCAGCCGTTCGACAAGGGGGTGTGCGCGGGGCCGAGCGGCGGTCCTCGCCGATCCGAGGAGAGACGCAGCGATGTCGAAGTACATGCTCATCATGCGCGGCACCGACGAGTCGAACGAGGCCATCATGGCCAACTTCGAGGAGCTGGCACCCAGGACATTTTCCTTCATCGAGGAGCTGGTCAAGGCCGGCGTGTTCCTCGCGGCCGAGGGTCTGGACACGGCGGACAACAGCGTCGTGGTCGACTTCAGCGGCGAGGCGCCAGTCGTCACCGACGGCCCGTACGGCGAGACGAAGGAGCTGTTCGGCGGCTACTTCCTGCTCGACGTCGCCTCGAAGGAGGAGGCGGTCGAGTGGGCCAGGCGCGTGCCGTCGGTCCGCGGCTCCAAGATCGAGGTCCGCCGGGTCGCCGGCGACGACGAGAAGCCGCTCGGCGGCGACGTCTGATGGGTGCGGCCGACGTCGAAGCCGTCTGGCGCATCGAGTCGGCCCGTATCGTCGCGGCGCTGACCCGGTTCACGGGGGACTTCGGGCTGGCGGAAGACGCGGCGCAGGAGGCGGTGGCCGAGGCACTCGTGTCCTGGCCCACCGCCGCCCCGGCCAACCCGGCCGGCTGGCTGATGGCCACGGCCCGGCGGCGCGCGATCGACGCGATCCGCCGCCGGGCCGCCCTGCACGACCGCTACGCCCTGCTCGCCGCCGATCCCGACGCCGCACCGTCGTTCGACGAGGCGAGCGACAGCGACCGGATCGACGACGACGTGCTCGCGCTCATGTTCATCAGCTGCCACCCGGTCCTCTCCCGCGAGGCCCGGGTCGCGCTGACCCTGCGCGTGGTCGCCGGCCTGTCCAGCGAGGAAATCGCACGAGCCTTCCTCGTACCGGTCCCGACCGTCCAGGCCCGCATCACGCGGGCCAAGAAGACGATCGCCGCGGCCGGCGTCCCGTTCGAGCTACCGGCCCCCGACGAGCGCCGCGCCCGCCTCGGCGGCGTGCTGAGCGTCCTGTACGTCATCTTCACCGAGGGCTCGACGGCCACGTCGGGCGACCGGCTGGTGCGCACCGACGTGGCGTACGAGGCGATCCGCCTGGCCCGCACCCTTGCCGCACTGCAGCCGGACGAGCCGGAGGTGCACGGCCTGCTCGCCCTGTTCGAACTGACCGCCGCCCGCTTCCCGGCCCGGACCGCCCCCGACGGCTCCCCGGTCCTCCTGGAGGACCAGGACCGCCGGCGCTGGGACCACGCGGCGATCCACCGCGGCTTGGCCGCCCTGGTCAAGGCCTCAGCACGCGGCCTGGGCCCGTACGGTCTACAGGCCGCGATCGCCGCCACCCACGCGTCCGCGCCCACCGTCGAGGCAACGGACTGGGACCGGATCGTCGTGCTGTACGAGGCCCTGGGCCGCGTCGCACCGTCACCGGTGGTCGAACTGAACCGCGCCGTAGCCGTGGCAATGGCCGTGGGCCCGGCCGCCGCGCTGTCCATTGTGGACGATCTGATAGCGAGGGACCGCCTTCCGGGCTCGCATCTGGTCCCGACTGTCCGCGGCGAACTCTTGACCCGCCTGGGCCGCCACCTGGAGGCCCGCGCCGAACTGGAGCTGGCCGCCCGCCTCTGCACCAACCAACGCGAACGCGCAGTCCTCCTCCGCAAGGCCGCCGCCCTACCCTGACCCCTGCCGACTTCGCCGCGCACACCTCGCCCGGCGCTTTCGTCGCTTCCTGTCGCTTCCCGCCACCTCCGACGCCTTCCACCACCCGTCGTTTCCCCGCCTCGCGTGCAGTGCTCGTACGCGAGATGCCGGTGCGCACACCGTCTTCGCCCGTCGCGTGGGGTGTTCGGTGCGCGCGGGCTTCTGAATGCACGAACTGTCCGCCGCGCGCATCGCCCATGTCCGCCGCGCGCAGTGTCCAGTGTGAGCAGTTTCCGGTGTGCGCAGCGCTCACCGTGAACATCGTCCGCCGCGTGCACTGGCCGGTGTGAGCAGTTTCCGATGTGCGCAGCGCTCACCGTGAACATCGTCCGCCGCGTGCAGTGTCCGGCGTGCGCATCGTCGATGTCCGTCGCGTGCAGTGCTGGGTGCGCAGACTGCCCGCTGCGCGCAACATCGCCGTCCGTCGCCTGCGGTGCTCGATCTGCGCGGTGCTCGATCTGCGCGGTGCGCCATCCGTGCGGTGCTCGATCTGCGCGGTGCTCGATCTGCGCGGTGCGCCATCCGTGCGGTGCTCGATCTGCGCGGTGCTCGATCTGCGCGGTGCGCCATCCGTGCGGTGCTCGATCTGCGCGGTGCTCGATCTGCGCGGTGCGCCATCCGTGCGGTGCTCGATCTGCGCGGTGCTCGATCTGCGCGGTGCGCCATCCGTGCGGTGCGCCATCCGTACGGTGCGCAGTGCGTGAGCTGTCCGTTGTGCGCATCGTCCCTGTCCGCTGGGCGCCCTGGTCTGTGCTTGTTGCGTGGTGTGCGGTGCGGGCAACGGTCCGCCGGTTGGTGCATCTGGGTGCGGTGGGTGGGGGTTTGGGCGGTTGCGTCGGGTTGCGTGCCACGTTGCTTGGGTCACTATCGGGAAGGGTTGTCGGCGATAGGTTCCCGATATATCGTCGACGTATCAAGAAGACGATGAGCCGCCAAGCGGTGGCGGCGATCCACGAAATGGGGGATGCGACATGAGGTCGCGACACGGATTTTTTGACACCGGGGCCTGGCAGCGCGGCTTCGGCAGCTTCATCCCGCCGTTCCCGCCCGAGGGCGGACGCGGTGGTGGCTGGGGTGGCCGGGGGCACCACGGGCATGGTCGGGGGCGGGCCCGTGGGGGTCGGCCGAACGTACGCAACGCGGTGCTCGCGCTGCTCCATGAGCGGCCCATGCACGGGTACGAGATGATCCAGGAGCTCGAGCAGCGCACCGGCGGCATCTGGCGGCCGAGTCCGGGGTCGGTGTACCCCACGCTGCAGATGCTCGAGGACGAAGGGCTGATCGTCGCCGAGGAGAGCGGGGGCCGCAAGCGGTTCGTGCTCACCGACACGGGGCGGCCCGAGGCGGAGGCGGCGGCGCAGAACGCGCCGTGGCAGGAGTACGGCGATGAGAACGTCTCGCAGGCGCAGGAGTTCCGCGACGCGGCGTTCGGGATCATGGACGCGCTGCGGCAGGTGGGCTTCAACGGGACGCCGGAGCAGCGGGCCCAGGCGCTCGAGGTGCTCACCGAGACCCGGCGCAAGCTGTACGCCATCCTCGCCGACTGACAGCCGACGACAGCCGACTGGCAGTTGACTGGCAGCCGACCACAGCTGACTGACAGCCGACGACAGCGGGCGCGTCCTGCGGCCGGGCCGTCCCGCGGCCCGGGCCGTCCCGCAGCGCAATGTGGGCCGGTGCCGGGAAGACGACGCCGGTGCGGCCGCAGCACGGGACTCCCCGGCGCCGCGGCCTGCCGAGATCGTCCGGACGGGCACACGACCGCACCGAGAGCCGGTCGCGCCGAGGTGGCGCACGACCGTCGTCGGCGCTCGCAGCGCAGCCGCAACACACATGGACGCGATCCCCGGGGCGTGCGGGCCCCGGGGATCGACCGGCTCTTGCGATAGGGGGCTTCGCCGTGCGCTGGTGGACTGTCCGCCCCGACCCGCCGCCGCCCACCGGATCGGCTCCGGCGCCGGCGCGGGAACCGGCCCAGGCGGCTACGGCCGGTGGGCCGGATCCTCGTTCCGGCCGCCCAGTGCGGCCCACACCTGGTTGACCGTCTCGAACTGCGTCGCCGGTGGCAGGGCCTCCAAGGCGTCGAGCACCTCGTCGGGCGCGTCCAGCTCCGTGGCCCCGGCGATCAGGTCGTCGCGGTCTCCGGGGAGGCTGGACTTGGGGATGTACCGGCCGAGATTGCTTCTGGCTTCGACATCGTCAGGGGTCATGCCGAACGGTGCGCCGCCCGAGCGGTCCCCCTCGCCCTCCGGGTCGACCTGGCGGACCTCGTATTCGGCTTCGCGCCGGAGCCGGTCGTCGAGCGCGACTCCGTGCTTCGTGTTTCCTCGCTCCATGAATGTGTAGCTACCCGGGCGAAATCCCCCGAAACGGCCTCACCCCCGATTGAGAACCGGCGCGCTTGGGTAGCCGGTTCTCATCCGCCCGATTCGTTCCGGACTCCGCACCCCACGGTGACCGGCCGGGCGCTTACCTGGAGGTGAGAGCACAGTGGCACGCATCGGGCAGCTCTTCGGCGGTCGCAGCGCGACCGACCGGGACGGCGACGGGGTCGACGACCGCGCCGAGAGTCCCACCGTCGACCGTAACCACGACGGGGTGGACGACCGGGCCGAGGCCGCGAGCGAGACCCGCACCTGGCGTCTCAAGAGCCGGCACGACAAGGACGGCGACGGCGTCGACGACCGGGCCGAGGCGAAGACCACGGGGACCATTCCCGCCGTCGGGGTCATGGACCGCGAGACCGAGAAGCCGGCGATGCGCCCGACGATCGACCGGGAGCCGGTGACGGTACCGGAGCCGGTCACCACGCCGGAGCCCGTGCCCGTCCGCCAGGCCCCCGCGCGGGTGAGCATGCTCGCCGCGCTCGGTGTCATCCTGGGTGTCGCGGGCGTGGCTATCGCGCTGACCGGCCTGCTCGCCACGTGGGCGATTCCCGTCGGCGCGCTCGGGCTGCTGTTCTCGTTCGGCGGCATCATCGCCGGCGTGCGGCCCAACGTGGCCGGCCGTGGGCTCGGGACGCTCGGTGTACTGATCAGCGGTACCGCCGTCGTGTTCGGCATCCTCGCCCTGACCGGTCAGGTCAGCTGGCTCGACACCGACGTCGACCAGGTCGCCCGGCTCAACACCTGGCTGGACGCGCAGTTCCCCTGGATGAAGGACTGGTGATCCCGGATGGCTCCCCGCAAGCCGCGCGAGAATGACCTGCCCTCGACCCTGCAGCGCTCCGACAAGCACGCGCAGGCGACGTGGCAGAAGACCCATGACTCGGCCGCCGAGCATTACGGCGACGGCGAGCGCGCGCACCGCACGGCATTCTCGGCGCTGAAGCACACGTACGAGAAGGTCGGCGATCACTGGGAGCCGAAGGACGAGGCCGGCCCGAGCGACGCTCAGGCGGCCCAGCGCGGACCCGCGGCGCGCAACCGGCCGCGGGACACCGCCGAGGGCGTGGACGCCAACGCCTCGAAACAGCACCTGCTGGACCTGGCGCGGCGCCTGGACATCCGCGGCCGCTCGCGCATGACGAAGGCGCAGCTGGTCGAGGCGCTGGTGAAGGCCAACCGCCGGGAAACCGCCCGCGCCCGCGGGTAGCACGGCGCTCAGCACGCTCGCACTGCCGGATCGGTCGACACTCGGACCGGTCCGGCATTTCGCGTGCCCGGGTCGTCGGCGGGCCGGCCGGTCACTTGTCGAGGCCGGCGCGCGCTACGTTCGCAGTATGGCGGAGTCGGCGGAGTGGACCCGGGTGGGTGCCGGGCGGTTCGCGCTCGACCTGCTGACGGCCAGTTATCGGCGGCATCAGTTCGCCCGGCACAGCCACGCCACGTTCGCGATCGGTGTGGTCACCTGCGGCGAGGAGCAGTTCCACTACCGGGGCGCGCTACGGCGGGCCGGGGTCGGGAGCCTCGCGATCCTCGAGCCCGGCGAGCCGCACGACGGCATGGCCGGGCGGCCTGAGGGGTGGGCCTACCGGGTGCTGTACCCCAGCGCCGCCCTGCTCTTCGACGGGCACCCCGAGCCCACCCACTTCCGCGAGCCCGTCGTCACCGATCCGCGCAGTGTGCGGCTGGTCCGGGCCGCGCACGAGGAGCTGACCGCCGGCGTCGATCCGCTCGCGGGGCAGTCGCGGCTGGTGTGGGCGTTCGCGGCGGTGATCGGGCGGCACGGGGAGCGGCGGGTGGCCGAGGGCGCCCTGCGGGCCAGGGACGCCGCGGCCGTGCGGAAGGTGGATGCGATCCGCGATCGGCTGCTGGCCGACCTGCGGTGTGCGCCGAGCCTGCGGGAGCTGGCGGCGGGGGTGGAGCTGTCGCAGTACCACATGATCAGGGTCTTTCGTGAAGCGACGGGCTTCCCGCCGCACGCCTGGCTCGTGCTGGAGCGGGTGTGCCACGCGCGGCGCCTGCTGGCCGCCGGGCGGACACCGGCCGAGGTCGCCGGGGCCGTGGGCTTCGCCGACCAGGCGCACCTGACGCGGTGGTTCAAGCGGGTCACGGGCGTCACACCGGCGGCATTCCGCAAGAGCGTTCAAGACCGCGGGCCGCGGGCGGGCGTGGAATCGGGGGCATGAGTCGTCGTGGCTGGCTCCTGTTCGGCGCCATGTGTGTCGTGTGGGGCGTTCCCTACCTGCTGATCAAG
Organism: Dactylosporangium vinaceum; assembly: GCF_019904175.1. GTDB lineage: Bacteria > Actinomycetota > Actinomycetes > Mycobacteriales > Micromonosporaceae > Dactylosporangium > Dactylosporangium vinaceum. Next base: position 2,497,177 of record NZ_CP061913.1, on the reverse strand, counting down.
GTCGCGGTCCGCGAGATCGGGCCGGCCGAGCTGGTGTTCGTGCGGACCGCGCTCGGGGCCGTCCTGCTGCTGCCGATCGCGCTGGCCCGCCGGGAGTTGCGGGCGTCGGTGCGGCCGTGGCTGCCGCTGCTGGCATACACGATCGTCGAGATCGGGCTGCCGTGGCTGCTGCTCTCCGACGCCGAGCGGCACGTGGACAGCTCGTTCACGGGGCTTGTCATCGCCGGCACGCCGCTCGTCGCGGCCGTCGTCGCCCGCGTCACCGACCGGGCCGAGCGGCTCACCGCGGGCCGGGTCGCCGGGCTGCTCGCCGGGTTCGCCGGCGTCGCGCTGCTGCTGGGCTTCCACGCGGGCGGTGGCGGGCCGGTGGCGCTGCTCGAACTGGGCGGGGTCGTCGTGTGCTACGCGACCGGGCCGCTCATCATCGAGCGCTGGCTTTCGGATGTACCGCGCTACGGGGTCGCCGCCGCCTCGCTTGTCGTGGGCGCGGCGCTGTTCGCGCCCGTGGCGGTGCCGCGGCTGCCGAGCCTGGCCCGGCACGTGACGCCCGGGCCGGCCCTGGCCGCGCTGGGGCTCGCGGTGATCTGCACGGCCCTGGCGTTCGTGCTGTTCTTCGCGCTCATCGCGGAGGTGGGCGGGGTGCGGGCCACCGTCATCACGTTCGTGAACCCGGCGGTGGCGGTGGTGCTCGGCTTCCTCGTGCTCGGCGAGTCGGTGACCTGGCTGACCGGCGCCGCGTTCGCCCTCATCCTGGCCGGCTCGGTCCTGTCCACCCGCCGCCGGGCCCCCGCCCCCGTCGCCGAGCGGGCGGAGCCGGTCGCCACCGGGCAGGCCGCCGACGCCGGCGCCGGCGTCGAACCGCCCCGTGCGGCGGAGCCGTCGCATTGACACGTCTTCTGGCCCGGGCCGACCGCCGGGAAGCCGGTGCCTACGATGCGGCGGTGACGATCTTCGACGAGCTGCGGGCCGACGGCTCCTGGCGGATGACGTGGTCCGGTGAGCGGCTGGAGCGGGCCGTGTTCCGGCTGGACCCGGACACGGCCGCCGACCGCGGGGCGCTCGTGCAGCGGCTCGGAGCCGATGCCGGGGATGCGGAGCAGTGGGAGTCAGCGCTGATCGAGGCGCTGCTCGGCGATCCGGCGGCGGGTGCGCTGCGAAGCCTGGAGCTGCACCTCACCGACTTCCACCACTCCGCGCGCCGGGCCGCCGAGGCGCTCGTCGCCACCGCTCACGAGCAGCTTGCCGTCCTGTACTTCGGGCACGACTTCCAATACCTCTTCGAGCATCAGCGCACGTCGACCGGCGGCACGTTCGATCCGCTCGGCCGGCTGCACAAGGGGTTCGTCGGTGACGCGGCCAACGGGCTGTGGGAGGCGCTCCCGGGCCTGCGGGAGCTGACCGCCGAGGGCGGCCTGCTGTTCGACGACATCGACAGCGACTCCCTCACCGAACTGCGGCTGCGCGGAGCGCTCCGGGCCGACGGGGCGGTCTTCCCGACGCGGGCACCGAGCCTCGTCACGCTGCGCCTGGAGATCGGCCCGGACGTCTTCGGCACCGCCTGCCCGCCCGAGCAGCTCGAGGAGCTCACCCCGGCCGCCTTCCCGCGGCTGCGCCACCTCGATCTCGGCCGCAGCGAGTTCGACGCGACCGACCTCGACGTCCTGCGCACCCTCGCGGAGGCGCCGATCCTGCCGCAGCTGGAAACGCTGCGGATTGCCGGGCTGCGGGTCGAGGCGTGGACGGCGGGCGGCGACCCGATCGGCGCGCTGCGCGGGCTGGCCTCCGCATTCGCGCACCTCGCCCTGTCCGTGGCCGGGCCGGTCGCCGTCGAGGGCACGACAGCCGCCGTCCTGCCGATCGTGACCGGCGCAGCCGCGCCCGGTCAGTGGCTGGCGACGCTCAGGACGCGGTCGGTCAGGGACGGGTCGGCGCGCAGCTCCGCGGCGGTGTGGGTGGCGGCGACCATGCCGTCGGCCAGGAGGGCCACCCGGTCGGCCACCGCCAGGGCGTGCTCCGGCTGCTGCTCGACAAGCAGGACCGTCAGGCCGCCGCGGGCCAGTTCGGCGACGACCGCGCGGACCCGGTCGGCCAGGTCGACGGCGAGGCCCTCGCACGGCTCGTCGAGCAGGAGGACCTTCGGCTGGGTCAGCAGGGCCCGGGCGATGGCGAGCATCTGGGCCTCGCCGCCGGAGAGCTGGTTGCCGCGGTTGCGCAGGCGCTCCTGGAGACGGGGCAGCAGCTGCAGGACGCGGGGCACCGTCCACTCGCCGCGGCGGCGGGAGAGGGCCAGGTGCTCGGCGACCGTGAGACTGGCGAACACGCGGCGGCCCTGCGGTACGAGCGCGATCCCGGCCCGGGCGACCCGGTGGGCCGGACGACCGGCGAGCTCGAGGCCGTCCAGGGCGATCCGGCCGGCCCTGGGCTTGATGAGGCCGCAGATCGTGTGGACGAGCGTGGTCTTGCCGGCGCCGTTGCGGCCGAGGACGGCCAGGGCGGTGCCGGTGGGGATCGCGAGGCCGACGCCGTGCAGCACGGTGCCGCCGCCGTAGCCCGAATGCACGTCCTCGACGGTGAGCGTCATGGTGTCACCCCCGCGTAGGCGGCCTTGACCTCCGGCGAGCGCCTGGTCTCGGCGACGGTGCCGGTGTGCACGTGGCGGCCCGAGTGCAGGACCGTCACGTTGTCGGCGAAGCCGTAGACGAGGTCGAGGTGGTGCTCGACGAGCAGGACCGCGACCGTCTTCGGCATGGTGGCCAGCAGCCCGGCCAGCAGCTCGACCTCCGGCGGGGCCAGGCCCGCGGCGGGCTCGTCGAGCAGCAGGAGCGCGGGCTCGCCGGCCAGGGCCATCGCGAGCTCGAGCTGGCGGCGCTGGCCGTGGGAGAGGCTCCCGGCCCGCACGCCGGCGACGTCGGCGAGGCCGACGGTGGCCAGATACTCGCGGGCGTTCGGGCGCAGCCGGCCCCACGGGCGCCGGGCCCCGACCAGGACGTTGTCCATGGCCGTGAGGGTCGGGTACACCGCGGGGTGCTGGTGGGTGCGGCCGATGCCGAGCCGGGCCCGGCGGGCGGGGCCGATGCGCGTCACGTCGCGGTCGTTGAAGTGGATCCGGCCCGTGGTTGGGCGCTGGGCGCCGGCGACGAGGTTGAGCAGCGTCGACTTGCCGGCGCCGTTCGGGCCGATCAGGGCCCGGCGCTCCCCCGGCCGCAGCTGCAGCGCGACGCCGTCCAGGGCGGCCAGGTCGCCGTAGCGGCGGCCCAGGTTCTCGACCCGCAGGATCATCGGGCCACCTCCTGCTCCGACGGGAGCGGGCCGCGCTGCGCGGGAATCCGCGGCGGCGGGCGGCGGCGGCCCAACCGGCCCAGGGACGACAACGCCGCGTGCTCGCCCAGCAGGCCGTTCGGCAGCAGGTACACGCACGCGATGAACAGCAGGCCCAGCAGCAGCGGGGCGTGCCCGGCCTCGGCGATCCAGTCCCGCGTGCCGACCACCAGGCCCGCGCCGACAAGCGCGCCGACCATCGACGTCGCGCCGCCGATGACGACCGCGAGCAGGATCAGCGCGGCGACGTCGAAGCCGCCGTCGCCGGGCGAGACGTACGACTGCACGGTGAACAGCAGCGCCCCCGCCACGCCGGCCAGGGCGCCCGCGGCGACGTAGGCGACGGTGAGGTAGCCGGCGACCGGGTGGCCGCTGGCCCGCATGCGCCGGGCGTCGTCGCGGGTGGCCCGCAGCAGCGCGCCGGCCGGTGAGCGCAGCACGAGCAGGACCACGGCGACGAGGACGCCGACGACGGCGAGCGTGTAGAGGTACCTCGACGCGTCCGTGTCGAGGTCGACGAGGCCCGGCAGCGGCTGGATGTCGGCGAAGCTCGTGAGCCCGTCGGTGCCGTGCGTCAGCGACTTCCACTGGCCCGCGATGGTCGACGTCAGCTCGCCCAGCGCCAGCGTGATCATCAGGACGACGACACCGCGGGCGTAGACGACAAGTGGTGCGGTGACAAGGGCAAATGCGGCGCCTGTACCGGCGGAGGCCAGCAGATGCCAGAGGCCCACGGTGATGTCGTGGGTGACCATGATCGCGGTCGTGTAGGCGCCGACCAGGAACGGCGCGGTCTGGCCCAGCGTCGGCAGCCCGGCGACGCCCGTGAGCAGGGCGACGCTCACCGCGAGCAGGCCGATGATGAGCATGCGCGTCAACATGCCGGTGGCGTACCGGTCGAGGGTCCACGCGAACGAGACGAGCAGGCCGAGGACGGCGATCGTCAGCAGGTAGCGCAGCAGCCTCATGCCGTGCGTCCCGAGGGCAGCAGGCCGCGGGCCCGGGCGGCCAGGGCGAGCGCCATCGCGCCGAACAGCGCGAAGGGGGCGACGGCCGGCCACTGCGGCGCGATGATGTTCTGGATCTCGCCGACCGCGATGGCCGCGACGAGGGCACCGGCGATGGAGCCCATGCCGCCGAGCACCACGACGACGAGCGAGAGCAGCAGCACCTGGTCGGCGGTGCGCGGGCCGGCGCCGATGATCGGGGCGCCGAGCGCACCGGCCAGACCGGCCAGCGCGCCCGCGCCGGCCAGGACGCTGGTGCGCACCGTGAACGGCGAGACGCCGAGCATGGCGACCATGTCCCGGTCGTCGACGGTGGCGCGCACGAAGTTGCCGGCCCGGGACCGCGTGACGACCAGGCCGAGCCCGGCCGCGATGAGCGCGGCGACGAGGATCAGGGCCAGGCGGTAGCGGGGGTAGCTGTGCCCGAACAGGTCCATCGACCGGTCGAGCACCGGCGGCACCGCGATCGGCAGGTCGTCCTTGCCGAACAGGGCCGTCAGCCGGTCGCCGGCCACGAGCGCCACGCCGAACGTGAGCAGCGCCTGGGCGAGGTGGCCGCGGTTGGCGAGCGGCACGAGCAGCGCGGAGAGCAGGGCGCCGCCGAGGCCCGCGGCCGCGGTGCCGACAAGCACCGCGAGCGCGAGTGAGCCCCAGCTGCCATCGCTGATCTTCGCGGCGGCGTACGCACCGAACGCGAACAGCGTCCCGTGCGCGAGGTTGAGCACATCACCGACGCCGAAGGCGAGGGTGAGCCCGGCGGCGACGACGAACAGCAGCAGCCCATAGGCCACGCCGTCGACCGCCGGGATCAGGTACGCGTCCAACTGACTACTGGCCGACCGTCGCGAGGTCCTGCACCAGCGTGTTCGCCAGCGCGCGGCCGTCGTTGCGGACCTGCCGGAGGTACCACTTCTGCACCGGCGCGTGGTTCTTGCCGAACTGCCACTGACCGCGCGGGCTGGAGATCTGGCCGAGCTTGCCGACCTGCTCGTTGATCGTCTCCGAGGTCACGTTGCTGCCGGCCGCGGCGATGGCCCGGTCGAGCACGGCGGCGGCGTCGTAGGACGCGACGGCGTACGTGGTCGGGGTCGCGTCGGGGAACTTCTGACGCCACGCGGCGACGAACTTGCGGTTCTCCTCGTTGTCGAGGTCGGGCGAGTAGTTGCAGGTGGTGAAGACGTCCTTGGCGGCGTCGCCCTCGGCCTGCAGCACCGAGCCCTCGGTCAGGAAGGCGCCGTAGAGCGGCACGTCCTTGATGTCGGACTGCTTGTACTGCTTCACGAAGTCGATGGCGGCCTTACCGGCGTAGAAGGTGTAGACGGCCTTCGCGCCGCTGGACTTGATCTGGCTGAAGTACGGCAGGAAGTTCGTGGTCTGCGGGAACGGCGTCCACAGCGTCTTGCCGCCGGTGTTGGCGAGCTGGCCGCCGATCTTGGCGAACTCGGTGGTGAAGCCGCCGACCTCGTCGTAGCCACCCTGGTAGTCCGGGCCGATCGCGAAGACCGGGCCGTTGACCTTGTCCTTGATGTACTGCGCCACCGACTGGCCCGGGTCCGAGGACATGAAGCTCGTCGTCCACACCCCGTTGAGGTCCTTGAGCTCGGGGCGGCCGTTGGAGCCGATCAGCGGGATCTTCGCCTGGCTCAGCAGCGGCGCCACGGCCGCCACGGAGCCACCGCCGACGATGCCGGTCAGGGCGATGACCTGGTCCTCCTTGACGAGCTTCGTCGCGGCCGGGACCGCGGTCTGCGCGCCGTCGCCCTCGTCGGCCACCTTCAGGTCGATCGGGTGACCGCCGAGCTTGTTGCCGTGCAGGCTCAGGTAGAGCTCGAAGCCGTTCTTCAGGTCGGTGCCGACGGCCTGGTAGGTGCCGGTCAGCGAGCCGAGGAAGCCGATCTTCAGGGTGGACGCCGCGCCGGCACTGTCCGACTTCGCGTCGTCCTTGGCGCATCCGGCGCCCGCAAGCACCAGGCCGGTGGCCAGCGCGATGCTGACCAATCGTCGGGGGAACATGACTCTCCTTGAGGGGGGTTTCTAGCGGCGTACGCCGGCGCGCTGCGCCAGGGCGTGCTCGGTCACGGCGACGAGGATTTCCTTGGCCGACGACCGTGACCGCACGTCGGCGTCGAGCATCGGGACGCTGCGGTGCACAGCGAGTGCGTCCCTGATGTCCTCGAGGTGGTAGCGCGCTGCACCGTCGAAGTTGTTGACAGCGACGACGTAGGGCAGGCGTCGGTTCTCGAAGTAGTCGATGGCGCCGAAGCAGTCGGCCAGCCGCCGGGTGTCGGCGATGACGACCGCGCCGATGGCGCCGCGGCACAGCTCGTCCCACATGAACCAGAAGCGCTTCTGGCCGGGCGTACCGAAGAGGTACAGGACCAGATCCTGGTACAGCGTGATGCGGCCGAAGTCCATCGCCACCGTGGTGCTGCCCTTGTCCGGCACCAGCGACGCGTCGTCGTGCGCGAGGCTGGCGGCGGTCATGACGGCTTCGGTCGTCACCGGCGGGATCTCGGAGATCGCGCCGACGAGCGTGGTCTTGCCCGCACCGAAGCCGCCCGCGATGATGATCTTGACGGCGGTGGGGCGCCCCCGCCGATGCGGATCGGTCACATCTGGCCCCGAATCGCGGGCGTCAGCGCATCGCCGATCCGGTTGGCAAGCTCGGTCATCTCGTAGGAGACCTTGCCGACGTCGGCGTTGGGCGAGGCGAGCACCAGCATCGATGCGCCGTCGCTGAACGCCATGCAGAACATGAAGCCGCCGTCGAGCTGGGTCACGTTGGAGATGACCTGGCCGGCGTCGAAGAAGCGGGCCGCGCCGGCCAGGAGCGCGACGAGACCACTGCCGGTGGCGGCGAGCTGGTCGGCCCGGTCCCGGGGCAGGGCCCGGGTGTGGGCCAGCACGAGACCGTCGGTGGAGATCGCCAGCGCATGGCTGACGTCGGGGGTGCGGCTCGCGAAGCTATCCAGCAGCCAACCGAGATTACTCGGGTCGGTCACAGAAGTGGTCCTCTCCAGCTGTTGCATATACATCCCAACGGTTCCCCCCGGAGCCGATCAGCCTTGCGGGCGTCGGTTTGCGACGCCTCGTGCGTATGCCGACATCGCCGCGGCCACCCGCGAGGGGTCCCGCTTGGGCGTGCCGGTCTCCACCGGCTTGCCCGGACGCTGCTGTGTGGACTCGGCCGCGCCGGGCACCAGGTGCCGCCCGGCCGCCCGGACCGGAAGACCCGCCGACGTCGTCGCGCTGACCTGGGGCGTCGCCGCCTCCTGGGCCGCCCGCCAGCCGGTGTCGGCGGAGGACTCCCAGTTCTTCGGCTCGGCCGGGGCACCGGCCGTCGCCATCACCGGCTCGGCGACGGGCCGGGCGGCCTCGGGCTCCAGGTCGGGCGGGGACTCCACGTGGAACCAGCCGCTCACCGACTTGAAGATCGGCAGCTCCATCGCCTCGTCCTCGGCCGAGGCCAGGATCGACGGGACCTCGGGCTCCGGCAGCGGCGGCCACATGCCGGGCCCGGGCGGGGCCGGCTGGGCGTACGACGACGACTGGGCGGCCGGCGGGTACGCGGCGGCGGCCTGACTGCCGGCCGCGGCCTCGTACGGCGCCGGGTCGTACGGGGCGTCGTAGTCCGGGGCCTGGAACACCTGGGTCGCGGCCGAGGAGTTGATCGGCGCGAGCTCCTGGGTCGCCCACTGCTGGGCCTGGGTCGGCACCTCGAACAGGCTCGGCTCGGAGCGCGGCTGCGGGGTGAACAGGTCGCCGCCACCGCCGCCGGGGCGCGAGCCGTTCCCGTTGGACTCGGGGGACCCGGCGGTGGCCGAGGTCAGCTGCGGTCCCCGCTCCGATGCCATGATCGGGCGGAAGACCTCCTTGGGGATGATGATCTCGGCGAGCGTGCCCGTGTGCTGGCCGGGGCGCAGCGCCACGCCGATGTTGTACCGGGCGGCGATGTGCCCGACCACCGTCAGACCCATGGCGCGCACGGCGGCGATGTCGATCGCCGGCGGCCGGGCCAGCAGTTCGTTGAGCTGCTCGCGCCGAGCCGGGGAGAGGCCCACGCCGGTGTCGACGATCTGGACGATGACCCGGTCGCCGAGGCCGCGGGCGGTGACCCACACCTCGGACTCCGGCGGCGAGTAGCCGGTCGCGTTGTCCAGCAGCTCGGCCAGCAGGTGCACGATCTCGTCGACGGCCTCGGCGACGACTGCCACGTCGTCGTCGACGCTGCCGAAGCGGACCCGCACGTAGTGCTCGATCTGGGAGATGGCGGCCTGCAGGACCTTGCCCAGCGGCGCGTCCTCGCGGCGGACACGGGCGGCGCCGGAGCCACCGAGCACCAGGAGGCTCAGGTTGATCCGGGCCATCCGGGTGGCCAGGTGGTCGAGCTGGTAGAGCTCCTGCAGCCGGTCCGGGTCGGTCTCGTCGCGCTCGACCCGGTCGACCTGGGCCAGCACCGCGTCGACCAGTCGCTGCTCGCGGCGGGACAGGTGGACGAAGATCTCGGCGACGTTCGACCGCATGACGGCCTGCTCACCAGCGATCTTGACCGCCTCGCGGTGGACGGCCCGGAACGCCTGGGCCACGTCGGCGACCTCGTCGGAGCCGGACACCACAAGTGTCGAGGACGCGCGGTCGGCGACCTCGTCCGGATCGACGGTGCCGGGCGCGGCGGCCCGCAGCTCGGCCACGACCGAGGGCAGCTGGTCGTAGGCGACGGTCCGGGCCGCGTCCTGGAGGTACCGCAGCCGCCGGGTCAGGCGCCGGGCGACGAAACCGGTGAGCACGATGGCGACCAGCAGCACGACCACCACGCCCGCGGTCTGCAGGGCGGCCCGGGTCATCTGGTCGTCATGGACGACCGCGACGGACTGCTCGATGCTCTCGTCGACCTGCTGCTCCACCTGGTACAGCAGGCCCTCGTAGCCGGACATCGCGTTGATCCAGGCGGCCGAGTCGAGGTTGATCCGGGTGCCCGGCTGCGTGCGGCCGACCTGGTCCTGCTGGCGCTGGGCGGCGACGACCTGGTCGCCCATGCCGGCCTGCTCGTACCAGGTCCGCCACTCGACGGGCGCGAGGGCGTTGAACGCGACCGACTGCTCCGTGAAGCTCGTGCGGGTGGCGGTGATCTCCTGCTGCAGCGCCGGGGTCAGCTCGCCCGCGGCGATACCGCGCAGCACGGCCGCCTGCTGCTGCCCGACCGCCTCGGCGGCGCGGGCGAGGGCGGCGGCGGCGCGGATCTCGTCGGCCAGGTCGGTCGGCGCGCCGGAGCGGGCCACCGACTCCCGGTAGTCCAGGAGGTCGGCGATCATGATCCGGTAGGAGAACGCGACGGCGGAGACCGATGCCTGCTTGCCGTTGCGGACCTGGTCGCGCAGCTTCGACAGCGAGCCGAGGCCCTGGTCGATCCGGTCGAGCGTCTCCGAGTCCCCGCCGCCGGCGAGGTTGTTGCGCTGGGTGCCGTACTTGTGCACGGCGTCGTCGGTCAGCAGCACCTGCTGCTGGAACGCGTCCTGCTGGGTCGCCTCGTTGCGCAGGACGACGTTGACGGCCGCGGCCCGTTCGCGCTGCAGGGCGTGGGCCAGGCCGCCGGCGTCGGTGGCCAGGGCGGAGAGGTCCTGCAGCGTCCGGGCCTGGTTCACCTCCTGCACGGTGGAGAAGAAGGCGACACCGGCGAAGACGACGACGGCGACGAGGGGGACCGCGACGATGAGGCGGAGCTGGTCGACGATGCGGCGGCCCGCCCGCTGCCCGGAGCGCCGCTCGTCACCGCCGCGGCCCGGAGGCAGCGTCTGATCGCGGCGGGCGAGGGCGGCGGTATGACGGGTAGGCCGACGCTCGGGGCTCTGCCGCGGGTCGCGACCCTGCCGTTGGGCGGGCACGGGCAGCGAGCTCTGGCTTTGGGTCACGAAAAGTCCCCGCAGGCATCCGAGATTGACAATGCGCGTCGAACGCAGACCGCGCCGAGCAGGGCAAGTGGCCCAATCCCCCGGCTGTCGCATCGACGTTGTGCACAATCACAGAGCGGCCGATCCGTGTCAATACCGACGTACGTGATCGAACGACGATCGCCTGTATCCGCATCATCCGTTCGCCGTCGGGACGTCAACCCGTACGGACCCAAACGGCTGGACCGGACCGATTTCCGACTGATGTCTTCCGATATGAGCAACCCCTGTGTGATGTTTACTTTACCCTGCCGCAATGGTGACAGAATGCATTGTCGACAATACGTACCGTGACTCATTGTCGCGAGAAAATATGATTAACCGACAATGTTCATGCGTAGGCAAAGATCCCGGCGGCAAGCTCCAGCTGATCGCCGTCCGCGCAGACCCGCCCGCCGAACCCGAGCCGGGCCAGCGCCGCGCAGGACTCGCCGAACCCGCCGGGATCGGGGCAGACGTCCGCCAGGGGCGCCCCCACCCCGGCCGCGGCGCTCGCCGTCACCACCATCGACCGCAGCCACAGCAGCTCCCGCTCGTCCGGGCCCGGCCGCAGGCGCAGCTCCCGCACCAGCGCGGCCTCGGCGAGCAGCAGCCGGGCCACCCGGGGCGCCCGGGCCAGCTCGGCCGCGGCCAGGACCCCGGCCGCCGTCTCCAGCACCGGGATGACCGCGACCTCACCGATCGCCCGGCCGGTCGCCTCCTCGGCCTCGGCCAGAGCGGCGCCGAGGGCGGCCAGCTCCGACGCCGAGCCCGCCGCCGACGCGCACACTCCCGCGATGCCGGGCACCACCGCGGCCTTCGCCGCGCGCAGGCCGGCCTCGCCCGCCGGGAGCCGCACCCAGCCGCCGGGCCCGGCCGGTGGCCCGTCGAGCAGAGCGGCAGGCTGGGCACCGGCGACGAACAGGTACGAAACCATGCCCTAGATCTTCGGGGGCCGGACCGGTTTCGGCCATTCGGCCGCGGCATCGGGGCCGCACGCGCGACCGTGGGAAGGACGAACCAAGGAGGAGACATGGCTTCCGACGCCGTCACGCTGATCACGACCGACCACCGGATGATGGAGCAACTCTTCGACCGCCTGCGCGACGCGGACGGGGACCGCCAGCTGCTGCTGGACGAGTGCGCCGCCCGCCTGACCGCACACAGCCACGCCGAGGAGCAGCGGGTGTACCCGCACCTGCCCTCGGCCGACGAGGCGCACCACGGCGCCGATGAGCACCACGAGGCCGAGCGGCTGCTGCACGACCTCCAGCGCATCTCGCCCGAGGGGCCGGACTTCGAGGACAAGCTCGAGGAGTTCATCGCGGCCGTGCGCCACCACGTCGAGCACGAGGAGACCGTGCTGCTGCCCGAGCTGCGCGAGGCGCTGTCGCCGCAGCGGCTCGACGAGCTGGGCGCGGCGTTCGAGGAGGTCCGCGCGGCCGAGCTCGCGGTGGCCGGCATCCGGGTGTGAAAGCCGTGCCCTGGTTGCCGATTGGCCGGCCTTCGGTACGATCGGGCAGGTCATGGTCAGTTTCGGCGGCCTTACCGGTGACCCCGTCGGCGCGGCGCGTCTCAGCGACCTGCCCCTGGGTCACTCGGCCGTGCAGACCAGCAACCACGTCATCGTCCTGGTCACCGCCGGGCAGGGCACGCACACGCTCGACTTCGTGACGTACGCCTGCCGGCCCGGCACGCTCCTGTGGGGCCGGCCGGGCCAGGTCCACCAGTTCGGCGGCCAGGCCGGCTTCGACGCCACGGTGCTGACGTTCTCACCGGCCATCCTGCCCGAGCTGCCGCTGCCGGAGCTGCTGGCCGACCCGTTCGCACCCGCGTGCTGGCAGCCCGCCGGCGAGGACGAGGACGCGATCGTCGCCGAGATCGCGCAGATCGGCGTCGACCAGGTCCGCTTCGGCGGCACGTCGTTCGGCACGACCCTGATCGCGCACTCGGTCGCCGTCCTGCTCATGCGCATCTCCGCCCTCGCCCCGGTGCCGCGGCGCAGCCCGGCCGACCTGCTCATCGGCCAGCTGCGCCGGGAGCTCGAGCGCGAGGTGCGCCACCGGCGGGTCGAGGACTACGCGGAGCAGCTGCGGTGCTCGGTGCGCACCCTGACCCGGGCCAGCCTGGCGGTGACGGGGCGCAGCGCGAAGCAGCTCATCGACGAGCGGGTGGCCCTGGAGGCCAAGCGCGTCCTGGCCGTCAGCGACCTGCCGGTGGCCGATGTGGGGCGGCGGCTGGGCTTCGAGGAGCCGACCAACTTCGGCCGTTTCTTCGCCCGCGAGACCGGCCAGTCACCGGGCAATTTCCGGGCCGCCCTGCACCGCTCCCCCGCACCGCGCGTGCCGCACCAGCGCTCCGCCCTGCCCGGTCGCCTGACGCCGCGCACGGCCTGAGCCCGCCGCCGCACCGCGCCGGCAATGTGGCACGTGCGGTTCACCCGATCGAGACGGTGCTTAGCTCGATAGGGGTACGCGTAGGCGCCCATGGGTACGCTGGCCGGCATGAGCGCCCGGGAGCGGCTGGTGGCGAGTGCACAGGAGCTGCTGTGGGAGCGCGGCTACGGCGGGACGAGTCCCAAGGCGATCCAGGAGCGGGCCGGGGCCGGGCAGGGCTCGATGTACCACCACTTCGCCGGCAAGGCCGAGCTCGCCGCCGCGGCGCTCGCAGCCACCGCGGCGGCCGAGCGGGAGCGGGCCGAGGGCGTGCTCGGCAGCGGCGGCGGGGCGGTCGAGCGGATGACGGCATACCTGCGGCGGGAGCGCGACGCGCTGCGCGGATGCCCGGTCGGGCGGCACGCGGCCGACGCGGAGGTGCTCGCCGATCCGGCACTGCGGGCGCCGGTCGAGGAGACGTTCGCCTGGCTGCGCGGGCGGCTGGCGGCGATCGTGGCCGACGGGCAGTCGTCCGGGGAGCTGCGGCGCGGTGCCGATCCGGCGGCCGTGGCGGCGGCGGTCGTGGCGGTCGTGCAGGGTGGCTACGTGCTCGCCCGGGCAGCCGGATCGCAGGACGCGTTCGACGAAGCATGCGAGGGTGCGGTACAGCTGGTGGCGGCACTTCGACCGGAGGGGTCCGCCGAAAGGTCATTTGAGTAGCCGATCACCGCGATTGAGGTAGGCGTCGGCGATGACCGGAGTAATAAGGAAGGAATGCGACCGCCTCGATCCGTACAAACCGGGTGAATCGCATTTGGATCACGGCGCGATTCGGCACTCCGCGGGTTTCGCCGGTCCCGGAAGCGCCGGCGGCTCCAGCTCCAATGCGGCTTCCTCCCGGCCGACGAACGGTACGAGCGTGAAGTACGCGATGGTCGGCAGCAGCGACGGGAGCTGCTCCACGCGGCCGCTGGCGACATAGCGGTACACCGTGGCGTAGATGCCGCCGACGATGGTCTCGACCAGCTCCTCCGGCATCGGCAGGTCGGCCGCCCGGGGCGCGTCGGCGAAGAAGCGGTCGAACCGGCGCAGCATGCGGGCCCGCTCCTCGCGCCCGTGCGGTCCGGCCGCGTCGATCTCGACCACGGCCGTGGTGGCGAACGCCGGCAGCTCGGCCAGGACGTGCAGCAGCACCCGCAGCGCGGCCCGCGTTCCCGCCCGCCAGGTCGGCTCGGCCCGGTACGCGTCCTCCATGATCTTGAACAGCAGGCCCGTGCCGTGCCGGTACGTGGCGATCAGCGCGTCGTCCTTGCCCGCGAACAGGGCGTAGAAGGCGGGGCGGGTCACCCCGGCGGCGCGGCAGATGTCGCTGACCGTCGCGTTCGCGTAGCCCTTCTCGGCGACCGTGTGCACCAGCGCGTCGTACAGCCGCTCGCGCTGGTTGGCCGCGATGACCTCCGGCGGCACCCGGCTCGGGCCGCGCTTGATCGCCCGCCTGGGGTCGCGGCCCTCGCGGGCGCCGGGCAGCTGGCCGAGCGACCGGGCACTCGGGACCGCGTCCACTGAATCGGTCGCCATGTGACAAGTATCGTTCGGACCGCCAAACGGGGCCGGATTCACCCATCAGGATTCCGCGGCCGCCCCGGTCGGGCCCCCGCGCCCCTCGCCGGGTGGCGGACGGGCACCGCGACAGGGCACAGTATCCGCGTGTCGACGTCCGCCCAGCTGGCCAACGCCGTGCAAGGAGCCCGCGCGATTGCCGCACAGGGCGACAAACGGGGCGCCCTGATCCTGCTCGACCGCGCCGTGGACGACGCCGCGGCCCGCGCCGGCAGCGACGATCCCGACGTGTTGACGGCGACCGTGCAGCTCGCGAAGTACCACGCCGAGATCGGCGAGCTCAACGACGCGCGGCGGGTGCTCGAGGAGGGGCTCGCGGCCGGCTACCAGCGGCTGGGCGACGGCCACGCCGTCATGCTGGCGCTCTCGTTCGAGCTGGCCCGGGTGGCCGGCGAGCTCGGCAACGTGTTCGAGGCCAAGCGGCGCTACAACCTGGTCGTGAAGCTCGGCCCGCAGGCGCTCGGCGAGGGCCATCCGAGCGTGCGCGCGGCCCGGGACTACCTGGGCCTGCCCGAGCCGGAGGGCGACGCCCCGGTGCCGCCGCCCCCGCCTGTCACCTTCGAGCCGCTGACCCCACCGGCACCCCGCGCGCCCGTGGACGACCGCCCCATCTTCCGCCCGGCCCCGCGCAAGGAGCACCCACCCCCGCCGCCGCGGCCCGCAACCGACGAAGCCGCACACCACGAGGCCGCGTACGACGCCCCGTCCTCCGGCGGCTCAGCGTACGGCGGGTCGGCGTACGGCGAGGCCGCCGAGGACGAGGACGACTATCAGCCCGCGCCGTGGCAGCGAGCCGGCCATCCGCCCGCGCCCCACCCGCCCGCGCCGGGTCCGACGTGGCCCGCGCAGCCGGCGTCCGGGCCGCCGCCCGCGTCCGGACCTCCGCGGCCCGGGCAGCCGCCCTCCTCCGGGTCGCCATGGTCGCAGCAGCCGCCCGCGTCCGCGCCGCCCTGGCCCGAACAGCAGCCCGCCTCCGCGCCGCCCTGGCCCGAACAGCAGCCCGCCTCCGCGCCGCCCTGGCCCGAGCAGCCCGTCTCCGGACCGCCGTGGGGGGACCGGCCGCGGTACGACGACTACGGGCGTCCGGACGAGTACCGGCCGGTGGAGGACGACCGGGGGGCCGGCGACTACCGGCGAGCGGGTGCATACGAGCGGCCGGGTGAATACCAGCGGGCGGGTGACTACCGGCCGGCGGGCGACGTCCGGCATCCGGGTGAATCGGAGGAGCGGCGGCGGTGGTCGCCGATGATCGCGGTCCTGGTCATCGTGATCGTCGCGGTGCTCGGTGGCGGGATCGCGGCGGCGGTGGCGTTCGTCTCGGCCGGCCGGGACGAGCCGGGCGCCGGGCCGGCCGGGTCCGTGGCCGCGCACGACCCCGCGCCGGCATCGGCCGCGGCGACCACGGGTGGCGCGGCCGCGCCGGGTAACGCCCGGGCGCCCGGAAACCTGCAGCTCAAGGACGACCGGACGAGCGTCACGCTGACCTGGACGGACCCGAGCAAGGGCACCGTGCCGTTCATCGTGGCCGGCGGCACCGACGGCGCGATGCGCCAGCTCCAGGGGCTTCCGGCGGGCACCACGAAGTACACCATCAACGGCCTCAACGCCAAGCTCGACTACTGCTTCAGCGTCGCCGCCGTCTACGGCACCGCGGACGTGCAACTCTCGGACCTCGCGTGCACGAAGCGCAAATAGTGCAACAACCACGCTCCGTGAGCGGGTATCCGGCACACATCGACGGGAATATGATGAGCCGCGGTTTGCCGGAGGGGGCCGGAAAGGTGACGAGATGCCAGAAGCCGACGGTCGTTGCGGTCGGACGGCACGGATGTGATGACTAAGCCCATGTCATGGAACCTGCGGTCGGGTCGCACCGGCGCGCTGATCACGGGCGGGACGATCGTCGCACTTGTCGCGGTGCTGGGCCTGACGCTGTGGGGCACCGGCGCGGCCAACCATGCCGTGGCGAGCTTCGACGTGAGCGCCTGGCTGTGGAGCGCCGACAAGGGCGAGGTCGCCCGGGTCAACGGCGTCACCGGCAAGGTGGACACCCGCACGAAGATCACCGACGCGCAGGGCCACACGATGCAAGTCACACAGAGTGACCGATTCGTGATCCTCCGGGACGTCAACACCGGCAAGGTGAGCGTCCTGGACCTGTCCAGCCTCACCCTCGGCGCCACCACCCAGGCGACACCCGGCATCGGCGTGGTCGTCGCGGTGCACGACGACACCGCGTTCATCATCGACACCGTGCAGGGCCAGGTCCGCCAGCTCGACCCGATGACGCTCCTGCCGGTCGGGGAGACGCTGAGCTTCCCGCCGAACATCTCCGCGGGCACGTTCGACGACAACGGCCGGCTGTGGCTGCTGGTCCCGTCCGAGGGCACCGTCGTCGGCATCGACGCGGCGAAGCTCACGACCACCGCCCCGGCCGGCGGGGCCGGAGCCGGGGCCAGCCCGAACCCCGGGGGCCAGGGCGGCGGGTTCACCGGCAGCCCGGCCAAGGTGAAGACGATCGGCGTGGCCGAGCCGAACCACGACCTGGCACTGTCCATTCTGGACTCCGGCGTGGCCGTGCTCGACAAGACCACCACGACGCTGACCACCCTGCGCGGCGACGCGGTGAAGAAGGTGCCGCTGAAGCTCGACGGCGAGGGCGGGATACCCGACCGGACGGTCGGCGGCGACGTGCCGGTCACCGTGATCGACGGCAGCCACGTCTACGTGGTCAACAACGACCGGGTGAGCGACTTCACGGTGCCCGGCGACAGCCCGAAGCTGCAGCCCTGCGTCGCGTGGTCGGGCCGGTTCTACTGCGCCGACGACGCCACCGGCACCGTGTATGTCCTCGACGGCCAGGGCAAGGCCCTCGAGCCGATCCGCATCCAGGCCGGCGGCAAGCCCCTGGAGATCGAGGTCCGCGAGGACCGGATGTTCATCAACGCGCCCGGCGGCTCGACGGCCCGGGTCGTGGACGCGAAGAACCACGTGACGACCGTCGACAAGTACGCCAACGACGTGCTCGGCGGTGACGCGCCGCCCGCGCCGCCGCCGCCCCAGCAGACCAAGCCGCCGGTGACCGCGCCCGGCGCGCCGGCCCGGGTCAACGCCGTGGCCGGCAACATGACGGCCCGCATCACCTGGACCGCGGCGCCGCCGAACGGCAGCGCGGTCACGAAGTATGTGGTCGAGGGCGACGGGGCGGCCCCGCACGAGGTGGGGGCCAGCCAGCGGGCCGTCGACATCGCGGGGCTCACCAACGGCCAGCAGTACAGGTTCACGGTCTATGCGGTGAATGCCAAGGGCAGCGGGCCGAAGAAGGCCGCGAACCCGGTCACGCCGACCCGGGACGTCCCCGACGCGCCGCCGAGCGTGGCGGCGGTGGCCAACCCCGACGGCACCGTCGCGCTGACCTGGCCGGCGGCGAACGGCCAGGGGCACAAGATCGCGAAGTACGTCATCACGACCGTCGGCAGCGGCGAGTCCAAGACGTTCGAGTCGGCCCAGCCGCAGTTCTCGGTGCCGGCCGGGGAGCTGCCCTACGGCACGCAGGTCGCGTTCAAGGTCGCCGCGATCAACGACATCGGGGGCAGCTCGGCGCAGTCGCCGCTGAGCCCGTCGGTGGTGCCGTTCAACAAGCCGGGTGCGCCGGGCGCGCTGAGCGTGAAGGCGTCGACGACCAAGCGCGGCACCGTGGTCGCCACCTGGAAGGCGCCGGCCGACAACGGCTCGCCGCTGACCGGATACGAGGCCACCGTCAACGGCACCAAGCAGACCATCGGCACCGCGCTTACCCACGAGTTCGCCGGGTTCAAGGACGCCGAGGCGGTCACGATCCAGCTCCGCGCGGTCAACCAGGCGGGCCCGGGCGCGCCGGCCACCGGCTCCGGCGCCACGCTCGCCGCACCGAAGATGACGGTGGCCGGCGCGACCGCCGCGCTCAACTCGATCACCGTGCGCTTCACCGCCACCGACGGCGGGGCGCCGGGGACGTGCAAGCTGGAGGCGGCCGGCGCGGGCAGCACCACCGGCACCTGCTCGGGCTCGCTGACGCTGAACGGGCTGTGGCCCAACACCGCCTACAACTACACCGTCACCATCGCCAACGGTGCGGGCATGACCGCCAGCGGCACGGGCACGGTCAGCACGCCCGTCTACAAGGGCACCGTGGTGTGCACCAAGACCAGCTACTGCGGGCACGGGGCGTCGAACGGCGGCATCTGGGTGTACACGGGCCCGTCGCAGAGCGGCTCGGGCATCGGCGACGTCTATGCGCCCGACCAGTACACGGCGATCTGCTGGACCAACTCGAGCACGAACACGAGCATCAACGCCGAGCCCTACGGCGGCAAGAAGAGCACCCAGTGGATCAAGATCGCGTTCAAGGGCGAGAACTACATCCCCTACGCCTGGTTTGATCTGCCCGGCGGCACGGGGCCGCTGAAGCAATGCTGATGGAGAACCGTGATCTCGGCTGAAGTGACGTCGACGCCCCAGGGTCCACCGAGCGCGGAGGAGGTCGCCGCGGCCACCGAGCTGGTGGGCCGGCTCGCGCGCAACATCGAGTCGATCGTGCTCGGCAAGCCGCACGTGGTCCGGCTGACCGTGACCGCGCTGCTGGCCGAGGGCCACGTCCTACTCGAGGACGTGCCCGGCGTCGGCAAGACCACGCTGGCCCGGGCCGTCGCGGCAAGCGTGCAGGGCCAGTGGCGGCGCATCCAGTTCACGCCCGACCTGCTGCCGTCCGACGTCACCGGCGTGACGATCTTCAACCAGGCGACCCGCGGCTTCGAGTTTCACCCCGGGCCGGTCTTCGCCAACATCGTCATCGCCGACGAGATCAACCGGGCCTCGCCCAAGACGCAGTCGGCGCTGCTGGAGGTCATGGAGGAGCGGTACGTCACAGTGGACGGCGTCCGCCACGGCGTCCCCCGGCCCTTCCTGGTCGTCGCCACCCAGAACCCGATCGAGATGGACGGCACCTACCGGCTGCCCGAGGCGCAGCTCGACCGGTTCCTCATGAAGCTCTCCGTCGGCTACCCGGCCGAGGCGGTCGAGATCGAGGTGCTGCGCGGCGCCGTGACCCGCTCCCCCGAGGCCCTCGACCCGGTCACCGACACGGCCACCGTCGCCCATCTGGTGCGGCTGGCCCGGCGCGCGCACATCGCCGACCCCCTGCTCGCCTACGCGGTCAAGCTCGGCAACGCGACGCGCGCGCATCCGCAGATCCGCGTCGGCGTCAGCCCGCGCGGCATCATCGCGCTGACCCGGGCGGCGAGCGCCTACGCGCTGACGGACGGCCGCGGATACGTGGTGCCGGAGGACCTCAAGGCCCTGGCCGAGCCGGTGTTCTCGCACCGGCTCCTGCTCTCCCCCGACGCCCAGGTGCGCGGCGTGGCCCCGGCCGACGTCGTGCGCCAGGTGCTCGAGGCGGTGCCGGTGCCCTCCCCCGTCGCGGCCTGATGCGCCTCACCGCACGCGGGGCCGGGCTGGGCGCGGCGGCCGCGGTCCTGCTCGCCGCCGGGCTCATCTTCGGGTATCGCCACCTCGTCGTCCTCGGCACCGCGTGCGTCGCCGCGCTGCTGTTCGCGGGCGGGTACGTGTGGTTCCGGCCGCGGCTCACGGTCGCCCGCGGCGTCGACCCCGACCGGGTCATGCGCGGCGAATCCAGCACGGTGACGCTGGAGGTCGGCAACACGAGCCGGCTGCGGGGCGCCACGCTCATCGCCCATGACCGGTGCGGGGCGGCGTCCGTGGCGGTACCACTGCTGCGCCTGAAAGCCGGCGGATCGACCACCGCGCAGTATCCGGTGCCCACCGATCGGCGCGGGGTGGTCGGCATCGGCCCGCTGCGCGTGGTGCGGCACGACCCGCTCGGCCTGATCACCCTCGCCCGCGGCTACGGCGGCACGGCGCAGGTCTGGGTGTACCCGCGCGTGCACCGCCTCACCGCCGTGCCGACGGGCATCACCCGATCCCTGGACGGGCGCGACGACCGCGTGCCGCACGGGACTATCACCTTCGACACGCTGCGGGAGTACGTCGTCGGCGACGAACTGCGCCGGGTCCACTGGCGGACGTCGGCGAAGGTCGGCGAGCTGATGGTGCGCGAGCAGCTGGACACGTCGCTGCCGCGGCTGGCGGTGCTGCTCGACGACCGCCGCTCGTCGTACCCGGACGCCGACCTGTTCGAGGCCGCGTGTGAGGCGGCGGCTTCGCTGGTGATGGCCGCGTTCCGCGATGAGCTGCCGATCGTGCTGCGGCTGCTGTCGGGCCGCTCGGCCGCGGACCGCTCGGCGCGGGCCTACCTCGATCTGCTGGCCGAGTCGGAGCTGTCCGGGCCGGGCTCGTCCGAGGCGGGCGCTTCGGCGACGTCGGACCGGTCGATCGAGGAGCTGCGCACCCAACGGGTCGGGGACACGCTGATCTACCTCACCGGGGACCCGGACCTTGCGCAGGTCAGCACGCTGCGCACGGCCTACCCGACGCTTGTGGCCGGGGTGTTCGGGCCGGCGCGGCCGGCGCTGGAGCGGATCGTCGTCCTGGCCGTGCGCGACGGCGCCGAGTTCGCCGCCGCCTGGGACGGGGTGCAGGTGTGGTGAGCAGCCCCGCCGCCTCCTTGTGCACCGCCGCCTCCTTGCGCACCGCTGCCCCGGCCGCCGCGGAGGCCGTGTCGTGAGGCGGGTGCTCGTTGCCCTGGCGCTGCTCGGGATGCTGGTGCTCAGCGGGCTGCAGCTGGCGCCCATCTACAACGGGACACTGCTGCCGCTGCTCGTCACGATCGCCGCGGCCGCCTCGGTGCTCATCAGTGTGGCCGTGCGGCGGCTGCCGGCATACACCGCCGCACCCGCGTCGGTCCTCGGCCTGGCCGCCATGGTGTTCGCGACCGTGCGGGTGTCGGCCCAGGCCGGGCAGGTCGCCGGGCCGGTGCCGGACGTGGCCCGGGAGGCGCTCGCCAACAGCATCCCGCGGCTGCTCACCGCGCTGATCCCGATCGAGCCGCAGCCCGACACCGTCCTGCTGCCGGTCATCGCCACGTGGCTCGCGGGGCTGGCGGCGGCCGAGGCCGGGGTGCGGTACCGCCGCGTGCTGCTGTCCTACAGCGCGCCCACCGTCCTCTTCGGCGGCGCCCTCTACCTGGTCGGGCCCGACACCACGGCGGCCCGCACGACGACGTGGATCCCGCTGGTCTACGCCGCGCTGGCGATCCTCGGGCTCATCGCGAGCGCGCGGCCGGACCTCGGCGGCGAGGCGCTCACCGGCGCCCAGCGCCGGACGCTCGGCCTGCGGCTCGGCGGCGGCGCGCTGGCCGGG
The DNA here is from genome assembly GCF_019904175.1 of Dactylosporangium vinaceum. GTDB lineage: Bacteria > Actinomycetota > Actinomycetes > Mycobacteriales > Micromonosporaceae > Dactylosporangium > Dactylosporangium vinaceum. Next base: position 2,475,613 of record NZ_CP061913.1, on the reverse strand, counting down.
CTCGCGGTGATCGTGCTGCTGTCCCAGCTGCTCGGCCCGACCGTCGCCGAGCAGGGCAACGACACGCCCGTCGACCCGCGCAACTACGTGACCCCGCCGCAGCTGGACGCCCTCGACGAAAACCCGCTCGTCCGGCTGTCCGGCTGGAACCTCAACAAGGACCAGCACCTCTTCGACGCCGTCGTCGCCCCCGGGCCGGGGGCGCAGCAGGAGCCGCTGATCCGGCTCGCGATCCTCAACGACTACGACGGTGTGACCTGGCGGATCGGCTCCGTGTACCGCAACGCCGGCCGGGTCCTGGGCCGCTCCGACGGCGACGGCCCCGCGGTCACGCAGACCATCACGATCGACGAGCTCGACGGCCGCCTGCTGCCCGGGATCGCCACCCCGGAGCGGGTCGAGGGCGTGCGCGTGGCCTACGACGCCGACACCGGCACCATTGCGCTCGCCGACCCCGTTGCCAGGGGGCTGCGGTACACCGTCACGTCCCGGCAGAAGCCGCGCCCCGACGATCAGGAACTCTTCGTCGCCGAGGTGCCCTCGCCCGAGGAGGCCGGGCGGTTCCTGGCCCTGCCCGGCAAGGTCCCGGACTCGATCGCGCAGCTCGGCAGCCAACTGGGCGAGGGCGTCTCCAACCCGTACCAGCGGGCGTTCGCCATCCAGCAGTGGCTGGAGGAGCACTACAAGCTGGTCGCCGACGCGCCGAGCGGCCATTCGTACCCGAACGTCGAGCACTTCCTCTTCGGCAACAGGCAGATCGGCGGGCAGAAGGGCACGTCGGAGCAGTTCACCGCCGCGTTCGCCGTGCTGGCCCGGCTGGCCGGCCTGCCGACCCGGGTGGCCGTGGGCTTCCAGACGCACAAGGGCTCGCCGGCGATCCGCGGGGCCGACGCGATCGCCTGGCCGGAGGTCGAGTTCAAGGGGTTCGGCTGGGTGGCGTTCGATCCGCTGCCGAAGTCCGACACCGTGCAGCGGCCGGTGGAGGACGACTTCAAGCCCAAGGCCCCGCCCTCCAACCCCCCACCGCCGTCGGTCCCGCCGCCCTCGGACGCGACGAGCGTGCAGGCGTCGCACTCGGCCCGCCCCTCAGCGGCGCCCGCCGTCACCTCCGGCGGCGGCAACGTCCTGGTGCTCGTGGTGGCGGCCGGTGTTCCCGTGCTGCTCCTGACCTACTTCGTGGCCGTACCGCTGCTCGTCGCCCGCCGCCGGCGGCAGCGCCTCTCCACCGGGCCGCCGTCGGTGCGCATCGACGCCGCCTGGAACGAGGTGCTCATCGGGCTGCGGCAGGCCGGACGGCCGGCGCCGGCGCACCTGACGGCCGAGGAGATCGCCAGGTACGCCGCCAACGCCGCCGAGCCCCGCGCCCACTCCGCCGGCCGCTCACTGCGCCCCGCGGTGCCGCCTGTCGACGAGCTCGCGGTGCTCGTCAACGCGGTCGCCTTCGCCGGCGCCTCCGGCCCGGGCGAGTCCCAGGCGGTGCGGGCGACGGCCCAGGCCACGGCGTACGTCGAGGACCTGCGGGGCCGCCGCCCGTGGTGGCGCCGCCTGGTGTGGACGCTCGACCCTCGCCCACTGCGATGGCATCGCCGCCGCTAGCCGGTCAGTCGCCGGCGGCCCCGAACCAGCGCGGGAGGTGCTCGTCCAGGTCCCGCTGCTCGTCGCCGACCCAGGCGACGTGTCCGTCGGGGCGCAGCAGGACGGCCGGGGCGTCAAGGGCCGCCGTCGCATCGCCGAGCAGGTCGACGCGGTCCGACCAGGCGCCGGTGCTCAGCCGCTCCGTGCGGTCCAGCAGCAGGCCGCGCCCCCGGTGCAGCCGGCTGTAGAGGCGGCCCGACTGCACGTCCAGGTCGGGCAGCCGGCGGCCGAGCAGGTCCGGCCCCGGCCCGAAGTCGTAGCGGATGTCGACCGCGGCGATCTTCTCGATCAGATACCGGTTCACCTCGTTGAAGTCCATCAGCTCGGTGAGCAGCCGGCGCACCGCCTGCGCGCCCGGCTCGGCGGACAGCAGCTGCGTCTGCGCCCGGGTGTTGTCCAGGACCGCCGCGGCGACCGGGTGCCGCTCGGCCTGGTACGTGTCGAGCAGCGCCGCCGGAGCCCAGCCGCGGATCTGGGCGGCCAGCTTCCAGCCGAGGTTGAATGCGTCCTGGATGCCCAGGTTGAGGCCCTGGCCCCCGATCGGCGGGTGGATATGGGCGGCGTCGCCGGCCAGCAGCACCGGCCCGACCCGGTAGCGCTCGACCAGCCGGGTCGCGTCGCCGAACCGGGACGTCCAGCGCGGCGAGTGGACCCCGAAGTCGGTCCCGGCGACGGCTCGCAGCCGCTCCCGGAAGTCCTCGATGGTCGGCGGCTCGGCCCGGTCGCTCACACCCGCGGCGGGCACGATGACGCGATACAGCCGCTCGCCGAACGGCCGGATGTCGAGCCGCCGGTCGGCCCGCACCTTGGCCCCGATCTCCTCCGGCGCCGCGCTGAGCTCCATCTCGCCCATCAGGGTGTCGTTGCGCGCGGGCTCGCCGGGGAAGCCGACGCCGAGCAGCTTGCGCACGGTACTGCGGGCGCCGTCACAGCCGACCAGGTAGCGCGCCCGCAGCCGCTCCCCGCCGGCCAGCTCGACCGTCACGCCCTGCTCGTCGGGCGCGAGCCCGCGCACCGCGGCACCGCGGCGGACCTGCGCCCCCAGGTTCTTCGCGTGGTCCTCGAGGACCTGCACGATGACCGGCTGCGGGATCCCCAGCAGGTAGGCGTACGGGGAGTCGAGGCCGGTGGGCACGGGCTTGTCGATGGCGGCGAAGAAGCCGGCGGCCGGACGCTGCCGGCCGTGCTCGAGCAGCCGCTCCAGCAGCCCGCGCATGGCCATCAGCTCGAGGCTGCGGATGTGCAGCCCGACGATCCGGACGAACGAGGTGGGCTCGGTCTGCTGATCCAGGACGAGGACCCGCACGTCGTGCAGGCGCAGCTCGGCGGCGAGCAGCGCGCCGGTGGGGCCGCAGCCGGCAATGATCACGTCGTACATGTGTGGTGTTGCCTTTCGGGAGTGCCTTTTGGGGATCGGCGCTCCCGGCGACACCTACATCGATCGCCCAGCCGTGACGGCAAGCGGGGAGCCCCACATCGTTCGAGCGTTCATGGGTCTCACCTCCCCGGCCGGGTCACGGACAGCCGTCAGACTACAGGGCCGCTCCGGTGGCGGTGCAGGGGCTGACGGGTTTCACTGAATTACATGGGTGTGATTCGGCTCGGTACGGCGTCGTGGGCGGACCGGCAGCTCCTGACCTCCGGCTGGTATCCGCGGGAGGTGAAGACCTCGGCCGAGCGCCTGGCGTTCTATGCGAGCCGGTTCGATCTGGTCGAGGCGGACACCAGCTACTACGCGATCCCGGCGCCGGAGATGACGGCCGGCTGGGCGGCGGCCACCCCGCCCGGCTTCACGTTCGACGTCAAGGCCTACGCGCTGCTCACCGGCCACTCGACGCAGGCCCGGACCCTCCCGTCCGACCTGCGCCCGGCCGCCCGGGCCACCGGCATGATCCGCCGCTCGGACCTGCCGCCGGAGGTGCTCGACGAGCTCTGGCGCCGCTTCCACACCGCACTGGAGCCGCTGCGCGACCGGCTCGGCACGGTGCTGCTGCAGTTCCCGCCGTGGCTGGCGTACGGCGAGGCCGGGGTCCGCCGCATCGAGGACACCATCGCCCGCTGCCGCCCGCTCGCGGCCGCGGTGGAGCTGCGGCACGGCTCCTGGTTCGCGGGCTCCCAGCGCACCCTGGAGACGCTGCTGATGCTGCAGCGGGCGGGCACGTCGTTCGTCGCGGTCGACATGCCCCAGGGTTTCTCTTCGTCGGTGCCCCCCGTGCTGGCCGTCACCGCCTCGCCCGCCGTCGTCCGGTTCCACGGCCACAGCTCGGCCTGGGAGCGCGGCTCGAAGGAGGACAAGTTCCGCTACGCCTACTCCGAGCGCGAGCTGACCGACTGGGCGGCCCGCCTCCACATGCTCGCCGCCGACGCCGACGAGGTCCACGTCCTGATGAACAACTGCTGCGCCGGCCAGGCCCAGCGCGACGCCGCCCGGCTCATGGAGCTCGTCGGTCAGAGCAGCGACAGGTCCCCGGTCATCGGCTGACGCACCGGCCCACCGCAGCGCCGCACCGCCGGGCCGGGGTGTCCTACAGCAGCGACAGCGCGCCCGTCACCGGCTGCAGCGCGTCGTGCCGCGCCGGCCCGATCGCGGCACAGGTCGCGGTGCCGGCCGCCACCTGCGTGCGCCCGGCGTCGTGGATGACCTCCACCGGCAGCCCGGCCTCCGCGGCCGCCGCCACCACCAGCCCGAGCGTGTCCTCGTCGGCCACCTTCAGCACCACCTTGGGCTGCCCGGCCCGCCACCAGTCGGCGAACGCGGCCGTCCCCTGGTTGCGCAGCGCCGCCCCGACCGCCGCGTGGGCCGCCTGCGCCGCGATCTTGCCCTTGCCCATGCCGAGGTCGGTCCGCACGACGATGACCAGCCGGGTTTCGCTCACGAGCGCCAGGTTAGCGTCAGCCCGGGGCTCGCCGCCCGCCGCCGGGCCGGCCGCCCGTTCAGGACCCGAGCGTGATGTGGAACCGGTGCAGCAATATCGGCGCCACCAGGAACGCGCCCGCGAAGATGGCGACTGTCGCGAAGACCGTGCGCAGCAGCACCGTCTCGGTCTTGTCGCCCGCGGTGAGGGCGATCCGGTGCGGCAGGCCGAAGCAGCGCCACATGCGGCGGCCGGTCGGGATCGGCCAGAGTATCGGCGAGCCGTGCCGGGTGATCATGTCGCCGAGCAGGTGGATGAGGCCGCCCACGCCGACGGCCACACCGAGCAGCGGATAGCCCCGGTCGCCGGGGAGCCGCTCGTAGACGAGGAAGGCCGCACCGGCCGACGCGAGCGTGACGATGACCCAGCCGGCCCGCTCGGCCCAGCGCTCGAACAGGCCGCGCAGGGCAAGCGCGAAGGCGAAGAAGAGCACGCCCATGACTGCCCACTTGCCGTAGGCCTCGCACAGGGCGAGGGTGCCGTAGCCGAGGCCGACGTTGAACACGATGGTGTGCGTCAGCGTGCGGTGGCCGTTGCGCCGCGGCGGGTCGTACTTCATCCGGGTGAGCCGGTAGACGCCGAGCGAGAGCTTCTCGATGCACTCGGCCAGGAACAGCGAGAACACGCCGAACGTGTGCGCCACCGTCGCGCCGCCCTGCCGGCTGGTGACCCGGCCGGAGAGGTCCAGGTCAGGCACCAGCGCGCCGCCGGCGCAGATCGCGGTGCCGACGGCGAGTTGCAGCGGCGTCTGGTGGAAGCCCGCCAGCTGGTCGAGCGCGAGCGATCCCGTCAACCAGACGGCCGCCCCGGAAAGCGCATGCGACGAGCCCATCATGCGCAGTGACTATCCCAGGTGGACGGTCATTCGTACATAGGATCTACAGCCGCATCAATGTGCCCGCAACGTCGAGTGTCGTTGCCGTCATCCGCGCCGCGGCGTCCGAGGCCAGGTAGAGGGCGGCAAAGGCGGCGTCCTCGACCGTCGAGTCGCACGGTGTCCAGGACACGACATTCGCCCGCACACCCGCCGCCGCGAACAGCCGGGCGTAGTGCTGTGTGAGCGCCGTCACTCCCCCGCCGACCGCGTTTGTGGCCGGGTCGGCCCCGACGGGCGCGAGCGTCACGACCGCGCCGCACCCGGCCTCGGCCATGGTGGGCACGAACGCCTGCAGCGCCAGGAAGGTCCCCGTCAGTCCATTGTCGACGGTCCGCTGCCAGCTCCGGTTGTCCAGGGCGCCCGGCAGCACGAACAGCAGCTCGGGCGGGCCCAGCTCGCCGATGACGCTGCCCCGGACCGAGTCCATGGCCGCGGCGTCCGCCCGGTCGAGGCGCTCCGCGACGATCCCGACCGCCTCCGCGCCGTTCCAGCGCAGCTCGTCGACCAGGTCGGCGAGGGCCAGCTCGTCGGGTCCGACAATCGCGACCCGGGCGCCGCGCTCCGACAGCAGCCGGCAGACGGCCGCGGCGACGCCGTCGCAGCCGCCCAGCACGACCGCGGTGCGGCCCTTGAGCTCGAAGGATGATGCAAACACGACGCCCTCCCCGGGGTCGGCGGCTCTACTGCTCGACCGTGCGGTCACGGCGAACGTCACAGTGTTTCCCCTGTTCGACGGTGCGGTCGCCGCGAACGTCACGACTGTCGCGGCGGTGTGTCTTCCCGGCGTTGCGGTCCGGGCGGACGCGGCGGGGGCCGCCGTGTGGCGACGGCGGCCCCCGGTGTCAGCGGCTCCAGCCCTGCTGACGGTCGGACGCGGCCCCCCACGGTCCGCGTCCCCAGTCACCACGCCCGTGGCCGTGGTGATGTCCCCACGGGCCCCGCCCGAAGCGCGGGCGCCCGCCGTACGCCCGCCAGCGCGCATGCCTGGCCAGGCCGAACGCCATGAAGAAGAGCGGGATCGCCGGCCAGAAGAAGTGCGCACCCGAGAGCGCCCACAGCCCGGTCAGCGCGGCCGCGACCACCGCGACGAAGCCCGCGTGCCCCCACAGGTGCCGGCGCGAGTCCCGGGCGAACTGCTCCTTGGCCTCCGGCGTCTCGTGCAGGCCGCGCCGGCCCCCCTCGGGCAGGTCCGCGGTCAGCGGCGGCAGTTCGTCGCGGAACTTCGCGGCGTACACCCCCGCGAGCCGCTCCTCCCCCTCCTCGAGCGTGAGCCGGCCTTCGGTCATGCCGGCCCGCACCATGTTGGCGTATTGTTCGCGCTCCTCGTCCGAGGCGCGTACCCTCTCGCCGGCCATGTTCTCGGCCCCCTTCCGTTGATGGACTCCAGCGTGCCGAACGGGGGCTCCGAGCGCGTCGCACCGGGGACGGCTCGTGTGCTACCACCGGCGGCGCAGTCCGCGGCCCGGCCTACTCCGGCGGGAGTACGCCCGCCGCACCCGCGAGCCGATGCCGCTGGTGAGACGCCTCCACTACGGTTTGTGCTGTGAGACATGCGCCCTGGGCCAGCGAGCACCGTGCCGCGCGCCTCGAGCGCAAGTTCAAGCGCTTCGAGGAGCGCATCGAGCGCCGCCGCGGCCGCCACTTCAACGGCCCGCACCCGGTCCCGCTCGCCATCTTCATCGCACTCATCCAGGTCCTCGGCACCCGCGCCGCCGCCTACGGCACCGACGGCGCCCACGCCCTTGACCAGACCGGCTACCTGCTGCTCCTCGCCGGCCCCGCCGCGCTGCTCCTGCGGCACAAGTCGCCGCTGCTGGCGCTCGCGGGCGCGCTGAGTGCCACTGTCGCCTACTTCGCGATGCTGTACCCCAACGGCCCGGGCTTCATCGCCGCCCTCGTGGCCGTGTTCGGCGCGCTGTCGGCCGGCTTCCGCTGGCTCACGTGGCTGGGCGTGATTGCGGCGTACACCACCTATGTCGTCTGGGTCCTGCCCGACGCCTCCGTCGGCCGCCTCGTGGCCATCGGCGTGTGGTGCGTGATCTTCGCGTTCTTCGGCGAGGGGGCCCGGGTCCGCGGCCAGCGATACGCGCAGATGGCCCGTGACCGCGCCCACCAGGAGGCGCTGGCCCGCGCCGAGGAGGAGAAGGCCCGCAAGGAGCAGCACCGCCGCCAGGCCAGCGACGAGCGCCTCCTGATCGCCCGCGAGCTCCACGACGTGATCGGCCACCACCTCTCCCTCATCAACGTCCAGGCCGGCGTGGGCCTGCACCTGATGGACGAGCAGCCGGAGCAGGCCCGGGTCGCGCTGGCCGCGATCAAGCACGCCAGCGCCGAGGCCCTGCGCGAGACCCGGGCCGTCCTGGCCGGGCTCAACCCCGGCGAGGCCGCTCCGCGCACGCCCGCTCCCGGCCTGGCCGACCTGGAGCGCCTGGCCGGTGAGGCGCGCAGCGCCGGCCTGCCGGTCACTGTCGACACCATCGGCGCGGCCCGGCCCGTGCCGCCCCAGGTCGACCGGGCGGCCTACCGGATCGTGCAGGAGGCCCTGACAAACGTCCGCCGCCACGCGGGGCCGGACGCCACCGCGACGGTGATCGTCGCCTACGCTCCCGGTGAGCTGACGCTTACCGTGACCGACAACGGGGTCGGTCCGGCCGAGCCGGCCCCGGGCGCGGTGGCTGAGGCCGAGGCGGCACCGGCCGCGCCGGGCGGAGCCGGGCCGGGCGGCGGCAACGGGATCCCCGGGATGCGCCACCGGGCGGCGACGTTCGGCGGTTCGGTGGAGGCCGGCCCGCGGCCGGACGGCGGCTTCGCGGTCGTCGCCCGCATCCCGCTGAGCGAGGAGGAGACCCCGTGATCAAGGTGCTGCTGGCCGACGACCAGGCCCTGGTGCGGGCCGGCTTCCGCGCGCTGCTTGACGCCCAGTCCGACATCGAGGTCGTCGCCGAGGCCGCCGACGGGGCCGAGGCCGTCCGCCAGGCCACCCGGACCCGCCCCGACGTGGTCCTCATGGACATCCGGATGCCGGTCCTCGACGGCCTCGAGGCCACCCGGCAGATCGCCGCGGACCCGGCGCTGTCCGACGTCCGGATCGTCATCCTCACCACGTTCGACCTGGACGAGTACGTTTTCGAGGCCCTCCGGGTCGGCGCCAGCGGCTTCCTGGTCAAGGACACCGAGCCGGTCGATCTCCTGCGCGGCGTGCGGGCGGTGGCGGCCGGCGACGCCCTGCTCTCCCCGGGCGTGACCCGCCGGCTGATCGAGGAGTTCGCGAGCCGCTCCCGCGCGCCGCTGGCCCCCATGTCCCTCGACACCCTGACCGACCGCGAGCGGGAGGTGATGGCCCTCGTCGGCGCGGGCCTGTCGAACGAGGACATCGCCGCGAAGCTGTACGTGAGCCCGGCCACCGCCAAGACCCACGTCAGCCGAGCCATGATCAAGCTGAGCGCCCGCGACCGCGCCCAGCTCGTCGTCTTCGCCTACGAGGCGGGCCTGGTCCGCCCCGGCTGGCTCGGCTGAGCGCCCCTGCGCGGCACCGCCAGGCCGACCTGCGTGATCAGGGCCCCGGCCACGGCCACGGCGAACGCACCGGCCACCCCGAACGGCTCGAGCAGCACCGCCGCCAGCCCGCAGAAGACGGCGAAGCCGACGAGCCCCTGCATCAACCCGGCAAGCATCCGCACGGCCGCCGCCGCACCCTGCTGCGCCAGCACGAACCCGGCGACGACGCTCGAGGCGACCGGGAACGGGGCCAGCACGCCGGCCACGACCGGCCCGGCCCGGGCCGCGATCCCGGTCACCGACAGGACCATGACCACGGTGGCCGCCGCCCGGGCGGGCAGGTCCCACCACGGCGGCCGCGGCACCGCTCCGCCGGCCGGACCGGCCTTCGATCCGATCGCCGCCACGCAGCGGTGGGCCACCCAGACCACGCCGAGGATCAGCGCGAACGCCCAGCCGACACCGATCTCGACCCGCGCGAGCAGGACGTCGGCTCCGACGGTCGCCGCCCAGGACACGACGAGCGCCGCCGGCCAGCGCCGGTGCCGGCCCGCGTAGGCGAGCACCACCGCGAAGACGGCCAGCGACACCAGCCCGAGCAGCGACGCCGCCGCGGCCCGCGCCCCGAACCGGGCACCGTGCTCCAGCGCGACGATGACGAGGATCGGCCCGGCCACGACCGGGAACGCCACCATCATCCCGGCTACGCGCGCGCCCCAGCGCCGCCCGGCCAGCGACGATCCGACTACCAGCAGCGGGGCGAGGGTGAGCTTCAGCAGCAGGAGCGTCACTGCCACACCGTAGTGGCGGTGGTCGGCCGCCGGCAGCGACGACGGCCACAGGGCCGGTCCTGTGGCCGTCCGGGCCGGGGTCGCCTGTCAGGCGGCGTCGAGGGCGTCGGTGATCTTGCGAATGACGTCGGTCATGACCGGGGTCGGCCGGCTGTCGTGGACGGCCGACTCGATGGCGGTGACGACGGTGTGCCGGAAGTTCCCGGCCTCGGCCGGGTCCTGGGCGTTGAGCAGGGTCATGGCCGCGGTCAGCGCCGGCAGCACCCGGTCGGCGATCTCGGCCACCGACTTGCCGTTGAGCTGCTTGCCTTTGGGGTAGTCGGCGAGGACGTGCCCGACCGGCCCGGTTGCGGCGCCGAGGGCCAGGCTGCCGTTGGTGGCGATCCGGTGCGGGGAGCCGCCGACGGCTCCGGCCGCGCAAAGCAGGGTGACGGCGCCGTAGGCGGCGATGCGCAGGGTGGTCTTGTCCTGGTCGGTGAGGGTGATCGACATGGTGGGCGCTCCTCGGGCTGCGATGTGGCGGTTCGTTGTGCCACCACCATCGCGGCCGGGACTGACACGGCCCCGCCAGCGCCCTGACGCGGCCGCTGACATCGCCCGGCGAGCCGGTCGCCGGGACCCGCCGGGCTAGGGGTCGATGCCGTTCTTCGCGATGACGGTGCGGTACCAGTCGGCGCTTGCCTTGTAGCGGCGCTCCCGGGTCGTCGCGTCGACCCGGATCAGGCCCCACCGCTGGGAGTAGCCCTCGGCCCATTCGAAGTTGTCGAGCAGCGACCAGACGTGGAAGCCCTGGAGCCGCACGCCCGCCTGGACGGCCTTGTGGGCGGCCCGGAAATGGTCGCGCAGGAACGCGATGCGGTCGTCGTCCTGGACGTCGTTCGTCGTCGGCATGCCGTTCTCGGTGATGGTCAGGGGGATGTCACCGTAGTCGCGCTTGATTCGCGTCAGGAGGTCGTACAGCCCGTCGGGGTACACCTCCAGCCAGCCGGCCTGGGTCGTGGGGTGCTTCGTCACCCGGCCGCCCTGCGCGGTGACGAACACCGGGTTGTAGTACTGCACCGCCAGCAGGTCCGCCTTCGACCCGATGACTGCCGTATCGCCGTCGCGGACCGCCGCGCGGATCGGTGCGTTGGCCGGCTGGGACGCCAGCCACCCGTCGGGGTACTTCCCCAGCAGCACCGGCTCCAGCCAGCGGCGGTTCTCCTCGATGTCGAGAGCGGCCGCCTGCTTGGCCGCCCCCGCCGAGCCGTCAGCGGGGTACACCGGGGACAGGTTGAGCGCGGCGCCGATCGCGCCCTTGCGGCCGGTGCCGCGGAACGCCTGCACGGCCAGGCCGTGGGCCAGCAGCAGGTGGTGGCCGGCCACGTTCGCCACCCGCCGATCCTTCCGGCCGGGAGCGTGGGTGCCGGTGGTGTACCCGAGCGCCACCACCGTCTTCGGCTCGTTGAGCGTCAGCCAGGTCGCAACCTTGTCGCCGAGCGAATAGAACATCTGCTGGGCGTAGTCGGCGAACCACTGTGCACAGTCGCGCTGCTCCCAGCCGCCCTTGTCCTCCAGCGCCTGTGGCGTGTCCCAGTGGAACAGCGTCGCCACCGGGGTGATGCCGCGGGCCAGCAGGCCGTCCACCAGCCGGTGATAGAAGTCGAGCCCCTTGGCGTTGAGCGCACCCCGGCCCTGCGGCAGGACACGGGACCAGGAGATCGAGAACCGGTAGCTCTTCAGGCCCAGGCTCTTCATGAGGTCGAGGTCCTCGTACACCCGGTGATAGTGGTCGGCCGCCACATCGCCGGTATCCCCGTCGCGGGTCCGCCCCGGCTGGTGGCTGAACGTGTCCCACACCGACGGCCCGCGGCCGTCCTCGGCCGCGGCCCCCTCCACCTGATACGCGGAGGTCGAGGCGCCCCAGGCGAACCCCGCCGGGAAGGCGAGCCCGCCGGGCCCGAGCGTCGACGCCTCGCCGGCCGCGGGAGCCGGGGTCGCCGCGGGGCGGCCGGATTTCGGCTCGTCGGGTGAGCAGCCGGACGCGACCGCCCCGACGGCGGCGAGGGTGAGCACGTGGCGCCGTCGCATCCCAAAGACGGTAACGGGTCGGCGCCAGCCGCTGCGATCGTCAGCTGTGCGGCCCGCGCCGGCCGGCTCCGAGACGACGAAACGGCCGCCCCCGAAGCGGGGAGCGGCCGTCGCGGTGACGCCGGGAGCAAGCTCAGTCGGCGAGGTTGACGATGCCCTGAGCCCAGCGGAAGTACTTGTTCGTGCCCAGGTCACGGACGGTCTTGATGTTGAAGGCGGCGAGGAGCTTCTCGGCGTCGCCGTCGCTCACGCCGGCGATCGCGGTGACGGGGGCGTCGGCGATCTCCTGAGCGCTCTTGCCTTCCCACTCCTTCATGAGCTTCTTTTCCAGACCCAGCATGCTGCGCTCCTTCTCTCGGTGGAAACCCGCGTCAGGCTACGTCGCGGGTCTACCCGCTGCAACGTCGGAGGTCGCGGCCGAGTGTGCCGTTCTGCTTGCCACATCGGCCGTTTCGTGGAGATGATCGGCTGATGAACAGCCAATGGGGGCTGACGATCCCACTGACCGGCGTCCCGCTGCCCGATCACGCTGCGTTGGTCGCCACGTTACCGGACATCGGGTTCACGGACGTGTGGTCCTCCGAGGTGGCCGGCACTGACGCGTTCACCCCGCTGGCCCTCGCCTCCGCCTGGGCGCCGCGGCTGCGCCTGGGCACCGCGATCGTCCCGGTCTTCACCCGCGGCCCCGGCCTGCTGGCCATGCAGGCCGCGACGATGGCCGAGGCCGCACCCGGCCGGTTCGCGCTCGGCATCGGATCGTCGTCACCGGTTGTGGTCAACGACTGGAACGCGGTGGCTTTCAAACAGCCGTTCGAGCGCAGCCGTGACATCCTCCGGTTCCTCCGCGCGGCGTTGGCGGGCGAGCTCGTCGACGGGGCCTTCGACACGTTCACAGTCAGGCGCTTCCGCCTGGAGCGGCCGCCGGAGGTACCGCCGAAGCTGCTCCTGGCCGGTCTGCGCGGGCGCATGCTGCGCCTGGCGGCGGCCGAAGCCGACGGTGCCGTGCTCAACTGGCTGTCCGTCGAAGATGTGGCGACCGCGCGCGCCGAGCTGGCCGGTGCGCCCGAGCACTTCGAGGTCGCCGCGCGGATCTTCGTGTGCCCGACCGAGGACGCCGAGGAGGCCCGCACCACCGCGCGGCGGCTGATCGCGGCGTACCTCACCGTGCCCGCCTACGCGGCGTTCCATCGCTGGCTGGGGCGGGGCGCCGTCCTGAAGCCCATGTGGGACGCGTGGGCGGCCGGCGACCGCAAGGGCGCGCTGGCAGCGATTCCGGATGAGGTCGTCGACCAGCTGATCGTCCACGGCTCGGCCGAGGTGTGCCGGGCCCACGTCGAGCGGTACGCGGCCGCAGGCGTGACGACACCGGTGATTGCGCTGCTGCCGACCCGGGAGCTCGTGACCGGCGGGGCGCCGGCACTCCTGCAGACACTGCGACGCCTGGGAGCGCGAACGTGAAGGTCGATGGCAAGGTCGTGGTCATCACCGGGGCCGCCGGTGGGATCGGTGCCGCACTGGCGCGGCGCTTCGCAAGCCAGGACGCGGCAGCGTTGGTACTCGCCGATCTCAACGGCTCCGCGGCGTCCGACCTCGCCTCGTCCCTGCCGGGTGAAGCGGTGGGCGTCGAGGCCGACGTGACGAGCGAGGAGCAGGTGGCGGAGCTGGTGCAGGAGGCGCTCGACCGCTACGACCGCATCGACCTGTTCTGCGCGAACGCCGGCGTCACCAGTGGAGCCGGGCTCGAGGCGTCGAACGCGACGTGGGAGCGGACCTGGGCGGTGAACGTCCTGTCGCACGTGTACTCCGCGCGCGCGGTCCTGCCGTCGATGCTGGAGCGGGGCTTCGGGTATCTGCTGCACACGTGCTCGGCCGCCGGGCTGCTGACCTCGGTCGGCGACGCGCCGTACGCGGTGACGAAGCACGCGGCGGTCTCGTTCGCCGAGTGGCTGTCCATCACCTACGGCAGCCAGGGCATCAAGGTCAGCGCGCTCTGCCCGCAGGGCGTCGACACCCCGATGCTCCAGGAAGGGCTCAAGGAGGGGCACATCGGCGCCAAGGTGACGGCGGCCGGAGGGGCAGTGCTGTCGGCGCAGGAGGTGGCCGAGGCCGTCATCCAGGGGCTGGACGCCGAGAAGTTCCTGATCCTGCCGCATCCCGAGGTGGCCAAGTACTACCTGCACCGGGCCACTGACACGGATCGGTGGCTCACCGGGATGCGCGGCCTGCGCGACAGTCTCGCATGAGCATGCGGCAACCCGACGTCCTCCAGCCGGCGCTCGACGTCGTCGTCCCGTTCGTCCGCGGGCGGCAGGGGCGCTCCATCGTCGGCATCTGCGGACCGCCCGCCGCCGGGAAGTCCACACTGTCCAGCGCCCTCTCCGACGCGCTGAACGTCCACGATGGACTGACGAGCGTGGCCGTGCCGATGGACGGGTTCCACCTGTCCAATGTGGAGCTCGGCCGGCTCGGGCTCACCGACCGCAAGGGCGCGCCGGAGACGTTCGACGCGGCCGGGTTCGTGCACCTGCTCCGGCGCCTGCGCGCGGGTGAGGACCTCGTCTACGCGCCCAGCTACAGCCGGACCCTCCACGAGTCGATCGGCGGGGTCATCCCGGTCCCGGCCGACGTGCGGGTCATCGTCGTCGAGGGCAACTACCTGCTGCTCGACCAGGGACCCTGGGCGTCCGTGCGCGGGCTGCTCGACCTGGTGCTGTACCTGGACGCCCCCGACTCCGTCCGGCAGGAGTCCCTGCTGCGCCGCCAGATGGCCAAGGGCCTCGAGCTTCCCGCCGCCCAGGACTGGGTCTTCCGCAGCGACGAACGCAACGCCGCCGTCATCGCCGGCACCCGCGACCGCGCCGACCTGATCCTCACCCGCTGACCGCCGGGCGGTCGTCGGGGTCGAACAGGCGGGCGGCGTCGTCCCGGCACACCGCCGCACCGCCGGCCGAAGAGCCCCGGCTCCGTCGCGTGATGCCCGCCTCGGAGCCGGTCAGCGGCGCGGGGATTGCGAGGTCGATGGCGAGTCGGCCGGCTGGACCGAGCGGTCGGCCTCCGGGTCCGGCACGCACGGGCATGTCACATCGGAGGCCAGTGGCTTCAGGCGCGCCTGGACGGCCGGGAAGTCGGCGGCGCAGGGCAGGTCGAACCAGAAGTTCGACGGCAGGTCATCGACCTGGGTCGCGGCGACCAGCTCGGGGGCGTCGACGAACTGGCGCTTGAAGCGTTCGTAGGCCTCCTCGCGGGACTCGAAGCCGTAATCCGAGATCTCGGGCGAGGCGGCGATCGCGGCGCGGAGGTCCTCGGTCTGGCTCGGGGTGGCGTCCGGCCGCAGGAAGGCGCGGGCCTGGACCGGGGTACAGACCCGGGCGGCCGGCTGGTGGGCCGCCGGTGCGGCTCCGGCCAGCCAGAACGCGCCGGCCAGGGCGAGCAGCAGGGCGCTGCCGGCGCCGACCGCGGCAAAGCGGCGGCGGCGGGCGAGCGCGGGGATGCGGTCCGGGCCCGGCGGGCGCAGGGCCGACCGGGCGCGGTCGTGCAGCTCGCCCAGGGCGGCGCGGAGCCGGGCGTCTCGGAGTTCGTCGAGCTCAGGCACTGTCGTCCACCTCATCCGTCAGGTGCTTGGCCAGGGCGATCCGGGCTCGGTACAGCCAGGTGCGCACGGCACCCTCGCGTACGCGGCAGAGCTCGGCGATCTCGGCGACCGGGAGGCCGGCGAGGTAGTGCAGGACCACGGCGCGGCGCTGGGCGGGCGGCAGCGTTGCCAGGGCGTGCGCAAGGGCCACCCGCTCCGGTCCGGGGCCGGCGACCGGCTCCGGGCGCTGGGTGCGCCAGTGGCGAAGGGCCGTGCGGGCCCGGCGGATGCGGCTGGTGGCCAGGTTCCAGGCGACCCGGCGGACCCAGGCGGCCGGGTCGTCGTAGCGGGAGATCCGGGCCCACCGGCTCCAGGCGCGGGTGAACGCCTCCTGCGTGACCTCCTGGGCCTCCTCGGTGCTGCCCAGGTACACCGCGAGCTGGCCTGCGACAGGCGCGAACGAGGCGGCGTAGCACTCGGTGAAATCGGGCGGCATGGCCCTCCCGGCGACGGTCGGCGGCGGAACACCGTCGAGCGTGTGGATCGTCGTCATACCATCTACACGCCCGAGCGCACCCCTACGTCACATGACCGCCGGTTGTTCACGCCTTCCCGCCCGCCTCGGTGACCGGCGTGCGGGCACCGGGCCGGACCCGCGCCCGGCTGGCAGACTGAGCGCTGTGCCGAACGAGAATCCGACAGGAGTCGTCATCCCGAGCGTCGAGGGCCGGGCCAGCACCTCAGCGCTGGGACGGGCCGTGGTCGCCGACGCGCTGCGCGCCGTCGACCCGGTCGGGGCCCGGGGTGCGCAGGCGTCGACGAACTGGCGCCACGACTACCTCGTGCACTTCCGGCGGCTGATCGAGGCCGGGCTGCCGTCCCGCGACGCGGCCCTGAGCATCGCCCGGGACGGGCTGGGCTCACTGCACACGCGGATGCGGTACCGCGCCGGACCCGACGGCGACGAAGCGCCCCTGACGGCCGCCTTCGGCACCGAGGGCCCGCCGCTCACCACGGTGACCGTCGCGGGGCAGGGTGAGGCCGAGCGGGAGCTGACGGTGCCGTACCGCGGGCGGCGCCTGCGCGGGGCCGAGCTCGACCGGCAGCTCGAGGACTGGGTCGCGGCCGGCACGATCGAGCGCTCCTGCGCCGACGCGGTCCGGACGGTCGCGGCCAACCCGGACTGGCTGGCCCTGCCCGACCGGCGGGTCGTCGTCCTCGGCGCCGGGGCCGAGATGGGGCCGCTGCGCGCGCTGCTGCGCTGGGGTGCCGACGTGGTCGCCGTGGACCTGCCCCGCCCGGCGATCTGGCAGCGGCTGACGGCGCTGGCCGAACGGTACGCCGGGCGGCTGCACGTGCCGGCCGCCGGTGACGTGCGCGGCGCCGACCTGCTGCACGACCTCGGCCGGGTCGCCGGCTGGATCGAGGGGCAGCCGGGGCGGCTGGTGCTCGGCAACTACGTGTACGCCGACGGTGCCCTCAACGTGCGGGTCGCCATGGCCGTCGACGCGCTCACCGTCCACCTGCGGGATCGGCGGCCCGACCTGGCGCTCGCGTTCCTGGCGACGCCGACCGACGTGTTCGCCGTGCCGGACGACGCCGTCGACGAGGCGACCCGGCGATACGCGGCGGCGATGGGCATCGGGCGGCTCCGGCGGCCGCTGCGCCTGGTGAGCGCGGGGCGCCTGCTCACCCGCAACTACCCGCCGGGCCTGTACCCGGGGATCAACGACAGCCTGGTGCCGCAGCAGGGCCCCAACTACGCGCTCGCCAAGCGGCTCCAGCGCTGGCGGGCGGCCGAGGCCCGGGCCGCCGGCACGCCGGTGTCGCTGACTGTCGCCCCGGCCACCCGCACCCGCAGCGTGGTGAAGAACCGCCTCCTGGCCGCCGCCTTCGCCGGCGCACACCGCTTCGGGATCGAGATCTTCGAGCCGGCGACCAGCAACTCGCTCATGGCCGCCCTGCTGGTCCACGACCTCAACGTGAGCCGCCCCGCCCTCGAGCACCCGTGGCAGGACGAGGCGTTCGCGGCGGCGCACGGCGGGCTGTGGCGCCAGCCGTACTCCGCCCGCAGCGCCCTGGGCATCGCCGTGCTGATGGGCATCGGGTCGGCTCGCAGCTGAAGGCGCGGGGAGCCGGGTGCTGCGTCGTCCGGCAGCGGGCCGGGCGGGCATCATGGGTTCGTGACAAACCTGACGCGACGTTCTCTTCATGGGCTGGCGGAGCTGGTGCTGGCCGGGCCGCAGTACCGCAGCAGTGGGACCATCCGGCTGGGGGTGGGTGGCGGAGGCTTCCGGACCGTGGCCGCGCCCGAGCTGACCGTCACCGCTGACGCACTCGTGCGCGGCGACGGGCACCGGGTGGACCTCGCCGGGCGGACGCTCGGTGAGGTCGCCGCGGCGGCCGGGGTCGCGATCGGGGCGCCCGAGAACCTGTACCCGGACGGGTCGGGAGCGGCGGCCGAGGATGTGGTCGTGCTGGACGGTGCGGCGCAGATCCTGGAGGCGTTCGCGGCCGGCGACGCGGCGCTGCGGGCGCTGAGCGGGGACGTCGAGCCGGTGCTGTGGCCGGAGCACTTCGACCTCGGGATCTCGCTCGACGAGGTGAACTACGGGGTGTCGGCCGGAGACTCGACGATCGACGAGCCGTATGCGTACGTCGGGCCGTGGAAGGCGCGGACCGGGGACTTCTGGAACGTGTCGTTCGGTGCCGCGCACCCCGTCCGGGCGCTGCCCGATCTGCTGGCGTTCTTCGAGGAGGGGCGCCGCACCGCGGCGAGCTAGGGGTCACGCGCCCGCCCGGCGGCACCGCGCGGGTGCCGCCGGGCGGGGCCGGGGTCAGCTGAACAGCTTGACGGCGGTGATGACGGTCTGGATGATGCCGTAGCCCAGGAGCACGGCGACCAGGGCCCAGCTCACGAGCAGGCGGACCGACTGCTGACTGTTCATGACGCCACCTTCTGCGGTTCGGGGGCGGGCTCGTGGTAGCGCTGCGGCACCGGGCGGATCAGCAGGTTGGCGATGAAGCCGACCGCCAGGACGCCGACCATGGTGAACAGGGCCGGCTGGTAGGCCGAGGCGGTGAGCGTGCCCGGCTTGCCCTGCGCGTCCAGGAAGCCGTTCACGATGAGCGGGCCGGCGACGCCCGCCGCGGACCAGGCGGTCAGGAGGCGGCCGTGGATGGCGCCGACCTGGTAGGTGCCGAAGAGGTCACGCAGGTAGGCCGGGACCGTGGCGAAGCCGCCGCCGTAGAAGGACAGGATGACGCCGGCCAGCAGGACGAACAAGGCGGTCGCGGTGTGGCCGACCGAGGCCAGCAGGGCGTAGAGGACCATGCCGACGCCCAGGTAGACCATGTAGATGGGCTTGCGGCCGATGATGTCCGACGTGGTGGACCAGGCGAACCGGCCGGCCATGTTGAACAGGGACAGGACGCCCACGAAGCCCGCGGCGGCGGCGACGCTCACCGACGAGGTGCCGTTGTCGCGGAAGAAGTCCTGGATCATGGGGCTGGCCTGCTCCAGGATGCCGATGCCGGCGGTGACGTTGCAGAACAGCACGATCCAGAGCAGCCAGAACGAGCGGGTGCGCAGGGCGTTGGCGGCGCTCACGCTGGCCGTGGTGACCAGTGGCTTCTCCCGGATCGAGGCCGGGTCGAAGCCGGCCGGGCGCCATCCTTCGCGGGGGACCCGGACGTTGAAGACGCCGAACATCATGATGAGGAAGTAGCCGACGCCCAGGGTCACGAAGAGCAGGACCAGGGCGGAGCCGCCGGCCACGGACTTGGCGTCGCCCGGGTCGTAGCCGGCGTCGTAGAGCGACAGGAGCTGGCGGGACAGCGGGCTGGCGATCAGGGCGCCGCCACCGAACCCCATGATGGCGAGGCCCGTGGCCAGGCCGGGCCGGTCCGGGAACCACTTGATGAGCGTCGAGACGGGCGAGATGTACCCGATGCCGAGACCGATGCCGCCCAGGACGCCGTACCCGAAGTACACCAGCCAGAGCTGCCTGGTGCTGATGCCGAGGGCGGCGACGAGGAACCCGGCGCCCCAGAAGCACGCCGAGACGAACATGGCCTTGCGTGGGCCGTTGCGCTCCACCCAAGTGCCGCCGACCGCGGCGGACAGGCCGAGCATGACGATGGCGATGCTGAAGATGATGCCGATAGCGGTCTGGCTGACGCCGAAGTGGGCGATGAGCGAGTTCTTGTAGACGCTCGTGGCGTACGCCTGACCGATGCACAGGTGGACGGAGAGCGCCGCCGGCGGGATGAGCCAGCGGCTGTAGCCCTCGGGCGCGACCGTGTGCCGGGAGTCCAGCGCCGATAGCAGTGACATCGGTGACCTCCTTTGGCCGTGCCATATTCTAGATCGCAGACTGTCTATTTCGCAGCGCAGCTTTCCGCTGATCAGAACGCCGCCGCGCGGGTGGACCCGGACCGCGACAGACCGTGATCCAAAATTGCCCATACGTGAGCAACAATTGCCGGGTGGATCGTGTGACTGTCTGGGACGACCGGCTGGACGCGGGCGAGCGGGCCCTGCTCGCGCCCGGCCGGCCGCTGGACCTCGACCGCAGCCCGGACGTCCTCGTGGTGGGCGGCGGCGCGATCGGGCTCGCCGCGGCCGTGTTCGCCCGCCGGGCCGGGCTCGGGCGGGTGGTGCTCATCGAGCGGGCCCCGCGGCTGGCCCCCGGCGCGTCGTCCGGCAACGGCGGCGCCATCGCCCCGGACATGCACGTGGCCACGGACAGCCCCGAGTTCGTGGCGTTCGGGCGCAGGAGCCGGCAGCTGTACCGCGATCTCGACGCCGAATGGGAGCACGCCATCGGCACCTGGCCGACCCGATGGCTGGACATCCGCCCGGCCGGCACGTTCCCGGAGCGCAGTGCCGCCGCCGGCTCCGACCAGGGCGGCCCGCGGCCGCTGAGCGAGAGTGACGTGCGCGAGCTCGAGCCGGACGTCCGGCTGCCCGACGGGGCCGAGGCGCGGCTGGCCGAGGGGCAGCTGGCCGTCGATCCGCTGCGGCTGGCCCTGGCCCTCGCCGCGCGGGCCGGGCAGGTCGTGACCGGCGTCGGGCTGCTCGGGGTCTCGGTGCGCGGCGACCGCGTCGGCACCGTCCACACCACCGCCGGCGACTTCACCCCGGGCGCCCTGATCGTGGCCACCGGCCTGCTCCCGCCGCCGTGGCACCGCCGGGTCCCGCAGCGCTGGGTGAAGGGTCACATGCTCGCCGTCGCCCCCGGCCCCTGGCGGCTCGGCAGCGTCCTGGCCGGGCCGTTCGGCGGCGGCACCCCGCTACCCGGCGGCGGCGTGGTCTGCGGCGGGACGTTCGACGAGGGCGACCGCAGCCGGGAGGTCCGGCCCGAGGTCGCCGACCCGATGGCGAAGGGCCTGGCCACGCTCATCCCGGCGGCCGCGGACGCGCGGATCAGTCACCGGTGGTGCTGCTTCCGGCCGCAGATCGAGGACCGCCAGCCCGTCGTCGACCGGCTGCCCGAGGTCACCAACGGCTGGTTCGCCGGCGGGCACTTCACCACCGGCATCATGATGGCGCCGGCGACCGGGGCGGCCCTGGCCGAATGGGCCGCCTCCGGCCGGGCACCCGACGGGGTCTCCACCTTCACCCTGCCGCCGGCGCCACCGCGCTACCCCTGCTGAGACCGGGAACCGGTCACGGCGTCAGGTCGATGTACGACGACCAGCCGCCCGCGTAGTACTTGTAGTACCCGTGCCCGTCGTGCTGGCGGGTGTACGCCTCGGTGGTGCCGAAGCGCGGGTTGTACAGCACCGACGGGCTGCCGTCGGTGTTGCCGCCGAGGTTGTTCCAGCCGGACCAGCCGCCGAGATAGTAGACGTAGCGCAGCTCGTCGCCGGGCGTGTGGACGTACACCTCGGTCGTGCCCGACGAGCGGTTGTAGACGACCCCGGGGTCCTCGTCGAGGCTGCCGCCCAGGCCGATCCACTGCGACCAGCCGCCCAGGTAGTACACGTACGCCAGCTGGTCGGCCGCGGTGCGCAGGTACACCTCGGTGGTGCCGTACTTCGGGTTGTACAGCACGGCCGGCGTCCCCTGCACGGTCCCGCCCAGACTCGTCCAGCCCGACCAGCCGCCGAGGTAGTAGACGTAGGACAGGCCGGTGCTCTGCAGCGCGTACGCCTCGGTGGTGCCGTACGTCGGGTTGTAGAGCACGCCGGGGTCCCCGGTGAGCGTCCCGCCCAGGTCGACCCAGCCCTGCCAGCCACCCGAGTAGTAGGTGTAGGCAAGCGATCCGGTCGCCGTGCGCGCGTACACCTCGGTGGTCCCGTACTTCGGGTTGTAGATCACCGCCGGGTTGCCCGCGAGGTTGCCGCCGAGGTCGATCCAGGACGACCAGTTGCTGTAGAAGTAGCGGTACCCGAGGTGGTTGTTGGCCAGCCGGGCGTACACCTCGGTCGTGCCGAACCGCGGGTTGTAGAGCACCGCCGGGTCGCCCTGCAGCGAGCCGCCGAGGTCGGTCCAGTCCGACCAGTCCCCGGACCAGTAGGAGTAGATCAGGTGGTCGCTCGCGTCGGAGCGCGCGTAGACCTCGGTGGTGCCGAAGCGCGGGTTGTACAGGCTCTGCTCCCGGCCCACCGGCCGCGGCGGGTCGCTCTGGCGCACGAAGAGCAGGCGGTTGGGGGTGCCGACGCGGGCGTAGGCCGGGTATGACGACATGTTCAGCACGCCCACCGACGAGCCCTGGACGAGCGCGTTGCGGACCTGGGCCGGGCTGTAGTCCTGGTGCGCCTGCAGGATCAGCGCGGCCGCCCCCGCGACGTGCGGCGAGGCCATCGACGTGCCGTCCAGGATGTTCGTCGCCGAGTCGCTCGTCATCCAGTCGGACGTGATGCCGACGCCGGGCGCGTAGAGGTCCACGCAGGGGCCGTAGTCGGACCAGTACACCGGCTTGTCGTCGATCGTCGCGGCGCCCACCACGATCGCCTCGGCGATGTTGCCGGGCGAGTTCTTGCAGGCGTTCGTCGGGTTGCCGTTGTCGTCGCCGTTGCCGGCCGCGACGGCCCACGTGAGCCCGGAGGCGATCGAGCGCTTCAGGGCGGCGTCGAGCATGACCGTCGGGGTGTCGGAGCCGAGGCTCATGTTGACGACGGCCGGGTGCTGGGCATACGCGGTGATCCAGTCGACGCCGTGCACGACCTCGGACAGGAAGCCGTTGCCGCTGCAGTCGAGCACGCGCACCGCGACGAGCGAGACCTGCTTGGCCACGCCGTAGCTGGTGCCCCCGATCGTGCCGGCCACGTGCGTGCCGTGCCCGTCGCAGTCGTTGGCGTTGGCCGGGTCGTTGCTGTTGTTGACGTTGTCCGGGTTGTCGTAGTAGTTGGTGTTCCGGTCGACGAAGTTGTACCCGTAGGACGCCCGGCCGCCGAAGTCGTTGTGGCTGATGCGGATGCCGGAGTCGAGGATGTACGCGGTGACGTCCGCGGCCGCGTTCGGGTAGGTGTAGGTGCTGTCGCGGGCGTTCGCGTGGGTGTCGATGCGGTCCAGGCCCCACGGCGGCGACGACTGCGTGGCGTCGGCGTGCAGCAGGATGTTGCGCTCCACGCTCACCACGTTGCCGTTGGCGGCGATCTGCGCGGCCTTGCTCTCGTCAATGTTGTCGATCGCGAAACCGCGCACCGCGGTGCTGTACTGCTCGCGGACCTGCCCGCCGTACTGCTTGGCGATCTTCTGGGCGGCGTCGGCGACCGACGCCTTGGCCTGGGCCGCGCTCTGGGCGCCGGGCGGCTCCCTGAGCATCACCACGTAGCCGTTGGCCTCGCCCGTCACAGCCTCGTTGGCCACGATGCCCATGGGGGGCGCGGCGCTCGCCGGCAGCCCCGGGCCGAGCACGGCGACCGCCGCGAGCGCCACGGTGCCCAGGCGGTGCCGTCTACCGATGCCGTGCATGACATCACCTTCAGTTGTCCGACAGTAACTCAAAGTCACCATATCGGACCAACCGGCGCTGTGGATCAAGACCGCTCAGTGCGGTCCGGACCATCGGGCCCGGCACCCGGGCCGCCGGATCAGCGGCGCCGGATCCACCAGACGATGCCGAAGACCACCGCGAACCCGGCCGCGGCGGTCATCACGTAGGGCACCACGCGCCGCACGGCCGAGCCCACACCGGAGACGGCGAGCAGGTCGATCGCCTCGGACTCGGGCCGCACCGGAGCGATCGGCTCGCCCGCCCGCGACTCGGCCAGGTCGAGACTCGGCGCGGCCTCCACGGGCGCCGCGGCGGGCTCCGGGGAGGCGGACGGCGTTCCCACCGGGGTTCCGGCCAGCTTGCCGGCCAGGCAGTCGGCGAACTGGCCGATGAGGCGGCCGCTCACGTCGCCGATGAGCCCGCGGCCGAACTGGGCCGCCTTGCCGGTGACGTCGAGGTCGGTCGAGACGTTCACCTGCGTCTCGTCGCCCGCACCGGCAAGCGTCGCGGTGACAGTGGCCCGGGCCGTGCCACCGCCGCGGCTGTCCGCGCCGTTCGCGCTGATGACGACCCGGTGCGCAGCCTCGTCGCGCTCGACGAACTTCCCGGTGCCCTTGAACGTCAGGCTGACCGGGCCGAGCTTGACCTTCACGGTGCCGGTGAAGTCGTCGCCCTCGACGGCGGTGAGCGTCGCGCCGGGCATGCAGGGCGCGATCCGCTCGATGTCCAGCAGGACCGCCCACGCCTGGTCGACGGGGACGGGCACGGTGAAGGAGTTCTCCAGTTGCACGGGCCCTACCTCCGAAAAGTCGGTGGCCCCGGCCGAGCGAGCGCCGGGACCACCTAGACGTTAGCCCTACCGACCGGGTCAGACACCGAGTGCCTTGCACACCGCCCGGGTGGTCAGGACCCGGGCGAGTTCCCGGCGGTAGTCCGCCGAGGCCGACAGGTCGTCGACGGGAGCGGTGCCGGCCGCGGCCGGGCCGCACGCCTCGGCGATCGCGGTGGGCGTGGCCGGGGCCCCGGTCAGCGCCTCCTCGACGGTGCGGGCGCGGTGGGGCACGGGGCCGACGTTCGTCAGCGCGATCCGGGCCGCGCCGATACCGCCGTTGTCGCGCCGGACCGCGGCCGCCACGCCGACGATCGCCCAGGACTGCGACGTGCGGTGGAACTTCTCGTAGTGCACGGCCCAGCCGGCCGTCGAGGGCAGGCGCACCTCGACGAGCACCTCGTCCGGCGCCAGCGCGGTGGTGAACAGGCCGATCGCGAAGTCGGCCGCGCCGATCGACCGCCGGCCCGCCGGACCCTGGACGACGTACGTCGCATCCAGGGCCGCCGCCACAGCGGGCAGGTCGGCGGCCGGGTCGGCGTGGGCGAGCGATCCACCCAACGTCCCGCGGTGACGGACCTGGCGGTCACCGACCGTGCCGGCCGCCAGGGCGAGCAGGGGTGCGTGCTCCCGCACCAGGTCGGACGCCGCCACCTCGGCGTGCGTGGTCATCGCGCCGATGACCAGAGCGCCTTCCCTGAGGTGTACTCCACGCAGCTGCGCCACCCCCGCGAGGTCCACGAGCACCGTCGGCGCGGCGAGCCGGAGCCGCAGCACCGGCAGCAGTGACTGGCCCCCGGCCAGCACCTTGCCCTCCTCGGCCGCACCGAGCGCGGCCACCGCCTCCTCCACAGTGGACGCCCGCACGTAGTCGAACGCGACCGGGATCATGACTCACCTCCGGGCCGGTCGGCGTGCACCGCACCGGGCATGACCTGCTCGGCGCTGACCGCGGGCCCGGAGCGCACCCCGGCGCCGGGGCCACGCTTCAGGGCCCGCCACACCCGCTCGGGCGTGCACGGCATCGCCACGTCGGACACGCCGTAGGGGCGCAGCGCGTCGACAATCGCGTTGACCACGGCCGGGGTCGCGGCGATCGCACCGGCCTCGCCGACGCCCTTGACCCCCAGCGGATTGGAGGTCGCCGGCGTCTCGGTCCGGTCGCTCACGATCGTCGGCAGATCGGCCGCGGTCGGGATCGTGTACTCGACGAACGAGCCGGACAGCAGCGTGCCGCCCGCGTCGTACACCGCCTGCTCGTGCAGGGCCTGCGCGATGCCCTGGGCCACGCCGCCGTGGACCTGGCCCTCGACGATGAGCGGGTTGACCACCCGGCCCACGTCGTCGACGGCGACGTACCGCCGGATCGTGACCCGTCCGGTGAGCGTGTCGACCTCGGTCGCGCACAGGTGGGTGCCGTGCGGGAAGGAGAACGTCTGCGGGTCGAAGGTGGCGTCGGCGTCGAGCGACGCCTCGACCCCGTCGGGCAGGTCGTGGGCGGCGAAGACGGCGAACGCGCAGTCCCCGATCGTCTTGGCCGCATCGGGGGTACCGCGCACCCGGAACGCCCCCGCGGAGAACTCGAGGTCGTCGGGGCTGCACTCCAGCATGTGCGCGGCGACCGTGCGGGCCTTGTCGCGCACCTTGCGGCACGCCTCGACGAGCGCGACCCCGCCGACCGCGAGGGAGCGGGAGCCGTAGGTGTCCAGGCCCTTGTGCGCGGTCCGGGTGTCGCCGTGCAGGACCTCGACGTCGTCGAACGCCACCCCGAGCTCGTCGGCGACGATCTGGCTCCAGGCCGTCACGTGGCCCTGGCCGTGCGGGCTCGTGCCGGTGACGACCTCGACCTTGCCGGTCGGCAGCACCCGGACGGCCGCGTTCTCCCAGCCGCCCGCCGCGTACCGCAGCGCGCCGAGGATCCGCGACGGCGCCAGGCCGCACATCTCCGTATAGGTCGACACCCCGATCCCCAGCTGTACGACATCCGCTGCTTCTCGGCGTTTGATCTGCTCGGCCCGCAGCTCGTCGTAGCCGAACAGCTCCATCGCCTTGTCCGTGGCCGCGTCGTAGTCACCGGAGTCGTAGACCAGGCCGGCGACCGTGGTGAACGGAAACTCCTCGGCCTTGATCCAGTTGCGGCGGCGCAGCTCGATCGGGTCGAAGCCCAGCTCGTCGGCCAGGTCGTCCATGGCCCGCTCGATCGCGTAGGTCGCCTCGGGCCGCCCCGCACCGCGATAGGCGTCGGTGATCGTCGTGTTGGTGAAGACGCCCGTGCACTCGAAGCGGTAGGCCTCGACCTTGTAGATGGAGTTGTACATGAACGCGCCGAGGATCGGCACGCCCGGCCCGACGAGCCCGAGGTAGGCTCCCATGTTCGCGATGAGCTTGACGTCGACGCCGGTCAGCGTGCCGTCGCGGCGGGCGGTGAGCGTGATGTCCTGGATCTGGTCGCGCCCGTGGTGCGCCGAGACCATCGTGTCGCCGCGCGTCTCGGTGTACTTGACCGGCCGGCCGATCCGCCGGGCGGCCAGGAACGCGATCATCTCCTCCGGCGTGACCTGCAGCTTGCCGCCGAACCCGCCGCCGACGTCCGGCGCGATGACCCGGATCTTGTGCTCGGGCACGCCCGTGAGCAGCGCGTAGAAGACCCGCAGGATGTGCGGGATCTGGGTCGCCGACCAGATGGTGTACTCCCCCATGCCCGGGTCCACCACGACGCTGCGCGGCTCCATGAAGGCGGGGATCAGGCGCTGCTGGATGTACCGGCGCTGGATGCGCACCTCGGCGTCGACGTCGGCGACGCTCGTGCCGGTGCCCGCGTCCGCGGAGTCGAAGACCCAGGTGTAGGACCGGTTGGTGCCCTTGTCCGGGTGGACGAGCCCCTCGTCGCGGGACGCGGCCTCCAGGTCGAGCACCGGCTCCGACGGCTCGTACTCGACCTCGATGGCCTCGAGCGCGTCGATCGCACTGGCGGCGTCCCGGGCGGCGACGACCGCGACCGCCTCCCCGTGGTGGCGCACGAAGTCCACCGCGAGCGGCGGCCGCACCGGGTGCACGATGTCCTCGGTGACCGGCCACGCGCACGGCAGGCTGCCCTGGATCTCGGCGACGTCGGCCCCGCTGAACGCGGCCACGACGTTCGGCTCCCGCAGCGCGCCGGAGACGTCGACCCGCACGATCCGGGCCGCGGCGTGCGGGCTGCGCAGGATGGCCAGGTGCAGCATCCCGGGCAGCGCGATGTTGTCGGTCCAGCGGGTCCGCCCGGTGATGAGCCGCGCGTCCTCCTTGCGCCGCCGGGCCGCGCCGACCTCGGGCTCCAGCGTTGAGGTCATGCCTGCACCTCCTGCCGCTGAGCCTGCCGCAGCTCGGCCGCCGCGGCCCGGACCGCCCGCACGATGTTCTGGTAGCCGGTGCAGCGGCACAGGTTGCCGTTGAGCCCCTCGCGCACCTCGTCCTCGGACGGGTCGTCGTTGTCGCGCAGGAGGTCGACCGCGGCCAGGATCATCCCGGGCGTGCAGTACCCGCACTGCAGCGCATGGAGCTCGTGGAACGCCTTCTGGACGGCGTGCAGCGAGCCGTCGGGCCCGGCCAGGCCCTCGATGGTGATGACCGACGCCCCGTCGGCCTGCACGGCGAGCACGGAGCAGCTCTTGACACTGCGCGGCGCCTCATCCGCGCCGCCCATGAGCACGGTGCACGAGCCGCAGTTGCTGGTATCGCACCCGACGACCGTGCCGACCTTGCCGAGCCGCTCACGAAGATGGTGGACGAGAAGGGTCCGCGGCTCGACATCATCGACGTAGCGGCTGCCGTCGACGTCGACACTCACGCGAACACGTTGGGAAGAAGACAAGCTGGCCTCCCGCGGGGGACGTGCCGAAACGGCCCGTCACGCGGCGGACGCAACACGGGCCACCTGGATCTGCCTGATCAGCAGACCGCAGAGCGAAGATCATTGCAAGCCCTCGACCGCCCCCGGCATCCGCAACGACCGCAGCCCGGCCCCCGACACGACCAGCATCAGCCCGTCCGTAGGCGGCCGGCCACCGGCACGCGGTCCCGTCGGTGTTGTGGCCCAGCGCGCGCAGCAGAGCCGACTTCCCGGAGCCCGGGTCTCCGCGCACCTCCAGTATCGGCGAGGCCGGCCGGTCCAGCCATGACAGGACGACCTGCATCGCCGCCTCGCGGCCGATGAACGGGTCGGCGGACGGGGCCGGGACGAGTCGGGACAGGGCGATGGCACCGCCCCGGCCGGTCGCGGCGAAACGCAAAGCCGGCCAGCTGTGCTCCGCGGCGTGCCGGCCGAGCAGACCGGCCAGCGAATCCGG
The DNA here is from genome assembly GCF_019904175.1 of Dactylosporangium vinaceum. Taxonomy (GTDB): domain Bacteria; phylum Actinomycetota; class Actinomycetes; order Mycobacteriales; family Micromonosporaceae; genus Dactylosporangium; species Dactylosporangium vinaceum. Next base: position 2,447,153 of record NZ_CP061913.1, on the reverse strand, counting down.
CGTGTCGTACCGCCCGCCACCCTGCTGCAGCAGCGCGACCAGGGACTCGGTGAGCACGCCGGGCCGCTCCCCGGTGCCGGTCAGCAGGAACGCGCCGGAGTCCGGCGAACGGTGCGGCAGGACCTGCGCGGGCAGGCCGAAGCCCTCACCGGGCCGGGTCACGTCGGCCAGGTCGTCCTGATCGATGCGGAGCCAGTCCAGCAGCAGGGCCGACGAAATGCACGAGCAGCGTGTCCTCGGCACTTCGAGAGGCCGCCTGCAGTGCCCGCCAGGCCTGGTCACGGGTCGGATCGACGAGCAGATCGACACGCTTGGCAAACGCGCCGCGGCGCGGGTCGCCCAGCAACCGGGCCAGCGCGGTCAGCGCGTCGACGACCGCGGTGCCCAGGAGTGCCGTCACGGCGATCATCAGCACCTGCGAGCGCGGTCGGGCGCCGAGGTCACGCTCCGGAGCGCACGCCGCACCTCACGGTCGCTGCCGGGCTCGGCGGCAGCGCTCGGCAGGGGGCAGGCCCCGCTCCCGCTCGAAGGACCAAGCGGCCACGGCGGGATGGTCGAGCCGAGCGCCGAGACGTCACCCGGATCCTCTGGAACTCCCGGATTGCAGCAGCCGGGCCGGGTCGGAGGATCCGTCGCTGCCGATGTGCCCGGGCATCTGACCTCGCCAACCATCCGCCGGAGCTCCTTGCCCGGACGAATCGAGCGCAGCGGCGGCACCTCCGGACGGGGTTCGACTTCACCGTTCCGAAACGGTCCCCGTCGACCCGGTCCGCCGGCGCCTGGACGCCGTCGACGATGAGCGAATCGGGGTGGTCCACAGCAAGTTTGGCCAGATCGAGCTGGTATGCCGGGCGGCACTGCAGCGCGAGCGACAGGGCGATGCCGCACAGCGCGAGACCGGACAGCACCGCCGAGGCGCCACCGTATGCCTGGCCCGCGTCGCCGAGCCGGGCCCGGTCCCGATGGCCGCGCGACGACACACACTTCGTGCGACGACCAGTCGAGCACGACCGGGGAGACAGCGACGACGCCCGCGACGGCGCCGATGCCGATGCCGATGCCGAGGAGCACCGATGATCCCGCGAGCAGCAGCCGCATCCACCACGCCCACGCCATGGCCAATGGTGGCAATGGATCACCACTGACAGCAATGGCGCAGATACGGGATTGAGGTCAGTGCTCCGCGGCCGGTACCACCAGGGGGCGCTCGGCGGCGTCCAGGGCGGCCAGCGTCTCGAGTTCGGCGCGGTAGGTGGCGCGGTCCAGGTCGCCGGTGAAGAGGCGGGCGGTGGCCAGGCCCTCGGCGGCGGCGCGGCGGCGGTGCAGGCGGCCCGGGGCGGTGGACCTGAGGACGTGGCGGGCGATGAGCAGGGCATAGACGCCGGCCGTCGCCGCCGCGGCGATCATCGTCGCGAGCATTGCAGCATGGTACGAAAGGCTTCGGCGGGAGTGGTACCGGCTCTGCGGGTACAAAAAGGGCGCTGGAATGCTGACCCCGTGGAGAGCAGCGGGTATCGGCGCTCGGCGGGGACTGCGCGTGGTGAGGCGCGGCGGCTGGAGCTGCTGGAGAAGGTCGTCGAGGATCTGGCCGCCAACGGGCTCGTGGACTTCTCGCTGCGGCGGGCGGCGCGGGCCGCGGGCACGACGCACAAGGTGCTGCTGTACCACTTCGAGGGCGTCGACGACCTGCTCGTCCAGGCCGTCGACCGGCTGCGCGAGCGGCGGATCGGGTCCGGGCTGGCGGCCGCGGCGGGCTCGACGAGCGGGCTGGCCGCCCGGGTCGCGGCCCTGTGGCCGGTGCTGACCGATCCGCGGTTCGGGCACCGGGTCCTGGAGCAGTCGACCGGGCTGGCGATGTACGACCCGGGGCGCTACGCGCGGTTCGGCCGGGAGGCGACAGCCGTCTACCTGCCGGCGCTGCTGTCGCTGTGCCCGTCGGAGTGGGACGACGTGCGCCGGGCCGAGGTCGCCGAGATGGTCCTGGCCACGCTGCGCGGGCTGCTGCTCGACCGGGTGACCGGCGGCGACGAGGAGGGGGTCGAGGCCGGGCTGCGGGCGCTCCTGCGGGCCCTCGAGCGCGAGGAGGGGGCTGGCGCCTGATGTGAACCACGTGGTTCACTTCAGGGCATGGCGGAGATCGAGCTCGGGGTGGGGATCGTCGAATACCGGGACACCGGAGGCGACGGGCCGGTCATGGTGCTGCTGCACGGGCTGCTGATGGACGCGACATTGTGGGATGCCGTCATTGCCGACGTCTCCCGCAGCTTCCGGGTCATCGCGCCCACCCTGCCGCTCGGCGCCCACCGCACGGCCGTGCATGCCGACGCCGACCTCTCCCTCGCCGGCATCGCCGCCGTCACGACGGAGCTGCTCGAACGGCTGGAGCTGCGCGACGTGACGCTCGTCGGCAACGACACCGGCGGGGCGGTCGCGCAGCTGGTGGCCGCGGCGTCGCCCCGGGTCGGCCGGCTCGTCCTGGTCGCGTGCGAGGCGTTCGACAACCTGCCGCCCGGGCTCACCGGCCGGACCGTGGCCGCGCTCGGGAAGCTGCCGCCCGGGCTGTTCCGGGCCTTCATGCAGCAGATGCGGCTGAAGCCGGCCCGGCGGCTGCCCATCGCGTTCGGGTGGCTCACCAAGCGCGGCGACGCGGCCACGCGGGCCTGGATGGAGCCGATCCTGACCCGGCCGGGGATCGCCCGGGACGCGGTGCGGGCCCTGCGGTCGCTCTTCGCCGACCGGGCGATCCTGCTGCGGGCCGCCGAGGACCTGCGGACGTTCGACCGGCCGGCGCTCGTCGTGTGGGCGGCCGGCGACCGGGTGATGCCGCCCGAGCACGGCCGCCGGCTGGCCGCGCTGCTCCCCCAGGGGAAGCTGGTGACGATCGACGACACCGCCACGCTGATCCCGCTCGATCAGCCGGCCCGGCTCGCCGCCGCGATTCAGTCCTGGTGAACGTCGTGGTGGATGCGGCCCGCCGTGGTGGTCAGGCGGGCCCCGCCACCGCCCCAGCGCCCGGCGATGATCTCGGCCGCGATGCTCACCGCTGTCTCCTCCGGCGTGCGGGCGCCCAGGTCCAGGCCGATCGGCGAGGACAGGCGGGCCAGCTGCGCCGGGGCGATCCCGGCCTCGCGCAGGCGGGCCATGCGGTCGTCGTGGGTGCGGCGTGAGCCCATCGCGCCGACGTACGCGAACTCGCGGCTCAGCGCCACCCGCAGCACCGGCACGTCGAACTTCGGGTCGTGGGTGAGCACGCACACGACGGTGCGGTCGTCGACCCGGCCGGCGTCGATCTCGCCCTGGAGGTAGCGGTGCGGCCAGTCGACGACGACCTCGTCGGCGCCGGGGAAGCGTTTCGAGGTGGCGAAGACCGGGCGGGCGTCGCAGACCGTCACGCGGTACCCCAGGAAAGCACCGATGCGGGCCACGGAGGCGGCGAAGTCGATGGCCCCGAACACGAGCATGCGGGCCGGAGGGGCGTAGGAGGCCACGAACACCGCGAGGCCCTCGCCGCGGCGCTCGCCGTCGAGGCCGTAGTGCAGGGTGTCGGTGCGCCCGGCCGCGAGGAGGCCGCGGGCATCGTCGGTGACCGCGGCGTCGAGCCGGGCCGAGCCCAGCGTGCCGTCGACGCCGTCCGGCCAGACGACCAGGCGGCGGCCGATGTGCTCGCCCGGGCCCTCGACTATCGACACGACGGCGACCGCGGCGCGCTGCTCGATCGCGCGGGCCACCCGGTCCAGGGCCGGGAAGCGGGCCGGGTCGACCGGCTCCACGAGCAGCTCGATGATGCCGCCGCAGGTCAGCCCGACCGCGAAGGCGTCGTCGTCGCTGACGCCGTAGCGCTGCACGACCGGCACCCCCGTAGCGACCACCTCGCGGGCCAGCTCGTAGACGGCGCCTTCCACGCAGCCGCCGGAGACGCTGCCCACGGCGGTGCCGTCCGGGCCGGCGAGCATGGTGGCGCCGGGCGGGCGGGGCGAGCTGTGCCAGGTCCGGACCACCGTGGCCATCCCCACCGGCTCGCCGCGCCGCCACCAGGTCATCAGGTCGGGCAGGACGTCACGCACGGTGCACCTCCAGGCTGCGCACCAGCTCCTCGAGCGCCGCGACGGTGTGCCCGGCGACCAGCGCGTCGATGTGCGGCAGGACCGCGGCCAGGCCCCCGGCCGACGGCGCGAACCCCGGGCGCCCCGCGTGCGGGCTCACCCAGACCACCCGCGCGGCCAGGCGGCGCAGGTGGGCCACGGCATCGGCCAGGCGGGCCGGGTCGCCGGTCTCCCAGCCGTCGCTGAACACCACCACGACGGCCCGCCGGGCGGCGCCGCGGTGGCCGTCGCCGCGCACGAACGCGCTCACCGTGCCGGCCAGCCGGGTGCCGCCGCGCCAGTCGGGGATCGCCTGCCCGGCGACGCGCAGCGCCGTCTGCGGATCGCGGGTGCGCAGCGCGGCCGTGAGCGGCGTGAGCCGGGTGCCGAGGGCGTAGACGGCCGTCCACCGTGGACGGTGCCGCACCATGGCGTGGGCGAAGCGCAGCAGCGCATCGGCGTAGGGCGACATCGAGCCCGAGACGTCGACGAGCAGGACGACCTTGCGGGGCCGCGGCCGCCGGGCCTTGCGCAGCAGCACGTCGGGGCCGCGCAGCAGCGCGCGCACGGTGCGGCGCCGGTCGACCGGCCCCGTGCTGCTGCGCGTGTAGCGCCGCCCGGCCCGCACCGGCTTGACTCGCGCGGTCAGGGCCAGAAGCCGGGCCGCCTCCGCACGCTCCACAGTGGACAGCGTTGCCAGATCCCGGTTTCGCAGTACCTCCTCAGCGCTCGCCCGCACCGCCAGCGCCGGATCGCCCTCCTCGGCCCCCACCTGCGGCGGCATCGTCGCGCGGAACAGCGACCGCTCCGGCAGCCGCCGCACCGGCCACGGACTGCCTTTGGGGGCCGGATCGCGGGCCACGGCGTCGTACGCGGCGATGTCCTCGGGCGACCCGCACAGCGTCAGCCGCCCGACCCAGTACGCGTGCTCGGGACCCACCGCGTCGAGGGCGGACAGCAAGGCCAGGCGCCGGTCAAGCGAGTACATCGGCGGCCTTCACCAGCTCGATGTCCTCGCGCACCTTGAGCACCACGCCGAGCGTCTCCCGGGCCGGCTCCGGCAGCCCCAGCTCGCGCAGCGCGGCCGCCCAGTCGATCGCCTCGGCCACCCCGGGCGGCTTGACCAGGTCGAGCGTGCGCAGCTTCGCCGTGGCCGCGGCGACCCGGGCGGCGAGGCGCTCCTCGATCCCGGGCAGGCGCATCCGCAGGATGGCGGCCTCGCGCTCCGGCTCGGGGTGGGCGACCCAGTGGTACAGGCAGCGCCGTTTCAGCGCATCGTGGACCTCGCGCGTGCGGTTGCTCGTCACGACGACGACCGGCGGCACCTCGGCCACGATCCGGCCGAGCTCGGGCACGGTGACCGCGGCGTCGGCCAGCATCTCCAGCAGGTACGCCTCGAACTCGTCGTCGGCCCGGTCGACCTCGTCGACAAGCAGCACGCAGGGCGCGCGCTCGATCGCCTGCAGCAGCGGCCGCGCGAGCAGGAACCGCCTGTCGTAGAGGTCCGCCTCCAGTTCGTCGGCCGATCGCGCCCGGCCGGCCGCGGCCTCCACGGCCCGCAGGTGGAGCACCTGGCGCGGGAAGTCCCAGTCGTACAGCGCCTGCGCCGCGTCGAGCCCCTCGTAGCACTGCAGCCGGATCAGCTCGACGTCCGCGGCCGCGGCCAGGGCGGCGGCGAACGCGGTCTTGCCGACGCCGGCGTCACCTTCGAGGAAGATCGGCCGGTGCAGGCGCAGCGCGAGGAAGCCCGCCATCGCGAGCCCCTCGTCGGCGAGGTAGCCCACGTCGGCCAGGCGCGCCGCGAGTGCGGCCGGCGACGCGAAGTCCGGCACGCCCCCCACTATGCCTCGCGGCCCGGAAAAATACACCTGCGCCCGCGGTATCGGCGGCGCCATCATGACCGGGTGACGACACGCCTCTCCGGCGGGGTGATCCCGGCCGCCAGCGAACGCGTGTTCCCGCCCGGCGCCGACCGGCCGGGCACCCCGGTCGCCGTCGGCCCCGCCGACGCCGACCCCGGCCCGGCGCTGGAGCGGCTCGCGTCCCTGGTCGCGGCCGGTGGCGTGGTGGCGGCGGACGCCGGCGTGGATCTCGGGGACGGCTTCCGTTCGGCCCGCATCGAGGGCGGGGCCGGCAACCGCCGCGACGGTGTGCTGGCCGCGCTGCGGGTGGTCGGGGCGGCGCCGCTCGGCGCGCCGGCCGCGGTGTCGGTGGCGCTGTTCGGGATCGACGCGACACGGCCCCTCGGCGCGGCCGCGACGGCGGCGGTGGCGGCCGGGCGGTGGGCGGCGCTGCGGTTCGCGGTGACGGCGGCGGAGGTGCTGGGGCCGGAGCAGCTCGTGACGCTGCTCGGCCTGACCGCGCCGGACGGCTTCGACCCCTTCCCCGACGGCCTGCCCTCCGTCGTCGGGACGCACCTGCGGCAGATCCTCGACCCGCTCCCCCGGCCGCGCCGCCTCGCCCTGCTCCAGGACCTGTGGGCCGGCGTCTGCGCGCACGAGGAGGACCGGCGGCACCGGGCCCGGCGGCGCGCGACGCAGGCCGGCGAGGGCCGGCTGCATCAGCTCCGCGGGCGCCACGCCCGCTACCTCGACGACGAGATCGTCGAGGCGGTCCGCCGAACCGTCCGCCGGGAGCCCACCGTCGCTGACGCGGCCCGGTGGCAGGCGCCGCTGTGGTACCGCGAACAGCGCGCCAACGCGATCCTGTGGGACTGCCTCGCGGCGACGGTGCTGGTCCGGCTGGCGATCTCGGTCGCCGACCGCGGGAGCGCCGCGGCCCTGCACGAGCACCGCGCGGAGATCACCGCCGCCGCGGCGCTGCTGCACAAGCACCACGCCCGGCTGGCGGCGCAGACGATCGAGGGCTTCGTCGACCTCCCGGCCCGCCCCGGCATCGTCCTGCGCCGGATCGCGCAGCGGCCCGACGACGCCCTCGTGCGCGCCGCGGTCGCCGACGCCCGGATCTACGGGTGGCTGGCCCTGGAGAACGCGGTCGACATGCAATATGCCGTGCACGACGAACCGCCGGGTCTGGTACGGGGAGCAGCCCTGCGCTGGGCGGAGGGTTCGATGGCCGCGTGGCGGGAGGCGGTCGGGCTGTTCTCGCCTGAGCGACCGGCCCGGTGGCTGCAGCCGCCGCGGCTCGGCCTGGCCGAAGGGCTCAGCCTCGGGCAGCTCATCGAGCGCGGCGAGCCCGCCCCGGAGCACGTCGGGGATCTGCTGTGGATGGCCGAGCTCGGCGACGCCCTGGCCGTGCTCGAGGGGCACGCGGCGGCGGAGGTGCGGTACGGGCCGGTGCTGCACGTGGACTGGGACCCGCCGGCCGCCGAGCGCTCGCCGCTCGACCCGTCGTTGGACTCGATAGCGCTCGCCGCCGCCGGCACCGCGCAGCTCGCCGGGCTGGCCGGGCTGCGGGCCGGCACTGCTGTCGCGGCGGCGGCGCGGCGGGCCCGGACCTGGGCCGGGCTCATCACCTCGCTGCAGGAGGCGGCGGCCGTGGCGGAGGCGTTGACCGCCGCGTTCGTGGTGCCCGAGGCGGTGCTGGCCACCGACGGCTCCGCGCTGCCGGGCGGCCCGGAGCTGATCGAGATCGCCCGGACCGCGCGGCAGATCGCCGAGTGGGGCGGGTACATGGGCAACTGCATCGGCGGCCCCGACTACGTCGACGCGGCCCTCGACGGGCGGTGCGTCCTGGTCGCGCTGCGGGCCGCCGGCCTGCTGGTGCTCAACGCCGAGCTGCGCCCGTCCGCGCGCGGGTGGCGGACCGAGCAGGTGCGGGCCCGGTTCAACCACGACCCGGAGCCGGAGCTCGCCGAGCGCTTCCGCGCCTGGGTCGCCGCCCTGCCCCCGCCCCCGGTCGCCGCCCCGGCCGAGGCCCCGCCCCCGCCGGCCCGTCCCCGGCGCGGCCGGGTGCGCACTCCGGCCGCCCGCGTCGCCGCCGACCACGGACCTTCGCTCGGCACCCGCGCGGCCGCTGCGGTGGCGGAGGCGGCCGAGCCGGTGGGGCTGCTGGCCCGCCTCGCGCCGCTGCTCACGGAGAGCGAGCGGTACGACCACGTCGGCGCCCGGATCTACCCGACCGCTGAGGCGTTCCGGGCCCGCGACCTGGCGGCGCCCGGCCGCGCCCCGGTCGAGCCCCCTGCGGTGGGTGACGACCTCGCGGCGCTTACCGCGCTGCGCCGGGCCTCTCCCGGTGCGCTGATGCGGGCCCTGGCCGCGGCTCTCGAGCCGGGCGGCGGCCTCACCGCGGCGCAGGCGTGGCGGGCCGGGGGCGCCCGTCCGCTGACCGCGGCCCTGGCCGAGTACCCGGGGCCGGAGCTGCGGCCGCTGGCCGTCGACGCGCCGCTGCCGGGCTCGCTGCGGACGGTCGCCAAGGCGCCCGGCATCGCCGAGGCCCGCACCGCGGAACTCGTCGCGCAGCGGGTGCGCCGAGCCCTCGGCGGCCTGCTCCGGGCGGGCTCGGCGGCGCTGGCGGGGCGGCGGCCGTACGGGATCGACGTGCCGATGCTCTGCGCCTGCGCCCTGGCCGTGACGACCTGGTCCGGCCCGGGCGTCCCGGTCCTGGGCCCGCGCCGCGTCCACGTCGCCGGCTTCCCGGCCTCCGCCCTGAACGACGAGACCGGCCCGTGGGCCGCGGCCTGGCCGGACGCGGAGGAGCTGGGCGCCGACCGGGCCGCCTTCTGGTATCGGATCGTCGCGCACGGCCTGCTGGTGCCGGCCGCCTGGCTCGAACCTTCCGGCTGGCCCGCCCTGTGGACCCACGCCAACCGCCGCCGCGGATGACCCACCGTCACCACGGGCGGAGCGGCCGGGGCGGGTCCCCCGTCGACGGCCGCGCTCACTCCTCCGGCGGCACGTCCAGGTCGGTGTCGTCGGCGATGTCCTCGCAGGGCACGCCCTGCACCTGATCGGCGTGGGCGACCAGGTACGCCCGGGCACCCACGTCGGCCGTGGCGAGCGTCGACACCCCGCTCCAGTGGTCGCGCCCGAGGATCACCGGATGCCCCCGCTTCCCCTTGTACGTGGCCGTGAGCAGCGCCGAAGGCCCGCCGGGCGCCGCGTCCAGCAGCCGCCGCACCGCGTCCGCCCCGATCCCGGGCGTGTCGACGAGCAGCACGGCCGCCGCCACCGCGTCGGTCTCGGCGAGCGCGGCCAGCCCGACCCGCAGCGACGAGCCCATCCCGCTCTTCCAGACCGGATTCTCGACGAGCTCGGCGTCGCCGAGCACAGCCTCATCGCGGACCCGGCCGGCCTCGGCCCCCAGGACCACCCAGATACGTGTGCAGCCGCCGTCGCGAAGGTTGGCGACGGCCCGCTCGACCAGCAGGCGTCCGTCCTCGTGGCGCACGAGGGCCTTCGGACCGCCGTACCGGCGGCCACCACCTGCGGCGAGTACCAGTCCGACAATCGCGCTCAGCGGGGTCTCCTACCTCCGACCGGTCAGCACCGACGCGCATCAGATTAGTACGCCGTCGGTACGCTGCTAACCCATGGCCCTCCATGATCACTGTTCGTACTGCGGCGCCGCCTATCCGCAAGGTGCCCCCTGGCCGCGCACCTGCACCTCCTGCGGCGAGACCACCTGGCGCAACCCACTCCCGGTAGCGGTGGTCCTCCTCCCGGTCGACACGGACGAGGGCCGCGGCATCGTGGTGGTGCGCCGGGACATCGAACCGATGCGCGGCGAGCTGGCGCTGCCGGGCGGCTTCATCGAGCTGGGCGAGACCTGGCAGGAGGCCGCCGCCCGCGAGCTGCGCGAGGAGACCACGATCCCGGCCGACCCGGCCGAGGTGCGCCTGTTCGACGTCCAGAGCGTCCGCAGCGGCAACCTGATCGTCTTCGGCGTCCTGCCACCGCGCCCGTACAACACCCTCCCCGCGTCGGTGCCGACCGACGAGTCGCTGGGCTTCGAGATCGCCGTGGGCCCCCGCCCGCTGTGCTTCCCGACGCACACCGACATGCTGGCGGCGTACTTCGCAGCGCCGTGACGCTCGGGCCGGCGCGTCACGGTGGGTCACTTTGCGTCGGAGTAGCGCTCCACGATCGAGACGTCCAGGGGGAAGCGGACCTCGGTGTCGCCGAAGAGCAGGGTCCGGGCCTCGTCGGCGGCGGAGTTGATGGCGTCGGCCACCGCGTCGGACTCGGCCCGGGGGCAGTGGACGATCACCTCGTCGTGCTGGAAGAAGACCAGCTCGGCCGCGTGGCCGGCCAGTGTCGTGCGCAGGCGGGCCAGCAGGACCAGCGCCCACTCCGCGGCCGTGCCCTGGATGACGAAGTTGCGGGTGAAGCGGCCCCTGGCCCGGCCCTTCGCGCCGCCGCGGAAGTCGGCCTCGGCGCCCGGCTCGTCGTAGCCCTCGCGCCAGGTCACTGACGACGGCGGGCAGGTCCGGCCCAGCCAGGTGCGGACCAGGCCGCCGGACTCGCCCGTGCGGGCGGCCTCCTCCACCAGGTCCCAGGCGGCCGGGTAGAAGCGGCGCAGCGCGGCCAGGGCCGGGGCGGCCATGCCGCTGGTTGCGCCGTACATCGCGCCCAGCAGTGCGATCTTCGCCTTCGTCCGGTCACCGTCGAACGCCTCCGCGGCCAGTGCGGCGTAGAGGTCGCCCTCGGCGGCGGCGCGGGCGAGGCGGCGGTCGCCCGACACGGCGGCCAGGACTCGCGGCTCCAACTGGCCGGCGTCGGCCACGACAAGGGTCCAGCCGGGGTCGGCCACCACCGCCCGGCGGACCACCTTGGGGATCTGCAGTGCGCCGCCGCCGCGCGTGGCCCAGCGGCCCGACACGACGCCGCCGGGGATGTACTCCGCGCGGAAGCGGCCGTCCGTCACCCACTGGTCGAGCCAGGTCCAGCCGTGCGCGGTCCAGAGCCGGTAGAGCTCCTTGTACTCCAGCAGGATCGGCACGGCCGGGTGGTCCACGTGCTCCAGCTCCCACTTGCGGGTGCTGCGCAGCATGATGCCGACGCGGGCGAAGGCGCGCAGCAGTTCGGCCGGTGAGTCCGGGTGCACGCGCTGGCCCAGGGCCTCGTTCAGACGGGCCCCGAGCTCGGCCAGGTGGGCCGGGGGGCCGCCCACCGGTGAGGGCGGGCCAAGGCGCTCGCGGAGCAGGGCGTCGTGGACGTCGGCGCGCCACGGGAGGCCCGCCCGGCCCATCTCGACGGCGACCAGGGCACCGGCCGACTCGACGGCGATCAGGGTGCGCATGCCGCCGGCCCGCGGGGCGAGCGCGTGGGCGGACTCGAGCTCGGGGAGGGCGGTGACCCGGCGCCGCTGAGCCCGGTAGACCGCCGCGAGCTCCTCGAGCGGTACGGTCGCCGCGTCGTCGAAGGCGTCGAAGAGCGAGTCCTGGGACAGGCCGGGCGGCTCGGCGGCGCGGGCCGGCGGGTCCGGTGGGACGGGGCGGCCGGCGAGGCGGGCACTGGCGGCGGCGAGCGTCCGGGGCTGTCCCCACGCGCCCTCCGCCCCGAGCAGGAGAGCCTCGGCGAGCTCCAGGTCGTGGCAGCGTTCGACGCGGACGCCGGCGCGATGCAGGCGCGGGTAGATCTCGGCCGTCGAGGCCCAGAGCCAGCGGGGACGGTCGCGTGACTCGACTCGTTTGACCGCCCCCGCCAGGTCCTGGACGTGCTGCTCGTCGCCTGCGGGCGTGCCGTCGTCGGCCAGCGGCCGGAGCCGGCCACCGGCCCCCGAGGGCGTCACCGCGACGAGCATATTGGCAAGTTACATCAGGCGGCACGGGCCGAGCGGGTGAAGGCACAGCCGGCCGGCGAGTGCTTCGCACGGCCCCGGTACTTCTCGTGAAAGCGCCGGGGCCGCGCGGGCCTATGGGTGCGAACTACTTCGAGATGCCGGAGGTGAGACCGGCCTGGACCTGCCGCTGGAAGGCGATGTACACGATCAGCACCGGCAGCATGGCCATCGTCAGGCCGGCGAACAGGCCGGACCAGTCGGACTTGTAACCCTGCTGCACCGAGAGGCTGATCAGGCCCTGGGCGAGCACCTCGTGGACCTTGCCGGCGCCGCTGAGGTCCTGCATCAGTACCGTCGGCAGGTACCACTGGTTCCACTGCCCGAGGACGTTGAAGATGCCGATGCTGATCAGGCCCGGCTTGGCCATCGGGAGCATCACGCGGAAGAACAGCGTGCTGTGCGACGCCCCGTCCACGAGCGCCGCCTCGGCGACCGAGGTCGGCAGGGTGCGGAAGAACGAGTGCATGAAGAAGATCGTGAACGACAGCGACCAGGCGACATACACGAGGATGAGCATCAGCCGTGAGTTGAGGCCCAGCAGCGGGAACGACACCCCGGTGTTCGCGACGCCCTTGAACAGGGGTACGACCGCGAGGTACACGGGCAGCGTCAGTCCCGAAAGGAACAGGAAGTAGATCGCGCGGTTGCCGGGGAACTCGTAGCGGGCCAGGACATAGGCCGCCATCGAGCCCAGGAGCATCGTGAGAATGACGCCGCCGCCGACGACGATCACGGTGTTGAAGAAGAACTCACCGAGCCCGCCCTTGGTCCAGGCCCGGGAGAAGTTGTCCCACTGCAGCGAGTGCGGGTTGAGCGACAGCGGCTCCTTGATGATGTACTTGTCCTCCTTGAATGACGACACCACCACCCAGATGATCGGGTAGAGCACCATGATGGCCCACACGACCAGGAACAGGTGCGAGAAGCCGCCGAACACCCGGTCGCCGAGCTTGACCGGCTCGGAGGACGCCTTCGGTACCGCGTGGTGATGACCGCCCTTGCCGGAGGGGGAAGTCCGCCGGTCGTTCACCGCCAGGTCAGCCATGTCAGAACTCGATTCGTTCGCGGCGGGTGATCCGCAGCTGGAGGGCGGCGATCAGCATCGTGAAGATGGCCAGCGCCACACCGAGGGCGCAGGCGTATCCGAACTGACCGCGGTTGAAGGCGGTGAACTGAATCACCGAAGCGAAGATCTCGGACGCGTGGTCGGGGCCGCCCTGGCTGGGAGTCATGACGTAGACTAGGGCGAACATGTCCAGCGCGGTGATGCCCAGGTAGACCCAGGCGACCGAGATGTTGTCCCGCAGCAGCGGCAGCGTGATCCGCACGAAGGTCGACACGCGGCCGGCGCCGTCGAGCAGCGCCGCCTCGTAGATGTCCTTCGGGATGCCCTGCATGGCCGCCGAGAACAGGACCATGTAGAAGCCGACGCCGCTCCAGACCGCGATGAGCAGCAGCCACCAGAGCACCGCGGGGATGCCGAGGATCGGGGTGGGGTCGGCGACGAACAGGTTGGGCTTGTCGGCGTCGATCAGCCCGAGCTTGATGAGCAGGCCGTTGAGCAGGCCCTGGTCGTCGGAGCGGTAGATCTGCTGCCACATCACGGCGATGAGGACCAGCGAGAGCACCTGCGGGAAGAAGAAGATGACCTTGTAGACGCTGGACCCGAAGACGCCCCGGATGCCGGCCTTGTCTCCGCGCCCGCCCACATTGAGGAGGAACGCGAAGAACAAGGCCAGCGCGATCGTGAACAGCGGCACGGTGACGAGGAAGAACACGTTGTGCCAGAAGGCCTTGTGCACCAGCTCGTCCTGGAACAACTTGACGTAGTTGTCCACGCCAACGAAGTCCTGTTTGTTCGAGTAGCCGCCCCAGTTGGTGAAGGAGTACCCCACCGCCTGGGCGAACGGCCACACCACGTAGAACGCGAAGAGCAGTACCGGTAGGGCGAGGAAGCCCGTCACGAACCGCGCTTTACCGTGCCGCATGATCAGTCACTACCTAACCGAGGGAAACGGACTACTTGTCGCGGGTCTGCTTCTTGATGCTCGAGTCCTTGCTGATCTTGTCCGCGACGGCCTGGATCTTCGTCACGAACCCGGCGGCGTCGGTACGACCGGCCATCAGGTCCTCGACGAGGTTCTGGCTCTCCTTGTCGTAGTCGGCGTAGAAGTCCGGGAAACGGAAGGAGATCAGGTCCGCGGGCGCGCTCTTCATGAGGGCGTTCGCGGAGGCCAGCGAGGTGTCGTCCACCTTGTCGCCCGAGCCCTTGACGGACGCGAGGGACTTGGTGAGCGACGCGAAGGCGCCGGCGCCCTCGGTGGAGAGCATCGCGCGCAGGTACTCCTTCGCACCGGCGGCGTTCGCGGCCTTGGCCGGGACGACCCAGTCCTCGCCGGCACCGGCGTAGACCGCGCCGGGGGCCTTCGGGCTGTCCACGTCCCAGTAGTTCGACAGCGTCAGCTTGAAGTCCGGCGGCAGGGTCTTCGCCATCTCGTTCTTGTACCAGGTGCCGACCTGGATGAACGCGGCCTTGCCGTCCAGGTGCGCCTGCTGCGACTGGGTGTGGTTGAGGCCCGAGCTACCGGCCAGGATCAGCCCGTCCTTGACCATCTTCTCGATGTTCTGCAGGCCCTCGAGGATGCCCGGCGCCTTCCAGGCGTTTTCCTTGAGGTTGTCGATGTCGATGACGGCCTGCTTGCCGGCCGCGTTCCACACCGTCTGCATCACGTGCCAGCGCGGGTAGTAGCCGTGCACGCCGTCGTAGACGAACGGGGCGATGCCGGCCGCCTTGATCTTCGGGGCGAGCGTGAAGAACTCGGCCCAGGTCTTCGGCGCGGTCCAGCTGTTCTTCTCGAACAGCGCGGCGTTGTACCACATGCCCCACACCGTGTAGGCGTACTTGAGCGTGTAGAACTTGCCGTTGTAGGTGCCGTCGTTGATCGTGCCCGGCAGCAGCGAGTCGCGGATCTTGCCGGAGCCGTCCCAGGTCGGGGCGTCGAGCAGGTCGTCCAGCGGCTGGATGGCGTTCTCGCTGATCAGCGTGCTGGTGTCCATGATGTCGGCACCCGAGTTGTTGATCAGGTCGCTCGGAGTGGTAGCCATCTTCGGCTGCTCCTGCGTCTTGATCTTCTGGGTGGCGCTCTGGTTCACCGTGACGTTGCCGTGCTTCGCGTTGAAGATCTGCACGTCCTTCTTCGCGTAGTCGGTGCCCAGACCACCGTCGAAGACGACGACCTTGACGGTGCTGCCGTCCTTGACGCCGAACGGGTTGTCGGCCGACTTGGTGCCGCCGTCGCTCGAGCTCGGAGTGTCGGAGTCGGAACCGGCGCACGCGGAGAGCAGACCGGCGGCGGGCGTGGCGAGCAGGCCCGCAGCCGCCGCGCGCCGCAGGACGGTACGACGAGTCAGTTCATTGGACATTTGGGGGTCTCCTCGGTTCGGGTCAGGCGGTTCGCCGGACACGTCCGGCGTACCGCGACTCGAGGGTGTGGTTGTGCTCGTCCCCGCCGGGGACGTTTGCGGACAGGTAGACGGGAGCCACCTCGCCCGCAGCCTCGATGCGTCGCACGACCTCGGCGACCACCAGCTGCGCGATGAGCGCGTTGGTGACCGAAGAGACCGGGCAGACCGCGCCGCCGCTATCCAGCGACAGCAGTGCGTCGCCGTACGGCGCGCCGTTGTCCAGCACGACGTCGGCAATGTCGGCGAGCCGCTTTCCCGAGGGGTGCCTGGGGGCCACCCGGACGGTGTGCTCGACCGATGTGATTGCGATCAACTTGTGTCCGCGCTGCTTGATCAGCAGCGCCATCTCGACGATCCCCCCGTTGATCCCCGACTGCGAGGCCATCACGAACACGTCCTCGGGACGCGGCGCGGCGATCTCGTAGAGCTTGACCGCGATACTGGGATCGCGCTCCAGCTTCTCGTTCTCGAGGATCTTCGGGTCCTCGCCGCCGTAGACGACGAGGTCCCGCAGGAGAATCTTGTTCGTCGGCACGAGACCGCCGGCGCGGCCGGCGAAGTCCACCGCCACCGCCTCGGAGTGCCCGGTGCCGAACGCCTGTAGGAGGCCGCCGGTGCGGATCGCGGACACGATGTGGTCCGCGGCTGCACCGATGTTGTCGGCCTGGGTGAGGGCGATCCGGTCGATGACCGACTGGATCGCGGAGACGTAACCGTGAGCGGTGACGGCCATCCCGTCGCCCTTTCTCGCGCGAGCGTCCTGAACAGTGGTCACGGCACGTCCTTTCCGGAGGCCGACCGATGGCCGGCGACCGCCTGGGCCGTGACGGAGAACGCTGCGTGGGCGCGCTCGTGGGTGCGCTGGGCGACCGCGATGTACAGCAGGTCGAGCACCACGAGCTGCGGGTGGCGGGCCGAGAGGGCGTCCGGCCGGAAGGTGGTCGCCTGCGTCGCGGTGAGCAGGACGATGTCGGCGACCTCGGCCAGCGGCGAGCGTGGGAAGCTCGTCAGCGCGATGGTCGTCGCGCCCCGGCTGCTGGCCTCGGCGATCATCTCGATCGTCTCGCGGGTCTGCCCGCTGTGTGAGACGCCGAGGGCCACGTCGCCGGCCTTGAGCAGCGCCGCGCTGGCCAGACCGTTGTGCACGTCGGTCCAGGCCCAGGCGGCGATGCCGATGCGGTGCAGGCAGAACTGCATTTCGCCGCCGACGAGCGCGCTGCCGCTCGCGCCGTAGATGTCGACCCGGTCGGCGCGGGCGATGGCCTCCGCGGCCCGCTCGATCTCGGTGAGGTCGAGCAGCGAGGCGGTGTCGTGCATCGCCTGGGTGTCGGCCGCCATGATCTGGCCGAGCACGCGCTCCAGCGGGTCGGTCGGCTGGATCTCCCGGCCGATGTCCATCGTCCAGCCCCCGGTGCGGGCGGCCCGGCCGGTCTCGCCGGCGATGGCCAGGCGAAGGTCGGCGTAGCCGACGAAGCCGAGAGCCCGGCAGAACCGGGTGACGGTGGCGGGCGAGGTGCCGCTGCGCTCGGCGAGCTCGACGATCGTCGAGCGGGCCGCGGCGGCGGGGTCGGCGAGGATCAGCTCGGCCACGCGCTGCAGGGCGCCGGTGAACTCGGGCAGCCCGGCCCGGACCCTGACCAGGACACTCTCGCCGTTGCCGGCGGCCTGGAAGCCGTCGATCGGCGCCGGCGAGACGGGGACCGCGGACAGCGGCGAGGCACTGACAGCGGTCGGCACCGCCGTCGTGACTTCCTCGCGTGACACCATCGCGTTCCCTTTCAGCAAGGTTCCTTAACTGTTAGTGGTAAAAGTTCTTACTGAGACCCCCTTCGTGTCAAGGAGTTGGGCGAAGTTTTCAAACTGTTACCTGCGCCGGGGATCTTAAAGGGGCCTAAAAACGCAGCTCAGGGTACTTTTTGATCTTGAAACGACAGCTGCCCGCCGTCAGGCCTCAGGACATCACCCGGGGCCGGTCGGCGGGCAGAAGGTCGGCGCAAATACGTCCGATTTGTTACTTCTTTTCGGGCGAATTGGTCGCTTCGCCCGGAGTACTGCCGAATTTCAGCCGGAAGCGCTCCCATGCTCCCGTAACACGTTGGTCAGAATTTCCAAACCTTCGCGAGCGTCGGCCTCGGACAGGTTCAGGGGCGGGCCCATCCGGATCACGGTGCCGTAGAGACCGCCCTTGCCGACCAGCAGCCCGTCCCGCTTGCACGACTCGAACACCGCCGCGGTCGCGGCCGCGCTCGTCAGCTCGATGCCGATCATGAGCCCCTTGCCCCGCACCTCGGCCACGATCGGGCTGTCGACCGCGCGCAGGCCCTCGAGCAGGATCGCGCCGGTCCGGGCCGCGTTCGCCTGCAGGTCGTGGCTCAGGATGTAGTCGACCACCGCGTTGCCGGCCGCCGTCGCGATCGGGTTGCCGCCGAACGTCGAGAACGAGATGCCCTGCACGGCCTCCAGCACCTCGGCCCGGCCGACCACGCCGGCCAGCGCGAACCCGTTGCCGATGCCCTTGGCGAACGTGAGCAGGTCGGGCGTCACGCCGTGGGCCTGGTACCCCCAGAAGTGCTCCCCCGTGCGCCCCCACCCGGTCTGCACCTCGTCGGAGATCAGCAGGATGCCGTGCTCGTCGAGCACCCGCTGCCAGACCGACATCAGCTTGTCCGGCCCGTGCGTGAACCCGCCGACGCCCTGGATCGGCTCGGCGATCAGCGCCGCGACCGGCCCCGCGGTGGTCGTGGCGAGCACCTCCCGCAGGTCCTCCTCGGCCGCCTCCAGGTATCGCTCGTCGCTCATCCCGCGCAGCAGCCCCCGCAGCCGGTCGCCCGAGTGCAGGTAGCTGACGTTGTACGGGCTGTAGGCCGACGCCGACCAGGAGCGGTTGCCGGTCACCGCGATCGTCGCCGCCGTGCGCCCGTGGTAGCTGTTGCGCACGGCCAGGATGCTGTTGCTGCCGCGGTGGTTGGTCGCCACCTGCAGCGCGGCCTCGTTGGCCTCGGTGCCGGAGTTGGTGAAGAACACCCGGGCGTCCGGGATGCCGGACAGCTTCGCGATCTTCTCGGCCAGCTCCACCTGCTGCCGGATCAGGTACAGCGTGGAGGTGTGCACGATCCCGGTCCGCAGCTGCCGCTCGACCGCCTCCCGTACCTCCGGCAGGTCGTAACCCAGCGAGTTCGTCAGCACACCGCCGAAGAAGTCCAGGTACGTTTTTCCATTACTGTCCGTGACGCGAGAACCCTGCCCCGTGACGAGCTCGATCGGCTCCTCGTAGTACACGGGCATCCAGCCGGGCATTACCCGCCGATGCCGGGTGAGAAGGTCATCCATCCCGTCATTCTCGCGCTGGCGTTTTCACAATGCTTCGATATGCTGACCGGCGATGTCGACGGCACCGAGACGTTTCTTCACGCTCCTGGTCACCGCTGTGCTTCTGGTGACCACGTTCAGTGACGCCGCAAGGGCCGAGCCGTCAGGCGGCGCGGACGAGGACGGTGGCCAGAACCTCACCGTGCGTCAGGCTCTGGACAAGGCGACGGCCGAGTACAACGACGCCAAGGGCCGCCTGGACAAGTCGGTGGCCGACCAGGCCGCGATCGGCGACCAGATGGCCAAGACCCAGGCCCGCCTGGCCGAGCTGCAGGTCTCCGCGGGGGCGATCGCGAACGCGGCGTACCGCGGCAATCGGGTCAGCATGGTCAACGTCATGATCGGCGCCCAGGACCCGACCGACATGATGCACAACATGGTCACGGTCGAGTACATGCTGCAGCAGCAGAACAAGCAGCTGCGCGAGACCGCCGAGGCCCAGCGCACCTTCGACCAGCAGCGCAAGGACATCGACGCCGCGGTGGCCAACCAGCAGGCCCAGCTCAAGGTCCTGGAGGCCAGCAAGAAGGCGGCCGAGGACGCGCTGAAGAAGGCCGGCGGCGGCGCCGACGTGAGCGGCGGCGGCCTGCCCTCCGGCGGCAAGGTCACCACGAACAACGTGCCCCGCAACTCCGACGGTTCGTATCCGAAAGAGGGCTGCACCCTCAAGGACCCGACGACCTCCGGCTGCCAGTCACCGCGCACCACCAACATGCTCGGCGAGGCCCGCAAGGCCGGGTTCACGCACTACACGTCCTGCTACCGCAGCGGCGGGGGCGGCGACCACCCACTCGGGAAGGCCTGCGACTTCTCCGCCAACGCATCGACGTTCGTCAACGCAAGGGCGACCGGCGCGGACAAGACCTACGGCGACAACCTGGCCGCCTGGGGCGTGGCCAACCAGAAGAACCTCGGGATCAAGTACGTGATCTGGTACAAACGGATCTGGCAGCCGAGCACCGGCTGGAAGTCGTACGGCGGGGACGGTACCCCGGCCGGCGACCACTACAACCACGTCCACATCTCGATGCAGTAGCGCCCCGCGGACCGGCGAAACAGCTCGGACGCGGTCACCCGACGGCGGCAGGACGCTCGCGGCGATGCCGAAACGGAAGAACACCGCCAGTGCGGCCCGTATCCAGGCGATGAGATGGGCAGATTGGCGCGTGTGTCGATCGTGGCACGACAGAAGCTCGCCTTCAGTGACATACGAGCAGCAGGCCGAGACATTCGCATGAGATCAGGATCGTCAGGGTGAGCACGCATGTTGCTCGAAGCGCGATGTCGACCGCACGTCGGCGCCGCAAGGTAGCCAGTACTCCCAGCTCAACAACGACCGCGCTGAACCATACGATCACCGCAAGCACGAGATAACCGTCCCAGACGGGATTGTCGAATGCGCTTGCGTTGCCGGCCGTGTTGAGGCAGTCCTCCGGTCGCGTGATCGGGTCGAGCGCGAGCAGCGCCGAGGCGATGACAACGCCACCGACGACGAAGGACCAGAATCCGTCCACAAAGGACAGGCGGCGGCGTTCGACCATCAGCACAGGCTAGGAGGCGCGCTTGTGGAAATCGGCGGGAACGTGTGCCGATCAGGTGAAGGTCGAGGGCATCGACGCTGAGTCCCGGTTCAGATGGAGTGGTGTCCGTCGCCGTCCCAGATGTCGTCCGCCGCCGTGTCGAGCAGCTCGACGACGGTGTCCATCCAGTCCTCCCGCTGCTCACGGGCCGGCAGGTCATCGAGCTTGACCGACCAGTCCACCGGCCCGTCGCCGAGTGCCTCCGCGTACTCCGGGCGTTGCGCGGCAAGCTCCAGCATCCGCTCGCCCATCGGGCTCCGCACGCCGAACACGCCGCCCGGGGGGTCCGGCGCCACGAACATCGGGATCGTGCCGAACACCAGGCCCACCCCGAGCAGCACGCCGAATGCGCCGTACCCGCCCCACCAGCCGTGCCGCAGACCGAGCACCACCGCCGACGCCGCGATCCCGGACGCGCTCAGGTACGCGCATTGGCGCCAGACCGGCGGCACCAGTGGCCGGGCCCGGACCGGGTACAGCAGCCCGGCGGTGGCCAGAGTGGTGGCAAGGACCGGGATTCGTGCGCCAGGCGTCCGGGAAGGGCCGCCGGCGACGAACGCCACCTCGGCCGGATCGGGATTCCCGGCGAGCCAGCGCTCCGCCGCCGCGGACGGATCGCGCACCCTGCGCCGCCTGGCTTCCAGGACCGGTGCGATGAGGAAGTACGTCCAGGCGGCCCCGAGCAGCACCAGCGACAGCTCCGGCGTCAGGACCGCGAGCACCGTGGCGAGCACCACCAGGATCGGCATACCACCAATCGTGACTGCTCGATGCCACCCCGTTGGCAGCGGACGAGGGGCTACGATCACTGTCCATGGATCACCGACGCCTGGGACGCAGTGGTCTCAACGTCAGCGAGATCACCTACGGGAACTGGCTGACGCACGGCGAACTCGTGGGCCGGGACTCGGCGCTGGCCTGTATTCGCGCCGCGCTCGACGCCGGGATCTCGACGTTCGACACGGCCGACGTCTACGCGTTCGGCGCCGCGGAGGAAGTGCTCGGTGAAGCGCTGCGTCCGGTACGCCGGTCATCCGTGGAGATCGCGACGAAGGTATGCCTGCCGACCGGCGACGGACCGAACGATCAGGGCCTGTCCCGCAAGCACATCATGGAGTCGTGTCACGCCTCGCTGCGCCGGCTCGGTACCGACTACGTCGACCTCTACCAGGCCCACCGCTTCGACGAGCGCACTGCCCTCGACGAGACGCTCATCGCATTCGACGATCTCGTCCGGCAGGGCAAGGTGCTCTACCTGGGCGTCTCCGAATGGACAGCGCCGCAGATCCAGGCCGCCCTGGACCTCGGCGAAGGACTGGGCCTGCGCAGCCGTATCGTCGCCAACCAGCCGCAGTACAACATGCTCTGGCGGGTCATCGAGCCCGAGGTGCTGCCGCTGTGCCGCAGCGCGGGCATCGGGCAGATGGTGTTCCAGCCGCTCGCGCAGGGCGTGCTGACCGGCAAGTACCTCCCCGGCCGGCCGCCGCCGCAGGGATCGCGCGCCTCGAGTGCCGGCCGCGCGCCGCGGTTCATCCGCCGGGTTCTCGGCGAAACGCTCCTCGAACGCATCCAGCAGCTGCGTCCACTCGCCGACGAGGCCGGGTTGTCAATGGCCCAGCTCGCGATCGCCTGGACACTGCGGCAGGAGGGCGTCAACTCGGCGATCATCGGCGCGACCCGTCCGGAACAGGTCACCGAGAACGCGGCAGCGGCCGGCGTTCGCCTCTCCGACGACCTCGTCGTCAAGATCGATGCGATACTCGGCGACCTGGTGGACCGAGACCCCGCCAAGACCGCCCAGATGATGGCCGTCAAGGCGGGTTGGAGTCGCGAGGAGGCGTAGCCGCGAGGATGCCTCCCGGCTCGCGGAGCGGAGTGCTATTCGGCACCCGGTGTGTGGTCGGTGCGGCCGAGTTCCCAGAAGGCGATGGTTGCCGCGTTCGCCACGTTCAGGGAGTCGACGCCCCGGTGCATCGGGATGACGACGCGGCCGTCGCTGGCGTCGAGGGCGCCGGCCGTGAGACCCGGGCCTTCGGCGCCGAGCAGGAGGGCCGGCTTGGCGCGCTGGGCCGCGCTGAGGTGCTGGATGGGGACCGCGTCCGCGGCCGGGGTGAGTGCCAGCACGGTGAAGCCTGCCTGCCGTACCTCCGCGAGCGCCGCCGGCCATGGGTGCAGGTGCGCGTACGGGATGGCGAACACCTCGCCCATGCTGACCCGCACGCTGCGCCGGTATAGGGGGTCCGCGCACGTGGGCGAGAGGAGGACGGCGTCCATGCCCAGTGCCGCCGCGCTCCTGAATACTGCGCCGACGTTCGTATGGTTGTTCAGGTCTTCGAGGATCGCCACGCGCTTCGCGGTCGCGAGGACCTCGGCGGCGCTCCGCTCGGGTTTGCGGTAGAAGGAGGCGAGGACGCCGCGATGCACGTGAAAGCCCGTCGTGCGCTCCAGGACCCCTTGATCCGCGGCGTACAGTACCGATAAATCCGATAAATCAGACAGGTCGGCCGCGCGCTTGGCGTCGACCAGGAACGATCGCGGCGTGTAACCGGCCCGCAGCGCGCGGCGGATCACCAGCTCGCCCTCGGCGATGAAGAGCCCGTTGGGCGGCTCGAACCGGGTGCGGAGGGCGACGTCCGTCAGCGCGCGGTAGTCGGCCAGGCGCTCGTCCTCGGGGTCGGTGATCATCTCTGCTGCCGGCACCCGCCCGATTCTGCCCGCGCCGGTGCCGTGTGTTCGCACCGGGTGACCGCGCACCGGGCCAGTGCCGCGGTTCGGCTGCGCGATACGGCCGGGCGGCCCAGGCGTCGGGCGTCGCCGGGCCGGTGAGACGCATTGCCTCGACCCGCGCTCAGCTGCGCAGGGCGTCGAGGGCGAGCAGCGCGACGTGCAGTGACAGGCACGCCTGGACGGAGTCGAGGTCGGCGCCCAGAATCTTGCCGATCTTCGCCAGCCGCTCGTAGAACGCGGGCCTCGACACGTGGCTGTGCTCGGCCGCGGCCGACTTGTTGCGACCACACTCGAGGTACACCCGCAGCACGTCGAGCAGCTGCTCACGCGGGTTGCGGGCGTCATAGGCGAGCAGCGGCCCGAGCTCGCGCTCGACGAACGTCTGGAGCCGGGGTTCGTCGCGCAGCATGTGCAGCAGCCCGGCCAGCCCCACGTCGGAGAGCCGGACGACGCCGCTGACCGGGTGCCGGACCGCCTCGGCGACCTGCGCGGCCTCGACGAGCGAGCCCCGGGCCTCCCGCGGCGTGGCGACGATCGCCCCGGCCGCGACGATGGCCGACCGGTCGATCTTCTGCAGCCGCTCCGCGAACGCCCGCAGCACCTCGTCCGTCGCCTGCGTGATCAGCACCGCGGCCGAGTTGGGGTCGAGCGTGCCCGCCAGCCCCTTGACCGACATGTCGGACAAGACCCGTTCCGCCGCCGACGCGAGCGCCGGTCTGATGACGATCCCCGCCAAAGAGCGTCGCTCCAGGGGTACTCCCAGAGCCCGGGCCCGCACCATCACCTCCTCGACGGGCATCGAGTGGTTGATGAGCGCCTGCAACAGCGTCCGCTGCGGCCCTTCGGGGTCGGGGTCGATCAACCGCCCGAGCGCCAGCGTCGACGCGGCCCGCTCGATCAGGATCGTGTATCGCGCCTCGGCCGCCGGCACCCGCATGAGCAGCCGCCCCCAGTCCTGCCCGCGCGCCCCGACCGCTGTGACGAGCCACCCGGACCCGGCGTCGTACCCGGTCCGCCCGCCCGGCCGGATCCCGCGCGAGTGCGCCTCCCAGCTGGCCAGCAGCAGCTCGGCCTTCTCCCCGGCGGCGTCGTAGGCGAGCACCTGGCGCGAGAGGTTCTCGAGCACCACCGGCGCTCCGGCGAGGGCGGCCGCCTGGGCCACGACCTCGGCCGGCCCGGCCCCCTCGACGGAGAGGTCGGTGAACCGCTGATGGATCTCCTCGGCGGCCCGCAGCTCGGCCAGCTGCCCATCAATGATCATCGAGTGCACGGCCTCGGTGATCGCCACGAACGGCGTACCCCGGTGCAGCTCGACGAGCGGCAACCCGAACGAGTCCGCCGCCTTCACCATGACCGCCGGCAGCCGCCGCGCGTAGCGCCGCCCGAGCTCCACCGCCAGCCCGCAGGCCCCGACCTCGGCGAGATCGGCGATGTAGCGCCGCAGCCCGGCCTCGTCCGCCGGCAGCCCGATCCCGGTGGTCAGCACCAGCTCCCCACCCCGCAGCAGGGTGGCGATGTCCGGCACCTCAGAGCTGTGCACCCACCGAACCACCTGATCCAGCCCGCGCTCACCCGCCACCACCCGCGGCGCGCCGTTGCGCACCGGCTCGAGGGCAAGCACTTCCCGGACCGAAGGAAACATCAGCGCGGATGCTACAACCGGAGTCGTCGCCTGTTCAGTGCCCCGGCTCCGGCCCGTCCGGCGAACTCACTCGGGGTCGGTTGATAGACCTGCACCCCGCACCCATCGCGATGCCGCGGATCACCGCAGCCGGGCTTGGACACCGACCTCGCCGGCGGTTCTCTCGGCAGCCGCCTGGGCGCCCGGCGGCACGCGAAGGCCGACGGCCCATTGGTGCTGGAGCCGTCGGCCTGGTCGATCCTCGTCCTGGCGCCGGGTCAGGCGTTGTCGCGGTCCTGGGTCGGGGGAGCGTCGTAGCGGGAGGCCGGGGTCCCCGGGGACGCCGGCAGTTGCTGGGTGGGCTGGTCGCCGGAGACCTGGGCGGCGGCCGCGGCGGCCTCCGCGTTCGCGGCGGCGGCGGCTTCCTCGGCGGCTCGGCGGGCCTCCAGGACCTCCTGTGATTCGTACTCCTCCAGCGAGCTCTGGTCGACGTGGCGGCTGCGGTCCTCGTTGCTCATCGAGGAGAGGCCGCCCAGGGCGCCGCCGATGCCTTCCAGGGCCTTGGTCAGCTCGACCGGGAGGATCCAGAGCTTGTTGGACTGGCCGGCCGCGATCTGCGGGAGGGACTGCAGGTACTGGTAGGCCATGACCTTGCTGTCGGGGTTGGCCAGGTGGATGGAGTCGACGACCGTGCGGATGGCCTTCGCCTGGCCCTCGGCGGTCAGGATGCGCGACTGGCGATCGCCTTCGGCTCGCAGTACGGCCGCCTGCTTTTCGCCTTCCGCAGTAAGGATCTGTGACTGCTTGAGGCCCTCGGCGTGCAGGATCGCGGCGCGGCGGTCGCGTTCGGCGCGCATCTGCTTCTCCATGGAGTCGCGGATGCTCGGCGGGGGCTCGATCGCCTTGATCTCGACGCGGGTGACCTTGATGCCCCAGCGGCCGGTGGTCTCGTCGAGGACGCCGGAGAGGTGACGGTTGATCTCGTCGCGGCTCGTGAGGGCCTTCTCCAGGTCGAGGGAGCCGATCACGTTACGCAGGGTGGTGACCGTCAGCTGCTCGATCGCCTGGAGGTAGGAGAAGATCTCGTAGGTCGCGCGGACCGAGTCGACGACCTTGAAGTACAACACCGTGTCGATCGAGACGACCAGGTTGTCCGAGGTGATGACCGGCTGGGGCGGGAAGTTGACGACCGCCTCGCGCTTGTCGACCTTGTTGCGCACGGAGTCGATGAACGGCACCAGGATGTTGAGGCCGGGGGTGAGTGTCCGGCTGTACTTGCCGAGCCGCTCCACCACGTACTCGACCTGCTGGGGGACGACCTTCACCATCTTGACGATGGTGATGATGCCGATGAGGGCGACGGCGATGACGAGCACCGCCAGAAACACGCTTGGGTCCACTGGGCCTCAGTCCTTCCACACCATTGCGGTAGCGCCCTTGATCTCGATCACCCGCACGCGCTCGCCCTGCTCGAAGGTCTGGGTGGCGTCGTACGGACGGGCCCGCCAGAGTTCACCGTCAATTTTGATCATGCCGTTGTCGTTGTCCACGGACTCCATCACGAGCGCCATCGAACCCTCGATGGCCTCGACACCCATCTGGGTGTCGCGTTCGTCGCGGTGCATGTATCGGCGCAGCGTGGGGCGCACTGCTGCGAACGACAGCGCGCTCACCACGGCGAAGACGATGGCCTGGACCGGCTCGTTGGCCCCGAGGGCGGCGGCCCCCGCGGCGGCGAACGCGCCGATCGCGAACATCAGCAGCACGAACGTGGTCGTGAAGACCTCCGCCGCGACGAGGGCGGCGCCGACGATCAACCAGACGATCAGCCAGACATCCACCCCTCGATCGTGTCACGCCGATGCACGTTCCGCCGTGCCCGGTGACCGCCCGTTGCGGGAACCTTGCCGAGACAGTTGGTCGATCGTGACCGCTTTGCCCCTCCTGACAGCAACCACCGCCCGGCTCGACGAACTTCTCGCCACGGCGCACGCCGGTGCCCGGGTCCCCACACTTGTCGCCGGCGTGGTCCGCGACGGCGCCTTGGCCCACGTCTCCGCGGCCGGCCCCTACGCCGCCGGCCGGCAGTTCCGCCTCGGCTCCATCACCAAAACCATGACCGCCGCGCTCGTACTCGCACTGCGCGACGAAGGCCGCCTGGCCCTCGACGACCTGCTGTACCGCCACCTGCCCGGCACCCCCGTCGGCGCCGTCACCCTGCGCCAGCTCCTGAGCCACGCGGGCGGCGTGCAGCGCGAGCCGGACGGCGACTGGTGGGAGCGCAACGGCGGTACCGACGTCGAGACGTTCCTGTCCACGCTCACCGCCGACAAGGTCGCGTACCCCCCGCTGCACGGTTTTCACTACTCCAACCTCGCCTACGGCCTCCTGGGAGCCGTGGTGGCCCGCCTGGCCGGGGAGGACTGGTGCGAGCTGCTGCAGAAGCGCATCCTGGGCCCGCTCGAGCTCACGCGGACCACCTACGCCGCCCAGGAGCCCTTCGCCCGCGGGTACGTCGTGCACCCGTGGCTCGACCACCTGCGCGAGGAGCCCCGCCCGGACGCGGGCGCCATGGCCCCGGCCGGCCAGCTCTGGTCGACGGTCGAGGACCTGGCCCGCTGGGCCGCCTTCCTGGCCGACCCCGACCCCGTGGTGCTCGCCCCGGCCACCGTCGCCGAGATGTGCGCACCGGCCGTCCTGAGCGACCTGGACGGCTGGCGGGAGGGCCACGGCCTCGGCCTGCAGCTCTGGCGGCGCGGCGACCGGGTCTTCGTCGGGCACGGCGGCTCGATGCCCGGGTACGTGTCCGCCCTTGCCGTGCACCGCCCGTCCCGCTCCGCGGTGGTGGGGTTCGCGAACGCGTACACGATGCAGTATCCCGGCGGCCTGAGCGGCTTCGCCCTCGACCTGCTCGAGACCGTCCTGGAGCACGAGCCGGCCCGCCCGGCCCCGTGGCGCCCCGGCACTCCCCCGCCGCCCGCCGTCGCGCCGCTGACAGGGCGCTGGTGGTGGATGGGCCGCGAGTACGAGGCCGCCTGGCACGACGGCGCCCTGACCGTGACACCGCTGACGACCGGCGGGGCGCCATGGCGCTTCGAGCCCGACGGGCTGGCCCCGGACCGGTGGCGCGGGCGGTCGGGCGAGAACGACGGCGAGGTGCTGCAGGTGCGCCGCGCCCCGTCGGGTGAGGTGGTCGCCCTGGACATCGCCTCGTCCGTCTTCACCCGCGACCCGTGGCCGGCGACGGAGTGAGACATTGACCGGCATATAGCCCTACGGTACTGTGGCCATATGGCCCTCATATTTGACGCTCAGCCCGCCGGGCGAACCCGGCGACGCCGGACGGGCACTTGTACCATATCCGGTACAAGTGCCTGGGAGGTTGACGTGACCGGAGCGATAAGTGCCAGCGAGGCCCGCCGGAGCCTGTTTCCGCTCATCGAACGGGTCAACCAGGACCACACGCCCATCGAGATCGTGTCGCGGCACGGCAACGCGGTCCTCGTCAGCAAGGACGACTGGGACGCCATCGTCGAGACCGACTACCTCCTGCGGACGCCGGCCAACGCCAGGCACCTCGCGGAGAGCATCGACACGTGGCGCGCGGGGAAGGCGACCGTGCGAGAGCTGGACCTCGACGAGTGAAAATCCGGTTCACCGACGAGGGCTGGCACGACTACCTGTACTGGCAGGGGCAGGACCGCCGGACGCTCAGGCGGATCAACGCCCTGATCGCCGACCTCCAGCGCGACCCCGACGGCCCCGGCATCGGCAAGCCGGAGCTGCTGCGCAGCCACCTGTCCGGCCTGCGGTCCCGCCGCATCGACGAGACCCACCGCCTCGTGTACACCGTGGAGGCCGGCGAGATCATCATCCTGGCCTGCCGCTTCCACTACGAGTGAGCCACCGCCGGCCGGGCGCGCTTCACAGCAGCGGGGCGTTGCAGGCGGCCACCAGGGCGCGGCGGCAGGCGGTGGTGAGCGGGCGCAGGGCGGCGTCGCGCTGCTGCACCTCGTAGCCGTTTATCGCGCCGCCCGGGGCGGCGTGCTCGGCCAGGGCGAGGACCCGGTCCAGGACGCTGGCCCGGGCATACAGGCGGCGGGCCCGCGGGTCGTAGCCGGGCGGCAGGTCAGTGGCGCCGTCGGGCCTGCGGATGGCCTCGATGGCCCCGGCGAGCTCCGGACGCCACTGGGCGATGTCGAGCTTCGCGAGCGTACGCGTGGCCGTGACGAGCTCCGCCGACAGCTCCGCCTCCGCCTCGGCCGCGCTCGGCTCGTAGGTGCGCGGCCGGTCGAGCGGGAGCGCGAACACCTGCCAGCGGACGGTCTCGAACTCGTCGCCGGAGCCCGAGGTGTGCAGCCGTACCTCCGGCACGAACCCCAGCTCACCCGCGATCACACCCTCGCCGGCGAGGAGCGCGGCGCTGGTGAACGGCCCGGGGCCGGGCAGCCCACGGGGGTCGCCGGGCGCCGGGAGCACCAGGCGGACCTCGTCGGGGTGCAGCTTCGACAGCGGCGCCAGGGCGGCCGGAAGCGACACATCGGACCACGTGCCGGGGACGTCGGAGACCATGTGCTCCTCGTCGCCGGAGATCTCGGCGGCGGCGTCGTCGCACGGCACCAGGCCGGCGCGCCACGCCCGGACCCATGCCACGAAACGCGCCGAGCGGCGCGCCTGGAGGGTCGCCGCGCGTGCTGCGGGGGACATGGGAGCAAGGGTACGTGCTGACGTGCCGGTATGTCTCGCAGGCGAAGAGGCCGTCAGCCGATACGCTTGCCGCCCATGGACGTCCTGGCGAACAACGACTGGCGGCGCCGGCGCGCCGTCCCCGTGGTCGAGGCCGAACTCGACCTGGTCGTGGAGGACGCGGACTCGGGCTTCTGCGGTGCCGTCGTCGCGTTCGAGTACGGCGCCGTGGTCCTGGAGGACCGCCACGGCAACCGGCGCAACTTCCCGCTGGACCCGGCCGCATTCCTCCTGGAAGGCCGGACGGTCACGCTCGTCCGCCCGGCTCCCACCCGGGTGCAGCAGCGCAAGACGACGGCGTCGGGCTCGATAGCCCTGGCCGGCCAGTCCGCCCGCGTGGCCCGCCGCAGCCGCATCTGGGTCGAGGGCATCCACGACGCCGCCCTGGTCGAGCGCATCTGGGGCGACGACCTGCGCATCGAGGGCGTGGTGGTCGAACCGCTCGACGGCATCGACGAGCTGGCGGCCGCCATCCGCGACTTCGGCCCGGGCCCCGTGGCCCGCCTGGGCGTGCTCGTCGACCACCTGGTGCCCGGCTCGAAGGAGAGCCGGATCGTGGCCTCGGTGCAGTCCCCGTACGTGCTGGTGACCGGCCACCCGTACGTCGACGTCTGGCAGGCCGTGAAGCCCGAGGCCGTGGGCATCCGCGCCTGGCCGGTCGTCCCACCGGGCCGCCCCTGGAAAGAGGGCGTCTGCGCCGCTCTGGGCGTGGCCGAACCGGCCGAGATGTGGCGGCGAATCCTCCGCTCGGTCTCAAACTTCCGGGACGTCGAAACGCCCCTGATCAACTCAATGGAGCGCCTGATCGACTTCGTGACCGAACCCGACGAAGACGTCTGACCGCCATCGGCCCATAGGGTCCGAGTTTCAAAGCTGAAGAGCATTTTTACTCGGGTCCGCGACAATTGCGGACCGCTGCTCCCGCCAGACCCCGGTCGGCGCCGGGGGCGCCTCCCTTCCGGGTCCGCGGTTTGAGACAAGCATATGGCTGGCGCCATAAAACCTGGCGTCAGGGATCTTGCTAACGCTGGGTTAACATGGGGCCTGGGACGATTGTCGTGTGGCTGGGCAGATGAGTTTGTTCGGGCGGGCGGAAACGGCTTCCATGCGCGACCGGACTCGGCGGCGGAATTATTCTCCGGTGAATGAGGCTTTTCGGCGGGAGCATGCGCGGCATCGGGATTGGGGGCTTGCGCAGCGGCATTCGGCCAAGCTTCGACGCCTGCGCGGGTGTTCGGTTGACGCGCCTGTTACCGGTCTCGCACCCGCTGCCGATCTCGCGCCTGCCGCCGCGCCCGCGCCCACTGCGGACCTCACGCCCGCTGCTGCGCCAGCTGCCAGTCTGACGCTTGCTGCCGATCCCCCGCCCGCTGCCGATCTCGCGCCCGCTGTTGAACTGGCGCCTGCTGCCGACCTCACGCCCAGCGCCGATCTCACGCCCAGCGCCGATCTCACGCCCAGCGCTGATCTCGCGTCCGCTGCCGATCGGGCGCTTGACGCCGATCTCGTGCCCCTCGCGCCAGCGCCCATCGTGCCTGCAACGCGCCCTGCGCCGGCCGCTGTTGCGTCCGCCCCCGCCGCTGTTGAGTCCGCTTCCGCCGCTGTTGGGGCCGATCTCGCCGCTGTTGGGGCCGCTTCCGACGCCGGTGGGTCTGGCCTTGCCGTCGAGGTGCGGGGTGGAGAGCGACCGGCTGGACCGGCACCGCGGCGTGTGATGTCGTCGCGGGGGAAGGACCGGATGGCGTGGTCCGGACCGTTGTCTGGTCACCGTTTGTCGGCCGGGGTCCGCGGTGATGTGCCCGGTCCGTCGTGGTCGTCATTCGGTGCTTGCGGGTCGGGGGCGCCTGCGGCGGAACAATACATTTCCTGGTCGTCATTCCGGCCGCTGAAACGCTCGGCGCTCGGGCCGGTGATGTCGTCGCGGGAGAAGGACCGGATGGCGTGGTCCGGACCATTGTCTGGTCACCGTTTGTCGGCCGGGGTCCGCGGTGATGTGCCCGGTCCGTCGTGGTCGTCATTCAGTGCTTGCGGGCCGGGGACGCCTGCGGCGGAACAAATATTTCCTGGTCGTCATTCCAGCTGCTGAAACGCTCGGCGCTCGGTCCGGGATTTCACCCTTTACGAGTTGCAGGCGTTTCTTTTTCGCCGCAGGCGCTCGCGAATCGTTACCACCGAATGATGACCACTACGGGCCCGGCGGCAGACTGCGGGCCCCGGCCGATGTACGGCGACCAGATTGCGGTCCGGACCACGCTACTCGGTGGTTCCCATCGGCCGAGGACACAATGCGGTGCCCCTCCGGCCGCGGTACCGGAAAGCGACGACCCCGACGTCGCAGGACGTGCCGATGGACCCGCGGCCCGCTGGTTGCCGGCCCGGGTGGGCGGCTGGACCAGCGGGGGGTCGGCGGGATCGGAGGGAAGGACGCTCAGACCTCGTCGATCAGGTGGGCGACCGACGGGATGATGCGGGACGGGCGGTACGGGTAGCGCTCCACGTCCGCGGTGGTGGAGATGCCGCTCAGGACCAGGATGGTCTCCAGGCCCGCCTCCAGGCCGCACAGGACGTCGGTGTCCATGCGGTCCCCTATCATCGCCGTCGTCTCGCTGTGGGCGTCGATGGAGTTCAGGGCCGAGCGCATCATCATCGGGTTGGGCTTGCCGATGAAGTAGGGCTCGATGCCCGTGGCCTTCGAGATCAGGGCGGCGACCGCGCCGCAGGCGGGCAGGGCGCCCTCGTTGGAGGGGCCTGTCGCGTCGGGGTTGGTGCAGATGAAGCGGGCGCCGTTGTTGATGAGACGGATCGCCTGGGTGATGGCCTCGAAGGAGTACGTCCGGGTCTCGCCCAGGACGACGTAGTCGGGCTCGGTGTCGGTCAGGATGTAGCCGACCTCGTGCATCGCCGTTGTCAGGCCGGCCTCGCCGATGACGTAGGCCGTGCCGCCGGGGCGCTGGGTGTCCAGGAACTGGGCGGTGGCCAGGGCCGAGGTCCAGATCGCGGACTCCGGCACGTCGAAGCCGATGCGGCGCAGCCGGGCCTGCAGGTCACGCGCGGTGTAGATCGAGTTGTTGGTCAGGATCAGGAACGGCTTGCCGGACGAGCGCAGCCGGTTGACGAACTCCGGTGCGCCCGGCACGGGCTCGCCCTCGTGCACGAGGACCCCGTCCATGTCGGTGAGCCAGGACTCGATGGGCTTGCGTTCTCTCACGCGCACCATACTCCCTCAGAAACGTTTCGAGCCTATGGCCGTTTTGGTGACACGCAGCAGTCGGCCGGACAGAAATCCCAGGTCGGGATCGTTCCGAGGGCGTGACGCACGTTACCGTGAGCAAGCACTCGTTCCGCGACCAGTTCCCGGATCAGGTCCACGAACCGCGGGTCGGCGCCCGGGGTGGCGGCCCGGACGTAGTCGAGGCCGAGCCGGTCGGCGGTCGCCTTCGCCTCCTCGTCGAGGTCCCACAGGACCTCGAGGTGGTCGGAGATGAACCCGATCGGGCTCACGACGACCTCGGTCACGCCGTCCTTGGCGAGCTGCTCGAGGTGGTCGTTGATGTCCGGCTCCAGCCACGGCACCTGCGGCGGCCCGGAGCGACTCTGCCAGACCAGGTCCCACGACAGCTCGGGTGCGGCCTGCGCCGCGACCAGCCGGGCCGTCTCCAGCAGCTGCGCCTGGTAGCGGCCGACGCCGCCCGGCCCGCTCGCCGCGTTCATGGACGTCGGGATGGAGTGGGCGGTGAAGACCAGGCGCGGCGAGGTGCGACCCGCGACGGCCGCGCGCACCGCGTCGGCGTGCGGGGCGATGTACCCGGGATGGTCGTGGTAGTGGCGGATCTTGTCGATGACCGGGGCGCCGGGCACCTCGGCCCGGGCACGGTCGATGTCGTCGCGATACTGGCGGCAGGACGAGTACGAGCCGAAGGGGCTTGTCACAAAGGCGATCGCACGCTGCACGCCGTCGTCGCGCATCTGCCGGACCGTGTCGGCGAGCATGGGGTGCCAGTTGCGGTTGCCCCAGTAGATCGGCAGCTCGAACCCGGGGCGGAGCGCCTCGATGAGCTCGCGGCACTGGGCGTTGATCGGCGAGACGCCGCCGAAGTGCCGGTAGTGCCCGGCTACGGCCTCCAGGCGCTCGCGCGGGATGCCCCGGCCGCGCGTCACGTTCTCCAGGAAGGGCAGGACGTCGTCCTGCCCTTCCGGGCCGCCGAACGAAAGCAAGAGGAACGCGTCGTAAACCACGCCCCTATTCTGCTCCAAGCCCGGCCGGCGACCGGCAGTAGGCGCCCCGCATCGACGCTCGCCCGATCGCCGGGGTCGCCGCGGGTGATCCGGCCTACTGCCGGTCGCGGTGGATGGTCAGGCGGTGCCGCCGATCGCGTGGTATCCGCCGTCGACGTGGACGATCTCACCCGTGGTGGCCGGGAACCAGTCGGACATCAGCGCGCAGCACGCCTTGCCCGCGGCGGCCTGGTCGTAGAGGTCCCAGCCGAGGGGGGCCGCCTTCGACCAGGTGTCCTCGAACACGGCGAAGCCCGGAATCGACTTGGCCGCCATGGTGCGCAGCGGGCCGGCCGCGACCAGGTTCACCCGGATGCCGCGCGGGCCGAGCTCGCGGGCCAGGTAGCGCGACGTGGACTCCAGGCCGGCCTTGGCCACGCCCATCCAGTCGTAGACGGGGTAGGCCCGGGTCGCGTCGAAGTCCAGGCCCACGATCGAGCCGCCCTGGCCCATGAGCGGCAGACAGGCCACGGCGAGCGACTTGAACGAGAACGTCGAGACGTGCAGCGCGGTGGCCACGTCCTCCCACGGCGCGGCCAGGAAGTCGCCGCCCAGGCAGCTCGGCGGGGCGTAGCCGATGGAGTGCAGCACTCCGTCGAGCCCGTCCACGTGCTCGCGCACCTTGTCGGCCAGGCCGTCGAGGTGCTCCTGGTTCGTCACGTCGAGCTCGATCAGCGGCGCCGGCTCCGGCAGCCGCCGGGCGATCCGCTCGACGAGCGACAGCCGGCCGAAGCCCGTGAGCACCACCTTGGCGCCCTGCTCCTGGGCGAGTTTCGCGGCGGAGAAGGCGATCGACTGGTCGGTGATGATCCCGGTGATCAGCACCCGTTTGCCCTCGAGAAGTCCACCCATGGTTGCGCTATCTCCCTTGAAGACTCGGAAAACTCAGTGGCCCATGCCCATGCCGCCGTCGACCGGGATGACGGCCCCGGTGATGTAGGCGGCGGCGTCGCCGGCGAGGAACGTCACGACGTCCGCGACCTCCTCGGGCTTGGCCATGCGGCCCAGCGGGATGTTCTTCTTGTACTCCGCCTGCGTCGCCTCGGGCAGCACAGCGGTCATGTCGGTCTCGATGAAGCCCGGCGCGACCACGTTGGCGGTGATGTTGCGGCTGCCGAGCTCCCGGGTGATCGAGCGGGCCATGCCGACCAGGCCGGCCTTGCTGGCCGCGTAGTTGACCTGGCCCGGGCTGCCGTAGAGGCCGACGACCGACGAGATGAAGATGATCCGGCCCCAGCGGGCCCGCAGCATCTTGCTCGCGGCGCGCTTGGCGCAGCGGAACGAGCCCGTCAGGTTCGTGTCGATGACGCCGGTGAACTGCTCCTCGCTCATCCGCAGCAGCAGCGTGTCCTGTGTGACACCGGCGTTGGCGACGAGCACCTCGACGGGGCCGAGCGCGTTCTCGACCTCGGTGAAGGCGGCGTCGACGGCGGCGCTGTCGGTGATGTCACACTGCACGCCGAACAGCCCCTCCGGAGCGCCGGAGCCGCGGTGCGTGACGGCGACGCGGTCCCCCTGCTTGGCGAACGCCTGCGCGATCGCCAGTCCGATGCCCCGGTTGCCGCCGGTGACCAGCACGGTCCTCGCCACGGTGCCGCCTTTCGTTACATGCGTGAGTCGTCGACAGGAGAGTAGGCGTTACCAGATGGTAGGACCCAACGCGGCGGGCGGCTGATGCCGGGATTGGTGACTGGGAGTACGATCGGAATCGTCCACGACGTCTGGCCGCGCTGCGCGCTGGGCCCGTTTCGCTGACCGTCCGGCACGGCAGCTGCTCTGCGGAGGTGATCGCTGTGCGAAGTAGCGATCCTTCCAGTCGTGGCCGGTAACCAGCACCGCACCCGCCACGGCTACCCGTGTGTCTGTCCTCTTCATCGTCCGGCTGAAGCCGGCGCTGAATCCTGCTGAGACAACACCCGTTGGAGCATGTCGTGAGCCGATTTGTCGCGCCTTTGGGCTTCTTCCTGGCCGCCGTCTGGGTCGCCGCCCTGTTCTTCCTGGTCGGCGCGCACTAGCACGCCGACCGGACCGCACGTCACCGCTACGGTAGTCGCGAGCCCCACAGCAGGCTCAGCGCGCCGGCGCACAGCGCCATCAGGAACCCGAAGCCGAGGTACCACTGGGTGATCTCCTGCGGCTTCGTCCGGTAGCCGATGGAGCTGCCCATGTCCGAGTAGACCCGCTTCAGCTCATCCTTGCTGGCGGCCTCGTAGAAGTACCCCTTCGTGACCTCCGCCACCTTCTGCAGGGACGGGCGGTCGACCGGCACCCGCTGCGGGGTGTTGCCGATGCGCACGACCCCCTCGTCGGTGCCGAAGGCGATCGTCGACACCGGGACGTTGGCCGCCGAGGCCGCCGCTGACGCGTCCTCCAGGGAGCGGCCCGCGGTGCGGAAGCCGTCGGAGAGCAGCACGATCCGGGCCGGCGGCGGGCCGTTGGCCCCGTCGGCGGGCACCGTGCGGATCGCGTCGAGGCTGGTGAAGACCGCCTCGCCGGTGGCCGTCGACTCCTGCAGGGTCAGGCCCTGGATGGCCTGCATGACCGCGTTGCGCTCCTTGGTCGGCGAGACGAGCACGCTCGCGGTCTTCGCGAACGAGACGAGCCCGACGTTGAAGCTCGCCGGCAGCTGGCGCACGAAGTCCTCGGCCGCCGACTTGGCCGCGTCGATCCGGGTCGGGGCCACGTCGGTCGCCTGCATCGACAGGGACACGTCGATGGCCAGCATGATCGTGGCCCGCTCCAGGGGCTCCTTCGTGTCGACCGACGGGCGGGTCAGGCCGAACGCCAGGATCACCAGGCTGAGCAGGAACGCGGCCGCGCTGACGTGCCGGCGCGCGCCGATGCCCTTGGGCACCAGGCTGCTGAGCAGGTCCACGTTGGTGAAGCGCACGGCGAAGGCGCGGCGGTGCAGCTGCCGCCACACATATATGCCGATCACCCCGGCCACGGGGATCAGGGCGAGCAGCCACCACGGCGAGAGCAGACGGATCATCGGGTCGTACCTCGAGTTCGAGCGTGTCGCTGGGCCGCGACGAACCGGACGATGTCCAGAAGCCAGTCGGAGTCGGTGCGCAGCCGCAGGTGGGCCGCGTTCGCGCCGCGCAGGGCGGCGGCTATCTCGGCGCGCTGGGCGGCGGCCGCATGGGCATACCGGTGCCGCAGTTTCGGATCCGCCGTCTGTACCTCGTGCATGCGCCCCGTCTCCGGGTCGACGAGCGCGATGACCCCCACGTTGGGCAGCTCCAGCTCCCGCGGGTCCACGACCTCCACGGCGAGCAGGTCGTGGCGCACGCCGAGCTTGCGCAGCGGGCGGGCCCACTGCTCGGGCGGGGTCATGAAGTCCGAGATCACCACGGCCAGCCCGCGCCGGCGCGGCGGCCGGTTGAGCATGTCGATGAGCGCACCGAGATCGGCGCGGCCGGGCCGGCCCCGGGTGTGCGCGATCGTGCGCAGCAGGCCCTGCGCATCCTTGCGACCGGGGCGCGCCGGGAGGCGGTTCGTCGCGTCCGCGGTACCCACGACGGCTCCTATGCGGTTGCCACCGCGGACCGTCAGGTGGGCGATGGCGGCGGCGGCGGCCACCGCGAGGTCGCGCTTGAGGTAGAGCGCCGTGCCGAAGTCGAGGCTGGCGCTCAGGTCGACGGCCAGCCAGGTCTCCAGCTCGCGGTCGGAGACGGTCTGGCGCACGTGCGGGAGCGTCGTGCGGGCGGTGACGGGCCAGTCCATGCGGCGCACGTCGTCGCCCGGGCGATACTCCCGCGACTCTCCCGCCTCCGTCCCCGGCCCCGGCAGCAGCCCCAGGTAGTCGCCCTGGAGCAGGCCGTCGAGCTTGCGGGTGACGAGCAGTTGCATGCGGTTGAGGACGACCTCCGCGCGGGAGTCGTCCAGGCCGGCGCCGCTCTCGATCTTCACCGACCCGGCCATGTGGTGATGGTCGTCGTCGCGCCCGGCTGCCCCGGCTGCCCGGGCGGGCCCGCGGGCGCGGTGGTGGCCTGCTGGCGGGGCGCGACGGTGGGCGGCGGCACCGCGGCGAGCACCCGGCGCACGACGTCGTCGGCCGGGATGTCGTCGGCCAGGGCGTCGTAGGACAGGACCAGCCGGTGGCGCAGGATGTCGGGCGCGATGTCCTGCACGTCCTGCGGCAGCGCGTAGTCGCGGCCGCGCAGGAGGGCGAGCGCCCGGCAGGCCCGGACGATGCCGAGCGAGGCGCGGGGGCTGGCCCCGTACTGGATCAGGTGCGCGATGTCGCCGAGCCCGTGCTCGGCCGGGTTGCGGGTCGCGACCACCAGCCGCACCGCGTAGTCCACGAGCGCGTTGTGCACGAACACGTCGTCGGCCCGGTCCTGCAGGGCCATGAGCTCGTCGGTGGTGAGCACCGCGACCGGCTCCGGGGTCTTCACGCTGACCCGGTAGACGATCTCGCGCTCCTCGGCGTCGGTGGGGTACCCCACCTGGATCTTCATGAGGAACCGGTCGCGCTGGGCCTCGGGCAGGGGGTAGACGCCCTCCTGCTCGATCGGGTTCTGGGTGGCCATGACCAGGAACGGCCGCGGCACCTCGTAGGTCTGGCCGCCGACCGACACCTGCTGCTCGGCCATGACCTCCAGCAGCGCCGACTGCACCTTGGCGGGCGCGCGGTTGATCTCGTCGGCCAGCAGGAAGTTGACGAACACCGGCCCCAGCTCGACGTCGAACTTCTCGTTCGACTGCCGGTAGATGCGCGTGCCCACGATGTCGGCCGGCACCAGGTCGGGAGTGAACTGGATACGGGAGAACGTGCCGCCGACGACCCGGGCCAGGGTCTCGACGGCGAGGGTCTTCGCCACGCCGGGCACGCCTTCGAGGAGCACGTGGCCGCGGCTCAGCAGCGACACGAACATCCGCTCGATCATGCGGTCCTGGCCGACGATCACCCGCTTGACCTCGAAGAGGGCCCGTTCGAGCACGGTCGCGTCCTGAGCGGGGGTCGAGACAGGGTTGCTCGGCTGGGTCACCGGTCCTCCACGCACGATTTCGGCTTTGCAGTCAACCTAACGCGGTTACAAACCTAGCGTCGGTCAACCTAGCGTCGCACGGCGCGGCGACCGATCGCGATCCGATGCCGCTGGGAGCCCGCTGAGAGTTCCCTAGTTTTCCGCTTCGTCCGATATATCGCATACGCGGCTATTGATGGCGGGATATTCGTCACCCGGCCGGCGGGACGACTGGACATCACCCGTGCCGCAGTGGGTACGATTCATCTGTCGCCGGGCGGCTTCCCCCGTGGCCGCCCGGCGCTCACCTTTCCCGGCGTGCCGCACACTCGACGTGTGGACGAGCTGATCTGCTCCGCGAAGGGGTGCCGCTCCCAGGCTGTCTGGCGGCTGCTGTGGAACAACCCGAAACTGCACGTGCCCGACCGGCGCAAGACCTGGCTGGCCTGCGAGGAACATCGGGCTTCCCTGTCGGACTTCCTCGGCGCCCGCGGGTTCCTCCGCGAGACCGCGCCGATCGATGCCCGGGATAGGCTCGAAGGGTGAGTCCCCTCGCACCGGACCCGCTGCGCCCGTGGCCGGACACGGTCGCCTGGCGGCCGGTCTCCCCGCGATACTTCCTGGTCAAGGTGGCCGTCCTCGGTGCCTGGGCACTCCTGTTCGCCCTCGCCGCACTCGTCGCCGGGGTGCTCTGGTCGAAGTGGATGTTCGCGGCCGCGGCCGCGGTGCTCGTCGTCGCCGGCGTCCGCGCGTTCTTCCTGCGCCGCTCCATCCGCGCCTGGGGCTACGCCGAGCGGGCCGACGACCTCCTGGTCCGCCACGGGCTGCTGATCCGCCGGCTGTCGATCGTGCCGTACGCGCGGATGCAGTTCGTCGACGTCACCGCCGGCCCCCTGGAACGCGCCGCCGGCCTGGCCACCGTCACCCTGCACACCGCGGCCGCCGCCAGCGACGCCACCGTCCCCGGCCTCCAGGCGGCCGAGGCGACCCGGCTGCGCGACCGGCTGGCCGCACTCGGCGAGATCCGCGAAGAGGGCCTGTGACCCGACGGCGGCTGCACCCCCTGACGCCGCTCGTGCGCGGGGCCAAGCTCGTCGCACTCGCCGCCGTCGCCGTCTCCTGGCGCGGGCTGAGCGACCTGGGCCTCGTGCACTGGCTGATGGCGATGCTGGTGATCCTGGTCGGCGCGATCGTCGTCTCGGCGGTGGCGTGGGCGGTGACCGGGTACGAGATAGCCGGACGTGAGCTGCGCATCCACGAGGGCCTCCTCTCCCGCCGGGTGCGCAGCATCCCCCTCGAACGCGTCCAGGCCATCGACGTCGTGCGACCCGCGCTGGCCCGGATCTTCGGCCTGGCCGAGCTGCGCCTGGAGGTGATCGGCGGCGGGAAGACCGAGGCGCCGCTCGCGTACCTCACCGTCGCCGGCGCCACCGAACTGCGCGCCTCCCTCCTCGGCCTGGCCACCGGCGCCGCCCCCACCCGGCCCGACCAGGAGCGCCCCCTCTTCGCCGTCGACAACCGCCGCCTGATGCTCGCCCAACTGCTCACCCCGCAGGCGCTGTCGGTGCCGATCGGCGCCGTCTTCGTGCTCGGCCCGGCGATCAACCACCCCGACTGGACCCTGATCGGCGCGGCCAGCACGATCACCGCGTTCCTCGGCATCTTCCAGGTGCCCGTCCGCCGCGTCCTCGACGAGTGGGACTTCCGCATCGCCGACGACAGCACCGCCCTGCGCGTGCGGCAGGGCCTGCTCAACAAGCGCAGCCAGTCGGTCCCCCCGCGCCGCGTGCAGGGCATCAAGGTCACGTGGCCCCTGCTGTGGCGCCCGGCCGGCTGGGCCCGCGCCCGCATGGACGTCGCCGGCTACGGAGGCGACGGCGAGGAGCAACTCCGCGCCGGAACGCTGGTGCCGGTGGCGTCGGCCTCCGACACTGCCGAACTGATTGCGGCGGTACTGCGAGAGGCCGCCCTCACCACAGCCGACGCCCACGCGCTCCCCGTGGCCGCACCGCCGCGCCGGGCCCGATGGCTGGCGCCGCTGGCCTGGTCACGCATCGGGGTCGCGGTGACCGACGAGTTCGTCGTGGTCCGCGAGGGCGTGCTGACCCGCGAACTGATAGCCGTACCGCTGGCCCGCGTCCAGAGCGTCCGCATCACCCAGGGCCCGTGGCAGCGCGCCCTGTCGCTGGCCACGGTCACGGTCGACACGGCGGGCCGCCTGAGCGCAACCGCCCGCCTCCGCGACGCCGCCGACGCCTACCGTCTGGCCGACGACCTGGCCACCCGCTCCCGCGCCGCCCGCCACACCTACACCGCCCACCTGGCCACCACCCGCGCCGCCACTCCCCCACCGGACGCCGCTCCCCCGGAGGACGCGGGCGGCCCCGTGGAAGCGACGCCCGATACGGGCGCCCGCGCGCACGACGGGAACGGCGGCACGTAAGGCGCCCGCATCGGGCGGTCGGGGTGGGTCAGGTGGCGGGGGCGGTCAGCTTCGGGAGGACCTGGCCGATCGGCTCCCGGATGACCTCGTCGGCGATCGCGTCGTAGGGGGTCTCGGCGTCGTTCAGGATGACGATCTTCGCGCCCTGCTTCGCCGCCACCGTGACGAGCCCCGCGGCCGGGTGGACCGTGAGCGACGTGCCGATGGCGATGAACGTGCGGCAGTACATGGACGCCTCGGCCGCGGCCGTCAGTGTCGCCATGTTCATCTGCTGCCCGAACGAGATCGTCGCCGACTTGAGCATGCCGCCGCACCCGAGGCAGGCCGGGTCGTCCTCGCCCGCGCGGACGCGGGCCAGGGTCTCCGGCATCGGGCCGCGCGCGCCGCACTGCAGGCACTCGGTCTCGTGCACGGTCCCGTGCAGCTCGATGACCTTGTCCCCGGGCAGGCCGCCCCGCTGGTGGAGCCCGTCGATGTTCTGCGTGACCACCGCGTCGAGCAGCCCGGCCCGGTCGAGGTCGGCCAACGCCAGGTGCGCGGCGTTGGGCTGCGCCGACCAGGCCGGATGGGTGAGCCGCTCCTGCCAGGCCCGCCGCCGCACGTCCGGATCGGCGACGTAGTGCTCGATCGACGACAGTTTCATCGCCTCCGGATCGCGCGTCCACACGCCGTTGGGCCCGCGGAAGTCCGGAATCCCGGAGTCGGTGGAGATCCCGGCCCCGGTCAGCGCCACCACGTGCCCCTGTGCGATCCACTCCGTCGCCTCGTACATGGCGCTCAGGGTAGGCAATGTCCGGTCGATAAGCTTGCGAGTATGCAGCCTCACTCGGTTGATGCCTCCTCCTGGACCGGTGCCGTCACCCGTGTCGAGCTCACGGTCACCGACGCCGACACCGCCCAGGCCATGGGCTCGGGCGACGTCCCCGTGCTGGCCACACCCCGCGTCCTGGCCCTGGCCGAGGCGGCCACCGTCGGGGCCACCGCCCGCCGCCTCCCACCCGGCTACACCACCGTCGGCACCCGAGCCGACCTGGAGCACCGCGCCGCAACCCCGATCGGCGGCCACGTGACGGCCGAGGCCCGCCTGGCAAAGGTCGACGGCCGGCGCCTGACGTTCGAGATCGTGGTCCGCGACGGCAAACAGGTGGTAGCCGAGGGCCGGATCGAGCGGGTGATCGTGGACCGCGCCCGCTTCCTGGCGAACATCATGGAGTAGCACCAACCAGCACGGCGAACGGCGCGTGACGGGCGCAGGGCCGTCGGCCGGGCGCGGCATACACTTGTTCGGGGGGTTGGGCATGACGTTCCTGCACGAGATCGGCTCCGGGGTGCACGTCCTGCGCCACCCGGTGCTCGACGTCAACGCGACACTCGTCGTCGGCGGCGAGTCGGCGCTCGTCGTCGACACCCTGTCGACGGCGGTGCAGGCCCAGGAGCTTCTGGCCGCAGTACGCCGGGTGACAGCGCTCCCGCTCACCGTCGTCAACACCCATCATCACTTCGACCACAGCTTCGGCAACCAGGTCTTCGCCGGCGCCAAGATCTGGGCCCACGAGGAGGCCGCCCGGCTGATCGGCCCGGCGATGCACGCGCGGGCCG
Source organism: Dactylosporangium vinaceum (assembly GCF_019904175.1). Taxonomy (GTDB): domain Bacteria; phylum Actinomycetota; class Actinomycetes; order Mycobacteriales; family Micromonosporaceae; genus Dactylosporangium; species Dactylosporangium vinaceum. Next base: position 2,404,530 of record NZ_CP061913.1, on the reverse strand, counting down.
CCGTCGAATACCCGGACATGGCCTCCGAACTCGCCTGCACCACCCCGTCCGCGCCCACCGAACTGGTCCGCGCCGCGGCCGACCTCGACCTGGGCGACCGTCCGGTGCAGCTGCGCCACTTCGGCCGCGGCCACTCGATCGGCGACCTGGCCGTGCTGGTCCCCGACGCGGACGTGCTCATCGCCGGAGATCTGGTCGAGGAGAGCGGCCCGCCGCAGTTCGACGACGCGTACCCGCTCGACTGGCCCGACACAGTAGCCGCGCTCCTGACCCGGCTCACCCCGGACTCCCTCGTCGTACCGGGCCACGGCGCCGTGGTCGGCCTCCCCTTCGTCACCGCCCAGCACGAGCACCTGGCCGCCCTGGCCTGGCTGATCCGTGAAGGCGACGCGGACGGAGCACCACCGGAGCGGGTCGCCGCCAAGTCACCGTTTCCGCAGGATGTCAGCCTGCCCGCGGTACAGCGGGGATATCTGCAGTTGAATGCACTGACCTGAGCCCCCGCGCTGATCTCGCTGCGCACGCTGCGGCCGATATGTCGGGCGCTGGCGCGCCTCGACATATCGGATTTTTCGCCTGACGGGGTATTCGCCCGATTTGTAGCCATTTGTTACATCACCGCGCGGCCGGTGTCTGGCGGCCGGTGTCGGGCGGCACGGCACAAGCCGACCGTCCGCGCGCTCACCGTGATGGCCCCGGGCCGTCGGCCGCTCTCGCGGGCAAGCGAGGCGACCGACACGGGTCCACGCCGCCAGCAGCCGCCGGCCGATCCCGCGCGGCGCGACGGGAAGCCGCCGTCCGCGCCGCGCGAAGGCGAGCCGTCCGCGCTCCCTAGGCGGTGGCTGGCGCCAGTCGCCGGCTGATCTCGCGCAGCGCCACAGCGAGATCGCGGCCGCTCATCGCCTGGCCCGGCGTCGTGAGGTTCTGGACGACCACGCCGGTGAGCAGGGCGTGGTAGAAGCCGCCGACCACCCGGGCCAGCTCCGGCTCCGCGCCCGCGTCGATCCCGTGGAAGAGCGCGGCCAGCCCGGCCTGGGCCTGCCGCTGCGGCTCGGCCCACTGCGGTGCCGGCTCCGGCTGCCGGCCCAGCTGCGTGACCAGCTCGAACTGCGTGGTCCACAGCTGCCGGTTCGCGGTCACCGAGGCGATCACGTTCGTCCACACCGCCTCGAACCGCTCGGCCGGGTCGGCGACGTCGCCCGCCGATGTCAGAGCCCGCTCCATCTCGTCGCCCCACTGCTCAAGCGCCTGCTGGAGAGCCTCGTTGAGCAGGCCCTCGGTGGTCCTGAAGTGGTAGTTGATCGCCGCCAGGCTCACCCCGGCCGCCTTGGCGATGTCGCGTGCGGTCGTGGCCGCGTACCCCTTCTCGAGCAGGCACTGCAGCGCGCCGTCGAGGAGCTTCTCCCGGTTACCCATGTCTGAAGCATACGTCTAAAAATTCTGTCTTGTACAAACGTCTGAGACTTGTGTACAGTCATGGCATCAAGGAAACGCCGCAAGGCAAACCGGGGAGGGTTCCACAATGTCTGTTCTCGCCATCACCGCCGCTTCCGCCGCCGTCGTCGCCGCCGCACCGCTCGCCTACCGGGCGATCCGCAAGCAGCAGCGCGCCGCCGACGCCCGCATCACCGGCCCCGACCGCGTGGTCGAGGGCCGATACCTCAACGTCGGCGGCGTCGAGCAGTGGCTGCAGATCCGCGGCGAGGACCGCAACAACCCGGTCCTGCTCGTCGTGCACGGCGGCCCCGGCTCCCCCTACTCGGTCTTCACCCCGGTGCTGCGCGAATGGGAGCGGCACTTCACCGTCGTGCAGTGGGACCGCCGCGGCGCCGGCAAGACCCTGCGGCGCAACGGCTTCAACGCGGCCGAGATGGACTTCGATCTGATGGTGCGCGACGGCATCGCGGTCGCGGAGCACCTGCGCGAGTACTTCGGCCAGGAGCGCATCGTCCTGATGGCCGGCTCGATGGGCACCATCGTGGGCGTGCCGATGGTGCAGCAGCGCCCCGACCTGTTCTGCGCCTACGTCGGCACCGACTTCTACGTGAACATGGTCGAGAACGAGCGCCAGGGCCGCCTCGACACCATCGAGCGCCTCCGGGAGGCGGGCAACAAGCGCGGTGTGGCCGCGCTCGAGAAGCTCGACGCCGACCCGCGTGCCTGGGACGTCAAGCAGTGGGGCGTGCGCATGCAGTGGAGCATGGGCACCGACCCGACCACCGGCAACGCCGCGCTCACCAACCTGTTCAAGCTGCTGCTCACCAAGCCGGACTACTCGCTGGCCGACGTGCAGGCGTGGCTGAAGGGCTTCGGCAAGTCCCGCGACACCATGTTCGGTCAGTTCATGCAGTGGGACGCCCGGGCGCACGGCACCTCGTTCGAGGTCCCGTTCTACCTGTTCCAGGGCGCCAACGACGTGGTCACTCTGACCGAGCCGGCGGTCGAGTACTTCGCCGAGGTCCAGGCGCCGCAGAAGGAGCTGGTCCTCATCGAGGGCGCGAGCCACTTCGCCGCGTTCACCCAGCCGGGCCGGTTCCTCGACGCGCTGCGCCAGGTTCGCTGCTGAACAGTCCCCCGGATCAGAGCGCCTCGACGGTCCCGTCGAGGCGCGCTTTTTCGGCTGCCCACACGACCAGGTGCCCGGCGAGGCTGGTGTGCACATCGGAGCGCAGCAGCCCGCCGTCGTTCGCGGCCACCGCGCCGACGAACGCCGCCACCAGGTTCGCGTCGCCGTCGGAGTGGTCCCCGGGGCGCGGCGCGGCCACGTCGATCGTCTCGTCCGCCCCGGTGCGGAAGTCGACGACGCGCAGCGCATGCCCATCGCCGTCGATGAATCCATGGGTGCCGAACAGCCGCGTCTTGCGGTGCTCCAGCGGCGTGAACGCGGTCATAGTGAGCGACACCGTCCCCCCGCCGGCCAGCTCCATCGACACCACCTGGTGATCGACGACGTCGTTGTCACAGGCATAGACGCAGCGGCCGTACTGCCCATGCTCAAGCGCTTCCCGCACGCTCTGCGGGGTGCCTTCGGCGGTCACCACGGAAAGCGGCCAGCCGACCGGTTCGCCGGCCGCGCGCTCCTGCGGCGCCTTCGCGAGCGGGAAGTAGAGCTTCGGCGCCGAGTACGGGCATTCGGGCTCGATCGCACAGTCCAGGCACCTGTCGCCGGCACCCTCCGGGCGCTGATCGGCCCGGAAGTGCGCAAGGCCGCCGAACGAGCTCACCCGGCGGACGGGCTCGCCCGCGAGGTACAGCAGCCAATCGATGTCATGACAGGCTTTCGCCAGCAGCATCGGCGACGAGACGGCCGCACTGCGCCAGTTGCCGCGCACGAACGAGTGCGCCTGGTGCCACCAACCGACCGGTTCGAGGTGCTGCATGCTCACGAGCCGGCCGATGCGCCCGGCGTCGAGCAGCTCCTTGAGCGCGGCGGTGTACGGGGTGTACCGCAGCACATGACACACCGCCGCGATCACACCGGCCTCGGTGACAGCGGCCGCGATCCGCCGGGCCGCGCCCTCCTCGGGGGCCATGGGCTTCTCGAGCAGCAGGTGGTACCCCTGCCCGGCCAGCAGCACCGCCGGCCCCTCGTGCATGGCGTCCTGGGTGGCGACGATCGCCGCCTCGGCGAGGCGAGTGCCGTGTTCGAGCTGCTCCCAGCCCGCGAACGTCAGCTCCGCCGGTATCCCGAACTCGCTCGCGAACGCGGCCCGCCGGGCGGGGTCCGCCTCGGCCACCGCGACGATCTCGGCGCGACCGGTCCGCACGGCGAGGCGCGAGTACCAGGTGCCACGCTGCCCCGCCCCGACGACGAGCAGCCGCACCGGCGCCGCGCTCATGCGGCCACCATGACCACGTCGCGCGTACCGGCCCCGACGACCGCGACAGGCACCGGCACCGCGCTCATTCGGCCACCACGACTGCGATGCGCGTATCGACCGTCACGCTCGTGGCTCGACGCCGCCGCCGCGCTCACTCCGCCATGACGACTGCGATGTGCGTATCGACACTTGCGTTCGTGATTCAACGCCGGCGTCGTGCTCATTCGGCCACCGTGACCTCGACGCCTGCCCGCCGGATCGCGGCGACCTGCTCCGGGTCGGCCGTCGCGTCGGTGACAAGCATCGCGACGTCGGTGATCGGGGCGATCGCGGCGAGGCAGGTCCGGCCGACCTTGGAGCCGTCCGCGACCACCATGACCCGGTCGGCCCGCCGGATCATTGCCGCGTTCGTGTGCGCCTCGATCTCGTCGTGCGTGGTCAGGCCGCCCCGCGCGCTGATGCCGTCGACGCCGATGACGGCGATCTCGATGTTCAGGCCCGAGAGCGCCTGGTCGGCGATCGGCCCGACCAGCTCGTACGACTGGGTGCGCGACACCCCACCGGTCATGATGAGCTTCAGCCGCGGCCGCAGCACGAGCTCGGACCCGATGTTGAGCGCGTTCGTCACGACTGTCAGGTCGACCCGGTCGGCGAGCAGCCGGGACAGCAGCAGCGTGGTGGTGCCCCCGCTGAGCCCGAGCGTGAGCGGGCCGCGCGGCAGGAGCTCGGCGGCGCGCCGGGCCACGAGGACCTTCTCTTCGCGATGCTGCCCGGTCCGGTACCGCACCGGCAGCTCATAGGCCACGTCGACGGCCACCGCCCCGCCGTGCGTGCGCGCGACGAGCCGCTGGTCCTCCAGCACCTGCAGATCACGCCGGATCGTGGCGGTCGAGACACCGAACTCCTCGGCGATCGCACCGGCATCGACCGACCCGTTGCGGGCGACGTGCTCGAGGATCGCCGACATGCGGTCAGCTCGGCGCAGCGGACTCAGTGACATGGGCCTCCGATGCTTGCCTGCCGTCCACGTGGCCGGCGGTCGCTTGCCTCCCGCCGACGTGCGCGGCGGTCGCTTGCCTCGGCCCGGCTTGGCCGACGGTCGCGTAGGTGGTGGTTGCTCGTTCGCGGTGCTCTTGGCCGACGGCTGCTTGCCTGCTGTCGTCCTGGCTGACGGCCGGTTGAGTGACTGTTGCTTGCCTGCCGTGGTCTTGGTCGACGGTCGGCTGCGCGGGGGTTGTTTGCCTGCCGTGGTGCTTGTCGACGAGCGGTTGGGTGACGGTTGTCTGCCTGCTGTGGTCTTGGTCGACGGTCGGTTCGGTGACGGTTGCTCGGATGACGAAACGCGCAGTGAAGATAGTCCACTTGTGCGCGAATGGTCAAAGAACCTTGTGCGAGTGTGCATGTTTCTCAACAATCCCGTCCATGACTGTGATCGCGTTCCTTGGAGCCGGCAGCGTCGTGTTCACGCGGGAGCTGCTGGCCGACCTGCTGTCGTTCGACGAACTGCGCGGCGTGACGCTCGCGCTGCACGACATCGACGTTGAGCGCCTGGAGACGGCGGAGGCGATCGCCCGGCGCACAGCCGAACAGCTCGGCGCCAAACCGGTGATCACCACGAACCTCGACCGTCGAGCGGCCCTGTCCGGCGCGTCGTACGTTATCAACTCGATCCAGGTCGGCATGCACGCTGCGACGGTTTCTGACTTTGAGGTACCGGCCCGCTACGGCCTGCGACAGACGATCGGCGACACACTCGGCGTGGGTGGCATTTTCCGCGCCCTGCGCACGTTCCCCGTCTTGGCCGGAATAGCCGCGGACATGCGCGAGCAGTGCCCCGACGCGTGGCTGCTCAACTACACGAACCCGATGGCGATGAATGTGTCCTACCTGGCCGCGATCGCCCCCGACCTCAACGTGGCCGGCCTGTGCCACTCGGTCTTCTGGACCGTGCACGACCTGTGCGAACTGCTCGGCGTACCGCTCGACGAGGTCGACTACCGCGCCGCCGGCGTCAACCACCAGGCGTGGCTGCTGCACTGGGAGCACCGGGGCGAGAGCCTGTACCCGCGCCTGGACGCGCGCCTGGCCGCCGACCCGCAGCTCCAGCGCCGTGTACGCATGGACATGTACCGCCGCCTGGGCTACTTCCCGACCGAGACGAGCGAGCACTCGTCGGAGTACGTCCCCTGGTACCTGCACCACGACAGCGAGGTCGAGCGCCTACGCATCCCGGTCGGCGACTACCTGCGCATCAGCTCCGACAACCTGGCCGAATACGCCGCGGTCCGCACCGCGGTACTGGCCGGCGAGCCCCTGGACCTGCACCGCGAGGCAACGGAGTACGCACCCCAGGTGATCCACAGCATGGAAACCGGCACCCTACGCGAAATCCACGCCAACGTCGCCAACCGGGGCCTGATCACCAACCTGCCCGACGGCTACGGCGTCGAGGTGCCGTGCCTGGTCGACCGCCTGGGAGTACACCCGCAGCGGGTCGGAGCCCTCCCGCCCCAATGCGCAGCCGTCAACCGCGGCTTCGTGAGCGTCGGCGAACTGACCGTGCAAGCCGCCCTCACCGGCGACCCCCGCCTGGTCCGCCAGGCCGCAATGGTCGACCCGAACACCGCCGCGACCCTGACCGTTGACCAGATCTGGTCCCTGTGCAACGACCTGACGGCCGCCCACGGCTCCCTCCTCCCCGAACCTCTGCGTACCCCCGTAACCCTGTAACCCCTCCCCCACCCCGCCCGGCTCGTCACCGAACCCATTCACCGCGATGCACGCAACTGCTTCACCGCGATGCACCCAACTGCGCGCACAGCCCGGCCCACCACAACACGCACACCTTCGCGCACAGTCCAGGACGCACCGCAACACCCAACAACGCCGCGCCCGGTCCGGGAGGCACCGCAACATCCAACAACGCCGCGCACGATCCGGGAGGCACCACACACGCGCAGCCGAACGAGCAACTCTCGGCATGCACGAACTGAGCGACGCACCCAGCGAACATCGACAACCACGCAAGTACGAACAACGCACCGTGCAGCGCGCGAGACGTGCAGCGCGCGACACGTGCAACGCGCGACACGTGCAACGCGCGACACGTGCAACGCGCGAGACATGCAGCGCGCGAGACATGCAGCGCGCGAGACATGCAGCGCGCGAGACATGCAGCGCGCGAGACATGCAGCGCGCGAGACATGCAGCGCGCGCAGTGCGGCTCAGCGGTGTGCGCAAAGCGCGAGTGCGTGCGACAGGCGGCGGGCGGCGGCAGGCGTGATTGCAGCTAAGTGATCGAATCGCGCGCAAACGTGCAACGTCGAATGTTCACTTGCGCAGCAAACCTTGTGTAGCGAACGCAAACGCGCATAGCGTTCGCGCATGAACGACACTGCGCTCGAAATCTCCAGTCAGCCTGAGGTCTGGGCCGTCGGGCTCGGGCGGGCCGATGAGGCTCGTGCCGCGCTCGGCGCTCCCGGTGAGCGGATGCTCGTGCTCGGGTGCGGCACCTCGTGGTTCGTCGCGCAGGCCATCGCCGAACTGCGCGAGGCGGCCGGGCTGGGCGAGACCGATGCGGTGTGCGCGTCCGAGTACGTCCCCCGGCGCCGGTACGACCGGGTTGTCGCCGTCACGCGCTCGGGCACGTCCACCGAGGTGCTCGAGGCGCTGCGACAGGTGCCGGACGGCGCGCACCGGGTGGCGATCACCGCGGTCGCCGGCGAGCCGGTCGACGATCTGGTCGACACCCGCCTCCTGCTCGACTTCGCCGACGAGCGCAGCGTTGTGCAGACCCGCTTCCCCACCACCGTCCTGGCAATGGCCCGCGCCGCGTTCGGCGAGGACCTCAAGCACCTGATCGCCGACGGCCGGGCCGCGCTGGCCGCACCGCTGCCGGCCGACCCGAGCGAGATCGACCACCTGGTGTTCCTCGGCACCGGCTGGACGATCGGGCTCGCCCACGAGGCGGCGCTCAAGGTACGCGAGGCAGCCCAGGCATGGTCCGAGTCGTACCCGGCGCGCGACTACCGCCACGGCCCCGTCGCCGTCGCCGGTCCGCGCAGCCTGGTCTGGTCGTTCGGCGCCGTGCCCGCGTCCCTCGACGACGCGGCGCTCGACGCCGGCGCCCGCCCGTACCGCGACGACCGCGACCCGCTCGCCCAACTCGTCCTGGCCCAGCGCTTCGCCGTCGCACTCGCCGCCCACCGCGGCCTCGACCCCGACCGCCCCCGCCTTCTGACCCGCTCCGTAGTCCTCACCTGAACCACCGCCGGTCCCACCACGACCGGCCCTAGAGCCACGCCAACTGCGCAACCGCACATCCCGCCCAGGTAACCGTCGAACCTACGAATACGACATATGACCTGTCGGGCGATAAATCAGATATGTCGCGGCGCGGAGCGCCCGACATATCTGCGCACCACCTCAACCGCAGCGCTCGACACGACGCGCACAAACGAACAGCGAAGCGGACAACCGAACGCGCACCTGCCCGCCCGGCGTGGTGCGGAACGAACACACAACGACAGCTCCTCGCATCCCCCCAGTGAAGAGGTGCAGCGATGATGACCCCTACCCGTGGCACGAGACGGACATCGATGGTGGCCGGGATCGCCGGCCTGACGCTCCTGCTCGGCGCGTGTGGCGGCGGCGCTAAGGCCGACTCCGGCAAGGACGCCGCCGAGGGCTATGACCCGGCCGCCAAAGTCACGATCACCTGGTGGACCGGGCAGCCGTCCGAGCAGGAGAAGGTCGCGGAGGATCTCGCGGCGGAGTACATGAAGGCGCACCCGAACGTGACGATCAAGACGTCGTCCGGCGCCGCGACCACCGATGACCTGCTCACCAAGCTCTCGGCGGGATTCACCGGCGACAGCTACCCGGACATCTCGTATGCGTACGGCAGCTGGGCCGGTGAACTCGCCACCAGCGGCAAGACCCAGGACCTGGCGAAGTACGTCGCCGACGCGTCGTTCGGCTGGGAGGAGATTCCGGCGGCGGCGCGCGCGACGGCCACGTACGAGGGCAAGGTCATCGGCGTTCCGGCGCTCGTCGACAATCTGGCGCTCATCTACAACAAGAAGATCTTCGATGATGCGAAGGTGGCGTACCCGACCGATCAATGGTCGTGGGACGACTTCCGCAGCGCGGCCAAGAAGCTGACGGACCCGGCCCAGAACCTGTACGGGACCGCGTATTCGGTGTCGGGCGGCGAGGACACGACCTGGCACCTGTGGCCGATGCTGTGGCAGCGCGGCGGGAAGATTCTCGACGGCAACAAGCCGGCCTTCAACTCCGATGCCGGGGTCGCTTCGCTGGAACTGTTGCGCGCCATGGCGGTCGACGACAAGTCGATGTACCTCGATCAGACCGACGAGCAGTACGCGAAGCTCTTCAACGACGGCCGGATCGGCATGATGCTGTCGGGGCCGTGGGCGCTGCTCGAAATCAAGGAGGCCAACCTCGATTACGGTGTCGCGGACCTGCCCGGGTACAACGGCGACCATCAGACGGTTTCCGGGCCCGACCTGTGGGTGCTGTTCAATCACAGCGACGCCAACCGCGCGGGCGCGTCGCGCGATTTCGTCAAATGGCTCACCAGCAAGGACGTCGATCCCAAGTGGAACCTCGCGGTCGGCAACCTGCCGCTGCGCGCCTCCGAGCAGGGCACGCCCGAGTACGCCGACTACATCAAGCAGTACCCAGGCGGCCAGAAGTTCTTCGACAACCTCAAGAATGCCAAGCAGGCCCGGCCCACCGTCGCCGGTTATGAGGAGATGTCGCGCAATGTCGGCGACGCCGTCTCGAAAGTGCTGCAGGGCGCGGCGAAACCGAAGGAGGCGCTGGACGAGGCGGCCAAGAAATCGGCCGGGGCAGTCGGGTGACGCTCACGTTCGCGGCCTCGAAGTACGCCCCGGCGCCGGCCGCCGCCAAACCGCGCGGCAAACGATCGGTACGGCGGACGCTCACCGGATGGGCGTTCGCCGGACCGGCGACGGTCATCGTGGTCGGGCTGTCATTGTTCCCGGCGGTGTGGGCATTCTTCATCTCCCGCACCAAGTGGAACGGCATCGCCCAGCCGCAGGACATCGGCTGGGCGAATTATGAGCGCCTGGCGCAGGACCCGGACCTCGCCGCGGCGGCTCAACACACACTGTTCTTGACGGTACTGTTCGTGCCGGGATCGATCGCGCTCGGACTCCTGCTGGCCATTGCCCTGAACCGGCGCATCCGTTTCATCGGGTTCTACCGGACGTGCATTTTCGTGCCGTACGTGGCTTCGGCGGCGGCGACGGGCATCCTGGCCGGCTACGTGTTCAACCCACAGTTCGGGCTCGCGAACGAGGCGCTGCGCCAGGTCGGTCTGCCGGCGCAGCAGTTCCTGGAGAGCCCGCGCCAGGCGCTGATCGTCGTGTGCATCGTCGCGCTGTGGGGCGAGGTCGGTTTCACATCGGTGGTGTACCTCGCCGCGCTGCAGGACGTGCCGAAGGAGCTGATCGAGGCAGCCACGGTCGACGGGGCCGGGCGGTGGCGGGTGCTGCGCAGTGTCACGCTGCCGCAGCTCCGCCCGGTCACGCTGTTCGCGACCGTGTGGCAGACGATCACCGCGCTGCAGCTGTTCGACCTCATCTACACGACGACGCGCGGCGGTCCCATGAACAGTACGCAGACCGTCGTCTATTACGTGTACGAGCTGGCCTTCCAGACCCGGCGCCTCGGATACGGGGCGGCGGTCGCGTACATCCTCTTCGCGGTGACGCTGCTGTTGACCGCCCTGGTGCTGTGGCGCGGCCGCCGCAGCGGCGAGGAGACGTTCTGATGCGCCGCAGGATCCTGCCGTTCAGTGCCTGGCATCTGCTGCTGATGCCCGTATCGCTCATATTCGTGCTGCCACTCGTGCACATGGTGCTCGCCTCGTTCATGACCAAGGCGGAGCTCAACCGGTTCCCGCCGCGCTTCATCCCGGACGGCCTGCACCTGGACGGGTACCGCAAACTGTTCGCGGAAACGCACATCCTGCTCTGGCTGAGCAACACGGTTGTCGTCGCCGCCGTGTCGGTTGTTGCACATCTGGTGCTGTGCTCGGCGGCCGGCTACGGCTTCGCCCGTCTGCGGTTCGCCGGCCGTGGCTTCGCGTTCGCCGCGGTCCTCGCCACCGTCATGATTCCAATCCAACTGCTGATGATTCCGACGTACCTCATGTTCGCCCGACTGGGGATCGTGGACACCTTGGCCGCGGCGTTCGTGCCGTGGCTGGCCTCGGCGTTCGGCATCTTCCTGATGCGCCAGTTCTTCCTCTCGCTGCCGGTCGAACTCGAGGAGGCGGCCCGCATCGACGGCTGCGGCGTGTTCCGCACGTTCGTGAGCATCGTGCTGCCGCTGGCCCGCCCGGCCCTGGCCACTCTTGCCGTGTTCACGCTGCTGTCGAGCTGGAACGACCTGCTGTGGCCGCTGGTGGCGATCAGCGATGACCACAAGTACACGCTGCAGGTCGGCCTGGCCTCGTTCCAGGGCATGCGCCGCACCGAGTGGTCGCAGCTGATGGCCGGCAACGTGGTCGCCACGATGCCGCTGGTCCTCGCGTTCCTGTTCGCGCAGAAGCGGTTCGTGGCGACCATGACGCTCAGCGGGCTGAAGGGATGACCTCCTCCCGCGTGGCCTGGGCCGCCGTACCCCCGGCGGCCCGCGTGCTCAACGACCCTGCCCGCGCCGCCCATCCAAGCGCCCCGGCGATGTCCAGCCCACCCAGCCGAGCGGCCAGGAACCCGGCGTTGAAGCTGTCCCCCGCGCCGGTGGTGTCCACGACGTCCACCGCCACCCCGGGCGCAGCCGCGGCGACAACCGCACCGCCGCTGCCCAGCCACCAGGCCCGCCCACCGCGCGCCCCGTCCTTGAGCACCACCGCCGTCCCCATCACGACGAGCTGCTCGGCCGCCGCCTCAAGCACGTCGGCCGCCGGGTGCATCGTTCCGGCGCGGGTGACCGCGAGCAGTTCGGCGGCGTTCGGCAGGAACACGTCGGTCACGGCGAGGATCTCCTCGAGCCCGGCCCACTGCCCGGACGGGTCCCAGTTCGTGTCGAGCGACGTGCTCACACCGAGCGCGCGTGCACGTTTGAACACTCCGGCGAGCCCCGCGTGCAGTCCGGGCTGCAGGAACAGCGACGAGACGTGCACATGCCGCGCACCTGCGAGCAGTTCGTCGGTCACATCCTCGGGCCGCAGCGCCGGAATCGTGCCCGGAAGCGTCAGGATCGCCCGGTCCCCCGGCGCCGACAGGATGACGCTCAGCCCGGTTGGCGTCATCGTCACATCGGCCGCCGGTGCGAGCAGCCGCACGCCGCGCTCCTCCAGCCGGGCCCGCGTGAACGTCCCGAACACGTCCGCGCCGACGGCGGCCAGCAGCCCCGTACGCAGACCCAGCCGGGCGCAGCCCATCGCCGTGATCGCCGCCGACCCGCCCAGCACCAGATCGGCCGCGTCGAGCAGCTGCTCCTCCTGCCCGAACCGCGGCCGCACATCACCGCGCAGCACCAGGTCCGGATTCGCGTCGCCAACGACAAGAACGTCCATCGACACCTTCGAGTCCATCGTCACTCCTTCGGGCGAATGCACGAATGGACGCTATCAGCTGCACGATCATGCGCATATAGCGTCCATTCGCGCAGAAACAGCCAGCCGATGATCCTCACGGTGACGCTCAACCCAGCCCTCGACCTGACGTACACGGTCGACGAACTCCGCCCGCACACGACGCACCGCGTGCGCGCAGTGCACGAACGCGCAGGCGGCAAGGGCCTGAACGTCGCGAGCGTGCTGCACGCACAGGGCGAACCGGTCCGGGCCGCCGGCCTGCTCGGCGGCGCAACGGGCAACCGGCTGCGGGAACTGCTGACCACAGCCGGCATCCCTCACGCGTTCACCTCCATCGCCGCCGAGACCCGCCGCACGGTGACCATCGCGGACGGCGTCGACGCAACCGGCCTCTGGGAGCCCGGCCCGGCCGTCGAGGAGGCCGAGTGGCAGCAATTCCTGCAGCTGTACCGCACGCTCCTGGCCGGCACCACAGTCGTCGCACTGTCCGGGTCGCTGCCACGCGGGCTGCCGACGGACGCGTACGCGCACCTCATCGCCATCGCCCGCACCCACCGCGCGGCGACGATCCTCGACACGAGCGGCGAGCCACTGCGCCTGGGCCTGACCGCAAACCCGGACGTCATCAAACCGAACACCGACGAACTGTCCACACTGCTCGCCGCGAACAACAACACCCCGAACAGCGCAACCACGAACAGCCAAGCCACGAGCAGGCAGGCCACAAACAGCGCAACCACGAGCAGCCAAATTGTCACGAGCGCAAGCACGAACGGCCCGACCACGAACAGCGCAAGCACAAACGGTCAGGGGACGAACAGCCGCGCCGCGAACAGCTACGCCACCACTAACCCAGCCATGCACCAACACGTCATCAACAGCGAGGCCGCGAGTAGCAAAGCCGCCAGCGAGGGCCCCGTCAGTCACAGCGCGGTGAGCCACAGCACGGTGAGCCACAGCACGGTGAGCGGCCTGAACGCCGGCTGCGTCGTCATCTCACGCGGCGCCGACGGCCTGCTCGCGATCAGCGGCGACAACGTGTGGCGGGCCGTACCGCCGGCTCCAGAGATCGGTAACCCAACCGGCGCCGGCGACGCGTGTGTCGCCGCCATCGCGAGGGGCTTGCGGGACCGGACGCCCTGGCCGGACCTGCTGGCCGATGCCGTCGCGCTGTCGGCCGCCGCAGTCGCCGCGCCCGTGGCCGGTGCCGTCGACAAAGCCCGCTACGAGCACCTGCGAACCCGCATCACCGTCACCTCACCCGACGTGCGCAGTCCTGCCGACCGGAGCGAGCAAAACGACACGGCGGAACCACACAACACGGCGACACCAAACGGCAAGGCCGAACCAAGCCATGCCGAGAAACCAAGCAGCGCCACCGAAGCAAACAGCGCCGCCGAACCAAGCAGCGCCGCGGAACCAAACAGCGCCGCGGAACTAAGCAGCGCGACCGAAGCAAACAGCGCCACCGAAGCAAGCAGCGCGGCTGGACGAAACGACACACGGGACCGGCCGGGGCCGGCCGTCAAGATAGAGGAGTTGCCCGATGCTGACGCCCACCGGTGAGATCGTTGCGGAGGCCCGGCGGCTCGGAGTCGGAGCGGGAGCGTTCAACGTCATCACCGTCGAGCACGCCGAAGCCGTCGTCAGCGGGGCCGAGGCGGCGGGCTGTGCGGTGATCCTGCAGATCAGCGAGAACGCGGTCCGCTTCCATCACGGCCGCCTGGCCCCGATCGCCGCCGCCGCCCGCGCGGTCGCCGAACTGTCCACAGTGGCCGTCGGGCTGCACCTCGACCATGTGGAGAGCGACGAGCTGTTCGATCAGGCCGCGGCCAACGGGTTCGGCTCCGCCATGTACGACGCCTCCAAGCTCGAGTACGCCGACAACGTCGCCGCCACGGCGTGTGCGGTAGCGCGCGGGCACGCCGCCGGGCTGTGGGTCGAGAGTGAGCTCGGCGAAGTCGGTGGCAAGGATGGTGCCCACAAACCCGGCGTGCGCACGAACCCGGCCGAGGCCGCGGCCTTCGTGCAGTCGACGGGCGTCGACGCGCTGGCCGTCGCGGTCGGCTCCTCGCACGCCATGACCAACCGCGATGCTCGGCTCGACCACGAACTGATCGAACTGCTGCACGATGCGGTGTCCGTCCCGCTCGTGCTGCACGGCTCGTCCGGCGTGCCCGACGACGAACTGCGCGCGGCCGTGCGCGGCGGCCTGGTGAAAATCAACATCGGCACCGCCCTGAACATCGCGTTCACCGGCGCGATCCGGGCCGCGATCGCACAGGACGTCACCGTCGTCGATCCGCGCAAATACCTGCGCACGGCCCGGCACGACATGGCCGAGACGGTCACGAAGGCACTGCGGGTGCTGACCGGGGCGACACCCTGACCGCACCGGCCGACCAAAATCGCGGTCGGGCGTGATCCTGCCTATTGACCGTCGCTCTGCGGCTCCCGGTCGAAGCCCTCGGCCGGGCCGACCGACAGGATGCGGACCGCGGCCGCGCCCTGGGCGTCGGACTCGGCCAGATCGACCTCAGCCACGATCGCCCAGTCGCGGTCGCCCTCGGGATCGTCGAAGATCTGCCGGACGTGCCAGCGGTCCGGCTTCTGGTCGATCACCAGCAGCGCCGGGCCGCGGGCATCAGGGCCGACGCCCATGGAGTCGTACTCATCGAAGTACGCCTCGATCGCATCCTGCCAGGCGTCCGCGTTGAAGCCCGCCTCGCCGTCGAGCTCGCCCAGCTCCTCGTAGCGGTGCAGCGCGGCCAGCTCGACGCGCCGGAAGAGGGCGTTGCGGACCAGGACGCGGAAGGCGCGGAGGTTGCGGGTGACGGCCGGTGGGCGATCGTCGCGGACCTCGGGTCGCTCCGCGCCCGGATTGCGCAGCCGCTCCCACTCGTCGATCAGGCTGGAGTCGACCTGGCGGACCAGCTCGCCGAGCCACTCGATGATGTCCGTCAGGTCCTCGGTGCGGGCGTCCTCCGGCACCGACTGACGGACGGCCTTGTAGGCGTCCGCGAGGTACCGCAGAACCAGCCCTTCGGAACGGGACAGACTGTAGAAGCCGACGTATTCGACGAACGTCATTGCCCGTTCGAACATGTCGCGCACAACGGACTTGGGCGACAGTGCATAGTCGGCGACCCAGGGATGGCCCTGTTTGTACATGTTGTACGCGTTGTCGAGCAGCTCGGCGAGCGGCTTCGGGTGCGTGACGTCGTCGAGGAGCTCGACCCGCTGCTCGTACTCGATACCCTCGGCCTTCATCGCCGCGACCGCCTCGCCGCGGGCCTTGAACTGCTGGGCCGACAGCACCTGGCGCGGGTCGTCCAATGTGGACTCGATGACCGAGAGGACGTCGAGGGCGTAGCCGGGGGCCTCGCGGTCCAGCAGTTCGATCGCGGCCAGCGCGAACGGCGACAGCGGCTGGTTGAGCGCGAAGTCCATCTGCAGGTCGACGGTGAGGCGGACCCGGCGGCCCTCCTCGTCGGGCTCCGGCAGCTGCTCGACCACGCCGCCGGCCAGCAGCGCGCGGTAGATGGCGATCGCCCGGCGGATGAGTTTGCGCTGCGACGCCGCGTCCTCGTGGTTCTGGGTGAGCAGGTGGCGCATGGCCGCGAACGCGTCGCCGGGGCGGCTGATCACGTTGAGCAGCATCGCGTGCGACACCTGGAAGCTGGACTTGAGCGGCTCCGGCTCGGCCTCGATCAGCCGGTCGTAGGTGGGCCGGCCCCAGCCGATCGCGCCCTCCGGCGGCTTCTTGCGCACGACCTTGCGGCGCTTCTTGGGGTCGTCGCCCGCCTTGGCCAGTGCGCGCTCGTTGTCGATGACGTGCTCGGGCGCCTGCACGACGACCGTGCCGACGGTGTCGTAACCTGCACGTCCTGCGCGTCCGGCAATCTGGTGGAACTCCCGGGCGTACAGCAGCCGCGTCTTCTGCCCGTCGTATTTGGACAGTGCCGTGAACAGCACGGTGCGAATCGGCACGTTGATGCCGACGCCGAGCGTGTCGGTCCCGCAGATGACTTTCAGCAGGCCGGCCTGGGCCAGGGTTTCGACGAGCCGGCGGTATTTCGGGAGCATGCCCGCGTGGTGCACGCCGATCCCGTGCCGCACCAGCCGGGAAAGCGTCTTGCCGAAGCCGGCGGTGAACCGGAAGTTGCCGATCGCCTCGCCGATCATGTCCTTTTCAGCGCGCGTCGAGACGTTCACGCTCATGAGTGCCTGCGCCCGTTCGAGCGCGGCCGCCTGCGTGAAATGCACGATGTACACCGGGGCCTGCTTGGTGCTGAGCAGCTCCTCGATGGTCTCGTGCATCGGGTCCATCGAGTAGCTGAACATCAATGGCACAGGGCGTTCCGCGTTCTTCACCACGGCCGTCGCGCGCCCGGTGCGCCGGGTGAGGTCGTCCTCGAACCGCGTGACGTCGCCGAGCGTCGCCGACATGAGCACGAACTGGGCCTGCGGCAGCTCGATCAGCGGGACCTGCCAGGCCCAGCCGCGGTCGGGATCGGCGTAGAAGTGGAACTCGTCCATCACGACGATGCCGACGTCCGCCCGCTCGCCGTCGCGCAGGGCGATGTTCGCGAGGATTTCCGCAGTACAACAAATGATCGGCGCATCGGCATTGACGCTGGCATCACCGGTGAGCATGCCGACGTTCTCCGGGCCGAACATGTCCACGAGCGTGAAGAACTTCTCGGACACGAGCGCTTTGATCGGCGCGGTGTAGAACGTCGTGCGGTTGGTGGCGAGCGCGGCGAAATGTGCGCCCGCGGCGACCAGGCTCTTGCCCGACCCGGTGGGCGTGTTGAGGATGACGTTCGCGCCCGTGGCGATCTCGATGAGCGATTCTTCCTGGTGCGGATACAGGCTGAGGCCCTGCTCCTGCGCCCATTCGGAGAACGCCTCGAAAATGGCGTCGGGGTCGCCGTCCCGCGGGACGCGTGCGGCCAGGTTCCTCATCGCTTCTCGAACATCACGTCGTAGGCCTTGCGGCCCGCGCGCACGGCCCGCTGCTCGAACTTCGTCACCGGCCGGTGCGCGGGCCGCGGCGCGAACCCGTCGAAGAGGTTGCGGAGATGACTGTCCGCGTTGAGCGTTTCAAGCATCGCGTGCGCGTACCCCTCGTCGTCGGTTGCGCAGTGCAGCACCCCACCGCTGCGCATTCGCTCACGCAGGACGGCAACTCGCTCAGGAACGATCAGCCGCCGCTTGTGGTGGCGCGTCTTCGGCCACGGGTCCGGAAAGAACACGTGCACCGCGTGCAGGCTGTTGGCCGGAATGTGCATGGCGAGCAGTTCGAACGCGTCCACTTCGGCCACGCGCACGTTCGTCAGGCCGCGCTCGTGGATCAGGTGCAGGAGGTTGGCGACGCCGGCCGTGTGCACCTCGACCGCCAGGTACTGCCGCTGCGGGTCGGCGGCGGCCATCTGCGCGGTGGCGTCGCCCATCCCGGACCCGATCTCGAGCACGTCGACGGGCTGTCCGGGCACGAAGTCGTACCGCGCGGCGAGGCGCTCCAGCGCGTCGAGGTGCCGACCGCTGAGCCGCCCGCCACGCAGGTGATAGGTCCGGACGATCCGAAGCGGCCGGTCGACGGTAGTCATGGGTTGCCTAGTTTACCGGAAACGTGAACCTATGGCCCTCGGGGGAACGGTCCTACCACCGCCGCCACTCCCTGCGTCCCGCTGAGCTACGGGCGGGGCGGCGCGACCGTCACCTGACAGCGCGTGCAGCCGGATGTGCATACAGCGCCCCGCATCGACATACGCTGCGTCCCGGCGCCTGCCCGCATACTTAGCGCCGCAACAGGTCCTGCGCCCCCTGGACCAGCATCATCACGTCCTCCCCGGCCGACTCCGCCCGCCAGACCAGCGCAAACGTCAGCCGTGGAGCCGCTCCGCCGAGCCGGACAAACCGGACGTCGGGCCGGCGCACCGTGTCGACAAGCAGCTGCGGCACCGGCAGCGCACCCCGCCCGGCCGCCACCAGGTCAAGCGCCGCCGCCGGGTCGTCCACCGCCTCCGCCGCCAGCCGCGCCCCCGCCGGCAGCGCCATCCCGCGCGGCAACAGCAGCCGCCGCGCCCGGTCGAGCGTCACGGTCGTCACTGTCGACAGCGGGTCGCCCGCCGGCAGCGCCAGGTGGCTCAACGCCACGTGAAACCGCGCGGCCGTCGCGAACCCGGCCGGAAACGGCGAGCTCATCAGCGCCGCCACCCCGCCCGTCGCCCGCTGCAGCGCCTCGGTCGCCGCCGACCACCCGCCCGCTTCGAGCGCCACATCGAGCCCCGGCTTCCGCGCCGCCAACCGCCGCGCGAGGCGAGCCGCAAAGGTCCCGACAAGCGGCGCATAAACCAACCGCAAACCAGGCAGCGTTTGTACCGCCAGTCGCGCAGCCTCCACCGCAAACGCACCCGCCTGCGCAAGTACCGCCTCGGCGTGCGGCAGCAGCGACTCGCCCGCGCTCGTCAGCGCAACCGTCCGGCTTGAGCGAATGAACAGCCGCAGCCCGAGCTCGCGCTCAAGTCGCGCAACCGACTGGCTCACGGCAGGTTGCGACAGCGACAGGACATCCGCCGCCCGCGAGAACGAGCGGTGCCGCGCCACCAGCGCAAAGCACTCGATGTCGCGCAGCCCCGCCATGCCGACAAGTATCGGCCATCACCGCCGCTTATCGACCGAGAACCGAATCACTATTCACGGCGCTTATCGATCGCGCGGCCGCGCGCACAAACGAACACGATCGCGCGGTGACAGATGACTTTCCGAAATCGACGGTGCTCGGGTATCCGCGGATCGGGCCGCAGCGCGAGCTGAAGCGGGCGCTGGAGGGGTACTGGGCGGGGCGGATCGACCGGGACGCGCTCGCTGCAACCGGAAGGCAGCTGCGCGCCGAGACCTGGCGGCGGCTGGCGGAGCTCGGGCTGGAGGGGCTGCCGTCCAACACGTTTTCGCTGTACGACCATGTGCTCGACGCGGCGGTGGCGGTCGACGCGGTGCCGGACCGGTTCCGCGACGCCGCCGATCCCTACTTCGCGATGGCCCGCGGCACTGACGACGTGCCGGCATTGCGGATGACGAAGTGGTTCGACACCAACTACCACTACATCGTGCCCGAGATCGGGCCGAAGACACGGTTCCGGGCGGTGCCGGACAAGATGCTCGGCGAGGTGCACGAGGCGCGCACACTCGGGCACGAAACCCGCCCGGTCCTGGTCGGTCCGGTCACATTCCTGCACGGTCATCTGGAGCGGCTGGACGATCTGCTCGACGTGTACGGGGAGCTGCTGCGGTCCCTGGCCGACGCGGGCGTGGAGTGGGTGCAGCTCGACGAACCGGTGACGGTCGTCGACGGGGGTGCACCCGCGATCC
This sequence comes from Dactylosporangium vinaceum, assembly GCF_019904175.1. GTDB lineage: Bacteria > Actinomycetota > Actinomycetes > Mycobacteriales > Micromonosporaceae > Dactylosporangium > Dactylosporangium vinaceum. The sequence continues at coordinate 2,384,739 of NZ_CP061913.1, read as the reverse complement.
GGCACGCGTACCGGCGGCTGGCCGCGCTGGAACGGCGGCCCAAACTGCTGGTGGCCTCGTACTTCGGCAGTGCCGAGGACGCGCTGCCGGCCCTTGCCGTGGCCCCCGTGGACGGGGTGGCGATCGATCTGGCACACGGAGTACCAGAAACCCTGCAGCTTTTTGCCGGACGCACCATCGTCGGCGGCGTCGTGTCCGGGCGCAACGTATGGCGGACGGATTTCGACGCGGCGCGGGCGCTGCTGGCGGCGGCCGATGCAACATCGGTGTCCACAAGCTGTTCGCTTCTGCACGTGCCGTACACCCTGCGCGGCGAGTCGGGGCTCCCCGACGGCCTGGCGTTCGCGGAGGAGAAGGTCGCCGAGGTCGTCGCGCTGGCCGCGCTGGGCCCGAAGCCCGGACCCTTGCCGACCCGGCCGCGGCCCACTCGCGCACCCGACATGGACACTCGCCGTCCATACGCCGAGCGCGTCGCCGCCCAGGCCGACCTCGGACTGCCGCCGCTGCCGGTGACGACGATCGGTTCGTTTCCGCAGACCGGCGAACTGCGCAAGGCGCGCACCTCGCTGGGCCAGGCTTCGCTGGGCGAGCGCCAGATGCCGCCCGGCCATGGTTCGTTTGGTCAGGCCGAGTACGAAGCGCGCATCGAGGCGGAGATCGCGCGGGTCATCGGCGAGCAGGAGGCGCTCGGCCTGGACGTACTCGTGCACGGTGAGCCTGAGCGAAACGACATGGTGCAGTACTTCGCTGAGCACCTCGACGGGTTCGCGGTTTCGCGCAACGGGTGGGTGCAGTCGTACGGATCGCGCTGCACACGGCCGCCGATTCTGCACGGGGATGTGCGGCGGCGCGGACCGATCACCGTACGGTGGGCGAAGTTTGCACAATCGCTCACTGCGCGGCCCGTGAAGGGGATGCTGACCGGGCCGGTGACGATCGTCGCGTGGTCGTTCGTGCGGCCCGATCGAGCGCTGCCGGACGTGACGCTGCAGGTGGCGGAGGCCGTGCGCGAGGAGGTGCGGGATCTCGAGGCGGCGGGCATCCGGATCATCCAGGTCGACGAGCCGGCGCTGCGGGAGCTGCTGCCCCTCGACAGGCGGCGGCAGGCGGAGTACCTGCAGTGGGCGGTGGCGGCGTACCGGCGGGCGACCGGCGGCGCCGCGGACGCCACGCAGATTCACACACATCTGTGCTATTCGGAGGCGTCGGCGGTGCTGGAGGCGATCGACGCGCTGGACGCCGACGTCACGAGCATCGAGGCCGCCCGCTCGGGCTTCGCGGTCACGGCGTTCGCGCGCGGGATCGGGCCGGGCGTGTACGACATCCATTCGCCGCGCATCCCGGACCGCGACGAGATCGCCGGGCGGCTGCGGGCGGCGCTGCGGGTGATCCCGGCCGAGCGGCTGTGGGTGAACCCGGACTGCGGCCTCAAGACGCGGACGTACGACGAGGTGCGCGCGGCCCTGGCCAACGTCGTCGCGGCCGCGCACGCCGCCCGCGAATCCCTAACATGAGGGCATGTCGTATCCAGAACCGAAATATCACGCTGAAACCGGCGAGGCGAGCGCCACGTACCGCCCGGTCGGCACGCCGCCGGAGTTCACGTACGCCAGCGGCAACACCGTGCACTACCTGGCCACCGGCGCGTCGACCGGCGGCGAGTTCGGCCTGTACCGCTGGGTGATGGGCCCGCAGCCCAGCGGACCCGACCCGCACTTCCACCGCTCGATCTCCGAGTCGTTCTTCATTCTGAGCGGCTCGGTGCGCATCTACGACGGCAAGCGCTGGATCGACACCGAGCCCGGGGACTTCGTGCACGTACCGGAGGGCGGCGTGCACGCATTCCGCAACGAGTCCGGCGCCCCGGCCGAGATGCTGCTCCACTTCGCCCCCGGAGCACCCCGGGAGGCCTACTTCGAGGGCCTCCCGAACCTGTCGCAGATGACCGACGAGGAGCGCGCCGCATTCATGCTCGAACACGACACGTTCTGGATCGGCTGACAACCGGCGCCAACTCGCACAATCGAGCGCGAGCGCGAGCGCGGGCGCGTGGGTGAGCGCGGGCGCGTGGGTGAGCGCGGGCGTGTGGGTGAGCGCGAGCATGAGCGCGGGCGCGTGGGTGAGCGCGGGCTGACGCTGTGCACGAACGTGCAACACGCGCAGACGTACAGCGGCCCGGCTAGCGCGAGCAGCAAACAGTCAGTGTGAGCGTGAGCGGCCAGTGGCAGCGCGAACGGCACGTGCAAACGCGCAACACGTGGACACGCGCAACACGTGGACACGCAGGCAGACGACACGATCGAGCATGAGGACTGCACAAACGCGCAGCTTGTGCGTGCGCCAACGCTCGCGGATCGTAGGCCCGGTTCTGGCGCGCGGCGGACGGTGAGCGGCGTGCCAGACAGGCGGCCGTTACGGGTCGTGGGGGTCCGCGTGGGAAGTGGTTTGCAGGCCGACGGCCCGCCGACCTGGGAGGCGGCGGGCCGTGTGGTCCTGACGACGTGTTTCGTGGTCCTGCTGTTTGTGGTGGAGCGGGAAGTGGGCCGGCGGGGGTTCGAGCCTTGCCGGCCGGGTGGTTAGAAGCCGAACGATGAGACCAGGACCGCGCGGCCCAGGGTGTGGGCGGTCAGGTTGAAGCCGACCACGTTCGCCGAGGCGTCCGCGTCGACGCCGAGGGAGTCGGTGTCGAGGGCGTGGACGACGAAGAAGTACCGGTGGGGGGCGTCCTGCGGAGGCGGGGCGGCGCCGCCGAAGTCGCGGGTGCCGTAATCGTTGCGGGCGTGGATGGCCTCGTCGGGCAAGCCGTCCTTGTCGCCCGTGCCGGCGCCGGTGGGGAGTTCGGTGGCGGAGGCCGGGATGTCGTAGACGATCCAGTGCCAGAAGCCGCCGCCCGTCGGGGCGTCCGGGTCGTAGCAGGTGACCGCGAAGCTCTTGGTCCCCTCCGGCGCGCCCGACCAGGCCAGGTGCGGGGAGGTGTTGCCGCGCTCGTAGACCTGGGCGTCGGGCAGCGAGCCGCCGTCGGTCAGGTCTTCGCTGGTCAAACTGAACGCCGGCACCGCGGGCAGGAAGTCGTACGGCGACGGCGGGCGCGGACGGTCGGACATGCGCAATCTCCTTGCGAAGGTGGCTACAGCTGTCTTCCGGGAATCCTCTTACCCAACGAACGTCGTCCTCAAGTGAGGCGGCCGCGCGTCGTCGACGGAAAATCTTCAAGCACCGCGTGGAACCGCGAACGCCCACCACCAAACCGCGCACCACCCGACCCAAACGCGCAAACGCGCAAACGCCGTGTTGCCGGAACGCGAAGACACGTGCCCCAAGCCCGCGCACCGCCCACGCCGGGCCGCCCATGTTCAGACCGCGCACCGCACACAACGTGCACCGCGCAAGTCGCGCACCGCCCAAGTCGCTCACCGCTCAGATCGCGCACGCAAAAGTCGCGCACCGCTCACACCGTGCACCGTGCAAGTCGCGCACCGCTCAGATCGCGCACCGCAAAAAGTCGCACACCGCAAACAACATGCACCGTGCAAGTCGCGCACCGCACAAGTCGCGCACCGTTCAGATCTTGCACCGCACAGTGCACGGGCCGCACAAGTCGCGCACCGCTCAGGTCGTGCAGCGCACACAACGCGCGCCGCGCAGTGCACGGGCCGCGCATCGCACACAACGGGCGCTGCGCAACGTGCACCGAGTGAAGTGAGCAAATGCCAGCACGCAGGTCACGGCAGGCGGACAACCGCGCAAAACGTCACCGCGCGGGTCACGGCAAGCGGACGACTGCACGAAACGCCGCCGCGCAGGTCGGAGCAGGTAGACGATCAAACGAAGCGCGCCGCCGCCCGGTCCGAGCTGGCGAACGACCGCGCGAAGCGCCGCCGCGCAGGTCAGAGCAGGCGAACAACTAAACGAAGCACCGCCGCACAGGTCACGGCAAGCGGACGACCGCGCGAAACGTCACCGCGGGGGTCGGAGCAGGTGGACGACCAACGAAACGCCGCCACACCGGTCAGAGCCGGCGAACGACCGCACCAAGCGCCGCAACACCGGTCAGAGCCGGCGAACGACCAAACGAAACGCCGCCGCGCAAGTCAGAGCGGGCGAACGACCAAACGAAACGCCGCCGCGCAAGTCAGAGCGGGCGAACGACCAAACGAAACGCCGCCGCGCAAGTCAGAGCGGGCGAACGACCAAGCGAAACGCCGCCGCGCAGGTCAGAGCCCGGCAACGACCGCACGAAACGCCGCCGCGCAAGTCAGAGCAGGCGAACGACCAAGCGAAACGCCGCTGCGCGGGTCAGGGTAGGCGGGCGACCGCGAGACCCAGCAGCCACACCAGGTACGGCTGGTGAATGGTGCCCGAAGTGCGCTGCTCCAGCTTGATCACCGTCTCCCCCCGCCGCGCCACCGCCCAGCGGCCTGAGGCGAACGCCTCCTCGCCCACGCCTGGTACGGGGGTGCCGCCGCGGTGGGTGCCAATGGCGAAGCGGGCGGCCGTGCCCGTCACGACCGTGACGAGGAGGGCGGAGCGGTCGGCCGCCACGTACTCGGCAAGCGTCATCGGCCCGATGGCCACACCGCCGCCACCGCCACCACCGCCGCCACCGCCGTCGGCGTCACCGCCGCGGCCGGCCAAGGTCACCTGGCGGCCCAGGACGCGGCCGGCCTCTTCGGCCGTGACCAGGGACGATGCTGTGACAGTTGTCGGGTGGACCGCGGTGGCCAGGGCCGGTGCGCCCGCGTTCATGGCGTTCAGGATGAGGGCGTCGGTCTTCTCGTCGCCGTACGTCTGCCGGCGCATCCGCGCGCCGGCGTCGACCTGGAGCGAGAGCACTCGGCGCGTCCAGCGTCGTGCGGTGAGTGTCACGATGTCGCCGACGTCGCACTTCGCGGCGATCTCGGAAGGGCAGGCCCAGGCGACAGTACGGTCCGTGACCCCCGCATCCACCGCGAGGTGGTGCAGCACCGGGATCGACGGCTCGTCCTCCCCCTGGCTGCGCGTCTTCCAGGTCTGCAGCCAGAGCACCTCCCCCGTCACCGTGACCGGCGTGAGGACGTCGACGAGGGTGCCGAGCAGCGTGTACCCGCCGTAGAGCAGCGGCCACAGGATCAGGATCCGCACCGCCAGCGCCACCCAGCTCGTCACCGAGTCGGGGGCGAAGTCGAAGGCGATCGCGTTGTACCGCGTGATCAGCGCGGCAATCACCAGAGCGGCGACGGATTTCAGCGCGAGCCGCAGGGCTTTCTGGCCGTACCGTGGAAAAACGCTCGGGTATTTGACCTTGACGCGGTGCCACGTCCCGCCGAACGAGCTCCAGACCTTGTTGCGGTTGCCCATGCCCAGGTCGATCACGGCGGCGCAGACGCGGGTGGCGCCGACGGCGTCGCCGTATGACAGGTAGCGGTCCCAGACGGTGACGGCGGCCGGGGGCAGGTCGGCGAAGCTCTCGTGCGCGCGCAGGTACGCCTTCAGGCCGAGCCACCGCGCGGCCGCCTGCCGGCCGGCGGGGGTGTCGCGCTCGCCGCGGGACTTGCCGGCCACGTAGAACAGGGCGAACCACATGAAGATGCCGAGCACGAACGAGACGCCCGAGTCGCCGCCGGTGCGCCGGTTGTAGAGCAGCGCCGCGAGGGTGAGCGCAAAGGCCGGTACCAGCGCAAACACGCTCAGCGCCGTCACGACCGGCTTGGAGAACCGGCGCTGGGACAGCCCGCGCGACCGCGCGTCGGCGACGATCGCCGCGTTCAGCCGCTTCGTCCACCCGGCCGCCTGCGCCTCGTCACGGAACGTGAGCGCCGTCAGCGGCACCATCCCGCCCATGGCGAGCGCCTTGATCCTTTCGAAGATCATCGTCTCGTACGCGTTGAGGCCGGACGGCGCCGCCTCGCGCACATGCACCGTCGTCTGCAGCGGGTCGTTGCCGGGCTGGCGGAACTCGAGCACCCGCCGCGCCGCCAGGTCGATGAGCGTCGACTCGGCCGCGTCCTCGGTCAGCTCCCAGCGCCCCGTGATCATGCTGACGACGGCCGGCGACTCGCTGCCGCCGAAGTCCTGCGTCGGTGGCGGGGCGGCGACCGGCCGGGGCCGTGTCACGAACAGCGCGCCCCCGAACGCGGCGAGCCAGGCCCCGAGCCCGGCCAGCGCGATCGCCGCCTCGACGAGGAACTGCGGGTCCATCGCGTCAGAACCGCACGTTGACGTCGGCCCGCTCGCCGCCGGCGGCCTGGAAGTACGGCCGCGCCTGGAACCCGCCCACGCCGGCGATCAGGTTTGCCGGCAGCGTCTGGATCTTCTGGTTGTAGGTCTGCACGGCGCTGTTGTAGAACTGCCGGGCGTAGGCGATCTTCTCCTCGGTGCCGCCCAGCTCGCTCTGCAGCTGCAGGAAGTTCTGGTTGGCCTTCAGGTCCGGGTACGCCTCGGACAGCGCGAACAGCCGCCCCAGCGCCTGCGTCAGCTGCCCCTCGGCCTGCGCGAGCTGCGCCGGCCCGGCGGGCGCCGCCTGAGCCGCCGCGTTGCGTGCCGCCACGACGGCCTCGAGGGTCCCGCGCTCGTGCGCGGCGTACCCCTTCACCGTCTCGACGAGATTCGGAATCAACGAGTGCCGCCGCTTGAGCTGCACATCAATCTGCGCCCATGAGGCGTCGACCTGGGTCCGGGCCTTGACCAGCGAGTTGTACGTGGCCACCGCCCACCAGACGAGCACGATCACCAGCACGACCACAACGCCGAGCACGATCAAAGCGTTCATGCGCGCATGGTGACCGCCGCGGGTTGCCCCCCAGGTGGAACCGTCACCCATCCGACAGAGCCGGGCCACCTCGCCCTCGCCGCTCCAGGTGATCGACGAGTCCGCGCAGCGCGGCGGTGATGCGGCTGAGTTCGGCCGGTTCGAGGAACGAGAGGGCGTAGGCCTCGGCGTGCTGCGACTCGGGAAGCAGCTCGCGGAGGAGGCGGTGGCCGCCGCGGGTGAGCTGGAGCACGACGAGGCGACCGTCGTCGGGGTGGATGGTGCGTTTGACGAGGCCGCGTCCGGAGAGGGTGTCGACGACGCCGGTGAGGGTGGCCTTGGAGATGCCGGCCTGTTCGGCGACGTGGCGGGTTTCGATGCGGCGGGCGGCCCAGACGGTGCGCAGGACGACGAAGCCGGTCCAGGTGAGCTGGCGGGGGCGGAGGACTTCCTGTTCGACGTGCTGGCGGACCGCGTTGGCCGCGCGGTGCAGGTGCAGCACGGCCTCGGTCGCGCTCAGCCTTCCGGGCGGCAGCGCCAAGCCGGCGGTCGCCTCCCGACGGAGGAACGCGTCGAATGGACCGCCTTCATCCGCACCGGCCGACATTCCGGTCATCCTGGTTGAGCATCAGCCGGAATGCCATCGTCTATCGGCTTCGATGCTCGTGAATCGCCCGGAAGCGCCGGGAGCAAGGGCCGGCGCAGAGCAAGGGTCCGCGGAGGGTGTGGGTCAGCGGCGGGGTGGTGGCTGCTCGACTGACGGGCCGCCGGTGTGCGGGGTCGGGACGTAGCCGGGCTCCGGGGCCGGGAGGGCGGCGATGCAGCGCTGGGAGCAGGCGTTGACCAGGAACGGCAGGACGTCGGTGGCCACCCGGAGGGAGATCCAGGCCTGGTGGAGCTCGCCGGTGAGCGCGGTCGTGCAGACGCTGCAGGTGCGGGCCCCGTCGGCGCCCCACACGGCCGGGTCCAGGGTGGTGAGGTCGGCGCCGGTGGTGCTGTGCAGGGAGGGGAACGGCGGGCGGAACTTGAAGTTGCCGTAGAGGACGCGGGTGCTGACCCGGCTGGTCTTCAGGTTCGTGCAGCGGGTGAGCTCGTAGGGGTACCAGTGCAGGCGGTGCGAGCAGTACGGGTCGAAGTCCTCCAGGCTGGTCATCGCGCCGATCTCGGGAGGCAGGCGGACCAGGTTCGTGCCGTAGAGCGACAGGCGGCGGACGTTCGTCAGCTTCGCGATCGTCGGGGGCAGGGTGACGACCTGGCGGACCTCGTCGGCGTCCATGTCGCGCAGCGGCGTGAACTCCTGGCGGCCGTCGGCGGCGGCCTCGTCGATCAGGGCCAGCAGGCGGTGCCAGACCGGGGAGCCGGTGTCCTGGCGCTCCGCGTGGAACGTGACCCGGGGCGGCCGGGTGTCGGTCGAGTGCCCGACGCACCGGCAGAGTTGGACTGCGGGCTCCATCGGCCGAGCATAGCGACGCGCGCCGAGGTGCCGGGCCCCTAAGCCGCGACGCCGGTCAGGCGGGTGTACTCCTCCGCCGTCCCGATCGCACCGCGACGGTCGGGGTGTTCGACGTAGTGTTCGACGACCGAGCCGAGGAAGACCGGCTCGACGGCGAGCAGCTCCAGCGGGATGAGCAGCCAGCCCGGATCGGTGCGGCCCGGGCGGCGGATGCTCAGGGCCAGCTTCGGGGCGCGGACCGTCATCGGCAGCGGGTTGGCCGGCACCCGGACGAGGTCGTCCCAGGCCAGGATGCGCCGGCCGCCGGCCCGGATGTTCAGGCCCGCCGGGCTCACCACGATCCGGGGGCCGCGCAGCAGCGGGATGATCGCGCCGGCGATGACCAGGGCGGCGCCGGCGTTGATGCCGAAGCGCGTGGTCGGGGAGACCGTCGGGTCGCTCTCCAGGAACACGGTCCCGAGCAGCGCCCAGCCCATCGTCAGGCGGCCCATCAGGATCGGCGAGCCGGGCACCACGAACGCGTCGCCGCGCACGCGCAGCGCGGCCGGCGGCGGGTCCACGAGCGGGCGGAAGACGATGCCGAACACGATGAAGGCGGCGCTGAGCACGAAGATCGGGGCGAGCAGCAGCGCGACCGCGAGCCAGAGGGGCGTGTTCGACGGAGTGACGCCGAACTCGTACAGGACCCGGAGCACGACGATGACCGCGGCGACCCCCACGGCCGCCGCCTTCGATCCCGTCACGTAACGGCCGAACCGCCTGGGCGTCACCCGGCCAAGTCTACGAACCGGATGCGAGGGCCGCCGCCCGTCACCCGGCGTGGTCACCGGCCGGCCGTCACACGGCGAGGTCGACGAACCGGGCGCGCAGGTCGGCGACCGTCGGCATGGCGACCGCGCCGCCGGGAGACTCGCAGACGTAGCCGGCCACGTGGACCGCGACGCGGGTCAGCGTCGCCCACTCCCCCAGGTCGGCCGGCTTGCCCTGGGACAGGATGCCCCAGCTGAGGCCGGCCATCGTGGCGTCGCCCGCGCCGGTGGCGTCGACGGGTGTGATCTGCGGGGCGGGGACGAGTACCGACGCGGAGCCCTTGGCGACGAGCGCACCCTGTGAGCCGAGGGTCACGACGACGGCTCCCGCCCCCGCGGCCAGGAGACGTTCGGTGGCCGCCTCCGGGGACTCGCCCCAGAGGGCGGTGGCGTCGGCCGAGCTCAGCTTGACCAGGTCGGCGGTGGCGGCGAACTCCTCGACCACGTCCGGGTTGAGGCCCACGACGGGGCGGACGTTGGGGTCGAAGACGCGGACGGGTCCGGGGACGGCCCAGGCCCGGCGGGCGGCCGCGAGGACGGGCGGGGCGAGCAGGCACATCGACCCGCAGTACAGCAGGCGCGCCCCGGCCACGCGGTCGACGTCGACGCGTGCGGCGTCGAGGAGGCCGTAGGAAGGTGGCGAGCCGTAGAACCGGAACGTCGGCTCGTGGCCCTGGAACGTCGTGACGGCGAGCGTCGTCGCCACGTCCGGGATCGTCTGCGCACCATCGGTACCGACGCCGGATTTGTCGAGAAAGTCCAGCAGGCGATGGCCGAACGGGTCGTCGCCGAAGGAGCCGACGAAATGCACGTCCGCGCCCAGGCGGGCGATGCCGACCGCGACGTTGAACGGGGCGCCGCCGACCGCGGGGCGGTAGACGAGCTCACCGCCCGAGGTGGACTCGAGCAGATCGATGAGCGCCTCACCGATCACCACTCCGTAGCCTGAAATGGTTCCACCTCCTCCAACGGTGCGCCCGTGAAACTCGGGCGCATGGTGCCGGTCACGAAGACCGCGTGCCACACGCAGAAGACGAGCACCGTCCAGATCTTGCGGGAGTGGTCGGCCTCCTTCTTGCGATGGCCGCGCAGCAGTCCCCGCACGACGTCGAGGTCGAGCAGGTCATCGGCGCCGGAGGTGTCGAGCAGGCCGTGGGCCCAGTCGTACATCTCGCCGCGCAGCCACGGGCGGATCGGCACCGGGAAGCCCAGCTTCTTGCGGTGCACGATCGGCTCCGGTACCACACCGGCCAGGGCCCGCCGCAGCGCCGCCTTCGTCTCCTGGGAGCGCGGCGGCACCTTGAGCTCGCTGGGCAGGCCGGCCGCGACGTCGAACACGGCCCGGTCCAGGAACGGCGTGCGCAGCTCGAGGGAGTGCGCCATCGTCATGCGGTCGGCCTTGACCAGGATGTCGCCGCGCAGCCACGTGTACAGGTCGATGTACTGCATCGTGGTGACGTCGTCGAGCGCGCCGGCCTCCTTGAACACGGGGCCGGTGATGTCCGTGTGGCGCACGTCGGGCTCGTAGTGGCGCAGCAGCGCGGCCTTCTCCTCGTCGGTGAAGATCCGCGCGTTGCCGTAGTAGCGCTCCTCGATGGGTGTCGTGCCGCGCTCCAGGAAGCTCTTGCCCTTGACGCCCTGCGGAATGACCCGCGACACCGCCCGCAGCCCGCGCTGCATCGAGCCCGGCAGGTGGCTGACCCCCGACAACGACAAAGGCTCCCGATAGATGGGGTACCCCCCGAAGAGCTCGTCCGCCCCGTCGCCCCCGAGCACCACCGTGACGTCCCGGGCGGCCCGCTCGGCCAGGAAGAACAGCGGGACCAGGGCCGGGTCGGCGACCGGGTCGTCGAGGTGCCAGATGATCCGAGGCAGGGCCCGCATGAAGTCGGCCGCGGTGACGACGGTCGCGGTGAGCGGCACGCCGAGCGCGCGGGCGGACTGCTCGGCGATGTCGATCTCGGAGTACTGCGCGCCCGGCCCGGCCGCGTCGTAGCCGACGGTGAACGTGCGCAGGTTCGGGTCCTTCTCGGCGGCCAGGGCGACGATCGCCGTCGAGTCGATCCCGGAGGACAGGAACGCCCCGACCTCGGCGTCGGCCTGCATGTGCGCGTGCACGCTCTCCCGGAGGGCGTCGGCGATGCGGCGCACGACGGCCTCCTCGTCGACCGGGCCCGGGCGGAAGTGCAGCTGGTTGTACCGCCGGTTGGCCAACGGCCCGCCCGGGGTGTACACGAACGTCTCCCCCGCGCCGAGCCGGCGCACCTCCGGGTGCATGGTGCCGGGCTCGGGGACGTACTGCATGGTCAGGTAGTACTGGAGCCGTTTCGTGTCGACGGCCTTCTCCTCCTGCGTGAACGGCAGGAGGGCCTTCTTCTCGCTGGCGAGGTACACGCCCTGCGGGGTCTGCAGCTGGAAGAGGGGCTTGAGGCCGAACGGGTCCCGGGCCCCGAACGCCCGCCGGGCCGACGAGTCCCAGATCACGAACGCGAACATGCCGCGCAGGCGGCTCACCGCGCCCGGGCCCCAGTGGTGGTAGGCGGCCAGGATGACCTCGGCGTCGGAGCCGGCCCCGAACTCGGCCCGGCGGTCCTCCTCCAGCTCGGCCCGCAGCTCGGCGGCGTTGAGGATGGCCCCGTCCAGGACGATCATGTATCGCCCGGCGGTGACCCCGGCCGGCGGGTAGGTGACCGGCTGGGTCGTCCGGGTCTCGGCGACAGTCAGGTGCTCGGCCCCGAAGATCACGTCGTCGTCGGCGACGATCCGCTCGTCGTCCGGGCCGCGGTGGCGCAGCAGCCCGAGTGCGTCGGCGACCGCGTCCCGCTGCGCCGCCGCGCCGCCCCGCGCGCTGACGAACGTGAGAAGACCCGCCATGGCTTGCATCCTCGCACGGGGTACGGTCGCAGGTGCAGCACGAATTTCCACGCTTGGGGAAGTGGGGACCCGATGGACGAGGCAACCGGCAGTCAGTCGCACGACCCTGACTTTCCGGAGCGTTTCCGGCAGTTCATGCGCACCGGCTGGCGCGATTCGTCCCTCGATGTCGCGCCCCGCCCGGAGGCTCCCGACCACGCCAAGCGCCGGGCCGAGCTCGCCGCCGCGTTCCCGGGTGAGACGTTGATCATCCCGGCCGGGGTCGAGCGGGTGCGCTCCAACGACACCAACTACAGCTTCCGCCCCGGCACCGAGCACGTCTGGCTCACCGGCGAGCACGACCCCGAGTCGGTCCTGATCGTCAGCCCTTCCGGCGACGCCACCCTTTACGTGCGGCCGCGCTCGCCCCGCGACACCGACGAGTTCTTCACCGACCGCAACCACGGCGAGCTGTGGATCGGCCGCCGGCACACCCTGGCCGAGAAGGCGACCGAGCTGCAGCTGCAGACCGCGCACGTGTCGGAGCTGCCGGCCGCCCTTGACGACATCGCGCCCGGCCGCACCCGGGTGCTGCGCGGCTTCGACCCGCTCGTCGACGCGGCCGTGCGCTCGGCGAGCCCGGAGCGCGACGCCGAGCTGGCGCAGACGCTGTCCGAGCTGCGGCTGGTGAAGGACGCCTGGGAGCTGGAGCAGCTCCAGGAGGCCATCGACGCGACGGTGCGCGGCTTCGAGGACGCGGCCCGGGCCATCCCGGCCGACCGCCCCGTGAGCGAGCGGCTGATCGAGGGCCTGTTCTGGCTGCGGGCCCGCCACGACGGCAACGACGTCGGCTACGGCTCGATCGTCGGCAGCGGCCCGCACGCGGCGATCCTGCACTGGATGCGCAACGACGGCGCCACCCGCCCCGGCGACCTGCTCCTCATGGACATGGGCGTGGAGAACCGCAACCTCTACACCGCCGACGTCACCCGCACCATCCCGGTCTCCGGCATCTTCACGCCGCTGCAGCGCTCCGTCTACGACATCGTGTTCGCGGCCCAGCAGGCCGGCATCGACACCATCCGCCCCGGCGTCGCGTTCGACGACGTGCACCAGGCGTGCATGCGCGTCCTCGCCCAGGGCCTGGCCGACCTCGGCGTCCTGCCCGTGAGCGTCGACGAGGCGATGGAGAAGGAGAACATCCTGTACCGCCGCTGGACCCTGCACGGCTTCGGCCACATGCTCGGCCTCGACGTGCACGACTGCGCCAACGCCCGCAAGGCGCGCTACCGCGAGGGCAACCTCGACGCCGGCTACGTGCTCACCGTCGAGCCCGGGCTCTATTTCCAGCCCGAAGACGAGTTGGTACCGGCCGAGCTTCGCGGCCTCGCGGTGCGGATCGAGGACGACGTCCTGGTCACGCCGTCGGGTGCGCGCAACCTGTCGGACGGCCTGCCGCGCACGGCCGCGGACGTCGAGTCGTGGCTGGCCGCCCGCCGAGCCGAGCCCTACCGGCTCCCGTAGCCCCGGTCCCAGTCCTCAGCCTCCGGCCCGGGCACGGTGCACGGCCGCCGGCGTCGGCTCGTCGCCGGCCGTCCGCCCGCGCGGCGCGCGGCCGGCGGTGGTAGTCCTCGGCGGAGCCGGTAATTGCGCCATGAACGGTCCGGATCGCCATTCCCGGATTGCGCGGCGATCGACGGGCGCCGTTCACGGGTGACGGTTCGATACTGCGTCATATCGGGCGAAGCCGGCGCGTGTCCGCGGGGCGGGACAGACTTGCGCTCATAGCAAGACGGACGTACGGTTTTCTTGAGCATGGGGTGCCTCCCGGGCACCCGACACCCCGCAGCCTGGGACGGCCGTGCGCTGGGGAAGACTGGCGTACAGCAAGCAGCGCGACCAGGAAGACCGAACGACTTGACGGAAGAGGAGCACACGCCGTGGCGAGCCTCGACTCCTTCGGAGCAAAGAGTCAGCTGAGCGTCGGTGACGCCGGCTACGAGATTTACAAGATCGGCAAGGTCGAGGGCGCCGAGCGGCTGCCGTACAGCCTGAAGATCCTGCTGGAGAACCTGCTGCGCACGGAGGACGGCGCGAACATCACCGCCGAGCACATCCGGGCGCTCGGCGGGTGGGACGCGGCGGCGGATCCGAGCGTCGAGATCCAGTTCACCCCGGCCCGCGTGCTGATGCAGGACTTCACCGGCGTGCCCTGCGTGGTCGACCTGGCCACCATGCGCGAGGCGGTCGTGGAGCTCGGCGGCGACCCCAAGCGGGTCAACCCGCTCGCCCCGGCCGAGCTCGTCATCGACCACTCCGTCATCGCCGACCTCTTCGGCCGCCCGGACGCCTTCGAGCGCAACGTCGAGCTGGAGTACGGGCGCAACCGGGAGCGCTACCAGTTCCTGCGCTGGGGCCAGACGGCGTTCAACGAGTTCAAGGTCGTGCCGCCGGGCACCGGCATCGTGCACCAGGTGAACATCGAGTACCTGGCCCGGGTCATCATGAGCCGCGGCGGGCAGGCGTATCCGGACACGGTCGTCGGCACCGACTCCCACACCACGATGGTCAACGGCCTCGGCGTGCTCGGCTGGGGCGTGGGCGGCATCGAGGCCGAGGCCGCGATGCTCGGCCAGCCGGTGTCGATGCTGATCCCGCGGGTCGTCGGCTTCAAGCTCAGCGGCGAGCTGCCCGAGGGCACCACCGCGACCGACCTGGTGCTGGTCATCACCGAGATGCTGCGCAAGCACGGCGTGGTCGGCAAGTTCGTCGAGTTCTACGGGCCGGGCGTCTCCGCGGTGCCGCTGGCGAACCGGGCGACGATCGGCAACATGAGCCCCGAATACGGCTCGACGGTGGCGATCTTCCCGATCGACGACGAGACCATCAAGTACCTGAAGCTCACCGGCCGCGACGAGGCCCAGGTCGCGCTGGTCGAGGCGTACGCCAAGGAGCAGGGCCTGTGGCACGACCCGGCCGCCGAGCCGGACTACTCCGAGCGCCTCGAGCTCGACCTCAGCACCATCGAGCCCTCCCTGGCCGGCCCGAAGCGGCCCCAGGACCGGGTGCCGCTGGCCAGGGCGAAGCAGCTGTTCCGCGGCGTGCTCGACGACTACGTCGGCACCGGCGCCAGTGACGGGGTCGAAGGACCGGCCGACGAGGCCAGCGCCGAGTCGTTCCCGGCCAGCGACCCGCCGGCCAACAACCAGGACTCCAACGGCGACAAGCCGCACGAGCTCGTCTCGGCCGCGTCGGGCGCCAACGGCCGCACCTCCAAGCCGGTCCGGGTCGAGGACTACGAGCTCGACCACGGCGCCGTCGTCATCGCCGCCATCACGTCCTGCACCAACACGTCCAACCCGCACGTCATGATCGGCGCGGCCCTGCTGGCCCGCAACGCCGTCGAGAAGGGCCTGTCCCGCAAGCCGTGGGTCAAGACCACGCTCGCGCCCGGGTCGAAGGTCGTCACCGACTACTACGAGCGCTCCGGCCTGACGCCGTACCTCGACAAGCTCGGCTTCAACCTCGTCGGCTACGGCTGCACGACATGCATCGGCAACTCCGGGCCGCTGCCCGAGCCGGTCAGCCAGGCCGTCAACGAGCACGACCTCACCGTCGTGTCGGTGCTGTCCGGCAACCGCAACTTCGAGGGCCGGATCAACCCGGACGTGAAGATGAACTACCTGGCCTCGCCGCCGCTGGTGGTCGCCTACGCCCTCGCCGGGACGATGGACATCGACCTCACCAACGACCCGCTGGGCACCGGCTCGGACGGGCAGCCGGTCTACCTGCGCGACATCTGGCCGAACCCGAAGGAGATCGAGGACACCATCGCCGCGGCGATCGGGGCCGACCTGTTCTCCACCCGCTACGCCGACGTGTTCGCCGGCGACGAGCAGTGGCGCTCGCTGCCCACGCCGACCGGTGACACGTTCGACTGGGCGGGCGACTCGACGTACGTCCGGAAGCCCCCGTACTTCGAGGGCATGGCACCCGAGCCGTCGCCGGTCAGCGACATCAGCGGCGCCCGGGTCCTGGCCAAGCTGGGCGACTCGGTCACCACCGACCACATCTCGCCGGCCGGCTCCATCAAGGCCGACTCGCCCGCCGGGAAGTACCTCGCCGAGCACGGCGTGGACCGCAAGGACTTCAACTCCTACGGCTCCCGGCGCGGCAACCACGAGGTCATGATCCGCGGCACGTTCGCCAACATCCGGCTGCGCAACCAGCTCGCGCCGGGCACCGAGGGCGGCGTGACGGTCAACCACCTCACCGGCGAGCAGACGACGATCTACGACGCCTCGGTGGCCTACGCCGAGGCCGGGGTGCCGCTGGTGATCCTGGCCGGCAAGGAGTACGGCTCCGGCTCGTCGCGCGACTGGGCGGCCAAGGGCACCGCACTGCTGGGCGTGCGCGCCGTCATCGCCGAGTCCTACGAGCGCATCCACCGCTCGAACCTGATCGGCATGGGCGTCCTGCCGCTGCAGTTCCCGCAGGGCGAGTCGGCCGCCTCACTGGGCCTGTCCGGCACCGAGACGTTCACCATCACCGGCGTCGAGGCGCTCAACGACGGCACCACCCCGCGCACGGTGAAGGTGACCACGGACAGCGGCACCGAGTTCGACGCGGTCGTGCGCATCGACACCCCCGGCGAGGCGGACTACTACCGCCACGGCGGCATCCTGCAGTACGTCCTGCGCAAGATGATCGCCGCGTAGGACTCCACCTCCGGCCGAACGAGCGGCGCCGCGTCCACTGTGGACGCGGCGCCGTTTCCGTCATCCGCCCAGACCTCGCGGCCCTGCCGGCGCGACGGCGTGGAGCCCGTTGGTCGTCACGGTGCCCGGCGCGGCGGCGGGGAACCCGTTTCTCCTCGCGGTGCCCGGCGCGACGGCGTGGAGCCCGTTCGTCGTCACGGTGCCCGGCGCGGCGGCGGGAAACCCGTTTCTCCTCGCGGTGCTCGGCGTGGCGGCCGGGCGGACGGCCCTACTTGGCGCCCGGGATGCCGAAGCGGTAGATCTTGCGGGTCTTCTCGTCGATGAGCACGACCGTGTCGGCGCTCATCGAGACGTCGGTGATGATGTTGTCCTTGTCGTAGTCGGCGGTGCCGATCACCTTGCCGTCGGCCGTGCCGACCACCGCGACCTGCCACACCGTGTCGGTCCCGGTGAGGCGGATCGTCACCATGGCGACCCGGCCGCTCGACCCGGCGTATGCGTTCTTCGAGGACAGCCCGGCGCCCAGCGCGTACTTGTCGTTGCCGTTGCCCGGGTCGCTGACGATCGGGTCCTGGATGCTGGTGAACGCGCCGCCGCCGAGGACGAGCCGGCCGTCGAGCACGTACCAGTTCGGCTCGTCCTTCTCCGGCTTGGTCCACTTGGGCTTGCCGTCGGCGGTGCCGACCCCGATGAGGCTGTAGCTGGACTGCTTCGCCTTGACGCAGATCAGCGCCTCCCCGCACGGGCGGAAGTCCTCGATGTCGACCCCGGCGGTCGTCTTGAACTCCCACGCCAGGCCGAAGTCGGAGAGCCGGTAGGCGACGATCGAGTTGTCGGCGTCCTTCTTCTTGAAGATGGCCAGGCCGGCGTAGGCGATCCACGGCAGGTCGCCGGCGGAGGCGACGGTACCGTTGGCCTTCAGCTGGCCGTTGGACAGGTCGACGACGCCGGCCTTGCCCTCCGACTGCATCTGCACGACAGTGCCGGGGTCGACGTCCAGCGACTCCTGGAACGGGATGGGGTTCTGGAAGGTCAGCGCATAGCTGGGCACGAGCGCGCCGCTGCGCTTCTCGGCCGGCCAGACGAGCGACGGCTGCACGAGCCGGTCGCCGGTGGTGATGAAGCCGCCCTTGCCCTTGTGCGACCAGCGCGCCTTGCCGGTCAGCAGGTCGGTGCGCTGCACCGCGGTGTCGCCGTCGCGGATCTCGGTGATGGCGTCGGTGCCGGCGTAGAACAGGTCGATCCTGCTGTCCCACTTGTCGGTCCACTTGACGGCGCCGTCGCCGATGCTGATCACGCTGCGGGCGTTCTTGCCGTCGCGCTGGGTGTCGCGCTCGCCGTCGACGATGAGCAGGTCGCCGACGACCCGCAGGGAGACGTCCTCGGGCTCCATCGGCACGTTGGCCGTCCAGCGCTTCGCGCCGGTCGTCGGGTAGGCGTCGACGTCGACCTTGCCCGAGTTGACGACGGCCGTGAACACCGCACCGGCGCCGGCCACCGCGGTCACCTTGCCGCCGGCGCCCAGGCTGATCGGCTCGCCGACGGTGAGCCCCTCGGACTTGCCCGGCCCGGAGTCGCCGTTGCCGAGGTCGGGGAAGCCGTCCTTGACCGACTGGAACTGGTCGCCCGCCCAGCCGAAGAGCCGGTTGCCGCCGTACACGCAGCCGCCGATGATCGCCAGCACGATGACGAGCGCAATCCAGGGCCCGGTCCGGCGCCGGCGCGGCTGCTGCACGACCGGGACGCCCACGCCGTAGGCCGGCTGCCCGGGAGCCATCGGCGGCGCGCCCGGCGGGCCGGACTGCTGGGGGATCATGCGCGGCGGCATCGGCGGGGCCGGCGAGGCCTGAGCGCCCGGGAACGGCGCGGACACCGGGAACGGCACCGAGACCGGGTGCGCCGACGGTGACACCGGCGTCGCCGAGACCGGCATGGGGATCCCCGACGAGGGTGTGTGCATCGGCGGCGGGGTGTGCATGGGCGGCGGCGCGCCGTACTGCGCCGGCTGCGCCCGGCCGCCGATGGCCAGGATGCCGCCGTAGGCGACCGGGAGCTCCGGCTGCTCGGGCACCACCGGCGCCACCCCGAACCGGGCGTGCAGGCGGCTGGCCACCAGCGGGATGCGGCTGGACCCGCCGACCAGGAAGATGCCGGCGAGCTGGCGCACGTCGACGCCGGCCCGCTCCAGCACGCGGCGGGTCTCGTCGACGGCCCGGTCGATCAGGGGGCCGGCGACCCGCTCCAGCTCCTCCCGGGTCAGGTGGACGGCCTCGTCGGTGCCGGGCAGGTGCACGGGGGCGGAGGCGGCCCGGGAGAGCATCTCCTTGGCCGCGCGGACCTCGCTCCAGAACTCGCGCCGGTCGCGCTTGGCGGCGGTGCTGTCCGGGTTCGACAGGCGCTGCCAGAGCTCGGGGTTGCGGTAGCCGATGAGCTGGCCGAGGTGGCCGACGAGGGCCGCGTCGATGTCGACGCCGCCGAGGTCGTCGAGGCCGCCGATGCCGAGCACCCGCAGGCCGTCGAACTCGCGGCGGACCACCGACACGTCGAGCGTGCCGCCGCCGAAGTCGAACACCGCCAGGCTCTGCAGCGGGGCGACCTGCTGGCCGAGGACGCGCAGGCAGTATTCCGCCGCCGCGATCGGCTCGTCGACCAGGACCACCGGGCCGAGCTGGGCCGCCCGGGCCGCCTCCAGCAGCACGCCCCGGCGCTGCCCGCCCCAGTCGGCCGGGCAGGTGAGCACCGTCGAGCCGACCGGGTTGACGCCGGCCTGCAGCGACTCCTCCGCGGCCCGGCGCAGCAGGGAGGCGAGCATCTCCACGACGGTGACCTCGCTCGAGCCGAGCAGGACCGCGCCCTCGTCGATGCTGCGCTTCGGGTAGGGCTCGAAGCGCTCCGGGCTCAGCTGCGAGAGCCGCTCGGCGTCGCGGCCGACCGTGACCCGGCCCTGCTCGTCGGCGTAGATGCCGGACGGCATCACCGGCGAGCCGTCGAAGAGCAGCGCCCGCGGTGCCTCGTCGCCGCGGCGCACGACCGCGACGGTGTGGCAGGTGCCCAGGTCGATCGCGAGACGATGGGTCGGGGTGGGGCCCACTCGACGTCACCTCCAATGACTGCCCGGATGCTACGGCAGGGGTACGACAAATCCGATCGGCGGTTTGGGGTAGACAAGAACCTGACAAACGGCGAGGAGGCTGTCCCATGCGCGCAGTCATGTTCGAGGAGTACGGCGACACTTCCGTCCTGAGCGTCCGGGACCGCCCGGACCCGGAGCCCGGCCCCGGTGAGGTGCTGGTGCTGGTGGGGGCCAGCGGGGTCAACTACATGGACGTGTACCAGCGCACCGGCACCTATCAGCTGGCCCTGCCGGCCGGGCTGGGCAGCGAGGGGGCGGGCACCGTGCTGTCCTTCGCCGACGACGTGCGCGGCTTCTCCCCCGGCGACCGGGTGGCCTGGACCGGCGTCCCCGGCAGCCACGCCGAGCAGGCCCTCGTGCCGGCCGCGCGGCTCGTGCCGGTGCCGGAGCGCGTCAGCACCGAGCAGGCCGCCGCGGTCATGCTGCAGGGGCTCACCGCGCACTACCTGACCCACGACTCGTTCGCCGTGCGGCCGGGCGCGGCGGTGCTCGTCCACGCGGCCGCGGGTGGCATGGGGCAGCTCCTCACGCGCATCGTCACGCATCTCGGCGGCCGGGTGGTGGCGACGGCCTCCACGCCGGAGAAGCGGGATCTGGCGGTACGCAACGGGGCGGTTGTGGCAGTTGCTTACGCCGACGCGCTGGACGCCGTGCGCAAGGTCACCGGGGACACCGGTGTCGACGCGGTCTACGACGGCGTGGGCGCCGACACGTTCGAGACGAGCCTGCAGGCCCTGCGGCCGCGGGGGACGCTCGTGCTGTTCGGCGCGGCCAGTGGCCAGGTCCCGCCATTCGACCCGATGCGCCTGATGTCCGGTTCCTATTTCCTCACCCGGCCGACGCTCGGCCATTTCATCGCGTCGCGGGCAGAATTGCTGGAGCGCGCGGAAACGCTGTTCGGATGGGTGGCCGACGGCGTTGTCGAGGCCGCCGTTACGGGGCGTTATCCACTGGATGCGGTGGCCGACGCATACGTCGCCCTGGAGGGCCGCCGGACCACCGGAAAGCTGCTCATTGTTCCGTGATCGCGATCACAAAAGAACGAGCCCGCCATAAGTACAGTCGGGCGCGCACGGACCCACGACGGGCAGTGCATCGCCTGCGCGTTCGCTCGGGCCGGGCCGCACCGGGCTGATCGGCTCGACGGGCACGAGCACGAGGCGGGGCGCGGCGCGGGCGCGCGCCGCGGCCCGTGCGGCGGTCGGCCGGGCTCGAAGGCGCAGGCCTCCCCATCAGTGTGGCCGCTGCCGAGCCTGTGGGATGATCATCGTGCACGTTGATCACCGTTGGCTGTTCACGAACAATCCAGACACTTCACGCCGTAAATTTTACGGACATATACCCCGGCGCCGTATAAGTACGATAAGTCGAGCGGAGCGCGGCACGCAGTGCCCGACTTATCGGCCACCACCCGATTGAGCTGCGGCAACAGCGGACCACCCTCCCCGCTGCGACCCGCACCCGCTGCGGGCCCGCCCGATCACGAAGCCGGGCGGGCCCGCAGTCCACGGCCGCCGCCTCAAGCAGCCGGCGGCCTGCCGTCGCTCAACGCACGCCGGCGTCGTGCAGGAGCTCCACGATCAACGGCTCGGGATCGACGGCGAAGCCCTTGCCCGCGAACCAGCGCGCCACGTTGTTGACGTCGCGGGCCAGGAACTGCGACCCGTTCGGGTTGATCACCACGTCGACGACCTGCGGCAGGTCGATCAGGACCAGCCGCTCACCGTGCACGAGCAGGTTGTACGGGGACAGGTCACCGTGGGCCAGGCCGGCCCGGGCCAGCACCCGCAGGGCGTCGACGAGCTGCCACCACAGCGACTCCAGCTCCGGCCGCGCGGGCCGGGTCTGGGCGAGGCGAGGGGCGGCGGTGCCGTCGTCGTCGCCGACGAACTCGAGCATCAGCTCCGTGCCGAGCAGCTGCACCGGGTACGGCACCGCGACCCCGAGCTCCCACAGCCGGGCCAGCGCCGAGAACTCCGCCGCCGCCCACTGCCCCGCGAGGGCCTCGCGCCCGAAGGAGGTGCGGCTCTGCATGGCCCGGGTGACCCGGGACTCGCGGACCCGCCGGCCCTCCAGGTAGCCGGAGTCGCGGTGGAACATGCGGTGGTCGGCGTCCCGGTACCGCTTGGCCGCCAGCAGCGAGCGCCGCCCGTCCGGGATCGCCCGCTCCACCAGGTGGACGTCGGCCTCCTTGCCGGTCTTGAGCACGCCGAGGTCCACGTCCCGCGCGGCCAGTTCCGTGACCACCCACCCGGGGCGGGGTTCGGGGCCGTGCAGGACGCCGGGGGCGTCCCAGGAGGTGTAGTGCCCATCGCCGGCCGGCTCCTCGGCGGAGTCCCAGGCGATGTCGAAGTCGTGTGAGAGGCGCTTCAGAAAGGCCGGGTCGTCGTCATCGAAACGGCGGCGTGACGAAGCGTGGTTATGGTCGCGCAACGCGAGGTCTCCAGAGTCAGAAAGGGTGAGTTCATGGGCAGGCGAAAGCGCGCCGTGACGGCATCCATGTGACTCGCCTCCTTCCGAAACGAAGAGTCGTGGTTGGTGCCAGGGTGGAGCACCCCGGCCGGGCCGGCAAGCGAATTATCGCGACGCCATGGCCTCGGCGATCGCCGCGATCACCCCGTCGGCCGTCCGGGTCGGCGCGTAGCGGGTCTCGATCCAGGAGCGGCTCCGGTGCAGCCAGACGCTGCGGATGTCGGCCGCGTCCGCCCCGCCGATGTCGGCCTCCGGGCTGTCGCCGATCATCCAGGCGTTTGTCAGGCGCATCCGGGCCCGCTCGGCGGCGATCGCGAAGATGCGCGGGTTGGGCTTGCGCACGCCCACCTCTTCGGAGATGACCCAGTCGGCGAGGTACCGGTCAAGGCCGGTCTTGCGCAGTTTCTCCTCCTGCTGCCGCGACTCACCGTTGGTGACGACGACCGGCACCCAGCCGGAGTCCTCGGCGATGGCCAGGGCGCAGGCGGTCAGCGGATCGAGCCGGATCCGGTCCATGATCGCCTGCCGGATCTCCTCGACCAGATCGAGCGCGCTGTACCGCAGCCCGTACCGCCCCCGCAGCCCCTCGGCGACGTCCCAGGTGGAGTTCATGCCGTCGGCGTCGATCGAGAGCAGCCACTCGAGATCATATTCAGGCGCGCCGATCTGCCCGAGGAACTCCGCCGCCCAAGCGCGGAACGCCCCAGCCCTGTCAAGCAGGGTGTCGTCCAGGCTGAGCAACAACAGGGGCACGCGGGCAGGGTACGTGACCGGATTGATATCGAACAGATAGTCAGGTTCACGTACGGCTTGGCATACCGGTGCAAATCCGGGCAAAAAGCCAGCAAGAAACGCGGCCGAAACCATCCTGTTCGCAAACCGTATGTACGGCTTGCATAATCGACGGGTGCCCAGGGTTAGCCAGGACCAGCTCGACGCGCGCCGGAAGGAGATTCTCACCGGCGCCCGGACGTGCTTCGCCCGCCACGGCTACGAGGGCGCGACCGTGCGGCGGCTCGAAGAGGAGATCGGCCTGTCCCGCGGCGCGATCTTCCACCACTTCCGGGACAAGGACTCGCTCTTCCTGGCCGTCGCCGAGGACGACGCCGCCACCATGGTAGCCACCGTCGCCCAGCACGGCCTCGTCCAAGTCATGCGCGACCTGCTCTCGGAGGCCTCGGCCTCCGGCACCGGCGAGCCCGACGTCACCGGCTGGCTCGGCAGCCAGCTCGAGGTCTCCCGGCGGCTGCGCACCGACCCCGAGTTCGCCAAGCGCTGGGCCGCCCGGGCCGAGGCGATCACCGCCGCCACCCGCGAGCGCCTCCAGCGCCAGCTCGAGGCCGGCGTCCTGCGCGACGACGTCCCCATCGCCACCCTGGCCCAGTTCCTGGAGCTCGCCTACGACGGCCTCGTCCTGCACCTCGCGACCGGCCGGCCGGTCGAGGACCTGGAGGCCGTACTGAGCCTGGTTGAAGCGGCAGTCCGAAAAAAGTAGCCACAAGGTTTGCTCAAGTGTCCGGCCGGTGACACGCCCGGCTCGACACCCGCACCCACACTTGCGACATGGAGACCTCGATCGTGGCGGCCCCGGGTGACACCTGGGGCATCCCGGGCCCGCAGTTCCTGTGGCTGTACTTCGGCCTCGCCGCTGTCGCGATCATCGGCGTGCTCATCTGGCGGCGCTCGATCACGGGCGGCCCGTCACTGCGCAGCGCCCGCGACCTCACCCCGACCCAGGCCGCGCTGATCAACGGGGATCGCCGCCTCGCCGTCTACTCCTCCCTCGCCGCCCTGCGCACCGCCGGCTCGATCGAGACCGACAAGCAGGGCAAGCTCCGCCAGACCGCGATCCCGCCGACCGGCGCGCCGGAGCTCGACCGGGCCATCTACTCGGTGGCCGCCAACGGCATCACCACCACCGGCGTGCAGACGCACCCGACCGTCCGGGCCGTCCTCGACCGGGCCGAGTCCGAGCTGGCCCAGGCCGGCTGGATCCTCGACAGCCAGGCCCGCCGCACCGTGCGGATGGGCGCCCTCGTCGTCTTCGCGGTCGTCGCCCTCGGCATCGCCCGGGTGTTCGCCGGTATCGCCAACGAGCGCCCGGTGACCAACCTGGTGCTCATGATGATCCCGGTGCTCGTCATTGCACTGTTCCTATTGGGGGTACCGCGGGTGTCGTCGAGCGGCAAGCGCCTGCTCGCCCGGATGCGCAGTGCGGCGCAGCACCTCTCCCCCGGCCAGAAGCCCTCATGGGCCACCTACGGCCCGCAGGCCGCGGCCCTGAGCGTCGGCCTCTTCGGCGTCGGCGCGTTCCTGGTCGCCGACCCCGCGTTCGCGGCCGAGGCCGAGCTGCAGCGCAACATCGCCCTGACCGGCTCCGGCTACTCCGGCGGCAGCACCTCCTACGGCTGCTCCAGCTCCAGCTCCGGCGACTCGGGCTCCAGCTCCAGCTGCAGCAGCGGTTCGAGCTGCGGCTCCAGCTGCGGCGGCGGGGGCTGCGGGGGATGAGCGGCCCGCGGTACGGCGTCGGCATCGGCTGGCGCCCCGAGATCGCCGGCTACGTCGCCGGCCTCCCGGGCCTGCGCTTCACCGAGGTCGTCGCCGAGTCGATCCACACGCACGCGCCGGTGCCCGACGCGCTCGCCGAGCTCGTCGGGCGCGGCGTCACCGTCGTCCCGCACGGCGTCAAGCTCTCCCTGGGCGGCGCCGAGCCGATCGCCGACGAACGCGCCGCCCACCTCTACGAATGCGCGCAGCTGCTCAACGCCCCGCTGGTCAGCGAGCACATCGCGTTCGTGCGGGCCGGCGGCGTCGAGGCCGGGCACCTCCTGCCGGTCCCCCGCACCCGCGAGGCGGTCGCCGCGATCGTCGCCAACGTCAGGCGCACGCAGTCGGCGCTGGGCGGGGTACCGCTGGCGCTGGAGCCGATCGCCGCCCTCTTCGACTGGCCGGACCCGGAGCTCACCGAGGCCCAGTTCCTCACCGAGATCCTCGACCGCACCGGCTGTGCCCTGCTCCTGGACATCGCCAACGTCTACGCCAACGCCCGCAACCGCCACGAGTCACCCACCGCGCTGCTCGACGAGCTCCCGCTGGAGCGCATCGCGTACGTCCACGTGGCCGGCGGCACGGAGGCCGGCGGCTTTTATCACGACACCCACACGGACGCCGTGCCGGCGGAGGTCCTCACCCTGATCAAGGACCTCTGCGCCCGCACCACCCCACCGGCCCTGATGCTGGAGCGCGACGGCGACTACCCCGCCGCCGCCACCTTGACCGCGGAGCTGGACGCGATCGCCACCGCCGCCGGCTGGCCGGTGATCACATGACCGACCTGGCCACCGCGCAGCAGGCCCTGGTCGCCGCCCTGGTCGCGGGCGGTGAACTACCGGAGGGCTTCGACCCGGCGGCGGTCCTGGCAACGAAGAGCGCCCTGCGCCGCAAACGCGCCGGCGAGGTGGCCGCCCGCTGGCCGTTCCTGGCCGCGTCGTACGGCAAGGACTGGCCGAAGCGCTTCGCCGCCTGGGCCGAGTCCCGCCCACCGCAGGGTTCTCTCCGCGACGGCTGGGACTTCGCCCGCTCCATGGGTACCGCGCTGCCTCCCCTGGCCCGCGAAGAGCTGGACGCTCGGGAGCGCGAGTACGCGTACGACGGCACCGCTCCCCCGACCCCCCGCCCGCGCTCCCTCTGGTCCCGCCTCCGCCTCCGCCGCCGCTGACGCACCACCATGCTCCGACCCGGCCTCGCCCGCCCGCCGTCCACATGCTCCACCTTCACGCCCGCCGTCGGCTTCCTAGGAGGCTAGGTTGAGCCCTCAGCCCCGCCTGGCCGCCGTAGGATCGCGCGCATGGATCTCGGGTTGAGCGATCGCGTGTACGTGCTGACCGGCGCCTCCCGCGGCCTCGGGTTCGCCACCGCGCAGGCTCTCGCGGCGGACGGCGCGAACGTGGTCGTCTCGGGGCGCACGGAGGCCACGGTGAAGGCGGCCGTCGATGCGCTGGGGCCGGAGCGGGCCGTGGGCCTGGTCGCCGACCTGGGTGCCCCCGACACCGGTGACCGGCTGGTGGCCGCGGCCCGGACGCGGTTCGGCCGGCTGGACGGTGCGCTGATCTCGGTCGGCGGGCCGCCGCACGGTGGCGTGCTGGACGTGGCCGACGAGGACTGGCACGCCGCCTTCGCCACGCTGTTCATGGGCACCGTCCGCCTGGCCCGCACGCTGGCCGCGGCCCTGGGCGAGCGCCCGCCCGGCGACGCGGCGGCGATCGGCCTGGTGCTCTCCTCATCGGTACGCCAGCCGCTGAGCACGCTCGCCATCTCCAACGGTTTCCGCCCGGGCCTCGCGGGCCTGGCCAAGGACCTGTCGAACCAGCTGGGCCCGAAGGGCATCCGCGTCTTCTCTCTCCTGCCCGGCGCCTTCCTCACCGACCGCAACCTCGAGCTGATGGCCGCCGCCCCGGACCCGGCCAAGGCCCAGGCCGACCGGTCCGCCACGATCCCGCTGCGGCGCATGGGCCGCCCGGAGGAGTTCGGCCGCGTCGCCGCCTTCGCCCTCTCCCCGGCGGCCTCTTACCTGACAGGAACCGCCCTGCGCATCGACGGCGGCGTCATCACCGCCATCTGACCGCCCGCCGTACCCCCGCGGCCGTCCGATGGGCGGTGGAGGCCCGGCGAGATCGGTTGGCCGGGCCCGAACGACCGGGAGCGCAGGCTGCCCGATTCCGGACAGTACGAGCCCGAACGAACGGTCCCGCCGGACGATCGTTCGACGACGGAATCCGAAGGTCAACGGCCCTTTGCCCGCACACAGAGCCAGAGCGCCGGGTCGAGAACGACAGGATCCGAATGATTTCGCCTGACTTGTATCAGGAACGACCGGCCCGTCCTCATGTCAGCGGCAAGGCGCCGCAACCCCCCACTTCGGCGGCGCCCCACGGGGACGGAGAACCACCCATGCAGCCGCAGCCCACCGCGTTACCCGGCGACCATCGCGCCGACGCCACCGCTCACCGGACGGACCTCCCGCCGACCCGGTCATGACCACCCCCGACGAGGCCGACGACGAGGCGTTGCTGGCCGACCTCCGCCGGCTCTTCACCGTGGCCGACCCGATCCCCACCGAACGCGCCCGTATCGCCCCGCCCACGGCGGAGCCGGCCCCCGGGAACGACGCGGAGCCCCGCGGTCCCTTCCTGCGCGACGGCTCCCGGCGGCCCGGCCCGCTCCCACCGCCGTAGCGGAGGGTGTCCGATTTGTGGGTAGCGGCAGGACGCGCCCATAAGCCGATAACGCACACCCAACCGCCAGCACGCTCCGTAACGCCATCGATGCGTAAGGTCTCGCACCGAGTTACGGGGGAACCATGAAACTCGCACTGTGCATCGGCATCAACGACTACCCCGGCACCGAGAACGACCTGGCCGGCTGCCGCAACGACGCCGAGGACTGGGCCGCGGCGCTGAGCGCCCGCGGCTTCGCCATCGACAGCCTCATCGACGGCGCCGCGACCGGCGAGGCGATCCGGGCCGGCATCCGCCACCTCCTGACCACCGCCACGAGCGGCGACACGGTCGTCATCACCTACTCGGGCCACGGCACGTGGGTCCCCGACACCGGCGGCGACGAGCCCGACCACCGCGACGAGGCCCTGTGCCCGCACGACATCGCCGAGAACGGCCCGCTTCTGGACGACGACCTGCACGACCTGTTCGCCCGGAGCGGCCCGGGCGTCCGCACGGTCCTGATCTCCGACTCCTGCCACTCCGGCACCCTGACCCGCCTCAACCGCCCGCTGGGCGACCACCCGACCCGCACCCGCTTCCTGCCGCCCGCCACCTTCCTCACGCCGCAGGACCGCCGGCGGGCGAGCACCATCGACACCCACCTCCCACCGCGCCGTCACACCGCCGCCACGCCCCGGCTCCACACCGCAGTCACCGGCGCCGGCCCGCACCGGGTCCCGGACCGGCCGCGGCCCGCCGACCACCGCCCAACGGCGCTGCTGCTGGCCGGCTGCGCCGACACCGAGTACGCCTACGACGCCACGTTCAACGGCCGTCCCAACGGCGCATTCACCTACGTCGCCCTGTCGGCGCTGGCCGGCCTGCCGCAGAGCGCCACGTACCGCGACTGGATCGAGGCGATCCGCGTCAGCCTCCCGAGCCAGGACTACCCGCAGACCCCGTCGCTGGCGGCCACCCACCTCCAGCTCGCCTGGCCCCTCCTGGCCTGACGATCGCGGTCCGCCGCACCGAAACCGGCGCCAAATACAGCGAACCGGCGGGGTGCCCCCGAACCCGCACCCCGCCCTCGCCCCTTCCGCACACTCACCTGGCACCCGGAAACCGGGCGCACGCCGGAGCCCGAGCAGCCGGGAGGCCGGGGCGCGCCCGAGCGTGAGCAGCCGGAAACCGGGCGCACGCCCGAGCCCGAGCAGTCGGGAAACCGGGCGCGCCCGAGCGTGAGCAGCCGGAAGACCGGGCGCGCGCCCGTTGCCCGAGCAGCCCGGCGACGCGGGCGGATGCCTACGGGGTCGGGACCGGCGGGGTGGCGGAGCGCGGCAGCGGGGAGTCGACGATGGCGAACTGGGTGCGGTACAGCTCCGCGTACAACCCGCCCGCGGCGACCAGAGCCTCGTGGGTGCCGCGCTCGACGATGCGGCCACCGTCGACGACCAGGATCTCGTCCGCGTCGCGGATGGTGCTCAGGCGGTGGGCGATCACCAGGGCGGTGCGGCCGGACAGGGCCTCGGACAGCGCCCGCTGGACCGCGGCCTCCGACTCCGAGTCGAGGTGTGCGGTGGCCTCGTCCAGGATCACGATCGACGGAGCCTTGAGCAGGAGCCGGGCGATCGCGATGCGCTGCTTCTCGCCGCCCGAGAACCGGTAGCCGCGCTCGCCGACGACGGTGTCGAGGCCGTCGGGCAGGGTGGCCACGAGGTCGCCGACCTGGGCCCGGCGCAGGGCCGTCCAGAGATCCTCGTCGGTGGCGTCCGGCTTCGCGTACCGCAGGTTCTCCGCGATCGTCTCGTGGAACAGGTGGGAGTCCTGGGTGACGACGCCTATCGTGTCGCGCAGGGACTGCAGGGTGGCGTCGCGTACGTCGACCCCGCCCACCAGCACCGCCCCCTCCGTGGCGTCGTACACCCGCGGCAGCAGCATGGCGGTCGTGGACTTGCCGGCGCCCGACGGCCCCACGAGCGCGACCATCTTCCCGGGCGCGACGGTGAACGAGATGCCCCGGAGCACCTCTTCGGTGACGGTCCGGTCGAGGGTGGCCACGTCCTCCAGGGACGCCAGCGACACCTCGGCGGCGGACGGGTACCGGAAATGGACGTTCCTGAATTCGACGTCCGCCGCACCCCGCGGGATCTCCCGCGCATCCGGGCGCTCGGCGATGGACGGGGCCAGGTCGAGCACCTCGAAGACGCGCTCGAAGCTGACGAGTGCGCTCATCACGTCCACGCGCACGTTGGACAGGGCCGTCAGCGGGCCGTAGAGGCGCGTGAGGAGCAGGGCCAGTGTCACGACCGTCCCGGCGGTGATGTGCCCGTGCACGGCGTACCAGCCGCCGAGCCCGTAGGTCAGCGCCTGGGCCAGCGAGGCCACGAGCAGCATGCTGACGAAGAAGACGCGGCTGAACATCGCGGTCTGGATGCCGATGTCACGGACCCGCCCGGCCCGCTCGGCGAACCGCTCGGCCTCGGCGTCGGGGCGGCCGAAGAGCTTGACCAGCAGCGCGCCGGCGACCCCGAACCGCTCGGTCATCGTCGCGTTCATCTTCGCGTCGAGCTGGTACGCCTCCCGCGTGATCGCCGCCAGCCGCTTGCCGACGCGGCGCGCGGGCAGGATGAACAGCGGCAGCATGACGAGCGACAGCACCGTGATCTGCCAGCTCAGGGTCAGCATGACGGCGGCCGTGAGCACGAGCTGGATGACGTTGCTGACCACGCCCGACAGGGTTGACGTGAACGCCCGCTGCGCGCCCTGCACGTCGTTGTTGAGGCGGCTGACCAGGGCCCCGGTCTGCGTGCGGGTGAAGAACTGCAGGGGCATGCGCTGGACGTGGTCGTACACCAGCCGGCGCAGCGAGAGGATGATGCCCTCACCGATCCGCGCGGAGTACCAACGCTGAACCAGTGACAGCAGCGCGTCCACCAGCGCGAGCGCCCCGATGAGCAGCGCGACCCGCACGACAGCGTTCCCGGCGTCGGGGCCGCCCTGGTTGATCTTGTTGATCACGTCGCCCGCGAGATACGGGGTCGCGACCCCGGTGCCGGCCCCGAGAACCACGGTGACCAGGAAGACCGCGATGTCGCGCCGGTAGGGCCGGGCGAAGCGGATGATCCGTTTGGTCGTGTCGCGGCCGAGCTTCTTGCCGGCCAGCTCGTCGGCCTTGCGCAGCGAGCGCAGGGTCTCCCACCCCGTCATGCTGCTCATCGGCGATGACATGAACACGCCCCCAAACCCGTCGTACCTGCCGGCTCCGATTGTGCCCGGCAGGTACGACAACTTTTCGAGGGCACGACAGCTTCCCCATCGCGACCGGGGCTTTGGACCTAGGTCTTCTTACTCTCCGCGGCCCGAGAGGTCCGCGATCCGGCGCTGCTGGGCCGCGCGCTCCGCGGCCTCCTGCTGCGCGAACGTGTGCCCGGCGGCCGCGGCCAGCAGGGCCTTGATCTCGATGACGGCGTCGCGCGGCCCCTCGAGCACCGCCGCCGTGAGGTCCTTCACGGCGTCGTCGAGCTCTTCCCGCGGTACCACCACATTGGCCAGGCCGATCTGGGACGCCTCGGCCGCCGCCACGCGCCGCCCCGTCACGCACAGTTCGAGCGCGCGGGCGTAGCCGACCAGCTCGACCAGGCGCTTGGTGCCGCCGAGGTCGGGCACGAGGCCGAGCCTGATCTCGGCCATGCTGAACGCGACGTCGTCGGCCACGACCCGGAAGTCGCAGGCCAGGGCCAGCTGGAAGCCGCCGCCGATGGCGTGGCCCTGGACGGCCGCGATCGTGATCAGC
This sequence comes from Dactylosporangium vinaceum, assembly GCF_019904175.1. Taxonomy (GTDB): domain Bacteria; phylum Actinomycetota; class Actinomycetes; order Mycobacteriales; family Micromonosporaceae; genus Dactylosporangium; species Dactylosporangium vinaceum. Next base: position 2,353,562 of record NZ_CP061913.1, on the reverse strand, counting down.
GACGGGTGCCGCAGCCAGGAGAACGCCTCCTGGAAGCCGGCGATGCGCTCGTCGGCGTCGGGGGCGGCGGCGAGCTCGCCGAGCGTCGTCACGGCGGCCTTGGTGTCGAGCCCGGCTGAGAAGGCCCGCCCTTCGCCACGGATCACCACGACGCGTACGTCGCCCGGCAACGTGCGGCCGAACTCGCGCAGATCGGCCCACAGCGCGGGCGTCTGCGCGTTCAGAACCTGGGGCCGGCACAACGTCACCGTCGCGACCGGCCCGTCGAGGTCGAATCGCGCGTCACCCGATCGGGGCTCCGCGCTCGCCGAGGAGGTGGAGGCGTTCACGCCTTCTTGCGACGCCGAGCGCCGCCCCGCTGACGCAGCTGCACGCCGGATTCGGTCAGAACCCGGTGTACGAATCCATAGGAACGGCCGGTGGAAGCGGCGAGTGCACGGATACTCTCACCGTTGGTGTACCGCTTCACGAGGTCCTTCGCCAGCGTCTGCCTTTCGGCGCCGATGATCCGGCGACCCTTCTCGGTGCTGGTGGTGGCGGTGGCTGCCATGCTGATCCCTCACGTCCCAGACAGAGCGGTTGGTGCGGTCCCACCTATTAGACCGCCTCGAACGATCATGCGCTAGATATCGACGGGGCGCCAACCGACACGCAGAGCATTGTCGCCTACCCGATACCGTGATGCGCCGTGATGAGCGAACCGTCCGTCAACCGTTCACGGACTGCGCACCGTGAGCGCCTCGATGCGCTGTGTTGGCTCCTGCTGGCCCTCCTGGGACTCGCATTTGCCGCGCTTGCGGTGCAGCTCGACGCCCGTCTGGGGACCGCCAGTGCCCCCTTCCTCGGCAGGTACAAGATCAGAGTCGGTCCGGGCACGGCGCTTGCGCCGCTCGTGGCCGCCGGCGTGCTCTGGGCCGCCGCCGGGCCCCGGTTCACCCGCCTGAGGTGGCGGGAAATTCAGCTTTTCGGGTACATGTTGGGCCTCGCGTGGGCAATCGCTTTGGCGCTTGTCGATGGCTGGTCGGGTCTTACGAAAACCTTAGGTTCGCCCGAGGAATATCTGGGGGACGTCAACCGGGTCGGTGACGATCCGTTCGAATACCTCAGACATTTCACGGCCGACGCCGGGTACCACTCGGTAGCTTCCCGGGGCCATCCTCCGGGCCCCGTCTTCTTTTTGTGGGCGCTGCGGCAAATCGGCGTCACCAACCACATTGTGCTCGGTTTCCTGATCGCCGCCGTATCGATATTGGCGATTCCGCTCGTGCTTGCCGCGGTGCGCGACTCGGTCGGCGAGGAGGCGGCCCGCCGCTACCTTCCGGTGCTGGTGCTGGCCCCGTACGCCATCTGGACGGCGGTCAGCCTGGACGGTCTCGTCGCGGTGCTCGGGGCGGCCGCGATCGTCGCGGGACTGCGGGCGAGCCGGCGCCGGATGCAGGGCTGGGCGCCGGCGGGCTGGGCGCTGCTGGCCGGGCTCCTGGTGGGCGTGGCCGCCCTGTTCTCCTACTCCGCGCCGTGGCTGGGCCTCTCGCTGGTCTGCGTGTACTTCGCCCGCCGCCGACCCTCCCTCAACGTCCTCAGCGGCGTAGGGGCGCTGCTGCCGGTCCTGGGCGCGCAGCTGCTCGGCTTCAGCTGGGCCGCCGGCCTCGTGGCCGCGGAGACGGACTACGCGGCCCGCGTGGCGCCGTACCGCTCGGTGCTCTGGTGGAGCGCCATCAGCGTCGTGGTCCTCCTGCTGGCCGCCGGCCCACCCCTAATCGCCAGCGCCCGCAAGGTCCGCAACACCGCCATGTGGCCGTTCCTGGTGGGCGCGGGCGCGGCGGTCCTCTTCTCGATCGTCGCAGGCCTGGCCCGCGGCGGCGTCGAGCACGCCTGGCTCCCGTTCTTCCCGTGGCTGACCGTCGCCGCCGTGGCTCCCGAGCGCCCGGCCGGCGCCCTGCCCCCGGCCCCGCTGATCCTGGTCGGGCTGGGCGCGATCGCTGCCATGATCATCGAGGCGGTACTCGTGACACCGTGGTAGGAAACCGACATGCCACCCGGCGGGGCATAAGTCCGAAATGTCGAGCGAAGCGTGACGCGCAGCGTCCGACATTTCGCGCCGCGACGCGGAAAGACCTGGCAACGCTGACGAACCATGCGGACTCCGAGGCCCCCTGAACCCCCTGCCCGCCGCGCGAAGCCGCGCGGGGAGATCAGGCCAGCTCGACGAGCTCCAGGAGATCGTCGCTCCACGTGTCCTCGACGCCGTCCGGCAGGAGGATCGCGCGGTCCGGCTTCAGGGCCTGCACGGCGCCCGGGTCGTGCGTCACCAGGACGATCGCGCCCGGGTAGCGGGCGATGGCGTCGAGCACCTGCTCGCGGCTGATCGGGTCCAGGTTGTTTGTCGGCTCGTCCAGCAGCAGCACGTTGGCGCCGCTGCAGACCAGGGTGGCCAGGGCCAGGCGGGTCTTCTCGCCGCCGGACAGCACGCCGGCCGGCTTGTCGACGTCGTCGCCGGTGAAGAGGAAGGCGCCGAGGATCTTGCGGAGCTCGGTGTCGTTCTGCTCGGGGGCGGCGGAGCGCATGATCTGCAGGATGGTGCGGTCGACCTCGAGCTGCTCGTGCTCCTGCGCGTAGTACCCCCGCTGCAGTCCATGACCGGAGACGACCTCGCCGGTGTCGGGGGTCAGCTCGCCGGCCAGCATCCGCAGCAGCGTGGTCTTACCGGCGCCGTTGAGGCCGAGGATGGCCACGCGTGAGCCGCGGTCGACGGCCACGTTGACGTCCATGAAGATCTCGAGCGAGCCGTAGGACTTGGACAGGCCCTTGGCGGTGAGCGGGGTCTTGCCGCAGGACTTCGGCTCGGGGAAGCGGACCTTCGCCACCTTGTCGGCGACCCGGACCTCCTCGAGGCCGCCGAGCATCTTCTCCGCGCGCCGGGCCATGTTCTGGGCGGCGACCGTCTTGGTGGCCTTGGCCCGCATCTTGTCGGCCTGGGCCAGCAGGGCGCCGGCCTTCTTCTCGGCGTTGGCCCGCTCGCGGCGGCGGCGCTTCTCGTCGGTCTCGCGCTGCTGCTGGTACAGCTTCCACCCGACGTTGTAGAAGTCGATGGTGGCGCGGTTGGCGTCGAGGTACCACACCTTGTTGACGATCGCGTCCAGCAGGTCGACGTCGTGGGAGATGACCACGAGGCCGCCCTTGTGGCTGGAGAGGAAGTTACGCAGCCAGGAGATGCTGTCGGCGTCGAGGTGGTTCGTCGGCTCGTCGAGCAGCAGGATGCCGCCGCCGGTGGCGCTGGCGTCGCGGAAGAGGATGCGGGCCAGCTCGATGCGGCGGCGCTGGCCACCGGACATGGTGCCGATGGTCTGGGCCAGGACGCGGTCCGGCAGGCCCAGGTTGGCGCAGATCCGCGCGGCCTCGGCCTCGGCCGCATAGCCGCCCAGCCCCGCGAACTGGTCCTCCAGCTGGCCGTAGCGTCGGATCAGCCGCTCGTCGTCGCCGAGCTTCGCCTCGAGCGCCTTCATCTCGGCGTAGATCGTGTCGAGGCCGCGGGCGGAGAGCACCCGGTCGCGGGCGGTCACCTCGAGGTCGCCGGTGCGCGGGTCCTGCGGCAGGTATCCGACCGGGCCGCGGCGCTCCACGTTGCCGGCGTGCGGCGTGCCCTCACCGGCGAGGACCTTCAGGGTGGTGGTCTTGCCGGCGCCGTTGCGCCCGACGAGACCGATGCGGTCGCCGGGCTGCACGCGCAGGTTGATGTCGCTGAGCAGGATGCGGGCGCCAGCGCGCAGCTCAAGGCTGTTGGCCGTGATCACGGTACGAACTCACTCTCGGGCAGAAGGGACGAAGACGGACTCCAGGTGTCGTACTGGGGTCACTCCCTCTGCGTGATCACGCCGATAGTCTACCTTGCGACCCGGGGCGCTCCGCCACACGATTACGTCACAAGATCAACGGGTACGTGCGCACCAGATACCGGTCGATTCCGACTTACCCCCGAGGTGGACCCATGGAGTTCAACGACGACGCCGATCTCGACACCAGCCAGGTCAACGACCTGCGCGGGTCGGGTGGCGGTGGAGGTGGCGGCTTCGGCGGAGGCGGCCTCGGCGGGATCCCGATCCCGATGGGGGGCGGCAAGGGCGGGATCATCATCACGGTGATCATCCTGGCCGTGGTCCTCTGCGGCGGCGGTGGCCTGTTCGGCAGCGGCCTGCTCGGCGGGGGCGGCGGCGACAACAAGGCCGACAACGCGAACATCGACAAGTCGTGTGACAAGTCGAACAAGGACCGCTTCAAGAACGCCGACTGCCGCAACGTGCTCTACATCAACTCGGTCCAGGCGTACTGGAAGACCGAGATGCCGGCCGCGTTCGGCAAGCAGTACACGCAGGCCAAGACCAACTTCTTCAGCAACCAGGTCAACACCGGCTGCGGCGCGGCCGACTCCGGCGTCGGGCCGTTCTACTGCCCGGCCGACAGCATGGTGTACATCGACCTGACCTTCTACAACGAGCTCAACAGCCGCTTCGGCGCGTCCGGCGAGTTCGCGGCGCCGTACGTGCTGGCCCACGAGTACGGCCACCACATCCAGAACCTGCTCGGCACCAACGCCAAGGCCGAGCAGGGCGGGCAGCAGGGCGCCAACTCGGGGTCGGTCCGCCTGGAGCTGCAGGCCGACTGCTACGCCGGCACCTGGGCCAACCACGCGACCGAGACGAAGGACCCGCAGGGCGACGCCCTGTTCAAGTCGATCACCCAGCAGGACATCGACGAGGCCATCCAGACGGCCGAGGCGATCGGCGACGACACGATTCAGAAGAAGGCCGGGCAGAAGGTCAACCCGGACGGCTTCACCCACGGCACGTCGGCCCAGCGCAAGAAGTGGTTCACGCAGGGGTTCAGCACCGGCGACCCGCGCCAGTGCGACACCTTCAGCACCAACAGCCTGTGACAGTCGACCTCGTCGAGCACCTACAGCACGCCTTCGGCGCGGCCGCCGACCCCGGACTGGCCGCGCCGATGCGCGCATACATGCGGGAGCGCTTCGAGTTCCTGGGGATCCAGAGCGTCGCCCGCCGCCAGTTGACAGTGGGTGTACTGCGAGAGGCCGCCCGCCCCACCGCCGAGCCGGACGTGCTGGCCGTGGCCCGCGCGTGCTGGGCGCTGCCGGAGCGGGAGTACCAGTACTTCGCCTGCGACTACCTGATCCGCCACGTCCGGCTGCTGTCACCGGCGGCCGTGCCCGTCCTGCGCGAGCTCATCACTACGAAGTCGTGGTGGGACACGGTCGACGCGCTGGCGTCCAGTGTGGTCGGTCCGCTGGTGACCGCCTTCCCGCCCCTGGTGTCCACAATGGACGCCTGGACCGAGCCGGGCACCGACCTGTGGCTGGTGCGCACGGCGATCCTGCACCAGCTCAAGTACCGCACCCGCACCGACGCCGACCGCCTGTTCGACTACTGCGAGCGCTGGCAGACCGAGCCGGACTTCTTCATCCGCAAGGGCATCGGGTGGGCCCTGCGGGAGTACGCGAAGACGGACCCGGCCCGGGTGAGGTCCTTTGTGGACACCCACCCCGGCCTGTCCGCGCTGTCGGCCCGCGAGGCGCTCAAGCACCTGACACGATGAGGCTGACGGCCAGGGCGGCGATGACCGCGCTGGAGCCGAGCGCCGTCCACAGCCGTCCCCGCGCCCCGGTGAGCAGCCGCCCGAGCAGCGTCCCACCGCCGGCGAGGAACAGCTGCCAGCTGGCCGAGGCCACGAACGCCGCCGCCACCCAGACCGCCGCGGCCGCGGCCGGCTGGCCCTCGTCGGCTCGTCGGCCCAGGACCAGGGACCCGAAGTACACAATCGTCGCGGGGTTCAGCAGGGTGAGGCCCAGCAGGCTCACATAGGCTCCGAGCGGTCTGGCCATCCGGCCGTCGGCATTGCGCGCGGTGGCCGCCTCCCGCCGATGCCGCAGCGCATCCCACGCCATCTTGCCCGCGAGCACCAGCAGCACTCCGAACGCCACCCACCGCAGCACCCCGGAGACGGGCGCGATGACCCCGGCGAGGGCCGCGCCCCCGAGCACGGCGATGACGGCGTAGAGCCCGTCGGCGGTAGCCACCCCGAGCGCCGCCGCGGCCCCGACCTTCCACGAGTGCCGCGAGGCGAGGGTGACGATGAGCGCCCCGATCGCCCCGACCGGGACGGCCACGGCGTATCCGGCGAGGAGTCCGCTCAGGACCACCGCGCTCATGACCGGGGCCGGCGGCTCGCCTCCGTCAGAGAGCCGGACTGCTGTCGCTCGACCCCATCGCCGAGGGCAACGGTTTCCAGCAACGACAATCCCGGGCGTCGACTCATGCGCCAGATGATGCCGCCCGCCGGCACCGCCCGGCCAGCGATTTATCTACTGCAGCTCGGCGCGCAGGGTCGCAAGAGCGGCGTCGATGATGTCGACGAGCCTGCGGTCGTCGTCGGTGTCGAGCCATTCGCTGACGGAGACGTACATCAGGGTCACCGCCGTCTCCGCCAGCAGCCCTGCCCGCACCGCGTCGAGCCCCTGCGCCTTGAAGCCCTCCCGCGTCACCTCGGCCAGCACCGCCCGCTTGTGCAGGTCGCGCTCGCGCAGGCCCGGGTCGGACGCCACGATCGCCCGGCGCCGGCGCAGCGCCGGCTTGCGGCCCTCGAAGTGCGCCTCGGCCACCGCCCGCAGGCCGCCCAGGATCATCGCGAGCGGCCGGCCCTCCGGGGCCTCGGCGATGAGCTTCGCCGCGAACGCCGGGATCTCGGCCTCGTCGGCGAACAGGACCTCGCGCTTGTCCGCGAAGTGGCGGAAGAATGTCCGGGTCGTCAGGCCGGCCCGCGCGGTGATCGCCGGCACCGTCGTCGCCGCGAAACCCTGCTCGGCGAACAGCTCCATCGCCGCCTGCTGCAGGCGCTCGCGAGCGTCGGGTCGCCATCGGGCCATTTCCCAAGTGTAGCGGTGATGACATTGCGTGTCGTCGGCAGTATGGTGATGACATTGCGTGTCGTCATCGGGACGAGCGCTGCACCAGGGCGGAGCTGTGCCATGACTGAGGTGTGGATTCTGGGCGGTACCGGCCGCAGCGGGCGCGCGATCGCCGGCGAGCTGCGGCACCGGGGTATCGAGCCGGTGCTTGTCGGGCGCGACGCGGAGCGGCTGCGGGCGGCGGCGGACGGGGCGCGCACCGTGGTGGCGGGCTCGGTGCCGGCGACGGCCGACGCCATCCGCCGCGAGCGGCCCGCCGTGGTCGTCAACACCATCGGCCCGTTCATCGAGACGGCCGGGCCGCTGCTCGACGCGTGCCTGCCGCACACCCACTACCTGGACCTGGCCAACGACCTGGCGGCGGTGGCGGCCACGCTCGAGCGGGGCCCGGCGTTCGCGTCCGCCGGGCGCACCGCCGTCACCGGCGCGGGGTTCGGCGTGACCGCCACCGAAAGCGTCGTGGTGAAGCTCTGTGAGGGCCGGCCGGCGCCGCTGCGGGTCCGGGTCGACATGGTGCCGTCCCTGGCCGGCGAGGGCGGCGTGGTCGGCGACGCGCTGGCCGGCACGATCGTGGAGGGCCTGCCGGGGCTCGCGGGCGGCGGGCGGTTCCAGGGCCGCCGGTACCGCTCCGGCCGCCTCGTCCCCGCCCGCCTCGCCGCCGAGCCCCTGCACCTGGTCCTGCCCGACGGCTCGAGCGTCACCACGGCGGGCATGCCGCTGGGCGAGCTGATGGCGGCCCAGCGGGCCAGCGGCGCACCCGACGTCGTGTCGGCGTCGAGCGAGGCCCCGGCGTCGCCCGTGGCCCGCGCGGTGCTGCCGGTGGCGACGGCCCTGCTGGCGCTCGGCCCGGTCCGCTCGTTCGCCCGCCGCCGCCTGGCCGCCGTGTCGACAAAGCCCAGGCCGAAGCCCCGCGAGCACTCCTGGGGCCACGCGGTCGCCCACTGGGCCGACGGCAGCGTCCGCGAGGGCTGGCTGCGCGTCGGCGAGGCGCAGCTCTGGACGGGCACGGTCCCGGCCGAGGTGGTCCGCCTCCTGCTCGACGGGGCCGGGAAGCCGGGCGCGTACACGCCGGCGGCGCTGTTCGGCCCGACCCTCGCCGAGGCGTGCGGGGGCGAGTACCAGATCGTCGGCGAGTAGCGCCGCCAGAACCGACATAGCACGCGGTGGGGACTACCGGCCCGAATACCCCGTCAGGCGATAAGTCCGATATGTCGAGCGCTCGCGTGGCGCGTGAGCGCCCGACATATCGGCGGATCGCGGGAGCACGACGCCCCGCCGACCGGCAGGCGGTGGCGGGGCGGAGTGGAGTGGAGGGGGTGAGCGGGCTAGACGTTGAAGCCCAGCGCGCGCAGCTGGTCGCGGCCCTCGTCGGTGATCTTGTCCGGGCCCCACGGCGGGAGCCAGACCCAGTTGATGCGGATGTCGGAGACCAGGCCGCCGCCCGGGCCCGTGCAGAGGGCGCTGCGGGCCTGGTCCTCGATCTCCTCGGTCAGCGGGCAGGCCGCCGACGTCAGGGTCATGTCCAGGGTGGCGATGTTCTCTTCCTCGTCGACGTGGATGCCGTACACGAGGCCCAGATCGACGACGTTGATGCCCAGCTCGGGGTCGACGACGTCCTTCATCGCCTCTTCGATGTCGGCCAGCGCGGCTGTCATGCCTTCTCCTCAGATGCACCAGAATCAGAATCAGCGGACGCCCGGGCCAGGGCGTCCTTGTAGGCCATCCAGGGCAGCAGGGCACACTTCACGCGCGCCGGATACTTGGCCACGCCCGCGAACGCCACCGCGTCCTCCAGCACCGCCTCGTCCGGCTCGACCTGGCCACGGCCGGCCATGAGCTCGGCAAACGCCTCCTGGCGGCGCTGGGAGTCGGTGACCGTCGCGCCCTTCACCAGGTCGTAGAGGACGCTCGCCGCCGCCTGGCTGATGGAGCAGCCCATGCCCTCGTAGGACACGTCGGCGACGCTGCCGGCCTTCAGCAGCACGCGCAGGGTGACCTCGTCGCCGCACGTCGGGTTGACGTGGTGCGCCTCGGCGTCGAACGGCTCGCGCAGGCCACGGCCGTGCGGGTGCTTGTAGTGGTCCAGGATGATCTCCTGGTACAGCTGGTCGATCTGCATCAGGCGAAGACCTTCCGGACCCGCTCGACCCCGCGGACGAGGGCGTCGATCTCCTCGGTGGTCGTGTACAGGTAGAACGACGCCCGGGTCGTGGCCGGCACGCCGAAGCGGACGCACGTGGGGCGGGCGCAGTGGTGGCCGACCCGGACCTGCACGCCCTCGTCGTCGAGGATCTGCCCCACGTCGTGGGGGTGGACCCCGTCGACGGTGAACGAGATGGTCGCGCCCCGGTCCACCGTGTCGGAAGGGCCGATGATCCGGATGTACCCCAACGACCCGAGCGCGTCCAACGCGTACGCGGTGAGCAGCTTCTCGTGCGCCACCACGTTCGGCATGCCGACGTCGACCAGGTAGTCCACCGCCGCGCCCAGACCGACGGCCTGGGCGATCGGCGGGGTGCCGGCCTCGAAGCGGGCCGGCGGCGGCATGAACGTCGTGCCGGTCATGGACACCGTCTCGATCATCGAGCCGCCGCCGAGGAACGGGGGCATGGCGTCGAGCAGCTCGTAGCGGGCCCAGAGCGCCCCGATGCCGGTCGGGCCGAGCATCTTGTGGCCGGTGAAGGCCACGAAGTCGGCGCCGAGCGCGGCCACGTCGACCGGGACGTGCGGGACGGACTGGGAGCCGTCGAGCAGGACCAGCGCGCCGACCGCGTGGGCCCTGGCGATGAGCAGCTCGACCGGGTTGATCGTGCCCAGGATGTTGGAGTAGTGCACGACCGCGACGAGCTTCGTGCGCTCGTTGATCAGGTCGTCGATGTTCGACAGGTCCAGGCGGCCCTCGTCGGTCAGGCCGAACCAGCGCAGTGTCGCGCCGGTGCGCCGCGCGAGCAGCTGCCACGGCACGATGTTCGAGTGGTGCTCCATCTCGGTCACGACGATCTCGTCGCCGGGGCCGAGGCGGAAGCGCGGGTCGTCGGTCCCGCCCAGGGCGGAGCCCGCGCCGAACGAGTGCGCGACCAGGTTGATGGCCTCGGTCGAGTTCTTCGTGAACACGAGCTCGGTCGGCGACGGGGCCCCGATGAAGGCGGCGATCCGCTCGCGCGCCCCCTCGTATGCCTCCGTCGACTCGGTGCCGAGCGTGTGCACGGAGCGGGCCACGTTGGCGTTGTGCCGCTCGTAGTGCTCCCGCACGGCGTCGATCACCTGGCGCGGCTTCTGGGAGGTGTTGCCCGAGTCGAGGTACACCAGCGGCTTGCCGTTGACGGTGCGGTCGAGGATCGGGAAGTCCTTGCGGAGCGACTCGACGTCCAGGGCGGTCATGTGAAACCCCTTACAGCGAGGCCGGGCCGGCACCGGCGAGGTAGCGCTCGTAACCGGTCGTCTCCAGCTGCTCGGCCAGCTCCGAGCCGCCCGCCTCGACGATCCGGCCGCCGACGAAGACGTGCACGTAGTCCGGCTTGATGTACCGCAGAATCCGCGTGTAGTGCGTGATGAGCAGCAGGCCGGTGTCGCCCTGCTCGCGCACCCGGTTGACGCCCTCGCTCACGATGCGCAGGGCGTCGATGTCGAGGCCGGAGTCGGTCTCGTCGAGGATCGCGATCTTCGGCTTGAGCAGCTCGAGCTGCATGATCTCGTGGCGCTTCTTCTCGCCGCCGGAGAAGCCCTCGTTGACGTTGCGCTGGGCGAACGCCGGGTCCATCTGCAGCTTCTCCATGGCCCCGCGCAGCTCGCCGGCCCACGTGCGCAGCTTCGGCGCCTCGCCGTCGATGGCGGTCTTGGCGGTCCGCAGGAAGTTGGCCACCGACACGCCGGGCACCTCGACCGGGTACTGCATGGCCAGGAACAGCCCGGCCCGGGCCCGCTCGTCGACGCTCATCGCCAGCACGTCCTGGCCGTCGAGGGTCACCGAGCCGCCGGTGACCTCGTAGCGCGGGTGGCCCGCGATCGAGTAGGCGAGCGTCGACTTGCCGGAGCCGTTGGGGCCCATGATGGCGTGGGTCTCCCCCGCCCGGACGGTCAGGTCGACGCCGGCGAGGATCGGCTTGAGCTCACCGTCGGGCAGCTTGACCGAGACCTGCAGGTTGCTGATCGAAAGCTCGCTCACTTGACAACTCCGTTGCTCGGGTTCAGGTCGATGTAGACGTCGCCGTCGCGAACCTCGACCGGGTAGACCGGGACCGGCTCGGTGGCGGGCAGCCCGCTGGGGGCGCCGGTGCGCAGGTCGAAGCGCGAGCCGTGCAGCCAGCACTCCAGGGTGCAGCCCTCGACCTCGCCCTCGCTCAGCGCGACAGCCGCGTGCGAGCACTCGTCGCGGGCGGCGTAGAAGTTGCCGTCGTCGGCGTGGACGAGCGCGATCTCGGTCCCCTCGACGGTGACCTGCACGACCTCACCCTTGGCAACTTGGGCCGCCGGGCACACACGCATCATCAGGCGCCGGCCTCGTTCAGCCGGGCCTCGATGGCCGCGCCGAGGCGGTCGCGCAGCTCCTCGACCGGGATCTTCGCGAGCAGCTCGTGGAAGAAGCCGCGCACGACGAGCCGGCGGGCCTGCTCGTCCGGGATGCCCCGGGACATCAGGTAGAACAGCTGCTCGTCGTCGAAGCGGCCGGTGGCCGACGCGTGCCCGGCCCCGGCGACCTCGCCCGTCTCGATCTCGAGGTTGGGCACCGAGTCGGCCCGGGCGCCGTCGGTCAGCACCAGGTTCCGGTTGATCTCGTATGTGTCGGTGCCCGTCGCCTCCGCGCGGATGAGCACGTCGCCGACCCACACCGTGTGCGCGTCGGCGCCCTGCAGCGCGCCGCGGTAGGCGACGTAGCTGCGGCAGTCCGGCACCGAGTGGTCGACGAGGAGGCGGTGCTCGAGGTGCTGGCCGGCGTCGGCGAAGTACAGCCCGTAGGCCTCGATCTCGCCGCCGCGGCCGGTGTAGTCGACGCTCGTGTACTGCCGCACCAGGTCGCCGCCGAGGGTCACCTGGACGTGCGTGACCCTGGCGTCGCGGCCGATGCGGAAGCGCACGTGCTGGGCCTGGACGGCGTCCGCGGCCCAGTCCGTGACGGTGACGAACGTCAGCTTCGCGCCGTCGGCGACGAGCACCTCGACGTTGTCGGCCAGGGTGACAGTTCCGGTCTGCTCGAGCACCACGACGGCCTCGGCGAACCGGCCCACCTCCACCACAGTGTGGCCGAACGAGGCGTCGACCGAATCACCGACCAGCCGTACCACCGCCGGCTCGTCGAGAATCGCATCGGCGGACACGGCGATGAGCAGCGCCTCCGTGGCCGAGCCGGCCGCCAGCGCGCTGATCCGGTCGAACGGCGTCAGCGCCGAGCCGACTCGCGGATCGCTGCGGTCGATGGTCGAGACGGTGACGCCGGCCGGAAGCTCGGAGACGGAGATCTTCGGAGCGACCGAGATCGTCGAGACCGAGGCGTCGAGCCCGCGAAGACGCTTGAGCGGCGTGAAGCGCCACTCCTCCTCCCGGCCGGTGAGCACCGGGAAGTCGTTGACGTCGAAGCTTCGGACCTGCTGCGCCCGGGTCTTCGGGGGGACAAGTGCAGGGGCGGTCATCCGACTGCGCCCTCCATCTGCAGCTCGATGAGCCGGTTGAGCTCCAACGCGTACTCCATGGGCAGTTCCTTGGCGATCGGCTCGATGAAGCCGCGCACGATCATCGCCATGGCCTCGTCCTCGGTGAGGCCGCGCGACATCAGGTAGAACAGCTGGTCGTCGCTGATCTTCGACACCGTGGCCTCGTGGCCCATCGAGACGTCGTCCTCGCGGATGTCGACGTACGGGTAGGTGTCCGAGCGCGAGATCGTGTCGACGAGCAGCGCGTCGCACTTGACAGTCGACTTCGAGTGGTGCGAGCCCTCCAGGACCTGCACGAGGCCGCGGTACGAGGTGCGGCCGCCGCCACGGGCGATCGACTTCGACACGATGGTCGAGGACGTGTGCGGGGCGGCGTGGACCATCTTGGCCCCGGCGTCCTGGTGCTGGCCCTCGCCGGCCATGGCGACGCTGAGGACCTCGCCCTTGGCGTGCTCGCCGGTCATGTACACGGCCGGGTACTTCATCGTGACCTTGGAGCCCAGGTTGCCGTCGATCCACTCCATCGTCGCGCCCTCGTGGCAGACGGCGCGCTTGGTGACCAGGTTGTAGACGTTTGTCGACCAGTTCTGGATGGTGGTGTACCGGCAGCGCGCGTTCTTCTTCACGACGATCTCGACCACGGCGGAGTGCAGCGAGTCCGACGAGTAGATCGGCGCGGTGCAGCCCTCGACGTAGTGCACGTAGGCACCCTCGTCGACGATGATCAGCGTGCGCTCGAACTGGCCCATGTTCTCGGTGTTGATCCGGAAGTACGCCTGCAGCGGGATCTCCACCTGCACGCCCTTCGGCACGTAGATGAAGCTGCCGCCGGACCAGACCGAGGTGTTGAGCGCGGCGAACTTGTTGTCCCCGACCGGGATGACGGTGCCGAAGTACTCCTTGAAGAGCTCCTCGTGCTCCTTGAGCGCGGTGTCGGTGTCGAGGAAGACGACGCCCTGCTCCTCGAGGTCCTCACGGATCTTGTGGTACACGACCTCGGACTCGTACTGCGCCGCCACACCCGCGATGAGCCGCTGCTTCTCGGCCTCGGGGATGCCCAGCTTGTCGTACGTGTTCTTGATGTCCTCGGGCAGCTCGTCCCAGCTCGCCGCCTGCTTCTCGGTCGAGCGGACGAAGTACTTGATGTTGTCGAAGTCGATGTGCGACAGGTCGGCACCCCAGGCCGGCATCGGCTTGCGGCCGAACAGGCGCAGGCCCTTGAGCCGCAGGTCGAGCATCCACTCGGGCTCGGATTTCTTCGCCGAGATGTCGCGCACGACGTCCTCGTTCAGGCCGCGGCGGGCCGAGGACCCCGCGGAGTCGGAGTCGGCCCAGCCGTACTCGTACCGGCCGAGACCGGCCAGCTGATCGGCAGTCGTCATCTCACGATCCTTTGCCTACTTGGACGGGCTCCGGTCTGACCTGGAGCTGAAACATGATGGGTCGCCGGTATGTGGGTGGTGCAGACGCCGTCGCCATTGGCGATGGTGGCGAGCCGCTGGACGTGCGTGCCGACGAGACGCGAGATCACCTGGGTCTCGGCCTCGCACAGCTGGGAGAACTCCGCGGCCACGTGGGCCACCGGGCAGTGGTGCTGACACAGCTGCCCGCCGGTGGCGATCGCCGTCGCGCCGGCAGCGTAACCCTCGGCGGTCAGGGCCCGGGCGAGCGCCTCGGCCCGGGCGAGCGGGTCGGACCCGGCCTCGGCCATGGCCGCCTTGCAGCGCTCCTCCAGCCCCTCCACCTGGGCGGCGGCGAACGCGGCGACCTCCGCCGGCCCGCCGTGCTCGGCGATCCAGCGCAGCGCGGAGGAGGCCAGGCCGTCGTAGGTGTGCGGCAACGTCTCGCGCGCGGCCGCGGTCAGCAGGAACTCCCGCGCCGGCCGGCCCCGCCCGCGCGGTCCGCGCTCGAGCCGCTCCCGGCACTCGACGAGCCCGTCGGCCTGCATGGCGTCGAGGTGGCGACGTACGCCGGCCGGGCTCAGCCCGAGAATCTGCCCGAGCTCGGTCGCGGTCGCGGCACCTTGCAGCAGCAGCTCGGAAACGCGGTCGCGGGTGCGCATGTCGAGCGCAGCAGCCGTCTCCACGTTTTTCACAACACCAACGTTACGTAAATCGCGAACCCACGGCAAACCACCGCCCGGGTGATCCACCGCACGAAAGGTAAACCTAACCAAACTCCGCGGCTCCCGTTGGGGACCCGATATATAGCGAGGCGTAGTATCGGGCCCCGTGAACTGGCTCAAGGCGTGGCTGGAGCGGCCCGGGACGCTGCGGGGGGCGGCGCTCGCGTCGCTCGTGGCCAACATCGGCATCGTCTGCACCGGTGGGCTCGTGCGGCTGACCGGGTCCGGGCTCGGGTGCCCGACGTGGCCGCGGTGCACCGACGACTCGTACGTCACGACGGCCGAGATGGGCAACCGCGGGCTCATCGAGTTCGGCAACCGGACGCTCACGAGCGTCGTGAGCGTGCTCGCCATCCTGGCCCTGGCCGCCGCGTGGCGGCAGCGGACCGCGCTGCGGCCGGCGCTGCTGGTGCTCGCCGGGGTCGCGGCGCAGGCGATTCTCGGCGGCATCACGGTGCGCATGGCGCTCAACCCGTGGACCGTGATGGCCCACTTCCTGCTGTCCATGGTGCTCATCGCCCTGGCCTACGCGCTGTGGGACCGCACGCGCGAAGCGTCGCCGCGGTGGACGGCGCCGCGGGCGATGCGCAGCGCCGGCGTGCTCATCACCGTGATCTCCGCGGGGGTACTCGTCCTGGGCACGGTCGTCACCGGCAGTGGACCGCACTCCGGTGACAGCAAGGCCGCGCGCACCGGGTTCGATCCGGAGTCGGTGTCGCAGCTGCACACCGACGTGGTCTTCGTGCTCGTCGGGCTCTCCGTGGCCATGTGGTTCGGCCTGCGCGCGCTCGGGGCACCGCTGCGGGTCACGCGGGCGGCGGCGATCCTGGTGGCCGTCGAGCTGGCGCAGGGCGTCGTCGGGTTCGTGCAGTACTTCACCGGCCTGCCCTGGCCCGTCGTCATCCTGCACATGCTCGGCGCCTGCCTGGTGTGGACGGCGACGCTGAACCTCCTGGCCCGGGTGACGGCCGCGAGCGCTCAGGAGCCGGCCCGGACCGAGGACCACTCGCTGGCCAGCACGGCGTAGCGCAGGTCGTCGGTCCACTCCCCCTTCCACCACTGGCTCTGCAGCTCCAGACCCTCGCGGCGGAAGCCGACCCGCTCCAGCAGCCGGGCCGACGGGCCGTTGCGCCCGTCGACCGAGGCGTGCACCCGGTGCAGCCCCTCCTCGGCCAGCAGGAAGTGCACGACCCGGCGCACGGCCTCGGCCCCGTAGCCCCGCCCGTGGTGCCCGGCGGCCAGCGTGAACCCGATCTCGGCCTGCCGCCCCTCGTCGTGCCGGTTGACGCCGACGTCGCCGAGCAGCACGCCGTCGGCCGCACGCTCGACGGCGTACTGGAACCATCCCTCGGCCCGCGGATCGCGCCCGTCCAGCCCGGCCACGAAGGCTTCGGCCGCCGCCAACGCGAAGGGCGCGTCCCAGCCCTGGTACCGCGCGATCGCCGGATCCGACCGGTAAGCGGACAGCACAGGGGCATCAGCGGCGCGAAAGGGCCGCAGCACGAGGCGCTCGGTCGTCAGCACGCTGCGACTGTACGGCGAGCGCTCCGGCCAGCAGCGCCAGCGCCCCGGCGACCATGAGCCGGACCAGGAAGACGTGCACGTGCCCGGTGTAGTACTCGCGATCACCGAGCGCCAGCGTGAGCGCGCACCCGGCGCCGAGCACCGCGGCCGTCGCACCCCAGAACCGCCCCGGGCGCGCCGTGAGCGCCGGCGGCTCCCCGTGCCACTCGCGCAGCTTGCGCCGCACCGCGACGTACAGGAAGAAGACAGGCATCAGGACGACGGCCGCGGCGTCGCTGGCCTCGCGGATCGGCCACCAGGCGGCGACCGGCCCGGGGTGGGTGACCAGGTCCCACAGCAGGTGGCTGACCGCGCCCAGCAGCGCCGAGGACGCGGTGATCCACCAGCGGTGCCGCACCCGGCCGAGCACGCCGAAGTCGCGGACGTGGAACCACGGCGGCAGGTTGGCGGCGACGGCCGGCGCGCCCCATCGGCACAGCTGCGCGACGACGACGGCCGTCGGCAGGCTCCACCAGAACAGGGCCGCGATCGTGTGGCTGGGGATGAGGATGCCGGGCCCGTCGAGGGCGTAGGCGAAGTCGGGCGCGCATGCGCCGGTGGCCAGGGCGACCCCGTCGAACCAGCGGGGCTTCCAGAGCTTCAGCGGCAGGACCGCGAGAGGGTGGGTCGGCAGCGTCGAAGGCACGGCCCGATGCTGCCCGCCGCGATCGGCTTCGAGCGCCGCCTCCACGGGATCACCACGAATCTTTCACCCATAACCGCCAGGGCTACCTCTCATTGCCAAGTTGTAAATTCATCTGCACTTTCTATGGTGCGGTATGGAGCATGTGCAATTCTCTTGCAATGGGGCTCACGGAACCGCTCATCATGCAGATCTACTGCCGCCTGGAGGTTGCGGTCACCGATCCGCAGGCCATTGCAAAACTGGCCGGCCAGCAGCTGCGGGAGGCAGATATCGACTGGTCACGGCGGGAGGAGGACCTCGACGAGGCGGTCCACCAGCTCGAGTCCGACCTGACGCAGGCATTGTCGTGTGTGATTGAGCACGATCGCATGATCGAACATCTGCCCGGCGTCGAACCCCGGGGTGGGCTCGCGTTCACCACAATCGGGAAGCCGGACGACCGCTTCCGTCCGGGGTTCACGGACTTCCTGTAGCCACACTGTCGGGCGACATGCCTGCACCGAAGAGACGCAGTCGGTCGGCGCCGGCTGTCAGGCGACACATACCTGCACCGAAGAGACGCAGTCGGTCGGCGCCGGCTTCGGCGCCGACCGACGCAGGGGCGCCGCGGTATCGGGCCGCTAGAACGGATACTGCGGAATCGATCCGCGCATCGTGATCCAGCGCAGATCCGTATAGGCGTCGATATTGCCCGACCCGCCGGCCCTCGCCCCGGTGCCGGAGTCGCGCACGCCCCCGAACGGGGCGACCGCCTCGTCGTTCACGGTCTGGTCGTTGATGTGCACGATCCCGGTCGAGATCCGCTCGGCCAGGGCCAGCCCGCGCATCGCGTCGCCGGTCAGGATGCCCAGCGACAGCCCGAGCTCCGAGTCGGCGGCCAGCGCGACCGCCTCCTCCTCGGTGGCGAAGCGCACCACCGGCGCGACCGGCCCGAAGACCTCGTTCGCGTAGGCCGGCGCGCCGGTCGGCACGGCGTCGAGCACCGTCGGGCGGTAGAACAGCCGGTCGTACCGCCCGCCCGCCACCAGCCGCGCGCCCCCGTCCACGGTCGCGGTGACGAGCGCGTGCACCTTGTCCCGCTGCCCCTCGTCGATGAGCGGCCCGAGCGCCACCTGCTCCGTGTGCGGGTCGCCGACGGGCAGGGCCTCGGCGTGCGCGGCGAGGCGGGCGACGTACTCGTCGGCGATGGACTCGTGCACCAGGTGACGCCCGGTGGTCATGCAGATCTGCCCGGCGTGCAGGTACGCGCCCCAGGCTCCGGCGGAGACGGCCCGGTCCAGGTCGGCGTCGGGCAGCACGATGAGCGCCGAGTTGCCGCCGAGCTCCAGGTGCACCCGCTTGAGGTGGCGCCCGGCGAGCTCGGCCACCTTCCGCCCGGCCGCCGTCGAGCCGGTGAAGGCGATGACGCGCACGGTGGGGTCCTCGACCAGGGCCGCGCCCACGTCCGCGAAGCCGGGGAGCACGTGAAGTACACCCTCCGGCAGCCCGGCTTCTCGCAGGATCGCGGCGATCGCGAACCCGCCGCCGACAGCGGTGCGGGGGTCGGGCTTGAGGACCACGGCGTTGCCGACGGCCAGCGCCGGCGCCACCGCGCGGATGGCCAGGATCAGCGGGAAGTTGAACGGCGCGATGACCCCGACCACGCCCACCGGTGACCGCCGGGCCAGGCTCAGGCGGGGCAGCGCGCTGGGCAGGATCTCACCGAGCGGGCGAGCGGCCAGGGCGGCGGCCTCGTAGCACTCCTGCGCGGCCACGTGCGTCTCCACGCCGGCCTTGGGCGGGATCGAGCCGGCCTCGCGGACCAGCCACTCCTCCACGTCCTTGGCCCGCGTCTCGAACAGCGCGCCCGCGCGGCGCAGTACCCCCGCCCGCTCCTCGAACGAGGCGGCCGCCCACTCCCGCTGCGCCCTGGCCGCGGCCGCGGCGGCCGGGGCCACGTCACTCGGCGCGGCCAGCCCGACAGTGCCGAGCACGGCCCCGGTCGCCGGCTCGATGACGTCCCGGGTCCCGGCCCCGAGCGGTGCGTCGACGAGAAAGGTCATGCCGACACCTCCGCAGGCTCCGGCGCCGACCTGACCCAACCCTGCGCTTGCCGGATCGCGGCCACTCCGCTTCGCTCCGTACCGCTCACGCCAACACCTCCGCAAGCTCCGGCGCCGACATGAACTCCACCCTGCACTCATGAATCGCGGCCACTCCGCTGCGCTCCGTACCGCTCATGCCCTCAACCTTCGAGCGGCGGACGGCTTGCCGCAAAGTCTCTTCCGGCAGGCGGAAGGCCCGATAGGAAGGGTGTGGGAGCTGACGCGAGCCTGTTCGGCGGGGTGCTGGCCCGGGGCGAGGTGGCGGCGGCGGTGGCCGACGACGCCTGGTTGACCGCGATGCTGCAGGTCGAGGCCGCCCTGGCCGAGGTGCAGGCGTTCACCGGCCTGCTCGACCAGGATGCGGCCGACGCGATCGGCCTGGCCTGCGCGAGCCCGCGCTCGTTCTCGGTCGCCGCGATCGGCGCGGCCGCGGCCCAGAGCGGTGACCCAGTGGTGCCGCTGGTCCGGGCGCTGCGGGCGGCCGTGCCCGAGCCCGCGGCGCAGGCCGTGCACCGCGGCGCGAGCAGCCAGGACGTGCTGGACACGGCCGGCATGCTCGTCGCCGCCCGGGCGCTGCGGCCGCTGCTGGCCGACCTGCGGGCCGCGGCCGACCTGACCGCGCGGCTGGCCCGGGAGCACCGGGAGACGGTCATGGTCGGGCGGGCCGGGCTGCAACGGGCCGCGCCGACCACGTTCGGGCTCAAGGCGGCCGGCTGGCTCGGCGGGCTCGACGCGGCCCGCAGGCGGCTGGACCAGGTGCGGGCCGAGCGACTGGCCGTGCAGTTCGGCGGGGCGGCCGGGACCCTGGCCCCGTTCGGCGACGCCGGGCCCGACGTGGTCGAGGGGCTGGCCACGCTGCTCGGGCTGAGCGAGCCGGCCATGCCCTGGCACACCGAGCGCACCCGCATCGCCGACCTCGCCGGTGCACTGGGCGCGGCCGCCGGGGCGGTGGCCAAGGTGGCCCGCGACCTGACGCTGCTGGCCCAGCCCGAGGTCGACGAGTTGTCGACCGGCTCACCGGCGGCCGTATGCGCGCTCGGGTGCGCGGCCGCGGCGCCCGGGCTCGTGGCCAACCTCCTGGCGGCGATGGTCCACGAGCACGAGCAGGCGGCCGGGGCCTGGCACGCCGAGTGGCGGCCGCTGCGTGAGCTGCTCGTCGCCACCGGCTCGGCCGTGTCGTGGCTGCGGGCCGCGCTCGAAGGGCTGCTGGTGCACCCGGACGTGATGCGGGCCAACCTGGCGAAGAGCGGCATCGGCGGAGACCTGAGCGCGGCCGGGCTGCTCGTCGACCGGGCCCTCGACGCCTACGGGATGAAGCGGGCGGCCACCGCAGCCTGAGGGCCTGGTCCACGGGATCGGCTCCACCGTGCTGCTGATCGGCGTCACTGCGGCGCTGACGGGGATCCGCCTGCGCCGGCGCAGGCACAGGCACATGCTCGGCTCGGCGGCTTGATCAGGTCGCCGTGCGATCGGCCCAGCCGTGCGATCAACCCAGCGGTGCGATCAACCCAGCCGTGCGATCGGCCCAGCCGTGGGATTAGCCCAGCCGTGCGGTCAGCTCAGCAGTGTGATCAGCAGCGGGGCCAGGGCGGCCGCGTCCACGTTGTGGTCCTGGCCCTCGAGGACCTCCAGCGCGGCGCCCGGGATTCGCTCGGCGGTGGTGCGCGCGGCGTGCTGCAGGAACTCGGGGCTGGCCCCGCCCGCGACGATCGTGCACGGCACCCGGATCGCCGACCAGTCGAGCGGCTCCCGCAGGGCGGCGTCGTCGTAGGCGAGGGTGGGCGCGATCGCCTCGAGGCTCGCGAAGCCCGGCGCGAGCCGCATGTGGTCGATGACCGGCGCGGGCAGGCCGACCTTGGCCATGAACAGGGCCACGGCGTCGCCGCGCGCGCCGGACGCCAGCAGCCGGGTCAGCTCGGCTGTGTACTCGGGCGAGTCGCTGCCGAACGGGGGCTCGTACGCGGTGAGGGCGGTGATGCCCGTGCCCTGCGCGGCCGCGGCCAGGCCGATCGCGGCGCCTGACGACATCGTGTGGACGCGCGCCGACCCGCCCGCGGCCGCCACGACGGTCTGGAGGTCCTCGACCTCGCGGGCCACGGCGTAGGGCCCGGTGTCGCCGCTCTCGCCGCGGCCGCGGCGGTCGTAGCAGTACACCTCGAAGTGGTCCTGCAAGTGCTTGGCCAGCAGCGGCATCGGGCCGCCGGCGCGCAGGCACATGGCGCCGTCGACGAGGATCAGGGCGGGGCCGCGGCCCGTGGTGTCGTAGCCGATGGGCGTGCCGTCGGCGGAGGTGACGGTGGGCATGATGCTCCTCACAGGGTGGTCAGGTAGGCGTCGAAGCGGTCGAGGCTGGTGGCGAAGCCCGCGCGGGCCTCGGCGCGGCGGAACGCCTCGGGCACGTTCGTCTGGTGGGTGATGACCTCCGTGCGGCCGTCGCCGAGGTCGTGGAAGGTGACCTCGGTGCGCATCCCGCCCTCGACCCCGGGCTCGACCCACACGAGGCGGTGCGGGCGGTCGATCTCGGCGTAGACGGCGCGCATGGTGTGGGTGCCGCCGTCGGCGCCGACGATCGTCGTCTCGAAGCGGCCGCCGGGGCGCAGCTCGACCACGATGCCATCGAGCGGGGTGGTGGTGCCGGTGGGGCCCCAGAAGTGGGTGAGGTGCTCGGGCCGCGTCATGCAGTCGAACAGCAGCGCGGGCGCCGCCTGGTGGATGCGGCTGAACGTCAGCTCGCCGACCTCGGTCATGCGCCCTCCGCTTCGCTCCGGGCACCCGACCGCCGAGCTGCACCCCCGATGACCGGCCCCTCCGCAAGCTCCGGGCCGGTCATGCACCCTCCGCTTCGCTCCGGGCACCCGACCGTCGAACTGCGCCCCCCGATGACCGGCCCCTCCGCAAGCTCCGGGCCGGTCATGCACCCTCCGCTTCGCTCCGGGCACCCGACCGTCGAACTGCGCCCCCCGATGACCGGCCCCTCCGCAAGCTCCGGGCCGGTCATGACAGCCGGTCCAGGTGGGCGGCCAGGCGGTCGTGGCGATCGGCCCACAGTGCGCGGTGCCGCTCGATCCAGCCGGCCGCCTGCGTGAGCCGCTCGGGCTCCAGGGCGCAGGGCCGGGCCTGGGCGTTGCGGGTACGGGAGATCAGCCGGGCCGTCTCCAGGACCTTCAGGTGCTTGGAGACGGCCTGCTGGGTCATCGCGAAGGGCTCGGCCAGCTGCTGCACCGTGGCCTCGCCCTCTGCGAGGCGCTCGAGAATGGCCCTGCGCGTGGGGTCGGCGAGGGCCGCGAAGACGACGCTGAGGTCATCACTGTTCTGGGCTTGCGTCAGAACCGCCATGGCTGCGACGGTACCGACAACTCGGCGGTTTAACAACCAGCAGGTTGTCTAACGCAGCGTGTGGGTGATCCCCTCGCTGGCGGTCAGGGCCGCGAGGACCTCCGGGGTGGCGTTGGCGCAGATGACGACCGATGCGCCGGCCGCCATCGGGGCCAACAGCCACTTCAGCGGGTGCTCGTGCTCGCCCGCGTCGACGAGCAGGCGGTCGCCGGGGCGCAGGCCGATCTGGCCGGCCACCTCCGCGGCCAGGGCACCCCACTCGCCGTAACTGGTGCCGTCGGGCGTGGCGGCGTCGCCCGGGCGGGTGCGGCCGAAGGCCGGCAGGTGCGGCGAGAACTCGTCGATGGCCGTCTCGAGGTCGCGGTACCCCGGCGGCGGCTCCTCGGTGAACAGCGTGAACTGGTGCTTGGCCGGGGGCACGTTCTCCAGGTACGACCCGATCCGGTCGGCGGCGACGAACGAGACGTCGTAGGGCGCGTCGGCGCCCGGCTCGTGCACGGCCAGCCCGGCGGTGGCCCGGCCCTGCAGCGACAGCGCCAGCCCGGCCGACCAGCCGCCCATCAGCACGGCGGCGGTGAGCCAGTGCGGCGGCAGCAGGATCGCCGCGCGGCCGCCGTCGCCGAGCCCGCAGCCCTCGCGCAGCAGACCGGCCACCTGGGCCGCGCACTCGCCGAGCTCGGACGCGCTCAGCGCCGTGTACTCGCCGGTGGCGGCGTCGTGGAAGGTCAGCAGGGACGGCTGGATCGGCTCTGGCGGCTCGGGTGCGCGGTGGTTGCCCATGCCCTACAGCATGACTGTCGCGCTGCTGCGGGCCACCTCCGGGATGATGGGCGGCAATGTCTCGTACTTCTTCAGGACCGCGTGGACGACGAAGACGTACGGATCGCCCGAGGTCAGGCCGGTGACTGTCGCGCTGACCCGGCTGCAGCCGGCGCCCCGGGCCACCGTCTGCCAGACCCAGGCCGGCTGCGGGCCCTGGTAGAGGCGTTGCGGGACGGCGGCGAGGCGGTATTCGACGAGCGACGGGTCGCCGATGTTCCACCAGCTGACCACGGCCGACGTCGCGGCGGGGGTGACGTCGGCGCCGTTGACGACGCCCTGGCGATACACGCCCATGCAGTCGGTCGGGCTGAAGCTGGGCGTGGGCCGGGTCTGGGTGCGCGACGGGAACGGCGAGAGCGACGCGATCGGGCCGCGCACCGGGGCGCCGGTGGTGTTGGAGGCGTTGGGGTCGACCGCGTCGCCGCGCGAGTACACCGTCTTCTCCGGCAGGTTGACGACCTTGCCGTCGCGCTTGGTCTCGCCGCCCGTCCCGCCCGGCGTGGCGCCGCTCAAGCCGGGCAGCATGCTGCACCCGGCCACCCCGGTGACCAGGGCGGAGAGCAGGACCAGGCCCGCGCCGATGCGCCGTTTCACGGTCTTGACATCGGCGGGGGCTCCGGTTTTGTTAGCCGTCGCTCCTGCTCAGGCGTCGCTGCACGGCCGCGGCGAAGCGGTCGGCCGAGCCGGGGGCGTAGCCGAAGAACAGCGACGGCTCGGCCAGCTCGACCTCGATGACCACCGGGCCGTCCGGGGACGGCAGCAGATCGACGCGGGTGTACAGCAGGTCGGCCGCCGGCACCGGGAGCGCTTCGAGGACCCGGGCGGCCAGCGCGTGCTCCTGCGCCGAGGGTGTGCGCGGCGAGATCTCCTCGTGCTGGTACAGCTGGCTGCCCTCGACGTACGGACCGGTCAGGATCGCGCCCTTGCGGATCGCGTGGCTGAACTCGCCGGCGAAGTACAGCAGCGCGGTCTCGCCGGCCGTGTCGACCGCGTCCAGGTAGGGCTGGATCATCACGAGCCGGCCCGCGTCCTGCAGCCGCCGGACCTCCTTGGCCACCAGCGGCGCCTGGGTGGCCAGGTCGTACCGCCCGGTGTCGATGCTGCCGGCGCTCACCGCGGGCTTGACCACGATCTCGCCGGTGCCCTCCGGCACGAAGGCGTCGCCGGGCTCGACCCAGGTCGTCGGGACGATCGGCAGGCCGGCCGCGGCGAGCTCGCGCAGATACCGCTTGTCGGTGTTCCACTCGATGACGGCGGCCGGGTTGGCCAGGTTGGGCACCGAGCGGGCCCAGGCGGTGAACTCGGCCCGCCGCTTCGCGTAGTCCCACGTGTTGCGGACCACGGCGAGGTCGTAGGCGGCCCAGTCGACCCCGGCGGCGTCCCAGGCGACCGGCTCGGCCGGGATGCCCAGGGCGGCCAGGGCCGGGATGAGCGAGCGGTCGTCCTCGTCGAGGTCCGGCAGTTCGGCGCAGGTAACGAGAGCGACCCGGGCGGCGGCCCGGGTCGCATTGGACGGGGAAGTATCGCGGTCTGGATCCTGGTGAACGTTGTGTTGGTTTGGATCTTGGGTCACGCCGCGACTGTACCCGCGGCGGGCCGGCACTACCGGGAGAGCGTCCGGCGCCCCATGGAGCGCCAGAGGTCGTTGCTCGGCCGCATGTGCTCGAGGAGCTCCCGCTCCCACGCGTTCTCGATCTTGACCCCGGCCTGGGCGCAGGCGGCGCGCGCGGTGTCGGTGCCATCGGCCATCTGGTCGCCCCAGACGCCGTCCTCCCCGACGAGCACGATGCGAGCACCGCGCCGGCCGACGTACTCGATGACCGCTTTCGCGCCGCCGTGGTCCTCCGCGAAGGACTTGAGGCCGGCGATCAGGCCGCCCGGCACCGGGCGGTTGAGGGTCATCGTCGTATCGGAACCATCTGCCATGAGCGCCAGACTAGAGGGGCGCAAAGCCACGTGCGGGTGAACTCCGGGTGCGGTGTGACCGTTCTTACGATCATGTTTAGCAGTAACGCTCCGCTATTTGCCCCGCCATGTCCGTAAATATCCGGACTTTCTTCACGACCTCGGGGCGCGCACAGCGAGACATGCATCACGCGCGGTGAACCCTCGGAAGAGTGACGCGAGTTGCGGCGAAAAATTCGGGCGTTTCCGGGTGAAACTTTCCCTTATTGCAGGAAGACGTCGATCGCGACGGCGGCGAACAGCAGGGTCAGGTAGGTCACCGACCAGTGGAACAGCCGCATCGGCTTCAGGGGCTCCTCGCGGCGGGCCCGGCCGTAGAGGCGGTGGGCCTCGACCAGCAGCAACGCGCCGGTGACGACGGCGACCACGCCGTAGAGGGCTGTCATCCCCAACGGCCAGAGCGCGAGCGAGGCGCCGACCGTCAGCCAGCTGTAGATCACCGTCTCCAGCCCGACCCGGCGCAGGCTGCGCACGACGGGCAGCATGGGGATGCCGGCCCGGGCGTAGTCGGCCTTGAACTTGATGGCCAGGGCGTAGAAGTGCGGCGGCTGCCAGAGGAAGACGACGGCGAAGAGGATCCACGCGGTCCACGACAGCCCGCCGGTGACCGCGGCCCAGCCGATCAGCACCGGGGCCGCGCCGCACGCGCCGCCCCACACCGTGTTCTGCGGCGTGGTCCGCTTGAGCCACAGCGTGTAGACGAGGTCGTAGTAGACGATCGCGCCGGCGGTCAGGGCCGTGGCCAGCAGGTTGGTGAAGGTGGCCATCAGCGCCGTGGAGACCGCGGCGAGGGTGAGGCCGAAGATCAGGGCGCTGCGCGGGGAGACCGTGTGCGTGGCCAGCGGGCGCCGCTTGGTGCGGTTCATCAGCTGGTCGATGTCGCGGTCGATGTAGCAGTTCAGCGCGTTGGCCGCGCCGGCCGCGAGCGAGCCGCCGACGAGCACGACGAGCACGAGCCACAGGGACGGCAGCCCCTTGGCCGCCAGGAACATGACCGGGACGGTCGTGACCAGCAGCAGCTCGACGATCCGCGGCTTGGTCAGCGAGACGTAGGCCTTGACGACCGCGGCGACGCCGGCGCGGCGCTCGGCCGCCTCCTGCTGCTGCCGGCGGGCCAGGGCGGCCGCGGTGGTGGGGCGGACAGGGCTCTCGGTGGGACCAGCCGGACGCTTCGCGATGGCACTGTGGTCGACGAGTTGCGTCACGTCTGGATTGCCACCTTCCGGGGCGAGGGCCGAGCCGGTGCACCGCCGAGATCAGCGGGCTCCCGCATCGTAGAACAGGATCGTGGCTGCTCGGACGGCGACCCCGGGACCGGCAACCGACCGGCTGGCCAGGGGTCGAATTTCGCGCAGAGCTTAACTCGTCCCGGCGTGGCCACCTTGCCCGGATCACTGCTCATCCGGGGCCCGGCGGCCCGATGCGGCCATCGATTACCGTTGCCGCAGGCAGTGTCGCCGATGTCCGAAACATGGTCGACTGCGCGTGGGGCCACCCGATCGTGGGTAGGGTCGACCTGATAACCCTCGAGGATTTTTTACACACGCCGTTCGACAGGAGCAGCACCGCCGTGAGCGTTGAAAAGGGCAAGGGTCCCGAGCTTTCCTGGTCCGACGTCGACCGGCGCGCGGTCGACACGGTCCGGGTGCTGGCGATGGACGCCGTCGAGAAGGCCGGCAACGGCCACCCCGGCACCGCGATGAGCCTCGCGCCGGCCGCCTACCTTCTGTTCCAGAAGGTCATGAAGCACGACCCGACCGATCCGAACTGGCTCGGACGTGACCGGTTCGTGCTCTCCTGCGGCCACTCCAGCCTGACGCTGTACATCCAGCTGTATCTGGCCGGCTACGGCCTGAGCATCGACGACCTGAAGTCGCTGCGGCAGTGGGGCTCACTGACCCCCGGCCACCCGGAGCACGGGCACACCTCCGGCGTCGAGACCACCACCGGCCCGCTCGGCCAGGGCATCGGCAACGCGGTCGGCTTCGCCATGGCGGCCCGCCGCGAGCGCGGCCTGTTCGACCCGGAGCCGGCCCTCGGGCAGAGCCTGTTCGACCACAACGTGTATGTCCTGTGCTCCGACGGTGACATCGAAGAGGGCATCAGCCACGAGGTGAGCGCGCTCGCCGGCCACCAGAAGCTGGGCAACCTGACGGTCATCTACGACGACAACGAGATCTCGATCGAGGACGACACCAAGGTCGCCAAGAGCGAGGACGTGGCCAAGCGCTACGAGGCGTACGGCTTCGACGTGCACGTCGTCGACTGGCGCAAGGGCCACGACGCCGGCGACGGGGTCTACCAGGAGGACGTGCAGGCGCTCTGGGACGCGATCCAGGCCGGCCACGCCGTCACCGACAAGCCGACGTTCATCGCGCTGCGGACCATCATCGGCTGGCCCGCGCCGAAGAAGCAGAACACCGGCAAGATCCACGGCTCGGCCCTGGGCGCCGACGAGGTCAAGGCGACCAAGGAGGTCCTCGGCTTCGACCCCGCGCTGACGTTCGAGGTCGCCGACGAGGTCCTCGCGCACACCCGCGGCGCGATCGAGCGGGGCAAGGCGCTGCACGCCGAGTGGGACAAGGGCTTCGCGCAGTGGCGGGAGAGCGCCGGCGAGCGGGCCGCGCTGCTGGACCGCCTCCTGGCCGGCGCACTGCCGGACGGCTGGGAGAAGGCGCTGCCCGAGTTCCCGGCGAGCGAGAAGGGTGTCGCCACCCGCAAGGCGTCGGGTGACACGCTCGGCGCCCTGGCCGCGGTGCTGCCGGAGCTGTGGGGCGGCTCGGCCGACCTGGCCGAGAGCAACAACACGACGATGGAGGGCGAGCCGTCGTTCCTGCCCTCGGAGTACGCCACGAAGGCGTTCCCCGGCGACGAGTACGGCCGCACCCTGCACTTCGGCATTCGCGAGCACGGCATGGGCTCGATCCTCAACGGCATCAAGCTGCACGGGCCCACGCGGCCCTACGGCGGCACGTTCCTGGTCTTCTCCGACTACATGCGGCCCGCAGTGCGCCTCGCCGCCCTCATGAAGCAGCCGGTCGTCTACGTGTGGACGCACGACTCGATCGGCCTCGGCGAGGACGGCCCGACCCACCAGCCGATCGAGCACCTGTCGGCGCTGCGGGCGATCCCGAACCTCGCGGTGGTGCGCCCCGGCGACGCCAACGAGACCGCGCAGGCGTGGAAGGCCGCCCTGGAGCGCAAGGACCAGCCGGTGGCGCTGGCGCTGACCCGGCAGAACCTGCCGACGCTCGACCGCAGCGTCTACGCGCCGGCCGAGAACGTGGCCAAGGGCGGCTACATCCTCAAGGACGCCTCCGACGGGCAGCCGCGGGTGATCATCATCGCGACCGGGTCGGAGCTGCAGCTGGCCGTCCAGGCCCAGGAGCGGCTCGAGGCCGACGGCACGCCCACGCGGGTCGTGTCGATGCCGTGCCAGGAGTGGTTCGAGGAGCAGGACGTCGCGTACCGCCAGCAGGTCATCCCCACCGGCGTGAAGGCCCGGGTGACGGTCGAGGCCGGGATCGCGATGTCGTGGCAGAAGTACCTCGGCGACGCCGGCGAGGCCGTGAGCATCGAGCACTACGGCGCGAGCGCCCCCTACACGGTGCTGTTCGAGCAGTTCGGCTTCACCGTCGACAAGGTCGTGGCGGCGGCCCACGCCTCCCTCGCCAAGGTCGGCGCGATCACCGGCTTCACCACCGGCAACTGAAAGCAAGAAGGAGACCACGATGAGTTCCGATCGGCTGGCCGAGCTCGCCGCCGCTGGTGTGGCGATCTGGCTCGACGACCTTTCCCGGCAGCGGCTGACCAGTGGCGGACTGGACAAGCTCCGCCGCGAGCAGCACGTCGTCGGCGTGACCACCAACCCGACGATCTTCGCCAAGGCCGTCACCGCGGCCGAGGACTACGCGGAGCAGGTCAAGGACCTGGCCCTGCGCGAGACCTCGGTGCCCGAGGCGATGCGCTCGATCATGGCGCACGACGTGCGCTGGGCCTGTGACGTGCTCAAGCCGGCCGCCGACGCCAGCAACGGCATCGACGGCCGCGTCTCGATCGAGGTCGACCCGGCCCTGGCCGCCAACACGCACCGCACCCACGCGGAGGCGAAGGAGCTGTGGTGGCTCGTCGACCGCGACAACCTGTTCATCAAGATCCCGGCGACCCAGGAGGGCCTGCCGGCGATCACTGAGACCCTCGCGAAGGGCATCAGCGTGAACGTGACGCTGATCTTCTCGCTGCAGCGCTACGAGGCCGTCATCAACGCCTTCTTCGACGGTCTGGAGCAGGCCAAGGCCAACGGCCACGACCTGTCCAAGATCGGCTCGGTGGCGTCGTTCTTCGTGTCGCGGGTCGACACCGAATACGACAAGCGCCTCGACAAGATCGGCACCGACGAGGCCAAGGCGCTCAAGGGCAAGGCCGCGATCGCCAACGCGAAGCTGGCCTACAAGCTCTACGAGCAGCTGTTCTCCTCGGACCGGTGGCAGGCCCTGGCCAACGCGGGCGCGCAGCCGCAGCGGCCGCTGTGGGCCTCGACCTCGACCAAGAACCCGGAGTACCGCGACGTCATCTACGTCGAGGAGCTCGTCGCCCCGGGCACTGTCAACACCATGCCGGAAGCGGTGATCCACGCGTTCGCCGACCACGGTGAGGTCCGCCCGGACGCCGTCACCGGCAGCTACGCCGAGGCCCAGCAGGTCATGGACGCCCTGGCCGCGCTGGGCATCGACTACGACGACGTCGTGGAGGTCCTCGAGCGCGAGGGCGTCGAGAAGTTCAACGTCAGCGGCAAGGAAATGATCGACACCGTCCAGAACGCGCTGAACTCCGCGTCCTGACGTCCGGGTGAACCTGGCGCGCACGGACCTCGCGTTCGTGCGCGCCGCCGCCGGCCGAATCCATCGTCGCCGGTGAGACATGTGTCGCACGATGAGATGGCAAGCAGGGGGTGGCGGGTGACTGATCTGCTCGACGAGGTTGTCGCGGCGGCCGGACTTTCGGTGTTCGGTGTCGCGGCGACCGCGCGTCCGGCGGACGTACCCGCCCCCTTTCCTTTTCTGCCCGGCCCGGAGCTGACCTCCCGGATCGCCTCGTTACGGTCCGACCTGCGCGCGCAGGGCCTCGACCGGGTGGTGCTGTGCGGGCCGGGCGCCGGCGCCGCGGCGATCGCCGCCACGCTCGGCCTCCCGCTCACTGTGCTCGACACCGCCGATCCGCACCGCCTGCACGCCGTCCTGGCCGACGTGAGCCGCACGGTCGTCGTGCTGGCCGCGCCCGCCCCGACCGTGCTGACGGATGCGCTGCGGCGGGCTTTCCTCCAGGCTTTCGAAGACGCCGGCCGGCATGATCCGGGCCGGCGTCTCGTTGTGGTGACCGCGCCCGGCTCCCCCTATGAGACGTTCGCCCGCGAGCTCGGCGCGCCGCTCTTTCTCGCTCCCCCGACGGCGTCCGCCCTCAGCGCCTACGCCCTCGTCCCGGCCGGCCTGGCCGGCGCCGACACCGCCGCCCTCCTGGCCGAGGCCGAGGCATTCACCGCGCCGCCGGCACCCGCCCAGCGACGGCCCATCGGGTTCGCCGCGCCCGCGGGGTTCGGCCCCTCCCCCGGCCCGGCCGACGCCGCCACGCATCCCGCCCCCGTGCTGCCGGGCGTCGCGCTCGGCGAGGCGATCGCTGCGGCTGTGCGCAGCGGGCGGGACAAGCTCGCCGTCGCCTCCGACGGGACCGGGATCGACGGGCTGGGGCCTTGGATCGAGCGGCTGTTCGGGTCCGCGCTGGTGACTGTCGCGCTGGAGAATCCGTCGTCGTGGGGGCACGCGGGGGCCGACGTGCTCGGCGTGACCGTCGGCGGCGTGCTCGGGCGGGCGATCATGCCGGGCGGTGGCATCCGGCCCGACATCTGCGTCAACGGGCCGCTCGGTGCGCATCTGCTCGTCTGGGAGCAGGCGGCGATGGTCGCCGGGTCGTTCGCGCCGCCGGCCGTCGACACGGACAACGACCTGCTGCGCCGGCTGGACGGTGGCCGGCCCGCCGAGACTCCGGCCCTGGTCGAAGGGGCCGTCGAGGTGTACGGCGAGACCGGCGCGACGACGCTCATCGGCGCGATCGACGAGCTGGCCCGGGCCGTGCCGCCCGGGGGCCGGGTCGCCATCGCGGCCCACCTCGACCCGGTCGGCGACGTGCGCATCGCGCAGGCCCGGGATGCGCTGGCCGGGCGGGTCGACCGGGCCGTGACGTTCGGCTGGGGTACGCGCCCCGGCGCCACCCTGATCATCACCGGCGCGGTCACCCACGATGTGCGGGTGCCCGGGAAGTCGTACACGTTCGGCGAGCTCCAAGCCGCGGCCGCCCGCACTGCGGACGGGCCGGTGCTGCGTTTGCATCTGACCGACCGGGCAACCGGTACAGAAGAACTGTTGGCCGCCCTCGGAGGGTGAGAACTGATGACCAATCCGCTGCGGGACCCGCAGGACCGGCGACTGCCTCGGATTCCCGAGCCGTGTGCGCTGGTCATCTTCGGCGTCACCGGTGATTTGGCCCGCAAGAAGCTGATCCCGGCCGTCTACGACCTGGCCAACCGGGGTCTGCTGCCACCCAGCTTCGCCGTGCTGGGCTTCGCCCGGCGCGACTGGGGTGACGGCGACTTCGAGGATCTGGCGCGCAAGGCGGCCCAGAACGGCGCCCGCACCACGTGGCGGGAGGAGGTGTGGTCGCGGCTGGCCGGGAACATCAAGTTCGTGCCCGGCTCGTTCGAGGACGACCAGGCGTTCGACCACCTGGCCCAGACCCTCGACGACCTGCACGACGAGTCGGGCATCCCCGGCAACGCCGCCTTCTACCTGTCGATCCCGCCGTCGGCGTTCCCGGTCGTGCTCAAGCAGCTGGAGCGCACCGGCATGTCGGACAACGCGAAGTCCGGCGGCTGGCGGCGGGTCGTGGTGGAGAAGCCGTTCGGCTACGACCTCGCCTCGGCCAAGCAGCTCAACGACCTCGTCGACGACGCCTTCACCGGCCAGGACGTGTTCCGCATCGACCATTACCTGGGCAAGGAGACCGTCCAGAACATCATGGCGCTGCGCTTCGCCAACAACCTGTTCGAGCCGGTGTGGAACTCCAACTACGTCGACTCGGTGCAGATCACCATGGCCGAGGACGTCGGCATCGGCACCCGGGCCGGCTTCTACGACAAGGTCGGCACCGCCCGCGACGTGCTGCAGAACCACCTGCTCCAGCTGCTGGCGCTGATGGCGATGGAGGAGCCGACCGCGTTCGACGCCGACGCGATCCGCACCGAGAAGCTCAAGGTGCTCAACGCGATCAAGCCGCCGACCGACGTGTTCACCAACACGGTCCGCGGGCAGTACCTGACGGGCTGGGTGGCCGGCGAGCGCGTGCCCGGATACCTGGAGGAGAAGGACGTCCCGGCCGATTCGAAGACGGAGACGTACGTCGCGACCCGCCTGGGCATCCAGAACCGCCGGTGGGCCGGGGTCCCGTTCTACATCCGGGCCGGCAAGCGGATGCCGCGGCGGGTCACGGAGCTCGCCGTGCTGTTCAAGAAGGCGCCGCACCTGCCCTTCAGCGACGCCGACGTGGAGATGCTCGGCAACAACCAGCTGGTCATCCGGGTCCAGCCGGACGAGGGCGTGATGCTGAAGTTCGGCTCGAAGGTGCCGGGCACGACCATGGAGGTCCGCGACATCGCGATGGACTTCCAATACGGCGAGGCGTTCACCGATGCCAGCCCCGAGGCCTATGAGCGGCTCATCCTCGACGTGCTCATCGGCGACAAGACGCTGTTCCCGGACTCGGCCGAGGTCGAGGCCAGCTGGAATGTGATCGACCCGCTGGAGGAGGCGTGGGCCGGCTCGACGCCCGAGCCGTATCGCGCGGGCGAGTGGGGACCGCGGGCCGCCGACGAGATGCTGGCCCGCGAGGGCCGCGCCTGGCGCCGGGCATAGAGGGAGACATGGACATGATCGGTTTGTGGGACACCACCGGCATCGAGGTGGTCAAGGCCCTGGCCAACGAGCGGCGCAGTGCCGGCGGCCTGACCAGTGGCCTGGCGCTGACCCTTATCGCGGTGGTCGACGAGCGGCAGGTCCGCGAGGCCGAGGCGGCCGCCACCATCGCCGCCTCCGCCCACCCCTGCCGGCTGCTCATCATCGTGCGGGCCGACGTCACCCAGCAGCGGTCCCGGCTCGACGCCGAGATCGTCGTGGGCGGACGCCTCGGCCCGTGCGAGGCCGTCGTCATGCGCATGCAGGGCCGGCTGGCGCTGCACGCCGAGTCGGTCGTCATGCCGCTGCTCGCCCCGGACGTGCCGGTGGTGACCTGGTGGCAGTGCGCCCCGCCGGAGCGGATCGCGTACGACCCGCTGGGCGTCGTCGCCGACCGGCGCATCACCGACAGCGCGCAGGCCGCGGACCCGGTGGCCGCACTGCAGGTGCGCTCCGACGACTATGTGCCCGGCGACACCGACCTGGCCTGGTCGCGGATCACCCCGTGGCGCACCCTGCTGGCCGGCGCGTTCGACGCCAACCGCACCGGCGTGCGCAAGGTGACTGTCGTCGCCCCCGAGCACGACCCGACCGCCCTGCTCCTCGGCGGCTGGCTGGAGGCCCGCCTCGGCGTCCACCCGACCCGCCGCGAGGGCAGCGGCAAGATCATGGAGGCGGTCGAGCTCGAGCTCGAGGACGGCAACTCCATGAACCTCGTCCGCGACCTCAACGCGGGCGTGGCGACGCTGCAGCGCACCGGCCAGCCGGACCGCATCCTGCCGCTGAGCCGCCGCCCGCTCGGCGACGAGCTGGCCGAGGAGCTGCGCCGGCTCGACCCCGACCAGCCCTACGCGGCCGCCCTGGCCGCCGGCACGGGCAAGCGCCTGCTCACCGAGCGCGGCGCCCCGCGGGTGCACATCTGGAAGGACCCGGCGCTGGCCGAGAAGCCGGAGACCGCCGAGCCGCTGCAGGAAGCGGTGGCGTCGTGAACACTCGCGGAAGGGCTTCATGACCCAGTCGAAGGTCGTCGTACACACCGAGCCGCGCCTGCTGGCGGAGTCCGCTGCGGCCCGGCTCATCGTGCGGCTCACTGATGCGCAGGCCGAGCGGGGCGAGGCCACCGTCGTGCTGACCGGTGGGCGGATCGCCGCGCAGATCTACCAGGCGATCCGCGACAGCCCGGCGCGCGACGCGGTCGACTGGTCGCGGGTCAACCTGTGGTGGGGCGACGAGCGGTTCCTGCCCGCCGGTGACCCGGAGCGCAACGAGACCCAGGCCCGGGCGGCGCTGCTCGACGGGCTGAAGCTGGACCCGGCCCGGGTGCACCCGATGCCGGCCAGCGACGGGCCGGACGGCGACGACGCGGAGGCGGCGGCCGCCCGCTACGCCACCGAGCTGGCCGACTCGTCCCGACCGGGCCACGCCGAGCTGCCGCACTTCGACGTCGTCCTGCTGGGCGTCGGCGAGGACGGCCACGTGGCCTCGGTGTTCCCGGAGCACCCGGTGACCCTGGAGACGCGGCCGGTCTCGGCGGTGCGGGGCAGCCCCAAGCCGCCGCCGGTGCGGACCACGCTGACGCTGCCGGCGATCAACACGGCCGATGAGGTGTGGCTCATCGCCTCCGGGGCCGGGAAGGCCTCCGCTGTGGGCCTGGCCCTCGCCTCGGCCGGGCCGCGGCAGATTCCGGCGGCCGGAGTCCACGGAAGAGATCTGACGCTGTGGCTGCTGGATTCGGCGGCGGCGCACGAGCTTCCGCCGAGATTCCGCAGTCTCGTGTGACAAGGGCGCCGGTCGAGACCGGCGCCCTTGTCAGTTGGTTATCGACCTGTGCGTTGACGGAGGCGGGCCAGAGCCTCCTGGAGGATGGCCTCGCCGTCGGCGTCGGTGCGCCGCTCCTTCACGTAGGCCAGATGGGTCTTGTACGGCTCGGCCCGCGGCCGCTCCGGTGGGGCCTGCTCGTTCCGGCCGGCCGGTTGGCCGCACCGGGGGCAGTCCCAGGTGTCCGGAGGCGTGATCTCGGCCGCGAAGGTCGGCTCGGTGCGGTGCCCGTTCGAGCACCAGTAGGCGACGACGTTGCGGGGCGCCTGTTCACCGCGCTCGGCCCAACGCACAGGGCCGGAGCCGACTCGGGTTCCGCGGATGGCATTACCAGCTGCCACGGCTGCTCTCTCCTTGTTCGTCGGGGGGGTACGACGTCTTACGGAGTGCAGGAGTGTGGGCGTAAACACCTGCGCGCGGCCTGCAACTTTCGCAGGCCGCGCGCACGAGTCTAGTGGACACCCACTCCGATGTTGGCGGGCTTCGCTCCCAAATCGGAGCGGGGCCCGTCCTACGGTGGACAAACCTCGGTCAGGCGCCGCCGTTTTCCACGATTTTCAGCCACAGGCCGAGGCCGACGATGCACGCGAACCAGATGATCCCGACCAGCAGCGTGTAGCGGTCGAGGTTCTTCTCCGCCACCGACGAGCCGGCGAGGCTGGAGGACACACCGCCGCCGAACATGCTGGACATGCCGCCACCCTTGCCGCGGTGCAGAAGCACGAGCAGGGTCAGCAGAATGCTGGTGATCACCAGCAGCACGATCAGGGTGTAGGCGAACGCCGTCATGGCGCGGTCGTCCTCTCGATGGGCGGTCAGTGTTCGTCGTCAAGCACAGCGTCCGACAGCTTACTAGGCGAGTCCGATTGCGCACAGGTCGGGCTGGCCGAACTGTGGGTGGATGAAGCCGCCACGGATGTTGGTGCCCGCCATGCGCAGCGCCTTCATGTAGACGATCGGGATCGTCGCCGCCTGCTCGGCGATGCGCTGGTCCAGCTCGCCCCACAGCCGGTACTGCCGGTCCGGCACCGACTCCGCCAGCGCCGCGGAGATCTGGTCGTTGATCTCCGGGTTGTTGAGCAGCGCATAGTCCTGGTTGTTCGTGGCGCCGGCCTTCGTCGGGATCAGCCGGCCGTCGAACAGCGGCGGGATGACCGCCGAGCCGTTCGCCCAATCCGGTATCCAGCCGGCCCAGAGCAGGTCGTTGGCGTTGGCCGGGTTGCCGATCACGTCGAAGTACGTGTTCGGGTCGATCCCATTGATCTTGATCTGGATGCCGATCTGCTGGTACGTCTCCACGATCGTCGCGGCCAGCCGCCGGACGTCCTTCTGGTCGGGGATCGACAGCGTGAGCGTGTTGGCGCAGGGCTTGCCGGCCTTCTGCTGGTCGTCCATGAGCTTGAGCGCGACGTCGGGCTTGCCCTCGACGTTGTTGGCGCTGTCGTAGAGGTCGAAGTCCTTGTGGGCCTTGAGCTGCGGCGCGATCATCGTCGTCGCGTAGTCGCCGTAGACCGACCCTCCGGCCGCGGCCCGGAACTTGCGCTTGTCGAAGGCGTACACGAGGGCCTTGCGGCAGTCCAGGTTCGCGATGCGCTTCGTGTTGATCGCGAGGTACCGGACCCCGCCGTAGCTGCCCTGGACGGCGCGGGCGGACAGCGCGGGGTCGTTGATGACCTGCTGCACGAAGTTCGGGGCGACGTTCTTGTCCAGGTCGAGCGTGTCCGCGTTCTCCCCGTCGCTGGTGATCAGGTTCGACGTGACGGTGGGCAGGTCGCCGTTCACCTGGACGACGATCCTGTCGGGGTACGCCTTGCGGACGCTGTCGGTCGTGCGGTTCCAGAACGGATTGCGGACGTACACCATCTGCTGTTCGGTGTTTTCCTGCAGTTTGTAAGGTCCCGATGCGAACGGCTTCTTGTCGTAGCCGTCCTTCGTGTCCTGCTTCGCGGGGACCGGCGCGAAGACGGACATGGCGACGGTGTACCCGAAATCGCCGATCGGCTGGTTGAGCGTGAACCTGATGTTGCGGGTGTCCGCGCACTGGACGGACGAGAGCTCCTGGCCACCGCTGTAGGGCCCGGCGTAGTTCTCGGCGTTGGCGAGGTACGTCTTGGCGTAGGGCTGGGCGACCGAGAAGGCGCCGCCGAAGCTGCGCTCGACGCCGTACTTGACGTCGGCGCAGGTGATCGGGGTGCCGTCCTCCCAGCGCACGTCGTCCTTGAGCTGGAAGTCCCAGACCCGGTTGCCCTCGCTGGGCCGGCCGGCGTCGGTGGCCAGGTCGCCCACGATCTCGCTGGAGGCGGCGCCCGGCTCGGACCGGAACGTGGTGAGTGTCCGGGTGAGCAGGCGGCTGAGGTTGGCCTCGGTGGCCGTGGCCACCCGCTGCGGGTCGAGGTGCGTGGGCTTGGAGCTCACCACCACGTGCACGGTGCCGCCGGTCCGCGGCGGCTGCGGCCCGTTCTTCGCGTCGGCGTCGCTGCATCCGGCGGCGGCCAGTAACACCAGGCCGGAGATTGTCGCAATGATTGTCCGACGACGGCGCATGCTGATCCTCACGACGCCTGTCGATAGCGGCCTTGTGAGCCTCGGCGCCTGGTCAAGGGGTGGTGGACGGAGCCACTTTAGGCGTCGTTCATGCGCCGCGGTACAGCGGATGCGTCACAAAACACAACGTCGCGGGGCCCGGTGAGGGCCCCGCGACGTCTGGTGTTCCTGCGACTACTTACCCAGCCGGACAATCCGGGCAAAGCCCTCGGCGTCGATGCTCGCGCCGCCGACGAGCGCGCCGTCGATGTCGGGCTGCTCGATGATCGCCGCGACGTTGTCGTGCTTCACCGAGCCGCCGTAGAGGATGCGCACCCGGTCGGCCGTGCCGCCGGTGTACTTCTCGGCCAGCCGGGTGCGGATCGCCCCGATGACCTCCTGCGCGTCCTGCGGCGTGGCCACCTTGCCGGTGCCGATGGCCCAGACGGGCTCGTACGCGACGACGATCTTCTCGACCTCGTCGGTCTTGACCTTCTCGAGGGCCGCGTCGAGCTGCGCGAGCGTGTATCCCACGTGCTCACCCGACTCGCGGATCTCCAGGCCCTCGCCCACGCACAGGATCGGCGCGATGCCGCTGGCCAGCGCCGCCTTCACCTTGGCGTTGACCAGGGTGTCGTCCTCGGCGTGGTACTGGCGCCGCTCCGAGTGCCCGACGACCACGTACTGGCAGCCGAGCTTGGCCAGCATCGCGCCGGAGATCTCGCCCGTGTAGGCGCCGGCGGTGTGCGCGGAGATGTCCTGCGCGCCGTAGCCGATGAGCAGCTTGTCGCCGTCGATGAGCGTCTGCACGCTGCGGATGTCGACGAACGGCGGGAGCACCACCGCCTCCACGTCGTTGAGCTGCTGCTCGGTAAGCGTGAAGGCCAGCTTCTGGACGAGCGCGATGGCCTCGAGGTGGTTCAGGTTCATCTTCCAGTTGCCCGCCATGAGCGGACGGCGTCCGGTGACCTCGGCCATCGCCTCAGGCCTCCAGTGCCGTGATGCCCGGCAGGGCCTTGCCCTCGAGGAACTCGAGGGAGGCGCCGCCGCCGGTGGAGATGTGGCTGAAGCCGTCCTCCGGGATGCCCAGCGCGCGCACCGCCGCGGCCGAGTCGCCGCCGCCGACGACCGTGAAGCCGTCGACCTTGGTGATCGCCTCGGCGACACCGCGGGTGCCGGCCTCGAACGGGCGCTTCTCGAACACGCCCATCGGGCCGTTCCAGAAGACCGTCTTGGCGCCGGTCAGGATGCCCGCGAACTCCGCCACGCTCTGCGGCCCGATGTCCAGGCCGAGCTCGTCGGCCGGGATCGCGTCGATGCCGACCGTCTTGGTGGCGGCGTCGTCGCTGATCTGCGTCGCCACGACGACGTCGGAGGGCAGCACGATCTTGTCGCCGCCCCGCTCGAGCAGGTCCTTGCAGGTGTCGAGCATCTCGTCCTGGAGCAGGCTCTTGCCGACCTCGTGGCCCTGGGCCTTGAGGAAGGTGAAGCACATGCCGCCGCCGATGAGCAGCTTGTCGACCTTGGGCAGCAGCGCCTCGATGACGGCGAGCTTGTCCGAGACCTTCGAGCCGCCGAGCACGACGACGTAGGGCCGCTCGGCCTCGCCGGTCAGCTTGCCGAGGACCTCGAGCTCCTTGGCCACCAGATACCCGCTGTAGTGCGGCAGCAGCGCGGCCACGTCGTACACGCTGGCGTGCTTGCGGTGCACGGCGCCGAACGCGTCGTCGACGTACACGTCGCCGTGCGCGGCCAGCTCCTGCGCGAACGCCTTGCGCTCACCCTCGTCCTTGCTCGTCTCCCCCGCGTTGAAGCGGAGGTTCTCGAGCAGGACCAGGTCGCCGTCGCGGCCGAAGGCGACATCGGTGCCCAGCAGCTCGGCGAGGCGGGCGGCGACGGGCGCGAGGGTGTACTTCGGGTCCGGCGCACCCTTCGGGCGGCCGAGGTGCGACATGACGGTGATCTTCGCCGCGCCGGCCTCACGCAGAGCGTTGATGGTCGGCAGGACGGCCCGGATGCGGCCGTCGTCGGTGATCCTGTCTCCGTCGAGCGGGACGTTCAGGTCGGCGCGCAGCAGCACGCGCCGACCGGCGACGCCCTCGCTCAGGAGGTCGTCGAGCGTCTTCACAGGCCGGTGCCGACCAGGACGACGGCGTCCACGAGGCGGTTGCTGTAGCCCCACTCGTTGTCGTACCAGCCGACGACCTTCACCTGGTTGCCGATGACCTTGGTCAGGCCCGCGTCGAAGATGCACGACGCCGGGTCGGTCACGATGTCGCTGGAGACGATCGGGTCCTCGGTGTAGGTGAGGATGCCGGCCAGCGCGCCCTCGGCGGCCGCCTTGATCGCGGCGTTGACCTCTTCGACGCTGGTGTCGCGGCCCACGGTGACTGTGAGGTCGGTCGCCGAGCCGGTCGGGATCGGCACACGCAGCGCGTAGCCGTCCAGCTTGCCCTTGAGCTCGGGGATGACCAGGCTGATCGCCTTGGCCGCACCGGTCGAGGTCGGCACGATGTTCAGGGCCGCGGCGCGGGCGCGACGCAGGTCCTTGTGCGGGCCGTCCTGCAGGTTCTGGTCCTGCGTGTACGCGTGGATCGTGGTCATGAGGCCGCGCTCGATGCCGAACGTGTCGTTGATGACCTTCGCCATCGGGGCGAGGCAGTTGGTGGTGCACGACGCGTTGGAGATGATCGTGTGCTTGGCCGGGTCGTACTGGTCCTCGTTCACGCCGAAGACGATCGTGAGGTCCTCGTTCTTGGCCGGGGCCGAGATGATGACCTTCTTGGCGCCGCCGGCCACGTGGACCTTGGCCTTCTCGGCGTCGGTGAAGATGCCCGTCGACTCGATGACGACGTCCGCGCCCAGGTCGCCCCAGGGCAGCTTCGACGGGTCGCGCTCGGCCAGGGCCTTGAAGGTCTTGCCCGCGACGGTGATCTCGTCCGAGGTCGCCTTGATCTCCTCGCCCAGCCGGCCGAGGATGCTGTCGTACTTCAGCAGGTGCGCCAGCGTCGCGTTGTCGGTCAGGTCGTTGACGCCGACAACCTCGATGTCCGCGCCCTTGGCCAGGGCCGCACGGAAGAAGTTGCGGCCGATACGGCCGAAGCCGTTGATGCCAACCCGGATGGTCACTTCGACACATCTCCTCGTACTCGTCGCACCCCGGCGGTGTTTGCCATGCCGTTGCCGTGCGCCAGATGAGTGTTATTGGCTCGCCCACCCTGGTCCCGCCGGTCCGGACCCACCCGATGGTGCTGGGCCCGGCCGCGTGTCGCGGCGGCGATCGAACAGCGAGGAGCGACCCGAGTCGGCTTCATCGCCGAACACGGGGAACCCTATCGTCTCGAACCGGTCACGACCTCGCGGGGGTGTCGGAGCCCACGTTTGAGAGTACGTGCCCGAGCCCCGGCGCGGCCTGCATCGCTGGTCACGGACGTAGGTCACCCGATCCGGCGTGTGAGCCCGGTCTCAGCCGACGAGCATCTCCGGCGTGACGGCCGACTCGGTGTCGGGGATGCCCAGGTCGCGGGCCCGCTTGTCGGCCAGGGCGAGCAGACGCCTTATACGGCCGGCGATCGCGTCCTTGGTCAGCGGCGGGTCGGCCAGGGCACCGAGCTCCTCGAGCGACGCCTGCCGGTGCTCCAGCCGCAGGGTCCCGGCGCTCGACAGGTGGTCGGGGGCGGTGTCGGCCAGGATCTCCATCGCCCGGGCCACCCGCGCGGCCGCGGCCACCGCGGCCCGGGCCGAGCGGCGCAGGTTGGCGTCGTCGAAGTTGGCCAGCCGGTTGGCGGTGGCCCGGACCTCGCGCCGGACCCGGCGCTCCTCCCAGGTCAGCACGCTCTGGTGGGCGCCGATCCGGGTCAGCAGCGCGGCGATCGCGTCGCCGTCCTTGACCACTACCCGGTCGACCCCGCGCACCTCGCGGGCCTTGGCCGTGATCCCGATGCGCCGGGCCGCCCCGACGAGCGCGAGCGCCGCCTCGGGCCCCGGGCATGTGATCTCCAGCGCACAGCTGCGGCCGGGCTCGGTGAGCGAGCCGTGGGCCAGGAACGCGCCGCGCCACGCGGCGACCGCGCAGCACATGTTCGCGGACACGACGTGCGGCGGGAGCCCGCGCACCGGACGTCCCCGCACGTCAAGCAGCCCGGTCTGGCGGGCGAGGGCCTCGCCGTCCTTGACCACGCGGACGATGAAGTGGCTGGCCTTGCGCAGGCCGCCCGACGCGAGGACATGGATCTCGCTGCCGTACCCGTACACCTCCGACACCTCGCGCCGCAGCCGCCGGGCCGCGGCGTTGGTGTCGAGCTCGGCCTCGACGACCACCCGGCCGGAGACGATGTGCAACCCTCCCGCGAAGCGCAACAGCGCGGCCATCTCGGCTCGCCGGCAGCAGGGCTTCGCCACGTCCACCCGGCTCAGCTCGTCCTTGACCGCAGCGGTCATCGCCATCCTGAAGTCACCTCGCGGTTTTCGTGTTCAGCGTCATGTCCTTGCCGCGCGCACTACCCGTGCCGTTCGCGTTTCGCGCACTCGTCTGGTTCTTCGCACCCACCCGGCCGTTGCCGCTGCTCCGGCCGGCCGCCCGGGTGTCGACGCGCAGCAATGGCTCGAGGGCCATCGCCAGCGCCTGCGGGTCGTGGCGGGGTGCCCCGTCACTGACGGCGACCGGAGCCAGCACCAGCCGCGCACCAAGCGATTCTGCCGCACGATGGACCGGTTCGGGGTCGCCTACGGCTTTCCCGTCGGCCAGAACTACATCGACCTGGAGCCCGGGTAGGTAACGGCGCAGGGCGGCCAGGTGTTCCGGCAGTGTCAATCCCGCCGTCTCGCTGTCGGCGGCCAGATTCAGCGTGACCAGGCGCCGGGCCGCGCTCGCGGTGATCGCCGCGGCCAGCCCCGGCACCAGCAGGTGCGGGATCACGCTGGTGAACCACGAGCCGGGCCCGAACAGCAGCCAGTCGGCCTCGCGGACCGCCTTGACCGCCTCGGCGCACGCCTCGGGCGGGTCCGGGGTCAGCCGCACCCGGTCGATCGTCTTCGCGGTCACGGCGACCTCGTGCTGCCCGCGCACGGTGACGACCTCGTCGCCGTCCGAAAGATCCGCCTCGATGTGCAGCGGGTCCCGCGACATCGGCAGCACCCGTCCGTGGCACCGCAGCATCGCCGCCGCCCGGTCGAGCGCGGCCACCGGATCGCCGGCCTGCTCCAGGAGCGCGACGAGCACCAGGTTGCCGACCGGGTGCCCGGCGATGTCATCCTCGCCGGTGAACCGGTGCTGGAACAGCTCCGCCATCGCCGCCTCGTCGGCCAGCGCGGCCAGGGCCTGCCGCAGGTCGCCCGGCGGCAGAATGTCCCGGGTCCGGCGCAGTCGCCCGCTTGACCCACCGTCGTCGGCAACCGTCACGACGGCCGTGATTTCCAAAGGCATCTGCGTTTGTACTCCACGCAGCGCCCGCAATGTCGCGGACAACCCGTGACCGCCGCCGAACGCCACGACCCGCACGGCCTCGGCGTCGCCCGGGCGGACCGTCGCGGTCGCGCCGGGACCGTCCGGGCGCGGCTTGCCTTCACCGGCCGGTTTCCGTGCGGCCCCATTGCCGCCCGTATGCCGGCTCGTCATTCGCGTCCCAGGTCACGGTGCTGCGGCGAGGCCGACAGCCGCATCTCCCGCAGCCGCCGGGCGAGCTCCTCGGCGATGGCCACACTGCGGTGCTTGCCACCGGTACAGCCGACGGCGATCGTCAGGTACCGCTTGCCTTCCCGCTCGAACCCGGGCGCCGTCGCGTTGATCAGCCGGGCGTACGTCTCCACGAACGTGATCGCCCCCCGCTGCCCGAGCACGTAGCGGCTGACGTCGGTCTCGCGCCCGGTGTGCTCCCGCAGCTCCGGCACCCAGTACGGGTTGGGCAGGAACCGCGCGTCGAGCACGAAGTCGGCGTCGGGCGGCAGGCCGTACTTGAAGCCGAACGACAGGACGGTGACCCGGATCTGGGTCGTGTCCTCCTCGCCGAACATCTCCTCGATGCGCCCGCGCAGCTGGTTGACGTTGAGGTGGCTGGTGTCGATCAGGACGTCGGCCTGCTCACGGGCCTCCTGCAGCAGCTTCCGCTCGGCCGCGATGCCGTCGGAGAGCCGCCCGGCGCCCTGCAGCGGGTGCGAGCGCCGCACGCTCTCGAAGCGGCGGATCAGCACCTCGTCGTCGGCGTCCACGAAGACCATCCGCGGATTGAACCCCCGCTCGCGCAGCGACTTCACCGCACCCGGCAGGTCGGTCGAGAACGCGTGGCTGCGCACGTCCAGCACCATCGCGGTCCGCCGGGCGGCCCCTTGGGCGGCGTGGGCCAGCTCGGCCATGTCGAGCAGGAGCGCCTGCGGCAGGTTGTCGACCACGTAGTACCCGACGTTCTCGAGCGCCCGCGCGACGGTACTGCGCCCACCCCCGGACACCCCGGTCACGATCACCAGGTCGGTGGCGTTCCGCCCGGCCTGGCTTCCCCCGTCGGGGTCGACCACACCGAACCCGTCCTCGACCTCGTCACGCAGCGCTGCTACATACTCACCTGAGGTGAAGTCGCGAGCACTGTCGGTACCATCGGACACACCGTCACCCCCAGGCGACAGCACGCCACCGTCGGACGCGCCGGCGTCTCTGGGCACGTCGCCTTCTCTCGACACGTCGAAGAGTTTATGTCGTTGCGCCATCGGCATCGGACGGTCGGTCGGTTTGCACTAGTTCGCGGTAAACCCCCCGGTGCCCACCCCACCCCACCGACAGCCAGCCCGAACCGCCTTTTCTGCGCTCCCGACCCGCGCTCGGGCGTGTCGCAGATCTCTCCAGCCCCTCCAGCCCCAGAAGCGCCATATCCCCCATCCGTGTCACCACAGCCCCGCCCCGACGCCCCGGGCACCTCCACCGCACCCCCGAACGAGCCCACAACGACCGCCGCCGGACGAGCACCGGGCGCAAACCACCGCCGCTCTCGTCAATGGACAGCACGGGGGTCCGATGCCCGGCGACGGGCCGGCACGGGTCAGCGCGGGATCCGGCCGCCGGGAGCGTGATCGTCAGCGCGGCCGCGAACTCCTCGAAGGCGGGCCGGCACGGGACCCCAATAGGCGGCCCACCACGGACCCGAGACCCTCGCAGGTGGGCCGGCCCGAGCCCCAAGGCCTTCACCGACCTGTCCAGGAGGGGCCCGAGTCTCTCGTCGGCGGCCTCACAAGCCAGCGCTGACGACTGATCTCACGAA
The DNA here is from genome assembly GCF_019904175.1 of Dactylosporangium vinaceum. Classification (GTDB taxonomy): domain Bacteria; phylum Actinomycetota; class Actinomycetes; order Mycobacteriales; family Micromonosporaceae; genus Dactylosporangium; species Dactylosporangium vinaceum. The sequence continues at coordinate 2,308,809 of NZ_CP061913.1, read as the reverse complement.
CCGTCAACCAGATCGCCGCCGGCCTTCACGCCCGACCCGACAGCCGCCCGATCGACCGCACCGCCCGCGACGCCGGCCTGGTCGCCATCCGCCGACGAAGCGTAGGCCGCATCCGAACTCACCCCGGGCCGGGGCTCCGGCGCAGATCTCGGCCCGTCCCCGGACCCCGCGGCCGACTCGACCTCGGAAGGCGAGCGCTGCGCGGGCTCGGCCGGCTCCGCATCGGCCCCGGACGACGGGCGGTGCGCCCGTTCGGCCGGCTCGGCGGGGCTAAGACCCGGCTCCAGCGACGCGGGACCAAGCGACGCAGAATCCGGAGACGCAGAATCCGGAGACGCAGAATCCGGCAGCGCAGAATCCGGCGACGCGGGATCGGCCGATGCAGCGCTGGGCGACGCTGGAGCGCGCGATGCGGGGGCGGCGTGGTTGGCGTCGGGGTCGGGCTCGTAGGTGACGTCGACCGGCGGGGTGGTGCGGTCGGCCGGAGGGCGGGCGGAGGCGAGGGGGTCGCCGTTGAGGGCGGCCTGGATGGCTTCGGCGGTGCGGCGGCCGATGCCCGGGACCTCGGCGATCTCGTCAAGGGTGGCCGACTTCAGCCGTTTGAGGGAGCCGAAGTGCCGCAGCAGCGCCTTGCGGCGGATCTCGCCGAGGCCGGGCACGTCGTCGAGGGCGGAGGTCGTCATGCGCTTCGAGCGCTTCTGCCGGTGGTACGTGATGGCGAAGCGGTGCGCCTCGTCGCGGACCCGCTGCAGGAGGTACAGGCCCTCGGAGGCGCGCGGCAGGATGACCGGGAACTCGTCGTCGGGCAGCCACACCTCCTCCAGGCGCTTGGCCAGGCCGCACACCGTGATGTCGTCGATGCCCAGGTCGAGCAGCACCTGCGCGGCCGCGTTGACCTGGGGCTGGCCGCCGTCGACGACGACGAGCTGCGGCGGGTAGGCGAACTTGCGCGGCCGACCGGTCGTCGGGTCGATGCCGGGGCGGGAGGGGTCGACCTCGGCGGCCTCGTCGATCTCGACCTTGGCGTCGAGGTAGCGCGCGAACCGCCGCCGCAGCACCTCCGAGATCGCCGACACGTCGTCGGTCGCGCCGTTGATCGCGAAGCGCCGGTATTCGCTCTTGCGCGACAGCCCGTCCTCGAACACGACCATGCTGGCGACCACGTCGGTGCCCTGGATCTGCGAGATGTCGTAGCACTCGATGCGCAGCGGCGCGGCCGGCATCGTCAGCGCCTCGGCGATCTCCTCCAGGGCCTTGCTGCGCGTGCTCAGGTCGCCGGCGCGGCGCAGTTTGTGCTGCTGCAGCGACTGCAGTGCGTTGCGCGCGACAGTCTCGGCGAGCGTCTTCTTGTCCCCGCGCTGCGGCACCCGGATGGACACCCGGCTCCCGCGCAGCCGGCTCAGCCAGTCGGCGAGCGCGTCGACGTCGGCCGGCAGCTCCGGCACCAGCAGCTCGCGCGGCAGGTCGGCCGCGTCGGCACCCGCGCCAGCCGCCTCACTGCCGTAGATCTGCGTGCAGAAGTGGTGCACGAGGTCGCCCGGGGTGAGGTCCTCCGTCTTCTCGACGATCCAGCCGCGCTGCCCCCGCACTCGGCCGCCCCGCACATGGAACACCTGCACTGCCGCTTCGAGCGGATCGTCGGCAAAAGCGACGACATCGGCATCGGTACCGTCGCCGAGCACAACGGCCTGCTTCTCCATCGCCCGCCGCAGCGCGCCCAGATCGTCGCGCAGCCGCGCCGCGCGCTCGAAGTCCAGCTCGTCGGACGCCTCGTACATGTCCTTCTCGAGCTGCTTGACCATGGTGTCGGTCTTGCCGGCCATGAAGTCGCAGAAGCCCTCGACGATCTGGCGGTGCTCGTCCTCACTCACCCGGTCGACGCACGGCGCCGAGCACTTCCCGATGTACCCGAGCAGGCACGGCCGCCCGATCTGCCCGGCCCGCTTGAAGACCCCCGCCGAGCACGTGCGCGCCGGGAAGACGCGCAGCAGCAGGTCGAGCACCTCGCGGATGGCCCACGCGTGCGCATACGGCCCGAAATACCGCACCCCCTTGCGCTTCGACCCGCGCATCACCTGCAGCCGTGGGTACGCCTCGTCGAGCGTGACGGCCAGGTAGGGGTAGCTCTTGTCGTCGCGGTAGCGGACGTTGAAGCGCGGGTCGTACGCCTTGATCCAGTTGTACTCCAGCTGGAGCGCCTCGACCTCGGTGCCGACCGTCACCCAGTCGACCCGCGCGGCCGTCGTCACCATCTGCTGGGTGCGCGAGTGCAGCGTCCACAGGTCGGCGAAGTAGCTGCTGAGCCGCTGCCGGAGGCTCTTGGCCTTGCCCACGTAGATGACCCGCCCGGACGGGTCGTAGAAGCGGTAGACGCCCGGGGTGTCCGGAATGGTCCCGGGTGCTGGTCGATACGTGGACGGGTCTGGCACGGTTCGAGACTATCCGGGGGGTACGACAAAAAGTTGAGGGCCGGTCACCGAACGCGGCAACCGGCCCTGGCGTCCGCCCAACGCAGCGCGGACTGTCAGGTCTTACTTCGTCACGTAGATGTCGTCGCCCTCGAACCGCAGCGTCTTCTCCTTCAACGGCGCGGTCGCGGGCTTGTTGGTCACCGAGCCGTCCTTGGCCGAGAACGAGCTGCCGTGGCACTTGCAGTCGATCGTGTTGTCGGCAACGCTCGTCACGACGCAGTTCTGGTGGGTGCAGATCGCTGTGAACGCTTTGTACGTTCCGGCCTCGGGCTGCGTGATGACGGTACCCCCATCAGCAGAAACGATTTTTCCACCACCGACCGGGATGTCGGCCTTCTTGGCGATCGGCCCTCCCGGGGTCGAGCCGGAGCTCGCAGTGCTGTCCGAGCCACTGTCGTCGCCGCAGGCGGCCAGGACGCTCACGGCCGTCACGCCGGCCGCCCCGGCCAGCACCGCGCGGCGGGTCGTCTCACTCATCCAGTTCCTCCAATGGTCGGGTGCCCGCAGGCTCTGGCCAGAGATACACAGATCATGGAGGATACGGTTCAATGCTCAACAAAAACTGGGAGTTCGGCACCCAATCCGCAATCTAGGCATCACGGACGGCTACGACTAACTGCGCACGACGTACCCGCTCTTGACATCCACTTTGATCCCCTTGAGCCCGCGCGGCGTGGGCCCTGACACCTTGCTCCCGTCCGCGACCTTGAACTTCGAGTTGTGCCGCGGGCACATGATGATCGGGTTCCCGTCGAACGGCGGGTCGAGGATCGCACCCTCATGGGGACAGGCCGCCTCGTACGCCTTGAAGGCCCCCTTCGTCGGCTGCAGCACCAGCACGCTGTCCTTGACGATCACGCCACCGCCGACCGGGACCTCGCCCACGCCGATGAGCGAGTTGCCCGGCACCTGCTGCCCGGCCCCGCCCGACGACCCGCCGTCGTCGAACGGATTGCCCCCGGTCGTGGCCGGCGCGGCGGGCGCACTGGAGCCGCCCGGGCTGCCTGCGGCGCTCGGCGGGGCTGCATCGTCGCCGCCACAGCCGGCCAGCACGGCGACGCCCATGGCACTCGCACCGAGCAGCAGCGCCCGGCGCCCGGAGCGCGCGGAGCAAAGGTTGAAGACGTCCTCTTCTGGCACGCGGTTCCTCCTGAGGTCAGCCTCGCCAGCGGCCACCGTAGCAGCGCAACCTGACCGCCGCCCCGCTCCGCTCATCGCGAGTTTTGTGCCCGCGAAACGGATATAAGCGCCATATCGCCTGACAGGGTATAAGTCCGATAAGTCGCGGCGCGGAGCGCCCGACTTATCGTGGCCACACCGGCGGCGAGCACATATGCGCCCTACGAGGAGATGGCTGATGTCAGGCGGGTCCTGTTCGGCGCCACGATCGCCGAGACCACGCTCCGATGGGCGTCAAGAGATCATCGCCAGGATGCCGGTCAGCCCGCGGCGGTCGATGACGCAGAGGATGGCACGAGGCCGGCCAGGCGACCGTCCGGCCGGGAGCCCGAACTGATCACTGTCGAGGCCGAGCGCGGGCAGTGCGGGGCCGAGGACCTTCGAGCCCCGCTCAAGCAGCCGCCGGGCCGGCCCATGTCCGGGTCGAGCGCGCGCGGACGGCGGCCGGGATCGGAGCGCGTGGCGTGACGCCGCTTGAGTCTGCTGCGCGGCCGGGCGGGGCCACCGAAGCCCGCCGGTGGATTTCGGGTCGCAGCAGAGCGCATGGGTCATCGCTTGACGATGTGGGTGCTGCGGGGCGGTGCCCGGGGTCTCCACATCGGCCGGCGAGCGGTGCGGCCGCCGACCGTCCGCCGAGGAGCCAGGCGGGCGGGCGGCGGCCGGTCGGGTCAGCTCTTCGTCGTGGCCTTCTTCGCGGCCGTCTTGCGCGGTGCCGCCTTCTTCGCCGCTGCCGTCTTCGTAGCAGCCGCCGCCTTGGTCGCCGCCGCGGCAGTGGTCTTCGTCGCTGTCGTCCGGGCCGCAGTGGCCTTGGCCGGGGCCGGGGCCGGGGCCGCCTTGGCCGGGGCGGCCTTCGCGGGGGTGGACTTGGCGGCGGTGGACCGTGCGGCCGTCGTGGACTTGCGGGCGGTCGGGGCGGGCTTGGTGCCGTTGGACTGGGCGGCGCGGTCGCGGGCGGCCGGGTCGCCGGTGGGGTCGCCCTTCAGGTGGAGGGCGTGGCGGAGGTACTGGCCGGTGTAGCTCTCCGGGATCTCGGCCACCTCCTCCGGGGTGCCGGCCGCGACCACCGTGCCGCCCTTGTGGCCGCCCTCCGGGCCCATGTCGATGATCCAGTCGGCCGCCTTGATGACGTCGAGGTTGTGCTCGATGACGATCACCGAGTTGCCCTTGTCGACAAGGCCCTGCAGGACGATGAGCAGCTTGCGGATGTCCTCGAAGTGCAGGCCGGTGGTGGGCTCGTCCAGGACGTACACGGTGCGGCCCGTCGAGCGCTTCTGCAGCTCCGAGGCCAGCTTCACGCGCTGGGCCTCGCCGCCGGAGAGGGTCGGGGCGGGCTGGCCCAGGCGCACGTAGCCGAGGCCGACGTCGACGAGCGTCTTCAGGTGGCGGTGGATCGCCGGGATGGCCTCGAAGAAGCCCGACGCCTCCTCGATCGGCATGTCCAGGACCTCGGCGATCGTCCGGCCCTTGTAGTGCACTTCCAGCGTCTCGCGGTTGTACCGCGCCCCCTTGCAGACCTCGCACGGGACGTAGACGTCGGGCAGGAAGTTCATCTCGATCTTGATCGTGCCGTCGCCGGCGCACGCCTCGCAGCGGCCGCCCTTGACGTTGAACGAGAAGCGGCCGGGGCCGTAGCCGCGCACCTTCGCCTCGGTCGTCTCGGCGAAGAGCTTGCGGATGTTGTCGAAGACGCCGGTGTACGTCGCCGGGTTGGAGCGCGGCGTGCGGCCGATCGGCGACTGGTCCACGCCGACGACCTTGTCGACGAGGTCGAGCCCGGAGATGCGGGTGTGCCGGCCGGGGACGAGCCGGGCGCCGTTGACGGTGTTGGCCAGCACGGCGTGCAGGATGTCGTTGACGAGCGTCGACTTGCCGGAGCCGGAGACCCCGGTGACCGCGGTGAGCTGCCCGAGCGGGAACGACACCGTGAGGTTGTGCAGGTTGTGCTCGCGCGCGCCGACCACCACGAGCTCGCGGCCGGGGGTGCGGGGCCGGCGGATCTCCGGCGTCGGGATGCTGCGGCGACCGGCGAGATACGCCCCCGTCACCGACTCCTCGCTCGCGATGAGCCCCTCGTAGGGCCCGCTGTGCACGACCCGCCCGCCGTGCTCGCCGGCGCCGGGCCCGATGTCGACGATCCAGTCGGCGGTGCGGATGGTGTCCTCGTCGTGCTCGACGACGATGAGCGTGTTGCCGAGGGTCTTGAGCCGCACCAGGGTCTCGATGAGCCGGTGGTTGTCGCGCTGGTGCAGGCCGATGCTGGGCTCGTCGAGCACGTAGAGCACGCCGACCAGCCCGGAGCCGATCTGGGTGGCCAGCCGGATGCGCTGGGCCTCGCCGCCGGACAGCGTGCCGGACGCCCGGTCGAGCGAGAGGTAGTCGAGGCCGACGTCGACCAGGAAGCGCAGCCGGGCGTTGATCTCCTTGAGCACCCGCTCGGCGATCATCTTCTGCCGGTCGGTGAGCTCCATCTGCCCCAGCAGGTCCGCGCACTCGCCGACGGACAGGTTGCAGACCTCGGCGATGCTGCGCCCGTCGATCGTCACGGCCAGGATCTCGGGCTTGAGCCGGGTGCCGCCGCAGGTACCGCAGGGCACGTCGCGCATGTACCCCTCGTACTTGTCCCGGGACCAGTCGCTCTCGGTGTCGGCGTGCCGCCGCTCGATCCACTGCACCACGCCCTCGAAGCCGGTGTAGTAGGAGCGCTCGCGCCCGTACTTGTTGCGGTAGCGGACGTGGACCTGGTCGTCGGAGCCGTAGAGGATGGCCTTCTGGCCCCGCGAGGAGATCCCCTGCCACGGCGTGTCGAGGTTGAAGCCCTCCTCGTCGCCGAGCGCCTCCAGCAGCCGCAGGAAGTAGTCGAGCGTGTGCCCGGTCGCCCACGGCGCAACGGCGCCGTCGCGCAGCGTGCGCTCGGGGTCCGGGATGATCAGCTCCGGGTCGACCTCCTTCTTGGTGCCGATGCCGGTGCAGTCGGGGCAGGCGCCATAGGGCGCGTTGAACGAGAACGAGCGCGGCTCGAGATCCTCGATCGACAGCGGGTGCTCGTTGGGGCAGGCGAGGTGCTCGGAGAACAGCCGCTCGCGGTGCTCGTCGCCCTCGGGCACGTCGACGAACTCGAGGATCACGATGCCGGCGGCCAGCTTGAGCGCGGTCTCCACCGAGTCGGTGAGGCGCTGCTTGGCCGACTTCTTCACCGCGAGCCGGTCGACGACCACCTCGATGGTGTGCTTCTCCTGCTTCTTGAGCTTCGGCGGCTCGGTCAGCGGGTGCACGACGCCGTCGATGCGGGCCCGGGCGTAGCCCTTGGACTGCAGCTCGGCGAACAGGTCGATGTACTCGCCCTTGCGCCCCCGCACGACCGGCGCGAGCACCTGGAAGCGGGTGCCCTCCTCCATCGCGAGAACCCGGTCGACGATCTGCTGCGGCGTCTGCTTGGTGATCAGCTCGCCGCAGACCGGGCAGTGCGGCTCGCCGACGCGCGCGTAGAGCAGCCGGAGGTAGTCGTAGACCTCCGTGATCGTGCCGACCGTCGAGCGCGGGTTGCGCGAGGTCGACTTCTGGTCGATGGAGACCGCCGGGGACAGGCCCTCGATGAAGTCCACGTCGGGCTTGTCCATCTGGCCGAGGAACTGCCGCGCGTAGGACGACAGCGACTCCACGTAACGCCGCTGGCCCTCGGCGAAGATCGTGTCGAACGCAAGGCTCGACTTGCCCGAGCCGGAGAGCCCGGTGAACACGATCATCGCGTCGCGCGGCAGGTCAAGACTGACGTCGCGGAGATTGTGCTCCCGTGCGCCACGGATGATCAAGCGGTCGGACATGCTTCCCCTTGGCGAGTAATCGACCGGTCATTCAGCAGGTCGGAACACCGTCCCGGTGCCAGCCGACAACTCTAGCCAGGGGGTATGACATTTTCTGGCGCCCTACCCGTCCGACCGCTCTCGAACGGGGGAAACGCCGCTGCTCATCCCCTGGCCGGTCGTCGACGTTCGCGGCTTTCGCGACGGACCCGCCGTACCGATGCCAGCTTCTGCTCTTTTTGCAGTTTCTGCCAACTGGCGAAGCGACGGGCGCTGAGCTCGCCGTCCTCGACGGCCGCCCGGACGGCGCAGCCCGGCTCGTCACCGTGCCGGCAGTCCTGGAAACGGCAGCCTTGCGCGAGCAGCGTCACATCCCCGAATGCGCGGTCGAGCCCCGCGACCGCGTCGAACATGCCGACAAGCCGCACGCCCGGGGTGTCCAGCACGGCACCGCCGTCCGGCATGGGGATGAGTGCGCGGTATGTGGTGGTATGGCGGCCCCGCCCGTCGGCCCGCAGCGCCCGCGTCTGCATCAGCGGCGCCCCGGCCAGCGCATTGACCAGGCTCGACTTCCCGGCCCCGGACTGGCCCAGCAGCCCGAGCGTGCGCCCGCGCGCCACGAGGGGTCGCAGCCCGTCCAGGCCCAGCCCGGTCCGCGCGCTGACCGCGTGCACGGCCACCCCGGACTCCCGCCCGGGCATCTGCAGCGCGAGGGCCTCCGGGTCGGCGGCCAGGTCCGCCTTCGTCAGCACGAGGTGCGGCCGCGCCCCCGACTCCCAGGCGAGCGCCAGGAGGCGCTCGATCCGGCCGATGTCGGGCGACGGGTCGACCGGCTCGACCACCGCGACGGCGTCGAGGTTGGCCGCCAGCACCTGGCCGAAGGAGTCCTCACCGGCGGTGGCCCGGACAATTGCCGTGCGTCTCGGAAGTACCGCCTCAGCCGTGACGCGCCCGTCCGGCCACTCCCGCACCACGAGCCAATCCCCCGCGCACGGCAGCGCCCGCGGGTCGTGCGCGGCCCGGGCCAGCAGTCCGCCGGCCACACTGGCGCGCACGGGCCCGGCGGACGTGAGCGCGGTACAGACGCCCCGGTCCACCCGGCTCACGCGCGCCGGCCGGTGCCCGGGCAGCGCAAAGGCGCGCCGGAAGCACTCGGCGAAGCCGTCGTCCCAGCCGAGGGCCGACAGGTCGATACTCACGGTAGTCCTTCCGATCCGAACGAGCGTTCGGAAACCCACGGTAGGTAGCGCGTCCGCAACGCGAAACCGAATATCGGGGCTATGGTCGGGGCGTGCTCCCCTCGCATGTGCTGGCCGGCGCCGTCGGACTCCGCCTGGAGCGGGCCGACGTCCAGTGGCACGTCTCCCCCGGGCAGGACGACTCGCTCATGCGGTTCTGGCTCACCTTCGGCGGCGCCTGCTACGGCTTCCACGTCGGCGCCGAGGACGAGATCCTGGACGTGATCGTCGAGGAGCGCGGGACGGACGCGGACATGGGCGTGTACGGCCGCCTGGAGGTCCGCCCGGCCGCCGGCGGCGACCCCGCGGCCTTCGCGGTCGGCCAGCGGCTCGTCGCGGTCCATGATCTTTTCGCCGGGTACCTCGGCAAGCCCATCGGCGCCCGCCTGTCCTTCGAGACCGTCGACCTGAGCGTCGCCGACTGGGAGGACGAACTGCACTGGGCCGTCGGCGACCTCCCGCGCGAGGTGGGCGTCCGGCAGCGCTAGGGTGGGGCGGTGACCGCCGATCCGCTGGCCCTCAACGCCGAGCTGGAGCGGGCCACCACCCGCCTCCTCGCCACCCTCGAAGACCTGGACCTCACCCGGCCGTCGCTGTGCCCGGGCTGGACCCGCGGCCACGTGGTCACCCACCTGGCCCGCAACGCCGACGCGTACGTCAACCTGCTGACCTGGGCCCGCACCAGCGTCCGCACCCCCGCCTACGCCTCCCCGGCCGCCCGCGACGCCGACATCGAGGCCGGCGCCGGCCGCCCCGCCGAAGTCCAGCGCGCCGACCTGGCCGCCGCCGCGACCCGCCTCGCCACCGCGATCGACGCCCTGCCCGCCGAGTCCTGGTCCGCGGTCGTCGCCCTGCCCTCCGGCACCGAGATCCCCGCGGCCCGCCTGGTCTGGTCCCGCCTCTGCGAGGTCGAGCTGCACCACGTCGATCTCGACGCCGCCTACCGGCCGTCCGACTGGCCCGAGGCGTTCTCCCGGCGCATCCTGCACGACCCGGCCACCCCGCGCGCCGCGACCCTGACCACCCCCGACGGCACCACCCTGCTCGCCGTCGCCGACGCCCCGACCGTCACCGGCGAGGTCCACGCCCTGGCCGCCTGGCTCACTGGCCGCAGCGACGGCACGGACCTCACCGGCGACCGGCCCGACCTGGAGGCTTGGAAATGACCACCGGACTCGAGATCACGTCGCTGTCGGTCGGCCCGATGGACAACAACGCGTACCTGCTGCGCGACCGCGCCACCGGCGAGGCAGTCCTGATCGACGCGGCCAACGAGGCACCCCGCCTGCTGCAGTTCATCGAGCCGGGCGGCATCCGCGCGGTCGTCACCACCCACCGCCACCCGGACCACTGGATCGCCCTGGAGGAGGTCCTGGCCGCCACCGGCGCCGAGTCCCTGGCCCACCCGGCCGACGCCCCCGAGATCCCGGCCGTCACCGCCTACCTGCACGAGGGCGACACCCTCCAGGTCGGCGCGAGCACGCTCTCGGTGATCCACCTGGTGGGCCACACCCCGGGCTCGATCGCGCTGTACTACGCGCAGGACGGCGGCCACCTCTTCTCCGGCGACTCCCTGTTTCCCGGCGGTCCCGGGAAGACGACGAACCCAGCCGACTTCAACTCCCTGATGGGCGACCTGGAGGCGAAGGTCTTCGGCCCGCTACCGGACTCGACGACGATCCACCCCGGCCACGGCAAGGACTCGACGCTCGGGGCCGAGCGCCCGTCAATCCCGCAGTGGCGCGCCAGAGGCTGGTAGCCCCGGCAGGCTCGATCTCCTGACGGAGGTTCCGTGGAGCCGGCGTTCCCGGGCGGAGCGCCCGCCCCTGGCCGCGTGCCGCGCGCCCGGCCGGTGACGGGCCGGTGGGCGGGGCTGGCCGCGCTGCTCGCCGGGTTCTTCGTCATCCTGCTCGACACGACGATCGTGGCCGTCGCGAGCCCGCGCATCCAGCAGGACCTGCGGGCCGGGGTGGCCGGGGTGTTCTGGGTGACGGCCGGATACCTGCTGGCGTTCTCGGTGCCGCTGCTCGTCGCCGGGCGGCTGGGTGATCGGTACGACCCGAAGCGGGTGTTCCTGGCCGGGATGGCCGGGTTTGCGGTGGCCTCGGCGCTGTGCGGGGTGGCGCCGTCGATCGGCTGGCTCGTGCTGCTGCGCGTCGTGCAGGGGCTGGCCGCGGCCGCGATGGCGCCGCAGCCGCTCACGCTGATCCGGCGGCTGTTCGACGCCGGCGAGCGCGGGCGGGCCCTCGGGCTGTGGGGCACCGTCGCGTCGGCCGGGGCGCTGCTGGGGCCGCTGCTCGGCGGGGTGCTGACCGCGGCCCTGGACTGGCGGTGGGTGTTCCTGGTCAACGTCCCGCTCTGTGGCGCCGCGCTGCTGCTGGGGCTCCGCTGGATTCCGGGCAGCCCCGGCCACGCCGCGGGGCTGGACCTGCCCGGGGCGCTGCTCAGCACCGCCGGTCTCGGCCTGCTCGTCTGGGCGCTGCTGGCCTGGCGGGACCTTCCGGCGGCCGGGATCGCCGCCGCGGGCGGGCCGGCGGCGGTACTGCTGGCCGCCTTCGTCGCCCGCGAGCGGCGGCTCGGGCCCGTGGCGCTGACCCCGCCGGCGGTCCTGCGCTCGCCCGGGTTCCGCGCGGCGAGCGTCGCGGTGGCCGCGCTCGGGACGGTGGTCATCGCGTCCGCGCTGCCGGCGATGCTGTACCTGCAGGAGGTCCGCGGCCTCGGACCGCTGGAGGCCGCACTGGTCATGGCCCCGGACGCGGTGATCGCGGCGCTGCTGTCGCCGGCAGGCGGCCGGTGGGTCGACCGTGCGGGGCCCCGCCGGCCGGCGATCGTGGGCCTGGCGCTGCTCACCGCGAGCATGCTGCTCATCGGGCTCGTCGTCGTGCTTGACGTACACCCGTGGTGGTCTGCGTGTGGAGCAGCGGTGCTCGGAGCGGCAAACGCCGTCGCGTGGTCGCCGCTGTCGGTCGCCGCCATGGCCGCCGTCGACCCGTCCGCCGCGGGCGCCGCATCGGGGATGTTCAGCACCATCCGGCAGGTCGCGGCCGTCACCGGCGTCGCGGTCACCGGCGCCGTCTTCACCGTGCGCCCGGCCGCGCCGGCCGCGCCGTTCGCCGTCGTCTTCGCCCTCATGGCCCTGATCGCGGCGGCCGGCGTCGCCGCGGCCGTCCGCCTCCCGCGGACGCGATAGATTGCCGGCCATGGCCGAACCGACGAAGCCCGTGTACCTGCTGGACTTCATGCCCGACGACTGGCGCGCGGCGGTCAGCCCCTACGTCGACCCCGACGTCGTCGCCGCGCTCTCCGCGTTCGTTGTCGAGCAGTACAACTCCGGCCCCGTGTACCCGCGCAAGCAGGACATCTACGCCGCGTACAAGCTGTGCCCGCTCGCGGCGACGCGGGTGCTCATCCTCGGGCAGGACCCGTACATCAAGCCCGGCCAGGCCCACGGCCTCAGCTTCAGCGTGCCGCCGGGCGTGCCGGTCCCGCCGTCACTGCGCAACGTGTATCAGGAGATGCGCGACGACCTCGGCGTCGAACCGCCCCCGTCCGGCGACCTGACCGCCTGGTGCCGCCAGGGCGTGATGCTCCTGAACGCGGTGCTGACGGTCCGCGCCGGTACCCCGAACTCGCACAAGGGCCACGGCTGGGAGAACGTCACCGACGCCACGATCCGGGCGCTGAACGACAGGGCCGAGCCGGTCGTGTTCGTGCTGTGGGGCGCGGCCGCGAAGGCGAAGGCACCCCTGATCACCAACCCGCGGCACGTCGTCCTGCGGGCCGGCCACCCCAGCCCCATGAACACGTCGGGCTTCCTCGGCAGCCGCCCGTTCAGCCGGATCAACGCGGCGCTGATGGCGGCCGGCACCCCACCGGTGCGCTGGTCCCCGGCGATGCCCCGCCTGTGACAGCCGCCGAGCGGGCCCCCGTCGACGGCGGGCGCGGCGCAGCCGGCCGGGCTGTCCTGGCCCGGCCGGTGCGCCGCCATGATCTCCCGGAGGGTTGGGGGGTCAGTCGGTGCCGAACTCCATTGCCGCGCTGTCGAGCAGCTCGGCGTCCGCGTCGGTGGTGACGAGGGCCGGGCCGCGGGCGGCGATCGCGGCCGCGCCGCCGGCGGGCATGGCGCCCAGGAGGTCGGCCGACGGGGTCTGGTTGGCGCCGATGAGCATCGGGTGCGGGCTGCCGATGACGTTCAGCGTGACGTACTGCTCCAGCTTCGCCCGCGAGTCGGCGATGTCCAGGTTGCGCATCGTGAGCTGGCCGATGCGGTCCACGGGGCCGAAGGCGGCGTCCTCGACGCGCTCCATCGAGAGCTTGTCCGGGTGGTACGACAGGGCCGGGCCCGCCGTCTCCACGACCGAGTAGTCCTCGCCGCGGCGCAGGCGCAGGGTGACCTCGCCGGTGATGGCCGAGCCGACCCAGCGCTGCAGGGCCTCGCGCAGCATGAGCGCCTGCGGGTCGAGCCAGCGGCCCTCGTACAGGAGCCGGCCGAGCTTGCGGCCCTCGTTGTGGTACGCCGCGACCGTGTCCTCGTTGTGGATCGCGTTGATGAGCCGCTCGTACGCGGCGTGCAGCAGGGCCATCCCCGGCGCCTCGTAGATGCCGCGGCTCTTGGCCTCGATGATCCGGTTCTCGATCTGGTCGGACATGCCCAGGCCGTGCCGCCCGCCGATCGTGTTGGCCTCCAGCACCAGGTCGACGGCGGAGGCGTATTCCTTGCCGTTGATGCTGACCGGGCGCCCCTGGGCGAAGCCGACAGTCACGTCCTCCGCCGGGATCTCGACGGCCGGGTCCCAGAACCGCACGCCCATGATCGGGTCGACGATCTCGATGTTCGCGTCGAGGTGCTCAAGCGACTTGGCCTCGTGCGTCGCGCCCCAGATGTTCGCGTCGGTGGAGTACGCCTTCTCGGTACTGTCGCGATACGGCAGGTTGTGCGCGACCAGCCACTCCGACATCTCCTTGCGCCCGCCCAGCTCGCCAACGAACTCGGCGTCGAGCCACGGCTTGTAGATCCGCAGCGCCGGGTTGGCCAGGAGCCCGTAGCGGTAGAAGCGCTCGATGTCGTTGCCCTTGAACGTCGAGCCGTCGCCCCAGATCTGCACGTCGTCCTCGAGCATCGCTCGCACGAGCAGCGTCCCCGCCACCGCCCGCCCGAGCGGCGTCGTGTTGAAGTACGCCCGCCCGCCCGATCGGATGTGGAACGCCCCGCAGGCCAGCGCCGCGAACCCTTCCTCGACGAGGCTGGCCCGGCAGTCGACGAGCCGGGCGATCTCCGCCCCGTAGGCGGTCGCCCGCCCGGGCACGGAGGCGATGTCGGGCTCATCGGCCTGCCCGAGATCAGCCGTGTAGGTGCACGGAATGGCGCCCTTGTCGCGCATCCACGCAACCGCAACCGACGTGTCGAGCCCACCGGAGAAGGCAATACCGACGCGCTCACCAAGAGGCAGGGAGTTCAGGACCTTGGACACGCCTCAAGCATATACGAGACTCTGCATAACCATGCAACCCCGATGGCTCACGACACGCCGATCGGGCGTATATGACAGTCCCGTCACACCGAAACGCCGGTGATCCAACACTTATCAACATGTTCTACCAAAGACGATCGTGAACAACCATACTGAGACACCAATGCGTTGCCGGGGTCCACCGCCATCGGGCTCCATCACACCCCCGAACGAAAGAGGTCCTCCGTGGTCAGTCGATCACGACCAGGCCGGCGGCGGAGAGTGGTCCTCTCCCTCGTCGCGAGCCTGGCCCTCACCGCCGCCGGCATTGTCGGGCTCACCGGGACGGCGCAGGCCGCCGGGCCCCTGCCGTGCGACATCTACGCTTCCAACGGCACGGCCTGCGTGGCCGCGCACAGCACGACCCGGGCGCTGTTCGCGGCGTACAACGGGCCGCTCTACACCGTGCAGCGGGCCGACAGCGGGGCCACGCACAACATCGGGCTGCTCGCCGCGGGCGGGTACGCCAACGCCGCCGACCAGGACGCGTTCTGCAACGGCACCACGTGCCGGATCACGCGCATCTACGACCAGACGAGCAACCACAGCGACCTCACCATCGCGCCCGACGGCGGTGCCGGCTCCGGCGACCGGGGCGCGGACGCGGCCGAGATCGCCGTGACCGCGGGCGGCCACAAGGTGTACGGGCTGTGGGTGTCACCCGGCGTCGGCTACCGCTTCAACGGCCGCGCCCCCGGTGTCGCCGTCAACGGCCAGCCCGAGGGCGTCTACATGGTCGCCAGCGGCACGCACGTGAACTCGGACTGCTGCTTCGACTACGGCAACGCCGAGTCGACGCCGTTCGACACCGGCAACGGCCACATGGACGCCGTCAGCATCGCCACGACCTGCTTCTTCCCGCCGTGCCAGGGCTCCGGCCCGTGGATCGAGGCGGACATGGAGAACGGCATGTTCCAGGGCGGCAACGGGTCGAACCCGAACCCGGGGAACAACTCGGCGTACGTCACCGCCGTCCTCAAGAACAACGGCCAGACCACGTACGCCCTCAAAGGCGGCAACTCACAGTCCGGCGGGCTCACGACCTGGTGGAACGGCGCGCTGCCGACAGACAAGGCCGGGTACCGCCCGATGCACCAGGAAGGCGGCATCATCCTCGGCATCGGCGGTGACAACTCCAACCGCAACCGGGGCACCTGGTTCGAGGGTGCGATGGTGGCCGGATACCCGACCGACGCCGCCGAGAACGCGATCCAGACGAACGTCGTCAGCGTCGGCTACAGCGGCCAGACGAACGTGCCGAACGGTCCGCAGGGCACCATCGCCGGCCCCGGCGGCAAGTGCGTCGACGTGGCCGCCGACGACACCGGCACCAACGGCGCGGGCGTGCAGCTCTGGGACTGCCAGAACTTCGCCGAGGACCAGCACTGGACGCACTTCGCCGACAACTCGCTGCGCACCATCAACCGCTGCCTGGACATCAACGGCAATGGCACGGCCAACGGCACGCAGGTCGAGCTCTGGGACTGCAACGGCGTCGGCGGGCAGCAGTGGGTCCAGCAGGCCGACGGCTCGCTGCGCAACCCGCAGTCCGGCCGCTGCCTCGACTCCCCGAACGGCAGCACGGGCAACGGCACGCGCCTGCAGATCTGGGACTGCAACGGCTCCGCGGCGCAGAAGTTCGCCGTGAACGGCGGCGGCACGAACGTCGGCCCCGGCGGCAAGTGCGTCGACGTGGCCGCCGACGACTCCGGGGTCAACGGCACCGCCGTCCAGCTCTGGGACTGCCAGTCCTACGCCGCCGACCAGCACTGGTTCCACCAGTCCAACGGGGCCCTGCGCACCCTCGGCCGCTGCCTCGACATCAACGGCAACGGCACCGCCAACGGCACCCAGGTCGAGCTCTGGGACTGCAACGGCGTGGGCGGCCAGGTCTTCCAGCAGCAGGCCGACGGCTCGCTGCGCAACCCCCAGTCCGGCCGCTGCCTCGACGCCCCCAACGGCGCCACCGCCAACGGCACCCGGCTGCAGATCTGGGACTGCAACGGCAGCGCCGCCCAAAAGTTCACACTCAACTGATGCACACTGCGGAGGGCGCGGCGGTACCTCACCCGCGCGCCCTCCGCACCACCTCCTCCGGAGTCAGCGGCGCCGAGGGATGGTGCGACAGGCACATCGGCGCGGCGATCTTCACGAACGAGAACCCCTCCCCGGCCGCGAAGAACGACCCGCTGGACAGCCGCCCGATATCGGGTAGCCGCCCGCCTTTGGCCTGCGCCAGCTCCTTTGCCGCATCGATCTGCGCGGGCGCGTTGAGCAGCCCGAAGAACTGCGTCGTCGCGTTGCCGGAGATCTGGTTGTGCAGCCCCTTCGGCGCCTGCGTCGCGAACACGAGCCCGAGGCCGTACTTGCGCGCCTGCGCGGCCAGCGCGATCGTGCTCGCGGTGCACGGCGTGCTCCCGGTCGCCGGCGCCAGCGTCTGCGCCTCGTCCATCACGAACAGCCCGCCCAGTGGCCGATCCCCCGCCGGATTCCGCTTAATCCACGCGAACAGCGCCATCTGCAGCTGGTTCACGAAGCTCTGCCGCTGCTCGTCGGAGTTCAGCCCGGCCAGGTTGATGACCGACACCCGGGCCCGCTTCCCGGCCGGCGGCGTGAGCAGCACCCCGGGGTCGACCGCGGCCCCCTGCCCGCCGAACAGCGGATCGGTCACCATCGAGGCCTTGAGCGTCTCCGCCGCGTCCCCGGCCAGCTTGGCCGCCTTCGCCAGCCGGCTGACGCCCTCGGGCAGGTCGGCCAGGAAGTCCGCGAACCCGCGCAGCCCCGAGTGCCCGGCCCGCGCGTAGGCCACGAGCGCCTCGGTCAGCACCGCCCGCCCCTGCTGGGCGACCCGGGTCCCGGCGTGCACCCCGGCCCGCGGGGCCAGCGCCTCCACCGCGGACGTGACGGCCTGGTCGAACTCGTCGGCGGAGTCGAGCACCGGCGCGAAGTCCGGCAGCGGCTGGAACGCCAGCGGCCGCCCGCTCGTCACCCGCGGCGTCCAGACGACGACATCGGTGTTCGCCAGGTAGTCCGCGGCCCGCTCGTCGTCGCCCGGCCCCCACCCGGCGGGCGCCGCGGGCCACGGGTCGCCGAGCCGGGCCAGGTCGTTGTTAGGGTCGAGCACAATGGACGAGACCCCGGCCCGCGCGCACTCCTCCACGAGCCGCCGGATGAGCACCGTCTTGCCGGACCCGGACCCGGCGAACACCACGGTGTGCCGCCGCAGCGACTCCAGCCCGACGGTGAACGCCGCGCCGGACTCCGCCTCCTTCCCCAGCGTGATCGTGCCCGCCGCAACCGCGGGCGGCCCGCCCACGCCACGCGCGGACGCGGGCGATCCGGCCACTTCACGCGCGGACGCGGGCGGTTCGGCCACCTCACGCGCGGACGCGTTAGCGGGCGGGGTCAGCGTCTCCGCGAACAGCGCGGTCCCGCTGGCCGGCCGCCTCGACTGCAGCCACTCCTGGAAATGCGGCGGCGGCGCCACCGCGAGGTGCTGCAGGGCGGCGAAGACCTTGAGGTCCCGCTCCGAGATCCTGACCACGACCCCGCCGGCCGCGTGGAACGCGTCCACGACCTCGCCGGTGCGCTTCCCGGTCGGCCACGGCGAGTTGCGCAGCACGATCAGCCGCCGCTGCGGCACGGCCGCGTCGAGCCCGGCCATCGTCGAGGCCGCCTTGACCCGGCTGATGACGGCCACCGCACTCGGGCTGTTGATCGCCCGGAACCCCCAGTGCGCCTCGTTCTCGATCGACTCGTCGAGCACCTCGATGAGCCGCCCGTGCAGCGAGGGCTTCCGGCTCGGCAGCGGGTCGTGCTTGTAGGTGACCCCGGTCGGCGCCTGCTCGTCGATCCACGCGGTGAGCCCGGCGGCCAGCAACGGCGGTATCTGGGCGTCCTCGGTCGTGTGCTGCAGCGCCGCGGACACGTCGAGCGCCCCCACCAGCTCCGCGAACCGCACGTCGATCGCCGCCAGGTGGTCCGGCGGGGCCTCGGCCTTCCGCACGGTCGCTGACGTCGAATCATCCACGTTGTCCGGGAACCGGTCCAGCTCCACGACCCGCTCCTCGTCGAGGCACCGGTGCACGTGGGCCTCGACCATACGCAGCAGCGCACGGGGCGTGTATTTGTAACGGATTCCCTTGAACGCCTCAGGGCGGATCGGCCAGGTGTCGTACGCGGCCCCGAAGGTGGTGGCACGCAGGCGCCGCGCGACGATCGCCTCGGCGATCTCATCGGTAGGGATCCAGTCGGGCAACTCTTCGAGCCGGAACCGCTCCTTCACCGGGCCCGGTGCGTTGCGCTCGATGAGGGCCCACGTGTCGGGCAGGCAGGAGACCACGACGAGCGTGCGGCGGGTGATCTCGCGGAGGACCAGCAGCCCGTCGGCGACCTGACCGAGGAGGCCGGCCTTCTCGTCGTCGAGGGTCTCCGCGGGGCCGAACACCGTGGTGGTGGTCTGGGCGAACAGGGTGTCGATCTGGTCGATCGCGATCACGGTCGGGTCCATCGGCAGCGCCATCAAGCGGGAGATGTCCTGCACGATCTGCTGGGGGCTGCGGACCGCCTGCGACAGGCCCCACCGCCGCCGCCCCTCGGGGTCACCGAGCTCGGAGATGAGGTGCGCGTAGCCGACGTCCTGGGCCTCGAAGTCCTTCGACCCGTTGAGCACCAGAGCCCGGGCGGTGTCCTGACACTGCTTGCCGACGTCGCGGTGTTCGGTCCGCAGCGCATCGATGAAGGCGTCGAGGTCCGACCTGGTCAGCGCCTTGTCACCGGCGATCGCGTCGCGCACCTCGGTCGGCAGGTGCAGGTCGACGCTGAGCGTGCGCAGGAACCGCACCAGCTGACTGGTCCAGCCCTTCGCCGGCTGATCGAGGCACTCGACCATGCACAGGGCGGTGCTGGACCAGAACGTCCGGCCGCTGATCATGTTGACCAGGACGAAGTATCCCCCGTTGGCCTGGATCGTCTCCCGGATGGCGCCGAGCAGATGCGTCTTGCCCGAGCCGGCCCGGCCCTGCATCGCCACGCTCAGCGGCTTGGAGATGTCCTCCCGCCGGGCCCGGTTGGTGCCGCTGACGATCTCCTTCGCCGTCTTCTCGTGCAGCTCCGGCACGTTGTACCGGGAGTCGCGCCACACGTCGTCAGGCGTCGGCGCCGGGTTGAAGTCGAAGGAGCGCAGCACCGCCCGCTGCATCTCGGTGATCATGACGACTTGATCGCCATCATGTGACTGTCCTCGCCGCCGATCCGTACCGCGGCCGCGCGGTCCCGGGGCTGCAGCGCCTTCAGGTTGGCCACCGGAATGACCCGCACGCCGGGCTGGGACAGCATGGCCCGCAGCACCGCGTCGACGGCCGCCCGGTCGGCGTCCGGCAGCCGGTCCCGCACATCGGCCAGGCCGACCCAGGCGCCGGGCGGGTTGGCGAGTTCGGCGTACGCGGCCCGGATCGCGCCCTCCAGGTCCTCCGGCCCGGCGGTGCCGGCCGGCGCCGCGTCCACGGTGCCCTGCGTCTGCTTGAAGAACTCCCCGTGGCTGATCTGCAGCCGATCCAGGGCCCGCCCGACGTTTGCCATCAGCGCGAAGAGGGTCCGGATCGCCGAGCGGCCCTCCTTCGGCGGCTCGGTCTCGTGCAGGGTCCGGGCCAGGCTCCAGCCGGCGTCGGTGAGCTGGTGGGAGAAGGGCCGGGTGCTCTTGTCGGTCTCGACCAGGCCGAGCTTCACGAGCCTCGCGTTGTCCCGGCCGTTGAGCGGGAAGCCGGCGATCTCGGCGAACTCGGCATTCGTCAGCTCCCGAGCCTCGGCCATGAGCACGACAACGGCCAGGATCTGATTCGGTGACAGGCCGGCGCCCGGCCGCTTCGGCGCGGAGGCCGGCACCGGCCGCCGCACCACCGGCTGCTCCAGCGACGGGAGCTGCTCGCGACCGGCCGGCGTGAGCGTGTGTACGAACGCCCGCCCGACCTTTTCGGTGACGACCAGGCCCTGATCGTTCAGCTTGTTTTTGTCCGTTCCGGTGAGCTCGCCCGCCCCCGCCGCCTTGAGCTGCTTGTTGTCCATCGGGCCGTTTTCCTGGAGAACCTTGAGGATCTTGACCAGAGCTGGTTTCATCGCGAAGAGCCTTTCCGCCGCCGTTCGAGCAGCTGTCTGATGTTGTGGACGACGAGCCGGACGTCGGCCAGGACGTCCTCGTTCGTGAAGCGCAGGACGTGGTTGCCGTGGAGCTGGAGGTGGACGTCGCGGCGGTGGTCGTCGGCGAACTGGGTCACGCCCCGGTGCTCGTCGCCGTCGACCTCGACCACCAGGCGCTCGGCCGGCCAGTACAGGTCCAGGCGGTAGCGGCGGCCCAGCGGGGCCGGGTCGTAGTCGTGGTTCCAGTGCCGGCCGTGGGCCCAGTCGCACCCCGCCAGGGCGCGTTCGAGGGCCTGCTCGGCCGGGCTGTCGGCGCGCGGCACCCCCGAGCGCGGCGGGTACGTCACGCGCGCCCCCGCGGCCGGGCGGACCGGCGGGACCGGCAGGGTGGCGATCGCCGGCGGCAGGGTGAACCGCACGGAGCGCACCCGGTCGACGCTGCGCAGCGGGGCGCCCGCGAGCCAGACCGTCACGTCGGCGTGGTGGACCAGCCACTCCGCCGCGTGCACCAGCGCCCGCTCGGCGGCCGGGTCCGCGTCGCCGGGCAGCTCGGCGATGACGACGAGGTGGTCGCGGCCGTAGGCGGCGGCGATGACCCGGGCCAGCCCGGCCGCGCGCACCTCCGCGGGGAAGGTGGACCCGCTGACACCGGACAGGGCACGGGCGGCGAGGTCGGCCAGGAACGGGCCGAAGTTGTGCGAGCCGGCGGCCGTGCGCTCGGCCAGGGCCCGGACCGCGGCCACGCCGAGCGCGCTCGATCCGTCGAGGGCCTCGGCGCCCGGCAGCCAGGCCGGAAAGAGGGCGACGGCCGCCCGGTCGAGCCCGCGCAGCACGTCGTGCACCTGATCACCAGGAGACCCGGGCGGGGCCGGGCGGAACGACACCACGGCGGGCGCGGCGGCCGGCAGCGGGTCGAGGGCCACGGCGAGCAGGTCCGGCACCACCCCGCTCAGGTGGCTGACCTGGCGGCGCGGCGGCCCGTCCCACCAGTGTGCCAACGCCGCCACAGGGGCCATGCAGGCACCGTACTGTCCGTGCCTATCCGGAAGCACTCCGTTGATCATACGCAGCCGCCACCCGAACGACCCAGGCATTCCGGCACCGCACCTCTGCGAAGATGCGTGCATGCGGATGCTCATCGTCGGCGGGACGCAGTTCGTCGGGCGGCACATCGTCGAGGCGGCGCTGGCCGCCGGGCATGAGGTCACTCTGCTGCATCGAGGCAAGACCGGGCGGCAGCTGTACCCGCAGGCCCGCCACATCATCGCGGACCGGGACGGCGACCTCGGCGAGGTGGCCGAGGGGAGCTGGGACGCCACGATCGACGTGAGCGCGTACCGGCCCGAGCAGGTCACCCGGCTCGCCGAGGTGCTCGAGACCGGGTTCTACACGTTCATCTCGACGGTGTCCGTGTACGACGACCCGCCGGCCGGCTACACCGAGGACGCCCGCCTCCGTGACGACGACTCGTACGGCGGCCTCAAGGCGGCCTGCGAGCGGGTCGCGCAGGAGCGCTTCGGCCGCCCGCTCATCCTGCGCCTGCCCTACGTCGTGGGGCCGTACGACCACCTGGTGCGGTTCACCTGGTGGGTCAAGCGGATCGCGGAGGGCGGCGAGGTGCTGGCGCCCGGCCGGCCGGAGGAGCCCATCCAGCTCATCGACGCCCGCGACCTGGCCGCCTGGGCACTGGAGATGACCGCGCGGTCCCGGCCGGGGATCTTCCACCCCAGCGGGCCCGCGGAGCGGCTCTCGTTCGGCGACCTGCTGACCGCAATGCAGGACGGCACCGACGCCACCCTGACCTGGGTCGATCCGGAGTTCCTGCTCGCGCGCGGCGTCGGCCACGAGGACCTGCCGCTCTGGCCGGCCGCCGACGAGGAGGCCGCGGTCAACCGGGCCGATCCGGCGAGGGCGATCGCGGCCGGGCTGACGTTCCGGCCGCTCGCGCAGACGATCCGCGACGCCCGGCTGGAGCCCGCGCAGCCCGGCCGGCTCAGCCGAGCGCGCGAGGCCGAGCTGCTCCGGCAGTGGCGTCAGAGGTAGGCCGGCAGCCCCGCCCGCAGGGTGGCCAGCATCGCCGCGGCCTCGGCCGGTGGCATGGGGGCGGCGGCCCGGCCTACCGCCCCGAGCACGTCGTCGAGCGACATCTCCGGGCACGCCCCGGGCGCGTGGTAGCGGACCTGCGCGATCAGATCGGCCACATACGGTACGACGTCGTCAGCGGTTTCCCAGAGCCAGGCCAGCACCCGCCCGAACGCCTCGCCGGCGTGCAGGGTCGCCCCGCGGGCCCGCTGCGTCAGCAGCGCGATCGCCGACTCGCCGACGAGCGCGCCGATCAGCTTCTCGAAGATGTGGTCAGGCACTTCACGCGTTCGCACATCGCACTCCCGGTGATCGATGTAACGACCGGTGATATTACCGTGTCTGGTTGTTCATCGACAGCTATTCGTAGATGACGATCCCGGCCGGTGGGACGGTCAGCTGGACCGCCTTGCCGTTGCGGGCCGAGACCGAGACGCGACCGCCGGCGAACGCCGGCTCACTGGAGTATCGGCAGGTCAGCAGGTCTCCCTCGGCGTGCAGGTCGTTGTCGACGGTGACCCAGGCGGTGCGCACCCGGTCCGCATCAGTATTGACGGCTATCAGTACCTCATGATCGGCGAAGATGCGCGACCAGGGCAGGAGACCGCGCGGGGCGGGCGGGCCGAAGACGACCCCGTCGGCCGAGACCGGGCGCAGGTACTGCCGGCCGCGGCGCAGGGCCGGGAGCCGGCGGCGGACGGCGAGGATCTGCTTGAGCTGGCGGTACGTCTCGTGGTCCTCGTCGAACGCGTGCCCGCCCCGGCTGCGGAACGGGCCGAACTCGCCGCCGAACATGGCTTCGCGGATGTATCGGTCGTGCCCGCCCTGGCCGTCGAACCCCTGCTCGGAGCCGTAGTAGATGCACGGGATGCCGAGCGTGGCGGCGTTGAGCGCGAGCGCGACAAGGGCCAGGCGGCGGCCGGGCTCGTCGGCCGCGAAGCGGGCCTTCCACGGGCCCTTGCGGACCTGGTCGTGGTCGTCGTAGGCGGTCACCACCTTGTCCCGGAACCAGGCGTGCGAGTCGCGGCCGACCTGCAGCGAGTTGCGGAACAGCGCGAAGTACTCGGCCGGGTCGGTGCCGCCCTTGGCCGTGCGCTCCAGGCGGTCCTGCACGTCGGCCAGGCCGAGCGCGGCGTCCATGCCGACGGCGTCGAGGGTGTTGTAGGCGAACGCGCGGTCGCCGGTGATCTCGGCGATCAGGTAGAAGCGCTCCTTGCCTATCGACTGCGCGAACTCGTGGATCGCCGAGGCGAAGTAGCGGGCCGCGCCCGGGTCCATGTGCTTGACCGTGTCGACCCGGAAGCCGTCGAGGTCGGCGTAGGCGATCCAGTACTGGTATGCCCGCACCAGCGCCAGCAGCGCGGCCGAGGGCGTGTAGTCGTCGGCCGGTCCGGTACCGAGCGCGATGTCCTTGAGGTCCTCGAAGTCGCCCTCCAGGTACTCCGGATAGCGGTCCCAGTCGACGATGCGCCCCTTGCCCGTGAACGTCGCGGTGCTCTGCAGCTCGGCCGGCCAGACGCCGCCGTCGGGGTACGACTGCGGGATCGGGCCGACGGGAAGGCTGGCGAGGCCGTCGGGGGCGCGGAAGCCGCGGACGGGATAGCGCTGCCCGGTCCAGACCGGCTGCGCGTCGCCCTCGTAACCGAAGACGTCGCCGGCGTGGTTGAGCACCACGTCGAGCACGACCCGGAGTCCCTCGGCGTGCGCCTGCGCCACCAGGGCTTTGAGGTCCTCGCTGGTGCCGAAGTGCGGGTCGACCGCGAGAAAATCCTGCATGGCGTACCCGTGATACGACGCGGCCCCGCTGACCTGCTTGAGCACGGGGCTCACCCAGATCGCGCTCACCCCGAGGCGGCGCAGGTAGCCCAGCTTGGAGCGCAGGCCGTTCAGGGTGCCGCCCACCCAGCCGACGCCGGCGTCACGCCACCGCGCGGCGTCGGCGGCGGTCCGGACCGCGTTGCCCCGGTCCGCCTCCCGCAGCGGCGGCGTGGTGCCGGTCATGACGGTGGTGCCGTCGCTGTCCCGGTAGCCACGCTCGCCGCCGTCGGAGAAGCGGTCGACCATCAGGAAGTAGAGCACCTCGTCGGCCCAGTCGTCCGGGGACGGGTGGAACGGCCCCCGGGTGAGCGCGGCGAAGTCGATGTCGGCGATCCGGCGGTACGGCACCTCCCGATCGTCGCACGTCACGCCCTTAAGCGGCCGCCAAGCGTCGCCTGCCCAACACCCGCCGGGCGATGCGCGGGCGCATGAGGGCGGTCGGCGGGTCGAGCAGGTTGGTGACCCGGCTGAACGCCAGCGAGACGACCTCATCGTGCTCGGCGGCGGCGTAGAGGCGGTTGAGGTACCGGTTGACCATGCGGGTCCCGATGTCCTTCGGGCCGCCCTGCACGCCCGGAAGCGCCGCGTCGCCGCCGGTGGCGATCTGCCACGGGATGTCGACGACGGGCTTGACCTCCCGGAAGAACCGCAGCGCGTCGAGCTCGCCGCGCTCCAGCAGCGAGCCCAGCTTGAGCGCCTCGATGCCCGCGACCGACATGCCCTGGCCGTACATCGGGTTGAACGAGCACATCGCGTCGCCGAGCACCACGAAGCCCTGCGGGAAGCGCCGGAGGCGGTCGTAGCGGTGCCGGGTGCTGCCCGGGAACCGGTACTTGACCGCCTCGGCGGCGAGCGGCTCGGACGCCTCGATGATGTCGGACACGTAGGGCAGCGGCAGCCGCTTGGCGTACGCGCGGTAGCCGGCGTCGTCGAGCGGTGAGTGGTCACCGAGGATGCCGAACAGCGTGATCACCGCCCGGCCGCCCTCCTGCAGCATCACCGCGCCCCCGCGCGGCGCCGCCACCGACGGGCCGATGATGATCGCGATGTCGCCGTCGAGCAGGGCCGGGTCGACCCGGTACGGGCGGGACACGTAGGCCAGGTCGACCTGCAGCCGCTCCTCGCGCGGACGCTCGTAGCCCAGCTCGGCCAGCCAGCGCGGGGCCCGGGAGCCCTTGCCGGTGGCGTCGACGACCAGGTCGGCGGTGAGCGTCTCCGCCGGCTCTCCGGCGGCCTGGATGCGGGCCCCGATCACGCGCGTCCGCGCGGCGTCGGCCTCGATCCCGACGATGTCGTGCCCGCCGCGCACGGCCACGCCCGGGAGCGCGAACACCTTGGAGCGGATCCACGTCTCCAGATACGGCCGGCTGAACGACACCGCGTCCATCCCGGCCGGCACCTGCTTCAGCCGATACCCGTTCGCGCAGAACCGCACGTTGCCCAGCACGTCACCGGTCGGCATCCCGGCCGCGGCCAGCTCCCGGGTGGCGCCCGGGAACAGCCGCTCGATCACGTTGAGGCCGGCGGCGAGCAGGCCGTGCGCGTGCCGGCCCTGCGGCACCCCTCGGCGCACCTCCCGTTCGCGCGGATCGGCATGCGGATCACCCGTCCACCCGCCGGTCGGGGAGTCGCGCTCGACGATCGTCACCCGCTCGAAGTGCTCGGTCAGCACCCGCGCGGTGAGCAGGCCCGCCATGCTGCCGCCGAGGACGACGGCGTGTGTGTGCGTCATGCCCTGTGCGCGTTCCATTCCGTGCCACCGCCACCTTCAGTCGGGTGGAAGACTGATCCACATGACGACCCTGGGTGCCGTGTTCTTGCCGCAGCTGCCGCCGGAGCGGCTGCGGTCCGTCGTGACCGCCGCCGATGCCGCCGGGCTCGAGGAGCTGTGGCTGTGGGAGGACTGCTTCCTGGAGGGCGGCCTCACCACCGCCGCCGCCGCGCTGGCCTGGAGCTCGAATCTTCGGGTGGGCGTCGGGCTGCTGCCGGTCCCGCTGCGCAACGTCGCGGTCGCCGCGATGGAGGTGGCCACGCTGTTCCGGCTGTTCCCGGGCCGCCCGATCATTACCGTCGGGCACGGCGTGCAGGACTGGATGGGCCAGGTCGGCGCCCGCGCGGAGTCACCGCTGACGCTGCTGCGGGAGTACACGCTGGCGCTGCGGGCCCTGCTGGCCGGCGCGCGGGTCTCGACCCAGGGCCGCTACGTGCGCCTCGACGACGTGGCGCTGGACTGGCCGCCGACCGGCCCCGCGCCGATCCTGGTGGGCGCGACGGGCCCGAAGTCCATCCGCCTCTCCGGTGAGGTCGGCGACGGCACGCTGCTCACCGCGGGCACGGATGTGGCGGGGGTACGCCGCGCCCGCGCCCTTGCCGACGAGGGCCGCACGGCCGCGGGCCGCACCGACCCCTCCCACCTCGTGGTCTACCTGCACTGCGCGACCGGCCCGGACGCGACAGCGCGTCTCGCGGCCGAGCGCACCCGGTGGGGCTACGCCGACGATCTCGACGTCATGGCCGCCGGCGACGAGCACGCGGTCGCCGCGCGGGTCCGGCAGTGGGCCGAGGCGGGGGCCGACCGCGTGATTCTGCAGCCCACGGCCGACGATCCGGACCCCGAAGGGTTCGTACGTTTCGTGGCCGAGCGCGTCCGCCCGCTGGTGGAGCGGTGACCAGCCCGGCGGTGGAGGCGGTGGCCGCCTCCGGCATCGACTACCGGGTCGTCGAGCACGGCCCCGTCGCCGGCCTGGCCGAGGCGGCCGCGGCGCGCGGCGTCGAGATCGCCGACATCGTCAAGACCATAGTGGTCCGGCTCTCCGCCGACGACTACCGGTTCGTCCTGGTCCCCGGCGGCCGGGTCATCTCCTGGCCGAAGCTGCGCACCCTGCTCGGCGTGGCCCGCATGTCGATGCCGGACGCCGCGACGGCCAAGGCCGTGACCGGCTACGAGCGCGGCACCATCACGCCGTTCGGCGCCACCACGGCGTGGCCGGTGATCGCCGACGAGCGCATCCGCGGCCGCGAGATAAGCCTCGGCGGCGGCCGGCTCGGT
The DNA here is from genome assembly GCF_019904175.1 of Dactylosporangium vinaceum. Classification (GTDB taxonomy): domain Bacteria; phylum Actinomycetota; class Actinomycetes; order Mycobacteriales; family Micromonosporaceae; genus Dactylosporangium; species Dactylosporangium vinaceum. The sequence continues at coordinate 2,281,527 of NZ_CP061913.1, read as the reverse complement.
CTGGCCCTCGCGGTACGCGCGGACGCGGCCATCGACGTGCTGAATGCGACGGTCGCGGACATCTCGGAGCCCGGTGATTGACGGGCTTTTTCCTCCGCAATGAACCGCGCCGATGTGGGTATTTTTCGGCAAATGCCCGACATATTGGATCTCGCGGTTCTAGTTTGGCTCTCGGCAAGCAGATCATTTGCCCGGGTCTTCCGATCCGGCGCGGCGACGGGTGCATTGCCCGCCGCCGCGACGGACTGTGTTGTTTCGGAAGAGCGCATGAGTGCCCCGGGCCGAACGGGGAGCCCCATCTGTACAGCTACGACCTGCGCCGCAGCCTCTCCGCGGCCACGACCGTCTGCACCATCGCCTGCACCGTCCTCACCGGTGCCCTCATGAGCGGCCACACGACGCACGCCGCGCCCGCCCACGGCTCCGGATCCGCCGCGATCGCCGCCGAGGCGATACCGGACCGCCTCCTCGAACTGCGCTCCGCGACCCGGAGCATCCCGCAGCCGCCGGCACCACCGCCGCCGGTCGCCGCCGCCCCACCCCCGGCCCCGGCCGCCGCCCCGCCGCGGGCCGCCCGGGCGGAGTCGTCGACCCGCGCCTCGCGCTCGGCGACCCGGTCCCAGCGCTCGGTGCGCCCGCAGACGGCCCGGCCACCGACCCGCAGGCCCGCGCGGACGCGCACCGGCAGCACCGGCGGCCCCGCCACCACCGTCTACTCCGGCAACTCCGGCGGTGTGGTGGGCTTTGCGATGGCGCAGGTCGGCAAGGGGTACTCCTTCGGTTCGACCGGGCCGGACAGGTACGACTGCTCGGGCCTGGTCGTCGCCGCCTTCCGCCGGCTGGGCATCTCGCTGCCCCGCTCGACCGGCGGCCTGGCCGGGATGGGGCGTCCGGTGTCGCGGGGCGAGCTCCAGCCCGGCGACCTGGTCTTCCCGTCCTCGGGCCACGTGGGCATCTACATCGGCGGCGGCCGGATCGTCCACGCCTCAACCGAGCGCGACGGCGTGAAGATCTCGCCCATCTACGCGTTCCGGTTCGCCCGGCGCGTCGTGGGCTGACTAGTCGTCGAGCCGGAAGTCGGCGAAGTCGAAGCCCGGTGCCACCACGCAGCTGACCAGGACCGGCTGGTCGGCGGCGGGGACGGCGGCCTGCCAGACGCCGCCGGGGATCAGGATCTGCGGGCGCTGGCCCCCGGCCACGTCGGCACCGAGAACCATCTCGGTGCCGGCGCCGGGGCGGGGGCCGGAGCCGCCCAGGCGCAGTGTCAGCGGGCCGCCGGAGTGCCAGAACCACAGCTCGTCGGAGCGCACCAGGTGCCAGGCCGACTCCTCGCCCGGGTTGAGCAGGAAGTAGATCGCGGTGGCGGCGCTGCGCTCGCCCGCATAGCCGGGCGGGGCGAAGGTGTGCGGGGAGCGCCAGGTCTCGCGATACCAGCCGCCCTCCGGATGGGGCTGCATGTCCAGCTCTTCGGCCAACTGCGGTCTCATGGGGGTACCGTATCCGGCCTTTCGTGTGGTGTGGCCCGACGTGTCGTTTGCAATGCTGGGCGCGTGAGACTGCAAACGCGCACCGGGGCCTACGTCGAGTTACGAGCGATCAAGCAGATCGACCAACCACTGCTCGTCGAGGGTACGGTCGATACGCTCGACGGGCGCGCCTGGCGGTTCCGCGGCCCGGTGCTGAGTGCCGAGGAGGCCAAGCGCCTCGGGGATTGGCTGCTCAAGGCGGCCAAGGGGCGCATCGAGCCGCAGGAGCGGCTGACGTTCGCGGACCTGTCGTTCACGTTCGACGAGCACGAGGTCGGCCAGCCCCGCATCGTCGTCGGCTTCTCCCGCGCCACGGCACCTGGCTGGCTGGGCGACGAGCAGGCGGTGACGTTCGACTACCCGGTCACCCTCGACCTGACCACCGAGACCCTGGAGGCGGCCGCCGTCGACTGGGAGCGCGAGCTGCGCCGCCGCCGCTGAGCAGCGGCGCGCAGTCCTCGCCGGCCGCACGCAACGACGCGTCCGCGGCCCTGTGCGCACCGCCCGGGGTGCGGGTCGGCGCAGCCCGCGGCCGGGGAGGGAGCCGGCGACCGCGAGGCACCGCTACCATCGCCGCATGCGAACGCGGTTCGGGGCGATCCTGCTGGTGGCGGTGCTCGGGCTCACGGCGTGCGGCGACGACGAGGCGCTGCCGACGGACCCCGGGGACCATTTCGCGTCCGCCGCGGCCGCGCCCTCGGACGCGGCGTCGGACGACCCCGGCGGCACCGGTAGCGTGGGGGCCGCACCCGGCGGTTCGAGTCCCGCACAGGCGGCCCAGTCGTTCGCCTTCGGCAATCCCGACGGGCACGCGGCGGTCCCGGCCGAGGCCAAGGCCGAGAGCGTGGCCCAGCCGACCTGGGTGATCGGCGACGGCACGCCGGCCAGCTGCACCTCGGAGCGCTTCGTCGCGGCCGTGAAGGCGGGCGGGACGATCACGTTCAACTGCGGCCCGAGCCCGCTCACGATCGTCGTCAAGGAGACCGCCAAGATCCGCAACCGCTCGCCCAAGGTCGTCATCGACGGCGGCGGCAAGGTCACGCTGAGCGGTGAGGGCAAGCGCCGGATCCTGTACCAGAACACCTGCGACAAGGACCTGGAGTGGACCACCGACCACTGCCAGGACCAGGCCACCCCGGCACTGACCGTGCAGAACATCGTCCTCGCCGACGGCAACTCGACGGGCGACAAGACGGACGGCGGGGGCGGCGGCGCCGTCTTCGTGCGGGGCGGCCGGTTCAAGGCGGTCAACGCCAAGTTCGTCCGCAACCGCTGCGACGACACCGGCCCCGACCTGGGCGGCGCGGCGGTACGGGTGCTCAGCCAGTACCAGAACAAGCCCGTCTACATCGTCGGCAGCACCTTCGGCGGCTCCTCCGGCCAGGGCGGCGTCTGCGCGAACGGCGGGGCGCTGTCCAGCATCCAGGTCTCCTGGGTGGTCCTGAACAGCATCTTCTCCTACAACACGGCCGTAGGCCGAGGCGCCAACCCAGCCCGCGCCGGCACCCCGGGCGGCGGCAGCGGCGGCGCGATCTACTGCGACGGCGACAACTTCACCGTCAAACTGGCCGGCACCCTGATCGAGCAGAACAAGGCCAACGAGGGCGGCGGCGCAGTCTTCTTCGTCAGCAACGACCGCACCGGCACCATGTCGATCGAGAGCTCCACACTGCGCAAAAACCCGAGCGCCGGCTTCGAGACAGACGGCTTCCCCGGCATCTTCTTCCTGGGCGCCCGCCCACCATCCGTCTCCGGCTCCTCCCTCACCAAGTAGCCCAGACCCCCGCCAGATAGCCCAGACCCCCGCACTCCCACCACCGCACGCCGTGGCCAACCCCGAGCCGCTGCTTGTGACCGGCGCCCACCCTGGCCAGCGCGAGGCTGTGACCAGCACGAGCGTTGCCGCAGCCACGGCCAGCACGCACCCTGGCCCACGCAAGGTGCGGCCAACGCGAGGTGCGGCCAACGCCTACCACCAACCTGCGCCCCGCCGAGCCCGCAGCACGGCCACCGCGAACCACAACCACTCCACGCCGCAGCCACCGCACACCGCCCCGCGCCTGCAGCCATCGCACACCGCAGCCGCCCCTCGCCGCAGCCGCTGCACACCGCAACCGCCCCGCCCCGCGCCGCAGTCACCGCACACCGCAACCGCGCCGCAGCCAATACGTGCCGCGGCGAGCCGGAGCGCGATCGACGCAAGCCGCGAAACTCCGGGCCAACGCGAACCCGGGCCAACGCGAACCCGGGCCAACGCGAACCCGGGCCAACGCGAACCCGGGCCGATATGTCGGGCGCTGGCGCGCCACGACATATCGGACTTATACCCCGTCAGACGATATAACCGTTTTACGAGCGCAGGCACGCACAGAACGGGTGGCCCGCCGGGTCGAGCAGCACCGTGTACCGATCGCCGCCCGGCTGGAACTCCGGCTTCGTCGCGCCAAGCTTCAGCGCCCGCTCCTCGGCGTCGGCCAGGTCGTCGACGTAGAAGTCGAGGTGGAACTGCTTCGGCGTCGGGCCCTCGGGCCAGGTCGGCGCCGCGTAGCCCGGCAGCTGGCCGAAGCCGATCGAGGTAGCCCCGTCGCTGATCATCGCGTACTCGTCCTGGCTGTGCGTGACGTCCCAGCCCAGGACCTCGCTGTAGAAGGTGGCGAGCACCGGCGGTTCGGCGCAGTCGATGTTGACCATGATGAGGCTCGCGAATCCAGTCATGAGCCCCATCCTGGCCGCTATTCCTGCCACCTCATGTCAGGAACACGCGTCAGATGTTGTTGATGATCGCCATCGACGTCTCGTGCTGCATCGCCATCATGTCCGACACCGCGGCGGCGTCGTAGTAGCCGCCGCTCGGCTCGGCCCCGCTCGCCACGTCGCCGTCGAGGTTGCCGCCCTCACCGTCGTACTCGGCGCTGTAGTCCGGGTCCGCCCCGCCGTCCGTGCCCGAGCTGTCGATGCCCGCGCCGTCGGTCAGGTCCGTCACGGTGCCGGTGGCCGGGTCGTACGCCTGCTCGTAGACTCCGTCGCCGTCGCTGTCCAGGGCGGCGATGTCCATCTGCCCGTCGTGGTCCAGGTCGCCGACGAGCACGTTGCTGCCGTCGTCGAGGGTGTAGATCGCCGCTGGGTCCTCGGTGCCGTTGCCGTCGAGGTCGGTGCTGAAGTTGGTGTAGTCGTCGCTCATATCTGCCGCGCTCCCTGAATTTTCATTGTCGTAAGACATGCACCGGCAACGCTAGGCGCCCGCGGCTGCCCGGCACTCCCCCTTTGCTGCCAAGCCGACACCGGTTGCGACCCAGGTCACGCTCGTGATCACGCCGCTACCGGGTGGCTTGTTTGCCGCTGCATGGCCCGGGGGTATCAATCCGTCGATCTCATCGACAAGGAGGCAGCTGTGGGCCGGGGTTCCTCGATCGGCGGAATTATTGTCGTCATCTGGCTGATCATCGGCATCGTCGCGGCCGGCCAGCGTGGCTATTTCGACAGCGACGAAGCGAACTGCGCCAAGGCCGGCACCATCGCGGTCACCATCATCGCGGGCCCGTTGAACTATCTCGGGGTCAACCCGAAGATCAACTGCGATCTCCCGCAGCCGTCCAAGTAAGAGCAGCCCCTGCACGATCGACGCCGGCCATCGCCGGCCGGGTGAGCCGGGGTCACGATCGCGATCTGCGCCCTCTGCCGAGTTCCGTGAACACGGCCGGGGGCGCTTCGCGTTCAGCCAGCTCACAGCATTTGGAGCTAATGTTCCGGGATGGATGAGTTCGAGGCGCGCAGGGTCGTCGACGCGCTCCGCCAACGCGGCGTGCCGGCCCATCTGGAAATGGCAAAGGCCGGTCTGTCGCAGTTCGGCGTCCGGGTCCAGCTCTTCGACGGCCGCTTGGCCGTCTGGGACACCGACGGCACCGCGGGCCTGGAGGCCCAGGTCATGCGCGACGGCATCCTGGTCGGCTTCGTGCCGATGATCGAGGGCTCCGAGCACTTCACCGAGGACCAGGTCGTGGACGCCATCGCCCGGACCGACTACGACCGCCCGATCGCCCGCCAGCGCGCCACTGCCCCACCGGCCGCCCCGCCCCTCCCCCAGGAAGGCGGCTTCTTCCGCCGCTTCCGCAACGGCTTCCGCTGACCCGCCCCCACAGGCGCGAGACGGCCGAGCACACGCAAGAGACGGCCGACCACGAGCACGAGACCAGCCGAATACAGGCAAGAGACGGCCGACCACGAGCACGAGACCGGCCGAACGCAGGCGTGAGAACGGCCCAGCGCAGGCGTGAGGCGGGCCGAGCAAAAGCGTGAGAACGGCCGAACACAGGCGCGAGACGGCTGGGCACAAGCGCGGGCCGGCCGAGGACAAGCCGGACACCGCCAGCGGGAGTCAGTCGTTTATCTCGGCGCGCTCGATCTCGGCGAAGGCCCGCGTCAGCAGCGCCGCGAAGCTGCGCTCGGCCAGCAGGTCGTCGATCAGCAGCGGCGCGTGCTCGGCCAGCGCGCGGGGCGGCAGCGGGGCCTCCTCGTCGGTCTCGTGGATGCCCAGCGCGCCCACCAGCAGGACGACCATCACCTGCGGGTCCACGTCGCGCCACGTCGCGGCCGCGCGCACCGCGTGCTCCAGGGCCGCGCGGATGTCGTCGCCGTCCAGGCCGTCCGGGTGGCGCTCCTCCAGCAGGGTGCGCACCACGGCGCCCAGCACGCGGCCGGTCTGCTCGGAGTCCAGCGCGGCCAGCTTCTCCACGGCCTCGTCGTACGCCTCCGCGTCCTTCGATCGGGCGGCCTCCACGGCGGCCACGGCGGCGTTGGCGATCGCGCGGGCGGCGGGCGGGAGGTGGCGCCAGGTCGTGGTCATGAGGCTGACCCTAGACAACACAGTGGTCAAGGCCACACCCGGGATTGTCACGTCCGGCGCGCGGGAGCCATCGTGCAGCTTGTGAGCGCTTTTGAAGAGTCGCGGCCGATGCTGTTCGGGCTGGCGTACCGGATGCTCGGCAGCGTCCACGATGCCGAGGACGTGCTGCAGGAGGCGTACCTGCGATGGAGCGGGCAGGACCGCGGGGACGTCGCGGAGCCCCGGCGCTACCTCACGCGCATCGTGACCCGATTGGCCCTCGACACACTGCACAAGCAGAAAGTGCGGCGGGAGTCGTACGTCGGCACGTGGCTCCCGGAGCCGGTGTCCACCGACCCGTCGCCGTTCGGGGCGGTCGACACCTCCGACCTCTCGATCGCGGTCCTGCACCTCATGGAGCGCCTGACCCCTCCCCAGCGGGCCGTGTACGTCCTGAAGACCGCGTTCGCGCTGCCGTACCAGGAGATCGGGCAGATTCTGGAGCGCTCGGCCGAGGACTGCCGGCAGTTGTACCACCGCGCGGTCGCGGCGCTGGACGGCAAGGCGCGGTTCAGTGCCGATGCCGGGGAGCTGGCCCGGGTGCTCGACGGCTTCCTGGCCGCGGCCCGGCGGGGCGACCTCGCGCGGCTCGAGCGGCTCCTGCACGAGGATGTCGTGGTGTGGAGCGACGGCGGCGGACGCGTCCGCGCGGCCCGCAAGCCGATCGTCGGCCGGGACAAGGCGATCCGGTTCTTCGTCGCCATCGCCGGCCGGACGCTCACCGACGCCCCGGCGGAGATCAACGGCGAGCCGGCGCGGCTGATGGGCGGGCGGGTGCGGTACACCCTCAGCATCTCGATGGCCGAGGGGCGGATCGCGGGCGTCTATCTGGTGTCGAACCCGGAAAAGCATTTGGGCATTGACGGGTACCGCTAACGGCGTAGGGTCGGCGTCGAGGAGGCGCCGCCATGCCTGCTGCAACCGTCGCGCCGGACAGCGCGGATTACGTCGTCGTCGGGGCCGGTCCGGCCGGGTGCGTGCTGGCCAACCGCCTGTCCGCCGCCCCGGGCAACCGCGTGGTGCTGCTGGAGGCCGGCGGGCCGGACAAGGCGCGGGAGATCCGCATCCCGGCCGCGTTCAGCAAGCTGTTCACCACCGCCTACGACTGGAACTTCCGGACCGCGCCCCAGCCGGCGCTGGCCGGCCGTGAGCTGTTCTGGCCGCGCGGACGCGTGCTCGGCGGCTCGACGTCGATCAACGCGCAGATGTGGATCCGTGGCTGCGCGGCCGACTACGACGGCTGGGGCGTGCCCGGCTGGTCGTATGACGAGGTCCTCCCCCACTTCGAGCGCATCACACACCCGGGCGGCCCGCTGCACATCGAGGAGCTGCGCAGCCCCTCGCCGATCACAGCCGCGTTCCTGGCCGCGTGCGCGGAAGCGGGCATCCGCGCGACGCCCGACCTCAACGGCCCCGACAACAGCGGCTGCTCCCCGACCCCTGTCACCCAGCGCCGCGGGGCGAGGCACAGCGCCGCCGACGCCTACCTGCGCCCGGCCATGCGCCGCGCCAACCTCACGGTCGTCACGGGCGCCACCGTCGACCGCCTGCGCCTGTCCGGCCCCGGCAAGGTCAAGCGCGTCACAGGCGTTTCATACAGAGCCGCCGACGGTACCGTCAGGGAGCTCACCGCCCAGCGCGAGGTCCTCCTCTGCGCAGGCGCCGTCGGCTCCCCCCACATCCTGCAGCTCTCCGGCATCGGCGACCCCGACCGCCTCCGCGCGGCCGGCATCGACCCGCTGATCGAGCTCCCCGGCGTCGGCGCGAACCTCCAGGACCACCTGAGCGCCGGCGTGGTGCTCACCTGCCCGGAGCCGATCACCATGGTCGCCGCCGAGTCCCTGGGCAACGTGGCCCGCTACCTGCTGACCCGCAAGGGCATGCTCTCCTCGAACGTGGCCGAGGCCGTGGCCTTCCTGTCCCGCAATGGCGGCCCGCCCGACATCGAGCTCATCTTCGCCCCCGTGCCCTTCATCGAGCACGGCCAGGTGGACCCCCCGGGCCACGGCCTGACCATCGGCGCCGTCCTCCTGCAGCCCACGAGCCGCGGCACCGTCACTCCCGCCAGCGCCAACCCGGCCGAACCCCCGATCATCGAACCGGCCTACCTGAGCACCCCGGGCGACCTGGAGATGCTCATGTGGGGCCTGCGCCAGGCCGAGCGCCTGGCCGCCACGACAGCCATGAAGCCGTACGCCGGCCCGCCGATGCCCCCGTACACCGGCCCCGCGGACGACACCACCCTGGCCACGTCGATCCGCGAGCACTCGGAAACCCTGTACCACCCGGTTGGCACCTGCCGCATGGGCACCGGCGAGGACGCGGTGGTCGACCCGGACCTCAACGTCCACGGCGTCACCGGCCTGCGCGTGGTCGACGCCTCGGTCATGCCGACAATCAACCGCGGCCACACCATGGCCCCCGTCTACATGATCGCCGAGAAAGCCGCCACCCTGATCACCAACTGAACCGCCACCACCAGCACCATCAGCACACCCACACAGCCCACGCACCGCCCGGCCGCGCGGGCGCCCCCGACGCGTTCTCGACGCGCGGAAGCGCAGACGATCCGCACCGCGACGCGCCGACGCGCGGGTGGTGGCGTGTGAGGGTCAGCGGGTGGCGGGGCGGCGCAGCAGGAGGACCGTCGCCAAGGGCCAGAGGGATTGGGCCCCGGCGGCCACGCGCTCGGCCAGGCCGACGAGGGTCCCGGTGGCCAGGGCGGCGGTGAAGAGCAGGACCAGGGCGGCCAGGATCGCGGTGGCCGGGATCATGACGGTTGCCGGTGGGCGGACCGCGGTGCTGCCGGGCTGGCGCCACAGGGCGGGCCACAGGGACAGGCTGGCGAAGGCGACCGTCGCGGCGCTCTGGTGCATGGCTGACGGGCCGGAGGCGGGCAGTGGGAACGCGGCCACCAGGACTGTTGCCGCGCCGCCCACGCCGAGCATGACGCGGGCCGGCAGGGCCAGTGGCTGCAGGCCGCGGGCGGTGACCAGGTGGCAGGCGCCCACGCCGACCAGGGCCAGCGTCATGATCCAGCGGTGGTCGGCGGAGCGGGCGGCGAGGGCGCTGATGGTGTCGCGGGTCGAGCTGAAGGCGTCCGGCTGGACGGCGGCCGCCAGCGTCCAGCCGCCGATGAGCAGGAGTGGTGCGGCGATCGAGGACCACAGGCAGTACCGACGCGGCATGGGTTGTTTGTATCTCAGTTTTTTTATGTCGTGCGCGATCTAATCGTGCGATAGGCTCTTGGTGTGGACGTGCTCCCACTGGACCGGCAGGTCTGTTTCGCGCTCTACACCGCCACGCGGGCGGTGACGGGGCGTTATCGGCCGCTGCTCGACAAGCTCGGGCTCACCTACCCGCAATATCTCGTGCTACTCGCGCTCTGGGAGCGCGACGAGCGGACAGTGAAGGACCTCGGCGCGGCGCTGCAGCTGGACTCCAGCACGCTGTCGCCGCTGCTGAAGCGCCTCGAGGCCACCGGCCTCGTGGCGCGGGAGCGACGCACCGACGACGAGCGCTCGGTCACCGTGCGGCTCACCGAGCAGGGTGAGGCGCTGCGCACGCCGGCGTCCGGCATCCCGGCCCGGCTGGTCTGCGACGGCGGCCTGGACGTAGGCGAGCTCGAAGAGCTCCGCGACACCCTCGTGCGGCTCACCGCCGCACTCCAGCGACAGGGAGAAATCGATGCAGGTGCTGTACACGGCTGAGGTCAACGCCACCGGCGACGGGCGCAACGGCCACGTCACCAGCTCGGACGGGATCCTCGACTTCGACGTTCGCACGCCGAAGGAGATGGGTGGCGGCGGGGAGGCGACGAACCCCGAGCAGCTCTTCGCGGCCGGGTACGCGGCCTGTTTCCACAGCGCCCTGCGCAGCGTGGCCCGCCGCCAGAACACGCTGCCGCTCGTCGAAGGCTCGCAGGTGCAGGCCCGGGTCGGGATCGGGCCGAACGGCGCCGGCGGGTTCGGGCTGGAGGTCTGGCTCACGGTGACGCTGCCGGCCGCCGACGCGGCGCAGGCGCAGGAGCTGGCGGACACGGCGCACCAGGTGTGCCCGTATTCGAACGCGACCCGCGGCAACATCGACGTGCACATCGAGGTCGCCAAGTGAGTGCCGCCACCAACCGCGTCTGGTATCTGGCCGCGCGGCCCGACGGGTTCCCGGCGCCGTCCGACTTCGACCTGCGCACCGAGGAGGTGCCGGAACCGGCGGCCGGGCAGGTGCTGGTGCGCAACGACGTGATGTCCGTGGACCCGGCGATGCGGGGGCGGATGAACGACGTGAAGTCGTACGTCGCGCCGTTCCAGCTCGGGGCGCCGCTGGAGGGTGGTGCGGTCGGGACCGTCGTCGCGTCGCAGGACCCGTCGGTCAAGGTCGGCGACAGCGTGCTGCACGGGCTGGGCTGGCGGGAGTACGCGCTGCTGCCCGCCGCGCACGTCCGGGTCGTCGACACCGCGGCCGCGCCGGCCTCGGCGTATCTGGGGGTGCTCGGGATGCCGGGGCTCACCGCATACGCGGGGCTGCTCGACGTCGCGCGCATGAAGCCCGAGGAGACGGTGTTCGTCTCGGGCGCGGCCGGCGCGGTCGGGTCGATCGTCGGGCAGATCGCCCGCCTGCGCGGGGCCCGGCTGGTGATCGGCTCCGCGGGGTCGGCGTCCAAAGTGGAGTACCTGACCAAGGAGCTCGGCTTCGACGCGGCCTTCAACTACCGCGACGGCGACATCCGCGGGCAGCTGAAGCGGCTGGCTCCGGACGGCATCGACGTGTACTTCGACAACGTCGGCGGGGAGCAGCTGGAAGAGGCGCTGTTCCGGATGAACCTGCACGGGCGGATCGCGATCTGCGGGGCGATCTCGCAGTACAACACCCCGGACGCCAAGGGCATCCGCAACCTGAGCCTGCTGATCAGCAAGCGGCTCACCATGCAGGGCTTCCTGGTGCTCGACCACTGGTCGCGCAAGGACGCCTTCATGGAGGAGATGGCGCAGTGGCTGCGCGACGGCAAGGTGCGCGCCGACGAGACGTTCGTCGACGGCATCGAGAACGCCGTGGACGGGTTCCTGGGCATGCTCAAGGGCGCCAACACCGGCAAGATGATCATCCGGCTCTCGTCTTGACGAGCCGGTCCGCGCTGTCGCTGGCCGCCCTCCTGGGGGTGGCCGGCGTCGCGCACCTCGCGCGTCCGCGCCCGTTCGACAGCATCGTGCCGCGGTCGCTGCCGGGGCCGGCGCGGGCGTACACGTACGTCAGCGGGGCGTGCGAGCTCGCCCTGGCCGCGGGGCTGGCGCACCCGCGGACCCGAAGGGGGGCGGCGCTGGCGGCGGCCGGGTTCTTCGTGGCCGTCTTCCCGGCGAACGTGCAGATGGCCGTCGACTGGCGCGACGCCACACCCGCGCGGCGCGCTGTCGCGTGGGGACGGCTGCCGCTCCAGGTACCCCTGGTGTGGTGGGCCCTGAGGGCCGCCCGCCGCTAGGCCGAGCCCCCGATCGGCAGGTGGAGCTGGAACGCCACCTCGGTGTAGTGGATCGTCGGGGGCGGGAGGGCCTGGAGTTGCCGCTCCAGGACCACCAGCAGTTCCCGGGGCGGCGCGATGGGGCGGGCCATGATGCGGACCCGGACCGGGCGGTTCGGGGCCAGCCGGAACTCGACCATCAGCTCCTCGGTGTGGTGGCGCACGCCCGCGAAGAGGCCCTCCACCACGCGGCGGGCGCGGTCCAGGAAGTCGCTCAGCTCCGACGGTGTCGTGGCCTGCCGCAGCTGCTCCTCGCTCGTCAGCAGCACGATCCGCCCGTGCGGCGGGGCGGCGGGGGTGGGCGCGGCGGGCGCGGGCGCGGGCATGGTGGTGGCGGCCGGTACCCCGGAGAGCATGGTCGGCGGCAGGGCGTTGACGTCGGCCAGGGAGGTCGCGTCCGCGCCGACCCGGAACGCCAGCGAGCGGACCGCGCCGTCCGGCAGGCCGATCTCCACCGGACGGCCGGCCTCCACCGCCTGCAGGAGACGGGCGTGCATGGCGCCGGTCAGCAGTACCGCGAAACCGTCCTCGACCTGACGGGCCGTCGGCTGGCCGTCGCCGCGCACGATCAGCAGAAAGTTGCAGGCGAGCCGGGTCGCGCGTTCGCCGCCGGGGGCGACGATCGCGGCCGGACCGGACTGGCCGGGCGACCACACGTACGTCTTCGGGGTCCCGGCCAGGCCCGGCAGGTACGCGCACACCTCCGGCGCCTCCCGCATGGCCTCGCGCAGCGCGGGCAGCTCGTCGGGCGAGACGGAGAGCTCGAGCCGGTCGCCGTCGTGCACGACGTGCAGGAACGGCAGGTTGTAGGCGGGCGCGCGGGAGAGCATCGTCGCAGCCCGGAACTCGGCGTCGTCCAGGACCGCGGCGCGGCCGGGGCGAAACCACCACGGGTGCGGGTAGTACCGCTCCTGCGCACCGAGCAGCGCCAGCACCCGGGCGTGGCCGAAGCGCTGGACCACTGCCGTCTCCCCGCCCAGCAGGGGCAGGGCGATGAGCGGCGGGCGGGCGAGCTCCACTGTGGACGGCAGGGCGGCCGGCGGGTCGGCGTACACGAATCCGGTGACCCGCTCGTCGATGTCGACCCCGGGCCGGCCGAAGACGCTCACGTCGCCCGCGTCGACCAGGCGGCCCTCGGCGGCGAAGCGGTGCACCGTGCGGGCCATGGTGAGCGGGAAGCCGGGCGCGGGCGCGCCGGTGCGGGCGATCGCGAAGACCATCTCGCGCTGGCCGTGCCGCTCGAGGCCGTTCGTCGTGTACAGCAGCGCGGGCAGCATGCCGGAGGCCGTGCGGATGCCACCCTCGTCGATGGCGACCGACAGCTCGCCGGGGATGAGGACCTCCCGGCCGACGGGTAACGCGGAGCCCACGGGGCCGATCATCGCACCCGCGCGCAACACCGCCGTATTTGCCGAAGCCGGGGCGTTCCCAAAACAACGGCGGCAGCGCGACGATGATGGCATGCGCGTGGGTGTGATGCGGATGACATCGGAGCCGCCGCCGGGCTACGTCGCGTTCGTCAGCCGTCACCTGGAGCCGCTGCGGCGGGACTCGTCGCGGGTCGTCGGCGGGGACGAGGACGCCGACTACCTGTATGTGGACGTGCTCACCGACGTCGCCACCCGCTGGCCCTGGCTGGAGCTGCAGCGCACCCGGCTCGGCCAGGACGGCGCGGCCGACGACTACCTGGACCGCACCTTCCACCGCCGCTCGGAACGCTACTACGCGGCCGAGGACGCGGAGCACATCGAGGACGACCGGCAGATCACCGTCACCCCGGAAGGCGCCGGCCAGCGGCGCGCGGTCCAGCGCTACGTCTCCACCGCGGTCCGCCTGGCGCCGATCGTCGTCCCGCGCCGCAAAGCCTTCATCGCGGGCCCGGCGGCCGAGGCCGCAATCGCCTGGTGGCACGCGTACGAGAACATCCGCCGGCGCCGGCTGGTCTACATCGGATTCGTCGTCCTGCTCCTGCTGCTGGGGCTGGCCCAGTTCAGCGGACCGGCTGAAATGTAGGCATGGTACGTGTAGCCATGCTACACGTATAAGCCGCCGAAAGTAACCGAACGTGTTCAACACCGCTTTCACACGTCCCGCCGGGCTTGAGCTGCCCGGACGGGGATAGAACGGGCATGTGGAACCGTTGTCCTTCTTCGCCGAGGCGGCCACACCCGGTGACTTCGCCGCCGCCCGCACCCAGATGGCCCTGTCGCTGGGCTGGCACATCATCATCGCCAGCTTCGGGGTCGCCATGCCCGCCATCACCCTGTTCATGGAGTGGCGGGGGTACCGCACCGGCTCGGTCGAGTACAAGATCCTCGCCAGACGCTGGGCCCGGGCCATGGGCGTCCTGTTCGCCGTCGGAGCCGTCTCCGGCACCATCCTGAGCTTCGAGATGGGCCTGCTCTGGCCGGGCCTGATGGGCACCTACGGCCAGGTGATCGGCCTTCCGTTCACCCTGGAGGGCTTCGCGTTCTTCGTGGAGGCGATATTCCTCGGCATCTACCTCTACGGCTGGGACCGGCTCTCGCCGAGGGTCCACCTGTGGTCGGGGGTGCCGATCCTGGTGGCCGGGGTCGTCGGCACGTTCTGTGTCGTCAGCGCGAACGCCTGGATGAACCAGCCGAAGGGCTTCGACCTGGTCGACGGGAAGATCACCGGGGTCGACCCGCTCGGCGCGATGTTCAACCGCGCGACCGGGCCGCAGTCCGTGCACATGATCGTGGCCGCGTTCATGGTCACCGGCTTCTGCATGGCCTCCGTCTACGCCGTGGGGATGCTGCGCGGGCGCGTGGACAGGTACCACCGGCTGGGCTTCCTGGTGCCCTTCACCGTCGCCGCCGTCATGGCGCCCGTCCAGGTCGGCGTCGGCGACTGGGCCGCGCACTTCGTCGCCGACTACCAGCCGGTCAAGCTGGCCGCGATGGAGGGCCTCTACGCGACCGAGCGCGGCGCGCCGCTGCACCTCGGCGGCGTCGCTGTCGACGGGGAGCTGCGCTACGCCATCGAGATCCCGAACGGCCTCTCGCTGCTGGCCCACTGGGACCCCGACGCGGAGATCCGCGGGCTGAACACGGTGCCGGCCGACCAGCAGCCGCCGGTCAACGTCGTCCACCTGTCGTTCCAGCTCATGGTCGCGGCCGGCTTCGCGATGCTCGGCGTCGCGGCGATCTTCGGCTTCATCTGGTGGCGGCGCCGCGGCTGGCTCACCAACAGGTGGTTCCTGCGCGCGGCCGCGCTGTGCGGACCCGCCGCCGTCCTGGCCCTCGAGGCCGGCTGGACCACGACCGAGACCGGGCGCCAGCCGTGGGTCGTCTACGGGATCCTGCGCACGCACGACGCGGTGAACACGGCGCCGGGCCTGCGGACCGGTCTTTACGTGCTGCTGCTGGTGTACTACCTGATGACGATCGCCACCGTGTACGTCCTGCGCCGCCTGGCCAGGGACCGCCCGGTGCCCGTCGCGCCCCAGGAGTCCGACGTCGCCACGTTCCCGGTGCCGTGATGACGGCCGCCGACGCGCTCCTCGGCGTGCTCTTCGCCGCCGTCACCGCCTACGCTTTGTTCGGCGGCGCCGACTTCGGCGCCGGGTTCTGGGACCTCTTCGCCGGAGGCGCCCGCACGGGCGCGCGGACGCGCAAGCTGATCGAGCACGCGATCGGCCCGGTCTGGGAGGCCAACCACGTCTGGCTGATCTTCGCCGTGGTGCTGCTCTGGACCGGCTTCCCGGCCGTGTTCGCCGGCGTGGCCGCGACCATGTACATCCCGCTCACCGGGGCCGCCCTCGGCATCATCGGCCGCGGCGCCGGCTTCGCCTTCCGCAAGACCAGCACCACGCTCACGCAGCAGCGGATCTTCGGTGCGCTCTTCGCCTTCTCGTCGCTCGTCACGCCGTTCTTCCTCGGCGCCGTGGCCGGTGGCATCGCGTCCGCGCGGGTGCCGCCGTGGACCGCGGGCCGGGGTGACCTGCTCACCGCGTGGTGGAACCCGACTTCGGTCGCCACGGGTGTCCTCGCGGTCACCGTGTGCGCTTATCTCGCCGCGGTATTCCTGTGCCAGGATGCCAAGAACCACGAGCCGGATCTGGTACCCCCCATGCGTCGCCGAGCCCTGTGGGCGGGCGCGGGCGCGGGGGTACTCGCGGCGGTCGGCCTGGTCGCCGTCGAGCTGGACGCCGGCTGGCTCGCCGAACGGCTCTGGCGGCCGGTGCCGGGCGCGCTGATCGTCGTGTCGGTGCTGGCCGGGCTGGCCTCGATCGCGCTGCTCGCCGCGGGCCGCTACGTCGCCGTCCGCGTCACCGCCGGCCTGGCCGTCGCGGCCGTGCTGTGGGGGTGGGCGGCCGCGCAGTACCCCTATCTGCTGCCACCGTCGACCACCGTCGCGGGCACCGCGGCGGCGCCGGCCGTGATGCGGGCCACGCTGTGGGCCGTCCTCGCGGGTGCCGTCATTCTGACACCGTCGCTGTGGTGGCTGTTTCGCCTGTTTCAGACAGCACCTATGTCCGAAACACGTAGTCTGAGCGATTCGTCCACCAGCCCGGTGGGCGGCGATCGTTCGTGAATGCTGCTAGTGTCCGCCAAAGCTATGGGTAACGTGTGGAGGTTTCAGCGCTGGAGCGCGGCGGCGGGTGTCGTCGCGGCCTTCGGCATCGGCCTGCTCGCGGTGTCCGCGGCCCCCGCCTGGGCCGCCGACCCGCTCGAGCTCAAGGCCGACAACGCCGTCCAGGGCAAGGCCGGCGACAAGGTCCAGCTGCGCTTCACCGTGAAGAACAACGCGAAGCAGCCGGCCACCGTCGTCATCGGGGTCCAGACCCCGCCCAACGCGGTGATGGAGGCGGGCGACAACCCCGGCTGCAACATCGGCGGCGGCGGCCGGACCGCGAGCTGCCGGGCCAACGGCACCCTGGCCCCGGACAAGTCGGCCGGCGGCGCGATCGTGATGACCATCAAGACCGGCGGCCAGGCGGCCGGGCGGATCGGCGTCCAGGGCGGCAACACCGAGAACTTCACGCTGAGGGCCACCGGCGCTCCGAGCGCGTCGCCCACGGCCACCAAGTCGGTCAAGCCGACCAAGACGTCGTCGGCGAACGCGTCCGACCAGCCGACGCTCGCCGGCGACGAGACGTTCGCCCCGCCGGCGGACGGGGGCGGGGTCGCGGTCCCGCAGGCGTCCGAGCCCGCGACCGAGCGGACGAGCGGCAGCGGCGGCGGGATGGGCCTGGGCCTCTGGGTCGGCATCATCGCGATCGTCGGCGCGCTGGGCCTGATCGGCAGCCTCTTCTACTTCCGCCGCAAGGATCGCAACGAGCCGGACACGGGCATGCACCCGGTCGTGCCGGCCCCGGCCGGCGGCTTCCCCGCGTACAACCCGCCGCCGTCCGCGCCGACGACCTACGGCTCCCCGCAGCCGGCGACCTACGGCAACCCGTCGGCCGCCACCCAGATGATCAACCCGAACTTCGGCGGCGGCCCGGCCGGCCACCACGACCTCGGCGGCCAGCCCAGCGGCCCGACGCAGGTCATCCAGCCGGGGGCCACCCCGAACGGCGCGCCCGGCGGCGCCGACCAGACAGTCATCTTCCGCCGCCCCGACGAGTACTGACCACGCGTGCACAAGGCCGCGCTCGGCACGGCCCTCGTGTTCACCGCGAGCGGCGCCGTCGTGGGCGGCTGGGTCGCGCGGATCCCGGCGGTCGTCGAGCGGCTCGGGATCACCAACGGTGAGCTCGGCCGGGCCCTCCTCGCGCTCGGCATCGGCTCACTCGTCTCGATGCCGCTCACCGGGATCGCCTGCCGCCGCCTCGGCAGCCGCACCTGGGTCGCCGCCACCGCGATCGTCGCCACCGTCGCGCTGAGCGCGGTCGGCCTGGCCGGGGATCTCCTGACGCTCACCGGGGCGCTGTTCCTGCTGGGGCTGGCCTACGGCTCCTGGGACGTGGCGATGAACGTGCAGGGCAGCCACGTCGACCGGCAGGCCGGCCGCGAGTGGATGCCGCGGTACCACGCCTGCTGGAGCCTCGGCTCGATCGGCGGCGCCGCGGCCGGCTCCCTGGCCGCCCGGACGGGCCTGGACGTCGCGACCCATCTCGCGATGGCCGCGCTGGCCTCCCTCGCCGTGACGCTGGCCGGGCTCACCCTCTATCTGGACGAGCGCGTGGGTACCGCCGAGCCCGGCCCCGGCGAGCGCCCGCGCTTCCGAGCGAGCCGCGTCATCCTGGTCATCGGCCTCGTCACGTTCTGCGCCACCGTGGCCGAGGGCGCAGCGGGCGACTGGCTCGCGCTGTACCTCGACACCGGCCGCCACTTCAGCCAGGCCGACGCCGCGATCGGCTACACCGCGTTCGCCGCCGCGATGACCGCTGGCCGGTTCGCCGGCAGCACCGCCGTCGCCCGCCTGGGCCGGGCCGCCGCCGTCCGCCTCGGGGCGCTGGCGGGCCTGGCCGGGGTGCTCGCGACGGTGCTGGCACCGTGGACGCTCGTGACGTACACCGGCGCGATCTTCTGGGGTCTGGGCATCTGCCTGGTCTTTCCGGCCGCGATCAGTGCGGCGGGCGAGACCGGCCGGCCCGCGGCGGCGATCGCCGTGGTGACGAGCATCGGATACGGCTCCATCCTGGTCGGCCCGCCGCTCATCGGCGCCCTCGCGGACGTGACGGGCCTGGGCCACGCGCTGCTCGGCCTGGCCGTGCTACCGCTGGCGATCGCGCTGCTGGCCCCGGTGCTGGCCACCCGCACCGCCGCCGAGGTGCCCGCCCACCCGTGACCGCCCGCGCGACGGCAGCACACGCCCCCCGCGCGACCGCCCTCACAACCGCGGCGCACACCCCCGCGCGACCGCCCTCACAACCGCGATGCGCGCCCCCGCGCGACCGCCCTCACAACCGCGGCGCTCGCCCCCGCGCGACTGCCCTCACAACCGCGATGCTCGCCCCCGCGCGACCGCCCTCACAACCGCGGCGCTCGCCCCCGCGCGACTGCCCTCACGACCGCCATGCTCGCCCCCCGCGCGACCGGCTTTCACCAGCGCAACAGCGGACGCTCGCGCCTCCGTGTGACCGGCCTCTACCACCGCGGAGCCGAACGCCCCCGCGACCTGCTTTCACTGCCGCGGTGCTGGGCGCTCGCCGCACCCGCGCGGCCGGCTCTCGTCGCTGCCGCCCCCGCGGGTCGTGGTGCGTGGCGGGGTCGGCCGGTTGCCATCCGCGCGGTCCCGGGGTCGGCGCGGGGCGGCCGGGCTTCTAGGGTGCAGGTATGAACGATGCTGTCGCACGGGCGCTGCGGGAGTTCAACGATCGGCTCGACGTGTTCGACCCCGCACCCGGGCCCGCGGTGGCCGAGGTGCGGGTCGGCGAGCAGGTCATCGCCCTGCGCGCGCCGGTCGTCAGGGCCCTGACCGAGGCCCTGCTGCGCTACCAGGATCCCCGCGACCGAGGCACCTGCGACCACTGCGGCAGCCCGCGCCTGGACGACAACTTCGTCTGCGCCGACTGCGCCCGCCCGAGCGGCGTCTTCGGCCAACTCCTGGCCGAGCGCGCCTCCCGCTACGAGCCACCCGCCGAACTCACCTGACCCGCCACCCACACCCCTCCGCCGCGCCGCCTCTCCGCCACCCACACCCCTCCGCCACGCCGCCCTCCGCCACGCCGCCTCTCCGCCACCCACACCCCTCCGCCACGCAGCCCTCCGCCACGCCGCCCCTCCGCCCCTCATGCAGCCGTCGCGACGCTCCGCCTTCGCCCGCCGTGACCGTGGCCGTCCACCCGCCTCGCGCGGAGAGCCGGCCTGGTCAGCTTCAACCGCCGGGTCAGTAACCAGCCGCCCCTGTGACCAGCCGCGCTCGTGACCAACCGCCCTTGCGACCAGCCGCCCTTGCGACCAGCCGCCCTCGTGGCAGCCGCCCTCATGGCAGCCGCGCTCGTGACAGCCGCGCTCGTGACAGCCAGGCTTGTGGCCAGCCGCCCTTGCGACCGGCCGCCTCGTGACAGCCGCCCTCGTGGCAGCCGCGCTCGCGACAGCCAGGCTTGTGGCCAGCTGCGCTTGTCCTACGCCGGTGCCAGGCCTCGTCAGCTTCGGTGGTCGGCCTTGTCAGCCCCGTTGGCCGGCGCCGCTGGCCTCGCGTAGGCGTCCGAACTCCTCGGCCAGGTCGGCGAGCTGGTAGTGGGCGTTGAGGCCGCTCGGGTTCGGCAGGATCCACAGGCGGGTCGGCGCTAGGGCTGTCGACTCCTGCGGGCCGACCTTGGCGCCCTGGATGCCGAACGCGGTCCGGTACGCGGTGACGCCCAGGACGGCCAGCCACCTCGGGGCGTAGTCGGCCACCTTCGCCCGCAGGATCGCCGCGCCCTCGGTGAGCTCCGCGCGAGTCAGCTCGTCGGCGCGGGCGGTGGCGCGAGCGGCCAGGTTCGTGATGCCGAGGCCCCACGTCGGCAGGAGGTCCTGCTCGTCGGGGCGAAGCTGCCGCGGTGTGAAGCCCGAGCGGTGCAGGGCCGGCCAGAAGCGGTTGCCGGGGCGGGCGAAGTGGTGCCCGGTGGCGGCCGACCACAGGCCCGGGTTGATGCCGCAGAGCAGGACGTCGAGCCCGGGCACGAGCACATCCGGTAATAGACGGCCGGCCGCGGCCAGCAGTTCATCTCTGGTGAAGGTGGACGGCATGTCGACAAGCATGCCTGGAACCCGATCGGTGCCCGGCACCATTGAGCCATGGACCTCGATGCAGTGCTGGCGCTCTGGGACCAGCCGAGTGAAGCGGCGGACTTCCGCAAGTACTACGCCGACCCCGTCCCGGTGAACGGGGTGCCCGTCACCGCGGAGGAGCTCGCCGCGCGGGCGCGCGGGCTGCAGGCGGCGTTCGCGGACCGCCGGACCGAGCTGGTGCACCGGATCGAGACCGGCGACCAGATCGTCATCGGGTTCTACATGCACGTGCGGCACGTCGGGCCCTATGAGACGCCGCTCGGACGCGCGGAGGCGACCGGCAAGCGGCTGAAAATCCGGGTCAACGACATCCTGACCGTGCGCGACGGCCGCATCACCGACATCTGGGTGATGAGTGATGATGTGGATCTCATGCGCCAGCTGGGACAGCTGCCGTCTAGCGTCTGAGGTATGAACGAACGGCGGTTGATTTCGAGCGGGTCGACGTTCGAGCGGGAGATCGGGTACTCCCGCGCGGTCGTCGACGGCGACTGGGTCCACGTGTCCGGGACGACCGGCTTCGACTACGCGGCGATGACGATCGCGGACGACGTGGTGGCGCAGGCCGAGCAGTGCTGGCGCAACATCGACGCCGCACTCAAGCAGGCGGGTGCGGCCCCGGCCGACGTGGTGCGGGTCCGCTACCTGCTCCCGGACGCGGCCGACTTCGAGCCGTGCTTCCCGGTGCTGCAGCGCTGGATGGGCGACGTACGCCCGGCGGCCACCATGCAGGTGTGCGGCCTCTCCGACCCGCGCATGAAGATCGAGATCGAGGTGACCGCGCGGAAGCGCCCCAACCTCGGGTGGCCCGGGTAGCGGCAATCGTCGGATAGACGTCAGTCATCCGTGAGAGTGATCGCCAGGGCCGTGGCGAAGAGGGACAGCAGCTCGTCCGCGTCCGCGCCGGCGATCGTGGCGCCGGCCAGGCCCTCGATGCCGGCGGCGCCGGCCATGGTGCACGACTCGAAGCGGGCACCGGCCGCGTGGGCGCCGGTGAAGACCGCGTCGGACAGGTCGCAGCCGCTGAACGTGGCCCCGGTCAGGTCGGCGTCGGTGAAGTCGGCGCCGACCAGGTCGGTCGAGGTGAAGAACACCGAGTGCAGCTGGGCGTCGCGAAACACGCTGCGCTCGGCCCGGCAGTCGCGGACCGTCACGTCCCGCAGCGTCCCACCCAGCCACTGCAGCCCGGCCAGGCCGCAGTCGCGCAGCGTGACGCGGTGCAGGACGGAGTGGTCGGCGTGGACGTGGTCCAGGGTCGTGCGCTCCAGCAGGCAGTCGGTGAGGATCGCGCCGGACAGGGCGGTGCCGGTGATGTCGGTGCGGTTGAACCGGCACTGCACGAACTGCGCCGACTTCGCACTGCGCCCGGTCAGGGCCAGGTCGTAGAAGCCGATGGCCTGATACGCGGCGTCGTCGCGCAGGTCGTCCTCCTCCACCGTGCCGAGCGTCAGCGCCTTGGGTGGGCGCGGCCGGGCCGGGCCGGGGCGGGCCGGGGAGAGCGTCGGAAAGGCACCTGTCGCGAAGGTGCCGGCGGAAAACGTCTGGCTGGGCGCCGCATGCCGCGGGGTCTGACGGGGCGGGACCGCGCCGGAGGGCGACGGCTGATTGGGGACCGCGGGCAAGGCCATGGGTGTGACATTAGTGACTGGAGTGACTAAGCGTCACATCGGGCCGCCCCCAACTTGGGGCCCCAACCCGCCCACTACCGCACCCGCCCGCCCAGACCCCCGGGCAACACACCGCACCCCACCGCCAAGCCACGCCCGCTGCACCACGCAGCCCGCCGCCGCACCACGACCCACGCACCACGCAGCCCACCAGCCGAGCCACGGCCGCGCACCAGGCAGGGCAGCGCCGAGCCACGACCCGCCAGCACCATGCCGCGCCACGCCCGCGGCAGCACGTCACGCCCGCGCGGCCCCGCGCACCGCACCTCGCGCGACACCGCCCACGCAACGCCCGACAAGCCGGCCGCGCAACGCCCGACAAGCCGCCCGGGCGACACTCGACAGGCCGCCCCGCGCAACGCTCGACAAGCCGCCTGCGCAACTTTCGACGGCCGTCCGGGCGGCGCGAGGCGGTGACGCCGGCTACAAAACGGGCTCGACGCGGCCCCCGGGCCAAAATTGACGGGCAATCGCGGCGCCGCGTGCCTAAGCTTGCGGACGCCATGTCTGAAACGCCCCAGCCGACCAGCCTGAGTGAGCTGCGCGCTCGCCTCGCCGGGTTGATGCCCCAGGACCAGCATCGGCTGCGGCGCCGGATCGACGGGGCCAAGCGCTCGCGCAACGCCCAGGGCATCGCCGAGGCAATCAAGGCCGACGTCGAGCGGGCCGAGCAGCGCGTCGCCGCCCGCAGAGCCGCCCGGCCGGAGATCTCCTACCCGGAGCAGCTGCCGGTCAGCCAGCGCAAGGACGAGATCCTGGCGGCGATCCGCGACCACCAGGTGGTGATCGTGGCCGGCGAGACCGGGTCGGGCAAGACGACCCAGCTGCCCAAGATCTGCCTGGAGCTGGGCCGCGGCGTCAGCGGGCAGATCGGCCACACCCAGCCCCGGCGCATCGCCGCCCGGACCGTCGCCGAGCGGGTCGCCGAGGAGCTCAAGACCGAGCTGGGCGCGACCGTCGGCTTCAAGGTGCGCTTCACCGACCAGTCGTCCGAGCAGACGATGGTCAAGGTGATGACCGACGGCATCCTGCTGGCCGAGATCCAGCAGGACCGGCTGCTGCGCCGGTACGACACGCTCATCATCGACGAGGCCCACGAGCGCAGCCTCAACATCGACTTCATCCTCGGGTACCTCAAGCAGCTCCTCCCCCGCCGCCCCGACCTCAAGCTCATCATCACGTCGGCGACCATCGACCCCGAGCGGTTCTCCCGGCACTTCGGTGACGCCCCGATCGTCGAGGTCTCCGGCCGCACCTACCCGGTCGAGGTCCGCTACCGGCCGCTCGTGGCGCCCGACGAGGGCGAGGACGAGGTCGACCAGTTCGACGCGATCGCCATGGCCGTCATGGAGCTGCAGGACGAGGGCCCGGGCGATGTCCTGGTGTTCCTCTCGGGCGAGCGGGAGATCCGCGACACCGCCGACGCGCTCACCAAGCTGGACCTGCCCAACACGGAGATCCTGCCGCTGTTTGCGCGGCTCTCCTTCGCCGAGCAGCACCGGGTGTTCCAGCCGCACTCCGGGCGCCGGGTCGTGCTCGCCACCAACGTGGCCGAGACCTCGCTGACCGTCCCCGGCATCAAGTATGTCGTCGATCCGGGGACGGCCAGGATCTCGCGGTACAGCCACCGTTTGAAGGTTCAGCGACTGCCGATCGAGCCCGTCTCCCAGGCATCGGCCAACCAGCGCAAGGGCCGGTGCGGGCGCACGTCCGACGGCATCTGCATCCGCCTCTACAGCGAGGACGACTTCAACGCGCGGCCCGAGTTCACCGACCCGGAGATCCTGCGCACCAACCTGGCGTCGGTCATCCTGCAGATGATCGCGCTCGGCCTCGGCGACCTCGGCGCGTTCCCGTTCATCGACCCGCCCGACAAGCGCAACGTCACCGCGGGCGTGCAGCTGCTCGAAGAGCTCGGCGCCCTCGATGACAAGAAGGCCCTGACCCCGCTCGGCCGGAAGCTGTCGCAGCTGCCGGTCGACCCGCGGCTGGCCCGGATGGTCCTGGAGGCCGAGAAGAACGGCGCCGTGCGCGAGGTCATGGTGATCGCCGCGGCGCTGTCCATCCAGGACCCGCGCGAGCGCCCGGCCGACAAGCAGGCCCAGGCCCAGCAGTCGCACGCCCGGTTCGCCGACAAGGACTCGGACTTCACCGGCTTCATCAACCTGTGGAACTACCTGCAGGAGAAGCAGAAGGAGCTCTCCAGCAACCAGTTCCGCAAGCTGTGCCGGGCCGAATACCTCAACTACCTGCGCGTCCGCGAGTGGCAGGACATCTACAGCCAGCTGCGCCAGGTCCTCAAGACGATGGACGTGACGCCCAACGAGGAGCCGGCGGCGGCCTACCCGATTCACGTGTCGCTCCTGGCCGGCCTGCTCTCGCACATCGGGCTGAAGGAAGGGGACAAGAGCGAGTACCTCGGCGCCCGCAACGCGAAGTTCGCCGTGTTTCCGGGCTCTTCCCTGTTCCGCAAGACGCCGCGCTGGGTGATGGCGGCCGAGCTGGTCGAGACGACCCGCCTCTGGGCCCGGGTCGCCGCCAAGATCGAGCCGGAGTGGATCGAGCCCCTCGCCCAGCACCTGGTCAAGCGCCAGTACAGCGAGCCGCACTGGGAGCGCAAGCAGGCCGCGGTCATGGCGGTCGAGCGGGTGACGCTCTACGGCGTCCCGATCGTCACCAACCGCAAGGTCAACTACGGCCGGATCGACCCCGCGCTCTCCCGTGAGCTGTTCATCCGCCACGCGCTCGTCGAGGGCGACTGGGAGACTTCTCACGCGTTCTTCGAGGAGAACCGCCGCCTGCTCGGCGAGGTCGAGGAGCTCGAGGCCCGCGCCCGCCGCCGCGACCTGCTCGTGGACGACGAGACGCTCTTCGACTTCTACGACAACCGGTTGCCCGCCGAGGTGGTCTCCGGCCGGCACTTCGACAGCTGGTGGAAGAAGACCCGCCGCGACTCCCCCGACCTGCTGACGTTCGACCCGGCCATGCTCGTCAACGCCGGCGCCGACCAGATCCGCCAGGAGCAGTACCCCGACGCCTGGGAGCAGGACGGCCGCCGCTTCGCGCTCACCTACCAGTTCGAGCCGGGCCGGGAGGCCGACGGCGTCACCGTCCACATCGGACTGCCGCTGCTCGGCTCGGTCCGCGACGCCGACTTCGCCTGGCAGGTCCCCGGGCTGCGCGAGGACCTCGTCACCGCCTTGATCAAGTCCCTGCCGAAGGCCACCCGCCGCAACTTCGTCCCGGCCCCCGACACCGCCCGCGACGCCCTCCTCGACATGCCGCCCCGGGCCGCCGACCTGCTCGACTCGCTCGAGCTGGCGCTGCGCCGCATGACGGGCGTCTCGGTCCCCCGCGCCGAGTGGGACCTGTCGAAGGTCCCCGAGCACCTGAAGATGACGTTCCGCATCGTCGACGACGCCGGCCAGGTCTTGGGCGAAGGCAAGGACCTGGGTGTACTGCGGGCACGCCTGGCCCCGCGCCTGGAGAAGACGGTCGCCGAGGCCGCCGTGGACGTGGTGCGCAAGGGCACGACGCGCTGGGAGTTCGGCACCCTGCCCCGCCGCCTCGACCGCACCGTCGCCGGCCACACCCTCACCGTGTATCCGGCCCTGGTCGACGAGGGCGAGTCGGTGGCGGTCCAGGCGTTCGACATCCCGGCCCGGCAGGAGTACGAGATGTGGCGCGGCACCCGCCGCCTCCTCCAGCTCACGCTCCCCCCGCCGGCCCGCTTCGTCCAGGGCCGCCTCTCCAACGCCGACAAGCTGGCGCTGAGCCGCAACCCCCACCGCAGCGCCGTCGACCTCCTGGACGACTGCGCCGCCGCCGCCATCGACCAGCTCATGACCGACGCGGGCGGCCCGGCGTGGGACGAGGCCGCGTTCACGGCCCTGCGCGACAAGGTGCGAGCCGACCTGGTCGATCTGACGCTGGAGGTGGTGTCGAGCGTCCGCAAGATCCTGGCCGCGTCGTACGACGTCGAGCAGCGCCTGGCCCGCACGAAGAACCCGCTGCTGCTGCCGGCCCTGACCGACATGCGCGGCCAGCTCGCCAAGCTGGTGTACCGCGGCTTCGTCACCGACACCGGCTGGCAGCGCCTCCCGGACCTGGAGCGCTACCTGCGCGGCATCGAGAAGCGCCTGGAGAAGGTGCCGACCGACACCGGCCGCGACCGCGACCGCATGCTCACGGTCCAGGAGATCCAGAAGGAGTACGACCAGCTCCTGGCCGCGATGCCGATGACGCCGCAGCTGCGCGAGATCCGCTGGATGATCGAGGAGCTCCGGGTGGGCCTCTTCGCCCAGGCTCTCGGCACGGCCTACCCGATCTCGGACGTACGCATCTACCGGGCAATGGACGCCCTCCCGGCCTGACACCGCGCGGCGGCCGGGTCCGGGCTACGGCAGCAGCAGGTTCACGTCCCCGAACTCGTGCCACAGGTAGCCTTCGCGGACCGCCTCGGCGTACGCGGCGGCGAGCACGTCCGGCGCCGACACCGCGGCCAGCAGGTCGAGGTGTGAGGCCCGCGGTTCGTGGAATCCGGTCAGCAGGCCGTCGACGGCGGACACACCCCGCTGCGGGGTGACGATCAGATCGGTGTACCCGCTGCGCGCCACCACCCGGCCGTCCGGCCCGGCCGCGCTCTCCAGCGCCCGCACGGCGGTGGTGCCGACCGCGACGACCCGCCCGCCCGCGGCCCGGGTGTCGTTGACCAGCCGGGCGGTGGTCTCGGCGACGGCGAACCACTCCGGATACGGCCGCTCGTGCGCCTCGGGCGAGGCCACCCCCGTGTGCAGGACAAGCGGTGCGAAGCGCACGCCCGCGGCGACCAGGCGGGTCACGACCCGCTCACTGAACGGCCGGCCGGCGCTCGGCATCTCGGCGCTGCCGGGCTCGCGGGCGAACACGGTCTGGTAGGACGCCAGCGGCCACCGGCGGCGGACGTACGGGTAGCGGATCGGCTCACCGTGCCGGCGCAGGAACTCCGGCACCGGCACCCCGGTGCGCACGGTCGCCGCCCACAGCCGCCCACCGGTGTACGGCTCCTCCAGCGTGACGCTCGCCCCGCCGGGAAGCCGCAGCTCACCGGCCGCGCCAGGGTGCGGGCGCCGGGAAGCGTCGCGGACCTCGACCGCCCATCGCCCGTCGGGCAACCGCGTCGAGAAGTGCAGCCGCAGCGGTACCCCCAGCACTCCCACCGCCGCCGCCAGCGTCCCTGACGTGTTGACGACGAGCACGTCCCCGGCCCGCAGCAGCTCCGGCAGCTCCGTGAACCGCCGATGCGCCACCCCGGCGCCCGACGCCACCAGCAGCCGGACCCCGTCGCGGCCGAGACCGCGCGCCTCCGGCGGCTCGTGCGCCTCGAGCGACGCGGGCAGCGTGAAGTCCAGGACGGCGCTCACAGCTTGATGCGGCCGGACGCGGGCCGGGTCGCGAGGAGGTCGAGGAGCGCGGGCACTACCGACTCGGGCAGCGGGCGGTCGCCGATGTCCTCGCCCGGGAACGCCTCCTGGTGCATCTGCGTGCGCAGGTCGCCGGGGTCGACCCACCACACGCGCAGCTTCGGCTCCTCCGCGGCCAGGACGTTGCTCAGCTGCTCGACAGCGGCCTTGGCGGCGCCGTAGCCGCCCCAGCCCGGGTACGCGCCCGTGGCCGCGTCCGAGCTGATGTTCACGACGGCGCCGCCGTGGTCGCGCAGTGCGGGCAGGGCGAGCTGGGTGAGGGCGAGGGGCGCGACGACGTTCACCTCGAAGACCCGCCGCAGCTCGGCTTCGGGGTAGTCGGCCAGGAACGGCTGCGGGCTCGGGCCCAGGATGCCGGCGTTGTTGACGAGCAGGTCGAGCCGGCCGGTCTCCAGTGCGGTCTCGACGAGCAGCCCGCGGTGCCACGAGTCGGTGACGTCGCCGGGGACGTGGCCGCGCTGGCGGGCGGTGAGGGTGCGCCCGTCGCCGATGACCGTCCAGCCCGCGTCCGTGAGGCCCTCCGCGAGAGCCTTGCCGAGACCGCGTGAGACGCCGGTGACGATGGCGGTTGGCTTGTTCATGGGTCCGACGCTATGGCGCCCCGATCCGGCTGCCATCGGGCCGCGGTCGCGGTGGGCCCGGACCTTTGGACCTAGGACCCGCCCTGCGTACGGTGGTCGGTGTGGGCGAGTGCGATCGCGACGAGCTGCGCGAGGTGAGCGAGGCGGTGCTGGCCGTCACCGCCCACCTTTCGGTGCGCGAGGTCCTGCAGACGATCGTCTCCGCGGCCCGGCGGCTCCTCGGCGCGCAGTACGCGGCGCTGGGCATCCCCGACGGCAACGGCTCGTTCCGCGAGTTCCTGGCCGACGGCCTCACCGCCGAGCAGTGGCGCCGCATCGGCCCCATCCCGCGGCAGCACGGCCTGCTCGGCGCGATGCTGCACGACCCGAACCCGGTCCGCGCGGCCGACATCCGCCGGCATCCGAGCTTCGAGGGCTGGCCCAGCGGCCACCCCGAGATGGTGGACTTCCTCGGGATGCCCATTGTGGACGGTGCCGACATCCTCGGTGAGCTGTTCCTGGCCAACAAGCAGGGCGGGTCGTTCGACGCCGACGACGAGGAGCTGCTGAAGCTCCTGGCCGCGCACGCCGCGATCGCCATCGTCAACGCCCGTCTCTACGAGCGCAGCCGCGAGCTGTCCATTGTGGAGGAGCGGCAGCGGATCGCCCGGGAGCTGCACGACGCGGTGACGCAGAAGCTGTTCAGCCTCCGGCTCACCGCCGACGCCGCGCTCACGCTCATCGCGCGCGACCCGGCCCGCGCGGCCGCGGAGCTGGACGTGGTCCGGCGGCTGGCCGCCGAGGCCACCGCCGAGCTGAAGTCCATCGTGGTCGGTCTGGGCCCCGTCGACCTGGCCGGGGACGGCCTGGCCGCGGCGCTGCGTCGGCAGATCGAGCTGCTCGAGCGGGTACAGGAGGCGCGGGTGTCCTTGGCGATGGACCCTGTCCCGCGACTGCCGGCGGCGTCCGAGGAGGCCGCCTACCGGGTGGCGCAGGAGGCGCTCCACAACGCGCTGCGCCACGCGGCCGCGACCCGGATCACCGTCGAGCTCCGCCGCACGCCCCAGGGTGTGACGCTCACCGTCGCCGACAACGGCCGCGGCTTCTCGACCGCCGGCCGGCAGGGCCGCCTCGGCCTGATCTCGATGCACGAGCGCGCCCGCGCGGTGGGCGGGCGGCTGCTGATCCGCTCGGCGCCGGGTGAGGGCACGACCGTGACCATGGAGGTGCCGGTTGCCTGAGCCCATTCGCGTCCTCGTCGTCGACGATCATCCGGTGGTACGGCAGGGATTGCGCACGTTCCTCGATGTGCAGGACGACATCGAGGTGGTCGGCGAGGCCTCCGACAGCACGTCCTGCGTGGCCGAGGCGGCGCGCACCGATCCGGACGTCATCCTCCTCGACCTGCGCATGCCCGGCGGCGACGGCGTGCAGGCCCTGCACGCGCTGACGGCGGCCGCGGCCCGGGCCCGGGTCCTGGTCATCACCAGCTTCACCGAGCCGGCCGCGGTGCTGCCGGCCGTGCGCGCGGGCGCCGCCGGCTACGTGTACAAGGACGTGGACCCGCCGGCGCTGGCCGCCGCCATCCGCGCCGTGCACGCCGGGCACGTCCTGCTCAACCCCGAGGTGGCCCGCCTGCTCACGGAGGCGGGCCCGGCGGATGGCGTGCGGCTGACCGCCCGCGAGCGCGAGGTCCTGGCCGAGGTCGCCCGCGGCCGCTCGAACCGTGAGATCGCCCGCGCCCTGAACCTGGCCGAGAAGACCGTCAAGACCCACGTGAGCGCGATCCTGACCAAGCTCGGCGTCCAGGACCGCACCCAGGCCGCCCTGTACGCGGTGCGCCACCACCTCGGCTGATCAGCCGGCCAGCGCCTCGTCCAGGATGGCCAGGCCGCGCTCCAGCTCCTCGTCGGTGCTCGTCAGCGGCGGCGCGATGCGGAACGTGCCGCCCATGCCGGGCAGCTGGACGACGTTCATGTGCAGGCCCAGCTCCAGGCACCGCCGGGTGACCGCGGCGCCCAGGCTGTCCGCGCCGGTCTTCGTGGCCCGGTCGGTCACCAGCTCGAGGCCCTGCAGCAGGCCGCGGCCGCGCACGTCGCCCACGGTCTCGTGCCGGGACTGCAGCTCCAGCAGGCCACGCCGCAGCCGGTCGCCGAGCTCGGCCGCGCGCTTGACGAGGCCGTCGCGCTCCAGGATGTCCAGGACGGTGTTGCCGACCGCGGCGGGCAGCGGGTCGTTGACGTGGGTCGTGTAGAAGAGGAAGCCGCGCTCGTACGCCGCCTGCTCGATCTCCTCCGACGTGACAACGGCCGCCAGCGGAAGCCCGGCGCCGAGGGTCTTGGAGAGCGTGATGATGTCGGGGACGATGCCGTCGCGCTCGAAGGCGTACCAGGTGCCGGTCCGGCCCAGGCCGGTCTGGGCCTCGTCGAGGATCAGCAGCATGCCCCGCTCCCGGCACTTCTCGTGCAGGCGGCGGAGGTACCCGGCAGGCGGCTCGATGACGCCGCCCGAGCTCAGGATCGGCTCGACCAGGCAGGCGGCGGGCGCACCGGAGGACTGGGCGTCGAACAGCGCGAACCCGGTGTCGAGCTGGCGCTCCCAGTCGAGCGAGCCGTCGGGCCGGGTGAACTCGGGCCGGTAGCCGTCCGGGGCCGGGATGGCGAAGTTGCCGGGTGAGGGCGGGCCGTAGCCGCGCCGGCCGGCGCTGTAGGTGGCGCCGGCCGCGGCCTGGGTCATCCCGTGCCAGGAGCGGGCGAACGACACGATCTCGTATCCGCCGGTGACAAGCTTCGCCATGCGCACGGCCGCCTCGTTGGACTCGGCGCCGGTCGTCAGCAGCAGCGTCTTGGACAGCGGCGCCGGCAGCGACTCGGCCAGCCGCCGGGACAGCTCGACGACCGGCCGGGACAGCATGCCGCTGAAGAGGTGGTCGAGCTCGCCGACCTGCCGCCGTACGGTCGCCACGATCTCCGGGTGCGAGTGCCCGAGGATCGCACTCATCTGCCCCGACGTGAAGTCGAGGATCCGCCGGCCGCTCTCGGTGACGACGTAGCTGCCCTCGGCCCCGACGATGATCTCGGGTGTGAACACCCCGCCGTAACGGACCACGTGCCGCTCGACGTCGCTCCAGAAGTCCGCCATGCCCCGACGCTACGGCCGTGCGGTGTGCAGCTCCAGCTCACAATTGCGGACAGCCTGTTCGGTAACGTAGAACAACGGCATGCTCGACCCGTGGCGGCTGAAGTTGCTCGCCGACCTGGCCGCGCTCGGCACGGTCCGCGCGGTCGCGCAGGCCGCCCACCTCAGCCCGTCGACGGTGTCGCAGCAGCTCGCAGTGCTGGAGCGGGAGGCCGGGGCCCGGCTGTTCGAGCGGGCCGGCCGCCGCCTGCGCCTGACCGAGGCCGGCCGGACCCTGGCCCGGCACGCCCGCACGATCCTGGATCAGATGGAGACCGCGCGGGCCGAGCTGGCCGGCCTGGACGCCACCGGCCGCCTGACGATCGGCGCGTTCACCAGCGCCGTCAACACCTTCGTCGTGGCCGCCATCCACCGGCTCCGCTCCACCGCTCCCGGCCTGCGCGTCGACCTGCGCGAGCTCGACCCGACCGAGGGGGTGCCGGCCCTGCGCCGGGGCGCGTGCGACGTAGCCGTGACCGCCGACCTCTTCGACGGCACCGCACCCGTGGACGCCGACGTGATCCACACCCCGCTGACCACCGACCGCGTGGTCCTGGTGACCGCCGCGACCACCAGCCGGGTCGCCGACCTGCCGGACTTCGCGGACGCGCTCTGGTCCGCCGAGCGCCCGGGATCGTGGACCCACGACCTGATCACCCGGGCCGGCCGCCGCGCGGGCTTCGAGCCGGACCTGACGGCGCTGTTCTCCTCCTACGGCCCGCTCCTGGCCCACGTCGAGGCCGGCCTCTCGGTGACGCTGCTGCCCGAACTGGCCGTCGACGCGCGCTACAACGTGACGGCCCACCCGCTCCGCGACCCCCTGGAGCGCCGGATCACCGCGGCCGTCCGGGCGTCCTCCGTCACCCGCCCCGCAATCGCCACCGCCGTCGCCGCCCTACGCGCAGCCGCTCCCCCGCCGGCACCCTGACGGCCCGGCCGGCCGGGCGACTGCCCCGCGCCCTCGTCACCGGCGCCCGACTCCCGCCGCCGCCCGTCGTGCTCGTGGGCCGGGCGAGAGCGGTGCGGGGACGGTCAGTGGGCGGCGGCTGGTTGGGCCGGTTCGTGCTCGGGGGCGGGTTCGGGGTCCTCGCGGGCTCGGGGTGGCAGCAGGAAGCACAGCGCGGTGGCGGCGGCCAGGAGAGCCAGCTCCAGCCATAGGACGCGGTGCAGTGAGCCCCAGGAGAAGTACGCGGTGCCGAGCGTGGCGACACCCATGGCCCCGCCGATCTGCTGGGCGGCGGTCAAGGTGCCGGACGCCGAGCCCAGTTCGTGAGGGTCCACGGCGGCCAGCACCAGATCGAAGTACGGGGTCATCGACGCGCCCATGCCGAAGCCCAGCACCAGCAGCGCCGGCAGGAGGGGCCACGGCGAGGTCGAGGTGCCGGTCGCGGCGAGCGTCACCAGGAACGCGGCGACGCCGACGGCGATGACCGCGACGCCGCCGACCAGGACCTTCCGGCCGCCGAAGCGGGTGTTGAGGCCGTAGGCGGCTATTGCGCCCAGCGCGGTGCCCAGAGCCCACGGCGCCTGGGTGAGGCCGGCGCGGACGGGGGTGTAGCCGCGGCCCAGCTGGAGGTACACGCTGAGGATGAGCGAGAGGCCCATCATGCCGGCGAACAGGATCAGGCCGACGACGAGGCCGGCGTTGAAGCGGCGCTTCGCGAGCAGGGACGGCTCGACGAGCGGCGTGCGGCCCGCGCGGACGCGGCGGCGCTCGTAGCGGGCGAAGAGCCACAGGGCGGGCGGCGACGCGGCCATGGCGGCCCAGCACCACGCCGGCCAGCCCAGCTCGCGGCCCTGGACCAAGGGGTAGACGAGCAGCAGGAGCGCGCCGGCCAGCAGCGCGGTGCCGGGGAGGTCCAGGCGCAGGCCGGCGTCGCGGTCGTCGTTTCGGGGCAGCACGAACGCGGCGCCCGCCAATGCGGCCAGGCCGATCGGCAGGTTGATCAGGAAGATGGCCCGCCAGCCGGTGCCGAAGAGGTCGGCGTCCACGAGTACGCCGGCCAGGATCGGGCCGCCGACCGCGGACAGGCCCATCACGGGGCCGAACGCGCCGAACGCGGCACCGAGCTTCTCCGGCGGGAACGCGGCCTTGATCAGGCCCAGGCCCTGAGGGATCAGGACGGCGCCGCAGAGGCCCTGCAGGACCCGGAACGCGACGAGCCAGGCCGGGCCGGGCGCGACCGCGCAGAGCAGGGACATGAGCGTGA
Organism: Dactylosporangium vinaceum; assembly: GCF_019904175.1. Classification (GTDB taxonomy): domain Bacteria; phylum Actinomycetota; class Actinomycetes; order Mycobacteriales; family Micromonosporaceae; genus Dactylosporangium; species Dactylosporangium vinaceum. The sequence continues at coordinate 2,247,841 of NZ_CP061913.1, read as the reverse complement.
AGCCGGCCGCACCGGCCAGGAACATGGGGCGGCGGCCGAAGATGTCGCCCAGCCGGCCGCCGGTGACGAGGCCGATGGCGAAGGCAAGGGTGTACCCGGCCGCGAGCCACTGCAGGAAGGCGGTGCCGCCACCGAGGTCGGCCCGGATGGACGGGCCCGCGATGGCGATGATCGTCGCGTCGAGCAGGTCCATCACTTCGGCCGCGAGGACCACGGCGAGTACCAGCCAATGTTTGGAACGCTGTTCGTTTTTCACGAACATCGTTCTACATTCGAACGGTGTTCGCGTCAAGCGAGAAGTCAGTACGATGTCGAGGTGCCGTCTGCCGACATCCCCGCGCCACCGTGGCGGGCGCCGAAGAAAGCGCATGCCGCCCGCCAACCCCTGAGCGCGGAGGCGGTGCTGAGCACCGCCCTGCGCCTCGTCGACCGCGACGGGCTCGACGCGGTAAGCATGCGCCGGGTGGCGCAGGAGCTGGGGACCGGCGCGGCCTCGCTCTACGCATACTTCGCCAACAAGGACGAGCTGCTGGAGCAGCTCCTCGACCGGGTCGTCGGCGAGATCCCGCTACCGCGCGCGGACGCGCACGACTGGGTGGCCGAGGTCAAGAGCAGCTGCTTCGCCAGCCGCAACGTGTTCGCGGCCCATCGCGACCTGGTGCGGGTGGCCCGGGCCAACATCCCGACCGGGCCCAACTCGCTGCGGTACACCGAGGCGATGCTGGCGGTGCTGCGGGGGGCGGGTATTCCCGACCGGATCTGTGCGTGGAGCATGGACCAGATGTCGATGGTCATCGTCGCTGACGCTCTCGAGCAGGCCGTCCACGCCGACCTGGGCCGGCAGAGCGAGGCCGACGCCGAGCCGTACCTCAACCAGGTCCGTGACTACTTCGCGAGCCTGCCCGCCGACGAGTTCCCCAACCTGGTCGCCCTGGCCCCCACAATGATCGAGGGCAGCGGCGACGACCGCTTCGCCTTCGCCCTCGACCTGATGCTCGACGGCCTGGCCCGGCACGCCCGCCCCGGCGGCGGTGCGGCATGACGGCGATCGTGGGCCTGGTCCACCAGGGCACCGTGTACATCGGCGGCGACAGCGCGGGCGCCTCGGGCTGGAGCCTGACCGTGCGGGCCGACTCGAAGGTGTTCCACAACAACGGGTACCTCTTCGGCTTCACCACGTCCTTCCGCATGGGGCAGCTGATCCGGTACTCCCTCAAGCCCCCGAAGCCCGTCGGTGACATCGAGCGGTTCATGGCCACCCGCTTCATCGACACGGTCCGCGAGTGCCTGAAGGCGGGCGGCTGGGCGCGCCGGGACAGCGAGCGCGAGGAGGGCGGCACGTTCCTGGTCGGCGTCAAGGGCCGGCTGTTCACCGTGCACGACGACTACCAGGTCGCCGAGGCGGCGGACGGTTATGCGGCGGTCGGCGTCGGCGACGAGATCGCGCTCGGCGCCCTGTTCGCGACCGCGCAGTCGCGGATGGCGCCGCAGCGGCGGGTGGAGACGGCACTGCGGGCGGCCGAGCGGTTCAGCGCCGGGGTGCGCGGCCCGTTCGTGTGCCTGTCCCAGCCGCCGGGTGTCATCGCGGGCGGCTAAAGCTTTCGAACGGAAGCATTTGCCGTACGGTGTTGCCCATGACGTTCTCGATCGTCGGGCGCTCGGCCGACGGGCAGTCCCTCGGTGTGGCCGTGGCCAGCAAGTTCCTCGCCGTCGGGGCGGTCGTCCCGGCCGCCGTGAGCGGCGTCGGGGCCCTCGCGACGCAGGCGTTCGCCAACCTGGCGTTCCGCGAGCAGGGCCTGGCACTGCTGCGCACCGGCACCGCCGCCGCCGACGTCATCGCCGGCCTGGTCGCCGCCGACCCGGGCCGCGCCCAGCGCCAGGTGGGCGTCGTCGCCCCGACCGGCCCGGGCGCGTCCTACACGGGCCCGGAGTGCTTCGCGTGGGCGGGCGGGGTGACCGGCGACGGCTACGCGATCCAGGGCAACATCCTGACCGGCCCCGAGGTCGTCGCCGAGATGGAGCGCGCCTGGCTGGCCGGCTCCGCCCTCTCCCTGCCCCGCCGCCTGCACGCCGCACTGGCCGCGGGCGACGCCGCGGGCGGGGACAGCCGCGGCCGGCAGAGCGCCGCCCTCTACTCGGTACGCCACGGCGCCGGCTACGGCGGAGCGACCGACACCGAGATCGACCTGCGCGTCGACGACGACCCCGATCCGGTGGGCCGGATGTCACAGTTAATAAGCCTTTGGGAGTTGTACTTCACCAAGCCCGACCCCACCACCCTCCTCCCCCTCGTCGACGACCTGGCCCACGAGGTACACGAGCGCGTGACAGCACTCGGCTACACCTCCCTGGCCGCCTGGGCCGGCGTCGAGAACCTCGAGGAGCGCCTGGCCGACGGCGCCATCGACCCCTTGGTGCTGGAGCAACTGCGCGCCGCAAAGCCCAAGCCATGACCCCCACCGACCCGCCCGACCTCCCGCCTTTCTGACCACCGCAGAGCCCTCGACAGACGCACCCGCCGCCGACCCGACCGGGCAAAGACGCACGCAACCACGCGCCACACCACCGATGCCCGCTTCGGCCGACCCCGCTTCGGCCGACCCCGGTTCAGCCGACCCCGATTCGGCCCGGCGCCGTCTGGACGGCACCGTCCAGACCCGGCTTCGGCCACACCGTTTGGACAGCACCGTCCGGACACACGGCTTCGGCGGCACCGTCTGGCGCACGGTTCGGGCAGTGCAGTTTCGGCAGCACGGTCTGGGGCGGCACGGTCTGGGCGACGAACGACCGAGCGGCACGCGACCGAGCAACGCGACCGAGCGGGCGACGTCGGTGAGGCGACGGGCGGGCGGCTTGGGGTGGGGTCGGGTGGCGTGGGACGGAGGGGTGGGTTGGGTTGGGTGGGAGAGCTGGGGTGGTGTGGGTCGAACTGGTGCTGGTTGCGGGTTAGCCCTGGCGCGGGGTGGGAACAAGGTGGGTACGGGCGAGAGGAGAAACCATGACGTCCACCCTGAACGACCGCCCGGCCGTGGCGCCGGCGTTGCATGTTGCTGATCGGGGCACTGCGTCCACGGCCGAGCTCGTGAAGCTGGCCGCCGAGCAGGTCTCCACGCTGGTACGCGACGAGCTGAAGCTGGCTCAGATCGAACTCACCGAAAAGGGTAAGCGCGCCGGTCTCGGTGTCGGGATGTTCGGCGGGGCCGGGGTTGTCGCGCTGTACGGCGTCGGGGCGATGCTGGCGGCGCTCATCATCGGGCTCGCCGCGGTCATGCCGGCCTGGCTGGCCGCGCTGATCGTCGGTGTTGCGCTGTTCGCGGTGGCGGGCGTGCTGGCGCTCGTCGGGAAGCGCCAGGTCAAGCAGGCCGTCCCGGCCATGCCGCAGGAGACGGTGGCCAGCGTGAAGGCCGACGTCGACACGGTGTCGGCGTCGATCAAGCACTACACCAACAACGGCCACAACGGGAGCACCCGATGACCGCGACCGACTCGCAGCACAGTGCGAACGGCCACACCACGAACGGCCACACGACCAACGGTCACACCACGAGCGGCAACACCGCGAGCGGGCACAGCCACACCCCGTCGACCCCGGAGGCGCTGCGGGCCGAGATCACCCGGACCCGGGCCGGGCTCGGCGAGACCGTCGAGGCGCTCGCGGCCAAGGCCGACGTGAAGGCCCGCGCCCAGGAGGCCGTGCACACCACTGTCGAGAACGCCAAGGATCGCGTGTCCTCGGGGGTCGAGGCGGCCAAGCTGCGCGTGCGGGAGGGGGCCGAGCAGGTGGCGGTCAACGCCGCGTACGCCGGCCGGGAGCTGCGGACGCATCCCAGGACGGCGCTGCAGAGCGGGATGCGGCGGCTGCTCGACTCGGCCCGCGAGCACCCGGCGCCGTGGATCGTCGGCTCGGCCCTGCTGGTGCTGGCCGGGCTCGTCGGCTACCGCAGCCGCCAGGAGACGATGTGAACAAGATCCTGTACAAGCCGTTCAGCATCGCCTTCAGCGTGGCCGGCGGTATTGCGGCGGGCATCGTGTTCAAGCAGGTGTGGAAGCGGATCTCGGGCGAGCCGGAAGCGCCCGAGGCCACCTCGCAGGAGTACGGCTGGGGCGAGGTCCTCGCCGCGGCCGCCCTGCAGGGAGCGATCTTCGCCGTGGTCAAGGCCGCGATCGACCGCGGCGGGGCGGCGGGTGTGCGCCGCCTCACCGGCGAGTGGCCCGACGACTGAGCTCGCCTGCCAGGCTAGGGAACCGGCGACAGAAGACCCCAGCTGCGGATGCGGGTGGGATGCAGACGAATGAGTTCGCGGCTGAGGCCGGAGTGCAGAGGGTCCACATCGGACAGCGCTTCGGCCTCGCCGCGTATCTCGATGCCGCGGACCTGCCACGGCGAGTGCGACACGATGTCGTCGACCACGAAGCTGACCTTCGGGTTGGCCCGGACGTTGGCGAACTTCCTGCTGGCGCCCAGGTTGTGGCCGCCGATGTCGATGGTGCCGAGCGCGGCGTTGAGGGCGAAGCCGACCGGGTTGTTGTGCGGGTAGCCGCCGGGCAGGATCGTGGCCAGGCGCCCCAGCCTCTGTGAGGCCAGGTACGCCTGCTCCACATCACTGAATTCGAGCATGCCTGCAAGCGTGCAACCTCAACCGCCGTTGAGGTCAATGCAGGAGCGGCCGCGCCCGGTCGCGCACGTCGGCGTAGACCTTGCGCACGCCCGACTCCTCCGTTGCGGCCGCGTCCACCGCGGACACCGGCCAGTCCGGCGCCTCCGCCGCACCGCTGAGTGCCCAGGCCGCCTGCCGAGCCGCCCCCAGGGCCACGTACTCCCCCGGCGAGGGCACGCTGACCGGCACCCCGAGCAGGCCCGCGGCGATCGACCGGACGGCCGGTGAAGCGGCCGCCCCGCCGATGAGCAAAACCCGCTGCACCTGTACTCCCAGACCCCGCACAGCATCCAGCCCGTCGGCCAGACCGCAGAGCATGCCCTCGTACGCGGCCCGCGCCAGGTTCTGCGGGGTCGCATTTCCGCGCGTGAGCCCGTTGAGCAGCCCGCGCGCGTCGGGCAGGTTGGGCGTGCGCTCCCCGTCCAGGTACGGCAGCAGCGTCAGTCCCCCCGCCCCCGGCTGCGCGGCCAGCGCCAGCTCGGCGAGTGCGGACAGCGACACCCCGAGCAGCCCGGCCACGGCGGTCAGCACCCGGGCCGCGTTCATCGTGGCGACGAGCGGCAGGTGGTGCCCTGTCGCGTCGGCGAACCCGGCCACGGTGCCGCTCGGATCGGCGACCGGCGCCGCCGAGACCCCGAACACCGTGCCCGACGTGCCGAGCGACACCACCAGGTCACCGGGGCGCAGGCCCAGCCCGAGCGCGGCCGCCATGTTGTCGCCGGTGCCCGCGGCCAGCAGCGCGCCCGCGGCGGTCTCGCCGACCACCTCGGCCGGGCCGGCGACGCGCGGGAGCGCGAGGTCGCGCCCGAACGCCAGGCGCACCAGGTCGGTCCGGTAGGCGCCGGTCGCCGCAGACCAGTACCCGGTGCCGGAGGCGTCGCCCCGGTCCGTGGTCGGCTCCCCGCCGTCCGCGCGGAGGCGGTGGGTGATCCAGTCGTGCGGCAGCATGACCGACGCCGCCCGGTCGGCCACGGTGGGCTCGTGCCGGGCGACCCAGCGCAGCTTGGTGACGGTGAAGCTGGCCACCGGCACCAGGCCGACCGCCTCGGCCCAGCCGGCCGCGCCGCCGGGAAGCTCGGCGATGAGGTCCTCGGCCGCGCCGGCGGAGCGGGTGTCGTTCCACAGCAGCGCGTCGCGGACGACCTCACCGGCCTCGTCCAGCAGCACCATGCCGTGCTGCTGGCCGCCGACGCCGATCGCCGCGACGCCGTCGAGCAGGCCGCCCGCCGTCGCCTCCTGGAACGCCGTCCACCAGTGCGCGGGCGCGACCTCCGTGCCGTCGGGGTGCCCGGCGCGGCCCTCCCGCACGACCGCACCGGTGTCCGCGTCGCAGACCACCACCTTCGTCGACTGGGTGGACGTGTCCACCCCCGCGACAAGGGTCATGAACGAACCCCGAGGAGGTGCTCCATCGCCAGCTGGTCGAGCACCTCGAACGCGCTGCCGCGCGCCGCGAGCTTGTCGACGTCGAACTCCTCCTCGCGCAGCGACGCGATGGTCTCGCCCTCGGCCAGGGTCGGCTGCTGCAGCTCGTCGACGCGCGCGTCGGCGAGGGCGGCGACCACCTCCGGGTCGGCCCGGAACGCCCGGACCTTCTCGCGCAGGATCAGGTAGTTGCGCATGCAGGCGGCCGCGGTCGCCCAGACGCCGTCGTAGTCCTCGGTGCGCGGGGGCTTGTAGTCGAAGTGGCGGAAGCCGGTGTAACCGCCGGTCTCCAGCACGTCGACGGTCCAGAACGCGCCGCGCAGGTTGCCCGCGCCGAAGCGCAGGTCCTGGTCGAACCGCGGGCCGTGCTGCCCGTTGAGGTCGATGTGGAACAGCTTCCCGTGCCACAGCGCCTGGGCGATGCCGTGGGCGAAGTTCAGGCCCGCCATCTCCTCGTGGCCGACCTCGGGGTTGAGGCCCACCCGGTCGGGCTCGTCGAGCGTCGAGATGAGCGCGAGGGCGTGGCCGATGGTCGGGAGCAGGATGTCGCCCCGGGGCTCGTTGGGCTTCGGCTCAATGGCGAAGCGGATGTCGTACCCCTGCTCGCGCACGTATTGGCAGAGCAGGTTGAGTCCTTCGCGGTACCGGTCGAGGGCGGCCGCCACGTCCTTGGACCCGCCGGACTCGGCGCCCTCGCGCCCGCCCCACAGGACGTAGGTCTCCGCGCCCAGCTCGGCGGCCAGGTCGATGTTGCGCAGCACCTTCTTGAGGGCGAAGCGGCGCACGGCGCGGTCGTTCGACGTGAACCCGCCGTCCTTGAAGATCGGGTGGCCGAACAGGTTGGTGGTGACCATCTCCACCCGGACGCCCGTCTCGTTCAGCGCGTCCTTGAACCGCGAGATGAGCTTGTCGCGGGTCGCGTCGTCGCTGCCGAACGGGAACAGGTCGTCGTCGTGGAACGTGACAGCGGCCGCGCCGAGGTCGGACAGGCGGTGGACGGCCTCGACGGAGTCCAGCGGCGCGCGCGTCGGGCCGCCGAAGACGTCCTGGGCCTGCCAGCCGACGGTCCAGAGTCCGAAGGAGAACTTGTCTTCGCGCTGGGGCTGGTAATCGTTCATGAAAAACCTCTTCGGAGGGCGGGGTGTAGGCGGGTTGCCGCACACGTTACGCCGCGTCGGGGGGTTTGTTCAAGAACAGAACTAACCTCGTTTCAGGCCCGGAAAACCACCCGGTAGTACGTCTCCGAGTGCTGCAACGCCAGCAGTACCGCGCCGCGCACCTCCGCGTCCGCGCCCAGCTTCGAGGCCCGGATCTCGACCCCGCGCAGCGCCGGGGCCAGGGCGTGCTTGGCCGCGGCGGCCCGCAGCGGGTCCATCAACAGCTCGCCGATGGCGGCCAGCCCGCCCCCGACGACGACAAGCGCCGGGTTGTACGCGTTGATGAGCCACGACGCCGCCAGCCCTAGGTGCTCGCCGACCTCCGCGATGACCTGCCGGGCCACCGGGTCGCCGGCGCGCGCGGCCGCCGTCACGTCCCGGGCGTCGTAGCCGTCGAGCCCCGCCCGGCGGGCCGCGCGCACGATCGCCGGGCCCGACGCCACCGTCTCCAGGCAGCCGACCTTGCCGCAGTTGCAGGGCTCGGTGTTGCCCGGCACCGCGTTGTGCCCGATCTCGCCCGCGGTCCCGCCGACGCCGTGGAAGACCCGGCCGTCGGAGAGCACGCCCGCGGACAGGCCGGTCCCGGTGTACAGCAGCGCGAGGTCGCCCACCCGCTCCCCCGCGCCCTCGAGGTTTTCGGCCACGGCCGCGGCCTGGCCCGCGTTGTGGACGTAGACCGGCGCGTCGTCGAGCGCGGCCGCCAGGAGGTCGCGGACCGGCACGTCCCGCCAGCCGAGGTTGGGGGCCAGCAGGCAGATGCCGGTGTGGAAGTCGGTGAGCCCGGGCAGGACCGCGCCGACCGCCGCGATCTTCGCGCCCGGCAGCCCCGCGCCGGCGATCGCGTCCTTCGCCTCGGCGGCGACCTGCGCGAGTACCACCGCCGGGGTTTGATCTTTGGGGGTCGGCAGTTCGCGGCGGGCGACCTCCTCGCCCGTCGCGTCGCCGATGGCGATGGTGGTCCGCCGGGCGCCGATGTGCACGCCGACGACCAGCAGCGAGCGGGCGTTGAACTCGAGCAGGATGGGCGGGCGGCCGCCGCTGACCGCGGTGGAGCCCGGCCCGATCTCCCGGACCAGGCCCTCGGCGATCAGCTCGTCGACGATCGCCGACACGGTGGGCTTGGCCAGCGTCGTCGAGCGCGCGATGCTCGCCCGCGACACCGGGCCGCCCTCCTTGACCAGGGCCAGCACGAGCGAGCGGTTGACCTCGCGCATGACGTTGTGGTCGGCGCCCCGCCGTGGTTCTTCCGTCCGCATAATCCGACAACGCTACCCCGGCGATCACGCCGGAGCGGCGACCGTACATATTGGTATAGGACACCAATGCCATCAGCCCGGCCGGAAAGGCAGGAGTTCGATGCACATCTCGGCGCGCGGGGACTATGCGGTTCGTGCCTCGCTCGGGCTCGCCGCGGCCTATCCCGCGGTGGTGTCGGCCGCAGGCCTGGCCGACGAGCAGGACATGCCACGCAAGTTCCTCGAGGCGGTGCTGGGTGACCTGCGCCGCGCGGGTCTGGTCCGCGGCCAGCGCGGGGTCGACGGCGGCTACGTGCTGACCCGGCAGCCCTCGGAGATCATGGTCGGCGACGTGCTGCGCGCGGTCGACGGGCCGCTGGCGGAGGTGCGCGGCGTGCGCCCGGAGGAGGCCATGTACTCCGGAACCGCCGAACACCTCCAGCAGCTCTGGGTCGCGGTGCGGGCCGCGGTGCGCAACGTGCTCGACGAGGTCAGCCTGGCCGACGTCGTGCGCGGCCGGATGCCCGCGCACGTGCGCCGGCTGACCACGCCCCCGGCCGCCTGGCAGCCGCGCTGATCCGCGGTTTGGCTTTCTTGGGCGGTTCGCGGCCCTACCCTCGGGTTATGTCGAAAGCGCACGACCCGTACCTGCAGGCGGCCGAAGGCTTCCTGCACAGCATCCGCGCCGAGCTGGACATGGCCGACGACCTGGAGATGGACCGCACGCTGCGGGTGACGCAGACGTACGCGCTGGTGAGCATCGCCCGCTCCCTCAACGAGCTCATCGAGCGCAGCGACGGCCGGGGCGAGCACGACGCCCTGCTTGCGTCAGCCGCGGCTCTGCAGAGCTAACCCCCGCACGTAGCCGGCGACCGTCGCGTCGATGTCGGCCAGCTCCGCCTCGGTCACGGCCAGGCCCGGTTCGACAAGGGCGGCCTTGAGCTCGCCGAGCAGCTCCCGCAGGTGGCGCTCGGCCGCTTCGGCCTGCGGCCGCACGCCGGCGGTCACGACCGTGACGGCCGGAATGTCCCTGAGCCCTTCGGCGGGCAGCTGGTCGATGAGGACCTTGAGCACACCCGTGTAACTTCCCTTGTACGTCGGGGTGGCGACCACGAGCAGGCTCGCCCCGCGCAGCGCGGCCACGGCCTCGGCCACCGCCGCGTCGCCGGGCTGGAGCAGCCCCACGCCGAGCTCGGCGACGTCGACGGTGCGCGGCTTCGCCGGCCCGATCCGCTCGGCGAGGGCCGCACCTACCGCGTCGGCGAGGTGCCGCGTCCGCGAGCCGGGTCTGGGGTTCCCTGAGACGACAACGATCACGCGCCGATCCTATCCCCTATTTTTCCGATAGGAAATAGCGTCCTTGGTGGACGGGCCTACACCCAGGCGCGAGGGTCGGCAACCAGGTCGCGGACCCGCTCCGGCAGCTCGCCGGTGACGACGTCCTCGATGGTGACCGTCTCCAGGATCAGGCGCTCGTTGGCCCGCAGCGCGATCCAGACGTCCTGGAGGGCCTGGGCGGCACCGTGGTATCCGAGATCCTCCGGCCGCTGCCCCCGCACGTTGGCGAGCGGGCCGTCGATCACCCGGATGATCTCGGCGAGGGAGATCTCGGCGGCCGGGCGGGCGAGCCGGTATCCGCCCTCGGGTCCGCGCTGGGCGACGACGACCCCGCCGCGGCGCAGCTGGAGCAGGATGCTCTCCAGGAACTTCGGCGGGATCTGCTGGGCGGCGGCCAGCCGGTCCGCGGTCACCAGCTTGCCGTCGGTCGACGAGGCCGCCAGCTCCGCCACCGCGCGCAACGCGTAATCCACTCGGGCCGAAAGGCGCATACCCCTATCCTCCCACGCCAGCCGCCGCTGTCTTCAGCCGCCGACCGTGCCGCCCGGCCGCCCGCGCGGCGCGTCAGACCGGCGTGATCGGCACCTCACGCTCAGCCACCCACGCGGCGCAGCAGCCCCTCCTGCACGGTGGTCGCGATGTGTCGGCCGTCGAGCGTGAACATCCGGCCGGTGGCCAGCCCGCGGGCGCCCGAGGCGGAGGGGCTGACGGTGTCGTACAGGAACCACTCGTCGGCGCGGAACGGGCGGTGGAACCACATCGCATGGTCGAGGCTGGCCCCGATGAACCCGCCCGGGCCCCAGACCGCGCCGTGCGCCGAGAGGATCGAGTCGAGCAGCGTGAGGTCGGAGGCGAAGGTGAGCACGCACGTGTGCAGGACCGGGTCGTCGGGCAGCTTGCCGTCCAGGCGCATCCACACCCGCTGGCGCGGCTCGGCCGGGCGGTCACCGGCGGGCACCCAGCCGGGCTCGCCGACGTAGCGCAGGTCGATCGGGCGCGGGAGGACGGCCCAGATGCCGGCCCGGTCCTCGTACTTCGCGAACCGCTCGGCCATCGTCGGCACCTCGTCGGGGGCGGGCACGTCGAGCGGGGCGGGCTCGGCGTGGTCCAAGCCCTCTTCCTGGCGGTGGAACGACGCCGACATGAAGAAGATCACCTTGCCGTGCTGCTGCGCGACCGATCGGCGCACCGAGAACGAGCGCCCGTCGCGGATGTTCTCCACGGCGTACGTGATCGGCTCTTCGGGGTCGCCGGGCCTGACGAAGTACCCATGCAGGGAATGCACTGTTCTTGTGCGCTCGACCGTGCGACCGGCGGCGACCAGGGCCTGGGCGGCGACCTGACCGCCGAAAACACGCTGGGGGCCGACCGGCGGGCTGACGCCCTGAAACCGATCGTCCCCCAGCGCCTCGAGATCGAGCAGCCGGACGAGGTCGTCCACCGCAACTTGTCCGTTCACACGGACAACTTACTTGCTCAGCTGAGCGCACCCAGCTGGTGGACCCGCAGGGTGTTCGTGGAGCCCGGGGTGCCGGGGGGCGAGCCGGCCACGATGACCACGTCGTCGCCCGGCGAGAGCCAGGGCAGCCCGACGAGGGCCAGGTCGACCTGCTCGAACATCTCGTCGGTGTGCTCCACGTAGGGCACGTCGAACGTCTGCACGCCCCAGCTGAGGGTGAGCTGGTTGCGAACCGTGGGCTCCGGGGTGAACGCCAGCAGCGGCAGCTCGCAGTGCAGGCGGGCCAGGCGGCGCACGGTGTCGCCGCTCTGGGAGAACGCCACCAGGGCCTTCGCGCCGATGTTGCGCGCGATGTTGGAGGCGGCCGAGGTCAGCGCGCCGCCCCGGGTGCGGGGGTCGTGCTGCAGGCGCGGCACGGTCAAGGCCCCACCCTCGGTGGTGGCCACGATGCGGGCCATCGTCGCGACGGTCAGGATGGGGTACTTCCCGACGCTCGTCTCCCCCGACAGCATGACGGCGTCGGCGCCGTCGAGCACGGCGTTGGCGACGTCGGACGCCTCGGCCCGGGTCGGCCGCGCGTTCTCGATCATCGAGTCGAGCATCTGGGTCGCGACGATGACCGGCTTGGCCTGCTCGCGGCACAGCTGCACGGCGCGCTTCTGGACCAGCGGCACCTGCTCCAGCGGCATCTCGACACCGAGGTCACCGCGGGCGACCATCACGCCGTCGAACGCGCTGACGATCGACTCGAGGGCGGCGACCGCCTCGGGCTTCTCGACCTTCGCGATGACCGGCCGGCGGATGCCCTCCTCCTCCATGATCTCGTGGACGAGCTTGATGTCGTCAGGCGAGCGCACGAAGGACAGCGCGATCCAGTCCGCACCGAGGCGCAGCGCGAAGCGCAGGTCCTCGGCGTCCTTGTCGGACAGGGCGGGCACGCTCACGGCCACGTTCGGCAGCGAGATGCCCTTGTTGTTGGAGACCATGCCGCCCTCGGTCACGAGGACGCTGATGTCGTTGCCGTTCACGGCGGTCACCTCGACGGCGACCTTGCCGTCGTCGATGAGCAGCCGGTCGCCGGCCTTGACCTCCTGCGGAAGCTTCGTGTAAGTGCACGAGACCCGGTCCTTGGTACCGAGGATCACGTCACTCGTGATGACGGCGGTGTCACCGTTCTTCCACTCATGCGGCCCGTCGGCGAACTTGCCGAGACGGATCTTGGGCCCCTGGAGGTCCGCGAGAATGCCCACGGGGCGGCCGGCGCCGATGGCGGCCTCCCGAACGAGGTTGTACACCGAGGCGTGGTCCTCGTGGCTTCCATGGCTGAAGTTGAGCCGCGCGACGTCCATTCCGGCGTCGACAAGGCCACGGAGCCGCTCAGCCGACGCAGTGGCCGGGCCGAGCGTACAGACGATTTTGGCGCGTCGAGTCACACTCTGAGGCTAGCCCTTCCTTCACGGGGCGTATCCGCTGCCCCGGCCCTGGCCCCATCAGTTGAGACGCCGTCCACCGGCGGTTCACTGAGGTCGGCCGGTCTTTTCGGACAATTCGCTTGGCCGCTCGTCGTGTCGGCGCCCGGCCGTACGGGTGATTACGACTCCGGTCCGGTGAACGCCTCCGCGCGGGCCCGCCCGTCGACGCTGTGGCTGAAGACCCGCGAGTCACCGTCGGTGGTGAGCGTCTGCCCGGTGAGCGTCGCGTGCAGGGGCATGGCCGAGGTCATCTCGGCCCGCACCCGCGGCAGCGCCGCCGGATGGGTGTCGCGCAGCCAGGTGACGAGGTGCTCACGCACGAAGCACCGCAGATCCCACAGCTTCGGCGCGTCCTCGGCGCTGACGAGGGCCCGCAGCTGCATGGCGCTGCCGGTGGCCTCCACGACCTGCAGCACCGACACCCGCCCGTCCCACAGGTCGGTCGACTCGAGCGCCCGGCGCAGCTCCTCGCGCATCTCGGGCACCGGCAGCCACCAGTCGACGTCGAACATGACCGCGCCGAGCAGGGCCGATTCGCTGCGGGTCCAGTTCTCGAAGGGCTTCTCGGTGAAGTACGACGTGGGCAGGATCAGCCGCCGGTCGTCCCACACGTGCACGACGACATAGGACAGCGTGATCTCCTGGACCCGCCCCCACTCCTGCTCGACGATCACGACATCGCCCAGCCGTACCGCGTCGGAGAAGGCGAGCTGCAGCCCCGCGAACATGTTGCGCAGCACACTCTGGGCCGCCAGACCGGCGATGACCCCGGCGAACCCGGCGCTGGCCAGCACCGACGTCCCGACGATCCGCGCCTGCGGAAACGTCATGAGCATCACCGCCACGGCGAGCACCGCCACGACCGCCACGGTGACCCGCCGGATCATGACCACCTGCGTGTGCACCCGCCGAGCATTCCGGTTGTCCGGCACATCGGTCCGGAACCGAGCGAGCGCCGCATCCTCAGCCACCACGAGCAGCGCCGCAACGAGCCACGCCGCCGCCCCGATGATGATCAGCTGATCGGCATGCAGAAACGCATGCCGCCACGACGCCTCGTCAGCGCTACTGCGAACCGAGAAGTAGACAGCGCACAGCACGACAACCCACTGCGTGGGCCGATGCGCCCGCTCAGCCAACTCGGTAGCCAGCGCCGACCGCCGCCCGGCGCGCAGCAGCACCCGATGCACGATGTGCACCGCAAGCAACGCCAGGAGCGCCGCTCCGAGCGCGATCCCCAGCGGCATGAGCGTGTCGAAGACCGTATCCCGCATTTGGCCGCGCTTACCCGCAACGGGTGATCCCCACACAACCCGGGCGAGGTGATCAGGATCCCGCCCTCCACCTCCTCCACCGCAACACGCCGACGACCCCGACGGCCACAACCCCAACCACCCCGATCCATACGCCCCAACCACCGACACCCCCACCGCCCCCCACCGGCCCCGATCCCACCTCCGACGGCACCGCCGACACCTGGGGGGCGGCGGAGGGGAGGGTCGCCGTCAACGCAGCCAACGGATCGACGACCCCGAAACCGAACTCCTCGTCGCGGCCGGGCTTACCTTTGTCCACCGCGGTAGCGGTGATCCGCCGAACCACCTCCGGCCCCGACAGGCCGGGAAACTTGGCCCGCACCAGCGCCACCACCCCAGAAACAATCGCCGTCGCATAGCTCGTCCCTGAGCCGGATGCATATTGCCCGGCCGGTCTGGTGGACACGATATCCGCCGCGGGAGCAGCGACCAGCGTCTCCGGCCCAGTCGCTGAGATACTGGCGTGCTCACTGTTACGGCCGGTTCCGCCTACCGCCAGTACACCCGGAAGCTTTGCCGGGAAGCCGACCTCAGTCTGTTCCGGGGTGTTACCGACGCCCGCAACCACAACCACGTCGGCTGTCAGTGCACGTTCAACGGCCTCCTGAAGTCGTGGGTCCTCGTTGGTCACCGCAGCGATGCAGATCACCTTGGCGCCGTGGGTGGTTGCCCAATCGACGCCTTCGGCCAACAGTGCCGGCGAGCCAATGCTGTCACCGCCCCTGGTGGTCTGAATGGGAAGAATCATCGACTTCGGCGCAATGCCGAGAACGCCCCCACCGTTCGGCAGGCCGCGTCCCGCAATGAGGCCGGCCACAGCAGTTCCGTGTCCGTCGGTATCGGTCCTTCCATCGGTGGTGTTTCCCTCGCCGAGGCCCTTACCCGAGAGAACGGCTGTCGTGAGCTCCGCGTGTCTGGTATCCACGCCTGTGTCGGGTATTGCCACGATCACACTTTCGCCCTGACTCACCTTGTGTGCATCAGCGATGCCGAGCGATACAAGGTGCCATTGCCTGTCTCGGACGGTGTCGGCGATCGCGGTGCCCGCAGTGACAAGCAGCAGCAGGGCGACGGCGGCCCCGCCGAAAGTCAAGCGGCCGACGGCGATCAACGGTCGATGCCCAGGACACCCGGGCCCGGATCGTGTGGTCGTTCGCTCGGCGGCTCGATCACCGGCGGCACGCCCTCAGCGACCGGCCAGACCTCGTTGCCTTCGGTCTTCCTCCTGTGCCTGCGTCGCTCGATGTACTCCTCGTAAGAACGATCCCGATATCCGCCTGCAGTGCCGCTGGTGGATCGAGTATCGCGCGTCTCCGACCCCGAAACCGATCCGCGCCTCGCCTGACCGGCTTTTGCATCTGGGGCGCCCGGCCGGATGTATTGGCCGGTCACTGGCGACACCGGCGGCCCGTCAGTCTGCTGGGGTCGTGCGGGCCGTATTACCCCTCCTGGAGGCAGGACGCCGGGTCGGATCGGAACAAGGGGCGATGATCCAGGAGTTGCTGTTTGCGTCCGGTCTCCACCCCCGATCACACCCGGCGAGCCAGTGCTGGGGATCCCGCCACCGCCTGCGGGCCAACCGCTGGCCAGCGCTGGGCTGTCCGCGATAGTCGCCGCATCTCGCGGATCTGACGGCGGCGGAGGATCAAAAGCAGGGGCGGGCAGTGGTGGCGTACGGGTTCCGGTCGCAACAGCGCCTCCGCCTCCAGCTGACAGCGACTGGCTGCCCGAGTCCGTACCGACGTTGATCGGCTCACCGCTGATACCGACTCGGCGATACTTGGGCATGCCCACGTTGATCTTCCGAGCGGCGGCAACGACCTTTGCGTCGGCGGCGATGAGGATGTTTCGGGCTTGCTCGTCCGCTGCCGCATTGTCCGTGGTGGGCACGGCGAGGCCGGCGCCGATCGGACGGCGGCCGTAGTCGGCTACCAGCGGCTCCAGCTGCCGCCTGGCATCGCGGATTGCGGCGAACGCCTCGTCGACGCCGATGCACACGTAGCCCGCCGCGCCGGCTGTGGCTTCGAGCGCGTCGATCATGTCGTTGATCTGCGCGACGAAGGCGGTGGCGGCTTCGCTTCGGTCTGGGGGCCAGCCCTCGGTCAGGCGGTCGCGGTGGGCGCGGAGGTTGTCGCGCTGCTGGGTCAGCGCCGTGCGCAGGCGGTTCAGGGTGTTGACGTGGGTGAAGCCCGACTCCGGGTCCTCGTCCTGCAGGATTTTCCAGAGGTCCGGCAACCGGTACCCGCCATAGGACTCCACCATCAGACGAGCCTGCCCGTCTCCGGGTCGGTCGCGCTCGTCTCCGCCGACACGGAAGCCCTGGCGTTGCCGAGGGCGCCGCTCACCTGATCGGCGGTCAGGGTGTCCGCGGACTCGTAGGCGTCGGCTACGGAGTGGGCGGCCCGGGCCAGGACGGCGCCGTTGTGGAGCAGTACCTCCATCAGTTCGAACAGGTCCTGCAGGCGGGCCACGTAGTCCCTGGCCGTCTGCTGGACCTCTGCGCTGACGGCGCGCAGACCGAACACCGGGGCGCCGGAGAAGAGATGCAGCGTCTCGACCTTCTCGGCGGACAGGTGGATGTCCAGGTCGCGCTGCAGGTCGGCGCCGAAGGCGCGCACCGTACCGGGATCGGCCACGAAGCCGGATTGATCACCCACCGCGCCCCTCCCCAACACCGTGTGCACTGCGACGGTATCGGAGCAGATCGGCGCTCAGCGGACCCCGAGCGCCGATCCTCAAGAAGACGCAAAAGCCGAAAAAGGGTAGAACCGCGCTCAGGCGGCGGTGGTGTCTTCGGACTTTTCCTTGTTCTTCTGGACCTTGCTGATGACGTCGTGCAGGGGCTTGGTGCCGCTGCCCACCACGACGCCCGTGATGATGGCGTCGATCCAGACCGGGATGCCGTGCCAGCCGTCGCCGGCTATGGAGTGCAGCAGGTACAGGCCGCCTGAGGCGGAGGCTACCGTGGCCAGGGCTACGGCTATGCCCCAGGAGATCAGGCCGCGGTCGGCGCGGCCGCGGTCGACCATCGACTTGGCGTGCGCCACCTGGATCAGGTCGTCGAGCGTGGCGTCGTGGTACTTGTTCGCCATGTTGGCCACGGCCTTCTCCAGGTCGCCCTTCGCGTGGCGGCCCGGCATGAAGCGGGCGAACGGCTCCAGGACCCGCTCGACGGCGGTGGCGAAGGCGAACAGGACGCCGAAGAGGGCTGTGGCGTCGGGGAGGTGGATCTCGTCGGCGTTGATGCCGTAGTGGTACAGGGACCAGGAGCCGGCGCCGCCCGCGGCCACCAGGACGAAGGCGGCGATCAGGGAGCCGATGCCGGCCGGCTGGGTGGTGACGGCGGCCGCTTCGCTGCCCGGGGCCGGGGGTGGGGCGTCCGGGCCGACGGTGACGGCGGCGCCCATCTCGGGTGCCGGGATTCGCTGTGTGGCCTCCTGGTCCGTGGGAGCGGGGGACCCGGCGCCGGCGGGAGCGGCGGTGGGTGCAGGAGCCGCAGCGGGTGGCTGGGCAAGGTTTGCGGGTGCGACGGTGGCCGCGGCCACGACCCGGTTGCTGTTGGAGCCTAGGACGGTTGTGCGCCGGACCAGTGCCATGCGCGAGAGGCTAGCGCCCGTCGATGAGTCTGATCATCCGGGGATCGTGGAGCCGACACTTGCCGGCTGCGAGTAGCGCATCAACACGAAAGGGCCGAGGTCGACGGCGGTGTGGACGAGGATCGGCAGTAACAGGCTGCCGCTGAACGAGTACAGCACCGTGGCGCAGAGGCCGAAGAGCGTCGTGGCGGTGACGCCGGTCCAGCCCTGGTACAGGTGGCCCAGGCCGAAGAACAGGCTCACCGCGAGCGCGGCCCAGATGAACGGCAGATGCAGCACGCCCACCGCAAAGGCCAGGAAGGCGCCGCGGAACACGATCTCCTCGCCGATGCCGGCGGTGCATGCGGTGGCGACGCCCCACGCGCGTTCGCGGCCGTTGCGAGGCAGGAGGAACGCGACCCTCGGCGGTGCGCTGACCACCCGGCGGCCCCGCAGGGCCAGGAGGCCGACCATCGCCGCGAAGGCGCCGAGCGCGAACGCGAACCCGGAGAAGGACGGCCGCTGCAGACCGTAGTCGGAAGGTCGCAGTCGCGGGTCGGTGAACAGTGGCACCAGTGCGACGAGCGTCAGCAGCCACCAGCTCAGGACGTACCGCCGATGGAATCTTGTCCGGCCGTCAGGCCGAGCCTCGATCTGCGCCCGGCGGCGGGCGACAGTCACCGGGGAGCGGGCGATGCGCACCACGAACCAGGCGGCGAGCAGTGCCACGACCGTCGCGCCCACGGGGCCGAAGTGTGGATGCACGGCGACCATTCTGCGGCAGGCAAAGGGGCCGCCGTGATGCACGGCGGCCCCGGAAGCCTTACTGCCCTGGTGAGAACGACTACGCCGCCGCCGAGGCGGAAGGAGCCGCGGAGGTCGAGGGGACCACGACCGTCGCGTCGCCCGGCGGGGGAAGTGCGCTGCCCTTCACGTACTCGTCCCAGGGCTTGTCCCAATCGGTCCAGCCGTTGCCCCAGGCGAGCTTGCGGGTCGTGTTCTTGACGATCACGACGTCGCCGATCTTGGTCAGGTTGTACAGGTACTTCGCGTTGGCCACCGACACGTTGGTGCAGCCGTGCGAGACGTTGCGCTTGCCCTGGTCGCCTTCGGACCAGTCGGCCGCGTGGATGTACTCGCCGCCGCTGGTGATGCGCTGCGTCCAGTACACGGTCTCGCGGTAGGGGTCCTCCGGGTCCGTGCCGACGAACAGCTCGGACTCGTTCTTGTCCATGACCACCATGCTCCCGCTGGAGGACGGGGTCTTGGCCTTGCCCAGGCTGACCGGGACCGTCTTGATGACCTGGCCGTTCTGCTCCACCGTCATCTGGTGGGTCTTGTCGTCGGTCGTCATGACGATTCGGTCGCCGATGCTGAACGTGCTCGTGACGTCCTTGGAGCCCCAGCCCGTCTTGGTGAGCTGGAGACCGCCGACCGCGAGCCGGACGTTGATCTTCGTGCCGGCCTGCCAGTACTCCTTCGGCCGGTAGTGCACCTCGCCGCCGTTGAACCAGTACCAGGTGCCGACCTGCGGCGGGTTCGTGGTGACGATGAGCCGCTTCTCCACCGCCGCCCGCATCTCCTGCGGGACGCTGGAGCCGAACCGCACGACGATGGGCATGCCCACGCCGTACGTCTTGTTGTCGGCGACCGCCGTGGAGACGTTTACCGTCTTGCCCGGCTTCGCCATCGTGGTGAACGTGACCTTCTTCCCGGCGCTGTCGCCGGCCGAGGTCACCGTCGCGGTGTACTGCGTGCCGTACTTGAGCTGCGAGCCGGGAACCCACGACTTCCCGTCGGCGCTGATCCCGCCGGCCACCGCGGCACCCGAGGCATCCGTCAGCGTCACCTGGGCGTTACTGCCCGGATCGGCCTGCAGCGCCAAGTCGGTCGCGGTGGAGACGTTGTTCGCTCCGTCGTTGGGCGCGGCGATCGCCGCCTTCGGCAACTCGGCGGCGGACGCGGAAGCCGAGGGGCCGCCGGCACTGCTGTCCGAGCCGGTCCATTTCGGTTTGACCGAATCGTCGCTGTTGCTGCAGGCCGCAGCGAGAAGTGCGACGCTTGTCAGAGCGGCGATCGTGGCCAGTGCGCGTGCGGAGACTCCCATGTCCACACCTCCTTCGTTGGGCTAGAGCATGTACCGGTTACGACACCGGTGTATCCCGTGTTCATGCCACCTGGTTCGAAACGCGAGAGATCTTGCAACATCGTAGGAAGGCCGCAAGCTCGCGGCCATCCATTCGTCAGACGTCTTCCGGACTGTCAGAGGTTGCGTGACAGTTCTGTAACGAGCGGGAGCGGCCCCGGCCCGTGGGATTTGTCACGATCTCACGCAGTAGGTTCACGCCCGCACGCACGGTACGTTGTGCGGCAACATACGCGGCGGGCGCGCTCGCATGGTGGTACGGACTCGGGTACCGATCATGCAACTTGCGTCCGCTCTTCGCGTACACTGGCAAGACCGCTCCTTTAGGGCCGACGTTGTCCCGACTCGCAATCGATGACGTCAGGAGGCCCGATGGTTTTCCCCGGACCGCAGCAGCAGGGTCTGTACGACCCGGCCTTTGAGCACGACGCCTGCGGGGTGGCCTTCGTCGCCGACATCCACGGCCGCAGGTCCCACGATGTCGTGTTCAAGGGGCTCTCGGCGCTGCGCCGGATGGACCACCGTGGCGCCCGCGGAGCCGAGCCGAACACCGGCGACGGCGCGGGCATCATGATCCAGATCCCGGATGCGTTCCTGCGCGAGGTCGTCCCGTTCGCCCTGCCCCCCGCCGGGCAGTACGCGACAGGCCTCGCCTTCCTGCCCACCGACGACGCCGCCGCCGCTCGCGCGCAGCGGGTCCTGGAGAAGTACGCCCTCGTCGAGGGGGCCCACGTGCTCGGCTGGCGCGACGTGCCGGTCGACGCCACCGACCTCGGGGCCACCGCGCTGGCCGCCATGCCCCGCATCCGCCAGGTGTTCCTCAGCGCGGAGAAGCTCGGCGCGCCGGGCACGGTACTGGAAAGCCTCGACCTGGACCGCGTCGTCTACTGCGTGCGCAAGCAGGCCGAGCGGGAGACCCGGGAGCGCGGGCTCCAGCTCTACCTGCCGTCGCTGTCGTCCCGCACGATCACGTACAAGGGCATGCTCACCCCGGACCAGGTCGTCTCGTTCTTCCCCGACCTGTCCGACGAGCGCGTCGCCTCCGCGATCGCGCTCGTGCACTCCCGCTTCTCGACGAACACGTTCCCGTCCTGGGAGCTCTCCCACCCGTACCGCATCATCGCCCACAACGGCGAGATCAACACGATCCGCGGCAACCGGAACTGGATGGCCGCCCGCGAGGCGCTCCTGGCCAGCGAGAACCTGCCGGGCAACATCCGCCGGCTGTTCCCGATCTGCACGCCCGAGGCGTCGGACTCGGCCAACTTCGACGAGGTCCTGGAGCTGCTGCACCTCGCGGGGCGCAGCCTGCCGCACGCGGTACTGATGATGATCCCGGAGGCCTGGGAGAACGACCCGCGGATGGACGCGCACCGCCGGGCCTTCTACCGCTTCCACGCGTGCCTCATGGAGCCGTGGGACGGGCCGGCCAGCGTCGCGTTCACCGACGGCACGGTCGTCGGCGCCGTGCTCGACCGCAACGGGCTGCGCCCGGGCCGCTGGTGGCAGACGAGCGACGGGCTGGTCGTGCTGGCCAGCGAGGCCGGCGTGCTGGACCTGGACCCGGCCACCATCGTGGCCAAGGGCCGCTCCGCCCCCGGCAAGATGCTGCTCGTCGACACCGCCGCCGGGCGCATCCGCACGGACGACGAGATCAAGGCCGAGCTGGCCGCGGCCGAGCCCTACGAGGAGTGGCTGCACGCGGGCCTCATGGACCTCGAGCAGCTGCCGGAGCGCGAGCACGTGGTGTACACCCACGACTCCGTCCAGCGCCGCCAGCAGACGTTCGGTTACACCGAGGAGGAGCTCAAGATCCTCATCGGCCCCATGGCCCGGGTCGGCGCCGAGCCGCTCGGGTCGATGGGCACCGACACCCCCGTGGCGGTGCTCTCCACCCGCCCGCGGCTGATGTACGACTACTTCACGCAGCTCTTCGCCCAGGTCACCAACCCGCCGCTGGACGCGATCCGCGAGGAGCTGGTCACCAGCGTCGCGGCCACCATCGGCCCGGAGGGCAACCTGCTGCGCCCCGGGCCGGCCTCGTGCCGCCAGATCGCGCTGCCGTACCCGGTCATCGACAACGACGACCTGGCGAAGATCCTGCACATCGACGAGGACGGCGATCTGCCGGGCTTCAAGGCGGTCCGGGTCTCGGGGCTCTACCCGGTGCGCGACGGCGCGACGGGCCTCAAGCGCCGGCTCGTCGAGATCATGCGCGGCGTCTCCGAGGCCATCGAGGACGGCGTGCGCATCCTGGTGCTCTCCGACCGCGACTCGACCGTCGACCTGGCCCCGATCCCGTCGCTGCTGCTCACCGCGGCCGTCCACCAGCACCTGGTCCGCGAGCAGACCCGCACCCAGGTGTCGCTCGTCGTGGAGTCCGGCGACTGCCGCGAGGTGCACCACGTGGCGCTGCTGTCCGGCTTCGGCGCCTCCGCGGTCAACCCCTACCTGGCCTTCGAGAGCGTCGAGGACCTGATCAGCACCGGCGCGCTGGCCGGCGTGGACCCTGACAAGGCGATCTACAACTACGTCAAGGCGCTCGGCAAGGGCGTCCTGAAGATCATGTCGAAGATGGGCATTTCGACAGTCTCGTCCTACTGCGGCGCCCAGGTCTTCGAGGCCGTCGGCCTTGACCCGCGCTTCGTGGAGCGGTATTTCACGGGCACACCGAGCAAGATCGGCGGCATCGGCCTGGCCGAGGTGCACGCGGAGATCGCCGCGCGGCACTCCCGGGCCTACCCGGCCAACGACGCTGAGCGCGCGCACCGGCGCCTCGAGGTCGGCGGCGAGTACCAGTGGCGGCGCGAGGGCGAGCTGCACCTGTTCAACCCCGAGACCGTCTTCCTCCTCCAGCACGCGACCCGCTCGAAGCAGTACGACGTCTTCCGCCGCTACACCGGCAAGGTCGACGAGCTGGCCGGGCGGGCCGGGTCCCTGCGGGGGCTCTTCGAGCTGCGCACCGGGGTGCGCCAGCCGGTGCCGATCGAGGAGGTGGAGCCGGCCGCGGAGATCGTCAAGCGCTTCGCGACGGGCGCCATGTCGTACGGCTCCATCTCGGCCGAGGCCCACGAGACGCTCGCCATCGCCATGAACAACATCGGCGGCAAGTCGAACACCGGTGAGGGCGGCGAGGACGTCGACCGGCTGCACGACGCCCGCCGCCGCTCGTCGGTCAAGCAGATCGCCAGCGGGCGGTTCGGCGTCACCACGGAGTACCTGGTCAACGCCGACGACCTGCAGATCAAGATGGCCCAGGGCGCGAAGCCCGGCGAGGGTGGGCAGCTGCCCGGCAACAAGGTGTGGCCCTGGATCGCCAAGACCCGCCACGCGACGCCGGGCGTCGGGCTCATCTCGCCGCCGCCGCACCACGACATCTACTCGATCGAGGACCTGGCCCAGCTGGTCTTCGACCTCAAGAACGTCAACCCGTCCGCGCGGGTGCACGTCAAGCTGGTCTCCGAGGTCGGCGTCGGCACCGTCGCCGCCGGCGTGGCGAAGACCAAGGCGGACGTCATTTTGATCTCCGGACATGACGGGGGTACCGGTGCCTCGCCGCTCAACTCCCTGAAGCACGCCGGCACGCCGTGGGAGCTCGGGCTGGCCGAGACCCAGCAGACACTGCTGCTGTCGGGGCTGCGCGACCGGGTGAGCGTCCAGGTCGACGGCCAGCTCAAGACCGGCCGCGACGTGGTGGTCGCGGCGCTGCTCGGCGCCGAGGAGTACGGCTTCGCCACCGCGCCCCTCATCGTCTCCGGCTGCATCATGATGCGGGTCTGCCACCTCGACACCTGCCCGGTCGGCATCGCCACCCAGAACCCGGTGCTGCGCAAGCGGTTCACCGGCTCCCCGGAGTTCGTCGAGAACTTCTTCTGGTTCCTGGCCGAGGAGGTCCGCGGATACCTGGCCGAGCTCGGCTTCCGCACCCTCGACGAGGCGATCGGCCACACCGAGCTGCTCGACGTGCGCCCGGCCGTGGACCACTGGAAGGCCGGCGGGCTCGACCTCTCGCCGCTGCTGCACGTGCCGCCGCTGGCCGACGACGCCGCCCGGCGCCAGACCACCAAGCAGGACCACCGCCTCGAGCGGGCCCTCGACAACCAGCTCATCGCCGCGGTCAGCCCGGCGCTCGACGCCGGCGAGGCGGTCAAGCTGGAGGTCGCGGTCCGCAACGAGCACCGCTCGGTCGGGGCCATGCTCGGCGGCGAGGTCGTGCGGCGGGTCGGCGGCACCGGCCTGCCCGACGACACCGTCGACATCACGCTGCGCGGCGTGGCCGGGCAGTCCTTCGGCGCCTTCGTCCCCACCGGCGTCACGCTCCGGCTGGTCGGCGAGGCCAACGACTACGTCGGCAAGGGCCTCTCCGGCGGCCGGCTCATCGTGCGGCCCGACGAGCGCGCCCCGTTCGTCGCCGAGGACCAGACCATCGGCGGCAACACGGTGCTCTACGGCGCCACCGCGGGCAAGCTGTTCATGCGCGGCCGGGCCGGCGAGCGCTTCGCCGTGCGCAACTCCGGCGCCCTCGCGGTCGTCGAGGGCGTGGGCGACCACGGCTGCGAGTACATGACCGGCGGCACCGTCGTCGTGCTCGGCAACACCGGCCGCAACTTCGCGGCGGGCATGTCCGGCGGCGTGGCGTACGTCTGGAACCTGAACCGGGGCCTGGTGAACGCCGAACTTGTCGACCTGCGCCCCGTCACGGACCCCGAGAGGCTGCGGCTGTACGTCGAGGAGCATCGCGCCGAGACGGGCTCCGCGGTCGCGGAGCGCCTGCTCGCCGACTGGGACACCGCAGTGGCAGAGTTCACCGAGGTCATGCCGCGCGACTACGAGCGCGCGATGGAGGCAATGCGGGCCGCCGAGGCTGCCGGCCGCGACGTGGATGCGGCTGTCATGGAGGTTTCCCGTGCCTGACCCGAACGGTTTCCTGCGCTACGAGCGGCGGCTGCCGGCTCGTCGGCCTGTGCCGGTACGACTGCGGGACTGGCGTGAGGTCTATCCGCCGGCGTCGGACGAGCTCATTCGCGAGCAGGCCAGCCGGTGCATGGACTGCGGCATCCCGTTCTGTCACGACGGATGCCCACTCGGCAACCGCATCCCCGACTGGAACGACCTGGTCCGCACCGGTGACTGGGACTTCGCGATCGAGTCTCTGCACGCCACGAACAACTTCCCGGAGTTCACCGGGCGGCTGTGCCCGGCACCGTGCGAGGCGGCCTGCGTGCTGTCCATCGCCGGCGGCCAGGCGGTCACCATCAAGCAGGTCGAGGTCGAGATCATCAACCGGGCCGTGGCCGCGGGCCGGATCGTGCCGCGCCCCGCTCCCGAGCGCTCGGGCAAGAGCGTCGGCGTCGTCGGCTCCGGCCCGGCCGGGCTCGCCGCGGCCCAGCAGCTGGCCCGAGCCGGGCACGACGTCGTGGTCTACGAGCGCGACGACGCGCTCGGGGGCCTGCTGCGCTACGGCATCCCGGACTTCAAGCTCGAGAAGGAGCACGTCGACCGCCGCCTCGAGCAGCTGCGCGCGGAGGGCGTCGAGTTCCGGACCGGCGTCAACGTCGGTGTGACGGTGTCCGTCGACGACCTGCGCGCGTCGCACGACGCGCTGCTGCTCGCCTGCGGCGCCCTCGCCGGCCGCGACACCCCGGACACCCCGGGCCGCCCGCTGCACGGCGTGCACCTGGCCATGGAGCACCTGGTCGAGTCCAACCGGGTAGTGGCCGGCAAGCAGCCCTCCGCGGCGATCTCGGCGGCCGGCAAGAACGTCATCATCATCGGCGGCGGCGACACGGCGGCCGACTGCCTCGGCGTCGCCCACCGTCAGGGCGCGGCGTCGGTCCTGCAGCTCGACCAGTACCCGCTGCCGCCAAGCGAGCGCGACGAGTCCCGCGACCCGTGGCCGACCTGGCCGTGGATCCTGCGCAACTACCCGGCCCACGAGGAGGGCGGCGACCGCGCGTTCGCGGTGGCCGTGACGTCCTTCGAGGGCGACGACGACGGCAACCTGACGGCGGTGCGCATCGCCGAGGTGCAGGTGTCCAGAGTGGACGGCCGCCGGGTGGTCTCCGTGGTGGAGGGGACGGAGCGGGAGTACCCGGCCGAGCTGGTCCTGCTCGCGATCGGCTTCGAGGGCACCGAGGAAGGCCCGCTGCTGACCAACCTGGGCCTGACCCGCAACCGCCGGGGCGGCATCGACACCGACTCCACCTGGCAGAGCTCGGCCCCCGGCGTCTTCATCGCGGGCGACATGCACCGCGGCGCCTCCCTGATCGTGTGGGCGATCGCGGAGGGCCGCGCGGCCGCCGCCTCGATCCACGCCTACCTGGGCGGCGACGGCACCCTGCCGAGCCCCGTCGAGCCGACGGCGGTGGCGCTGTCGGCGTGACCCGCCGGCCGGCCACCGGCCGCCTGACCGCCGTCGGGTCGCCGGTGACACTGCCGGCCCGGCTGCCGTCCGGTCGCTGACGGCTCGGCCCAGCTGACCGCCGGCCGCTCGCCGGTGGCCCTATCGGCCTGAGTTGCCATTCGGGAGCGGTCCTCTTTCGGGGGCCGCTCCCGGGTACCACCCGGCCATGAAGTGGCTGGTCACCCCGGTTTTCGCGGCACTTTGGATCCTGCTGTGGCAATCCCCCGCGCGCGCCGAATCCGCCTCGGGCGGCAATTTCTCCGCCGACATGAGCACCGCCGTCCGGGTAGCCGAACACTATTGGGCCCACAAGATCGTGGGCTTCCAACCCGTGACCAAAGTCATCCCATACACCGAGGACGGCGAGGTCATGTGCGGCACCCAGGCGATCCCCACGCAGAACGCCGCCTACTGCCCGATCGGTGACTTCATCGCCTACGACAGCGCCTGGTCGGAGCAGATCTACACCAAAATGGGCGACGCCTTCGTCTTCTACCTGCTGACCCACGAATACGGCCACGCGATTCAGGAACGCCTGGGCATCAGCTACCAGTACACGATCTTCCAGGAGCTCAACGCCGACTGCCTCTCCGGCGCCTCGCTCGGCGACTCGGTCCGCAGCGGCGACCTGGACCTGGAGACCGGCGACGTCGAGGAGCTGAAAGCCGGCCTGGTCTCCGTCGGCGACCCGAAGGACGAACCCTGGTTCCAGGAAGGCGCCCACGGCACCCCCGAACAGCGCCAGCTCTCCTTCTTCGACGGCTACGACAAGGGCCTCGACGGCTGCGGCCTCCACACCGGCCGCCTGTCGGCGATCCCGACCCAGCAACAATCCCCGACATTCCCGACCACCCCGTCCACAACCACCCCGACCTATCCGTTCCCGGGCACCACAACCCCCGACCCCAACCCCTTCCCCGGCTCCACCAACCCGTTCCCCAGCACCACATTCCCCCCGACCCGCAACCCGTTCCCCGGCTGGACGAACCCCACCCCGGCCCCGAAGTGGCCGTTCCCGATTCGCGCCTTCTTCACGAGCACCACTTCGGGGTCGCCGCACCCCTGACCCCTCCGGTACGGTCGCGAGTGTTCCGATCCGCACAGCGACGGGGAGGCCGCAGTGGGTGATCACCAGGGCTTCACCACCGATCCGGCGGCCCTGCACACCTTCGCCACCGACCTCCAGCACGACCTGGACGTCCACCTGTCCGCGAGAAGACCCAAACCCTGCACCTCTTCTCCGCGGCCGGCCTGTTCGGCACCGCAACGGCCAGCCCGGACGTGCACCGGGCCGCGCTCACCTACCGCGACCGGCTGATCGAGCTCTTCGACGTCCTCGACACCCTCATCCACGAGGGCGCCGCGATGGCGGAGGCCGCCCACGCCATAGCCGACGCGTACACCGAGGCCGACGCCCAGGCACGCACCGACCTGACCGTCGAGGGCGGCCGCTGATGCCGGAGACCTACCTGTCCTACCGCCTCCCGGACCTGTGGAGATCCCTGGCCGCCGAGGATCCGGACGCCGGCTTCACCCACGTCAACACCCTGAACCGCCTCCGCGCGGCCCTGGAACAGCAGCGCGACAACCTCCGCACCCACCGCGACCGCCTGACCGAGTCCTGGCCCCCGGACCGCAGCGAGGCCGCCGCCGCGTTCGTAGCCCGCATCAATGGCCTGCTCGACGTCATGACCACAACCGCCGCCGCCACGAGCCGCATCACGACCGGCGTGGACCAGACCTACGCCGCCCTCCGCGACGCCCGCCGCCTCCTCGAATCCCTGATGACCGAGTTCCACAAACACCCGACCGCCCCGGGCCTACCCATCACCGTCGGCCGCCCCGACCTCGACCGCGAGGCCAGGCAGACCCTCATCACCACCGACGCCACGATCGTCAAGGCAACCGCCCTGATCGACACGCCCCTGCCCGAGCCGATGCTGGCCCCGGCCGACAGCACCGAAACCGTCGACCCCGGCGCGCCGAGCGGCGGGATCGCTCGGCTCGAAAGCCGCACGTCGAGCGGGAGCGCGCAATCGACGCTGCTCCCGGCGCCGGTGTTCGACCCGCCGCGTCCGGCCCTCACCGACGCCGGCCCGACCACCGCAGGCCCGATCGGCGGCGGCACAGGCCCGGTCCTGACCGGCCGCCCCGGCGACTGGACTTCGCCGGCACCGCAGCCGGATTTCTCCGGGTTGATCGGCGGAGGCCCGGGAACCAGCTTGAGTCACCCGACGTCGAGCCAACCCACGGCGCCGTCGGTCCTCGGCCCGGGCGGGGTCATCAGCGCGCCGAAACCGCCGAGCACTTCGGTAGCGCCGCCGCCATCCACGACAGCACCGATCGGCGGAGCCGTCCAACGGGCCGGAGCTACCCCGCCCACCGCTCGACGCCGAGCTGCCGGAAGCCAGATCATCGCACCCGACCAGACCCGCGCGCACAGAGCACGCGGAGCTTCCGACGGTTACCGGGACCCGTCGTACGAGGCGTACCGCCAGCGACGCCGCGCCGGCCGGACCGAGGGCGACCAGGACGAACGGTGGCCGGTGCGGGAAGGCGTGCCCCCGGTGATCGAGGCGCCCCCTGAACGACCGCACGACCCCGGCCCCGGCGTGCTGGGAATCGATCGTTGACCGGCCGGCGACGGCGCGCCGGTGCGGTGCTGGCGGCGGTCATGCTCGCGCTCGTCGCGAACCCGACTCCGGCCGGCGCCGACAGCATCCGGGACAGCGAATGGCACCTGGCCGCGCTCCGGATTCCGGAGGCGCAGCAGTTCAGTCAGGGCGACGGCGTCATCGTCGCGGTGGCGGACACGGGGGTCGAGGACACACGCGCCGAGCTCGCCGGGGCCGTGCGGCCCGGCAAGGGATTCGGTGAGGGCAACGACGGCGACGGCCGGAGCGACCGGATCGGGCACGGCACGGCAATGGCCGCCTTGATCGTCGGACAGGGGGTCCAGCACGATGGCGGCGTCCTGGGCGTGGCGCCGAAGGCGACGATCCTGCCGCTGAAGGTCATCACGCGCGAGGACGGGTTCGGGTCGCCGGAGCCGATGGCGGCCGGTGTTGAGTGGGCAATCGACCAGGGCGCCCAGGTCATCTGTATCGCCGCGCAGACCGGTGAGGACGATCGGCTCGAGAAGGCGATCGAACGCGCTCTGCGGTCCGATGTGGTGGTTGTGGCTGCGGCAGGCAACCGACCGGCGTCGACCTCGGTCGCGTTCCCCGCCAGGCTTCCCGGCGTTCTGGCCGTCGGTGGGACCGACAGCAGTGGTGCGCATGCCGACATCGCGGCGACCGGGCCGGAGGTTCTCGTGGCCGCGCCCGCGGTCAAGGTCATGTCCGTGGGGCTCGGCGACAAGTATCGGCTGGGCACCGGGACGAGTGATGCGACGGCCATCGTGGCCGGGGTCGCGGCGCTCGTCCGGGCCAGGTTTCCGGACCTGCCCGCCGCCGCGGTCGTCCACCGCATCACGGCCACCGCCACCGACAAGGGCAAGCCCGGCCGCGACGACGAGTACGGCTTCGGCATCGTCAACCCCGTCGCCGCGCTCACCGCACAGCTCCCGTCCACCCCACCGCCACCGCCGGAAACCGCCGAGCCGCCCCGGCCCAAGGCGGACGGCGACACGGCCAAGTGGGCGGCCGGCGCGGGAGCGGTGCTCGTCGGCGTGCTGGCCCTCGTCGTGGTGCGTCGGCGGCTCAGAGGATGAGCAGGCCGTCCGTCTGACCGCGGTCGGCCAGCCCGGTCAACGCCGCCCCCGCGTCCAGATACGGCAGGTACGGCAGGTCCGACGGCTGCGCCCGCAGCGCCTGGGTCGTATGGTGCGGCGGGACGGTGCCTGTCGGATACGCGCGGGCGCAGCGGGCGTCCACCGCCCCGTGGCGGGTCGCGAACGCCGCGACGGCGTCCCAGTCGGCGGCCGGGGCGGTCGTCGGCAACGTCAGGCCCGGCGGGGAGGGGTACACGTCGACGCTCGTGAAAGGTTCGCTGCCGGCCAGCCACCACGACGCGGCGCGGACGGCCGAGCGGAGCGGGAACTCGCACCAGTACGGCACCAGCCCCGCCCGGATCACGTGCCACGGGTCCAGGAGGCGGCCGCACTCCACCACGAGGCGGTTGCCGGTGCGCGCGCCCGCGCGCAGCCAGGTGCGGTACAGGTCGGCCACCGCGCCGCTCAGGACGTCCGGGTGGCGGTACAGGATCTGGCGGACCGGGTGGCCGTGCGCGGACGCGAAGCGGCGGAGGTCCTCGACCAGGGTGCGATCGACGCTCTGCTCGCCGTCGCTGTCCACCGCAGGCTCGCCCAGGACCGCGACCGCGCGGCGGTCGAGGTAGTCGTCGGGGGTCAGCCCGGAGGCGCGGCTGCCGAGCTGGAACGCGTACCCGGGCCGCCCGGCCACCGTCGGCCACCGGCCAACGTCGCGCGTGACGATGATCGGCGCGCCCGGGCGCAGGTGGTCGGCGATCCAGTCGCGGTACGCGGCGGGCAGCCGTAACCACCGCACCACCGCATACGCCGCCGCGGAGGCCGACCAGCCACGCCAGACCGGGTCGTACACCTGACGCACCGCGACGTCCGGATTCGCGGCGAGGACCGCACCCGCGCCCCGCTCGCCCGCGTCCGCCGCTGCGGTGTTGTCCTCGGCGGTACTCCCCACACTCCCACTGCGCCGCGCGACGTCCGGAGTCGCCAGCTCAAAAGCGGCCGGCAGCCAAGGCACCCCGAGCGCGCCCGCGAGATGAAGCGCCGCGCCGTGCGGCGAGCCGATGACGAGCCCCTGATACTCCCCCGGAGGCAGCTGCCCGGTCAGCCACGACGCGACCGCGCCCGCATCAACGGCACCGGCATTGCCAAACCCCCAAAGAGCCGGCCGCTGTACTCCCCGACGCTGCGCCAGCATCCGCCCGGACGCGATCGCCAGCGCCACCCCGAGCCCGGTCGGCCACTGCCGGTCCACGCCCCGCGCGGTCCCCGTCCGCCCCCTCATGCCGCTCCCCCCAGATCGTATGAACGCTCCGGTCCTGCCCAGGCCCACAATCCCTAAACCCGCCCCCCAACGACCAGCCCCGCTCCCCCGCCCCAGCCCCGCCCGCGCAACAACCACCCAACTCCCGAGCGACGCACTCGACAACCAACCATCCAAGCCCACGCCCCGGCCCCGCAGCACCACCCACGCCCCGCCCCCGCGCGACAAGCATCCAATCCCCCACGCCCACATCCCCGCCCGCGCCCGCGCGACAACTACCCACGCCGTCGACCAACGCGCCCGAGCGACAACCGTCCGCGCCCTCGTGCCGGCGCCTCGCCCCCGCCCGGACCCACACCTGCGCCTACGCGCCAAACGCCCACGCCCCCGAGCGACGCGCCCGAGCCACGACCGTCCCCGCCCGCAAGCCCCGCGTGGGAGCGACGCAAAGCCACGCGCCCGAGCCACGCGCCCGAGCCACGCGCCCGAGCCCCCCGTCCAAGCCACGCGCCCGGGCCCTTCGTCCAAGCCACGTGCCCGAGCCGCGCATCCGAGCGACGCGCCCGAGCGACGACGAGCCGGGTCCGCGCGCCGGAAGCCAAGGCCACGGGCCCGAACCCCCTGCCATAGCGGTACGGACCTGGAACCCGTAGACTCGCTACACATGAAGGCGGACGCGCTACGCGGGCATCTCGACGCACTCCTGCTCGCGGTGCTCGACGGCGAACCCCGCCACGGGTACGCCATCATCGAAGCCCTCCAGGAGCGCTCCGGCGGCACGCTGTCGCTGCCCACCGGCACCGTCTATCCCGCCCTGCGCCGCCTGGAACGGGCCGGCTACGTGGAGAGCGCCTGGTCAACGGTCGGCGGCCGCGAGCGGCGCACCTACCGCCTCACCAGCGCCGGCCGGAAGGTGCTGTCCGAGGAGCGCTCGGCCTGGCAGGAGTTCACCGACACCATCGGTGCGGTCCTCATGCCCCCACCGGCCCCCGCGAACTGACCGACTGCAGCACGGCGACCGCGAGCCGACAACCCGCGAGCCGACACCCGCGACGAAGCGACGAAGCGACGAAGCGACGAAGCGACGAAGCGACGAAGCGACGAAGCGACGGCAGGCTACGCGACCGAGCGGGTCCTGAGGCCGCCCGTGACCTGCACGCACCGGACCGACAGCAGGCCCGCGTAGACGAACGCGCCCAGGTTGAAGGCCATCCCCGCGATCAGCGGCGGCCAGGTCACCGCGGCCGGCCACTGGTAGAGGCTCAGGCCGAGCACCGCGGCGCCGAGGAGCGCGTGCAGTGGCAGGAACGTCACCGCGCCCACGCCGACCAGGCGGGCGTAGCGCAGGCTGCCGCGCGAGAAGCCGACAAGCACCAGGGCGGCGATCACGGCGGCTATGAACGACGTGTACATGAAGTGGTCGACCAGCAGCCAGTAGTACGGCTTCACGTTGTCCGTCCGGCTCCACGGGCTGTCCCACCACATCAGCGGGGCCAGGACGTTGACCAGCGGCAGGGCCAGGGCGATCCAGGTCACGGTGCGGCGGCCCTGCTGGACCGCGAGCTCCTCCTGGTAGGCCGGCGCGACCTCGTCGAGCGTCCCGAACTCGGCGACCGCGCGGCGCTCGGCCGCGAGGTCCGGGAGGCCGTCGTCGGCGAAGGCGAGCGCGGCGTCCTCGAGGCTGTGGCGGGCCTCGGTGATCATCTCCGCGCGCGGGCGCCGCGGCCCGCGCAGGGCCGCGTTCAGGTCGTCGACGTAGGCGTCGATCGGGCGGACGGGTCTGGGCACACCCACGTCTCCCAGAATCCCACAGCGTTCACGTCAGTGCCAGAAGTCCCGAAGCACCCGGGACGATCGTCACTCGTCCGTCGTCGACGGTCACGATCTCGTCGAAGCCGGCCAGGTCGGCCCGGCGATGGGTGACGACGACAACGGTCCGCTCGCCGGCCGCCCGCAGCGCGGTCGCGAGGACGGCGGCGGCCGCCGCCTGGTCGAGGCCCTCGGTGGGCTCGTCGAGCAGCAGTACCGGCGGCGGGTCGACGAGCGCGCGGGCCAGCAGGAGCCGCTGGCGCTGGCCGCCCGACAGGTGGCCGCCGTCCTCGCCGACGAGCTCGTCGAGGCGCTCGCCGTACTCCACCAGCCCGGCCGCGCCGAGCGCCGCCCGCAGGTCGTCGTCGGTGAAGCCGTCCCGGTCGAGCAGCAGGTTCTCGCGCACGGTCGCGTGGAAGACGTGCGCGTCGGCGAAGACACCGCCGGCCACCTGCCACGGCTCGGCGCCGGCCGGGCGGCCCTCAACGCGCCCGCCCGTCGGCTCCAGTCCCCCGGCCAGCACGGCCAGCAGCGTCGACTTCCCGGACCCGCTCGCCCCGACGACCGCCACCCGCCGGCCGGCCGGCAGCTCGAGGTCCACCGCGCTGAGCACGTCGCGGGCACCGTGCGGGTAGCGCACCGAGACGCCCTCCAGCCGCAGCGAGACCGGCTCGGGCCAGACCCGCTGCCCGCCGAACACGCCCCCGCCGACCGGACCGGCGTCGCCCGACCGCCGGCGCGACGACTCCACAACCACCGCGCCGTCCCCGAAGCCACCCGCCCGCCGGCCATCCGCCGCGTCACCACCGACCGGCGCCGTATCGCTCGGATGCGGCCGGGGCGACGACTCGGGCACGCCGTCGACGCGCCCGCGCGCCCACCACCCGCCCGCGGCGTCACTGCCGGTCACGTCCGTGTCGCTCGGATGCGGGCGGGACGGCGACGGCTCGGGCGCGCCGTCGACGCGCCCGCGCGCCCGCCGGCCGCCAGCGGCGTCACCGCGGGTCACGTCCGTGTCGCTCGGATGCGGGCGGGACGGCGACGACTCGGGCGCGCCGTCGACGCGCCCGCGCGCCCACCACCCGCCCGCGGCGTCACTGCCGGTCACGTCCGTGTCGCTCGGATGCGGGCGGGACGGTGACTGCTCGGGCACGCCGTCGACGAACTCGCGCACCCGGCGTACCGCGGCCCGGACCTCGGTCTGCCGCGCGGACGCGGCGGCGAGTGGCACCACCACCTCGCCGACCGTCAGGGCGATCAGCGCAAGGACGGGCACCGACGGCCCGGACACGAGCAGGGCTATGGCCAGCGCGCTCCCGGACGGCACCAACGCCGCCGCCGCGGCGATGAGGCCGCCGACAGTCGCGGCGCGCGTCTCCAGCCGGGCCAGGCGCTGCCCCCGCGCGGACGCCTCGGCCAGTGCAGCGGGCATGGCTCCGAAGGCCAGCAGCTCGGCCGCGCCGTGCGCGATGTCCACAGTAGACTCGACAACCGATGCCCGCGCGGTCGCGAGCTCGGTGCTCTGGCCGGACATGGCCCGGGCGAGCATCGGGAGCAGCACGCCGGCGACGAGCAGGCCGGCCAGCAGGAGCAGCGCGGCGGGCGTGGAGACGAGCGCGAACCCGGCGACCGTCAGCGCCCCGACGAGGGCGGCGACGGCGGCGGGCAGGACGGCGCGCAGCAGAAGGTCCTGCACGGCGTCCACATCGGACACCACACGACTCAAGACATCGCCGTGCACAACGCCACGCCGGCCACCCAGCGCATCGCCACTGACAACACCCCGCCGGCCACCGGGCGCCGCGCCACGAACCACACCACGCCGGCCACCCGGCGCCACACCACGAACCACACCACGCCGGCCACCCGGCGCATCGCCACGAATCACACCACGCACATCACCCGAAGCATCACCACGCCCATCACCCGACGCGTCGCCCTGGACAACACCGCGCCCATCACCAGACGCGCCGCCACGCACAACACCGCGCCCATCACCAGGCGCCGCGCCACGGGCAACGCCACGCCCGTCACCCGGCGCGGCGCCCGGGACGACGCCGCGCCGGTCGACGAGCGCGGCGAACGCCCGGGTGCGCAGCGATGCCAGCACCCGGAGGACGACATCGTGCCCGGCGAGCCGCTCGGAGTACCGGATGCCGCCCTTGAGCAGTGCAAACAGCCGCACCGAGGCGATCGCGACGGCGAGGGCGGCCAACGGCGGCCGGTCGGCCGCGCGCACGATCATCCACGTCGCCGTGCCCACCAGGCCGATCCCGGCCGCCTCGGTGAGCACGCCGAGCAGGCCCGCGAAGGCGAGGCGCAGCACGACGCCGAAGCCCAGCCTCATGCGGCCACCACCGGGCGGCGGGCCTCGGTGAGGTGGCCGTCGACGGTCACGATGCGGGTGGCGATCGTCAGCAGCGCGGGGCGGTGGGCGACGAGCAGCGCGGTCCGCCCGGTCGCGAGCCGGGCCGCCGACGCGACGATCGCCGCCTCGCTGGCCGGGTCCAGGCGCGCGGTCGGCTCGTCGAGCAGCAGCACCGACGCGTCCGCGCGCAGCCACGCCCGGGCCATCGCCAGCCGCTGCCGCTGCCCGCTGGAGAGGCCGTGGAGGGCGAGATCCGTGTCATACCCGTCCGGCAGCGCCCGCACGAACCCGTCGGCCTCGGCGGCCCGCGCGGCCGCGACGACGTCGTCCAGGCTGCGCGCGGACGCGCCCAGGCGGATGTTGTCGGCGACCGTGCCGGCGAACAGGTGCGGCCGCTGCGGCAGCCAGGCCAGCCGGGCCCGCCACGCGGCGGAGTCGAGATCGCGCAGGTCGGCGCCGCCGACGAGGACGCGCCCGGCGGCCGGCTCGGTGAAGCCCAGGATCAGCGACAGCAGCGTCGACTTGCCGCCGCCGCTCGGCCCGACGAGCGCGACCCGGTCACCCGGCTCGATCGCCAGCGTGGCGTCGCGCAGCGCGACGACGTCGCCGTAGCGGACCTCCACCCCGTCTAGCGCGATCGGCGCGTCGGGTGACGGCAGCCGGGCCTCGGTCGTGGCGTTCGGAGCCCGATCCAGCACCGCATCGATCTCCGCCGACGCCGCCAGCCCTTCCTGGCTGGCGTGGAACCTGGCGCCGAGCGCCCGCAGCGGCAGGTACGCCTCCGGGGCCAGCAGCAGCACCGCCAGCGCGACACCGAGCGTGAGCCGGCCGTCGAGCAGGCGCAGGCCCACCGGCACCGCGACGAGCGCCACCGAGACCGTGGCCACCAGCTCCAGCACCAGCGCCGACAGGAACGCCAGGCGCAGCGTGCGCATCGTCGCCCGCCGGTACCCCTCCGCGTTCTCCCGCACCCGCCGCACGTACGCGGCCTCGCGCCCGAACGCGCGCAGCGTCGCCAGCCCGCGCACCGTGTCCAGGAAGTGCCCGCCGAGCCGGGTCAGCTCGTGCCACTGGCGCTGCGTCCGCGCGCCGGTGGACTTGCCGACGAGGATGCCGAAGACCGGGATGAGCGGCAGGGTGAGCGCGACGACGACGGCCGAGGCGAAGTCGGTGAACGCGAGCCAGCCGAGAGTGGCGAGGGGGACGAACGCGGCCAGGAAGACCTGCGGCAGATACCCGGTCAGGTATCCGTCGAGGCCGTCGACCCCGCGCCCGGCCAGCGTGGCCAGCTCCCCCGCCCGCCGCCCGCTGAGCCAGGCCGGCCCGCGCCGCGCGGACGCGTCGAGGAGCTGCTCGCGCAGGTGCGCCTTCACCCCGGCGGCCGCGCGCCCGGCGATCGCGGTGAGCGCGCCGGTGTGCAGTCCTCGAAGCAGTACGGCCGCCGCGGTGATCGTCAGCGCGTGCCGATCGAGCCTCCCGTCGGCCGCGGCCACCAGCACTGTCGCCAGCCCCACCGCCTGGGCCACCACGAGCACCGCGGCCACCAGCGCCGATCCGGCCAGCACCATCGCGTAGCGCCGGACCGGGCCGATCCGCAGCAGTCTTCTGTCCACGTGTCGCGCCGCCCTACCAGTACAGAGACGTCCGGCGCCGGAAGAGCCACCAGCCGGCGGCCTGGACGGCGACGAGCACCGGGAGCAGCGGCGCCGCGCCGAGTGCGAGCAGCCGCAGCGTCGCTTCGCCGGCGGCCGCCCCGTCGACGGTCACCGTCGCGCCCGGGTCCAGCGTGGACGCTAGCACGCCCGGGAACAGCGCCGACGCGGCCGCGACGACCGGTAGGGCGCAGGCCACAGCGGTGAACACCCACGGCTTCGGGGCGAACGCGGATGCCACCGCCGCGCCCGCGCAGGCGAGTGCGAGCGCGGTGGCGAGCGCCGGGTTGCGGATGTGCTCGGGCGCGGTGAGGTACCACCCGCCGAGGGCCAGCAGCACTGCCGCGCCGGCCACCGGACCGGCTCGGCTCAGCAGCGGCAGTCGCAGGAACGCCGCCCCGTGCGCTACGACCAGGAGCACGTTGGCCGCAGCGGTGAGCCAGACGGCGGGCGCGGTGAACGCGCCCGGGCCGTGCAGCATGAACCCGAAGACCAGGCCCCAGGCCCCGGCGAGGGTGAGCCCGGCCGCGGCGATGAGCGCGTCGAACCCGCCCCGCCGCCGGCCGCGGGAGCGCAGCTGCACACCGGCGTTCAACGCGACGAGCCCGAGGACGGCGGCGATGAGCGCCGGATACGCCCCGTGGAACAGCTCGGCCTCCAGCCGCGGGAAGGCGGCGATGAGCACGCCGGCCGCGCCGACGACCCAGACCTCGTTGCCGAGGAACATCGGCCCGATCGCGTTGAGCGCCCGCCGCCGCGCGTCGTCGCCGCGCATCGCCGGCAGCAGCATCGCCACGCCCTGATCGAGCCCGCCCAGCACGAAGTAGGCGACGAATATCGCGCCGAGGATGCAGTACCAGAGGGTGCTCACACCGTGACCTCCTGCCTGTCGATACGCACGCCGTCGTCCTCCTGGCCGAACGCGGCGTCCGGGTCGCCGCCGGGTTTTCGCGCCGCGGCCCGGGCCAGCAGCCACCAGTCGGCGAGCGCCAGCGCGATCACCAGCGCGGAGAACAGGAACGTGGACAGTCGCAGCGCCCCCGCGCTCATCGGCGACACGGCGTCGGCGGTGCGCAGCAGCCCGTACACCGCCCAGGGCTGGCGGCCCTCCTCCCGCACGAACCACCCGGCCAGCGCGGCCAGCACCGGGATCGGGATGAGCGCGGTGAGCAGCCACGACACCGGCCGGGCCCAGCGCTTGCGGATGAGCACGTCGCGGTACGTCAGCACCTGCGCGACGACCAGGATCAGGAACAGCAGGTTGGCCACCATGACCATGAACCCGAGCGCGGCGCCCACGTTGTCGCTGACCAGGTAGTTTCCGGGGCCGAACCGCTGCACCATTTCGGCCTGCCGCTCCAGCGCGCGCTCGCCGCCGCCGGCCATCTTCATGGGCTGGCTGGCGCCGATCCAGCCGAACTGCGCGTACCCGAACCCGATGGTGAAGAACGTCCCGATCAGCCCGACCCGGATCCCGAGCCGCAGCGAGCGCCGGAACAGCTCGTGGTCGGGCCCGGCCAGGCTCCGGCGAAGGCGCCAGGCCGACACTCCGGCGACGAGCACTCCCCCGGCGACGATGGTGGCCGCGACCGCGTGCACCAGCGCGAACCACAGTGCGCTGTTGGTGAGCAGCGCCCCGAAGCCGGTCAGCCGGGCGGTGCCGCCGGCATCGATGGTGTACCCGACCGGCCGCTGCAGGAACGCGTTGCTCACCATCACCCAGAACGCCGACAGCAGCGCGGTCGCGGCCGTTGCCCAGATCAGCGCCAGGTGCAGCCGCTTCCCGAGCCACCCCCAGCCGAAGATCCACATGCCGAGCAGCGTCGACTCGAGCACGAACGCGACGAGGGTCTCCAGCGCCAGCGGCGCCCCGAACACATCGCCGGTGAGCCGCGACAGCCCGCTCCAGTTGAGCCCGATCTCGAACTCCATGACGAGCCCGGTCGCGATCCCGACCGCGTAGTTGATCGCGTACAGCCGCCCCCAGAACCGGGCCATCCGCCCGTACACGTCCTGCCCCGTCACCACGAACCGCGTCTGCATGACGGCCACGAGCACCACCAGCCCGAGCGTGACCATGACGAACGTGAAGTGCAGCGACGCCGTGAGCCCGAACTGCATCCGGGCGTACTCCAACGCGCTCATACGTCGCCCCCCGACATGTACCCGACCGACATGTCGACACGCTACACGTAGACAGACACAACGAAAAAGCCCCCTCGACGGATCGAGGGGGCTTTCTCAGGCTGGTCTCAGGCGGCGGTGTGCCTCGACGCGGCGCGGGTCAGCTCGACAAGGGCCTGGGCGCGGGCGTATTCGGCCGGCGTGAAGGCCGGGGCCGGACGCCGGATGTAGAGCATGCCGCCCGCCGGGTCGGCCAACTGCATGCCGGTGGCCGTGAAGCCGCCGGCGCCGGTGGAGCGCCAGGAGATGTCGCAATCGCCGAGGAGCGAGTCGAGCGCCTGCTCGAGCGAGGCGCTGCCGTCCAGCACCTTGGTGGCCAGCGCGAGCACCCGGGTGGGCTCGTCGATGAGCCCGCGGACGTCGGCCGGGGCGATCCAGGCGTCGCGCCCGCGCCCGCGGATGACGGCGTCGGCCAGGTCGGCCCGCGACAGGCCGTCCGGCGCCTCGACCAGGAAGTCGTCGACGGCGCCCGACTCGGTGGTGTGCACCTGCACGGAGAGGATGTTGACCTTCCGCAGGGCCAGCGACGCGGTGAGCACCGACAGGAACCCGGGCCGGTCGTCGACTGTGGCCCGGATTCGCCAGAGGCCCATCAGGCCACCCGTGAGGAGTTTGTGCCGGCGGGGCCAAGTTCCGCCAAACCCGGCCCCGCCAGCCGATCCCCCAGCACAGATGCGGTTGCACCGACCAACTGCGCCAGCCGTCCCACCTCGGAACTGTGGAACGGTGGTGCTCCCGCGTCGCCGTCCGCCCCGCCGCGTCCGACAACAAGGACCAGACCTCCGCGCTGGAAAGGCGCGACAGCGAGATAAACGCCGTCAGCTGCGCTCAACGCACGGGGCCGGAGTGGTGCGATGTCCACCTGAGGGGGGACATCCGGAGCGCGCCAACTGGCGCTGACCACCGAAGAGTCGGACCATGCCCGGGCGCGCGCGCCGCCGCCCGCCCAGTCGGATCCGACCCGGATCGCGACCGCCCAGTCCGCGCCGAACAGTGCCGGTGCCGCGTCCACGACCGTCGCCAGGCCGTGATCGGGGTTCGCCGCCACCTGTCCGATTAGCGCGACCTCGCGGCCGCTGCTCGGCTCCGAGAGCTCGGTGCCGCGCCACACACCGTCCACGCGCACGCCTGGGATCGCGGCGAGGCCGGTGAGTACGCGGTCGACCGAGCCCGAAGCCGGCCATGCAACGGTGAAGTCGTCCACCGCACGGCCGCCGACACGCTCCAGTACTACTACCGAAACAATGTCCGCGCCGACCACACCCAGCGTCCGGGCAACCTGCCCGAGTGAGCCGGGACGGTCGGGTAGTGCAACTCTCAGCCGTAGCAGCATCTGAGTCGACCTCCCGTTCGTCCTGTGGCTGAGGTGCACGCCGCCTTTGGTGTACGCCTTGCTCTCCGGTACTGCGCACAGGTTGCCTACCGCGAGTTTCCGCGCCGTTTCGCAGCGG
This sequence comes from Dactylosporangium vinaceum, assembly GCF_019904175.1. Lineage (GTDB taxonomy): Bacteria > Actinomycetota > Actinomycetes > Mycobacteriales > Micromonosporaceae > Dactylosporangium > Dactylosporangium vinaceum. The sequence continues at coordinate 2,207,223 of NZ_CP061913.1, read as the reverse complement.
TGTCGGCAGCGGAACGTTTGCCGATGCCCGGAAAGCGGCAAACCCGGACACATTGCCGCGACTGCCTTGACAGAGAACGTGTCTCAACCATGGACTGAGCGCATGACCACCCCGCCCGGTCTCGACCTGCCCCGCCTGCAGTCCTACCTGGATGCGAAGGCCCCCGGCCTGGTCGGCGCGCCGCTCACCGCCGAGCTCGTGGCCGGCGGCCGATCCAACCTGACGTACGTCCTCAACGAGGTGTTCGTCCTGCGCCGGCCGCCGCTGGGCCATGTGCTCGCCACGGCGCACGACATGGCCCGCGAGTTCCGCGTCATCTCCGCGCTCGGCGCATCGGCTGTGCCGGTACCGGAGGCGCTGCTGTTGTGTGAAGACGACACGGTGCTCGGTGCGCCGTTCTACCTCATGTCGCGGGTGCCCGGCGCCGTCCTCAGGCACCGCGAGCAGACCGATCCGCTCGGTGCGGACGGCCGCCGCCGGGTCGCGTTCGCGATGATGGACACCCTCGCCGAGCTGCACCTGGTCGACCCCGCGGAGGCCGGGCTGGCGCAGTTCGGCCGGCCGGAGGGCTTCCTGGAGCGGCAGGTGCGCCGGTGGAGCAAGCAGCTCGAGGGCTCCCGCAGCCGCGACCTGCCCGCCGCCGACGCCCTGCGCGAGCGGCTCGCCGCGACGATTCCCGCCAGCCCGCGCCCGGCCATCGTGCACGGCGACTACCGCCTCGACAACCTCATCGTCGACCTCGACACCCTGCACGTCGCCGCCGTCCTGGACTGGGAGATGGCCACGATCGGCGATCCGCAGACCGACCTGGGGCTGCTGCTGGCGTACTGGAACGTCCTGGACCGCATCAAGGTCGGCCGCAACCCGATAGCCGACGGCCTCGGCGCCGCGGCCGGCTTCCCGAGCGGCGACGACCTGCTCGCCCGCTACGCCCGCACCGCCCCGCTCAGCGACGACCTGCACTGGTACGTCGGCCTGGCCTGCTACAAGCTGGCCGTCGTCCTGGAGGGGATCCACTACCGCTTCACGCACGGCCAGACCGTCGGCAAGGGCTTCGACGAGATCGGGGCGCTCGTCCCGCCCCTGCTCGACGAGGGCATCGCAGCGATCAACGGAGAGAGCTGATGGACTTCGGATTCGACACGCGCACGGCCGAGCTGCACGAAAAGCTCACAGACTTCATGAACGACGAGGTGTACCCCGCGGAGCCCATCCTCGACCAGCAGCTCGAGTCGGCCGCTGACCCGTGGGCGCGCCCGCCCGTCATCGAGGACCTCAAGCGCGCCGCCCGGGAGCGCGGCCTCTGGAACCTCTTCCTCCCCGACACCACCCATGGCGCCGGGCTCACGAACCTCCAGTACGCCCCCCTGGCCGAGATCACCGGCCGCAGTCCCAGCCTGGCCCCCGAGGCCCTCAACTGCGCCGCCCCCGACACCGGCAACATGGAGGTCCTGGCCCAGTTCGGCTCGCCCGAGCAGCAGGACCGCTGGCTCAAGCCGCTCCTCGAGGGCCAGATCCGCTCGGCGTTCTGCATGACCGAGCCGGACGTGGCCTCCTCCGACGCCACCAACATCGCGACCCGCATCGAACGCGACGGCGACGGCTACGTCATCAACGGCCGCAAATGGTGGTCGTCCGGCGCGATGAACCCCAACTGCCAGGTCCTCATCGTCATGGGCAAGACCGATCCCACGGCCGAACGACACAGGCAACAGACAATGGTGTTGGTACCGCGGGAAACCCCCGGCATCACCGTGAAGCGCGGCATGCACGTGTTCGGCTACACGGACGCGTCCCACGGCGGGCACGCCGAGGTGGTGTTCGACAACGTCCGCGTCCCCGCCGACGCCCTCATCGCCGGCGAGGGCCAGGGCTTCGCCATCGCCCAGGCCCGCCTCGGCCCCGGCCGCATCCACCACTGCATGCGCCTCATCGGCATGGCCGAGCGCGCCTTGGAGCTGCTCTGCATCCGCGTCAACGAGCGCACGGCCTTCGGCCGTCCCCTGGCCGAGCAGGGCGTCATCCAGGAGTGGATAGCGGAGTCCAGGGTCCGCATCGAGCAGGCCCGCCTCCTGGTCCTGAAGACCGCCTGGCTGATGGACACCGTGGGCAACAAGGGCGCCCACACCGAGATCCAAGCCATCAAGATCGCCGTACCGTCGATGGCCGAGTGGGTGATCGACAAGGCCATCCAGGCCCACGGCGCCGCCGGTGTGAGCCAGGACACCCCGCTGGCCGCCCTCTGGTCGAACGCCCGCACCCTACGCCTGGCCGACGGCCCCGACGAGGTCCACCGAGCCTCCCTGGCAAGGCGCGAACTGCGCAAATACGCTGCTTCCTAGCTCGCTTCGCTCGCGGCGGGGGAGGCTTCGCCTCCACCCGCGCCCCCGCACGATCCACGCCCCCGCGAACGGCCTTCCAATGGCCGGCCGAGCCGCACCGCCGAAGCCCGGCACCGGCACCGGCAAGCAGTCCTCATCGCCGAGGCCCGCCGCCACCGGCACCATGGGACGGCACGCACATCCGCGTGCCGTCCCTCCGGCCCGCGACCAAGCGGTTGACTGGCCGACCTCACGACGGCGCCGTATGACCGGAGTCTTCTCGTAGCGAGCGCCTTCTCGCGACGACAGGTGTGCTGCCTCCGCTCCTGTGCCCGCCGAGCCTGTCGCCTGGCCCGGTGCGTCACGGTGCGACGCTCGGCGGCTGTAACCGCTGACCGGCGCGGTTGGCCCGCGGGAGCGGTTCCGACCGAAACATCCGGGGCGCATGATGATCGGGTGAGCCAGTGGACGCCCGTCGCGCGCAGCGCCGATGTCACGACCAGACCCCTCGCGGTCGAGCTCGATGGGCTGCCGTTCGTGCTGGTCCGGTTCGCCGACGGCGGGCCGGTGCGGGCCTTCGCCGACCGGTGCCCGCATCGCCTCGTGCCGCTGTCGGCGGCGACCCCGACCGGCGGGACGCTGCGGTGCGCCTACCACGGCTGGGAGTTCGGGCCGGACGGGCGCTGCGTGGCCATCCCGTCGGCGCCCGGCCAGGCCGTCCCGCCGCGCGCCGACCTCCCGCCGGGGCCTGCGGTGCAGGAGCGCGACGGCCGCGTCTGGCTCGACCGCGCGACGCCGGCGCCCGGCGATCCGCCCGAGCTGTGCACCAACGAAGACTCGGCCCTGCGGCGGGCGTGGCATCCGGTCGGGCTGGTCGCCGAGCTGCCGTTCACCGCGGAGCTGCTCGGCGAGGCCTGGAGCGTGGACGAGGATCTGCACGTCGAGCCGGCCCCGCATGCGGTGACCACGCGCTGGGGGCTCGTCTGGCTGGCCCCGCAGGAGCCGCTGACGGAGCTGTTCGACGATCCCGATCGCGAGGACCGACAGTTCGCGGGCGCTTGGCTGCCGCCGGCCCGGACCAGCGTCGCGGCGGCCGTGGTCGCGGACAACTTCCTCGACGTCGCCCACTTCCCGTTCGTGCACGCCGGGACGTTCGGCGCCGGGGAGGAGCGGGCCGTGCCGGAGTACACCGTGCAGGGCGATCCGGACGGGTGCCGCAGCGTGCAGGAGCAGTGGTTCGACAACCCGGAGGACCCGGGCGTGCTCGACGGGGTGCGGCCGGTGCGGCAGCGGCGCCGGGCCACGTACGTGTACCGCGCACCGTTCCAGCTGATGCTGCGCCTCGAGGAGCTCGACGCGGGCGCGGTGAAGACGATCCTGTTCTTCGCCCAGCCCGAGTCGCTGACCCGGACCCGCATCTACACGAAGATGCTGCTGTGGGGCATCGGCGGAGCCGAGCGGCCCGGCCCCGACGTCGTGGCGCGCGAGTGCGCGTTCGAGGAGGCCGTCCTGGCCGAGGATCTGGCGCTGCAGAGCACGATGACGCTGACCGGCCTGCCGCTGCGGATGCGCGACGAGCTGCACGTGCGGGCCGACCGGCTCGGCGTGGCGCTGCGCCGCGAGCTCGTGAGGTTCCGCGAGCGGGCGGCGAACCCTGGGGGAGCTGGCGAATGATCGACCTCAGGCTGGATAACGCGCTCGTGGCGGGCGAGACCGCGCCGCGCGCCATCGCCATCGCCGACGGCCGGATCGTGTCGTCGTCCGGGCCCGCCGCGCGCACGATCGACCTCGGCGGCCGGCTCGTCACGCCGCCGCTGGTCGAGCCGCACATCCACCTCGACGCGGTGCTCACCGTCGGGCAGCCACGGCCCAACGTGTCGGGCTCGCTCTTCGAGGGCATCGCCGTGTGGGCCGAGCGGGTCAAGGAGCTGACCGTCGAGGACGTGAAGGCACGGGCGGCCCAGGCGCTGCGGTGGCAGCTGGCCAACGGCGTGCAGGCCGTGCGCAGCCACGTCGACGTGTGCGACCCCGAGCTGCGGGCGCTGCGCGGGCTGGCCGAGCTCCGGGAGGAGGTGCGCGGCACGATCGACCTGCAGCTGGTCGCATTCCCGCAGCAGGGCATCCTGTCCTACGACGGCGGCCGCGACCTCATGCGCCGGGCGGTCGGCCTCGGCGTCGACGTGATCGGCGCGATCCCGCACTACGAGCTGACCCGGGAGGACGGCGTCGAGTCGGTCCGCTTCGCGTTCGCGCTGGCCGACGAGCACGGGCTGCGCGTCGACATCCACTGCGACGAGACCGACGACGAGCACTCGCGCTTCATCGAGGTGATGGTGGCCGAGACGATTCGGCGGGGCCTCACCGGCCGGGTCACAGCCAGCCACACCACGGCGATGCACTCGTACAACGCCGCCTACGCCTACCGCCTGGTCGGCAACATCGCCCGGGCGGGGCTGCACATGGTGACCAACCCGCTGGACAACGCCGTGCTGCAGGGCCGCTTCGACACCGGCCCGGTGCGCCGCGGGCACACGCGGGTCAAGCAGCTGCAGGAGGCTGGCGTCAACGTGTGCATCGGCCACGACTCGATCATGGACCCGTGGTACCCGCTTGGCTACGGCGACCCGCTGCAGGCGGCGTTCGTGCTCGCCCACCTCGGCCACATGAGCGGCGACGCCGAGCTGCGCCGGCTGATCGACATGATCACCGTGAACCCGGCGGCCGCGCTGGGCCTCGAGGACTACGGGGTGCGGGAGGGCGGCCCGGCCGACCTGGTCGTCTTCGACGCGCCGTCCGAGGTGGACGCCGTGCGGCTGGTCGCGCCGCGGTACCTGGTGCTGCGAGCCGGCCGCGAGGTGGCGCGCACGCGACCGGCCGAGACGACGGTGCGGTGGAACGGCGTGGAGGAGCCGGTCAGCTTCCTGCGGGAGCCAACGTGAGCGTCTCCTCGCGGTCCTTGCCGCCCTGCAGCTGGAAGCCAATCCAGTAGAGGACGGCCGAGACGACGAACCCGACCTCGAAGGTCGAGTCGCCGAACTGCTTGACGTGCGCCGGCACCGGCCCGGTGTAGTCCTGCTGGTTGGAGAACAGCAGGACCGACACCGCCATGCCGATCGCCATCGCCAGCACGCCGGCCCACGGGTTGTGCCGCCGGTCGAAGAGGAAGCCGTCGACCCGTTTGCCCCGCCGCAGGTACCAGTCGGTGAGGTACACGCCCAGCCAGGGGCCGATCCAGTAGGAGATGACGAGCAGGAAACCCTCGTACTTCGCGCCCGCGTCCTTGAGCCCCGTCCAGGCGAGGACGAACCCGGCCACGCCGAACATCAGCGCGACGATCGCCCGCCGCTGGTTCAGTGGGAGCCGGATGCCCAGCGCCAGGAACGACATCGCGCCCGAGTAGATGTTGATGACGTTGGCCGAGACCGCCCCCACGGCGATGGCCAGCAGCGTGACGTCGGCCAGCCAGACCGGCAGGTGCTGGGTGAAGTTGCCGGTCAGGTTGTCGCCGATGGGCCCGGGGATCGTCACGGACGCGGCGCCGGCCACCTCCAGGACCGTGCAGGAGACGAAGACGCCCAGGCCGGCCCACAGCCCTACGGCCCGCGGGCTCGTGTCCGGCTCGAGGTAGCGGGTGTAGTCGGTGGCGTACGGGTTCCACCCGGCCGCGTAGCCGAATGCGGCGCCGACCGTCAGCAGGAAGCCGCCGATGCCGCCGCCGCCCTTCGCGGCGGCCGCCCCGGGGTCGGTCTTGGCGAACGTCCAGGCGACGGCGAGCAGGAACGCGACGGCGAGCACCGGGAAGGCGTACCGCTCGAAGACCTGCACCAGGTTGTGCCCGAAGAACGCGATGACGACCTGGGCCACCACCACGATGAACAGGCACGGCAGCTTGTCCCAGCCGGTCAGGGTGGCCAGCGCGAACGCGCCGGACACGCTGTTGACGGCGAACCACCCGACGCCCGCCACGACGGCGTTGAGCCCGGCCGGCAGGATGTTGCCGAGGTGCCCGAACCCGATACGGCTCAGGATCATTTGCGGTACGCCGGCCCGCGGCCCCCGCGACGACAGGACCCCATGGGTCAGCGAGCCGAGCCCGGTACCCACCACGATCGCCGCGACGGCCGCCCAGAACGACTGCTTGAAGTACAGGATCGAGATGACGCCCACGAAGATCGTGGCGAACTCGAGGTTCGGCGACATCCACGTCCAGAACAGGTCCAGCGGCCGCCCGTGCCGGTCGGACAGCGGGATGAGCTCGGCGCCGCCCGGCTCGACGGCCGCGACCTTGCCGCCGTAGGTGCCCTCGCGGACCTCGGCGGTGATGACGTGGACTTCGGTGTCAGCTGCGGCCATGGCGGCCTCCGTTCGGTTCGATCGCTCGCCTGGTTCAATGTCGGCTCAGCTCGTGACGGCCACGTTCCACGGAGGTTTCCTGACGCCGCCCCAGTTTCCGGCAGCATGCGAACCTTAACGGCGCCTCAGGCCGCCGGTGTGCTCGCACTGCTCGCGGGGACGGTCGTCGCCGCCCGGGACGACGCACCGGCCGGAGCGCTCGCCGCCGCCGCGCTCGGCCCCGCCACGCACGATCCTCGAACAGCCAAGAGGTGATGACCTTGGCGGCGTGCTGCGTGGCTTGCGTTCGCAGATCGCGCCCGCCGCGACCTGAGCGCGGCTCCGGACGGCGAACTCCCTCGATGACTTCGACGAGTCGAGAACCCCGATGTCGTTTGTGACGCCATCGACGCTTGAGGGCCGGCACCCGATAAGCGGGTGCCGGCCCTCACCGAAGCAGTCGGCCGGGTCGAAGCGGCCGGAGCAGCTGCGCAGATTGTTCGTCGCTGGCTTGCACATAGAGGAGACGCACCAGAGCGGTGGACGATCGGGGCGTCGCCGCGGTTGTCAGGGCGTCGGGGGGATCACCGGCTCGTTCGGGTTCGGCACGACGCGCTCGTAGGGGGCCGGTGCGTCAGCCGTGCTCGACAGCTCGTCCGGCTCGTCGCTGAAGCGGTCGGTCGCCGCCTGGATGGCCTTCGGCGCCGAGGCCGCCACCGCCCAGCCCACCGCCACGCCGCCCAGGACGGCTACGGCGATCCAGCCCCACGGCTTGCGGGGCTGCTTGCCCGACAGGGCGTCCAGCGCGCGGTTGGCGCGCTTCCACGCCTCCGAGGACACCGACCCGACGCGGTCCGACGTCTTGGCGTACGCCGAGCCCACGCGGTCCGACGCGGTGTCGTACCGGTCCGACGCGGTGTCGGCCAGGTCGCCGGCGCGGTCCTTCACGGTGCCGCCGAACGAGCGGGCGCTGTCCAGGGCCGAGTTCAGGTAGTCCCAGGCGTCCTCGGCCACACTCTCCGCGCGGCGTTTACGCTTCTTCCACTCACTGCTCATCGAAATCGCCACCTCCTCCGATGACCGGCATGCCCGGGGCGGCGGAAAAACAAACGCCGCCCGGAGCGGCGAAACGACAAGCCCCTGGTCAGGCCGACTGCCGGCGGACCAGGTGGGTCTCCACCATCACGGACGAGGACGCGGCGCCGCCGATGCGGGCGATCAGCAGGCGGGCCATCTCCCGGCCCATCGCCTCGACCGGCTGGTGGACGGTGGTCAGCGGCGGGTCGGTCTGGCGGGCGATGGCCACGTCGTCGAAGCCGATCAGGGCCACGTCCTGCGGCACCCGCTTGCCGAGCGCCCGCAGGCCCCGCAAGGCGCCGACGGCCATCAGGTCGGAAGCGGCGAAGACGGCGTCGATCGACGGGTCGGACTCCAGCAGTTCGCGGATCGCGCGCTCCCCGCTGGCCTCCGAGAAGTCGCCGTACGCGATCAGCTTCTCGTCCACCGGAAGGCCCGCGCGCTGCAGGGCCTCGCGGTACCCCGCCAACCGGGAGACGCCCGCGGCCATGTCCTGGGGGCCGGCGATCGCGGCGATCCGGCGGCGCTGGCGGTCGAGGAGGTGGCCCACGGCGATGCGGGCGCCGCCCTCGTTGTCGGCGTCCACGTAGGAGAGCTGCGACAGCTGGGCGGTGAAGTTGAGCTGCTCGTCGTCGGCCAGCATCTGGGCCGGGCGGCCGCCGAGGACGACCGGGAGGCCGCGGCGCTCCAGCAGCAGCGGCAGGGGGTCGGCGTCGTGCAGGGAGAGCAGCATCACGCCGTCGACGTGCTGGTTGGTCAGGTGGTGCTCGACCCGCTCGCGCTCGGCCGGGGACTGGGCCATCGCCAGCCACAGCTGGAGCTGGGTGCCGGCCAGGGCGGAGCTGATGCCGCGCACGATGCCGGCGAAGAACGGCTCGCCGAAGACCCGCTCCTCGGACTCCGAGACGACGAGGGCGACGGAGTCGGTGCGCTGGGTGACGAGGGCGCGGGCGGCGCGGTTGGGCACGTACCCCAGCTCGTCGATCGCCTTCTGGACCGCCGCGCGGGCCTCGGGGCTCACCTGGGGTGAGCCGTTGACCACGCGCGAGACGGTGCCGCGGCCGACGCCGGCCCGCAGGGCGACCTCATCGAGCGTGGGCCGGCCGGCGGAACGCGGGCGGCCCGGGGACGGGATGTTCACGCCTCATTGTGCGCACATCCCGTCACCGGGCCACCCAGCAGCCCCAGCGATCTTTCAGGAAACCGTCAAGTTCACCTCAACGACCGAGCCCTCGGGGGCCAACGGGAGGACTCCGGCGGGATCGAAGTCCTGGCCGTCGACCGAGAGCGCCCGCACCGCACCGCGCGTCACGGAGATCCGGTACGTCGCTCCCCGGAACTGGCGAACCGCCGTGAACCCGGGCCAATCGGTCGGGATCACCGGGTCCACGCGAAGGCCTGTCAGCTCCGGCCGGATGCCGAGGATCCACTGGCTGATCGCGGTGAAGTTGTAGGCCGCGGTGCCGGTGAGCCACGAGTTCTTGGCCTCGCCGTGGGTCGGGGCGTCCTTGCCGGCGATCATCTGCGCGTAGACGTACGGCTCGCACCGGTGCACCTCGCTGATGGCCTCGCGGGCCGAGGGCAGGATGCGCCGGTAGTAGTCGAAGGCGGCGTCGCCGTTGCCGACGATCGCCTCGGCGATCATGATCCACGGGTTGGTGTGGCAGAAGATGCCGGCGTTCTCCTTGTACCCGGGCGGGTAGGACGAGATCTCGCCGAGCTCGAGCCGGTAGGAGCTGTAGGCCGGCTGCTGGAGCACCACGCCGTGCGGGGTGGCCAGCCGCTCGCGCACGCTGGCCAGGGCCTTCACCGCGAGACCGTCCTCGACGCCGACGCCGCCCATGATGCACATGCCCTGGGGCTCGACGAAGATCTGCCCCTCGTCGTTGGAGGCCGAGCCGATGACGTTGCCGTAGAAGTCGTAGGCCCGGCGGAACCAGGCGCCGTCCCAGCCGTGCTCGGCGATCGTGCCGGCCATCTTCTCGGCCGCGTCGAGGTACTCCTGGTGCGGCTTGCCCACGCACAGCGCGATCCCGGCCAGCTCCTTGGCCGCCAGCACGAACTGCCCCGCGATGAAGACCGACTCGGCGACCCCGCCGGTGGCGTTCTCGGTCGTCTGGAACGGCTCACCCGGGGTGTCGGAGAAGCAGTTGAGGTTGAGGCAGTCGTTCCAGTCGGCCCGCCCGATGAGCGGCAGGCCGTGCGGGCCCAGACGATCGAGGGTGTACTGCAGGGAGCGCTGGAGATGGTCGTAGAGGGGCTGCTCGCTGCCGGCCTCGTTGTCGTAGGGCACCGGCGCGTCGAGGATGGAGAGGTCGCCGCTCTCCTTCAGGTACGCCGCGACGCCGAGGATGAGCCACAGCGGATCGTCGTTGAAGCCCGAGCCGATGTCGTTGTTCCCGCGCTTGGTCAGCGGCTGGTACTGGTGATACGCCCCACCGGTCGACAGCTGGGTGGCCGCGATGTCGAGGATCCGCTCCCGGGCCCGCTCCGGGATCATGTGCACGAAGCCGAGCAGGTCCTGGTTGGAGTCGCGGAAACCCATACCGCGGCCGATGCCGGTCTCGAAGCCCGACGTCGAGCGGCTCATGTTGAACGTGACCATGTTCTGGTACGCGTTCCAGATGTTGACCATCCGGTTGGTGTCGCCGTCCGGGGTGTGCACCTGCAGGGTGCCGAGCAGCCGGTCCCAGTTGGCGCGCAGCGCGGCGAACCCGGCGTCGACCGTCTCCTGCTGCAGCCAGCGCTCGATGACGGGGCGGACCGTCTGCTTGTTGATGGTCTGCGAGCCGGGCGGGTCGAACTTGGCGTCCTTCGGGTTCTCCCAGTAGCCGAGCACGAAGCCGATCTCGCGGCTCTCCCCCGGCTCCAGGGTGATCCGCACGTGGTGGGAGCCGTGCGGCTGCCAGCCGTGCGCTACCGAGTCGGACGAGGTGCCGCGCTCGACGGCGATCGGGCGGTCCCAGGCGCGGTAGGGGCCGAGGAACGCCTCACGCTGGGTGTCGAACCCGGCGAGGGGCTCGGAGCAGGCGAAGTAGGCGAAGTGGTCGCGGCGCTCGCGGTACTCCGTCTTGTGGTAGATCACCCCGTCCTCGACCTCGACCTGGCCGGTGTTGAAGTTGCGCTGGTAGTTGGTGGCGTCGTCCTGGGCGTCCCAGAGGGCGAACTCCACCGAGGAGAAGACCGAGAGCTCGGCGGCGGACTCCCGCTCGTTCGTCAGCTGCAGGCGCCAGACCTCCAGGGTCTCGCCCAGCGGGACGAAGTACGACACCTTGGCCTTGATGCCCTTGTAGCCGGAGGCGATCTGGGTGTAGGAGAGCCCGTGGCGGCACTCGTACTCGTCCAGCTCGGTCTGCGTCGGCTGCCAGGTCGGCGACCAGTACTCGCCGCTGCCGGCGTCGCGCAGGTAGAGGTAGCGGCCGCCGAAGTCGAAGGGGGCGTTGTTGTACCGGTAGCGGGTGAGGCGGCGCAGCCGCGCGTCACGATAGAACGAGTAGCCGCCGGCGGTGTTGGAGATGATGCCGAAGTACGACTCCGTCCCCAGGTAGTTGATCCAGGGCAGCGGCGTGTCAGGCCGGTCGATCACGTACTCGCGACGTTCGTCGTCGAAGTGGCCGAAGCGCACGTTTTGCCTCCTTGCGTGCCCACCGGGGAAGGCACAGTCTCAGGCCGACTCGCGCACCACTAGGTGCGTGTCCAGCACGGTCGAGTGGGCCGGCCCGCCGGCGATGCGGGCCAGCAGGAGCCTGGCCATCTCGCGACCCATACCCTCCACCGACTGGTGCACGGTGGTGAGTGGCGGCAGGGTCTGCCGGGCCACGGCGGAGTCCTCGAAGCCGACCACGGCCACCTGCGCGGGGACGGCCCGGCCCTGCTCACGCAGGGCGCGGATGGCCCCGGCGGCCATCAGGTCGGAGGCGGCGAAGACGGCGTCGAGCCCCGGGTTGAGATGCAGCAGGCGGTACATCGCTTCGGCGCCGCTCGCCTCGCTGAAGTCGCCGTATGCGACGAGACGGTCGTCGAACGGGTGGGCCGCGCGGCGCAGGGCCTCACGGTAGCCGCGCAGGCGGGCCTTGCCGACCCCCATGTCCTGCGGACCGGCGATCGCCGCGACACAGCGGCGCCCCAGGTTGAGCAGGTGCTCGACGGCCAGCCGGGCGCCACCCTCGTTGTCGTTGTCGACGAAGGAGATGGCGTGCCCGTTGTGCTCGCCGCCGGTGGTGCCCGTCTCGAGCATGAGCGCGGTGCGCCCGCCCAGGACGGTCGGCAGCCCCCGCCCGGCCAGCAGGCCGGGCAGCGGGTCGTCGTCGTGCAGTGACAGCAGCAGGACGCCGTCGACGTGCTGGTCGTTGAGGTGGCGCTCGACCAGCACGCGCTCGGCCACCGACTGCGCCATCGCGAGCCACAGCTGCATCTGGGTGTCGGCCAGATGCGAGCTGACGCCACGCACTATTCCGGCGAAGAACGGCTCGCCGAAGACCCGCTCCTCGGACTCGGAGACGACGAGCGCCACGGAGTCCGTCCGGCGGGTCACGAGTGCGCGGGCCGCGCGGTTGGGTACGTAGCCGAGCGCGTCGACCGCCTTCTGCACCGCCGCACGGGCCTCCGGGCTCACCTGGGGCGAACCGTTGATGACCCGCGAGACGGTGCCGCGCCCGACACCGGCCAGGGCCGCGACCTCGTCGAGTGTCGGGCGGTGCACGCTACTCAGCCAGGCCGTTGCGCCGGATGACCTCGCGGTAGCGGTGCCCGCTGGTCTTCAGGGTGCGCGTCTGGGTCGCATAGTCGACTGCGACAAGCCCGAAGCGTTTGGTGTACCCCCATGCCCACTCGAAATTGTCGAGAAGCGACCAGGCGAAGTAGCCCTGCAGCGGCGCACCCTGTGCGATCGCGTCGAGGCAGGCCCGGAAGTGGGCGTCGAAGTACTCGGCCCGCTCGATGTCGGCGATCTCGCCGTTCGCGTCGGGGACGTCGACGTACGCCGCCCCGTTCTCGGTGACGTACAGCGGGATCGCCGGGTACTCCCGCGCGACCCGGACCAGGGTCTCGGTGAGGCCGGGCGCGTCGACCTCCCAGTCCATGTCGGTGACCGGGTGGCCGGGCCGCTTGTGGAACCGCACGTGCTCGCTGCCCGGCCAGGACGTGGAGGCCCGCCAGTAGGGCTCGGCCGGCACGTCCGGGTCGGGGGCGCCGACGACGTGGCGGCTGTAGTAGTTGATGCCCAGCAGGTCCAGCGGCGTGGAGATGACCTCCAGGTCCCCGTCCTGGACGAAGCCGAAGTCGCTGACCCCGGCCAAATCCTGCCGCACGTCCTCGGGGTAGGCACCTCGCAGTACCGGATCCAGGAAGATGCGGTTGGCCAGACCGTCGATGCGCCGGACGGCGTCGAGGTCGTCCGCGCGGGACGGGTCGGCCGGGGAGATCGCGTAGAGGTTCAGCGTGATGCCGGCCTTGGCCGCGGGGTCGGCGGCGCGGATCGCCTGGACCGCCAGGCCGTGGCCCAGCAGCAGGTGGTGCGTCGCCGCCAGCGCGTCCGGCGCGTGCTTGCGGCCCGGGGCGTGCACGCCGGAGGCGTAGCCCAGGAAGGCCGAGCACCACGGCTCGTTGAGCGTGGTCCAGTTGCTGATCCGGTCGCCGAGTGCGCCGTGCACGAGCGCGGCGTACTCGGCGAACCGGTATGCGGTGTCGCGGGCCGGCCAGCCGCCCGCGTCCTCGAGCTCCTGCGGGAGATCCCAGTGGTACAGCGTGACCCACGGGGTGATCCCGTGCCCCAGCAGCTCGTCCACGAGCCGCTGGTAGAAGTCGATGCCCTTGCCGTTGATCGACCCGCGGCCGCCCGGCTGCACGCGGGGCCAGGCGATGGAGAACCGATAGGAGCTCAGCCCCAGGTCGGCCATCAGCTTGACGTCCTCGCGGTAGCGGTTGTAGTGGTCGCACGCCACGTCGCCGGTGTCGCCACCCTTGGTCCGGCCGGGGGTGTGGCTGAACGTGTCCCAGATCGACGGGGTGCGGCCGTCAACGGCGGCCGCCCCTTCGATCTGGTACGACGCGGTAGCCGCCCCCCAGAGGAAACCGGGTGGGAACGTCAGCGGGTCGATGTTGCTCATTACGCCTTGACCGAACCTTCCATGATGCCGCCGATGATCTGGCGACCGAATGCGACGAACACGAGGAGCAGCGGGATGATCGCCAGAGCTGTCCCGGTAAAGACTTGCACGTAGTCCGTCTTGTAGTAACCGGTCGCCAGAATGTTCAGCGAGACCTGGACGGTCGGCGTGTCCCCGTTGAGCACCACGTAGGGCCACAGGAAGTCGTTCCACGTCTCCATGAACGTCAGCAGGCCGAGGACGGCCGCGGCCGGGCGCAGCGCCGGGAGCACGACGCTCCAGTACGTGCGCCACGTCGAGGCGCCGTCCATCCGCGCCGCCTCGATCAGCTCGTCGCTGATCGCCGACTCCGCGTACTGCCGGATCATGAAGACGCCGAAGCCCTTCACCAGGAACGGGAAGATCACGGCCTGCAGCGTGTTGGTCCAGTCCAGCTTCACCATCAGCAGGTACAGCGGAATGATGTTGACCTGCGTCGGGATCATCATCGTCATGATGATGACCAGCAGCAGCGCGTTCTTGCCGCGGAACTTGAGCTTGGCGAACGCGAAGCCGGCCAGGGTGGAGAAGAACACCACCGACAGCGTGACGCAGCCGGAGACGACTGCCGAGTTGATCAGGCCGTAGACGAAGTTGGCGTCGGTGTTGTCGAGCACGCGCTGCGCGTTGTCGAAGAAGTTGCCGCCGGGCAGCAGCGGCGGCGGGATGTCCGTCACCGCGCTGTTGTCCCGGGAGGCCACGATGAACGACCAGACGATCGGGAAGACCGACAGGACGATCGTGATGATCAGCGCCAGGTAGGTCAGCGGGCTGGCGTCCCACAGCGCCGCGGAGGCGCTGCGGACGCGGCCGGAGCGCTTCTTGGGCGGCGGGGCCGGCGTGGTCCGGTGGGGCCGGGCCGGCGTCATGGTGCTCATCGCGTCTGCCCCTTCACCGATCGGCGCACCAGTGCGAAGTTGACCAGGGCGAATATCAGGATGATCAGGAACAGCAGCCACGAGATCGCGGCGCCGCGACCCACGTTGAAGTTGTTGGAGAACGTGGTCTCGTAGATGTACATCGCGACCGTCTGGAACTCGTTGAGCGAGCCACCCTGCACGCGGCCGTAGTTGAACAGCAGCGGCTCGGTGAACAGCTGCATGCCGCCGATCGTCGAGATGATCACCGTGAAGAGGATCGTCGGCTGGATGAGCGGCACCGTGATCCGCCAGAAGCGGCGCATCGCCGAGGCCCCGTCGAGGGAGGCCGACTCGTAGAGCTCCTTCGGCACCGCCTGCATCGCGGCGAGGTAGATCAGCGCGTTGTAGCCCGTCCAGCGCCAGTCGACCATGAACGCGATAGCGGTCCAGGAGGACCAGCGGTGGTTGCGCCACTCGACCGGGTCGAAGCCGACGGTCTGCAGGAGCCAGTTCGCCAGGCCGTAGCGGTCGGCGAAGATCAGGCCGAAGACGATGCCGACCGCGGCGACCGAGGTGATGTTCGGGATGAGGATGCCCATCCGGATCGCGGTGCGGGCGCGCATCTTCTTGTTCAGCCAGCTCGCGATCATCAGGGCCAGGATCAGCTGCGGCACCGTGGAGATGATGAACAGGCCGAACGTGTTGCCGATGACGGTCCAGAAGTGCTCGTCGGTGAGCACCTTCGTGTAGTTCTCGAACCCGACGAAGCCCTTGTCACCGCCGGTGAGCGTGTTCTTGCGCAGCGACAGCACCGCGGTGTAGACCAGCGGGTATGCGCCGAACACCGCGAAGAGCAGGAAGAACGGGGCGACGAAGATGTACGGCGAGTACTTGATGTCCAGCTTGCCGAACCGCGACGTGCGCCGCGGCGGCGGCGTCACCGGATCCCTTCGCCCGTGGCGGGGCCCGGCGACCCCGACGTTGGAGGTCATGGTGTGGAGGTCCTTCTTCCGTAGCCGGTCGCTGGCGAGCGGAGGTGGCGAGTTGCCGCCACCTCCGCCCGGTGTCGATCGGGGTTCCGATCAGCCCTCGGCCAGCGCCTTGCTGTCCTTGATGGCCTTGTCCCAGCCGGCCTGAGCGCTCAGCTTGCCCTGCTCAGCGGCCTGCATGGCCGGCTCGAAGGCGTTCTCCCACAGGGCCTGGTGCTTCGGGCCCAGGTAGATCGGCTTCAGGGTCTTCGCGGCGTCGACGTAGATCTTGCCGACCGGCGCGTTGTTGAAGTAGTCGTTCGTCGCGCTCGCGATCTGCGGGTCGGCCAGGGCCGACTGCGACGACGGCAGCGGGCCGGCCTCCTTGAAGGCGTCGATGCCGCCCTGCTTGCCCGTCAGGAACTTGATGAGCTCGAACGCCTGCTTCTGGTGCTTGCTCTGGGTCGGGATGCCCAGGTACGAGCCGCCCCAGTTGCCGCCGCCACCGGGGATGGTGGCGATGTCCCACTTGTTCTTGCCGGCGTCGCCGGCACGCTCCTTGATGACACCCGTGTACCACGGCGGGCACGGCACCGTCGCGAACGCGGCGTTCTTGAACGCGGCGTCCCAGTCGGTCGACCAGCGGGCGAGCTTCGAGGTCAGGCCCTTGCTGGCCATGTCGAGGCCCAGGTTGTACGCGGTCTTGACGACCGGGTTGGTGTCGCCGATGTACTTGTCGCTCTTGTCGTAGAACCAGGTGTCGCTGTTCTGCATGATGTACGGCTGCATGACCGACGTCGCCGAGTCGAGCCAGGTCGCCTTGAGGTTCTTGGACTTGAAGGTCTCACCGGTTTTGACGTAGTCGTCCCACGTCTTCCACAGGGCGCTGACCTTGTCGCGCTCGGTCGGCAGGCCGGCCTGCTGGAACAGGTCGGTGCGGTAGCACATGGCCAGCGGGCCGACGTCGGTGCCGAGACCGACGAGCTTGTTGCCGTCCGCGGTGAACGCGTTCTTCCACTTGAACGGCAGGTACTCGTTCTCCAGCGACTTCGCGCCGAGGTCGAGCAGGTTCACGAAGGGCTTGTTGTCCTTCAGGTACTGCAGGAGCATGCCCTCTTCGAGCATGACCACGTCGCTCGCACCGCTGCCGGCGGAGAGCTGCTGGGCCAGCTTCGGCACGAAGTCCTTGGTCTGGCCTTCGTTCTTCACGTCGACCTTGATGTTCGGGTTCGCGGCCTCGAAGTCCTTGACCGCCTGGGTGAACCCGGGCGTGCCGAAGTAGGACAGCGAGATCGTGACCGGTCCGGTGTCGTTGTTGCCGGCGTCGCCGTCGTCCTTCTTGGCACTGCAGGCGCCGATGCCGAGGGCGAGCCCGACGGTCAGCGCAGCCGCGGCGACGGATCGCATGCGGCGCGAGGTGAAGCTCATCCTGACCCCTCTCTCAGGTCGTGATGGGTGTGGTGTGTGGGGGTGTGATGCTCACGGCGGTGGGCATGGGGAAGCCCCACCGGCGGTATGGCGGACATGCGATTTTGATGTCTCCCACGGCCGCGGGGTGTGGCACCGGCCACAGCCGCGGGAGCGCTCCCATGAGACTGGACTGTGAACGCCGACGTGTCAATGGGGCAATGGGAGCGTTCCCATTTCGTTACCGCGAGATTTCTGCGCCCGCTTTTCGCCCGATTTGCGCAGGTGGGAGCCTTGATCCACAGTTACGTACAGTGACGGCGGGAAGTTAGGGCCCTACGTCACGTGAAAGTTGCCGACGCCACGTTTGCGCACGCGGTCCGCGGGGTAACGCGCCGGCCGTTTTACGTCATCCGGCGCAGGAGGGTGCCGGCCCGGCCGGCGTCGAATGCGGCGGGGTCGAAGTCGCGCCCGAGCCACGCGCGCATGGCCTCGTGGTCGGGGTGGAACGGGTCGGCGTAGGCGGCCAGGAACTCGCGATAGCCGGACGGCCCGCCGACGTCGTCGGGCGGGCAGGCGCGCTCGCCGCCGGTGCACATCGGATAGCGCAGGCCGAGGTCGGCCGGGACCACGTCCTCGACCACGACCTCGTGCTCCCACCAGTCGCCGAAGTCGTAGGTGTACCGCAGCCGCGCGCCCTTGGCCGCCACCGCGTCGATGCGGTGGTCGAGCTCGTCGCGGACCTCGAGCAGCCCGTCGGGGTCGGGCACCGCGTACTGCTCTCCGTCGATGTCGAACACATGGAGATGGCGGTCGCCCCAGCCCATCGCGAGCTGGATCACCCGGTGCAGCCGGTCGAGCGTGAACGCGCCGGGCACGAGGACCCGGCGCCAGACCGGCGGGTCGACGCCGTCGAGCGCGATGCGCAGCTGATAGATCTCGCGAGCCATGGTGCAGCCATTGTCGGGTGCCGAACCCCCGCGGCGCAGCCCTACGCGGCGATCTCCCACCCGGTAAAGTTCACGGGTGCAGCAGCTGTGGCCCACGCCCGTCCAGGATCCCGACCTGATCGACCTCTATCGAGATCCGCCCGGGCCCCGGCTCCGGCTCAACTTCGTGACGAGTCTCGACGGGGCCGGGCACGTCGACGGGCGCAGCGCGCCGCTGTCCGGGCCGGCCGACAAGCGCATCTTCGGCGTGCTGCGGATGCTCTGCGACGCGCTCGTCGTGGGGGCGGGGACGCTGCGCGAGGAGGGGTACCACGCGCTGCGCCTCGACGCCGCCCGGCGCGACTGGCGCCTGGCGAACGGGCTGAGCGAGTATCCGGTGCTTGTCATCGCCTCGGCCCGGCTCGACCTCGACCCGGCCCACCAGGCCCTGGCCGACGCCCCGGTGCGCCCGATCATCATCACCTGCGCGGGCCACGACCCCGGCCCCCTGGCCGACGTGGCCGACATCGTCGCCGCCGGCGAGGGCGAGGTCGACCTCGTGGCCGCCGTCGCCGAGCTGCGCGAGCGGGGCCACGCGCACCTCCTCAGCGAGGGCGGGCCGCGCCTGTTCGGCTCGCTCACCGCGGCCGGGCTCGTCGACGAGCTGTGCCTCACCGTCTCGCCGCTCCTGGCCGGCCCCGGCGCCACCCGGATCACGGCGGGCGCGCCCATTGCGGCACCGGAGAACCTCACACTGCGTCACGTACTGCTCGACGACGGGTTGCTGTTCCTGCGGCACGCGCGTTGACCACAGTCCTGTCCACACCCCTGTGGACAAGGGCCCCGGACCCTGTGGACAAAGGCGTGTCGCGACCGAGTTTGTGCGGTTTTGTCCGGGTGAATGGGACACTCATCTATACCCGATCGCGTGGTGACTTCGACCTGGTGGCCCCGGTGGGGCACGATGCACAGGCGAACACTTGTACTGGGGGTCGAGCACATGGAGGACGAGGCGGCCGCGGCCGCGGCGGGGCCGGTGGTCGGGCGGGTGCTCGGCACCGCCGACGCCACGCCGCTGACGTTCTGGGTCGCCGTCGAGGACGGGGCGTACCTACAGCTCGACGACGTCGTCGTGACAGAGCGTGACCTGCCGGAGCACGATCCGATCACCATCGCCGGTGTCGTGACGGCGGTCCGGGCCCGCCACGAGGGCGTCGTGTTCGACTCCGACGTCTTCCTCGTCGCCGACGGCACGCTGCCCGCGACCATCCAGGAGGCGGCCGAGATCACCACGACCCGGGTCGACCCGGAGGTGTACGTCCCTCCGACCCCGGGCGCGCTCGTGCATCGGGCCCAGGGTGACGCGCGGGCCGGAGCGCTCTACTTCGACCGGATGGACCGCACCATCCCGATGGGCTTCGGCCGCGACGGCGCCCCGATGTTCCTCAACGCCGACTTCCTCGACGGCTCCCGCGGCGCCCACGTGTCGATCTCCGGCATCTCCGGCGTGGCCACGAAGACCAGCTTCGCGACATTCCTGCTTTACTCCGTCTTCCGCTCCGGTGTCCTCGGCGGGGCCGGTGAGACCGCCAACACGCGGGCGCTGATCTTCAACGTCAAGGGCGAGGACCTGCTCTTCCTCGACCATCCCAACAGCCGGCTCAACCAGGCCACCGAGGACGCCTACGCGCGCCTCGGGCTGGTCGCGGGGCCCTTCCCGGACGTGCGCGTCTACGCTCCGCCGCGCGTGGGCGACGCATCCGGTACCCCCGACGTCAGCAGTCGCCTTTCCGGCGTCGACGCGTTCTACTGGACGCTCACCGAGTTCTGCACCGACCGCCTGCTGCCCTACGTCTTCGCGGACGCGGACGACGAGCGCCAGCAGTACACGATGGTCGTCCACTCGGTCACCGCCCACCTGGCCCGCATCGCGCAGCCGGCCGAGGGCGGGGTCGCCGTCGACGGGACCCGGCTCAACTCCTACGCGGACCTCGTCGACTACCTCGTCGAGCAGATCACCGACGACGCCACCCGCGGCCAGTGGGCCGGCAGCGCGGTCGGGCTCGGCACGGTCAACGCCTTCGCCCGCCGGCTCATCGGCAGCAAGAAGGACCTGTCCCGGCTGATCCGCGGCGACCTCGCCCAGCGCAAGCCGCACCAGATCAACACCGCGGAGTCGGCCCAGGTCACCGTGGTCGACCTGCACAACCTGCCGGACCGGGCACAGCGCTTCGTGGTCGGTGTCACGCTGCGGACCGAGTTCGAGCGCAAGGAGAAGGCCGGAACCGCCAAACCACTGCTGTTCGTGGTACTCGACGAGCTCAACAAGTACGCACCGCGGGAGGGCACGAGCCCCATCAAGGAGGTGCTGCTCGACATCGCCGAGCGCGGCCGCTCCCTCGGCGTGGTGCTGATCGGCGCGCAGCAGACGGCCAGCGAGGTCGAGCGGCGCATCGTGGCCAACTCGGCGATCCGCGTCGTCGGGCGGCTCGACCCGGCCGAGGCGTCCCGTCCCGAGTACGGCTTCCTCCCGCCCGCACAGCGCCAGCGGGCCCTGCTGGCCAAGCCCGGCACCATGTTCGTGTCGCAGCCGGAGATCCCGGTGCCGCTGTGCATCGAGTTCCCGTTCCCGTCCTGGGCGACCCGGCCCGCGGAGGCCGGCCCGCCCCCGGCCGCGACGCTGCGCTCGATCGCCCAGCACGCCACCGACCCGTTCGCCGTCGTGGCCCACGTGGGCGCGGGCGGCATCAGCGACGACGACATCCCGTTCTAGGAAGGGGTCATCAGGTTGCGTGTCCTGCACACGTCGGACTGGCACGTCGGCAAGGTCCTCAAGGGACAGTCCAGGAACGACGACCACATCGCGGCGATCGGCGGCCTCGTCGACGTCGCGAAGAAGGAGCAGCCCGACCTGATCATCGTGGCCGGCGACCTCTACGACACGGCCAGCCCGACCGCCGAGTCGACGAAGATCGTCACCCGCGGCCTGTCGGCGCTGCGCAAGACCGGCGCGGACGTGGTCGTCATCGGCGGCAACCACGACAACGGCAAGGCCCTCGACGCGCTGCGCCCGTGGGCCGACGCGGCCGGGATCACCATCCGCGGCGCCATCGGCAAGCCGGAGGACCACCTGATCTCCGGCACGACCCGGGACGGCGAGCAGTGGCGCCTGATCGCGCTGCCGTTCCTCTCCCAGCGCTACGCCGTCCGCGCGAGCGAGATGTTCGAGCTCACCGCGGCCGAGATGACCCAGTCCTACGCGGGCTACGTCGGCGACCTCATCGCCCGGCTGGCCCAGGGGTTCGGCGACGACACCGTCAACCTGCTCACCGCGCACCTGACGGTCATCGGCGCCACGATGGGCGGCGGCGAGCGCGAGGCCCACTCGATCATGGGCTACGCCGTCCCCGCCGCCGTCTTCCCCTCGTCGCTGCACTATGCGGCCCTCGGCCACCTCCACCGGCCGCAGGCGATCGCCGGCCCCTGCCCGATCCGCTACAGCGGCAGCCCGCTGCCCATCGACTTCGGCGAGGAGGAGAACCTGGTCTCGGTCGCGATCGTCGACGTCACCAAGGCCACCGCCGCCCGGGTCCGGGAGATCCCGCTGCCGGTCGCCACGTCGCTGCGCACGGTGCGGGGCACGCTCGCCCAGCTGTCCACGCTTGACACTGGAAACGCCTGGCTGCGGGTGTACGTCCAGGAGGCGCCCCGGGCCGGCCTGCGCGAGGAGGTCCAGGACCTGCTGCCCAAGGCCCTCGAGGTGCGCATCGACCCGAAACTGCTGCCGGGCCCCGGCGCGGGCCGGGCCGAGGCCGCCCGGGCCGGACGCTCCGCGGGCGAGCTGTTCGCCGACTACCTCGGCCAGCGCGGCCACGCCGACGAGGCGACAGTGACACTGTTCCACCGGCTGCACGACGAGGTGATGCACTCATGAGGCCAGTTCGGCTGGATCTCGACGGGTTCACCGTGTTCCGCGAGCCGACCACTGTCGACTTCACCGACACGGACTTCTTCGCGCTCGTGGGGCCGACCGGCTCCGGCAAGTCGACGGTCCTCGACGCCATGTGCTTCGCGCTGTACGGCACCGTCCCGCGGTGGGGCGACCGGCGCGCGATCGGCAACGCCCTGGCGCCGTCGGCCGCCGAGGCGCGAGTCCGCCTGATCTTCGAGTCGGCCGGCAAGCGCTACGTCCTCACCCGCGTCGTGCGCCGCGACACCAAGGGCACGGTCAGCACCAAGCACGCCGGCCTGGAGATGCTGACCCCCGGCCTCGACCTCGCCAAGCTCGAGTTCGGCCTGGAGCAGTCCGACATCGCCGAGGTCCTGGCGGGCACGCCGGGCGAGGTCGACACCGCGGTCCTGACCGTCGTCGGGCTGCCCTACGAGCAGTTCACCAAGTGCGTGGTCCTGCCGCAGGGCGAGTTCGCGGCGTTCCTGCACGCGAAGCCGGCCGAGCGGCAGAAGATCCTGGTCAACCTGCTCGGGCTGGAGGTGTACGGCCGCATCCGGGAGAAGGCCCAGAGCGAGGCCACCACCGCCGAGACGAAGCTCAAGGTGCTCGACGACCAGCTCCACGCGTTCGCCGACATCGACGACGCCGCGCTGGCCGCGGCCGCTTCCCGGGTCGAGGCGCTGCGCGCGGTCGCGGCCGCCGTCGACCGGATCGCGCCGCAGCTGCAGGACGCCCGGCACCTCGCCGAGCAGGCGGCGGCCGCGCTGGCGACGCTCGACGCCGAGATCGGCCGCCTGGCCGCGGTGTCGGTGCCCGCCGACGCCGCCGGCCTGGCCGCGTCCGCCGCGACCGCGCGGGCCGCCGTCGCCGGGGCCATGGACGCCGCCCGCGCGGCCGAGGAGCGCGAGGACAAGCTCCGCGGCGAGCTGCAGGCGGCCGGCGACGCGCACGCCCTGCGCCGCCTGCTCGACCACCACGCCTCGCGGGCCAAGCTGCTCGCCGAGGCGGCCGGTGTCCGCTCGACGCTGACCGGCGCCGAGGCCGAGCACGAGCGCGCGGCCCGGGCCCTGGCGTCGGCGCGCGCGGACGCGACGGCGGCGCGCCAGGCCCTGGAGTCCGCGTTCGAGGCGTACAACGCGGCGATGGCGGCCGATCAGGCGGCCGCGCTGCGCCCCGGGCTCACCGTCGGTGCGGCCTGCCCGGTATGTGAGCAGCCGGTGCACGCGCTGCCGCCGATGCCGCACGAGCCCGCCGTGGTCGCTGCGAAGAAGGCCGGCGAGGTCGCGCGGAAGCGCAGCACGGCCGCCGACAAGACCGTCGAGGAGCGCGACCGCGCGGCCCGCGACCTCGACCGCGCGCTGACCACCGCCCGGGCCCAGGCCGACCAGCTCGACAAGCGCATCGCCGGGCTGGAGCGCGACCTGGAGGGCGCACCCCCGCCCGAGGCCCTGCAGCGCGACCTCGACGGCATCGCCGCCCTGACCCGCCGCCTGGAGCAGGCCGGGGCCGAGGTGCGCAAGGCCCGCGAGGCCCACCGCGGCGCCGCCCGCCAGGCCGACCAGGCCGAGGAGCGGCTGCGCAGCGCCTGGCGGGCGTTCGACGGTGCCCGCGACGGGCTTGCCGCGTTCGGGCCGCCGCCGACCAACCGCGACGACCTGGCCGACGCCTGGGCCACCCTGCACGGCTGGGCCGTCGGCGAGGCCGGTCGCCGCCGGGCCGGGCGCCCCGCGGCGCAGGACGAGGTCCGCGCGGCCGAGCGGCGGGTCGCCGGCGTCCGCGACGAGCTCGCCGCCGCGTTCACCGCGGCCGGGCTGGCCGTGCCCGGCGGCGACCCGGCCCGCGACGCCGCGATCGCCCTCGAACGCGCGGACGCGGCCAAGCGGCGTATCGAGGAGCGGCGCGCGGACGCGGCCCGGATGCGCGAGCAGCGCGACGAGGTCGCCCGGGAGGCCCAGGTGGCCAAGGCCCTGGCCCAGCACCTGCGGGCCGACCGGTTCGAGCGGTGGCTGCTCGCGGAGGCCCTCGACACGCTCGTCGAAGGCGCTTCGCGCACGCTGCGGGAGCTCACCTCCGGGCAGTACGACCTGGGCCACGAGAAGGGCGAGTTCTTCGTCGTCGACCACCACGACGCGGGCCTGCGCCGGGCCGTGCGGACCCTCTCCGGCGGCGAGACGTTCCAGGCCTCGCTGGCCCTCGCGCTGGCCCTGTCGGAGCAGCTCGCGGGGCTGTCGGCGGCCTCCGCCAGCCTCGAGTCGATCGTGCTGGACGAGGGCTTCGGCACCCTTGACGCGACGACCCTCGACACGGTCGCGGTGACGCTGGAGAACCTGGCCGCCCGGGGCGACCGGATGGTCGGCGTCGTCACGCACGTGGGCGCCCTGGCCGAGCGGATCCCGGTGCGCTTCGAGGTCCGCCGGGACGCGCGCACGGCCAAGATCGAACGGGTCGGCCTGTGAAGCTGCACGTCGACGCCTGGGACCCCGCGTACGGGCAGTCGTTCGACGCGAGCGAGTCCGGGCCGCCCGGGCAGAGCACCGCGCAGATCCAGCCCGACGTGGAGCTGCCCGCTGACGCGTGGCGGGCGATCGACCCGCCCGCCGGTCTGGCGGCGCCCGGCAGTGTGCTCATCGTCGACGGGGTGCAGCGCATCGACGCCCGGGTCTGGATCACCGACGACGAGGGGACGACGCATCCGGGCGTGGCCGCGTCGTACGCCGCCGGGGTCGTCTGCTGCGAGCTGGAGCGGGGCTCGGCGCGCGTGGCGACGACCCGGATCGAGCGCGGGCTGTTCACCCCGGCCGAGAACCTCGCGGCGGTGGGGGCGGGCAATGTGCGGTACCCACCAAGAAGAATTTCCCGTGGTGAGCCCAAAGATCTGGCGCTCGGGGTGCAGCGGCACATGCGGGCCCTGGAGGTCGGGGTGTCCGGTGAGGAGCGCACCGACGGTGACCTGCTCATCGTCGACGGGCCGCTGCAGGAGCGGGCGCACCTGCCGCGGGCGCTCGGCTACATCAAGACGCACCGGGTCGAGTACCTGCCGACCGAGCTCACGGCCGTCGTGACCGGGCTGCGGGGCGGGCAGCGGACGCCAGTGTTCGTGCTCGGCACGTCGTGGCACCGGTTCGCCTGGTATCTGCGGCTGCCCGGGCCCGCGGGCGCACCCTGGTCCGGCATCGTGCGGGCGGAGTGCTCGGCCGATCTCACGCCGGCCGACGCCGTGGCCCTGGCCCACCTGTCGGCGGTCACGCTGCCGCGGTTCGCCTCGCAGGCGTACAAGGACCCGCGGGCGCCGCAGAACCTGGTGCCGATCGCGGGGCTGGAGCGTAAGCTGCGCGCCATGCTCGGGGACGCGCGCCTGCTGCACCGGGCCCTGTCGCGGGCCGCGGCGTGAAGGTTCCGCTCCGCTACGACCTGGCCGGCACCATGCGGGGGCTCACGCCGCTGCAGGGCGACATCACCATGGTCATCGGCGCCCGCGAGTCGTGGTTCGCCACCCGCACGCCGTCCGGGCCGGGCACCATCCGGTTCGTGCTGCGCGGCGACGACCTGACCTGGGAGGCCTTCGGCCCCGGGGCGGGCTGGCTCCTGGAGCGCGCGGACGCGATCGCCGGGCTGCGCGACGACCTGACCGGCTTCGACGACCTGGCCCGGGCGCACCCCCTCATCCACCGGCTCGCGCGGGAGCACGCCGGGCTGCGCCTCGGCGCGACCGGGCGCGTGTTCCAGCCGCTGCTGGGCGCGATCCTCGGGCAGAAAGTGACGGGCAAGGAGGCGCACTTCTCCTACGTGCGCATCCTGCGCAAGTTCTCCGAGCCCGCGCCCGGGCCCCGGCCCGGACTTCACCTGCCGCCGGAGCCCGAGGTCATCGCCGCGCAGCCGTACTACGCGTTCCACCCGCTCGGCGTCGAGCAGAAGCGCGCGGACACGCTGCGCCGGGCCGCGGCGGTGGCGGCGGTGCTGGAGCGGTGCACGGACGCGGCGGACTGCACGGCCCGCCTCGTCAGCATCCCCGGGATCGGGCCGTGGACGGCGGCCGAGGTGACCCGGGTGGCCTACGGCGACGCCGACGCGGTCTCCGTCGGCGACTACCACATCAAGAACCACGTCACGTTCGCCCTGACCGGCGCGGCCCGGGGCACCGACGAGCAGATGCTGGAGCTGCTCGCGCCGTTCGCGCCGCACCGCGGGCGGGTGTGCGGCCTGATCGCCCGGGCCGGGATCGCGGCGCCGCGCTTCGGGCCGCGGATGACGGTCCGGTCGTTCGCGCGGTTCTGAATTTTGTCGTACCCGTGTGGTTGACTTGGGCCCGTGGAGCTGCCCGTCCTGCCGCCAGTCGAACCGATGCTCGCCAAGAGCATTCCCAGCCTGCCCAGCGCGCCCGGCATGAGCTATGAGCCGAAGTGGGACGGGTTCCGGTGCATCGTGTTCCGCGACGGTGACGAGGTCGAGCTGGCCAGCCGCGGCGGCAAGACGCTCACCAGATACTTCCCCGAGGTCGTGGCGCAGGTGAAGGCGCAGTTCCCGGCGCGGTGCGTGGTCGACGGGGAGATCATCGTGATCCGCCGCGACACCGGCGAGCCCAAGCTCGACTTCGAGCTGCTCGGCCAGCGCATCCACCCCGCCGCGTCCCGGGTGCAGCTGCTCGCCGAGCAGACCCCGGCCTCGTTCGTCGCGTTCGACCTGCTCGCGCTCGATGAGGTTTCCCTTGTCGAGCAGGGGTATTCGCAGCGCCGGGCCCGCCTCGCCGAGGCGCTCGGCGGCGTCGAGGCCCCGATGCACGTCACGCCGGTGACGACCGACATCGCGGTGGCCCAGGACTGGTTCGAGCGCTTCGAGGGCGCCGGCCTCGACGGGGTCATCGCCAAGCCGGCCGAGGGGATCTACGAGCCGGGCAAGCGCACCATGTTCAAGATCAAACACTCCCGCACGGCGGACGCCGTCGTGGCCGGGTTCCGCTGGCACAAGGACGGGCCGATCGTGGGATCCCTGATGCTGGGGCTGTACGACGACGAGGGCCGGCTGCACCACATCGGTGTCGCCGCCTCCTTCACCCGCGAGCGGCGGGCCGAGCTGGTCGAGGAGCTCGCACAATACCGCGAGAACGTCGAGGACCACCCGTGGAACTGGGCGGGCCAGGCCCCCGGCACGCAGGCCACGAGCCTCGAGTCGCAGCCGGCCGATGCGGGGACGCGCCTGCCCGGCGGCGTGAGCCGTTGGACGGGCAAGAAGGACCTCTCCTTCGTACCGCTGCGGCCCGAACTGGTCGTCGAGGTCGGCTACGACGCCATGGAGGGCGACCGGTTCCGCCACACCGCCCAGTTCAAGCGGTGGCGGCCGGACCGCGATCCGCGCTCGTGCACCTACGAGCAGCTGGACCGCCCGATCCGCTTCGACGTCGAGTCCGTGCTGGCGGGGCGTCCGTGAAGCTGCGGCGCCTCCTCCCCCTCGCACTGGTGTTCGCGCTGGCCGCCGGCTGCACGTCGGGCACCCAGTTCACCCAGCCGACCTCGGGCCGGCCGCTCGGCAAGGCGTCCACGGCACCGTCCGGCGGGCCCGGCGGCAAGGCCAACCAGTCCGGCGGCCTGGACATCCCGGCCGCCGACTGGCAGCCGTGCCCGGACGTGTACAAGGGGATCTTCCCCAACCCGCCGCAGAACGTGAACTTCACCTGCGCCACCGTGAAGGTGCCGAAGGACTGGGCGCATCCGAAGGACGGCGGGACGTACGACATCGCCATGGTCCGTGGCCGCTCGACCACCCAGCGCGACCGGGTCGGCTCGCTGTTCATCAACCCCGGCGGCCCGGGCGGCTCCGGCTTCGAATATGGCATCTACCGCTCGGTGTTCCTCCCGGCCGAGATCGTGCGCCGCTTCGACATCATCGGCTTCGACCCGCGCGGCGTGGGGCGCTCCTCCCCCGTCAAGTGCTTCTCCGACGCCGACCTCGACCAGAACTTCGGGATCGACCCCGACCCGGTCAGCGACGAGGGCTTCCAGTCATTCGTCACGCTGACCCGCAACCTGGCCCAGAGCTGCGGCACCAAATACGGCGACGACCTGCGCCTGTTCTCCACCGAGCAGACCGCCCGCGACCTCGACGCCCTGCGCGCCGCCGTCGGTGAGCCGCAGCTGACCTACCTCGGGTACAGCTACGGCACGCTGCTCGGCGCCGTCTACGCCCAGCTGTTCCCGAAGAACGTGCGGGCCCTGGTCCTCGACGGCGCCGTCGACCCGACCCAGTCGATGCAGGAGTCGGCCGAGAAGCAGGCGGCCGGGTTCGAGCTGGCGTTCACCAACTTCAGCAAGTGGTGCCAGAGCAACGCCTCCTCCTGCCCCATCGGCCCCGACGCCCGCGCCGTGGTCATGAAGGCCATCGCCGACGCCCGCGCCAACCCGGTCACCGGCGCCGGCGGCCGCAAGGCGACGTCGGGCTGGGTCTTCACCGCGGTGGTGTCGTCGCTCTACAGCGAGTCGAGCTGGCGGCTGCTCGCCCAGGCCATGGACGACCTGCGCAACGGCAAGCCGGCGCGGATGTTCCAGCTGGCCGACTCCTACGCCGAGCGCGACGCCAACGGCAAATACTCCAACATGTTCGACGCCAACTCGGCCGTGAACTGCGCCGACTCCGACGACACACCCACCGTCGAGCAGGACCGCACGCTGCAGTCGCAGTGGCGGCAGAAGTACCCGCTGTTCGGCGGCCCGCTCGCCCTCAACCTGATCTGCGCCCAGTGGCCGGGCAAGCGCGACCCGTACCCGACGGGCGCCGCCACCGGCTCCGCCCCGATCGTCGTCATCGGCACCCTGGGCGACCCGGCCACGCCGTACGAGCAGGCTCCCGCCCTGGCCAAGATGCTTGGCGTGGGCACCCTGGTGACCTGGAAGGGCGAGGGCCACACCGCCTACCCCCAGACGGGCTGCATCATCGACGCCGTCAACCGCTACTTCATCGACCTCAAGGTTCCCCCCGCCAACACCACCTGCGAGAAGTAGCCCGTGACCTCGTTCGTCCTGGTCCCGGGGGCCGGCGGCAGCGCGTGGTACTGGCACCGCGTGGTCGCGCTGCTGCAGGCCCACGGGCACGCGGCCGTCGCCGTCGAGCTTCCGGCCGGCGACGACGCGGCCGACCTGCCCGCCTATGCCGACGCGATCGTGGCGGCGGCCGGCTCCCCGGCCGGCGCCGCTGACGACGGCCCCGTCCTGGTCGCACAGTCGATGGGCGGGCTGAGCGCGCCGCTCGCCTGCGATCGGCTCGCGGCCCGGGAGATCGTGCTGGTCAACGCCATGATTCCGCGGCCCGGGGAGACCGGCGGCGAGTGGTGGACCGCAACCGGGCAGGACGTGGCGAAGCGGGAGCTCGACCGCCGTGAGGGGCGGGACCCGGATGCGGCGTTCGACCCGGCCGTGACGTTCTTCCACGACGTGCCGCCGGACATCGCGGCGCAGGCGATGGGCGAGGAGGCGCTCCAGTCGGGGACGCCGTTCGCCGATCCGTGGCCGCTGCCCGCGTGGCCCGCCGTGCCGACCCGGGTGCTGTGCGGGCGCGATGACCGGCTGTTTCCGGCCGACTTCCAGGTGCGGGTGGCCAGGGAGCGCCTGGGCCTGGACGCCACTGTCGTGCCCGGCGGGCATCTGCTCGCGCTGAGCCGGCCGGACGCGGTGGTCGAGTTCCTCCTGGCCGGTTAGGCTTCCGGCTTCTTCGCCCGGCTGGGCTGGACGCGCATCGGCTCGCCCTCCATCTTGGGGTACTCCGGCGGGTAGGGCATGTCGCCTTCGCCGTTGGCCGCGTCCCGTTCGAACCACTCGAGCAGCACGCCGATGTCATGGGCGACGTCGTCGATGCCCTCGTGCGCGTCGCCGAGCTCCTTGATCCGCTGCGGCACCGTGCGCAGGTCGAAGTCGTTGGGCTCGACCGACCCGATCTCGTCCCACCGCAGCGGCGTGGAGGCGGTGGCCCGCGGGTTGGCCCGCAGCGAATACGCGCAGGCGATCGTCCGGTCCCGGGCCATCTGGTTGAAGTCGATGAACACCCGCTCCCCGCGCTCCTCCTTCCACCACTTGGTGGTGGCCCGCTCCGGCGCCCGCCGCTCGACCTCGCGGGCCAGCGCGATCACCGCATGCCGGGCCTCGACGAACGACCACTGCGGCTTGATCCGCACGTACACGTGCAGCCCGCGCCCGCCGGACGTCTTGGGCCACCCGATGAACCCGAGCTCGTCGAGCACCCCCTTCAGGACCTCCGCCACCGCGGCCGCGTCGGAGAAGTCGGTCCCCGGCTGCGGGTCGAGGTCGATCCGCAGCTCGTCGGGCTGGTCGACGTGCTGGCGCCGCACGGGCCAGGGGTGGAACACGATGGTCCCCATCTGCGCCGCCCAGGCCACGTGGGCCAGATCGGCCGGGCAGAGCTCATCCGCCTTGCGCCCGGACGGGAACGCGATCTGCGCCTTCTCGATCCACGCCGGCACCCCACGCGTCGGCACCCGCTTCTGGAAGAACGTCTCCCCGTCAATCCCCTCGGGAAACCGCTGCAGGGTAGTGGGCCGATTCCCGAGCGCCCGCATGATCCCGTCCCCGACGGCCAGGTAGTACTCGAACACGTCCCGCTTGGTGTACCCCCGCTCGGGAAACACCACCCGGTCCGGACTCGTGAGCCGCACACCCCGCCCGGCGACCTCGACCTCAAGCGCATCGGCCATGCCAAGGACCATACGCCGCCCCCACCCGCCGACACGCCCACAAGCCCCACCCACTCCCCCACCCGTTGTCTGCGTTCAACGCCGCGTTCCGGAGCTGACCGGGCCCACACGACGCGGCCAAGTCCAGGCCAACCACCGGCCGAAGACGAACAGCACGCACCACAGCCCCAACACACCACGAACCGACGAGCAACCCGAGCCGGCACGACGCAGCACCACGAGCCCCAGCCGCGGCCAGCAGCGCGAACCCGAGCAGCGCCGCACGAGGCGCGGCCGCGACCAGCAAGACGCAGCCCCACGCAGCAGCGCGACCCCGGGCAGCGCAGCAGCAGGAAGCGCGGACGCAGCCGGCGCGGGGCCCACAAGCCCGGACGCGAGCAACGCACCACACACACCCGCGGACGCGTGGACGCGCGGACGCGCGGACGCGCGGAGCGCAGGGCACGCACGGGCGGATGCGGGCCACACGCGCGAATGCGCGTAGCACCGGGCACCCACGCGCGGACGCGGCCACCACGCACGGACGCGGCCACCACGCACGGACGCGGCCACCACGCACGGACGCGGCCACCACGCACGGACGCGGCCACCACGCACGGACGCGGCCACCACGCACGGACGCGGGCACCACGCGCGGACGCGGGCACCACGCGCGGACGCGGGCAACCCGCCACCCACGCAGGGCCGCGCGAGCCGAAGTAGCCCAGCGCGAGGCGACGTGGGTCCGGACCGATGGCCCGAGGTTAGGTGGCGCGGAGGGTCAGTTGGCGCGGCGGGAGCGGGCGGGGCGGGGGCGGCGCGCGTAGTGGTCGGTCAGGTCTTCTTCGCTGGGGGTACGACGGCGGCGGGGTTCGGGGACGCGGCGCTTGGTTCGCTCGTCGTCCCGTTCGCCGCCGAGGCGGGTCAGGTACAGCACGCCCGCGCCGCCGATGATGAAGGCGAAGCCGATGGTCGTCATCATCGAGGAGTTCGGGCCGGTGACCGGAAGCCCGCTGATCGCCGCGGCCGCGCCTGCTCCGGTGCCCGTCGTGCTGGTGCTCGGAATGCTTGTCGCCGCGCCACCGCCGCCGGGGGTGCCGGCCACGGTTCCGGTGCCGCCGCCGCTGGGGCTCACGCCGGTGCCTGAGCCGCCGCCGGGAGTCGAACCGCTGTTGCCCTGGCCCCCGCCGCCCGGGCCGCTGTTGCCGCCCGTGATCGGACCGCCGTTGCCGTTCCCCTGCCCACCACCGCCGCCGGGCGTGGTCGAGCCGGTTCCGTTCCCCTGACCGCCACCGCCGCCGGGTGTCGTCGAGCCGGTTCCGTTGCCCTGCCCACCGCCGCCGCCCGGCGTGGTCGAGCCGGGTCCGCCCGGAAAGCCGTTGCCCTGACCGTGCCCACCGCCGCCGGTATGCGTGCTCCCGGGCCCGCCGCCGTAGCCATTGCTGTTCCCGTGGCCGCCGTTGCCGTTACCGTGGCCGCCGCTGCCGTGACCCCAGCCGCCGCCGTGCCCGCCGTTGCCGAGCCCGCTGTGGCCGTTGCCCTGGCCGCCGTTACTCCAGCCACCGTTGCCGTAGCCGCCAGCGCCCGCCTGCCCGCCGTTGCCGTTACCGTGCCCGCCGTTGCCGTGGACCCAGCCGCCATTGCCGTTGCCATGGGCGCTGTTGCCATTGCCTCGGGCGCCGTTGCTGTTGGTCTGGCCGCCGTAGCCGTTGCCGGTGTCGTTTGCCGCACTGTGGGTCCGGTGGTCGCCGCCCCACGTGCGCGCGTGGCGACCAGAGCCGTAGCCGTCGTCGTCACCGGCCGCGTTGGCGGCGCCATAACCACTGTCGTTCACGGCGCCGCGGGTCCGGTGGTCGTCGCCCCACGTGCGCGCGTGGCGACCAGAGCCGTAGCCGTCGTCGTCACCGGCCGCGTTGGCGGCGCCGTAACCGCTGTCGTCCGCGGCGGCGTAGTCGGTGTTGGTCGACGCGGCGGCTGAGCCGTGCCATGCGGTGTTCGTCGTAGTGGGGGTGTTGGAGCTCTGGGAGTGGGGCGCCAGGGAGGTCTCCGCGTCGGCCAGTTGCAGCGCGCTCAGTGGTGCGTCAGTCGCCCTCAGGTCCTGGGGGTGCTGGGTCGGCGCCTCGGCCGCGTGGGCGGCGGTGGCCAGCGGGGTGACGCTCGCGGCGCCGGCGGCGCCCAGCGCGACGGCCTTGTACAGCAGCCTCATGGTGGTCCCTACTCCCAAAGCCGGTTCGTGCCATTGCACCACAAAAGTCCGAATCGTGGCTTTCGGTAGACCAACGAAACGCCGAGGCAAAACGATTCGGCCGGTTTGCGCCGAAAGTCCGGATTGGTGCGAGCGTTCGGCGCCGGGCGGCGGTCGAGGCCGGGCACGTCGAGGAAGGAAACCGTAATGGTCTGATAAGCCCCCGCGGCCTACCGTTGGGGTATGACTGAGCCACTCGACACCCTGCCCACCACCGACGCCGAGTGGAAGGCCCGGCTGACCCCGGACGAGTTCCGGGTGCTGCGGCTGGCCGGCACCGAGGCGCCGTGGAGTGGGGAGTACGTCGACACCAAGACCGAGGGCGTCTACCGCTGCCGCGCCTGCGGGATCCAGCTCTTCGCGAGTGACGCCAAGTTCGACTCCCACTGTGGCTGGCCGAGCTTCGACGATGCCATCCCCGGCACCGTCAAGGAGATCGACGACCACAGCCACGGCATGGTCCGCACCGAGATCCGCTGCGCCAACTGCGACTCCCACCTGGGCCACGTCTTCCGCGGCGAGCGTATGACGGCCAAGAACACCCGCCACTGCGTCAACAGCCTGTCGATCAAGCTGGAGCCCAAGGCGTAAAACCCAAGGCGCAGAGCCCAAAGGCGTAAAACCCAAGGCGTCAAACCGAGGCGCAGAGCCCAAAGGCGGAAAACCAAAGGCGCAGAGCCCAAGGCGCGGGCCCGAAGGTGTGCGGCCCCAAGGTATGAGGCCCGAAGGCGTCGAGCGAGAGCCGAGACGCCCTAGGGCCGCCGGGCCATGGGCACGTGCTCAATCCCCTCGTCGTCGTACGCCGGGCCGGTCACCACGAAGCCGAAGCGTTCATACAGCCCGGTCGCGACCGTCTGGGCGTCGAGCACCACCAGACGGTCGGGGCCGAGCCGTTCGAGCGCGGCGGCCATCAGCTGACCGGCCAGCCCCTTGCCCCGGGAAGGCGCCGCGGTGACGACCCGGCCGATGCGGGCCGAGCCGTCGGGCTCCGTCAGGACGCGCAGGTAGGCCGCGACCGAGCCGTCCGGGGCGTCGAGCCACATGTGCAGCGTGGCCGGCTCGGTGTCCCGCCCGTCCAGCTCCGGGTACACGCAGTGCTGCTCCACGATGAAGACCTCGAAGCGCAGGCGCAGAATCCGGTACAGGTCCGAAGCCGACAGCGACGCGAACGTGGATGTGATCATGAGAAGGAACCTAGCGCCTCGGCCGCCTTCCGGGCCGCGATGAGCACCGGGTCCCAGACCGGCGCGAACGGCGGCGCGTAGGAGAGGTCCAGGGACGTCATCTCCTCGACGGTCATCCCGTGCCACAGCGCCACCGCCAGGGCGTCGATGCGTTTCGCGGCGCCCTCCTCGCCGACGATCTGCGCGCCGAGCAGGCGGCCGGTCGTGCGCTCGGCGATGATCTTTGTCTTGATCTTGCGGGCGCCCGGGTAGTAGCCGGCGCGGGTCGTCGACTCGGTTGTCACGCTGTAGGCCGCGAACCCGGCGGCGGCCGCCTCCGCGGTGGACAGGCCGGTGCGGGCGACCTCCGTGCCGCAGAGTTTCGACACCGCGGTACCCACGACGCCTGGGAACGTGGCGTAGCCACCCCCGATGTTGATGCCCGCGGCGCGGCCCTGTTTGTTGGCGTGGGTGCCCAGGGCGATGGCGACCGGGCGCAGCGAGACCAGGTGGAGCGTCTCCACGCAGTCGCCGGCCGCCCACACGCCCTCGGCGGACGTGCGCATGCGGCGGTCGGTGCGGACGCCGCCGGTCTCGCCCACGGCGATGCCCGCGGCCCGGGCCAGGCCGCTGTCGGGGCGGCTGCCGAGGCCGAGGATGACCAGGTCGGCCGGGATCTCCCCGCCGCTGGTGTGCACGGCCGTGACCCGGCCGGCCGTGCTCGCGAAGCCTTCGAGACGCTCACCCAGCCGCAGCGTGACACCCTCGGCCCGCAGGGCGTCGGCGATGAGCCCGCCCATGTCCGGGTCGAGGGTACGCATCGGCTGCTCGGCCGCGTCCACGAGCGTGACGTCGAGTCCGTGGCGGAGCATGGCCTCGGCCATTTCGAGGCCGATGTACCCGCCGCCGACGACGACGGCTCTGCGCGGCTGGTGGCGGTCGAGGTACCCGAGCAGCCGGATCCCGTCCTCGAGGGTCTGCACGCCGTGGATGCCGACGGACAGCGAGCCGGGCACGTCGGGCCGGGTGGGCACGCCCCCGGTGGCGATGACGAGCTGATCGAAGCCCAGCACCGACTCGCGCGCGGACGCGCCGGAGCCGGCGGCCGAACGGAAGACCACCGACCGCCGGTCCAGGTCGATCGCCACGACCTCGCTCGACAGGCGGACATCGATGTCCAGCTTCAGGAACTCCGCCGGGTGCCGGGCGACAAGCGCATCCGGGTCGGTGACGTCGCCGGCGACCAGATAGGGGATGCCGCAGGCCGAGTACGACACGTGCTGCCCGCGCTCGAAGGCGACGATCTCCAGGTCGGAGGCGGGCCGCCGCTTCCGCGCCTGCGACGCGGCGCTCATCCCGGCCGCGTCGCCCCCGATGACCACCAGACGCGAGGTCACGCGAGATCCTTGGACATCGTGATCGACTTCACCGAGAAGCCGAGAGACTCGTAGAGCGACCGGGCCCCGGCGTTGTGCCCGAAGACGTTGAGGCCGAGCTCGGACACCCCGCGGGAGCGCAGCTCGTCCTCGGCCGCGAGCACCAGCGCCCGCCCGAACCCGCGCCGGCGGAAGGGCGGGTCGACCTGCACCTCGTACACCCACGCCTGGGGCCGCTTCACGCCCGGCAGCGCGAGCCAGATCCACCCGACCACCGCCCCACCGTCGTCGACGCCGCTGAACAGCAGGTGCCCCGGCGTCGCCACCCCGTCCGGCAGGAGCTGGCGAAACAGCGCGGCGACGTTGGAGCGCACGGTCTCGGGCCGGTCCCGCCCGGCCCGCAGCTCGTCGTCGGCGTACTCCTCGTGCAGCACGGGCAGCCGGGCCTCGAGCTCGTCCTGGGTCATGGCACGCAAAACCAGCATGGCCCTCACAATACGAACTCCCGGCGTGGCCGGGAGCGGTCGTACCCGCGAGGGGCGCGGCTCTCACAGGACGAAGGCGTCGGTCCAGAGTTGACGCGATCGCCCCGACAGCGCGTCGAGCAGCCCGGACGCCTGCCCGTCGGTGAGCGCGGCGACGAAGTCGACGATCGCCCGCCCGCGCGCCATGGCCGGCACGTCCATGCGGTCCAGGCCGTAGTCGGCCGGGGACAGCTCGACCGTCTCCGCCTCGGCCAGCTCCACCAGGTCGTAGAGGCGGCGGGGCAGCCGCGCCTCCTCCCCCGGGTCGGTGAGCCACGCGTGCAGCGCCTCGACCAGGCTGGCCAGCAGCCGGGCCTGGCCGCGCTGGTGCAGGGCCAGGTCGGGGCGCTCGAGCACGAACCGGTGGTGGATGAACTTCAGGACCTGGACCTCGTGCCACTGGGCCGAGGCGAGCAGGACGTGCCCGGAGCGGACCGGCGGGTCGGGGCGCACGTGGACGGCGTCGATGAGGCGGCGGGTCCAGCGGGCCGAGAACCGGGCGACGGCCTGCTCGGCGTCGATGGAGCCGTCGAACGGGGCGGCCAGGAGCCCGTCGGCCAGCTCGGTCCGCACGTGGGCGACGGCGGCGGCGAAGGCGTCGTCGTCGTAGATCCAGCTGTCCTTCGCGACGAGCGTCCGGCGCAGGAGCTCCACGGAGCGGCCCGGCCGGCGCCCCGTCGCCCGCAGCTGGGTGTCGCCGAGGTTGCGCAGGGCGTCGAAGTCGCGCAGCCAGGCGATGAGCTCGGTCGCGACCGAGCCCTGCTGCAGGACGCCGACGCGGTGGAAGTCCTCGAGGTCGTGGATGGCGTAGGCGATGTCGTCGGCGGTGTCCATGACCGACGCCTCGGCGGTCTGCTGCCAGTCGGCGAGGCGGCCGGCGAACGGGGCGCGGGCCTGGCGGACGTCGGCGAGCTCGGTCACGTAGGCGCCGAACTTGCCCGAGCCGACCGCCGGGTCACCGCCGGCG
The DNA here is from genome assembly GCF_019904175.1 of Dactylosporangium vinaceum. GTDB lineage: Bacteria > Actinomycetota > Actinomycetes > Mycobacteriales > Micromonosporaceae > Dactylosporangium > Dactylosporangium vinaceum. The sequence goes on along the minus strand of NZ_CP061913.1, from coordinate 2,170,282 downwards.
CCGCGGGGCGTGGGGTGCATGTGCATCGGATGCGGGTCCGGGTACGTCCGCCGCGTCCACGGATACTTCAGCAGCGCCGCCCGCACCGCCGCGGTGAGATCGAGCCCGATCGTCGCCCCGCGGATCTGGGTGCTGGTGACGATCCGGTACGACTGCGCGTTGCCCTCGAACCCGTCCGGCAGCCCGAGCCGCTCCCGCGCGAGCCGGTCGAGCACGTGCTCGCCGAGGTGCCCGAACGGCGGGTGCCCGAGGTCGTGGGCGAGCGCGGCCGCCTCGACGACGTCGGGGTCGCACCCGCCCAGCTTGTCCAGCAGCGTCCGCGACTCCGGCGAGGAGCCGAGCTGCTCGACGATCCCCCGGGCGACGGAGGCCACCTTCAGGCTGTGCGTGAGCCGGTTGTGCACGAGGAGCCCCGAGCCGCCGGGGCTGATCACCTGCGTGACCCCGGCCAGCCGCGCGAAGAACGGCGAGGCGACGATCCGGTCCCGGTCGGCCCGGAAGGGGCTGCCGGCGATGTCGCCGGGCGAGCCGCCGAAGAGTCGTTGCGCGCGCGGATCGTTCATGGGGTCAGTTCTACCAAAACCGAAGATCAAGGCCGCTTCTGTACCTCGATCACGAACCCCGACGCCGCCTGCGCCGCCATGGGGTGGTGGATCAGCAGGAGGTCAAGCACCTTCAAGGGCGACAAAACCCAGGTCAGTGGCAGGATGGCCCGATAGAGCCGCCGGCTGCCGAACGACAGCAGCATGGCCAGCCACTCCTGCAGCACCCACAGCATCCCCGACGTCGGCCCGGCCCCGACCTTGACCGACAGCACGTCGAACGCGCCGAACTGCTCGCGCAGCCCGACCTCGGTGTACCGCTGGAAGTCGTACGGCGAGGCGTGGAACGGCTGCATGAACGGCACGAAGACAAGCATCCGCCCGCCGGGGCGCAGGACGCGGTGCATCTCGGCGATGTGGGCGGCCGGGTCGGGGACGTGCTCGAGCACGGCGATGCTGACCCCGCCGGCCAGGCTCCCGTCGGCCAGCGGCAGCCGGCGCAGGTCGGTGACGATGTCGACGTTGCCGTACGACCCGCCGTCCATGCAGATCACCCGCTCGTCGCGGCGGTGCGTGCCGCAGCCGAAGTCGGCGACGAGGTCCCGGTCGAGGTCGAAGCTGCGCAGGAACGGCATGACGAGCCCGGGGCGGTCCTGGACCGGGGAGAGCACCTTGATGGCGGCCGGATACAGCCGGTGGAACCGGGTCTTGACGAGCTCCTTGACCCGGTTGAGCGCGTCGGCCTTGAGCTCGGACTCGCCGAAGCCCCCGAAGTCCAGCGTGGCGCCGTGCCGGGTGCCCACCGGGCCACAGACGACGCAGACCAGGTCGAAGCTCAATGAGCCGCGGCAGCGAGGGCACGCGAGCACCGAGGCCAGGCGGTCCTGTCGGGTGTCCAGAAGCGTGCTCATCAACCCCTCATCTCATAGACGGCGATCCGGCCCGCGCGATACCGGAACTGCGCGTAGTCCTGGATCCAGGTCGAGGGCAGCAGCAGGTAACCCTCGTCGACCATCAGCCACTTGACGTGGTACTTGTCCCGCAGGAGACCGACTGTCGAAGCCGTCGGGTGGTAGAACGCGGCGTCGTTGTCGGCGAGCTTCTGCGGGTCCCAGTACGGCGCGAAGATTGCGTTGACACCCGCCCGGGCCGCCTCCTCGTGGGCCCGGTTGGTGAAGCCCCAGCCCTCGACCAGGAAGCGCCGCTCGCTGTAGGCGGAGAACCAGAAGTGCCGGTTGTCGCAGCCGGTCAGCGCGTAGGGGTCGCCGACGCAGTGGGCGTTGGTGGCGACGAGGTCGTCCGGGTCCGAATGATCGCGCAGCCACCGCCCGGCCTCCTGCGTGCCGGGCGTGACGAACGTCGCGATCTGCACGACGCCCCGCCAGCCGCCGAGGTAGGAGGCGCGGGTCATGAGGTATACGTGCTGCAGCGCGGTGATCATGCACGCGCCGGCGAGCATCGCGCAGACGAGCGTGCGCCAGACCGGTGCGCGGTGCCGGTGGATCCAGTAGCCGGCGGCACCGAGCAGGCCGTAGGCGAGCAGGTAGGGCCAGATGAGGGCCCCGGTGGTCACGGCCAGGCTGCCGGTGTTCTGCAGCTTCGGCGTGTGCATCGAGCCGATCTTGTGCACGACCAGCAGGACCGCCGCGCCGGCGCCCGTCGCGAGCGACACCTGCCGCAGCATCGGCCGGTCGGGAAGCCCGCGCGGGGTCAGCAGGACCAGGCCGACCACTGACGCGAGGGACAGGTAGGGCCGGGCGGAGACCATGAACCAGCCCTCGGCCCCGGCCTCGTGCCCGAAGACCATGAGCGCGCCGACGCCGGACAGCCCGATGCCGAACATCGCGATCACCGGGTCGGCGGCGATGCCGAGGTCGCGGCGCACCCGCCGGGCGTGCTGGATGGTCGGGGCGAGGCGGCCGAGCCCGAGCAGCCCGGGCCAGATGCAGGCCCAGCACAGGACCGTGAGCAGGGTGACGACGAGCAGCCGCCACAGCGGGTGCGGGTACTCCGGCGCGGCGAACTTCAGCGTGTACGGCGCGCCGGAGATCTGCGCGAAGTGCAGCGGGTCGATGGCCATGCCCTGCGAGGCGCCGCCGAAGAGCACGAACTGCGCGAACAGCAGCCCCAGGAGCGTGACCCCGGCGGCGTAGAGCGCGCCCGGGTGCACCCGGCGGCGGGTGATCAGCCGGACGGCGACGACGAGCAGCAGCCCGGCCAGCAGCATCGGCAGGAACGTCGCCTTGGCCCCGGTCACCGCCGCGATCAGCACCGTGACAAGCAGCCACCGCGCCCTGGTGTGCCCGGCGAGGGCCTCGATGAGGGCGAGCGCCAGCCCGGCGAACAGCAGCGCCCCGAACGTCTGGGTCGGGCTCGTCCACAGCTGGGCCCGCAGTGACGAGCCGTCCTCGAACGCGTTGGTGCCGAACGCGGAGAACCAGCCCTCCAGGGGCCAGTGGTAGGGCATCGGGGTCAGCACGAAGAACGTGATGACGGCGGCCGCCGCGCCCGCCCACCAGACCCCGGTGAGCCGCCGCCCGATGACGCCCAGGAGCGCGACCAGGCCGAACAGCATCGGCATCGGGCCCAGGCGGACCAGCAGGACGTGCGGCTCGATGCCGGTGACCCAGGAGGTGGCGGCCATCTCGGCGTAGACGAACCAGTGGTACAGGACCGGCTGGTCGGACAGCCACGGGGAGAGCAGCGGCATGTGGTGCTTGGCGTCGCCGATGAGCGCGAGGTGGAACGGCGAGTCGGCGTCGGGGCTGAGCATCCCCGGCTCGCGCAGGTCGTGCGTGCGGAAGAAGCGCACGCAGCTCCAGTAGAAGACGACGGCCGCCGTCGCGGACAGGGTGAGCGACCACCACAGGGGCGTGCGGTCCCGGGCGTCGGAGCTGAACCGCCAAAACCTTCTCAGCGGGGGTACCGCGAGAAAGGCGCCGATGACCGCGACCGGCCAGACGAGCACCAGGAGCGGCAGCCCGATCGCCCGGGCCGGAATGTAGGCGAGCACCTCCCCGGCGTAGCCGAGCGCGAGCCCGGCGCCGAGGTCCTCGACGATCCAGCCCGAGCGGCCCCGCACCGCACGCCAGATCAGGGTGCCGGGCGCGACGATGCCGCCCAGGAGGTACAGGAGGAAGATCGCGGTCGTCGGGAACGGGACCCCGTAGAACTCCAGGCCCACGGCGACCAGGCCGGTGAGGGCGGCCGGCGGGACCCACGCGGGGATGCGCCACCCGGTGCGGGATGCGGCGGGAGCCACCGGGGTCCGCCGCTCGACAGTTGTTGTCACCGGCGCTCCGCTTCTCCCCAGGTCCTTGGTCGCAAGGTATGCAACGCGCGACCGGGGGGCGAGGGAGTGGGCGAAAACCACTCGAAAGGCTATTTTCGGCGCTGCATCAGGGCGTCGAGGCCGTCGAGGAAGCGCTCGATGCCGAACTCGAAGTCGTCGTCGGGGCGGGCGCTGGAGGTCTCCAGGACCCGGGACTCGATCAGCTCGCCGATCGCCGGGAAGCGCACCGGGTCGACGAGCGTGTACAGCAGCCGCCCGTACTCGGACATCGCCTGCTCGGTGGTGCCGCCGGCGGCGTGGGCGGCGGCGTCGATGTCGGCGGTGAGCAGCGCCCAGTTCCGGGCCATGCCGCTGACCATCATGATCGTGGAGAGCCGCTCGTCGTGGCGCAGGTTCGTCTCGCGCATGACGGCCAGGCCGTGGTTCATCCAGCCGATCTGGTGCGGGGTGATCGGCGGGGTGCTGATCGGGACGCGCACCACCCAGGACTGGCGGCGCAGCAGGGCGAGGTAGCTGTAGGCGAACCCGCGCAGCCCCTCGCGCCAGCCGAGGCTCGGGTCGGTCTCGGGGGCGGGGCCGATGGCGGCGTCGACCATGAGATCGAGCAGCTCGTTCTTGGCCGACACGTACCGGTACAGCGACATGGTGGCCGCGCCCAGCTCGCCGGCGACGCGGGCCATCGACACCGCGCCGAGCCCCTCGGTCGCGGCCACCTTCACCCCGGCGGCGACGATCCGGTCCAGGGTCAGCCCCGGCCGCGGCCCCTTGCCCGGCCGCTCCTTCAGCCCCCAGGCCGCCGCGAGGACCTTCGGTATGCCGTTTTCGTGCGCGCTCATTGACTGGACATTCTACTTCTGCGTATAACGTACGCATGACGAGTACGACATACGCAGAAGAGCGTACGCCATACGCGATCGAGGTGGCGGGGCTGCGCAAGTCCTACGGGAAGCTCGACGTGCTGACCGGCGTGGATCTGAAGGTGCCTGCCGGCACGGTGTTCTGCCTGCTCGGGCCCAACGGCGCCGGGAAGACCACGACGGTGCGCATCCTCACCACGCTCGTCCGCCCGGACGGCGGCACGGCCCGGGTGGCCGGGCACGACGTCGTGCGGGAGCGGTCGGCGGTGCGCCGGGCGATAAGCCTCACGGGGCAGTACGCGGCCGTCGACGAGCTGCAGACCGGGGCCGAGAACCTGCGGATGATGGGCCGGCTGGCCGGGCTGTCCCGCCGCGCCGCCCGGCGCCGGGCCGAGGAGCTCCTGGAGCGCTTCGAGCTGACCGCGGCCGCGCACCGGCGGGCCGGGCACTACTCGGGCGGCATGCGGCGCCGCCTCGACCTGGCCGCCGGCCTGACCGCGTCGGCCCCGGTGATCTTCCTCGACGAGCCGACCACCGGCCTGGACCTCACCAGCCGCCAGGCCATGTGGGACGTCGTCGACGGGCTCGTCGCGGCGGGCCGGACGGTGTTCCTGACGACGCAGTACCTGGAGGAGGCCGACCGGCTCGCGGCCCGCATCGCCGTCGTCGACCACGGCCGCGTGGTCGCCGAGGGCAGCCCGGCCGAGCTCAAGAGCCGCTTCGGCGACCAGCGCCTGGACCTCCACCTGGCCGACCGCCCGTCGTTCGACGCCGCCGCGGCCCGGCTCGGCGCCCGGGTCGTCCAGCGCGACGAGGCCGCGCTGACCCTGGGCGTGACCACCGACGGCAGCGCCGCCCACGTGCGCTCAGTGCTCGACGAGATCGACCCGGCGGGCTCGGGCGTCCGCCGGTTCTCCCTGCACAGCGCCACGCTCGACGACGTCTTCCTCTCCCTCACCACATCGACCCCCGGAGCAGAAAGGATCGAAGCCGGTGTCTAGCACCGCTCTGACCCAGTGGACGGTCCTCAGCGGCCGCGCACTGCGCCTCGGCCGGCGCAACGTCGAGGCCCTGATCATGTCGATCGCCCTGCCGGTCATGCTCATGATCGTCTTCGTGTACCTGTTCGGCGGGGCCATCCAGACCGGCACCGAGTACGTCACCTACGTCGTGCCCGGCGTGATGCTCCTGTGCGTGTCGTTCGGCTCGGCGATGACCGCGGTCTCCGTCGCCAACGACCTCAAGGAGGGCATCGTCGACCGCCTCCGCACCCTCGACGTCGGCGGCGCCGCGGTCATCTCCGGCCACGTCTTCGCGAGCCTGGCCCGCAACGTCGTCTCCAGCGCGCTCGTCCTGGGCGTCGCGTTCGCCCTCGGCTTCCGCCCGCACGCCCACGCCGGCCAGTGGCTGGCCGCCGTCGGCATCCTGGTGCTGACGATCGCCGCCGTCTCCTGGCTGTCCGCGTGCATGGGCCTGCTCGCCGGCACCCCGGAGGCGGCCAGCGGCTACACGTTCAGCATCACGTTCCTGCCCTACGCGAGCAGCGCCTTCGTCCCGATCGACACGATGCCCTCCTGGCTGCGCGGCTTCGCCGGCAACCAGCCGGTCACCCCGATCACGGAGAGCCTGCGCGGCCTCCTCCTGGACCAGCCGGTCGGCACCGCCCCGTGGCGCGCCGTCGCATGGTGCGCCGGCATCATGCTCGTCTCGATCCTCGCGGCAGCCCTGCTGTTCCGCACCAAGACGCGCGCCTAGCCCACCCGCGCCGGTCCGAAAAGTCGGGCACTGCGTGCGCGACTTTTCGGACTTATCGCCTGACCGGTCATATATGTGCAATGTCCGATCACTTGTGTCGGACATTTCAGAAACGCCACGTAAGACCGAATCGTCCGGATAACGTGCCCCAATGCGAAGCGTGCTTGCGATCGTGATGCTCGCCGGGCTGCTGAATCCGGCCACTCCCCCGGCCGGCAACGACCGGGCGGAGGCCGGGGCGAACGGCCACGCGCAGGCCGGGGCGCACGACCGGGCCGAGGCGGCGGCCGCGACGCCGGGGCCGCAGTACACGGTCAAGGGCATCGACGTCTCCAGCCACGACCACAGCGCGTCGAGCACGATCGACTGGGCCGGCCAGGCCGCGCAGGGGGTCCAGTTCGCCTACGTCAAGGCAACCGAGACGAACAACTACATCAACCCGTACTTCGCCCGCGACCTCGCCGACGCGAAGCGGGCCGGGCTCCTCGCCGGCGCGTACACGTGGGCCCGGCCGGACCACGCCGACCCGGTCGGCGACGCGAACATCTTCATCGACAACGCGGCCTGGGTGAACGACTCCAAGACCCTTGTCCCGTTCGTCGACCTCGAGTGGCCCTACTTCCGCAACATCGGCCCGTGCTACGACCTCGACCAGACGGCGATGCGCGCCTGGATCCAGGCGTTCCTCGACCAGATCCAGGTGCGCATCGGCCGCAAGGCCATGATCTACACGGCGGCGACCTGGTGGAACCAGTGCGTCGGCAGCACCACCCAGTTCTCGTCGTACCCCCTCGACATCGCGAGCTGGAGCGGCACCACCCCGAAACTGCCGGGCGGCTGGTCGAAGTGGACGCTCTGGCAGTACACCGGCGGCGACAACACCCAGCCCGGCAACTACGACAAGGACGTGTTCAACGGCTCCCTCGATCAGCTGCGCCGCCTGGCCGGCATCGACCCGCCCGAGCCGCTGATCGCCCAGCCGGCCGCGGTCCCGCACGCGCCGACCGCACAGATGCAGGTCTACACGGACGCGGGCCACGGCCTCTCGCAGCGGTACTGGTCCCCCGGCTACGGCTGGTCGAGCTGGAGCAACTTCGGCGGTGGGATCGCCGGCACCCCGCACGTGCTGCAGAACCCGACCGCGAAGACCATCGAGGTGTACGCGCGCACCCGCGACGGCCACCTGGCGCAGAAGTACTGGCAGGCGGGCCGCTGGTCGGACTGGACCGACCTGGGCGGGGACATCGCCGGGGACCCGGTCGTGTTCTACAGCCCCCGCTACGGCTCGACCGAGATCTACGCCCGCGGCTCCAACGGCCACCTGATGCAGCGCTTCTACTCCGGTGGCTGGTCGGCCTGGAACGACCTCGGCGGCGACCTCGTGGGCGACCCGGCCGAGATCGTCTACAACCCCGTCTACCGGACCACCGAGATTTACGCCCGCTCGTCGTCGGGCCGCCTGGTCCAGAAGTACTTCGCGGCCGGCTGGTCGGGCTGGAACGACCTCGGCGGCGACCTGCGCGGCGATCCGGCGGCGTTCCGCAGCCCCCTGTACGGCACCACGGAGATCTACGCCCGCTCGTCCGCGGGCCGCCTGGTCCAGAAGTACTACTCGGGGACGCAGTGGTCGAACTGGAACAGCCTGGGCGGCTCGCTCTCCGGGGACCCGGCGATCTTCTACAACCCGCAGTACCGCTCGACCGAGATCTATGCGGTGGGCGGGGGCGACCTGCAGTACACCCTCGTGATGCCCGGCGGCGGCTGGACGCCCTGGGTCGGCATCGGCGGCGCCCTGGACACCGACCCAGTGGTCGTGCTGAACCCGTGGACGGCCAACACGGAGATCTACGCCGTGTCGAACGGCAACCTGGTCACCCAGCTGTGGCTGAAGGGCCTCGGCGTCTGGTCCGGCTGGTCGAACCTCATGCAATGAGCGGCGCTACGGAAGGTTGGCGATGAGGTCGGTCAGCTCGCGGCGGCGGCCGGTGTAGAACGGGACCTCCTCGCGGACGTGGCGGCGGGCCCGGGAGGCGCGCAGCTCACGCATGAGGTCGACGATGCGGTGCAGCTCGTCGGCCTCGAACGCCAGGATCCACTCGTAGTCGCCGAGGGCGAAGCTGGCCACCGTGTTCGCCCGCACGTCGGGGAAGCCGCGGGCCTGGCGCCCGTGCTCGGCGAGCATCGCGCGGCGCTCCTCGTCGGGCAGGAGGTACCACTCATAGGAACGGACGAACGGATAGACGCAGACCCACTCCTTGGCGTGCTCGTCGGCGAGGAACGCCGGGATGTGGCTCTTGTTGAACTCGGCCGGCCGGTGCAGCGCCATCTGCGACCACACCGGGGCCAGGCGCTGCCCGAGTCCGGTGCGGCGGAAGCCGGAGTACGCCTCCTGGAGCGCCTCGGCGCTCGCCGCGTGCCACCAGATCATCACGTCGGCGTCGGCCCGCAGCCCCGCGACATCGTAGGTCCCGCGCACCGTCACGTCCTTGGCCGCGAGGTCGGCGAAGAAGGCCGCGACCTCGGCCGCGTCCCGCTCACCGGCCCCGAACGGCGCCTCGAGCCGGAACACCGACCACATGGTGTAGCGGATGGTGTCGTTGATCTCCTTGATGCGGGCGGCGTTCGTGCTCGTCATGCTGCTCATTCTCCCAATCTGGCCAGGACCGCCGCGGCGGCCGTCCGCCCGGACGTGATGCAGGCGGGGATGCCGACGCCGTCGTAGGCCGCGCCCGCGACCGCGATCGGCGCCGTGTCCTGCAGGCTTTCCCTGAGTGCTCGGATGCGGGCCTGGTGGCCGGGGGCGTACTGGGGCAGGGCGCCGCCCCAGCGGTACACCCCGAAGGCGAGCTCTTCCGGAAGCGCGTCGACGCCGATGAGCCGGGCGACCTCGGTGCGGACCCGGTCCTTCAGCTCCTCGTCGGTGCGCTGGAGCTGCTCCTCGTCCCCGTGCCGGCCGATGGAGGCGCGCAGGATCGTGGTGTCCGGCCGGCGCAGGTGGGCCCATTTGCGGTCGAAGAAGGTGACCGCCTTGATGGTGAGCCCCTCCGTCGCCGGGACCAGGAAGCCCGAGAGGTCGGGCAGCTTGGTGCTCGGCAGCACGAGGGCGACAAGGGCAATGCTGGCGTACTCCAGGTCGATGGCCCGCTGCAGCAGCCGCGCGGCGGGCGCGGCCGGGACGGCCAGGATCACGGCGTCGGCGTCGAGTGTCCGCGGGTCCCGCGTGGGGCCGGTCGTGAGCCGCCAGCCGCCGTTGTGCTGCTCGAGCTCGCGGACCGTCGTGTTGGTGCGGACGTCGGGCAGGGTGGCGGTGATGGCGTCGACGAACCGGCTCATGCCGCCGTCGATGGCCCCGAAGATCGGCGCGCCCGGCTCCCGCCCGGCGCTCGAGGCGGTGGCCTCGGCGAGGGCGGCGCTCAGCGTGGTGTGGTGCTCGGCCGCCTTGGCCAGGGCCGGGAGCGCCATGCGGACCGAGAGGCGATCGGCGCGGCCCGCGTACACCCCGCCGAGGAGCGGCTCGACGAAGTGGTCGACGACCTCGTCCCCGCGCCGCGGCCTGATCAGCTCGCCGACGCTGACGTCGCGATCCGTCCCGAGGATGGGTGTCGCCGCGGCCTCCTCGGCGCCCTGGAGCGGTATGCCCATCAGGGTGCCGGTCGGCAGGTCCTGCAGGACCCCGTTGATGGCCACGGCCGCCCTGGCCCCGGTCGGGTGCACGACGGCGTCGCCGAGCCCGACCTCCCGGGCCAGCTCGATCGCCGCGCTCGGCCCCCCGACCAGGAACGACTCGGCTCCGCGCTCCACGGGGCGCCCGGCCAGCTCGCCCGTCGACAGCTTGCCGCCGGGCCGGTCCCGCTGGTCGAGCAGCACGACGTCCAGGTCCGGCCGCAGCGTGTGCAGCCGATGCGCCGCGGCCAGCCCGGCGATCCCTCCACCGACGACCACGACCCGTTTGTTCATACGTGGAGTCTATTGTCGCGGGATGGGCGATGAACGGGTGGCAGTGGTCACGGGCGCGGCTCACGGCATCGGCCGCCGCACCGCGGAGCTCCTGGCCGAGGAGGGCTACCGGCTGGCCGTCATCGACCGCGAGCCGGTACCCGACTTCTTCTCCTTCCAGGGCGACGTCTCCGACGACGCGGACGTCGACCGCTTCGTGGCCGCCGTCGAATCCCGCTACGGCCGCGCCGACGTCCTGGTCAACAACGCCGGCATAGCCTCGATCGCGCCGGCCGAGGAGACCACCGCCGCCGAGTGGCGCCGCGTCCTCGACGTCAACCTGACCGGCCCGTTCCTGCTCAGCCAGGCGTTCGGCCGCCGCATGCTGGTCCGCGGCACGGGCTCGATCGTCAACATCGCCTCGGTGGCCGGCCTCCTGGGCGTGGCCGACCGGGTCGCGTACAACGCCAGCAAGCACGGGCTGATCGGCCTGACCCGGACCCTGGCCGTGGAGTGGGGCGGCCGCGGCGTCCGCGTCAACGCGGTCTGCCCGGGCTGGGTGAAGACCGAGATGGACGACGCGTCCCAGTCGAGCGGCGCCTACGTGGACACCGATATCACCGACCACGTCCCGATGGCCCGATTCGCCCAGCCGGACGACATCGCGCGGGCTGTCGCGTTCCTGGCCGACCCGGCGAAGAGCGGCTTCATCAACGGCACGACCCTCTCCGTTGACGGTGGCTGGGCCGCCGACGGCTCCTGGCAGTCCCTGCGCCTCAACACCCGGGCCCGCTGACGCGGGCGACCGTCACCCGGTCGATATGTCAGCGAGTAGGGTGATCGTCCGCCGACCTTGTCCATCTGAGGGGCGAACCCCTCTGGAAGATCCGAGCCAAGGCGCGCACACTCTCGGGGATGAGCGACCTCGCGTCCTCCCGCCCCGCGCCCGAAGAGCCGCCGGACCCGATTCCCGGCGGCCCGACCGACGTGTCCGGCCTGTTCCCGAGAGCCGCGGACCTCTTCGTCCCCGCCGCCCGGGAACCCTCGGATCCGAAGCCGTCCCCGGAGTCCGAGCTGGACCGCCTGGACCGCCTGGACGAGCTGGACGAGCTGGCGCTGAGCCCACTGGCCGAGGTCATCGCCGACCTGGCCGACCTGCGCACCCCGGAGCCGGATCAGGCCGCGGCGCCGCCCCGCTTCGCCCCCGACCAGACGAGGCCGGCCGCGAACGAGGTAGGCCCGCTCCGCAACGACATCCCCCACTTCGCCGGCTCCAGCGGCTTCGGAAACCCCAACGCCGATATGACGGGATTCGTCACGCAATACGGCGATCTCACGGGCTACACGATCCCGGACGCCCGCACACCCTCCGACGCGCCTTCCCCAGCCGCCTCCAACACGACGTGGCCGCAGTCCCCAGCCGAGGCCGCCACCCCTTCCGAGGGTCCCGACAGTGCCGACGGCACCCGCCCCGGCGCCACTGCGGAGACACCGTGGCCCGCCGAGGGCACCCACACCGACGGCAGCCGCCCGCCCGAGCGCCCCTGGACGACAACGCCCTCCGACGGCCCTGCTCAGGAGTTCCCCTGGCCGGCCGCACCCCACGAGGCCGGCTGGCCCGACGAGTCCTGGCCGGGCGCCGGCTCCTGGACAGCGGCCGACGACGAGGCCGCCCTGGGCCACTCCGGGAACTCCGGTTTTTCGGACGATTCGCCCATTTCCGATTTTCCCGCACATATCGCCCATCCAGCGCCGCTCGACGCGCCGGTCGACGACGTGGAGCCGACCGCCCGCAGCATCGCCGCGCTGCTCAACTCCCCCACGACCACCCCGGCCGAGCTGGCCGAGGCGGTCGCCTGGTGCTACGACGACGCCGCGCTCCCCCTGCTGCTCCCCTTGGCCCGCCACCCCGACCCGTCAGTACGCCGGGCCGTCGCGCAGGCCCTCCCCAGCGTCCTCGGCGAGTCCGTCCCCGACGACACGGTCCACGCCCTGATCCGCCTGAGCGCCGACCCCGACGACGACGTGCGCGACTGGGCCTGCTTCGCCCTCGGCACCCAACTGTCCGAAGTGGACACCAGGACCATCCGCGACGCGCTCGTGGCGCGGCTGGAGGACCCGCACGACGACACGCGGTGCGAGGCGCTGCTGGGCCTGGCCCGCCGCCGCGACACCCGCGTGCTGCCGGTGCTCCACGAGCGCCTGGCCCGCGACAACGTCTTCTCGCTGGAGATCGACGCCGCCGGCGCCCTGGGCCACGCGTCGCTGCACACCCTGGTCCGTGGCCACCTGTCGGGCTGGGACGACGACGTGGTGGCCCGGGTCTGCGCGGCCCTGCGCCTGACCGACCCCGACGGCGTCGGCGACGACCTGATCGACGGGCTGGCGGACTGGTTCCGGGCGGGCGCTCCGCACGCTTCGGACGAGGAGCGCTACTGGTGGTCGGTCACCCTGCAGCTGCTGGAGCACGCCGAGTATCGCGCCCCCGAGATCGCCGAGCTCGTCCACTACCGCCTGCAGTCGGTCGAGCCGGCCACGCACCTGATGCTCGGATCGCGCCTGTCCCAGCTGGCCGGCGACCACGGCTGGCCCCGCTGGCGGCCCGAGTCCTGACCGCTCCGGCAGCCGACCGGCGACCACGGCTGGCGACCTGACTCATGACCGGCGATCACCCCATCACCCGGCCAACGCGAGGCCATGAACGGCTGAACGGTGCGACCCGGGTTGCCGGCGCGCTGCTTCTCCACAACCTAGCACGCCGGACCTAACGGATCATCGACGAAAACACGTACCGTCAACCGCGCACCACTAAGCGTTGCGGATCAGCTCGACGAGTCGGGTCAGGACGTCCGGGTCCGTCTCCGGCAGCACCCCGTGCCCCAGGTTGAAGATGTGGCCCGGCGCCTTCTTGCCCTCGGCGATGACGCGCCGCGCCTCGGCGGCCACCACCGGCCACGGGGCCGTCAGGACACACGGGTCCAGGTTTCCCTGCAGCACCTTCCCCGGCACCCGCGAAGCGGCGACGTCGAGCGGCGTGCGCCAGTCGACGCCCACCACGTCCGCGCCCGCCTCGGCCATTGCCGGCAACAGCTCGCCGGTACCCACGCCGAAATGGATTTTGGGGACCGAGAGTCCGTCGAGGACGGCCTTGGAGTGGGGGAGCACGAAGCGCCTGTAATCGGCCTCCGACAGGGAGCCGGCCCAGGAGTCGAAGAGCTGGACGGCGTCGACACCGGCGGCGATCTGGACTTCCAGGAAGGTCCGGGTGATGGCGGCCAGGCGGGCGCAGAGGGCGTTCCACACGTCCGGCGCCCCGTACATGAGGGCCTTCGTCTTCGCGTGGTGCCGCGACGGGCCGCCCTCGACCAGGTAGCTGGCCAGCGTGAACGGGGCGCCCGCGAACCCGATGAGTGCGGTCTCGGTCTGCCCCAGCTCGGCCAGCAGCAGGCGGATGGCGGTGTCGACGAACGCGACGTCGGTCGGGTCGAGCGGGCGGATCGCGGTGACGTCGTCCATGGTGCGGACCGGGCTGGCGACGACGGGGCCGGTGCCGGCGACGATGTCCAGGTCGATGCCGGCGGCCTGCAGCGGTACCACGATGTCGCTGAACAGGATCGCGGCGTCGACCTGGTGCCGGCGCACCGGCTGCAGGGTGATCTCGCAGACGAGGTCGGGCCGGCGGCAGGACTCCAGCATGCCCACGTCCGCGCGCAGTGCGCGGTATTCGGGCAGTGAGCGGCCCGCCTGGCGCATGAACCAGACGGGTGGGCGGGGCACGACCTCGCCGCGTACGGCGCGCAACAGAAGCTTCATGGTGCCGTCCATCGTTTCACTGTGCGTGTCCGGGCGGCGCGGCGGCACCCCCTGCGCACGTTTCGGTCTTAGTCTTCCGTTATGGCGCCATCGACCGCGACTCCCCCCACGTTCACCCGGGCGGTGGAGGAGCTGCGCGCCGCGACCACCCGGCCGGAGATCACGCTGGAGGAGGTCCCGGCACCGCAGCGGCTGGCCCCGTACGCCCACGCGATCGGCGGCACCGTGCTGCGCCACGGCGAGGAGGTGGCGACCGGGCGGCTGATCCTGCTGCACGACCCGGCCGGCCATGACGCGTGGGACGGCACGATGCGGCTGGTGACGTACGTGACAGCCGAGCTCGAGGCCGACATGGCCACGGATCCGCTGCTGCCCGGCGTCGGCTGGAGCTGGCTGGTGGACGCGCTCGAGGGGCACAGCGCGGCGTACACGGCGATCGGTGGCACCGTCACGCAGACGATGTCGACCCGGTTCGGGGATCTCGCGGGGCCGCCGGCCGCGGCCGACCTGGAGATCCGCGCCTCGTGGACGCCGACGACGGAGGACATGCAGGCCCACGTGCACGCGTGGTGCGCGCTGCTGGCCTCGACGGCCGGCCTGCCACCACCGGGCGTCACCGCACTCCACTCATGAAATGCGTACTCATGAAAAGGCGCCCCCGGCAACGGGGGCGCCTTTTTACCGGACTAGATCCCGAGCAGGACCTGAGCCTCGTTGCACGGCTTGTCCATCTCATTGATCTTGTTCTGAGTGGTCGTCTTGTCACCGGCCGCCGACGCGTCCAGCGCCTCGAACAGCAGCTTCAGGCAGGTGCCGATGACGTCGCGCTGGCGCTTGGCCTCGGTGCTGTCGGCCTGGGTGCCGCGCAGGTCCTGCTGGGCCTTGGTCAGCTCGTCGGCCTTGGCCGTGAGGTCCTTGCGGGTCTGCTCCAGGTCCTTGTTCGACTGGTCCAGGGCGGCCTGGCGCTGCGCCGACTGCTTCTCGGACTTGTCGAGCTTGCCCGACTTGTCGATGTACAGCCCCACGAACACGCCCGCCGCGATGACCGCCAGGGCCAGGAGGCTGGCCAGCAGCGGGACGGCGATGCCGCGCTTCTTCGGCGGCTCGGCGCCCGGGTAGCCGATCGGCGCGCCGGGGAACCCGGTGGTGGGCGGGCCGGAGACCGGGCCGTAGCCCATCGGCGGGCCGGACATCGGCGGGCCCGACATGGGCGGCGCGGACATCGGCGGGGCCGGCTGGCCCAGCGCGGCGGTCGGCGGGGCCGAGACCGAGGGGTCGAGGCTGTAGGCGCCCTCGTTGCCGTACGCGGGCAGCTGGGACGTCCCCTGGTCGTGGGTCGGCTGCGGCTGCGGCGGCACCGCCGGCGGGTACGGCTGGCCCGGCTGGGGCTGCGTGTACTGCTGGGGCTGCGGCTGCGCGTACTGCTGCGGCTGGGGCTGCTCGCCGTAGGGCGACGCGGGCGCGGTGGCCGGGTAGCCGGGCGGGCCGGAGGCGGGAGCCTGCCCGGGCGGCGGCGGGTAGGCGCCGGCCGGGGCGTTCGGGTCGGGAAAGCCGTAGCCGTCGTTCGGGTTCCCCTGGGGGTATGTCATGGTCTCTTACCTCCTGAAAGCCCCGCCGGTCAGCGCGCCGGTGGGAGTCGTACGACCGCCGGCGCGACCGGGAAAGCGCCGGGCGGGTTGGTGCGTCCCCGGGTTGTCACCGGGGAAAGCTGCATGGGGTACAGCGGGTCTCAGCAGACGGACGGGACGGTGTCGCAGACCACAGAGATCGGAATGGCGAGGCCGATGCCCTCGGCCTGCTGGGCCTTCAGCGTTGCGACGCCCACCACCTCCTTCTTGGCGTTGAACACAGGACCGCCGGAGTTGCCCGGGTTGATGGCCGCGTCGAACTGCATGAGCTGCTCGCCGTTGAGGGTGCGGAAGGCGCTCACGACGCCCGTCGTCACGGTGTCCTCCAGGCCCATCGGGGAGCCGATGACGAGGACGGGCTCGCCGACCTTCGGGGCGGCGGCCGCGGCGGAGAGCTTGGCGAACTCTTCTTCCGTGTGCAGGACCGCAAGATCCTTGTCCGGGTGTACCTCGATGATCTTGCCCGGGAAGCGCTGGTCGGTCCGCTCCAGGCTGACGTCCTTCTCGCCCTTTTCGTAGGCGTCCGCGACCACGTGGTAGTTCGTGATCAGGTTCGTGCCACCGCCGGAGGACTTGCCGATCGCGAAGCCGGTGCCGATCGCATACTTCGTGCTGACCCGGAACACGCTCGGCCGCACGCTCGCCGCGACCTCGGCCGCGTTGAGGCTGCCGCCGGTCTTCTGCTCGAGCTTGTCGGCCCGGTCCTCGAGGGTCTTGAGCCGGGACGCGTCGGCGGTCGCGGCGGCCTTGGCGGCGGCGTCGGCCTTGTCGACCTTCTTCTCCAGGTCGACGATGAACGCCGTCTGGATGCCGGCCACGATCAGCAGCAGGACGACCAGGACCAGCGCGATCGCGGCCAGCGGGCTGCGGCGCGGGGCGGTGTTCACCGGCGGCCCGCTGTGCGGGGGCGGCCCGGCGGGGGCGGACACCGGCCAGGAGCTGGTGGACTGCGGCGGCAGCGACGTGGGCTGGGCCGGCAGCGGGCTCGCGCTGGTGGGCTGGGCCGGGAGCTGTCCGGTGACCTGGTTCGGCGGCGCGGCCGGGAACGAGCCGGTCTGGGTGATCCGAGGGGGAAGTGGACCGAGTCGCTCCGAGTCGTCGCCGGGTGCGGCGTGCCGCGGCCGGTCGTCGTACTCCGAGCTGCCGGAAGCCACCGGGTTGGAGGGGTCATACCCGGCCGTCATGCTTCTCGTATCCTTCCTGTCACGGTTCCTCACCGTTTGGAGCACACCGCACGTAGTGTCCCGTTTTGCCAGTTCACGCTCGGGAGCGATCGGCAATACCGCAGTCGGCCCTCACCCTAGACGGCCCGCACAAGTGCCGCGACCGTCGAAGCAGCCTCTGTACAGAACCGGACCGCCCGCGCCCGCGAACCGTACCGGCTACAGCGAGAGGCTGTCTGTCCCTTTCACAGTGTCTCTACACACTCAAGAACGCCGACGCGCCGGACCGGCTGCACACGGCGAACTGTGCCGCAACGTACGGTGGTCGACGTGACCGACGAACCCCCCGTGCGGCGTCGGGACGAAGAGGCAGACAGTCCGGACATTCCGGACCCAAAGACCGAGCCCGTCCTGCTGACCGCCCCCCGAGACGGGACCCCCGAGCCGATCGTGGACCGGGCCGAGCTGGCGCGCGCCGTCGAACGGTTCGCCGCCGGCACCGGCCCGGTAGCCGTCGACGCCGAGCGCGCCTCCGGCTACCGCTACACCCACCGCGCCTACCTGGTGCAGCTGCGCCGGGCCGGCGCCGGCACCGTCCTCATCGACCCGCTCCCGTTCGGCCAGCTGCCGGAGCTCGACGAGGTGATCTCGCCCACGGAGTGGATCCTGCACGCCGCCAGCCAGGACCTCCCGTGCCTGACCGAGCTGGGCCTGCGCCCGACCCGCCTGTTCGACACCGAGCTGGCCGCCCGCCTGTGCGGGTTCGAGCGGGTCGGGCTGGCCGCGCTCACCGAGAGCCTGCTCGGGTACACCCTCGAGAAGCACCACTCGGCCGCCGACTGGTCGACGAGGCCCCTGCCGACCTCCTGGCTGACGTACGCGGCCCTGGACGTCGAGCTGCTGCTGCAGCTGCGCGAGATCCTCGTCGAGGAGCTGGCCAAGCAGGGCAAGACCGAATGGGCCGCCCAGGAGTTCGCCGCCCTCGTTGCCTCGGCCGGCGACCCCCCGCGGGTCCGGGCCGACCCGTGGCGGCGCACCTCCGGCATCCACCGGGTCCGCGGCGCCCGCGCCCTGGCCCGCGTCCGCGCGCTCTGGACCGCCCGCGACGAGATAGCCCAGCGCCGGGACGCCTCCCCGGGCCGGGTCCTGGCCGACGCCGCCATCATCGCCGCCGCTGAGGCGGACCCGAAGGACGAACGCGCCCTCCTGGCCCTGGCCGGCTTCGGCGGCCGCTCGGTGCGCCGGCTGGCCCCGACCTGGCTGACCGCCCTCTCCGACGCCCGGGCCCTCTCGGACAAGGAGCTGCCGACCACTCCCCCCTCGGAGGGTCCGCCCCCACCCCACCGCTGGGCCGAGCGCGACCCGGTCGCCGCCGCCCGCCTAGCCCGGTGCCGCGAGCTGGTCACCGGCCTGGCGGCAGCGCACCACCTGCCTCCGGAAAACCTCATCACCCCGGATTCGGTACGGCGGCTGGCCTGGTCCCCGCCGGAGGAGCTCTCCGAGGAGGCCGTGGCCGCGGTCCTCTCCGGCTACGGCGCCCGCCCCTGGCAGGTGGCCCTGGTCTCCCCCGGCCTGACGCAGGCCCTGACGACCCCGGCCGAATAGCCGGGCCCCTCCACCCCCCGACGACACCGGCAGCCCATCGCCCAGCGCGCCCGCCACCTCATCCGGGCGCGCGGGCCCGGCCTGACCGAAACGGCCGCCTGGCCGAGCACCCGGCGCGCCGCGACGCCCGCGGCCGGGCCGGAGCGTGTGGGTGAAAGGGTTCACAGCACAGGCAGACCTACTGGCGAGTAACATGGCTCGTAATTCGCCACTAGGAGGACTTCTGTGTCCCGTGCTGTCCGCGACGTCGTCTTCGTCGACGGCGTGCGTACCCCGTTCGGCAAGGCCGGTGGGATGTACGCCAACACTCGCGCCGATGACCTCGTCATCCGCTGTATCCGGGAACTGCTGCGACGCAATCCCCAGCTGCCCCCGGAGCGGGTCGACGAGGTGGCCATCGCGGCCACCACGCAGACCGGCGACCAGGGGTTGACGATCGGGCGGACGGCGGCGCTGCTGGCCGGGCTGCCCAAGACGGTGCCCGGCTACGCCATCGACCGCATGTGCGCGGGCGCGCTGACCGCTGTCACGACCGTCGCCGGCGGGATCGCGTTCGGGGCCTACGACGTGGCCATCGCCGGCGGGGTCGAGCACATGGGCCGGCACCCGATGGGTGAGGGCGTCGACCCCAACCCGCGTATCCTCGCCGAGAAGCTCGTCGACCCGTCCGCGCTCGTCATGGGCTCCACCGCGGAGAACCTGCACGACCGGCTGCCGGGCATCACCAAGGAGCGGGCCGACCGGTTCGGGTACGCGTCGCAGGTGAAGACGGCCGCCGCGTACGCCGCCGGGAAGCTGCAGGGCGACCTGGTGAGCGTGGCCACGCGCGACCCGGAGACCGGGTGGGGGCTGGCGACAGTCGACGAGGCGCCACGCGAGACAAGCCTGGAGAAGCTGGCCACCCTCAAGACGCCGTTCCGGGCGCACGGGCGCGTCACCGCGGGCAACGCGGCCGGGCTCAATGACGGGGCGACGGCGTCGATCATCGCCGCCGAGGACGTCGCCCGGGAGCTGGGGCTGCCGATCGGGATGCGGCTGGTGTCCTACGGGTTCGTCGGCGTCGAGCCCGAGGTCATGGGCTTCGGCCCCGTGCCCTCCACCGAGAAGGCGCTGCGCCTGGCCGGGCTGTCCATCGACGACATCGGGCTCTTCGAGCTCAATGAGGCTTTTGCGGTACAGGTGCTGGCGTTTCTGGATCATTTCGGGATCGCCGACGACGACCCGCGGGTCAACCAGTGGGGCGGCGCCATCGCTGTGGGCCACCCGCTCGCGTCGTCCGGGGTGCGCCTGATGACGCAGCTGTCGCGGCAGTTCGCCGAGCGGCCCGACGTGCGCTACGGCCTGACCGCGATGTGTGTCGGCATCGGCATGGGCGCGTCCGTGATCTGGGAGAACCCCAACTGGAAGGGCGAGAAGTGACAGCCGCGCTGAGCTTTCCCGACGAGGTCGTGACCAAGGCGCTGCTGCGCTTCGTCACGCTCCCGAGCCGCGAGCGCGCCGCGCTCATCACGCTCGACAACGGCTTCGACCACACCAAGCCCAACTCGTTCGGCCCCGGCGGCCTCGCGAGCCTGGAGGCGGCGATCGACGAGGCGGTCGCGGCGAACCCGAAGTTCATCGCCCTGACCGGCAAGCCTTACATCTTCTGCGTCGGCGCCGACATCACCGGCATGCCGCTGCTCACCGAGCGGGCGCAGGCGCTGGAGCTGGGCCGGTACGGCCACCGGGTCTTCCGCAAGTTCAAGGACTCGCCCGTCCCGACGTTCGCGTTCATCAACGGCGCGGCGATGGGCGGCGGCCTCGAGGTCGCCCTGCACTGCCACTACCGGACGGTCTCCTCGGGCGCGGCCGCGCTGGCGCTGCCCGAGGTCGCGATCGGGCTGGTCCCGGGCTGGGGCGGCACGCAGCTGCTGCCCAACCTGATCGGGATCGCCGGCGCCGCCCAGGTCATCCTGCAGAACCCGCTCACGCAGAAGCAGCTGCGCCCGGCCCAGGCGCACGAGATGGGCCTGGCCGACGCGATCTTCGAGCCGGCCGACTACCTCGAGCGCTCCCTCGCGTGGGCCGAGGGCGTCGTCGACGGCTCGATCACCGTCACCCGGCCCGAGGTGGACCGGGACATGTGGGACGGCGTGCTCTACTTCGCCAAGCACCAGCTCGACGAGCGCCTGCACGGTGCGGTGCACTCCGCCAACCGGGCGCTCGAGCTGCTGGCCCTGGCGAAAGACGCCGACTTCTCGGTGGGTACCGCAGCCGAGGACGACGCGCTCGCCGACCTGATCATGGGCGACCAGGCGCGGGCCAGCCTCTACGCGTTCGACCTGGTGCAGCGGCGGGCCAAGCGGCCCGCGGGCGCCCCGGACCGCGGCCTGGCCCGCGACGTCACGAAGGTCGGCATCGTGGGTGCCGGCCTCATGGCCTCGCAGCTCGCGCTGCTGTTCGTGCGGCGCCTGGAGGTGCCGGTGGTCCTCACCGACCTCGACCAGGCGCGCGTCGACAAGGGCGTCGGCTACGTCCACGCCGAGATCGAGAAGCTGGTCGGCAAGGGGCGCCTGGACGCGGGGCGGGCCGCGAAGTACAAGGGCCTGATCTCCGGCTCCGTCGACAAGGCCGCGTTCGCCGACGCCGACCTCGTGCTGGAGGCGGTGTTCGAGGACCTCAAGGTCAAGAAGCAGGTCTGGGCCGAGGTCGAGGCGATCGTCCGCGACGACTGCGTCCTGGCCACCAACACTTCATCGCTGTCGGTCTCCGAGATGGCGGCCGACCTGGCCCACCCGGAGCGCGTCGTCGGCCTCCACTTCTTCAACCCGGTCGCGATGATGCCGCTGCTGGAGATCGTCCGGGCCGACCGGACCGACGACGCGACACTGGCGACGGCGTTCGCCGTCGGCAAGGCCCTGAAGAAGTCGTCGGTTCTCGTCAAAGACGCTCCGGCCTTCGTCGTCAACCGGCTGCTGACCCGCTTCCTGGGCGTCGTGACGGCCGCGGTGGACAACGGCACCCCGATCGAGGTCGCGGACTCGGCGCTCGACCCGCTGGGCCTGCCGATGCGCCCGATGGCCCTGCTCACGATGGTCGGCCCGGCCGTCGCGCACCACGTGGCGGAGACGCTGCACCACGCGTTCCCGGACCGCTTCGGTGTCTCGGCGAACCTGGGCCGGGTCGTCGAGGCCGGCAAGCGCGGCTTCACCGACCGGGACGGCAACCCCGACCCCGAGGTACTGGCCCTGCTGGAGGTCGGCTCGACCCCCTCGACCGCCGAGCAGCTGCGCGCGGAGGCGACCGAGGCGCTGGCCCGGGAGATCCGCCTGATGCTCGACGAGGGCGTCGTCGCCGACGCCCGCGACATCGACCTGTGCATGATCCTCGGCGCGGGCTGGCCGTTCCACCTCGGCGGCGTCAGCCCCTACCTGGACCGGGAGGGCATCTCCGAGAAGGTCACCGGCGCCCGCTTCCTCGCGGAAGGCGTGGCAAACGCCCCGAATGGGTGAATGAATCCGGAAATGTAGGACCGCGGACCCCGTCACGCCTAGCGTTGGCGGGGTTCGTGGTCCCCCCGGCCCGAGCGCGGAATCATCTCGTCCCCGGGGGTGCACCATGCGCAAAACGATCTTCGCCGCGGCCGTGGCGGCCACCACGACCGCGGCCACGCTGCTGATACCGGTGGGCGCCCAGGCGGCCACCACCGCCACGGTCGTGTCCCCGAAGCGCCCGCTGAACGTCCGCGCGGGCGCGGCCGTCTGGACCCGCCCGCTGCGCACCCTCCCGAACGGCACCGCGGTCTCCGTCGAGTGCCAGGTCAAGGGCCAGCTGATCAATCAGGGCCCGGTCCGGGTCACCGACCAGTGGGACCGCCTCACCGACGGCTCGTTCGTCAGCGACGCCTGGGTGCGCCACGGCCAGCAGTTCCCGCCGTGCACCGACGCGCAGACCGTCGCCGCCCCGGCCGCCGCCGCGGCTCCCGCCACCGCCGCCACGACCGCCGGCACCGTCGCCTCCGGCGCCGTTGCGCTGAAGACCCGCAGCGGCCCGGCCCGCGCCGCCGTGCTCTACGCCGGCCTGGCGAACGGCACCCCGCTGAACATCGTCTGCCAGCTGCCGGGCGAGCAGATCGCCGGCACCATGCGGGTCACCGACAGGTGGGACCGCCTCGATACCGGCGCGTACGTCTCCGACGCCTACGTCAACCGCGCCACCGCCCCGCCGTCCTGCGACTCCCTCGCCGCGCCCGCGCCCGCCGCCGCGGCTCCCGCACCCGCCGCCGAGGCCGGCCAGAGCCGCTGGGTGAGCCCACTGCCCGGCTTCTCGGCCCGGCCCGGCTTCCGCACGCCGACCAACCCCAACCACGTGGGCGTCGACATCATGTCGTTCGTCGGCACCCCGATCCACGCCGCGTCGGCCGGCACCGTCGTCGAGGTCGTGTGCAACATCGAGGCCGGCCACAGCTGCGACCAGGCCGGCAGCGCGGCGATCGGGGGCTGCGGCTGGTACGTGAAGATCCAGCACGCCGGCGGCGTCTCCACCCTGTACTGCCACATGGTCCGCCGCGGCGTCGTCCAGGCGGGCCAGAAGGTCGCGGCCGGCCAGGTCATCGGCTACGTCGGCAGCTCCGGCAACTCCTCCGCCCCGCACCTGCACTTCGAGGTCCACGTGAGCACGCCGCCGACCTCGCCGGGCAACGCCGTCGACCCGCTGCCCTTCATGCGGGCCCACAGCGCCGCGATCGGCTGAGCCGGCGCCCGAGCTCGACGGTGTAACCCCTGTGGGGGTATATCTAGAGCGTGCCGAAAATCAACGTCTACCTGCCCGACGAGCTCGCCGAGGCGGTCAAGGCCACCGGCGTGCCCGTCTCCGCGATCTGCCAGCGGGCCCTCGAGCAGGCCGTCCGGCGGGTGACGGCGATCCGGGAGACGGTCCTGGGCGACCTCGACGACGACGCGCTCGCCGCCCGGCTCCCGCACTTCACCGCGCGGATGCGCACCGTCCTGCGCCTGGCTGCGCAGCGGGCCGTCGGCGCGCCCGCCCTCGACACCGGGCACCTGCTCGCCGGGATGCTCGACGAGGGCGCGAACCTGGCGCTGCAGGTCCTGCGGGCGATCGACATCGACCCGGCCCGCGTCCCGGCCGCCGTCCGGGCCGGTGCCGAGGACGGCACCGGCGGGCAGTTCAGCGGCCCCGCGGCGGCCGCGCTGGAGCTGGCCGTGACGGAGGCGACGGCGCTCGGGCACAACTACGTCGGCTGCGAGCACCTCCTGCTCGGCCTCGTCGCCGAGCCGGACGGCGTCGCCGGGCAGGCCCTGCGCTCGCTCGGCGCCGAGCTGCGCCTGACCCGCCGGGCGGTGACGGCGGCCCTGGCCGGGTACGTCCACCTCCAGGCCCAGGCCGCCCCCTCCCTCGACGCACTGCTGGCCCGCATCGAGCGCCTGGAGGAGCGCCTCCAGTGAGCGGCGTGCTCCTGCTGACCACGCCGACCACACGCGCGGAGGCGCCACCGTCGGGCGTCGTGGTCGAGGAGTCGCCGGCCGAGATCGACTGGGACACCACCCAGGAGACGATGGCCGCCATCGCCCGGCGCGTGCGCAGGGCCCTGGGTGAGGAGGGCTTCGCCGGCGTCGTCGTCCCGCACGGCCCCGACACCCTCGAGGCGACCGCCTACCTGACCGACCTGGTCGCGGGCCGGGCCGCGGAGCGGGGAGCGATCGTCTTCACGACCCCCGGCCCGGGCCTGCGCACCGCCGTGCGCGCCGCCGGCGACCCGCGGCTGCACGGCGTCGGCGCGGTCGCCTGCATCGGCGACGAGCTGCACGCCGCGCGCTGGGTGCGCGCGGACGCGGACGGATTCACCTCCCGGCCGGCCCCGCCGCTCGGTCGAGTGAGCCCGGCCGGCGTCGCGCTGACGGCCGACCCCCCGCCGCGCCCACCGGCACCGCAAGGTCATCCGGACACCAACATCGGGCTGCTGCGGGTGTACCCGGGGATCGCCGCCCAGCTCCTGATGACGCTCGCCGACGCCGGGGCCCGCGGCATCGTGCTGGAGGGCACCGGCGAGGGCAACGTCCCGGTGACCCTCCTCGCCACGATCGCCGACCTGGTCGAGTGGAACATCCCGGTGGTCGTCACCTCGCGCACCCGCGCGCCGCGCCCTCCGCAGCCGCCCAACGGCCTGGCCGCGCGGGTCGGCGCGGTGCTCGCCGGCAACCTGTCATCGGCCAAGGCGCTGGCCGCCCTCATGGTCGCCGTGAACCATGCCGCGGGCGTGCGGGACTACTTCGAACGCCTGGCCGCCCCGTAGGCCGCGAGGGCGTGGAAGGCGGCCTTGGGCGTCCACGACCCGTCGTCGAGGACCCGCACGATCCCGCGGGCCGCGAGGTCGAACTCGCCCGGCAGGTGCCGGTTGGCGAACGTGTACACGAACGCCGCCGACGCTCCCCCGGCCTCCAGGTCCCGCAGCAGCGACAGGATGTACTCCGCCTGCCCCTCCTCGTCCCGCTGCAGCTCCCGGGTCAGCGTGAGCGCCCGCCCGTCCGGCCCGAAGGTGACCGGCTCCCCCTGCCCCGCGACCTCGCCGGCCCCGAGGAAGGTGCAGCAGCCGAACTCGGTCGCGGCGTAGGGCTTCCCCTGCCCCACCGCCGCCGCCAGCGACTCCGGAAACGCCGCCGCATTCGACGCGTCGCGATACGCGGCGTCGCTGGCGATGATGTCGAACGGCGCCCAGTCCACGCCCTCCAGCGGCACCGACGCATACGAGATCGGTCCGCCGAAGCGCTCCCGCACGGCCGGCACCGCCGCTGTAAGAAACTCGTGCACCGCCGCCCGGGCCGCCGGGACCGCCGCGCGCAGCCGCACGGGGTCGCCGAACATCGCCAACCGCTCGGCCAGGTCCTTGCCCGGCAGGAACCCGTCGGTGAACATGCTGATCTCCGACCCGGTGAGGAACACGACAGCCGCGCCCGCGCGCCGCAGCCGCTCCGCGCGCTGCGCCGCCTCGAGCACGAACGCCATGAGCGAGTCCCGGTCGAGCCCGTTGTTGAACGGGCAGTACCAGACCTCGAGCCCCGCCTCGGCGGCCAGCCGGGCGGCGATCTCCAGCCGGTCCTGGACCCCTCCGGTGATCCGCACCGCGTCGCAGTGCAGCTCCTCCCGGATCACCCGCATGTCCCGGGCGACGACGGCCGGATCGAACGGCTCGTGCGTCGTGGACCCGCCGCTGACGAACCCGGCGTCGTAGTTGATGCCGAACACCCGCATAACCCCAAGACCTCCCGCTAATAGGGTACGTCCAGTACCTTATAAGGTACAGGGCGTACCCTACAACCCATGACCACCAGGCGGCGGGGTGAGGAGCTGGAGCAGGCGATCCTGCGCGCGGCCGCGGACGAGCTCCGCGAGTCCGGCTACGCGGGCATGACCATGGACCGCGTCGCCACCCGCGCGGGCACCAACAAGAACGCGATCTACCGCCGCTGGCCGAGCCGGGCCGCGCTCGGCATTGCCGCCTACCGCATGCTCTCCGACGAGAACATGCCGAGCCCCGACACCGGCAGCCTGCGCACCGACGCCCTGGAACTGCTCCGCCGGGCCAACGAGACCTGGGCGTCCCCCCACGGCGCGATCCTGCGCGGCCTGCTGGCGGCCGCCGCCGAGGACCCGGAGCTGCTGTCCCGGATGCGCGAACGATCAGGCGCCGACACGATGGACCGCACCTGGCTGGCCATGCTGGAGCGAGCCGCCGCGCGCGGGGAGGTCCCACCGGCCGCCGTCCACATCCGCGTGGCGACCACACCGATCATGCTGCTGCGCGCGGAGTACGCCATGCGCGGCCACCCGAGCGTCCCCGACGACGTCCTCGTCGAGATCGTCGACGAGGTCTTCATCCCGCTGACCCGCGGCCGCCGCTGAGTGCCCGCGGGCCGCCGCCAGGTGCTGAGCGCGGGCCGCCGCCAGGTGAGCGCGGGACGCCGCTAGCTCCCCCCGAGGTGCGGCAGCGCGCGAGCCGCGGTCTGCACAGCGGCCACCGCCGCCTCGACCCCGTCGTCCGCGCCCGAGGGCCGAACCGTCAGGTGCACCTCGAACGTCAACGGCGCATCAGCGACGACCGGCACCCACTTGAAGCGGTCCGCATACCGCCCGCCGAACTCCATCCCCGACTTGAACGGCAGCGCCACATCGGACGGCGCGACGAGCACCCGCCCGTCCCACCGGGCCGCCGTCTCGTGCCGCAGCCGCAGCACGGCACCCGCGGTGTCGCCGATGGGCCGCCCGGAGTTCGCCCCCGGGGCCCGGTCCAGCCCCCAGGCCACCCGCCGCTCCTCCGGCACCCCGGTCAGGTGCGCGATCGGCCGGTAGCGCCGCAGCAGCTCCGGAAGCGCGAGCCGCACACCCGGAAAGTGCGCCGCCGGCACCATTGCCTCGAGCCGCGCGGTGTAGAGCCGCACGGAGCGGCCCCCGGGCACCGCCGGCGAGCCGATGAGCAGCGCATGCCGGTGCAGCTCCGAGGCCGCGTGCCGATGCGGCTCCAGGTATTCCACGGCGATCCGCGCCCGCCCGAACCGCTCGAGCAGCCGGGCCTGCGCGGGCGCGACGAACGCGGCGTGGTGCGGCAGGCACGCCAGGCGCGGCAGCCCGTCGCTCGGGGCCGCCCGGCGCATCAGCTCGTACTCCCCGACGACGCTGCGGGCCGCCTTCTCGAACTCGCGCCCGCGCTCGGTCAGGCGCAACTGCCCGCGGTTGCCCTCGAAGAGCGGTTCGCCGCACCACCGCTCGATCCGCGCGATGGTCTTACCGACCAACTGGCGCGCATACGGGCGGTCGCGCAGGTGGGCGGGGCGGGTCGGGGAGAGCGCCTCCGCCGCTTTGGTGTGCTGACGGTGCTCGGCCACGGCGAGAAAGACGCGGCACTCCCACTCGTCGGGCGCGACGTCGTCGCTGACGGCCATGTCCCGAGAACCTAGGAGTTGTCCCCCTCTGTGGGTAGCCCGGAAAACGGGTTTTCGCCATATGCGCAAAAACCACCCATACCCTCTTGCGTTCGTGACCGTCGGTAACACGACGTATCTGAGACTTCGTGACGCTCTGTGATATAGACCATAGCGTGGCGGGCGCTTCCGAGCGTGTTACACCGTCCGTAGAGGGTGGATCACTCTACGCCGAGTGATGGAACCGTACGGGTTCGTACGACATGGGCGACTACGGTGCGCACGCAGGACGGGAGCGGTAGACAGGTGAACGGCGGCGGGTCCGGAGCCGAAGGGGATCACGTGACACCCACACGCGTGACGGCGCTGACGATCGAGGTCGTCCAGCGCGGCGCAGTCCGCACGACGCTCACGGTCAGCCTCGTGGCGAAGCCGGCGGAGCCGGCCAAGGAACCGGCCCTGGCCAGCCCGTAAAGGACCGGCGGCCGGCCCGGACCACCCTGGACCGGCCCCGCACCGACCACCTGGACCGGCCCGGGAATGAGCCGGCTCCGACCGGCCCCCTGAGCGTCAGGCGCGATGCCGCCCGGCCCGGTCGGAGCGGTGCTTGACCGCGTACATCGCCTCGTCCGCGGTGCGCAGCACGGCGTCCGGGTGCTCCCCCGGCGCGGCCACGTGCACGCCGATGCTCGCCCCGATCCGCACCTCGTGCCCGGCCAGCTCGAACGGCGCGTCCGCGCACGCCTTCAGCCGCTGCGTCACCGCCGCGGTCTCCGCCGCCGTCCCCACCCCCGGCAGCAGGATCACGAACTCGTCCCCGCCCACCCGGGCCAGCACGTCGAACGGGCGCAGGCACGCGCTCAGCCGCACCCCGATCTGGCGCAGCAGCTCGTCGCCGGCCTCGTGCCCGAGCTCGTCGTTGACCGGCTTGAACCCGTCCAGGTCGACGAAGAGCACCGCGACCGGGGCCGACTCCAGCGAATCGGCCAGGCTCTGCTGCAGCCGGCGCCGGTTGGGAAGGCCGGTCAGCGGGTCGTGGTGGGCGTCGTGGGCCAGCCGGTCCTGCATCTCCCGGCTGTCGGTGATGTCCCGGGCGTTGATGACGATCCCCTCCAGCGCCGGGTTGTGCAGCTGGTTGGAGGCGGTGAAGTCGAACCAGCGGTGGTCGCCGCCCGCCTGGCGGACCCGGACCTGCATCCGCTCCAGGCCGCCCCGGTCGTGGACAAGCGCCGCGAACCGCTCCCGGACCAGCGGGCGCTCGTCCGGGTGGATCAGGTCGAACACGGGCGAGCCGACCGCCGACAGGCCGAGTATGCGCTGACCGCTGGGGCTGGCATAAAGGACCTTCCCGTCGCTGTCGAGGACCGTCACGACGTCGGGGGCGTGCTCGACGAGCGCCGAGAAGCGCTCCTCGGCGCGGCGGCGGACGAGCTGGCTGCGGTACCCCAGAATCGCGAGACCGGCCACGCCGACGAGGAGCATCGTCAGGAGGGCGAGGTTGATCGTGAGGCTCCGGCTGCGCACGGGGCCGTCGAAGGTGGCCGTCGACTGGGTGCGCACGTAGGCCCAGCCGCCGGGCAGGCCGCCGTTGACGGTGGCGATCATCGAGTGCCCGTGCTCGGAGTAGGTGACGAACACCGACTCGGTGGTCGCGATCTTCGCGGTGATGGCCGGGTCGGCGCGGGTCCCCAGCAGCGCCGGGTCGCTCGCCGCGCCGACGATCCCGGCGTTGTCGACAAGCATGGAGACGTGCGAGTCGTCCTTCAGTTTGACGATGTACTCCTGCAGCTGACTGCGCACGAGCGGGATGAAACCGTACAGGATGGCCACCGGCGCACTGCCGACGACGATGGGCACGGCCACGGCCTGCACGAGCGTGTCCCGCACCGTCATGATCGAGGAGAACCCGGGCTTGCCCAGGGCCAGCGACGAGATGAGCGGCTTGAACCCGGCCGACAGCGTGCCGGGGAACATGTTCGCCGGCCCTGTCGCGTTCAGCGGGTTGCCGGTGAGGTCGGTCATGACCAGGCCGTAGCCGAAGTTCGCGGACTTCTTCGCATACTCCTGCAGCGCCGCCGTGTCGCCCGGGTCCTGCGGGGTCATCGACAGCGGATGGTTCGTCACGAAGTCGTTGAGGTCCCTGGCCGAGACCAGCAGCACCTGCGCGGCGAGGCCGCCGTTGTTGGTGGCCAGGGCCAGCGAGTCGGCCCGGTGGGCGGTCTCGGCGGCGTTGAGCGCCGAGCGGTTGACGGAGATGCCGACGGCCCCGATGGCCAGCAGCAGGGCCATGCTGATGCCGACGACGAGCCAGCTGCGCAGGCGCATTCGCCCCGCCCCCATCCCACCATCAGCGCTATCGGGAGAACGCTGACCTCATCGGCGCGCAACCGGTGTGGGCTGAGCGGGTGTGCCGCCCGTCACAACCGGCGCGGTACCGGAAAGCACGGGAGTGACGGCCGCGGCGGGCAGGGACACGGTAACCTCCAGCCCCCCGCCGTCGAGGGCGACCGCCGACACGCCGCCGCCGTGGGCCTCGCAGATGGCCCGGACGATCGACAGGCCCAGGCCGGTGCCGCGGGCGCCGGTGCGCTCCCGCCCGCCCCGGCGGAACGGCTCGAACAGCGCCGGCAGGTCGGCCGGCTCGACCTCGAAGCCGGTGTTGCCGACCACCAGCCAGGCCAGGGTCTCGTCGGCGCCGGTGCGCACCCAGACCCGCCCGGCCAGGTGGTTGTACCGGACCGCGTTCTCGATCAGGTTGCCGGCCAGCCGCTCCAGCAGGGCCGGGTCGCCGACCACGCCGGCCGGGGCCAGCTCGGTCGTGACGTCGAGCTTGACCCGCTGGATCTCCCGGCCCATCGCCGACAGCGCGACAGTGACCCCGGTGGCCAGGTCCGCGTCGACCTTCCGGCCGAGCCGCCGCCCGGCCTGGGCCTCCGTGCGGGCCAGCAGCAGCAGCGACTCGACGAGCGCGTTGGCCCGCATCGAGGCGTCGCGCACGACGGTGGCCATGCGGCGGTACTCCTCCACGTCGGCGTCCGGGTCCGCCATCGTCACGTCCACCTCGGTCCGCATGACCGCCAGCGGCGTGCGCAGCTCGTGGGACGCGTTGGCGACGAAGCGCTTCTGGGTCTCGAACGCCCCGGCTATCCGGTCCAGCATCGCGTCGAACGTCTTGGCCAGCTCGGCCACCTCGTCGTCGGCGCCGTCGTAGCTGATCCGGGCGTCCATGGACTCACCGGAGAGGCGCCGGGCCGTGGTCGTGACCCGCTGCAGCGGCCGCAGCGAGCGCCCGGCCACCACGTAGGCGCCGGCCACCCCGACCGCGCCGATGAGCAGCAGGGCCAGGCTGCCCCGGGTCAGCAGCTCCCACTCGGCCGAGTCGACGAGCTCCTCCTGCCAGGTGTGCGCGTCGACCTCGCGGCCGTCCTGCAGCACCACCGTCGTGCCGTGCTGGAGCTGGTCGGCCGGCTTCAGCGCGCCGTCGACGAGGATGTACGCCAGCACCACCAGCACCAGCCCGGCCCCCACGAGCAGGATGCCGTTGAGCAGCGTGAGCCGCAGGCGCAGGGTGGGGCGGAAGATCGCGGTGCGGCGCGCGTCGTAGATGGTCATTGCGGTGGCCGCGTCCGATACCCGGCGCCGACGACCGTCTCGATGAGCGCCGGGTCGCCGAGCTTCTTGCGCAGCGTCATCATCGTCACCCGCACGGTCGTCGTGAACGGGTCGGCGTTGGCGTCCCAGACGCGCTCCAGGAGCTCCTCGCTCGACACGACAGCGCCCCGGGCCTTGAGCAGCTCCTCCAGCAGTCCGAACTCCTTGCGGGTCAGGTCCAGCGGCTGCCCGGCCCGCGTTGCGACCCGTTTGGCCTGGTCGAGTACAAGATCACCGATTGTCAGCACCGGCGGCGCGGCCGGGGTGGCCCGCCGGCCCAGCGCCTGCACCCGGGCGACGAGCTCGTCGAACGCGAACGGCTTCGGCAGGTAGTCGTCGGCCCCGATCTGCAGGCCCTCGACCCGGTCGGCGACGCTGCCGCTGGCGGTCAGCATCAGCACCCGGGTCAGCGCCCCCGAGGCGACCAGGTCGGCGCAGATGTCGTCGCCGTGCACGCCCGGCAGGTCCCGGTCGAGCACCACGACGTCGTAGCGGGTGACCATCGCCATCTCGTGGCCGCTGGTCCCGTCGTAGGCGACGTCGACGGCCATCCCCTGCCGCCGCAGCCCTCGGACGATCGCGTCGGCCAGATTCGTCTCGTCCTCGATCACCAGCACGCGCACGCCCTGCTCACCCCCAGCCGATCCGGAACAGTCTGGGGCAGCGGACGTGAAGTCCCGGTGAAAGCCCCGGGGCCAGGGTAGCTACCCGGGCAACCGCCAGAGCCGCACCGCGTCGCCGCCGGCCACGCAGACCAGGCGGTGGTGGCGCACGGCGCAGCGCGACGGGATCGGGGTGACCAGGCCGAGCGGCGTGATCGCGCCCGTGCGCAGGTCGATGCGGGCCACCCGGGCGCCGTCGCCCTCGGGGTGCTGCACGAGGGCGGAGCCGACCGGCGCGAAGCCGATGTCGTCGTCGTCCGAGCCGTCAGCGCCTTCACTGGCCGCCGGCACCACGGCCCAGCCCGCGAGGTCGGCCCGGTCATCGCCGGAGTGCCAGTCGATGATCCGCACGTGCGTGAAGTCCTCGCGGTCGCGGGCGACAAGGGCGCCGGGGCCGGCCGCGTCGAGCTGGACCGGGCGGCGCCACACCTCCGCACCCGTGGCCGGGTCGAGGACGGCGAGGTCGCGCCAGTTCGGCACGCAGATCATCGGGCCGCACGCCACCACCACCGGCCCGTAGGCCAGCTCCGCGATGGGGGCCTGCTCGGCCGAGGTGAACAGGGTGTGCCATTGATACTGCAAATCGCTGCCGGTGTACGTCGTGATCAGTGCCCCGTCCGCGCGGACCGCGACGATGACCAGCCGGTCGCCGACGATCCGGACACTGGTGGGCGGGGTGTCGGCCAGCTCCGGCACCTGGGCCACGGCCGTCACGCCGCCGGTGACGGTGCTGCGCACCTCGGCCCGGCCGCCCGGAAACCAGGCAGCGAACCAGCCGCTCCCGGGCACGTCGGGCACGACCACGCGGGCCCCGGCGGCCAGGTCGAACGCCCACCGGATGTCGCCGTTCTCGGCGTCGACCCCGGCCAGGTGCACTGTCGTGGGCTGGGCGTTGCGGCCCGGGACGACCGGCGGGCAGACGGCGGCCCGGTCGTCGACGGTGAGCAGCCCCGGCGCCGACCCGGCCGGCCCGGCGACGACGGCGACCGGCGCGCCTCCGCGCGACCACAGCTGCCGCCCCGTCTCCGGGTCGAGCCGCTCCAGGCTCCAGCCGACAGTCGCGGTGCAGGGCCGGTGCCGCACGTACGCCCGGTCGGCGGCCAGCCACGCCTGCCCTCCGGCGTCACCGGCCAGGGAGCGGGTCCACTTCGCCCGACCGGTGGTCCAGTCGAACGCGGTGAGCGCGGGCTCCTCCCGCATGGCGTAGACGGCGTTGCGATCGGCGACGAGGGCCGAGGTGTGCTCGACGAGCGTGCCCGCCTCCTCGATCGCGCTCCCGGGCCGCGACGCGGTGGCGAACAGGATCACGAACGTCAGCATGAGCACGATCGGCCACTGCCGGCTACGCGCGGTCCGCGGCGGCGGCCACTCGAGCAGCGCGTCACCGTCGACAGCCCCGTGTGATTCACCGAGATCGATCAGTTCGCCCACGCTCCAAGCGTCCCCGCTGCCGGCCTAGGTCGCCAGTCGAAGGAGCACCACCTCGTCGGAGTCGGTGGAGCAGGCCAGCCGCGGACCGTCGAGCGCGCAGGCGATGAGGCGCCCCTCGACGGTCCCGAGCGGGGCCACCCGGTCACCGTCCCGCCAGCCGAGCAGCGTCGCGTCCGCGCCCGCGGCGGTCCCGAGCAGCATCCGGGTCGCGTCCGCGCCGAGCGGCGACCACCCCGGCAGCGCGGCGGTGGCGTGCCCGGTCACCGGGTCGAGCAGCGCCGACGAGGGCGACCCGGCCGTGGCCAGCCGCCCGCCCGGCGCGGCCACCAGCTCCGCGCGCACCCCCGGCGTCCAGCGCACCGCCCCGGTCGCCGGATCGAGCACCATCGTGCGCTGCCCGGCCACGCACAGCACCGGCCCGCACGGCCGCACGGTGAACCTGTCGGTCCGCCCGGACGCCGCCCCAGTGGGCACACTCACCTGCCAGATCGGCACATCCCAAACGCCGCGTCTGTACGCCCTGAGCACCGACACATCCGCCCGCCCGTCAATGCCGGCGATGACGAGCAGGTCTCCGGCCGCCGCCACGAGCTCTCCCGGCCCGGCCCGCAGCGCCCCGGCCGCCGCCCGCCGCCCGGTCGCGAAGTCGGCGATGCTTATCGCCCCGTCCCGATCGGTGAGCGCCGCCCAGCCGGCACCGCTCTCGGCCGAGTCGACGGCCACCCGCGTGCCCGCCTCGACCGGCACCTCCCACCGCACCGCGCCCCCGGCCCCGAGGTCCTGCCACCGCAGCGCGCCGCCGATCGGCGCCCCCGCCGCCAGCGCGCCGCACCCGTCCGACCAGAGGCTGCGCATGACGACGGTCCCCGGCACGGCGGCCGCGGTCCGCACCGGCACGCCCGGCACCTGCCACACGACCCGCCCGCTGCGCCGGTCCACACCGACGGTCGTCCCCGTGACCCCGGACCGGCACAGATCGGGCCACAGCACGACGACGTCCCCGGGCGCCGCGGAGGCGTAGGCGAGCGTCGACAGCCCGTCCGGCGTGAACGTCCACCGCGGCGCGTCCCCACCCCCGTCGAACGCCTCGACCGGCGTGGGCGTCCGATCGCTCTCGAGCACCAGCAGCACGTCTCCGGCCAGCTGAAACGCGCCGTTGCGCAGCGGCTGCCGGGCAAGCTCCGTCACCGTCTCCCGCAGCGGCACGGCCGAGACGAGCGACAGCACCAGCCCGAGACTCAGCAGCAGCCCCCACCCCCGGGGCAGCCCGACCGGCCCCCCGTCGAGGTCGGCATCCCACGACTCCGCGACGTCCCCCAGCTCGATCACGGCGACGGGGACGCCATCAGCGGCGGCGGGCAACGTGCTCGGCGGCACACTCCCATTCTGCTGGCGCCGCCGACCGCCGGAAAGGGCCGGACGGTCAGGTCACCGCCGCCACCGCAGGCCAAAACCGATCCAGTGGCCACCGCCCACCGCCCTGCCACCGCCCACCGCCCACCGCCGGCCGCACTGCCACCGCTCATCGCCCAACGCCGGCCGCCCCGCCGTCGCCCGCCGCCGGCCATCGCCCACCTGCCATCGCCCACTGCCCGCGACCTGCCATCGCGGTCAGACTCCGGCGCCGGGTCATCGGGAAGCCGCTGCCCGCGGGCGCGGTCGCGGCGCGTGGCCGCCGTCGACCGCTAGGGTCGGGCCGCCGCCGGGCGGGGCCAGGCGGTCAGGTCACCGGCGACACCGCAGGCCACGATGCGGTCGTCGGCGGCGCAGGACGGCTGGCCGCCCCACCCGTCGCCGGTGCCGGAGACGGCTACCGCTCCGCTGGCCGGGTTCAGCAGCCCCACGGTGGCCGTCAGCTCCCCCTCCGGCCGGTGCCACACGACGACGCCGCCGCCCTGGACCGGCACCGGATGCCAGCCGTCGAGCCGGGCCCGCACCGCGCCCGTGCGGGCGTCGACCACGAGGACGGTGGCGCCCGTGACGGCGTCCATCCGGCCCAGACTGCCAAGTGCCAGCGCACCGCCCTCGGCGGCCAGGACGGTGTCGAAGCCGTCCACCCGCCACGCCTCCCGCCCGGTGGCGGCGTCGTACGCGAGCAGCTTTCCGCCGTCCGGACGGCACCAGAGCTGCGGCGCGCACGGGTCCAGCCGATACTCTCTGTCATCGACCTGCCACAGAAGTCGCCCGGTCGCGCGGTCGTACACCTGCTCGCCCGCCCCGACCTCGGTACCGGCCACCGCGACCTGCCGCCCGCCCGGGCCGAGCGTGACCGACCCGATCGGGCCGCCGGGCCGCTGCAGGTGGCTGGTGCGCGCGACCGCGCCGGTCCCCAGGTCGTACTCGCGCAGGGTCCCGTCCGGGTCCAGCACGGTGAGCGACGTGAGGTCCCAGCTGATGTCGCCGGCATGCGCGTACTCGGGCATCGAGCCGTCCGGGACCTGCACGTCCCACACCGGCGCCCCGGTCGACTCGTCGACGGCGATCAGGTGGACCGGCGGCAGCGGCGGGTCGGCCCGCCACTGGCTGGTGTCCAGCAGTACGACCAGCCGCCCGGCCCGCCCCGCGGCCGCCACGCCGCTGCGGGTCCACCGCTCGGCGCCGGTGCCCGGGTCCAGGACGGTGACCGTGTCGAGGGCCGCGCCCGGCCCGCCCCGGCCGCCGATCACCGTCGCGCCGGCGGTGCCGTAGTCGAGCTGCTGCGCCTCGCTCAGGGTGCGCGTCCAGAGCCGGGCGCCGTGGGCGGAGTACACCTCAAGCCCTTGCCCGGCCCGAATGACGTAGATCCGGCCGCCCCCGAGCGTCACCGCGGAGCCCCCGGTGCCGATGTGCAGGAGCGCCCCGAGCGCCGGCTCCGACCGCACGGGCACGGCAACAGCGACGGCCAGCACCAGCATCGCGAGCACCAGTCGTCCGGGCCCGGAGAGCCCGCGGCGCGGACGCGGCGTCTCCTCCGGCACCCAGGAGTCGGCCTGACCGAGCTCGATCACGCCGCCGCCGTGCTCGGGACCGCTCACGAAACCCTCCAGCCGATGAGGTCACCGTTGACACGGGCGACAAGCCCGCGACCGCGCGCGCTCACACCGGCACCGCGGCACCCCGACGGCCGCGACAGTCCTGTGCCGCCCGCCGAACCGCTCACGGATTCCTCCACGCCATCAGGTCACGGTTGACGCACGCGACGAGCCCGCGACCGCGCGCGCTCACGGAATCCTCCATACCATCAGGTCACCGTTGACGCAGGCGACGAGGCCGTGGCCGATCGCGCAGTACGGGCCGATGGGGAAGACGCCGCGGCCGAGGACCCGCACACCGCTGTGCCAGCGGTCGTAGAGGCCGACGATGCCGTCGCGCCGGCCCGGGTCGGGGTGGAACACGACTGTCCGCCCGTCCCCGGTGGAGTTCGTGGCGATCCACCCGTCGAGCCGGTGGATTCGCGCGCCCGTGCGGGAGTCGACAGTGAACACGACAGGCTCGTGCGACGCCGCGGCCGAGTTGCCGTAGCCGCCGAGCATCATCCGGTCCCCGCCGTGGCCGAAGATCTCGTTGTACTCCCGGATCACCCACAGCGGCCGCCCGGTCGCCGCGTCGTAGGCCCGCACGCCGTCCCCGCCGACAGTGCACAGCCGCCCCGGCCCGCAGTCGACGAGCTGCGGGCTGAACTCCCCCGGGAAGGGCCATCGCAGCCGCCCGGTGGCCAGGTCGTACACGTCGGCGCCCGGGTGGTCGGCCGGCCAGGTGACGACCTGCCCGGCGAGGACCTGGAAGAGGTAGACCCCCTTGCCGGGCCACTGCTGCAGCGACCGCCTGACCGTCACGGCCCCGGAGAGCGGCTCCCGGCGGATCAGCGTGCCGTCCGGATCGAGCTCGTCGAGCGACGACAGCTCAACACCGTTCCACGAGAGCAGCGCGTCGGCCGGCAGGTCCACCGACCACACGGGCGCGCCGGTGCGCGCCGCGAGGCCGAGCAGCCGGTGGGGCCCGGCGACGTCCTCGAGCAGGAACAGGTCGCCGGCCGGCCCCTCGACCCGCGCGCCCGCGCGCCGCCACAGCTCCGCGCCGGTCTCCGCGTCGACGGCGACGACGCTGAGCGATTCGCGGGTGCTCTCGCCGCCGTACTGCGTGCTCAGCACCGCCACCCCACCCGTGACCGCGGCCAGCCCCTGGTCGGTGGAGCTGCGCGGCCGCGACCACAGCAGCCGCCCCTCAGCGGTGCGGGCCTCGACGACGTCGGGCTGCGACCGCGTGACGTACACGCGCCCGTCGGCGAGCTCGACGCCCGCCGGCCACCCCGGCAGGCTGAACAGCGCCCCGGGCCGCTCACGCGCGGACGCGACGAGCAGCCCCGCCCCTACGAGCAGCACCACCACAAACGCCACCGCCCGGCGCCGCCGCCGCGCCTCCACGCGCGGTCGCGGACCCACCACCGGCGTCCACGGCACGCCCACATCCCCAAGCTCGATCACCACCTCACCCCCGCGCCCGAGCGCAGCCACGAAGCCCTCAACGCACCCGCGCCCAGCCCTCGAATCACCACCCCGCCCGGACGCGAGCGCGGAGCCCTCAACCCGCCCGCGCGCAACTCCCGAATCACCACCGCGCCCGAGCGCAGCAACCAAGCTCTCAACGCACCCGCGCGGAGCCTTTGAATCACCACCGCGCCCGAGCGCAGACACCGAGCCGTCAAAGCGCTCGGACGCAGCCGTCGGATCACCCCGACGCGCGGAAGCGACCCCCGAGCCCTCGACGCGCCCGCGCGCAGCCCCCGGATTACCCCCGCGCCCGGATGTGAGCGCGGAGCCTTCAACGCGCCCGCGCGCAGCCTTTGAATCACCACCGCGCCCGAGCGCAGGCACCGAGCCGTCAAAGCGCTCGGACGCAGCCGTCGGATCACCCCGACGCGCGGAAGCGACCCCGGAGCCCTCGACGCGCCCGCGCGCAGCCCCCGGATTACCCCCGCGCCCGGACGCGAGCGCGGAGCCCTCAACGCACCCGCGCGCAGCCCTAAGTCACCACGGCGCCCGAACACGAGCGCGGAGCCTTCGGCGTGCTCGGTGGACGCGAGCGCGGAGCCGTCAGCACGCTCGGTGGACGCGAGCGCGGAGCCGTCAGCACGCTCGGTGGACGCGAGCGCGGAGCCGTCAGCACGCTCGGTGGACGCGAGCGCGGAGCCGTCAGCACGCTCGGTGGACGCGAGCGCGGAGCCGTCAGCACGCTCGGTGGACGCGAGCGCGGAGCCGTCGTCACGCTCGGTGGACGCGAGCGCGGAGCCGTCAGCACGCTCGGTGGATGCGGTCACCGGGACGTCGGCGCTGGGTTGGGGAGCGGTCACGGTAGGCGCCAGACGTTGAGCCCGTTGCCGATGCAGACGACGGCTCCCTCGCTGCGCCGGCACTGGGGGGCCGGGCCGATCCGGCCGCGGCCGACGATCCGCATCGCGCCCGTGCGCGCGTTGTAGAGGCCGACGACCCCCACCCACTGCCCGGCGTCGGTGTGCGACAGCAGGAACTCGTCGCCGACCCCGCCGAACGTGCCGACCCAGTCGTCCAGCCGGTCCAGGATCGCCCCGGTGCGGGCGTCGACGGTGACGACCACCGTGCGATGCGCGATCGACGCCGTGTTGCCGAGGCTGCCCAGCACGAGCCGGTCGCCGCTGAGCCCGAAGACGTCGTTGTACTCCCCGATCCCCCACGCCGCCCGCCCGGTCGCGGCGTCGAACGCCCGGATGCCCTCGCCGCTCGCGGTGCACCAGCGCATGGCGCCGCAGGCGAACAGGCCCCAGTCGAGGGCCGTCTCGTACTGCCACACCAGCCGGCCCGAGGCCAGGCTGTAGACGTCGGCGGAGCGCGACCCGGGCCGGCCGACGACCGCCTCGCCGCCGTAGATCGAGAAGTCGGTCGCCGCCTCGCGGTCGAACCCGGCCAGCCGCTGGGCGAACGTCACCGCGCCGGTGGCCGGGTCGTGGCGCTGGACGTTGCCGTCGAGGGTCAGCTCGTCGATGGAGGTGATCGCGTAGCCGTCCCCCGGCCAGCTCAGCATCGAGCCGGGCGCCAGGGTCGCCGTCCACGCCGAGGCTCCGGTCCGTGCCTCGACCGCCTCCAGGCGCACCGGCTGGTCGCCCCGCCAGCCGTCCTCGGCGCCGACGTCGCGCAGCACGAACCGGCCGTCGGCGTAGCCGTTCACGATCGCCGTGTCGCGGTGCCACAGCTCGGCCCCGCTGTCGGCGTCGAGCGCGGTCACCGAGTAGGGCGCGGCCGACCCGCCGCCGTCGAACGCGACGACCACCGCCACCCCGTCGTAGGCGAACAGCAGCCGCTCGGACTCCTGCGCCCGCGGCCGCGTCCACAACAGCCGCCCGCCGATGGTCCGGGCCTCGAACCGGCCGGCCGTGTCCGGCTCGTAGCGGGTCACGAACAGCCGCCCGCCGCCGACCGTCGCGTCGATCACCCGGTCCGGCAGGGTGAACACCGGTGGGGCCAGCCCGGGCCCGTCGGCCGCGAGCGCCACGGCCGCGAAGGCGGTGAGCACCGCGACGACGACCGCGAGCAGCTGCCGGGCCGGGATCGGCGCCGGCGGCGGCGCCCACGCCTCGGTCGTGTCCCCCAGCTCGATCAGCCCGGCGACCGGCCCTGTAGCAAGCTCCGGACCGCTCACGCGCCCTCCACCCCGCCCCGGCCGCACGACCACCCGGCCGAACCCGCGGCGACCGGCCCCGTCACAAGCCCCGGACCGCTCACGCGCTCTCCACCCGGCCCGGGACGCACGACCACCCGGCCGAACCCATGCCGACCGGCCCCGTCACACGCCCCGGAGCGCTCACGGGTGCGGCCAGACGTAGAGGACGCCTATGGCGAGGCAGGCGACCCGGGTCGCGGTGGCCGTGCACTGCGGCGTGCCGTAGAAGTCGGGGGCCCGCCCGATCACCCGGACCGTCCCGTCGCGCGGGTCGAGCTGCCCGATGACCGCGTCGGTGGTGCTCGTCGACCGCCAGACGAAGGTGCCGCCGACCCGGGGCGCGTTGAAGTATCCATTGGCCAGGAACCACCCCTGCCGGCGCCACAGCACGGCCCCGGTGCCGCCGTCGAACGCGGCCACGTCGCTGGGGTGGATGTCGTCTTTGACCTGGCGGAACATCAGCAGCCGGTCGCCGAGGTCGCGCAGCAGCGCCGTGTATCCGCGCGCCCGCCACAGCACCTTCCCGTCGGCCGCGTCGAGCACGGCGGTGTCGCTGTCGCCGAAGACGCAGTAGTGCACGCGCAGGCACGGCACGGGGCCGTTGAACGCGGGCAGCTCGCTGGTCCACCGCCACAGCCGCCGCCCGGTCGCCCAGTCGTAGACCGAGGCCCCGTCCCGCCCGGCGGCCAGCACGACCTCCTGCCCGGGCAGGCCCGCCCAGTGCTGGGCGATGGTGCCGTCGAGGTTCAGCGGGTACTGGGAGGTGACGGCCCCGGTAGTCAGGTCGCGGTTGCGCAGCACCCCGGCGGCCGACAGCTCGGCGAAGCCGGAGATCCGCGGATAGTCGCGGTAGTCGAAGCGCGGCAGCGTCCCCGGGGCGAGGTCGGTCGTCCATCTGGCGGCGCCGGTCAGCTCGTCCAGCCCGATGAACCGCTCGTGGTGCGGCAGCTGCGGCAGCGCGACCGAGGCGTCGTCGGGGTTGCCGTAGGAGGGGTCGAAGCCGTCGTCCTCGCCGGGCCACGCCTGCTCCTGGACGACGAC
Source organism: Dactylosporangium vinaceum (assembly GCF_019904175.1). GTDB lineage: Bacteria > Actinomycetota > Actinomycetes > Mycobacteriales > Micromonosporaceae > Dactylosporangium > Dactylosporangium vinaceum. The sequence goes on along the minus strand of NZ_CP061913.1, from coordinate 2,129,319 downwards.
GGTGCCGCCGGGGGCCAGCCCGACCGGGCGGACGTCGTCCCGCCGCCACAGGTCGTGCCCGGTGGCCGCGTCGAACGCCTGGAGGTAGCCGGTGAAGGCCCCGTCGCTGTCGGTCCGCTCGGTCTGCACCAGCCCGACCTGATCGGTAAGCCCGACGTAGGACTGGTCGGTCCGCCCGGCGCGCTGCCACAGCACCCGGCCGGTCCGGGCGTCGAGCGCCTCGGCCACCGGGTCGGTCCCGGTCGGGCCGTAGCGGTGCACCAGGATCCGCCCGCCGGCCGCGTCGACCGCGAGCACCTGGAACTCGACCGCGTAGAGCGGGTCGAGCCCGTGGCCGGCGGCCGCCCCGGCGGGCACAAGCGTGGCCGCGGCGAACACGGCAAGCGTCAGCAGCACCCGCCGCCATTTCCGGCGGCGCCGGGCGACGGCCGGGCCGGGCCGCTCGGGCGGCTCCCAGGCGGCACTGACGTCGAGCTCGATGATCGCTTCGGGCACGGACTCCCTCTCCTCAATGGAGAGAGAGTCCCATGTCCGTCGTTCGGTTGCGAAGCCGTCAGCGGCGCGGGGCCCTGGTGCGGGCGGGGCCCGCGGGCAGCGGCGCGGGCTCGTCCATGCGGCTGACCCACTCGGTGACCTGGCGGGCCACGTCCTGCGCGGTCAGGCCCAGCTCGGCCAGGATCTCGTTGCGCGAGCCGTGCGGGTGCCAGCCCTGCGGGACGCCGAGGTCGCGCAGCGGAACCCACACGTCCGCGTCGCGCAGCGACTTGGCGACGGCGTCACCGACGCCACCGGTGCGGATGCCGTCCTCGAGCGTGACCACCAGGCGGTGCTCGCGGGCCAGGCCGACCAGCTCGACCGGGACCGGGCGGACCCAGCGGGGGTCGACGACTGTCACGCCGTAGCCCTGCTCGCCGAGGCGCGCGGCCACGTCGACCGCCATGTGGGCGAACGCGCCGACGCTGACCAGCAGCACGTCCTTGCGCTCGCCCTCGGCGAGCACGTCGACGCCGCCGAAGCCGTCGACCCCGCCGACCCGGCGCAGGGTCGGCAGGTCGGCCGGGACGGAGCCGGTCGGGAAGCGCACGATCGTCGGGCCGTCCTCGATGCCGACCGCCTCGCGCAGCTCCTCGCGGACCGTCTGGGCGTCGCGGGGGGCGGCCAGGCGCAGCCCCGGTACCACACCAAAGACCGACATGTCCCAGATGCCGTAGTGCGACGGGCCGTCGGGCCCGGTGATCCCGGCCCGGTCGAGGACGATCGTGACCGGGAGGCCGTGCATTGCCACGTCGAGGAGGACCTGGTCGAACGCGCGGTTGAGGAACGTGGCGTAGACGGCGACGACCGGGTGCAGGCCGCCGATCGCCAGGCCCGCGGCCGACGTGATGGCGTGCTGCTCGGCGATGCCGACGTCGTAGGCCCGCTCGGGGTACTTCCGCATGAGCTTGGCGATGCCCGTCGGCTCGGCCATGGCGGCGGTGATGCCGACGACGTCCGCCCGCTCGTCGGCGATCGCGACGAGCTCGTCGGCGAAGACGCCCGTCCACTTGACCGAGGCCGGGGCCAGCAGCTTGCCGGTCTCGATGTCGAAGGCGCTGCTCGGGCCGTGCAGGCAGTCGGCCTCGTCCTCCATCGCGGGGCGGTAGCCGAAGCCCTTGCGGGTCACCGCGTGGACGATCACCGGGGCGCCGAAGTTCTTGGCCTTGCGCAGCGCCGACTCGACCGCCTCACGGTCGTGGCCGTCGACCGGGCCGACGTACTTGATGCCCAGGTCCTCGAACATGGCCTGCGGCGCGACGGCGTCCTTGATGCCCTTCTTGACCGCGTGCAGCACCTCGTAGAGAGGCGCGCCGACGAGCGGCGTGCGGCCGAGGGAGTCCTTGACCAGGTCGAGGACCTTCTCGTAGCCGGGGTTGAGGCGCAGGTTGGACAGGTGGTCGGCCAGCCCGCCGATGGTCGGCGAGTAGGAGCGGCCGTTGTCGTTGACCACGATCACCACGGGGTTCTTGGCCGCGGCGATGTTGTTGAGGGCCTCCCAGCACATGCCGCCGGTGAGGGCGCCGTCGCCGACAAGCGCGACGACGTGGCGGGGCTCGCCGCGCAGCGCGAACGCCTTGGACAGGCCGTCGGCGTAGGACAGCGCGGTCGAGGCGTGCGAGTTCTCGATGATGTCGTGCTCGCTCTCGGCCTGGCTCGGGTAGCCCGTGAGCCCGCCGCGGCGGCGCAGGAGGTCGAAGCCGTCCTGGCGACCGGTGACGATCTTGTGTACGTATGCCTGGTGGCCCGTGTCGAAGAGGATGCGGTCCTTGGGCGAGTCGAAGACGCGGTGCAGCGCGAGCGTCAGTTCGACGACGCCGAGGTTCGGACCCAAATGACCGCCGGTCCGCGAGACCTTCGAGATCAGGAAGTCGCGGATCTCCGCGGCGAGCACGTCGAGCTGCTCAGCGGTCAGATTACGAAGATCGCCCGGGGCCTGCACCGTGCTCAGCAAGGACGCGGCCTCGTTCTCTTCTGTGCTCATGCCCGCCGAGTCTAGTGCGGCCGTGCAGCACTGCACGTTGGCCGAACGAATCTTGACAGGTTCCACACATCCCGGCCGCACTCAGGAAACGGTCCGCCCGGCCGCGACGGCCCGGGCGAACGCGACAGCGTCCCGGTCCTGCACAAACGTGGACAGCGCGGTGTCGATCTTCGCGTTCCAGGCGGTGTCCGCGACCACCCCGTGGGTGAGCGAGCCCACTACCCGGGTGCCGGCGTCGGCCCATTCGGCCACCGCGGCCGCCAGATAGCCCGTGTACTTCGCCCGGTCGGCGTCGATCCGCGCGGGGACCGAGCCCTTCTGCGGGTTGAACGCGTCCTGCCCGTCCACCGACCCGCACTCGACCAGCCACTTGCGGGCCGCGCCGGGGTGTGGGGCACCGCGCGGGAGCGTGAAGGAGTCGGAGAGGAAGTTGTACACCCGGTCGGTCCCCGGACTCGCGACGACCCCGTAACCGTCGGTGAACACCAGGCCCTTGGTCCGCAGATAGGCGTCGGCCCAGTCGCCCATGAGGTTGTACGCGGCGCTCCCGGTCACCACCCGGTCCAGCGCGGGCTGCCAGTCCCCGGCCGGCGTGGCGACGTCGGAGCGGGCCAGCACGTCGGTGAAGACCTGCAGCGCGGCCAGCACCGGCGCGCTCGACCAGTCGGTGCCGCCGGTCCACAGCCCCGCGTAGGTCTGCGCCCCGAGCACCCCGAGCAGCACGTTCTCCAGCAGGTGCTTCTGCGTCCAGCCGGGGCCTATCGACAGCGGCGTCAGGCCGCGCTTCGCTATCGCATCGGCCTGGGTCAGGAAGTCGGCCCAGGTCGCCGGGGGCGTGAGGCCGAGCGAGGCCAGGGTCTGGGGGCGGTACCAGAGCAGGTTGGAGCGGTGGATGTTGACCGGCACGCAGTGGATGGCGCCGTTCACCGTGATCGCCTGCACCAGCCCGCCGGGCAGCTTGTCCAGCCAGCCCTGCTCCTCGTAGAGGTCGCGGAGGTCCTCGACGTATCCGGCCCGGATGTCCTCGGTGAGCTCGCGCCCGGCGTGCGCCTGGTAGGAGTCGGGCGGGTCGTCGTTCTGCAGGCGGGTGGCGAGGACGGTCCGGGCGATGGTGCCGGCGCCCCCCGCCACCGCCGCGTTGTCGAAGGCGATGCCGGGGTTGTGCTTCGCGAAGTCGGCGACGAGGGCCTCGAGGCCCTCCTTCTCACCGGGCCCGGCCCACCACGAGAAGACCTCGACCTTGTGGTCCGGCTCGGCCTGGGGTGCCGCACCACCGCCGCAGCCGGGCAGGGCCAGCGCCGCGAACCCGGCGGCGAGCAGGCCCCTCCGGCTGACTCCCATGCCTAGCAGTATTCTCCGGCAAATCGGGCTTTTGGTGCGGTACCCCCAAAACGCCTTGGGTTTTCGGCAGCACTCAGGCGGCGGCCGGCGGTGGCGCTGTCCACTGCGCGGCCGGTGCCACCGGGACGCCGGCCTCGGCGGCCAGGTGCGCGGTGGTCAGCTGCGGGTCGAGGCCGGCCCGCATGTCGGCGTACGCGGTCACGGTGAGCACGTCGGTGAACAGCTTCATCGCCGTCTCCAGCAGGGTGGTGACGAGCCGGCTCACCGCGATGGTCACGATCGCGGTCGTGGTGATCGTGAAGCGCTGCGCGCCGGTGCTCGTCGACCCGAGCGTCGACTCCGGGACGCCGCCCATGGTCCGTTCGATGATCTGCCCGACGAAGTACGAGACCAGGCCGACGAGCAGCGTGAGGCCGATGATCGTCGCGATCCGGGCGATCGCCGCGCCGAAGTCGCGGTGGACCAGCTGGAAGCAGCGCGCGATCGCCCCGGAGCCGCGCTCGAAGGTGACGACCGCCGGCAGGATCAGGAACACGGCGTAGAGGTAAATGCCGGGCAGGATGCACAGGCAGAAGCCGACGAGCATCATGAGCGCGCTGAGCAGGCTCCAGCCCCACAGCGGCAGGAACCGGCGCACGGCCAGGGCGAACGCCGGCCCGAGGCGCGGGGGCTGCCCGGCCGCGACGGTGACCGCGATCTGGTTGCCGGCCACCGTGATCATGCTGCCGACCATTCCGGCCACCACCGTGCCGAGGAACAGCAGCGCGAACGGGGCGACAAGCGGCGTCAGCGACGGCGTGGCCTCGCTCGCGTTGGCGGCGTCGATGAAGTCGGCCGTCACCTTCAGGCTCCAGATGCCTTCCGGGATGACCACCACGAGCGTCAGCACGAACCCGATGAGCTGCAGGATCGCCAGCTGCCTCCACGCGCCCTTGAAGATCGTGGTGCTGCGCTGCCACCAGCCGTTGTAGTCCGGGCTGATCATCGGGTCGAACCCGGCCTGCGCCGTGGAGAGGGGGATGCCGAAGCCTTGGAGATAGGCGGGCGGCTGGGCGGCCTGGTAGACGACGTACGACTGGGAGGGGTCGTACGCGGCGGGCCGCACCTCGACCGGCTCGTCCGGTTCGGGCGTGGTCGGGGGCTGGGTCATGCCTCAAGAAGATAGAGGTCGCCCGCCACCCGCGCCGACCGGTATGGGCTCAGCGGACGGGCGGCGGCACCATCTGCGAATACACGATGGTGAACACGAGCCCGAGCAGCCAGACGCCGCCGGCCACCCACGCGGCCCGCTCCCCGAGCGCCGCCGGCGCCTTGCCGCGCAGGGCCTGGATCGCCAGCCCGGACGCCGCGACCATGAGCGCGATCCCGATGCCCCAGACGGTCCAGTCGGCCGGGCTGCGGTCGACCTTGAGCTTGTTGAGCCCGAGCGCGGCCCGCCCGATCGCGAAGACGAACGGAATGGTGAAGACGACGACGATCTGCGCGACCGTCTTGCGCAGCGCCCGCCAGGGGTCCCGCCGCGGCCGCCCCTCTTCCTCATCCGGATCAACTGGGTAGCTCATGCCGCCGCCTCCGCGGAGGCGGCGTACTCCGGCGAGAAGGTTGTCAGCAGCCGCTTGGTCTCCTCGAACGGCAGCTGGCCCGGGGCGGGACGGCCGCCGATCGCCGAATACGTGATCCGCGACCCGAGCAGCGGGAAGAAGACGCGCGACCCGGCGCCCTCCGCGCCCATGCCGATGACGATCATGCGGTCGTACTCCACGAGCAGCCCGGCCAGCACCCTGAGGTCTTCGGAGCCCTGCGCCATGGTGCTGATCTTCACGGCGTCCGCCCCGGCCGCCCGGGCCGCCTCGACCTTCGCCCGCAGCTCGGCGGCGCCGGGTGTCCGGTCGAAGTCGTGGTACGACACGATCACCGGCCGGTCGGCCGCCCGGGCCGCGGCGACCACGCCGGGCAGGACCTGGTCCGAGGAGAGCTCGACATCAACCGCGTCGACCGCGGGCAGGACGGCCGCGAACAGCCGCAGCCGGGCCGCGTCGTCGCCGGACCAGTAGCCACCCTCGGCCTTGGAGCGGATCGTGGCCAGGGTCGGCAGGCCGGCCGCCCGGAACGGCGCGATCGCGGCGAGCACGTCGGCCGGCTCGGCGCTGCGATGCCAGTCGATGCGCAGCTCGGCCAGGTCGACCCCGAGCGCGCGCGCCCGCGCGGCGTGGCCCGCGGGGTCCTCGTCGCCGAAGCTGACCGCGACGAGCGGCGCACCGCCGGTCAGCCGCTCCCGCAGCGTCTGCGTTGCCACTGAAGACTCCCCCTGCCCGTGAAGACAGGGGGAGTCTACGGGGGTCAGAACGGCCAGTCGCCGTGGCGCCCGGCCTCCAGCAGCGGGATCATCCCGAACCCGGCGTCGGACAGGCCGCCGAACGTCCAGCGGTTCGCCGTCGCGGGCGCGTGGCCCAGCCGGTAGCCGGCCAGGTTCCAGGTGAAGATCGGCGTGTCGCGGGGTACCGCATCCGACACCGACCCGTCGAAGGAGGCCTGCTCGTCCGTCAGGATCACCACCCGGTCATGGCTCTTGAAGTGCTTGCGCACCGCCGTCGCCGTGTTGGTGCCCTGGCCGTGGAAGTGCCCCTCGGCCCGGAACCGCTCGATCGCCTTCAGCACCGACTCGCCCTTGCGCAGCTTGAACACGGTCGAGCCGGTCGAGAACGACACCACGTCCGCGCCCGCGCACCGGGTGGCCAGGGCCACGCCGAAGACCACCGCCGCGTCCCAGCGCATCAGCGTGCCGTCGCGCGAAAACCCGGAGTGCATGGAGCCCGACGTGTCGATGAGCACGAGCGTCCGCCCCGGCAGGGCCGGCACGTTCGCGAGGCTCGCCGTCAGCGCCTGGTCCAGCGCCCAGCTCCAGCGCAGCGACGGTGCCGCCCGGTACGCCGACAGGAACCGCATCGGCAGCTGCCGCGACCGCGCGACCTGCTCCGGGTCGGCCAGCTTCGCCGCGACCTGGGCCGCCACGTCGTCGGCCACGCCGGCCTGGTCGAAGTTGCGCAGGTTGCGCAGCCGCGCCATGTAGCCCATCGACGGCAGCAGCGCGGTCCACAGTGCGGCCTTGTCCACGGCCGTCCCGCCGCTCATCGACAGCGCGTCCTCCCAGGTCATGCCCGCCTCGCGCAGCCGCTCGGCGTCCAGCAGGACAGCCGGGTCGGCCGCCGCGTCCGCGCGCAGCCGCTCGTTCGCCGCGATCACGCCCAGGGACGCCGGCACCGCCAGGTCCTCGCGGCCGTGCCGGCGGCCGAGGGCATAGGCGAACAGGTCGCCCTGCCACGGCGCGGCCGGGCCCGGGTGCGTGAGGTCGACGACGTCGCCGAACCGGAACGCGTGGCTCGCGGTGTCGTACTTGAGCAGGTTGCGCTCGGTGTAGAGGCGCTGGACGGCGTCGGCGATGCCGCGCTTGACCGGCTTCGGGACGGCCCGGCCGTACCGCGACATCCAGTACGCCAGCAGCTCCCCCGGCTCGTCGGCGCGCTGGAGGACGTCCGCGACCACCCGCCGGTTCTCGCCGGTGGACGGCGCACCCGCCTCCAGGCGCCCCTTGACGAACTCGGCCGCGCCGACGACGGCCGCGGTGCGCATGTTCGCGCCGGTCCGCAGCCAGGCCAGGAAGCGCCCGGTCCAGTCCGGGTCGGCGACCGCGGCCGCGCGGACCAGGCGGGAGTACCGCTCGTCGCGCTCGGCGGCCGGCTCGTAGAACGTCTGCTCGCCGACCATGTTGGTCACGGCCAGCAGGAACAGCTCGGACTTGAGGTCGCGGGCGTATCCGGCGCCGCCCTCGTAGGTCGGACCGGCCACCCGCGCCGGTCCCGCGACCGGGCCGCGCCCGATCGCCGCGCGCACCTTGCGCACATTGAGCTTCGCCATGATTGGTTTCACCCGCCTTCGATGCAGTGCAGGGGACGCTACGCGGGCGAAATTCGGTCGCGGCGCTATTTTTCCGTGGCCCATCCTGATCCGATGACTCGCTTCGACGTGCGCGCAGCGGATCTCCGGGTGCTCAACTCGCTCACGAAGTACCCGTCGATCCCGACCTACCACGAGCTCGACCCCCGTAACGGCGTCCTGCTCGAGTCCGCGACCGCGTTCTCCGGCGACGTCATCGCGACCGAGAAGGTCGACGGCACCAACAGCCGCATCGTGCTGCTGCCCGACGGGAGCTACCTGATCGGCTCCCGCGAGGAGTTCCTGCACGCCCGCGGCGACCTGATCGCCAACCCCGCGCTGGGCATCGTCGAGCAGCTGCGCCCGGTCGCGGACCGCCTGGCCGAGGGGCACGCCGGCGGCATCCACGTCTACTTCATGGAGCTGTACGGCGGGAAGGTCGGCGGCGCGGCCAAGCAGTACACGAAGGACTCGAGCCGCTTCGGGTGGCGCCTGTTCGACGTGGTGCTGCTCGACGACTGGGCGACCGCGCTGACCTGGCCGCAGGCGCAGATCTCGGCCTGGCGTGAGGCGGGCGGCCAGCCCTACGCGGACGAGGAGGCCCTCCAGGGGCTGGCGAAGGCCGCCGGGCTGGAGGTCACGCCGCGGCTGTTCCGCACCGACGCGCTGCCGCAGTCCATCGCCGGCATGCAGGCGTTGCTGGCCGAGCGCCTCCCGGAGACGCTCGTCGGGCTCGACGACACGCGCGGACGCGCGGAGGGCATCGTGTTCCGCACACCCGACCGCAAGGTCATCGCGAAGGCCCGGTTCCAGGACTACGCGCGGACCCTCAAGCGGCGCCCCGGCGCGGGGTGAGCAGCCCGATGGTCTCGAAGTGCATGGTCATCGGGAAGCTGTCGAACGCGCGGACGGCGCTCAGCTCGTAGCCGAGCTCACCGAACGTGCGTACGTCGCGGGCGAAGGCGGCCGGGTCGCAGGCCACGTACGACACGGCCCGCGGCGCCCGGGCGGCGATCGCGGCCACCACGGCCCGGCCGGCGCCCGAGCGCGGCGGGTCCAGGACGACCAGGTCGACCCGCCGCCAGCGCGGGTTGGCCAGCACCTGGGCCACGTCGCCGCGGGCGAACGTCACGTTGGTGAGGTCGCGCAGGGCCCGGCGCCCGGCCGCGACCGCGCGGGCATCCGACTCGACAACGGTGACCGGGCCGCAGTGCGGCGCGAGCGCGGCCGCGAACACGCCGGCGCCCCCGTAGAGGTCCCAGGCCCGCTCGGCCGCCGCGGGTGCGAGCTGCTCCAGCACGGTGCCGGTGAACGCCTCGACGGCGTGCGGGTGGACCTGCCAGAAGCTGCCCGCGGCCAGCCGCCACTCGTGCCCGGCCGCGTGCTCGCGGATCTGCGGCACCGGCGCGGACGGCGGCCCGGTGCGGTTGGCCCGCGGCAGGATCGCGGTGTCCCCGAGCGACGACACGGCCGCCTCGACAGTGGAGCCGGGCGGCCACTCGCGATCCGTGATGGGCAGGGCCTGGATCGCCGGGTGCGCGATGCGGCAGCTGTCGATCGGGATCACGGCCGAGCTGCGGTGCGGGTGGAAGCCGGCCCGCCCTTCGCCGTCGACCGCGTACTGCACGCGGGTACGCCACGACAGCGGACCGCCGGGGAGGGGCAGCACGGACAGTTCCGGAACGTCGCTCAGGCCGCCCAGCCGCTGCAGCTGCTCGTGGAGCACCTGCGCCTTCAGGCGGCGCTGTGCCTCCCAGGACACGTGCTGCCAGTCGCATCCACCGCACGCGCCCGGCCCCGCGAACGGGCACGGCGGGACGACACGATCGGGCGACGGCCGCAGGATCTGCACGGCGTCGGCCCGCAGGAACCCCTTGCGCTCCTCGGTGACCAGGGCCAGGACCCGCTCCCCCGGCAGCGCGTGCCTGACGAACACGGCCTGGCCCTCGTGCCGGGCGACGCAGAACCCGCCGTGCGCGACGGCGCCGACCTCCAGCTCGAGCGGCTCGGTCACGGCTCGGGGGTGACCGATGAGCGCGGCCCCCGCTTCGGACCGCGGATCAGCGTGGCGTCCAGCCGGTCGATGTCGACGCCGTCGATGGAGCTGAGCTGCCACGGCACGCTGGTGACCATCACGCCCGGCTCGAACAGCAGCCGGCCCTTGAGCCGCAGCGCGCTCTGGTTGTGCAGGAGGTGCTCCCACCACTTGCCGACGACGTACTCGGGGATGAAGACGGTCACCACATCGCGCGGCGCCTTCAGTCGCTTGCCGCGCACGAAGTCCAGGATCGGGCGGTTGATCTCCCGGTAGGGCGAGTCGACGACCGTCAGCGGGACGGGGATCCCCCGCTGCTCCCACTCCTCCTGCAGCGCCCGGGTGTCGTGGTCGTCGACGTTGACGGTGAGCGCGGTCAGCGAGTCGGGCCGGGTGGCCTGCGCGTAGGCGACGGCCCGCAGCGTCGGGCGGTGGACCTTGGAGACCAGGACGATGGCGTGGTTGCGGGCGGGCAGCACGGGCCGCACCTCGGACGGCTCCAGTTCCCGGGCGACCGTGTCGTAGTGCTTCTTGATGCCGACCATCAGGAAGTAGATGACGATCATGGCGATGATGGCGATGTAGGCGCCGAGCAGGAACTTGGTGATGAGCACCACAATGAGCACGGCGCCCGTCAGCGTGAGGCCGATCATGTTGATCGTCCGGGACCGGATCATCCGGTTGCGGGCCTGCTTGTCGCGGACCGTGCGCAGCAGCCGGTTCCAGTGCCGGATCATGCCGGCCTGGGAGAGCGTGAACGATACGAACACGCCCACGATGTACAGCTGGATCAGCCGGGTGACCTCGCCGTTGAACCCGATGATCAGGACCATCGCGGCCAGGGCCAGCAGGATGATGCCGTTGGAGAAGGCCAGCCGGTCGCCGCGGGTGTGCAGCTGGCGCGGCAGGTAGCGGTCCTGGGCCAGGATCGAGCCGAGCACCGGGAAGCCGTTGAACGCGGTGTTCGCGGCCAGGAACAGGATCAGTGCGGTGATGACGGCCACCACGTACAGCAGGATGGAGCCGGCCCCGAAGACGGTCTGCCCGAGCTGCGTGGTGACCGTCTTCTGCACGTAGTTGGCGGGGCCGCTCTCGATCTGGCTCGGGTCCTCGACGTACCGCAGACCGGTCTTGTTGGCCAGCAGGATGATGCCCAGCAGCATCGTGATCGAGAGGGCGCCGAGCAGCAGCAGCGTGGTCGCCGCGTTCTTGCTCTTCGGCTCCTTGAACGCCGGCACGCCGTTGGAGATGGCCTCGACGCCGGTCAGGGCCGCACAGCCGGACGAGAACGTCCGCAGCAGCAGGAACGCCATCGCCATCTGGCTCATGTTCGAGTGCTCGGCGTGGATCACCAGGTCGGCGCTCGGCGCCCGGAGATCGTCACCGAGCACGAAGATCTTGAAGAACCCGGTGATCACCATGCCGATCATGACGATCATGAACCCGTAGGTCGGGATCGCGAACGCCGCGCCCGACTCGCGGATGCCCCGCAGGTTCATCGCCGTGAGCAGGGCAATGGCGATGATCGAGATCGCCACCTTATGGGTCGCCACCCACGGCACGACGGAGCCCAGGTTGGCCACGCCCGAGGCGGTGGAGACGGCCACGGTGAGCACGTAGTCCACGAGCAGCGCGCTGGCCACGGCCACGCCGAAGCGGGGCCCGAGGTTGACCGTGGCCACCTCGTAGTCGCCGCCGCCGGACGGGTACGCATGGACGTTCTGGCGGTAGCTGGCGACGACTGTGAGCATCACCACTGCGACAGCGAGACCGATCCAGGGGGAGATCGTCAGCGCCGTCGCGCCCGCGATCGAGAGGGTCAGCAGGATCTCGTCGGGGGCGTACGCGACCGACGACAGCGCGTCGGAGGCGAACACCGGCAGCGCGATGCGCTTGGGCAGCAGCGTGTGTTTCAGCCGGTCCGAGCGGAACGGTCGGCCCAGAAGCAGCCGCTTTGCGAGGGAGGTGGGACTGGCCACGACGCCTAAGCGTACGGGCAGTGCCGCCTCCCGTTGCACCGGTCGCCGCCCGGCCATGACATCCTCGTGTTCGAGTGCATCAGGACACGGAGGCGGGGACACGTGCATGTCGTGATCATGGGCTGCGGCCGCGTGGGCTCCACGCTGGCGCAGAGCCTCGAACAGCGCGGACACTCGGTCGCGGTGATCGACGTCGACGCCGACGCCTTCCGCCGCCTGGGCGGGGAGTTCCACGGCACGACCGTCAACGGGGTCGGCTTCGACCGTGACGTCCTGCTGCAGGCCGGCATCGAGCGGGCCGACGCCTTCGCCGCCGTCTCGTCCGGCGACAACTCCAACATCATCTCGGCCCGGGTGGCCCGCGAGACCTTCGGCGTCGAGCGGGTCGTGGCCCGCATCTACGACCCGAAGCGCGCGGAGGTCTACGAGCGCCTCGGCATCCCGACAGTCGCCACCGTGCGCTGGACGGCCGACCGGATGCTGCGCCAGCTGGTCCCCGAGGGCAACGTCGAGGTCTGGCGCGACCCGACGAGCACCGTGTCGATCGTCGAGGTGCCGATGCACCCCGACTGGATCGGGCACACCGTCGCCCAGCTCGAGGCCCGCAGCGGGGCGCGGCTGGCGTATCTCATGCGCTTCGGTCTGGCGATGCTGCCCACCGAGTCGACCGTGATCCAGGACGGTGACCTGGCCTTCATGCTGCTGACCGACGAGCTGTCCGCCTCCGTGGCGAAGGTCACCGGCTCGGCGCCCGAGGGGGGACACTGACCATGCGCATCGCGATCGCGGGGGCCGGCAACGTGGGCCGGTCCATCGCCAAGGAGCTCGTCGACAACGGCCACCAGGTCATGCTCATCGAGCGCGTCCCGAGGATGGTGCGGCCGGAGCGGGTGCCGGCGGCGGAGTGGATCCTGGCCGACGCCTGCGAGCTGACGAGCCTCCAGGAGGCCGACCTGTCCTCGTGCGACGTGGTGGTCGCGGCGACCGGCGACGACAAGGTCAACCTGGTCGTCTCGCTGCTGGCCAAGACCGAGTTCGCGGTGCCGCGCGTAGTCGCCCGCATCAACCGCGCCGAGAACGAGTGGCTGTTCAACGAGCAGTGGGGCGTCGACGTCTCGGTCAGCAAGCCGCGGCTCATGGCGGCCCTCGTCGAGGAGGCGGTGTCGGTCGGCGACCTGGTCCGGCTGATGACCTTCCGCCAGTCCGAGGCCAACCTGGTCGAGATCACCCTGCCGGAGACGGCGCCCTACGTCGGCCACCCGGTCCGCGACGTCCCGCTCCCCCACGACGCCGCCCTTGTCGCCATCCTGCGCGGCCGCCGCGTCCTGGTCCCGACCCCTGACGACCCGTTGGAGTCGGGCGACGAGCTGGTCTTCGTGGTGACCTCCGAGATGGAGGACACGGTCCGCGCCGTGATCCTGGGCGAGGACAGCATCTCTTCCAAGAAGAAGCCCTAACGGCGGGGCCCGGGTCCGCGGTGGTCCGGGCCGTCGCCCCCGTCAGCGCCTTACGAGCCCGCCTCCGCGGGCTCGTCCGCTGCGGCCGGCTCCTCGCGGAGGATGATGCGGGCCCGCCACACGGTGAGCGCGGCCAGCAGGGCGTAGGGCGGCCAGCCCAGCGCCAGGCGGGCGATGCCCAGCAGGTCGTCGGAGTCGGCGCTGGTGTCCCGGTAGATGAGGATCTGCACGCCGAGCTTGAGCGCGTAGACGAAGGCCCACAGCCCGGTCAGCCACATGAAGGCCCGGCGCAGGCGGGTGTTGTCGTACCAGCGGGTCGCGCCGCCGTCCAGGGTGACCGACCACAGCCAGCCCACCAGCGGCCGGCCGAGGGCGATCGAGCCCAGCATGCCGATGACGTAGCCGACGGTGAGCAGCATGCCGGGCAGGTAGACGTCCTTGGCGTCGCCGCTCTTCCAGGCGATGTACGCCCCGATCGCGATGCCGAAGACGCCGTTGAGCGCGTGGCGGATCGGCTCGCGGCGGGCCAGCCGATACACGGCCAGCGACAGCGCAGCGCCGACGGCGATGATGAGCGACGTCTGCAGCGACCACCACTTGAAGTGGTCGCCCAGGAAGTTGACCACGATGAACAGCGTGATCGGGATGCTGGACTCGACGAGCCCGCGCACCCCGCCGAGCTGCTGCGCCATCTGCACCGAGAACGGAGGGAGCGGCTCCTCGTCGTCCGTCGCCTTGTTCCCGGGCGGGGTCGTGGATGTCGCGGCCTCGGGCGTGGTCGGCCTTCCTGGGCTACCTGGCTGCATCCGTCCTCATCGTGGTGTGTCGAGCCTCATCCGCGGCGTGTCGGGGCTCAACGCGGCGTGTCGAGCTCGTAGTACGGGTTGTAGAGCACCTTACGGCCATCCCGCACGGCGATGCGCCCCTTCGCCGTGATCGCTCGACCCGGCTCGATGCCGGCGATGTGGCGGCGCCCCAGCCACACGAGTGTGACCAGGTCGCTGCCGTCGAAGAGCTCCGCCTCGAGCGTCGGCAGATTGGTGCGCGGCGTGTACACCACTGTCCGCAGCCGCCCCTTGAGGCTGACCACCTGCCCGCGCTGGCACTTCAGCGCCGGCATGCTTCCGCACTGCTGCGCGTCGCGCTGCAGCTCCTCCGCGTCGAGTTCCGAGTCGCTCGCGGTCAGCCGGCGGAAGAACTTCCGCAGGCCGCGTTGATGATCCTCGACCGCGTTTTCACTGTCCGTGGCCATGATGACGGTGCCACCCTCTCCTTCGGCCGCTATGACACCCTCATTACGACGGTACGCGCTTTTTCCCTACTTGCGACGTGGCCTTGGTGACGGCCGGCGGCGGCCCGAGGCGCTACCATCCCCGCCGTCGGCGGCGGCGGACCCGGCCGCAGGCGTGGCCGGGTCGGCCCCGGACGCCTCGGCTCCGCCCTCGGTGACCTCTTTCGGCAGGTGCAGCGACAGCGGCTCGCGCACCGGCATGGCCTCGTTGCCACGCTCGACGACCAGGTTGCGCAGGCACTCCAGCAGCGGCGGGGCGGCCTGCGGGTCGACCGCGGCCGGGCCCTGGAACACGGCGCGCACGAGCCAGCGTGGCCCGTCGACGCCGACGAAGCGGATGTCGGTCAGGCCGTCCGGGGTCCGCACCCGGGCGCGCAGCTCGGTGCCGTAGTCGCCCTGGACCTCCTCGGCCGCAACGCCGTCGTTGAACAGCTGCTTGCGGATCTCGGCCCGGACCTCGTCCCAGATGCCCTCGCTGCGCGGCGCCGCGAACACGCCAAGCTGCAGCGCGCTCTCCTCGAACACCAGCACGATCTGCTGGATCTTGCCGTCGTTGTCGGCCTGGACCCGCACCTCGACGTTCTCGACCGCGGGAACTTTCAGGGCGCCGAGGTCGAGCTGCGCGATGCCCTCGGGGGCCTCGCTGATGTCGTAGGGGCCGTCCGCCCGGTCCGACTTGCCGGCCCGCGGCTCGCCGTCGTCCTCGAACGCGTCGAGGTCCCCGTCCAGGTCGCGGTCGAGCGCCTCGCGGCCCTCCGGGCCCGACTTGGCGTGCCGGCCACTCCCGCGATTGCGCGAGAAGATCACTGCTCTGCCTCCAAGTTCGCGGTCGGTACCGCAGTCCTCGCGGCCGGGACGAGCCCGGCATGCCCGCCGGTGGACCCGTGGCCACCAGCCCCGCGCACAGTATCGGGAAGGTCGTCGACGACGTGGAAGTGTGCCCGCTCCACGCGCTGGATCACAAGCTGGGCAATTCGGTCACCCCGGGATATCTTTGCCGATATCACTCGATCGTGATTGATGAGGTTCACCAGGATTTCGCCCCGGTAGCCCGAATCGACAGTCCCGGGGGCGTTGACGACCGTGACGCCCAGCTTCGCGGCGAGCCCGGAGCGCGGGTGCACCAGCCCGACGTACCCCTCCGGCAGCGCGATCGCGATCCCGGTCGGCACCAGCGCCCGCTCGCCCGGCGCGAGCTCGACGTCGCGCGCCGCATACAGGTCGGCACCGGCGTCACCCGGGTGCGCGTAGGCGGGCACCGGCAGACCGGGGTCCAGCTGCCGCACGTGTACGTCCATTCCTCCGGCGTCCTTTCCTTCGACACCCATCCTGCCCCGCCCCGCGCCGGCGCCAACACCTACCCTGGCCAAGTGACGCAGCCCAACCCGTACCGCGAGCGACTCAGCCTGTCATGGTGGCTCTGGCTGCCCGCGCTGGCGGTCGCCGGAGCCCTGGCCGCCGAGGTGAAGCTGGGCGCACCGGGCGCGGCGACGTGGATCGCCTACCTGATCCTGCTGCCGCTCACGGTCGGCGGACTGTGGTGGCTGGGCCGCATCCGCATCGAGGTGTCCAACGGGGAGCTGCGGGTCGACGACGCGCACATCCCGCTGCGGTACGTCGGTGAGGTGACGCCCGTCTCCGCCGCGGACAAGCACGACCTCCTGGGCCCGTACGCGGATCCGGAGGCGTTCGTCGTGCAGCGGCCCTGGATCGGCCCGGCGGTGCGCGTGGACGTGCGCGACGACGCCGACCCGACGCCGTACTGGCTGATCAGCACCCGCCACCCGGATGCGCTGGTGGCGGCGCTGCGCGAGGCTCAGGCCTCGATGACCCGCTGACCACCCTCGCCCAGGCCCTTGAGGTCCTTCTGGATCTCGTGGCCCAGCGAGTGGGTCGCCCGGCGGTTCAGGAAGCCGCCGACGGCCGCACCGGTCAGGAACGGCCCCATGGTGCTCAGGTTGCGCCCGAACCGCTTCAGCAGCCTGTCCCGCAGCTCCTTGCGCACCGCGGTGCCCATGGCCGCCGCCACGCTGCCGCCGACCCGCAGCGGGTTGATGCCCCGGCGCTCGGCCCACGCCTGGACGAGCGCGACCGCGCGCTGCGAACCCGTACCGTGGATCGGGCGGCCGTAGACCGAGTGCAGCTCCCCGATCAGCTTCATCTCCACCGCGACCACGGCGACCGTCTCGGCCGCCAGGAGCATCGGCGCCGAGAGCAGGGTCGGGGTCGCGACCCACTCGACCGCGGCCACCCCGCCGCCGGTCGCGCCGATGCCGGCCGTCACCCGGCCCGCGTTGCGGATGAGCCGCTCGGCCAGGGCGTCGCCCTCCAGGCCGTCGTAGTGCGCGCGCAGCGTCTCCAGATCGCGCACCGGGATGTGCGGCGCGACCCGGGTCACCGAGTCGGCGATCCAGCCCAGCGCCTTCTTGGGTCGGAAGAGGTCGCGCACACCGCGCTCACCGACCTCGAGGCGGACCAGCCGGCCCAGCAGCCGCCGCCGCTCCTTGGCCGGGACGTCGTCACCGGTCAGCGCGACAACGGCCTGTGAGAGCTCCGCCTCGTCCGCCGGGCCGGCCAGGGAGCCTGGTCCGGCCTGCCCTTCCGGCTGGACAGGAGCGTTCTCGGCCGCCTCGTCGGCGGGCACCGGCTCGACCATCGTGAAACCTCCGGAGGTAATCGATCGCCGCTCACATCACTGCAGCACGCCGACGCCAGTTCCGCGCGATCAACTCCGCTGCTGCGGAGCCGCCGTTTTCATGCCCTTTTCACGCTGTTCCCACACACGGTGCCGATCGCACGCCGAGGCGGCGACGCCGAGCCCGTGGACACGGGCGCGGGCGTGACGCCACTCACGCGCACTCGCGGCAGATCAGCTCCCCGTTGCGCTCGGTCGCCAGCTGGCTGCGGTGGTGGACCAGGAAGCAGCGCGAGCAGCGGAACTCGTCCGTCTGCATCGGCAGCACCTTGACCGTCATGTCTTCGTCGGCCAGGTCGGCGCCCGGGAGTTCGAAGTTCTCGCCGAGATCGGTGTCGTCGACGTCGACGATCGCGGACTGCGCGTCGGTTCGCCGGGACTTGAGCTCCTCGAGGCTGTCCTCCCCGAGGTCGACCTCGTCGCGACGTGGCGCGTCGTAGTCGGTGGCCATCGGTGTTCACACTCCCAATTTTCGTGTCGCCGGGTGGTTGGGCGCCCATAGCAACGTCGGCTACAACGTCCAAAGGCGGCGTACCTTACCGCCCTCGTGCGTTTGTTGTACGCCCGCACGCGGAAAGTTGTTCCCACTGTGACCGAGGCGACACAACGATCTTGCACCGTCCGGGCCGCTCACGCGCGCCGACCCCCTCACGGCGATGCGACGATACCCGCCCCAACCGTTTTCCGTGGGCAGTCGTCAAGCAACGGGGAGTGGGAACTTTGCGGTATCCACGGTGGGGACTTCAGCGGTTCTCCCGGCCAGGCGCTAACCTCTCCGGCAGCCAGAGCGTCATCTCTGGTGACGGAACTTGATATGGGTCGGCAGCCAGCGCGTTGCCGGTCGACGCGGGCGCGGGGAGCGGGCCATGAGTTTTGCGCGGGTGAGGGCACTCGCGGTGGTGGGCGTCCTCATAGTGGCCGCGGCGATCTTCGTGATCGTCGCTGTGGTGAAGGACCACCAGGGCGGTCCGGCCGCGGAGGGCGGCAAGTGCCCCGAGGGCTCGGTGCTGGCCGACGCCAAGCTGCCCCGGCAGCAGGACGTCAAGGTCACCATCTTCAACGCCACCAGCCGCTCGGGCGCCGGCTCCGACGTGGCCAACGACCTGCTCAGCCGCCAGTTCAAGGAGGCGAAGGTGGTCACCGCGGCCCCGAACCCGCCCGTGAACAAGCCCGGCGACGAGGTAGCGGTGATCCGCTACGGCCCGGCGACGGTGGGCGCGGCCTGGCTCGTGCGTGCGTACTTCCTGAACCGGGCGACCGCCGAGTTCGACAAGGCCCGCCAGGACGACAAGGTGGAGATCATCCTCGGCGGCAAGTTCAAGCAGCTGCCGACCACGACCGAGGTCAACCAGGCAATTGCCGCGCTCGGCAACCCGGAGCTGCCCCCGGGGACGTGCGCGAAGGACGACAGCTGAGGGCTGGCTCTCGGCTTTCTGAACCGGCTTCAGCGGGTTCTTGAGGCGTGCCGGGTCCGCAATCGCGGACCTGGCGGGAGCGACGGACGCGCCCAACGCGCTCCCGAGTCCGGCAATGCAGTTCTTTCGAAACGCAGTCTGCTTTTCTGAAAAGCGTTGTTTCGAAACGCGTGCGGTCAGGGACCGCCGGATGCGTCGAGCTTGCTGAGGAGATCGTGCAGCTGCGCGTGCAGGGCCGGTGGAGCGGCGATCACCATGTCGACGCCCGGCGCATTGCCGTCCAGACCGGTCACCAGGGCGCCCGCCTCGGCCGCGACCAGGCCGCCGGCCGCGTGGTCCCACGGGTTGAGGCCCTTCTCGTAGTAGGCGTCAAGGGCCCCCTCGGCGACCAGGCACAGGTCGATCGAGGCGGCGCCGATCCGCCGGACGTCCCGGATGTGCCCGATGAGGCCGGTGAGCACCCGGGCCTGGTGCAGGCGGCGCCCGGCCGCGTAGCCGAACCCGGTGCCGACCAGCGCCTGACCGAGGTCGGTCTCGCCGGAGACCCGCAGCCGGCGATCGCCGCAGTACGCTCCCCCGCCGAGGGTCGCGGTCCACTCCCGGCCGGTCGCGGCGTTGATGACGACCCCCGCCACCACCACGCCGTCGACCTCGGCGGCCAGCGACACCGCATAAACCGGGATGTCGTACAGATAATTCACGGTCCCGTCGATCGGGTCGAGAATCCAGCGGACGGCCGCGCGCTCCTGCCCCCCGCCGTACTCCTCGCCGAACACGACATCGCCGGGGCGGGCTTCGCGCAGCCGGTCGCGGACAAGCTGCTCGACCGCCCGGTCGGCCGCGGTGACCACGTCGGTCGCCGTGGACTTGGTCGCGACGGCGGCCACGCCGTCGGCCCGCATGCGGGTGGCCAGGTCGCCGGCGGCGCGGGCGACGGAGACGGCGAGGGCCAGCAGTTCGGCCGATTGGTTCATGGTCACTATCCTTACAAAGAGCCGCTCGCGACCCGCGAAGCCCATCCGTTCGGTCACAAGACGCGCGTCCCGCACCCTCAAGAGGGGATGTTGGGGCGAGAGAGCGTTACAATTCACGCGCTGCCCGCTGTCGTTCGTGAATCCGCCCGGAGTCACGACCCACACGGGCGCCACCACACAAGCAACCCGGCCACTCAGCACGGCCGCGCCGTGCGCGAACCCGGCCGCACCGGCCGTCGCTCGCTCATCGCACCGGAAGGTCGTTCGTGACAGCAGCTCACCAGCCCAGCGTTGACGTACGTTCCCTCGCCGACACGCTGATTGCGCGTGCCGCCTCCAATGGTGGGCACCTGACGTCGGCGGAGGTCGCCCAGGCGGTCGACACGGCAGACGTAACCCCCGCGCACGCCAAGAAGCTGCTGAGGAGCCTGGCCGAGGCGGGCGTCACCGTCGTGGTCGACGACTCCGCTCACAGCCGGCGCCGGGTCGCAGCGGCTCGATCGGCGACCCCCGCATCCAAGGCGGCCACCGCGAAGGCCGCGCCACCGGCCCGCAAGGCTCCCGCGGCCAAGCCGCTGACAGCCGTCGAGTCCGTCCCGGACCCGGCGGCGGCGAAGAAGGTCCCCGTGAAGAAGGCCGCGCCTACGGCGCCCACCGCATCCGCCGCGGCTGCCGCGGCACCCGCTGCCGGGGCTCCGGCCGCGGCCGCGGCGAAGAAGGCCGCGCCGGCCAAGAAGGCGGCGGCGAAGAAGGCCGGACCGGTCAAGGCGGCACCGGACGGCGCCAAGAAGGCACCGGCCGACCCCGCCAACCCGGGCGTGCCCGGCGAGGAGCCGGAGCTCGAGGAGATCGACGACGCCGCCCTGGCCGCCGAGATCGAGGACGTCGTCGTCGACGAGCCGGTCGAGGCGACCCAGGCCGCCGAGGCCGACGCGGAGGCCACGGCCACCGACGACGACTTCGCGTGGGACGACGACGAGTCCGAGGCCCTCAAGCAGGCCCGGCGCGACGCCGAGCTCACCGCCTCGGCCGACTCGGTGCGGGCCTACCTCAAGCAGATCGGCAAGGTCCCGCTGCTCAACGCCGAGCAGGAGGTGGAGCTGGCCAAGCGGATCGAGGCCGGGCTCTACGCGGCCGAGCGCCTGCGCGCGGCCGAGGACGCCGGCGAGCCGATGCAGATGCCCGGCCGCCGCGACTTCCTGTGGATCTCGCGCGACGGCGAGCGGGCCAAGAACCACCTGCTCGAGGCCAACCTCCGGCTTGTCGTGTCGCTGGCCAAGCGGTACACGGGCCGCGGCATGGCGTTCCTGGACCTCATCCAGGAAGGCAACCTGGGCCTCATCCGCGCGGTCGAGAAGTTCGACTACACCAAGGGCTACAAGTTCTCCACCTACGCCACCTGGTGGATCCGCCAGGCCATCACCCGCGCCATGGCCGACCAGGCCCGCACCATCCGCATCCCGGTGCACATGGTCGAGGTCATCAACAAGCTCGGGCGCATCCAGCGAGAGCTGCTCCAGGACCTGGGCCGCGAGCCCACCCCGGAGGAGCTGGCCAAGGAGATGGACATCACGCCGGAGAAGGTGCTGGAGATCCAGCAGTACGCCCGGGAGCCCATCTCCCTCGACCAGACCATCGGCGACGAGGGCGACAGCCAGCTGGGCGACTTCATCGAGGACTCCGAGGCGGTCGTGGCCGTCGACGCGGTCTCGTTCTCGCTCCTGCAGGACCAGCTCCAGCAGGTCCTGCAGACGCTCTCGGAGCGCGAGGCGGGCGTCGTGCGGCTCCGCTTCGGCCTCACCGACGGCCAGCCGCGCACCCTTGACGAGATCGGGCAGGTGTACGGGGTGACCCGTGAGCGCATCCGTCAGATCGAGTCCAAGACGATGTCGAAGCTGCGCCACCCGTCGCGTTCGCAGGTCCTGCGCGACTACCTCGACTGAACGATCGTTTTTCGCTCTGCGCGAACCCGGGCCGTCCCCAAAGGGCGGCCCGGGTGTGTTTCCGCTCACCACGGGCATTACAGACCCGTGGCGGCGCGCCAAGCCACTTGTGATCGCAAGCTTGGCGCGATAGGAAGCACGTAGCGGGTATTCAGATCCTCGTGGGTCCGGTGCTCGTGAGTGGGTAGCAAATGTGACATGGGTCCTGTCCGCAAGGCGGGAACGATGTCGGGCAAGGCAGTGTTGAACCATCTGTGAACGACGCAAGGAAGCGTTCGTCGGTGACGATCAGAGGAGGAAGGCGATGACCCCGACCCTCACGCCGCCGCCGGAAACGGCAGCGCCCCCCGCCGCCGAGGAACGGTGCGACCGCTGTAACGCGGCAGGGAAACTCCGGGTCAGGCTCGCCGAAGGCGGCGACCTGATCTTCTGTGGACATCACGCCAACAAGTACGCCGATCAGCTGGTCAAGATCGCAGTCGAGTACTCAGTAGCCCCGGACTTCACGTGGCGCGGCACTGAGCTCCCGACCAGCTGAGACCAATACGCCGACCGCAGGCGGACCTTCCGAGGTCCCCTGCGGTCTTTTCGTGCCCGGCGCAGCTCAGCCGGCCTCCAGGAGGCCGGATCAGGGTCCGCGGTCGTCTCGCCGGCGCTCCTCGACCGCCACAGCGAGCCGACGGCGTCCCGGGCGTCTCCGCGGCCGCTGCTCGTCCTTGGGCCTCTAGCAGCCACATCCGCCGACCGGCCCTGACCCCGTGTACGCCAGGCACGCTCGCAGCCAGCCGGCGGGCAAGGAGTCACGCCCGAATATGGATCGACGCGGCCGTCTACCGCTTCGGGGGGTGCGGTACCTGCCGCCAATCCGCCCCGGATCCATGCCCGCTTTGCGCGATATGTCGACCGCTTCACAACCGACATATCGGATTTAAAGGTTGTCGGGCGAAAAATCCGTTAAGTCGCGGCACGGAGTGCCCGACTTAACGGACAAACCAGCCAACCCCAAGCGCCCCTACAGCGTCTGAATGGTGGCGATGCGCTCCTCGAGCTGCTCGATCGTCGCCTGAGCGCTCGGCGGGCCACCGCACAGCCGGCGCAGCTCGGCGTGGATCTTGCCGTGGGGCAGGCCGGTGCGGTGGTGGTGGGCGGCGACGAGGGTGTTGAGCTGGCGACGCAGGACGATACGGCGCTCACCGGCGGTCCGGGGCTGGGGCGGGATCTCCGGGGCGGCCTGCTCGGCCACGGGGGCGTTGGTGCCGCGGCGGCGTTCGGCGGCCATCTGCTCGGACTGGCGCTTGGTGAGCAGGGCGGTGACCTGGTCGGGGGTCAGGAGGCCGGGCAGGCCCAGGTACTCCTCCTCCTCGTCCGACCCCGTCTGCGCCGGCATGCCGAAGGTGGCACCGTCGAAGATGACCTGGTCGAGCTCGGCGGTCGCGCCCAGGGCCTCGAAGCTGCCCTCCAGCTCGCCGCTGGCCTTCTCCTCGCGGTTGGCCCGCTCGAGCTCGTCGTCGTCGTAGCCGTCCTTGGTCTTCGGCTCGCCGAGCACGTGGTTGCGCTGGGCCTCCAACTCGGCGGCCAGCTCCAGCAGGTGGGGCACGCTCGGGACGAAGACCGTGGCCGTCTCGCCGGTGCGCCGCGCCCGCACGAACCGGCCGATGGCCTGGGCGAAGAACAGGGGGGTGGAGGCGCTCGTGGCGTACACGCCGACGGCCAGGCGGGGGATGTCCACGCCCTCGGACACCATCCGTACCGCGACCATCCACTTCTCCGTCGACGCGGAGAACGCGGCGATCCGGCCGGACGCGCCGACGTCGTCGGACAGGACCACGACGGCCTTCTCGCCGGTGATCTCGTTGATCGCCTTCGCATAGGCCCGGGCGTTCTGCTGGTCGCTGGCGATTACCAGGCCGGCCGCGTCGGGCATGCCGCCGGAGCGGAGCCGGTCCAGGCGGGCGTCGGCGGCCTTGAGCACCTGGGGCATCCAGTCGCCCTTGGGGTCGAGCGCCGTCCGCCACGCCTGCGCGATGAGGTCCTGCGTCATCGGCTCACCGAGCCGGGCCGACAGCTCGTCACCGGCCGACGTGCGCCAGCGGGTCTCTCCCGAGTACGCCAGGAAGATCACCGGCCGCACGACGCCGTCCCGTAGCGCCTCCGAGTACCCGTACACGGTGTCCGACCGGGACCGCTGGATGCCGTCGGGCCCCCGCTCGTACTCGACGAACGGAATCGGATTCTCGTCCGACCGGAACGGCGTCCCTGTGAGCATCAGCCGCCGCACGGCCGGCTCGAACGCCGCCTTCACCCCGTCGCCCCACGACTTCGAGTCGCCGGCGTGGTGGATCTCGTCGAGCACCACGAGGGTCCGCCGGGTCAGGGTCCTGCGCTTGTGTACCGCGGGCGCGATCCCCACCTGCGCATACGTCACCACGGTGCCGTGGAAGTCGGACGCGGCGTGCACGTCGGAGTTGCGGAACCCGGCGTCCAGGTCGATCCCGACCCGCGCGGCCGCCTGCGCCCACTGCGTCTTGAGGTGCTCCGTGGGCGTGACCACCGTCAGATTGTCGATGGTGCCGTCGGCGAACAGCTCCGTCGCCACCCGCAGCGCGAACGTGGTCTTCCCGGCGCCCGGCGTGGCGACCGCGAGGAAGTCCTCGCGCTTCCCGCGCAGGTACTCCATCAGGGCCTTGCGCTGCCACACCCGGAGCGACTGACCTTGCTGCACCCCCACCGGACGCGGCGGCATGCGGCACCCCTCCCCGAAACGTCCCTCACGTCAATTCCACCCGGCGGCCCACACTCGTGCGGCCCACCGCCGTCGCCGTTGCCCGCCACTCCCCCGGCGCACTCCAGCTCCAGCCAATCTCAGCCCGGCTCCACCCGCAGCCGGCCCGACCCGCAGCCGGCTCGACCGCAGCCAGCCCGACCCGCAGCCGGCCCGACCCGCAGCCGGCCCGACCGCAGCCAGCCGAGCCTCAGCCGGCCGAAGCCTCAGCCGGCCCGAACTGCCGCCCGCCGACCCGGAGCCGCCCGGCCCGCCACCCCGAAGGAGCCGGACCACGGCCAGGTCATCCGCCGCCGCACGGCACAGCGGCTCAGCGACGTCACCCAGCGACCGCCGGCCAGGATCGGCCCGACCCGCGCTGATCCGTCCGCTTCAGCAGCTCGCCGGGCCGAAGCCCGCCGCACCGCTCACCGGGCAGCCGCCCGCCGCGCCACGAAGCCGAATCGCACCCGTCACCGGCCGCGCGAGCAGCCGAGCGACGCGGAGACCCGGGCCGTTCCCGCCACTCGGAAGTGGGAGCACGGCCGCATGAAAACGCCCTCGCGTCAGCGCGGACCGCGAAGGCGTTGACAGCTTAGCGGGCGTCGGCCGGCGATGCGCCGAACCGAGCCGAACGTCACGAGCTCGGGGGTGTCGGGTCGTCGTTCTGCACGACGTTTTCGTAGATGTCCTTGCACACCGGGCAGACCGGGAACCGTTTCGGGTCGCGCGAGGGCACCCAGAGCTTCCCGCAGAGCGCGCGCACCGGCGTGCCCTCGATCATCGCCTGCATGAGCTTGTCCTTCTGCGTGTAATGCGAGAAGCGCTCGTGGTCACCGGCGTCGTAGCGGTAGTCGGTGCTGGTCTGCTCGTCGACGCGCTGGTCGGTGAGCGTTCCACCACCGTTCTCGGGAGAGGTCGTCACACCCCCAGTCTGCCAGGCCCACCGCGAATTGGCCCGCACCAACCTCCCCCTGTGGATAACTCCGGCCCGGCCTGAGGATAACTTGGCCGGGCTATCGTGACCTGGTGATCAACCACGCCATTCGTCTCGGGGCCGACGTCGAGGCCGCACTGCAGTCCGGTGCGCCTGTCGTCGCCCTGGAGAGCACGATCATTTCGCACGGCCTGCCGCGGCCGGCCAACTTCACCGTGGCCAAGGAGATCGAGGCGACGGTGCGCCAGGCCGGCGCCGTACCGGCGACGATCGGCATGATCGCCGGCGAGATCGTGGTCGGCCTGTCCGAGGAGGAGATCCGGCACCTGGCCGAGCGCGACGGCGTGATCAAGCTGTCGGTGCGCGACCTCGCCCCGGCCGCGGCCACGCGCGCCGACGGAGCCACGACCGTCGCGGCGACCTCGGCCATCGCGGTGCGGGCCGGCATCCGGGTCTTCGCGACCGGCGGGCTGGGTGGAGTACACCGGGACGCGGTTTCGACATTCGACGAATCGGCCGACCTCACGGCCCTGTCCCGGCTGCCCATCGCCATCGTCTGCGCGGGCGTCAAGTCCATCCTCGACGTGCACGCCACCCTGGAACGGCTGGAGACGCTCGGTGTCGGGGTGGTCGGCTACGGTACCCGCCGATTCCCCGGCTTTTATCTGACCGACGCCGGCTTCGACCTCGACTGGTCGGCCGACGACCCCGGGGCCGTCGCCGAGATCATCCGGGCCGCCCGCGCGCACGACGTGCACCAGGGCGCCCTGGTCGTGGCCAACCCGCTGCCCGTCGAGGAGCAGCTCGACCCGGCGCTGCACGACCGGGTGCTGGCCGAGGGCCTGGCCGGCCTGGAGCGGGAGGGCGTCACGGGCAAGGACGTCACGCCGTACCTCCTCGCGCACTTCCACACCGCGACCGAGGGCAAGAGCCTGGACGTGAACGTCCGCATCATCCTGCGCAACGCCGACCTGGCCGCCCGCATCGCCGCGGCGATCTGACCCGTGACAGTCCTCGTCATCGGTGATGTGGTCACCGACATCCTCACCGTGCACGAGGGCCCTCTGGCCATCGGCTCCGACACCATCGCGCGGGTGCGCACAGCCGGCGGCGGCTCGGCCGCGAACACCGCGGTCTGGCTGGCCGCCGCCGGCTCACCCGTAGCCTTCGCCGGGGTGGCCGGCGCCGACGAGCCGGGCGACGCCCGCACAGCCGAACTCCAGGCCGCCGGCGTCATCACCAGCATCCGCCGCGTCCCGGGCGTGGCCACCGGCACCGTGGTGGTCCTGACCTCGGACGCGGAGCGCACGATGTTCACCGACCGCGGCGCCAACCGCCTCCTGTCCCGAGAGGACGTGGAGCGCGCCCTGGCGCTGCCGTCGCTGCGCCACCTCCACCTGTCCGCGTACGTCCTCTTCGACGAAGACTGCGCCCCCGCGGGCCGCTACGCCCTCGAGGAGGCCCACCGCCGCGGCCTGACCACAAGCCTGGACGCCGCCTCAGCCGCTCCTCTGCAATCCCGAGGAGGCCCAAAATTCCTGGCATCGGTACCGCCGGTCGACCTACTGTTCGCGAACCTGGACGAGGCCCAGGTCCTGGGCTCGACCAACCCGGCCGACCTCCGGCAGCACGCGAAGGCCGCAGTGGTGAAGGCGGGCCCAGCAGGCGCCACCTATGCCGACGCCACCCAGACCACAGCCGCCCCCGCAACGCCGGTAGCGAAGATCGTCGACCCGACCGGCGCAGGCGACGCCTTCGCCGCCGGCTTCCTGACCGCCTGGCTCACGGGCCGCCCCCCTGCCGAGGCTCTGGCCGCCGGCAACACTTTGGGCGCCCGAGCGGTACAGAACTTAGGCGCAAGGCCCTGACGAGCACCCACCGCCAACCGCACGCCGCAGCCCAGACCAGAAACGCACGGGCAACACCCGACCGCCGAACGCCGCACAGCCACCGCTCGGCCGGAAGGCGCAACGCCCGGATGCGCACACGGCGCGCAACGCCCGGATGCGCACACGGCGCGCAACGCGCGGACGCGGACACCGGGCGCGGCGCGCGAACGAGGCGACGGCGCAAGTAGCGGGCTGGCACGCGTTGCCGGACGCGCACGAAGCGCGCGGACGCGGGCACGAAGCGCGCGGACGCGGGCACGAAGCGCGCGGACGCGGGCACGAAAACGCGATGCGTGAACGCGCCGCGCGGACGCAGACGGGGCGCGGACAGGACGACCTCTAGAGCGCGGCCGCGACCTGGCTGCCCGACCGGCGTGCGGTGCGCGCGGTATGTGAACGCGGCACACGGACGCGGACCGGCGTAGGGCGCAAACGCGCACGCGCAAATGCGGGCACGACGCGCGGACGCGGCGCGCGGGCTGGGCGCGCTCCCGCGCGCGACGCGCGGACGCGACGCGCGGACGCGGCGCGGGGAGCGGACGCGGCGCGGGGAGCGGACGCGGCGCGAGGAGCGGACGCGGCGCGAGGAGCGGACGCGGCGCGAGGAGCGGGCGCGAGGAGCGGGCGCGAGGAGCGGGCGCGGCGCGGGGAGCGGGCGCGACGCGCGGACGCGACGCGCGGGCCGGGCGCGACGCGCGGGCCGGGCGCGACGCGCAGGCCGGGCGCGACGCGCAGGCCGGGCGCGACGCGCGGGCCGGGCGCGACGCGCGGATACGGCGCGTGGGCAGGGCGCGCTCCCGCGCGCGGCGCGTGGACGCGGCGCGGGGGCCGGAACCGGCGCGTGGACGCGGCGCGGGGGCCGGAACCGGCGCACGGAGGCGGCGCGAGGGCCGGAAGCGGGGGCCGAGCGCGGCGCGCGGACGGGGCGGCGCGCCTGGGTGCGGGTTGCGGCGCGTGGGTGCGGGGCCCGGTGCCGGGTGCGGCTGTGGTGCGCGGGCTCCGGGGCGTTGGTGCCGGGGAGGCGTTGGTGCGGGGCGGTGCGTGGAGTGGTTCATGGATGCTGGGTCGGGGTTCAGGGTGTGGGGGCTGGGCGTCCCGGTTATTGGCTGGGCGGGGTGGGTTCCGGGAGATGGGGCGCGCCGGGAGGCTGGTGGGGGCTCGGCCGTGGGCGGAGAGGGTGGATGGGTTGTGTCCTGGTCCGGCGTTTGGCTGTGGTTCGTGGCAGACTCGATCCAATGGGTCGCAGGGATCGTCCACAGCTGATCACCGATGCGGCGCGGAGCCCTGAGCAGGAGCTGCGTGCCCGTGAGATTCGCTACGTGCTGATGATGCTGCTGCGGGCTGCCTGCGTGGTTGTCGCGGCCATTCTTGTGGCTACTCGGCCTCCGCTGTTCTGGCTGTGGATCTCCATTTGCGTCGCCGGTGGTGTGTTTCTGCCCATGGTTGCGGTGCTGCTGGCCAATGATGCGCCCGTGCGGGAAGAGAATCGGTTCCGGAACAAGTTTCGGCGCAAGCCGACCTCGCATCCGAATCCGGAGCAGGCCCTGACCGAGCGTGAGCACAAGGTCATCGATGCCGAGTAGCGCTCCGGTGGTCCTCGCGCCGGCGCTTCGTTGGGTCCGCGGATAGGTGCGTCCGGCGATAGATGTGTCCGCAGAAATAGGCGCGCCCGCGCGTAGGTGAGCCCGGGCAAGGCGCATCCGCGCGAAGGTATGTTCCCCCTCGTGCGACACGTCCGAGCACGGGCGTGGCCGCGGCAAGACGAGAGCGGGGACGCGCATCGGCTCTGCCTTGCGGTGTCGATCCGGCGTCCGTCCCAAAGCAACGCGCGGCCTCAACAGCTTCCGGCCCAGCAGTGCCCAAGCTCAACAGCATTCGGCGCAGCAGCGCCCGAGCTCAATACCGTGCCGTGCCGCAGCGCCCGGCCCAGCAGCGCCCGGCCCCAGCAGCGCCCGGCCTCAACAGCGCGCGGCCCAGCAGCGCGCGGCCCAGCAGCGCGCGACCTCAACAGCATTCGGCACAGCCGCGCCCCAAGCCAAACAGCCTGCGGCACAGCCGCGCTCAAGCCAAACAGCCTGCGGCGCAGCAGCGCCCGAGCCCCAACGGCGTGCGGCCCAGCTGCGCCTGGCCTCCATTGCGTGCGGCTCAGCAACGTGGGCCCGACAGCACGCGGCCCCGCGAAGAGCCGCGGCATCAGTGCAGCGGGCCCTCGCGGGGCGCAAGAACGGGCGTCGTGGCGGTGGTGCTACCGGTCGGTCGGCTTGACCGGGGTGCCCGGTGCTACGCCGCCGGGGCCGGTGATGGGGCCGGCCTGGTCGCGCTGGGTGGTGCCGGTGGCCAGGAGGTCGCGGATCTCGGTCAGGAGGCGGATCTCGTCGCTGGGGGCCTCCGGCTCGGGCTCGATGCCCCGCTTACGGCGTTCGGCGAGTTTGTTCATGGGCAGGACTACGAGGAAGTACACGGTGGCCGCGGTCAGTATGAACGTGATCACGGCGTTGACGAACGCGGGCCAGTTGAGCACCTGCGAACCGACTTGGAGGCCCTGTTTGTCGTCGACCCCGATGCCGCCGGTCAGACTGATCAGCGGCTTGAGGAAGCCGTCGGTGAACGCGGTGACGACGCCGTTGAACGCGGCGCCGATGACCACTGCGACGGCGAGCTCGATGACGTTGCCACGCGAGATGAAATCCCGGAATCCCTTCAGCACAGAGGCACCTTACGGCCGGTGAGCCCGGCCCGCATCCGTTGTCGTCCTACGCCTACGGGTGACAGAGTCACCTACCGTGGACGGGTTACCGGAGGCGATCGCCGCGCGACACGCAGTGCCGGCCGAGAAAGTCCACCCCGGGCCGCCCGGTGGCGCCAACCTCGTGTACCTGCTGGGCGACGACCTCGTCCTGCGGATTCCCCGCGCCCGCGCGGACGCGGCCGCCCTCTTCACCGAGGCGGTGATCATTCCCGCCGCCCGCCGCGCCGGTGTCCTGACCCCGGCCGTGATCGAGTTCGACCGCACGGTCCCCTACCTGGTCACCGAGCGGGTCCGCGGGGTGGATCTGCAGACGCAGGGGGTACTGCCGCCGAAGCTTTTCGAGAGCGTCGGGCGCGAACTCGCGAAGCTGCACCGCATCGCGCCCGCGCCAGGGCTCCCGGTGGCCGGCCCGCCGCCCGACCCGTGGGCCCTGGTCTCGGACCTGCGCGCGGAGGGGCGCATGGACCAGGAGGCGGCCGAGTGGCTGGCCGGATGGTTCGACCGGCTGGCCCCGAGGGTGCCGATCGCCCCGCTGCCGGTACCGATCCACGGCGACGTCGCACCGCAGAACATCATTGTCGAGTCCGGCACGCTGACCGGCCTGGTCGACTGGGGCGACGCGATGCTGGCCGACCCCGCCACCGAGTTCGCCAAGCTCCCGCTCACCGTCGTGCCGTGGGCGCTGCGGGGATACGGCGAGCCCAACATGGAGCCGCGCGTCCTCTGGCACCACCTGACCTGGGCTCTCGCCCGGCTGCGGGACCCGGACCCGTCGTCGGCCCGGCACTGGACCGCCCCGCCGGCCAGTCGCCTGCTGGGCCTGCTGCGCTTCTTCGCCACCACCGACACGTGGCGCGACCTCGCGTAGCTACCCCACCCAGCCGACGAACGTCCCTTTCGCCCCGGTTCGTGGCGCGGTCGCGGCCGGTGCCGGCGCGCCCGCCGAGGCGGCGTTGAGGGCGGCGTTCAGCGTGCGGGTCAGCCACGCGTTGACCGAGAGCCCGTCGCGCGCGGCCGCCTCCTCGATGCGCTGCTTGAGCTGCTCCGGCGGCCGGAAGTTGATCCGGCCGACCGGGCCGTCGGGGGCGGGCTCGGGCTCCGCCGGAGGCGCGGGCGCGGGCTCGTTGGCCGCCGTGGTCACGACGAAGTACGGGTTGCGATCCCGCACCCGCACCTCGACCGACCCCGGCGCCAGGTCGCGGGTGATCTCGTCGGCCGCGTCGGTCAGCGCGTCGAGCATCGCCAGGCGGGTGGCCGAGGCGACGGCCGCGGCCAGGCGCTCGGCCAGGGCGGACTCCTCGGGACCCGCGGCCGCGAGGAGCTCGGCGCGCAGGCCCTCCACGTAGCTGGTCAGGTCCATGCCCGCAAGTATGGCAAATTGCATGGCGCCGATGGCGCCATCGATAAGGCGGCCACGGGGAGGATGATGAGCAGGAGGCGACACCTCAGGGGAGAAGCATCATGATCCAGCTGCTCACGCCGGACGGGACGCTACGCGACGATGACGAGGCCCCGCTCACGGTGACCCCGGAGCTGTGCCGGGCCCTGCTGCGGGACATGGTGCTGGCCCGCCGGTTCGACGAGGAGGCGCTGGCGCTGCAGCGGCAGGGCGAGCTCGGGCTGTGGCTCCAGTCGCTCGGACAGGAGGCGGCCCAGGTCGGCTCCATGCGGGCGCTGCGCCCGAGCGACTACGTGTTCCCCAGCTACCGCGAGCAGGCGGCCGCGCGCTGCCGGGGCGTGACCCCGACCGAGCTGATGGCCCAGTGGCGCGGCGTCGCGCACTCCGGCTGGGACCCCGCCCGCTACAACTTCCACATCTACAGCCTGGTCCTGGGCACGCAGGCACTCCACGCCACCGGGTATGCGGTGGGCGTCCGGTTCGACGGCGCCGACGACGTCGTCCTCGCGTACTTCGGCGACGGCGCCAGCAGCCAGGGTGACGTCAACGAGGCCCTGAACTGGGCGGCCGTCGCGGACGCGCCGGTCATCTTCTTCTGCCAGAACAACCAGTGGGCGATCTCGACGAGCACCAGCCGCCAGATGGGCGCCCCGCTGCACCGCCGCGCGGTCGGGTTCGGCCTGGAGTCGTACCACGTCGACGGCAACGACGTCCTCGCCGTGCACGCCGTGACCGCCCGGGCCGCCGAGTCGCTGCGCCGGGGCGGGCCGCCGGTGCTGATCGAGGCGATGACGTACCGCATGGCCGGCCACAGCACGTCCGACGACCCCCGCCGCTACCGCGCGGACGCGGAGGTGGAGGTGTGGCGCCGGCGCGACCCGATCGCCCGCCTCGACGCGCTGATCCGGGCCCGCGGCTGGGCGTCGCCCGAGTTCGACGCCGACCTGGCGGCCGAGTCCGACCGGCTCGCGCAGGAGACCCGAGATGCATGCATGTCGATGCCCGAGCCGACCGTCGCGACGATCTTCGAACACGTGGCGAACCAGCCGAGCCCCCTGGTCCGAGCCCAGCAGGACTGGATGGAGGCGTATCACAAGACGCTTGCCTAGGATTCCGGGGCCGCTTCGCTCCCGCCCCGGGTAGGGGGCTCCCGCCCCCATGGACCCCCGGCCACGACCTCATGGCGCCAAAAGCCACTTGAATGGCGCCAAGCGTGGTGCCATAGTGATGCCATGACCGACTCCGGCATGGCTGACCCGACATGACCAACTCCGGCATCACCGTCTCCGGGCTGCGCAAGTCGTACGGGGACCAGGTCGTCCTCGACGGGCTCGACCTCGACGTCCCGGCCGGCGCGATCTTCTCGCTGCTCGGCCCCAACGGCGCCGGCAAGACCACGATGGTGCACATCCTGGCCACGCTCATCCCGCCCGACGGCGGCACGGCGGCCGTCGCGGGCCACGACCTGGCCACCGAGCCCGCGAAGGTCCGCGCCGCGATCGGCCTGACCGGCCAGTTCTCGGCCGTCGACAGCCTCCTCACCGGCGAGGAGAACCTCCTGCTCATGGCCGACCTGCTGCACCTGCCCCGGCGCGCCGGCCGCGACCGCGCGAGCGAGCTGCTGGAGCGCTTCGAGCTGACCGGGGCGGCCAAGCGCACCCCGGCGACGTACTCCGGCGGCATGAAGCGCCGCCTCGACCTGGCCATGACGCTCGTCGGCAGCCCACGCGTGATCTTCCTCGACGAGCCCACCACCGGCCTCGACCCGCGCAGCCGCCGCACCGTCTGGGAGATCGTCCGCGACCTGGCCAAGGGCGGGGTGACGATCTTCCTGACCACGCAGTACCTCGACGAGGCCGATCAGCTCGCCGACCAGGTCGCCGTCCTCGACCAGGGCCGCATCGTCGCCTCCGGCACCCCGGACGCACTCAAGCGCCGGGTGCCCGGCGCCCACGTCCGCCTGGTGTTCTCATCCTCGGAGTCGCTCCGCGCCGCCGCCGTCGCCCTGCCCACCGCGGCCCGCGATGACGAGGCACTGGTGCTGCAGGTGCCGACCGACGGTACCCCCGCCGACCTTCGCTCTCTGCTCGTCCGACTGGAGACCGCGGGCGTCGATCCGGACGCGCTGACGGTCCACACCCCGGACCTGGACGACGTCTTCTTCGCCCTGACCGGCCACGCCACGAAGGAGCCCGTGTCATGAGGGACGCTTTGACCATGCTGCGCCGGGACCTGCGGCACAACCGCCGCAACCCGTCCACGATGTTCGGCGCGCTTATCGCCCCGATCCTGATGCTGCTGATGT
Source organism: Dactylosporangium vinaceum (assembly GCF_019904175.1). Classification (GTDB taxonomy): domain Bacteria; phylum Actinomycetota; class Actinomycetes; order Mycobacteriales; family Micromonosporaceae; genus Dactylosporangium; species Dactylosporangium vinaceum. The sequence goes on along the minus strand of NZ_CP061913.1, from coordinate 2,095,698 downwards.
TCGTCTACATCTTCGGTGGCGCCACGACCCTGGGCACGTCCGCGTACCTCGCCTACGTCGTCCCGGGCATCCTCGTGCTCTGCGTCGGCTACTCCGTCGGCCAGACCGCCGTCGCCGTGGCCACCGACATGAACGAGGGGATCATCAACCGGTTCCGCACGATGGGCATCTCCCGCGCCGCGGTCCTGACCGGCCGCGTCCTGGGCACGGTCCTGCGGACCCTTCTGTGCGTGCTGCTGATCCTGCTGCTGACCCTCGCCATGGGGTACCGCCCCCACGCCACCCTCACCGGCTGGCTGACCGTGACCGGCGTCGTCGCGCTGTCAGCGTTCGCGGCGGCCTGGCTGACCACAGCCATGGGCCTGTCCGTGCGCACCGTGGTGGCCGCCAGCTACGCCGCCCTGCCGATCACCCTGCTCCCGATCCTGAGCAGCGCCTTCGCCCCGACCCAGCACATGTCGGCGGGCGTGCGGGCGTTCACGGAGCACCAGCCCTACACCCCGATCATCGAGTCCCTGCGCGAGGCCCTGAACGGCGCTCCCGCCGGCTCCCACCTGTGGTGGGCCCTCGGCTGGACCGCCGCTATGGCCATCGCCGGCTACCTCTGGTCCCGCGCCCGCTTCACCCGCCCGCCCACCCCGCGCTGACCCCGCCGCATCCGCGCGCCGGCGGATGGGTGACTCGGCTGCGTGGGCGTCCGGGGGCCGGGCAAGATGGTCGGCATGGCCATCACGCTGCCGATTGATGATGCTGCGAATGAGTACCTCACGCGCAGTCCGCTGGCGCTGCTGATCGGGATGACGCTGGATCAGCAGATTCCGCTGGAGAAGGCGTTCTCGTCGCCGTACGTGCTGGTGCGGCGGCTCGGGCACGAGCCAACGGCGCACGAGCTGGCCGAGTACGACCCGGAGCCGCTCATCCAGATCTTCGCCACGCCGCCCGCGCTGCACCGGTTTCCCAAGGCCATGGCCGGGCGGGTGCAGGAGGTGTGCCGGGTCCTCGCCGAGCGGTACGACGGGGACCCGGCCGGGCTCTGGGACGGCGTGGCCGACGGGCACGAGCTGCTGCGGCGGGTCCAGGGGCTGCCCGGGTTCGGCAAGCAGAAGGCGCAGATCTTCGTCGCGCTGCTCGGCAAGCAGTACGGTGTGCAGCCCGAGGGGTGGCGCGCCGCGGCCGGGGGCTACGGCGAGGAAGGGTCGCACCGCTCGGTCGCCGACATCGTCGACGGTCCCTCGCTGGCCAAGGTGAGGGAGTACAAGAAACAGATGAAGGCCGAGGCCAAAGCGGCCAAAAGCTGACCGATCGGCCCCGGCGGCCCACCCGCGAATCAGCTGACCAGCGGCGCGCCGGTCTCCAGGACGGTCTTCAGGCCGCTCACGATGCGCGACCACGCCTCGTCGCGCTCGCAGTCGGGGCGGTCCTCGAGGTCGTCGCAGGTCAGGGCGACCCGCGTCAGTGCCGGCTCGGGCTGCGTGATCTCCCAGGTGAGCCAGCAGTGTGGCTCCGGCTCGGGTCCGACGCCGGTCAGCAGGCTGTATATGAGGGTCTGACCCGGCGAGGCGTGCAGAATCTCGCCGTAGAGGGCATCCGGGACCGGGCCCTGGGCCGCGCGGAACTGGATCGGGGCGCCGGGCTGCCAGGTGGACTCGACGGCCAGGCCGAGGTAGTAGCGGCGGGTCAGCTCGGGCTCGGTGAGTGCGCGCCACACGCGATCGGGTGTGGCCGCGATGTACAGGGTGAACGTCCGGGTTCTCATGCTGGACAATCCTCCGGGCCGGGGCCGCCGGTGACTCGGGACGACCCCAAACCCGACAGTCGGGTTTCAACAAGGGAGAACGCCGCGTGGAAGACTTGATCAAGGAGCTGGAGGCCCAGGAGGCCCGGCTGCTGTTCGACCGGTTCGACAACGACGACGCCTGGGCGCTCGGGTGCCTGCTGGTGGAGACGGCCAAGGAGCGCTCGCTCGGCATCACGATCGACATCCGGCGGGGCGGCCAGCAGCTGTTCCACGCCGCGCTGGCCGGGACCGCGCCCGACAACGACCGGTGGATCGAGCGCAAGGTCCGGGTGGTGGAGCGGCTGCACAACTCGTCGTACCTGGTGGGGCGGCGGCTGGCGGCGCGGGACAAGGTGTTCGACGCGGCCTACGGGGTGGACCCGGCCGAGTACGCCACGCACGGGGGCGCGTTCCCGGTCCGCGTCCGCAATGTGGGCGTCGTCGGCGTCGTCACGGTGTCAGGTCTGCCGCAGGCCGACGATCATGCGCTGGTCGTGGAGGTGTTGGAGCGGTTCCTTGCCGCAGGGCAATAGCGGTGTCGTGAACCCGACGTCGACAGCGGCCCGGGGCGGCCCCACGATGCCGCGTGTGAATATTCGATTCGCACTCCCAGTCGCGTTACCGGGCCTGCTGCTCGCCGCGACCGCCTTGGCCGGCTGCGCCGACGAGGCCGAGCCGGTCACCTCCGCCCCGCCCGCGTCGACGAAGGCCGTCGTCCCCGTGAGCGAGGCGGCGAGCCCGGACAAGGCGCCGAGCAGCAAGGCCGCGTCCGGCGGCGCGGCCAGCGGGGCGGCCTCCGGCTGCCCGGTGACCGCCGCCGTGCTGGAAAAGGCGTTCAAGGCCAACAAGCAGGTCGCCGACGCCATCCTCCTGGGCAAGGGGTTCAAGGACGTCAGCTGCTACGGCGGCTGGGCCACGGCCACGGCGACGCCGGAGAACATGGATCAGGCGGTCGTGCTGTTCAAATACGACGCCGCGAAGAAGACGTGGGCCGCCGTCGTCGGCGGGACCGATGGCGTCTGCCGGGACCGGGTGCCGGACGACGTCGCGACACACCTCAAGGGTTGCCTGAACTAACCCGATCGAGTGTCGTAAATTGCCGGGGTGAGATACACACTCCTCGCTGTCTTCGCCGGAGCGGCCGTCACCCTCGCGGCCTGCTCCGGCGGGTCACCCCAGGGCCCGTCCACGCCGTATGTCCCGACGCCCGACCAGACGACACTCCTGCCGCAGAGCGGCCCGGCGCCGCTGAAGCCCGGCGCCAGCCCCCAGGCCGGCTGCCCCGTCGACAACGCCACCCTCGAGAAGGCCCTCGCCGCCGACCCCGCGATCGCCGCGGCCGTCCAGCTGGGCAAGGGGCTCACCGACATCAGCTGCGCCGCCGATTTCGCGACCGCGCACACGGAGGGTGACCGGGCGACGGTCCTCTTCCGCTTCGACGGCGCCCAGAAGATGTGGGTGGCGGTCTCCGGCGCGGCCAAGAACAGCTGCGAGTCCGTGCCCACCGACGTCCGCAAACAGCTCAAGAACTGCGCATAGGAACCTGGTCAAAATCCGTGCTTTGTGGTCATATTGCTCATGGAACGTGAAGCACTGCTCCGGCTCCTCGGTGAGGAGCCGGGAGCGGCCTTCGAAGCGTGCCGGGACGCGATCCAGGCCGGTGCCGAATACGTCGTGTGGGATCACACCCTGCCCGCCGACCAGCTCGCGCGCAGCTACCTGCGGCGCGCCCAGCACATGGCCCGGATCGGCACGCCGATGCTCGGCTCGGCCGAGGCGATCGACGTCCTGCAGACCGCCGGTGACCGGCCGCTGCGCGTCGGTGAGGCGAAGATCGAGAATCCGCCGACCCACTTTCAGCTCTTCCTGACCGCGGACGCGACCCGGGTGCTGGCCTGCATAGGCATCGATCAACGCTGACGTACCAGGATGGCGGTGTGGACGCACTGCTTGACAGCTCCGACCTGACCCGCCTGCGCGAGGCCCTCGGCACCGCGGGATACACCGCCTCCGGAATCCGAGCCCGTCTCGGCGAGGACGCCGCGGCCGCTACCGCGCGCAACGACTTCCGGGCCGCGCTGCGCATCACCCAGGAGGGCGGCGGGCGGCTCGACACCCTGATCCGGCTCTTCATCTGCGGGCAGACGGAGCCGCTCGACCGGGTCGCGGCCGCGCTCGCCCCGCTCCCCCTCGACGCGGCGGTCCCGCTGCTCGAGGCCGACGGTGCGGGCGTCCGCGCGGCGGTCGAGCTGGAGCCGTACGGCGACTGGTGGGTCGTGGCCGACCTGTCCGCCGGGATGCGCCCGGGCCGGCCGCTCCCGGGCGATCACGTGCTCGGCATCGGCGGCGCCTCGAGCACCCTGGCCGCCGCGACCGTGCGCCACCCCGTCGGGACCGCGCTCGACCTCGGCACCGGGTGCGGCGTGCAGGCCCTGCACCTGTCGACGCACGCGCGGCAGGTGACAGCCACCGACGTACTGCCGCGGGCCCTTCGCTTCGCCGCCACGACCGCCGCGCTCAACGGCCTCGAGTGGGAGCTCCTCGAGGGCGACCTCACGCGCCCGGTCGCGGGGCGGCGCTTCGACCTCGTCGTGAGCAATCCGCCGTTCGTGGCCGGGCCCGGCACCACCGCGCACACCTACCGCGACTCCGGCCGCCCGGGCGACGCGGTCTGCGCCGAGCTCGTCGCGGCCGCGCCGGCGCTGCTGGCCGACGGCGGGCACATGCAGTTTCTGGCCAACTGGCTGCACGTCTCCGGCGAGGACTGGCGCGAGCGGGTCAACGACTGGCTGGCCGGCACCGGCCTCGACGCGTGGGTGATCCAGCGCGAGGTCTCCGACCCTCTCGCGTATGTCAACCTGTGGCTGGCCGACGCCTCCGAGGACGCGGCGCGGCAGCCGGGGCTGGCCGCGGCCTGGCTCGACTGGTTCGACGCGCAGAAGGTCGACGGGGTCGGGTTCGGGCTGATCACGCTGCGCGCGGGCGGGCACGCCGACCCCACGGTGCGCATCGAGGACCTCCGGCACACCGTCGGCGGCGACCTCGGCCCGCTGATCTCGGACTGGTTCTCGCGGCAGGACTTCCTGCGGGGCGCCGATCTGCTGCGCACCCGGTTCCGGGCCGCGCCCGGGCTGACGCTGCGCCAGGAGGCCACCATGGGGGCGGAGGGCTGGGAGGTCGGGTCGCAGCAGCTAGCCCTGCCCGACGGCCTGCGCTGGGTCGAGGAGGTCGACCCGGTCGCGCTGACGCTCGTCGGCGCCTGCGACGGCTCGGTCGCGCTGCAGGACCAGGTGGATCTCCTCGCGGTCGCCCACGAAGTGCCGGCGCCGGTGCTCGCGGAGGTCGCCGTGCCGCTCGTCTCGCACCTGGTCGAGCGGGGGATCCTGCTGCCGTGCGCGCCCTAGTCCAGACGGTCTCGCGCGCATCGGTCACCGTGGACGGCACGGTCGTCGGCTCGATCGCCGACGGCCTGCTGGTGCTCGTCGGGGTGACCCACACCGATACCTCCGACACCGCCGAAACGCTTGCCCGCAAGGTGTACGAGCTGCGGATCCTCGACGACGAGAAGTCGGCCGCCGACGTCGGCGCGCCGCTGCTCGTCGTCTCGCAGTTCACCCTCTACGGCGACGCCCGCAAAGGCCGGCGCCCGACCTGGATCGCGGCCGCGCGCCCGGAGGCGGCGGAGCCCCTGATCGAGCACTTCTGCTCCGCGCTGCGAAACCGGGGCGCAGCCGTCGAAACCGGGCGATTCCGCACCCACATGCTGGTGGAGAGCGTGAACGTGGGACCGCGGACCGTATTGCTGGAGATCTGAGACTCACGGATTCGTGCCACGGCTCCGCCGCCTCACCGCCACTTCACGCCCGCTCAGCGAAGCTACTTCTCGCAAGGATGATCGCGCCACTTGTCAATCCACACGGGAGGCGAGCGAAGTGGCCCAGCCGCTGAGTGAGAACACGGAAATCAGTGCCGTCGACATTGAGGCCGACGAGCAGCAGGAGCAGGAGCACGCGCTCGACAACACGGGCGTCTCAGCGGATCTGGTTCGCGCGTACCTCAACACGATCGGCCGCACCAAGCTGCTCACCGCCGAGCAGGAGGTCGACCTCTCGAAGAAGATCGAGGCGGGCCTGTACGCCGAGGAGAAGCTCGCCACCGGCATGGTCCACCCGGCGTGGATGAACACCTACGAGGTGGTGGTCCGCGAGGGCCGCGCCGCGAAGGCCCACCTCCTGGAGGCCAACCTCCGGCTGGTCGTGAGCATCGCGAAGCGGTACACGGGCCGCGGCATGGCGTTCCTGGACCTCATCCAGGAAGGCAACCTGGGCCTCATCCGCGCGGTCGAGAAGTTCGACTACACCAAGGGCTACAAGTTCTCCACCTACGCCACCTGGTGGATCCGCCAGGCCATCACCCGCGCCATGGCCGACCAGGCCCGCACCATCCGCATCCCGGTGCACATGGTCGAGCAGGTCAACCGCATGGTCCGGGCCCGCCGCGACCTGTCCGCATCGCTCGGGCGCGAGCCGGTGGTCGCCGAGATCGCCGCCGCCCTGGGTGTCGAGGAGTACCAGGTCATCGAGCTGATCTCGTACGACCGCGAGCCGGTCAGCCTGGACCAGGCCGTCGGCGAGGACGGCGAGAGCGCCCTGGGCGACTTCGTGGCCCGGATCGACCCGCGCGAGGAGCCGGCCGACAGCGTCTCGGCGGGCATGCTCCGCTCCGAGGTCGAGATCGTCCTCTCCACGCTGTCCCAGCGCGAGCAGGCGGTCATCCGCCTCCGCTTCGGCCTCGACGACGGCCGCCAGCGCACCCTCGACGAGGTCGGCCGCGAGTTCGGCCTCTCCCGCGAGCGCATCCGCCAGATCGAGAAGGTGACGCTGCTGAAGCTGCGCCACCCGTCGCGGGCGAAGCGCCTCGAGGCGTACGCCTCGTAACGAGCACGACCGAGCGCGGCCCCTGCTGCTACAAGCGGCGGGGGCCGCTGTCGGGTCGGGGCTGGTGCGGGGCGAACTCGGCGCTCGCGTGCAGGACGGCCAGGCCCGACGGGCGGGCCAGGACCGGGTTGAGGGTCAGCGAGGACAGCAGCGGCTGCTCGTCCACCAGCCGGCCGACCCGCAGGAGCAGGCCGGCCAGGGCGTCCAGGTCGACCGGGTCGGCGCCGCGGTAGCCGGTGAGCAGCGGGGCGGCCCGGGGTGCGCGGACCAGGGCGGCGGCGTCGCGGTCGGTCAGGGGCACGGGGCGCCACGCGCGGTCGCCCAGCAGGTCGGCCGCCTCGCCGCCGAGGCCGAAGCCGACGACGGGGCCGAACGACGGGTCGTCGACGACCTCGACGACGCAGGCGACGCCCGGGGCGACCATCGACTGCACCACGACCTCGACGCCGCGGCCGAACAGGCGCTCCAGCTCCTGGTACGCCTCGGCCACCGCGTCCGGGGACGTCAGGTTGAGCCGGACCGCGCCCAGGTCGATCCGGTGCCGCCACGGCTTCGTGGCCACCTTCAGCGCGACCGGCAGCCCCATCAGCCGGGCCACGTCGACGACGCGGTCGCCGGCGGCCCACCGGCTGGGCACGACCGGGATGCCGTAGGCGGCCAGCAGCTCGTCGGCCTGGCCCCGGTCCTCCGCGTCCGCGCCCGCCAGCCGGGCCGCGACCTCGCTCCCGCGCGCCGTGTCCACGTCGGGCAGCTCCGGCAGCGCGCCGACCGGCTCCCGGCGCCAGGCGGCGTAGCGGGCCACGCGACCGAGCGCGCGCACCGCCTCCTCGATCGCCGGGAACATCGGCAGCGCGGCCGGGTCGTCGTCGCCGTAGCCCGGGGCGACAGTGAACGACGGGTCGGCCGGCATGACCACTGCGAGGGGGCGCGGGGCACCGGCCGTCGACACCCGCAGCAGCTCGGCCACGCCCAGCTGGTCCCCCTCGGCCAGCGCGGGCGCGTACGCCGCGATCACCGCGTCCACCGACTCGTCGTCGAGCGCCGCGTGCACCGCCCGCACGAAGTCGACGTCGTTCACTGAAGGACCGAGGTCGCGGGGGTACCCGTCCGCGATCCGCAGCCCCGCGGCCGGTGCCTTGGCAACCGTCAGCACCCCCAGCGCGGCCGCGTTGGTGACGACGGCGACCCGGTCACCGGTCGGCAGCGGGCGCCCGGCGATCAGCAGCCCGACGTCGAAGAGCTCGGCCACCGTGTCGACCCGGATGACGCCGGAGTTGGCGAAGAGCGCCGCCACCCCGCGCGCGTCCGGGCCCACCGTGACGGCGTCGAGCGCGGGTGGGCGGACCGGGCTGGCCACGGCGGCCACCGGCTTGCGGCGGGCCAGCTCCCGCGCGATGCGGGCGAACTTGCGCGGGTTGCCGAACGTCTCCAGGTACAGCAGGACGGCGTCGGTGTGCGGGTCCTCCCGCCAGTACTGCAGCGCGTCGTTGCCGGAGACGTCGGCCCGGTTGCCGGCCGAGATGAACGTCGACAGGCCCAGCCCGCGGCGGTCGGCCTCGGCCAGCAGCGCCGTGCCCAGGGCGGCCGACTGCGAGAAGAACCCCACCCGCCCGGCGCGGGGCAGCAGCGGGGCCAGGGTGGCGTTGAGCCGGATGCCGGGATCGGTGTTGGCCACCCCGAGGCAGTTGGGCCCGACCAGGCGCATGCCGTGATCGCGCACCGCCCGCAGCAGCGCGGCCTGCGCCAGTGCGCCCGCGGGGCCGGACTCGGCGAAGCCGGCCGACACGATGACGAGGCCGTGCACGCCCGCCGCGGCGCAGTCGGCGACGACCGCGGGCACCGACTCCACGGGTACCGCGATCACCGCGAGATCGGCACCCGCAGTACCCCCCAGGCTTGGCACTGCCGGAAGGCCGCCCACGACGGTGGCCGACGGGTGGACCGGGATCAGCTCTCCGGCGAAGCCGGCGCCCTTGAGGTGGGCCAGGAGGGCGGCGCCGACCCCCGTGCCACGCGCCCGCGCGCCGAACACGGCCACCTTCTTGGGGTTGAGCAGCCGGGCGATCGAACGCGCTTCCGCGCGCTGTTCCCGGGCCTGCTGCACGCGCAGGGAGTCGGGGGTGGTCTTGATCGGGAACCACAGGTGCACGACGCCGTCGGCGAACGCGCGCTCGATGTGGAAGCCGGCCGCCATGAACACGCGGAGCATCGCCTGGTTGACCGGCAGGACGTCGGCCTCGAACTCGGTGATGCCCTCGGTGCTCGCCGCCGCCACCAGGTGCTCGATCAGGACCGAGCCGATGCCGCGGCCCTGGTGGGCGTCCTCGACGACGAACGCGACCTCGGCCTGGTGCGAGCCCTGACCCAGCCGGTCGTACCGCCCCACCGCGATCAGCTCGCCGGCGTGCTCGACGACGAACGCCTCCCGGTCGTGGTGGTCGACGTTCACGAAGCGGTCGAGATCGCGCTGCGGGATGCGGGGATACGCGGAGAAGTACCGGAGGTAGCGCGTGCGCTCCGAGAACCGGGAGTGCAGCGCCACGATCCGGTCCGCGTCCTGGGGCCGGATCGGTCGCAAGTGGACAGTGGTGCCGTCCGCGAGCAGCACATCCGCGGCCCGTGTGGCCGAAACGTCGTTCACCCGCATAGTCTCCACCCGTCTGGGTTACGGTGTCAGCCATGATGCTCACCCCGGCCGAGGTGCAGGCGCTGCGGTTCGCTCGAGCGCCGTTCGGCAAGCGCGGGTATGACGAGGACGAGGTCGACCAGTTCCTCGACGTGGTCGCGCAGACGCTCATCGCGTTGCAGGACGAGATCGCCATGTTGCGGCTCGCCGCATCGCCGGACGCCGCCTACGGTACGTCACCCGCGGCCGAGTCCCAGATGCTCGCCGAACTCGACCGCATCAAGCAGCGCCTGACCCGTCTCGAGGCCGCGGTCCAGCACTAGTCCCGCGGCCCGGCGGCTTGCATCAGTCCCGCGCGGGTCATGAGGTCCATGGCCTTCAGTCCCGCGGGTCGTGGGGGTCGAGGCCGAAGAACGGGTACGCCGCGCGGCGGGTCGCCATGATCGTGCGGTCGACCGCGTCCGGGGACTCGCCCGGCACCCACGCGTCGTAGCCCGCGTCGCCGCCGTCGGACATCGTCTGCGGCACCGGCGCGCCCGGGCGGCGGCGCGCGGCCAGGTCCCGCCACTCGGCCGGGGTCGGTGTCGCGCCGTCGAGCGCCTCGCCGGTCATCACCGCCATGAGGTGGGTCCAGGCCCGGGGCACGCACTCGACGAGCGCGTAGCCGCCGCCCCCGCTCGCCACCCACTTGCCGTCCGCGACCTCGTCGGCCAGGTCGCGCAGCGCGAGGTAGGCCGCGCGCTGCCCGTCGACCGTGAGCTGGAGGTTGGCCAGGGGGTCGTGGCGGTACGTGTCCGCGCCGCACTGCGTGAACAGCAGCTGCGGCTGGAAGGCCCGCAGCACGCCGGGCACCACCGCGTGGAACGCCCGCAGCCACGCGCGGTCGTCGGTGCCGGGCGGCAGCGCCACGTTGACCGCCGAGCCGGGCGCACCCGGGCCGCCGGTCTCGTCCGGGAAGCCGGTGCCGGGGAACAGGGTGCGCGGTGACTCGTGAAGGCTGACCGTGAGCACTCGCGGGTCGTCCCAGAACACCTCCTGGACGCCGTCGCCGTGGTGGACGTCGATGTCGACGTACGCCACCCGCTGCGCCCCGAGCTCGAGCACCCGCTTGATCGCGACGGCCGGGTCGTTGTACACGCAGAAGCCCGACGCGCGGTCCGGCATCGCGTGGTGCAGGCCGCCGGAGATGCTGACCGCCCGCGCGGACGCGCCCGTCCACACCGCCTCCGCCGCCCGCCGGGTCGCGCCGGTGATGAGCGCGCTCGCGTCGTGCATGCCGACGAACGTGGGGTTGTCGGTGGTGCCGAGGCCCATGATCCCGATGCGGCGGCCGGTCGAGGCGGCCTTGACCACCGCGATGTAGTCGGGGTCGTGGACGGTCTCCAGCATGGCGTCGGTGGCCGGCTCCGCGGGCTCGATCGTGACGCCCGGCCGGTCCAGGACGCCGAGGCGGCGCGCAAGGTCCATGGTCAGCTCGACGCGGACCGGGTCCAAGGGATGATCTCCCATGTCGTACCGCAGCAGCCGCTCGTCCCACACCACCAATGTGCTCATGCTTCCCCCGTCGCGATCGGGCGGCTCGGATCGGTGATCCAGTGGCTCCAGGAGCCGACGTAGAGGGCCGTCGCCGCTCCCTGGAGGACGAGCTGGGCGGCGGTGACGCCGGAGCCGCAGTAGGCGCCGACCTCGTGGCCCGGTGCTTCGGCGGGTCTCAGCAGCCCGTGTTCGTCGACCGTCTCCGCCGCGGGCCGGTTGTGTGCTCCCGGAATGTGCCCGGCCCTGGCGTCCACGGGCTCGATCTCGCCCCGGTAGCGGGCGGAGATCCGGGCGTCCAGCAGCGTGTTGCGGGGGTCGCTCGCCTCCACCTCGGTCCAGACCGGCATGCCGCCCGGCCTGACCGTTATGTCACCTTCGTCGACATCCGGGACCTCAGTGGTGACCGTTTGTCCGGATTCGACCCACGCTTGGTAACCGCCGTCGAGAACGCGGACGTTCTCGATTCCCGCCCAGCGCAGCGTCCACCAGGCCCGCGCGGCGGCCCCGGTAGGATTGGCGCCGCCTGCGTCGTACACCACCACCGGGTGGCCGGCGCGGACCCCAAGTCTCCGCAGCGCGTCCTCCAGCGCGGCGGGATCGGGCAGCGGATGGCGCCCACCGGCGCCCGGCGGCCCACAGAGGTCTTCGTCGAGATCGGCGAAGACCGCGCCAGGCAGATGTCCGGCCGTGTATGCGGCCCGGCCGTCCTTCGCAAGGGTCCAGCGCACATCGAGAAGAGTCGGCGGTTGGGCGGACCGCACCAGCTCGGCGAGAGCGGCGACGTTCAAGATCGCCCGGTTGGCTGTCACCTCCCAATCTTGTCGTACGCAGCGAGTACCATCGCGTACCGGGAGGGCAGGGGCAGTGAATGACCTAGTCGACACCACCGAGATGTACTTGAAGACGATCCTCGAGCTCGAAGAGGAGGGCGTCGTACCGAAACGCGCCCGCATCGCCGAGCGGCTGCACCAGAGCGGCCCCACCGTCAGCCAGACCGTCGCCCGCATGGAGCGCGACGGCCTGCTCATTGTGGAGGGCGATCGCCACCTGGCCCTGACCGACCAGGGCCGCGAGCACGCGGTCGCGGTCATGCGCAAGCACCGCCTGGCCGAGCTGCTCCTGGTGAACGTCATCGGCCTGCCGTACGAGGAGGCCCACGAGGAGGCGTGCCGCTGGGAGCACGTCATGAGCGACGCCGTCGAGCAGCGCGTCTACGAACTGCTCGGCCGGCCGACCCGCTCGCCCTACGGCAACCCGATCCCCGGCCTCGACACCCTCCAGGGCGGCGAGCCCGACGAGGTGGCCGACCCGGAGCGCAACCTGGCGTTCCCGGGCCTGGCCGGCTCGGTGGTCGTGAGCCGCATCTGCGAATCCGTCCAGACCGACGCCGACGTGCTCCGCCAACTCCACACGGCCGGCATCGACCCGGGTGCCACCGTGACCGTCGCCCAGGAGCGCGACGGCGTCTCGATCGACCGTGAGGGCGAGCGCATCCGGCTCCCGCGCGAGGTCGCGTCCCGGGTCTTCGTCGCCGCGGCATAGCACCATGGACTTCCTTTCGGCGGGCGCCTCCTGTGCAGGGTCGGCGCCCGCCGGTGCGTGCGCCCCGTCCGCCGACGCCGCCGGGCTCTGCTCCGTGGAGGACGTCCTTGATCGGATCGGCTCCAAGTGGAGCGTGTGCATCCTGGTCGCGGCGGCGTCCGGCCCGATCCGCTTCTCCGCCCTCGAGCGGGCCATCCCCGGCATCAGCCGGCGCATGCTGACCCTGACGCTGCGCAATCTCGAGCGCGACGGGCTGCTGGTGCGCACGAGCTATCCGACGGTGCCGCCGCGGGTGGAGTACTCGATGACGCCGATGGCCGTCGAGCTCCAGGCCGCCCTGCTGACCCTCACCACCTGGGCCCGCCGGCACCAGGCCGACATCGCCGCTGCCCGGGCCCGCTACGACGAGCGCACCCCCGGGTGATTCGCGGATTTTTATCGATCGGGCCGATGCCGCAGTGATTTCGGTGCTTAGTCTGAGATGGTGGGTTTTGACCGGGCTTTCACGGACGAGTACCTCGAAAAAGCCCAGTGGGCGCTGGCCGACGACGGCGACCCCACACCCGCGCTGGACCTGATCGCCGGCACCGAGGACGCCGACCGCCGCGAGCACGCCGTGGCCGTCCTGGGCCCCGCCGGCGCCCTGCGGATCGAGCTGCTGCGCGGCATGGCGGCCCGGCAGGCGTACCGCCCGGAGCGCTGGCTCCTGCTCGGAGCCTCCCTCTCGGCCGCCGCGTGGGCCGTGCGCGAGGACAACCACGCCACCCCGGTCGCCACCGAGCGCCTGGTCCAGGAGCAGCAGGCCCTGGTGGCCGAGGCGCGCACCGCACTGCGCCAGGCCGCCGCCCTGTCCCGCGACGATCCGGTCCCCTGGAGCGAGCTGACAGGCGCCGTCATCTGCGCTCCGCAGCACAGGACCGAAACCGCCGACGTGTTCAAGCGGGCCTGCGTCCTGGCCCCCGACCTGTACGCGGCCCACACCCGCCACCTGACCGCCCTGACCCACCGCTGGTACGGCACCCAGGACAAGGTGCTGGCGTTCGCCCGCACCCGAACCGCCGACCGTCCCGACGGCCACCCGCTGCACGCGCTTGTCGCGCTGGCACACCTCGAGGGCTACGTCGACGGCCTCCTGCGGGGTACCGTCGTCGGCCGCTTCTGGCGCGCCTGGCGCTACTTCGCCGACTCGACGGTCCGCCGCGAGACCGACACCGCCGCCGCCCGCCTCCTGGCCGGCCACGCGGCCTACGCCACCCACCCGTGGACGATCCCGGCCCACCAGGCGTTCGCCGCCCTCTACCACCAGGCCGGCGACCCCGCCGCCGCCCGCCCCCACCTGGCCCTCTCCGGCCGCCACCCGACGACCTGGCCCTGGCGCTACTTCGGCGACCCGGAAACGCAGTTCACGACAGCCCGCGCCACAGCCGGCCTGTGATCCCGGGCAGCCGGCCACGCCGCCGGACACACGGCCCGGCTCGGTGTTCCGGGGCGGCTCGGTGTTCCGGCCCGGCCGGGTTCGTGCGCCGCCGCCGGCTCTACAGGCTGCTCAAATCGATGAGCTTCGCCAGCTCGACCATCTTCGGCCCGGACGCCGCGGCCTTGTCGTCGGCGGTTCCCGCGGGCAGGTGCAGCGAGAGCGTGATGATGCGCTTGTTGCCGGCCAGCCAGCCGATCTGGACGCCGGGGCCGGACTTGTCGGCGGGCGGGGTCTGGAGCTGGTACGCGACAGCGCCGAGGCCCGGCACGGCCTGCGCGCCCGAGGGCTGGATGGTGGTGGTGAAGACGTCGGCGGCGATGGTGGTCGTGGTGATGGCGAGCACCAGGTCCGGGTACCCGCCGCTGGACGGCTCCAGGACGCAGGTGAACGAGTTGTCCATCGACGCGCCCGCGGCCACAGAGAGCTGCAGGCCCAGCTTCGCATTGACCGTCGCGAAGTCGAGGAGCTGACAGGCACCGCCCGCGGCGGCGGCCGGGGCGGTCGACGGCGGGGTGGACGGGCTCGCGCCGGCGTCGTCGCACGCGGCGACGAGCATGGCCGAGAGGGCAACGACGGCGAGCAGCACCCTTCGCACGCGGGCACCTTACAACGGCAGGCGCGCGGTGATGTACTTGGCGATCTCCAGCGAGCTGGTCGCGGCCGGCGACGGGGCGTTGAGGACGTGGACCTGGTGACCCTCGGTCACGATCAGGAAGTCGTCGACGAGGTCGCCGGCCGGCGTGATCGCCTGCGCGCGGACGCCCGCCTCGGCCGGGACCAGATCGGCCGCGGTGACCTCGGGGACAAGACGGGCCAGGCTCTCGGCGAATCGGCGCTTCGACAGGGAGCGGCGGACCTCAGTGACCCCGTACCGCAGGTGCTTGCGGGCCAGCTGCCACAGCCCGCTGTACACGGCGACCTCGGCGACGTCGCGCGGGCGGATGCGGCCCCACGAGTACCCCTCCCGCGCCAGGGCCAGCACCGCGTTCGGGCCCGCGTGGACGCTCCCGTCGATCATCTTGGTCAGGTGGACGCCCAGGAACGGGAACTGCGGGTCCGGCACCGGATAGATCAGGCCGTTGACGAGGTGCCGGCGGTCGGGGCGCAGCTCGAAGTACTCGCCACGGAACGGGATGATGCGGGCCGGCGGCTGGATGCCGGCCAGCCGGGCGACCCGGTCGGCGTGCAGGCCCGCGCAGTTCACGAGAACGTCGGCGGTGATGTCGCCGGTCGTCGTGCGCACCACGACCTCCCGCGCGCCCGAGCGGATGCCGGTCACGGCGGTGTTGAGGCGCATCACGGCCCCGGCCTCGGCCGCGAGCTCGGCCAGCTTCGCGCAGACGGCCTTGTAGTCCACGATCCCGGTGGACGCGACGTGGATGCCCTCGACGCAGGCGACGTGCGGCTCGTACTCCCGAGCCTCCGCCTGGCTCACCTTCCGCACCGGCAACCCGTTCGCGACCGAGCGCTCGAACAGGGCGTGCAGCCGCGGACGCTCGGACGCGTCGGTGGCGACGATGAGCTTGCCGGTGACCTTGTGGGCGATGCCGTGCTTGTCGCAGAACTCGACAATCGAGGCGCTCCCGGCCTTACAGAGCGTGGCCTTCAAGCTACCCGGCTTGTAGTACACCCCGGCGTGGATCACCCCCGAGTTGTGCCCGGTCTGGTGCGCGCCCCACCCGCTCTCCTTCTCCACGACCGTGACCCGGGCATCCGGCCGGTCCTGGACCAGCCGATGCGCAACCGCCAGTCCGACGATGCCCCCACCGATGACGACGTACCGCACGCGGGCTCCTCAGCTACTCGTCTCTGATCGCGCCATCCTAGGGTCTCCAGGTGGCGTGCTAGCGTGACCGACCGTGAGTGGGGTGGCGATGGACGACGGGACGGCGACCTCCGCGGCGCCGGCGAAACCGGCCCGCCCCTGGCGCGCCCGGCTGGTGCTGGCGGTGCGCATCCTCGCGGCGGTGGCGATCGCATACTTCATCGTCGCCACGACCGTCCAGCAGTGGTCGTCGGTCTCGGCGACGTTCCGCAGCCTGTCCTGGCCGTCGCTGGCCGCCTCGCTGGCGTGCGCGGTCGCGTGCCTGTGGGCCACGATGATGGCCTGGCGGGCGATGGTGGGCAACCTGGACCACCCGCTGCGCATCCGCGACGCCGCGCCCATCCAGCTGATCGGCGCGCTGGGGAAGTACCTGCCGGGGACGGTCTGGGCGTACGTCGTCCAGATGGAGCTGGGCCGTCGCGTCGGCGTCTCCCGGGCCAAGGTCTTCATCGGCTCGGCCGTGGTCACCGGCCTGGGCGTGACGGTCGGCCTGATCCTGACCGCCCCGGGCTTCGGCGTGGCCTTCGACGGCGCGGACGCGTCCGAGCACCGCACGTTCGCCAAAATCGCCGTCTGGTGCGCGGTCATACTCCTGCCGCTCGGCCTGGCGTGCTGCTACCCGCCGCTGCTGACGTATCTGGTGAGCCGGGCGATGCGCATCCTGCGCCGCCCCGCCCTGGACCGCCCCATCACCTGGAAGCCGGTCCTGGTCAGCAGCGCCTGGTGCGCCGTGGGCTACGTCACGGCCGGCCTGCACATCTGGTTCCTGGTCCGGGCCCACCTCCCGGGCCTGCACGGCATCGTCGGCTCGGTCTTCGCCATGGCCCTGGCGATGAGCATCAGCACGTTCGTCATCGTCGCCCCCTCGGGCCTGGGGGCCCGCGAGTTCCTGATGGGCATCGCCCTGGCCGGCCTGGGCATCCCGTGGCCGACCGCCTGGGCCCTGACGCTCGTCTCCCGCCTCCTGTTCACCCTGGCCGACGTGGCCGCCGCGGGCGTCTCGGCCGCCGTGGGCCTCCGCCGGATCCGCAACTCGACCACCTGACCGGGCCCGATGCGCCGGGCCGCGCACCGGCACCGGCCCTTCAACCGGGCACCGGCAAGGGCCCCTCAACCGCCGATCGCGCCGGCGCCGATCGCCGCTTCCGCGCGGACGAGGGACAGGAAGGCCGCGACGACTGACGGGACGGTGCGGCCGGCGAGGGTGGCGGCCACGACGAGGCGGGGTGGGACCTCGGCCGGGTCCAGCGGGAGGAGCACCACGTCGCGGGGGGCGATCCGGGCGGCGAACGCGGGGACAAGCGTCACCCCCAGGCCGGCGGCCACGAAGCCGAGCTTGGCCGTCCACTCCTGCACCACGAAGTCGATGCGCGGGCGGTAGCCGAGGCGGGCGCTCGCGGCCAGCAGCGTCTCCTCCGGGCGCGCCGCCCCCGCCACCCATGACGCATCGGCCAGCTCCTCCAGCCGCACCACTCGACCGGCGCCGGCGGCGTCCGCCAACGCCCCGTCCGCCATCGGCGCCGATACCGGCCCGGTGAACGCATCCGCGCGGTCGCCGGCGTGCAGGGACGCGTCCGCGCGGACGTCGGCGTGCAAGGACGCATCCGCGCGGGCATCAGCGTGCGAGGACGCGTCCGCGCGGGCGTCGGCGTGGTGCGGCACCGAACGGGCCAGCGGATGGGCGGCCGGCACGGCCAGCAGCAGCGGCTCGGCCGCGACGTGGTGGACCTCGAAGCGGTCGTCGGTGAACGGGCGGTCGGCCGTTGAGCTGACCAGCACCACGTCCGCGTCGTCGACAAGCAGGGACGCCAGCAGACGGCTGGTCAGGCCCTCGATCAGCGCGATCTCCACGTCCGGGTGCGACGCGCGGAAGCGGGCAAGTGCTCGCGGTACGAGTGCCGCATCGGCAGTGGCGAAGGCGCCGACGCGCAGGCGGCCGATGAGGGCGTCGGTGACCGCGCGCACCTCGCGGCGGGCGGCGGTCAGGCGGTCCAGGACGGCTGTCGCGTGCTCCAGGAGGCAGCGGCCCTCGGAGGTGAGCGCCACGCCCCGTGGGAGGCGGTCGAAGAGCGGGGCTCCGAACTCGGCCTCCAGAGCGGCCATCTGACGGGAGACGGCCGACTGGGTGTACCGCAGCGTCGCGGCCGCGCCAGTGATGGAGCGCTGACGGGCCACCTCGCGGAACACCTCGAGCATTTCGGTCTGCACGCGTCCGACATTCGCACACGACATGGCAACCATGCCAGACATTCGCTGGTGACATCCGATCGGAAACCCTAGCGTCACGATCATGGTGATTCTGGACAGCCCACGGAGCGTGGTCCGGCCCGCGGGCCCTTATTCGCACGTCGCGCGCGTCGACACCGGCGACGTGGCGCTGCTGTTCCTGGCCGGGCAGATCGCGGCCGACGAGGACGGCGCGGTCGTGCACCCGGGGGACATGGAGGCGCAGGCGCGGTACATCTTCGACGTGATCCACGGCATCCTGGCCGCGCACGGGGGCGGCTTCGAGCACGTGGCGCACATCCGGACGTTCGTGACCGACCTCGGGCTGCTGCCGCAGTACGGCAAGGTCCGGCGCGAGCTGTTCCCCGAGCCCGCCCCGGCGAGCACGACAGTCGAGATCGCCCGGCTGTTCCGCGCGGGCGCGCTGCTCGAGGTCGAGGTGACGGCGGCGGTACCGGTCCGCGCACGGGGTTGACGAAACCCTTACATCGGGCCGCGGGTAGTGCTTACCCGCGGCCCGCACCATTGGCGCCATGAGACGAACGCTCGCCATCGCGCTGGCCGTCGGCGTGCTGCTGCTCGGCGGATGCGCCAGGGGGCGCCATCAGCCCGCCGAAACGCCCGCGCCCGCACCGGCGCAGACCACCACCACGGTGGGTCCGAGCGCCGACGACCTGCTCGACCAGGTCGGACAGGACCTCGCGAAGGACGCCCAGACCCCGGAGGACGACGACTGATGAACCGCATGACCCGCACCGCCCTGGCGGCCGCCGTCGCCGTCGCCGCGGCCCTGACACTGGCCGCGCCCGCGCAGGCCGCGCCCACCCTCGACTCGGCCAAGCAGGCCGTCGACGCGCGGATCGACAAGCGGCTGGCCGCACTCAAGCAGTACGACAGCACGATCGCCGACGCCAAGCAGCTCACGGCGGCCCACAAGGACACGCTCACGAAGCTCGTCGCCGACCAGCGGGCCGGCCTGACCGCCCTGAAGACCAAGGTGGACGGCGAGACGACGGCGGCGGCGCTGCGCACGGACGCGCAGAGCATGGTCAACGACTACCGCGTGTTCCTGCTGACCGGGCCGAAGGTACGCCTGACCGCGGCCATCGACACCGAACTCGCCGTGGCGGCGAAGATGGCGGACAAGCAGCCGGGCGCGGACGCGGTCAAGCAGGCCCTCACCGGGCAGGCCGACAAACTGCTCGCCGTGCGCCCGGGCGCGGACGCGGACGCGATCAAGTCCGCGGTCACCCCGATCCGCGACGCCGCGAAGAAGGCGCACACCGACCTGAAGGCGCTACGGAAGAGCAAGAAGTGAGATGAGCCCGGCCGGCGTGGGGGTGAAGCCGCACGCTTCCACATAGAACTTCGTGAGGTGGGGTTCGAAGTCCACGTGGAGCCAGCGGCATCCGGTGGTCCTGGCGTGCTCGGCGGCCAGGGCCACCAGCCGTGCTCCCGCGCCACCGCGGCGGTAGGCGGCCGCGACCATCGTGTCGAGCACGAACGCGTGCTCGCCGCCGTCCCACGCGACGTTCACGAACCCGACGAGCTCCGCCCCGTCCCGGCCAGTGACCCAGCCGAGGCTGTGGGCGTTGACCTGGGCCCACCAGTCGCGGGCGGCTCCGGGTCCGCCGAATGCCGATGCGTGAAGCGCGGAGAGCTCCGCCGAGCCGAAAGCCCCGCGCCAGACAACCGAAATCCCCATCGCGCAAACAGTAGTGGTCGATGCTTCAGCGCCAGCGCGGGCCGCTCGACCAGGTGCCACGAGGCGGCGGCGACGAGCAGCGCCAGCGGCAGGCACACCGTGATGTACGGGAGCAGCCCCCAGGAGGCCCCGCCGAGGTGGGCGACGGTCTGCTGCACCGGAAACGCATAGATGTAGATGCCGTAGGAGTAGTCCTGCTCCCGGCCCACCGCGTGCAGGCGGGGCGGGACGACGCACGCGCAGTACACCAGCAGATAGGCGAACGCCGGGTAGCCGACGGCGAAGAAGCCGCCGTAGACCAGGCTGCCGAGCAGGGCCAGAGCGGCACCGCCGGCGATCGCCGGGTGCAGCACAACACGGTGCGCGTAGAGCTGCATCGATGCGCCGAGCAGGAACAGGAAGCCCAGGTACACCGCGAGCTGGAAGTCGACGTAGCCCCAGATCGGCAGGGGACCGAGGCCGCCACGGTACTTCGGGACAGTCGGATCATGCACCGCATCGGCCGCGATGACCACGTAGGCCCCGGCCGCCAGCACCGGCACGACCCACGGCGCGCGGCGCGGAAGCCCGGCGATGACCAGGACGGCCAGCCCGCAGTAGCACAGCAGCTCGTACACGAGGCTCCACAGCGACCCGTTCGCGACGCTGCCCTGCACCAGCCGCCCGTACGGCGTGTCCGTGAACAGCGTGCCGATCCCCCACTGGTGCACGGCCCCCAAGAAGTTCTTCCGCACGAACCCGAGCCCGCCCGAGTGCCCGGTGACCGTGGCGACGAGCGCCGTGCCGAGCAGGCACACCCAGAGCCCCGGGAAGATCCGCAGCACGCGGTGCCAGAGGAACCGCGCCGCGTTGCCCCGGCGCGCGGACGCGGCGACCAGAAACCCGGAAAGCACGAAGAACCCGTCGACGGCGAGGGAACCGAGGTCGGCCTGGCCGCGGGTCAGCGACTCGCCGGGGTTCGGCCGCCCGAGGCCGAGCGGCCACGCGTGCGCCACCAGCACCGACAGCGCGAGCCCGAGCCGGAGCAGGCCGAGCCCGTTGGACTTCGGGTCATACCGATCACGCAGCGTAATCACATAACTAGTAACGATTAGGACAGACCCAAAGTTTTCCGGCAAATAACCGATGTACCAGAAAACCCGTTATTCGTACGTGCCGATCCCCACCCCCCGGCGTGTACAACTACGCATACCTGCACTGGTCGTGGGCGCGTGGCTGCTTGTCACAGCGCTGTACGCGGCCCACGCGGCCCTCGTGGTCCCACCCCTGCTGCTGATCGCGACAGCGGCCCTGCTGCGCGGCGGGCGGAGCCTGCTCGACCGCCTGATGCTCGCGGCCGGCCTGCTCCTCGGCGCGACGTGCGCGGCCGGCCTCGTCTTCGCGTTCTGGCCGTGGGGCCTGCACCCCATCGCCGTGGCCGGGACCGCCGCGACCGCGCTGATCTTGCTCGCCGCCCGCACCGGTCGCCGCCTCCAGTTGCCGCGTCCGCGCGGGTCCGACGCGGTCGCCGGCGCCGGCGCCGCGGTGGTCGGCCTGGTCGCCGCCTGGCCGGTCTGGCCCGCGGACGCGGACCGCCGCCTGGCGATCATGCTCGACGGCGAGGACCTGGCCCGGCACGCGGCGGTCTTCGACGCGATCCGGCGCACCGGCGGCTACCTGTTCACCGACCACGCGCGGGCGGAGCGCTACGTCTACGGCGGCATGATCGACTACCCGCAGGGCTCGCACCTGCTGGCCGGCCTCCTCGACGGGTTCGTCCGGTCCTCGGCTTCGAACTTCGGCAGCGGTACCGCGATGTTGACGCACTATCTGTGGTTCGCCGTCGCCGGGTACACGTTCCTGGCTCTGGCGCTGGTCTGGGCGGCCCAGTGGATCGGCGCGGGCGCGCTGACCCCGGCCCGGTGCCTGCCGCTCACCGCGCTCATCACGGCCGTGTGCGCGGCCGGGGAGATGCTGGAGCTGCTCAGCTTCGGCTACCCGAGCCAGGTGCTGGGCCTCGCCGAGGCGGTGCTGCTGCTGGCGCTGCTGGCCCGCCCGGTCGCCCGCACCCGCGACCAGCTGCTGCTCATAGCCGGCCTGCTCACGGCCGTAGGGTTCACCTACTACCTGTACCTCCCGCCGGTCGGCCTGGCCGCGCTCATCTGGCTGGGCACGCACTGGCGCCGACTGGCCCGCCGCCCGGTCGCGCTCGTCCTGGCGGTCACGTGCGGTGCGGCCGCGACCGTGCCCATGGCGTACGGCCTGCTCCTGGCCGACCAGGCAAGCGCGCTGTTCACCATCGGCTACCTGGTCCTCAGCCGCGACGCCCTCGCCGCGCTGGCCGCGCTCGTCGCCACCGGCCTGCTGACGAGGCGCGGTCGCAGGAGCAGGATCTGGCGGCGGTACTCCCTGTCGTTCGTCCCCGTCGCGGCGTTCGCCGGCATCCTGCTCATCGGGCAGCGGCTCTTCGGCGTCGGCAGCGGGTACTACGCGAACAAGGCCCTGTACCTGGTCTTCGCCCTGCTGCTGATCGGCGCGGGCGCGGTCGCGCTGCACCTGCCCGCCCCCGTCCGGGTCCGCCGCCACCGCTCGCTGCCGGCCGCCGTGCCCGCCCTCATCGCGATCGTGGCGCTCACCGGGGCCGGGCGGGGTGACACGCCGTACCAGCCGCATCTCGGCGGGTCCTGGGGCCGGTCCTGGCTCATCGGCCCGGACGCGGCCCGCACGGCGCAGGCGGACCTGCTGCTGCGCGCGTACGCCCGGCTCCCGGCCGACGCGCCGGTGCTCGTCGTGGGCGACGACTCCGGCTACGAGTCGTACCGCCTCACGCTCTTCCTCTCCACGATGCAGCGCACGTCGGGCGCGACCGCGGGCGCCATCTACAACCACCTCCCGGTGACCGCCCCCGACCGTCTCGACGCGTCGGTCGCCTCCACGCCCGGACGCGTACGCCTCCTCGCCCTGTCGGACCGGGCGGAGGCCCGCGCCCGCGCGGTCTGCGCCCGCCAACCGGCCAACCGGATCGAGGTCGTCCGGGTATAACTGCGCATATGTCCAAGGTGAAGGCATCCCTCTTCGGTCTCGCGTTCGGTGACGCGCTCGGCTACCCCGTCGAGTTTCAAACCTTCGAGCAGATCACCGCCACGTTCGGCCGCCGCGGCCCCCGCGACCTCCCGCCCAGGCCCTTGGTCAGCGACGACACCCAGATGACGCTGGCCGTTGGCGACGCGCTGGTCCTGGCCCTGGCCGAGGGGCCGCTCCAGGCGGCGCGGCTGGAGCCCCACCTGTCACGCCTGTTCGTGGAGTGGGCCCGCAGCCCCGAGAACAACCGCGCCCCCGGCACCACCTGCATGGCCGCGTGCGACGCCCTGCAGCGCGGCCTGCCGTGGTGGAAGGCGACGGTGGCCGGCTCGAAGGGCTGCGGCGCCAACATGCGGGTCGCCCCGATGGCCCTGGTCCCGGGCCTCTCCGAGGACGAGCGCGCCGGCGCCGCCCAGCTCCAGGCCGCCATCACCCACGGCCACCCGACGGGCCTGGCCGCCTCCGAGCTGACCGCCCTGACGATCCGCTGGCTCCTGGACGGCCTGCCCGTCGCCGAGCTGCTCCCCGCCCTGCGCGACCGCTGCGCGTCGCAGCGCTCCGTCTACCGGGCCGACTGGCTGGGCGACGACCTGTGGCGCCAGCCGATGACCGAGTCTGCGGAGCAGTTCATCGCCCGCGGCTGGGACGAGTGCCTGGCCGCCCTGACCGGCCTGGAGGACCAGGTGCGCTACCTGGGCCCGGACGCCGACCCGTGCGCGGCGGGCGGCGCGGGCTGGATCGCCGAGGAGGCGCTGGCGACCGCCCTGTACTGCCTGCTGCTCTTCCCCGACTCCCCCGTGGACGTCATCGCCCGCGCCGCCGCCTCGTCCGGCGACTCGGACTCGATAGCCTGCCTGGCCGGCTCCTTCGCCGGCGCCGCCGGCACCGCCTCCGGCTGGCCGGCGGACTGGTACGAGCGGATCGAGTACAAGGACCACCTCGACCGTCTGGCGACCGCCTGGTCAGCGTAGGGAACACGGAAACGGCCCGGCCGTGATGGCCGGGCCGTTCGCTGTCGCAATGATCAGCTGCAGCCGCTGGTGGAGCCGCAGCCCTCGCAGACGTAGCAGGAGCCCGCGGGGCGCATCTTCGTGCCGCAGGTGAAGCAGAGCGGCGCGTCGGCGGCCTTGCCCTGGACGAGCTCCAGCAGCTCGGTCGAGGAGCCGATGCGGCGCGGGGGGTCGATCTCGGCCGGCTTGGCGGGCTTCTCCGCGGCGGCCGGCTTGACGACCGGGGCCGAGTTGCGCATCTCGGTGAGGTCCACGACCTCCGCCGTCTCGCCGGTCGTGCCCGCCGCCTCGGCGCGCAGCTGGGCGGCGCGCTCCGCGGAGGTCAGGATGCCCAGCTCCGAGCGGGTGTCGAAGTCCAGGAAGTCCAGGGCCAGGCGGCGGAAGATGTAGTCCATCACCGAGGAGGCGAGGCGGATGTCCGGGTCGTCGGTCATGCCGGCCGGCTCGAAGCGCATGTTGACGAACTTCGAGACGTAGGTCTCCAGCGGCACCCCGTACTGCAGGCCGATGGAGATGGCCACCGAGAACGCGTCCATGACGCCGGCCAGGGTGGAGCCCTGCTTCGACATCTTGAGGAAGACCTCGCCGAGGCCGTCGTCCGGGTACGACGACGCGGTCAGGTAGCCCTCGGCCCCGGCGACGGAGAACGACACGGTCGAGCTCGGCCGCTTCTTCGGCAGCCGCTTGCGGACCGGGCGGTACTCGATCACCTTCTCAGTCTTCACGACTTCCTGGACGACCGGCGCCGGTTCTTCCTTCTTCGACGACGACACCGCGGACAGCGGCTGGCCGACCTTGCAGTTGTCGCGGTAGATCGCGAGCGCCTTCAGGCCCAGCTTCCAGCCCTGGTAGTAGATCTCCTCGACGTCCTCGACGGTCGCCGACTCCGGCATGTTGACCGTCTTGGAGATCGCGCCGGAGATGAACGGCTGGATCGCCGCCATCATGCGGACGTGGCCCATCGGCGCGATGGTGCGCTCGCCCATGGCGCAGTCGAAGACGCTGTAGTGCTCGAGCTTCAGGCCGGGGGCGTCGATGACGTGGCCGTGCGCCGAGATGTGCTCGACGATCGCCTCGACCTGCTCCTCCTGGTAGCCGAGGGTCCGCAGCGCCCGCGGCACGGTCTGGTTGACGATCTGCATCGAGCCGCCGCCGACGAGCTTCTTGAACTTGACGAGGGCCAGGTCGGGCTCGACGCCTGTGGTGTCGCAGTCCATCATCAGGCCGATGGTGCCGGTCGGGGCGAGGACGCTGGCCTGCGAGTTGCGCCAGCCGTGCTTCGCGCCGATCTCGTTGCCCAGCCGCCACTGCGCGGTGGCCGCCTCCTTGATGGCGACGTCGACGGCGCCGACGGTCGCGATCGCGGTGCTGGCCTCGGCGTGCTTGCGCATCACGCTGGTGTGCGCGGACGCGTTGCGGGCGTAGCCGTCGTAGGCGCCGACGACCCCGGCCAGCTCGGCCGAGCGCCGGTACGCGGTGCCGGTCATGAGGCTGCTGATCGACGCCGCGACCGCGCGGCCACCGTCCGAGTCGTACGCGAGGCCGCTGGCCATGAGCAGCGCGCCCAGGTTCGCGTAGCCGATGCCGAGCTGGCGGTACGCGCGGGAGGTCTCGCCGATCTTCTCGGTCGGGAAGTCGGCGAAGGAGATCGAGATGTCCATCGCGGTGATGACCAGCTCGACCGACTTCACGAACCGCTCGACGTTGAAGGAGCCGTCGGGCTGCAGGTACTTGAGCAGGTTGAGCGAGGCCAGGTTGCAGCTGGAGTTGTCCAGGTGCATGTACTCGCTGCACGGGTTCGACGCCGTGATGCGCCCGGTCTCGGGGCAGGTGTGCCAGTCGTTGATCGTGTCGTCGTACTGGATGCCGGGGTCGGCGCACGCCCACGCGGCCTGCGCGAGCTTGTTGAACAGCTCCTTGGCCTTGACCGTGGCGATCGGGGCGTTGTCGAGGCGCGCCTTGAGCGCGAACTCGGCGTCGTCCTCGACCGCGCGCATGAACTCGCCGTTGACCCGGATCGAGTTGTTCGCGTTCTGGTACTGGACGCTGACGATGTCCTTGCCGCCCAGGTCCATGTCGAAGCCGGCGTCGCGCAGGGCCCGGATCTTGTCCTCTTCGCGGGCCTTGGTCTCGATGAACTCCTCCACGTCGGGGTGGTCCACGTCGAGGATGACCATCTTGGCCGCGCGCCGGGTCGCCCCGCCGCTCTTGATCGTCCCGGCCGACGCGTCAGCGCCGCGCATGAACGACACCGGGCCGCTGGCGGTGCCGCCGCTGGTCAGCAGCTCCCGCGAGGAGCGGATCCGCGAGAGGTTGACCCCGGAGCCGGAGCCACCCTTGAAGATCAGACCCTCTTCCTTGTACCAGTCGAGGATCGAGTCCATCGAGTCGTCGACGGAGAGGATGAAACACGCGCTGACCTGCTGCGGCGATGCGGTGCCGACGTTGAACCAGACGGGCGAGTTGAAGCTGAACACCTGGTGCAGCAGCATCCAGGTGAGCTCCTCGGCGAACACCGTCGCGTCCCGCTCGGTCGCGAAGTACCCGTACTGCTGCCCGGCGTTGCGGTAGGTCGTGACGACGCGGTCGATCAGCTGCCGCAGCGACTGCTCGCGCTGCTCGGTGCCGACGGCGCCGCGGAAGTACTTGGTGGTGACGATGTTGGCCGCGTTGACGCTCCACGTCGTCGGGAACTCGACCCCCCGCTGCTCGAAGTTGATCGAGCCGTCCCGCCAGTTGGTCATGACGATGTCGCGGCGCTCCCACGTCACCTCGTCATACGGGTGTACACCCTCGGTCGTCCAGACGCGCTCGACCCGCAGCCCCTCCCGCGAGTCCTTGCGTGCTGTTGCCTTCGTCTTCGTCTCCCCCGCCATCCGCGGCCCCCTCATCAACGTGTGTGTCTCATCGTCTTGGTTCAGCATTTTTTGGCTTTGGTGGTACTGCATGTGCAGTACCGCTGCAGCCCTAGTCTTTTGTGGCGCTTTGTCGGGTTCTCAGCGCCGACTGTCCCGCTGTGCGTGCTCTGTCCTCTGCGCTAGCCGACCCGCGCGGCGGGCACCGACGAGCCATCCCCCGGCAGCTCGTGCTCCTTGACCGGCGCCGCCGCTCCCGCGCGCAGCGCCGCGATCTCCCGCTCGAAGTCACCGAGCGAGTCGAACGACCGATACACGGAGGCGAACCGCAGGTACGCCACCTCGTCCAGCTCCCGCAGCGGCGCCAGGATCGCCAGCCCGACCTCATGGCTGGGCAGCTCGGCCGCGCCCCGGGCCCGGACCGTCTCCTCGACCTTCTGCGCGAGCAGCGCGATGGAGTCCTCGTCCACGGGCCGTCCCTGGCACGCTTTGCGCACGCCGGCGATGATCTTCAGCCGGCTGAACGGCTCGGTGACCCCGCTGCGCTTGACCACGGCCAGCACCGCCTCCTCGACGGTGGTGAATCGCCGCCCGCACTCGGGGCACGACCGGCGCCGCCGGATGATCTGCCCATCCTCGGCCTCCCGGGAGTCAACGACCCGCGAGTCAGCGTGCCTGCAGTACGGGCACCGCATGTCGATGGACCTCTCTCCAAGAGTACGCCGGACAAATCCGGCAAAAGCGCACGCCAAACCAGGCGAGCGCGCCCTCGTGAGGCCAACTCGCCATCGGTTACAACCAGTGATCGGAGCTTGCCGATTCCACAACCTGTGGACGACTTACACCCCTGTAACTACTACATCTAGGGGTAGACGCTATGCCGATGCCTACGCCGACGCAAGTCAAACGCGGATCCTGCCTCTTTTGTGTCGGGCGTCTCAACCTGAGCATTCTTCACGCCCCTACCACTCGGGCCGCCACCTGGAGTTATGCGATAAGTCGGGCGCTGCGCGCCACGACTTATCGGACTTATACCTTGGCGGGCGAAATATCCCCTCTTTGCGAGATTTCACGGACTCCTCCTCGATCGGGCTTCGCAGGTCAATCTCATGCAGGTTTCGCAGGTCAGGCCTCTTCGGTCCGGCGCGCCGGCCACCCCGCCGACCGCAGTCGACCGCGCCGACCACAGCTGGCGGATCATGCGCCGGCCGACACCGGATGTGCGCCGGCCGATCGGCGCGTCGACCCGCTCCGGGTTCACGGGCGGCTCCGAGCGGTGCGGGTCCGAGCGGTGCGGGTGCTCCGGGCAGTGGCGGTGCCGATCAGCGCGTGAACCTTGCGATGCCGAGATCGGTGGCCGCACTTCGATAAGCGCAGGCTTCGGTCGGTGTGGTCACCCTCGCCGGACGGGGGCCGCATCCGCGCGGGCGGTCGGGTCAGGAGTCGGATCAGCGGCGGCGGGGCAGGACGAGGCGCTGGCCGGCGTCGATGTCGTAGCCGGTCAGGTTGTTGAGCCGGCGGATCTCCTCCACCGTGGCGTCGCGCCCCTCTCGGCCCTTCGTCCGGGTGGCGATGTCCCAGAGGGTGTCGCCCGGCTGGACGATGACCGTCGGCGCGGGCCCCGGCGGGTCGGCCGCCTGCCCGGGTGCCGACACGAGCGCCACGAGCCCGCCGGTGAGCGCGAGCAGGAAGCCGAACACCACGATCCGGCCCCGCCCGGTGAGGCGAACCGGCGTCCGTTCATGCCCGTTTTCGGCCTGCCGTCCCATGTCGGCCCCCTTTTACGTACACCCGTTCGATAGAACAGTCGTACGATGGTCTACCAGAGCGAGAAGACCCGTGTCGAGAAGACTCGCCGAAAAATCGGCGCGCCACGTAGTACAGATGTTTGAAACTGCCCTACCTCGGCGTTACGGTGATCCACACACGATCAGGTTTCGATCGGCATTACCGGACCTATGTGACATCCGGGCCGCCCGCACCCCGCGGGAGCCCACCGCGACGGACCGAGCCACGGCCCGCCGCACCAGCAGTTGCGCAACACAGGGCGCTCCGCATCCGCGGGCGCGCCCGAGGCGACGGAGCCGAGCCACGGCCCGTCGCAGCACCGCCCGGCTTCCGCCTTCCCCGCGGAAGCCACCGCCGCGAACCGGCACCGCGCAGCCAGCGCGGGCGTCACCGAAGCACCGAATGTCGTCACCGCCGCACCCGGTGGCCCTCCGCAGCCCGCGGAAGCCGCCGCCGCACCGAGCACCCCGCAAGGGGCGCCGCCGCACCGGCCCGGGGTCGCGCCCGGGCGGCGACGACGACGTGAGACAGGTCCCGGCACCGCCGGGGCCACCGATGCGACAACCGCTTCCCGCACCCGCGCGGGAGCCGGGTGACGGGCCACCCCACGGCCCCGTCAGCAGGCGCGGCGAACGCCCCGCGACTGCCAACACGAGGGAGGACGACGTGTCAGCCGACGACCGCACCGACGCACCCGCGAGCGAGCCGGACGAGCTCATCGACGGCCCCGGCGCCGAGGTCACCGCCATCGGCGGCCGCGCCGCCAGCAAGCGTGCCACCCGCCGCCGCGGCGGCGAGCCGGAGATGCGCGCGGTCACCGCCGTGGTCAGCGCCTTCCCCGACCTCTTCGCGGCCGACCTGACCGTCCGCCAGCGCCGCATCCTGGAGTTCATCCGCGCCGCCGTCGAGCGCAACGGCTACCCGCCGAGCGTCCGCGAGATCGGCGAGGCCGTGGGCCTGGTCTCCCCCTCCAGCGTGGCGTATCAGCTGAAGGAGCTCGAGCGGAAGGGCTACCTGCGCCGCGACCCCAACCGCCCCCGCGCCGTCGACGTCCGCCCGCCCAGCGAGCTCGTGACGGTCGACGAGGAGGCGGCCCGCGCGGCCCGCCCGGCCCCCGCATACGTCCCCGTCCTCGGCCGGATCGCCGCCGGTGGCCCGATCCTCGCCGAGCAGGCCGTGGAGGACGTCTTCCCCCTCCCCCGCGAGCTCGTCGGCGAGGGCACCCTCTTCATGCTCCAGGTCAAGGGTGACTCGATGCTCGACGCCGCGATCTGCGACGGCGACTGGGTGGTCGTGCGCCAGCAGCCCAACGCCAACAACGGCGACATCGTCGCCGCCATGCTGGAGGGCGAGGCGACGGTGAAGACCTACCGCAACCGCGACGGCCACGTGTGGCTCATGCCGCAGAACGCCGCCTTCGACCCCATCGCCGGCGACCACGCCACCATCCTCGGCCGCGTCGTCACCGTCGTGCGCCGCATCTGACCCACCCGCTCGACAAGCGACCACCCCGCCGCCCGAACCGCGAGACCGTCCGGGCGGCGGCCGGCCGGCACCAAGCCCGGCCGCGAGCCGGTCCGGCGAGCGCCGGAAGAGATAGGCGCGCCGCGAGTCTGGCGTGCGGCGTCAGCGGTGCGGGGCGTAGCCGCGGTCGTACCCGCCCTGATCGCCGGGTCCGTAACCACCGCGGCCGGAGCGCGGGGGCGGGCCCTGGGCGAAGCCCTGCTGATCGCCGCCGCCGTAGCCGCCGCGCCGGTCGCCGGGTCCACCGCCGTACACGCTGCCACCGCCACCGGAGCCGCCGCCCGAGCCGCCGCCCGAACGGGCCGGGCCACCGGAACCACCCTGGCCGGCGCCACCGTAGACGCCGCCACCGCCGGGCGCGCCCGAGCCTCCGGGTCCGCCCGAGGGGCCGCCGGAGCCGCCGTACACACCGCCGCCCTGACGGTTGCCCGGCCTGTCACCGCCCCCGCCGTAGACGCCCGGACCACCCGAGCCACCGCCCTGGCCGCCCGAGCCACCGCCCGGACCGCCGGAGCCGCCGCCACCCGGACCGCCGCCATACACGTTGCTGCCGCCGTCGCGCCCGGGGCCACCGCCGCCGTACACGTTGCCGCCCGGGCCGCCGCGACCACCGGGCCCACCCGGACCCCCGGCCGGACCACCCGGGCCGCCCGGGCCGCCGGATGAGCCGTACGGGCCCGGTGCGCCGACCGCCGCGAACTCGTCATCGCCGTCCGCGCCACCCGCACCGCGGACGTTCCCGGTCGTCAGACCGGCCGCCCGGCGGGCGGCGCGCGAGCGGCGGATGCCCACCACGCCCGCGATGACCAGGCCCAGGCCGACAATCCCGATGGCCGCCACCGCATAGGTGATGTCCTCGAGCGTCAGCGACTGCAGGAACGACTGCTCCTTCGCCTTCGGGGAAGGGACGTTGCCGCCGTTGGTGTTCGCGTTGACCGTGATGTCGGTCGGTGCGTACTTGAGCAGCGGCGCCTTCGTCGAGGTGTTCACGTCGGAGGCGGTGACGTAGTTCTTGCCGTCCGGCGTGTAGGTGATCGACTCGCCCTGGGCCTCGTTCGGCAGCGGGGTGATGCGGGGCTTGCCGGAGAGCAGGGCCTTGACCACGTCGCCGCCGGCCACGTCGAACTCGTACGCGTCCGAGTAGGTCCGCACGACGACCTTGGAGCCGTCGGGCGAGGCCGCGGCGCCGGTCACGAGCTTCCAGCCGAGCAGGCCCAGCGGGTTGGCGGTCTTGGTGTCCTGCAACGCCTTGAAGTCGCCGGCCTTCTTGAGCTTCACGCCCTTGGCGGTGTTGGGGACGAGGGCCGACTCCGCGACGTACACCTCGACGGGTGACGTCTTCGTGATGATGATCGGCAGGCCGTCGCCGCCCATCAGGAGCGCCTCGGCGTCGTGCTTCTTGCCGTCCGGATACGTCAGCCGGTTGACCACCGGGGTGGTGGAGTCGGGCGCCATGGTCCACACGGCCACGGCGTCGCGCGGCTTGCTCGAACCACCGGACTGCTCGTCGTTGTCCCCGATGTCGGCGATGTACAGGGTGCCGTCCTTGCCCAGGGCGGCGTCCTCGGGGTCGACGGCGGCGGTCGGATAGTTGATCGTCTTGTTGAGCTTGCAGTCGTCGCCGAGGACGAAGATCTTGGGCTTGCCCGGCCGGGGCTGGCTGTCCTGCACCGCGTAATAGCCGCCGTCGGGCTTGGCCACCAGGCCGGAGATCTCGCTGACGTCCTTGGAGTTGGGCGAGCAGACTGGTGTGCCCGCACCGGCCTGGGCCTGCGCGGATGGGGAGGGCGCATAGGCCGCGGCCGGTGCTGTGACGCCGGCCGACAGACAGACCAACGCAGCCGAACTCAGCACCACCCGTCGTCGCATGCCGCAAGTCTGGCAGAGCCGGACCGGCTTTGGGATTGCCCGGTCCGGCTGTCACTCCAGGTATAGAACTGAGTTAACGCTAAGTAACGGACTCGGGATCAGCCGACGTTGGCGTACGGCGCGAGCTCCGCGGCCAGCCCTTCGGTCACCCGGGCCCGGATGCGGGTGCCCTCGGCCAGGTGCGACGTTTCGAGGACCTCGCCGATCGAATGGACGCGGGCAACCAGGTCACCGCGCTCGTAGGGGACGATCGCGGTCAGCTCGATCGCCGGCCACGGCAGCTTCTGCTCGACCGCCGCCCGGACGTCGGCCAGGCCCACGCCGGTGCGGGCCGAGCAGAAGACCGCCTCGGGCCACAGGCCCTTGAGGCGCAGCTGGGTCTCCTCGTCGGCGGCGTCGAGCTTGTTGATGACCAGCAGCTCGGGTACCGCATCCGCCCCCACCTCGGCCAGCACCTCGCGCACCGCGCGGACCTGGGCCTCGGGATCGGGGTGCGAGCCGTCGACGACGTGCACGACCAGATCGGCCTCGGCAACCTCTTCCAACGTCGACCGGAACGCCTCGACCAGCTGGTGGGGCAGGTGGCGGACGAAGCCGACGGTGTCCGAGAGCGTGTAGATCCGCCCGTCGGCCGCGCGGGTCCGGCGCGTGGTGGTGTCGAGCGTCGCGAACAGGGCGTCCTCGACGAGTACCCCCGCGCCGGTCAGCCGGTTGAGCAGGCTCGACTTGCCGGCATTGGTGTAGCCGGCGATCGCCACGGCGGGCACCCGGTTGCGGCGGCGGGTGGCCCGCTTGGTGTCGCGGATCGTCGACATGGCGGCGATCTCACGCTTGAGGCGCGAGATGCGGGTCCGGATGCGCCGGCGGTCGATCTCCAGCTTGGTCTCACCGGGGCCGCGCAGACCCACGCCGCCGTTGCCGCTGGCCGAGCCACCGGCCTGCCGGCTGAGGGCCTCACCCCAACCGCGCAGACGCGGGAGGAAGTACTGCAGCTGGGCCAGCTCGACCTGCGCCTTGCCCTCCTTGCTCTTGGCGTGCTGGGCGAAGATGTCGAGGATCAGCGCCGTCCGGTCGATGACCTTGACGTTGACCCGCGACTCCAGCTGGCGCAGCTGCGACGGGGACAGCTCGCCGTCGCAGATGACGGTGTCGGCGCCGCTGCTCTGCACCACGGCCCGGACCTCGTCGACCTTGCCCCGGCCGATGAAGGTGGCCGAGTCGGGGCGGCTGCGGCGCTGGATGAGCCCCTCCAGCACCTCGGAGCCGGCCGTCTCGGCGAGCGCGGCCAGCTCGGTCAGGGAGTTCTCGGCGTCGGTGACGGTGCCCTCGGTCCAGACCCCGACCAGCACGACCCGCTCGAGGCGCAGCTGGCGGTATTCGACCTCGGTGACGTCGGCCAGTTCGGTGGACAGCCCGGCGACGCGCCGCAGGGCGTGCCGCTCTTCGAGTTCGAGATCGCCGTCGTCAACGAAGTCCTCGAACTCCTCAGCGTCCGCGTCGTAGGCGTCGGCGGAAAAGCTCGTTCGTGCGCGCAAAGCAATCTCTCCTTCGGTAAAACAGCTGAGCAACCCCTCAATCGTGACACCAATTCCCGCAAGTCGGCACTACATATAAGGGGCCGGTGCCGAGGCGGGGTGGCACGGAGGGTGAGAATGGGCCGGTGAGTCCTGCCACACACAGACTGCCCAGCGCCGGGTTCAGTATCACCATCCGTGTCTCCGTCGTCGCCGACGCCTCCGCGATCGGCCGCCTGACCACCGCGGTCGGCGAGGCCGGCGGCATCGTGACCGCCGTCGACGTCGTCGACTCCGACAACAACAACGTGGTCGTCGACCTCACCACCGACACCGCCGACTCCTCCCACGCCGAGCAGGTCGTGGCCTGCCTGGAGAAGCTCGACGGCGTCGACGTGCGCAAGGTCTCCGACCGCACGTTCCTGCTCCACCTCGGCGGCAAGATCGAGGTGGCGCCGAAGGTCGCGCTGCGCAACCGCGACGAGCTCTCCCGGGCGTACACCCCGGGCGTGGCCCGCGTCTGCCTCGCGATCGCCGAGAACCCCGAGGACGCCCGCCGGCTGACCATCAAGCGCAACACGGTCGCCGTGGTGACCGACGGCTCGGCCGTGCTCGGTCTCGGCAACATCGGGCCCTATGCGGCGATGCCCGTCATGGAGGGCAAGGCCGCGCTGTTCAAGCGCTTCGGCGGGGTCGACGCCTGGCCGGTCGTGCTCGACACCCAGGACACCGAAGAGATCATCCAGATCGTGAAGGCGATCGCCCCCGCCTACGGCGGGATCAACCTGGAGGACATCGCCGCGCCCCGCTGCTTCGAGATCGAGGAGCGCCTGCGGGAGCAGCTGGACATCCCGGTCTTCCACGACGACCAGCACGGCACGGCCATCTGCGTGCTGGCCGCGCTGACGAACGCGCTGCGCGTGGTGGGCAAGTCCCTCGGCAACGTGAAGGTCGTCGTCAGCGGCGCGGGTGCCGCCGGTACCGCCATCATGAAGCTCCTGCTCCGCCAGGGCGTCGGCGACGTGATCGCCACCGACCGCCCCGGCGCCCTGCACCGGGGCATGACCGGCCTGTCGCCCGCGTGGCAGTGGCTCGTCAACAACACGAACCGGGACAACTACTCGGGTGACCTGCGCGGGGCCGTCCGCGGTGCCGACGTGTTCATCGGGGTGAGCGCGCCCAACCTGCTCACCGGCGACGACATCGCCACCATGAACAAGGACTCGATCGTCTTCGCGCTGGCCAACCCCGACCCGGAGGTCGATCCGCGGGAGGCCCGCGAGCACGCCGCGATCGTGGCCACCGGCCGGTCCGACCAGCCGAACCAGATCAACAACGTGCTCGCGTTCCCGGGCGTGTTCCGGGGCATGCTCGACGCGCAGGCCCGCGAGTTCACCGAAGCGATGGCCCTCGCCGCCGCGCGGGCGATCGCCGACACGGTCGGCGAGGACAAGCTCAACCCGACGGTCATCGTGCCGAGCGTGTTCGACGCGCGGGTCTCCCCCGCCGTGGCCGCCGCCGTGCGCGCGGCCGCGAAGGGCCCCCAGCTCGACAGCACGCCCGACAGCGAGGCCGAGGGCTAGGAAAACACCAGCTGGCGGATGGCCTGCGCGTCGACGTCGCCGTGCGCGACGATGACCGCAGGCCCCTGCAGGACGCACTCGTTGGGCGTGACGGTGACCGTGAGCCGCCCGCCGGGCACGTCGACGACCACGACCCCGGACTCGAGCCCGGCGTGGTGCACCGCGACCGCCGCGACCGCGCACGCGCCCGAGCCGCACGACTGGGTCTCGCCCGAGCCGCGCTCGTACACCCGCATCCGCCGGTAGAGGTCGGCGCCCGCGGGAGCCGGGCCGACCGCCGCGAACTCGACGTTCACCCCGGCCGGGAAGATCAGCGGGTCGATCACCGGCGCCCGGAACAGCTCGAGGCCCTCGAGCGTCGGCTCGTCGACCGCGCAGACGAGGTGGGGGTTGCCGACGTCGACGGCCGTACCGGTGAAGCTCTGCTCGAGGACCGTCGCGGAGGACGACACGTACACGCGCGGGATCGGCATCGCCGCGGCGATCTCCTCACCCATCGTGACCGGCACGACACCGGCCCGGGTCACGAGATCGAAGGTGCCCTCCGGGGCGACGAGCCCGGCCTCGGCCAGGTAGCGGGCGTAGACGCGCACGCCGTTGCCGCACATCTCGGACTGCGACCCGTCGGCGTTCCAGTAGTCCATGAACCACTCGGCGCCCGCGGAAGACGCCTCCGCGTCCGGATGGGCGGCGCTGCGCACGACCCGCAGCACGCCGTCGGCGCCGATGCCCCGGCGCCTGTCGCACAGGGCGGCGACGAGGGCCGGGGTCAGGGGCAGGGTGCCGTCCGGGTCGGGCAGGATGACGAAGTCGTTGCCCGTGCCGTGGCCTTTCGCGAAGCGCATGGCGTCAATCTTGCCGCACGGCCCGCAGCGCCGCCTCCGTGATGTCCGCCGCCGCGCCGTCGAGCCAGACGATCCGCCCGTCGCGGCGGAACCAGGACCGCTGCCGGCGCACGAACCGCCGGGTGGCCCGGGCCGTCTCCGCCCGCGCCTCGTCGTCGGTGCAGAGGCCGTCGAGCAACTGCATGATCTGCCGGTACCCCAGCGCGCCCGACGCCGTGCGCCCCTCCCGCAGCCCGAGGCCGAGCAGCCGGCGCACCTCGTCGACGAAGCCGTTGGCCCACATCAGCTCGACCCGCGCGCCGATGCGGGGGTCGAGCACGGCCGTGTCGACGTCGACGCCGAGCTGCAGCGCGTCATACACGGGCCGCGGCTGCGGCAGCTGCGCCGTGAACGCCGTCCCGGTCAGCGCGTTGACCTCGAGCGCGCGCACGATCCGCCGCCCGTTGCTGGGCAGGATGCGCGCGGCCGCGGCCGGGTCGGCCGCCAGCAGCCGGGCGTGCAGCGGTGCCGGCCCCACCTCCTCCAGCTCCCGCTCCAGCTCGGCCCGCAGCCGCGGGTCGGTGCCCGGAAACTCGAAGTCCTCCAGCACCGCCCGGATGTAGAGGCCGGACCCGCCGACGAGCAGCGGCACGCGTCCGCGCGCGGCGATGTCCTCGATGGCCGCGCGGGCCAGGCGCTGATAGACGGCCACGCTCGCCGGCTCGGTGACGTCCCAGATGTCGAGCACGTGGTGCGGCACACCGGCCCGCTCGGCCGCGGTGAGCTTAGCGGTGCCGATGTCCATGCCGCGGTAGAGCTGCATCGAATCGGCGTTGACGACCTCACCGCCGAGGGCCTCCGCGAGCCGCAGGCTCAGCGCCGACTTCCCCGCCGCCGTCGGCCCGACGATCGCGATGACGTCCTTCACACCGGCACCTCCGCCAGCTCCGGCACCGGCGTGAGGGCCACCCCGTGCCCATGGCGAGCGGCCACGTCGCGTCGCGCGCTCACGCCCAGGTGGCCACGAAGTAAGCGACCCCGTACGGTGCGGAGTCGTACAGTACTTCCCCGCGCATCGGGCGGTCGGCCGCGCCCGCCAGCACCTGCCACGGCGCGCGGCCGGCGGCGAGCAGCTCGGCGGCGAGCCCGGGATCGAGGGCGGCCAGCGCGTCGGCGTCGGCCGCGGCCAGGGCGGCGCTGACGGCGGCGTCGAACGGCTCGGCCCGGGCGTCGAAGAAGCCGGGCGCCTTCTCGGTGCGGCAGGCCGACCCGTCACCCACGACGAGCAGCCCGACCCGCTCGGCCTCGCCGGCGAGCTTGCGGCCCAGCTGCGCGCACTCGGCGGGGTCGGCGTCGGCCGCGACTGTCTGGAAGTTTCCAGCGCCCGGGAGCAACCACGCACCGATCAGGAGGCTCAGGGGCAGCTGATCACCGCTTGGATCACCGATCGGGAGATCGACGCCCCACGGGGACAGGGTCCCCCCGAACGGGGGCTCACGGCGTACCGTCGTGGTATCGGATCCCAGGACGATGAGCGAGTCGACCGAGGCGTTCGCCAGGTGCGCCACCGCGGCGCGGCAGGCTGCCCGCAGGTCGTCGAGCTCGGGCGCGGCCCCGGCGGCCAGCTCCGGCACGAGCAGTGGCGGATGTGGGCAGACAGCGGCGGCGACGAGTGACACGGCCTAACGTTATCGGGGACGGTCTCTGCGCCCCTCCGGAGGTCGCCCTCCGCGAGCGGAGAGGCCGGTGGCACTCTGTGAATGGCACCGGAATGGTCACGGTTCGGCCGCAGGCCCTCGACCGGCCCCGGGGCACACCTGTGAGAATGCCCTGGGGAACTTTGCTGTGCGATGGCGGCGTGACGGTGGGATACCCGATCCTACGGGCGCCGGGATTGAGGATGGGCAGATGAGCGAGCCTACGGAGTTTGGACGGATCGACGCCGACGGCAACGTCTTCGTGAAGACGGCCGCCGGTGAGCGCCCCATCGGGTCCTGGCAGGCCGGGACACCCGAGGAGGGCCTGGCCCACTTCGCCCGCCGGTTCGCGGACCTGGTGACCGAGGTCGACCTGATCGAAGCGAGGCTCGGCAGCGGTGCCGCCGACGCCGGCCAGTCGCTGTCCACGATCCGCCGCCTGCGCAGCGGCCTCGACGAGGCGCACGTCGTCGGCGACATCGACGGGCTCGCCGCCCGCCTCGACAAGCTGACGACGATCGCCGAGGAGAAGGCCGGCGCCGCCCGGGCCGCCCGCGACGCCGCGCGGGCCGAGTCGCTCGCCCGCAAGACCGCGCTGGTCGAGGAGGCCGAGAGCATCGCGGCCGAGGCCACCGGCTGGAAGGCGGCCGGCGACCGGCTCAAGGAGATCCTCGACGAGTGGAAGTCGATCCACGGCGTCGAGAAGAAGGCCGAGAGCGAGCTCTGGAAGCGCTACGCCGCCGCCCGCGACGCCTTCACCCGTCGCCGCGGGGCGCACTTCGCCACCCTCGACTCCTCCCGCAAGCAGGCCCAGGGCCGCAAGGAAGAGCTCGTCGTCGAGGCCGAGCAGCTGTCGGAGTCCACCGAGTGGAACGCGACGGCCGCCCGCCTCAAGGACCTCATGACCGAGTGGAAGGCCGCGCCGCGGGCCGCCAAGGACACGGAGCAGAAGCTCTGGGAGCGCTTCCGGGCCGCCCAGGATGCCTTCTTCAAGCGGCGCAGCGAGGTATTCTCAGCTCGGGACGCCGAGTTCAAGGGCAACCTGGACCGCAAGCACGAGCTGCTGGCCCAGGCCGAGGCCCTCGACGTCGACGGCGACCCCAAGGGCGCGCAAAACCGCCTGCGCGAGATCCAAGGCACCTGGCACGAGGTCGGCCGGGTCCCGCGCGAGTCGCAGGCGGGCCTCGACAGGCGTCTGCGCGCCGTGGAGGACCGGGTCAAGCAGGCAATGGACGCCGCTTGGCGCCGTACCCCGCCGGAGGCCAGCCCGCTGCTCGCCCAGATGCGCGAGCAGGTGGCGCGGGCCGAGCAGCAGCTGGCCAGCGCTCAGGCGGCCGGCGACCAGCGCCGTATCAAGGAGGCCGAGAAGGCCCTGGAGTCCAAGCGCAAGTTCCTGGCCATGGCCGAGCACACCGGCTGATCACGAGACTTCTCCGGTGACGGGCAGGACCCGTCCGACATAGAAAGTTGGCCACTACACGCCGGAGTGCGTGTAGTGGTCAACGTCGTTTCCGGAGCCGAAACCGGGCGAGCGGACGCCCGGGTACCGCCCGTCAGCAGTGCGTCTTCACCGGCTCGACGGCCGGAGCGCCGATGGACGGCATGCCCAGCGACACCCCGGGAGTCCGGGTCACCCGGCCGGCTTCCCAGGCGTCGCCCGCACGGGTGCGCCGGTGCGAGACGAGCGGCGAGTCGGAGTTCAGGTGGTGCGGCGCGGCATACGTCACCGTCGTGTGCACGATGTCGCCGGGCCGGATGCCCGCGGCCGGGTCCGCCGCGAAGTGGACGAGCCGCCCGTCGCGCGCCCGGCCCGACAGACGTCCGGTGGCGTTGTCCTTGCGCCCCTCACCGACCGCGACCAGGACCTCGAGCGTCGAGCCGACCAAGCGCTTGTTCTCGGCCCAGGAGATCTCCTCGAGCACCGAGATCAGCCGGTCGTAGCGCTCCTGGACGACCGCCTTCGGCACCTGCGCGTCCATCGACGCGGCGGGCGTGCCCGGGCGCTTGGAGTACTGGAACGTGAAGGCGCTCGAATACCGCGCGGCCCGGACCACGTCCAGGGTCTGCTCGAAGTCGGCGTCCGTCTCACCCGGGAAGCCCACGATGATGTCGGTCGTGATCGCCGCGTCCGGCATCGCCGCCCGAACCTTGTCGATGATGCCCAGGTACTTCTCCGCCCGGTACGAGCGGCGCATCGCCCGCAGCACCGCGTCCGAACCCGACTGCAGCGGCATGTGCAGCGAGTGGCACACGTTCGGCGTCTCCGCCATCGCCGCGATCACGTCGTCGGTGAAGTCCTTCGGGTGCGGGCTGGTGAACCGGACGCGCTCCAGCCCGTCGACGTCGCCGCAGGCCCGCAGGAGCTTGCCGAACGCCAGCCGGTCGCCGAACTCGGCCCCGTAGGAGTTGACGTTCTGGCCCAGGAGCGTGACCTCCAGTACCCCCTCGGCCGCCAGGGCCTGGACCTCGGCCAGGATCTCGCCGGGGCGACGGTCCTTCTCCCGCCCGCGCAGCGCGGGCACGATGCAGAACGTGCACGTGTTGTTGCAGCCGACGGAGATCGACACCCACCCGGCGTAGGTCGACTCCCGCCGCGTGGGCAGCGTGGAGGGGAAGACCTCCAGCGACTCGAGGATCTCGACCTCGGCCGCCGCGTTGTGCCGGGCCCGCTCCAGCAGCACCGGCAGCGACCCGATGTTGTGGGTGCCGAAGACGACGTCGACCCACGGCGCCTTCTTCACGATGTCGCCGCGGTCCTTCTGGGCCAGGCAGCCGCCGACGGCGATCTGCATGCCCGGGTGCGCGAGCTTCGTGGGCCGCAGGTGGCCGAGGTTGCCGTAGAGCCGGTTGTCCGCGTTCTCCCGCACCGCACACGTGTTGAACACGACGACGTCGGGGTCGCCGTCACCGGCCGCCGGCACGTAGCCGGCCTCCTCCAGCAGCCCGGAGATGCGCTCGGAATCGTGCGCATTCATCTGGCAGCCGTAGGTGATCACACGGAACGTTCGGGTCTCAGTCATAGCGAGCCAAATCTTAGCCCCCGATGTGCTCACCGGCCGTATCGACGATGCCCGGCAGCTCGACGTCGGCCGCCTCGCCGGGCGGGA
This sequence comes from Dactylosporangium vinaceum, assembly GCF_019904175.1. Lineage (GTDB taxonomy): Bacteria > Actinomycetota > Actinomycetes > Mycobacteriales > Micromonosporaceae > Dactylosporangium > Dactylosporangium vinaceum. The sequence continues at coordinate 2,055,216 of NZ_CP061913.1, read as the reverse complement.
ACAGCGGGGTGACAGCGGCGTACCCGTCCAGCAGCCAGCCGTCATCGCTGCCCGGCTCGGCCACCTCGCCCACCTGCTCGAGCGACATGCGCACGAACCCCTCGCCCTGCTCGCGCAGCGTCATCTGCACGATGCCGAACTCGGCCAGGTGCGCCCGCCGCACGCCGCGCAGGTCACCGGCCGGCACGTCGGGCACGTTCACGTTGAGCGCGAACCCGCCGGTGAGCATCGGCAGCAGGTCGACCGCGATCTCGGCCGCGGTGTCCCAGTTGGCCTCGACGGTGTTGGGGTCGACGTCGAGCGAGACCGCGAGCGCCGGGCACCCGTTGGCCACGGCGGTGAGCGCGGCGCCGACCGTGCCGGAGTGCAGCACGGCCGCGCCGGTGTTGGCCCCGCGGTTGATGCCGGCCAGCACGACGTCGGGCTCCGGCCCGAAGGCGCCGCGGGTGGCGAGCAGCACGATGAAGGCCGGCGTTGCCGAAACCGCAAAAGCGGTGGTGTCCGTACTGCCCAGCCGCCGCTCGGCCATCTGGATGCGCCCGCCCTCGTCGACCGCCTGGAGCGCGGCACTGGATCCCGACGACTCCTCGGCCGGCGCGGCCACGACGACCTCGTGCCCGGCCCGGGTCACCCGTTCGGCGAGCGCGAGGAGGCCCGGACTGTCGATACCGTCGTCATTGGTCACGAGTACGCGCATGCCAACCAGCATCGCGGGTTGCTCATTGTGACCAGACGGGGGCTGTAATGAACCCGTCAGGGACACGTAACGCAAAACGGGCGTCGTTATCTGGCCGTGACCCTTGTGTCGCGGATCGGAAGCCTTTGCCCCGCTAACGTCACACGCACCGGACGACGGGACAGGCATCGCTATGCAGTGGGGCGGAAGATGACGGACCAGCCTTTGATCGTGCTCAGTGGCGTGAACAAGTGGTTCGGCGAGCTGCACGTGTTGAAGGACGTCAACCTGTCCATCGGGCGGGGCGAGGTCGTCGTCGTGATCGGGCCGTCCGGCTCGGGCAAGTCGACGCTCTGCCGGGCGATCAACCGGTTGGAGCCGATCAACAGCGGCGAGATCGTGTTCGACGGCACCAGCCTGCCCGCGGAGGGCAAGCCCCTCGCGCGGCTGCGCAGCGAGGTCGGCATGGTCTTCCAGTCGTTCAACCTGTTCGCGCACAAGACGATCCTCGAGAACGTGATGCTCGGGCCGGTCAAGGTGCGCAAGGAGAAGGCGGCCGCGGTCCGCGAGCGGGCGATGGGCCTGCTGGACCGGGTCGGCATCGCGGCGCAGGCGGAGAAGTACCCGGCCCAGCTCTCCGGCGGCCAGCAGCAGCGCGCGGCGATCGCCCGCGCCCTGGCCATGCAGCCCAAAGCCATGCTCTTCGACGAGCCGACGAGCGCCCTCGACCCCGAGATGGTCGGTGAGGTGCTCGAGGTGATGACGACCCTGGCCGGTGAGGGCATGACGATGGTCGTCGTCACCCACGAGATGGGCTTCGCCCGGCACGCGGCCAACCGGGTCGTGTTCATGGCCGACGGCCTGCTGGTCGAGGAGGCGGCGCCGGCGGAGTTCTTCGCCAACCCGCGCACCGACCGGGCCAAGGACTTCCTCTCGAAGATCCTCACCCACTGACGTTTTCGCACGCCTCGACACATGAGAGATCGGGCGCACCACCCCCGGGGCGCCCCGGCCGTCCGGCGAACCCGGCCGGCCACGTGAGGTAATGGAAGGAGCACGCAAGCACATGCGAATCATGCGGATCGCGGCCATGGCCGCCGTCGCCACGCTTTCGCTCGGCCTTGCCGCCTGCGGCAAGGAGGGCACGCCCACCCCGGAGACCCCGGCGGGCCAGTCCGGCGCGCCGCAGGCGCAGAGCGACGCCTGCACGTCGTCCGGCGTGAGCCTGACGCCGGCCAGCGGCGTCGACATCGCCGGCAGCCCGACGTTTGCGAAGATCAAGAGCGCGGGCAAGGTCGTCATCGGCGTCAAGTTCGACCAGCCGAACCTCGGCTACAAGGACGCCTCGGGCAAGCGCTGCGGCTTCGACATCGAGATCGCCCAGCTCATCGCGTCGAAGCTGGGCATCGACCCGGCGAAGATCGAGTTCAAGGAGGTCGCGTCCGCGAACCGCGAGACGTCGATCAAGGGTGGTGAGGTCGACTACTACGTCGGCACCTACTCGATCACCGACAAGCGCAAGGCCGACGTCGCCTTCGCCGGCCCGTACTTCATCGCCTCGCAGGACCTGCTGGTGCGCAAGGACGACACGTCCATCACCGGCTCCGACTCGCTCAAGGGCAAGACGGTCTGCTCCGCCACCGGCTCCACGCCGATCCAGCGGGTGCGCGACCAGAAGCTCACCGACAAGATCGTCGAGTTCAAGACCTACTCCGAGTGCGTGTCGCAGCTGATCGACAAGAAGGTCGACGCGGTGACCACCGACGACGCGATCCTCAAGGGCTACGCCGCGCAGAACCCGTCGATGCTGAAGGTGGTCGGCAAGCCGTTCACCGACCCGGCGACGGGCAAGCCGTACCCGGAGAAGTACGGCATCGGCCTGCCGCACGACGACAAGGCGCTGCGCGACTTCGTCAACGCCGCCCTGGAGAAGGCCGAGCAGGACGGCACCTGGCAGAAGATCTACGACGGCACGCTGGGCAAGTCCGGCTCCGCCGCCACGATCCCGCCGCTCGAGAAGTACTGATCTGACATTCGGGACGCCGCCCCCACCGCGGGGCGGCGTCCCGCCCTTTACCCCCTGGCGATGGGCAGCGGATGAACGAGTTTCTTCACGTCCTCACGGACAACTGGGACGTGATCGGGTCCCACTTCTGGACGACGATCCAGCTGTTCCTGATCTCCGGCGTCGCCTCCCTGGTCCTCGGCACACTGCTGACTGCCATGCGCGTCTCGCCGGTGCCGGCCCTGCGCGGCTTCGGTACCACCTATGTGCTGCTGCTGCGCAACTGCCCGCTCACACTGGTCTTCGCGCTGCTCGTCTTCGCGGTGCCGAAACTCGACGTCGACATCGACTACTTCCCGAGCGCCTGTGTCGCACTCACCGCGTACACGAGCGCCTTCATCTGTGAGGCGCTGCGCTCCGGCATCAACACCGTCCCGGTCGGCCAGGCCGAGGCCGCCCGCGCCCTGGGCATGAGCTTCGGCCAGGTGCTCACCCTCGTCGTGCTGCCGCAGGCGTTCCGCACCGTGGTGCCGCCGATGGTCAGCGTCCTCAACGCCATGCTGAAGAACACGACGATCGCGGCCGGCTTCTCCGTCGCCGAGGCGGGCGCGATCCAGGCGTACCTTTCCGAGCGCGGCGAGAACCAGATCTACACCCTGCTGTGGGTCACGATCGGGTTCCTCATTCTGGTGGTACCGCTCATCCTCGTGCAGCGGAACCTGGAGCGGCGCTGGGGAGTCGCACGATGAGCAACATCCTCTACGACCTGCCCGGCCCCAAGGCCCGCCTGCGCAACCGCGTGCTCAGTATCGTGAGCCTCGTCGCGATCGTGGCCCTGCTGGTCTACATCGTGATGCGCTTCAACGACACGGGCCAGTTCGAGTCGATCAAGTGGCAGCAGTTCCAGTACGCGGCGATTCAACAGCAGCTCCTCGACGGGTACCTCACCACGCTGCGCGCGGCCGGAGTCGCGGCGGTGCTCGCGCTGATCTTCGGTGCGGTGCTGGCGACCGGCCGGCTGAGCGACCACGGCTACTTCACCGGCCCCACGACGCTCATCGTCGAGCTGTTCCGGGCCATCCCGCTGCTGGTGCTCATCTTCTTCGCGTACTACGGCCCGATCCAGCTCGGCTACAAGGTCGGCCCGTTCTGGCCCCTGGTGATCGGGCTCACGCTCTACAACGGGGCGGTGCTCGCCGAGATCTTCCGGGCCGGCTTCCTGGCCGTGGCGAAGGGCCAGTCCGAGGCCGCCTACGCGCTGGGCATGCGCAAGACCCAGGTCATGATGTCGATCCTGCTGCCCCAGGCGATCCGGGCGATGCTCCCGGCCATCGTCAGCCAGGTCGTGGTGCTGCTCAAGGACACCGCGCTGGGCTTCATCATCCAGCTGCCCGAGCTGCTGTACGTCGGCAAGCAGATCGGCGGCCGCCTGCCCTTCGGCCTGCCCTACGTGCCGAGCTACCTGATCGTCGCCGCGATCTACATCAGCACCTGCGGCCTGCTGTCGGCGTTCGCCTTCTGGCTGCAGAAGCGGCTCATCGGCGGACGGCGCCCGCGCACGACAGCCGCCCCGGTTCCGCTGACCACCGACACCGGCGCACCTGTCGTATAAGGCACCGCGCACCGGCCCGGCCTCCCGTTCATTGAGGGGAGCCGGGCCGGTTCTTTGAGCCGATTGGCAACGTTGCGCCCTATGCGTACGCTGCGCGAGTGGCGGACACTGGCTTCCGGTTGGGCATCGACTTCGGCACCTCGAACACCGTCGGCGTCCTGCGCTGGCCGGACGGGCGCACCAAGCCCCTGCTCTTCGACGGGTCCCCGCTGCTCCCCTCCGCGGTGTACGTCAACGCCGACGGCAGCATCCTCACCGGGCGTGACGCCGTGCACTCCGCGCGGCTGCAGCCGCACCGGTTCGAGCCCTACCCCAAGCGCCGCGTCGAGGAGGGCACCGTCTGGCTCGGCGAGCGCGACGTCCCCGTGGCCGAGCTGGTCACGAGCGTCCTGCGCCGGGTCGCGGCCGAGGCCGAGCGGGTCGCCGGGGCCAAGCCGGCCCACGTCACGCTCACCCACCCGGCCACCTGGCCCCCACAGCGCCGCCAGACGCTCTCCCAGGCCGCGGTCGCCGCCGGTCTTCCGGCCCCGCTGCTGGCCGCCGAGCCCGTCGCCGCGGCCTCGTACTTCGTCAGCACCATCGGCACCCACGTGCCCGTCGGCGGCGTCGCGGTGGTGTACGACTTCGGCGCGGGCACCTTCGACGCCAGCGTGGTGCGCCGCAACGCGGGCGGGGGCTTCGACGTGCTCGCGAGCGAGGGCCTGCCGGACGCGGGCGGCCTCGACGTCGACGCGGCCGTCGTGGCCTACCTCGGCCGCAACTTCGCCGGCCGGGAGGGCGACCAGTGGCGCCGCCTGACCAACCCGGAGACTGAGTCCGACCGCCGCGCCGCGTGGCAGCTGTGGGAGGACGCCCGCCTGGCCAAGGAGATGCTGAGCCGGGCCGCCACGACCTACGTCCACGTGCCCCTGTTCGACGAGAGCGTCCCGATCGGCCGCGAGCAGCTCGAGCAGCTGGCCCGGCCCATCCTCGACCGCACGGTCACCGCCACCCAGATCGCCGTCACCGCCTCCGCCCTGGGCAACCGGCCCGTCTCCGCGGTGTTCCTGGTCGGCGGCTCCAGCCGCATCCCGCTGGCGGCGACACTGCTGCACCGCGCGTTCGGCCTCGCCCCGACCGCGATCGAGCAGCCCGAGCTGGTCGTGGCCGAGGGCGCCCTGCACCTGGCCCCGCCGACCGGCCGCGCCCACGTCGCCGGGGCCGCGGGCGGCAGCAGCTCCCCCATCTCGGGCGGGCCGATCTCCGGCGCGCCGACGTCGGGTGGGCGCGCCCACGAGCTCAGCGGCGACGTGGCCGCCGCGCCGGTGTCGGCCGCGCCCGTCTCCGGCCAGCCGGTGTCGCCCGGCTTCAGCATGCCGTCGAACACCCCGCACCTGCCGCCGCTGATGCAGACGAGCTCGATCCCGGCTCCCGCCTACCAGCCGCCGCCTCCCATCATCCCGCAGCAGGTGGCCCGGCCCGTCTCGACGCCGCCGGTGCAGCAGCAGCCGGCGACCCAGCCCATGGCCTACGCGCAGCCGGCCCCGCCCGTCGCGCAGCCGATCACCGCCATTCCGGCCAGTCCGGCTCCTCCGTGGCAGGCGGGCTATCCGGCGGTACAGCCGCCGAAAAAAGGGCGTGGCGGACGGCTCGCGGCCATCGGAAGCGGTGTCCTGGTCCTGCTCCTGCTGATCGGCGGGGTCGTGTGGGCGGTCAACCGCAACCCCGACGTCCCCACCCCGACCCCCGCCGACAGCCAGACCTCGGCGGTACCGCCGGTCTGCGGCAAGAAGATCGGCTACCTGGGCATGTCCAGCGGCGACAACTCCGACGACGGCGTGATGATGCGCAACAGCGTCCGCCTGGCCATCGACGACTTCAACAACGCCCACGCCAACTGCAAGGTCGACTTCAAGGAGTTCGACACCACCGGCACCGACGACGGCAGCAAGGCCAAGGCCCAGCTCGCCGTCGACGACGCCGACGTGATCGGCGTGGTCGGCCCCGTGTACGACAACGAGATCCTCGCCGCCGGCCCGATCCTGGAAAAGGCGAGCCTGCCGATGATCACCCCGTTCGCCCCCGACGAGAAGCTGGCCAAGCAGGGCTGGGCCACGTTCCACCGGGCGATCGGCTCCGACGTCGACCAGGCCCGCGCGGGCGCGAGGTACATCAAGAACACCCTGAAGGCCAGCAAGACCGCGATCGTCTACGACGACTCCGACTACGGCACGACGGGCCGCACCGAGGTCTCCGCCGTCCTGGGCGGCGGCACGGGCCTGAGCGTGGCCGTCAAGCAGACCGACACCGACTTCACCTCGGCCGCCAAGCAGGTGAACGACTCGAAGCCGGACGCGGTGTACTTCGCGGGCCAGTCCACCCCGGGCATAGGCTTCGTGAAGGCCCTGCGCGCAGCCAACGCGACGGTCCCGATCGTGGGCTCCGACAAGCTGTTCACGCAGAGCTTCGTCACGAAGACCGAGGGCAAGGCGCAGGGCGTCACCGTCACCTGCCCCTGCGTCCCGTCGAAGGACGCGGGCAACGACTTCGCCTCGAAGTACCAGGGCACGTTCAGCGAGTCGGCGAGCTACTACGGCCCCGAGGCCTACGACGCCGCCGGCGTATACCTGGCCGGCTTCCTCTCCGGCCACGGCACCCGCGAGTCGATGCTGAAGTACATGACCACCTACGAGGGCAAGGGCGCGGCGACGGGCCGCACCATCAAGTTCGACGGCAGCGGCAACCTGTCCGCGCCGGACCCGTTGATCTGGGCTTACAAGGTGAACGGCCAGTACATGGTCAACGACACCGCGATCAAGCCCTGACCCCGCCGCGGGGCGCGGGCTTTCCCGGCGCGCCCACGCTCATGCTCGTGACGAGGCCTGGTTCGCGCTGCGAGCCGGCTTGCAGCGTGGTGCAGAAGGTCACGCGGGACCCGGCGGCCACGCCGGCCGATGGCGACATCTCCGGCGCGACGCTGCAGGCCCGCGGCCCTGACGGCCCCTCTCTTCCAGGCTCGGGCCGATGGTAGTGGCCATGTCTCGGGCCCACGTGCCCCGGCCGCCCGCTCTCCCTGGGCTCGGGCCCATGGCAGTGGCCATGCCTCGGGCCCTGGCCGCCCGTTCTCCCTCGGCTCGGGCGACAACGATATGTCCGGCGCTCCGCTAACCGGACATATCGCCTTTATCACGATTTATCTACCAAGATCGATCTCACGCCGAGCGCTGTTGGTGCCGGTCAGGGAAGTTGTCAGCGAGCGATCTCCGTGACCCGCGACTCGCGAACGACAGTCACCCGGATCTGACCCGGATAGGTCAGCTCCTCCTCGATCTGCTTCGCCACGTCGCGAGCCAGCACCGCGGCCCCGATGTCGTCGACGTCGTCCGGGCGGACCATGACCCGGATCTCGCGGCCGGCCTGCATGGCGAAGACCTTCTCGACGCCCGACTTGCCGCCGGCGATCTCCTCGATCCGCTCGAGCCGCTTGACGTACGCCTCCAGGCTTTCCCGCCGCGCCCCCGGCCGACCGCCCGAGCAGGCGTCCGAAGCCTGGGTGAGCACCGCCTCGATCGTCTGCGGCAGCACCTCGTTGTGGTGGGCCTCGATGGCGTGGACGACGTCTTCGTGCTCGCCGTACTTGCGGGCCACATCCGCACCGATCAGCGCGTGGCTGCCCTCGACCTCGTGGGTGAGCGCCTTGCCGATGTCGTGCAGGAACGCCGACCGCTTGATCAGGACCGGGTCCAGGTGCAGCTCGGACGCCATGATCCCGGCGATGTGCGCGGTCTCGACGAGGTGCTTCAGGACGTTCTGGCCATACGAGGTGCGGTACCGCAGCCGCCCCAGCAGCGTCATCAGCTCGGGGTGCAGGTCGGTGATGCCGACCTCGACGAGCGCATCCTCGGCGGCCCGGTGGCACAGCCGCTCCACCTCGTGCTTGGCCTGCTCGAAGACCTCCTCGATGCGGTGCGGGTGAATCCGCCCGTCGAGCACCAGCTTCTCCAGCGTGAGCCGGCCGATCTCGCGGCGCACCGGGTCGAAGCAGGACAGCAGCACGGCCTCGGGGGTGTCGTCGATGATCAGGTTGACGCCGGTCGTCGACTCGAACGCCCGGATGTTGCGGCCCTCGCGCCCGATGATCCGGCCCTTCATCTCGTCGCTGGGCAGGTGCAGGACGCTGACGACGCTCTCCGCGGTCTGCTCGCTGGCCACGCGCTGGATCGCGTCGACGACGATGTGCCGGGCCCGCTGCTCGGCCGTGCTGCGCGCATCGTGCTCGATGTCGCGCACCAACAGCGCCGCCTCGCGCTTGGCCTGCGCCTCGATCGTCTCGACGACCTCGATCCGGGCCGCGTCGGCGGTGAGCCCGGCGATGCGCTCCAGTTCGGCGCGGTGCCGCTCCTCGCCCTCGGCAAGCGCCGACTCCCGGCGGACGAAAGACGCTTCACGCTCCAAAAACTCTGCCTCTGTACTGGTGATCCGCCGATCCCGTTCCGCCAGCCGCTCGGCCTCCTCCGCCAGGAGCCGCTCGCGCTCGTCGAGCCGGCGTTGCCGCCGTTCGGCATCCTGCGACTGCTCCTTGGCGACGGTCGTGAGCTGGCTGACCTCCCGCTCACCGGCCCGTCGCGCCGCCGCCCGCGCCTGCTCGGCATCGGTCTCGGCCTGCCGGTGCGCCCGCTCGATCAGCGAGTCGGCCTCGGCCCGGGCCGCGTCGAGGATCCGCCGCGCCTCCGAGCGAGCCGCGCTCGCCTCGGCCTTGGCCGCCGCCGCCTCGGTACGCGCCGCCGCAGCCGCCGCCCGAGCCTCGTCAACGGCCGCCGTCGCGTCCTCCGCGGCCGTACGCAACGACGCCAGCGAATGCTCCTGCCGATCCTTCTCGGCCAGGAACGCCGGGTCGTCCCCGACCGCCGCGGCGCCCGGCCCACCGTTCCCGAGCCGCTTCACGACCTTCATCGCGACGACGAGCACCACCGCGACGACGACGACCAACAGGATCATCGCCAGCGTGAGCGCAACCTCAACCCCGGTCACGCCGCCGCCCCCGCAAACCCCAGCACCGACGCCGCAGCCCCGAGTCGCCGGCGCGCACCGGAAGCTCTGCTCACACCCACCGCCCTGTCCACACGGGCGGTCCCGCCCCCAGATGCCACCCTACTTGCACCAGCCGCCGGGTTTAGGCGCACAAGCCCGATGCGCACGGTTCGCCCGGGCACATCACCACGCTCCGCCCGCCCTCCGAGCCGCCCCCCGCTTCGCCCAACCACCCGCGCCGCCACCCGCCCCACCGCCCACGCCGCCACCTGGCCCGACACGCGCGCCGACACCTCACCAGCCGCCCGCGTCAGCACCCGCCCGCCCCCTGGCGTCGCGGCCTGGCCGACCACTCGCGTCGCCCCCTGGCCGGGCTCCCGCATGGGGAGTTGCCCGGGCGCTTGCGTGGGGAGCAGGTCTGCCGCCCCCGGCGCCGCCTGGCTCGACACTTGCGCCGAGACCTGGCCGGGCGCTGCTGGTGTCGGCATCTGGCTGGGTGGCTGGCCGGGTGGTGCTCCGCCGCCTTCGTCACCGTCGGCAACGGTCGCCGCGGTGGAGTGCTCGTGGTCGGGGTCTCGCCCCACTGTGGCTCCCGGGCCCGCCGGGCCGCCGGGGCGTGCAAGTTCGCAGAGGATGACCCGGGCGCACTCCGTCACGACGTCACCTCGCTCCGCTCAACGCCGCGCACTCAGCAACGGCGGGTATATGGAGGAGACGCCCGACCCCGCATATCAAGCGATATCAATATCGAGGCTTAGAGGGCCCCGCTGCTGGGTCGCCACTAGCGCCGACACCTCCCGCAAGGCGTGGCGCTCAAATCCGCTATGAACCTTTGTTAAGTGTTGCTGATCTGTGATGCGATCTATGTTGTGCGGTAAACCCGCGGTGGTTGGGCGGTCTCCATCTGGTAACGGTGAGGCTAGGTCGTGAAGGCCGCTTCGGTCAAGGACTCATGATCGGGCACCATACGGCCCCTAAGTCCGTCAAGTACCCTCGCCAGCCGAAACACCCCACGGGCCCCGTTTGCACGGATCTTTCCGGCATGTCGGTCGACACCCGCCAAAACTTTCAACCGCAAGTAATCAACCCCCAACAGACCGCACGCACCACACCATCATTCCTGCAACCATTCCACCACAGCCCGTACACCCCACCAACATCATCATCGACACCCATCACCGCCAATGCGCCCCCGAGCACCCGCGCAAGGCCCGAACCCCAAGACCAACCGTTACGGAGCGTCAGACAACCCGACCCCACCCTGTCACCAAGCAAGCCACCCGACCCCCACCACCCTTGGGGCCCCGTCGCCCCGCCTCCGCCGTCGATACATCACAGCGACACAAGATCAGCCGCGAGCAGATTCAGCCCACCGCACCGCACCGCACCGCACCGCACCGCACCGCACCGCACCGCACCGCACCGCACCGCACCGCACCGCACCGCACCGCACCGCACCGCACCGCACCGCACCGCACCGCACCGCACCGCACCGCACCGCACCGCACCGCACCGCACCGCACCGCACCGCACCGCACCGCACCGGCAGATTAGATCTCGCATCGCGCAGGGCGAGCGATGGCGGTCGGCATCCGCACTACAGAACTTGCCCACAGCGGCGCCACACACCTTGAGGCCAAGGGCTCACGGCCGCCCCATCAGGACCGAGGTGCTCGCGGCCGCCCCATCGAGGCCGAGGGCCCCACGGCCGCGCCATCAAGGCCAAGGATCGCCTACTGAACGTCGGGATCGTGAGCGGCGTCAGCGAGCGCATCGGCGTCGATGGAGTCGGCGAACTCAGCCGCGTCGTCCCGCTCCGCCAGCGCCTCCTTGACGAGCCGGATCGCCAGCCCCGGCGGATACCCCTTGCGCCCGAGCATCCCGACCAACCGCCGAAAGATCGCCTCGGGTGTACCGCGAGTCTCCGTCCGCAGCCGCCGCACGACCAACGCCTTGGCCGTCTGCTCCTCCATGTCGGGCGTCAACTCCTCGAGCGCCTCCCCCATCTCATCCGAGGACACGCCCTTCCGCCGCAACTCCCCCGCCAGCGCCCGCCGGGACAACCCTCGCCCATGGTGCCGACTGTTCACCCAGGCCCGGGCGAAGGCAGCGTCGTCAATGATCCCGACCTCGTCGTACCGATCGAGAATCTCCGCCGCGATCTCCTCCTCGACCCCGCGCTTGCGCATGGCCGCCCCGAGCTCAGCCCGAGTACGCGGCCGAACAGCCAACTGCCGCAGGCAAATCTCCCGAGCCGCCTCGCGCGGATCAACCGCCTTGGCCGGCCCACTCTCTCGCTGCCCTCGCCCCCGCTTCCCGCGCCGCCCCCGCCCACCCTCCTGCTCCGCCCCGCTATCGCCCACCGAACCGGAAATTCCGGAAATGTCCGGCTGGGTAGCGTTCGTCCAAGGCAGCTCAACAGCCCTCGGCGAAGACGAGCCCGAAGCCACCCCACCAAACGAAGCCCCCGGCAAAGCCGAACCACCCGAAGCCACACCACCCGAAGCCACACCACCCGAAGCCACACCACCCGAAGCCGCACCGCCCGAAGCGGCACCGCCGGAAGCCGCCCCACGAGCCGAAGCGGCACCGCCCGAAGCCACACCGTCCGAAGCCGCACCCCCGGAAGCCGCCCCACGAGAAGACGCACCGCGGGAAGACGCACCGCGGGAAGACGCACCAAGAGAAGACGCACCAAGAGAAGACGCACCAAGAGAAGACGCACCGCCAGAAGACGCACCGAGGGAAGGCGTGCCACCAGAAGACGCACCGAGGGAAGGCGTGCCACCAGAAGACGCACCGCGGGAAGACGACCCAGGCGCGGAAGAGCCGCGGGATGACGACCCACGAGAAGAAGCTGCGCGAGACGAGGAGCCAGCGGAAGCATCATCGCCGGCTGAAGCGTCCGAGCCGGCCGCAGAGTCGGACCGAGCACCACGCCGACGAACCGTGCTCGACCTCGACGAGTCCGGCAGGCTCCGCGGGGCCGAGCTGGGATCAGCCCAGGGATTGTCCGGCCCCGGCTGCCACGCGGGACGAGATGGGGTTTCGGAGCTCCCGCCGTCGTCGCCCGCCCACGGATTGCCGGCCGGAGGACTCCACGCCGGCCGCTCCACTTCGTCCGGCGTATCGCTCACGAGGGGACTCTCCGCAGCAGCCGATCCGACCGGCACAGTCGGTCCACCGGAAACGGCGGAGGCCGTCGACCCACCGCTTGAGCGAGCCGACGGTGTCGGCCGAGCAGCGGTGGGTGACGTCCACGGATTGTCGCCGCCGGGGTCCACCCACTGGGAGATCGGCGCGGAGGCAGCGGCCAGGCGACCAAGAGCGTCGGGCTCAACTGCGTCCGGCCCGGCCACGTCGAGCGGCGGCAAGCCGGGCCAACCAGCGCCGGATCGAACGGTGCCCGCTGACACAGTGCCGGGCTGAGCGTGGCCGGGGAGTGCGTCGCCGGGCTGAGCAGGATCGGGCGATGCGATGCCGGGCGGTGCGGTGCCGGCTAACGCAGCGCCGGACTGGGCGGCATCAGGCGGCACGGTGTCAGCTGAGGAAACGGTGCCGCGCTGAGCAGGGCCGGGCGGCGCGGTGTCGGCTGAAGCGGGGTCGGCTGAAGCGGGGTCGGCTGAAGTGGGGTCGGCTGAAGTGGGGTCGGGTGGTGGGAGGGGGGCGCCGGCCGGGGCGGTGTGCCACGGGTTTGGGCTGGCGGCGGTTGGGGCGTCTCCGCCGGACATCGGTACCTCCCACTTGGCACACGGCGTCGGCTGAGACCCGGTGCCGGTCGGGCGGCTTGGCCCGCCAGGCCGGCACCGGGAGTCTCGAGCGACGCGCAGAGCACTCCCCCGCGGGCCAGGGACCAGTGGCCGGAGACCTCAGGCCGGTGACCGGTGGTCGACGACCACGGGTCGCCGACCGGAGGCCGGAGACCAGCAGACCCCAGGCCGCGGAGAACGACGAACAAGCACCCGATCGAGGCGACCGGGCCGAACCGACCGGTAGAAGCCGAGCACGTCGGAGTCGACCAGGTAGGTGTCGAGCCGGGCGGCCTGCCGGCCGAGAACTCCGGCGGGCAGGCCATCCATCGATCGGCGGTCAACGGCCCCGGAAGGCCGGCGACGGGAACGCAGAGCAGAGCGCCCGATCAGAAGTCGACCGGAGCGGCTTCCGGGCCGCCGGCCGCGTCGGTGGACTGGCCGACGCCGACGCCGAGCTTTTCCTTGATCTTCTTTTCGATCTCGGCGGCGACGTCGGGGTTCTCGCGCAGGAACTTGCGCGAGTTCTCCTTGCCCTGGCCGAGCTGGTCGCCGTCGTAGGTGTACCAGGCGCCCGACTTGCGGATGATGGCCTGCTCGACGCCCACGTCGATGAGGGACCCCTCGCGGGAGATGCCCTTGCCGTACATGATGTCGAACTCGGCCTGCTTGAACGGGGAGGCGACCTTGTTCTTGACCACCTTGACGCGGGTGCGGTTGCCGACCACGTCGGTGCCGTCCTTGAGCGACTCGATGCGGCGCACGTCGAGGCGGACCGAGGCGTAGAACTTCAGCGCGCGGCCACCGGTCGTGGTCTCCGGGCTGCCGAACATGACGCCGATCTTCTCGCGGAGCTGGTTGATGAAGATCGCCGTGGTGCCGGAGTTGTTGAGGGCACCGGTGATCTTGCGGAGGGCCTGGCTCATGAGGCGGGCCTGGAGGCCGACGTGGCTGTCGCCCATCTCGCCCTCGATCTCGGCGCGGGGCACCAGGGCGGCCACCGAGTCGATGACGATGATGTCGAGGGCGCCGGAGCGCACCAGCATGTCGACGATCTCGAGGGCCTGCTCACCGGTGTCGGGCTGCGAGACCAGGAGGGCGTCGGTGTCGACGCCGAGAGCCTTGGCGTAGTCGGGGTCGAGGGCGTGCTCGGCGTCGATGAACGCCGCGATGCCGCCCTGGGCCTGCGCGTTGGCGATCGCGTGCAGCGCGACCGTGGTCTTGCCGCTGGACTCCGGGCCGAAGACCTCGACCACGCGGCCGCGGGGCAGGCCGCCGATGCCCAGCGCCACGTCGAGGGCGATGGAGCCGGTCGGAATGATGGCCTGGGGCGCGATGACGCGCTCGCCGAGCCGCATCACGGAGCCCTTGCCGAACTGCTTGTCGATCTGCGAGAGGGCGAGCCCCAGCGCCTTCTCCCGGTCAGGTTGCACTGCCATGTCCGTCACCCCTGGGTTCGCGGTCTTCGTCGGCGTTCGCTTGGTCACGCTGACACGTTAGGCGCCGGGTATGACAAAAAATCCGCTGCGACGCCCCAACGAGCGAGAAGAGTACCCGTACATCTGTACGATCAGCACGTCGACACGCCGAAAAACATCAGCGTAAGCGGCTTGGAACACGCTCCGGATATGCCGCGACTACAGCGCGCCACACATCGGCGGTATCGAAGTTGCCGGCGAGGGCCTGCTCGATGGTCAACCCGCCGAGCTGCGACAACACTTGGTCATGAGCGATGCTCTTTGCGTAACCGGGCCCGAAAACCTGCTCGAGCCGCTGCCAGAAATCCGTCAGACGCACGAACCCAACCTAACGAAGTACAAGACCGAGACCTGATGACGGGCGCGAGCCCTAACGAAGCACCCGGGCGACCAATGGCACCACGGCGACACCCGCGAGCAGACACAGCACCGGGTACCCGAAGAAGTCAACGACAAGCCCCGACAATGCGCCCGCCGAAGCCCCCGCGACCCCCATGATGACGTCGGAGAGCCCTTGGACGCTCGCCCGGCGCTCCAGCGGTACCGACTCCGAAAGTAACGTGGAGCCGGCCACCATCGTCGCGCTCCAGCCCAGCCCCAGCAGGGCGAGGCCGGTCGAGAGCCGCCACGTGCTCTCGGCCGCCGTGCCGGCCAGCACGCAGGCCAGGACCAGCAGGCCGACGCCGCCGAGGATGACGGGGCGGCGCCCGAGCCGGTCGGCCAGCAGGCCCATGACCGGCGAGAGGGCGTACATGCCGGTGATGTGGATGCTGATCACCAGGCCGACGACGCGCAGCAGGTCACCGTGGTCGTGGACGTACTCGCCGATGTGCACGGGCGTCATCGACATCACGCCGACCATCACGACGTGCCCGACGGCAACCGCGGCGACCCCGGTCCGAGCGCCGGCACTGTCCCGGATGGTCAGAGCCGCCTGCCGCCAGATGGCCCTCTCCCCAGAATCCGAACCCGAGCCGGAACCGGAACCAGGACCAGAACCCAAGCCAGGACCAGCGCCAGAACCCGAGCCAGGGCCAGCGCCAGGACCAGCGCCAGGACCGAGGCCGGAGCCAGAGCCAGAGGCCGAGCCAGAGCCGACGGCCGAGCCCGAGGAAGCCAAGCCAGGAGCAGCAGCAGAAGACGTCGCCACCGCCGCCGCAGTCAGCAGCGGGTCCGGCCGCAGCAGCACGGAGATCACCACGGCGGCCAGAGCGAAGGCGAGGGCACTGAACAGGTACGGCCCCGCGTACTCCGGCAGAAACCGATCCGTCAAAGGTGCCAGGTTAGGGCCCAGCACCGCCCCCACCGTAGTGGCCCAGACGACCGTCGAGAGGTGCCGAGCCCGCCGATCCGGCTCCGCGAGGTCCACGGCGGCGTAGCGCGACTGCAGGTTCGCCGCGCTCGACCCCCCGAACAGCAGGGTGCCGAGAAAGAGCACGGGCACCGACGCGAGCTGCACGGCCAGCACCACCAGCAGCGCGCCCAGCGACCCGAGCGCGTAGGCGAAGACCAGCCCCGGCCGCCGCCCGCCCGTCCGCATCAGCCGCGTCGCCGGGATCGCGATCACCGCCGCGCCAATGACCGCGCAGCTTCCGGCGATCCCCGCCGCCCACGGCCCGGCCAGCGAGGCCGCCAGCAGCGCGCCGACCGAGACGCCGCTGGCCACACCGAGCCCGCCGACGATCTGGGTGCTGACGAGCAGGCCGAGCGTCCGCCGCTGGAGCGCCGAGACGTCGACGGCCGTCGAATCAGTCAACGAGCACCGAGACTACCGCGTCCGCGGCCTCGTCGGCGTCCTCGCCATCCGCCCGCACGAGGACCGTCGAGCCCTTTGTCGCATTGAGCGCCATCACCGCAAGGACGCTGCGGGCATTCGCGCTCTTCGAACCGAAAACCACCTCGACGGTACTGTGGAATCGCGCGACCGCGCGCACCAACGCACCCGCCGGCCGGGCGTGCAGATCCTCCAGCAGCACCACGGAGCGCTCAGAGCTTGCGGACATCGCGGGCCTCCACCGCCGCCTGGGTGACCGCGTCCAGCGCCGCGCCGGTGCCGGCCAGCACCGCCGCCGCGACCGCGCCCTCGACGAACGGCGCGTCGACGAGCACCGCGTCGTTGGCGACCCGATCCTCGAGGACGGTCCGCGCCGTGAGCACCGCACTGCCCAGGTCGGTCAGCACGAGCACCCCGGCGCCCCGGTCGGCCCGGTCGATGGCGACCAGGATGCGGTCGTAGCTGGTGCCGAGACTGCCGTCGTCGGTGCCGCCGGCCGCCTCGATCGGCACCTCCTCCCCCGCGACCTGTACCAGCATGTCGCGCAGCCCGTGCGCGAGCCGCTCGCTGTGCGACACGAGCACGATGCCGACTACCTGGCGCCCCACGGGTGATCCCATACCAGGCATGCTATGTCCATGAAGAAGTTCATCAACGACCCGGCCGACGTCGTCCGGGAGGCGCTCGCCGGGCTCGCCGCCGCCCATCCCGAGCTGCGGGTGGACCTCGACGAGCAGTACGTCGCCCGCGCGGACGCGCCCCGGCCAGGCAAGGTCGGCCTGATCTCGGGCGGCGGCTCCGGCCACGAACCGCTGCACGCGGGCTTCGTCGGCCTCGGCATGCTCGACGCCGCCGTCCCCGGTGAGATCTTCACCGCACCCGTGCCCGACCAGATCCTGGCCGCGACGAAGGCCGCCGACGCCGACGCCGGGGTCGTGCACATCGTCAAGAACTACACGGGCGACGTGATGAACTTCCAGCTCGCCGCCGAGCTGGCCGACGAGGAGGGCCTGCGGGTCGAGGCGGTGCTCGTCGACGACGACGTCGCGGTCGAGGACTCGACGTGGACCGCCGGCCGCCGCGGCACCGGGGCCACGCTCCTGGTCGAGAAGATCGCCGGGGCCCACGCGGAGGAGGGCGCCGATCTGGCCGCCGTCGCCGCGACCGCGCGTACGGTGAATGATCGATCGGCTTCGTTCGCCGTCGCGCTGACAGCGGGTACGACTCCCGCGTCTGGAAAGCCAGGATTCGACCTGGCCGCCGACGAGATCGAAGTCGGTGTGGGCATCCACGGCGAGCCGGGGCGCCGCCGCGAGAAGCTGCGCCCGGCAAAAGAGCTGGCCGAACTCATCGTCGACGCCGTCGTCAGCGCGAAACCTCTGGCCGGCGAGCCGCTGATCGTGCTGGTCAACGGGCTGGGCGGGACACCCCAGATCGAGCTCTACCTCATGTACGCCGAGATCTCCCGCCTCCTCACCGCCGCCGGCGCCACCATCGCCCGCTCCCTGGTCGGCAACTACGTGACGAGCCTCGACATGGCCGGCCTGTCGCTCACGGTCTGCCGCGCCGACGACGAGCTGCTGCGCCTGTGGGACGCGCCCGTGCGCACGCCGGCCCTGCGCTGGGGAGCGTGACGGCCGTGGACGAGGCGCTGGCCCGGGCCTGGATCGCCGCCGCCGCGGAGGCGGTGCGCGCGGAGGCGGAGCACCTGACCGACCTGGACGCCGCGATCGGCGACGGCGACCACGGCGTGAACCTGCGCCGCGGCTTCGACGCCGTGACCGCGGCCCTGGGCACGTACACGGCCGACTCGGCGGGCGACGTCCTCGGCAAGACCGGCACGACGCTGCTGTCGAAGGTCGGCGGCGCGAGCGGCCCGCTCTACGGCACGGTGTTCCGCGCCCTGGGCAAGACCCTGCGCCAGGGCGGCACGTTCACCGAGGGCCTGCAGGCCGCGCTCGACGGCGTCCGCCGGCTGGGCAAGGCCGAGGTCGGCGACAAGACGATGGTCGACGCCCTGGCGCCCGCGGTCGCGGCCTACGCCGCAGCAGTCGCCGACGGCGAGGAGATCGCGACCCGCGCCGCCGCAGAAGCCGCACAAACCGGGGCAGCTTCGACAGTACCGCTCCAGGCCCGCAAGGGCCGAGCGTCCTACCTGGGCGAGCGCAGCGTCGGCCACCCCGACCCGGGCGCCACGTCGACAGCGCTCATCCTGGAGGCGCTGGCCGACGTCACAGCCCGAGCGACCGGCCGATGATCTCCTTCATGATTTCCGTGGTGCCGCCGTAGATGGTCTGGACCCGGCTGTTGAGCCACGCCTTCGCGACCGGGTACTCCAGCATGAAGCCGTACCCGCCGTGCAGCTGCACGCAGCGGTCGGCCACCTTGTTCTGCAGCTCGGTCGTCCACCACTTGGCCTTCGCCGCGTCGGCGACGGAGAGGCGGCCCTCGTTCTGCTCGGCGATGCAGTGGTTGACGAACGTCCGCGCGATCGTGACCTCGGTGTCGAGCTCGGCCAGCAGGAACCGGTTGTGCTGGAACTTGCCGATGGGCCGGCCGAACGCCTCGCGGGTGCGGACGTATTCCAGCGTCATCGCCAGCACCGCCTCCGCCGACGCGACAGCGGCCACGGCGATGCCGAGGCGCTCGCGGGGCAGGTTGGCCATCAGGTGGTAGAAGCCGGCGCTCTCCTGGCCGATGAGGTGGTCGGCGGGGATGCGGCAGTCGTCGAAGAACAGCTCGGCGGTGTCGTTGGCCTTGAGCCCGACCTTCTCCAGCCGGCGCCCGCGCGTGAACCCCGGCGTGCCGGTCTCGACGCCGAACAGGCTGATCCCGTGCGCACCCTTGGCGTTGTCGGTCTTGGCCACGACCACGACGAGGTCGGCCATCTCCCCGTTGGTGATGAACGTCTTCTGCCCGTTGAGCACCCACGAGTCGCCGTCGCGCACCGCGGTGGTCCGGATCCCGGCGAGGTCGCTGCCGGCCCCGGGCTCGCTCATGGCGATGGCGGTCACGATGTCACCGGAGCAGAACCCGGGCAGCCACCGCTTCTTCTGCTCCTCGGTGGTCAGCTCGGTCAGGTACGGCGCCACGACGTCGTTGTGCAGCCCGAACCCGAGCCCGGACGCCCCGGCCGCGACGATCTCCTCGACGAGCACGGCGTTGAACCGGAAGTCCTTCTGCCCGCCCCCGCCGTACTCCTCGTCGACGTCCATCCCGAGCAGCCCGGCGGCCCCGGCCTTGCGCCAGATCTCGCGATCGACGATCCCGGCCTTGTCCCACTCGTCGTTGTGCGGGACTGCCTCGCGGGCCAGGAACTCGCGGCAGAGGTCCCGGAACGCCTGGTGCTCAGCCTCGTACAGGTGCTGCTCCATGCGCGAAAGTGTGCGCCGCGAGACACGGTCTCGACTAGAGGCCGAGCATTCCGTAGAGGTGGTCCGGGAGCGGCTGCGCGCCCTTGGGTTCGTCGGCCGTGACCGGCGCACCGAAGTCGGAGTAGGTGGCCGTCACGGGGTTGTCCGGGATGCTCACGGTCACGGTGGCCAGCCGATCCTGGTCATCGACGGTGGCCTCGAACGGCACCGCCTTGGCCGCCGCCCCGAGCTGCATGACCTGGGCGACGTTGACGGGCCCCCAGGCGGCGACGCGGGTCATGTCGACGGTCCCGGCGTACTTCCTCCCGTCGCGCCGGACATCGTGCGCGGCCGCGATGAGCGCCTGCACTCCGGTCGGGTCCTTGATCGCACTGAGCCCGAGCGACCCGGGCCTCGTCACCTTGGCCGTGTCCACGCTGTACCAGAGCTGCCCATCGAACCCGGGCAGCGGCAACCCGGTCAGCCGCGTGTAGGCGTTGCCCCGCACCTCGACGGTGTCGATCGTCAGCGAGGCCCCGCCGGAGCTGACCGACACCGAGGCGTTGAGCAGGTCGGCGACGGGATCGATGGCCCCCGCGTAGCTGCCCTCCTTGGCCACGACCTTGAACCGGTAACTGGCGAACCCGAGATGCCAGACCCCGGCCGCCAGCCCCGTGGGCGACGGCTTGGCGCTGACCGACGGCCCCGGCGCGGGCGCCTTGCTCCCCGTACACCCGGCCAGCATCACCCCGGCCACCACCGCACCGACCAGGGCGAGCACCTTCCACCCACCACCCGCCCCACCACCCGTGCCGCCGCCCCATCCAGCACTCCGGCCGACACTTCGTCCGACGCCCCGGCCACCGGCGCCACGCAGCCGGCCCGCCGGACGCGGACGGCCGGCGCCGTCGATAGGCCCGGCACCGTGCATCGGGCCGGCGCCGTCGAGCGGCCCGGCACCGCACAGCGGCTCGTGCTCTCCGGTGGCGAGGTGATCGGCGGCCCGCGAAGGACGGGTCCGGTGCTCGCCGGCCGCGGGGTGGTCGGCGGGCCGCGCTGGGCGGGGGTGGGTCGACGGGCCGGTCGTCTCCATCACGCGGCGGAGCGTACCGGGCGGGGCGTGGCCGCGAGGGCCGGCGAAAGCGAAAGTTCAGTTGTTCAACAGGTTGTACACAGCGGCGTTGGCCTGGGCGATCTCGGCCGGCTTGGGCACCGTGAGCTGGACCGGCTTGCCCAGGTCGCGGTAGTCGACGGTGAGCGTGCGCTGGGCCGTCCCCGCGTACTCCGGGACAGTCACCTTCACCGAGGCCAGCCGCCCCTGCGCGTCGAGCGTCACCACGAACGGCGCGGCCTTGGCCCGGGCCCCCAGCGCGGCCAGATCGGCCCGGTCGGCCAGCCCGAGGTCGCCGCCGCGGGTCAGGTCGTAGGTCCCCGTGATCTTGCCCTCGTCGCCCATATGCGCCTCACCGACCCGGGCCGCGAAGTCCTTGCTGCTGGTCGGGTCGTCGGTCTCGAACAGCCCGATGATCTCGGTGTGGTTCACCTTGGTCCGGTCGAACCGATACCACTTCTTCGCGTTGACCCCGGCCGCGGGAATGCTGGTCCGGAAGTACCGCTCCCCACCCCCGACAACGATCCCCTCGAGCGAGAACTTGACGCCCGAAGCCACCGAGTCGAGCCGCGCCTGCCGCTTGCCGGCCGGATCGACAACGCCTGTGACAGTTCCATTGTCAATCTTCATGGTGTACCCGTACGTCGTCGCCTGCAGCGCCTTCACCGCCCCGACGAGCACGTCCTTCCCCGCCGGCCCGCCCGACGCCGCCGCCGAGGTCGACCCGCTCCGCGGCGCCGCTCCCCCGCACCCGGCGAGCACGAGCACGACCAGCAGCCCCACGACCACCCCGGTAAACGCCTTCACCCGCCGCCCCACCCTCCGCCGCCTCCGAGGCCCCCCGACCGCCCCCAACGCGACCACAGCCCCGCGACTCCCCGCCACCGCCACCGCGCCACCAACCGGCACCGCGACGACATCACCGCGACCCCCCGCCGCCACCACTGCGCCACCAACCGGCACTGCGACGACATCACCGCGACCCCCCGCCGCCACCACTGCGCCACCAACCGGCACCGCGACGACATCACCGCGACCCCCCGCCGCGACTCCAGCACCACCGACCGGCCCCGCCACAGCCGGCACATCGCCAACCGGCACCGCAACGACGTCACCGCAGTCCAGCGCCGCCACCACCGCACTACCAACCGGCATCGCAACGACGTCACCGCAGCCCAGCGCAGCAACCACAGCACCGCCCGCCGACACCGCCGCGATCTGCGCGCCACTCGTCGGCGGCACGACCTGCGCCGGCAGCACGACCTGCGCGGAGGACATGGCGGGCGCGGGCGACATGGTGGGCGCGGAGGGGTCAGCGCGCTCGCCCTCGAACTGCCCGAGCGCCGAGTCCGGCATCGCGGGCGACATGGCGGGCGCGGAGGGCATCGCGGGCGCGGACAGCACGACCTGCGCGGAGGACATGGCGGGCGCGGGCGGCATCGCGGGCGCGGACGGCGCACCGGTTGCCGTGGGAGCGAACGGCACCACCGGCCGTAGCCGGGGTCGCTCGGCCGCGTCGGCGATCGGGGGCGGGATCAGCTCGCACGAGAGCCGGGCCGACAGCGCGGACACCCGTGAACCACCGCCCGATGCGGCCGGCGCGGTAAGCGCGCGCCATGTGGCCGTAACGCCCCGAGCGGGCCACCCGGCCGGGGCCGGCTCCGCGCGGGCGATGACCACCGGCACGGAGTCGGTGCGCGCAGACGCGGAGTCGGTGCGGGCCGGCGCGGTCAGCACGAGAGCGGTCGCCTCGATGCCCAGTGCGGTCCATGCGACCGGAGCCGACGACACCTGCGCGGCGACCGCGAGCGAAGACGAGGTGCGGCGGGGCAAGGTCGGCGGGTGGGTGGCGCCGGCCGGTGGTGTCAGCACCGGCCAGGTGGCCCTGAGTCCCCATCCGGACCAGGTCGGCGCGGCCGGGCGCGGGTGGGCGGTGGCGGCGGGCGAGGTCGCGGTCCGACGCGGTAGGGCGGGCCGGACGGCGGCCGGGCGTAGAGGAGCCGGGGCGAACGACAGGTGCGCCGGCGGCGCGGGCGTGGGCGGCGCGGCTGAGGCCAGTGCTGGGCGCATGCTCTTCCTCCCTGATGAGCGGGTTCTGCCGGTTCAACCGTTCTTGGGCCGGAACGGGTGCGCGTTTTGGGCGGGCACCGCTCGCCCCCGTTTTCGCGAGCGGTGCCCGACGGCCGGGACAGTAGTGAGGGGGTCTGACATTTTTTGGTTGTGGCTGCTCACACGCCGGCGCTAATGTACTGCCACATAAGACGCTTTGTACTAGTACAAAGGAGCCACGCGTGGAGACGTATCAGCAGACGGCCCGGAGTACGCCGCGGCGACTGGCCGAGCGGGCCTCGTACGATGCGGAGCTCGTGCACTCGGTGCTCGATGAGGCGTACGTCTGCCATGTGAGCTTCGTGGCCGAGGGCGAGCCGCGGGTGCTGCCGACGCTGCACGCGCGCGTCGGCGAGACCCTCTACCTGCACGGGTCCACCGGGAGCCGGCCGATGCTGGCCGCCCGCGACGACGGCCTGCCGGTCTGCGTCGCGGTGACCCTCATGGACGGGCTCGTCCTGGCCAAGTCGCAGTTCCATCACAGTGCCAACTACCGCTCGGTGGTCGTGCACGGTGTCGCGCGCCCGGTGACCGACGAGGCGGAGCGCGACCGCGCGTTCGCCGCGCTCGTGGACAAGGTCGCGCCCGGGCGCGAGGCGGACAGCCGGCGGCCGAGCCGGCGGGAGGCCGCGCAGACGATGGTGCTGGCGCTGCCCCTCGTCGAGGTGTCGGCAAAGGTCAGAGCCGGTGGGCCGAGTGACGATCCCGAGGACGCCGATCTTCCCCACTGGACGGGGGTCGTACCGCTCCGGCTCACTCGCGGGCTTCCCGTGCCCGCGGAGGCACAGGCAGTACCCCTGCCGGATTATCTGCGTCTGGAACGGGGGCCGTGGAGAGCTCCGGTCACGCTCCGTGGCCGTCACGTCGACCTGGAACCGCTTGACCACGCGCACGCGCCCGAGCTGTTCGCGGCGGTCGACGACGCCGAGGTGTGGGCGCATCTGACAAGCCCGCGGCCGGCCTCGGTGACCGATATGGCGGCGATCGTCGCGGCCGCGCTGAGCGACGGCGACCGCGTGCCGTTCGTGCAGCGTGAGACCGCGACCGGGCGCATCGTCGGCAGTACGTCGTTCTACGCGCCGAATCCGGCGCAGCGCTCGGTCGCGATCGGCTACACCATGATCGGCCGGCCCTGGTGGCGGACCGCGATCAACACCGAATCCAAACTGCTGATGCTGCGGTACGCCTTCGACACGCTCGGGGCCCTGAGGGTGGAGTGGCACACCGATGTGCGCAACGAGCGGTCACAGCGAGCGATCGAGCGGCTCGGCGCCCAGCGTGAGGGCGTGCTGCGGCGCCACCGCCAGCGCGCGGACGGGAGCCAGCGCGATACGGTGCTCTACTCCATGATCACCGACGAGTGGCCCGCGGCGCACGACCGGCTGGCCGCCGCGCTCGACGCGAAGGGCATGACGTGCTCGGCATCACCAATCCGCTGACGTACCTGCTGGGCACTGTCGCGATCGTCCTGCTGCCCGGCCCCAACTCGCTGTACGTGCTCTCCGTGGCGGCGCGCCGGGGCGTCCGCGACGGCTACCGCGGCGCCGCGGGCGTGTGGCTCGGGGACGCGGTGCTCATGGCGCTGTCGGCGGGCGGGGTGGCGTCGCTGCTGCACGCGAATCCGTGGCTGTTCGGGATCGTGAAGTACCTCGGTGCCGCGTACCTGGCGTTCGTCGGCATCCGGCTCGTGGTGAACACGCTGCGCAAGTCGGATCGGGCGGCGGCACCACCGGCCCCCGCCGACCGGCCGTTCCGGCGCGCCTTCGTGATCAGCCTGCTCAACCCGAAGGCGATCCTGTTCTTCGTGTCGTTCTTCATCCAGTTCGTGGACCCGGCGTACCCGCACCCGGCCGTCAGCTTCCTGGTGCTCGGAAGCGTGGTCGAGGTGCTGAGCGCGCTGTACCTGACCGGGCTGATCTTCGGCGGGCAGTATCTGGCCGACCGGTTCCGGGCCCGGCGCGCGCTGACCAAGGCACTGACGACGCTCGTCGGGGGCGCGTTCCTGGCCTTCAGCGTGAAGCTGGCGACGGCCAGCATCTCCTGATCGCGACCGGCCTTCGGCGAGCGCACCGCACGGGGTCCCCCATCTGGCTTCGGCCGGACGGGGGACCCCTTCGCTGCCCGGCCAGGCAAGTTCGGGTGTCTCGCGGTGTGCACACAGTAGCCAAAACGGCCAATTCGGGCAAATCGCTGTCGCTTTGAAAAAGTGTCGTACCCCCGGGGCAGGATGGGGGCATGGCTGAGCTGGACGGGTTCGGGGCGGCAACGAGCGAGTGGTTCCGCGCGGCGTTCGCGGCGCCGACCAAGGCCCAGGCGGGTGCGTGGAAGGCGATCAGCGCCGGTCGGCACGCGCTTGTCGTGGCGCCGACCGGCTCCGGCAAGACGCTTGCCGCGTTCCTGTGGTCGCTCGACCAGTTGGCCGCCCGCCCGGCCGAGGACCCGGCCCGCCGCTGCCGTGTGCTCTACGTCAGCCCGCTCAAGGCGCTGGCCGTCGACGTCGAGCGCAACCTGCGAGCCCCGCTCGTCGGCATCCGGCAGGCCGCGGCCCGGCTCGGGCTGGAGCCGCCGGACATCAAGGTCGGCATGCGCACCGGTGACACGCCGGCCGACGAGCGCCGGGCCTTCGCCCGCACGCCCCCGGACATCCTGATCACCACCCCGGAGTCGCTGTTCCTGCTGCTCACCTCCCAGGCCCGGGAGTCGCTGCGCGGGGTGGAGACCGTGATCATCGACGAGGTGCACGCGGTGTGCGCCACCAAGCGCGGCGCCCACCTGGCGCTGTCGCTGGAGCGGCTCGACGCGCTGCTGGAGCGCCCGGCGCAGCGGATCGGCCTGTCGGCGACGGTGCGGCCGATCGACGAGACGGCACGGTTCCTGGGCGGCGCGGCGTCCGTGGAGATCGTCCAGCCGCCCAGTGCCAAGACCATCGAGGTTGAGGTACAGGTGCCGGTCGAGGACATGACGGCGCTCGGGGAGGCCGCGCCCGGCGAGGACGACGACGGTGCACCCCGGCAGGCGTCGATCTGGCCGGCGGTCGAGGAGCGGGTGCTCGACCTGATCCAGGCCCACCGGTCGACGATCGTGTTCACCAACTCGCGGCGCGGGGCCGAGCGGCTCTGTGCCCGGATCAACGAGCTGGCCGCGGCGCGCGCGGGGGTGCCGCAGGACGAGCCGGCCCGGAGCCCGGCCGAGATGATGGCCCAGGCCGGGATGGCCGGGGGTGCGCCGCCCATCGTGGCCCGGGCCCACCACGGCAGCGTCGCCCGCGAGGAGCGCAAGCACATCGAGGAGGCGCTCAAGTCCGGGCAGCTGCCGGCCGTTGTCGCCACCTCCAGCCTGGAGCTGGGCATCGACATGGGCTCGGTCGACCTGGTGGTGCAGATCGAGGCGCCGCCGAGCGTCGCCGCCGGGCTGCAGCGGGTCGGCCGGGCCGGGCACCAGGTCGGGGCCGTCTCCCGGGGTGTGGTCTTCCCCAAGCACCGCGGCGACCTGGTCTCGTGCGCCGTCGTCGCGGAGCGCATGGTGGAGGGCGGGATCGAGGAGCTGCGCTACCCGCGCAACCCGCTCGACGTCCTGGCCCAGCAGATTGTCGCCATGGTGTCGATGGAGCCGTGGACCGTCGACGAGCTCGCCGCGCTGGTGCGCCGGGCCGCCGTCTACGCCGACCTGCCGGAGTCCGCGCTGTTCGCGGTGCTGGACATGCTGGCCGGGCGATACCCGTCGACGGCGTTCGCGGAGCTGCGGCCCCGGATCGTCTGGGACCGCACCGACGGGGTGCTCACGGGCCGGCCCGGCGCCCAGCGGCTCGCCGTCACCAGCGGCGGCACGATCCCCGACCGGGGCATGTTCGGGGTGTTCCTGGCCGGTGCCGAGAAAGCGGCCCGGGTCGGCGAGCTCGACGAGGAGATGGTGTACGAGTCGCGGGTCGGCGACGTGTTCCTGCTCGGCTCGACGTCCTGGCGGATCGAGGACATCACGCCCGACCGGGTGCTCGTCTCCCCCGCGCCCGGCGCCGCCGCGAAGATGCCGTTCTGGAAGGGCGACTCGCCGGGGCGGCCGGTGGAGCTGGGCCGGGCGATCGGGGCGCGGCTGCGCGGGTTCGTGAAGTCCGGCGACGAGGCGGCCCGGGCCCACCTGCGCAACGGCGGACTCGACGACTGGGCGGCCGACAACCTCCTCGCCTACCTGCGCGAGCAGCGCGAGGCGACCCGACACCTGCCCGACGACCGCACAGTGCTCGTCGAGCGGTTCCGCGACGAGCTCGGCGACTGGCGGATGACCGTCCACTGTGTCCTCGGTGCGAAGGTCAACGCGCCCTGGGCGCTGGCGATCGGGCGCCGGCTCAACGAGCGCTACGGCGTGGACGCCCAGGTCATGCCCAGCGACGACGGCATCGTGGTCCGCCTGCCCGACATCGCCGACGAGCCGCCCGGCGCCGACCTGGTCGCCTTCGACCCGGACGAGATCGCCGCGATCGTCGAGGAGACCGTCGGCACGTCGGCGATGTTCGCCGCCCGGTTCCGCGAGTGCGCGGCCCGGGCCCTGCTCCTGCCCCGCCGCGACCCCCGCCGCCGGCAGCCCCTGTGGCAGCAGCGGCAGCGCTCGGCCCAGCTGCTCGACGTGGCCCGCGACTACGCCGACTTCCCGATCACCCTGGAGGCGGCCCGCGAGTGCCTCCAGGACGTGTTCGACGTCGGCGGCCTCGTCGGGGTCATGCGCGACATCGCCGGCCGCAAGCTGCGGCTGGTCGAGGTGGAGACGCAGCGGCCGTCGCCGTTCGCCCGGTCGCTGCTGTTCGGATACGTCGGGGCCTTCCTCTACGAGGGCGACGCGCCCCTGGCCGAGCGCCGCGCCGCCGCCCTCGCGCTCGACCCGACACTGCTGGCCGAGCTCCTCGGCCGGGTGGAGCTGCGCGAGCTGCTCGACCCGGCGGTCGTCGCCGAGACCGAGGCGACCCTGCAGTGGCTCGGCGAGCAGCGCACCCCCCGCGACGCCGAGGACGTCGCCGAGATGCTGCGGGTCCTGGGCGACCTCGCCGACGACGGTCTCGCGGTCCGCGGCGCCGACCCGGCCTGGGCGCAGGAGCTGGCCGCCCAGCGCCGGGCGATCCAGGTCCGCATCGCCGGCGAGCCGCGCTGGATCGCCGTCGAGGACGCCGGCCGCTACCGCGACGCGCTGGGTGTGGCGCTGCCGGTCGGGCTGCCCACCGCCTACCTCGATCCGGTCGCCGACCCGCTCGCCGACCTGGTCAGCCGCTACGCTCGCACGCACGCCCCGTTCACGGCGGCGGCCTGCGCCTCCCGGTTCGGCCTCGGCGTGTTCGTCGTCGAGCAGGCCCTGCGCCGCCTGCCCTCGGCCGTCTCCGGCGAGTTCTCACCCGACGGGGCCGGCACCGAGTGGTGCGACGCCGAGATCCTGCGCCTCCTGCGCCGCCGCTCCCTGGCCGCGCTGCGCCGCGAGATCGAGCCCGTGCCGCCCCGCGTCCTGGCCCGCTTCCTCCCGCAGTGGCACCACATCGGCTCCGCCCGCGCCCGCGGCGCCGAGGCCGTCGCCTCCGCCATCGAGCAGCTCCAGGGCCTCCCGATCCCGGCCTCGGCCCTGGAGCGGCTCGTGCTGCCGGCGCGGGTGTCGGACTACAGCCAGGCGTACCTGGACGAGCTCACCGCCTCCGGCGACCTCGTGTGGGCCGGCACCGGCGCGATAGGCGAGCACGACGGCTGGGTGACGCTGGCCTTCGCCGACGCCGCCCCGCTGCTGCTGCCCGCGCCGTCCGAGGTGGGCGGCCCGCTGCACGAGGCGATCCTGGAGGCTCTGGCCGCCGGTCAGGCGCTGTTCTTCCGCGGCCTGGCGGAGACCATCCACGCCCCCGAGGGCGAGCTCATCGCCGCCCTCTGGGACCTGGTCTGGGCCGGCCACCTCTCCAACGACACCATCGCCCCGCTGCGGGCCAAGCTCAGCGGCGGTGGGGCACACCGCTCCCGCCCGTCCGCCCCGAAGTCCCGCTACCGCCGTGCGGGCTCGCTCTCCCTGGGCCGGGCCTCGCTGGCCGCGGCCCGGACCGGCCCGCCGACAGCCGCCGGCCGCTGGTATCGGCTGCCCGATCGCGATCTCGACACCACCCGCCGCGCCACCGCCAACGCCGAGCTCCTGCTCGACCGGCACGGGGTCGTCACCCGCGGTGCGGTCATGGCGGAGGACCTGCCGGGCGCGTTCGCCGGGGTCTATCCGGTGCTGGCCGCCATGGAGGAGCGGGGGGCGGCCCGGCGCGGGTACTTCGTCGAGGGCCTGGGCGCGGCGCAGTTCGCACTGCCCGGCGCGGTCGACCGGCTGCGCGGCGGGTCCGAGCACCGCGACGCCCTGGTGCTGGCGGCCACCGATCCGGCCAACCCGTACGGGGCGGCGCTGCCCTGGCCCGAGCGGGTCGTCGACGCCGGGGACGGGGAGCGGTCGGGGCACCGCGCCGGGCGCAAGGCCGGGTCGCTGGTGGTGACCGTGGGCGGCGACCTGATCCTGTACGTCGAGCGCGGCGGGCGGACGCTGCTGTCCTATGCGGATGATGCGGAGCTGCTGGCGTTAGCGGCGAAAGCACTGGCCGACGCTGTCCACGGGGGTGCGCTGGGGGCCATGTCCGTCGAGCGGGCCGACGGGGAGTCGATCCTGCAGTCGCCGCTGCGGGATGCGCTGGCCGGGGCGGGATTCCGCAGCACGCCGCGCGGTCTGCGGCTTCGCGGCTGACGTATCGGTGGCTCGGGCGGCGTGCTCGCGGGTCAGGCGTAGGTGATGGTTACCCGGGAGGTCGATGTCAGTGCGAGGCGGGTGGCGGCGTTGCCACCGTTCACGGCCACCGCTGCGTAGCCGGCCGAGTCGGTGAACACGACCAGGGCGCCCGGGTCGGCGTCGGCGAACGTTGCTCCGTGCACGGCCGGCACGCCGTTGACCTCGACCGTCGCGGGGACGTCGGCCAGGCACGCGGCCGGGGCGGCCAGCTGGACGTTGCCGAAGTGGTCGATCGTCTGCACGTCGGCGCTCAGGTGGCCGGGGGCCTGCTCGAAGTACAACGGCGGCAGGTTCGTCAAATCGTGGATCTCCGGGCCGCCCTCGTGCAGCGGTGAGCCCGTGGCCAGCCTGGCCGCCACCGGGGCGAAGATGTCGCGGCCGTGGAACGTGGAGGAGACCTGGGGGGCGAACCACGCCGCGTTCGTGAGGTGCACGGCCGTGGACAGGCCGCCCAGGGCCTCGGCGGCCGGGAGGAGCAGGCCGTTGTCCGGGCCCACCAGGAGGCTGCCGTCGCGGGTGGACAGCGCCACCGGGCGGCGCGCCGTGCCCACGCCCGGGTCGACCACGGCCAGGTGGACGGCGCCCGGCAGGGACGGGGCGGTCTGGGCCAGGATCGCGGCGGCGCGGCGGATGTCGCCCGGCGGGATCAGGTGCGTGATGTCGATGACGCGGGCGGCCGGGGCCAGGCGGGCCAGGACGCCGTGGCAGGCCGCCACGAAGCCGTCGGACAGGCCGTAGTCGGTGGTGAAGGAGATCATCGCGATAGTGTCCGGTCCATGCGGCTTTGTGTGTTCACCGAGCCCCAACTGGGGGCCACGTACGAGGACCAGCTTGCCATTGCGCGGCGGGCGGAGGAGCTCGGGTTCGAGGCGTTCTTCCGATCGGATCACTTCATGAGCCCCGGCAACGACGGGCCGCCCGGCCCGACCGACTCCTGGGTGACGCTTGGCGCCCTTGCGCGGGAGACGTCGACGATCCGGCTCGGGACGCTCGTGTCGTCGGCGACGTTCCGGCTGCCGGGGCCGCTGGCGATCGCGGTCGCGCAGGTCGACGCCATGAGCGGCGGGCGGGTCGAGCTGGGGCTGGGGACCGGGTGGCTGGAGCGGGAGCACTCGGCGTACGGGATTCCGTTCCCGCCGATCGGTGAGCGGTTCGACCGGCTCACGGAGCAGCTGGAGATCATCAAGGGGCTCTGGGCGACGCCGGACGGGGCGACGTACAGCTTCGAGGGGCGCCACTACGACCTCGTCGAGTCGCCTGCCCTGCCGAAGCCGGTCCAGCCCGCGGGGCCGCCGGTGATCATCGGTGGCAAAGGGGCCAAGCGGACCCCCGCGCTCGCCGCCCGGTACGCCGACGAGTTCAACGTGCCGTTCTCCTCCCTGCCGGACACCGACGCGCAGTACCGGCGGGTGGTCGCGGCGATCGAGCAGGAGGGCCGCGACGGACGGGCGCCGATCGTGTTCTCCTTCGCCCAGACGATCGTCTGCGGGCGCGACGAGGCGGAGGTGCGCCGGCGCGCGGAGGCGCTCGGGCTGGACCCGAAAAAGCCGCAGGACGGGCAGCTGTACGGCACCCCCGAGCGGCTGGCCGAGCAGATCCACGGATTCGTGCAGGCGGGCGCCTCACGGGCGTTCCTGCAGCTGCTGGACCTGCGCGACCTTGACCACCTGGAGCTGCTCGCGGCCGAACTGGCACCGCGTCTCGCCTGACGCTCCCGCACACGCGTACGGGTGCGCGTCCGCTCGGGCGCGCGCCCGCGTGCGCCGTAGCCCGCCCAACGCGTCCGCGCGAGCGCTGTCGTCGTCGGACGCGTCCGCGCGAGCGCTGTCGTCGTCCAAGCGGTCCGCGCGAGCAACGTGGCTTTCTGAACGCGTCCGCGTCCGCGCGTCCGCCGCTGTCGTCGTCCAAGCGGTCCGCGCGAGCAACGTGGCTTTCTGAACGCGTCCGCGTCCGCGCGTCCGCCGTAGCCCGTCCGACGCGTCCGCGCGGGCGCCGCGGCTCAGCTAGGCCCACGCATCCTCGCGAGCAACGTGGGCCTTCTGAAGGCGTCCGCGCGTCCGCCGTACGTAGCCCGTCCGACGCGTCCGCGCGGGCGCCGCGGCTCAGCTACGCCCACGCATCCTCGCGAGCAACGTGGCCTTCTGAAGGCGTCCGCGTCCGCCGTAGCCCGACCAACGCCTCCGCAGCCGCCGCGGCTCAGCTCGGCCTGCGCATCCGCGCGTGCGCCGTAGCCCGTCCAACGCGCCCGCGCGAGCGCCGCGGCTCAGCTACGCCCACGCATCCGCGCGAGCAACGTGGTCGTCTGAACGCGTCCGCGCGCCGCAGCCCAAACAGCGCGACCGGGCGCGGGCGCCACACACTGCCAGCGCGACCGTTTAGGCGACGCCGCCGACTCAACGCGACCGCGCGACCCCGCCCGGACGCCGCGCCACGCCCAAGCGCCTCCGCGCGAACAACGCCGTCGGCCGACGCAACCGCGCGACGCGCAGGCGCCGCGCTTTGGCCAGCGCCTCCGCGCGAGCAACACCGCCCGCCCGACGCTTCCGCGCGAGCAATGAGGCCGCAGCTGCGCGTCCGCGCGATGATGTCGTGCCCGAGGCGGGTGGCCGCGTGCAAAGCCGGGTGGCCACGTGCGAGGGCGGGGCGCGCGCGTGCGGAGGCGGGGTGGCCACGTGCGGGGGCGGGGTGGCCATGTGCGAGGGCGGGATGGCCGGCGCGCGGGGACGGGGTGGCCGCATGCGAGGGCGGGGGGCGGCGTGCGGGGGGCGGGGTGGCTCGACTAAAGGTGCCCAAGACGGGCAGAGACGCCGGGTGCTGCGAAAGGCGACGGCGCTCTGTGGGGTGCTGCTGGTGCTGGTGGCGGCACTGGCGGTACCACTGCAGCCCGAAAAATCATCCAAAGTGCTCTGCGTCGGCGACGACGTGCAGGCACGCGCGGTCGCGGGGCTCGCCAACTTCTCGGCGTGGCTCCGGCGCAACCGCGCGACCGGGTTCATCGGTGAGATCGGCTGGCCCGGTGATCGGGACGCCGCGCAGTGGAGCCGGGTGGCGGAGGCGTGGTACTCGGCGGCCGACGCCATCGGGCTCCCGGTCACGGCGTGGGCGGCCGGGACGTGGCCGGCCAACTACCCGATGGCCGTGTACCGGCCGGTCGCGCAGGGCCTGCAGGTCGATGTGGCCGGGCCGCAGGCGCGCATCGTCGAGCGGCACGGCAGTACCCCCGGATATCTGCGCGGTGTGAACCTGGCCGCCGGGTCGTTCGCCGCCTCCGACAGCAACGGCGGGTTCGGCACGGGCAATCCGGGGCGCTACGGGCAGGACTACACGTACGAGACGCCGTCGAGCTACGGGTTCCTGGCCGGGCGCGGCGTGCGCCTCGTGCGGCTGGCGGTCAACTGGGAGCGGCTGCAGCCCCGCCCGTTCGGGCCGCTGGACGCGACCGAGCTCGCGCGGGTGCGTACCGCGCTCGGGCATGCGCATGCCGCCGGGCTCGCGGTGATCATCGACCTGCACAACTACGGCGACTACGCGCTCGGAGGCGGGCGCGCGGGCGCGTTGCGGATGCTGCGGCTCGGGCAGTTCGAGCTGCCCACGACCGCCCTCGCCGACTTCTGGAGCCGGATGAGCCGGGCCGTCGACGATCCCGCCGTCATCGGGCTGGGGCTGCTCAACGAGCCGACCCGGCTCGCCGCCGACGGACGCGCGGGCGCGCTGATCTGGCAGCGGGCGGCCCAGGAGGCGGTCGACGCCATCCGCGCGACCGGGGACCGGCGGGCGATCCTGGTCAGCGGCTACATCCCGATGGGGCCACCGTCGTGGGGCGAGATGCACCCCGTCGCGTGGATCCGGGACCCGGTGCACCGCGTCGCCTACGAGTCTCACGCGTACTTCGACCACGACGGCAGCGGCCACTACTGGATGTCCTACGCGGACGAACTGCGCAGCGTCACCTGGCCCGCGCCCGCGCGCTGCCAGCCCTTGACACCGCTCGGGCGCCAAGTGCTCACTGCTTGAATGCCGGCGTCAGTACTCCAAGCAGCCCCAACCGACCTCGAAGACGCCCTCGAGATCTGGCGGGCCGCCAACGAGGCCCGCGGCCACGCGCCGGACGAGACCCGGATCGAACGCGTCCGCGCGAAGCTACGAGCGGCCGACGCGCGTGTCGTAGTGGTCGTCGACGGCGCCGAGACGGTGGCGATGGGCCTGGCCGAGCCCGGTCGGGCCGACGACGGCGCGGGCGCGCCGATCCCCGGCTACGGCCACGTCTCCATGGTCTTCGTCGCGCCCGCGCGCTGGGGCCGCGGCCTGGGCGGCCTGGTGCTCGACGGCCTCCACGCCGGCGGCTGGCGGCGCACGACCCTGTGGACGCGCACGGGCAACGCGCGGGCGCGGCGCTTGTACGAGAAGGCCGGATACCACCCGACCGGGCGGGTATCGACGCTCGCGGCGGGTGACGGGATCATGCAGCTCGAACGGATCGGCTAGCCTCTTGCTGAGATGAGGCGGCTGGCGTTACTGCTGATCGGGCTCGGCGTGGGACTGTTCGCCGGGTCGCAGCTCTCCGCGTCCAGGGCGCAGGCGACCGCGCTGTGGACGGGCGTCGCGGCGACCGTCGTCGGCCTGGTCATGCTGGCCGCGGCCCCCTCCGACCCCTACGAGGAGCCCGCCGAGGGTGACGAGCGCCGACCCGCGCTGTCCGGGCTCGGCACCCGCGTCGAGGGCGTCCTGAAGCTGGCCGAGCAGCAGGCGGCCGACCACCTGCGCGAAGCCGAGCGGGACGCCAAGAAGGTGCGGGCCCGGGTCGAGGCCGGGCTCTGGGCGGTGCTGCGGGAGGGCGACGACGGCCAGCGGTACGAGGTCGCCCGGCTCGAGTCGCGCTCGGACGCGGACTCGGTTGTCGCCGCGCTGGAGGCTCGAGGGCACCTGCAGCGGTACACCGTGGCGCCGGCGGGTTCGTAACGTGCCCGAAGGCGACACCGTCTGGAACACCGCGCGCGTGCTCGAGGCCGCGATCGAGGGTCAGACGATCACGAAGAGCGACTTCCGGGTGCCGCAGCTGGCCGCCAAGAACCTCGCCGGCTGGACGATCGCCGAGTCCGCGTGCCGCGGCAAGCATCTGCTCCTGCGGCTGACGAAAGACGACCGGGAGCCGCTCACCCTCCACTCACACCTGCGGATGGACGGGGCGTGGCGGACGTACCGGCCGGGAGAGCGTTGGACGGGGCGCCCCGCCCACCTCATCCGGGTGGCGCTGCACACGCCGGCCGCCGTCGCCGTCGGGTACCACCTGCACGAGCTCGCCCTGGTGCCGACCCGCGAGGAGGAGCGGCTTGTCGGGTTCCTCGGGCCCGACCTGATGGGCGACGAATGGGACGGCGACGAGGCTGTGCGGCGGCTGCTGGCCAAGCCGGACCGCTGGATCGCCGACGCCCTGCTCGACCAGCGCAACCTCGCCGGGATCGGCAACCTGTACAAGGCCGAGACCCTGTTTCTGCGCGGCGTCTCCCCGTGGACCCCGGTCGGTGAGGTGCCCGACCCGGCCGGTCTGGTCGCGCGGGCGCGTGCGTTGCTCAACTCCAACCGCGGCCGCTGGACCCAGACGACTACCGGCTCCTTGCGCCGCGGCGAGACCCACTGGGTGTTCGAGCGCTCCGGTCAGCCCTGCCGCCGGTGCCGCACCACGATCCGGCGGTGGACGGGCGGCGACAACGACCGCATCACGTACTGGTGCCCGCACTGCCAGCTCGGGAACGGCCCGCCCGAGCGCGCGTGACGGCCCGGCCGGACGAGGACCAGGTCCCCCTCGGCGTCGAGGTCGACAAGCCAGAAGTCCTGGTTGTCGTGCTGTGCGAACACCCTCGTGACGCTATGCGCCCCGCCGCGAAAAGCCCCGTGCCCTAAGCCAGATTTGAAGCCCGCTTATTGGCAACGTATCCATCACGGACACTGGCCGGTTGTTACTCCCGTGACCGGGGAGATTCATGAGGGCGGCCACGGGGTAGGGTGCTGGCCGGGAATGCAGTCGGACGACACCGGCCACGCACGCTTCCGCGCGTCACTCGACCGCGGCCGGCGGGTGACCTGGACCATCGCCGCGTCCGCGCGGCCGGGCTCCACGCGGCGTCACGGCGGGCCGCAGCGCGGCCAGGTGGGCGCCGCAGCCGTACGGCCGCAGGTACAGGCCATAACGCTTCACGGGGAGGAGCGATGGATCACCGCCTGACCCGGCGAGGGATGCTCGCCGGGCTCCTCGCAGCGGCCGCGCTCACCGCGTGCGACGGCACCCCGGGCGTCGCCCCGAGCCCGACCCCGTCGTTCGACCCGCCCCAGGACGAGCCGATCGCCATCTGGGAGCTCACCGGCGGCCTGACCGCGCCCGGCATCGCCGCCCTGCGCCCGCCCCGCCTGGTCATCTACGGCGACGGCGACGCGATAGCCGACGCGACGTACCGCTCCCGCCTCGACCCCGACCAGCTCCGCACCCTGTCCAACGGCCTGGCCGACGACCTGCGCGCGGTAGCGTCGCAGAAGAAGCCGACGCCTACCCCGACGATCGTCGACGCACCTGTCACGAGGGTCACCGTGTGGACCCCGACAGGCCCGCTGAGCTTCACGGCCGAGGGCTTCGACGAGCTCAAGCCCGAGCGCGTGTACGCCGACGCGCTCTACAACGCCCGCGACCGCCTCGCCAACGTGCACAAGACGGTGTCCGCGACCGCGCAGCCGTACCTGGCCACCCGGGTCCGCGTCGTGGCCGTCCCTGTGCTGCAGGGCCAGGCCGGCACCGGCTCCCCGATCATCACCGACCCGTCACCGTCCGCAACCGAGGCCCCATGGCCGCCGGGCATCACCCTGCCTGCGCCGAACGCGGAGGGCCTCCGCCGAGCCGACCTGGACGGCGACGCCGCAAGATCGGCGGTCCGCACCCTGACCCGCGACCTGGACCAACGCGGCGCCTGGCCCGCATACCGCATGCCCGACGGCACGATGGCCCGCGCCAGCTGGCGCTACCTGCTGCCGAACGAGTGACCATTCCCGCGATATGTCGGGCGCTCCGCACACCGACATATCCGATTTATACCCCGACAGGCGAAAAAATGACTTACTCGGGTCCGCGCCACTGGGGGTGCGCCGCTCCCGTCAGCGCCTACTCCGGATCGGTCAATGCGAAGCCCGCCGAGCCAGGGCAGGCGAAGCGGTCGGCGCCGGGGCGTCTCCCGTCAGCGTCGGTGGCGATAACGGTATAGGGACATAGGGCATACGCTGTTTGCAATGGCGCAAGGCCGGCTAACGCTGGGTTAACGTCGAGCTCGGAACAATCGTGGTGTGGGCGGACAGCTGAGCTTCTTCAATCGGGCGGAAACGTCTTCCATGCGCGACCGGACTCGGGTGCGGAATTATTCGCCGCTCAATGAGGAGTTTCGGCGCGAGCATGCGCGGCATCGGGATTGGGGACTGGCGCAGCGGCACGCAGCCAAGCTCCGCCGCCGGCGCGACGCTCCGATCGAGCCGCTCGACGCCGCTCTCGCCTCGCCTGCCAGTGCCGTCCCGCTCACCGACGCGGCACCATTTGCCGGAGCTGCACCGCCCATCGGCGCCACACGAGATGCCGAGGCTGCGCCGCCTGTCAGCTCCGCGCCGCTCACCAGGTCCGCGGCACTAGCCGAAGACATGTCACCTGCCGGGGTCACGCCACCTATTGGCCTCAAGGTGCTCGTAGGAGTCGCGTCGCCTGCTGGTCCCACCCTGCCAGTGGTCATGAGGCCCGCGCCCGAAGACAGCCCGCACCAGTGCCTCTCGGCTACTGATCGGTCGCCTTCCGGTGCCGCGTTCGCCGGGGTCCTTTCTGCCTCAGCCTTTGGCTCGGCTGCTCACGAGGGCGTGCCGGTCGTCGGGGTGCGGCGCCGCGAGGAGCGGGTTGGACCGGCACCGCAGCATGTGGCGTTCTCTCGGGGTAAGGACCGGACAGCGTGGTCCCGGCCGTTGTCTGGTTACCGATTGTTGGCTGAGGTTCGTCGGATGGGGCCAGGTCCGTTGTGGTCGTCATTCGGTGGTAACGGGTCGCGAGCGCCTGCGGCGAATAAGGGCAATAGTCTGTTCGTTCTGCTTCATTTTTGGCGCCTTTCGGCGCATGCGTTGGAGCTTATCGGCCGACAACGAAATATGACCTTTGCTTCTGTCGCCGCAGGCGCCCATGGATCGTTACCACCGAATAGTGAGCACGACGGAGCCGACGGCGAATCGCGGGCCGCGGCCAACGATCCGGTGACCAAATATCGGTCTGGATCACGCTATCCGGGTCTTGCCCCGAGAGGACGTCACGTTCTGCGGTGCCGGTCCAGGCGGGTCACTGGGCGCGGGTGCGGGTCCAGCGCGGGTGCCGGTTCGTGCGGGGCGTGGGGCCAGCGTGCGCAGTCGAGCGCGGGCGGGGGCCGGCGAAGGGGCGCTCAGGCGGTCTGTGGGCGGGGAGCCGCCTGGGGGTTGCGCAGGTCGGCCAAGCCCTCGGCTACGCCGCGCAGGAATGCTGTCGCGTCTGTGAGGTTGCCGACCGCCATGTTGTCCTCGGCTACGCAGCCGGCGGCGGCGGTGACGAACTGCTCGTACGCGGTGACGCCCTGCTCCAGCTGCTCGGCCAGGATGGCGTGGGCGGGGCGGAGAGCTTCCCCGGCCGGGCCAAGGCGCATGGTGCGCTCGACGGAGGCGCAGCGCTGGGCCAGGTCGCGGAGTTGGCGTTCGGCTACGGTGGCGTCGAGGACTGCGCTTTCGGCGTGTGGGCCCAGGCGGCCGATAAGGCCGGAGAGCATCGTCGCGGCGCGGTCCAGGCGGCGCCATGGCTCGGCGACGGTCAGGCCGCGGAGTTTGAACGATTCGCGCTGGCGGTCGAACTCGGCCACCGCGGTGCGGCCGCCGGGGAGTCGCTGGGCCAGGTTGACGAGCTTGTCGCGGGCCTGGGCGCTCGTCAGTGCGGGATCGGGCTCTGGCGGTACAGGCAACGCTCGGAAGGCTCGAAAATCGATCCACCGCCACCACGTGATGGCGATCGACCCGCCCGCGGCCGCGGCCCAGAAAGCGTCGGGCAGGCCGAGCCCGCTGTACGGGACCAGGATCGCGGTGGCCCCGGTGAGCAGCCCGGCGCGCACGGACCAGCCCCGGGCGGAGCGGTGCAGCTTCCGCAGTCGTTTGAGGTGCTTGGTCCGTTCGCTGGCCATGACCGCCCCCCGGGGTTGTGCCTACGTCGTCGGTCAGCTGGCGCTGGCCGAGTCGCCTGTCTGCTTGTCCTTCATGCTGGCCCGGATCTCGTCGAGGCGGGCGACGCTGGCGTCCCGGGTGCCCGGCGAGGCCGACGGCGCGCCGACCGCTGGCGTCTCGGGCGCGGCCGCGAGCTTCTCGCCGGCCATGCTCGCGCGGATCTGGTCGAGCCGGGAGCTGCCGGCCATGTCCAGGGTCGAGCGCTGGACCTCGAGCATCCGGCCCTCGACGGAGTTGGAGGCGAGCTCGGCGCGGCCCATCGCGTTGGCGTACCGGCGCTCGATCTTCTCGCGCACCTCGTCCAGTGACGGGGTGTTGCCGGGGGCGGCGAGGCCGCTCATCGACTCGAGGGACTTGGCCACGGTCTCCTGCATCTTCGCCTGCTCCAGCTGGCTGAGCAGCTTGGTGCGTTCGGCGAGCTTCTGCTGGAGCATCATGGCGTTGTTCTCGACGGCCTTGCGGGCCTGGGCGGCGGCGTTGAGCGACTGGTCGTGGAGGGCCTTGAGGTCCTCCATGCCCTGCTCGGCCGCGACCAGCTGGGTGGCGAACACCTGGGCCGTCTGCTCGTACTGCTGCGCCTTCGCCTCGTCGCCCTCGGCCCGGGTCTTGTCGGCGAGCGTCAGTGCCTGCCGCGCCGAGCCCTGGAGCTTCTCGACCTCGGCGATCTGGCGGGAGAGGCGCATCTCCAGCTGCCGCTGATTGCCGATCACGGCCGCGGCCTGCTGCACGAGCGCCTGGTGCTGACGCTGCGACTCCTCGATCGCCTGCTGGATCTGTACCTTCGGATCGGCATACTCGTCGATCTTGGCGCCGAACAGCGCCATCAGGTACTTCCAGCCCTTAGCGAACGGATTCGCCATCTCGCGGTCCTCTCTCGGCCAGCACGGGAAGACGTGCGGCTTCTATCGTGTCAGGCTCGCGCTAGAGCGTCACGCCCAGACGGACGGGTACACCTCGAAAATCAGCTCGAAACCCGGACAAGTCGGACTTAAGTCGGGGGAAAGTCAGGGCAGTGAACCCGGGTCATCCCCACCCGAGAGCGCCGAGCGGGACAGCCGCTCAGCCTCGGCCAGGCCCGCGCGCAGGCCCTCGAGATCGTTGGTGAGCTCCGCCACCTTGGCGGCGGTCAGCGGCGCGCCGCCGACCGTTGTCGCGTGCAGGGCGACCAGCTCGGCCATCCGTGCGACAAGGCCCTCCAGGCCCAGCACCGCGGACTGCATGCGGGCCAGCAGCATCTCCTTGGCGTCGCGCAGCCGCTGCCCGACGTCGAGCTGATCGGACAGCGCCCGGCGGGCCCGCTCCCGCTCGTCGCGCAGCGGCCCCGGCTCCAGCCCGGACAGGCCGCGCTGGATCTGGCTGTACTCCTGGCGCAGCCGCTGCGTGTTGATCCCGGCCGCCGTCTGCTCGATGAGCGTCACCTGCCCGGCGAAGCGGGCCAGGTCCGCGAGCGCCCCGGCGGCCGAGTCGTCGACCTCCGAGACCTGGCTGCGCAGGAGCGGATCGCCGGTGCCCTCGGCCTGGCGGCGCAGCGTCCGCACCGCGGCCTCGGCCCGCCGCAGGAAGCGCTCCGCATCGCTCCCGCGCGGAGGCGTCGGCAGCGTCGCGGGCGGCGCCGCCTTGAGCGCGAGGTCCGGCGCCCCGTCGCGATCGGTGATCACGCCGAGACCGACCCGAATCCCGTACACGGCGCCCGCGACCGCGAGCCCGACCGGGACACCGACGAGCAGACCGGCCGGGGCGAGCGCGGCCGCGACCGCGCCGCCCATGCCGCCGAGCACGCCGGCGGCCACGAGCCCCCACGGCTCGGTCAGGTGCTCCTTGAAGCCCATCCTCGTAAGTGTGCCCCGTGGAAACCGGGATCAGAAGTTGGACAGGACGTTGACCATCACGTTATTGATCGTCGTCGGATCGCTCGCGTTGTACGCGGCCGCGCGCGAGGCGGCCGAGATCTTCTGCAGCACGCCAAGGTCGGCCTGCTCGCCATAGGCGATCGTGAACACCCGGACCGGGATCTCCTTCTCCGAGGTGTCGACGTCGCGCACGAGCGCGTCGAGGTCGGCGTCCTTCGGGTACTCGTTCTTGCCGTCCGTGAGCACCACGACCGCGTTGATCCGGTTCGGGTTGCTGAGCTCGACCATCTTGCGCTGCGCGGCGCGCGTGGTCGCGTACAGGGCCGTGCCGCCATCGGCGCTCAGCGACTTGATCACCTGCTCCAGCTTCGCCTTGTTGTCGGCCAGCGCCCCTACCGGGACCTGCTCCGTGTACGGCGTGCTGGCCCCCTCGATCTCGGTCGAGAACGTCCACAGGCCGACCTCGTCGTCCGCCGCGAGCAGCCCGAGCGACTGCAGCGCGGCCTGCTTGGCCAGCTCCATGCGGGTCTGCCCGTTGCCGGCGTCGTTGTTCATCGACCCGGAGACGTCCATGACCAGCAGCACCTTGGCCCGCTTGCGCTGCCCGTCCCACGTCGCGAGCGCCTTCTCGAGCACCTGCGGCGACGGCGGGTCGATCGTCGTGAACTTCGCGTCCGGCAGCAGCCCGTTCTCGCGCGTCGCGCCCGCGCCCGCCTTCCCGTCGTACGTGCGGAACGCCAGGTCGGTGAACCGCTTCTGCTGCGGCGCGTCGCGCACGTAGTTCAGGAAGTCGGCCGCCGCGGCCTTCTGCTCGTCGCTGGCGTTCGTCAGCACCACGAACGGGTGGTCGCTGACGAGGGTGCCCTCCTTCGGGTACACCGCGACAAGCGGCACGCGCGGACGCGCACCCTTGCCGGCCAGCGCCGGATCGCCCGTCGGGTTGCCGGTGTTGTAGTCGAACACCGACTTCTCCTCGACCGCCACGGCACTGACGTAGTTGAGCCCGCGACCGGCCTGGTCCGCCGCGGCCTGGTTCGACAGGAACGTCAGCGTGGTGTCGCCGTAGTGCACGACACTTGACTCGACCGCCTTGACGTACTGCAGCACCTTCGGGTCGGCGAGATCCTTGTCGGTGAGGTCGGTCGAACGCCCGGTCGCGGCGAAGTACGCCCCCACGGTCGCGTTCAGCCCCGAGGTCGAGAAGTGCGGGTTGGTCTTGCCGAGCCGGAACTTCCCCCACTCCGGGTGCCCCTTGGAGCCCCACCCGTTCGGATCGTTGATCAGCCCGAACACGTCGCCCCACCCGATCGGCTTGTCCGGCCATCCGAGGGCTTCGGCCATGGGCTTGGGCAGGGCGAGCACCAGCGGAGACTGCGCAATCATCGGCAACTTGCCGTCCGGGACGAGCCCGCCCTTGTCCCCCGCCGCCAGCCGCTGCTTGAGCAGCGCGACCCACGACGACGCAGCCGGCGTCCAGATCGCGGGCAGCGGCCCGTCCTTGGCGACGTCCCAGCCCTTGGCGAGTGCGTCAAGAGCAGCCCCAGAAGCCTTCGTCTGTACCTGGGGATCCGCGCACTTGCCGTCAAAACGCCGATCGGCCTTGATGTAGTTCTTGGCCAGCTCGGACAGCAGCGCGGCCTTCTCACTGGACGCGGTGACGTTGAGCGCGATACACCCTTCACGGCGCGGGTTGTCCGCCTTCGAGTCCCCGCCGTCGCCGCGATTGGCCAGGAAAAGGTACACACCGCAGATCGCAGCCACGCCGATCACTGCGGCAACAACGATGGGCAACGCGCTACGCCGCCGCCGATACTGCCCCGGATACCCCACGGTCACTCGCCTCCGCGCCGCCCGTGCCGCCCATTCCCGCGCCCCCGCCGGACGCCGCCACCAGTGTGCCAGGTCAGGTCGAGCCGAATCGATCTCGTTCCCCCACGACCCGAAACCTTCCAACTCCGGTGGTACCGACCCACCTCAAAAGCCACCAAACCGCCAGATCCCGACGGCACCTGACCGTCCCCTCGGATCACGTGGCAGCCTCCGCCTTCAGCCGCCAGCCTCTGACCACCCCGCGCCGGCTAGACCTCACGCCGACCACAGCCATCACCGACCGGCTCGGACGCGCAGCCCTGGAGCCCGCTCGGACGCGCAGACCATGCAACGCGCGGACGCGCGACTCCTGCCGCACGCTCGGACGCGCGACTCCTGCTGCACGCTCAGACGCGCGGCTCGTGCGACGCGCTCGGACGCACGGCTCCCACAGCGCGCGCGGACGCCCAGCCCGTGCGGCGCGCTCAGCTGCGCGTCTGTGCACCATGCCCGACGCGCAGGCCAAGCAACGCCCGGACGCGCGACTCCTGCCGCTCGCTCGGACGCGCGGCACTTGCGGCTGGCTCAGATGCGGGGCACGTGCGACGCGCTCAGACGCGCCTCGTGCGGCTCGCTCGGACGCGCATCCTTGCATCGCAAACGACGCGCAGGCCACGCAACGCGCGGTTCGTGCGGACGCGCGGCTCGTGCGGACGCGCGGCTCGTGCGGACGCGCGGCTCGTGCGGACGCGCGGCTCGTGCGGCGTGCGCGGACGCGCAGGCCAGGCGACGCGCGCGGACGCGGGGCTCCTGGGCATGCTCGGACGCGCGACTCCTGGGGCACTCCCGAACGTGCAGACCCCACGGCGCCCTCGAACGCTCAGACCATGCGACACGGTCGGAAACGCGGGCCGGACGGTGCGATCGGACGCGTCAATGAGGGGCTCGCCTGCGGAGGCGTAGACGAGCAGCGCGGCCCTGGGACGACGGGGTTGGGTGTCTTGGCGACGCGCGGAAGCGTGAGTCAGTCGTGCGCGCGGACGCGTGAGCACGTCCGCGTGGGCGCATAGGCGTGGACGACGTGCGGACGCATGAGCCCCAGGCTGGCGTGGGGGCGCGGACGATGCACGGCACGTGAGTCTCAGAGATTGCGTGGACGCACAGGCGTGGACGACGCCTGACCCGGCTCGTCCCCGACGGGTCGCTGCCGCGCGGACGCGCGGGCATCGAGCGCGGCATGAGGCACTGTGAGCTGGGCATGGATGGATGTGGCTGAGCAGGAACCATGCAGACGAATCAGGGGCGCAGCACGGCCGGCCTCTCGGCTTCGAGCGGCGGCGGCAATCTCGACGACTCGTAGCTCACACGCGGAAGGTCAACCACGGCCCAATTGACCCCAGCCGGTTCAGGCGCGCAGACCCCAGGAACGAACCGCGCCGCGGGAACAGGCTAAGAATGTGCTGGTCAGGCCGCGTAGACGACGTCGCGTTCGCGGTCGGCCGGGCCTCGGGTGGCGCGCAGGGTGGTCTTCAGAGGGCCGTCGTGGTGGACGGCTACCGAGATCTTGGCGTCGGTCGAGAGCTTGGCCT
This sequence comes from Dactylosporangium vinaceum, assembly GCF_019904175.1. Taxonomy (GTDB): domain Bacteria; phylum Actinomycetota; class Actinomycetes; order Mycobacteriales; family Micromonosporaceae; genus Dactylosporangium; species Dactylosporangium vinaceum. The sequence continues at coordinate 2,011,065 of NZ_CP061913.1, read as the reverse complement.
TGGGCTTGCCGCGCATCAGGCGGGCCTGCGGAGCGTCGGTGGAGGCCGAGGCGGACGCGCTTGCGCCGGCGGGGACCGGCTCGGGGGTGGCGGCCGGAGTGCTGGTCGGAGCGGCCGCGGGCGTCGTGACGGGCGCGGCGGACTGGTCGGCTGCGCTTGAGGCGGAGTCCGAGGTCGGGTCCGGGGCGCCGACCGGGACGAGCACCGGTGGGAGGTCCTCGTTCAGGGCCAGGGTGTCGCTCACGTCGCGCAGTACCTCGGACAGCGCGGCGCCCAGCGCCTCGCAGATCGCGGCCAGCAGCTCGCTCGACGCTTCCTTCTGCCCGCGCTCGATCTCCGACAGGTAGCCGAGGCTCACGTTCGCCGCGGTCGACACCTCGCGGAGGGTCCGATGCTGGGCCTGCCGTCGCGCGCGCAGCGCGTCACCGATCACCCGACGAAGCAGCACGGTGGCACCCCCTCTGACGCAGCTGGCAAGACCGCGAAAAACTGGTACCCGCCACGGTACCTGGTGCGGAGCCGATCGACACCCTGCCCCGCCGTTCCGAAGACCCTCCGGCAGCCTCAGACGAGGGCGAGGGTCTCGGCCAGCAGGCCCACCGCGGCGTCCACGGCACCGCCCCGGATGGCCGCGCGGTCGCCCGGAAGGGTGAGTTCCCGCACTTCGACGCGGTCCGGTTCGCCGCGGGAGGCGGGCGGTCCGACGACTGCGACGTACACCCGGCCGACCGGCTGACCTGCCTGTGGGTCCGGTCCGGCGACCCCGGTCGTGGCGGCGGCCCAGTCGGCTCCGCAGCGCTCCCGCGCGCCGGCCGCGAGCGCCGCGGCGACCGCGGGGTCGACGGGCCCATGGGATGAAAGGAGCGGTGGCGGTACCCCCAGGAGTTTTGCTTTGAGCTCTGTTGCGTACGCCACGATGCCTCCGCGGAACACTCGGCTCGCGCCCGGTACCTCGACGAAGGCCGCCGCCAGCAGGCCTCCTGTCAGCGACTCGGCCACGGCCAGGGTCTCGCCCCGGTCCCGCAATGCTGCCAAGATCCGCTCTGCGTGCACCCGATCTCCTCCCGAAGCCGCGGCCACCCGGTTCCTCTCTACTCCCCCGGATGGATCATCGGTACGTCAACCCCCGAACCGGCGCCGCCAGCGGTGATCTTGGCTGGCGACGGCTAAAATTACGACAAATCTCCTGACGGGCGATAAATCCGATATGTCGAGGCGCGCCAGCGCCCGACATATCGAGCCCGCAGCCAACGCGATCGGCTTAAGCGACGGGCTCGTCCGCCTGCGGGGCGACGGCCGGAGCGGCGTTCGGGATCGGGGGCATGGAACCGCCTCGGGCCAGGGAGTCGCGGCGGATGCGAATCGCCCGCAGGACGTAGTCGGCGCCCGTCAGCACCGTCACGATGACCGCCGCGGCCATCAGCCAGGGGCCGATCAGCGCCAGGGCATGGGGCAGCGGCGTGAGGTACCACCCGATGGCCAGGATCTGCAGCGCCGTCTTCGCCTTGCCACCCCGGCTGGCCGGCATGACCCCGTGCCGGAGCACCCAGAAGCGCAGCGCGGTCACGCCCCACTCCCGGACCAGGATGAGGGCGGTCACCCACCAGGGCAGCCGGTCGTAGAAGGACAGCAGGACTAGGGCGGCGCCGGTCAGGGCCTTGTCGGCAATCGGGTCGGCGACCTTGCCGAACGAGGTGACCAGGTTGTGGGCGCGGGCGATCCAGCCGTCGACGTAGTCGGTGGCGGAGGCCACGATGAAGATCAGACCTGCGGCGAGCTGCCAGCCGTCGTGGGTCATGCGGCTGGCGACGACGCACAGGACGAAGACGGGTACGAGCACCATCCGCGCGACGGTCAGGACGTTCGCCGCGTTGAGCAGCGGGACGGGCTTGAGCGCTCCCATCCTTCCGCTGCGGTCTGGACCGGCCAAGGCCCCCCCGCTCGGCTCCGGAACGGTCATGGCGCCGCCGGGCTGAGGAGCTCGGTCGGGGTGGCGATCAGGTCGACGCCCATGCTCTCCGTGACCTTGGCCCGGACGAGGTCGCCGGGGCGCAGGGAGGCCGGGTCGAGGTTGCCGCCGGCCACGAGGGTCGTCGAGCCGTCGACCTCGGGGGCCTGGTGGGCGCCGCGGCCCTCGACGTCGACGCCGTCGGGGTGGCGCTCCACGGTGTCCACGAGCACGTCGACGATCGAGCCGATGCGGTCGCCGGCGCGCTGGGCGCAGAGCTCCTCGGCGAGCGCGCTCATCCAGTCGTACCGCTTCTTGACGGTCGCCGCCGAAACCTTGTCCGGCAGCCCGGCCGCCTCGGTGCCGTCCTCGTCGCTGTAGTCGAAGACGCCGATCGCGTCGAGCCGCGCCTCGGTCAGGAACCGCGCGAGCTCGTCGACGTCCTGCCTGGTCTCGCCCGGGAAGCCGACGATGACGTTACTGCGCGCTCCGGCCTCAGGATCCAGCTTCCGTACCGTCGCCAGCAGATCCAGGAACCGCTCCGTCGACCCGAACCGGCGCATCCGCCGCAGCACCGGCTCGCTGGAGTGCTGGAACGACAGGTCGAAGTACGGCGCGACCCCCGGCGTCGTCGCGATCGCCTCGATCAGCCCGGGCCGCGTCTCGGCCGGCTGCAGGTAGGAGACGCGCACCCGCACGATCCCGGCGGTCGTCGCCAGCTGGGGCAGCAGCTTCTCCAGGAGGCGCGGGTCGCCGAGATCCTTCCCGTAGGACGTGGAGTTCTCACTCACGAGCACCAGCTCGCGCACGCCGTGCTGCCCGAGCCACTCGGCCTCGGCCAGGATCTCGTCGGGCGTCCGCGACACGAAGGCGCCCCGGAACGACGGGATCGCGCAGAACGCGCACCGCCTGTCGCACCCGCTGGCCAGCTTGAGCGGCGCGACCGGGCCGTGCTCGAGCCGCTGCCGCATGACCCCCCGCAGGTGGGCCGGCAGGTGCCCCGGCGTGATCACGGCGGCCTCGCGGCGGGCGACCGGGGTCAGCGGGAGCAGCGTGCGCCGGTCGCGGGGCGCGTGCGAGGCGATCTTCTCGCCGGCCAGGATCGCGTCGAGCCGGGCCGCCATGTCCGGATAGTGGTCGAACCCGAGCACCGCGTCGGCCTCCGGCAGCTCTCCCGCCAGCTGGTCGCCGTACCGCTCGGCCAGGCAGCCGGTCGCCACCACCTTCGCCCCGGTGTCGGACGCCGCCAGCAGCGTGTCGATCGAGTCCTGCTTGGCCTTGGCCACGAACCCGCACGTGTTGACGAGCACCACGTCGGCGTCGGTGCCATCGGTGGTCACCGCCCAGCCACCCTCGGCGAGCCGGGCGGCGAGCTCCTCGGAGTCCACCTCATTGCGGGCACAGCCCAGGGTGAGCAGGGCTACGCGACGGTCAGCGTTGGTGGACATGCTGTCGAGGGTACCGACCAGGGCTGACATTTTGCGGAGCGGATCCGCCCTCAGATGGCCGCGAACGTGTCCCGGAACGTGAACGCCTTCTCCGTGGGGCCCGCACTGCGCAGCAGGTCAAGTCGTTCGCGCGCCTCACCGAGCGTCGGCCGGTGCCCCTCCGGCACCCACCACATCACGTGATGCGCCTCGCCGAGCGGCACGAACCACTCCCGCCGCCGTCGCAGAACGTCCAAGTGCCCGCTACGGAAGGTGTACTCGCGCAACGCCTCGAGCGACGTCCACACCGACATGTTCACCATGAGGTCCCCGCCGAACGGCCGCAGCGACGTCGCATCGGCTCCCGACTCGTCGACGAGCCGCCACACGAACCCCGGCCACCCGTCGGCCATCTCGTTGATCCGGTCGATGTCGGCGTAGAACCCCGCCATGCGCGGATCGTCCCGCGGCCCCACGGGGACACCGACGTTGAGCTGAGCCAGCTGAGAAGTCATGGCCGCATTCTAAAACAAATCACCATTGTTTTTAGTACCCCCTTCCGCCCCCGATTCCGCCCGATCCACGACCACACAACACCCCAGCGGCCCCGGATCGATCCGCACCCGATCCCCGAACGCACCCTGCAGCAGCGCCAGATTCGCCCCGCAGACCACCCCGGGGTGCGTCCGCGCCACCGAGTCGAACGGGCAGTTCCGCAGCCGCCATACCGCCCCATCGGCATAGGGCTCGTACCCCAGCTCGCGCAGCGTCGCCTCCACCGGCACGAGCCCCGCTCCAGATCCGGAGCTGCTCGCCAACCGCGGCGACAGCGCCGAGTCCGAACCGACCACCGACGCCGCCCCCGAGTCCGCCCTGGCCGCCGCAGCCATCGCCTCCTGGGCGATGCGAGCCCCGGTCCGGCGCGCGGCCGCGTAGAGCACCGGCTCCACACCCGCCTCCGCGACGGCCTCCGCGAAGACCTCAGCGAGCACCCGATACTCCCGGGGCGGCAGGCTCACCGAGTGCTCGGTGGCCGATCGGCGGTACAACTTCGAGGGTCGTCCAGCCCCCGGCCCGTTGCGCCCGCTCAGCCGCGCGAACTCCACCTCCAGGAGCCCGGCCTCGGCCAGCTTGTCGAGATGGTGCGCGGCGAGGTTGCGCCCGATCTCGAGCGCCTCCGCGACCCGGTCCCGGCTGACTGCGTCGTCGCCGGCCGCGGCCACGAGCTCGTACACCGCCCGCCGCCGCGGATCGGCCAGAGCCGCCAGCACATCCATCTCCTCATCCGCCACACCCCAAGTCTCCCAGCCCCCAGGTGTCACCAAGGTGTCAAGACTCTCCCGCAGCCACCGCGGCCGAGAACCTCGCTCATCAGAGAAAACCGACAAATCTCCCGACAGGCGATAAGTCCGATATGTCGTGGCGCGCCAGCGCCCGACATATCGTCCCCACCAGCGCGCCCGACATATGAGGCAGACCGCAGCGGTTCACGGTCCGCGGCGACGCAGGACCGCGAGCGGCGATCTACTGCAACAGCGTCGCGGCCACCGTCAGCGTGGCCATGGACAGCGCCGTCGACGCCACGATCACGTCCCGGGCGAACGTGCCGTCCACCCCGTATGCGCGGGCGAAGACGAACGTGTTCTGGGCTGTGGGCAGCGCCGAGCACAGGACCACCGCCAGGAGCGCCGCCCCCGACAGGTCGAACACGAACCGGGCCAGGACGAAGCACAGCAGTGGCTGCAGGAGCGACTTGAGCAGTACCGACAGCGTCACCTCGACCGGCCGCCTCGGCTCGCCGGCGCCGGGCTCTCGCGGCACCAGGGAAAGGCCCAATGCAACGAGCGCCGAGGGTACTGCCGCATTGCCGAGCAGCGCCACCGCGTCGCCCAGGAGGCGGGGCAGGTGGACGTGCAGCGCGCCCAGGACGACCCCGGCCAGGCAGGCCAGCATCACGGGGCTCCGCAGCGGCACCGTCAACAGGCGCCGCCACCGCCCGGACGCGTGCTCGCTCTGCGCCACGTCGAGGGTGCCCAGGATGAGCGGGGTCAGGATCGTCGTCTGGATGAGCAGGACGACGGCGATGAAGCCTGCGTCGCCGAGCACCTGCACCGCGACCGGGATGCCGAGGTTGCCGGCGTTGACGTAGCCGGAAGCCATGCCGGCGATCGTCTGCCCGGCCAGGGGGCGCTTGAAGATCCAGCGGGCGGCGGCGAATCCGGCCGCCCCGATGAGCGCGGTGGCCAGGGCGAAGGCCGCGACCGCGCGGCCGGCCGGGCCGCCGACCGGCTGGCGGGTCAGGGTGTTGAGCAGCGCGGCGGGCATGGCGACGTAGAACACGAAGCGGCCGAGGACGTCCACCGCCGCCGGGCCCAGGACGCCCGTGCGCCCGGTGAGGAAGCCGACTGCGGTGAGGGCCCAGATCGGCACGAACGCGGCGAGCACGAAGCGGCTGTCAGTCGTCCTCGGCGGCCTTGAGGGCGCCCAGGACCTCGGCCAGGGAGTCGGGCTTGATCAGCACGTCGCGGGCCTTCGAGCCCTCCGAGGGGCCGACGATGCCGCGGGTCTCCATGAGGTCCATCAGGCGGCCGGCCTTCGCGAAGCCGACGCGCAGCTTGCGCTGCAGCATGCTCGTCGAGCCGAACTGGCTTGTCACGACGAGCTCGATGGCCTGGATCAGGAGCTCCAGGTCGTCGCCGATCTCCTCGTCGATCTTCTTCTTGCCCTCGTCGCGCTTCTGGGTGACGCCCTCGCGGAACTCGGGCTCGCGCTGGTCCTTGCAGAACTTGACGACGTCGTTGATCTCGGTCTCGCTGACCCAGGCGCCCTGGATGCGGACGGGCTTGGAGGCGCCCATCGGCAGGAACAGGCCGTCGCCGCGGCCGATGAGCTTCTCGGCACCGGGCTGGTCGAGGATGACCCGGGAGTCGGCCAGGCTGGAGGTGGCGAAGGCGAGGCGGGACGGGACGTTGGCCTTGATCAGGCCGGTGACGACGTCGACGCTCGGGCGCTGGGTGGCCAGGACCAGGTGGATGCCGGCGGCCCGGGCCAGCTGGGTGATGCGCACGACCGAGTCCTCGACGTCGCGCGGGGCGACCATCATGAGGTCGGCGAGCTCGTCGACGACGACCAGCAGATACGGGTACGGCCGGATGACCCGCTCGCTCCCGGGCGGCGCGGTGATCTGCCCGGCCCGGACCTTGCGGTTGAAGTCGTCGATGTGGCGGACCCCGTTGGCGGCGAGGTCGTCGTAGCGCATGTCCATCTCGCCGACGACCCAGTCGAGGGCGTCGGCGGCCTTCTTCGGGTTCGTCACGATCGGGGTGACCAGGTGCGGGATGCCCTCGTAGCTGGTCATCTCCACGCGCTTGGGGTCGACGAGCAGCAGCCGGACCTCGTCCGGCGTGGACCGGGTCAGGATCGACACCAGCAGGCTGTTGAGGCAGCTGGACTTGCCCGCGCCGGTCGCGCCGGCGATCAGGATGTGCGGCATCTTGGCCAGGTTGGCCACGACGAAGCCGCCCTCGATGTCCTTGCCCAGCGCCACGATCAGCGGGTGCTGGTCGGAGGTCGCGGCCCGGGAGCGCAGCACGTCGCCGAGGGCCACGTTCTCCCGGTCGGAGTTGGGGATCTCCACGCCGACCGCGCTCTTGCCCGGGATGGGGCTCTGGATGCGTACGTCGGCCGACTTCACCGCGTAGGCGATGTTCTTCGACAGCGCGGTGATCCGCTCGACCTTGACGCCGTGGCCGATCTCGACCTCGTAGCGGGTGACCGTTGGGCCGCGGGTGAAGCCGGTGACGAGGGCATCGACGCCGAACTGCTCGAAGACGCCCTGCAGCGCGTGCATGATCTCGTCGTTGGCCCGGGTGCGCCCGCGCGGGGCGTCGCCGGTGCCGAGCAGGTTCGGCGGCGGGAGCTTGTAGTCGGCGTCGGTGAGCGCGAGCTGCTCGGCCCGGGTGGGCATCGGCGAGTGGTCCGGCGGCTCCTTCTCGGCGGCCGCCTTCGGCTCCTTCTTCTTCCGCCCGGGCGCCGGCATCCGCTGCAGGACCACGGTGTCGTGGACGATGTCCGGGTCGAGGTCAGGCGCGGCCGCGTCGAAGTCGATCTCGTCGGGGTCGAGGCCCAGCGGGTGCGGCAGCGGCTCGGGCTCGCCGCCCTTCGCGCCCTGGCGGCGGCGCGCGGGCGCGCGGCGGGCCGGGCGCTCCTCGGGCTCGTCGTAGAGCTCCTCGAACTCCTCCTCGTCGTCGACGAGCGTCGGGTCCTCGACGCGGCCGAGCGCGAGGTCGCGCAGCTGGCGCCAGCGCTGCGGGAGGCGGCTGATCGGGGTCGACGTCACGACCAGGAGGCCGAACACGAACAGCAGGAGCAGGAGGGGTACCGCGACCCAGGCGGTGACCGCCATCTCGAGCAGGCCGCCGCCCCCGCGCCCGAGCAGGCCGCCGGCCCGGTCCATCTTCGCCGGGAGCGTCGGGCTGTCGGCGGCCAGGTGCATGAGGCCGGTGCCGCCCAGGAAGAGGGCGCCCCAGCCGACCAGGCCGCGCCCGCGGTGTTCGTCGGGGTCGCCGCCCGCCCGCATGATGCGGACGCCGCCGATGATGAGGAGGACCGGCAGTACTCCCGAAGCGGCGCCTATGAATGTGTGGCAGAGGTTGGCCAGCCAGCGTCCGACCGGCCCGGCGGCCTGGAACCACAGCGCCGCCGTGAGCAGCACGGCGAGCCCGATGACGGCCAGGCCGGCGCCGTCGCGGCGGTGCTCGGGGTCGAGGTCACGCGCGGTCGCGGCCTGGCGGCCGATCGCGCGGGCGCCCCAGCCGACGCTGTGCGCGAGGCCCATCCAGACCGCGATCATGCCCTTGCCGACGTAGCCGAGCGGCGTGGCGACCACGGCCCCCGAGCGACGCCGGCGAACCGGCGTGGTCCGCGGGTTCGCCGCGCGGGCGCGCGTGGACGCCTTCGTGGCGGTGGATCGGCCCCCGGTGGCCTTCGTCGCGGTGGCCTTGGCGGGTGCGGCCGCGCGGGAACGGGGAGTAGCACGCGTGTTCGAACCGCCGCGCGCGTTGGACGTGCCTCCGCCGCGGCCGGCCTGGGAGGTGCGACCCGCCATGGTCACACCGTATCGGGTAGTTACGCGGATGTAGTTTCGGCACGCCGTTGGCGCAGCTTCAGCACGGCGACCGCGTAGGAGAACACGACGATCAGGCCGACCAGGACCTGCAGATAGTGGGTGTACTTCTCGGGGTAGAGCACGTTCTCGATGTACACGTCGATGAAGCCCTTGTCCTGGACCGACTGCCCCGCCTTGCGCCGCGCCCAGTGCTCGGCGACGGTGAGCGGGCAGGTCAGCGGGATCGTGACGACGAGCAGCCCCCAGATGGCGGCGGCCAGGTGGGGCCAGAAGGCCCTTGGCCACCGCCAGACGAGGAAGCCACCCAGGACCAGGTACGCCAGGTAGCCGAAGTGCAGCACCAGAACCGTCGTGGCCAGCGCCGCGTACACGTCAGACCTCGACCACCGTCGGCACGATCATGGGACGGCGCCGGTACGCCTCGTTCACCCACCGCCCGACCGTGCGCCGCACGATCTGCTGGAGCTGGTGGGGGTCGGTGATGCCCTCGGTCGCGGCCTTGTTGAGGGCCTCGGTGACGAGTGGCAGCACCGCGTTGAAGACCGCCGGGTCGTCGGAGAACCCCTTCGCCGAGACGGTCGGGCCGGCCACCACCTTGCCGGTGACGGAGTCGATCACCACCGTCGCCGCGATGAAGCCCCCGTCGCCGAGGATGCGCCGCTCGCTCAGCAGCGACTCGCCGACGTCGCCGATGGCCAGGCCGTCGACGTACACGTAGCGCGAGCGGATGTGCCCGACCAGCCGAGCCTCGCCGTCGACCAGGTCGACCACGTCGCCGTCCTCGCAGAGCACGACGCGCTCGTCCGGCACCCCGGCCTCTCGGGCCAGCTGGGCGTGCGCGCGCAGGTGGCGCCACTCGCCGTGCACGGGCATGAAGTTGCGCGGCTTGACCACGTTGAGCAGGTACAACAGCTCCCCGGCGGGCGAGTGCCCGGAGACGTGGACCTTGGCGACATCCTTGTGCACGACTATCGCGCCCGCGCGGGAGAGCTGGTTGATCACCCGGTAGACCGCTGTCTCGTTGCCGGGCACCAGCGACGACGCGAGCACGATGGTGTCGCCCTCGCCGATCACGATGTGCCGGTGGTCGCCGTTGGCCATGCGTCCGAGCGCGCTCATCGGCTCGCCCTGCGACCCGGTGGACATGAGCACCACCCGCTCCGGCGGCAGGCTCATCGCCTCGTCGATCGCCACGACCAGGCCGTGCGGGATGCGCAGCAGGCCCAGGTCGCGGGCGATGCCCATGTTGCGCACCATCGAGCGGCCGATCAGGGCCACCTTGCGCCCGTGCATGGCGGCCGCGTCGAACACCTGCTGGACGCGGTGCACGTGCGACGCGAACGACGCGACGATGATGCGCCCGGTCGCGCGCCCGAAGATCCGCTCCAGCACCGGGCCGATCTCGCGCTCCGGGGTGACGAAGCCGGGGATCTCGGCGTTCGTCGAGTCCGACAGCAGCAGGTCGACGCCGCTGGCGCCGAGCCGCGCGAACCCGGCCAGGTCGGTGATCCGCCCGTCGAGCGGCAGCTGGTCCATCTTGAAGTCGCCGGTGTGCAGCAGCGTGCCGGCGCCGGTGGTCACCGCGACCGCGAGCGCGTCCGGGATCGAGTGGTTGACCGCGAAGAACTCGCACTCGAACGGCCCGAGGCGCTCCACCTGCCCCTCGGCGACGGTCAGCGAGTAGGGCTCGATGCGCCGCTCGGCCAGCTTCGCCTCGACGAGCGCGAGCGTGAACTTGGAGCCGACGAGCGGGATGTCGGGCTTGTGCGCCAGCAGGTAGGGCACCGCGCCGATGTGGTCCTCGTGCCCGTGCGTGAGCACGATCGCCTGAACCTGGTTCAGGCGGTCGAGGATCGAGGAGAAGTCGGGCAGGATGAGATCGACACCGGGCTGCTCGACGTCGGGAAACAGCACGCCACAGTCGATGACGAGCAGTTTGCCGTCGTACTCCAGCAGCGTCATGTTGCGGCCGATCGCGCCGAGCCCACCCAGCGGGGTGACCCGCAGGGTGTTCGGCCCCGCAGGGGGCGGCGGATCGAGCTCGACGTGCGCCACCGTCATAGGGCCACTCCGAGTTCATTGTGGTGCGCCATCTGGTCAGCGGTGCCGACGGTCCGGCCCGCCTCCGCGCAATCCTCCCGCAACCGACCGAGCTCCGCGGCGTTCGCCCCCACCAGCGGCGGCCGGACCGGCCCGGCGGGCAGGCCCAGCAGCGTCAGGGCGGCCTTGGTCAGGATGACACCCTGCGTCCGGAAGAAGCCACAGAACGCCGGAAGCAGTTGGAGATGCAGGTCGCGGGCCCGGGCCACGTCGCCCGATTCATACGCGGTGATCATTGCTTTCGTTTCCGGACCAAACACATGTGTGGGTACTCCGACCACGCCGACCGCACCCACGGAAAGCAGCGGCAGCGTCAGCTTGTCCTCACCCGAGTAGTACGCGAGGTCCGTGCGCTTGAGCACCCAGGCGGTCTCGCCGAGGTCGCCCTTCGCGTCCTTGACCGCGACGATGCGCTCGTGCTCGGCCAGCCGGCACAGGCTGTCGGTCTCGATCGCCGTACCGGCCCGGCCCGGGATGTCGTAGAGCATCACCGGCAGCCCGGAGGCGTCGGCGACGGTCCGGAAGTGCTGGACCAGCCCCGCCTGGGGCGGCTTGTTGTAGTACGGCGTCACCACGAGCAGCCCGTCGGCGCCGGCCTTCTCGGCGGCCCGGGTGAGCTCCACGGAGTGCGCGGTGTCGTTGGTGCCGACCCCGGCGATCACCGTCGCCCGGTCGCCCACGGCCTCCACGACCGCGCGGAGCACCTGGTCCTTCTCCGCGTCGCTCGTGGTCGCCGACTCGCCGGTCGTACCGTTGATCACCAGGCCGTCGTGCTCCTGCTCGTCGACCAGGTGGGCGGCGAGCCGGGCGGCGCCGTCGACATCGAGCGAACCGTCAGGCCGGAACGGCGTGACCATCGCGCTGAGCAGCCGGCCGAACGGCCGGCCGGGGACGGAACCGGTTCGTGTCATACGGACAACCTAGCGGAAGGCTCTGGGAAGCATTTCTCAAGATTCCCAGGTGTACTGCGGGGACGCCACCTCGGTGCCGTCGGGCAGCTCGGCGATCGTGAAATCCCCGAACACGCTCGGCGCGATCCGCTGCAGTTCCCGCAGGCAGGCGACCGCGACCTCGCGGATCTCGACGTCGGCGCCCTCGCTCGCCCGCATGGTGACGAAGTGCCGCCAGGCCCGGTAGTTGCCGGTGACCACGATGCGCGTCTCGGCCGCGTTCGGCAGCACCGCCCGCGCCGCCTGCCGCGCCTGCTTGCGCCGCGACGTCTTGTTCTCGACGTCGGCGAACTTGGCCTCGAGCCCTTCGAGCAGCTCGTTGTAGGCCCGCAGCGCCGCCTCGCCCGCCTCAACGAACGTCTTGTGCAGCGCCGGGTCCTCCGCGATCACGGCCGGCTCGACCATTGCCTGCTCGCGCCCCGGCACGTAGCGCTGGGAGAGCTGCGAGAACGAGAAGTGCCGGTGCCTGACCAGCTCATGCGTGAACGAGCGCGACACACCGGTCAGATAGAACGTGACGGTGCCGTGCTCCAGGACGCTGAGGTGGCCCACCTCGAGGATGTGCTGGAGGTATCCGGCGTTCGTGGCGGTGGCCGGGTTGGGCTTGCTCCACGACTGGTAGCAGGCCCGCCCGGCAAACTCCGCAAGAGCCTCGCCGCCGTCCGCATCGGTCTCCCACGGGACGTCGGCCGGGGGTTCGAAGTGCGTCCAGGCGATGGCTTTGACGGAGAGCATCCGCCGAGCTTACAAGGCCGCGGCGGCGCCGCCGCCTTCGGCTCAGCCGTCCCCGGTCAGCCGGCGCGGGTGATCTGTCTCCAGATCGGCGTCTCCAGATCGGCGTCTCCGGACCGGCGTCTCCGGGTCACGGTCTCGGGGTCACGGTCTCCGGGTCAGACGAAGAAGTAGGTGAACGGCGTCCACGGAAGATTGCGCAGCACGCTGAACGCCAGCCAGGCCGCCAGGAAAATGACGAGCGCCTTGTTCGAGATCTGCAGCATGGGCAGCTTGAACGGCAGCCCGAGCCGGTTCACCGTCCAGGCCACGTACAGGTACGCCAGGAAGGGCGCCGCGAACACCAGCGGCGCGTGGTGATGCGCCGCCGCCGGGATGTCCCCGTGCAGCATGTACCAGGCCGCCCGCGTCCCACCGCACCCCGGGCAGTCGAACCCGGTGAGCAGCTTCATGATGCAGGTGGGCTGATCGGCCGCGCCGGCCGACGTAGGCCGCATGAGCAGCGTGTACGCCACCCCGCCCGAGATCAGCGCTCCGACTCCGGCCGGCCCCGCCCACCGCGGCAGCCGCTCGATGAGCCGCTGGAACTTCCCCTTCGGCGGCTGGTACGCGTAGTGGTACATGGGCGGCATCGGCACGCCCTCGTGCACCACTGGCACGCCGAGCTGCGGCACCTCAGGAAGCACTCCTTCGAGTGACCCGGGCGCAGGGGCCGACATCGGTGACGTCACGATCCAAACTTACACCGCCCCCGCCAGAGGTCGACCTGCCCGAAAGCTCCACCGCCCCACCCCGAACGGCCGACCCGTCGCCACCACGCACCTCAACCCAATCCCGGGCCGGCCCTCCGGCACCCAGCGGGCAGCGACGCGGACGGTGCCTAGCGGGCAGCGACGCGGACGGTGCCCGGTCTTCCGAACGGCTGTCGGTGGTCACCGTCCGCTGAGCCGGTGCCGCTGAGCCGGTGCCGCCGGGCCGGTGCCACTGAGCCGGTGCTGCTGAGCTGGTGCCGCTGGGCCGGGAGTCACACGAGCTCGGTCGACGTCAACGCCTTGGCCAGCGGCACCGCGAAGTCTCCCCGCTGCGGCAGATCCACCTCCTCCAGCCCCAGCCACCCGGCGAACCGGCACAGCTCCACCGCCAGCGCCTCCGCCACCTCGGCCTCGCCGGGCACCCCGCGCCCCGTGAGCGGCTCGATCCAGGCGGCGGGGATCTGCAGGATGCCCGCCTTCCGGTCGGCCTTGAGGTCGACGCGGGCCACCAGCCGGTCGCCGAGGAGGAAGGGCAGGACGTAGTACCCGTACAGCCGCTGCGCCGGCGGCACGTAGATCTCGATGCGGTAGTTGAAGCCGAACAGCCGCTGCACCCGGCCGCGTTCCCACATGAGCGGGTCGAACGGGCTGACAAGCGTGGCCGCCGTGATGCGGCGCGGAATCCGGGCGTCGGCGTGGAGGTACCCCCGAAGCTTCCAGCCCTCGACCTCGACCGGGACCAGCTCGCCGCTCTCGACCAGCTCCGCGATGGCCTGGCGGGCGCCGGCGAGCGGCAGCCGGAAGTAGTCGCGCAGCTCCGGCTCGGCCGACACGCCGAGGCCGCGGGCGGCGACGCGGACCAGCTCGCGATATGCGTCCTCGTCCGACGGTGTGGGCGCGTTGACGATCTCCGGCGGCAGGACGCGGTCCGGGACGTCGTACACGCGGGCGAACGACGAGTTGCGGCGGGCCACGCTCACCTCGCCGGTGTAGAAGAGCCACTCGAGCGCGGTCTTGGTGTCGGACCAGTTCCAGCCCCAGTGGTCCTTGCGCCGCGGCTGGGCCAGGTCGCCCTCGACCTCGGCGGCGCTCATGGGGCCCTTGGCCCGGATCTCCTCGAGCACCCAGCGGACCAGGTCGGGCTGCTCACGGGCGATGCGGACCATGCTGCCCCAGGCACCGCCGGAGCGCATGCGCCAGCGCAGCAGCGGGTGCAGGTGGACGGAGACGAGGGAGGCTTCGTGCGCCCAGTATTCGAACACCTCGCGCGGCCGCCGGTATGCCAACCGGTCCAGGAGCGCCGGGTCATACGGCCCGAGCCTGCTGTAGGCGGGCAGGTAGTGCGCCCGCTGGACGATGTTCACGGAGTCGATCTGCAGCAGCCCGGTGCGCTCCAGGACCCGCCGCACGTGCCGGCGCTCGGGCACGGCTCCCGGCGCCCGATCGGCGAAGCCTTGCGCGGCAAGGGCGACCCGGCGGGCTTGCGTCAGCGTCAGGTACTCACTCATCGCCAGCAGGCTAACCCCGGGGTACGACAAAAAATCGCCGCTGCCCTATCGGGTCCCGCCCGGCCCCGGACATGACCCTGGCGGCGCCCCGGTGAAACAGGGTCGCCGCCAGGTTGAGCAGGAATGTCTATGCGCCCACGAGCGGGCGACGCGGACCCAGCCCCGATCCGGACTCCGTGCGAACCGACCCGTCGGGGTCCTTCGCGTCGAAGGCCGCCGTCACCTTGCGGTCGATGTCGACCAGGTCGGGCACGTCCTCGACGTTCGGTCCGCCGGCCTCCCCCGGCTCCCCCGCCGGCCGCTGATCGGCGCCGGTGTCGGCCGGTTCACGGATCGGCAGGCCGAACAGCAGACCGATCATCAGCAGGATGTACGCGTTGCTGCCGACGAGCCCGAGGCCGTCGAACTTGGCGTGGAAGGCCCACGGGGTGCGGCTGCACAGCAGCGCGAACGAGAAGCCGAACGCGATGGCCAGGTTGCGCCGGCGCCGCGGGTCAAGGGAGCGGTCGGTCGCGTAGTCGAACAGGATGATGATCGCCGGGACGGTCCAGACCAGGTGGTGAATCCACGTGATCGGGCTCACCATGCAGCCGACGAGGCCGGTCAGTGCCAGGCCGGCGACCTCGTCGCGGTGCTTGACGGCGCGACGGGCGCGCCAGTACCACACCGCGAGGGTGATCAGCACGAGCAGCAGCCACAGGGGCTTCATCGGCTCCGGGTTGAAGATCCGCCCGACGAGGCCGGTGAGCGCCTGGTTGGACACGAACGTCGGCGAGCCCACCCGGTCGGTGTTCCACACGGCGTCGGTCCAGAAGACGCGGGAGGCGTCGGGGGCGAACGTCGCCGCGGCCCAGGTGGCGGCGGTGGCGGTCGCGGCCGAGACGGCGGCGGCGCGCCAGCGGCGGGTGATCACCAGGTAGACGATGAAGACGCCGGGCGTGAGCTTGATCGCGGTGGCCAGGCCGATGCCGATGCCACCGAGCTTGTGGCCGCCCTTCACCAGCAGCATCACGTCGGCGACGATGAGGAACACCAGCAGGATGTTGACCTGCCCGAAGTTCACCGTCTCGCGGACCGGCTCGAACGCGGCGGCGAGCGCCATGGCGATACCCATCGCGTACCAGTACGACCAGCCCTGGCGCTTGAAGATCGGGTCGAGCAGCATCGTCAGGATCGCCATCATGGCCAGGACGTTCATGGTCACGCTGATGACGAGGGCCACGTTCCAGCTGATGAGCGACATCGGCGACATGAGCGCGGCGGCGAACGGCGGGTACGTGAAGCCGTAGGGCGTGCCGGGCGTCAGGTAGTCGTAGATGTCGCCGCCGCGGTTGACCCAGTAGTCCATCGCGCCGTAGTAGACCTTGAGGTCGAAGAACCCGTTGCGCGCCGCCGCGGCGATCAGGAAGGCCCACACGACGGCCCAGACGCCCACCACGATGAGCGCCTTCCTGAATCCGGGCCGCAGTCGGGGCCGGACGGCCGTCGACGCGAGCTCCCGTCCTCGCTCCGCCACCTGTTCTGCCCTCCTGATCACTCGCCGCTACCGGACAGTGCCATCAATGCCTCAGCGTTGCGTCACAGACGGCTTAACGCTCACACCTGTGCAACTGTGACGTGCGGGCGCTACCCCGCCGAGTTCGACTTCACACAAAATCCGTAGGCTGCTGCTTCATGACGCTCGGGTTCGTCCGTCCGGCGCGGCTCGACGACGTCGTCGAGATCGCGCGCATCCAACTCACGACGTGGCGGGTCGCCTATCGGCGGCTGCTGCCCAAACACGTCCTCGACCGGCTGGACGAGGACTGGATTACCCGCCGCTGGCGGGAGGCAATCGCGGAGCCGCCGAGCCCGGCCCACCGCGTCCTGGTGGCGGTAGAACAGGTCGATTCGCCCGGCTCCCAGCCAGAGTCAGCATACGTCGTGGGGTTTGCCGCGTCAGGTCCGGCAGACGACACCGCCCTTGCCCCGGACGAAGATCACACCGCCCTTGACAAGGCGTTTGCCTCGGCCGCCGCCGTCACGGACGTGCTGGTCGAGCCCCGGTGGGGACGGCGCGGCCACGGCAGCCGTTTGCTGGCGGCGAGTGTTGATTTGTGGCGTTCTGACGGATTCACGACAGCTCTTGCGTGGACGTTCACCGACGACAACGTGACGCGTCGATTTCTGGAGAGCAGCGGGTGGGCCCCCGACGGCGCCGGTCGATCGCTCGACGTCGATGACCTGCTGGTGCCGCAGATCCGCTGGCACGTATCCCTGGAACAGGCTCCCGTTACCGCCGCGTGATGCTGTTGCGGCCTAACGGTGGCCCTGGCGTCCCACCATTTGGACGTCTAGCCCAGCAGTGACCCCAGCCCTACGGTGAGTCCGGGCCGGCTCAGCACAGAGCGCACTGCCAGCAGTACCCCCGGCATGAAGGAAGCGCGATCGTAGGAGTCGTGCCGCAGTGTGAGTGTCTCGCCGGCGGTGCCGAAGAGGACCTCCTGGTGGGCGACGAGCCCGGTGGCCCGGATCGCGTGGACGCGCACGCCCTCGACGTCGCTCCCGCGCGCGCCGGCCAGCTCTTCCTTTGTCGCGTCGGGCACCGCGCCGAGCCCCGCTTCCGCGCGCGCCTCGGCGATGATCTGCGCCGTGCGCAGCGCGGTGCCGCTCGGCGCGTCGATCTTCTTGGGGTGGTGCATCTCGACGATCTCGACGGACTCGAAGTGCCGGGCGGCTTTCGCCGCAAACTCCATCAGCAGTACCGCACCCACGGCGAAGTTCGGCGCGATGACGATCCCGAGGTCGGGCCGGGTCGCCAGCCGGTCCCGCACCAGCTCGATGCGCTCGGTCGTGAAGCCGGACGTGCCGATGACCATGTGCACGCCGTGCTCGAGGCACCAGTCGATGTTGCCGAGCACCGAGTCGGGCGTGGTGAAGTCGACGACCACCTGCGCGGTCGCGAGCGGGTCGAAGCCGTCGCCGTCGTCGATCGTGGCGACGAGCTCCATGTCCCCCGCGCCGGTCACGGCGTCGCACACCTCGGTGCCCATGCGGCCGCGCGCGCCAAGCACGCCGACCCGGATCTTCGCGTCATTCACGCAAACAACCTAGCGGCTTGCGCGGCCGCTTCGCTCCCGCCCCGGGCAGCGTCCCGCCCGAAGTGCGGGGGCTCCACGCCCCCGGCCCAACGGTGCACCCGCCCGGGTGCAGTGCGCCCGGCTCAGCCGAGCGCGTCCGCGAACGCCCCGTCGTCGAAGTCGCCGATCAGCGCCAGCGACATCGGCCGGGCCAGTAGCTCCTCGGTGACCCGCCGCACCTGCTCCGGCGTGACTGCGTCGACACGCCGCAGCACGTCGTCGACGGTGAGCAGCTCGTCGTAGAGCAGTTCCCCCTTGCCCAGGCGGCTCATCCGTGAACCGGTGTCCTCCAGGCCGAGCACGACGGCACCCTTGAGCATGCCTTTACCGCGCTCCACCTCTTCGGCGGTCAGGCCGTCCGACGCCACCCGGGCCAGCTCCTCACGGGTGATCGCGAGGACCTCCTCGACCTTCCCGGGCGCGCAGCCGGCGTACACCCCGAAAAGACCGGAGTCGCTGTACTGCGAGGTGAAGGAGTACACCGAGTACGCCAGGCCGCGCTGCTCCCGGATCTGCTGGAACAGCCGGCTGGACATGCCGCCGCCGAGGACGTTGTTGAGCGCGCCGAGGGCGAAGCGGTCGTCGTGCTGGCGCGGGTACCCCGTGCAGCCCAGCACCAGGTGCGCCTGCTCCGTGTCCTTGTTGCGGACCACGACCTGCCCGGAGCGGGTCGGCACCTTCGCAGTGCGCGAGCGCCGGGCGGTCGGCACCGCCGTGTCGGACCAGCCGGCCCGGTCGAACGCCGCGCGCACGGCCTTGACCACCTTGGCGTGGTCGAGGTTGCCGGCCGCGGCGATGACCATTGTCTCGGGGCGGTACCGGCGGCGGTAGAAGCCGTCGATCTGCTTGCGGGTCAGCGCCGAGATCGTCGGCACGGAGCCGGAGATCTGACGGCCGAGCGGGTGGTTGCCGTACACGGCTTCGGTGAAGACGTCGTGCACCTCGTCGCCGGGCTCGTCGTCGTGCATGGCGATCTCCTCGAGGATCACGCCCCGCTCGGTCTCCACGTCCGCCTCGGTGAGGACGGAGTCGGTGACCAGGTCACACACGACGTCGATGGCCAGCGGCAGGTCGGCGTCGAGCACCCGCGCGTAGTAGCACGTGTACTCCTTGGCCGTGAACGCGTTTGTCTCCCCGCCGACCGCCTCGATCTGCGCGGAGATGTCAAGCGCGCTGCGCCGCTTGGTGCCCTTGAACAGCAGGTGCTCGAGGAAGTGCGAGACGCCCGACAGGGTGGGCGTCTCGTCCCGCGAGCCGATGCCGACCCAGACCCCGAACGAGACGCTCCGCATCGCGGGAATCGCCTCGGTCAGGATCCGCAGCCCATTGGGCAGCACGGTGCGGCGCACCGTGCCACCCAGCGGATCGTCGGACAGCGTCTGGGTCTGCGCTCGGCTCGTCATCGGTCAGTCGCGCCGGTTGCGCCGGCGGCGGAACTCGCCGCCCTCGCCGCCCTCGCCACCCTCGTCGCCGCCGCCGGCCGGAGCGGCCTCGCCGCCCTCGGCGGCCTGGCGCGGGGCCCGCTCGCCGCCGCGGTCGCCACCACGGTCGCCGCCGCGGTCACGGCGCGGGCCACGGTCGCCGCCGCGGTCACCGCGGTCGCGCGACGGCGGACGGTCGCCGCCCTCGGCCGGGGCCGCCACGGCGACCTCGCCCTCGGCCAGGACCTTGTCCAGGTAGATCTTGCCGCGGTTGTCGATGTCCGCGATCTGGACCTCGACCTTGTCGCCGACGTTGAGGAAGTCCTCGACCTTGTCGACCCGCTTGCCGTTGCCCACCTTGGAGATGTGCAGCAGGCCGTCGCGGCCCGGCAGCAGCGAGATGAACGCGCCGAACGCGGCCGTCTTCACCACGGTGCCGAGGAACTTGTCGCCGACCTTCGGCATCGTCGGGTTGGCGATCGCGTTGATCCGCTCGACCGCGGCCTCGGCCGACGGGCCGTCGGTCGCGCCGACGTAGATCGTGCCGTCGTCCTCGATGCTGATCTCCGCGCCGGTCTCGTCCTGGATCGCGTTGATGGTCTGACCCTTGGGCCCGATCACCATGCCGATCTTGTCGACCGGGATGCGCACCGTGGTGACCCGCGGCGCGTACTGGCTCATGCCCGCCGGCGACTCGATCGCCTCGGCCATCACGTCGAGGATGACGTGCCGCGCGTCGTGGGCCTGCTGCAGGGCGCCGGCCAGCACGTCCGACGGGATGCCGTCGAGCTTGGTGTCCAGCTGCAGCGCGGTGACGAACTCGCGGGTGCCGGCGACCTTGAAGTCCATGTCGCCGAACGCGTCCTCGGCCCCGAGGATGTCGGTCAGGGTGACGTACTGCGTCTTGCCCTCGACCTCGTCGGAGATCAGGCCCATCGCGATGCCCGCGACCGGCGCCTTCAGCGGCACACCGGCCGATAGCAGCGCCATGGTGGAGGCGCAGACCGAGCCCATCGACGTCGAGCCGTTGGAGCCCAGCGCCTCGGAGACCTGCCGGATCGCGTAGGGGAACTCCTCGCGGGTCGGCAGGACCGGGATCAGGGCCCGCTCGGCGAGCGCGCCGTGGCCGATCTCGCGCCGCTTCGGGGCGCCGACGCGGCCGGTCTCACCGGTCGAGTACGGCGGGAAGTTGTAGTTGTGCATGTAGCGCTTGGACTTCTCGGGCGCGAGGGTGTCGAGCGTCTGCTCCATGCGCAGCATGTTCAGCGTGGTGACGCCCAGGATCTGCGTCTCGCCCCGCTCGAACAGCGCCGAGCCGTGCACCCGCGGCAGGACCTGCACCTCGGCGGTCAGCGGCCGGATGTCCTTCGGGCCACGGCCGTCGATGCGGACCTGGTCGCGCAGGACGCGGGCCCGGACCTCGCTCTTGGTCAGCGACCGCAGCGCGGCGCCGATCTCCTTCTCGCGGCCCTCGAGCCGGCTGCCGACCCGCTCGAACGCGGCTTCCTTGATCCGGTCGAGGGCCTCCTCGCGCTCCGCCTTGCCGGCGATGCGCAGGGCCTCGGTGACCTCGTCCTTGACGGCACCGGCGACGGCCTCGTAGGCGTCGGGCTGGTAGTCCAGGAAGACCGGGAACTCCTGCACCGGCTTCGCGGCGACGTCGGCCAGCTCGGACTGGGCCCGGCACAGCTCGCGGATCGCGGGCTTGGCGGCCTCCAGGCCACCGGCCACGACCTCCTCGGTCGGCGCGGGCGCGCCGCCGGCCACGAGGGCCACGGTGTGCTCGGTGGCCTCGGCCTCGACCATCATGACCGCCACGTCGCCGTCGGGCAGGACCCGGCCGGCGATGACCATGTCGAACGTGGCCCGGCCGAGCTCCTCGACGGTCGGGAACGCCACCCACTGCCCGTCGATGTGGGCCATGCGGGTCGCGCCGATCGGGCCGGAGAACGGCAGGCCCGAGAGCTTCGTCGAGAGCGAGGCGGCGTTGATGGCCACGACGTCGTACGGGTGGGCCGGGTCGAGCGCCAGGACCGTCTCGACGACCTGGACCTCGTTGCGCAGGCCCTTGACGAAGCTCGGGCGCAGCGGCCGGTCGATGAGCCGGCAGGTGAGGATCGCGTCCTCGCTGGGCCGGCCCTCGCGGCGGAAGAACGAGCCGGGGATGCGCCCGGCCGCGTACATGCGCTCCTCGACGTCCACCGTCAGCGGGAAGAAGTCGAACTGCTCCTTCGGCTGCTTGCCGGCGGTCGTGGCCGAGAGGACCACGGTCTCGCCGAGCTGCGCGAGGGCCGAGCCGGCCGCCTGACGCGCGAGGCGCCCGGTGGAGAAGGTGATCTCCCGGGTGCCGAACGAGCCGTTGTCGATGACGGCCTTGCTGGTGTGTGTACCGAGATTGCTCTGCTCGGTCATGTGTATTGTTGCTCCCTTTTGGGTTGTTGGTTCACCCTCGGCGGAGCTGTCCGCGGCCGGTCTTCGATCGAAGCTCACGGGGTGGTACTCACCCGGGAGCCACTACCGAGGACCGGTGCGCCGACCAACTCGGCGGGGCGCTGCCATTCCAGTGTGTCACTACTCGACGGGGGAGAGCCGATAACCGGGCCCCGAGGCGATCGTGTGTCTTGCGACGCACCACAGAATCGACCCGGGTGGTTCGGCGTCCCCCCCGTTCACGAGCGTGTTGTTATCGCCGCAGGCCGAGCCGCTCGATCAGCGAGCGGTAGCGGGCGATGTCGTTCTTCTGCAGGTAGTTCAGCAGACGACGACGGCGGCCGACCAGCAGCAGCAGGCCGCGCCGGCTGTGGTGGTCGTGCTTGTGGAGCTTGAGGTGTTCGGTGAGGTCCGCGATCCGCTTGGTCAGCATCGCCACCTGGACCTCCGGCGAACCGGTGTCGCCCTCGGCGGTGGCGTACTTGCCCATGATCTCGGTCTTCTGCGCAGAGTCGAGCGCCATGTTCTCCCTTTACCGTGGATTCGTCCGGCCGGGCCCCGCGGCGTCGTGCAGGCAGCCTGACCCCCGCCGGTCACCCGGCGTCAACCCAAGGCTAACAGACTTGCCAATTCACCCCTGCATCGGACCGCGCTGCAGGACCTGTCGGGTCTGCTCGACGTCCTCCGCGATCTGCGCGATCAACGGCTCGATGCCCTGGTAGACGCGCTGCTCACGGAGCCGGTCGACGAAGTCGAGGCTCACCCGCTCCCCGTACAGGTCACCCTCGAAGTCGAGCACGAACGCCTCGACCCGCCGCTCCGTGCCGGAAAACGTCGGATTGCTCCCGATCGAAACCGCCGACGGCAGCCGCGCCCCGTCGCGATCCCGCACGAACCACGCGGCGTAGATCCCGTCCGCGGGCACCGCCGCATTGGCCGGCACGAGCAGGTTGGCGGTGGGAAAACCCAGCTCACGCCCCCGCTGATCACCCCGGACGACCACCCCGTCGAGCCGATGCGGCCGCCCGAGCGCCCGCGCCGCGGCCACGACGTCGCCGGCATCGACACAGCTGCGGATGTACGTCGAGGAGAACACCGTCCCCTCGTCCGCCACCAGCGGCGCCCCCTCGACCGCGAACCCGAACGTCCGCCCAAGCTTCGTCAGCAGCGCGACGTCACCGCCCTGCTTGTGCCCGAACCGAAAGTTCTCGCCGACGACGACGAGCGCGGTGTGCAGCCGCTCGACGAGCGCATCGTGCACGAACTCTTCAGGCGACAGCCGCGAGTACTCAGCCGTGAACGGAATGACGCACAGCACATCGACGCCGAGCGCTTCGAGCAGCTCGGCCTTGCGCCCCGGCTCCGTCAGCACCGCCGGATGCGACCCGGGCCGCACGACCTCGGCCGGATGCGGGTCGAACGTCACGACGACGGACTGCACGCCGAGCTCATGAGCGCGCTTCACGGCATGCCCGATGATCTGCTGGTGGCCCCGGTGAACCCCGTCGAACACACCGATCGTCGCGACCGCGCGTCCCCATCCACCAGGAGCCGCCTGCGTCCCCCGCCAACGCTGCATGGTCCCGAGCGTACTGCCTGTCCTTGCCCCGCCCTTCGGCCGACCCAGAACCCGACACACCACCAATTCCCCATCGGCGGGCCGGACTCCCTCCTGCACCCCGCCCCGCCCGCCCCGCTGCGCGAGTGCGAGTGCGAGTGCGTAGCCGCTGTACGCCGCCGCCAGCACCGCGCGGACGCGCCCTGGCGTGCCGGCGATCTGCCATCACCGCGCGGACGCACCGTGCCGCGCGGACGCGCCGTGCCGTCGGGTTTGGTGCGCGCGGTGGCGGGTTGGCGCGGTGACGGCGGCAAGCGGCAGCGCGGCAGCGCGGCAGCGGCAGCGCGGCAGCGCGGTGACGGCGGCGCAGTGGTGGCGCCGTAGCGCGGTGCGGCGGTGCGTTGGTGGGGTAGCGGCGGCGCGATGGCGGTAGCGGCAGCGCGGCGGTGCGGTAGCGGCGGCGTGGTGGTGCGGTGCGGTGGCCGCGGCGCGGTAGCGGCGGCGCGGTAGCGGCGGCGCGGTAGCGGCGGCGCGGTAGCGGCGGCGTGGTGGTGCGGTGCGGTGGCCGCGGCGCGGTAGCGGCGGCGCGGTAGCGGCGGCGCGGTAGCGGCGGCGCGGTAGCGGCGGCGCGGTAGCGGCGGCGCGGTGGTGGCGGCGCGGTGGTGGCGGCGCGGTGGTGCGGTGCTTAGGGGACGAGGACGATCTCTGGGCGGGCTTTGCCGTCGCGTTCCTGGACGATCGCCAGGACGGTTCCGTCCGGGGCGAAGACGGCGTACGGGTCCGTGAGGCCGATTGCGGTCAGGGGGCCGCCGTGGGACAGGGTCTTGGCCTCTTCGGCGGTGGCGTCGCGGCGCGGGAAGCAGCGGTCGGCGGCGGCCGGCAAGGGCATCGTGACCGGGTCCTCGCGCATGGCCAGTTCGTCAAGTGTCGCCGCTTCGGCCAGGGTGAAGTTGCCTACTGCGGTTCGCCGCAGCGCCGTGAGGTGGCCGCCCACGCCCAGTGCGGCGCCCAGGTCGCGGGCCAGGGCTCGGATGTAGGTGCCGGAGGACACGGCTACGTCCACGTCCAGGTCGACGTGCGTGCCCGCGCGGCGCAGCGCCAGCACGTCCAGCCTGGACACGGTCACCGGGCGGGCCGCCAGCGCCACCTCCTCGCCGGAGCGGACGCGGTGGTAGGAGCGGACGCCGTTCACCTTGATCGCTGACACCGAGCTCGGCACCTGGAGGATGTCGCCCCGCAGCGGGGTCAGGCCGGTCTCGATCTCGAGATCGGTCAGGGTCGACGCGTCCGCGCGGGCGACGACCTCACCCTCGGCGTCATCGGTGATCGTGGACTCGCCGAGGCGGATCGTCGCGGTGTACTGCTTCGTGCTCCCGATCACGTACGTGAGCAGCCGCGTCGCCTTCTCCACGCCCACGATGAGCACGCCGGTGGCCATCGGGTCCAGGGTGCCGCCGTGGCCGACCCGCCGCGTCCGCGCGAGGCGGCGCATGCGAGACACCACGTCGTGCGAGGTCATTCCGCCGGGCTTGTCGACGACGACGAGGCCGCCCGCGGTCGCCGTCTTCTGCGCCATGCGCGACACCATAACCGCGGGCCCGACGGCGTTCGCTGCCAGTACCCCGCCACCGCCCGAATCAGCCGAACCGCACCAGGCAATGCCACAGGTACTTCAACAGCTGCAGCACCTCCGCCCGCTCTCCCCACGCCGCCCAAAGCTCCGGCTCCCGCGCGGCCGCGCCGATGAGCGCCGCGTCCACAGCTGACGCGCGGAAGCGCTCGCACACCGCCGAAGCCAGCGCCGGCACCTCCGCCCCGCGGAACGCCTCCGGAATGTCGCACGGAGCGAGCCGGAAGCCGGCCCGCCACTCGACCCGCAGCCCGTAGCGCTTTGCGAGCAGGTCGGCGGCTTCCGCGGTACCACATCCGCTGCTTTGAAAGGAGCTGTCCAAGACCAGCGCCTCGACGTCGTCGGCCAGGCGGACAGGTCCGTGGATCTGTGCCTCGACGTAGTCGTCGAGCGCCCGCCCCGGCCCACCCACGCGCGGTCGCGCCAACACCTCCGCGCCATGCAGCACATCATCACCGTGCGACGCGTCCGCGCGCGGCAAGACATCGGCACCGTGCGACGCGTCCGCGCGCGGCAAGACATCGGCACCGTGCGACGCGTCCGCGCGCGGCAAGACATCGGCAGCGAGCGACGCGTCCGAGCGCGGCAAGACATCGGCAGCGAGCGACGCGTCCGAGCGCGGCGAGACATCGGCAGCGAGCGACGCGTCCGCGCGCCGCAAGAAGTCCGCGCCGTGGGACGCATCCGCGCCGTCCCCCACCCCCGCGCCGTACAACTCAGCGCCGTGCGACGCGTCCGCGCGCCGCACCACATCCGCGTCGCCCACCACATCCGCGTCGCCCAACGCATAAGCGCGGCGCAACACGGCAGCGCCTCGTGACGCGTCCGCGCGGCGCAACACGTCCGCGCCGTGCAATGCCTCCAGCGCGGCCAGCACCGCCCCGAACGCGTCCGCCGTGCCCACCTCGGTCGGCTCGTGGAAGCTGTCCCCGAACGTGAACGTCGCCCAGCGCGTCACGTGCGGCCGCAGGCGTAGATGCGCCGACCCGAACCGCGGCGCCGCTCCGTCGTCGTGGTGGAAGAGGTTCAGCGCGCCGTACTTGGGCCGCTCCGCCGCCGTGACGCCCGGTCGCTGGTAGACGCCGCCGAACATCTGCGCCTCCCACCGGTCGCGATCGCCGCCCGGAAACGCCGTGAGTCCACCGTTCGAGATGCCGGTCTCGAACTGGCTGCGGAACCGCCCGTCGGCCAGCAGCCCGTCAAGGACCGTGCCGTCGCCGACCCGCCGATCGGGGTGGAAGTTGATCGTGATCGGCGCCGACGACTCCAGCGGCGTGTCAGCATGGCCGCGTCCGCGCACGAACTCGACGGCGGCGAGCTGGGCCGGGGTCAACACGGCGTCATCGTACGGCGCCCGCCACCGCCCAGCGGTCCCCCGCCAGCCGGTGCAGCAGCCCGATCAGCCGCAGCGCGATGAACAGTGTCAGCGCCATCCAGACGCCGCGCAGCCCGGCATCGACGAGGTACGCGAGCCAGATCCCCGGCAGGAACCCGCCAAGTGCGCTGACGAGCGTGAGATTGCGCAGGTACCCCACGTCGCCCGCCCCGAGGAACACCCCGTCGAGCGCGAACACGACGCCGGCCGCCGGCATCATCGCGACGAAGAACCACCAGGCGTGCCGGGCTTCGGCGTACACCTGCGCGTCCGCGCCGAACCACGGCCGGACCGCGAGCAGCGCCAGCGCCACCAGCCCGGCGAACAGGCCGCCCGCGACCAGGCCGGCCAGCGTGATCCGCCGGGCCAGGAGCCGCGCCTCGGCCACCCGCTCGCCTCCGAGCGCCGCCCCCACCAGCGACTGCGCGGCGATGGCCAGCGCGTCCAGGGCCAACGCGGTGAAGAAGAACAGCTGGATGGCGATCTGATGCGCGGCCAGCGCGGCGACCCCGAAGCGGGCCGCCACGGCCGACGCGGAGAGGAAGCACGCCTGGAACGCCGCGCCGCGCAGCAGCAGGTCGCGTCCGAGCGTCAGCTGGTTCAGGATCACGGCGGGCCTGGGCCGCAGGGCCACCCGCTCGGAGACCAGCGCCCGCACGAACAGCAGCCCCACGACGGTCTGGGCTGTCACGTTGGCGACGGCGGACCCGATGAGGCCCAGGCCGGCCGGGTACACCAGCAGCGGGCACAGCGCCGCGGAGAGCGCGTTGGCGGCCAGCACGTAGTACAGCGGCCGCCGGGTGTCCTGTACGCCGCGCATCCACCCATTGCCCGCGGTGCCGAGCATGAGCCCGGGTGCGCCCAGGGCGGCGATGCGCAGCCAGTGCTCGGCGTTGGCGGCGACGTCACCCGGGCCGCCCGCGAGGGCGCGGGAGAGCGGGCCGGCCGCGGCCTCCAGGACCAGCAGGATCGTGAACCCGCCGGCCAGCGCCAGCCAGGACGCCTGCACGCCCTCTTCCACCGCCTCCGCGCGCTGCCCCGCACCGAAGCGGCGGGCGGCGCGGCCGGTGGTGCCGTAGGCGAGCACGGTGCCCAGCCAGACGGCGAGGCTCATCACGGAGCCGCCGATGGCCAGGCCGGCCAGTTGGGTGCGGCCGAGGTGGCCGACGACGGCGGTGTCGACGAGGACGTAGAGGGGCTCGGCGGCGAGTACGACGAGCGCCGGGAGGGCCAGTGCGGCCACCCGACGCATCGTGGGTGCCTGATCGACCGTCACCCGCCCATAGTAAGGGCGGAACGGTTTATGGGCGCTTACAAAGGTCAGCCGCGGCGGTCCATCGACATCTGCAGTGCGGCGCGGGCGCGCTCGCGGGTGTCGGTGGCCGGCTCCTGCGGCTTGGGCTGGGGCTTCTGCTGCTCAGGCATGACGAAGGTCTCCTCTGTTGCATGGTGCTGTGGTCAGTACTTGGTGGGTCGCGCCGGGGTCACCGGGAGACACGCACAAAGCACGCCAAGGAGACCGACCTGGGTGGTGTCGGCCTGTTGACACTGTTGGGCTGCGCACGTGATTCCTCGCTTCCGGCGTGATGGTGCGGGCCGTTGACACCCGCCGCCGGGACCCGCTCGCTAGCGGTTCGCCCGGGGCGGGCAGCGAAGAATTCGTACTGTGCGCATATTCCTAAGCTATCGTTCAGTTTCACGATGTGCGACGCCATCCCGCAATCTGGAACGCCAAATTCCCTCGAACGAGCGATCGATTGCGCAGCTCAGCAGGCCGGACGGGGTGCAGAGGCGGAGTACGCCCGATCCGGCGCGGGCGCGAAGCGGCCCCGGAATCCGCCGCTGCCGCAGGGTCGAAAAGGTGCCGTCAGCGGGCCAGGAAGTGCCAGCCGAGCCACCACCAAAAGCTGAACATGGCGATCCGGCCGACGGGGAGGGGGCCTACGCGGTAGCGCATGACGACGCCGCACACATCGCCGAGGGACGGCACGCGCGAGCCCTCGCGGCGCGACGCGATCTCGACCGCGGCGAACAGCCCGATGGCCACGGTGTACAGGATGGCGACGAGCACCTGGCCGGCGCTCACCGCCGCACCATGGCCCAGAACGCCCAGAGCCAGCCGTAGTACGCGCCCGCGCGGGCCCAGTAGTGCTCGAGCACGGGGTCGGCCAGACGGGACAGCGTCGGGTACGCGTACGTCCCGTTGAGGAACGTCGCCCCCTCCACGACGCCGAAGAGCAGCAGCGGCACCAGCCACCAGGTGGCGCCGCGGGCCAGGCGCGGAGGCGACGTCCGCCGGGGCGCGTGGGGCGACATCCCGAGCCAGAACAGCGCGCCGCCGGTGGTCAGGACGAGCAGGTTGGCCCGCAGGCCGAAGGACGGCGAGGCGCCGCCGACCAGGGCGATGAGCGCAAAGACGGGGGTCATTACCACCGGCCGGGCCCAGGCCCGGTCGACCTCCGCAACCAGCTCGGGTCGGTCCATCCATCGATTGTCACCGCAGTGGATGTGTCCGGGCCAGCCGTTATGGCCCCGATGTTCTCCCGGAGTTAACCCTGACATCCGAGGGGGCGGGCAGGAGTGTGCGGACCGCGTCGACGACGTCCTCGACCCGCCCGGTCGCGCTGAACCCGGCCGCGAACCGGTGCCCGCCGCCCCCGAGCGCCACCGCGACCGCGCTCACGTCGACCGCGCCCTTGCTGCGCAGCGAGACCGACCACTCCCCCGGCCTCACCGGCTTGACGAGGCACGCGACGTCGGCCTCGGCGACGCTGCGCACCGTGTCGATGAGCGCCTCGACGGCGGCCGGCTTCTGGTCGTGGGCGGCCAGTTCATCGAGCGTGAGGTACGTCCACGCGAACCCCAGCCCGCCCGCGCCCGCGCGTTCGAGGACCATCCGGGCCAGCGCGACGCCGAAGAGCCGCAGCGCCCCGATCGGCCGCGTGTCGAACAGGCGCCGCGAGATCTCGCCGACCTGGATGCCGGCGGCGATCAGCCGGGCCGCGAACTCGTGCACCGCCGGCGTCGTGGACGCGAACTTGAACGAGCCGGTGTCGGTGGACAGCGCGACGTAGAGGCACTCGGCGATGGCCGGGTCCAGGGGCACGCCGAGGCGCCGCAGCAGCCCGTCGGACAGCACCGACGTCGCCGCGGCCGTTGGGTCCACGAGGTTGATCCGGCCGAAGCCGGGGTTCGACACGTGGTGATCGAGCACGATGCCGACGGGCGCCGTGCGCAGCCGGTCGGCCAGGCCTCCGAGCCGCTCGCTGCTGGCCACGTCGAAGACAAGCATCGCGTCTGGCGCCGGATCGGCGTCCTCCTCGGCCACGAGCAGGTCGGTGCCCGGGAGCGTGTCGAACGGCGCGGGCAGCACCAGCGGCCCCGGGAACGTCGCGGTGAGCCGCCCGATCCCGAGCTCGTCCGCGACCGCGCGCAGCCCGAGGCCGCACCCGAGCATGCTTCCGAGCGCGTCACCGTCGGGGTTCACGTGGCAGGCCAGGAGGACCCTCGCGCCGCGCGGAAGCGCACGCAGCGCGGCGACGGCCGCCGCCCACTCCGCCTCAGGGGGCAGCGGGGCGGCGGCCGCGTCGCTCACCGCCGGTCCTGGCCCACGACGACCTCGTCGTCGGCCCCGTCGGCCTCGAGATCGTCATCGGACTCGTCATCCTCGATCTTGTACGGCTGCGGGTCGCCCGCATAGTGCGCGCCCGCCGCCAGCCGCTGGACCTCCGCGTCCGCGCTGCGCGCGCTGGCCAGCAGCTCGTCGATGTGCTTCACCTGCTCGGACACGTCGTCGCGCACGAACGCGAGGCTCGGCGAGTGCCGCAGCCCCAGTGCCTTGCCGACGGTCGAGCGCAGCAGACCCTTGGCGCTCTCCAGTGCGGCCGCGGTGCCGGCCTGCGCCGCCGCATCGCCGAGCACCGTGTAGAACACGGTCGCCTCACGCAGGTCGGCCGTGATCCGAGCATCAGTGATCGTGATCATGCCGAGCCGGGGGTCCTTGATCTGCGTCCGCACCACCGATGCGACAAGTTCACGCACGCGCTCCGCGTGCCGCCGCACCTTCGCCGGATCCGTCATCTCGAACACCTCCGCAGCCAAACGGCCCGCCGGCCACCCTGGGGCCGACCTGCGGGACCTGAAGATCTGACCAACGCCTTGACAGTACCCGCGCCCCGCTCGCGAGGCCGCGCACCGAAAGGCAGATTTACTCGTCGTGGTCACCATGCAGCCGCCGACGCACGGACAGCAACTCGAGCTCGGGCCGCCCCGCGACCGCGCGCTCACACGTGTCGAGCACCTCCCGCACATGCCCGGCCTCCGCCGCCACGACCGCGATGCCGATCTCAGCCCGCCCGGTCAGCTCGAGCGCCCCGACCTCCGCCACGGACACCTCAAATTTGCGCAGAAAAGCGATCAAAGGCCGCACATAGCCGCGCTTGGCCTTCAACGATCGCGAGTCGCCCGGCAGAATCAGGTCAAAGACCGCGGTTCCCGTGTACACGGCGCAAGATCCTATCCGTTGAACCGCGCTTCCGCGCGCCGTTAAACCCCATTATGACTCGGGCCCGCGGTGCCTGCGACCGCTGCTCCCGCCAGCGCCTGCTCTGGGTCGGTCAATGCGAAGCCCACCGAGCCAGAGTGGGCGAAGCGCTCGGTGCCTGGGGCGCCTCCCTTCGGCGTCCGCGCAACAACAGGTCAGAACGAAAAACCTGCACCGCCCGGCGCCTCGGGTGTCCGACACGCAGCAAACGCCCGGCACGCGCGGCACGCGCGGACGCGGCGCGGAGGCGGGCACGCACGGAGGCGGCACGGAGGCGGCACGGAGGCGGCACGCGCGGACGCGGCACGAAGGCGGCACGCGTGGACGCGGCACGAAGGCGGCACGCGCGGACGCGGCACGAAGGCGGCACGCGCGGCGCATAGACGGCGCTCGCGGAGGTGGCACGCGCGGAGGCGCGGAGGCGCGGAAGCGCAGAAGCGCGGAAGCGCGGACCCGGCGGATGCCGGCGCGGATAGCCCAGAAACGTGGACACATAGGCGCAAATCCGGAAGGGCCGGACGCGGGCGCGCAGGGCTCGGTCGCGCGGGCAACCCACGCGCAGACGCAGTCGGGCCAGACGCGTGGGCGCAGCCTGGTCGGACGCGCGGACCCAGTCGGGCAGGACGCGCGGGCGCAATCGGGCAGGACGCGCAGGCGCAGGCGGGTCGGGCGCGCGGGCGCAGGCGGACCGGGCGCGCGGGCGCGGGCGAGGCCGGGTCAGCGGCAGGCTCCGAGAAGGCGGAGGTTCAGGCCACCAGTCCCGGCACGTATGGCTCCAGCGGAGGTCGAGCCACGATCGGCGGCTCCGGCTCGATCGGGATCGCCGCCGCCCCCACCGCCGGCAACGGCCCCCGTCTGCGTGGGTGGACGGCGCCGGCGCTGCCGCCGCGACCTCGGTACACGTAGAGGGAGTCCGGGGCGACCGCGTCCAGGGCGGCGGTCACCGCCGGCAGAGCGCGGAAGCGGGCCCAGTCGCCGGCGTCGTCGAAGCCGAGCTCGAACACGACTCCGAAGTCCTCGGAACGCCAGGACCAGTCGCGGGCCCCGTGGGTCAGCGCGGCCTCGATCAGGGCCGCGCTGTGTGCATCACGCCAGAGTCGCGCGGGGTACTCCCCGTCGCGCACCTCGATCGACCACCACTGCAGCTCCATAATGTGATTCACGTTACCCCCGCCCGCGGGGGAACCCAAAGGACAAAATCGGGGCGCAGGCAGCCGCGCGAAGAGGCGCAAAAGCGGCGTAAAGCGCGAGGGCCGCGGCGCGAACGCCACGGCCCCCTCAGTTACCGCTGTCGATCAGACGCGCGGCTTCTCGCGAAGCTCCCACGTCTCGATGACGTCGCCGATCTGGATGTCGTTGTAGGTCCCGAGCGTGATACCACACTCGAAGCCCTCGCGGACCTCGGTCGCGTCGTCCTTGAACCGGCGCAGGCCGGCGATCGTCAGGTTGTCGTTCACCACCGCACCGTCGCGGACCAGGCGCGCCTTGGTGTTGCGCCGGATCAGGCCGGTACGGACGATGCAGCCCGCGATGTTGCCGAAGCGCGACGAGCGGAAGACCTCGCGGATCTCCGCCGAGCCGAGCTCGACCTCCTCGTAGACCGGCTTGAGCAGGCCCTTGAGGGAGGACTCGATCTCCTCGATGGCCTGGTAGATGACGGTGTAGTACCGGATCTCCACGCCCTCGCGGTCGGCCAGGTCGCGCGTGCGGCCCTCGGCCCGCACGTTGAACCCGATGATGATCGCGTCCGAGGCGCTGGCCAGGTTGACGTCGTCCTGCGTGACCGCACCGACGCCGCGGTGGATGATCCGCAGCTGCACCTCGTCGGAGACGACGATCTTGACCAGCGCGTCCTCGAGCGCCTCGACCGAGCCCGAGCCGTCACCCTTGAGGATGAGGTTGAGCGTGGTCTTCTCGCCCTGCTTGAGCTGGTCGAACAGCGTCTCCAGGGTGACCCGGCCGGTGCGCGCCGCCATCTCGGCCGCGCGGCGGCGGGCCTGCCGCTGCTCGGCGATCTGACGCGCGGTGCGGTCGTCGTCGGCGGCGAGGAACGTGTCGCCGGCACCGGGCACCGAGGTCAGGCCGAGCACGAGGACCGGACGGGCCGGACCCGCGTGCGGCACGGGCTTGCCGTTCTCGTCGAGCATCGCGCGGACGCGTCCGTAGGCGCGGCCGGCGACGATCGAGTCACCGACGTTGAGCGTGCCCTTCTCCACCAGGACGGTGGCGACCGGGCCGCGGCCGCGGTCGAGGTGCGACTCGATCGCGATGCCCTGGGCCGGGCCGTCGATGGGCGCGCGCAGGTCGAGCGCGGCATCGGCGGTCAGCAGGATGGCCTCGAGCAGTCCGTCGATGTTGATCCGGCTCTTGGCCGAGATGTCGACGAACATGGTCTCGCCGCCGTACTCCTCGGCGACCAGGCCGTACTGCGTCAGCTCCTGCCGCACCTTGGCCGGGTTGGCCTCGGGCTTGTCGATCTTGTTCACCGCGACCACGATCGGCACCTCGGCCGCCTGGGCGTGGTTGAGCGCCTCGATCGTCTGAGGCATCACGCCGTCGTCGGCCGCCACCACCAGGACCACGATGTCCGTGGCCTGCGCACCGCGGGCACGCATGGCGGTGAACGCCTCGTGACCCGGGGTGTCGATGAAGGTGACCGCGCGGTCCTCGTCCTCGTGCTGGACGTGCACCTGGTAGGCACCGATGTGCTGGGTGATGCCACCGGCCTCACCGCCCGCGACGTTCGTCTGGCGGATCGCGTCGAGCAGCTTCGTCTTACCGTGGTCGACGTGACCCATGACGGTCACGACCGGCGGCCGGACGACCAGGCGCTCCTCGTCGACATCGGCGTCGAGGTCGATGTCGAAGCGGGCCAGCAGCTCGCGGTCCTCGTCCTCGGGGCTGACGATCTGCACGTCGAAGCCGAGGTGCTCACCGAGCAGCATCAGGGTCTCGTTGGTGCACGACTGGGTAGCCGTCACCATCTCACCCAGGTTGAACATCTCCTGGACGAGCGAGCCCGGGTTGGCGTTGATCCGGTCGGCGAAGTCCGACAGCGACGCACCCTGCGGGAGGCGGATCGCCTGACCCTGACCCCGCGGGGCGCCCGAGCCCATGGTGGGCGCGGAGAGGTTGTCGAACTCCTGTCTGCGCTGCTTCTTCGACTTGCGGCCACGCGTCGGCCGGCCACCGGGACGCCCGAAGGCACCCGCGGCACCGCCGCCACGGCCGCGACCGCCCGCGCCGCCGCCCGGACGACCGGCACCGGCGCCCGCTGGGGCACCGCCACCGCCACCGGGGCCGCCACGGTAGCCACCGCCACCGCCGGCACCGCCGCCCCCACCGGGGCCGCCACGGAAGCCGCCACCGCCGCCGCCCCCACCGGGACCGCCACGGAAACCGCCACCGGCGCCGCCGCCACCGGGACCGCCGGGACGACCGGCACCGCCGCCACCGCCACCGGGGCCGCCGCGGAAGCCTCCGCCGCCGCCACCGGGACGACCCGGACGGTCACCGCCGGGTCCGCCGGCGGGACGACCGGGCCGCTGGCTCGGCATCTGCGACGGGTTGGGCCGCGGGCCGCCCATGGACGCCGGGTTGGGCCGCGGCGGCATGGAGGACGGGTTGGGCCGGGGAATGTTGCCGGGTGTCGGCGGGCGCGGCGAGGCGCCACCCGACACACCGAACGGGTTGTTGCCCGGCGACCGCGGCGGACGCTGCCCGCCACCGGGCCGGGGGCCCTGACCGGGGCGCGGAGCGCCCGAGCCGGGGGCACCGCGGTCCGAGCTGGGCGCGGGGCCGGGCCGGGGACCGGGCGAGGGCGCACCGGGGCCGCCGCCGCTGGGCGGCTGCGGCGAGTCGCGCCGGGTGTTCTCCCGCTGACGGGCCTGCTGGGCGGCCTTCATCGCCGCTTCCTGCTCAGCCTTCAGCGCGGCGGCGCGCTGCTCGGCGGCCGCCACCTCGATGTCGTGCGCACTCGTCGGCTTGACCGCCGGGGGGGCCGGACGCGGCGGGCCGGGCACGGGGCCGCGGCCTCCGCCTCCAGGACCACCGGATCCGCCACCTGCGGGCGGCGCGGGCCGCTTCGGAGGCGCAAAGGGCTTCGCCGCCGGAGACGGCGCCGGACGGGGTGCCGCCGGTACCGGCGTCGACGAAGGAGCCGACGCGGACGGGGCTGCGGGTGCCGAGGGCGCCGAAGACGACCCTCCACCGTTTTCGAAGCTCGCTCGCAGCCGTCGCGCCACTGGCGCCTCGACCGTGCTGGATGCGGACTTCACGTACTCACCGAGCTCTTGCAGCTTCGCGAGTACGGTCTTGCTTTCGACCCCGAGCTCTTTTGCAAGCTCGTGTACGCGGGCCTTGCCTGCCACTACACTCCTCACCTCGAGGCCGGGCGGCAAGTTCCGCTCCGACCTCACTCGTGCACTTGAAGCCTGGTCATCTCAGGGACTTCATCGTGTGCTCATGTCCGTCGTCCTACCTAGCGTGTCCGGGTGGGGCGTCGCGCTCCCACCACCGGCGGTTCCAGTCACTGCGTATGCTCCGGCTCCGTCACCGCCACGCCCTGCCCGTGTGCGGCAGTGGCGACGGCTTCGGCCAGCGGGCCGGTGTCCAGGACCCCGGAGATGCGCAGGGCCCGCCCGAAGGCGCGCCTGCGCTCCGCTAGCGCGAGGCAGGCCGGATCGGGATGCACGTGGGCGCCCCGGCCCGACCGTCTGCGAGCCGGATCGGGGACGGCCCTGAACTGGTCAGGACCACTCTCGATCGCGACAAATCGCAGCAACTCGGAGGATGACGCACGCTTCCGGCATCCAATGCACGTGCGGACCGGCCGAGTTATGAGCAGGGCCGAGTTCGCGGGCATGCCAGCCGGGGGCGTGCGACGTACCGTCAAGAAGTCTACCCTGCACTTTCGGCGCGCGCCGCGCCCGGTCCGGTGACGTGATCGACGTTGCCGTCCGGAGCGTTGTCCGGTCTGATATCAATCCGCCATCCGGTGAGCCGCGCGGCGAGCCGTGCGTTCTGGCCCTCTCTGCCGATGGCCAGGGAAAGTTGGAAGTCCGGGACCGTCACCCGGGCCGCCCGGTTGGCCGCGTCGACGACCTCGACGTTGAGCGCTTTTGCGGGAGAAAGGGCATTTCCGACGAACTGCGCAGGGTCCTCGGACCAGTCGATAATGTCGATCTTTTCACCGTGCAGCTCGCTCATGACCGCGCGGACGCGCTGCCCCATGGGGCCGATGCAGGCCCCCTTCGCGTTCACCCCGGCGACCGTCGAGCGCACCGCGATCTTGGTCCGGTGTCCGGCTTCTCGCGCGATCGCGGCGATTTCCACAGTACCGTCGGTGATCTCCGGCACTTCCAGAGCGAACAGCCGCTTGACCAGATTCGGGTGCGAGCGCGACAGGGTGACCTGGGGGCCGCGGAAGCCCTTGACCACGTGGACGACGATCGCCTTGATCCGCTGACCGTGCTCGTAGCGCTCCCCGGGCACCTGCTCGGCCGCCGGCAGCATCCCCTCGATCTTGCCGAGGTCGATGGTGACGATGCCCTTCTCGGCCCGCGCCTCGTGCGCCTGAATCACGCCGGTGACCAGATCGCCGTCGCGCCCCACGTACTCGCCGAAGTGCGCCTCGTCGGTGGCCTCGCGCAGCCGCTGCAGGATCACCTGCTTGGCCGTCATCGCCGCGATGCGCCCGAAGTCGTGCGGGGTGTCGTCGTACTCGCGCACGATCGCCCCGTCGTCGTCCATGTCCTGGGCCAGCACCGACGCGGCGCCGGTCTTCCGGTCGATCTCGACCCGCGCGTGCGGGTTGGCCCCGTCGGTGTGCCGGTAGGCAGTCAGCAGGGCTGTCTCGATCGCCGCGAGGATGGTCTCGAACGGGATCTCGCGCTCGCGCTCCAGTGCGCGGAGGGCCGCAAGGTCGATGTTCATGCCCCGTCCTCCCCTTCTTCCTCGTCGTCGTCCTCGTCGGTCGCTTCGTCCTCGGGGTCGGGAAGCTCGGCGAGCCGCTTCAGCTCCACCTCGACCTTCCCGGGTCCGAGGTCGGTGTACACATGCTTCGTCTTCGTGCCGTCGACGTCGAGGGTCACCCCGGCGTCGTCGGCGGCAATGATGCGCCCGGTCACCTCGCGACCGGCCACCTTGACCTTGACCAGCCGGCTGCGGTTGCGCCGCCAGTGTCGCGGCAGGGTCAGCGGGCGGGAGACACCGGGCGAGCCGACCTCCAGCTCGTACTCCCCCGCGATCAGCTCGTCGCCCTCGGCCTCGGCCTTGTCCAGCGCCGTGGAGATGCTCCGGGACAGCTCGGCCACCTTGTCCAGGTCGACGCCCTCATCGCTGTCGACCGCGATGCGCAGGAGGTGCTTGCGCCCGACCCGGGTGATGGAGAGATCTTCGAGGTCGAAACCACCGGCTGTGACGATCGGTTCGACCACCGCAAGGAGGCTCTGTCGATGCTGCTGCGCCATAGATCGACACCCCTCCTTCAGGCACCCGCACGGGCGCACGCCTCAACGCCGCCTGCGTTCTGTTGCGCGGGCGGCTCGTGCAGAGCGTAACGCGACGGGCCGCGGGACGTCCCGGCGGCGCTCCGAACGCCACCCGCCCGCGCCACGCACCGGCATTTACCAGGGCCTTCAGAGGGCGGGTGCGCGGCCGGGCCCGCCGATGGTGTTCACTAGGCCGGTGCTCCTCCGCCGACGCGCTCTGCTCGCCGCCGCCGCGGCGGTCACGACCGGGTCGCTGGCGGCCTGCGACCTCGGCGGCGACCCGCCCGCGCCGAAGTACGACCCGACCGGCGACGCCCTCATGCCGCTGCTGACCCGCACGGTTGCGCTGCGTGACCGTTACGTCGCCGTGCTGGCCGCCGTCCCGGCCCTCCAGGACCGTCTGGGCCCGCTCAAGGACAACCACGATCAGCACGTGATCGCGCTGGCCCGGGAGATCGGCGTGCCCGAGCAGGGCCCCTTCCCCGCGCCCAGTGGCTCCCCGGCCGTCACGGGCTCGGCCGCGCCGGTCCCGTCGGACCAGGCCGCCGCGCTGAAGGACCTCGGGCAGCTGGAGAAGGACGCCCGCCAGGACGCGGAGGGCGCCTGCCTGGCCGCCCCGTCGTATCGGGCCGAGCTCCTGGGCTCGATCGCCGCGTGCCGCGCCGGCCACGGAGAGGTGCTGGCATGAAGCCGGCCGACGAGCGCCTGGTCGCCGCGTTGACAGCAGAACACGCAGCTGTTTATGGGTACGGCGTGCTGGGACCCAAGCTCGACAGCACGACCATCGCACTGGCCCGCGCGGCCGACAACGCGCACCGCACCCGCCGGGACGCGCTGCTCGTGCGCCTCACGAGCGACGGCATCACCCCGCCCCCGACCGCACCGTCCTATCAGCTGCCGTTCGCGGTCACCGACCGCGCGTCCGCGCTGAAGCTCGCCGTCCAGCTGGAGGACCGCACCGCGGCCCAGTGGCGCCTGGCCCTGCCGGCCACCGACGGCGACCTGCGCAAGACCGTCCTCGATGCGCTCGTCGACTGCACCACGCGCGCGGTCGCGTTCCGCAAGGCCGGCAGCCTTACCCCGCTGGTGGCCGCCTTCCCCGGCAAAACCGTCTGACGCTGATACTCCCGAACTTGTGCCACAGCAAGTCGGCGTCACCCCATGGGGCTGTCCGCTCCGCGACGATCGTTGCATCACGCCACGAGCGTCTAGACGAGAGGAGGGCCAGACATGCGCCGCACCGCGTGGGCCGGTCCGACGATCCAGCCGCGATAAGCGACGGGTCGTTCCCAACCAATTCGCCGTCTCGTGAGCCTGCCGTCTCGGGGAGCCATGGACCCCCGGGACGGCTCAGGCCACGGGCACCCGACCGGACGACCGTACGACCCGGCCGCCGCCGCTTCCGAGCGCAGCCGCCGGGCTTGCCGACACTCGGGCTCGCGGGCTCGGGCGAGTACAACCGCTGATCGTGGACTAGGGCAGCGTCAGGATCTCGTAGCCGTCCTCGGTGACGACGATCGTGTGCTCGAACTGGGCCGTCCACTTGCGATCCTTGGTGACGACGGTCCAGCCGTCCTTCCAGATGTCGTACTCGTGCGTGCCCAGCGTGATCATGGGCTCGATGGTGAACGTCATCCCCGGCTCCATGATCGTCGTGAGCCGCGGATTGTCGTAGTGGGGCACGTAGAGCCCGGTGTGGAAGACCTCGTTGATGCCGTGCCCGGTGAAGTCGCGCACGACGCCGTAGTGGAACCGCTTGGCGTACGCCTCGATGACCCGCCCGACCGCGTTCAGCGGCCGCCCGGGCGCGACCGCGCGGATGCCCCGCATCATCGCCTCTTTGGTCCGCTCGACCAGCAGCCGGTCCTCCTCGGCCACGTCGCCGACGCAGAATGTCGCGTTGGTGTCGCCGTGCACCCCGCCGATGAACGCTGTCACGTCGACGTTGAGGATGTCGCCGTCCTCGATCACCGTGGAGTCGGGGATACCGTGGCAGATGACCTCGTTGAGCGAGGTGCAGCACGACTTGGGGAAGCCCTTGTAGCCGAGCGTCGACGGGTACGCCCCGTTGTCGCAGAGGAACTCGTGCACCACCCGGTCGATCTCGTCGGTCGTCACACCCGGCTGCGCGTGCTCCCCGGCCAGCGCGGTCGCCTGCGCGGCCAGCTTCGACGCCACCCGCATCCGCGCGATGACCTCCGGTGTCTGCACGTCCGACCCGCGATGCTTGGCGGGCGCCCGCTTCCCGACGTACTCGGGCCGCGCAATGCCGGCGGGAACCTGACGCCACGGAGTCTGCGTGCCGGGGGCAAGGGGAGCGCGAACCTTCATGGCCAGAAGCCTAACGCGCATCAACACGGGCCTGTCCGGGTAACCACCCAGGCATGATCGACGACGACGACCGCATCCACGACCGCGCCGCGCTGCTGCCCGAAGAGCTCGCGGCCGGCAGTGACGATCCAGAAGCCCAGGCTGCGGCTGTACTGGCAGACTCCGACGACCGCGAAGAGTACCGCGAAACGGCCCCGGACCTGCGGATCGAGCACCGCACCTCCGACGAGGCCGCCTCCTAGCGCAGCGCCGCCCGGGCGCCTCTGCACTCAGCACGGCCCGCGACGCATCCGAGCGCAGCGACGCATCCGAGCGCAGCGACGCTCGCGGTGCGTCTCGGCTTTGCGACCCGGGGCGCCGCATCATCCTGGCGCTTCGTCTGGTGAACGCCCCAGCCGGGCGGCGCGTCGCCAGGTGCGCAAGGAGCGGCCACTCGGCCAATATCGTTCAGCGCTTGGCGGCCACCTGATCG
The DNA here is from genome assembly GCF_019904175.1 of Dactylosporangium vinaceum. Classification (GTDB taxonomy): domain Bacteria; phylum Actinomycetota; class Actinomycetes; order Mycobacteriales; family Micromonosporaceae; genus Dactylosporangium; species Dactylosporangium vinaceum. The sequence continues at coordinate 1,971,150 of NZ_CP061913.1, read as the reverse complement.
CGGCGCATGCGGGCAGCCTCGACAAAAGCCTCGAACAGCCGGAAATCCGTCGTGTCCTCGGGGTGCCACTGCACCCCTATCGCGAAGCTGCGCGCCGGGTCCTCCACGACCTCGATCAGGTTGTCCTCGGGGCACCAGCCGGTCGGCACCAGGCCGCCCGGGTCGGCGCAGCCCTGGTGGTGGAACGAGTTGACGATCACCGCCTCGCCCAGGATCGCGGCCGTGCGGGAGCCCGGGGTCAGGCGGACCGGGTGCTCGCCGAACTTCGGGCCGCTCACCGGGCGGTGGTTGTGGTGGCCGAGGACGTCGGGGAGGTGCTGGTGGAGGCGCCCGCCGTATGCGACACACATGAGCTGCATGCCGCGGCAGATCCCGAACAGCGGCAGGTCGGCTTCGAGGGCGGCCCGCATGAGCAGCAGCTCGGCGGCGTCGCGCTCGGGCTTGACCTTGGTGGTGGCGTGCGGTGGCTCCCCGTACAGGTCAGGGTTCACGTCCGAACCGCCGGTGAACATGATCCCGTGCAGCCCGTCGAGGACGTCGGCGTCGGGGTCGTCCGGGGTCACCAGGACGGCGCGGCCGCCCGAGCTGTGCACGGCGTGCACGTAGGAGAGCGGCAGGACCGCGGAGAACGTGTCGTTGAGCCCGAAGCGGGTTTCCTCGGCGTACGTGGTCAGGCCGATGACCGGTCGCGACATTCCCTCAACTTAGTCCCCGCGGTGTGAGGTTGTGCAGGATGTCCAGGGCCCGCTCCTCAGCCGCGTCCGCGTCCACCTCGGGCGCCGCGATCGAGGGGTCGAAGTTCAGGTCATAGAAGATCTCCGTGACCCCCTGGGTCCCCAGCCAGGCCACGTCCTCGCGGATCTTCTCCCACGACCCGTCGAGGAAGCCGCGCCCGGGCCGGAACAGCGCCCCGCGGCACACGATGCGCACCCTGTCCGGATCGCGCCCGGCCTTCTCCGCGCCCTCGCGCACCAGCTCGACGTCCCGGCTTATCTGCGTCAGGTCGTGCGCACTGCGGCTGACCCACCCGTCGGCGATCTCCCCGGCCCGCCGCAGCGCCGCCGGAACCGACCCGCCGAGCAGGATCTGCACCCCGTCCTCCTGCACCGGCCGCGGCAGCATGCGCCCGCGCGGCACGGTGAAGAACTCGCCGGCGAACTCGCTGACCTCGTCACGCCACAGCGTCCGCAGTACCGCCACGAACTCCCGCGTCCGCGCCGCTCTCCGCTCCGCGCTGGCCCCCGCGGCCGTGAACTCGGCCTCCGACCACCCGGTCCCGAGCCCGAGATCCACCCGCCCGCCGCTGAGGACGTCGAGGGTGGCCGCCTGCTTGGCGAGGTACGTGGGGCTCACGAACGGCAGATTGACCACCGCCACGCCGAGCCGGATCGTTTCGGTGAGCGCCGCGGCGTACCCGAGCGCGACGAGCGGGTCGAGCACGCTGCGATAGAACGGGTCGAGCTCCTGCTCAGCCCCGACATAGAGCCGCTGGAACGACCAGAGCGAGTCGTACCCCTCCCGCTCCGCCGCGACCGCCACCCGTCCCAACCGCTCCGGCGTAGCCCACGACCCCGACACCGGCAGCCCGAACCCGATCCGCATGGGCCAAACCTACCCACCAGACCAACTCCCCGAACCATCCGAAACCAACATCTCTCGCGACCGCGCGCGGCTTGCGACAGCGCGCGGGGGCGCCATTCACCGACCAGCGGCCGCCCCGAACCTCCGCGACCGCGCGCGAGGGCTGCCAGCGCGACCGCGCGCGAGGGCCGCCGGCGCAAGAGCCGCCGACTCGAGGGCCGCCGGCGCGACCGGGCGGCGGTTCAGTGGGCGGGGATCGGGGATTCCAGGCTCGCGGCCGCGCGCACGAGGGCAGCGAAGGGCCGGACGTCGCCCATCTCCTCCGGGTGCCACTGAACGCCGAGCACGAACCGCCGCGCCGGATCCTCGACCGCCTCGACCACGTCGTCATCGGCCCATCCGGTGACGGTGAGCCCGCCGGCCGAGTCGATGCCCTGGTGATGGTAGGAGTTCACCTCGTCCGCGGCCCCGAACACGCGCTCCGCGCACGACCCGGCGGCGAACCGCGCCGGATGCACCCCGTAGACCCCGGGCGCCGGCTGGTGCCGCCCGTTGCCGAGCACGTCGGGCAGGTGCTGGATCAACGACCCGCCGTACGCGACCGCCAGCAGCTCCGCCCCGCGGCAGACCCCGAGCACGGGCAGGTCGACCGCCAGCGCCGCGTGCAGCACGGCCAGCTCCCCCGCGTCGCGATCGGGCCGCGTGACGGTGCTCGGATGCGCCTCCGCGCCGTACCGCCCAGGCTCGATGTCGGCACCCCCGGCCAGCAGCAGCCCGTCCAGCCGCTCGACCAGCCCCGCCGCGTCCTCGCGCCCACCGAGGTCATCGGGCGGAATCACGACGGCCCGCGCGCCGGCCGCCCGCACCATCCGCACGTACGCCTCCGGCACCAGCACCGCCCGGGTGTCCCACACACCCCAGCGCGCCTGCTCCGCGTACGCGGTGATCCCAATGATCGGCCTGGTCATCCTGGTTCACATCTCTCTCGTACGTAACGCCCCGGCCCGCCGAGCCACCGACTTCGATTTTGTCCCATATGTCGCAGTCAACGCACGAAAAGCCACCGGGACCACGACCAGACCGCACCGCACACCGCGACGCCGCGGCCACGACGCCGCGCCGCCACGAGACCGCGAAACCGTGAGACCGCGGGACCGCAAACCGCGAGACCGCGAGACCGCGAGACCACGCCGCCGCGGAACAGCGGGACAGCGGGTCTAGCGGGGCAGCGACGACGCGGCGATGCGATGACCTGGCACCGCGAGCCCCCTGCGACTACGGCGACCCCGGCACCGCGACGACGTGCCGGCATCGCGGCCTGGCGCCTCACCGACATACCAAGCCGCCCACGCCCACAAGCCGCGCGTCCGCGCGTCCGCGCGGACGCGCAGGCAGCTACAGCGGCGTCACGTAAGCGCCCGTGATGCCGCCGTCCACCAGGAACGTCGAGGCCGTGATGAATGACGCGTCGTCGCTCGCCAGGAACGCGACAGCCCCCGCGATCTCCTCCGGCGTCCCGAACCGCCCCATCGGCACGTGCACCAGCCGCCGCTGCGCCCGCTCGGGGTCCTTCGCGAACAGCTCCATGAGCAGCGGCGTCGCGATCGGCCCCGGGCAGAGGGCGTTGACCCGGATGCCCTGCCGCGCGAACTGGACGCCGAGCTCCCGGGTCATCGAGAGGACAGCCCCCTTCGAGGCGGTGTAGGCGATCTGCGAGGTGGCCGCGCCGAGCAGCGCCACGAAGCTGGCCGTGTTGATGATCGAGCCCTTGCCCTGCGCGAGCATGTGCGGGATCGCGTACTTGCAGCAGAAGTACACGCTCGTGCCGTTGACCTTCAGCACGCGCTCCCACGCCTCGACCCCGGTGTCCAGGATTGAGTCGTCGTCGGGAGGTGAGATGCCGGCGTTGTTGAAGGCGATGTCCAGCCGGCCGTGGCGCTCGACGACGCCGTCGAAGAGGGCCTTGACCGCGGCCTCGTCGGCGACGTCGACGGCCACGAACTCGCCGCCCACCTCCTGCGCGGCCGCCTTGCCGGCCGCCTCGTTCAGGTCGACGGCGACGACCTTCGCGCCCTCGGACGCGAAACGCCGGGCGGTCGCCAGGCCGATGCCGCTGCCGGCGCCGGTGATGACCGCGACGCGGTCCTGCAGACGTGGCTGCACCTATACCTCCGTGCTGAAGAAGACGTTCTTGACTTCGCAGAACGCGGCGACCGCGTCCGGGCCGAGCTCGCGGCCGAGGCCGCTCTGTTTGACGCCGCCGAACGGGGTCCAGTACCGCACCGACGAATGCGAGTTGACGCTGAGCGCACCGGTCTCCACGCCGCGGGCCACGCGGATGCCGCGGCCGAGGTCACGGGTCCAGATCGAGCCGGAGAGGCCGTACTCGGTGTCGTTGGCCAGCCGGACCGCCTCCTCCTCGTCGGCGAACGGCAGCACCGACAGGACGGGCCCGAAGATCTCCTCGCGCCAGTGCCGGTCGCGCGCGGACGCGGCGGTGAGCACTGTCGGCGCCATCCAGTAGCCGGGGCCCTCGGGCGCGCTGCCGCGGAACGCCACCGCGGAGTCGTCCACGTAGGAGCGGACGCTGTCGCGCTGGCCGGCCGAGATCAGCGGGCCCATCTGCGCCGACTCCAGGGAGGGGTCCTCGCACCGGAACGCCTTCACTGACTGCTCCAGGAGGGCCATGAACTCGTCGTACACGCTCGCCTGCACCAGCAGCCGCGACCGCGCGCAGCAGTCCTGGCCGGCGTTGTCGAACACGGAGCCGGGCGCGGACGCGGCGGCCCGGGCCAGATCGGCGTCGGCGAAGACAATGTTGGAGCTCTTCCCGCCCAGCTCCAGCGTCACCCGCTTCACCTGCTCGGCGCAGCCGGCCATGATCCGCTTGCCGACCTCGGTTGAGCCGGTGAAACACACCTTGCGCACGAGCGGGTTGGTGACGAAGCGCTGCCCGACGATCGACCCTTTTCCCGGAAGTACCGTCAAAACGTCTTTGGGAAGACCCGCCTCCAAGGCCAGCTCGCCGATGCGGATCGCCGTGAGCGGCGTGAGCTCGGCCGGCTTGAGGACCACGGTGTTGCCCGCGGCCAGCGCGGGCGCGAAGCCCCAGCCGGCGATCGGCATCGGGAAGTTCCACGGCACGATGACGCCGACGACGCCGAGCGGCTCGTAGAAGGTGACGTCGAGCCCGCCGGCGACCGGGATCTGGCGGCCGCTGAGCCGCTCGGGCGCGCCCGCGTAGTAGTCGAGGACGTCGCGGACGTTGCCGGCCTCCCACCGCGCGTTGCCGATGGTGTGCCCGGCGTTGCGGACCTCGAGCTGGGCCAGCTCCTCGTTGTGCGCATCGACCACGGCGGCGAAGCGGCGCAGCAGGCGCGCGCGGTCGCCCGGCGACACGGCCCGCCACGTGGCGAACGCGGCGTGCGCGCGCTCGATGGCGACGTCGGTCTCAGCCTCGGTCAGCGACGGTACCGTCGCGACGACCTGCTCATCGACCGGCGAGATGACGTCGTGCATGGTGATGCCAACCCCTCATGAAGCCAGACCCTCGAACGGAGGGCCTAGAGCCGTTCGAAACCGCGCGTGAGCTCCCAGTCCGTGACCGCCGCATCAAACGCTGCCAGTTCGATGCGCGCCATGTTGGCGTAATGGGCGACGACGTCCTCCCCGAACGCCTCCCGCGCGGCCGCGCTGTCCTCCCAGAGCGCGAGCGCCTCGCGCAGCGTGGCCGGCACCCGGGGCGCGGACGCGTCCTCGTAGGCGTTGCCGGTGTACACGTCCTCGAGCTCCAGGCCGTTGCGGATGCCGTGCAGCGCGCCCGCGCACAGGGCGGCGATGGCGAGATAGGGGTTCACGTCCGCCCCCGGCACCCGGTTCTCGACCCGCATGCCCGGGCCGTGCCCGACGAGGCGCAGCGCGCAGGTGCGGTTGTCCAGGCCCCAGCGCACAGCGGTCGGCGCGAAGGAGCCGGCCTGGAAGCGCTTGTACGAGTTGATGTTGGGCGCGTAGAACAGCGTGAACTCGCGCATCGTGGCGAGGATCCCGGCCATCGCGCTGCGGAACATCGGGGACACGCCGTGCTCGCCGTCGCCCGCGACCGCGGGGCGCCCGTCAGCGGGACCGCCGACGGAGCGCAGCGAGAAGTGGATGTGGCAGGAGTTGCCCTCCCGCGCGTTCGGCTTGGCCATGAACGTGATCGAGACGCCCTCCTGAGCGGCGATCTCCTTGGCCCCGTTCTTGTACAGCACGTGCCCGTCGGCGTTGGGCAGCGCGGCGTCGTACCGGAAGGCGATCTCCAGCTGCCCGAGGTTGCACTCGCCCTTCGCGCTCTCCGGGGTCAGCCCGGCCGCCGCCATGTCATTGCGGATGCGGCGCAGCAGCGGCTCGACCCGGGCCGTCTGCAGCAGCGAGTAGTCGGAGTTGAACAGCGTCACGGGCGTGAGGTTGCGGTACCCCTGCCGGAACGCGTCCTCGTAGGACTCCCGGAACGCGATGAACTCCAGCTCCGTGCCGGTGTAGGCGGAGTACCCGGCCTCGCGCAGCGCGCCCAGCTGGGCCTGCAGCACCTGCCGCGGCGACACGGTGACCGGCGAGCCGTCGAGCAGTTGCAGGTCGGCGAGGACCAGCGCGGTGCCCGGGAGCCAGGGTACGCGCCGCATCGTGGCGAAGTCCGGGATCATCGCGAAGTCGCCGTAGCCGCCGGACCAGGAGGACATCGCGTAGCCGTCGACGGTGTTCATGTCGACGTCGACGGCCAGCAGGTAGTTGCAGCCCTCGGTGCCGTGCGCGACGACGTCGTTCAGGAAGTGCGCGGCGTGGAAGCGCTTGCCCTGCAACCGCCCCTGCATGTCCGTGACCGCCACGACGACAGTGTCGATATCGCCATCGTTCACGGCGATGCGCAGCTGCTCAACGCTCAACATCCGCTACCCCTAAAAGGTCTAGAAACAAACCATAAGCTCAACCCAACAAACCGCGCAATATTTGGTACGCGTCCGCGCGCTCAGCCCAGCAGACCGCGCAGCAGCGCCGCGGTGGCGTCACAGTGCTCTTCCATCTCGATGCGGGCCACCGCCGGGTCGCCCGCCAGGATCGCCTCGACCACCCGCTCGTGCTGGGCATCGGAGTGGTCCAGGTTGCGCCGCAGCACCGGGATCGCGGCCAGCAGCCGGTCCAGGCGCAGCTGCACGTCCGCGATCGACGCCGCCACCGACGTGGAGCCGCCGGCCGCCGCGATCGCCAGGTGCAGCCGCGAGTCGTTGACCCGGCGGGTCAGCGGGTCCCGCGTCCGCGCGGCGCTCAGGCACGCGACCAGGTGCTGCCGGTCGGATGCCGACAGCGCGCGGGTGGCGGCCAGCGCGGCCGCGCCCGGCTCCAGCACCCGGCGGAAGTCGAGCGCGTCGTGCAGCGCGTCGCCCATCTCCCGGGCCAGCGTGGCCGCGTCCTGGACCGGGTTGCGCTCGCGCCCGGGCTCGCCGGCGTCGCCTGTCGCCCGGACCACGAACGTGCCGCCGGAGCGGCCGCGGCGCGACTCCAGGAACCCGGCCTCGCGCAGCGCCGCGATCGCCTCCCGCAGGGTCACCCGGCTGACCTGCAGCCGCTCGGCCAGTTCCCGCTCGGGCGGGAGCCGTTCGCCGACCGGCACGAGGCCGAGCCGGATCGCCTGGGCCAGCCGGGCGACGGTGATCTCGAAGGCGTTGCCGCCCCGGACCGGGCGCCACATCGGCACGCCCGAAAGCGGCTCCGTCGCCACCGGCATCCGACCTCCCCGATAGGTCTGCGGGCCGGCCCGGAAGGACCGGCCCGAAGACCATCATCCCCTAGTGCTCGTTCGGCGCGGGCGCGTCGCCCGCCGCCACCGCGGTGTCCTCGGCCAGGGCCTGGTCGATGGTCCGGATCGGGCCCTTGAACCACTGCCGCGCCGATGCGAACCACCACACCGCCGCGCCGCCGATCACGATGAGCAGTGCCAGCGGTGCGTAGTTGACAGCGGTCCAGGTGAAGCCCTCGTTGCCCGGGATCGCGGTCGGCGTGAACGGCAGGATGAAGTAGATCGACACGACGACGATCTCCGCCACCGCGATCCAGCCGAGCACCTTGTACTTGCTGCCGAGCGTCCACGGCCCGGGGACGAACCGGTCGCCCATCCGCAGCCGCAGGTAGATCGGGATGAGGAACGCGACGTACAGCCCGATGACGGCGACGGAGACGACGGCGTAGAACGCGGTCGGCGCGCCGGTCGGGCTCTTGTACAGCGCGGGCAGCGTCAGCACGCCACCCGCGATCGCCGCGCCGATGATGGCGTTGACCGGCGTGCCGTTGCGGTCCACCTTGGACCACAGCCGCCAGCCCGGCACGGCGCGGTCGCGGCTGAACGCGTACGTCATCCGGGACATGCTCGTCACGCAGCTCATGCCGCAGAAGAACTGCCCGATGGTGGAGATGAGGATGACCGCCTTGTAGAAGCCGGGGCTCAGGGACGTCGCGAAGACGGCGACCGAACTGCCGCTGGCCGCGTTGATCGCGTCGACGTTCGTCGCGGCGAAGAGGAACGCCAGCAGCAGGATCCAGCCGCCGATCGCCGAGTAGAAGATCGACTGCCACAGCCCCCGCGCGGCCGCCTTCGAGGCGCCGATCGTCTCCTCGGAGACGTGGGCACAAGCATCAAAGCCCGTGATGGTGTACTGCGTGAGCAGGAACCCGAAGGGCAGGACGAGGAACCAGTAGGTGCTGTCGGAGTAGCCGGAGTTGTTGAATCGCTCGGTGAACACGAAGGACAGGCTCTGGTGCCGCTCGGGCACGAGGACCAGGATGAGCACGACCGCGGCCGCGCCCGCCACGTGCCACCACACCGACACGTTCTGCAGCACGTCGATGATCTGGTGACCCCAGATGTTGATGGCCACGTGCGCGGCCAGGATCACCACGAACAGCAGGAACGTCAGGTTGAGGTTGGTGCTGTCCCAGCCGCTGTAGGCGTCCAGGACGTAGCTGAGGAACGTGGCGCAGCCGTAGTCGACCGACGCGGTGACCGCGACCAGCCCGACGAGGTTGAGCCAGCCGGTGAACCAGCCGTGCACCGGCTTGCCCATCTTGGCGGCCCACCAGTAGATGCCGCCCGCCGTCGGGAACGCCGACACCAGCTCCGACATGCAGAAGCCGATGATCAGGATGAAGATCGAGATGAGCGGCCAGCCCCATGAGATGGCGATCGGGCCGCCGTTCATCCAGGCCTGACCGAACGTCGTGAAGCAGCCCGCGAGGATCGAGATGATGGAGAACGAGATTGCGAAGTTGGAGAACCCGCTCCACTTGCGCCGCAGTTCCTGCTTGTAACCCAGTTCGGCGAGCCGCTTCTCGTCGTCGTCCGGGATCGGTAGGCCGGCCTGGGTCGGCGATGCCGACATGGCACCTCCTCGGTGAGGAATTTAGGGGGTGATGGTGTTCCTTCCGGTCACCGTGCCCAGCAGGCGCCCGAGCGCGGGGTCGGCGAGCGCGTCGCGCGCCTGCCCCCACTTGTCGGCCGCCTCCGCCGCGTAGTCGAAGCCCGCCAGGTCCTCACCGCGGGCGGCGGCGAGGAGTCCATGGTGGACGGTGAACCACAGGGCCCAGGTCACGTTGGACGCGATGTGGAACAGCCGGACCCGCGCCAGCAGCGCAGGGCTGAGCTCCTCGCCGAAGTACGCCTCGGCGAGCAGGCCGGTGAGGTCCGGGTCATAATCCGCCTCGGCGGCGATGTCGCCGAGCTCGAACGCTGGGTCGTTGTTGCCGGAGAGCTGGTAGTCGATGATGCGCACGCCGCTGGACGTGGCGATGAAGTTCTCCGCGAGCAGGTCGTTGTGGCAGGGCACGGCTCTGAGCGGACGCTCGTCGAGCGCCTCCCGCACCGCGTCCACTGTGGAGTCCCCGTCGCGGTAGCCGTCGGGCAGCGGCAGGTCGTTGCGCCGGCACACCTCCAGCAGCTCCGCCCGCTTGCCGAAGATGTCGAAGTCGTTGCCGAACGCCGGCCCCGCGTGCAACCGCCGGCAGGCCTCGGCCAGCGCAGGAATCACCACGGGCCGGCGCACGTCCGCCGCCGCGAGCGTGCGCCCGGGCAGGAACTCCAGCACAATCGCGGGGACGTCGGGCAGCGTGGCGTACACCTGCGGCCCGACACTCTCCGCGGCCGTCTCGGTGTTGGCGATCTCCCGCGCGGGCGCGATCCCGAGCCCGACCGCGGACACCTGCGGCTCCAGCACCCGCAGCACATAGGGCACCTGATCGACATCGACCCGGTACACGTGATGGGAAAGCCCGCCCTGCAACCGCTGCCACTCGACCGCGCGCCCCACCCACGACGGAACCCGCTCCAGCAGGTCCGCGATGGACGGCACCGCACTCATGGCTCCGGGCCCCTTCGCCGCGATCCGCCGGCCGAATAGAGACGAAGCCAGTCCTTTAGCCCGGCTGTTCTCTAGTGATCGGCGTCATGGTGGCACCGAGTTAACGCCGCCGTCAGGCGCACGTCAAGAGCGATCCTCACGTTTACTCCCCGGAAACAAGTGGCACATGTTCAGACCTTTTCCGCCGTGTGGTATTGGGCCACAATCACACGATGTCGATCGAGACGCCCCCGCGGCCACAGCCGCCCGCGGAGAAGCCCTCGGCCCTGAACCTCCCACCCCAGCCCCCCATCCCCACAGGGGCGTCCACGCCATCCCCCTCACCCCGCCCGACCACACCGACGCCTGCACCCAGCTCAACCACACCGCCACCCCCTCCGACGCCGTCACGCGCGGACGCGTCCACTCCCCACCCCGCGCCGTCACCCGCGGACGCGGACGCGGGCGCAAACCGACCTGCCGCAGTACGCGCGGACGCGGACCGACCTACTGCAGCGCGCGCAGACGCGGACCGACCTCCCGCAGCGCACGCGGACGCGGACGCGGACGCCGACCCGCCTGCCGTGGTGCGCGCGGACGCGGACCGTGCCGCGGCGGTGCGCGCGGGCGAGGGCGCGGATCGTCCCGCCGCCGTCCGCGCGGACGCGGGCGTGGACACGGACAAGCCTGCCGCAGTGCGCGCGGACGCGGGCGTGGACGCGGGTGCGGGTGCGGACAAGCCTGCCGCGGTGCGCGCGGACGCAGGCGTGGACGCGGAGCGCGCGGACGCAGGCGTGGACGTGGAGCGCGCGGCCGCGGAGCGACCTACAGCAGCGCGCGCGGACGCGGACCATGCTGCGGCAGTGCGCGCAGGCGCGGATCTGCCTGCGGCGGAGCGCGCGGACGCGGAGCGCGCGGACGCGGACCGACCTGCCGCAGTGCGCACGGACGCGGACCGTGCTGCGGCAGTCCGCGGGGGCGCGGGCGCGGATCGGCCTACGGCAGTGCGCGCGGATGCGAGGGATGTGGTGGGTGACGCGTTGCCGGCTTCGGCGCGGGCTGTGGTGATCGGGGGCGGGGTTGCGGGGTGCTCGATTGCCTATCACCTTGCGCGGCTCGGGTGGACCGACGTTCTGTTGATCGAGCAGCACGAGTTGACCGAGGGAACGACGTGGCACTCGGCAGGGTTTGTCGGGCAGTTGCGGTCAACGGTCAGCCAGACTCGCATGATCATGTATTCGTCGGGGCTCTACGCCGAGTTGCGGGAGCTCACCGGGCTTGACCCCGGATGGCGGGGGGTCGGCGGGCTGCGGCTGGCGACCAGTTCGGAGCGGGTCGAGGAGTTGCGGCGGCAGGCCAGCTCGGCGGCGACGTACGGGCTGGAGATGGAGCTGCTCGGGCCCGCCGCCACCGTCGATCGGCTGCCGCTGCTCAACGTGGCCGACGTGCGGCTGTCGGGCTGGCTCCCGGGCGACGGGTGGCTGGAGCCGGCCCGGCTGGGCACCGCGCTCGCGGCCGGCGCCGAGCGGCTCGGGGTACGCATCGTCACGGGCACGCGGGTCACCGGTGTCACGGTCGAGGGCGGGCGCGTGCGCGGGGTCGTCACCGACGCGGGCGCGGTCGCGGCTGACGTCGTGGTCAATGCGGCCGGCGCGGCCGCGGGCCACGTGGGCCGGCTCGCCGGCGTGGACCTGCCGATCGTGCCGATCAAGCACCAGTACGTCGTGTCCGCGCCGCTGTCCGACGCGTCCACGATGGACATCCCGACCGTGCGCGATCCGGACCGCATCGTGTACTTCCGCGGCGCCGACGAGACCGGGCTGCTCGTCGGCGGGTATGTGCGTGACCCCTCCCCCTGGCAGCCGGAGGCGGGCGCCCCGCTGGACCGGGCGCGGACCCTGTTCGAGCCGGACATGGCGAAGTTCGCGGAGTCGTGGGCCAACGCCCGCCACCGCGTCCCCGAGCTGCGCGCCCTGGACATCGCGCGCGTCGTGCACGGCCCGGAGGCGTTCACGCCCGACGGCGAGTTCCTGCTCGGCGAGACGCCTGTCGCGGGGTTCTGGGTGGCGGCCGGATTCTGCGTGCACGGGCTGGCCGCGGCCGGGGGCGTCGGCAAGGTCATGGCGGAATGGATCGCCGACGGCACGCCCGAGTACGACGTGTCCACGATGGACGTGCGGCGGTACGGCCGGTATGCGGGGAGCCGGCGGTGGGCGGGCGCCCGCGCGCTGGACGGGTACTCGCGGTACTACGACGTCGTCTACCCCGGCCAGGAGTGGGCGACCGCGCGACCGCTGCGCCGCTCCGCCGTCTGGCCGCGGCTGGGCGAGCTCGACGCGGCGCTGGGCGAGAAGGCCGGCTGGGAACGGGTCAACTGGTTCGGCACCAACGCCGACCTGACCCCGGAGGCGCAGCGCCCGAAGGGCTGGGCCGGGCGCAACTGGTCGCCCGCGATCGCCGGTGAGGTCGCCGCGACCGCGCGCGCCGCGGGCCTGTTCGACCAGTCCTCGTTCGCCAAGCTCGACGTGCGCGGACGCGACGCGTTGGACCTGCTGCAGCGCCTGTGCGCCAATGACGTCGCGCGACCGACGGGCAGCTTGACGTACACCCAAATGCTGAACACCCGCGGCGGGATCGAGGCCGATCTGACCGTCACCCGGCTCGGCGAATCGCACTTTCGCCTGGTCACAAGCACTGCGAGCGGGGTCAGGGACGCGGACTGGATCCGCAAGCACGCCCTCGCCGAGGACTTCGACGTGATCGTCGACGACGTCACCGGCGCGTACGGCTGCCTCTGCCTCTGGGGCCCCCGCGCGCGCAACATCCTCCAGCCGCTGACCGACACGTCGCTCGCGCCCGCGGACTTCAAGTTCATGCGCGCCGTCAACCTGTTCGTCGGCCCGGTGCCGGTGCTGGCGCAGCGCGTGACGTACGTCGGGGAGCTGGGCTGGGAGCTGTACGCCCCGACCGAGTACGTCCTGACCCTATGGGACCTCCTGCAGGAGGCGGGGCGCCCGCACGGGATGCGTCCGGCGGGCTACCGCGCGATCGATTCAATGCGCCTGGAGAAGGGGTACCGCGTCTGGGGCAGCGATCTCACGACGGACACGAGTCCCATCGCGGCCGGGCTGGCGACGTTCGTCCAGTGGGGCAAGCCGTTCCTGGGCCGCGACGCCCTGCTGGCCGAACGCGACGCCGGCCCGCCTCCGCGCGTGCTGCGCTGCCTGGTTCTGGACGACCCGGGCACCGTCTGCCTGGGCAGCGAGCCGGTCCGGATCAACGGCGTACCAGCAGGCCGGGTGACGTCGGGCGGGTTCGGTTACCGCGTGGGCGCCTCGATCGCGTACGCCTACCTGCCCGGCGACGTGCCGACCGGCACTCCGGTGGAGGTCGGCGTCTTCGACCGCTGGGTGCCGGCGGTGGTCCGGCAGGATCCGCTGTACGACCCCAAGATGTCGCGCATCCGAGCGTAGGAGCAGCATGTCCCCGCCCACCTCCACTCGCGCCCGCGCGGTCGCGTAGCCCGCGCGATCGTTTACCCCGCGCGGCCGTCTACCTTGCGCGGTCGCGTAGCTTGCGCGGCCGTCTACCCGGGGCGATCGTCTACCTCGCGCGGTCGCGTACACCGCGGGGTCGCGTAGCACGCGCGGTCGCGCGCTGGCCGTCCCTGTCCGAGCACCGCGTCCTATCCGGGCCTGTGCTGTGCGCGTCCGCGCGTGCTGAACGTCTCGGCACCAGATGGATGAGGCCGCTCGGACCGGTGCGCCCGCGCGTCTGCGTGGGCTTGTCTGCACCAGTCCGGGCAGGAGACCGACGCCGCTCGGACGCGGTGGGGTGCGGTGCGCATCCGCGGGCGCCGGTCAGCGCTCATAGGCCGGGTTGGCGGTGGTCAGCCGGCGTTCTCGGGCCGGTCGATCACGCGAAGCCAGGTGCCGTCGGGCTGGCGGCGGACGATCTGCACGCGGCCGCCTGTGCCGTCCTTCGCCTTGGTCGAGGTCAGAGCCAGGTCGCCGTGGTGGATGGTGGGCAGCGCCTCCTCGACGTCGAAGTGCGGCACGTGCTTGAGCATCTGCTCGCACACCGCCTGGATCGCCGCGCGCCCGACAGTGGTGCTGCCCGGCGGGTAGGCGAGGACGGCATCGGGCTCGTACAGCGCGGCGAGCCCGGCGGCGTCACCCGCGTTGGCACGCTCGACGAACAGCCGGGACAGGTCTTCCGGATTCTTCGCACTCATGAGTCCACCGTGCCTCGCCCCGATTCAGAACTCCAAGACCAATGCATGACGATACCTATAATCAGCCGTTATGGAACTGCATCAGCTGGAGTACTTCGTGGCCGTAGCCGACGAGGAGGGGTTCACACGCGCGGCCGCGCGGCTGCGGGTCGCACAGCCCGGCGTCAGCGCACAGATCCGGAAGCTGGAGCGCGAACTCGGCCTGCCGCTCCTGGACCGGACCACGCGGTCGGTGCGCCTCACCGCGGCCGGCGAAGCAGTACTCCCGTTCGCCCGGGCCGCACTGACGGCCGTCGAAGGAGCGCGCCAGGTCGCGGACGAGCTGTCCGGCCTGAAACGCGGCCGTGTGGCCGTCGGCACCGTCAACTCCCACACCGTCGACCTGGCCACGATCCTCGCCGACTTCCACGCCCGGTGGCCCGGGATCGAGATCACCCTGGTCGAGGACGCGTCCGGGCGGCTGGCCGACGCCGTGCGGGAGGGCCGCCTGGACGCGGCGATCGTCGCGTACGCGCAGGAGCCCGAAGGCCTGGACCTCCACGTGGTCACCGACGAGGCGATCGACGCCGCCGTTTGGATTGGCCACGAATTGGCCGCGCGCGAGACGATCCGGTTGACCGACCTACGCGACCGCGCGCTGGTGTGCCTCCCGCGCGGAGGCGGCATCAGAGCAGTCCTCGACGCCGCATGCGCGGAGGCGGGCTTCACACCGAGGGTCGCCTTCGAGGCCGGCTCCCCCACCGTGATCGAACAGCTCGCCGCCCGCCGCCTGGGCATAGCGATCCTGCCGGAGTCGATAGCCCGCCACCGCGAACACCTCCACCCACTCCGAATCATCGAACCCGAACTCCGCGGCCGCCTGGGCCTAGCCTGGCGCCAGGGCGGCCCACCCAGCCCCGCCGCCGTGGCCTGGCTCGACCACGCCCGCAGCTACCTCTGACCAAACCTCGCCTCCGCCCAGGCACGCAAACACCCGGCCACGCGAACGCATGGACGCGCCACGCACGGACGCGGGAGCGGCACGCGCGGGAGCGGCACGCGCGGGAGCGGCACGCGCGGGAGCGGCACGCGCGGGAGCGCCACGCGGCACGCACGGACGCGACACCCGCGTGAGCGCCACGGACGCGGCACGCACGGACGCGACACCCGCGTGAGCGCCACGGACGCGGCACGCACGGACGCGACACCCGCGTGAGCGCCACGGACGCGGCACGCACGGACGCGACACCCGCGGGAGCGGCATGCGGCACGCGCAGGAGCGGCACGCACGGGAGCGGCGCGGCATGCACGGACGCGACACCCGCGCGAGCGGCACGCGCTGGAGCGCCACGGACGCGGCACCCGCGGGAACAGCACACGCGGGAACAGCACACGCGGGAACGGCACACGCGGGAACGGCACACGCGGATGCTCTCGACCCAACCCAACCCAACCCAACGCACCCGCGCGTGACGCCTCCCGCGTGAGAGAAGCACGCGCGGATGCGCCTGCGATTGGTGGCGGTGGGGTTTACCAGGGGACGGGGCCGTCCTCGTCGAAGAAGCCGCCGGTCGGGCCGTCGGCCGGCAGGGTGGCCAGGCGGACGGCGGCGGTGGCGCCCTGGGACGGGGTTCGTGGGCCGGAGTGGAAGTTGAGGTCGGTTGCGCAGTAGCCCGGGTCGGCGACGTTGACTTTGATCGGGGTCGCGCGGAGTTCGGCGGCGTAGGAGAGGGTTATGGCGGTCAGGGCGGATTTCGAGGAGTTGTAGGCCAGGAGGGGGTTCTGGCCGTACGGGTGCTGCGGGTCCGAGGCGAAGTGCAGTGAGCCCAGGCCGCTGCCCATGTTCACGATCCGGGCCGCCGGGGACCTTCGCAGCGCCGGCAGGAAGGCGTTGGTCACGGCCACCACGCCGAAGACGTTCACCTCGTAGGTTTCGCGCAGCAGGTCGACCGGCGTGGCGGTCGGGAGGGCGCCTCGCTCCAGGAGGACGCCGGCGTTGTTCACCAGGACGTCCAGGACCTCGACCTGCGCGGCCGCGGCGGCGATCGAGGCCGGGTCGGTGACGTCCAGCTGGAGGAGCTCGGCCCCGATCGACTCGGCGGCCTCCTTGCCGCGGATCGGGTCGCGGGCGCCGACCAGCACGTGCATGCCGAGGGCGCGCAGTTCTCGGGCGATCTCCAGGCCGATGCCCTTGTTGGCCCCCGTGACGAGGGCGGTCTTGGTCGTCATGGGCTCCACGGTCGTCGTCGCGACCGCGCGGCGGGAGAGACGCCTTGAACATCGGATCGGCAGTCCCTGGACAGGCCATCGCGACCGCGCCGCCGACAGCGACCGCAGAGCAGGCCGAGCGAGGAGCCGGTGCAGGGCGAGCGAGAAGCCGGTGCAGGGCGAGCAAGCGAGGCAGCGCAGGGCGGAAAGGACGACAAACGCCGGGCAGGAAGCGAGACAGCGCAGGACACAAAAGGAGACAGCGCAGGGCGAAAAGGGAGGCAGCGCGGGGCAGGCGAGGCGGGGCAGGCAACCGGGACGGAGTAGGAGCGGGGAGGGGCAGGGAAGGAGGGCGGCGCCGAGTGGGAGGAGAGCGCGGCGGGTGAACGTCGGACTCGTGGTCCCTGGATAGGACGCGCGCGATCGCGGAGCATGGGGGGATGAACCGGGTACTGCTCGCCGAGTTTCTGAAGGATCGCCGCGCGCGGACCAGGCCGTCCGAGGCCGGGCTACCCGAGGGGACGCGGCGGCGGACGCCCGGGCTGCGCCGGGAGGAAGTGGCTCGGCTCGCGGGGATCTCGGTCGACTACTACGCGCGGCTGGAGCAGGGGCGGGGGCCGCACCCGTCGCGGCAGGTGCTGGCCGCGCTCGGACGCGCGCTGCGGCTGTTCGAGGACGAGCGGGCGCACCTGTTCCGGCTCGCCGGGGAGCAGCCGGGGCCGCCCCGTGGACTCAGCCGGGAGGTGTCGCCCGGGATCAGGCATCTGCTGGAGCGGCTCGACGACACGCCCGCGTTCGTGATCGATGCGAAGTACGACCTGCTCGCCTGGAACGGTATGGCGGTGCGGCTGATGGGCGATCCCCCACCCGAGCCGAACATGATCTGGAACGCGTTCTGCGGGCCGATGCCGCTGTCCGAGGATGCGCCGGCCGAGTTCCAGTCGTTCGCGGACGAGTCGGTGGCGGATCTGCGGGCGGCGTCCGTGCGCTACCCGGACGATGAGGGCATCCGCGCGCTGATCGCCCGCCTCCGCGCGGCCAGTCCCGAGTTCACCCGCCGCTGGAACCAGCACCGCGTGTGCGTGCGGCGGACGACGGTGAAGACCCTGACGCATCCCGTGTACGGCGAGCTCGAGCTGGAGTGCCAGGTTCTCCACGCCGACGAGGGCGGCCAGCGGGTCGTGTTCTACACCGCCGCCCCGGGCTCACGCACCGCCGGCGTCCTCAACGGCCTCCGCGAGCAGGCAAGCGTCTGACAACAGCCGCCACCGCGAACGACGCGGCGACGCCCCTGCCCACCCCACCGCAGCCGCCTCCACGAACGACGCGGCATCGCTCTCCGCTGACCCACCGCAGCCGCCTCAACGACCCCGCGGACAGCAAGCGTCTGGCAACAGCCGCCACCGCGAACGACGCGGCGACGACCCGGCTCACGACCGGCGGACGTCCTCGGTGGCCTCCGCGAGCGGGCCCGGGTGCGCGACGGTCTCAGTCGAGTCGGCGTCGAGGCGCCGGGTCAGGTCGTCGTCGGCCCGGCGAGACGCGTCCGGGCCCACGAACTCGGTGACCTTCGTCGACTCGTGCGACAGCCGCCCGGCGATCAGCGACGCCTGCCAGGCGAGGCCGAAGGCGATCCCGGGCGCCAGCGGCAGGAGCCAGTCCGCGACGAAGCCGTCCGCCGACAGGTGCACGACCACCAGCGCCGAGAAGGCGACCACGAAGCCCTGCGCGAGCCCGCGCCAGGCGGCCCGGCCCGTGGCGCCCGCGACGTCGCGGCGCGGCGTCCGCGCGTTGAGGGTGTCGGCGGCGGCGAGGTCGCGGCGGCCGAAGTTGAACCCGGCGACGCCGGCGGCCACGGAGAGCCCGAGGGTGGTGGAGATGAGCCAGTTCCGGCTGAGGAAGTACGTGAGACCGAGCACGGCCCCGCCCGCCCCGATGGCGACGAGGGCGCGGAGCCACTCCTTCTTGTCACCCGGGTACCAGTAGTAGCGAGTCGTGTTCGGCCCGATCTGCCGGATCATCTGGCCCATGCGACAACTCCAAAGTCACCCGGAGCCCGGCCTTTGCGGGCCCCATCGCGATCATGCACGCTCTCGCCGTACCAAATGGGACAAAAGGCAATTTAAAACAGCACTGTCGCGAACGTTCCGACCTGCTGGAATCCGCAGCGCTCGTAGACGCGGCGGGCGGGCAGATTGTAATCGTTCACATACAGGCTGACCGATGGTGCGACCCGGCGCAACGCATCGCGGACGACGGCGGCGATGCCGGCCGTGGCCAGGCCGTGCCCGCGCAGTTCGGGGTCGGTCCAGACGCCCTGGATCTGGGCGGTGTGCTTGGTGACGACGGCGAGCTCGGCCTTGAAGATGACGCGGCCGTTGTGGAAGCGGGCGTACGCGCGGCGGGCCCGGATCAGCTCGGCGATCCGCTCGCGGTAGGAGCGCTCGCCGCCGTCGGCGGTCGGGGAGACGCCGACCTCCTCGGTGTACATGGCGACGGCGGCCGGGAAGAGCATGTCGATCTCGTCGGGCCGCACGAGGCGGACGCCGGGGTCGGGGGCGATGGGCGACGGGTTGGAGATCGCCATGAGCGGCTGGTTGGGGCGCACGTCGCGGGACGGGCCCCAGGTCGGGGCCAGGTGCGACCAGAGCCCGAGGACCGCCTCGGCCGAGCCGACGATCGACGAGCAGCCGCGGGGCTCGCCGGCGACCATCTCGGCGAAGGCGGCGATCGCGGCGGTCGTGGCGTGCACGGGGATCAGGTTGGCGCCGACCCAGCACAGGGACTCGAGGTTGCGCCGGGAGCCGTACCCGAAGATCCGGGCGTCCTGCCGCCACCACGCGAGCCCGGCCATGGAGACCCGCTCGGCCACCTGGGCACCTCCGAACGGGTCCCGATCGAGCAGGCGTTCGACCGATCCCCGTTCAGCGTCGCCGAGCAGGCGCGCAGCCACCGTCAGCATGTCCACCAGCCTGCCAGATCTCGCAAAGGAGGGCACTACATACCCACACCCAGTGATCCCGAAGGATTAGTGCACCGTCACCGTCGGCCCGGTGAGACCGCGCAGCTCCTCGGGGAGATCGACGCCCTGCTCCTCGGCCAAGCGCAGAGCCTCCTCGACAAGGGTCTCCACGATCTGCGACTCGGGCACCGTCTTGATGACCTGGCCCTTGACGAAGATCTGCCCCTTGCCGTTGCCGGAGGCCACGCCCAGGTCGGCCTCGCGAGCCTCGCCCGGCCCGTTGACGACGCAGCCCATGACCGCGACCCGCAGCGGCGCCGGGAAGCCGTCGAGTGCCGCCGTGACCTGCTCAGCGAGGGTGTACACGTCCACCTGCGCCCGCCCGCAGGACGGGCACGAGACGATCTCCAGGCCGCGTTCACGCAGGCCGAGCGACTCGAGGATGGCCTGGCCGACCTTGATCTCCTCGACCGGCGGCGCGGAGAGCGAGACCCGGATCGTGTCGCCGATGCCCTCGGCGAGCAGCGCGCCGAACGCGACCGAGGACTTGATCGTGCCCTGGAACGCCGGGCCGGCCTCGGTGACGCCGAGGTGCAGCGGGTAGTCGCACTGCTCGGCGAGCTGGCGGTACGCCCGGATCATGACGACCGGGTCGTTGTGCTTGACGGAGATCTTGATGTCGCGGAAGCCGTGCTCCTCGAACAGCGAGCACTCCCACAGCGCCGACTCCACCAGGGCCTCGGCGGTCGCCTTGCCGTACTTCTCCAGCAGCCGCTTGTCGAGGGAGCCCGCGTTGACGCCGATGCGGATCGGCACGCCGGCGTCGGAGGCCGCCTTCGCGATCTCCTTGACCTTGTCGTCGAACTGGCGGATGTTGCCGGGGTTGACCCGGACCGCGGCGCAGCCGGCGTCGATCGCGGCGAAGACGTACTTCGGCTGGAAGTGGATGTCGGCGATGACCGGGATCTGCGACTTCCTGGCGATCGCGGGGAGCGCCTCCACGTCGTCCTGGCTCGGCACGGCGACGCGCACGATCTGGCAGCCCGACGCGGTGAGCTCGGCGATCTGCTGGAGGGTGGCGTTGACGTCCGCCGTGAGCGTCGTACACATCGACTGCACCGACACCGGCGCGCCGCCGCCGACGGGCACCGACCCCACCATGATCTGGCGGGACTTGCGCCGTGGGGCCAGCGGGGGCGGTGGGACGGCGGGCAGGCCAAGGCTGACTGCGGTCATGGGAAAAAGTCCTACCCTTACTTCAATGTGATCGGGTTGACGAAGTCGGCCGTCACCGTCAGCAGGACGAAGAAGCCGAGGATGCCGATCACGCCGAGCGTGAGCGGCGCCAGCTTGTAGTAGTCGACGCGGCCGGGGTCGGGCTTGCCGCGCAGTGACGCGATCCACGAGCGGACCTTCTCGAACCAGATGATCGCGATGTGCCCGCCGTCCATGGGCAGCAGCGGGAACAGGTTGAAGATCCCGAAGAACAGGTTCAGCGTGGCGAACAGCGACAGCAGCGAGGCCCAGTCGCCGAGCTCGAACAGCTCGCCGCCGATCCGGCTGGCGCCGACGACGCTGACCGGCGTGTTGGGGTCGCGCTTCTCGCCGAAGATGGCCTTGAACAGGTTCGGGATGCGCTCGGGGATCTGCTTGAACGACTCGAACGTGCGGTCGACGAGCGTGGCGGTGGCCGACGCGGTCTGACCGACGCCGTCGACCGCGCCGTAGCGCAGGGTCGGCAGGTCACTGGAGCGGATGTCGACGGTGATGCCGAGCATGCCCCCGCGCTCGAGGTCGTCCGGGGTGATCTGGTCGGCCGTCTTGCTGGGGTCGATCGTCGACTTGACCCGCTGGGCCTCGGGGATCTGGGCGGTGCCGGTGAGGGTCTGCTCGCCCCGCTTGTACTGCACCGTCACGCTCTTGCCGACGTCGGCCTTGAGCTCGTCGCGCAGCGCCTGGTTGCCGCCGATGGACTTGCCGTCGATGGCCAGGATGATGTCACCGGGCCGCAGCCCCAGCTGGGAGGCCGGGCTCTTCGGATCGGTGTTCGGGTCGCACGCCTTCTGGCTCTTCGTCGACGGGTCGTACTGGTACGTCGGGCTCACGCACTGGCTGATCGTCCCGACCCGCACCGGCACCTGGTTGGCCTTGCTCCCGTCCGGGATGCCGACGAACGAGAACAGGATCCACAGGGTGATCAGGGCGAGCGCGAAGTGGGTGATCGAGCCCGCGGCCATGACGATCGTGCGCTTCCAGACCGGGTATCGCCACATGGCCTTCGGGTCGTCGGCCCCCGACTTGCCGGTCTCGGGGTCGATGTCCTCCTCCTGCGGCGTCATCCCGACGATCTTGACGAAGGCGCCGAACGGGAGCGCCTTGAGCCCGTACTCGACCCCGTTGCGCTTCCACGCGAAGATCGTCGGCCCGAAGCCGATGAAGTAGCGGGTGGCCTTCATACCGAACCAGCGAGCGGACCAGAAGTGGCCGGCCTCGTGAATCGCGACGGCGATCAGGATGCCGAGCGCGAATACGACGATTCCCACTACGAAGGTCATTCGGTCCCTTCCCGGTCGGCGCCCGCGGCGATCAGCGCACGGGCGTGGGCCCGCGCCCAGGACTCGGCGGCGAGCACGTCCTCGACGGTACCTGGTTCCGCGAAATCCGGAGCCTCCGCCAGGGTCCGCTCGAGCGTCTCGACGATGCCCAGGAAAGGAAGGTCACCCGCTGTGAACGCGGCCACACACTCCTCGTTTGCCGCATTGAAGATCGCGGGCCGGCACCGCCCGGCCTCACCGGCCGCCTTGGCCAGCGCGACCGCGGGAAACGCCTGCTCGTCGAGGGGCTTGAGCTCCCACGTGTGTGCCTGCGTCCAGTCCACCCCGGGCGCGGCGTCGGCGACCCGGTCGGGCCACCCGAGCGCGAGAGCGATCGGGATCCGCATGTCGGGCGGGCTGCACTGGGCGAGCGTTGAGCCGTCAGCGAACTCGACCATGGAGTGGATCACCGACTGCGGGTGGACCATGACCTTGATGTCGGCGTACGCCACCCCGAACAGCTCGTGCGCCTCGATCACCTCGAGCCCCTTGTTCACCAGGGTCGCGGTATTGATCGTGACGACGGGCCCCATGTCCCAGGTCGGGTGGGCGAGCGCGTCCGCGACGGTGACATCCTTGAGCTGCTCCCGGCTCCGGCCGCGGAAAGCCCCTCCGGAGGCGGTCAGGACAAGCCTTTTCACTGCTGCTCTGGTACCGCCCAGCAGGCATTGCGCGAGCGCGGAGTGCTCGGAGTCCACCGGCACGATCTGCCCGGGCCGGGCGGCGGCGCGCACGAGCGGACCGCCCGCGACAAGCGACTCCTTGTTGGCAAGCGCGAGGGTGCGCCCGGCGTGCAGCGCGGCGAGCGTGGGCGCGAGCCCGAGCGAGCCGACGACACCGTTGAGCACCGTGTCGCACGGCCACTGCGCGAGCTCGGTCATCGCGTCGGGCCCGGCCAGGATCTTGGGCAGCTTGAAGTCACCGGTCGCCCAGCCGCGGCGCTGCGCCTCGGCGTAGAAGGCCAGCTGCAGGTCCTGGGCGACACTGGCCCGAGCAACGCCGACCGCCTCGACGCCGAGCTCGAGGGCCTGCGCAGCGAGCAGCGCGACATTGCCGCCACCGGCACCGATCGCCACGACGCGGAACCTGTCCGGATTGCGCCGCACGATGTCGATGGCTTGCGTCCCGATGGAACCGGTCGAGCCCAGCAGCACGATCTCGCGGGGGGTCACTCCCCCATTGTGTCAGGCCGCCCCGGAGCGCGTCCGAAGCCCGCACACCTCCCGCGGCAAACGTTCACTATCGGTACACCGAAATGTATGTCCTAAGTGGATCTACCCGCGAATGCGGCCGACGTTTCCCCCCGCCGGCCGCATCCCCTCAGGGCCTTTCCTGCTCCCGCCGGACGTCCCTCAACAGCGGTCTGAGCTCGGCCTTTGTGTCACACGCGGCGCGTGCCCCCACTTGCTAGCGCGGTGAATCCCAGATCCCGTCCCCGTTCGTACGCATGTATTAATTATAGATCATCTCTTGATCACCGGCAATCGATTTACGCCTCCGCCCGGCCCCGAACAACGGCCCCTCAAGCAGCGCCACGCACCGACCGGACCGACCTCGGCCCGACCGCGATCCTCGGCTTCGACGAACGCCGCGCCCGGAGAGGCGACGGGCACGCAGAAGCCGAGCTCAGAGGCGACAGCCACGGAGACGACAGGGCACGGAGGCGACAGGCACAGAGACGCCCGCTTGACCCGCCACAGACGGGCGTCGCCGCGATCTCGGCATTGGACAGCCCGGTCGCGATGAAGCTGGACCGCCCAGGCCAACGAGGGCTCCTCCCGCCGACCGACGCCCCTCTCCGACCAGACCCGGTGACGCCGCCAACGCACGCGCCACGCACGGACGTGCCACGCACGGACGCGCCGGACCCATGCTCCGACCAGGTTCGAAGGGCACCACGCACGGACGCACCGGCCCACGGACGCAGCACGCACGAACGCGCCGCCCATGCCCGCACCGCCACCGATACACCGCGCGGAGGCACCGCCACGGATGCACCACGCACAGACGCACTACGCGCGGACGCACCCGCCGCTAGCCACCACTGTCAGAGCCACCACGCCCGGACGCGCCCGACGCATACCCCAGCCAAGCCTTAAGCGCCACGCGCGGACGCGCCGACCCATGCCCCGGCCAGGCCCGAAGGGCACCGCGGGCGGACGCGCCGACCGGCCTACTCCCCTCGCGGCGAGCTCCAAGGGCACCACGCGGGAAGGTCACGGCCGGCGCGCCGCGAGGGACAGTGCCGCCCGACGCACACCTCCCAGCCGGGCGCGAAGGCACCACGCGCGGACGCGCCCGCCCGACCCACGACCTCGCGGCGAGCCTCCGGGCGCACGCTCGGAGGCGTGACGCTCGGAGGCGTGACGCGCGAGGCGTGACGCTCGGACGCGTGACGCGCGAGGCGTGACGCTCGGAGGCGCGAACGCGCCCGACCGACCCCGCACTGGTAGCGATCCCCAGGGCACCGCGCTCGGAGGCGTGACGCGCGGACGCGCCCAGTCGATCCACGTCCCTGTGGCGAGCCCCAAGGGCATCACGCGCGGACGCGTGACGGGCGGACGTGTCGCGCGGACGCGTGACGCGTCGCGTGACGGCATTACGCGCGGACGCGTGGGGTGCGGAGGCGTGGGGTACGGACGCGTCCGATCGATCTACGTTCCCGTGGCGAGCCCCCGAGCATCACGCGCGGAGGCATCGCGCGCGGAGGCGTGGGGTGCGGACACGTCCGACCGATCCATGTCCCCGCGGCGAGCCCCCGAGCATCACGCGCGGAGGCATCGCGCGCGGAGGCGTGGGGTGCGGACACGTCCGACCGATCCATGTCCCCGCGGCGAGCCCCCGAGCATCACGCGCGGAGGCATCGCGCGCGGAGGCGTGACGCTCGGACGCGTCCGAGCGCTGGCTCCGGAGCTACGGCGCCAGACGGTGCAGGTCGCGCGGGAACAGGGTCGTCTCGCGTACGTTGGCTGCCCCCGTGAGCCGGGCAAGGAATCGCTCCAGCCCGATCGCGAACCCCCCGTGCGGCGGCATCCCGTGGCGGAACGCCTCCAGATACCCCTCCAGCCCCGCTGCGTCGCGTCCGAGCGCCGTGACGTAGTCGGCGTATCGGTGGCGTCGCTGCCCGCCGGTCACCAGCTCCATACCGCGAAACAGCAGGTCGAACGAGTTGGACCAGCGCGGGTCCGACGGCTGCGGGTGCGTGTAGAAGGGCCGTTTGGCCATCGGGTAGCCCTCGACGTACACGAAGTCCGACCCGTGCTCCTCCAGCGCCCACGCGCCCAGAGCCCGCTCGTGCTCGGGCGCGAGGTCGGGCTCGCCCGGGTCGGCCTCGCAGAGTTCGAGGGCTTCGCTGAAGTGCAAAACCGGAAAAACCGGCGGCATTTGTACTCCGCTGAGCCCGGTCGCCCCCACCATCGCCCGAATGACGCGGGTCAGGACCTCCATCACGTCGCGATGGTCGCGGATGAACCCGAGTTCGGCGTCGAGCGACGTGTACGTGGCGAGATGACGCGACGTGTCGTGCGGTTCGGCCCGGAACACGGGCCCGACCTCGTAGACGCGCTCGAACACCCCGACCATCGTCTGCTTGTAGAACTGCGGCGACTGTGCCAGGTACGCCGGCCGCCCGAAGTAGTCGAGCGCGAACACGTTCGCCCCGCTCTCGGTGGCGCTCCCGACGATCTTCGGCGTGAAGACCTCGGTGAACCCGAGCCCGTCCAGGGTGGCGCGGAACGCCGCCACCGCTGCCGCGCCCGCGCGGAACACGGCCTGGCGGCTCGGGTGCCGGAGGCTGACCGCGGCGTGGTCGAGCAGCGCCGGCAGCCCGGCCTCCAGCTCGGGCCGGAACAGCTCGACCGGCGGCGCCTCGGCCTCGGCCAGCACCTCGATCGCCGTGTACGCGACCTCGAACCCGCCCGGCGCCGCCGAGTTGGCCACGACGGTCCCGGTGACCTCGATCACCGACTCCTCCGGCGGGACGGCGACTCCGGCCGGCACCACGACCTGGGCCAGCCCCGCGCGGTCGCGCAAGATGAGAAACGTGACCCGCGCGAGGACGCGGCGCCGATGGACCCATCCGGCCAGCCTGATCTCGGCTCCGGAGTGCTCGGCGAGGTCGGATGACAGCACGCGGTACGACATGAAACACCTCCTGGGAAGTGACGCTCCCCGGAGGTGTGGGCGATGGGGCCGGTCGCGGTGCCACCACACCTTCGCCGCGACGAGCGTGTCGCGGCCTCTCGCCCGTGCACGCCGGGCCACGCGACGAAGCGCTCAGCCCTCACGCCCCGCCGGGCCGGGAGCACTGCCGACACGATCCGGCGCTCCCCCGCCACGGCCGTGGACAGGCACTGCGGCGGTCGTCACCCGCCCGCTTCGCACCTTCAAGTGTGGCCGCCCAGCGAGACCAACGCCACGCAAATATCCACCACACGCAGAGGCGCCACCCGATCGCGCATGCGTGACGTGGACGTGGCACGCGAACGCGCGGATGCGGCATGCAGGCGCGATGCGCCGCCGCGTGGGTATGGCGCGGTCACCGGGGCACGGCGCGGTCGCGGAGCAGAACCCCGCCGCCCCGGCACGGCGCGGTCGCGGAGCAGAACGCCGCCGCCCCGGCACGGCGCTGTCACCCGGATACGACGCGGTCGCGGAGCAGGACGCGGTCGCGGAGCAGGACGCGGTCGCGGAGCAGGACGCGGTCGCGGAGCAGGACGCGGTCGCGGAGCAGGACGCGGTCGCGGAGCAGGACGCGGTCGCGGAGCAGGACGCGGTCGCGGAGCAGGACGCGGTCGCGGAGCAGGACGCGGTCGCGGAGCAGGACGCGGTCGCGGAGCAGGACGCGGTCGCGGAGCAGGACGCGGTCGCGGAGCAGGACGCGGTCGCGGAGCAGGACGCGGTCGCGGAGCAGGACGCGGTCGCGGAGCAGGACGCGGTCGCGGAGCAGGACGCGGTCGCGGAGCAGGACGCGGTCGCGGAGCAGAGCGCGGTCGCGGAGCAGAGCAGCGGCCTCGGAGGCGGCTGCGGCGGGCTGGGCGGCGCGGCCGGCCGGGGTCAGCGCAGGCCGTTGCGGCGCAGGACCCAGTCGCCGACGAGGGCCAGGACCAGCAGGCCGGCGCAGACGATCAGGAAAATGTCCTCGACGTGGCCGTGGTGGTTGCCCACGAGCATCGTCAGCAGGAACACGGCGGAGACGGCGGCGCCGATGCGGGCGGCCCGCGGGTGACCCGGCTTGTGCTGGTCGGGGGAGGTCACTGGCTCGTGCTCGGACACGGGTCGTCCTTTCCGCAAAACGGCGTGAAGCTTCTGCGCAAAGTCTGGCATGCGGCACCGGCCCGGACGGTTGCGGGTCGGTCGGGTAGCGTCGGGCGCGCAGTGTTGCGGTACTGATCGAGATGTTGCGGTACTGATCGAGTTTGCGGTTCTGATCGAGGAGGACAGAGCGGTGCGGATCACCGGGACCGGCCACGCCAGTCTGCGCATCGACACGCCGGCCGGGAGCATTCTGTGTGACCCCTGGGTCAACCCGGCGTACTTCGCCTCGTGGTTCCCGTTTCCGGACAACTCGCTGCTCGACTGGGAAGTCCTCGGCGACTGCGACTACCTGTACGTCTCCCACCTGCACCGCGACCACTTCGACGCCGAGCACCTCAAGCGGTTCGTGTCGAAGAGCGCGACGGTGCTGCTCCCCGACTTCCCGACCAGCGAGATGCGCGACGAGCTGGAGGCGCTCGGGTTCACGCGGTTCCTGGAGACGAAGACCGAGCAGGTGCACGAGCTCGACGGCGGCCTGAAGATCATGATTCAGGCTTTGACTTCGCCCACCGATGGGCCTATCGGGGATTCGTCGCTCTGGGTCGAGTACGACGGAATCCGGATCTTGAATCAAAATGACGCCCGTCCGACCGATCTGACGACGTTCCACGCGCTCGGTCACGTGCATGCGCACCTGCTGCAGTTCTCGGGCGCCATCTGGTATCCGATGGTGTACGAGCTGCCGGAGGCGGCCAAGCGGGCGTTCGGCAAGCAGAAGCGCGATCGGCAGTTCGACCGCACGTTCCGCTACATCGACGACCTCAAGGCGTCGAACGTCATCCCGGTCGCCGGCCCACCGTGCTTCCTCGACGACGAGCTGTGGCAGTTCAACGACATCTTCGGCGACGAGGGCAACATCTTCCCGGACCAGTGGGTGTTCCAGCAGGAGTACGCGAAGGTCGGCGGCACCAACTCGACGGTGCTGCTGCCCGGCTCGGTGATGGAGCTCACCGCCGACTCGGCCGTCACCACGCACCCCACGGACGTCGAGGAGTTCTTCGCGCACAAGCGCGAGCACCTCGAGGAGATGCGCGAGCGCAAGCGCCCCGTGATCGACGCGGCCAAGGCGACCTGGCGCCACCCCGAGATCGACGTGCTCAAGGAGATGAAGCGCCGCATCGAGCCGCTGCTCGACGAGTCGGTGTACCTCGCGAAGGGCGTCGGCGGCCCGGTGCGCTTCGACCTCGTCGGCTACGACGGCGAGTCGGTCGAGTCGATCGTTGTCGACTTCCCGGGCAAGCAGGTCCGCACGTACGCCGACGAGAAGGTCCGCTACCGCTTCCGTACCGAGCGCGCCCTCGTCGAGCACCTCCTGTTCATCGAGGAGGTCGACTGGGTCAACTCCCTGTTCCTGTCGTGCCGCTTCAAGGCCACGCGCATCGGGCAGTACAACGAGTTCGTCTACGCCTTCTTCAAGTGCCTCTCCGAGGAGCGGCTGCAGTACGCGGAGGGCTGGTACGCCGAGCAGAAGCCCGACGCCGAGGACGTCAAACTGGGCGACTGGATCGTCCAGCGCCGCTGCCCCCATCTGAAGGCCGACCTCACCCGCTTCGGCATCGTGGACGGCAACACCCTGACGTGCCAGCTGCACGGCTGGAAGTTCGACCTGCCCAGCGGCCGCTGCCTGACGAGCGTGGGCCACGAACTCCGCTCCCGCCCGGCCGGGACCCCTCCACCGGCGGCCGCCGGGTCCGACCCGTCGGGGACGCCCGCGGGCGCGGCGGTTGCCACTCCTGGGGCCGTCATCACCGCCGAGGTCGGCGCCGCCGAGGCCGGTGCCACTGCGGCGGGCGGCGCTCATGCGGGCGGTACCGGCGCCGGTATGGCTGGTTCGTCGGCCTCTGGTGCGGCCGGGGCGCCGCCCGGTAGCGCGACCGTGAGCGAGTAGCGGTTGCTCGACAAGGTCCGCAAACTCCTGGCCAAGGCGGAGGACCCGGCCTGCACCCCGGAGGAGGCCGAGGCGCTCACCGCCAAGGCCGCAATGCTCATCGCGAAGTACGGCATCGACCAGGCCCTGATCGACGCGCGCACGGAGCGGAACCAGGCGGTCGGCAACCGGCTCGTGGAGCTGACCGCCCCGTACCTGCGGGAGAAGGCGTACCTGCTGCACGTGGTGGCCGCCGCGCTCCGCTGCCGCTCGATCCGCCTGGAACGCCGTACCACCGACGGCCTGCGCGTCTCGGTCCATCTGTTCGGCTTCGAGTCCGACGTGGCCGGGGTGGAGCTGCTCTTCGCATCGCTCCTGGTCCAGGCCGCCCGGGGCCTGCTGCGCGAATCGATCCCACCCGGCCAGCAGCCCGCCGCGTGGCGCCGCTCGTGGCTGATCGGCTTCGGCTCAGCGGTCCAGCAACGCTTCGCCGCCGCCACGGCTCAGGCTGAAGATCCGCCGCCGCCCGGCACCGCCCTGGTCCTGGCCGACCGGGAACGCGCGGTGGATCTGGCCGTGGAAGCCGAGTACCCGAACGTCCAGGCCGGCCGCCGGCGTCGCCTGACCGGCGGTGGCTTCGAAGCCGGCAACACCGCTGGTCACCGGGCTGACCTGGGTGCAGTCCGGGTTGAGACCCGCCTCAGAGCCCAGGTAACCGGCCGGCCCTGAAGCCCTACCTCCCTCTCCACACACCTTCCGTAACGCCTGCCCGCGCATCCGAGCGCTCGGGTCACGCCGCGCATCCGAGCACCCCAGGGCGCGCCACGCGTCCGAGCATGCAGGCTGCGCCGCGCGTCCGAGCGCTCGGGTCGCGCCGCGCGTCCGAGCGCCCCAGGGCGCGCCACGCGTCCGAGCGTGCAGGCTGCGCCGCGCATCCGAGCGTGCAGGCCGCGTCACGCATCCGCGCGCCCGGGCCGCGCCACGCATCTGAGCACCCCGGGCCGCGCCGCGCGTCCGAGCGTGCGGACCACCCGCGCGTCCGAGCGTGCGGACCCTCCACGCGTCCGAGCGCCCGGGCCACGTCGACGCCTCCGAGCGTGCGGACCATGCACGCGTCCGAGCGTCTGAACCACATCGACGCCTCCGAGCGCCCGGGCCGTCTCCGCGCCCGCGCCTCCCGGCCGCGCCCACGTTTCCGAGCGTCCAGACCGCCCACGCGTCCGAGGGTCCGAGGGTCCGAGCCATGCTCACGCCTCCGCGCGCCCGGATTGCGCACGCGTCCGAGCGCCGAGCCGCACGTCGGATGCCGGGAATAGATCACGGATCACCGTGCCACCCCGCACGCTGGCGCATCCGCGCGTTTGGGCGAGGGGAGGCATGCACGGTCGGGCGGTGGAACGCGTGCGCTGCCGTGCCTGGGGTGGCTTGACGCGTCCGCGCGGGCGGGCGGTGGGATGCGCCTGCACGAGAAGTCGCGGGTCGATGGGACGCGTCCGCGCCTCTTGGATCGGCGAGGGTGAGGTGGAACGCGCGGACACGGTGGGTCGCGCGGGCGGGGCGGGTCTCGGACGGGGTGGTGTGCGCGGACGCGGTTGTGCGCGCGGACGCGGTGGGGCGCGCGGGCGGGGCGGGTCTCGGACGGGGTGGTGCGCACGGACGCGGTTGTGCGCGCGGACGCGGCGGGGCGCGCGGACGCGGCGGGGCGCGCGGGCGGGGCGGGTCTCGGACGGGGTGGTGCGCACGGACGCGGTTGTGCGCGCGGGCGGGGTGGTGCACGCGGACGCGGTGGTGCGCGCAAACGCGGGAGTGCGCGCGGACGCGGTGTAGTCAGCGGTCGGCGGGGACTGGGGGCGCCCAGGTGTCGGGTTTGATCGGGCCGGGGACGCCTACGCGGTAGGCCTCCAGTTGGGCGCTGAAGGCGATGCCCAGGAACAGCACGATGCCCGTCGCGTTCGCCCACAGCAGCAGCGCCATGATGCCGGTCAGGGCGCCGTAGGTGGCGCCGAATGCGCCGCTGCCCTGGACGTACAGGGCCAGGAGGGCGCTGATGCCCCACCACAGGGCCGTGGACAGGGCGGCGCCGAAGAGCAGCCACGAGAACGCCGGTTGGCGACGGCGGGGGGCGAAGCGGAAGATCGCGGCTACCGCGGTCACGACCAGCAGGATGCTGGCCGGCCAGCGCGCCACCGTCCAGATCGATTCGACGGTGTCGCCCCAGCCGGGGTACCGCGTCCGCACGGACGCGCCCATGGCGTCGCCGGCCACCAGCATCAGGAAGCCGGTCAGGGCCGGGATGCCCGCGACAGCGGCCAGGATGGCGGCGCGGGCGTACTTCAGGTGAGCCGGACGGTCGCGCTCGACGCCGTAGATGCGGTTGGCGCCCCGTTCGATCTGGGCCATCGCGGTGGCGAGCGCCAGCAGGCCCGTGATCAGGCCCAGGGCCAACGCCAGCTCGCCCGCGTCCTCGCCGCGGTCGCCGGGTGCCAGGAGATCGTGGACGACCTGCTCGCTGGCGCCCGGGGTGAGGGCGAGCACGGTGTCGGCCACGACGTCGCCGCCCTCTTTGACGCCGAGCTTGCCGGCCAGGCCGGACAGGGCGATGAGGAACGGCACGATGGCCAGGCATAGCTGCAGTCCGAGCGCCCGCGCGTGGCTGAAGCCGTCGCCGTAGCGGAAGCGCAGGAACGCCTCCCGCACCAACGTCCAACCCCCGTGGTGCCGCAACGCCTGCCACGCGTCGTCGGCCGAGAGCTCGTCCCGGGACATGGAGCTGGTCTCCGGCACCTGCCTGGTACTACTCACTCAGCCGGAAATTCCCGATGCGCCGAAATCACAAACCCGTCCGGCCGCTTCGGCGTACGCGGGTACTCGGCAGGGGGTCCAGAGGGGGCGGGAGCCCCCTTACCCGGGGCGGGAGCGAAGCGGCCTCGGAATCCTCAGGCTCTGGCTCTTCATGCTTTTCGGCGGTTGCACGCGGTCGCTCGTCGCCGTATCGGATTTGTACCTCGGCAGGCGGTATGTCGATTCGGCGAGGTTTCGCGCATTCTGCCGTACCTAGGGGGTGACGCTCGGTAGCGGCTTGGCGGGCGCGAGGAAGTGTCATGTTTTGCACTGTGCGACAACGAAGGGCGCGTCCGGACCGGCCGGGCGCGCCCTTTCGTGGGTGGCGTCGAGGTGTCAGCGGCGCCTGGTGATGATGTCGCGGACCTCTTTCAGGGCGGCGTCGACCTCGGCCTCGAAGTAGCCGCCCGGGACCAGGTTGAAGTGCGACGGGTCCAGGTCGCCGTCGGTCAGCGGGCCACCGCGGCCGGTGAGCGAGCCCATGACGCCCTCGAACAGGCGGTCGACCTGGGCGCGGTCGTAGCCGCTGCCGAACCGGCGCAGCTGGAAGGTGCGGCGCAGCTGATCGATGCGGGCGACCTCGGTCGACTGGTGCGGCGCGGACGGGGCGCCGGCGCCGTAGGGGTCGCCGCTGGGAGCGCCGTACGGGTCGCGGTCCGGCGGGGCGCCGTACGGGTCGCGCTCGGGCGGGGCACCGTACGGATCGCCGCGGTCGGGGCCGCGGTCCGGGGCGCCGTACGCGGGAGGCTCGGGGCGCTCCATGCGAATCTCGGCGGTCATGTCGGCCGGCTGGCGACGCGGGCCGGGTCCGGGGCCCTGGTCGTAGCCGCGATCGTCGTCGAAGGCGCCACCGTAGGTCGGCTCGTCGTAGCGGCCGTAGCCGGGGCCGCCACCGGGGCCACCCGGACCGCCCATGCCCGGAGGCGGGCCGGCCGGGGGCTGGATCGGGCGCGTGGGCAGCGGGGCACCGGGCGGCGGCGGGGCGGGGCGCTCCATGGTGCGGTCGACCGGGCGGTCCATGCCCATGGTGCGGTCCACGGGACGGTCCATGCCCATCGTGCGGTCGGCTGGGCGGTCCATCGGCGGGGGGCCCATGCGGTCCATGCCGCCAGGGCCACCGGGACCACCAGGGCGGTCCATGCCACCGGTGCGGTCGATGCCGCCCGTCCGGTCGATGCCGCCCGTCCGGTCGATGCCACCCGTCCGGTCGATGCCACCCGTGCGGTCCATGCCGCCGGGCGGGCCCATGCGGTCCGGGCCGGGCGGGGGGCCCATGCGGTCGGGGCCGGGACCCATGCGGTCCGCGCCCGGAGGCGGGCCCATGCGGTCCGGCGGCGGTGCCATGCCGACGCGGTCGGGCATGCGCTGCGGCTCCATGCGGTCCATGCCGCCGGGCGGGCCCATGCGGTCCGGGCCCGGGCCCATCCGGTCGGGGCCGGGGCCCATGCGGTCGGGCGCCATGCGGTCGGGGGCCATGCGCAGTTCGCCGCTGCGGGAGTCGAGGGCGCGGCCGAAGTTGCCGCCGCTGCCGCGCTCCTCCAGCTCGGCCAGCTGGCGCTCCACGCGGTCGAGGTGCAGGTCGACCTGCCATTCGTCGTATCCGCCGAAGCGGACGCGGAAGACCACGTCGTGGACCTCCTGCGCGCTGACGGGAGCGCCCATGGAGTCTCCGGAGAGGGTTGCCTCCACCCGGTCGAGGAACGAGTCGACCTCGTCGACCTTGTATCCCCGCCGCATCGCACGGCGCCGGAACCGCTGACCCTGACTCACTGTGTCTCCTCGTTCGCTCGCCGTGCTAGCAAGCCGTCCTCACGCTCTCCCACCATGCCACCTCCGGAGGCGGCAAGCTGCCCGCAGGCACCGTCAATCTCCCGACCCCGGGTATCACGCACCGTAGTGGGTACACCGGCGGCCCGCAGGCGCCGGACGAACTCCCGCTCGACCGGTTTGGGGCTGGCATCCCATTTGCTGCCCGGTGTCGGATTGAGCGGGATGAGATTGACATGCGCCAGACGGCCGGACAAGAGCCGGCCGAGCAGATCCGCCCGCCACGGATGGTCGTTCACATCCCGGATCATTGCGTACTCAATGGACACGCGCCGACCGGTGCGAGCCGCATACTCGAACGCGGCATCAAGCACTTCGGCGACCTTCCAGCGTTGGTTGACCGGTACAAGCGTGTCGCGCAGATCATCATCGGGCGCGTGCAGCGACAGCGCAAGCGTCACCGACAGCCCCTCCTGCGTCAACCGGCGCATGGCCGGGACCAGCCCCACGGTCGACACGGTGATGTGCCGCTGGGACAGTCCCAGGCCCTCGGGGGCCGGGTCGGTGAGCCGGCGGACTGCCGCAATGACACGGTTGTAGTTCGCCAGCGGCTCGCCCATGCCCATGAACACGACACGGGAGAGCCGGTCCGGGCAGCCGGGCAGCGCGCCGCGGGCGGCCAGGCCCGCGAACCACACGACCTGATCGACGATCTCCGCCGTGGACAGGTTGCGGGTCAGGCCCGCCTGTCCGGTGGCGCAGAACGGGCACGCCATGCCGCACCCGGCCTGGCTGGAGACACAGACCGTGACGCGGTCGGGGTACCCCATCAGGACGCTCTCGACGAGCGAACCGTCGTGCAGGCGCCACAGCGTCTTGCGGGTGGTGCCGTTGTCGGTGGCGAGCTCCCGCACGGGGTTGAGCAGGCGCGGCAGCAACGCGCCGGTGATCGCCTCCCGGGTGCGGGCCGGCAGGTCGGTCATCTCCTGCGGATCGCGGACCAGCCGGCCGAAGTAGTGCGCGGAGATCTGCTGCGCGCGGAAGGCGGGCTCGCCGAGTTCGGCGACCGCGGCCCGGCGCGCCGCGAGATCGAGATCCGCGAGGTGGCGCGGAGGCAGGGCGGCACGGCGGCCGTCGGGAGTGGTCCCGGCCGCGGTGGAGGACAGATTCAGTACGGGCAGCTGCGTCATGACGTTTCCAGTGTCCCATGCCGGGCCGCACGATCCCCAAGACCGCTGCCCAGCACGGCCGGGCGACTGGCGGTGGCCGTTTCACCTGCTCCAGGGGACGAGGAAGGCCAGGACGGCGTACGCGGTGGGCAGCGCCAGGAGCACGGAGTCCAGCCGGTCCATCAGGCCGCCGTGGCCCGGGAGCAGATTGCTCATGTCCTTCACGCCGAGATCCCGCTTGATCAGCGACTCGCCGAGATCGCCGAGAACTGAGGCGATCGACACAGCCACGCCGAAGATCGCGCCGTGCCACCAGACGGCGTCGTCGAGCAGCAGGGGCAGGGCGACGGCGCTGCCGACCCCGGTCCAGAAGACGGAGCCGGCGAAGCCCTCCCACGACTTGGCCGGGCTGACGGAGGGCGCCATCGGGTGCTTACCGAGAAAGACCCCCGTTGCGTACCCACCCGTGTCCGACAACACCACCGCGAGAATCGTCACCAGGACCCGGACCGCACCGTCGTGGGCCGGATACGCGAGGAGGGCGGCGAAGGAGCCGAGGAAGGGCACGTACACGGCGATGAGGGCGGCGGCGGTGACGTCGCGCTGGTAGTGGGCGACGCCGTCGGCGAAGCGCCAGACGAAGACCAGCAGCAGGGTGGCCAGCAGGCCCAGCGGCAGCCGTTCGGCGCCTCCGAACCAGGCCAGGCACACCATGAGCGGAGCGCCGACGAGCAGCGGGACGAGCGGAGGGCGCGCCTTTTGTACCGCGACCGCGCGCACCATCTCCCAGACGGCCACGGACACGGCCCCGATGACCAGGCCGAGGAACAGCCACTTCCAGACGAACAGGGAGAACAGGACGACCCCGCCCATGCCGGCGCCGACACCGATCGCGGCGGGCAGGTTGCGGCCGGCGCGGCTCTTGCGCTTCGCGGGCTCGGGGTTGGGGTCGGGGGTGGTGGGGCCGGCACTCGGTGCTGAAGGGTCGAGCGACTCGGGTGCAGGGGGCGCGGAGC
Source organism: Dactylosporangium vinaceum (assembly GCF_019904175.1). Lineage (GTDB taxonomy): Bacteria > Actinomycetota > Actinomycetes > Mycobacteriales > Micromonosporaceae > Dactylosporangium > Dactylosporangium vinaceum. The sequence goes on along the minus strand of NZ_CP061913.1, from coordinate 1,935,253 downwards.
CCTCCGCCTGTGGCTCTTCCGCATGCGGCGGGGGCGCGGCTTCTTCCTGCCGCGCCCGCACCGACGACGGACCGGGGACCTTCGGAGCCCTGGGGGTGTGGGCCATCAGACCTCGAGTAGCTCGGCTTCCTTGTGCTTGAGCAGCTCGTCGACGAGCGCGACGTGCTTGTGCGTCACGTCCTCGAGCTCCTTCTCGGCGCGGCGCACCTCGTCCTCGCCGGCCTCGCCGTCCTTGACGATCCGGTCGAGCTCCTCCTTGGCCTTGCGGCGCACGTTGCGGATCGCGACGCGGGAGTCCTCGGCCTTGTTGCGGGCGACCTTGATCATGTCGCGGCGCCGCTCCTCCGTCATCTGAGGGAGCAGGATGCGGATCTGGGTGCCCTCGTTGTTGGGGTTCACGCCCAGGTCGGAGTCGCGGATGGCCCGCTCCATGGCGCCGAGCTGCCCGGCGTCGTAGGGCTTGATGATCGCCATGCGCGGCTCGGGGATCGCGATCGAGGACATCTGCGGCAGCGGGGTCGGCGTGCCGTAGTAGTCGACCATCACCTTGCCGAACATCGCCGGAGTGGCGCGGCCGGTCCGAATGACCGCGAACTCCTCCTTGGCGTGCTCGATCGCACGCTCCATCTTCTCTTCGGCCTCGAAGAGCGTCTCTTCGATCACGGGGTCTGTCCTCCTCGATCCGAAACTGGCTCGGCGGTGATGAGCGTGCCGATCCTCTCACCAATCAACGCGCGGGCGACGTTGTCCTCCCCCTCGGCGCCGAAGACCAGCATCGGCAGCGCGTTTTCCTGGCAGAGGCTGAACGCCGTCTGGTCCACCACCCGCAGGCCCTGCAGCAGCGCCTCGGCGAACGTGAGGTGGTCCAGCTTGCGGGCGGTCGGATCGGTGCGCGGGTCGGCGGTGTACACGCCGTCGACGCCGTTCTTGCTCATGAGCACGGTGTGCGCGTGGATCTCCAGCGCGCGCTGGGCCGCGACCGTGTCGGTGGAGAAGTACGGCAGGCCGGCGCCGGCGCCGAAGATGACGACGCGGCCCTTCTCCAGGTGGCGGATCGCCCGCCGGGGGATGTAGGGCTCGGCGACCTGGGCCATCGTGATCGCGCTCTGCACGCGCGTCTCGATGCCCTCCTTCTCCACGAAGTCCTGCAGGGCCAGGCTGTTCATGACGGTGCCCAGCATGCCCATGTAGTCCGCGCGGGAGCGGTCCATCCCGGCCCGGGAGAGCTCCGCGCCGCGGAAGAAGTTGCCGCCGCCGACGACGACGGCGACCTGGACGCCGCGGCGGACCACCGTGGCGATCTGGCGCGCCATGCCGCGCACCACGTTGGGGTCGACGCCGACGGCGCCGCCACCGAACACCTCACCGGAGAGCTTCAGCACGACACGCCGCACCCCGATCGGGGCCGGGGTCAGGGACTGCCTGGCCGCTTCCACGGCGGTGTTCGTCATGTGGGCACCCTTCTGTCTTCTTGTGGAAAGGGGGTCACGGTCTCCATTCAGTCGACCGTGACCCCCTCACTATTGCTCTTGTACCGCGGTCAGGCCTGGCCGACCTCGAAGCGCACGAAGCGCGTGACGTCGATGCCGGCTTCTTCCAGCACCTTCTTGACCGTCTTCTTGTTGTCGCTCACCGACGGCTGCTCGATCAGGACGAAGTCCTTGTAGAACGCGCCGACCCGGCCCTCGATGATCTTCGGCAGGGCCTGCTCGGGCTTGCCCTCCTCGCGGGCCGTCTCCTCGGCGATGCGCCGCTCCGACTCGACGACGTCGGCGGGAACCTCGTCGCGGGTCAGGTACTTCGGCCGCATCGCGGCGATCTGCATCGCCACACCGCGGGCGTCGGCGAGCGCCGCCTCGTCGTCCTTGCCGGTGAACTCGACCGCGACGCCGACCTGCGGCGGGAGGTCGGGGCTCTTGCGGTGCATGTAGACGGCGACCGGCTCCTTGAGCACCGCGATGCGGTTGATCACGAGCTTCTCGCCGATCCGGGCCGACTCGGCCTGGATCAGGTCGGCGACGGTGCTGTCACCGAGCTTGGAGGCCAGCAGCGCCTCGACGTCGCCCGGCTTGGTCGCGTCGACGTGGGCCGCCAGCTTCTGGCCCAGCTCGACGAACGCCTCGTTCTTGGCGACGAAGTCGGTCTCGCAGTTGATCTCGACCAGGCCCGAGCCGGAGTGCGCGACGAGGCCGTTCGCGGTGGTACGCCCGGCGCGCTTGCCGACGTCCTTCGCGCCCTTGATGCGCAGCAGCTCGACGGCCTTGTCGAAGTCGCCCTCGGCCTCATCGAGCGCCTTCTTGCAGTCCATCATGCCGGAACCGGTCAGTTCGCGGAGCCGCTTGACGTCCGCGGCGGTGAAGTTGGACATGACTCTCTCTCGCTCTGTGGGTTACGCCTGGGTGGTCTCTTCGACGGCCGCAGCCGGGGTCTCAGCCGGAGTCTCGGCCGGCGTCTCGGCCTGAGCCGGCGCGGGCGCGGCGGCCGGAGCGGCTGCGGCGGCCGGAGCGGCGTTGGCCCCGCCCTCGAGCAGCTCGCGCTCCCACTCGGCGAGCGGCTCGCCGCCGGCCACGACGCCCTGCTCGGGCTTCTGGTCGCCGCGGGTGGCCCGCCCGGAGCGCGCGATGAGGCCGTCGGCGACCGCGTCGGCGACCACGCGGGTCAGCAGCGCCGCGGAGCGGATGGCGTCGTCGTTGCCCGGGATCGGGAAGTCGACCTCGTCCGGGTCACAGTTCGTGTCGAGCACGGCGATGACCGGGATGCCCAGCTTGCGCGCCTCGTCGACCGCGATGTGCTCCTTCTTGGTGTCGATGACCCAGATCGCCGACGGGAGCTTCTGCATGTCGCGCAGGCCGCCCAGGGTCCGGCTGAGCTTGATCTGCTCGCGGGACAGCTGGAGGGTCTCCTTCTTGGTGTACCCCTGCGCGGTGCCGGTGAGGTCGAGGCTCTCCAGCTCCTTCATACGCTGCAGCCGCTTGTACACCGTCTGGAAGTTGGTGAGCATGCCGCCCAGCCAGCGGTGGTTGACGTACGGCTGGCCCACGCGCGTCGCCTGCTCGGCGATCGCCTCCTGGGCCTGCTTCTTGGTGCCGACGAACAGCACGGAGCCGCCCTCGGCGACAGTCGTGCGGATGTACGCGTACGCCTTCTCGATGTAGTCGAGCGTCTGGCGCAGGTCGATGATGTAGATGCCGTTGCGCTCGGTGAAGATGAAGCGCTTCATCTTCGGGTTCCAGCGGCGGGTCTGGTGACCGAAGTGGACGCCGCTCTCGAGCAGCTGACGCATGGACACGGACATGTTCTGGTGGACCCCTCCTGGTTGAACACGACGAGCCGGGCGGCCCGTCGTCCTGGCGCCCGGTCGTCGGCCGTCTCACCCTTTGCACACGCGGTGGTGCACCGCGTGTTCACTTGGGACCAGGGCGGCCGCCGCCCCTTGCAGCTCGCCCGGCGCGATAGATATGCGGCGGGCTTGGGAGGGCGCGCGAGGTCGACCGCACGTGTGCGGTCGCCGGTGGAAAGTGTACGCGCAGGGCCCGGGCTCCTACGAATGCCCCCACTGACGTGTAGTTCGCCCGGGTTTGTCGGCTTTGCCATGCGCTGTGGTGCCGCGTTGCTCGCGCAGTGCATTGGTGGTGGATTTCGGCTGCGCACACATCGGCGGACGCGTTTCGACGGTTTGCGTACCCCTCTGCCGCCGGCCGCCGGTCGCTCGCGCTCGTGTCCAGCGCGTCGCCCGCGACCGGCCACGCCGTGCCGGGGCCGCCGGTTGTACGCCGAGTCCCCCTACGCGGCGAGACCGGCCGCCATGAACAGCAGCAGCGCGATGGGCAGGTAGGCGAGCGGGGTCCGCAGCCAGGGCCGGATGCCGGGCGAGGCCGCCGCCGCTCCCCCGATCAGCCCGTACAGGCCGAGCGCGAACATCGGCAGCGCCGGAATCATGAACATCCCGGCCAGTGTGCCGCTCGCGGGAATGTCCTTGGCCGTCATCGCCTCGAAGAACAGCCGCAGCACCGGTACCTCGAACAGCGCCGTCAGCAGCCCGAGGGCGATGGCGAGCCCGGGCCGCTTGCTCCGGTACACGGCACCGCCCGGGTCCTCGCCCACCCCGAACTGCAGCCGCGGCTGCTGCTGGGGCGGCGGCACGGCGGCGGTGAGCGCTGTCGGTGCGGCGAACGCGCTGGTCCCCGGCGCGGCCCCCATACCGGCCGGGCCGCCCGACACCGGCCCCGACGGGGTGACGGTCGGCAGCCCCTGGATCGGCGACCCGGAAGTGGTGAGACCGGGGATCGGCGCTCCGGTTGCGAGCCCGCCACTCGAGAAGCCACCGGTCGCGGGCCCGCTTGTCGGGACGCCGCTCGTAGGAATGCCGCTGGTGGGAGCACCGCTTGTCGGCAGACCGCCGGCCACGACGCCGCCGGTCACAGGCCCGCCGGCCGGAAAGCCGCCGGTCACCGGCCCGCCGGCCGGGAACCCACCGGTCGCAGGAGCGCCGGCCGGGAAGCCGCTTGTCGGGTAGCTGCCGGCCGTGCCGCTGCCGCCCGGCGCCGGCCGCTGCAGTGCGCTGCGGTCGATCGCCTCGGACCGCCGGGATCGCCCGGTGTACTCCCCCGAGAACTCGCCCGAGTCTCCGGCCCGCTGCGGACCACGCCCGGCGCCCGCCCCGAACGCCGAGGAGGCGCTGAACTGCCCGCTGGGGCTGTCGCCGTAGCTCAGGCCGTCGGCACCGTAGCCGCGCCCGGCGCCCCGCGGGTCCGGAACCCGGTAGCCACCGTCGTCGGGCTCCCGCTCGTCCGCATACCGCGTCGGCGTGTACCCGCGGTCGTCGCCGTATCCGCGCTCCGACTCGTTGCGCCCGCGCGAACCCCGCTCGCCACGCCCGTGGTCGTCGCCGCCCCGGTCGTCTCGGCGGTCGTCGTACCCGCGGTCGTCGTAGCCACGGTCCTCCGGGTACCAGCGGGAATCCGCATCCGGGTCCGGGGAGAAGTTCCGGCGTCCATCCACGGTCCGTCACGCTAGGCCCTCCGCAAGATCCCCGCCACCCGGCAGCGATGTCCTCCATCGGCGCCGACCTCTACCGTGTCGGGCTTCCGACCGGTTTCGGTCAGCCGGCCGTTCGCACCGGCGCCCCGGACCGCGCGGGCTCGTCGCCCCGGCCGGTCGCATACTCGGTGGGTGACTGACGCCACGCGTGATCCGCTCATCGCCCGCATGCGCCCGTTCGGCACGACGATCTTCGCGGAGATGTCGGCCCTGGCCGTGCGCACCGGCTCCGTCAACCTCGGGCAGGGCTTCCCCGACACCGACGGCCCGGCCGCGATGCTCGACGCGGCCGCCGCAGCCATCCACGGGGGCCGCAACCAGTACCCGCCGGGCCCGGGCATCCCCGAGCTGCGCGCCGCGATCTCGGCGCACCAGCGCGCGTTCTGGGGCCTCGACTACGACCCGGACGGCGAGATCCTCGTGACCGCCGGCGCGACCGAGGCGATCGCGGCGAGCATCCTGGCCCTGTGCGAGCCCGGCGACGAGGTCGTCTGCTTCGAGCCCTACTACGACTCGTACGCCGCCTCGATCGCGCTCGCCGGCGCCGTCCGCCGCCCCGTGACACTGCGGGCCGCCGAGGGCCGCTACGCCTTCGACCCCGCCGAGCTGCGCGCCGCGTTCGGGCCGCGGACCCGGCTGGTGCTGCTGAACTCCCCGCACAACCCGACCGGCAAGGTCTTCACCGCGGCCGAGCTCGCCCAGATCGCGCAGCTGTGCGTCGAGTACGACGTGCTCGCCGTCACCGACGAGGTCTACGAGCACCTGGTGTTCAGCGACGCGACCGCCCCGCACGTCCCGCTCGCCGGGCTCCCGGGCATGCGCGATCGGACCGTGCAGATCTCCTCGGCCGGCAAGACGTTCTCGTGTACCGGCTGGAAGATCGGCTGGGTCTGCAGCACCCGCCCGCTCGTCTCGGCGGTGACGCGGGTGAAGCAGTTCCTGACGTACGTCAACGCCGGCCCGCTCCAGCCCGCCATAGCCGTGGCCCTGGAGTCGCCGCCGTCCTACTACCAGGAGTTCCGCGACGACCTGCAGCGCAAGCGCGACCAACTGTGCAAAGGACTGACAGAAGCCGGCTTCTCGGTACTGCAGCCCGAAGGTACCTACTTCGTCACCGCCGACATCACTCCTCTGGGCGGCACCGACGGTGTCGACTTCTGCCTGGCCCTGCCGGAGCGCTGCGGCGTCGTGGCGGTCCCGACGCAGGTCTTCTACGACGACGTCGACGCCGGCCGCCGGCTCATCCGGTTCGCGTTCTGCAAGCGCGACGAGGTCCTCGACGAGGCGGTGGCCCGGCTGCAGCGGCTCTGAACCGTTCATCTCCCCTCCTCCGCGCTGATCGCGGCCTTGGGCGTGCTGCTGAGCCGATACCCGTCGGCCGTCGACACGACGAACCCGAGCTCCACCAGCAGCGGCAGGTTGCGCCGGGCGTCGCGCCCGCTGACCCCGGCCACGGCGGCGATGTACTCCGCCGTCGCGGCCTTGCGCGGCCGGACCGCGTCGAGGATGCGCGCCTGCAGCGAGTCGAGCACGTCCTCGGGCCGCAAACCGCCCACGATCGGCTCCGCCAGCTCACCGATGCTGCCGATCTCCTCGACGATCTCCTCGACCCGGGTCACCAGCGTGGTCCCCGGCTCTCGCAGCTCCATGTGGCACCCGATCGACATCGCCGAGTTGATCGGCCCGGGCACGACCATCGTCTTGCGTCCGAGCAGCCGGGCGTACCCGAGCGTGCTGCGCGCCCCGCTGCGTGACCCGGCCTCGACGATCACCGTGCCAAGCGTCGCCGCGGCGATGACCCGGTTGCGGGTGAGGAACCGCGTCTTGTGCGGCTCCGTGCCCGGCGGCCACTCCGTGACCAGCAGGCCCTCGGTGGCGATCTGCTCGATCACCCCCGCGTTCGCCGCCGGGTAGGACTTGTCGATCCCGCACGCCATCACCGCGACCGTCGGCCCGCCCCCGGCCAACGCCCCCCGGTGCGCCGTCACGTCCACCCCGAGCGCCGCCCCGGACACGACTGTGAACCCCTCCTCCGCGAGCCCGTACCCGAACTCGGAGGCGACGTACGCCCCGTACCCCGTGACCGCCCGCGCCCCCACCACCGACACGGACCGCTCGAGCGTCTCCGCGAACCGCAGCGGCCCGCGCAGCCAGACGCAGAGCGGCGGATCGGTGTCCCGCCGCAGCGCGCTACCGGTCCGGCTGGCCTTGACCAGGTCATCGAGCGCCGGCGGCCACTCGTCGTCGGCCGCGGTGATGATCCGCGCCCCGATGTGCTCCGCCCGCTCGGCCATCCGCTGCGCAAGCTGAGTGCCGACGTCCTGACTTTTACGCACCCCGGCCAAGTACAGCCGCGCCCGCGCCGCACCAGCCAGCGCCACCGATATGCCGCGCTCCTGCACCAGGCACTCCAGCGCCTCCACCGGCCCGACGGTCCGCACCAGCTGACCCAGCTCCCGGCAGCCGGGCTCGACAAGCACCGCGAGCGCCATCCGCGCCTTCTGCTCCTCGCTCAGCTTCTTCACCGGGCAGTCCTCGATCGCAGCTCAAGTGCCTCACGCACATCCCCCACGTCCGGCCGCTCCCGCCCTTCGAGGTCCGCGACGGTCCAGGCCACCCGTATCGCCCGATCGAATCCACGCGCCGACAGCCGGCCGCGGTCCATCGCGTCGGTCAGCGGTCGCACGACCGGTCGCGGGAGCCGGAACCGGTGATGTCGCAGCAGCGTGCCGGGAACCTCGCCGTTCGACGCAGCGTGAGGCCCCCACCGCTCGATCGCCGCCGCACGAGCCCTCAGCACGCGACCGGCGACCACTGCCGTCGGCTCGACCGGCTCGGTCGCGACCAGCGCCGCCGATCTCACCGGGTCCAGGTCCACCTGCAGATCCACCCGGTCCATCAACGGTCCGGACAGCCGCGCCTGATATCGCCGCCGCACGATCGACGGGCACTCGCACATGTGTTTGCCGCCCGGCTTCGCGCACGGGCACGGATTGGCCGCGAGGACGAGCTGGGTGCGGGCGGGGTAAACGGTCTCGCCCTGAGCCCGCCGCAGCCTGACCTCGCCCTCTTCCAGCGGCTGCCGCAGCGCCTCCAGGGCACCGCTGGCGAACTCCGCGCACTCGTCGAGGAAGAGCACGCCGTTGTGGGCCAGGCTGATCGCGCCCGGCTTCGCCAGTCCGCTACCCCCGCCCACCAGGGACGCAACCGAGGCCGTGTGGTGCGGCGCCTGGAGCGGCGCGCGCCGGATCAGTCCGCTGCCGGGCATCAGGGCACCGGCCACCGAGTGCAGTGCGGTCACCTCGATCGCCTCCTGATCATTGAGTGGTGGCAGCACGCCGGGCAGACGGGCCGCGAGCATGGTCTTGCCGGCGCCGGGCGGCCCGAACATCGCAACGTGATGACGCCCCGCGGCAGCGAGTTCGATAGCGCGACGGCCACGCTCCTGACCGAGCACGTCCGCGAGATCGAGCGCGGGGGCCTGCGGCGGCAGCGGCTCCGCGACCGGGTCCAGAAGATTCTCGGTCTCGTGCAGGTAACCGATGATCCGCCCGAGACTGTCGGTGGCCCGGACATCGATGTCGGGCACGAGGCGCGCCTCGCTGATATTCCCTAAGGGCACCAGCGCGAATCGATACCCCGCCCGGCTCGCCGCCAATACTGCCGGCAGCACACCGCGCACCGGGCGGACGGTGCCGTCGAGGCCGAGCTCGCCCAGGATGACGGTGTTCATGAGGCGAGCAATGGGCAGGTCCGCGCCGGCCGCGAGGACGGCGATCGCAACGGCGGCGTCGAAGCCGGAGCCGTGCTTACGCACATGCGCCGGCAGCAGGTTGACGGTGATGCGCGCCTGTGGCCAGTGGGCGCCGGAGTTGTGGACCGCCGCGCGGACACGGTCGCGGGCCTCGCTCAGGGCCGCGTCGGGCAGGCCGGAGACGACCAGGCTGGGCAGGCCGGGTGCGACGTCGGCCTCGACGACGATGACCTCGCCGGCCACGCCATGGAGGGCTACGGAACGGACCTTCGCGTAGCCCATCAGAACGCCCCGCGCAGGTGCCGCAGCGACGTAGTGCGGCCGACGAGCACGCTTATCACGTCGAACCGCACGTGCTTGTAATGCACCTCGTTGGCGGCCAGCCACATCCGGGCGAGCCGGCGGATCCGGCGGACCTTGGCCGGCACCAGCGCCTCGACGGGGTCGCCGAACCGCACGCTGCTGCGGGTCTTCACCTCGACGAACACCAGGTCGGCGCCGTCACGGGCGATCACGTCGAGCTCGCCCGACCGGTTGCGCCAGTTGCGATCGATCAGGACAAGGCCCTGTCCCACGAGATATCGGCAGGCGACGCATTCGCCGAAGCCGCCCAGGAGCTGTTTGCGGTTCATGCGAGCGACTGTGGCCGAATTCGACGATCAATGCGGGACGGCAAAGCCCGTTCTGTGGATAACCCAGTGCTTGTGGATAAATTCGGACAGGTTATTTGACTTTGGTATGCGTACCGGGCCCGCCGCAGGCCGGACGCCATGGGGCTATTACCGGAGCGGCGTCAGAAAATTTTCCGCCAGTGCTGGTGCACGAGGTTCTTGCCGTACGCCGGCTTGCTCTCTTCGCTGTCGAGCACGAAGCCGGCGCGCTGGTAGATGCGGCGGGCCGCGTCGAGGATGTCGTGGGTGAACAGGACCATCTCCCGATAACCGGCGCTGCGGGCGAAACGGACGCACTCGTCGACCAGGCGACCACCGACTCCGAGACCGCGGGCCTTGGGCTCGACGAGCAGCAGCCGGAGCTTCGCGACGCCCTCGTCCGCCCGGACGCAGAAGATCGACCCGACCGGTTCACCGTCGACCTCGGCGATCCAGCCGCGATCCCAGCGCGGATCGTGCGACTCGGCATAGTCGGCGACGATGCGCGCGACCATCGTTTCGAACTCCTCATTCCACTGGTACTCCGCGGCATAGAGCGCCCCATGGCGCTGGACTACCCAGCCGAGGTCGCCCGGGCCGGGGGGACGCAGCACGACTGTGGGCGCGGATGCGGTACCCCCGCCGAGGATCGTCTCAATGGCGTTCATGGCACCGGTCAGGCGCCGCAGGTCCAGCTCCGTCACCTGGCCGAGCAGCTTCGCGGCCTGCGCGTCCGAGCGCTTGTCGAGCTCGGCCTGGGCCGAGCGGCCGGCGTCGGTGAGCCTGATGCGCTGCTTGCGCGCGTCCGCGTCCGAGCGTTCCCGCACGACGAGTCCGTCGCCCTCGAAGCGGCCGAGGATGCGGCTGAGGTACCCGGCGTCCATGTCCAAGCCCTGCCGCAGCTCGGCCACGTCGAGCACACGCGCGGGCGCGGCGGCGAGCTCGTACAGGACCCGCGCCTCGGCCAGCGAGTACGGCGAGTCGAGCAGCCCGGCCCGCAGCACGCCGATGAGATTCGTGTAGAAGCGATTGAACCGCCGGAAGGTTGCGACTGGCTCGATAGTCATAGTTGACATCGTCATCAGATTCATTGACGTTGTCAACGATCTTTCGGAAAGGTCACCGACGTGGCGTTGTAACGGGCGGGAAATGCGGCTTCGTCAGGCTGCCCTCATGTCGCTTCGTCACGTCACCGTCGAACTTCCCGACCGGCCCGGCTCCCTCGGCCAGGTGACCACCCTGCTCGGCCGCCTCGGCGTCGACATCCGCCAGATGCGCGTGCTCGGCCGCGACGGCTCCGTGGCGATCGACGAATTCACGGTCACTGTGCCCGGCCCCGTGATTGACCGCATGCTGCCGGAGCTCCTCGAAGAAATTCAGGGGGTACGCGTAGTGTCGATCGTGTCCGTCGATAGCGATAGCGGGATATCGAGCGCTATCGTGAAGGTATGACCGCTCCGGCCGAGAAGCTCGTGGAGCTGCTCGAGACGCTCCCGCCCGAAACACGTCAGGAGATCACCGCCTGGCTTCTCGGGCGCACGACCCCGGTCGACAGGCGGGCGCTGCTCGCGTCGTCGGCGCTGCGCGGGCACAGCCTCATCGGCCCGCCCGACCTCCGCGCGGATGCGAGCTCGCACGGCCTGCTCGGCGGCTCGCTGCCGGCCGGCGAGGAGAGCCAGCTGGTCACGTTCCGCCTCCCGGCCGAGCGGCACGCCGAGCTGCGCGCCTGGTGCACCGAGCACGGCTTCACGATGGCGGCCGTGGTGCGGGGGCTGATCGAGCGATTCCTCGAAGACCAGCAACGCCGTTGACCACGCCAGACGACCAGGCGGCCGGCTCGACGGTCGGCGACCCGACGGCGGACGATGCGACAGCCGTTGATCCGATCGCGGGCGACGCGACAACCACCGACGCGGCCGCCAGCAATCCGATGACTAGCGCTCGGACGGCCAGCGCTCAGACAGCAAGCGCCCAGACGGCCAGCGCTCAGACGGCCAGCGGCACGGCCCCGCACAGCGGACACGCGTCCGAGCGTCTGCGCGACGTAGCGACGCTCCCGCGGTCAGGCGCGACACCCCGACGCGGCCACATACCTCCACGCGACCGCGCAGAGCCACCCGACCGCGGAGAGCCACGCGACCGAGCGACGCCACCCCACCAGCCCACCGCCGGCGACGAGGCGACCGCGCGCGACCGACCGGCCCGAAGCGACCCGAACAACGCGACCGCCTCCGGCCACAACGCGCCCGAGCGCGGCGACCACGCGACCGCGCGCGGCGAGGCGACTCCTGCCGCCCCGCGTCCGAGCGCTACCGGCGCCGGCCGGAAGAGCCGCAGCGGAGCCGGCCACGGTGCGACAGGCGGCATCGGCGGCAAGCGGCAGGCCGACGCCCCCGCGCCAAGCACCACCGCCGGGATGCACGAGCACCTCCCACCGGGCCTGCGGGACGCGGTGGACGACTTCGCCCGCTACCTCGCCGCGGAGCGGAACCGATCGGTGCACACGGTGCGGGCCTACATCGGCGACGTCGTGTCGCTCCTCGACCACGCGGCGGCCGGAGGCGCGGACGCGCCCGCTGATCTGACGCTGCCCATCCTGCGCGGATGGCTCGCGCGGAGGCGTGCGGCCGGAGACGCCCGTACAAGCCTGGCCCGGCACGCCGCGGCCGCGCGGACGTTCACCGCCTGGGCCAAGCGGGAAGGGCGTATCGAGACAGACCCGGGACAGCGCCTGGCCAGCCCGAAGGCACACCGGGACCTGCCGACGGTTCTCCGCGCGGACCAGGCCGAGACGCTGGTGACCGCACCCTCGGGCCGCGCGGACGCGGCCGGCTTGCGCGACCGGCTGGTGCTCGAGCTGCTGTACGGCACCGGGATCCGCGTCAGCGAACTCTGCGGCCTGGACCTGGGCGACGTGGACCGGATGCGGCGGGTAGTACGCGTCGTCGGCAAGGGCAACAAGGAGCGCTCGGTGCCGTACGGCCTGCCCGCCGACGAGGCTCTCACCGCCTGGCTCCGGCACGGCCGCCCGGCGCTGGAAGCCGCGAACAGCGGATCGGCCCTGCTGCTCGGCGCGCGCGGAGGCCGGCTCCAAGCCGGCGCGGCGCGGCGGATCGTTGACGCATACGCAAGGGCCACCGGCCTGCCGCACACGTCCCCCCACGACCTGCGCCACTCCGCGGCCACCCACCTGCTGGAAGGCGGCGCAGACCTGCGATCGGTCCAGGAGCTGCTCGGCCACGCATCGCTGTCCAGCACGCAGATCTACACCCACGTATCGATCGAACGCCTACGCAGCGCGTACGAGCAGGCGCATCCACGCGCCTGAAGCCGACGCCGCCCACCCGGAACCCATCCCAATGCCGCACCACCACGCGTCCGAGCGACAACCTCCGACGACAGCGCGGCGGTCACGTCCGAACGACCACGCGACCGAGCGACGCAACCCCGATCAGCGGCCACGCACCGGCCCCGAAGGCGACGGACCGGGTGGCTCCGCAGCAAGAAGGCGCGGGAGCCCGCCCAGGAGCCCTAAGATCGTGGATGTGTCCCCACCCGAGCCGATCCCCGGCGCCCGGCTGCTGTTCTCCCACGACGCAGCCGTCGCCCACCTCAACCACGGGGCCTTCGGCATGGTGCCGGTCGCAGTGCAGCGGGCTCAGCAGCGGGTGCGCGAAGAGATGGAGTCGAACCCCCACCGATTCTTCGCCGTCGGACTCGAGGAACGCGTCGCCCACGTGCGGCGCCACCTGGCCGGCTTCGTAGGCGCCGACCCGGAGGGCACAGCCCTGGTGGAGAACGCCTCCACGGGGACCTCGATCGTCCTGGGAAGCCTCGACCTGGTTGCCGAGGACGAGATCGTCACCACCGACCACGGATACGGCGCCGTCGATCTGGCGGTCGCCGCCACGTGCCGCCGAACCGGAGCCGTCCACCGGGTCGCCCGGGTGCCGCTGGAGGCGGACGATGCGGCGATCACCGCGGCGGTACTCGAGGCGACCACAGCCCGGACCCGCCTCGTCATCGTCGATCACATCACCGCCGCGACCGCGCGCCTGTTCCCGGTCCGGCGCATCGTCGAGGCGGTGCGCGAGCGGTGGGGTGACCAGGCGGCGGTGCTCGTGGACGCCGCCCACGTGCCGGGCATCCTCGATCCCGACGTCGGCGCGCTTGGCGCCGACTACTGGGTGGGCAACCTGCACAAATGGGCGTTCGCCCCGCGCGGCACCGCCCTGCTGGCCGTCGCGCCCGCGCGACGGACCCGCATCCGCCCGTTGGTGCTGTCGTGGTCGGCCGAGGCCGGCTTCCCCGCCAGCCTGGAGTGGGTGGCGTCCCACGACTACACGCCCTGGCTGGCCGCGCCCACGGGCCTGTTCGCGCTCCGGACCCTCGGCATCGAGACGGTCCGGCGGCACAACGTTGCGCTGGCCGAGTACGGGCAGCGCGCGGTCGCGGCGGCGATCGGCGCGGAGCTGCCGCCCGCGACCGGGCTGCCCATGACGTTGATCCCGCTGCCCCTGGGCGTGGCCGGCGACGCGGAGGCAGCGGTCGCCCTGCGCCGCCGGATCTCCGACGATCTCGCCGCCGAGGTCGGGCTGACCGCGTGGCGCGGACGCGGCTACCTACGGCTGTCCGCGCAGATCTACAACCGCCCCGAGGACTACCACCGGCTGGCGGCCAGCCTCCCCGCGCTCATCGAAGGACGAGCCACCAGCCGGTAGCAGCGCCGAGCTACGCGGGCGGGGACGGCCGGCCGAGAGCTGCCGGCCTACGCCATCGGATAGAGCCGCACCCGCGGCGGCCGCAGCAGGCTCAGCGGATCCAGGTACACGTTGTCCGACGTTCGCAGCCCCCAGTGCAGGCACGCATCCGCCGGGCAGTCCGGATGCCCGGGTCTCAGTCGTCCGACGGGCGTCTGCGCCGCCACCGCCTGCCCCCGCTTCACCGAGGGATCAACCGGCTCATACGTGGTCCGCACCCCGTCGGCGTGCGCCACGCTCACGATCGGCCGCCCTCCCACGTTCCCCGCGAAGATCACCGTGCCCGCGCCGGCACTCCTGACGATCTGCCCGGGAGCGCCGGCCAGGTCCACACCGCGGTGCCCGGCCGCGTACCGGTCCGAAGGCGGCTCGAACCCCCGCGTCACCGTCACCGGCCCGTCCAGCGGCGCCTCGAAGGGCGCGGAGCCCTCCTCCCGGGCCGAGGCGGACCTCGCCGGAGTGAGCGCGGCGGATACGGCGGCGATGGCCGCGGAGGCGGCGGCGATGGCAGTGGCGGCAACAACGAGAAGCCCGACCCGGGCAAGTGTCTTGAACATGGCGGCGAGCATTGCTCAAACCGTCGGCCGCTGCAGACGCGATCATGCAAATCTGTGGATAACTCAGTGCTTGTGGATAACTCGAAAACAGCAAAGCGCAGGTGGGCCCGGCGATGGCCGCCGGGCCCGCGTCAAAACTTATCCGCCGAAGCCGTTGTCGGGCAGCGAGATGTCAGGCTTCTCGAGCTCCTCGACATTGACATCCTTGAACGTCATGACCCGGACATTTTTCACGAACCGGGCAGGGCGGTACATGTCCCACACCCAGGCGTCGTGCATCTCGACCTCGAAGTAGACCTCGCCGTCGGAGTTGCGCACGTGCAGGTCGACCTGGTTGGCCAGGTAGAACCGGCGCTCGGTCTCCACCACGTAGGAGAACTGGCGGACGATGTCGCGGTACTCCCGGTAGAGCTGCAGCTCCATCTCGGTTTCATACTTCTCGAGATCTTCGGCGCTCATCGCGGTCCGCCTTCCATAGCCACATTGTCGCCCACTTGCGCCGGAACCCGTGCGGCCTCGCCGGGCGCCACGCCGACGTTACCGCGCCGTGCGCCCGGACGCCCCACCGCCGCCACGTTCGCGTAGGAGAAACGGTGCTCGGGGCAGGGGCCGTGCTCCGCCAGAGCCGCGCCGTGATCCGGTGTCGAATACCCTTTGTGCTCGTCGAAGCCGTACTGCGGGTACGACTCGTGCAGTTCTTCCATGATCCTGTCCCGCGTGACCTTCGCCACCACGCTCGCCGCCGCGACGCAGGCCGCGACCTGGTCGCCCTTCCACACCGCGAGGCCGGGGATGCCCAAGCCGTCGACCTTGAAGCCGTCGGTCAGGGCGTAGTCCGGGCGCACCGACAGGCCCGCGAGGGCGCGGCGCATCCCGGCGAGGTTACACACATGCAGGCCACGGCGGTCGATGTCGCCCGGCGGGATGATGATCGCGGTCCACGCTTCCGCGCGCCGGACGACCTGCTCGTAGATGCGCTCCCGCGCGGCCGGCGTCAGCAGCTTGGAGTCGTTGAGCTCGTCGATCTCGCCGCGGCGGCCCTGGGGCAGGATCACGGCCCCGACCACGAGCGGGCCTGCGCAGGCGCCCCGGCCCGCCTCGTCGGCCCCGGCGACCCGATCGAAGCCGCGCCGTTGCAGCGCCCGCTCCAGGGCCCAGAGGCCGGCGGCGCGGTGGACCACCGTGCGCGGAGGCGCGAGCATCAGCCCACCTCCCGCAGCAACGCGGCGAGATCCGCGGGGTAGAAGCGCTCCTCGGTCGCGTCGAGGTCGTCCGGCGACCACCAGCGCGTCGCGTCCACGCTCTCGATCTCGTACTCGTCGAGGTGCGACAGGTCCGGCTGGAACGCATCCGTGCGAACGACGAAGAACGACTGCTCCTGCGAGTACCAACGACCATCGAAAGGAAAGTTGACCTCGTCGGTGCGGATGGGTCCGGCCAGGTCGCCCGGGCTGATGCGCAGCCCCGTCTCCTCGAACACCTCGCGCACGGCCGCGTCGGCGAGCGACTCCCCCGGCTCGAGGCCGCCGCCCACCGTGAACCAGTAGCGGTGCTCGGGCCGGGCCGGGTCGCATCCGCGCAGGAGCAGGACGCGCCCGGACGGGTCGAGCAGCAGCACCCGCGCCGCCCGGCGGTCGATGTCTGCCGCTGCCTCCGTCATACGACGAGACTACGACGCAATCACTTGGACGTCGGATCCGGCACCTTGTCGAACGTGTCGGGGACGCTGAGCCACTTCGCGCGGTTGAAGGGCCAGAAGACCACGAACGCCCGGCCGATCACGGCATCTTCAGCGATCGTCGCCTGGTTCGGGTCTTTCGTGCGGATGAAGTTGTACCGCGAGTCGCCCGACCGCGACCGATGATCGCCCATGACCCACAGGCGCCCCTGCGGCACCGTGATGTCGAACTGCTCTTCGCTGGGCAGGTCCTGCAGCCCGTCGGCGTTCGCGTAGATGTACGTCTCATCCAGCGGCGTGCCGTTGACGGTGATGCGCTGCTTGTCGTCACAGCACAGCACGTGGTCCCCGCCGACCGCGATGACGCGCTTGATGAAGTCTTCTTCGGACGGGTCGTTGCGCCAGGAGTCGGGGGCCGTGAAGACGATGACCTCGCCGCGATGCGGGGACCGGAAGTCGTACACGAGTTTGTTGACGAGGACGCGATCCTTGATGAGCAGCGTGTTCTCCATCGACTCCGATGGGATGTAGAACGTCTGCAGCACGAAGGCGCGTACGACGACGGCGACGATGATCGCCACGCCCAGCAACACCGGCAATTCGCGCCAGAAGCTACTGGGCTTTTTGGTCTGCTCGTCAATCACGCCCTGAAGGGTACGTGTTCGTCACCATCGGCGACGCCTCAACCGGTCCTGACGCGCCGATCGGGTCGAAAGCGAGGCCGCGACAGCGATCGGGACGAGTACCACATCCGGCACCAACGGGACGTTCGGTGCGCGCGTGACATGTGGACCCGGAGGCGCCAGAGCCGCCGGTTTCGGGATGTTCTTGAACGTGTCGGGCACGGGCAGCCAGGCCCAGCGGCTGCTCGGCCACAGGACCACGAACGCGCGCCCGATCACGTTGTCGATCGGCACCTGGCCCTGGCACCGTGAATCCTGAGAGACGCCGCGATGGTCGCCCATGACGAACATCTGGCCGGCCTCGACCTTGATCGGCCCGAACCGGCGCGCCGTGCACTGCCTCGGATTCGGGGCGGCGTCGAGCGGGGAGTTGTCGTACAGGTACGACGACTCGTCCAGCGGATAGCCGTTGACGGTGACGCGCCCTTCGACGTCGCAGCACGCGACTGTGTCGCCCGGGAGCCCGATCACCCGTTTGATGAAGTCTTTTTCACCCGGTTGGGAGAACCCGACGAGGTCGCCGACGGTGCGGCCGAGCTCGGCGAAGAAGCCGGCGTCCTTGTCGACCTGGTTCTCCGGCGCCCATGTGTCCGGCCCCGTGAATACGACGACCTCGCCGTGCTCGGGTTCCCGCACGTCGTACAGCACCTTGTTGACAAGCACCCGGTCGCCGACGAGGAGCGTCTGCTCCATCGAGCCGGACGGGATGAAGAACGCCTGGACCAGGAAGGTGCGGATGAGCACGGCCAGGCAGAACGCGACGATCAGCAGCAGCGGCAACTCCTGCCACAGCGGCATGTTCTTGCGCTTGCGGCGAACCTTGGTCCGCCAGGTGGAGTTCGACGCGGAATCGTCGTCATACGAGCCGCCCCGGCGGGGACGCGACCCCGACCCCGATCCTGACCCCGTGGAGCGCTCATTGCGGTCATAGCTGCGTTCGTACCTGTCCGCGCGCTCGCGTTCGCGACGGTCCCGCGAATCGTCGAAGCCGGAGTCGTCGTACTGCTCCTCGCGCTCGAACGCGCGGTCGCGCACCATCGGCGGCTCGTCACGGCCCCACTGACCGCGCCGGGAGCCGTACGGGTCGTCCCAGTCCCGGCGGCCGCGCTGCCAGTCGCCGGGGTCGTCGCCCCGGCTCCAGCCGCGCTCAGGTTCGCGACCCCAGCCATTGGCCTGGCCCGCGGGGCCCTGATCACCGCGACCCCGGTCACCGCGCGGGTCGGGGCCGCGCCCCGGCACCACGTCCCGGCCACCGCCGGGTACGACGTCGCGTCCGGGCGCGGGCGCGGGCGCGACGTCGCGCCGCCCGTAGGCGTCGCCGTCACCGCCCTGCCAGCCGCCGTCGTAGACGCGCTGGACCTCCTCGGCGTCCGGCCGACCCGTCGTGGACCAGTAATCGTGGCCCGGGTAGCTGACTCCGCCGAAGGGCTGCTGCTGCCCACGCGACTCACCCGCCTGGTCCAAGCGGCGGTCGCGTGGGTGTTGGTCGTCGGCGCGATCGTCGTAACCATCGCGGCCGTAGGGGTCACTTGCCATCGGCGTCAGCCTAGATGCACAAGACCACTTTGGGGAGACCGGCTCCAGATGACCGAAAGACCCGATCCCGAACGTGGCACAGGGAGGGTGCGCACCGCGCCCCTCCCCGTTCGCGATCCGGCGAAGCGAAGGTCAGCTGCTGACCTTGGTCTCGCGCTTCTCCTTGATCTTGGCCTTCTTGCCCCGCAGGTCACGCAGGTAGTAGAGCTTGGCCCGGCGGACGTCACCGCGGGTGACGACCTCGATACGGTCGACGGCGGGGCTGTTGACCGGGTAGGTGCGCTCGACACCGACGCCGAAACTCACCTTCCGGACCGAGAAAGTCTCCCGCAGGCCGGCGCCCTGGCGACGGATCACGACGCCCTGGAAGACCTGGACCCGGGACCGGTTGCCCTCGACAACCCGGGCGTGCACCTTGACGGTGTCACCGGCGCGGAAGCTGGGTATATCGGTCCGCTGCGACTGTGCGTCCAGCTCGTCCAGCGTGTTCATCGCGGCTGTTCCTCGTCACTCAAGGCACGCCCGATCTCTGTGGCGCGCGAGGGTTTGTGATCATGGTCGTCGGGCACAACAGGCCGCGGCAACCTCACTACTTTGCCACATCGACACGCCGAACCTGAAATCAGGCTCCTTGATCGCCGCCGGCGGGCTTCATTGCGCCCGCGCGGACGCGAGGAAAGGCAGCCCACGTGCGGTCACGCGGAGACGCAGCACGCGCGGAGACGCAGCACGCGCGGAGACGCAGCACGCGCGGAGACGCAGCACGCGCGGACGCGCGGACGGCGATCAGCTCGCCTCGTGCTCCGGACGGGACCGCTCCAGCGCGGCGATGAGATCGGGCCGGCGCGCGGCAGTCCGCTCCAGCGCCTGCTCCCGCCGCCACCGCGCGATCCGACCGTGATCACCGGAGCGCAGGATCTCGGGCACGTCCAACCCCCGCCAGCTTGGCGGCTTGGTATACATCGGCGCCTCGAGCACCCCGTCCGCGTGCGACTCGTCGAGCAGCGAGTCCGCGTTGCCCAGCACGCCCGGAAGCAGCCGGGTGACCGCCTCCAGCACCACAAGCACCGCGACCTCGCCCCCGAACAGCACGTAGTCGCCGAGCGACACCTCGCTCACCCGCATCCGCGCGGCCGCATGGTCGAAGACCCGCTGGTCGATGCCCTCGTACCGCCCGCAGGCGAACATCAGGTGCTTGTCCTCCGCGAGGGCGCGCGCGGTCGCCTGTGTGAACGGCGCCCCGGCCGGGCTGGGCACGATCAGGTGCGTGTCGGGCCCCGCGAGCGCGTCGAGCGCCTGACCCCAGGGCTCGGGCCGCATCACCATGCCCGGCCCGCCACCGTACGGCGTGTCGTCGACGGTCCGGTGCACGTCATGGGTCCACTGGCGCAGGTCGTGCACCGCCAGCTCCAGCGTCCCGCTGGTGCGTGCCTTGCCGATAAGCGACAGTTCGAGCGGCGCGAGGTACTCCGGAAAAATCGTGACAACATCGACCCTCATAGGTCGAACAGGCCTTCCGGCGGGGTGACGACGATGCGGCGCCCGGGCACGTCGACCTCGGGAACGATCTCGCGCACGAACGGTACGAGCCCCGTCCGCCCGTCGGTCAGCTTCACGACGAGCAGGTCGTGCGCGGGCGCGTGGTCGATGCGCAGCAGCTCGCCGAGGCGCTCCCCCGCGGCGTCCACCACGTCGAGCCCGACCAGCTCGTGGTCGTTGAACTCGTCCGGGTCGTCGCTGGCGGGGATCGTGTCGCTGTCCACGCACAGCAGGACGCCGCGCATGTCCTCGGCGAGGTTGCGGTCGTAGATGCCCTCGAAGACCACCAGCAGGCGGCCCTGGTGCGGGCGGACCGACTCGATGGTCAGCGTCGCCGGGGGCCGCCATGCGCCCGCGGGGACGGTCTGTAGATGCCGAACCGCCGTCGAGTCGGTCACCAGGACCGACCCGACGGCGAAACGTTCGGCCGGCGCGTCCGTGCGCACGTCCACGACAACTTCGCCCCGGACGCCGTGCGCGCGGAAGATCTGACCGACGACGAGCAGCATGCCGTCAGTACGCGTCGACGATCTCGACGCGCACGCCGCGGCCACCGATCGACGTGATGACCTGCCGCAGCGCCTTGGCCGTGCGGCCACCGCGCCCGATCACCGTGCCGAGGTCCTCCGGGTTCACCCGGACCTCCAGCCGCTGACCGCGGCGGGAGTCGACCATGCGCACGCGGACATCGTCAGGATTGTCGACGATGCCCTTGACCAGGTGCTCGAGCGCGGGGCGCAGCACGTCAGGCCTCCGCGCCGGCGCCGGCACCGGACTGCTCCTCAGCCTGCGCGGCCGGAGCCTCGGCTTCGGCCTTCTTCTTCGGCTCGGCGGTCTTCTTCGCCGCCTTCGGGGTGTCGGCCACACCGGCGGCAGCCTGGGCCTCAGCCTCGTACGCAGCCCGGCGGTCGGGCGCCGCGGCACGAACCTTCAGCGGCTCGGCCGGGGCGGGCAGACCCTTGAACTGCTGCCAGTCGCCGGTCTTGGACAGGATGGCCCGCACGGCCTCGCTCGGCTGCGCGCCGACGGAGAGCCAGTGCTGGACACGCTCGGAGTTGACCTCGATACGCGAGGGCTCCTCCTTCGGGTGGTACAGCCCGACGAACTCGATCGCCCGACCGTCACGCTTGGTGCGCGAGTCGGCGATGACGATGCGGTACTGCGGGTTGCGGATCTTGCCCATCCGCAGGAGCCGGATCTTGACGGCCACTTGGTTGCTCGCTCCTGGATCTGTGTAGAAGCCGAGCGACCGCCCGACACCGTGGGGTTGGTGCCGTGTCGGCTGCTCTATTGGACTGGCGCTACGCCGGGTTAGAGGGCTCGGACGCACACCGGATACCAGCCAACCATTGTGCCAGACCCGCTACCGTGCGCAAAAACGACCCCGCCCCGACATTCTCCCGCCCCAAGTCACCCAATTTCCCCCGATTAACCCCTTTCGCCAGTACTCGTGCCACCCCAACACCTCCGCCCACCCCGCGCCCACGCCCGGCCCCGTCGACTCACCGCAAGCGCAGACACAACACACCACCCGCGCGGACGCGGAACCTCACCTGCGCGGACGCGGCAGGCCATCCGCACGCGGACACGGCTCGCCGCCTACGCGCGGACGCGGACCGAAAGAATCACCCCAAATGCCACACCGCAACGCACGCGCGCACGCGGCCACGTCAGCCCTCGCGCGGACGCGGCCACGTCAGCCTCGCGCGGACGCAGCCACGTCAGCCTCGGGCGGACGCAGCCACGTCAGCCTCGCGCGGACGCAGCCACGTCAGCCTCGCGCGGACGCAGCCACGTCAGCCTCGCGCGGACGCAGCCACGTCAGCCTCGCGCGGACGCAGCCACGTCAGCCTCGCGCGGACGCAGCCACGTCAGCCTCGCGCGGACGCAGCCACGTCAGCCTCGCGCGGACCGCCAGCAGCACCGCCCGGATCCGCGGCGACAAGCACCGGCCGCCGTGCACCACGTCACTCAACAACCGCGCGCACGCGCCACGCCAGCCAACGCGCGGACGCGGCTGAACGGGCGAGTCGCGTTCGAGCGCGTGCCGCGAGGCGGTGGAAACTTCAGCGCAGCGGCGGGCGGTCCCAGCCGGGTTCCAGCCTGGGCACTTCCCACTCGGGCGGCGGGCGGAAGTCGGTCCAGGTGCCGTCGAACGGGAAGGTGCCGGCCTCGATCTCCTTGATGACCCGGAGCCCTTCCTCGCGCACGGCCGCCTCGTCCTCGACCCAGTAGTGCTCGGGGAGGGCCAGCCGCTCGAGGAACTCCTCCTCGTCCTTCCACTTCCAGCTTCGGTCGGGCGCGACGACGATGTCCAGGTCCTCGTCGGTCACATCGACACCGGAGGCGCCACCGGGGTCGCTCCAGCGGATCGCCGGGCGCTCGAGGTTGACGTACCACTCCTTGAAATCCCCCGCGTCGTCGTGAAACCACCACACCGAGTGCGCCGGATCGCCCGGCCGGTGCAGCTTGAGGACCCCGGGCCCGTTCCAGGTTCCGTGCTTCAGCGAGTTGCCGAGCGTGACGTACTCAGCGAACGGCATCGTCCGCATGCCCCGCCCATCGCCGGAGACCTCATTCACAACCGGCGTGTGCCGGTCGATCCACAACAACAGGCCACGGTCATCATCAGCAACCACCCGCGCCGGCCGCACCCACCCGATCCGCCCGCGCCGCACGTTCCGATGCATGATCACCTGGCCCGGCGTGAAGACGACGCTCAACCGAACACTCCCTAAATCAGCCCATCCGCAAGGGCACGGACATCAACAACACGCATACCGCTCACACACCACAACGCGCGGAAGCGCGCACCGGCCACCGCCCGACGCGACCACGCCACCGCGTCGAACAACTGGCGGGGCGTCAGCCGGACCCGATGCCCGCTTCGACCGGAGCCTGCACTTACGCCGAACCGCCGCATCGCCGAGGCCCGCGAGGTCACGGGCGTGTGCGCCGGCCCGAACCGGACCACCGGCAGGCGGCGACAGTCCCACGCGTCCGCGCGCACCGGGCCGAGTCGGCGATGCACAGCCGCTGCGGACGGCCGGCGGGATCACGCCCGTTGCCGAGGCCGGTCCCAGCCGTCGGTGACGGGCTCTGGGACATCCCACTCGCCGGGCGGCCGGAAGTCGGTCCACGTGCCGTCGAACGGCCACGCCCCCGCCTCGATCAGCGGCACGATCGCCCGCCCTTGGGCCCAGACCGCGTCGGGGTCGTCCACCCAGTAGGCGTCCGGAAAGGCCAGGCGCTCCTCGAACTCGTCCTCGTCCTTCCAGCCCCACCGCAGATCGGGCCAGACCCACATGTCGAGGTCCTGGTCGGTCAGGTCAACCCCGGCAACGGCACCGTCGTCCCAGGTCACGCCCGGCTCTTCAAGGTTGACGTACCACGCGCGGAAGCGCAGTTCCGGGTCGAACAGCCACCACACCGAGTACGCAGCCCCGCGCGGATGAAACTTCAACGTGTTCGGGCCCCGGTACACGTCCTGGATGATCTTCTTCGGCAGCTCGACCCACTGCTCGAAGGGCATCCCGCGCGGACCCTGGCCGTCCTCGCTGACCTGCCGGATCACGGGGCTCCCGGTCGCCAGCCAGAGCCGAGTGCCCTGCTCATCATCGGAGACCACGCGCGTCAACGGCGCCCAGACAAGCGTTTCACGGGTGAAGTGCCGGTGCAGGACCGGTCTTCCGGGACGCAACGGCACGCCGCCAAGTGTATCCATCATCAAGACCCCCGCCGCCCCGCCCAGGCCCACCACCAACCCACGCCCGCCGCCAACGCGCGGACGCGGCCCGCACATGGGCGGCTGAGAGCGACGGGCTCGGAGGGCGCTCGACACTGCCCAACTCAGGCCGCCACCAACCCACGCGCCCGCCAACGCGCGGACGCGCGGCCCGCGCACATGGG
The DNA here is from genome assembly GCF_019904175.1 of Dactylosporangium vinaceum. Taxonomy (GTDB): domain Bacteria; phylum Actinomycetota; class Actinomycetes; order Mycobacteriales; family Micromonosporaceae; genus Dactylosporangium; species Dactylosporangium vinaceum. Next base: position 1,911,147 of record NZ_CP061913.1, on the reverse strand, counting down.
CAGCTGAGGGTGGCAGCCTCGGAGGGCGCTCAACGCCGCCCCGCCCAGGCCCACCACCAACCCACGCCCACCCGCCAACGCGCGGACGCGCGGCCCGCGCACATGGGCGGCTGAGAGTGGCGGGCGGGAGGGCGCTCAACCACGCCCTGCGGGCATCGGCGGACGCTGGCGCGGCGCGCGGGCGCGACCCGCGGGCATGCGCTGAGTGTCAGCGGACCACGCGGCCGCGGAGGACGATGCGGTGCGGGCGGAGGAGGGTGGTCAGGTCGGTTCGCGGGTCTTCGGCGTAGACGACCAAATCGGCCAGGCCGCCCTCGACCAGGCCCGGGAAGCCCAGCCACTCGCGGGCGCCCCAGGAGCCGGCCCGCAGGACGGCCTCCGCCGGCAGTCCGGCCTCGTGGAGGAGCAGCATCTCCTGCGCGGCCAGGCCGTGGTCGATGCCCCCGCCCGCGTCGCTGCCCACGTAGATCGGGACGCCGGCCTCGTAGGCGGCGCGGACGATCGACGGGAAGCGGTCGCGCAGGGTGAGCATGTGCTGGGCGTACGACGGGAACTTGTCCTGGGCCTGGGCCGCGATGCCACCGAATGTCTTGATATTGATCATGGTCGGGACCAGGGCGGTGCCGCGGTTCGCCATCTCGTCGATGTCGGACTCGTTCAGGCCGGTGCCGTGTTCGACGGAGTCGACGCCCGCGCGGACCAGGGCGGCCACCGACTCCTCGGCGAACGTGTGGACGGCCACCCGCGCGCCCGCGGCGTGGGCGGCTTCGATCGCACCGGCCATCGCGGTGACGTCCCAGGCGGGGGCGAGGTCGCCGACGCCGCGGTCGATCCAGTCGCCGACCAGCTTGACCCAGCCGTTGCCCTGGCCGGCCTGGCGGGTGATCTCGTCGCGGAGATCGGCCTCGCCGACCTCGACGCCGATGTCGCGCAGGTAGCGCTTGGGCGGGGCGACGTGCCGGCCGGCGCGGGCCAGGCGGGGCATGTCGGGGTCGTCGTCGAGGGAGGCGTACGGGATCGGGGACCCGGCGTCGCGGATGGCCAGAATGCCGGCTTCCCGGTCGACGACCGCCAGGCTCCGGGCCTGGTCGATGCCCTCGGAGGGGCGCCCGCCGGGCTGAATGCCCAGGTGGCAGTGGGCGTCGACGAGCCCGGGCAGGATGTACCCGGCGTCCGCGACAGTGATCGCCCCGGCCACCCGGCTGAACGTCACGCGGTCGCCGACCAGCCAGAGATCGCGCCGTTCGCCGGACGGGAGCAGCGTGCCCCGTACGTGCAGCGCCGGGGCGGGTTCGGGAGCCGGTGACGACGCGGACGCCGTGTCGGAGGGCGAGGTCATGGACAGATCATGCCTTCCCGCCCGGCGGTTCGCTCCGGCTCGGCGAGCACCGTCAGACCCGAAGCGCTCCGCCCCGGTCGGGGAGTTCGGCCGCGACCGGGGGGAAGGCCGACGAAGAGATCGGTCGGAGGCGGGGTCAGCTGTCCTTGTCGCGCTTCTGCAGCTTGTTGAAGTCGATCTTCGGGAGGCGGAAGCCCGGGGGCAGGCCGGCGGCGTTGGGGTCCATGGCGGCCGGGTCGAAGCCGGGTGGGAGCTGGGGCAGGCCGCCGCCCAGGCGGGGCTGGCGGGCGGCGCCCTGGTTGCCGCCCTTGTTGCCCTTGCGCTTGTTCTTCGGCGACTTCGTGGCTTTGCGGCGGCCGCCGGGGAGGCCCATCATGCCGCCCATCTGCTTCATCATCTTCTGGGCGTCGGCGAAGCGGGTGAGCAGCTGGTTGACGTCGGTGACCGAGACGCCGGAGCCGTTGGCGATGCGGACGCGGCGGGAGGCGTTGAGGATCTTCGGGTTGGAGCGCTCCTTCGGGGTCATCGAGCGGATGATCGCGGTGACCCGGTCGAAGTGCTTGTCGTCGATCTCGGCCAGCTGGTCCTTCATCTGGCCCATGCCCGGCATCATGGCCAGCACGTTGGCGATGGGGCCCATCCGCCGCACGGCCTGCAGCTGCTCTAGGAAGTCCTCGAGCGTGAACTCCTGGCCGCCCATGAGCTTGGCCGCTATCCGCTCCTTCTCATCGTCGGCGAAGGCCAGCTCGGCCTGCTCGATGAGGGTGAGCACGTCGCCCATGCCGAGGATGCGCGACGCCATCCGGTCGGGGTGGAAGACGTCGAAGTCCTCGAGCTTCTCACCGGTGGAGGCGAACATGATCGGCTGGCCGGTGACGTGGCGCACGGAGAGCGCGGCGCCACCGCGCGCGTCGCCGTCGAGCTTGGAGAGCACGACGCCGGTGATGCCGACGCCGTCGCGGAACGCCTCGGCCGTGGTGACCGCATCCTGGCCGACCATGGCGTCGATGACGAACAGGACCTCTTCGGGGTCCACGGCGTCGCGGATGTCGCGGGCCTGCTGCATCATCTCGGTGTCGATGCCGAGGCGGCCGGCGGTGTCGACGATCACGATGTCGCGCATCTGGCGCTTCGCGTGCTCGATCGAGTCGCGGGCGACCTGGACCGGGTTGCCGGTGCCGTTGCCGGGCTCGGGCGCGTAGACCTCGACGCCCGCGCGGCCGCCGAGGACCTGCAGCTGGTTGACGGCGTTGGGGCGCTGGAGGTCGGCCGCGACGAGCAGCGGCTGGTGGCCCTGGCCCTTGAGCCACTTGGCGAGCTTGCCGGCGAGCGTGGTCTTGCCGGAGCCCTGCAGACCGGCGAGCATGATCACGGTCGGCGGGTTCTTGGCGAACTGCAGCCGGCGCGCCTCGCCGCCGATCGTCTCCACGAGCTCCTCGTGGACGATCTTGATGACCTGCTGGGCCGGGTTGAGCGCCTGTGACACCTCGGCGCCGCGGGCCCGCTCCTTCAGCCGGGCGATGAACGCCTTGACCACCGGCAGCGCGACGTCGGCCTCGAGCAGCGCCAGGCGGATCTCACGCGCGGTCGCGTCGATGTCGGCGTCGGTGAGCCGCCCCTTGCTCCGCAGCTTCGAGAAGATTCCGGAAAGCCGGTCACTCAGGGTGTCAAACACGACGCATCCGTCCTCGGTGTAGGAGTCCCTTGAAGGGTACGCGACCGCCGGCAGTGCGGTCGTGTGCAGGAAGGTCAGGCGGCCGTCGCGGCACTCAGGACGGCGGCCGCCACGCGGCTGCGGGCGTCGGCGTCGAGCTCTCCGGCCAGGTAGAACGCGTCCACGACCTCGCCTCCGAGCGTCGAGATCCGGGTCGAGCGGACGTCCGCGCCGAGGTCCTCGAGGGCGCTCGCGACGCGGAAGAGCAGGCCCGGGGTGTCGGTGGCGCGCAGCTCAAGGACCGTCGCGTCGGTCGCGGCCGAGGAAGGCTGCCAGACCACGCGCGGGGGCGCCAGGCCGGCGCCGCTGCGGCGGGTCGAGCGCTCCCGGGCGGCCAGGCGCTCGGCCACCGGAAGGTCGCCCGTGACCGCGCGGCGCAGGTCGGAGGCCACCGCCTCGCGGTCGACCTCGCCGCCGTAGCGGGGCTGGACGGCGCAGACCATGCGGGCCACGCCGTCGACGGTGGCGGTGTCGGCCGTGACGACGTCGAGCCGGTGCAGCGACAGGCAGCCGGCCACAGCCGCCAGGAGACCCCGCCGGTCGGTTGCTGTCACAGACACAAGATCAGTTTCCAGTTGTACTGCCGGTAGCTGCTTCGGCACCGTCAGCGCGGCCGCGGGCGACGGTGGGGGTGCCACGACGCCCGTGTCCAGGGCCCGATCGACATGGCGGACCAGGTCGCCGATCAGGCGGCCCTTCCAGTCCGACCAGGCGGCCGGGCCCGTGGCGGCCGCGTCCGCGCGGGCCAGCGCGTGCAGCAGCGACAGCGTCGAGGCGTCGCCGACCGCGCCGGCGACCGTGGCGATGGTCTGGGGATCGGACAGGTCGCGGCGGGTGGCGGTGTCAGGGATCAGCAGGTGCAGGCGGACGACCTTCTCGACCTGGGCGACGTCGGCGGCGTCGAGGCCGAGGCGCTCGGCGACGGCGGCCGCAATCGGGGCGCCCACGATGCTGTGATCGCCCGGGAGGCCCTTGCCGATGTCGTGCAGGAGGCCGCAGAGGACCAGCAGGTCGGGGCGGTCGACGTCGCGGGTGAGGCCGGCCGCCTGGCGGGCGGTCTCGACCAGGTGCCGGTCGACGGTGAACAGGTGGACCGGGTTGTGCTGTGGCAGGCTGCGCACCCGCGCCCACTCGGGGAGCCAGTTGACGACCAGGCCGTAGCGGTCGCACGCCTCCCAGACCTCGATCATGGAGGGGCCGCTGCCGAGGAGGGTCAGCAGGGCGGCGCGCGCGGGCGTGGGCCACGGGTCGGGCATGGGGCCGGCGAAGCCGCCGAGCCACTCCAGGGTGGCGTGGGAGATGGGCAGGTCGGCCCGGGCGGCGGCCGCGGCCACGCGCAGCGGCAGGGACGGTTCGGGGCGCGGCGTCACGGCCGCGCGGGCCAGGACGACCTCGCCGCGCTGCTCCACGACGTCGCGGGCCAGGGGGCGGCGCTCCTGGTGGCCGCGGGTGCTCGGGGCCGACCAGCGCTCCACGGCGCGCCAGGCGTCGTCGCTGGCGTAGGCGATGGTGCGGGCGGACTCGGCGATGCGGCGCAGCACCTCGTCGCGGTCGCCCAGGCCGAGCAGCTCGGCCACCTCGTCGCGGTCCTGGGCCAGGAGGCGGTCGACGCGGCGCCCGCGCACGGCGTGCAGGGTGTCACGAACGTCCAGGAGGGTGCGGTGGGCACCGCGGACGGCCGGGCGGGGGCCGTCGGCCACGCCGGCGAAGCCGATGGCCCGCAGGACGCCGAAGTCGCGCAGCCCGCCGCGGGACTCCTTGACGTCGCCCTCCAGGAGGAAGGCCAGCTCGCCGTGGGCCTTCCAGCGCTGCGCGGTCAGGGTGCGCAGGGCGGGGAGCAGGTGGCGGGCCTCGCGGCGCCACTGGGTGACGGCGGCGGCGTGCAGGCCGGCCAGGAGGTCGGCGTTCCCGGCGATCAGGCGGGCGTCGAGCAGGCCGAGGGCCACCTTGAGGTCCTGCCGGGCCAGGTCCAGGGCCTGGCCGGGGCTGCGGGTGGAGTGGTCGAGGGCGAACTTGGCGTCCCAGATCTGATACCAGAGGCGACTGCCGATCTCGTCGGCCGCCGCCTCGTCGCCGGGGCCGCCGGGGTGGAGCAGCACGAGATCCAGATCGCTGCGCGGAGCGCACTCCTGGCGACCGAGGCCGCCGACGGCTACGAGCGCGGCATTGGACGTACCATCGCAGGCCTTGAAAAAAAGCTTTTCGAGCCACTCGTCGATCGCGTCCGAGCGCTGCGCCCGCGCGTCGGCGCCCGCCCCGGTGGATAGGACCGGAGCGGGCGCCGACGTCTGGGTCATGTGATGAGGATAGTTATCTGCGACGGTTAGAGAGCGTCGAGCCCGCGCTCGCCGGTGCGGACGCGAACCACCTCGTCGACCGAGGTGACCCACACCTTGCCGTCACCGATCTTGCCCGTGCGGGCGGCGGTCACGATGGCGTCCACGACCTTCTCGAAGTCGAGCTCGTCGGTGACGATCTCGACCCGGATCTTGGGGACGAACTCCACCGTGTACTCCGCACCGCGGTACACCTCGGTGTGGCCCTTCTGACGGCCGTAACCCTGCACCTCGCTCACGGTGAGGCCAGCCACGCCGAGCGCGTGGAGCGCCTCCTTCACCGCGTCGAGCTGATACGGCTTGATGACCGCGGTCACCAGCTTCATGCCCATTCCCTCCGACATCCCTCGACGCTAACCGGCTACTTTTTCCGACGCCGGGGCTTCCGCCACCGGCGCGGGGGCCTTGCTCGTTGCGACACCCGCAAGGGCGAACGCGCCCGCGCTGCTGCCCGTGCCCGGAGTGAGATCGTAGGCACTCTCCGCGTGCTCCGCGATGTCGATGCCCTCGACCTCGGCCTCGGTGCTGACCCGGAAGCCGATCGTCTTCTGGATGATGAAGGCGAGCGCGAAGGCGACGGCGAACGAGTAGACCGTGACGATAGCGCTCGCACCGGCCTGAGCGCCCAGCTGACCCGCGCCGCCGCCGAAGAACAGGCCGTTCTTGGCACCCAGCAGCGCCGGGTCGCTGATGGCCGAGTTGAGCTTGTCGTTGGCGAAGAGGCCGAGCGACAGGGAGCCGATCCACCCGCCGACGAAGTGGACGCCGACCACGTCGAGCGAGTCGTCGAAGCCGAAGCGGTACTTCAGGCTCACCGCGAGGGCGCAGACGAGACCGGCGACGAGACCGAGCAGGACGGCCGCCCAGGAGTCGATGAAGCCACAGGCGGGGGTGATCGCCACGAGGCCCGCGACCGCGCCCGAGGAGGCGCCGACGAGGGTGGGCTTGCGGTCGCGAATCCACTCGACGATGACCCAGCCGAGGACGGCGGCGGCGGTGGCGACCTGGGTGTTGACGAACGCGAGGCCGGTGACACCGTCGACGGTCAGCTCGGAGCCGGCGTTGAAGCCGAACCAGCCGAACCACAGCAGACCGGCGCCGAGGGCGACGAACGGCACGTTGTGCGGCTTCATGCTCTCCCGCGGCCAGCCGACGCGCTTGCCGAGGACCAGGGCGACACCGAGCGCGGCCGCACCGGCGTTGATGTGGACGGCGGTACCACCGGCGAAGTCGAGCGGGTGCAGGTGCTGGAAGATCCAGCCGCCGCCCCAGACGTTGTGCGCGACCGGGAAGTACACGAGCGTCGCCCAGCCGAACGCGAACAGCAGCCAGCCTCCGAACTTCGCCCGGTCGGAGATCGCGCCGCTGATGAGCGCGACGGTGATCACGGCGAACGTCATCTGGAAGACCATGAAGACGTACGTCGGGATGCCGTTGCCGCTCGGGTTGTCAGTGGTGGCGAGCCACATCTGGTCGATATAGGTCTTGCTGCCGAAGTACTGGCCGAGGTCGCCGAACAGGCCGCCGGCGGAGTCGGCGCCGAACGAGGCGCTGAAGCCGTAGAAAAGCCACAGGATGCTGACGAGCCCGATGGTCGAGAAGCTCATCATCATCATGTTGAGGACGCCTTTATTGCGGTTCAGGCCCCCGTAGAACAGGGCCAGTGCCGGCGTCATGAGCAGCACCAGGGCCGTTGAAACAAGTAGCCACGCGGTGTGGCCCGTATTAATGGTCGCTTCAGGCACGCGGGGCCTCCTGGTAGTCGAGATCCTCCCTCCCGACCTTCGAGGCAGCGTCGCCCTCCAGCCGGTTGCGCGAGAGCTTGTCGGGCCCACGTTTCACGCACCGGCGCTGCGCGGTTTCTACCGCGTCACGTCATGTTTCCAGCGTGTGAAGAAACGCTCACACACTGAAACCTATCTATCGAAGCGCGTACTCGAGCGTGTGCCGCTCGTAGTCGATCAGGCGCAGGTCACGCACCGGACGCCGGAGATGCCCCTTGTGCACGATGCGCACGAATGCGGGGTCGCCGGCGGCCGCCATGCGCCGGATGCCCTCGATGTGGTCGACGATTCGTTTCCGAATGACGCGGACGAGGCGATGCCGGTCGCGCGGCGTCAGCCCGTAGGCGTCGGCGAACATGCGCAGCCGCCGCGGCCGGTTGGGCCGCTTCCAGCCCAGCGTGTAGGAGTCGCGGTCGGAGAACAGCGGCACCCACGTCCACGCCGCGTAGGCGACGTCGTAGATCCGCGCCCCGGGCGAGGCCAGGTCGAAGTCGATGAGCGACAGGGTCCCGTCCGGGCGCCAGATGACGTTGTGCGGCGCGGCGTCGTGGTGGCAGATCACCTCGGTGTCCGGGGGCGGCGGGCCGAACGAGCGCCACACCGCGTTGGGCGGCGGCCGGAAGCCCGCCTGGGCGTCGTGGAACATCCGCAGCATTGTCGCCACGGTGACCATCGCCTCGTCGGTCACCCAGTGCGGGGCGAGCGGATACTCCCCGCACTCCCCCTCCAGGTACTGCAGTACCTCGCGCCCGCGCTCGTCGATGCCGAATGCGCGCGGCGCACCGGTGAACCCGACGTACTCGAGGTGGCGCAGCAGCGCATGCACCGCGGGCGTCCACGGCCCCGCGTTGCGGCGCACGGTGTCGCCCGAGCGCACCACGACGGAGGTGTTCCCACCGTGGAGCGGGATCTCCTGCTGCGTCACGTCTGTTGTCCTTCGCTGACCCGAACCAAGGAGGAGCCCTGCTGAAGTACCGTATTCCCGGCCGCCCGAAACGCGCGGTCGCGCCTTACCGTCCCAAGGTACCGTCCGAGGTTACGCGTCCGCGCCAACCAGCGCGTCGACGAACTGTCGGGCATCGAACGGAGCAAGGTCATCCGGGCCCTCGCCGAGCCCGACGAGTTTGACCGGAATGCCGAGTTTGCGCTGAACCGCGATGACGATGCCACCCTTCGCGGTCCCATCCAGCTTGGTCAGCACGACGCCTGTCACGTCGACGACCTCGGTGAACACCCGTGCCTGCTCGAGGCCGTTCTGGCCGGTCGTGGCGTCGAGGATGAGCAGCGTCTCGTCGACCGGGCCGTGCTTCTCCACGACCCGCTTGACCTTGCCGAGCTCGTCCATCAGGCCGACCTTGTTCTGCAGCCGGCCCGCCGTGTCGATGAGCACCGTGTCCACGCCCGCATCGATACCCCGTTTGACCGCGTCGAACGCGACCGAGGCCGGATCCGCCCCTTCGGGGCCGCGCACGACCTCGGCACCGACCCGCCCGCCCCACGTCGCCAGCTGCTCGGCCGCGGCCGCGCGGAAGGTGTCGGCGGCGCCCATGACCACGGTGTGGCCGTCGGCGACGAGCACCCGGGCGATCTTGCCGCAGGTGGTGGTCTTGCCCGCCCCGTTGACCCCGACGACCAGCAGCACCGCCGGGCGGCCGTCACGCGGCGTGGCCGCGAGGGAGCGGTCGAGGTCCGGCTGCAGCGCCGCGACCAGCTCGGCGGCCAGCATGCCGCGCAGCTCGGCGGCCGTGGCGGTGCCGTGGATGCGGGCGCGCTCGCGCAGCTTCGCCACGATCTCCGTCGTCGCCTGCACCCCCACGTCGGCGCCGATGAGCGTCTCCTCGACCTCGTCCCAGGTGTCGTCGTCAAGCTTGTCCCGGGACAGCAGGGCGAGCAGCCCCTTGCCGAGCACGTTCTGGGAGCGGCTCAGGCGCGCGCGGAGGCGGGTGAGGCGGTTCTGTGTCGGCTCGGGCGTCTCCAGCTGCGGCGGCGCCTCGACGACGGGCGCAGGCGCGGGCGCGGGGGCCTCGACGGGTTTGGGTGGGGCCTCGACCACCGACGCGGGCGCCTCGGTCACCACCGTCGGGGGCTGGGGCTTCTCCGCCTCCTTCGTGACCGACGGCGGGGTCGGGGGAAGCGGCGGACGTTTGCGGTAACGGGGCGCGATCAGCGCAAGTGTGGCCCCGATCACGATGACCAGCAGCACCAGGCCGAAGACGATGTACGACTCCATGGCAGGAATCCTCCCAGACGTTGCCCCGGTCGGCCTGCACTGGCGCCGAGTCGGGCCGGGCAGGATCATTCGGGGTGCACGCTCCGCCGCACACCGGCCGGCCCTGGGAGGTCGCAGCACTATGTCCGACACCGAACTCGACGGCGACCGCGGGCCGCTCGTGCTGGGTCCCGTCCTGCGGCGGGTCGAGGGCGACCGGGCGACGATCTGGGTTGAGACGGCGCGCCCGGGCTGGGTCGAGGTCGACGCGGCACCCGCGAGCGGGGCGGCCCGGACGTTCACCGTCCACGGCCACCACTACGCCCTGGTCGTCGTGGCCGGGCTGCCGGAGGACTCCGTCACGCCGTACCGGGTCAGGATCGACGGTGCCGAGGTCTGGCCGCTCCCGGACGACAAGTGCCCTCCCCCGGTGATCCGCACTCGCCGCGCGGGCGCGCCGGTGCGGCTCCTCTTCGGTTCGTGCCGCGAGGCGAGCCCGCTCAGCGTGACGCGGTACCCACCGGATGCTCTTGATGCATTTGCCGGGCGGCTCATCGAGTCCATCCGCGCGGACGGGCCCACCGAGTGGCCTGACCTCATGGTGCTGCTCGGCGATCAGGTGTATGCCGACGAGACCCCGGAGAAGATCCAGCGCTGGCTCAAGCGCCGCCGCCGGCAGCGCCGCGCGGACGCGCCGACGACGCAGGTGGTCGACTTCCACGAGTACACGAAGCTGTACCTCGACTCCTGGGGCGACCCGGAGATCCGCTGGCTGCTGTCCACCGTCCCGAGCGTGATGATCTTCGACGACCACGAGATCATCGACGACTGGAACACCTCCCAGCGCTGGCGCGAGCAGATGCAGTCGCTGAGCTGGTGGGATCAGCGCATCCAGGCCGGGCTGTCGTCGTACTGGGTCTACCAGCACATGGGCAACCTGGCCCCGTCCGCCCTGGCCGAATGCCCCATCTACGCCGCCGTCACCTCAACGGGTGACGCCACCGAGATCCTCGACGACTTCGGCTCCCGCGCGGACCGCGACCGCGCGCAGGCGTACCGCTGGAGCTACGCCCTCGACATCGACCGGACCCGCCTCATCGTCGTGGACAACCGGGCCGCGCGGGAGCTGGAGCAGGGCAAGCGGGCGATGCTCGCCGACAGCGAGTGGGCGTGGCTGGCCAAGCAGCTCCCGGGCGACTACGACCACCTGTTGATCGGCTCCTCGCTGCCCTGGCTGCTGCCGCCGGCGATCCACCACCTGGAGGCCGCGACCGAGCGGCTCGCGGAGTCGCCGCGCGGATGGGTGGGGCGGTTCGGGGAGAAGCTGCGCCAGGCGGTGGACCTCGAGCACTGGGCCGCGTTCGGGCGGTCGTTCGACGCCCTCAGCGCGCTGCTGACCCAGATCGGGTCGGGCCAGGGCGGCGTCTCACCGGCCCCGGCCTCGATAAGCGTGCTGTCGGGTGACGTTCACCACTCGTACGCCGCCCGCGCCGACCTGGGCCCGGAGGTCGTCAGCGCCGTGCACCAGCTCACCTGCTCCCCGGTGCACAACGACATGCCGAAGCTGGTCCGGCCGGCGATGAAGTTCGGCTGGAACCCGCCGGCGGCCCGGATGATGCGGTCGCTGGCCCGCTCGGTCGGGCTGCGCAAGCCGGTCGTGCGGTGGCGCAAGACCGCCGGGCCGTACTTCGGCAACGCGGTCGGGACCATGCTGCTGGACGGGCGGTCGGCGCACGTGCGGATCCAGGGGACGCAGCCGGACAAGACGCTTGCCGACGTGGCGTCGCTCAAGCTGAGCTGACGCGGGTGGCGTTTCGAGTGACAGCCCGACCGCCTGTCACTCCCGGGCGGCGCGGCCGTGGACTGTCTCAGGCGGCGCTGACGCGCGGATGCGTCACGCCGGGCTCGTTGAGGTCCGTCCAGGTCCACAGCGTGGCCACGCGGGCGCGGCCGGTGAGAAATGCCACAGCCGGCTCACGGATCGGTGCGAACCACATCCGGCCCAGGCGCTCCACCGCCTCCTCGATCGGCACCCACGCGCCCGAGCCGTCGTGCGGGCCGACGCCTGTCACTTCGAAGCCCAGCATCTCGTACTCCACCCCGCCCGCCGGATAGCGCGCGACCCACACGAGCCGCTCCGCCAGCACCGAGCTGTAGCCGGACTCCTTGGCCACCTTGGCCAGCAGCGGCTCCTCGGGCTCGACGGCGCCGCCCGGGAGCGCCCAGTCCGGTGGATCGCTGATCAGCAGGACATCCTTGCCACGGCGCACAACGGCGCCCACCGCGAGCTGTCGACCGGTCACGCCTAACCTTAAGTCCATGAGCTTTTACGACGTCGAAATCGCCGACCTGCAAGGGAAGCCGCTCGATCTCGGGCAGTTCCGCGGCCGGCCGGTCCTGGTGGTCAACGTGGCGTCCCGGTGCGGGCTGACGCCGCAGTACGCCGATCTCGAGGCGCTGCACAAGGAGTACGAGGGGCAGGGCTTCTCGGTCCTGGGCGTGCCCTGCAACCAGTTCGCGGGCCAGGAGCCGGGGACCTCCGAGGAGATCGCCGAGTTCTGCAGCACCACCTATGGTGTGACGTTCCCCATGACCGAGAAGGTCGAGGTGAACGGCGAGGGGCGCCACCCGCTCTACGACCTGCTCACCCCGGTCGCCGACGGTGAGGGGCACACCGGCGACATCCGGTGGAACTTCGAGAAGTTCCTGGTCGGCAAGGACGGCAGCGTCGCGGCACGGTTCGGGCCGCGGACCGAGCCCAAGTCCGACGAGGTCGTGCAGGCCGTGCAGGCCAGCCTCTGACGCCCGGCTACAGACCCAGCGCCCGGCGGGGATACGACAGATCGTCGCCGGGCGTGTAGCGGTACCCGGACAGGCCGGCCGCCCGCGCGCCGCGGATCATCCGGTCGGTGTCGTCGATGAGCATGCAGCGCGGGGGCGCCGTGTCGACGAGGCCGCACGCCGCCATGAAGTACTCCTTGGCCGGCTTGTGGACGCCGAGCTCGGCCGAGACGGCTACCGCGTCGAACTCGCCGCTCAGGCCGAAGTCCTCGAGCACGTCGCGGAATTCGATTGTCGCGTTCGTGGCCAGGCCCACGGGCAGGCCGGCGGCGCGGACGTCGCGGACGAATGCGAGTACGACCGGGTCGATGACGCCCGGATAGACCTGCCACTGCTCCATCAGCTCGGTGGCGCGCTCGAGGCCGCCCACGCGGTCGGCCAGATCGGCGGCGACGGTCGCCAGCCACTCGGCGCGCGTCATGCGGCCCGTGATCGCCGGTAGCAGCCGGTCCCACTCGAGCGCGGTGTCGAGGACCGTGCCGGGGGCCAGGCCGTACCGCTGCTCGATCTTGGCGTTCTCCGACGGGTCGAACGTGCGCAGGACCCCGTCGAAGTCGATGAGCAGGGCCGTGGGCCGCTGAGTCACGCTGCCTCTTCCGATTTCAGGCGCTGAGAGATGACCTCGGTCACACCCTGGCGCATGGTCACGCCGTAGAGGGCGTCGGCGACCTCCATCGTGCGCTTCTGGTGCGTGATGATGATGAGCTGGCTGCGCTCGCGCAGCTGCTCGAAGAGGGTGATGAGGCGGCCCAGGTTGACGTCGTCGAGCGCGGCCTCGACCTCGTCCATGATGTAGAACGGCGAGGGGCGGGCGCGGAAGATCGCGCAGAGCAGGGCGACAGCGGTCAGCGAGCGCTCGCCGCCGGAGAGCAGCGACAGCCGCTTGATCTTCTTGCCGGGCGGCCGGGCCTCGACCTCGATGCCGGTGGTGAGCATGTCGTCGGGGTCGGTCAGCACGAGGCGGCCCTCGCCGCCCGGGAACAGCACCGAGAAGACCTGCTCGAACTCCCGCGCGGTGTCGTGGTATGCGCTGGTGAACACCTCGAGGATGCGGTCGTCGACGTCCTTGACCACGGTGAGCAGGTCGCGGCGGGTGGCCTTGAGGTCCTCGAGCTGGTCGGAGAGGAACTTGAAGCGCTCCTCCATCGCCGCGAACTCCTCCAGGGCCAGCGGGTTGACCTTGCCCAGGAGGTTGAGCTCGCGCTCGGCCTTGGCCGACCGCTTCTCCTGCGTGGCCCGGTCGTACGGCACCGGCTCGGGCGCGGGCCGCCCGTCCGCCTCGGCCGCGGCCACCTCGGGCGCGGTCGGCGGGACGGGCAGGTGCGGGCCGTACTCGGCGACGAGCGTGTCGGCGTCCAGGCCGAACTCCTCGGCCGAGCGGGCCTCCAGCTGCTCGATGCGCATCCGCTGCTCGGCCCGGGCCACCTCGTCGCGGTGCACCGCGTTGGTGAGCCGGTCCAGCTCGGCCGTGAACTGCTTCGCGCGGGAGCGCACGTCGGTGAGCGCTGACTCACGCTCGGCCCGGGTGGCGGCGAGTGTGTCGCGGGTCTCCTGGGCCTCGGCGATCGAGTCGGCCAGGCGCTCCAGGGCGAACGCGGCACCCTCGGCCACGACCTCGGCGACGCGGGCGCTGCGGGCCCGGGTGGCCTTGCGGGCGGCGGCGCGCTCCCGCGCGGACCGCTCGGCCGCGGCTTGGCGCAGCAGCGCATCCGCGCGGCCCGCGAGGGCGCCGACGCGCTCCTCGGCGGTGCGGACGGCCAGGCGGACCTCCATCTCCTGCTGCCGCGCGACGGGCACCTCGCCGGCGAGGTCGTCGCGCTCCAGCGTGGACGGGTCCTCGTCGATCGGGGTCTCCTCGGCCGCGGCGAGGCGCTCCTCCAGCTCGGCCAGGCTGGTGCGGCCGGACTCGCGGGCCGCCTCGGCCTTGTTGCGGGCGGCGGCGTGCCGCTCGACCTCGGCCCGGGCCGACTTGGCGGCCGCGCCGAGCTCGGCGAGGCGGCGCGCGGCCGCGTTGCGGACCATGTCGGCCTCTTTCTTGGCCGCCGCGGTCTCGGCGACAACCTGCTTGGCCGCGCTCGCCGCCCCTCGGGCCAGGCCGAGCAGCTCCCGCGCCTCGGCGACGCGGTGCTCGGCGTCGACCTTCTGCTGCCGGGCCTCCTCGACGGCCGCCTGCACCTCGATGAAGCTGTGCTGCTTGCCGGAGCCGCCGGCCGCGGCGTAGGCGCCGATGACGTCGCCGTCGGGCGTGACGGCGCGCAGCGCCGGCGCGTAGGAGACGATGCGGCGCGCGGTCGCGAGGTCGGGGGCGAAGACCACGTCGCCGAGGGCGCGCTCCAGGGCGGGGCGCAGCTCGTCGGGGGCGCGCACCAGGTCGATGGCCCAGGCCGCGCCCGGGGGCAGCGGCACGCGCTCGACCGGCGGGGCGTCGAGCATCGGCGCGGAAGCGATGAGCAGCGCGGCGCGGCCGGCGTCGTCCTGCTTGAGCATCTCCACGGCCGCGACCGCGCCCTCGACACCGGACACGGCGACGGCGTCGGCCAGCGCGCCGAGCGCGGCGGCCAGGGCGGCCTCGTGGCCGGCCTGGACCGACAGCAGGGCGGCGACGCTGCCGAGCAGGCCGGGGACCCGGTCGGAGCGGGCCAGCAGCGTGCCGGCGCCGTCCTTGCGGCGCAGGCCCATGGCGAGCGCCTCCTCGCGGGCCTTCCACTGCGCGGCGTCCTTCTCGGCCGCACGTTCGGCGTCGTTGTGCTGGCGCACCTCGTTGTTGATCGCGTCGAGCTCGCGGGTCGCCTCCTGGTGACGGATCTCCAGGTCGGCGTTGGCGTTGTCGGCGACCGACGCGCCGGCACTCGCCTCGTCGTAGAGGCTCTGCGCTGCCTCCGCGCGCGCCTCGGCCTCGGCGAGCTGCACGGAGAGGCGCTCGATCTCGTCGGCGGCGGCGGTCGCGCGGGAGCGCGCGGACTCAACCTGACCGGTGAGCTTGGCGAGGCCCTCGCGGCGGTCGGCGATGGCCTTGTGGGCGGCGACGATGGCCTTTTCGGCGAAGGCCAGGCGGCGCTCGAGGTCCTGGCGGCGCTCGACGGCCTCGGCCAGGCGCTCCTGGCTGGCCTCCAGCGCGGCGCGCAGCTCCTCCTCCTGCTCACGGACCTTGTCGGCCTCGGCGGTGAGCTGGTCGGGGTCGCGCCCGGGCCGCTCCTCCACGGGGGCGGCCGAGAGGTTGCGGTGGCGCTCGGCCGCGAGCTGGTGCAGCGAGCGGTACCGCTCCTGCAGCGTCGACAGCTGGAACCACGTGTCCTGGGCCGCGGCGAGCGCCGGCGCGTCCGCGGCGTGCTCGGCCTCCAGCGCGGCGAGCCGCTCGTTGATCGTCTCGACCTCGGCCTCGACCTCTTCGCGCCGGGCCCGCAGTGCGGTCTCGTCGGCGATCTCACGGTCGAGGGTCTCCCGCAGCGTGTGCAGGTCGTCGGCGAGCAGGCGCAGCCGGGCGTCGCGCAGGTCGGCCTGAATGCCGGCGGCGCGGCGGGCGACCTCGGCCTGGCGCCCGAGCGGCTTGAGCTGGCGGCGCAGCTCGGTCGTGAGGTCACCGAGGCGGTTGAGGTTGGCCTGCATCGCCTCGAGCTTGCGGATGGCCTTCTCTTTGCGCTTGCGGTGCTTGAGGACGCCGGCCGCCTCCTCGATGAACGCGCGGCGGTCCTCGGGCCGGGCGTGCAGCACCCCGTCGAGGCGGTTCTGGCCGACGATCACGTGCATCTCGCGGCCGATGCCGGAGTCGGAGAGCAGCTCCTGGATGTCGAGCAGGCGGCAGGAGTTGCCGTTGATCTCGTACTCGCTCTCGCCCGACCGGAACATCCGCCGGGTGATTGACACCTCGGTGTAGTCGATCGGCAGCGCACCGTCGTTATTATCGATCGTGAGCGTGACCTCGGCGCGTCCGAGCGGGGCCCGGCTGGCCGTCCCGGCGAAGATGACGTCTTCCATCTTGCCGCCGCGCAGCGCCTTCGCGCCCTGTTCACCGAGGACCCAGGCGATCGAGTCGACCACGTTCGACTTGCCGGAGCCGTTCGGCCCGACAACACAGGTGATGCCCGGCTCGAGCTTCAGCGTGGTGGTGGACGCGAAGGACTTGAAGCCCTTGGCCGTCAGGGTCTTGAGGTGCACGGATCTCCACGGTGTCGAGGTGTGTACCGGGCAGGCTACCGCCGGGACCCTACCCTTCCCCGCAGTACCGCACACCATAATGCGCGTGTCGTGGGCACAGCGCCCACTCAGGCCCCACCAGTAACCAACCGGACGACCGGGTCGTTACATGACTGCGCGCCGAGACCCAGAGGATGTCGGCGCGCGGGTTTACTGTGCAGTTCTGCGCTGGTTACGAGGCCTGAGTTCCTCAGGCCATCGCCGGCTCGGCGAGCCGGACCAGGTGGTCCGTCTCCGAGACCGCCGCGGCGAGCCGGTCATTCTCGGCACGCAGCCGAACGACCTCGAACTCGAGCGCCCGAACCTTGGCACGCAGTTGGGTGACCTCGTCGACAAGGCGCCGGTCGGGCGCGCTGCCTACGTGGCCGTAGAGGGCCTTAGCCATATCGTCTCCTTGTTAAGCGCAGCCGGTCGATTCCGGCAAACGCGCGCCCAGCACCCGCGACCGAAGCACAAGGGCATGAGTGGGCGCGACTGGCGACCCCTCTATGTTCCGTCTGTCGCGCGACTTAGTCAAGCGCGGAGGCACGCCAAACGTCCTGGCCAGGGTGTTCTCACTCACCCGGGTGCGTGATCATCACGGCGCGCCGATCGTGGCAGTGTGCCACCGGTTGCCCAGCGGCGCCACTGCAAAGTAGCGTCATCTCCGGAAATTCTGAGGCTCACGCGACCGGGAGAGTGCGATGACGGCACCGCAGCCCGGTCTCCTGACGAGGCTCGGCCCGACCGGTATCGCCGCCGCCGTCACCGGCATCCTGGTCCTCTTCGGGCTCGGCGCCGTGATCATCCCGGCGGCCGCCGGCGGGGGTGGCGACTCCTCGACCGCCGCGCCCGCGCCCGGCCTCACCCCGTCCGTCGCCGCGCCGCAGTTCGCCGCCCCGCCCAGTGCGCCGCCGACCAGCGAGCCGGCCGCGACGACGCCCAACGCCGCGAAGACCACGCTCGTCGCGGCCAACTTCAACGGCGACTACGAGGACCGCGTCGTCCAGCTGATCAACGGCGAGCGGCGCAAGGAGCGGTGCGGGCCGATGCGGGTCGACGCCAAGCTGCGCGCGGCCGCGCGGACGCACGCCGCGGACATGGCCGCCGGCGACTTCACCGGCGCCCGCGGCAGCGACGGCAGCTCGCCCCAGGACCGCGCCGCCGCGGCCGGATTCGGCGGCTTCGAGGACGAGCTGACCGCCCGCGGCGGCGACCCGGGCGACGTCGTCAAACACTGGATGCGCGACGACGACGCGCACGACATGCTGCTCGACTGCGACATCACATCGATCGGCGTCGGAGCCGCACTGCGCGGCCGGACGCCCTACTGGACCGTGGACACGGGCCGTGCTTGAGGGGGCCCAGCATCGTTAGTCCGGTCGTGGACCGGGTTGCGACGCTCCTCCCACTGCGAGCGCATCCGCTGGCCCGTCCACACGCATGGGAGATCGTCGCCTCGCACGGGCCGGCGTTCACGGTCGTCGTCGACGTCGCCAACGGGCCCGGGAGCGGGCGGGACCCGCTGTGGACGGCGGCCATAAGCCGGCTGGCCGCGGCCGGGGTGCGCCTGCTCGGGTACGTCGACGTTGACTACGGCACGCGCCCGGTCGCGCAGATCCGGGCGGACGTGTACCGGTGGAGCGGGTATCCGGTGGGCGGCGTGTTCCTCGACCGCACCCCGGTCTCGCCGTATGCGATCGGGCCGGTCGCGGTCGTCGCGCAGTCGGCCGTGCGGGCGGATCTGCCGGAGGTGGTGCTGAACCCTGGCTCCCCGCCGGACGACGCGTATCGCGACCTGGGGCTGCCGATCTGTGTGTTCGACGGGAGCTGGCGGGAGTACCGGCGGTGGTCGGGCGCGGGGTCGCGACCGGGCGACGGGCACCTGGTGCATGCGGTGCCGCCCTGGGAGCTGGACGAGGCGGCGCGGCTGCAGGTGGCGCGGGGGGCCGGGTTCGGGCTTGTGACGGACCTCGGGGCGCCGAATCCGTACGCCGATCTGCCTGCTTGGTGCGGGCTGGTGCCGGGGTTGGCGGCGTTGGAGGCGGGGGCGGAGCGGCCTACGCCGGCGCCTCGGCGGCCTCGGCCCTATCGGGCGTTGAGCGGGGTGCGGGACGGGGCACGTAGCGCTCGCACGGGCGCGTAGGTGGAGCCTGGCGCGCGGGTGCGTAGGTGGCGCCTGGCGCGGGCGCGTAGGTGGCGGTTGGCGGGGGCGCTTCGGTGGCGGTTCGCGCGGGCGCGCAGGTGGCGGTTCGCGCAGGCGCGTTGCGTTTGCACGGGTGCGTAGGTAGCGCTTGCTTGTGTTGCGGGTGCGGTTGGACTTCCCGGCCGCCTGAACAAGCGCTTGCTCAGGTTCGCGATGAATCGTCCGAGGACATGCTCGGTCACTGCTCGCGGTCCTCGCAGTGCTTGCGCCACCGCGCAGGTTGAATCAAGCGCTTGCTCGCCACTTATCGCGCTGAGCGCCCGGCCGCCGTTTGTCTGGCCAAGCGCTTGTTCGACTCAGGCCAGCGCGCGGACGCGCGGACGCGGCTGGCAACGCGGGCACGAGAACGACGAGCGGTTCATGAACGCCTCCCGCCGGATCGGACTCCCACAGCGGCGGCACGGCAGGCCCTCGCGCCCGTACGCGTTCAGCGACCGGTCGAAGTATCCGCTCTCCCCGTTGACGTTGACGTACAGCGCGTCGAAGCTCGTCCCGCCCTGGCCGATCGCCTCGTTGAGGACGTCGCGGACGTGTCCGAGCAGGCGGCGCACCGTTGGGCGGGACAGCTGCGACGTGTCCCGCGCACCGTGCAACCGCGCGCGCCACAGCGCCTCGTCCGCGTAGATGTTGCCGACGCCCGAGATCAGCGTCTGGTCCAGCAGGGCCCGCTTGACCTCGGTCCGCCGTTTGCGCATCCGCTCGATGAACGCGTCGTCCACGAACAGCGGGTCGACCGGGTCGAGCGCGATGTGCGCGAGCTCCTCGGGCAGCACCGCGCCGCCGATCGACACGCTGAGGCCGCCGAACGTGCGCTGGTCGACGAAGCGCAGCTCCGGCCCGTCGTCGTCGAACGAGAACCGCACGCGCAGGTGCGTCTCCGCGGCCGCCTCGACCGGCTGCAGCAGCAGCTGCCCGGACATGCCGAGGTGGCCGATGAGGGCGTCCTCGTCGTCGAGAGGCAGCCAGAGGTACTTCCCGCGGCGCATCACCGAGCCCACGCGCCGCCCCGCGAGGAGGCCGGCGAAGTGCTCGGCGCCCGTGACGTGGCGGCGCACGGCGCGCGGATGCAGCACCTCGACCGTGGCGATGCGCCGACCGGCCACCCACTTGTCGAGGCCGCGCCGGACGGTTTCGACCTCGGGCAGTTCAGGCATGGATCCCCTCTAGATCGCGTAGTGCCACACGGTGATCAGATACGAGCCGTACCAGAGTCCGAACGCGCCGCACGCCGCCAGGACCAGCCCCGCGGTGCGCGGCCGCGCGCGTCCGAGGGCGACCGCGGGCGGCACCAGGATCAGCAGCGCGGGCACGAGCAGGCGCGGCTTGGAGTGGTAGTACCCGGCCTGCCCGAGCACCAGCACGAGCACGATGAGCCCGTACACCGTGAGCGGCGCCCACACCCGCCGGACCACCGCGATCACGGCCGCCGCGATGACCGCGAGCACCATCCACGCGATGCTGACCTGAATCCAGCCGTCGCCCGCTTTGAACGCGTCGTGCAGGAACGTCAGGGTCGAGTCACCGTAGTCGAACGTCGTGCCCCAGCCCGCCGTCTGGATGTCGAACCACGCGTGCAGATCGCCCACGCGCAGCCCGACCCACAGCAGATAGGCCGGCACTCCCACGAGCGCAATCACGGCGCCGAGAATCGGTTTCCAGATCCCTTCGCGTGTACTGCCGGTGCTCCCCGGTCGCGCGACGTCCCCGTCGCCGCCGGTCGACCCCACCGCGTCCGCGCGCACCTGCCTGTCGCCTTCGGACGCCGCCTTCCCGCCCGCGCGCACCTGCTTGCCACCTTCGGACATCGCCATCGCGTCCGCGCGCACCTGGTTGCCGCCTTCGGACGCCGCCATCGCGTCCGCGCGCACCTGCTCGTCACCTTCGGGCCCCATGGCGTCCGCGCGGACCTGGAGATCTTTCCACCGGCGGTACACCGCGATCCCGGCAGCCACCACGAGCGCGACAGCCGCGGCCGCGCCCGTCGGCCGGGTCAGCCCCGCGAGGAGCCCGAGGACCCCGGCGAGCAGCCAGGCGCCCCGGTGCGCGCAGAGCAGCATGCCCACGACGAACGCGGTGAACAGCGCCTCGGAGTACCCCATCGACAGTGCCATCGACATCGGCTGCACACAGAACAGTGCGGTCAGGGCCAGGCCGGTCCGCTCGTCGTACAGCCGCGTCCCGAGCGCGCAGAGCAGTACCGCCGCGACCGCGCCCGCGATCCAGGAGACCGTGATCGCCGAGGTGCCGTACTCGAGCGTGGTCAGGTAGTGCACGAAGCGCACCGTCATCGGGTAGCCCGGGAAGAAGGCCAGGCCGTTGCCGGTCAGGTGCCCGTCGACGTCATAGCTGTAGCCGGCCGGGTACCCCTCCTCGGCGACGCGCACGAAATGCCCGCCGTCCCACGCGAGGAGGCGGTCCCGGATCTTGTCGTCGGGGGCCATCCACCAGAGCAGCAGGAGCTGCACCAGGCGACTCAGGGCATAGATGCCAAGCGGGAAGGCAATCAGCGTGGTCCGGGCGCGCTGCGCGATCTCACTGACCGGCGTCATCGTGGTCATAGGATGGCGGTTCCTCGGCGGTGTCGGTCGTCTCGGTGATATCCGCATCCTTGCGCGACGTCGCGCCGGCCGCGTCCGTGCCCCCATGGTCCCGCATCCCGCCGCTGCCCGCGGCCCCGCGCCCGGCGCCATTGCGCCCGCGCTCCGCGCCGACGCCCGCATCCTCACGCTCCGCGCCCGCGGCAGGCCCGTTCGTGTCGCCGTTGGGGCCGGTCGCGTCCGCGCGGGTGCGGTCGGCGTTCTTCCGTGATCCGTCTGCATCGTGCTGCGCCCGGTTCGACGGCGCGGACGCGTCGGCTTCGCGGCGCGGACCGTTCGTGGTGCGGCGCGCGCGGTCGCCTTCCTTGCGCGTGCTTTCCGCGTCTCGGCGCGCTCCAGACCCGTCCACCGGCGCCGAGGCGTTGGCCGGGGGCTCGGCCGCGTACGCCGCGGACTCCGGCAGGACGCCCGACAGCTCGCGCCAGGCCGCCTCGGCCGCGAGCTGCTCGGCCTCCTTCTTGCTGCCGCCCTGCGAGCCGCCGTAACGCTTCCCCGCGACGATGACCCAGGCCGTGAACCGCTTGGCGTGGTCGGGGCCCTCTTCGTCGATGCGATACTCGGGCACCCCCAGCCCGCGCCCGGCGGTCAGCTCCTGCAGGCTGGTCTTCCAGTCCAGCCCGGCCCCGCGCATCGCCGCCTCGGCCATCAGCCCGTCGAAGAGCTTGTGGATCACCAGCGCGGTGGTGTCGAGCCCGTACTGCAGGTAGACGGCGCCGATCAGCGCCTCCAGCGTGTCCGCGAGGATGCTGGCCTTGTCGCGCCCGCCCGTCGCCTCCTCGCCGCGGCCGAGCAGCAGGTAGGGCCCGATGCCGCCCGGCCCCAGCTTCCGCGCGACGTCCGCGAGGGCGCGCATGTTGACCACACTGGCGCGCAGCTTGGCCAGCTGTCCCTCGGCGAGCGTCGGGTGATTCTGGAACAGGGCGGTGGTGATGACCACGCCGAGCACCGCGTCGCCGAGGAATTCGAGCCGCTCGTTGGTCGGCAGCCCGCCGTTCTCGTACGCGAACGAGCGGTGGGTAAGTGCCCGCTTGAGCATGTCCGGGTCGAACTCGACACCGAAGGCGGCCTCGAGGCTGTTTTGGTTCTTCACGAGCGCTCTCCCAGTGCGTCACGGATGGTGAGGCCGCCGGCCGAGGAGAGTTCGGCCAGCAGGTCATCAGCGAGTCCCGCGACCGCCGGGGTGATGCGGTCGCGGTGAAGTCGTGCAGCCAGGGCAATGCCGTCGGCGATCTCGGCACCGCCCGCCGAACCGTGGCAGACGACGACGTCGCCCGCCACGCCGAGCAGGACGGCCGCGGCCTCGTACAGCGCAGGGCTGCCTCCGACTGCGGCCCCATTGCCTCCGGCACCTCCGAGCGCGGCCCCGTCACGCGCGGACGCGGGCACAGCCGCGTCGTCCGCGCGCGATTCGCTGTCTCCGGACGCCATCTCCTCGCGCCCGGGCGCAGCACCATCGCCCTCCGATACCGCACCACCGCGCGGAGGCGCGGCAGCGTCGTGCTGATCATCGGCCCCACCGGGCAGGCTGCCGGCCCCGTCGCCCGGGTGGGCCGGGACCTCGGACCTGTAGGCGGGCCCGTCGTGCGGTTGGATCTCCCCGTCGCGCAGATGAGCCGCCAGGTCGCGCGCGGGAGCGGCCACGCTGCCCGATACGGCCACCGGCGGCTCAGCCGAGCTCACGCTGCGCTCGGACGCGGGCCCGCTGCGCTCGGACGCGGCCAGGCTGCGCTCCGACGCGGCCAGGCTGCGCTCGGACGCGGCCAGGCTGCGCTCGGACGTGGTCCGCTGGCTGGGGGCAACCGCTTCGAGGCCGTCCGCCACCCCGAAGCCATCGTTCAGCTCGTCGCCGCCGCCGGAAACAGCCTGGTCGCCGTCTCGGTGAGCACCGCCCGCCACGTGACCGCCGCCCGCCACGTGATCGCCGCTGGCCACGTGATCGCCGCCGGCCACGTGATCGCTGCCCGCCGGGTGAGCGTCAACGGCCGAGGGACTGTCGACGACCCTCAGGCGGTCGCCGGCCCCATGGCGGTCGCCGGCTTCGCGACCGTCGCCGGCATCGTGGCCGCCGGCCGCCGCCTGGTGACCGCGGATCAGCCGCCGGGCCGTGGCCATCGCCGCTTCGATGCCCTTGAGCAGGACATTTCCGGTGAATCCGTCGGTCACGATGACGTCGGCCGGGCCTCCGCGCGGTACATCGAAGCCTTCGACCAGACCGACGTAGCGAGCGCCGGCCGGCAACGGGACGTCCGACAGTGCGATCGACACCGCGCGGCGCAGCCGATCACCCTTGCCGGGCTCGCTGCCGATGGAGAGCAGCCCGACGCGCGGGCGCGGGATGTCCAGCGCGACCGCGGCATAGGCGGCGCCCAGGACGGCGTGCTGCACGAGTTCGAGCATCGTGGCGTCGAGGGTCACCCCGACGTCGATGAGCAGCACGGGGCCGCGCTCGGTCGGCAGCTGTGCGGCCAGGCCGGGCCGGCGCACGCCGCGCAGGCGCCCGAGGACATGCGCGGACGCGGCGACGGCGGCGCCGCTGGAGCCCGCGGAGACCATCGCGTCCGCGCGGCCGGTGTAGACCGCCTCCGCGGCCGCACGGACCGATGAGGAGCGCCGGACGTTGCGCAGCGGCGCGTCACCCATGCCGACAGCGGAGTCGACGACGATGACACTGACGCGCTCGCGGTCAGCGACCGGGAGCGCGCCAATGACCTCGTCGGCCACGTGCTGTGGGCCGACGAGGAGAAGGTGGAGGTCTGGATCGGCGCTGCATGCGCGCAGAGCGCCGTCAACCACGACGGCGGGAGCCCCGTCCCCGCCGAGGAGGTCGACGGCGATCCGCGCGACGCCGGACGGGTGTTCCCCGCCGTGCGGCGATCGGTCGGATCGCGTCACCCGGACCCGGTTGTCAGACCTCGATGACCTGGCGGCCGTTGTACGTGCCGCACACAGAGCACGCCGCGTGGGGCAGCTTGGGCGAGCGGCACTGCGGGCACGGCTGCGTGGAGACCGCGACGGCCTTCCACTGGCTCCGGCGGGCCCGGGTGTTGCTGCGCGACATCTTCCGCTTGGGAACGGCCACGGGACTTACTCCTCTGACGTCTTGATCTGGGACAGGGCGGCCCAGCGGGGGTCGACCTGATCGTGAGTGTGACCGGCAGGCAGTTCATCTATCGGTACCCCACACTCAGGGCACAGACCCGGGCAGTCTTCACGGCACACGGGGTTGGCGGCCAGAGAGAGCACCACCGAGTCCCGCAGCGCCGGCTCCAGGTTGATCAGGTCGCCCTGCAGCCGCCCGACCTCGTCCTCGTCCGTCGTCTCGTCCGTCGTGCTGTGCTCGTAGGCATAGAACTCTTGGAACGGGACGTCCAGCGTGTCGCTGATCGGGCGTAGGCAGCGTCCGCACTCGCCGGTCAGCGGGCCGGTGACGGTACCGGAGACGAGCACGCCTTCGGAAACCGACTCCATGCGCAGCTGGAGGTCGAGTTCGGCGCCCTGGGGCACGCCGATCAGCTCCAGACCGAGGTCCTGAGGTGCCGGCACCTTCCGCGAGACCGCATGCAGAGCGCCCGGTCGGCGTGGGAGGTCTCTCGTTTCGAGGACCAGCGGCGACCGGGGATCCAGGTGCGGGTGCTGCTGTTGGTGTGGCATCTTTCAGACTCCGGCCAGACAGGGCCGACGGACAAGAATACCCGAGCGGCAGATCTTCCGTCGAATCGCCCCAACAGTACCGTGCCCGTGAGAGCGACTGACGGGGGTCGTACCCACCGTACCGGGTGAAAGACCCGGCCCCACGCGCCGACCGGGCGCGCGGGAGCGGGGTGGGTCAGAAGGGCAGCGGGCGGTCGTCCTCCTGTGACGGGTTGAACGAGCCGATCTCCCGCAGGGCGTGCATCTTGTCCCGCCCACGCTCGATGGAGGCGAGCGAGCGGGTGAGGAACTGCTCGAAGTTGGCCAGCGCCGTGTCGACGTAGTCGTCGACCTCGTCGCGCAGCCGCTGCGTCTCCGCGCGGGCCTCCTGCATCATGCGCGACGCCTCGTGCTCGGCCGAGACCACGATCTCGTTGATCGACACCAGGCGCGTGTGCTCGGCCTCGGCCTCGGCGATGATCCGCTCCGCCTCGCGCCGGCCCGCATCGACGATCTTGTCCCGTTCGTCGAGCAGCGCGCTCGCGCGCCGCAGCTCACCGGGGAGATCGGCGCGTAGCTGGTCGAGCAGATTGATCATGTCGGCGCGGTCGAACACGAAGTTGCTCCGCGACATCGGCGCCGACCGCGCACCTTCGACCATCGCAATGATCTGGTCGATGCTCTCGAGCGGATCCACCTGCGGTCACTCCTGTTCCAACGTCGAACGACGTAACCATCATGCGGCCCGGACCCCGTAGCCGCTTCTCGCCACTCGGGTGTTGCAGTTACTTTCGCGCCGAGGCGAATCGTTCACTCAGGCGATTCGCCACAAGATCGGGTACATGTGGCGAAACGTCGCCGCCCCACTTGGCGACCTCTTTGATGAGGCTCGACGAGACGAAGGAGTACTTGGGGTTGGTCGGCATGAACAGCGTCTCGATGCCGCCCAGGCCGTAGTTCATCTGCGCCATCTGCAGTTCGTAGTCGAAGTCGCCGGCCACCCGCACGCCCTTGACGATCGCGTTGATGTCGCTGGAGCGGCAGAAGTCCACGAGCAGGCCCTGGAAGGCGTCGACCCGGACGTTGGCGTACGGCGCGGTCACCGTAGCGAGCATCTCCAGCCGCTCGTCGACCGTGAACAGCCCCGCCTTGCTCTGATTGATCAGTACCGCAACGACGACCTCATCGAACATCTGCGATGCCCGACCCACGATGTCCAGGTGCCCGTTCGTGACCGGATCGAACGAACCCGGACAGACCGCGCGCCTCATTGCACCAGCCCAAACCTCATGAGCGGGGACCGTACCAAAGGTTCGCTTAACTCGTGCGCGAGCCGTCCTGCTCGCGTCGGGCGTACCACAGCACAGTCTCGCCGTACCGCCGCTCCGCGACCGCGCGCAGCCCGTCCGGCCAGGCCATCGGCGCTCCGCGGCTGGACCGCTCGACCACCACGACTGCGTCCGGTGCCAACCACCGCGCGACCAGGGCGTCGAGCACCGCGCGGACGCGCTCGTCCGTCACGGCGTAGGGCGGATCGATGAACACCGCGTCAAACGCCCCGTCCGACTCCCCCGCGAGGAGCCGCTCGACCTTGTCGGTCACCAATCGCACTCGCCCGGCGACACCGAGTGCGGCAATGTTGCCCCGGATGATCCGGGCCGCCTTGGCGTCGTTCTCGGCGAGCAGCACGTGCGCGGCCCCGCGCGAGCACGCCTCCAGCCCGACGGCCCCGGAGCCCGCGTAGAGATCGGCGAACCGCGCCCCGTCCAGGTCGACGAGGTTGTCCAGGCTGCTGAACAGCGCCTCCCGCACCCGGTCCGACGTGGGACGGGTCCCCTGCCCGGCCGGCACAGTCAGCCGCCGTCCTCCGAGCACCCCGGCCACGATCCGCGTCACACGCTCCAGAGTAGGACGTGATGTACGCCACTCCCGCGCCGCGCGGTCGCGATGCGTCGCCGCTTCCCGGCGCACGGACGCGATGGACCCCGCGCGAGCACGGCCCGGACGCGCGGCGCGGCAGCACATGAAGGACATGCGAGCACCGCACCGTAGCGATGCGGGCACCGTGCCGACGCCGCGGCGTGAGGGCGCCGCGGCGTGAGGGCGCCGCGGCGTGAGGGCGCCGCGGCGTGAGGCGCGGCGGAGTGAGGGCGCGGACGCGGCGAATTACCCCTTTTCCAGGTACTCCGCCCGTTCCTCGTCCACGAGCCGGGCGATCGTCGCGGCCAGGGCGGGGTGCCGTTCGAGCTCCCGGTCCTCCGCGATCAGCTCCGTCGCCTCCGCGCGGGCCTCGCGGATCAGCTCCTCGTCGCGCTGCAGGGAGAGCAGGCGCAGATGGGAGCGGTGGCCCGACTGGGAGGCGCCCAGGACGTCGCCCTCGCGGCGCTGCTCCAGGTCCAGCTCGGCGAGCTTGAAGCCGTCGGTGGTGGAGGCGACCGCGTCCAGGCGCGCCCGCGCGGGGGTGCCCTCGCCGGACTCGGTGACCAGGAGGCACAGGCCCGGCGCGCTGCCCCGGCCGACGCGTCCGCGCAGCTGGTGCAGCTGGGAGACGCCGAAGCGGTCGGCGTCGAGGATCATCATCATCGTCGAGTTCGGCACGTCCACGCCGACCTCGATGACGGTGGTGGCGACGAGGACGTCGAGCTGACCGGCGGCGAAGGTGCGCATGACGGCGTCCTTCTCGTCGGCCGGGAGGCGCCCGTGCAGGACCCCGATCCGCAGGCCGTGCAGCGGGCCCTCCTCCAGCTGGGGCGCAACGTCCAGCACCGCCACGGGAGGGCGGCGGCCGTCGTCGTTCACGGGCGCCATGTCCTCGCCGTCGGCCTTGCCGGTGTCGCCGATGCGCGGGCACACGATGTACGCCTGGTGCCCCTTCGCCACCTCCTCACGCAGCCGGCGCCAGGCCCGGTCCAGGAACGCGGGCTTCTCGGTGACCGGCACGACGTGCGAGGCGATCGGTGAGCGTCCGCGCGGCAGCTGGCTGAGCACGGAGGTCTCCAGGTCACCGAAGACCGTCATCGCGACCGTGCGTGGGATCGGGGTGGCCGTCATGACGAGCACGTGCGGCGGCTGGTCGGCCTTGGTCCGCAGGGCGTCGCGCTGCTCGACGCCGAAACGGTGCTGCTCGTCGACGACGACGAGGCCGAGGTCGGCGAAGTCCACGCCCTCGTAGAGCAGCGCGTGGGTGCCGACGATGACACCGGCAGTACCACCGCGAATTTCTTCCAGGACCTTGCGCCGCGCGGCCGCACCCAAAGATCCGGTCAACAGCGCGACCCGGGTCGCCTCGGGCGCGGCGTCCAGCTCGCCCGCCCGGGCCATCGTGCCGAGCAGGTCGGTGACGTTGCGGTGGTGCTGAGCGGCCAGGACCTCGGTCGGGGCGAGCATCGCGGCCTGACCGCCGGCGTCGACGACCTGGAGCATCGCGCGGAGGGCGCACAGCGTCTTGCCGGAGCCGACCTCACCCTGCAGCAGGCGGTGCATCGGGTGGGCCCGCTCCATGTCGGCCGCGATCTCCTCGCCGACGTCGCGCTGGCCGCGGGTGAGCTCGTACGGCAGGCCGGCGTCGAAGGTGGCCAGCAGGCCGTCGGTCCGGCGCGGGCGCGGTACCGCCGGCCAGTCCTCTGCTCTTTTCTTGCGCTGGACCAGCGTCAACTGCAGCGCGAACGCCTCGTCCCACTTGAGGCGCCTCCGCGCGATGGCGAGGGACTGCTGCGACTCGGGCCGGTGGATCTCCCGCAGCGCCTTGTCCAGCGAGCTCAGCTTCCGGCTCGCGCGCGTCGCGGCCGGCACGTGGTCCGGCGTCGGCGGCAGGACGTCGAGGACGGTGCGCACGGCCGCGGCGATGCGCCAGGTGGGCACGCGCGCGGTCGCGGGGTACACCGGGATGATCGCCCCGGCGAACTCCTCCACCGCCTCCTCGCCCTCGCCCGCGTCGAGCAGGACGTAGTCCGGCTGATTGAGCTGGAGCTTGTTGTTGAACCGGCCGACCTTGCCGGAGAACAGCCCCCACCGGCCCGGGCGCAGCTGGCTCTCCCGCCACGGCTGGTTGAAGAACGTGACGCTGATCTCGCCGCCGCCGTCGTCGCCGATGACCGCCTCGACCAGGGAGCCGCGCTTGCCCCGGGTATTGCCCCGCTTCTGCTCGAACTGCCGCGAGTTGACGCGCTTGACCTGCCCGAACACGGTGACGTCGGTGTCGATCTCCAGCGCGCGGATGTCGGTGTGCTCGCCGCGCTCCTCGTAGCGGCGCGGGAAGTGGTACACGAGGTCGCCCACCGTGTGCAGGTCGAGGTGTTCGGCGAGCAGCTTCGCGCCGTTGCCCCCGAGCACCTTCGCGAGCGGTGTGGTCAGGTCGATGTCGGCCAAGATTCAGGCTTCCTCTACTCGACGCCCACCAGAAGTGGGTAGTGCGGCTGGCCCCCTTCGTAACATTGCACCTCGACGAACGGCCAAGTGCCCTCGACGTGGGCCCGGATGACCGCCCCGAGGCCATCAGGGGCGTCACGGCCGGCGATGAGGGTGACGAGCTCACCGCCGCCCCCAAGCATCCGGTCCAGCAGCAGGCAGGCCGTCTCCGGCAGATCCTGCCCGATGAGGTTCACCTCGCCGTCCACGATCGCCAGGACGTCGCCCGGTTGGCAGCGGCCGGCGACGGTAAGCGCCTCCCGCTGGGCGATGGTGAGCTCGGCCGACCGGCAGCGCGCGGCCGCCTCGGCCATGGCGATCACGTCGTCCTCGAAGCGCCGGGTGGCGTCGCGGACGGCCATCGCGGCCAGGGCCTGGACGGGCGAGCGGGTGGGCACGACGCCCGCGCGGACGCCCGCGGAGCGCGCCTCACTCGCGGCGGCGGTGGCCACGGCCAGCACGTTCGCGTCGTTGGGCAACACCACGACGCGCTCCGCGCCCGAGCGCAGGATGGCGTCGAGGATCTGGCGGGTGGAGGGGTTGCCGGTCAGCACCGTCGCGCCTTCGGACTCGAGCAGCGCGGCGAGGCCGGGGCCGCTGCACACGACCACCACCGCGCGGTCGCGCGTCGCTCCGTCGTCCTCGTGCGGCGTCTGCGCGGCGACCTGGTCCTCGAAGCGCGTCACGGTGATCCGGCTCGGGCGCCCCGCCTCGATGCCGGCCTCGATCGCCGCGCCGACGTCGTTGACGTGCACGTGGACGTGCCACGTCGGCTCGTCGCCCACGATCACCAGCGAGTCGCCCAGCACCACCAGCGCGTCGCGCAGCGTGGCCACCGCCTCCGCGCGGGCCTCGAGGAGGTACTGCACCTCGTACGCGTAGTCAGCCGATCCTGTCTCCCGGGCCACGGTCGCGCCCGGGCGGCCTCCAGCCGGTACCACCGCCGAAATGGGACCGTCGGGCGGCTCCTCGCCGGTCAGCGTCTCCACCAATGCGTCGAGGAGGACCACCAGGCCGCGCCCGCCCGCGTCGACCACCCCGGCCCGGGCCAGTGCCGGCAGCTGCTCGGGCGTTCGCACGAGCGCCTCCCGCGCGCCCTGGGCCGCGGCCCGGGCGACGGCGGCCACGCCTCCGCGCGTCGCGGCCTCGACGGCGGCCTTGGCCGCGGCCACCCCGACGGTCAGCACGGTGCCCTCGACCGGCGCCGCGACCGCGCCGTACGCCCCGTGCGCCGCCTCGTCCAGCGCCCCGGCCAGCACCGCACCCGTCACCGGGGCCGCGCCCGCGCGTTCCAGTCCCGTGGCGAGACCCTTGAAGAGCTGGGCCAGGATGATGCCGGAGTTGCCGTGCGCGCCGAGCAGTGCGCCGCGGGCGGCCCCGCGCATCGTCTCGGCAGCGGTCGCACCGGTGGCCGCCGCGACTGCCGAGGACATCGTCAGCACCAGGTTGGTGCCGGTGTCGCCGTCGGGCACGGGGTACACGTTGAGCGCGTCGATCTCGGCCTGATGGCGCCGCAGCGCGGCCAGGCCGCCGGCGCACCACCGGCGGACGACGGACGCGTCCACACTGTCTGGCACGCGCCAGAGCCTAACGGTGACAGGTACGATTCCCCACCGATGCGGCCCCGACCGGGCCGATTGGGTGTCGCGGGGTCGGATCAGGTAACCTTGCCAGGTTGCCCGCCGGTCACCCGGTCGGCGATGCCCCGGAACATCGTTCCGGCCCAGGACAGCAATCAACCCAGGAGATCCCCGTGGCTAGCGTGTGCGACGTCTGCGGCAAGGGACCGGGCTTCGGCCACAACGTGTCCCACTCGCACCGGCGGACCAACCGCCGTTGGAACCCCAACATTCAGACGGTGCGCACCCCGGCCGGTGGCGGCACCACGCGGAAGATGCAGGTCTGCACCTCCTGCCTCAAGGCCGGCAAGGTCGTCCGGGGCTGACCCGAGCACCGAAATGGCCCCGTGACCTTGTCACGGGGCCTTTTGTCGTGGGCTGTCAGAGGTCGCGGCCGTAGGAACGCACGGACTCGTAGCCCTTGTAGTGCCCGAAGTCCTCGATCCGCACGTAGCCGCACCGCTCGTAAAGGCCGATCGCCTCCGGCTGTGCGGTGCCGGTCTCCAGCCAGACCCGCTTGCGCCCGGCCGCCCGCGCGGCGTCCTCGGTGGCCCGCAGGAGCGCCTTGGCCAGGCCGAGCCCGCGGTACTGCGGCGCGACGTACATCCGCTTGAGCTCGGCCGTCGTCTCGTCCTCCGCGAACGTGCGGAAGCCGCCGCACGCGGCCGGGCTGCCGTCGACGTACGCGACGAAGAACGCGCCCGCGGGCGGATCGAACTCGCCGGGTTCGATAGGGGTGGAGTCACCATCGCTGCCGTACCGCTCGCCCAGGTCGGCGAGCGCGGCCGCGGTCAGCGCGGAGGCGACCCGCGAGCCGTAGCGGGTCGGCCGGATGTCGATCTCAGTCACGAGCGTGAAGCGTACTGCCCCTTACCGGAAGTGGTCCCAGCCCGGGGCGCCCCCCGCGTAGCGCCGGCCGTCCACGGTCACGCCCTCCCCGGCCGTGAACACGTCGGCGGCCAGGACGGAGCCCACGACCAGCCAGTCGTCGCCGAGCTCGACATCGGGCGGGAACGTCGCGGCCAGCGCGTGGTCATCGCCTCCCGCGAGGATCCAGCCGTACGGGTCGACGCCCAGCGCGGTCGCGGCGGCGCGCATGGCCTCCGGCACCTGGAACGCGTCCCGGCGCAGATCGATGCCGACGCCGCTGGCCACGGCGATGTGCCCGAGGTCGGCCAGCAGCCCGTCGGAGACGTCGATCATGGACGTGGCGCCCATCCGCGCGGCAATGGGCCCCAGGTGGTACGGCACATCGGGCCGCCGGAACGCATCCACGAGCACCTTCGGTGAGCGAAAACCCCGGGACAGGATGGTGTACCCCGCGGCCGCGTGACCGATCCGCCCGGCCACGGCCACCACGTCGCCCGGACGCGCGCCCGAGCGCACCAGCGGCTCCTGACCGGCCAGATCGCCCAGCGCGGTCACCGCGATCGTCAGCGTGGGGCTGGACGACGTGTCCCCGCCCACGACCGTCGCCCCCGTCTTCACCGCCTCCGCGGCCAGGCCGTCGGCGAGCTCCTCGGCCCAGGAGATCTGGAGGTCCGGCGGGGCGCAGAGGGCCACCAGGAGCGCCGTGGGCCGCGCGCCCATGGCCGCGATGTCGGCGAGGTTGGCCGCGGCCGCGCGATGGCCGACGTCGCGTGCGCTGGACCAGTCACGGCGGAAATGGCGCCCGTCGACGAGCACGTCGGTGCTGGCCACGACGCGCGCATCCGGGGTGGCGACGATGGCCCCGTCGTCCCCCGGCCCGAGCAGAACCAAGGGCGACGCCGCCCCGAGCCGAGCCGTCACCCGTGAGATGAGCCCGAACTCCCCGGCGGTTGCTACGGTCACCCGTCCTCCAACCTGATGCTCGATAGTGTCGCCGAAGCCGCGAGTCATGGCATGATCACGCACGGCGGTTGACTTGCCGGTTTCATTCTTGCGGTAGGTTGACGCCTGACCAGCGCGCGGACGACGCAGGAGGGAGTCGTGTCGTGGTACAGGCATACATCCTGATCCAAACAGAGGTCGGCAAGGCCCGCGATGTGGCCACGGCCATCCAAGGCCTGCACGGTGTGGTGCGCGTCGACGCGGTCACGGGCCCGTACGACGTCGTGGTCCTCACCGAGGCCCGCAGCATCGACGAGCTGGGCCAGCTCATCGTGTCCAAGGTCCAGCTGGTGCCCGGCATCACACGCACCGTCACCTGCTCGGTGGTGCACTTGTAGCGCCCACTACGCTCGGCCACCGTGATGGCGGTCCCGTGCTGGTGCGTCAGTGACAGCGCTCTCGTGACGGCGCCTGCCTGATGCCCGCGAACGCGCCCGCGCGCCCGGCCCCCAGTCCGGCCAGGATCGCAACCTTCGCGGCGATACCCATCGCGCTGGTGGTCGGCATCGCATCCTTCTGGGTGCTGGGCGGCTTCCCTTCAAGTCCGGACTCTTCGCCGGTACCCGCGGAAGCCCCTCAGCTCGCCCCCACTCCGGCCGCGGTGTGCCGGGCCCTGGTCGCTCGGCTGCCCCAGGAGCTCGGCGGCCTGCACCGCCGCCAGGTGACGGCGGGCGGCGAGCAGAACGCGGCGTTCGGCGACCCACCGATTGTCCTGTCCTGCGGCGGCCCGGCACCGTCCGTGCCCGCGGATGCGCAGCTTCTGGGGCTGTCGGACGTCTGCTGGTATCCGGAAGAGCAGTCCGGGCGCACCGTCTGGCACACGATCGACCGCCAGGTGCCGCTGAGCGTCGTCGTCCCGAAGGCCGCCGACGGGTCCTGGCTGGTGAATCTTTCACCGACCATCGTGGCGACGGTCCCGACCGCCCCGACCGGCGACCTGCACTGCTGACCCGGGCCACCGCCCAGCCCTCGCCTCGCCCGCGCCGGCCGCCTGCGCCACCGCTCCCGCGCGCACCACTGCCCCGGCCGCGACCACGCTTGGCCGGGGCGGTCCTCGCCATGGGAGTGCCCGCCATCCGCCAGACGCTGCCGCAGCGGGGCGCGTGGTCATCGCCGGCTTCGCGCGACGGCCGCGCCATCGCCGGGACCGCCGTCACGCATCCGCGCGGCGGCGGTCAGGCAATTGCGGCGTCCAGAGCGCGGCGCACGTCCGCGATCAGGTCTTCGGTGTCCTCGACGCCGCACGAGAGGCGGACCAGGCCCTCGGGCGCGTCGTCGCCCCACTGGGCCCGCCGATCGGCCGAGGAGTGCAGGCCGCCGAACGACGTCGCCGCGAACACCAGGTCGGAGGTGGTCAGGAAGCGGTCCACCGCCGCCTTGTCGGCCAGCACGAACGTCACGACGCCCGGGATGCGGCGCATCTGCCGGGCCGCGGCCGCGTACGCGGGGTCGCCCGCCCGCCCGGGCCAGCGCACGGACGCGACCGCGGGGTGGCCGGCCAGCAGCTCGGCCGCGGCTGCCGCGTTGGCCGTCTGCCGGGCCAGGCGCAGGTCGAGCGTCCCGAGCGACCGGTGGGCCAGCCACGCCTCGAACGCTCCCGGGATGCCGCCGGTCCGGCCGCGCCAGGTGCGGATGGCCGCGATGAGCTCCGGGTCGCGGGCGCAGACGTAGCCGAGCAGCATGTCCGAGTGGCCTGTCAGCGCCTTGGTGGCCGAGGCGACCGAGAAGTCTGCCCCGAGGTCGAGCGGTCGCTGCCCGAGCGGTGTGGGGGTGGTGTTGTCGACCGCGACCAGACCGCCGCCGGCACGCGTCCGCGCGGCGAGGTCGGCGATGTCGCACACGTCGAGCCCGGGGTTCGAGGGGGTCTCGAGGAGCAGGAGCCGCACGTCATCGAGCGCCGGGTACGGCCCCGGCGTCGGCATCGTCCGCACCTCGACTCCACGTGCGGGCAGGTGCTCGGTCGCGAAGGCCCGGGTCAGGAAGTATCCGTCGGAGGGCAGCACAACGGTGTCACCCGCGCGCAGGGTGGAGAGCAGTACCGCCGAGATCGCCGCCATCCCGGACGCGAAGACGACGCACTCGCCGCCTTCGAGCTCGCCGATGGCCTGCTCCAGGCTCCGGTACGTCGGGTTGTCCGTCCGCCCGTACCCGTTCACGCCGGCCTGGGGGCCCGCGACCGGATCGAGGTGATAGGGCGCCCCGAACACCGGCGACGGCAGGAACGGCTCCCCCGCTACGGCCGCCGGCACTCCAGCGTGCACAACCCGCGTCCCGTCCCCGCGCGTCCCGTCTCCGCGCGTTCCACTCCCGCGCGCCCCGTCGCCGCCCGTGCCGTCCGCGGGCGCCCCGGCTCCGCGCGCGCCGCTCCCGTCCGCCTCGCCTCCGCGCGCTCCGTTCGCGTGTGTCGTTTCCCCGCCCACCTCGCTCGCGGGCGCCACGTCCGCAGGCGCCTCGCTCGCAGGCGCCACGTCCGCGGGCGTCTCGTCCGCGGGCGTCTCGTCCGCGGGCGCCTCGTCCGCGGGCGCCTCGTCCGCGGGCGCCTCGTCCGCGGGCGCCTCGTCCGCGGGCGCCTCATCTACGCGCGCCATGTTCGCGGGCGCGGAAGCGTCGTCGGCGCCGAAAAGCTCGCCGCTACCTGCACTCATACTGCTGTCTCCTCAACCACGTCACCCACGCGCGGACGCGACCCGGTCCCGCGCGGGCGCCTCGCTTCCCGCGCGGTCGCCCGAGCGATCACTGACCGGTCGACGACGGAACGCCCGGGCGCTCCGGCTTCGTCTCCCGGGCCATCAGGGCGGCCAGGGCCTTCAAGGGGTCCACGCCCTCGTGACAGACCTGCTCGACCTGCTCGGTGATGGGCATCTCGACGCCGACGCTGTGGGCCAGATCACGGATCGATAGGCAGCTCTTCACGCCCTCCGCGGTCTGGCGGGTCGCGGCCTGGGCCTGTTCCAGGGTCTCGCCGCGGCCCAGGCGCTCGCCGAACGAGCGGTTGCGCGACAGCGGAGACGAGCACGTCGCGATGAGGTCGCCCAGGCCGGCCAGGCCCGCGAAGGTCATCGGGTTGGCGCCCAGGGCCGCGCCCAGGCGGGCGGTCTCGGCCAGACCCCGGGTGATCAGGGTGGCCTTGGTGTTGTCGCCGAAGCCGAGCGCGGAGGCCATGCCGTAGGCCAGCGCGATCGCGTTCTTGACGGCCCCGCCCAGCTCGCAGCCGACGACGTCGTCGTTGGTGTACGGCCGCAGGTAGCGCGTGCTGATCGCCCGCTGGACGAGCTCCGCGCGGCCGATGTCCCGGCAGGCCACGACGGTGCCGGCGATCTGCTCGGCGGCGATTTCCGGGGCGAGGTTGGGGCCGGTGACGACGGCGACCCGGTCCGGCTCGACGTCGGCGACCTCGACGATTACCTCGCTCATCCGCTTGAGGGTGTCGAGCTCGATGCCCTTCATGAGGCTCACGAGCGTCGCGTCCGCGCCGATCGCGCCGTTCCAGGCGGTCAGGTTGGCGCGGAGGGTCTGTGACGGCACGGCCAGGACCACGAGGTCGGCCCCGTCGATCGCCTCGAACGCGTCGGAGGTGGCCGTGACCGCGTCCGGGAGCCACATGGCGGGCAGGTAGTCGGGGTTGTGATGCTCGTCGCGGATGGCGGCCGCGAGCTCGGGGCGCCGGGACCACACCGTGACGGAAGGCGTGCCGGCGTCGGCGAGGACCTTGGCGAACGCCGTACCCCACGAACCCGACCCCAGGACGGCCGCGCGCTGGATGCTCATGCCGCCTGCTCTTCGGGTCGCTGGACGGGCCGCTTCGGCGTCCACAGCGGCGGCGCGCTGCCGCCGCGAATCTCGACGAGCATGTCGCGCAGGTGCAGCATGATGTGCTCGGTGATCTCGTTGAGGACCTGCGCCGTCGGCTGAGCGTCGGCCCAGGCCGAGAGGTCCAGGGGCTCGCCGCTCACGATCGTCACCTGGGCCCGCGGGAACAGCTTGAGCTTCTTCGAACGCGGGTCGTAGATCTCCTCCGGGCCCCACATGACGATCGGGATCATCGGCGCCCGGGTGTCCAGCCACAGCCGTGCCGCGCCGGTCTTGCCGCGCATCGGCCACAGGTCGGGCTCGCGCGTCGTGGTGCCCTCGGGGTAGATGACCACTGCCTCGCCCGCCCGCACGCCAGCCCGCGCGGCCTCGAGTGCCTTGACGGCGTCGGTGGTGCCGCGGCGTACCGGGATCTGGTGGACCTCTTTCAGCAGGTAGCCGAGCACCGGCACCTCGAACAGGCCGGACTTGGCCAGGAACGACGGCCACCGTCCGGCGTCGTAGATGTAGTGCGCGACGGCCAGTGGATCGGCGTGAGAGATGTGGTTCACCACGATGATCACCCCGCCCTCGGCCGGGATGTGCTCCATCCCGCGCCAGGTGCGGCGGGTCAGCACCCTGATCATGGGTTTGACGGTCATGACGGCGAAACGCCGCCAAAAGCCGAGCCTCCGGCGCACCATCTCACCCTCCCCTCACGGTTCTGCTGCGAATCATGCCACTGCCGGGCGCCCGGTGGCCGTGTCAGGATGGCTCATGCACTGCCACGGCCAGTCGACGACCCAGCCGACGGCGCCCGAGCCGACGGCCGCCTGGGTGGCGGTGGTCCCGGTCAAGCCGCTGCCGGCGGCCAAGACGCGTTTGCGCGGCGCGGTGCCCGAGGCCGTGCACCCCGATCTGGTCCTGGCCATGGCACGCGACACGGTAGCCGCCGCGCTCGCCTGCCGCGCGGTCGCCCGCGTCGTGGTCGTCTGCGACGACCCGGCGGTGTGCGCAGAGCTGACCGAACTGGGCGCATCGTGCCTGCCTGACACACCCGCGGCCGGTCTCAACGCCGCGCTGACCTATGGTGCCCTGGCCGCTGGGCAGGCCGTCGATCCGCGCGGACGCGCGGACGCACCGGATCCCGAGACAGCCGGCGCCCGGCGCGGAGGAGCAGAGGCATCGCCCGGTGGCGCGGGGCCGTCGGGTGGAGGCGTTGAGACGTCGCGCGGAGTCGGCGTCGCGGTGGTGGCGTTGACCGCTGACCTGCCCGCCATGCGCCCCGAAGACCTGGAGGCCGCCCTGGTCGCGGCCGCGCGGGCCGGGCGGCGCGCGTTCGTGCCGGACCTGGAGGGCACCGGCACGGTACTGCTCGCCGCGCCCGCCGGTGAGGCCCTCGCGCCCCAGTTCGGGCCCGGCTCGGCGGCGGCGCATCAGCGCTCGGGCGCGGTGCGGCTCGACGGTGACTGGCCCAGCCTTCGGCGGGACGTGGACACCGCGGCCGATCTCGACGCCGCGGCGCGGCTGGGACTCGGCGCACATACCGGACAGGTGCTCTGCACGGTAGCGTGATCGGTATGCAGGGCACGGTCGCGACGTTCGATGACGGGAGTCGCACCGGGACGGTGCTGCTCGACGATGGAGTCGAGGTGGCCTTCCCGGCGGCGGCGTTCGATGCGTCAGGGCTGCGCCACCTGCGGCTCGGTCAGCGGGTCCGGCTCGACCACGACGACGTGGGGACGATCACGAAGGTCACTCTGCCCACCTTTCCGTAGCGGCCAAGCAGCGGGAAGTTCATGTTCAGACCAGCACAAACAGGCCATGATGATCCGGTGGACGAGAGCACGACCGGTCGAAGCCGCCCGCGCAGTGCCGCCCAGCGGCCCGAACCGGCGAGTGCGCCGCCCAAGACGACGAGGTCCGGTGGGAGCGGGGCCCCGGCACGGGCTCGTCGAGCCACAAAGGCCGCGCCCACGGCGCCGGCCGACGAAGCCACGGTGAGCGAGGTCACGGTGAACGAGGCCACGACAGAATCCGCGCAGGCATCCGAGCGGGTGCCGGCGCAGAAGTCCCCGACCACGCCGGTGGCAAGACCGGTGCAAAAGGTTGATCCGGTGCAAAAGACCGACCCGGCCCCGGAAGCCGCGACCGAGCCGGAGCCCGTCGAGAAAGCCGAGCCCGTCGAGAAACCGCAGCCCGCGCCGCAGTCGCAGCCGGCACGGCAACCCGCCGCACAGCAGGCCACGACGTCGAGCGAGCCCGCGGGGCCGACCGCGTCCGCGCCCGGAGCCGCCGGGACCAAGGCCGCCACCTCAGCCGGCCCTGTCAAAGCCACCCGCCCGGCCGCTACCTCGCGCGCCAACGGCCAGCCGGCGACGACGCCGCCGGTCTCGACCCGGCCCGCGACCCCGGCCACCAGCGCGAAGGCAGCCGGGCCGGCCGCCAACGGCAAGCCGGTGACCCCGGCCACGAGCAGCAAGCCCGCAGCCGAGGCGACGTCCGCGACGGTCAAGGCCGAGGCGGCACCCGCCAAGCCCGCGGTCGGCGCGACGCCCGGCGCGGCCAAGGCCGAGGCGACGTCCGGCGCGGCCGCGCGGGTGGCCACGGCGTCCGGCCCGGGTCAGAGCGCATCCGCGCCGCTGGATCAGCCGGCCGCCGATCTGGGTAACCCCAAGACGTCGTCGGCCGCTGAGCGGGCCGGTGGGGTCGACGGCGCGGATGCGGAGTGGTTCGGGTCGGAAGGGGGCGCTGTGGAAGTACAAGACGAGGAAAAACCGCTGCCGGAAGACCGGTATCTCAACCGTGAGCTCTCCTGGCTGGACTTCAATGCGCGGGTGCTCACCCTCGCCGAGGACCCGGCGACGCCCCTGCTGGAGCGGGCCAAGTTCCTCGCGATCTTCGCCAGCAATCTCGACGAGTTCTACATGGTGCGGGTTGCGGGTCTGAAGCGGCGCCTGCAGACGGGGCTGCCCGTACGGCGGCTGCCGGGCTTCCTGCCGCCGACGGAGCAGCTCGAACAGATCGCGGAGCGCACGTCGGGGCTGATGGCGCGGCAGGCACGGGTGTTCGCCGATGAGATCGCGCCGGCGATGGCCCGGGAAAACATCAACATTGTTCGCTGGGCGGAGCTGGACCCGGCCGAGCGCGAGCGGATGCGCGCGTCGTTCCGCGAGCAGATCTTCCCGGTGCTGACGCCGCTGGCGGTCGACCCGGCGCACCCGTTCCCGTACATCTCGGGGCTGTCGCTCAACCTCGCCGTCGTGGTGCGGGAAAAGGACGGCGGGCCGGAGCTGTTCGCGCGGATCAAGGTGCCGAACAACGTGCCGCGATTCTTCGCGCTCCACGCCGCGCGCGACGGAGCGCGGGTCATGCGCTTCCTGCCCGTCGAGGAGCTCATCGCGGCACACCTCGGCCAGCTGTTCTCCGGGATGCAGGTGCTGGAGCACCATCTGTTCCGGGTGACGCGCAACGCTGAGGTCGAGCTCGACGAGGATCGCGACGAGGACCTGCTGCAGGCACTCGAGCGCGAGCTCGCGCGGAGGCGCTTCGGGCCGCCGGTGCGCCTGGAGGTCGCGGCGTCCATCTCGGACCACGTGCTGGAGCTGCTCGTCCGCGAGCTCGACATGGACTCCCACGACGTGCTGCGGGTCCCCGGGTGGCTCGACCTGACCGCGTTGTGGGAGGTCTACAACGGCGTCGACCGTCCCGATTTGAAGGACCCGCCGTTCGTACCGGCAACGCACCCGCACTTCGCAGAAGGCGAGACGCCGCGCAGCGTCTTCGCGCGGCTGCGTGACCACGACATCCTCGTGCACCACCCGTACCACTCGTTCTCCACGAGCGTGCAGCGCTTCGTCGAGCAGGCCGCGGCCGATCCGAACGTGCTGGCCATCAAGCTGACCCTGTACCGCACCAGCGGCGACTCCCCCATCGTCGACGCCCTCGTGGACGCGGCCGAGGCCGGCAAGCAGGTCGTGGTGCTCGTGGAGGTCAAGGCGCGCTTCGATGAGAAGGCGAACATCGGCTGGGCGCGGACGCTGGAGCGGGCGGGCTGCCACGTCGTGTACGGGCTCGTCGGTCTCAAGACGCACACGAAGACGGCCCTGGTCGTGCGCCAGGAGGGCAACCACATCCGCCGCTACTGCCACATCGGCACCGGCAACTACCACCCGAAGACTGCGCGGCTGTACGAGGACTACGGGCTGCTCACGGCCGACCCCGAGGTGGGCGCCGACCTGACCGACCTGTTCAACGTGCTCACCGGCTACAGCCGGCAGACGTCGTACCGGCGACTGCTCGTCGCCCCGCACGGGGTCCGCCGCGGCATCATCGAGCGGATCGAACGCGAGGTCGCGTACGGCGCGGACGGGCTCGTCCAGATCAAGGTCAACTCGCTGGTCGACGAGGAGATCATCGACTCGCTGTACCGGGCGAGCCGCGCGGGCACGCGCGTCGACCTCCTCGTGCGGGGCATCTGCGCGCTGCGCCCGGGCGTACCGGACCTGTCGGAGAACATCCGGGTTCGATCGGTCCTGGGCAGGTTCCTGGAGCACTCGCGGGTCTTCCGGTTCGGCCACGGCGCCCGCGCGGAGTACTGGATCGGCTCGGCCGACCTCATGCACCGCAACCTCGACCGCCGCGTGGAGGCGCTGGTCCAGGTCACGGACCCGGCCTCGACGGACGAACTGCACCGGGTGCTGAGCCTCATGATGAGCGACGACACGGGCGCGTTCGAGCTGTCGGGCAGCGGGGTGTGGCACCGCCGGCCGGGCAAGAACCCCCAGGAGGCGCTGCTGCGTCGCATCGTCGACCGGGTGGAGTGATCAGGGCCGACCTCTCTAGGGTGGCTGGATGCTGGAGGAAGAGCGCAAGTACCT
This sequence comes from Dactylosporangium vinaceum, assembly GCF_019904175.1. Classification (GTDB taxonomy): domain Bacteria; phylum Actinomycetota; class Actinomycetes; order Mycobacteriales; family Micromonosporaceae; genus Dactylosporangium; species Dactylosporangium vinaceum. The sequence goes on along the minus strand of NZ_CP061913.1, from coordinate 1,869,751 downwards.
GGCCGGCGACGGGTTCACCATGCCCGACCTCGGCGCCGCCGGGCGGGTGAGCGCGCGGGAGCCGGTCACGCTGCGGGCCACCTACTACGACACCCCCGAGCGGCTCCTGACCCGTCATGGGATTTCGCTTCGGTACCGCAAGGGCGACGTCGCGGCCAAAGTGTGGACGGTGAAGCTGCCGTCGTCGCGGGCGGGCGTGCGCTTCGAGTACTCGCGACCGTCGCAGGGCGCGGGTGTGGTCCCACCGTCGCTGCTGGACCTCGTCACGGCCTATCGGCGTGGGCGCCCGCTCGCTCCGGCCGCGGTGCTGCGCACGGTGCGCACCGTGTACGAGGTGAGCGGGGCCGACGGGCGGCTGCTGGCCGAGGTCGCCGACGACTCGGTGAGCGTGCTCGACGGGCGCGACGTCGCACTGCGATTCCGCGAGATCGAGGTCGAGCTGGTCGACGGCGACCGCGCGGTGCTGGACGAGGTCGAGAAGCTGCTGCTGGCGGCGGGGGCACGGGCGGGGACCGGCGCGGACGCGTTCGTGCCCAAACACGTCCGGGCCCTGGAGGCGCTCGGGTCGGTGGAGGCGCCGCTGCTGGCCGCGCGGGCGCGTCCAGGCACGGCCCACGCCGGCGACGTGGTCATCGAGGCGATCCGGCGCGACGTCGCACGGATCCTCAAGCACGACCCGTTCGCGCGGATGCGCGAGACGATGCCGAACGGCGACACCCCGGTGCACCAGATGCGGGTCGGCACCCGGCGGCTGCGTAGCGACCTGCAGACATTCCAGGCGCTGCTGGACCCGCGGTGGACGGCCCGGCTGCGCGAGGAGCTGGCCTGGCTGGCCGGCGCGCTCGGAGGCGCCCGCGACGTGGAGGTGCTGCGCGAGCGGCTGTTCCGCACGGCCGCCGCCGACCCGCTGGCGCCGGTCGACCCGCGCGCGGTCGCCCGCATCGACGCGGCACTGGCCCGGCAGCAGGATTCGGCGCTGCGGGTCCTGGACAAGGCATTGCATTCCCGGCGGTACGTCAAGCTGCTCGACGCCCTGGTCGCGGCGGTCGAGGAGCCGCGCCTGGCGCCCCTGGCCTGGGAGCCGGCGCAGGATGTCCTCGCGGGCATCGTGCGCAAGCCCTGGCGGCGTCTCGTCGACGGCAACGACGAGGTGGTCGGGGCGGGTGCGCTGACCCCGGACCTGCCCGACTACGACTGGCACGAGGTGCGCAAGCGGGCCAAGCGCGCCCGCTACGCCGCCGACGCCGTGTCGGCGGTGCTGGGCTCCGAGGCGCGCCTGCTGGCCAAGGCGGTCGCGCGGGCGCAAGGTGTGCTGGGTGAGCACCAGGACGCGGCGATCGCCGGGGACGCGTGGCTGGAGGCGGCCGCGGCCGCGCCGGACGACCACGCCCTCGCGGTGACGGCCGGACGGCTCTTCGAGCGCGAGCGGGCGACGGTGACCCGCGCCCGCGCGGACTTCCCGGCAGTGTGGGAGATGGTCATGGAGGAAAAGAACATCGCATGGCTGAGGTGAACTCGCTGGTCCGCGCGGCCGGTGGTGTGGTGTGGCGCCGTTCGGAGACGGGGGTCACCGAGATCGTGCTGGTGCACCGGCCGCGGTACAACGACTGGTCGCTGCCGAAGGGCAAGCTCGATCCGGGTGAGCACGAGCTCACCGCCGCGGTCCGGGAGGTCTTCGAGGAGACGTCGGTCGAGGGGGCGCCACAGGTGCGGCTGCCGTCGGTGCGGTACCTGACCGGCGAGCCGGGCGTCGAGAAGAGCGTGGACTTCTGGTCGATGCGCGCGGTCGCGTGGGCGCCCCGCCCGGCCGACCACGAGATCGAGGAGGCCCGGTGGGTCCCCGCGACCGAGGCGCACACGATGCTGAGCTACGCCCACGACCGCGGCGTCGTGCGCGCGTTCCTCGACGTGCCGCCGGTGACCTCGGTGGTGGCCCTGGTGCGCCACGCGAAGGCCGGCAAGCGCAAGGAGTGGTCCGGCCCGGACGCCGAGCGACCGCTGGAGGCGGCCGGGGAGCGCGATGCGCAGGGGCTGAGCGGCCTGCTGACGCTGCTGCGGCCGGATCGGGTGGTGTCGGCAACCCCGCTGCGCTGCCGGCAGACGGTGGAGCCGCTGAGCCTGCCGGTTGCGCTCGAGCCGGCCTTCGACGAGGACGCGGAGCCCGGCCCGGCCGCGGAGGCGCTGGCGGCGCTGGCGCGGCGTGGCGGTACCACCGTGATCTGCAGTCAGGGCAAACTCATCCCGCCTTTGCTCAAGGCGCTCACCGGCCGGGCCGACGTCGACTTCCACACGCGTAAGGGCGCGGGCTGGGTGCTGTGTTTCTCCGAGGGGCGCATAGCCGGCCGGGACCGGCTGGCGCCGGTGACCCTGCGATAGCGCCTTGCCGGAATGCCGAAAGGGCGGCGCCGCGATTGCGGCGTCGCCCTTTTCGTTTGCTGCACCTACTTGGCGGCGGCCTTCTTGGCCGGGGCCTTCTTCGCAGCGGTGGTGCTCTTGGCGGCGGCCGTGGTGGCCGTCGTGGTCTTGCGAGCCGTCGTCGACGCCGCGGCGCGGGTCGTCTTGGTGGCGGCCTTCTTCGCCGGGGCCGTCTTGGTCGCGGTGGCCTTGGCCGGGGCGGTCTTGGTCGCGGCGGCCTTCGCCGGAGCGGCCTTCGCCGTCGTCGCCTTCGCCGTGGTGGCCTTGGCGGTCGTCGCCTTGGCCGTGGTGGCCTTCGTGGCGGCGGCGGTGGTCGTCTTCTTGGCGGCGGCGACCTTCGGCACCTTGCCGCTGGCCACCATCTCACGGAAGCTGGCGCCCGCGCGGAACGCGGGGACCGACGTCTTCTTCACCTTCACCGCTTCACCGGTGCGCGGGTTGCGGGCGGTTCTCGCACCGCGGACGCGCTTCTCGAAGACACCGAAGCCGGTGATGGCAACCTTGTCGCCCTTGGTCACGGCAGCCTGGATCTCAGCCAGCACCGCGTCAAGCGCCGCGTTCGCCGACTTCTTGTCGCCCAGGCGAGCGCTGAGCGCCTCAATGAGCTCGGCCTTGTTCACGTTTCCTCCCGTACAGAAAATTGAAGTCCCTGTGGGCAAGGTATCCCAACGCACACAGGATACAAACATATGACGGAAAAGAAATCGTTGTGGAGTAACGGATCTGGCCGGAGGCTCATCGAGACGCCCTGCGGGGGCTAGCGAACGACGGGTGTCCACTCCGGACGGCCTTGTTCGAAGGCGGTGATAGCGCCCTCGTGGCGAAGGGTGAGACCGATGTCGTCGAGTCCTTCCAGCAACCGCCAGCGACTGAAATCGTCCAGCGGGAAGTCCCATTCCCGGTCACCCGCACGCAACTGGCGGGTCTGGAGGTCGACCGTTACATCGAGCTTCGGGTCAGCCTCGATCGCGGACCACAGCGCCTCGACGTTCTCACTGCCGATCTCGACCGGCAGCAGGCCGCCCTTGAGCGCGTTGCCCCGGAAGATGTCGCCGAAACGCGGCGAGACGACAGCCCGGAAACCATAGTCCTGCAAGGCCCAAACTGCGTGCTCACGGGACGAGCCGGTGCCGAACTCGGGGCCGGCGACGAGGATCGACGCGCCCTCGTACGCCGGATTGTTGAGGACGAATTCCGGGTCCGAGCGCCAGGCGTTGAAGAGCCCGTCAGCGAACCCGGTGCGGGTGACGCGCTTGAGGTAGACGGCGGGGATGATCTGATCGGTGTCCACGTTGGACCGGCGCAGCGGAACAGCGGTGCCGGTGTGGACGGTGAACTTCTCCATGTGTCCGTTGTCCCTTTTAGTTCAGGTCGGCGGGGGCCGCGAGATGACCGGCTACGGCGGTTGCCGCGGCCACTGGAGGCGACACCAGATGGGTGCGGCCACCGCGCCCCTGGCGGCCCTCGAAGTTGCGATTCGAGGTCGAAGCGGAGCGCTCACCGGGCTTGAGTGTGTCGGGATTCATACCCAGGCACATCGAGCAGCCCGCGAAACGCCACTCCGCGCCGGCCTCCGTGAAGACCTTGTCGAGGCCCTCCTCCTCCGCGGCCGCGCGCACGGACGCGGAGCCGGGGACGACGAGCATCCGGACGCTGTCGCTGACCCGGCGCCCGCGCAGGACGTCCGCGGCCGCGCGCAGGTCCTCGAGGCGCCCGTTGGTGCAGGAGCCCAGGAACACCACGTCGATCGCGACGTCGCGCAGCGCGGTGCCGGGGGTCAGCGCCATGTACTCCAGCGCCTTCTCCGCCGCGACACGATCCGCGCTCTCGGTGAAGTCCTCCGGACTGGGCACCACGCTGCCGAGCGGCGCGCCCTGGCCGGGGTTGGTCCCCCAGGTGACGAACGGGGTCAGCTGGGAGATGTCCAGCGTCACCTCGGTGTCGAACTTGGCGCCCTCGTCGGTGCGCAGACTCTGCCAGTACGCCTTGGCGCGGTCCCAGTCCGCCCCCTTCGGCGCGTACTGCCGGCCCTCGATGTAGGCGAACGTCGTCTCGTCCGGCGCGATCATGCCGGCCTTGGCGCCCCACTCGATCGACATGTTGGAGATGGTCATCCGACCCTCCATGGACATGGCCTCGATCGCGGGACCGCGGTACTCCACCACGTGCCCGCGCCCGCCACCCGTGCCGACCTGGGTGATCAGGGACAGCACCAGGTCCTTGGCGGTGACCCCGGGGCCGAGCTCACCGACGACGTTCACCGCCATCGTGCGCGGCCGCGCCTGGGACAGCGTCTGCGTCGCCAGGACGTGCTCGACCTCGGAGGTGCCGATCCCGAACGCGAGGGCGCCGAACGCCCCGTGCGTGGAGGTGTGCGAGTCGCCGCACACGATGGTCATGCCGGGCTGGGAGAGGCCCAGCTGCGGTCCCATGACGTGGACCACGCCCTGCTGGGCGTCGCCCAGCGAGTGCACGCGGATCCCGAACTCCTCGGTGTTGCGCCGCAGCGTCTCGATCTGCGTGCGGGAGACCGGGTCGCTGATCGTCAGCAGGTTGTCGGTCGGCGTGTTGTGGTCCTCGGTCGCGATCGTGAGCTCGGGCCGGCGTACGGGCCGCCCGGACATCCGCAGGCCGTCGAACGCCTGCGGGCTGGTGACCTCGTGCACGAGGTGCAGATCGATGTAGAGCAGGTCCGGTTCACCGTCGGCGGAGCGCACGACATGCGCGTCCCACACCTTTTCCGCGAGCGTGCGCGGCTGCTCCTGAGCTTGCGGCTGTGCTTCTCCCACCATCTGGACATCCTAAAGTTTGGGAGGTATGTTTCGGTCTGTGGGACACAGTATGAGCGGTGTCGGCGTGCTCGACAAGGCGGTAGTCATCCTTGCCGCCTGCGTCGACGGCGCCAGCCTGGCGGAATTGGTGGAGCGGACCAAGCTTCCGCGCGCCACCGCACACCGCCTGGCGCAGGCGTTGGAAATCCACCGCTTACTGGTTCGTGACGCACAGGGACGCTGGCGCCCGGGCCCGCGGCTGGGTGAGCTGGCCAACGCCGCCCCCGACGTCCTGCTGACCGCCGCGGAGCCGATGCTCACCGCGTTGCGTGACGCGACGGGCGAAAGCGCGCAGCTGTACCTCCGCCGCGCCGACGAGCGCCTCTGTGTCGCCGCGGCCGAGCGCGCCAGCGGCCTGCGCGACACCGTGCCGATCGGCGCCGTGCTGCCCATGACCGCCGGCTCGGCCGCTCAGGTGCTGCTGGCCTGGGAGCCGCCGGAGGCCGTGATGCCGCTGCTGCCGCGGTGCAAGTTCACCGGCCGCACCCTGGCGGAGGTTCGCCGCCGGGGCTGGGCGCAGAGCGTGGCCGAGCGCGAGCCGGGGGTGGCGAGCGTTTCGGCGCCGATCCGCGATCGCACGGGGAGGGTGATCGCGGCGATCAGCGTGTCGGGGCCGATAGAGCGTCTGGGGCGCCGGCCGGGTGATCGGCACGCGATGGCTGTGGTGCGGGCGGGGCAGCGGTTGTCGGGCCTGTAGGGCTTCAGCTTCCTGCTGCGGGCTGGTCGTTTCTGCTTGCCGAATCGTTGGCCGGTTCGTCTTTTCTACTGGCCGGTCTTCGTGCTGGGCAGACTTCCTGCTCGGCAGCGGTTTGGGGCTCTCGATCTCGGCTCCGGGTCTCGGCTCTTGGTCTCGGCTCTTGGTCTCGCTGTCGGTTTTGGCTTCGTTTCGGCGGCTCAGGTGCTTCGTACTTCGACAGGCGGCTTGGCTTCGGCCTGGCCGCTTGTCTTGTTCGACCACGCCCCGGCCCGCCGCTTGCCAGTTGACTGCTCGCTTCGTCGCGCCGAGCTTCCGCGCACGCGCAACGCCGGAAGCAAGGACGCACCGTGGGCGCCGGCCGACGCGCGGGCGCGCAGGACGAGCAGCACGACGCGCGGGCGCGCAGAACGAGCAGCACGACGCGCGGGCGCGCAGAACGAGCAGCACGACGCGCGGGCGCGCAGGAGGACGGCTACTTGCTTCTTCAACGCGCGGGCACGCGGGAGGCGCAGCTCGGCGCGCGGGAGGACAAGCTACGGCTCTACGCGCGCGGGCGCGGGGCGCAAACTCAGCCCGCGGGAGGACGGCTCCTGCGCGGGCGGGGCGGCTTCATGAGTAGGCGCGTGGGAGGCGGGGCTCGACGCGCGGGCGCGTGGGAGGCGGAACGCAGGCGCGGGGCAGGGGCGCTGGAGGCGGAGCTCGACGCGCGGGCACGCGGGAGGCGAAGCGCAGGCGCGGGGCAGGGGCGCTGGAGGCGGAGCTCGACGCGCGGGCACGCGGGAAGCGGAGCGCGGGCGTGGGCGCTGGAGGCGGGGCGCGGGCGGGCGCGGCGCAGGGGCGGGAGGCGGTCCGGGCTACTGCGAACTGCATCGACGGAGGCCCAGGGTGCCGTGGGTGGATGGAGCGAGTGGGTGGTGCGGGTTGCGCGGCGCGCGGACGCGCATACGATCGGCGGGGCGTGCCGTGCGGAGTTCCGGGTGTACCGGCGCGGGCGCGTACTGCATCGGCGAATCCGGGGCGCGGTCCCGGAGCGCATCAGCTGGAAGGAACGCCAGTGCCCGATTCGACAACACCAGCCAGCCCCGAGCCGGACGGCCAGGCGGGTCTGCACTCCTCCCCCTCGTCCGGTACGCCGGCCACCCCGCCCGGTCACGGCCCGGCCGGCCCGGACTCGCCCGACTCCCCCTCGACGCCGCAGGAGCCCCAGGTCCAGCCGCAGCCCCAGTCCGGAGGCGGCAGCCGCAGCGGCTGCATGTCGGTGATCATCGCCATGGTCGTGCTCATCGCCGCGATCCTCGGCATCGCCACTCAGCTGTAGCCCGAGGCGTCAGTTCAGCTCCACCGTCGGCAAGCCCTCGGTCGCGGCGTGCGGCTGGCCCCTGAGCACCACGCGGGGTACCCCTGACGTGGGTAGAGCATCGGCCAACCGCTCCGCCGCAGCAGATCGAACTCGCCACCGCGGATCGACCACAGCACCATCACGACGCGACCGCGCGCTGCCACGGCCGACCATAGCCCGATCCCCAACCTCAAGGCTTCGTCGCCGCGGCAGCGCCGCCGCCGCCCGAACTTGCTTCTCACGGCCCCGTTCATGGGCGCTGTCGCTTGGATTGCGCGCCCGCCACGAGGCCCACGGACTGGCGCGCCCGCGCGGAAGCGGCCAGCGCGCGGAAGCGGCCAGCGCGCGGAAGCGGCCAGCGCGCGGAAGCGGCCAGCGCGCGGAAGCGGCCAGCGCGCGGAAGCGGCCAGCGCGCGGAAGCGGCCAGCGCGCGGAAGCGGCCAGCGCGCGGAAGCGGCCAGCGCGCGGAAGCGGCCAGCGCGCGGAAGCGGCCAGCGCGCGGAAGCGGCCAGCGCGCGGAAGCGGCCAGCGCGCGGAAGCGGCCAGCGCGCGGAAGCGGGGCGCACCGAGGCGCGGAAGCGCGGGCGTCCGCGCGAACGGAGCGCCGCGGAAGCAGGGCCTCTCCGTGGAACCGCAGGCGTCCACGCGGAGGGGACCCGCGCGGAAGCGCACGCGTCCGCGCGAACAGAGCGCCGCGGAAGCAGGGCCCTCTCCGAGGAAGCCGAGTCGTCCGCGCGGAAGCGGCCGGTTCAGCGGATTCATGACCGTGCCCATCCCCCGCTAGCATCTCGCTCACATCAGCGGGGGAGGCAAAACCATGTCACCGACGGACAATCCGTCGCATTTCGCCAGCGGCAGCAGCGGCGGCGCGTACGAGCCGGTCCAGCCGGAGCGCGAACCACTCGCATCCGCGCCGCACGCCGGCCAGCAGAACGCACCCAACGCAAGCGCACCGGCCCAGGACGCAGTCGACGAAGACTCGGTCGACGAAGTGGCCCTCAGCGAACAGGCCGCGCGCGAAGGCACCGCTGGACAAGCCTCACCGGGGGAAGACGCCCAGCAATCCGCCACCTCTGAGCCGTCGCTGACCGGAGGCGCGGACGCGACGGCCCCCATCCCTGGCCCATCGGCCGCTGATGTGCCGCGCCTCGAGATCGTCCCCGCCGGCACCTTCACGCCTGTCGACGCCGCGCTCACCGGCGCCCTGGCCGCGGACGTCGTGACCTTCGGAGGCGACGCGCCCGCGCGTCCGCGGCGGCGGCTGGGTCTCGTGCTCGGCGCCGTGGCCGCGGTGGTGGCGGTGCTTGCGGCCGGGACGGCGTACGCGGTGATGCAGCGCTGGGAGAAGCCGTCCGGCGCGCTGCCGGAGGAGTGGCTCCCGGGCTCCGTCGCGGCGTTCGCGCGGATCAACCTGTCCCCCGGTCTCGGCCAGCGGGTCAAGTTCGAGGAGCTGCTGCGCAAGTCGGCGGGCGGGCCGCAGCTCGAAGACGTGAAGCGCGAGGCGTTCGAGCAGCTGGAGGCGCCGATCGCGTACTCGGACGTGGCGCCCTGGTTCGACGACCGGATCGGAGTGGCGCTGTGGGCCGCGCCCGCGCGCCCGAACCGCCCGGTGACGCTTGTCGCGGCGTCGGCGAAGGATGCCAGGAAGGCACAGGAGTCGCTGACGGCGCTCCAGCAGAAGCGGGGCACGGACCGGGTGGGCTTCGTGGTCGCGGACGGGTACGTCCTGATGGCGTTCGACGACCTGGACGCCCAGGGCAGTGCGACGGCTGCGGCCGCCGAGACGAAGCGGGCACCGCTGTCACAGAACGGCGTGTTCCGCACCTCGGTGGGGACGCTCCCGGGCGATCAACCGCTGCTCGGCTGGGCGGACCTGGCAGCGGCGAGCAGGCTCAGCCCGGAGATCGACGAGGAGTACGCCGCGGAGCTGCGCGCGGGCGTGGGCGGCGACCTGGGTGCGGGTCCGAGCGCGGGGCCGGCGCTGACCGACGTCAGGCCGTTCCCGGAGCTGAACGGCGTCGCGGTCGTCGGTGTCCACGCGGCTGACGACGCGCTCGAGGCGACCGTGCGACTCGTCGGGGTCGACGGGCTTCCCGGAAGTACCCCCCAAGGAAAAACGGATGTGGTGAACGCTCTCGGCGCCCTTACCGGGGATGCCTCTGCCGCGGGTGTCCTCGCGGGGCCGATAGGGGACCTGTCGAAGCTCCTGGGCGCGGACATCGGGTATCTCCCGCTGGGCCTGTTCGGGGCCCTGAACCTGGCTCCGTTGACGCAGGACGCCCCGTCGGAGTTCACGCTTGACGACGGGGAGTTGCAGAAGTACATCGACGAGCATCCGGAGATCTTCCAGGATCTGGAGAACGGCGGCTCGGTGAAGATCATCGACCCGGGCGAGCTCAAGGCGCTGCAGCCGGCGACCGAGCTGGACAAGCTGGCCGGTTCGCTGGGGTCGGGGTTGGGTGCGGCGCAGACGGTGACGTTCACGGTGGCCGGCAAGTCGGGCGACGAGTCGGTGGGGGCGCCGCTGCTGCTCGATCTGCGGATGGCGGATGCCGCCACCGCCGCGCGGACGCGCCAGGAGCTCGCCGATCTGACGAAGGTCAGCAAGACGACAGTTGAGCAGCATGAGGAGCATGTGGTGGTGCGCTCGCCGGCATACGCGGGCGCGACGTCGCGGCTGGCCGACAATCCGCTGTTCAAACGCGCGATGGCGGGCGCGGTCGCGAGCCCGGTGGCGGCGGCGTACTTCACCGGCGACTCGATCGGCGGGCCCGTCCAGGCGCTCGGCGTGACCGCGGAACGCGCGGGCGCGGATATGGTCCTGCACGCCCGGCTGATCTTGGCCTAACGCGGTCGGCAGAGGGCCGGCCGCCCGGACCGGCATCGGCTGGACCGCGGCACCGCGAGCGAATCGCGGCGCCGCGGCCGGGCCGTTGCCGCGGATGGCGGTGCCAGCCTGCTGCCGGGCGCCGGATACGGCGAACGGGCCCCGAGGGAGACCTCGGGGCCCGTGCCGGAAGCGAAAACACAACAGCCGCTTCGAGGTCTGGCACCTCGGAGCGGCTGTCACACGTGGTAGCCCCGACCGGATTCGAACCGGCGCTACCGCCTTGAGAGGGCGGCGTCCTGGGCCGCTAGACGACGGGGCCCCAGTACGTGCTTTCGTGCTAACGTGCGGTCGAACCATACAGCACCGCGATCTTGCTGCGGTGCTGGGGTACCAGGACTCGAACCTAGACTAACTGAGCCAGAATCAGTCGGGCTGCCAATTACCCCATACCCCATTGGCGCTTACCGCGCCGAAAGGGAACTTTACCGGAGCTCTCGCGCCACGCCAAATCGGTTGTCGGCAACACGCCTATTCCAAGGTCAGAACCTTGTTGCTGAGCGCTCCGACTCCCTCGATCGAGACCACGACCTCGTCGCCGTTGACCATCCGGGAGACGCCGGCCGGGGTGCCGGTGAGGATCACGTCGCCGGGCAGCAGCGTCATGACATGTGACACGTACGACACGAGAGTCGGCACGTCGAACACCATGTCCTTGGTCCGGCCGAGCTGACGGACCTCGTCGTTGACCTCGCAGCGCACCTCGACGTCGCTGACGTCCACGCCGGTCACGATCCACGGGCCGATCGGGCAGAACGAGTCGAAGCTCTTCGCGCGCGTGAACTGCACGTCCTTGCGCTGCAGGTCGCGCGCGGTCACGTCATTTGCGCAGGTGTACCCGAAGATGGCCGCGGCCGCGCCCGCGCGATCGACCCGGCGCGCGCCGGTGACCCCGATGATCACGGCGAGCTCGGCCTCGTGCTCGACCTGCTGCGACTGCGGGGGCAGCCGGATCGCGTCGTTGGGGCCGATGATCGACGTCGAGGGCTTGAGGAAGAGCAGCGGCTCCTTCGGCACGTCGTTGCCCAGCTCAGCCGCGTGGTCGGCGTAGTTGCGCCCGACGCACACCACCTTGCTGGGCAGGATGGGCGAGAGCAGCCGCACGTCGGCGACGGCCCAGCGCTGGCCGGTGAACTTGATCTCCCCGAACGGATGGCCGTCGATCTCGGCAACGGTCAGCCCGGACAACCCGGCCGACGGCTCACCCTCGACGACTCCGAACGACATGCCACTGCTGTGGGCGAAACGAGCGATACGCACGGGTGGAAATCTACTCCGCGCCCTCGCGCCCCTCCACGAACGCGTTCCGGGACACCCCGGCCGGGTCCGACCGGTCGCGCCCGCGCGGCGACGCCGCAGCCACCTGGTGAAGTGCCCGGACCGGATTTGGCCGCGCGACCGCGCGACCGAGGCGGGCCGGAAGCCGATCCCGCTCCACCGCGTGTTCCGCAACGGCCCCGGCTGATGCAGCCGCGCCCGCGCGGTTGCGAGCTACCCGGCGAGGACGTAGCGCTCCACGAACGCGTTCCGGAACACCCCGGCCGGGTCCAGCCGCGCGGCGAGGGCGGCGAAGTCGCGCCCGCGCGGATACGCGGGAGCGCTTCGGAAGACCTTCCCCCAGTGCGGCCGCGGAGCGAACGGCGCGAGTGCCTCTTCAAGCGCGTCAACCGCCCGAAGCACAAGCTCCTGATTCGGTACCCATGTGAAGTGCAGCGCCACGCTGTCGCGCTCGAAGTGCGGGCTCAGCCAGAGCGAGTCCCCCGCGATCGTACGGACCTCGGAGATCTGCAGGGCCGGCGTCACCCGGTCCCGGACCCGCTCCACGGCCGCGAACGCCGCCACCGCGTCCGCGCGCGCCACGAAGTACTCCGACTGCAGCTCCTCTCCGCTGCTCGGCGTGAACTCGAGCTTGAAGTGCGGCAGCCGCTCGTGCCACGCCCCCGGGACGCCGCCCTGCTCCGTGCAGTGCTCCGGAGACATGACGGCGATGGGGTGCCGCTTGCCGCCGGCGGCCGCCGCTCCGAACAGCTCCGCGGGCGCGGGCGCGTCGTCGTCGCGCCGTTTGACCCACACCTGGTCGACGGTGTCGCCACGCCAGCCGGTGAAGAGGCTGACGCTGTACCCGGCGGCGGCGATCTCGTCCCAGTGCGCGTCGAGCTGCGCGCGCGGGAGCCGCTCATAGACGTGCTGGCTGACCTGGTACCGCGGCTGGATGTCGAGCGTCACCCGCACGACGGCCCCGAGCGCCCCGAGCGCGACCACGGCCCCGTCGAAGTCCGCGTCCCCGCGCCGCAGGGACACCAACTCGCCACCGCCGGCCACGATGTCGACCCCGGCGATCGCGGTGGCCAGGTTCCCGAGCCGCACACCCGACCCGTGCGTCCCTGTCGCGACCGCGCCCGCCACGGAGATGTGCGGCAGCGATCCGAGGTTGTGCAGCGCGTAGCCCTCGGCGTCGAGCTTCCGCGCCAACTCCCCGTAGCGCACCCCGCCCGCGACACTTACCGTCCCGCCCGCAGCGTCGATCCGGATGTCGGCCGGCAGCCCCGCCACGCTTACCAGGTCGGCCTCGGTGTCGGCGATCGTGTTGAACGAGTGCCCGGTCCCGAGCACCCGCACCTTGTCCGCCCCCGCCACGATCTCCTGCACCTGCTCAACGCTTCCGGGCCGATGCACCCGCGCCGCGCCGAACTCGATGTTTCCGGCCCAGTTCCGCAACCGCTCGCCCATTAGCCGCCTCCACCTCACAAGCCCGGTCCTGCCAGCCACGGTAACGACCCCGCCCCTCCCGCGCCTCCGCGCGCCGCTCCCGCTCGATCACGCCCCGCGGCACAGGGCATCCACCAGCCAAAACGCCAGGCAGCCCACTACGCCACGACTCCAGCCGATCTCCGACGCTTCCGCGCGCGAGCAGCGACGCCTCGGCCCCAAGACTCGGCCCCAAGAGACGCGACGCCTCGGCCCCGGGAAATGCGACGCCCCGGTCCCGGGAAGCCGGCTCCTCCACGCGCGGAAGGATCGCGGAATACCGAAGCGAAGCGGGCAGAGGCACGACTGTGGCGGCCCGTGGCACGCAGGCGGCCGGCAGGCGTATAGAGGCGACCGCGCGGCGGATCGCCCGAACAGGCACAAGCCGGCCGCAAGCGCGAGCCCGTTACAGGCGCGAGCCCGCCGCGAGCGCAAGCCCGCCCGCCGGAGCCAACCCACCGCAGGCGCCAACTCACCGCAGGCGCCAGCCCGCCGCAGGCGCAAGCAGGCCGCGGTGGCGAACAGCGGCCGCTGCGCGACGGCGGGCGAGTGGCTGGCGTGGCTGATGTGCGCATCGGACGGTGGCGGGCCGGTGGCGCGGGTCCGGATCACAGCCGGCGGGCAGTACCCACAGCGACACGATCCGGAATTCGCCGACTGTCGGCCGATCCCCGGCAGCCGATCTTCCGATCCGGCCGCGACCGAATGTGGGTTGTTCACCACCGAACGAGGTTGGAGAGGGCCATTCGGCCGTTCCCTCGCGTCCGGCGCCCGCGCAGACTTCGGCTCGTGACCTCTCAGCCACCGCAAGGTACCGATCCCTGGCGGCCAGGGCAGCCCGGTCGCCCCGCCTCCGCGCCCGGCCGGCCGGGCCTTGCCGCCACGGGATCAGGCTCCGCCGACCCCGCCGCCGATCACCCGGATCACCCACAGGGCGCGCCCGCGGCCGCGCCTGGACCGGGCGGCCCACGCGCGGACGCGCCCGGCCCGACGACGCGCCCGCCATACGGACCAGCGGGTGGCCCCCGGACCGGCTCTCCATCGTTCTACGTGCCGGGCCGCCCGCACAGTGCACCACCGACCTCTGGAATTCCGGCGGCGGCCGCGGACTGGAGCACCGCGCCCCTGCCGATCGGCTCTTACGGCGCGGGCCCGCTCCCCGGTGGCCAGTGGGCCGGTCCAACGGCAGCCGGCGGTCCGCATGGAGGCCAACCACCCCTGGGCGGCGCGCCGGTCGGCCGCGGCCCGAAGAAGCACGGCTGGTACCTCGTCCTGGCCGCCGCGGTCCTCGGCGTCTTCGTCTTCTGCGGCATCGTGGTCGCCGCCGCCGGCAACCAGGAAAAGCCGTCCAAGTCCCAGGACGTCGCCCGCAACGGCGCACTGGGCGCCCCGGTCAGCGAAGTACCCGTGTCACCGTCGGCCGCGCCGGCCGCCAATGCGCAGGCCACGACCGCCCTACCGCCCACCACGGACGCGCCCGCGCCGACGACGACCACCGCTCCCGCGCCCGCGGCCACGACTGGCGCGAAGCCGGCGACCAAGGCTCCGACGACGAAGCCCCCGACCACCAAGCCGGCAACGAAGCCCACGACCAAGCCGCCGGCGCAGAACTGCAACCCGAACTACACGCCCTGCGTCCCGAACGACCCGGTCGACGTGGACTGCGCGGGCGGCTCCGGCAATGGCCCGTCCTACGTGCAGGGCCCCGTCAAGGTCATCGGCAGCGACCCGTACGGCCTCGACACCGACCACGACGGCATCGGCTGCGAGTGACGGGCTGACGCCACCCATCCACGCGCGGAGGCGTGCCCCAGCGCTATCGGGCACGCCTCCGCGCGGTTCACGTCGGCCGATTTCGCGCCGCCCGGCCACCTCGAGCAGCCCACGCCCCGGGGCCGCGAGCGCGTACACGTAGCGCCTGTCCCAGGGGCTCGGGCGCGTAGACGTAGCGCCCGTCGCGAGGACTCGGGCGCGCCGGTCAGTCTCGGCCGCACCGGCCTGTGGCGGCGCTGAGCGCAGTCCGGCCGGCGCGGGACCGGAGCCGGGGACGCGCGGACGCGTCGGTTGGAGCGGGCGGTGTCAGGCGGGTTCGTTGAGGTACCGCAGCATCTGTTGAATTTCTGCTGTTCGCGACTCGTCGATGCGCTTGGCGAGGTCAAGTGCGCCGGGGTTGACGCCGCTGCCGGTCTCCAGGCGAGCGATCTCGATCGCGTTGTGCTGGTGGGCGATGATCAGGTTCAGGAACTTCGTCTCGAAGTCGCTGCCCGTCGCGGCCTGTAGCGCCTGCAGATCGTCAGGGCTGGTGCCGTGGGCGCCGCCGTGGCCGGCGTGCGCGGACGCGTCGGCCGTGGGTGGCCGGCCCCAGGAGCTGAGCCAGACCTGCATCGTCTTGAGTTCGTCGGTCTCGGTGACGTCGATCGCGGCCGCGAGGGTGCGTACGTCCTCGCGTACGGCCTTGGTGCGGGCCAGGCGCACCATCTCCAGCGCCTGAGCGTGGTGAGCGACCATCATCTGGCTGAACATGACGTCGGTGTCGTTGAAGACACGTTGCTCGGTGCCTGCCGGGGCGGGCTGCTCCGGGGCGGCGGCGCAGCCCGCCAGCAGGAACGCCGCGAGCAGGAGCGCGAAGCGTTTCATGGGTCTCCTTGCGCGCGGGGGCGGCGCCCCGTCGGTCGGGGCGCCACCTCATTCAGCGATATCGGCGGATCAGACCCGCTGCCACAGGGCCGGGACGTTTGGCGGTTCCCAGCCGGCGATGGCGGTGTGGGCCTGGCGGCACTGGTACGTGACGCCGTTGTACGTCACCCGGTCGCCCACCTTGTACGCGGTGCCAGCAGCCCAGGTGGTCGTGCCCGCAGGCGGCTGCGTGGGCGTCGGCGAGGTGGTGGGCGTGGGGCTCGGACGCGTCGGGGACGGCGACGGCTGCGTGGGCGTCGGCGTGGGGTTGCCGCCGGTGCCGACCTGCAGGTCGACGCACGAGTAGAACGCGTTGCCGGTGTCGGCGATGTTCCAACGGGCCAGCACCAGGATCCGGCCGGTGCGGCCGCCGAGACTCACCGTGTGGGAGACGGTCGCGGGCGGCTGCTGATTCCCGCCGTCGATGTTGGCGATGCGGGTGCCGCCCACGAAGTACTCGAAGTTCGCCGTGGCGTGGCGAGCGGTGAACACCCAGTTGAAGGTGACGGTGTTGCCGACCGACGTCGCCGGCCAGCCCTTGTTCGGGTCGTCGAGCTGCGAGAACTGGCTGTTGCCGCCGCTGCAGCTCGTCAGGCCCTTGGGCCCCTCGACGCTCTGCGGCTCGTAGACGATCTGGCCACAGTTGGCCACGCGGCCCTGGGCGCACATCGCCTGGCGGCTGGGCGGTGAGGAGATGTACCCGTGCGCGGACGCCGGGGACGCCGTCGCAACGAGCGCGGCGGCCACAGCGGCCAGCGTCAGGGGTATCGCAGCGATCGCTTTGCGCATCCAATCGCTCCTTCCAGCAGGGGGTGATGCCGCCCAATGTAAGGGAAGGATTGTTAACAGTAAATAACCTTTATGAATATCGGTCGATGGAGCGCTCTCACTTGAGCTGCGGTTGACCGCCCGTTAAGACACCGCCCGCGACCGCGCGACAGGTCGCGTCTTCGCCCAGGTCACGCCTCTGCCCCGGGGCGCCCGCGCCCGCGCGCCACCCGAGCGGGCGAGGTTGATCGCCCGCGCCGCGGTCAGACCCCGAAGGAGTAGCCGACCCGCTCGTACCCAGTCCTGCGAGGAGACGCCATGCCCTTCATCAACACGCCCGACGGCACCCAGATCTTCTACAAGGACTGGGGCTCCGGCCGCCCCGTCGTGTTCAGCCACGGCTGGCCCCTCAACGCAGACACCTGGGACAGCCAGCTGATGCTGCTGGCGTCCCAGGGCTATCGCGCGGTCGCGCACGATCGCCGCGGCCACGGGCGATCCACGCAGACGTGGACGGGCAACGACATGAACACCTACGCCGACGATCTCGCGGAGCTGATGGACCAGCTCGGCCTCTCGGACGCGATCATGGTCGGACATTCGACGGGCGGCGGCGAGGTCGTCCGGTACCTCGGCCGCCACGGCACGTCACGCGTCGCCAAAGCGGTATTGGCGAGCGCGGTACCGCCGCTCATGCTCAAGACCGAAACCAACCCGGAGGGCACTCCGCGCGCTGCATTCGACGAGATCCGCGCCGGCATGCTCGCGGACCGGGCACAGTTCTATCGCGACCTCAGCGCCCCGTTCTATGGCGCCAACCGCCCCGGCAGCACCGTTTCGGTGGGCCTGCGCGAGCAGTTCTGGCGGCTGAGCATGCAGGTGGGGCTCAAGGCCGCGTACGACTGTGTGCGCGAGTTCTCGGAGACCGACTTCACCGAGGACCTCCAACGCATCGACATCCCGGCATTCGTGGCGCACGGAGACGACGACCAGATCGTGCCGATTCAGGCCTCGGCCGTGAAAACGGTGCGATTGCTGAAGAACGCAAGCCTGAAGGTGTACCCCGGTGCGCCCCACGGCATCAGCGGCGCCTACGAGGCCGCATTCAACGCGGACCTGCTCGCTTTCATCGAGGACTGAAGCCGTCCCGCCGGACCGGTCGGCTGCTTCCCGCGCGGACGCACCTCAGGCACCACGCTCCGTCAGCAGCAACCCATGCGCCACTCAACCGGCGAGGTGCAGCACCGGCTCGCTGTGGCCGCTGAGGCCGCGCGCGGAAGCGTCTCAGATGCCCAGCCTGCACTGTCAGTCGAGCTCGTCAAGCGTCGCGAGGAGGCGCTGGACGACGGGTGTCGCGGCGCGGTCGTTCCAGGCGAGCCCGATGTCGACGGTCGGCACCGGAGGGGTGAGGCGGCGCAGTACCACTCCGCGCAGGCGCAGGGCCTTCGCGCGGCCCTCGGGCACCGCCGCGACGACACCACCGGCCGCGACCGCGCGCAGGAGCTGCTCGTCGTCCGGCTCGTAGCGGGCCAGGTTGATGCCGGCCGGCCACACCTGCGCGACGATGCGGTCGAACATCCCGGGCCCGTTCTCGCGTGGCCACATCACCGCCGGCTCCCCCGCGATCTCCTCCCGGGCAACGCGGCGAAGACGGGCCAGCCGGTGCCCGGCGGGCAGGGCGAGGCGCAGCTCCTCGGTGTCGACGAGCCGCCACCGGATGCCGGGCTCGTCGAGCGGCGGCCGGACGAACGCCGCGTCGTACCGCCCGGCCATTAACCCGGCGACGTTCGGCGCGTGCCATCCGGTTTCCGGCAGCACCTCGACGAGCGGGTTCTGCGCCCGGAAGCGCTCGACGAGGGCGTCGACCCGCCCGCCACGGGCCGATCGCGTATACGCCAGCCGAATCCGCCCGCCCTGCCCCCGCGCGGCCGCCTCGATGCGCTCCCGCGCGGCGCTGGCCTGCGCAAGCAGCAGCGCGGCCTCCGCCGCCACGACCGCGCCGACCGGGGTGAGCACACACGCGCCCGCGCCGCGCTCGACGAGCCGCGCGCCGACCTCCCGCTCCAGCGTCCGGACCTGCTGGCTCAGCGCCGGCTGCGCGATCCGCAACCGCGCGGCCGCGCGGGTGAAGTGCAGCTCCTCGGCGAGCACTGCAAAATACCGCAGCCGCCGCAGATCCAGCGGTTCCATCGAACGAGCATATGCCGCAGGCATGTAGGGGCCGGCGAGGCGACGGGGCGCGGCGACCGGGCATGGGCCGGCGGGCGCCATAAGCGGGACCTATCGCGTGGTAACCCGCCCGACTTGGACAAATACCGGCCGGCGCTGGTTGCCTGAGGTCATGGATGACGTCATCGTGCTGGGTGCTGGAGTCATCGGCTTGACCTGTGCGGTTCGGCTCCTCGAAGCCGGGGCGCGGGTGCGGGTCCTGACCGCTGATGCGCCGGAGACGACGGTGTCCCGGCTCGCGGCGGCGGTTTGGTACCCGACGCGGACCGCGGCCGATCCGCGGGTTCTGACGTGGGCGCGGGCGGCGTACGACGAGTTCATGAGGCAGGCCGCCGACGGAGTGCCCGGCGTCGCGCGGAGGCCCACGCGGATGGTGATCCGTGACGGCGAGGCGGGGACGCCGTGGTGGGCGGCGGCGGTGCCGGACTTCGCGGCGTACCCCGGCGAATGGCGCTTCACTGTCCCATCCGTGGAGATGCAGGAGTACACCCGCTGGCTCGTCGCTCTTGTCCAGTCCCGAGGTGGCGTTGTGGCGCGCGGACGCGTGGCTTCGTTGCGTGAATTGGGCGGGCGGGCCGGCACAGTCGTCAATGCGACGGGGCTGGCCTCGCGCGTCCTCGCGGGCGACTCGACGGTCTTCCCGGCTCGAGGGCAGATCGTGGGGGTCGCCAATCCGGGTCTCGTGACGTCGGTGCGGGACGAGGGGCATCCGGGCGGCATGGCGTACATCCATCCGCGGTCGCGGGACGTCGTGCTCGGGGGCACCTTTCAGCCCGGGGACTGGAATCAGACGCCCGATCCGGCGACCACCGCGGCGATCCTGGAGCGGTGCGCCGAGCTGGTGCCGGAACTGGCCGGTGCGCAGCCGCTGTGGGAGGCGGCGGGGCTGCGGCCGGCCCGCGAGGGCGGACCTCGGCTCGAGGTGGCTCCGGAGCCGCTTCCGAGCGGGACACGGCTCGTGCATTGCTACGGGCACGGCGGCGCGGGCGTCACACTCTCCTGGGGCTGCGCCGACGAGGTGGCCGGCCTGGTCGCCTGAGACTCTCGCCATGCCACGCGACAAGCAAAGACACAACGCCCCGGTGGTACTGCCACAGCAACTGTCCCACCATCCAGCTGACGCGCGGAGGCGTCGCCCACAAGCTTGCGGAAACGAGAACGTCACCGACCACACCGACGGGGCGCCTCAACGGGCAACCAGCGCGCAGGGCCGGCAGCCAACGCGCGGACGCGGGTTTGCAATCAGCGGAGGTCACGATCTACGCCACCGTCGCCGAGCTCTTGGCCGGCTGCTGATCCGCGTCATGGCCAGCCGTCTCGGGACGCGCGGTCGCGTATGACGGGCAGCGGTGGGTGGCTGCGCCGGCGCTGTTGCGGCTCGGTCCACAGGAACTGGCGGTACGTGGAGAGGGTCAGTTGCGCGTGTAGGTCAGGTCGAAGTCCTTCGACCACTTCAGGCCGTCCTTGGACATCTCCCAGTAGGCGTCGATGCGCTTGCCGTCCGGGGCGATGCTGGCCGTGAACCGCTGGTTGAAGCCCTCGGCCGCGCGCCAGATGCGCCAGGTGCTGCCGTCGACATCCATGCCGTACACGCGGAGGACGCCGCGGTGGTCGGAGTAGAGCATCGTGAAGATCTTGCTTCCATCGTCATAGCCGATGACCGATGTGGTGGGGAACGGCGAGTTTTCGATCCATTCGCGAGGTGTGTCGTCGGCGGGCGGGTCCGCGTCCGCGCGCTGGACCAGGAACTCTCCGTCGTCCGCCCACGCGAAGCTCGCCCAGCCGCGCATGGTGACCTTGCCGTCCACGGTGGCGACGGTGTCCCACATGCCCAAAAGGGACCTCAGACGCCGCCGAACCTCACTCATTGCCACTCCCCGGACCCGAGTTCCCGCCAGAACATGAACCCGACTTATACACTAGGCGCCCGCGCGCGAACTCCTCCCAGCGGTCATCCGACAACGGCCGCCAGGAGCCTCTCCCACCCGGCGAACCGGCCGACCTTCGGCGGGACAAACCGACGCCACGAGACCCGCTCCCGCGCGCCCGCGCGGACGCGGCGATGACGGCCACCATGCAGCACTTCCGCGTACAGATGCCGTGCCGGCCGCCACCCTCGAGCACACCCGCGCGCGGAAGCCTTGGCAGCCGCCGCCTTCGAGTGCACCCCACGGACGCGGTGCGGTCGTTGCGGTGCGGTCGTTGCGCTGCGCCCGCGCGCGGACGCGATGCCGTCGTTGCGCCGCATCCGCGCGTGACACTCGCGGGCGGCTACTCGGCTACGGCGGCCAGGAGTCGGTCGCACTCGGCGATCAGGCGGGCTCGCAGCGGGGCGGCGCGGATGGCGAAGGTTCGTTGGGCCTCGATGTAGCGGGCCCGACCCTCGGGGGTTTCGATGCGTACCGGGGCGTAGCCGAGGTCGGCCAGGTCGTACGGCGAGGCTTGCATGTCCAGTGTGCGCACGTCGCGGGCGAGTTCGAAGCAGTCGGCGATGAGCTCGGACGGGACGAGTGGGGCCAGCTTGTACGCGTGCTTGTACAGGTCCATGTTCGCGTGCAGACAGCCCGGCTGCTCGTTGGCCGCCTGGGTCTCACGGGTCGGCTGGAGCAGGTTCAGCGGCCGCGCGGGCGCGGTGTAGAACCGGAAGGCGTCGTAGTGGCTGCAGCGGATGCGGCTGGCCTCGACGACGGCGTCGGTGCCGGCCGGGCCGAGGCGCAGCGGCCAGGCGTTGTGGCGGATCTCATCCTGAGTCTGGCGGTACACCATCGCCCACTCGTGCAGGCCGAAGCACCCCAGGTGCGGCGTCCGCGCGGCCGTCGCGATCAGCAGGTCGCGGACCCAGGCGATCGCCTCCGCGCGGCGGGGCGGCACCATGACCGCCTCTGCACAGGCGGGCGTGTCCGCGTCGGACAGGACGACGCCCGCACCCGGGTGCCAGCGGCGGAGCTGGGCGGGGCGATACGAGTAGTACGTGAACAGGAAGTCCTCGACCGGGTGCTTGCGACCGAGCCGGCGGCGGGCCAGGTGCGGCTCGATCCACGCGTCCACGCGCGCCTCATGGGCGGCACGGCGCGCCTCCCAGGTCGGGCGGGCCAGAACGGTGAGCTGCACTCGACAAGCTTACGAACAGATCTCACGCAGCCCGAACCACGCCTCCGCGCGAGGGCCCCCGGGGCCGGCCAACGCCACGCCGCGCCACCGCGCGACGACACCAAACCACCCCGGCCAACACCAACGCGTCCGCGCACGACACCACAGCCCGGCCACCGCCACGCGTCCGCGCGGCACAGCATCGCGGCAACGCTCCGCGAACACCACCGCACGGACCGAACCGCGCCTCCGCGCGGACCGAACCACGCCCCCGCGCGGCACCAAGCAGGCGACGTGCATGAGCGGCAGACGCCCGGTCCGAGGCAGCCAGCGCATGCGATAAGGCCGCCGAGCGGACGGCCCGGACCTGCGAACGGCGGGGCCGAAGCTGCCGAGCAGGCACCGCGAGGCTGCAGGGCGGCCGGGCCAAGGCCGCCGAGCAGGCGTCCCCGGGACTGCCGGGCGGCCCGGTCGAGGCCGCCGAGCAGGCGCCCCGAGGCTGCCAGCGCCTGCGGCTCTGAACCGCTGAGCAGCGCCGCGCCCGCCCGGAGCGAGGTAGCGTCGATGCCATGCGCAAGCTCGCCGCACTCCTGCTCGTCGCCACGCTGGCCCTCACGGCCTGCTCGGATGCCGGGCAGGAGGGTGCCCAGAACGCGCCCGCGCGCCCCGAGGGCTCAAACGGTGCGCCGACAGCGAGCGGGTCAACCGGTGGACTCGGAGCGCCGGTGCGGGTCAAGGTCGAGGTGCCGTCCGGGCTCGCGGCCGCGCCGTTCAACCAGGACCGGTACCTCCAGCTGCCCACCGGCTGGAAAGCGGCCGTCTACGCGCGCGTCGACAAGGCGCGGTTCATGGCCCTCACGCCGAGCGGTGACCTGCTCGTGTCGCAGCCCGGCGCCGGAAAGGTCCAGCTCGTCCGCGCGGGCGCGGTGTCGGAGTTCGCCGGCGGGCTGCGGCAGCCGCACGACATGGTGTTCGCGCCGGTCGGCGGGCAGATGTTCCTGTTCATCGCGGAGTCGAACCGGGTCGTGCGCTACCCGTACAGCAACGGTGACCTCAAAGCCCACGACGGCCAGGTCGTCGTCGACGGGCTGCCCGACACCAGCACGCCGGAGCTGCGCGGCGCCTACGCGCACGTGCTCAAGAACATCGCGGTCCACGGCGAGACGCTGTACGTGTCCATCGCCTCGACCTGCAACGCCTGCGTCGAGGACACGGTGAGCGACCCCCAGCGGGCCGCCATCTACACGTACGCGGCGGGCGGCACGAACGCGTCCCGGCACCTCCTCGCCCGCGGCATCCGCAACGCCGAGGGGCTCGCGTTCCGGCCGGGCACTGACGAGCTCTGGATCGTCGTCAACAACCGCGACAACACACTGGTGCCGGACGACCGCGACGTCGACGGCGACGGGCAGTCCGACAAGGGCAAGAAGATGGCCCAGTTCGTCGACGACTACCCGCCGGAGGAGTTCATCAAGGTCCGCGACGGCGGCTTCTACGGCTGGCCGTTCTGCAACCCGGACCCGGGCAAGGGCCTGCACGACATGGGCCTCCTGCGCGACTACGAGCTCAACCGCGACGGTGCCAAGGCCGACTGCACCAAGGCCGACCCGATCGACCTCGGCCTCCCCGCGCACAGCGCACCGCTCGGCCTGACCTTCTACAACGGCGCGGCGATCGTCCCCCTGCACGGCTCCTGGAACCGCACCAAGCCCGCCGGCTACAAGGTCCTCTACGTACCCTGGACGGCCAACGGCCCGAGCGACCCGGTCGACCTGGCCACCGGCTTCGTCGGCGCCGACGGCAAGTGGTGGGGCCGCCCGGTCGACGCCGCCATAGACACCGACGGCACCATTCTCATAAGCGACGACGCCGGGGGTACCGTCCTGCGCCTGACGCCTCCGCGCGCCGGCTGACACTCAGGCGATCCGCGCGGGGCTACCGTCCGCGTTGTGGAAGGTGACACCGAGTGGTCCATTGTGGACCGTCAGTGTGCCCCCTGCAGTGAGGGTAGCGTCAAGTAAGCCGTCGGCAATCTTCAGGCCGCGGACGCGGAAAGTGCCCACCGGGGACGGGGTCAGCGGGTCGAACGTGATCCGACCCCCGGGCACGTCCACGTCCAGGCCCAGCAGCGCGACCAGGATCGCCGGGGCGATCGCGGCGCCGCACGCATGGGGACGCGCGGACGCGGTGCCGTCGAACGTCGGCAGGCGGTAGTCGAGGCGCTCCGCCGCGGCCAGGAGATCGGCGATCACGGCTGGGGTTCGGAAGGCCACCGATGGGTCCTCGAACACCACGGCCGAGTCCCGGAAGACCGCGGCCAGTTTCCCGAATACCGCGTCCAGGTCGGCGACGACTGCCGCTCGGTCGCCGACGACCGCATCCGCGCCCTCGAAGACCGCGTCCGCACCCACGGAGCCCGCGTCCGCTCCTCTGGAGCCCACGTTCCCGCCCACGGAGCCCGCGTCCGCGCGCCCGGAGCCCACGTTCCCGCCCACAGAGCCCGCGTCCGCGCGCCCGGAGCCCACGTTCCCGCCCACAGAGCCCGCGTCCGCGCGCCCGGAGCCCCGTCCCGCCCACAGAGCCCGCGTCCGCGCGCCCGGAGCCCTCGTCCCCGCCCACAGAGCCCGCGTCCGCGCGCCCGGAGCCCGCGTCCCCGCCCTCGGAGACCGCATCCGAGGCCCCGAAGACGGAGGCCCGGTCACCGACGACCGCCGCCGGATCGACCGAATTCCCGGAAGTCCCGGCCGGGGCGGGATTCGAAGCCGGGGCGCGGTTCGAAGCAGGGCCGGGCGGGGCAGCGTCAGGTGGCATGCCCCAGCGGATCGCCGCGGCCCGGGTGGCCGTGAACAGCGGCGCCAGGTCGGCCGTGATCGCGTTGGCTACCAGGCGTAGCGTGCCCGCCGC
The DNA here is from genome assembly GCF_019904175.1 of Dactylosporangium vinaceum. Taxonomy (GTDB): domain Bacteria; phylum Actinomycetota; class Actinomycetes; order Mycobacteriales; family Micromonosporaceae; genus Dactylosporangium; species Dactylosporangium vinaceum. The sequence continues at coordinate 1,845,167 of NZ_CP061913.1, read as the reverse complement.
GACGTCGTGGCCCAGCGGGAGTGCAAGGCGGGCGGCCCACAGAGCCTCGCGTGGGGACAGGGTCAGGTGCGAAGGGCTGCTGGTGCTGTAGTACGCGTCCGGGCCCGCGGTTCGGCGCAGCGCGTCCAGGTCTTGGACTCCCGCGCGGACGAGTGCGTCCAGGCGTGGGTCGTCCGCGGTCACCCGGAGCGTGCTGAAGCGCTTCGGACGGGCTGTCGGCGGGATGTCGGTGCGGGTGATCCGGGCCTCGACCTGCCAGGAGCCGCGCGGGGGTACCTCCGCCGTCCAGGTCAACGGCGTGCCGGCACAGGGCGGCGTCGTCTCGATGCGCGCGGACGCGAGCGCCTCGGCCAGCACCGTCACCGTGACGGTCATCGGCACATCGGCGGCGTTCGACAGCGTGATGGTCTCCGTCCCGCCCATCGGCTCGGCCAGGCGGCGGCGCACAACCGTCAGCTCCGGCCCGGCCGCGACCGCCGAGAACACCGCCGACGACGCGCCCGCGCGATGCGACGACACGGGCGTGGGGGCGGCGCCGTCGACCAGGACGTCCCACCGGGACAGGATGCGCACCCCGTCGACGAAAAGCCCCTCGGGCAGCCACGCGGCCGGCGCGGCCAGGCAGGTGATCGGATCGACGAACGCCACCTCAGCCGCCACTCACGTCGACCTGCGCCGACCGGCCGGTCGGGTGCGCACCAGCCGAGCTCGAAACAGAGGTGGTCGAGCACAAGACGACCATGTCCGGGCTGGAAGCAACGGTGTCCGAATGCAAACCGGTCGCGGCCAGACGCGAAGCAACGGCGGCCGTGCCCGAAGCGGTGGCGGCCGGGCTCAAAGCGGTGGCAGCCGGGCTCAAAGCGGTGGCAGCCGGGCTCGAAGCAGTGATGGCCGAGCTCAAAGCGACGGCGGCCGGGCTCGAAGCAGTGATGGCCGAGCTCAAAGCGACGGCGGCCGGGCTCGAAGCAGTGGCGGTCCGGCAAGAAGCAGTGGTGGCCGGGCTCGAAGCAGTGGCGGTCCGGCAAGAAGCGGTGGCGGGCGGGCTCGAAGCAGTGGCGGTCCGGCAAGAAGCGGTGGCGGGCGGGCTCGGAGCGATCCTGGTCCGGTTCGAGGCGGTGGGGGGTGCCGGACGGGCGGAAGACACCCTCAGCCTCCGATCACGTTGACGGCGCGGGCCACGACCAGCAGGACGGTGACCAGGGAGATGGCCGACTCGGTGAGCATCAGCATCTTCGCCCAGGTCGACATCGGCAGGGTGTCGGTCGGGCTGAAGGCGGTGGAGTTCGTGAAAGCCAGGTAGAAGTAGTCGAAGAAGCCGGGCTCCCAGTCCTTGTGCGCCAGCTCCGGGACCTGCATCTGGGTGAACAGGAAGTCGGGGTGCGGGTTGTCGCCGTCGGCGCGGGCGGCCGGGCCGCCGCGGTCGGTCTCCCAGAACCACAGGGCGAAGACGATCACGTTCGTCAGCCAGATGGCGGCGCCCCACAGCAGGAGGTGGGCCGGGAGTGCCACGGAGGGGCCGGAGGTGAACAGGGCGCGTACGAGGAGCCCGACCGACCAGATCGTGACAAGCGTCAGCACGCCGACCAGAGCGAGGGCCAGCGGGCGCAGGATGCGGGTCTCGCGGTTGATCTGCAGCGGGTTGACCACCACGATCGTGAGCAGCATGGCGCCCTCGAGGCCGGGCAGGAGCCAGCGCGGGTGCGGGGCCAGGTCGGGTGGCAGCACCAGGTGGATGACGATCGCGATCGCGATGACCAGGGCGGCCGGCCAGCGCTGCTCCGCCTCCGTGCGGCGCAGCCAGCCCGGCAGCGGCTTGCCGGGCCTGGATGATCCGTCGGACCCGAGGTCCAACGGGGGCGGAAGATCGCTCACGGAGAGCAACCGTAGACCCATGAACCCAAAAAGCAACCACGAACCCGGGAACCGAACAGCCGCCGCCGAACAACAGGCGCCACAGAACAGCAGGCGCCACAGAACGGCACGCGCGACAGACAGCAGGCGCCGCAGTACAGCAGGTGGCGGCCCGTCAGGCCAGGAGCTGGTACACCCGCCAGCCGATCGCCACCGTCCCGGCCAGCGCGAGGACGCCCAGGTACGCCAGGACGAGGCGGGTGTCGCGCAGGATGCACTTCGAGCGGGTCAGGCCCTGCCGGCGGGCGCGGAGGTACCCGGCGAAGCCCAGCGCCGCGAACCCGACCACCGCGACCGGCCCGAGCAGCCAGGCCACGGCGGCGATCGTGGCGTAGATGCACAGGCGCAGCGGGTCGTACGGTGCCGAATTGTTCATCGCACGACCGGCGTCGCCACCGGCACGGGCCGCGCGGCCGCGACGGCGCGCGGCAGGCGCTGCGCCGACAGCGCGGGCCAGGCCTGCACCGCACAGAACGGCGCGCACTGATCGACCGCGGACGGCGGGCCGGAGGCGGTGGCAGGAGCAGACGACCTGGTCGCGACGTGCACGCAGCACTGCAGCAGCCGCTCCTCGATCATCGTGTGCAGGTCCATGAACGGCTTCACCGTGATGCGTTTGACCCGCTCCCCCAGCATCTTGCGCAGCCGGTTGCGCCCGCCCGGGAGCGAGGCCGAGACGAGTGTCGTCAGCGTCGAGATGCCCAGGTCGCAGTTCTCGCAGATGTCGCGCCACAGGTTGCCGACGTCCGGGTGCGACAGCGACGACTGCTCGGACAGCAGCCCCATGAGGGAGTCCTTGACCGCGTTCTTCAACATCGCCGGGAGCTGCACGTCGGCGATGCGGTTGGCGACCACGTCCGGGGCCAGGTCCAGGAACTCCAGCAGGCGGTCGTGGCCGATCAGCTTCGTCATCGACTGCCACTCGCCCGCGTCGTCGCGCAGCATGTAGCCGACCGAGCAGCAGTGCGGGTGCGAACAGGGCAGTGCCGTGAGGTCGCGCCAGGTGACCACGTCGCCGGTCTGCGGGCCCAGGCGGGCGAGGACGCCGGTGTGGGTCAGGCGGTCGAGGGGGTCGATCGCGCCCGAGCGGCCGGAGCCGAACTGGGGCTGCAGGGAGACGCCGCCGACGTACGGGGTGTCCAGGGCCCGCTTCACGACCGCGCCGATCTCGTCGTCGTTGACCCCGAGGGCGCAGGTCATGGTCAGCGTGGTGAAGATGCCGCGCGCGGAGAGGCGGTCGACGGCCTGGTCCTTGAGCCGGCGCAGGTCGGCGCCGCGGTGGTGGCGGGCGGCGCGCTCGGACACGCCGTCGTACTGCAGGTACACCTCGACGCGCTCCCGATGGGAAGCGAGCAGGTCCAGCAGCGCATCGTCCCGGGCGATCTTCACGCCGTTGGAGTTGATCAGGACTCGGACGACGTTGCGGGCCGACACCTCGTCGAGCAGCTCGGCCAGCCACGGGTACAGCGTCGGCTCCCCGCCGGAGAGCATGAGCACGTCGATCCGGCCGTTTTCCCGCGACAGCTTCGTGTCGACCGAGGCCAGGACGTCGGCGAGCGGCACGGCGCCCTCGATGGCCGGGGAGGAGTCGGTGAAGCAGGTCGGGCAGCGCAGGTTGCAGCTGTCGGTCAGGTCGGCGAGCAGGATGCAGGTGTGCTGGGTCTGCATCTCCGGCAGCCCGTTGAGGTAGGCGGCGGGCACGGGCGCGAAGTTGCCGGCCAGGTCGGGCACGTGGACCTTGGTGGGGGCGGTCCACTGCTCGAGGTACCGCAAAATCTCCGGGTTCTCGTCATAGAGGGTGCGGATCAGCCCATGGCGGGGGCAGCCGCGCTCCAGCCAGATGCGCCCGTCCCGCTCGGCGAGCCAGCCCGAGAGGCGCTGTACGTCGGGCAGGTCCGCCTCGGCGGCGCACGTCGGGCAGAACGCGTTGACGTAGCGGTGGATGCGGTCGCCCCGCAGCTGCATGCCTGTCGTCATACCGTTCCCTGGTTGTTGATCAGCGCGATGCACACGCCGATGCCGATGACGGGGAAGACCAGGACGCTGATGCCCCAGCCGATGAGGACGCCCAGGCCGATGCCCCGGTCCCGGTGGGCGATCCAGAGGGTGCCGAAGACGATGCAGGCGATGCACAGCAGGACCTGCAGCACGATCTCCACCCACAGCCCGGCGAACCCCACCGCGGCGGCGATTCCGACACCGATCAGCACCGCGACGACCTGCGCCCCGAACGCGATGCCGATGCCGCCGAACACCCGCCCGGTCCGAATCGGCGGCTTGGAAGGCGGCGGCGGGGGCGGGGGCACGGTCCAGCTCATGCCGTCACCTCCGCAAGCTCCGGCGCCGGCCTGAGCCCCGCCCTGAACCCATGATGAGCGGCCACTCCGCTGCGCTCCGCACCGCTCATGCCCGCCACCTCCACAAGCTCCGGCGCCGGCCTGAGCCCCGCCCTGAACCCATGATGAGCGGCCACTCCGCTGCGCTCCGCACCGCTCATGCCCGCCACCTCCACAAGCTCCGGCGCCGGCCTGAGCCCCGCCCTGAACCCATGATGAGCGGCCACTCCGCTGCGCTCCGCACCGCTCATGCCCGCCACCTCCACAAGCTCCGGCGCCGGCCTCAGCCCCGCCCTGCGACACTGACGAGCGGCCCCGCCGCTCCGCGACGCACCACTCATGCCGGCACCTCTTTCGAACGATGGGACAACGCGAACCGCAGGCCTGAGAGCGGCAGCAGGGCAAGCAGGAACAGCTGTGACCGGGTCAGGCCGGCCCACACCACCTCGTTGCCGCGCACGAACTCGACCCCGAAGCGGAACGCGGCGTAGGCCGCCAGATACACCGTGAACAACCGTCCGGGCTTCTCCACGAACCACTGACGCCCGCGGACGGCCAGCAGGACGCCGAACGCCGCGAGATGGAACAAGATCTCATACACGAACGACGGATGCAGCGGTACGTGGGCGGGCACGTGCATCGCCGCGGCGTGGGCCGTGTCCAGGCGGATGCCCCACGGCAGGCTCGTCGGCGTGCCGGGCGGCTCGGCGAGCAGGCAGCCGATCCGGCCGACGGCCATTCCGGCCGCGACCGCGGGCGCGAACAGGTCGCCCGTCTTGTGGGGGTAGCCGGAGATGCGCTTGCCGAGCAGAGCGCCCAGGTAGGCGCCGACGAGCCCGGAGAGGATGCTGCGGTTGCCGTACGCCCACTGCTCCAGCAGCGGCGCGTTGTCCCGCGGGTCCAGGTGCTGGGCCCAGGTCCCCAGCCGGGCCAGGAGCGCCCCGCCGACCAGGGCACCGGCGAGCACGTACCAGAGGCGCTCGTCCTGGGCCCGGCGCCGGCGGATCTCCCAGAGCAGCACGACGGAGGCGACCACGATGCCCAGCGCGACGAACACGTCGTGGGACAGGATCGCCACCGGACCGATCCGTATGATCACCGGGTGCACGGGGGCCGAGCCTAATGCCATCCGGCCATCCACACGTGAAGATCGTGTGACGAAGGCGCCCGGCGTTGCGGGGGTCCCATACCCTGGCGGGATGGCCGTCACGGAAGACACGCTCCGTCTGCCGCCCGAGAAGCCGCTCAGGCGCGGGCGCCGCCGGTGGTGGGGCGCCGTGGTGTGGCTGCTGGTGCTGCCGTTCGCGGCCTGGGCGGCGATGCGGGTCTTCGGGCTGGAGTCGGGCTTTCCGGCCGTACAACTGATGGCTTTCACGCCTTATGTCGCGGGTGCCTCACTGGTGCCGCTGCTCGTGGCCCTCGTGACCAGGCGGGTCTGGCCGGCCGTCGTCACCGCCGTCGCCACTGTCGCGCTGGCCGCCTGCGTCCTGCCCCGCTGGATCTCCGACAGCTCTCCCGAGCCGGGCGGGCCGGGGCTGCGGGTGCTCAGCGTCAACATGCTCTTCGGCGGCGCGGACCCGGGCGCGATCGTCGGCCTGGTCCGGCAGCTGAACGTCGACCTCGTGGCGCTGCAGGAGTACACGCCGGAGGCGCAGTCGGCGCTGCGCGCGGCCGGGCTGGAGGCCGTGCTGCCCAACGCCGTGGCGTATCCGAAGCCGGGCGTGACGGGCTCCGCGGTGTACAGCCGCTTCCCGGTCACCGATCTCGGCTACCGGCAGTTCCCGTCGACGTTCGGGCAGGCCCGGGCGTCGGTGGCGGTGCCGGGGGCCAAGGACGTGCGGGTCGAGTCGGTGCACCCGTGCGCGCCCGCGTCCTCGCGGCTGAGCCACTGCTGGGAGAAGGACATCGCGCTGGAGCCGGCGGCGACCCCGGACGGGGCGGTGAGCCTTCTGCTCGGGGACTTCAACGCCACCCTGGACCACGAGAAGTTCCGGGAGCTGCTCGACACCGGCTACCGCGACGCGGCGGACGTCGCCGGCGCCGGCTTCGACGCCTCCTGGCCGTATGACGAGCGCTGGTTCATCCCCGGCGTGGTGCTCGATCACGTGGTGGCGGACCGGCGGGTCGGCGTGGGGAAGGTGTCCGTACACCAGATGCCGCAAAGCGACCACAAAGCGGTCTTCGCCGAGCTGGTTCTTCCCAAGGCCTGACAAGCGAAGGCGTACCTCCGGCTATACGAGCTTCGTTGGCCGGGAGTACCTTCACGTACGGATCGGGCCCCCGCCCGAACGGGAACCACGTTGGAGCAGATGGGTGACACGAACGTTTCGCGGCCTCGCGCTCGCCATCGCCGTGCCGCTGGTCCTGAGTGCGGCGGCCGCGTGCTCGGACAAGCAGGGCGACAAGGCGGACCCGGCGTCCGACCGCCCGACGGTGGAGGTGACCGCGCAGCCACAGGACGCGCAGTCGGCACAGGTGACCGCCGAGCAGGTGTTCGACAACCTGTCGGAGGGCGACTGGGCCGGTGCCTGGGACCTGTGGACGGACGAGGCCAAGTCGGCTATCGGCAAGGACGCCTACATCGACCTGGTCTCGACCTGCACGGGCCAGCAGGGCCAATACCAGGTCACCGCGGTGACGCCGGTCAACGACTCGACGGCGACGATCAAGTGGACGCACGTCCCGCCCACCGGTGCGAGCGCGGCGCCGGGGCAGAGCACGGTGAAGTACCAGAACGGGGCTTGGAAGTTCGAACCTGACGCGGCGGCGCTGACCGCCTACCGGCAGAACAAGTGCCCTTAACGCGGTAGGGCCCTCGAAAGAGGGCCCTACGGCAACGAACGTCAGACCCGCACGGTGTGGGAAAGGCCATAGGTGAGGGCGTCGACGAGCGCCTGCCAGCTGGCCTCGACGACGTTCTCGTGCACGCCGACGGTGGTCCAGTCCTCGCCCGTCGCGTGGGTCTCCACGAGCACCCGGGTGACGGCGCCGGTGCCCTGGCTGCCCTCCAGGATGCGGACCTTGTAGTCGGCCAGCTGGAACCGGCCCAGCTCCGGGTAGTGCTTGGTCAGCGCCACCCGCAGCGCCTCGTCGAGCGCGTTGACCGGGCCGTTGCCCTCGGCGGTGGCGATGACCCGCTCGCCGCGGACGCGGACCTTCACCGTCGCCTCGGAGACGACGGCGCCGTCCTCGCGGTGCTCGACCAGGACGCGGTAGGACTCCAGCGCGAACGGCCGGGGCATGGCGCCGTCCTGGGAGTGCCCGGCCAGCTCGGCCCGGGCCAGCAGCTCGAAGGAGGCGTCGGCGGCCTCGAACGACCAGCCGCGGGCCTCCAGCTCCTTGACCCGGTTCGTGACCCGGGACAGGGCCTCCGGATTGCCGGCCAGGTCGACGCCGAGCTCGCGCGCCTTGAGCTCGATGCTGGCCCGGCCGGCCATCTCGGTGACCAGGATCCGCATGTCATTGCCCACGACGACCGGGTCGATGTGGTTGTAGAGCACGGGATCCACTTTGATCGCGCTCGCGTGCAGGCCCGCCTTGTGAGCGAACGCTGACGACCCGACATAGGCCTGGTGGGTGTCGGGTGCGATGTTGGCGATCTCGGCGATGGAGTGCGAGACGCGCACCATCTGCTCGATGCAGCCCTCCGGTAGGACGGGCATCCCGAGCTTGAGCTGGAGGTTGCCGACGACGGCGAACAGGTCGGCGTTGCCGGGGCGCTCGCCGTAGCCGTTGGCGGTGCACTGGAAGTGCGGTACGCCGGCCTCGACCGCGGCGACGGTGTTGGCGACCGCGCACGAGGTGTCGTTCTGGCAGTGGATGCCGAGGCGGGCGACGGCGTCGGCGGCGCTGACCCCGAGCGCGACGGCGAGGCGGTCACGGACCTCGAGGACCGTGCGGGTGATCAGGGACGGCAGCATGCCGCCGTTGGTGTCGCACATGACGGCGGCCTCGGCGCCCGCGGCGAGGGCGGCGGCGGCGACGCTTGCGGTGTAGTCGGGGTCGAAGCGGTACCCGTCGAAGAAATGCTCGCAGTCGAGGAAGACCCGCCGGCCTTCGGAGACGAAGTACTGGACGGTGTCGCGGACCATCGCGAGGTTCTCCTCGCGGGTCGTGCGCAGCGCCCGTTCGACGTGGCGGACGTCGGACTTGGCGACGAGCGTGACGGCCGGGGTATCGGCGTCGAGCAGCGCCCGGACCTGCTTGTCGTCTTGAACGCGGACCCCGGCCTTGCGGGTGGCGCCGAACGCGACGAAGACGGCGTGCTTGAGGTTGAGCTCGGTGCGGGCCCGGCGGAAGAACTCGGTGTCCTTCGGCATCGCCCCGGGCCAGCCGCCCTCGATGAAGCCGACGCCGAACTCGTCGAGCAGGCGGGCGACCGCGAGCTTGTCGACGACGGAGTAGCTGATCGCCTCGCGCTGGGCCCCGTCGCGCAGCGTTGTGTCGTACACCTGCATGTCTGTGCTCCTTCTGGCGGGATGGGGGGCCGGGCTCGGCGTGCTCGGGCCGACGAACCGACCCTGGCCAACAAAAAGACCCTGGCTAACAAAAAGACCCCCCGCGAAATGCGGGAGGTCTGCGCGTCCGGCGGATGGGTGCCGGGCGCGCTAGGGGCCAATAATGAGCCGAGTCACGTTCGGTAGCTTGCCACGCGTGGGCCGTCCGTGGCACGTGATTCCGGATTTTGAGATCGGGCGTGATCTGCTTCACGATTCACCCTGTTCGTCACGTCCTTGTAACGAGCGTCGGTCACTGTTGGAGCCACGCAGGACGGCGCGCCCGATCGGGAACGTCGATCACCGATGGTGAGGGGGTGGGGAAGTGAGCATCGAGACGCTGAAGGCGGCGGTTCCGCCGTACGCGCGGGATCTTCGGCTCAACCTCGACTCCGTCCTCGCCACGGACCTGCTCAGCGAGCAGCAGCTGTGGGGCGCCGTGCTCGCCTGCGCGATGACGACCCGCAGCGCGACGGTGATCCGCGCGGTCGCCGCGGAGGCCGGGGACCGGCTCAAGCCGGAGGCGATCGAGGCCGCGAAGGCCGTCGCGTCGCGGATGGCCATCCACAACATCTACTTCCGCGCCAAGCACCTGATCGGTGACGAGGCGTTCGAGGGCCTGCCCGCGCGTCTGCGCCGCCAGGTCTCCTCCACGCCCGGGGTCGGCGCCGCCGACGTCGAGGCGTGGTCAGTGGCAGTATCCGCGATCACCGGGTGCGGGGTGTGCCTGGAATCGCACGAAAGATCACTTCGTGGTGCAGGGGTGTCCCGCGAAGTGGTCGACGAGGTGTTGCGCGTCGCCGCGGTTGTTCACGCGCTGGCGGTAACCCTCGATGCAGAGGCGGCTTCCTTCTAGGAGCTTTCCTCTTGTACGGGTGTCGGGGTGGCGGCCCCGGCACCCGTACGCATTTTCCGGACCTGTGCGCATCGCGCGGGTGTTGCTTCGCATTCGGTACCCGGTGCGCTGTACCCGCTGCAATTGGCCTCATCCGCCCGTGCAAGTTGCGCACAACGTGTCTGTGGTCGAACCGGCCGGACGTCTACCGTATGGATCAGTACGGGCAGTGCACGTTTCCTGGGGAGAGATCATGGACGACGGAGTTCCGCGCGAACCGGCCGAGCCGCCGCTCGACCCTCCCCTCGGCTGTGCCGATCCGATGCTGTGGCGGGTCGCCCGGGCGCTGCACGACGCGCACCGGCCGCGGACCGACAACTTCTGCGAGTGCAAGGCGTTCTGGCCGTGCGCGGACGCGCAGCTGGCCGATGAGGCGCTGCAGCTGGCCTACGACCGGCACGTGCGCGGTGGCCGCCCGGCCGCGGTCCGCAACTCCAACCTCGGCCGCTGGTCGGCGTAGGGTCTTTGCCGGATTTGTGCAAAGCGGCGCCGGACGCGTAAACCGGCGCCGCTGTGAACGCGCTGTTACAGGACCCGGTGCACCCAGCCGTGCGGGTCCGGGGCCGTGCCCCGCTGGATCGCCACGAGCTGCTCCCGCAGCGCCATCGTCGTCTCGCCGGCCTCGCCGGAGCCGACCGTGAACTCGCCGTCGCCGTCGCGGACCGTCCCGATCGGCGTGACCACGGCCGCGGTGCCGCACGCGAACGCCTCGCGCAGGCGGCCCGAGGCGGCGTCGGCACGCCACTGCTCGTACGAGTACTGCTCCTCGCGCACCGCGTGGCCCCGGTCCGCGGCCAGCCGCAGGACCGACTCGCGGGTGATGCCGGGCAGGATCGAGCCGGTCAGCGGCGGCGTCGTGATCGAGCCGTCGTCGAAGACGTAGAACACGTTCATGCCGCCGAGCTCCTCGACGTACTTCCGCTCGACCGCGTCGAGGAAGACGACCTGGTCGCAGCCGTGCTCCATCGCCTCGGCCTGGGCCACGAGGCTCGCGGCGTAGTTGCCGCCGCACTTCGCGGCGCCGGTCCCGCCCGGGGCGGCCCGCGTGTAGTCGCGCGAGACCCAGACCTTGACCGGCTGGACGCCGCCCTTGAAGTAGTTGCCGACGGGCGAGGCGATGATCAGGAAGAGGTACTCCGACGACGGCTTCACGCCCAGGAAGACCTCGCTGGCGTACTGGAAGGGCCGCAGGTAGAGGCTGCCCTCCGGGTCGGTCGGCACCCAGTCCTGGTCGACGCGGATGAGCGCCTCCAGGGAGTCGATGAAGAGCCGCTCCGGCACCGGAGCCATCGCCAGGCGCTGCGCGGAGCTGCGGAACCGGGCCGCGTTGGCCTCGGGGCGGAACATGCTCACGCCGCCGTCGGCCGTGCGGTATGCCTTGAGCCCCTCGAAGATTTCCTGCGCGTAGTGCAGCACCGCGGTCGCCGGGTCCATCGCGATCGGCCCGCGGGGTTCGACCCGCGCGTCGTACCAGCCTTTGCCCTCGGCATAGCGAACGGTCACCATGTGATCGGTGAAGATCCGGCCGAAGCCCGGGTTGGCCAGCAGCGCGGATCGCTCCGCGGCGGCTACGGGCTGCGGGTTCCGACGAATCTCGAAATCGAGCGTTTCACCGCCGTTCATGCACGCCTCCACAAAAAAGGTAGGAGCGGCACGCTCATCATTCGCCGTGCCGTGCCGCCAACCTACCCGAACGGACGTTCAATTCGCAGGATCTACGCGACAGCTGTCGCGAGACGATCGCCGATGGCCTCGGTGGAGATGGCCGAGCCGGGCGTGCGGGCCGCGACCTCGTTGCCGACGGCCTCGGTGACCTTCGCCGCCGCCTCGGGGTGGCCGAGGTGGTCGAGCAGCAGCGCGGTGGAGAGCACGGCGGCCGACGGGTCGGCGACGCCCTTGCCCGCGATGTCGGGGGCCGAGCCGTGCACCGGCTCGAACATTGACGGGTGCGCCCGCTCCGGGTTGATGGAGCCGCTCGCGGCCAGCCCGATGCCGCCCGTGACGGCGGCGGCGATGTCGGTGAGGATGTCGCCGAACAGGTTGTCGGTGACGACCACGTCGTAGCGCTGCGGGTTGCTGACCAGGAACATCGCGGCCGCGTCGACGTGCTGGTATTCGGTCTCGATGTCCGGGAACTCGGCCTTGACCGCGTTGAAGGTGCGGGCCCACAGGCCGCCGGCGTGGGTGAGCACGTTTGTCTTGTGGACGAGCGTCACCTTGCGGCGGGGGCGCTTGGCCGCCCGGCCGAACGCGTCGCGGATGACCCGCTCGACGCCGTGGCGGGTGTTGAGGCTCTCCTCGGTGGCGACCTCGGCCGCGGTGCCCGGGTGCAGGTTGCCGCCGGCGCCGACGTAGAGGCCCTCGGTGCCCTCGCGGACGACGACGAGGTCGATCTCGCCCGGCTTCACCCCGGCCAGCGGGCTTGTCGTGCCCGGCCACAGGCGCGAGGGGCGCAGGTTGACGTACTGGTCGAAGTCGAAGCGCAGCTTCAGCAGCAGGCCCCGCTCCAGCACACCCGGCGGGACGCTGGGGTCGCCGACCGCGCCGAGCAGGATGGCGTCGTGGCCGCGCAGCTCCTCCAGGACGCTGTCGGGCAGGACCTCGCCGGTGCGGTTGTACCGGGCGGCGCCCAGGTCGTAGTCGGTCGTCTCGACGCCGGGCAGGACCACGCGCAGCACCTTCAGCGCCTGCGCCACCACCTCGGTGCCGATGCCGTCCCCGGCCACCACCGCGATCTTCGCCACCTCTGGACCCCTCTCCTCAGACCGCGTTAACCGTACGCCGCCGTCCTAATTGGTGGACGCGTGTCCCGTCCAATGAGACCGCGGGGAAAGAAATGAGGGTGGGGAGCGCCGCCACGCTCCCCACCCTCGTGAGAGGAAAGTCCCTAGCCGACGGACAGGTCCGCCGTGCTCGCCGCGGTGGCCCCGATCGCCTGCCCGGCCTCGCCGAGCAGGTCCGCGGCCACCACCTGATCGACGGTCAGCGTCATGAGCGCCTCCCCGCCGGCCTTGCGCCGGGCGACCTGCATCGCGGCGATGTTGACCCCCGCCGAACCCAGTATCGACCCCACCGTGCCCACCACGCCGGGGCGGTCGGCGTAGCGGAAGAACAGCAGCACGCCGTCGGCCGCCAGCTCGAGACTGAAGCCGTCGATCTCGGTCAGCTTCAGCGCCTCGCGCGGGCCCGCGACATACGTACCGGATACCGAGGCTACCCGCCCGTCCGGCAGGGCTCCACGCACGGTCACCAGGTTGGGCTGGTCGGATGAGTCGGTGAAGACCGCGAGTGCTACCTCGACCCCGCGGTCGGCCGCCAGATGCGGGGCGTTGACGTACGTCACCTGCTCCGCGACCACGCTGCCGAACAACCCTTTCGTGGCGGCCAGCTTCAGGACCGACACGTCGTGCTTGGCCACCTCGCCGTGCACCTCGACGGTCACCGCCGACGCGATGCCGCCGGCGACCGCGGTGAACACGGCGCCGAGCTTCTCCGCGAGCGGCAGCAGCGGGCGCACCTCCTCCGCGACCACGCCGCCGGCCTGCACGTTCACCGCATCGGGGACGAACTCGCCGTCGAGGGCCAGCTTGACCGAGCGGGCGACGGCCAGCCCGGCCTTGTCCTGTGCCTCGACCGTGGAGGCGCCCAGGTGCGGGGTGGCCACGACGCTGTCGAACGCGAACAGCGGCGAGGCCACGCACGGCTCCTTGCTGTACACGTCGATACCCGCCCCCGCCACCCGCCCGTCGGCGATCGCGTCGGCCAGGGCCTGCTCGTCGACGAGGCCGCCGCGGGCCGCGTTGATGATCCGCACGCCCGGCTTCACGAGGCCGAGCTCGCGCACGCCGATGAGCCCGACCGTCTCCGGCGTCTTGGGCAGGTGGATCGAGATGAAGTCGCTCTCCTTGAGCAGTTCGTCAAGGCCCAGCAGTCGTACCCCCAGAGCCGCGGCCCGGGCCGGCTGCACGTACGGGTCGTAGGCGACGAGCCGCACCCCGAACGCGGCCATCCGCTGGGCGAAGAGCACGCCGATGCGGCCGAGCCCGACCACGCCGACGACCTTGCCGCTCAGCTCGACGCCTGTGTACTTCGAGCGCTTCCACTCCCCCGCCTTGAGCGCGGCGGACGCGGCGGCGGTGTTGCGGGCGACGGCGAGCAGGAGGGCGACGGCCTGCTCGGCCGCGGAGACGATGTTCGACGTCGGCGCGTTGACGACCATGACGCCGCGCGCGGTCGCGGCGGGCACGTCGACGTTGTCGAGGCCGACGCCCGCGCGGGCGACGACCTTGAGCCTGGGGGCCGCGGCGACAGCCTCGGCGTCGATGCGGGTGGCGCTGCGCACGATCACGGCGCTGGCGTCGGCGAGGCCGGCCAGCAGGGCGGGTCGATCGGTGCCGTCGATGTGACGGACCTCGTAGTCGTCGGCGAGCACCTCGAGAGCGGACGGGGCCAGCTCCTCGGCGATCAGCACCACCGGGCGATCAGGAGGGAGGGTCATGGGACCTCGACTTCCAGGCTTCGGTTGGCGTCGGTTCGCGGGGCGCGCGACATTGCCCGCCACGCACTGGGGGAACCGCGACGGGGCCGGGCGGACGGCCTCTTCAGGCGATGGTAGGCCCGCCGATCGACCGCCTTGTGACTCATTTGCGTGAGCGCGATCACAGACCGGATAGATCTGTCGCACTCCTGACCGGTTCGTCCTGAACCCGGGGCCGGGCCTGCCCCGTGTCTTCGGCCATGAGCGACGACTACGAGGACGGCGGCTACGCGGCCGGTCACGACGACACCCACGACGACCACGGCCACGACACCTACGAGCAGCACGGCCATGAGAACGCCTACGACGACCACGCTCGGCAGGCGTACGGCCACGAGGACATCCAGGACCGGGTCCACGACGCCATCGAGCGCATCGAGGACCAGGTCAAGGGCTATGAGGGCCACGAGGACAGGCACGACGAGGGCGACCGGGGCTACGAGGGCGACGACAAGGCGTACGCGGGTGACGACAAGCCGGCTTACGACGAGGACGCCAAGGACCACGCCGGTGAGGACAAGGCGTATGCAGGCGAGCAGGCGTACGAGGGCGACGGCAAGGACTACGCCCGCTACTGACCGCGCCCCGAAGACAGAACGGCCCCGGCGCGGAACTCCCTGCCCGCCGGGGCCGTTCGCGACGATCGCTACACGGGATAGGCCGAGAGCAGCTCCCGGACCTCCCCCGCGATGGCGTCCAGCGCGGCGTCGTCCGACTTCAGCGCCGCGTCCACCGCCCGCGACATCCACGCGGCGACCTGCGGCATCTGCGCCTCGGTCAGGCCGCGAGTGGTGAGCGCGGGGGTGCCGATACGCAGGCCGGACGGGTCGAACGGCTTGCGGGTGTCGTAGGGCACGGTGTTGTAGTTGGTCTCGATGCCGGCCCGGTCCAGTGCCTTCGCGACCGGCTTGCCGCCGATGCCCTTGCCGGTGAGGTCGAGCAGGATCAGGTGGTTGTCGGTGCCGCCCGACACCAGGTCGAAGCCCTGCTCGAGCAGCGCCGCGGCCAGTGCCTTCGCGTTGGCGACGACCTGGTGGGCGTAGTCCCGGAAGGACGGCTGCGCGGCCTCGCCCAGCGCGACCGCGATCCCGGCCGTGGTGTGGTTGTGCGGGCCGCCCTGCAGACCGGGGAAGACCGCCTTGTCGACGGCCTTGGCGTGCCGCTCGTCGCACAGCAGCATGGCCCCGCGCGGGCCCCGCAGCGTCTTGTGGGTCGTGGTCGAGATGACCTCGGCGTGGCCCACCGGCGACGGGTGCGCGCCGCCCGCGATGAGCCCGGCGATGTGCGCGATGTCCGCGACGAGCACCGCCCCCGCCTCGTGCGCGATCTCCGCAAAGCGCGGGAAGTCGATCGTGCGGGGAATGGCGGTACCCCCGCAGAAAAGGATCTTCGGCCTTTCCCGCAGCGCCAGGTCGCGCACCTCGTCGAAGTCGATGCGGCCGTCCTCGCGGCGCACCGAGTACTGCACCGGGCGGAACCAGGCGCCGGTCGCCGACACCGGCCAGCCGTGCGTGAGGTGCCCGCCCATCGGCAGCGCCATGCCCATCACGGTGTCGCCCGGCTTGGCGAGGGCGAGGTAGACGGCGAGGTTGGCCGGCGAGCCGGAGTACGGCTGGACGTTGGCGTGATCGACCCCGAACAGCGCCTTCGCCCGCTCGATGGCCAGCTCCTCGAGCGGGTCGACGAAGCGCTGGCCCTCGTAGTAGCGCTTGCCGGGGTAGCCCTCGGAGTACTTGTTCGTGAAGACGGAGCCGGTCGCCTCGAGAACGTCGCGGGAGACGTAGTTCTCCGAGGCGATCATCCGCAGTGTGTCGCGCTGGCGCTCGGTCTCGAGCCCGATGAGCTCGGCTACTCGCTGATCGTGCACAGGGGCCTCCTCTGCGATGGCACCCAGGCGCGCGGTGCCACGATCGCGGAAGCTCCCCGGTGGTTGACTCCACCTTGATGTGCGCCAGTCGCGTGACTGACGCACATCCTAGCGGTATTTACGGCACCCGGCGGTAAGCACCGTCACTGGCCGAGGTCGCCATCGACGCGTAGGCCCGCAGCGCCGCCGAGACGGGCCGCTCCCGGTCCTGCGGGGTGTACGGGCGTTCCCGCTTCTCCTGGGCGATCCTGCGGGCGGCCAGCTCCTCGTCGGGCACGACGAGCTGGATCGAGCGGTTCGGGATGTCGATGTCGATCCGATCGCCGGTCTGCACGAGCGCGATGAGCCCGCCGCCGGCCGCCTCCGGGCTGATGTGGCCGATCGACAGGCCGGAGGTACCCCCGGAGAAGCGGCCGTCGGTGATGAGCGCGCAGGCCCGGCCGAGGCCGCGGCCCTTGAGGAAGCTCGTCGGGTACAGCATCTCCTGCATGCCGGGCCCGCCCTTCGGCCCCTCGTACCGGATCACCACGACGTCACCGGCGACGACCTCCTTGGCCAGGATGCCGTCGACGGCGGACTCCTGGGACTCGAAGACGCGGGCCGAGCCGGAGAAGGTCAGGTTCTCCTCGGGGACGCCGGCCGTCTTCACCACGGCGCCGTCGGGCGCGAGGTTGCCGAAGAGGATGGCCAGGCCGCCGTCCTTGGTGTAGGCGTGCTCGACGGAGCGGATGCAGCCGTCGGCACCGTCGGTGTCAAGCGAGCTCCAGCGGTTCTGCGTGGAGAACGGCTCCGTGGTGCGCACACCCCCGGGGGCGGCGTGGAAGAGCTCGATCGCTTCGGGCGCGGGGTTCTCGCCGCGAATGTCCCATTTGTCGAGCCAGGTCTCCAGGGAGGGCGAGTGGACGGACCACACGGTCTCGTGCAGCAGCCCCCCGCGGGACAGCTCGCCCAGGATGGCGGGAATGCCGCCGGCCCGGTGCACGTCCTCCATGTGGTACTTCTGCGTGTTCGGCGCGACCTTGGCCAGGCACGGCACCCGGCGCGAGATCTCGTCCATGTCCGCCACCGAGAAGTCGAGCTCGGCCTCGCGCGCGGCCGCGAGCAGGTGCAGCACCGTGTTGGTGGAGCCGCCCATCGCCACGTCGAGCGCCACCGCGTTCTCGAACGCGGGCCGGGACGCGATCGCCCGGGGCAGCACGGAGGCGTCGTCCTCGAAGTAGTACCGCTTGGCCAGCTCGACGATCAGCGACCCGGCCCGCTCGAACAGCGCCTTGCGGGCGGCGTGGGTGGCAAGCGTCGAGCCGTTGCCGGGCAGGGCCAGGCCGATCGCCTCGGTGAGGCAGTTCATCGAGTTGGCGGTGAACATGCCGGAGCACGAGCCGCACGTCGGGCAGGCGGAGCGCTCGATCTGGCCGAGCTGCTCGTCGGTGACGGCCTCGTTGGCGGAGGCGATCATCGCGTCGATGAGGTCGAGCTTGGCGTCCTTGTCGTGGACGACGCCCTCGATGGCGACCGTCTTGCCGGCTTCCATGGGGCCGCCGGAGACGAAGACGGTAGGGATGTTGAGGCGGAGGGCGGCGAGCAGCATGCCGGGCGTGATCTTGTCGCAGTTGGAGATGCACACGAGGGCATCGGCGCAGTGGGCCTGCACCATGTACTCGACGGCGTCGGCGATGAGCTCGCGGCTGGGCAGCGAGTACAGCATCCCGCCGTGGCCCATCGCGATGCCGTCGTCGACGGCGATGGTGTTGAACTCCTTGGCGACCCCACCCGCCTCGGCAACCGTGTCGGCGACGATCATGCCGAGGTTGCGGAGGTGGACATGGCCCGGCACGAACTGCGTGAAACTGTTGGCGATGGCGACGATCGGCTTACCGAAGTCGGAGTCGGTCATGCCGGTGGCGCGCCACAGGGCGCGTGCGCCGGCCATGTTGCGACCAGATGTAGAGGTCTTGGACCGCAGCTCGGGCATACCTGCGAGTCTGACACGTTCCGCATGCTGGGATAGGTTGACTCAGGCCATGAGATGCGCCAAAGTGGGCACATGTCGTCGAGGTCGCTCCGAGTACTTATCATCTAGCGCGCCGACGCCCGCCGTCAGCGCGCTAGCCCCCCGTGCCGAGCACGTGGGGTTTTTTCATGTCCGGAGTCTTTGCCCCGACACCTTCGAGCGAAAGTGCGTACTGCGATGACGAGACCCACGCCAGAAGTCCTCGCCCACCGAGCGCATCCCACACCGCCGGCGGCCGACCCGAAGAAGGCCGCGCCCGCGGCCGCGACGGAGCTGCTCACCGGCGCGCAGGTACTCGTCCGCTCGCTCGAGGCGCTCGGCGCCGACGTCGTCTTCGGGATCCCCGGCGGCGCGATCCTCCCCGCCTACGACCCGCTGTTCGACTCCGAGGCGGTCCGGCACATCCTGGTCCGCCACGAGCAGGGGGCCGGCCACGCCGCCACCGGCTACGCGCAGGCCACCGGCAAGGTCGGCGTGTGCATGGCCACGTCCGGCCCGGGCGCGACGAACCTGGTCACCCCGATCGCCGACGCCTATATGGACTCGGTCGCGATGGTCGCCATCACCGGCCAGGTCGCCTCCGCCTCCATCGGCACCGACGCCTTCCAGGAGGCGGACATCGCGGGCATCACGCTGCCGATCACCAAGCACAACTACCTGGTCCAGTCGGGCGAGGAGCTGCCCCGGGTGCTCGCCGAGGCGTTCCACCTGGCCGGCACCGGCCGCCCCGGGCCCGTCCTCGTCGACATCCCCAAGGACGTGCTGCAGAAGCAGACGACGTTCAAGTGGCCGCCGACGATGGAGCTGCCCGGCTACCACCCGACGCTGCACCCGCACGGCAAGCAGATCCGCGAGGCGGCCCGCCTGATCGCCGGGGCCAAGCGCCCGGTCCTCTACGTCGGCGGCGGCGTCATCAAGGCCCACGCCTCCGAGGTGCTGCTGAAGCTGGCCGAGCTGACCGGCGCCCCGGTCGTCACCACGCTGATGGCCCGCGGCGCGTTCCCCGACTCCCACCCGCAGCACATGGGCATGCCCGGCATGCACGGCACGGTGGGCGCGGTCTACGCGCTGCAGAAGTCCGACCTGCTCATCACCCTCGGGGCCCGCTTCGACGACCGGGTGACCGGCGAACTGTCGACGTTCGCGCCGAACGCGGCGGTCATCCACGCCGACATCGACCCGGCCGAGATCGGCAAGAACCGCACCGCCGACGTCCCGATCGTCGGCGACGCCAAGCACGTCATCGAGGAGCTCATCGCGGCCGTCACGGCCGAGCACCAGGCCGGCCACAAGCCGGTCCTCAAGGACTGGTGGGCGACCCTCGACGACATCCGCGGCCGGTACCCCCTCGGCTACGAGGAGCCGTCCGACGGCACGCTGGCCCCGCAGTACGTGATCGAGCGCATCGGCGCCATCGTCGGCCCGGACGCCATCTACACGGCCGGCGTCGGGCAGCACCAGATGTGGGCGGCCCAGTTCGTCAAGTACGAGCACCCGGCCACCTGGCTCAACTCCGGCGGCCTGGGCACCATGGGCTACGCCGTCCCCGCCGCGATGGGCGCCAAGGTGGGCCGGCCCGACAAGGTGGTCTGGGCGATCGACGGCGACGGCTGCTTCCAGATGACCAACCAGGAGCTCGCCACCTGCGCCCTGGAGGGCATCCCGATCAAGGTGGCCGTCATCAACAACGGCAACCTGGGCATGGTCCGGCAGTGGCAGACGCTGTTCTACGACCAGCGGTACTCCAACACCGAGCTCGGCACCCACAAGCACCGCATCCCGGACTTCGTGAAGCTGGCCGACGCGCTCGGCTGCGTGGGGCTGCGCTGTGAGACGAAGCAGGACGTCGACGCCACCATCGAGGCGGCGATGAAGGTCACCGACCAGCCCGTGGTCATCGACTTCGTGGTCGGCAAGGACGCCATGGTGTGGCCCATGGTCCCGGCCGGCACCAGCAACGACGAGATTCTCTTCGCGCGGGGCGTCCGTCCCGCGTTCGACCAGGACGACGTGTAGGAGACTGCGAACCATGGCCAAGCACACGCTCTCCGTCCTGGTGGAGAACAAGCCCGGAATACTGGCCCGCGTCGCCGGGCTCTTCGCCCGGCGCGGGTTCAACATCGACTCCCTGGCCGTCGGCGAGACCGAGCACCCCGAGGTCTCCCGGATGACGATCGTGGTCAACGCGGACGAATCACCGCTGGAACAGGTCACCAAGCAGCTCAACAAGCTCGTGCAGGTCCTGAAGATCGTCGAACTCGACACCACCGCCAGCGTGCAGCGCGAGCTGCTGCTGGTGAAGGTGCGCGCGGAACGCCCGGTGCGCTCGCAGGTCCTCGAGACCGTGAACCTGTTCCGGGCCCGCGTGGTCGACGTCGCCGCGGACGCCCTCACCATCGAGGCGACCGGCACGTCGGAAAAGCTGGACGCGCTGCTTCGTGACCTGGAGCCGTTCGGTATCAAGGAGATGGTCCAGTCCGGCGTCGTGGCCATCGGCCGCGGCTCCCGCTCGATCACGACGGGCCCGGCGCTGCGCGCCGCCGCCTGAGCTTGTCGCTCGGCCGTCTGGCCACCCGGCCGTTCGACCGCGTGGTCGGGTAGCCGCTCGGCCATTTGGATCGTTTGTTCGCTTTGACCGTTTTGAGAGGAAAGTCAATGCCCGCCGAGGTGTTTTACGACGACGACGCCGACCTGTCGTTGATTCAGGGCCGCAAGGTCGCGGTGCTGGGCTACGGCAGCCAGGGCCACGCCCACGCGCTGAGCCTGCGCGACTCCGGCGTCGACGTCCGCATCGGCCTGCCCGAGGGTTCCAAGAGCCGGGCCAAGGCCGAGGAGCAGGGCCTGCGCGTCCTCTCCCCCGCCGAGGCGAGCGCCGAGGCGGACGTCATCATGATCCTCGCCCCGGACACGGTCCAGCGCTCCCTGTACGCCGACCACGTGGCCCCGAACCTGACCGCCGGCAAGGCGCTCTTCTTCGGCCACGGCCTCAACATCCGCTTCGGGCTCATCACGCCCCCCGCGGACGTCGACGTGTGCATGGTCGCCCCGAAGGGCCCGGGTCACCTGGTCCGCCGGCAGTTCGTCGACGGCAAGGGCGTGCCCTGCCTCATCGCGATCGAGCAGGACGCCACCGGCAACGCGCAGGCCCTCGCGCTGGCCTACGCGGCCGGCATCGGCGGCACCCGCGCCGGCGTGATCAAGACCACCTTCAAGGAGGAGACCGAGACCGACCTGTTCGGCGAGCAGGCAGTCCTCTGCGGCGGCGCGTCGGCCCTGGTCCAGACCGGTTTCGAGGTCCTCACCGAGGCGGGCTACGCCCCGGAGATCGCCTACTTCGAGTGCCTGCACGAGCTCAAGCTCATCGTGGACCTGATGTACGAGGGCGGCATCGCCCGCATGCGCTACAGCGTCTCCGACACCGCCGAGTACGGCGACTACACCCGTGGCCCGCGCGTCATCGACGCCCGGGTCAAGGAGGAGATGAAGCGCATCCTCTCCGAGATCCAGTCGGGCGAGTTCGCCCGCGAGCTGATCGCCGAGGACGACGCGGGCCGCCCGAACTTCACCAAGTACCGCGAGCAGGGTGCCAACCACCCGATCGAGGAGACCGGCAAGCAGCTGCGCTCGATGATGAGCTGGGTCGACCGGCCCATCACCGAGACCGCCTGATTGCACGTGGGAAAGGCCCCCCTTGTGGCAAGGGGGGCCTTTCTTTTTGCCCAGGTCGTGCGTCTCGGGCCGGGGTCCGGCCCTTGGCGGGCCCTTATGCGCGCTGGCGAGCCGCGTTGGCCCGGATCGCATCCCGGATGTACTGCGCCAGTCCGGGATGGTCCGTGTCATAGTTCGCCGTGAATCGCGGATCGGCGACGTACATCTCGCCCAGCCCCAGGTGCATCTCGACCGGGCAGTCGTAGAACCACCGCCCGATGTGCTGCCGGTGCGCCTCGGCGAGGTCCATCGCCGCCGCGTCCTCGGCCGGGACCTGGCCGGTGAACGCCGCCGCGAACGCCTCGGTGTTCGCCGCCGCCTCCGCCTTGATCCGCTCCCAGTCGGCCTTGGTGTACTGCGCGGTCCGGCGGGCCGACTGCTTGTACGCCTCGGTGTCGCCCCAGCGCTCCTGGGCCTCCCCGGCGTACTGTTCGGGGTCGCTGTCCCCGAACAGTTCCCGCCGCTCATCCGGTGTCAGGTTCATCGTCATGCCAACCAGCCTGATGTCTCCAGTCGCTGGAGAGTCAAGCTACTTGCGCCGCAGGAACCTCCGCGACGTCTTCTCCTTGGGCTCCTCGTCCAGATTCAGCTCGAGCGGTGCCAGGTCCTCGAAGGCCCCGATCTCGCGCTTGCGCTGCTCCGGGATCGCCTCGCTCCGCGGACCGTTGCCCCACCCGGCCGCATCGTCGTTGCGCCGGGCCGGCTCCCGCTCGATGCGCCGATCGTCGTTGCGCCAGTCATCCTGGCGAGCGGGCCGCTCGTCGCTCTTGGCCGCACTCCGGTCCCACCGCGTCGTCGCCTCGGCGGCCCAGTCGTCGCTCTCGTCCCGAGCGGCCGGCGCGGCATCCTTGTCCTTGTTGCGCCCCCACCGGGACTTCTTGCCCTTCTCCTGACCGTCGCCGCCCCCACCGGCCGGGCCCGCCGCCCACCAGGCGTCCTCGGCCGCGCCGGCCGGCCCCTGAGCCGCGGGTGCCGGCCCCGCAGGAGCCTGACCCGCCGCCCCTTGGCCCCAGCTCGACGCTGTGCCGGGCTGATCAGCCCGCCCACGCCCGGCCGCCGGGCCGCTGTCCCCGCGATCACCCCAGCCGGGCGCTCCGGGCGCGTTCCCGGCCACAGGCGCGCCGGCATCGTGATGACCCCAGCCCGCACCGGCACCGGTCACGGGCGGCGGCGGAGGCGCACTGTCGGCATACCCGGCCCACCCGGCCCCGCTGCCGTCCCCGCGCCCACCGGGCACCTCGGCCCGCCCACTCCCGGCGACAGGCGCCCCATCGCCCTGCTCACCCCAGCCCGGCCGGCCGGAGACCGCGCCACCGGACACCTCGGCCCGCCCGCGCCCGGCGACGGGCCCCGCGTCACGCTGATCGCCCCAGCCGGACCCGCTCGCAGGGCTCTCGCCACCGCGCTGGTCCCAGTCCTGAGCGGCCGGAACCGCCCCGGCCTCGCCCCAGCCGCGATACCCACCGGCATCCGCGACCCCTGGCGCATCCGCCCATCCGCGCCCGGGCCCCGCGGCCGGCTCGGCCGGACTCGTCCAGCTCCCGCCCGCGCCGAGATCAGCCGGCCGCCCGCCGGCAACCGGAACCCCGGCCCCCGAGAAGCCCCCGACGTCCCCGGCCGCCGAGCCGCCGGCATCGCCCCGCCAGTCCCGCTCTCCGGCTACGTCACCGGCCCAGCGGTCCTGCGCCCCAGCGTCTTCGCCGGCCCGCCAGTCGCGCGTCTCGCCTTCACCGGCCCGCCAGTCCCGCGCTTCGCCACCGTCGCCGGCGCGCCAGTCGCGCGCCTCGCCGCCGTCGCCCGCGCGCCAGTCGCGCGCTCGGGCCTCGTCGCCGCGCTCCGTCTCGGAGCCGTCCCCGTGCTGCCCTCGATCCCGCCGCCGGATGGACCGCGCAGCCGGATCGGAGTCCCAGTTCCGCCGAAGCTCGAGCGGCTGCGCCACCAGCTCGGGCGCATCCCCGTCGAAGAGACTCCCGCCGAACACTCCCCGCTCCCCGCGCCGCCGCTCCCCGGCCGACGGCCCGTCGCTCTCGCCGGCTCCGCGCTCGGACAGCCCGGCCGACGAGCCCTCGGCCGAAGCCCCGGACCGCCACTCGACCGACGGCCGCTCAGCCGCCCCGCTCGTGGACCCGGCCCGCCACTCGACGGAGGGTCGCTCACTCGGGCCGGCCTCGGCCCCGTTACGCCAGTCAGCGGAGGCCCGTGAAGCCCCGGCCTGCGGTACCCCCGGTCCCGGCTCCCCCGCCGAGCGCCACTCAACCGAGGGCCGCTCGGCTCGGGCGCCGCTCTCCGCGGGCGGCGGCCACTCGACGGCCGACCGCTGCTCGTCGCCCGACCGCCCGCGCTCGGACGCGCGCCCATGCTCGGACGCCCGCCCATCCCGCCAGGAGTCGGCCACGGGCTCAGGCGCCCGCCGCTGCGACCACGACTCGGCCACCGGCTCCGGCTGGCGCCGGTCCGACCAGGAGTCGGCCACCGGCTCGGGCTGCCGCCGGTCCGTCCACGAACCGTTCACCGGCTCCGGCGCCCGCTGCTCCGCCCACGAGTCCGCGACCGGCTCCGGCGTCCGCCGCTGCGACCACGAATCCGCGACCGGCTCGGGCTGGCGCCGATCCGTCCAGGACTCGGCCACCGGCTCGGGCGCGCGCCGCTGTGACCACGAGTCCGCCACCGGCTCGGGCTGGCGCCGATCCGTCCAGGACTCGGCCACCGGCTCGGGCGCGCGCCGCTGTGACCACGAGTCCGCCACCGGCTCGGGCTGGCGCCGATCCGTCCAGGACTCGGCCGCCGGCTCGGCCGCGCGGCGGTCCCGCCACGACTCACCAGCCGGTGCCGACCCGCCCCGCGACGAGCCGTTCCACGACTCCGCACCCATGCGGTCGCTCTCCGTGTTCGGCGACGGCGCGCTTCCGGGCGAGCCCGACCATCCGCCCGCCTCGTGCTGCGCGGAGGCGTCATCGGCCTCGCTGCTCCACTGGAAGCGGTCATCCGGCCCGGGCGTCTCGCCCCCCATCGGCGACCAGGACCGCCGGACACCGGAGCGGGACTCCGGGTCGGTGGCACCTTCGGCGGCCCAGGCCGCGATGCGGCTGGCGGAGTCGTTGTCCCAGTCCCCCACCAGTTCGCGAGTAGCCCGCGCCTCCCAGGAGGCACTCGACTCGCCGGCCTGCTCGTGATCGTTCCGTTCGCCAGAAGGGCGCGTCAACGACTCATCTCCAAGGTCGGAACCCCGGCGCGCGGACGCACCGGAGTCGCGGTCAATCCGGTCCAACTCACGTTCGAAGCGCGAACGCCCGTCACCATCGCGACCGGTACGGCTCTCAGCAGCAGACCGAGAACCGTCACCTGATCCCGAAGCAGCCCCATCATCGGACATGCGATCAAGGCGCGCGCGACCACCGAGGTCGTCATCATGATCAAACAGCGGGCCGCCCAGGTCAGCGTCCTCGCCCGAGCCGAAAGCTCCACCGGCGCCGCCACTGCGACCGAGCCCGAGTGTGGACCCGAACCCGGAGTCGCGACCGCCGGCGTCACCGCGATCGCCGGCACCAGGTTCGCGCCGATCGCCGTCGCCGGCGTCCGCGAAGGACGAGCCAGCACCAGCCGAGTCGGCCATCCCCGCGGCCGGCCTGTCCGCCGCCGCCTCGTGCTCGGTGGTCCCGTGCCGCCCAGCCGGCTCCCGCGTGTCCGACTCCTGCGCGGCCGGCTCGTGCGCGTCCGCGCGCGCCGCCCCGACACGGGCCAGCCGGCCGAGCTTGGCCCGCATGGCCCCGCTGCCCGGCCGCCACGCAGTGGTCGTCCCGCCCGCATCGGCCGCGACACCGCCCAGCACCGACGGAGGCCCTCCCGCCGCCACCCCGCCCGAAGGCGCGGACGCGGCCGGCGCCGACGCAGCCGCCGCGAACGCGGCGTCAGTGGGTGACGTGGACCGTTCAGCCGAAGCCTCGTCCGCCTCACGGGCGAAGGTGCGCGGCAGCGACAGCGGCTCGGGCAGCTCGTTCCCGGCCGCCAGCACCAGGAGGCGCTCCATCACGTGCAGATCGACGCGGTACGGCTCCTCCGACAGCCACCGCCCCGCCGCGTCCACCATCTCGTGGGCGTGCACGAGGTGCAGGTGCTCTCCGGGCGCGACGGAGATGACCAGGTCCTCGGACACGTCGCCACGCGAGGGCGCGACGACCAGGTATCCGCGGACCGACCCGCCCACCTTCGCCAGCTGCTCACGCCACGTGTGCACCTCGGCGGCCAGGCCGTCGACGTCCTCGGAGCCCGGCACGAACAGCCGCCCGCCGCGCAGCACCTGCCCCGCGGCGTCCATCGTGAACTCACCGTGCGGCCACACCGTCGGCAGGAACAGCGCCACCCGCCGCCCGGCCGCGACCAGATGCGTGCACCCGCCCTCACCCAGCGCGAAGAAGCGAGCGCTCGGAATCGCCTCGAGCTCCTTCAGGCGGGGCAGATGATC
The DNA here is from genome assembly GCF_019904175.1 of Dactylosporangium vinaceum. Lineage (GTDB taxonomy): Bacteria > Actinomycetota > Actinomycetes > Mycobacteriales > Micromonosporaceae > Dactylosporangium > Dactylosporangium vinaceum. The sequence continues at coordinate 1,818,944 of NZ_CP061913.1, read as the reverse complement.
GTCCGGCTTGCCCCACCACCGGCGCCCGCTCACGGCCTCGTCGATCGAGAGCCGGGACACGCGACGGGCATCGAGCAGAAGAGCCGAAAGAAAAGATCCGGCCAGGGGTACCACAAATGCCAGATTGACCCCGATGAAGCCCAGCACACCGAGGATGTCGAACCAGCTGTCCGGCAGCCGGCCGCGCGTAGCCGCACCCCACGCGACAGCGCCCGCGACGATCGTCAGCATGGCGAAGAGCGGGAAGCCACGCAGCGTAAGCACCACGACACCGGCGAGCGCCACGAGCGCCGCGACACCCCAGAGGATGCTGAGCTCGGTGATCCCCCAGCCGGCCACGCCGACCCCCGCGAGCACCGCACCGCCCAGCAGGGCGCCGGCCACGAGCCCCGTAGGCCGCACCGCGACGCGCTTACTGCGCTTGACGCCGTCGACCCACGAGGCGGGCGCGTCCCGCCGGAATGTGGTGGTCACGTCCTAGCCTCCCGCCACGGGCAGTACCCGCCAAGCCGGACATATGGAACGTCTCCGACACCGGCAGCGACAGCCCGCACGGTCGCGGATCGCCAAGCGTCCCACGCCGCAACCGGGAAACGAAAGCCAATGCGGCCCCCGCCACAGCCATCCCCCCGACATTCGCCCGCAACCCGCGAGCCACACCACGCACAGCGACGAACGGGAAACTCAGTGCGCTCCCCAGCCAGGTCACCACAGCCCGAGCCCACACCCACAGACTCCCCGGCCGGCCGGAAGCCCGAGCCGGCCCCCCGCACGATCACGGACACCTCAGCCCGCGACAGACGGCGACCACCGGGGAAGCCGACGAAGCTGGACATATCCTCGTCGATCGCCCGGCCAGCCCCCCGGCCAGTCGCGATCTCGTCAAGCACGGCACCGAGCGTAACCCCGGCCGCCGCCGCCGGCGAAGTGCGGCCGTTCTTATCCCCCACGGCGCTCAGTATGCCCGCCCAGGCGCTCGGAGGCAGTTCCTCGAAAGGTGGGAGGATAGCTGTGTGAGCAACCAGATCAAGGTCAAGTTCCGCCGCAGCGCCGCCCTTGCCGTGGCGGGCGCGATCACGGTGATCGGCGGCATCCCGATACTGGCCGAGAGTGTCTGGTTTCTGCCTCTTCTCTTGATCCCCCTGGCCATCGCCGTCTGGGCCTGGCGCGCCGGCACAGACGTGGACGAGCGCGGCTTCACGGTCCGCGCGCTGTTCGGAAGCCGCCGAGTCCTGTGGGAAGCCGTCGACGGCCTGGTATCCGACGGCAACCGGGTCCACGCCCGCCTGGCCAACGCCCACCTGGTGCCCCTGGACGCAGTACGCCCGGCCGACCTCCCCCGCCTGATCAGCGCCAGTGGCCAGGACCTGGAATCCGACAGCCCCACGGATGCCGCACCAATCCTCGACGAGGAGCCCGCCAACCCACCCACGAGCCCGACCGACACGGTCGAGGACTCCGAAGACACCGCCGAACGCGACGCCCCCGAGCCGAGCACCGAGGACTCAACCGCCCTCAACCCCGCCGCGGCCGACTCCACGCCTCAGCCCCAGACGACCGCAACGACGGCCCAGCCAACCAAGTAACTTCCAGCCCGACCTCAACGCAGCCCACGCGCGGACGCGACACAAACCCACCGTGCGACCCGCGGCTCGGCCGACAGATGCGGCGCAACGGCACAAGGCACGCCCCGCGGAGTGGCAGGCCGACGCGGCATAAGGCACGCCCCGCGGAGTGGCAGGTAGACGCGGCACAACGCGCGGACGCGGCGCGGGCCCGACGCACAGGTGCGGCACGACTTCCCGAACGGACGCACGGACCCCGGCCAACGCGCGGACGCGGCACGAAACGCGACGCGCGGACGCCTCCCGACACGGACACGCCTGCGGCAACGCGCAAGTCGCAGCCAAGCACCACCACTGACGCGCGGACGCGACACAGCCCGCCGCGCGGACGCGACACAGCCTGCCGCGCGGACGCAGCACGACGCACGGGTGCGGCCCTGGACAACGCGCAGTTGCGGCACAAGCCCACGACGGACGCACGGACACAGCACGCAGCTGGCCACGCGACACGGCACCACACCCACGCACGCGCGGACGTGGCCTAACGCGCGGACACGGGCACGCAGCCGGCCGCGCGGGTGTGGCACGAGGCCGACGCGCGGACGCGTGACGAGCCGGCCGCGCGGATCTGGCACGAGACCGACGCGCGGACACGTGACGAGCCGGCCGCGCGGACGCGTGACGAGCCGGCCGCGCGGGGTGCAGGCGCGGACGGGTGGTGAGGCTTGGAGGGGTTTGGGAGAGTTGGGGGCGGAAGTGCGGTACGAAAAGGTGGCTCCCAGGCGGCAACGCTACGCTTGGCCGGGTGAGCGCCCGGACGTACCGTTTTGCAGGCCGTACCGCCGGCCGGAGTGTTGCTGGCCTCTGTGCGGCCCTGGCGGTGTTCAGTCTCGGGGCCTGCTCGTTCGGGCCGCCGCCCCCCGATGAGCTCGGGTCGCCCCCGAAGCTCTCGCCGTATCCGTCGCCGTCCAGCTCGGGTGGCGGCGACGAGGGTGGGGCCGAGGTCTCGGTGACCGTGCTGGCCAAGGGGCTGGCGGTGCCGTGGGGGGTCGCGTTCCTGCCCGACGGTGCTGCGCTCGTGACCGAGCGGGACAGCAAGCGGCTGCTCAAGGTCGGCAAGGAGACCACGTCAGACGGGATGCTCGTCGCCGAGCTGCAGAAGATCGACGCGGCGGTCCCGGGCGGTGAGGGAGGGCTGCTCGGGGTGGCGGTTTCGCCGCAGTACGACACGGATAAGACGGTGTTCGTGTACTACACCGCCCAGGACGACAACCGCGTCGCCAAGCTGACGCTCGGGCAGCCGCCCACGCCGATCCTGACCGGCATCCCGAAGGCCACTAACCACGACGGCGGGCAGATCCGGTTCGGGCCGGACGGGTTCCTGTACGTGGGGACCGGCGACGGGAACAAGCCCGAGACGGCGCAGGACCTCACCAGCCTGGGCGGGAAGATCCTGCGGGTGCAGGCGGACGGGAAGCCGGCGCCCGGCAACCCGTTCGGCACGGCCGTGTACAGCTACGGGCACCACAACGTGCTGGGCTTCGCGTGGGACAAGAACCAGCGCATGTACGCGACTGATTACGGGGCCGACACCGCCGATGAGCTCAACGTCATCGAGGCGGGCAAGAACTACGGCTGGCCCGCGGTGGAGGGCAAGGGCAGCGACCCGAAGTACACCAGCCCGATCCAGACGTGGAAGCCGGCCGACGCCTCCTGCGCCGGCCTCGCCTATCTCAGCGGGTTCCTCGTGACCTCCTGTCTCAAGGGGCAGCGGTTGTACGTCATGCAGGTCACCGACTCCGGAACGCTCCTCGGCGCGCCGGTGCCGCTGCTCCAGGGCGAGTACGGACGCCTCCGCGCGGCAGCGGTCGCGCCCGACGGGAGCCTCTGGGTGACGACGTCCAACAAGGACGGGCAGGGGCAGCCGAAGCCGGACGACGACCAGATCCTGCGCATTGTGATCAGCGACGTCGGCGAGGCCGGCAAGAGTTGAGATCGCTGTTCCGGCGCCGCGTCGCCCTGGCCGCCGCACGGGCGCGGCGACGCGCCATCCTGATGGCGGCCGGGCGGAAGCATCCGCCGAGCCGGAAGCCCAAGAAGCACCAGCGCCTGCGGCGGTTCGGGCGCGGGCTGCTGGTCGGCGCGGTCGCGATCGTCGGCATGCTCATCGGCGTCTCGCTGGGCGGGAGCACGACGCAGGACATCGGGCCCTTCCGCGCGCAGTTGTCGCTGACGCCCTCGTTCACCGGCGACACGTCGGTGGAGATCCCGCCGCTGGGCTCGCTGGAGCTGGACAGCCACGACGGGCCGGCGCACCTGCGGATCCGGCTGGAGTCGCTCGACGAGGCGCGCACCCGCGCGTTCGCGGCGAAGTCCGGCAACCTCGAGCAGATCAGCCACGACGCCGTCGACCAGCTCAACCTCGGGGTGCGGCGGCTGGCGATGCAGACGGCCGGCTTCGGGCTGCTGGGCGGGATGATCCTGGTCATGCTGGTGTTCCGGGCCCGGCGGGAGACGGCGATCGCGGGCTTCGTGGTGATCGCCGTGCTGGCCTCGACCGGGGCGGCGACGCTGCTGACGTTCAAGCCGGCGGCGATCCAGGAGCCCACGTACCGCGGCCTGCTCGTCAACGCCCCGGCCATCATCGGTGACGCGAAGCGGATCACCGACCGGTTCGAGGAGTACCGCGACCAGCTGCAGAAGCTGGTGCTCAACGTGAGCAAGCTGTACGGGACGATCTCGGCGCTGCCGGTGTACGAGCCGGACACGAGCACCACGAAGGTCCTGCACATCTCGGACATGCACCTGAACCCGGCGGCCTGGGGCGTGGTGCGCTCGGTCGCGGACCAGTTCGACATCGACATCATCGTCGACACCGGCGACATCAACGACTGGGGCTCGGAGCCCGAGGCGTCATACGTCAACGTCATCGGCGACCTCAAGGTGCCGTACCTCTACGTCCGCGGCAACCACGACTCCGCCGTCACCGCGGCCGCGGTCGCCCGCCAGCCCAACGCCACAGTCCTCGACGACACGGTCGCCACCGTCGAGGGCCTCACCTTCGCCGGCATCGGCGACCCGCGGTTCACCCCGGACAAGTCGACCGACGAGACGGATGAGCAGCAGCACCAGGAGGTCGTCGAGGCGGGCAACGTGCTCGCCGCGAAGATCCGCAGCAGCGCCAAGCCGGTCGACATCGCGATGGTGCACGACCCGGTCGCGGCGCAGCAGCTGGCCGGACTGTGCCCGCTGGTGCTCGCCGGGCACAAGCACGAGCGCTCGATCGCCCGCCTCAATCCGAACCCGGCCAACGCCGCCCCCGCACTCGCGCCCGTCGTGGCCCCGTCGACCTCGGAGTCGCCGGCCGCGGTCAAGGCGCTGCAGGAACGGACGCTGCTCATGGTCGAGGGCTCGACCGGCGGTGCCGGGCTGCGCGGCCTGGAGAAGTCGAAGCCGCTGCCACTTGCGCTTTCGATCTTGTACTTCGATGAGAACCGCCACCTGTCCGCCTACGACGACATCCAGGTGGGCGGGACCGGCCTGACCGAGGTGGCGCTCCAGCGGCATCTGGTGCAGCCCGACACCAAGGCCGGCCCGACTCCGACCCCCTCGACCGTGGGCTCCCCGTCCGGCTCCCCCTCGGCCTCGCCGTCCCCGACGGGCTGATCACCCGGCGCCCGGCCGCGACACGACGCGCACGCTTCCGCGCGACCCCCGCCCGGTCGCCGAAGCCCGCCTCGATCTTCCGGCGCCGGGACGGTGCTCGCTGTGCAACGACACGAGAGGCTGGGGACGTCCGCCGCTCGATCGCGGCGCGCTACCGCGCGCCCCGTCCGATGCGTGTTGTCCTCGCGCCCGAGGGCGTTGGTGCTGGTAGTGCGTTGTAGGGGGTGAGGTCCGCAATCGCGGACCCGGCAGGGAGGCGCCCCAGCGCCGACCGCTTCGCCCACTCTGGCTCGGTGGGCTTCGCATTGACCGACCCAGAGCAGGCGCTGACGGGAGCAGCGGTCGCGCCCACCGCGGACCCGAGTCACGCACTGAAGCCTTGCCTTGGAAGGGGCCCTTCGGAGAAAGGGCCCCTTCCAGATACCGCTACGACAAGCGGGCGATGATCAGTTCGCGGACCGTCTTGGCGTCGGCCTTGCCGCCAGTGGCCTTCATGACCGCGCCGACCAGGGCGCCCGCGGCGGCCACCTTGCCGTCGCGGACCTTCGCCGCGACGTCCGGGTTGGCGGCGATGGCGTCGTCGACGGCCTTGGTCAGGGCGCCCTCGTCGGAGACGACCTCGAGGCCCCGGGCGGCCACGACCTCGGTCGGCGTGCCCTCGCCGGCGATGACGCCCTCGAGGACGACGCGGGCCAGCTTGTCGTTGATCTTGCCGGCGTCGACCAGGCCCTGCAGCTCCGCGACCGCGGCCGGCGTGACGCCCAGGGCGTCAAGCTCGGTCTCGGTCTCGTTGGCGCGGCGGGCCAGCTCGCCCAGCCACCACTTGCGCGCGGACGCGGCGGTCGCGCCGGCCTCGACGGTGGCCGAGATGAGCTCGACGGCGCCCGCGTTGACGACCGACTGCATGTCGAGGTCGGTGAAGCCCCACTCGGACTGCAGCCGCGCCCGGCGGACCCGGGGCAGCTCGGGCAGGGCGGCCTTGAGTTCGGCGATCCACTCGGCGGCCGGGGCGAGCGGGACGAGGTCGGGCTCCGGGAAGTACCGATAGTCGGTCGCCGTCTCCTTGCTGCGCCCGGACCTGGTGTCGCCGGTCTCCTCGTGGAAGTGCCGGGTCTCCTGGATGATCTTCCCGCCGTCGGTGAGGACGCCGGCCTGCCGGATGATCTCGGAGCGGACCGCGCGCTCGACGGAGCGCAGGGAGTTGACGTTCTTCGTCTCGGTGCGGGTGCCCCACTCCGCGCCCGGGCGGTTGAGCGAGGTGTTCACGTCGCAGCGCATCGAGCCCTGCTCCATGCGCACGTCGGAGACGTCGAGCGTGCGGATGACGTCGCGCAGTTCGGTGACGTAGGCGCGGGCGATCTCCGGCGCGCGGGCGCCCGTGCCCGGGACCGGCTTGGTCACGATCTCGACGAGCGGGATGCCGGCCCGGTTGTAGTCAACGAGGGACTCGGTCGCGCCGTGGATACGCCCGGTCGCGCCGCCGACGTGCAGCGTCTTGCCGGTGTCCTCCTCCAGGTGCACCCGCTCGATGCCGATGCGGACCGTCTCGCCGTCGATCTCGACATCGAGGTACCCGTCCACGCACAGCGGCTCGTCGTACTGGCTGATCTGGAAGTTCTTCGGCATGTCGGGGTAGAAGTAGTTCTTGCGCGCGAAGCGGCCCCACGGCGCGATCGAGCAGTTCAGGGCCAGGCCGATGCGGATCGTCGCCTCGATCGCGGCGCGGTTGGCCACCGGGAGCGCGCCGGGCAGGCCGAGGCAGACCGGGCAGACCTGCGTGTTGGGCTCGGCGCCGAAGGCGGTCGGGCAGCCGCAGAACATCTTGGTGTTGGTGCCGAGTTCGACGTGCGTCTCCAGGCCGATGACCGGCTCGAACGCGGCCACCGCCTCCTCGTACGACAGTTGCGTCACGGTGCTCATGATGCCTGCTTTCAGCCTTGGTGTATCAACGCACGACATTGGGTATCCATCGCTCACCTGGAGGGAGCAACGCCATGCCGGTGCAGTTTCGGAAGAGCAAGAAGTTCGGCCCGTTCATTTTTCACTTCACGCAGGATGGATTCTCCTCGTGGAGCTTCAAGCTGGGCCCCTGGTCGTGGAACTCGCGGAGCAAGAAGAACCGCGTGGACCTGCCCGGCCCGTTCTCCTGGCGTCAGGGCAGCCGGGGCTGAGCAGGTCCTCGGCGTCACAGCGACGGCGGGGTGAGTGGCGGCAGCGCTGATTCGAGCGCGGCCGCCACTCGGTACATCCGGTCGTCCGCCATGGTCGGAGCCATGATCTGCAGGCCGACCGGCAGCCCCTCGGACAGGCCGGACGGCACCGAGATCGCCGGGCCGCCGTAGAGGTTCGACGGGATCGTGTAGAGGTCGGCCAGGTACATCTGATACGGGTCCGACGTGCGCGCACCGAGCTCGAACGCCACGAACGGCGTGGTCGGCGCGAGGAGCACGTCGGCGACCTCGAACGCGGCCTGGAAGTCGCGGGTGATCAGCGTGCGGACCTTCTGCGCCTGGCCGTAGTACGCGTCGTAGTACCCCGCCGAGAGCGCGTAGGTGCCGAGGATGATCCGGCGCTTGACCTCGGGGCCGAAGCCGGCGTCGCGGGTGATCGACATGACCTCCTCGAGGGAGTGCTTGCCGTCGTCACCGGCGCGCAGGCCGTAACGTACCCCGTCGAAGCGCGCGAGGTTCGACGAGCACTCGCTCGGCGCGATGAGGTAGTACGCCGGCAGCGCGAACTTGAAGCTCGGGCACGAGACCTCGACGATCTCCGCACCCAGCTTGACCAGGGCGTCGACCGACTCGCGGTACGCCGCGACGACGCCGGGCTCGGCGCCCTCGCCGGCGAACTCCTTGACCAGGCCCAGGCGTACCCCGCTGAGGTCGCCCGTCGCGCCGAGGCGCGCGGCCGCGACGACGTCCGGGACCGGCTGCGGGATCGAGGTGGAGTCGCGCGGGTCGTGGCCGCCCATGACCGCGTGCAGCAGCGCCGCGTCCTCGACGGTGCGCGCGCACGGGCCGGGGGTGTCCAGGGACGAGGAGAAGGCGATCAGGCCGTACCGCGAGGTCCCGCCGTAGGTCGGCTTGGCGCCCACGGTGCCGGTGACAGCGGCCGGCTGGCGGATGGAGCCGCCGGTGTCGGTGCCGATCGCCAGGGGCGCCTCGTACGCGGCGACCGCGGCCGCCGAGCCGCCGCCGGAGCCACCCGGGATGCGCGCCGTGTCCCACGGGTTGTACGTGGGGCCGTAGGCGGAGTACTCCGTCGACGAGCCCATCGCGAACTCGTCCATGTTGGTCTTGCCGACCATGACCAGCCCGGCCTCACGCAGCCGGGTGGTGATCGTCGCGTCGTACGGCGGGCGCCAGTTCTCGAGGATCTTGGAGCCGGCCGTCGTCGGCACGCCGCGGGTGGCGATGACGTCCTTGACGGCGATCGGCACGCCGTCGAGCGGGCCGAGCGCGGCGCCCGTGGCCCGGCGCTCGTCGGTCGCCCGGGCGGCCTCGAGCGCGCCCTCGCGGTCGATGTGCAGGAAGGCGTGGATCCGGTCCTCGACGGCGTCGATGCGCTCCAGGTGCGCGGTCGCGACCTCGACGGCCGAAACCTCCTTGGCGTCAAGGCGGCGGCCGAGCTCGGCCGCGGAGAGTTTCGTCAGGTCACTCACGGCTCAGGCCTCCTCGTCCAGGATCCGCGGAACGCGGAAGCGGTTCTCCTCGGCGTCGGGCGCACCGGCCAGCGCGTCCGCGCGCGTGAGGCCGGGCACGACGACGTCGTCGCGGTACACGTTCGTCAGCGGCACCGAGTGCGAGGTCGGCGGCACGTCCACGGCGGCGACCTCGCCCACCTGGGCCACGGCCTGCAGGATCACGTCGAGCTGCCCGGCGAAGGTGTCGAGTTCCTCATCGGTGACGGCAAGCCGCGCGAGACGCGCGAGATGCGCCACCTCGTCGCGGGAAATCGTGGCCATCGGCGCGCTTCTCCTTCAGGTCGTCGGCTTTGAACGCAGCGTGACATCCGTGCGTCAACCCGACGAGTCTATTTCGTGCTGATGACGGGCCGTGCGGCAGTCTTCGACAGCCAGTCCAGCAGCCGGTCCGGGGGCATCGGCCGGGCGAAGTACCAGCCCTGCCCCACGTCGCACCCCGCCTCGACGAGCATCCGCCAGGTCCGCTCGTCCTCGACACCCTCCGCGACGACGCGCAGGCCGAGCGCCCGGGCCAGGTCGATCATGGAGTGCACGATCGCCGCGTCGTCCGGGTCAGTGGCCAGGCCGAGCACGAACGAGCGGTCGATTTTCACCTCGGCGAGTGGCAGGCGGCGCAGGTGGACCATGGAGGAGTACCCGGTGCCGAAGTCGTCCAGGGCGATCGCGACGCCGAGCTTCTTGAGCCGGGCGAGCGTGCTGAGCACCCGGCGCGGGTCGGCCATCAGCGCGCTCTCGGTGATCTCCAGCTCCAGCCGCGACGGGTCGACGTCAGCCTGGGCCAGCTTCGCCGCGATCCGGTCCGCGATCTCGCCCGTGTGCAGGTCGCGCACGCTCACGTTCACCGCGACCCGCACCCGGTCGGCCACCGGCGACAGCGCCCGCCAGGCGGCGAGCTGGCCGATCGCCTCGTCGATGATCCGCAGCGTGAGCAGCCGCATGACCGGGCTGTGCTCGGCGACCTTGATCAGCTCTTCCGGGTCGATAGGGCCGCGCGTCGGGTGCCGCCACCGCAGCAGCGCCTCGACCCCGACGACCGCCCCGCTGGCCAGCCCGACCTGCGGCTGGTAGTACAGCTCGACGCCGTCGGACGTGTTCTTCAATGCCTGGCGCAGGTCGGCCAGCAGGCTGAGCCGCTCGGGCGTGTTGTGGTCGGACTCGGGGGCGTAGACGGCGAGGTTGTCGCCACGGCCCTTCGCGTCGTACATCGCGACGTCGGCGTGCTGCATGAGCTCGGCGAAGTCGGTGCCGTGCTCGGGGTACACGGCGACGCCGACCGACGCGCCGACGTCGATCGGCAGGCCGTCCAGCTGCACCGGCTCCGCGAGCGCCGACATGATCTCGGCGGCCGCGCGGCGGGCGTCGGCGGTGTCGCGCAAGTGGGGTACCACCACCGCAAACTCGTCGCCACCGAGCCGCCCCACGAGATTGTCCGGCCCTGACGCCTCCGCGGCCGCGATCAGCCGCTGCCCCACCTCGACCAGCAGCCGATCCCCGACCCGGTGCCCGAGTGCGTCGTTCACCTGCTTGAACGCGTCCAGATCGAGCAGCAGCAGGGCGAGACGCCGCTCGGCCGCCCCGCCCTCGGCCCGCTCGGCGTGCTCCTGCAGCCGCGCCGCGACCTCGCGCTCGAGGGTCCTGCGGTTCGGGAGCCCGGTCAGCGGGTCCAGCCGCCCGGCCTGCGCCCGCTGAGCCGCGAGCCTGGTCATCCTGCGGATGGCAAAAAGCGTCAGGAGCGCCAGTGGTACCAGCAGCACGTCGACGTGCGCGGCCGCGACCAGCCCCGGGGCGGAGAGCAGCAGCGCGCCGTTCGGCAGCGCATCGTTCTTCACGGCCCGGCTGAACACGACCCGCCAGCTGCCCCCGAAGCGCAGCCAGATCGCCGTGGCGACGAGCAGGTTGTTGACCACGAACCAGGTCACGGCGCTGGCGAGCACCCACAGTATGCCGGTGGTGTCGAGCCTTTCGTGGACGTCGTTGATCGACCCGACGTTGCTTTCGGGCAGCAGCGTGTCCGCCGCCTGGAACGACAGCATGAACTGCGCGGCGTTGAACGCGGCCCGCCAGGGCCGGTGCTTGAGCCACACCGCCGCGACAGCGACGGCGACGAGCTGCACCGTTACCGCGGGCGCACACCCATAGGCGACCATGATCGCGAAGGTGAAAGCGATCGAGGGGAACGTCGGAATGTTCTCGTCCCGCGACCCCTGCACGAACAACGGCGTGTCGGCCACGACGGCGAGCCCGGCGAACACCCAGAACGCGGCGTCGACCTGCAGTCCTTCGCGCACGATGCTGCTCACGAACCACACGCCGGCCACCGCCACGACCACGATGACGTACGCAAAGAACCGACGACGATGCCGAGGCGGCGCCACGTTGCGCAGCGCGCTCTGCTCCATCCGTTCCCCGCTCTCTCGAGAGGCCGCCCCACCCCGTTTCGGACGCCATGCGAGCCTGCACCCTGATCAAGGGAAATTTCCGGAAAGGATGCAGAATCGATGCACAACCGCCAGCGATTCAACCGACCGGGCGATCCCACAATGGACAGATCAGCTTGAATATCGGTGCTACGTAACGGCAGGCGAACTTTCCGTCACGGCACCACATTGACGCCCATCACCCGCAGCACACCATTACAGCGGGGCATCATCGACCTACGCTAAGCCACCGGAGCGTTCTTTCACGCTACTTCCACGCCACCATCGCTGGATGAACCCGCAGCTCAAGAGCCCTCACACATAATCTCTACGCCCACCACTCCGGGACCCTCCACGATGGACGCCCATCGACCGGAACCACCGGGACGCGCCCCGACACGCACGCGGCTCCTCTGAGCGGTCACCATCCCACCCCCGCACCCTCCACGATGGACACCTCGCCGCCCGACGAGACGCCGCCGACACGGCCCACTGCCACCGCCATCTCAACGCAGGGGGCACCCGGACGGCCGCCGGCAGCCCCGACCCCAGCCACCCATGCCATACAGGGGATCCGGCGGTCATCTCAGGGCGAACGACACCAGCGCCCGCCCAACCCCAGAGCACCGCGGCTCAGGCCAGGCATCACCACTACTCAGCCGCGGCAGCATCCGCCTCCTGGATCGCCTTGGCATCCGCCGCCGCCGCTTCCGCCGCCGCCCCACCATCAGCGACCCCACCGTCCGCCGGTCCACCGTCCACGGCCCGACCGTCGCCCGCCGCCTCCTCGTCACCGAGCTGGGCCACCGCCCGGGCCGCCTCCGGCCCCTCGTTCAGCAGCACGTCAAACCCGGCCTCGTCCAGAATCGGCACCTTCAGCGAGGCCGCCTTCTCCGCCTTCGACCCCGGCGCCTCCCCCACGACCACGAACCCGGTCTTCTTCGACACCGACCCCGACACCTTGCCCCCGCGCGAGGTGACCGCCTCGGTGGCCTGATCCCGCGAGTACCGCTCCAGCGACCCCGTCACCACCACCGTCACCCCTTCCAGTGGCCGCGGACCGGTGTCGACCCGCTCCTCGACCATCCGCACGCCCGCCGCCGTCCACCGCGCCACCCAGTCCCGGTGCCAGTCGACGGCGAACCACTCGTGCACGGCGCGGGCGATCGTCGGCCCCACGCCCTCGACGGCGACGAGCTCCTCGGTCGTGGCGTTGGCGATCGCCTCCATGGAGCCGAGCGAGTTGGCCAGCGCCTGAGCCGCGGTCGGCCCGACGTGCCGGATGGAGAGCGCGACGAGCACCCGCCAGAGCGGCCGCTGCTTGACTTCCTCCAGGTTGGCCAGCAGGCTCAGCGCGTTGGAGCCGAGGGCCCCGTTCTTGTTGACGAAGAACGGCGACTGCGCCAGCCGCTCCGCGTCGACGTCGAACAGCTCGCTCTCGTTGGGGATCACCGACTCCAGCAGCGCCGCGGCCGCCTCCCAGCCGAGGGCCTCGATGTCGAGAGCGCCGCGTGCGGCCAGGCCGTAGAGGCGCTCACGCAGCTGCGCCGGGCAGAACTGGGCGTTGGGGCAGCGGATGTCGACGTCGCCCTCCTTGCCGGGCGCGAGCGGGGTCTTGCACGACGGGCACTCGGTGGGCATGACGAACGCGTGTTCAGTACCGTCGCGGCGGTCCACCACCGGCCCCAGCACCTCGGGAATCACCTCGCCGGCCCGGCGGATGACGACGGTGTCGCCGATCAGCACCCCCTTGCGCACGACCTCCTGCGCGTTGTGCAGCGTCGCCTGCTGCACCGTGACGCCCCCCACGAACACCGGCTCCATCACCGCGAACGGCGTGACGCGCCCCGTGCGCCCCACGTTGACCTCGATGCCGATCAGCTTCGTCATCGCCTCTTCGGGCGGGTACTTGAACGCGATCGCCCACCGCGGCGCCTTGCTCGTCGAGCCGAGCCGGCGCTGGATCGACATCTGGTCGACCTTCACGACCACGCCGTCGATCTCGTGCTCCAGCTTGTGGCGCTTCTCCCCGTACTCGGCGATGTACGCCCGCACCCCGGCCAGGTCCGCACACACCCGGTATCGCTCGGACGTCGGCAGGCCCCAGGCGTGCATCAGCTCATACGCCTCGGACTGGCTCGCCGGGTTGAACCCCTCCCGCGCGCCGAACCCGTGCACCAGCATCCGCATCGGCCGCACCGCCGTGATGTGCGGGTCCTTCTGCCGCAGGCTGCCGCTGGCCGCGTTGCGGGGGTTGGCGAACGGCCGCTCCCCGGCCGCCACCTGAGCCGCGTTGACCTCCTGGAAGCCCTCCAGCGTGAAGAAGACCTCCCCGCGCACCTCCAGCAGCTCGGGCACGTTGTCGCCGGCCAGCTGCTCGGGGATCTCCCGGATCGTGCGGGCGTTGAGGGTGATGTCCTCGCCGGTGCGCCCGTCGCCACGGGTCGCGGCCCGGGTGAGCCGGCCCTTCTCGTACGTCAGGTTCAGCGCCAGTCCGTCGATCTTGAGCTCGCACAGGTATCGCGGCTGACTCCCGGCATCCCGCTCGATCCGCTCGGCCCACGCCTCCAGCGCCGGCTCGTTCAGCGCGTTGTCGAGGCTGAGCATCCGCTCGCGGTGGTCGACGGCGGCGAACTCGGTCGAGAACGTGCCGCCGACGCGTTGACTGGGCGAGTCCGGGGTGACAAGCGCCGGGAACTGCGCCTCGAGCGCCTCCAGCTCCCGCATCTGCGCGTCGTAGACGGAGTCGTCGACCGCGGGCGACTGCAGGACGTAGTAGCGGTACTGGTGCTCGTCCAGCTCGCGGGCCAGCTCGGCGTGCCGCTCACGCGCCTCGACGGTCGGTTCGGACTCGGCGTCGGTCATGGCAAGGAAGTTACTCCAGGGGTACGACAAAAAATGCGTCAGCCCAGGTCAGCCGTCAACCGGCGGCCGGCCTCGCGCACCGACGTCAGCACCGCGGTGACCTTCGCCTCCTCGGGCAGCCCGCACGGCGGCGTCACCACCACCTGCTCCGGCAGGACCTTCAGCGAGAACCCGAGCTTGCGCCACATGTCGCGGACCTGATCCGCCTGCTCTGCGGCCGTGCGCCCGGAGACTCCGGCGAACAGGCCCATCCCGGAGTCCAGCTGCTCGCCCAGCGGGTCGAGGTCGTGCAGCAGCGACAGATCGATGGCCACCGCGACCGCGCCCGCCTCCCGAAGGAGCTGCAGCGGTACCGCCGCAGCGCAGCAGTGCACCACGACCGGCACGGCGGCCGCGGTGATGACCGCCGACAGGGCCGACCGCGCGACGGCGGGGTCCACGGACCGCAGCGTCCCGAACCCGCTCTCCGTCGGCACCCGCCCGGCCAGGACCGCCGGCAGCGAAGGCTCGTCGAGCTGCAGCAGGACTTTCGCGCGCGGAAGCCGGGCCTGCACCTCCGCGACGTGCGCGCGGACGCCGTCGGCGAGGGACCCCGCGAGGTCGCGCGCGGCGCCCCAGTCGCGCAGCACCTGCCCGCCGATAGGCAGCCCGAGCGACGCCGCGAGCGTCCACGGCCCGGGCACCTGCACCTTGAAGGTGCCCTCGAAGTCACCCGCCCGCTCCGTCATCGCGTCCAGGTCGCGTTCGAGCAGGTCACGCGCGACGCGCAGGTCATGTCCGGGGCGCGCGGCCACCCGCCACCGCGCGGCGTACAACTCGATCGGCATCTCGGTCAGGAACACGCCCCCGCGCCCGATCATGTCCGCCCCGGGCCCCCGCGCGGGGAGCTCCGGCAGGTGCGGCAGGTCGGGCAGTTCGCCCAGGACGATGCGCTGCGCCTCGACGATGTCGGTGCCGGGCATGGAGCCGATGCCGGTCGCCGCGGCGGCCGGCCAGGGGAATGACGTCACTGCCGATACTCCGAGATCAGGAGGTCTGCGAAATGGTGGCTGAGCCGAGCACGATGTCACCGTCGGGCGAGGGTTCGTAGCAGACGATGGCCTGCCCGGTCGCGATCCCGCGCGCTGCACGTCCGAGCGCTGCGACCAGGCGCCCGTCCTCGAGCCGCACGGTCGCGGGCAGCGTCTCCCCGTGGGCCCGCATCTGTACCTCGCACGCGACAGCGCCCTCGGTCGGCACGGTCCAGACCGGCCGCTCTCCGACGACGCCCGTCACATCCAGGGACGAGGCCGGCCCGACGGTCACCGTGTTCGTCACTGGCGTGATCGACAACACGTAGCGCGGCTGCCGGTCCGGCGCGGACACCCGCAGATCCAGGCCGCGGCGCTGCCCGACGGTGTACGCGTAGGCCCCCTCGTGCTGCCCGATCACCGCCCCGGTCGTCGCGTCAACGATGTCGCCGGGCGCCGACCCGAGCCGCTCCGCGAGGAAGCGCTTGGTGTCGCCGTCGGCGATGAAACAAATGTCGTGACTGTCCGGCTTGTCGGCCACCGCGAGCCCGCGCTCGGCCGCTTCCGCGCGCACCTGCGCCTTTGTCGAGTCGCCGAGCGGAAACATCGCCCGATCCAGCTGCGCCCGCGTGAGCACGGCCAGCACGTACGACTGGTCCTTGGCCAGGTCGACACTCCGCCGCAGCAGCCCGTCGCTCCCGAGCCGCGCGTGGTGCCCCGTCACAACGGCATCGAACCCGAGCGCGACCGCGCGATCGAGCACCGCGGCAAACTTGATCTTCTCGTTGCACCGCAGGCACGGATTCGGGGTGCGCCCGGCCGCGTACTCAGCCACGAAGTCGTCGACGACATCCTCGTGGAACTGCTCGGCCATGTCCCACACGTAGAACGGAATCCCGATCACGTCGGCCGCGCGCCGAGCGTCCCGCGAGTCCTCGAGCGTGCAGCACCCGCGCGCGCCCGTGCGGTACGTCTGCGGATTGCGCGCCAGCGCGAGGTGCACCCCGGTCACATCATGCCCGGCCGCAACCGCCCGGGCAGCCGCAACCGCCGAGTCGACCCCACCGGACATCGCCGCAAGCACTCTCACGCCCCAAGCGTACCGGCGCCCGGGCGCGCGCCCCTCAGCGCGCAGATTGCCGGAGCCAGTTGGGCCGAAACCGGATGACTCGGCCGGCACGTGGCCGTGGACGGCGCGCGGACGCGGCCCGCACGTAGCCCCGTGGGCAGCGCGCGGACGCGGGCCCCCACGTAGCCCCCGTGGGCGGCGCGGATGCGGCCCACACGTAGCCGTCGACGGCGTGCGGACGCAGCCCACACGTAGCCGTGGGCAGCGCGCGGACGCAGCCGCCACGTAGCCGTGGACGGCGCGCGGACGCGGCTGGCGCGCAGGTGGCAGGCGCGGACGCGGCCAGCGCGGACGCCGCCCGCGCGGACGCGGCTGGCGCGCAAGTGGCAGGCGTGCGGAGATCGGGCGGCAGTGGGCCGCGCGCGGAGGCGGGTCAGACGGAGATCTCGTAGGAGTCGCCGTAGACGCGCCAGCGCAGGGGTGGGTCGAGGTCGAAGTTGCGGGCGGCCAGGAAGACGCGCTGGGCGTCGTCGACGCGGCTGCCGTCGTCGTGGGCCTCTTCGCGCTGCATCATGGCCACCCGGGCGTTCATGAACGCCTCCAGGTACGCCGCCTCGTCGCCTCCGCGCGCGGGTGGCGGGGCCGTCTCGGCTGCGGTGCGGCGAAGTTTGGCCAGGCCGTTTGCGCCGTGCATGACGATCGCGTCGTAGTACGCGAACTGGCCGAGGACCCGCAGCCCGTCCTGTTTGGCCTGACTGAGGGCCGGGTTGAAGTACATGCGGTCGCGCTCCGCGTCCTGGGCGGCGCGGAAGGCGGGGTCGGCCGCGGCCGCTTTCCAGTCGGCGGTGAAGTTCGGGTCCAGGCCGGTGTGCGCGGCGCTGCCGTTGAGACGCTTCAGGGCCGGCAGGTACGTGGCGAGCTTGTTCCCCGGCACCGCGGTCGTGTAGCGCTCGATGACCGCGCGCATGTCGCCGGTACCGCTGCAGAAGCCGACGATGCCCGCCGTGTACCCGCGGCCGTCCTGAATGTCCTCGATGTAGGCATACTGCGCGGTCCAGTCGAGCGTCGAGTTCTCCGCACTGGAGACCAGACGCATGGCGATGTCCTTCTTCTGCGGATCAGACAGGTCGCCGCGGAGCTTCTGGTTCGGCCCGACCCGCACCGCACGGCGCCCGTCGGGACTGGCCGGCAGCCCGCCGTCGTCCGCCGGCGCGTGCCCGATCGCCGGCGAGGCGTTCACCGCCGTCGGCCCGGCCGACTCGTCATCCCCCTGCTCGGGCGCGCGCACAGCCAGCGACGCAAGGGCCAGCGAGGCCACCATGAACGCCGCAACGCCAAGCACCCGCCGAGTCGAAACGCGCCGCACTAGCCCTCCCCTTCACCGGACTCAGCCGCGCGAACCGCGAACGACACGCCAGCCACCGAAGCCATCACGAACCCCGCAACACCAGGAACCGACCGCGCAGCAGTACGCGGCACTCAGTCCTCCTCCTCGCCGGGCGCGGCCGCACCGGACCGCAGCACCGAGGAGTGCGAGACGGCGTACAGCACCGCAGTGTGCTCGGACACCCGGTGCTCGGGCGCGGTCGCATGCGGCACCTGCGCCACCCCACGGCTGTGCTGCGCCTCGTTGCGCTCCGCCCCGAACCCAGCCGCGCCATCGCCGGCCTCATCCCGCGCGGACGCGCCACGCCCGGCCGCGCCACGCCCGGTAGCGCCACGCGCGGATGCGTTCCACGCGTTCGCATCATGCGCGGACCCGTCCGGCCCGCCCATGTCACGCTCGGACGCGTCCGGCCCGCCCATGTCACGTGCGGACGCGCCACGCTCGGACGCCCTACGCTCGGACGCGCCACGCTCGGACGCGCCATTCCGCTGCTCGTCACCGTGGACGTTGCCGGACCCGCGACCGTGACCATCACCGGCGTCGTAGCCGCGACCGCCGTCGTAGCCACCGCCGTCGCGGTCGTCATGATCGTCGCGGCCGTCGCGCCCGTGGCCGTGGCCTGCGCGGCGATCGTGGCCTGCGCGGGGGTCGTGGCCGGCGGGTGGGCGGCTGTCGGACGGGTAGCCGAGCGCGTCGTTGCGACCGGATGTGTGGCGGCCCCTGGGCACGTAGCCGATGCCTTCGTTGCGCGCGGGCGCGTCGGTTGCCGACCGTGCGGTCCGGTACTCGCTGCCACGCGCGGACGCGACCACGTCGCGGCTCACGGAGGCGAAGCCGTCGCCGACCATCGGGCCGCCATCGTCGAACGCGCCAGCGCCCAGCGAGGCCGCGAGACCAGCCGGAGCCGGTTCGGTGGCCGGGGCAGATGCGCGGCCCGGAACCTCTCCTGCCGCCGGTGAACGGCCTGAGACCCCGCCCATCGCCGCAGATGCACGACCGGAGGGCACGGTCACCGACGCAGATCCGCGGCCCGAAGCGTCAACCGCCGGCACGGACGTGCGGCCCGACGACACGGTCGCCGACGTAGATACGGGACCCGAAGCTTCGACCGGCGCCGCCGACGTGCGGCCCGACGACACGGTCACCGGCGCGGACGCGCCGGCTGAGGACGTGGTGCTCGAGGCCGTGGCGCTCGGGGTCGCGGCAGAGGAGGTGGTCCGTGGCGTGATTGACGACGGCGGGGTTGTGGGGTCGATCGCGATTCCCGCGCTCGCGCCCGCGGAGCCCGAGCGGTGCAGCTTGTGCCAGCGGAGCCGGGCGCCGGTCAGGGCCGTGCCCATCGACTGGATCAGGACGATGTACATCAACTGGCGGTACACGAACTGCTGGAGCGGCAGGACCCAGAGCGGGCGGAGCTTCTCCTTGTCCAGGCGGAACGCGACGATCGCGGTCACCAGCTGCATCGTGAACATCGCCAGCCAGGCGGCCGTGGTGATCTTCCAGCTCGAGAAGAACAGGCCGTAGACGAGCAGGATGTCGATAAGCGGGGCCAGCAGCGGCAGGGCGATGCCGAAGAACGCGATGAAAGGCAGGCCGAAGCGGCCGAAGCGGCCGGAGGGACCGCGGTCCACGATCGACCGGCGGTGCTTCCACATCGCCTGCATCGTGCCGTAGCTCCAGCGGTACCGCTGCAGCCACAGCTGGCGCAGCTTGCTCGGCGCCTCCGTCCACGCGCGGGCGCGCTCTTCGTAGACGACGCGCCAGCCGGTGCGGCACAGGGCCATGGTGGCGTCGGTGTCCTCGGCGAGCGTGTCGTGGCTGATGCCGCCGATGTCGGCCAGGGCCCGGCGGCGGAAGGCTCCGATGGCACCCGGGATCGTGGGCATGATCTGCAGGATGTCGTACAGCCGGCGGTCGAGGTTGAAGCCGATGACGTACTCGATGTGCTGCCACCGCGCGACGATGGTGTCACGGTTGCCGACCTTGACGTTGCCCGCGACGGCGCCGACCGTGGGGTCCGCGAAGGGCTGGACAAGGTGGCGTACCGCATCCGGCTCGAAAACGGTGTCGCCGTCGACCATGACGATGAGGTCGTGCCGGGCCATCGCCACGCCGACGTTCAGCGCGTTCGGCTTGCCGCCGTTGGGAATGCGCACGACGCGGACGTTTGGCAGGTGCATCGCGGCAACCAGGTCCGCGGTGTTGTCGGTCGAGCCGTCGTCGACGACCACGACCTCGATGCCGCCGGGATGGTCGCCGCCCGCGAGGGAGCGTACGGCGGCCTCGATGCCCTCTTTCTCGTTGTACGCGGGCACGATCACCGACACCGGCTCCTCGACCGGCGGACCCCACTGCCACGCCTTGTCGCGACGCTTCCGCGCGTGCCGACCGGCCAGCAGGAACAGCGCGACAGTGCGGCCGATGGTGAGGATTCCGACGATCAGGAACAGCACGCGGAGCAGTTCCATGATCCAGTCGGCCACGCCGACGGCCGTCACGAGCGCGAAGGCCCGGCGCTGGTCCCGCACTGTGGCGGGCGCCTCCAACGCGATGTTCTGGCCTGAGAGCGTCTTGGCCAGGCCGCCGGAGACGGTCGTGAAGGAGTACCCCCGCTGCTGCATTATCGGAATGAACCGGTCGAGCGCTTCGATGGTCTGCCGGCGGTCGCCGCCGGCGTCGTGCATGAGGACGATCGAGCCCTTGTCGCCCTCGGGCGTCGCGCCCTGCACGATCTTGTCCACGCCCGGGAGGCTCCAGTCGCGGCTGTCGGTGTCCGTCATGATCGACAGGTACCCGAGGCGACCGGCCTCCTTGATCAAGGGCCAGTTGGCGTCATCGATGGCGTCGGCGCTGGAGGAGTAGGGCAGGCGCAGGAGGGCCGACTTCTGCCCGGTCGCCTTGACGACGGCGAGCTGGGTCTGGGAGTACTCCAGCTCGCGCTGCCACTGGGAGAGCTGGTCCAGGCGCGGATGCGTGAAGCTGTGGATGCCGATCTCGTCGCCTCCGCGCGCGAGCTCGGAGACGAGGTCGGCGTGCCGGGTCACCTGGGTGCCCACGACGAAGAACGTCGCGTTCACGTTGTGCCTGCGCAGCACGTCCATGACCTGCGGCGTCCACTGCGGGTCGGGGCCGTCGTCGAAGGTGAGGGCGATGGTCTTCTTCGGCAGCGAGTACGAGTGCACCTGGTTGTTGCGGGTGTCGATGATCGGGCCGCCGTCGATGACCGACTGCGGCACCGTCGTCTGCTTGCCGGCGCTCTCGCTGTGATCAGGGTGGAACTCGGCGTTGACGTACGCCTCGACGAACAGCACGCCCGCGAGCATGGTCAGCAGGACGATGCCGAAGATCAGCCGGGTGAACGAGAAACGCTTCCGCGCGTCCTTCTTCTTGCGGCTCACGCCGCCACCTCCGCAAGCTCCTTCGCCGGTGCGAGCTCAGCTCCGAGCCGCCGGCGGGCGGTCGTTCCGGTCCGCTGCGGACGGCTCACGCCGGGCCCAGGCTCGCGGTGGCGCTAGGCGTGGCACCGGTACCCGTCCCGCCGGACCCCGTGCCTCTGGTCCCCGTGCCGCCGCCACCCGTGCTGGTGGCGGCCGGCGTCGCGGCCGGAGGCTGCGTCTGGGTCTGGGTCTCTCCGACCGGCACCGTGTCCGCCGACGGCTTCGCCCCCGAGCCGGTGGCGTTCCCGCCCGGGAACGCCGTGCCCTCGCTGGCCGGGGTCGCCGTGGGCGTCGGCGTCCCGGTCGGATCGGTCCCCGGACCACCGGTCGGGCTCTTGCCGGGGTCCGCCGCCTTGGTCGGCGTGGCGCTCGGAAGCGCCGTCGGCGGGGCGACAGTGGCCTCCGCGGGCGGCGGTGCCGTGGTTGTGGTGGTACCGGGAACCGGCGCGCCGGTAGACGTCGCCGACGGCACCGCGATGGCACCGCTCTGCGCCGGCTTGTTGGCGTTCTTGATCTTCTTCGCCGTCGTGACCGCGGGCGGCTTGACGGCCTGGTTGTTGGACCCGGGCTGGGCCGCGGGCGGCGGCTGCTCGACGCCCGGCAGGTTGTTCACCAGCTCCGGGAACGGCAGCAGCTGCTGCGGCTTCAGCGGTCCGCCGACAAGGCTCGTGGCGACCAGCGCGCCATAGACAAGCGTCGCCGCACCGAGCGCGCCGAAAACAATTCGGATTCGCCTTCCCCGGCGACCCGAAGCATCGACGAATACCGGCGACGAGAGATCGTTGACCGCAATGATCTCGGTGGCTTCATCCATGGAAGTGGTTTCGACTGGCACCGCGCAAACATAGGGTGAGCGGCCGACTTAAGCCGCAGGAAAAACGAATAAGAATGGCCGTAACCAAATCCACCGTGGCGCTAGCTGGTCATATCGGTGAGGCTCGGTATTAATTCACCCGATCGGATTCACCCCGTCGACCGACCACGTACGGCGTTCCTCACCGGTAGCTCACCCGGGGTCATAGCCGTTCAGATGATGCCATTTCATCCGGTCGGCGACCGGTTCCGCCAGCCCGACGATGCCCTGTTTCGCCCCCTCTCCCCATCCCGCGCCCGCGCGATTACCCACTCGGCAGCCCCACCGAAAGCGCCGCGCGGAGGGGACCGCAGCGCCAGCGCGGAGGCAATCCGCGCGGTGGCAGGAGCTGGCAGCGCCGGTGCGGAGGCGGTCCGCGCCGCGGCAGAAGCCGGCAGCGCCCGCGCCCCGCGTCCGCGCGTTGGCGAAAGGGTGAGACATCCGCGCGGCGACGGGCGCTCGCAGCCACCAGCCGTGTCCGCGACCGCGCGCCGGCAGACTCCCAGCACCCGCGTCCGCGCGCCAGCAGACTCCCAGCACCCGCGTCCGCGCGTCGGCGGACTTCCAGCACCTACGCCCGGGCGTCGGCGAGAGCTCGCAGCCAGCATCAGTGCCCGCGTCCGCGCGTCGGCGAGAGCTCGCAGCCAGCATCGGTGCGCCCGTCCGCGTGTATGCGGGAGATCGGGTGTGTGCGCCCGCGGGCCGGGTGGTTGTGGTCTACGGCAGCGTGCCCCGCAGCATGCTGTGCCCCGAGTGCGTCGAGTTCCCGTCGTGGGGCTCCACCGAAATGTCGATGATGTTGTACTCCGACAGGTCGAGCTTCGCCGGGACGTTGAACGCGCCGTTGCGGCCGAGTATGCCGAGCGCCTCCATGCGGGTCGGCTGGTCGCGGTTCAGCAGCCACGCCTCGTAGTCGCCGTCCGGCTGGGCGGGCATGCCGGCGGCGTGGACGACGAGGGTGCGTTCGCCGTCGACGATGCGCAGGCAGGCGTAGCCCGCGGCGCCGTTTGGGGCCTCCGGGAGCGCTTGGAGCTCGACGCGCCTGTCCTGGGGCCGGCAGTCGGCCACGTCGGTGGTGCCGGTCCGGCTCGGTCGCAGCCAGAGGGCCGTGCCAACCGTCGCTCCTGCGGCTGCGAGGACCGCGGCCGCGGCGGCGATGGCGACAGTGGTTCTCCAGGTGGGCTTGCGACGCTGTGGCAGTACAAATGCCAGATTTGCCGGTTTGTGGTTTTCCCCCGGAGGGTCAGTGAACAGGCCGACAGCCGGTGGCGGCGTGTTGCGCCCGGAAGCGGCGAGCTCCGCGCGGATGCGCTGCCAGACGTACTCCGGCGGCGGTGGGAGCGCGCGGAGGCGTGAGGTCTGCCGGGCCAGGCCCGCGACATTGCGCAGCGAGTCCATGTCGGTGCGGCACTGCTCGCAGGTGTCCAGGTGTCCGGTCTCGTGCTGGTCCAGGGCCTCTTCACCGAGCGCCAGGAGTACCAGCCGCTCGGGTTCCAAATGCGGCACCGTCCACCTCCCATCGGGTGCGCAGCCGGGCCATCCCGCGCCGCAGGTGGCTCTTCACAGTGCCGAGCGGCAGCCTGGTGAGGGCGGCGATCTGAGCATGGGTCAGGTCGTCGTAGAACGCCAACTCGAGCACGCGGCGCTGCTCGCCCGGGAGGTGGGCCATCTCGTCGGCCAGCACCAGCCGGTCGATGATCCGGTCCGGTGGTGCGTCGCCCGCGCCCTCGCGCACGGGCCCGGCCAGGCGGCGGACCTCCTCGGTGATGCGGCCGTCGCGCGCGGACGCGCGGATCTGGTCCACGACCTTTCGCCGGGCGATGCCGAGGAACCAGCCGAGCAGCGAGCCGCGGTCCGGGTCGAAGCCCTCGCGTCCGAGCCACGCCGCCACGAACACCGCCTGGGTCACGTCCTCGGCGTCGGTGACGCTGCCGACCCCGCGGACGGCGAGGTGGTACACGGCGGGGCCGAAGCGCTCGTACGCCATCCGCAGCGCGCGCTCGTCGCCCGCCCTGAAGAGGTCGGTGAAGCCGTCGTCGGAGACGTCGCCGTCGCGCCCGTCGCGCTGGCGACCGTTGTCGGTGTATTCGGCGGTCACCGGCGGCCCCGGGGCTTGCGGTGGGCGCTACCGGGCGTCTCGGGGCACACGCTCATGTGCGGCACTGGGCTGACTCTCATGTGCGGCAGTGGGTGGAGGCTCATGTGCGGCAGTGGGCGGATGCCGTCGTGCCGCGGTGACCGGGCGCTTGTCCGCAGCGTCGCGCCGGCGCTCGGACGCGCCGCAAGCTCGGCGATGGCGATGGCGATGGCGCGGGCACGGGCACGGGCACGGGCGCGCGAGGTCAGCTCAGCGCTCGGATGCGACACGGGCCCACCACTCGGACGCGACACAAGCTCCGCGCTGGCGCACGGCGCCGGCTCGACGCTCGGACGCGACACAGGCCAGGCCATGGCGCGCGGCGCCGGCTCGACGCTCGGACGCGACGCAGGCCAGGCAATGGCGCACGGGGGCGGCCCGGCGCTCGGAAGCGGCGGCCAAGCGCTCGGACGCGGTGGCGTCGCGGCGCTCGAAAGCGGTGTCAGGCGGGTGCGCTTGCGTGGCCCTCGCCGGGCGCGGTTGTCCAGCGGGCGCCCGGGTGCTGTCCGGGGTCCGCTCGGTGGCTGCGATCGCCGCCGTCGCACGGGCACGTCCTGGAGTGAGTGCGGTAACGATGGTCGTTCTCGAGGATGTTTCGGAGTCTGGCCCGCCGTTGGATGCACCTGGCGAGAAACTTGCTATTCGTAATTGCGTCGATGCGCACCGCATCGGACATTTTCAGGAACGTGGCACATCGCCCCTACGCAATCACGTTCAGTAGTGGGCGGATGGCGGTGCCCGGGCGCTTTCGGCAGGCCGACCAGTATCGCTGCCGGCCGATGATTGCGGCACGCCCGTTACGCCCGGTGCCGTCACCGGTGCGGTCATGGACCCGGTGGGTTCGGGAGTGGCGCGAACGCTGCCATACCGGAGAGGTGGTAAGGGGTGGCAGGCCGTTAGGCTTGGCCCCGATGCCGTACCTCGACCATGCTGCCACCACGCCGATGCTTCCGGAGGCGCTCGACGCCTACGCCGCGACCGCGCGGGAAGTCGGCAACGCCTCATCGCTGCACGCACCCGGGCGCCACGCCCGTCGCCGGATCGAGGAGGCGCGGGAGCGGATCGCCGCCGCGCTTGTGGCCCGGCCGTCGGAGGTGATTTTCACCGGCGGCGGCACCGAGAGCGACAACCTCGCCGTCAAGGGCATCTTCTGGGCCCGCCGCGCCGCCGACCCGGCCCGCAACCGTGTCGTGGCCACCTCGGTCGAGCACCACGCCGTCCTCGACTCGGTGGCCTGGCTCGAGTCCCACGAGGGCGCCGCTGTGACCTGGCTGCCGGTCGACGCGGCCGGGCGCGTGCACCCGGAGGCCCTGGCCGAGGTGCTGGCCGGGGGTGACGTCGCGGTGGTCACCGCCATGTGGGCCAACAACGAGGTCGGCACTATCCAGCCCGTCGCCGAGCTGGCCGCCCTGGCCGTCGCCGCGCGGGTGCCGTTCCACACCGATGCCGTGCAGGCTGTCGGCCAGGTGCCTGTCGACTTCGCGGCCAGCGGCGCGGCCGCGCTCACGGTGAGCGGCCACAAGCTCGGCGGTCCGATCGGCGCGGGCGCGCTCCTGCTCGCCCGTGAGGTCGACTGCACGCCGCTGGCGCATGGCGGGGGGCAGGAGCGCGACGTACGCTCCGGAACCCTCGACGTGCCCGGGATCGTGGCGTTCGCGGTGGCGCTGGAGCTTTCGGTCAAGACGCAGCGGGAGTCGGCCGAGCGGATCGGCCGGCTGCGCGACGCGCTTGTCGCGCGGGTGCGGGCCACGGTGCCCGAGGCGATCCTCAACGGCGACCCCACCGACCGCCTCCCCGGCAACGCCCACTTCTCCTTCCCGGGCTGCGAGGGCGACGCGCTGCTGCTCCTCCTGGACGCTCAGGACATCGCCTGCTCGACCGGCTCGGCCTGTTCGGCGGGTGTGGCGCAGCCGTCGCACGTCCTGCTGGCCATGGGCGCCGACGACGCGCGGGCGCGCTCGTCGCTGCGCTTCACGCTCGGCCACACCTCCACGATGGCCGATGTGGACGCCTTGGTGGCCGCCCTGCCGGGTGCGGTCGAGCGGGCCCATCGCGCGGCGACCAAGAGCCGCTGAAGCCCCACTCCGGCCCACTACGGCCGACGTGGACGCCTTGGTGGCCGCCCTGCCGGGCGCGGGTCGAGCGGGCCCATCGCGCGGCGACCAAGAGCCGCTGAAGCCCCACTCCGGCCCGCCACGGACGCACGGACGCTGCTGTAAACGAAACGCCCGCCGCGGCCGGGGACCGGGCGGGCGCTTCCGAGCGTGCGCGACTACTTGCGCTTGCGGATCTCCTCGGCGGCCTGCGGGACGACCTTGAACAGGTCACCCACCACGCCGAAGTCGGCCAGCTCGAAGATCGGCGCCTCGGCGTCCTTGTTGACCGCCACGATCGTCTTCGAGGTCTGCATGCCGGCCCGGTGCTGGATGGCGCCGGAGATGCCGAGCGCGAGGTACAGCTGCGGCGACACCGTCTTGCCGGTCTGCCCGACCTGGAACTGGTGCGGGTAGAAGCCGGAGTCGACGGCGGCCCGCGACGCGCCGACCGCGCCGCCGAGCAGGTCGGCCAGCTCCTCGACGAGCTTGAAGTTGTCGGCGCTGGCCACGCCGCGGCCGCCGGAGACGACGATCGACGCCTCGGCCAGCTCGGGGCGGGCGCCCTTGGCCTCGACCTTGCGCTCGACGACCTTCGCCAGCCGGTCCTTGTCCTCGACGGCAACCTCGACCGCCTCGACCGAGGGGGTCGCGGGCGCGGGCGCGGGGGTGAGGGAGTTGGGGCGCACCGTGACGATCGGCAGGCCCTTGGTGACCTTGGACTTCACGATTGTCGAGCCGGCGAAGACGACCTGCGTGGCGGTACCGTCGGCGTCGAGCGCCACCACGTCGGTCAGGATGCCGTTGTCGAGCTTGACCGCGACCCGGGCCGCGATCTCCTTGCCCTCCTGCGAGGAGGCGACGAGCACCGCCGACGGCGAGACCCGCTGGATGAGCGCGGCCAGGACGGTGGCCTTCGGCGCGACCAGGTATTCGTCGAGGTCGGCACCGGTCGCGTTGTAGATCTTGGTGGCGCCGTATTCGCCGAGCTTGGCCTCGACCGCGGAGACGTCCCCGAACACGACGGCCGAGACGTCGCCGCCCAGCGTGCGGGCGAGGGTCAGCATCTCGAGCGTGACCTTCTTGATGCCGCCCTGCGAGGAGGCTTCGACAACGACCAGAACTTCAGCCATGAGTGACGTCTCCCCTACACGAACTTCTCGGAAGCGAGGTACCCGACGAGCTTCACGCCACCGTCGTCGCCCGCGTCGACCTTGTTGCCGGCCTGGCGCGGCGGCCGCTTGCTGTGCTCGACGACGGCGCTCGTCGCACCGGCGGAGCCGACCTTGTCGGCCGCGACACCCAGGTCGGCCAGCGACAGGGTCTGCAGCGGCTTCTTCTTCGCGGCCATGATGCCCTTGAAGGAGGGGTACCGCGGGTCGTTGATCGTGTCCCAGACGCTCACGATCGCCGGCGTCGCGGCGGTGACGACCTCGTAGCCCTCATCCGTCTGCCGCTCGATGGTCAGCTGGGACCCCTCGACGGTGACCTTGCGGGCGCCGGTCAGCGCGGCGATGCCCAGCCGCTCGGCGATCATGTGCGGCAGGACCTGGACGCGGCCGTCGGTCGACTCGGCGCCGCAGATGATCAGGTCCGCCTGCTGCTGCCCGATGGCCGCGGCGAGCACCTTCGAGGTCGCGACCGCGCACGAGCCGTGCAGCGCCTCGTCGGTCACGTGGACGGCCGAGTCCGGGCCCATGGAGAGGGCCTTGCGGATGGACTCCGTCGCGCGGTCCGGGCCGACGGTCAGGACGACGACCTCGCCGCCGTGCGCCTCCTGGAGGCGCAGCGCCTCCTCGATGGCGTACTCGTCCATCTCGTTGATCACATTGTTCGCCGACGCGCGGTCGACGGTGTTGTCGTCACTGCGCAGGTTGCGCTCCGCGCCGGAGTCCGGCACCTGCTTGACGAGTACGACGATCTTCATCGTGGTCCGAGGTCCTCCTGCTTGACAGTCACCGCGCCGTCGCTGGCGACATGCGCCCCACGTTACGGCTCACACCGAGCCGAAACAGGTTCGCCTCCACGATGTTACTCAGGAGTAGGTTCAGGATGGCGGTGAAAAGCATCACGAACCGGGCGCACGATGAGACGCGGGGGTGGAGGAATTGTCGCAAAAATCCGTCATCATCGAGGTCCAGCGTCCGCTGTCGGCTGCGGTCGCCCAGCACGCTGCGGAATTGGTCACACACCGCCGCCGCGACCACCCGGACGAGCACCTCTGCACCTGCGGACGACCCCGCGAGGCCTGCGTCTCCGACACGATCCGCGAACTCTGGCACCTGGACGAATCTCACTGAGCGGGCCGCCCACCGGCCCTGCGTTGAGCCGCGCGGATGCGTCGCCGGGAGCGTCACGGCAGGGTTGTTCGCATCGCCTGGCGGGCCGGGGGTAGGGCAGCCAGGGCCGCGGCCGCCGTGGCCAGCAGCGCGTAGAGCGCCAGCTGACCCACCGGGATGACCGGGTAGCCGTGGCCGTACTGGCGGATCAGGCCGACCGCCGCCGCCGCGCCGGCCACCACGCCCAGGCCGAGGCCGACCACGGCGCCGACGACGGCCATCAGGACCGACTCCAGGATCAATGTCCACCGCAGCTGGGCTCGCGACAGGCCGAGCGCTCGCAGCAATGACGATTCGCGGGAGCGCTCGAGCACCGACAGGGCCAGCGTGTTGGCGATGCCGGTCAGGGCGATGACTATCGACATGCCCAGCAGGGCCGAGAAGACCAGGAGCTGGCGGTCGAGGGTCTCGGTGACCTTGGCCCGCCACTCGGCCTGGCTGGAGACCTGGAGGCGCGGCTCCTGGCGTACGGCGTCGTCCACCGCGGCCCGGGAGGTCTGCGACGGAACGCCTTCCGCGGCCTTGACAAGCACCGAGTCGGGGCCGCGGGCGCCGAAGGCGGTGGCGAAGTCGGTCCAGTCCAGCAGGATCTCGCCGGTTGACGGGGCGTCGTCGTAGATGGCCACCACGCGCAGCGTCCGGCCCTCCAGCGTGACGTTCGAGCCGACCTCGGCGCCCACGGCGGACGCCAGGGAGCCTTTCAGGGCCGCGTCGCCGGGGCCGAACTGCGCGACCGAGCCGCGCATGACCTCCGGGCGCAGCGCGGTGCCGAGCGCGCCCGGCTCCATCGACCAGGCTTCGGTGGGGCGGCCGTCCACGTCGGTGCGGCTGCTGCGGGCGCCGGACACGGCGGCGAACTCGGTGCGGGCATGCAGGGCGGTGACGACGGTGGCGGGGATGGCCGGCGTGCGCTCGTTGAAGACGAAGCCGCCGGTGACCACGTAGTCGACCGCGAAGTTCTCGTCGAGTTCGCGCTCGGACTGGGCCCTGGTCGTGGCCAGCAGTACCGCGAACAGGCTCATCAGCGCCAGGCCGACCGCCAGCGCCCCGGTGGTGGCGGCGACGCGCTTCGGGTTGCGCCGGGCGCCCTGGACGGCCAGCCGCGCGGGCGCGCCGAACAGCCGGGACGGCAGCCAGCCCGCCCACGCGGTGACCCGGCCGATGACGAACGGGCCGGCGGCGACCGCGGCCGCGAAGAGCGAGATGGCGCCGAGAAACACTACGGGTACACCCAAGAAGCCCGGGGCCTGCGTGCCGCCCGCGATGAGCAGCGCGCCAGCCCCCGCCAGGGTCCAGGCACCGCCCAGGCGCAGCCGGCGGTGCCCCGGCAGGACCGCCTCCACCGGCGCGGCGGACAGCGCGGCCATGGGCGGGACCCGGCTCGCGGTCAGCGCGGGCAGCAGCGAGGCGAGCACGGTGCAGACGGTGCCGGCGGTCAGGGCGACGGCGACGGTGGTGGGCGCGACGACCAGGCGGTCGATCTGGATGGACTTGCCGAGCGCGTCGCGGCCGACCAGCAGCACCCAGCCGACCCCGGCGCTGGCCACCAGGCCGCCCACGGACGCGACGAGGCCGACGACGAACGCCTCGAGGACCACCGAGCCGAACAGCTGCGTCCGCGAGGCGCCCACGCAGCGCAGCATGGCCAGTTCGCGGACCCGCTGGGCGACGAGGATGGCGAACGTGTTGGCGATCACGAAGACCGACACGGCCAGCGCGACGAGGCCGAATGCGAAGAGCACGACCAGGAAGCCGTTGACGTACTTCGCCGCCGCCGTCGCGTAGATGCCGCGCAGCCGCTCGCCGCTCAGCACGCGCGGGCCGGCACCGAGGCGCTCTCGCATCGCAGCGGCGAGGGCGGCCTCGGTCACGCCCGGGCGCGCCGACGCGACGACCTCGGCGTAGCCGGTCGCGCCCGCGACCGCGCGCATGTCGCCGGGAGTGAGGGCGGCGACGCTCAGGCCGGCGAAGCGCTTGTTGGCGCCGAGGTCGAAGGTGCCGACCAGGGTCAGGGCGACCTGGCGGCCGTCCGGTCCGATGACGTCGACGGACGCGCCGGGGCCGAAGTGGTACACCTCCGCCGTCACCGAGTCGATGGCGATCTCGCCGTCCCGCTGCGGCAGCCGCCCGGTCGCGGTGTCGAACATGCTCAGCGCGTGATCGCCGGGGGTGGACACGGCCCAGCCGACCTTGCCGAAGTTAGCGATCAGGCGACCCCCGGGGTCGAGCATCGACAGCCGCTCGGCCATCCGCCCGTCCGCGCGCAGCACCTGCGGCAGGCCGCGGACCGCGTCGAGGTCGTCGAAGCCGAGGCGGCGGCTGGACTCGGTGAAGCCGGATGTCTGGTCGCCGAACGGCACCCGCTCCGGCCCGGCCGACGCATCGACGTTGCGGGCCGCCCGGGCCAGGTCGTCGTAGAAGGCGGCGCGCGCCGTGTCGCCGTAGACGAGGGTCCCCGCGAGGAATCCCACACCGATCATCACGGCGACGGCGGTCAGCACAAGACGTACCTTGTGAGCACGCAGTCCGGCGAGCGTCGTTCGAAGCACGAGCCGAGAGTACTGAGGGAGTCTGACAGTTCATGTCCATGTGGTCCGCGGTTCGCCTCTGGTTCGACCCTGACGAGGTCCGCTCGGTCGGGACCACACCGGACTACCGCTTCTCCCTGGCCAACGAGCGCACCTTCCTGGCCTGGCTGCGCACCGCGCTGGCGCTGATCGGCGGTGGTCTCGCGGTCGCGCAGTTCCTTCCTGAGCACCGGTTACGCGTCGTGATCGCGGTGGCACTCCTTGCGCTCGGCGCCCTCGTCGCAATCCGGGCGGTCGATCACTGGGCTCGCTCGGAGAAGGCGATGCGCACGGGCGCGGCGCTGCCCCCGTCCCGCTTCCCCGCAGCCCTTGCCCTCGTGATCACCGCGGGCGCGGTCGCACTGCTGATCGCCACGCTCGCGTGAAGGAGACCCAGACCGAGCGCACCCAGCTCTCGTGGCGCCGCACGCTGATCTCGATGACCGTCGTCGCGCTGCTGCTGGCCCGCCTGTCCGCGGTACACCTGGAGTCGATGGCGGCCGGGCTCGTCGTCGCCGCCACGGGGCTCGTGTGGGCGGGCGCGGTCGCGCTCAGCCGGCACCGGACGAGCCGCATGACCACCCCCGTCGGGCGAGAACTGCCCGCCCTGGTCGGGCTCATCCTGCTGTACTGCGCGATGGGCACCCTGTTGCTGGTGTCATGACCCCCTCGGCTGAGTCATCATTGCGCCATGGGACGTGCATTGCCCTTCTTGATCGTGCTTGTCGCGACGCTGCTGGCGTTGATCGACTGTCTGTCCTCGGAGCGCGAGGACATCCGCGGGCTGCCCAAGACCGTCTGGGTTCTGATCATCCTGCTCGTGCCGGTCATCGGCCCGGTGGCCTGGTTCTTCGCCGGTCGGCCGGTGTCGTTGGAGCAGCGCGCGGGCGTGGTCGCCGGCGGCCGCAGCCGCAAGAAGGTCACGGCGCCGGACGACGACCCGGACTTCCTGCGCGGGATCGACACCGCGCAGTCGCGCCGCGACGCCGAGCTGCTGCGCAGCTGGGAAGAAGACCTGAAGCGCCCGGATGATGACAATCCAGGCAAATAGCTGACGCGCCCGCGCCGCCGCCCTGAGCCCTAGTCCGCAGGCACACAGACGACGAGCGCCCCGGGCCGGACCCGGGCGGTCAGCTGCCGCGCGGGCGCGATGACGTCCCCGTCGAGCTCCCGCGGTTCGTCCCGGGCCGCCTGGACCTCGACCGACTGCGCCCGGAACGTCTCCAGTCCGTGAGTATCATTTCCGCGCCGCAGCAGTACCCCTCCGGCCAGCCGCAGCCAGTCGCCGACATGGCGCGGCGTCAGCACCGCCACATCCAGGCAGCCGTCGTCCGGCTCGGCGTCCGGCAGCAGCGGCAGGCCGCCCTGCAGCCGCCCCACGTTCGCCACCAGCACGGTGCTGGCCCGCCGGTGCAGCCACTTGCCGCCGTCGAGCCGGATGCGCACCGACGCGCGGCGCCGGGTGAGGTTGCGCAGCCCGGTCGCGACGTACGCGGCCCAGCCGAACCTCGCCTTGGCCGAGTCGGGCGTGTCGCCCACCATCGCCGCGTCGAAGCCCATCCCGGCCATGACCGTGAAGATGCCGCACCCGTCGACCTCGCCGACGTCGATCCGGCGCCGCTTGCCCGTGATGGCGACGGCGACCGACTCCGCGACGTCGCGCGGGATGCCGAGGTTGGTGGCGAGCAGATTGCCGGTGCCGGAGGGGATGAGCGCGACGGCGACGTCCGTGCCGGCCAGCTCGCCGGCGACGGCCATGACGGTACCGTCGCCGCCGCAGACAAGCACCACCTCGACCCCCTCCGCCGCGGCCGCGCGGGCCATGCCGCAGCCGGGGTCCTCGGGCGTCGTCTCCAGCCAGAGCGGCTCGGGCCAGCCCGCGTCCGCGACCGCGCCGAACAGCTCACGCCGCCGCTCGTCCATATCGAGGACCTTTGACGGGTTGATGACGATCGCGGACTTGACGGTCACGCCGGCACCCCCGCCCGCGTCGTCGCGGCCTTCACCCCGGGCTCGCCGGCGTCGCTCATGACCCCACCTTGCGGTATCTCGCCTGGAAGAAGCAGAACACGCCGAACGCGGCCACCCCGAGCGCGACCGCCAGCAGCAGGAACTTGCCGTAGGGCTGCCCGGCGAGGGTGTGCAGCGCCGCGTCCAGGCCCCGCGACTTGCCGGGGTCGTTCGTGATCGCGGCGTCGAGCAGCAGGTACCCCACGATGCCGAACGCCACACCCTTCGCCGCGTAGCCGATCTGGCCCGCGCGGACGGCGGCCTGGTGACGTACCCCCGCAGCAAATTGCAGTTTCTTTTCGAACTTCTTCTTGTACCCGTAGTAGATCATGCCGATGCCGAAGCCGATGACCACGAGACCGGCCAGCCCGACGAGCCACTCCCCCGCCGGCTTGGCCATGATGCCCGCGGCCGCGTCCTGCTGCTGCTGGGCGCTGGAGGACGGCGTGCCCAGGACCACCTTGCCGGCCGTCCACGCGAGGCCGCAGTAGACGATCACGCGAGCGCCGGAGGCGACCCGCTCGAAAATGCGCTCTTTGCCGTGCGAGTCCGTATGACCCCAAATGGCGAGAATCGCCTGCCACACCGCGAGCGCCACCAGGCAGACGATCACGAACCACAGCAGGATGGCGCCGAACGGCTGGTCGGCGAGCTTCTGGAAGGCACCCGACTGGTCCGCCTCCTCGCCGCCGCCGCCGAACGCGATCTGCGCGGCGACCCAGGCGAGCGCGAGGTGCAAGAGCCCATAGCCGGTGAACCCCACCCTTGTCAGGTACTTGAGCAGATCGTTGTTCCTCATGTTCTGCCAATCCCCAGGTTGGGCATGCCATCAAACGTGAGACGTGACAAGGCGACACTTCTACGCATCTCCGCGTTCAGCGCCGCGGCGTTGCTGTTCACCGTGCTGGTGATCGCCGTGCGGGTGCGCTGGGTGCCGATGGAGTCGATCGACCGCGGCGTCGCGAACAGCCTGAATCGCCTGGTCGCGCCGAGTGACGCCCTCGTCCAGCTCATGGGCGGCATCAGCCGGCTCGGCAGCTTCGGCGTGCTCGGCTGGTTCATTGCCATTGCTTCGGTGGTACTGCTGGTGCGCCGACAATTCCGCCTGGCCCTCTTCCTGCTGGCCACCTCGCTCGGGGGCCTCGTCCTCGACCCGGTACTCAAGATCGCGGTCGGCCGCCTGCGCCCCGTCGTCGAGCAGCCCGTCGCGCACGGGGGCGGCAACAGCTTCCCCAGCGGCCACTCGCTGAACTCGTTCATCTGTTATGCGGCGCTGGTCCTGGTCTTCCTGCCGGCCCTGCCCGCGCGGTGGCGGCGGCCGCTGCTCATCGCGGTGGGGGCGCTGGTGGCCCTCATCGGGTTCAGCCGGCTGGCGCTCGGCGTGCACTTCCTCTCCGACGTCCTGGGCGGCTGGTCGCTGGCCGTGGCCTGGGTGGGGCTGTGCGCGGGGGCGTTCGAGCTGTGGCGGTACGAGCGCGGCGAGCAGGTCACCGCGCCGCTGGTCGTGGGGTTGGCGCCCGAGGCCGCCGACGACCTCCAGCTGACCTCGTCGCACCCGCCCATCCCCGAGCGTGAGCTGCCGCTCCTCCACTCGCGCGGAAGCGACGACGCTCCCGCGCGCGCGGACGGCGACGCGGCGACCACGCGCGGGAGCGACTCGCCGCGCGGAAGCGGCCTGACCCGCGGGAGCGGCACGCCGCGCGGAAGCGACCTCGCCGCCGCGCGCACGGACGGCGACGCGGCGACCACGCGCGGAAGCGACCCCATGCGCGGAAGCGGCACGCCGCGCGGAAGCGAGAGCAGGCGTGGGCGGGGGTGGATTGTTGCCGGGCTCGGCGTGGCATGGGTGCTGACGTTCGGCGCGCTCGTCGGGCTTGGCGTCCCGCTGGCCCGCTACCGCGCCGGCAACGGCAACATTCTGGGCGACAGCACGATCCCGCACTGGTTCGCCGGGCACCGTACGGACGCGCTCGGACACGTCACAATCGTCGGCAGCGAGGTCGGCAACACCCATGCCATCCTCGCCATCGGCCTGGCGATCGGGGCCCTGGCGCTGGCCGTGATACGCCGCTGGCGGCCGGTCGTCTTTCTGGTCACTGTCATGTTCGGCGAGCTCAGCCTTTTCCTGGGCAGCGCCGCGATCGTCGGGCGGGCCCGGCCGGACGTGGAGAACATGGACGGGCCGATGCCGACGTCGAGCTTCCCGTCCGGGCACGTCGCGGCCACCATCTGCATCTGGCTCGTCGCGGCCGTGCTGGTCATGCCGCGCACCCGCGCGTGGTGGCGCTGGCTGCCCGTGGCGGCGGCGGTGCTGATGCCGCTGTGGGTGGCGGTCTCGCGGATGTACCGCGGCATGCATCACCCCACCGACATCCTCGGCAGCTGCGTCCTCGCGGGCCTCTGGGTGTTCGCCGCCTGGTGGCTGCTGCGCCCCAACCACGACCTGGCCGAGGAGCCCGCTCCCGCGCGGACGCGCCCGAGCGAGAGCACAATCCAAAGTCCGAGCCCAAGTGAGACCACAAGGGCGGCCCAAAGCCCGAGCCCGAACCCGAGCCCGAACGCGGTGATCGCTCCATGACCGATTGGTTCCTGACCGCGCGGGAGCGCGGCAACCCCCACTCGAAGCTCGAAGCCTGGACCGAAGGCAACGCCGCGCGGCCCCTGATCGACGGCCGCGAGTACTACGGGGCGCTCCTGCCCGCCGTACGCCGCATGCAGCGCGGTGACCTACTGCTGTTCACCGACTGGCGCGGCGACCCCGATCAGCGCCTCGACGGCCCCGGCACGGAGATCCGGGAGGTGCTGTGCGACGCAGCCCGCCGGGGCGTCATCGTCAAGGGCCTCATCTGGCGCTCGCACCTCGACCGGCTCCAGTTCAGCGAGGAGGAGAACCAGCACCTGGGTGAGGAGATCGAGAAGGCGGGCGGCGAGTGCCTGCGCGACATGCGGGTGCGCACCGGCGGCTCACACCACCAGAAGTTCATCGTGCTGCGCCACCCGGGCCGCCCCGAGCACGACGTCGCGTACGTCGGCGGGATCGACCTCTGCCACGGCCGCGGCGACTCCAGCGAGCACGAGGGCGACCCGCAGGCAGTGCCCATGGCGCCCGTGTACGGCCCGCGCCCGCCCTGGCACGACGTCCAGGTCGAGCTGCGCGGCCCCGCGGTCGGGCAGGTCGAGGCAACCTTCCGGGAGCGCTGGACCGACCCGACGCCGCTGTCGCGCAACCCGCTCTTCCGCTTGCACGACCTGATCTACCGCGAGGACACGCACGCCGACCCCCTCCCCGAGCAGCTCCCCGACCCACCACCCGCGGGTGACCTGGCCGTACAGCTGCTACGCACCTATCCGCACCGCCGCACGGGCGCGTACCCGTTCGCCCCCGACGGCGAGCGCACCGTCGCCCGCGGCTACCGCAAGGCGCTCGGACGCGCGCGGCGCCTCATCTACGTCGAGGACCAGTACCTGTGGTCACCCCAGGTCGCGGAGTGCTTCGCCGACGCCCTGCGCACGTCGCCGGACCTGCACCTGGTCGCCGTCGTCCCGCGCCATCCCGACGCGCCAGGCAAAATAGCCAAGACGCCGCAGTTGTACGGCCGCGAGCGCGCCCTCGCCATGATCAACGCGGCGGGCGGGGACCGGGTGCACGTCTTCAGCCCCGAGAACGCCCACGGCACACCGATCTACGTGCACGCCAAGGTCTGCATCGCCGACGACGCCTGGGCCACCGTGGGCTCCGACAACGTGAGCCTGCGCTCGTGGACGCACGACTCGGAGCTCACCTGCGCCGTCGCCGACCCTACCGGCGAGTACACACGGTCACTGCGGCGCCGCCTCGCGCGCGAGCACCTCGGTATCGACATTGATGATGATGACCCCGAAACGTTCATCGCCGCGTTCGAGCAAGCGGCCGCGAATCTTTCCAACTGGTACGCCGCCGGAAAGGTAGGTGATCGACCACCCGGCCGCGTGCTGCGGTACGACGCACCCAGCCTGACCTGGTGGACCCGCCAGTGGTCAGGGGTCCTGTACCGCCTCGTCCACGACCCCGACGGCCGGCCGCGCCCCATGCGGCGAACCGATGAATTCTGACGGTTTTGTGCCGTTCACTCTCCGGTCTTCTGGCCGTGCTCATATCGCGTGATGACCGCGTGGCAACTCGCCTGCATCGACATGGCAGGCACTACGGTGCGTGATGAAGGCCTTGTCGAGCAGGCATTCACAGTGGCGTTCGCCGGCGAGGGCGTGGCTCCGGGCACCCCTCAGCACGAGCGCATGCTCGCCGTAGTCCGCAAGACAATGGGCCAGAGCCGCATCGAGGTGTTCCGCCTCCTCCTGGACGGCGACGAGAAGCGGGCCCAGGCCGCGAACGAGACGTTCGAGGAGGCGTACGGCCTGCTGGTCGACGAGGGCGCCGTCCTGCCCATCCCGGGCGCCATCGAGGCCATCAAGACCTTGCGCGCCAACGGCATCAAGGTGGCTCTCACCACCGGCTTCGCCCGCGCCACCCAGGAGGCCATCATCGACGCCCTGGGCTGGTGGGGCCAGGTCGACCTGGTCCTGTCCCCGGCCGACGCCGGTCGCGGCCGTCCCTTCCCCGACTTCATGCTGGTCTCCGCCCTCAAACTCGGCGTGGAGGACGTCCGCCGCATGGTCGTGGTCGGCGACACTCCCCTAGATCTCATCGCCGGCCAACGCGCGGGCGCGGGCCTCCTGGTAGGCGTCCTGACCGGCGCCGGCGACCGCCAGGCCCTGCACTCCGCCGGCGCCCACGAGGTCATCGGCTCGATCGGCTCCCTACCCCGCCTACTGGGCCTGGAGTAGCCCAACCAGCAGCCGCCCGACCACGCCGGCACCCGAACACGCGACACCCCACGCCCGCCCCATAAGGACGCCAAACCGCACGGACGCGCGACGACCAGCCAAGCGGACGCCAAACCGCGCACGCCCGAAGAAACAACACCCGCACCCCGCGAACGCGCGGACGAGTAGCGCGCGAACGCGCAAGCGGACGGGCGACCGCGCGAGGCCCTCGGACGCGAGCGCTCGGACGCGTAGCGCGCGGACGCAAGGCACGCAGACGCCGCTCAGACGCGTAGCGCGCGGACGACGAACGCGCGAGGCGCACGGACGCGAGC
Organism: Dactylosporangium vinaceum; assembly: GCF_019904175.1. Classification (GTDB taxonomy): domain Bacteria; phylum Actinomycetota; class Actinomycetes; order Mycobacteriales; family Micromonosporaceae; genus Dactylosporangium; species Dactylosporangium vinaceum. The sequence goes on along the minus strand of NZ_CP061913.1, from coordinate 1,780,688 downwards.
GCTCGGACGACGAACGCGCGAGGCGCACGGACGCGTAGCCCGCGGATGCGATGCGCGCGGACGCGAGGCAGGCAGATGCTGCGCGAATGCGTAGCGCGCGGACGCGTATGCGGGCGGATCAACGCGCGAGGCGCACGGACGCGGGACGCTCGGACGCGGGACGCTCGGACGCGAGGCACTCGGACACACAGGCACGGGGGGACGCGCGGACGCGCGGCACGTAAACGCGTAGCGCGCGGACGCGTAAGCGGGCGGGCGAACCACGCAAGGTGCACGGACGCCAGGTGCACGGACGCGACGCGCTTGGACGCACAAGCGCGGGGGAACGCCCGGACGCGAGGCACGCAGACGCCGCGCGGACACGTAGCGCGCGGACACGTAGCGCGCGGACACGTAGCGCGCGGACACGTAGCGCGCGGACGCGTAGCGCGCGGACGCGTAGCGCGCGAGGCAGCTCGGACGCGAGGCACTCAGACGCACAAGCACGGGGGAACGCGCGGACGCGTAGCGGGCGGGCGCGTAGCGGGCGGACGCGTAGCGGGCGGGCGCACAAACGCGCGGGCGAACGTGCGGACGCCCAGGCGGGTGGACGTCCGCGTCGCGTCGTGACTGTGCTGTCCGGCGGCGGGAGGCAGGTCGGGACGCAGGCGTCCTAGGGACAGCGTCGGGGCGGGGTCTGGGTGGAGCTGGCGGTCAGGCCAGGTTGGACGAGCGTGGGTAGGCGTCCTCGGGGTCGGTCAGGACGTTCACCAGGTAGGGCACGCCGGCCGAGAAGGCGCGGCCCAGGGCGCCGGCCAGGTCGCCGGGCTTCTCGACCGTCTCTCCGGCGCCGCCGAGCGCCTTCACCACGTCGTCGTAGCGCAGGCCGGGCTGCAGGTCGGCGGCCAGGTCGTAGCCGTAGATCTGGCGCATCGGGTGCTTCTCGAGGCCCCAGATGCCGTTGTTGCCCACGACGATGACGACCGGCAGGTTCTGGCGGACCAGGGACTCCACGTCCATGAGGGAGAAGCCGGCCGCGCCGTCGCCCATGAGGACGCAGATCTGGCGGTCCGGGTACGTCACCCGCGCGCCCATGGCGTAGCCCATCCCGGTGCCGAGGCAGCCGTACGGGCCCGGGTCGAGCCAGGTGCCGGGGCGGGACGGCTCCAGGTATTTGCCGGCGTAGGACACGAAGTCGCCGCCGTCGCCGATGGTCACCGCGTCCTCGGCCAGCACCTTGCGCAGCTCGCCGTAGATGCGGCTGGGCTTGATCGGGTCGGTGTCGGCCTCCAGGGCCTCCGTCTCGCGGCCCTTCGCCGCGTTCTCGGCGGCGCGCAGGGTGGCGATCCACTCCTCGTGGTCCGCGATCATCCCGGTGTACCCCGCGAAAGCCGACAGCACCAGCCGCAGATCGCCCACGGGCGCGGCGGCGGGGGTGACGTGGCCGGCCTTCTGCGACGGGGCGTCGGTGACGTGGACGACCTGGGCGCCGCCGAAGTCGCCGAAGTTCAGGCGGAAGTCCAGCGGCGTGCCGATGACCGCGACGACGTCCGCGCCGCCGAAGGCGGGCTTGCGCGCCCGCGCGAACGCCAGGGGGTGTGACGGCGGGAGGGAGCCGCGGCCCATGCCGTTGGCGAAGACCGGGATGCGCAGCGCCTCCGCGGCCTCGCGCAGGGCGGCCGTGGCGTCGCCGGCCCACACGTCCGAGCCGGCCACGATGACGGGGCGCTCGGCCGCGGCCAGCAGACTCACCGCGCGGTGGATTTCGTCGGGGTCCGCTTCTTGTGGCGGTACCACCGCTGCGTCTTGCACTTCGATGCCGTCGGCAGTGGAGAAGACGACCTCGAGGGGCAGGTCGACGAAGACCGGGCCGCGGTGCGGGGTGAGCGCCGTCAGGGCCGCGGCCCGCATCCGCGCGTAGACCTCGTCGGTCGAGAAGATCGTCTCGGCATGCTTGGTGACCGCCCGCACGATCGGCAGGTGGTCCATCTCCTGGAGGCTGCCGGAGCCCCAGCGGAACTGCGGCGCGCGGCCGCCGAGCACGACGACCGGCGCGCCGTTGAACAGGGCGCTGGTCAGGCCGGAGACGCCGTTGGTGACGCCGGGGCCGGCGGTGAGCACGGCCAGGCCGGGGCGCCGCTGCAGCTTGGCGACCGCCTCGGCGGCGAAGACGGCGGACTGCTCGTGGCGCACGTCGACGATGCGCACGCCGGCCCGCTTGGCCGCGTCGTACAGCGGGAAGACGTGCCCGCCGGAGAGCGTGAACATCTCGTTGACCCCGAAGCCGCGCAGCGCCGCCAGCGCGAGATCCCCGCCGTGCCCGTCGATCGTCGTCATGCGCGAATCCTACTCACGTTTTGCCGTGCTACGGGGTGCTGCCGCCGAGCCAGTCCTGGACTAACGCGGGCCAGTGGTCGGTGGTGAAGTAGAACGAGACGATGCCGGCGGCCAGCGGCACGGTCACCAGCAGCACGATCACGAGCAGCGTTCGCAGCGCGCGGACGCCCGGGCCGGGGCGGCGGCCACCCTCGTACACCTTCGCGTAGTCGGCGGGCGGCGGCGCCTGCACCCGCGGCTCGGACCGCGGCGGCATCGGGCGGGTCGCGGCCTGGGACGGCCTCGCCGGTGGCCTCGTGGGCGGCGTCGCGCGCGGAGGCGACGCGGCGTCGGCATTGAACGGCCGGCCGTACTCGTCGTATCGGGTCGAGGGCTCCGGTGTGCTCTGGTAGACCCGCCCGCTGCTGACCGGCCGGTTCGGGGGCGCCGAGACCGGCGGCGCGGACACCGGCGGCAGCGCGGACACCGGCGGCGGGACGGACACCGGAGCGACCGCCTGCTGGTGCTGCGGCCACACCGGGCCGTTCGCGGGAGGGGTGGAGACAGGAGGGGCGGAGAGCGGAGGGGCGGAGACGGGAGGGGTGGACGCCGGAGGGGTGGAGACCGGAGGAGCCGAGACGGGCGAGCCGAACCGGCTGCTCGGCGGAGGCGTGGAGAAGGCCGGAGACCCCGACACCGGCGGCGCGGACACGGGCGGCGCCGAAACCGGCGGGGCCGAACCCGGCTCCGGGCGCTGCCACTCGAAGCCCGGCACCTGCGGCAGCACGCCGGTAGCCGGCCCGGGCGCGGGCTTCGCGGTCGCCTGCGTGGGCCGGGAGCCGGCCAGCATGCTGCCCTCGGCCACCACGAGCTCGGGCTGTTCGATGGCGGTCGGCGCGGTGCCAAGCATCCGGTGCAGCAGCGTCGCGACGAGCGGCATCCGGCTGGAGCCGCCGACCAGGAACACGCCCGCGACCGCGCCCTCGCTCAGCTGGGCCCAGCGCATCACGCCCTTGGTCACCCGGATCGTCTGCTCGATCATCGGCTGGGCCAGGCGCTCGAGCTCCTCCCGGGTCAGGTGCACGTCGAAGTTGAGCAGCGGGATCGTCAGGTCCGAAGCCGGCTGGCGGGACAGGCGCTCCTTGGCCACCTTCGCGTCGTCGAAGAGCAGGCGGCGGTGCCGGCGGTCCTCGACGGTCTGCGGGTTCATCAGGCGGCCCCACTCCTGCGGCGCCCGCGGCTCGCAGATGGTGCCGATGTGCTTCACGACCGCGTTGTCGAAGTCGATGCCGCCGATGTCGTCGCGCCCGTCGACGGCGAGCACCTCGAACCCCTCGGCGGTGCGCGCGACAACGCTGGCGTCGAACGTGCCGGCGCCGAAGTCGTAGACGACGACGACCGAGCCGACCTTCACGTCGTGGCCCAGGACCTGGGTGAAGTAGGCCGCCGCGGCGACCGGCTCGGGGACCAGCCGGACCTGGCCGAGGCCTGCGGCCACCGCGGCGTCGGCGACCTGGAGGCGCCGGGTCGCGCCCCAGGAGGCCGGTACGGTGATCGTCACGTCCGGTGCGGCCCCGCCCACACTGCGCGCCCACTCGTCGCGGACCCGCCGCAGTACCGCCGCAATCAATTCACCGACGGGGATCTCACGGTCACCGAGCAGGACGGTTCCGTCGTCGATGCGCCGCTTCGGGTTCGGCTCGAAGCGGGCCGGCTCGAGCCGGGCACTGTGCACGGCGTCGCGGCCGACGATGATCGCCCCGCCCGGCTCGGCGTAGACGGCCGAGGGCAGCAGCGGCGACCCGTCGAAGACGAGCGGCCGGGAGCGCCCGTCCGGCCACCGTACGACGGCGACGGTGTTCGAGGTCCCGAAGTCGACCCCGAGCCGGATTCCTGGCGTAGGCATGGCCCAGAGTCTAGGCGGCCGTTACGAGCGGGCCGGGGCCTGCGGCGGCCTGGGCGGGCGGCGCATCCACCGGCGCGAGCCGGGCAGCAGCAGCATCGCCGTGGACAGGATGAAGATCACAGCGGCGATCAGGAACCCGGCCTGGCGGGTCTGGGCGGACAGCGCCAGGTTGCTGACCGCCACGATCACGCACAGCGCCAGCGGATACCAGTGATGCCCGCGGGCCGGCCGGCGCGCCCGCGCGGCCGCGTTGATCAGGAGCGTCGCCGCCACCAGCCCGATCGCGCCCCACTCGAGGCCGTCGACCTTGAACCGCTCGATGTCCTCCGCGCTGATGTTCTCGTCCGGCGGCGGGTTGAACAGGTTCAGGACACCCGCCAACAGCAGGAGCAGACCGCCGCCGACGTACAGCACCACGGCGTACGCCGTCATGAAGCCGGCCGGCCACCGGATGGACCACGGGCCCTTCCGCAGCGGGATCATCGGCATCATCGGCGGCGGCACCACCGGGTAGTACAGGACCTGAGGCGGCGGCGGTGGCGGCAGGTAGACCGGCCGCGACGGCACCGGGTAGGGCTGCCGCTGCAGCATCGGCGGGCTGACCGGCAGGGGGCTCACGGGCGCGACGGGCCCCGGCGAGACCGGCAGGGCCGAGACGGAGGGCGTGGCGACGGACGGCGTGGTGCCGGAGGGGGTGGCGACCGGCTGCGTCGGAGCGGTCCTCGGCTCGGGCGCCCGCGCGGGCGCGGGCGCCCGCGCGGGCGCGGGCAAACGCGCGGGCGCGGGCGCGGCGACGAGCACACTGCCCTCGGCCACGACCAGCTCCGGCTGCTCGATCGTCACCGGCGCCCGCCCGAACTCGCGGTGCAGCTCGGTCGCGACAAGCGGCATCTGGCTCGCCCCGCCGACCAGGAAGATCCCCGCGACCTGCTCGGACGTCAGCCGCGACAGCCGCAACGTCTCGGCCAGCGACGCCACCGAGCGCTCGACGAGCGGGCGCGCGGAGGCCTCGAATTCGTCCCTTGTCAGCTGTACGTCCACATCGAGCCCCGGCACCAGCACGGTGACTGACGCGGCCCGGGACAGCCGCTCCTTCGCTTCGCGCGCCTCGTCGCGCAGCTGGCGGTACACACGCGGATCCCCGCTCACGCGAGCCCAGTCGGCCGCGGGCAGGGCCTTCGCGATCAGGCCGACCACGAGCTCGTCGAAGTCGAGGCCGCCGAGATCGTCCCGCCCGCCGACCGCGCGCACGTCGAACCCCGCGTCCGTGCGGGCGACCACGCTGCCGTCGAACGTGCCCGCGCCCAGGTCGTACACCACGACCGCGGACCCGACGGGCACGAGGTGGCGCAGGACGTGCGCGAAGTACGTGGCCGCGGCGACCGGCTCCGGCACCAGCGCGGCCGCGGGCAGCCCGGCCTGCCGGACCGCCTCGGCGAGCGTGGCCCGCCGCGTCGCGGCCCACCCGGCCGGGTGCGTCACGGTCACCGCGTCGGGCGGACCTCCGGCGGTCCGGGTGAACTCCCCCAGCACCCGCCGGAGCACGGCTGTGACCATCTCCGGCACCGGTACCGCGCTGTCGCCGAGCAGCACCGCACCGTCGTCGATGCGCCGCTTGGGGTTGGGCTCGAAGCGCTCGGGCGCGCGCCGCGCCGCGTGCACGGCATCGCGCCCGACCACCAGCCCCTGCTCCTCGAGCGTCACGGCGGAGGGCAGCAGCGGCGAGCCGTCGAACAGCAGCGGCCGGGCCCGCCCGTCGGGCCATCGGGCCACCGCCACGGTGTGTGACGTGCCGAAGTCCACCCCTAAGGCCACCATGCGCCGCAGTCTAGGCGGACTGCTCGACCGCCCGCTGGAGCGCGCGATAGATCTGCCCGAACTTGGGGGAATCCGTCGTCGAATAGATCATTGCGTCACCCGATGTGGTCCGGACCCATATCTCGTGTACTCCCTTGCCGTGGTCATGGGCCCGATCGAGCAGGTCGAGCAGGCCCTCCAGGGCGAAGGCGAGGATGCCGCCGACGACGACCACGGCGAGGATGCCGCCCGCGATGTACATGGTGCGTTTCTCGCCGCTGAAGTCCAGCCGGCGGGCGAAGATCCCGGCCGCGACCAGCAGGCCGAGCACCAGCAGGATGGCGCCTCCGCGCGTGCCGAGCATGTAGAACCCGTGGCGGAGCCGTCCCGTGCGCTCGTGCCAGATGTAGGTGAGGCTGTCGAGGGGATACCAGGATTCAGCGACGCGCACACCGCCGGAGCTGATGTGCACCACGTTGTCGCGGTAGTACGTGGTGGCCATGGCACCTCTGAAGGTACAGCGGAATACGCTCCGGGCAACGACAACGACGTTGAGGAGACACTCGTGGACTCGAAGACCCCGCTCGTGCGGCTGGAGGTCGCGGACGGCATCGGCACCATCCGGCTGGACCGGCCGCCGATGAACGCCCTGAACATCCAGCTCCAGGAGGAGCTGCGGGCGGCCGCCGAGGACGCATCCGCGCGCGACGACGTGCGCGCCGTGGTCGTCTACGGGGGCGAGAAGGTCTTCGCGGCCGGCGCCGACATCAAGGAGATGGCCGGCATGGGCTACGCCGAGATGTCCGCCCGCGCGGGCCGGCTCACCTCCGCCTTCGACGCGGTGGCCCGCATCCCCAAGCCGGTGGTGGCCGCGATCACCGGCTTCGCCCTCGGCGGCGGCTGCGAGCTGGCCCTGACCGCCGACTGGCGAGTGGCCGCCGAGGACGCCAAGCTCGGCCAGCCCGAGATCACCCTGGGCATCATCCCGGGCGCCGGCGGCACCCAGCGCCTGTCCCGCCTCATCGGCCCGGCCCGCGCGAAGGACCTCATCATGTCCGGCCGCTTCGTCGCGGCCCCGGAGGCCCTCGCCATCGGCCTGGTCGACCGCGTCGTGCCGAAGGACGACGTGTACGCGGCCGCCGTGGACCTGGTCCGCCCCTACGTCAACGGCCCGGCCCTGGCCCTGCGCGCGGCGAAGCTGGCCGTCGACGGCGGCCTGGAGATGGACCTGGCCTCGGCCCTGACCTGGGAGAGCCAGCTCTTCGCGGGCCTCTTCGCCACCGAGGACAAGGCCGAGGGCATGAGCGCCTTCGTCGAGAAGCGCAAACCCACCTTCAAGGGCCGCTGAGACTTCCGCCAGCGGCGGGATCGCTCGCGGCGGGAGGCCGCGCCTCGCCTCGGGCGGTCCCGCCTTCGTGCCCAAGCTTTGCGCTCGTCGGAGCACTCGATGCCGGGAGCGGATCCAAACGTACAGTCGAGCACCGTCGACCATCAGGAGGACGGATTCCAGCACGTATTTCGATACCTTTATAGCGGACAACGCCTCGCCAGAGGTGATGGTTCTGATGCGTGTCGAAATTCTGAGCAGTGACACGAGGCGAGGCGGCCGTGCGCGAGCTTCTGCTGTTCGATCCTCCGAACAATCTGCCGCAGGTCGCCGGTTACTATTCTCAACTGGCCGGCCTTCTGGCCGGATTCTCATTCGCGGGCCTCACTGCATTGCTGACGATGCAACGCCGCAGCAACCGGGCCGGCCGGCAACCATTGCGCAGCATCGCACCTCTGCTCGGCGCTTTCGTCGGGCTAGTTGCTTCCAGTCTTGACTTTGCATTGCTTTCCGGTGAGCCGCAGGGCACATCGCGCGTTGCGTCGCTCCAGACGACCGCAGGCCTGGGGTTCTCGGTCGCCGGCATCATGCTCTTCTATTCGATGTTGGCGCTGATGGCCGACCTCCAGCAGGACGACACCTGGGCGAACGACATCGGATCAGAGTCAGTTGAGCTCCTCCGGAACATCCTCGTCTGGGTACTGCCACCACTCGTCGTCCTCCTGATGTGGGCGGGGGTAGCCGACCACCTGCATCAGAACCATCAGGAGTCGAGCCCGTTCCATCAATGGCTCGACTGGTATTCCGCCAGTGTGCTCACATCGGTTGCAATCCTGGCTCTGACCATCCGCAAGGTCCGGTCCATCAAGCGACAAGCCGGCACCGCCAGCGTTCGTGTCATCACCCAGCTTGCCATCGGGCTCGCCCTCATCTCACTGATCGGCGCCGCCGCCCAGATCACCTTGACCTCGAGCGATCATCACATCAGTGATGCAGTGCCGGCGGTCAGCCTGACCGCGGTCGCCGCATTCTCCTTACTGAGCTCGTGGTCCGCGGGTGGATACCCCACCTATCGCGCCCAAGGCGTCAAGACGGCACCGCCGGCGGCGAGCGCGGAGTCCATCGCAACTGCGATGAGGCAAGCCGAGCAGCAGCCCGCAGATCGGATCCGGGCCGGCATCCTCGAACCCCTCGATACCGACACATTGGTGCGGCGCTCGATCGAGATCTTCCCACAGGGCTACCTGATGATCATCAGCATCATTCAGGGCGTAGCACTGGCAGCGATCGTCAGCGAGTCCACCCGGTACATCAGTTCCATTTCACCGACGGCGATGGCGCCTGCCCTTGCACAGTCGGCTCTGAACCTAGCCGGGCTGATCATCGTATCGTACGAATATCTGTGGTTCACAACGATCGCACGATGGGCGCCGACGTTTCGCGACACCGCCATACCATTCGCTCTCGGTGTGGCCGAGATCGTTCCGGCCTACCTTCTGCAGCGCCCGGTCGCCTGGTGGATCGCTTTCGCGACGTTCGCACTGACGGGAGCGTCCCCACAGCCTCGGGCCATGGATCACGTTCACGACCGCGGCAGTCATCGTGGTGGCCGATGCGTCAGTGATGATCTGCTACAGCGAGAAGGTTCTGAATGACGTGTATGACGCCTTCGGCGTCGGAAGGCGCTCACCGCTGTTCCAAAAGCTCCGAAATCACAATGGTGCGCAGCCGCCCGTGGCACCTCCCGCCTAGGCGATGCGCAAGCAGGACGACCTCTGCGGCCTGGAACTGCCGGCGGAGATCGTGAGGGGGTGTGGGTGGAGGCGAAGCCTCCCCCTCGTGATCAGGCCGCCTGGGCGTGGAACCGTCCGTCGATGGTCGACAGCTTCAGCGGCAGGCCGAAGGCCGTCGAGAGGTTGTCGGCCGTGATCGTGTCGCGCAGGAGCCCCTGGGCCACCACGGCGCCGTCGCGCATGAGCATGGCGTGGGTGAAGCTCGGGGGGATCTCCTCGACGTGGTGGGTGACCAGGACGATGGCGGGGGCGTCCGGGTCCTCGGCCAGCTCGGACAGGCGGCGCACGAGGTCCTCGCGGGCGCCCAGGTCCAGGCCCGCCGTGGGCTCGTCCAGCAGGAGGAGCTCGGGGTCGGTCATGAGGGCCCGCGCGATCTGTACCCGCTTGCGCTCGCCCTCCGAGAGGGTGCCGTAGAGGCGGTCGCCCAGGTTCGCGACCCCGAGCTGCGACAGGAGCGCCTGCGCGCGGCCCTCGTCCAGGCGGTCATAGCGCTCGCGGTAGCGGCCGACCACGCCCCACGAGGCGGTCATGACCACGTTGCGGGCGGTCTCCTCGGCCGGCAGGGGCAGGCCGTTGGAGGTGAAGCCGAGGCGGGTCCGGAGCTCGGCGATGTTGGTGCGGCCCAGGCGCTCGCCGAGGACGTCGACGGTACCGCGGGTCGGGTGCAGGCGCGCGCCGGCGAGGTTGAGCAGCGTGGTCTTGCCGGCGCCGTTCGGGCCGAGGATCACCCAGCGCTCGTCCAGCTCGACCTGCCAGCTCACCGAATGGATGAGGTGGTTGCCGTTGCGGGTGACGGTCGCGTGCTCCACCGCAATGACAAGGTCATCTGACACATGCCAATCCAACCACGCCGGAGATATCGACGGCTGCCGGGGCCCCGCGCGCGTGGGCGAGGACGTATTGTGCGCTGCGATGACACCGGCACTGGAAATCGACGGTCTGGTCAAGACCTACCAGAGCGTGTTCGGCAAGCCACGGGCCGCCCTCGACCGCCTGGACATGGTGGTCGAGCCGGGGCAGATCCACGGCTTCCTCGGCCCGAACGGCTCCGGCAAGTCCACGACGCTCAAGACACTGCTGGGGCTGCTGCGAGCCGACGGCGGGCGGATGGCCATCTTCGGCGAGCCGGTGCCCCGCAGGCAGGCCGAGGTCGCCCCGCGGGTGGGTGCGATCGTCGAGGCGCCCGCGTTCTTCGGCAACTTCAGCGGGTACAAGACGCTCTCGCTGCTGGCGAAGGCGGGTGGGGTACCGAAGCAGCGGGTCGGGGTTGTTCTTGATCAGGTCGGGTTGTCGGACCGCTCCGAAGACCTGGTGCGGTCCTACTCCATGGGCATGCGCCAGCGGCTCGCGGTGGCGTCGGCCCTGCTCAAGGACCCCGACCTGCTGATCCTGGACGAGCCGAACAACGGGCTCGACCCGGCCGGCGTGCGGGAGATGCGCGATCTGCTGCGCGGCCACGCGGACCGGGGCAAGACGGTCGTCATCTCCAGCCACATCCTGGCCGAGATCCACCAGATCTGCGACACCGTCACGATCATCTCCCGCGGCCGTACCGTCGCCGCCGGCCCGGTCTCCGAGGTCCTCGCGGTCGCCGACAAGGGGGCGTACCGCGTGCGCGTCGACGACCACCAGCGCGCCGCGGAGATCCTGGCCGGGGCGGGCGCGGAGGTGAGCGTCGCCGGCGACCACATCGTGGTGTACGACCTGGCCGATCCGGCCTGGGTGTCGCACACGCTCGGCGTCAACGACATGTGGGTGCGTGAGCTGGCCCCGGTCGCCCAGCTGGAGGACGCGTTCCTCACGATCACCGGCGGCGGCCCCCGCCCCGGCGCCTTCCGCCCCGTCGACAACTCCGACTGGACCCCCGAGGAGCACCGGGCATCATGACGCACCTGTTCGCCGCGGAGTGGACCCGCCTGTTCAGCCGCCGGGTCACGCTCGTGACGCTCATCCTGGTGGGCACGGCCCTGGCCTTCCTCACGTTCGGATACACCCTGACCGGCAGCTCCCCCACCCCGGCCGAGCAGGCGAGGGCCGCGGAGCGCGCGGTGAGCCTGGGCCAGCTGTGGGACCAGCGCACCGACCACTGCGGCAAGGTCCAGAGCGGCCTGGAGCAGGCCGGGCCGAACGAGGACCTGCCGAGGAACTGCGACTACGGCCCCCGCCCGACCCGCGACTCGCTGCTGGACTACGGCTTCTCGTTCCAGCGCCAGTGGCCGTCGCTGTTCTACGGCGCCGCGCTGCTGCTGACGCTGGCCGGGTTCGTGCTCGGCGCGTCGTTCGTCGGCGTCGAGTGGAGCTCCGGCGGCATGGCCGGGCTGCTGCTGTGGGCGCCCCGCCGCTCGCGGGTCCTGGGGGCGAAGCTGCTGGCCGCCATGGCCGGGGTCGGCACCATAACCGCGGTGTACCTCACCCTGTGGACCGTGGCCTTCATCGCCATCGCGGCCGCGGGCGACGCCGCCGGGTTCACGGCGGGCGAGTTCGGCTCCCTGGCCCTGACCGCCCTGCGGGTGATCCTCCTGGCGATGGCGGGCGCGGCCCTCGGCTTCTCGATCGCCTCGATCGGCCGGCACACGTCGGCCGCGCTCGGGGTCGGGATCTCGTACCTGCTGCTGTGGGAGCTCGGCAGCACCCTGGTCTTCACCGTGGTCCAGACGCCCCGGGACTACGCGGAGCCGTACCGCCTGTCCACCTACGCCCACTCCTGGCTGCGCATGGGCCTGGACAAGGTCACGCAGAACGTGGAGGGCGGCACCCTGCGGCCCCGGTTCGAGCCGAGCTGGGGCGCGTCCGGCGCGGTGATCGCGCTCGCGGCGCTCGCCGTCGCGGCCGTCGCATTTCTCGCCATGAACCGCCGCGACGCGAGGTAGAACCCGAAACTTTCACGCCGTCGAGCCGAACACCTCTTCCCGGACGGCGTCGAGCCCGGTCAGGATCGCCCCGTGCAGGACCGGCTCCGCGCCCACCTCGGTCGGCACCACGCGGGGCGAGACGACGGCGATCGCCGCGACCTCGTGCTGCACCCGCTGGGCCAGGTCCGCCCCGCCGGCCTGCCCGACGTCGCCGGCCAGGACCACCAGCTCCGGGTCGAGCACGAGCCCGACCGAGGCCACGCCCAGCGAGATCCGGCGGGCCAGCTCGTCCAGGAACGGGCTGCCCGCGGTGCCGGCGGCGATGGCGGCCCGGACCGCGTCGGCCGCGCCGGTGGACTTGAAGCCGTGGGTCTTGGCGATCGCGCGCACGGCCGCGGCGTCGACGAGGGTCCGGAAGCCGTTCTTCGACCGGCGCGACACGTCGCGGCTGACCTGGGTGCCGGCGACGGGGAGGTACCCGATCTCGCCCGCCGCCCCGGCCGCGCCCCGGTGCAGGCGCCCGCCGAGCACGACGGCGGTGCCGACGCCCCGGTCCAGCCAGACCAGCACGAAGTCCTTCGTCCCGACAGCGGCGCCGGAGTGCTGCTCGGCGATGGCGGCCAGGTTCACGTCGTTCTCGAACATGACGGGCCGGCCGAGGTCGTCGCGCAGGGCCGTGAGCAGGCCGCGGTGCCAGCGCGGGAGGTCCCAGGCGAAGGTGATCTCGCCGCTGCCCGGGTCGACCAGGCCGGGGGTGCCGAGCACGATGCGGCGGATGCGGTCGATCGGGGCCCCGGCGGCGCCCGCGGCCTCGACGACCGCGGCGTGCACGACCTTGACCGGGTCGTCGCCTTCGCCGATGGCGACGTCGGTGCGCCCGACGATGTTGCCCGTGATGTCGGCCACGCCGGCCACCACGTGCCCGGGCCCGGCATCAACGCCGACGACGAACGCGGTGGCCGGCACGACCGCATACATCTGCGCGTTGGGCCCGCGGCCGCCGGCCTGCTCGCCGACGCGCGTCACCAGCCCGCGCTCCTCCAGCCGTTCGACAAGCTGGGACGCGGTGACCTTGGACAGCCCGGTCAGCTCGCCCAGTTGCGCGCGAGTCAGCGGGCCGCGGCTGAGCAGCAGCTCCAGGGCGGCACGGTCGTTGAGGGCGCGCAGCAGGCGAGGCGTGCCGGGCAGTCGGGTGGAACTCATGGTGACGAAGACCCCTAGTATTTAGGAAACTTTCCTATTAGCGTGCCACTCGCAACCTATTAGGACAGAGCGTACGGCCGAGCAACCGGTCGGCCTACGCCCAACCGGTCATGAAGCTCCTACGATCGTGGTAGCGATCGGACGGGCTGAGGGGGGAACAACGTGTCGACCGATCCCGGACTCCGCCGCCTGGCCCTGGGCACGCTGCTCGGCGCCTTCCGCGGGGAACAGGCCCCAGCCTGGGCCGTGGACCTCCTCGCCGAGGGAATGGCCGGCCACGTGCTGTTCGGCTACAACATCGTCGAGCGTGAGCAGGTCGCCGCGCTGACCAAGAGCCTGCACGCCGCCCGCGACGGCGTCCTCATCGCCATCGACGAGGAGGGCGGCGACGTCACCCGCCTGGCCCACCGCGCGGGCAGCCCCTACCCCGGCAACGCCGCACTGGGCGCGCTCGGCGATCCCGCGGTGACGCGGCGGGTGTACCGCACCATCGGCGCCGAGCTCGAAGCGCTGGGCATCAACCTGAACCTCGCCCCGACCGTCGACGTGAACACGGCCGACGACAACCCGATCATCGGCACCCGCAGCTTCGGCGCCGACCCGATCGTCGTCGCCACCCACACCGCCGCCGCCGTCCTGGGCCTGCAGGGAGCCTGCGTCGCCGCCTGCGCCAAGCACTTCCCGGGCCACGGCGCCACGCTCGCCGACTCCCACCGCGAACTGCCGACCGTCGACATCACCGCCGCGGAACTGCGCAGCCGCGAGCTCCCCCCGTTCATCGCCGCGATCGAGGCCGGCGCCAAGTCGATCATGTCCGCGCACATTCGCGTCCCTGCGCTCACCGGCGACGCCCCGGCCACCTTCAGCCCGCGCGTCCTCGACGACCTGCTGCGTCGCGAGCTGGGCTTCACCGGCGTCGTCGTGACCGATGCGCTGGAGATGGTCGGCGCGGCCAAGTATGCGGGCGGCATCCCCCAGGGCGCCGTCCTGGCCCTGGCCGCGGGCGCCGACCTGCTCTGCATCGGCGCCGACATCGACGAGGCCGTCACCAACGCCTGCGCGGACGCGATCGTCACCGCCGTCCAGGACGGCCGCCTCCCGCTGGCCCGCGTCGAGGAGGCCGTGGCCCGCGTGACCGACCTGGCCGCCTGGACCACCAGCGGCGACCGCACCGACCGCGAGGAGCCGGGCCTGGGCTACCCCGCGGCCCTCGGCGCCGTCCGCATCGAGGGCAGCCACGACCGCGCCGCCGCCCCGCTGATCGTCCAGCTGGAGTCCGAGTCCTCGATCGCCGCCGGCCGCGTGCCGTGGGGCCTGGGCCCGCACGTGAACGGCACGGAGCAGATCCGCGTCGTCGCCGCCCAGGCCGACCTCGCTGCCCTGCGCACCCGCGCGGGCAGCCGCCCGATCGTGGTCGTGGGCCGCAACGTCCACCGCCTGCCGGGCGCGCGGACGCTCGTCGACGCGCTGGCCTCGACCCACGCGGTGACGGTGGTCGAGATGGGCTGGCCATCCTCGTGGCGGCCGGCGGGGGCGCGCGCCTTCATCACCACGTGGGGGGCGAGCCACGCGAACGGCCGCGCAGCGGCTGAAACGCTTGGCCTGGCGGCCTGAGCAAGCGAAGGATTTTTACTCGGGTCCGCGGTTCTTGCGGTCCGCTGCTCCCGTCAGCGCCTGCTCTGGGTCGGTCAATGCGAAGCCCATCGAGCCAGAGTAGGCGAAGCGGTCGGCGCTGGGGCGCCTCCCTTCGGCGTCCGTAGTGAAAAAGGTTTAAGGCATAAGGCTTGCGCCATTTGCAATGGCGCAAACTTCGCTAACGCCCGGTTAACATCGGGGCTGCGACGATTGCCGTGTGGCTGGGCAGCTGAGTTTGTTCGATCGGGCGGCAACCGCTTTGCTGCGCGACCGCACTCGGGCGCGGAATGGCTCTCCGTTGCACAAGGAGTTTCGCCGGGACCATGCCTGGCATCGGGACTGGGAGCCGGCGCAGCGGCATGGGGCCGAGCTCCGGCGCCTCCGTGATGCTTCGCCTTCGCCGACCGAGGCGCCGAGTGCTGCTGCCGCGCCTGCACCGGATGCCGAGTTCGCGCGAGAAGAGAGCCCGGCCGGACCGGCACCGCAAAACGTGACGTCCGCGCGGGCCAAGAACCGGGTAGCGTGGTCCGGACCGTTGTCCGGTCGCCGCGCATCGGCAGGGGTCGGCGGGGTCGTGCCGGGCCCGCCGTGGTCATCGTTCGGTGGCAATGGCTCGTGGGCGCCTGCGGCGATACAAGCAGCGTACGGTTTCCTATTCGGTTCGGGCCGCAAAATTCCTGCGCGCGCCGCCGGCACGACAATCCTCGGACTGTTCCAAGAACTGTGCCTCCAGGCGCTCGAAACGCTACCGACAACGAGCCGGAATCTCCTTTGCCGCCGCAGGCGCCGCGGCCCGGCACCACCGAATGACGACCACGACGGACCCGCCGCCGGCCCACGGAACCCTGCCGATGCACCGCAGCCAGACTACGACCGCGCCCACGCTAATCCGGTGGTTCCCATCGGCCGAGCCCACAACGCGGTGCCCCTCCAGCCGCAGCACCCGGCACCGCCACGACCGGAGCACTCGAAACCGCGACGACCGGAGGAGCCGAAACCGCGGCAACCGGAGAGCCGGCCTGGGACGGCCCCGGCACCAGAGAGCGCCGGGGCCGTCACCGGACTACGCGGCCGACGCCCGCACCAGCGTGCGGATCTGCCGCAGCAGCACCGACAGCGCGGCCAGATCACCGGGAGACTCGCCGAACTCGCCTATCGCGTTGCGCGTCCGGGCGATCGACGTGGCGTTGCTCTGCTCCCACTCGTGCACCCGGGCCTCGGTGTCGAGCTCCGGCGACGTGGCGTTGAGGACCTCGGCGGTCAGGGCGGCCAGCGCGGCGTACAGGTCGTAGCGCAGTGCCATCCGGGCCAGCGTCTGCCAGCGGTCCTCGCGCGGGAGGTCCGAGATGCGCGACAGCAGGTCGTCGACCCGGAACCGCTCGGACAGCAGGTAGTAGACCGTCGCCACCTCGTTCACGTCGCGGCCCGTGGTGGCGGCGACCTCCACGATGTCGAGGAGGCCGAAGCCGTACATGATGCGGGTCGTGCTGTCGGCGATCTCCTCCGGCAGGCCCAGCTCCTGCAGGCCTTCCGCGTTGGCCCGCAGGGCGTCGCGCTCGCGGCCGCGGAACAGGGTGTCCAGCTGCGGGAGCAGCCGGGCGATGCCGGGCTTGAGGCGGGCGATCTCGGCGGGGACGTCGATCGGCAGCCGGCGGTTGGAGACCAGCCAGCGCACCGCCCGGTCCAGGAGGCGGCGCATCTCCAGGTAGACGGCGGTCTGCGACTGGGTCGGGATCACATTGTCGAGCGACTCGACCGCGCGGCGCAGCTCGCTGAGGCCGAAGACCTCGTTGACCACGACCGACGCGCGCAGGATGTCGGCCGCGCCCGCCCCGGTCTCCTCGGAGGCGCGGTGGAAGAACGAGGTGCCGCCCCGGTTCACTGCCGCGTTGACGACCGCGGTGGTGACGATCTCGCGGCGCAGCGGGTGCTCGGCCATCGCCTCGGCGAAGCGCTCGCGCAGGGCGGTCGGGAAGTACTCGACGAGCACCTCGGTCGTCCACGCCTCGTCCGGCAGCTCCGAGTCGAGGATCTCGTGCTCCAGGACGATCTTGACGTAGGAGAGCAGGACCGCGAACTCCGGCGAGGTCAGGCCCACGCCGGTGGCGGCGCGCTCGTCGAGCTGCTCGTCGGTCGGCAGGCCCTCGAGGGCGCGGTCGAGCTGGCCGCGGCGCTCCAGGTCGGCGATCAGCCGCTTGTGGACGGGCAGCAGCGAGCGAGACTGGGCGCGCGCGTTGCCCAAGGCCGTGGCCTGGTCGTAGTTGTCGCGCAGGACCAACTCACCGACCTCGTCGGTCATCTCGGCCAGCAGCGGGTTGCGGTCGGCCGACGCCAGCTCGCCCGCGGCCACCGCGCGGTCGAGGAGGATCTTGATGTTGACCTCGTGGTCGGAGCAGTCGACGCCGGCCGAGTTGTCGATGAAGTCGGTGGCGATGCGGCCGCCGTTAAGGGCGTACTCGATGCGGCCGCGCTGGGTCAGGCCCAGGTTGCCGCCCTCGCCGACGACCTTGGCCCGCAGCTCCCGGCCGTTGACCCGGATGTAGTCGTTGGCCTTGTCCCCCACCTCGACGTGCGACTCGCTCGTCGCCTTGACGTAGGTGCCGATGCCGCCGTTCCAGAACAGGTCGACGGGCGCGGCCAGGATCGCGTGCATCAGGTCGTTGGGCGTGAGCGGGCCGGTCGCGGTGATGCCGAGCGCGGCCCGGGCCTCGTCGGACAGCGCGATGGACTTCGCCGCGCGCGAGAAGATGCCGCCACCGGGCGAGATGAGCGATTTATCGTAATCGTCCCAGGACGATCGCGGCAGCGCGAAGAGCCGGGACCGCTCCTGGAACGAGGTGGCCGCGTCGGGCGAGGGGTCGATGAAGATGTGCCGGTGGTCGAACGCGGCCACCAGGCGGATGTGCTCCGAGAGCAGCATCCCGTTGCCGAACACGTCACCCGACATGTCGCCCACGCCGACCACTGTGAACTCGGTCGTCTGGGTGTCGACGCCGAGCTCGCGGAAGTGCCGCTTGACCGACTCCCAGGCACCCTTGGCGGTGATGCCCATCTTCTTGTGGTCGTAGCCGGCCGACCCGCCCGAGGCGAACGCGTCGCCGAGCCAGAAGCCGTACCGCACCGAGATCTCGTTCGCGATGTCGGAGAACGTCGCCGTGCCCTTGTCGGCCGCGACCACGAGATACGGGTCGTCGGGGTCGTGGCGCACCACGTCCGGCGGCGCCACGATCTTGCCGCCGTCGAGGTTGTCGGTCACGTCGAGCAGGGCCGAGATGAACAGCTGGTAGCAGGCCACGGCCTCGTCGCGGTCGCCCGGGTTCTGCTTGAGCACGAACCCGCCCTTGGCACCGGTCGGCACGATCACGGCGTTCTTGACCATCTGCGCCTTGACCAGCCCGAGGATCTCGGTCCGGAAGTCCTCGCGCCGGTCGGACCAGCGCAGGCCGCCCCGGGCCACGGAGCCGAAGCGCAGGTGCACGCCCTCGAAGCGGGGGGAGTACACGAAAATCTCGAAGCGGGGCCGGGGAGCGGGCAGGTCGGGGATGGACTGCGGGTCGAGCTTGATCGCGGTGTAGGACTTCGGCCGGCCGCCGTCGCCCCGCTGGAAGAACGACGTGCGCAGCGTCGCCTGGATCAGGTGCAGGAACGAGCGCAGGATCCGGTCCTGATCGAGGCTCGTGACCTCATCGAGTTCGGTGTGGATCGCGGCGACGAGCTCCTTCGACTGCACCGAGCGGGTCGCCTCGGACAGCTGCAGCCGCGGGTCGAACCGGGCCGCGAAGAGCGCGACGAGCTTGGAGGCGATCGCCGGGTACGCCAGCAGCGTCGTCTCCATGTAGTCCTGCGAGAAGACAGTGCCGGCCTGGCGCAGGTACTTCGCGTAGGCCCGCAGCACCACGACCTCGCGCCAGGTCAGGCCGGCCTTGAGCACGAGGGAGTTGAAGTTGTCGACCTCGGCCTCACCCCGCCAGGTCGCCGAGAACGCGTTCTCGAGGTGGGGCCGCACGTCGGCGATCGCCCGCGAGTCCGGCGGCAGCTGGAGGCCGAAGTCGTACAGGTAGATGGTCCCGTCGGCCCGCACGACCTCGTAGGGGCGCTCGTCGGTGACCCGCACCCCGAGGGAGTGCAGCACGGGCAGGACGGCCGAGAGGAGCATGGGCTCGCCGTAGCGGAACACCTTGAAGCGGATGTCCGACTCGTCCTGGCGGCGGCGGTAGACGTGCATGACCAGCTGCCCGGGCTCGTCGAGCAGCTCGAGCTTGGCGACGTCCTTCACCGCCTCGTAGGGCGTGTGCTCGTCCTTGTACGTGTCGGAGATCGCGCCGCCGTAGCGCTGGTAGAGGACCTTGGCCTGGTGCTCGTCGTTGAGCTTGCGCTCCAGGACGAGCCGGAAGTCGTCGTCCCACAGGCGGGTCGCCTCGGACAGGCGCTCGGTGAGGTCGTCGACGTCGACCCAGCCGGGCGGGTTGCCGGGCTCGGTGCGCACGATGAAGTGCACGCGCGCGAACTTCGACTCGCTGACCCGGGTGGTGTAGTCCACGCCCACGCCGTTGAGCTCGGCCAGCAGGATCTGCTGGATGCGCAGCCGGTTGGCCGTGGTGAACCGGTCCCGGGGCAGGTAGACCAGGCAGGAGATGAACCGGCCGTAGGCGTCGCGGCGCAGGAAGACCCGCAGCTGGCGGCGGCCGGCCAGCCGCAGCACGCCCATGACGGCCTTGTAGAGCTCGTCGGTGCCGATCTGGAAGAGCTCGTCGCGCGGATACGTCTCGAGCGTCTCCATCAGGTCCTTGCCGGAGTGGGAGCGCGGCGACAGGCCGGAGCGCTCCACCACCTCGGCGACCTTGCGCTTGACGACCGGCAGGTCGCGGACGCTGGTGCGGTACGCCGCGGACGAGAACAGCCCCAGGAAGCGCTTCTCACCGATCACGTTGCCGTCGGTGTCGAACATCTTGAAGCCGATGTAGTCCAGATACGCCGAGCGGTGCACCGTCGCCCGGGAGTTGGCCTTGGTGATGATCAGCAGCCGCTTCTCCAGGGCCTTCGCGTAGGCCTCGGCCGTCATCGACGACAGCGCCCGCGGCCTGACCTGGTCGGCCCGCAGGATGCCCAGGCCGGTGCCCAGGACCGCCTGGAGCAGCTCCTCGCCGTGCTCGCCCTTGATCAGCTTGTACTGCCGGAAGCCCAGGAACGTGAAGTGGTCATCGACCAGCCAGCGCAGGAGCTCGACGGAGTCGGTGATGTCCTTGTCCGGGACGGGCAGCTGCGCGGAGCCGAGCTCGTCGGCCAGCGCCAGGGCCTGGGTGCGCATCTTGCCCCAGTCCTCGACGGCCTCGCGGACGTCGACGAGCACCCGGGTCAGGTCGGTGCGCAGCTCCTCCAGCTCGGCCTCGTCGCGGATGCGGTCGACCTCGATGCGGATCCAGCTCTCGACGACGTCACCGGGCAGCGCGTCCTCGGGCTCGACGCCGATGCGGATCGCCTCGAGCGCACCGAGCGGGGCCCGCCGCACGACCACCAGCGGATGCACGAGGAGGTTGACGTCGATGTTGCGCGAGGACAGCGCGCTGGTGACCGAGTCGACCAGGAACGGCATGTCGTCGGTGACGATCTCCACCGAGGTGCCGCCGGTGACGCTCAGCCCGAGGCGCAGCTTCAGCTCGCCGGGGGTGCGCTGCTGGGCGAGCTCGAGGTGCGACTGGGTGGCCGCGACCATCTTGACGACGTTGCAGCCCGCCAGCTCCTCGTCGGGCACCAGGCGCCAGTAGGCCGCGACCAGCTCCGGATCGGCGTTCTGCGCGGTGGCCAGTACGACCGCCTCCGCGACGAGATGCTCCGCGTTGGGCACTGACTGCTCCAGCTCGTCGTCCTCGATCGCATCCGGGTTCCGCCCGTCGCGTAAACCCTGCGTGCCGTCCTTCACCGGGGTTGCCCCAGGCCGATTCATCGGTTGTTCTCCCCTCGCCCACGACGTTGTGGGTTGTCCATGCGCCAGGCTAGTCCGCCCAGAAAATGCCGGAGGGGGGACCGCCTCAGTCCGGTTCACCATCGTCGTGTACCCGATCAAGCGGAGATCGGCGCACAGAATTGTCCTACTTGTTGCGATCTTGGGAATGCGGTTCCGTGCTTTCATGGCGCAGAATCGCCCACATGGCCGTTTCAATCCGTCGCGTCACCGCACTCGTCGCCGCCCTGGCGATGCTCGGCACGCTCCAGGCGTGCTCCAGCAAGCCGCCGGACGACTCACTCAAGACCTTCCTGGAGGCCTGGCAGAAGGGCAACATCGCCGGCCTGAAGTTCCTGAGTCCGGACGGTAAAGCGCTCTCCGGCGACGCGGCGCAGAAGCTGTGGACGACTGTCGCGGGCGACCTGGCGGCCAAGCCGCCGACGCTTACCGCCAAGGGCGCGCCGGTGGTCAAGGACGACAACAGCACGTCGGTCGTGCACGTGGCCTGGCCGGTCGCGGACTCGTCCTGGGAGTACGACACCACCGTCAACGCCAAGCGCGTCGACAAGGAGTGGACGGTGGTCTTCGACGCCAAGACCATCAATCCCAAGCTTGAGGCCACCGACAAGCTTTCGATCCGCAAGACGGCCGGCGCCCGCGGCAGCATCCTCGACGGCTCCGGCCAGCCGATCGTGAGCAGCAAGCCCGTCGTGATCGTCGGCGTGCAGCCCCGCTCGATCACCGACATCAACATCGTGGTCAAAAATCTGACAGACGCGTTCTCGGCGGCGAAGGTCGACGTCGACGTGTCCGGCCTGCCGGCCAAGGTGAAGGCGGCCGCGCCCGACGCGTTCGTGCAGATCGTCACCCTCCGTCAGGAGGTCTACGACCAGATCGCCAACAAGCTCAACTCGACGCCGGGCGTGATCACCCGCAAGTCGACCCAGTCCCTGGCCCCCTCGGCCCAGTTCGCCCGCGCCCTGCTGGGCACGACCGGCGAGGTGACGAAGGAGATCATGGACAAGAACCCCGGCAAGTACCAGGTCGGGGACGTCGTGGGGCTGGCCGGCCTCCAGCAGAAGTACGACTCGGTCCTGCAGGGCAAGCCGGGTGTGAAGGTGATCGTCTCCATGCCGCAGGGCACGCCCGACAAGGAGCTGTTCACCACCGATCCCACCACCGGCACCGGCATCAAGATCACTATCGACCAGGGCATGCAGAACGCGGCCGAGCAGGCCCTCGCCGGCGAGCAGCGGCGCTCGGCCCTGGTCGCCATCCGGGTCAGCACCAACTCGATAGTCGCGGTGGCCAACGGCCCGGGCGCGGCGCCGAACAACTTCGCCCTCGTCGGGCAGACCCCGCCCGGCTCGATGCTCAAGACCGTCACCGCCCTCGCGGTGCTGGACAAGGGCATGACCGGCGAGTCCGTCGTGGCCTGCCCGAAGAACCTCACGGTCGACGGCCGCACGTTCAAGAACTCCCATGACGAGGAGCTGGGCAACGTCCCGCTGCGCACCGACTTCTCCAAGTCGTGCAACACCGCGTTCGCCTCGCTCGCACCGCAGATCGCCCCGGACGGCCTCGGCAAGACCGCGGCCACGCTCGGCCTGGGCATCCCGTGGGACCTCGGCGCCGACGTGTTCACCGGCAAGATCTCGGTGAACGGCAGCAAGTCCGAGCAGGCGGCGGCCGCGTTCGGCCAGGGCACCAACCTGGTCTCCCCGGTCGTCATGGCGGCCGCGGCGGCCGGCGTCGCCCGCGGCCAGTGGAAGCAGCCGCAGCTGGTGCTCGAACCCGCGCCGAAGAGCCCGGCCGCCGACGGCCCGCAGCTCAACCAGGCGTCCCTGGACGCGCTGCGGCAGATGATGCGCGAGGTCGTCACCGAGGGCACGGCCAGCCAGCTCAAGAACCTGCCGGGTGACCTGCGGGGCAAGACGGGCACGGCCGAGTACGACAATGACCCGGCCCACACCCACTCGTGGTTCATGGGCTACCGCGGCGACATCGCCTTCTGCGTGTTCGTCGAGAACGGCGGCGCCTCAACCGCGGCCGCCGTCCCGATCGCCGGCAAGTTCTTCCAGACCACCGGCTGATCCAACCCTCACGCTCAGCCCGCGGTCTCGTCCTCCTCAACCGGAGTACGGGCCGCGGGCACCACATCCGTCAACGGCGACTCGGGCAGCTCCGCCCCGTCCCGCCGAGCCGCCTGCGAGGGCACGAACGCCCCGTTGCGCGGCCCGAGCCCGCCCGGCCCGACCGAGTCCCTGGGCAGCCCGTCCAAGGACAAGGCGCTGTTCCGGCTGTACCCCCTCAGGAACCACGCCGGCTTCTCAGCCCTCGGCACCGGCCCATCCCGCGCCGGCTCGACATCATCGAGCGAGCCGACAACCCCGAAGTCGGCCCCACCCCGCCCGTCGAGGACCGCGAACTCGTCGACCCCGAGCTCCTCAGCCTCAGCCCCGTCGGCTTCGTCGTCCTCCACCTCGATCGGCGCCGGCTGATCGGCGATCCAGATGCCCGACAATTCGGAAATGTCGTTCTCGTCGGGCTGCCCGGCACCCGCCGGCTCACCAGGGCCCGGGCCACCACGCAAGCCGAAGCCCGCCGCCGACTCCTCGCGCCCGCCCGAGAACCCCGCCTCACCCTGCTCACCACCACCCGAAAGCGACTCGCCCCGCTCACCACCACCCGCAGACCACCCACCGCGCTCGGCACCGCCCACAGACGACTCGTCGGGCTCGACACCGCCCACAGACCACTCGTCCTGCTCGGCCCGGCCCGCAGGCGACCCATCGTGCTCGGCACCAGACGCAGACCACCCATCGTGCTCGACACCGCCCGCAGACGACTCGTCCGGCTCCGCATCGGACGCCGGCAGCCCGGGCGCAGGAGATAACGGCGCAGACGCGGACGACTCGCCCCACGCCGCACTTGGCGCGACCGAGTCATCCCCCTCCTCGCTCGACGCAGACGACTCACGCCACCGAGCACCGGGCCCGGGAGACGACGGCGCGGAAACCGGCGCAGGCGCGGCAACGGGTGCGGCGGTAGGCGTCGGCGCGGCGGGCGGCGGAACGGCCCTCAGCGTGGGCTCGGCCGGCGTGACCGGCTCCGGTGCCGGCTCGTACGGGGCGACAGGCTCCAGCGGCCGGACGGACGCGGGCGCCGACCACGACGGCGTGAAGGACTCGGGGGCCGGCCGCGACAGGGTGGCCGGCTGTGGTGGCGACTCGATCGGCGTGCCGGACTGAGGCGGCGACGAGGTGGCGGGCTGTGGCGCGGGCGGCGTGACAGGCTCGGGCGGCGTGACGGGCTCGGGTGCCGGTCGGGGTGGGGCGACGGTCGGGGGTATCGGTCTGGCCATGGGGGTGAACAGGGGCGGTGCGGAGATCGGCGGGGCCGAGATCGGAGCCGCGAACGGCGGCGCCGAGATCACCGGGTCGGGTGAGGCGGCGACCAGGGCCGATGACGTGATCAGCGGCTCCAGCCCGGCGACGAGCACGTCGGCGACCTCGGCCGCGTACTGCCCGTCGGGGTCGTAGTCCGGGTCGAACACCGTCACCTGCGCGCCGAGGCAGCGCTGGTCGGAGACCAGGCCGGAGATGAGGATCTCCAGCTCCCGGTAGGCGATGCCGCCCACGTCGGGCGCGTCGACGGCGGGCATCACGGCCGGGTCGAGGACGTCGACGTCGATGTGGACCCAGAAGCCGGCGCAGTCGCGCAGCTGGTCGCGGGCCCACTGGGCGGACCGGGCGGCCCCGTCCGAGCGGAGCTCCGGCACGGCCCGGGCGACGATGCCGGCCGCCTGGAGGTCGAGGCGGTACTCGTCGTGGGTGCGGATGCCGAGCAGGGCCACGTCGACGTCGCGGAAGTACGGCCGGCGCTGTTCGATCGAGGCGAGGTTGGCCTGGCCGCGGCCGGTGGCGAGGGCGAGGGCCTCACCCGCGGCGGCGCCGACGTAGGAGGCGTTGCCCTCGTGGCGGAAGTCGGAGTGCCCGTCGACGTAGACCAGGCCGATCCGGCCGCCGGCCTCGTGCTGGAAGCGGCGCATGGCCAGGCCCGCGCCGAGCAGGATCGAGCAGTCCCCGCCGAGCACGAGCGGGAAGTCGCCGGCGCCGAGCACCGAGCCGATGCGGTCGGCCAGGCGCTTGACGAAGACGGCGATCTCGGCCGACTGGGCCACACCGTCGCCCGGCTGCCACCCCGCCGGGTCGTACCGCGGCGGGGTGATGCAGCCGGCGTCGCGCGCGCCGAGGCGGGCCAGCAGGTTGTGGTCGCGCAGTGCGCCGGGCGCCTTGGCGCAGCCGGGCACCGAGCTCGCGGTCGGTGGCCGCAGGCCCAGGTTGCTCGGCGCGTCGACGACGGCGATCCGGCGCACGGCGGGCGCCTTTAGAAGAGCGCGCTCGCCAGAGCCCGGCGGGCCTTGGCGACCGCGGGGTCGTCGGGGCCGGCGACGGTGAACAGCGAGACGAGGTGCTTGCGCACTGTCTCGCGGTCGTCGCCCGCCGTGCGGCGGATGAGGGCGACCAGGCGCGCGTACGCCTGGTCGGCCTCGCCGGTCAGGACCTCGACGTCGGCCGCGAGCAGCTGCGCCGCGACGTCGTCCGGGGCGGCCTGGGCCGCGCCGAGCGCGCCGGCGATGTCCACGCCGTCGGTGCGGCGCAGCAGGCCGACCTGGGCCAGGCCGGACTCGGCGACGATGTCACCGGGGGTCTCGTCGAGAATCTTGCGGTAGGCCGCCTCGGCCGCCTCCAGGTCGCCCTCGGCCATGGCGTCGTCGGCCGCGAGCATCCGCGGGTCCTCGGGCTGCTCGACCTCGACGCCGGCCGCCTTGAGCACCGCGTCGATCCACTGGCGCAGGTGCGGCTCGGGCAGTGCCTGGTTGAACGCGTCGACGGGCTGCCCGCCGACGATCGCCACGATGAACGGGATGTTCTGGATGCGGAACATCTGGGCCAGCCGCGGGCTGGTCTCGACGTCGACCCGGGCGAGCACCCACGCTCCCGCACTCTCGGTCGCGAGCTTGACCAGCAGCGGCGAGAACTGCAGATCCGGCGCGCTGCCGGCGACGTAGAAGTCGATGACGACCGGCACCGTGAGCGAACGCTCGATCACGTCCGCCTGGAAGGTGGCCTCCGTGACCTCGATCACGTTGGCCCCCGCAGGGGTCGCCGGAGTATCGGACGGGGCGGGCCGCTGCGCGGCGGCCGTGTTCCTCGCGGCCAGGGCGCCGAGGTCCACCGCCCCGCGGGTGAAGATCGACTGAGACTGGCGTGGGTCGGTCATGGCCCTAGTTTTGCACGTGCCCGTGGTGATCTGCCGCAAGCGACCGGTCGGATCCACCCGCCACCAGTGTCACGGACCCGTCGATGTGCTCGACGGTGAAGAGCGTTCCCGGCGGGAAGTCTCCAAGAACCTCCGGCGGCAGCTGTACCGTGCCGTCTCCCGCCACCACCGCGAAGTCCTGCCCGTCGCGGCCTTCGGCGCCGACCCGCCCGTCGCGGATGGTCACCGCGCGCCCGAGCCGGGTGCCGACGTCGCTGTCGTGCGTGACGACGACGATCGTGGTGTTGCGCTCCCGGTTGACCGTCTCCAGGGCCTCGAGGACCTCGTCGCGGCCGTGCGTGTCGAGCTGGCTGGTGGGCTCGTCGACGAGGAGCAGGCCGGGGCCGGCCGCGATGCCGACCGCGAGCGCGGCCCGCTGCCGGGCGCCGGGAGCCAGCTCGTCGATCCGGGCGCGGCCGAGGCCGGGCAGGCCGACGAGGTCGAGGATGCGGTCGGGGTCGTCGAGCTTGATGCCCTCGGTGCGGGCGGCCCGCCGCTGGGCCAGCCAGATGTTGCGGTGCAGCGACGCATAGGGCAGCAGGTTGCGCGCCGCGCCCTGCAGGACCACGCCGATCTCGGTGCCGCGCAGCCGGGCGATCTCGCCGTCGGAGAGCTTGCCCATGTCGTAGGTGCCGATGTTGACCCGGCCGGCCGACGGGCGCATGAGCCCGGCGAGCAGCGCGATGAGCGTCGACTTGCCCGAGCCGGACGGCCCGACGAGCGCGAGCGTCTCCCCCGGCCCGATCGACAGGTCCACACCGGCCAGGGCAACGACGTCACCCGCCTCGGCCCGGTAGATGTGCACGACCCGCCGGCAGGCGACCGCCAATCCGTTCACCGCGTCCCCATCCCTTCAGCCCTCATCGCTTCGCTCAGCCTCACCGATCGCCGGCGTTCGGCGCTCACCACGTCCGCCTCACCCTCGACACGATCGGCGATGACCACCCCGCCGGGACGGTCGCCGCGCGGGCGCGACGCCGCGGTGGGTGTCGCGCCTTCCCCGGTGAACCGGCCCATTGTCCCCGCCCCTATCGCCGGCGCTGTGTCGCGGATCGCAGGCGTATCCCGGCGACGACCGCCGCGACGACGAGCAGCGCCGAGCCCGCTGCCCAGGCGACGGCGACCGGAAGGGGTGACGGCCAGTATGACGCCGTGAAGCCCTCCGGGTTGTCACTGAACACCGGAAGATACTCGCGCACCACGAGCCAGCTCGCCAGGGCTGCGAACGGTGCCAGCACCGCGGCCGTGCCGACGAGCGCCAGATATCCGTTGGCCGCGGCGTCGCGGCGGGCGATGCCCTGGGCCCGCAGCGCCCGCAGCTCACCCGCGCGGCGCAGCCGGTCGAGGCTCGAGACCAGCCACAGCGCGCCGACGGCCAGGATCACCGCGAGGATGCCGGCCATCTCGTGGAAGCGCAGCGCGATCGCCGGCCCCTGCTCGTCGAGCACGTCGCGGACCGGCCCGATCGACCGGTCGCCGCTCACCGTGATGCCCTGCTTACGCAGCTGGTCCACGACGTCCGCGGGCGCGTTCGGGCCGAGGAAGATCTGGGCGTACTCCGTGTCACCGCCGTCCGTGGACAGCCGCTCGGCGTACTCCATGTCGACGATGCCGCCGCTGTAGCCCAGCCGCGGCACGGTCTCGACCTCGCCGACGATGTCGATCGCCTGCCGCGACTCGTCGAAGCCCGTCATGTGGTCGCCGACTCCGGCGGTGCGGGCCGCGATGACCGGCAGCGGGCTCGGCACGTCGGTCGGCAAGATCTTGAAAGCGGTGTCGGCGCCCTTGTACCCCGAGATCGTCGCCCGCAGCCCGTCCTGGACGCCGGCCAGCTCGGGCACCAGGAGCTTCGGCCCGGGCGTCTCCGGCACCCGCCAGTCGTCGGCCCGGGCGAACGCGGCCTCGTCGACGAGCTTGTCACCGTGCTGGCTGAGGCTGTGCACCACCATGTCGGCGTCGAAGCCGCGGCCCTCCGGCTGCTCCAGCTCCAGCGCGGCGAGCCGGCACTTGTTGACGCACATCGGCAGGTTGCGCACGTACGTCTGCCGCCCGGCGACCACCTTGCCCAGGTCCACCCGGCCGACGCCGGTGCCGTCCTCGGGCACGACGACGGCGACCCAGTGCACCCGGAACGCGTCGCCGAGGCTCGTGATGGTGACGTCGAGGGCGAGCTCCTTGTTGTCGACGATTATCGAGTCGCGCGGCGTGCCCGGGTGCAGCAGCTCGTGGGCCTGCTCGGCGGACATCTTCGGGTCGCTCCACAGCGACGCCGACGCCAGCGCGCGGCTGTCCACGGCCAGCATCGGCGGCACGTTGTCCTCGGAGACCGGCAGCATCGCCGTGGCCATCGCGAACTTGCCGTCCGGGTCGACCGCGCGGACCTTGGCCAGCATCGAGGACCGGCTGAGCGGGTCGACGCTGAGCACCCGCGGCGCGCCGAGCTCGACCTGGGCCCGGCGGGTGCGGGCGTCGCCGGCCGCGCCGGCCGCCGTCGCGGCGAAGACGGTCAGGCCTATCGCGACGACGAAGAGGGCGAGGATCCGCTGGGTGCCGGGGCGCCGGGAGAGCGCGTAGGCGGCCAGCATGGGCCCGATCCGCCCGCGGCGCGCGGCCCGGCGGCCGATCACCTCGGCGATCGGCAGCACCAGCCGGGCCGCGACGAGCGCCACCGCGATGACCACCGCGGACGGGGCGACGAGCGCGAACCCGGTGAGCCCGCCGCCGCCCCGGCGCAGCTGGACGACGGCGACGACGGCCAGCACCACGACGACGACCTCGAACACCGGCGCGTTCCAGCGCGAGGCCCGGCTCGGCACGTTGCGCAGCAGGTCGACGGTCCGCTTGACCAGCTCGGCCCGCTGGGCCAGCAGTGCGGCGACGAGCACGCCCGCGAGGGAGACGAACGCCCACAGGTTGAGGCCGGCCCCGATCGGCACGTCGGACGAGGCGCTCAGCAGCAGGTACGCGGCCAGCCGGACCAGGTAGTGCCCGAGGAAGAAGCCGGCGACGGCGCCAGCCAGGATCGGCACGATGCTCTCGCCGGCCGCGAGCCACCAGCGCCGCGAGACGGTGATGCCGCGCAGCGAGAACAGGCCCAGCTCCAGGCGCCGCTCCTGGGTCGCGGCGGCCACGGCGATGAAGAGCACGAACCAGCACAGGAGCACGAGGGGTACCGCCGCCACGGGCACGACCTGGGCGACGAGGCTCCGGTCGCCGTCGATCCGCTTGAGCAGGTTGGGCAGCCCGGTGCTGACGACCGGCCGGCCGGGCAGCGCCTCCAGCTTCTCCTTGCCGGTCTGCACCTGGGCGTTGATGGCGTCGAGCGACTCCCGGCTGATGGCCGAGTCGTCGATGACGACGTCGAGGGCCTGCTTCTCCGGGCCGTGCTGCGGCACCGCCTCCAGCGTGAGCCGGCCGGCGAACATCGGCTCGGTGGTGTAGCGGTTGCTGGCGCGCGGGTTGAAGTAGTCGAGGTCGGACCAGTACTGCTCGGACTTGTTCAGCGGCTCGTAGGTGCCGACGAGGGTCAGCACGAGCGGCGGCCCGGCCGCGACGTAGTCGCCCTCCCCCGAGATCTTCGCGAACGTCGCCGGGAACGTGGCCCCGACGCGCAGCTTGAGCTTGTCGGCCTGGGCGGGGCTGAGGATCACCTCGGTCTCGCTGATGAAGCAGCGCCCGGCGGTCATCCGCACGTGCGCGCAGAGGTCGTCACGGTAGACGAACCGCGGCGCGATCTCCGCGCCGTCCGGGGCCGCCGGCTCGATGAGCGTGTCGAACTCGGTGCTGAACACGCTGCTGAACCCGTTGCCGGTGAACAGCTGGGGCAGCACGTTCTCGAAGTCGCGGTCGGTGGGCGACGGCGAGGTCCGCCGGGCCTGCACGACCCGGTCCCCGACGGGCGCGGACTGGACCTCGCTGTGCACCACGGCCCGGTCGGCGGTCGCGGAGTACACCGGCGCGCTGACGGCCGCCGCCAGCGCGAACACCGACAGCAGGAACGCGGTCAGGGCCTGCCCCGGCCGGGCCCGGACCATCGACAGCACGAGCCCGATCACGCCGCCACCTCCGCAAGCTCCGGTGCCGACGCGAGCACCCAACTGTGTCCCTGGTGAGGGGCCTCCTCGCTGCGCTCGGAACCCCTCACGCCGCCACCTCCGCAAGCTCCGGTGCCGACGCGAGCACCCAACTGTGTCCCTGGTGAGGGGCCTCCTCGCTGCGCTCGGAACCCCTCACGGCTTGCTCCAACCGTCGGCGAAGTAGGGCAGGACGTCGCCGATGTAGGCGCGGATCACGGCGGCCAGGATCAGGCCGAACACGAGCGAGGTGATCGCCAGCACCAGGTAGCCCTCGCGGCCCACCCGCGCGACCAGCCGGGCCGGGGCGCCCTGGGCCCGCAGCGCGCCGAGCTCCCGGGCTCTCGGCCTTCGCTCGACGGCGGCGACGACCGACACGGTCCCGATGGCCAGGATCAGCCCGACCATCGCCGAGAGCAGCATGAACTGCAGGGTCAGCGGCGGGCCGAACGAGGCGTACTGCTTGGTGACGCCGGCTATCGAATCGTCGCCGAGCACGAGCAGCCCCTGGTCCTGCAGCCGCTTGACGATGTCGGCCGGTGCGCCCGCGTTGAGCCAGACCTGCAGGGACTCCCCGGCGCCGAAGTCGGCACCGAGCCGGTCCGCGTACTCCAGGTCGAGCAGCACGCCCTTGGTGCCCAGCCGGGGCAGGGCCGGGACGATGCCGGCGATCTGCTCGGACATCGAGACGGAGCCGAAGCTGACCCGCTGGTCACCCACCAGCCGCGTCTGCAACTTGGTGGCGCGCAGGCTGGTCAGCGGGGCCGGGGTGTCGATCGGGTACACGCCCGGGTCGCTGATGCCGCTGCTGCGGATCGGGGCGACGCTCAACTGCAGCCCGTCGGCGGCCGGGCCGGCGATGAGGTTCGGCGGGTTGCCGTTGACGCCGAGGCGCCACCGGGTGCGGTCGACAAGCTGCTCCTTGCTGAGCGCCGGCCGGCCGCCCGCGGTCATCGCGTGCACTGTCAGGTCGACCCCGGGCCGGGCCGCGAAGAAGATCTTCTGGTCCTGGGTGGTCTGCGTGATCTGCAGCGAGCTGAGCCGGCACCCGGGCGCGGCCGCGCAGCCGGGCAGGGACGCCTTCAGGGTCTGCTGCCCCTCGGCGAGCGGGCCGAGGCGCGCCGCGACCCGCGCACCCTTCGGGTCGGCCAGCACGACATCGAGGTACACCAGACGGCTCGCCTCTGTCGTTGTGAAGTGCGTCGTCAGATCGACGGACAGGTCCCCGCCGGTCACGGTGATCGGGGCGGGCGCCTCGGGGTGCAGCAGCGCCGCCGTGCGCTCGGCGCTGAGGCCGTATTCCGGGCGCCAGGTCGCCACCTTGGCCAGCCGCGGGCTGTCGACGAGCAGGACGCGGTCGTTGCCGCTGAGCACCGACTCGACCGCGGCCATCGCGTGCTCACCGCCCGGGTCGGCCGCCCGGACCGCGGTGAGCAGGGCCAGACGGTTTTCGGCCCGGACGGTCAGCACCCGGTCGGCGCCGACCTCCATCTCGGCCCGGGTCTCGCCGGCGACGCGCCCGGTGTTCCAGGTCAGGGCCGAGGTGGTCAGCAGGGCCACGGTCGCGATCATCAGCGCCGCGAGCCGGTGGACGCCGGGGCGGCGGGCCAGGTAGATGGCGGTGAGCGCGCGGGCCGGGTGCCCGTGGCGCAGCGCACCCTCGACCATCCGGCTCGCGCTGAACGTGATGACGCGGGCCGCGACAAGCGCGAAGGCCAGCGCGGCGAGCCCGGGCGCGAGCAGCGCCAGGCCGGCCGCGTCACCCGACGCGCGGTTCTTGACCTGCCAGACCGCGACGATCGCGAGCGCGACGAGCAGCAGGTCGAACAGGTCGCGCCAGACCCGGGAGCGGGCCGAGGCCTGGCGCAGCAGCTCGGACACGCTGGAGGACAGCGCGCGCCGCTCGGCCAGCAGGGCGGCCAGCAGCGCGCCGAGCACGGCCACCGCGGCCGCGCCGACGGACAGCTCGGCCGCCTGCGCGTTGACGCCGGCGTCCTTGATGGTGCCGGTGACGGCGGTCGCGGCGGCGTACCCGATCGGCAGCCCCAGCACCGCCCCGGCCAGCATCGGCAGGGCGCTCTGCCCGCTCACCAGGGCCCAGGTGCGCAGCCGGGTGGCGCCGCGCAGCTTCACCAGCCCGATGTCCGGGCGCCGCTCCTCGCCGGTGTACTTGACCGCCAGATACAGGGCGAACCAGCACAGCACGAGCAGCTGGAACGCGCCGACGGGCACGCCCAGCGACACGAGCCGGCGGTCCCGCTCGACCTTGTCGATCGTCGCCGGGAGCTGGGTGTTGAGGGTCAGCCGGTTGTTGCCGGCCTCGACGGTGGCCCCGGCCATGCGCGCGGCGACGTCCTCGGGTG
The DNA here is from genome assembly GCF_019904175.1 of Dactylosporangium vinaceum. Taxonomy (GTDB): domain Bacteria; phylum Actinomycetota; class Actinomycetes; order Mycobacteriales; family Micromonosporaceae; genus Dactylosporangium; species Dactylosporangium vinaceum. The sequence continues at coordinate 1,748,175 of NZ_CP061913.1, read as the reverse complement.
CGTTGTCGACGAGCAGCGACGGCTGCGCGACCATGTCGACGGCGGTGCGGATGGAGACGGTGGCCAGGCTCTTGTCGAACAGCGCGGGTGCGGACAGCATGGCGTCGTCGACCGGCTCGGTGATCTCCGGGGCGGCGCTCGTCGGCAGCGACTTGGCGACGAGGTCGTTGTTGCTCGTCCAGAACGGGGCGTTGGCGTTGTCGGGCCGGTAGACGCCGACGATCTTCAGCTCCAGCGGCCGGGGCAGCCCCGACGCGGCGTAGGAGAGCGTGTCGCCGGCCTTGACCCGCAGCCAGCGGGCGGTGCGGTAGCTGACCGCGACCTCGTCCGCGGCGGCCGGGCACCGGCCCTCGAAGGTCGCGTGGGTGCAGGCGTCGGTGCGGGCCACGAGCTGGGAGTCGGTGCTGCGGGCGTCGGTGCCGCCGGTGGCCGCGCCGCCGCTGGACTTGCCGCTGCCGGTGGTCGCCTGCCCGGAGAGGTACGCCTCGGTGTACGTCACGAAGCCGGGCAGCCCCACGATGCGCTGGGTCAGGTGGGCGGTCGCGTCCAGCTGCGCCTCGACCGACCCACCCTCGACCACACCCTCACCGATCGCCTCGAGGGACCGCTCCTGGATCGGGGCGCTCTCCACGTGCCGCGTGGCGATCCGCTCGGTGGAGGCCAGCACATACCAGGGCGACGCCGCCGCAGCGGCCGCGGCGAGGGTGCTGAGCAGCACCAACGTCAGTGCCTGGACGCGCCGGGCACGCAACGCTGCGAGCACGAGAGCCAGCAAAGCCCCTCCCCCGTTGGTCAAGGTCGTCGTTAGAAGACCAGCGGGGGGTGAAGCCGGTTGCGGTCTTGTATTGCGGTTCTGTAACGCGGTTATGGTTCAGAAACGGGCGGGTTCGCGGTAGATGCCCCACTCGGCCTTCAGCGCACCGCAGATCTCGCCGAGGGTCGCCTCGGCCCGGCACGCGTCGAGCATCGCGGGGATCATGTTCTCCCCGCCCCGCGCGGCCGCGACCATGCGCTCGAGCCGCTCCTTGACCGCCGCGTTGTCGCGGCCGGCCCGGCGGGCGCTGAGCAGCCGGTTCTGCTCGACCTCGACCTCGTGCGAGACGCGCAGGATGTCGAGGTCGCGGGTGACCGAGCCGGTGTGCACGTTGACGCCGACGACCCGCTTGTCGCCCTTCTCCAAGGCCTGCTGGTAGATGAAGGCGGAGTCGGCGATCTCGCTCATGAACCAGCCGTCCTCGATCCCGCGCAGGATGCCCGCGGTGATCGTCCCGCCGCCGTTGGTGTCGTTCGCGCCCATGTCGCGGATCCGCTGGAAAATGGCCTCGGCCTCAGCCTCGATGCGGTCGGTGAGGGCCTCGACGTACCAGGAGCCGCCCAGCGGGTCGGCGACGTTCGTGACCCCGGTCTCCTCCATGAGCACCTGCTGGGTGCGCAGCGCGATCTCGGCCGCCTCGTCGGTCGGCAGCGCCAGCGTCTCGTCGAGCGCGTTGGTGTGCAGCGAGTTGGTGCCGCCGAGCACGGCCGCGAGCGCCTCCACGGCGGTGCGCACGACGTTGTTGTACGGCTGCTGCGCGGTCAGCGACACGCCCGCGGTCTGCGTGTGGAACTTGAGCCACAGCGCCTTCTCGTTCGTCGCGCCGTAGACGTCGCGCAGCCACCGGGCCCAGATCCGCCGCGCGGCCCGGAACTTGGCGATCTCCTCGAAGAAGTCGACGTGGGCGTCGAAGAAGAAGCTGAGCCCGGGCGCGAACGCGTTGACGTCAAGGCCCCGCGACTGGCCGAGCTCGACGTACCCGAACCCGTCGGCCAGGGTGAACGCGAGCTCCTGCGCGGCGGTCGAGCCCGCCTCCCGGATGTGGTACCCGGACACGGACAGCGGCTTGTAGCGCGGGATGTTCGCTCCGGTGTACTCCATCAGGTCGCCGATGAGCCGGAGGTGGGGCTCGGGCGGGAAGAGCCACTCCTTCTGGGCGATGTACTCCTTGAAGATGTCGGTCTGCAGCGTCCCGTCCAGCTTGCTCAGGTCGGCGCCCTGCCGCTCGGCCGCGACCAGGTACATGCAGAACACCGGCACCGCCGGCCCGGAGATGGTCATGCTGGTGGTCACGTCGGCGAGCGGGATGCCGTCGAAGAGGATGTCCATGTCGGCCGCGGAGTCGATCGCCACGCCACAGTGCCCGACCTCGCCCAGCGACTGGGGCTCGTCGGAGTCGCGGCCCATGAGCGTCGGCATGTCGAAGGCCACGGAGAGCCCGCCGCCGCCCGCGCCGAGCAGCATCTTGTAGCGCGCGTTGGTCTGCTGGGCGTTGCCGAACCCGGAGAACTGGCGGATCGTCCAGGTGCGGCCGCGGTAGCCGGTCGGGTGCAGGCCGCGGGTGTAGGGGTATTCGCCCGGCCAGCCGATCCGCTCGAACCCGGGCACCTCGACGCCCTCGGGCGGCCCGTAGACCGGCTCCACCGGCGAGCCGGACAGCGTGGTGAAGTCGGCGTCCCGCTTGCGTGCATCGTCGTATCGGCGCTGCCAGCGGGCGCGCCCCGCGGCGATGTCGTGGGCGTCCATACCCACGATGCTAGCGGTCCACCTGAACGATCGCTAAGGTCCCGCGCCGGATCCCCGGCGCGGGCGCGTGCGGTACCCCCTCAGGCGGCTTTCGGCTCTTTGTCCTCATCGTCCACGTGCACGTCGTCGACCACGATGTCCACCGCGGTGACCTCGAGTCCGAGGAGGTTCTCGACCGAGGTGATGACCTGGGCCCGGACCTTTTCGGCGACGGAGTACACGACGTAGCCGTACTCGATCACCAGCGTGACCCGCACGGTCGCGTTGCGGCCCTCGAGACGCACGGTGACGCCGCGGTTGCCGTTCTCCTTCTCGTCGTCGCCGAGCCCGATCCGGTCCCGCACGGCCGCGAACACCCGGGCGACGTCGCCGCCGAGGTCGTACACGCCCTCGACCTTCCGCGCGGCGATGCCGGCGATCTTCTCGACGACCTCGTCGGCGATCGTCGTGGTGCCGCGATCCGCGGTCAGCTCGGCGTTGTTGCGCAGCCGGTCGACGACCTGCGACGCGACCCGCCCGGACGCGGCGGCGGTGCTCGTCGCGAACTCCCCGACCCGGTCCGCGGTGGTGGAGGCGAACGCGCCGACCTTCTCCGCCGCCTCGTCGAAGCGCGACTGCTCCTGCTCGGGCGCGCCGCCCTGCGACGGTACTGTCACACCCGACGCCGGCTCGACCGTGGACAGTGCGTCACCGGTCAGATCGGGATCGTCGATGTCGGTGCGGGCCGGAAACCCGGCCGTGGTCTCGCTCATGCCGTTCTCTCCCCATCGTCACCCAGGTCCTGAAAACGACGCGAGCGTACTCGCGAATCAGGCCCCGTAGGTCGCCTGAGTCACAGCGAAGACATTCCGGTGCCCGACGCTCTCCTGCAGCGACCAGAGCAGGTCCGCCGAGTCCGCATCCTCCCAGTAACTGATGCTCTCCCCGCCGCTCACCCACGCGTACGTGTGCGCCCCGTCGGCCGGCGTCCAGTAGTACAGCTGCTTGGAGCCCGAGGAGTTGAACCACCAGCGACCGTTGTGTGAAGCAACGCCGTTCAGCCTGTACCAGGGCAGCTGCAGCGCCTCCGAAGCGCTCGTGGCCGCGGCGAAGGTCGTCGCGCCCGCCGCGAACGGGAACCGCACGGCCCGCGGCGCCCGGTTGGGGTAGTCGGTGCAGCCGGACGCGCACGTGTACTCGTTCATCACGATCGACCGGCTGACCCGGTCCAGCGAGATGCTCGACCAGGCAAGCGGCGTGCCGGACGTCGTGGCCGCGGTGACGGTGCCGACCTGGGGCAGCACGTAGGCGTAGTTGTGCGCGTAGTACGTCGACCCGTCCGCCTGCCGCCCGATCTGCTCCGCGCTCCCGCCGGTGTCCGTCTTCAGGATCTTGCGCATGTCGAACACGCGCATCCCGTGCCCGGTGTCGGCGACGTACAGGTAGTCCCCGTACCACGACACCCCGCCGGCATGGACCTTGACGTCCCGGAAGTTCGGCGCGGCGGCGGTACCGGTCGCCTCGACGAGCAGGATCTTCCGGTACTTGTTGGGGTAGGTGGCGTCCCAGTCGACGAGCGTGATCCGGCTGCGCGCGGACGCGCCGTCGCAGCCGTCCTTGGTGTACCAGCTCACGAGCACCAGCTGATGCCCGTCGTAGTTGCCACCGTTCGCCGTGCCGACGGCATCCCGGCTGGTGGTGATGCCCTGCGGGTAGTTGGCACAGTCGCTGTTGTCGCCGCTGTCGAACGTGAACCCGGTCTGGTATCCGGCCACGCCGAGCGAGTCAGTGATCGCACCACGGTCGTGGTTGGCGTTGTCCATGACCGTGTGCACGGCCGCCGTCCCCAGCTTGGCGACGAGCGCGCTGTTGAGCTCGTCGTACCTGTGGTAGTCGGCCGCGAGCGTGAACTGCCCGGCCGGCAGCACCGCGGGCCCGGCCGCCGCCAGCGCCTCCGGCACCGCAACGACCCCGACCCCCAGCGCGGCGACCGCAGCCGCGACGAACATCCGTTTCCGCATGCCGGACCTCCCGTTTCAGGCATTCACAAACGTCGCTCACCATACGCTGTGATTGCTCCCGAGAAGTCCCCCGGTGCCCGGATCGCGGGCCTTGTCCGGCCCGCGGCCCCAGCCACCGGCCCCGGCCACCGGCCCGGTCGACCGCGGCAATGCCGGACGCGCGGTCGACCGGCTGCGCGTGCGGCCTCAGCCGCGGATCAGCTCGGCGGTGCCGTCGGAGAGGTGCAGTTCGCGGTCGCAGGCGGCCGCGGCCTCGGGGTCGTGGGTGGCGAAGACGACCGCGGCGCCGCGGCGGGCCTCCTCCTGCAGGAGCTCCATGACCTTCTGGCGGTTGGTGGCGTCCAGCTCGCTGGTGACCTCGTCGGCCAGGAGGATGTCGCCGTGCAGGGCGATGCCGCGGGCGATCGCCGTGCGTTGCTGCTGGCCGCCGGAGAGCTCCTCGACCAGCTGGTCGGCCTGGCCGGCCAGGCCGAGGCGCTCCAGGGAGGCCACGGTGGCGCGGCGGGCGTCGGCCGGGGGCGAGCCGCCGGCGATCATGGCGACCTGGATGTTCTCCTGGGCGGTGAGGATCGCGGCCAGGCCGTTGTCCTGGGGGATCAGCACGACCCGCTCGGCCACGGCGTGATCGCGGTCGCGCAGGGGGGTGGCGTCGACCGAGACGCTGCCCGCGGCCGGGCGCAGCAGGCCCGCCATCGCCCACAGCAGCGTCGTCTTGCCCGCGCCGGAGGGTCCCGTCACGGCCAGGATCTGGCCCGGGGACACCACGACCGACACGTCGTTCAGGACCGGGTGGTCCCGCTCGTACGCGACCGTCACCCCGTCGACCGTCAGCGTCTTCACTGCACACCCTCCACGTTGGCTCGAGCCGGGACCAGCAGCACCGTGCCGTCGGGCTGGGGCTCGACGCCCACCAGCGTGCCCGGCGGCAACATGCGCAGCACGTCCTGCGGCAGATGCACCGTACCGTCGCGGCCCACGACCGCGTAGTCCTCTCCGCGGCGCCCTTCCGCTCCGACCCGGCCGTCGCGGATGGTGACCGTCCGGCCCATCCGGCGCCCCACGTCCGGGTCGTGGGTCACGACCACCACGGTCGTGCCCGCCCGGCGGACGGCGTCGAGGGCCAGCAGTACCTCGTCGCGCGCCCGGGTGTCGAGCTGGCTGGTCGGCTCGTCCGCGAGCAGCAGGCCCGGCCGGCCGGCCAGTCCCACGGCGAGCGCCAACCGCTGACGCTCACCAGGAGAGAGTCTTTGCGGGCGCTGCCGGTTGCGTCCGCGCCCCGTGAGGCCGACAGTCGTGAGCACCTCGCGCGGGTCGGGCAGCGACCGGCGCCGCTCGGCGGGGACGCCGCGCTGGGCGAAGCGCACGTTCTGCTCCGCGGTCAGGTACGGCAGCAGGTTACGCCCCGCCCCCTGCAGCACCACCCCGACATCGGCCGCCCGCATCGCCTGGAGCTCGGCCGCAGTGGCCCGCACCAGGTCGTGCTCGCCGACGGTGAGCCGCCCGGCCGACGGCGCCAGCAGCCCGGCCAGCAGTGCCAGCAGCGTGGACTTGCCCGAGCCCGACGGCCCCAGCAACGCCACCGACTCGCCGGCCGAGATGTCCAGATCAACCCCGGACAACGCCACGATGTCGTACCCGTCCAGCCGATAGATGTACACCAGCCCCCGGCACACCACGCTGAGCCCCGCCGTCACTGCGCACCGTCGCGAAGCCGCAGCGGTGTCGCCCGGCTCAAGAGCCGGAGGACGAAGAGCACCGTGAGCGACAGGCCGAGCACCGTCAGCACCACGGCGACCGGCAGTGCGCCGAGGGCCGGCTCGTAGGAGAACGAGCCCGCCGGTTCGCCGACCGTCACCAGCGGTATCCCCGGCAGCATGACGAGCGCGCCGGCGATCCCCGCGGCCAGGCCGACCAGGAGCGGCAGGCCCAGCAGCGCCCGGTACTCCCGGAGCACCGCCCGCCGCAGCTGCCCGGCCCGCACCCCGGCGACCCGCAGCGCCGCCATCTCGTAGAGGCGGGCGCGCACCCCGACGTACGCGCTCAGCAGCACCACACCGAGCGCGAGGAGAATCGCCGCACCCCCGGCCAGCAGATACAGCCACAGGCCGAGCGCGGGCGCGCGCCGGGCCAGCCGGTCGGTGACGCCCGCGATCGACTCCGTCTGCAGCACCTGGATGCCCTGGGTGCCGAGGCGGGCGGCCAGGTCCGCGGGCGCGCCCGCGCCCGCCCACACCTCGTAGCGCAGCGAGCCATTGTCGGCCAGGCTGGAGCCGCGCTCGGCCATCCGAGTGGCGTAGTCGAGATCGAACATGACCGCGCGGCGGCCGGCGCGCGGGAGGCTGTCGGTGCGGGCCGCGACCGTGAACGGCTGCGGCTGGTCCGAGAAGCCCGGCAGCTTGAACGCGACCGCGCGGGCATCGTCGGTCGGCGCCCCGCCCGCCAGCACCGCCGGCAGCGCGTCCGGCGTGTCCACGTGCTCGACCACGGCGTCGGCCGGGTCGGCCCCGGAGACGTCGACGCCGAGCGCCGCGCCCGCGCGCACGGCGACTGTCGCGCCGGCCGCCGCGGGCCGGGCCTGCCAGCGCCCGGCCACGTCGAATCCGGCGTCAAGGGGTCCGGCGCCCGTCGCGAGGGAGCGCACGGCCACCGTGACCGCATACGGGTCGCTGCCGCCGGCCGCCCGCCCGACCGCCAGCCCGATGAGCCGGCAGTCACCGGCGCATCCAGGCAGCGCCGCGTGGTACGTCCGCGTGCCCTTGGCCAGCGCCCCCAGCGTCACGGTGCGCGGCGGCCGGCCCGGGTCGGCCACCACGGCGGCCAGGCGGAGCGCGGGCCGGGCCGGCAGCGCGTCGACTGTCACCTCGGCGCTGAGGTCCTTGCCCAGCGTGAGCGGCTCGGCCGCCGCCGGATGCAGCCGGGCCGCGATGCCGCCCACCTGCTCGCGGGCGTGCCCGCGCCAGGCCGCGACGTCGGCGAGCCGGTCGGCCTGCACGCCGAGCAGCTCCACGGGGCTGTTGTCGAAGCGCTGGCTGGCCCGGACCACCGCCATCGAGTGCTTCGAGGGGTCAGCCGCGGCCACCGCCGCCTCCAGCGCGCCCGGGTGCGCGGCGTTGACCGTGTACACCCGCTCGGCCCCGACCGCGTCCTCGGCCACGTCGCCCCGCGCCCGCGCGGCCACGTCCCACGCGGTCGCGGCGAACGCCAGCAGCGCGACAGCCACGGTCACCACCACGACGAGCCGCTGCCCGCCCGGCCGCCGCGACAGCTGCGCCGCGGACAGCAGCGGCACGATCCGCCCGCTGCGCCGGGCCAGCCGCAGCCGCGCGGCCGACCACAGCCCGAGCAGCCGCGCGGACGCGATCCCGAGCACCAGGGCCAGCAGCGGCGGGGCAAGCAGCGCCAGCGGCGCGGCCCGGTCTCCGGCGGCCGCGACGAGACTCGCCGCGGCCAGCGCCACGACCACCCCCTCCGCCGCGCCCGCGCGCCAGCCACCGCGCACGGGCACTCGCCGCAGCAGCCCCAGAACCGGCCGCGCGAGGGTCCGCCGCGCGGCCAGCAGCGCCGCGACGACCCCGGCCACGAGCGCGATCCCGGCCGCCGCGAACACCGGCCACCGCACCTCCGCGTGCACCCCGGGCGCGAGCAGGGTGCGCGCCGCGAGCTCGACGAGCCCGAACCCGGCCCCCAGCCCGACGGGCACCGCCGCCGCCGTCAGCAGCAGGATCTCCCCGAGCCCGAACCGCGCCGCCCGCCCGGCCGGATACCCGCGCAGCTTGGCCAGCGCGATCTCCGGCCCCCGCTCCTCCGTGAGCGACGCGACGAGCAGGAAGAGCACGAACCAGCACAACAGCAGCGTCGGTACCGCGATGACGGGCGCCGTCCGCGCGATGGCCCCCTGATCCAGGTCGATATCGCGCAGGACCGACGGCAGCGCGCTCGTCACCTCGAGCTCGCGCCCGCGCAAGTTGTCCGCGAGCGCCTGCAGGTCCACCCGCAGCCCCGCGACATCATCGAGGTGGACCCGGTCGCTTCGCAGCGGGTACTCGAGCCGCGTCGCCAGGGTCGCCGTCGGCTCGGCGCGCAGATCGTCCTCGGTGAGGCTGAACAGCGCGTCCGCGCGCTCACCCTCACTGTCGGCGCCCGCACTGAAGTAGGCGGTGCGTCCCCAGTAGGGGGAGTTGGGGGCTTTTGGGGAGTACAAACCGGAGATCTTGAAGCTTTTGTCCTTGCCACCCGTGACCGGCCCCAGGTGGACGGTGACGAATTCGCCGGGTTTGAGATGGTGCGCGTCGGCGGTCCGGCGGCTGACAACGACCTCGCCCGGGTTGTCCGGGCAGGCCCCGTCGATCTCGAGCTGCCGGCAGACGTCCTGGCGGAAGGCCAGCTTGCCGCCGGCCTCGGCGTAGGTGACCTCGGTGTCCATGGCCGCGACGGGCCGGTCGAGCCGCTCGTTGAGCCGGCCGTCCTTGTCGAGGGCGGCGTTCACGGCCAGCCGGATCTCGGCCAGGTCCATGTACGCGGCACTCTCTTTCGTGCCCGTAGCCCCCACGGTGAGCCCGGTCGCGTCGGTGGACGCGGCCGCGAGCCCGTCGGTGAGCACGGACTGTTGCGCAGCCCTGCTGTACGCGGGCACGAGCACAGCCGCCGTGGTGGCCATGACGGCCAGCAAAAACACCACGAACGACCGCCCGCCCCGATACCTGATGCCACGCAACATGACGGTCCACGCCGTCACGCCTGCCCCCAATTGCTGATCAAGCCGGAAGGTTGACGCGCAGACCTTAGCTGAGCTGTGCTTCTTTAACACCAGCCAGAGGCCGACGCCCTTCTCTGGGCCCCCTTCCAATCCGGCCGGGGGAGTTATGGCTACGAATGCGCTGAGTCCTGGACCACACCAGCGGGTCGCCACCTCAAACGGGACCGGCCCACGCTCGACGCCGGTTCGGGGCGCGGCCGTATAGGGGGTCTGAGCTGGAGCCCTCCTGGAGCGAGCGGGGAGGCGCCGTTTTCCCACGCCCGCACAAAGCGACCACACCTCCACGCGCGGACGCGTCGAGAACCGCCCAAACAACCACGCACCGGGCCAATCCCGAGGTTGCGCGACGACAGGCCCCCGACCAACGCGCGGACGCGAAGCAACACACGGACAGCAAGCAACGCGCGGACGCGAAGCAACACACGGACAGCAAGCGACGCGCGGATAGGAAAGCAGCGCGCGGACAGCAAGCGATGCCGGCAGGAAGCACCCCGTAAGCGCGCCGGCCCAGTGCGCAAGGCAAACGCAGGACGTCCCAATCCTCCGATGCCAGCGGAGGGCGCTCTGAGCAGTCTCGGGCAGCACCAGCGCGCTATCGGCCGCGCCATGGCAGACGCAGGGACGCGCATCACCCACAAGCGCACCACTGGAGCGAACGCTCCCTCGGCCACAAAAAACCAAGCGCGGTCGCGTCACACACGGCACGCATGCGAACACAGGAGGCGACGGCAAGCGGCGCGCGGACGCGAGCAAGCGGGTCATCGCACGAACACGCAGGCAAACATCACCACGCACGGTCGCGCAGGCAAACGTAACCGCGCGCAGACGCGGAGCAGCACACAGACGCGCGGACGCAGAGCAGTACACAGACGCGCGGACGCGTCATCGCGCGGAGGTGCAGGCAATCGTCACAGCGCGCGGACGCGGCACAGCAGCGCGCACAGGGCGCCATCGCGCGGACGCGCAGGGAGCGTCATCGCACACGGGCGCGGCACGAACAGCGGGCGCGAGGCGACGCACGCGAGCGCGGAGAGCGGAAAGCCGCGCGCGGGCACGTCATCGAACGGACGCGCAGGCGAACGTCACCAAGCACGGGCGCGACACAACAGCGCACGCGGGCGCCAGGCAGACGCCACGGCGCACGGGCGCGGCACGAACCGCGACGCGGGCGCGACGCGGGCGCGGGCGCGACGCGGGCGCGGGCGCGACGCGGGCGCGGGCGCGACGCGCGGGTGCAAGCAAGCGCGTCATCGCGCGGGCGCGCAGGCAGGCGTCATGGCGCACGGGCGCGGCACGAACCGCGACGCGGGCGCGGGCGTGACGCGCGGGTGCAAGCAAGCGCGTCATCGCGCGGGCGCGTAGGCAGGCGCCATGGCGCACGGGCGCGGCATGAACAGCAGGCGCGAGGCGCGGCGCGCGAGCGTCATCGCGCGGACGCAAGGCGCGGCACGGGCGCGGGGCGCGGCGCATGAGCGTCATCGCGCGGGCGCGCAAGCATGCACGTCAGCGCGCGGGCACGGCACGAGCAGCCGGCGCGATGCGATACCTGGGCGCGGAAAGCGGAAAGCTGCGCGCGGGCCCGCTCGGGGGCGTCATCGCGCCGACGTGCAGGCAAGCTTCACGGCGCACGGGCGCAGCACAACAGCGCGCACGGGGCGCTTCATCGTGCGGGCGTGCACGCAAGCGTCACCGGGAGGGACGCGGGCACGGACAGCGGGAGCAAGGCGACCCGTGGACGCAGGCACGGCGCGGACGCGGAAAACTGCGCGTGGGCACGAGCAAACCCGTCATCGCGCGGACGCGCAGGCAAGCAGCACCGCGCGGGCACGGGCGCGGGCGCGGGCACGGGCGCGGGCGCGGGCGCGGGCGCGGGCGCGGGCACGGACAGTCGGGAGCGAGGCGACGGGCGAGCACGGGCACGGGCGCGGACAGTCGGGAGCGAGGCGACGGGCGGGCACGGGCACGGCGCGGGCCGGGCGCAGGCTGGAGCGGGCCTAGGGCGGACATGGGCTCGGTGCGGCGCGGACGCGGCAAGTTGCGCGCGGGCGCGAGCAAGCGCGTCATCGCGCGGACGCGCAGGCAAGGCTTCGCAGCGCGCGGGCGCGGCACGAACCGCGACGCGCCAACAACCGCGACGCGGGCGCGACGCACGGGTGCAAGCAAGCACGTCATCGCGCGGGCGCGGCGAAACAGCACGCGCGGGCGCGAGGCGGGGAGCGGGCGCGGGCGCGAGGCCACGCGCGGGCGCGAGGCCACGCGCGGGCGCGAGGCGGGGAGCGGGCGCCGAGAGCGGCAACCTGCGCGTGGAAAGGGAGGACGACGCGCGGGGTGCGGGATGCGGAGCGGCGCGGGCGCAGGGTTCGGGCCGCGCGGGCGCGGAAGTCAGCTGAGCTGCGCCAGCAGGGTGTCGGCCGCCGCGTACGGATCAGTCCGGCCCTCCGCCACCTCGCGGGCCAGGGTTGTCAGTGAGTCTCCGCTGTGCAGGTCCTGCATCCGCGCGCGCAAGACGCCGAGCGCGATCGCCTCGATCTCCGCCTCCGCGCGGCGGATGCGGCGCAGAGTCAGCGCGCCCGAAGCGGCGAGGTGGGCGCGGTGCTCGTCGATGGCGGCGACCAGGTCCGCGATGCCTTCGCCGCGGGCGGCTACGCAGCGGACCACGCGAGGGCGCCAGTCGCCCGGGGCTCGGGTGCCCAGGCCGATCATGCCCTGGATGTCGCGGTACGTGGCGTCGGCGCCGTCGCGGTCGGCCTTGTTGACGACGAAGATGTCGGCGATCTCCAGGACGCCGGCCTTCGCGGCCTGGATGGCGTCGCCCATGCCCGGGGCCAGCAGGACCACCGTGGTGTCGGCCAGGCCGGCGATCTCGACCTCGGCCTGGCCGACGCCGACGGTCTCGATGACGACCGGGTCGCAGCCGGCGGCGGCGAGGACGCGGGCCGCCTGGGGGGTGGCGGCGGAGAGGCCGCCCAGGTGGCCGCGGCTGGACATGGAGCGGATGTACACGCCCGGGTCGGTGGCGTGGTCCTGCATCCGGACGCGGTCGCCCAGGATGGCGCCGCCGGTGAAGGGGCTCGAGGGGTCCACCGCGAGGACGCCCACCCGGCGGCCGGCCTTGCGGAACGCGGTGACCAGCTCGTTCGTGGTCGTCGACTTGCCCACGCCGGGGGCGCCGGTCAGGCCGACAACGGCGGCGGCTCCCGTGTGCGGGGCGAGGGCGGCGGCGATGCGGGGCAGGGCCTCGTCGCCGTCCTCGACCAGGCTGATGAGCCGGGCCACCGCCCTGGGGTCGCCGTCGCGGGCGGCGGCGACCAGGGTGGGTACGTCGCGGGAGCGGCGGAGGGTCACCGCTTGGGTACGCGGAACAGGAGGGCGTCGCCCTGCCCACCGCCGCCGCAGAGGGCCGCCGCGCCCAGGCCGCCACCGCGCCGGCGCAGCTCCAGGATCAGGGTGAGGGCCAGGCGGGCGCCGCTCATGCCGATCGGGTGGCCGAGGGCTATCGCGCCGCCGTTGACGTTGACGATGGCCGGGTCGATGCCGAGGTCGGCCGTGGACTGCACGCCGACGGCCGCGAACGCCTCGTTGATCTCGACCAGGTCCAGGTCCTCGACGCCCAGGCCGGCCTTGGTCAGGGCGTGCTTGATGGCGTTGGAGGGCTGGCTGGTCAGCGAGTTGTCGGGGCCGGCGACGTTGCCGTGGGCGCCGATCTCGGCGATCCACTCCAGGCCCAGCTCCTCGGCCTTGGCCCGGCTCATCACGACGACCGCGCAGGCGCCGTCGGAGATGGGCGAGGAGGTGGCGGCCGTGATCGTGCCGTCCGCGGTGAACGCCGGGCGCAGCTTGGCCAGGGTCTCGACGGTCGTCTCGGGGCGGATCTGCTCGTCCTCGGTCACCAGCAACGGCTCGCCCTTGCGCTGCGGGATGGCGACGGGGGTGATCTCCTCGGCGAAGTGGCCGTTCTTCTGCGCGGCCGCGGCCTTCTGGTGGCTGGCCGCGCCGAACGCGTCCTGGGCCTCGCGGGTGATGCCGAGCCGGGCGACGTGCCGCTCGGTCGATTCACCCATGGACACCTGGTCGTACGCGTCGGTCAGCCCGTCCAGGGCCATGTGGTCCTTGACGACCACGTCGCCGTACTTGTACCCCTGCCGCTGCCCGAGGAGCAGGTGCGGCGCGTTTGTCATCGACTCCATGCCCCCGGCCACCACGATGTCGAACTCGCCGGCCCGGATGAGCTGGTCGGCCAGGGCGATCGCGTCGAGGCCCGACAGGCATACCTTGTTGATCGTGAGCGCGGGGACGCTCATGGGGATGCCCGCCCCGATCGCGGCCTGGCGCGCGGGGATCTGCCCGGCGCCGGCCTGCAGGACCTGGCCCATGATGACGTACTGCACCTGCTCCGGCGCGACCCCGGAGCGCTCCAGCGCGGCCCGGATCGCGACTTCACCCAGTTTCGTGGCCGGAAAGTCCTTCAGGGCACCGAGCAGGCGACCCATCGGCGTGCGGGCGCCGTTGACAATCACCGACTGAATCATCGCTAAAGGGCCTCCGAGAGAAGGTTCACAGCCGCCTCGTCGCGACCTGAACGTTGGATAAGCCCAGAATATCGCCATGGACACCGCCGCCCCGAAGTTGGATATATCACCCATCGGCATCCAGCGGATCGATCACGTCGGCATCGCCGTGGCCGACCTCGACGAGGCCATCGAGTTCTACGCCCGCGTCTTCGGGATGCGCTGCGTGCACGAGGAGACGAACGAGGAGCAGGGCGTGCGCGAGGCCATGCTCTCCGTCGGCCCGACCACGGAGGGCGGCTGCCTGCAGCTGCTGGCGCCGCTGTCGCCGAGCTCGACCATCGCCAAGTTCCTCGAGCGCAGCGGGCCGGGGATGCAGCAGCTCGCCTATACGGTCACCGATGTCGATGCCACGTGCGCAGCACTGCGTGAACGCGGGGTGCGGCTGCTGTATGACGCGCCTCGTCGCGGTACAGCCGGAAGTCGCATTAATTTCGTGCATCCCAAGGATGCCGGAGGGGTCCTTGTCGAGCTGGTCCAGCCCGCTGATGCAATTTCTCACTAGGCCGTTCCGCCGATAAGCTACCGGTCAGTAACCTCCGGCCCATGCAGAAGATTCTCGATGCGATCATGCAGGCGGAGGGGGCGGCCGATCCGGCGGCCGAGCTCCGGGCGGTGGCCGCGCTGCCGGTGCCCGAGAGTTATCGGGGTGTCGTCGTGCGGGCCGCCGAGGCGGCGATGTTCGACGGGCTCGACACCCGGGAGAAGGACCCGCGCAAGTCACTGCATGTGCAGGAGGTCCCCACACCAGAGGTCGGGCCCGGCGAGGCCCTGATCGCGGTCATGGGCTCCGCCGTCAACTACAACACCGTCTGGACGTCGATCTTCGAGCCGGTCCCGACCTTCGCGTTCCTGCGCCGTTACGGACGGGGGCATGATCGCCCCTATCACGTCGTCGGTTCAGACGCAGCTGGAGTGGTACTGCGAGTGGGCCCCGGTGTCACCAGATGGCGGCCCGGCGACGAGGTGGTGGCGCACTGCCTGAGCGTCGAGCTGGAGGACGCGGCCGGCCACGACGACACCATGCTCGACCCGCAGCAGCGGATCTGGGGCTTCGAGACCAACTACGGCGGCCTGGCCGAGCTCGCCCTGGTCAAGGCCAACCAGCTCATGCCCAAGCCGGTCCACCTGTCGTGGGAGGAGGCGGCGTGCCCGGGGCTGGTGAACTCGACCGCGTATCGCCAGCTCGTCTCCCGCCACGGCGCCCGGATGAAGCAGGGCGACACCGTGCTGATCTGGGGCGCCTCCGGGGGCCTCGGCTCCTACGCGGTGCAGTTCGCACTCAACGGTGGGGCGACCCCCGTTTGTGTGGTTTCGAGCCCCCAGAAGGCGCAATTGTGCCGGGCCATGGGCGCCGAGCTGGTGATCGACAGGTCCGGGTACCGCTTCTGGCGCGACGAGCAGACCCAGGACGTGTCGGAGTGGAAACGGTTCGGCGCGGAGATCCGGGCACTGACCGGCGGCGAGGACCCCGACATCGTCTTCGAGCACCCGGGCCGGGAGACGTTCGGCGCGTCCGTGTACGTCGCCAAGCGCGGCGGCACGATCGTGACCTGCGCCTCGACGTCGGGGTACCTGCACCAGTACGACAACCGGTATCTCTGGATGCACCTCAAAAGGATCATCGGCAGCCACTTCGCGAACTACCGGGAAGCCTGGGAGGCCAATCGGCTGATCATGCGCGGTCGTGTCCACCCGACGCTTTCGCGGGTGTACTGCCTCGAGCAGACCGGCCAGGCCGCGTCGGACGTGCACAGGAACCTGCACCAGGGCAAGGTCGGCGTCCTGGGCCTGGCCCCGGCCGAGGGCCTCGGCGTTCGTGATCCACAGCTGCGGGCCCGGCACGAGGCCGCGATCAACCGGTTTCGAAACCGTTAGGGACCGTTCGTCCGGGTGTACCGACACGCCCATAAAGCGTGACAAAAACGCGGCGTGTCCTGGCCAGGGAAAGTTGACCATGAGAGCCGTACGGAAGATAGCCGTTCCACCCTTGCGAACTCCCCCGGGTGGTCTGCAAGTATGTGCCAATGCCCCAGCAGCAGTCCTCGGTTGATTTCTTCCAGAACGGCTCTGATCACGAAGAGCTGAGTGTCGTCCTGCGCGGTTACGACCGTCAGCAGGTCGACAGCAAGCTGCAGCGCCTCAACGCGCAGCTGCAGCAGGCCAGTCAGGCCCGCGAAGAGGCCGAGGGCCGCCTCGCCGAGGCCCAGCGCCGGGTCCGTCAGGCCGAGCAGCGGCTCGGCTCGATGGAGCAGAAGCTCAGCGACACCAACAAGCAGCTGGAAGAGAACAACCGGCCGACGCTGTCGGGCCTGGGCACCCGGGTCGAGCAGATCCTGCGCCTGGCCGAGGAGCAGGCGAACGACCACCGGGGCGAGGCCAAGCGCGAGTCCGAGGGCATCATCTCCGCGGCCCGGCTGGAGGCCCGCGAGATCACCGACAAGGCCCGCGCCGAGTCGGCCGCGATGAAGGCGACCGCGGAGCGCGAGGCGGGCAACCTGCGCACCGCCGCCGAGCGGGAGGCCGCCGAGGTCCGGGTGCAGGCCCGGCGCGAGGCCGACACGCTGCGGGCCGACGCCGAGCGCGAGACCAAGCAGCTGCGCACCGCCACCGCGCACGAGGTCGCCGAGCTCAAGGCGACAGTCGAGCGCGAGGTCGCGACGCTGCGGGCCACCGCCGAGCGGGAGATCACCCAGCTGCGGGCCAAGGCCGCGCGCGAGGCCGAGGAGAAGCGCGCCGAGGCGACGAAGCTGCTCACCGACGCCCGCGACAAGCGCGACAAGGACCTGCAGTCCCTCGCGCTGGAGATCGCCGAGCGGCAGGAGAAGGCCGAGCGCGAGGAGTCCGCTCGCCACGCCTCCGCCGTCGCCGCCACCCAGAAGCTGGTCACCGAGGCCGAGGGGCGCGCCCGGGCGGCCGAGGACCGGGCCAAGGAGATCGAGCAGCGCGCCGAGACCCGCCGGGTCGAGAGCGAGCGGGCCGCCGCCGAGACCATCGACAAGGCCAAGAACCTCGCCGACAAGACCGTCAACGAGGCCCGCGCCGAGGCGCACCGCCAGCTCAGCGAGGCCCGGGCCGAGGCCGAGGACACCACGAACCGGGCCCGTCGCGAGGTCGAGGACCTCACGCGCCAGAAGGACGCGGTCACGTCGCAGCTCGGGCAGATGCTCTCCGGCCTCGCCGGCATCATGCCGACGGTCGGGCAGGCCCAGGGCGGCGGCGACGCCAAGAAGGGCAAGTCCGGCGACGGCGAGAAGGTCACGGCGTAACGACCGTTCAGGTCCGGCGCGGATTCATAGCTGGTTCACGGGGAGTTCGATCGCAGGTCCCGTCACGCGCAGTGTGTAATTGCGCGTGGCGGGACGTTGCGTGTGAGGATAGGTGTTATGTCAGACGGCGACCTCTTCAACTCGGGCACGGGCGTGTCCTCGGAACCCGACTTCGAGACGGCGATCCGGGGCTACCGGCGCGACCAGGTCGATAAGTACTGGACTCAGTCCGAGAACGAGATCGCCGCGCTGAAGGTGGAGAACGAGGAGGTCTGGGGTCAGGTCCAGGCGCTCGCCTCCCAGGTGCAGGACCTCCAGATGGAGCTGTCCGAGCTGCGCCGGCACGCGCCCGGGCGCGGCGAGGTCCTCTCGTTCCGCCACCTCGGCCCGCGCGTCGAGCAGATCCTCGCCCTCGCCGAGGACCAGGCCGCCGACATCCGCGGCAACGCCGTCCAGGAGATCTCCGGCCTGCGCGCCGAGGCCGAGCGGCTGCTCGCCGAGGCCCGCAGCCGCGCCTCCAAGGCCAACGAGGACTTCGAGCTCGCCCTGGCCGCCCGGCGGTCCGAGGAGGAGCGCTCGGTCGCCCACCGCCGCCAGTCGCTTGACGCCGAGGCCCGCGCCATCGAGGAGCGCGCCGCCCAGGCCCGCGCCGAGGGCGAGCGCCTCATCGCCGCCGCCCAGGCCGAGGCCCAGCGCATCACGCAGACCACCAACGCCCAGCTCGAGCAGGCCCGGGCCGACGCCGAGCGGCACGCACACAGCGTGCGCACCTCCGCCGAGCAGCACGCGGCCGCCGTCAAGGCCGAGGCCGACCAGCACGCCCACGCCGTGCGCGCGGCCGCCGAGCAGGAGACCGCCGGCGCCAAGTCCCACGCCGCCGCGCTGATCGCGCAGGCCCAGGAGCAGGCGGCCACGCTCGCCGCCCAGGCCAAGCACGAGGCCGACACGCTCGCCGCGCAGTCCCAGCAGACCGCCGCCGCGGTCGCGGCCAAGGCTCAGGAGGCCGCCGAGGCGGTCGCCAAGCGGGCCGAGGAGCACGCCGCCACCATCGCCAAGCAGGCCCAGGAGGCCGCCGCCGCCCTGATCGCCCAGGCCGAGGCGACCGCCGCGGAGGCCGCCGAGCAGGCCCGCCTCCAGCTCGAGGCCGACACCACCGTCGCCAAGCAGGCCGCCGACACCGAGGTGGCCGCCCACCGCGAGACACTCCAGCAGCAGCTCGCCGAGCTCCGCGCCACCCACGAGGCCGAGCTGGCCGAGCAGCGCGCGGCCGCGGCGACCGAGGCCGACTCCCTCCGCGCCGCCGCCGCGGCCGAGGCCGAGACCCTGCGCACGACCGCCGCCACCGAGGCCGAGACCTTGCGCACGTCAGCGGTCACCGAGGCCGACTCCCTGCGCGCGGAGGCGGCCACCCACGCCGAGTCCGTCCGCGCCGAGGCGGCCACGCACGCCGACGACCTGCGCACCAAGGCTGCCACCGAAGCGGAGACCCTGCGCGCGGAGGCGAAGGCGAAGGACGACGCCGCCCGCGCCGCCGCCGAGGCCGCGAGGGCCGCCGCCGAGGCCGAGACCGCCGAGATCCGCGCCGCCGCGGACCAGGAGGCCGAGACCTTCAAGGCCCGCATCGCCGCCCTGGAGGCCGAGGCCGACTCCCTGCGCGCCGCCGCGGCCGACGCCGAGACCCTGCGCGCCACCGCCGCGGAGGCCGACTCCCTGCGCGCGACCGCCGCCGAGGCCGAAACCTTGAAGGCCAAGGTCGCCACGCTGGAGGCCGAGCTGGCCGAGGCCAAGTCGAGCGCCGCCGACGCCGAGACCACCAAGGCCGACGCGGAGACCTTGAAGGCCAGGATCGCCACCTTGGAAGCCGAGTCGAGCGCCGCCCAGGCCGCCCTGGAACTGGCCAAGACCGAGGCCGCAGAAGCCCTGAAGGCCGCCGAGGCCAACAAGCCCGCGGACGCAAAGCCCGCCGAGCCGAAGACCGACGCGGTGAAGATCGACGGCGCGAAAGTCGACGGGGCGAAGATCGACGGCGCGAAGGTCGATGGAGCGAAGATCGACGGCGCGAAGGTCGATGGAGCGAAGACGGACGGCGTGAAGGTCGACGGCGCGAAAGCCGATGGGGCGAAGGTCGACGGGGCGAAGGTCGAGAACGTGGAGGCCAAGGTCACCGCGAACGGCGGCAAGCCCAAAGCGAAGCCCCAGCCCCCCACGAAGCAGGCCACCGCAGCGACCACAACGGCCCCGGACGCCACCGACCCCGAGCCGCCCGCCGCCAGCGAGGAACTCACCACAGCAACCGCCAACGGCACCCGCTGACCCACCTCCGGCACCCACCGGACACAAGCCCGCCAAAGACTCCCGACGGCCGCCGCGCACCCGCGCCGCGGCCGTCGCCGTACAGACACACCTCCCCGCCCCCGCGCGTGTCCACAACACAGCCCGGCGCCGGCTCAGCCTCTCCCCGCGCTCCAATCCCGAGTTCCGCCCCACGCGTGGCCACCCATCGCAGACCGGCGCTCCCTCGTCCTAACCCACCTCGCTGCTCGATCCGCCGCACGCGCCCGCGCGTGGCAGCGCCCACCAACCGCCGCACCACCAGCCGCGTCCGCGCGAGGCAGCTTCCAGCAATCGCCCGCGTCACCAGCCGCATCCGCATGCGGCCTGCGTCGACATCCGCCAGCACAAAGGCCCACAGCCCGCGATGACATCCGGCAGCGCGCAGGCGCACGGTCCGCAGCGCACGGCCTCCACGGCGCACGGCCCCCACGGCGCGCTGCCCAGAGCGCACAGCCTCCACGGCGCGCTGCCCAGAGCGCACGGCACACGACGCACGGCCCACGACATAGGGCACACGGCGGCATCCAAGCAGCACACAGGCGCGCGCACGCCCGCGGTTGATGTTCAGCAAGTGTGCGGGTGCGTGTTGTCCGCATGGGGATGGCTGTCGCGTTGGTGGGGCGCTGGATCGATGCCTGCCGTCGCTCGTCATCACCGGCTCGTCACGCGCTGCGTTGGCCCAGGCTTGTTACGCACCAGTCCGATGCGCATGCACCGGCGATATCACGCCCCTCTGCCAATAGCCGCGCAATCCAGCAAACCCGAAATAAGGTATAAATCCGAAAAATCGTAGTGAGGAACGAGTCATGATTTTTCGGAGCCCACAACCGAGCCGGCAACAGTGGCCAACGACAGCAGCAAGAAGCCCGGCCGCCGAAAAGACGAGCCGGGCCACCAGCAGGACCGGACAAGGACAAACAGCGAAGCAGCGGCTAGAACGCGAGTACGGCCTTGGTCACCGTGTACGCCTCCGCGTAATGCGACCGGCACTCCATGCCGCGGATCCGGGCCAGCCCCAGGAAGACCTCGTCGTCCCACCAGTCGCGGGCCTTCTGGGACGGGAAGTGCTCGTGCAGCAGGGCGACCTTGCGGCGGCCCTGGTCCGGGGTCAGCGGCACGTAGATGTTGCGCCGGCCCAGGTCGCCGTCCCACTTCGGGATCTCGTAGTGCAGGACCAGCGAGTTGCGGAAGGCCGTCGACGCCAGCGTCGCCAGCAGCCGGTGGTCCTGGTGCGCGTCGTCGGTTGCGGGCGCGAGGACCAGGTCAGGTACGCCCAGGGAGGCCGCCGCCTCGACGATCTCCTTGGTCTCGTTCCAGTGGGCCGGGAGCCGGCCGTCGGGCAGGGCGTGCAGGTGGAAGTTCAGCGCCGCGGCCTGGCTGAGGAAGGCCGACGCGGCCGCGCGGGCCTCGGCCTGGCGCGTGGGGGCGCCGGTGGCCAGGACGTAGTCGACGGTGACGCCGGCGGGGAGGGAGAGCAGGAGGCCGCCGGCGGCGATCTCGATGTCGTCCGGGTGGGCGCCCAGGGCGACGACGGACCGCACGCCGGCCAGGTTGAAGCCGATCACGACGCCGGGCCCCGCATGGTGTCCCACAGCATCCACGGGCAGTCGCCGCTGTTGTACGCCTCTTCCATCTCCGCGCGGTCCTTGAAGGTGTCGACCGCGCGCCAGAAGCCGTCGTACTGCTGGGCCAGCAGCTTGCGCTCCGGGATGAGGCGGTCGAAGGCCATGGGGACCATGTCCTCGCCCTCGCGCAGGACGTCGAAGATGCCCGGGCGCATGATGAAGTAGCCGCCGTTCTCGAAGGTCAGCAGCTCCTTGAAGTCGCGGACCTGGGTGACCGCGCCGTCCGGGTCCATCTCCACGACGTGGTGCGTCGAGACGGTGGGCACGGCCAGCATGCTCGCCGTCGCGTCGGACGCACGGAAGCGCTCGACCATCTCGGGCAGCGGCGCGTCGGTGAGGGTGTCGGCGTAGTTGGCCATGAACATCGGCTCGTCCTCGACGTACTTGCGCACGCGCATGAGGCGCTCCCCGATCGACGCCTTCAGGCCGGTGTCGATGAACGTGATGTTCCAGCCGGTGATGTCCGTGGAGAACAGCTGGACGTCGCGGTCGCTGCCGTTGAGGGTGAAGTCGTTGGAGAGCGTCTCGTCGTAGTGCAGGAAGTAGTCCTTGACGACCGCGGCGCCGTAGCCGAGGGCCAGGATGAAGTCGGTGTGTCCGAAGTGCGCGTAGTACCGCATGACGTGCCACAGCAGCGGCCGGTCGCCGATGAGTGCCATGGGCTTCGGGACGTTGCTGCCGCCCTCGCGCATGCGCATGCCGAGGCCACCGCAGAACAGAACGACCTTCATGGCCGGGTTTACCCCTCTACCTCGAGTGCGGGGATCGGGTACACGAGCTTGCCGCCCCAGTCCTTCACGTAGGACAGCTGCGCGCTGATCTCGGTGCGCAGGTTCCAGGGCAGGACCAGGACGTAGTCGGGCCGGTCGGCTTCGATGCGCTCCGGCGCGTGGATCGGGATGTGCGTGCCCGGCAGGAACATGCCCTGCTTGTGCGGCGAGCGGTCGACTGTGTACTCGACCAGGTCCTCGCGGATGCCGCAGTGGTTGAGCAGCGTGTTGCCCTTGCCCGGGGCGCCGTAGCCGACGACCCGCTTGCCCTCGGCGCGGGCCTGCATGAGGAAGGTCAGCAGGTCCTTCTTGATCGTGAAGACCTCGTCGGCGAAGCCCTTGTGGCCCTCGAACGTGTGCAGACCGGCCGCGGCCTCGGCCTCCAGGAGCGCCTTGACGGCCAGCGACGGCTCCCCGGCCTGTTCGGTGTGTTTCGCGTGTACCCGCAGTGAGCCCCCGTGCGTCGCCAGTTCCTCGACGTCCACAACGGTGAGCCCGCCCTTCGCCAGCGCCCGCGAGGCGGTCAGCAGCGAGAGGTACTGGTAGTGCTCGTGGTAGATCGTGTCGAACTGCCGCCGCTCGATGAGCCGCAGGAGGTGGGGGAACTCCAGCGTGACCAGACCGTCCGGCTTGACCAGGTTGGCCAGGCCCTGGGAAAACCCGATGATGTCCGGAATATGCGCGTAGACGTTGTTGGCGGCGACCAGATCCGCCCGTCCGTATTGGTCGGCGACGGCCGCCCCGGTGTCCGGCCCGAGGAAACACACTTCCGTCCGAACGCCCTTTTCGCGGGCGACCGCTGCGACATTTCCGGCGGGCTCAACGCCGATCACCGGAATACCGGCGGCCACAAAATGCTGCAGAAGGTACCCATCATTACTGGCCACTTCGGCGACCAGGCTGTCGGCCGTTAGGCCGAGCTTCTCGGTCATCGCGACGGCGTAGCGGCGGGCGTGCTCGACCCACGAGGTCGAGTACGACGAGAAGTACAGGTAGTCGGAGAAGATCGCTTCCCCGGCGACGTACGCCGGCAGCTGGACCAGCAGGCACTCCGTGCAGATGCGCACGTGCAGCGGGTAGAACGTCTCCGCCGCGTCCACCTTGTCCGCCGGTACGTAGCTTTCGCAGAGGGGAGACATCCCCAGGTCGACGAAGGTCTCGGTGAGTTCCGCCCCACACAGGCGGCACGAGACAGCGGACATGCGTTCCCCCTCAAAGTCGGTCGCGCTAGGCTGCACGCCGGACAGCACAACCCAAGCGCCGTGACAAACGACCCCGTGCGACGCGCAAGCTTAGCTGCGACGCGAAAGAAACTAGCGGCTCGTCGCGCCCGACGGTAAACGACAAAGTAAAAAGTCCGACAGACGACTCCAGGGCCGAAATTCGCGGCTTCTAGACTCGTCTTCCACCCGCCGAACGTCCGGGAGCTAGCTCATGCGCGTACTCGTCACTGGCCACGACGGATACATCGGCAGCGTGCTGGTGCCGATACTCCGCGAAGCCGGGCACGAGGTCGTCGGCCTCGACACCGGGCTGTTCGCGGACTGCATCCTCGGTCCGGCGCCGGAGGAGGTGAAGACCCTCCGCGTCGACCTGCGCGACGTCGAGCCCGAGCACGTGACGGGCTTCGACGCGGTGATCCACCTCGCCGCGCTGTCGAACGACCCGCTCGGCAACCTCGACCCCGACCTGACCTACGACATCAACCACCGCTCGACGCTGCGGCTGGCCCGCGCCGCGAAGGCCGCCGGTGTCGAACGGTTCCTGTTCTCGTCGTCCTGCTCGCTGTACGGCAAGGGCGAGGACGACACCCCGCTCGACGAGACGGCCGGCTTCAACCCGGTGACGCCCTACGGCGAGTCCAAGATCCTCTCCGAGCAGGGCCTGCTGGAGCTGGCCGACGACGACTTCTCGCCGGTGTTCCTGCGCAACTCCACGGCCTACGGCTTCTCCCCGCGGCTGCGCGGTGACCTGGCCGTCAACGACTTCGCCGCGCACGCGCTGCTGACCGGCCAGGTGGTGCTGCTCTCCGACGGCATGGCCTGGCGCCCGCTGATCCACATCGAGGACATCTCGGCCGCGTTCCTGGCGTTCCTGGAGGTCGACCGCGAGCGCATGCACGCCAAGGCCTACAACATCGGCCGCACCAGTGAGAACTACCTCATCCGCGACGTCGCGAGCCTGGTCGCCGAGGCGGTGCCGGGCAGCGTGCCGACGTTCGCCGAGGGCGCCGGGGCCGACCTGCGCAACTACCGGGTCACGTGCGACCTGATCGAGCGCGAGATCCCCGAGTTTCAGCCGAAGTGGAACGTGAAGCTCGGCGTGGAGCAGCTGGTCGAGAACTACCAGCGCTACGGGCTGACGATCGAGCAGTTCAAGAGCCAGACCCACCAGCGCATCAAGCGGATCCAGGCGCTGATGGACGCGGGCAAGCTGGACGACAAGCTGCGCTGGACCAACGCGTGAACGCCCAGCAGGACCACCGGCTCTGCGACGCCTGCGGCGAGGACCGGCTCGTCCCGTTCGCTGACCTCGGCGAGATCCCGGTGCTGTGCGGCGTGCACTGGGAAGCCCACGGCGACGCGGTCGCCTCGCCGGTCGGGCGGATGGAGCTGGCCGCGTGCCCGCGCTGCGCCTACGTGCGCAACGTCGCGTTCGAGCCGGAGAAGCTCGTCTACGACACGACGATGGACACCAACCTGCACTTCTCCCCCGCGTTCCAGAAGTTCTCGGCCGAGCTGGTCGAGAGCCTCAACGACCGGTACGACCTGGCCGGCAAGCTGGTCCTGGACATCGGCTGCGGGCAGGGCGAGTTCCTGCGCGAGCTCGTCCACGTCAGCGGCGGGCGCGGGGTGGGCTACGACGCCATGTACGCGGGTGTCGAGGGTGAGCAGGACGGCGCGACGTTCCACGCCGAGTTCGCGCCGCGCGGGTCGGGCCTGCCGGCGTACGACTTCTTCACCTCCCGGCACTGGTTCGAGCACATCGACGACCCTTACGAGTTCCTGGTCGACCTGCGGGAGCAGGCGAACGGGCGCGAGGTGTTCGGCTACGTCGAGGTGCCCGACGCGGTGTACGACCTGGCCACCGCCGGCTGGGAGGTCATCTACCCGCACGTGTCGTACTTCGACGCGTACAGCCTCGCGATGATCTTCAGCCGGGCCGGCTGGACAGTGGAGTCGACAGGCACGCTGTTCTCCGGCATGTTCCGCTACATCGAGGTGTCGGCGAACCGCCCGCGCTCGCAGGGGCACGCGGCGTACACCGGCGAGCTTCCCTCACTGCGGGCGCGGGACAAGCAGCTGGCCGCCATCGCCGGCTTCGCCGAACGCCACCACGCCGAGCGGCAGCGGTGGCGGGACACCATCGCCCGCCTCGACGCGGAGGGCGCCAAGCCGGTGCTGTGGGGCGCCGGGTCGCGCGGCGTGCAGTTCCTCACCCTCGCCGACCGGGAGCTGGCGCTGGCCGGGGTCGTGGACCTCAACCCGCGCAAGTGGGGCCGATTCCTGCCGGTCACCGGGCACCGGGTGGAGCCGCCGTCGACGCTCACCACACTGCAGCCGAAGGCCGTGATCATCACGAACCCGGCGTACCGGGAAGAAATCGGGAAATCGCTCGCCGATCTGGGCGTGACGGCGGAAATCCTCGTCGCCTGAAAAACCGCAAAAACCCCGGTATCCGTATGGATGCCGGGGTTTTTCGTATGCCGGGAAGCCGTCAGGAACGCGACAGATCCAAATGCATTGTCACTGGCTACTCTGACGCCACCACCCAGACGCTTCCCCGCCGCCAAAATTCCCACATTGGAGGCCGTATGTCGCGCTCCAAAAGCGCACTGCGGTCGGCCCTGGTCGCGAGCCTCATCGCCGCGGTCATCACGCCGATCGCCGGCAGCGAGGCCGCCACCGCGGCCCTGCCGACCGGATTCCAGGAGCAGGTCGTCTTCAGCGGGCTCAGCCAGCCGACGAACATCGAGTTCGCCCCCGACGGCCGCATCTTCGTCGCCGAGAAGGGCGGCAAGATCAAGGTCTTCGACAACCTCGCCGACCCGACCCCTGACGTGTTCGCCGACCTGTCCGTGGCCGTGCACAACCAGTGGGACCGCGGCCTGCTCGGGCTCGCGCTGGCCCCCAACTTCCCGACCGATCCGTCGGTCTACGTGCTGTACACGTACGACGCCAAGCTCGGCCAGACCGCCCCGGTCTACAACGACGTGTGCGCGGACGCGAACGGCGGGGCGTGCGTGGTCTCGGCCCGGCTCTCCAAGCTCACGGCGGCCGGCAACCAGATGACCGGCACCGAGCAGCCGCTGATCTCCGACTGGTGCCAGCAGTACCCCAGCCACTCCATCGGCGACCTGAAGTTCGGGGCCGACGGCGCGCTCTACGTCTCCGGCGGCGACGGCGCGAGCTTCAACGTCGTCGACTACGGCCAGCTCGGCTCGCCGGCCAACCCCTGCGGCGACCCGGCGAACGAGGGCGGCGCGCTGCGCTCCCAGGACGTGCTCACCACCGCCGACCCGACCGGGCTCAACGGCTCGATCCTGCGGCTGGACCCGAACACCGGCGCGGCCCTGCCGACGAACCCGCTCGCCGCCTCGCCCGACGCGAACGCGCGCCGGATCGTCGCCCACGGCCTGCGCAACCCGTTCCGCATGACGGTCCGCCCGGGCACGAACGAGATCTGGGCCGGCGACGTCGGCTGGAACACCTGGGAGGAGATCGACCGGGTCGTCACCCCGACGACCGGGCCGACCAACTTCGGCTGGCCGTGCTACGAGGGCAACGCGCGCCAGAGCGGGTACGACAGCGCCGACCGGCCGCTGTGCGAGAACCTGTACGCGGGGGCCGGGCAGAGCGCCCCGTACTACACGTACAACCACGGCGCCAAGGTCGTGGCCGGCGAGAGCTGCCCGTCCGGCGGCTCGTCGATCTCCGGCCTGGCCTTCGCGCCGACGACCGGCGGCTCCTACCCGGCCGGCTACGCGGGGGCGCTGTTCTTCTCCGACTACAGCCGCAACTGCATCTGGGCCATGATGCCCGGCGCCGGCGGCCTGCCGGACCCGGCGAACATCATCACGTTCGACGGCGGCGCCAGCGGCCCGGCCGACCTGCAGATGGGCCCGGGCGGGGAGCTGTACTACGTGAGCCTGGGCAGCAACCAGATCCGCCGCATCCGCTACTACCCGAACAATCAGCCGCCGGTCGCCGCGTTCACCGCGACGCCGACGTCGGGCAGCTCCCCGCTGGCCGTGAGCTTCAACGCCGGCACGTCCTCCGACGCCGACCCGGCCGACGCGGGCCTGCTGAAGTACGCCTGGGACTTCACCAACGACGGCACGACCGACTCGACCGCCGTGACGGCGAACTTCACGTACGCGACGGCCGGCACCTACACGGCCAAGCTCACCGTGACCGACACCGCCGGGGCGACGAACAGCAAGACGGTCACCATCACGGCCGGCAACGACGCCCCGACGGCGTTCATCGACACCCCGGCGGCCACGGCCACGTGGGCGGCCGGCGACACCATCGCGTTCTCCGGCCACGCGACCGACCCGCAGCAGGGTGCGCTGCCGGCCTCGGCGCTGAGCTGGCAGGTGATCCTGCACCACTGCATCACGCCGGACAACTGCCACGAGCACCCGATGAACACCTTCACGGGCGTGGCCGGCGGCTCCATCACCGCGCCCGACCACGAGTATCCGTCCTATGTGGAGTTCAAGCTCACGGCCACGGACTCCGGCGGCCTCACGAGCACGTCGAGCATCTCGGTGCAGCCCAAGACCGTGAACCTGGCGTTCACCTCCAGCCCGGCCGGGCTGCAGTTGACGGTCGGCTCGGCGACGAAGACCACGCCGTTCAGCCTCACCGTGATCCAGGGCTCGACGAACTCCGTCAGTGCGCCCACGCCACAATCCCAGGGCTCGACGTCGTACTCCTTCACGTCCTGGTCCGACGCCGGCGCCCAGACCCACGTCATCACCGCGCCCGCGACGGCCACGACGTACACGGCCACGTACACGGGCAGCGCACCGGCGTGCGGGGACGCGTACGGGTACACCTGCAGCGCCGGGCCCCGGACGTTCGTCCCGGCCGACCAGACGGTGCTGACGCTCAAGGGCGACGACGCCTTCCAGCAGGTGGCACTGCCGTTCCCGATGGCGTTCTACGGGCAGACGTACAGCAGCGCCTGGATCGACACCAACGGCGTGCTCAGCTTCACCGCGCCCAACGGCTCGTCGTGGAACCACGGGGCGATCCCCTCGGCCCCGGCGGCGAACAAACCCAACGCCTCGGTGTACCCGTTCTGGTCCGACCTGGACGTGGACGCCTCGGCGAGCGTGCGCACGCAGCTGAGCGGGTCGGCACCCGACAGGCAGTTCGTCGTCGAGTGGCGCAACGTGCGGTTCTGGGACAACGCGAACGCGCGGGTGTCGTTCGAGACGGTCCTGAGCGAGAACGGTGACGTGGCGGTGGCCTGGAAGGACATCGACACACTGGCCACCGAGCAGGGCTCCGCGTCGACGGTCGGTATCGAGAACGCGGCCGGGACGATCGCGCTGCAGTACTCGCTCAACCAGCCCACCCTGCGCAGCGGCAACGGTGTGCTGTTCCACCCGCCGTCCGGCCCGCCCCCGCCCACCGGCGGGACGCTCACCGGCAAGGTGAGCGCGTCCGGCTCGGGCGCGGCGCTGCCGGGGACCCGGATCGCCCTGTCGCCGGGCACCGCCACCGCGGTCACCGGCGCCGACGGCACCTACCGCATCGACGGCCTGGCCGCCGGCACCTACGCGGTCACCGCGACCGCGCCCGGCGGCCAGGTGGCCACCGGCAACGCGGTGCTCACCGGCTCGGGCGGGGCCACGCTCAACCTGGGGGTCCCGCTGCAGGACTCCTTCGGCTACACGGCCACCCCGGGCGCCCGCGGCTTCATCCGGGCCGACCAGACAGTGCTGAGCCTCACCGGCGACGACTACTACCAGCAGGTCACGCTGCCGTTCCCGGTGAAGTTCTACGGCACCACCTACACGACCGCGTGGGTGGACACCAACGGCGTGGTGACGTTCGTGCAGCCGACCGGCTCGGCCTGGAACCACTCGGCGATCCCGTCGGCGGCCGCCTCCAACAAGGCGAACGCGGCGATCTACCCGTTCTGGGAGGACCTGAACATCGACGCGTCGGCAAGCGTGCGCACCGCGGTCACGGGCAGCGCGCCGAACCGGCAGTTCGTCATCGAGTGGCGCAACGCCCAGTTCTTCGAGGACACGACCGCCCGCGCGTCGTTCGAGGTGGTGTTCTCCGAGAACGGCGACATCGCTGTCGCCTGGGCCGACGTCGACGGCACGACCTTCGAGCAGGGCTCGTCGGCGACAATCGGTATCGAGAACGCCACCGGCACGGTGGCGTTGCAATACTCACTGAATCAGCCGGTGATCAGAAATGGCACCGGGGTGCTTTTCCATCCACCGGCCTGAGTAAAGGCCCGAGCTTTGACCGGAATCGTCCACTGAAAACGGCACAAACGCCGCCCGGGATCAACCCGGGCGGCGTTTTGTCGTAGTCCGGACGTCGGTTGCCGCCGTCACCGCGACTTCGGTAACGTCCGTGAAGCGCGCTGACTTTCAGGAGGTGTTCGGGGTCGTATCGGGACTTCGGAGCTTCACGGAGGAAGGAGCAAGATGCCCGCGATTCGCCCGCCGGACCGGCCGAGGTCCGAGGGAGAACCCACCCCTCCGCCGCGCAACCCCCGCCAGGGTCCCCCCACCGGCGAGTTCCGCCCGCCGGTGTGGCCCGAGGACTCCACCGGCGACCTGTCCCGGGCCGAGCGCGCCGAACGGCGCACCGGCGAGTTCCGGGCGCCCGAGCGCCACACTGGCGAGATCCGCAACACGGGCGAGATCCGCAACACGGGCGCGATCCGCAACACCGGCGAGATCCGCGACACGGGCCAGTTCCAGCGCCCGGCCCGGCCACCGGCGCCGGCCCTGTCGCCGGTGCCGCCGCCGCGCGGCGCCGGGCGACGGCCGTGGGTCTGGCTGGTCGGCGCCGCCGTCATCGTGCTGCTCGTCGGGGCGGTCTTCGTGATCGGCTGGGTGCGCGCCGGAAGCCCGCAGGCGGCCGGCAACGAGGCGTCCACCAGCACGGCCCCGGAGGCGGGCGAAAACGGCGGCGGCATGGGTGAGGTCGACCCGAACGCCGGGCTGGGCGCCGGCCCCTCCGGCTCCGCATCGGCCTCGAAGAACCCCTCGGCGGCGGCCAAGAGCACCGCGAACATCCCCGGGCGCGTCCCCGGCGGGTTCCCCGGCCCCGGCAGCACGGGCGTGCCGGGCGGGACGACGCTCACGGCGTACAGCGGCCCCTGCACGATCGACAAGGACAACACGGTCATCGACTCGAAGACCGTCAACTGCGATCTGGGCATCAAGGCCAAGAACGTCAAGATCCAGAAGAGCAAGATCAATGGCGCGGTGGTCCTGGACACCGACCAGTCCGGCTCCGGAAGCTGGTCCTACACCCTGTCCGACTCCGAGGTCGACGCGGGAACCCGGCAGAACGCCGCCGTCAGCTACGGCAACATGACGATCATCCGCAGCAACATCCACGGCGGCCAGACAAGCGTGCAGTGCGGCGAGAGCGGCTCGTACTGCACCATCCAGGACTCGTGGCTGCACGGCCAGCGAATCCCGGACAACGCGAACTGGCACCTGGGCGGCCTGCTGTCCAACGGCGGCCACAACATCCGGGTGAAGCACAACACGATCGTCTGCGACGCCCCGGTCAACTCGGCCGGCGAGGGCTGCACCGGCGACCTGAACCTGTTCGGCGACTTCGCGGTCATCTCCGACGTCGTCGTCGACAGCAACTTCCTGGGCGCCAACACGGGTTCGTCGTACTGCCTCTACGGTGGCGACACGAAGAGCAAGCCGTATCCGAACGCCAACAAGGTGCAGATCATCAACAACGTGTTCGCGCTCGGCACCAACAAGAAGTGCGCGGCGTACGGTGCGGTCGCGGGGTTCAACGTGAACGGCTCCGGCAACGTCTGGCACAACAACACCTGGGAAGACGGCACTCCGGTCAATCCGGAGAACTGAAATCTGGAGTTCATCGATGCAGGACGTCCTCGTCTCCGTCTGTCTCCCGGTGCGCAACGGCGCCAAGCGGATTCCGGCGGTGGCCCGCTCCGTGCTGGCCCAGGACCACACCGACCTCGAGCTCGTCATCTCCGACAACGCCTCGACCGACGAGACGCAGGAGGTGGCCCGCGCCCTGGCCGCCGAGGACCCGCGCGTCAAGTACTACCGGCAGCCGGAGAACGTGGGCCTGCTCAACAACTTCGTCTCCGCGATGCACCGGGCCACCGGCACCTACATGCGGTGGATCGGCGACGACGACGCGATGCAGCCGAACTGCATCTCCCGGAGCCTGGACCGGTTCGCCGAGGATCCCCGGCTCATCATGGTGACCGCGGCGTGCGAGTTCCACGGCGACGACGGCGTCGTGCGGACGTCGGAGTACCACCGCGAGGAACTGCTCTCCGACGATCCCATCGTCCGGCTCACCGAGATGCTGCGCCTGCTCAACGACAGCTACCTGCTCCTCGACCCGCTCTACGGCGTCATCCGCCGTGAGGCGATCGTGGGCATCCCGCGCAAGAACATGCTCCGCGAGGACCAGGTGTACTCGTCCAAGCTGGCCCTGGCCGGCCCGTGGGGCCACGTGAACGAGGTGCTGTACCGCCGCGGATTCCAGCGCGACGAGCGCCGCCCGCAGCTGGCCCGGCGCCTCGGCGTGCCGGTCTGGACGGCGCGCGCGGCCAACACCCTGCAGGGGCGGGAGATGCTCCGCTGGGTCAACGAGGGCGCCGACCTCACACCCGAGCAGCGGCGGCAGGCCCGCGCCGCGGTGCGCAAGTGGTACCTCGACCGGCAGCAGATCGTGCTCAGCCGCCGCGGCCGCCGCCTGGCCCAGGTGGTGGGCCTGGGCGGCCGCAACACGGCGGAGCAGCCCGGCTAGGCAGCCCGGCTGGGTCTACAACTGCTGGGCGTTGTTCTGCCGGGCGACACAGGCCCGGTCGGTGGCCGCCGGCCGCGGCCGGCGGCGGGTGCGCGCCTAGCGGCGCTCGGCCACGACCAGCAGGTTCACCAGGAACGTGACGGTCGTGGCCGGGGCCCCGTGAGCGCCGCTGAGCAGCCCGTCGAGCCACTGCCGGTCGACGACCGGCATGTCGTAGAGCGGCGCGCAGACCGACGCGTCGCTGCGCCAGTGCTCGACCACCAGGTCGCTGAACTCGGCCGCGCCCAGCTGCGGGCGGCGGGCGTTGGTGAGCCGCTGGCGCACCTTCCCGGCCACCTTGCGGGCCGTCGCCGTGGCCACCGTGACGCGCGTCGCGACGCTGCGGGTGCCGAGGCGGGCCGGCACCAGGCCGGTGTCGAGCGGGATGCGGGCCAGCTCGGCGTCGAGGCGGCTCATGATCCGGCCCAGCAGCAGCGAGTCGCGCTTGTCGGCCGGGGCCACGCCCAGCGACAGCTCGATGAAGCGCCTGTCGAACATCGGGTTGACGAAGTGGCGGCGCACCGCGGCGGCCGTCCCGTGCGCGCCGGACCAGCGGTGCATCCGGTGGTACAGGTAGAAGTGGTCGGTCGCGCGGAGCCAGTCGCCCGCCGGGAACAGCGTCTTGAGCGTCGCGTGCGTGTGCGCGGACGCCGCGGCGTGGAAGTCCTTGTCCAGGGCCGCCGCGTCGACCGACTCGTTGCTGAACAGCCGCCAGCGGGCCAGCCGGTCGACGAGCGCGGGCGTGGTCTGCGCGCCGACGGGCTGCCCGGCGTAGTAGAAGCCGCGGGCCACCTCGCCGCCGAGCCCGGAGAGCCGGTGGCCCTGGTCGAGCTGCGCCTCGACGCTCAGCAGCGGCGCGAGGGCCATCGGGCTCCCGAGCGTCTCCAGCGCCTTGGCCGCTTCGAGCGCGAGGGCGTGCGCGGCGGCCGGGGACGGCGGGGCGTGCTCGTCCAGGCGGTACACCTCGTGCCGGATGCCGTACCGCTTGGCCAGCCGGGCCGCGATGACGACGTCGGGGCTGGTGTCGGAGCCGAGGGTCAGCGCCCGCAGGCCGTTGCGCAGCTTCTCCGGCGTCGCGCCGAGCAGGATCCGCGAGTCGTGGCCCCCGGTCAGCTGCAGCACCGACTCCGGGTGCGCCTCGATGTAGGCGGTCTGCCAGCGGGCCAGGATGTCGGCCATCTCGGCGACCGCGTCCTCCAGCCGCGGGGCGGGGCCGGCCTGGCTGACGTCCGCCGCATACTGCCGGATCTCCAGCGACCCTCCGGACAGCGTGGCGATCGTGGCGGGCGGGCAGGCGCGGACGCCCTGATAGATGGTCTGGTCGGCGATCTGCCAACCCATCATGGCCTGGGTGCCGAGCCCGTCGAGGTCCAGTCCGGCCCCCGCGAGCACGGCCAGCGCTCGGGCACTCGTCGAGACGGCGGCCACGCCGTCACCCCGCCACCAGAACAGCTGGCGGAACCCGAGCCAGTCGTTGGCGACGGTGATCGGGCCGCCGGCGTGCGCGCGGTGGGCCGCGGCGAAGGGCGGCAGCAGGTCGGTCAGGCCCGAGCCCGACCCGGCCAGCAGCGGCACCAGGTCGGCGGCGTTGAGGTCGGTGTCCCGGGTGCGCAGCAGCCTGCTGAGCGACACGGTGAAGGCGCCCGGGCCGACCGGCTCGGTGGAGGCGATCCAGCCGTCCGCGGCGACGTCGCGGTGCTCGACGGAGCCGCCGTCGGCGAGGCACGCGATCGCCGCCTCGACCGGGTGGCGCAGACGCTCGGCTGCGTTTGGTGCGATCGAGACCGCGAGAAAGGCGCTCATAGGAGCCCGAACCTATCGGGCCCACAATCGCGGTACCAATAGGTCGATCGGTTATCCGTCAACCGTTTTCGCGTCTCTTCACGCTATCGTGGCGCCGTGCGGATCCCGATCGTGAGCATTGTCGTCCCGGCCCACAACGAGGCCGCGGTCATCGGGCACAACCTGCGAAAGCTGCTGGCCGGCACCGCACCGGGCGAGTTCGAGGTCATCGTCGTGCCGAACGCCTGCAATGACGACACCGCCGCGGTCGCGGCGGCCGTGCCGGGTGTGCGCGTCGTCGAGTCCGCGGTGGCGGGCAAGGTCCCCGCGATGCGGCTGGGCGACGAGCACTGCACGACGTTTCCCCGGATGTATCTCGACGCCGACGTCGAGCTCACCGCCGACTCGGTGCGCGCGCTCGTCGCGGCGTGCGCGCAGCCCGGCGTGCTGGCCTGCTCGCCGGTGCCCGAGCTGGACATGGCGAAGGTGGGCCGGATCGTCCGCCGGGTCCACCGCGTCCACGACCGGCTCATGGCGCCCAGCCGGGTCCTGGCCGGGGCCGGGGTCTACATGCTCACGGAGGCCGGGCACGCGCGGGTCTTCCCGATGCCCGACGTGCTCTCCGACGACGGCTACGTGCACGCCAGCTTCGGGCCGCACGAGCGCGTCGCGGTGGCCGGCGCGCGCTCGCTGGTGCGCCCGGCCCGCACGCTGAAGGCCCATCTCAACCGCCGGGTCCGGGTGCGCCGGGGCAACCGGCAGCTGGCCGCGATGCAGGGCAGTGCGGCCGAGGCCCCGCTGGGCCTCGGCGCGCTCGTGCGGCTAGTGCGCAGCCGGTCCGTGAGCCCCGTTGACGCCACCGCGTTCCTCGGTGTCCTGGTCATCGACCGCGCCGCGAGCCGGCTGCGGCGGGATGACAACGCCTGGGGCAGTGACGCCAGCTCCCGCGCCACCGGTGCGCTGAGCGGGGATTGAGGTCCCGAGCTTCTTGGCGTAGGCCCGCTCGTAGGCCGCTATCAGGTTGATCTTCGAGTTTTCCCACGACAGCGGGCCGCTGACCCGGGCCTGCCCGAGCTCGCCCATGCGCCGGCGCTCGTCCGGGTCGTCGAGCAGGGCCGACACCAGCTTCGCGAACGCCGACTCGTCGTTGGCCGGCGCGTAGACGGCCGCCTCCCCCGCGGACACCCGGGCCTCGCGCAGCTCGAAGGAGACGATCGGCTTCGACATGGCCATGTACTCCATGATCTTGTTCATCGTGGAGACGTCGTTGAGCGGGTTGAGCGGGTCGGGCGAGAGGCAGACGTCGGCGGTGGAGAGGTACCGCAGCAGGTCCTCGTCCGGGATGCGCCCGGTGAACGTGACCGAGTCGCCCAGCCCGAGCTCCACGGCCAGCTGCTGCATCTGCTCGAAGGTGTCGCCGGCGCCGACGAAGGCCGCGTGCCAGTCCGTGCGGCCGACCTCGTCGCGCAGCTTCGCCAGCGCGCGCAGGGCGTAGTCCACGCCGTCCTGCGGGCCCATGACGCCGAGGTAGCACAGCAGATACGGCTTGCCCCGCTTGATGGACTCGTCCGGCGGCACGTGGTGGAACCGCTCGACGACCGGCGCGCTGCGGACCACGAACACGTCCTCGGGCCGCTTGCCGCCGCGGGTCAGCGCCGCCTGCCGGTAGCTCTCGTTGGTGGCGATGACCACGTCGGCCGCGTCGTAGGTCGCCTTCTCGGCCCGCACCACCCCGCGGTAGAGCAGGTCCTTGCCGCGGTTGAAGCGGGAGAGGTACAGCTCCGGCACCAGGTCGTGCTGGTCGAAGATGAACCGGGTCCCGTGCTTGCGCAGGCGCTTGGCCACCACGTAGAGGATGTCCGGCGGGTTGCAGGCGTGCACGATGTCGACCGGGCCGACCTGCTTGGCCAGCCGCAGCGTGTGCCGCAGCGCCGACGAGTACTCCTTCGCGTAGCCGAGCGGGCCGCCGGTCGCCGCCTCCAGCGGGTACCTGTGGATTTTGATGCCGTCGATCTCCGCGTAGGACTCGGTGTCCCGCTTGGTCCCCTGCGGGCAGATCACGCTCACGTCCCAGCCCGCGTCCCGCAACGCCAGGCTCTCCTGCCACACCCGCCGGTCGAACGGGACTGAGAGATTCTCGACCAGAATGAGTGCACTTCTGCCGGCCATTCCTGACGCCTCCTTCTATCTCGAACGCAAGCGGCGAACGACCTTGCGCAGGTGCGGGCCGAGCGGCGACGCCTTCGCCGCGGCCACGAGCTGCTCGCGGGCCCGCCGGACCGCGAGCCGGGTGTTGCTGCGGGTGACCAGGCCCTGACCGACGAACGTCTCCCCGGTCTTCGCCCGCCGCTTGTACTCGTCGTCACCCCGGCCCAGGTCGATCCGGGTGAACCCGAGCTGCGGCGCCGCCATGACCAGCTCCCGCAGCAGGATCCAGCCCGGGGCGAGCGCCGAGTGGGCCGGATCGTACACCGGAAACCACCAGTGCAGCACCGGGCCGGAGCGGATGCCGAAGTGCGCCGCGAGCAATCGGTCACCGGCGTACACAGTGGACAGGATCCCCGCGAAGTCGGTACCGCGGGTGTGCAGCAGCGCCCGCAGCAGCCGCTCGCGGTCGGGCTCGGCGAAGTAGTCCCTGGCCCCGGTGGCCGCGTACTGGGCCCGCTTGAGGCGGATCACCTCGGCCAGCGCGGCCTCGTCGACAACGTCGGCCTCGAACTTGACCGGGCCGATCTCGCGCTCGGCCTTCGCGGTGCGGCGGCGGGCCTGGCCCATGTTGTCCCGGCCGGACTTGGAGGCGCGGGCGAGGTATCCGTCCATCCCGCCCGTCGTGTCCACGAACGGCGACTCGCGGGTCGTGGCCGTCCACTCCTCGAACTCGCCGGCCAGCGGCAGCAGGTGGTCGAACTCGAGCGCGGTCGCGCCGCCGGTGAGCAGCTTCGTGACCGGGTAGGCGGCGCCCGGGGCGAGGATCGGGCCCTGGAAGTCGGCGCCGGGCCAGCCGACCGGGCGCAGCAGGGAGCCCTCGCGCACCACCGGGAACAGGCTGGCGATCGCGCCTGTCGCGCTGCGCTCGCAGTACACCTGCACAGCTCTTCCGCTGGTGTGGACGGCCGCGGCGAACCCGGGGTGGAAGTAGGGGCTGTCGAGCAGTGGGTTGGCGTTGCGCAGGGCGTGCCAGGCGTCGAGGTGCTCGGGGCCGAGCCTGTCGAACGGGACGGCTTCCATCAGTCGCCCAGCCGCGGCGGCTTCGACGGGTGCATGAGCGCCGCCAACGACGCCTTCGCGATCTGCTTGCCCCCCACGGCGCGCACCGACTCGCCGAGCAGCACCGCGCCGTAGTAGGCGGCGCCGGCGACCGCACCGCGGCGGCGCCGGAAGAGCTTCACCTTGTTGAGGGTGACGAGCGCGGCGAGCGTGGGGTTGAAGCCCGACTCGCCGCCGATGTGCTCGACCACGGCATCCGGCGTGTACCAGAGCCGCCAGCCGTGGTCGCGGGCGCGCAGGATGTACTCGGTCTCCTCGGAGTAGAGCACGAACGACTCGTCCCAGTCGCCGAGCGCGCGGACCACGTCCGCCGCGATGAGCAGCGCGGCGCCGGTGGCCCACGCCCACTCGCCGGCCTGCTCGTAGTCGGCCGGGTCCGTGATGAGCTCGCCCAGGCTCCCGATGCGGCCGGCCCGCCGGCCCCCGATGACGGCCTCGGCGATGGCCCGCCCGACGGTCGGCATCCGGCGCAGGGACGGCTGCAGCGATCCGTCGGGGTTCAGCATCTTCGGCACCGTCATGCCGCGCCCCGGCGCCTGCAGCTCCTTGTACAGGACCGCGAGCGTGTCCGGGCGCATCCGCACGTCCGGATTCATGACCCAAAGGGCGTCATAGGGTACTTCGCGCAGGGCGACCAGCCCCGCGTTGATCGCGGCCGCGTAGCCCGCGTTGCGGCCGGTCTGCACCGACTGCACCGGCAGCACGTCGGCCGTGGCCTTGGTCAGGGCGACACTGTCGTCCCTGGAGTTGTTGTCCACCACCACAACTGCCGAGATCTCGACCCCTTCGGACGGCACCAGGGAGCGCAGGGCTCCGCCGATCACATCCGCGCTGTTGTAGGTGACGATGACGACTGCGATGCGAGGCTGGTTCACGGCGCTCCACGAAGTTTTTTGACGCGGCGGGCGACCATACGGCGGGCCTGGACAGCCGGCGTTGCCCGGCCGGCGAGGGTATTGCGAATCCACTCGGCGTCGGTGTCTTTGTTGACGCTGTTGCGGGCCTGGAGCCATTGGCCCGTATGGGCCTGGCCGCCGTCACTGGAGTACACCAGGCGCATTCCGGCTTTTCGCAAACGATTGAGCACGATCCGGTCGTAGGAACCGAACGGGATCGCGACGGTCGTGACCGGCTCGCCGGTCAGCGCGCCGATGACCCGCGGCGCGTCGACCATCTCCTGCTCGGCCTCGGCGTCGGTGAGGCGCCGCCAGTCACGGTGGGCCCAGCCGTGCGAGCCGACAGCCATCCCGGCCCCGAGCAGCTCGCGCACGTCGTCGCGGTCGAGCCGGCCGGGTGCGCCGAGCTCACCGGCCAGGATGAAGAAGTGCGCCTTCAGGCCGCGCTCGAGCAGCCGCGGCAGCCCGATCTCGACGTCCGAGGTGTTGCCGTCGTCGAACGTGATCCGGACGTCGTCACGGCCCATTGCGGCATCAAGCACCTGTTCGAACTGCTCGACGCTGACCCAGATGTGCTCTTCGCCCGGATCGAGCGGGCGTGGGCACGCAGCGGCCGATCCGATTCCGTGCACGTTGATGTTGACGACCGAGGTCGGCATGCCGGCCTGTCCTCCCGTTGTTGACGCCTGGGATCTTTTATGGCCACCACGGCCGAGGTCATCGGTTGAATGGGCAGAGGTATTGTCTACTACCGGACAAGCGTACTTTTTTCAGGTTTTCTTCAGCTCTTCTGGAGTTCGCTGCAGGCGCTGCGGCCGATAGGCTGCGAAGCTTCGAGACAGTACAGTGGCGGCGCCGGCCAAGCGGTCATCGAGAGGACGACGTTGGACTTCTGGGACATCACGAAGCTGCTCGTCCGGCGGTGGCAGATCGCGCTCCCGATGCTGTTGCTGTCGGTCATCATCACGGCCGTCACCATGAGCCAGGTGAAGCCGGACTACGTCGCGACGGCGTACGTCCAGCTGGTGTCGCCCAACGCGGGCAACCGTGAGCCCGGCGCGATCACGCCCGACCAGCAGAACCAGTGGATCGGCCTGGGCCTGCAGACGCTCGGCAACGCCGCGATCGTCCAGGTGATGGACCAGACAGTCGCCGACGAGTTCAAGAAGAACGGCTACGCCGAGACCTACACGGTGACCATGGGCGAGAGCACGCCGCTCGTGACGTTCGAGGTCACCGGCTCCTCCAAGGCCCAGGCCAAGGAGACGACCGACGCGCTCGTCACCAAGTTCACCGACAGCGTCGAGAAGCTCCAGAAGGACAACGGCGTCAGCAACAAGGCAATCATGATCACCGGCACCCGCCTCGACGCCGGTGGCAACGTCAAGAAGTCGAGCTCGAAGGTCAAGCGCGCGCTCGTCGCGGTCGCCGCGGCCGGGCTGCTGCTGACCGCCGGCACGACGATCGGCGTCGACGCCTGGCTGCGCCGCCGCCGCAAGCCGGGCGAGCCGCTGCTCGACGACGCCGCCGACGACACCGCGGCCACCGCGCCGCTTACCGCGCAGCGCGGCATGGACCGCCGCCCGGGCACCGCCGCCGGGGCCGTCAACGCGGGCACCATCCACCGCTCGGTGCCGGTGGTGACGGGGGCCGACTCACACGGGCTGACGGTGGAGTACCAGCGACCGGCGACCGGCGCCACGGCCGGCGGCAAGGACACCAAGCCCGGCGAACGCAAGCCCTCCGGCGACGAGACCGCGATCATCATGCCGGACGCGGAGTCGACGGTGGTCATCCCGCTTGCCGCGATGCCGCCCCGGCCGGCCTCCGCCAAGCGCGGCAAGAACCATTAGCGCTGGAGCAGCTCGGTGACGATCGCGACCGAGGAGTACATCTCCGCGGACCTGGAACCGTCGTACGTCTCGGGTAAGACCTACGTCACGCGCCGCCGCGTCACCCGTATCGACGCGGCGGTGATGCTCAGCATCACCATCTTCCTCATCACCGTGATCCCGGCCCGCCTGATCGTGCCCGGCATGACCGACGTCGGCCGGCCCGGGCTGGTGCTGGCCCTGGGACTGTTCCTGTGGTGGGTGCTGGCCCGCTTCACCCCGAGCCTGTCGATGACCGGCCCCCAGCCGATGCGCTGGGCTCTGATGATCTTCCTGGTCTCGGCGCTCATCTCCTACGCCA
Organism: Dactylosporangium vinaceum; assembly: GCF_019904175.1. GTDB lineage: Bacteria > Actinomycetota > Actinomycetes > Mycobacteriales > Micromonosporaceae > Dactylosporangium > Dactylosporangium vinaceum. The sequence goes on along the minus strand of NZ_CP061913.1, from coordinate 1,708,097 downwards.
TCGGCTTCATGCGCGGGCTGACGACAATCGAGTCCAACGGTGCCGACCGCATGATGCTGTATCTGGCCGCCTTCTCCGGCGTCCTGCTGACCGCGGCCGACGGCGTGCCGAACTGGATTCGCATGCGCGGCGTCCTGAAGGTCCTCGTGGCGTGCGCCGCGGTCGTCGCGCTCATCGGCCTGCTGCAGTACGTCACGAAGGTCGACTACACGCTGTACCTCAACATCCCCGGCCTGCAGGTGAAGAACCCCGAGGTCGGCTTCGAGGTCCGCGGCAGCGGCATCCGCGTCGCCAGCACGACCACCCACTACATCGAGCTGGCCGCGTTCCTGGCCATGGTCCTGCCCTTCGCGATCCACTTCGCGATGTTCGCCGGCACCCCCCAGCGCCGCCGCACCTCGGCCGTCTTCTCGGTCATCATCGCCGCCGGCGTCATGGTGACCCTCTCCCGCACCGGCATCATCGCCGTCGGCATCGTCTTCGTCTCGCTGTTCCCGGTCTGGAAGTGGCGCACCCGCTTCAACATCGGCGTCATGGCGATCGGCCTGATCGCCGGCCTGGGCGCGGTGAGCTCCGGCCTGGTGCGCACCATCTTCGGCCTGTTCGACAACGCCGACCAGAACTCGTCGATCAACGCCCGCACCGAGCGCTACCCGATGGCCTTCCACTACATCTCCCAGCGCCCCTGGTTCGGCCGCGGCACCGGCACCTGGATTCCCCCGCAGTACCAGGTCATGGACAACCAGTGGCTCATCACCCTGCTCAGCACGGGTTACGTGGGCGCGGCGACCATCTCGCTCCTGCACATCACGGGGATCTGGCTGGCCGCCCTGGCCTTGCGCCGCTCGACGGAGCGCGCCGATCGCCACCTGTGCGCCGCGCTGATCTCGACGCAGCTGATCGCCCTGGCCGTCTCGGCGACGTTCGACTCGATGAGCCTGAGCTACGGCACGTACGTCATGACCCTGGCCCTGATGTGCGGCCTGTGCGGCACCGTCTGGCGCCTGACCCACCCGGCCCGCACCATCCGCACGTCGACGACGCGCTGGTTCCTGTAGAGGGGGCCGCGGCCGGTGCTGATCCCGGGCCAACCGGCCGAAGTGTGTGCGGCCGCCTCAGCTGACGGAGGCCTCGACCACCGGCGCCATGCGGGTCTGCCACGACACCTCGTCGATGAAGCGCTGGCGGCGCTGCTCGTCGGCCCGGCCCATTGCGAGCGCCCGCTGCAGGCCCTCCGCCCATTTGTCGCGCGAGCAGATCTGCACGCGCTCGTCGTCCACACCGTGCATCGGCGGGAGGTCGATGACCACCGCCGGCAGCCCCGCGCTGAGGTACTCGTACAGCTTCAGCGGTGACATGGCCGCAATGCCCGCCTGGTCGCGGTGCGGGATCACGCCCACGTCGCACGCCTGGGTCGTCGCCGCCAGCTCCTCCTGGCCGACCCGGTCGAAGACGTGGACGTTCGGCAGGGTGCGCAGCCAGGAGATGACACCGGCGTCGCCGAAGTGGCCCATGAAGATCAGCGATCCGGCCATCTTCGCGGTGAGCTCGACGAGGTCCTTGTCGAGGCGCGGGCCGATCGAGCCGGTGTAGATCACGCGCGGGCCGGGGAGCTCCGCGATCCGCGCCGGCGCCGGGCGCAGCGGGCGCCACTTGTCGGCGATGACGCCGTTGGGCACGACCTGGGCGCGCGGGGAGATGCGGTTGCACAGCTCCTGGGAGACCGCGAAGATCTCGACCTTGCGCTCCTCCATCCGCTGGTACGCCGCCTTGTACACGTCCCACCAGCGGCGCACGCCCTCGCCGGTGGCCCAGTCGTCCTGGCCGAAGTACACGATCTTGCTGATCCACGGGGCGTCGCACCAGGCGGCGGCGAAGGGGTGGTACGTCACAAGGGTCGCCGAGTCCGGGCGGGGCGAGGGCTCGCCGCGGGTCTGGGCGAGCGCGTCGCCGAGGATCTCGCCGAACTTCTGGTACGCCTTCTCCACCGTCGCCACGTCTGTCGCATCGTGGCGGCGCAGGCGATGCGGACGGGCGCGCATCGCGGTGCGGCCGCCGACCTCGAACGGCTCGATGAGGCTCGTCGTGCGGCCACGGGCGGCGGACAGGACATACGAGCGGAAGGGGTCGGAAACCACCAGATTGCCGATGCGGTCGTCGGCGGCGAGGGCGAGCAGCGTCTGGTCGGCCGGCGTACAGAATTCACGCGCGACGGAGTCCTCGAACATTTCGTACGAAAATGTGAAGACGACATCAGCCTTGTGGGTCAACGGTCTCTCCTGCCTCGGCCCCGCGGACGGGCTGCACGCTACCACAGCGGATCATTGTTCGAACCCGCCGAAATACGTGGAAGAACCGTCACTGTCCGACTTCCTGGAGTGACCTGTACACAGCGTTGGCGCGTTTGTTACTCTGCCTGCGCGTCGGCCTTCGGTGATCATTTCCGTAACGCGCGCGCGAGCCGCCGCCGGACTCATTCGTCCGAATATTCGGTATACCCGATGGCGCCAGCGGCAGGGAGACCAGTGTCAATCGAGGATTCCCCGACCGTGGAGCACCGGCGGTATCAGACCGGCGCGGAGTCCTCGGTCATCGGCGGCGCGGACGTCGACGGTTCGCCGACGGTCGAGCAGCGCCGACCGGCCGACGACTCGCCCACCGTCGAGATCGACCCCGCGACGGTCACCGGCAGCGCCCCCCAGGGCGGCGGCCTCTCCTCCGGGATGCGCTGGAGCGGCATCTCGATGGCCGGCCGCCAGGTCTTCACGGTGCTGTTCACGATCGTCCTGGCCCGCATCGTCGGGCCCGACTCGTTCGGCATCGTGGCCCAGGCGACCGTGTACATCGGCGTCGTCGGCCTCCTGCTCGACCAGGGCTTCTCCAGCGCCCTGATCCAGCGCCCGATCGTCGAGAAGGACATGCCGGGCGCGGTCGTCACCGTCAACCTCGGCATCGGCGCGCTGCTGGCGGTCATCACCGTCGCGATCGCCCCCGCGTGGGCCCTGTTCATGGAGACCCCGGCGCTGACCGGCGTGCTCATGGCGCTGGCTCCGACGCTGTTCATCCGCTCCCTGGCCATCACCCCGCGCGCGATGCTCCTGCGCGGCATGGAGTTCCGCAAGATCGGCATCGCCGACATCACCAGCGCGGCCCTCGGCGGCGCGGTCGGCGTCACCTACGCGGCGCTCGGAGGCGGCTACTGGGCCCTCGTCGCGCAGATCCTCTCCACCGACATCGTGCTGGCCGTCGTGATGCTGCTGGCCGGCGCGGGCCGCTGGCCAAACCTGCGGATGCACCGGCTCAAGGAGATCGCCGGCTTCTCGTGGCGGGCGTTCGCCGCGGGCCTGCTCATCAACTCGGTGTCGCGCAACATCGACAACGTGCTCGTCGGCCGGTTCCAGGGCCCCGAGCAACTCGCGTTCTACGGGCTGGCCTACCGCCTGCTGCTCCTGCCGGTCCAGCTGGCCAGCACGATGATCGGCACCGTGCTCTTCCCGGCGTTCTCCCGCCTGGCCGGCAACCTGACGGCGCTCGCGTCGGAAACGGCAAAAGCAACACGGGCATTGGCGGCACTGGTACTTCCGGCGATGGCCCTGGTCGCCGCGGCCGCACCCCAGATCGTCCTGCTGCTGTTCGGGCACGACTGGCTGCCGGCGGTGCCCATCGTGCAGGTCCTGGCGACGGCCGGGGCGTTCCAGGCGATCTACACGCCGTCGCACGCGCCGCTGGTCCTGGGTCTCGGCGAGGCGGGGCTCAACCTCAAGCTGGCCTGGCTCACGACGATCGTGTCGACGGTCGGCATCGTGGCCGGCCTGCCGTTCGGCGCGATCGGCGTGGCCATCGGCTACACGATCGCCACCGTCGCGCTGGTCCCGGTCGAGTGGGTGGTCCGCCGCCGGCTGGTGGGGATGACGGTCCGCAGCCAGATCGCGACCCTCGGGCCCGGGCTGCACGTGGGCTTCTGGATGGTCGTCGTCTACCTCGCGATCGCGGTGGCGATCGACGGGCACGACCTGATCGTGCTGATCGCCGGCCTCATCGCCGCCGTGGCCGCCGCCCTCGCCGTGCTGCGCGTGGCCCACCGCACCCAGCTGCGGGAGCTGCTGTCTATGGGTAACAGCCTGGCCGGGCGGTTCGGGCGGTCCTGAGGCGGTACCCACCGGATAGAGCCCTTGTCATCAAAGCGTTGTGCGGGCCGGGCCGCATATGACGACCAGATGAATTCGCGCGTTGAAAAGGCCGCCGCACCCAGGTGCGGCGGCCTTTTTCGTCACGCTGCGTAAGGTCAGTTCGCCGCGCTCTGGGCCGGGGTCTGGGGCCGGCCCTCGGCGCCGTCCTCGAGCTTCTCCAGCCAGATCTCGCGCCAGTACGGCGTGATCGCCCGCGGGCAGTTCGCGTTGAACGCGCCCTCGCAGACCACGTTCTCGAGCACCAGGCACGGGCTCTTCATGTAGATCATCTTGCCGGTGTACTCGTCGATGATCTGGTCGACCTTGCGCAGCACCCGGGCCGTCTTGCCGCAGAACCGGGCCATCTCCGCGTCGAAGCCCATGCCCCGGTTGAGCAGGTTCTCGTTCAGCGTCGGCTCGATCTCCTTACGGGACTTGACCCGCACCAGGTCGCCGACCTCGATGCCGGTGCGGCCGGTCGGCGTCTTGCCCTGGGCCCGGCCGCGCAGGTAGCCCCAGTCCTTGCCGCCCCGGATGCGGGCCCAGCGGGGCAGGGTCTTGTTGGAGGCGCGCTGGATGCGGTTGTACACGCCCACGCCGATCGCCCGCGCGGTCCAGCCGACGCCGAAGTTGCCGGTCCGCACGTCCTTGCTGAACTGACCGAACTCCAGCAGCGGCAGCACCTCGGGCGCCGCGCGCAGCAGCTCGGTGGCCTGGCAGCGGAACCGCTCGGTGCCGTCCTCGAAGGCCGGGCCCTGGGCGTTGCGCACGACCAGCGGCAGCAGCCGGGACGCGGCCGGGGCGGCGACGACCGGGGCGGGATCATCAGCGGAGCCGCCGCGGGCCGACTGCATCGTTCCCGTCGTGGCCTGTGTCGCCTGCCCCGCGTCGGCCGGGTCGACCTTGCTCAGCCAGGCCGTCTTCCAGAACAGCAGGCAGCCGGCCTGGCATCCGCCGTGGCCGCCACCGTCGCAGCGCAGGCCCACGAGATGGACCGCGTGCTCCATTTTCCGCATGCCCGAGCGCTGCATGGTGTCACACGTCTTGTGTGCCGATTTGTACACTCGGAAACGTTTGCCGCAGTACTGCAGCATTTCCGGCATGAATGGCAGCGCATCCAATTCACCCTGCTCGTCGAGTGTGGCGAGAATCTCCTCCTCGCTGCGCACTTCAACCAGGTCGCCGGTCTTCAGGTCAAGCAATTCGCCCTGTTTGGTGGATTGCGTTTGCACGTCAGACTGCCTCCGTCAGCTGCTCGCGGCGCGCCGCGGCACTACCCCTACTGAACAGACCTTGTAACTTTCGCGATCGCCCTGCTCACGGCCGCTTCCCGGCCATGTCACCCCGCCCTGGGACCACGGCCCGCGACCACTCGCTCACCTCGCGGTGAACAGTTGCGGTCGTTTGCCGCAAGCCCGTGCCACCAAAACTGACGGACAATGCGGAATCCGGCATTTCAGCGCCGCCCGAACGGCATCGTTGCCGCTCTTGCCGATCCGCCGCCCATGCCCGCCATTGCACACTCCGCCTCTTATCCGACTCCCCGGACGCGCGTACTCTACGCAACCATAGAGCGCCGCCGAGGAATATGACAGATTTATGACGCCTCTTTTCGGGTCCGAGGGTATCAGTTAAGTTCGGCACCGGACGTCCGACGGCCACGACCATTTTTGGGGGGTCATGTGACCGCGCAAACACGCCCGTTTCATTTCATTACCGGGATGCCCGTGCTGCGGCCACCACTGGCCGGCTGGAGGGACCGGCTCCGGCAGATCGAGGACCTCGGCTTTCACGCCGTCGCCGTCTCCGACCACCTGGGCGACGGCTGGTCGATGGACCCGCTCCTGACGATGGCGAGCGCCGCGGAGGCCACGACCACCCTGCGGGTCGGCACCGGCGTGCTGTGCAACGACTTCTACCACCCGGTCCACCTGCACCGTTCGATAAGCAACCTCGACGTGCTCTCCGGAGGCCGGGTGACGCTGGGGCTGGGGGCCGGCTACCGGCTCACCGACTACCAGGTCTCCGGCGTCCCGTTCGACCCCGCCCCGGTGCGCATCGCCCGGCTGGCCGAGTCCATCGCGGTGCTCAAGGGCCTCTTCGCGGGCGAGCGGTTCGACTTCGCCGGCGAGCACTTCCGCATCAGCGGCCTGACCGGGGCACCCCGGCCGGTCCAGGGCCCGCACCCGCCGATCATGATCGGCGGCGGCGGCCGGCGGATGCTGGAGCTGGCTGCCCGCGAGGCCGACGTCGTGAACATCAACCCGCGGCTCAGCAAGGACCTGTCCATCGAGCGGATCGAGCACGAGCTCAGCAGCGAGGGCCTGCGCGAGAAGGTCGAGCTGGTCCGCACGGCCGCCGCAGCCGCCGGCCGCGACCCCGACGAGCTGCGGCTGCAGGTCAGCATGCTCGACGTCCGGATCGCCGAGCACCACTGGTCCTCGGGCCTGCTGAGCTGGCTGCCCGAGGGCGTCTACGACAGGTCCCCGCTGGCCCTGGACGGCGACGTCACCCGCTGCGCCGACGTCCTGCTGGAGCTGCGCGACGAAACCGGCATTTCCGAAATCCACCTGGGCGGCAACCCGCTCGCGGTCGCGCCCATCGTGAACAAATTGCTGTGACCGTTTTCGCGCAATAAGAACGCCCCGGTGAAAACCTCACCGGGGCGCTGTCGTTGCGGGGCGTTGTCCGTTTCGGGGCGCTGTCGTTGCGGGGGCGTTGTCCGTGTTGCGGGCGCTGTCCGTGCGGGGCGTTGTTCGTTGCGGGGGATGTCCGTTGTCGGGGTGTGCTGCTAGTAGGCGCCGGTGCCGCGGATGACGGCGTTGGCGGTGCGGGCCAGGATGCGCAGGTCGAGCAGCGGCGACCAGTTGTCGACGTAGTTGAGGTCGAGGCGCACCGACTCCTGCCACGACAGGTCGGAGCGGCCGCTGACCTGCCACAGGCCGGTCATGCCCGGCTTGACCAGCAGACGGCGGCGCACGTCGTCGTCGTATCCGGCGACCTCGGACATCAGCGGCGGGCGGGGGCCCACCATCGACATCGTGCCGTTGATGACGTTGAGCAGCTGCGGAAGTTCGTCGAGCGAGGTGCGGCGCAGGATCGAGCCGACCTTCGTCACCCGCGGGTCCCGCTTCATCTTGAACAGCAGGCCGTCGGCGTTCTGGTTGAGGTGCTCGATCTCCTGCCGCTTCTTGTCCGCATCCTTGACCATGGTGCGGAACTTGTAGCAGTGAACTCCTTGCCGTTGATCCCGGCGCGCGGCTGGCGGAACAGGGCCGGCCCCGGGGTCGTGACCCGGATCATGATCGCAGTGAAGATCATGAACGGGCCGGCCAGGATCAGCAGGATCGTGGCCAGCAGCCGGTCGAGCACGTTCTTGACCGCCCGCTGCGGGCCGGTGAGCACGGGGGCGCGCACGTGCAGCAGCGGGCCGCCGCCGCTCGGCAGCACCGCGACCCGCTCGGGCGCGACCTCGGGCAGCGCCGGCGCGACCAGGAGCTCGATGTCGTTGTCCGACAGCTCCCAGGCCAGCCGGCGCATCTTGTACGGGTCCATTTCCAGCGGCAGCGCGACGAGCACCGCGGTGCAGCCGGCGCCGAGTGCGGTCCCGGCGACGTCCTTGAGATCGCCGTACACCGGAATGTTCTGTGCGGTGATTTTGCGGGCCTGGTCGAGGTCGGTGATGCAGGCGCCGGCGACGCGCAGGCCGTAGGAGCGGTCCCGCTGCAGCGCGGTGAGCAGCGTGACGACCGAGTCGGCGGGGCCGATGACCAGGGCGCGTTGGCGGACGTACTCGCGCTGCACGGTCCGCAGCACGGCCAGGGTGGTGTAGCGGCCCGCGATGGTGAGTGCGGCGGCGACGGGCACCGCGACGATGATCGGCTTGAGCAGGTACAGCATGTCGAAGAGCACGCAGATCGGCGCCAGGATCGCGACCGCGACGACCGCGGCGCGCAGGCTCCGGTAGATCATGCCGGTGCGGTTCTCCAGGAACCAGCGGTCGTACATCCGGCTGCCGGCCAGCAGCAGCAGCCAGAACAGGCCGAACGTGATGACGGAGAAGGCGGGCCGCACGCCCTCGCCGGGCGCCACGAAGGCACCGCCCATCAGATCGCCGGCCATGAACAGGACGACAGTCATGATGGCGATCGTCACGGCGAGGACGTCACCGAGAAAGGCGACCGACAGATTGCGCCCGGTCGACCTGAGGCGGCGTCGTTGGACCCCTGGGAACGCCGCCATCACCGCGGTCTCGACCGTGGCCGAATCCGCCAGAACCATCCCAACCCCCTTACGTGCTGCTCAGATCCACTTATCGAAGGTGAAATGTGGTGTTGTGCGGGGCCGCGACTGCCCGTGCACAGTCGAACCCCGGCGGTAAGGTACCGGGTGCGAAGTTTGGCCGGTAGCGTCGTGCCGCATTTCCGACGTGGCTGAAGGTGCTATTGACACCCACGGTGCTGCACCTTTGCGCAAAGCGTCGTCGAATAAGGGAAAAAAGGACAAGACGGCGCGGCGTTCGAAAATCCTTGTCGAATATCACGCTGCGTCGCCTTAATGAAGTTCTATGCCGGACTTAAAAGTTGATGGAGTGACAGGAGTCAATCGGGCCCGACCGGTCCAGCCAGGTCGAACGCTTGATCGCCGAGGACACCGGCATGATCACCGTCCGTTCGATCTTCGTCACTCACCGCAGGAGCAAAAACCGAGCGTCACCATCAAGCCGCCGCCCCCGGCCACTTCCGCCCATTGCGTCGTCCCCGCTATCCGAGCACTGCCCGATTTCGGGGCCACTCGGCAATGGTGCGAGGAACATTTCAATGCATGTGCGCAAATAACTGTCCGGGCTTTCCTGCTCCGCCGACGAGAGGATAGCAGCGCAGGGCCACCTGGCGGCAGGCGGATCCGAGGTCAGTTCATGTCCGGAATGATCGTTTTCGCAGCTCGCAGGCCCCGTTGGTCGGGTTCTGCGGTGGCCTCTCGGCGGACTTCACCCGGTACTTTCGGTCCATTCACCCCGACCGCCGGTACTATCCGGGAAGCTTCAGCCCCGCCGCTGGAGCCGGAGCAGGCACGAGCAGCCGTGGGAGCCCCTCGTGAGCCACAGCACAGGACCGGTCGTCAGCATCGTCACCGTCGCCCACAACTCGCGCGAGGGCCTGCTCAAGGGCCTGGCCGCGGTGCAGCGCAGCACCGAGGTGCCGACCGAGATGATCGTCGTGGACAACGCCTCCACCGACAACACCGCCGCCGCGGTCCGCCACGCCTTCCGCGCGGTGAACGTGATCCGCCGCGACGAGCCGCTGCCCGCTCCCGCCGCCCTCAATCTGGGCGCCGCGGCCGCGAAGGCGCCGTGGCTGCTGTTCCTGGACCCCGGCCTCGAGCCGCTGGGCGACACGATCCGCACCCTTGTCGAGCACGCCGGCTCCCACCCGTCCGACCGCCTCTGCACCGGCCGTACGCTGCGCGACCGCCTGGCTCCGCGGCCGTACTACTGGCCCCATACGGGCCGCCGGGCACGCCGCGTCATCCGCACCGTCCGCGACCGCCTCATCCCCACCGGCCGCCGCCCGGCGACGGGCCGAGTGGACGACGGCCGCACGATCGAGTCCCCGCCGACCCTGCTGGGCACCGTCTGCCTGGCCGCGGGCCTCCCCTTCGACCCGGAGCGCCTCCCCCGGCTGGACCGCGCAATCGGCGGCGCCGTACCGGCCCTGACTCCCCGCATGCTGCTGATCGAGCGCGCGTTGTGGGACCGCCTGGGCGGCTTCGACGAGCGCCTGCCAACGGCCGACCTGTCGGTGCGCGCAAAGGCCCTGGGAGCCCGCCCGACACTTGTCCCGGACGCGCAGATGGCCGCCATCCCACCGGAGCGCCCGACCGGCCGCCATGCCGCACCGGAGCTCCCCCGCCCGCCGGCCCGCCTGGTGACGACGGCGCTGCTGACGGAGCGGATGGCCTACGCCCACCGCCACTTCACCCCGTCCCGCGAGCGGGCCGCCGGGCTGATCCTGACCGCCGCCGCCTGGCTCCGCTCGGCCACTGGCGAGCCCTGGCTCTCCATCTGGCGCCGCCGCGAGTCCTGGCTGGACACCACCGAACCGATGCCCTTCGTCCCGCCCCAGAAGAGCCGCACCCCCGCACTCCACCGCGACCTCTCCCAGCCATAGCGCCGCCACCGACCACCCACTGCCCGCAACAGCATCGGCCAGGTCAACGCAGCGCGGGGTGTGAGGGGCGCGGCGGTGTGACGGCGCGGGAATGCACTGTTGGGGAAGGTGCCGGCGCGGCTTCGCTGCCGGCGGACGGGCACCACGATTCGATGGGCCGGTCGGCGGATCAGCTTGCGGGCGGCGCCGCGGCGGTGGGTGTGGGTTGCGACGCCGCGGAGGGGCAGCGGGATGGGCCGCGGCGGTGGCTGGGCGGAGCGAGGTCAGCCGTAGCGAGGAGCGCTTCGGCTGCGCTGGGTGTTGGGACCGCGGCGATCGCGGGCGCGCCAGCAGCCTGTGTGCCAATGGCGGCGGTCGGTGAGGTCGCCGCGTTCGTCGGCGGGCCAGGCGACCACGTGCGGCACGCCTGGGGCGATCTCCTGGTCACAGCCCGGGCATCGGTACGCCTTCGTCGCGGCCCCGGCGGGGATGTTGCGGACCTGCCACTCGCCGTCGCTCCACTGCTGCACGCTGCCGACGCCGCGCTTGATCCGGTCCAGATCGAGCGGCGGCGGGTCTTCGTCGCGTTTGGGGTGGTTGCGCCGGGGGGACACGCTCCAAGACTAACGTGGCAGGCACTTCGAGTAGCCGCGGAAGCCGCGCCCCACCCTGCGGCCCAGGCGGCCGGCGGTGACCAGGCGCCCCAGCAGCGAGCACGCCACAACGCTCACGAGGTCAGCGCTCCGAGTGGTCACGGAAGCCGCGCCCCACCTTGCGGCCCCCGCGGCCGACGGTGACCAGGCGCCCCAGCAGCGGGCGCGCCGCAACGCTCACGAGGTCAGCGCTCCGAGTGGTCACGGAAGCCGCGCCCCACCTTGCGGCCCAGGTAGCCGGCGGTGACCAGCTGCTCCAGGAGCGGGGCCGGGGCGAAGCCGGGCTCGCGCAGCTCCAGGTACAGCTTCCGCTGCATGGCCAGCGCCACGTCCAGGCCGACGACGTCGAGCAGCTCGAACGGGCCCATCGGGTAACCGCAGCCCAGCTTCATCGCGGCGTCGATGTCGTCGGCCGTCGAGTATGAGGCCTCGACCATCTTGACGGCGTCGTTGAGGTACGGGAACAGCAGCGCATTCACCACGAAGCCCGACCGGTCCGCGCAGACGACCGGGTGCTTCGCCACGGCGCGGGCGGCGGCGGTGGCCGTGGCGATCGTCGCGTCGGAGGTACGGATCGTGCGGACCACCTCGACCAGCCCCACCGCCGGGGCCGGGTTGAAGAAGTGGAGCCCCACCACGTCGGCCGGGCGCCGGGTGGCGACCGCGAGCTCGATGACCGGCAGGCTCGACGTGGTGGTGGCGAGCACGACGCCGGGCTTGCAGGTCTCGTCGAGCGCGGCGAACAGCGCCTTCTTGACCGAGAGGTCCTCGACCACGGCCTCGACGACCAGGTCGACGTCGGCGAGGTGCTCGATGGTGGCCGACCAGGTGACCCGGCCGAGCGCCGCGTCCCGGGCGGCCTCGTCGAGCGTGCCGCGCACGACCGCCTCGTCGAGCGACGTCTTCAGCGCCTCCCCGGTGCGGCCCGACTGCTCGGCGCCCCGGGTGACGGAGACGACCTCGAGCCCGGCCCGGGCGAACACCTCGATGATGCCCGTCGCCATGGTGCCCGAGCCGACCACGCCGACCTTCGCGATCGTCCGCGCCTCGGACTCCGTCGCGGTCGCGGCCACGCCGTCCACGACGACCGGTGAGCCGGGCTTCTCGTACGCGTAGAAGCCCCGGCCCGACTTCCGCCCCAGCAGCCCGGCGGTGACCATCTGCTTGATGAGCGGCACTGGGGCGTGGCGACGGTCCCTACCGCCGCGGCGGTACATGGTGTCGAGGATCTCGTAGGCGGTGTCGAGCCCGATCAGGTCCAGCAGCGCGAGCGGGCCCATGGGCAGCCCGCAGCCCAGCTTCATGGCCGCGTCGATGTCCTCGCGCGAGGCGTATCTGGCCTCCAGCAGCGAGACTGCCTGGTTGAGGTACCCGAACAGGAGCGCGTTCGCGATGAACCCGGCCCGGTCGCCGATGGTGACGTCGACCTTGCCGAGCCGCGCGCACAGGCCCTCGATGTCGGTGACGACGTCATCGGCCGTGACGACGGTCCGGACGACCTCGACGAGCTTCATGACCGGGGCCGGGTTGAAGAAGTGCATGCCGATGACCCGGTCGGGCCGGCCCGTGGCGACCGAGATCTCGGTGACGGACAGGCTCGAGGTGTTGGTGGCCAGGATGGCGTCGGCCTTGCACACGCCGTCGAGGTCGGCGAAGAGCCGCTGCTTGAGCTCGAGCTGCTCGGGCACCGCCTCGATCACCAGGTCGACGGCGTGCAGTGACGGCAGCCCGACCGCGAACGTGACCCGCTCCAGCAGTGCGTCACGGTCCGCCTCGGACAGCTTCCCCTTGCGCACCGCCCGGTCGACGCTCCCTCGCAGGTTGTCCCGGCCCCGCTGCAGCGCCGCCTCGTTGATCTCGACAGCCAGGACGGCGATCCCGTTGCGGGCGAACACCTCGACGATGCCGGCGCCCATGGTCCCGAGCCCCACCACGCCCACGGATGCAAACTCGCGCCCCATCGCCACCCCTCCTAAACGCTCATTCAGGCCAAGGGCGAGTCTGCCACGCCGACCCCCATCGATCCCCGCCCTGTGGCAAATGCCCCTGTGCCCATGGTGTACCGGCCCCGGCTCCTACGCTCCGCCACGCCCCTTCGACCCCGCCCCGCCACCCAGCACCACTCCGCACTGCTTTGCCATACCCGGCCCTGCCCCGCACCGCCGCGCCCGCTTTGCCGCGCACCGCACCGCACTGCACCGCCCCGCCGCGCACCGCTTTGCCGCGCCTTGCCCCGCCGCCCTGCCGCGCCGAGCATCTCTCCTGGCGCGCCTTGCCCCGCCGCGCACCGCACTGCACCGCCGCACACCGCACTGCCCCGCCGCGCACCGCCTTGCCGCGCCTTGCCCCGCCGCCCTGCCGCCCTGCCGCGCCGAGCATCTCTCCTGCCGCGCCTTGCCCCGCCGCGCACCGCACTGCACCGCCGCACACCGCACTGCCCGCCGCGCACCGCCTTGCCCCGCCGCGCACCGCACTGCACCGCCCTGCCTGCAGCGCACCGCACTGCACCGCCCTGCCTGCAGCGCCCCGCACCGCAGCGCCCTGCCCGCCGCGCCCTGCCCCGCAGCGCCGCGCCGCGCCGCGCCGCGCCGGCGATCGTGGCGGCTACCTACGTCCAGCGGATCGTCGCCCGGTCCCGCCACACCTCCAGCACCGCCGCGCTGCCCTGCACGTCGAGATCCTCGGTGGTGCGCCGGTTCCACAGCGCCAGGTACAGCGCGCTCGACGGGCCGCGCAGGGTGCAGTCGGCGTCGTCGGAGAGGCCGCGGACGATGGTGGCGCCGACCGGGGTCATGGTCACCGTCCACGCGTGCGGCCCGTCGGCGGACGCGCCGTCGGTCGCGTGGACCGACAGCGTGCAGTCGACCTCGCTGCGCAGCCGGCGGCCGCGGGCGCCGTAGAAGCCCATCAGCAGCTCGTCGATCCCGTCGAGCCCCAGATCGGCCTCCACACCGGCGATGGAGCCGACCGCGCCCTGCAGGTCGGCCCGATGGATCGTGGTCTCGTGGGCCTGGCGGCGGGCCCAGAACGCGAGCGGGGACTCGGCCGGCAGGAAGTGCCAGCAGGCGGTGTCGGCCGGGGCCGCCCGCAGCACGTCGACGAGCGCGGTGTGGCCGGCCTGGAACCAGTCGAGCAGCGCGGGGTCCTCGGGGAACGGCCCGACCGCGTCGGCCTCCTCGTCGTCGGTCAGGATCGCCGAGCGGCCGGTGCGGACGTAGGCGGCGGCCCATCGATGGACGTAGCCGACATGCTGCACCAGCTCGCGGACGGTCCACTCCGGGCAGGTCGGAACCGGGGCGTCGAAGCCGGCCTTCTCCGCGGCATCGACGAGATCCAGTCCGGCGCGCTCCAATGCGTCAACATGCCGACCGATCTCCATGCCGACACAGTGCCACAGGGGTACGACAAAAAAAGACGGCTACCGGACGGACGAGGAGGGCGACGAGGGGGCTAACCGAGCCAAACTCCGGCAATCCAGATCCCGGCGATGATGAACGCCGTGGCCAGCTCGATGAGCATCGACAGGCCCGCCGCCTTCAGCGCGTGCTTCGTGGACTGCCAGGCGCTCGCGGCGTTCGACTGCCGGGCCAGCTCCACCAGGTAGATGCCGAGGATGAACCCGGCGATCAGGCCGACGACCGGGATCACGAAGAAGCCGATGATGCCGCCGACCCCGCCCAGGAACAGCGTCAGGTTCGATACGCCGGCCCGCTTCAGGTTGCGCCCCGGCACCAGGTACTTCGCGACGAAGCCCAGCGCCAGCACCACCGTCGCCGCTATCCCGACCGCCCAGCCGGTCGCGCCGTGGCCGCCGAAGACCGCCCACGCGGCGACGCCGGCCCAGCACAGCAGGAGGCCGGGGATCATCGGGACCAGCACCCCGATGATGCCCACGACGACGCAGATCGGCGCGATGATGGAGACCAGGCCGCCGCTGTCGGTCACATTCACACGCAACACTGTGCAGCACGCGGCGGCCCGGCGCATCCGCCCACGCCCGTTCGCGGCGCTCCGGACGGACCGATCACGCGCCGACGACCTCGCGCAGGACGGCGGCGAAGTCGAGCGGGCGCTCCACGTGCGGGCTGTGCCCGACGCCGGTCCAGACGACCTCGCGGTAGGAGCCACCGCGGTCGGCGTACCGTGAAAGGACCGCCCTTGTCTGTCCGATCATCGGCTGCGGCGGGCACGCCTCCTCGCCGGGCCAGCCGGGCACGAGCCCGAGCTTGCCCAGCTGGGCCAGGTCGAACAGCGACGCGTCCGACACGATCACGTCCTGGTCGCCGCGAACCCAGGTGATCGGCGGCTTCACCGGCACGTCGGCGATCCCGGACAGGTCCAGCCAGCGCGGCGACATGGTGTTGAGGACGCCCTTGGTGCCGGGGCCCAGGCCCGGCCACTGCTGGCTGGACGTACCATCGCCGGGGTATTGATCTTCGCCGATCGACGTGGACAGCATGCTGTCGACGAGCAGGTCCTCGTCCGCACCGAAGTCGAAGCCCGGGGCGGCGTAGAAGGCGCGCAGCACGTTGCGGGGGCTGGCCTGCTCTGCGGTCCCGCGATCCTGGGCCTGCAGGAGCCGGACGAAGTCGGGGTTCGCCGACGCGCCGCCCGAGCCCGCGTGGTCGGCGGTGGTCGGCGTGCCGTCGAGGTCGCGGGTGCCGCCGAAGCCGTACGGCGAGACGGGCGCCTCCAGCACTAAGGCGCCGATGCGCTCGGGGTGGTCCAGCAGCAGCTGCATGGCCACGCCGCCGCCCATCGAGTGGCCCACCACCGTGATCGGGTCCGGACCGAGCAGGGGCTCGAGGTCGTCGGCGAAGTCGCGCAGCCCGCGGGTGGCGTCGATGCCGAGCGCCTCACTCTTGCCGAATCCGCGCAGGTCGGGCCGGACCACGCGCCAATGCGGCGGCAGGTGCCGGACGAGCGGTTCCCAATATGTCGAGTCGGACACGTTGCCGTGAATGAGCAGTACTGTCGGGCCGCTGTCCGGCCCCTGGGTCGTGACGTGCATCACCGCATGGTCGCACCGCCTGTGGGCCTGTCACATGTGGGCGGCCCACACACCTTCAGCGCAGCACGGCCTCCTCCCGGCCATACCTCGTCAGCGACCAGATCACCGCGACGTCAGCGGCGATGATCAGCATCGACCACAGCGGGTAGTACGGCAGGAACACAAAGTTGGCGACCGCGCTCAGGGAAGCCAGCACGATCCCGACGACCCGGCCCCACAGCTGCCCGGCGAGCACGGCCCCGCCGGCTAGCAGCAGCAGCACGCCGAGCGCGAGATGGGTCCAGCCCCAGCCGACGACGGAGAAGCCGAAGAGGTAGCTCCCGGCCAGGATGTAGAAGGCCCGCTGGAAGATCGCCGTGAGCCCGACGACCACCTGGAAGATGCCGATGACGATCATCAGGCTGGCCCCGAACGGGCGCCGGAAGGTCTCCATACCCTGCACGATCGACGCCCGGCGAATGATCGGCCCTCGCCCGCGCCGGGTGCCTTCTAGAAACTTGAAGCTTCAAGTACAGTCTCGGGCCATGAATATTTTTCTGTGGGTACTGCAGTGCCTGCTGGGCGTGGCATTCGTGGGCGCCGGCGTCACCAAGGCGACCCAGCCGGTGGAGAAGCTGGCCGAGAAGATGACCTGGGTGCCGCGGTACAGCAAGGGCACTGTCCGGTTCATCGGCATCGTCGAGATCCTGGGTGGCCTCGGGCTGATCCTGCCGTGGGCGACCGGGATCGCACCGATCCTGACCCCGCTCGCCGCTGTCGGCCTGGCGATCATCATGCTGCTGGCGATCGTCGATCACGCGCGGGCGAAGGAGTACCCGATGATCGTCGTCAACCTCGTCCTCGGCGCCCTCGCGGTGATCATCGCGATCGGCCGATTCTGAACTTACTGTGGTGGGCATGACGGACGAGCCGCGATGGCTGGACGACACCGAGCGCCGGGCTTGGCTGTCGCTGCTGGCCGTCGTGCTCGTCGGGTTTCCCGAGCTGGAGCGCACGTTCCGCCCGCACGGCCTGGTCCACGTCGAATACGGGCTGCTGGCCGCCCTCAGCGAGGCCGGCGACGGGCTACGGCTGTCCGACCTGGCCGGGCAGATGAACATGTCGCCGAGCCGGCTGAGTCACCGCATGCGCAAGCTCGTCGAGCTCGGGTACGTCGACGTCGCCCCCGACTCCGGCGACGGCCGGGTCAGCATCGCCCGGATCACCGACGCCGGCCGCGCGTTCGCCGAGCGCGTCGCGCCCGAGCACGTGGCCGACGTCCGCCGGCTGATCTTCGACCACCTCGACGAGGCGCAGACGGCCGCCCTCGCCGACGCGCTCGAGGCCGTCGCGGGGAAGCTCGGCGACTCGTGCCCGGGTGCGCCGAAGGGACCACCCGCGGGCGGCACACGGGCCATATAAATGATCCCGGCACAGGAATAGAGTGACCCCATGCGTGCCGTCGTGATCACCGGAGTCTCCCGCGGCCTGGGCGCCGCCCTCTTCGACGTGTCCACCACACGCGGCGATCGGATCCTGGCGGTCGGCCGGCACTTCAGCCCCGAACAACAGCAGCTCCGCGACGAACACCCGGGCGACGTGACGCTCTTCTCCACCGACCTCGCGGACGCCCACTGGCTCCCCGACCACGACACGCTGCGCGCGTTCCTGCGCGACGCCGACGACGTGGTACTGATCCACAACGCGGCAGTCGTCGAGCCGATCGGCGAGATCGGCCGCCTCACCACCCAGGCGATCACCAACTCGATCGCGGTCAACCTCACGGCCCCGGTGGTCCTCACCAACACATTCCTGCGCGCCGCCCCGCCCGACGCGCGGATGCGCATCCTGTTCATCTCCTCCGGCGCCGCCCACCGGGTCATCGACGGCTGGGCGCTGTACTGCACGACGAAGGCCGCCGGCGAGACGTTCTTCGACGTCCTCTCCTCCCAGGTCCGCGAGGACGAACGAATCTCGATCACCAACGTCGACCCCGGCCAGATGGACACCGGCATGCAGGAGAACATCCGCCGCGCCGCCACGTCCGGCGCCTACTTCCCGGGCCGGCAACGGTGGGTCGACGCCCACGCCGAAGGGCGCCTCGCCGATCCTCTCGCGGTCGCCGAGCGCATCCTCAAGGAACACGCCTCTTAACGAGCTTCCGGGTTCCTGGCCACTTCGCTTCCGCCCCGGGCAGGGAGCGGTCGCGCCTGCCAGCGCTCGCGTCCGCGCGTGTACCTGGGCTGAGCCCGCATGCGTCGCGCTCGCGTCCGTGCGTGTGCGTGTGCGTGGGCGCGTCCGCGCGTGTGCGTGAGCTAAGCCCGCGTGCGCCGCGCTCGCGTCCGCGCGTGTGTGGGCTGGTCCGCGCGTGTGTGGAGCCGCGCCAGCACGTACGCCCGCTTGCATCCGGCCATGTGCAGGGTCCGCGCCCGCGTGTGCCGCGCCTCGCCCGCGTGTCCGCGTCAGCGTGTGCACATGGGCCAGCCCGCGTCCGCGCATGCCAGCCGCCCGCGTCCGCGCGTGTGCCGCGCTTCGCGGGTCCGCGCGTGTGCCGCGCCTCGCCCGCGTGTCCACGTCAGCGGGGGCACATGGGCCAGCCCGCGTCCGCGCATGCCAGCCGCCCGCGTCCGCGCGTGTGCCGCGTCTCGCGCGGACGCGGGCGCGGGCCAGGCCTCGCGCGGGCACGGCCTCGCGCGGGCGCGGGCACGCGTCCGCGCGTGTGGGTGTTGGGCTTGCGGCTCGGTTGGTCTGCGTGTGCTTTACGGTGCGGCCAGCACCTGGCGCAGCTTCGCCGCGAAGGGGCCGGCGTCTCCGAACCCGCCGTGCCCATGTGGGAATTCGACGACCTCCGCGTCCAGCCGCGCTCCCAGCTCGCGGCCGGCGCGGTTCGGCGGCTCTCCCGCGCTCGTCGCGCCGACGGCCGGCACGATTCGCACTGTCCCTGAGCGCAGGCCCTCGAGATCGGGAACGACCGCGGCGATGGGCGGCACCTCGTACGCGATGAAGTACTCCATGTTGCGCTGCATCCGCGCCCCGGACTCGGCCGTCGGCGGTGCGCTCGGGGTGTCGTCGTCACCGTGCATGGCCATTGCCGCGCCGAAGACTCCCATGGCGGCCTCTGTGCCGTGCTCGCGGTACGCCGCGGCCACCTCTGTGAACACCGCGCGGAAGCGGTCGAAGTCGGGTAGCAGCTCGAACAGCGGCGGCTCGTGCGCGACGACGGTGCGGACCATGCCCGGGTACCGCGCGGCGAGTTCCAGCGCGATCACCGCCCCCGAGCTGTTGCCGAACACGTCGGCCGGCTCGTCCTCGGTGACGCCTACGGCGCCGAGCAGCCGGTACGCGTCGTCGGCCTGCTCCTCCAGGATGATCTCGGACGGCGGGCCGTCCAGGGGGCTGCGGGAGTTGCCGCGCCGGTCGTAGGTGACCACGGTGCGCTCACCGGCGAGCTCATCGGCCAGGGCCTCGAACCCCTCGGCGTCGTAGATCCCGCCGCAGATCAGCAGCAGGACCGGCCCGCTGCCGCGGACCTCGTAGTGCAACGTCGCGCCGGGCACCTTGAGCTGTTCGATCTTCATCCGTTCCTCCTGGGCCTGTGTCCACCCACTGGTCGGAGTGCGCACCGGGTTTTCGACATCGCGGGGCCGCTCGGGGCTTACTCGTGAGTAATTTCCGGGTTTACACTCGCGCCATGACCGCCACGCGAACGCCCGGCGTCCCCGCCATCGACGAGGGCTCGCTGATCTCGACCAACCCCGCGACGGGCGAGGAGGTCGGCCGCTTCCCGGTCGCCTCCACCGATTCTCTCACCGCCGCCGTCGCCCGGGCGCGTGACGCGGCCGCATGGTGGGCCGGACTCGGATTCTCCGGGCGGAAGCAGCGCCTGCTGGCGTTCCGCAGCGTGCTCACCAACCGCCTCGAGGAGCTGGCCGCGCTCATGAACCGCGAGGGCGGCAAGCCGCGCGCGGACGCGTTGGTCGAGGCGATCGCGGCGGTCGACCACATCGCGTGGGCGGCGCAGCGGGCCCGCAAGGTGCTCGGGCGCCGGCGGGTCGGGAGCTCGCTGCTGCTGAAGGAGCACGCGGCGTTCCTCGAATATCTGCCGCTGGGCGTGGTCGGGGTGATCGGGCCCTGGAACTACCCGATTCTCACGCCGATGGGGTCGATCGCCTACGCGCTTGCCGCGGGCAATGCGGTGGTGTTCAAGCCCAGCGAGTACACACCGGCAGTGGGTCAATGGTTTGTCGACCGCTTCAACGAGGTCGTCCCCGAGCACCCGGTCCTGCAGATCGTCCACGGCCTCGGCGACGTCGGCGCGGCCCTCTGCCGCAGCGGGGTCGACAAGATCGCCTTCACCGGCTCGACGGCCACCGGCAAGAAGGTCATGGCCGTGGCGGCCGAGTCCCTCACGCCCGTGCTGCTGGAGTGCGGCGGCAAGGACGCGATGGTCGTGGCGGCCGACGCCGACCTGGACGAGGCCGCGAGCGCCTGTGTCTGGGGCGGCCTGACCAACGCCGGCCAGACCTGCGTCGGCATTGAGCGGGTGTACGTCGCCGAGCCGATCTTCGACGACTTCCTCAACCGCGTCGTGGCCCGCGCCGCCAAGCTCACCGTGGGCGCCGAGCCCTCCTCGGACATCGGCCCGATCACCATGCCGTCCCAGATCGAGATCATCCGCCGCCACATCGAAGACGCCCTCACCCGCGGCGGCCGCGCCGTGCTGGGCGGCGCGGAGGCGGTCCAGCCACCGTTCGTGAACCCCACGATCCTGGTCGACGTGCCGGAGGACGCCGCCGCCGTCCAGGAGGAGACCTTCGGCCCGACCTTGACCGTCAGCCGGGTCCGCGACGCGGCCGAGGGCGTACGGCTGGCGAACAGCACGGGCTACGGCCTGGGCGGCGCCATCTTCTCGAAGTCTCAGGGCCTCAGTCTGGCCCGCCAGGTCCGCTCGGGCATGACATCGGTCAACTCGGCCCTGACCTTCGCCGGCATGCCCGCACTCCCCTTCGGCGGCGTCGGCAACTCCGGCTTCGGCCGCATTCACGGCGACGACGGCCTGCGCGAGTTCACCCGCCCGAAGTCCATCGTGAAGCGCCGCGCTCCGTCTCTGCTGGCCGCCACGACGTTCGACCGAACCGAGAAGACCATCTCCCAGATGCTGCGCGTGGTCCGCCTGGTCCACGGCCGCTCCAAGTAGCCACTACCGCCAGCGTCATCAGGTCACCGCAACCCCGCTCACGCACACGCCGCGCGCGCCACAGCCGCGTCCGCGCCCGCCCGCCGGACGCACGCGTCCGCGCGTAGGACGACGGCAGGCACGCGTCCGCGCGTGGGACGACGGCCGGCACGCGTCCGCGAGTGGGACGACGGCCGGCACGCGTCCGCGAGTGGGACGACGGCAGGCGTCCGCGCGCAGGACTACGGCCGAAGCCGGCAGCCACGCGTCCGCGCGCAGGACCAGCGACGCGCGGCCGAGCCGCACCCCGATACGCGTCCGCGCGCGTGAGGGGGCGATGCGTGACCGAGCGGCCGGCCCAATTCGCGTCCGCGCGTGCAAGGCAATCGGTGCGCGACCGAGCGGCCAGCCTGAGACGCGTCCGGGCGCGCGCGGGCCGGCGATGTGACTGAACGCCCGGCGCGCACGCTCATGGCCCCGCGGACGGAACGCAATGCCCGCCAGCGCCCGATGCCCGGCGGACCATCCCGCACGCGTCCGAGCGCAACACGTCCGAGCGCAACGCGTCCGCGCGTCGCGTCCGAGCACGACGCGTCCGAGCGCGACCTCATCTAAGCGCGACCCGCCCGAGCGATCTGAGAGGCGTCTGACCGTCACAGATCCGCGCGATGCATTCAAGCGTGTCGCATCCGAGCGCGACGCGTCCGAGCGCGACGCATCCGAGCACCATGTATCCACCGCCACGCGTCCAAGCGCGACGCATCCGAGCACCACGCATCCGCGCCACGCGTCCGAGCGCGACGCATCCGAGCGACCCGTCCGGGGCACGACACATCCGCGCGCAATCCGTCCAGGCACGACAGGGCGCTGCACGACGCGGACGCCGAAGGGAGGCGCCCCAGGCGCCGACCGGTGCCTCGCGGGAGGAGCGGACCGCAAGCAGCGCGGACCCGAGTCACGGCCTTTGTCCTTAATCTCGAATCTCTCCTGCCGATCAGCGTTGGGTGACGGGTCGGCTCGGCAGTGCGGTCCGCCAGGTCGGCTGGGCCGGTGCGCTGGCCATCGCGGTCGTGCTGGCGGTCGGGCTCGGGGCGTCCTGGCAGGCCGCGCACGCCATCCGGCAGGGGCAGCAGGATCGGGCGCAGGCCGTGCTCGACCGGGCGGCCGGGCTGTCCGACGCGTCGGTGCGTTCGGAGATCCACCGGTACCTCGACACGCTGCGCACGGTGGCGGCGGCGGTCGGTGCGCAGAGCGATCTGACCGCCGAGGACTTCGCGTCGACCACCGCGCCGCTGCGGGAGGCCGGGCTGGTCGGGGCGACGTCGTTGGTGTTCCTGGTGGCGGCCGACGACTCGCAGGTGGCGGCCACACAGGAATATTGGCGCGGGCAGGGCGTCGCCGGCCTGGAGCTCAAGCCGATGGGCACCGGGCGCGAGCACCTCTTCACGATCTTCACGCGGCCCCTCGACGACACCGCGGTCCTGCCCGCCGGGACCGACCTGTCGCAGGCGGCCGAGCCGACCGCGGCGCTGTGGGAGGCGCGGCGCTCCGGGGAGGCGGCGGCCTCCGACACCTACGTGCTGCTGCGCGACCGGAAGCTGCCGGCCGGGCAGCAGCAGCTGTCGTTCGTGCTGGCCGCACCCTCCTACGGCGATCCGACGCCGGACGGGCGGCGGGACTTCAAGGGCTGGGTGGTGCTCGGGCTGCGGGGGCAGGACTTCCTCGGCGGTGTGCTCACGCGCGCGACCCAGGGCCAGGCCGACGCCGAGCTGTGGGCGCAGAACGGCGGCGGGGTGGAGGCGCGGGTGGCCCGGCTGCATCAGGCCGGGACGCATCCGGATCTGCACCGGGACCTGCACGTGGCGATCGCCAACCGGGAGTGGCGGCTCGTCGTGTCGGCCGACGCGGCTCGGCTCGGCGGGTCGACGCCCGCCCTGCCGCTCGTGGTCGGGCTCGGCGGCACGCTGCTGACGCTGCTCGTGTGCGCGATGCTGTGGGCGCTGGCCGGGGCGCGCGGGCGCGCGGAGGCGAAGGTGGTCACCGCGACCGCGGGGCTGCGGGCCGCCAGGCGCATTGCCGACCACCAGGTCGCGCTGCTCAACGGCATCCTGGAGCGCATCAGCGACGGCGTCGGCGTGGTCGACGGCGAGGGACACTTCCTGGTGCACAACCCGGCCGCCCAGGCGATGCTCGGCGCCGAGGAGGTCTACCTGCCCGACGGCGTCACGCCGTTCCCCAACCACGAGCAGCCGATGGTGCGGGCCCTGGCCGGGCAGTCGACCGACCGGGTCGAGATGGTCATCAACGGCGTCCTGCTGTCGGTGAGCGGGCGGCCGCTCGACCACGACGGGCAGCGCGGGGCGATCGTGGTGTTCCACGACATCACCGAGGCGCGGGAGCGCGAGGCCGACCTGGCGGCGTTCGCCGGGATCGTCGCCCACGACCTGAAGAACCCGCTGACCGTCATCGGCGCCCACACGGAGATGGCCCGCGACGCGCTGCCGGACGAGCCCGAGCAGGCCCTGGAGAGCCTGGAGCGGGTCGGGTCGGGCGTGGTGCGGATGCGGCGGCTGATCGACGACCTGCTGGCCTACGTGACCGCGCGCGACGCCGCCCTGAAGCCCGGCGAGGTCGACCTGGCCGGGCTCGTGGCCGACGTCGTCGCCGAGCGGGTCGGGCACCTGCGGGTGCAGCCGGACGTGTACATCGGTGCGCTTCCGCACGTCGAGGCCGACCCGGCGATGCTGCGCCACGTGCTGGACAACCTGGTCGGCAATGCGCTCAAGTACGTGCGGCCGGGGCGCGTCCCGAAGATCGACATCAGCGCGCACACGGCCGGACCGGGCTGGGTCCGCGTCGAGGTCGCCGACCGCGGGATCGGCATTCCGGACGCCGACAAGGCCCACGTGTTCGAGTCGTTCCACCGCGCGCACGCCGGCCAGTCCTACGGTGGCACCGGCCTCGGCCTGGCCATCTGCCGTCGGATCGTGGACCGGCACGGCGGGACGATCGCGGTGACCGACAACCCCGGCGGGGGCAGCCGGTTCAGCTTCACGATCCCGGCCGCGGTCCCGGTGGTGCCGGCGGCCGTGGACGCCCACGAGTACGTGTAGAAGCCGCCACCGCGTGATCAACTGGTGGCAGACTGTCAACGTGCCCCTCATGTACCTTGCCGGATGGGCCGCCTCGGCCGGTGTGCTGGCCGCGCTGCTGCTCATCATCCGTCTGCTGAAGTACGGCACCGCACTGCCCCCGGCGCCGCCCGGCACGCCCGACTACGGGCTGCTGCGCTCGGTGTCGATGGTGGGCGACCTGGCGTTCGCCCGCGAGGTGCGGGACCGGCTGCGCTCCAACGGCGTCCGCGCGACGCTGGCCACCGGGCCGGACGGCATGGTGCGCATCCTGGTCTTCGCCGACGAGCTGGACCGGGCCCGGCGGTTGATCAATTCCTAGGAGCCCCTTCGGTCGTACTCCTAGTCGCGCTCGGTCCACCGGAACGTCAACAGGCACAGGGCGAGGGCCAGCACGATCCAGCCGCCCAGGACGAGCGCGATGGTGCCGTGCTGCCACGCGCCGGAGGTCTCCCGGATCGCGAAGGAGTCGGGCAGGAAGACCGAGCGCATGCCCTGGGTCATCCACTTGAGCGGGAAGACCGAGGCGACGCCGCGCATCCAGTCGGGCAGCTGGGAGTACTGGAAAAAGACGCCCGAGATGAACTGCAGCACGATCGCGACCGGGGTCACCACGGCCGGGCCGCTGCGGCCGGTCTTGGCCAGCGAGGAGAACGCGATCCCGCACAGCGTGCAGGCGGTGATCCCCAGCAGCGACACCCAGACGAACGTCAGCCACTTCTCGCCGGTGGCCGGGAGCTTCACGCCGAAGAACAGCGCGGCCACCGTGACCAGCAGGACGGTCTCGACCAGGCCGATGACCAGGACCATGACGACCTTGCCGATGAAGTAGGCGGCCCGCGGCATCGGCGTGCCGCGCAGGCGCTTGAGGATGCCCTTCTCGCGCTCCATCGGGATCTGGATGGCCAGGCTCTGGAAGCCCGTCGAGAGCAGGCCCGCGGCGATCATGCCGGCCGCGAAGTACTGCGTGAAGGTCACACCTGGCGCGATCTCGCCGCCGAACACCGCGCCGAACACGCACAGCAGGATCAGCGGGAACGCGAGGGTGAAGACCACCGACTCGCGGCTGCGCAGGAACTGCTTGATCTCGAGGCCGCCGCGCAGGAGGCCGAGCCGCAGGGTGTTCATGCCGCTGTCACTTCTTCGGGGCTGCCGATCATCCGCAGGTATACGTCCTCGAGGCTCGGTCGCGTCACGGTCAGGCCCGGCACCTCGCCGCCGAACCGCTCGGACAGCTGGGCGACGAGCGCGGTCGGGGCGTCGGTGCGCTCGCTCTTCGGGCCGTCCTCGCTCGTCCAGGCGACGGTGGCGCCGCCCTCACCGCGCCCGCCGAGCTGTGCGGGCGTGTCGACGGCGATGAGCCGGCCGCCGGCGAGCACGCCGACCCGGTCGGCCAGCGCCTCGGCCTCGTCCAGGTAGTGGGTGGTGAGCAGGATCGTCGTGCCCGCGCCGCGCAGGTCGCGGATGACGGCCCAGAACTCGCGCCGCGCCTCGGGGTCGAAGCCGGTCGTGGGCTCGTCCAGGAACAGCAGCTCGGGGCGGCCGACGATGCCGAGCGCCACGTCGAGGCGGCGCTTCTGGCCGCCGGAGAGGGTGCGGGTGCGGTCGTGCTGCTTCTCGGCCAGCCCGACCCGCGTGATGATCTCGTCGGGGTCGGCCGCGCCCGGGTAGTAGTTCGCGAAGTGGTGGACCACCTCGCGGGCGGTCAGGTCGTCGAACTCGCCGGTGCTCTGCAGCACCACTCCGACCCGGGCCCGCCACGCCTTGTCCGCGCGCTGGGGATCGAGGCCCAGCACCGCCACCTCGCCCGACGTGCGGCGGCGGAAGCCCTCGAGGATCTCCACCGTCGTGGTCTTGCCGGCCCCGTTCGGCCCGAGGAGCGCGAAGACCTCGCCGACCCGGACGTCGAGGTCGACGCCATCGACGGCGAAGGCCTTCCCGTACGCCTTGCGCAGGCCGCGCACCGTGATCGCATCCGCCACGGCGTTCACTATAGAGCGGTGACAACTTTCACCGGGTTCCCCTAGTTACCGTTCAGTAGGGTACTCGCATGGTGACCGAGAGGCTCCCCGAACGCGACCGCCCGTGGGTCATGCGCACCTATGCCGGCCACTCCTCGGCGGCCGCCTCCAACGCCCTCTTCCGCCGCAACCTGGCCAAGGGGCAGACCGGCCTCTCGGTGGCGTTCGACCTGCCGACCCAGACCGGCTACGACCCCGACGCCGAAGCGGCCCGCGGCGAGGTCGGGCGGGTCGGCGTGCCTGTCGCGCACCTCGGCGACGTGCGCGCCCTGTTCGACGGCATCGACCTCGGGCGGGCGAACACCTCGATGACCATCAACGCGACGGCGATGTGGCTGCTGGCGTTGTACGTCACGTGCGCCCGCGAGCAGGGCGTCGACCTCGCGTCCCTGGCCGGCACCACGCAGAACGACATCGTGAAGGAGTACCTGTCCCGGGGCACGCACATCTTCCCGCCCGGCCCGTCGCTGCGCCTCACCACCGACACCATCGCCTGGACGGTCGCGAACTGCCCGCGCTGGAACCCGGTGAACATCTGCTCGTACCACCTGCAGGAGGCCGGGGCGACGCCCGTGCAGGAGGTCGCGTTCGCCCTGGCCACGGCGATCGCCGTGCTGGACGCGGTGCGCTCGTCGGGCCAGGTGCCGGACTCCGGCTTCGCGTCGGTCGTGGCCCGGATGTCGTTCTTCGTCAACGCGTCCGTGCGCTTCGTCGAGGAGACGGCGAAGATGCGGGCGTTCACCGTGCTCTGGGACCGGATCACGCTCGAGCGCTACGGGGTGCGGGACGCGGCCGCGCGCCGGTTCCGCTACGGGGTGCAGGTCAACTCGCTCGGCCTGACCGAGGCCCAGCCGGAGAACAACGTCCAGCGGATCGTCCTGGAGATGCTCGGCGTGACACTGTCGCGGTCGGCGCGGGCTCGGGCGGTACAGCTGCCGGCCTGGAACGAAGCACTTGGACTGCCGCGGCCGTGGGACCAGCAGTGGTCGCTGCGCATGCAGCAGGTGCTGGCCTTCGAGTCGGATCTGCTGGAGTACCCAGACCTGTTCGAGGGCTCGCACGTGATGACCGCGCTGGTGGACGGGGTCGTGGCCGAGGCCTCGCAGGAGCTGGACCGGGTGCTGTCGATGGGCGGGGTGGTGGCCGCCGTCGAGTCCGGGTATCTCAAGCGCTCGCTAGTGGCGTCGCTGGCCGCGCGGCGGGCCCGGCTGGAGAGCGGCGAGGACGTCATGGTCGGGGTGAACCGCTTCACCGAGACGGAGCCGTCGCCGCTGACCGCGGCCGGCATCGAGCTGATCGACCCCGGTGTCGAACGGGCGGCTGTCGACTCGGTCGTCGCCTGGCGGGCGGCGCGCGGCGACGTGACGGCGGCGCTCGCGGCCCTGCGGGCGGCCGCGGCCGGCGACGCGAACCTGATGGCGGCGACGCTCGACTGCGTTGCCGCAGGTGTGACGACCGGCGAATGGGCGGGGGTGCTGCGGGAGGTCTTCGGGGAGTACCGAGCGCCGACCGGGCTGGGGAACACGTCATCCGTCCCCGCCGGCGACCTGACCGCCGTGCGGGAGCGGGTCCGCCGGGCCGCCGCGGAGCTCGGAACCGGCCGGCTGCGCCTGCTCATCGGGAAGCCGGGGCTCGACGGGCATTCGAACGGGGCCGAGCAGATCGC
Source organism: Dactylosporangium vinaceum (assembly GCF_019904175.1). Classification (GTDB taxonomy): domain Bacteria; phylum Actinomycetota; class Actinomycetes; order Mycobacteriales; family Micromonosporaceae; genus Dactylosporangium; species Dactylosporangium vinaceum. The sequence goes on along the minus strand of NZ_CP061913.1, from coordinate 1,680,142 downwards.
CATGCGGGCCCGCGACGCCGGGTTCGAGGTGGTGTACCAGGGCATCCGCCTGACGCCGGCCCAGATCGTGGCCGCGGCCGTGGAGGAGGACGTCAATCTAGTAGGTTTGTCGGTCTTGTCGGGATCGCACCTGGCCGTGGTGGAGTCCGTGCTGTCGGGTCTGCGCGCGGCCGGGCTCGCCGACCTGCCCGTGGTGGTGGGCGGCATCATCCCGCCCGCCGACGCGCAGACGCTGCTGGCCGCCGGGGTGGCCCGGGTGTTCACGCCCAAGGACTTCGCGATCACGGACGTGATCGATGAGCTGGTGAGCGTGATCTGCGCGGCTAGAACAGCGTGAGCTCGTCCTTCTTCGCCCCGCGCAGGGCGTTGTAGTCGAGCACGACGCAGCGGATGCCCCGGTCCTCGGCGAGCACGCGGGCCTGCGGCTTGATCTCCTGCGCCGCGAAGATTCCCGACACCGGGGCGAGCAGGGGGTCGCGGCCGAGCAGCTCGAGGTATCGGGTCAGCTGCTCCACGCCGTCGATCTCACCCCGGCGCTTGATCTCCACAGCCACGGTCGCGCCCTCGCCGTTGCGGCAGAGCAGGTCGACGGGCCCGATCGCGGTCATGTACTCGCGCCGGACAAGCGTGAACCCGCTGCCCAGCGTCTCCGGCGCGGCCGCCAGCAGCTCCTGCAGGTGCGCCTCGACACCGTCCTTGACCAGGCCCGGGTCGATGCCCAGCTCGTGCGAGCTGTCGTGCAGGATCTCCTCGATCGTGATCCGCAGCTCCTCGCCGCCCTTGTTGACGACCCGCCACAGCCCCTCGGTCTCCTCCAGCCGGCAGGGCGGGGACATCCAGTTCAGCGGCTTGTACGCCCGGTCGTCGGCGTGGATCGAGATCGACCCGTCCGCCTTGATGAGCAGCAGGCGGGTCGCGGGCGCGAGGTGGGCCGTGAGCCGGCCGATGTAGTCGACCGAGCACTTGGCGATGACGAGACGCACGGCGGACAGCCTAACCGCCCAGGCTGTGGGACTGGCACCCCGATGTCATGCTTTAGGAGTGTTGGAGTCATTGACGGGTCTCGGCCTCGCCACATCGGCCGGGCTCAACGCGTACATCCCGCTCATGGCCATCGGCCTGCTCGCGCGTTACTCGGACCTGATCACGCTGCCGTCCAACTGGGCGTGGATGGAGAACGGCTGGACCCTGACGATCGTCGCGGTCCTGCTCGCGATCGAGTTCGTCGCGGACAAGATACCGATGCTCGACCACGTGAACGACGTCATCCAGACCTTCATCCGCCCCACGGCGGGCGGTCTGGCCTTCGGCGCCGCGTCGAGCTCGGAGACGGTCACGGTGACGGACCCGGGATCATTTTTCACGAGCCATCAATGGGTACCCATAGTGGTGGGCGGCGCCATATCGCTCGGCGTCCACGGCATGAAGGCCGCGGCCCGCCCGGTCATCAACGCGACGACAGTCGGGGTCGGCGCCCCGATCGTGAGCACCATCGAGGACTTCTTCAGCGTGGCCCTGTCGGTGCTGGCCATCGTCTTCCCGTTGATCGTCCTGCTCTTCGTCCTGCTGATCTTCGTGTCGTTCGGCTGGCTCATGCGCCGCCGCAAGCGCCGCAAGGAGGAGAAGGCCGCCGCGAAGTGGGCCGCCGCCCAGGGCTACCGCCCGGCCCCCTGACCCCGACGGGGCAGACCGTCACCCCCACCCACCCGGGCCGCGCTCTCGCGTTCGGCGCCCGGGTGGGCCGGGCCCGGGGTCAGAAGTCGAACTGGTCCGGTGGCGCTACGGCCCGCTCCACCTGGACGCCGAGGCCCCGCAGATCGGACTCGAAGCTCGGGTAGCCGCGGTCGATGTGGTGGACGTGGCGGACCTCGGTGATCCCGTCGGCGCACAGGCCGGCGATCGCCAGGCCCGCGCCGGCTCGGATGTCGGTGGCGGTCACCGGGGCGCCCGACAGGCGGTCCTTGCCGCGGACGACCGCGTGGTGGCCGTCGGTGCGGATGTCGGCGCCCAGGCGGGACATTTCGTTGATGAACATGAAGCGGCCGTCGAAGATGTTCTCGGTCACCAGGGAAGAGCCCTCGCTCACCGCGGCCAGGCCCACCGCCATCGGGAGCAGGTCGGTGGCGAACCCGGGGAACGGGAGGGTCACGATGTCCACGGCCTTCGGGCGGGAGGGCATGACCACCCGGAACGAGTCCGGGTTGGTGGTGACCTCACCGCCGGCGGTCACGACCTTGTCCAGGGCGATCTCCAGGAACGCCGGGTCGATCCCGTGCACCGTCACGTCACCGCGGGTCATGGCGGCGCCGAAGGCCCAGGTGCCGGCCACGATGCGGTCGCCGATGGTGCGGTGCTCGACCGGGCGGAGTTCCGGGACGCCCTGGATGACCAGCCGCGAGGAGCCGGCTCCCTCGATGTCGGCGCCCATGTCGGTGAGCATGCGGCAGATGTCGACGATCTCCGGCTCGCGGGCCGCGTTGTCGATCTCGGTGCGGCCGTTGGCGAGGACGGCGGCCATCAGCAGGTTCTCCGTCGCGCCGACGCTCGGGAAGTCCAGCCAGATGGTGGCGCCGTGGAGCTTGGGGGCGGTGGCGATGACGAAGCCGTGCTCGCCGGAGACGTCGGCGCCCATCCGGCGCAGGCCCTCGACGTGCATGTCCAGGCCGCGGGAGCCGATGGCGTCGCCGCCGGGGTGCGCCACGCGGACGTGGCCGCGGCGGGCGACGAGCGGGCCGAGGACGCAGATCGAGGCGCGCAGGCGGCGGACCAGGTCGTAGTCGGCCTCGGTGCCCAGCTCGTCGGGCACGTCGATGACGACGCGGTCCTCGTCCTGCTCGACGTCACAGCCGAGGCGGCGCAGCACCTCGGCCATGATGGCGATGTCGGTGATGCGCGGCACGTTCGTCAGCACGCTGCGGCCGGTGGCCAGCAGGGCCGCCGCCATCAGCTTGAGGGCCGAGTTCTTCGCCCCGACCACGGATACGTCCCCGGCCAGCCGGGTCCCGCCCATCACACGGATCACGTCCACGTCCGTCATCGTAGGGGGATTCCGTACCGTGAAAACCATGGCCATTCACCTCACGCGGATCTACACGAAGACCGGCGACACCGGTACCACTGGACTTGGCGACTTCTCGCGCGTGTCCAAGACGGACCCGCGCCTGGTCGCGTACGCCGATGTCGACGAGGCCAACGCGGCGATCGGCGCCGCGCTGGCGCTGGGTGCGCTCGACGAGCGGATCGCGGCGGTGCTCCGCGCCGTCCAGAACGACCTCTTCGACGTCGGCGCGGACCTGTGCAACCCCGTGTCCGCCGACCCGCCGCACCCGCCGCTGCGGGTCACGCCGGAGCAGGTGACCCGGCTGGAGCAGTGGTGTGACGAGTTCAACGCGGAGCTGCCCAAGCTGGACTCCTTCATCCTGCCCGGCGGCACCCCAGGCGCCGCGCTGCTGCACGTGGCCCGCACGGTGTCCCGGCGCGCGGAGCGCAGCGGTTGGGCCCTGTGGGAGGTCGACGCGGACCGGACGAACGTCGTCGCGCTGGAGTACCTCAACCGGCTTTCGGACCTGCTCTTCATTCTGTGCCGGTCCGCAAACCCAGGGGGCGACGTCAAGTGGGTGCCGGGCGGTCAGCCCGTCTTGTAGCGATAGGGCCGCGTCTCCGGGGTGGACTCTCCTGGAGGCGCGGCCTCGACCCAGGACAGAAAGCCGGTGAGCGCACGCTCGGCCATGGCAATCTCCACCGGGGCCTGGCGGTTGATGCAGCGGACGATCACCCAGTCGGGCGGGAGCACGAGCAGCTCGGCCGCGTCGGGGATGCGGCGGCGCTCGACGGCGAGCCCGCGCCGCGTCAGGACCCGGCGCGGGCCCGGCCAGAAGCTGAAGATGCGATACCACCGCAGCTCGTCGCCGGCGAACCGGGCCAGGCCGGCGGACCAGCCGCGGCCGGGGACCATGGTGCTCAGGCGGACGCCGAGCTCGATGGTGCCGCCCTGCCGGGCGATCACGAGACGGCGCAGAAACAGCACCGCCAGGGCGGCGAGCAGGACCAGGACCGCGATGCCGATGCCCTCGACGATCCTCACCTGCGCCGCCCGGTCGCTTTAGTGGGCTGCGGAGGAGGCGGTGGCGGGGGTGCAGCTCTCGGCGAGGATCGTCACGCCGGTGCCGGTGACGGAAATGAACCCGCCGAACACGTCGTAGGCGATCTCCCGGCCACCCTGCTTGATGCGCACCTGGCCCTCTTCGGCGAGCTGGCCGAGCAGCTGCTCGTGGCCGTAGAGCACACCGAGCTCACCCTCGGTGGTGCGCGCCACCACCATGTCCGCGTCGCCGGACCACACTTTCTCCTCGACGGCTACGAGCTCGACGTTCAGCTGCCTCGCCACGCTAGTTACTCCTCGTGTGCGCGATCCGGTTTGGACGAGTCTAGTCAATCATCGGGCGCGGGGAGCAGTGGGCCTCACCACGTTGGCACACCTGGTGAACAGGCCGATCGCGCCGCACGCGCCACCTCGGTCCGAACACTTCAGAGCGTGACCCACGTCACCGCCCCGCGCAGTGTCTTTGCCGAAAATTTCAGATTCCCGTAACGAAAAGAAAGGGCGCACCACCCGTGAGCGGCGCGCCCTTCCAAGCAACCGACCAAAGACCGACGAACGTCAGTCCTTCATCAGCTCGTGGGCCTTCTTCTCGAGGTCCTCGAGGCCGCCGCACATGAAGAACGCCTGCTCGGGGAAGTGGTCGTACTCCCCCTCGCTGATCTTCTTGAACGACTCGATGGTCTCCTTGAGCGGCACCGTCGAGCCCGCGACGCCGGTGAACTGCTCGGCGGCGTAGGTGTTCTGCGACAGGAAGCGCTCGATCCGGCGGGCCCGGTTGACCGTGACCTTGTCCTCTTCGGACAGCTCGTCCATACCGAGGATGGCGATGATGTCCTGCAGGTCCTTGTACTTCTGCAGGATCCGCTGCACCTCACGCGCGACGGTGTAGTGCTCGATGCCGACGAACTCCGGCGCCAGGATGCGCGAGGAGGACGCCAGCGGGTCGACGGCCGGGTAGATGCCCTTGTCCGAGATCGACCGCTCGAGGTTGGTCGTCGCGTCCAGGTGGGCGAACGTGGTGGCCGGCGCCGGGTCGGTGTAGTCGTCGGCGGGCACGTAGATCGCCTGGAGCGAGGTGATGGCCTTGCCCCGCACGGAGGTGATGCGCTCCTGGAGCAGGCCCATCTCGTCGGCCAGGGTCGGCTGGTAACCGACGGCGCTCGGCATACGGCCGAGCAGCGTCGACACCTCGGAGCCGGCCTGCGTGAACCGGAAGATGTTGTCGATGAAGAGCAGCACCTCCTGGTTCTGCACGTCACGGAAGTACTCCGCCATGGTCAGCGCGGAGAGCGCGACGCGCAGCCGGGTGCCCGGCGGCTCGTCCATCTGGCCGAACACGAGGGCGGTCTTGTCGAGCACGCCACCCTCTTCCATCTCCAGGATGAGGTCGTTGCCCTCGCGGGTGCGCTCACCCACGCCGGCGAACACCGACGTACCACCGAAGTTGCGGGCGACACGGGTGATCATCTCCTGGATGAGCACCGTCTTGCCCACGCCGGCCCCGCCGAACAGGCCGATCTTGCCACCGCGCACGTAGGGCGCGAGCAGGTCGAGCACCTTGATGCCGGTCTCCAGCATCTCGGTCTTCGGCTCGAGCTCGGCGAACTTCGGCGCCGGGCGGTGGATCTCCCAGCGGTCCTTGATCTCCAGCGTCGACTCGTCGGCGTTGAGGACCTGGCCGAGGGCGTTGAACACGTGGCCCTTGGTGACGTCACCGACGGGCACCGAGATGCCGGAGCCGGTGTCGTGCACCTCGGTGCCGCGGACGAGGCCGTCGGTCGGCTGCATGGAGATGGCGCGCACCATGTTGTCGCCGAGGTGCTGCGCAACCTCGAGCGTCAGCGTCTTCGTGCCCTCGGAGAGGGTCACGTCGACGTGGAGCGCGTTGTAGATCTCGGGCATGGCGTCGCGCGGGAACTCGGCGTCGACGACCGGGCCGATGACCCGGACCACGCGGCCGACCGCGGTCTTCGTGTCTGCTGGTGCAGTCATCACACATCACTTCCCGCCGCCGCCAGCGCGTTGGCGCCGCCGACGATCTCGCTGATTTCCTGGGTGATCGCCGCCTGCCGTGCGGAGTTCATTTCGCGGGTGTACCGCTTGAGCAGGTCGTCGGCGTTGTCGGAGGCGCTCTTCATGGCGCGCCGGCGGGCGGCCGACTCACTTGCCGCCGAGTCCAGCAGCGCCGCGAAGATCCGCGAGTTGATGTACTTCGGCAGCAGCGCCTCGAGCAGCGTCTCGGCGTCGGGCTCGAACTCGTAGGCCGGCAGCGGCCCGCTGACCTCGGTCTCCTCGACCTCCATCGGCGCGACGATGCGCGCCACGGGGGTCTGGGTCATGAGCGAGCGGAACTGCGTGTGGACCATGTAGAGCTCGTCGATGCCGTGCACGCTGTCGGCACCGGGGCCGTCGGCGGTGTCGTCGGCGCCGTTGACGAACGCCTCGATCAGCGCCTCGCCGATGTCCGACGCGTTCTCGTAGCGCGGCTGCTCGGAGAAGCCCGTCCAGCTCCCGGCGACCTCACGGCCCCGGAACCGGTAGTACGCGACGCCCTTGCGGCCGGCGACATACAGCGCGACCTGCTTGCCGTCCCCGCGCAGCCTCGCGATCAGCTGCTCGGCGGTCCGCAGTGCGTTGGCGTTGTAGCCGCCGCACAGCCCCCGGTCGCTGGTGACGACGAGCACGCCGGCCCGGTGGACCGTCTTGCGCGGCACCAGCAGCGGGTGGTCGACGTTCGCGTTGCTGGCCAGCGCCGTCAGCACGTCCGTGATCGCCTCGGCGTAGGGCAGGGCGGCGGCGACCCGCTCCTGCGCCTTGCCGATGCGGCTCGTGGCGACCAGCTCCTGCGCCTTCGTGATCTTCTTGGTCGACTTGACCGTCCGGATCCGGCGGCGCAGTGCCTGTACTTGACCGGCCATGCGTCAGCCCGACTTCCGGACCTGGCGGGTCACGGTCTCGCGCTGCTGCTCCCCCTCGAGGGCTTTGGCCTCGGCTTCGTTCACCTTGACCTCGTCACCCTTGGCCGAGAAGACCTGCTTGAAGTTCTTGATCGCGTCGGTGAGCCCGTCGATGGTCGACTGCTCCAGCTTCTTGCTCTCCGCGATCGCGTCCAGCAGCTCCTTGCGGCTGGAGCGCAGGTGCTGGAGGAACTCGGTCTCGAAGCGGCGGATGTCGCCCACGGCGATGTCGTCGAGCTGGCCCGTCGTGCCGGCCCACACCGAGACGATCTCCTCCTCGACCGAGAACGGCGAGTACTGCGGCTGCTTGAGCAGCTCGACCAGGCGGGCACCCTTGTCCAGCTGGGCGCGCGAGGCCTTGTCGAGGTCGGAGGCGAACGCGGAGAACGCCTCGAGCTCGCGGTACTGCGCCAGGTCCAGCCGGAGCCGGCCGGCGACGTCCTTCATGCCCTTGACCTGGGCCGAACCGCCGACCCGGGAGACCGAGGTGCCGACGTTGATCGCCGGGCGGACGCCCTGGTTGAACAGGTCGGACTCGAGGAAGACCTGGCCGTCGGTGATGGAGATGACGTTCGTCGGGATGTAGGCCGAGATGTCGTTGGCCTTCGTCTCGATGATCGGCAGACCGGTCATCGAGCCCCCGCCGAGGTCGTCGGAGAGCTTGGCGCAGCGCTCGAGCAGCCGCGAGTGCAGGTAGAACACGTCGCCCGGGTACGCCTCACGGCCCGGCGGGCGGCGCAGCAGCAGCGACACGGCGCGGTACGCCTCGGCCTGCTTGGTCAGGTCGTCGAAGACGATCAGGACGTGCTTGCCGCCGTACATCCAGTGCTGGCCGATGGCCGAGCCGGTGTAGGGGGCGAGGTACTTGAAGCCGGCCGGGTCGTCCGCCGGGGAGGCCACGATGGTGGTGTACTCCATCGCGCCCTGCTCTTCGAGGGTGCCCCGGATCGCGGCGATCGTCGTCGCCTTCTGGCCGATGGCGACGTAGATGCAGCGGACCTGCTTCTTCGGGTCGCCGGAGCGCCAGTTGTCACGCTGGTTGAGGATCGTGTCCAGCGCGACGGTGGTCTTGCCGGTCTTGCGGTCGCCGATGATCAGCTGGCGCTGGCCGCGGCCGATGGCGGTCATGGCGTCGATCGCCTTGATGCCGGTCTGCAGCGGCTCCTTGACGGGCTGGCGGTTCATGACGTTCGGCGCCTGGAGCTCGAGCTCGCGGAAGCCCTCGTTGGCGATGTCGCCGCGGTCGTCGATGGGCTGGCCCAGCGGGTTGACCACGCGGCCCAGGAAGGCGTCGCCGATCGGGACCGAGAGCACGCGGCCGGTCCGCTTGACCTGCTGGCCCTCCTCGATGCCCGCGAACGGGCCGAGCACGACGACGCCGATCTCGCGGACGTCGAGGTTGAGCGAGAGACCGAGCGTGCCGTCCTCGAACTCGAGCAGTTCGTTGGCCATGGTCGAGGGAAGGCCTTCGACCTGGGCGATACCGTCGCCGGCGTACGAGACGACGCCGACCTCCTCACGGGAGACCTTTGCGTCAACGGACGAGACGTAGCGCTCGAGCGCGCCCCGAATGTCGTCCGAGGAGATGGTCAGCTCGGCCATCCTCAACCTTCTATCTGGAGTATCAAGCTTCGGGGTAATTACTTCGAGAGCGCCGTCTTCGCCTCGGCGAGACGCCGGGCGACCGTGCCGTCGTAGAGGTCGGAGCCGACCTTGACCCGCACGCCACCGATGATGCGCGGATCGACGTCCACCTTGATGGAGACATTCCGACCGTACAGCTCGGCCAGACGGTCGGCCAACCGCTGCTCCTCGGCGTCGGTGAGCGCGACGGCGGTGGTCACGTAGGCCACCGACCGGTCCCGCTTCGCCGCGGCCAGCTCGACCAGGCGGGTGAGCGAGCTGTCGAAGCCGCGCCCGCCGAAGCCGGCGACGGCCAGCTGGACCAGGCCCAGCGTGGCCGGCTTGACCTTGCCTGCGAGCAGGTTCGCGGCCAGCTCCGAGCGGGCGGAGACCGGGGCCGTCGAGTCGCCGAGCGCGCCCGCGAGCCGCGGGTCACCGGAGACGATCTGGCTGAAGCGGAAGAGCTCGTCCTCCACGTCGGCCAGGTCGCCGCCGCGGTCGGCCGCGGTCAGCAGGGCGTCGACGCCGAGCCGCTCGACGCCGTCGAGCAGCGCGCCCGGACCGGACCAGTGCCCGGAGACCAGCACGCCGAGCAGGTCGATCGTGGCGGCGCTGACCTTGCCCGACAGGATCGAGCTGATCAGCTCCGTGCGCGACGAGCCCGAGCGGGCCGGGTCCGCGAGGGCCCGGCGCAGCCGCGGCTCCCGCCGCAGCAGGCCGGCGACCGCCAGGATCTCTTCGGCGACGGTGGTGATCGCAGCGACGTCAGCGCTCGCCGAGGACTCGGCGAGCTTGTCGGTCGCGGCCCCGTAGGCCTGGCGGTTGGCGTTGTTCGAGAGTGCGTCCATCAGCGCCGTCCGGCGGCGGCCGAGTCGCCGTTGCCTTCGCCGATCTCCGCGAGGAACCGCTCGACCGTGCCACGGCGGCGGGCCTCCTCCTCGAGGGACTCACCGACGATCCGGCCGGCCAGGTCCACCGCGAGCGAGCCGATCTCGGCCCGCAGCTGGCGGACGATGGTCTGCCGCTCGGTCTGCAGGGCCTCACGCCCCGCGGCGATGATGCGGTCGCTCTCCTCGCGGGCCTTCGCGAGGATGTCCTCGCGGATGCCCGTCGCGTCGGCGCGCGCCTCGTCACGGATGCGGGCCGCCTCGGTGCGGGCCTCCGCGAGCTGCTCCTTGTACTGCTGGAGGAGCTTGTTCGCCTCGGCCTGCGCCTCTTCGGCACGCTTGATGCCGCCCTCGATCGCGTCAACCCGGGCCCGGAAGGTCTCCTCCATGCGCGGGAAGACCAACTTCACGAGTACGAACACGAGAATCGCGAAGGCGATGCCTCCGACGAGGATCTCCTGCCAGATCGGAATGATCGGGTTGTGCTCTGCCTCGGCAGCAAAATTCAGCATGGGAAACCTCCCGGTTGAATCGGAGGAGGGAGGGCTACTTGCCGAACACGAAGCCGAAGGCGATACCCAGCAGGGCGAGCGCCTCGACCACGGCGAAGCCGAGGAACATGTACGTACGGGTCAGACCGGCCGACTCGGGCTGGCGAGCGGTCGACTGGATGTAGGAGGCGAAGACGATGCCGACGCCGATGCCGGGGCCGATCGCGGCGAGGCCGTAACCGACCGCGGCCATGGAACCGGTGATCTCTGCCAGAGCCATTTGTGAATCCTCCTGGGATCTCGCGTGACCGATTCACGCGGGACAACTGAAAAGGGTGGAGCGGCAACGCTTTCGAAGACCGAAGCGGGGTGGCGCGGGTGTGACGAATTGGTCGGTGACGAAGTGGACGCCCGCGGCTAGTGCTCGTCGGCCAGGGTGCCGGCGAGGTAGTTGGCCGTCAGCAGCGTGAAGACGTACGCCTGCAGGGCGGCGATCAGCAGCTCGAAGAACGTGAGCAGGATCGTCATCACCCAGGAGACGATGGAGATCGGCTTGAGGAACAGGCTGTCCGCGTTGAGCAGCGCGAAGCCGCCGAGCGTGAACACCAGCAGCAGCATGTGGCCGGCGAACATGTTGGCGAAGAGTCGCAGGGCCAGCGTGACCGGCTGCAGGATGAACGTCTGCAGGGCCTCGATCGGCAGCAGCAGCGGCTGCATGTACCACGGCGCGGGCAGGTAGGTCGCGTGCTTCAGGTAGCCGAAGAACCCGTGCTTCTTGAAGCCCTGGTACAGGTACAGGAAGTACGTGCACAGTGCCAGCATCAGCGGGAAGGCGATGTGGGCCATCGGCGAGACCTGGATGAACGGCACGATCGAGAAGATGTTGCCGACCAGGATGAAGCAGAACAGGCTGGCCAGATACGGCGCGAACTTCAGGCCGTGGTGGCCGATGACGTCCTTGGCCACGCCTTCCCGGACGAAGCCGTAGATGCTCTCCGCGAGCCACTGGCCCTTCGTCGGCACGATCTTCGGGCTGCGGTAGGCGACCAGGAAGAACACGATGACGATCAGCGCGGCCAGCCAGAGGAACAGGCTGAACTTGGTAAGCCACTCCGCACCGCCCACCAGCGCCGGCGGGTAGATGTCGTCCACACTGGGCGGGAAAGGCACCTCCGCCAGAACCTGACCGCTCACCGTGTTCCCTTCGAAATATATGTCGATGCCACCGACTCAGGCGCCGAGTTTCTTGACGACGAGATAAATGCCGCCGGCCGCGCCGATGACACATCCCGCTCCGGTGGCGTATCCGTCCCAGCCGACCCAACGATCGATGAGCCAGCCGACGAAGCCCCATACGGCAATGCCCGAGATGAGGTATCCGACGGCGGCCCAACCTGTGTTGGCGCCAGCCGCACCGGACTGCTTGGGTGTCTGGTTGTCCGCCATGACGCGGTGACCATATCAGCCTGCCGGGAGCACCCGTGCATCGACCCCCGCGTGCTCATCGCGCGGGGGTTGCTTATCGGGCCGGGGCCATCAACCGGCGGTCGACAACGCTACTCCTCCGAATGCCCACGGAGGGTCAACTACACGACTGACTCGTGAGTGAATGTTGCGCACGGTCACCCCCTGGGCGTTAGCTGAATGTCCCAGCTTAACCCTCCGTGTAGGGGTGATGACCTTGCGCAACGCCGTCATCGCTTTCTTCTTGATTCTGGCGGCCGTCGTCGTCACGAAGACCGGCCGCGACCAGACACCACGGCCCGTGAGCGGAATCACGGGCACACTGTGCTCCATATCACCGCAGCGTGTCACCGAGAGTAGCGGAAAACTGCTCGCCGCGGCGCAGTTCCACTGCGACCCGCCCGGCCCCGATCGGTTCGCGCTGACGGTCCGGCTGCAGCACAGTACCGATGCCGGCTGGAAATCCGTCGCCGAGCAGACCTTCACCGCGGCGAAGGGCGAGACGTTGCGCTCCGTACCCGCAGCTCAGCGGAGCCGGCAGGTCTCGGCGGCCTGTGCCGACGGCGCATATCGAACAGCTGCGGAATGGTCGGTGAACGGCGGTCGAACCGGCTCGGCGCTGGGCCCGGAGCGTCGCAATCCGTGCCGGTGACACCCGGCCACGCGGCGGCCGGCGACCTGGCGAGCGCGGGTGCGGGCGGCGGAACCCTCCGCGTCCCGCGCTCCTACTGGATCTCGACGTAGGGGATCTTGGCGCGCCAGACCCACACGGCGTGCGCGGTCATCCAGGCGATCACGGCCACGATGACCGCGACGCCCATCCACGGCAGGCCGGCCCACCCGGTGTTGAGCGCCGCCCACATGGCCAGGCCGATGATCGTGAACTTGATGACGTACGTCCCCAGCGCCACCGGCAGCAGCAGCTGGCGGTTCTTGAGGTCCGTCCAGGCGATGACCAGGCTGGACACCACATAGCTCAGCGTCACCAGCGCCACGCCCGCCACATCGGCGGCCGCACCCGTGCCGCCGTCGCGCCACAGCGCGATTGGGACGGTCACCACCAGCACGATCACCATCGCGAGGAGCTGGGCGGGGAGATGGTTCAGCCGCTTCTTCATCACGGGGAAGGATACGCGGGGAACGCCGCCGTGAGCTCGCGCACCTGCTCCGCCACCGGCTCGCCCCGCACCGCCGCGGCGATGAGCGCGGCGATCCGCCGCATCTCCGGCTCCTTCATGCCCTGCGTGGTCACCGACGGTGTGCCGACGCGGATGCCGGACGCGGTCATCGGCTTCTCCGGGTCATACGGGATGGCGTTCTTGTTGAGCGTGATGCCCGCGGCGTCGCAGCGCTCCTCGGCCTCCCGACCGGTGATCCGCAGCGCCCGCAGGTCGATGAGGGCCAGATGGGTGTCGGTACCCCCGGACACCGGACGCATCCCCTCGCCCTCCAGCCCCGCGGCGAGCGCCCGCGCGTTCGCGATCACCTGCCGGGCGTAGTCGGCGTACGCGGGCTGGGCCGCCTCCTTGAGCGCCACCGCCTTCGCCGCGACCGCGTGCATGAGCGGGCCGCCCTGCGTGAACGGGAACACGGCCTTGTCGATGCGCTGGGCCAGGCCCTCCCGGCACAGGATCATGCCGCCGCGCGGGCCGCGCAGGACCTTGTGCGTCGTGGCGCAGACGACGTCGGCGTGCGGGACCGGCGACGGGATCGCCCCGCCCGCGACCAGGCCGATGAAGTGGGCCGCGTCGACCATGAGATACGCGCTCACCTCGTCGGCGATCGCGCGGAAGCGGGCGAAGTCGATGAGGCGCGGGTACGCGGTGGCCCCGCAGATGATCATCTTGGGCCGGTGCTGCAGCGCCAGGTCGCGGACCTCGTCGTAGTCGATGAGCTCGTCGTCCTTGCGCACCGGGTAGCCGACGGTGTCGAACCACTTCCCGGAGAAGTTGACCTTGCTGCCGTGGGTGAGGTGCCCGCCGTGCGGCAGCTCCATGGCCAGCACGGTGTCGCCCGGCATCAGCAGCGCCGCGTAGGCGGCCAGGTTGGCGCCGGCCCCGCTGTGCGGCTGCAGGTTGGCGTGCTCGGCGCCGAACAGGGCCTTGGCCCGCTCGATGCCCAGCGCCTCGGCCCGGTCGACCTCGCCGCAGCCGCCGTAGTACCGGCGCCCGGGGTAGCCCTCGGCGTACTTGTTGGTGAGCGCGGAGCCGAGCACCGCGAGCACCGCCGGGGAGGTCAGGTTCTCGCTCGCGATCAGCTGGAGCCCGCCGCGCAGGCGTGCCAGCTCGTCGAGGACGACGTCGGCGATCTCGGGATCGGTCTCCCGCAGCGCGTCGAAGTCGGGCCCCCAGTACGTGTCGGCCATGAAATGAGTCTAGGGGCCGATTGCGCAGGGTAAGCATGAAGTCATGCGTTGTCTCGTGACCGGTGCGACCGGCTACGTCGGCGGCCGTCTGGTCCCGCGCCTGCTCGCGGCCGGGCACGAGGTCCGCTGCCTGACCCGCGACGCACGCCGGCTGCGCGACGTCCCGTGGGCCCGCCGGGTGGAGATCACCGAGGGCGACGTCCTGGAGGACACCGGGCTGCCCGACGCGCTGCGGGGCGTCGAGGTCGCGTACTACCTCGTGCACGCCCAGGGCGGCGAGGACTTCGAGGACGCCGACCGGCTCAGCGCGCTCAACTTCGCCATCGCCGCCGAGGCGGCCGGTGTCGACCGGATCGTGCACCTCGGCGGCCCCCTGCTGCGCGAGGTCGGCGACATCTTCCTGCGCTGCGCGGTGCCGGCCACAGTGTTCCGGGCCGGGCTGATCATCGGCTCCGGGTCGGCCTCCTTCGAGCTGCTGCGGCACCTCGCCGAGCGGCACCCGGCCATGCTCGCGCCCGCCTGGATGCGCACCCGCGTCCAGCCGATCGCGATCCGCGACGTGCTGCGCTACCTGGTCTCCGCGGCCACCGTCTTCCCGCCCCCGGTGAACCGGGCCTTCGACATCGGCGGGCCGGACGTGCGGACATTCGACGAGCTCCTGCAGGGGTACTCCCGGATCGCCGGCCTGCCCCGGCGGGTCCTCGTGCCCGTGGCCGCCGCCGCCCCGGCCCTCTCGTCGCACTGGATCGGCCTCGTCACCCCGCTCCCCGGCCGCGTCGCCCGGCCGCTCGTCGGCGGCCTGTGCCGGGCCGCCGTCTGCGCCGAGCACGACATCGCGGGATACGTCCCCGACCCCCACGACGGCCTGACCGGCTTCGACGCCGCCGTGCGCCTGGCCCTGCGCCGGATCCGCGACGCCGACGTCGAGACCCACTGGTCCGGCGCCGCGCCCAGCGACCCGCTCCCGAGCGACCCGCGGTGGTCCGGCGCCACCGCGTACCGCGACGAGCGGGCCCACTACGTCGACGGCACCCCGCAGGGGCTCTGGCTGGCCATCGAGGACACCGTCGACGCCGCGCACCGGCACACGTGGGCGGTGGAGCAGGTGGTGCCGGAGGAGGTCGTCCGGCTGCGGCTCCAGCGGCGCATCCCCGGGCAGGCGTGGTTGGAGCTGTGGTGCGCCGTCGACGAGGAGGAGCGCACCGTCTACGAGCAGCGGGTCGTGTTCCGCCCCCAGGGCCTGGCCGGGCACCTGTACTGGCGGGCCGTCGCGCCGCTGCACCGGTGGGTCTTCGGGCGGATGGCTACCGCTGTCGTGCGAAGAGTGCCTGCGCCAGTGGCCGCGTCGTCGCGTGGATCTCGTCCGCGACGCGGCTGAAGTACGAGTCGGGCCGGCCCCAGGGGTCGTCGAGCTCGTCGCTGTCGCGGGCCGGCTCCCCCGCCCTGAGCCTGTCGGCCGCCTCGACGAGGGCGACGCCGCGGGCGTACGGATCGGCCAGGTCGCCCGGCAGCCGGACGTCGCGGATCAGCCGCCCGAACTCGCCGAACACGAACGTGCGCGCGGACGCGTCCGGGCGCAGCTCCGCGACGTAGTCGACCTGCTCGATCGTCGCGGTCAGCACCAGGTCGGAGGCGTCCACGTGCTCGGCCAGCAGCTTGCGCGCCTTGAACCCGGCGACGTCGCCGCCCCGGGCCACGACCTGCCGGGCCGCCTGCGCGTCCATCGGCTCCCCGGCGTGCCAGCCGCCGACGCCCGCGCCGTGCACGTAGAGGTCGTCGGCGGTCCCGCCGAGCGCCAGCGCGTCGGCGACGAGCAGCCGCTCCGCCATCGGCGACCGGCAGATGTTGCCCATGCACACGCAGAGCACGCTGAACGGGGCGGCCTTCACGCCGCCGCTCGCTTCAGCCGGTCGTGCACGGCGATCCAGTCCTCGCCGGGCGGTGGCCGCTCGACCAGGATCGTGGCCACGGCGGCGTCGTCGAGCCGGTGCAGCGCCGCGTACAGGTCGGCCGCGTACCCGGCCGCATCGTTCGGCAGCAGCTCCACGTGGTCGGCGACCGGCGCCGGCGTCCGATGGGCGAGCACACCGACCGGGCGGGCGGCCGCGGCCACGTCCAGCTCGTCCTGGATCAGGAGGCGGGCCCGCGGGGCGTAATGCCGGCGCGCCATCCCGGGCGCGGGCGCGCTGACCGCACCGTCGAGGTCGAACGGCGGCAGGTCGACCTCGCCGACGACCGCGCGGATCGCCCGCAACGGAAGCGCCCCGGGGCGCAGCAGCCGCGGCCGCGGCCGCGACAGGTCCACGATCGTCGACTCGATGCCGAGCCGGCAGCTCCCGCCGTCGAGGACCAGCGGCACGTCGGGCAGGCTGCGCAGCACGTGCTGGGCGGTCGTCGGCGAGACGCTCTCCGACCGGTTGGCGCTCGGCGCCGCGAGCGGGAGGCCGCACGCCCGCAGCAGCTCCAGCGCGACGGGGTGGGCCGGGACCCGGATCGCGATCAGCTCGGTCGTGGCGGCCGCGGCGGCGGGCACCGCGGGTGAGCGCCGCAGGACGATCGTGAGCGGGCCCGGCCAGAAGCGATCGGCCAGATCCTGCGCGGTCGCCGGCCATTCGTCGACGAGCGCCCGGGCCTCGTCCGGCCCGGGCACGTGCGCGATGAGCGGGTTCCAGGCCGGGCGGCGCTTGAGCCGGTAGATCTCGCCCACGGCCGCGGCCGACAGGGCGTTGGCGCCGAGCCCGTAGACGGTCTCGGTCGGGAACGCCACCACGGCGTCGCGCCGCAACAGCTCCGCCGCCCGCCGGATGCCCTCGGCGTCGGCCGCGACGATGCGCCCGGGGCCCTCGTGGGCACCGGTCTTCGCGAAGGCCGCCATCGCGCCGCTCACCCTTGCTCGGCCGGGCCCTGCATGTCGGGGGCGACCTCGCGCAGCTGGTCGAGGCCGATGCTGCCCAGGCGGAGCGCGCGCGGGGTCGGGCCCGTCACATCGACGATCGTGCTCGTGACGTTGTCGAGCTCGGCCGGCGTGCTCAGGTAGACGCTCACCGAGTAGCCGAGCTGGTCGCGGGCCTCCTCCGCGGTCTGCGGCAGCGCCTGACCGACCTTGTTGGCCGAAGCGACGGCCATCGGCCCGGTCTCGCGCAGCACCTCCAGCGCGATCGGGTGCAGCGGCATGCGGACCGCGACAGTGCCGTCGGTGCTGCCCAGGTCCCACTGCAGGCTCGGGGCATGCTCGACCACGATGGTCAGCGCGCCCGGCCAGAACGCGTCGACCAGGTCGCGCGCGCTCTGGGGCAGCCCGAACACCAGCCCGTCGAGCGTGTGCCGCGAGCCGACGAGCACCGGCACCGGCGTCGTGCGGCCCTTGGCGTTGTTGAGCGCGGTGACGGACCAGGACTTGAACGCGTCCGCGCCGATGCCGTAGACGGTGTCGGTCGGCATGACGATGAGGTCGCCGCGCCCCACCGCCTCGATGGCGGCGGCGATCCCGCGCTCGCGCTCGGCGAGGACGCTGCAGTCGTAGAGCATCACGAGGAGCTAGTTTGCCACCCGCCGCGCGGTCGCGAACCGCGGGCGTCCCGCCAGGTCGCGGCGGTCCTCGATCCCGTCGAAGTCGCCTGTGGCCCGGAGCAGGGCGGGCAGCGTCTCGCCGTGGGTGTCGTCGTGCTCGATGCCGAGCCGCCCGCCCGGGCGCAGCAGGCGCGCGGCGGTCCTCGCGACGGCCGGCATCAGGGCGAGGCCGTCGGGGCCGGCGAACACCGCCTCGCGCGGGTCGTGCTCGGCCACCTCCACGTCGACGGGTGCGGCCTCGGGGACGTACGGGGGGTTGCACAGGACCAGGTCGGCGGTGCCGTTGAGCTCTGCGAGTACACCCGGATCGGCTATGTCGCCCTTCACGACCCGGACCTGCGGGGCCAGCGCGGCCACGTTGCGCCGCAGCCAGACCAAGGCCGCCTCGGACCGCTCGACGGCGGCGACCGTCGCGTCCGCGCGCCGTGCGGCGATGGTCACGGCGATGGCGCCCGAGCCGCTGCACAGGTCGACGACTGTCGTCGCCGGCTGCTGCAGGGCCCACTCGACCAGGAGCTCGGTCTCGAAGCGCGGGATGAAGACCCCAGGGCCCACCGCCAGGTCCAGGCCGTAGAACGGCGCTGTCCCCATCAGATGCTGCAGCGGTACTCGCAGCGCTCGCTTTTGCACCAGATCGTGAAAAATGCCCAGCTGCTCCCGGGTGAGGCTTTTGCCGACGAGGCGGGACCGGGGCACGCCGAGGACGTGCGCGGCGAGCAGCTCGGCATCGACCCGCGGCGAGGCCACGCCCGCCGACGCCAGCTCGCCGGTCGCCGCGGTGAGGGACGTGGAAAGCGTGGGCAGTTCGCGTTCCGGCGTGACATCTTCGAGTCGGTGCACCTCATAATCATGGGGCGCGCTGGAAGGGGGGCGAAGGCCGGTGGGCGACCACTCGTCGGCGCTGATACGCGCCCGGCGGCTGATCTTCGACGACCGCCTCGACGAGGCGCTGACACTCGTGGAGCGCGTCCTCGCGGGCAGCCAGGCGTCGGTCTCGCCGGCCGAGCGGGTCGAGGCGCTCAAGCTGCGGCTCATCACGCTCATCAACCTGGGGCGGCCGGAGGAGTACGCGGCGGCGCTCGACGCGGGCCTGGGAGCGGCGCGGGTGCTGCAGGACCCGGGGCAGTACGGCGAGCTGCAGGCGCTCGCCGCGATCGTCGCGCTGCGGGCGGGCTCCCTCGACCGCTGCGTGCGCGCCCTCGTGCACGGCTCCCGCGCGCTGAACGCGGTCGAGCTGCTGAGCGAGACGACCGCGTGGGGCTGGCACAACCTGGCGATGGCGTACTCGTACACGGGCTTCCACGGCCACGCCCTCAGCGCGGTGGAGCGCGCGCGGGAGGTCGCGGTGCAGGTCGGCGTGCCCACGGCCGGCACCGACTTCGCCGCGCCGCAGATCCGCCTGCGCCTGGCCGTCGACCTCGACCATCGCGGCGACAGCGAGGGCTGCCTGCGCATCCTGCGCGACATCGGCGCC
The DNA here is from genome assembly GCF_019904175.1 of Dactylosporangium vinaceum. Lineage (GTDB taxonomy): Bacteria > Actinomycetota > Actinomycetes > Mycobacteriales > Micromonosporaceae > Dactylosporangium > Dactylosporangium vinaceum. The sequence continues at coordinate 1,661,209 of NZ_CP061913.1, read as the reverse complement.
GACCTGGTGCGCCGCGTCGCCGACGACGAGGTGGGCCGCCTGCGCCCGATCGCCCGCGGCGCGATGGGGTATGCCCTGGTCCGCCTGGGCACCCTGGGCGGCGCCCCGCTTGACGTCGACCCGTGGCCGCTGCTGGAGTCGGCCGGCCCGTCGCGCCGCGCCGCCGACTTCCGCACCCTGGGCCTGGCCTGCCAGGCGATCGCCGAGCGCCGCCCGATCGAGGCCGTGGCCCGCCTGGAGACGGCCCGGGTCAGCGACGACTCGCTGGGCCCGGCCGAGCTGCCCCGCCTGCGCGCCCTGGCCCACCTGGGCGCGGCCGACTACCGCTCGGCGTACCACGCCGACCGCCTCGCCTACCGCGCCGCCAACACCCAGCTCGACCTGCTCCGCGACCTCTTCGTCGACGGTGTGGCCGCGCTGCTTGACCACGAGGACCTGGTCCGCAAGGTCGACTTCCACCGCGGCGAGGCCCAGACGGACCCGCTGACCGGCCTGCCGAACCGCCGGTACCTCGAGGAGCACATCACGAAGCTCGTCGCGGCCGGCAACCACGCCGCGATCGGCGTCTGCGACCTCGACGGCTTCAAGGAGGTCAACACGATCCACGGCCACCTGTCGGGCGACCTGGTCCTCCAGCGCGTGGCCGGCGTCCTGAACCGCGTCATGCGCAAGGGCGACTTCGTGGCCCGCTACGGCGGCGACGAGTTCGTGGTCGTCCTCCCGACAACCGCCCCCGGCGAGGCCCGCGAAATCTCCCGCCGCATCGAGGCCGCCGTCGCCGGCGAGGACTGGCAGTCCCTGGTACCCGGCACACCGGTCGGCGTCACCATCGGCTGGGCCGGCCTGTCGGGCGAGGACTTCCAAACCGTGGCCGAAGCCTTCGAGGCCGCCGACCACGCCATGCTGAGGGCCAAAACCCCCCGCCCCCGCGCAGCGTCCTGACCTCACACCCGCCCGTCCCCGCCCTGCTGTGCCCTTCGCCGCCCACCGCCCGACGCCTACACCCAAGCCGAGCAGCCACTTTGCCGCCGCGCAGGGCCGCGCGCAGCCGTGGCGTTCGCGACCATTCACGACCATCTACGGCCTGCTCACGGCCACCGCGTCGAGGGCCGAAGAAGCAGTCGAGGGCCATGGAAGCATCCGTCCGACCCGAACAACGCCGAGACCGCCCCTGAGGCCGAGGCCAAGGCGACCCGGGCCGAAACGATCACCGCCGACGACACCGACAGCCGCGACCACGCTTAGACCGGCCGAGCGCGGAGGATACGCTTCCTGCAAAACTCGCCGCCGCATGCCGCCGGCTAGGTCTAAAACTGCCGGACGTTGTTGCCAGAGGCTGGGTCGCGTTCGGGACGATGGCGTGATCACCGGCAGGTGATCAATGGGATCCTGTGGAAGCTGCGCACCGGCTCGCCGTGGCGCGATGTGCCGGAACGGTATGGGCCGTGGAAAACCTGTCATGAGCGGCTGCGGCGGTGGACCGCTGACGGCACCTGGTAGCGGATCCTGACCGCGGTCCAGGTCCATGACGACGGCCAGCCGGTGGATTGGGTGGTCAGTGTCGACTCGTTACAGGAGCCGGTCATCGCGCCGGCCCGGCGGTGAGTGCACAGATCGGTGAGGCGATCGGCCGGTCCCGGGGCGGGCTGAGCACCAAGCCTCACCTGACCGTCGACGGCCACGGCCGGCCGCTGTCGATCCTGCTCACCCCAGGTCAGGCCGGCGACAACCCGCAACTGCCAGCGCTGCTGGACCACATCGCGATCAACCCGACCGAGCCTGGTGCGCCGCGCAAGCGACCGGACCTGCCGATCGCGGACAAGGGCTACGCCCACGACTCGACACGCCGCGCGCTATGGCAGCGGTCGCCCGCCGCGCCGCCAAGGGCAGCAACGGTGGGCGCCCACCGACCTCTAGGCCTTCGACCGCGTCGCGTACAAGCGGCGTAACGTCGCGGACCGCTGCTTCAACCGGTTCAAGCAATGGCGTGACCTAGCCACCCGCTACGCCAAACGCGCCGCCATCTACCAAGCAAGCCGGCTGCCCATCGCCGCGATCATGTGGCTTTCATGATCGGCAGCACAGACCCTAGCCAGCGACCGTACGTCTCCCGCCGAACAACAACCATGTTCACCAGCAGGAAGCCGCGTTCCAGCCCATCCTTGCCAAGATCGAACCACTGGTCGACATCGATCGGCACTCAACCCGGTGGCGATGGACCGGCTGGCGACGACCCGACCCCGAGACGACCCGAGACGAGACGAGCCGGGAGTAGCGGCACAACAAGACGGACGAACCGCAACGGCCGAATACGAGCCTGGAGTCGGCCGGCCGCCCCGTTTTATCCCTGACCTAGCTTACCACGGCCATTCAAATCTGACGATCTTATGTCACGCCTTGATGATGGTACGACTACCGCGCGTCAACAGCTCCGGCGCCAGGATGATCCGGGCGTTCTCCTCGCGAATGCGGGCGCGCTCCTGGTCGGCGCAGACCGCCGCCCAGGCGTTCGCCTTCGCCGTCGGGACGCGGTCGGCGCCCAGCACCGAACGGCCCACCTTGTAGATCAGCTCGGCGGCGGTGCTCACCACGGCGCGGGGGGCGGCGGAGATGTCCACGGCGGACGACGTCGACGGCATGGCGGTCCTGCCTTTCCCGGAGACGAGTGTGGTGGCGATCACGCTGGGTGCAATCTCGCTCGCGCGAAACGCTACCGGAACCCAGCGTGCCCCTGCACCATTTCCGGGATGTGACATCGGCGTTAGACCTCCGTCACCCTCGGCTGAGCTGGTCCTCGCCGGCGAGGCGGGCCTTGCGGTCGGCGTCGGCCAGGGCGTCCAGGACGCTGTCCAGCTCACCGCCAAGAGCAATGTCGAGGTTGTACGCCGTGTAACCGATGCGGTGGTCCGAAATGCGGTTCTGCGGATAGTTGTACGTCCGGATGCGCTCGGACCGGTCGACCGTACGGACCTGGGAGCGGCGCGCGTCTCCGGCGGCCGCCGCTGCCTGCTCCTCGGCCAGGGCGACGAGCTTCGCGTGCAGCATCCGCATCGCGCGGTCCTTGTTCTGCAGCTGCGAGCGCTCGTTCTGGCAGGAGACCACGATGCCGGTGGGCAGGTGGGTGATCCGCACCGCGGAGTCGGTCGTGTTGACGCTCTGGCCGCCCGGGCCGGAGGAGCGGAACACGTCGATGCGCAGGTCGTTCTGGTCGATCTCGACGTCGCCGGCCTCCTCGACCTCGGGGGTGACGAGCACGCCGGCCGCGGAGGTGTGGATGCGGCCCTGCGACTCGGTGGCCGGCACGCGCTGGACGCGGTGCACGCCGCCCTCCCACTTGAGCCGGGACCAGACGCCGTTGCCGCCGTCGGGGATGCCGCGAGTCTTGATGGCGATCGCGACGTCCTTGTAGCCGCCCAGGTCCGACTCCTGCGAGTCGAGGATCTCGGTGGCCCAGCCGTGCCGCTCGGCGTAGCGCTGGTACATCCGCAGCAGGTCACCCGCGAACAGCGCCGACTCCTCGCCGCCCTCGCCCGCTTTGACCTCCAGGATCACGTCCTTGGCGTCGTTGGGGTCGCGGGGTGCGAGCAGCTCGGCGAGCCGCCCCTCCAGCACCGGGATGCGCTCCTCGAGCTCGTCGGCCTCGGCCGCGAAGGCGGCGTCCTCGGCGGCCAGCTCGCGCGCCACCGACAGGTCCGCGCGGACCTGGTCGAGCTCGCCGGACGTCTTCGCGATCGGCGACAGCTCGGCGAAGCGGCGGCCGGTCTTGCGGGCCAGGGCCTGGTCAGCGTGGATGCTGGGGTCGGCGAGCATCTGCTCGACCTCGTTGTACTCCGCCAACAGCGTGGCGAGCCGGTTGTCGGCGGTCATGTCCCCTCCTGGTTGCGAAAGCTCCTGCAAAAGTCCCGGCACACGAAATCGGCGCCCGCCCGCAGCCTCCCGGAGGAGGCGCGGAGCGGGCGCCGGAAGCGCAGCTACTTGCCGGACTCGGCCTTCTTGGCCGCGGCCTTCGCGTACTTCTGCTGGAACTTCGCGACCCGGCCCGCGGTGTCGAGCACGCGCTGCTTGCCCGTGTAGAACGGGTGGCAGACGGAGCACGTCTCCACGTGGATCTGACCGCCCTTGGCGGTGCTGCGGGTGGTGAAGGAGTTGCCGCAGGAGCAGGTGACCTCGGTGGTCGCGTACTGCGGGTGAATGTCCGGCTTCATGGCCGTTGGTCCTTTCCCTCGTCGGTCGCCGGGTCGTCGCGTGGACGTGAACCGGAACCTGTCTGGCCGTCGGTCAAGTCTGCCATGAGCGTGCCCTGGTGACCCAACCGGCCTGCATAACGCCGACTAAACCGACTGCATTCCCGAGCGCGGCTCGCTTACGCTGATCGGCGCTATGAGCCTCCACATCGACGAACTCTGCGACCCGAAGCTGCTGGCCGACATGGTCACCGGCGGGTACATCCGCACCCAGACCCACCCCTCGCTGCCGCTGCTGATCCACAACTACACGGAGAAGACGCAGTACGAGGGCGTGTGGAACGCGGCGACACTCGCGTGCCGCGGGCTCGTCGTGTCCGCCGAGGGGCGGGTGCTGGCCCGGCCGTTCGCGAAGTTCTTCAACCACGGCCAGCCGGGCGCCCCCGACCTGGACCTCGACGGGCCGGTCACGGTCACCGACAAGGCCGACGGCTCGCTCGGGATCCTCTTCCCGACGCCTGACGGCTGGGCGGTGGCGACCCGCGGCTCCTTCGACTCCGACCAGGCGCGCCACGCGACGAAGGTGTTCCGCTCGCGGTACGCCCATCGCTTCGAGCCGCCGGCCGGGCTGACCCCGCTCTTCGAGATCATCTATCCCGAGAACCGGATCGTCCTGGACTACGGCGACCTGGACGATCTCGTGCTGCTCGGCGCGGTGGACATCGCGACCGGCCGCAGTCACGGGCCGTCCGCGGTGCCGGGCTGGCCGGGGCCCGTGGTGGAGACGTTCGCGTACGCCACGTTGGCCGAGGCCCTGGCCGCGCCGCCGCGGGACAACCGCGAGGGCCTGGTGGTGCACTTCACAGCGTCGGACGCGCGGCTGAAGATCAAGTACAGCGAGTACGTCCGCCTGCACCGCATCGTCACCGGCCTCAACGCCCGCGTGGTGTGGGAGGCGCTGCTCGCCGGCCGGCTCGACGAGCTGCTGGAGCCGCTGCCCGACGAGTTCCACGCCTGGGCGACAGGCATCGCGGCCCAGCTCGGGGCCGAGGTCGAGGGGCTGGCCGCGGCGGTCGAGCGCGAGTACGCCGGCGTCGTCGCCGCCCTGCCCGCCGGCTGGACGCGCAAGGACTTCGCGCTGGCCGTCGCCGGGAGCCCGCGGCGCGGGTGCCTGTTCCTGCGCCTCGACGACAAGGACTACACCCCGCTGCTCTGGCAGCAGGTACGCCCCGCGGTGAGCACACCGCGCGACGACGAGGAGGCCGCGTGACGGCGACCCTGACGATCACCCGTGGCCTGCCCGCGTCGGGCAAGACCACCTGGGCCAAGGAGCAGCCGCACCTGACCCGGGTCAACCGCGACGACCTGCGCCGCATGATGCACGGCGGCCGGGTCGCCGACGAGCAGCAGCGCGGCCGGGCCGAGCGCGAGGTGACGGTGGCCCACCACGCCGCGGTCGAGGCGCTGCTGCGCGCGGGCGCGTCGGTGGTCTGCGACGACACCAACCTGCGCAGCCGCGTCGTGCGCGAGTTCGCCGAGATCGCCGCCCGCTGCGGCGCCCACTTCACCGTGCGCGACTTCACCGACGTGCCGGTGGAGGAGTGCATCCGCCGCGACGCCCAGCGCACGGGCGACGGGCACGTCGGCGAGGAGGCGATCCGCTCGATGCACCAGCGGTACCTCGCCGGCCGCGCCCTGCCCCTCCCCCTGCCGGTGATCGAGGAGACCACCGGCGTCAACTACGAGCCGCCGCCGGACGCGCCGCGCACCGTCCTTGTCGACATCGACGGCACCGTGGCCCTCTTCAACGGCCGCAGCCCCTACGACATGTCCCGGGTCGGCGAGGACCGCCCCAACGAGCCGGTGATCGCCGCCGTCCGGGCCATGCACGCGGCCGGCCACGAGATCGTGTTCTGCTCCGGGCGCAGCGACGACTCCCGTGAGGCCACCGAGGCCTGGCTGGCCGAGCACGTCGGGGTGCCGTACCGCGCGCTGTTCATGCGCCAGTTCGGCGACGTGCGCCGCGACTCGGTCGTGAAGGCCGAGATCTTCGAGAAGGAGATCCGCAGCCGGTACCACGTCATCGGCGTCTTCGACGACCGCCAGCAGGTCGTGCGCATGTGGCGGGCGCTCGGCCTGACGGTGTTCCAGGTGGCCGAGGGCGACTTTTAAGACGGTCCTGCACAATTTCTCAGCGATCTCCCAGGCGCTCGGGGACAACGTCACAGTGCCGCTGAACGGTCTTCCCGGTAGGTGTTCGATTCCGGCCGCCGCGCCCGCCGCGCGGCCGGGGGCGACTTCTTGTTGCCGGGCTCTAAGCTTTTTGGCACAACCGCTGGTGGCAACGTGCATCAATTGCTGTGGAAGGCCCGTTCGTGCACAATCCTCGGGCCCTGACGCCCACCGCGGGCGCGCGGGCCGGCGCCGCGGATGATAGACATAGGTGACGCCCAGTGAAGGCAGGCCTTGTGGGGGATGGCAGCAAATCGGACACTCTGGACCGTCTTTACGCGGCATTAACCGATCTTTCGGACAATCCGCACGGTCCACGAGACTCCGCCACGATCACGTTGATTGCGGAGCGTAGTGACTCGCTCGTCGATGCGTTCCGCGATCCGTCCCGTCTGGCCGCCCTGGGTGACGGTGTCCTGGCTCACACGATCCGCCGCGTCCTGGGCGAGGTCGACGAGCCCCACGAAACCGTCGCCGGCTTCAACTCGAGCATCTGAGCCGACCCTGGACACACAGGCCCAGCCACCCGAGCCTCGCCCCACGACCGCGCCCGCACCCCACCCGCCGGCCGCGGCCCCCCGGCCGGCTCCGACCGCGCCGCGGCCTCGGCGCCCGGACCCCGGCCCGGCCCGGCCCGGTGAGACCGGGGCCGGCCGTCAGTCGCTGGTGATCGGCCCCGAGGACCTCGACGAGCTGGCCACGGGCCGCGGCGGGGAGCGGGTGCTCGACACGCTGCGGGCCGGTCAGATCACCAAGCACGTTCTGCTGGTCCGCGAGGTCGCCCACGCCGCCCGCGGCCGGGTCACCGCGGCCGTCGAGGTGCTGGCCGCCGCCGACGCCAAGGACCCGGCCGCCACCCGGGCGCTGCTCGGCCATCCGCAGATCGGCGCCTGGGCGATCCACTGCCTGACCGGCGCCGTCACCCCCGAGGACCTCGATCACCTGCACGGCATCGCCGCGGCCGCCGCCGCCCGGGCCGGCCTCGACGCGAGCTGGGCCGCCGGACTGCCCCGGCCCCGCCTCCCGATCCCGGCCCTCGGCACAGCACTTGTCGAGCGCGGGGCCGCCGTGGCGGTGTCCGTGCGCGACGGGCGCATCCGCGCGGGCGCCGTCGACGTCCCGGCCGACCCCTCCCAGGACGGGCCGGGCTGGCTGGGCCTGCGGTCGTTGGAAGCCGGCAACACCCGCCTGTACCTCGACGACCTCGACCCCTACCGCGACGTCTACGACCTCCAGCTGACCGGGCGCCTGTCCCCCGAGGACGCCGAGCACTGGCGGGCCGACACGGCGGCGGCCGGCGCCCTGCTGGCCGCCCACCACCCCTGGCACACGCTGTCGATGTCCCGCTGCCTCACCTCCGTCGTGCCGCTCTCCGCGGCCGGGCGCAGCGCCACCTCCCGCGACGCGTTCGGCGCCGCCGCCCTGGCTCGCCCGCCGGACCCCCGGCGCCTGGCCGCCGGCCTGGTCCACGAGCAGCAGCACGGCAAGCTCAACGCGCTCCTGCTGTTCCACGACATGCTGCGCCCGGACCCGCCGGCCCGCCGCTACTACGCCCCGTGGCGCACCGACCCCCGGCCCGCGGGCGCGCTCCTGCACGGCTGCTACGCCCACCTCGCCATCGCCGACTTCTGGCGCACCGAGTTCATCCGGACCGGCGACGACCTCTCGGCCGTCGAGTTCACCCGCTGGCGCGTGGCGGTCGCCGAGACCCTGGAGACGCTCGACGCCTCCGACTCCCTGAGCCCCGCCGGTCAGCGCCTGGTCGACGGCATGCGCGCCCGCCTCGACTCGTGGCTGCCCGACCACGTCCCGGCCGACGCCGACCACCGCGCCCGGCAGACCCTGGCCGCCCACCGCACCCAGTACGCGCGGCCGTAAGCCACCCGAGCCGGCCCGGGGGCGAAGCCTCAGGTCGCCGGCAGCTCCACATCGAACTCCAGGCGCCGCCCGCCGAAGGCCGTCAGCGTCGCCGGGTGCGTGTCGCCCAGGCGGCGGCGCAGGGCCTCGGCCGCCGCGGCGACCGTGCCGCGGTCGTCGCCGTTGGGGTGGGCCGCCCGCACGTCCAGGGCGTGGTTGAACGAGGCGACGAGCAGCGCCGGATGCGCCGCCCCGAACGCCTGGGCCACCCGCACCGTGTCGCGGGAGGCGATGACGGCGCCGGCGCTCTGCCCGGCCATGGCCAGGTCGGAGGCGTAGCCGATGGCGCAGGCCACCGCGAACGGATGCTCCGCCCCGACGGAGTGGGCCAGGCCCACCAGGGCGTGGCGGTCCAGCTCCGCGGCCGCCGACGCGTCGCCCTCGGCGCGCAGGGCGGCGGCCAGGGCGGCCTGGGCCGCGTGCGTGAACGGGTGGCGCTCGCCCAGGATCGTCGTGAAGCCGTCCGCCGCCTGCTGGGCCGCCGCCCGGGCCAGGGCGAACTCGCCGCAGGCGCGGATGCAGTTGGCGTAGGTGAGCACGGCGGAGAGGGAGTCGGCGCTGTGGTCGCCGTACTTCTCCAGCCACAGCGCCATGGTCGCCTCGGCCTCCTTGCGGGCCCGCGGGTAGGCGCCCGCGCGGCGCAGGGCCATGGCCAGGTACCGCATCCCCGTCAGCACGCCCGGATGGTCCTCACCGAACGCGTCGGCGTAGCCGGGCAGCGCGCCGGTGAGGATCTCGATGGCCACCTCGTGCTCGCCGAGCCCGAAGCGGTTGTGGGCGAGCGAGATCAGCGACCACAGCGTCTCCGGGTGCGGGTTGGGCAGGACCCGGCGGCGGTGCATGAGCGTCTGCTCGTCGATGACCCGGGCCTGCTTGAAGTCGCCGAGCAGGCGCATGTCGACGGCCAGGTTGTTGGCGCAGCGCAGGGTCCGCGGATACGCCTCGCCGAAGAGGCGGCGGTAGCGGTCCAGGTTGTCCAGGTCGACGTTGCGGGCGGCCACGAACTCGCCGCGCAGGCGCAGGTCCGCCCCGACGCTGTTGGCGGTCATGAGCGTGGACTCGTCGTCGTCGCCGAAGACGCGCCGGAGACTGGCGAGGGTCTGCTGGTTGAGCTTGGCCGCCTCGCCCGCGTCGCCGCCCGCGCGCATGGCGTTGGCCAGGTGATACGCGGCGGCGAGGGTGTCCTCGTGCTCCTCGCCGAGGCTGAGCCGCCAGCGGTCGAAGGCGTGCTGGGCGACGGTCCGGCTGCTGTCGTGGTCGCCGCGCACGAACAGGAAGCGGACGTAGTGCAGCATCAGCTGGCGGGACTCGTCGGTCGCGCCGGCCAGCAGGTCCGAGTACAGCAGGTGGGCGCTGAGCTCCTCGTAGCGCGACCACGAGGCCGGGTCGTCGGGGATGGCCGGGTCGGCGGCGGTGAGGACGTCGTGGGCGGCCTGCTGATAGATGGGGTACTCCTTCACCCCCAACCGCTCCAGGAGCAGCAGCTGGCCGAGGCGGTGCACCTGGACCGACTGCAGCGCCGGATCGACCTGGGCCAGCCCGAACTGCGCGAGCTCCCGCAGCGCCGTGCGCAGGGCCTTCTCGACGCGCACCAGGGAGCCCAGCGGGGCCGGCAGCCCGGCGCCGCGGCTCTCCCACAGCACGTTCCAGGAGACCGGCTCACCGGCCAGGAACGCACAGACGTCGAGGAGCCGGGCCGCGCCGGGGTTGCGCTCGGCCAGCTCGGCGTAGGCGAGGTTCCAGGTCACCACGATGGGGCTGGGGTACTCCGGCCGGTCCGCCGTGCCGCCCATGCCCCGGCGCAGCTCGTCGTAGCGCTCCAGGTATTCCGCGGCCGTCCAGCCGGTCGCGTTCTGGGTGGCCGCGGCCTGCTCCATCGCCATCGGCACGTCGCCGAGGCGGGCGGCCAGGGTGTGGGCCTGCGAGCCGCGGACGGCGGGCGTGCGCCGGGTCAGCAGCAGCACGCTCTCGGCCCGCGTGAACGCGCCGATCTCGATGGTGTGGCCCATGTCGGCCCACCGCGGGTTGCGGGAGGTGACGAGCACGTGGCCGGTGCCGCGGGGCAGGTAGGGGCCCAGATCCTCGGGCCGGCTCGCGTTGTCGAAGATCAGGAGCCAGCGTCGGTACGGCGAGCCCCGCTCCAAAGTCTCGCGAAGCGCCTGGAGCGTGCGGTTGAGGTCGCCGCTCTCCCGCAGCTTCAGCGCCCGGGCCAGCCCGGCCAGGGCCACCCGCATCGGCGCGACCTGCTCGGCCGGCACCCACCAGACGAGGTCGTACTCCCCCGCGTACCGGTGCATGAACTCCAGCGCGAGCTGCGTCTTGCCGGTGCCGCCGAGGGAGTGCTTGGCGTCGGGGAGCAGCGTGACGATGCCCGAGTCCAGCTTCCGCCCGATCTCGTCGAGCACGGTGTCGCGCCCGATGAATCCGGAGTTGCGCGGCGGCACGGCGTTGCGCACCTGTTGTGGCGTTCTCACCTGCACGTGTCGCTCCCCGGCCGCATCACCGCGGCTTGCTGCCCCGCCACCAGCTGTACCGTCCCCCTCGCGCTCGGCCCCCGGCCCGGCGAACCGTTCCGCAATATCGACCTCGGTCACACTGCCGCTACCGTCGGGCGCGCCGCCTCCGGCCAGAGGGCCAGAACCATCGGCCGCGCTTGCCGCCCCGCTCAGCGCCTCGGCCAGCTCCGCGTGCGCGCCGCCGACGGCTCGCAGCACCGGCGCGGTGGCCGCGGCGAACGCCGGGCCCAGAGGGCTCAGCGGGGCCGGGTCACCCGCGACGACCGCCTGGTCGAGGTCGGCTCCGGCGAGGTGATCGGCGACCAGACGTACCACCGCCAAGGCTTCTGCGGTTTGCAGTGACGGCAGCAGCGCCTCGCGCACCCCCGGGTGGAAGTCGAAGCCGGCCGGAGCCTCCCGCAGCAGCCCGCCCAGGAACACCTCGGCCAGGTGGTCGGGGCGCGAGTCCGGCAGGAGGGCCGCCTGCACGAGCCGCATGACCGGCAGCGTGAGCGGGGCGGCGGCGAGGAGGCCGGCCAGCCGGTACGCCGTCGGCGACACCGCGGACCGGAACGCCCGCACCCGCCGGTCGGCGCTCAGCGGCGCGAGCGGCGGCGGGGGGTCGGCGGTGGCGGGCCCGGGCGCCGGGCGGCCGGGGAGCAGGGCGGCGACGGGGATCGGGCCGTCGGCGGCACCGGCGACGAGCGCGACCCAGCGCGCGTCGAGGACCGGGATCGCGGGGCGGCCGTCGCGTGCCGTGTTGGGCCCGCTCAGCTCGACCCGCTCCAGCGGCTGGCGGGTGCGTCGCCACATGCGCGACGGCAGGAGCTGCAGGATCGCCGTCGGACCGGCCGCGCCCAGCCGCTCCAGCAGGGGGTGTAACGCGCCCTCCCAGGCCGGGCTCACGCCGTCGGTGACGATCAGCGTGAGGCGGTGGGCGGGCGGCAGGTCCAGGTCCGGGGCGAGCGGGTGCTCCGCGACGGCCGCGGCGCGCAGGTCGGCGAGGGCGGACTCCCAGACGGCCATCGACGGGCCGGGGTCGACGAGCAGCGTGAGCTCGTCGAAGCCCAGCGCGGCCAGCGGTGTCAGGTCGGCGCGGTTCATCCCCGGTCCTCGGCGTCGGGGGCCCGCCAGCGAGCCGCGGGGTCGTCGGGCCAGCGACCGGCCTCGTCCCAGAGCAGGGCCAGGTGGCGGCCGGGGTGTTCACCGCCGCCGAACGCCTCGCGACGCAGCCGGTGGACCAGGCCGGGCAGCTCGGCGACGCTGGAGACGTCGAGGATCTCGTCGAGCCGGCCGGCGGTCCGCGGGTCGAAGCCGGGCCGGCACCAGACCGCCACCGGCAGGCCCATGGTGAGGGCCACGCCGAGCTCGTCGGCGGCCAGGCCGGGCTCCTCGCTGGGCGGGAACTCCTGCATGAAGCAGATCCGCGGCTCCTCCCACAGCTGCGCGCCGAGCGCGGCGAGGTTGGGCTCGGGCCGGTCGAGGAAGAACACCGCCTTGGCGTCGCTGAGGTGGCCGTGGGCGCGCAGGCGTTTGGACTTGCGGCTCCAGTACGGCCGCAGCTCCCGCTCCACCCCCCGCTCCCACGAGCGCAGCACCACGGAGTGCCGGACGCCGAGCGGGAGCGGCTCGGCGCCCAGCGCGGGCCCCACCGGCCACTGGTCGACCGGGAGGTTGCCGAGCGTCTTGGGCAGGATGCACTCGACGAGCACGTCGTTGGCGTCGGAGGCGTGCGCGGCCAGCACGGTGGCCAGGTGCCGGTCGACCTCGGCCGGCAGGTCGGCCGCGGCGACGGCGGTCTCGGCGGCGGCGAGGGCGAGGCCGGGGTCGTCACCGGCCTGGATCTCGGCCTGCGACCAGGCGGAGACCCGGTATCCGTCGCCGGCCCAGTCGGGCTCGATGCGCAGGACCAGGATCGTGCGGGACCCGCGGGCCGCACCCGGGCTCAGCGCGGCCAGCCAGTCGGCCGGCGCGTCCGTGCGTTCGAGGTGCTCCTCCAGCCAGGCCCGCAGCTCGCCGCGCAGCCCGGCCCCGGCCTCGGCGGCCAGCGCGGCCACGAACGCGAGCAGCGCCGGTGGCTGCTCGGGCGGGCGCAGCAGCCCTTCCAGGTGGACGAGGAGCGCGGCGTCGACCCCGCCGACCGGATCACCGGGTCCGGCCGCGCCGACCGCGGCCCGATACGGCCCGGCGGCCGGCAGGTCGTTCGCCCGGGCGATCAGCGCGAGCAGGCGCCGGCGCTCCGAAGGCTGCAGCAGTGGTACTGCGACCGCCCGCAACTGCCGCCGGAAGTCCGCGGCCCCGGGGCCGAGCAGCTCGGCCAGGACGTGCAGCGCGCCGGGAACCTCCGCGCACTGGCGCAGCAGCTCCGCGGGCTCACCGGAGGAGGGCGCGGCCAGCGGCAGGCCCAGCTCGGCCTCCACCGCGGTCCGCAGGGACGGCACGTCCGGGCGCTCGCCCTCCAGGGCCGCAGCCATCGCCGACAGGACGGATCCGCCCAGCATGCTCACGGCCGCGCCTGCCCTTCATCCGCGGCGCCGGGTCCGGACCTGCGCGCAGGCCATGGCGACCCGGCAGGGGCGTCCATACTGATCTGCGTCACCGTACGCCAGAGATGCGTCACTGGAAACCCGCTGGCGCTTTCGCCAGGCGCGAAAAGTCCGCAAAAGTCAGACACGTACCCCGATTGGCCGTAGTGGACAAGACGCCCGATACTGCTGGTGTGGCGGACTTCCCGATCCGCGTGCTGCCCGACTTCCAGGGCGGTGCGGTCCTCGCCGTGCAGGGCGAGGTCGACGTGGCCACCGCGCCCGCGTTGCGCGAGGCCATTGTCCGGGCCGTCGACGGCCGCCCGGCCCGGGTGGTGATCGACCTGGGCGCGGTGTCCTTCCTGGACTCCAGCGCACTCGGAGTGCTGATCAGCGGCTACAAGTACGCGCTGGGCGCCGGGGTGCGGGTGCTGCTGGCCAAGCCCGGCCCGGGCGTGTACCGGCTGCTGCGCACGAGCGGCATGGTGGAGATCTTCGAGATCCTCGAGCCGCCGGACGTCGACGCCTGATCCGGGGCCGCTAGCGCAGCGACTCCGGTTTGTGCACGGCTTCGCGGCCGGTCTTGTCGCTCTTCACGAGGTACTGCGGCTCGTCCTTCGACGCGGCGACCGTGCGGCCGGCGGCCTCGGTGCGCCGGGTCAGCTTGCGTTCGACAGTGCCCTGCACCGTGACGCCGTGCGAGCGCCACCGGACCTTGTTGCCGCGCCGGAAGTTCTTCATGACCTCCGGTTACCCAGCCGCGGCCGGGAGACACGGGCCCGGCCGGTCGCCGCGGGGCCTGACGGCAGACGCCCCCGGAGCACGCGGCTCCGGGGGCGTCCAGGTGGTGCGGGGTGCTTACTCGCCCGGCGTGGTCTGGGCGATCTGCATGAGGAACTCGACGTTGGTCCGGGTCTTCTTGAGCCGGTCCAGCAGGAGGTTGAGCGCCTCCTGCGAGTCGAGGGCGTGCAGCACCTTGCGCAGCTTGATGACGATCGCGAGCTCGTCGGGCGCGAGGAGGATCTCTTCCTTGCGCGTGCTTGACGGGTCGATGTCGATCGCCGGGAAGATGCGCCGGTCGGCGATCTTCCGGTCGAGCTTGAGCTCGGCGTTGCCGGTGCCCTTGAACTCCTCGAAGATGACCGTGTCGCCGGTGGAGCCGGTCTCGACGAGCGCCGTGGCGATGATGGTCAGCGAGCCGCCGTTCTCGATGTTGCGGGCCGCGCCGAGGAAGCGCTTCGGCGGGTACAGCGCCGTCGAGTCGATACCGCCGGACAGGATGCGGCCGGAGGCGGGCGACGCGTTGTTGTAGGCGCGGCCGAGCCGGGTGATCGAGTCGAGCAGCACGACCACGTCGTGACCGAGCTCGACCAGGCGCTTGGCCCGCTCGATCGACAGCTCCGCGACGGTCGTGTGGTCCGTCGGCGGCCGGTCGAAGGTCGAGGCGATGACCTCGCCCTTCACCGAGCGCTGCATGTCGGTGACCTCTTCGGGCCGCTCGTCGACGAGCACGACCATGAGGTGGCACTCGGGGTTGTTGCGGGTGATCGCGTTGGCGATCGCCTGCAGCACCATGGTCTTGCCGGCCTTCGGGGGCGACACGACGAGCGCGCGCTGGCCCTTGCCGATCGGCATCACCAGGTCGATGACGCGCGTGGTCAGGATGTGCGGCTCGGTCTCCAGGCGGAGGCGGTCCTGCGGGTACAGCGGCGTCAGCTTGTAGAACTCGGGGCGGCGCTTGGCCTCCTCCGGGTCCATGCCGTTGACGGTGTCCAGCCGGACCAGCGGGTTGTACTTGTCCCGCCGCTGCTCGCCGTCGCGCGGCTGGCGCACGGCCCCGGTGACCGCGTCACCGCGGCGCAGGCCGTAGCGCTTGACCTGCGACATGGCGACGTAGACGTCGTTCGAGCCGGACAGGTAGCCGGTGGTGCGCACGAACGCGTAGTTGTCGAGCACGTCGAGGATGCCGGCCACGGGCACGAGGACGTCGTCCTCGTTGACCTGCGGCTCGCTGCCCCGGCTGGCCCCGGCCGGCGCCTCGACGCCGTCGCGGTCGCGGCCCCGGCGGCGGTCGCGGAACCGGCTGCGCCGTCCGCGCCGACCCGTGCCGTCGTCGTCCTCGTCGTCGGCGAACCCGCCGCCGCCGCGCTGGTTGCGGTCGCCGCGGTCGGTCCGGTCGGCCCGGTCGTTGCGGTCGGCCCGCTCGGTGCGCTCGCCGCGGTCGCCCCGGTCGTTGCGCTCGGAGCGCTCGCCGCGCTCCGTCCGCTCGCCGCGCTCGGCCCGTTCCGGGCGCTCGGTGCGCTCGGCCCGCTCGGTGCGCTCGCCGCGCTCGGCCCGCTCCGGCCGCTCGGCCCGCTCGGTCCGGTCGCTGCGCTCGGTCCGCTCCGTCCGGGCGCCGCCTTCGGAGCGCTCGGCCCGCTCGCCGCGCTCCGCGCGGTCGGTGGTGGCGCGCTCCGTGCGCTCGGCCCGTTCGGTGCGCTCGCCGCGCTCGCGGCGGGGGCGCTCGGCCCGCTCGGCGACCGGCTCCGCCACCGCGGTCTCGGCCTGGGCGGCCGGCTCGGCGGCGGGTGCGGCGGTCTCCTCGCGCGCGGCCCGCGGCTCCGGCGGACCGGCGGCGCGGGTGGCCCGACGAGGGGAGCGGACGGGCGCCTCGGTGACCTCGGTCGCCGACGGCCACTCGGCCTCCGGGGCCTCGGCGGCGCGGGTCTCGGTGCTGCGGGCGCGGCTGGTGCGGGTCGCGGGCGCCGCCGCGGTGGCCTTCGGCTCGGCCGCGGGGCGCGCGTCACCCGCCTGCCGCTCCTGGATCGCGGTCACGAGCTCGCCCTTGCGCATGCGGGCGGTTCCGGAGATGCCCAACGAGGCGGCCAGGCTCTGCAGCTCGGGAAGCAGCATGCCGGCCAGCCCCGTGCCCGAGCGCCGCCGACGCGTCGCGCCGGCCTCGGCGCCGTCGGCCTCGACCGCGGTGCGATCGGTTGAGACATCCGACGTGACGTCGGTGGTGTCGCTCAATGGATTCCTTCCCTCGTTAGGTCCGGAGCCGGCCCGCGTTCGACAGTCGGTGGCCGGGCGGCCCACGGCTACTTCCGCCTCGTCGTACGACGCGGAAGGTTGTGCTTCCCCGGTCCTGCCTGTGATTCGGGGGTCGTGCGCCCCGGAAGCCGGGGGTTGTGCGTCTCACTTCACATCGACGGTGCGAAGCGAGGGAGGTGTGCAGCGCCGGGCCGGTGGGCCTCGACGCCACAATTTGCGTCTCGGGCCCAGCCGTGCGCGCGCGACCACAGGAAACGCGGGTTGGCGGCCGGGCGTGCGCAAGGGGTGCCACGGAATTCGGAGCACGCCGACCCGCATGAGATCGCCGCACAGAGCGGCTGCTTAAGACTAGAGAGTAATCAACTCCGCCAGCCAGCGGCAACAGGGCCCCGCTCGGCGTGTTCCAGCGTACCTCATGCCGGCATCCCCAAGGCACCTACGGTGCCGACATACACGCTGCCCCGCCGCCCGAGCGGCCCCGCCGCGAGCCGCGGGATGCTCATGCCGCGCCGCCGAGGCGGGCGCCCACGACATCGACGTCAAGCGGCAGGACCCGCCAGCCCGGCACCGCGGGCGGGGTCCGGCCGTCGACGCCGAACGCCAGGACGCTCGGCCCGGCCCCGGACACGACGGCGGCCACGCCCTCCCCGCGCAGCCGGGCCACCAGGTCGGCCGTGAACGGCATGCCGTCGGCGCGATAGTCCTGGTGGAGCCGGTCCTCGGTGGCCGCGAACAGCCGGTCCGGATCGCCGGTCAGCGCGTGGACGAGCAGCGCGGCCCGCCCGGCGTTGAACGCGGCGTCGGCGTGCGGGACGGTCTTGGGCAGGGCGGCCCGGGCGGTCTCGGTGAGCCCGCGCTCCTCCGGCACGAACACGACGGGGCGGATCCGCGGGTCGGGCTCGCGGCGTACCGCCGACGCGCCCCGCTCCCCGGTCCAGGCGATCGTGAAGCCACCCAGCAGGCACGGCGCCACGTTGTCGGGGTGACCCTCGATCGCGTCGGCCAGCACCAGCGCCGCGGCGTCGTCCATCCGCGCGGCCCCGTCGGTGACGAGCCCCCGGGCCAGCACGATCCCGGCGACGATCGCGGCCGAGGAGGAGCCGAGGCCGCGGGCCTGGGGGATGCCGTTGCGGCAGCGCAGCGCCAGCCCGGCCGGGCGCTCGCCGAGCACCTCGAAGGCCCGGCGCATGGCCCGCACGACCAGGTGGCTCTCGTCGGACGGCAGGTCACCGGCCCCCTCGCCGCTCACCTCGACGCTCACCCCGCCGCCGGTCACCCGCGCCTCGACGACGTCGTACAGCGTCAGCGCGAGCCCGAGCGCGTCGAAGCCGGGCCCGAGGTTGGCGCTCGTCGCCGGCACGCGCACGACGACGGGAGAGGGCAGGAAGGCCATGCCCGACATCTCACCATGAGGACGGCGGCTCCTAGTCCTCGGGACTGGGGTCCTGCTCGTCCGCACCGTCACCCGCGGCCGCGCCGCCGTCCTCCCGGCCCCGTCTCGGCTCGCGCCCGGCCTGGCGCAGCGCCAGGCGCAGGGCGAACTCGATCTGGGAGTTGACGCTGCGCAGCTCGTCGCCGGCCCACCGCGCGACCGCGTCGTAGACCTGGGGGTCGAGCCGCAGCAGCAGCTTCTTGCGCTCCGGCACGACGTCAGGCGTACAGGGTGCCGGTGTTGACCACGGGCTGGACGTTGCGGTCGCCGCACAGCACGACGAGCAGGTTGGCCACCATCTGCGCCTTGCGCTCCTCGTCCAGCTCGACCACGTTCAGCTCGGCCAGGCGCTCCAGTGCGTTCTGCACCATGCCCACGGCCCCCTCGACAATCTTGAACCGGGCGCCGACGATCGCGCTGGCCTGCTGCCGGGCGAGCATGGCCTGGGCGATCTCGGGCGCGTAGGCCAGGTGGGTGATCCGCGACTCGAGCACCTCGACGCCGGCCAGCGCGATGCGCTCCCCCAGCTCGGTGGTCAGCTCCTCGCTCACGACGTTGCCCTCGCGCAGGCTGGACCGGCCGTCACCGTGCGACTCGTACGGGTAGCTGGTGGCCAGGTGCCGCAGCGCCGCCTCGGACTGCACGGCGACGTAGGAGATGTGGTCGTCGACCCCGAACGACGCCTTGAACGTGTCGACGACCCGCCATACGACCACTGCCGCGATCTCGACCGGGTTGCCGTCGGCGTCGGACACCTTGAGCCGCTCGGTCTCGAAGTTGCGCACCCGCCGCGACAGGCCCCGCTTCTTGCTCAGCGGCACCGTCCAGTGGAAGCCGGCGTCGGCGACCGTGCCCACGTAGCGCCCGAAGAACTGGATGACCCGCGCCTCGTTGGGGTTGACCACGACGAACCCGCTGAGCACGAGGACCGCGGCCAGCACCACCAGCCCGATCGCGCCGGAGGCCGGCCCCTCCTGCAGGCGGGCACCGAGCCCGACGGCCGCGGCGACGAGGGCGAGCAGCACGAGCAGCATCAAGAACCCGTTGATCCGAAACGCCCGTCGCTCCATGGCTACTCCTTGAGGGGCTATCTAAGTGATATCACTACGATAGCCCCGGGCGTCAACCCCGCGAAACTTCCACTTCCGGCGGCCGGCGCAGCGCCACCAGGGCCCACCCGCCGGAGTACAGGAGTGTCACCGCACCGCAGGCGGCGATCAGGACGCGCGGGTCGATGCGGTCGACGAACGCGCCGACGGCCAGCTGGCTCACCGCGACCGAGAGGGTGGCCAGCATGAAGTCCGTGGCGAACACGCGCCCGCGCAGCTCGTCGGGGACCTCGGCCTGCAGGACGTAGTTGGACATCATCCAGTTGCCCCCGGCCGCCAGGTGGGCGAGCACCACGCCGGCCAGCACCAGCGGGAACCAGGTGACCAGGCTGACGCCGAGGTAGGCCAGGCCGTAGAGCGACATCGACACCGCCAGGCCGGGCAGCAGCCACGCCCGGTGCGACAGCGCCCGGCGCAGCACGATCGGGCCGATCAGGGCGCCCAGGCCGCGGGCCGCGAAGAGCAGCCCGGTGCCGAGCGGTCCGGCGCCCAGCAGCGGGGCCAGGAGCGGGAAGACGGTGAGGACGCCGTTGCCCAGGCCGACGGCGGACTTCACGGTGACGAGCGAGGCGATGCGCGGGTGGCGGCGGATGTAGCGCAGCGCCTCCGCGATCGCCGCGAACGCCGGGGCCGGCACGCCGGTGCGCTCGGCCTGCAGGGGGCGGCGGACCCGCCACACCTGGACGGCGGAGAAGAGCAGCAGGGCGGAGGCGAGGGCGAAGCACGGGTATGCGCCGAACGCCTCCGACGCGATGCCGCCCAGCGACGCGCCGATCACCAGCATCGTGCCCCAGGCGGAGCCGGCCAGGGTGTTGGCCGCCGGGAGGTCCTCGGCGTCGACGACGTTGGGCAGGGCGGCCTGGGCGGCCGGGCTGAAGAACGCCTTGGCCACCGCGATCGCCCCCACCGCGACGAGGGCGATCCAGGCCGTCGCCTCCGTGCGGACCAGGAGCAGCAGCAGCGCGCAGGCGGCCATGGCGAGGTCGGCGACGATGAGGATCCGGCGCCTGTCGAAGCGGTCGGCGATGGTGCCGGTGTAGGGCAGCAGCAGCGCCATCAGCCCCTGGTCCGCGGCCAGTGCCAGCCCGCCCCACAGCCCCGAGCCGGTGAGCTGCGGCAGTAGCGTGAGCAGCGGAATCATCACGAACCAGTCGGCCCCGAGGCCGATCAGGTCAGCGGTGAAAAGGCTGCGGAAGTCGCGGTTGCGGGTAAGGACCGAAAGGGCAGGTGGCACGTTCCACACCGTAGTGGATCGCCTGCTGCGTTACGTCGATTGACGCAAGCGCCCCGGGCCGGGCGGCGCATACGGTCACCCCATGTCTGATCTCACGATTGTTCTGGTGCACGGCGCGTTCGCCGAGTCGGCGAGCTGGGCCGGGGTCGTGCCGCCGCTGCGGGCGGCCGGGCACACCGTGGTCGCCGTGGCCAACCCGCTGCGCAGCCTGTCCGGCGACGCGGCGGCGGTGTCGGCCGTGGTCCGGGAGATCTCCGGGCCGGTCCTGCTGGTCGGGCACTCCTACGGCGGCGCGGTCATCAGCAACGCCTCCGGCGACAACGTGCGGGGCCTGGTGTTCGCTGCCGCATTCGCGCCGGCGCAGGGTGAGAGCATCGCCGAGCTCAGCGGCCGCCTCCCGGGCAGCACGCTGGGCGGGACCCTGCACCCGGTGCCGCTGCCGGACGGCAGCACCGACCTGTACATCCGCCAGGAGCTGTTCCCGGCCCAGTTCGCCGCCGACGTGCCCGCGGCGGAGGCGGCGGTGCTCGCGGCGACCCAGCGGCCGCTGCGCGACGTCGCCCTCAACGAGGCATCGGGCCCGCCGTCCTGGCCGTCGCTGCCGTCGTGGTTCGTGTTCCCCGACGCCGACCTGAACATCCCGGTCGCGATGCACCGGGAGATGGCCGCGCGGGCGGGCGCCCGGGACACGGTGGAGCTGGCCGGGGCCTCGCACGCGCTGACCGTCTCGCGCCCGGCCGAGGTGGCCGAGGTGGTACTGAAGGCGGCTGCCGCGGTCGCCTGATGCGTTCTCCGGCCGCACCGCGGACGCGGAAGGCCGGCCCCGGCTACGCCAGGTCGAGGGCCTTCGCCGCCGCCAGCGGGTCGGCGGGGATGGTGGTCGGCGCGGGGGCGGTGGAGATCGCCCACTCGGGGTCCTTGAGGCCGTGGCCGGTGACCGTGCAGACAATCGTCTGGCCCGGGTCGATGCGGCCCTGGGCGGTCGCCTGCAGGAGGCCGGCCACGCTCGCGGCGCTGCCGAGCTCGACGAAGGCGCCGACCGAGCGGGCCAGCAGCCGGTACGCCTGCAGGATGTCCCGGTCGGTCACGGCGTCGATCAGGCCGCCGGACTCGTCGCGGGCGTCGGTCGCCTTGGTCCAGCTGGCCGGGTTGCCGATGCGGATGGCGGTGGCGATGGTGCTGGGCTCGCGCACCACGGCGCCGTTGACGATCGGGGCGGCGCCGGACGCCTGGAAGCCGAACATCCGCGGCTTGCGGGTGGCGTTGCCGGCCGCGTGGTCCTCCTGGTAGCCCATCCAGTACGCGGAGATGTTGCCCGCGTTGCCGACCGGCAGGCAGTGGATGTGCGGGGCGTCGCCGAGGGCCTGGACGATCTCGAACGCGGCGGTCTTCTGGCCCTGCAGCCGGTCGGGGTTCACCGAGTTGACGAGCGACACCGGGTAGTCGAGGGCGAGCTTGCTGGCCAGCGCCAGGCAGTCGTCGAAGTTGCCGCTGACCTGCAGCAGGCGGGCGCCGTGGACGAGGGCCTGGGCCAGCTTGCCCAGAGCGATCTTGCCGGTCGGGACCAGGACGGCGCAGGTGATGCCGGCGCGGGCGGCGTACGCGGCGGCCGACGCCGACGTGTTGCCGGTCGAGGCGCAGATGATCGCCTTGGAGCCCTCCTCGAGGGCCTTGGAGACGGCGACTGTCATGCCGCGGTCCTTGAAGGAGCCGGTGGGGTTGGCCCCCTCGACCTTGAGGTACACGTCGCAGCCGGTCCGTGCGGAGAGCTCCGGCGCCGGCAGGAGCGGCGTGTTGCCCTCGTGCAGCGTCACCACCGGCGTCTGCGCCCCGACCGGCAGGCGGTCCCGGAATTCCTCGATCAACCCACGCCACATGGCGCCTTACTCCCCTTCGACCCGCAGGACGCTGGCAACAGCGCGAACAATGTCCAGAGCCCGCAGCTCGGCGACGGTCGCGGCGAGGGCCCGATCCGGCGCGGCGTGCGTGACGATCACGAGCACGGCCTGGTTGCCGCGGCCCGACTGGTTGACCGTCGCGATGCTGACGCCGTGTTTGGCGAAGACACCCGCGACCGCCGCGAGAACGCCCGCCTTGTCGGAGACGTCCAGGCTGATGTGGTACCGCGTGAGGACGTCCCCGATCGGTGAGACGGGCAGGTCCGCGTAGGCCGACTCGGAGGCGCTGCGCACGCCGGCGAGGCGGTTGCGGGCCACGGCGACGACGTCCCCGAGCACCGCTGACGCCGTCGGGGCACCGCCCGCGCCGCGGCCGTAGAACATGAGCTGGCCGGCCGCCTCGGCCTCGACGAACACCGCGTTGAAGGCGTCGCTGACCCCGGCGAGCGGGTGCGTCCGCGGGATCATCGCGGGGTGGACGCGTACCGACACCGCGCCGTTGGCCTTGGAGGCGATGCAGAGCAGCTTGATGGTGCTGCCCATCGCCTTGGCGCTGGCCACGTCGGCCGCGGTCACCTCGGTGATGCCCTCGCGGTAGACGTCGGCCGACGTGACGCGGCTGTGGAACGCCATCGAGGCCAGGATCGCGGCCTTCGCGGCGGCGTCGAAGCCCTCGACGTCGGCCGTGGGGTCGGCCTCGGCGTAGCCGAGCGCGGTCGCCTCCTCCAGGGCCTCGGCGTAGCCGGCCCCGGTCTCGTCCATCGAGGAGAGGATGAAGTTCGTGGTGCCGTTCACGATGCCGGTCACCCGGGTGATCCGGTCCCCGTGCAGGGATTCGCGCAGGGGGCGCAGCAGCGGGATGGCCCCGGCGACCGACGCCTCGTAGTAGAGGTCCGCGCCGCAGTCGGCGGCCGCCTTGTGCAGGGTGGCGCCGTCCTCGCCGAGCAGTGCCTTGTTGGCGGTCACCACGCTCTTGCCGGCGTGCAGGGCCTCGAGCAGCCAGGTGCGGGCCGGCTCGATGCCGCCGACGACCTCGACCACGATGTCCACGTCGTCGCGCGCGACCAGGCCGAGGGCGTCGGTCGTGAACAGGCCGGGGTCGATCGGCAGCTCACGGGCCCGGCCGAGCCGCCGCACGGCCACGCCCACCAGCTCCAGCGGCGCGCCGATGCGGGCCGTGAGGTCGTGCTCCTGCTCGTGCAGCAGGCGGACCACCTCAGAACCGACGGTCCCGCAGCCCAGCAGCGCTACCTTCACCGATTGCGGCATCTGTCACCCCACGTCCAGTCTCAGCAGATCGTCCACGGTCTCCCGGCGGACGATGACGCGCGAGGCGCCGTCGGCCACCGCCACGACCGGCGGGCGGGGGACGTGGTTGTAGTTGCTCGCCATGCTGCGGCAGTAGGCACCGGTGCCCGGGACCGCAAGAAGATCTCCGGCCTTCACGTCGGCCGGCAGGAATTCATCTTTCACGACGATGTCCCCGGACTCACAATGTTTTCCCACCACGCGGGCGAGAATCGGCGGTTCGGAGGATGCCCGGCCGGCCACCGTGGCCGAGTACGCAGCGTCGTAGAGCGCGGTGCGGATGTTGTCGCTCATGCCGCCGTCGACTGAAACATACGTGCGGATGCCGTCGACGTCCTTGACCGTGCCGACCTCGTAGAGGGTGAACATGGACGGGCCGACGATCGCCCGGCCGGGCTCGACCGACAGGTGCGGGACGCTCAGGTGCAGCGCGGCGCACTCCTGCTTGACGATCCGCAGCAGGTCGCCGGCGAGCTCCTGCGGGTCGGCCGGCTCGTCCTGGGTCGTGTACGCGATGCCGAAGCCGCCGCCGAGGTCGAGCTCGGGCAGCTCCCGGCCGTGCCGCTCGGCGATCTCGGCGTGCAGCTTCAGCAGGCGGCGGGCGGCGACCTCGAACCCGGCCGCGTCGAAGATCTGCGAGCCGATGTGCGAGTGCAGGCCGCGCAGGTCCAGGACGCCGTCGGCCAGGATTCGCTGCACCGCTTCCGCCGCGGCGCCGCCGGAGAGCGAGAAGCCGAACTTCTGGTCCTCGTGGGCGGTGGCGATGAACTCGTGGGTGTGCGCCTCCACGCCGACAGTCACCCGGACCATGACGCTCGGCCGCTTCCCGGTTTCCCGGGCGATCCGCGTGAGTCGCTCGATCTCGTCGAACGAGTCGACGATGATGCGCCCGACGCCGTGCTCGACCGCGGCGGTGAGCTCCTCGGCCGACTTGTTGTTGCCGTGCAGGCCGATGCGCTGCGGTGGCATGCCGCCCCTGATGGCGATCGCGAGCTCACCACCGGTACAGACGTCGAGGCTCAGTCCTTCTTCGACCAGAATCTTGACGACCGCTGTGGCGATGAAGGCCTTGCCCGCGTAATAGACCTCGGCCCCGCCGAAGGCCGCCTTGAACGTGCGGCAGCGCCGGCGGAAGTCCTCCTCGTCGAAGACGTAGGCGGGAGTGCCGTGGTCCCGGGCGATGGCGTGCACGTCGACGCCGCCGACCTCGAGCGCTCCGTGCTGCGACCTTCTGACGGTGGAGGGCCACAGGATCGGGACCAATGCGTTGACGTCGGCCGGCGTCCGCAGCCAGGACGGGCCGTTGGAGCCGAGGTCCGCGTGGAGCGCCCCAGCCTCGTGTGCGCGCATGATCGTTTCCCTTACATCGACTCGGGCGCCGAGACGCCGAGCAGGTCCAGGCCGTTGACGATGACCTGCCGGGTGGCGTCGTTGAGCCACAGCCGGGCCCGGTGCGTCTCCGTGAACTCCTCGTCGCCGAGCTTCGGCAGCACGTGGCAGTTGTCGTAGAACCGGTGGTACGCGCCGGCCAGGTCCTCCAGGTAGCGGGCGACACGGTGCGGTTCGCGCAGTTCCGCCGCGGTGGCGACGACACCCGGGAAGTCTCCGAGCGCCTTCAGAAGATCCAGTTCCTTCTCGTGTACCAGCAGAGCCGCGTCGTACGCCTCGGAGCGCTCGAAGCCCTTGTCGGCCGCGTTCCGCGCGATGGAGGAGATCCGGGCGCCGACGTACTGCACGTAGAACACCGGGTTGTCGTTCTTCTGCCGGGTGATGACGTCGATGTCGAGCGTCAGGGGTGAGTCGGTGGAGGAGCGGGCGAGGGAGTAGCGGGCCGCGTCCACGCCGACGGCGTCGAGGAGCTCGTCGAGGGTGATGAGCGTGCCGGCCCGCTTGCTGAGCCGCACCGGCTCGCCGCCGCGCAGGAGGCTTACCAGCTGGCCGATGAGCACCTCGATGTTGCGCTGCGGGTCGTCCCCGGCGCAGGCGGCGATCGCCTTGAGCCGGCCGATGTATCCGTGGTGGTCGGCGCCGAGCATGTAGATGCAGCGCTCGAAGCCGCGCTCGCGCTTGTTGATGTAGTACGCGGCGTCGGCGGCGAAGTAGGTCTTCTCGCCGTTGGAGCGGATCAGCACCCGGTCCTTGTCGTCGCCGAAGTCGGTGGTGCGCAGCCAGACGGCGCCGTCCTGCTCGAAGACGTGGCCCTGCTTGCGCAGCTCGTCGAGGGCGTGCTCGACGGCGCCACCCGCGTGCAGGGTCTGCTCGGAGAACCAGACGTCGAAGTGGACGCCGAAGCGCTCGAGGCTGTCCTGCATCTCCTTGAGCATGGCCTTGTAGCCCTCGCTCAGGAACCTGTCCTTCTGCTCGCTCTCCGGCCGGTCCAGAATGCCGGGATTCGCGGCGACTACGGCTTTCGCGACATCTTGGACGTACTCGCCGGGATAGCCGTCCGGCGGGGTCGGCTGGTTGTGCGCGGCGGCCATCACCGACTCGCCGAACCGGTTCATCTGCACGCCGGCGTCGTTGATGTAGTGCTCGCGGGTCACGTCGGCGCCCGCCGCGGAGAGGATGCGGCCCAGCGCGTCGCCCACGGCCGCCCAGCGGGTGTGGCCGAGGTGGACGGGGCCGGTGGGGTTCGCCGAGACGAACTCCAGGTTGATCTTCTCCTTGGCCAGGGTCTCGCTGCGGCCGTACTGCCGGCCGGCCCGCAGGATCAGCCCGGCGAGCTCGCCCACGGCCCCGGCCGCGAGCCGGATGTTCAGAAAGCCCGGCCCGGCGATCTCCACGCTCGCGATCCCGGGAGTTTCCTGCAAGTTTTTCGCGACCGCGGCGGCCAGATCACGCGGATTCAGGCCGACCTTCTTGCCCAGTTGCAGGGCGATATTGGACGCATAGTCACCATGCTCCGGGTTTCTGGGTCGTTCCACGCTGGTCGTCGCCGGGAGCGCTGACACATCGAGGTCACGCTCAGTGATGGCCGCCCGGGCGGCGGCGAGGACTGCTACGGCGAGTTCAGCGGGAGTCACCGACAAATGCTATCGGGGGTAGACTCCGGTACTTGGCGGCGGCCCGTTGTGCTGGTCACAATGCGGGACGGCGGGGTCTCATTTCGGGGCCGCTCCCTCCTGGGAGTTGCTTCCGGCTGCGACCCGCTGGAGCAGTACCTGCCGCGACCCCCGACCGTTGACCAGACGAGGCCCGATGAGCGAGCACAACGCTGAGCGTTGCGAGGCGACGAGATGAGCATGAGCACCCAGCACAGTGGCGGCAACCGTAAGCCGTCCACCAAGGCTGTCTCCGGCGCGAAGCCGAAGCAGGGCGGCGACGAGGACCCCGTGGAGGACGCCGACCTCCTGGAGGACTCCTCCGTCGAGGACGTCGACTCCTCGGTCGAGGACGACGACGCCGCCGAGGCTCCGGTCAGGACCGCGAAGCCCAAGGCGAATCCCCGTAAGTCAGCCCCGGCTCGCAAGACCACGACCGCCGGCAAGCGGCCCGCCACCGCCACCCGCCCGGCCGTCAAGAAGATCGCCCCGGTCAAGGTCAAGCAGGGCGTCTCCTGGGGCCCGATCGCCCTGTTCGCCACGGTCGGCGTGCTGGCCCTGGGGATCGTGGGCTTCGCGGGCTACCAGGTCTACGAGAACGGCCTGGGCTGGCACGACCGCGCGGACCAGATCAGCGGCATCCAGGACTACTACAAGATCGACAAGGCGATGGTCGGCCAGCGCGAGCACGTGTGGGGCCCGCAGACCTATAAGGTCAACCCCCCGGTCGCCGGCAACCACAACGCCAACTGGCAGCGCTGCCTGGGCGACGTCTACACCGCCCCGATCGCCAGCGAGCACGCCCTGCACTCCATGGAGCACGGCGCCGTCTGGATCACGTACAACCCGAGCCTCCCCGCCGACCAGGTGGAGAAGCTGGCCAAGCGGGTCCGCGGCAACGACTACATGCTGATGAGCCCGTTCGAGAAGCTGGACAAGCCCATCTCCCTCCAGGCGTGGGGCTTCCAGCTCAAGGTCGACAACGCCGATGACAGCCGCATCGACGAGTTCATCAAGGCGCTGCGCCAGAACGCCAGCCTCGAGGCCGGCACCCCCTGCTCCAGCGGCGACATCATCACCGAGACCGGTACCACGCCGCGAGACCTGGGCAAGGACGGCTCGGCAACCGAGATGGGCGGGGGCAACTAGCCCCGTGTTCGCGCAACTTTCACGGCGGGCACGCCTCACCATGGGCGTGCTCGCCGCCGTCCTCCTCCTCGTCACCGGCGTGGCGATCGGCTACCTGATCCCCACGCTGAACCGCCCGGGCGACGACTCGATCGACGCCGGCTTCGCCCGCGACATGAGCGTCCACCACGCACAGGCGGTGGAGATGGGCATGTTCGCGTACCGCCTGGGCACCACCGACGACATCCGCACCCTGGGCTACGACATCGCCGCGAGCCAGCAGTGGCAGATCGGGCAGATGCAGACCTGGCTGACGCAGTGGCACCTGTCCCCCTCGTCCTCCAACCACCCCATGGCCTGGATGCCCGCGGGCATGAACACCCTGCAGTCCGACGGCCGCATGCCCGGCATGGCCTCCGCCGACGAGCTCAAGAGACTCAAGTCGTCGACGGGCAAGGACTTCGACATCCTGTGGTGCCAGCTCATGCTCCGCCACCACCTGGGCGGTATCCACATGGCCGAGATCGCCGCGAAGGACGCCGAGGACCAGGAAGTCCGCGACGCCGCCGAGAAGATCCGCGTCTCCCAGTCCTACGACATCTCCCAGCTGACCGAAAAACTGACCGACCTGGGCGCGAAGCCGATTTAATGGCTCGCAGGCTCGCGGCGGGGGAGGCTTCGCCTCCACCCGCACCCCCTCATGAGCTGCGCCTTGGGCTCAGGCCCAATTGGGTCGGCCTCCTTGCGCCTCGCCCGGGCGGTTCCCGCCCGGGCCTCTGCTGACCATCGCGCACCTGGTCTGACCTGGTTCTGGCACCTCTTATGGGCGCATCTCGGCAGCCACAGACGCCACAGGGGAACCAGTGCGCGGGGCGGCGGGGGGTTCTGCTAGTCTTTGCGTGGCCGTACGAGAGGCCCCCGTAGCTCAGGGGATAGAGCACCGCCCTCCGGAGGCGGGGGCGCAGGTTCGAATCCTGCCGGGGGCACCAGCCAAAACAAGCCCTTGACCAGCGTGAACGCGGTCAGGGGCTTCTTTGTAGCGTCTGGCCGTCGCCCGCCCCCAATGGCCTTGATCGGCTATCCGTTCCCCACCTGGTCCCATGTTGGGGTCAGGTACGCGCCCGCGTTGTCGCACCACGCCGCGCCGTCCTGGCAGTGCCAACTGCGGCAGACCTGTATGGCCCATCAAGCCAGGCCAACAGCGACTCGCTTCTCACACGCCAGTGTTCACCAATACGGTTACCGGGAAGCAGCCCATCCTCGATCGCTTTGGTCACTTGATCCGGGTCCACGCGAAGCAACTCAGCGACTTCTTCAAGTGTCATCACGTCGGGCAGCCTTCCGCCGACCACACCGCTCGACGGCGCCACCATCGCAGTATTAGCTCCCGTCGGCGGGCTTTCGGCCATGGTGGAAGCCTCAACGGCGAGCGGCCGACGGGTTTGCCCGCCCGGTCGGCGACGCACCATAAGCAATACCGAGATGACAGTCAGGACCCAAACCCCTAACACCAGTCGCGTGTCGGGGTAGACGACCGCCATGGCGACCAGAGAGCCCACCACGAGGAACCCGATCAACCAGGGAGAGAGGCGACCTCGCGGGGATTGGCTGCCGTCGTCGAGTGGCATGAGTCTCATCCTGCACGGCGGCCTCGCGGGGACCACGTAGCGACACGCGTCAGTATCGACAACACGACCGGGTCATCCGATTACATTCCGGCGACGTCGCGCCTACCATGACGGTACCCAGCGGAGGGATTCGCCATGGCGCTGCGCCGGTTTCAGCGGCCTCAGTTGCAACTCTTTCTTTTGATCATTGCCCTTGGGATGACCGTACGGATCTGGGACGATGATCCCAGTACATCCAATGGCGACGGTGTGCCTTGGAACTCCTTCACCTGCCCTCGCTGTCATCGCCACGCATGGGCCTCTAGCGGCAAGCTTTCTTGTCGTACCGGCCACACGCCAACGCCAATGGCACTCGCAGATTTAATTGATCCGAACAACTCGCCCGACATCGACGTCTTCATCCCGTAGCGGAAAATTTATGCCTACTGACCTTTTATCAATTCGCATCGGCACAAGGATAATTATAGTTACACTCGTACCAAATTTGATCTTCGCCGGGATTGTAGGCTTACCCATTGCGGCCGGAGCACCGGGTCAGCGACCCTCTCTACACATTCTTGAGGCTAACATCGGCGGCCTATCTCTAAGCGGCATGGCATTAGTGATAGCAAGTATTGGAGCTTTCTCAATAGCCACCTATCCACTGAACTACGCAATGGTTCAAATGATTGAAGGTTACTGGCTTAGTCTTCCATTCATGGATGGCATTCGTGAGGCCGCAATACACAACGAGCGGCTGCGGCGCCAACACTTCGAGTGGCTGCTCATTCATGGGTTGCGCAAAGGCGTCCCAGCACCGACGATTGAAGCAGCATACGAGCAAATCCGATGGATTCCAGGAGACCCACGGTTAGTACTCCCCACCGCATTTGGCAACACAATGAGATCTGGCGAAGACCGCGCGGGCCAGCGTTACGGGATGAACACCAAAGCCGTCTGGGCACGACTTGTTCGGGTTCTACCAGAGGCCGACCGATCCCAGGTGGCGGATCTTCGCAACCAGATGGATGCGTCTCTGCGCATGGCAGCCCTTGGACTTGCCGCGGTCCCCATTACCATTGGCCTCCTAATAAGCTACGATTACTGGCTCTTCGTTCCCGTGGCATGCTACATATTTGCGTGGCTATCGTATAAGTCCGCAGTCGCCGGCGCTCGTCGTTTTTGTATATCTCTCGCAGTGATGTTCGATCTTCATCATTTAAAAGTATGGGATAGCCTCTCCCTTCCCCGTCCTGCCAATCTTGCCGATGAACAGATCCGCGGCAAGCTTCTATCCCTTCTGCTCACCGACGGCACACTCGACGAAGAATCTGTGGCGAGCTTTTCGTTTACTCCGGTTATCGATGCTCCACCCGCGACCAACGGGACATCAGCGCCTAGTAACACTGCCAGAAAATGAAACTCTATTTCGACTCAACCATAGTGGCCCGATATTATCCACCGAGTGCCATCTCGATCCGTTGACGCAGCTGCGCTGCCCCGCCGTCGAGGCACTTGGCATAGATCCGCAGAACCTCGACGGATTGCCCCCGCCCACTCGGCTGCCTGCGTCGCTGGTACTCCACCGTTGAGCCAGGTTGAGACAGCCGCATGGCGCAAGTCGTAAGGTCGCTCCGCCAGCGCCGACGAGACAACGTCCTGTGCAAAGATGTTTATGCGAGCACGCTTCTACACGCGCACGATCGTAGGCTTTGGCATCTCGTTGCCGTTGCACTCCCCGGTGAAGATACGACCTTCAGGTCCGACGCTGAACTCGCGGATATGGGCATGGATTATTTGCTGTCAGCTCCGGAGGCACGGCACGGCACGGGACGGCTTTCGCCGATCTCGCGCTGCGTGAGCCGGCGGCGATCGCGGTTCTCGGCTGTCGGTCCACTCATTGCCCGCGTAGGGCTCCGCGCCGTCGAGACGGGGGCGCAGGTTCGAATCCGGCCCGGAAGCATCATCTCTGACCAGCCAAAACGAAGCCTTGAACCGGCAGTGATGCGGCCCAGGGCTTGTTGTTTGCAGGACGAGGGCCTCGCGCGAACGGACCGTCTTGGAACATCAACCGGTACGCGGCCGAGTCTGCGCAGCAAATGAGTGCGGTCGCCGCGATAACCGCGCAGACGAGCAGGACGACTTTGCGGCCTCCTGCACACTTAACTCCTTCGCCGTTGGTCGGTGGAATATGCCGCGCCCAAACATCGCCGTACCCGCTCGGAAACGCCGTGAGTACCAGAAGCGTGGCTCCAGTGGTGCGGGTTTGGTGTTAGTCGGGGTCGGTTTTCAGCATTCGGGTCAGTGCTCGTAGACCTTTGATCAGATCCTGGTGGTCGCTGATGCCGTCGACTGCTTCGTCGATTCGGCGGATCATGCGGTCGATTGAGGTTCGTAGGGCGTCGTCGCGTTGGCGGGCGGCGGTGCGGTCGGTGTCGGCGGTTGTGTGGGCTTCTTGGGCCTGTTGTTGCAGGGCGGTTACCTGGTCCTGGAGTTGTTTGACGGCCTGGCGCAGGGTGACTACGTCCTCGCGGGGGTGGGTTACCTCGCGGGTCATGGCTGCTATGCGGTGGCGTAGGCGGGCGAAGTATGCGGCGGCCGGGCGGAGCAGGATGGTCAGGAGGTAGAAGCCGGCCACGTAGTAGCCGACTACCCGCCCGGTCACCGCGCCGGCTACGGCGGCGATGGTCGCTGTGGTGATGTGGCCGCCGATGGCGAAGAGCAGCATTCGTGCGGCGATGCGGCGGGCCTCGGACTCGTGGCCTTCCTTCACGGCGATGCCGCGCTCGCGGGAGATCGCGATGTCGGCGACGACCTGCCGGGCGCCGAAGTACAGGTTCCAGGGGCCGGACACGAGAATCACGGTCCACGTCAGGGCGCCGAATGCGGCGGCCACCGTCCAGAGCAGTTCCATGGAGACGCCGGCCAGCTTGCCCAGCCAGGCGAACAACAACACCATCGCGGCGCCGACGACCACGACCGACCACCATTTGGTCCCACGCATGTCATACAGGGTCCTGTACGGGCGCCACCCGGGCATCCGCGCTTGTACTCATCTCGTCTGAGTGTCGCTTAGGGTCGTAGGGTGAATTCGGGCTTTGCGCTGGCGGGGCGGACGGCGAATGAGATTTCGGCCGTCGTCGAGGCGGGTGTGCGCTCCGGGGCGCTGCCGGCGGGCGCCGCGCTGCCGCCGATCCGGACGGCCGCTACGCAGTTGGGGGTCAGCCCGGCGACGGTCGCGGCGGCGTACCAGGCGCTGCGGCAGCGTGGAATCGCCGAGTCGGCCGGGCGGCAGGGCACTCGGGTGCGGCCGCGGCCGGCGGTGGCGCCGGCGCGCGGGCAGTTTCGGCTCGAGGTGCCGGATGGGGTGCTCGACCTGGCCACGGGCGGGCCGGATCCGCGGCTGCTGCCGGATGTCGGGCCCGGGCTGGCTCGGATCGCCGCGACTTCGGTGCCCACCGGATATGCGGCAGCGGCCGGCTTTCCGCCATTGTTCGACGCCGCGCGGGCGGCATTGCAGCGGGATGGTGTCGACGCTTCCGAACTGGCGGTGACCGGGGGTGCGCTCGACGGAATCGAGCGGCTCCTCAATGCGCACATGCTGCCCGGTGATCGGGTCGCGGTCGAGGACCCCGGATGGGCCAATCTGCTCGATCTCGTGGCGGCGCTGGGATTGCGGCCCGTTCCGGTGCCCGTCGACGAATCCGGCCCCGATCCGCAGCGGCTGGCCGACGCATTGCGGGCCGGCGCGCGGGCGTTTGTGCTCACGAGCCGCGCGCAGAATCCGACAGGCGCGAGCGTGACCGCCGATCGCGCGTCGGAATTGCGGGCCGTGCTCGAGGCCCAGGCCGACGTCCTGGTCATCGAGGATGACCACGCCGCCGAGTTGTCGGTGCAACCGCTTTTCCATCTGGGGGGTACCACACGCGCGTGGGGCTTCGTCCGCTCGGTCAGCAAGCCCTATGGACCGGATCTCCGGTTGGCTGTCGTCGCCGGTGACGCGACGAGCATCGGGCGGCTCACCGGCCGGCAGCGACTCGGCACGGGCTGGGTGTCGCTCGTCCTCCAGCGTCTCGTCGCCGATATGTGGGCCGATCCTCGTGTCGCCTCGGCGGTGTCGGCGGCTTCAGCGCAGTACGAGAGAAGGCGCTCGGCCCTTGTTCTTGCCTTGCGCAGTGCCGGGCTTTCGGTCACCGGGCGCACCGGGCTCAATGTGTGGGTCGCCGTGCCTGACGAAACGGTGGCGGTGGCGCGGCTGCGGGAGGCCGGATATGCGGTGGCGCCGGGCGCGCTGTATCGCCTGGCGACACCACCGGCAATTCGTATCACCATTTCTTCGCTGTCGACGCACGACATTCCTGCGCTGGCTTCAGCGACGGCCGCGGCGGTGGGCGGTCACTCCCTGATTTCGGGCGTCTGATCGACGACGCGGAACCGCTGCAGCACCACCGGGGTGTCGTCGGCGACGGTGAATTCGGGGTTGCCGAGCCAGCCCCGGTAATCCGCGCCGTGCCAGAAACCCTCGTGCCCCCGCCGCCAGTCCGCCACCGACTCGTCGCCTTCACCCTCGTCGATGGCGTGCCGGAGGTCGACCGCGTCGAGGCGCACCACGCGCACGTCGACGATCTCGATGACCGCCACCCGCGCGCCGGCCGAGTCGATGACCGCGGCCCGCCGCCCGGGGACCGGCAACGGCTCCCCCTCGATCTCGTAGTCCTGCGCCAGGCCCGCGGTCGTCGTCTTGCTGCCGTCGAGCACGGCCGCCACCAGCCGATCCCGCAGCGGCCCCGGGAAGCCGAGCTCGAACACCGGCAGATCGTCCACAGTGCACCCCCGATTTTTGTCGTACCCCGAACCTAGGCTGTGGGCATGGTGAGGGGCGAGTCGATATTCGAAGGTCGCGGGGCCGGTCCGGGGTCCATGACGAGTTGCCGGCATACGACGAACGCGGTGTTGAGGCTGGATGCCCGGTAGGCCGGGTCCGGCGTTCGCTACTCGTTGACTGAGTGGTCCGGGGGGGGTGCAGCAGGCCGGCGGGTCCGTGGCTGTCGCAGCCGCTGCTCGGCAGGTCTGCGCGTGTTGCCAGGTGCTGCTCGGCGGGTATGTGCCTGTCGCAGCCACCGCTTGCCCGGCCTGCGCCTGGCCCGGCCGCTGCTCGGCAATGCGGCGGCGCTGCTGCGCGTCGGGAACCCGGGCGCGGTGGCGCTGGTGGCCCTGGCCGGCGTCGGGACCGCGGTGCTGGGCGCCCTCGTCCCGTCATGGACGGCCGCTTGCCTGCCCGTCGCCGAGGTCCTCCACAACGAGGAGGTCCGGGTCCTCGCTGGGTGGGCGCAGGGCGGTCAGGGTGGCGTAGCCGTCGGTCAGCAGGGCCAGGTCGGTGCCGGGCGGGGAGGCGTCCTCGCGGACCTCGACGGTGATGCGGGCGAAGCCGGCCGCGGCCTCGGCCACCGCCATCCGGACCTGGCCGAACGGGGCAGGCGTGGCCCGGCGCAGGCCGCGCAGCTCGGGCAGCGGGCGGTCGGGGACGTTCAGGTTGAGCACCGTCGACGGCGGTGCCGCGGCGAGGCGGGGCAGGAGGCGGACGGCCAGGGTGGCGGCGGTGGACCAGTGCAGGACCTCGCCCTCGCGCTCGCGGAAGAACTCCTGGACCGACTGGGAGGCGCTCGGGAGCGAGGTCAGGACGTCGAGCGACACGGCCAGCGCGCGCAGGCCCTCGTTCGCGGCGGTCAGGGCGGCGCCGACGGTGCCGGAGTGCAGGATGGCGTGGCCCGCGTTCGCGCCGCGGTTGATGCCGGAGAGCAGCGCGTCAGGGGCCGGCCCGAAGACCTCCAGGGCGGCCAGGACCGCGATGTACGCCGGGGAGGCGGCC
This sequence comes from Dactylosporangium vinaceum, assembly GCF_019904175.1. Lineage (GTDB taxonomy): Bacteria > Actinomycetota > Actinomycetes > Mycobacteriales > Micromonosporaceae > Dactylosporangium > Dactylosporangium vinaceum. Next base: position 1,626,200 of record NZ_CP061913.1, on the reverse strand, counting down.
ACCGAGAACGCGCGCAGCCCGTCGAACGGCACCGGCTCCAGGATCACGCGGCCCTGGTCGGTGACGGCCGACAGCGCCGCGCCCGCGCCGCTCTGCTCCTGGTGCGGGGCGGCGACCGTCACGTCGTGGCCGGCCTGCGCGGCGGCGAGGGCCAGGGCGCGCAGGCCCGGGGCCCGGATGCCGTCGTCGTTGGTGATCAGCAATCGCACGAGGCGAGAATAGGCCTCATGTCGGTACTTGTTGCGTTCAGCGTTACGCCGCTCGGTGGCGGGCCGGATGTCGGGGAGCTCGTGGCCGCGGCGGTCCGGGTGGTGCGAGCCTCCGGGCTGCCCAATCGGACCGATGCGATGTTCACCACCGTCGAGGGCGAGACGTGGGAGGAGGTCATGGGTGTCGTCCAGGCGGCCGTCGCGGTGGTGCAGAGCCGAAGCCCCCGCACCAGTACCGTGATCAAGGTCGACTGGCGCGACGGTCCCCTCGGCCGGCTCGACAGCAAGGTCACAAGCGTCGAGCGGCACCTGCAGGACTGAGCGCGGCCGCGCTAGAAGAGGGTCAGCCGGGGTGGTTCGGGCAGTGGGGGCAGCGCCGGGACCCGGGCGCGGACGGCGGCGTGGAAGGCGCGGGCCATGCGCGGGGCCTCGGCGTTGTCGGGGGTGTGGATGAAGAACGTCGGGCTGCGGCCCTCCCCCAGCCAGGTGACGGCCCGCTCCACCCAGAACTGCCAGCCGGCCACGGTCTCGGCCTCGCTGTCGCGGCCCAGGTAGCGGACGATCGGGTGCGCCGTCAGGGGCTCGGCGCGCCGCGGGGTGCGGGGCTTCTTGGCCCAGGCGTCGCGCTCGGCGTCGCTCGTCGGAGGCGCGGCGAAGAAGGCGGTGGTGTCGAACGGGACCCACTCGGCGCGGGCTGCGCGGAGTACCCCCTCCAGGTCAGGGTCTGTGAACAGCGCGGGATGGCGGACCTCGACGGCGCAGCGGTAGTGCGCGGGCATGCGCCGCAGGAAGCGGGCAAGCGTGCGGACGTCTTCCGGGCCGAACGACGCCGGCAGCTGGACCCACAGGGCGTGCACGCGCGGGCCCAGGGGTTCGATGGCGTCGAGGAACGTGCGCATCTCGGGGAGGGCGCCCGTGAGGCGGTGCTCGTGGGTGACCGGCTTCGGCAGTTTCAGCACCATCCGGAAGTCGGGCTCGGTCTGGTCGGCCCACGTCTGGGCCGTCGCGCGCGACGGTGTGGCGTAGAAGGTGGTGTTGCCCTCCACCGCGTTCAGCAGTCCCGCGTAGGCGTGCAGGCGCCGGCCGGCCGGGAGCGGGTGCTCGAAGAAGCGGCCCTGCCACGGCTTGAGGGTCCACATGGCACAGCCGACGTGCAGCGCGGGTGGGAGCACGACGAGAAGCCTACGAGAACGGCGAAGGCGCCCGCCGGCGTGAACCGGCGGGCGCCTCCTGGAGCAGTGACCTACTCGGCGGTGAACGTCACCCGCCGCCGGCGGCGCAGGGTGAAGACCAGCGCGGCGCCGCCCGCGACCAGGGCTGCACCGGTGCCCACCATCGGCAGGGTGGTGTTGGAGCCGGTGACCGGCAGACCCGGGGTCGAGGACTGCGACGGCGTCGGCGTCGCCGGGTGGGACGCCTCCGGGGTCGGGGGCTTCGAGGCGGACCGCGACGGGGAGGGCGACGGGGACGGCGAGGAGCCCGTCGGCTTGCAGTCGCCCTTGAGCTTCACCGGCTCGCTGGTGAAGGTCTTCGGCTTGCCGTTGTCGGGCCACGTCTTGCCCGGCCCGTCCTGCCAGAGGCCGTCGACGCTGAGGACCAGGTCGGCCTTGGTGGTGCCGGCGAACGTCGTCTTGAAGGAGCTGCCGGCGCCGGCCTGGAGCTGGATCGTCGCCGGGACATTGCCGTTTCCGGCATTCGGCGTGATTTTGATGTTGCTGAGTGTGACCGGTTTGTTGAAGTCGTTCTTAACCGTCCAGGTCACCGTGTACTGCCCGTTATCGCCACAATCCGCAGAGCCAGCGGGTCCGGCGCTGTGCGCACTGGCCGGTGTAACGAAGAGGGTCGATAGGCCGATGGCGGCGGCCGCGGCGAAAGTGCCGACGGCAGCCCTCCTGAACAGCGGGTTCTTCACGTCGTCTCCTACAGGGTGGAACTTAGCGACGACACAAGATAGAGCCGATTACTTGTCGCGCGACAGTCGTAGGACCGTGAAATTTTCCAAAACGGTGGCATATGTCCAAATCGTCCGCGAAAATAATGAAGATCTATGCTTCCCTTAATCACTCGATGGCGTGAACCGGTTACACCATAAGAAGAAGTTCCGGCTGCGCGAATACAACACAGAGCGTCACGAAAGCGTTACCGGAATTGCAGCATTAGGATCGCGCCGGTGGAAACGGCGCGGATTCTGGAGCTCGCGTCGCTGCTCACGCTCCCGCAGATACAGGTCGCGGAGGTCCTGTCACTGCGCGCGGCGGGCACGCGGCTGCGCGACCTGGCGCGCACGCTGAATGTCGCGCCCGACGACCCGAACCTCACCGATGCGCTGCGCGTGCTGTTCGAGGCCGGCCTGGTCCGGCCGGAGGGCGACTGGGTCCGCACCGTCGAGCTGAACAAGGCGCTGGCCAACACCTACGGGTTCGGGCGGGTCGCCGCGCACGAGCTGACCTTCATCCCGCTGGAGCAGCTGCAGCGCATCGCCGGCGAGCTGGGCCTGCCGAGCTACAAGGAGTCCCAGCAGGCGCTGATCCGCCACATCAGCACCGCCCTGGCCGACCCGGACCTGGTCCGCACGCTGTTCCGGCAGGCCCCGCGGCCCGCCCAGGACGTCATGCAGCGCATGGCCGACGGCTCGCCGCAGCTGTCGGACCCGGACCTCTCGCTCGCCCTGCGCACCAACCGGCGGGCCCCGCTGCGCTGGGCCGTCGACCGCGGCCTGCTCGTCTTCAACGCCTACTACGGCACCATCACCATGCCCAGCGAGGTGGGAGTCGCGCTGCGCGAGGGGTTCACGGCCGGCTTCGACCCGGTCCCGCCCGCGCCGCCGACGCTCGCCGCGCCCGTCGAGGCGGTCGATCGTGGGGGCGCGGCCGCGGCCGGGGCGGCCATCGCGTCCGTGCAGACGCTGCTCGACGAGTGCGGCCGCACCCCGGTGCCGATCCTCAAGGCGGGCGGCATCAGCGCCCGGGAGCTGCGCAAGCTGGCCCGGCTCATCGACTCCGACGAGGAGGGCGTGCGGTTCTGGCTCACCGTCGCCGGCATGAACGGGCTGCTGGGCATCGTGGGCGATCGGGTGGCCCCGTCGACCGAGTTCGACAACTGGCTCAAGCTGGAGCCGGCCGGGCAGTTCGGCTGGCTGCTCGACGGCTGGTTCCAGATGCCGGCCGCGCCGCTGCTGCTCGACGGCCGCCCGGCGCTCGTCGGGTCGGAGCACGACGCCGGCAGCGCGATGCTGCGCACGACCCTCGCCGCGGTGCTGGCGTCGCTGCCGCGCGGGCGCGGGGCGGCGAGCCTGGCCGGGCTGGCGAGCATGCTGGCCTACCTGCGCCCGCTGATCGCCGGGGACGCCGATGAGGTGGTACCGCTGGCCACCGCGATCTGGCGCGAGTACGAGCTCATGGGCGTCGGCGCCCACCTCGCCCCCACGGCCCTGTGCCACGCCCTGGCCGCCGGTGACCGCCGGCGTCTCCTGGACGTCGTGCAGGGGTTCGTGCCCGCGGCCGTGGAGACGGTACTGCTCCAGGGCGACCTCACCGCGATCGCCACCGGCACCCCCTCGGCTGCACTCAGCGCGCTGCTGGACCTGGCCGCCGACCGCGAGTCCCGGGGCGGCGGCTCGACCTGGCGGTTCACCGAGTCCTCGGTACGCCGGGCGTTCGACGCCGGCACGAGCGCCGACGAGCTGCTCGCCCGCGTCCGCGCGGCGGCGGCGGGCGGGCGGGTGCCGCAGCCGGTGGAGTACCTGATCGCCGACGTCGGGCGCCGGCACGGCAGCGTCCGCGTCCGCACCGTCGGGTGCGTGCTGCACAGTGCCGACCGGGCGCTGCTGGGCGAGCTCCAGCGGGTGCGCAGCCTGGCCCCGCTGGAGCTGACCGAGCTGGCCCCGACCGTGCTGTCGAGCGCGCTCCCGCCGGCCGAGACGCTCGCCGCGCTGCGCCACGCCGGCTACGTCCCGGCGGCCGAGAACCCCGACGGCACCATCCGCCTGGAGCGCCCCGCCCGCCACCGCGCGCCTACATGGAGCGATCCAGAAACTCGATGACCGCGCGGGTGAGTGCGATCCGGTGTCCGGAGAACGCGTGGTCGGACGGCAACGTCAGCGCCTCCTGGCGGTAGGCCTCGACAAGCGGCCGGTGGTGCCGGGCCGGGGGCGCGACCGTGTCGTGCTCGCCGGCGACGAGCAGCACGGGGCGGCCCGCGAGCCGGGGCGCGAGGTCGGCCAGGCGCCACGCGCTGCCGTTGGCCATCATCTCCTCGAACAGCGCGTCACCGCTGGTGCCCTGCAGCGGGAGCAGATCGCCGGCGAACATCGCGCGGGCCTGCTGCAGTACATCCGCCGGCTCTTCGGCAGTCGCACCGAAGTCGAAGGAGGCAAGGGCCGCGACCGCGCGCACGGACGGGTCGGCCGCGGCGGTGTGCAGGGCCGCGAACCCGCCGAGGCTGTGCCCGACCACCGCGACGCGCGCGGCGTCGAGCGACGGGTCGAGCCGCGGGGCCACCGCGACCGCGCGGGCGGCGTCGGCGAGGACGTTCGACCAGGAGTACGCGCCGCCCACCCCCCACGACCCGCGATAATGGAAGACGAGCGCCGCGTATCCGGCCCGCCGCAGCGCCTGGGCGAGGTCGAAGTTGCGCTCGTTGCCCGGGAAGCCGTGCAGCAGGACGACCACCGGATGCGGCCCCGGCCCGGCCGGCAGGTGCAACACACCCAGCAGTGGTACTCCCTGTGAGTCGAACCGCACCTCGGGCGTCCGCGCGACCGGGCGCAGCGCCGGGTCGGGGTCCAGCTGCCATCGCTCTTCCATGTGCAATTTGTACAATGCGCGCGGACGCGATGGGGACGACAATCGGGCCATGACCGCGAAGCCCGTGAACCTCGCCGAGGCGCTCCAGTCGTTCACCGAGGTGTACAGCCCGCGCATCGTCGCGCGCATGAACGACTACGACGTGCGCGTCGCCCACACCCGCGGCGAGCACGTCTGGCACGCCCACGCCGACACCGACGAGTTCTTCCTCGTCCTCGACGGCCGCTTCGACATCGCCCTGCGCGACCCGGACGGCCACGAGCACACCGTCGTGCTCCACCCCGGCGACACGTACGTGGTGCCGCGCGGGACCGAGCACAAACCCTCCTCCCCCGGCGGCTCGATCCTGATGTTCGAGCCGAGCGGCACCCTCACGACGGGCGACGCGACGGCCGGCGACATCCCGGCCCACGTCGACAGCACGGCCGGCCACGACCTGACATGACCCCGTTCCAGTGTGCGGTGCCGGACGAGGCCCTGGCCGACCTCCGGCGCCGCATCCGCGCGACCCGCTGGCCCGGCCCCGCGCCCGTGCCCGGCTGGGCTCAGGGCGTGCCGGAGGGGTACCTGCGGGACCTGTGCGCGTACTGGGCCGACGGCTACGACTGGCGGCGCTTCGAGGCGCGGCTGAACGGCTTCGCGCAGTTCCGGACCTCCATCGACGGCCTCGGTGTGCACCTCGTCCACGCGCCGTCGCCGCATCCGCGCGCGCTGCCGATCGTCGTCACCCACGGCTGGCCCGGCTCGATCGTCGAGTTCCTGGGTGTCGTCGCGGCGCTCACACATCCGGACGACCCGGACGACGCGTTCCACGTCGTCCTGCCGTCGCTGCCCGGGTACGGCTTCAGCGACGCGCCGGCCGAGCCCGGCTGGGACGTGGAGCGGATCGCCCGCGCGTGGGCCGAGCTGATGGACCGGCTGGGCTACGCGCGCTACGGCGCGATGGGCAGCGACTGGGGCACGAGCGTCACGACCGCCATGGGCCTGCACGACACCGGGCACCTGGCCGGCATCCACGTCTGCCCGCCGATCGCCGCGCCCGTCCTCGACGACGACCTCACCGCGCCCGAGCGCGCGGCGCTGGCCGACCTGGAGGCGGCCCAGCGCGACGGCGACGGCTACTCGCTCGTCCAGTCGACGAGGCCGCAGACGATCGGCTACGCGCTCAACGACTCGCCGGTCGGCCTGTGCGCGTGGATCGCCGAGAAGTTCGTCGCGTGGAGCGAGGACCCGGCCCGCATCGACCGCGACGCGCTGCTGGACAACGTGACGCTGTACTGGCTCACCGGCACGGCCACCTCCAGCGCGCGGCTGTACTGGGAGAGCTTCCGCCAGGTGCAGGCGTGGTTCACGACGTCCACCGCCGACACCGTCCCGGTGCCCACCGCGTGCACGGTGTTCCCGCGCGATCTGCCGCGCCCTTCACAGCGGTGGGCCCGGCGGCGGTACCCCCGGATCGTCCACTGGGGCGAACCCGCCCACGGCGGCCACTTCGCCGCACTGGAACGCCCGGAACTGTGGGTCGCGGAGGTGCGCGCCGCTTTCCGCACGCTCCGCTGAGCCCGCGCATTGAGTTACGGCCGCCTTCGAGCGCCGGCCGCGCTGAGGGGGTCGGGCGCGCGGACGCGTGCGACATCACCCCCAACAGCCCCGACACCGCGCGACGGCCACCGTGCCCGAGCACTGAGGAGTCCGCAGCCGGCGACGCGCGCAGCGCGAAGGCGTCGCCGCGTCCGAGCGCCGCGGAGGCGCGGAGGCGCGGAGGCGCGGAGGCGCGGAGGCGCGGAGGCGCGGAGGCGCGGAGGCGCGGAGGCGCGGATCAGGCACCGACGACGCTGCGGTTGAACGTGTGCCCGGGCACGGAGGCGTCATCGCGTCCGAGCGCCGGGCACCCGCAGGCGCGCGGACGCGGACGCGGCCACCCGCAGGCGCGCAGGCGACGTTGCGACTGAACGTGCGCCGGGCACGGAGGCGCCGTCGCATCCGAGCGCGGGGGACTCTGAGGCCCGCAGACGCGCGGGCGCGGGCGACGAGGCGGCTGGACGTGGGTCGGGCACGGAGGCGCCGTCGCATCCGAGCGTTGGAGAATCTGCGCCGGCGACCGCGTGCGGGACTGTAGACGCTGCGCGTTGCGTTTGGGCCGGGCCGCGAAGGAGTCGTCGCGTCCGAGCGTCGGGGGCCTCCGTGATTCGTCTTGACGGCTAGCAGGTTGCTGGCGGCCGGGTGGGAGCCGGGGACGCTGCGGACAGGTGTGGGCCGGGCGCCGAGGCGTCGCTCGGGCGCCGCTGGCGCTGGCTCAAACGCGCGGACGCGACGGGCTGCAACGCCGTGCTGGCCGCTCGACACCACAAAACGCCCGCTCGCACACCGCCCGAGGTCGCGCCAGCCCCCAAGCGCGCGGACGCGACGAGCTTCGACGCCGTGCTGACGGCCCGACACCACAAAACGCCCGCTCGCACACCGCCCGAGGTCGCGCCAGCCCGTAAGCGCGCGGACGCGACGAGCTTCCACGTCGGTGCTGGCCGCTCGACACCACAAAACGCCCGCTCGCACACCGCCCGAGGTCGCGCCAGCCCCCAGGCGCGCGAGCGCGGCGGGGTTCGGCGGCGTGCTGGCCGCTCGGCGTCGTGGGGATGGTTGCGGCGCCCAAAGGACTTTGGGGGTGTTCAGAGGTTGATGGTGGTGGCGCTCGGCAGTTGTAGGAATGTCAGGAGTCGCTCGGCCTCGGTGTGGACTGCGGCCGGGTTGCGCAGTTTTCGGAAGGGTGACAGTTCCAGCGTCCCGGGGCGGACCTCCCAGGTGCCGGCCACGAAACCGTCCTCCAGGAAGGTGGGCAGGACGGCGGACAGGCCGGGGCAGATGATTGCCTGGTCGGCCGGGGAGGCGATGATGCGGGACCGGTCGGCGTGGCTGAGGACCAGGTTGTCGAAGGCGGGCAGGAACCGCACGGGCGCGTCCAGCTCCGCGTCGGCGAGTTCGAGCTCGGGCAGGTCGAAGAGCTCCTGTCCGCTGTCGTCGATGTAGGTGCGAAGCTGTGGGCGCAGCGCCTCCACCTCCTGACGTAGCCGCCGGAGCCCTGACCAGTTCTGGAAGTCCGCGATCGAGGCCGGGCCGCAGCTTTCGAGGTACCGCCGAAGCAGCCTTTCGATTGTGGGTGGTTCTTCGAGCGCGGCCCCGAGCCACTCGTCGGCCAGGGCGACGTGCACGTGTCCGCGGCGCCGCCAGGTTCCGGTCGGCGGTGGGTGGATGAGGGCCAGCTGATGCTGGGCCGCCCAGGCCAGGGCGATGGACTCCCGGCCGGGGTAGCGCTCGCCGAGCGCCTTGGCCAGGCGCGGCCGTGTCATTGTCGTGCCGTGCAGGGCGTCGCGAGCCGCGGCCGCCAGTTCGGTGAGGTCGATGCCGTCGAGCTGGCGGCGGAAGGGCGAGAGCCCGGTGGCGCCCATGCGTGCGCTGATGAGGGGGCGCAGCCAGCGGTAGTCGGCGCCGGACGCGATGTGCTGCGTGCCGCGCAGGAGGGCGCCGCGGACCAGGGATCGGTCCTCGAGCGCCGCGGTGAGGTCATCGTGGGCGAACTCGCGGGAGCGCGCCCAGATGCCGATGTACGGGGCGTCGGCGTCTTGCGCCTGGACCGCGACTACGCGCCGCACCACGTCGGCCACACCCGCGGCTGCGCCGCCGTCGAGCAGGAGCTGCCGGCGCAGGTATGTCCGGTTCTGGGTTCGCGTGGTGATCCGCACGCCGAGGACGGTAACGGCGGATGCGGTCAGCTTCTGGCCGCATCCGGGTGCGATTGGGTGATCGCGAGGCCGGCGCCCCCGTCATGGTGCGACGGGGGCGCCGGGTGCAGCGGAAGCGGCTCAGCAGTGGCCGAGGTCTTCCCAGTTGGCGGTCCAGCCGGGCTCGGAGCCCTGCGTCCACCACTTCGCGCGCCAGAGATGCTTGCCCTGGCCCGAGCCCGGGCCGTTCGGGTTGCCGTTGGCGCTCTTCTCGTGCTTGACCGTCTGGCCGGTCGTGTAGATGCCGTTGATCGACCACTCGGGCGCGGACGCGCAGCTGGTGGCCGGCGGCGTGGAGGTCGACGGCGACGGTGACGACGACGGGGACTTCGAGGCCGACGCGGAGGGCGACGGCGAGGATGAGCCGGACGGGGTCACGCACGGGCCGGACGAGTCCACCGTGTCGGTGAACGCGTTGCCCGCGCCGCGGTAGGCGGCCGCCTGGGCCGTCGCCTGGCTCGGGGTGAGGACCTGGTTCTTCGCGTACAGCACCCAGTCGACCTGCTGGATGTAGGTCGAGAGGCCGCCGGAGTGGGCCGCGGTGTCGATGAACCAGAGGTTCCAGTTGATGGTCATCGTCTGTCGCGGGTAGAACTTGCCGGAGTGGTCGCCGACCTGCTGGCCGTCGATGTAGTAGATGACGTGCCCGCCGGAGACGGTGACGACCAGGTCGTGCCAGCCGTCGAAGCTCTGGCGCTCCTCCGAGTGGACGTTGTCGGCGTACCACGGGTCGTTGCGGTACGTGTACCAGGTCGTCTGGTAGTTGATCGGGCCGGTCTCGCCCCAGCCGCCGTTCGGCAGGTACTCCGAGAAGTCCAGCTCGCTGTACGTCGGGTCCAGATCGCCGTTGAGCGGGCTGATGGTGAAGAACGTCTCGTTGATGTGGTCGCCGTCGTTGCCGCCGGTCGGCGTGTCGGTGAAGCGGATCCGGGAGGCGTAGGTGCCCTCCAGGTACCGCTTCTGCGCCGTGTACAGCTCGGCCTGGTTGGTGCCGCCGCCGGTGCCGTCGGTGGACGCGGTGAGCTGCATGACCTTCTGGCCGCCGTTGGTCGGGAAGGAGATGCTGTTGGCCGACCAGGTGGCGCCGGGCACGCCCGGGCCGCCGGAGTAGGTGCGCGGCACCCACCCGTGGGCGGTCAGCGACGAGTCGCTCGACGAGCTGTAGTTGAAGTCGTCGAACAGGTAGCCGCAGTTGTTCGCGGCGGCGCTGGCCGTGCCGACGCTGGCCGCGGTGAGTGCGACGCCGCCGAGCGCGCCGGCCAACGCGATGGCGGACGCGATCACTATTGATCGACGTTTACCGATGGACATGGATGGAGCCCTCCCCACAATGCACGAACGAGGGGTTACTTGACCGCGCCGGCGGTCATTCCGGCGCGGATGTGCCGTTGGAACGCGACATAGGCGATGAGCACCGGCAGCATGGCAATCGTGAGGCCGGCGAACAGACCGCTCCAGTCGCTGCGATACCCCTGGCTGACCGACAGGGAGGCCAATCCCTGCGCCAGGACGTACCGGTCCGGGTCGGGGTTGAGAACCAGCGGTAGCAGGTACTGGTTCCAGAGCCCGAGGAAATTGAAGATGCCGACGGCGACCAGCCCCGGGCGGGCCATCGGCAGCATCACGCGGAAGAAGACGCCCGCGTGCGAGCACCCGTCCATGAACGCGGCCTCGGCGACCTCGCCGGGCAGCGTGCGGAAGAACGAGTGCAGGAAGAACACGGTGAACGGGATCGCGTACGCCGCATACACCAGGATCAGGCCCTGATAGGTGCCGAGCAGATGCAGCTGCTGCACGACGAAGAACAGCGGGACGAGCGCCAGGAACACCGGGAAGAACATGGCCGCGACGAACACGTAGTAGATGAGGCGGTTGCCCCGGAACTCGTACCGCGCCAGCGCATACGACACCAGCGCGCCGAGCAGCATCGTGACGACAAGTGCGCCGCCCACGACGATGAGGCTGTTGAGGAAGTACCGCCCGATGTCCGCCTGATTCCACGCCCGCGACCAGTTGCCGAACTGTGGTGAAGAAGGCAGCGACCACGGTGAGTTGAGAATCTCGTTGTCCGTCTTGAACGAGCTCATCACCGCCCACAGCAACGGCAGCGCGGTCACGACACCCCAACAGAGCATCGCGAAATGCGGCAGGACCCTTTTCATGCCGACACCTCCGCAAGCTCCGGCGCCGGCACGAACCCCACCCTGCACTTCCGATGAGCGGCCACTCCGCTTCGCTCCGTACCGCTCATGCCAGCTCCACCCGCTCATTGCGGCCGGCGCGCAGGGCGAGCACGGCGAGGGTGAGCGTCGCGAAGAACAGCGCGACACCCATGGCGGACGCGTAGCCGAACCGGCCGAAGGTGAAGGCGTTGCGGTACAGCGAAAGGCCGATGACCTCGGTCGCGCCGTCGGGGCCGCCCGGTCCGACGGTCATCACCTGCACCACTGCGAAGCCGTCCAGCGCACCGATCCCGAGGTACACGAAAGCCACCTGCACCGTGTCTCGCACCAGCGGCAGGGTGACTTTGCGGAATGTGGCCCAGTTGCTCGCGCCGTCGAGCAGCGCCGCCTCGTAGAGCTCTTTCGGAATCGAGTCGATGGCCGCGCTGAACAGCACCATGTAGAACCCGACCGACGACCACACGAGCACGGCCATCACCGACGGCAGCGCCAGATCCGGCTCGCCCAGCCAGCTGCGGGCCAGCGACCCCAGCCGGGCCGCTCGCAGCGCCCCGTTGAGCAGGCCGTTGTTCGGGTTGTAGATGAACTGCCAGAGCACGGCGATGACGACGAGCGAGAGCAACTGCGGAAAGAAATAGACGATCTGGTACACCCTGGAGCCCGCGATCCCGCGACGCCCGTCGCGCCCGCCCAGGTGCAGCATGCTCGCGAGGAACAGCCCGAGTGCGATGGTGGCCAGCGGAATCACCACGAGCATGACCGCGTTGTTGCGCACCGCGTCCAGGAAAAGGGAGTCGCCGCCGAGACGGGCGTAGTTGCCCGCCCCGACGAAATGCGCCTCGCCGGCCACGCCGGTCCAGTCGGTGAGCGAGAGGTAGAACGCCTGCGCGTACGGGGACAGCACGAACAGCACGTGCAGCACCAGTGCGGGCACGAGCGCACCGAGAAGGAACCGGAGCCGACCGTGTTTCATCAGCGGGTGTACTTCTTGACGCCGGAGTCCTTCGCAATGGCATCGGCCGCCTTCTGAATGCGGTCGGCCCATTCGGTGGCGGTGGCGCGCTTGTTCACCAGCTCGCCCGTCGCGTCGTCGACGGCCTTCGCCAGCTCGGCGTACCAGGTGCGGAACCGGAACGTGAACGCCTCCTTGCCCGCCGCCTTGATCGCGTCGCGGGTGGAGCCGAGGCCGCTGCTGAGCGTCAGCCCGTCGGTCGCGCCGGCCACCGCGGGCAGGGTGCCGGCCGACTGCGCGAACGCCTTCGCCGACTGCTTGGAGAACAGGATCCGCAGATAGTCCATGCCCCCGGCGACGTTCTTGGCCTTCGCCGGCACGATGAACGACTCGGAGCTGGCCGCCTGCACCGCGGCCGGGCCCATCTTGTCGCTCGAGGTCCGCGCCGGGACCGGGCCCATCGCCATGTCGAAGCCGCTCGGCGCGACACCCTTCTGCTCGCTCTCCAGCCAGGAGCCGCAGGGGATGAACGCGGCCTTGCCCTGGCACCAGGCGGCCTGGGACTCGGTGTGGGAGAGCGCCTCGGAGCCGCTCATGATGTAGCCCTTGGCCGCGAGCTCAGCGAACGCCTCGGCGGCGGCCTTGAGCGCGTCGGACTTCCACGCGTTGGGCTCGAGGTTGTCGACGCTCTTGAGCAGCGCCTCGCCGCCGGTCTTGGCCGCCATGCTCAGCAGCGGGTCGTTGATGTACTCCGGGTACTTGCCCTGGTAGGTCCAGGGCGCGATGCCGGCCGCCTTGATCGTGGCGCAGAGGGCGAGCATCTCGTCCCAGGTCTTCGGATACGTCCAGCCCTTGCTCGCGAACAGCGGCTTGGAGTACCACAGACCCCACACGGTGTAGGTGAAGTTCAGGGTCAGGACCTGCTTGTCGAAGGTACCGTCGTCGACGACCCCGGGCAGCAGCGTGTCGCGGACCTTCGTGTTCGCGTCGTCGAAGGACGGTGCGTCGAGCAGCTCGGTGAGGTCCGACAGCTGCTTCGCGCCGACGAGCGTCGCCAGGTCGAGCCGGCCGGCGCCGGTGTTGTCGACGACGTCCGGGGGCGTGTTGGCCACGAACCGGGGCTGCAGCGCCTCGCCGACCTTCTGGATGCCCTTGTGGTCGATCGTCGCCTTGGCGTGCTTGCCCTTGTAGAGGTCCTCGGCGTGCTTGGCGTAGTCGTCGCCGTACCCACCCTTGAAGATCACGACCTCGAGCGGGGCGTCGTCCTTGACCCCGAGCGGGTTGTCGGCGCTCTTGTTGCCGGTGTTCGCGGCCGGCTTGTCGTCGTTGCCACCACTTGTCACACAGGCGCTGAGCAGGGGCGCGGCGATGGCGATGCCGGCGGCCCCCTGTAATAGGGAGCGACGGCTGGGATAGGTTGGCATAAAGGGGCTCGCTCTCTTTTTATGCGGTACGCCGGATGCGCCCGGCGTACCGCGCCTCGAGTGCTGCGTTGTGCTCCCGTCCGCCCGGGACGTTGTCGGACAGGTAGACCGGCGGCGTGACGCCGAGCGCCAGCAGGCGCGCCACCACCTCGGTGACGATCTGCTGGGCCAGCAGCGCCGCCGTGATCGAGGAGACGGCCCCGACGGCGCCGCCCCCCGGCAACGGCAGCGACGCGTCGCCGTAGGGTGCCCCGTTGTCGAGCACCACGTCGGCGAGGTCGCTGAGCTTGAGCCCGCTCGCGTGCCGCGAGTCCACCCGCCCGGAGTGCTCCAGCGACGTGATCGCGATGAGCGCGTGGCCCCGGTCCTTGACCAGCTGGGCCATCTCCACGACAGCGCCGTTGACGCCGGAGTTGGAGGCGATGACGAACGTGTCGTCGGGCTTGACGGGAGCCAGGTCGTAGAGCTTGTGCGCGACGGCCGGGGTGCGCTCCAGCTGCGGGTCGGCCAGGGCGCTGAGCGGCTCGCCGCCGTAGAGCACGATGTCGCGCAGGGCGATGCGGCTGGTCGGCACCAGCCCGCCGGCCCGCCCCGCGATCTCCATGGCCAGCGCCTCGGAGTGCCCGCAGCCGAACGCCTGGATCACTCCGCCCGCCTGGATCGTCGCGGTCATCAGGTCGGCGGCGTGCGCCACCCGGTCGCCCTGGGTGGTCCCGACGCGCTCGATCGCGGCCCGGATCACCTCGACGTAGTCGGCACTTCTGATGGTCACAGCGGCTTTTCCCTCCGTGGTCGCTTGCGGTTGCTGTTCGTGTCGGGCACCCGGTGCGCGTCGACGGCGCGCACGGTGAGCTCGAGGGCCTCGGCGGTGCGCTCGTAGGTGCGCTGCGCCACCGCGACGTAGATGAGGTCCAGGACCAGCAGCTGCGAGTGCAGCGCGGAGAGGGCCGCCACCCGGAACGTGGTCTCGTGGACCGAGGTGGTGAACACGACGTCGGCGATCTCGGCCAGCGGCGAGCGCCCGAACGACGTCACCGCGACAGTCATCGCCCCGTGATCGGCCGCCTCCGCCATCGTCTCGATGACCTCGCGGGTGCGCCCGGAGTGCGACAGGCCGATCGCCACGTCCCCGGGCCCGAGCAGCGCCGCGTTGGTGAGGGCGGTGTGGCTGTCGGAGCGGTACCAGACGGGGACCCGGATCCGTTCCAGTCGAAAAGCCATTTCTCTTCCGGCGGTACCGCTGGAGCCCAGACCGAAGATCTCGACGCGCCCGGCCCCGGCGATGGCCGCCGCCACCCGCTCGGCCGCGGCGACGTCGAGCCCGGCCGCGGTCGTCTGGATCGCCCGCGTGTCGGCGGCGGTGATCACCCCGAGCACGTCGGTGAGCGGGTCACCGGGCGCGATGTCGCCGCTGATGTCGGTCTCCCACCGCGCCTGCTCGGCCCGCCCGGTCTCGGTGGCGATCGCCACCCGCAGGTTCGCGTACCCTTTGAAGCCGAGCGTGCGGCTGAACCGCGTGACGGTGGCGGTCGAGGTCCCCGAACGCTCGGCGAGGTCCACGATGCTGGCGTGCGCCGCCGTCTCGGGGTCCTCGAGGATCGTCTCGGCGATCTTCGCCAGGGCCTCCGGCATGCTGGGGCCTTCCATGCGAAGCCGGCCGAGCAGCCCGCCGCTCTCACCTGTCACTGTCGGTCATCCTTTTCATCGTTCCGCCTTGGCGATGAAAATTACGACCACTTCAACTTCTAGTCAATAAGAACTTTCTATGTTTCCATCGACGCCATGGTTGTGGTGGCTTCCGCACGCGCACCCGGCGACCGCCCGCCGCGGGCCGCGACAAGCGTCGATGGCCGCGCCGACGGCCTCGCCCGGTGGCCCGCGCCCGCGGCACCGGGCACCCCGGCCGGCGGGCGCGATCCGGGAGCGGTGCCATGGCTGTCGTAGTGGGTGTGGACGCGGGCGGGACGGCGTCGAAGGCCGTGGTCCTGGACGCGGCGGGGCGGGAACTGGGTCGCGGGGCGGCGGGGCCGGGCAACCCGTCGGCCACGGGAGCGGCGGCCGTGCGCGCCATCGGGTCGGCGCTGCGGTCGGCGTTGGGGGCGGCCGGGGTGCGGGACGCGGCGGCGGTGACCTCTGGGGTGGTCGGCGTCGCCGGAGCCAGCGCCCTGGCCGACCCGGCGATCGCGGCGGCGTTCGCGGCGCAGTGGGACGCCGTGGGCCTGCGGGTGCCGATGCGGATCGTCGGCGACGCGGTCACGGCGTTCGCGGCCGGCGGGGACTGGGCGGCGGGGGCGGTGCTGATCAGCGGTACGGGGGCGGTGGCGGCGCTCGTCGACGGGCTCGAGGTCGTCCGCGTGGCCGACGGGCTCGGATGGCTCCTCGGCGACGAGGGCTCCGGGCTGTGGCTGGGGCTGCAGGCGGTACGACAGGCGGCTCGAAGGTTCGAAACGCCCCTCGGCCGTCGCGTCGCCGCGCACGCCGCAGCGGCGACCCCCGACGCGCTCGTGCGCTGGGCCCAGGCGCTCCCCCCGTTCGGCGCCCTCGCCCCGATGGTCTGCGCACTCGCCGAGGCCGGCGACCCGGACGCGACGGCGATCGTCACCGAGGCGGCCCGGCGCCTGGTCGCCACCCTCGACGAGCTGAACGCCCCCGCCGCCCCGGTGGTGCTGGGCGGCGGCCTGCTGACCGCCGAGACCCCGGTCCGCCGAGCCGTCCTGGACCACCTGACCGGCCGCGGCACCACCGTGGGCACCGCGGCCGACCCGGCCCTGGGCGCGGCCCGCCTGGCGCTGCGGGTCAGCGCGGCCCGGTGAGGAAGTCGCGCACCGATGCGCACGTCGCCGGTCCGGTCGTCGACGCCGACCTATGCGACAACCTTTACCGAATCCGCCGGTCGACGTCGCGGGCGACGAGGTACAGCACCACGGCGTTCAGCAGGTGCCACCCCCAGCGCAGCCCGACCGGCACCGACGCGCAGAGCGGCCCGTCGAGTGTCCGCAGCGTGAGCGACACGGCGAACACCACGGCCGCGAGCACCAGGTCCCGCGACCGCAGCGCGACGGCGAACCCGGCCAGCCCGAGCAGCGCCGGCAGATACCCGCCCAGGGTGTACTCCCTCCCGCCCAGCGCCAGCAGCCCGTCCACGAACCGGCAGCGTCCGCCGCCGCGACTGCACCAGCAGCAGCACGCAGGCGGCGAGGAACGCCACGTTGGACACGGCGTTGAACGGCTCCGCCCAGATCCCCGGCCCGAGGCGCTCGCAGTACCCGTCCACGTGGTGCACCCGGCGACGCTACCGCCCGCGGTTGAATCCCCGACGGCGTGCGCCTGTCCGCTCGGCGCTCAGTCGCAGGCGGCGGCGCGGGTCAGCAGGAGGGTGCGTTCGCGTTCGTTGCGGGTCATGTCGGCGGCCCGGGTGAACTCGGCCTTCGCCTCGGTGCGGCGGCCCAGGCGGAGCAGGAGGTCGGCGCGGACCGACGGCAGGAGGTGGTAGCCGCGCAGGGCCTTGTCCTCCAGGAGGGGCTCGAGCACCTCGAGGCCCGCGGCCGGGCCGTCGGCCATCGCGACGGCCACGGCGCGGTTGAGCTCCACGACCGGCGACGGGGTGAGGGCGGCCAGCTGGGCGTAGCGGGCGGCGATGTCGGACCAGTCGGTCTCGGCGGCGGTGCGGGCGCGGGCGTGGCCGGCGGCGATCGCGGCCTGCAGGGTGTACGGGCCGCCGCCCAGCTCCTCGGCCCGGGCCAGCGCCTTCAGGCCGCGGGTGATGAGCAGGCGGTCCCAGCGGCGGCGGTCCTGGTCCAGGAGCATGATCGGGGAGCCGTCGGGGGCGGTGCGGGCGGCCGCGCGGGAGGCCTGGATCTCCAGGAGGGCCACGAGGCCGTGGACCTCCGGCTCGGCCGGCATCAGGGCGGCCAGGACGCGACCCAGGCGCATGGCCTCCTCGCACAGGGCCGGGCGCATCCAGTCGTCGCCGGCCGTCGCGGAGTACCCCTCGTTGAAGATCAGGTAGATGACCTCCAGGACGGAGGCCAGCCGCTCGGTGCGGGCCGCACCGACGGGCAGCTCGAAGGGGACCTTGGCGTCGGCGAGGGACTTCTTGGCCCGGCTGATGCGCTGGCCGACGGTGGCGTCGGGGACCAGGAACGCGCGGGCGATCTCGTCGGTCGACAGGCCGCCCAGCATGCGCAGGGTCAGGGCGACGCGGGCCTCCGGCTTCAGGACCGGGTGGCACGCGGTGAACATCAGGCGCAGGACGTCGTCCTCGATCGGCTCCTGGTCGAGGACCAGCTCGAACGCCGGATCGTCGAGCCGGTCGTCGGCCGCCAGGAGCGGCAGATGCTTCTGCAGCACCTGCTGGCGGCGGATCGTGTCGATGGCCCGGCGCTTCGCGGTGGTTGTCAGCCACGCGCCGGGGTTGCGCGGAACGCCCTCGGCCGGCCACTGCTCCAGCGCGGCGACAAGCGCGTCCTGCGCCAACTCCTCGGCCCGGCCGACGTCGCCGACGAGCCGGGCGACGCCCGCGATCACGCGCGCCGCCTCGATCCGCCAGACCGCCTCGACCGCGGCGTGGGCATCAGTCACCCATGCAATTTATTCGTACTCGGAAACCCGCCGCACCTCGATCTCGATGTCGTGGTCAAACAGCTCGGCGAAGCGGCTCGCCCACTCGACGGCCTCCGCGAGGTCGCGGACCTGCACGATGCCGAAGCCGCCGATGACCTCTTTGGCCTCGGCGAACGGGCCGTCGACGACGGTGGTCTCGCCGCTGCGCTTGGTGATCGTGGCCGCGCCGGCCGAGCTCGGCAGCAGGCCCTCGGCGGCCAGCAGGACACCGGCCTTGTTGACCGCGTCCATGTAGCCTGCGAACTTCGCGAAGAACTCCGGCGTCGGGGTCCAGTGCGCGGGGTTCGAGTCGTTCAGCTTGTGCATCATCATGTACCGCATTGCGAGTCCTCCTCAGAGCTGGCCCCGGGCCGGTTGCTGGGTGCCTTCACTATCGCGTCGAGCGAGCCTCGACGTCTTCGACAGACCCATTGGAGATTGTTTCCATGCGCCTGCTGTTCGGGTTCGCCGGTGGCCGCGGCCACCTCGAGCCGCTGCTCCCGCTGGCCCGCGCCGCGACCGCGCGCGGCCACGACGTCGCGTTCACCGGCCGCCCGGGCGGGCTGCCGGCCGGCTTCCCGGGCTTCCCGGCCGGCGCCGACGACTCCGGCGAGCGCCGCCCGCTGCAGCGCCTCGACCGGGCCCGGGAGGAGCACGACTTCCTGCACGGCTTCGGCGGCTGGATCGCGCGGGAGCGGGCCGCGAGCACGCGCGCGGCCGCGGCCGAGTGGCGCCCGGACGTCATCGTGTGCGACGAGGCCGACTTCGGCAGCATGATCGCCGCGGAGTCCCTGGGCATCCCGCACGTCTCGGTCGTGGTGCTGGCCGCCGGCACCTTCGGAAGGCCCGCGGGTCTGGCGCTGCTCCTGGACGAGACCCGGGCACTGCACGGCCTGCCGCCCGACCCGGGTCTCGGGATGCTCGACCGCCACCTGGTGATCTCCCCCGTCCCCCCGACGTTCCGCCCGGGCGGGGCGCCGATGCGGCCGATGCCGCCGGTCCCACGGCAGAAGACCGAGCCGCCGATGGTGTACTTCACCCTCGGCACGATCTTCAACACGGAGTCCGGGGACCTGTTCGGCCGGCTCCTGACGGGGCTGCGCCGGCTTCCGGTCCGCCTCGTGGTGACCGTCGGCGCCGCGATCGACCCGGCCGAGCTGGGCCCGCAGCCGCCGCACGTGCGGGTCGAGCGCTTCGTCCCCCAGGCCGAGCTCCTGCCCGGCTGCGCGGCAGTCGTCTCGCACGGCGGCTCGGGTACGGTGATCGGCGCGCTGGCGCACGGGGTGCCGCTCGTGGTGGTGCCGATGGGCGCCGACCAGCCGGCCAACGCCGACCGGGTCGCCGAGCTGGGCCTGGGGCTGGTGCTGGACGCCGTGGACGCGACGCCGGCCGACGCGGAGGCGGCCCTGCACGCGGTCCTGACCGACCCCGCGTTCGCGGCGAACGCCGCGGCCCTGCGCGAGGAGGCCGAGTCGATGCCGCCCCCGGACGAGGTCGTCGGCCGCCTGGAGGCGCTGGCCCGGGACGGGGCCTAGCTCCAGCGGCGCAGCTCGTCGGCGCCGTCGGCGATCTCGCGGCGCAGGAGGGGGTCGAGGTCGGTGCGCAGGAGGGCGTCGGCCGAGGCGAGGGCGCGCGGGCTGTACACCGGGAACGCGAACCGCACCACCTTGAGCGCGGCCGGCAGGTAGCGGCCCTCGAGCATGGCGGGGACGTCGGTGAAGTAGCGCTCGGCGTAGCCGTCGGTCAGCGCCTCCTGCCCCGCCTGCCAGAACGCCTCCGCGTTGGCAATCGCCAGGCGCGGGTTCGAATCGTGCACGAGGGCCTCCCAGGCGGCCGCCTTCGCCTCGGCCGACGGGAACGCGGCCCGGCACGCGGCGGCCCGCTCGGCACCCGTCGAGCTCGGGTCGCGCCGCTCCTCGGCCGCGATCTCGTCCGGGTCGGCCGAGCCCAGCGCCGCGAGCCG
Source organism: Dactylosporangium vinaceum (assembly GCF_019904175.1). GTDB lineage: Bacteria > Actinomycetota > Actinomycetes > Mycobacteriales > Micromonosporaceae > Dactylosporangium > Dactylosporangium vinaceum. The sequence goes on along the minus strand of NZ_CP061913.1, from coordinate 1,606,286 downwards.
CAGCAGCAGGGACCAGCGCAGGTCGGCGTCGATCACCAGTCCTTCGGGTGCGTCGTCGCCGAGCCACGACCGCAGCAGTGGTACTCCAGCCACGCCCGCCAGGGCCCGCGCCGTCGCCAGCTGCCGGCCCGATCCGGGCGCCGCGGCAGCGAGAGCGGCCGTGCACACCTCGGCCAGCGGCCCGAACGGGATGAGCCCGCGCTGGGCCAGCGACTCCCGGGCGAACGTCAGGACCTCCTCGAAGATGCCCTCCTGCCGCTCGGCCGGCAGCGCCGCGACGAGCAGCGCGAGGAACTCCGACGGCGGGATCTCGCCGCCGTCGCGCACCGCGTCCATGACCGATGCCCAGATCACCGCCCGCGCGAGCGGGTCCTCCAGATCGGGCAGCACGGCGGGCAGGGCGGCGCGGCTGAACGGGTCGAAGCGGACCTTCGCGTACGTGTCGTCGCCGTCGTTGAGCAGCAGCACGGTGCCGGCCGGGGCGGCGGCGATGCCGGGGACTGTCGTCGCGGCGGCGTCGATGGTGAAAGGGACCCGCAGTACCGAACCGTCGGAGGCGAACGCCGAGACCGTCAGCCGGTGCGGTCGCAGTGGCCGCCCCGACTGCTCGACGGTGAGCCCCGCGGGCCCGCCGGCCGCGCGCGCGGGCAGCGGCCGCAGGGTGTTGGCGCCGGTGCTGCGCAGCCACAGCTCGGCCCAGCCGGTCAGGTCGCGGCCCGCCGCGTCACCGATGACGGCGAGGAAGTCGGTGAGCGCGGCGTTGCCGAACCGGTAGCGCCGGAAGTACTCGCGCAGCCCGCTGAGGAACACCTCATCGCCCAGGTGCACCGCGAGCTGGCGCAGCGCCGCGGCGCCCTTGGCGTAGGAGATGCCGTCGAAGTTCTGGAACGCAACGGCGGCGTCGGCGATATCGTCCGGCGCGACGGGATGCGTCGAGGGCCGCTCGTCGGCGAGGTAGCCCCAGCGCTCCCGCCAGATCGCGAAGTCGGCGGCCGCGGCCGGGTGCCGCCCGGTCTCGCCGGCCACCCGCCAGCCCATCAGCTCGGCGAACGCCTCGTTGAGCCAGACATCGTCCCACCACCGCAGCGTCACCAGGTTGCCGAACCACATGTGCGCCATCTCGTGGGCCATCACGACGAAGCGCCGATGCCTGTCGCTGTCGGTGGCCCCGGCCCGGAACAGGAACTCCTCGCGGTAGTTGACGAGCGCCGGATTCTCGACCGCGCCGCCGGCGAAGCCGGGGACGAACGCCTGGTCGTACTTGCCGAACGGGTACCGCACCCCGAACAGCTCGTGGTATCTGTCGAACGCGGCCGCCGTGGCCGCGAACAGCGCGTCGGCGTCGGCGTCGAGCCCGGCCGCGAGGCTGCGCCGGCACAGCAGCCCGAGCGCGATGCCGTCGTGCTCGCGCTCCAGCCGGTGCCAGGGTCCGGCGATGAAGCTGAACAGGTACGTCGACAGCGGCGGCGTCTGCGCGAACTCCCACCGCCCCCCGTCCCGCCGCGCCACCGCCGCGTTCCCGCGGACCGTCCACTCCCCGGGCGCGTGCACGGTGAGCGTCATCGGCGCTTTCAGGTCGGGCTGGTCGAAGCACACGAACATCCGCTGGGCGTCGTCGAGCGGCGCCTGGCCGTAGAGGTACGTCTGGCCGTCCTCGGGATCGACGAACCGCAGGATGCCCTCGCCGCTCGGGGAGTACCGCGCGGTGAACCGGGCCTCGAGCCGATTCTCGGCTGCCAGCCCGGCCAGCTTCACCCGCCCGTCCACGACCGGCACGTCGGCGCCGTTGAGCGTCACGTGGGCCGTCTGTGCCCCTTTGAGCTCCGCGAAGCTCTCGGCGCCGGGCTCGGTACACGAGAACTCGACAACCGTCCGCGAGGTGAACGAATCGGCGGCAGTGAGATCCATCTCGATCACGTAGGAGCGCACGGCGACCAGCCGCGCACGCTCCACCGCCTCCCGGCGCGTCAGGCTCGACATGATCGAGACGCTACCCGCTGCCCTCGCCCGGCACCCACCGCGTTCGCGCGCCGACCGCATCGGCGCAGCCCACGACCCGGCACCGGCGGCGCGGCGGTCGGAGGCTTCGGCCGGGCCGCCGCACGGGTCACGGCACCTGGGCCAGCAGGTCGGCCATCAGGGCGGTGACGCGGCTGTGGATGACCGGGCCGGAGAGGGCGGCGGCCGTGGCCAGCAGGCGGTCGCGGGCCTCGTCGTCGCCGAGGGCGGCGGTCAGGCGGGGGCCCCGGCCGGCGGGGAAGAAGCGGCTGATGGCGGCGCCGACCCGGGTACCCAGCGCCCACAGCTCCCGGGCGGTTGCCACGTCCCCACGGGTGGCGGCCAGCTCGGCGCCGCCCATGGCCCAGGCGCCGAGCAGCGGCCGGTCGTGGGCGGCCAGCACCTCGGGCCGGGACCGGCGCAGCACTTCCGCGGCGCGGGCCGCGGCCGCGCCGGGTGGCTGGACGTCGGCGGCCCACAGGTGCAGCACGGCCACGGCGACGCGCAGGACGGCCACCGGCCGGTCCGGGGCGGCTTCGGCGATCGCCCCGATGAGCGCTTCGGTGTGGGCCAGGGTCTCCTCGGGCCGGTCGCGGCGCCAGGCCAGCTCGGCCAGGCCCAGCCGCGCCTGGCCGGCGGTGTCGATGTCCTCCGCGGCGAGGGCCGCGTGCAGGCGGCGCTCCGCCTCCCGATCGCCGGACTGGGCCAGGTGGATGTCGAGCAGCACCTGGGTCGTGCGCGCGTCCTGCTCCGCGCCGACCAGCTCCAGGTGCCGCTCGCTGCGGCGCAGCCACTCGCCGGCGGCGCTCGAGTGCCCGGCGGCGTGGGCCGCCATGCCCATGCCCCAGTGGTCGCCGACGGCCTCGAACAGCCGGTAGGCGAGCTCGGCGTCGCCTGACGGATCGGCCCGGCCGGTCGCGCTGTCGATGAGGACGGCCCGGATGAAGTGGCCCATGCCCCGCACGTACGGGTCGGGGTGGGCGACGAGCACGGCCGCGTCGGCGAGGCTCCGGTCGGGATCGGCCCGCTCCAGCCCGGGCAGCGCCGCGGCCAGCGCGGTGCTGCGGGCCGAGACCTCCGCCGCCCGCTCGGCGAACAGCGCCTTCAGGGCGCGCCGGGCGAGGGCGATGAGCCGCATGGAGCCGCCGTTGCCGGCGTTCACCGAGATCAGGATGCACAGCCACGCGAGCCGATCGGCGTGCGGCAGCGCCTGCCCGGCCGCCCGTCCGTGCAGGATCGCCGAGCGCCGCCGCGCGCCGGGGTCGTCGGCGTGCAGCAGCGAGCCCGCTACCGCATTGGCCTCGAGGTGACGACCGCGGACCGTCCACAGCTGCAACAGCGCCAGGGCGATGTCGACGGCCTGCGCCTCCGCGCCGCTGTACTGCCCCCAGCGCAGCGCCGCCACAAGGTTGTCCTGGTCGGCGGCGATGGACTCCAGTGCCCGGATCTGCCCGGGCCCGATGAACGCGGCGCCCAGATCGACCGCATGCCGCGCGCCCCAGCCGACGAGCCCGGCCACGGCACCCGCCCGCCCTCCGGCGGCGTCGAGCCGAGCCTCCCCGTATTCGCGGACCGTCTCCAGCATTCGATACCGCGCCGTGCCCGCGGACGCCGGCTCGGCTCCGAGTGCACCGCCGTCCCCCGGCTCCAGCCGCAGCAGCGACTGCTCGACGAGCCCGGCCAGATCCCGCCGCCCCCGCCCGGACACGGCCTCGGCCAGCTCCGCGGTGAACGGCCCCGGGATGACGGCCAGCCGCTCGAGCATCTCCTGCTCGCCTGGTTCGAGCAGCTCCCGGCTCCAGTCGACCATCGCCCAGAGCCCCGCGTGCCGGTTGGGCAGCCCCCGCAGCGCGTCGTCGAGCAGCCCGAACCGGTCACCGAGCCCGCCCAGCACGTCGTCGATCGGCATGTGCCGCAGCCGCGCCGCCGCCAGCTCGAGCGCCAGCGGCAGGTTGTCGAGCCGGTGGCAGAGCTCCAACACCCGCTCCCGCGGCCCCGCCACCACCCCGCCCCCGGCCCGCACCCGCCCCTCGAGCAGCCCCAGTGCCTCGTCGTCAGGCAGCGCCGCCAGCCGGTGGACCACCTCCCCGACCAGCCCCAGCGGCGCCCGGCTGGTGGCCAGCACCCCGAACCCGGCCGGCGCCAGCGCGAGCAGCTCGCCCACGACATCCGCCACGGCCGCGAGCACGTGCTCGCAGTTGTCGAGCACCAGCAGCCCGTCGAGCGCCGGGCTCACGTCCTGGACCCGGTTCGCCGGGCCCGACGGATGGTCGGCGCAGAACGCGGCGAGCACGGCGGGCCGAACCTCGGCCGGCTCGCGGATGCCGGCCAGCTCGACGACCCGGACCGGCCGCGACCCGCTGAGCGAGCGCACGATCTCGGCCGCCAGCCGCGTCTTGCCCGCCCCGCCGATCGCCACCACCGTCACCAGCGCGGCCTGCGCCATCGCCCGCCGCAGGGCGGCCAGCTCATCGCCGCGCCCCACCAGCGGCGTGAGGGCCCGCCGCCACGCGGCCGGCACAGCGCCGCGCGGCCCCGCCGGGGGCGCGGGTGCCCTGAGCTGCCCGCGCAGCAGCGCCAGGTGGGCCTCGACGAGCCGCGGCGAGGGGTCGGCACCGTAGCGCTCAGCCAGCTCGACCCGCACCCGCTCGACCAGGTCGAGCGCCTCGGCGTCGCGCCCCTGCGCGGCGAGCACACGCACGAGCAGCGCCGCGGCCGGCTCATCGGGCGGGACCCGGGCGACCAGCCGCCGCAGGTCCGCCTCCTCGAACGGCCCGCCGGCCGCCAGCGCCGCCTCGGCCCGCAGCGCCACCACGTCACCGAACAGCCGGGCGGGCCCGGCATCGACGAGCTCCGGGCTCTGCGGAAACAGCGCCCGCGCCTCGTCCGCCCACCCACCGGCCCGGCCGGCGTCCCCGTCCAGCAGCGCCCGCCGCCCCCGGTCCACCAGCTCCCGCACGGTGACAGCGTCGATCTCCACCGCGTCGACGGGCATGCGATATCCGCCGGGTGCCGCCAGCACCGGCAGCCCGAGCCGCCGCACCCGCGACACGAGCGCCTGCACCGCCCCTGCCGCGTCCTCGGGCGGTGCGCCCTGCCAGACCGCGTCGACGAGCGCGCCGGTCGTCAGCGTCCGCCCCCGCGCCTCGACCAGCTCCCGGATCACCGCCGCCAGCCGCTCACCCCGCACCGGCCGCCCGTCGACTGCCAGCGCCCCGAGCGTCGTGATCCGCACGCCCCATCATCGCTCACCCTCCCCGGCCCGCCGCCCGGGCACCGGGAACCAGGCGGCGGGCGGTGCATGCGGGCCGGGCTCAGGAGCCGGCGAAGGTGGCCAGCAGGTTCTCGGCGCCGTCGGGGCCCAGCAGCAGGTCGAGCATGTCGGCGCCCGCGGCCGCGGCGGCGGCGCTGCGGGGGAACATGTCCCGCTCGTAGGCGGCGAGGGCGGCCTCGACGTCGCCGGCGTGGGCGGCGATGGCCGTGCCGAGTTCGGCGGCGTCCTGCATGGCCAGGTTGGCGCCCTCGCCGTTGGGGGGTTGCAGGTGTGCGGCGTCGCCGAGGAGGGTGACGCCCGGGACCCGGGGCCAGCGGTGGTCGGGCGGCAGGGTGTGGTGGAGGCGGTGGACGGGCTCGGTGTCGCTCGATGTGATCAGGGCGGCCAGCTCCGGCGCCCACCTTGACACCTCCGCCGCCGGGTCCGCCGTGGCGAACCACTGCGCCGGGCGGGCCAGCCACAGGTACGTGTGCAGGTTCCCGTCGCTCTCCCGGTGCGCCAGGAACACCTTCCCCGCGGTCCGGTCGAACACGAACAGCGACCCGCCGCCGACGGCCCGCGCGGTGGCCGGGTGACGGCGGTCGGCGTCGAGGAGGAACGTCTCGAACGAGCCGTTGCCCGCGTACGCCGGCGTGGCGTCGCTCAGCAGCGGCCGGACCCGCGACCAGGCGCCGTCCGCGCCGACGAGCAGGTCCGTGACGGCGACGGTGCCGCCGGCGAATGTCACCTCGTGGCGCCCGGCGCCGAGGGGCCGCACGGCGCTGAGCCGGTGGCCCCACTTGACGGTTTCGGGCGGCAGGGAGTCGAGCAGCATCTGCCGCAGCGCGCCCCGCTGCGCCTCGGGGCTGCCGCCTGTGCCGTCGTCGGCCCGGTCGAAGCGGACGGTCCCGTCCGGGTCCATGACGCGCATGGACTCGCGGCCGGGCAGGACGATGGCCCGGAACTCGTCGGCCAGGCCGGCCGCGGCCAGCGCGGCCTGGCCGTTGTAGTCGTGGATGTCGAGCATGCCGCCCTGCGCGCGGGCGGCCGGTGAGGCGTCGGCCTCGTAGACGACCGACGCGATGCCGTGGACGTGCAGGACGCGGGCCAGGGTGAGACCGCCGAGGCCGGCGCCGACGATGGTGACTGGAGTGGGCAGTTGCGAACTCATGAGGGCAAGGCTGTGGGGTACCGCTGACACGGCAGCTACACCGCACCGACAAGCGGCCGCCGGGGCGGCGCGGACCGGCGGATGATGACCTCCGCGATCGCCAGGTTCAGCACCCAGGCGCCGATCATGGCCACCGAGCGCCAGGCGGCGAACGCCGGCGTGCCCGCCTCGATCGGCAGCAGCAGCAGCGGCACGCTGGTGACGACCTGCGTCCCGGCGGCCATGGCGACCGCGTAGGCGCGCATCATCCACGCCCGGTGCGCGTGGAAGTCGCGCCGGCGGATGGCCGTGAAGCCCAGCACGATCGCGACCACCATGAAGACGCCAACGACATAGCGGGTGGCGTTCGTCGCCGCGTTGTCGGTGTCCGGAAGGTCGTAGAAGGTCGTCATCCACAGGCCGGAGAGCGCGACCGCGAGGCCGGCGAGCACCAGGACCCGGCCCGAGATGCGGTGCCAGCGGCGGTGCGTGCGGCGGAAGCCGGGGGCGAACTGCAGCGCACCGAGGATCGCGTAGGTGACGGCGCCGACGATGTGGACGATCACCGGGGCCGGCATGTCGACGAAGCGGGCGTTGCCGGCGGTGCGCTCGACGCCGCCGGTGAGCTGGGCGACGCGCAGGGCGCCGGCGATCGAAGGCACGAAGGCCAGCAGGATCAGGCCGCCGACGATGGGCCAGTCGCGGCGGCGGCGGCGCTGCTTCGGTGCGGTAACGGTCGTCATGGCATCGATGGTCGGCTGCGGCCGGGCCCGGCACATCGGTCCGCGGACCGGCTCGCGAACCGGCCGAAAGTCCGGCTCCCGCCTACGACCGGGCCGGCTCAGGCGCCCGGCCGCACCCGGTTCGTCTCGTACGCCCACATCGCGATCTCTACCCGGTTGCGCACGCCGAGCTTCAGCATCAGCGCTGTCACGTGGGTCTTGACGGTGCTCAGCGTGATGAACAGCTCGTCGGCGATCTCGTTGTTGGTGCGGCCCCGGGCCACCCGGGCCAGGACCTGCTCCTCGCGGTCGGTGAGCGGATCGACCGGCTGGCGCGGCGGGCGGGCCGGGGCGGCGTCGGCGAATGTGCGCAGCAGCCGGGTGGTCACGCTCGGGGCGATGAGCGCGTCGCCGTTCGCGGCCGCGTGGACGGCCTGGGACAGCAGGGCCGGGCCGGCGTCCTTGAGCAGGAAGCCGCGGGCACCGGCGCGCAGGGCCGCGTAGACGTACTCGTCAAGGTCGAACGTGGTGATGACGACGACGGCGAGCGGGTCGGCGACGTCGGGCCCGGCCAGCAGCCGCGTCGCCTCCAGGCCGTCCATCTCGGGCATGCGCACGTCGAGCAGGCACACATCCGGGCGCAGCTGCCGGGCCAGGTCGACGGCGCGCCGCCCGTCGGGGGCCTCGGCCACCACCTCGATGCCGGGCTGGGCGTTGAGGATCATCGTCAGCCCGGTCCGGACGATCTCCTGATCATCCGCGACCAGCACCCGCACGCTCACCCGCCAATGCTAAGGGGGCCTCCGGCCCGGCAGATCCGCCGAAAGTACGACCGGCGACGAGCACCCCGGCGGCCGCGGGGACGAGCGCCACCGCGAACGCGACGAGGTAGGCGACCGGACCCCTGTCGACGAGCGCGGCGAACAGCGAGCCGCCGGCGGCCAGGGCGACGGTCGTCAGCAGCGCGTCGGACACCGACAGGGCGGAGCTGTTCGCGCCCTGCTCGGCCGGGTGCGACAGGCGCAGCACCAGGGTCGTCGCGCCCGGCGAGACCAGGCCCATGCCCAGGCCGGCGAAGCACCAGCCGGCGATGACGACGGATACCGGTACCGCCGCGGCAGTCACGGCCATCGCCGAGAGCACGCCGACCGCGATCGAGGCCGCGCCGATCCGCAGCCGGGCCGGGTCGGAGAGCCGCTGGCCCTGCCGCGCCTGCACCCAGGACCCGGCCGACCAGAACAGCGCGCCGACGGTGACGCTCAGGCCGGCCAGCGCCGGGCTGAACCCGCGCTCCCGGGTGAGCAGCAGGGGGATGAACACGTCGGCCTGCATGAACGCGGCGCCGGCCAGCCCGCGCAGGAGCACGACCGCCGGCAGGCCGCGGGCGAGGGTGAGCGTGCCGCGGGGCAGCAGCCGGACCCCGCACACCGCGACGATCGCGAAGCCGGCCACGAGCAGGGCCCAGTGCCCGCCGACGTAGAGGACCAGTGCCCCGACCGCCGCCCCGGCCGCCCACCACGCCCGCGCGGAGGCCGGCGTCCCCGCCAGCACCGAGATGGCCGCAACCGGCCGCCAGATGACCGCGAACGCCGGTACGGCGGCCACGACGACCAGCAGGAACACCCAGCGCCAGCCGAGCGTGTCCACGATCAGGCCGGCGACGGCCGGCCCCAGGATCGCCGGCAGCACCCACGCCGCCGAGATGAACGAGATCACCCGCGCGTGCTGCGACGCCGGATACGCCCGCCCGATGATCACGAAGAGGGCCACGTTCACCAGGCCCCCGCCGAAGCCCTGCACCAGCCGACCCAGGACGAGCACCCACATCTGCGGGGCCAGGCCGGCGACCAGCAGCCCCAGGCAGAACAGCGCCACCCCGACAGCCGTCGGCCGGGCCGGGCCCGCGCGGTCGCACCAGGAGCCGCCGAGCACCGTCCCGACCACGCTCGTGGCCAGGGCGCCGCCGAAGGCGAAGCCGTACAGCGCGAGCCCGCCGAGGGCCCGGGCGACGCTCGGCATGGCCGAGGTCACCGCGACCGCCTCGAACGCGATGAGCGTGACAAGCGTCACCATGCCGGCGGTGAGCGTGCGTCGGTTCTCCACGCCGCCAACCTCGCACTTCAACACGTGTTCAGGTCAAGCCGAGGCCGTATTTCAGCACCCGTTGACATCGGCTCGACTGCGTGCCAACAATTGTTTGCCAACACATGTTGGCAAACGCGCGAGGAGGAAGCCCATGCAGACCGTGATCGCCGGAGCGGGGCCGACCGGCCTGCTGCTCGCCGGGGACCTGGCCGCCGCCGGCGTCGAGGTCACCGTGCTGGAGCGGCGCGCCGGGGAGTCCAACCTGACCCGGGCGTTCGCCGTGCACGCGCGCACGCTGGAGCAGCTCGACGCCCGTGGCCTGGCCGACGAGGTCATCGCGACAGGCACGCGGGTGACCCGGCTGCGACTGTTCGGCCACGTCTCGGTCGACCTCGGCGCGCTGCCGTCGCGGTACGACTACGTGCTCATCACCCCGCAGTACAACGTCGAGCGGATCCTCGAGGAGCGGGCCGTGAAGGCGGGCGCCCGGATCGTGCGCGGCACCGCGGTGACCGGCCTGCGCCAGGACGAGCGCGGCGTCACGGTCGACACCGATCAGGGCTCCTACGCCGCCGACTACCTCGTCGGGGCCGACGGTGCCCGCAGCGGCGTGCGCCAGGCGCTGGGCCTGGACTTCCCCGGCCGCGGCGCGGTCCGCTCGCTGATGCTGGCCGACGTGCGGATGGCCGAGCCACCGGCCGACGCCATCACCGTCAACGCGGTCGGGGCGGCGTTCGCGTTCATCGCGCCGTTCGGCGACGGGTGGTATCGGGTGTTCGCCTGGAACCGCGGCCACCAGGTCTCCGACGACACGCCGCTGGAGCTGGACGAGGTGCGCGACACGGTGCGGGCCGCGTTCGGCACCGACTTCGGGATGGGCGAGTGCCGCTGGCTGTCGCGGTTCCACAGCGACGAGCGGCAGGTGGAGCGCTACCGCACCGGCCGCGTCTTCCTCGCCGGCGACGCCGCGCACGTGCACTCCCCGGCCGGCGGCCAGGGCATGAACACGGGCCTGCAGGACGCCGCGAACCTCGGCTGGAAGCTCGCCGCGGCGGCGGCCGGCTGGGCCCCCGCGGGCCTGCTCGACACGTACCACACCGAGCGCCACGCCGTCGGCAAGCTCGTGCTGCGCACCAGCGGCGGCCTGATCCGCCTGGCACTGCTGCAGTCCCGGGCCGCCCGCCTCGGCCGCGACGCGCTCGCGAACCTCGCCCTGCACCTGCCACCGGCCCAGCGCGCCCTGACCGGGACGGTGTCGGGGATCGGCATCGACTACCCGCACGCGCCCCGCCAGGCGGACGTCGAAACCGGCTCCGGGCGCCTCTACGAGCTGCTGCGCACCGGCCGTTTCGCGCTGCTGGCACCGCAGGCGCCACGGGGGTACGAGGACCGCCTCGTGCACGCGCGGCACGACCGCTGCATCCTGGTGCGTCCCGACGGCTATCGGGCCTGGACGGGTACCGAGGGAGACCTTGCCGTTGCATTGCGCACGGACCTCGGGGACCCTCGGTGATCCCGGACACCCCCGGCTGGCCGACCCCTTGACATGGGGGCGTTGATCGATGTGTAGTGCCCGTCACAGAGCCGTTCTCGTTGAGTTGTACGGGGACAACAGAACGCTTGCGAGACGTGCCGGGCCCCGCGCCGCCACGGGGGGCCCGGCACCCTCTCACCCGTGCAGTCGCGGCTGCTGGCCCGGCTCGACCACGACGAACTGACCCATCATCCCCTCGTCCTCGTGCCTGAGGACGTGGCAGTGGAACATGTACGCGGTCGCCGGGTCGGCGTAGTCGGCGAACCGCGCGATCACCCGGTAGCGCTGCTTCGGCGCCAGGAACACGGTGTCCTTCCACCCGGACAGCTCCGGCGGCGGCGCCCGCCCGTCGACGAGCAGCACCTGGAACTGCACGTCGTGGATGTGGAAGCTGTGCGGCGTGTCGTGGCCGTTGGCGACGTTCCAGACCTCGATCGTGTCCTTCACGACCACCGCGTCCGCGCGGCTCATGTCCATCCCCCGGCCGCTGATCTCCCGGCCCTGGAACACGAAACTGCGGGTCTGCGCGGCCCGCTCGGGGTCGAGCCGGGGCGTGGCGACGAGGGTCTTCGGCAGCGTCGCCGGGGTCAGCGACGCGCCCGCGCGCAGCTGCAGGATGTCGAACGCGTCGCGGCCGCCGTTGAACTTGCTCTCCAGATCCCCGCCGAGGGCCTGCTCGCTGCGCAGCGTCAGCCGCTCGCCCGGCTCGAGCGCCACAACGATCTCGGCCCGCTCGCCGACGGACAGGCGCACGTGATCGGTCATGTACGGCCGGTCCAGCAGCCCGCCGTCGGTGCCGACGAGCGCGAACGGGCGCCCGTCGGCCAGCCCGAAGTTGTAGATGCGCGCGGTCGAGGCGTTGACCAGCCGGAGCCGGACGAGCTCGGAGCGCACGTCGAGGTAGGCCCGGGGCGTCCCGTTGACCAGGATCTCGTCGCCGAGCACCCCGATGTCGCTGCCGAACCGCTCGCCCGTGCTCAGCTGGTCGCCGTCGAACTGCTTGTCCTGCACCAGCACCGGGATGTCGTCGACGCCGTAGTCGTGCGGCAGTGCCCGCTGCGCGGGCTCGTCGTCGTCGACGATGAACAGCCCGGCCAGGCCCCGGTACACCTGGGTCTCGGTGCGCTCGCTCGGGTGCGGGTGGTACCAGAGCGTCGCCGCCGGCTGGTCGACGGTCCACGCCGCCTGGAACGAGCCGCCGGGAGCGATCGGGTGGTGCGGGCCGCCGTCCATCGCGGCCGGCAGGTGCATGCCGTGCCAGTGCACGGTCGTGGTCTCGCCGAGCGCGTTGCGCACATTGACCGCGACCGCCTCGCCCCGCTTCGCCCGCAGCGTCGGCCCCAGGTAGGCCCCGTTGTAGCCCCACGTCCGGGTCGCACCGTGCCCGAAGTCGGAGTCACCGGGCCGGGCCTGCAGCTCGAAGACGCGCCGGCCCTGCTCGTCCGGGCGGGAAGCCGCGATCGGGGGTACCCGCAGCGCCCGGTCGAACACCACCCGCACATCGAGCGGCGGCCGGGCGAAGTAGTACACGAGCGCCGCGACTCCGCCCCCGCACAGCACGAGCACCAAGGCCAGGCCACCCAGCAGCCACTTGCGCACGTTGTGTCTCCCTACATGTAGAACGACTACATGTAGGCTGCCTTGGGCCAGGCCTGGATCGCCAGGCCCGCGGCGCGAACCCCGGGAAAGCTCAGGGTCACCCCCGACTGCCCGGGGCCGCCGCCTGCGCAAAACTGGGCCGGTGGGACCCATCGACGTCTACGTCACCGCCCTGGGTGGCGCGCTGCGCGGCCCCCGCGCGGCCAAGGCCGACCTGGTCGCCGAGGCCCGCGACGGCCTGATCGACGCGGCCGAGCACTACGAGTCCGACGGTCTGGACCGGGTCGAGGCGGAGCGGGCCGCGGTCGCCGAGTTCGGGCCGGTCGCCGCGCTCGCGCCGGAGTACCAGCGGGAACTGGCTCTGGCCCAGGGCCGGCGCACCGGGCTCCTGATCGCGGCCGGGGTGGCGACGCAGGCGATCATCTCGGAGGTCGCCTGGCGCAGCGCGGCCCCCGGCTGGAACTGGGAGCCGAGCCGGGCCTACCTGTGGCTGGCCGGCGCCGTCGACTACGCCAGCTACGCCGCCGTCCTCGGTGCGCTGCTCGCGGCGGTCGCCTGCGGGATCGGCAGCCGCTACGTCGCCGTCGGCCGGGCGTTCGTCCGGGCCACCGGGCTCGGCGCGATCGCGGTCGTCGCCTTCTTCATCGCGGGCGGCACGCTGCTGACCCTGTTCAGCCCGCACACCGGCGGCACCGGCTCGGCGCCGACCATTGCCGCTTCGGCGGTCACGCTGTCACTACCCGCCTGGATGGTGTACTCCGGGCTGCGCTGCGTGCGCGCCGCGTCCACGACCACAGGGTGACTACGGCACGGGGTCGACGGTGCCGCGCGGGGTCGACGGGTTGCAGCGCCGGATTCGGGCCGCGGTGAGCCGGGAACCCTCGACGAGGCCGTAGCGGCGCACCGCCTCCAGGCCGTAGTTGCTGCACGAGGGCACCTGGCGGCAGCGGATCGGCAGGTGCGGGGAGATCATGCGCTGGTAGCCCCGGATCGCCGCGATGCCCGCCCGCCCCGGCCCGGTCGCCCTCGGCTTCGGGGCCCGGCGCGGGGCCGGGATCGCCATCAGCGACAGCAGCGAGCCCAGCATGAACGGGCTGCAGTCACAGTCGCAGAAGTCGCAGTCCGGCAGGCAGTCGCTGTCGCGGCGCCGCCGGCGGTTGTGCTGCTCCTGCATCCGCCGGTGCCGCCGCCGCGCCCGCCACATGCCGACGTACTCGCCGAGACCCATGGCGGTGATTGTGGACCATCACCACCGCCCGTGATCAAGGATTGGTCGCGGTTCTGACCGTAAGCCCGTCCACGAGCAGGCTCACGAACCGCTCCGCGCGCGCGTCGCCCTCCGCGTCGGGCTCGCACACCATGCCGGCGCCGTGGCCCAGGCGCAGCAGGTCGGAGGCGTCGATGTCCGGGCGCACCCGGCCCGCCGCCCGGGCTCGGCCCAGCAGCTCGCCGACCGACCAGCGCAGGAGGTCGCGGCTCTCGATCATGAGCTGGTCCTCGTGGTCGTAGATCGCCTTGAGGGCGTCGGAGAGGCCACGGTACTGCTGCAGGTGCCGGATGAACGCGCGCAGCCAGGCGGCCAGGGCGGTCACCGGGTCGGGCTCCTCGTCGAGCAGCCGGGCGGCCTCGTCGCGCAGCCGGACGATCCGGTCGTGGAAGACCGCGTCGAGCAGGTGCTGGCGGGTCGGGAAGTGGCGGTAGAGGGTCCCCGGGCCCACGCCGGCCTTTTTCGCGATGTCGTCGAGCGACGCATCGGCGCCCTTCGCGGCCACTGCCTCCCCGGCCACGGCCAGGATCCGCGCGTAGTTGCGGCGCGCGTCGGCCCGCTGCGGTGGCGGCATGCATCCTCCCGGGTGTTGCGTACCGGAGACTGTCTCCGTATCGTCGTCCAAGAACGGAGACATCCTCCACTTTAGCCTTCGCTCGTAGAGAGGCACGTTCACCATGCCCCGGCAATCAAGCGACACCGCCCTCGCCGGTAGCGGCGTGACAGGCCGGCGACGGCTTCGACTAGCGCTTGCGCTGATCGTGTCGTGCCAGCTGCTGCTCGGCATCGACAGCACGATCGTCAACGTCGCGCTGCCCCGCATCGCCCGGGACCTGCACTTCGGGGCCGCCGGGCTGGCGTGGGTCCTCAACGCGTACACCATCACCTTCGCGGGTCTGCTCCTGCTCGGCGGGCGTCTCGGCGACGCCCTCGGACGGCGCCGGGTCTTCATCGCCGGCGTCCTCGTGTTCACCGCCGCCTCCCTGGCCGCGGCCCTGGCCCGCGACCCCGGCCAGCTCCTCGCGGCCCGGGCCGTGCAGGGCATCGGGGCCGCGCTCGCCTCCCCGAGCACGCTCGCACTGATCACGACCACGTTCGCCGAGGGTCCGCCGCGCAACCGCGCGCTCGGCATCTCCTCCGCGGTGATCAGCGGCGGCGCCTCGCTCGGCCTGGTCCTCGGCGGCGTGGTGACCGCGGCCGTCAGCTGGCGCTGGGTGTTCCTGGTCAACGTCCCGATCGGGGCGGCCATCGTCCTGCTGGCCCGGCGGCACCTCCCGGAGACACCCCGCCACGTTGCCGGCGACACGGGCCTCGTCGACGCAGCCGGCCGGCGGCGGCTCGCCCGCTTCGACGTGCCGGGCGCGCTCACCGGCACGCTGGGCATGCTCGGCATCGTGTACTCGCTGATCCGCGCGGCCACCGCCGGCTGGACCGACACCAGGGTCCTCGCCGGGCTGGCCGCCGGATTGACGGCGCTTGTCGCGTTCGTCCTGATCGAGCGGCGCACGGCGGCACCTATCGTGCCCCTCGGGCTCTTCCGCGACCGGGCGCGAGCGTCGGGGTACGTCTCGCTGCTGCTCATCGGCCCGAGCATGATCGGGCCCTTCTTCTTCCTGACCACCTACCTGCAGCAGGTCCGCGGCCTCGGCCCGGTCGCCACCGGCCTGGCGTTCCTGCCGATGACCCTGGGCCTGTTCACGGCGGCCCGGACCGTCGCCCGGCTCCTGGGCCGGTTCGGCTCCCGCCGGGTGATCGGCGGCGCGCTTGTCGGCCTGGCCGCGGCCGAGCTGCTGCTGTCCCGGGTCGGCCCGGCGACCTCGTACGCGGCGATCCTGGGCCCGCTGGCCCTCGTCGGCATCGGCGGCGGCCTGTCGTTCGTGCCGATCTACACGCTGATCCTGTCCCGCGTGGAGGGCGCCTCGGCCGGGTCGGCGTCCGGCGTGCTGCAGACCGTGCAGTGGCTCGGCGGCTCATTCGGCCTGGCCGTCCTGGTCGCCGCGGGCCACCCCTATGTGGTCGCCGCCGCCCTGGCCGTCGGCGCGCTGGTGCTCATGACGTCGTTCAGGCACGCGAAAACGCACCCGGATGTCCGACTTCGCGCGGGCGGCCGGGAACGTCCGGACGGTCCCGGACACCCGGACGAAGTCGAACAACCGAGTGCGTCGCGCACTTCGCGTATGGGCTGATCTGTACGTGTGTGGGTGGGGCGCCGGCCGGCGGGGCTGATCCGCCGGCCGGCCGAAGCCACACCATGTTCGTCCGGGGTAGAAGTTCGGTACTACTTGGACGCGATCTCGGCCTCGCCGCCACCCGCGTGGTACTGGGTGCCCTCGGCGAAGGCGGCGTCGAAGCGCTGCTGGAGGGCGTCGAGCTCGCTGAACTCGGCCTGGTGCGAGGACTCGCTGCCCTCGGCGGCGAAGACGTGGTCGTCGACGGACGCGTCGTGGTTGTAGTTGGTGTAGTCGTCCGACTCGTAGTGCACGGCGGCCGGCTGGTCGTACTCGACGTGGTGACCCTGCGAGAAGTCGGTCGACTCCTGCGCGTGGTGGTCGTTCTCGTAGACGCCGAACTGCGACTGCGCGTCGGCCTCGCTGCCGTGCGCCTGGTGCAGCTGGTCGAGACCGTCGTGCTGCTGACCGGCCTCGTAGTGGCCGTAGTCGACGTCGTTGCCGCCGTCGTGGCCGGCCTCGTAGCCCGTGTCGCCGGTGTCGTAGTCGCTCATGATGCTCTCCCCTTGGGATGTGGTGTGGTTGGCCTTGCACCGAGAACGTTACGGTCGCCCGCCCCGAGTCGAATCCCGGAAACGTGCCACTGCCGCCGCGAGCCCTCTGCCGCCGTTGCTGCGCCTCTGCCGCCGTTCTTGTCCCGCCCGCTGAGCCCGCCGGCGCCGTTTTCGGCTCGGCCGCTGCGCTCGCGGGCGGCGTTTTCCGCCGCGCTGCCCGGCGTCGCTTTCGGCTTGCCTGTGGCCGCGGTGTGCATCGGGATGAAAGACTTCGTGGCCGTGGACAGCGATACTTTCTGGTCGATCATCGACGGAGCCCGGTCCGCCGCCGGGGAGCGCGTCACGCCCGGCTTCGCCGGACGGTTCACGGCCGCCCTGCGCATGCGACTGGCCGCCCTCGACAAGAGCGAACTGCTGGACTTCGACGTACACCGCACCCGCCTCCAGGCCCGCGCCAACTCCTCCGCCATGTGGGCGACCGGCCGCGTCGTGGCCCGCTACGCCGACGCGTTCGTGGACGGCCTGATAGCCCGCGGCCGCGACCACTACGAACGCGCCGTAGCCGACCCCGACGCCCTGGCCGACGACCCAGCGGTACGCGCGGTAGCAGCGGGCGACCTCCCGGCCCACGAACTGGCCCCCCGCGAAGTGGAAGACCTGGCCGAGGAGCTGTACGGCGAGACCGACGACTACCCGATGCTCCTACGCGCCCGGACCGGCCAGGTAGCCCCGCAGCTGCAAGACGACTGGGACGACGAGAACGACGATGACGTGCGCAAACACCTCCCCCGCATCAGCGCACTCTTCCTGTCGTCCCGCTAGCGAGCCACTCCGTCACGTTGCCGTCGCTCCGGGTAGCCGATCAAGCTCGTCGAAGCGTGATCGATTAGGAGGCGGAGGGTAAGATTAGGTAGGGAAAAAGGGGGCCGCGCAGACCGCCAGTCCGTGTCGACCCACACCCACACCCACACCTCTCGCCATCGGTCGGCCAGTGGGCCGGCATTGGTCGGTCACTGAGCCGGCATCGGTCGGTCAGCGGGGCGGCAGGAGCAGCGCCGGCGGCACCAGCCAATCCGTGACCTTCCGGGTCTCCGCAAGATCCGCCCCCAGCGCCGTCGCCACGGCGCCACCGCCGGCCAGGGCCATGACTGCTGCCCGCGCTCCCAGGCCGGCGGTCGCTCCCGGGCTGGCGGTCCGAGCCTGGCCTGACCCCCGGTCGTCCACCGGCGCGGCGATCCGACCCTGGCCCGTCGCCGTCGCTGCCACCGCTGCCGTCACAGTCGCCGCCCCCACCCCGCCGCCCGGCGCGAGGCGGCCGCGGTCGCCCGGCGGGATGGCGCGCTGGTCGCCGGTGAGCTGGGCATCCGTCCGGGCCTGGACACCGCGGCCCATCGTCGCCGCCGTCGTCGCGTCTCCGCCGCCCGGCGGCCGCTCGCCGGGCGGTTCGCTGGGCCGTCCGTTGGGCCGTCCGCTGGAAGGCTCGCCGGGCCGTCCGTTGAACGGCTCGCTGGGTCGAGCGTCGCGCCCGCGGTCGCCTGCGGAAATGGCGAACGGGTCGCCCGCGGTGGTCGCGAACGGGTCGCCCGCGGTGGTCGCGAACGGGTCGGCCGGCGCGGTGGTCAGGAGGGACGCCAGGACGCGGGCGTCGCCCAGTTCGGCCGGGCTGCGGGCGGCGGTGACGTCGCTGCGGTACCACGGGCGGTCCGCGCGGCGGGCCGTTGTGGACAGGCGGAGCCGGCCCGGCTCCTCACCAAAGCGGCCCAGCACCGCCTCCTCGCGCCACACCAGGCCCGCATCCTCGGCAATGTCCACAATGGACGCATTGTGGTGGTGGCAGCGCGCGGCGGCGACGATCGGCTCGGGCAGGAAGGCCAGGAAAGCGCTTTCCGCAACTGTTGCGTGCACGGTCAGCATCGACTCGGCGCCTGAGCGGGCCGGTAGGGCGATCGAGGCGGCCACGGTGCGGATGCAGAGAGCCGCGCCCGGGCCCACCTCGATCTCCAGGCTCAGCTCGTCGCCGCCCAGCGGGCCGGCCGCGCCGCCCACGAGGTGAACCTCGCCCGGGCCGGTCAGTCGCGGCAGCAGCGGCGGCTC
The DNA here is from genome assembly GCF_019904175.1 of Dactylosporangium vinaceum. GTDB lineage: Bacteria > Actinomycetota > Actinomycetes > Mycobacteriales > Micromonosporaceae > Dactylosporangium > Dactylosporangium vinaceum. The sequence continues at coordinate 1,587,862 of NZ_CP061913.1, read as the reverse complement.
GCCCTTGAGCACGCGCAGCACCGTACGGCCGGCCTCGAGCTCGGCGACGATCCGGGCCGCGGCCTTCACCGCCGGTCGGGGTCCGAGTCGGGAGTCGCCGCGACAGCAGACGCCGTAGCGCCGGACGCCGCAGCAGCGGGCGACAGAGCGCCGGACGCCGCAGCGCCGGGTACCAGGGCGCGGACCCAGTCCTGCACCGGCCCGGCCGCGCGGTCCTCGACAAGCGACAAGAACACCGTCGGCAGGTCACCCCGCCGGGCGGCGGCGTCGCGCTCCATCACGCCCAGATCGGCGCCGACAAGCGGCGCCAAGTCCGTCTTGTTGATGACGAGCAGGTCGGCCGAGGTCACGCCGGGGCCGCCCTTGCGCGGGACCTTGTCGCCGCCCGCCACGTCGACCACGAAGATCTGCCTGTCGATGAGGCCCTTGCTGAAAGTGGCGGTGAGATTGTCGCCGCCACTCTCGACAAGTATCACGTCGAGCGGGCCCAGGCTCTCCTCCAGCTCCTCGATGGCGTCGAGGTTGGCCGAGATGTCGTCGCGGATCGCGGTGTGGGGGCAGCAGCCGGTCTCCACCGCGCGGATGCGCTCGGCCGGGAGCACGCCGTTGCGCAGGAGGAAGTCGGCGTCCTCGGTGGTGTAGATGTCGTTCGTCACCACCGCCAGCCGCAGATCCGCCGACATCGAGCGGCACAGCGCGGCCACCAGTGCGGTCTTGCCCGAGCCGACCGGGCCGCCGATCCCGATCCGCACCGCGCGCCGGGTCTGCGGCAGCGGGTGGTGGGGGTCGTCGTGGGGATGCGGGTGCGAATGTTCAGCTGGCAAAGAGCCTTACCTCCCATGATGCGTGGTCCTCGGCGGAGACGTCGAGCAGCGGCGCCGATGCCGCCGGCAGGTCGCTCGCCGGGCCACGGGCGGATGTTGCGGCTTCGTGGGCCACCTCGTCGCATTCGGCGCCGAGGTCGGCCAGGAGGGCGTGGACGCGGTACGGGTCGAGCCCCAGCAGGCGGACGGCCGCGCTCGCCGGGCCGGAGATCGCGTGGTAGGCGGCGATCTGCGCGGCCTCCTCGGCCCGCAGCCCGGCCGCGTGGGCGGCGATCCCGAGTGCGACGGGCTGGGAGACGCGGAGCCGGTCGGCCCGGGCGACGTACTCCCCGGGCCAGATCGCCAGCGCGGCCCGGCACAGCGAGCGGCCCTGCCGGCGCGCGGCCAGGCGCAGTGCCGGGGACGGGGTCCGGGCGGCGAGCTCCGCCTCGAGGAGCTCCATGTCCTCCGGGCGCGCGCACGCCGCCGCCGTGAAGGCGGCTGTGACAAGTCCGGCCGTGCGGAGGCGGCCCCGCAGGAACTCGCGCAGGTCGTCGAGGTCGCGGACGCGTTCGCGGACCACCGCGGCCTCCAGCCCTCCGGAGTGCGCATGGCCTCCGGAGGGGAAGCGGCCGTCGGCCAGGAGCAGAAGACTGGTGTGCATGGCTCAGAACAGGAAGTACCGCTGCGCCATTGGAAGCTCCTCGACCGGGTCCGGGTCGACCACTTCGCCGTCGATGCGCACGGTGAAGGTGTCCGGCTCGACCTCGATGCGCGGCGTGGCGTCGTTGCGCGGGAGGTCGGCCTTGCCGATCGAGCGGGTGTTGCCGACGGCGGCGAGCCGGCGGCGCAGGCCGAGCCGGTCGGCCAGGCCGTCCTCGATCGCCGCGGGGGCGACGAACGCGAGGCTCGTCGCCGGCGCCGCCGCCCCGTAGGCGCCGAACATGGGCCGCGACAGGATCGGCTGCGGGGTGGGGATGGAGGCGTTCGCGTCGCCCATCGCGCCCCACGCGATCGCACCGCCCTTGACCACCGCGTGCGGCCGCACGCCGAAGAACGCCGGGTCCCAGAGGACCAGGTCGGCGAGCTTGCCGATCGCGACCGAGCCGACCTCGTGGTCGATGCCGGAAGCAACGGCCGGGCAGATGGTGTACTTCGCGATGTAGCGCTTCGCCCGCTCGTTGTCGGCGGCCCCGTCCCCGGCCAGGGCACCCCGGCGCCGCTTCATGACGTGCGCGGTCTGCCAGGTCCGCAGCACGACCTCGCCGACCCGGCCCATGGCCTGCGAGTCGGAGCCGATGATCGAGATCGCGCCGAGGTCGTGCAGGAGGTCCTCGGCGGCCATCGTCGAGGGCCGGATCCGGCTCTCGGCGAACGCGAGGTCCTCGGGGACGCTCGGGTTCAGGTGGTGGCACACGATGAGCATGTCGAGATGCTCGCTGAGGGTGTTGCGGGTGTACGGGCGGGTCGGGTTCGTCGAGGACGGCAGCACGTTCGGGTGCGACGCGACGGTGATGATGTCGGGTGCGTGCCCGCCGCCGGCCCCCTCCGTGTGGTACGCGTGGATGCTCCGCCCGCCGATCGCCCGCAGCGTCTCCTCGACGAAGCCGGCCTCGTTCAGCGTGTCGGTGTGGATGTTGACCTGCACTCCGGAGGCGTCCGCGACCCGCAGGCAGGCGTCGATGGCGGCCGGGGTGGTACCCCAGTCCTCGTGGAGCTTGAAGCCCCCGGCCCCGCCGCGCAGCTGCTCCCACATCGCCTCCTCGGAGACGGTGTTGCCCTTGCCGAGCAGCAGCACGTTGATGGGCCACGGGTCGAGCGCCTCGAACATCCGGGCCAGGTGCCAGGCGCCGGGCGTGACGGTCGTCGCCTTGCTGCCCTCGGCCGGGCCGGTGCCGCCGGCGACGATGGTGGTGACGCCGCTGGCCAGCGCCTCTTCCAGAATCAACGGCGCGATGAGGTGGACGTGGCAGTCGATGGCGCCGGCGGTGAGGATACGGCCGTTCCCGGCGATGATCTCCGTCGACGGGCCGATGACGAGCGCCGGATCGACGCCGTCCATGATGTCCGGGTTGCCGGCCCGGCCGATGCCGACGATCCGGCCGTCGCGGATGCCGACGTCGGCCTTCACGATGCCCCAGTGGTCGAGGATTATCGCGCCGGTGATGACGGTGTCGGGGGTGCCGTCGGCGCGGGTGGCCCGGGCCTGGCCCATCGACTCCCGGATGACCTTGCCCCCGCCGAAGACGGCCTCGTCCCCGCCGGCGCAGTGGTCCTCCTCCACCTGGATGAACAGGTCGGTGTCGGCCAGCCGTACGCGGTCGCCCGTGGTCGGCCCGTAGAGGTTCTGGTACCGCCGTCGCTCGATCTGTGTCACAGCGCTCCCCCGGCCCGGCCGCGCAGACCAGGAACGATTCGATTGCCGGCCAGCGCGACGAGGGCTATCTGGCGCTCCACCCCGGGCTCGAAGCGCACCGAGGTGCCGGCCGGGATGTCGAGGCGATGGCCCCAGGCGGCCTCGCGGTCGAACTCGAGGGCGTCGTTGGCCTCGGCGAAGTGGTAGTGCGAGCCGACCTGCACCGGCCGGTCTCCCGTGTTGCGCACAGCCATCGTCCGGGTCTCCCGGCCCTGGTTGATCTCCACCGGCCCGTCGCCGGGGATCACCTCGCCGGGGATCACGGGATCGGGTGGTGGACGGTCACGAGCTTGGTGCCGTCCGGGAACGTCGCCTCCACCTGCACCTCCACCAGCATCTCGGGGACGCCCTCCAGGACGTCGGCGCGGCCGAGCACGTGCCGCCCGGCCTCCATCAGGTCGACAACGGTCCGCCCGTCCCGCGCGCCCTCGAGCAGGAAGGCGGTGATGATGGCGACGGCCTCCGGGTAGTTCAGCTTCAGCCCGCGATCCTTGCGGCGTTGGGCCACGTCGGCGGCGACGTGGATCAGCAGGCGCTCCTGTTCGTGGCGGGTCAGGAACAACGGGACCTCCGTTCGAGGCGATGGCGGCCGATCGTGCCACTGTGATGTTTCCTGGGGATTACCGCCCCGCGCAGCGCATTCGGGTGAATCCGATGCGTACTTCTCGGGGTTGAACGGCAAAAGCCGGTGCAACAAGGGCGTGTTAGGCTCGCGACGCCTCACTACCTGGAGAGTTGGCGCATGAGCAATCACCGGTCGGTCGTCATCAACGGGGACCTCGGCAGCGGCAAGTCCACCGTGTCGGTCGAGCTCGCGACCCGGCTGGGCCTGCGCCGCATCAGCGTCGGTGACATGTACCGGGAGATGGCCCAGCGCCGCGGCATGACCGCCCTGCAGCTCAACCTCCACGCCGAGCTCGACGACGCCATCGACAGCGCCGTGGACAACCTGCAGACCGAGATCGCGCAGTCCGGTGAGCAGCTCATCGTCGACAGCCGGCTGGCCTGGTTCTTCTTCCACGAGGCGTTCAAGGTCCACCTCATCACGGAGCCCACCGAGGCCGCCCGCCGCGTCCTGGGCCGCCCGCACTCCGATGTCGAGAACTACGCCTCGCTTGACGAGGCCAAGCGCAACCTGCACAGCCGCAGCGAGAGCGAGCGGATGCGCTTCCTGACCAGGTATGGCGCGGACAAGTACAAGCTGCGCAACTACGACCTGGTCGCGGACAGCACCCGGGCCACCCCCGACGAGGTCGTCTCCGCCGTCCAGGCCGCCTTCGAGGGCCACCTGGGCGCGGAGATCCTGCGCGAGCGCCCGCCGCTGCTGCTGCTGGACCCGATGCGGGTGTACCCGACCCGCCGCATCGACTACGCCGACGAGACCCTGGCCCAGGAGCTCGCCGGGGCCGCCCCGGCCGATCTGGAGCCCCTCACGATCGGCCACTGCGGCCAGGACTACTACGTGATCGACGGGCACCGCCGGCTGAGTGCCGCGGTGCAGAACGGCGCACACCTGGTGTGCGGCCTGCTGCTCGCGGAGAGCGACGAGCAGGTCACCAACCGGCTGACCGCCAACGACTACTTCCGCGCCCACGTCACCCCGGACGTGGTCGAGGCGTGGGAAGGCGCCCACAAGATGGCGCTGCCGGTCCCCGTCTCCGCCTGACCCGCAGGCGTCACTCGAGAGCGATCAGGCATCCGACAAGTCGGTTCCTCGGCAATCGGGGGCGCGCGGTCGCCCCATGATGAGACCGGCCGGCCCGATCCCCGCCGCCCTACTGCGCGGCCGACTCCAGCCCGCTGACCTGGACCACCACCGACTCAGCCGCCGCCACGGCCTCCGCCGCCACCATGACCTCGATCGCGGCCAGCGGCTCCACCGCCGCCAGCGTCTCCATGGCCGAGCGGCGCCGGCAGATCCGCATGGGCCGCCGGGCCGCCGGGGCCACAGCGACCGGGCCCATAGCGACCGGGCCCATAGCGACGGGCGCCGGCGCGGCCACCACGACGGCGACGTCGTCCTCGGCGGCCGCGGCCACCGACGCGCCGGCGGCCGCGGCGGCGCTGCGCTTGCGGAGGCTTGACACCAGCCCCAGCAGCGGCGCCCCCGCCACGAACAGCAGCGCAGCCGCCGCGATCAGCAGCAGCGGCAGCCACGACGAGTCGGCGATGGCCTCGCCGCCGAAGTGGCCGAGCAGCGCACCGTACGTGGCCCAGAGCACCGCCGCGACCACGTCATACGTGGCGAAGCGGCGCGTGGAGACCCCGTTACGCCCGGCGTAGACGGCGGTGATCATGCGACCGGCCGGCACGAACCGGCAGAACAGCACGGCGAGGAAGATGTGGCGCTGCATGGCGTCGTTGAGCCGGGCGGTGACCTTCGCCGCCCGCCGCGAGAGCCGGGAGGTGCGAGCGCGGGGCGCGCCCCGCCGGGCCAGGCGGCGCCCGACCAGGAACGCCAGCAGGTCGCCGGCGACCACCCCCACCGCACCGGACAGCACGAGCAGGGCCAGCTCGACGTGCCCGGAGGAGGAGAGGATGCCTCCGCCGATCATGAGCGCCTGGGCCGGCACGACCGGGATGAAGGCGTCGATGGTGAGCAGCACGAGCACGGTGGCGTAGAGCACGCCCGGTGTGGACACGAGATCCAGCACCGCGCTCACCATCTGGGACTCGCCATGGCCGGCTCCCTACCCCCGAACGAACATTTCCCCCGTTGACCATGGCAACACGGCTGCACCCCACTGCATGCCCAACTGGAGACGATTGTGTCCCGGGTCTCCTTTGAGCATGCTGTGAACACGCATACCCGCAGGTGGGAAACGTCGGAGGACTAGCCGAGCGTCTCGTGGACGAAGCACCACCGCCACGCCTCACCCGGCTCGATCGACTGCATCACCGGGTGGTGCTCGAGGAGGTAATGCTGGGTCGCGTGCCGGCGCGGCGAGGAGTCACAGCAGGCGATGTGGCCGCAGGCCAGGCACTGCCGCAGGTGTACCCAGTCGGTGAACCCGCCCTCCAGACACTCGGGGCAGCCTTCCACGACCGGCGGCGAAAGCGTCTCGGCCGCCGACAGATGCACGCAGCTCACAGGTCTCCTCGCTCCAGCAACGACTCTTCCAGGTCCATGTCGCGCTGCGCCTGGCGCAGCGTCTCCTCGGGGATTCGGCCGCTGTCGCGCGCCTGGCGGAAAACCTCGCGCTCGGCGTCAAGCATCTCGCGGCGCAGCCGGGCGTACGCGGCGGACGGCGTTTCCCGGTCGGCCCGCCCCAGCCGCTCCCAGGCCATGTTCGAGCGCGAGAGGGCCATCTGCCGCAGCCGCTCCACCACCCCGTCGGGCGCGTCCCCGGCGATCTCCTCCAGTCGCGCCTTGCCCGCCCGTGACGCCTCGTGCTGGACCGACGCCTCGGCCAGCGCGTCCTCGGTCCGGTCGTCGCCAGGCACTTTCAGCCAGCGCGCCACCGTCGGCAGCGTCGCGCCCTGGAGCACGAGTGTCGCCACGATGACCCCGAAAGCCAGAATCACGAAGAGCCCGCGGGGGTACTCCCTTCCGTTCGCGAGCGTCGCCGGCAGCGCCAACGCCGCGGCCAGGGTGACGGCGCCCCGCATGCCGGCCCACGAGATGACGGCCGGCCCGGCCAGCGACGGCGACGGGTCCCGCCGGCGGACCCGCGGGATGAGCCGGGCCAGGTACGTGGTCGGGAACAGCCACACGATCCGCGCCACGATCACCACGCCGACGACAGCGGCCAGCGCACCCGCGGTGAACGCGAACGGGCGCTCCACGTCCGCGAGCAGCGCTCGCAGCTGCAGCCCGACCAGGAGGAAGACGGACCCCTCCAGCAGGAACTTCACCATCCGCCAGAACGCGTCCATCTGCAGCCGCGAGGCGGCCGACATCAGCGTCGGCATCCGGTGGCCGAGCGACAGCCCGCAGACGACGACGGCCACGACGCCCGAGGCGTGCAAGGACTCGGCCGGCAGGAACACCACCCACGGGGTGAGCAGCGACACCGCGTTGTCGATGAGCGGATTGCTGACCCGCTTGTGCACGAACCCGATGAGCAGCCCACCGGCCACCCCGATCGCCACGCCCCCGATCACCGCGATGGACGCCGTCCGGGCGATCGACCACCCGTCCATGGCCTCACCGACCGCGGCCGCCACCGCCACCCGCAGCGTCACCAGCGCGGTCGCGTCGTTGATCAGGCTCTCCCCCTCCAGCACCGTCACCACCCGCCGCGGCAGCCCGATGCGCCGCGCAACGGCAGTGGCCGCTACCGCATCCGGCGGCGCGACGACGGCGCCGAGGGCGAAACACATGGCCAGCGGGACGTTCGGCAGCAACATCCGCAGCGTGAACCCCACGGCCACCGTGGTGAACAGCACCAGCCCGACCGCGAGCAGCAGGATCGGCCGCAGGTTGAACTTGAACGCCGGCACCGAGGTCTCCAGCGCGGCCACGTACAGGATCGGCGGCAGGATTCCCAGCAGCACCACTTCCGGGTCGAGCTCGATCTCCAGCAGCCCCGGGACGAACGAGATCCCGATCCCGACGACGACAAGCAGGATCGGCGAGAGCACCCCGATCCGCCGCGCCAGAACCGAGGTGGCGACCACCACCGCGATGAGTCCAACAATGTTCTCGAGCCCGTGCACGCGCGAAAGCTTATCCACGCCGCCGACCGCCACCGAGACGAGTGACGCCCACCACAACCCCGAGCATCGCCCCCGTCACACGGGCGCCCCTCATGGCGAGTTGCGGCCGGCGGCCCGAGGGCCGGGCGGTGACCGGGCGGGCACCCGGCTGACCGAGGCGGCCGGCGCGGGAGGTGGCCGGCCGCGTGGGAGCAGGGCCGCCGGGGCCGGCGATCGCGCACGCCGGCCCCGCGTGGCGCGCGCGACACGCGGGGCGGTGCGCAGCCGTGCGCAGGGGTGACCTTCGCGTGCGTTCACCCCTGCGGGCCTGAGAGACTTCACCCGCACATGCAGCCAGCCGCGACGTAGGGGAGGATCAGCCTCATGTGTGCCGCGCGGCAAATTCCTGCCCCCACCGGGCGGCGGTGAGCATGGCCGACGTCAGCACGACCGTGGATCTTCGCAGCCGGCGGATCGGGCCGCTCGCCGGTGAGCGGATCCGTGTGCTGCTGGTCGAGGACGACCCGGGTGACGCGTTCCTGGTCCGCGAGCTGCTCGCGGAGGCCGACGCGCCCTTCGACGTGGAGATCGCGCAGACCATGCGCGAGGCGCGGGCCCGCTTCCGCGATGTGCACTGCATCCTGCTCGACCTGGGGCTGCCCGACGCGAGCGGCCTCGACGGGCTGCGCCAGGTGCTCCAGCACGTGGCCGGGGCCGCCGTCTGCGTCCTCACCGGCCTGGAGGACGAGCACCTCGGCACCGCCGCCGTCGCCGAAGGCGCGCAGGACTACCTGGTCAAGGGCTCGGTCGACGGGGCCGGGCTGGCCCGCGCCGTCCGCTACGCCGTCGAGCGCAAGCGGGCCGACGAGCAGGCCCGGCTCCTGCGCGAGTCCGAGATGCGCCAGGCCGAGTCGGCCCGCCTGGAGCGCGGCCTGCTGCCCCAGCCGCTGATGCGCGACGTGCCGGCCGAGCTGTTCAACATCTACCGGCCCGGCCGCGACCGGGCCCTGCTCGGCGGCGACTTCTTCGACGCGATCGGCGTCGACGGCGGTCGGCGCCTGCACCTGCTCATCGGCGACGTCTGCGGCCACGGGGTCGACGAGGCCCCGCTCGGCGTGGCGCTGCGGGTGGCGTGGCGGGCCCTGGTGCTCGCCGGCGTCCCCGAGGACCAGGTCCTCGACTCGCTGGAGCAGGTGCTCGTAGCCGAGCGCCGCACCGATGAGCTGTTCGCGACCGTGGCCGTGGCCACCGTCGACTTCGACGCCAACACGGCCCGCATCCGCCTGGCCGGCCACCCGCCGCCGATCCTGCTCTCCGGCGCCCGCGCGGTGCCGTGCAACGTCGACCCGGGCCTGGTGCTCGGCGTCATCCCGGGCATGTCCCGCCCGGCCGCCGAGGTGCCGCTGGGTCCGGCGGGCCAGTGGTCGCTGCTCATGTACACCGACGGCCTGATCGAGGGCATGGCCGGCCCGAACGCGGACCCGAGCGACCGCCTCGGCGTCGAGGGCCTCTGCCGGGTGCTGGAGACCCCGGTGCGCGCCGAGCCCCGCGACCTGCCCGGCTGGCTGGCGCTGCAGGCCGAGGCCCACAACGGCGGCCCGGTCTCCGACGACATCGCCGTGCTCGTGCTCACCCCGTCACCGCAGACCGCATGACCTCCGCCACGCGGCCGCCCGCACGCCGGTGCGCCGGGCTCGTGCCGACCACTCCCCCGAGGACTTCATGAACCCGTCCAGCTGGTCCCTCTGGCGGCGCATCACCATGCTGTGCGCCGTCGTCGCCGGTCTGCTCGTGGTGATCGCGGTCGGCGCCACCGGGACCGCCGCGGCGAACCGCAGCGAGACCACCCAGGTGATGGACCGCCTGACGCCCGCCCTCGCCAACACCGAGCGGCTGTACTCCCAGCTGCTGCGCCAGCAGTCGAGCGTGCGCACGTACCTGCTCACGGGCAAGGACTCGGATCTCGACAGCTACCGTGACGCGCAGAGTCAGGAAGCCGCGATCCTCGCCGAGACGCGCGGACAGCTCACGGGCGAGACCCGGCTGCTCGCTGCCGTCGAGGACATCGCCGCGGCCACGGCCCGGTACCGCCGCGAAGTCACCGAGCCGCTCATCGCCCAGACGCGGGCCAACGGCGTGAACCAGGACACCGCGGCGCCGACCGACCAGGCGCGGGCCGTCTACAACGACGCCGCCGGGCGGATCAACGCGCTGTCGCAGCGGATCGCGCAGCGCCGCGACGACGTCGCCGGCCAGGTCCGCACGTCCGGCAACCTGCTGGTGCTGCTGCTCATCTTCGCCGCCGTCGTGGTCGTGGTGGCCGGCGTGATGCTGGCCCTGCTGCTCCGGCGGCTCGTCACCCGCCCGGTCACCGACCTGGCCAGAGAGGTCAGGCGGGTGGCGGGCGGCGATTACGAGTACCAGATCCGCAGTGCCGGACCCCCGGAGCTGGCGGAACTGGCCGGTGACGTCGATGCGATGCGCCGCCGCATCAACGCCGACCTCACCGACGTGCAGGAGGCGCGGCGGCTGGTCGAGGAGGCCAACCGCATGCTGGAGCAGCAGGCGGCTGAGCTGACCAGGTCGAACCGGGACCTCGAGCAGTTCGCGTACGTGGCCAGCCACGACCTGCAGGAGCCCCTGCGCAAGGTGGCGAGCTTCTGCCAGTTGCTGCAGCGGAGGTACTCCGGGCAGCTCGACGAGCGCGCGGACCAGTACATCGGCTTCGCGGTGGACGGCGCGCAGCGGATGCAGCGGTTGATCAACGACCTGCTCGCGTTCTCCCGCATCGGCCGCCTCACCAACGGGTTCACCGAGGTCGACCTCAACAAGGTGGTACTCGACGCCGCCGGGCAGTTCGACGCCCAGCGCGAAGCCACCGAGGCCGAGATCATCTTCACCGACCTCCCGGCCGTGCGCGGCGAGGAGCCCCTGCTCGGCGCCCTGTTCAGCAACCTCATCGGCAACGCGATCAAGTTCCGCCGCCCCGGCGTGCCGCCCCGGATCGTGATCGACAGCAGGCCGCTCGACGACGGCGAGTTCGAGATCTCCGTCGAGGACAACGGAATCGGCATCGAGCCCGAGTTCGCCGACAAGGTCTTCGTGATCTTCCAGCGCCTCCACGCCAAGGAGACCTACCCCGGCACGGGCATCGGCCTGGCCATCGCGAAGAAGATCGTCGAGTACCACGGCGGGCGCATCTGGATCGATCCGGACCACCGCGAAGGTACGCTGTTCCGGTTCACGCTGCCCGTGCCCGCCCCCGTTCCCGCCCTTGCTGAGGAGCCCGCCGCATGACCGCGCCCATCGAGTCGTCCCTGCCGATCGAGGTACTGCTGGTCGAGGACGACCCGGGCGACGTGCTCATGACCCAGGAGGCGTTCGAGGAGCACAAGGTCCGCAACAAGCTCAACGTGGTCCAGGACGGCGAGGAGGCCCTGGCGTACCTGCGCCGCGAGGGCAAGTACGCCGACGCCCCCCGCCCCGACCTGATCCTGCTGGACCTGAACCTGCCCCGCGTCGACGGCCGCGAGGTGCTCGGCGTCATCAAGGAGGACCAGGACCTGCGCCGCATCCCGGTCGTGGTCCTGACCACCTCGCAGGCCGACGAGGACATCCTGCGCAGCTACTCCCTGCACGCGAACGCCTACGTGACGAAGCCTGTCGACTTCGACAGCTTCATCGCCGTGGTACGCCAGATCGACGAGTTCTTCGTCTCCGTCGTGAAACTGCCGCCCCGGAGCTGACCTGTTCACCCCTTGTTACGGGACGCCGGGCTACTTCGCCGGCCCCCTGGCTGATTCGGGCGTGGGTGCCTTGTCCGAAATGTCGGGCCGCTTCGCTAGGCCCGACATTTCGGACTTATACCCCGCCGGGGGATTTGCGTGGTCCGCGGAAAAGGCCCCGGTTCGGGGCCTTTTCGCTTTACGCGGTGAGCTGCGCGACCTTGGCCAGCAGCAGGGCCTCGGCGATGCAGACCCGCTCGAACTCGGCGAGGTGCAGGCTCTCGTTCGGCCCGTGCGCGGTCGTGTCCGGGTCCTCGACGCCTGTCACGAGGATTGCCGCCTTCGGGAACATCTCCTGGAACGTGGCGATGAAGGGGATCGAACCCCCTATTCCCATGTCCACCGGCTCGGCCCCGTCCCAGGCGGCCGTGAACGCGGCGCGGGCGGCGTCGTACGCGGGCCCCGTCGCATCGATCGTGCACGGCTCGCCCAGCTGCTCGAGCTCGATGGTGACCTTGGCGCCCCACGGCGCGTGCCGGCGCAGGTGGTCGCTGACCGCCTCGTACACCCGCTGCGCCGAGTCGCCCGGCGCGATCCGCACGCTGAACTTCGCCTTGGCCCGCGGAATGAGCGCGTTCGGCGCCCCGGCCGTCGCCGGCGCGTCGATCCCGAGAATGGAGATCGACGGACGCGTCCAGAGCCGCTCGACGAGCCGCCCGGACCCGATGAACTCGACCCCTTCGAGCATCCCGGCCTCGTCCCGGAACCGCTCCAGGGGATAGTCGAGCGGCGCCGAGGGCGTGCGCAGCAGCCCGTCGACGGCCACGTCCCCGTTGTCGTCGTGCAGACTGGCGATGAGCCTTGACAGTGCAATGAGCGCATCTGGTACCGCCCCGCCGAACTGCCCGCTGTGCACGGCGTTCTCGAGCACCTGGACCTCGACGAACCCGTTGACGATGCCGCGAAGACCGGTCGTCAGCGCCGGCTGTCCGATGTCCCAGTTCCCGGAGTCCGCGATGACGATCACGTCGGCCGCGATGTCGTCCCGGTACTCCCGGAGCAGATCCTCCAGCGACTCCGACCCGTACTCCTCCTCGCCCTCGATGAACACCACCACCCCGACGGGCAGCTCGTCCCCGAACGCCCGCAGCGCCGCAACGTGCGCCATCACCCCGGCCTTGTCGTCGGCGACGCCCCGGCCGTAGAGCCGTCCGTCCCGCTCGACCGGCTCGAACGGGTCGCTGCGCCACTGCCCGAGGTCCCCGACGGGCTGCACGTCATGGTGCGCGTACAACAGCACGGTAGGCGCCCCCGCCGGCGCCGGCTTCCGCCCGATGACCGCCGGCTGCCCGCCCTTGCGCACGATCCGCACGTCCGGCAGCCCAGCCCTCCGAAGCAGCTCCGCCACGGCTTCCGCGGACCGCTCGACGTGACTGTGGTCAAACCCGGCGAACGCGATCCCGGGAATCCGGACGAGCGCCTCGAGATCGGCACGCACACCGGGCATCTCGCGCCGGATCGCGGCACGGAGCTCTTCCTCACTTCGCACTGTCATAGCCAGAACTTACTGCGCATCCCCCTCCCCCGTCCCGACAGCCCCGATCAGCCTCACAGCCCGCTCTTTCGGCCGCCCCAGCCCACTCGCCGCCAACGCAGCCCACTCATGGCCAGCGCAGCCCACTCATGGTCGGCGCAGCCCACTCATGGCCAGCACGACCCACTATTGGGCAGCGCGACCCACCTATGCCGACGCAGCCCGTCCATGGTCGAACCGGTCCGCCCAGCCCGGCGCGAACCGCCCAGCCCGGCGCGGCCCGCGCAGTCCACCTATTCCGGCGCAGCCTGCCTCATGCCGGCGCGGTCCGCCCGTTCTCGCCGTCCGAGCCGTCCGACCCGTTCCCGCGCATCCAGCCGCGCATCCGCCCGGCTCCCGCGCCGACCCATCCGCCGACGTCCGCCGCCCCGTCCCCCAGCTTCCGCAGCAGCGACACCAGCGGATCCTGCGACCGGCTGAACGACTCCCGATACGAGGCCGCCGCCGCCTTGATCTCCTCGGTCACCGAGGCGCTGCCGTCGTCGTCGCGGCGCGGGTAGTCGCCCGAGAGAATCCGCGCATACTCCCCGCTGTCGATCCACGCCCGCACCTCCGCGGCCCGCGCGACAGGCATCGGGTGAGACCGGGCGGTCACCATGCGGATCTTGATTAGGCTGTCGCGGAGATCGCCGGCCCGGTCGAACTCGGCCGCCTGCTCCAGGAACGCCGTCGTGTCGACCTCGGACAGATCACCGCCGCCGGCCAGCTTCATCGCCAGCCGCAGCGACGCCGCCGGGTCCTGGCAGGCCAGCAGCCCGGCCCGGTCGGCCGACAGCTCGGCCTTGCGCCACCACTCCATGAGCGCGGCCACGATCGCCCGCAGCACCATCGAGCCGACGGGCAGCCAGGCCAGCCGGATCGCCCAGTCCGTGAGGATCATGACCATCGTCCGGTACACCGCGTGTCCGCTGATCAGGTGCCCGAGCTCGTGCCCGAGCATGCAGCGCAGTTCGTCGTCGTCGAGCAGCTCGACGGAGCCGGAGTTGACCACGATGAACGGCTTCGACATGCCGATGCACATGCCGTTGATTGACCGGTCCTGCTGCACGAACAGCTCCGGCAGCTCGGCCAGGTCCAGCGACGCGGCCGCCTCGGCGAGCAGCCGGTGCACCCGCGGATACTGTCGGTGGTCGACCCGGATCGCGTTGCCCAGGAACTGCAGCCGCCACGCCCGCTCGTTCCACAGCGCGTGGAGCGACTTGAGCACGTCGTCGAACCCGCGCAGTTCCCGCAGCGCGACCAGGGCGCCCCGGTCGGCCGGGTGCTCCCAGGCCCGCGAGCTGATCCCGGTCAGCACGACCCGCCGCCGGGCCGGAGGATTGCCGCTCTGCGCCTCGTCAGTGCTCATTCGCTCTGCTCCTCCCCGTCCGGCCCGCTCACCGGATCGTCTTCCAGTGTCGCGCGGGCCGACAACCCGCCCGGGCCGGTGATGTACTCAATCTCTGCATCATGGACCTCCACCGGCGCCGCGTCGACAAGCACGTCCACGGCCTCCGCGGTCCGGTCCTCGGCGAAATGCCCGTCCTCGGCGGCCATCCACCGCTCCCACTCGCCCCGCAGCGCCTCGCCGTCGCGCTCCAGACCCCGCCGCAGCCGCAGGTCCCGTGGCGCCGTGACCAGCACCCCGAGCGTCAGGTCGGCCCGCATCCCGGCCGCCGCGCTGCCCACGCCCTCGATCACGAGCACGTCCGGCGGCTCGACCGGCGTCCACTCGTCGACGAGCCGCTGCAGCTCCCAGTCGTACCGCCGGTAAGCCCCCGCCTGCCCCCGGCGCAGCGGTTCCAGGACCCACTCGCGCATCCGTGGCTCCCAGGCGAGCAGCTTCGACCAGCCGTCGAGCAGGTCATCGGTGTGCAGTACGGTCACCCGCCGGGTCCGCCCCAGCGCCCGGGCCAGCCGCCCGGCGAACGTCGTCTTCCCGGACCCGGCCCGCCCGTCGATTCCGACGAGCCGCACCGCCCCGAGCCGGGCCGGCCGCTCCAGCACCAGCGCGGCCAGCTCCTCGTAGGTCCCCCTGCTCATCGCAGCCCCGCCGTGATCGTCGGCAACCCCGCGGGCGCGCCGTCCTCGATCAGCCGCCACAGCGCCTCGGTGTCGAGATGCTCCTCGACCAGGTCACCGAGCACGTCCACGGTCCGCTCCCGCAGCGCGGCGAACGACGTGTCCGGTGCCACCTGGAACCCGGTCCGTCCGGCGAGCCGGGCCGCCTCGGTGAGGTACGCCCGCCGAAACTGATCCGACTCGAACGCCCCGTGCCAGTGGGTCCCGGACACGTTCTCGGCCACGGCTCCCTCGCCGGTGCCGTCCGGCAGCCGGATGAACGGCTGCTGCGCACCCCGCGTCACCTGCCCGTGATGAATCTCGTAGCCCCTGACCGGCACCCCGTCGAACGCCGTCCCCTCCGGCAGCGCCAGGGTCTTGCGCTCGGCGAACGCGATGTCGACCGGCAGCAGCCCGAGCCCGGCCACGGTCCCGCGCCGGCTCTCCACCTCGTCGTCGATGCGCTCGGCGAGCATCTGGAACCCGCCGCAGATCCCCAGCACGGGCCGCCCGGCCTTGGCGTGCCGGACGATCGCGTCGGCCAGCCCGCGCTCCCGCAGCCAGGCCAGATCGTCCACAGTGGACTTACTGCCCGGGATGACGACCAGGTCGACGTCGGCCAGGTCGGCCGCCTCCACCGTCAGCCGCACCTGCACCCCCGGCTCACACGCCAGCGCCTCCGCGTCGGTGGCGTTCGACAGCCGCGGCAGCCGCACGACCGCCACCCGCAGCCACTGGCTCCCCCGCGCCGGTCCGGGCCGCCCCAGCACGCGACCGTCGTATGCGAGCGAGTCCTCGGCATCCAGCCACAGGTCATACGACCACGGCAGCACCCCGAACGTCGGGCGCCCCGTGAGCTGCGTCAACTGCTCCACTCCCGGCCGCAGCAGCCCGGCGTCGCCGCGGAACTTGTTGATGACGAACCCGCTGACCAGCGCCTGATCCTCCGCGTCGAGCAGCGCCACGGTCCCGAACAGCGCCGCGAACACTCCACCCCGATCGATGTCCCCGACCACGATCACCGGCAGGTTCGCCGCCCGCGCCAGCCCCATGTTGGCCAGGTCCATCGCCCGCAGGTTGATCTCCGCCGGACTGCCCGCCCCCTCGCAGATCACCACGTCGTGCCGCCGCCGCAGGTCCGCCAGCGTCTCCAGCACCGTCCCGCGCAGCCGGTCCTTGATCTCCGCGTAGTTCGCCGCGCCGATGTGCCCGACCGCCTGCCCGAGCACGATGACCTGGCTGCGCCGGTCCGACCCCGGCTTCAGCAGCACGGGGTTGAACCGCACACTCGGCGCGAGCCCGCACGCGACCGCCTGTAAAGCCTGCGCCCGCCCGATCTCGCCGCCGGTGCCGTCCGGCTCGATCGCCACCGCCGAGTTGTTCGACATGTTCTGCGCCTTGAACGGCGCCACGTTCACCCCTCGCCGATGCAGCCACCGGCAGATCCCCGCCGTCAGCAGACTCTTGCCCGCATCCGACGTCGTTCCCGCGACGAGCAGACCACCGTTTCGTTCCACGCCGCCATTCTGGCCCGGCGGTACGACAGAAAATCCGCTCGACGGCAATCGGTAGTCGAAAAACTTCGCAGCGTCACGAATTCGTAGCCGCCCCGAAAAGTGTCAGAGCCTCCCGGTACCTTCGGCCCCATGAAAACCTTGGCCGCCACCCGCCCCGACGCCATCGGGATCGCGCTCGGAGCCGTCCTCGACGCGCTCTTCGGCGACCCGCGGCGCTGGCATCCGGTAGCCGGCTTCGGCCGGTTCGCCGGCGCACTTGAGCGCCGCCTCTACGCCGACAACCGCACCTCCGGCGCCAAGTTCACGGCCGTGGCGGTCGGCGCACCCGTCCTGGCCGCACTGGCCGCCACCCGCCTCACCCGCGACCGCCCGATCGCCAGGACAGCACTGATGGCCGCGGCCACCTGGTCCGCCCTGGGCGGCACCAGCCTCGCCCGCGAGGGCCGCGTCATGGCCGCCAGGCTATCCGCCGGCGACCTGTCCGCCGCCCGTGCCCAACTACCGAACCTGTGCGGCCGCGACCCTTCCGCCCTCGGGCCTCCCGAACTGGCCCGGGCCACCGTCGAATCCCTGGCCGAAAACACCTCCGACGCCGTGGTGGCCCCACTTTTCTGGGCCGCAGTGGCCGGAGTGCCGGGCATCGTCGGCTACCGGGCGGTGAACACACTCGATGCCATGGTGGGTCACCGTTCAGACCGATATGCCCGCTTCGGTACGGCCAGTGCCCGCCTGGACGACGCGACGAACCTGATCCCGAGCCGCCTCACCGCGGCCCTGACGGTCGCCGCCGCCCCCCTGGTCGGCGGCCGCCCGTCCGAGGCCTTCCGCATCTGGCGCCGCGACGGCAGCCACCACCCGAGCCCCAACTCGGGCCAGTGCGAGTCCGCCGCCGCCGGCGCCCTGGGCGTACGCCTGGGCGGCCGCAACGTCTACGGCACCCGCGTCGAGCAGCGCCCGCACCTGGGCGACGGCCGGCCCCCGACCCCGGCCGACGTCCGCCGGGCCGCCACCCTCACGACGGCGGTAGGCGCCGCCGCAGCAGCCCTGGCCGTCGCGGTTCGCCTGGCCACGACCCGCCGCCGCCGAAAACCCATCCGCCGCTGACCACATAACCCCACCAACCAGGCCACCCACCGCGACCACGCCACTCACCGCCGATCGCACCACACCACTCGCTACTGGCCGCGACCGCGCGACGCACCGCCGAACGCGATCACGGCACACACCGCCCGCCACTCACCGTCAGCCGCGACCACACCACGCACTCCCGACCGCGATCACGCCACGCACCGCCGACAACGCAGCGATTAGTGGCCACGCCGCCAATGCGACCGCATCGGCCAGATGACGTCGCCGGCCAATCATGCCGTCGGGCGCGGCTGGCCGACGGACGCGACTGGCCGACGGGCGTGGGCGGTCGACGGGCGTGGGCGGTCGACGGGCGTGGGCGGTCGACGGGCGTGGGCTCGGGGTTCGCGCCGAGGTGAGAGGCCGGCGACCGAAGGACACAATTTGAATACGGAGCGCGGCGACGGAGGTGAATATGGACACATATGAGTGGACGTGAGCGGGGGACGGTGCGGTGGATGGCCCACTAGCAAGCAGATGGCGCAAAAACAAGAGCTTGTCTCACATCAGTCAGAGACTTAGTTTCTGCTCGTGCCGCTCGCGCTCCTACCCGTGCTTACATCGCTCCGCGAGTTCCGTCGCGACGATGTGCATTCGCCTGTGCTCGATGAGTTCCTGGGTGGGCTGGGAGTCGGCTACAGCTACGGCCCGCCGTACGGTCAGCGGCTCGTGACATGGGCCGATCTGCAGCGCATGGAGCTTCCCCGCCGCGTGCTGCGCCGCCAGGCTGCCGACAACCTCGACGCGCGGCTCGACGCCGTCGGCGTTCACGGCCAGCCGCCCGCGCTCATGCTCAACTTCGAGGGCATCGCCTCCACCCTCCTCCTCGCCGAGGGCCTGTGGGCGAGCCTTGAGCGCTCCGTGCCCGGCGAGCTCGTCGTCGGCGTCCCCGCCCGCGACGTCGTCATCGTCACCGGCTCCCAGTCCCCGCCCGGCCTGGCCAAGGTCCGCCGAGCCGTCGACCGCGTCTTCTTCGCCGGCGACCGCCACCTCCTGTCCCGCAAGCTCCTCGTGCGCCGCCGGGGCATCTGGGAGCCGTACGTCCCCAACCAGCCCCGCACCCCCGAAGCCGAGTACTCCAGCACCCTCTTCTAACCGACCCGCCGCGGAAACCTGGGCATCGCGACGTCACCACCGAGCCATTGCGCACGTGCTGACACCGCCGAAGCCACGGCACCGCGACGCCACTCGGCAGCATTTGCCACATGACTACGCCCACCACACGGCGGCGCTCAACGTACGGCGAGCGCGGTCGCCACACGGCCCGCCTCCGACGGACCGGGCGGCAAGGGTGGCCGGGCGCGAAGCGGTGGCAGCTGAGTGGGGGCTGTGCGACGGCGGGGGTCGGGGGGCCTGGGCCGTTACGATCTGGGTGTGCGGCGGGATTGGCTGCTGGCGGGGCTGTTTGCGGGCGGGGTGGCCGTCGGTGGGTGGCTGGCGGGGCTGGTGCAGGAGGCGCCGCGGGGGCTTGACGCCGGCGGGTTTGCGCTCATGGGGGTGGCGGCGCTCTCGCTCGGGTGGAGGCGGAGCCGGCCGGTGTTGCCGCTTGTCGGGGCGGTTGGGGGCAGCTCGGTGTACCTGTTGCTCGGGTACCCGTTCGGACCCGTGCTGCTGACGCTGGTGTGGGCCATGTTCGAGTACGCGCGGCGCCGGCCCCTGCGCTCCTCCGCTGTCGCGCTCGGGGTCAGTGCTGTCGTGGCCGGACTCGCGGTGCTCCCCCGGGTCGGCGGGCATCTTGAGCTGCTGGCGCTCGGGCTCGTGTTGTGGGGGGTCTGGTGGCTGGCGGTGCCCTGGTCGCTCGGCGCGCTCGTGTACGTGCGGAGGCTCGCGCTGGAGCGGGAGCGGCGGGAGATCGTGCGGGTGGCGCTGCTCGAGGAGCGGATCCGGGTCTCGCGGGAAGTGCATGACGTGGCCGGGCACGGGTTCGCGGTCGTGGCCATGCAGGCCGGGGCGGCGCTGGTGGTGCTCGACGAGCAGCCGCAGCAGGCGCGGGAGGCGCTCACCGCCATCCGGGACACCAGCCGGGCGGCGCTCGACGAGCTGCGGGCGGTCATCGAGAACATCGACGCTCCCGCGGACATCGCGAAGCTCGTCGAGCAGGCCCGGGCCGGTGGCGTGGTGGTGGAGCTGCAGTACGACGGGCTGGGCGAGGCCAGTGAACGGCAGCGGCGGATCGCGTTCGAGGTGGTACGGGAGTCGCTCACCAACGTGGTCAAGCACTCGCCCGGCGCGGGCGCCCGGGTGTCGGTCCGGATGGCCGGCGCCGACGTGGCGGTGCTGGTCAGCAACGGTGCAGGCCCGCACCGGCAGGACGGTCCGGTCCTGCACCGGGCAGATGATCAGGTGCCCCAACAGGCAGAAGATGCGGGGCCACACCGGGAGGACGGTCCGGGCCCGCATCGGGCAGACGGTCCGGGGACACATCGGGCAGACGGTGCGGGCCCACCCGGGGTAGACGGGCCGGGGCGTGGGATCGAGGGGATGCGCGACCGGGTCGAGAGCGCCGGCGGGGTGTTCGAGGTGCGTGTCGACGGGGGGTTCACGGTGGAAGCGCGGGTTCCGCGATGAGTGGGCGCATCCGGGTCGTCGTGGTCGACGACGAGGCCCTCATTCGCGGGGGGCTGCGGCTGCTCATTGCCCGGGAGGCTGATCTGGAGCTGGTCGGGGAGGCGGCCGACGGGGAGGCGGCGCTCGAGCTGATCCGGGCGGTCGAGCCGGACGTGGCGCTCGTCGACCTGCGGATGCCCGGGCTGGACGGGCTGGGGGTGCTCCGGGAGCTCGCGAGGTCGACGGCCGGTGCCGGGACCCGGGTCGTGGTGGTGACGACGTTCGAGGACGACGAGAACGTGTTCGCGGCGCTGCGGGCGGGGGCGGCTGGGTTTCTGCTCAAGGATGCCGAGCCCGCCGAGCTCATCCGGGCGATCCGGGTCGTCGCCGGGGGTGAGGCGCTGCTGTCGCCGTCGGTGACACGGCGGGTGATCGGGCGGCTGCACGGTGCTCGGGCCGAGCCGGACGACGCGCGCATGGAGCTGCTCACCGAGCGGGAGCGGGAGGTTGCGGCCTGGGTGGCGACGGGGCGGTCAAACGAGGAGATCTCGGCCGAGCTGGCGTGCAGCCCGGCGACGGTGCGGACCCACGTCGGGCGGGCGATGCTCAAGGTGAGCGCGCGCGACCGGGCCCAGCTGGCCGTCATGGCGATCCGGGCCGGCCTCACCATCCCCTAGACCCGATCACTGCCGGCCTGCGCCGGGCCCCGACCCCGCCTGTGCGCACATCGCGAAAGCCCGGGATACAACCCTCAGGTGGCCAGCGAGGCGGCGATCCGGCGGAGGATGTCGGCCACCGGCTCGCCGGTGCGGCGGGAGTGGTCGAGCAGGACCAGGGCGGCCAGGTTCGTCATGCCGGTGAAGGCGCGGCCGACGTCCGCGACGGCGTCGTCGTCGCCGATCATCTGCTGGAGGTATCCGCTGCGCGTCTCGCTGTCGTGCGGAGCCTGGAACAGCAGCGTGAGCACGCCTATCGCGTTGCGGGTGTCGTCCAGGCGGCGCTCGTCCATGGTGCCAACAGTACGGGCGGAAAAATCTTTGCGCGTGTTTGTCGAAGCGCGCGACCGGTCCTCGACGCAGGGGTGAGAGCAAGCAGGCAGGCCCAGACGAAGGAGTACGGCCATGTCGTTCCAGGCGTACATCGACGCGCTCGAGATCAAGACCGGTATGACCCCGCGCGCGCTGCTCGCGGCGGCGGCGGCGCGTGGGTTCGAGGGGCCGCAGGTCAAGGCGGCCGGGGTGATCGAGTGGCTGCGGGAGGACTACGGCGTCGGGCGCGGGCACGCGATGGCGCTGGTGCATGTGATCAAGAACGGTGCGAAGATCCCCGGGAAGCACGTCGGGTCCGGCGGAGTCCACAGCGACCCGACGGACACCCTGAACCTGGACGGCCGGGCGAGCCTGGACGGCCGGGCCGACGCGAAAGGCGGGGCCCGCAAGCGTTGATCACCATCGGGCAGCTCGCGGCCTACGCGGGCGTCACGATCAAAGCGGTGCGCCACTACCACGAGCGCGGCCTGCTGGAGGAGCCCGAGCGGGACGCTTCGGGCTATCGGCGCTACGGTGCCGAGCACGCGATAGCGCTCGTCAAGATCAGGACCCTGGCCGAGGCCGGCGTGCCGCTCGCCCGCATCCAGGAGCTGCTCGCGGCCGATCCGGAGCAGCTCCGGCAGGCGATCGCCGAGATCGACCGGAGCCTGGAGCGCAAGCAGCTGGAGCTCCAGCGGGCCCGGGAACGGATCGGGCGGCTCGGGTCGGGCGACCGGCTGTTCGTGTCCGCGGAGGTGGCCGGGCTCCTGGAGTCGCTGCTGGAGCTCGGCGTCAGCGAGCGCACGGTGCACATGGAGCGTGACATCTGGATCCTGCTGCAGTCCGTGGAGCCGGGCGAGGCGCGGACCTGGCTGGCCGACAAGCTCGACTCGTTCGCGGACCCCAAATTCCGGGCCATCTACGTCGACTACGACGCCGCCTTCCTGTGGCGCCCCGACGATCCCCGGCTGCCCGCCCTCGCCGAGCGCACGGCCGCCTGGCTGCGCCGCCGCCCCGAGCGGCCGACGACCCTCGACCCGGCGATCGCGCAGCTGGTCTCGGCCGCGGCCGGCCTCAACTCCCCGGGATGGACCCGCCTGACCGAACTGACCCGCCAGGCCGCGACGCGACAGTGACCCTCCGGCCCGGCCACGCGCGACCCGATCACCACCCGTTCAGCGCGTCGGACGAGACCACCCGCGATCTCACCACGACCCGGTCCAGCGGGCCGGACGAGACCACCCGCGGCCCGATCACGGCTCCGCCCGGCTCAGCGCGTTCGGCCCGCGGTGGGCAGTACCACCGCGGGCCGTTGCTTGTTGCTCGAAAAACTATGCGACAGTGCAGACGTTGCCGTTGAGGGTGAAGGCGGCCGGGAGGATGTTCGGTCCGCTGTACGCCCCCACGAACCCGACACTCGCGGTGGCGCCCGGAGCCAGGTTGGTGTTGAAGTCGGCCGGGGTCACCTTGACCGTGGCGCCGGTCTGGGTCCAGGTGCCGTTCCAGCCGGAGCTGAGGCTCTGCCAGGGCGTCGGCCAGGTGAAGGTCAGCGTCCAGTTGTTGATGGCGGCGGTGCCGGTGTTGGTGATGTCGATGTTGCCGACGTACCCGCTGGCCCAGTCGTTGGTGTCCGTGAGGCGGACACTGCACGTGCTCGTGGCCGGCGAGCCCGTGGCGAACGTGAGCGGCGGCGAGGACCAGCTGGCCCGGCCGGAGCCGTCGCGCGCGACGATGGTGACCGTGTACCGCGTCCCGGGCGTCAGGTTGCCCGCCGTGAACGACGTCGAGGTGGTCTCGCCGAGCTGCTCGCTGCGGGCGCCGACCTGCCGGTACACCTCATATTTGACGCCTGTCGTCGTCGAGGCCGGCCAGGTCAGGGTGGCGGTGCGGTCGGTGACCGCGGAGACCGACGGGCGGCCGGGGGCCTTGGGGGCACCCGACGCCGACGTGGCCGGGTGCAGCGTCAGCACCGTCAGCGAATAGGGGGCGAGGCTCTGCGCCGCCGCCGAGCCGGACTGGGCGCTGGTGATGCCCGCGGCGCCGTTGAGGAACGTCTCGACCACCGGTGCCGCAGTGCTGGGGGTGTACCCGTCATAGGCGATCTTCACCGCGTGACTCGCCGCCGGGTCCATGTTGACCAGCAGCACCGTCAGATCCCCGTTGGCCCGGCGCGCGGCGTGCGCGGCGACCAGCGGATTGTCGGTGCCCGCCCGGATCAGCTGGTCGCCGGGGTGCACGAAGGAGTGCATGAGCTTGAGCGCGTGGTACGGCGCGAACGGGGTGTTCATCGGCGGCTGGCAGACCGTGCCGTCGGACGTACAGTTGCCGCTCGACAGCATTCCGAAGTCGCCGTAGTCCGTCTGGCCGCCGATGGTGGAGACGGTGCCGATGCCGTTGTGGACGTCCCACCAGTCGACGGTGAAGACGCCGTTCTCCAGCATGTTGCTGTAGGTCTGGGCCAGGAACAGCGCACCCGGCTGGGTGTTCTGCCCGACGCCGACGTTCGTCTCGGTGAGGCTGATGCCGATGCGCGACGAGCCGGCCCCGGCGTACTTCGCGATCTGGTCCTTGACCACGTACATGATGTCGTCGATCTGGGCCGGCTTCGCGAGCGCGTCGGCCTCGCTGCCGCCGCCCGGATACCAGTGCAGGTCGACGAAGTCGATGGACGGCCCGGCGATGGACAGCACGACCTGGTTCCAGGTGCCGGCGTCACCGGCCCCGACCAGCCCGTCCGGCCAGTTCGCCGGCGTGGTCAGCACGGCGCCGACCTTGATGTTCGGGTCGACCGCCTTCATCGCCTGCGCGTACGCGACGACCTCCTGCGCGTACTGCTTCGGGCTCTTGTCGGCGTGGTCGTCGGCCTCCCACGCGGTGCCGTAGTGACCGTTGCCGTAGTTCTCGTTGCCGATGGTCCACCAGTTGGCGTGGTACCCCTTGGTGATGTTGGCGTACCGCACCCAGTCGGCCGCCTCCTGCGCGGTACCGGTGCCGTAGTTCGCGATGATCATCGGCTGGGCACCGACGCGCTGGGCGCCGGCCATGAAGGTGTCGAAGTCGGTGTTCGGCGCGACGTACCCGCCGGGCGCCGTGTGCGTCTGCCAGTGGTAGATGTCGGCGTAGGAGCCCCCGGGGTAGCGCAGCATCCCGACGCCGGCCGCGCCGAGCAGGTCGGACACGGCGGGCGTGCCGAGCTGCGAGTCCCAGATGGCATGGTTGACGCCGAGCGCGGTGTCGGCGACGGTGGCCAGCCCCGCTTTGGTGTTGACGGTGACGTTGGTGGGGGCGGGATCGGCGTACGCATCGGACAGCGGCATGCTGCCGAGCGCACCGGCCGCGACGAACAGCGCGAGCGCACCAGCGGCGCGGCGCACTGAACCCTGGGGCATGGCGGACCTCTCAGTCGAGGAAGTGAATCGCTTCGATCGGCAAGCTCGTCCGATCCGCCCCCACCGGGCAAGCCACCGCCCGGCTCGCCCCGCTTTGTCAGCCCCGCCGGACCGAACCTTTCACGCCCGCCCACCTACTCGAATTGGGTCTGGCGGATAGCTGCGTGAGCAACTAACATCTCTCCCGAGACCGGCATCTTCCCCCGTGGATGCCGGTCTCCATACTTTTTCCGGGCCTTTCACCGCGACCGCCGAAGCTGCAGGCGGGCTCCCGCGGCGTCCGCGGTGGTCCGGACCGTCACTCCCGTGGCCTCACCGTCCGGGGGCGGTAGCGGATTTCTTGCTACGGACCGCCCTGCGGGGCGGTCCCGGACCGTCGGCCATCAGTCCAGGTCAGAGGTGGGCCCCTAGCAGATCATCCGGTGGTACGCGACCCCGTCCACAAGCACATGGTTATCCACAGATCCGGCCCCTCGCCGCCGCGGCCCGCAGCCGATCCGGTGCACGCTTCCTCCCGAACGCACAAGCACAACCCGGGAGGAGATCGACAATGTTCGAGACCAAGGTCACGATCATCGGCAACGTGCTCAACGCGCCGGAGTGCCGGCGGCTCGTGGGCACCCAGACGCTCGTGACGACGTTCAAGGTGGCGTCGACGTCGCGGCGGTACGACCGGAACGACAGCAACTGGGTCGACGGCAACAGCCTGCGGCTGCGCGTCAACTGCTGGCGCCAGCTCGCCGAGAACGTGGCCCGCAGCATCCAGGTCGGCGACCCGGTCATCATCACCGGCCGCCTGTACAGCCGCGACTGGGAGAGCGAGGACCACGTCCGCCGGGTGAGCTACGAGCTCGACGCCCACGCGGTCGGCCACGACCTGTCCCGCGGCCGCGGCAAGTTCGCCCGCATCCGCGCGATCACCGGCACCACCGCCATCGACGACGAACTGGCCGACCTGAACATCGCCGACGCCCCGACCGAGCCCGTCGACGAGATCAACAACCTGCCCCGCCGCCAGTCCTACGACGAGGAGCTCGGTGGCGTCGTCACCCTTGTCGACGACGGCGACCCCTTCGCCGAGGACATCCTGTCGGCCCTGAACAACGAGGAGCTGAAGACCGCCTTCGAAACCGCCACCGCCATGACCGGCGACGAAGAACCCGACCCCGACGCCGAGGAGGCCCTCGAAGCCCTGGAGGACGACGAGGAACAGGCCGCCGCCGCAACAACAGCGCGGCCGGACGAGCCCGCGGGCCCGCGGGGCAGACGCCGCCCGAGACCCCGCATCCCGGCCGGCGTCTGACCACCGGCGGCGGGCCGGCGCGGGGGTTTTCCCCGACCCGAAGCCCCGGCCCGCCGCCAACCCGGTTGCCCACTCCCCGGCCGCATGCTGTTCTTAGGCAGGTCTTCAAGCAAGGCTGCGCAGGATGCAGGTAGCCTGTGCGACGACATGCGCTCGTAGCTCAGTGGATAGAGCAGGGGACTTCTAATCCCAAGGTCGTAGGTTCGAGTCCTACCGGGCGCACAGGGTTGACTCCGCGCAGCCGCGGGGCGGGGGTTCCCACTCGCGGCCGGCTCGCCGGCGGCGGCAGGCAAACCGGGCCCGGCCGCTGGGGCCGGGCCCGGATCTCCTTACGGCCGGCCGTCGACGGTGTTGCGAAGCGGCCTGTGGGGCTCGATGTCGCGGCGGTCGTGGCCGACGCAGGCATGCGAGAGCGGCGGTTACGCGGTTCCCTCGGGCGGCGCGGCGGCGGCCAGGAGGGACTCGGCCTCCTTCGTCATGCGGGCGATGACGTCGGCGGCGGGGAGGACCTCGGTCACCAGGCCCACGCCCTGGCCGGAGAGCAGGGCCATCTCCTCCAGGTCGCCGGTTGTGGCGTCGCGCATCGGGACCAGGTTGGAGAAGCGGTGCATCGGGACGCGTTCGCCGCCCAGGATCGTCTCGCCGATCAGCGGTAGAGGCGTGTCCGGGATGTCGGCGGTGCGGCCGGCCCACTCGCGGACCACGCGGTTGCGCAGGACGCGCATGGGGTTGAAGGTCGGGGTTTCCGGGCCGAACAGGGACGTGCGGACCGTCTCCTCCGCGGCCGCCGCCACCAGGCGGTCCTTGTAGCCGGGGTGGGCGGCCGACTCCTCGGTCGCGACCAGGCGGGTGCCGACCCAGGCCCCGTCCGCGCCGAGCAGCAGCGCGGCGGCGAGGCCGCGGCCGTCGGCTATGCCTCCGGCGGCCAGGATCAGGGCGCGGTCGCCCACGGCGTCGGCCACCAGAGGGAGCAGGGCGAAGAGCGGCAGGGTGGCGAAGTTGTGGCCGCCGGCCTCCAGGCCTTGGGCGACGACGACGTCCACGCCGGCGTCGACCGCTTCCACGGCGGCGGTGACCGAGCCGACCTGCTCGAAGACCTTCACGCCGGCGGCGTGGAGGCGCTCGATCCACTGCTGCGGCGGGTGGCCCCAGTGGAAGGAGGCGACGGCCACGCCCGCGGCGCAGACGGCGTCGATCTGCTCGTCGGTCGTGAAGATGGTGATGAAGTTGACGTTGAGGGGGCCGGTGGTGCCGGCCTTGATCAGGCCGATCGTGTGCGTGAGGGCGGGCGCGGGCATCAGGCCGACGCCCAGGGAGCCCAGGGCGCCCGCGTTGCTGACGGCCACGGCGAGGTCCGGGGTCATGCCCACGAACGCCATCCCGGCCTGGGCGATCGGCGTGGTCAGTCCGAACGCTTCGGTGAATCGTGTCCTCATGGGTCAACCGTGTCGGAAGACCGTCGCAACCATGTTGCCCACCGTGCAGGGCGGCGTTGCATTGCGTGCAGAGGCAGGAACCCGACAGGAGGGGGCCGATGGACCGGCCCACGGCAGACGCGAACCATCAGCCGGCGGACAACCCGAAGCGAACGCACTGGTCGACCCGGGACGAGGCGCCGGGTGAGCAGTTCGCCTACTGGCGGGAGCTCATCTGCACGGCGTTCCTGGCCCTGACGCCGGAGTCGGACCTCAGGAGCCGGTTCGCCGGTGACGTGACCCAGTGGCCGCTCGGCGGCCTCGCGCTGGCCCGCATCGCGTCGCAGCGCCAGACCGTGCGGCGCACCGAGGACGACATCGCGCGGACGCCCGTGCACGGGTACTACGCGAATCTCCAGGTGCGCGGCACCAGCGTGATGGCCCAGGGCGACCGCACCACCCTGCTGCACCCCGGCGAGCTGGGGCTCGTCGACACCACGCGGCCGTTCCGCTTCGCGTTCGGGTCGGACTTCGAGCAGCTCTCGTTCTTCATCCCGGGCGCCCTGCTGCCGGGGCCGGTGCCGACCGCGGCCGCCGTCGCGACGCGTGCGGGCGTGGGGGCGGCGGTGCGGCTGGCGCTCGAGTCGGTGCCGGGCCTGCGGCGACCGGAGCGGCTCGCGGTGCACGCGGCCGGGATGCTTGCGGTGGCCCTCGACCCGGCGATCCTGCGCCCGGACCGGGCGGTGAAGGCGCCCCGGACCTACGCCGCGGCCCTGGCCGACATCGAGGAGCACCTCGGCGACGACGACCTGAGCCCGGCCACGACCGCGCAGCGACTGGGCGTGTCGGTCCGATTCGTGCACGGCCTGTTCGCCGAGAGCCCCGGGTCCTACACGAGCACGGTCAGGCGACTGCGGCTGGAGAAGGCGGCCCGGGACCTGCGCGATCCGGCACTGTCACACCTGCGGGTCATCGACATCGCCACCGAGGCGGGCTTCGTCAACGTGGCGAGCTTCCACCGCGCGTTCCGGCGGGCGTTCGGGCAGACACCCAGCCAGGTCCGTACACATTTGTAGAGATCTATACAAGGGGCGGCCATGCGGTGTTCATGCGCGGACCCGAAGGTGGCCCCATGAACAGGCTCAGCCGCCGCACCTTCGTCCTCGGCGGGCTCGCCGCCACCGGGGCCGCCGTCGCTCCGCTGCAGCGCGCCGGCGCCGCAGTGCCGTACCCGTTCCAGCTCGGCGTCGCCTCGGGCGAGCCGGACGCGACGAGCGTCGTGCTGTGGACCCGCCTCGCACCCGCCCCGCTCAACGCCGACGGGCAGGGCGGCATGGCCACCGCCGACGTGGCCGTCGACTGGCAGGTGTCCGCCACCGACACGTTCGCGACGCTCGTCGCGTCGGGCACGTTCACGGCCCGCTACGCCGCCGCGCACTCGGTGCACGTGATCGCCGCCGGGCTGCAGCCCGACGCCGAGTACTCCTACCGCTTCCGCGCGCAGGGGCACATCTCGCCGGTCGGGCGGACCCGCACCGCACCCGCGCCGGGCACGCTCGGCCGGGACTTCGTCATGGCGTTCGCCTCGTGCGCGCACTACGAGTCCGGGTACTACACCGCCTACCGCCGCATGGCCGACGACCGCCCCGACCTGATCCTGCACCTGGGCGACTACATCTACGAGGACGCCGCCACGGCCGGCTCCGTGCGCCTGCACGCCGGCGCCGAGATCGTCTCGCTGGCGGACTACCGGCGCCGCTACGCGCAGTACAAGTCGGACCCGGACCTTCAGGCCGCGCACGCCGCCGCGCCCTGGCTCGTGGTGCCCGACGACCACGAGGTCGAGAACAACTACGCGAACATGGTACGGGCCGACAGCAGCCCGGCGCTGACCACCGCCCAGTGGACGGCCCGGCGCACGGCGGCCTACCAGGCGTACTACGAGAACATGCCGCTGCGCCCGGCCAACGCCGGAAGCGGCAACAGCATCCCGCTCTACCGGCGCGTCCAGTGGGGGCAGCTGGCCGTGTTCCACATGCTCGACACCCGGCAGTTCCGCAACGATCAGGCGTGCGGCGACGGCTGGAAGGTGTGCGCGGACGCGGACCTGGCGACCCGGAGCCTGCCCGGGACGGCGCAGGAGGCGTGGCTGCTCGACGGGCTCGGGCAGCACCTGGCGAAGTGGGACATCGTCGGCCAGCAGGTGTTCTTCGCGCGCCAGTTCGACGCGGCCGGGGCGGGCAACATGGACGCCTGGGACGGCTACCGCGCGTCGCGGGCCCCCATCCAGCAGGGCTGGGTCGACCGGGGCGTGCGCAACCCGCTGATCCTCACCGGCGACGTGCACGCCGCGTGGGCCAACAACCTGAAGGCCGACTACGCCGACCCCGACTCGGCGGTGATCGGCACGGAGCTGGTCTGCACGTCCATCACTTCAGGCGGCAACGGTACCGCCGACACGACGATCCCCAACGCCGCGACGAACCCGCATCTGCGCTTCTACTCCAACCGGCGCGGCTACGTCCGCACGAGCATCACGCCGGCCCGGGTGACGGCCGACTTCCGCGGCGTGGCCACGGTGACCGAGCACGGCGCGGCCGCGAGCACGCTGCAGTCCTTCGCCGTCCTCGACGGCCGTCCCGGCCTCCAGAGCCTCTAGGAGTACCCATGCAGGCACTGGCACTGGCACTTGCGGCTTCTCTGACGTTCACGACGGCCAACTCCACCGCGACCGGCGACCAGGACACGGCCGCGATCGCGACCAACCGCTACGGCCAGACCGCCGTCGTGTGGGAGGACAACCGCGACGGGCTGCACGACGACGTGTGGATCCGGCTGTTCACCAACGGCGCGGCGAAGTACGAGACGAAGCTCTCGGCCGGCGGGAGCGCGAACTGGACCCACCTCACGCCCGACGTCGGGATCGACGACAGCGGCAACGCGGTGGTGGTCTGGGCCGAGGACGGCGACGGCAACGGGGTGTTCAACATCCAGTACCGGGTGATCTCTCCCGCCGGTACCGTCACCGCGTCCGGGCGGGCCAACGCCGGCCCCGCGGGCGACCAGATCCTGCCGAAGGTCGCGGTGGACCCGGACGGCGCCCCGGCCGGCGGCGCCGTCGCGTTCACGGTGGTGTGGGAGGACGTGCAGAGCGGTGTGTACACCGTCAAGGCGGCCGGCTACACCGGGCCGGCCACGAAGGCGTACGAGGTCTTCGCGTCCCAGCAGACCGGGCAGCACCACCGGCCCGACGTCGCCGTCGACGCGTCAGGCGACGCTCGTGTCGTGTGGGACGAGGACGCCGACGCCAACGGCTACTACAACATCGGGCTGGTCGGCCTGGCCAGGGCGAACGGCGCGGTGAACCTGTCGCGGCGCACCGCCAACAGCCTGGGCGACGGCCAGCAGCGCCACGCCGCGATCGCGGAGGACTTCACCGGGGGCTTCGCGGTGGCGTGGGAGTCCGACCACACCGGTACCGCGGGCGTCTGGACCCGCTCCTTCGCCCCCGGCGCCGTGGCCCGCGGCCCCGAGACCCTCGTCGCCGACGGCGGGACGAACCCGGCGATCGGCGTCGACGCCCAGCACGGCTCCGTCGTCGCCTGGACCGCGGGCCAGGACGTCTGGGCGCAGGGCAGCGGCTTCCCGGCGCAGCGCAGCAGCCAGGTGGCCACGGGCCGGCAGGAGCAGATCGGGGTCGCCGTCGACCCGTGGGGCGGGTTCTCGGTCGCGTACACCGACGACAGCGACGGCAACGGCTACGACCAGGTGATCCTCGGCACGGGCGGGGTCAACTCAGGCTGGTGACGACGACCTCCTTCACGCGGGTGCGCAGCCAGCGGTGAGCCCCGTCCGCGTCGAACCGCGCGTGCCAGGCCTGGGCCAGCTCGATCGGGGGCAGGTCCAGGCCCGGCACGTCGAGGGTGACGAGGTTCAGCGCGGCGGCGGTCGACCGGCCGAACCGCTCGGCGCCCAGCCCCACCAGGTCGGTCTGGGCCACCATGAGCATCGCCGCCGCGAAGGTCGGCGTGGACAGCGCGACCCGCCGCCGCAGACCGTGGCGCTCCAGGACGTCGTCGATCGGCCCCGTGAGCCGGCCCCGCCGCGACGCGCTGACGTGGACCGCGTCGGCGAAGCGCCGCAGGGTCAGCCGCCCGCGGGTCAGCGGGTGCCCGGCCCGCACGATCGGGACCAGGCGCTCCCGGAGCAGTACCTCGGTGCGGATGTCCGGCGGCGGGTCGTTGACGACGCCGATGTCGAGGTCGACCTCGCCCGAGCGCAGGGCCGGCGTGTCGGTCTGCGGGGTCTCGCCGAGGAAGCGCAGCCGCACGCCGGGCGCCTCCGCGGCGATCCGGTCGATGAGCGGCGCGGCGACCGAGACGGCCAGGTCGCCGGCCAGCATCGTGAACGTGCGCTCGAGCGTGGCCGGGTCCGGCTCGGCCGGTGCGGCGAAGACGGCGTGCGCCCGGTGCAGCAGCTCGCGCACCTCGGCCCGGATCGCCACGGCGCGCGGGGTCGGCACCATCCGCCGCCCCGAGCGCACCAGCACCGGATCGTGCAGCGCCGTGCGGATGCGGGCGAGGGTGCGGCTCATGGCCGGCTCGGACAGGTGCAGCCGGGCCGCCGCCGCGGTGACGCTGTTCTCCTCCAGCAGGGCGTCGAGCGCCGTGAGCAGGTTCAGGTCCAGATGCATGGGGCGCATTATTCCGGTACGAACTATGCATTTGAAGTCAGCTGACCCGGCCCGCACGATCGAGGGGTGACCCTCCTGTTCATGCTGCTGACCGTGGTCCTGATCCAGGCCATGGTCGCCGGGATCAACCTCGCCATCCCGTCGCTCGCCGCCGGCGGCCTGCACCCGTCGCACACCGACCTCGTCTGGGTCGTCGACGCGTACGTGCTCGTGTTCGCGGCCCTCCTCATCCCCCTCGGCGCCCTCGGCGACCGCATCGGCCGCAAGCGCGCCGTCGTCTGGGGCCTGGCCCTGTTCGCGGCGAGCTGCACGATCAGCGCCCTGGCCCCGAACGTCCTCACGCTGCAGCTCGGCCGCGCCCTGGGCGGCGCCGCGGCCGCTCTCGCGCAGCCGGCGACCCTCGGCGTCCTGCTGGCCGTCTACAAGGAGTCCCGCACCCGCGCGGTCACGCTGTGGACGGTCGCCCTGGGCGTCGGCGGCGTCGCCGGCAACCTCATCGCGGGCGCGGTCCTGCGCTCGGCGGCGTGGCCCTGGTTCTTCTGGGCCTTCGTGCCGGCCGCCGTGGTCGTCCTCGTGCTGACGGCGTTGCTGGTACCGCAGGTGCCGCGCTTCCCGAGCCGGACGTCCGCGGTGGACACCGTCGTGCTCGCCGGCGGGCTCTTCGCCCTCCTGTTCGGCATCATCGAGGGCCCGGAGCACGGCTGGGCGTCGAGCCCCGTCCTGGGCGCGTTCGGGCTGGCGCTGGCCCTGCTGGCCGCGTTCGTGTGGCGCGGCCGGCACGGCCGCAGCCCCCTGCTGGACCCGCGCGTGTTCGCGATCGCGTCGGTCCGCGCGGGCACCCTGGGCGTGGCCGCGAGCTTCCTGGCGCTGTTCGGCCTGTTCTTCGTCAACGCGCAGTTCCTGCAGGACGTGAAGGGGTACTCCCCGCTGCTGACCGGCTTCGCGATCCTCCCCCTGGCCGTGGGCATGCTCGTCATGTCGGCGCTCGCCGGGCGCACGGGCGCCGGGCGCGTCACGATCGCCGCCGGGATGGGCCTGATCGCGCTGGGCCTGGTCCTGCTGTCGTTCGTGCGGGCCGGCACCCCGTACCCGTGGTACGCCCTGTGCCTGCTTGTCACCGCGGCCGGCCTCGGCCTGTGCGCGCCGGCCCTGACCACCGGCGTGCTGCGCGGCCTGCCCCCGGCCCGGGCCGGCCTGGGCTCCGGCCTCAACTCGGCGGCCCGCGAGGTGGGCGCCGCGCTGGGCGTGGCGGTGATCGGCTCGGTCCTGAACTCCACGACCTCATTCACCGCCGGGATCGCGATCGGCTACCGGGTGCTAGCCGCCCTGCTGCTGGTCTTCGGCGCCGTCGCGGTCGCCATGTGGCCCCGCGGCGACGCTGCTCCAGTAGGCGAGGCCGTCCCGGGCGGCGAGCGTGTCCGGGTGCCCGGGGCCGAGGCGGGCACTGCGGGACTCGGCGAGGATCTGCCAGAGACCCCGGGCGGTGGCGTAGTCACCGGCGTGGCCCGGTGAGCGGGCCAGCCGCCCCATCGACCGGCTGAGCGGGTCGACGACAAGCAGCGCGTGCCGCAGCAGCAGCGCACACACCGGCCAGGACTCGCCGACCGTCACGTCGGCCGGGACCGCCGCCTCCACCAGCGCCGCCGCGGCCGCCCGCCAGGCCGCCCGCCGGCCCGGCTCCAGCGCGTCGAGCGTGACCGCCTGGACCAGCCGGTGGACCGACACCAGATCGCCGGGCGGGCCGATGAGGTGATAGCGGCGCAGCTCCAGGGCGGCGGCGTCCAGGCCGGAGGGGCGCTCGACAAGCGGCCGGAGCTCGGCCCGGATCTCCTCCGGGACGGCGGCCGGCAGCGGTGCGCTCAGGAGGACCCGGACCGGAATGTCCTCGGGCGCCAGGCAGGCCAGCAGCCGCAGCAGCGCGATCGGCCCCGGGCCGGCGGCGCGCAGGTCGTCGAACGCCGGTCGCCAGGTCGCCGCGGCCGGCAGCAGCCCGGGGCGCTCCCGGCGCAGCAGCTGCAGGTAGCCGGCCAGGGTGCCGCCGGTCCCGGCCACGAACGCGGCCGCCTGGGCCAGGGCCAGCGGGAGGCCGCCCAGCCGCCGCGCGATCGCCTCCGCGGACCCGGTGTCGAACTCGCCGGTCTGGTTCAGCAGGAACTGCGCCGCCACGTCGGTGCTCAGGCCGTCGACGGGCAGCGTCCGGCCGGGTGGCCACCGGCCGTCCCGGGTGGTGACGAGGACGTCGCCGGAGCCCTGCGGCGGCAGCCAGCGCCGGACCGCGGCGTGGTCCCGGGCGCTGTCGAAGATCAGCAGCCAGCACCCGCGCTGCCGGGCGAGGGCGGCGTGCACGCGGGCGACCGGGTCGGCGCGCTCCCCGATGCCCGTCGGGTCGAGCCGCTCGGCCAGCTCGTGGAACTGCGCCAGGAGCGCGGTGGCCTCGGCGGCGCGGAACATCCAGACGAGCGCGTACTCGTCGAGGTGGCGGTAGGCGTACTCCAGGGCGGCCGTCGTCTTGCCCACGCCGCCGGGCCCGCACAGCACGACTGTGGACCGCTTGGCGATGCTGCCCAGGAGCTTCTCCCGGCCCACCACCGGCACCGGCCGCGGATCGAGGCGCAGCGGCTCCCCGGCGGCCACCCGCCGCCGATACAGCAGCGTGCCGACCGCCACCCCACCGTGATCGGCCACCACATCGCCCGGACGTGGTCTCGGCAGTACGCCGGGAACGGTCAGACCCGATCCGTTCCCGGCGGCGTAGGGAACCCGGTGGTCAGCGGTGCGCCGATGTGGCTCGCCGCCACCAGGGAGCCGGATGCCGGGCCGGCGACCCGGGCGTCCTGCAGCAGCTCGCGCAGCGCCGCCGCGGCGGCCGGGTCGGTGCGCAGCAGGTCGCGCAGCCGGCCCCTCCACTCGGCGACCAGGTCACGCTCGGTGTCCGGGGTCCGGCCGGCGGCGTCCTCGTCGAGCGTCTCCAGCGCGTC
The DNA here is from genome assembly GCF_019904175.1 of Dactylosporangium vinaceum. Classification (GTDB taxonomy): domain Bacteria; phylum Actinomycetota; class Actinomycetes; order Mycobacteriales; family Micromonosporaceae; genus Dactylosporangium; species Dactylosporangium vinaceum. Next base: position 1,552,648 of record NZ_CP061913.1, on the reverse strand, counting down.
CCGCTCCGCCCGCGGGTCGCCGCGCCCGAGCAGCCGGGCCACCCGCGATCGCAGGGCCTGCCATCCGTCCGTGGCCATGGCACCGACCACGGCCGACGCCGCGTTCGTCGCCAGCGCCACCAACTCAGCGTCCACCGAGCACCCTCCACCCCAACGACGGTCATCACACCGTAACGGCATACTCCACATGAGTGACGTTGCCGACCGGTGCTGTTCCTCACGAAAAGTCCGGCGTTGCGTGCTTCGTGTCGCCGGACTTGTAGCGCCATTTCATGATATCGAGGGTTGTCGAAGTACCAGATAATCGGGCATTTGTCAGATCTTCTGCCGCCGCTATTGTTGAAGCGTCAAACAGCGGTGAGGGAGTGCACATGATCCAGGTCGAGGTCTGGTCCGACGTCGTCTGCCCGTGGTGCTACATCGGCAAGCGCCGGCTCGAAGGCGCCCTGGCGAAGTTTCCGGGCGAGGTGTCCGTCGAGTGGCGCAGCTTCCAGCTCGACCCGTCGACGCCCACCGGCGACCCGCGGACCGTCGGCGAGTCGCTCGCCGCGCGCCGGGGGTTCACGGCCGCACAGGTCAAGGGCATGTTCGCCAACGTGACGGCGATCGCGGCGCAGGAGGGCCTCGACTTCGACTTCGACCGCGCCCGCACCGCCAACACCCTCGACGCCCACCGGCTCCTGCACTTCGCCAAGGCCCACGGCCGGCAGGGCGAGCTGAAGGAGCGGCTGATGCGGGGGTACTTCACCGAGGGCGCCGACGTCGCCGACCACACGGTGCTCGCGGGCCTCGCGGCCGAGGTGGGGCTCGACGAGGTCGCCGCGAAGCAGGCCCTGACCGACGGCTCCTACGCCGAGGACGTCGACGCCGACATCGCGCAGGCGCGGGCGTACGGGATCAGCGGCGTGCCGTTCTTCGTCTTCAACCAGCGCATCGGGGTCTCCGGCGCGCAGCCGCTCGAGGTGTTCGAGCAGGCGCTGGCCCAGTCGTCGCTGACGCTCCTGCGGGCGCCGGAGGGCACCGCGAGCGCGGCCGCCGGCGAGTGCACCGACGACTCGTGCGCGATCTGAGCGGCGGCAAATTCTAGGCCCCACGGGCGCACAGTCAAGCGGTGGATAGACCATCGTGAACGTGAGTGACTATTTTCCGGCAGGCACGGTCCGCCCCTGCGGTTTTACAGTGCACTCATGACCGCTGATGTTCTGCACAGCTACCGCCAGCAGGTGGCCCGTGGGGTGCGCAGGCTCGCGCCGGACGACACCGACCAGGTGGCCCGGCTCCTGGAGAGCGACGGTCATCCGCAGGCGGAAACCAACATCGCCGAGCGGCTGCAGCGCTGGTGCGAGCACCCCGACGGCGCCGCGTTCGTGTGGGACGAGCGGGGCCGCCTGCTGGGCGTCATCGCCGCCCACGTGATCCCCTCGTTCGAGGTCGACGGCGCCTGGCTGCGCGTGGTCGCCCTGGCCGTCGCCGAGTCGGCCCGCGGCCGCGGGATCGGCACGAGCCTGGTGGCCGCGGCGGAGACGTTCGGCCTGATGCGCGGCTGCTCCAGCGTCGAGGCCACCAGCCTGCGCACCCGCGAGGGCGCGCACGCCTTCTACCGCGCCCTGGGCTACCAGGACCGCACCGACGCCGCCGGCCGCTTCCAGCGCCGCCTCCCCTGATCCGACCGCCCGGAGCAGCGCCACCGCCGGGCGGGCAGGCCATACGAAAAGTCGGGCACTGCGTGCCGCGACCTTTCTGACGTATCGCCCGACGGGGCATACGTCGCGTTCCGCCCGATTTGTGACTTCGTGCAGGCCGAGCGAAAGAAGATCGCCGCCCCGGGCACCCGATCGGGTGCGCTCACGCACCCAGGCGAGTGCCGAGCGCCGTCGCGACCTTCACCAGACCGTCCTGCGCGCCCGCCGGGATGTCGCCGCCGCCGAGGTTCACGACCGAGAGCACCACGATGAGGTTGCTGACCCGCATGCTGATGACCTGCGGGGCGCCGATCGCCTTGGTCCGCTGCCGGATCGCCTGCTCGCCAACGCCCTGGAGCGTCTCGGTGTCCCCGCCGGCGACAGCGATGAGGTAGCGCGACGCGAGCTGCGGCCCGCCGACGGTGCCGTGCTTCGTGACGATCGTGTACCCCACGTTGACCTGCAGCTGCCCGTCCGACGCCGTGCAGTTGTCGCCGTCGGTCTCCACCCCTGGCGCGCTCAGCACGGGCGCGAACGTCGACGCGTCCATGATCCCGCAGCCGGGCACCGACGTGAAGCGGCCGGCCTCGGCGAAGAGGCCGAGCGAGTACGCCGTGCCCAGCCCGGTCGCCGCCACCGCCGCCAGGACGGCCGCCGAGATCAGGACAATTCGCCAGAGCCGCTGCATCGCTGCAGTGTAGGGCTGTGCTCAACCTGAAGTCTCGATTAAGCCCGTGGCCTGGCCCCCCGTGGCGCTGGTACCAACGACAGCGGTGGAACCACATGCCCAGTACGCCGAGACAACGATGACCGTCCCGAGACAGCGCCAGGCGAGCTCGCTCGCGGCCCCGGCCGCCCGGCCCGTCGAGCACCACACCGCCGGACGGTTCATCCTCCGTACCCTCTTCTGGAGCGGCCTCGCGCTCGCCGTGCTCCCCTGGTGGCTCGGCACGAAGGCCGGCTCGATCGAGACCTCGGCCGACGTCTTCCAGGCGGCCGGGCGGGTCACCGGCCTGATCGCCGGCTACCTGCTGCTGACGCAGGTCATCCTCATGAGCCGGCTGGGCTTCCTGGAGCGCTGGATCGGCGCCCGGCACCTGGGCCTGTGGCACCGCGAGCTCGGCGGCTCGGTGCTTGTCATGATCCTGGCGCACGGGGCGCTCATCACGGTCGGCTACGCGTACGCCGACAGCAAGACCGCCACGAGCGAACTCGGTGTCCTGCTGACCCAGTACGACGACATGGTCACCGCGTTCATCGCGGCCGGCATGCTGGTGTGCATCGGCCTGCTGAGCATCCGCCGGCTGCGCCGGGCCCTGCCCTACGAGCTCTGGTACTTCCTGCACCTCACCTCCTACCTGGCGCTGCTGCTCGGCTTCGCGCACCAGTTCTCCGACGGCCAGGAGCTGTACAAGCCCGGCCTCGGGCGCACCGCGTGGATCGGGTTCTACGTCGTCACGATCGCCGCCGTCGTCCTCGGCCGGATCGTGGGCCCGCTCTGGCTCAACCTCCGGCACCGCCTGCGCGTGGCCGACGTGGTCGCCGAGGGCCCGAACATGGTGTCGATCTACATCACCGGTGCCCGGCTGCACGACCTGGACGCCAAGGCCGGCCAGTTCTTCCGCTGGCGGTTCCTGGGCCGGGGCCTGTGGTGGCAGGCGCACCCGTTCTCCCTCTCGGCCGCACCCAACGGCCGCTGGCTGCGCCTGACCGTGAAGACCGTCGGCGACCACACCCAGCGGCTGCGCGCCATGCGCCCGGGTACCCGGATCTTCGTCGAGGGCCCGTGGGGCGACTTCACCGCCGCTCGCCGCATCAAGCAGCGCGCCCTGCTCATCGCGGCCGGCAGCGGCATCGGCCCGATCCGCGCCCTGCTGGAGGAGCTCCCGCCGGGCGCGATCGTCATCTACCGCGCCAGCGCCGTCCACGACCTGCACCTGCGCCACGAGCTGGAGCAGCTGTCCGAGCTGCGCCACGCCCAGCTGTGGTTCGTGGTCGGCGACCGCCGCGCCCCGGGCCCGCGCCGCCTGTTCACCCCGGCCGGCCTGCGCGACCTGGTCCCCGACGTCACGGAGCGCGACGTGTATCTCTGCGGCCCGGACGGCCTCATCCAGCAGTCCCTGGCCGTCCTGCGCCGCCTGCGTGTCCCCCGCCGCCAGGTCCACCTGGACCCCTTCGAGTTCTAGAGGAGTTGAACCGCATGCGACGCGCCCTGATGGCCCTCATGGGCACGGCGGCGGGCACGGTGCTGCTGGTCGGCGCGAAAGCCGGCTTCAGCAGCTCCAGCGACCAGCCGTTGCAGCCGCAGTCGGCCCAGGGGCCGATCCCGGCCACGTCATCGGCCGGCTCGGTGGCGCCGGGCGGCGCTCCCCCGGCCGACGTCGCCGCCGGGACGGGACAGACCCCAGGAGCCAAAGCCACAACACCGGCCGGGGGTACCCGGACCACGGCGCCCGCCACCAAGCCGACCACGACCGCCGCGAAGCCGCCGCGCACGACGATGAAGGACGGGACCTTCAACGGCAACCCGATCTACGTCGAGTACGGCAACGTGGAGCTGTCGATCGTGGTGGCCGGCGGCAAGATCACCGACGTCAAGGTGCTGGACAAGCCGTCCGAGGCGTCCCGGTCCGTGCAGATCAACAACGCCGCCCTGCCGAAGCTGCGCAGCGAGGCCCTGGCCGCTCAGAGCGCCGACATCGACACCGTCTCCGGCGCCACGTACACCAGCAGCGGCTACAAGCTCTCCCTCCAGTCCGCCATCGACCGCGCGTTTCAGGGCTGATGACGCACAGCCTGGTGCGGGTCGAGCACGTCATGGGCATGGCGGTCAGCCTCGACCTGGACGACGACCGGCCGGTGCCCGACCTGGAGCGCCTGGCCGACGGCGTCTTCGCGTGGCTGCGCACCGTCGACGAGATCTTCAGCACCTACCGGCCGGAGAGCGAGATCAGCCGCCTGGCCCGCGGTGAGCTGCGCCGCGAGGAGTGCGCGCCCGAGGTCGGCGAGGTCCTGGACCGCTGCGCCGAGCTGTGGGACGAGACCGACGGCTACTTCGACATCAACGCGGGCGGCCGGCTCGACCCGTCCGGCTACGTGAAGGGCTGGGCCGTCCAGCGCGCCTGCGACCGGCTCCTGGAGGCCGGCTCGGCGAACCACTGCCTCAACGCGGGCGGCGACATCTTCGTGCGCGGCGCCCCGCTGGGCCGCGAGAAGTGGCGCGTCGGCATCCGGCACCCGTGGGAGGCCATGTCCGTCGCCTGGGTGCTGGAGGTGACCGACACCGCTGTCGCGACCTCGGGCACGTACGAGCGGGGCCTGCACGTGGTGGACCCCTTCACCGGCCGGCCGGTGAACGACCTGCGCTCGGTCACCGTCGTCGGCCCCGAGCTGGGCACCGCCGACGCCTACGCCACCGCTGCGCTGGCCATGGGGCGGGCCGGCATCGACTGGCTGGCCGCGCTCCCGGGCCACGAGAGCGCGGTGGTCACCGAGTCGGGCGAGGCGTTGCGCTCCGACAACCTCCCGGTCGCCGCGAATCCGGAGGCGTCAGGCCGTCGCTAGCGCGAGGTATTCGATCAGATGCTCATGCGTCGGGGCGCTGTCGTCCGGTTTGAAGCGCAGGTATCGCAGCCGCCGCCCCGTCCCCTCCAGCAGCCCGTGGGGATCGGGGAGGTCGGCGCCGTGCTCGAAGCCCACCGAGACGTGGTCACGGGCCGGGTAGACGGCCGCGATGCAGCCCCGGGACGGATGGTGGAAGCCGAGGCCGGGCCAGCCGCGGTAGACGCGCTCGGTCAGGTCGGGGCGGGCGGCGAGGATGACCTCGCGCAGATGGCGGGTCAGGGCTCCGATGCTGGCGCAATGCTCCGCTAACAGCTCCTCGAACCCCGAGGGCTCCCCGTCACCCGTCATACCCACACCCCATCACAGGGGTACGACACTTTTTCGCGTCCATTCCCACCAATCAGGACGGCGGGCTACCAGTCGAAGGGCTCGCCCTTGACCTCGCCGCCCGGCAGCAGCGCCCGGCTCGTGTAGACCCAGCGCAGCACGACCACATAGCGGTGCCCGCGCGGCAGGCCGGCCTCGAACGGTCCGCAGTCGTGGTTGGGGGCGAAGTCGGTGAAGACCACGCCGTTGCACTCGTGGGGGCCGTCCACCGGCTCCCCGGTGTCGGCGTCGACCACGCTGAGGCTGACGTCGGCCTGCACCGGCGGGATGCTCTGCAGGTGCGCGACCATCCGGACGCGGTTGTCGGCGAGCGCGTGGCAGGGGTTGGCCAGGACCGGGTGGCCCAGATCCCACGTGTACTGCTTGCCGCAGATCCACGGGCCGAAGATCGGGGAGCCCTCGGCGTGCGCGCCCGGCTGGACGGAGGGGGCCGGGCTCGGGTCACCGGCCCGCAGGGCGCCCGGGCTGCGGCTGGTCGCGGTCGCGGCGGGGGCGGTGCTGCGGACCTCGGCGGACGGGGGCGGCGCCGGGGCCAGGGTGGCCCGCGTGCCCTCGGCGGTGCCGTTCACGTGGTCACGATGCAGGTACTGCCAGACGGGGAGGGCCAGCAGGCCGAGCACGGCGAGGACCGCCGCGGCGATCGCCCATCTCGAGCGGGTCGGCGCCTGGCGCTGCTGCGGCACCGGCGGGTGCAGGGTGGTCAGGCGCTCGTCGACCGACTGCGGCGGCAGGGCCGGCTCGTCGGCGGTGCGCCGGGCCACGTTGCGCAGGGTTGTCGCCAGGTCGCGGGCGGTCGGGCGGCGGCCCGGGCGCTTGTCCATGCACTCCTGGACGACCTGCCAGACGGCGTCCGGCATGCCGTGGACGCGGCGCGGGGACTCGTCGACGTGGCGGCGCAGGATGGCCCAGGCCGGCCCGCCCGCGTAGGTCGGGCGGCCGGTCGTCAGCTCGAACAGGACCACCCCCAGGGCATAGATGTCGGCCGGCGGGGCCGGGCGGCCGCCGTAGACGGCCTCGGGGGCGACGTAGTTCGCGGTGCCGACGAGCGCGCCGGGCGTCGTCATGCTCGGCGTGTCCAGCACGCGGGCGATGCCGAAGTCGGTGAGCCGGCAGTGCAGCTCGCCGTCGACGCGGTCGAGCAGGATGTTGTCCGGCTTGAGGTCGCGGTGGATGACCCCGCGGCGGTGGGCGGCCGAGAGGGCCTCGGCGACCTGGGCCAGCAGGGTGGCCGCCTCGGCCGGGGTCAGGGTGCCGCGCTCGTGGAGGTAGTCGCGCAGGCTGCCGCCCTCGACGAGGTCCATGACCAGGCCGAGGGACGTGCCGACGGTGACCAGGTCGCGCACGCGCACGATGTGCGGGTGGCGCAGCATGAGCAGGATCGCGCGCTCCTGCACGAACCGGTTCACGGCCTTCGGCTCGGCCATCAGATCCTCGCGCAGGAGCTTCACCGCGACCTGCTCGTCGCCGTGCAGCGCCCGGGCCCGCCACACGGTGCCGGTACCGCCGCCGCCGATGGGCTCGACCAGCTCGTACGCGTCACCGATGCGGTAGCCGGTCAGATCACCGCTGCGGTGGTCATCCGTGTCGTAGCGCAGTTCGGGCGGAGTACGCATCGGGGTATTGGTACATAACGCACGCCGATGGTCACAAGCTGTACCCGCATATACGACCCCCACGGGGGAACCGCTCGCGTTTGCAAGCCATCACAGGTACCGATGCATGATATGGAAGTCGACCAACCCGTGCCGGGTGCTCTGGAAACCGTCGGGGACGGTGCCGACGATGATGAAGCCGAGTGAGCGCCACAGCCGCACGGCGACGGTGTTCGTCGAGACGACGGCGTTGAACTGCATGGCGCTGTACCCGAGGGCGCGCCCCCGGTCCAGGCAGTGCTCGCCGAGCGTGCGGCCGAGGCCGCGGCCGCGGGCCCGGGACGAGACCATGAAGCTCGCATTTGCCACGTGCGCCCCGAGCGCGTGCTTGTTCGGCCCGATCTTGTATGTCCCGAGCACGGCGCCGTCCTCGGCCGCGACCCACTGCTCCCACGGCGGCGCCGGCAGCCAGTGCCCACGCGCGTCGGCCTCGGTCGAGTCCGGCGCGTTGTCGTAGCTCTCACCGGCCGCGACCACCTCGTGCCACACGTCCCACACACCCGGCCAGTCACTGTCCGCAAAGCGCCTGATCTCCACGCTGTTCATTCAACACGCGAGATGGCAGGCTCTGCATTCGTGTTCGACGTGTTGCACGACGCTCTCGGCCGTCAGCCGTCCCCGCCGCGCGAGGTGGTCATCGCGACCGCCGTGGCCGCCCTGCTGGCGGTGCTGATCCGCCCGCTGTGGAAGATCATGCGCAACTTCGTCACGATCGCGCACGAGGGCGGCCACGCGCTCGCCGCGGTGCTCAGCGGCCGCCGCCTGTCGGGCATCCGGCTGCACTCGGACACCTCGGGCCTGACGCTGTCCCGCGGCCGCCCCAACGGCCCCGGCATGGTGATCACGGGCCTGGCCGGCTACATCACCCCGTCGCTGCTCGGCCTGGCCGCCGCCGCGATCCTGGGCGCCGGGCGGATCACCATCCTGCTGTGGCTGCTGCTGGTCCTGCTGGTGGCGATGCTCATCATGATCCGCAACTTCTACGGCGTGCTCTCGGTCGTCGTGGCCGGGGCGATCATCTTCGCCGTCTCCTGGTTCGCCGACGCCGAGATCCAAGGCGCGTTCGCGTACGCGTTCGCCTGGTTCATGCTGGTCGGCGGCGTGCGCGCGGTGTTCGAGCTGCAGCAGTCCCGCTTCCGCCGGCAGGCCCCCAACTCCGACGCCGACCAGATCGCCCGCCTCACCCGCGTCCCGGCGATCGTGTACGTCGGGTTCTTCGTGCTCGTCGTCCTCGGCTGCCTCGCGTTCGGCGTCCGCCTCATGCTGGGCCCGGTCGAGAGCCTCGTCGGCTGACAGTCCTCGATCTCACATAGCGTCGGTCATCACTGCACCCTGCGTGCATTCGGGGTGGGCATCGTTGCGCGGATCCATTAGAATGTATGTACGAAAGACGCTCTTGACCTGGGAGGAGAGCGCCAGTGACCGCGCCCGCAACCACCACCGGTTCCGTCCCCTATGCGACCCTGCTGAGCTTCACTCGCTACGTCGGCCGCACCGGCCCGCGCAAGGCGAGCTTCGTCGGCGGCCTGCGCAAGCAGCGCGAGTCGGGGCACGGCTTCAACCCGCACGGGCAGCTCGTCAAGGCCCTGAAGGCGGACATCCAGTTCCGGACCGGCGGCACCTACCTCAACGCCGTCGTCGACCAGGTCAATCCGCGGTGGAAGCCGCTCTACGAGTCAGTGGTGCCGGGTGCGCTGCGCTACCTGGAGTCGCTGGAGACGCCGGTCGAGGTGACCCCGACGCGCGACGCGCTGTGCATGGTGGGTTCGCTGCCCGTCAAGATCAACCCGCATTTCGGCCTGCGCTACCCGGACGGGCGGGGCGAGGCGGTGCGGCTGCACTTCGACGAGGACCCGCCGCAGGAGGAGGCGGCCACGGCGGCGCTGTTCCTGATGTCGCGGCACATGGATCTGGTGTTGCCGAACGCGTCGCCGGTGCTCGTCGACCTGCGGCGCGGCGACGTGCTGCGCCCGTCGGGCCTCAAGGCCGCGGAGACGGAGCGCTGGCTGGCCGGAGAGGCGGCGGCGTTCTCGGCCATGTGGGCTTCTTGAGGGTTGCGCTTCAAGCCTTCTCCTCCGGGGGCTTCAAGCCTTTCCTCCGGGGGGGGAATGTGTCCTCACCCCCTGCCCCCGGCTGAGGTTGGTTAGGGGCTGGGCGGTGGAAAACTCTTTTTAGCTTTATTCGGCCCCTCAAGTGCGGAAGCGGGCGCGGCCTTCCATCCCCCCGGTGGCTGCGCCCGCTTCCGCGCGTGGCGTGCAGAGGGGTGGGATCTCCTCCGGCGGTCTCGGGCGGGAGAAGTAAAAGCCCTGCGCCAGGGTGTAGCCCAGCTCCGTCAGGCGGGTGGCCTGGGCCTGCGTCTCCACGCCCTCGGCCACCGCCTCCAGGCGCAGGGCCCGGGCTATCTCGCGGATCGAGGTGGCTATCGCCTCCTGCTCCACGGTGCCGGTCACGCCGTCCACAAACGACTTGTCCACCTTGAGGACGTCCACCGGGCAGGTTCTGAGCAGGCCCAGGCTCGAATGGCCGGTGCCGAAGTCGTCAAGGGCGATTTTGACGCCCTGGGCGTGCAGGGCCCGCACGGTGTCCAGGGCCCGACCCCCGCCGAAGACCGCCGTCTCCGTGATTTCGATGTTCAGGCGGCTCGCCGGTAGGGCCGACTCCTGCAGCACCATGCTCACCGTGTCGGTGAAGGTCGGCTCCAGTAGTTGCCGTGCCGAGGCGTTGACGCTGATCTTCGCGGGGGCCGCGGCGCCGAGCGCGCGGGTCCATTCGGCGGCCTGGTGGCAGGCCTCGCGCAGGACCCAGGCGCCGATGGGCACGATCAGGCCCGTCCGCTCGGCCACCGGGATGAACTGGGCCGGGCTCACGACGCCGCGGGTCGGGTGGTGCCAGCGGACCAGGGCTTCCACGCCCCGGATCTCGCCGCCCGGCAGGCCGACGATCGGCTGGTAGACGAGCCTCAGTTCGTCGCGCTCCAGGGCCTGGCTCAGGTCGGCGGCCAGCTGGGCGTGCTCCACCGCGTGGGCGTCAAGCTCGGGGCCGTACTCCACCCAGCGGCTCTTGCCGAGCTCCTTCGCGGCGTACATGGCCATGTCCGCCCGGCGCAGCAGGTCGCTGGCGTCGCAGTCGGGGGTGTGGGCGGCTACGCCGATGCTCGCCTGGATCAGCAGTTCGTAGCCGGCCGCCTGCACCGGCGCGGCCAGCGCGTCGATGAAGGCCTCGGCTATCGCGGCGCTCTGGGGGCGGGTAGCGGCCGGCAGGAGGACGGCGAACTCGTCGCCGCCCAGGCGGGCCACCACGTCGCCCGGGCGGACCGTCGCGCGCAGGCGCTCGGCCACCTCGACCAGCAGGGCGTCGCCCACGGCGTGGCCCAGGCGGTCGTTGATGGCCTTGAAGTCGTCCAGGTCGATGAGCGCCAGGGCCAGGCCGGACGGCAGGGCGCCCCCTCGCGACTCGCCCACGGCGTCGCGGGTCCGGGCGGCGAACAGGGCCCGGTTGGCCAGGCCCGTCAGGCTGTCGTGGCTGGCCTGGTAGCTCAGCTGGTCCTGGTAGCGGCGGGACTCGGTGATGTCCCTGGCGTTGGCCACCAGGCCGTTGACGCTCGGGTCGTGCAGCAGGTTCGTCGTCACCACCTCGAACCAGCGCCACGTGCCGTCCGCGTGGCCCAGGCGGAGTTGGAGCGTTGTCGTGCTGCCCTCGGCGGCCAGGGCGGTCAGGGACCGGGAGAAGTGGTCCAGGTCGGCCGGGTGGACCAGGCCGCGGAGGTCGATGGCGGCGGCGGTCTGCTCGCCGGTGAAGCGCAGGAGGCTGGGGCTGGCGTAGGTGACGTGGAAGCCGGCGTCGCAGATGGCCGACATGTCCGAGGAGTGCTGGACCAGGGAGCGGAAGCGGCGCTCGTGGCGGCGCAGTTCGAGCATGCTCGCGTCGACCCGGGTCAGCAGGTGGGAGTTGTCGTACAGGGAGATCAGCTGCCGCGCCACGACCAGGAGGGTCAGCAGGACCGAGCCGCCGACCAGGATGCGGGTGTCGCGCGGGTCGTCGTTGATGCCGGCCAGGACGAAGGCGTCGGCCACCACGACGGCGGCGTAGGGCACGAGGCTGAACGGGCGGGTGCGGCGGCGGGTGAGCGCGGCGGCCGGCTCGGCGAAGGCGCGGCCCTGGTGTACGGCGGCCAGGGCGAGGCCGATGCAGCAGACGGGGATCGACATCTGGACGTTGTTCAGGTACGGGCGGGACTCCAGCAGCGGGGCTGAGGCGCCGGTCAGAGCGGCCAGCAGCAGGGTGCCGCCCATGATCCAGAGGGCGCGGCGGTCGAGGGCACCGGCGCCGGCCAGGGCCACCTTGGCCAGGGCCAGCATCGCGGCGAACAGCATGAGCAGGATGCCGAACAGGGTCCAGGACGTGCCGGTGACGTGGGTCAGGCTGACCGAGGAGCGGGCGGCGAAGTACCAGGCGACGAGCATGGCGGCGGCGATGACGACGGCCATGTCCAGGCCGAACGTGACGAGGGCGCGGCGGCTGCGCAGGCCCATCGGCAGGCGCAGGAGGGCGTACACCACCATGCCGACCGGCACCAGGTAGAGCACCATCGTCAGCCCGCTGGAGTGCTGGGTGGGCGCGTCCGGGCCGAGCAGCGAGTCGTAGGCGCTGCTCACCATCGCCGCCAGGATCAGCGCGAGGACGAGCGCAAGGTGGCGCCAGAAGCGGCCGGACCGGCGGTCGGGGGCCGCCCGGGCGGTGCGCAGGAGGACGGCCACGGTCAGCGCCGCGCAGGCCGGGGGCGGCAGCCAGCCCAGCGCCGGGTGCAGCAGCGGGCCGGGCCACTGGGCGGCCAGCCAGGCCACGCTGAGCACCGCGAGGCCCACCGTCCAGCGCAGCAGCCGTACGTCCACCCGAGAAGTCCCCTTGCACAAAGATGTCGCCGAGCAAGGAATCGGCTCGATTCACCCTCAGTTAAGCGCCAGAGATGAGGCGATACGCACACTTTGGTGCATAGGAGCGGAATGTTTGGAATCCCGAATGCTGCGAGGCAAGGTCATGATCACTAGGTAGTCAAGCAGTCACACATCGATGGTCTCCGGTGCTAGGTTGACCGCATCGCGCTTCCTCACCCTCGCGCAACGTAGCGGGACTGCAGAAGAGAGAAAGGGATGCCATGACGGAGGGACGGCATCACAGGCGTCGTGACGACGACGACCTCACGGAAGACGGGATCTATGTCCCGCCCCCGCGTGAGATGCCCCGCCCCCCGGCACCACCGCCCCGAGTGTCCGAGCCGGTCGACTGGCCGCCGCCCCCTCCGCCCGCCGCCGCCCCCTCCCCGTGGGCACCCTCGGCGCCGGACGGACCCCCACCGGCGCCGCCATCCGACCGGAGCGACCGCACCGATCGGACCGACGGCGGGCCCTCGCAGCACCCCGGCCACGCGCGATCGTCGGCGTGGGCCGCTCGCCCCTCCCCCTGGGCGCCGGCCGACGGTGACGAGTACTCCGACGACCACCCCGCGGAGTACGAGGAGGAAGAGCCGTATGCGCCGGCGGAGGACGTCCCCCCGCCCCCGCCGGCGCATACGGCCGCCAAGGCACCCGCCCGGGAGGACTGGCTCCCGCCGCTGTACCCGCAGGAGTGGCCGGTCGACACCCGGCAGCCCGAGCGGCCGCCGCCACCCCCGCCACCGCCTCCGCCGCCGCCCCGGCTCCGCGACGAGGACCACGCGCCGTCCGGGACCAGGGTGTGGATCGCGGTCGGCGTGGTGATCGTGGCGCTCGCGGTGGCCGCCGGTGTGGCCGTCGGCCTCAACCTGGCCTCGCGCAGCGGCGAGCACGAGCAGCCGCAGGGAGCGGCCGGAGCCGCGGCCGAGCAGTGCGGCGGGCGCGGGGTGCTGCGGGCCACCGTCACCCCCGAGCTCGCCCCCGTCGTCGAGCAGGCCGCGGCCGACATCGGCGTCAACAGCGACGGCGGCTGCAAGCTCGTCGCGGTCACCGCCACCGACACCTACGCGGGCGGCGAGGCGTGGGTCCCGGCCACGGCCGGCTGGGCCCGGCTGGCCAAGATCGACTTTGCGCCCGACCCCGTGTCGCTCGCCCGCACCCCCGTCGTCATCGCCGCGCCCCGGGCCTACGCGGAGTCGTCCGGCTGGCCCGGCAAGCAGCCGACCTGGGCCGGGCTCGGCGCCGCGCTCAACAACGGCCAGAGCCCGAAGGTCAGCATGGGCAGCCCGCTCAAGGACACCGCCGGGCTGCTGGCCGCCATGGAGATCCAGAGCGCGATGGCCCGCACCACGACCGACCCGGGCATCGCCCAGATGCGGGCGCTGTCGGTGCGCGCCCGGCTGAGCGACGCCGAGGCGGTGCCGGCGAAGCTGTTCGAGAAGATGGCCCAGCAGACCGACTCGAGCAAGGCGCTCAAGGACGTCGGGCTCTTCACGGTGACCGAGCAGGAGCTGTGGCAGTATCAGCAGACCCGCCACCCCGTCGCGATGGCCGCCCTGTATCCGAGCGACGCCCTGCTCGAGGCCGACTATCCGCTGCTGCTCACCCCGAAGGCGGCGGCCGACGACGAGCTCAAGGCGCTCGCCAAGCGGCTGAGCGACCGGATGCACAGCCCGGAGTTCGCGGCCCAGCTGACAGGGCGGGGGCTGCGGCCGGCGAGCGAGACGCAGAAGAGCGCGGCGCCGAGCGGGGACGGGCTGGTGGCCACGTACCAGGCGGCGATCGGGCTGCCGGACAACCTGGTCGAGTGGGCCGCGACCTGGGCGCAGTACAAGCGGCAGGAGTACCACACCCTCCTGCTTGTCGACGCCTCCGCCTCGATGAACGATCAGGTGCACGACCGCGCCGGCAACACGACGACCAAGGCGGGGCTGCTGCGCTCGGCCGGAGTACAGGCGGCGCAGCTGTTCGGTGACGAGACGAGTCTCGGGGTGTGGATGTTCGCCTCGCCCGCCGCCCAGGCGCCGCCCTTCACCGTGGTGCTGCCGTTCGGCCCCATGGACGAGAAGGTCGGGGACGTGCCCCGGCGCGAGGCCATGCGCCGGGTGGCCGAGCAGTACACCGCGTATCCGAAGGCGGGCACGCCGCTGTTCGAAACGGTGCTGCAGGGCGTCGGCGACATGAAGAACCGGTTCGCGGCCGGCGCGGTGAACCTCGTCGTCGTGCTCACCGACGGCCGCGACCAGGACTCGCGGTTCTCCATGCCCAAGGACCGGTTCCTGGTCAGGCTGGGTGAGCTGCGCGATCCGGGGCGGCCGGTCGTGGTCTTCGCCATCGGCTACGGCGGGGACGCCGACATGACTGTGCTGCGCGAGATGGCGCAGGCCACCGGGGGTCAGGCGGTGGCCTCCAACGACCCCGGAGACCTGGCGAGCGCCATGGCCAAAATCTTTCTCGCTGCCCACGCTCCGAGATAGGTGCATTCGCCGTAATCCGGGTAGACATGCGCAGCCCTCGACCGGGGCGACCATGTGTACGCGATTGGGGTGATGGCCATGAGCGGGCCTATCGTGGGCAAGCGCCGCCTGCGGGCCGAGCTGCGGCGGCTACGGCGCGAGCGGGAGCTGACGCAGGACCTGGTGGCGGCCGAGATGGAGTGGTCGCTGTCCAAGCTCATCCGCATCGAGAACGGCACTGTCGCCATATCCGTGAGCGACCTGCGCAGCCTGCTGGCGTACTACCGGGTGCATGACCCGCGGACCGTCGACGACCTGCTGGCCCTGGCCCGCGCGGCGAAGCGGCGGATGTGGTGGGACGAGTTCCGGCCCACACTGTCCGGACAACTGGTCAACTATGTCGGGTTCGAGGCCGAGGCGGCCCAGGTCGGCGAGTGGTCGCCGATCATGTTCCCGACGCTGCTGCAGACGCGCCGCTACAGTGACGCCACCGGCGAGCCCGAGTCGGCCCGTCGCGTGGAGTTCCAGGCGCGGCGGCAGGAGGAGCTGTTCGCCCGTGAGGAGCCGCCGCGCCTGCAGCTGCTGCTCGACGAGACGGTGCTGCGGCGCAACCCGATCCCGGGCGACGACGCGCTGCTCGTCGACCAGCTGGAGCACACGATCGAGGTGGCCCAGCGGCCGTACGCCGACGTGCGGGTCGTCCCGCTGAGCGCGGGCTACCACCCGGGCTGGGAGGGCGAGTTCGCGGTGCTGGACTTCGGCATCGACGACAGCGTGCTCTACCGGGGCCGGCTGCTGTGGGAGGAGCCGGAGCTCGTCGCGGCCGGGCGCAACACGCTGGAGAGCCTCGTCGGCCGGGCCCTGTCGCAGGAGGCCACTCTCGACCTCCTGCGCCAGGTGGTGAGCGAGCTCAAATAGCTACAGCTTCTCGTAGCAGGGCTTGTCGAGCTTGTAGTCCTTCGCCGTCGGGCCGACGAAGAAGTCCTTCACCAGCGGCACGTCGGTGGTGCCGTTACCGGCGGCGGGGTTGGAGATGATCGATTGGCGGATCTGCCCGTCGACCCCGCCGGCGTAGTTGCCGGCGCCCTCGGGCAGCATGCCCTCGTAGTCGACCTTGGTCAGGGACTTGGCCGCCTTGACCAGGCCGGCGCGGGTCAGGTCGCCGCTCGCCTGGGCCGCCTTCAGGGCCGCGAGCAGCGGGTAGGACCAGACCCAGCCGGACGTGTACCCGTCGTTGGGGGTGACCGACGAGCCGAGCGCGTCCCGCATGGCCTTGTGGCCGGGCGTGTCGGAGGAAAACGTCTTCCAGGGGCCGGACTGCAGGTAGAGGGCCTTGAGCGCCGGGGCGGCCGGGCTCTGCAGCAGGCCCGGGTTCCACGACGGGCTGGTGCCGATGAACTTGCCGGTGAAGCCGCGCTGGGCGGCACCGCCGACGACCGCGGCGGTGTCGGCCGGCCCGGTGGTGATGATGACCAGGTCGGGCTTCTGCGTGACGATCGCGGTGACCGCGCCGGCCTGCTTGTCGGTGCCGGAGTCGGTCTTCACGTCGATGAACGTGAGGCCGTTCTTCTCCGCGGCGATCTTGGCGCCGGCCGCGGCGTCGTCGCCGTAGTCACCGGCCAGGTGCACGGCCATGACGGTCTTGGGCTTGAAGGCGTCCTTGGCGTAGTCGACGGCGTTCATCGACTCGAAGCAGTAGTTGGCCCCGGACTCCAGGATGTTGTCCTCGAACGCGTAGGCCGACGTCCACGCGGCCGGGGCGGCCAGGACGTTGTTCTGCTTCATGTCGGGCAGGATGGCCGCCGTCGTCGGCGAGCCCAGCGACTGGGCCAGGGCCAGGACCTTGCCCTTGATCTCCTGGTACACCTCGTTGTGGGTCTGGGGGTTGTACTTGTTGTCGCGCACGTAGGTCTCGGCGTCGACGTCGTAGCCACCGATGCCGCCCTGCGCGTTGACCCGCTTCCAGAACGCCTTCTGGGCCTCGGTGATGGGCACCGCGAGCGCGTGGAACGGCCCGACTGTCAGGTCCGAGATGATGCCGAGGTAGATGCAGCCGCGGTCCTTGTGCTCGGACTTCGGGCACGGCTCCTTGGTGATGCCGGTATCGGTCTTCACACCACCGGCGCCGGCCTTCGGGGCGTCGCTGTTGTCTTCGCCCCGGCAGGCTGTGAGCCCGACCGCGAGTACCGCGGCCAGGGTGAGGGCACCCAACCTTTTCATTGCGGCTCCTTAAACGATCTAGTACGAGAAGGGCCAGGCTTTCCAGTAGTTGCGCAGGCGTATCCAGATCCCGAACAGCCCGCGCGGCTCGAAGATCAGGAAGACAATGATCAGCACGCCGTACAGGACCGTCTCGAGCTGATAGGCGTTCGGTGACTCGGCCGGGGAGGAGCTGATGAACGGCAGGAGCGCCGGCAGCTCCCGGGTCAGCCGCGGCAGCAGCGTGATCAGGAAGGCACCCAGGACGGCGCCGCTGACGGTGCCCGCGCCGCCGATGAGGATCATGGCGATGTACTGCACCGACAGCAGCAGGTCGAACGAGGTCGGGTCGAAGTACCCGGCCCCGACGTAGAGCAGCGCACCGGCGCAGCCCGCGTAGAACGACGACACCCCGAAGGCCACCGTCTTGTACCGGGCCAGGTTGACCCCGATCACCCCGGCCGCGATGTCGCGGTCACGGATGGCGGTGAGCGCCCGCCCGACGCGGGAGCGGGCCAGGTTGCGGGCCGCCAGCGCGCCGATGAGCAGCAGGACCAGCATGAGGAGGTACAACTTCTGGTCCCTGGTGAGCCATCCGTCGGCCGTGTTGAGGTCGTAGCCCAGCAGGCTCGGCGCCGGTGGCTGCCGGCCGACACCGGGGCCGCCGGTCAGCTCGGACCAGCCGTTGATGACGTGCCCGCCGATGAAGACCAGCCCGAGCGTGACCACGGCCAGGTAGAGCCCGCGCAGCCGGGTCGCCAGCGGCGCGACGAGTATCCCGGCCAGCGCCGCGACCAGGCCGGCGGCGGGCAGCCAGATCAGGATCTCGGTGACGCCGAAGCCGATCGTGCGCCCGTCCGGGTCGCCGGCCAGCGCGGCCGCCGTGTAGGCGCCGATGGCCAGGAAGAACGCGTGGCCGAGCGACACCTGCCCGGCCAGGCCGGTGACGATGTTGAGCCCCAGCGCGCCGACCGCGGTGACGCAGGCGAGGCCGAGCAGCTGCAGCACGTCGTCCTGGACCAGGAACGGCATCGCCAATGCGACGAGCAGCCCCAGCGCGACGAACGAGCGCTGCACGGTGCTGCCGAACAGGGCGATGTCCTGGGCGTACGCGGTGTGCAGGAGCGGGCGGTTTCTCATACCCGCGTCACCTCCCGGGTGCCGAACAGGCCGTAGGGGCGCACGAGCAGGACGAGGAGCATGACCACGTAGGGCGTGACCACCGAGAAGTTGCCGCCGAGCCACGACAGGTGGCCCTGGTAGGTGGCGGTGACCTCCTGGACCACGCCGACCACCAGGCCGCCGATGACGGCGCCCGGCAGCGAGTCGAGGCCGCCGAGGATGATGACCGGCAGCGCCGTCAGCGCGACGAGCCACAGCGACTCGCTCACGCTGCCACCGACAGCGGCGAAGGTGCCGGCGACGGCCGCGAGGGCCCCGGCGAGGGCCCACGACACCGCGAACACCGAGCCGACGCTCACGCCCTGCGCGAGGGCGGCCTCCTGGTCGTAGGCGGCGGCCCGCATGGCCAGACCGGTTCTGGTGTATCGGAAGAAGGCGAACAGCGCCGCGATGAGCACGGCGGTCGTGACGACCATCGCGATGTGCCGCTGCTCGACGATGATGCCGCCGGGCAGCGTGAGGACCTTCAGCCCCCACGGGTCGCCGACGTGGCGCACGTCCAGGCCGATGAAGGCGTTGTCGACGACCCGCACGGCGACGTCGATGCCCAGCGTGATGATGGCGACGGTGAACACCGGGCGGCCGATCATCGGCCGGACCGCGAGCCGCTCGACGCCCAGCGCCAGGCCGCCGGTGGCCGCGGCCGCCACGATCAGGGCCAGGAAGAAGCCGAGCGGGCCGACCAGGTATGTCACCAGGACCGCCCCGGCAAGCATGAACGACGGCTGGGCGAAGGAGATCACCCGGGTCGCCTTGTAGATGATCACGAAGCCGAGGCCCAGCAGCGCGTAGACGCTCCCGGTGCCGACGCCCCGCAGCACGCTCTCCAGCAGATCCTTCACGCGGGACTCCGGTACATCTCGTCGATGTCGGTCCGGAACGCCTCCGCGATGGCGGCGCGGCGGACCTTCTGGGTGGCGGTCAGCTCGCCGGTCTCTTGGTCGAGCTCCTTCGGCAGCATCCGGAACGCCTTGAGCTGCTCCACCGGCGCGCGGCCGGCGTTGACGCCGTCGACGATGCCGCGCACGAGCGCCTGCACCTCCGGCTTGCCGGACAGGTCGCGGTAGGTGGTGTAGGCCAGGCCGCGGCGCTGGGCCCACTCGCCGACGGTCTCCAGCTCGATGCCGACGAGCGCGGTGAGGTAGGCCCGGCGGTCGCCGACGACGACCGCCTCCTTGATGTACGGCGATGCCTTGAGCGCGTTCTCGATCTCGCTCGGCGCGATGTTCTTGCCGCCGGCCGTGATGATGATGTCCTTGGCCCGGTCGGTGATCCGCAGGTAGGTGCCGTCGAGCGAGCCGATGTCGCCGGTGCGCAGCCAGCCGTCGGCGGTGAGGGCGGCGCCGGTGGCGGCCTCGTCGCGGAAGTATCCGGCGAAGGTCCCCGCGTGCCGGGTCTGGATCTCCCCGCCGTCGCCGATGCGCACCTCGACCCCGGGCTGCGGCTCGCCGACGGTGCCGAGGCGGACCCGCCCCGGCTGGTTGGCGGTGGCGATGGCGGCGTTCTCCGTCATGCCGTAGACCTCGTGCATCGGCACCCCGATGCCCATGAAGAAGCGCAGCACCTCGGGGGCGACCGGCGCGGCGCCGCTCGCCGCATATCGCACGCGCCGCAGCCCGATGCGTTCCCGGAGCGCGCGATAACAGCAGAGCCAGCCCAGGGTGTACCGCAGCCGGCTGCCGAGCGTGTGCCGCCCGCCGGTCCGGGCCAGCGTCGCGCCGATGCCGTCGGCGACCCGCAGCCAGAACCTGGTGCCGGCCCGTTTGACGGGCGACGCCCCGGCGACGCGGGTGGTGACCCCGGCGAGCATCTTCTCCCAGATCCGCGGGACGCCGAACAGGATCGTCGGCTGGACCTCGCGCAGGTCGGCCTGCACGGTGGCGATGGACTCGCCGAAGTGCACGACGACGCCCGACGCCGCGCCGAGCCAGACCGTGAAGACGCGCTCGGCGACGTGACACAGCGGCAGGTACGACAGCGCCAGGTCGCGCGGCCCGGGCGGCGGGTCGGTCAGGCCCCCGTCACCGCGCAGCACGCCGATCGCGAAGTCCACGTTGGCGACCGTGAGCATCGCGCCCTTGGGCCGGCCGGTGGTCCCGGACGTGTAGACGAGCGCCGCCAGGTCGTCGGGCGCGGCCGCGAGGTCGAGCGGGTCGTCGGACGATCCGGCCAGCATGTCGTCCCAGGACAGCAGGGCCTCGTGCCGGTACCGCCGCCGGATGCCCTTGGGGTCGAGGTACACGATCCGCGTGAGGTCCGGGCAGTCGTCGAGCACCGCGAGGGCCTTGTCGACCTGCTCCTGGTCCTCGGCGATGAGCACCTTCGCGCCGGAGTGGGCGAGCAGATACCGCACGTCACCGGCCGGGCTGGTCGGGTAGAGCCCGACGGTCGCGGCCCGCAGCGCCACGGTGGCGACGTCGGCGAAGAGCCACTCGGGCCGGTTCTCGGACAGGATCGCGACCCGGTCGCCCGGCCCGACGCCGAGGCCGCGCAGCGCGTGGGCGACCCGCCGGGCGGTGGCCCAGTATTCGCGCCAGGTGATCTCGCGCCAGATCCCGCGGTGCTTCTCCCGCATCGCCACCGTGTCGGGGCCGGCTTCGGCGCGGTCGCGGACGAGCTCGGCGATCGTCATGCGCTCTCCCCGAGATAGGCGCGGATGACGTCGGGGTTCTGCTGGACCTCTTTGGGGGTACCGCAGGCGACAGGCACGCCGAAGTCGACGACGAGCACCCGGTCGGCGAGGTCCATGACCAGGCCCATGTCGTGCTCCACCAGGATCATCGGGATGCCCAGCTCCTCGCGGATGTCGAGGATGTAGCGGGCCATGTCCTCGGTCTCCTCCAGGTTCATGCCGGCGACGGGCTCGTCGAGCAGCAGCAGCTTCGGCTCCATCGCGAGGGCCCGGCCGAGCTCGACGCGCTTCTGCACCCCGTAGGGCAGCAGCCCGACCGGCATCCGCCGCCACTGGGCCAGCTCCAGGAAGTCGACGATCTCCTCGACCCGGGCCCGGTTGGCCAGCTCCTCGCGGCGGGCCCGGCCGACCCAGGCGATCGCGGCGAGGGTGCCGTAGCGCATGTGGTGGTGCCGGCCCAGCATCAGGTTCTCCACGACCGTGAGCTGGCGGAAGAGCTCCACGTTCTGGAACGTCCGGGCCACGCCCAGCCGCGCCACCCGGTCCGGGCGCCGGCCGGTGATGTCGGTGTCGGCGAGCAGCACCCGGCCCTGCTGCGGGCGGTACACCCCGGAAATCACGTTGAAGATCGACGTCTTCCCGGCGCCGTTGGGCCCGATCACGGCGAACAGCTCGTCGGCGCCGACCGTGAAGTCCACGCCGTCGATGGCCTTGACACCCGCGAAGCTCAGCTTCACGTCCTTGAACTGCAGCACATCGCTCATGACAGCCACCGCTTCCGGCGCTTGTAGTGCTTGACGTCGCGGAACGAGTGCGCCGCGTGCGAGCCCAGGTAGAACTCGCGGATGTCGTCGTCGGCGAGCAGCTCGTCGGCCGGCTTGTCCAGCACGACCTTGCCGTTCTCCAGGACGTAGCCGTGCTCGGCGACGGACAGCGCCATCGTCGCGTTCTGCTCGACCAGCAGCACCGCCGTGCCGGCCCGGTTGATCTCGGTGATCAGGTCGCGCACCTGCTCGACCATGCGCGGGGCCAGGCCCAGGCTCGGCTCGTCGAGCAGCAGGTATCTCGGCTCGGACATGAGCGCCCGGCCCATCGCCAGCATCTGCTGCTCGCCGCCGGAGAGGTAGCCGGCGATCGACCCGCGGCGCTGCTTGAGGACGGGGAAGAGCGTGTACATGCGCTCCATCGCCGTGGCCACACCCCGGCGGCGGGTGTGTGCGCCCAGGCGCAGGTTCTCCTCCACGGTGAGCTCGGCGAAGGTGCGCCGGCCCTCCATCACCTGGCTCACCCCGCGCCTGACGATCGCGGCCGGCCGCAGCCGGTGGATCGGCCGGTCGTCAAGCGTCACCGAGCCGCGGGTGACGGCGCCGTCGTGCACGCCGAGCAGCCCGGACAGGGCCCGCAGCAGGGTGGTCTTGCCGGCGCCGTTCGCACCGAGGAGCGCGACGATCCGGCCCTCCGGCACGTCGAGGCTCACGCCCCGTAACACGAGCATCACATCGTCATAGACCACTTCGAGGTTCTGGACCCGTAGCACGCGTGAACCCCCGAAACTATTTGCACCGGCGGTGTATGAAGTTACGTGTATTTAACCGTCTCTCTGTGCAAAATCAAGTCCCGAATGCGTAACCGTCCGGCACCGAAGTCACGGTGCGGTACCGGGATCCAACCACCAGTAATCCGGACATTTGGTGTAATAGATATCGAGCGGGACGCACGCCTTTCGCCCAGCGGATGATCACGTTAAGTTAGGCTCTGGCCTGCTCGGCAGTCCGCCGTCCACCCCGGATGGCGCCGGGCAAGCGCCGCCGAATCGAGCTGTGCGCACCCAACCCCTCCGGGCGCGCGCATCGAACCGGGGACCCATGTTTCCTGGGGTGAATCCGCAACGCTGCGGTAGGGCGCTATCTCTTCTCGCCCGAACCCGTCAGCTAACCCGGTAGGCGGTCGGTGCATGAAGGGTCTTTCCTTGTCCACTGGACATCGTGCCCGCCGGTCGGTGCTGCGGACCCTGCTGATCGGGTTCATCTCACTCACCGTGCTCGCACCCGCGACGGTCGCACACGCCGACCCGACGCTGGCCGAGATCGAGGCCCAGCTCAAGAAGCAGAACGACGATCTCGAGCTCACCATCGAGAACTGGAACAAGCTCAACATCGACATGGCCGACTCGCAGGCCAAGGCGGCGGAGCTCGAGAAGCACGTCAACGAGGCGAACGACGGCGTCCAGGCCATCGCGATCGAGGCGTTCAAGAGCAACGGCAAGCTGCGCAACCTCAACGCCATGCTCAACGCGACGTCCTCGGGCTCGCTCATCGACCAGATGTCGATGCTGCAGCAGATCACCCATCAGCAGCAGAAGAGCATCGAGGAGTACCGGGCGGCCAAGGCCACCCTGGACCAGACGATCGCGGCCCAGAACACGCAGAAGGCCGACTACGAGAACCAGCGCAAGAAGATCGAGGGCGACGTCAAGAAGCTCGAAGATCTGCAGAAGAAGGCGAAGAACGCCGGCAGCACCAAGGTCACCGGGGCGAGCTACAACCCGGGCACCCTGCCGGCCGTCTCCGGCAACGCCGGCGCCGCGGTGAACTACGCCAAGAGCAAGCTCGGCAAGCCCTACGTCTACGGCGCCGCCGGGCCCAACTCGTTCGACTGCTCCGGCCTGACCATGGCCGCGTGGGCGGCCGCGGGTGTCAGCCTGCCGCACAACGCGGCCAGCCAGTGGAGCAAGGTGGCCCATATCCCGCGCAGCGCGCTGGCCCCGGGCGACCTCGTGTTCTACAACGGCCTGGGCCACGTCGGCATCTACGTCGGCAACGACACGATCATCCATGCGCCCCACACCGGAGACGTCGTGCGATACGCATCGGTAAGCGTCGACAGCATCTACGGGTACGGCCGCGTCAAGTAGTTCCGGGTTTTCTGCGGGGCCGCTCTTCTCCGCGAAGGGCGGCCCCGCATCATTGGGGCATGGCGTCCTGGGATCCGCAGCAGTACGAGCGCTTCGCCGAGGAGCGCGCCCGCCCGTTCCGCGAGCTCGTCGCTCGCATCCCCACCACGTCGGCGGTGGCCGTCGTCGACCTCGGGTGCGGCCCGGGCACCATGACCGCGACCCTCGCCGAGCGCTGGCCCGACGCCGCCGTCCTCGGCCTGGACTCCTCGCCGGCGATGATCGAGGCGGCCGCCCGGCTGGCCACGCCGCAGCTGCGCTTCCAGCTGGCCGACGCCGGGGCGTGGCGCCCGCAGCGCGGCTCGGTCGACGTGATCGTGGCCAACGCCTCGCTGCAGTGGGTGCCCGATCACGAGACGCTGCTCCCCCACTGGGCGGCCGCGCTCGACGACGGCGGCACGCTCGCCTTCCAGGTGCCGGTCTCCACGTCCGATCGAAGCCGGCCACCGGCCGACGGCGTCTCGACCCCGCGGCCCGTGTCGGCTGAGGTGTTCGCCGAGGTCGCCGCGTCCGGGCCCTGGGCGGCCACGCTTGCCGGCGCCACGGACGCCACCGGGCCGCGCTCGGCCAGCCCCGTGCTGCCGGCGGCCGAGTACGTGCGGCTGCTCTCCGCAGCCGGCCTCACCGTCGACGCCTGGGAGACGACCTATTACCACGTGCTCCCGGGCGACGACCCGGTGTACGAGTGGTTCAAGGGCACCGGGCTGCGGCCCTACCTCGACGCCCTGGCCGGCGCGGACCTCGAGGCGTTCACGACGCAGATGCGGCAGTACCTCCGGCGGCGCTACCCCCGGGAGCCCTTCGGCACCGTCCTGCCCTTCCCACGCCTGTTCGTGGTCGCACATAGGGCATGAGCGGCGTCGGGTGCTTTACATCGGCGGCTGTGGAAGCTCCCTACGCTGGCGCGCGTGAGTAGAACCTGGAAGATCATTCTTTTCTCGGCGATCGGCGTCTTCGTGCTCTGCGTCGCAGGCTTCGTCGGCGGGATTTTCTTTGTCATCGGCAAGGCCACCGACGCGCCCAAGGCGGCGACGGCAGACTTCCTGAGCGCGCTGGAGGGCGGCAACGTGACGGCCGCGTACGGCATGCTGTGCACGGATGTCCAGGAGCGGTACGACTCGGCGGCCTTTGCGGCGTATGTGGAGAACAACGCGCCCACCGCGCACAAGTTCGAGTGGGGCGGCTCCTACAGCAACAACGGCGGCTACGAAGAGGCGACGATCAGCGGCTCCGTCACCACGAAGAACGGCACCTCGAAGCACGACTTCCAGCTGGTCAAGGAGCGCGGGGCCTGGAAGCAGTGCAGCAACCCGTACTAGTGCGCGATCGCGAAGCGCCGGCGCGTGAAAAAGCCCCAGGTCCTCATCGACCTGGGGCTTTGCCGGCTCTTGGGGGAGTTTGTCGTTATGCCGCGGCGAGTCCCTCGGCGCGGGCCAGCTCGCGCAGGCGGCCGAGCGCCTGGATCTCCAGCTGGCGGATGCGCTCGCGGGACAGCGAGAACCGGGACGCGACCTCGGTCAGCGAGTGCTCGCGGCCGTCCTCGAGACCGTAGCGGGCCCGCATGATGCCGGCCGACCGGTCGTCGAGGTGGTTGAGCAGGCCCTCGATCCGCTGCCGCTCCAGCGCGGCCAGGACGACGTCCTCCGGCGACGGCGCGTCGGAGTCCGAGACCAGGTCACCCAGGCTCGTGTCGCCGTCGTCACCCACGGGGGTGTCGAGCGACACGGTGTCCTGCGACCAGCGCATGAGCTCGTGCACCCGCTCGACCGGCACGCCGAGCGAGTTGGCCAGCTGCTCCGGCTCCGGCTCGTTGCCCAGCTCGCGGGTGAGCTGACGCGCGACGTTGCGCATCCGGTTGACGTCCTCGACGAGGTGCACGGGCAGGCGCACGGTGCGCTCCTGCTGCGCGATCGCCCGGCTGATCGCCTGGCGGATCCACCACGTCGCGTAGGTCGAGAACTTGTATCCGCGCACGTAGTCGAACTTCTCGACGGCGCGCACCAGACCGGTGTTGCCCTCCTGGATCAGGTCGAGCATCGGCATGCCGGAGCGCACGTAACGCCGCGCGATCGACACCACCAGGCGCAGGTTGGCCCGGATGAACCGGTCCTTCGCCCGCTCGCCGTCGGCCACGAGCTTCTGCAGCTCCTGGGCTGTCACACCGTCGGGGATCTCGTCGCTGTCAAGCAGGTGCTCGGCGTAGAGCCCCGCCTCGACCGCCTTGGACAGCTCGACCTCAGAAGCGGCGTCGAGCAGCGGCGTGCGGGAGATCTCATGCAGGTACACGCCGACCAGGTCACGCTCCTCGGCACCTGTATCGGGTCGCATCTCCACTTTCACGTTCTCCACTTCGGGCCCCTCCCCGCTCCATCCTTCGCCTTCCCCGTTTCACCCTGCTAAAACGGGTGCCCCCCGGGTATGCCCCCTACACAACGGTCAAACGCCGTTCCGAATTCCGCCCGCGGGGGCGATTCGGTGACGACCTCTGAGAGTTGCACCACTTACCTAGACGCTCGGGAGACTGCTCCGGTTCGCTTCGGTTGCAACAAGTGATACGTGGTCTACCTGCCCGTCAGACGCCTGAATTCGCTGTGAGTTCCCTGGGAACGCCCGGCCGGGGGGCCTTGCGCGCTGCGTGAGCACGGTTGTTCATCGGCAACAGTCGGCGACGCGACAGCCTTTTCCCTAACGATGGCGCCAATCACGCAACAACTGAGCCTCCTCGTCGATGCCCAAGCCGTTCTTCGCATCGATGTGGGATGCGTCACGAATTGACTCCGCCGTGTCCCGAACGGTGTCCCGAAGCGCCCGCGTCCGCAGTCCGGCCGCCAGTGACCGGGTGACGTCCCGGGACAGGAACCCCGCGTATTCGGGCAGCGGCAGCCAGAACGGCAGCGACCGCGGCCCGCTCCACGGCGCTACCCCGTTGGCGAGCAGGAAATCCTGATCGACCCAGGTCAGCTCCTGCTCGTCGGCGAACGCGGCGTGGAACTCGGCCCGGGTCATCGGCGCCCCGATCCCGTCGTAGGCCCCCGCCAGCCCACTCCCGCCGGCCGCCACGATCCAGTCGGCCAGGTCTCGCACGTCCACGAGCTGCACGGCCTCCTGCGGCCCGCCCGGCGCCAGCGTCTCGCCACCCCGCAGCCCCCGGCGCACCCAGTACTCGAACCGGTACGTGGGGTCCTCCGGCCCGACGATCATCCCGGCCCGCAGCAGGAACGTCCGCTGCGCCCCGAACCCCTCGGCCGCGAGCTCCTCGCACGCCACCTTGCACCGCCCGTAGGTCTCGGCATCGGCCCAGGGGTCTCCGTCGAAGTCGGCCGGCAGCAGCGGCGCCGTGGTGGCGACCTGCCCGGGCGTGGCCGCGTCGGCGTAGGCGGAGCAGCTGGAGACGAACGTGTAGTGCCCGACCCGCCCGCGCAGCGCCTGCACCGCGTGGCGGACGTGGCGCGGATGCCGCCCGACGTCGACGACGGCGTCGAAGTTTCCCGTGACCGCCGCGAGCCCGTCGGCGTCGTCCCGATCGACCCGCACGAACTGCGCCCCGGCGACGGGTGCGCCGGACTCGCCCCGGGCCGCACAGACGACCTCGTGGCCGGCCTGAAGGGCCTGCCTCGCGACAGCCCGGCCGAGGAACACGGTCCCACCGAGCACAAGCATTCTCATCGGCCGATGATGAGCGGTCCGCCGGCACTTCTTGGTGCCCGTTCGCCCTCGGCGGATCCGCTGAGAGACGAAATATCCGCCGCTCCGCAACAGATATTTCGGACTTATACCCTGTCGCCGCATAAATCCGTTAAGCCGCATTGCGCGACCGCCGACCCATGGAATCAGCGCAGTTCACGCGCGGCGCGAGACGGCGACACGAGACAGCGGCGCGATGCGCTCGACCTGCCGGAAGAGCGCAGGTCGAGCCCGATGCGAGGACTGCGGTGCAAAGCGCCCGGACTGCCGGAAGCGCGCGGTTCAGGCCCGGTGCGAGGACGGCGGGCGGTGCGGCCTGGTCTTGTGGATGACGAAGGCGAAGAGCGCCAGCGCGGCCGTGACCACGGCGGCCACGGCGAGCCACAGGGACCAGTGGCGGTTCAGCGGCGGGAAGGCCGGGGCGGCGGCGTCCACTGTGGACGGCCGTACGACCGGGGCGGGGGGTGCGGAGTCGTTCGGGGCGAAGGACCAGATGCGCAGGTAGTCGATCTGGAACTCGGCCGGCAGGGCGGTCGAGGAGCCCGGGGTGCCGGCCCGGTCGCCGGTGGTCACGGCGAAGCCGAACCAGCGCGGCTCGGTCGACACGGCCGGGTCCAGGGAGCGCTGGGCGCCGTCGACGAAGACGCGGAAGCCGGAGGGGGCCCACTCGATGATGTACGTGTGCCAGTCCCGGAACGCGCCAGTCAGCGTGTTCGTGGTGGTGCCCCGGCCGTCGGAGTTGGTGACGACAGCCTGTTCGGCGCCGGGCTTGGCGGAGATCTCCAGCTGGGAGTCGTGCTGCGCGGCGGCGCCGTCGACCGGGCGCAGCAGGGCGACCGACTCGATGCCCGCGCCGACCGGGGCGCGGGCCTTGAACTCGTAGCGGCCGAACTGCTGGGCCGCGCCCACGCAGCGCAGCTCGCCGGTGACGAACGGCTTGCCGCCATAGGTGCGCCGGTGCAGCGCCAGGCTCAGGTGGCCGTCGGACACGGTGACCGCCTCGGGCCGGAAGTAGCTGGCCTGGGCGCCCTCGGGAGCACCGTCGTAGGCCGAGCAGCCGAGGGGCAGCCGGCCGGGGTCGTCGAAGGAGCTGGAGAAGACCTGCCGCCAGCCGGGCGGATCGGCGGCGTTCACCCGTTCGGGGAAGATCAACAGGCTCACGGCGGCCGCTGTGACGACGGCCAGCCCGGCCGTGAACCGCCTCAGCATGGTGACCGCCTCCGAAACACACGGTGTGCTTTCCCGGCGAACGTACTCGATACCTGTGGGTAGCGCAGCGTTGCCCGGCGTGCACTGCCCGTTCGGACAGCCCATTCCGTATAACCCTCGCCTTCACCCGCAAGACACTTACCCGACTGCCGGTCCTGCTCGCGCACGGTCGGTGCGATCGACAAGGATGGCGATCGACGCATGTGTCCTTCTGAAGGAGAGATCATGGCCCAGCCAAGCGCCCGCGGCTGGCGGATCGCGCAGCACCTCGCGGTGCCCGCGCTCGCCGTCGCGGTCGTCGCACTGCTGCCCTTGGCCAAGACCGGCGCTACGCAGACCCAGGATCGGTGGACGCCACTGACCCCGGCCAAGGTTTCGTTCGCCACGAAGACCGGGCCGACGACGACCGCGCAGCTGCTCGGCTTCAACGACTTCCACGGCAACATCGACCCGCCGACCGGCAGTGGCGGGCTCATCAACGGCATTCCCGCGGGTGGCTCCGAATACCTCAGCACATACCTCACCAAGCTGCGCGACGACGCCAAGAAGGCCGGCGTCAAGTACAGCGACACGGTGGTCGCCGGCGACAACATCGGCGCCTCGCCGCTGGTGAGTGCCGCGTTCCACGACGAGCCGGCGATCGAGGTCCTCAACGCCATGGGCGTCGACCTCGCCTCCGTGGGCAACCACGAGTTCGACGAGGGCGTCACCGAGCTCTACCGGATGCAGTTCGGCGGCTGCCACCCGACCGACGGCTGCCAGGACGGCGACGGGTTCGCCGGGGCGAAGTTCCCCTACCTCGCCGCCAACGTCACCCAGAAGTCGAACGGCCTGCCGATCCTGCTGCCGTTCACCATCCGGTTCTACGACGGCGTGCCCGTCGCGTTCGTCGGCATGACGCTCGAGGGCACCCCCGGCATCGTCAACCCGGCCGGGATCAAGAACGTCGACTTCCACGACGAGGTCGAGACGGCGAACAAGTACGCCACCATCCTCAACTGGCTCGGCATCAAGTCGATGGTGCTGGTGATCCACGAGGGGGGCGCGCAGAGCAGCCCGCCCGCGCCGCTCGACCCGTCCGGCTGCGCCAACTTCGCCGGCCCGATCACCGACATCACCAAGGGCCTCAACCCGGCCTACGGCGTCGTCGTCTCCGGCCACACCCACCGCTTCTACAGCTGCGAGCTGCCCAACTCCTCGGGCCAGAACTCGCTCGTGACGAGCGCGGGCACGGCCGGCACGCTGATCAGCGACATCCGGGTCACGCTGGACAAGAAGACGCGCAAGTTCGTCGACGCGTCGGCCACCAACGTGATCGTCGAGAACGGCGTGAAGAACGCCGACGGGACCTACCAGAGGGACGCGGCCGGCAACCCGGTGCGCAACCCGGCACTTGTCGACCCGAAGGTGAAGAAGATCGCCGACAAGTACCGCGTCGCCGTGGCGCCGCTGGCCAACAAGGTCGTCGGCAGCATCACCGCCGACATCACCACCACGCAGGTCGCGTCGGGTGAGACGCCGCTGGGCGACGTCATCGCCGACGCGCAGCTGGCCTACACCAAGGCCAGTGCGGGAGCGCAGATCGCGTTCATGAACCCGGGCGGCATCCGGGCCTCGCTGACCTACGCCAACTCCCCCGGCGGCGAGGCGCCCGGCCAGGTCACGTACGGCGAAGCGTTCACCGTCCAGCCGTTCAACAACCTGGTGGTCACGCAGTCGTTCACCGGCGCGCAGATCAAGGACGTCCTCGAGCAGCAGTTCGTGGGCTTCCAGGGCCAGACCGTCCAGCGCTTCCTGCAGGTGTCGGCCGGCTTCACGTACACCTACAGCGCCTCGGCACCCGTCGGGTCCAAGGTCAGCGACATCAAGCTCAACGGCGTCGCGCTCGACCCGGCCGCCAGCTACAAGGTGACCACCAACGACTTCCTGGCCAACGGGGGTGACGGCTTCCTGAACCTGGCGAAGGGGACGGGCCGGGTCACCGCGCCGGGCTTCGACGTCGATGCTCTGACCGCCTACCTGGGCACCGGACCCATTGCTCCCGGCCCGGCCGACCGCTACACGAAGATCGCTTAATCGATACTCGTCTGGGCGGGCGGCGGGTTCTCTCGCCGCCCGCCCACACGTATGCTCAGGCCCGAAAGTTACCAAGGTCGAGAGGTGTTGATCTGTGGACCGCCCGAGCTGGGCCCCGGCCGACGTCGACCTCGACCGTCCCAGCGTGGCCCGGGTCTACGACTACTACCTGGGCGGATCGCACAACTTCGCGGCCGACCGGGCCTTCGCCGAGCAGGTCCTCAAGGTCATGCCGGCCGTCGCCGCGCTGGCCCGCAGCAACCGGGCGTTCCTGCGCCGGGCGGTGCGTGAGCTCGCCGCGGTGGGCGTGCGCCAGTTCGTCGACCTCGGCTCCGGCATCCCGACCGTCGGCAACGTGCACGAGCTCCTCCTCGACTCCGGGATCGACGACGCCCGGGTCGTCTACGTCGACCACGACCCCGTCGCGGTCGCGCACAGCCGGGCCATCCTGGCCGACGTCCCGGGCACCGGCGTCGTCGCGGCCGACCTGCGCCGGCCGGCCGAGGTGCTGGCCCACCCGCAGGTGCAGGGCCTCGTCGACTTCGGCCGCCCGATCGCCTTCCTGCTCGCCGCGGTGCTGCACTTCGTCCCCGACGATCAGCGCCCGGCCGACATCGTCGCGGGTTACGCCGCCGCGGCCGTGCCCGGCAGCCACGTCGTCCTCTCGCACGCCGGCCTCGACCGGCCCCTCACACCGCCCGAGGAAGAGGCCTGGGAGATGTACCGCCGGTCGCCCACACCGCTCATCCTGCGCACGAAAGACCAGGTCGCGGCGCTGCTCGGCGACCTGACCCCGCTGTCGCCGGGCATCGTGGCGCCGCACGAATGGCGCCCCGACGGCGACGAGGAGGAGCCACCATCCGAGGGCACCGCGGTCGGCTGCGCGGCCGTCGCCCGTAAGGATTAGCCCGGCCCACCATGACCGCCATCAGCCCCACGCCGACTTCGTGGGACCGCCCGCATCGCGCCGCCGAACGGATGGCGCGCGCCTGGTCGCTGGCCATCGCCGGCACCAGCTACGTGTCGATGAACGGCCTCGAGGTGCAGGACTTCCTGACCAGCCTCTCGACCCGGCTCATCCACGCGCTGACCGCCGAGACGTTCGACCCGACCGACGTGCGGGAGGTCGGCTCGACGCTCGTCGCCGCCCACTTCACCGAGCCCACGACGCTGGAGCGCACGCTCGCGGTGCTGGCCGAGCAGTTCGGCAACGCGCCCTCGAAGCGGTGTGCGCAGATCCAGGGTGCGCTCGCCTCCGGCTATGCGCTCGCCCTGCGCGACCGCGTCCTCGACGAGCAGGAGGAGATCCGCACCGCGGCGCTCTGGGCGCGGGCCCGGGCCGAGGAGGGCCGGCGGGTCAGCGAGGCCCGCTTCCGGGCCATCTTCGCCGGTGCCGCCATCGGCATGAGCGTGAGCACGATCGACGGCCAGGTGATCGAGGTCAACCAGGCGCTGTGCGACATGCTCGGGTACACCGCGGACGAGCTTCGAGCCATGTCGTTCGACGACTTCGTGCTGCCCGAGGACCCGCCGTCGGCCGGGGCCATGTTCGAGGAGGTGCTCTCGGGCGGGCGCGACCAGTTCCGCATCGAGAAGCCCTATGTCCACAAGGACGGCCACCGGGTGTGGACCGACCTGGTCGCCTCGATCATCCGCGACGAGGACGGGCGGGCGCGCTGGCTGGTGGCGATGTTCGAGGACATCACCGAGCGGTACCTCCTCCAGGTCCGCCTGCGCCACCAGGCCCTCCACGACCCGCTCACCCAGCTGCCCAACCGCACGCTGTTCTTCGAGCGGCTCAACGCCCTGCTCGACGCGGCCGGCGACACCGGGCACGAGGACGCCCGGATCGGTGTGTGCTACCTCGACGTCGACGGATTCAAGGTCATCAACGACACCCTGGGTCACGACGTCGGCGACCAGCTGCTGCAGACCGTCGCCCGCCGCCTGGCCCGCTCGATCAGCGGCGAGCACCAGCTGGTGGCCCGCATGGGCGGCGACGAGTTCGTGGTGCTCGTCGAGCAGTGCGGCGGGGTCGAGGACGTGGTCGCGGTGGCCGAGAAGGCGCTCGACACCGTGCGCGCCCCCGTCCACGTCGGCGGCCACGAGATCAGCATCTCGGCCAGCATCGGCGTGGTCGAGCAGCCGCTGCGCGGTACCAGCGCGGCCGAGGTCATGAAGGCGGCCGACACCACGCTCTACTGGGCCAAGGCCGACGGCCGCAACCGCCTGGCCCTCTTCGACGCCGAGCGCCACACGCGCGAGGTCACCGCCTACGAGCTGTCCGCCTCCATGCCCGCGGCGCTGGAGCGGCGGGAGTTCTTCGTCGAGTATCAGCCGCTGGTCCGACTGAGCGACGGCGTGACCATCGGCGTCGAGGCGCTCGTCCGGTGGCGGCACCCGCGCTTCGGCGTGCTCGGCCCGGACGCGTTCATCGGCATGGCCGAGGAGACCGGCCTCATCGTGCCCCTGGGCCGCTGGGTCCTGCACGAGGCGTGCCGCCAGGCCGCCGAGTGGCGCCGTACGGTGGGCGACCGCGCCCCGATCATGAGCGTCAACCTGGCCGTCCGCCAGATGCGCGACCGCACCATCGTGCGGGACGTGCGCGCGATCCTGGAGCAGACGGGTCTGCCGCCGGAGCTGCTGCAGCTCGAGCTGACCGAAAGTGCCGTCATGGGTACCGGCGGCGACCCCATCGAGGACCTCAACGCCCTCGCGGCACTGGGCCCGCGCATCGCCATCGACGACTTCGGGACGGGGTACTCGAACTTCGCGTACCTGCGCAACCTGCCCGTCCACAGCCTGAAACTGGCCGGCTCGTTCGTCGCGGGCCTACGGCCGCCGGAGGGCGCCGACCCGGTCGACCAGGAGATCATCGCCGCCGTGATCGGCCTGGCCCACACGCTGAAGCTGAGCGTGACGGCCGAGGGCGTGGAGACCGCCGAGCAGGCCACCCGCCTGCTGGAGCTGGGCTGTGACACGGCGCAGGGCTGGTACTACGCGAGCTCCGGCCCGGCGAGCGCGATCAAGCTCTGACCCGGCACCCCCCGGCGCGCCGGATACGTCGGGCGCGCCGAAGGGCGGTGCGCTCCGGAGCGCACCGCCCGGGATCAGTTGGCGGCGTACGGGTTGATCTCTTCGTGCATGTCGGTCATGAACTGCGACCACATGTCGCCTTCGTGCGGGTCCGCGCCGACCAGGTCGTAGTGTCCGTCCAGGAAGTCTGTGTCCAGCTGCCAGTCGGGCAGGTCCAGGTCGGGCTCGTCAAGGGCCGGCTGGTCGTCGTGGTGGGCGGCGGTGTCGAGGTCGGCCTCGCCCGCGTAGTCGTGGGTGTCGGCGTGGGCCTCGTGGCCGTCGCTGTATGCGTCGTGCCCCTCGTGCCCCTCGTGCGAGTCCAGGGAGTCGCGCGAGTCGAGGGCGTCGTGCGTGTCCGAGATGTCGTGCGTGCCCGAGATGTCGTGTGCGTCGTAGGCGTGGTCGTCGGCCAGGGCGTGATCGACTCCACCGTCGTGGTCGACGTGGAGTTCGTGCTCCATGCCCCAGTCGAGGTCAAAGTCGCTCATAACCTGCTCCCGGTCTTCTTCGGCGTACCGCTGCCCCGCGGTACATCTAGAACGGTAGGGAACAGGCGGCGCGGGCGGCTCCCGGAAACGTGCCACTCGCGCCGGGCAACCGCTCAGCGGGTTCGGCGGTCCAGCCAGCCGTCGCCGTTGACGTCCTCGTAGCGGGCGTCCATCGTGCCGTCGCGGTCGGTGTCGACCTCGGAGGAGTTGATCAGGCCGTCGCGGTCGGTGTCGTGGCCGATGAACTCGGCGCGGCCGTCGCCGTCGGCGTCCACCACGATGTCGACGCCGCCGTCGGGGCGGTTGACGTAGGTGTGCTGGTCCCAGCGCCCGTCGCCGTCCCAGTCGACCCGCGTGTGGTAGCCGTCGGTCGGTGCGGCCCCCGGCACCTGGCCGTGGACCCGTCCGGCCAGGCCGCCGACCGCCCCGGCCCCCTGGCCCTGCTCCCGGCCGATGTCGTCCAGGCCCGCGCCGAGCCCCGAACCGTGGCCGCCCTCGTAGTGACCGGCCGGGCCGTCGACCGCCCCGGCCCCCTGGCCCGGCTGCCGGCCGATGTCGTCAAGGCCGGCGCCGAGCCCGGAACCGTGGCCGCCCTCGTGGTGACCGGCCAGGCCGGCCGCGGCGCCCGCCGCCCCCGACGGCTCCTGCGGGAGGCCGCCCGTGTAGGTGCTGGCCCGGTAGACGGTGCCGGACGTCTCCGTGTGGTGCGAGGAGGACGAGGACGAGACCTCCGAGACCGCGTGGCGGCCCGAGCCCACGTCCTGCACGGCGTGGTCGATCGAGGAGCCCGGGCCGACGTCGGCGGGCTCGACGGCGGCGTGGCGGCCGCCGTACTGCTGCTCGACCACCTCGTGCATCCGCTGCCCCATGTCGGCCCCGGCGCCGCCCCCCGGCGCGCCCGGGCCGGAGCCGAGGGTATGCGCGACCCCGCCGCCGTGGCCGCCGTGCAGCACGTCGCCGAGGCCGGAGCCGATCGAGGAGAACACCCCGAACATGCTCGCCTTGCTGGTGCGCTGCTCGACGTGGCGCTGGCCGCCGGCGTCGCCGAGCTGGGTCTGCAGGATGTCGAGCTCGTCCGGGCTCAGGTGATACCCGGCCAGGGCCCGGCCCGGGTCGGCCGCCAGCTGCGCCTTGAACCCGGGATCGCCGAGCAGCCGCTCGAGCACCTCGTCGAAATCGGACATTGTCACTACCCCCCAGATTTGGTACTTCCGGCGCTCAGTCGAGCTCGGGCATCGGAATCGGCTGCGGCCGTGGACGGCACGTCCCGCACTGCACCGCATCCTCGACGACGAGCCCCTCCGCCCGTCCGCGGCGCTGCGAGCGGTGCACCTCCAGCAGGTAGGGGCCGAACTTCGCGTGGTCCTCGCACAGCCCACGGCCGCAGAACCGGCACGACCCCCGCGCCGCCTTGGCACAGAACCAACAAAGCACCTGAGCTCCAACCTATCCGATGATCTGGCAACCGCGGACGGTCACCTTTGTCGATGCTTCTCCCGACCGGTTGCCGGCGGCGTCGGCGGTCACGGCCGAGACGGTGTACGTGTGCTCGTCGCCGTAGTCCGAGACCGGCCCGATGACCGTCGTCCACTTGCCGTTGCCGCCCGACCCGGAGACCGCCTTGCCGTCCACGGTCAGCGACACGAGCCGCGACCCCGCGGTGCCACCAGCGTCGATCATGTTGACGGTGACCGTCGACGAGGTCGGGTCCCCGCTTATCGGGTCCCCCCAGTAGCAGGGCTGCCGGGTGCCCTCGACGACGAACGAGCGGTAGAACTGCGCAGCCGAGGAGGTCAGGCGGGTCGTCGGGACAGTCGTGTCCGGCGGTGACGTCGTCGGGGCGGCAGTGGTCGGCGGCGGGCCCGCGGTCGTCGTGGGCGGCGTGGCGGTCGGCGTGGCCGTCGGGCGGCCCGTGGTGCGGCTCGGGGTCGCCTCCGGCGTGTTCGTGGCCGACGCCGAGGCGGACGGGGAGTCGCTCGGGGACGGCAGGACCGAGGGCGTCTCGGTGGCCGAGGGGACGACCGTCGGAGTCCCGCCGGGCTTGGGCAGCGCGACACCGTCGCCACAGGTCAGGTCGGCCGTCGCGGCCGGGTCCACCACGGCGCCGTCCTGCTTCACCACGCCCCGGCCGACCTCGGGGTCGTTGCCGGCGGCAAGCGCGAAGCGGGCCGAGCCCTCATTCGTCACGTCGCCGACGGCCAGGCGCAGCGGCTTGAAGGCCGTTGTCGTGCTCGTCGTGTCGACGAGCAGGCGGCCGCGGTCCAGGGTCAGCGCGGCGGTCGGCTCGATCGGCGTCTGCTGGCCGCTGACCAGGGTGCCGATCCGCACGTCGGCCCCGGCGCAGAGGACCGTGGCGCTGCCGCCGCGGAAGGTCAGGGAAGCGGTGGACTTGACGTTGATGTGCACGGCGTCGCCCTGCTGGACGTACACCTTGGCGTTGCGCGACAGTGTGCGCTCCAGGCCGTTGATGCGCACTGTCGCATCGCCGCGGGTGACGGTGACGAGCGCGCTGTCGGTCGGCATCTCCGCCCACACGGGGCCGGTGAACAGGTTCGCGCCGGTCAGGAACACCGCGAACAGCAGGAGCAGGACGAGCAGCCACCACAGCCGGCGCTCGAAGCGGCGGTCGACGCTGTCGTCGGCGGGCGGCGGCGGGCCGGGCGGGGAGGCCAGCGGCGGGTAGTTCGAGATCGGGTGGGCGCCGTGCACCGGGCGCCGGCCACCGGCGGCGACGGAGTCGGCCGGGCGGCCCAGGAGCAGGGGCAGGCCGGCGACCGCGGGCAGTAGCCAGGCGCGGGCCGGGGTGCGGGCGGTGGCGACCTGGCCGGGCGAGCCGTCGCCGTAGGGGCCGATCATGGAGCCGCGGTGCAGCTCGATGCCCTCGGGCAGCTGGAGGGAGCCGGACGCCACCACGAGCGCGTCGTTGCCGGTGCGCAGCACGACCGGCTCGCCCGGGCCGAGGTGCATCGGGCGGGCCCGGGTGAGCAGGCCGAGGCGGTCCTCGGGGCCGAGGGCGGCCAGGGCCGGGGTCTGCGTCATGAGCGCCTCGAGCTCGGCCCGCTCGACGGGCGGCGGGCCGGGCAGCGGGCCGATGGCGGCCGAGACCGTGGAGGACGGGACGGCCAGGAGCGTGGTGCCCGCGGTCAGCCAGCCCAGCGCGGCCGGAGCACCGGTCAGGGCGTTGGCCAGCCCGACGACTCCGCCGCGGCCGACGCGCTCGCGGACGGTACCGCTGGGATCGCCCGGCCGCCTGGCCTCCAGCGCCCCGTCGACGACGACGAACACCGACGGCTGCGCGGCCCCGGCGAAGACCAGCTGCTCGCCGGTGCGCGGGTGGACCCAGCGGGCGTCGGCGGCCAGCCGGGCGAGGGCGTCCGGTGGCAGGTTGGACAGCGCCGAGGAGCTCAGCGCGGCGAACCGGCGCGGCTCGTCCCGGACCAGCCTGCGCTCGCCCAGCCGGTCGCGCAGCCGCCGGCCGCGCCGGCGCAGCCAGCCGAGGAAGAGGTACACGACCGGCGCCAGCAGCCCGGCGACGATCACGGCGAGCAGGGCGCGAGCCGCCCACCCCGCGTTCCAGAGGCCGGTGACGACCCCGGCGACGCGGTCGGTGTACACGCGGTAGACGAGGTTGACGGCTATCGCGATCCAGGTGACGGCGAGCATCCCGTAGAGCGCGACGAGCCGCCCCTCCCGGTCCAGCTCGGAGAAGCGCGGCGGCCGCCGGCGCAGCCGGGCCAGGACCCAGGCCAGACCACGGGCCCGCAGATTGGGTACCTCCAGCCAGTCCATGAGCAGGTAGTAGCCGTCGAGCGCCATGAACGGGTTGAGGTTGAACAGCGCGTTGAGATACCACGCGAAGGCCAGCTTGAACGTCCACGGCTGCAGCTCGGGGACGAACACGCCGACGATCTGGCAGGCCCCCGCCAGGATGAGGCCGGTCGCCGGCCCGGCGATCGTGGTCACCAGGCGGGCGCGGCGCCCGGCCATCCACACGTCGGTGGTGTCGACGAATACCGAGGGAATGCCGAAGTACACCAGGAAGCCCGCGACGGGCACCCGCCTCCCGGCGTGCTTGGCGCCCAGCGCGTGCCCGAGCTCGTGGCAGCCGAGCGCCAGCACGTTGAGGCCGAGCAGCACGAGAGCGCCGGCGAAGTACGAGTCGCCGGTGAGGAAGACCGACTGGTCGGCGCGGAACCAGTTCCACACGAACACGCCGAGGCCGGCCAGCGCGAGCAGGCCGCAGAGCACGGCGACGACCCGGGTGAAGAAGAGCCGCCCGCCCGCCTTGTACAGGAACGTGACGATCGGGTCGACCCGGGCCAGCACGACCCGGCGGCCCTGGGCGGTGGCCAGGATCGCCTTGCCCAGGCGCAGCGGCCAGGGCCGGCGGTGCACCCGCTGGAGCTTGCTGAACGCGTCGACGGGCAGCTCGGCGAGCATCCGGTTGCCGGCGAGGTCGGCGACGATCCGGGTCACCTGGTCGGGCGCGAGCCGGCCGCAGATGCGGGCGAACTCGGCGACCAGGCGGGCCACGGTC
The DNA here is from genome assembly GCF_019904175.1 of Dactylosporangium vinaceum. Taxonomy (GTDB): domain Bacteria; phylum Actinomycetota; class Actinomycetes; order Mycobacteriales; family Micromonosporaceae; genus Dactylosporangium; species Dactylosporangium vinaceum. The sequence goes on along the minus strand of NZ_CP061913.1, from coordinate 1,513,941 downwards.
CGGCTGCCGTCCATGAACTGGGCCAGCCGCCACTCCTCCGGCGTCAGCCGCAGGTAGCTCGACTCCGCGCGATCGGGCGAGCGCAGCATGACGTAGTCGACCCCGCGGGCCGAGGTGAGCGTGACCGCCTCGACACCCTCGCGCAGGACGGGCCGGGCCCGGGCCGGGTTGAGCCGGTCGGTCACCGCGTGCCACAGGCCGATGTCGGCCGGGCCGAGCGGCGCACCGGGGGCACGCCCGGCCAGCGCCTCCCAGACACTGATGCGCGTCTCGATGACGGACACTATTGCTCCAGGTCGGCGAGGTGGGTGCCGGCCCGCGGCGCGGGTTCGGGCAGGGTTCCGGCCCCGGACTCTAGGCCGTGCGACAGATGCCGGAAAAGGTTCCGTCCCGAACGTGACAGAGCTTCGGCGAAGATGGCACTGTGTACATCCTCGCCATCGACCAGGGCACGACCTCCACCCGTGCGATCGTGTTCGACGCCGACGGCGCCATCGTGGCGCTTGACCAGCGCGAACACCGACAGAGTTTCCCCCGCCCCGGCTGGGTCGAGCACGACCCGGTCGAGATCTGGCACAACGTCCAGGCCGTGTCGACCCGCGCGCTGGACCAGGCCGGGCTCAGCCGCGCCGACGTCGCCGCCATCGGCATCACCAATCAGCGCGAGACCACGATCCTGTGGGACGCCGCCACCGGCGAACCGGTGCACCCGGCCATCGTCTGGCAGGACACCCGCACCGACGCCCTCATCCGCACGCTGGCCGGCGACGCGGGCCCGGACCGCTTCCGCGACCGCTGCGGCCTGCCCCTGGCCACCTACTTCGCCGCCCCCAAGGTGGTCTGGCTGCTCGACAACGTCCCCGGCCTGCGCGCCCGGGCCGAGGCCGGCGAGATCCGCTTCGGCACCGTCGACACGTGGCTGATCGAGAAGCTCACCGGCCGCCACGTCACCGACGTGACGAACGCCAGCCGGACGATGCTCATGAACCTGACCACGCTGGACTGGGACGACGAGCTGCTTGCCGCGTTCGGCATCCCGCGGGTCATGCTGCCGGAGATCGGCTCCTCGTCGTACGTCTACGGCGAGGCGAGGACGATGCTCCACGGCGTGCCCGTGGCCAGCGCGCTCGGCGACCAGCAGGCGGCCCTCTTCGGCCAGGCGTGCTTCTCCCCCGGCGAGGCCAAGTGCACCTACGGCACCGGCTCGTTCCTGCTGCTCAACACCGGCACCCGCCCGGTCTCGAGCGAGCGCGGCCTGGTCACCACGGTCGGCTACCGCATCGGCGACGCGGACCCGGTCTACGCCCTCGAGGGCTCGATCGCCATCACCGGCTCGCTCGTCCAGTGGCTGCGCGACAACCTGGGCCTTATCGCCTCCGCCCCCGAGATCAACGAGCTGGCCGCCACCGTGGAGGACAACGGCGGCTGCTACATCGTCCCCGCGTTCGCCGGCCTCTTCGCCCCCCACTGGCGCCCCGACGCCCGCGGTGTCATCACCGGCCTCACCGGCTACGTCACCAAGGGCCATCTGGCCCGAGCCGCCCTGGAGGCCACCGCCTGGCAGGTCAAGGACGTCGTCGACGCGATGATGGCGGAGGCCGCGGTACCGCTGGAAACCCTGAAGGTCGACGGCGGCATGACGGCGAGCGACCTGCTCATGGCCTTCCAGGCCGACGTCCTCGACGTCCCGGTGGTCCGCCCGACGGTCGCCGAGACGACGGCGCTGGGGGCCGCGTACGCGGCGGGCCTGGCCGTAGGCTTCTGGCCCGACACCGACACCCTGCGCGCGAAGTGGCACGTGGACCGGCGCTGGGAGCCCTCCATGCCCGCCGACCAGCGCGACCGCGGCCACGCCCTGTGGCTGCGCGCCGTCGAACGCTCCTTCGGCTGGGCCGACTGAGCCGGCCCCGGCCGGGGGCGAGCGCACCGGCCGAGGCGTCGCGCCGGGCCTAGTCCTCGTCCTCGTCGTCCAGGCGGGCCAGGTAGACGGCCAGGCGTTCGATGGGGGTCTCGAACTCGGGGTTGAGGTCGACGAAGTCGCGGAGGCGCTCGGCCAGCCACGCGAGCGTGACCTCCTCCTCACCGCGACGCGTGTCGAGCTCCTCGATGCCGCGATCCGTGAAGTACATAGCGAACCAGCTCCAGGGAGAGAGACAGCGGGGGCACGGCGGGAATCGCCGTGCCCCCTCGAAGTACACCCAAAGGTCAGGGCTTGGGCAGAGCCGCCTCGATCAGGGCCTGCTGCTCGGCGTCGTGCAGCTTGGTCGAGCCGACGGCGGGGGCGGCGGCGGCCGGGCGGGAGATGCGGCGCAGGCCGACACCCTGCAGCTGCTCCAGCAGGTTGAGCGCGATGAACGACCACGCGCCCTGGTTGGCCGGCTCCTCCTGGACCCAGGCGAAGTCCTCCGCGTTCGGGTACTGCTCCAGCGCGGCCGTGAGCTCCTCGATCGGCATCGGGTAGAGCTGCTCGACGCGCAGGATCGCGGTGTCGGTGATGCCGCGGTCGGTGCGGGCCTGGAGGAGGTCGTAGAAGACCTTGCCCGAGCAGAGCAGGACCCGCTTCACGGCGGCCGGGTCGAGGGCGGTGCCCTTCACGCCCGGGTCGGGCATGACCGTCTGGAAGGTGCCGGTGGTGAAGTCCTCGACGCTGGAGACGCACAGGCGGTGGCGCAGCAGCGACTTGGGCGTGAAGACGACGAGCGGCTTCTTCTTCGGCGACAGGGCCTGGCGGCGCAGGAGGTGGAAGTGGTTGGCCGGGGTCGTCGGGACCGCGACGCGCATGTTGTCCTCGGCGCACAGCTGCAGGTAGCGCTCCAGGCGGCCCGACGTGTGGTCGGGGCCCTGGCCCTCGTGCGAGTGCGGCAGCAGCAGGGTGACCGAGGCCAGCTGGCCCCACTTCACCTCGCCGGAGGAGATGAACTCGTCGACGATCGACTGGGCGCCGTTGACGAAGTCGCCGAACTGCGCCTCCCACATGACGAGCGCGTCCGGGGTCTCGACCGAGTAGCCGTATTCGAAGCCCATCGCCGCGAACTCCGACAGCAGCGAGTCGTAGACGAAGAACTTCGCGTTGTCCTTGAGCAGCGCGTTGACCGGGAAGTAGTCGGTGCCGGTCTCGGCGTCGACGATCGCCGCGTGGCGCTGGACGAAGGTGCCGCGCCGCGAGTCCTGGCCGGAGAGGCGCACGGTGACGCCGTCGTGGACCAGGGCGCCGAAGGCGATGATCTCGCCGAAGCCCCAGTCGATGTCGCCCTCCACGGCCATCTTCGCGCGGCGGTCGAGCAGCTGCTGGACGCGCTTGTGCGGGGTGAAGCCGTCGGGGAGCTTGACGTGCGCCTCGCCGATCGCCCGCAGTACCGACTCGTCGATCTTGGTCTCGACCACCGGCTCGGCCTCCGGGGCGCGCAGCCGGGTGAGGCGGGCGGCCGGCGTGGAGGAGGCGTCGCGGGTCGCCTTGAACACCGTCTCCAGCTGCTCGTGGTAGTCCTTGAGCAGGGCCTCGGCCTCGGTGATCGGGATGTCGCCGCGGCCGATCAGCTCCTCGGTGTAGATCTTTCGGACCGAGCGCTTCTGGTCGATGATCGCGTACATCAGCGGGTTGGTCATCGAGGGGTCGTCGCCCTCGTTGTGGCCGCGCCGGCGGTAGCAGACCAGGTCGATGACGACGTCCTTGTTGAACGCCTGGCGGTATTCGAACGCCAGCCGGGCCACCCGCACGACGGCCTCGGGGTCGTCGCCGTTGACGTGGAAGATCGGCGCCTGGATCATCCGGGCCACGTCGGTCGAGTAGAGCGACGAGCGCGAGTACTCCGGGGCGGTGGTGAAGCCGACCTGGTTGTTGACGACCACGTGGACGGTGCCGCCGGTGCGGTACCCGCGCAGCTGCGACAGGTTCAGCGTCTCGGCCACGACGCCCTGGCCCGCGAACGCCGCGTCGCCGTGGATGAGCAGCGGCAGGACGGTGTAGCCCTCGAGCTTGAGGTCGATCTTGTCCTGCTTGGCCCGCACGATGCCCTCGAGCACCGGGTTGACCGCCTCCAGGTGCGACGGGTTGGCGACGACCGAGACGGTCGTCGCGTGCTCGCCGTTGGGGTGCGTGTATTTGCCGGTCATGCCCAGGTGGTACTTGACGTCGCCCGAGCCGTGCGCCGACTTGAGGTCCAGGTGCCCCTCGAACTCGGAGAAGATCTTCTCGTAGGGCTTGCCGACGATGTTGGCCAGCACGTTGAGCCGGCCGCGGTGGGCCATGCCGATGACGACCTCGTCGAGCTCGCCCTCGGCCGAGTTCTGCAGGATCTCGTCGAGCAGCGGGATCAGCGACTCGCCGCCCTCCAGCGAGAAGCGCCGCTGGCCGACGTACTTGGTCTGCAGGAAGGTCTCGAACGCCTCGGCCGCGTTGAGCCGGTTGAGGATGTGCTTCTGCTCCTCGGTCGTCGGCTTCTCGTACGGCTTCTCGACCCGCTCGGCGATCCAGCGCCGCTCCTCCGGGTCCATGATGTGCATGTACTCGACGCCGACCCGCCGGCAGTAGGAGTCGCGCAGCACGCCGAGGACGGCCCGCAGCTTCATCTTCTGCTTGCCGGAGAACCCGCCGACCGGGAAGACGCGGTCGAGGTCCCACAGCGTCAGGCCGTGCTCCAGGACGTCGAGGTCCGGGTGGCGGCGGATGCGGAACTCCAGCGGGTCGGTGTCGGCCATGAGGTGGCCGCGCACGCGGTAGGCGTGGATGAGCTCCACGACCCGGGCCGCCTTGTCGATCTGCCCCTCGGAGGTGCGGGCCACGTCGCGGACCCAGCGCACCGGCTCGTAGGGGATGCGCAGGTCGGTGAAGATCTGGTCGTAGAAGCCGTGCTCGCCGAGCAGCAGCTCGTGCATGACCTTGAGGAACTCGCCGGACTGGGCGCCCTGGATGATCCGGTGGTCATAGGTGCTGGTGAGCGTGATGATCTTGCTGATGCCCAGCTCGGCCAGGGTCTCGTCGGACATGCCGGCGTAGGGCGCCGGGTATTCCATGGCGCCGACGCCGATGATCGCGCCCTGCCCGGCCATCAGCCGCGGCATCGAGTGCACGGTGCCGATGCCGCCCGGGTTGGTCAGCGAGACGGTCGTGCCGGCGTAGTCGTCCATCGTCAGCTCGTTGCGCCGGGCCCGCCGCACGACGTCCTCGTAGGCCGACCAGAACTGGCGGAAGTCCATCGCCTCGGTGCCCTTGATGCTGGGCACCACGAGCGTGCGCGAGCCGTCCGGCTTGGCCAGGTCGATCGCGATGCCGAGGTTGACGTGCTCGGGCTCGACCAGGTTGGGCTTGCCGTCGACCTCGGCGAAGCTGTTGTTGAGCTCCGGGTGCACGGCCAGGGCCCGGACCAGCGCGTATCCGATCAGGTGCGTGAACGACACCTTCCCGCCGCGGCCGCGGGCGAGGTGGTTGTTGATCACGATCCGGTTGTCGGAGAGCAGCTTGGCCGGCACGGCGCGCACGCTGGTGGCGGTCGGCACCTCGAGCGAGAGGTCCATGTTCTGCACGATGCGGGCGGCGACCCCGCGCAGGGGAACGTGCTTCGCGCCGCCGGCGGAGGCGGGCGCCTCCCTGGTCGGTGCGGGCTTGCTGGCGGGGACGGCCTTCTTCTCGACCGGCTTCGCGGCGGGCTTCTCCACGGGCTTGGCCGGAGCGGCCTTCGCGGGGGCGGCCTTCGCAGGTGCGGGCGTGGCGGGCGCGGCGGCCGGGGCGGCGGCCTCGGCGTCCGGGGCCGGCTTGTAGTCCGTGAAGAAGTCGTGCCACGCAGAGTCCACGCTGGCCGGGTCGGCGAGGTACCGCTGGTACATGTCCTCGACGATCCACTCGTTCGGGCCAAATCCCGCCAGCGGATTCTCCTGCGAGTTGGTCGCTTGGGTCGACACGGCTCTTGATCGCCTCTTCCAAACGCGAGTTGCTAGGGGTTACGGATGTCCGGTCCTTTAGGCTACGCGCTGCCTAACGCTCGTTCGCCGTCGACGCCGCCGGAGTGACCATGTAGACGCGCGGGTCTGACGTTGTCGATGAGCGGATTGTGGTTCAACCCTTACAACTGTGGCCGCCTCGCGGCGGCCACAGTTGTCCAAGATCTTGCAGTTATCTTGAGCGGGGCGGTCACGCTCCGCTTATGCGATGTCGCGCTTGCGGGTGATCAGGGTGCCGATGCCGCCCAGCACGAGCGCCCAGCCGACGAGCACCACGACCCCGATCCAGCGGGCCGGCAGATGGGTGTCGCCCATTTGGTTCTGCAGCGAGCCGACCACGTGCTCGGAGGCCAGTGGCGGAATGTACACCGCCGCCTGCAGCACCCAGTCGTCCTTGATCAGGTACTCGCGGATGAGCGCCAGGACGATGAGGGCCGCGTAGGTGCCGATGGTGTAGACGGTCGCCGCGGTGATCGTCGCGCCGATCTGGCTGCGCAGGAGCACGCCGATGCCGATGCCGAAGACCGCCCACAGTGCGTACACCAGCAGGTTGAGCAGGATGGCCTGCTGCGCGTCCCACTGGCCCAGGGCGTTGCCGACCCCCTCGGCGGAGAAGAAGATCGCGCCGGCGATCAGGTTGATCACGGTGGCGAGCAGCCAGAACCCGAACGCCATGGCCGCGCCGGTGATCAGCTTGGCCACGATGACCTTTGTCCGCTTCGGCGTCGCCAGGAACGTCGCCGTGGCCGTCTGGTGGTAGAACTCGTTCGTGATCAGCAGGATCGCCAGGAGCATGACCATCATCAGGCCGAAGAACTGGCCCGACGTGTAGATGTTCGCGGCGATCTTGGCCACGCCGGCCGCGGTGCGGGCCTGCGCGATCTGGTCCTTCTCGTGCTGCTGGTCGGCCAGGAAGGCGGCCTTGTCCTCCTCCGACATCCCCGGGCGCGGGGGCTCGTCGGCCCACTCGGGAATGTGCAGCTGGGAGTGGGCCTGCGCGGTGTTGATCAGCAGGGCCAGCCCGACGAACGCCACCGAGCAGATCAGGAAGATCCACCACATGTTCGTGGTGCGCAGCTTGATCAGCTCGGCCTTGATGAGCCGCGTCATCGGATGGCCGCCCTTCCCTGAGTCAGTTCGAGGAACACGTGCTCCAGGTCCGGCTTCTCGGCGACCAGCTCGTGCAGCTCGACGCCGGACTGCAGGGCCAGCTTGCCGACGGCCGGGGCGTCCAGGCCGGTGACCAGGTGCGCGCCGTTGCTGCCGGGGTTGATCGCCCCGCCGGCCTCGCGGACCGCCGCCACCAGCTCCTGGATGTTGGGCGTGCGGACCCGGACGGCGGCCTGGGTCGTGCCCTGCCCGACGATCGACTCCATCGGGCCCTGGGTGACAAGCTTGCCCGCGGCGATGATGACCACGTCGTCGGCGAGGATCTCCATCTCCGACAGCAGGTGGCTGGAGACGAGCACCGTGCGCCCCTGCTGGGCCAGGCCCTGCAGCAGCCCGCGCATCCAGCGGATGCCCTCCGGGTCCAGGCCGTTGGCCGGCTCGTCGAGGATCAGCACCTGCGGGTTGCCCAGCAGCGCCTGGGCGATGCCGAGGCGCTGCTTCATGCCGAGGGAGTATCCGCGGAACTTCCGTTTCGCCGCGGTGGTGAGCCCGACCAGCTCCAGCACCTCGTCGACGCGGGACGTGGGAAAACCGCCGACCGCGGCCACGCAGCGCAGGTGGTTGCGCGCCGTGCGGCCCTTGTGCGCGGCCGACGCCTCGAGGATCGCCCCGACCAGCTTCAGCGGCTCGGCGACGTCCGCATAGCGGTGCCCGCTGATCGTCGCGGTGCCGGACGTGGGTGAGACCAGGTTGAGCACCATGCGCAGCGTGGTGGTCTTGCCCGCGCCGTTCGGCCCGAGGAACCCGGTGACGCGGCCCGGCTCGACCACGAACGACAAATTGTCGACGGCTCTGACGTTGCGATACTGCTTCGTCAGGCCGGAGACGACGATCTGTCCGTTGTTGGACAACGCGCCGCTCCCTTCTGCAGACAGGTGAAGGCGTCAATATGACATGTCCGGACAAGTACCGGTGATCTCGGGTTGTCCGGCAGCCTATCGATCTTGCACTCGGATGACGTGTTTCAGGCCCGACCAGGTTGCGTCGATCGCGCACACCTTGACGTCGACCCGGCCGTTGGCGAGTGCGAACTCGCGCACCCCGGCCTCGTCGAGGTCGGTGGTGAGCCCGGAGGCGCGCTTCGGCCAGGCCACCCAGAGCGCGCCGGCCGGCGGGGTCAACCGGTGCAGCGCCGGCCAGCGGCGCCGCAGCCGGGCGGAGTTCGGGCAGAACAGCACGATGACGTCGTACAGGCCGGGTGCGTTGCGCCGGTGGAGTACCACATCCGCCGGGAGCTCGTCGAGCGCGAACCCGGCCGGCGCGCCGTCCAGCAGCACCCGGTTTCCCGCATGTATCCCGAGCTTCTTGGGCAATGGTGTGCCTGAATATCCCGCCATGGCTGATCACGGTAACGACAGTTCATCCGCACGCCATCGGCGGAACCTGTGAGCGTCAGCCATCCGCAGGGGTCGACGCTTACACCGAACGCATGACGATTCTCGCCGTCGCCGCCGGCCCGCAAGAGCTGGGCGACTTGCAGCGCTACACCCTGCTGGTGGCCACCGACGGCGCCCAGGTCCGGGCCGCACAACGGCTCCGCCACGAGGTCTTCGCCGGTGAGCTGGGCGCCACCCTGCACAGCACCGAGGACGGCATCGACGTCGACCCCTTCGACGAGTACTGCGACCACCTGATCATCCGCGAGGAGTCCACCGGCCAGGTGGTGGGGACCTACCGCATGCTCCCCCCGGACCGCGCGGCCCGGGCCGGCGGCCTCTACGCCGACACCGAGTTCGACCTCGCGGGCCTGGCCCAGCTGCGCGGCGGCCTGGTCGAGACCGGCCGCTCCTGCGTCCACCCGGACCACCGCAGCGGCGCGGTCATCAACCTGATGTGGGCCGGCATCGCCCGCTACATGCACCTGCACAACCACCGCTGGCTGGGCGGCTGCGCGTCGGTGCCGCTGGCCGACGGCGGCGAGCAGGCCGCGGGCGTGTGGGACCTGGCCCGGCGCAAGCACCTGGTGCCGAGCGCCTGGACCGTCCGGCCCCGCAACCCGTGGACCCCGCCGGTCCCGGCCCCGGCCAGGGCTACGGTGCCGCCGCTGCTGAAGGGGTACCTGCGGCTGGGCGCCTGGATCGCCGGCCCGCCGGCCCACGACCCCGACTTCGACTGCGCCGACTTCTACGTGCTGCTCTCGCTGGACCGCATCAACCCGCGCTACATGCGCCACTTCCTCGGTCAGGAGTGACGGCGATGACCGTGACCGCGACACCCATGAGGGTCCTGGACAGCCTCTGGCTGCCCCGCTCGACCTGCGGCGCCGAGTGCCTGGCGGGCGCGGCGGCCCGGCCCGTCTCCTCCCTGCTGATGGCCAAGCGCGTCCTGGTCACCGGCTTCGTGCTGCTGCTGGCCGGGCTGGCCGTGCCGGTGCTGGCCGTGCTGCCGCAGCGGCAGCTGATCAAGGCGCAGCGCATCCTGGCCCGCGCGGTGCTGGCCGGCCTGGGCGTCAAGCACGCCGCGGCCGGGAAGATCCCGCAGTCGGGAGCGCTCCTGGTGGCCAACCACGTGAGCTGGCTGGACGTGATCGTGATCCTGGCCCACGCGCCGGCCCGCCTGCTGGCCAAGCGCGAGGTCCGGGCCTGGCCCCTCATCGGGCGCCTGGCCGCGACCCTCGGCACCGTGTTCGTGGACCGCTCCCGCCCGAAGAGCCTGCCGGCGACCATCGGCGAGGTGCGGCGCAACCTCGCCGCGGGCGGTGTGGTGGCGGTCTTCCCGGAGGGCACGACGTGGTGCGGGCGCATGGGCGGCACCTTCCGCCCGGCGATGTTCCAGGCCGCGGTGGACGCCGGTGTCCCCGTCGTGCCCGTCCGCCTCACGTTCGCCCAGCACGGCGCGGTGTCCACGGTCGCCGCCTTCATCGGTGACGAGAGCCTCGCCGTCTCGCTGCGGCGGGTGCTGGCCGCGCGCGACCTGTCCGTCGGCCTGCGGGCCCATCCGAAGATCCACCCCGCCCCCTGCGACGGGCCCACGAGCCCCCGCCGGGTCCTGGCCAAGGCGGCCGCCGCGGTGGTCGCCCCGGCCGCCTAGAAAGGTCGCGACACAGAAGATACTATCGCGATGTATCGCGTTTAGCGCTACGCTGTCGGGTATGACCGCGTGGAAGATCGGCGAGCCCGAGCGGCTCGCATTCGACGAGGAGGTCGTCGACCTCAACGTGTCGCTGGTGGCCGGGCGGCTCAACGTCGTCGGGTCCGACGACGGGCCCGCGCGGGTCGAGGTGGCCGAGATCGGCGACCGGGCCGTCAGCGTGGAGCTCGGCAACGGGCGCCTCGACGTGTCCCAGGACTTCCCCAAGGGCTGGCCCGGGTTCCTCTGGTGGCTGTTCAGCGCCCGGTTCAAGGTGGACGTGTCGGTCGTCGTGCCGACCGGCGCCACCGTGCGGCTCCACGTCGCCTCCGGCACGATCATCGCCTCCTCCCTGCGCAACGGGGCGAGCGTCAACGTCACGAGCGGGCGGATCACGCTGCTCGGCCTCGACGGGCGGGTGACCGGCCGGATCGTGTCCGGCTCCATCGAGGGGCTGACGCTCGGCGGCGAGGTCGAGCTCGAGACGGTGTCCGGCGAGATCGTCGTGGCCGACTCCACCGCCGCCAAGGTCACCGCCCGCACGATCTCCGGCTCGGTGACCTGCGACCTCGACAACCCGCCGGCCGGGACCGCGGTGCACCTCGACACCGTGTCGGGTGAGATCACCGCCCGGGTCCGCGAGGACAGCGACCTGCGGGTCAGCCTGCACGCCGTCTCCGGCCACGTGATCAGCGCGTTCTCCGAGCTCGACCAGCACAGCCGCAACAGCGTCACCGGGCGCATCGGCACCGGGGCGGGCGGGCAGCTGGCCGCCAGCGCGACGTCTGGGAGCATTTCCCTGCTACGCCGGCCGGTGGACGACGAGGAGGACGTGTCCCGATGAGTGCAGTCTTCAGTCACGGGCGGCTGCGGCTGTACCTCCTCAAGCTGCTCAACGAGGGCCCGCGCCACGGATACGAGCTCATCCGCCTGCTCGAGAACCGTTTCCACGGGCTCTACGCGCCGTCGGCCGGCACGATCTACCCGCGCCTGCAGCGGATGGAGGCCGACGGTCTGATCACCCACAAGGCCGAAGGCGGGCGGAAGGTCTACGAGATCGCCGACGCCGGCCGTGAGGAGCTCGACCGGCGGGCCCGCGAGCTGGAGGCGCTCGAGGCCGACATCAACGCCTCGCTGGCCGACCTCTCCACCCTGGCCGACGAGGTCGAGCAGGGCGTGCGCGGCTCCGTGCGCGACCTCAAGAAGGAGCTGAAGGAGGCCAGCCGCCAGGCGCGCAGCGCACCGCCGGGGCCGTCCTCGTTCGGCTGGGGCTACCCGCCGCGGCCCGGGGCGGCCGGCACCCGCCCGGCGTCGCCGCCGCCCGCCGGCGCGGTGGACGAGCTGGAGGAGAAGGCCGCACAGCTGCTGGCCGAGGTGCGCCGCCTGGCCCGGACCGGGCGGGCCAGCCAGGAGACCATGCGGGCCACCCTGGTGGTGTTGGACGGCGCGATCGATCAGGTGCGACGCTTGCTGCGCTGACCGATACGGTCGGGGTGCCCAGGAACTTCCCAGGCAACCACCAGCCCTACTCCAGCGGAGGGCGGCAAGATATGCGCATGGGGGTACGAGGCGGCGTCGCACAATCCGGGGGTGCATCGTCGCCAGGCGTGGCGCAGGCTGAGGCGAAGCTGCTCGTGGTCGAGGACGACCCGAATATCCGCGAGCTGCTCTCGGCCAGCCTGCGTTTCGCCGGTTTTGCGGTTGACGCGGTGACCACCGGCAGCGAGGCGGTCACCGCGGCCCGCGACAGCAAGCCCGATCTCGTCGTGCTCGACGTGATGCTGCCCGACCTCGACGGCTTCGAGGTGATCCGGCGGCTCCGCGAGGGCGGCGTCCGGCTCCCCGTCGTCTTCCTGACCGCCCGCGACGGCACCGAGGACAAGGTCCGCGGCCTCACGCTCGGCGGCGACGACTACGTGACGAAGCCGTTCAGCCTGGAAGAGCTCACCGCCCGCATCCGGGCCGTGCTGCGCCGCACCGCCGGCGACCCCGGGCCCAACCGGCTGGTCTTCCACGACCTGGAGCTCGACGAGGAGACGCACGAGGTGAGCCGGGCCGGGCAGACCATCGCGCTGTCCCCGACCGAGTTCAAGCTGCTGCGCTACCTCATGCTCAACGCCGGCCGGGTCCTGTCCAAGGCGCAGATCCTCGACTTCGTCTGGAACTACGACTTCCGCGGTGACGACAGCATCGTGGAGTCCTACATCTCCTACCTGCGCCGCAAGGTCGACATCGCCGAGCCGCGGCTGATCCACACGCTGCGGGGCGTGGGGTACGTCCTGCGCCTGCCCGTCTGACCCCCGGCTCTCCGGTGCGGTTCATCGCCGACGTACCGCTGCGGGTCAAGCTCGTCGCGGCCGTCCTGAGCCTCGTCACGATGGCGCTGCTCGTCATCGGCGTCGCGAGCGCCCTGGTCATGCGCAGCTCGATGATCGACAAGGTCGACGGCCAGCTGCGCCAGCTCGCCGGCACCGTCGACATCGGCCGGCTGGCCCAGCAGCCGGCCGGGTCCTCGGTCGTGCAGAGCAACTACTTCTACTTCTGGCTCGCCGTCGGCGCCGACAAGCAGCTCGAGCTGCGCACCGTCGGCCTGCCCGACGGCGGCGCCCGCCCGCCGCTGCCGACCTCCAGCGAGGAGCTGTGGGACCACGTCGGCGAGCCGTACACCGTGCGCGCCTCCGGCACCCGCGAGCGCTGGCGGGTCCTGGTCATCCAGCGGGCCAGCACCAGCAGCACCGGCATCAACATCCTCGGGGTGGCGGAAAACCTCTCGATGATCGACAACGCGGTGGACGAACTGGTGGCGGCCGAGCTGTTCATCGGCGCGGGCGTCCTGGTGGTCATCGCCGCCGTCGGCGTCACCATCGTGCGGACCAGCCTCCAGCCGCTGCGCGAGATCGAGCGCACCGCGGCCGCCATCGCCGCCGGCGACCTCACCAAACGGGTGCCGGAGAGCCCGCCGGAGACGGAGATGGGCCACCTCGCCGGGGCACTCAACGTGATGCTCGGCCAGATCGAGGGCGCCTTCCGGGTGCGCGAGGCGTCCGAGGACCGCATGCGCCAGTTCATCGCCGACGCCTCGCACGAGCTGCGCACACCGCTGACCACGATCAGGGGCTTCGCCGAGCTGTACCGCCAGGGCGCGGCCCGGGCACCGGAGGAGACGGCCGCCCTGCTGCGGCGCATCGAGGACGAGGCCGCCCGGATGGGGCTGCTCGTCGAGGACCTCCTGATGCTGGCCCGGCTCGATCAGGAGCGCCCGCTCAGCCTGGCCGACATGGACCTGCGGGTCATCGCCGGTGACGCGGTCGCGGCCGCCTCGGCCGTGGCGCCCGACCGCGAGATCAGCCTGGAGCTGGAGCAGGACGAGCCGATCGAGGTCCACGGCGACGAGGCCCGGCTGCGCCAGGTCGTCGGCAACCTCATGACCAACGCGCTCACCCACACGCCCGCCGGGACACCCGTCGAGCTGCGGCTGCGGCGCGACGGTACCGATGCGCTTGTGGAGATCATCGACCACGGCGGCGGTCTCACCGATGAGCAGGCGTCGCGGGTGTTCGAGCGCTTCTACCGGGTCGACAAGGCGCGCACCCGCAAGCAGGCCGGCGGCTCCCACAGCGGCAGCGGGCTGGGCCTCGCGATCGTCGCCGCACTCGTCGCCGTGCACAGCGGCACGGTCTCCGTCTTCGTCACTCCCGGTGGCGGGGCGACTTTTCAGGTTCGGCTTCCTCTCACAGCCGGTTCCCAGGCCGCTCCCGGTAGCCCGCAAGCTGCCGTCGGCAAGCTCAAATCATGAGCGAACAGCAGGGATGGGCGCAGACGCCGAACACCGCAGCACAGCAGCACATGCCGACGAACAACGTCCCGCCGCACGTCCCGCACATGCAGCACCCGCCGCAGTGGTACCCGCCGTCGCCACCCTATGTGACGCCGCAATGGCGGTCTGACCCTACGTCGCCGGATGGCGCCACCGCCGTGCCGGCGCCGCTGAGGAGCCGCCGGCTGGGCAAGGGGGTGGTCGCCGTGGTCGCCGCGGCCGCGCTGTCCATCGCCTCGGCCGTCGGCGGCGGCGTGGCCGCCCTGGAGCTGCGCCCGGCGACGGCGACGAGCACCGTCGTCACCGCGCAGAACTCCAGCGGCTCCAGCACGGGCACCGCGAACCTGGCCGACGTCGCCGCCGCGGTCCGGCCGAGCGTCGTCTCCATCAACACCGGCTCCGCCGTCGGCTCCGGCGTGATCATCACGACCGACGGCTCGATCCTCACCAACAACCACGTGGTCGCGACCGCCCGCGGCACCACTGTCCAGATCACCTTCTCCGACGGCAAGTCGGGCACCGCCGCGATCGTCGGCACCGACCCCGGCACCGACCTGGCCGTCATCAAGCTCACCGGCGGCGGCACCTACACGCCCCTGGCCTTCGCCGACAGCTCCGCCGTCAAGGTGGGCGACACGGTCCTCGCCATCGGCAGCCCGCTGGGCCTGGAGTCCTCGGTGACCTCCGGCATCGTGAGCGCCCTCAACCGCGAGATCGACGAGGGCTCCGACTCGGGCGGCCAGGGCGGCCAGGGTACCCGCGGCACCCAGGCCACGGCCGGCGCCAAGATCACCGGCGCCATCCAGACCGACGCCGCCATCAACCCCGGCAACTCGGGCGGCGCCCTGGTCAACACCGCGGGCCAGCTCATCGGCATCAACACCGCGATCGCCTCGACGAGCGAGACCGCCGGCAACATCGGCGTCGGCTTCGCCATCTCCAGCAACACCGCGAAGACCGTAGCCCAGCAGCTGCTCAGCTGAGACCTTGATTCCCTCCCTGTAAGGGAAGAGGCGGCACCCTTGGTGGAGGGGGCCGCCTCTTCCTGCGCTCCGGCGTCGTCGCCGCGACGCTCCCGGGTCCGCTACCGGGACGGCGCCACCCGGTCCGCCCAGCGGTGAGGCGCACAATCGCGAGCAATCGGCAAATCCGACAAGTCCGAAAAATTATTATCAGCGACGGCTAACTACTGCCCCCGGCATTTTACCGACATATCCTTCTTGTCCGATAACCGGGGATTTCCGATGGCCGCACCGCCATTCCGAGCGTCCACTGGGTCACAATAAGCCCGCGAAAGACGCAATACGGACATTGCTCACCGTGAGCACGTCAACCCGCCTGGCTGCGGCATCATCGACTCCGCAAACTCGGTGAAACGTATGTAGTCCGGCAAGACATTCGAAAGTCCCCAGTCGGGCGATATGGGCGTAGCACATCGGCCCCTTACATTCTTGACGTGCCCGCTCCCCGCACCCGAACTGCAACCGTCAGTCTGCTGACCGCCGCCCTGCTCATCCTGGGCGGCGCTTTTGCCGCGTCCGGCAGCGACGACGGCGGCACGCCCTTCACGACGCCTGTCGGGGCGGCCGCGCAGTCGAATGTGCCCTCGTCGCACGCCGTCGGGGTCCGGCACTTCACGTTCGCGCGGGGCAAGGATCGGCCGCTGCCGACCACCGTGTGGTATCCGGTGCGCGGCTCGGCCCGGCTCACCCGCGGCCGGGAGCAGAACGACGCCACCCCGCTGCCCGGGCAGTTTCCGCTCATCCTGTGGAGCCACGGCTTCTACAGCAACCCGCAGATGCAGGAGGGCATGACGAAGTTCCTGGCCGAGTCCGGGTACATCGTCGCCGCCCCCGCCTACCCGTTCACCAAGAAGGACGGGCCGAAGTTCGACAAGACGGACGTGCCCAACCAGGCCCTCGACGCGTCGTTCGTGATCAGCGAGCTGATGAAGCCGGGCAGCCCGCTCGCCGCCAGCATCGACTCCGACCGGCTCGGCGCGATCGGGCACTCCGGGGGCGGGACGACTACCGACTGGCTGTTCACCGGCAAGCGGGACCCGCGGCTCAAGGTCGGCGTGATCTTCGCGGGGCGGCCGACCGGCGCCTACAAGGGCAGCCCGGTGCCGATGCTGTTCGTGCACGGGGACAAGGACCCGGTGGTCGCCTACAGTCAGGGGCGCGAGTCGTACGGCAAGGACCCGTGGCCGAAGGCGTTCCTGACCATCGAGGGCGGCGAGCACGGCGCCGGGACCAACGACCCCGAGCGCGGCCACGTGCAGGTGCTGGCCACGCTGCTGGACTTCCTGGACTACGCGTTCAACGGCGATGACGTGGCCCGGATGCGGCTGCCGAGCGACGCCACATTGCCGGGCTTCACGCACTTCGAGTCGGTCGGGATCTACCCCGAGAGTCAGCCGAGTGCCACGAACAGCACGACGGCCACGACAACGACGACGGCCACGCCGACGCCGACCCAGAGTAAGGATCTGGACCTGGCCGGCTCGTCCCGCTGACTGTTGCTGGTGTCCACCCACGCCTGAAAAGCCTGAGTGTTCTGACTTGGGTCAATACGCTCATCGGGCATGCGCGCCACATTACCGAGGGTGCGACATCCGACAGTGGCCGAACAGTGTCGGATTGTGGCACTCTCCCCCGCATGGGCTACCGCGAACGCTCGTGGTGGGGCTGGGGCCACGCCGATGAGGCCCTCGACGACGCGGCCTGCCGCCGGCTCGCCGAGCGGGCGCTGCGCCCATGGCTGCCGATCGACGGCTCGGTCATCCCGCCGCCGCCCGACCCGCTCCTGCCGGCGCCGCGGCTGACCCCACCCCCGGCCCTGGCCGAGACGTTCCTGGGCGACTCGATGAGCCGCGCCTCCCACGCCTACGGCAAGGCGTTCCGCGACGTCGTCCGCGCCCTCCACGGCGACCTGCCGAACCCGCCCGACCTGGTGTGCCGGCCGCGCTCGGAGCCCGACGTGGTCGCGGCGCTCGATTGGGCGGAGGCGGCCGGCGCGGCGGTCGTGCCCTACGGGGGCGGCTCGTCGGTCGTCGGCGGGGTCGAGTACCGCGGAGAAGGCCCCTGGGTCTGCCTCGACCTGAGCCGGCTCAGCCGGATCGCCGAGGTCGACGACGTCAACCGGGTCGTGCGCGTGCAGGCCGGCGTGTTCGGGCCGGCGCTGGAGGCGGCGCTGGAGCCGCACGGCCTCACGCTGCGGCACTTCCCGCAGAGCTTCGAGTTCTCCACGGTCGGCGGCTGGCTGGCGACCCGCTCGGGCGGGCACTTCGCCACCGGGCCGACCCGCATCGACAACTTCGTCGAGGCGCTGCGGGTGGTGACCCCGCGGGGGCCCGTCGAGTCGCCGCGGGTGCCCGCCAGCGGTGCCGGGCCCGACGCGAACGCCCTGTTCCTGGGCTCCGAGGGCGCGCTCGGCGTGATCGTGGAGGCGTGGCTGCGGGTGCAGCGCAAGCCGGCGGCACGAGCCAAGGCGACAATCGCTTTTCCCGGGTACTCCCAGAGCCTCGCCGCCACCCGAGAGCTTGTCCAGTCCGGGCTGCGCCCCACGAACTGCCGCCTCCTGGACCCGATGGAGGCCATGCTCAACGCGGGCGCGACCGACGGCCGGGCCCGGCTGATGCTCGGCTTCGAGGGCCCCGACGCCGTGCACCTGCCCGCCGCGCTGGAGATCGTGCGGGCCCACGGCGGCGTCGAGATCCCGCGCCCACCGGGGTCGTTCCGGGAAGCGTTCTTCCGGCTGCCCTACACGCGCGACGCGCTGGTGCGCCTCGGGCTGGTCGTCGAGACCGTCGAGACGGCGTGCCGGTGGAGCCGCTTCGAGGCGCTGCACGCCGCGGTGCTCGCGGCCGCGCAGTCCGCCGCCCCGGCCGGGGTAGCGGTCGTGACCTGCCGGTTCACCCACGTGTACCCGGACGGGCCGGCGCCGTACTTCACGATCGTCACGCCCGGGCGGCGCGGCGCCGAGGTGCCGATCTGGGACGGGATCAAGGCCGCGGTCAGCGACGCGATAGCGGCGAACGGCGGCACCATCACCCACCACCACGCCGTGGGCCGCGACCACCGCCCCTGGTACGACGAGGAGCACTCGCCGCTGCTGCGGGCCACCCTGCGGGCGGCCAAGCGGACGTTAGACCCCGGCGGGATCCTCAACCCGGGCGTCCTGGTCTGAGCGGGTCAGCACCCGCCGCAGCCCCACCCCGACGCCGATCAGCAGCAGCCCGAGCAGGAAGAACGCGACGGTGAAGCCGAGCGAGGTCTCGGTCACGCCGAGCGCGCCGAGCTTGTTCAGGTCGATGAACGGGTACGGGTACTCGTGCACGAACGCCCCGCGGACCAGCGCGAACACCAGGTACGCCAGGGGGTACGCGAGCCACGCCGCCGCATACCACCAGCGCACCCGCTCGCGCTCGATGATCAGCCAGGTGACGGCGGCCAGGATCGGCGTCACCGTGTGCAGCAGCAGGTTGTGCAGCGCATGCGCACCCTCGTCGACCTGGTAGAACGGGCTCGACGGGTTGGCCAGCAGCGCGTGGTACACGATGCCGGTGATGCAGCTGTAGAGCGTCGCCGCCCCGCGGATCCAGGCCGGGACCTCGCGGAGCACGGCGACGACCGAGACCGCCGCGATGATGAGCGCGCTCTGCACGGTGAAGTACACGAACGACGTGAGATCCCCGTGGTTCCACACCATCAGGGCGACGATCCCGCTCACCGCCGAGAGCGCGGTGAGCGCCCGGAAGACGACTCTCATGGGCCGGAAGGTAGCCGCAAATCGTCCGCTGCGGAAGCTCGTACCGTTGATGCCATGCGCCTGCTGCTCGTCGCCGCCTGTCTGGTCGCCCTGACCGGCTGCTCCACCCCGGCGCCGGCCCGGACCGCGCCGGCCCCGGCCACCTCGCCGGCGGTCGCTGCGTCAGTCGCGCCGTCGGTCGTCACGCAGCTGGCTGCGGTCCAGCTGCCGGCGCCCCTGGCCCTGCCGCCGTCCGGGCTGTCGGTGTCGTCGCAGGAGGTGACGTACAGGCGCGAAGGGAGGACGCTGCGGACGATCGTGTGGACGCCGGACCGGGCCGGGCGCTACCCCGCCGTCCTGTTCAGCCACGGCCTCAACGGGTCGCCGGAGGCGTTCGCGCCGCTGCTGAAGAGCTGGGCCGGCGCGGGGTTCGTCGTCATCGCCCCGGCCTACCCCAACACGACCCGGGGTGCGGCGAAGTTCGACGTGTACGACGTGCTCAACCAGCCGGCCGACGCCGGCTTCGTGCTGTCCCAGGTGCTGGCCGGGCCGCTCGGCAAGCGCATCGATGCCGACCGGCTGGCCGCGGCCGGCCACTCGGCGGGGGCGATCACGACCGTGGGCCTGTTCACGGCGGCTCGCGACGCCCGTCTGCGGGCGGGGGTGATCCTGGCCGGGAGCGGCCTCGGTGTCGGCACGGCTTTCAGCGGTACCCCGGCCGCACTGTTCTTCGTCCACGGCGACGCCGACCAGCTGGTGCCCTATGCGAGCGGCCGGAGCACCTACGACCTGGTGCCGTGGTCCAAGGCGATGCTGACCATCCCCGGCGGCGACCACAACGCGCCGTTCGAGCGGCCGGCGGCGACGGGCGCCGTGCTGAAGTTCCTGCGCCTCGAGCTCTACGGCGACGCGGCCGCGCGGTCGGCGTTCACTCCGACCGCGCAGCTCGACGCCCACCTGTAGCGGATCAGGCGGTGTGGTCGAGGACCACCTTGCCGAACACGTCGCCCGAGTGCAGCAGCTCGAACGCCTTGCGGGCCTCGGAGAACGGGACCACCGAGTCGATGACCGGGCGGATGCCGGTGCGGGCCAGCAGCTCCATCAGGGCGGCCAGCTCCTCCGGCGTGCCCATGCTGGTGCCGAGGATCTCCAGCTGCAGGGCGAAGACCCGGCGCAGGTCCACCTTCGGCAGGTGGCCGCTCGTCGCGCCGGAGACCACGATCCGGCCGCCGGTCTTCGTCGACTTCATCGAGTGCTCGAACGTCGCCTCGCCGACCGTCTCGATGACCACGTCCACGCGCTCGGGCAGCCGGGAGCCCGGCTCGAACGCGGTGGCGCCCAGGGCCGCGATCCGCTCCCGTTTGGCGGCGTCGCGGCTGGTGGCGTACACCCGGGCCCCCAGCGCCCGGCCGAGCAGCACCGCGGCCGTGGCCACGCCGCCGCCCGCGCCCTGCACGAGCACGGCGCCGTCGGACTCCAGCCGGCCCTTGGTGGTGAGCATCCGATAGGCCGTCAGCCAGGCCGTGGGCAGGCAGGCGGCCTCGGCGAAGCTGAGCTCGACGGGCTTGGGGACCAGGTTGTACGCGGGGACGGTGACGCGCTCGGCGACAGTCCCGGGGTAGTACTCGGACAGGATCGAGAAGGCGCCCTTGTCGGTGTAGACGACCGGGTACACCACGACCTCGGCGCCGTCCGGGCCGATGCCGGCGGCGTCGCAGCCGAGGATCATCGGCAGCTGCTCCGCCCGGAGGCCGACGCCGCGCAGGGACCACAGGTCGTGGTGGTTCAGCGCGCTGGCGCGCACGTCCACCACGGCCCAGCCGTCCTGGGGCGCCGGCTCCGGGGCCTCGCCGACCTCGAGCACGGAAAGCGGGTCGGCATCGTTGAACGCGGTTGCGAATGCGGCACGCATATCCGTGACCTTAATGCTCGTTAACGGATGGCGCCGTCGCGGCGGGCCGCCTCGGCGACAGCGGCCGCCACCGCCGGGGCCACCCGGGGGTCGAGCGCGCTCGGCACGATCGTGTCCGGGGCGAGCTCACCCGGGCTGAGGACGGCCGCGATGGCCGCGGCCGCGGCGACCTTCATGCCGTCGGTGATCCGGGTCGCGCCGGCCTCGAGTGCGCCGCGGAAGATGCCGGGGAAGGCCAGCACGTTGTTGATCTGGTTCGGGAAGTCGCTGCGGCCGGTGGCCACGACGCCGGCGTAGCGCGCCGCGATCTCGGGGTGGACCTCGGGCGTCGGATTGGCCAGGGCGAAGATGGCGCCGTCGGGGGCCATGCCGGCCAGGGCGGCCTCGCCGATCGTGCCGCCGGAGACGCCGATGAGGACGTCGGCGCCGCGCAGGGCCGAGGCGATGTCGCCGGTCACGCCGCCGGCGTTGGTGTCCGCGGCGAGCGCGGCCTTGGCCGGGTTGAGGTCGGTGCGGCCGCCGTGCAGGCAGCCGCGGGAGTCCAGGACGATGATCTCGCCCGCGTCGGCGCCGCCGCTGATCAGCATCCGGGTCACCGCGACGCCGGCCGCGCCCGCGCCGCTGACCACGATGCGCAGGTCGCCCAGGCCGCGGCCGAGCACCCGGCAGGCGTTGCGCAGGGCGGCCAGGACCACGATCGCGGTGCCGTGCTGGTCGTCGTGGAAGACCGGGATCGGCAGCGCCGCCTCCAGCCGCCGCTCGATGTCGAAGCAGCGCGGCGCCGAGATGTCCTCCAGGTTGATGCCGCCGAAGGACGGCGCCAGCGCTGTCACGATCCGCACGATCTCGTCGGGGTCCTGGGTGTCGAGGCAGATCGGCACCGCGTCCACGCCGCCGAACTGCTTGAACAACACGGCCTTGCCCTCCATGACCGGCATCGCCGCGCGCGGGCCGATGTTGCCCAGGCCCAGCACCGCCGAGCCGTCGGTGACGACGGCGACGGCCTTGCCGACCCAGGTGAGGGAGTGCACGAGCGACTCGTCGGCGGCGATGGCCTCGCAGACGCGGGCGACGCCGGGGGTGTACGCCAGGGAAAGGTCCTCGCGGGTGGCCAGCGGGACCGTCGACTGCACCGAGAGTTTGCCGCCGCTGTGCAGCTCGAAGACGGGATCTGCAACAGAATCGGACACGGATGTAAGCACGGGGGCTCCTTTGCCACGGCTTGTCATACAGGGAGGACGCGCGGCGCGGGTGAAAGCGCGAAAGAATTGCGAAATGCGGCCCGGGGGTCTCCCGTATCCGCATCACCTTAGCGTGGGGCGCGGCGCAGGCGCACCGGTTGTGGCCACCAGCGAAATGTCACACGCCCGATGATGTCCGCGCGACCGTACCGCATCGAATCGTCGCTGCCGAACGGGTTGTCGCCGACCACCCACCAGCCGTCCCCGTCGGCTCGCTCGACCCGTTTGACCACCAGCAGACCGGGCCGGCTGCGAAACTCGGCGACCACCACGTCGCCCGGCTCCGCCGTGCTCGTGCGGCGCACCAGGATGCGATCGCCGGAGCGCAGCGCCGGCACCATGGACGGCCCGGACACGAGTGCCGCAAACCACGGCAGCCGCATGAAATCCCCGAACTTGGACAGGAGTAGGGTCAGTACTGAGGATCATCGCAAATCACCCTGGAGGGTTCGATGCGACTGTCGCGGCTATTCACCCCGCGCACTGTGGTGAGCGCCCACTGCGACCTGCCGTGTGGTGTCTATGACCCGGCGCAGGCCCGAATCGAGGCCGAGTCCGTCAAGGCAATCTCCGAGAAGTATCAGGCCAACGAGGACCCCGCGTTCCGCACGCGTGCCCTCATCATCAAGGAACAGCGCAGCGAGCTGGTCAAGCACCACCTGTGGGTGCTGTGGACCGACTACTTCAAGCCGCCGCACTTCGAGAAGTACCCGCAGCTGCACGGCCTGTTCAACGAGGCCACGAAGCTCGCGGGCGCTTCCGGCGCCAAGGGCTCCGCGGACCCGGCCGTCGCCGAGCAGCTCCTGGCGAAGATCGACGAGATCGCGAAGATCTTCTGGGAGACCAAGCAGGCCTGAGCCTGCGGCATCGCACCCTCCCCCATCCCGCACCAGCGGGGTGGGGGAAACTTTTGCCCATGATCCGTCCCGCCGCACCCGAGGATGTGCCCGAGCTCGTCGCGATGGTCTACGAGCTGGCCGAGTTCGAGCAGGCCCGCGACGAGTGCCACCTGACACCGGCGCAGCTGCACGCCTCGCTCTTCGGCCCCGCCCCCGCCGTGTTCTGCCACGTCGCGGAGCAGGACGGGAGGGCGGCCGGGATGGCGCTGTGGTTCCTGACGTACTCCACCTGGGAGGGCACGCACGGCGTGTACCTCGAGGACCTGTACGTGCGCCCCGCCGCCCGCGGTACCGGCGCGGGCAAGGCGCTGCTCGCCGCGCTCGCCGCGCACTGCGTCGCCCACGGCTACCGGCGCCTGGAGTGGGCGGTGCTGGACTGGAACCCGGCCCGCGCCTTCTACGAGCACCTCGGGGCCGCCCACAAGCGTGACTGGCTGCCCTATCGGCTCACCGGCGCGCCGCTGGAAGCACTCGCCGCGGCAGCAGGTGCTTCGACGTCGTAGAGTCGCGGGCGAGGGGGTTCGATTTCGTGACTCAGGTGGTTCCGAAGAGGTCCGGTTCCGACGGGGACGACGTGGTGCTGCTGGCCGTGCCGGCGTCGCCCGCATACCTCGGCGTCCTGCGCACGGCCACGGCCGGCCTGGCCGCGCGCCTGCAGTTCACCCTGGACGAGATCGAGGACCTGCGGATCGCGGTGGACGAGGCGTGCGCGATGCTGCTCGCCGTCGCCGCGGACACCCCGCAGCTGGGTGACACCGTGGAGCTGTCCTGCCGGTTCACCGTGACGAGCGACGCGCTGACGGTGTACACGACGGTGCCCCTCGGCTCCGCGGACGAGCGCCTGCCCGGGGGCGAGTCGTTCGCCTGGCAGGTGCTCAGCGCCCTCGCCGACGAGGTGTCGGCCACGGTGGACGCGCACCAGGCGGGCATCCGCCTGACGAAGCGGCGCCCGACCTGATCCGGCCGGCCGGTCAGACCCCGGCCACGACGTTCATGTGCTCGGCCGGGCGGATGTTGTCGATGTGCTGCCGGGCCAGCTCCATCGCCCGCGCCACGTCCTGCGCCCGGATCGCCCCGAGCAGCGCCCGGTGGTCGCGGTCGACGGCGTGCCAGAACGGCGGGCGGGCGGCCCGCTCGACGGCGTCGCGGTTGGCCAGGCTGTAGAGCGGGCGGACGACCAGGCTGAGCAGCGAGTTGCCGCTGGCCGCGGCGATCGTCAGATGGAACGCCGCGTGCGCCTCGATGCGCCGGGCCAGGTCGTCGTGCTCCGGGTCGAACATCGCCCGCTCGAGCTCGGCCAGGTGGTGGGCCTCGCGGCGGGCGGCGGCCAGGCCCGCGGCCGGCACCTCCAGCATCCGCCGGACCTCGAGGAAGTCGTCGCCGGTCACCGCGCCGCTGGCCAGCAGCAGGCCGACGCCGTCGGAGAGCGTCGCGCCGAGGGCGCTCGCGTCGGGCTCGGCGACGAAGCTGCCGCCGTTGACCCCGCGCATGGTGACGATCAGGTGCTGGCTGCTGAGCAGGCGCAGCGCCTCGCGGACGGTCGAGCGGCTCAGGCCCGACTGCTCACAGAGCTGCGGTTCGGTGGGCAGACGCTCCCCAGGGCGCAGCACACCCGACATGATGTCGTCGCGGATGCGCTCGGCTAGGACCTGATATGCGGGAGCGACCGTCACGACCACCGAGCGTAGAGCACCGAAACCGATTGCGGACCCGTCACACAGAGATAACGGACCATCTGTGCGACACGAAACGCTGTACCAGGTGCGCAGGCGATGTCCGCCCGGCGAGCGCCGGGAGCACCGCCGTCTATCTAACGAACACCGAGAGCGATGCGCGTCGAGGGCGCGAACAGGAGCACGGCGCCGATCAGGCCGAGGACGAAGAGGGGCGCGCCGAGGTACACCGACCCGGTCTGCATCATCGTGAGGCCGATCGGCATCTGCAGCATCGACACCACGATGCCCGGGCCCCGGGCCCATCGGCGCCGGCGCTGCAGCGCGAGCCCGACGCCCAGGAAGCACACGGTCATGAGCGCGAGGTACACCGTCACCGAGACGGCCCCCGGCACCGAGGCGGCGTCCGACGTGAGGTCCAGGTAGATCAGCCACAGCGTCACCGCGGCCAGGCCCGCGCCTTCCACCAGCAGCAGACGCACCGCCCAGCGCAGGGTCGCCGGGGTCCGCTCAGGGGCTTGCGACCCGCTCACCTGCGCATCCTTCCGTTCTCCGGTTGTGCGGGTCCCACCTTATCGCGCGCGGATGCGGGTACAGTGCTGCGCGTGCGAGCCCTCCTGGTGGTCAACCCGAACGCGACGACCACCACCGAACGCGGGCGGGACATCCTGGTGCGGGCTCTGCGCAGCCAGGTCGATCTCGATGTCGCCTACACCCAGCGCCGCGGTCACGCCTCCGACCTGGCCCGCGACGCGGCCCGCGAGGGCCTGGACCTCGTCGTCACGCTCGGCGGCGACGGCACCGTCAACGAGGCCGTCAACGGCTTGATGACCTTCGACGAGGGGCCCGCCGCGGACCGCGCCCACGAGCGCCCGGCCCTCGCCGTCGTGCCGGGCGGCTCCACCAACGTGTTCGCCCGGGCGCTCGGACTGCCCAGCGACTGGGCCGAGGGGACCGGCGCCATCCTCGAGGCGCTGCGGGACCGCCGCGAGCGGCTGATCGGGCTCGGCCGCGCCGATGACCGCTATTTCACCTTTTGTGCGGGGCTGGGCCTGGACGCGGAGGTCGTGCGCCGGGTCGATCAGTTCCGGCACAAGGGTTCGACGTCCACTCCCCTGCTCTATCTGCGCGCATTCTCGGCGCAGTTCGCCGTCACCAATCGGCGCGTGCCGCTACTCACGATCCAGTTACCGGGCGAACCGGCCACGACCGGGCTAACGTGGATGCTGGTACAGAACACGGCACCGTGGACGTACATCGGTGAGCGGCCGGTCAATCCGAATCCGCGCGCCTCGTTCGACACGGGCCTCGATGCGCTCGGGCTCCGGGAGTTGCCGGTGGCCGGCACGGCGCGCACCGTGTCGCAGCTGCTGTCCGCCCGCCGGGAGCCGAAAGGAAAGCAGGTCCTGCGCCTGCACGATCTGCCGGGTTTCACGCTGACCGCCGCCAAACCGATCGCCTATCAGGTCGACGGGGAGTACCTCGGCGAGGTCGACAAGTTGGATTTCGCGTCCGTGCCGGGGGCGTTACGCGTAGTGTGTTGAGTCACCCCCGGCGATCAACCACCGAAGGGGGAGAAAGTTGCAGAGAGTCGCGACAGAGACACCGCGACCGCATCTCCGAAAGCCCTCCGGTCGTTGACCAAGCCGTACTACATTGGTCACTGACTGTTGCGATCCAGGGTCACCAGCCGCCATAAAATCGGACAAACAGTGCGTGAGCTTGCTCACCGACTTGGATTTTTTTGGTTTGGACCCCTTGACATCGCGGTAGTTCGTGAAAGCATTCACAAGCGAAACGACCACTGAGCGTTGCCCGCACACATGTTTCGGATCTTCAGGCTCCGCCTAGCCGAACCGTTACATGAGATGCATAACGGGAATCATTAACAACGATCCGCGAAAAGAACAAGGAGTGTTGCCGCCATGTCGGACTGGCGCCACCATGCCCTCTGCCGCGACGAGGACCCGGAGCTGTTCTTCCCCATTGGGACTTCCGGCCCGGCGTTGCTGCAGGTTGAGCAGGCGAAGGCGGTCTGCCAGCGCTGCTCCGTGACCTCCGAGTGCCTCCAGTGGGCGCTCGACTCCGGTCAGGATGCAGGCGTCTGGGGCGGAATGAGCGAAGACGAGCGTCGCCTCATGAAGCGTCGCGGCGGCCTCCGGGTCCGCGCTCACTCTGCCTGAGCCTTAATCACACATACGCATCTAGACGACGAACGCCCCGGCCGACAGGCCGGGGCGTTGTTGTTTGCCGACGGACGACTCGCCGTCAGTCGAAGAGCTCGCCGAAGAAGCTTTCACGGTGATGCCGCTTGTGCTTCTTGTGGTGACCGTAATGACCGTAACCGCCATATCCGCCGTGCTGCGCCGGGTACGGTTGCTGATAGGGCTGCTGCGGATAGGGCTGCTGCGGGTGGCCACCGTGTGACGTCTGCCGGCCCTGCCAGGCCTGCTCGGCGTCGATCAGCCGCTCCAGCTCACCGCGGTCGAGAAAGATTCCACGGCATTCGAGGCACTGGTCGACGGTGACACCGCTGCGCTCGAACTGGCGCATCTCGCCGCGGCACTTGGGGCATGTCATCATCCGTCAACGGTAACCGCAACGTGCCACTAGACGGTCTAGGCGGCCCGTGCGGGCCCGAACGCGTCGATTCGGGCCAGGACCAGCCGGGCGACGTCCACGTGGGCGCAGAGCGGCGCTGCGACCGGTTCGAGCGCGCCGGCCTGCACCGCCGAGGCGACCACGATGTCGTGCAGCTTGCCGGGGGCCAGGAAGTAGGACGAGACAGCGATCCGCCGGCACCCCTGGGCCCGCAGCGCGGCCACGGCGACCGCGCCGGTGATCGGTGAGGCCGACGCATAGGCCGCGGCGCACGGCACGGCCAGGGTCGCCCCCAGCGCGGCGGCCGCCTCGTCCACGGAGTGCCGGGCCGTGTCGTCGCGAGTGCCGGCGGCGGCCAGCACCACCCCGTCGTAGTCGACCGGCGGCAGCAGCCGGCGCAGCGCCGAGAGCAGCAGCGCGGGCGCGCCGGCCCCGAGCACCTCGGTGGCGGTGATGTCCAGGTCGGTGTCGGCTCGCGCCTGGTCGAGGGCAGCCGGCAAATCGAACCGGCCGTGGTAGGCGTTGGTCAGCAGCAGCGGCACGACCGTCGCCGCGCGGTGCCCGAGCGCGGCGAACGAAGCCAGCTGCTCGCCCGGGCGCGGCCCGGCGTGGTCGAGGAACGCGCAGCGCACGTCCAGGCCGGGACGCTGCGCCGCGACCGCCCGCGCCAGCGCCCGGGTGGCCGCGGCGGCCCGCGGGTCCGAAGACCCGTGGGCCACCAGGAGGACCGCGGTCATCCGGACGTGTGCAGCCCGCACTCGGTCTTGTCGAACGCGGCCCAGCGGCCGGAGCGCGGGTCGCCGCCCGGAGGCGTCCGCCGGGTGCACGGCCAGCAGCCGACCGAGGCGTACCCCTGCCGCATGAGCGCGTTCACCGGCACGTTGTAGCGGGAGATGTACTTGTCCACGTCGGCCTGCGTCCACAGCACCAGCGGCGAGACCTTGAACTTGCCGCGGGCCCGCTCGAAGCCGACGACCGGGGTGTTGGCCCGGCTCGGGGACTCGTCCCGGCGCAGGCCGGCGGCCCACGCGTCGTAGTCCTGCAGGGCCCGCTCCAGCGGCTCGACCTTGCGCAGGAAGCAGCACTCGTCGGGCTCGCGGGCGTACAGCCGCGGCCCGAACTCGGCGTCCTGCTCGGCGACCGTCTGCCGGGGCCGGATCGAGCGCACGGTCACGGGCAGCGTGCGCTGGACGACGTCGCGCACCCGCAGCGTCTCGGCGAAGTGCAGGCCGGTGTCGAGGAAGATGACGGGCACGCCCGGCACGACCTTCGACACGACGTGTGCGAGCACGGCGTCGGCAAACGAGCTTGTCACACAGAACCGCTCGCCGAACTGGCCGGCGGCCCACTCGACGATCTTCTCGGCCGACTGGCCTTCGAGCTGCGCCGACGCGGCTCGAGCCAGTTCGATGGATTCTTGTGCGGTTCGGGCAACGGTCGTGCTGCTCATCGCTTCGCCTCCAAAGCGTTCGCCGCCAGTCCCAGGAATTTCAGTGAGAAGACGCGGGCGCAGCTGCGGCATTCCCATGCGCCGTGCGCGTCCTCGTGTGGCCGGAGGTCCTCTTCGCCGCAGTACGGGCAGTGCAGCGGCGCCATCCGCTCGCCGCCGCTCATCGCAGCTCCTCCTCGGGAGCGCGCATCACCCAGCGGGCGAAGGACTCGCCGGACTCGCGCCCGGCCAGGTAGTGATTGGTGATCCGCTCGACGTAGTCGGGCAGGTCCGCGGCGGTCGTCTTGAGGCCGCGCAGCTTCCGGCCGAAGCCGGCCGTCTGCCCCGCGGCCATTCCGAGCCCGCCACCGAGGTGGATCTGGAAGCCCTCGACCATGTCGCCGCTCTCGTCGCGCACGAGCATGCCCTTGAGCCCGATGTCCGCGACCTGCGTGCGGGCGCAGGCGTTCGGGCAGCCGTTGAGGTGGATCGAGATGTCGGCGTCGAGGTGGGCGACCGTCTTCTCGAGGTGCGCGATGAGGTCGGCGGCGCGGGCCTTGGTCTCGACGATCGCGAGCTTGCAGAACTCGATGCCGGTGCACGCCATCGTGCTGCGGCGCCAGGCCGACGGCCGCGCCTCCAGCCCGATCTTCTGCAGCCCCTCCACCAGCGACTCGGTCCGGTCCTGCTCGACATCCAGGATCAGGATCTTCTGGTACGGCGTCAGGCGGATCCGCGCCGAGCCGTGCGCCTCGGCCAGGTCGGCCACGCCCGCGAGCTGCGTGCCGGAGCTGCGCCCGGCGATCGGGGCGGCGCCCACGTAGTAACGGCCGTCCCACTGCTTGTGGACACCCACGTGGTCCACCGGCTTCTCCGGCAGCTCGGGGGCCGGGCCGTCGATGAGGGGGCGGCCGAGGTACTCGTTCTGCAGGATCTGGCGGAACTGGTCAACGCCCCAGTCGGCGACCAGGAACTTGAGCCGGGCCCGGGCGCGCAGCCGGCGGTAGCCGTAGTCACGGAAGACCCGGATGACGCCGTGCCACACCTCGGGCACCTCGTGCAGCGGGACCCAGACGCCGAGGCGCTGCGCGAGCATCGGGTTCGTCGACAGCCCGCCGCCGACCCAGAGGTCGAAGCCGGGGCCGTGCTCCGGGTGGATGACGCCGACGAACGAGACGTCGTTGGCCTCGTACGGCGTGTCGGCCAGCCAGGAGATGGAGGTCTTGAACTTGCGCGGCAGGTTGGAGAGCTCCGGGTCGCCGACGAAGCGCTGGTTGATCTCGGTGATCGCCTCCGTCGGGTCGATCACCTCGCTCTCGGCCACGCCGGCGATCGGGCTGCCGAGGATGACGCGCGGGGTGTCGCCACACGCCTCGGTGGTCGACAGGCCGACCGCCTCGAGCTCCTGCCAGATCGTCGGGACGTTCTCGATCTCGATCCAGTGCAGCTGGATGTTCTGCCGGTCGGTGACGTCCGCGGTGTCGCGGGCGAAGCGCTGGGCGATCGAGGCGATCGTGCGCAGCTGCTCGAGGGAGAGCTGGCCGCCGTCGCTGCGGATGCGCAGCATGAAGTAGCGGTCGTCGAGCTCCTCCGGCTCGAGCACGGCGGTGCGCCCGCCGTCGATGCCGGGGCGGCGCTGGGTGTAGAGCCCGAACCAGCGGAACCGGCCACGCAGGTCGGCGGGGTCGATCGAGTCGAAGCCGCCGCGGGCGTAGATGTTCTCGATGCGGGCCCGCACGTTGAGCGGGTTGTCGTCCTTCTTGCTGCGCTCATTCGGGTTGAGCGGCTCGCGGTGCCCCAGGGCCCACTGCCCCTCACCACGCGGGCGACCGTTCGCACCGCGTCCGCGGACAGCGTTCACCGACATGTCGGCGTCCTCTCAAGATTGAGAGCACGCAACCTTGCGCCGGTCGCTCCCGGCCCCTCGGGAAGGGTCCCTCAGGAGCTGGAAACGAATGACGTCGATGTCATCAGATGTTCCGGCGCGAAGTCGCGCACCCGGGAAAAGTTCGGCGGGCGGCGTTCAGCAAGCCGGACACATGGCGCTGCGCACGCGACCGTAGTCGACGTGTCGGCGGCTGACGAGCCGCAGAGAAGCAGCGTGCATAGGCCATAGTCTTCCACGCAGAGCGGTCCTTACGCCACGTCCGCGTGAGGGTTCTCTCAACGCGATTTGACAAACGCGTAACCGGAATAACACTCAGGCGATAGGAATTAAGGGTCACTGTTGCGCGCTGTCGCGCCGCGTGACCCGATCCCGTCCCACACTCCGGTTGGTTTACCGCTTGGCCAGCGGTACCACCATGACCGCCTCGGTGCCGCCCCCGGCCCGCCGCCGCAGCTCGATCGTGCCGCGCAGCTCCCCCGTCGCCAGGGTCCGCACGATCTGCAGCCCGAGCCGCTCGCTGCTGTCCAGATCGAAGCCCTCCGGCAGCCCGCAGCCGTTGTCGGCCACGGTGACGTGCAGCTGCTTGCGGAACCGGTGGACCGAGACGACGACCTCGGGCGCGTCCGGGGCGACCGGCTCGAAGGCGTGCTCGACGGCATTCTGCAGCAGCTCGTTGAGGACCATGACGAGCGGGGTGGCGATCTCGGCCTGGAGCACCCCGAAGTCGCCCTCGCGGCGCACGGCGACGCTGAACCCGGCCGCGCCGACCTCGACGGCGGCCGCGGCGACCCGGTCGACGATCCCGTCGAACTCCACCGCCTCGTCGGAGACCTCCGACGACATGGACAGCGTCTCGTGCACCAGGGCGATCGACGCCACTCGCCGTACCGACTCCTCCAGCGCATGCCGGGCGGCCGGGACCCCGACCCGCCGGGCCTGCAGCCGCAGCAGCGCGGCCACGGTCTGCAGGTTGTTCTTGACCCGGTGGTGGATCTCGCGGATGGTGGCGTCCTTGGTCATCAGCTGCCGGTCCCGCCGCCGGACCTCGGTGATGTCCCGGACCAGCACCAGCGCCCCGATGGGCACGCCGGCCGGCATCAGCGGCAGCGCCCGCATGAGCACCGTCGCGCCCCGGGCCTCCAGCTCCTTGCGGGCCGGGGCCTCCCCGTGCAGCGCCTGCTGGATGCGGTCGGTCGCGTCGGCCCCCTCCAGGGGGTCGTCGACGAGCCGGCCCGTGGTCTCGGCCAGGCTCTCGCCCACCAGGTGGGCGGCGAGCCCCAGCCGCCGGTACGCCGACTGCGCGTTGGGGCTGGCGTATGTCACCTTCCCGCTGGCGTCGAGGCGGACCAGCCCGTCACCGATCCGCGGGGCGCTCGTCGTCTCACCCGGGTGCCGCGGCGGCGGCCAGCTGCCGTCGGCGATCATCTGGGCCAGGTCGTCGGCCGTGGTGAGGTAGTTGAGCTCCAGCTGGGCCGGGGTGCGGGCGGTGCTCAGGTTGGTGTCCCGGCCGACCACGGCGATGACCTTGGCCTGGCCCGGGCGGCGGACCGGGATCGCCTCGTGCCGGGCGGGCATGTCGCCGTACCAGACCGGGTCGCCCTCCCGCCAGATCCGCCCCTGCTGGCGCACGATGGCCAGGTGGGCCACCTCGGGCCCGCCGGCGATCCGGCCGACCTGGTCGTCCTGGTAGGCGGTGCCGGCCGTCGTGGGGCGCACCTGGGCCACGCAGATGTACTCGCCGCGCACCTCGATCGGCACCCACATGAGCAGGTCGGCGAAGCTGAGGTCGGACACGATCTGCCAGTCACCGGCGAGCCGGTGCAGGTGCTCGATGTCATCGGGCTCGAGGCTCGTGTGTTCCTCGACGAGGTCGCGCAGGGTGGACACGCCGTTAAGACTAAGGTTGCCGGGTGCGGCGTTTGGCGGTTCCCCTGCTCCTGAGTTCGTTGCCGGTCTTTGCGCTGGTCTCCTCGCTGGGTGGTTGCGGCTGGGCGAGCCGCCACGACGAGACCGCGAAGCCCGACGGTTTCCTGCTGCACGGGTACGTCAGCGTGCCCGGCGCGTCCGCGGGAGTGACAGGCACCGCCTGTCTGGCCCCGCCGTCCGCCCCGGACATCCACGAGGGCGGCAACGTGCGCATCGCCGACGACCAGGGCCGCACGATCGCCGCGGCCACGCTCGCCGGCGGCGTGCTGGCTTCGGACGGCACCGGGTTCGACTGCAACTTCGCCTTCGAGCTGCGCAACGCGTCCGGGGGCCGGGCGGCCTACCAGATCTCGGTCGGCGGCCGCCCGGCGCTGACGTTCACGACCAAGGAGCTGGCCGAGGGCAAGCCCGCGGTCGTCCCGGTGACCGACGCGGTCAGAGCGTCGACGTCACCTTCTTGAGGCCGCGGGGGGCGTCCGGGTCTTCGCCGCGCAGCAGCGCCAGGGAGAGCGCCAGGCGCTGGAGCGGCAGGATGTCCAGCAGCGGGGCGTAGCGCTCGTCGACGTCCGGGGTGCGGACCCAGCCGGAGGCGCCCTCGACCGCGGCCGGGCCGAACACGACAGTGTCCGCGCGGCGCTCGCCGAGGCGGGCGACCACGTCGCGCATCGACTGCCCGGCCGGGCCGCTGCCGACGACGGCCAGCACCGGGACGTCCGGGTCGGCCATGGCCAGGGGGCCGTGCAGCAGATCGGCGCCGGAGAACGCCAGACCGGCCAGGTAGCAGGTCTCCATGAGCTTGAGCGCCGTCTCGCGGGCGGTCGGGTAGGCGTAGCCGCGGCCGGTGGTGACCAGGCGGTCGGCGAAGCGGTACCGCGCGGCGAGGTCGACAACGGTGTCGTCGGCCAGCACGGACGCGGCGTGGCCCGGCAGCTCGCGCAGCGCGGCCAGCTCGCCGGCCGGCAGGGTGCCGCCGCCGCGGACGCTCTCGACGAGCATGAGCAGGGCCAGGAGCTCCGCGGTGTACGTCTTCGTGGCCGCCACCGCCACCTCGTGCCCGGCCGCCACGTCGATGTGCAGCTCGGCCGCCCGGGCCAGCGGGCTCTCGGCGTTGTTGGTCACGGCCAGGGTGTGCGCACCCTGCTCGCGTGCGACCCGCAGCACCTCGTGCAGGTCGGGCGAGCCGCCGCTCTGGCTGACGCCGACGACGAGCGTGTCGCGCAGGTCGGGGCGGGCGCCGTACACGGTCACCGCCGACGGGCTGGCCAGGCCCACGGGGAGGCCGAGGCGGATCTCGGTGAGGTAGGCCGCATACAGGGCCGCGTGGTCGGACGTGCCGCGCGCGGTGAACACCACGCTGCGCGGCTTCCACTCGACGATCCTGGCGGCAACCTCGGCGATCTGGGCGGCGCGCTCGTCGAGCAGGCGAGCGAACACCTCCGGCTGTTCGGCGATGTCGGCTTTCATCCCAGCGCCGGTCATGATCCCCATCCCTTTCAACTGCGCAATCGGTGCGCGTAACTGCTCACAGCATGGCAGTTTCGCGCACCGATTGCCAGTTTCGGGGAAACTTTGCGCAGTTCGTGCGCGAAACTAGCCTTCCTGCGCAACCAGCGTGTTCTCGGCGGGCTGCTCGGCCGCCGGCGGGCCGCCGCGCAGGGCCACCTCCTTGATGAAGAAGGCGAGGACCGGCACCAGAGCAGCCGCGGCGACCGACCACAGGAACACGCCGGAGGTCGCGCCGGCGATCGCGTCGACCACCGCGGTGCGCACCGGCGCCGGCAGCTGCGCCAGGGTCGTCGGGTCGATCCGGGCACCCCCGCCGCTGCCGCTGGTGAGCCGGCCCGCGGCGGCGGTGCCGAGGCGCTCACCGAGCAGCGCGTGCAGCCGGTGGTTGAAGATCGCCCCGAAGGCCGCGACACCGAACGCGCCGCCGATGGACCGGGCGAACGTGGCGGTGCTGCTGGCCACGCCGAGGTCCTTGATCTCGACACTGTTCTGCGCGATGAGCATCGTGGTCTGCATCAGGAAGCCCATGCCCAGGCCCAGCACCGCCATGTAGGCGCCCGAGGCGAGCTTGGAGGTGTGCGCGTCGAGCTGGGCCAGCAGCAGCATCCCGCCGACCATGACGACGCCGCCGATGACCGGGAACATGCGGTAGCGCCCGGTCTTCGTGATCGCCCGGCCGACCACCAGCGAGGTGAGCAGCAGCCCGGCCATCATCGGCAGCAGGAGCAGGCCGGAGTTGGTCGCCGAGGCGCCCTGGACGATCTGCTGGTACAGCGGCAGGAAGGTGATCGCGCCGAACATCGCGAAGCCCACGAGGAAGCCGACGAGCGCCACGAGCGTGAAGTTGCGGTTCTTGAAGATCGAGAGCGGGACGATCGGCTCGGGGTGGCGCCGCTCGACGAACACGAAGCCGGCGAGCGTCAGGACGGCGGCGACCGCGAGCCCCCGGATCTCGGCGGAGCTCCACGGGTACTGTGTGCCGCCCCAGGTCGTGATGAGCACCAGCGCCGTCACACCTATCGAGAGCAGAGCCGCCCCCAGCCAGTCGATCCGGTGCTCGGTGCGCCGCTTGGGCAGGTGCAGCCGCAGCGCCAGCAGGGCCAGCGCCAGCCCGCCGAGCGGCAGGTTCACGAAGAACGCCCAGCGCCAGTCCGCGTGGTCGGTGATGAAGCCGCCGACGAGCGGCCCGGCGACCATCGCCACGGCCATGACGGCGGCGAACTGCCCCTGGTACTTGCCCCGCTCCCGCGGCGGCACCAGCTCACCGAGGACCGACATCGCCCCGACCATCAGACCGCCGGCGCCGAGCCCCTGGAATGCCCGGAACCCGATGAGCTCGGGCATGTTCTGCGCGAACCCGCACAGCGCCGAGCCGATCAGGAACAGCACGATCGAGGTCATGAAGACGGTCTTGCGGCCGTAGAGGTCGCCGAGCTTGCCCCAGAGCGGGGTGGAGACCGTCGTGCCGAGCACGTAGGCGGTGACCACCCACGAGAGGTGATCCACGCCGCCGAGGTCGCCGACGATGCGGGGCATCGCGGTACCCACGATCACGTTGTCGAGCATGGCCAGCAGCATGGCCATGAGCAGCCCGGGAAGGACGACCTTCAGCTGGCTGCGGTCTGACGTTTCGGACATTTCTCGTTGCCCCCGAACTTACCTGTCGACCGGCTAGTTTTGCTTACTAGCCGCACGGTAAGCTGATTACTAGCCGATCGTCAAGTAGGATGGTTGCGATGGAGCCAAAGGTCGTACGCGGACGAAACCGCATCGGGTCCGGCGAGTCCGCGGGAGCGGACGCCCGCGCCGAGATCCAGCGGGTCGCGCTGGACCTGTTCATCGAGGAGGGGTACGACAAGACGTCGCTGCGCGAGATCGCCGACAAGCTGGGCGTGACGAAGGCGGCGCTGTACTACCACTTCCCCACCAAGGACGACATCGTCTCCAGCCTCATCGAACGCCGCATCGAGGCCGTCGACGAACTCCTGGAGTGGGCCGCCAACCAGCCGCGCGACACGGGGACGAGGATGAAGTTCCTGGAGCGCTACTCGGTGCTGCACAACGAGTTCGCGCACGAGAACGTGATCCGCTTCTTCGAGCGCAACCAGACGCTCGTCAACACCCTGGCCGCCGGCAAGCGCATGCGCGAGCAGATGGGCCGGGTCGTCGAGTTCCTGACCGACCCGGACGAGCCCCTGGCCCAGCAACTGCGCCGGACGATGGCGCTGTTCTCGATCCACGCGAGCTGGTTCATGCTGCGCGAACGCCCCGGCACTGCGGACGAGCGCCGGGCGGCCGCTTTGGAGGTGGCGTTGGAGCTGCTGACAAGCGCCGACGACCACGCCGCGGGCGACCCGTCACCCAGGGCGCACTGAGCGCGCCCCGCCTTCGCCCGCCACGACGTACCGCTTTGCTGTTGACCGATTTATCCGTTTAAGTTTCCAAAATCCGGACAAATCGCATTTTATCCGATCAGCTGGCGTAGGCTGAGGCCCGACGGTCGGCGCGTCCAGGCGCGTCCAGGCGCGTCCAGGCGCGTCCAGGCGCGTCCAGGCTCGCGGCCGCCCGGGGGTGGGTCAAAGCCGAAGGCGAAGCCCAAGCAAGTTGACCCTCGGCGCCGGCGACCAGTCGAGCGAGGCGTCCCGCTCGAACCCAAGCCGCTCATATAGCGCAAAAGCCCCCGAATTGGTATGCCGGACCCCGATCACCACCGCCCGGCAGCCGAGCCCGACCGCCCGCTCGACACACGCCTGCACCAGCGCCTGAGCTACCCCTCGCCGCTGAGCCGCGGGATCGACAGCCAGGGTCCGGAACTCCGCCTCGCCATCCCGCGCGACCTCGGCGTACTCGCCACCGGCCAGCGTGAACGCCACCGCCCCCACCAGCACCCCGCCGTCCTCGGCGACCAGGATGTCCGCGGCCGCGGCCCGGCCGGCGACATCGGCGAGCACCGTGGCGTATTCGGGCGACACCTGCAGCTGCCCGTCGGCCCGATACGCCTCAACGGTGATCCGGGCGACGTCGTCATAGTCAGCGGCCGTGATCAACCGGACCTGCAGCGCCACCCGGCCTCCAACCTCGTCGAACCATGAGCCACTACCGAAGCGCCGACCCACCGAAGCGGCGACCCACCGAAGCGGCGAGGACCGACAGAGCAGCAAGGGCCGACAGTGCCGTCACGCCCGGCCCGAAGTCGCGGGCCGAGCGCAGAGGCCGGTCAGCGCCATGGGCCGCCGCGTTGCGTCACCGCCGTGGCGCCCGGTCGGGATCTGATCGGCTCGGCGTCCCGAGTGGCGGGCAACGCCGCGCCCGGGCGGGTGGGCGAACGCCGGTCCGCTCACCACCACCCGATGTGGACCGCCCCCTCAGCCGATGACGGCGATGAGGTCGCCCTCCTGGACTACGTCGCCCTCGTTGACGGCGATCTGGCTGACCGTGCCGTCCGACTCCGCGGTCACCGGGATCTCCATCTTCATGGACTCCAGGATCACCAGGGTGTCTCCCTCGGCGACCTCGGCTCCGACCTCGGTCGTGATCTTCCAGACGTTGGCGACCATCTCGGCGCGGATCTCGTCGGACATTCCGGGCTCCCTCGTGGCTGCATCGTTGCGTTCGCAGCATATCCGCGGGAGCGGCGGGTCGGAGTCCTACGCCTCCACCTCAGCGGGTGCGAGAGAGGGCGTGGAGCCGGCGGTCGCGCGCTGTTCCAAACCTTATCCTAGCCCGCCCATCCAAATGGGACGATCTTACGCTCCCCACAGCGACGCGAGCATCACCCTACGTTATCCCGCGTCATCCTACGCCGGGCGAGCCGGCGGCCGGCGGCGTGCTAGTCCGTGCGCAGCTCGCGCGAGTCGGCGTTCAGGACCAGCTCCGACAGCTTCGCGCGCAGGCGGTTCTTGAGGTCGGCGGGGGCCAGCTCGGAG
Source organism: Dactylosporangium vinaceum (assembly GCF_019904175.1). Classification (GTDB taxonomy): domain Bacteria; phylum Actinomycetota; class Actinomycetes; order Mycobacteriales; family Micromonosporaceae; genus Dactylosporangium; species Dactylosporangium vinaceum. Next base: position 1,476,198 of record NZ_CP061913.1, on the reverse strand, counting down.
CCGCAGCAGCGGGCCACCAGAGCTTTCACCTCCTGCTCGATGCCGAACTCGCGCAGGCACGGCGAGCACTCGTCGAGGTGGTCGCGGATCAGGGTGCGGCGGTCGTCCGCGCACTCCAGGTCCAGGTAGAGGTACACCTCGGCAAGCACGTCGCTGCAGTCGGTCTCGTGCGGGTCTCCACAGCTCATCGGATTTCAGACCTCGCTCGGCTCAGCGGACGGGTTGCGGGTGAAGCCCCGGTCCGCGGCATACGTCTCCAGCTGCTTGCGCAGGTTGCGCCGTCCGCGGTGCAGACGGGACATCACGGTGCCGATCGGCGTGTTCATGATGTCGGCGATCTCCTTGTACGAGAAGCCCTCGACGTCGGCGAGGTAGACCGCGAGGCGGAACTCCTCGGGCAGCGACTGCAGGGCCTCCTTGACGTCGGAGTCCGGCAGGCGGTCGAGGGCCTCGGTCTCGGCCGAGCGCAGGCCGCTCGACGTGTGCGACTCCGCCTCGGCGAGCTGCCAGTCGGTGATCTCCTCGGTCGGCGCCTGGATCGGCTGGCGCTGCCGGCGGCGGTACGAGTTGATGTACGTGTTCGTCAGGATGCGGTACAGCCACGCCTTGAGGTTGGTGCCCGTCTCGAACTGGTGGAACGCCGCGTACGCCTTCAGGAACGTCTCCTGCACGAGGTCCTCGGCGTCGGACGGGTTGCGCGTCATGCGCAGCGCGGCGGCGTACAGCTGGTCGATGAAGGGCAGCGCGTCATGCTCGAACCGGACCCGCTGCTGCTCCGCGCTCTCGCTGCTGACCACTCGTGCGACCCCCACCCTGGAGCGTCCCCGCGCTTCGCGCGAGACACGTCCGGTCGAGGATACGCCGAGTTGCTGAGCGAGATCGGTGTTAGTGGCGCCCGTCAATTGTTCGCGGGCGATCGGCTGCCACGCCGAGTCGGGCTCCGCGTCGGTCTTGGCCGGCCACTCGGGGCTGAACAGGAGCTCGCGAATCCTCAGGTCGTCACGCTCAAGTGTTGCCACGCTCTGGGTTTCCCTCCGCCGTCGGCGCCATCGTGAGCGCCGCACGGTCGGTGTAACGCCGGGGGGTGTCCCGTCATTCCGGCCTGCCCCGGCGACCGGTCCACTTTGGGACCGGACCGGCCGCCGGAACAGGAAGGGCCTGGGAGTTGTGGCAGTGTGACCCGATGCACTCGGTCACATCGCCACCAACGACCGAGCCTAGAGACCGGTGACGAACTCCAGGGCCGCCTCCGCCACCCCTGCGGGGCGTTTGGAGAGCGCATGGGTCTCCCCTACAAGCTTTTTCACGTGTACCGCCTCAGACTCCCGCGGCACCCCGAAGGCATCCCGGTCGCCGTTGACGACGAGAGTGGGCACGCCGGTCAGCAGCTCGTCGGCCCGGGACCGGTCGGGCTTGCCGGGCGGGTGCAGCGGGAAGGCGAGGGCCAGGACCCGGTCGGCCCCGGCCGCGACGGCGGTCCGGCAGGCGACCCGGGCACCGCTTGAGCGGCCGCCGACGACGAGCGCGGTGAAGGCGAGGTTCTTGCGCAGCCGGGCGACGACGGCCAGCCACGCGGCGTCGAGCTGCACGGCTGGTGCGGGGGCCCGGCGGCCGGCCACCCGGTAGGGCTGGGTGACGAGCGCGACGGCGATCCCGCGGGGCAGGACGGCGGCCCGCACGGCCTGCAGGTCGGGCGCGTCGACGTCACCGCCGGCGCCGTGGCCGAGCATGAGCAGCGTCCCGCCGAAGTTGTCGGGCACCTCGAGCTGGTAGCGCGCGGGCCCGAAGGGTGTGGCGACCGAGCGGCCGCCGCCCGTCCGGGGACGGGCGGCGGCCTTCGCTGCTACTGCACCCCCGCCCCGACCGGGTCGGGGCGCTCCTGTCGCTGCAACGGCAGGATCGGTAGGCACGCGACCGCGCCGAACCGTGGGTCGCTCTGTCCGGGTATCCCCGTCGGCCCCTGCCCCTCGCTGCGCCATGCGACGAGCATCGCACGCCGCTCACGCGGTGTTGTGGCTCCCCACACACCGTGGCAGTCACCGACGTCGAGCGCCCACGCGAGGCAGGCTCCCTGGACATCGCATGTACGGCACAGGGCCACCGCGGCGTCCGCCGGCTCCGTCGGAGCCGGGAAGAACGTCTCTGGGTCCACTGTCTGGCACGCGCCGCGGATACGCCAGGCTCCGTCGCCCTGCTGCTCCTTGACGGCTCGAAGCAGTCGCGGGTCTCGTTTCGCGGCTGCAACTTCGTGAGGGCGTGGCATCCTCGCCCGGGTCATACACCCACCTCCCCCGTGGGTCAAACGAACGCAAAGTGGATAGATGTCGGGATGCCCCCATCCGACATAGACCCACCGGCGCTGTGTTGTATCGCACCAGCGCCGGCAAATTCAAGAGTGTTCCGCCAATTTGCAAAAGCTTCTCGATTTTTATCTGGACTTTCAGCCTAAAAAAGGGTCAGATCGATCGGCTCGACATCGACGGAACGCAGCGCGGGCGCCGGAACTTTCGCGACCAAGTCAGGGCCGTCGTTGCGTACATCACCGACGCGAGCGCCTACGGGGCGTAGTTCGAGCCGTGCGACATGCGACGATGGCGTCGGTAACAGGAGGCTGGCGTCCGGTTCGGCGGACAGCCACGCGTCCCATCGCTGCGCCGGCAACAGCAACGGCATGCGGTCGTGGATGAGCGCCAGGTCATCGACGGCCGGCGTGGTGATGATGCTGCACGTGAGCAGCCGGGCGTCGCCTTTGCCCCACACGGTCCACAGGCCCGCGAATACGCACGGCTCGCTGTCGCCGAGCGTCATGAAGTACGGCTGCTTCGTTTTTCCGTCTTCTCCGCGGACCCACTCGTACCAGCCGTCGGCCGGCACCAGGCATCGACGCTTGGCGAATGATTGAGCGAACGCGTTCGAGGACGTGACGGTTTCCACCCGGGCGTTGATCATGCGGGCCCCGACCTTCGGGTCCTTCGCCCACGACGGCACGAGGCCCCAGCGGGCGGATTCGAGCACCCGGCCGCCGCCCGACTGCGAGACCCGCACCACCGGCGCGGGGTCCGTCGGCGCCACGTTGTAGTCGGGCTCCAGCCCGTCCGTCTCGTCGGCCGCCTCGAACAGGGCGCTGAGGTCGACGTTGCTGCGCGAGGTCGCGTATCGGCCACACATGGGCCAAGCCTAAAGCCCCGCGCTCGCTCCGTATCGATGTGGACCTCACACTGAGCGCGTGGATACGCACTTACCGTGGCCCGCCCCGAGCACCGCCGGCCCGCTCGACGCGAGCCTGCGCCTGCCGGGCTCCAAGTCGATGACGGCCCGGGCGCTGGTGCTGGGCGCGGTCTCGACCGGCTCCACCACGCTGCGCGGGCCGCTGCGGGCCCGGGACACCGAGCTGATGGCGGCCGGCCTGCGCGCGATGGGCTGCCACGTGTCGACCGCCGACGACAACCTGTGGCTGCTGCGGCCGCGCCCGCTGGCCGGGCCGGCCCGCGTCGACGTCGGCCTGGCCGGCACGGTGCTGCGCTTCCTGCCGGCGGTCGCGGGCCTGGCCACCGGCGCTGTCGCGTTCGACGGGCAGCCCGCCGCCCGGCGCCGGCCGATGGCCCCGCTGATCGGCGCGCTGCGGACCCTCGGCGCGCGGATCGACGCCGACAACGGGCTGCCGTTCACCGTCCACGGCCACGGGCGCATCGACGGCGGGCCGGTGACGATCGACGCCTCCACCTCCAGCCAGCTCGTCTCCGGGCTGCTGCTGTCGGCGGCCGGCTACGACCGCGGGGTGGTGGTCCGCCACGTCGGCCCCCCGGTCCGCAAGCCGCACCTGGCCCTGACCGTGCAGATGCTGCGGGCGGCCGGCGCCGGCATCGACGACACCCGCCCGGACGTGTGGGCGGTCGAGCCCGGCCGGCTCAAGGGCCGCGCGTGGGCGATCGAGCCGGACCTGGCCTGCGCCGCGCCCTTCCTGGCCGCCGCCCTCGTCGCCGGCGGCACGGTGACGGTCCAGGGCTGGCCGGTCGCGACCGGGCAGCCGACCCGGCACCTGCTGGACGTGCTGCGCCAGCTGGGTGGCGAGCCAATGGTGACCTCGGGCGGCCTGGTGGTGCGCGGCCCGGGGACGGTGCGCGGGATCACCGCCGACCTCACCGGACTGGCCGACGTGACGGCGGTGCTGGCCGCCGTGGCCGCCCTGGCCGGCTCGCCGTCGCGGCTGCGCAGCCCGGAGCCGCCCGAGCACCTGGCCCGGCTGGCGGCGGCGCTTACCGCCCTGGGTGCCGACATCACTCTTGAGGGTGGGGTACTGCACATCCGCCCCCGGCCCCTGAGGGGCGCGACGCTGCGCACGCACGGCGATCGGCGCCTCGCGCACGCCGGTGCGGTGCTGGGGCTGGCCGTTCCGGGACTCCGTCTGGACGATGTGGCATGTACCGCGAAGACGCTGCCCGACTTCCCCCGGCTATGGTCGACGATGGTGTCGAGCTACGAGGGAGGGTCGGCTGAGTCGCAAGCGCGAGTACGACGAGGATGACGTCCGGGTGCGCCCGAGCCGGTCCTCGCGCCCTCGCACGCGCCAGCGCCCGAAGCACGACGACGCCGTCGAGGGGCTCGTCGTGGCCGTCGACCGGGGGCGGTACACCTGCCACGTCTCGGAGACGGACGCGACGGTGACCGCCATGCGGGCCCGCGAGCTGGGCCGGCGCGGTGTCGTGGTCGGCGACCACGTCCAGATCGTCGGCGACGTGAGCGGCCGCCCCGACACCCTCGCCCGCATCGTGCGCATCGACGAGCGCACGTCCGTGCTGATGCGTACCGCCGACGACGAGGAGGGCGGCACCGAGGGCCGCTTCGAGCGCGTGGTGGTGGCCAACGCCGAGCAGCTCGTCATCGTCAACTCGCTGCAGGACCCGCCGCCGCGGACCGGGTTCATCGACAGGTGCCTGGTCGCGGCGTACGACGCCGAGATCGACCCGCTGCTGTGCCTGACCAAGGGCGACCTGGCGACGCCGGACGCCGTGCTCGACTACTACGCCGAGCTCGACCTGCCATATGTGCTGTGCTACCCCGACCGGCCGCTCGACACCCTCGTCGCCGAGCTCGCCGGCCGGGTCTCGGTGATGATCGGGCACTCCGGGGTCGGCAAGTCCACGCTCGTCAACCGGCTGGTGCCCGGTACCGACCGCGCGGTGGGCTCGGTCAGCGCGATCGGCAAGGGCCGGCACACGTCGACGAGTGCGCTGGCGCTGCGGCTGCCGGGCGAGGCGGGGGCGGCGCCGGGCTGGATCATCGACACGCCCGGCATTCGCTCCTTCGGCCTGGCCCACGTGTCGGCCGACAGCCTGCTGCACGGCTTCCCCGACCTCGTGGAGGCGTCGACGCGCTGTCCACCCAACTGCGACCACACGGGCACGGCCGGCGACTGCGGGCTGGACAAGCTGGTGGCCGAGGGCGGCGCCGACGCGCGCCGGCTGGCCTCGTTCCGCCGGCTGCTGGCCTCCAAGGAGGGGACGCCGTCAGACGACGACGGGGCCGCCTGAGCGCCAGTACACGTTGCTGTCCCGGGAGAGCAGGCCGGCGTCCACGAGGTAGCGCCGCAGCGCCGCATGGTCGTCGTGCCAGGCCCGCAGGATCGCGTCGATCTCGCGCTCGGGGTAGCGGACCCCGGGCTCGAACGACGACACGATGTGCTCGAGCACGACCAGGCGCTTGGCCTGGGCGGCCGGGATCTGGGCCAGCCGGCCGTCGGTGATGAACGTGCGCAGGATGAGGTCGCGCTGCCGGTCCGGGTCCAGCTGCGGCTGGGGCCCGGCCGGGGTGGCGGACGCGCGCACCGCCTCCTTGAAGGTGCCGGCCGATGCGGCGAGCGCGCCGTCGGCGACGGTGAGCAGACCGCCCTGCTGCAGCCGCCGGATCGCCGGCTCGACGACGCGGGCGGGCAGGCCGGTGGCCGACTCGACGGCGCTGGGCGTGCTCGCGCCCAGGACAACCGCCGCGAACACCTGAAGGCGGTCGGACTCGGCGAGCAGACCGCAGAGGGCTGTGGGCGTCACAAACGGCGACAGTACTGCCAGAAGGTGGCGATCGTCGGCTAAGTTTCCGCGCATGGCTCGCTACGCGGACGATCTGGCCCTCGCTCATCTTCTCGCCGACACCGCGGACGCGATCGCCGTGCCGCGCTTCCGTGCCCAGGATCTCCACGTCTCCGAGAAGCCCGACCTCACGCCGGTGACCGATGCGGACACCGCGGTGGAAAAGGCGCTGCGGGCCACCCTCGGCCGGGCCCGCCCGCGCGACGGCGTGCTCGGCGAGGAGTACGGCGCGACCGAGGCCGCCGCGGGCCCCGGAAGCCGCCAGTGGGTCATCGACCCGATCGACGGCACCAAGAACTTCGTGCGCGGGGTGCCGATCTGGGCCACCCTCATCGCGCTCATGGAGGGCGACCAGCCGGTCGTCGGCCTGGTCTCGGCGCCGGCCCTCGGGCGGCGCTGGTGGGGTGCGGTCGGCCACGGGGCGTACGCCGGGCGGCACACCGCCGCCGCGACGCCGATCCGGGTGTCGAGCGTGAACCGGCTCGCCGACGCGTCGTTCTGCTACTCCTCGCTCGGCGGCTGGGAGGAGGCCGGGCGGCTGGGCGCGATCCTGGACATCAGCCGACGGACGTGGCGGCAGCGGGCGTACGGGGACTTCTACGGGTACATGCTGCTGGCCGAGGGCGCCGTGGACATCATGGTGGAGCCGGAGCTGTCGCTGTGGGACCTGGCCGCGCTGGTGCCGATCGTCACCGAGGCCGGCGGCACGTTCACCGACCTGCAGGGCACGCCGGGGCCGGGCGGCGGCAGCGCCGTGGCCACGAACGGCCTGCTCCACGAGGACGTGCTCACCCGTTTGGGCAGTACCCGACTGTCCGGATTGTCCGGCTGAACCCAAAGGTCCGTATGCCCAGCACCCGCGCGGGGTCTATCCTGCCCGGGTGGCATCTTGGAGTTGGCTCTTCCTCGGGGCGATGATCGCCGCCTATGGCGTGGCCAACCTGCTGCAGTCCGTAGCCGCCGCCCGCACCGACCTGCACCACGGCTTCCAGCCGATGCTGCTGCTGCGCCTGGGCCGGCACAAGTCCTACCTGGTCGGCGTGGCCTGCCAGTGCGCCGGGTTCGCGCTCGCCTTCTTCGCCCGCCGCGACCTGCCCCTCTTCCTCGTCCAGTCGGCGATGGCGGCCGGCTTGGGCGTGACGACGATCCTGGGCGTGCTCATCCTCAAGTGGAAGCTGCCGCGGGCCGAGGTCGCCCTGCTGCTGGCCCTGATCGTGGGTATCGCCGCCCTGGTCGTGGCGGCCAAGCCGGCACCGTCGCGCCAGCTCGGCACCGGCGGCGTGATCGGCCTGGTGGCGGTCCTCGGCGCGCTGGCCGTGCTGGGCTTCTTCGCGGGCCGGCTGCGCGGGTCGCCCGGCTCGGTCGTGCTGGGCTCCCTGTCCGGGGTGGCCTTCGGTGCCGCCGCCGTCGCCTCCCGCCCGCTGGCCTCGGCCGACTCGTTCGGCCAGTTCGCCACCGACCCGCTGTCGTACCTGCTGATCGCCCACTCGCTCGTCGGCCAGCTGCTGCTCGGCCTGGCCATGCAGCGCGGCTCGACGACGGCCGCGGTGGCCGCCATGGACGCCGCCGGGGCGGTGCCGGCAGCGCTGGTGGGGCTGGTGTTCCTCGGCGACGGCGTGTGGCCGGGCCGCGAGTGGCTGGTGGCCGTCGGCTTCGTCGTGACCCTGGCCGGCGTGATCGGGCTGAGCCTCTACGCCGAGCCGCAGCACCACCACGAGACCGGGCCCGAGCCGAAACACGCCGCGCCGGGCCTCACGCTGAGCGCGGCCCGGCGGCCCGCTCGCCGCTGAACACTGTGGCTGTCTGCGTGATATGTCGGCTGCTGCGCACCCCACAGTACGCGCTGTGATGATGCGAATACGGGACGTCCTCCGATTGGGGGAACCCTTCGGCAACTCGGCCGACCCTAGACGCACCCGGTTCCCACTTCAGACTCCCGCCGCCTGACCGATCAGGGATTTCGCAAAGGTCGAAATCCGGTGAGCGGCGAGGAGGCGGAACACGTGCTGAAGAACAGGCTCAGCGCCTGGTTCGCGGTCTGGATGGGGCTGCTCACCGTCGCGTTCTACCTGTGGCCCGATCAGCACATGCTCTGGTGGGGCGCGATCGGCCTGTCAAGCGTGGCCGGGGTCGTCGTGGGTGTCCTGGTGCACCGGCCGAGCCGGCGCTGGCCGTGGCTGCTGCTGGCCGCCGCGCTGGCCTGCTTCGGTGCCGGGGACTTCCTGTACAACCTGCTCACCGACGTGTTCGCGGTCGACAACCCGTTCCCGTCGATAAGCGACGTGCTGTACCTGGCGATGTACCCCCTGCTCGCCGGGGGCCTGCTCGGCTTCATCCGCTCCCGCACCGGGCGCAGCAACCGCGACAGCCTCATCGACGCGGCCACCTTCACCATCGGGCTGGCCCTGCTGTCCTGGATCTTCCTGATCGACCCGTATGTGCGCAGCACCGAGCTGACGCTGCTGCAGAAGCTGGTCTCGATCGCGTACCCGCTGGGCGACGTGCTGACGCTTGCCGTCTTCGTCCGCCTGCTCACCGGCGGCGTGCGGCGCAACGGCACCATCAACCTCCTCGGTCTCGGCACCGCCGGCCTGCTGGCCGCCGACGTCGTCTACGGCCTCATCCAGCTCAACGGCTCCTGGCACGTCGGCGGCCCCACCGACCTCGGCTGGGTGCTGTGCTACTCGGCCTGGGCCGCGGCCGCGCTGCACCCGTCGATGGTCGCGATGACGGAGCCGACCCGCTCGGCCGCCACGGACCTGGACGGGCGCCGTATCGTCCTGCTCGGCCTCGCCTCGCTCATCGCGCCCGGCGTCCTGCTGATCGAGGCGAGCCTCGAGACCGTCCGCGACGCGGCGGTCATCGCCGCCGCCTCGGGCGTCATGTTCGCGCTCGTGCTGACCCGGCTGGCCGGCGTGATGGGCAACCACCGCCAGTCCCTGGCCCGCGAGCGCGAACTGCGCGAGGTCACCACCACGCTCGTGGCCGCGGCCGACACCGGCGAGGCCCTGGCCGCCGTGCAGACCACGCTGGAGCGCCTGCTTCCGGCCGACACCCCGCACGTCGTCGCGCTCGTGCGGGTCGGTGACGAGGAGGAGCTGCCGGCGCCGGGCCTGGTGCGCGTCTCCGGGCTCGCCCCGGACGTGCGGGCCCGGCTGCGCGAGTTCAGCTCGACCCTGCGCCACCCGCTGGCCGCCACCGACGACACCCTGTACCTGGCCGCCCCGACGGAGACCCTGCAGCTGCTGCAGCCGACGTTCGACGTGCTCGCCGGGCAGGCCGCCATGGCGCTGGAGCGCATCACGCTGGCCGCCGAGGTGAACCGGCGCAGCAGCGAGGCGTACTTCCGCACCCTGATCCACAACACGTCCGACGTCATCCTGATCATCGACGACAACGACGTCATCCAGTACGCCAGCCCGGCGGCCGGCACGGTCTTCGGCGACGAGCGCATCGCCGGCTACGAGCTGTGGGAGTTCCTGGCCCGCGACGAGCGCGCCCGCCTGGCCGAGCTGCTCGGCCAGGTCCGGGCCGGCCTGCACGCCCACGACGTGATGGACGTGCGGGCCGAGCGGGTCGACGGCTCCGGGCTGCTCGTCGAGATCGACTGCCGCGACCTGCGGGCCGACACCACCGTCGGCGGCCTGGTGCTGACCGTGCGGGACGTGACCGAGCGCCGGCGCATGGAGGAGCAGCTGATCCGCCAGGCGTTCCACGACGCGCTCACCGGGCTGGCCAACCGGGTCCTCTTCGGCGACCGGGTCGAGCAGGCCGTCTTCCGCGGCCAGCGCGACGGCTCGCTCGTCGGCGTCCTGTTCATCGACCTCGACGACTTCAAGATCGTCAACGACACGCTCGGCCACGGCATCGGCGACGAGCTGCTCAAGGCCGTCGGCAAGCGGATCACCGGCGAGCTGCGCCCGAGCGACACCGTGGCCCGCCTCGGCGGCGACGAGTTCGCCGCGCTCATCGAGGCCGACTCCATCGCCGACCTCGAGCTGGCCGCCGAGCGCATCAACCTCGCCCTCGCGGAGCCGTTCGCCGTGGCCGGCGAGTCGGTGAACGGCATCAGCAGCATCGGGCTGTCCACCACGATCGACGCGAACTCCGCCGAGGAGCTGCTGCGCCAGGCCGACCTGGCGCTGTACGTGGCGAAGGGCGCGGGCAAGGGGCAGTGGCGGCGGTACCAGTCGGACCTGCACACGGCGGTGCTGGAGCGCCTGGAGCTGCGCGCCGCGCTCGACCAGGCGGTCAAGGAAAGTCAGTTCGTGCTGCAGTACCAGCCAATCGTCGATCTTGAGACAGGCGTCCCGCTGGGCTTCGAGGCGCTCGTGCGCTGGAACCACCCGACCCGGGGCATGATCGCGCCGGGCCACTTCATCGAGGTGGCCGAGGAGAGCGGGCTCATCGTGCCGATGGGGCGGATGGTCCTGCAGCAGGCCCTGAACACGGCCGGCCGCTGGCAGCGCTCGACCGCGCCCGGCGCGCTGCGCTACATCAGCGTCAACGTCTCGGCCCGCCAGTTCCGCACACCCGGCTTCGTCGAAGAGGTGCGCCAGATGCTGCGCGCCTCCGGCGTGGAGCCCGGCACGCTGCTGCTGGAGATCACCGAGAGCCTGCTGCTGCGCAACGACGACACGGTCCGGGCCGACCTCGACGCGCTGCGGGCGATGGGCATCCGGCTCGCCATCGACGACTTCGGCACCGGCTACTCGTCGCTGTCGTACCTGCAGCATATGCCGATCGACGTGCTGAAGATCGACAAGTCGTTCATCGACGACATGCTGTCCTCGGCCCAGCAGCGGGCGGTCGTGACCGCGATCGTGCAGCTCGCGCAGACGTTCAACCTCTCGGTCGTCGCCGAGGGCGTCGAGCAGCCGGGCCAGCGCGAGGCGCTGCACGAGATCGGCTGCCCGTACGGCCAGGGCTACCTGTTCGCCAAACCCCTGAGTGAGCCCGACGCGTTCGCGCTCATCCCCAAGACCGCGCCATTCGCCGCGATGGCGTGACCGCGTCCGGACAATCCCGGCTCCGCAACGAGGATTTCATCCACCAAGGAAGGTAGACCCGCATGACCGTCCACCCGCTGCACAGCAACCAGGGCACCCAGGGCACCTACGTCCGCAAGGACGGGCGCTGGGACGACCTGGAGCGCCTGCGCACGACCAGCCCGATGTACGACGCCGTCGTCGAGGAGATCGACGGCCGTCGGATCCGGGTGGGCAGTCACTGGCTGACCGACTGGGCCTCGTGCAACTACCTCGGCTTCGACCTCGAGCCGGAGATCATGGACGCCGTCGACCCGTACATCCGCACCTGGGGCACGCACCCCAGCTGGTCGCGGCTGCTGGGCAACTCCCGGCCGTACATCGACATCGAGGAGCGGCTCACCGAGCTGCTCGGCGCCCCCGACACGCTGCTGCTGCCGACGATCACGCACATCCACATGTCGGTGATCCCGATCCTGGCCGGCGACGGCACGATCTTCCTGGACGCGCAGTCGCACAAGACCATCTACGACGGCTGCATGTACGCCAAGGGCCTCGGCGCCACCGTGAAGCGCTTCCGGGCCAACGACCCCGAGCACCTGGCCGAGCTGCTCGCCGAGGCCCCGGCCGGCAAGGCCAAGCTCATCGCGATGGACGGCGTGAACAGCATGACCGGCCTCGCGCCCGACCTGGCCCGCTTCGCCGAGGTCGCGCGGCAGTACGACGCGCTGCTGTACGTCGATGAGGCCCACGGCTTCGGCGTCATCGGTGAGCGCCGGGAGGACGAGACCTCGCCCTACGGCTCGCGCGGCAACGCGATCGTGAAGTATGCGGGCGAGACCTACGACAACATCGTGCTCGTCGGCGGCTTCTCGAAGTCGTACTCGTCGCTGATGGCGTTCCTGGCCCTGCCGACGTGGCTCAAGAACCACCTCAAGGTCGCCGCCCCGCCGTACCTCTACTCCGGCCCCTCCCCCACGGCGTCGCTGGCCACGGTCATGGCCGGCCTCGACGTCAACGAGAAGCGCGGCGACGAGATCCGGGCCGAGCTGTACCGCAAGACGATGCGCGTGCTCGACCACGTCCGCAGCCTCGGCGTCCACACCCCGAACACCGGCACCACCCCGATCATCGAGCTGCCGCTCGCGCCGGGTGAGGACATCGCCGCGGTCGGGCAGTACCTGTGGGACCACGAGACGTACGTGACCCTGGCCGCCTACCCGCTGGTCCCGCGCGACCAGGTCGGGTTCCGCGTCCAGGTCACCGCGGCCAACACCGACGCGGAGATCGACCAGCTCAACGGCGTGCTGACCCAGCTGGCCGGGGCCGGCCGACTCCTGCGGACGGACGTGAACACCCTCGGGAGAGCGGCTTGAGCGAGCACGCCTTCCAGGCGCGGCACCGGGCCCGGCGGCAACCGCCGGGCCTGCTGATCCCCCTGCGCAACCGGGACTTCCGGCTGCTCTGGACCGGGATGAGCGGCTCGCTCATCGGCGACGGGATCCTCCTCGTCGCCATGGCCTGGCAGGTGTACGGGCTCTCCGACGCGCCGGCGGCGATGTCCGTCGTCGGGTTCGCCCTGACCCTGCCCCAGGTCGTCACCCTGCTGTTCGGCGGTGTGGTCAGCGACCGGTTCGACCGGCGCAAGATCATGCTGGCGATGGACGTGGTGCGGGGGGCGGTGCTGGCCGTCCTCGCCGCGCTCAGCCTCAGCGGCGCGATCCAGGTGTGGCACATCGTGGCGCTCGTCGCGGTGTACGGGGCGGCGTCGGGCTTCTTCGGCCCGGCGTTCGACGGTCTGGTGCCCACCCTCGTCGACGGGGACGAGTTGGTCCAGGCCAACGCAATCGACCAGTTCGTCCGGCCGGCCGCCCTGCAGATGGCCGGGCCGTCGCTCGGCGGCGTGCTCATCGCCGCCGGCGGCAGCGGGCTGGCCTTCGCCGTGGACGCGGCCACGTTCGCGGTCTCGGCGGCCTGCCTCGTCCTCATGCGCCCGCGGGAGACGGCGAGGGAGGAAACCGTGGGCGGGTCGGTGTGGACCGAGCTCAAGGAGGGCATGGACTACGTGCGGGGCAACGTGTGGCTCTGGGGCACCTTCGTCGCCGCCACCTTCACCTATCTGCTGTTCATCGGCCCCACCGAGGTGCTCCTGCCGCTGGTGGTCAAGCACGAACTGCACGGCACCGCGGGTGACCTCGGGCTCATCCTGGCCAGCGGCGGGGTCGGCGCCATCGCGGCGGCGCTCATCGTCGGCCAGCGCGGAGTACCCAAGGAGTACATGAAGTTCATCTACTGCAGCTGGACGCTCGCCACACTGGCGGTGGCGGGCTACGGCCTGGCCACGGCGTCGTGGACGCTGGCCATCGCGTGCGCCCTGGTCAACGGCCTGGAGGCGGCCGGCACCATCGCCTGGGCGACGGCGAAGCAGCGGCTCGTGCCGGAGGAGCTCATGGGTCGGGTCTCATCGGTCGACTGGTTCATCTCCATCTCGCTGGTACCGCTGAGCTACGCCATGGCCGCGCCCGTCGCGAACGCCATCGGCATCCAGAACACGCTTATCGGCGCCGGCGTGCTCGGGGCCGTGGTGACCCTCGCGTTCCTGTACCTGCCGGGCATGCGCTCCCCGAAACAGCTGGTGGAGGTGCCGGCATGAGCGGTACGCAGCGCAGCGGAGTGGCCGCTCATCAGAGGCACAGCTCGGAGCTCAGGCCGGCGCCGGAGCCTGCGGAGGTGCCGGCATGAGCGATGTTGTCGCCATGGTGGATCGGCTCGGGGAGGGGTTTCTCGCCCGCGACCTCGAGGGCGTCATGGCCTGCTTCGTGCCGGAGGACGACATCACGTACGTCGGCTCGGAGGCCGGCGAGAGCGCAACCGGGCGTGCGGCCGTGCGGGAGCTCCTCGCGGAGCTGTTCGCGCGGCCCGCGGCGTACACCTGGCAGGCCACCTCCGCCACCGTCCACACCCTGCCGGGCGGCGCCTTCATCATCGCCGAGGCCGACGGCGCCGAGCACACCGCGGACGGCACCGTCGAGCCGTTCCCGTACCGCATCACCGGCCTCCTGAGCCGCCGCAACTCGGGCGCCTGGCTCTGGCGCGCCGTCCAGGGCTCAGAACCCACCCAGCCCGGACCGGGCGTTGCCGCGGACTGGCGATAACGCTATTGTTATGGCGTGACGCCGGGCGGCTGGGTGGTGGAGTTCCATGCCGAGTGTGAAAAGTGGGCGGAGAGCCTGGACCAGTCGGACGCCGAGGCACTGCTGGCCGCTGTCAGAATTCTCCGGGACCACGGCCCCGCGCTGGGCCGGCCACTTGTCGACGCCATCCACGGCGGCCGGCACGCCAACATGAAGGAGCTCCGGCCGGGCTCGACCGGCCGGATCGAGATCCGGGTGCTCTTCGCCTTCGACGCGCAACGGTCGGCCATCCTGCTCGTCGGCGGTGACAAGCGCGGCAACTGGTCCGGCTTGTATGCGACAGCCATTCCCCTTGCCGATGAACGGTTCAGCGAGCACCAGGCGACGCTCGGAGCACAGCGGAGCCAACCGGCACGGCCGCGCGGCGGGAGCGCGGGCGCCCAGCGAAGGAGACGGCGATGAGTCTGAAGGATTGGGAGCAGCGGGTCCTGGCGGTCGAGGGCGCGGCCGAGCGGGTCTCCGCGGTCGAGGAAGAGCTGCGGCTGGCCGCCGGTCTGACGGCGCTGCGCGAGCAGGCCGGCCTCAGCCAGGCCGAGCTCGCCGAGCGCATCGGCGTCTCCCAGCCGCGCGTGGCCGCGATCGAGCGCTCCTCGAACATCACCCTGGATCTGCTGGAGCGCTACGTCGGCGCGATCCTGCCCGGCGGCATGATCGAGATCGTCGCGGTGCAGGGGCACCACCGCTTCCCGCTGCTGACCGCGCGGACCAAGACGTCATAGCAGGTGAGGCGGTCGCGGCCGTCGGTCCTGGTTCGTGGCGGGCGGGAACAGGGCGCTCGGGCCGGCGGATGTACAGCAAACCCGACTTACAGTGTTAGTTTTAAGCATGCGAACCGTGTACTTTGCCGCCGCCCGGCGCACGCCGATCGGACGGCTCCGTGGCGCGCTCAGCCATGTCCGGCCCGATGATCTCGCGGCGGCCGTGGTCAAGGACCTGGTGTCGGGGATCGACCCGGCGCGCGTGGACGAGGTCTACTGGGGCGCGGCCAACCAGGCCGGCGAGGACAACCGCAACGTGGCCCGGATGGCGGTGCTGCTGGCGGGGTTGCCGGACAGCGTGCCCGGGGCCACCGTCAACCGACTCTGCGCCTCGGGGATGGAGGCCGTGACAGTCGCCGCGCGCACCATCGCCGCGGGTGAGGCCGAGGTCGTCGTGGCCGGCGGGTCGGAGTCGATGAGCCGGGCGCCGTTCGTGCTGCCGCGGCCCGACGACGCACTGCCGCACGCGATGGCCATCGCCGACACGCGGCTCGGGTGGCGCCTGGTCAACCCGCGCATGCAGGAGCTGCACGGCCTGCTGAGCATGGGCGAGACGGCCGAGGAGGTGGCGGCCCGCTACGGCATCGGCCGGGAGCGCCAGGACGCCTTCGCGCTGCGCAGCCACCAGCGGGCCGCCGAGGCCACGAAGCACGGGCACTTCGCCGCCGAAATCCTGCCCGTCGAGGGCGTGAGCGCCGACGAGGGCATCCGGGCCGACAGCAGCCTGGAGAAGCTGGCCAAGCTCAAGCCCGTGTTCCGCGAGGGCGGCACCGTGACCGCCGGCAACGCCTCCCCTTTGAATGACGGTGCAGCGGGTGTACTCCTCGTCAGCGAACAAGCCCTGGAGGAGCTGGACCTGGAGCCGCTCGGCCGGTACGTGGCCGGAGCCTCGGCCGGCGTGCACCCCGACGTCATGGGCATCGGCCCGGTCCCCGCCACCCGCAAGGCGCTCGCCCGGGCCGGCTGGGCCGTCGGCGACGTGCAGCAGGCCGAGCTCAACGAGGCGTTCGCCGCGCAGGTGCTGGCCTGCACCGACGAGCTCGGGCTCGACCCGGACCTGGTCAACCCGGACGGCGGGGCGATCGCCATCGGGCACCCGCTCGGCTGCTCGGGCGCGCGCATCCTCACGACGCTGCTGCACCGGCTGCGGCGCACGGGAGATGTACGCGGGCTGGCGACGATGTGCGTCGGTGTCGGGCAGGGATCAGCGGTACTCGTGGAGAGGGTCTGACAATGCGGTTCACCAACAGGACGGCCGTCGTCACCGGCGGGGCGCAGGGCATCGGGGCGGCCACCGCCGCGCTCCTGCGCGAGCAGGGCGCGACGGTCCACGTGCTCGACCTGCGGGCGGCCGACGGGGTCACCGCCTGCGACGTCACCGACAAGGCGCAGGTCGACGAGGTGTTCGCCGGGATCGGCCGGATCGACATCCTGGTCAACAACGCCGGCATCACCCGCGACAACCTGCTGTTCAAGATGCCGTTCGAGGAGTGGAAGGCGGTGCTCGACACCAACCTGACGAGCATGTTCCTGTGCACGCAGGCGGCGCAGAAGGTGATGGTGCCGCAGCGCTACGGCCGGATCGTCAACCTCAGCAGCCGCTCGGCCCTGGGCAACCGCGGCCAGGCCAACTACGCCGCGGCGAAGGCGGGCGTGCAGGGGCTCACGGCCACGCTCGCGATCGAGCTGGGGCCGTACAACATCACCGTCAACGCCGTCGCGCCCGGCTACATCGCCACCCCGATGACCGCGGCCACCGCCGAGCGGGTCGGCAGCACCGCCGAGGAGCACCAGGCCCAGGTGGCCGAGCGCACGCCGCTGCGCCGGGTCGGGCAGCCGGAGGAGGTCGCCGCCGTCATCGCCTTCCTGGCCAGCGACGAGGCGTCGTACGTCTCCGGCCAGACCCTCTACGTCAACGGCGGCGCCCGGTAACGCCGGGCGCTACTTCAGCACGAGGTCGACCTCGGCGACGTCGCCGGCCTGCCGCTCCTTGTGATCGCCGAGGTCGACCACCCGCAGCTTGTACGCCCCGGCCAGGTCCTTCTTCACCTGGAAAGCGAGATCGTCGCCTACCGCGTTCTGCCCGCTCGAGAGCGCCTCGTTCGGGGCGGTGAGCGGCCCGATCTCCGTGCCGTCGGGCGCGCCGAGGCGGAAGTGCTCCTGCCCGACGTACAGGCTCGACTTGCCGGTGTACTGGATGTCGACCTTGCACATCACGACCCGGTAGCCCTTCTTCGCCTGCCCGTTGTAGTCGAAGAAGCCGCCGCGCACGTCGCACGTCGTGAACGTCGCGGTGACGTCGTGCACCGTGACCTTCTTGTCCTTGACGAGGTTGGCCGGCTCGTACGCGTTCACCTCTCCGGTGGCCAGCGAGATCTTGGGCTGCTCGCGGTCGCCCTCGCCGAAGATGAACTCGCCGGTGGCGATGCTGGCCTTCAGCGGGTCGTAGATGCTGAAGTCCATGTTGTAGTTGCTCTTCTGCCCGGCCGCGACTGTCGTGCTCTCCCGGAACGAGCCCGTGTACTGCTGCCCGCCGACGTTGAACACCGTGGGCAGGTATGGCGTGTCGTTGTCGGTGCCCAGGTTCTCCACGATCATCTCGGCCGAGAGCTGGTGCGAGCTCGCCTTGGCGTCGTAGGTGACCTTGCCGACGGTGATCTTGAACTGGGCGTACCAGATGGTCTTGTTCACGTCGGCGCTCTGCTGCTCGGCGCCCGGCCGGGCGTCCTTGGTCCCGCCGACCGCACCGGCCCCGGCGCCCGCCGTGCTCCGGTTGCCGCCGTTCACCCCGTTGCCGCTGCCGGCGTTGCCGGTCCGGCCGGTGTCCGGCTTGTCGTCGCTCACCGCGTTCCAGGCCACCACGCCGCCCACGCCCAGCAGCAGCACGCAGGCCAGGATGATGGCGACGAGCACGCCCGCGTTCATCCCCGAGCGGGCCGGGCGCACCGGCTGGACCGGCCGGAACGGTGGCGCGATCGGCGGCGGCGCGCCGAACGCGGCGGTCGGGTGCGGGTTCGGCGGGGCGCTCGTCGGCGGGGACATGGGTGTGGTGGCCGACTGGAACGCGGCGGGCGAGACCGGGATCGGCGGCGGGGCCGAGACCGGTGCCGCCGGGCCCGAGACGGGCATGCCGATCGGGCCGGAGACGGGGGCGTTCATCACCGGCGGGCGCGGGCCGGGCGGCGGGGGCGGCTGCGGGAACGGGGCGGGCCGCGACGGCATCGCGGCCAGCACGCTGCCCAGGGCCACGACCAGCTCCGGCTGCTCGATGAGCGTGGGGGCGACCCCGAGCCGCTGGTGCAGCAGCGTGCTCACCATGGGGATGCGGCTGGAGCCGCCGACCAGGAACAGCCCGCCGATCTGGTCCGTGCGCACCCCGGCTCGCTGCAGCGTGCCGGCGGTGAGGTCCACCGTGCGCTGGAGGTACGACCGGGAAAGCTGTTCGAATTCGGTTCGTGTGACGTGGATGTCCGTCTCGAACAGCGGCAGGTGGATGCTCGCGGTGGAGGCGCGCGAGAGCTGCTCCTTGGCCGCCCGCACGTCGTCGCGCAGCAGCAGGTTGCGCCGGCGGGCGGCGTCGTCGGCCGGCTCCACCAGCTGCCGCCAGCGGTCCGGGTCGGTCGTGGTGAGCGTCTGGCCCAGGTGCCCGACGATCGCCGCGTCGAGGTCGACCCCGCCGACGTCGGGCAGGCCGTCGCTGGCCAGCACGTCCCAGCCGCCGTCGGGGCGGCGGCGCAGGATCGTGGTGTCGAACGTGCCGCCGCCGAAGTCGTACACCACCAGCACGCCGCCGGGGCCGATGTTGCGCCCGAGGACTGTGGTGAAGTAGGCGGCGGCCGCGATCGGCTCCGGCACCAGGATCGGCGACGGCATGCCGGCCCGGGCCGCCGCGTCGGCGAGCACCGAGCGGCGGTGGGTCGCCCAGTTGGCCGGGTAGGTCAGCACGGTGCGCACCGGCATGATCCCCAGCACCCGCGACGCCTCGTCGGCGGTGCGCCGCAGCAGCGCGGCCAGCAGGTCCGACACGGCGTACTCGCGCTGGCCCAGCAGCACGGTGCCGTCGTCGATCCGCCGTTTCGGGTTGGGCTCGAAGCGGGACGGGTCGAGCCGGGCACTGCGCTCGGCATCCCTGCCGACGAGCAGGTGCCCGTCGACCTCGGCGTACACCGACGACGGCAGCAGGAAGCTGGCGTCGAACAGCAGCGGCTGGCTACGACCGTCGGCGGCGGTCAGTGCGGCGACCGTGTGCGTGGTGCCCAGGTCGACGCCCAGCTGCGACTCGATATGCCTCGTCACGCCGACACGGTAGCGCCTCCGCTCAACGTCGTCCGTTGGCGGCCGCCTTCACCTCCCCCGCGGTGCTCCCACCCGTGGCCTTGATGAGGGGCGTGTCGACCAGGTGCTCGGCCAGGAACCACGCCTGCAGCTCGTTGGTCCGGATGATGTCGGAAACCAGCAGATCGTTGGTGCCGTCGTCGCCCTGCTCCATCACCCGGGCGGCGGCGTCGTGGCTCTCGATCAGGATCATCTCGTGGGCCTCCAGCAGCCGGGAAAGCATCGCCGGGACCTCCTCGGCACCGTCCGGCGGCCGCGGTACCCGGGTCAGCTCGGCCACGTGCCGCGGGTCCCCGACCGCGATGCCGCCGAGCGTCTGCACCCGCTCGGCCAGGGTGTCCACGAGCACCAACTGCTCCCCGGCGTGCTTGTCGAGCAGCAGGTGCAGCTGGTAGAAGGTCGGGCCGCGCATGAGCCAGTGGTGCTTCTTGTACAGCGCATAGAGGATCTGGGTGTCGGCGAGGACCTGGTTGAGCCGCTCGCAGGAGTACAGCCGGGCCTCGTAGGACAGTGCGACCGGAAACTGCCGGATCTGCCCGAATCGCTGGATCTCCCGACCTTGCTGGTGCAGCCACGGCTGGCTGGAGGTCTTCCCCGTGTCCTTCTTCTTCGTCGCTGGCATGACCGGCCGAGTGCCCCCGTCAACCGGTCCTACCCTCACCTTGTGCGATGAGCCATTTTTCAAGATCGGCGCGGACAGAGGATGATGGGGATAGGTAAGCTGCGATCCCGGACAACGGGGTTGAGCGGCGGATGCTACGGGGGGTGCCGGTCTGATGACACAGACGCCGGCGCCCTCGCGCCCCGCCGAAACCGCCGACCGGCCGCAGCTCAGACGTCGTCGCGGGCACCTCGGCGGCGTCCACATCGGCCGCCTGGTGCTGATCGAGGCCGTGCTGCTCGTGATCGCCGCCATGGTCCCGCACGGGCCCGTCGTCGCCGGGGTCACCGCGCTCGCCGGCCTGCTGATCCTCCTGGTCGCCCTGCTGCGCAGCCGCGGCCGCTGGTGGCTGGAGCGGCGGGCGCTGAGCCGGGAGCACAACCGCCGCCGCCGGGCCGGGCCCGGCCCTTCGCCTTCCGATGCCGGCGGTCCGGCCGAGCGGCGCCTGGCGATGCTGCGCGCGCTCGCCCCCGGCCTGGAGGTCCGGGAGGTCGCCGGGGCCACCGCGGACGGGCCGAAGATCGGGGTCGGGTGCGACGCCGCCGGCTGGTACGCCGCGGCCCTGCTCGGCAGCGCGGACTCCCTGCGCGGCGATGCGGAGCCGGGGGTACCGCTGGGTCTGCTGGCCCGGGTCCTGGACGAGGCCGAGCACCCCGGCGCGGTCGTGCAGGTCAGCACGGTCACCGTCCCCGCGCCCTGGCCGCAGGTCGACGCCAACCAGTTCGCCGCGCGCTCCTACCGCGAGCTGCAGCACCTGCAGCCCGGCTCCGCCCTGCCGGCCGACCGCACCACCTGGGTCGCCGTCCGGCTCGACGCCCGCGCCCGGGCCGAGGCCGGCCTGCCCGGCAGCTACGACGCCGAGCACGCCCCGGCCCTCGTCGCCTCCCTGATCCGCAAGGTCGGCCGGCTGCTGCGCGACGGCGGCCTCGAGCACCGCATCCTCACCGGCGACGAGCTGACCGAAGCCGTCGCCCGCGCCTGCGAGCTCGACCCGTCTGGGCGCGGCGAGGCGGCGCGGCCGCAGGAGGAGTGGACCGCCTGGCGCGCGGGCGAGCTGGCCCACACCGTCTTCTGGCTGCGCACCTGGCCCCGCCTGGACAACACGTCCGCGCTGCTGGAGCACCTGCTCTCGCTGCCGTCGTCGTCCTCGGCGGCGGCGCTGGTCCTGACCCGCGACGGCGCCGGCCTGGCCCTGCGCGGCCTGGTCCGGGTGTCCGCCGCGCCGGCCGCGCTGGAGCCCGCGGCCCGGGCCGTCGAGGAGGCCGCCGCGGCCGCGCACGCCGAGCTGGTCCGGCTCGACGGCGAGCACGGCCCGGGGATGTACGCCTGCGCCCCGACCGGCGGGGGTGCGACATGACCCACAGCGCCCAGCCGCCGCCACCGGAGCAGCTCGGCTACTACCAACCGCAGCCGCAGCCGCAGCCACCGGCCTCCGCACCACCCACACCGGCGCAGCTGGCCCAGTGGCACGCCGCCCAGCAGGCCCAGGCCCACGCGCAGGCCCGATCGCACGTGACCACCGAGGTGCGCCCGGGCGCCGCGCCGCCGCAGTTCGACCTCGAGACCTCGCTGTCCCGGACGGCGGCGCCGGACCTCCCGTGGCAGCAGGCGCAGCGCGACGCCCAGCCGCAGGCACCGAGCCGGCCCGCCCGCCCGGAAGGCCCCGCCCGGCCGGCCGCCGAGGCCGCCGCCGCCCCGCCCGGCCGGCCGCTCGCCGCGAGCCTGTCCCGGCTGCGCATCGACTGGCACGACGTGAGCGCGGCGGCCCTGCAGCAGATGCGCGGCGGGACGGGCGCCACCGGCCTGATGCTCGGCGTCGACTACCAGCGCCGGCCGGTGCCGATCCGGCTGTTCCGGCCCGAGCCGACCCGGGTGACGCTCGTCGCCGGGCTGTGGGCGCAGCGGATCCTGGTCTTCCGGGCGCTGGCCCTGGGGGCCCGGGTCATCGTGCTGACCGGCGACCCGCGCCCGTGGCAGGGCCTCGGCGAGTGGGCCACCGGCCTGAGCGACCGCCTGGTGGTGTGGACCGATCCGCGCCCGCCCAGGGCCCCGGCCGCCGCCCGCCAGCCGCTGCTCGTCGTGACCGACGTCAGCCAGGCCGCCTTCGGCGCCCGCCCCGAGCTCGGCCCGTGGCGCACCGAGGTGACGGCGATCCGCCGCCTCAGCGCCGAGCACGCGCACACGCTGCAGGGCTGTGACCTGGTGATGCTGCAGACGCTCAACGCGCAGGAGGCCGCGGTGGCCGGTCAGGCGCTGAACCTGCCCGCGAACGGGGCCGGTCTGCTGCAGGAGATGACCCCGGAGATGCTGGCGCTCATGGGCGGCGGCGCGAACCGCTACGTCTGGCTGTCCCCCACGAGCGTCGAGCAGCAGTACCACGGCCCGCCGCAGCGCTAGGGACCCTCGCGGGGCCGGTGCTTCTCGTGCAGCGCGGCCAGGACGAGCTGATACATCGCGCGCAGCGCCTCGGCCGGCAGCTCGATCCCGTTGCCGCCGCCCGGGTTGACCCGCAGCGCGCCGCCGTCCTGCGGCCAGGCCACCACGATGTCGACGAACGGCACCGAGATCCACTCGCGGTCGCCGAGCTCGGCCTGCATGCTCGCGACCGACGTGAACGCGAGGATGACCTCCAGCCCGTCGGCCCGCTCGGTGCGCCACCACGGAAACTCGGGGTCGGTGATGTCGCGGGAGACGGTGGCCACGATCCGGTCGGTCCGCACGGCGGTCCAGTAGTCGCCCGGCTCCCCGCCGCCCGGTGCGTCGGTGGTCAGCTCCTCCTCCGTCGGCAGCGGCAGGAGCAGGTGGGCCTCCAGCAGGGCGGCCATCGACGCCTCCCGGTCCTCGGCGGCGACGGCCCGCCGCAGCCGGTCGTCGAGGGGGTACCACTCGGGCTCCCACGGCGGCAGCGTCCGGATCGCGTCCGGCGACAGGAACGCCTGCAGCGGCCGCCCCGGGTTCACCGCGATGCCCCAGCCGAGCGGCGCGATCACCGGCAGGAGCTCGAAGAGGGGGGTCCGGCGCACGGCCGGGATCTCGGGCGGCAGCACGCTGCCGGAGGTCCAGGCGAGCACGTAGGTGACGCCACCGGCCCGGGACGTCGCCAGCGTCACCGGCTCCCGCCCGGCCGCCGCGGCCGGACTGACCGGCAGGTACAGCGCCTCCGCGGACAGCGCCCTGAGGTACGCGAGCTCGTCCCCGGCGCCGGCCGCCGCCGCCATGCCCTCCTCGGCCTCGGTCGTGGGCCGCCAGCTCACGCCCACGCCCCGGCATCGGTGACCCGCGCCGGGCGCCGCCCCTCGAGCAGCGTCGCGATCGCCTCGCCGACGGAGGCGCCGGCGTACCAGTCCGCGGTGTGGTCGACGACGAACACCCGCCCCTGCTCGTCGACGGCGAGCAGCCCGGCCCCGTCGTCTTGCTCACCGATCGGCGTCAGCCGGGCCCCCAGCAGCGCACCGAGCTCCGCGAGGGTCGAGGCGGCGTGCAGCCCGCGCAGCGGGTCGAAGACGATCCCGACCCCGGCCACCTCGGCCCCGGCGCCCGTGCCTCGGACCGTCTGCCCGCCGAACTCGGTGAACGCGGCCATCGCCGCCGCCGCGACCGGGTGCTGGTGCCCGGCGGGCGAGGCGTGGGAGGCGAGCGCCAGCCCCCACATCCGCGCGCGCTGCGCCCTCTCGCCGCCGATCGCTGCGGCGGTTGCCGGTCCGTCGGTTGCCGGTCCGTCGGTTGCCGGTCCGTCGGTGTCCGGTCCGACGGCCTCGGGTCCGGCGGTGTCGTCCATCTCGATGCCCAGCCAGTCCAGGAGCGCGGTGCACGTGCGGCACGGGGCGGCCGCCGTCGCGTGCTTCGGGTCGCCGTGCTCGCGGATGTGCACGAGCGACAGGCGGGCACCCCACAGCTGCGCCCGCGCCGCCGCCGGGGTCAGCGGCGCGCCACCGGCCAGCCGCTCGGCCGCGTGCAGGCGGTCGGAGACCAGGACCATCTCGGCGCAGTTGCCGGCGTAGCGCTCCCGCGACCCGACCGGCAGCTCGTGCAGGAACCGGCGGATCAGCGCGTGCAGCTCGGGCGGGGTGTCGCCGCGGACCGAGGTGTGCCGGTACACCGTGTCGCCCACCAGCAGCGCGCCCGCGGTCAGCGGCAGCCGGCGGCCCGGAGTCGCCCTGGTCATGCCGGACATCATAAAGCGATAATGCGAGGGCATTTGCCGACCTCATCACCGGGGGCAACGATTCGCACACTTCTCGTCGCACCGCAGCAGCGAGGTGCGTACGCCACCATCGGCGACGCGCTCGCCGCGGCCACCGACGACTCGGTGATCGCTGTCGCCCCGGGCACCTATGCGGAGGCGATATTCGTCACCGGCAAGCGGCTGAGGCTTGTCAGTGCCGACCCGGCCGGCGGCGCCGTCACGCTCGACGCGGCGGCGATCCCGTACCCGGCCGTCAGCGCCCGCAACGCCGCCCTGACGATCGAGGGCTTCACGCTGCGCTCCGCCGACGCGCCGGCGGTGACGGCCCGCGGGACGCAGCTCGCGCTGCACGACTGCGCCCTGACGGCCGGCTTCGGGCCCGGCGTCGACCTGGCCGGCGGCTCGATCGAGATGCGCCGGTGCACGGTCACCGGCGCGCAGTACGGCGTGGTGGTCGAGGACGCACCGGGGACCATCGACGACTGCCAGATCAGCGAGGTCGCCGAGGACGGGATCATCGTGCGGATCGGGGCCGACCCGGTGATCACCGGAACCGTCGTGCGCGGCTGCGGGCGGCGGGGCGTGTACGTGTACCAGTTCGGCCGACCGACGATCGAGGGCTGCGAGGTGACGCAGACCGGCGACGCCGGGATCGCCGTGGCCCACCAGAGCGCGCCGACGATCCGCCGCTCCAGGATTCACGACACCCGGGGCGCCGGCATCACCGTCGCCCGCGGCTGCGGCGGCGCGATCGAGGAGTGCCAGATCGAGAACACCGGCGTGCCGGCCGTCGACATCGCCGAGGGCGCGACCACCACGCTCGTCAGCGCCCGGCCCGACGCGGCGCCGCTGACGATCGGCGACGGCGCCCCGGCCGCCGGCGGTGACGCGGCCGCCGTCGAGGCGCTGCTGGCCGACCTGGACGCGATGGTCGGCCTGGCCGGGGTCAAGGACGAGGTGAGGGCGCTGATCGACGAGATCCAGGTCAACGAGTGGCGGCGCAGCGCCGGGCTCTCGGTGGGCGCGACGGGTCACCACCTGGTCTTCGCGGGCGCGCCCGGCACCGGCAAGACGACCGTCGCCCGCATCTACGGCAAGCTGCTGGCCGCGCTCGGAGTGCTGCCGATGGGCGCGTTCAAGGAGGTCTCGCGGCGGGACCTGGTCGGGCAGTACCTCGGCCACACCGCCGAGAAGACGTCGGCCGCCTTCGAGGAGGCGCGCGGCGGGGTGCTGTTCATCGACGAGGCGTACACGCTGTCGCGGACCATGGGCTCGGGCGGCGACTTCGGCCAGGAGTCGATCGACACGCTCGTGAAGCTCATGGAGGACCACCGGCACGAGATCGCGGTGATCGCGGCCGGCTACACCGCCGAGATGGACGAGTTCATCGCGGCCAACCCCGGTCTGGCGTCACGCTTCACCAAGACGATCGTCTTCGAGAACTACTCACCCGAGGACCTGGTCCGCATCGTGCGGCGCATGTGCGCGGCCGACGACTACGCCCTCGCCGACGACGTCGAGCCGGTGCTGCTGCGCCACTTCGCGGCGGTCGAGCGGGACGCCGGCTTCGGCAACGCCCGCGACGCCCGCAAGCTCTTCGAGAGCATGCGCAAGGCTCAGGCCCAGCGCCTGCGGGTGCTCGGTCGCCGGCCCACCCTCGACGAGCTGCGCCTCCTGCACCGGGCCGACCTGGAGGCCGTGGTCGGGACCGCCGGCTCATGACCTGGCCGCGGATGCCCGGCCCGCAGCTGCGCGAGCCCGAGGAGTTCCGGGCGACCTGGGCGCAGACCTGGCACAACTACGCCAAGCCGTTCCTGGCCGCCAACGTCGTCGTCGCGCTGCTGTGCTTCATGATCGGCTACGTCGTCGGCGGCTACGTGGGCTGCGTCCTGCTGCCGGTCGCCGTGGTCGGCGGCGTGACGCTGCTGCAGCGGGTGGCGAGCCGCGGCCACGGCCTGCGCCTGTCCCCGACCGGCGTGGAGTTCCTGCGCCGCGACGGCGTCGTCGTGCGCATGCGCTGGCCCGACATCCAGGGCGTGGTCGTCATCAACCGCCGCTCCGGCACGGTCATCGCCCCCTACGGCGTGGGCCGGGCCGCCGCACAGGCGGGCGCCGACATGTTCGCCGACGCCAACACGGGCCCGGGCCTCACCGGGGTCGGCGAGATCCTGAGCGCCGACCAGGCCGCTCGGCAGCGGCAGCTCGGCCCGGCGTGGGTGGCGATGGCCGACCCGCAGACGGTGCACATGAGCCTGATCCTGATCGACCGGGCCTGGACCGCGGGCCGCATCGGCGACTGGCTCCGCCACTACCGCCCCGGCCTGCTGCCCTAGTCCGGCGCCCGGCCGGCCCACGCCAAGCCGGCCCACGCCAAGCCGGCCCACGCTGAGCCGGCCCACGCTGAGCCGGCCGCGCTAGGCCGGGGCCCCGGGTGCGCGCAGCGGCAGCGCTTCGACGCCGGGCAGGTCGAGCGTCCGGTAGCGGTTGCCCTCCAGGGCCTCCCAGGCGCGGTAGCCCAGGTGCTCCGGGCCCGGCACCCCGTTCACGTCGCGCAGGGCGGCGACGACCCCGGCGACGATCTCGCGGTACTCCGCGCTCGTCGGCGGGTAGGCGACTGTCCGGTGCCACCAGAAGGTCTCGGCGGGGTCGGGCGGCAGCCAGCCGTGCGACCCCAGGATCCGGCGGTCCTCAGGGGTGTCGGCCCGGGTGTACTCCGCGTCCCCCAGCCGCTGCCCGGACACCTCGGCCCACAGCGACTGGCGCCCCTGGGCGAACTGCGCGGACAGCCAGGACCGCTCCTTCCAGACGATGACGACCGTCATGCCGTCGCCCAGGCGGCTCAGCTCGGTGCGCAGGGCCGCCGCGAACTCGTCCCACGCCGGCGTCGGGGCCGTCATTCGTCGCCCTCCAGGTCGATCGTGCGCCACAGGTAGAGCGCGACGTCGAGGCCGCCGCGCACCAGCGTCAGCGCCGACTCGCCGAAGTGCCACTTGAGCGCCGGTGAGCCGCCCCCGGACAGGCCGGCGGGCTCGCCGAAGTGGGCGATGAGCGCGCGGCCGGCCATCGAGAACACGTCCTGCACGAAGTCGCGGTGCTCCGGGCCGAGCGGCCGGGGCAGCGGCGCGTGGACGGGCACCGCGACGGTCTCGGCCGAGCCGTCGGCGGCCAGGCCCACGCTCGCCGGCCCGACGCCGAGGCCCGCGTCGCCGAAGCGGGAGAACTCGTTCACGGTCTCCAGCTGCGGATAGCCCAGCGCCAGCAGGACCCGCTCGGGCTGCACCCGGCGCAGCAGCGGCGCCACGGTGAGGAGCTTGCGGGCCAGCGCGACGACCTCGTCGCCGTCGAGCGCCCGCACGTCGGTCACCATGCGCTCCACCATAGCTACCGGACCCAGCCCGCCGCGGCGCGCAGCGCCGGGTCGACGGCGGCCCCGCGGATCAGGGAGGTGAGCGCCTCGTCGATGTCCCGGCCCAGGAACCGCTCGTGCTCGGGGTCGGCGCAGACCGTGCCGATGCCCGCCTCGGGGTGCAGCACGATCTCGGCCGCCCACTGCGGGACCGAGCCGATCGGCAGCAGCGGGCCGCCCAGCCGCCGCTGCGCGGCCGCGATGAGCGCCGGGTCGCTGGGCTCGCCCTTCGGCCGGGTCAGGAAGCCCGTCACGCGCCAGTCGCGGGCGTACCCGTACGCCGGGAACGCCAGGTCGCCGAACTCCGCGAGGACGGCCCGGCGCTGCGGGTCGAGCGCCGGGTCGACGGCGATCTCGCGGCCGGGCACCCAGCCGACGGTCAGCAGGAAGTCGAAGACGTCGGGCGGCAGGCGGAACTGCATCGGCGCGGCCGGCTCGAACGGCCCCGGCGCCCGCGCCAGCAGCGCCTGGTGGGCCTGGCCGCACCGATCGGCCCGGATACGCCTCGGGTAGTGGCCGCTGCGGGCCATCAGGTCGAGCAGGTCCGCGGGCGGGGCGACGCCGTGGCGCTCGTAGTAGTACTCCAGCGCGAGCGGCCAGATCCAGATGCCGTCGGTGCGGTACCCCCGCGGCACCGCCGGCTCCGCGCCGGGGTCGAGCGCGTCGCGGCCTCTGGTGAGGGGGTCGCGGATGACCCAGGACCCGCTGCGCAGGTAGCGCAGAATCCGGGCGTGGCGCCGGTTGCCGGCCGCCGTGATCTGGCCGGGGACCAGCTCGCCGCCGGTCTGCGCGCCGAGGACGACGAACCGGAACGGCTCACCTGACGCATCGACGTTCATACGGCCGGGTCCGTGGTGTCCGGGTCCGTGGTGTCCAGGTCGGCGTGGTCGGCCTGCCACTGGCGATACCACTCCTCGAACCATCCGCGGCCGGCCGCGAGGGGGACGATGGTGGCGACCGTCTCGCGGTAGTAGGCGGCCCGCTTGGCCGGGCGCGGGTGCGTGCGCAGCCGCTGGACGTTGCTGAGCCGGTCGGCCAGCTTCACCGCCAGGGCCGCGTCGGGGGCGCCGCGCAGCCGCTGCAGGTACGCCGCCCGGTCGCCCTCCTTCGTCACCCAGCCGACGAGCTCGGCGACCCCCGGGCCGAAGCGCTCCCGCACCTCGTCGAGGGTCGTCGGGGTGTCCTCGACGACGTCGTGCAGCACCGCCGCCCGCAGCACGTCCGGGTCGCGCTCGCCGACCGCCTCGACGAGCACGTCAAGGGCCTCCAGGAGGTGCTCGGCGTACGGCTCCCCGGCCGGGCGCCGCTGCTCACCGTGGCGCTGCACCGCGAACTCGACGGCCGCGTCGAGCCCGGCCAGCGTGGTCTCCGGGAGGCGCCCCGCGAATCGCGACCTCAGCGCCGGCCAGCCGGCCGAACCGTCAAACGTGCGCAGCATCGCCGGAGCCTCCCTGCGGGTCGAATGTCGTGGTGTCAACCTCCGGCGACGAGCCCGAGAGGTTGAGCGCGCGATCGCGACGATTCCAGGCCACGCTCATCGTGTACTGCGAGAAAGTGGCCGAGAACGTGACGTAGGACGGCGACTCCTCGGGGGCCGCCACGGCCCACCCGTTGGCCCGCAGCCAGTCCGCGACCGGCAGCAGCGCCGCGTCGGGCCCGGCCCCGGCGGGCGGGACGGCGAGGTAGCCGGCGTCGAGGCGGAACCGCTCCTCGGCCGGCACGACGGAGCCGGGGCCGATCCGGTGCACGGCGGGCTCGCGGGTCCGCACGACCCGCGCCCCGGGGACGGCCGCCGCGGCCGCGGCGAGCTGGGCGTCGAGCCACGGCTTGGCCTGCTCCAGCCAGCGCCGCAGCTCCTCCTGACCGGCCGGGCCCGGGGACCCGTCGGGGCGGGGCCGCACGCCGATCGGCTCGCCGCGCTCGATGTGCCGGGCCCGCCACTCGGGCCAGGAGGGCAGCCGGGGGCGTGGGGTTTCGGGGAGTACCGCCGAGGACTCCACCTCCCCGATGAGCCGCAGGTCGTGCAGGGCCCGCCAGCCGGCCTCGACGTCGGCCCGCACACTCTGCTCGTCGGGGTAGTCGCGGCCGTCGACGGCGAAGACGGGCCGCACATCGTCGTACGCCTCCCCGATCAGGAAGACGTGCAGCGTCTCACGCTCGGTCATGCGCCCTCCGCTTCGCTCCGGCCGCCCGACCGTCGAACTGCACCCCTGATGACCGGCCCCTCCGCTTCGCTCCGGACCGGTCATGCGCCCTCCGCTTCGCTCCGGCCGCCCGACCGTCGAACTGCACCCCTGATGACCGGCCCCTCCGCTTCGCTCCGGACCGGTCATGCGCCCTCCGCTTCGCTCCGGCCGCCCGACCGTCGAACTGCACCCCTGATGACCGGCCCCTCCGCTTCGCTCCGGACCGGTCATGGGACGTCCTCGAGCTGGTCGCGGGCGGCGGCCTCGCGCGATGCCCGGCGGACGGCCTCGGCCTCGGCGGCCGAGATGGCGACGGAGGGGTTGTACAGCGAGTGGTGTTCGATGTCCGCCGCGATCGACGCGCGCAGGGTGGCGAGCCGCAGCTCGAACGCGTACCGGCGGCCGTCGGCGTCGATGCCGATCGTGAGCGGGATGGCGCGCCGCTGCGGGTGCTCGGGCTCCGGCGAGGCGTACATGTTGCGCACCTTCAGGATCCGCCCGCCGTCGCCCACGCCGAAGCGCTCGCTGACGAGCTCCAGGGCGCGCCACAGGCTCACGGTGTCGGGCACGGTGATCCGGGCGCTCACCGCGTCGAGGATATCGCCGACGCGGTACCCCGGACGGCCGGGCGTGTGCCCTCGGCCCCGGCTCAGGCGGGCGACCCTGTCGATGAGGCCGGCGGCGTCCTCGACCCGGCTGCTGTACGTCACCGGCCCGTCGGCGCCGCCCCGGACCGCAGTCGTGATCTCGCACAGCGCCCGGTCGACGGCGGGCTGCAGCGCGGTCCGGAGGCGCTCGGCGTAGTCCTGCACCCGGGCCCGCTCGGCCGGTGTCGGGTCAGCGCCCACGGTCAGGGCCGGGTCGGCCGCCTGGAGCCCGGCGACGTGGACCTCCACCCGGGTGCGCTCGACGCCGTCGACGGCGACCCGGTTGACCCAGCGCGGGACCTGCGCGTAGAGCGGCCCGCGGCCCGGGTGGTCGGCCAGGAACAGCTCCAGGCTGCCGCCGTAGGGGGCCAGGGCGTCGCCGGCGGCCAGCTCCTCGATGTGCCACAGCACGAGCGCGCGCAGCGCCGGGTCGCGCAGGACGCCGGTGCCGCCGAGCGCGTGCGGGTCGTCGAGCAGCCGGCCGACCACGCCCGCCAGCTCCGGCGAGTGCCGCGCGGCCCGCTCCTTGCCGAGGCGCTGCGCCCCTAGAGTCGCCGCAGCAGGATCCGGCGCAGCTCCGGGTCCGACGGGATCATCGTGCGCGCCGACTCCAGGATCTGCTGGGCCTGCTCCCGGGTGATCTCCTGCGAGCCCGGCGGCGGACCGGCCGCCCAGGATCGCCGTGAGGTCCGCAGCGATATAACTGCCGCTCGCATCGTCCCCGGGGTGGCCTCCGCGATCGTCACCTGCTCCGGCGCCTCCGGGTCCGGCGTCACGTGATACGTGTACGGCACCGGCGGGCTCTGCTCCACCGTGAGCATCACGCCCTCGGCCGCCGGGGTCGGTGTCGTGTGCTCCAGCACCACGGTGACCCAACCCTCCCGCCGGTCCCGCGGGCTCTGCGCCTCGACCGCCAGCACCGTCGCCCGGGCCCCGGCCCCGTTGCCCAGCCGCATCCCCGGCTCGATGATCCCCCCGAGCGGGAAGCCCGAGACCATCAGCCCCCGGCCCGGCCAGTCGAACACCTTCTCCACCACGATCCGGATCATCGGCGCCCCCTTCGTGCTCGCGCAGTGCCGCGGCAAGCGTGCGCGGGTCGGCGAGCGCGGCCGGGCCGAGCACCAGCACCCGGCCGCCCGCCTCCGGCGGCCGGATCGCGACGACGCCCTGCTCGTCCAGGTAGCGCCCGAGCTCCGCGTCCCCGGCCACCCACACCTCGACCCCGGCCGTGTCGATCCCCGCCGCCCGTGCGATCGCCTGCACCGTGCCGGCACCGACCGGCCGGACCGGCCCGTACGGCGGCCGGACGCCACCCGACGGCGATCCGCCCTCGTACGGCGGCCGGACATCGCCCGGTAGCAGCCCACCGTCGTACGGCGGCCGGACGCCACCCGGTCGCGAGCCACCGTCGTGCTGAGGCCGGACATCGCCCGGTCGCGGGCCACCGTCGTCCGGTGGCGGGACGTCGTCGTACGGCGGCCGGAGGTCGTCGTGCGGCGGCCGGACGTCGCGCGGTGGCGGGCCGGCCGCGTGCAGGCGGGCGACCAGGGCGGCCGGGTCCTCGTAGCCCTCGTAGCGCAGGTGGAGCTCGTAGCGGCCGAACTCGATACGGCGGAGCTCGGCCACGTGGAGCCGCGCGCCCGCGCCCAGCAGTGCGTGCACCTCGGGGCCGCGCTCGCCCGCGCGGGCGACCCAGGCGATCGGGGTGCCCGCCGGTGCCTCCACCACGACCCGGACCTGCTCCGCGTGCGGCCGCGCGCCGGCGTCGCCGTCCAGGTGCGTGAACGTGTCGAGGGTGACGTGCCCGTCGACCAGCCGCGGCAGCTCGCCGGCGTGGGCGATGCCGAGGTCGCGCAGGTCGACCCGGCCGTGCAGGCGCAGGTCGCCGGTCGTCTCCCGCATGGCGCCCTGGATGCGGTAGGCGTCGGTGCGGGCGTCGGCGGTGCGCGCCTCGCCGGTGCGCAGGAAGTGCTCGACCGCCTCTCGACCCATTCCCGAGGTGTACTGCGTGAGCGCCCTGCGCTGCGCCCCGCTCCACAGGTCCGCGTGGCCGGCCGCCTGCTCGGCCGCGTACTGCGGGGCCGGCTCGGCGAAGCGCGGGTCCTCCAGCTCGAAGCGCGGCCGCCGGATCGTGGCGAGGTCGAGCTCGGTGACCGCCGCGTGGTGCGCCCGCCCGTCGGGCGAGCCGAGGTACTCGCCGAGCATCCGCTCGTAGCGCGGCGTCCCGCCCGCCGCCACGACCGCGGCGTCGACGGCCCGGGCGGCTTCGTGGACCGTCATCCCGTGCGCCAGGCCGCCGGTGTGCTCGTGGGCCCGCCGGCGCAGGATGTCGTACAGCTCCCGGCCGTCGGGGCCCTCCCGGTAGTAGCCGAGCTCCTTGCGGACCGCCCCGGCCATCCGCTCGATCTCCGGCGGGATCGGCGGGCGCCAGTGCCGCTCGATCGCCAGGTCCCGCCGCCCGGCCAGCTCGGCCGCCAGACGGGCGGCCGGCTCCCCGGTCAGCCCGCCCGCCGCCACGAGCGCGGCGATGTGCTCGTCCGACAGGCTGCGCAGCGCGGCCGTCGCCTCGTGGTGATCGCGCGGGCCGTGGAGCGGCTCACCGCTCACGTCATGCAGCGGCGCCGCCCCGACCCGCTCGGCCAGCAGCCGGTCGAGCTCGACGAGCACGTGGTCCGGCCGCGCCGCCGGTCGCGGCGCACGCACCGCGGCGCCCGGCTCGGCACTGCCCGCGCTCGGCCCGCGCAGCCGGTCGAGCTCGCCCGTGATGCGGTCGCGGAGGTGGTCCGCGCCCTGATAGGCCAGGTCGGCGTCGCCGGTGGTGTGCGGGTGGCGGGCGAACTCGGGCAGCCCGGCGTCCGGCCCGTCGGCCCGCGGGGCCTGCAGGAAGTCCCGGACCCCGGCCGCGTCGACGTGGAGCACCGCGCCGCCGTTGAGCCGTACCTCCACGATCGCCGGGGCGCCGGTCCGGTCGCCGCCCTCGGCCACGTCCAGGAGCCGCACGCCGGCCACGCCGTCGATCGCGCCCGGCCGGTCGAGCTCGGCCAGGGCCCGGTCGAACGCCGCCGCGCCGCGGGCCGTGGAGTGCGCGGTCGGGCCGCGGCCGGCCCCGGCCCGGAACTCGGCCTCGCTGAGGTCGGCGCCGTGCAGCAGCAGCGCGTCCCGGGCCGCGGCGACGTGGTCGGCGACCGGGCGGTAGTGGCCGCTGGCGTTGTCGACGCCCGTGACCCGGCCGTGCTCGACGTTCAGCGTGCCGGCCCCGTCGACCCGGCCGCCGGCGAACAGGCTGGAGTGGCGGGTCTCGTCGGCGCCGAACGGGTACGCGTGGATCTCCTGCGTGCTCGGGTCGACGGCGTAGATGTACTCGCCGTGCAGCGGCAGGCCCTCGGCGTCGTACAGCCGGCCCCCGGTGCACCGGACGGCGCTGCGGGCCTGCTCCTGCGCGTTGAAGTAGGGCACGCGGTCGCGCCGGTCCTCGGCGAGGATCTCCGGCGTCAGCCCGAGCGCGGCGGCCGGGTCGTGCAGCCGCGGGCCCTCGACGGTGATCCGCGGCTCGGGCACCGGGTGGGCCGGATCGGGCTGGGTGAAGTCGATGCGGGTGTGCTCGATCAGCCGGGCGGTGGCCGCGTCGATCCCGGGCCCGGCGTGGACGACGATCCGCGGCGGCGCGCCGTCGACCCAGGTCCGCGGGTCGGCCGCGCCCCGCAGCAGCCCGCGCACGTGCGCCTCGACGGCGTGCGGCTCCGCGCCGTGGAAGGTCATCGGCAGCGGGAGCTCGGCGTGCCAGACCCGGCCGCCGGCGCCGCTGAGGACGCCGTGCACGGCCTCGGGGTCGTCGGGCCCGGACAGCGACGGCGGCAGCTCACCGCGGGCCGCCGCCCGCTCGGCGAGCAGGTCGAGCACCTTGAAGTTGGGCCGGAGCCCGTCCTGCTCGAAGAAGTTGTGGGTGCCGTCGTCCGGGCCGCGCACGAACCAGAACTCCCGGACGTGGGTCGTGCTGGTCCCGTCGATCACCGCCGGCCGGCCCGTGCGCGGGTCCCGGGGGTGCGTGGCGGCGTCGCCCGGGACGAGCGGGGGCGGCCGGTCGAGGACGGTGGTGGTCACCTTGTGGTACCCGATCGTGACGTGGCCCCGGTGGATCGCTTCGAGGAGGCTCGGGTGCCTGACGTACAGTCGCAGCATCGTGGGATCGTTTTCGAGCATCCACTTCAGGTAGGGTCCGGTGCCCTGCTCGACCCGGCCCCCGAGCTCGCGGTCGTAGCGCGTCCCGAGGCCGCTGGAGCCGCCCTTGGCCTCCCAGATGTCGAGCCGGTTGTAGCCCGGCTCGCCGTTGCGGGACTCGTCGTAGCGCAGCGCGATGATGTCCAGCTCGTTGGGCCGGGCCGAGACCGGGTCGCCGTGCACCGTCACGTGCTCGGGGTCGACGACCAGGCCGGCGTGCTCGCCCGACGGGTGCATGATCTCGTGGTGGGCCACCCCGAGGCCGGCGTGCATGGCCGCCTCGCCGCTGGCGATGCGCACGCCGTTCATGTCGCGGTGGTACGTGTCGACGCTCGACTGCACCGCCCGGATGAGGTCTTCGGTGCCCGGGAATCGGCTCAGCTCGGCGATCGTGCGCCTGCAGCGCGCGCCGGGCTCCAGGTCCTCCTCCGTCTTCGACCCGGGGCCGAGGAGCTCCTCGATCCGGCCGAGCAGCTCCCTGCGCCGGACCCGCTCCAGGTCCGCGGCGTCGCGCGCCTCGTAGTACGCCTGCGAGGCGTCGTGGACCCCCTTCACCGGGTCCTTGGGCAGGGCGTCGTCGGGCCGGACCGGGTGCGCGGCGGGATCGAGCTGCACGGCCCGGGCCTGGAGGTCCTGCCGCTCGGCCGTGTGCCAGTCGGTGGCGAAGCCCGCGCGGTCGACCAGATTGCCTTCGGCGATGCGCCAGGTGCCCTTCGGGTCGCCGTGGATGTGGTACTTCCCGTCGGCGATCCCGGTGTACATGTCGACCTTGACCGTCGTGCCCCGGTGCGTGACCTCGTCGGACAGGTCGTAGGTGTCGTAGAAGTGGGTGCGGGTGTCCTCGCCGGCCATGTCGGGGCGGGCCGGCGCGCCCTCCTCGGCGGCCGCGTGGTGCAGGCCTGTCGCGTGGTCCAGCGGCACCAGCGGGTCGCCGTGCGCGTCGACGGTGATCGACCAGACGCCGGCCACGTTGTCGTGGTAGATCGGCCCGTCGTCCGAGATCAGGCCGCGCTGCATGTCCACCCAGACGATGTCACCGTGGATGTTCAACGCGTTGAACGCGTGGCCCTCGGCGGAGTCGCTCCACTTCACCACGACGATCGAGCCCGAGCCGGGCCCGGCCTCACGCAGCTGCCGCTCGACGCCGTCGAAGCCGCGCACGTCGCCGCCCTGCATCTCCCACTGCCCGCCGGTCCACCGCGAGATGCGGTCGGCCGCGCCGTGCTCACCGCCGGCGAGCGGGTCGCGCATGGAGCCGGCGACGGTGGGCTCGCCGCGGTGGTTGGCCAGCGTGGCCATGGAGACCTCGCCGCAGTTGTTGTTGCGGCCGGGCACCTTGTGGCCGCCGTCG
The DNA here is from genome assembly GCF_019904175.1 of Dactylosporangium vinaceum. Taxonomy (GTDB): domain Bacteria; phylum Actinomycetota; class Actinomycetes; order Mycobacteriales; family Micromonosporaceae; genus Dactylosporangium; species Dactylosporangium vinaceum. The sequence goes on along the minus strand of NZ_CP061913.1, from coordinate 1,440,185 downwards.
TTGTACTCGTGCGCGAAGTCGCCCCGGCGGACGTCGGGCTGCCGCAGCGGGTTGCCGTGCTCGTCGCGCGGGAACTTGTCGTTGAGGGCCTGGACGTCCCGGTCGCTGGGGGCGCGCACGTCGGCGGTCCGGGTGTCGGCGACGGTCTGCTCGTCGACGCGCCCGAGCGACTCGGGCGGCCGTTCGTGCGGGCCGGCCGGGGAGTCGTGGGCGCCGGCCGCGGGAGCGTGCGGGCCGGTGGCCGGTTCGTGGGCGGCGGCGATCTCGCTCGGGTCGATCGAGTGGATGCCGAAGTCCTCGATGAAGGGCCCGCAGGTGTCACAGGGCGGCGCGTAGTCGCCGTGCTCCTGATACGTGCCCTCGCCGATCCAGTGCGTGCCCACGACGCCGTCGCGGAGCTGCTCGCGGGCGAACACCGGGAAGTCCCCGGGCTCACCGGTCGCCCGCCACTGCGCCTCGAGCTCGTACAGCTTGTCGGACACCAGCACGACCTCGGCGCACCGGCCGTGGTTGATGCCGGTCCGCCCGTCCGGGTCCCGCGCGGCCGCGGCCTTGATCTCGTCGAGGACGCGCGCGGCCTCGGGGTGCAGCTCGAGGTGGCGGACCGAGCCGTCGGCCGCCTTCATCGGCCGCGTGCTGGTGTGGCTGCGGATCGTCGGCTCGTCGGGCGTCAGCATCGCCGCGGCGACGCGCACCCGGTTCTTGCGGCCGAGCCCCTCGCCGTCGGCCTGGCGCTGGACGGCGTCGGCGAGGTCACGCGCGGACGCGTCGGTCGCGACCTTGCCCTCCCGGCTGCCGGGCTCGCCCTCGAAGTGCCGCGGCGGCCCCTCGTAGCTGCGGGTTCCGTCGGCCGTGCGGGTGCCCGACAGCTTCGACGCCGGCTCGTCGCCCCCACCGCCGGGCCGGTCCCCGGGCGGCGGTGGCGGGTCGTCGCCCCCACCGGCCGGCCCGTCGCCGCGCCCGCCCCCGGGCCCGTGGTCGCGCCCCGGGCCGGCCGGCTCCGCCCCGTGGCCGCCGCCGGTGTGCCCGGCCGGCGCCTCATGCACCGGGACGGGCCGCGTGGGCACCGCGCCGGGTGGCTGCTCCCCGCCGCCGATCCGCACGGGCATGTCGTCGAGGCGCGGCCGGGGTACGAACAGGGCGACCGGCTCCTCGGCCCGGTGCCGCCCGCCCGCCTCCCCGCGTCCCGGCTGTCCACCGCCGTCGCGGGCCGGCTCGCCGCTCTTCTCGGGTGCGCGGAAGGATCCGTTTGTCTGGTTCTGCTCCCGCGTACGTCCGCCGTCAGTGGTGCGCACGCCGTCGTTCGACCGGGTGTTCTCGCTCCCGCGCCCGGCGCCGTCGCTTGCCCGCCCCGCGCCGTCGGCCGTGCGCGCGCCGGTCTCCGCTGTCCGCCCGCCGGTTTCATTCGTGCGGGCCCCGCTCTCTGCGGTGCGGGTTCCCGCGTCCGTGGTGCGAGTGCCGGTCTCGGCCGTGCGGGGCCCTGTTTCGGCCGTACGGGGTCCTGACTCGGTCGTACGGGGTCCTGTTTCGGCGGTGCGGGGTCCTGACTCGGTGGTGCGGATGCCGTCAACTGCTGCGGCCGGCCTGTCCGCGCCCACGAACGCCGCGGGGTGCTCGGCCACCACCTCGGATCCACTGTGGACCTTCGTGTCGATCTCGAATCCACTGTGGACACCCTCGCCGGCCCGCTGCCCGACCGGCTCGCCACTGCCGTGCTGCGTGCTGACCGGTTCACCGCCGTTCGCGTGCTGAGTGACGACCGGGTCGGCTGCGCCGCGGACCGGGGCACCGGTGGCGGTTTCCAGGGTGGTGGTGATCGAGCCGCCCGTCGCGTGGTCGGCGGCCGGGGCCAGGGACTGCCCGTCGCCCGGCGTGAAGCCCGCCCCGGCCACGTCGACGCCGGCGTGGTCGCCGGTCGCGATGAAGCCGTCGGCGCCCGGCCCGGTCTCGCCTGTCGCGATGACCGGGTCGCCGGTCAGGCCCGCGGGTGCGCTCGTGTCGACGCCGTGCGCGCCCGTCTCACCCGCGGCGGCCGCCGGGTCGCCGTCGACGTGCGTGGTCTCGACGCCGTGGGCGCCGGTTCCCGGGGCGCGGACGGCGCCGATGCCGCCCATGGTGCCGCCCATCGCCGCGCCCGCGAGGAAGGTCTCCAGGGAGATGCCCTGGGTGATGTTCTCCCAGCTCCAGTCGCCGGTCATGAAGCCCGTGGTGAGCATCATCGAGGCCGGCATGATCAGGGCGTTGGACGCGCCGTGGACGGCGGCGTTGGCGGCGACCCGGGGAAGGGCGTTCTTGACCGGCAGGTGGACGAAGTTGAGGGGGAAGGTCAGCGCGCCGGTGATGGCCCCGGAGACGAGGCTGTTGAGCAGGGAGTGGGTGTCGAGCTCCCGGCGGGTGCCCTCGGCGATCTGGATCTGCTGGGCCAGGTAGTCGGTGCCGACCGAGAATGCGATCTGCTGGACCTCGTGGATCACGAACTTCACGAACAGCTTGCGGACGATCCCCTTGCCCACCCACGCGATGAGCCGCTGGAGCACGCGCCCGGCGATGGTGCGGGCGGTGGCGACCGCGGCCCCGGCGGCCGCCTCGGAGCCGCCGAAGGTGAACGCGGCCAGGATCTGGCAGATGACGATCGTGATCACCGTGACGACGAGGGTGATCATCAGGACGAGCTTGGCGTATTCGATCTCCATGGCCGCGTTCTCGGCGGCCGCGGAGTAGTTCATGGCGATGTCGGCGACCTGCGGCAGGCCGTGCTCGGGGCCGACGGCGAGCGCGTTCCAGTAGGTGTTGAACGCCTCGCCGGCGTCGCCGCCCCACGCCTGCGCGACCTGCATCGCGATCGTGTCGGCGTTGTTCAGCAGGCCGTTGAGCTCGGTGCCCAGATCCTGCCAGGCGCGGGCGAGGTCACGCAGGTGGTCCTCGTTGCCCTCGGGCCACGCCGAACCGCCGCCGATGATGCAGACGGCGTCCCACAGCCAATCGACGGGATGGAGGTCGGGCTTCTCAATGGCCAACTTGGACGGCTCCCCGCCTCAGTCCCGCCGGGACCGCGTCACTTCTTGAACCACTGGGCGGTGAGGTCGTCGACGTCGACGACGCCCTGGACGCCCTCCCGGATCTGCTCACCGAGCTTCGACACGGCGATGACCATGCTCTCGCCGCCCTCGAGCACGCTCGTGCAGGGCGGATTGTCGCCCTCCAGGTAGTTCTTGTTGAAGTTCCGGCCGGGCTCGTCGTTGCCCCACGGCTGCGAGGCGTTGAGGTGGTCGATGCGGGCGCGCAGGGCCCGCCACCGCTTCAGCATCGCGTCGCCGGCGGAGCTCATCTGGGCCGCGCCGTTGAGCGCCTGGGTGGGGTTGACCGCGGTGCTGTCCGTCATCGCTGCTCCTGCTCGCCGATGAACGCCGTACCCATATCCACGTCCACGAATTTTACGGCGGATGCGTTCATCGCCGCTCCCCGCCGGCCCTCTCCCCGTCCCGCCGATCCTGGTCCTCGGCCAGCAGGTCGAGCTCCGAGTCGAGCCGATGGGTCATGCCCTGCAGGTCGAAGGCGAGGTGGGCCTGGACCTCGGATTCGGCCATGAACGGCTTGCAGGCGTCGGTGACCTGCCGCATCGCGTCGGCCGCGGCGGCCTGGACGGCCTTGGTGATGGACTGGGCGAGGTGGCGCGAGTCGGGCCGGCGGTAGACGCGCGCGTCGATGTCGAGGCGGATCAGCTGGCCGCGCGGCCCGACAACGGCGGTGATGAAGCCGTCGTCCGACTTCGCCGTGGCCGTGATCGTCTGGAGCTTCTGCTGCAGCACCGCCAGGCCGCCGCGCATCCGGTCGAGCTCGCCGAGCAGCTCGTCGGCGCGTCCCCGGAGCGCACGGTTGTCCATGGTGCCCTCCCCGCAGCCGGCTTTTCAACCGTACGATAGCCGCCGACGGCAATTCGCCACCAGTGCGATCGATCCGGCAGAGGGGCTCCGACGTGCAGCGCAGGGGATGGTTCGCCGCGCTCGCCGCGGCCGTTGCGCCGCTCGCGGTGGCGCTGCCGGCGCGGGCGGCCCCTCCCCCGGCCGGCGTCTGCAACAACCCTGCCAAAGCGGGTGAGGTGGTCAAGGAGACGCCCTGGGCCCAGCAGACGTTCGACGTCGACCGGATCTGGCCGGCCACGACCGGCGCCGGGCTCACGGTCGCGGTCGTCGACTCCGGCGTCGACGGCGCCCATCCGCAGCTCGCGGGCCAGGTCCTGCCCGGCTTCGACTTCCTGCGCAACGCCGCCGGCGCGGACTTCGACTGCACCTCCCACGGCACCGCGGTGGCCAGCCTGATCGCGGCGAAGCACGCCGACGGCGTCGGCTTCGAGGGCCTCGCGCCGGGCGTGCGCATCCTGCCGATCCGCGTCTCCGACCACGAGGAGGGGACGAACGGCGAGGCGGTGACCCCTGAGGTCTTCGCCAAGGCGATCCGCTACGCCGCCGACCAGAACGCCCGCATCATCAACATCTCGCTCAGCCTCGACACGGACTACCCCGCGGTCGCCCAGGCCGTCGACTACGCCACCAACACCAAGGGCGCGCTCATCGTCGCCGCCGTCGGCAACCACCACGCCAACGCCGACCCGACCCCGCCGCCGATCGGCTCCGACCGCCCGGCGATCCCCAGCGACCCGCCGTCGTATCCGGCCGCCTACGCCAACGTCCTTGGCGTCGCCGCGATCAACCAGGACGGCACGCGGGTCGACGACTCCCAGGTCGGCAACTACGTCGACATCACCGCCCCCGGCAACCTGGTGCTGGCCGCCGCCCGCGACCACGGCCACCAGTACTACAAGGGCACCAGCTTTGCGGCCCCGATCGTCAGCGCGGCCGCGGCCCTGGTCTGGGCGGCCCAGCCGGGCCTCAAGAACGCCGACGTGGCCTGGCGCCTGCAGATCACCGCCGACCGCATGGCCGGATCGAACCGCAGCAACGAGTTCGGCTACGGCCTGGTCGACCCGTTCCGCGCGGTCTTCGAGACGCTGCCGAAGGACACCGGCGCATCGCCCGCCCCGATCCCCGCGGCCGCCCACGACCCGGCCGCCGCGGCCCGCGCGAACCGGTGGGCGACCACCGGCCGCATCGCCGCCCTGATCGGCGCGGCCGTCCTCGTCGCCGCCCTGCTCACCTTCGCCATGCGCACCGCCGTCCGCCGCGGCCGCGCGCGCCGGTGGCACCCGGGCACGGTGCGCCAGGCCCCGCGCCCCGACCGCGACCCGGACATCGAGCCGGAGGACGTGTTCTTCGCGCTCCCCACCCGCTCCCACCCGGACTGACCGCACGCCGCACACCGCTCCCCCACGCCGAGGAGCCCGGCCACCACGGCCCGGGCGGTGCGTCAGGCGGTGCGGCCGATGGCCGGGCCCTGCTCAGGCGGTGGGGCCGGGCGTTGCGGAGTGTCGATGACCGGCTGGTTCGGGCGTTCGACAGCCCACAGCTCGTCCTCCCCCGCCTCGACGTCGTGGTCGTGGTCGGTCGTGTGGTGGTCGCGGCGCTGGGCCGGCGGGCGGGCGTTCGGGCCCCACGGCGACTCGCCGCCGCGGCCGCGCAGGGTCGGGGCGCGGCCCTCGCCCTCCGGTACCGGGCCCGCCGGGTTGCGCAGGCCGCCGCGGCCCTCCAGGGTGGGGCGGCCCGCCTGGCGCTTGAACGCCTCCTGCTCCTCGATCGGCAGCCCGGGCGCGCGGCGGCCGCTGAGGTTCTCGCCGGGAGCGGCGCCGCGGCCCGCGCCCCGGGGACCCTGGGGCAGGCCGTTGCCACGACCGCCCAGGCGCTCGTGCTCCGGGCCGACGTGGCCCGCCGGGCCGGACCGTCCCCGGCGGCCGCTCAGCCGGGGCAGCTGCGGGCTGCGGGGAGCGCCGGTGCGCGGGGTCTCCTCCGGCAGGGCCGGGCCGCGCGTACCGCCCGGCAGGCGGCCCTTCGCACCGCGCAGGTCGGGGTTGCCGCGGCCGGGTGGCAGCGGCGGGCGGCCGCTGGCGCCGGGCGGCGGGCGCAGGCCGGACAGGTTCGGGCGGCCCGGGAGCTGCGGGCGCAGACTGCCGGGGCCGCTCTGGCCCAGGCGCTGAGCCGTCTGCGCCGGGTCGAGGTTCGCGAGGCCGCCGGGCGTGCGCAGGTTGGGGCCGCCCGGGAAGCCCGGCATTCCCGGCAGGCCGGGCAGGCCGGTCGGGACACCCGGGCCCGGTGCGGGCGGCAGGTGCAGCTCCGGCAGCGGCGTCACCGGCGGGGCGACAGCGCCGCCGGCCAGCGTGAGCCGGTGGTCGGGGTCGTAGCCGGGCACGCCGAGGCCGGGCAGCGAGGGCTGCGGCTGCGCGCCGGGTTCGGCCGGGTCGATGTGCGGGATCGACGGCGGCCTGAGGATCGGCGGCGGCGGGATGCTGCCGCCGGGGCCGCCGTTGTGGATCGTCGGCGCCACCGCCACTGCCGCGTTCGTCGGGCCCTTGTACCGCGAGCCGTGCGTCAGGAACGTGTAGTAGACGTTGAGGTAGGTGTCGGCGAGATCCTTGACGTACGGCTTGATCTGCGCCGTGTACGCCTTGATCAGGCGCTTCTTGCGGTCGTTCTCGGGCTCGGTCTCGGTCACCATGCCGCCGTAGGCGACCCCCGAGCTCTGCAGCGAGACGGCCGCGGCCGAGCCCGGCACGCTGCCCGGGTGGTTGATCGCCTGGACATATTCGTTCCAGACGGCAAGGGCCTTTTTCTGGTTGTACTTGATCGTGCTCGCGATGACGTCGAGCCCTGTCGCGTTGGTGTTGGCGACCTCCTTCCACTCATCGATGGAGGAGAGCGAGGCGCCGATCTCGCGCAGGAACACCTTCGCCGCGTCCGAGTCCCACTTCGTGGCCAGCTCGTCGGTGTACCGCTTCAGGTTGCGGCTGGTGTTGTCCAGCAGCGTGTGGATGCGCCGCCACATGTCGGCCAGGGCCGTCGCCCGGGCGTCGGAGTCGATCTGGATCCACGGCCACATCAGCTCGATGGTCGTCGACTCGGCGTCCCAGTCCGTCGGGTTGTAGTCGACGATCTGGTTCGAGGAGCCGTAGTTGTCGTACTGCGAGACGCTCGGGGGCAGCGTGTACTTGACGTATCCGTAGTACGTGTCGCTCATGACCGCCCCCGTCTCACTTCTGCTTCAGCGGGTCTTCGGGGGCCGCCATCGCGTTGCTCTCGTTGTCGTACACCTGGTAGGTGTGGCCGCCCTCGCCGACAGTGAAGCCCTGGTCCCACGTGTTGAAGTAGGACGAGCCGTCGACCGGCGGGATCGTCCCCTCCACCTCCGCGCGGTGCTCGGCGGCGTTGGCCGAGCCGGTGAAGGCGCCCTCGGTCGTGCCGGGCTGGGCCTGCTGAGCGTTGACCTCGTCCTGCAGCGTCCTGCCGTCGGTGGGCCAGAACACGTCGTAGACGTCGTCGACGTTGGCCTTGCCGAGGTCGTCGCCGCCGAGGTACTCGTAGTAGATCCCCAGCGCCGCCTGCGCGATGGCCTGGAGGCTGAGCGAGACGTCCTTGAGCATCTCGTTCTGCGCCGCGAGCACGTTGGCGTGCACCCCGCGGTAGAGCTTGGCCTCACCGAAGCCGGCGAACGTGGACTGGACCCTGGCCATCGGCAGGACGCCGTCCTTGAGGTTCGAGTTGAAGTCCTCGATCTCCTTGCTGACGAGCCTGACGTAGTCGCCGAGGCTCGCCACGTTGACCTTGACCGGGGAATGGTCGATCGGAGTCCAGCCGTCGTGCCCTGGTGTCCACCCGTCGCCGTCGTGTGTCATTCGCCCTCCCCGCCGGCCGGACCAGATCCATCGAACTCAATCATCATACTTGCCACGCACCATCGAAAACATCGGTTCATCAGCTCGGCGGCGGGCGCCAGGCGAGCTGGACGAGCCGGCCGCCCGCCTTGCGGGTCACGTAGTAACCGCGGCCGGGCGGCTGGTGCGACGAGCGCACGTTGCCCAGCAGCGCGCCCTCGTCGCGCTCGCCGGACAGCAGCACGCCCGGCGAACCGAGCTCGCGCAGCCGCATGAGCACCGGCTCGTAGAGCGCCCGGCTGGCCCCGCCCGTGCGCCGGGTCAGGATCAGGTGCAGGCCCACGTCGCGGGCCTGGCTGAGGAACTCCAGCAGCGGCGTCACCGGGTTGGTGCTGCCGCCGGCCACGAGGTCGTAGTCGTCCACGAGGACGTACAGCTCCGGGCCCTTCCACCAGCTGCGGGTGCGCAGCTGCTCGATCGTCACGTCCGGGCCGGGGAGCCGGGCCTTCAGGACCGACACGACCTCGGTGATGATCGTCTGGGCGGTCTGCGCGGAGGTACCCGTGCCGATGAGGTGTTTGCTGTCGAACGCGCCGAGCAGGCTGCGCCGGTAGTCGATGACGATCATCCGGGCCTCGTTCAGCTCATAGCGGTCGATGAGCGCCTGGCCGAACGCCCGCAGGAACGCGCTCTTGCCCGACGCCGAGTCGCCGAAGAGCAGGAAGTGCGGGTCGGCGTCGAAGTCGACCCAGACCGGGCGCAGGTCGGCCTCGGCGATGCCGATCGGCAGGCCGGAGCGCTCGCGATCGGTGACCGGCAGGCTCTCGTACGGCAGCGTCGCCGGCAGCAGCCGCACGGGCGGGGCGCCGGCCGCGGGCCACGCCTGGCGGATCTCGGCGACCAGCTTCTCGACGCCGTCGGCGAGGTCCTCGGTGGTCGGCTGCCCGTCGAGGCGCGGCAGGGCACCGAGGAACTGCAGGCCGCCGGGGACGACGCCGCGGCCCGGGGTGCGGTCGGGCACGTTCATCGCCGCCCGCCGGTCGAGCTGCGAGTCGCCCGGGTCGCCCAGGCGCAGCTCGAGGCGGCTGCCGAAGAGGTCACGGATCGCGGGCCGCACGTCGTTCCAGCGGGTGGCCGAGGCGATGACGTGCACGCCGTAGGTCAGGCCGCGGTTGGTGAGTTCGTTGATCGTGCCCTCGAGGTCCTCGAAGTCGGAGCGGATCGTCGACCAGCCGTCGATGACCAGGAACACGTCGCCGAACGGGTCGTCGGCGTACTGCCCGGCGCGGCGGGCCCGGCGGTAGGTCGCCATGGAGTCGACGGCGGCCGCGGTGAAGCGCCGCTCCCGCTCGCCCAGCAGCACGAACAGCTCGGCGACGGTGCGGCGCACCGCGCCCGGGTCGAGCCGGGTGGCGACGCCGCCGACGTGCGGGACCTCGCGCAGCGTGCCGAGCGCGCCGCCGCCGAAGTCGAGGCAGTAGAACTGGGCCTCGCGCGGGGTGTGGGACAGGGCCAGGCTCAGGATCAGGCTGCGCAGCACGGTGCTCTTGCCGCTGCCCGGGCCGCCGACGACGACCGCGTGCCCGGCCGAGCCGGCCAGCTCCCACCAGACCGGGTCGCGCCGCTGGTCCAGCGGGCGGTCGACGATGCCGACGACGGCGTGCAGGCTGCCCTGCAGCTCCGGGACCTGCACGGTCAGGCCGCGCTCCGGGTCGACGAGGCGGGCCGGCAGCAGCGCGTCGAGCGTCGGCGGCTCGGCCAGCGGCGGCAGCCAGACCTGGTGGGCCGGGACGCCCTTGCCGCGCATCCGGTCGACGAGGAGGTCGAGGAACGTGTCGCCGACCGCGTGCTCGTCCTCCGGCACGACCGCCGGCTCCTCGGTCACCGGCGGGGCGACGTACCCGCTGACGTAGTCGCGCACCACCGGCCCGCCACCGGCCGCGCTCATGGCGACGGCGGCGTCGCGGCGGTACACACCCGAGACGTATGCGGCGCGGAACCGCACGAGCGGCTCGGTGCCGTTGCGCAGATAGCCGTGGCCGGCCGCCCGGGGCAGTTCGAACGCGGCGACGTCGCCCAGGACGATGCGGCTCTCGACGGCTGAGAACGTCCGCAGGCCGATGCGGTACGACAGATGCGTGTCGAGGCCCCTGAGGCGGCCCTCCTCCAGCCGCTGCGAGGCGAGCAGCAGGTGCACGCCGAGCGACCGGCCGACCCGCCCGATCTGCACGAACATGTCGATGAAGTCGGGTTTGGCGGTGAGCAGCTCGCTGAACTCGTCGCAGATGATCAGGAGGCTGGGCAGCGGCTGCAGCGGGGCGCCGGCGGTGCGGGCCTTCTCGTAGTCGCGCTGGTTGGCGAACATGCCGGCCTTGCGCAGCAGCTCCTGGCGGCGCAGCAGCTCGCCGTTTATCGCGTCGGTCATGCGGTCGACGAGGGGCAGCTCGTCCTCGAGGTTGGTGATCACCGCGCTGGTGTGCGGCAGCACGTCGAGCTTGGTGAAGGTCGCGCCGCCCTTGAAGTCGATCAGGACGAAGTTGAGCACCTCGGAGCTGTGCGTGACGGCCAGGGCCAGCACCAGCGTGCGCAGCAGCTCCGACTTGCCGGAGCCGGTGGCCCCGATCAGCAGCCCGTGCGGGCCCATGCCGTCCTGCGCCGACTCCTTGAGATCCAGCTCGACGAGCTGCCCATCGGGCGACCAGCCGATCGGCACCCGCAGACGGTCCCGCTGGGGGCGCGGCACCCAGTGGCGCTGCGGGTCGTACTCGTCCGGCGAGCCGATCTCCAGCAGGTCGGACGGGTCCATGACCCCGCCCGCGCGCTGCTCGGTGCGCGAGGCCGCCGAGAGCCGCAGCGGCGCCAGCTGCAGCGCCAGCCCCTCGGTCTCGGCCAGGCTGAGCCGGTCCGCCTTCCCGACCTCGGCCCGGCCCTCGAAAGTGCTGCTGGACAGCACGCCGCCGGGCTCGATCGACAGCACGAGCGCCGTCGGGTCGAGCAGCCGCGGCGGCGGGCTCGACAGGTCAAGCACGGTGACGCCCTCGACGCCGCCCTCCGTCATGAGATGGTCGGAGCCCAGCACGTCGCCGCCGTCGAGCACGACGATCAGGTGCGGCCCGCCGACCCGCTCCCCGCCGCTGACCGGGTTGAACCGCGGCCGCGCGCCGAGCACGTCGTCGAGCATCGCCTCCAGCCCGGGCACGTTCGTCGACACCAGGCGCAGCTGCCCCAGCGCGTCGTGGCGGCTCGGGTGCAGCCCGTGCGGGAGCCACTTCACCCACTCCCACTGCGCGGTGGTGGCGGGCGCCGCGCACACCGCGACGATCAGGTCGTCGGGCGCGTGGAACGCCGCCGCCTGGGCCACGATCGCCCGGGCCAGGCCGCGGGTCTGCTCGATGTCGCCCTGCATGTAGACCCGGGCGAAGCCGTCGAGCGCCATCACGATCGGCAGGTCGTCGACCGACGCGTAGGTCGTCATGAACCGGCGCAGCGCGACCGCGCACATCGGGTCGAGGTCCTCGAGCGGCCGGCTCGCCGGCGGCACCAGCGGGGTGGCCAGATCCTGCGGGCCCAGCGCGATGCGGACCATGCCGAAGTCGGCGTCGCCGGGCCGCCGCTCCCACAGCCGCTGCCCCGCGGGAATCGACCACAGCGCGTCCGGGTCGGGGTAGCGGTACAGCTGCGTCGCCCGCTGCTTCTGCCCGGCCCGGCGCACCTGGCGGCGCCGCTGCGCGAGGTGGCGCATGTAGTTGCGCCGGGCCAGGAGCATCTCCTGGCGCCCCGGCCCGGCGCTCTGGCCGAGCTGGGAGGCGAGCATGCCGATCGCGGACAGGCCGAACATCGCACCTGTCATGTAGGCCAGGGGGCCGCCGCGCTGCCCCGCGAACATCAGCGCCATCGAGCCGGAGCCGGCCAGCATCGGGATCATCATGAGCATCTGCGCCCAGCCGCGGCCGGTGGGCGCGGGCACCTCGGGCGGCGGCTCCAGCAGGACCTCGCCCGAGGGGTACTCGGGCTCGGGCCGACGGGCGGGCCGGCGGCGCAGGACAGTGCTCACGTCGAGCTCGACCTCCCCGTTGCGACCCCGTTCGAACAGCAATGCTAACCAGTGGGCTGCTAGGTTGGGCAGTCTCGATGGCTGCGGCGGGCGGGGAGCACGGGAGCATGGCCGACAACGTTGGTGCCGGGCTGGCCCGGGTGGTGCTGGCCGCGCCGAAGCGCCGGCTCGATCTGGCACTGCCCGAGCAGATCCCGCTGGCGATGTTGCTTCCGGGAGTACTGCCACGAGCCGGCGAGTCCCTGGCCGACGACGGTCTCGACCACGGCGGCTGGGTGCTGCGGCGCACCGACGGCAGCACGCTCGACATGAGCCGCACGCTCGCCGCCCAGAACGTGCACGACGGCGACATCCTCCACCTCGCGCCGCGCTACGAGGAGTGGCCGGAGCTGGAGTACGACGACGTCGTCGACGCGATCGCGGCGGGCGCCCGCCGCCACGGCGCCGCGTGGACCCCCGCGGCGACCCGGATCACCGGCCTGGCCACCGGCCTGCTGCTGCTCTTCGGCGTCCTCGCCCTGCTGTTCGTCGCCGGCCCGGCCTGGACCGTCCCCGGTGCGGTCGCGCTCGTGGTCGCCGCGGGCCTGCTCACGGCGGGCTTCGTCATGTCCCGGGCGATGTCCGACGCGTCCGCCGGCTCGACGCTCGGCGCGGCCGGCCTCGTCTACGCCTTCGCGGGCGGCCTGCTCGTCCTGGGCGGCTCCGAGCCGCTGGCCCGCCTGGGCGCCCCGCACCTGCTCACAGGGGCCGGGGCGCTGCTGGTGGCCGCGCTTGCCGGATACCTCGCGGTCGCCGCCGGCCTCCGCCTGTTCGTGGCCGGCATCGTCATCGGCGCGGTCGGCGTGCCGGCCGGCCTGCTCGGCCTGACCTCGCTCGGCGGCCCCGAGTGCGCCGCCTGCGTGGTCGGCCTGCTGATCCTGCTGGCCCCCGCCCTGCCGCTGGCCTCGGTGCGGATGGGCAAGGTACCGGTGCCGCAGCTGCCCCGCACCACCGACGACCTCCTCCAGCAGGACCCGATCCCGCCCGCCGCGACCACCTACGCGACGGTCGCCCGGGCCGACGAGATCTTCACCGGCCTGCTCTTCGCGTTCGCGGTGCTGAACGTGGCCTCGTTCTGGTTGATCAGCCGCGAACCGGGCGTCGCGGCCGGCATCCTGATCGCCGTGGTGGCCGCGGCCAACCTGCTGCGGGCCCGCCTCTTCAGCACCGTGCGGCACCGCCTGCCGCTGCTGCTGACCGGGCTCGCCGGCCTCCTGCTCCTGACCGCCCGCCTGGCCGGGGCCGGCCTGCCGGTGCAGGTGGGCGTGGGCGCCGGCCTGCTGCTGACGGCCGGGCTGGCGGTGGCGGCGGGGATGCGCTACGCCGCGCGGCCGCCCTCGGTCCAGCTGGGCCGCCTGGCCGACATCCTCGACGTACTGCTCGTCCTGGCCACGATCCCGATCGTCTGCCAGGTCCTGGGCCTGTACGCCTGGGTCCGCGGGCTGGCCGGCTGATCTCGGCTGCCGTCTTTGGTGCAGATATGTCGGGCGCTTCGCTAACCCGACATATCCGATTTTTCGCCTGGCAGGGCATAAGTCGGAAAAGTCGAGCGCAGCGGGGCGCGGAGCGCCCGACTTTTCCGTTAAGCCGGATCGGCTGGGGAACGGGAAAACACGCGCAGCGCGCGAAAAGTGGCACGGGGCGAGGACCTGGCAGATCCCGGACGTTCATGCACGCCCGGTCGGGTGTGCTCACAAGGAACCAGCGCGGCAAGGGGTACGCGATCCCATACCACTTCCTCGGCATCGGTTCGTTCCTGCGTAAGGGGGCGCGCCAAGAAGCGCGGGACAGGGAGCGAGCGCGGGTGCGAATAGGAGCGCAGGGCGCGGAATGACCTCGAAGCAAGAGACGCGAACGGAGCGGTCACGGTGCGGAGTAACGGTGCGAAGCGCGGAGAACGATTGCGGGGCGCGGGAACGAGCATCGAGCGCGGCCGACGGGCGCGGAGCGGGTCAGGTGGGGGTGATGGGGTCGCCGTGGGCGTCGACCTCGGGGAAGGGCTCGCCGCGGACCAGGGTCACGATGGCCTCGTCGGGGGTCGGGCCGATCAGGAACTCGCCGGCCTCGTGCAGGAGGAAGACGCGGCCGTCGGCGGCTATGGCGATGTCGCTCGGGCCGTCCTCGTAGATCGCCACCGGGTACACCGGCAGGCCCAGGTCGGCGGCGTGCTCGGCGAACAGGTCGGCGACGACGCGGGCCTCGGCCGGCCAGAACTGCACGTCGAAGTTGCCCGTCGCCCGGCCCGGGGGCTTGCGCTGGCGGAACTTCAGGCCGCCGAACTCCTCGAGCATGCGGCGGGCGGCCGGGAAGAGGGGGAGCGGCACTGTCGCGCTCCAGGTTTCGATCCAGGCGCCCACGTTGCGGTCCGAGCGCCAGCCGGCCGCGGTCAGGACCGTGCGGACGTCCTCGGGGAAGCGCTGCCGGGCGGCCAGCTCCAGCTCGTACAGCTCGGCCACGCCCTGCGGTGACAGTGACGGCCACGTCGACAGCTCGCCGGACTCCTTGTCGATCACGGCCAGCGGCGCGCCGATGATCTCCGGGGGCTGGTCGGGGTCGCCGGCCGGGACGCGGGCCCACGCTACGTAGCCGTGCGCGAACTCATAGAGCCCGACCTCTCCCTCGCTCACGGGAAGGCTGGTCAGGGCCCAGGGCCGGGCGATCTGTGTGGCTTCATCAGGCGTCACCAATGCCGCACCTCCGTGTTCGCTGGCCTATCGTATGCAGCCGGATGCAGTACGAACGCCAGGGCCGCGGGGAGGGGACCCACCGGACATGCCGTCGCGCCGGGAGCAGATCCAGTCGTACCAGTACCTGACGCAGCGTGTGGTCAATGCGTTCGTGTCCGGTGAGGCCGACCCGTCGATGTCGCCGACCCGCCGCCTTGCCGGGGCCGGGTTCGCCAGCGTCATGGCGGCCGTGCTGGCGCTTACCGTGTTCGGCGTGATCGGGCTGGTCAAGCACGGCGGGAACACGAGCTGGCAGGACGGCGGCGCGATAGTCATCGAGAAGGAGACCGGCACGCGGTACGTGTACCGCGACGGTGTGCTCTATCCGGTCGCGAACTACTCCTCGGCGGTCCTGGTGATCGGGCAGCCGGCCACCACGGTGTCGGTGTCGCGGGAGTCGCTGACCGGCGCCCGGCGCGGGCCGCTGATCGGCATCACCGGTGCGCCGGACGCGCTGCCGCCGGCGGGCCGGATGAGCCGCGCCGCGTGGTCGATGTGCGCGGTGCCCGGCCGTGACTCGAGCGGCGGGGCGACGGTGTCCAGTCAGATCATGGTGGGCACGAAGCCGGACGGCGGGCGCGATCTCGGCGACTCGGCGATCGTGGTGCGCGAGGCGCTGAGCCAGAAGTCGTACCTGGTCTGGAACGCGCACCGGTATCGCGTCGACGCCCGCCAGACCTTCGCGGCCATGGGCATCGACGCGCAGCCGCGGCTGCTCGTCGACGAGGCGTGGCTCGACACCGTGCCGCAGGGGCTGCCGATCACGCAGCCACAGGTGGACAACCGGGGCAAGACGTCCACCGCGTTGAAGAACTACCTCATCGGCCAGGTGCTCACGGTGAGCGTCGGCGGGTCGACGACCGGCTATCTGGTGCGGGACAGGGACGTCGTGCCGGTGACCCCGATCGAGCAGGCGCTGATCCTGGCCGACCCCGGGACCGCCGCGGCCTACCCGGGCTCGACCCCGCAGGCCAGGCCGATCCAGGCGGCCGAGGTCGCCAACACCCCCAAGGCCGGCCGGGCCAAGTCCGACCTCGACCCGCCGGCCCAGGTGCCGTCGATGGCGGATGCGGACACCGCCGGCACGCTGTGCACGACGTTCGCCGACGGGCAGGCCGCCCCCGGGTTCCTGATCAACGCCGACCCGCAGCCGGACAACGCCGGCATCGCCACGAGCGGCGGCGGTGGCACCGAGCAGGTCGCGACCCGGGTCGTGGTGCCGTCCGGCAGCGGCGCGATCGTGCGGGCCGCCCAGTCCGCCGACACCGAGTCCGGCCAGGTGTTCTTCGTCACCGACCAGGGGCGCCGCTACGCGCTCATGAGCCCCGCGCAGCTCGCATGGTTCGGCTACGGTGCGCTCAAGCCGATCGAGCTGCCCTCGTTCGTCGTCGCCCGGATCCCCGCGGGCCCCGGGCTCGACCCGAGGGCGGCCCAGCGTCCGGTGACCGGCTGATCTGGGCGTCCTCGCCGATACCGGCACCGGCAGCCACTGCTGGAAGTGAGCAAACTTCGATACGGTGGTATGTACGAACGCCGCCCCGCGAGGGCGTGGCATCCGAATGGAGGTGGGTCTGACGATGGCTGGCAAGGGCGTAACCACCAATGCCGCGGTCATGGCCAAGACCGCTACGGACATCGACGGGGCCGCCGACCGGCTCACCGGCATGTTCAACAAGCTGATGAGCGAGCTCACGCCGCTGCAGTCGTCCTGGGTCGGCGCGGGCGGCTCCTCGTTCACGCAGATCAAGGAGCGCTTCGACACGGACGTCGCCAACCTCAACGTCGCGCTGCGCAGCATCGCGCAGGCGGTGTCGACGGCCGGGCGGGACTACACCCTGAGCGACGACGAGATGCGCCAGGAGATGCAGCAGGCCGGAGCGAGCGCCGGTGAGATCACCCGCGCCCTGATGATCAACTGAGACGACGGGGAGGAAGACCATGGCCGGTGACGAAATCGTCGTCGAATTCGCCGCGCTGAACCAGGCCGCGGCCGACATCAGCGCCGCACTGTCGTCGATGCAGTCGGAGCTCGACACCGTCAACGATCAGGTGCAGCCGCTGCTCGCGAGCTGGCAGAGCGACGCGCAGGAGGCGTTCCACCAGCGCAAGAACGAGTGGACAACCGCCGCCAACGACCTGCACCAGCTGCTCAACGGCATCAAGGGCGCCGTGCTCAAGGCCGCGGAGATCATGCAGGCCCGCGAGCAGGCCAACCTCGCAAAGTTCCAGCGCTGAGCCCGGAGCGGCCCGGCCCCTGAGGATCGGCGAACGCGCGCCGCTCTTCACATTCGCGACTCCGTGGGTGCACAGGGCTGGGCCGAGCCTGCTAGCGTGCTCCCCTGACTCAGAGGCAAACCGCAGGGAACCAAGGCGGAACCGCAGAGACGGGGGGATCACTCGGCGATGGCTGCCGCGACCGATTGGCCATTGATCAGCGTGGTCGTTCCGGCGCTGAACGAGGAACGCAACCTGCCATACGTGTTCGAGCGGCTGCCCGCCGGGCTGCACGAGGTGGTCCTCGTCGACGGAGGCTCCCGCGACCGGACCGTCGCGGTCGCCCGCGAACTGCGCCCGGACATCGTCGTCGTGCAGCAGACCCGCCGGGGCAAGGGCAACGCGCTGGCGTGCGGCTTCGCCCACTGCACGGGCGAGATCGTGGTGATGATCGACGCGGACGGCTCCACCGACCCGGCCGAGATCCCCAGCTTCATCGACGCCCTGCTCGGCGGGGCCGACCTGGCCAAGGGCACCCGGTTTCGCAACGGCGGCGACAGCCACGACATCACCCGGTTCCGCCGGCTCGGCAACGCCGGGCTGAACCTCTTCGTCAACGTGCTGTTCCACACGCAGTACTCCGACCTCTGCTACGGCTACAACGCGTTCTGGACCCGCGTGCTGCCCGGCTTCGACCTGCCCGACCCCGCGCTGCCCGCCCCGGCGGACGGCAGCAAGCTCTGGGGCGACGGCTTCGAGATCGAGACAATGCTCAACGTGCGGGCCGTCGTCGGCGGCCTGAAGATCGCCGAGGTCGGCAGCGTCGAGGGCGAGCGAATCCACGGTGTCAGCAACCTCAACGCGCCCCGCGACGGTCTGCGCGTGCTGCGGACGATCCTGTACGAGTACCGGCGCAAGAAGCTCACGCAGGCGGCGGCTCGCCGGGCGATGATGGCGGCCACGCAGGAGCTGCCGACGGTGCCGCGCCCGCGCCCCGCGGCGACCGGGTTCGTCGCCCGCCACGAGGTCCCGGGCGCCGGCGTCGTTCCGCGCCAGCGCACCGACGAGACGTACGCCGGAAACACGGCGACGTGACCGACATGACGGACATGCGGGCCAGTGTCGTTGTTCCCTGTTATTCGGAAAAGCGGTGGGAGCAGCTGAAGGCCGCCGTCGCCTCGGCATGGGCGCAGGAGCCGCGGCCGGAGCGGGTCGTCGTGGTCGTCGACCACAACCCGGCGCTGCTGGAGCGGGCCACTCGCGAGCTGCCCGGCACGACGGTCGTGGCCAACGCGTCCGAGCGCGGCGCCTCGGGCGCGCGCAACACCGGCGTCGAGCACACCACGAGCCCGTTCATCGCGCTGCTCGACGACGACGCCACCGCCCGGCCGGGCTGGCTGGCCGGGCTCCTGGCGCCGTTCGCCGACCCGTCGGTCGTCGGCACCGGCGGCGCGATCGCCCCGGCCTGGGAGCGCGGCCGCCCCGGCTGGTTCCCGGACGAGTTCCTGTGGGTGGTCGGCGCCTCCTACACCGGCATGCCGACCGAGCTGGCGCCCGTGCGCAACGTGTGGTCGGAGAGCATGGCCGTGCGCCGCGAGGCGTTCCTGGCCGTCGGCGGGTTCCGGGTCGGCTTCGGCAAGGTCGGCGAGCGGGCCCGCCCCGAGGACACCGAGCTCTGCCTGCGCATGGGCCGCCCGGGGAACGGGTACGGCGGCGGCCGCTGGATGTACAACCCGGCCGCGGTCATCGACCACTTCGTCCCGGCCGGCCGCTCGACGTTCCGGTTCTTCGTGACCCGCTCGGCCAACGAGGGCCGGGGCAAGATCGAGATGGCAAGGCTCAATCCGGGCCAGGAGAGCCTCGGCGCGGAGCAGAGCTACGCCCGGGAGCTGCCCCGAGCCGCCGTCCGGGCACTGCTGAGCGGCCGCGTGAGCCGGTCGTTCGCGCTCGTCGCGGGCGCGGGCGCGGCCGGTGTCGGCGCCGGCTACGAGTGGGCGTTCGGCGCCCGCCGGCCCAAGGCGATGGAGCCCGCGGTCGCATGACCCAGCCGATGACGGTCGCGGACTACAACCTCCCGGCCGCCATGAAGCCCGACATATCCGAAAAGTCATGGCTCCTGGTCCGGGTCCACACCGAACCGATCGGCGCCCTGATCGCCGAGCCCGGCACCGACGTCGAGGCCGCGGTCCACGCGAAGTTCGGGCCCACGATCGCCGCCAAGCTCGACGGCGGCTTCCTGCGCGGACGGGACGCCGTGCTCGGCAGCGCACCGCCGATCACCGTCGTCATCTGCACCCGCGACCAGCCCGAGGCCCTCGCGACCGCGCTGGACAGCGTGCTCGCCCAGCGCTACCCCAACTTTGCGGTACTCGTCGTCGACAACGCCCCGGCCACGGACGCGACGGAGAAGGTGGCCCGCGGGCGCGGGGTCCGGTACACCCGCGAACCTCGCCCCGGCCTTTCCAACGCGCGCAACCGTGCGCTGCGCGAGACCGGGGACGAGATCCTGGCCTGGCTCGACGACGACGAGGTGGCCGACGAGCACTGGCTCGCCGAGATCGCCCGCGGCTTCGCCGAGCACCCCGAGGCCGACGTGGTCACCGGCGTGGTCGTCCCGGCCGAGCTGGCCACCGACGCGCAGGTGTGGTTCGAGGAGTTCGGCGGGCACAGCAAGGGCCGTGGCTTCACCGCCGCCGTCTTCTCCCCCGCCACCCGCAAGGTGCAGAGCCCGCTGTACCCCCTCCCGCCCTTCGGTGCCGGCGCGAACATGGCCTGGAAGGCGGCGGCGGCCCGGGCGATCGGCGGCTTCGACCCCGCGCTCGGCGCCGGCACCCCGGCCATGGGCGGCGAGGACACCGTGGCGTTCACGAAGGTCCTGCTCCGCGGCGGCACCATCGCCTACCGCCCGGCCGCGCTGACCCGCCACGTGCACCGCCGCGACCTGGCCGGCCTGGAGCGCCAGCTCTACGGCTACGGCGTCGGGCTCACCGCCGCGTACACGAGCCTGGTGCTGCAGCGGCCCTCCCTGATCCCCCGGCTGCTCGCCCTGGCCCCGACCGCGCTGCGCGACCTGCGCAACCCGCAGGGCGACCGGCTGGCGAGCATCGGCCCCGACTTCCCGATGCACATCCTGGCCGGCAACCGCCGGGGCATGCTCCGCGGCCCGGCCGCCTACCTGCGCGGCCGCCGGCAGCAGCGGGCGGTGCGGTCATGACCTCACCGATGCGCCGCGCGACAGTGCGCCGGGGGACGGCGCCCGCACCGTACCGCCCGGCGGCCGACGAGACCGTCGAGTTCGACGCGGCCGCGCTGCGGCCCCAGCGCCGCCCCGGCGTGCGCCGCCCGTCGGTCCCGGCCCCGCGTACCCCCGCCGACGACGAGACGGTGGAGGTCAGCCGCAGTGTCGTCGAGCGGCCGGAGCTCGAGCCGGAGCCGGTCAACCACTTCGCCGAGTTCGTGCCGCGGCTCGGCCAGGCTCCGTGGATCCTCGCGATCTCGGCGGCCGGCGTCGCCGTCGTCGCCCTGTCGTACTCCGGCGGGCGCACCGGCGCCGGCTGGGCCACCGCCGCCTACTGGCTCGGGCAGTTCCTGGTCTTCGCGCCGGTCGCGGTGCGGCTGCTGGCCCGGCTCGCCGGCACCGCGGAGGCGTACACGCTCGTCGTGGGCCTGGCCGTCAACCAGTACCTGCAGAAGTGGATGTACAGCCCGGACGAGTTCCGCTTCCCCGACGAGCTGCAGCACTGGGCGGCCACCTCGACGCTGGTGCGCACCGCCCACCTCTACGAGCCCGACCACGGCCTGCCGGTCGCCGAGCACTTCCCCGGGCTGGAGGAGATGGGCGGCTCGGTCGCGCTGCTGACCGGGCTGCCGGTGACCGCGGCCGGGCTGATCGTGGCCGGGGTCGCACACCTGGCCTTCGTGAGCCTGCTGTTCGCGGTGGTGCGCCGGGTCGGCGGCTCGCCGCGGCTGGCCGGGCTGACCTGCGTCATCTACGCGACCTCGCTGCACTACCTGTTCTTCGACTCGATGTACGTGTACCAGACCGGCGCCCTGCCGTTCCTGATGCTCGCGGTGTGGGCGGCGATCTGCTGGCAGTACGAGCGGCGCACCCTCGCGCACCTCGCGGTCGGCGCCTTCGCGATCGCCGGCGTCGTGGTCACGCACCACATCACCGCGATGATGACCGTCGGCACGCTGCTGCTGATCGGCGTCTGCGAGTTCGTGCTCAGCCGGCCGCGCCGCTACGGTGCGCTCATCCTCGGCGGGGCGGCCGCGCTGGCCACCGCCGGCTGGTTCGCGTTCGTGGCGTCGGACGTCACGACGTACCTCACCCCCGCCGCCAAGGGCCTGTGGCGCTCCGGCATCCGCGTGCTGCACGGTGAGCTCGGCGGCGCGGCGACCGGCGCGGCCCGGCCCCCGCTGTGGGAGACCGCCGTCTCCGGCCTGGCCGTGCTCGCGCTGTTCGCGCTGTTCGTCCAGCAGCTGCGGGCGGCGATCCGGACCCGCTCCAAGGACGTGTGGCACTGGTCGCTGCTGGCCGGCACGTTCGTCTTCTTCGCCACCGCCGGGATGCGCTTCATCGGCTCGCAGGGCCCGGAGCTGGCCGGGCGGGCCGCGACCTTCACCTACGTGCCGGTGTCGCTGCTGGTGGCCAGCTCGATCCTGGCCTGGCGGCGCAACGGCGGCCTGCGCACCCGCCGGCACATCTCGATCACCCCGACCCGGACCGCCGTGACGTGGTCGCTGGCCGCCGGCCTGACGGTGCTGCTGCTCGTCAACTCCCGGGTCGGCGGCTGGCCGTCGTTCTGGGGCCGGCTGCCCGGCGGCTTCGTGGTCTCCGGCTTCGAGCTGGCGGTCGACCCGAAGGGCGTGACGGCGGCCCGGTGGAGCCGGGCCTACCTCGGCACCGGGCACCGCTTCGCGGCCGACACCACCGGGTTCAACCTCGTCTCGACCTACGGCGGGCAGCGCATCGTGCGCGAGACCGCCCCGCTGTTCTACTCCCCCGCGTGGGGCCTGGCCGATCAGGAGCTCGTGAAGGCCCGCTCGGTCGAGTTCGTCTACGTCGACATCCGCCTCGCCGATCAACTGCCGATCACCGGGTCGTACTTCCCGCAGGACCCCGAGGCCGGCA
Source organism: Dactylosporangium vinaceum (assembly GCF_019904175.1). Lineage (GTDB taxonomy): Bacteria > Actinomycetota > Actinomycetes > Mycobacteriales > Micromonosporaceae > Dactylosporangium > Dactylosporangium vinaceum. Next base: position 1,418,259 of record NZ_CP061913.1, on the reverse strand, counting down.
AGCGCGCGGGCCCCATCGCCCGGGACGGCCTGACGAAGTTCGACGGCATCAACGGGGCCGACCGGGTGTACGACAACGGCACCGTGCGCATCTACGACCTCAGGGACAGCTGAGCATGCCCACCCGCGCCGCGACGTCGGCCGTCCTGCTCGGCCTCACCTCGGTGGCCGCCCTCGCCGTCGTGCTGCAGTTCGGCGGGGCCCCGGCCGTGGTCGCCGGGCTCCTGCTGACGCTCGTCCTGCCCGGCTACGCGATGACCCGCGGGCTGTTCCCGGGCCGCTCGCTGAGCCGGATCGAGCGGGGCACGCTCGCCGTCACGCTGAGCCTGGCCGCGCTCGCCCTGGGTGGCATCGGCATGTTCGCCGGCGGGGCCCGCCTGAGCCGGCTGTCCTGGGCCGAGCTCGGCGTGGGCGTCACGGTGGTGTCGGCGCTCGTCGGGTACCTCCGCCAGCGCCGCCGCAGCGACAGGAACTGGTCGACCGCCGAGACCACCGAGCAGGGCGCCGTGCCGAAGCACCCGATGGCGCTGAGCACCCGCACGGCGCTGCTGCGCCTCGCCCCGCTCGGGCTGGCCGTGCTGCTCGTCGCCGGGGCCGCGGCCGTGAGCTGGCACAGCGCGAGCCGGGCCGACGCGGTCGCGTTCACCGAGCTCTCCATCGTGCCGGCCGGCCCGGTGGCGCAGGGCGCGGCCGAGCGCGAGGTCGTGATCGGCGTGATCTGCCACGAGCAGCAGACGACGCAGTACACCGTGAAGGTCCACAACAGCGAGGGCTTCCAGGCCTCGTTCACGCCGCGGGTCCGCAACGACGCGACCTGGACCGTCACCGCGAAGGTCCCCGCGACCGGGGTCGTCGTGGCCGAGCTGTACCGCGAGGGCGACAAGACGCCCTATCGCTCGGTCCATCTGAGCTAGCCCATGACGGTCTACGAGGGCACCAGCGCGGCCCGCCCGGACCGGCGGTTCGGCCGGGCCGCGCGCCGCCACTTCGACCTGCTGATGAACTCCGGCTCCCTCATGGGCACGACGGTCGTCACCTCGGTGCTCGGCTTCGCCTACTGGTGGGTGGCGGCCCGGGTGTTGCCGGCCGAGGTCGTCGGCAGCGCGTCGGCCGCAGTGTCCGCGCTCACGCTCGTCGGCACGCTGAGCATGTTCGGGATGGGCACGCTGCTCATCTCCGAGCTGCCCCGGCTGCCCGACCCCGGCAAGCGGTGGAACTTCATCGTCACCTGCCTGCTTGTCGCCACCACCGCGGCCGCGGTCGGCGGGCTCGTCTACGTCGGCCTGGCCCGCTTCGCCATCCCCGGGCTGCGCCACTCGGTCGGCTCGTGGCCGATGACGCTCATGCTGCTGGCCGGGGTCGTGGTCACCGCGACCACGCTGGTGCTCGACGACGGGCTGCTCGGCCTGATGGCGGGCCCGCTGCAGCTGCTGCGCAACACGTACTTCGCGCTGGGCAAGCTGCTGCTGCTGGCCGCGCTGCCGTTCCTGCCGATCGTTGTCCGCCCGGGCCACCTGCTGGCCACCTGGGTCGTCGGCGGCCTGCTGTCGGTGCTGCTGCTGGCGTTCTCGCTGCGCCGCCGCGGCCTGTCCGCGTCGGCCCGGCCGGCCTGGTCCATGCTGCGCGGGCGGCTCGGGCAGGCGCTGGAGCACAACGCGCTCAACCTGGCCCTGTTCGTGCCGCGCACCGTCCAGCCGCTCGTGGTGGCCGCGGTCATCTCGCCCGCCGCGACGGCCGCGTTCTACACGATGTACATGATCTTCTCGTTCCTCACCATGCTGCCCAACAACCTGGCCACCACGCTCTTCGCGGCGGCCGCCGGCAACATGGCCGCCCTGCGCGCGAAGGTGCGCATGGCGCTGCTGCTCTCCGTCGGGCTCGGCGTGCCCGCGAGCGTGGTGCTGGCCCTGATCGCCCGGCCGGTGATGGGCCTGTTCGGCGCGACATACGTCAACCTGGCCGGCACCGCGCTGGCGATCCTCGCGCTCACCTACTCGGCGCTGCTGTTCCGTCCCCTCTACTTCGCCATCGCCCGCGTCCGCGGCCGGGTCCCCCAGGCCAGCGTGTTCGCGGTGGTCGCGGGCGTCGCCGAGCTCGGCGCGTCCTGGTACGGCGGCTCGCACAACGGCCTCACCGGGCTCGCGCTGTGGCTGGCCGCCATGTGGGTACTGCAGGGGCTGTACACGGCCCCGACCGTGCTCCGGGTGGCTCTGCGGCGCCCGGACGCCTGGAAGCACGCACCGGGCCGTCACGGCCGTCATCGCATCCCGAGCCAACGGAGGCCGGTCCAATGAGCACGCCCTCGATTTCCGTGATCATCCAGACGTACAACCGCCGCCATGTCCTTGAAGAGATCGTCGGCGCGGTCACCCGCGACCCGTATCCCCGCGAGATCGTGGTGGTCGTCGACGGCTCCACCGACGGGTCGATGGAGCTGCTGGAGCGGCTCGCCGCCGACGAGCCGCGGCTGGTCCCGGTGTGGCAGGAGAACCGGGGGCAGAGCGCGGCGCGGTGGGCCGGCATCCAGCGGGCGACGGGCGACCTGCTGCTGCTGCTCGACGACGACGTGCTGGCCGGGCCGGGGCTGGCCGCCGGGCACGCGCGGGTGCACGCCCGGGTGGAGCGGGCGGTGGTGCTCGGCTACATGCCGACCCGGGCGCCGTCGCCGCGGCGGCCCGGCGACTACACGACGCTGCTCTACGGCGAGGACTACGAGCGGGCGTGCGCGGCGTACGAGGCCGATCCGAGCCTTGTCGTCACGCAGCTGTGGGCCGGGAACATGTCGCTGCACCGGGTCGACGCGCTCGCCGCCGGCGAGGACCCGGAGCTGGAGCGGCACGTGGACCGGGCGTTCGGGCTGCGCCTCGCCCGGGCCGGGCTGACCGGCGTCTTCGACCGCTCGCTGCGCGCGACCCACCTGCACACCCAGTCACCGGCCGCCTTCGTCAGGCAGTTCCACCAGCAGGGCCGGGCCCGCCACCGGCTGGCCACGATGTTCCCCGAGTACGTCACCGCCGTCGACCCGCTGACGGAGGTGCCCGGCTTCGTGAAGCTCTTCCTGCCCGTGCCCGGCCTGCTGAAGAGCGCCGTGCGGGTGGCCGGGGCCGCGCACGCCTGGGGCCTGGAGACCGCCGGCGCGCGGGTCCTGCGCCAGGTCGAGCTGGGCCGGGGCTTCCGGGCGGCGGCCGCTCAGCCGGCGAAGTAGGGGTCGCTCGACAGCTTCGTCTTGAACGCCTCGAGCGAGGCCGGCGTGCTGTCGAGGCGGAAGTTCTCCTTGGTGCCGGGGCTGTGGTCGGTGTCGTACCAGACCACGGCCGCGATCGCCGGGTGCTTCTTCGTCCAGTCCGACAGCGCGCCGATCCAGTCCGGCTTCGTGGTGCCGCCGCGGTCCTCGACGCCGGTCTCGGCGATCATCAGTGGCTTGCGCGAGGCGAACTGGTCGTAGAACGCGTCGTAGAGGGTGTTGGGGCTCAGGCCGCTGTCGCCGTAGCCGGAGATGGCCACCCAGTCCACGTAGTCGTCGCCGGGGTAGTAGTTGCCCATCGCGTTCCACGGCAGGTCGGGCTTGGAGTACCAGTTCGGCCCCCACACCCACCCGACGTTCTTGGCGTTGTGGGCCTGGAAGATGTCGTGGATGTGCCGCCAGGCCGCGATGAAGTCCTGCGGGCGGCTGTTGTTGTGGGCGCCGCCCCAGACGTACCAGCTGCCGTTCATCTCCCACGCCCAGCGCAGGAACACCGGCTTGCCGTACTGGGCCAGCCGGTCGGCCTCCTTGCCGATCCAGGCGTCCTGGGAGCCGTTGAGGATCTGGCTGTAGGAGGGCCCGCGCCACGACAGCAGCGGATACTGCCCCGCGCCGACCGAGGGGATCGCGGTCGGCAGCTGATCGTTCCACTCGTAGTAGAAGTGGAGGATCCGGAAGTCCCGGCCGAGCTGGTCGCGGCGCAGCTGGAGCGAGGGCTGGGTGGCCTGGCCGAGGATGCTCACGAAGGCGCCGAGCATCACCTTGCCCGGCACCACCGGCGGCCCCTGACGGGCGGCCACGGCGGCGGCGACCGACGCGTGCGGCGCGGCCGACGATCTGGTGGCCGTCGCGCCCGGCTTGCGGTCCGCGCCGGTCGCGCCCGGCTGCACCTCATCGGAGAGCCGATCGCAGCCCGTCACGAGGAGCAACAGCACGATCACGCAGGCCTGCAGGCGCAATCCCTTGTGCATGGGCTCCCCTCCCCCGGGCGGAACGCAGGCCATCCTACGTCGGACGCGCGCCGGTGCTAACCTCGGCCGCATGTCGACCGCCGTCGCTGATGCGCGCCCGGCGGCGGCGACGGACGAGCCGGCGCGCCGAACACCTGACTGGTGGCGCGTCGCCGCCGCACCCGCCGTCGCCGCCCTGATCGCGGGCGCGATCCTGCCGTCCGGCCGCAAGCTCTGGACCGACGAGTACGTCACCGCCTACGCGGCCCAGCTGTCCTGGACCGAACTCTTCCGGCTCCTGCGCAACATCGACCTCGTCCACGCCCTCTACTACTTCGTCATGCACCTGTGGGTGGACGTCTTCGGCGTCTCCGAGATCGCGCTGCGGGCGCCGTCCGTCATCGCCATGGCGGTCGCGGCCGGGACGCTCGCCGTGCTCGGCCGGCGGCTCGCGGGGACGCCCACCGGGGTGCTCGCCGGCGTGCTGTTCGCTGTCGTTCCCGCGGTTTCGCGCTACGCCCAGGAGGCCCGCTCCTACGCCTGGGTCAGCGCGCTCGTGCTGCTGAGCACGCTCGGGCTCACCAGCGCCGTGCGCGATCCCCGGCGTCGGCGCTGGGTGCTCTACGGCGCCGGCCTGGTCGCGCTGACGTACCTGCACTTCGTCGCGCTGCTGGTGGTGCCGGCGCACGCGGTGCTGGTCTGGTACCGGCGGCGCTCGACGGGCCGGGCGTTCCTGGTGACGGTCGGGATCGCGGCGGTGCTCGCGGCGCCCATGGCCTGGTTCGCGAAGGGCCAGGACGACCAGGTGTCGTGGATCGGGCGCGACGAGGCGAAGGTGGCGGGGTACCCCACCGAGCTCTTCGGCAGCCACGCCGTCGCCTGGGCCGTCATGATCGCCGGGGCCTACGGCGCTGTCGCGCTCTGGCAGAACCGGAGCAGGATCGTCCCGTTCCTGCTCGTGTGGGCGCTCCTGCCGCCGCTGGTCAGCTACGCGGTCTACCCGGCCATGCACATCTTCCTGGCCAAATATGCCCTGTACACACTGCCGGCGTGGGTACTGCTGGCGGCCGCGGCGATCGTCGTGCCGCTGGACCGGCCCGGGCCGCGGCTGCTGCGGTACCGCCGGTTCGCCCTGCCGGCGGCCGTCCTGGTCGTGCTGGCGCTCGGCTGGCCGGCCCAGGTGCAGTACCGCGACGGTGACACCCTGGGCGAGCCCGACTACCACGCGGCCGCCGCCTACGTGCGCACCCAGCTGCGCGCGGGCGACGCGATCGCCTACTCGGCCCCCGCGGGCCGGGCCAACGGCCGCCTCCCGTTCGCCTACGAGCTGCGCACGGCCGGCTCCCACCCGCACGAGGTGTTCCAGAAGACAAGCGGTGCGGCCGTCGGCTCCTACGGCGGCATCGCCTGCACCGACCCGGCCAAGTGCGTCGGCTCGACCGAGCGGATGTGGGTCGTCGCCGTCGACGCCCCGGCCGACGACCCGCTGCACGACTTCCCGGAGGCGCAGCGGACGTACCTCACCGGCGAGTTCAGCGTCGCTGGCACCCAGCGGTTCCGGCGGCTGCAGGTGGCGCTGCTGCTGCGCCACCCCGAGGTCGAGGGCTGACGGTGGCGGAGCCCTCGTTCACGCCCGGGCGCCATTTCCGGATGCCGCCGCTGTGGCTCATCGGCGTCGTCGTGCTCTCCACGATCCTGTGCACCGGCGCGTTCGCCGCCGCCTGGGGTGAGCGCGACAGGGGCCGCCCACCGGCCGCCGCGCAGTCCGGTTCGCCCGCGGCCAGTGCCTCGCCGTCGCCGTCGCCGACCCCGTCGCTGACGCCGTCGCGGGCTCCCGTGTCGGCCACCGTCACCGTGGACCGCAACGGCGTCGCCGGGGTGCTGCCGGCCAACGCGCTCGGCCTGTCGTACGAGGCGGATCAGCTCGTGCTGTCCCCCGGCTTCGCCCCCGACCAGGGCAACCTGAAGAACCTGATGCGCACGCTGGGCGTCGGCAACCTGAAGATCGGCGCGAACGCGCTCGACTCCTACACCTTCTGGAACCCGGCCGGCGACGCCGTGCCCGGCTGGGCCAAGGCGCCCATCGGGCACGCCGAGATCGACCGGGTGGCGCTGCTGTCGTCCGCGACCGGCTGGCCGGTGGAGCTGGGCGCCAACCTGGCCCGCCTGGACGTCGCGCGGATCGCTGACGAGGCGCAGTACGTGAAGGCCCGGCTGGGCTCCAACCTGCTGGCGATGGAGTGCGGCAACGAGCCCAACGGCTACCCCGGATACTCGCGGCCGGCCGACTGGGGCTATGCGCAGTACCTGGCCGACTGGGACGCCTGCACGAACGCGATGGCGGGGGCCGGGGTGCCGATCGCGGGCCCGAACACCTACAACAACGTGTGGATCGGCGACTTCGCCCGCGACCGGCACTCGCGCGTGGTGTTCCTGACCGACCAGCCGTATTCGCTGTCGCAGCACAACAACACCGGCCACACGATCACGGGCCTGCTCGCGCCGGAGAACCTGCGCAACGACGTGACGGCGATGGCCCCGGCCCTGGCCGCCGCCCGCCAGTACGGCCTGCCGCTGCGCCACGACGAGACCAACTCGGTGAACCTGGGCGGCCTGGCCGGCGTGAGCGATGTCTACGGCACGTCGCTGTGGGCGGTGGACTACACGCTGAGCCAGCTCCAGGCGGGCGTCTCCGGCCTCAACTTCCACAGCACCCTCGGCGTGTGCGACCGCAAGGAGCAGGACGGCCGCCCCCGCATCTACACGGCCATGTGCGCCCTCACCGACGCGGACCGCCAGGCGGGCCGGCTCGCCCCGCGCCCGCTCTACTACGGGATGCTGATGGTCGCGCTGATGGGCACCGGCACGTTCCTCCCGGCGACGGTGAGCACCCAGCACAACCTGACCGCCTACGCGGTGAAGGGCAGCGACGGCAAGACCCGCGTGATGCTGGTGAACAAGGAGCCCACGACCGCCGCGGCGGCGACGGTGGCCCTGAACACGGGCCAGCCCGCGGGCACGAAGGCCTCGGTCATCCGCCTGGCCGGCTCCGCCCTGGACTCCCCGGAGGACATCACCCTCGCCGGCGCCACCGTCAAGCCGGACGGCACCTTCACCCAGGGCCCGGCCGAGCTCGCCACCACCACCGGGGCCGGCCTGACCCTGACCCTCCCCGGCGGCAGCGCGGCCCTGATCACTCTCTGACGGCGGAGGGGAAGGCGTCGGCGAAGGCCTGGTACACCGGCGTGCGGGGCAGGCGGTCGTAGATGGCGAAGACCACGCGGTCGAAGCGGGGGACCGCCCGGAGGGCCTCGGCGAAGGCGCGGGCCACCTCGGCCGGCACGTTGCGGAAGACGCCGCAGCCCCAGGCGCCCAGGACCAGCCGGCGGTGGCCGTGGGCGGCGGCGATGGCCAGCACGCGGGTGGCGCGGCGGCGCAGGACCGCGGGGACGTCGGCGGCGTCCTCGGGCTGGCTGGTGAGGATGGCGCCCAGGTTCGGGGCGGCCGCCGTCAGGAACGTCGTGCGGAACGGGGCGTCGAGCAGGCCGGCCCGGTCGTCGCGGAAGCACGGCACGGCCGGCGAGTAGATGACGCGGTCGCTGTAGCGCAGGTCGTGCTGGTGGCGGTGGAAGTCGTAGAACTCCGGGGCCGTGCGCAGGCACGCGTAGAGGGCCGAGGAGCGGGCCAGGCTCTCCTCCTGGGCCTGCGCGCCGCCCAGGAAGCCGCCGCCGGGGTTCTTGGCCGAGGCGAAGACCAGGGTGGCGGCGGTGCCGACGCGGCGGGCGGCGGCAAGCGTCGACTCGCGGGTCACCTCGACGGTCACGGCCGGGGCCGGCGGGCCGGGCGGGAGCAGGCCGTCCGGTGTGCCGGGCGGGAGCGGGTCGTCCGGGGTGTAGAGGCGGGTGCCGGCCTTCGCGGCGGCCACGGCGGCGGCGATGTCGATCTCGGCGCCGGCCGGGTTGACGTAGGTGCCGCGGTCGGCGATCTCCACGGTCTGGCGGGCGATCTCCCGCAGTCTCGCGCTCACGGGCTCTATTGTCGGGGTTCATGACGGAACCGGTGTCCCAGCAGCCCCAGCCACTGCCCGAGAGCGCCCGGGCGCGGCTCGGCCGCACACAGCAGGGCAAGCCATTCTTCACGTCGGACTTATCGGTCAACGAGTTCGTGCTGACCACGCAGGCCGGGTTCGAGCCGCTCGGGCTCGTCATGGGGACCTGCATCTACCACGTCGGGCTGCAGCAGTCGCGGTGGAGCGTCAGCCAGGAGCTGCAGGTGTTGTCGCAGGCCATGTACAACTGCCGCGAGCTGGCGATGGCGCGCATGGAGTCGGAGGCGGACGCGCTCGGGGCCGACGGGGTCATCGGCGTGCGGATCCGGTCGCTGAACTACCAGTTCGCCTCCGACGTGCTGGAGTTCGTCGCGGTCGGAACGGCGGTGCGCGGCACCGACGGACAGGGCTACCGCACGCCGCACGGGCGGCCGTTCACGTCGCACCTCAGCGGGCAGGACTTCTGGACGCTGCACCGGCACGGGTGGCTGCCGCGCGGGCTGGTGCTCGGCACGTGCGTCTACCACATCGCGCACCTGACGTTCCGCCAGATGCTGGCCAACGCCGGGCAGAACGTCGAGCTCACGAACTTCTCACAGGCCGCCTACGACGCGCGGGAGATCGCGATGGACCGGATGCAGTACGAGGGCCAGCTGCTCCAGGCCGACGGCATCGTGGGCGTCACGGTCGAGGAGTCGGCCTGGGAGTGGGGTCAGCACGCGATCGAGTTCTTCGCCATGGGTACCGCCGTCGCCCGCCTCCACCCCGATGCGCAGCCCGAGCACCCGACGATGGTCATGCCGTTGACGTGAACCTCTGCAGTGCCCGCGCGGCCGCCGAGTCGGCGCCCGCGGCGGCCACCAGCTCGGCGGTGAGCGCCCGGCACCACTCGTCGGCGCTCACCGTCTCCGAGGACAGCACCACCCCGCGGGACTCGTGCCGGACGACGGTCACCGGCCGCCCACCGACGGCGTCACGGTCCAGCTCGAACCGCCGCCCGCCCATGCTCACCGTCAGCCCCAGCAGCGCCGGCTCCCGGCCGCCGAGACGCGCCCGGAGCCGCCCCTCCCGCCGGACCGCGACCAGGTGCGCCGGCAGCGCCTCCGCCAGCGTCGCCAGGAGCATCCCCCCGTAGAGCGAGAGGTCGTCGGTGCACCGCCGCAGCTGCGCGGCGACCAGCTCCACGTCGTCCATGGCCCGATGGTACGGCGGGAGCCGGGCGCCGGGGCCGGCTCAGGTCCGGGCGGCGGCGCGGGCGTTGCGGCGGCGGGTGGCGATCAGGACCGCGGCGCCCGCGGCGACCAGGCCCACGCCGACGCCCGCGATGAGCACGACGTCGAGGCCCGTCACCGCGAGGCCACCGTTACCGCCCCCGCCCCCACCACCGTTCGGCGGGTTCGTGGTCGCCTCCGGGTTGGCGCTCACGACCACCTGGATCGGCATACCGCCGTCGTCGCCGCCCTCGGCCCGCACCGGCGCGCCGGTCAGGAGCAGGGTGATCAACGTCGCGGACACCGCGGCCAGACACAGCGGCCGCCCGTGTGTGCGGAGTGACTTCAATGAATTGTCCGTTCTGCCGGCGAACATCGAATTATCCTGGCCCGGCCGAGTGTCGCCGACCGGCACTTCGGCGGGCCAACCGGTGAACTTGCCGCGGATGCGCCGGACCGGTTCTGTCGCATTGACGAAGTTCCCCATATGGCAAATACTCGAGATGGCATCGAGCACGACCGGGTGCCGAATCGCGACATTCGAGGAATCACGCGGTGGAGGCCGCCCGGAAGGACGTCTGACCGCGGGTCAGGCGCTCGACCGCGCGGGGGGCCTCGCGCAGGAAGCGGCGGCCCTCGGTGAGCAGGGCGGCCGGCAGTGCGGCCAGGAACCGCCCGACGTTGTACTGACATTCGCGGGCCCGCAGGTAGGAGCGGTGCGAGACGGCCACGGGCACGCCGTCCAGTTCGACCCGCCAGACCCAGTGGCCGCTGGTGCCGAGGGCCGTCGAGACGGCGGTGAGCCGGTCGACCCCGGCCACCACGGCGAGCACGGCCTCCCGGCACTCGGCCTCGGTGGCGAAGGCGTGCTCGCCCCGGCCCAGGATGCGGTTGTTGGGCGAGCAGAGTACCCATGCGGCCCGCTGTTGCGGGCCGGCACCGGAGTCGTCATCGTCGGGTGCGACGATCGCCAGAAAAATGAACCGCGGCGGCAGCATTTGGACATTCCTCCCCGAATGTTTCGGCCGGCGCGCCGATCGGGCCGCAGCCCTACCGGCGCGTAAGCCACCGTGCTGACCCTCGATATCGGCGATGACGCCTCACGCGTTTCTGCCCACACAACGGACATGCACGAGATGAACATCAAGAAACGTCCCGCAATCCATTCAGCCTGCTTTGATCGCCAATGCCCGCTGCGCCCGGCGCGACGGATCTACGGACGGCGGCGCACGCCGTACCGCATCGTCGCCCCGAGCGCGATCAACCCGGCCGCGACCCAAACGAGCGAGGCCACGTCGGTGCCGGTCACCGGGAGGTTGCCGGTGCCGGCCACCGGGGTCGTGGAGATGGACACCGAGGGCGTGGGCGACGCGGACGCCGAGGCGCTCTCCGACACCGACGGCGAGGGCGACGCGGACGCCGAGGGCGAGGCCGAGGGCGACGCGGACGCCGAGGGCGAGGCCGAGGGCGACGCGGACGCCGAGGGCGAGGCCGAGGGCGACGCGGACGCCGAGGGCGAGGCCGAGGGCGACGCGGACGCCGAGGGCGAGGCCGAGGGCGACGCGGACGCCGAGGGCGAGGCCGAGGGCGACGCGGACGCCGAGGGCGAGGCCGAGGGCGACGCGGACGCCGAGGGCGAGGCCGAGGGCGACGCGGACGCCGAGGGCGAGGCCGAGGGCGACGCGGACGCCGAGGGCGAGGCCGAGGGCGACGCAGAGGCCGACCTCGACGGGCTCGGCGAGGCCTGGGTGGCGCCGCGGACGAGCCACGTGCCGTCCGCCGCATAGTCGACGATCAGCGCATCCGTGTATGAGCCGTGGCCGGCGCCGGTGCGGCAGTCGACCACGAACAGGAACGACTCGGCGGTGCCGGGGTTGCCGGCCGCGGCCTGGACCGTGAACATGTCGGCGTTGAACGTGGCGCCGAAGTGCCCGCTCACCGCGACCGCACCGGCAACGTTGTTCGAGACCGTCTGCTCGGTGCCCGCAGTGTCGATGGTATTGACGTTGGCCAGGGTCGTGCCGGGCCCGCAGGCGTTGTCCGCGGTGAAGCTCGGGACGGTGTCGCTGTCGCCGGAGACCGGGTGCAGATGGAGGCCACCGAGGGTGGCACCGGCCGGGAGCGGGTCGGGCACGGCGGTCCGGCCGATCGTGGGAATGAGCACGCCTACCCCGATCACACCGGCCGCCGCGAGGGCGAGGCCCAGCCGCTTCGAGAACGTCGTCTTCATGAGGGGATACGCATACCTTTCTGATTTCGCACGGCGCGTGACCGAACGGCGGGGCGACGGCGGTGCCGAAGGAGCCACAGAGCGGCCCCGAGGCAGATCAGCGCGGCCGCGATGCCGGCGATGGCGATCGGGTTCGACTCGGACGACCCTGGCGACTCCGGCGCTGCGCGAACCCGCCAGGCGCCGCCGGCATCGAAGTCCACGATCACGGCGTCGGTGTAGCTGCCGTGCCCGGCCCCGGTCCGGCAGTCGACCAGGAACAGAAACGACTCGGCCCGGCCGGGCGTGCCGAGCGCGGCCAGCACCGTTGCCATGTCGACCAGGAACGCGGCGCCGAAGCCGCCGCCGGCGAGGGCGTCGCCCTCCACGTTCCGGGACAGGGTCTGCTCGACGTCGTTCAGGTCGATGGCGTTGACGTTGGCCAGGTGAGTGCCGGCGCGGCAGGGGTGCTCGGCCGTGAACGACGGCACGTCGGCGCCGGTGCCGGAGCCGGGGGTCAGGTGCAGGCCGCCCAGATGGATCGCCTTCGGCAGGGGGTCCGGCACCGCGGCCCCGGCCGGGGCGGGGGCCGACCCGGCAGCCAGGGCCGTCGCGAGCGCGAGCGCGGCCCAGCGGGTCCGGGCCGCCATCAGCCGAACCGGCCGTTGACGTAGTCGGACGTCCGCGGGTCCTGCGGAGTGTGGAACATCGCGTCGGTCGGTCCGTGCTCGACGATGTACCCGGGCTGGCCCTGCTCGGCCAGGAAGAACGCGCAGTGGTCGCTGACCCGCTGAGCCTGCTGCATGTTGTGCGTGACGATCACGATCGTCACCTCGGCCACCAGCTCCTTGATGGTCTCCTCGATGACCCGGGTCGAGGTCGGGTCGAGGGCCGAGCACGGCTCGTCCATGAGCAGCACCCGGGGGCGTACCGCGAGCGACCGCGCGATGCACAGCCGCTGCTGCTGGCCGCCGGAAAGCGCCCCGCCCGGCTGGCGCAGCCGGTCGGCCACCTCGCGCCACAGTCCGGCCTTGGTCAGGCACTCCTCGACGAGGGCGTCCTTCTCGGCACGGCCGGCCCGCCGGCCGGTGAGTTTCAGCCCGGCGACCACGTTGTCGTAGATGGACATCGCCGGGAACGGGTTGGGTTTCTGGAACACCATGCCGACCTGCCGGCGGGCGTCGGTCAGGCGGTGGGCGGCGTCGTAGATGTCGACCCCGTCGAGCAGCACCTCGCCGGCGAGTGTCGCGCCGGGGATCAGCTCGTGCATCCGGTTGAGGATGCGCAGGAACGTCGACTTGCCGCAGCCGGACGGGCCGATCAGCGCGGTGACCCGGCCGGCCTTCATGTCCAGCGACACCCGGTCCAGCACCTGGCGCTCGCCGAACCAGGCGCTGATCTCGCGGGCGTCGAGCCCGGCCAGGGATGGCAGCCGGCGGTGGCCGCCGAGGTAGTCGTCGTAGACGGCGATGGCCTCGCGGGTGTGCGTCCAGGGTTCGTCGATGGCCGGTCCGGTCACCGGGCCACCTCCTCTCAGATCAGGTTCGGCAGGAGCCGGGAGACGTAGTCGGCGGTCGCGATGCCCAGGTAGCCGACCACGGGGACCGCCACGATCCAGGCCTGCCAGACGCCCCAGAAGGCGCGGGCGGCGGAGACCAGCGCGACCGCGAGCAGCAGCCCCTCGCCGACGAAGACCAGCGGGAACCACACCCCGGTGTCGATCGCCATGACCTGCTCGGCCGGGTACAGCTGCGACGTCGCCAGCCGCCGGCTCGGCGACTGCTTCGGCTCGGAGGTCAGGTCGGCGTCGACCCGCAGCGCGTCGGTCGGCGCGAACATCCCGCCATAGGCCGTCGTCAGCACCAGCCGGCCCTTGCCCGCCGCGGGCGCCGGCGGGACCGGCATGCCGCCGTGGCGCACGCCCAGCACCGTGAAGCGGTGCTCGCCCTGGCCGGTGACCACCGTGAACTCGTCGCCCGGCAGCAGCGTCTGCAGGCCGCCGAACGGCCCGCCGTAGGTCGTGGCCCGGCCCATGATCACGCTGACCCCGGCCTGCCCGGGCAGCGGCGTGTCGCGCCGGTGCCCGGGGCCCTTCTGCAGGACCGCACCGGTGGTCCCCTCGAAGACCACCTCCTTGCGGTGCAGCTTCGGGATGTCGATGACCGCGACCGGTGTGCCCAGTTCCAGCAGCCTCTCCGGATGCTCGGGCTGCGTCTGCCCGGTCGGCGCGAGGCCCAGCGCGAGGTCCTTGCGGAAGTCGGCGTAGGCGGTGAGCTGCTCGCGGTCGTGGTGCAGCCGCGAGAGGAAGCCGGCGTAGCCGCCGAAGCCCAGCAGGGTCAGCGAGAGCAGGGTGATCGCGGTCGTGATCACCTGGACGGCCGGCGTGGCCTGGCGCCGCGGCCGCCGTGGCGGCTCGTACGGCACCGGCCCCGGCGTGATGTCGATCGGCGGCGCCTCCGGCGGCGGCGCGATCGCCGGCGCGCTCACGTCGAGCTCCCGGCCGCGGCCTTCGCGGCCAGCGCCTTCTGCTTCAGCTCCTCCACCGTCTCCTTGCGCGCCTTCGCCACCGCGTCGGCGACCACCCGCTGCTGGCGCCCGCGGCGCGACCGGCGCAGCCACCGCACGAGGAAGAACGCGCCGGTGCCGAGGATCAGCAGGAGGATCACCATCCAGGGCGTGGCCCACATGAACGCCTCGCCTTCGACGGCCGCCGGCGTGTTCGGGGCCGCCGGCAGGCCGAGCGAGGTGATCTGGCTCGGCGTGACGCGGACCTTCACGGTCATCGGCCCGAGCGGATAGACGCCGTCGAGGTGGACGGTGAACTGCACGGTCGAGCCCGGCAGGAGGCTGGGCAGCGCCTGGGGGTCGGTGCCGGCGACCTTCACCCAGTACAGGCCGTTGACGGAGATCTCGGGGCTGAGGTTGAGCCGGACGTTGCCCGTGTTGCGCACGATAAGTGTCACGTCGGCGCTGCCGCCGCCCAGCGGGTTGTAGGTGCCGCGGTAGCCGGCGCTCACCGACTGCACGGCGACGCCCGCGGTCAGCGGACCGGTCACCCGCAGGTACATCGGGACGCCGAGCCGGCGGTCGACCTTGACCGGGCCGGTGGCGCCGCTCTCCTCGACGCCGATGGAGGCCAGGATGCCGCCGGTGTGGTCGCCGGGCGTGGCCGAGGCCGGCACCGTCAGCGTGAAGGGCTCGTTGACCCGCTCGTTCGGCTTGAGCGTGACCGAGGTCTTCAACAGTGCGACCCAGGATCCCATGTCGGTCGGCTTCTCGGCGGCCGGCTGCAGTTGCAGCACGCCGCCGTTGCCGTTGCGCGCGTCGGCGGCGTAGATGGTGAACGTCACCGGCATCTGGCTGAAGTTGGTGACCGCGACGTAGTCGTGCACGACGGTGCCGGGCGCGAGGTCGCGGTAGGAGAACTCTTTGCGGCCGTCGGGGCCGTTGGCGCCGGCCGGCTGCACGGACCAGCGGATCGAGCCGGGCGGGGCGGGCTCGACGGTGTTGCCGGCATCGCTCGTCGCCGGGGCCGGCGGCGTCGGCGTCGGCGTGGGCGCGGCCACGGCCCGGCTCCCCGTCATCATGATCACAAAGGCGATCACGAGGCCAAACACGACATTGGTCGCGCTCGATCGGCGCGGGAGGCGCGGTGTGGTCATGTCACTACATCCATTCACATTCGGCTGGTACCTCGAGGAGGAGCGCCCGGAGTCCGGACGCCCCTCCCCTTCGGACGACCTAGGCGAGCGGGGTGCCGCCGAGGCCGGTGATCGTGATCGTCGCGGCGTAGGTGCCCGGCGTGGTCCCCTTCGGGAAGTCCAGGGCCAGGGCAGCGCCGAGCTTGCTGTCGCCGAGACCCTTGCCGGCCTTGGCCCCGCCGAGCGTGCTGGCGCTGGTCAGGCCCGGAGAGGCGTTGGTGGCGACGGCGGCACCGGCGGTGACGTTGCCGGCCGCGTTCTGCTGCACGACGGCCGGCGTCCAGCCCAGGCTGTTGCCGGAGAAGGACTTGGTGGTGTCCGCCGTGTTGGTGAAGTTGCCGACCTGACCCGTGACCGACCAGCCCGGGATCGTCTGGTCGCGACCGTCGGAGACGTTCACGTTCTTCAGGTTGCCGTCGGCGTGGAAATGCCTGTCGCTCCCCGTGCCCGTGAGGTGGGCGGTGCCCATGTCCACGATGCCCGGGTCCACCGTCATGGTGAACACGCCCTGCTCCTGCGGCACCGCGACCTGGATGGTCTCCGTGGCCGTGGAGGTGTCGCTGGCGACCGTGACCGTCGCCGCCGAGGAGGTCGAGTCCTTGTAGGCGGCGGTGTTGGCCGAGTGGAAGGTCGCGGTGATGCTGTGCGACCCGTTCGTCAGAGCCGTCGTCGAGTAGGTGAAGGTGCCGCTGCCCGCCGGGGTGGTGAACAGCGTGGTGCCGCCCTCCTTGAACTCGACGGTGCCCGTCGCGGCGGCCGGGGAGACCGTCGCCGTGAGGGTCACGTTGGTGCCGGGCGCGACCGTCTGGCCGGCCGGGGCCAGCGTCGTGGTCGTGTCCGCCGCCGGCTGGACGTCGGCGTGGACCTGCCAGGTGCCGTCCGCCGCGAAGTCGACGATGACGGCGTCGGTGTAGGTGCCGTGCCCGGCGCCCGTGCGGCAGTCGACCAGGAAGAGGAACGACTCCGCGGTGCCGTTGCCGGCCGCCGCCTGGACGGTCGCCATGTCGGTGTTGAACTTGGCACCGAAGTGCCCGCCCACCGCGACCGCGCCCGACACGTTGTTGGAGACGGTCTGCTCGGTGCCGGCCAGGTCGATCGTGTTCACGTTCGCCAGGTTGGTGCCGGCGGCGCAGGCGCTGTCGGCGACGAAGTTCGGCACGACGGACCCGTCGCCCGAGGTCGGGGTGAGGTGGAGGCCGCCCAGGTTGATGCCCGCGGGCAGCGGGCTGGGGACCTGAGCGTCGGCGATCGCGGGGGCGAGCAGTGTCGCTCCCATCGCCCCGAGCACCACACCGGCCATGACGGCCCGGCGCTGCAGGGAAGTGGTCTTCATCAGGGGCTACACTGACCTTTCTCATAGAGGGCAATGCCCGCTGCACAGCCCTGGACGACCCCGGGGATGGCCCCCCGGGCGACTGTGGGTGTTGGATCAATGCCCAAGGGCTGTGCGAAGGTCCGGTACCTGGCCCGCGCTCCGCCGGCCAGGTACCGGTCCGGATTCAGGTGCTCAGTCGGTCGCGAAGGCGCGGAGGCCGTCGACGATCTGGCCGCAGGTGTGGCCCAGCGGCGAGCTGTTGAGCAGGCCGAAGCCGTAGTTGAGGATGACCGTCGACTTGCTGCACAGGCCCTGGCCGGGGCCGAAGACCGAGTAGAGCTGCGCGTCGAAGTCGGCGTTGCCGACGTTCACCTTCTTCCACTCGACCACGTTGTAGACCTCGCGGCGAATGATGAAGGAGGTGTTGAGGTTGCCCGTCTCCGCCGTCGGGAAGGCGCCGGTGAGCGGGTTGATCACGGTGCCCGTCGCGGTGTTCACCAGGCTGTGCAGGTGCGCGCCGTTGCGACGGTCGCCGTGGTTGTTGCGCTGGCCCACCCACTGGGAGATCGAGAACGGGGCGAGGCCCAGGGCGTCGTTCTGCAGCACCGTGCCGTCGTGCTCCTCGACAAGCGCGCCGGAGAAGTCGGTGCCGTTGAACGCACGGTCGTGGACCCAGGTCGGGACCGTGGTGATGCCCATCTTGGTCAGCCAGAAGGAGCGCGTGCCCGAGCCGCTCTGCGGGATGTAGAGGTGGATCGGGGTCGCCCCACCGGAGCAGGTGGCGGCGCACTGCGGGTCGTACGTGACGCCGTTGATGGTGACCTGGGCGCCGTCACGGTACAGCTTCTGCAGGGTGCCGGCGCCGGTGGTGGCGTTGGCCGGGTCGTAGCTGAGCGCGTTGTAGTTCGTCGCGGTGGCGTCGCCGGAGTGCTTCGAGGCGACCGTCACCGCGTCCAGCGCGAACGGCACGTACACCCAGCGGCCGCCGTTGGCCTGCGAGGTGCCCGGGTCGCCCGAGGAGCGGGCGAAGTCGATGCAGCCGGCCTCGGGCTGGTCGACCTCGTCGGCGAACGGCGCGGCGATGGCCGCCGCCACGCCACCTGACTGACGCAGAGCGGTGACGCCCTGGCCCGAGCCGTTCGGCCGGTTCAGGGTGCAGCTGCGCTTCGGGCTGAACACCAGGTGCTGGGTCTTGGTGATCGGGTCGACGGCGTCCCAGGAGCCGACGATGCCGTTGCCGATGCTGTCGGCGGCGCCGTTCAGCACGTCCTGGGTGGTATCCGAGCCGACACCCGCCAGCGCGCCGACCGGGTCGGCGGAGGCGGGCCCGGCGACGCCGGCGACGAGACCCGTGGCGACGGTCGCGGTGGCGATACCGCCGACCAGCAGCCTGCGCACGAGCCGCTTCGTGTTGATCATGTGCGTCCTTTCCTGCGATGGTGGCCGCAATGCCTGTCCCGACTCGGGGCGGGCGACACCATCCTGGGTACATGCGGGGCGGGGTCGAAACCGGAAGTGCATGGAGGCTCGCGATACGTGCGGGTACGCCGGACTTAAGGAGCGGTTACGGTTGATGGCCGGGTCTTTCCCCGGCTGTCGCCTGGTGTTCATGCCGGCGGCCGGTCGCAGTGCGCGGGCCGCGGGATCACGGCTCCGGGCGGCGGCTGAGGACGAGCCGGAGCAGCGGACCGCCGACCGCCCCGCCGAGGCCCGCGACGAGCACGATCACCAGCGCCCACCGGATCACGCCGATCGCCAGGGCCGGTGTGGTCTGCGCCGCCGCGACCGGGCTCGCCGACGTGGTGGTGAAGGGCGCCGGTGACGGGGCCGACGCCGACGGGCGGGCGCCGGTGTCGGGCACGCCGCTCGCCGTCGAGCCGGCCCCCGTGTTGCCGGAGTGTCCGGTATTGCCGGACGTGCCGTTGCCGCTGCTGTTGCCGTTGCCGGTGATCGCGGCTCCCCCCGTCGCGGTCGGCGTCGGGCGGGCCAGCGGGTCGGGCAGCAGCAGCAGATCGGCGCCGGCCATGGCGATCGTGCGCAGGCTCGCGGGGATTGGCAGATACCCGTGCGGCAGCTGACCGGGGTTCACGCCCGGCTGCTGGCCCTCGTTCACGGCGTACTTGACGAACGCGGCGTAGTCGGAGCGCGCCGCCAGGTCGAGGTTCAGGCGGACCGCCGCGTAGGTGACCGAGCTCAGCGGATAGCCGCCGGCGCCCGGGTTCGCGGGGTCGACCTGGGGCAGCCCGAACTCGTCGCGCTTCCAGTTGGCGACGGCGGTGCCGACCGACGTGGTGGTCGGGGCCACGCACCCCGTGCCGTCGGCCTTGCACAGCTCGGCGCCGACGAGGCCGTAGTTGGCCATGCTGGCGGTGTCCATGACGCCCCACATCAGCGTCTGCCCCGGGAACTGGATCGGGTTGGCGACCTTCCACCAGCCGGCCGTGCCGCCCGGCGCCGTCGCGTTCGGGTCCCAGTCGGCCCCGTGCGGGCTGTTGGCGGCCCGGATGTGGCTGGCGCTCTCGTCGAAGTTCTCCAGATACGGCAGCAGGTCGAGCGTGCAGCGGCCGGTTTTCGGCTCGCCCGGCTGCTTGGTGTCGAAGCAGACGTTGGGGCGCGGGAACGCGTCGAGCGGCTCTTTGCCCAACTTCAGGTTTTGATAGACGTCGTTGATGACCATGCCGTACTCGTCCGGCTTGCCGCCCAGCCAGTCGCGGGCCGACTGGTCGGTCAGGATCCAGGCCCAGATCTGCCGGATGACACCGGAGTGCTCGGCCGTCAGCAGCGGTGACGTGAGATTGGCGCCGGCCCGGTCGCCGATGTCGGGGTTGAGCTTGATGAACTCCTTGTCCCGGGTGAGGAAGTCCGGGTTCTGCCGGGCCCACGCGGGCAGGGAGCCGGTGCTCGTGTACTCCGTGAGGTCGCTCTGGTAGGACTGGGTAAGCGCCTTGGCCAGCAGCCGCGGGGTGAGCTTGATCGGCGTGGTGACGTACCCCTTGCTGAGGTTGACGTTGAAGGCGAAGGCGGCCGCCGAGACCGCGACGGGCATGTACACGATCGGCGGCAGCGCCGGCGCCGGCGAGCCGTTGCGGACCGCCTCACTGCCCACCACGACGTTGGTGAAGGCGAGACCGGCCTCGGAGTCCGGGCTGCCCAGCTGGGTGGTGTTCGAGCCCTCGGGCGTGGTGGAGTAGCCGTAGATCCGCTTGCAGTTCGCCGCGGCGTTCAGCGCGAGCTGCCAGGAGACGACCGCGTGGGACACCAGCTCGGTCCCCTGGGTCTGGCGCTCCTTGGCCGACCCGATCGGGCAGTCCTGCTCGAGCGGGTTGTAGCCGAGGTGGATCTGCAGGCGCTGGGCCCAGGACCCGGCGCCGAGCGGCGACTCCTGGATCGCGCCGGCCGGGCCGTCACCCTCGATCTTCCAGCCGTTGGGCTCGTACTCGCCGCGCGGCACGATCACCAGCCAGCAGTCTCGCGGCCGGCCGTCGGTCAGCACCGCGCCGCAGCCGAGGCCGGGCGCCTCCGTGCGGGTGAGCGTGTTGAAGTACAGGTCGCCGGTGCCGTCGGCCCGGGTGCCCGCCTGCTGGATCTCGTTGGTGTTGCTCGCCTTGAACGGGTACAGCGCCGGATCGTAGATCTTGGTCGTGGTCCCGACCGGCACGAAGGGCACCGTGTAGACGGACGTGGAGTCGGTCGGTCCGCGGTGCGAGAACCCGGGCGCGGACGGGTCCTCGGCCGGGTCGCAGCCGAGGCCGGCCACGCTGCCGTCGGCCGTCGGCACCGGGCTCGTGGCACTGGGCGTGTGGCTCGCGCAGAGCGTGCCGTTGCGCACGCCCGTGTACGAGCCGCCGGAGCCGCTCTGGCGCATGCCGAGGCTGCCGTACTGGCAGTTCTCGGGCTGGGGGCCGGCGTCCGTGTCGCCGTAGCACTCCATGACCTGCAGGTAGTTCGCCTGGTACGCCCCGAGGGTCGGCTTGAAGCCCTTCCAGGTCACCTTGACCGCCTGGTGCACCAGGCTCCGGGTCTGGCCGACCGTGACCTCGAGGTTCTGGAAGTCCTTGTGCATGAAGGCGTAGGGGTCGGCGGGGTCGCGCGGCTTGACGACAGTGGTGTTGTCCCGGCCGAGGAGGCCCTTGTCCCAGCGGACGGTGACGGCGGAGTCGGTCGTGCCGTTGCCGCTGATCTGGTCGACGGTGTCCGCCCGGGCCGGGCCGACCGGCCCGAGCGCGACCAGGCCGAGGGCGGCGAGCGCCGCGGCCAGGCCGCCGGCGACGCGCCGGCGGCCGTCCGGGCCGAGGACGGGCCGCATCAGAAGCCTTCCGTCCGGTTGCGCCGGGCCCGCCGGTTCGCGCCGTACTGCGCGGTCAGCGGCGGGATCAGGCCGAGGCCGAGCAGGAGGGCCGCGGCGACCACCATCAAGGCGAGTTCCATGCCGTTGCCGAGGGCCGGCGACGTCTCCACCGCCGCCGCGTCGACCTGGCCTGCCGTACCGCTACCGCCGCCCTGTCCCCCGCCGCCGGCGCCGTCGCCACCCGAGCAGATGCCGGTGTCGGGGTCGCAGGTCGGGGTGGAGCCGGCGGCACCGGTCGGGGCGCCCGAAGCATTGGTGCCGGTACCGGTGCCAGTGCCGTTGCCGGCGGTGTTCCCGGTGCCGCCCGTGTTCGTGGTCCCGCCGTTGGTGCCGTTGTTCCCCGTGCCGCCGTTGTTGGCATTGCCGTTGCTGTTGCCGCCGGTACCGGTGCCGGTGCCGCCAGTGCCGGTGGTGCACTGGGTCGATCCCTGCCTGTCGCAGGCCGGCGGATTCGGGTCGTTCTTGGCCAGGGTGTTGGTGCCGTCCGTGGAGAACGTCGGGTTGTTGCACTTGCTGATGTCCGTCGCCGGCACCTGGGCGCCGGGCACCTGCGACAGCTGGCCGAAGCCGGCCTGGACCAGGTTGATCGGCAGGGCCGAGTACCCGAGCGCGTTGACCTGGCTCTGGCCCTGGCACAGCAGATACTTCCCGAACTCCCCGAGGGTGTACCCCTTCTGGTTCGTGAAGCCGTATTCGTTGGTCGTCGGCAGGATCATGTACGAGTACGAGGACAGCACGTAGGTGCGCGGGTCGGTGTTCGCGTAGACGTCGGTCAGGTCCTGGGTCAGGTACGTGGCCCTGTCGTTCCGGTCATTGTTGATCTTCGCCTTGAGCAGCGAGACGGCGACGTGGCCGGCCGTGGGCTCGGTGTAGTAGCCGGCCTTGTTGAGCACCTTGGCGACCGGGAACCGGGCGGCGAGGGCGTAGGAGTACTCGACGTAGCCGATGGAGCCCACCGCGTCGGCCTGCGCGACGTAGCCCGAGACGCCGAGGTCGCCCGCCTGGCCGATCATCGCCGAACCGCCGAGGACCGGGTAGGCCGAGGTCTGCGTGCACGGGTCGCGGTGGACCTTGCCGCAGTACGCCGTCCAGAGTGCGGGCTGCTGCGCGACCATCCACTGGGTGAACTGGGCGCTGGAGCCGGACCCGTCCGAGCGGACCACCGGGACGATCGTGATGCCCGGCAGGCTCAGGCCCGGGTTGTCGGCCTTGATCGCGGGGTCGTTCCATCTGGTGATCACACCGGTGAAGATCTTGGCGATGTTCTCGCCGGACAACCGCAGGTTTGTGACCCGGCTGGCCCCGATCTTCAGGTTGTACATGAACGTCGTGCCGCCGGCGGTGTCCGGCATGTAGACGTATCCGCGGGCCGGCGGCGGGTCCGGGTTGATGCCGTCCTTGACGCCGTAGGGGATGTCGGACGCCGCCCAGTCAAGCGTGCCCTCGCGGAACTTGTTGCGGCCTACGGTCGAGCCGGTCCGCTCGTAGTCGACCCGCATCTGGTACTGCTTCACGTTCGTGATCCACGCCTGGAACGCGTTGTAGGACCAGGTCGAGCCGCCGCCCGAGATCGGCACGAAATCGGCCGCGCGGGCCGGGTTCGCGGGGACGAGGCTCACGAACGCCGCGCAGAGCGCCGTGATCAGCACCGCCGTCCGGCGTCGCCATCGGATCCGGCGAGTGTTCATGGTGCGGCCTCTTCTCTTGACGCAACGGTGGTCGGATCGGTGCGCGTCATGCGGCGTACGTCGCGCTCCGAGGCGGCCGCGCGGCGGCGCCGGCCGCGCCTGGTGAGTTCGCCGGGTCCGCGCCCGCCGATCGCGCGGGCGACGATGAACAGCAGCACGACGAGGATGAGCAGGACCGACGCGGTGCCGAAGCCGCGGGCGATCTCGTTCGGCTCCGGCGACTGGACCTGCGTGTAGGCCAGCAGCGGCAGCGACATCATGGCGCCGCGGAACGGATCGAGGTTCATGTAGCCGGTCGCCCCGGCGGTCAGCAGCACGGGCGCGGTCTCGCCGATCGCCCGGGCGGCGCCCAGGATGACGGCCGTGGCCAGGCCCGAGCGGGCGGTCGGCAGCAGCACGTTCCAGGTGGTCCGCCACCGGCTCGCGCCGAGGGCCAGCGAGGCCTCCTTGAGCGACCCGGGCACCAGCCGGAACACCACGTCGGAGGCCCGGATGATGATCGGCAAGATCGTCACGGACAGTGCGCACGCGGCCGCGAACCCCGACGGTCCCCAGTGGAAGATGAGGATCAGGGTCGCGTAGATGAACAACCCGGCGATGATGTCGGGCAGCGCGGTCATCGCCTCCACGACCGTGCGGATGAACCGGGTGAACCGACCCGGCACCTCGTGCAGGTACACCGCGGCGAGCAGGCCCAGCGGCACCGCGAAGCCCAGCGCGATGCCGAGCTCGATGAGCGTGCCGTAGATCGCGTGGAGCACGCCGCCCTTGGTGAGCGGGTCGGTCGCGAGGGTCGAGCTCACATCCTGCGTGTAGAAGTTCAGGTGGATGATCGCGCGCCAGCCGCGGCTGAGCGTGTAGCCGAGGACGAAGAAGAGCGCGGCGAGCAGCACGGCCGCCAGCGAGTGCACGACGAACGCGCTGATCCGGTCGCGCATGGCGGCGCGGTTCTCGTCGAGCGAGACAAGCACCGCATAGAAGACGACGACCACTGACCATGTCGTGACGACCCACCCGAGCACGCCGGTGAACGGGCCGAGCTGCGTCCACAGCACGAGGGTGAAGGCGGCGCCGGCGGCGAGGGCGCCGGTGACCGCGTAGACGTCGGTGCGGCGCAGCCCGCTGGTGCGCCGGCGCGGCTGGGCGTTCGACCCGCCGGGCCGGCCGGGCACGACGGTGGCGGCGGTGGGCTCCGCGGCGGTCCGGTCAAGCACGGTCACCGTCACACCTCGCTCAGGGCGCCGGAGCGGGACCGCGAGACGACCCAGGCGGCCATGAAGTTGACGAGCAGCGTCAGCACGAACAGGGCGACACCGGCGGCCATCAACGCCGAGATGCCGAACGGGCTGGACTCGCCGTAGCGCAGCGCGATGAGCGACGAGACCGAGCTGGTGCCGTGCTCCAGCACGTGCGGCTGGATCTCGAAGCGCGGCGAAATGATCATGACTACGGCGATCGTCTCGCCCAGCGCCCGGCCCAGGCCGAGCATCGTGCCGCCGATCGCTGCGCCGCGGCCGAAGGGCAGCACAACGCTGCGGATCATGCCCCAGCGCGTGGCCCCGAGCGCGTATGCGCCCTCCCGCTCGCCCGCCGGGGCCAGGCCGAACGCCTCCCGCATCACCGAGCAGGCGATCGGGGCCACCATCAGCGCCACGACCACGCCGGCGATGAACGTCGAGGCGGTGTAGGCGGTCGGGGTGGCCAGCGGGTCGTGCCGCTGGACTCCCGCGACCGAGAAGACCGGGATCCAGCCGAACCAGTCGGAGATCCACCGGGACAGATCGATGATCTTCCACTGCAGGAAGAAGAAGCCCCACAGGCCGAACACGACGCTCGGCACGGCCGCCATCAGGTCGACCATCGCGATCAGGGTGCGCTTGAGCCAGCGCGGCGCGTATTCGGAGATGTAGAGCGCGGCGCCCAGGGCCAGCGGTACCGCAACGGATATCGCGACCACCGCGATGAGCACGGTGCCGACCATGACCGCCGCGATGCCGAAGCCGCCGCCGTCCGGGCTCCACTGCTCGGTGGTGACGAACGAGAACCCGGCCTGGTCAAGGGCGTCCCAGGCGCGATAGGCCAGGAACGTGCCGACGAGCACCATGAGGACCAGCACGAGGCTGCCGCCGCCGCGGGCCAGGCCGAGGAACACCCGGTCACCGGGGCCGGCGTTGTCGACGAGCCGGCGCCGCTGCGGCCGGGCGACCGGCTCCGTCTCGACGCTCATCGCCGGCTCTGCAGGGCGACGACGCTCTCGGCCGGCTCGGCACCGGCCGTCAGCTCGACGAACTTGGCCGCACTGAGCAGACTGTCCTGATCGCGCTGATACCAGCGCCCGCTGGCGGCGACGGCGACGCCCCCCAGCTCCAGCCGCCATCCCCAGCGCCCGGTGGGCCTGTCGTGCACCGGCCGGCGCACCAGCCGATCGGCGCCGGCCCGCAGCTCGGCGAACGCGTCGAGCGCCTGCCGGTAACTGCCGAAGCTGCGCGCGCTGCGCCCCAGCTCATGATTGTTCGCGCCGATGAGCCGCCAGGCATACCAGTCGCCCGCCCCGCCGGGCGCCGACCGACCCATACGGTGCGGATGGACCGCCGCCGGTCCGCACAGGACCTGAATCCGTACCTGGGGCATGAACCATCTCCAGCCTCGATGGCGGGCTCGAACCGCCGGTGCGCAGAGCTGAACCTCGCAAGGCCGAGCCAAGCGCCGAGGGAGAGATAGTGAACGCCGAACGAAGCGTGGATCGCCGCGAGTGGATCGCAGCCGTTTCGGCAGCCAGAAATTGCATGGACCGCCACCATGACATCAACCGTTCCGCCGATGTCCCCGGCCGCGCGGCATTCGCCGGCCGGCACAAATACGGCGGGCACCCTTGAACTACCGCGTCACGGGCAAAAAAACGCCCGCGGCCCTTTTCGGCCGCGAACGGGTGATTGCCGCGACGGTGCCGGATAAACGCGCTACGCGAGGTCTTGGCGGACCGTTCCGGTGGCGACCATCATCGCCGCGTCCTCGCGCAGCGGGTCGGGCGAGTAGACGTCGTAGATGACGATGCGGTCGACGAGATCCGCGATGGTCTGATGCACCTCGACCGGCCCCACCGGCGCCGCCGGGAACGAGTGCCGCCCCACCGCGTAGCCCTTGGAGTGCTTCATGAAGCCCGCGGCGAACGGAGCACCCGGCCGCAGAGAGCGGACGAACCCGCGCAGTGCGGTACGGAACTGCCTATCGGTGGCCGAGATGGAGCATGCGACGAAAAACATGGTGCCCATGTCCCACCGGGCAATGCTTTCGTCACTGGTCGAAAGGTCGAAGACACTGCCGCGCTTCACCCTGGCCCGCAAACGCAATGCATCTCGGGCCGCATCGGCATCCATCTTCGCATAAGCGGAGCTATCCCTATAAAGCGTCCAGAACTGATTCCAGGTAACGTCAAAGCCGCGAGTCTGCCGTTCCAGCCACTTTATGTTGTTCGGCGAGTACTCGATCAGGTCGAGACTGTCGCAGAAGGGTAACATGGCGAATGCCGGGTATAGGTTCGTGCCAGTGCCGACGTCAATGCCGCGCCCGGGTGGTCGACCGTCCATGGCCTGCGAAAAGAAATCACGAACGATACGAATGATAAGAGCATCGTCGGCACGCAGCGTCCGGTAATTCTTGTCGTGGTAGCGCTTACTGTCGAACCGCGTCCAGTCGACCTGATGATTGAGCACCAACTCCGCCACGGAGGTAGGCTGGAATCGACGGCGGTGACGGCGCTCGCGACGGGCGGAAACTTTGGTCTGGGCGACGTTGATCGACCGCGCCAGTGGGCGCGGCGGCTTCCCTGGCCGTCGCCTCATGGAGGATCCCTTCCCGTCAACGGCTAATGATGCACTACGCCACCAAGGCCGCCACCCCTGCCAGTCACCTAACGTCTGCTCGAACCAATGGACACGAACCGTTCGGCCGGGGTGCCCCTGGTAGGGAGCCTTAAACGCTTCGAGGGACCGGCGATCACTCGTCCGGAGTGCTGCCGTCGTCCACCCGCCCAACCCTCTCGGGCATCCCCCTAGTCTCTACGGTCCGGGATGTCCGGGAGATCACCGGGCACCGAGCCGGGCAGGCAGGTAATCACCTGGCCGACAACCAGCCCGAGTTCCCCGACGGGGTCCGCTCTGGCCATACTCTTCAGTAATTCGACGGTACCCGGCCGTTCTCCGAACCGCTCTCCAAGCGCTCGGACTGCTGTGATCTGCACCGTCCAGTCACTATCGCGGGTGGCGTCCTCCAGCGTGGCGCACACTTCCGGCGCCGGCTCCGGCAGTTCGATCAGTGCCGCCAACACCTCCCTCCGGCTTTCCGCGTCAAAGTCGCTGAAGAGCCCGGCCACCCGCCGCTGGATCTCGACGTCGTCGCCGAACCATCGGATCAGGCTGCAGGCGGCCACCCGCCGGACGGCCGGGTCGGCGAGCCGCCGGTCCAGCCGCTGTGCCAGGTCGGCACTGGGCCCGCCGGACTGGGCCAGGCCACTGGCCGCGGCCTCGACGACGCCGGGATCGGGGTCGTCGGCCACGCGATTGGCCAGTTCTCGGCGCACATCCGGCGCCGTCGCGAACTCGTCGGCCAGAATCTGCACCACGACCCGCCGCACCGCCGAGTTGCCGGCCGGCCGGTCGCTGTCGAGCCGGGGTGTGCGGAACCGCGACAGGAGGGCCTTGCGCACCCGTTCGTCAGCGACGCCCCGGACGGCCCGGACGGCGGCCCGCACCACGTCGCCGTCGAGGTCGGTCCGGACGATGTCGATGAGCATGTGGAACGTCTCGAGATCCTCGTGCTGCGGCGCCAGCACACGCACCGCGGCCAGCCGGATCCGCTCGCTCGGATCGTGCCGGGCCCGGTTCAGGAAGAGCCGCTGCGCCTGCGGGGTCATCGCCCGCCGCTGGCTCATCGCCTGCACGATCGCCAGGCGCACACCCGGGTCCTCGTCGAGCCGCGCACGGCCGATGATGTCGACCCGGCTCGCCGGGTTGAGCCCGAGACGGATGGTCAGCGCCTGCATGGCGGCCCGGCGCACCTCCGGGCTGGTGTCACCGAACAGGGCCTTCTCGAGGGCATCCCCGATGGCGGCATCACCGACGGCCATCTCACCGAGGATCCGCACCGCCGTCTCCCGGACCACCGGATTCGCGTCTTGGGCCACCCGCTCGAGCAGCATCTGGCGGGCCGCCGTGTCCGTGGCATATCGAGCCGCGATCACCTGCATCGCGGCCAGCCGGACCGCGTCGTAGCGGTCCCCCCGGGCGCGGTCGATCGCCGCGTCGCGGACCGTCGCGGCCGCATCGCCGAACTCGGCCAGGGCGTCCGCGGCGGCCCGGAACACCGTGGCGTCGGCATCCTCGCGGACCAGCCGCTCGAGCGGCCCCCGGATCTCGGGCCGCCGGGCGACCTCGTCCAGCAGCTGGACCGCCATACGCCGCAGCGGGGCCGGCTGCTCGGGGCCGAGGCGGCCGACCAGAGCCCGGAACACGTCGTCGCCGCCGGTGTACCGCTCGATCAGCGCCTCGACCGCGAGCCGCACCGCCTCGGGGTCGTCGTCCTCGCGCACCCGCTCCAGCAGCAGCTCGGCGATGTCCGCACCGCCCAGCCGGCCCAGCAGTTCGAGGGCGGCCCGCCGCACGGACGGGGCGTCGGCCCGGGCACAGTCGATCACCGCCGGCCTGACCTGCGCGTCGGTGCTGAAGGCGGCCCGCAGTTCGCGGATCGCGGCCGCTCGAATGGCCGGCGGCTCCGCGGTGTCGGCGGCGAGCGTCCGCAGCACCGTCACCACCTGAGGGTGGCGCTCGAAGTCGAAGTTCTCGCCCAGCGCGTGCACCGCGGCCACCCGCACGAGACCGAACGGGCCGCTGCGGGCCTGGCCGATCAGCTGGTCGCGAATGACGACCACACGCGACTCGGTGAAGACCGCGGGCGTCGACGGACGGGCCCGCACGGCCAGCTCGGAAAGCCCGGCGACGAGCGCGTAGGCGGCCCGGCTGTCCCCGAGACCCTCCAGGCCGGAGAACAGCTTGCCGATGTCGTCGTCCGGGCCGGACAGGATCGCCGCCAACCGCGCGGCGTACTCGGTCACCGGGCTGCACAGCAGCCGGCCACCGCGGCGGACGTACCAGGTGCGGTAGTTGTCCCGCCCCGGCCAGTCCGGCCCGATCCGGCGCGCGGCCGGCAGGATCTCGTCCTCGATGAGCCGCAGGGTGTCCCGGTCGTCGATTGCCACACAGTGCTCGAGCAGCATGATGAGCCGGTCCAGGAGCTGCGCCGCCGCGGCGCCGGCCTGGCTCGGCTTGTCCATCTCGGCCAGGCACTGGGTGGCCAGCGCCAGGTTCCACGGCGCGCTCGCGAACTCGCGGGCCGGCCACCGCTCGCCCGGCAGGTTGATGAGCTGGGTGATGATGTCGCCGACGTGCGGTCCGTAGAGCTTGCTGGCGACCAGCCGCAGGACCTCACGCCAGGACGCGTCGGTCCAGTGCGTCAGGTACAGCTCGTGCAGTGCATCGAACGACATGCTGCGGCGGAGCCCGAAGTCCCCGATGATCGACTCGGCGCAGAAGAACTCCAGAAATGCTCTGTGCACGAAGCTGTAGAGATCGGGCCCGAACTGGCTCAGGATGAAGTCGCGCTCGTGCAGCTGCCTGACCATCGCCTCCGCGTGCTCCCGGGCCACTGCCGCGTCGACGGCCACCTCGTCGACCAGGTACTCCGCGAACACCTCGCCGAGCGCGGCCGGTCCGACATAGTTGACGGCGGCCGCACTGCCGTCGCCCTGCATCCGTCGGGCGAGCCGCTGCAGCATCTCCTTCTTGTTCGTCGCGTTCAGGTCGACACCCGCCGGCAGCCGGCCGACCGGCCCGCGATCGGTGTTCCAGCGCGCAACCAGGACGTCGGTGGCGTGGTCGTACAGCTTCCAGCGCTCGCCCGGCAGTTTGCTGACCCGGCTGATGATTGCCAGGATCGTCAGCAGCAGCGGGTTGCCGGCCAGCTCGCGAATGGGGTTCGACTCCCGGATGGTCATCAGCACGCTGCGGCGGTGCGCCGGCTCGTCGACCTGATCGGACAGCATGCGCGGAAACCAGCGGCCCAGGAAGTCCTCGATCTGTCCGTCGTCGAGGTCCTGCAGCGCGAAGTGGGCGAATCCGGCGCCCGTCAGCGTGCCGCGGGAGTATCCGATGATCCGCGACGTGACGATGACCCGGGCCGACGCAAATGCGTCGGCGAACTCCGCGATGCTGCGGGCGACGGCGTCCCGGCGGGCATGGTCGAATATCTCGTCGAGCCCGTCGAAGACCGCGAGCGTCCGCCCACTGGCGTCGAGGTACTGCCGTAGATCCCGCTTGGGCAGGCCCAGACCCTTACGCTCGGCCAGTTGGTCGAGGTAGCTGAGGAAGTCGTCGCACTCACGGCGGCTCAGCATCTGGTCGTACTCGCGCAGCTCGACGATCAGCGGGAGGTGATCGACAAGCTCGGACAGCCGATCGTCGCTGCGCGCCCGGGCGAGCACCAGCATCAGATAGCCGGCGACCGTCGACTTGCCCGCTCCCGGATCGCCCAGCAGCACCATGGTGCGGTGGCCGGGATCGCAGACCGCGTCGAAGAGGCGCTGGCGCGGCCGGGCGAAGTACAGCTCCCGCAGGTGCGCGATCTCGTCCGGGGCCTTGTGGTGCTGCAGGTTCTCCGGAGCGATCTGCCCCTCGTCGACCATCCGCATGAGCCAGTCGCGCGGCAGCTCGGACGGCGGCGGCTCCCGGCGGACCGACTGCTCCACGAAGATGTCCGCCAGCGTGACCTCGAACCGGTCCTCACGCTCGGGCAGCGCGATGCTGTTGAGGTTCAGCCGGCTGTAGCGGTGCTCCAGGCGGCGCAGGTACACCTGCACGATCTCGCCGTCCAGGGTGTGCCGGTTGGGCGGCATGCTGCCGATCCGGATCATCTCGTGCGCCAGCGCGGCCGTCACCTGCGCGGCCAGATCGTCCTTCGACTTGAAGAAGGAGACGATGCGATCCCCGCTCTTGCTCAGCTCCTCGCGCAGCCCGACGATCCGCTCGGCATCGGGGTAGTCCATGCGCGAGCGCGGCCACGGCGCGTCGGGATGCAGCAGGAAGATCAGGCACGGCTTGCCGGTGTCGACGGCCTGGCGGTACTCGAGCTCGGTGATCGACTTGTCCAGGTCCGGGACGATCGTGCCGTAACGCCAGGCGAAGATGCCGACGTAGACGTCACAGCGAGCGACGTCTTCCAGGCACACGGCGACGACGGGCGCGGAGTCGGCGACATAGTGCTCCATCGCGCGCACCTGCCCGCGCAGGCGCAGCACCGCAGTGACGACCGCCTGTCGCTCATCCTTGAGGTCCTCAAATGTCGAGGACACATAGACGCTGACCACAGTCGCTCCTGTCGAAACCACCAAACGCGCTCAGGCGCCGCCGACCGGGGCCTTCGCGGTCACGAGCTCGAATGCATCCCGCGCACAGCCCCACGACAGGCCCACACCACCGCCGCCGTGACCGTAGTTATGGATCACGATGGCGCCATCAAGATCGACGCGCTCCAATCGCACTTTCGATCGTACCGGCCGAATGCCAACGCGGACGTCGAGAATTTTCGCATCACTGAGTCGCGGCTCGATGCGGGCACACCTTCGGACGATTTCCCTTGCGGCCGACCAGTCGACTGCGGTATCGGCCCGACCCGGATACCAGGTCCCTCCGAGCACGACGCGATCACCCTGGGGCACAAAGTACGTCAGCTCGTTCGATCCGTCGTCGAGCTCGATGAAAAACTCCGACAGGCCAGGCATTTCGACAACCACGATCTCGCCGCGCACGGCCTCCAGCTCACCGTCGGACGCCAGCACCCCGGCGCCGTGACCTGCGCAATTGACGATCACAGCGGCCGTGTCCGCGAGCTCGGACAAGGATGCGACCTCGGCGATTTCGATGCGGCCACCGGCCAGCCGGAATCGCTCCTCCAAATGGCTGAGATATTCCGGCATCTCGACGACCGGTGTCTCATATCGCCATCCGCGACGAAACCCATCCGGCAGTTCGCGTGGGCCACAATCCTGGACGTCCGGCAGCCAGGAAAGGTATCCCGACGGCAAGCCCGGGACCCGCTCGGCCTCCACTCCCCAGAGCATCTCGACTCCGGTACCCGGCCGCGCCGCCAGTTCGATGAGCCGCTCCAGCGTAAACAGACCCCACCGTTTCGCCCGATCGTCGTCGACCATGTGCGGGCCCCAAAAGGCCGCCGCCGCACACGACGTCGTCTCGCCGGGGCGATCCCGGCTGTACACAACAACAGATAGTCCGTTTTCGGCGAGATGCACCGCGGTCGTCAAGCCCGTGACCCCCGCGCCGACCACCACGACCTCGTCAGAGAAGCTGCCCACCCCAATAAGATAGACGCTCAACAGATCGATGTACGTATTGATCTGACAGTGGTGCGGCCAGCACCGCGCCGGCGCCGACCCCATCAGTTGACCACTCGTGCGAATTGGGCGGGTCCGATCGGTAAAGTGACCTCGCGGTCCTCACGGAGGACCGCGGCAAGAGCCACGGAGGAACAATGCTCACCCTGGGCGAGGTGCACACCGGCCTCTTACAGCACTCCACGCCGGTCTCCAGCGAGAAGGCGGCCCGCCTTCTCGACCTCTCGCCGGGTGCCCGCGTCCGCCGGTCCGAGCGCCCGATCGCCTACGCCGTCTCGCCCGACCGCCTCACCGGCGTCGACTGCGCGCTGCCCGCATCGAGCGGGGCGAAGGTCAGGGCCATCGGCACGGTCTCCGCCCATGCCTCCCTCACCGGGGGCCACATCCTCCAGGGCTCCGCGTTCACCACACTCGTCCGCAGCCCTGAGAGCCACCGCCTGCCGTGGTCGCACTACCTGTCGCATCCGGGCCGGATCGAATTCGTCGGACGCGCCAAGCTCGAAGATCTTCGTGACGGGTTCCTGGCCAACCACCGCTCCGAGGACCGGCTCGATGTGGCAGGCATCGCCGCGCACATCTTGGACGCGGTGCAGGGCCGGCCCGACCTGGACCGGCGCTCGCCGTTCCGGTCACGGCGCACCAAGCTGCGGTGCGTCATCGAGCATGCCCCCGACGACAAGATCGTCGGCGCGTTCGCCATCGAGTCCGAGACGCGGCGCACCCTGCAGCTGCGCGGGCCGGAGGAGCACCGCGAGGCGATGCTGGATCTCTGTGAGGATCTCGCGCTGCACGACTGGCTGCTGACCACCCTGCTGTCGATCACCGAGACCGCGATGAGTACCGCATCCGAGACGATGCAGCGCACACGCCGCCTGCAACCGGCCGTCGAGTATCTGCTGCCGCTCTGGATGCCCGCGGCCCGCCTCGACGGTGCCGTCCTGCCGGTCTGGGACGCGCTGGAGCGCCGCCCGGGCTTCACGCGGCAGTGGGACCTGTCGGTGAACCGGGTCCGGGATCAGATCACGCTCAGCGCGATGCTGCTCATGCAGGAGGCCGTACGCTCGGCCGCCTAGGAGTGGAAGGCGTAGCCGATCCGGTCCACCACGTCGTCCGGCAGGTCCAGCCCCTCCTTCCGGGCCCGCCCGGCGACAAGCTCCTGCACCGCCTTCTCGACCGACACCTGGCTCAGAATCGTCCGCACCGCAAGCTCGACGCTCAGGAAGCCGGAGCCGAGCACCGACTCGGTCCGGTAGGCGGCGAACGGGTCGGCGTCCTCGTTCAGCTGCGTGACCGCCGGCAGCTGCGACCAGTCCGTCGGCAGATCACCCGTCCAGAGCCTCGGCTGCGCCACGTTGAGGCCCTGATCGCGCAGGAGCCCGAGACGCAGCAGCTGCCACACCGCGGCCAGGAACGGGCACGACCAGAGCCGCTTGCCGTTGCCGCTGCTCCACAGCTGCACGTCCACGAAGATCGCGTGCCGGCTGGCCGCGTTCTCCGTCGGCGGCTGCCACTCATCCGGCTCGCTGTCCATCGCCGTCAGGCCGAACGACGGCGAGCGCTGGCCGTTGCACAGCCAGCCGCTCAGCGACGCCGGCGGCCGCGAACCGTTGGTCCCCGGCGGCGGGTCGTCGACGATGCGGGCCATGACCAGATCCGCGACCGGCACCCCGTCGGCGACGGCGCAGCCGGACTCCCGGGCCAGGTAGTCGATCGTGAGGCCGCTGTGCGACGCCTCCTTGATCAGCAGGGGGATGACCTCGGACGGGCTGCCGAACGGGGTGAAGTAGTCGTCGATGAGAAAGCACGTGCTGACCCGGAGGCGTTTGGAGCCCGACCGCCGCTGCGCGTCGAGGCGAGCCGCCTGGACCCTGGGTGCCACCCGCTCGAAATGCCGTCGCAGCAGGGCGGGGTCATTTCGGAATTCCTTGAAGTCCTCGGCATAGAAGTGGCCGAGTTCGATCGACACGTGTGAAAGGGGCACGGACGCGACACCTCGCTCGGCGACCGTCTCGCGGAAACGCATCTCGGCGGTGGTCGTCATGACTCCCTCCAGCGGGAGTCGTCCATCAGGGACAGGGCCAACTCGGCGAACGCATCGGCCGTGGCCTGCCGCGCGATGCCCGAGGCCAGGACGTCGTCATCGGAGATGAGCTGCTCGTGCCACTGCAGGACCGGATCGAGCGGTATCTCGCCGAGCAGGACGTTGCGGCCGACCTGGTTGGCGCCGGCCAACTCCAGCAGGTCCTGGTGCGTTCGCTTGAGCCAGGCGTCCTGCGCCGGGGTCAGGCCCTCGGTGTGGGTGGAGTCCGGGTTGATGACGGCGGTTCGCACGAACCGCAGCCCGGCGGTCATCTTGGCCGGGTCATGGTTGTACTTCTTCGCGGTCTCCCGAATGCCGCCGGCCCCGTAGACCAGGCTGGACGCGGCAACCACGTGCTGACTGGTCCAGCGGTGGAAGACGAGCCACCGCTGCTTGACGTTCTGCAGCTCGGGGCGGGCGGTGGCCGCCAGGACCAGCTCCGTCGCGAACGACCGGCCGGCGCTGAGGTCGACGAGGGTCAGCTCGAACTCCTCTTCGAGCCGCAGGAACAGCCTCACGCAGGCATCGATGATGGAGTCGCGGTGCTCCGCCATGAACTCGCCCATGCCGGCGTCGCCGGGATACAGCAGCAGGCGCCCGGCGCGGGCCGGACGGTCGCGCAGGATGGTCCGCTCCGAGGTGTTCCAGACGTCCAGCCGCTGGGCCTCCGGCTTCCGGCCGAGCAGGTAGTTGTGCAGACCACCGTCCTTCGTCCCGCGCGCGACCGAGGTGATCTGGAATATCGCGCCGACCGTCGGCGAGCCGAAATCGAAGTCCAAATAGCACACGTCATTGCCGTCGAGCGCGCTGCGGTACACCACATTGCTGCTCGTCACCGATCGGCCGGTGCCGCCCTTGTCCGACGCCGCGAAGACAAGCATCGTCAGCCCTCGGCCACATTCATACGGGCGGCAGCCAGCTCGTCGAGCTTCTGCAGCGCCTCGATCGCCAGCGCGGTCGACGTGGCCGGCCGCTCACCGGCGTATCGCCGGGCGCGGGAGAGATCGGCCCGGATGCGCTGTACTGAACGGCCCATCGGCCCCCTGCCCTCCACCGCTCCGGCCAACAACTCCTTGTCGAGCAGGTGCTCGGCCTCGATGACGAGCTCCAGCGCATATCCGTGCAGCATGTTGCTGCGCAGCGTCGGCCGCTGCACGGTTCGGGCCGCGGCGATGAGCGCCAGCACGACACGCTCGGTGTAGTACCACGAGGTGTCCTCATAGAGGGTCTTGATACTGGGGAACACCAGCGAGGGCTGGTCCCACAGGCCACGCCCCGTCGTCTCGTCGCGCAGCCGGCGGGCGCTGATGTGACTCCACACCCGGTCGGCCAGGCCGATCAGGTCCGAGCGGCGCTCGCCGTCCGTCAGCAGCTGGGCGATGACGTGCGTGCGCTGCATGAGCAGGGCCGCGAACTCCGTGATCGGCCAGCGCAGTGTCGGGCCTCCGCCCACCTCCGCGCCCTCCAGCAGCAGCATGACGCCGGGGTCGTGGAGGTTGAGCATCGGATCGCCCGCGACGGCCCGCGACGTGATGAGCGCGCGCTCGGCCAGGTCCTCCAGCACGGCGCCGACCCGCACGAGCTCGGCGTCGGAGCCCCGCTCACGGGTGAAGCCCTTCACGGCCAGCGAGGTCACGAGGAGCGTGAAATAGATGGACTCGACGCCGTCGACCGTCTTCCAAGGCATGTCCTCCAGCGGCCAGCGGCCGGCGCCGAAGGTCGCGACAGTTGCCCAGTAGGTCCGGGTCAGGTCGTAGCGCAGCTGGAGGGCCTGGGCCAGACGCTGCTGCTCCTCATTGAGCAGGCTCAGGGTCCGGGTACGTTCGGACAGCAGATCCTCGATCGCGTCGAGCGCCGTCACCGTGAAGTAGAGATACGGCTTGTCAAGCGCATAGCCTTTCGGCTGCTCGCCGATCTTCGCCTCGAGTTTCTGGTCGTCCACCTCGATATCCGGTGCGCCTTCGACGACCCCCCACGACCAACCGCACTCGAAGAGCCGGTCGGGAAGGGTGAGCTCCTCGAGTGAACGGCGGCCGGAGCCGATCAGGACCGTGTTGTTGAAGCTGGCCAGCGTCTCGCGAAGTTCGCGGCGCAGCCGCTCGACCAGCCGGCTCGGGGCGATGCCCTCCTGATTGAGGGTCTTGACCAGATTCTCGCCGTCCTCCGATTCGTACGCGAAGACGTTCACCGAGAAACTGCGCAGGAGCCCGACCATTGCCGCACTCAGCCGGGTCGATGCAAGTTGCTCCAGTCTATCGAGGTCGTCCAACGTCTCGCTGCGCTGCGCGGACGAGCGGTAGACGCGCGCGAAACCGAGGGCGGCGAGTGACAGGACCATTGAGATGGCGTACGAGTCCACGATCGGCAGTGACAACTGCTCGGGGACGGGCTTCTCACCCGACTCGGCGACGAAGTACGAGCCGCCTGAGAACGTGGGTGCGCCGCTGGAGTCCCGGTAGGTGGTGAAGTACTCGTTCAGCAGCTTCACCAGGATGGGTGGGATGTCGAGGACTCCTCCGAGCGGCTTGAGGATGTCGGCCATCTCGTTGTCGGTCTCGTTGGGGCGCTCCAGCCGGAACTCGTCGAGCTGGGTGGCCGGCAGCAGGATGCACAGGAGTTGTTCGGCGTCGCTGATGGAGTTGGATTTCTCCCGGCCGCCCCACTTCCATTTGCCGTTGCGCCATGAGTTGCGCACGACGGCGCGCCAGATCGACAACAGCTCCTGCCGCGGATGAACCTTCATCGAACGCCCCACCATCCACTACCGGCGACCAACCGCAGACGTTACTCGCTGACGATTATGAACGGCGCCACCAAGGTGCCACCATGACCCTCACGACTAGTTCTTGCCGGAGCGCCGACCTCGATCTTTCCTCGAAGGCGTGAGCAACCGCCCGCAATACCGATAATGATCTCCGTATGCGCTGCTCCGCGAGTGATCGCACCCCCAGCCCGGCGTCGTCGCCCTCCTGCCGATTATGCGCTCCGCGGGGACAGGATGACATCGTGCTTCGCCGATATCTGAACGATGGCCCGGCAGAAACTCCAGATATCGGCCGAACGCCCTACTCGTTCCGGCTGTCGGCCACTCGGATCAGGACCTTGCCGACCGTGCCGGACTCGACGGCGGCGTGGGCGGCGGCCGTGGCGGCCAGGGGGTACTCGTGCAGCGGGATGCCGGCCTCCGGGCCGAAGCGCAGGGCGCCGTCGGTCAGGGCGGCGTTCACGGCGGTGGCGGCTCCGGCCAGGGCCGGGCGCGGGACGGTGTAGAGCAGGACGAACTGGTAGCGCGCGTTCAGCACCATGTTGCGGCGGACGTCGACGGCGAGCGGGCCGCCTGAGCTGTCGTTGGCGTAGATCGCGATGGTCCCGCCCGGGCGCAGTACCGACAGGTTCAGTTCGGCATTGTGGGCGGCGGCCACCTCGACCACCACGTCGATGCCGGCGGGGACGGCGCTGCGGAGTTGGGCGGCGGCGTCCTCGTCGCGGTAGTTCACGACGTGGTGGGCGCCGGCCCGCCGGGCCAGGTCGGCCTTCTCCGGGCCGCTCACGGTGGCCGCCACCGTCGCGCCGGCCCAGACCGCGAGCTGGATGGCGGCGTTGCCCACGGCGCCCGCGCCGCCCGCGACGAGGACGTTGAGGCCGGCCAGGGCGCCGGGGGCCAGGCGGGGCGGCGCGCCCTCGTGGACGGTCAGGGCGCGGTGGGCGGTCATCGCGGGGACGCCCAGGCTCGCGCCGGCCTCGAACCCCACGCCGTCCGGCAGGGGCACCGCGCGGTCGGCCGGGACGACCGTGTACTCCTGGGCGGTGCCGCTCGCCGGGCGCTGGTAGGCGGCCATGATCAGCCAGACCCGGTCGCCGGTGCGCAGGCCCGTCACGCCGGGGCCCACGGCGTCGATCACGCCGGCGCCGTCCTGGTTGGGGACCTGGCCCTCGTCGGCCACGGGGGCCATGGCGGTGGCGCCGGTGCGGGTCTTCCAGTCGGTCGGGTTGACGCCGGACACGACGACGCGGACGCGGACCTCGCCCGGGCCCGGCTCGACGATGTCCCGTTCGGCCTCGCGCAGCACGCCGGCGTCGCCGAACTCGGAGTAGACGATCGCCCTGTTCTTTCCAGTCATGACCACCAGGCTATGACGCCAGGCGGGCGGCCACCGCCTTGAGGAACAGCGTGGCGCCGCGGCCGTTGATCACCCGGTGGTCGTACGCCAGCCCCAGCGCCACGTGGCCGCCGACCCGGGCCGTGAGCGAGACGGCGCACGTCGTGCCCGGCAGGACCAGGGGTACCGCGGCTGTCACGTCGGGGTCGGTGTGCAGGGCCAGCAGGATGGCCGGCGCGTCCAGGTCGGCCGGGCGGAACTGGCCGCGCAGGGCGGTCGTGCGCAGCTCCATCAGGCGGCCCGCGATGTCGGCCACCGACAGGGCCGGCACGTCGCGGATGACCGGCACGTGCAGGCCGCGCCCGACGTCGACAGTGACGCCGACGTCGACAGCGGTGTGGCGGCGCACCCGGTCCGGTGGGACGAACGCCGCGAAGCAGTCCGGATGCTCGGCCGCGACCGCACCGATGGCCGCGACGGTCAGCTCCACAAGACCGATCATCCGGTGGTACTTCCGGGAAAGTTCCCGCCCCACAGCAGGGTCCGCCGGCACCCGCAGCGCCACGTACGCCTGCGGGATCGCCAGCGACTCCGTCACGACCGCGGCGACCGCCCGCTGGACGGCCGGCAGCCGCTCATCGGCGGGCGGCGCTTCGAGGTCGGCCACCCGGATCACCTTGCGCCCGAGCGCCTCCACGTCAGCCCGTGAGATGCCACGCTCGGCCATGACCCGCAGCGCCGGTTCGGTGATCACAATATCCGACATATTCGAAATGTCGGTTGCACGAGAAGCGGAAGAGCGAGAAGCAGAGGCGGGGGAAGCAGAGGCAGAAGGAGCGGGTGCCGGCGAGGCAAGTATCGAAGAAGCGGGTGCCGGAGAAGTGAGGGCCGCCGAAGCAAGGGCAGGAGAACTCTCCAGGAGCCCGATCACCGCTCCCACCGCGCACGACGAGCCCACCGGCAGAAGCTGACGGAGGTACCCCTCCCCCGCGCTCGGCAACTCCTCGGCCGCCTTCGACGTCTCCACCGTCGCGACCGGATCGCCCGCCCGGACCAGCGACCCCGGCGCGGCGATCCACTCGATGAGCGTGTACTCGGTGTCGTTGTTGTTCAGCTTCGGCACCCGGATCTCGGTCACCTCAACGCTCCCACGATCGTCGCGGCCTGGACGAGCACCGAGCGCTCCAGATGGGCCGCGGTCGGCACCACGGTGTCGGCCGCGTGCAGCACCCGCACCGGCCGGCCGCAGTCCCGCAGTCGATAGGCGACCTCGGTGGCCCAGGACGCGCCCGGCGGCCCGTCGTCGACGACCAGGATCCGCCGGGCCGGGTGGCGCAGGACGGGGGCCGGGTCCCAGGGGTAGAGCCGGGTCGGCACGTGCAGGGCGCCGCACAGCTCGTAACGCCGCAGCAGCGTCTCCATCGCCTCCAGCGCGCGGTGGGCCAGGCCGCCCGGGGCGACGATGAGGTAGTCGTCGCACGGTGCGCCGTCGATGACCACGGTGTCCTCCCGGAGCGCGAACAGCCTGGGCACGCCGAGCGGGCGGCCGTAGAGCACCTTGTCCTCGAACAGCACCGCCGGGCGGCCGGAGCCGAGCATCGACCGCAGCGCGGGCAGCGGTGAGTGGAACGGGCTCAGCTCGTGGACGTCGAGGCCGGGCACGCCGAGGAAGTGCTTCTGCGGGCTCTGGCTGTGCGTGGGGCCGTAGCCGCGGTTGCCGCCGGTGGGGCAGCGGACGATCAGCGGCATCGGGACCGGGCGGCCGAACATCGCCGTCGACTTGGCCGCCACGTTGACGATCTGATCGAAGGCGAGCAGTGCGAAGTCGGCGAACATGATCTCGACTATCGCCTTGTCGCCGGCCAGGGCCAGCCCGTTGGCGACGCCGACGATCGCCGACTCGCTGATCGGGGTGCCGAGCACGCGGTCGGGGAAGCGGGTGGAGAGGCCGCGGGTGACCTTGAACGCGCCGCCGTAGGGGTCGGTGATGTCCTCGCCCAGCAGATACAGGGTCGGATCCTCGGCCAGCAG
Source organism: Dactylosporangium vinaceum (assembly GCF_019904175.1). GTDB lineage: Bacteria > Actinomycetota > Actinomycetes > Mycobacteriales > Micromonosporaceae > Dactylosporangium > Dactylosporangium vinaceum. The sequence continues at coordinate 1,377,875 of NZ_CP061913.1, read as the reverse complement.
CGTGCCCAGGGCGGCGTTGAGGGCGTCGGCCACGCGCGCGGTCATCGGGGGTCCCAGGTGGACGGCGGGCGAGCGGTGACGTCGGCGACGACGGCCGCGACCCGGTCCCGCTGCTGCCGATCAAGGGCCGAGCCGGCATGGCGGGGGTACCAGTCCGGCAGCTCCGCGACCGCATGGGCCGCACGGGTGTCGTCGCCCTTGCTGTGCGGGCCGAGGCGGTGTGTGGCGAACTCGACGACGAGCGGGCCGGCGCCGTCACGGACGTGCTTGAGCGGCTCCTCGAGCATCGCCCGCGCGGCGGCGACGTCACCCTCGGCATCACCCCCGGTGAGGGAGACGCTCACGTGCGCGATGCCGAACGCGGCGGCCCGGCCGGCGATCGTGCCGGCCATCGCCTCCGCCGACGGGGTGCTCTGGGCGATGCCGTTGTGCTCCACGGCGACGAGCAGCGGCAGGCGCCACAGCGCGGCGAGGTTCAGCGTCTCGTACACCGCGCCCTCGCCCCAGGTACCGTCGCCGATCAATGCACAGGCCAGACGGCCCGGCTCCGACCGGGCCAGGTGCAGTGCGGCCCCGGCGGCCAGGGGCAGGCTCTCCCCCTGCACGCCCGTTGACAGGTAGCGGCCGCGCCGCAGGTGCTGGCTGCCGCCGACGCCGTTGCACACGGCGCCGTCCCGCCCCATGATCTCGGCGAGCAGGCCGGCCGGGTCGTCGAACCGGGCGAGGTAGTGCCCGTGCCCGCGGTGGTTGCTGAACACGAAGTCGTCGGCGTCGAGCAGCGGCATGAGCGCGACGGGCACCGGCTCCTGCCCGAGGCACGTGTGCGTGGTGCCGTGCAGCAGCCCCTGCGCGAAGAGGTCAAGCAGCGCACGCTCGAAGTGCCGGATCAGCAGCAGCATCCGGAGGTCGTCGCTCACAGGTTCACCAGGTACTTCTCGAGCGCCCCGGGATCGATCCGGGCCACGAACGCCGTCGCGGCCGCACGGGCCCGGGCGGACAGGGCGGCATCGACGCGGTCGAGAGCATCGAGCCAAGGCCCGAGCTGCTGCGGGGGTACCGCCGGCCGCGGATACGCCTCCCCCGGGCGCTGCGGCTCATAGGCCACGATCGGGTTGACCGGCAGCAGGTGCGGCACGCCGAGCATGGCCTCGCGCAGCCCGCCCACGTCAGCGGCCAGCACCGGGATGCCGTGCAGCATCGCCTCCACCGCCGTGTAGCCGAACGTCTCGTCCCACAGGGACGGCATCAGCAGCGCCCGGCTGCCCCGCAGCACCTCGGTGATGTCCTCCGCGGCCGGGACGATCTCGATGTTGGGCCGGGTGGCGAGTTCGGGTGCCACGCCGCCCCACGTGGGCACGGCCCGGAAGCGCAGATCGGGCCGGGCGTCAGCCAGGCCGAGCAGGATCGGCAGCCCCTTGAACCCGCACGGGTTGACCATGGTGACCGGCCCGGACCTGTCCGCCAGCTCCGGAAACGGGGGGCTGCCGTAGACGTGCGGATACAGCACCGTCGAATCGAGGTCGCCGTGCTCGCGCACGTAGTCCCGCGCGGCCTGGCTCACTGACACGAGCCCCCGGCACCGCGCCACCAGGCGACGGCCGGACCCGCTCGGGTAGAACGTGCGCGGCCCGAACGGCAGCTGCTGCAGGGTGTGCACCAGGTACACCACCCGCTCCGGGGCCGCCCGCAGCGCCGACCCGAGCACCATCAGCCCCGGGTCGTCCGAGGGCACGAGCACCCAGTCCGGCTCCCGCGCCCCGGCGACCTCGCGCACCAGCCGCGGCAGGCGGGGCCCGGCCTCCGCGAACACCTCGACGCCGGCGATGGTGCGCACGCCCGGCTCGCCGCGGGTCACCGCGACACAGCTGTGCCCGCGCGCGGCCAGCTCCTCCAGCAGCAGCCGGTTGGACTTCGTGGCGCCGCCGTGGCCGGGCCGGTACGGCATGTTCTGGGCGAGCATGACCCGCATGTCACTCGGCCCGGCTCAGCAGCGCGGCCACCTCGGCGTCGCTCATCCCGTCGAGCTCGGCCATGGCCGCGGCGAGCCGGGTCCGCTCGATCGCCCGGGCCGCCGCCGCGACCGTGAGGTCCTCGTCGAACAGCTCGTCGACCGGCAGCTCCAGGCCCATCTCCGCCTGCACCCGGGCCAGGAACCCGACGAGCACGAGCGACTCGCCGCCCAGGTCGAAGAAGTCGTCCTCGACCGTCGCCGGCCGCAGCCCGAGGTCGGTCCAGATCCGCGCGACGGCTGTCTCGTCAGGTGTCACTGTCGCCCCCGGAGACTGGCCGGTCGCATGTCGGTCCAGACCGCGTCGATGTGCTCCAGACACTCCTGCTTCGGTCCCCGCATGCCCTCCGCGCGCCACCCCGCGGGCAGGGCGTCGTCGGCGGGCCAGATCGAGTACTGCTCCTCGTCGTTGAGCACGACGACGTATTCATCCGGGTTCGTCACTGGCTCTGCTCCTTTCGGGCTCGTCGGACCTGCGCGCCGATCAGATCGTCGGGGGCCGCGTCGGGCACCCGCTCGTCGAAGCGGGCCAGGCTCGGCAGCCGCAGCGACACCAGCACCTGCCCCACCATCACGGCCGCCAGCACCAGGAACAGCAGCGCGGTGCCGCGCCCGGGGCCGGTGCCGATCAGCGCGCCGACGCTGTCCGCGAGGGCGCCGCCCGGAGCCAGCAGCGGGTCGAGCAGGCGGCTGCCGAGCGGGGCCACGACCGCGTAGCCGATCGGGATGGTGGAGAAGGCGATGACGGTGTTGACCGCGAAGACCCGGCCGTGGAAGCGCTGCGGCACCTTCACCTGGACGATCGTCGTGTAGACGCCGTTGGCCAGGGTCAGCCCGAGCGACATGCCGAGCGCGCCCGCCGCGACCAGGATCTCGCTCGGCCGCAGCCCGGGCAGGGCGCTGCACAGGGCGAGCCCGAGCACGACCAGGAGCATCCCGCGGACCCGGTGCCGGCGCGGCCCACCCCAGAAGCTCATGAGCAGCCCGCCGGCGACGGCGCCGAGGCCGCCGGCCATGCTCACCCGGGCCACCGCGCCGAGGTCGGCGAACGACAGCACCAGCGGCGAGATCAGCAGGAACAGCGGGGTCATGAACAGGTTGAGCACGGCGAAGAAGACCAGGACCGGGCGGAGGCCGCCGGCGCCGAGCGCGTAGCGCCATCCGCCCACGACCTCCTGCCAGAACGACTCGCGCCGGGCCCAGGCCAGGGTCTTCGGAAACCGCACGGCGAGCGTGACACCGACCGCGGCCACGTAGCTGACGACGTCGAGGAGCAGCACGCCGCGCAGCCCGACGGTCGCCATGAGCCCGGCCGCCACGAGCGGGACCAGGAACTGCCCGGCGCCGAAGCTGAGCTGCACCATGCCGTTCGCGTGGCCCAGATACCGCTTGGGCACCAGCTGCGGCACCGCCGACGAGAACGCCAGCCGCTGGAACGTGAGCGCCACGGACAGCACGACGAGCAGGACGTACACGTGGCCGACCCGCAGCGAGCCGGCCAGCGCGAGCGCGAGCAGCACGGCCTGGCTGGCCCCGGCGCCCAGGTCGCCGGCCAGCATGACCTTGCGGCGGTCGAAGCGGTCGACGACGGCCCCGGCGAAGGGGGCGACGAGCATGCCGGGGACGAGGCCGAGGACCGCGAAGACCGCGAACCGCACGAGCGAGCCGGTCTGCAGGTAGATCCAGAGCGGCAGTGCGAACTCGGTGAGCGCGGACCCGATGATCGAGACCAGCTGCCCGGCCGCGACCGCCATGAAGCGCCCCAGTGACGGCTCGGGCCCGTCGATCCGCTCGAGCGTGGAGGACCGGGCGGCCACCTCCCAGCCGCCGTCCGGGTCGCGCACCTGTTCACCGGTGCGGTGCACCTCGGTGACGATCCGGGACAGCTCCTCGGCGCGGTACTTCAGGAAGAAGTGGCCGGCCTCGTCGAGCACGACGAGCGCGGTGTCGCCGGTCAGGAAGTGCCACTCCCGGTAGCGCTCCTGGTAGAACTCGGTCTGGGTGTCCTGGCTGCCGACCACGGAGACGATCGGCGCCCTGATCGGCGCGGCCTGCGACGCGAACAGGCCGGTGAAGTACTCCTCGGCCAGCCGGGTGTGCTCGCGCATGTTGCGGATGATGAGGTCGGCCTCGTCCCGGTCGAACTCGGCCATCTCCACGCCCATCGAGCGCAGCCAGTTCTCGTACACCCGGTTGGACAGCAGCGCCTCGCGCCCGGCCAGCCTGGCCAGCAGCCCGCTGAACCGGCCGGTCGGGCGGGCGAACGGGAACACGGCGCCGATGTAGACGGCGTCGACGGTCCGGCCGGCCGCCTCCAGGCGCCGGGCCAGCTCGACCGCGACCGACGAGCCGACGCCGCAGTGGCCGTAGACGATGAGCGGCCCCTCGACCCGCTCCAGGACCTCGGCGGTGAGCCGGGTGGCCAGCTCCTCGAACGGGAGCGCCTCCTCGCGCACGCCGATGTCCTGGCCGGGGATGGCGACCGCGTGCAGCGCCCAGCCGGCCGGCAGCGCGTCGGCCAGGGGCTGGTAGACGACGGCGCTGCCGCCGCCGTACGGCACCGCCACGATCGAGCCCACCCGCACCTGCGGCGGCTGCGGCTTGGTCAGTTCGTAGAGCAGCCGCCGCGGGCCCCGGTCGGCGTCCGGCGACAGCAGCCGGGCCAGCTCGCGGACGGTCTTGTACTGGAACACGTCGAGCACCGACACCGCCGCCCCGTGCCGGCGCAGCCGGGCGACGACCTGGGTGGCGATGAGCGAGTGGCCGCCGAGGTCGAAGAAGTCGTCGGCCGCCCCGACCCGCTCGACCGGGAGCAGCTCCTGCCAGACGCCCGCGACGATCCGCTCGGCGTCGGTGGCCGGCTCGACGAACTCGACGCCGGCCCGGCGGGTGACGGTCGGGGCGGGCAGGGCCCCGCGGTCGAGCTTGCCGTTCGGGGTGAGCGGCAGCGCGTCGAGGGGCACGAACGCCGACGGCACCATGTAGTCGGGCAGGGTCTTCTGCAGCAGCGCCCGCAGGTCGAGGCCGGGGTCGGCGCCGACAACGTAGCCGACGAGCCGGTCGTCGAGCACCACGACCGCCGCGTCCTGCACCGCGGGCGCCGAGCGGATGGCCGCCTCGACCTCGCCGAGCTCGATGCGCAGGCCGCGCAGCTTGACCTGGGTGTCGAGGCGGCCGAGGAAGTCGATGGTGCCGTCGGGCCGGCGGCGGGCGCGGTCGCCGGTGGCGTACATCCGGGCGCCGGGCGGGCCGTAGGGGTCGGGCCGAAACTTCTCGGCGGTCAGGGCCGGGCGGCGGTGGTACCCCCGCGCGAGGGCGATCCCGGCGATGAACAGCTGGCCGGGGACGCCGACGGGCGCGGGGCGCAGGTGGTCGTCGAGGACATACAGGGCGACGTTCTGGATCGGGGCGCCGATCGGGACCCGGGCCAGGCCGGCCAGGGCGTCGCCGTCGCAGTGCCAGGCCGAGACGTCGATCGCGGCCTCGGTCGGGCCGTAGAGGTTGTGCAGGGAGACTGGGTGTCCGGCGCGGAACGTGGCCAGGCAGCGGCGGGCGAGGTCGGCCGGGAGCGCCTCGCCGCTGCAGACGATGGTGCGCAGCGAGGTGCAGTCGGCGACGTCCTCGGTGGCCAGGAAGACGGCGAGCATCGACGGGACGAAGTGCACGGTGGTGACCTGCTCGGCCCGGATCAGGTCGCGCAGGTATTCGGCGTCGCGGTGCCCGCCCGGCGCCGCCAGCACCAGCCGGGCCCCGGCCATGAGCGGCCAGAAGAACTCCCAGACCGACACGTCGAAGCCGGCCGGGGTCTTCTGCAGCACCGCGTCGCCGGGGCCGAGGCCGAACCGGCGCTGCATCCAGTCGAGCCGGTTGAGCAGGGCGCGGTGGGTGTTGGGCACGCCCTTGGGCCGCCCGGTCGAGCCGCTGGTGTAGATGACGTACGCGATGTCGTCGAGGCCGGGCCCGGTGAAGCCGTCGCCCTCCGCGGTGAGCTCCTCCAGGGGCCGCGCACCGCAGTCGGCCCGCATGAACTCGAGGCGCTCGGCCGGATACTCGGGGTCCAGCGGCACGTAGGCGGCCCCGGCCCGCAGGATCGCCAGCAGCGCGACGACGAGGTCGAACGAGCGCTGGGCGGTGACCGCGACGAGGCTTCCGCGCGGGATGCGGGCGGCGAGGCGGGCCGAGCGCTCGTCCAGCTCGCCGTAGGTCAGGTGCTTGCCGCCGAACGTGACAGCGACCGCGCCCGGCTGGGCCGCCATCCGCGCCGCGATGAGCGCCGGCACCGTGGTCGGCGGCAGGTCGATCGGCTCGGGCGGCGGCAGTACCACCGCCTGCTCCTGCGGGTCGAGCAGGTCTACATCGGACAGTCGCTGGCGCGGGTCGGCGACCACCGCCGCGAGGAAGCGCCGGAAGTGCCCGGCGAGGCGGATCGCGGTGTCGGGCGCGAACAGGTCCGTGTTGTGGACGACAGTCGCCCACAGCTCTCCGGAGGCCTCCTTGACGTACAGCTCCAGCTCGAACCGGGTCGCGCAGACCGGCGCGGGCCAGTGGCCGAGGGTCAGCCCGCCCAGGTCCTTGCCGGTAGCTGTCCGGCCCTCGTGCTCGTCGTAGTTCTGCAGCGCGAAGAGCGCCTGGAACACCGGCGAGCGCCGCACGTCCCGCGGGACCTTGAGCTCCTGGACCAGCTGTTCGAAGGGCAGATCCTGGTGTTGGTACCCGTCCAGGCACACGTCCTTCACCCGCCCGAGCAGCTCGGCGAACGTCGGGTCACCGCCGAGCGGCGCGCGCACGGGGACCGTGTTGACGAACATGCCGATGAGCTTCTCCAGCTCCGGCCGCTGCCGCCCGGCCACCGGCGAGCCGACGGCGAACTCGGTCTGCCCGGTCAGCCGGCCCAGCACCGCCTGGAACGCGGCCAGCAGCACCATGTGCAGCGTGACGCCGTTGTCGCGGGCGAGCGCGTGGAGCTCGTCGCGCAGGCCGACGGCGAAGCTGTGCTCGGCCCCGTTGAACGTCTGCCGGGCCGGGCGCGGGTGATCGGTGGGCAGGTCGAGCGGCTCGACGCCGGCCAGCGTGGTCCGCCAGAACTCGACGTCGGCACCCAGGCCGGTGTTCGCCCGCTGCCAGGCGGCGAAGTCCCGGTAGCGGACCGGCAGCGGGGGCAGGGCCTCCCCGGCGTACAGCGCGGTGACCTCGGCCGCGAACCGGTCCATCGACCAGCCGTCGGTGGCGATGTGGTGCACGGCGATGGCGAGCAGGTGGTCGTCCGCGGCCAGCGCGACCAGGGCCGGGCGGATGAGCGGGCCGGTGGCCAGGTCGAACGGCTCGGCCAGGAACGCCTCGAGGCCGGCGCGTGGGATCGTCGGCAGCGCGACCGGGCCGGGCGGGTCGATGCACAGCTGCGGCTTCCCGTCGCCCGCGTCCACGAACCGGCTGTGCAGCGGCTCGTGCCGGGCCACGACCCCGGTGATCGCGGCGGCCAGGCGCTCGGCGTCGAGGGCGCCGTGCAGGCGCATGACGATCGGGATGACGGCCGCGGTGTTGCCGGGGGCGAGCTGCTCCAGGAACCAGAACCGCTCCTGTGCGAACGACAGCGGCGCCGGCCCGTCGTGCGCGGGGACGGCGTTCGTGGCGCGGCCTTTGAGCCGCCGCTCCAGCAGCGCCCGGCGGTCGGCGGACAGCGTGGTCATGTACCCTCCCCGTCGGTCGCCAGCAGCGCGGCCACCTCGTCGTCGGAAAGCGCGTCGAGGTCGGCCACGATGAGCTCCTCCACGGCGGCGGCCAGGCCGGCCAGGTCGGGGTGGCTGAACATGGTCCGCAGCGGGACGGCCGTGCCGGTGGCCGCGCGCAGCCGCCCGACGACCTTCATCGCCAGCAGCGAGTGCCCGCCGATGGTGAAGAAGTCGTCGTGCACACCGACCCGGTCGACCCCGAGCACCTCACACCAGACCCCGGCGACGAGCTCCTCCGCGGCGTCGCGCGGCGGGACGTATGCTGTCGCGCCGGTCGTCGGGTCCGCGGTCCGCGGCCGGCGGACCGAGCGCAGCAGGGCGGCCCGGGCGTCGGCGTCACCCCCGGCGTCGACGCTCGACAGCGGCTGGTCGGGGTTGGACAGCAGCGCCGTGGCGAGGGCCTCGAACCGGTGGGCGAGGTGCTCGGCGGTGGCGCGGTCGAAGAGGTCGGTGCGATACCCCAGGACGATCCGCAGCCCGTCGGCGCTGCGCCACAGGTCGAGGCTGAGCTCGTACTTGACCTGGCGCACCCGGGGATCGTGGAAGGTCGCCGTGACGCCGGGCAGCACGTCGGTGCCGGCCGCCTCCTCGGTGTGCAGGGTGAACATGGTCTGGAACAGCGGGGTCCGGTCGAGCCGCCGGGGCACGTCGACGGCGGCGAGGAGCCTGTCGAACGGCACGTCCTGGTGCGCGTACGCGGCCAGCGCCGTGTCCCGGGACCGCCCCAGCAGCGCCCGGAACGTCGGGTCGCCGGCCAGGTCGGCCCGCAGCGCGAGCGTGTTGACGAAGAACCCGATGAGATCGGCGACCTCGACCCGGGGCCGGTTCTCGATGGGCGTGCCGACGCAGAAGTCGTCCTGGCCGGTGAGCCGGGCGAGGAGTACCTCGTACACGGACAGCAGCACCATGAACGGCGTGCAGTGCGCCTCGGCGGCGATGCGGCGCACGCCGGTGGCGAGGCTGGCCGGCAGGTCGTGGACGACGAAGTCACCGCCGGACGCCGCCATCTCGGGCCGCGGGTGATCGGTGGGGATGTCGAGGATCGGGGCGCCGGCGAGCTGCCCGCGCCAGTACTCGAGCATGTCGCTCTCGACCCGCTGCCGCTGCCAGACGCTGAAGTCGCCGTACTGGACGGGCAGCGCCTCGAGCTCGTCGCCGGCGTAGGCGCCGCGGAGCTCGTCGACGAGCACGCCGAGGGACCGCCCGTCGGCCGCGATGTGGTGGACGACCAGGCACAGCACGTGGTCGTCGGGTGCGTTCGCGATGAGCCCGGCCCGCAGCAGCAGCCCGGACTCGAGGTCGAACGGCGCGTTGGTCAGGGCCGCGATGTCGTTCGCGGGCCGCAGCTCCAGCCGGGCGTCGGTGACCTCGGCGACCGGCTCGTCGTCCCCGGCGAGGAACCGGGTCCGCAGGGATTCGTGGCGCGCGACGACGGTGTTGAGCGCCGCCTCGAGCCGCTCCCGGTCGAGCGGGCCGAGCAGCCGGTAGGCGACGGCGATGTTGTAGGACGCGTCGGCCGGGTCGAGCTGGTGCAGGAACCAGAGCCGCTGCTGGCCGTAGGAGAGCGGCCCACGGCGCCGGCCCAGCCGGGTCACCGGCGCCTCGGCCCGGTACCTGTCGAGCTCGGCGGCGAGCCCGGCGACGGTGGGGGTCAGGAACAGCGCCCGCACGGGCACGTCGCGCCCGGTGGCCGCGCAGAGCCGGGCGACGGCCGCGATGGCCAGCAGCGAGTGCCCGCCCAGGGCGAAGAAGTCGTCGAGCGCCCCGACCCGCTCGACGCCGAGGACGCCGCCCCAGATCTGGGCGACGAGGTCCTCGGCGGGTGTGCGCGGGGCGACGTACCCTCCGCCGGCCGCGACCGGCGCGGGCAGCGCTGCCCGGTCGACCTTCCCGTTGGCGGTGAGCGGGATCCGCTCCAGCACCACGAGGTGTGTCGGCACGAGGAACGCCGGCAGCCGCTCGGCGAGGTCGGCGCGGAGGCGGGCCGGTTCGAGCCCCTCACCGGCCGCGTAGGCCACGAGCGCGCCGTCGCGGACGACCACTGCGGCCTGCCGCACGCCGGGCCGGCCGCCGAGCACCGTCTCGACCTCGCCGGGCTCGACCCGGTAGCCGCGGATCTTCACCTGGTCGTCGAGCCGCCCGAGGAACTCGAGCCGCCCGTCGGGGCGCCAGCGGGCCCGGTCGCCGCTGCGGTAGAGGCGGCGGCCGGCCGGCCCGTACGGGTCGGGCCGGAACCGTTCCGCCGTGCGCCCCGGATCGCCGAGGTAGCCGCGGGCCACGCCGTCGCCGGCGATGCAGAGTTCGCCGGCCACGCCGGCCGGGGCGAGCCGCTGGTGCTCGTCGAGGATGTACACGCGGGTGCCGGCGATCGGCGTCCCGATCGAGGTTTCGCCGGGCCCGAGGGCGCCGGTGGTGGCGATGACTGTGGTTTCCGTGGGTCCGTAGGTGTTCAGCAGCTCGACCCGGTCGCCGTTCTCGGCGTGCCAGGCGGCGAGCTTGTCGGCGCGGACGGTGTCGGCGCCGAGGATGAGCAGCCGCAGCGTTTCGGGCCAGTGTGTGGTGCCGACGAGCTCGTGCCAGTAGGGCGTGGGCAGGTCGAGGACGGTGACGGGCTCCCGGGCGAGGAGTTCGGGGAGGTCCTCGCCGGGCGGGAGCAGCACGAGGCGCGCGCCGGTGGTGAGTGTCGGCCACACCTCCTCGATGTGGGTGTCGAAGCTGACGGTGGCGAACTGGGCGACGGCGTCGGCGGGGGTGAGCGCGTAGCGGGCGCGCATCCAGGCGACCCGCGAGTTCAGGGCGCCGCGGGTGATCCCGACGCCTTTCGGCGTGCCGGTCGAGCCGGACGTGTAGATGACGTAGGCGAGGCTCGCGGGCTCCACAGTGGACTCGTCGAGCCGCAGTGGCATACCGGCCCCGACCGCGGCGCGGACCTCGGCCTCGGTGATGGTCAGCACGCAGCCGTCGGCCAGCAGCGCATTTCGGGCCGCGGGGTAGCCCGGGTCGATGGGGACGTAGGCGGCTCCCGCCCGCAGGACGGCGAGCAGGGCGACGATGAGGTCGATGGACCGGGGCATGTGCACGGCCACGCGATCGTCGGGGCGCACACCCTGCCCGCGCAGCCAACCGGCCAGGCGCGCCGCCCGATCGTTGAGCTCGCCGTAGGAGAGGTGCCCGTCGCCGCAGGAGACGGCGGTCGCGGCCGGCTGTCGACCCGCCACCAGCGCCACCACGTCCGGAGCGTCACCCGCGGGCCCGGAGCCGAGCGACAGCAACGCCTTCCGCTCGCCGTCGTCCAGCAGGTCCACAGTGGACAGGCGGCGCTGCGGGGCGGCGGCGACCGCGGTCAGCAGGCGCGAGAAGCGGTCCAGAAGCCGGGTGGCGGTGGCGGCGTCGAAGAGGTCGGTGCGGTAGTTCAGGGAGAGCTGCAGCCCGTCCGGCTCGCGCCAGGCGTCGAGCATGAGGTCGAACTTCGCCTGGGCCACCCCGTCCTCGGCGTAGTCGGCGACCAGGCCGGGCAGCAGGTCGGTGCCCGCCCCCTCCTCGGTGTGCAGGATGAGCATGGTCTGGAACAGCTCGGTCCGGGACGGGTCGCGGGGCAGGTCGAGCTCGGCGGCCAGGCGCTCGAACGGGATCTCGGGGTGGGCGTACGCGCCGAGGGCGACCTCCCGGACCCGGCCCAGCAGCTCGGCGAACGTGGGGTCGCCGCCGAGGTCGGTGCGCAGGACGAGCGTGTTGACGAACATCCCGATGAGCCCGCTCAGCTCCGGGCGGGCCCGGTCGGAGACGGAGGTGCCGACGCTGATGTCGGTCTGGCCGGTGTGGCGGGCGAGGAGCGCCTGATAGCCGGCGAGCAGCACCATGAACGGCGTGCAGCCGTGCTCGCCGCCGAGGCGGTCCAGGGCCGCGACGAGGGCCGGGCCGAGGCGGAGGCGGGCGAACGCGCCCCGCGAGGTCTGCACGGCCGGGCGGGGACGGTCGGTGGGCAGATCGAGGTGGGGCACGTCCCGCAGCCGCCGGGTCCAGTACGCCAGGTCCCGCGCATCGCCCCGCGCGCGCTGCCAGACAGCGAAGTCGCAGTACGAGACCGGGAGCTTCGGCAGTTGCCCGCCGGCGTAGGCCGCCCGGAGCTCCTCGGTGAGGATGCCGAGCGAGCGCCCGTCGCCGGCGATGTGGTGCATCACGAGGCAGAGCACGTGCCGCTCGGGGCCCTCCACCACCAGCCCGGCCCGCAGGAGCAGGCCGGAGGTGAGGTCGAAGGGGCGATTGGTCCACTGGGGTACGTCCTCGAGCGACCCGAGCTCGAGGACCGGGCGGCGATCGGTGACGGCCTGCGCGGGCTCGCCGTCACGCTCGAAGAAGCGGGTGCGCAGCGTGTCGTGGCGCTCGACGACCGCTTCCAGCGCGGACCGGAGGCGGTGCGGGTCGAGGGGGCCGCGGAGGCGGTAGACGAGCGTCATGTTGTAGGCGGCGTCGTCCGGCTGCAGGACCTGCAGGAACCACAGTCGCAGCTGTGCCGGCGAGAGCGGGGCCGGGGCGGCGGGATCGGGGCGCGGCTCGACCGGGACGTCGCGGGTGCGGTCGGGCGCGTCGAGGAGCTCGTCGACGGCGGCGGCGAGGGCGGCCACCGTCGGGTTCGCGAACACGGTGCGGACCGCGACCTCGTATCCGCAGGCGACGGAGAGCCGGGCGGCCACCGTCATCGCCGGCAGTGAGTGGCCGCCGAGGGCGAAGAAGTCGTCGTCGACGCCGATGTCGGCGCGCTCGAGGGCGGCCGCCCAGACCTCGGCGACCAGGCGCTCGGTGGGGGTCCGCGGGGCCACCCCGGTGCCGGTGACCGGCTCGGGGTCGGGCAGCGCGGCCCGGTCCAGCTTCCCGTTGGGCGTCAGGGGCAGCGCATCGATCTGGCGGTACACCCTCGGGATCATGTAGCCGGGGAGCTTCTCGGCCAGGTCGTTGCGCTCGGGCGCGCCGACCAGATAGGCGATCAGGCGGTCGCCGCGCACCGCGACCGCGGCCTGGCGCACGCCCGGCAGCGCGGCCAGGTGGGCCTCGATCTCGCCGAGCTCGATGCGGTGGCCGGCCAGCTTGATCTGGTTGTCGGCCCGGCCCAGGAAGCGCAGCTGAGCGTCGGGGCCGCCGCCCGCCGGCGGCGTCCGCCCCGATGAGGCCCCGGTCGCCGGAAACGCCCAGCGGGCGAGGTCGCCGGTGCGGTAGAGGCGGCTCCCGGGCGCGCCCCACGGGTCGGGCCGGAACCGCTCGGCGGTCAGGGCCGGGCGGCCGAGGTAGCCCCGGGCCACGCCGAGCCCGCCGATGCACAGCTCGCCGATGGCGCCGGTCGGGACCTCGTGGCCGTCCTCGTCGCAGATGCGGATGTGGGTGTAGGCGACAGGCCCGCCGATCAGCACCTCGCCCGGGTCGGCGGGGACCGGCCAGGCCGCCGACCAGATCGTGGTCTCCGTCGGCCCGTAGACGTTGAGCGTCGAGCGGCTCTTCGCCCGCAGCTCCCGGGCCAGCTCGAGCGGGAGTGCCTCGCCGCCGACGAGCGCCGTCACGTCCGGCCGGTCGAAGCCCGCGGCCAGCAGCAGCCGCCAGCGCGACGGCGTGGTCTGCACGTGCGTGACGCCGGCCCGGGCGATGAGCGCGTCGAGGCGGTGCCCGTCGCGCTGGGCCTCCTCATCGGCCAGGACGATACGGCCCCCGGTGACGAGCGGCAGGAACAGCTCCAGGCCGGCGATGTCGAAGTTGAGCGAGGTGACCGCGAGCCAGCGGTGCTCGGGCCGCGACTCCAGCCGCGCGGCCATGTCCAGGACGAAGTTCGTGAGCGCGTGGTGCTCGACGATCACGCCCTTGGGCCGGCCGGTGGAGCCGGAGGTGTGCAGCACATACGCCACGCCCGCGCCCGGGTCGCCGGCGCGCGCGTCCGCGCGGATCAGCTCCTGGCGCGCGGGCGGGTAGTCGGGGTCGACCGGCACGTACGCCGCACCGGCCCGCCAGACCGCCAGCACCTCCTCCACCAGCTCGGGCGTGCGGCGCAGGGCGATTGTCGTGAGCTTCTCGGTGACACCGGCCGCGCGCCTGTCCACATTGGCCATGAGCTCGGCGTAGGTGCGGGTCTGCCCGTCGGCCGTCTCCAGCGCGACGGCGCCCGGCGTGCGGGCGGCCTGGGCGTCGATCAGGTCCAGGACGGTGCGGGGGTCCCGGCGCCAGTACGTCACCCGCGGCGACTCGGCCGGGCGCCCCTCGGCCAGCGCGCGGACGCGGGCGGCGAAGTGCTCCAGGGTGGCCGGTTCGAGGTCGCAGTAGCGCAACGCCAGCTCGGCGCCCCCGTCGGGGTGCGGGGTGGCCTCGACGACCAGGTCGGGCGCGATGCCGGGCACGTCGTGGTGCCACACCTCGCTGCGCAGCCCCGGCCACTGCACACCCGCGCCGGGCGGCTGGTGCAGGTGCAGGGCCACCCGGAACAGCGGGCGGCCCGAGCCGACAAGCTCGAACGGGGTCTCATTCGCCAGCGCCCCGGCGACCGTGCGGCGGACCCGCCGCACCACCTCCGCCAGGTCGCGGACCCCGGCGAGGTCGGTGCGCAGCGCGACCGGGTTCAGGAAGCACCCGACCACCGGCTCCAGCTCGGGGCGCGGACGCCCGGAGAAGACCGTCCCGATGCAGACGTCGCTTTCCCGGGTGTACTGCGAGACGGCCCACGACAGCGCGGAGAGCACGGCGACGAACGGGGTGGTCCCCCGTTGCAGGGTGCCGGGGGCGAGCCGCAGGCGCAGGGCCCGCGTCGGGGCGCCCGGTGCGTGCTCGCGGACGAATGGCAGGCGGGTGTCGCCGAGCCCGGCCAGGCGCTCGCGCCAGTACCGGACCCGCTCCGGGCGCGCGGGCGCGGCGGCGGACCAGGCGGCGTAGTCGGCGTACTGCAGCGCGGGCGGGGCGCCGAGGTCCTCGCCCGCGTACGCCCGGGCGACCTCCCGCCGCACCCGGTCGACCGACTGCTCGTCGAAGGCGATGTGGTGCCCGACGAAGAGCAGCACGTGGTCGTCGGGCCCCTGCTCGATCAGCGTGACCCGGAAGATGGGGCCGGCGGCCAGGTCGAACCGCTCGCGGACGGCCTCGGCGGCGATCGCGTGCGGGTCGCCCGCGCGCACGTCCAGGCGGACCTCGGTGCGGCCGCCGACGCGCTGCCAGGGCCCGTCGCCCACCACCTCGTACACCGTGCGCATGACCTCGTGGCGGTCCGCGACCACGGCGAACGCCCGGCGCAGCGCGGCCACGTCGAGGCGCCCGCGCAGCCGCAGGCCGAACGTGGCCGGCGGGGCCGCGCCGAGCCGGTCGGCGACCCAGATCCGCCGCTGCGCGGGCGAGCACGGGACGAGCCCGTCGAGTGGGCGCGGCCGGACCGGGACGGGGTCGTTGGCGGCGACCCGCTTGGCGGCGACCAGCCGGTCGAGCGCGGCCCGGCGGTCCGGATCAAGGCTCGCTAAAGCAGGCGTGACCATCAATCGTTTCCCCCGCGAATGATTAGTCCGGAATACTCGCATTTGGCGGTCATGGGAGCGCTTCCAGTTGACGGCACGCTAACCACGGCGGCCACGGACCGTCAAGGTGCACGCATTTCGATCTCTCGAAAAGTCAGTCTTGATCGGCCCGCCGGAGCCCGGCCATACTCCACCGCCATGGCCGTCTTCCTGCTCGTCGCGCACGGCACGGCCGGCGACGTGCTGCCCTTCGCGCGCATCGGCGCCGAGCTCGCCGGGCGCGGCCACGACGTGACCCTCATCAGCCACGCGCCGTTCGCCCGGCACGCCCCGTACGGCTTCGCGCCCATCGACACCGAGGAGCGCTACCGCGAGACCCAGGCCCACACGCCCGAGCTGCTGGCCGTGCGCCGCTCCGAGGACCTGCGCCGGTACTACGACGAGCGCGGGCTCTTCACGGAGATGGCCCGCGAGGTGGCGCTGCTGTCGGCGCTGCACCGACCCGGCGAAACGGTGCTCGTGGGTCGTCATACGTCGGCCCTCTCGGTCCCCGTCGCCGCGGACCTGCTCGGCGCCCCGGCCGTGTGGGTCGCCGTCGCTCCGGTGCAGGTCATGGTCGCCCCGATCGCCGCGATGCACGCCCGCCGGGGCCTGGCCTCGGGCATCGACGCCGTGCGGGCCGGCGTCGGGCTGCCGCCGGTCGCCGACTGGCCCGGGTTCCTGCGGATGCCGGTGCTCGGGCTGTGGCCGGGCTGGTTCGACGCGGCCGGGGTCCGGTCGAAGGCGGCGCTGGCCGGCTTCGTCTGCGGCGACGAGGACGGCGGCACCGTCGCCCTGCCGGGGCGCCCGATCCTGGTCACGGGCGGGACGGGCCAGATGCTGCACCCGCGGTACTACGAGGTCGCCCTGGCCGCCGCGACCCTTGTCGACCACCCGGTCGTGGTCGTCTCGCCCTCCTCCGTCCCGGCGGCGGCCGCGGGCTTCGAGTGGTACCCCCGCCTGCCGTTCCCGTCGGCCCTGCCGCAGTGCGGCGCGATCCTGCACCACGGCGGCATCGGCACGGCGGCCCGCGCCCTGCTCTCCGGCACCCCCCAGGTGCTGCTGGCCCACGGCGCCGACCGCCCGGACATCGCCGCCCGCCTGGCCCGCCACGACCTGGCCCGCTGGCTGCCGGCCGACGCCTGGACCCCCGAGTCCGTGGCCGACCGCCTGTGGGCGGCGCTCACCGACACGGGCTACCGCACCCGCACGGCCGCCTTCACCGAGCCGTCGACCGCGGCCGCGCCGGCCCGCGCCGCCGACTTCCTGGAAAACCAGCTATCGCAGGGCGTCGATACCCGAAACTGAAAGTTTCACCGCGGCCAGCTCCGCGGCCGTGCGGGCCGAGTTGATCGCGACCTCGGCCAGCATCCCCGGTGCGGCCACGCTGTCGCCGGCCAGCCACACGCCGTCGCCGCGCTCGATCGCCGGGCGGTCGCGCCAGGACGAGCCGGGCCGATCGAGCGCGCCCGTGCGTGCGCCGGCGAAGGCGTCGCGGCGCCAGGTGACCCGGCCCCGCCAGCCGGGCAGCGCGGCGTCCACGAGCTGCTCCAGCCGCGCGGTCGCGGCCGGCCGGGGCTCGTCGGCGCCGGCCGGCAGCTCGGCCTGCACCAGGGAGTGGCCGGGCGGGGCCAGGGAGGGGTCGGGCATCGAGTAGCGCTCCACGAACCCGCCCGCGTCGAGGTCCGACACCATGAACGGGTCGCGGCGATCGGCCCGCAGCCCGAGGTCCAGCAGCACCGCGCGGCCGCTCGGCCAGCGCAGCGAGTCGTCGCCGAGCAGGGTCCGGGCCGCGTCGAGGCCGGTGGCCACGATGACCGGGCCGGCCGGCCGGGCGTCCACGCGTTCGCCCGTCGCGATCCGGACGCCGAGCGAGCGGGCGTGGGCGGCCATCCGGTCCACCATCGCCGACCAGCCGCCGCGGACGTACCGGACCGCGGGCCGGCCGGGCCGGGTCGCGCGCAGGACGCGCTCCCACACGAAGGCGGCGGAAAGCGCGCCGGGGTCGGCGGCGTACGTGATCACGCCGACCAGTCCGCAGGCGGCCCGGGTCGCCACGGGGCCGAACCGGCGGCCGGACCAGTCGCCGAATGACTCGTCGACGGGCGCGGTCAGGCGGCGGTGCGCGACCGCGCGCAGCAGCGCCGCGGGCGGCAGCGCGCGCAGCCGGCCGTCCCGCCGGAACCGCAGCCGCGCGAGCTCGCCCACGGTGGGGCGGGCGAAGGGCTGGACCAGGCGCCGGGCGGCGAGCCAGCGGAAGGGCTCCCCGTCGCTGTAGAGCACGTGCGTCCCGTCGTTCGCGACGTAGGGGCCGGGCGTGGACCTGGCCCGGCCGCCCAGGGTCCGATGGGCCTCGTGGAGCGTGACCCGCAGGCCGCGCTCGGCGCACGCGATGGCGGCGGTCAGCCCGGCCACCCCGCCGCCGACGATGGTGATGGAGTTGTTCATGCCGGGTTGGACGCGGCGCCCTCCCCCGGGCGTGACATCGCGGCCAGCTTCTCGGGGTTGGCCACCAGGAATACGGTCCCGATCCGGTCGTCCACCGCCTCGACGGCAAAGACCAGCACGACCCTCGCCCCGACCCGCACGACGATCGCCGGCCCGCCGTTCACGTCCTCGACCGCGATCGCGAACTCGGCCGGGGTGGGCAGGCCGATCGACACCAGGAAGCGCTGGGCGCCGTCGTCGTTGGAGATCGACGTGAGGAACCGGCCGACCCGGTCGGCGCCCTCGATGACCCGCAGCGGCGCCTTGGCCCGGCCGCCGCCGTCGCTGACCAGCCGGACGTCGGCGGCGAGCAGTTCGACGAGGCCGTCGAGGTCACCGCCGAAACAGGCCGCGAGGAACCGCTCGGTGAGGCGGCGGCGCTGCCCGCGGTCGGTCTCGAAGCGCGGGCGGGCCGCGCGCACGTGGTCCCGCGCGCGCCGGGCCAGCTGCCTGGTGGCGGCCTCGCTGCGGCCGATGACCCCGGCGATGTCGGCGTGCGAAAAGCCGAACGCCTCGTGGAGCACGAACGCCGCCCGCTCCAACGGCGACAGCGTCTCCAGGACGACCAGGAGCGCCAGCTCGACGCTCTCGGCCAGCTCGGCCCGGTCGGCCGGGTCGGGCCGGGTGCTGATGAGCTCGGGCAGCCAGGGGCCGGGGTAGGCCTCGCGGCGGGCCCGGACCTGGCGCAGCCGGTCGATCGCGAGGCGGGTGGTCACCGTGACCAGGAACGCCTGCGGGTTGGCGACCTCAGAGCGGTCCACGGCCGACCAGCGCAGCCACGCCTCCTGGACGACGTCCTCGGCGTCGGTGACCGTGCCGAGGATGCGGTAGGCGACGTCGAGCAGCCGGCGGCGGTGTGGGGTGAAGTCATCGGAGCCCATGCGCGTCAAGACGTCACCGCCGCCGGCTTCGTGACATCAGAGGCGGACGACTTCGCGGTCCTGCGCCGAGCGGCGGGCCGCCTCCAGCACCTTGAGCACGGCGATCGAGTCGTGCACGTCGACCGGCGCCGGCGCGTCCCCGGCGAGCGCGGCCGCGAGGCCGGCGTAGAAGTCCGGATACGCCCCCGGCAGCGTCGGCACCGTGCGGCTCTGCCCGTCGTAGTCGGTGAACACGCCGAACGCGCCGTCGGGCTCCTGGCCCCAGCCCGGCTCGCCCGGCAGGCGACCGGCCCGCAGGGCGTCCTCCTGCACGTCGAGGCCGTACTTGGTGTAGGCCCCGCGGTCACCCAGCACGCGCAGCCGCGGCGCGGGCGCGGCCGCGAGCGCGTTCATCCACAGGTGCGACCGGACGTCTCCGTCGTGCCGGAGCGCGACGAACGTGTCGTCGTCGACGCTCAACCCCGCGCGGCGCGTGTGCAGCTCGCAGTACACCTCGATCGCCGGTCCGGACAACTGCAACGCCTGGTCGACCAGGTGGCTCCCGAGGTCGTAGAGCAGCCCACCGGCCTCGGCCGGGTCACCGCTCTCCCGCCAGCCGCCCTTCGGCACCGGCCGCCAGCGGTCGAACCGCGACTCGAACCGCAGCACCCGCCCGAACGCGCCCTCCTCGACCAGCTTGCGCACGGTGCGGAAGTCGCCGTCCCAGCGGCGGTTCTGATACACCGTCAGCAGCAGGTCACGCTCCGCCGCCAGCCGGGCCAGCTCCTCGCCGTCGGCCGACGAGGGCGCGAACGGCTTGTCGACGACGACGGCGAGCCCGGCCTCCAGCGCCGCCCGGGCGAGCGGCACGTGGGTCCGGTTCGGCGCGGCGATGACTACCGCATCCAGGTCACCGGCGGCCCAGAGGTCCTCGGCCCGCTCCACGATGCGGCTGTGGGGGTACCGCTGCGCCGCCGCCTGGCGCCGCCCGGGATCGGCGGTCACGATGGCGGCCAGGTCGAGGCCCGGCGTGGTGCTGATCAGCGGCGCGTGGAACGCCGACCCGGCCAGACCGTAGCCGATCAGCCCGACGCGCAGGGTGGTGTCGCTCATGCGCCAAGTCTTACAAATAGAGCATCACCTAAGCTGACATGGCTAAGTTAGACGCTTATGACGCGGATGCTTGTTACCGGTGGTGCCGGGTTCATCGGGGCGAACTTCGTCCACTACACGACCCAGCGGCACCCCGAGTTCGAAATCACGGTCCTCGATGCGCTCACCTACGCCGGGGACGAGGCGTCCCTGGCGCCGGTGCGGGACCTGGTCCGGTTCGTCCACGGGGACATCTGCGACGCCGACCTGGTCGAGCGCGAGGTCGCCGGCACCGATGTCGTCGTGCACTTCGCCGCCGAGTCGCACGTCGACAACTCGCTGCACGACCCGGCACCGTTCGTGCGGACCAACCTCATGGGGACGTTCACGCTGCTGGAGGCCGTCCGCCGGCACGGGAAGCGGTTCCACCACATCTCGACCGACGAGGTGTTCGGCGACCTGCCGATCGACAGCACCGAGCAGTTCCTTGAGGAGACCCCTTACGACCCCTCCAGCCCCTACTCGGCCACCAAGGCGGGCTCGGACATGCTGGTGCGGGCCTGGGCCCGCTCCTACGGCGTGGCGGCGACCATCTCGAACTGCGCCAACAACTACGGGCCGTATCAGCACGTCGAGAAGTTCATCCCGCGGCAGATCACCAACGTGCTCGTCGGGGCGATGCCGAAGCTCTACGGCGAAGGGCGCAACGTGCGGGAGTGGACGCACGTCGACGACCACAACGCGGCGGTGCACCTCATCCTGGCGAAGGGGCGGATCGGGGAGACGTACCTCATCGGCTCCGGCGACGAGCGCGGCAACCTGGAGATCATGCGGCTGCTGCTGGAGCTGATGGGCCGGGGCGCCGACGACTTCGAGCACGTCGCCGACCGGCCCGGGCACGACCTGCGGTACTCCAACGACACCACGAAGATCCGCGGCGAGCTGGGCTGGGTGCCGCAGTATGCGGACTTCCGGGCCGGGCTCGCCGCGACGATCGCGTGGTACCGGGAGAACGAGTGGTGGTGGAAGCCCCGCAAGGAGGCCACCGAGCGGCGCTACCGCGAGCTAGGGCGCTGACAGCGAGGACGGCAGGTCGGAGCGGCGGCTGACGCGGAGCTTGCGGTACACCCGCGTCAGGTGCTGCTCGACAGTGCTCGCGGTGACGTGCAGTTGCAGCGCTATCTGGCGATTGGTGTGGCCGGCCGCGGCCAGGATCGCGACCCTGCGCTCGGCCTCACTCAGCTCCTCCACGTCGTCGTCTCCCACCAGTGCTGGCTCAGTGGCTTCGGGCAGGGGTGCGGTGAACTCGGCCGGGCGGCCCAGGAGGTCGACGGCCTCGCCGGCGGGGGTGCAGGCGGCCAGGACACGGACCGAGTGGGCCAGGGTGCGGCGGTTCTGCGGGCCGAGCCGCTCGATCTGGTCCTGGGCCAGCTCGCGAGCCCGGTCCGGGTCACCGGCGGCCAGGTAGGCCTCGGCCAGGTCGATGCGCCACGGCACCAGGCCGGGCACGTCCAGGCTCCAGCGCTGCATGAGGTCGCGGCAGGTCTCGAAGTCGGCGACGGCCGTGCGGTGGTTGCCGACGGCGAGATACAGGTGGCCGCGGGCGCGCAGGTAGTGCAGGCCGAACGTCGTCTGGAACAGCGTGTTGGGCACCTGGACGCCCAGATACTCGATCGCCTCCTCATAGCGCCCGGCACGGGTGGCGCAGAAGACGAGCACCGACAGGGGCATCCCGATGAAGATGCCGAAGCTGCGCGGAGGCAGCAGCCGCAGCGCCGTGCGGGCCAGGCGCTCCGCCTCGGCCAGGTCACCGCAGCGCAGGCTTATCGCGCCGCGAAGGGCGGAGAAGATGGCGGTCCAGGTGGGTACGCCACGCTCGCCCGCATAGGCCAGCAGCGCGTCGCAGCGCGCGGCGGCGATCTCGTAGCTCTCGGCGGTGATGAGGATGCCGAGGGCCATGATCAGCACCCCGACCGTCTCGTCGTCGAGCCGCAGGACCTGCAGCAGGCGCTCGGCCGCGCTCGTCGCCTCGTCGGCCTTGGCCGGGTTGAACAGCCCGGCCGCGATCTCGGCGATCTCCGCGGTGAACGGGGAGGCGGCCGCGCCGAGCAGGGCGGCCCGCGGCGGCGGTGGCTTCTGGACAGTGCTGTGGTCCAGCAGGCCGGGGCAGGTCAGGGCCAGAAACGAGCGGCTGCCGTACATCGTCAGGCCGGCGCCGGCCGGGCTCGCCGCGGCGTCCTCGTCGATGCGGTCGAGTACCTCGACCGCCTCCTCGGTGCGGCCGTACCACAGCAGTGAGCTGGCGACCTGCAGCGACTGGCGGATCGGCAGGACGCCGCGGCGCACGCCGTCGAGGAGGTCGTCGACCAGGCGCTCGGAGTTGGCCGGGTCGATGCGCCACTGGACCCGCAGCATCGCCGACTTGATCCGCAGCAGCTCGCCCTCGTCGGCCGCACCGCGCTCGGCCAGGTGCAGGCAGTCGAGGGCCAGCGCCGTGTCGTTGCGCTCCAGGGCGTGATCGGCGGCGGCCCGCAGGACCGATGACGACCACGGGTCGCCGGTGTAGTGCCCGGCGATGGCCTGGCGGGCCACGGCCATGGCGGGAGCGCCGCTGCGGTAGAGCAGCGAGGCCGCCCGGACGTGGATCGCGGTCCGGTCCTCGGTGGTCAGCCCGTCCAGGACCGCGCGGGCGGCCCGGGGGTGGCGGAACCGGACGCCGTCGAGCAGGCCGGCCTCGCCCGCCGTGTCCAGGGCCCGCTGCACGGCGGCGGTGTCGACGTCGAGCAGGCTGGCCAGCAGCTGCGGGGTGGCCGGCTCGTCGAGCACCGCGAGGACCCGGGCCAGCTCCAGCACGCCCGGGTCGCTGCGGTGCAGGCAGGTGAGAACGGCCTGGGCGAACAGGTCGCCGACGACCGGCGCCTCGGGCTTCGACGTCTCGGCCGCGCGGTGCTCGCGCACGAGGGCGGCCAGCAGCATCGGGCTGCCGCCGCTGATGTGGTGGAACGCGTGGGTGAGCGAGGCGTCCTCGCCGATGTCGAGCTGGTCCTCCAGCACCTGGGCGACGCCGCAGGTCGACAGCGGGCGCAGCCAGATCTGGCGGACGTGGGGCTGGCTGATCAGGTCGGCCAGGAACCCGTGCACGGGCCGGCGCGGCTGGACGGCCTCGTTGAGCACCACCAGCAGCCGGCTGCGGGCCGAACGCCGTAAGAGGTACAGCAGGCAGTTGAGCGACGCCTCGTCGGCCACGTGGGCGTCGTCGACGGCCAGCAGCACCGGCGTGCGCTCGGCCAGCTCCAGCAGCATCGTGGTGAGGTCGCGCAGGAACGCGGCCGGCAGTGCCTGGCCGCCCTCGCTGCCCGGCGTCGACGCGCCGGCGTTGACCAACCGGCTCAGCCGGTCGTTGTGCTCGGCCGGCAGGCGCGCGCTGGACAGCAACTGCCCCAGCAGCGCGAGCGCCATCGACCGCTCGGCGTGCGAGGCCGTCGCCCACAGCACCGTTGCGCCGGCGTCCGTCGCCCGGCGGGCGAACGCCTGCAACAGCTCCGTCTTGCCGACCCCTACGGGCCCGCTGACCAGGAGTGCGGCACCGGTGCCCGCACTACACGCAGCAAGGGCCTCCTCGAAGATTTCCAGTTCCGCGTCGCGCTCCACAAGCGACATTGCGTCGCCTCCCCGTTGCCTTACGCCGCGCTCGAAGTTTCCTGTCGTCGCGCGGTGGCCCACCCCGCACGACAGCCCGGATCGCAACGGCGAGGTGACCGTATCACCGGAACAGGAGACATTTAACTAGATCGAAACACTTGCTCTCAGCGCGGCTACGAGTTTGCCAAAACGCCTAGTGGCACACAAGAGGCATTCCCAAGTGCGGTATTAGGGCTCAGGTGGCGTCGAATCCTCAACTTCTCCTCAAGAACGCAACAGTAACGTTGCCTTCTGCACCCTGGACGGTCCTGCCGGATTCGATGGCATTCGCGAGGATCTACTACCCCTGAAAGCGGACAATCCGCCGCGGTCTTTCGCGCGTCACACCGCCGGGACCTGGGAATCCGCTCGGAGGTTGCCGAAAGAGGGCCTGTGACGGCA
The DNA here is from genome assembly GCF_019904175.1 of Dactylosporangium vinaceum. Classification (GTDB taxonomy): domain Bacteria; phylum Actinomycetota; class Actinomycetes; order Mycobacteriales; family Micromonosporaceae; genus Dactylosporangium; species Dactylosporangium vinaceum. The sequence continues at coordinate 1,354,102 of NZ_CP061913.1, read as the reverse complement.
CCTTCCAGCAGCCCGATGTTCGCACAGTTGTTACACAACATTCCGCACCGGCGATGTACATAGCAGCGATGCTCGGTGATCGTAGCGAAGCCCCATAAACTCCGCGAACAGGACATCTTGAACTGTCGTAATGCCGCCTGTTGAATTCGTGCAAGAAACGGGAAAAGTGGTCCCCGGCAACAAATAAGAACAATGACGCTCATTTATATCCGAGAAATTTTCGAGCGCCCGCGACCCTGGTCATGCCCCGGCAAACGCCGGAAACCGGACGCCGCTGCCCGCAACCGGGCAACTTGCCGCGGCCTTGTTGCGGCTTCAGGGCGCACTGGTTCGCTGCAGGGGTCCACATACCCGACCCGAACCAGGATCAACGGAGGCAGTGCCGTGCACAACCCAGAGCCACGCGGGCCGGGGCTGTTCGCGATCAGCGACCTGCACATCTCGTTCCGCGAAAACCGTGAGCTGGTCGAGGGGCTGCGCGCCCGCTCGGCCGATGACTGGCTGATCGTCGCGGGCGACGTCGCCGAGCGTTACACGGACGTCGAGTGGGCGCTCACATGGCTGCGGCGACGGTTCGCCAAGGTCGTCTGGACGCCCGGGAACCACGAGCTGTGGACCGACCCCGATGACCCGATCCAGCTGCGCGGCGAGGAGCGGTACCGCCGCCTCGTGCGCATGTGCCGCGACGCCGGCGTGGTGACGCCGGAGGACCCCTACGAGATCTGGCCGGGGCCGGACGGCCCGGTCGAGGTGGTCCCGATGTTCCTGCTCTACGACTACACGTTCCGGGCGCCCGGCACCCGGGACAAGGAGGAGTCGCTGGCCTACGCCTACCGCACCGGCGTGGTCTGCACCGACGAGGTCCTGCTGCACCCGGACCCGTACCCGGGCCGCGAGGCGTGGTGCCAGGAGCGGGTCCGGCTCACCGAGCATCGGCTCGCGGCGGCCGACCCGGCGCTGCCCAAGGTGCTCATCAACCACTATCCGCTGGTGCGGGAGCCCACCCGGGCGCTGCGCTACCCCGAGTTCGCCCAGTGGTGCGGCACGGAGCGCACGGCCGACTGGCACAGGCGCTTCAACGCGGCCGCGGTCGTCTACGGCCACCTGCACATCCCCCGGCTCTCCTGGCACGACGGCGTGCCGTTCGAGGAGGTCTCCGTGGGGTATCCGCGCGAGTGGCGCCAGCGGGGCACGCTGCCGATGCCCCGCGAGATTCGGCCGCACTGCGAGCAGCCGCGGCCTGACGCTATTCAGTGACGACGAGATCGCGGAGGACGCGGTCGTCCGCGGTCAGGATCGCCCGCTGGACCTCCTGCAGCGCCCGGCACGGCTCCAGGCCGAGCTCGGCGTGCAGGGTCCGGCGGGCGGTCTGGAACACCTTGAGCGCGTCAGCGGTCCGGTCGGAGCGGTAGAGGGCGAGCATCAGCTGCTTGTAGAAGCTCTCCCGCAGCGGGTGCTCCGCGGTGAGCAGGAACAGCCGGCTCACCAGCTGCCGGTGCATGCCCAGCTGCAGCTGCGCGTCCATGAGCAGCTCGGTGGCCTCCATGCGGACCTCGCTGAGCCAGGTCGCGAACGCCTCCACCGAGGGGCCCTTCAGCAGGTCGCCGAGCGGCGCGCCGCGCCACAGCCCGAGCGCCCGCTCCAGCGCCGCCATCGCCTCGTCGAGGCGGTGCTCACGCAGCCGGCTGCGGCCCTCGTCGACAAGGCTCAGGAACTCCTGCACGTCGGTCTGGTCGCCGCGCAGCTCCAGCACGTAGCCGGGCGGCCGGGTCTGGATGCGGCCCTCCGGGCGGTCCGTGCGGGTCAGGAACTTGCGCAGCTCGGAGATGTACACGTGCAGGCCGGCGGTGGCCCGCCGCGGCGGCTGGTCGCCCCAGATCTCGCCGATCAGGTGCTCGGCCGCGACCAGGTGGTCGGCCCGGATGAGCAGCGCGGCGAGCAGGACCTCGATCTTCGGTGCGCTGATGGTCGTGACACCCTTGGCGTCGACGACCCGTAGCGGGCCCAGGATTTCGTACCTCATGTCGCTCCCCCATTCATCGACGAGATTGCCGCCAAGTCGCGATGTGGATCGATCGGCTTCCCTTGGCTGAGCCGAACATTACGGACCGGCCAAACGTCCTGGACACCCTTAAGAACCCCCTGACCTGGTACCGGTGGAGGGCGCGACCCGACCCCTAGGCAGTAGGGGCTTCGGCGGAGTGTGATCAGCGGACTGTCATCAGCGGGCTATGAGCCCGGCCTCGTACGCCAGCAGGCCCGCCTGGGTGCGGTTCTCGCACTGCAGCTTCACGAGCATCCGGGAGACGTACCCCTTGACCGTCGTCTCGGTCAGGTGCAGGCGCTTGGCGATCTGGGCGTTGGACAGGCCCGCACCGAGGCAGGCGAGCACCTCGGTCTCCCGGTCGGTCAGGTCGGCCACCAGCGCAACCCGCCGGTCCTTGCCGGTCTGGCGCTCCCCCGCCGAGCCGAGCAGCCCCCGGGTGGCCGCGGCGGAGAGCACCGTGTGCCCGTCGGCGGCGACCCGGACCAGGTTGATGAGGTCCTCGGGCGGGGTCGACTTGAGCAGGAACCCGGCCGCGCCGGCCCGCAGCGCGCGGATCACGTATTCGTCAGCGTCGAACGTCGTCAGCGCGACGACCACCGGCGGCTGCTTGAACGTGCAGATCCGCTCGGTCGCGGTGAGCCCGTCGACACCGGGCATGCGCAGGTCCATCAGCACCACGTCGGGCCGGTGGCGGACCACGGCCTCGACCGCCGCCGCGCCGTCGTGGGCGACGTCCACCACGTCGATGTCGCCGGCCGTGCCGAAGATGGTCCGCAGATGGGCGCACACCATGGGCTCGTCGTCCACCAGCAGCAGCCGGATCGTGGCCCGGGCCATCAGCGCTGCGCCGCCGGCCCCGAGGTGGGCAGCTGGGCCTCGACCACGAAGCCGCCTTCTCCGTCGGACTCGGCCCGCAGGGTGCCGTTGACGAGCTCGACCCGCTCGCGCAGGCCCAGCAGACCGGAGCCGGAGCCGGCCGCGGTGAGCATGTCGTCGACCTCCCGGGTCCGCGGTGAGTTGTGGACGGTCAGCCGCACGCCCTGGGCAGCGTAGCGGACCGAGAGCCGCACGGTGGCCCCCGGCGCATGCTTGCGCACGTTGGTCAGGGCCTCCTGGACGACCCGGTAGGCGGTCCGGCTCACCACTGGCGCGGCCAGCCCGGCCCGCCCCTCCTCGACCAGCTCCACCGGAATGCCGACCGACTCGGACTCGGCGATGAGCGCCGTCAGGTCGGGCACCGGCGGATCGGCCGACGCCTCCGCGACGGTGTCCGAGGGCTTTGCCGACGCAGACCGCAGCAGGTGTACCGCATCCCGCAGCTCTTCGAGCGCCTGACACCCGATCGCGCGCAGCTCGTCGGCGGCGGCCCGGGTCGCCTCGTCGGCGGTCGCCACGCTCAGCGCGCCCGCCTGGACCACCATGAGGCTCACCCGGTGGGTGATGACGTCGTGCATCTCGGCCGCCATCCGGGCCCGCTCCTCGGCCCGGGCCTGCTCGGCCAGCAGGTGCCGCTCGCGCTCGGCCCGCTCGGCCCGCTCCACCAGGCCCTGTGTCAGCCGGCGGCGGGTGTAGACGTACATGCCGAAGACCGCGAAGCCGCCGGTGAACAGGGCCGTGCGGTAGGCGATGCCGAACCCCTCCCCGACCGCCACGGAGAACAGCAGCGGGGCGGCGGCCAGGGCGAGCGCCGCGATCCAGGCGTGGATGCGGCGGTCGGCGTACGCGAGCACGCTGTAGGCCGCGAACGGCACCGTCGGCGCCCACCACAGCACCGGATTGGCGGGCGCGGCGTCGTTGACGAGCGCAGCGGGCGCGACGGCCGGTATCACGGTCACGACCACCGAGACCCAGGCGACGGCCAGCGGGGCCCGGCGCCGGGCCAGCAGGCTCAGGGCGACCACGACGAGGGCCGCGAAGGCAGCGCCGCCATACGGGCGCAGCAGCGCCGAGTCGAGGGCGACGCCGGCGCTCAGGACGGCCGGCAGCGCGACCACCGCGATGTCGGCGGCGATGTCTCGAGGGCGCCAGGTGAATGTCACGCCTCAACAGTACGGTGCCGCGCGTCGATGCGGACCCGACCAAAGTCGGTGCTCCACAACGCGATACCTACTTTGGTGGGTGTCCGGGAGCATCGTTGTCAGCTGCTGCCGGACCCCGGCCGCGACTTCAATTGACGGCATGACCGAGACGATCCCCGCAAGCGCGGCGGCCGACCTGGCCGTCCCCACCCGCACCACTGCGGCCGCCCGCCTGGAGCACGTCTCCAAGGTGTACGGCAGCGGCGACACCAAGGTGTTCGCCCTCGACGACGTCAGCGTGGAGCTCGAGGCCGGCCGCTTCACCGCGGTGATGGGCCCGTCCGGCTCCGGCAAGTCGACGCTGCTGCACTGCCTGTCGGGCCTCGACTCGGTCACCGCCGGGCACGTCTGGATCGGCGACGCCGACCTGACGAAGCTCAACGACAACCGGCTGACGAAGCTGCGCCGCGACCGGCTGGGCTTCATCTTCCAGTCGTTCAACCTGGTGCCGACGCTCACCGCGCTGGAGAACATCACGCTGCCGATGGCGATCGCCGGGCGCCGGCCCGACCCGGAGTGGCTCGACCGCGTCATCGACACCGTCGGCCTGCGCCAGCGCCTCGGCCACCGCCCGGCCCAGCTCTCCGGCGGCCAGCAGCAGCGCGTCGCGTGTGCCCGCGCCCTGGTCGCCCGGCCCGACCTCATCTTCGCCGACGAGCCCACCGGCAACCTCGACTCCCGCGCGGGCGCCGAGATCCTGCGCTTCCTGCGCGACTGCGTCCACGAGCTCGGCCAGACCGTCGTCATGGTCACCCACGACCCGGCCGCGGCGGGCTACTCCGACCAGGTCCTGTTCCTCGCCGACGGCCACATCGTGGACCGGATGGCCGACCCGAGCGCGGACAAGGTCCTGCGGCGCATGCAGAACTTCGAGCCCACCACCACCCAGGAGGGGTGAAACCGGTGATCGGCAAGCTGATCCGGCGCGGCCTGGCCGCGCACAAGCTCCGCCTGGGGCTCACGATGCTCGGCATCATCCTCGGCGTGGCGTTCGTGGCCGGCACGCTCATGTTCGCGGCCACCGTCCAGCAGACGATCAACGGCGTCTTCGCCGCGTCCGGGGCCGGCACCGACGTGGTGGTCCGCCCGCAGAAGGCGTTCGGCGACCAGCTCAGCAACAACGTCGGGCTCGGGCAGCCGGTCGCCGGCTCGGTCCTGGACACCGTGCAGGGCGTCGACGGGGTCGACAAGGTGCACGGCACCGTCCAGGGCTTCGCGGCCATCCTCGACCGCGACGGCAAGGCGATCGGCTCCAGCCAGGTCGGCAACGACTGGACCGACGACGGCGACTTCACGCAGATGCGCCTCAGCGAGGGCCACGCACCCGCCGCCGCGGGCGAGGTGGCCATCGACGCGGCCAGCGCGAAGAAGGTGAACGCCAAGGTCGGCGACCAGATCAAGGTCGCGACGAAGGACGGCGTGCAGACGTACACCCTGACCGGCATCTTCCGATTCGGCCAGAGCGGCACCGTGGGCGGCACCACGATCACGGCGTTCGACCCGGCCACGGCCGGCAAGGTGCTCACCGACCGGCCCGGCACCTACGGCGAGATCCACGTGCACGCCAAGGCGGGGGTCACCCAGACCCGGCTGCGCGACGCGATCGCCACCAGGCTCCCGGCGGGGCTGGAGGCCATCACCGGCCAGCAGGCCATCGACGACGACGCGGCCTCGGTCAAGGACGTCATCACCCTGCTGCAGACGTTCCTGCTGGCGTTCGCCCTCATCGCGGTCCTCGTCAGCTCGTTCATCATCTTCAACACGTTCTCGATGCTCGTGACGCAGCGGATCCGCGAGATGGCCCTGCTGCGGGCGGTCGGCGCCAACCGGGGCCAGGTGATCCGCCTGATCCTCGGCGAGGCAACGGTCTTCGGCGTGCTCGGCTCGGTGCTCGGCGTCGGCGGCGGCGTGCTGCTCGCGATCGGCCTGCGCGACCTGCTCGGCGCGATCGGCCCGCAGCTGCCCGCCAACGGCCTGGTCATCCCGGCCACGGCGCTCTGGGTGCCGCTCGTCATCGGCGTCACGGTGACCCTGCTCGCCGCGTATGTCCCGGCCCGCCGCGCCTCGCGCATCCCGCCGGTCGCGGCGCTGCGCGAGGAGGCCGGCGGCACCGAGCGCCCGCTGCGGGTCCGGATCATCATCGGCTCGGTGCTCCTCGCGGCCGGCCTCGCCCTCGTCATCGCCGGTGAGCTCCGCCTGGGTGGGGCCCCCCTAGCGAAGCTCGCGGGCGGCGTCGTCCTCGGCTTCGCCGGCGTCGTCGTGCTCAGCCCGGCCATCACCCGCCCCCTGGCCGGTGTGCTCGGCTGGCCGCTCGCCACGGTGTTCGGCACTGTCGGCCGCCTGAGCCGCGAGAACGCCCGCCGCAACCCGCGCCGCACCGCGGCCACCGCCTCCGCGCTGATGATCGGCCTCACCCTGGTCGGCGCGGTGACGGTCCTCGGCGCGTCAGCCGCCGCCTCGGTCGACCGCCAACTGGACAGCGCCGTGCACACCGACTTCCAGATCACCGGGCCGAACGCCACCTCCTTCAGCGGCTCGGTCCGCGATGCGGTGGCCGGCGTGCCCGGTGTGCACACCGCGGTGGGCGTCCGCAACGGCCAGATCAAGCTGGGCGGCACGGTCCGCCCGGTGGTCGCGGCCGACCCGGCGGCGGTTGTCGCGCTCTACGGCCTGACCGTGGGCCAGGGCAGCTCCGGCCTGCGCGACGACGAGTTCCTGGCCGACGCCACGACGGCCCGCGACGCCGGCTGGACACTCGGCTCACCGGTCACCGCGCAGTTCCAGGACGGCACCACTGTGACGTTGCGGGTCGGGGGCATCTACACGGACGTGAAGACGGTCGTGGACGCGGTACCGCACCTGGTGGTCTCCAGGTCCGCCTACGCCCCCCACGACGCCGGCGACGTGATCGACCAGGTGGCAATCATCACCGACCTCGGTGCCGACCCGGCCGCGACGCGGGCCGCGATCGAGGCGAAACTGGCGCAGTGGCCGACCCTGCAGCTGTTCGACAAGCAGGCCGTGAAGGACAGCTTCCGCAGCACGATCGACCTGGTGCTGTCGCTTGTCCTCGTCCTGCTCGTGCTGTCCGTCGTCATCGCGGCCATCGGCATCGTCAACACGCTGGCCCTGGCCGTGATCGAGCGCACCCGGGAGATCGGCCTGCTCCGCGCGGTGGGCATGCAGCGCCGCCAGGTCCGCCGCATGATCCGCTACGAGGCCGTGGTCATCGCGGTGTACGGCTCGATCCTCGGGCTGCTCATCGGGGTCGGGGCGGGGTGCGCGGTACAGTCGGCGCTGCGCTCGACGGGCATCGACCACCTCGAGATCCCGGTCGGGCGGCTCCTGGCCTACGTCCTCGTCGGCGCGGTGATCGGCGTCCTGGCCGCCTTCTGGCCGGCCCGGCGCGCGGCCCGGCTGAACGTGCTGCGGGCGATCGCCACGCAGTGACCCCCTACGACACGCAGGAGCCGGCCGGGACCCGATCCCGGCCGGCTCCACCGCGTCAGCCGATCGGGTTCCAGCCGTCGGAGCCGGCCAGGTACTTCTGCGGCGTGTAGTTGGCCGCCTCGGCGTCGCTGAGCTGCCTGCGGTTGCCGTTGACCGTCGCGCCCGCGCCGGTGTTGCGGTACTCGTAGAACCGCGCGTTCTTCCAGGAGTTGCTCGACATGTCGATCCACGGCTGGGCCGTCGCGATCGTCGCCGAGAGGGACGACTCCCGGTATGTCACCTGCGCGGCGGCACCCCACGGCCGGCCCAGCTGCGTGGTGTTGTTCGTCGCGCCGGTGATCGTGGACCTGTAGACGAGGAAGCCGTAGGTCTGCGTCGAGGGCGTGTTGGCCGCGGTGAGCGGTCCGCCCGTGCTGCGCTTCTCGTAGATGCTGCAGGCGTTGAACACGGCCTGGCCGTTGCCGTAGATGAAGTCGACGGTGCCCTCGATGTAGGAGTTCGCGACGTAGGCCCGGGCGCTGTTGTAGATCAGCAGCGTGTCCTGGTCGGCGGTCACCCGGACGTTCTTCAGGACGGCCCGGTCCCCGTAGAGGGCGAGGGCGAGCGCCTGCGACGAGCCGTTGGCGGCCTCGTCGTAGTCGTTGCTGAACGTCAGGTTCGTCGCCTGGAAGTCTCTGGACTGCACGTACACCGTCGCGGAGCCGGTCGTCCCGGCCGTCGACGCGGGCTTGTCGTTCACGATGACGGTGTTCGACGGGCCCGAGCCGAGGCCCTGGAAGGTGATGTACGGCTTGTTCGCGGGGATGACGACGCTCTCCCGGTAGGTGCCGGCCTTGATGGTGATGACGCGCCGGGTGGTGTTGCCGGCCGGCACCGCGTCGACCGCCGCCTGGATCGTCGAGTACTGCCCGCTGCCGTCCTTGGCCACGACCGCACTCCCGGAAGGCGCGGTGGTCGAGCCGGTGACGGAGTTGAACGACCACTGCATCCGGGCGATGTCGGAGCAGGTCTCCTCGACGATCGGGTTGTTGCCCGCCGTCGACCCATCCCGGTCGCTGATGCACAGGCCGCTGGCGACGCTCTTGACCAGGTACTTCCCGGTGGTCGCGGTGGAGGCGGCGAACGTCCACAGCTGGTTGTTCTTGGTGCTGTCGCCGCAGCTGTACTGCTGGAGCCGGGTGCCGGACGTGGTCGAGGAACTGGGCACGTCGATGCACTTGGCGCTGTTGCCGTTGACGAGCTGGAACCGCCCGGAGCTGAGCTGCCTCGCGGTCCACTGCTGGTCGGTCGCGGCGGAGTCGCAGGCGAGCTGCACGAGCAGGGCGCTACCGGCGGTGGAGGCGCCGGCCACCTCGACGCACTTGCCGCTCGCGCCGGACGCGAGCGTGTAGACGCCGCCGGAGACGGGGGTCGTCGCCGCCTCGGACGGCCAGGCGACGGCGAGCACGGCGACAGGGACGGCGGCGGCCACGAGGGCGACGAGCGATCGCCGGGGGTGCACGGACATCGGAACACCTTCCTGAGATTCGCCAGGGGTCGGGGACCTGGCTGTCTCCGGGTAGATGTCCGGGAAGCACCCGAATTACAGAAAAAGGGAGCCGGTCGGCAGGACCGGCTCCCCAGGGAAACGCGTTCAGCTCACGGCGTGCAGGCAGGCCAGCAGGCTGCGGGCCTCGACGTTGAGATAGTGCCCGTGGCGGACGAGGTCCATGAGCTGGTGCACCGTCAGCCAGCAGTAGGCCGGCGGCACGTCGAGCGGGAAACTTTCATCGAGTTCGATGATCTGGTATCGGGTCTGGGCGTGGTAGAAGCGGCCGCCCTCCTCCGACAGCAGGGCGCTGAACCGGATGCGCTCCGGCTCCATCGCGGCCAGCTCGGCGGCGAAGGGGACGCTGTGGCCCTCGCGATCGGCGCCGCCGTCCTGGACGGCCGGGAGCTTCACGGTGGGGCCCATCTCGATGATGTCCAGGAGCCCGGGCTCCGAGCGCGACTGGACGAGCAGGTGCAGTACACCGCCGATATTGCGGGTGAAGAAGGCCGCCAGACCGTCGTGGCAGGGTGCCAGCAGGGGCTGCGACCAGCGGGTGACCTCGCGGTTGCCGGCCCCGACGCGCACGGCCATGATGCGGAACCGGGACAGGTCGGCGTCGGCGATCTCGTCGGCCGTGCGGGCCCACTGGGCCACGTCGCGCAGCGGGATGCGGTGCGCGCGCCAGTCGGAGACGGCCTTGCGCTCGTTGAACCAGCTGATGATCTCGGTAGGGGTGTGCACCCCGCCGTACGCCGGGTCGTAGGAGCGCAGCAGCGCCTCCTGGAACGGCGTCGGGGCCGGCGGGCGGTCGGGCGGGAAGCTCAGCGCCATGCAGGCCATGACGGTGCGCGCGTCCATGTTGACCAGGTTGTCGACCTTGAGCAGGTCGAGCAGCTGGTGCAGGGTCAGCCAGCAGAAGTCCTCGTGCTCGGGGACGTCCTCGGTGACCTCGACGACCATGTTGCGGTTGCGCTTGCGCCAGAAGTACACGCCCTGCTCGGACTGCAGCACGTCGACGAGCACGTGGCCGCGCTTGGCCTCCAGGAAGTACTCCAGGAACCGGGTCCGGCTGCCCTGGTGCACCCGCATGTAGTTGCTGCGGGTGGCCTGGACCGTCGGGGAGAGCTGCAGCCGGTTGACGTTGCCCGGCTCCATCTTGGCCTGCATGAGGAAGTGCAGGACGCCGTCGAACTCCTTGGCCACGATGCCGAGGATGCCGATCTCCGGCTGGTTGATGATGGGCTGCGTCCACTCCCGGCCGGCGTCGCCCTGGCAGCGCAGGCCCTCGATGGTGAAGAACCGCCCGCTGTCGTGGGCGAGGTTGCCGCTGGCCGCCTCGAAGTGCCAGCCGTCGAGCTCGGCGAACGGGATGGGGGTGACCTGGAACTGGTCGACCTCGCAGCGCCGGGCCCACCAGCGGTGGAACTCGGCGGTGGACAGGACAGCGGTGTCGCGTTCGGTGGCGGACCGGGCGAACCGGGCCGCCACATCCGATGTGACCATGGGACCTCCTGAGAACGTCACCAACCGACCGGCAGGCTGTGCACGCCGTAGGTGGTCATGGCGGCGCGGGTCTGGACCTCGGCCGGGTCGATCTCCAGGCGGAGCTTCGGGAAGCGGCGCAGCAGCGCCGGCAGCCCGATGCGCAGCTCGGTCGAGGCGAGGTGGTTGCCGAGGCACTTGTGCACGCCGTGGCCGAAGGTCAGGTGGAAGTTGCGCGGGCGCGCGGGGTCGAACGTGTCGGGGTCGTCGAAGCGCCGGCCGTCGCGGTTGGCCGCGGCCAGCGAGATCGTGATGGGCTCGCCCTTGGCGATCCGCTCGCCGCCGATCTCGAGGTCGTCGAGCGCCGCGCGGGTGATGAACTGCGTGATGGAGAGGTACCGCAGCAGCTCGTCGACGGCCGAGGAGTCCGCGTAGCCGTCCACGTCGAAGGCCGCCCGCAGCTCGTCGTGCTGCAGCAGCAGGAACGTGCCGAGGGCGAACATGTGCACTGTCGTCTCGTGGCCGGCGCCGAGGATCTGCAGGGCGATGTTCGCCAGCTCCACGTCGCTGAACTGCCCGTCGGTGATGAGCGTGCTGAGCACGTCGCCGCCGGGCTCGGCCCGCTTGGCCGCGACCAGCTCGTGCATGAGCGCGTCGGTGCGCACGACGGCCGCGCGGATCTCGTCCATCGGCGTGCCCGGGGTGAGCACCGGCACCCGCAGGCGCTGAAACTCGGCGGTCACCGCGGCGTCGCCGCCGACCAGGTGGGAGATGACCCGGATCGGCAGCGGCATCGCGAACAGCGCGACCAGGTCGGCCGGGCTGCCGGCCGCCTCGAGCTCGTCGAGGCAGTCCTCGGTGATCCGCTCGATGATCGGCTCGTAGGCCGCCGCCTGGGTCGCGGTGAACGCCTTCGCGAGAGGCTTGCGGTAGCGGGTGTGCTGCGGCGGGTCCATGCCGAAGAACAGGCCGGGCGCGGCCGGTCCGAGCTTCACCGGGAACGGCACCGGCATGTTGCGCAGCTCGTGGCGGGCGCTGACCTGCGGGTGCACCAGCACCTCGCGGGCCAGCTCGTAGCTGCTGACCAGCCAGCCGGTGGCGCCGTCCGGGTAGGTCATGCGGGCGATCGGCGCCTCGGCCCGGATCGCCGCGAACTCGTCGGGCGGGTCGAACGGGCACGAGCGCCGGGTCGGCATGTGCTCGAGCGGCGGCTGCTGCGTCTGCGTCATGCGAGAGCTCCTGACTGCTGAAGATTGGTCACCGTCGGGCCGGGCCGGTGGTACCGCTGCCGGACGAACTCCTCGATCGAGGCGGCCATGTACTCGACCATCTCGGCCGTGAGCCGCGGGTGGACGCCGATCCAGAACGTGCGGTCGGTGACGATGTCGCTGTTGTCCAGGTCACCGGCGATGCGCATGGGCCGGTCGAGGTACGCCGGGTGCCGGGTCAGGTTGCCGGCGAAGAACCGCCGGGTGCCGATGCGCCGGGCCTCAAGGAAGTCCACGAGCTCGCCCGGCGCGAACGGCGCGTCGTGCAGCACCGTGATGACGAAGCCGAACCAGCTCGGGTCGCTGTTCGGGGTGGCCCGCGGGAGCAGCAGGCCCGGCAGGCCCTCCAGCCGGTCGTGCAGCTGCCGCCAGTTGGCCCGGCGGGCCGCCCCGAAGTCCTCGACCTTGGCCAGCTGGGTGAGGCCCATCGCGGCCTGCAGGTCGGTCGACTTGAGGTTGTAGCCGACGTGGGAGAAGACGTACTTGTGGTCGTAGCCGTAGGGCATCCGGCCGAGCTGGCAGCTGAACCTCTTCCGGCACCGGTTGTCCTCGCCCGGCTCGCACCAGCAGTCGCGGCCCCAGTCGCGCATCGACTCGACGATCCGGGCCAGGGCCAGGTTGTCGGTCAGCACGCAGCCGCCCTCGCCGGTGGTGATGTGGTGGGCCGGGTAGAAGCTGATCGTGCTGAGGTCGCCGAACGTGCCGGTCAGCCGGCCCGCCTCGGTGCTGCCCAGCGCGTCGCAGTTGTCCTCGACGAGCAGCAGGCCGCGCTCGTCGGCCAGGCGGGCGATCTCGGTCGCGGCGAACGGGTTGCCGAGCGCGTGCGCGATCATGATCGCCCGGGTCTTCGGGCCGATGGCGCGCTCGATGCGCTCCGGGGAGGTGTTGTAGGTGCCGAGCTCGATGTCGACGAAGACCGGCAGGAGCCCGTTCTGCAGGATCGGGTTGACGGTGGTCGGGAAGCCGGCGGCGACGGTGATGACCTCGTCGCCCGGCCGCAGCCGCCGGTCCTCCAGCAGCGGTGAGGTCAGCGCCGAGAGGGCCAGCAGGTTGGCCGAGGAGCCGGAGTTGGTCAGGTGGGCCTTGCGCAGCCCGAGGTGGCGGGCCATCTGCCGCTCGAACTGCTGGGAGGCCGCCCCGGAGGTGATCTGCAGGTCGAGCGCGGCCGCCACGACGGCGAGCCGGTCGGACTCGTCGAGCACCGCCCCGGCCGGCAGCAGCGGGGTCAGGCCGGGGACGAACCGCGGTTCCGGGGTCATCTCGCGGTGGTATTCGGCGACCAGGTCCAGCAGCCGCGCCTTGACGTCGCTCATCGCGCGATCTCCGTGGCGACCTCGGCCGGCGTCGGCTGGCGGTCGATCTCGGCCCGCAGATCGCGGGCGCCGGATCGCAGCGCCGCGTCGCCCAGCACGGCCCGGGTGGCCTCGGCGATCGCGTCGACCGACTCCAACGAGACGCCCGCACCGGCCTTGACCACCATGTTGGCCGTCACCACCTGGTCGGGCATCCCGGCCACCATGAGCTGGGGAACGCCGCAGGCGGCGGCCGTCAGCGCGGTACCGCTCCCGCCCTGGTGGATCACCAGCGAGCAGGACGGCAGCAGCAGGTGCAGCGGCAGCCCCTCCACGACCCGGACCCGCTGCGGCAGGCCGGGCAGCAGCGCCCGGTCGGCCGCGGTGACGGCCACGACGATCTCGAGGTCGTCGACGGCCTCCAGTGCCGAGAGGATGCGCGGCACGAGGAAGCCATCGGTGCCGGCCAGCCCGGTGGTGGTCGTGCCCCAGGTGAGGCAGACCCGGCGGGTCGCCGGCGCGTCGATCCATGCCGGGGCCGGTCCGGGTCCGTTGTAGGGCACGAACCGGATGGGCCGGCGGTTCGGGATGCCGGGGAACTGCAGGCTCTGCGGGCACGGGTCCACGACCGCGTCGGCGAGCTCCGCGACGGGCTCGACGCCGTGTTCGTCGTAGAGCCGGCGGAGGTCCCCGGGCCAGACGTCCGGGGTGGCGCCGCTCATCGGGAACAGGCCCATCTTGCGCTCGAAGGCCGGGCCGGTCAGGTGGGTGATCAGGGGCGCCTTGGCCACCGTCGCGGCCACCGGGGCCGCCATCGCGAACGGGTTGGCGATGACCAGGTCCGGCCGCCAGTCCTCGACGAGCGCGACCAGGTCCGGGGCCATCGCCTCGGCCGTCTTGACGAACGGGGCCGAGCGCGCCTCCATCAGCTTGCGGCGCTGCTCGGGCGGCATGTCACCGCGCTGGTCAAGGGTCTTCGCCCGGCCGGGGTTCTCCCGCTGGTGCCGCAGGGCCTCCTCGTGCAGCCGCTGGAAGCCCTCCAGGTAGTCGTAGCCGGCCCCGATCGTGCGCACCGTGAGCCCGGAGCGGCGCACGGCCTCGGCGGTGTGCTCCTGGGCGGCGACCCGGACGTCGTGGCCGGCCGCCCGCAGCGCCCAGGCGAGGGGCACCATCGGCATGTAGTGCGTCGGCTGCGACCACGGCAGGAACAGCACCCTCATGACCGCGACCCCCACGCCATCGCGACCTGGCGCACGGCCGGCCGGAAGCTGGTGATGCCGTCGATGATCTGGTCCAGGTCGTCGTCGCCCAGACCGGTGTAGATCGGCAGTCGGACCAGCTGATCGGCGATGCGCTCGGTGACCGGGCAGCCGCCGGGGCCGGTGCGGCCGTAGCGCAGGCCGGCCGGGGCGTCGTGCAGGGGCTGGTAGTGGAACGTCGCCTGGATGCCGCGGTCGCGCAGGTGGCGCAGGAACGACTGGCGGGTGCCCAGGTCCGGCAGCAGCAGGTAGTAGATGTGGGCCGGGTGCACGCACTCGTCGGGCACGGTGGGCTGGATGACGCCGGCCTCGGCGGCCCAGTCGGCCAGGCGGCTGTGGTACGCCGCCCACACCTCCTGGCGCCGGGCCTGGATCTGCCCGAAGTGCTCCAGCTGCGCGGTCAGGAACGCCGCGAGCAGCTCCGAGGGCAGGTAGCTGGAGCCGATGTCGACCCAGCGGTAGCGCTCGACGACGCCGCGGTAGTACTGGGTGCGGTTGGTTCCCTTCTCGCGGATGTACTCGGCCCGCTCGACCAGGTCCGCCCGGTTGACGACCAGGGCGCCGCCCTCGCCGCAGTGCGCGTTCTTGGTCGAGTGGAAGCTCTGGGTCGCCAGCGCACCGAACGAGCCGAGCGGGCGGCCGCGGTAGTAGCCGCCGAGCCCGTGCGCGTTGTCCTCGACGATCGCCAGGCCGTGGCGCTGGGCGATGGCCCCGATCGCGTCCATGTCGCAGCCGACGCCCGCGTAGTGCACCGGCGCGATGGCCCTGGTCCGGCTGGTGATCGCGGCCTCGATCCGGCGCTCGTCGAGGTTGAGCGTGTCGGGCCGGCAGTCGACGAAGACCGGTACCGCACCGCGCAGTGCGTAGGCGTTGGCGGTCGACGGGAACGTGAACGACGGCATGATCACCTCGTCGCCCGGCTTCAGGTCCAGCACGAGCGCGCTGAGCTCCAGCGCGTGGGTGCACGACGTGGTGAGCAGTGTCGCCACCGCGCCGATCATCTCCGTGAGCAGCGCCGAGGCCCGGGCGGTGAAGGGCCCGTCACCCTCCAGCAGACCGCCGTTGAGGACCGTCTCCATCAGAGCCGACTCGGCACCCGTCAGATAGGCCCGGTTGAACGGGATCGCATTCGTACTCGCAACTACCACGGAAGACTCCTCGATCTCGTGCGCCGCGTTGCCGTCACCACATCAGCGGGCCGTAAAACCCGGCCCAAGTCCTGCTAAAACGAGCGGCGTTCGGCCAGCTCGACCAGCTGCGGCACGATCGCCGCGGGCGCCGGCTGGGCGTGCATCTCGGCCCGCAGCCGGTCGGCCGCGATGGCCGCCGCGGGCGCGCCGAGGATCTCCTGGGTCGCCGCGCGGATGCCCTCGATGCCGGCCGCCTCGCCGGTCAGCCCGACCCCGGCCCTCGTGGCGCTCAGCCGCTCGCTGACCATGAACTGGTCGGCGACCTGCGGGATCGTCACCTGCGGCACGCCGTAGAAGGCGGCGGTCAGCGTCGTGCCCGCGCCTGACTGGTGGATCACCGCGTCGCAGCCGGGCAGGACCAGATCCAGCGGCACCCCGCAGATGACCCGGACCCCGGAGGGCACCTCACCGACGCGCTCCCGGTCGCCCGGGCGGACCGCGACGACGACGTCGAGGTCCAGGCCCCGCAGCGCCTGCAGGATCTTCGGCACGGCGAACGCCTGCGGCCCGATCAGCGCGGTCGACGACGAGCCCCAGGTCACGCAGACCCGGGAGCGGCCGCCCTCGGCCGGCGGCGGCTCGGCCGGCCGGGCCGGGGCGATCGACGCGCCGTTGTAGGAGGTGTACCGGGTCGCGATCCGGTTCGGCACCCCGGGCAGCTGCAGGCTCTGCGGGGTCGTGTCGACGGTCCGGGCGGCGACGTCGGCGGCCGGCTTGGCGCCGTAGCGGCCGTAGAGCGCGATGAGCTCGTCGGGCCAGGCGCCGCGCGGGTCGACGGCCTCGTCGACCCCGGTGCCGGGCAGGCCGATGTGCCGGCTCATGTCCGGGCCCCACAGGTGGCGCACGAGCGGGACGCCGGCCACCGCGGCGGCGATCGGCGCGGCGTACACCAGCGGGTCGGCGACGACCAGGTCGGGCCGCCAGCCCTCGGCGAACGCGGCCACATCGGCCGCCATGTCCTCGGCGCCGCGGATGTGCGGCACCAGGCGCAGCTGGAAGAGGCGGGCCCGGGCCTCGGGCGGCATCTGCCCGGGCGGGTAGCGGCGGACGGTGTCGGCGCCGGCCCGGACGATCTCCGCGGCGCCCTCCATGATGTCGTAGCCGCCGCCGGCCGCGACAGCGATGACACCGGTGGCGGTGACCGCGTCGAGGACGCCCGGCTGCGCGATGACCCGGACGTCGTGCCCGGCGGCGCGGAATGCCCAGAGCAGCCCGACGAGCTGGTGGTAGTGAGTGGTCTGGGCCATGGGCATGAAGAGCACGCGCATCGCGAGCCCCTTTCGTTCGGGGGTTGCTCAAGCAAAAGAAGGTTTGGCGGTACCGCGGATGCGCTGGACCAGTGCGGCCTGGCGCAGCAGCGACTCCCCCTGCGGCCCGAACGGCGCGCCACCCACCGCCGCCCGCACGAACGCGGCGACGACGTTGGCGTGCTGGTCGTCGGCGGGCAGCGTGCGCTCCTCGACCCGGTCCTGCCGCTCCAGGCGCAGCACCGGCCGCAGGCTCGCCGGCGGCGTGAACGCGCGCTGCAGGCTCACCCGGCCCTCGCTGCCCCAGACGGCGTACGCGGAGCGGTAGGCCAGCCCGAACCCGAAGCTCAGGTGCCCGGTGGCGCCGCCCGGCAGGCTCAGCAGCGCGCTGCCGGCGACGTCGACACCGAGGGCCGGGGCGATGCTCAGCGTCGCCCCGGCCACCTCCAGCCCGGCACCGTCGGCGGGCTCACACATCAGGCGGATCGCCCGGGCCGTGTACACGCCGAGATCCAGCAGCGCCCCGCCCCCGAGTTCGGGGTCGTTGCGGATGTCGCCGTCGGGCCGGGCCGGGATGCCGAACACGATCTCGTACACGCGGGGCAGGCCGATCTCGCCGTCGGCGATCACCTTCTGCACCGCGGTGTGCTGCGAGTGGTAGGGGAACGTGAAGTTCTCGGCCAGCCAGCGACCGCGCTGCGCGGCCAGCCGCACGAGGTCGGCGGCCTCGTCCAGGGTCGCGGTGAGCGGCTTCTCGGCCAGCACGTGCCGGCCCGACTCCAGGGCCCGGCGGGCCCAGGTGTGGTGCAGGCCCGTCGGCAGCGCGACGTAGACGGCGTCGACGTCGGTGCGGGCCAGCAGCCGCTCGTACCCCTCGACGGCGGCGCCGCCGAACCGGTCGGCGAAGCGGCGGGCCCGATCCCCGCTGCGGCTGGCGAACGCGACGACCTCGGCCCCGCAGCGCTGGATCGCCGGCACGGTGTTGCGCCAGGCGATGTCACCGCAGCCCAGCACGCCGAAGCGCAGCCGCGGTCCATTCGGGTCTATTGTTGACTTCGGCACGCTGGTAGCACACCAGCCGTCGCTGAAGCGGTGACAATTCGCCGCTTCAGCGGAACTTCAGCGCCGCGGCACACGCTGCGCGTAAGGCGTCGCGACCGCGGCGCCCCGAAAACCGTGGGAGCCCGCCAGTGCCCAGACCGACCATCCGGACGCTCACGCTCGGCGTGCCGGGTCCGCACCCGCTGCCGGCCAAGCGGCTGGCCACGGCGGCGGCCGCACTCGAACTGGGCCGCAAGTTCTTCCTGCACGAGGGCTACGCCGTGCAGACCGTCCGGCTGACGACGCCGTCGCTGCTGGAGCAGGACTGGGAGTCGGCCGCCGCCGTCGACGCCGTCTGCGCGCGCCTGCAGTCCGACGTCGACGACTGCGGCATCCACTCCTGCTCGGTCGGGGCCGCCCCGGCCGACGACCCCGCCTTCGACCTGGCCCGGCTGGACCAGGTGCCCGACCTCGTCGCCGCCTATCCAGCGCTGAGCTGGGGCACCCAGGTCGCGAGCAAGGAGCACGGGCTGCGGGTCGCGGCGGTTCTGCCGACGGCCCGGGCGATGGCCGGCATCGCCGAGCGGACCCCCGGCGGCAACGGCAACTTCCGGTTCGCCGCGCTGGCCCGGGTCCGCCCCGGCCACCCGTTCTTCCCGGCCAGCCGGCACCGCGGGCGCGCCGCCCTCACCATCGGCCTGCAGGGCGCCGAGATCGTCGAGCGGGCCATCCCGCGCGGCCCCGGCCCGGTGGACCCGGAGACGGTCACCGCGGCCGTGCGCGCGGGCATGCAGGCCGAGGCCGGCCCCGTGGTGGAGCTGGCCCGGCGGGCGGCGGCGGAGATGGGCGTGCGCTTCGGCGGCATCGACCTGTCGCCGGCGCCGTCGGTCTCGGCCAGCATCGGCGCCCCGCTGACCCGGGCCATCGGCGGCCCGTTCGGCTCGCCGGGCACCGTCGCCGCGGTCGCCGCCGTGACCCGCGCGCTGCGCCAGACCGACCTGCCGACGTGCGGCTTCAACGGCGTGATGCTGCCGGTGCTGGAGGACGAGGTGCTGGCCTGGGCCTGGT
The DNA here is from genome assembly GCF_019904175.1 of Dactylosporangium vinaceum. GTDB lineage: Bacteria > Actinomycetota > Actinomycetes > Mycobacteriales > Micromonosporaceae > Dactylosporangium > Dactylosporangium vinaceum. The sequence continues at coordinate 1,335,149 of NZ_CP061913.1, read as the reverse complement.
CCCAGGGCCGGATCCGGGCCCACGACGTGCTGGCCTACTCGGCGATCTGCGGCACCGGGCTGGACACCATCCCGATGCCCGGCAGCACGCCGGTGGAAGACATCGCAGCGCTGGTGCTCGATGTCGCGACGCTGGCCGACCGGCTGGACAAGCCCCTGTCGGCGCGCCTGTTCCCGCTGCCCGGCCTGCAGCCCGGGCAGCGGACCGCGTTCGACTCCCCGTACCTCATCGACATCCTGCTGCCCCACTAGAAAGACCCGCGACGCCCCGGGGGGTGAGGGCGTCGCGGGCCGGCTCGTGGGTGCGGGGGTCAGTCGAGGCCGTGCAGGCGGCGCAGGAACTCGTAGTTGGACGGCAGCGACGCCACGAGTTCGTCCTGCTGCTCGCGGATGCGCTCGAAGTGCGCCTCGGCCTTCTTGATCGCCTCGGGCTTGTGGGTGAGCGCCGGCAGCGCCCGCTCCGGCAGCACGTTCATGCCGGTGAAGATGCAGTAGTAGCTGCCGTTGGTCCAGAAGTTGTTGAACTCGGCCTCGAAGTTGCCGTAGTAGCCGCCCTCATCGGTGAGCGGCGGGTTGACCGGGATGCCGGCCTTGTACATCTCGAGCTTGGCCAGGAAGCTGTCGCTCAGCTTCAGCTCCTTGTTCGCCGCCCAGTAGGGGGTGTCGTTGCGCGGCGCGAAGTAGAAGTGGGCCTGGATGAAGTCGCGGGTGTCGTCGAACGTGGTCTCCATCTGGTGGTTGAACCGGTCGATGAGCCGCTTGTCGAACGTCCGGTCCGGGAAGTGCTTGGCCAGCTGGTAGAGCGCCGCGTAGGTGAAGTAGATGCCGGTGGACTCCAGCGGCTCCAGGAAGTTGGTGGACAGGCCGATGCCGACCACGTTCTTGACCCAGGCCCGGCGGTTGCGCCCCACCCGGAACTTCACCTGGTTGAGCGGCGCCGTCTCCGGGTCGAGGCCCCACAGGGCGCAGAAGTCCCGGGTGGCCTCGTCGCGCTTGGTGAACTGGCTGGAGAAGACGTAGCCGGAGCCGAACCGGCCAAGCATCGGGATCTTCCAGGTCCAGCCGCCCGGCATCGCGATCGACGAGGTGAACGGCTCCACCCCGTGGGTGGCGTCGTCGTGCGGCACCGCCGAGGCGACCGCGCTGTCGTTGGGCAGGTGGTCCTTCATGTCGATGAACGGCTCCTGCATGGCCTTGTTCATCAGCAGGCTGCGGAAGCCGGAGCAGTCGACGAACAGGTCGGCCGCGAGCGTGCGGCCGCCCTTGGTCTTCAGCGCCATGACGTAACCGCGGGCGTCCTGCACGACCTCGGTCATCTCGTCCTGGATGTGCACCACGCCGAGCTTGCCGGTGGCGTGCCGGCGCAGGTAGTCGGCGACCAGGGCGGCGTCGAAGTGCCAGGCGTAGTAGGTGGCGGGCGTGCCGTCGAGGTGCTTCGGCGAGCGCAGGGCGTCCATCATGGCCGGCTCGCGGTAGCACGAGTAGTCGAACGGCTCGTCGGTCTCGCCGTTGATCCGCTTGGACGCCCAGTAGTGCGACAGCGGGATCTCCTCCTCGCTCGGCAGCAGCCCGAACGGGTGGAAGAACTGGTCGGGGCGGCCCTCGAACAGCCGCGGCGTGGCCTGGCCGGCACCCGGCGTGCGCCAGTTGACGAACTTGACGGCCGTCTTGAAGGCGGCGTTGCACTCGCGCATCCACTCGTCCTCGGGGATGCCGAGGAAGTCGAACACGACCCGCTGCAGGTTCGGCACCGTGGCCTCACCGACGCCGATCCGGGGGATCGAGGGCGCCTCCAGGATCGTGACGTTCACCGTCTGCTGCAGGGCCTTGGCGAGGTAGGCGGCCGACATCCAGCCGGCCGTGCCGCCACCGAGGATGACGACGTTCTTGATCCGTTGGTCCATCGCTTACGCTCCCATCACGGACACGGTCACGCCGCGCGCTTCGGCACGAGGCGTACGGGCAGGTGGTTGAGTCCCCAGGTGAAGTTCGAGGCGTTGTAGCGCGGCGTGCCGCGAAGCTCGGCCCGGTCGACCCGGTCGATCAGCTCGGTCAGGAACGCGGCCAGCTCGATGCGGGCCAGCCGGGCGCCGAGGCAGAGGTGCCGCCCCGCGCCGAACGTGATGTGCCGGTTGGGGCTGCGGTCGAAGCGGAACTCGTCAGGCGCGTCGAACATCGACTCGTCGCGGTTGGCCGAGACGTTCCACAGCGTCACCCGCTCGCCGGCCCGGATCTGCTTCCCGCCGATCTCGGCGTTGCGGGTGGCGGTGCGCAGGGCGTGGACGCCGGGCACGGTCCAGCGCAGGATCTCCTCGACCGCGGCGGCGATCCCCTCCGGGCCGGCGGTGCGCAGCCGCGCCCACTGCTCCGGCCGCTCGATGAGGGCGAGCAGGCCCCCGGCTGTGGAGTATCGCGTGGTCTCGTTGGCCCCGGCCAGCACCCCGTTGCAGTTGAAGATGATCTCCTCGTCGGTGAGCAGGCGCTCCTCGCCGGGCACCTCCGACGCGCGGCGGGCCCGGGCGATCCGGCTGACGAAGTCGTCGCCGTCCCCGCCCCGGCGCTGGTGCACGAGGTCCTCGAAGTACAGGAAGATCTCGCCGTGGGCGCCGCTGCGGCGGACCTCGTCCTCGCCCTCGAACGCCTCTGTGGTGATCTGGCCGAGCCAGGCCCAGTCCTCGCGCGGCAGGTCCATCGCCGCGCAGACGACGTAGTTGGGCAGCAGCTTGGCGATCTCCAGGAAGTCGATGTCGCCGGTGACCACTGCCTCGTCCATCACCTCGGCGGCGACCCGGCGCACGGTGCGCTCCAGCCGGGGCAGCTCGCTCGGGCCGAACTCGCGGGACAGCACCCGCTTGAGGTGGGTGTGGTCGGGCGGGTCGGAGACGATCAGCATGCGCTGGGACACGGCCGCGACGGCGTCCGCGTTGCTGCCCAGGCGCATGCCGTACCGGGAGCTGAACCCCTCGTGGTCGGCGTACACGGCGGCGATGTCGGCGTATCGGGTGAGCGCCCAGAAGCCCGGACCATCCGCTTCCTCGTGCCAGTGCACCGGGTCGTTCTCGCGTAACCAGGCGAGGGCCGGCCAGAACTCGTTGCGCTCGAACATGGACTCGTCGGTGAGGTCGATTGTGGGGACGATGAGGGTCATCCGATGGTTCCCTTCGTCGCGACCGCGTCCCGGGCCCGGGCGGCCAGTATCGGCAGCACCGGCGCCGGGTCGTCGAGGCAGAAGTAGTGCCCGCCGGGGAAGCGGCGGGCGGTGAACCCGGCGCCGGCATAGCGGCGCCAGTCCGTCATGTCGGCCGGCGGCACCGTCGGGTCCGCCTCGGCCACCCAGGCCTCCAGCGGCACGTCGAGCGGCGCCAGGCCGGCGCCGGTGAAGCTCATCGACAGCCGGGCGTCGTGGCGCAGCACGGCCAGCATCAGCTCCCGGGTGTCCTCGTCGAGGTCGTCGGCCCCGAGGCCGCGGGTGTCGAGCAGGGTCGCGAGCTCGTCGTCGTCCTCGACCAGGCCGCGCCCGGCGCCGACCCACCGGTCCGGCGGCTTGCACGCGGCCACCACGAGCGCCTCCACCCGCTGCCCGCGCTCCCGCCGCAGCGTGCGGACCAGCTCCCAGCCGATGAGCGCGCCGAAGCTGTGCCCGAACACCACGATCGGGTGGTCGGCCGGCACGAGGGCGGCGACCTCGGCGGCGATCGCGGCCACCGCCGCGTCCATCGACTCGGCCGGCGGGTCGCTCCAGCGGGTCTCGCGCCCCGGCAGCTGCACGCCGGCCACCGCTACCGCGTCGCCGAGCGCGTGCTGCCAGGCCCGGAACTGCACGCAGCCGGCCCCGGCGGGCGGCAGGCAGACCAGCAGCGGGCGCTCGGCCGGCCGCGGGTGCCAGGCGACCAGCCAGGGGCCGGCCATCAGGCGTGCTCCGCCGCGACGGGCGCCGCGGTCACGGCCTGCGTGGCGAGCTGGTCCATCTCCCTGGCCAGCGAGGCCGCGGTGGGGTCGAGCAGCAGGTGGTGCACGGACAGCGGCAGCCCGGTGCTGCGCCGCAGCGCGCCCACGGCCCGGGCGGCCAGCAGGGAGTGCCCGCCGAGCTCGAAGAAGCTGGCGGTGACGTCCTCCACCGGCCGCTTGAGCAGCTCGGCCCAGGCCGCGCAGACCTGCCGCTCCCGGTCCGTGCTCGGGGCCTGACCGCCGGCCGCGGGGCCGCCGGTGCGCGCCAGGGCGCCCCGGTCGACCTTGCCCGTCGGTAAGCTCGGCAGCACCGCCACGACCGTCACGATCGCCGGGACCATGAAGTCCGGCAGCAGCATCGCGCAGCGGTGGCGCAGGCGCTCGGTGAGCTCGTGCGGCTCGGCGCCGGGCTCCAGGGTCACCCCGAGGCCGAGCGTGTCGCCGGTGGCGCTGGTGAACGCGGCCGCGGCCCGGACACCTGTCACCGACAGCGCGATCCGCTCGATCTCGCCCAGCTCGACCCGGTAGCCGCGGACCTTCACCTGGTCGTCGGCGCGGCCGCGAAACTCGTACTGCCCGTCGCGCCGGAAGCGGGCGAGGTCGCCGGTGCGGTACATGCGGCTGCCGTCGGCGGCGATGTGGTCGGGGACGAAGCGCTCCTCGGTCAGCTCCGGCCGGTTGCGGTAGCCCAGGGCCACCGCCGGGCCGCAGATGTACAGCTCGCCCTCGGTGCCGTGGGCGACCGGCGAGCGGTGCTCGTTGAGCACGCGCAGCCGGTAGCCGGGCAGCGGGCGGCCGATCGTCGTCAGGTCGTCGCCGCGGCGGCTGTCGGCGCACGTGGCGGCGATGGTGCCCTCGGTCGGCCCGTAGACGTTGAGCACCCGCGGCACGTCGGCGAGCCGGGCCACCAGCGACGGCGGGCAGGGCTCACCGGCGACGACGATCGCCTCGGCCGCCGGCACCCGCTCCAGCGCCGACAGCAGCGTCGGGGTGAGGCAGAGGACCCGCGGCTCGTGGACCTCGATCATCTCGGCCAGCCCGATCGCGTCCCGGGCGGCCAGGTCCACGATCGCCATCGTCTGGCCGTAGGTGAGGTACAGCATCGTGCACCACAGCCAGCCGTCGAAGGACGGGGAGACCGCGTTGACGCCGGTGCCGCCCGGGGGGAAGTCGAGCGTGCCGAGCGCGGTCAGGAACGTGTCCAGGTTGGCGTAGCTCACCTCGACGCCCTTGGGCCAGCCCGTGGTGCCCGAGGTGTAGACGATGTAGGCGCAGTCCTGCGGCCGCGGCACCGCCGGGATGAACGTCGAGGCGGGAAGCGACAGCTCGAGACCGCCGGGATCGATGAGCGTCGTCTTGGCCGGAATAGCGCCCGCGGGCACGTGGCCGGCCAGCACGATCCGGGCGCCGGCGTCGCGCAGCACCAGGTTGATCCGGTCGGCCGGGTGCCGCTCGTCGGCCAGGACCGCTGTCGCGCCGAGCCACCAGACGGCCAGCAGCGACGGCGTGCTCAGCCGTGACCGCCCGGTCAGCAGCGCCACCGCGGTGCCCGGGCCGACGCCCTCGGCCCGCAGCCGCTCGGCGATCGCCGCGGCCCGGTCGGCCAGCTCGTCGTAGGTGATCGCGCCGTCGGCGGCCGTCACCGCCGGGGTGCCGGCCTTCGTGCGGGCCCAGGTCGCGACCGCCTCGACGAGGTGGCCGGTCCCGGGCCGCGCCGTATCGGCGGCGGCGCCGCCTGCGGCCGGAGCTCTGGGCGGCACGGGGATCGATGTGGGAATGGGCATGGTGCCTTTCATCCGTCCTCCTCGGACACGCACGCGGTCATCGGGAAGCGCCGGCGACGCGCCACGACGAGTACTGCCGCAGCCCGTAGAGCAGCGGCGAGGGGCTCACGGCCGGCCCGGCGCCGCCCCAGCGGACCCGCATCACCCGGCCGAAGACCACCATGTGGTCGCCCACCCGGGTGGTGCCGGCGACGTCGCAGTCGGCGATGGCGTGGGCGTGCTCGGTCAGGTGCGGGCCGCCTGTCGAATCGTTGCGGCGCCAGGGGATCCGCTCGAAGCGGTCCGGGTCGCCGGAGGCGAAGAGCTCGGCGGCGGCCCGGCCCTCGTCGTGCAGCAGGTTGACGCTGAACGCGGCGCGGGCCCGCAGCGCGGCGAGCGTGGGGCTCGCGCTGCGCAGGCACACCAGCAGCGTCGGCGGGTCCGTCGCCACGCTCGACACCGACGAGCAGGTCAGGCCGAACGGCCGGCCGCCGGGGTCCACGGCCGTCACGATGGCCACGCCGCTGGGGAAGGTGCCCATGAACGCGCGGAAGTCGGCCGCGGTGACGCCGAGCCCCGCCGGTCCGGCGCCGGGCATCAGCTCCGGCCTTCCCCGTCGTCGCCGCCGCGCAGCCGCGGGCCGACCGGCTCGCTCGTCGCGTCGGGCAGCTGCATGGACTTGATCTCGCAGAAGCTCTCCAGGCCCTCGACGCCGCACTCGCGGCCGATGCCTGACTGCTTGTAGCCGCCGAACGGGGCGAGCAGGTTGAACGGGCCGCCGTTGACGTCGACCTGGCCGGTGCGGATCTGCCGGGCGACGGCCGTGGCCCGGTCGAGGTCGCCGCCCCAGACCGCGCCGTGCAGGCCGTAGGGGGTGTCGTTGGCGATGCGGACGGCGTCGGCCTGGTCGGAGTACGACATGATGGACAGCACCGGTCCGAAGATCTCCTCCCGGGCGATGGTCATCGACTCGCTGACGCCGGTGAACACCGTCGGGCGCACGTAGTAGCCGGTGTCCAGGCCCGCGACCGGCTCGGGACCGCCGGCGACAAGCCGGGCGCCCTCGGTGATGCCCTGGGTGATGTAGCCGCGGACCCGCTGCAGGGCGGCCGCGGAGACCAGCGGGCCGAGGTCGGTGCCGGGGTCGCGGGGCGGGCCGGGCCGATATCCGGCGGCGGCCTGCGCGGCCAGCTCGGCCGCCTCCTCCTGGCGCTCGGCCGGGACCAGCAGGCGGCTCCACTGCAGGCACGCCTGGCCGCTGTTGAAGCAGACCTGGTCGACGGTGGCCCGCACGGCCTGGGCGAGGTCGGCGTCGGCGAGGACGATGCTCGCGCTCTTACCCCCCAGCTCCAGGTGTACCCGCTTGAGCGCGCCGGCCCCCGCCTGCGCGACCTGGCGCCCGGCCCGGACCGAGCCGGTGAACGACACCAGATCGACGCCCGGGTCCGCGGTCAGGGCCGCGCCCACGACCGGACCCTCGCCGACGACGACGTTGAACACGCCCGGCGGCAGGTCGCACTCGGCCGTGATCTCGGCCAGCAGCAGCGAGTTGAGCGGGGTGAGCTCGCTCGGCTTGTGCACGACCGCGCAGCCGGCCATCAGTGCGGGCACGATCTTCTGCAGCGTCAGCAGCAGCGGCACGTTCCACGGCGTGATGGTCGCGACGACGCCCGCGGGCTCGCGCACCACGAGCGAGTTGCCGATCATGCGCTCGAACTCGAAGCGGCCGGCGATGTCCAGGTAGGAGGCGGCGATCCCGGTCGCGAGACCGACGTGGGCCCGGCGGGCCAGCAGCGACGGCGCGCCGACCTCGGCGGTGATGGTCTCGGCCAGCTCCTCCGCGCGCTCCTCCAGCCGCCGCACGAGCCGCTCCAGGAAGCGCAGCCGCTCGGCCAGCGGGGTGCGGGCCCAGCCGGGCGCCGCGGCCCGGGCGGCCCGCACGGCCCGGTGGGCGTCGGCGGCGGTCCCGGCCGGGACGGTGGCGAGCACCAGCTCGGTGCTGGGGTCGATCACGTCGATGCCGCCGGACGCGTCGGACCGCGCCCAGGCACCGCCGATCCAGTGTTGGGTGTGGGCCGCGCCGATGTCGAGTGTCGTCATGATGCCTTCCCCGCGAAGAATGTCGGTTGTTCCCTACTCGCCACGAAGGGTGGCGACGTGGTCGGCGAGCTGCTCGACCGTGGGGTGGGCGCAGAGGTCGGGCAGGCGCAGGCGGACGGCGAAGCGCCCGTTGACCGCCGCGATCATGCGCACCGCCAGCACGGAGTGGCCGCCGAGGTCGAAGAAGTTGTCGTTGGCCCCGACCCGCTCCAGGTGCAGCAGCTGCGACCAGACCTGGGCGATCGCCCGCTGGGCCGCGGTCGCGGGCTCGGCGTAGTCGGTGTCGAGGCCGTCGCGGAAGGCGCTGTCGGGGTCGGGCAGGGCCTGGTGGTCGACCTTGCCGTTGGCCAGCCGGGGCAGCCGGTCCAGCACCACGATGACGGCCGGCACCATGTAGTGCGGCAGCCGCTCGGTGACGTAGGTGCGCACGCCCGGGCCGGCGGCCCGGTCGCCGGCGCCGACGTAGGCGGCCAGCCGGGTGTCGCCGGGCTCGGGCTCGTAGGCCCGCACGACCGCCTCCCGGACCCCGGGCGCGGCGCTGACGGCCCGCTCGACCTCGCCGAGCTCGACCCGGAAGCCGCGCACCTTGACCTGCGAGTCGGAGCGGCCGAGCAGCTCCACGACGCCGTCGGCGCGGAAGCGGGCGAGGTCACCGGTGTCGTACAGGATCGGCTCCGGCTCCTCCGGCAGCGGGTTCGCCAGGAACTTCGCGGCGGTGAGCTCGGGCCGGTTGTGGTAGCCGGCGGCGAGGCCGGCCCCGGCGACGAAGAGCCGGCCCACGACGCCGGGCGGCACCGGGTGGCCGGCCGGGTCGAGCAGGTACACCCGCAGGTTGGCGATCGGCTTGCCGACCGGCACCGGGCGCACCGCCCGCACCGCGGCCGGGGTCGCCGCGGCCGTGTAGTCCTGGGCCAGCCCGAGGTCGAGGCAGGACAGCACGTTTGTGGTCTCGGTGGAGCCGTAGGTCATGACGACCCGGAAGGCGGTGTCGACCGGCGGCCAGCTGTGCACCCGCTCGGCGGTGGTGACGAGCACCCGCAGCCGCGCCGTGGCCGGCCACTCCAGGGCCCACACCCGCTCGGCCAGGGCGGCCACGAGCATCGTGTGCGTGACGCCCTCGTCGACGAGCCAGTCGCGCAGCTGCTCGGCGCTGCGGTTGGCCGCCTCGCCGACGTGGATGGCGACACCCAGCGCGAGGTACGGCATCCACTCCATCAGCTGCACCGCGAAGCCCGGCGTGGACAGCCAGGACGCGCGGTCGCCGGGGCGGACGCCGTAGGCCCTTCCCGTCCAGTGGACCAGGTTCGCGAGCGCGCGGTGGCGCTCCAGGACCGCCTTCGGCTCGCCGGTGGAGCCGGAGGTGTAGATCAGGTGGCTCACGGTGTCAGGCGTGATCGCGGCGAGCACCGGCTCGGCGGACGCGGCCGCGATCTCGGGCCCGTCCAGCACCAGCACCGGCGCGCCGGTCGTGGCCCGGGAGCGCAGTGCCGCGGTGGCCAGGACCGCTACCGGCTCGGCGTCACCGAGCATGAACTCGACCCGCGGGTCGGGGTTGACCGGGTCGATCGGCACCACGGCGGCGCCCGTCTTGAGCACGCCGATGGCCGCGATGACGAAGTCGGCGCTCGTCGGGCACAGCAGGGCGACCCGCTCGCCGGGCCCGGCCCCGAGGCCGATGACGGCGTTGGCGACCCGGTTGCTCCCGGTCTCCAGCTCGTCGAAGGTGACTGTGCGGTCCCCGTGGACCAGGGCCGTCTCCGCGCCCTGGGCGGCCACGCGGGCCCGCAGCAGCGTGAGGTAGCCGGCGTCGGACCAGTCGGCCTCGGTGGCGTTCCAGCCGGTCAGCATCAGCGCCCGCTCGGCCTCGCCGACCATCGGCAGCCGGCCGATCGGCCCGTCCTCGGCGGCCGCGGCCAGCAGGGCGAGATGCCCGGCCATCCGGACCGCGGTGCCGGCGTCCCAGCGGGCCGCGTTGGCCAGGAGGCGTACGGTGCCGTCCGCGATGGACAGCGCGATGTCCGCGTGCCCGGCCGCCTCCGGGCCGCCGACCGGCAGGCCGGCGAGGACGGGGCTGAACCAGGCCGGGCGCCCGGGCCCGGTGACCCGGTCGACCAGGCGGGTCGGCGGGGGCGGCACGGCCAGGCCGGTGGCGACCCGGGCGGCCAGGTCGGCGACGGTGTCGTCGGCGGCGACCGGGAAGGCGTGCACGACGACGGCGCCGTCGGCGTCGGCCGCGGCCAGCAGGTGCAGCTGCTCGGCCGCGGTGTAGCGGTGCAGCAGCGCCAGGAACACCCCCGACCACCAGTGCGCCGGGCGGCCGGCGGCAGGGCCGACGAGCGCCTCCCGGTGCACCCGGGCGAAGCCCTCGGGGCCGGGCCGGTCGACCGGCAGGCCGACGACGACGTCCTCGACGGCCGTCGACAGGCTCAGGTCAGGCATCGAAACCCTCCAGGATCCGCAGGACCGCGCACGAGTAGGTGAGGCCGGGGGCGGTGCCGATCATCAGCACGTGGTCACCCGGGCCGACCTGCCCGGACTGCAGCAGGTAGCGCAGCGAGATGGTGTGGTCGCCGGCACCCATGTGGCCGATCGTGCGGCCGTAGTCCCAGGTGGACATCGACAGCGGCAGGCCGAGCACGCCCATGAACTCGACCTCGGCCTCGTCCTGGGAGCTGTTGGTGATGACGACCTTCTTGACGTCGTCGAGCTGGATGCCGGCCTCGGCCAGGGTGCGCTCGACGCACTCCTGGGTCTTCTCGTGGAACGCCGCCGCGGCCTCCATGCCGGTGCCGTCGGCGAAGAGCTTGGTGCGGAACGCCTCCAGGCGCGCGGTGAAGTCGACGACGCGGCCGGTGGTGGCGCCCGGCGGGAACAGCGGCTCGCCGCAGCGGTGGATCTCCTCGACGTCCGGGATCGTGATCGAGCCGACCGACAGCAGCTTCGCGAAGCCGGGCCGCTTGCTGATGACGAGCGCGGCGGCCGCGTCGGCGGCGACGAAGCCGGGGCCGGGGTTCCACCGGTCCAGCAGCGGGGTGCCGAAGTTGTCGCTGGCGACGATCAGCGCCGCCTCGCGGCCCGGGTCGACGGCCAGGTAGCTGGCCGCGATCTCGAGGGCGCTGAAGGTGCCGTTGCAGCCGTGGCGCAGCTCGATCGCGAGCAGGTCGCCGCCGACCAGGTGGTGCTGCAGGTAGGCCTGGGGCTGCCAGCCGTCCGGGCCCTGGTGCCAGCAGTCGGTGTAGACGAGCAGATCCAGCGAGTGCGGGTCGCGCCCGCTGTGCTCGATGGCGTCGCGGGCCGCCCGCAGCGCCATTTCCGGCGCGGAGATGTCACCGGCGATGGTGCAGCCGGTCCAGCCGTACCGCTCGACGTCCTCGGCCGGGTAGAAACCCTGTCGGACGGCGGACTCGATGCTCACCGGCTCCGGCAGGAACACTCCGATGCCGTTGACGTACACGTCCTGCACGCGCATTGCCGCCTCCTCAGCTCTGGACTCGGCCGTGAGCCTGTCTGCGCGGACTTAAGGCGAACTAACGCTTTGCCAAGTCAGACGGCCTTTAGCGGGTGCTTGGGCCGCGCACCTAGCGTGTCGGGCGGCAACCGACTGCGCGGCAGAGGAGAAGGCATGAGCATCGATGGCAGCTACCGGCTCCAGGTCGAGACCGGCAAGGGCGTCAAGGACTGGCAGTTCGACATCACGGAGGCCGGGGCCGCGTTCAACGGCACCATGACGACCACGTCGGGCTCCATGGAGGTCGAGCAGGGCACCGTCGCGGGCAACGAGCTCACCTGGGTCTCGATGCTGGCCGCCCGGCCGATGAAGGTGAAGGTCCGGGGCAAGGCCACTGTGGACGGTGACGGCATCCGGGGCGAGCTCGACATGGGCGCGTACGGGCGGCGTGCTTTCAGCGGTTCCCGCGCCTGAGCGCACAGCGTGAAGGGCCGGCTCCCCGAGGGAGCCGGCCCTTTTTGCCTACCTGGCCTTCTGGAACGCTTCCCTGCGCTTGGCCAGCCACCCCTGCGGTGCGGGGCTCACGGGTATCGGCAGTGGCTCCCGGGCCCGCTGGGGCTGCGGCAGGAAGGCCAGCAGGACCACCGCGAGCAGGGCGATGCCCATGCCGGTGAGGAAGACCCGGTCGGTGGCGTACACGAGCGCGTCGATCGCGGCCGGGCGGATGCTCGCCGGCAGCTGGTGGATCTGGGTCGCGCTCACCTCGCCGCCGCCCGCGGCCGCGTCGGACGGAGCCCGGGAGGCGTAGGCGCGCACCAGGACGGTGCCGAGCACGGCGCTGCCGATCGCGCCGCCGAGCGTCTGGCTGAACCGGACGGCGGTGATCGCCACGCCGGTCTGCCCCTCGGGCGCGGTCAGCTGGACCGCTGTCACGGCCACACCGAGCACCTGGCCCAGTCCGGCGCCGAAGACGAACAGGTAGAGGTTGAGCGCGCCGGCCGACGTGTCCGCGTCGAGCCGGCTGAGCAGGCCCAGCCCGGCGGCGACGGTCAGCATGCCGGCCATCATCACGGGGCGGTACCGCTTCGAGCGCCCGACCAGCTTCCCGGCCACGATCGCCGAGGCGACCATGCCGATCGCCAGGGGGATGAGGTGCAGCCCGGCCCGGGTCGGCGCCACGTTCTGGGCGGCCTGGAGGTAGAGCGCCACGTAGACGACCGCGCCGATGGTCACCATGCCGGCCAGGAACTCGACCGGGCTGGCCACCCGGAAGACCCGGTTGCCGAACAGCGACAGCGGGAAGATGGGCTCCGGCGCCGTGAACCTCCGCAGCCGCGGGACGATGCCCTGGCGCAGCAGGAACGCCACGAGCAGCACCGCACCGGCCGCGCCGAGAAGCAGGATCGTGGCCGAGCCCCAGGCGTAGCGCCGCCCGCCCCACTCGGTGACCAGCAGCAGCGCGCTCGCGGCCCCGGCGATCAGGCCGGCGCCCGCGAAGTCGATCCGCTGGGAGGTCGCCCGGACCGGCAGGCGCAGGCAGGTGACGGCCAGGGCCCAGGAGACCACGCCGAGCGGCAGGTTGATGTAGAAGATCCAGCGCCACGAGAGGTGGTCGTTGATGAGCCCGCCGATCAGCGGGCCGACGACGATGCCGATGCCGGCCATGACGCCGCCCATCCCGGCGCCCGCCCCGGCGCCGCCGCCGCGGCCCTGGGCGTCGGCCTCCTTCGGCGGCCAGATGCTGACGACGACGAGCAGCGTGACGCTCATGAGCCCGCCGCCGCCGATGCCCTGCAGCGCCCGGAACGCGATCAGCTGGCCCATGTCCTGGCTCAGGCCGCAGAGCGCGGAGCCGGCCAGGAAGACGCCGAGCGCGAAGACGTAGATGCGCTTCGGGCCGAACAGGTCGGCCAGCTTGCCGTAGAGCGGCTGCACAACCGTGGCCGCGAGCGCGTAGGCGCTGATCAGCCAGGGCAGCCGCTCCAGGCCGTGGGCCGGGTCGAGGCTCTTGGCGATCGGCCAGACCGCGGTGGCGACGATGTTGGTGTCGATGATGCCGAGGATCATGGAGATGACGGCCCCGATGGTGGCCGCCCGGGCCTGCCAGACGCTCATGCCAACACCTCCGCAAGCTCCGGCGTCGGCCTGAGCTCCACCCTGTGCTTCTGATGACCGGCCACTCCGCTTCGCTCCGTACCGCTCATGCCAACACCTCCGCAAGCTCCGGCGTCGGCCTGAGCTCCACCCTGTGCTTCTGATGACCGGCCACTCCGCTTCGCTCCGTACCGCTCATGCCGTCGCCTCCGAGTGGATCATGTCTTCGATGGTGCGGACCACGTCGATGGGCGTGGGCTGGGCCTGGTTCTCCGCGCGCAGGGTGTCCGCCGCCTTGGCGTAGACCTCGTCGGCGAGGACGGTGGCCACGGCGTCGGCCACGGCCTGCGGGTCGAAGCTCGCGGCCGGCAGCGCGATCGCCGCGCCCGATGCGCCGAGCGCCTCCGCGTTGAGGCTGAGGCCGGGGTTGTAGGGGGCGATGACCTGCGGCACGCCGTGGCAGGCGGCGGTCAGTGCCGTGCCGGTGCCGCCGTGGTTCACCGCGACCGCGCAGCCGGGCATGAGGGCGTTGAGCGGCAGGTCCTGCACCACCCGCACCCGGTCCTGGGCGATGTCGAGCGCGGCCCGGTCGGCCGCGCGGACGGTCACGACGACCTCCACGTCGAGCCGGCCGATGGCCCGGGCGAGCGCCGCGACCGGGTGCTCGGCGGCCGTGTCGGTAAGTGTGTTGGCGGTGAGCCAGGAGATGACCACGCGCGGGCGCGACGGCGGGGCGAGCAGCCAGTCCGGAAGTGCGCCGGGGCCGTTGTAGCACATGTACCGGGCCGCGATCCGGTCCGGCACGCTCGCCGGCTGCAGGCTCGCCGGGCCGGGGTCGACGGTGGCGATCCCGTGCCGTTCGCGCGGCGTGACGCCGTGCTCGCGGTACAGCCGCAGCAGCTCCAGCGGCCAGCGTTCGAGCGGTGCGCCGTAGCCCGGAAACTTCGGCAGCGACGTGGGCTGCGGGCCCCACAGGTGGTGCACCAGTGGCGCGCCGGCCACGCCCGCGACGAGCGGGGCGACCATCGTGATCGGGTCGGACACCACCAGGTCGGGGGCCCAGTGCCGGGCCAGCCCGGTCAGGTCGGCGGCCATCGCGGCGGCCGCCCGCACGTGCGGCGCGGTGCGCAGCTCGGCGTAGCGGTGCCGGGCGGCCGGGGACATGGCGGACAGGTCACCGGTCGGGGCCGGGCCCTCCCCCGTCTCCGCGCGGACCTGGTCCGCGGCGGCGGTGATCCCACCCAGGAGGTCGTAGGCGGCGCCGACCGGCACCGCGGTCAGGCCGGTCGACACGACCGAGTCCACGACCGGCGGCTGGCCGGCGACGTAGACCTCGTGCCCGGCGCTTCGGAAGCCCCACGCGAGCGACACCATCGGATAGTGATGGCTCGACACCGCGGCGGGGATGAAGAGGACGCGCATCGCAGCTCCACTCTGGCCCGTCGGCCGGTCGCCGACACCCTGCCGGGACGACCTCACCGAGCGGGGCTAAAGGCGCCACTGGGCCGGGCTGAAACGCCCGCGCGTTAGCTCGTCTTTAGCGAGCTCACCGATGGTGGCCCGGTGCGACCCCCGGCCGCAAGGAGGCACCCATGTCGCAGCCTGTGAGGGCCGAGCCACCCCGCCCCGCGCCGCAGCGTCCCGCGGTCGTCGTGACCGGCGGCGGGACCGGCATCGGCCGGGCCACCGCGCACCTGTTCGCCAAGGAGGGCGCCGACGTCCTGGTCGTCGGCCGCCAGGCCGGTCCGCTGGAGGAGACCGCCGCCGGGCACCCGGCCGTGCGGACCTTCGTCCAGGACATCACTGCGCCGGGCGGGGCGGCCGCCGTTGTCGCGGCCGCGCTCGACGCGTTCGGCCGGATCGACGTGCTCGTCAACAACGCCGGGATCATCCGGCCCGCGATGCTTGGCGAGGTCGACTGGGACCGGGCGCACCGGCAGATCGCGACGAACCTGATCGCGCCGCTGTTCCTGGCCCAGGAGGCGTTTCCGCACATGCGGCCGGGCGCCGTGATCGTCAACGTGACCTCCAACCCGGCCGGCAAGGGGTGGCCGGGCAACTGCGTCTACGGCAGCACCAAGGTGGCCCTCGACTTCTTCACCAACACGTGGGCGGTCGAGCTCGGCGGGCGCGGCATCCGGGTGGTCTCCGTCGCGCCGGGGGTCACCGACACCCCGGTGCTCGTCCACGCCGACCTCCCGGCCGAGGAGCGGGCGGCGCGGCGCCGGCGGTACAACGCCCGCGTGCCGCTCGGGCGCACCGCCCAGCCGGAGGAGATCGCCTGGTGGATCGTGCAGGCGGCCCGGCCCGAGGCGTCGTACCTCACCGGCTCCGTCCTGCGCGTCGACGGCGGGATCGGCGTGTGCTGAGCGCATCCTTCGCCGACGTCGGGGTTCGCGGCGTCGGCTCGTACCTGCCCGCCGACGCCGTGAGCAACCGGGTGGTGGCCGCCCGCGCCGGGTGCACCGAGGAGTGGATCGTCCGCAAGACCGGCATCCGCTCGCGCCGCTACGCCGCGCCGGGCGAGGCCACCTCCGACCTGGCGGTCGAGGCGGCCCGCAACGCCCTGGCCGCGGCCGGGGTGCGCGCGGCGGCGCTCGAGTGGGTCGTCGTGGCCACCTCGACGCCCGACCATCCGCAGCCGCCGACGGCCAACCTGGTGCAGCACCGCATCGGCGCCCGGCGCGCGGCCGCGTTCGACCTCAACGCCGTGTGCTCCGGGTTCGTCTACGCGCTCGTGACCGGCGCGCGGCTGCTGAACCGGGGCGGGTTCGGGCTGGTGATCGGCGCGGACGTGTACTCCCGCATCATCGACCCGGCCGACCGGCGCACGGCCGTGCTCTTCGGCGACGGCGCGGGCGCGGTGGTGCTCGGCCCGGTGCGGCCGGGGTACGGGCTGCTCGGCTCCGACCTGACCGGCCACGGCGACGACCACGAGCTGATCCGGGTCCCGGCCGGCGGCAGCCGCCTGCCCGCGTCGGAGAAGACCGTCGCCGACCGCCGGCACCACTTCGAGATGGACGGCCGCGGGGTCCGCGAATTCGTGACCCGCGAGCTGCCCCCGGCCGTCGACCGGCTCCTGCGCGGCTGCGGCGTCGCCCGCGGCGACGTCGAGCACTTCGTCCCGCACCAGGCCAACGGCGTCATGCTCGACGAGGTCCGCCCGCTGCTGGGCCTGGACCGGGCGCGCATGCACGTGACCGTGGCCGAGCACGGCAACACCAGCGCCGCCTCGATCCCCCTGGCCCTGGACACGGCCTGGCGCCGCGGCGCCCTGGGCGACGGGGACCGCATCGTCCTGGCCGGCTTCGGCGGCGGCATGTCCGTCGGCACGGCCCTGCTGCGCTGGGACGGTTCATCCGCGCCAACCCCGTGATCCGAGAGGACCCTCGCCATGCAGACAGTCGCCGTCATCGGAGCCGGAACCGTCGGCGCGGCGCTGGCCGCCCGCTTCGCCGAGTCGGGCCTGCAGGTCATCGCGGTCGACCCCGACCCGGGCCCGCTCGGCCGGCTCGCCTTCGCCACCGCGGCCGCGCCGGGCCGGGTCCGCTGCACCGTGGACCTCAACCAGGTCGCCCCGGCCGAGCTGGTCGTCGAGGCGGTGCCGGAGCGGTTTGCGGTCAAGGCCTCGGTCCTGCGGACCGCGCACGCGCTCTGCCCACCGGCGACGGTCTTCGCCACGACCACGACGGCCCTGCCCCTGGCCCGCCTGGCCCTCGCCGGCGGCCGGCCCACGCGGACGCTCGGCCTGCACCCGGTCGGCCCGGTCCTCGAGCTGGCGGCCGGACCGCAGACCGGCCCCGAGGCGCTCACCTTGGTCCGCGCGGTGGCCGAGCGGATCGGCGCCGCGCTGCTGCCCGCGCCCGCGCGGCCGGGGCTGATCACCGGCGCGCTCACGATGGCCTATCTCAACAGCGCGCTGACGATGCTCGACCAGGGCTACGCCGACCGCGACGCCATCGACACCGCCATGATGCTGGGCTGCGGCCTGCCGATGGGGCCGCTCGCACAGCTCGACGCGATGGGTCCGCAGGTCGCCCTGGACACGCTGCGCGAGCTCTACGCGCAGACCTCGGACGACAGGTACGCGCCGCCTCCGCTGCTCAGCGAGCTGGTGGCGGCCGGCCGCGGTCTCCATCGCCAGGAGCGGCCCGACCTCGCCGAGCGGCCCGACGGGCCGCACGCGCGCGGGCCGGTCGGGGTGCTCGGGTCCGGGGTGATGGCGGCCGGGATCGCCGAGGTCTGCGCCCGGGCCGGCCACCCGACCGTGATCGTCGCCCGCACGGAGGTGAAGGCCAAGGAGGCCATCGCCGCCGTCGAGCGCTCCCTGGAGCACAGCGTGCGCAAGGGCAAGCTGACCCGGGCCGCGCTGGCCGAGATCGCGGGGCGGCTCAGCGGGGCGGCCGGGCCGGCGGCGCTCGCGCAGTGCGGCCTGGTCATCGAGGCGGTGGCCGAGGACGCGGCGGTCAAGCGGGAGCAGTTCCGGATGCTCGACCGGGTCTGCGCGCCGGGCACGGTCCTGGCCACGTCGACGTCGAGCCTGGCCGTGGCCGAGTGCGCCGCCGCGACCGGGCGCCCGCAGGACGTCATAGGCCTGCACTTCTTCAACCCGGCCCGGGTGATGCGGCTGGTCGAGGTGGCGAGCACCCCGCTGACCTCCGAAGCGACAAGGCGGGCGGCGCTGGCGTTCTGCGCGGGCGTGGGCAAACACGCGGTGCCGGTGCCCGACCGGACCGGCTTCATCGTGAACGCGCTGCTGCTGCCGTACCTCAACCACGCCGTCGGCCTGCTGGAGAGCGGCTGCACCTCGGCCGACGCCCTCGACGCCGCCGTGCGCGACGGGCTGGGCTGGCCGATGGGCCCGATCGAGCTGCTCGACGTGATCGGGCTGGACGTGGCCCTGGCGATCCAGGAGCGGCTGCACGCGGGGCTCGGCGGCGCCCACCTCGCCCCGGCGGCGACGCTGCGCGCGCTGGCCACCGCCGGGCACCTGGGCCGCAAGACCGGCCAGGGCTTCCGCCGCCACGACTGAGCCGGGATCGCGGCCCGCGCTTTAGGGCGCGCCTAGAGGGTGGCAAGCCCGCTCGGAGAGGCTGCGGTCACTCGACCGGAGGGGCGTGGACGACATGTCGGGGTTCGCGATCATCGGAGTGTCGTGCCGGCTGCCACAGGCCGACGGGCCGGACGCCTTCTGGAGGCTCCTGCGGGCCGGCGTGGACGCGGTCGGGCACAGCGACGGCGAGCGGTGGCGGCGCGACGAGCCCGGCGCATCCGGCCGGCGCCCCGGCGGCTACCTGGACCGGGTCGACGGCTTCGACGCCGAGTTCTTCGGGATCTCGCCGCTGGAGGCGGTCGAGCTCGACCCGCAGCAGCGGCTGATGCTGGAGCTGGCCTGGGCCGCCCTGGAGGACGCGGCGATCGTGCCCGCCACCGTCGCCGGGCGGCCGGCCGGGGTGTTCGTCGGCGCCATGAGCGGCGACTACGCGGCCCTGCTCGACGCCCGCGGGCCCGGCGCGGCCAACCGGCACACGCTGCCGGGCGCCGCGCGCGGGGTCATCGCCAACCGGGTCTCCTACGCGCTCGGCCTCACCGGCCCGAGCATCACCGTCGACGCGGCCCAGGCCTCCTCGGCGGTCGCGGTCCACCTGGCCTGCGAGAGCCTGCGCCGCGGCGAGTCCGAGCTGGCCCTGGCCGGCGGCGTCAACCTCATCATCGGGGCGGCCGGGGCGGCCCGGGCCGACGCGTTCGGCGCCCTGTCCCCCACCGGGCGCTGCCGGACGTTCGACGCCGACGCCGACGGGTTCGTGCGCGGCGAGGGCGGCGGGTTCGTCGTCCTCAAGCCCCTCGACGCGGCCCTCGCCGACGGCGACCGGATCTACTGCGTGGTGGCCGGGAGCGCGGTGAACAACGACGGCGCGACCCCGGGGCTGACGGTCCCGAGCGCCGCCGCGCAGGAGGACGTGCTGCGGCGGGCCTACGCGAGCGCGGGCGTCGACCCGCGCTCGGTGCAGTACGTCGAGCTGCACGGCACCGGCACCCGCGTCGGCGACCCGATCGAGGCGGCCGCGCTCGGCGGCGCGCTCGGAAGCGTGCGGCAGACCCCGCTGCCGGTCGGGTCGGTCAAGACCAACATCGGGCACCTGGAGGGCGCGGCCGGGCTGGCCGGGCTGCTGAAGGTGGCCCTGAGCATCAGGCACCGCGAGCTGCCGCCGAGCCTGCACTTCCGCTCGCCCGCAGTCGACCTCGAGTCGCTGCGCCTGCGGGTGCAGACCGAGCTCACCGGGTGGCCGCGGCCGTCCGCGCCGCTGGTGGCCGGGGTGAGCTCGTTCGGCATGGGCGGCACCAACTGCCATCTCGTGGTCACCGACGCGCCCGCCCCGGAAGCGCCGGTGGCCGCGGCGTCCGCGGCCCTGTGGCAGCTGTCCGCGCGGACCCCGGCGGCGCTGCGGGACCAGGCGCGCCGCCTCCGCGCGCACCTCGACAGCCACCCGGACGCGAGCCCCGCGCGTGTCGCCTGGACGCTGGCCAACCACCGCACGGCGTTCGCGCACCGCGCGGTGGTCCTCGGCCCCGACCTGCTCGGCGGGCTCGACGCGCTCGCCGGGGGTGCGCCCGGCGGCAATCTCATCCGGGGAGCCGCTCATCCGGCACCCGCCGTCGCCGCGCTCTTCACCGGGCAGGGCAGCCAGTATCCGGCGCTCGGACGCGGCCTGGCCGCCGCCGACCCGGTCTTCGCGGCCGCCTTCGACGCCGCCGTCGAGCAGCTCGATCGGCATCTGGCCGGCGGGGTCGACGTACCGCTGCGGGACGTGCTCGCGGCCGCGCCCGGCTCCGAGGCCGCCGCACTCGTGCACCTGACGGTGTACACGCAGGCCGCCCTGTTCGCGGTCGAGACGGCCCTGTACCGGGCGCTGGAGCACCGCGGCGTGCGCCCGGCCGTGCTCGTCGGGCACTCGGTCGGCGAGATCGCGGCCGCGCACGTCGCCGGGGTCCTGTCGCTGGCCGACGCGGCCCGCCTGGTCGCCGCGCGCGGGCGCCTCATGCAGGCCCTCCCGGGCGGCGGCGCGATGGTCGCCGTGCGGCTGCCCGAGGCCGAGATCACGCTGCCGGCCGGGGTGGACCTGGCCGCCGTCAACGGGCCGCACTCGGTGGTCGTGTCCGGCGACGCGGCGGCCGTGCTCGCCCTGGCCGACGGCTGGCGCGCCGCCGGCGTGAAGGTGAAGCGGCTTCAGGTGAGCCACGCGTTCCACTCGGCCCGGATGGAGCCGATGCTCGAGGAGTTCCGCGCGGTCGCGCGGGCCCTGACGTACGCGCCGCCACAGACCCCGGTGATCTCCAACGTGACCGGGCGGCTCGCCGCGCCTGAGGAGCTGACCGACCCGGACTACTGGGTGCGGCACGTGCGGGCGACCGTGCGCTTCGCCGACGGGGTGCGGGCCGCGCGGGCGCACGGGGCCGGCGTATTCCTGGAGCTCGGGCCGAGCGCGCTGACCGCGATGGCCGAGGAGAGCCTGGACGGCGACGCCGCCCTGGTGGCCGCCTTCCGCGGCGCCGACGGCGAGGCGGACGCGGTCGTGAGCGCGCTGGCCCGGCTGTTCGTCAACGGCGTCGCCGTCGACTGGGGTCTCGCCCCGGCCGCGCCCGTCGACCTGCCGGCGTACGCGTTCCAGCACCAGCGGTTCTGGCCCGGGGACATCCCCGCCGACGGGCCGGCGGACGCCCTCGCAGATGCCTCCGGAGACGCGTCCGGGCGTCGGGCCCCGGCCGCGGCGGGTGCGGGCCTGCTCGACACCGTCCGGGCCCACGTCGCCGCCGTCCTCGGCCACGCCGACGCCGCGGCCGTCGACCCGGCGCGGACGTTCAAGGAGCTCGGCCTCGACTCGCTGGGCGGGGTGGCGCTGCGCGACTCCCTCGCCGCCAGCACCGGGCTCCGGCTGCCCACCGGGCTCACCTACTCCCACCCCACGCCCGCGGCCGTCACCGAGCTGCTGGAGGGGCTGGGCGACGGCCCGCTCGCGCCGCCCGCCCGACCGGCCGCCCCGCCGACCGACGAGCCCCTGGCCATCGTGGGCATGGCGTGCCGGTACCCCGGCGGCGCCGACACCCCCGAGGCGCTGTGGGACCTGGTGGCCGGGGAGCGCGACGCGATCGGGCCGTTCCCGGCCGGGCGCGGATGGGACACCGCGGCGCTGTTCGACGACGACCCCGAGGCGCCCGGCACCTCCTACGCGCGGGAGGGCGGCTTCCTCTACGACGCCGACCGGTTCGACGCGGCGTTCTTCGGCATCAGCCCGCGCGAGGCCCTGGCCATGGACCCGCAGCAGCGGCTGCTCCTGGAGACCGCGTGGGAGGCGCTGGAGCGGGCCGGGATCGCGCCGGCCTCCCTGCGCGGCACGGACGGCGGGGTGTTCGTGGGCGCTGTCGCGCAGGAGTACGGGCCGCGGCTCGCCGAGGCGCCGGCCGGCGTCGACGGCTACCTGCTCACCGGCAACACGGCAAGCGTCGCGTCCGGGCGCATCGCCTACACGCTCGGCCTGACCGGGCCGGCCGTGACCGTGGACACCGCGTGCTCGTCGTCGCTCGTGGCGGTACACCTGGCGGCTCAGGCACTGCGACACGGCGAATGCGGGCTGGTCCTCGCGGCGGGTGCGTCGATCATGTCGACCCCGGGCATGTTCGTCGAGTTCAGCCGGCAGCGCGGGCTGGCACCGGACGGCCGGTCGAAGGCGTTCGCGGCCGCCGCCGACGGCACCTCCTGGGCCGAGGGCGTCGGCGTGCTGGTGCTGGAGCGGCTCGGCGACGCCGAGCGCAACGGCCACCCGGTGCTCGCGCTCCTGCGCGGCTCGGCGATCAACCAGGACGGCGCCAGCAACGGGCTCACCGCCCCGAACGGCCGCTCCCAGGAGCGGGTCATCGCCCGCGCCCTCGCGGCGGCCGGCCTCGCGCCCCGTGACGTCGACGCGGTCGAGGCCCACGGCACGGGTACCGCCCTCGGCGACCCCATCGAGGCCGAGGCCCTCATCGCCGCGTACGGCGCGGACCGCCCGGACGGCCGCCCGCTGTGGCTCGGCTCGCTGAAGTCGAACATCGGCCACACGCAGGCCGCCGCGGGCATCGGCGGCGTCATCAAGATGGTGGAGGCGCTGCGCCACGAGCGGCTTCCGGCCACCCTGCACGCCGCCGACCCGTCGCCGCACGTCGACTGGGCTCGCGGCGTCTCACTCCTCGCGACCGCGCGGCCCTGGCCGGGCGGCTCCCACGTCCGCCGGGCCGGCGTCTCGTCATTCGGCATCAGCGGCACCAACGCGCACGTGATCCTCGAAGAGGCGGCGCCGCGCCCCGTTGTCGCCGAGCCGGACCCGGCGGTGGTACCGCTCGTGCTGTCGGCCCGCACCCCCGGTGCACTGCGCGCGCTGGCGACCGCACTGGCCCGCACCGACGCCGGACCGGGCGCGACGGCGGCCGCCCTGATCCGCACCCGGTCGCCGTTCGAGCGGCGCGCGGTCGCCGTGGTCGGGTCGCGGGACGCCGCCGCCGCGGCCCTCACGGCCATCGCGGCCGACGCGCCCGTCCCCGGCGTCGTCCTCGGCACCGCCGACGTCAGCGGCAAGGTCGCCTTCGTCTTCCCCGGCCAGGGCTCCCAGTGGGCCGGCATGGCGGCCGAACTCCTCGACACCGAGCCGGTCTTCGCGCGCGCCATCGACGACTGCGCCGCGGCGATGGCCCCGCACACCGACTGGGACCTGCACGCCGTCCTGCGCTCGGCGCCGGGCGCGGCCACGCTGGACCGGGTCGACGTCGTCCAGCCCGCGCTCTTCGCCGTGATGGTCTCCCTGGCCGCGCTCTGGCGCTCGTACGGCGTGCACCCCGACGCCGTCGTCGGGCACTCCCAGGGCGAGATCGCCGCCGCGTACGTCGCGGGCGCGCTGTCCCTGCCGGACGCCGCCCGCATCGTGACCCTGCGCAGCCGCGCCCTGACAACCGTCGCGGGCGGTGGGGGCCTGATGTCGGTGGCCCGGCCCGCGACCCAGGTGGCGCTCGACATCGCGGACCGGCCCGGGCGGCTGAACGTGGCGACGGTCAACGGCCCGGGCGCGACGGTCGTCGCCGGGGACGTCGCCGCGCTCGACGAGCTGCAGGCGCGGTACGAGGCCGACGGCGTCCGCGCGCGCCGCATCCCGGTCGACTACGCCTCCCACTCGCCGCACGTCGAGGCGGTCCGCGACGAGATGTTCGCGACGCTCGGCGGCCTGGAACCACGCAGGTGCGCCGTCTCGTACTACTCGTGCGTCACCGGCGCCCCGATCGACGGCTCGGCGCTCGACACCGGCTACTGGTACCGCAACGTCCGCGAAACGGTCCGCTTCTACGACGCCACCCGGGCCCTCGTCGCCGACGGCTACCGCGTGTTCGTCGAGTGCAGCCCGCACCCGGTGCTGACCGGGGCCGTCCAGGAGACCGTCGAGGAGGCGACCGCCGAGCCGGCGCTGGTGCTCGGCTCACTGCGCCGCAACGAGGGCGGGCCGGCCCGGATGCTGCTGTCGCTGGCCGAGGCGAGCGTGCGCGGGGTGGCTGTCGACTGGTCCCCGGCACTGCCCGCCGCGACCGCGCCGGTGGCCCTGCCCACGTACCCGTTCCAGCGCGCCCGCTACTGGCTCGACGCGCCCGCGCGGGCGCACGCGGCCGCCGCCCACCCGCTGCTCGGCGCGCTGGTGGCCCCCGCGGGCGAGGACCGGGTCGTGGCCGCCGGCCGGGTGTCGCTGCGGGATCTGCCTTGGCTGGCCGATCACGCGGTGGCCGGGACGGTGGTGCTGCCCGGCGCCGCCTTCACCGACCTGGCCCTCTGCGCCGCCGCGCGGGTGGGCTGCTCCGGGCTGGCCGAGCTGACCGTGCGCGAGCCGCTGGTGCTGGCGGCGGACGGGGCGGTGGAGATCCAGGTCTGCGTCGGCCCGGCCGATGTGGACGGGCGGCGTGAGGTCGGCGTGCAGGCCCGCGGCGACGGCGACTGGGTCACGCACGCGGCCGGGGTCGCGGTCGTCGCATCCGGGCCGGGCCGGACGGTGTCCGCGCGTCCGCGCGGCGCGGAGGTCGACGTGGACGAGGTCTATGCGGGGCTGCTGGCCGACGGGTACGAGTACGGGCCGGCGTTCCAGACCCTCCGCCGGGCCTGGCGCGGGGACGGCGGCGAGGCGTTCGGCGAGGTGCGCGTCGACGGCGACGCGGCCGGCTTCGCGCTGCACCCGGCGCTGCTCGACGGGGCGCTGCACGTCCTGCGGCTGACCGGCGCGCTCGGCGCGGACGCGCGCGGACGCGTGCTCCTGCCGTTCGCCTGGACCGACGTGCAGCTGTTCGCGACCGGCGCCACGGCGGTGCGGGTGCATGCGCGGGCGGGTGCCGGCGACGCGGTGCGGCTGACGCTCACCGCCCTGGACGGCTCGCCCGTGGCCGAGATCGGCGGCCTGGTCCTGCGGCCGGGCTCGCTCGGCGAGCAGCTCTTCACGGTGGACTGGACCCCGCTGGAAGAGCGGCCCGGCGGGGCGGTCAACGTCGCCCCGGCCTTCCCGGGTGTCGACGAGTGGGCGGCCAGCCGGGCCCTCGGCCAGCTGCAGGACTGGCTCGCGGCCGATCCGGCGGCCGACGAGCAGCTCGTCATCGTGACCCACGGCGCGGTCGACGCGCCCGGCACGCCCGCCATCCACCCGTCCGCGGCCTCCGTGTGGGGCCTCGTCCGGGCCGCCCAGCTCGAGCACCCCGGCCGCATCGTCCTGCTCGACACCACCTCCCCCGCCGCCGTCGCGCCCGCCGTCACCTCGGTCCTGCCCGGGGCGCTGGCGCAGGGGGAGACCCAGATCGCCGTCCGCGACGGCCGCGCCTACGTACCCCGCCTGGTCCGCACCGGTCCCGCCTCCGACGTCACGGGGGCGTTCGGCGACGGGACCGTGCTGATCACCGGCGGGACGGGCACGCTCGGGGCGATCGTGGCCGAGCACCTCGTGACCCGGTACGGCGTGCGGCACCTGCTGCTCGCCGGGCGCCGTGGCCTCGACGCGCCCGGCGCGGACGCGCTGCGGGACCGGCTGACGGCGCTCGGGGCGAGCTGCACCGTCGCCGCCTGCGACGTCGGCGACCGGCAGGACGTCGCGGCCCTGCTGCGCGGCGTCCCGGCCGACCGGCCGCTCACCGGTGTCGTCCATGCGGCCGGGACGCTCGAGGACGGGGTCGTGGCGACCCTCGACGCCGAGCGGCTCGACGCGGCGCTGCGAGTGAAGGCGGACGGGGCGCAGTACCTCGACGAGCTCACCCGCGACGCCCCGCCTGTCGCGTTCGTGCTCTTCTCGTCGGTCGTCGGCACGCTCGGCAACCCGGGGCAGGCCGCCTACGCCGCCGCCAACGCCTACCTCGACGCCCTGGCCCTGCGCCGGCGCCGGTCCGGACGGCCCGCGGTGAGCCTGGCCTGGGGCCTGTGGGCGGAGGCGTCAGGGCTCACCGGGCACCTCGACCGGCGCGACGTGGACCGCCTCGCCCGCACCGGTGTCGGCGCCCTCACCACCGACGAGGCGCTGCGGATGCTCGACGCCGCCCTCGCCGCCGGGCCGGCCACAGTCGTCCCGGCCCGGCTCGATCTCGCGGCCGTGCGCGCGGACGCGGCCACCGCGGGCGTCCCGCCGCTGCTGCGCGGGCTCGTGCGCACGCCCCGCGCGGTCGCGGCCGATCCCGGGGCCGACGACCTTACGAAGCTGACGCCGCAGGGCCGGGCCGCGTTCGTGCGCGACCTGGTCCGGGCCCAGGTCGAGGCGGTGCTCGGGCACGCCGGTGGCGACCCGGACGGCGGCGGCGACCTCGACGACGGGCGGGCGTTCAAAGAGCTCGGGTTCGACTCCCTGACCGCCGTCGACCTGCGCAACCGGCTCAACGCGGCGACCGGGCTGCGGCTCGGGCCGACGTTGATCTTCGACTTCCCGACGCCCCGGGCGCTCACCGCCGAGCTGCTGCGGCGCATCGACGGGGCGGAGAGCCAGGCCCCCGGCGCCGCGGCGCCGGCCGCTGACGCGAGCGAGCCGATCGCCATCATCGGCATCGGCTGCCACTACCCCGGCGGCGTGCACTCGGCCGCCGACCTGTGGCGCCTCGTCGACGAGGGCCGGGACGTCATCGGCGAGTTCCCCGCGGACCGCGGCTGGAACGTCGAGGAGCTCTACCACCCCGACCCCGAGCACGCCGGCACCAGCTACACCCGCCGCGGTGGCTTCCTGCCCGACGCGGCCGACTTCGACGCCGGGTTCTTCGGCATGAGCCCGCGCGAGGCGCTCGCCACCGACCCGCAGCAGCGCCGGCTGCTGGAGGTGGCGTGGGAAGCCGTGGAGCGGGCCGGGATCGCGCCGGACTCGCTGCGCGGCACGGCCACCGGTGTGTTCGCCGGGGTCATGTACGGCGACTACGGCGGCCGCCTCCGCCGGGCGCCCGAGGACGTCGAGGGGTACCTGCGCAACGGCAGCCACGGCTCGGTCGCGTCCGGGCGGATCGCCTACGCGCTCGGCCTCGAAGGGCCGGCCGTCACCGTCGACACCGCCTGCTCCTCCTCGCTCGTCGCGCTCCACCTGGCGGCCCAGGCCCTGCGCAGCGGCGAGTGCACGCTGGCGCTGGCCGGCGGGGTGACGGTGATGGCGACACCGCAGACGTTCGTGGAGTTCAGCCGCCAGCGCGGCCTGGCCGCCGACGGCACATGCAAGCCGTTCGCGGCCGCGGCCGACGGCACCGCCTTCTCCGAGGGCGCGGCGCTGCTGCTCGTCGAGCGGCTGGCCGACGCGCGGCGCAACGGGCATCCGGTGCTGGCGGTGCTGCGCGGCTCGGCGATCAACCAGGACGGGGCGAGCAACGGCCTCACGGCGCCGAACGGACCGGCGCAGCAGCGGGTCATCCGGGCCGCGCTCGCCGCCGCCGGGCTGAGCGCGGCGGACGTCGACGCGGTGGAGGCGCACGGGACCGGCACCACCCTCGGCGACCCGATCGAGGCCGAGGCGCTCATCGCCACGTATGGCGCCGGCCGTCCGGCCGACCGCCCGCTGTGGCTCGGCTCGATCAAGTCGAACCTGGGGCACACGCAGGCGGCCGCGGGCGCGGCCGGGGTCATCAAGATGATCGAGGCGATGCGCCACGGGGTCCTGCCCCGCACCCTGCACGTGGACGCCCCGTCGCCGCACGTCGACTGGTCGGGCGGCTCCGTGGAGCTGCTGACCGCGCCGACCGCGTGGCCCGCGGCCGGCCGGCCGCGGCGGGCGGCGGTCTCCTCGTTCGGCGTGAGCGGCACCAACGCGCACGTGATCCTGGAGCTGCCGGAGACCGGCCCCGCGCCGGCGACGACGACAGGCGTGCTGCCGCTCGTCCTGACCGCGCGGTCCGAGGAGGCGCTGCGGGCACGGGCGGCGCGGCTGCACGCACATCTGCGCGAGCGGCCCGAGCTGGAGCCCGCGGCGGTCGCCCGGGCACTCGCGCGGACGCCGCTGGGCCTGGCGCACCGGGCCGTCGTGGCCGGCGCCGACCGGGCCGGGCTGCTCGGCTCGCTGGCGGCGCTGGCCGACGCCGGGGCCGACGAGGGCGTGCTCCAGGGCACCGCGGGCCGCGACCCGGGCGGCGTCGTGTTCGTCTTCCCGGGCCAGGGCTCCCAGTGGACAGGCATGGCCGCCGAGCTCCTCGCGACCGAGCCGGTGTTCGCCCGCCGGGTTGCCGAGTGCGCCGCCGCGATGGCCCCGCACATCGACTGGGACCTGCCGGCCGTCCTGCGCGGCGACGACGGTGCGGCCGGGCTGGACCGGGTCGACGTCGTGCAGCCGGCGCTGTTCGCGATGATGGTGTCGCTGGCCGAGCTCTGGCGGGCCTACGGTGTCCGCCCGGCCGCGGTCATCGGCCACTCCCAGGGCGAGATCGCCGCCGCCTGCGTGGCCGGGGCGCTGACCCTCGAGGACGCCGCGCGGGTCGTGTGCCGGCGCAGCCGGGCGATCGTGGCGCTGGCCGGGACCGGGGGCATGGCCTCCGTCCCGCGCCCGGCCGCCGAGGTCGCCGCGCTCCTGGCCCCGTGGGGCGCCCGCCTCTCGGTCGCCGCTGTCAACGGCCCCGCGTCGACGGTCGTGGCCGGCGAGGCCGGGGCGCTGGGCGAGCTCGTCGAGCGGTGCGTCGCCGACGGTGTGCGGGCCCGGACCATCCCCGTCGACTACGCCTCGCACTGCGCGACAGTGGAGGCCGTCCGCGACGAGGTCCTGGCGGCGCTGGCGCCGATCCGGCCGGTGAGCGCGGCGGTGCCGTTCTACTCGACGGTCACCGGCGCGCCGATCGACACGGCCGGGCTCGATGCGGCGTACTGGTACACCAACCTGCGCCGGACCGTGCGCTTCGAGGACGCCACGCGGGCCGCGCTCGCCGCCGGCCACCGCCTGGTGCTGGAGGTCAGCCCGCATCCGGTGCTGACGGTCGGCGTACAGGAGACCGCTGAGGCCGTCGGTGTCGCCGCGACGGCGCTGGAGTCCCTGCGCCGGGGCGAGGGTGGCCGCGAACGGCTGGTCCGCGCGTTCGGCCGGGCCTACGCCGCCGGCGCGGCGCTCGACTGGGCCGCGTTCCTCGGGGCCGGGGCCGCGAGCGAGCTCGCCGAGCCGCTGCCGACGTACCCGTTCGAGCACCACCGGTACTGGCTCGACGCGCCGCCCGCCACGGACGTCCGCGCGGCCGGCCTGGACCCGGCCGGGCACCCCCTGCTCGGCGCCGCAACGGCCCTGCCCGACGGCGGCTGCCTGCTCACCGGCCGGATCGAGCCGGACACCCACCCGTGGCCGGCCGACCACGCGGTATTCGGTGTCGCGCTGCTGCCCGGGACCGCGTTCGCCGAACTGGCCGCGTTCGCCGCCGCCCGGACGGGCGCGGGCGCGGTCGACGAGCTGACCCTGCAGGCGCCGCTCCCGTTCGGCCGCACCGCGGTCCGCCTCCAGGTCCTGGTCGGCGCGGCGGACGGCGAGGAGCGCCGCACAGTCCTGATCCGCACCTGCCCCGACACCGCCGAGGCGCGCTGGACCGTGCACGCCACCGGCACGCTCGGCCCCGCGCCCGCGCCCGCATGGACGGGCACCCACTGGCCACCGGCCGGTGCGGACCCGGTGCCGCTCGACGGCTTCTACGACGCGCTGGCCGGCCGCGGCATCGGCTACGGCCCGCTGTTCCAGGGCCTGGCCGCGGCCTGGCGCCGGGGCGACGAGGTCTTCGCCGAGGTCGCGCTGCCCGAGGGCCTGGACGCCGGAGCCTTCGCCGTCCATCCGGCGCTGCTCGACGCGGTGCTGCACCCGATCTTCCTGCTGCGCGAGCCCGAGACCGGGGTACCGCTCCCCTTCGCCTGGACAGCTGTCGCCATCAACCCGAGCGATGCCCGGCGGGTGCGCGTGCGGATGCGCCGGGACGGCGACGCGGTGGCGGTGGACGTCGCCGACACCGACGGCCGCGCGGTCGCGGCGATCGGCGGCCTCGAGGTCCGCCCGATCGCCCCCGACCAGCTGCGCCCGAGCGGCGCCGTCACCCACGACGACCTGCTGGAGCTGGTCTGGAGCCCGGTCACCGCGGCGGGTCTGCGGACCGGGCCCCATACCGGCACCGCCGACGTCACCGACCTCTTCGAGGTCCCGGGCACCGACCCGCTCACCGCCGTGACCGCGACCCTCCGCGCCGTGCAGGCCGCGCTCGCGGCCGAGCGGCCGGGCCGCCTGGCGATCGTCACCCGGGGCGCGGTGGCGGTCGGGCCGGACGAGCCGATCGAGGACCTGGCCGCGGCGGCGGTGTGGGGCCTGGTCCGCAGCGCCCAGTCCGAGCACCCGGACCGCTTCGTCCTGGTCGACACCGACACCGACATCGGCACTGACACCGGCATCAACGCCGGCACCGACGTCCGGGCCGCCGTGGCCACCGGCGAGGCGCAGCTGGCCATCCGCGGCGACGCCGTCCTGGCCCCGCGGCTCACGAAGGTGACGACCACCGGCGCCGAGCGGCCGGTGCCGTTCGACAGCGACGGGACGGTCCTCATCACCGGCGGCACCGGCACCCTCGGCGCGATCCTGGCCGAGCACCTGGTGACGCGGCACGGCGTGCGCCGCCTGCTCCTGGTGAGCCGCCGCGGCCCGGACGCCCCGGGCGCGGCCGACCTGCGGGAGCGCCTGGCCGGCCAGGGCGCGACGGTCACCGCCGTCGCGTGCGACATCACCGACCCCGCCCAGCTCGACGCGCTGCTCGCCGAGCACCCGGTCCGGGCCGTCGTCCACGCCGCGGCCGCCCTCGACGACGCCACCGTCGCCAACCTCACGCCCGAGCAGGTCGCGCGGACCTTCGCGGCCAAGGTCCGGGCGGCCGAGCACCTCGACC
The DNA here is from genome assembly GCF_019904175.1 of Dactylosporangium vinaceum. Taxonomy (GTDB): domain Bacteria; phylum Actinomycetota; class Actinomycetes; order Mycobacteriales; family Micromonosporaceae; genus Dactylosporangium; species Dactylosporangium vinaceum. The sequence goes on along the minus strand of NZ_CP061913.1, from coordinate 1,304,406 downwards.
GGGCCACCGGCGACCTGACCCACTTCATCCTGTACTCGTCGATCGCCGCCACCATCGGCAACCCGGGCCAGGCCGGCTACGCCGCGGCGAACGCCTACCTGGACGCCCTGGCCCACCGGCGCCGCAGCACCGGGCGCCCGGGCACCAGCATCGCCTGGGGCCTCTGGGCGGAGTCGTCGGCGCTCACCGCGGCCCACGCCGACCGCCTGGCCCGGCGCGACCTCATGCCGATCCCGACCGGCCAGGCCCTGTACCTCTTCGACACCGCCATCACCACCGGCAGACCCCACCAGGTCGCGGCCGTCATGCGCCCTCGCCCGGCCGCGCCCACCGGCGCCCGGGCGGCCACCCGCTCCCTCGACGGCCTGCAGACGCTCTCCCCGGCCGAGCAGGAGGAGGCGGTCCTCCAGGCCGTCGTCTCCCAGGTCGCGGGCGTCCTGGGCCACGCGCCGGGCGAGCGCATCGACGCCGACCGGGGCTTCCTGGACCTGGGCTTCGACTCGCTCACCGCTGTCGAGCTGCGCAACCGGCTGGGCACGCTGGCCCGGCTGCGGCTGCCGGCGACAGTCGTCTTCGACCACCCCACGCCGCTGCTGCTGGCCCGGCACCTGCGCGGCCGGCTGCTGCCGCAGGAGGAGATCACGGCCCGCCCGATGCTTGCCGCGCTCGACCGCCTCGAGGCCGGGCTCACCGAGCTGCCCGACACCGACCGCCTCGCCCTCTCCCTGCGCCTGCGCGAGTTCATGAAGCGCCTGGACCCGGCGGGCGACACCGGCACCGATCGGCTCGACGAGGCCTCCGACGACGAGGTCTTCGCCCTGATCGACAACGAGCTCGGCGTCTCTTGACTCTTCCACCGCAAAGGAATGCCGCCCATGTCGAACGAAGCAAAGCTCCGCGACTACCTCAAGCGCGTGACGGCCGAGCTGCAGGCCACGCAGAAGCGCCTGGCCGCCGCCGAGTCGGCCGAGCGCGAGCCGATCGCGATCGTCGGCCTCGGGTGCCGCCTGCCCGGCGGCGTCGGCTCCCCCGACGACCTGTGGCGGCTGCTCGACGAAGGGCGCGACGCGATCGGGCCGCTGCCCACGGACCGCGGCTGGGACCTGGACGCGCTGTACCACCCCGACGCCGACCACCCCGGGACGTACTACGTGCGGGAGGCGGGCCTGCTGCACGGTGCCGGCGAGTTCGACCCGGCGTTCTTCGGCATCAGCCCGCGCGAGGCGGCCGCGATCGACCCCCAGCAGCGGCTGCTGCTCCAGGCGGCCTGGGAGGCCCTCGAGCACGCCGGCATCGCGCCCGACTCGCTCAAGGGCAGCGCCACCGGGGTGTTCACCGGGATCATGTACAGCGACTACGCCTCGCGGCTGTTCCCCAACACGCCGCCGTCGGTCGAGGGGTACCTCTCGACGAGCAGCGCACCGAGCGTGGCGTCGGGCCGGATCGCGTACACCTTCGGCTTCCACGGTCCCGCGGTGACCGTCGACACCGCCTGCTCGTCGTCGCTCGTCGCGACCCACCTGGCCGCTGCGGCGCTGCGCCGGGGCGAGTGCGAGCTGGCCCTGGCCGGTGGCGCCTCGATCATGGCCACCCCGGCCACGCTCATCGAGTTCAGCCGGCAGCGCGGGCTCGCCCCCGACGCCCGGGCGAAGGCGTTCGCCGACGGTGCGGACGGCACGATCTTTGCTGAAGGCGCGGCGGTACTCCTCCTGGAACGCCTCAGCGACGCGCGGGCCAACGGCCATCCGGTGCTCGCCGTCATCCGCGGCTCCGCGGTGAACCAGGACGGCCGCACGAGCCAGCTCTCCGCCCCGAACGGCCCGGCCCAGGAGCGCGTCATCCACGCCGCCCTGGCCGACGCCGGCCTGCCCCCGGAGCACGTCGACGCGGTCGAGGCGCACGGCACCGGCACGGCCCTCGGCGACCCGATCGAGGCCCAGGCCCTCCTGGCGACGTACGGCCGGCACCGCGTCGACGGCCGCCCGCTCTACCTCGGCTCGCTGAAGTCGAACATCGGCCACACCCAGGCCGCGGCCGGCGCCGCCGCGCTCATCAAGATGGTGGCCGCGATCGGGCGGGCGAAGCTGCCGGCCTCACTGCACATCGGCGCGCCGACGGCCCACGTCGACTGGTCCGCCGGAGGCGTCGAGCTGCTGACCGCCGCGACCCCGTGGCCCGCGACCGGGCGGCCGCGCCGGGCCGGGGTGTCGTCGTTCGGCATCAGCGGCACCAACGCGCACGTCATCCTCGAGCAGGCCCCGGAGACGCCGGCGAGGGCCACCGCGCACACGGGGACGGCGCTGCCGTTCGTCCTCTCGGCCCGCACCCCCGAGGTGCTTCCCGACCAGGCCCGCCGCCTGCTCGAGCACCTCGGCGACGACGCCGGCCCGGCCGACGTCGCCTACAGCCTGGCCACGACCCGGGCCCACCACCCGCACCGCGCGGCCGTGATCGCCGGCGGCATCGAGGAGCTGCGCGACGGCCTGCGGGCGATCGCCGACGGCGAGCCACCGGTCGTCGGCGCGGAGGCGGTGCCGCGGGCCCGGACCGTGTTCGTGTTCCCCGGCCAGGGCAGCCAGTGGCCGGGGATGGCCACCCACCTGCTCGGCGAGGAGGTGTTCGCCGCCGCGGCCGCGGAGTGCGACGCCGCCCTGCGCGAGTTCGTGGACTTCTCGGTGCTCGACGTCCTGCGCGCGGCGCCCGAGCAGCCGCTCAGCGTCGACGTCGTCCAGCCGGTGCTGTTCACCATGATGGTCGGCCTGGCCCGGCTGTGGCAGTCGTACGGCGTGCAGCCCGACGCCGTCGTCGGGCACTCCCAGGGCGAGATCGCCGCCGCGTACATCGCGGGCGGCCTGAGCCTGACCGACGCGGCCCGGATCGTGGCGCTGCGCAGCCGGGCGTGGCTGCGGCTGGCCGGCCACGGTGGCATGGCGGCGGTGTCGCTCGACGCCGATGCGCTGCGGCCGCGCCTCGCGCGCTTCGGTGACGACCTGTCGATCGCCGCGGTCAACGGCCCCGGCACGTGCGCGGTCGCGGGGCGCCCGGCGGCCCTCGTCGAGCTCGTCGCCGAGCTGGTCGGGGCGGGCGTGCAGGCCCGGCTCATCCCCGGCATCGACACGGCCGGGCACTCGGCCCAGGTCGACGTGCTGCGCGAGCACCTCCTCGCGGTGCTCGCCGCGGTCGAGCCGCAGACCTCGGCGGTGCCGTTCTACTCGACAGTCACCGGCGCGGCCCTCGACACCGCGGGGATGGACACCGCGTACTGGTACCGCAACATGCGCGAGCCCGTCGAGTTCGAGCGGGCCACCCGAGCCCTGCTCGCCGACGGCTACACCGTCTTCCTCGAGTGCGCACCGCACCCGATGCTCGGGGTGTCGCTGCAGGAGACGATCCGGTCCACGGGCGCCGACCCGGCCGTCCTGCACACGCTGCGCCGCGACCACGGCGGCCCGGCCCGCATCGCCACCGCCCTCGCCGACGCGCACGCGCACGGCGTCCGGATCGACTGGACCGCCGCACTGCCCGCGGCCCGCCGGGTGCCGCTGCCCACCTACGCGTTCCTGCGCGACAGGTACTGGCTCGACGCCACCCCCGGCGCCGACCTCGCCGCGGCCGGCCTGCGCCCCGACCCCCACCCGCTCCTCAGCGCCGGCATCGACCTGCCGGACTCCGGCGGCCGGCTCTTCACCGGCCGGCTCTCGGTCAAGGCGCAGCCCTGGCTGGCCGGGCACGCGATAGGTGCCGCCGCGCTCCTGCCGGGCACCGCGCTGCTCGACCTGCTGCTGCACGCGGCCGAGGGCGACCACATCGCCGACCTGGTGCTCGCGGCGCCGCTGTGGCTGCCCGCCGAGGGCGCGGTCGACGTCCAGGTAAGCGTGGCCGCCCCGGACGAGCACGGGCGCCGGGCCTGCTCCGTGCACTCCCGGACGGCCGACGGCGACTGGACCCGGCACGGCACCGGCGTCCTCGCGCCCGGGCGCGCGCAAGAGCCCGTGCGCCTGGCCGCGTGGCCGCCTCCGGGCGCGACCGCGATCGACGTGTCAGGCGTCTACGAGCGGCTGGAGGAGGCCGGGCTGCGCTACGCGGACCCGTTCCGCGGCCTGCGCGCGGCCTGGCGGCTCGGGGACGAGGTGTACGCCGAGGTCGAGCTCCCCGACGGCACGCCCGTCGACGGATTCGGGGTCCACCCGGCGCTGCTCGACGCCGCCCTGCACGCCATCGCCCTCGCCTCGGCCGACGGCCCGCAAGGATGGTCGGTCCGGCTGCCGTTCGCCTGGACCGGCATCTCCCTCGACGCGGTCGGCGCCACCCGGCTGCGGGTCCGGGTCACCCCGAACGGCGCGGACGCGGTGGCCATCGCGGTCGCCGACCCGGCCGGGGACCCGGTCGCCGCGATCGGCTCGGTGACGCTGCGCCCGCTCGACGCGGCGGGGCCCCGGGCGGCCCACCCCGACGGCCTGTACCACCTGGAGTGGGTCCCCTGCCCTCCCGCGGACGCGGCGCCGGCGCCGGCCGTCACCGCGATCTGCCCGTCGGGCGAGGCGCAGGCGGCGGTGCGCTGGGCGCTGGAAGCGGTCCAGGGCTGGCTGGCCGGCGGCGCCGAGCACCTGGTCCTGGTGACCCGCCACGGCGTCGCCACGCACGCCGGCGACGGGCTCGACCCGGCCCACGCGGCCGTGCAGGGCTTCGCCCGGGTCGCCCAGTCCGAGAACCCCGGCCGCGTGACGATCGTCGACATCGACGACTGCTCCGGCACCGCGGACGAGGCGGTCACCGCCGCCCTCGCGACCGGCGAGCCGCAGGTGGCGCTGCGCGGCGGCGCCGCCCTGATGCCCCGCGCGACCCGCTCCGGACCCGGCTGCGCGCTCACCCTGCCCGACCACGACGGGTGGCGCCTGGAAGCCGCGCCCGCGCGCACCCTCGACACCCTCGCCGTGATCCCCAACGAGGCCGCCGGCCGCCCGCTCGAACCGGCCGAGCTGCGCATCGCGGTCCGGGCCGCAGGCGTCAACTTCCGCGACGTGCTCGTGTCCCTCGGCATGGTGCCGGGGCAGGAGGTCATCGGCAGCGAGGCGGCCGGCGTCGTGCTGGAGACCGGCTCCGCGGTGGCCGGGTTCGCGCCCGGCGACGCGGTGACCGGCCTGTTCCGCGGCGCGCTCGGCCCGGTCGCGGTGGCCGACCACCGCATGGTGACCCGGGTCCCGGCCGGCTGGACCGAGGCCGAGGCGGCCGCCGCCCCGGTGGTGTTCCTCACCGCCTACTACGGCCTGCACGCCCTCGCCGGCCTGCGCCCCGGCCAGAAGGTCCTCATCCACACCGCGACCGGCGGCGTCGGCCTGGCCGCGCTCCAGGTGGCCCGGCACCTCGGCGCCGAGGTGTTCGCGACCGCGTCCCCGGCCAAGCAGCACGTGCTGCGGGCGGCCGGCCTCGACGACGCGCACATCGCGAACTCCCGCACCGCCGAGTTCGCGGACCGCTTCCGCGCGTCCGCGCCCGAGGGCCTCGACGTGGTCCTCAACTCGCTGGCCGGCGACCTCGTCGACGCGTCGCTGGGGCTGCTGCGCCCGGGCGGGCACTTCCTGGAGATGGGCAAGACCGACAGGCGCGACCCGGCGGCGGTCGCGGCCGCGCACGAGGGCGTGCGGTACACGGCCTACAACCTCGACCAGGAGGGTCCGGCCCGGGTCGGTGCCCTGCTGACCGAGTTGCAGGAGCTTTTCTCCGCGGGGGTACTGCGGCCGCTGCCGACGACGAGCTACGACGTGCGCCAGGCCCCGGAGGCAATGCGGCTGCTGAGCCAGGCCCGGCACGTCGGCAAGGTCGTGCTGAGCATGCCGCGCCCGTTCGACCCCGAGGGGACGGTCCTCATCACCGGCGGCACCGGCACCCTGGGCGCGAGAGTCGCCGAGCACCTGGTGACCACCCGGGGCGTCCGCCGCCTCGTCCTGACCAGCCGCCAGGGTCCGGCCGCCCCCGGCGCCGCCGAGCTGCGCGAGCGCCTGAGCGCGCACGGCGCCGACGTCACGATCGCGGCCTGCGACATCACCGACCCCGGCCAGCTCGACGCGCTCCTGGCCGCCCACCCGCCGCGGGCGGTCGTCCACACCGCGGCCACCCTCGCCGACGCCACCATCGCCAACCTCACGCCCGCGCACCTCGACGGCGTCCTCGCCACCAAGTTGGGCGCGGCCGCACACCTGCACCGGGCCACGAAGGACCTCACCCACTTCATCCTGTTCTCGTCGATCGCCGCCACCGTCGGCAACCCCGGCCAGGCCGGCTACGCCGCCGCCAACGCCTACCTCGACGCCCTGGCCCAGCTCCGCACCGCCCGGGGGCTCCCGGCCACGTCCCTCGCGTGGGGGTTGTGGGCCGAGACGTCGGCCCTCACCGGCACCCTCACCGCGGCCGACCGTCAGCGCCTGGCCGGGCAGGCGATCACGCCGATCCCGACCGCGCACGCGCTGCGGCTGCTGGACGCGGCGCTGGCCACCGGGCGCCCGCACCACATCGCCGCCACCCTCGACACCACGGCCGAGCTCCCGGCCATCCTGCGCGGCCTCGCACCGGGCTCGGCCCGCCGCGCGGCGCAGGGGTCCACCGGCGAGCGCGGGCGGGCCGGGGACGCGGCGGCCGGTCTCGTGCGGCGGCTCACCGAGAGCACGCCTGTCGAGCAGCAGGCGACACTCGTCGACCTGGTGCGCACCCACGCTTCGGCCGTCCTCGGGCACAGCGGCGGCGCCGGGATCGGCAAGGCGCAGGCGTTCAAGGACGCCGGGTTCGACTCGCTGACCGCCGTCGAACTGCGCAACCGGCTGAGCGCCGCGGTGGGCCTGCGGCTGCCGGCGACGGCGGTGTTCGACCACCCGACGCCGGTGTCCTTCGCGGAGTTCCTGCGGGCCGAGCTGGTGCCCACGAAGGACCCGGCGATTGCGGCTCTCGACGCGCTGGACCGGGTCGCGGTCCTCAGCGGGGAGGTGGACTCGATGGCGCGGGCGGCGATCGCGGCGCGGCTCCAGGAGCTGCTCGCCGGCCTTGGCGACGCTTCAGGCCCGGGTGGTGTCCTGCGGGAGGACGCGTCCGACGACGAGATCTTCGATTTCATCGACAACGAGCTCTAGGCGGGGACATGGCGAACGAGGAGAAGCTGCGCGAGTACCTCAAGCGCGTCACCACCGACCTCCACCAGGCCCGCCGCCGGCTGCGGGAGGTGCAGGACGAGCGCCGGGAGCCGATCGCGGTCGTCGGCCTGGCCTGCCGCTTCCCCGGCGACGTGGAGACGCCCGAGCAGCTGTGGGACCTCGTCGCCGAGGGCCGCGACGCGATCGGTGCGTTCCCGGCCGACCGCGGCTGGGCCGCCGCCGACCTCGCCCAGGCCGGCGTGCGGGCGGGCGGGTTCGTCCGCACCGCCGACCGGTTCGACGGCGCGTTCTTCGCCATCAGCCCGCGCGAGGCCCTGGCCATGGACCCGCAGCAGCGGCTGCTGCTGGAGACGACGTGGGCCGCGTTCGAGGACGCCGGGATCGACCCGGCCACCCTGCACGGCAGCGACACCGGGGTGTTCGCCGGCGTCATCGGGCAGGAGTACGGCTCGCTGCGCGCACCCGGGCGCTCCCCCGCGGCCGGGCACCTGCTGACCGGCATGGCCACGAGCGTCGCCTCGGGCCGGATCTCCTACGCCTACGGCTTCGAGGGCCCCGCGGTCACGCTCGACACGGCCTGCTCGTCGTCGCTCGTCGCCACCCACCTGGCCGCGCAGGCCCTGCGCCGCGGCGAGTGCGGTCTCGTGGTCGTGGCGGCGGCGACGGTCATGCCGCACCCGGGCCTGTTCGCCGAGTTCAGCCGCCAGGGCGGGCTGGCCGCCGACGGCCGGGTCAAGGCGTTCGCCGACGCCGCCGACGGCACCGCCTGGGCCGAGGGCTCCGCGGTGCTGCTCCTGGAGCGCCTGGGCGACGCCCAGCGGCTCGGCCACCGCGTGCACGCCGTGATCCGCGGCTCGGCGGTGAACCAGGACGGTGCCAGCAACGGCCTCACCGCCCCCAACGGCCCGTCCCAGCAGCGGGTCATCCGGGCCGCGCTCGCCGACGCCGGCCTGAGCGCCGCCCAGGTCGACGCGGTCGAGGCGCACGGGACGGGTACCACCCTCGGCGACCCGATCGAGGCCCAGGCGCTCCTGGCGACGTACGGCCGCGACCGCGCGGCCGGCCGCCCGCTGTGGCTCGGCTCGGTGAAGTCGAACCTCGGCCACACCCAGGCCGCGGCCGGCCTGGCCGGGCTCATCAAGCTGATCATGGCCATGCGCCACGATCGCCTCCCGGCGACGCTGCACGTCGACGCGCCCTCGCGCAACGTCGACTGGTCGGCCGGCACCGTCCGGCTGCTCACCACGGCCGTCGACTGGCCGCGGACCGGCGAGCCGCGCCGGGCCGCGGTGTCCTCGTTCGGCATCTCCGGCACCAACGCGCACGTCATCATCGAGGAGCCGCCGACGCCCGACGTGACGAGCGCTCCGGCGCGACCCGTCCCCTTCCTGCTCTCGGCCCGCTCCCCGGAGGCCCTGCGCGCCCAGGCCCGCACCCTCCACGAGCACCTGCGGGCCCGCCCGGACGCGGATCTCGCCGCGACCGCGCGCGCCCTCGCCACGACGCGCGCCCACCACCGCGTCCGCGCGGCCGTCACCGCCACCGACCGCGCGGCGCTGCTCACCGCCCTGGACGCCCTCGCCACCGACGCGCCCGCGCCCGGCCTGCTGCGCGGCACCCCGACCGACGGCCGCCCGGCCCTGCTCTTCTGCGGCCAGGGCAGCCAGCGCGCGGGCGCGGGCCGCGAGCTCTACGCCGCCCTCCCCGAGTTCGCCGCCGCCCTCGACGAGGTCTGCGCCCACCTGGACCCGGCGGTCAAGGAGGTCCTGCTCAACCCGGGTGACCCGCGCGTCGACGACACCTTCTACGCGCAGACGACGCTCTTCGCCCTCCAGGTCGCCCTGCACCGCACGCTGCTGCACTACGGCCTGAAGCCCGAGGCCGTCACCGGCCACTCGCTCGGCGAGATCACGGCGGCCCACTGCGCCGGCATCCTCACGCTGCCGGACGCGGCCCGCCTCGTCACCACCCGGGCCCGGCTCATGCAGCGGCTCCCCGCGGGCGCCGGCGCGATGGCCGCCATCCAGGCCCCGCCGGCCTTCGTCCCGCCGCCGGGCACGTCGCTGGCCGCGGTCAACGGCCCGGACAGCATCGTCGTCGCGGGCGACCGCGCGGCGATCGCCGACCTGGTCACGGCCCACCGCGCGAGCGGCGCGAAGGCGAAGCTCCTCGCGACCGGCCACGCCTTCCACAGCCACCACATGGACCCGATCCTCGACGAGCTCGGCGCGCTGGCGATCGAGCACCACCCGGCCCGGATCCCGGTGACCTCCACCACCGGCGACTGGGCCCGCCACGCCCGCGCGACAGTCCACTTCCACGACTACGCCCGGGCGCTGGAGGCGGACGTGGCCATCGAGCTGGGCCCCGACCCGGTCCTGACCGGCCTGGTCGACGCCGTGGGCCTGCCGGCGTGGAGCACCCTGCGCGCCGGCGTACCCGAGCCCGAGTCCCTCCTGACCGCCCTCACCCAGGCCCACCTGCACGGCGTCGAGATCGACTGGCGGCGGGTCACCGGCAGCCCGGGCCCGACCGCCGAGCTCCCGCTGCCTCAGTACCCGTTCCAGCGCGAGCGCTACTGGCTGGCCGACCACGAGGAGCCGCCGCCCGCGCCCCGGCTCCACTACACGGTCGAGTGGGTGCCGACAGGCGCTCCCGAGCCGCTGCTGCACGGCGATTTCCTGCTGGTTGTACCGCCGGCCGCCCCCGCCACCCCATGGGCCGACGCCACCGAGGCGGCCCTGCGCCGCTCGGGCGCGTCAGTGCGAGTCCTCAGCGCCGACGACACCACCCGCATCGCGGATCACGCCGGCCCCGCGACAGTGGTGGTGTCCCTGCTCCCCCTGGACGAGCGCCCCCACCCCGAGCACCCCGAGGTCCCGGCCGGCCTGGCCGCGACACTGGCCCTGACCCAGGCCCTGCCCGAGTCGACGCCACTGTGGAGCCTCACGACGGGCGCGGTCGCCCCGGTCACCTCGCCCGCGCAGGCGCTTGTCTGGGGCTTCGCCCGCAGCGCCGCGCTGGAGCAGCCCACGCGCCCGGGCGGCCTGATCGACCTCCCGCCGACGGTGGACGCGCCCGCGACCGCGCGCCTCCTGGCCGCCCTCGGCGGCCCCAACGGCGAGACGGAGCTGGCCGTCCGCGCCGACGGCCTGCACGCCCGCCGTCTCACCCCGGCCCCCACCTCGACCGCTGCGCCCGCGGGCGACGCCGGTGCGCGCGCCGCCTCGACCGCTGCACCCACCGGCCACGCCGGTGCGCGCGCCGCCTCGACCGCTGCACCCACCGGCCACGCCGGTGCGCACGCCACCTCGACCGCTGCACCCACCGGCCACGCCGGTGCGCGCGCCGCCTCGACCGCTGCGCCCGCCGACGGCGACGGTGCGCATGCCGGCGGCGACGGTGTGCGCGCCGCCGGGGCCGGTGCGCCGTGGCGTCCGCGCGGGACTGTGCTCATCACCGGGGGCACCGGCGGGCTGGGGGCGGCGCTGGCCCGATGGTGCGCGGCCAACGGGGCGGGGCGGCTGATCCTGGCCGGCCGGCGAGGGCTCGCCGCGCCTGGGGTGCCGGCGCTGCTCGCCGATCTGGCGCAGACAGGTGTGCCGGTCGACGTGGTGGCCTGCGACGTGGCCGTGCGCTCGGAGGTGGAGGCGCTGCTGGGGGCGGTACCGGACAAGGAGCCTCTGACTGCGGTGATCCACGCGGCCGGCATCGCGCAGCCGCGCACGGCACTCGCCGACACCACCCTCGACACCCTGGCCGCCGTCGTCGCGGGCAAGGTCACCGGCGCCGCCCACCTGGACGAGCTCCTGGCCGACGCCGACCTCGACGCCTTCATCCTGTACTCCTCGATCGCCGGCGTCTGGGGCAGCGGCGGCCAGGCCGCATACTCGGCCGCCAACGCCTACCTGGACGCCCTGGCCGACCGCCGCCGCGCCACCGGCCGCACCGCCACCGCGATCGCGTGGGGCGCCTGGTCGGGCGCGGGCATGCGGGACGCCGACGGGGTCGGCGCCTACCTGGACCGCCTGGGCATCCGCCCCCTGGACCCGGCCGCGGCCCTGGACTCTCTGGCCGAGATCGCCGGGTCCGCCCACCCGCACGCCGTGGTGGCCGACGTGGACTGGGACCGCCTGGCCCCCGCGCTCGCCCTGCACCGCCGGGCCCGCCTCCTGGACACGATCCCCGCCGCCGGCCGCGCCCTGACCGAGCCGGCCGAACCCGCCGCGCCGCCCCGCAACCCGCTGGCCGAGCGCCTGGCCGGCCTGGCCGAGCCCCAGCGCCAGGAGACGGTGCTGGAACTCCTGCGGGCCGACGTGGCCGCGGTACTCAGCCTGCGCTCTCCCGCCGATGTCCCCGGCGACCAGACGTTCAAGGATCTGGGCTTCGACTCGTTGATCGCCGTAGACCTGCGCAACCGCCTGGCCGCCACCACGGGCCTACGGCTGCCGGCCGGCCTGGTGTACGACCACCCGACCGCGAACGCCCTGGCCAGGCACCTGTGCGACCGCCTGGCCGGTCCCGCCGCCCCGGACCCGGTCACAGCCGCTCTGGCCGCACTTGAGGCCCAGGCAAGCCCCGGCTCCGACGATGCCCGTGTGCTGGCGGAGCGTCTGGAGACCCTGGCCACCCGCCTACGCGCAGCACCGGCCGCCGCGACGGACGAGCCCTTCGCCACCGCGACCGCCGACGAGATGTTCGACCTGATCGACCGCGAACTGGGCCTGGGCGTGGCCGGCTAGGGCAGCCCTTCACCACGACTGAACAGCAAGCACTCAGCACCACCGGCCGACCCGGCACGGACCGGACGGCCGGGCTCGGCGTCACCGGGTAGCTCGGCAGCGCGGTTCGGTTCCGACACCACCGCGCCGCTCGGCCCGGACCGCGCGGCTCGGGCCCGTGCTTGGGCTTGGGCTCAGGCTCCGGTTCGGGCTCGCTTGGGCTTGGGCTTGGTTCGTGCTTGGGCCTGAGCTCGGGCTCGGACTGGGTTCGATTCCGGTTCCGGTTCCGGTTAGGGCTGAGCTCGGTTCAGTTCGGGCTCCGACTGAGTTCGGACTCGGGCTGGCTCGGTTCGGTTCGGTTCGGTTCGGTTCGGTTTTGGCTGGGCTCGGTTCGGATTTGGGCTCGGGCTGGGTTCGGATTTGGGCTTGGGCTTGGCGGCGCCGGGTGCAATCGCGCCGGCCGGGCGTGACGGACGTGACCACCGACAGCACAACGGCGGGGAGTGAACGGGGCCATGGCGGACAACGAGGCGAAGCTGCTGGAGTACCTCAAGCGGACGATGACCGACCTGCGCCAGACGCAGCGGCGGTTGCACGACGCCGAGGCGGCGCGGCGGGAGCCGATCGCGATCATCGGCATGGCGTGCCGGTTTCCGGGCGACGTCGACGGCCCCGAGGCCCTCTGGCGGCTGGTCGCCGACGGCCGCCACGCCACCGCGCCGTTCCCGGTGGACCGCGGCTGGGACCCCGACCTGTACCACCCTGACCCCGAGCGGCCCGGCCACAGCTACGTCCGCACCGGCGGCTTCCTGCGCGACGCGGACCGGTTCGACAGCGAGTTCTTCGGCATCAGCCCGCGTGAGGCGCTGGCCATGGACCCGCAGCAGCGGCAGTTGCTGGAGACCACGTGGGAGGTGTTCGAGCACGCCGGCATCGACCCGGCGACACTGCACGGCAGCGACACCGGGGTCTTCGTCGGCGTGTCCGGCCAGGAGTACGTCTCCATGCGCAGCCGGGCCGTCGACGGCTACCTGATGTCGAGCGCGGCGCTGAGCATCGCTTCCGGGCGCGTGGCGTACACCTTCGGCTTCGAAGGCCCGGCCCTCAGCATCGACACCGCGTGCTCGTCCGGCCTGGTCGCCGTCCACCAGGCCGCGCACGCCCTCCGCGGCAGCGAGTGCGGCCTGGCCGTCGCCGCTGGCGTGACGGTCATGGCGACCCCGGTCGGCTTCGTGGAGTTCAGCCGCCAGCGCGGCCTGGCCCCCGACGGCCGCGTCAAGGCGTTCGCCGCCGCGGCCGACGGCACCTCCTGGTCCGAGGGCGTCGGCGTCCTGCTCCTGGAGCGCCTCAGCGACGCCGAGCGCAACGGCCACACGGTGCTGGCCGTGATCCGCGGCTCCGCGGTGAACCAGGACGGCGCCAGCAACGGCCTGACCGCGCCGAACGGCCCGGCCCAGCAACGCGTCATAGCGGCCGCCCTGCACAACGCGGGCCTCACTCCGGCCGACGTGGACGCCATCGAGGCCCACGGCACCGGCACGACCCTGGGCGACCCGATCGAGGCCGAGGCCCTCCTCCACGCGTACGGCCCCCACCGCGACCCCGCCCACCCCCTCCACCTGGGCTCGATCAAGTCGAACCTGGGCCACACCCAGGCCGCCGCCGGCACGGCCGCGATCATCAAAATGGTCCAGTCCCTCCGTCACGGCGAACTCCCCGCCTCGCTGCACATCGACAACCCCACTCCCCACGCCGACTGGTCACTGGGCGGCGTCGAACTCCTCCGGCACCCGAAGCCGTGGCCGCAGACCACCCGCCCGAGGCGCGCCGGCGTCTCCTCCTTCGGCATCTCCGGCACGAACGCCCACCTGATCCTCGAAGAAGCTCCTCCGTCCCCCACCCTCTCCCTCTCCTCCTCCGGCTCCGCCGCCGATCTCCAGCCCCGCGGCCCCCTGCCCTTCCTGCTCTCCGCCCGCACCCCCGAGGCCCTGACCGCCCAGGCCGAGCGCCTCCGCGACCACATCACGGGCCGACCCGCAGCAGACGCCGCCGCCTTTGGAGTGCCGGCGAGTAGGCCCATGCACGCGGACAGCCAGGAGACGGCGGCGATCGTTCCTCCCACGTCGGCCGGCCACGCGCAGACCGAGCACTCAAGCGAGCCCGCCGCGACGCTGTCCTTGGCGGACATCGCCCACACACTGGCCGGACGGGCCCGGCACCCGCACCGCGCGATCGTCGTCGCCGAGACCACCGCCGAGTTGACCACGCACCTGCAAGCTCTGGCCACAGGTCAGCCGCCCACAGGTCTGCCGCCCGTTGGCCAGCCCGCCGCAGATCAGGCCATCCCGGCTCAGGCCATCGCAGGCCAGGCCGACACGGAGCAGGTTGTCGCAGGGCAGGTTGACGCGGGTGAGAGGGCTGCCGGGGCTACCGGCAACAGGCTGGTCCTGCTGTTCCCCGGCCAAGGGAGTCAGCGCCCGGGTGCGGGTCGTGCGCTCTACGCGGCCCATCCGGAGTTCGCGGCGGCGCTGGATGAGGTCTGCGCGCTCTTCGACCCGACCGTGAAGGAAGTGCTTCTCAGCGCCGACGATTCGCGGATCGACGAGACCTTCTACACCCAGACCACCCTCTTCGCCCTCCAGACGGCGCTGTTCCGGACCCTGGTCCACCACGGCCTCCAGCCCGACATCCTCACCGGGCACTCCCTCGGCGAGATCACCGCGGCCCACTGCGCCGGCATCCTCACCCTCGAGGACGCCGCCCGGCTCGTCAGTACCCGGGCCCGGCTCATGCAGGACCTCCCCGCGGGCGTCGGAGCCATGGCGGCCATCCAGCCACCGGACGGCTTCACTGCCCCGGCCGGTACAGCGATCGCCGCGGTCAACTCCCCCGCCGACATCGTCGTAGCCGGAGACAAAGCCGCCGTCGAAGCCCTCATCACCGACCTGAAACACGCCGGGCACAAGGCGAAACTGCTCACCACCAGCCACGCCTTCCACAGCCACCACATGAACCCGATCCTCGACCAACTCCAAGCACTCGAAGCCACCATCACCCACCACCCCCCGAAAATTCCGGTCATCGGCACCACGAGCGGCTGGGCCCACCACGCTCGCAACACCGTCAATTTTGCCCACTCCGCGGCACAGATCCAGGGTGCAGACACCTGTATCGAGCTGGGTGCAGGCGCCCTCAGCCCATACGTCGACACCGTTGTCACGGCGGTGTTCGATCGGCGGGGCGGGGAGGTGCGCGGGCTGCTCGGGGCGCTCGGTGCCGCGTACACCGCCGGGCACGACGTCGACTGGCGGCACCTGATCCCGGGCGGCCGGAACGTCGAGCTGCCCACGTACCCGTTCCAGGGGCGCCGGTACTGGGTCGTCGACGAGGGCCGGGCCGACGCCGCCGGGCTCGGGCTCGATGCGGCGCGGCACCCGATGCTCGGGGCCGAGACCGCGCTCGCCGACGGAACGCTGATCCTGACCGGCCGGCTCGGCGTCGCCGGCCACGGCTGGCTGGCCGATCACGCGATCGACGGCAGCGTGCTCGTGCCCGGTACCGCGTACGTCGAGCTGGCCCTGCACGCCGCCCGCCGGACCGGCTGCGCGGCGGTGGCCGAGCTGACGCTGCACAGTCCTCTCGTCCTGGCCGACGGCGCCCAGGCCCAGCTGCGGCTCACGGTCGGTGCGCCAGGTGAGGACGGTGGCCGGGCGCTGCACATCCACTCGCGGCCCGCGGTTGTCCTGGAAGCGGCGGACGACGAGGACGCCGAGCGGCCCTGGACGGAGCACGCTTCCGGCGCCCTCACCGAAGACGGCATCAAGGAGTCGGCCGGCGATCTGGCCCAGTGGCCACCGGCGGGCGCGGACGCGGTGGACGTCGACGGGCTGTATGACGGGCTGGCCGCACTCGGGTACGAGTACGGGCCGGCGTTCCAGGGCGTCCGCGCGGCCTGGCGAGACGGCGACACCCTCTATGCCGAGGTCACCGCGGCGGAGGGCGCGGACACCAGCGGGTTCGGGCTGCACCCGGCCCTGCTCGACAGCGCCCTGCACGTGCTCGCCCTCGACGGCAACGGCGGCGACGGCAGTGGCAGCGGCGACCGCAGTGGGAGTGGCAACGGTGGCGTGGGTGAGCTGCGGCTGCCGTTCGCCTGGTCCGGCGTGACCCTGTACGGCACCGCCGACACCCTGCGCGTCCGTATCACCAAGTCCGGCAGTGGCGGGGCCGTCGAGCTGCTGGCCGCCGACGCCGACGGGCGCGCGGTCGCACACGTCGGCTCGCTGGCGACGCGGGCGTTCAGCAATGACGGAGGCGATGGGCTGTACCGGGTCGTGTGGGCCCCGCTGCGGACGCAGGCGCCGTCGACCGACGGGCCCGTCGCCATTCTCGGGGACCTGGTGCTGTCGGAGTCGCCGCAGACGACGGTCAGCGCGCATCCCGATCTCGATGCGCTGCTCTACACGATTGTGCTCGGCGCGGCGGTACCGCGGACGATTCTGCTGCCCTGTGCTTCTCCGGCGCACACCGAGGACCCGGCGGCGGCCGATCCGGTCGCGGGTGCGCACGCGTCCGCGCGGGCCGTGCTGGCGACAGTGCAGCGGTGGCTGGCTGATGCGCGGTTCGCGGAGTCGACGCTCGTCGTCCTGACCCGGGGCGCGGTCGCGGTCGGTGACGGTGAGGACGTGCCCGATCTGGCGCTGTCCGTCGTGTGGGGGCTGATCCGGTCCGCGCAGGCCGAGCACCCGGACCGGCTGCTGCTCATCGACACCGACGCGCCCCGCGACGCGCTCGGCTGGGAGCTGAACACCGCGATCGCGGCGGGCGAGCCCCAGCTGGCGATCCGCGACGGCCTGCTCTACGCGCCGCGCCTGGCCCGCCTCGACACGCCGACGCTCGGAAGCGCGCCACGCCGTGCCCGCGCGGACGCGCAGGCGCCGCAGCTGAGCGGCCGCACCCCGCATGGACACGCCCCGGACACGCAGGCGCCGCAGCAGAGCGGCCAGCACACCCCGCATGGACACGCCCCGGACACGCAGATACCACAGCCGAGCGGTCAGCAGCCGAGCGGTCAGCAGCCGAGCGGCCCGCAAGCGGGTGGTCCACAAGCGGGCGGTCCGCAGGCGGCCGGCATCGAAGCGGCCGGCGCGAACGTGCTCCCCCCGCTCGATCCGAACGGCACGGTGCTCATCACGGGCGGGACCGGTGGGCTCGGGGCGTTGGTCGCCCGCCACCTCGCGTCCGCGCGCGGCGTCGAGCACCTCCTGCTGGTCAGCCGGCGCGGCGCCGACGCGCCCGGGGCGGTCGCGCTCCTGCGCGAGCTGGGCCCCCACGCGCGGGCCGTGGCCTGCGACGTGGCCGACGCGCACGCCGTGGCCGCGCTCATCGCTGCGATACCCGCCGAGCACCCGCTGACCGCTGTCATCCACGCGGCCGGGGTGCTCGACGACGGGACGTTCGCGGCGCTCACCCCCGAGCGGCTGGCCACGACGCTGCGGCCCAAAGTGGATGCGGCCTGGAACCTGCACGTGGCGGTCCGCGACCGGGCGCTGTCGGCGTTCGTGCTGTTCTCCTCGGCGGCCGGCGTGCTCGGCAACCCGGGGCAGGCCAACTACGCGGCCGGCAACACGTTCCTCGACGCGCTCGCCCAGCATCGGCGGGCCCACGGGCTGCCGGCGACCTCGTTCGCGTGGGGGTTGTGGGCGCACGCGAGCGACATGACCGCCGGGCTTCAGCCCGCCGGCGGGGTCCGGCCCCTCGCGACCGCGCGGGCGCTGCGGACCCTCGACCGGGCCTGGACCGGTGCGCTGCCGCCGCTCGCCGTGCCTGCCCTGCTGGACCTTCGAACGCTGAAGAACCACCCGGTGCCGGCGATGCTGCGCGACATCGTGCGCGCGCCCGCGCGGCGGGCCGGCGGCGCCCGTCCGTACGCTCGAGAGCTCGCCGCCCGGCTGGCCGGGCTCGACGCGGCCGAGCGGCACGCCGTGCTGCTGGAGCTGGTCCGGCGGCAGACCGCCGGGGTGCTCGGGCACGACTCCGGCGACGGCGTCGACCCGCAGCGGGCGTTCCGCGAACTCGGCTTCGACTCGCTCACCGCGGTCGAGCTGCGCAACCGGCTCAACGCCGCGACCGGGCGGCGGCTGCCGGCGACGCTCGTGTTCGACTACCCGACGGCGGACGCCGTGGCCGGATACCTCGGTGCGCTCCTGGGCCGCGACGAGGGCCCGAAGCCCACGCCGGGGGCGGCGGCCGACCGGATCGCAAGCGCCGCCCCGGACGAGGACGACCCCGTCGTGATCGTGGCGATGGGCTGCCGCTACCCCGGCGGCGTGCGCACCCCCGAGGACCTGTGGGAGCTTGTCGCGAGCGGCCGGGACGCCGTCGCCGAGTTCCCGGTCAACCGCGGCTGGGACGTCGACGCCCTGTACGACGCCGACCCCGACCGGACCGGCACCAGCTACGCCCGGCACGGTGCGTTCCTCTACGACGCCGACGAGTTCGACGCCGACTTCTTCGGCATCAGCCCGCGCGAGGCCCAGGCGATGGACCCGCAGCAGCGGCTGCTCCTGGAGACCGCGTGGGAGACCGTGGAGCGGGCCGGGATCGCCGCCCCGGCACTGCGCGGCAGCGCGACGGGCGTGTTCATGGGCCTGATGTACGGCGACTACGGCGGCCGGCTGGTCCAGCACGCGCCGGCGGAGTTCGAGGGGTACATCGGGATCGGCAACTCCTACAGCGTCGCGTCCGGGCGCATCGCCTACACGCTCGGCCTGGAGGGTCCGGCCGTGACCGTGGACACCGCGTGCTCGTCGTCGCTCGTGGCGGTACACCTGGCGGCTCAGGCAATCAGAAACGGCGAATGCACCGCGGCGCTGGCCGGCGGCGTGACGGTGATGGCCACGCCGGCGACGTTCATCGAGTTCAGCCGGCAGCGGGGCCTGGCGCCGGACGGGCGCTGCAAGTCGTTCGCGGCGTCGGCGGACGGGGTCGGCTGGGGCGAGGGCGCGGGCGTACTCCTCCTGGAGCGGCTGTCCCGCGCCCGCAGCGAGGGCCACCCCGTGCTCGCCGTCCTCCGCGGCTCCGCGGTCAACCAGGACGGCGCCAGCAACGGCCTGACCGCCCCGAACGGACCGGCCCAGCAGCGGGTCATCCAGGCCGCCCTCGCCGGCGCCGGCCTGACCCCGGGCGACGTCGACGCGGTCGAGGCGCACGGCACCGGCACGAGGCTCGGCGATCCGATCGAGGCCCAGGCCCTCATCGCGACGTACGGCGCGGGCCGCCCGGCCGACCGGCCGCTGCGCCTCGGCTCGATCAAGTCGAACATCGGCCACACCCAGGCCGCCGCGGGCGCCGCGGGCATCATCAAGCTGGTCCAGGCCCTCCAGCACGAGCTGCTGCCGGCCACCCTCCACGCGACCGAGCCCACGCCGCACGTCGACTGGGCCGGCGGCGGCGTCGAACTGCTCAGCGCGCCCGCGCCGTGGCCGCGTGTCGCGCGCCCGCGCCGCGCGGCCGTGTCGTCGTTCGGCATCTCCGGCACCAACGCCCACCTGATCATCGAGGAGGCGCCGCCGGCCCCCGCCCCGGTGCCGGCCACGACGGGCGCCCCGGTCCCGTTCGTGCTGTCCGCCCGCAGCCCGCAGGCGCTGCGCGACCAGGCCCGGCGCCTCCGCGCGCACGTCGTCGCCAACCCCGCCCTCGCGCCGCGCGACGTCGCCTACACGCTCGCGACCGGGCGCGCATCGCTGCCGCACCGCACCGCGGTGGTCGCCGCGGGCCGCTACGAGCTCCTCGCGGCCCTGGAGCGGGTCGACGGCCCCACCGCGCCCCAGCCGGCCGGGCCCGGGCGCCTCGCGCTGCTCTTCACTGGGCAGGGCAGCCAGCGCACCGGGATGGGGCTGGAGCTGTACCGCAGCAGCCCGATCTTCAAACAGGCGCTCGACGAGGTCGTGGCGCATCTCGACCCGCACCTGCCCGCGCCGCTGCTCGAGGTGCTGGCCGGCCCCGAGTCGGTCCTGGACCAGACCCTCTACGCGCAGACCGGCCTGTTCGCGCTGCAGACGGCCCTGTTCCGGCTGCTGCACCACTACGGTGTCCGCCCGCACGTCCTCGCCGGGCACTCGATCGGCGAGATCACCGCGGCCCACGTCGCCGGGATGCTCTCGCTGCCCGACGCCGCGGCCCTGGTCTCCGCGCGGGCGCGGCTGATGCAGAGCCTGCCCTCGTCCGGCGCGATGATCGCCCTGCAGGCCACCGAGGAGGAGGTCCGCGACAGCGTCGCCGGCCACCAGCACCACGTGACGATCGCCGCGGTCAACGCGGCGGACACGGTCGTCATCTCGGGCCACGCCGAGACGGCCCACGCGATCGCCGCCCACTTCCGCGACCGCGGCCGCAAGACCCGGCCGCTGAAGGTCAGCCACGCGTTCCACAGCCCCGACATGGACCCGATCCTCAACGACTTCCACGCGGTCGCGGAGCGGCTCACCTACGCGCCTCCGCGCGTCCCGATCGTGTCGAACCTGACCGGCCGGATCGCCACCCCGGAGCAGATCTGCAACCCGCACTACTGGGTGCAGCACCTGCGGCACACGGTCCGCTTCCACGACGTCGTCACGACCCTGCACGCGGCCGGGACCACCGCCTACGTCGAGCTCGGCCCCGACCCGACGCTCACCACCCTGGTGCGCAGCGCGCTCGACGCGGCGCCGGTCATCGCGGTGCCGGCGCTGCGGGCCGGGCGGCCGGAGCCCGAGACCGTGGCGGCCGCGCTCGGCGCCGTGCACGCGGCGGACCTGCCGGTCGACTGGGAGCGGGTCTTCGCGGGCGGGGCGCGGCGGGTGGAGCTGCCGACGTACCCGTTCCAGCGCACCCCGTACTGGCTGCACGCCCCGCGCACCGCCGGCGTCCACGCGGCCGGGCTGGAGACGCCGGAGCACCCGCTGCTCGGCGCGATGGCCGAGCTGCCCGACGGCGGGCGGCTCTTCACCGGCCGCCTCGGCACCGCGACCGCGCCCTGGCTGGCCGACCACGTCGTGCTCGGCACCCCGATGCTGCCCGGCGCGGCCCTGATCGACCTGGCGCTGCACGCGGGCGCGGCGGTCGGCTGGGGCCGGGTGGAGGAGCTCGTCATCCACGAGCCGATCGCGCTCGACGGCGCCTGCGATCTGCACGTGGCGGTCGCGCCGGCCGACACCGACGGTCGCCGCGCGATCACCGTGCACGCGCGGACGCCCGGGGCGCCGTGGACCCGCCATGCCGCCGGCACCCTTGTCGAGAGCGCGGCTCCCACGTTCAGCGACGGCCCCTGGCCGCCGGCGGGCGCGGTCTCGCTCGACGTCGAGGAGGGGCGGCTGCGCCTGGCCGACCTCGGGCTCGACTACGGGCCGGCCTTCCACGGCCTGCGGGCCGCATGGCAGGCCGACGGGGAGGTGCTGGGCGAGGTGGCGCTGCCCGACGGCCTGAGCGCCGCCGGGTTCGGCCTCCACCCGGCGCTGCTCGACGCCGCCCTGCACACGTTCGCCGTCGCCGCCGGCCCGGCCGCCGAACCCGGCGCCCTCACCGACGGGCCGCGGCTGCCGTTCGCCTGGGCCGGCGTCACGCTGCACCGGCCCGGTGCGACGGCGGTCCGGGTCCGGATCGCCGAGGTCGCCCCGGGCACGCTGTGGGTGCGCCTGCTGGACGAGCACGGTGCGGCGGTCCTCACCGTCGACGAGCTCACGGTGCGGCCGGTCTCCGCCGCCGCGCTCGCGGCCGGGAAGGTCCGCCACGACGCGCTGTTCGGTCTCGACTGGCCGGTGGTGACCCCGGCGGCCGGCGCGTCCGCGCCCGTCACGGTGCTCCGGGTCGGTGCCGGGGCCGAGCTTCCCGCGGCGATCCAGACCGCGACGGCCGGCGTCCTGGCCGGCATCCAGGAGTTCCTGGCCGCGGAGCGGCCCGACGGGGCGCGCCTCGCCGTCGTGACCCGGGGCGCGGTCGCGGCCGTCGGCGGCGACACGGTCCCGGACCCGGCCGCCGCGGCGGTGTGGGGGCTGGTCCGCTCGGCCCAGTCGGAGCACCCCGGCCGCCTGCTGCTGATCGACACAGACGATGACACGGGCGACGACACGGGCGGCGACACCGGCGAAGCCATGCGGACCGCACTCGGCCAGTCGGACGAACCCCAGCTCGCGATCCGCCACGGCCTGCTGCACGCGCCTCGGCTCACCCGGGTCCAGGCTTCCGGGTCGGCCCCGCACCTCGGCGACGGCACGGTGCTCATCACCGGCGGCACGGGCGCGCTGGGCCGCGCGGTCGCGCGCCATCTCGTGACCCGGCACGGCGCCCGGCACGTGCTCCTGACGGGCCGCCGCGGCGGCGCCGAGGACCTCGTCGAGGAGCTGGGTGCGGCGGTGACGGTGGCCGCCTGTGACGTCTCGGACCCGGCCGCACTGCAGGCGCTGCTGGACTCCATCGACGCGGAGCACCCGCTCACTGCGGTCATTCATGCAGCGGGGGTACTCGACGACGCCACACTGCCCGCGCTGACGCCGGACCGGCTCAGGATGGTGCTGGCCCCGAAGGCCGACGCCGCGTGGCACCTGCACCGCCTCACCGCCCACCTCGACCTGGCCGCGTTCGTGACGTTCTCCTCGATCGCCGGCATCGTCGGCAGCCCGGGCCAGGCCAACTACGCCGCGGCCAACGCGTTCCTCGACGCACTCGCCCACCACCGCAGCGCCCGCGGCCTGCCCGCCACGTCCCTCGCGTGGGGGCTGTGGGCGGACGGGATGGGCGCCGCGACCGCGCACCGCAACGGCATCCGCGCCCTGGCGGTCGACGAGGCCCTGGCCCTGCTCGACGCGGCGCTCGGCGGCGCGCCCTCGCCGGTGCTGGTGCCGGCCCGCTTCGACCTCGCCGCGCTGCGGGCCGTTGGCGCGGACCGGCTCCCGGCCCCACTGCGCAGTCTCGTCCCGGCCGCGGCGGCCAAGGCCGGCCCGCCGAGGACCGACTACGGGGCGCTGCCGTCCGGCGACCGCGACCGCGCGCTGCTCGATCTCGTCCGGCGGGAGGTCGCCGGGGTGCTCGGCCGCGCGGACGCGGCCGCCGTCGACACCGGGCGCGGGCTGCAGGACCTCGGCTTCGACTCGCTGACGTCGGTCGAGCTGCGCAACCGGCTGGGCGCGGAGACCGGCCTGCGGCTACCGGCGACGGTGACGTTCGACTACCCGACACCGGCCGCCCTGGCCGGCCATCTCGCGGCGCTTCTGGGGCCGCCCGCGGCCGAGATGGCGGCCGTGGACGACGAGGGGCTGCGCCGCCTCCTCGCGTCCATCGCCCCGGCCCGCCTCCGCGCGGCCGGGCTCGTCGAGACGCTGACCCGGCTCGCCGGATCGGCGGAGCCGGACACGCCGGGCGACGCCAGCGCCGCGATCATGGCGGCCGACGTCGACGAGCTGGTGCAGCGGGCCCTGAGCGGAGGCTGATCACGAGCGCTCCAGAGGCAACCAAGCTGCGCTTAAGGATCTCCGGCAAGCATTTGGGCAGCCGAACCTGGAGTTGACGATGGGCATTGATCCGGAAGACAAGGTCGTTGCGGCGCTTCGGGCATCGTTGCTCGACAACGAGCGGCTGCGGCGGGAGAACCAGCGGCTGTCCGATCAGGCCACGGAGCCCGTCGCGATCGTGGGCATGGCCTGCCGGCTGCCCGGCGGGGTCCGCTCCGCGGAGGAGCTCTGGGAGCTGCTGGCCGACGGGCGCGACGGCATCGGGCCGCTGCCGGACAACCGCGGCTGGGACCTCGACCGGCTCTACGACCCCGACCCGGACCACCCCGGCACCTGCTACGTGCGCGAGGCCGGGCTGCTGCCCGACGCGCAGCTGTTCGACCCGGCGTTCTTCGGCATGAGCCCGCGCGAGGCGGCCACCGTCGACCCGCAGCAGCGGCTCCTGCTGCAGACGACCTGGGAGGCGTTCGAGCACGCCGGTATCGACCCCACCGCACTGCGCGGGAGCGGCACCGGCGTGTTCACCGGGATCATGTACAGCGACTACGCCGCCCGGCTGTACCCGAACCCGCCCGAGGGCGTCGAGGGCCACCTCGCGACCAGCAGCGCACCGAGCGCCGCGTCCGGGCGCATCGCGTACACCTACGGCTTCCACGGCCCGGCCATCACCGTCGACACCGCCTGCTCCTCGTCGCTCGTCGCCACCCACCTGGCCGTGCAGGCGCTGCGCCGCGGCGAGTGCGAGCTGGCCGTGGCCGGCGGCGCGACGGTCATGGCGACGCCGGCCGCGCTCATCGAGTTCAGCCGGCAGCGCGGGCTGGCCCCGGACGGGCGGGCCAAGCCGTTCGCGGCCGCGGCCGACGGCACGATCTTCGCCGAGGGCGCGGCGCTGCTGGTGCTCGAGCGGCTCGGCGAGGCCCGGCGCAACGGCCACCACGTCCTCGCCGTCATCCGCGGCAGCGCGGTGAACCAGGACGGCACCACCAGCCAGCTCTCCGCGCCCAACGGGCCGGCCCAGCAGCGGGTGATCCAGGCCGCCCTGGCCGACGCCGGGCTCACGCCGGACCGGATCGACGCGGTCGAGGCACACGGCACCGGCACCACCCTCGGCGACCCGATCGAGGCGCAGGCCCTCCTGCACACCTACGGGCGGTCCCGGCGCGACCGGCCCCTGTACCTCGGCTCGATCAAGTCGAACGTCGGGCACACGCAGGCCGCCGCCGGTACCGCCGCCATCATGAAAATGGTCCTGGCCATCGGCCGCGGCGTGCTCCCGGCCTCGCTGCACATCGACGCGCCCACGCCGCACGTGGACTGGGCCGGCGGCGGGGTCGAGCTCCTCACCGCCGCGCGGGAGTGGCCGTCGACGGGCGAGCCCCGTCGCGCGGGCGTGAGCGGGTTCGGCATCAGCGGTACCAACGCGCATGTCATTTTGGAAGCCTTTGCCGACGCGGCGCCCTTCACGCCGGCCGCGCCGCAGGACGGCGCCACACCCTGGCTGCTGTCGGCCCGGTCGCCGCGGGCGCTGCGGGCCATGGCCGGCCGGATGCACGCGTACGCCGCCGACCGGCTCGACCTCGACCCCGCCGCCGTCGCCCACCGGCTCGCGACCGGGCGGGCCCACCTGGAGCACCGGGCCGTCGTGCTCGGGCGCGACCGCGCGGAGCGGCTCGACGCCCTCGCCGCCGCGGCCGCCGGCGAACCCCACCCGGCGCTCGTCAGCGGCCGGGCACCGGCCGACCCCGGCGGCGTCGTCTTCGTCTTCCCGGGCCAGGGCTCGCAGTGGATCGGCATGGCCCGGCAGCTGCGGGCCGAGTCGCCCGCGTTCGCCCGGCGCATCGACGAGTGCGCGGACGCGCTCGCCCCGTACATCGGCTGGTCGCTCGTCGACGCGATCGAGGCCAACGCGGGCGCGCCGCCGCTGGAGCGCATCGACGTCGTGCCCCTGGCCCTGTTCGCGGTCATGATCGCGATCGCCGGGGAGTGGCGGGACGCCGGGGTCTCACCCGACGCCGTCATCGGCCACTCGCAGGGCGAGATCGCGGCGGCCTGCGTCGCCGGGGTGCTCACCCTCGACCAGGCCGCCCGGATCGTCGCGGAGCGCAGCCGGCTCATCGGGACCCTCGACGACAGCGGCACTATGGCGTTCGCCCCGCTGCCCGCGGACGCGGTCGCCCGCCGCCTGCCGCCCGGCGTCCACATCGCCGCGATCAACAGCCCCGAGTCGACGATGATCTCCGGTTCGCGGGGCGCCGTGCTCGACCTCGTCGCCGCGCTGCAGGCCGAGGGGCGGCGGGCCAAGGCGATCCCCGTCGACTACGCCTCCCACTCGCCGCACGTCGAGGCGATCGAGGCCGCCCTCGCCGAGGTGCTGGCCGGCCTGGAGCCGGGCGCCGGCGACGTCGCGATCTACTCGACGGTCACCGGCGAGCGGATCGACCCGGTGGCCCTGGACGCCGCCTACTGGTACGAGAACCTCCGCCGCACCGTCCGCTTCGACCCGGCCGTCCGTGCCGCCCACGCCGCCGGGCACCGGCGCTTCATCGAGATGTCGCCGCACCCGGTGCTCACCGTCGCCGTCGAGCAGATCCTGGGCGAGCCGGCGCTCGAGTCGCTACGTCGCGACGACGGCGGCCGGGACCGCCTGCTCGCCTCGTTCGCCGCGGCGCACGCGGCCGGGGTGCCCCTCGACTGGTCCGCACTGCGGCCCGCCCCGGCCGGCCCGCCGCCCGCGCTGCCGGGCTACCCGTTCGACGAGCGCCCGTACTGGCTCGACGCGACAGCGCACACCGACGCGGCCGGGCTCGGGCTGCGCGCCGACTCCCACCCGCTGCTCGGCGCGGCCGTCGAGCTGCCCGGCGGCGGCCTGCTGTGGACCGGCCGGCTCTCCCTCACCGGCACGCCGTGGCTGGCCGACCACGTGATCGGCACCCGCGCGGTGCTGCCCGGCAGCGCGTACGTCGAGCTGGCCCTCCACGCCGGCGCCCGGACCGGCTGCGAGCAGGTCGCCGAGCTTACGGTCCTCGCCCCGCTGGCCCTCGACGAGCGGGCCGACCTCCAGGTGCTCGCGGCCGCGCCCGGGCCCGACGGCCGCCGCGCCCTCACGATCCGCTCCCGCACCGACGCCGACTGGACCGACCACGCCACCGGCGCGCTGGCGCCGCTCCCGGGCGGGCCCGTTGCCGACTTCCCGGCCGGCACCGGCACGCCTGTCGACATCGAGGCACTCTACGACACCCTCGCCGCCGCCGGGTTCGCCTACGGCCCGGCGTTCCAGGGCCTCCGCGCGGCCTGGCGCGACGGCGACACGGTCGTCGCCGACGTCGCGCTGCCGGAGGCGCTCGCCGGTCAGGAGTTCCGGCTGCACCCGGCGCTGCTCGACGCGGCCGTGCAGGCGATCGGCGCCACCCGCAGCGCGGGCGAGGACGCACCGGCGCTGGCCGGCTTCTCCTGGCAGGGCGTGACCCTGCACCGCGCGGGCGCGACCGCCGCGCGGGTGCGGCTGACGGTGACCGGCGACCGCGAGGTGACGCTGCTGCTGGCCACCGCCGCCGGCGAGCCGATCGCCCGGGTCGAGGCGCTGCACCTGGTGCCGATCCACACCGCCGAGACCCAGCCGCTGTACGCGGTCGAGTGGGTCGGCACCGCCGCGGCCGCCCCGGCCACCGACCTGACCGTCTTCGAGGTGGCCCCGGCCCCCGGCGACCCGGCCACCGCCGCCGCGACCCAGACTCTGGCCACCCTCGACCGGCTGCAGTCCTGGCTGGCCCAGGAGCACCCGGCCGGGCACCGGCTCGTCATCGCCACCCGCGCCGCCGACGACCTGGCCGGCGCGGCCGTGTGGGGGCTGGTGCGCACGGCGCAGGACGAGTACCCGGGCCAGTTCGTCCTGGCCGCCCTCGACGACGACCCGCGCTCCCGCGCGGCCCTGGCCGGCGCCGTCGGCACCGGCGAGCCCCAGCTGGCCGTCCGGGCCGGCGCCGTCACCGTCCCCCGGCTGGCCCGGGCCGGCGACGTCGAACGCCCCGGCGACCTCGGCGGCGGCACAGTCCTCGTCACCGGCGCCACCGGCGGCCTCGGCCCGATCGTCGCCCGGCACCTGGTCGAGGCGCACGGCGTCAAGCACCTGCTGCTGGTCAGCCGGCGCGGCCCGGCCGCACCCGGCGCCGACGAGCTCCTGGCGGGCCTCGCCGCGGCCGGCGCGGAGGCGGAGCTCGTCGCGTGCGACGTCGCCGACGCCGCGGCCCTCGCCGGTCTCCTCGCCGCCGTCCCGCCCGAGCGCCCCCTCACCGCCGTCTTCCACGTCGCCGGCGTCGTCGACGGCGGCCTCGTCACCACCCTCGACGAGCCACGCGTCCGCGCGGTGCTGCGGGCCAAGGCGGACGCGGCCTGGCAGCTGCACGTCCAGACGGCCGACCTCCCGCTGCGGGCGTTCGTGCTGTTCTCCTCGCTGTCCGGCACCCTCGGCAACCCCGGCCAGGGCAACTACGCCGCCGGCAACGCGTTCCTCGACGCGCTCGCCACCCACCGCCGCGCGCGCGGACGCCCGGCCGTGGCGCTCGCCTGGGGCGTGTGGAGCGATCAGGGCGGCATGACCGACAACCTGAGCCGTGCCGACCTCGGCCGCCTCACCCGCTCCGGGCTCACCCCGCTGACCACGGCCCAGGCGCTCCAGGCCATGGACCAGAGTCTGTACTCCGACCACCCCGCCCTCATCCCCGCCCGCCTCGACGCGACAGCGCTGCGCGAGCGGGCCCGCCACGGCACCCTCCCGGCCCTCCTGCGCGGCCTGGTCCGCGCGCCCGCGCAGCCGGCCGAGGAGCGCCCGGTCGCGCTCGTCGAGCGGCTCGCCGGCCTCGGTGACGCGGAGCGCCGGCGGGCCGTGCTCGACCTCGTTCGCGGTACCGTCGCCGCGGTCCTCGGCCACGACCCGGCCGACCCGGTCGAGGACGGCGCCGCCTTCAAGGACCTAGGCTTCGAGTCCATCACCGCGGTCGAGCTGCGCAACCGCCTGGCCACGGCGCTGGGCCGGCCCCTCCCGGCCACGCTCGTCTTCGACCACCCGACCACGGCCGCCCTCGCCGCCCACCTGGCCGGGCTGCTGGTGACCGGGCCGAAGGCGGCCGACCCGCTCGCCGTGCTGACCTGGCTGGAGCAGTCCCTGGCCGGCTCGGACCCGGCCGGCGACGCCCGCGACGAGGTCGCCGCCCGGCTGCGTGAGCTGCTGCGCCGCTTCGACGACACCACCACCGCCGACCACACCGCGACCGCGCCGATCGACCTCGCGTCGGCCTCGGACGACGACCTGTTCGACGTGCTCGACTCCGAGCTCGGAAGGCTCTGAAAGGTGGCCACCGCGATGAACGAGAACCGGCTGCGCGACTACCTCAAGCGGGCCACCGCCGAGCTCCAGCAGGCCAACCAGCGCCTGCGCGACGCCGAGTCCCGCGACCGGGAGCCGATCGCCATCGTCGCGATGGGCTGCCGCTTCCCCGGCGACGTCGAGACCCCCGCGCAGCTGTGGGACCTCGTCGCCGGCGGCCGCGACGCGATGGGCGCGTTCCCCGACGACCGCGGCTGGGACCTGGACGGCCTCTACGACCCTGACCCGTCCGCGGCCGGCCGCACCTACGCGCGCGGAGGCGGCTTCCTGCGCGGCGTCGAGCGGTTCGACGCGGAGTTCTTCGGCGTCAGCCCGCGCGAGGCGCTCGCCATGGACCCGCAGCAACGGCTGCTCCTCGAGGTGGCCTGGGAGGTCTTCGAGCGGGCCGGGATCGACGCGCACGGCCTGCGCGGGTCCAAGGTCGGGGTGTTCGCGGGCACCAACGGTCAGGACTACCTGTCGCGGCCGCTGGCGGGGCAGGAGGAGGTGGAGGGGTACCTCGGCACCGGCATCTCGGCAAGCGTCCTGTCCGGCCGCATCGCCTACACGCTCGGCCTGGAGGGCCCGGCCGTCACCGTCGACACCGCCTGCTCGGCGTCGCTCGTCGCGATCCACCTGGCCGCCCAGGCCCTGCGCAGCGGCGACTGCACGCTCGCCCTGGCCGGCGGCGTCACCGTGATGACGACGCCCGGCGTGTTCATCGAGTTCGGCCGCCAGCGCGGTCTCGCCGCGGACGCCCGGGTCAAGGCGTTCGCCGCGTCCGCCGACGGCACCGCGATGTCCGAGGGCGCCGGCCTGATCCTGCTGGAGCGCCTCGGCGACGCCCGCCGGCACGGCCACCCCGTCCTCGCCGTGCTGCGCGGAAGCGCGGTCAACCAGGACGGCGCCAGCAACGGCCTCACCGCCCCGAACGGCCCCGCCCAGGAGGCAGTCATCCGCGCCGCCCTCGCGTCCGCGCGTCTGCACACCGCGGACGTCGACGTCGTCGAGGCCCACGGCACCGGCACCACCCTCGGCGACCCGATCGAGGCCCACGCGCTGCTCGCCACCTACGGCGCCGCCCGCCCCGCCGACCGCCCCCTCTGGCTGGGCTCGATCAAGTCGAACATCGGCCACACCCAGGCCGCGGCCGGCATCGCCGGTGTCATCAAGATGGTCGAGGCGCTCCGCCACGGCGTCGTCCCGCCGACCCTGCACGTCGACAAGCCCTCGCCGCACATCGACTGGTCGGCCGGCGCCGTCCGTCCCGTGACGACCCGCCGCCCGTGGCCGGAGACGGGCCGCGCGCGCCGAGCCGGTGTCTCCTCCTTCGGCATTTCCGGCACAAACGCGCATCTTGTACTCGAACAGGCCCCCGCCCCCGCGGACCCCGACGCCACCGAACCGGCGTGGCCGCTGCTCTGGCCCCTCGCGGCGCCGGAGCCCGACGCGCTACGTGGTCAGGCCGCGGCGTGGCTGGAGCACCTGAAAGCGCTCCCGGACGCCGCCCTTCCTCACGCGGCCCGCACGATGGCCACCGGCCGCACCCACCACCGCCACCGCGCCACAGTCGTCGCCACCACCCGCGACGACCTGACCGCCGCGCTGCGCGCCGTGGCCGAGGGCCGCACCCACCCGTCGGTCGCGACCGGCCGCCGCACGGGTGGCGCCCTGGCCATGGTGTTCTCCGGCCAGGGCAGCCAGCGCGCGGGCGCGGGCCGCGAGCTGTACGCCACCTACCCGGCCTTCGCCGCCGCCCTCGACGCGGCGTGCGCGTGCTTCGACCCGGCGGTCCGGGAGGTGCTGTTCGCCACGGACGACCCGAGGCTCGACGAGACCGGCTTCACGCAGCCGGTGCTGTTCGTCTTCGAGGTGGCCCTGTTCCGGCTCCTGGAGTCGTGGGGCGTACACCCGGACCTCGTCACCGGCCACTCCATCGGCGCCATAGCGGCCGCCCACGCAGCCGGGGTCCTGAGCCTGCCCGACGCCGCCTCGCTGGTGGTCGCCCGGGCGCGCGCGATGCAGCAGCTCCCGCCGGGCGGCGCCATGGTCGCCATCCACGCCACCGAGGCCGAGGCCACCGCCTCCCTGCTCCCGTACGCCGGCCGCGCCCAGATCGCCGCCGTCAACGGCCCGAACGCGGTGGTCGTCTCCGGCGACGAGGACGCGATCCTGGCCGTGGCCGACCACTGGCGCGCCGAGGGCCGCAAGGCGACCCGCCTGCGGGTGAGCCACGCCTTCCACTCGCACCGCATGGACCCGGCCGTCGAACCCTTCGAGCGAGCCATCGCCGGTCTCGCCTTCAGCGCCCCGCAGACCCCGTTCATCTCCGACGTCACCGGCCGCCCGGCCGACGGCACCGAGCAGACCCCGGCCTACTGGGCCGGCCACATCCGCCGCCCCGTCCGCTTCCTGGACGCCGTCCGCACCCTGCGCGCCGAGGGCGCCACCACGTTCCTGGAGATCGGCCCCGACACCACGCTCACCACCCTCGTCGAGGCCGCGCTGAGCACCACCACGCCGATCACCGGCGGTGGCCCTGGCGCGTCGACCGCGGTGGCCGCGGTGGCCGCACTGCGACGCGACCGCGCGGAGGCGCCGACGCTCGCGGCGGCCGTCGCGGCAGTGCACAACGCCGGGCACGCGGTCGACTGGTCGGCGCTGCACGGCGAGGTCCGCGACACGACGCCCGGGGACCGCCCCACGTACCCGTTCCAGCGACGCCCGTTCTGGCTGCGCACCGCCCCCTTCACCGGCGACGTCACCGCAGCCGGCCTGGCCGCGACCGACCACCCGTTCCTGGGCGCCGCCGTCGCCCTGGCCGGAGCCGACGGCTGGATCTTCACCGGCGTACTGTCCACCGCCCTGCACCCCTGGCTGGCCGACCACCGAATCCACGACGCGATCCTGGTCCCCGGTACCGCCCTGCTCGACCTGGCCCTGCACGCCGGCGAGCGGGCCGGCTGCCCCCGAGTGGCCGAACTGACGCTGCACGCACCCCTGCTCCTCGCCGGCGAGGACGCGGTCCGCCTCCAGCTCGCCCTGGACCCGCCGGCCGAGGACGGCACCCGCGTCCTGACCATCCACGCCCAGCCCCACGGCACCGACACCTGGACCCTGCACGCCACCGGCCGCCTGACCACCGACACCACCGCTCGGACCACCCCTCAACCACGCGCGGACGCGCCGCCGAACACAGGCGCGGAGCACAACGCAGGCGCGCCGCCGAACGCAGGCGCGAGCACGCCGTTGGGCGCATCCGCCGCACAACCCGCGGACACGAGCACGGCTCCGAACGCGGACACGGCGCTCAGCGCACACACGGAATTCACTACGGACACGGCGCCGGGCGCGGACGCGACACTGCGCGCGGACGCGACGCCGGGCGCGGACGCGACGCCGAACGCAGGCGCGAGCACGCTGTTGGGCGCAGATGCCACACAACGCGGAGGCACGAGCACGACTCCGAACGCGGGCACGGCACTCAGTGCGGACACGATGCTGCGCGAGGACACGGCGCCGGGCGCGGACGCGACACTGCGCGCGGACGCGGTCTGGCCGCCGAAGGGTGCTGAGCCTGTCGACGCCGAGGCGCTGTATGACCGGATCGCGGAGCTCGGCATCGCGTACGGCCCGGCGTTCCAAGGTGTGCGGCGCGCCTGGACCCTGGGGCCGGAACTGTTCGCCGAGGTCGAGCTCCCCACCGGCGTCGAAGCTGGGCGCCACGTCATCCACCCGGCCCTGCTCGACGCCGCGCTGCACCCGAGCATGTGGGACAGCGGCGAGGGCGTCCGGCTCCCGTTCAGCTGGACCGGCGTCACGGCCTACCGCACCGGCGCCGCGCGGGCGCGGGTCCGCCTGGCCCCGGCCGGCCCGGACGCGGTCGCCGTCACCCTCACCGCGCCCGACGGCACGCCGATCGCCGCTGTCGAGGCGCTTGTCGCCCGCCCGGTCGCCGCCGACAAGCTCAAGGCCAACGGCACACCCGCCGGCCTCCTGCGCGTCACCTGGCCGCTGTTGGAGGGCGGCCTCTTCGACGCCTCCGCGCGAGCCACCGACCGCGCCGACGTGTTCGAGGGCGACGACCTGATCGCGGTCCTCGAAGCACTGCAGGAGCGCCTGGCCGACCCCACCGAGCGCCCCCTCGCGATCGTCACCCGAGGCGCGGTAGCGGTGCTGCCCGGCGAGCCCGTCACCGACCTCACCGCGGCGGCCGTCCACGGCCTCGTCCGCTCCGCTCAGCACGAGCACCCGGGCCGCTTCCTCCTCATCGACACCGACGCCCCGCCCCCCAACGCAAACGCGATCCCACGCGCGGACGCGACACCGCGCGCGGACGCGACACCGCGCCCG
Organism: Dactylosporangium vinaceum; assembly: GCF_019904175.1. Taxonomy (GTDB): domain Bacteria; phylum Actinomycetota; class Actinomycetes; order Mycobacteriales; family Micromonosporaceae; genus Dactylosporangium; species Dactylosporangium vinaceum. Next base: position 1,271,342 of record NZ_CP061913.1, on the reverse strand, counting down.
GACGCGACACCGCGCCCGGACGCGTCACTGCGCGCGGAAGCGACCGGACGCAAAGACTCAGCCGACCGCCCGAACACGATCGGACGCGCAGACGCAGCTGAACTCGAGGACGCCGTCGGACGCGCGGACGCGACGGAGTGCATGGACGCGACCGAATGCGCGGACGCGACGGAGCGCGCGGACGCGATCGGGCTTGCGGTTGCGGCGGCCCTGGCGACCGGTGAGCACCAGCTGGCTCAGCGTGGGGAGGCGCTGTACACGCCGCGCCTCGTCGCGGCCGGGCCGCCCGCGCTACCTGCGCCCGCGCCCGGGCAGCGCCTGACCGTCCAGCGCCCCGGCATCCTCGACAGCCTGGCCTTCACCGAGCGCGAGACCCCAGGCAACACCGCCCGCGAGACCGAAGGCGAGATCACAGGCGAGGGCGAAGGCGCCGAGGAGCGGGGGCTCAAGGCGGGCGAAGTGCGGGTCGCCATGCGCGCGGTCGGTGTGAACTTCCGCGATGTGCTGATCAGCCTCGGGATGTACCCGGGAAATCGCCCTCCGCTCGGCAACGAAGGCGCCGGAGTCGTCACCGCCGTCGGAGCAGGGGTCGCCGACCTGGCCGCCGGAGACAGGGTGCTCGGCGTCTTCACCGACTGCTACGGCCCCGTCGCCGTCACCGACCACCGGCTCCTGGCGAGGATCCCCGACGGCTGGACGTTCGCGCAGGCCGCCGCCGTCCCCACCGTGTACCTCACCGCCTACTACGCACTTGTCGAGCTCGGCCAGGTGCGGCCCGGGGAGCGCGTCCTCGTCCACGCCGCGGCCGGCGGGGTCGGTGTGGCCGCGACGCAGCTCGCCCAGTACCTCGGCGCTGACGTCTACGGCACCGCCAGTACACCCAAATGGCCTCTCCTACGAGCCGCCGGCCTGCCCGACAGCCGCATCGCCAGCTCCCGCACCCTCGACTTCGAACGGGCCTTCGACCGCGTCGACGTCGTCCTCAACGCGCTCGCCGGCGAGTTCGTGGACGCGTCGCTGCGGCTGCTCGGGCCCGGTGGGCGGCTGTTGGAAATGGGCAAGACGGATGTGCGTGACCCGGAGGATGTCGCCGCGCGCCACCCCGGCGTACGCTACCGCGCGTTCGACCTCACCGAGGCCGGCGCCGAGCGGATCGGGGAGATGCTCGCGGCGGTGCTCGAGCTGTTCGCCGCCGGCGCGCTGCGGCACCCGCCGCTCACCGCGTTCGACATGCGGCAGGCCCCTGACGCGTTCCGGATGCTCAGCCAGGCCCGGCACGTCGGCAAGGTCGTGCTCACGCTCCCGGCCCCGATCGACCCCGACGGCACGGTCCTCATCACCGGTGGCACGGGCGCGCTCGGCGCGGCCGCGGCCCGCCACCTCGTCGAGCGCCACGGCGTACGCCACCTCGTCCTCACCAGCCGCCGGGGCCCGGACGCGCCCGGCGCCGCGCAGCTGAGCCGGGACCTGGGCGCCGAGGTCGTCGCGTGCGACGTCGCCGACCGCGAGCAGGTCGCGGCGCTGCTCGCGGGCATCCCGGCCGAGCGCCCCCTCACCGCCGTCATCCACGCCGCCGGGGTCGTTGACGACGCCACGGTGGCCGCGCTCACGCCGGAGCGGTTCGCGGCAGTGCTCGGGGCCAAGGCCGACGCCGCCCGGCACCTCGACGAGCTGACCCGGGGCAGCGACCTGGCCGCGTTCGTCCTGTACTCCTCCGTCGCCGGCCTCATCGGCGCCCCCGGCCAGGGCAACTACGCGGCCGCCAACGCCCTCCTCGACGCGCTCGCCCATCAGCGGCACGCGGCCGGGCTGGCCGCCACGTCGATCGCCTGGGGGCTGTGGGCCGGGCCGAGCGCCATGACCGGCGGCCTCGGCCACGCCGACGCCGAGCGCCTGGCCCGCTCCGGCCTGCTCGCGCTCGACGTCGCCGAGGGCCTCGAGCTCCTCGAAGCCGCGCTCGCCGACCCCCGCCCGGCGCTCGCCGCGGCGCACCTCGACCGGGCCCGCCTCCGCGCGGCGGCGCCGGCCGACCTCCCGCCGATCCTGCACGGCCTGACCGGCGGGGCCCGCCGCAGCGGCCACCGCGCCGGGGGACGACCGGCCGAGCTGGGCGCGGACGCGCTGCGGGACCTGGTCCGGGCCGAGCTCGCCGCCGTGCTCGGCCACGACTCACCGGCCGGCATCGACACCGGGCGGCCGTTCCACGAGCTCGGCATCGACTCGCTGACCGCCGTCGAGCTGCGCAACCGGCTCACCGCCGCGCTCGGCACCGCGCTGCCGGCGACGCTCGTCTTCGACCATCCGACGGTCGACGCCCTCGCCGCCCACCTGAGCAGCCTCACCCGGGAGACGCCCGCCGAGGACGCGCCCGCGCGCGGCGCGGACGACCCGGACGGCCGCGCCGACGCCGACGACCCGGTCGTGATCGTGGGCATGGCCTGCCGGTACCCCGGCGGCGTCACCAACCCCGACGACCTCTGGCGGCTCGTGGCGGAGGGCCGCGACGCGATCGGCGGCTTCCCCGACGACCGCGGCTGGGACGTCGCCGCCATCTTCGACCCCGAGCCGGGCCTCCCCGGGCGCACGTACGTCGACCAGGGCGGCTTCGTCGCCGGCGCGACCGGGTTCGACGCGGCGTTCTTCGGCATCAACCCGCGAGAGGCGCTCGGGACCGATCCGCAGCAGCGGGTACTGCTGGAGACCGCCTGGGAAGCCATCGAGCACGCCGGCATCGACCCGACGTCACTGCGCGGGAGCCGGACCGGGGTCTTCGTCGGCCTCGCGACCCAGCTGTACGGGGTCGGCGCCGCGACCGACGGCGTCGACGGCTACCTGCTCACCGGCACCACCAGCTCCGTCGCGTCCGGCCGGGTGTCCTACGCGCTCGGCCTGGAAGGGCCGGCCATCACTCTCGACACGGCCTGCTCGTCGTCGCTCGTCGCGCTGCACCTGGCGGCCCGGGCCATCCGGGCCGGCGAGTGCACGGCCGCCCTGGCCGGCGGCGTCACGATCATGTCGACGCCCGGCATCTTCGTCGAGTTCAGCCGGCAGCGCGGGATGGCCGGCGACGGGCGGTGCAAGCCGTTCGCGGCGGCCGCCGACGGCACCGGCTGGGGCGAGGGCGCGGGCCTGGTCCTGCTCGAACGGCTCTCCGAGGCGCGCCGCCGCGGCCACCGCGTGCTGGCCGTCGTCCGCGGGTCGGCGGTCAACCAGGACGGCGCCAGCAACGGCCTCACCGCCCCCAACGGCCCCGCACAGCAGCGGGTCATCCGGGCCGCACTCGCCGACGCCGGGCTTACGGGGGCCGACGTCGACGTGGTCGAGGCGCACGGCACAGGCACCACCCTCGGCGACCCGATCGAGGCGCAGGCGCTCCTGGCCACCTACGGCCGGGAGCGCCCCGCCGACCGCCCGCTGCGGCTCGGCTCCATCAAGTCGAACATCGGCCACACCCAGTCGGCCGCGGGCGTCGCCGGGATCATCAAGATGGTCCAGGCGCTGCGGCACGGCTCGCTGCCGGCCTCCCTGCACCTCGACGCCCCGACCCCGCACGTCGACTGGTCCGCCGGCGCCGTCGCCCCGCTCGCGGAGGCGATGCCGTGGCCGCAGACCGGGCGGCCGCGGCGGGCGGCGGTGTCGTCGTTCGGCATCAGCGGCACCAACGCGCACATCGTGCTGGAGCAGGCCCCCGACGCGGCCACTCCCGAGGCGACCACCCCCGAGGCGGCCGGCCCGGTCGCCTGGCCGCTGTCGGCCCGGACACCGGCGGCGCTGCGGGCCCTGGCCGGCCGCATGCTCGGTGCCGGCGGGGACGACCCGGCCGCGACCGGGCGGGCGCTCGGCGCGCACCGGGCCCGGTTCGAGCACCGTGCGGTCGTCGTCGGCTCCGGCCCGGCCGAGCTGCGCGACGGGCTGGCCGCGCTCGTCAGCGGCGCCCCGCACCCGGCCGTGACCGCGGGCGTCGCCGAGGCCGGGCCGGGCCGGACCGCGTTCGTCCTGCCCGGCCAGGGCTCCCAGTGGCCCGGCATGGCCCGCGACCTGCTGGAGCACTCACCGGCGTTCGCGGCCCGGCTCACGGAGTGCGCCGACGCGCTCGCCCCGCACACCGGCTGGTCCCTCCTCGACGTGATCGAACAGCGCGCGGACGCGCCGTCGCTCGACCGGGTCGACGTGGTCCAGCCCGCGCTGTTCGCCGTGATGGTCGCGCTGGCCGCGCACTGGCAGGCCGCGGGCGTCCGCGCGGACGCGGTCGTCGGGCACTCCCAGGGCGAGATCGCGGCCGCGTACATCGCCGGCGCGCTCTGCCTGGAGGACGCCGCACGTGTCGTGGCCCTGCGCAGCCGGGCGATCACGGCCCTGGCCGGCACCGGGACCATGGCCTCGATCGAGCTTCCCGAGGCCGACGTGACCGCGCGGCTCGCCGGCGCCACCACCGTCTCGATCGCCGCCCGCAACGGCCCGCGCACCACTGTCGTGTCGGGCGACCGCGCGGCCGTCGAGGCGTTCGTCGCCGCGATCAAGGCCGAGGGCGCCCGCGCGAAGGTCGTGCCCGTCGACTACGCCTCCCACTCGGCGCACGTCGAGGCGATCCGCACCCAGGTGCTCGACGCCCTCGCCGGCATCACCCCGCGCCCGCCGCGGATCGCGTTCTACTCCACGGTCACCGGCGCCCGGCTGGCCGACGACGCGCTCCTCGACGCCGAGTACTGGTACACCAACCTGCGCCAGACCGTCCGCTTCGCCGATGCGGTCACCGCGCTCGCCGCCGACGGCTACCGGCTCTTCGTCGAGGCCAGCCCGCACCCGGTGCTCACGGTGCCGGTCGAGCAGGTGCTCGACGCGGCGGGTGTCCGCGCCACCGTCACCGGCACCCTGCACCGCGACCGCGACGGCCGCGGCGCGTTGCTCGCCGCGCTCGGACGCGCATACGTCCACGGCGCACCTGTCGAATGGGGCCCGGCCGCTCACGTCGACCTGCCCACGTACCCCTTCGAGCACACCCGCTTCTGGCTCGAGCCGCGCCCGGGCGGCGGTAGCGGGAGCGGCACCGGCCACGCCCTGCTCACGGACGAGGTCCGCACCGCCGACGACGACCGCCTCATCCTCACCGGCCAGGTCGGCCTCGCCACCCACCCCTGGCTGGCCGACCACGCGGTCGCGGGCACCGTCCTGCTGCCCGGCACCGCCTTCCTCGACCTGGCCCTCCACGCGTCCGCGCGCGCCGGGTTCGACCGCGTCGACGAACTCACCCTGCAGGAGCCCCTGGTCCTGCCGGACCGCGAGCCGATCCGCCTCCAGGTCGTGGTCAGCGACAGCGCGGTGACCATCTACTCGGCCCGCGCCGGCGAGGGCTGGACCGCCCACGCCACCGGCCAGCTCGGACGCGGCCATGTGACCGCACAGGTCACCTGGCTCCCGAAGGACGCGACACCGCTGGACATCGACGCGCTCTACCCGACGCTCGAGGCCGCGGGCCTGGAGTACGGCCCGGCGTTCCAGGGCCTGCGGGCCGCCTGGCGCTCCGGCGACGACATCTACGCCGAGGTCGAGGCCCCCGACCAGGCCGGCGCCTTCGTCATCCACCCGGCCCTGCTCGACGCCGCACTCCACGCGATGTCCTTCGTGGACAGCGCCCAGGAGGTCCGCCTGCCCTTCGCATGGTCGGGCGTCTCGATCTCGAACCCCGGGCCGAAGGCGCTGCGCGTCCGGCTGACCCCGCTCCCGAGCGGGGCCGTGGCGCTGGAGCTCGCCGACGGCGACGGCAATCCGGTCGGGTCGATCACCACCCTGACCGTCCGGCCGGCCCCGACCACCGCCGCGAGCAGCCTTCTCGACCTCACCTGGCGCGAGCTGTCCACAGTAGACATGGACGCGCCCGCGCGGGACCTGGAGCTGATCCCCGCCACCTGGACCGGCGACGACCCCACCACCGGCGCCCGCGAGCTGACCCTGCACGCCCTCGAACTCCTGCGGAGCCGGCTCGACGAGACCGCGACCGGCCTGGTGTTCGTCACCACCGGCGCGGTCGCGGGGCCGATCACCGACCTCGCCGCCGCCGCGCTGTGGGGCCTGCTGCGCAGCGCTCAGGCCGAGCACCCCGACCGCATCGCGATCCTCGACGCCGAGCCCGGCACCGACCCGCAGCGGCTGCACGCGGCGGCCCGCACCGCCCTCGCCGCCGGCGAACCCCAGGCCGCCCTGCGCGGCGACCGCCTCCTCGTGCCCCGGCTGGCCAGGCCCGCGGCCGCCGCCCCGCCCCGGACGGTCCTGGACCCGGACGGCGCGGTCATCATCACCGGCGGCACCGGCACCCTCGGCCGCCTGGTCGCCAGGCACCTCGTCGAGCGGCACGGCGTCCGACACCTCGTGCTCACCAGCCGCCGCGGCCTCGACGCCCCACGCGCGGACGCGCTCGCCCGGGAGCTCGGCGCGACGGTCGACGTGCTCGCCTGCGACGTAGCCGACCGCGAGCAGGTGCGGGCGCTGCTCGGGGCGGTACCACAGCGGATCACGGCGATCGTGCACGCCGCCGGCACCATCGACGACGCCACCGTCACGTCCCTGACCCCGGACCGGCTCGTCGGCGTGCTACGGCCCAAGGTCGACGGCGCCTGGCACCTGCACGAGCTGACCAAGGACCTGGACCTCGACGCGTTCGTGCTGTTCTCCTCGGCGGCCGGCGTACTCGGCGCGCCCGGGCAGGCCAACTACGCCGCCGCGAACACCTTCCTCGACGGCCTCGCCGAGCACCGCCGGGCCGCCGGCCTCCCCGCGGTCTCCATCGCCTGGGGCCTCTGGGCCGAGGGCACCGGCATGACGGCCCACCTCGACGGCACCGATCACCGGCGGATGCGCCGCAACGGCCTGCTCCCCCTGGAGACCGCCGACGGCCTCGGGCTCTTCGACCAGACCCTGCACGCTTCGGGGGTACTGCTGGCAAGCCGACTCGACAAGCCGTCCCTGCGCGACCAGGCGACCGGCGGGGCGCTCACCCCGCCCCTGCGCGACCTCGTCCAGGCCCGCCGCACCCGCGCCGCGGCCGCCGGCCCGTCGCTGGCCCAGCGGCTGGCCGGCCTCGACGCCGAGCGGCGCCGCCGGCTCGTCGCCGACCTGGTCCGGGAGCAGGTCGCCGCGGTGCTCGGGCACGCCGACCCGCGCGGCATCGACCCCGCCCGGGCCTTCCAGGAGCTCGGCTTCGACTCCCTGACCGCGGTCGACCTGCGCAACCGGCTCAACACCATCAGCGGCCTGCGGCTCCCGGCCACGCTGGTGTTCGACCACCCGAGCGCCGACGCGATAGCCACCCACCTGCTGGAGCAGCTGGCCCCGGCGATGCCTGACGACACCGCCGCCACCGCGCCGGCCCGCGAGACGGGCGCCGAGGAGCTGGACCGCCTGGAGCGCCTGCTCCCGGCCCTGAGCCCCGACGACCCGGGTGCGGCCCGGCTCGCCGAGCGGCTGCGCGACCTCGCGGCCCGCATCACGGCCGTGGCCACCCCGCCGGTGTCGGCGGTGGCCGAACGGCTGCAGGACGCGTCGGCCGCCGACCTGTTCGACTTCATCGATGAGGAGTTCGGGCGAAAATGAGTGATGAGGCGAAGCTCGTCGAGTACCTCAAGCGGGTCACCACCGAGCTGCACGAGACCCGCCGGCGCCTGCGGGACGCCGAGTCCCGGCACCGCGAGCCGATCGCGATCGTCGGCATGGCCTGCCGCTACCCCGGCGGCATCGCGAGCCCGGCCGACCTGTGGGCCGTGGTCCGCGACGGCCGCGACGTCGTGTCCGGCTTCCCGCAGGACCGCGGCTGGGACGTCGAGGCGCTGTACCACCCCGACCCCGACCACCCCGGCACCTCCTACGCCCGCGAGGGTGGCTTCCTCTACGACGCCGCCGACTTCGACGCCGCCTTCTTCGGCATCAGCCCGCGCGAGGCCCAGGCCGTCGATCCGCAGCAGCGCCTGCTGCTGGAGTTGGCCTGGGAGGTCGTCGAGCGCCTGGGCGTGCCGCCGGAGCAGCTGCGCGGCAGCCTGACCGGCGTCTTCACCGGCCTCATGTACGGCGACTACGCGGCCCGCCTGGCCGGCACCCCCGCCTCGGAGTGGGAAGGCCTGCTCGGCAACGGCAGCGCGGGCAGCGTCGCCTCGGGCCGCATCGCCTACACGTTCGGCTTCGAGGGCCCGGCCGTCACCGTCGACACCGCCTGCTCCTCGTCGCTCGTCGCCACGCACCTGGCCTGCCAGTCCCTGCGCGCCGGCGACTGCGACCTGGCGCTGGCCGGCGGCGTCACCGTGATGGCCACGCCCGGCCTGTTCGTCGAGTTCAGCCGCCAGCGCGGCATGGCTCCCGACGGCCGCTGCAAGTCCTTCGCCGCGTCCGCCGACGGCGCCGGCTGGGCCGAGGGCGCCGGCCTCATCGCCCTGGAACGCCTGAGCGACGCCGAACGCAACGGCCACCGCGTCCTGGCCGTGATCCGCGGCTCCGCGGTCAACCAGGACGGCGCCAGCAACGGCCTGACCGCGCCGAACGGCCCGGCCCAGCAGCGCGTGATCCGAGCCGCGCTGACCAACGCGGGCCTGCGCCCGCAGGACGTCGACGCAGTGGAGGCCCACGGCACCGGCACGACGCTCGGCGACCCGATCGAGGCCCAGGCTCTGCTGGCCACCTACGGCCGCGACCGCGACCCCGGCACCCCCCTCCACCTGGGCTCCATCAAGTCGAACATCGGCCACGCCCAGGCGGCCGCCGGAGTGGCCGGCATCATCAAAATGGTCCAGTCCATCGCTCACGGCCTCCTCCCTCCCACCCTCCACGTCGACGAGCCCACCCCTCACGTCGACTGGACCGCCGGCGCGGTGCGGCTCCTCGAACACGCGACCGCCTGGCCGCAGACGGACCACCCGAAGCGCGCCGCGATCTCGTCGTTCGGTATCTCGGGCACCAACGCCCACGTGATCATCGAGCAGGCGCCGGGGGACCCACCCCCCTCCCCCTCCCTCGATCCCGGCGCGATCGCGGGGCACCCGCTGCCCTCGCTCGATCCCGCCGCGGCCGAGCCCCGCCCGCTGCCGTTCCTGCTGTCGGCCCGCTCCCGGGAGGCTCTCAAGGCCCAGGCCGAGCGCCTCCACGCCCACCTGGCGACCGAGCCCGGCCTCCCGGGCGTCGCGCACGCCCTGGCCCGCCGCCGTACGCACCACGCGCACCGCGCGGTGATCGTCGCCGAGACCGCCGCCGAGCTGACCACCCGCCTGCGGGACCTGGCCGCGGGTCAGCCCACCACGAACATGACGACCACCACGGCGACCGGCGGCCGGCTGGTCTTCCTGCTCCCCGGCCAGGGCAGTCAGCGCCCGGGGGCGGGCCGCGAGCTCTACAAGACCCACCCCGAGTTCGCCGCCGCCCTGGACGACGTCTGCGCCCACCTGGACCCGGCGGTGCAGGAGATCCTCCTCAGCCCGGACGACGCCCGCATCAACGAGACCTTCTACACCCAGACCACCCTCTTCGCCCTCCAGACGGCACTGTTCCGGACCCTCGTCCACCACGGCCTCCAGCCCGACATCCTCACCGGGCACTCCCTCGGCGAGATCACCGCCGCCCACTGCGCCGGCATCCTCACCCTCCAAGACGCCGCCCGGCTCGTCAGCACCCGCGCCCGGCTCATGCAGGACCTCCCCGCCGGCGCCGGAGCCATGGCCGCCATCCGCCCGCCAGCCGGCTTCACTGCCCCGGCCGCTACCACGATCGCCGCGGTCAACTCCCCCACCGACATCGTCGTAGCCGGAGACAAAGCCGCCGTCGAAGCCCTCATCACCGACCTGAAACACGCCGGGCACAAGGCGAAACTGCTCACCACCAGCCACGCCTTCCACAGCCACCACATGAACCCGATCCTCGACCAACTCCAAGCACTCGAAGCCACCATCACCCACCACCCCCCGAAAATTCCGGTCATCGGCACCACGAGCGGCTGGGCCCACCACGCTCGCAACACCGTCAATTTTGCCCACTCCGCGGCACAGATCCAGGGTGCAGACACCTGTATCGAGCTGGGCGCAGCCACCCTTGCGACCCACCTGAAAGCCACCGCTTCGGCGATGCTCGACAGCCGCCGCCCGGAGGCCGTCACGCTCCTCAACGCCCTGGCCACGGCCCACGCCAACGGCCACGAGGTGACCTGGCACCACCTGATCCCGCAGACGGGCCGCGTCGACCTGCCCACCTACGCCTTCCAGCGCCGCCGGTACTGGATCGACGCCGACCCGGTGGTGCGCGCCGAACACCGGCCCGCGCCGGGCCGGGCGACCGTCGAGCTGCCGGAGGACGAGGACGAGCGGCGGCAGGCGATCGTCGAGCTGGTGCGGCGCCAGACCGCCGGTGCGCTCGGCCTCGACCGGCTCGACGAGGTCGACCTCGACGCCGACTTCCCAAGTCTGGGCTTCACGTCCTTCATCACCCTCGAACTCGTCACCCGGCTGCGGGCGGCGGGCCTGACCATCGCGCCCACGGAGGTGTTCGACCACCCCACACCGGCCGCACTGGCGGCGCACCTGCACAGCGCACTGTCCCTAGTAAGGAGCGAACTATGACCCAACCAGTTCTCATCGCCGGCGCCGGCCCGGTGGGACTGATGCTCGCCTACGAGCTCGGTCTCGCCGGGGTGCCGGCCGTCGTGCTGGAGCGGGCCGCGACGCCTCCCGCTCCGGAGCAGTCCCGCGGCATGGCCGTCAACGGCGCCGTCGTCGAACTGCTGGAGCAGCGCGGCCTCATGGAGGCGATCCGTCCGTTCGGCATGTCCTTCCCACGGGCGCACTTCGGCCACATCTGGCTCGACCCGACAACCGTGGGGCAGCGGCACCCGTTCAACTTCGCGGTGCCGCACGCGCTGCTCCAGCGGGTACTGGAGGAGCGGGCAGTCAAGCTCGGAGCCCAGGTCCGCCGCGATGCCGAGGTCGTCGGCGTGCGGCAGGACGCGGACGGTGTCGAGGCCGACGTCGTCGGCGCGGACGGGGCGCGGGCCACGGTCCGCGGGGCCTACCTGGTCGGCTGCGACGGGGCCGGCAGCCGCGTCCGCGCGCTGGCCGGGATCGGGTTCTCCGGGGCCGACGTGCCGTTCCTGGGCATCCTGGCCGACGTGCGCGTCGAGCCCGGCGACCCGATGTTCGCGCAGATCGGCGTCAACCAGTATCAGAACGGCATCTGCACTGTCGCGCCGATCGGGCCGCAGGCGCTACGGGTGATGACCGGCGAGTTCGACACCGAGCCGGGTGTCGAGTCGGCCCCGGTGCCGCCGGAGGACTTCGCCGCCGCATATGCCCGCATCACGGGTACTGCACTCACGGGCCACCCGGTCCGCCTGTCCTACTGGACGACGGCGACCCGCCTGGCCGATCAGTACCGGACCGGCCGTGTGTTCCTGGCCGGCGACGCCGCGCACGTGCACTTCCCGCTGGGCGGGCAGGCGCTGAGCACCGGCCTCGAGGACGCGGTGAACCTGGGCTGGAAGCTGGCCGCCGCGCATGGCGGGTGGGCCCCGCCCGGCCTGCTGGACACGTACCACGGGGAGCGGCACCCGGTCGGCGCCCGCGCGTGCCGGACCACGAGCGCCCAGACCGCGCTCATGCACCCGATGTCGCGGGTCGCGCCGCTGCGCGAGATCTTCGCCGAGCTGACCGCGTTCCCGGACGTCAACGCCTACCTGGTGAACATGGTCGGCGGGCTGGACGTGCGCTACCCGGCGGAGAGCGGCGGCGAGCTGGTGGGCCGGCGGCTGGCCGACGTGCCGCTGACCACCGGCGCCGGCGCGACGTCGGTGGCGAAGCTGCTGACGTCCGGCCTGGGCGTGCTGCTCGACCTCGGCGCCGGCGTCACGCTGCCGGACGGGTTCGACGACCGCATCGACGCGGTCACCGCCGAGCCCAGCGACGAGATTCCGGCTACGGCCGTGCTGCTGCGCCCCGATGGGCGGGTGGCGTGGGCTTCCCCGGCAACGGCCGGAGGGCTCGCGGGCAACGGACTGGCCGAGGCGGCCGGGCAATGGTTCGGCAAATCGATGATGGTTGGGGTGGCAGCATGAGCTTTGAAAGCCCGGACACGTGGTTCCAGCGGTTCCCCGGCAGCGAGCCGGGCCGGCCGCGCCTGCTGTGCTTCCCGCACGCGGGCGGGGCGGCGGCGTTCTACTTCCCGCTCGCCCAGCACCTCGCTCCGCGGCTGGCGGTGAGCGCGGTCCAGTACCCGGGCCGCCACTCCCGCTACCGCGAGCCGCTCGTCGACGACATCGGCGTGCTGGCCGACCGGATCTGCGCCGCGCTGGAGGCCGACGGGGACGAGGAGCCGTACGCGTTCTTCGGTCACAGCATGGGCGCGGTCGTCGCGTTCGAGGTGGCGCGGCGCCTGAAGACGGAGCCGGTGCGGCTCATCGTGTCGGGCCGGCGGGCTCCGTCGCGGTACCGGCCCGGCGCCGTGCACATGCGCGACGACGAGGGTCTGGTCAACGAGCTGATGAAGGTCGGCGGCACCGATCCGCGGTTCCTGGCCGACCCGGAGCTGCGGGCCGGCATCCTGCCGATCGTCCGCAACGACTACCGGGCCGTGGAGACGTACCGCAGCACCGATCCGACCCCGCTTACCTGCCCGATCACGGCGCTGGTGGGTGAGCTCGACCCGCAGACGAGCGTCGACGACGCGCAGGCGTGGGTCTGGCACACGACCGGCGGGCTCAACCTGCGGGTGTTTCCCGGCGGCCACTTCTACCTCAACGCCTGGCCGGAGGAGGTCGCGACGGAGATCCTCACCGCCCTGGCCCCGGCCGCCATCTTCTGAGCGGGGCACCGCGAAGGCCCGGCCCGCATCCAGCGGGCCGGGCCTCGGTGTGACGGTACAGGTGAGGTCAGCGCGCGAGGCGCAGCAGCACGTTCAGCAGGCCGGTCTGGGCGTTGCGCACGCCGCGGGCCTGCAGCAGGGCGCGGGTGGTCCAGAGCTGGGTCCGCACGACGTGCCCGGGTGAGGCGTGGACGTCGTCGTGCTCGAGCAGCTCGAGGCGGCGCACGCCGTCGCGCAGCAGTGCGGTCTCGGCGTAGGGGACGATCTCGTCGCGCCGGCTGGCCACGTAGTACACCGGGATCTCCAGCGCCTGCAGCTGCTCCACGGCGATGGCCCGCTCGGCCAGGCGGCCCGGGATCGCCGCGGCGGTGACGCCGATGAGGTGCCCGAGCGTGTCGAGGGTGACGGCTGGGAGCCCCTCCTGCCACTCGACGTCGGTGAAGAACCGGCCGACGGGCGCGCCGACGGTGATGACGGCGCGGATGCGCGGGTCGTCGACGGCTGCCCGCAGGGCCAGGTGGCCGCTGAAGCTCAGCGCGGTCGCGTAGGTCTGGCGCACGTCGGCCCGGTCGGCCAGCTCGTCGAGCAGGCCGGGGATCATCTGCCAGGCGTCGGGGCCGTAGGGGACCGTGTTCTCGCCGACGGAGGGCATCTCGGTGACGACGACGGCCAGGCCGAGGCGCCGGGCCTGGGCCAGCATCGGCGCCCACTGCTCCTTGACGCTGACGATCCCGCCCATGACCAGGAACAGCGGCCGTTTCTCGCCGGACGAGAGCCCGTAGGTCCAGCACCGCACGGTGCCGTCCTTGAGCTCCACCGTGAGGGGCTCGACGCCCGTGACGTCGGCGCTCCACCGCTCGACGGCGGCGACGCAGCGCGCGGCCGCGTCCGCACGGGCCGGCCCGTCGACGAACGGGAAGCGGGCCAGCGCGAAGCGCCGCACCGCGTCCACGTGCCGCCCCTGCCGCTGCCTGTCGGCTCCGGCCGCGCACCATTCGCCGACCCAGGAGCCGGGCCCGCTGCCCTCGTCGGTGACAATGCGATCCAAGATGTGTTGGTACTGCGGGATCCGCTGCCCCTTCGCGTGGACCCGGACGTATTCCTTCAGTTCCCCGAGATCGTTCACGCCGTCCCCCAGTGTTCCAGGCCCGCGCGAATCTCGGCGAGCACATCGGCGGCCTCCGCACCGTCGATGACGCGGTGGTCGAAGGTGAGCGACAGCCGCATGACCGGTGCGACGGTCACCTCGCCCGCGCGCACGACGGGGCGCTCCACGGTCCGGCCGAGGCCGAGCGTGACGGTGGTCCCGCCGACGGAGTAGAAGCCGTCGACGGGCCGGTGGGCCAGCGACGTGACGGCGAAGGTCCCCATGGTCCCCGGGCGGCGGGCGAGGTCGCGCACGCCGAGCCGGAACGCGAGCCGCCCGAGCGGGCGCGGCAGCCGGTGCAGGGCCCGCATCCCGGCGAACTCGGGCATGGTGCCCGGGTCGCCCGCGCGGAAGCGCTCGAGCTGCGACTGGATCGTGGCCAGGGAGGCGGTCTGCAGCTCCGGCAGGACGGTGGAGACGACGACGCGCTCCCCGCCGACCCGCTTGTCCAGCGTGACCTTGCCGTTGACCGATCGGTACCGGGCGACCCGGCCGCCGCGGACCGCGGAGTTGGCCTCGGGGTGCCGCTCGAGCACCCGAGCTGCGACGTGCAGGACGTAACACAGCGTCGAGGCGCTCGACCCGGCGCGGTCGGCCAGCACGGCGCTCAGGTCGACCTCGGTGTCCAGGAACACCGGCCGGACCGCGCGGACCTCGTCGAGGAAGAACAGCGTGTGCCGGCGCTGCCGCGGCATGGCGATCGCGTTCACGTGCCGGCCGCAATGAGGTAGATGTCGTGCAGGCTGCCGGCGCTGAGCACGTCGCGCAGCGGCAGGACCCGGCCGGTGCGCCGCTCCAGGAGCGTGAGCAGCGACAGGAGGTACACGGAATCCCAGCCGGACACCTCGTCGAGGCGGGCCCGGACATCGTCCGCGGTGATGGTCAGGCCCAGCTCGTCGTTGAGCAGGCTCCGGAAGTCCTCGATGGTGTTCACGGCCGTCCCCCTTCGGTACCGTCGGCCAGGTCGATGTGTTTCGGCGGATCGGCGATGTCGCGCAGGTCGTGGCGAAACCACGTGACCCCGGCCCCGGCCTCGCCGGGCTCCGCGCGGACGAATCCGTGCCGGGGGTACAGCTGCAGGACCTTGCTGTTCTTGGCCCCGGCCCGGTGGGCGGCCACGACGGCGGTGCAGCCGCGGCGTCGCGCGTCGAGCAGGACCGCCGACAGCGCGGCGGCCTCGATGCCGCGGCCGAACACGCGGCAGCTGAGCAGGAAGTTGTCGATGGTGACGACGTCGCCGTCGGTGTGGGTCAGCAGCGCGCCGACGAGCCCGTTGTCGCCGAAGCGGTCGGCGCTGCGGATCGTCAGGACCCGGTGCGCCGGGTCCTCGAGCAGCGCCTGGACCGCCGGCGGCTGGAGCCGCTCGACGGTCAGGTTGAACTGGTTGGTGCGCAGGGTCAGCTGCGACACCCGCGGCACGTCGGCCGGGGTTGCGGGCTCGATCCGCACGACGACGCCGAGCTGGGCCTGGTATGCCTCCATGGAGTCGAACGAGTCCATGAAGTCCTGCCGGACCAGCTCCTCACGGTAGCGGGTGACCCGCGCGGTGTCCTCGGCGGTCAGGTCCCGGGTCGTGAACCAGCCGTCGCGCAGCAGCGCCTCGACGTGCAGCGCCGGCTCGTCGGTGACGGGCACGACGGCCACGCCGGGAAGCTCGTGACGGACCAGGCCGCATTCGTACGTGCTGTCGTCGACGAACACGATGCTCTCGACGCCGACGTTGAGCGCGGCGGCGAGCTCGGTGAGGTTCTCGTGCTTGGGCCGCCAGTTGGCCACGACCCGCACGAAGTCGTCCTCGGCCAGGGTGAGGTCGGCGCGGTGGCGGAAGACCGCCCGCACGGCGTCGGCGTCGTTCTTGCTCACCGCGGCCACCAGGATGCCCTGGGCGGCGAGCTGCTTGGCCACCCGCTGGAACGCCGCGAACGCCGACCCGGTGTGCCCCTCGGAGATCTCCAGCCCGTCGGGGCCGTCCTCGGCGAGGATGCCGCCCCAGACGGTGCCGTCCAGGTCGAGGGCGAGCACCTTGCTGGTCCGCCCGGTCAGGTTGCGGGCCAGGTGCCCGGCCTCGCGGGCGTAGCGGGCCAGCAGCTCGGCCGAGAGGTGCGCGCCGGCGTAGCAGCTCATGCGCGGGTCCTCGGCGGCGATGCCCTCGGCGATCAGCGGCGCCAGGTCGATGACCACCAGCGCCGGGAAGTCCTCGGCCAGGCGCAGGACGCCGGCGTTGTACTCGTGCCACGCCGCACAGAACCGGGCGCGGGAGCGGTGATCGATCAGCTGCGCGACCGCGCGGTGCGGCAGCGGCAGCGTGTTGAGGACGAGCGTGCCCGCCCCGGTGTGCTGGAAGGTGGCGGCCAGGCCGCGCAGGAGCGCCAGCTTCGCGGCGAGGACGCCTGACGCGTCCGCGGGGGCCCACGGCACCGGCAGCTCGTCGAGGACGACGTTGGCGTCGAGCAGGCACAGGACCAGGTCGGCCCCGGCGGCGTAGAGGTCGCTGTCCGGCGCGCCCAGGTCGCGCACGTAGGAGTCGAAGTCGGCGACGGTGCAGCGGGCCAGCAGGCCGTGCCGGGCCAGCTGCGCGGTGAGCGGCGCGACGACCTGGGCGACGGTGCCGTGCCCGGTGATCGCCACCGACACGACCGGATACTCGGGGTGGCGCCGGTGCACCTCGTCGGCGTCGAGGCGGCTCAGCAGCCGGCCCGCGATGGCCGGCTCGGCGCCGGGCTCGGCCAGCAGCGCGCGGACCTCCGGGTAGCGGGCCGCGAGCTCCCCGGCCCGGTGCAGCTCCAGGACGCTCGTCATAGCTGTCGCTCCACCGCGTACGCCGCCTTGATCCACTTGCTGGACTCGATCGCCACGCCGGCCGCGCGGTCGCCCGCCGCCATCCGGGGCAGGGCCAGCTCCAGCTGGAAGAACGGCAGCGCGTTGCCGGTGTTGCCGATGTCGGCGACGCATGACACCTCGCGCGCGTGCGGCGCGTCGAGACGCGCGGTGATCTTCTCGGTCATCCGGCCCGACAGCTGCGGCGGCAGGAGGTAGTCGACCTCCGTCTCCTTCCAGTCCAGCTCGTCGAGCAGCCGGTCGAGGGCCTCGGCGGCCAGCACCGGCACCGACTCCTCGATCGCCTTGTAGTCCTCGCTGACGATCGGCTCGCCGGTGTCGCGGGCGGCCCGGCCGGTCCAGTTGACGATCTGCCCGGGCGCGCGCCCGAGCCCGGCGAGCTCGACGAACGCGTGGCGCAGCACCGGCGCACCGGGTGAGGGCCGGGTGGTGAGGACCGCGGCGCCGGCGCCGTCGCCGAACAGCACGCCGTTGATCTGCTCGGCCGGCGGCAGCGCCGCGCCGTCGACCGTCACGTCGAGGTGCTTCGCGCACGTGTCGCCGCCGATGACCAGGGCCACCGAGTGCCGGCCGCCGCGCAGCAGCTGCGCGGCGACGTCGAGGGCCTGGACGGCGCCCGTGCAGCCGGACTGCAGCTGGTACGTCGAGATCCGGTCGATCCCGAGCCGGTCGGCGACCACGTTGACCGTGGCGGGCATCAGCGCGTCGGGTGAGGAGGTGGCCATCACGATGAGGTCCACATCGGACGGTTCGAGCCCGGCCGCGGCCAGCGCGCGGGCGCCCGCCTCGGCGGCCAGGTCGGCCAGGGAGCTGCGCACCTCGCCGGTGTCGAGGTCCACGGCGAAGTGCCGGATCCGGGTCCCGACGAACACGTCGATCCACTGTTCGAAGGCGGCCGGCATACCGAAGCGCTTGGCGAGGGTGGCGTTGTCGATCCCGGGGCCGGGCAGGGCGGTCGCGACCGCGCGGATGTGGATGTCAGCAGCGTCCACTTCGAGCCTTTCCCTTGTCGGTGAGCGCATCGTGCGGTGGTCGGCTAAAGCCCTGCTTCCGCGCCGGCTGCCCCCAGCGATGGTTTAGCGGGCGCTTAGGTGATCTCGGCATGGTCTGGTTTCGGGTGGTTCGCAAGCGCGGCACCCACAGCGACGGAAGGCTGACGGCCATGCGTGTGTTGTTCACCTCGGTGCCGCAGGTGGGTCACCTGTTCCCGATGGTGCCGCTCGCCTGGGCGATGCGCTGCGCCGGCGACGAGGTCCTCGTGACCACCCCCGCGCCCGGGTTCACCGATCGGGTCAGCCGCACCGGCCTGCCGGTCGCGGTCATCGGCGACGCCACGCTGCGCGACTACGCGCGGGTGAGCGTCGTCGACGACGCCGCGGCGCCGCTCGAGTCCGGCTTCGCGCTGAGCGGGCGCGGGTGGGCCGATCTGGCGCTGCGCTCGCTTCCCGCGCTGCGGGCGCTCGTCTCGCAGTACACACCGGATCTGATCGTCAGTGAGCCCGCGGAGACGGCGGGGCGGATCGTCGCCGCCGAGCGGGGCCTGCCGTGGCTGGAGCACAGCTGGGGCCTGCCCGCCCCGCCGCAGTTCACGGCGGCCGCCGACGCCCTGGTGCGGGAGCGCACCGGGACCCCCCTAGCACCCCCTATCGCCCGGCTGCACCCGTCGCCGCCGGCCCTCTGGCCCGATGCGACGCCTCCGCGCGGGATGGCGATGCGCTACGTGCCGTACAACGGCGACTCGGTCCGCACCGCGCTCCCGCCGCGGGCCCCCGGGCGGCGCCGGGCCCTCGTCACGTTCGGCAGCCTGCTGGTCCGGCACGGCTCGACGACCACCGCCGAGTTCTTCCGCAAGCTCCTCGACGAGCTGGCCGGCCTCGGCGTGGAGCTGGTCGTCGGCCTCGACGCCGAGCTGGTCCGCGAGTTCGCGCCGCTGCCGCCGGAGGTCGTGCACACCGGGTGGGCGCCGCTGAACCTCACGCTGCCCGAGTGCGACCTGGTGGTGCACCACGGCGGGTCGGGCACGTCGATGACCGCGGCCGTGTCCGGCGTGCCGCAGCTGATCGTGCCGCAGTCCACCGACCAGTTCACCACCGCCGAGTGCCTGGACCGGCACGGCTGCGCGGTCACCTTCACCGGCCCGGCCGCCACTGCGGCCACCATCGGCGAGGCCGCCGCGCGGATGCTCGCCGACCCGCGCAGCGCCCGCCGGGCCGCCGATCTCGCCGCCCGGGTGCGCGCACTGCCCGGGCCGGCCGCAGTTTCACGGCAGATACGCGGCATGTGTACTGCCCCGAAGGAGGGAACGCAGCCTAATGTCTGAGTCAAGAGGCGAGAGCAAAGTTTGCTTGGTAGGGCTGCCGGGTGCGCAGGATGGCGTGCAGGACGTTGATGCGTCGGCGGGCCAGGGCGATGAGGGCTTGGTGGTGCCGCTTTCCTTCGGCTCGTTTGCGGTCGTAGAAGGCGCGGCTGGCCGGGTCTCGTTGCAGGGCGCAGAACGCCGATTGGTAGAAGATGCGTTTGAGGGTTTTGTCGCCGGCGTTGGCGCGGCGCAGGTAGTGCATCTTGCCGGATTGTTGCAGCACGGGGGCGAGTCCGGCTGCGGAGGCGAGCTGGTTGCCGCTGGCGAATCGGCTGATGCCGCCTGCCACGGCGAGGAACTCGGCGGTCAGGGTGGCCCCCATCCCGGGCAGGGACTGGACGAGGGCCGCGTCAGGGTGGCGGGTGAGCGCCTCGGCGAGCCGGGCGTCGATCGCGGCGAGTTTGTCGCGGCCGGCGAGCACCTCGCGGGCGAGGTCACGCACGATGTCGGCAGCGACTGCCTCGCCGGGCACCGTGAGGTGCTGCCCGGTTGCGGCGGTCAGGGCTTTGTCGGCCAAGGCCGTGATGACGGCGGTGTTGTGCCGGCCGGTGGTGCGCAGGTAGGTGATGATCCGGTTGCGGCCGGCGCGGCGGATTTCGGCCGGGGTGACATAGCGGGCCAGCAGTGCGGCATCGGCTTTGTTGGTCGGGTCGAGCACGCGTTCGAGGCCGGGATGGATCGAGGCGAGCAGGTCCCGCAGCCGTGCGATGCGGCGGGTCTGATCGACCACGAGCTCCCGGCGGCGTCCGGCCAGCAGCCGCAGTTCGGCATCGGCGTCGGTGTCGGTGGTGACCGGGCGCAGTTCCTCGCGGCGCAGCCGGATCTGATCGGCGATCACCTTGGCATCGCGCGGATCCGACTTGTGCTCGCCACCGCGGGTGGCCCGCCGGGCCCGGTTGACTGCCAGCCCGGATACGTGGACCAGGTCCAAGCCGGCGTCGCTGAGCATGACCTGCAACAGCCCGGCGATCCCGCCGAGTACGTCGATCGCGACCGTCGCCGGGCCGTGATCGCCCTCGGCCGCGTGGATCTGGTCGATCAACTCATGGATCGCCGCCGGTTCGTTGGCTACCTTGCAGCTGGCCAGCAGTTTCCCGGTCTCGGTGTGCACGATGGCGGCCCAGTGCAGTTCCTTGGCCACATCGACTCCGACCGCGACAGCCATCTGACTCCCTTCTCCCATGGCCTGTCACCGCGCGCTCTTGCCGCCGTCAACGCCCTACACAGCGATGGATCGCAGAGCCCAATCAGCAGTCAGCAAGAGCAGACGAGGCAGGCGGCCATGCGTCCTGAACCATCGACGGCAGCCAGCATGAAAGCCATACCTGCCTCGCCCGCGTCAACCCAGATCAATATCAAACCTGGGCTCGCTATGAAAGGTAGGGCAGCATGACGACAATTGCCGATGAGCAGATCGACGAGCGGGCGCTGAACACGGGCGCGGCCGCGCTGCAGGAGTCCATTGTGGACCCCGGCCCGGTCGGCGTGGAGGCCCTCGCCGTCGCCGCCGCCACCGCGGCCGGTGTGCACGACCCCGCCGCCGACTCCCCGGCCGACGCCGTGGCCAAGTGCATCGTCCTCGCCGGCCTCACCGAGAAGGTCGAGCGGCTGGTGGTGCACGACGCCAAGGACACCGACGGCACGGGCTCGCTCGTCGAGTACGTCGACGGCTACTACGACGCCGACGGCAACCGGCTCGGGGCCGCGACAGGCACCGCGGTGGTGCTGTCGATGGCGCCGCACATGTGGCAGTTCCACCGCAGTACCACCGAGCTGACCGACGGTACCTTCGAGACCACAGGCGTCATCGACTGCACCGCGATGCTGCGGCGGATGACCGCCGTGCTGCAGGTCCGCGGGACCGGCGGGCGTTACGCGGGCCGCAGCGGCTACGTGACACTCGCCCTCAAGGACCCCAACCAGCGCCCGCCGCACTATGAGACGGCCTTCGTGCTGTGCTGATCGGATATCTGGCGCGGGCCGTCCGGTTCGTGCTCGACCTGCTGGAGCGGGGTGCGCCCTACGCGGCCTTCTGCTTCGTGTGGCTGATGCCGCCGCCGACACCGAGCGCGCCCGAGACGGCCGTGCTCGAGCGCGGACACAAGCCGGCGCCGCTGCCCGCGGCGCCCGACCGCCGCAGCTACGCCCCGCCGACGCCGGTGGAGCTGGAGCTGTGGGCCGACTTCTACCGCCGGGACACGCCGCGCTGGCGGCGCTGGTTCGCCGGCACGGGAGGCACCAGATGACCATCGACGGCCGGTGGCGGCTGCTCGCCCACACGCCCCGGGGCGATCTGGAGTGGATGCTGTCGCTCAGCTCCGCCGGGGCGACGTTCACCGGCACCCTGACCATCACCGAGGGCGTGGTCGCGGTGGAGGACGGTCGCATCGACGGCGACAGCCTCACCTGGACCTCGCACCTGCCGCGCGAGGACGTCCTGCGCTGCACCGGCCGCGCGACCGTCTCGGGTGACCGGATGGCGGGCGAGCTGCACATGGGGACCTTCGGCAGCCGCTCCTTCGGCGGCGCCCGCTGTGCTTGACCCACTTTGGAGGCGCTCGTGTTGGAGATCCAAGCGGTGCTCGAGGGCGGCCCGGCCGACCTGCCCACCGAGCTGCGCAACCAGTTCGTCACCGACGGAACCGACAAGATCAAGGTGAACCACTACGGTGGGCACGAGCACTTCGAGCGCGCACCGGCGATGTTGCCGGGGCCGGTCAGTGCCGGGCCGGCCGTCTATCGCTGGACCATGCGGACCAAGGTCGCCGAGTAGGGAGATCGTCGTGCTGGATGCACTCACCGAGGCGGTGCTGAACAACGCGTCGCCCGAGGTACTGGCCACCGCGCCGGTGCCGCGCGACTACCCGGCGCTGTACCTCGACGCCGCCGACCAGGACATGTTCCGCGGGGTCGCGGCGCCCGACGTGCGCTCGTCCCTGCGGCTGGGCCGGGTCGCCATGCCCGAGCTGGCGCCGGACGAGGTGCTGGTGGCGGTGATGGCCAGCTCCATCAACTACAACACCATCTGGTCGGCGCTGTTCCAGCCGGTCCCGACGTTCGGGTTCCTGCGCCGCTTCGCCCGCCAGGGGCGTTGGGAGGCCCGGCACGACCTGCCGTACCACGTGCTCGGCTCCGACGGCGCGGGCGTCATCGTGCGCGTCGGCGACGGCGTGCGCCGGTGGAAGACCGGCGACCACGTGGTCGTCAGCTGCGTCTACGCCGACGACCAGGAGCCGGCCACGCACGCCGACGGCATGCTGGGTGCCGAGCAGCGGGTGTGGGGCTTCGAGACGAACTTCGGGGGCCTGGCCCACTACGCGGTCGTCCGGGCCTCGCAGCTGGTACGCAAGCCGGCCCACCTGACCTGGGAGGAGTCGGCCTCGATCCCGCTGTGTGCGGGGACCGCGTACCGGATGCTGGTCAGCGACCGCGGCGCCCGCTTCAAGCAGGGCGACATCGTGCTGATCTGGGGCGCCACCGGCGGCCTCGGCTCCTACGCGGTCCAGCTGGTCCGCAACGGCGGCGGGATCGCGGTCGGCGTCGTCGGCTCCGCGGCGAAGGCCCGGGCCCTGCGCGAGCTCGGCTGCGACCTGGTCCTCCAGCGCGACGAGATCGGCCTGTCCCCGCACGCCGGCGACGATCCGGCGGCGGCGATCGACAGCGGCCGCCGGCTGGGCGCCGCGATCCGGGCCCGGTTCGGCGAGGACCCGCACATCGTCTTCGACTACGTGGGCAAGGCGACGTTCCCGATCTCGCTGTACGTGGCCCGCCGCGGCGGCACGGTCGTCACGTGCGGCTCCAGCACCGGCTACGACCACCGGTACGACAACCGCTATCTGTGGATGAAGCTGAAGCGGATCGTCGGCAGTCACGCCGCCAACCTCCAGGAGCTCTCCGAGTGCATGCGCCTGGTCGAGCTGGGCCGGCTGCACCCGACGATCTCTGAGACTTACACGCTCGACGAGGCCCCGGAGGCGGCCCGCCTCGTGCAGAACAACGGCCACCTCGGCAAGCTCGGCGTGCTGTGCATGGCCCCGTCACCCGGCCTGGGCGTGACCGACCCGGCCCGCCGGGAGGCCCTGGGCGAGGCGCGGCTCAACCCCCTGCGCCTGCCGGTGGCCGTCTGAGGACCGGCGGCGCGGCCCGAGGGGTCGCGCCGCCCTCCATCGTGTTTGTAGCATCGACCTCGCGCGATGCCCGTGGGAGCCGGCTGACCTGCACCTCGTCCCTCTTTCTACGAGAGGTCCTGCCCCCATGCTCCGCAAGTCGTTCCTTCCTGCCCTCCTGGCGGTCGTGCTGGCCGCCCTCGGGCTGGTCGTCCTCCAGCCGGCCGGCCCCGCCATGTCGGCCACCACCCCCGTGCGCATCATGCCGCTCGGCGACTCCATCACCGCCGGCCCCGGCTGCTGGCGGGCCAAGCTCTGGCACCGCCTGGTGACGACCGGCTACTCGAACATCGACTTCGTGGGCGGCGTCTCCGACGGCGGCGGCTGCAACCCCGGCTACGCCTACGACTTCGACCACGAGGGCCACGGCGGCTACTCCGCCACCGGGATCGCCGACAACAACCAGCTCCCCCCGTGGCTGGCCGCCGCCAACCCGGACGTCATCCTGGTCCACCTGGGCACCAACGACATGTGGGGCGGCTACATCCCCCTGGCCACCAAGCTCACCGCGTTCACGAAGCTGATCGGCCAGATGCGCGCCCAGAACCCCAACGTGAAGATCATCGTCGCCCAGATCATCCCGATGAGCGCCGCCGCCTGCGCCACCTGCCCGGCCGACGTCCAGGCCTTCGACCAGGCCCTGCCATCCTGGGCCGCCGGCCTGACCACCGCCCAGTCCCCCATCACGCTGGCCGACCTGTGGACGGGTTTCGACGCCGTGGCCGACACCGGCGACGGCGTGCACCCGAACGACACGGGCTTCCAGAAGATGTCCGACGCCTGGTACCCGGCGATCACCAAGGTCCTCGGCGGCGTCACCCCGTCGGGCTCCGCCTCGCCCTCCCCGTCCCGCTCGACGTCCCCGTCAGGCTCGGCCTCACCGTCCCGCTCGACCTCTCCGTCGGCCTCGACCTCCCCGTCGAGGTCGGCATCCGCGTCGGCGTCCCCGTCACGCTCCTCCAGCACCGGCGCCTGCACCGCCAGCTACAAGATCATCTCCCAGTGGGGCGGCTCCTTCCAGGCCGAGGTGACGGTCACCAACACCGCACCCACCCCCGCCACCGCCTGGACCGCCACCTTCACCTTCGCCAACGGCCAGCAGGTCCAGCAGTCCTGGAACACCACCCTGACCCAGTCGGGCGCCACGGTGACCGCCCGCAACGCCACCTACAACGGCTCCCTGGCCCCCAACGGCTCCGCCGCGCTGGGCTTCCTGGCGAGCTGGAACAACACCACCAACGCCCTCCCCGCCGTGACCTGCACCCTGTCCTGAGGTATCAGGGTCGCTTCCTCGCCGGGGAGGCGACCCTCCTGCATCAGCTCACCCGGCCCGCAGCCCGAGCGCCAGCGCCATCTCCACCCCGTCACGCAGCGGATCGCCACCGCCGCTGGGAATCGGGATGACCTTGGCGTCGCCGGCCATGTCCCGGATCGCCTCCTCGATCATCGTCTGGCCCACCCGGACCGCCGGAAACTCCACACCGTCCACCTGGTAGCCGTCGGAACCGATCATGAACGCCGCGGCGAACGGGGCGCCGGGCCGCAGCGCGTGCAGGAAGCACCGGACGGCCTCGTAGAACTCGTCGACCTCACTCGAGATGGAGCAGGCAACGAAGAACATCGTCCCGACGTCCCATTGCGCCTCGGGAAGATCGAACACACTGCCGGGCGTGACGACGACCTTGTCGGCAACCTGCCGCAGCGGCTGGTCCCCGCCCCGCTCGGCGTAGGCCGCGTTCTCGGCGAGCACCGCCCAGAACGGTGCCCAGTCCTCCCCGTCATCCGCTTCGAGCCCGGCCGCCCGGCGCTGCAGCCACTGAACATTCGTCGACGAGTACTCGATCAGGTCGACCCGGGAGCAGAACGGCAGCATCGCCAGCGCCGGGTAGAGATTCGGCCCGGGCCCGACGTCCAGCCCGACAGCGCCCTCCCCAGGGGCGTGAGCAGCGAAATGGTCACGCGTATGGGTCAATATCCGCCGATCATCGTCGCGAACCGACCTATAGTGCCGGCGCTGGTACCAGTTCGGCCGAAATCTGTCCCACTCAGCATCGGCGTTGTACAAAGTTTTCCCTCGCCCCCTCAGCATCGATCGCAATAGAACCACCTGGGAATCAAGGACTAGCCACACGTTTTCATTCGAATGAGTGACTCGGACGCATCACCGATCCCGAGAAATTGCTAATCTCGTCTGATGGCGTGGCCGGACATCCTCATAATCGGCGCAGGCGTTTCCGGCCTGACGACCGCTGCGCACTTGGCGGAGCGTGGACATTCAGTCCACCTCATCGCCGATCGGGAACCGAGACAGACCACGTCGGCCGTGGCCGGTGCCATTTGGGGACCCTATCTCGTCGGCGACGACGAGTGCCTGAGCTGGGCCGAGGCGACCCGACCCGAGCTGGAGCGCATCGCCGAGGAGGACAAAACCAGCGGCGTGCGCATGGCCGCGGGACTCGAGCTCTCCGTCAAGGCCGATCCGCCGGACTGGGCGAGGCCCACTCGAAACTTTCGGCCGTGCCCCGAGGAGCTCCGGCGATTTCCCTCGAAGTACCGCTCGGCCTGGCGCTACACGGTCCCGCTTGTCGACATGCCGATCTACCTCGACTACCTCCTCAAGCGCAACGAGAACGCAGGGGTGAAGCTGGATCTGCACCATCCCCGGCTCAGGTCCCTCGACGAGGTGCGCGGGATGGCCGAGTTCGTGGTCAACTGCACCGGGCTCGGCGCCCGCGACCTGGTGCCCGATCCCGACATGTACGCCATCAAGGGCCTGCTCATCGAGGTCAAGAATCCGGGCATCGAGGAGTTCTTCCAGGAAGACGCACCCGGGACCGACCTGACCTACATCTTCCCGCACAAGGATCACGTCCTGCTCGGCGGCCACTTCGCCGAGCTCTGTGAATCCGAGGAGCCCCGGCGCAAAGTTGCGGCGGCCATTCTCAAGCGCTGCGTGGAGGTGGAGCCGAAGCTCCGCGAGGCGACGCAGACCGGTTACCGGATCGGGCTGCGACCGGCCCGGCGACCAAAGCCCCGGGTGGAGTTCGACGCGCATGACGGATCAGTGATCCACAATTACGGTCACGGCGCCGCCGGGCTCAGCCTCTCGTGGGGCTGCGCCCAGAAAGTCGGCCGCCTGCTGACATGACATTGACGCGGCAGAGCGTCGATGCGGCGGATACGATCTGGTAGATGTATGCCCGCCAATGTCGATCATCGTTGATCGGCCGCGATGATCCGGTGGTAATCGCATGAGGATGCAACCCCGCCAAGAGTTGCTGGATATCTGGCGCGCCACCATCCGTTACTCGTGGCGGCGCGAGCAATGGCACTGGGGCGGCCGGCACGGGCGCAACTGCATCAGCGACGCCGAGCAGCTGCTGTGCATCCTGCTGCCGACGTTCAAGGTGCAGGCCTTCGCGATCGACAACCCGGACCGCACCGGCCAGGAAATGATCGAGGCACTGAAGGCCCTGGGTGGCGCGTCGGAGATTCCGCGCAAGATGATCGGGGTCCTGCTCGAGTACTACCGGACCTACATCGACGAGGCGGGCACCCCGACCTTCGCGGGCGGCAGCTACTTCGCCGCCGAGCAGGACGACGACCCGGAGCCGACCGAGGAGCAGCGCGGCCTCGACATCGTCGACGCCTATGCGATGGCCGTCACCCTGTCCCTGGCCACGATCGGCTTCGCGAAGTTCTTCCGGCAGACCACCCGGCGCCCGGCCGTGTGGGAGCAGATCGACGAGCTGAGCCGGCTGGCGTCGAGCCGCTTGACGGCGGCGATGGTCGGCCTGCTGCGCAGCTTCAGTGTCAACGTCTTCGACGCCGACTCCGAATACGGCGTACAGCTGATCCGGATGGTCAACCAGGGTCAGCAGCCCACCCGCGAGGTGGTCGCGGGTCTGCGCCGGTCGCTGGCCCAGACCACTGCCAGCTTCCGTGAGGTGCTGATCGGCTCGGGCGGCATGACCGACATCGACAGCCCGAGCCAGCTCTTCGAATGCGGCTGGTCCTGGAGCATCGTGGAGAAGGCCCCACTTGTCGTCCTCGACGATTCCGAGCAGATCGGCGAGCAGCGCGCGGGGGTGGCCGAGGACGCGCCTTACCTCTACTTCACCGTCATCGCGCTCCACGCGATCGAGGACCTGTTCTCCGAGCGCACCCGCGCCATGGGCCTGCTCAACCAGGAGCAGGAGCGGCTGGCCCGGGCGCTGCAGCTGCGCTTCGACCTGACCCGCTCCTACTGGGCCACGGTCGCCACCTACGGCCAGGCCGGGCGGTGGCCGATCGAGGACGTGCCCTGGCGGACCATCGACGGTCTGGAGAGCGACTACTTCACGCTGCAGGTGACGTCCCTGGCCGTCATGGGGCTGCTGCAGAACCGCAGCAACGAGGCCCAGCTGCAGCGGATCGGCAACGTGCTCATCGAACTGGCCAACCGGGGCCGCACGATCCGGCGACCCTACACCGACGACTCGGCGCTGCAGCTGCACCACCCGGGTGTCCGGCTGGGGCTGCTCGGCAGCGACACCGTCGGGACGAAGGGCGAGAAGGTGCCCCGGCTAGCGTGGTTCGTGCCCGAGTTCACGCCGCTGCTGCTCTACCGGATCGTCGCCGTGGCCGGGCTGCTGATCGACATCCGTGAGCGCTACGCGTACCTGGCCTTAGCCGACGAGGTGTGGGAGCACCTGGGGCTGCGCCGGCTGCAGGGCGGATTCGGCCGCAATCTCTGGGACGACCCGAGCGGCGCGTTCCCGCAGCTGGCCCTGGAGGCATCAGGTGAGCCGTCCTGGCTGATCACCGAGCGGGTGGTCGCGGCCCTCGTGCAGACCACCGCCGTGCTCGACCGGCCGCCCCTGCACAGCGACATTCTCTCGGCCCACGCGGTCGAGCTGCTCAACGAGGCCGAGCAGCTCTTCGACCGCGAGCTGCTGCGCGGCAACGTCCGGCCGCTGGCGATGGAGACGAAGAACGTGCGAGCCAGCCTCCGGCGCGCCCGCGAGGTGGTCCGTGAGCGGCCGGGCACGGCGGCCGTGCTGGCCGCCAACGTGCTCAACATCCTCAACGACCTCGCCGCGGGGCGCAGCGACAGTGAGGGGATCTGACGATGCTGCTCTTCGCCGCCTCCGACAAGGGTGGTACCGGCCGCTCGGTCACCAGCTGCAACGTGGCGTTCCGCAGCGCCCTGGCCAACCGCGAGGTGTGCTACCTCGACTTCGACTTCGGCTCGCCGACCGCCGGGGCGATCTTTGGTATCGAGGGGGTCTTCAACGGCACACGCAGCGGCGGTGGCCTGCACAGCTACCTGCAGGGCCGGGTCGCCAACCCGGAGCGGCTGGACGTGTGGGGCGCCTCGGAGCGTTCGAGCCTGCGGCTGCGGCCGGCCGGCGCCGGTCAGCTCGCGCTGTTCCCCGGCGATGCCAGCGGCTCGGAGTTCCCGACCACCGCGGAGATGGTGAAGCTGTGCGCCGAGCTGTTCCTGCGGCTGGAGGAGCAGTTCGACGTGGTCATCGTCGATCTGAGCGCCGGGCGCTCCTACGCCACCGAGCTGGCGCTCAAGGCGACCGCGCTGCCCAGCATGCGCAAGATCCTGTCCCGCTGGCTGGTCTTCCACCGATGGACCAACCAGCACGTCAACGCGGCGGCCGGCCTCGTCAACAACCCCGGTGGCATCCTCGAGCTGGGCGCCCGCTGCGGGCACGACCGCGATGACCTGCAGAACCGGCTGCGGTTCGTCCGCACGGCGGTCATCGACCCGTTCGCCGAGGACATCTCCATCCTGCGGCCGTCCCAGATCGCATTCCTGCGTGACAGCAATGCCAAGCTCATCGAGCTGGCCAGTTCGCTGCGGATCGGCCGGACCACCGTCCTGGCCCAGATCCCGCTGGACCCGCTGCTGCAATGGCGCGAGCAGCTGATCTCCGACAACGACCTCTACGAACGCAAGATCGCGAATCAGGCGACCGTCGAGGCATTCGAGAAGCTGGCCCGGGATGTGATCGACGACGACGCCTGGGAGGTGCTCCGATGATCACGAACGTGGAGTACCGCGAACCGGACCGCCGGCCGCGGACCGTATCGCTGCCGCTGTCCCATGTCTCGATCGAGGTCGGGCATCTCTACGCGGAGGACTTCCGGGGCCGCGGCAACCGGGTCGAGGAGCACCTCGCGCAGGTGGCCCCCTGGGTCCACCAGGCCCGGGCGGCGTGCGAGGCCCGGCTGCCCAAGGGGGTCCGGCCCCGGATCAGCACCTGCTTCCTCATCAACGACCACCTGCCCGGCATGCCCGGCCCGCGCGAGACGATCGAGCGGCTGCAGAAGGCCGCCGCTGACAACGGCCTGACGATCGACTACCTGGCCCGCGAGTCGAACTGCGCGGTGGCCGACGGAATCCCGCTGGCCGAGCTCGTGCTGTCCTACCTGGTGTCCGATCCCCCACCGGCCACGACGGGCGGCCGGCCGCCGGTGGTGGAGGCCGGGTGGCTGTGCAACGGCCAGCGCACGCCGGGGAGCGTCGCACCGGCCATGCACGAGCCATCCTCCTGGGAGGCACCCCGCGAAAACAATCCGACCGGGCACTCGATCTTCGTGGACGTGGAGCTGTGGTCCCGCGACCAGCACGGGTCGAAGGTCTACTCCTGCGCCTTCCTGGCCTCGGTCTGGCAGCTGCTGCGCCTGGGCCTGCTGCGCCACAACGGCGAGCCGGCGGTCCGGCCGCGCGGCCAGGACCGCGACGAGGACTGGCCCGAGGAGTGGGAGCACCTGCCCGGGGTGCTCCAGCTCAACGAGCGGGCGTGGCCCTTCGCGGCGTACCGCACCAACACCGTCCTGCGCGAGCACTTCCTCTCCGTCGAGGTGGCCGCGGTCCGCACGATCCTGAGTCAGGTCTCGCCCGACCCGGCCGTCCTCGACGAGCTCGCGGCGCGCAGCCGGCACGAGGGCGTGCCGGTCCCCGAGCAGCTGATCAAGCGCATGGGCTACGTCTTCGTCAACGACTGAGCACCGGCCGGCCGAGCAGTATGCAGCAGCTCGAACGTCGCCACGGCGAGCAGGTCCCGGGCCGCGGCTATTGACGACTGCCACTGCCGGGTGAATCCGGGGCGCCGCTCGAGCTGCTCCCAGGCCGTCAGCATGGCCGGCGCCACCCGTGCGCCGGGCGTCCACAGGCGCGACAGGTGCTCCACCACCGGCCCGAGCCGCGCGGCCCGCGGCACCGCGCCGGGCGGGGCCGTGTGGGCCGCGTCGAGGGCCGCGTTCACCGTCGTCAGCAGCCAGTCGTGCAGGGCCAGGTCGCGGCACAGCCCCTCGGCCTCCGCGGCGTCCTGCGACCCCAGGACCATCTCGAGGCTGCGCTGTCCGTCAGCGTCCACTGTGAATGTCAGCAGACCGTCGTCGGCCCGGGCCTCGTCGATATGAACGGCCCAGCGCAGATGCGTGCGGGCCGCGCGCAGCGGAGGCGACCGGTCCAGGGCCTCGGCCATCTGGACCCGGTCGATGAGCCGCGTCGCGATACCGCCCGGCTCCAGCCGCTCCTCCTCCGCCGCCGCGCCCGGCCGCGGCCGCAGGAAGCCGTCGACCATGTCGGCCGGGTCCCACTTGCCGATCACCTCGAGCCGCCCGGCCCGGGCGATGTAGTGCGGCCAGGCCAGGCGCCGACCGGCCGCGCTGGTCTCCACCGATGCCGCGGCCGACGCCTGGATCACCCGCCCGCCGATGATCGACGCCCGCGACAGCATGGTGCCGACGGCCCGGACCCGCCGGTGCGCCGCGCTGGGCAGCATGCAGTCGACGCCGTCCGGAATCTCGGCCGAGGCCGCATACGACGTCGGCCGGACCGAGGTCGCGACGTGTGCCCCCTCCCGGAGCTGCAGCAGCTGCACCATCTCCGGCAGGCTCAGCGCCGTGGAATGCTGCACCAAGCCCGTGTGGATCTCCCCGATCAACATGTAGTCACCCCCATCGATCAATGGTGCCTCATGGCCCGCGCCATCGGCGGCCGGATCGAGGGTTGTTCGAGGGTCCGAATGCGCACAACGCCGTGCCGCCGGATCAATTGATCGACATCTGCGCGTGTGTGTGCCGGTTCGTCCGAGCCGGTCGTTGTTACCGTTAGGTGCGGAGTCTCGCCCAACTCCGGGAGCGTGCGGCAATGCAGCAGTCGTACAAGGCTTACATCTCGGCCACACAGAAGGATCTTCTGGAGTACCGCGCCCAGGTTCACGACGCCCTACGCCGGTTGTCGATCGAGGACGTGGCGATGGAGTCGTACGTCGCGGACGGCCGGCCGCCACTCGAGAAGTGCCTGGCCGACGTGCGGCGGTGCGATGTCTACATCGGGCTCTTCGCATGGCGCTACGGGTTCCGGCCCGACGGATCCGACCAGTCGATCACCGAGCTGGAGTATCGGGAGGCCCGGGCGCACAACAAGCCCTG
The DNA here is from genome assembly GCF_019904175.1 of Dactylosporangium vinaceum. Taxonomy (GTDB): domain Bacteria; phylum Actinomycetota; class Actinomycetes; order Mycobacteriales; family Micromonosporaceae; genus Dactylosporangium; species Dactylosporangium vinaceum. The sequence goes on along the minus strand of NZ_CP061913.1, from coordinate 1,239,577 downwards.
CTACATCTTCCTGCTCGCCGAGGACGCGGCGTGGCCGGTCAAGCACGTCGACCAGGGCGAGGACCGCGAGCGGATCGAGGCACTGCGCACCGACCTGGCCCGGAGCCACGTGTGCAGCTACTTCAACAGCCCGCAGCAGCTCGACAGCCAGGTCACGGCGGCGCTGGCCAACTTCCGTTCGGGGCAGCGCACCGCGGAGCCGGGGCCGGGCGGCGGGGCGCTCTCCGACACGGATCGCGACACGTACCTGCGGCAGCTGCGCCGGCAGTATGAGGGGCTCGACCTCGATGCGCTGAGCCTGGGGCCGCCGGTGGAGCAGCCCGGCGCCGGGCTCACGTCGGTGTTCGTGGAGCCCTCGGTCCGCGAGGACGCCGCCCCGGAACTGCCGCGGGCCTGGCGCCGGCGGCTGCAGGCCGAGGACGGGCCCGGCGGCGAGTTCGAGCCGCCGGACCGGCAGCAGGCCGTGCTGCTGCGCGAGTCGTTCGAGTCGAAGGTCCGCCACCGCCTCTTCGACGTCGTGCAGGACCCGGCCCGGCGGCTGATCGTCGTGCTCGGTGACCCCGGATCGGGCAAGACCGCGCTGACCAGGTTCGTGGCGCTGGCGCTGGCCGGAGCCGACCCCGAAGGCCGGCTGGCCGGTCTGCACGGGTACCTCCCCGTGCCGATCGAGCTGCGCTCCTACCTCGCCTACACCCGCGACGGCGGCACCGGCTTCCTGGACTACCTCGACCAGCGCGCGGCCGCAGGCTCGCTCGGGCTGCCGCGCGAAGCACTGCTCGCGCACCTGCAGGCCGGGCGGCCGGTGCTGTTCCTGCTCGACGGGCTCGACGAGATCCTCGACCCGCAGTGGCGCGGCGATGTCGCCGAGCGGATCGCCACGTTCGCCACCCGCTACCCCCGGGTCCGGGTGCTGGTGACCTCCCGGCTCGCCGGCTACCCGCGCGGCGCGCTGGCCCGGGGCGGGTTCGAGCACTTCACGCTGGACGACCTCGACGACGGGCAGATCGACGCCTTCCTGCGGGCCTGGCACGGTCCGGTGTCCGGCCCGGTCGGCGATCCGGCGGCGCCGACGGCCGAGCAGCGCCGGGCCCAGCTGCGCGAGGCGATCGCGGGCTCGGCCGCGCTGCGGGAGCTGGCGGGCAATCCGCTGCTGCTCACGATCCTCTCGGTCACGGCCCGCACCCAGGAGCTCCCGCGGGAACGGTGGACGCTCTACGACCACGCCGCCAATGTGCTGATCCGGCACTGGGACGTGGGGCGGCGCCTGCGCGAGCACCACACCGGGGCCGAGGTGCTCGACGAGTACAACACCAAAGCGCTGTTGCAACGGGTGGCGCTGTTCATGCAGTCCGGGCCGGTCGGGCTGGGCGGGAACTACATCGCCCGGGCCGAGCTGCTGACGCTTGTCGAGGACTTCCTGGTCGAACAGTACGAGCATCCGCGCGGACAGGCCAGCGCGATGGCCGGCACGATCATCGACCAGCTGCGCGAGCGCACGTTCATCCTGAGCCGGTACGGGCCGTCCGCCTACGGGTTCGAGCACCGGGCGTTCCTCGAGTTCTTCTGCGCGCAGGCGATCGTCGAGCGGTTCGAGCGGGGCGACGAGCCGTACCGGTACCCGAAGCTGCAGCAGCTGTTCCGGGACCGCTGGGCCGATCCCTCGTGGCGGGAGGTGCTGCGCCTGATCGTCGGCCGGCTGCCCGCGAGCCAGGCCGGAAACCTGATCCAGATGCTCGCCGTGGAGCTCAACCGGCCATGGCCCGCCGGTGCGTTCCGGCAGCCGCCGTGGAACCTCGTGCTCGCCGCGCAGTGCGTGGCCGAGGTACCCCATCCGCGCCTGATCGCCTCGGCCGCCCGCGCGGTGCTGCGCGAGGTGATCCTGCTGATCGAGCACGGCGTGACGGTCGAGGACCGGGCCGCGGTCGACCTCGTCGAGGCGGAGATCCTGCCGCCGGTCCGCGTGCTCGGCGAGCGCTGGCCGGGCCGGGAGGAGTTCGCGCACTGGTACCGCCGGCGCGGCATCCGGGTCAGCTGGAGCGGCTCGGCCTTCGCCACCCGGCTGGCCGCGCTGCTCGCCTCCCCGCACGAGGGGCTGGAGGGGCTGCTCGACGCCGAGCTCGGCACCATCACCGACCGCCGGGCCCGGCACGCGCTCGTGGCCGGCCTGGCCGAGGTGGCCGCGATACCGGCGGCGGCCGACCGCCCGGCGGAGGCCAACCGGCGGGCCCACTGCGGCGCGCTGCTGGCCGCCCGGGCCGAGAACGACCAGCACGGTGCGGTCCGCCTGGCCGCACTGGAGGCGCTCGTCGCCGGCTTCGGCGACGAGCCCCGGACGCTGGCCCGGCTGGCCGCCGCGGTGGCCGAGGACCCGTTCCCGGAGCTGCGGCTGATGGCGGTGCGGACACTCGGCGACCGGCCCGAGCGCGAGGCCGTGTTCCAGCTGCTGGTCGGGCGGGCGAAGCACGACCCGCAGGAGCGCGTGCGCCGCGCGGCCGTGGAGGTGCTCGGCCGGCGCTTTGCCGGCCGGCCGGAGCTCACGGACCTGCTGATCGATCGGGTCCGGGCCGACAGCGACGCCGGGGTGATGGAGGCCGCCGCCGGTGCCCTCATCGCGGGCTTCGGCGCCACCGCCGAGGTCCGCCGCCTGCTGCTGGCCCGGCTCGACGCCGAGCCGGCGATGTCGGCGCCCCCGCGGTCGGCCATGGAGGACGGCGTGCGCCGCGGGGTGCTGCGCCTGCTGACCCGCTGCTGTGACCCGGCGACCGCCCGCGAGCTGCTGCGCGCCGCGCTGGCCAAGGACGGCGACCGCGATGCCGGGGCCCGCGGCGTGGCGCTGGCCGAGCTGCTGCGGCTCGAGCCGGAGGGCGCCGGCCTGCGGGAGCTGCTGGCCGACCGGGCCGTCGCCGACAGCGACGGTGGCATCCGGCTGACCGCGCTGCGGGCCCTGGACGAGCGGTTCGGGCCGGAGCGCGACCGGCTCGCCCGCGCCGCAACCGAGGACACCGACGCCGGAGTGCGCGAATACGCACTGGCCCGGCTGGCCGAGCAGTTCCCCGATCCGGATACCGCCCGGCTCCTCGCCACCCGGGCCGAGGCCGACGAGGCGGCCCGCCCCCGGCTGGCCGCGACCCGGCTGCTCGCCGAGCACTTCACCGGCACCGTGCAGAGCCGCGACCTCATCATCCGCCAGGCCGCCGGCGAGACCGACACCGTGGTGCGGCTGGCCGCGGTCCGGGCGCTCATCCGGTCGGTCGCTGATCCGGCAGTACAGACGCAGCTCTTTCTGCGGGTTGAAAAGGACGGCGAGCCACAGATCGTGCGCGAGGCGGCCGAGGCCCTGGCCGACTGGCGGGACTATGCCGGGCGGGTCTGCGACCGGCTGGCCGCGCGGGCCCAGGAGGACGACTACGCGGGCGTGCGCCTGGCCGCCATCGAGACGCTTGTGTCCCGGCAGCCGTTCAGCGAGATCGCCGACCTGCTGTGGGACCGGGCCGAGCACGATCCCGATCCGGCGGTGTTCCGCACCGCCGCGGAAACCCTCGCGGCGGGTCCGGACGCCACGGGTGCGCTGGCCGCGCTGCTTCGCCACCGGGCCGGGCCGCCGGCCGAACCGGCCATCCGGCGCGAGGCGTGCGAACTGCTCGGGCGCCGCTTCGGGGCCGACCCGGCGGCCCGGGCCCTGCTGGTCCAGCGGGCCCGCGACGACGAGGAGGTCGAGGTCCGCCGGGCCGCCGTGGCCGCGCTCGACGAGGGCGGCGCCCGCCGGCCCGAGGCCCGCGCGCTGCTGATCGACCTGGTCGACGACCCCGACTGGTCCGTGCGCCGCACGGCGGTCCACGCGCTGGGCCGCTACCACGGCGCCGACGAGGACGTGCGGGCATTGTTCATCCAGCGGGCCCGCACGGCCGGCGACGCCGACACCCGCCACCTCCTGGCCCAGGCCCTCACCTGGCTGCCCCAGGCCGACCCGGCCGACCTGCCAGACGCCTGACCAGGGCAGGTCAGGCCGGCTTCAGCGCGTCGGGCGGCTCACCCGGGACTGGTCAGCCGGTTCTCCAGCATCGCGGCCGTCGCCACGGCAGCCGACACGAACAGCACGAGCAGCAGCGGAAGGCTGACCGGCCAGCTCGCGGCCAGCAGCACCCAGGCGAGCAACACGGTGGCCACCGCAGTCACGGCGGCCCCGGCGAGGACCGCGAAGTCGAGCCGCTCCCGCGGCGACGCCGCGGCCGCCAGCATCGTGGCCGCCAGGGCCAGTAGCATCGCCAGCAGCAAAGCCAGGTAGCACGAGAGCCACGCCGAGAGACCGGGCACGGCGGGCAGGGCGGCGTCGGCCCACGCCGCCGCCGTGGCCGGGAACACGGCCGCCGCGGACAGGACGCCGCCGTGGACAATCAAACGGCCGGTGACGATCGTGCCCGCACTCACTCCCGACCGCCGTTCACGAGCCAGGACGGGACGGGCGGTGACGAGGTCGGTCCCGCCGGCGACAAGCGCGATGGCGACCGCGACGACAGCCATCTCGAGCCGTGCCAGCCCGAAGCTGACGAACACCAGGGCCGCACCGGCGACGGCAAGGGCGCCGAGGAGGGCGTGCAGACCGTTGCCGCGCGACCGATAGAGCAGTGCCTGCTGCCGCAGGACACCCGCGAGGCCGTCGAGGTAGCCCGGTGTGCCGACGCGCGGGCGCATCGCAGGCAGCTGGATCACGCTGTCGCTGCGGCCGGGGCCGGACTCCTCCCCGAAGACGTCCAGGGCGGCCAGGTGATCGGCTCGCCGGCCCGCCGGGCCGGCGTAGCGCAGGCCGCCGCGCCGGTCGAGGATGATGACCTTGCGGGCCTGGTCGAGGTTGTTCCGGCTGCGTGCGGCCATCAGCACCGTGCAGCCGATGTCCTCGCTGATCGTCGCCAGTCGCGACATCAGCTCCCGGTCCTCGCCTATCGCATAGTGCGCCGAGTCGGGCGTCTCGAAGACAACCAGCAACGCCGGCCGCTCGGCGAGTTCGCGGGCAATGGCCAGCCGCTTGCGCTCGCCGGGATCGAGCGCACGGACCTGGCGGCCACCGTCACGGGAGAGCCCGACCCAGGAAAGGATCTCCGCACGGCGGTCGGCGCCTACGCCGCCCAGCGTCTCGTCGACGGTCAGCAGGTCGTACAGGTCGTCGTTGGCCGGGACCCACCGGACGCCCGGGCCGCCGCGCCGGCTCGAGTCACCGATCCGGACGGTACCGTGGTCGGGCCGGTACACCCCCGCGATGAGGCCGAGCAGCATCGTCGCGCCGAGCGGCTCCCGGGCGTGGACGACGGCGAAGTCCCCGGCGGCAATGGTCAGGGAGACGTTGTCGAGGAAGACGTTCGGGCCGTGCCTGGCGCTCAGCTCGTCGCAGGTGACCGGCAGGCCGCGGCCACGCCGGCGCGGACTGGGCACGGTGAGCATCCGCTGCCCGATACGATACTGCGCTCCCGGCGCCAGCTTGGCCGACGCGACCGGCTCGTCATCGACGAAGACCTCGCCGTTGAGAGCGGTGATCCACCAGGCGCCCGTGTCGTCGATCTCGACGCGGGCATGATCTTCGACCACCGCGGGGTCGTCCAGCGCAAGCTGCGCGTTCGACCCGAGCGGGCCGATCAGATACTGCCGGCCGGACACCGTCTCGACGTTGGCCGGCCGGCGGGGCCGCGGGGTGGCCGGCGGCGGTTCGCTATAGGGGTCGGCGCTGAGCGCCACCTCGGCCCGGTCGCCGGGAAGCTCGATGTCCTCGTCGACCGGCCGGCCGTTGATACGCAGCTCCGGCGGGCACTCCGCCGGTCCGGTGTGGAAGCGCCAGACACCGAACTCCGACACGAAGTTGCCGATGCAGGTGCTGTGACTGGGCGGGTTGGTCGACACCCTGAGCTCGCCGCGGTCGATCCACATGTAGTGCGGGTCCTGCTCGGGCAGCCGGCGCTCGTCGCCGTCTTCGACGATCAGCACCAGTGAGCTCATTACCGACCTCCCTGCAGCAGGACGTTGAGTGCGGCCAGGCCGACAAGCATCACGACCGCGGCCGCGGCGACGAGGAGGACGGTCACGCCGTGGCTCCGGCGCGGCGCGTCCGGCACTGGAACCGCCGGCATCGTGACGGCCGGCATAGGCTGCTTGAACCGCTCCGGCACCCAGCGGCTCCGGTCCGCCGGCCGCGGGTCGGGCATCTTCCTGGTCGGCTTCAGATACGGCGTAGGTGTGATGACGGTCCGTTCACCCGGAGGCGGCCCGACCTTCGCCGACGCCGTCCAGCGGATCCAGCGGCCGGCCATCCGCCGCCAGTTCTCCATGTCGATCGGACCCATCAGGCCGGTCTGCGAGATGAGTTCGGCGTCCTTGGCGTCGATGATCCTGGTGAGCTGCGCCTGCTGCGGGCCGCGCAGGCTGAAGTCGTCGAGCAGAATCCATACTGCGACCCACGCGAGCTTGGCGAACTCGATCCGTGGGGACGGCGGCTCACCGGACGGGAGTAGCTCCTGAAGATATTCGGGCGCCGCCGGGGACCCAACGCGGCCCCACGGTCCGATCATCACGTCGCAGTCGACGTAGTGCACGGCCGAGCCGTCCTTGGCGCACAGGATGTTCAGCTCCCGCACGTCGTTGACGAGCACCTTCTGCCTGTGGAACCACAGCAGCACGTCGGCCGCGTGCCCGATGGCGCTGGTCTTGACGAAGACGACCGCGCCGGGGATGACGTTGCCGTCCATCGTGCGCCGAACCAGGTTCGCGATGACGTTCGGCTGGACCGCGCCGTCCGGCGCCATCTCGCGGAAGAACCTCGCCGGCGCGAACGGCATGAGCACGCCGAGCAGCGTCCCGTTGTGCCGGACCCGGTACCGCGGCCATGCGGCCACCCGGTCCAAGTGCGCCCGATCCTGGTCAGGCAGGGAGTCACGCCAGCCGATCAACCGCCCGAGGGCGTTCTGGTCGGCCGAGGCGCGGAACTCGTCGGAGTATTCCTTGAATACGAACCGCGAGCCGGCGAACGTGCACTGCCACATCGTGGAATTTCCCGCGTTGCCCCACGGGAGCCGGCGCCGCTCGCCCAGTTCGCCGAGCTCGACCCAGTATCTGGTTAGCGAATCCACACCGCCACTGCCGCCCTGTCGTCGTTGAAGTAGGGGTCCTCGAAGTTCACCCGGCTCAGGAAGTCCAGCGCGGCCGGGGGTTTGCGCCACTGGTCGGCCAGTTCTCGGGCCAGCGGGGAGTCCTTGGCCAGTGCACTGGCGAACCCGTCGCTGGCCACCGTGATCACGCTGTTGCGGCGGAGCTGTCGGCGCGATCGGTGCATGTCGTGGTGCCCGGGCAGATGCCGGGTGATGTTTTCTGCGTCGGCTCGCCGCTCGTGGTGCAGCGGCTCCCAGGCGCCGTCGGCGAGCACCCACGCCTCAGAGTCACCGATACCCCAGGTGAGCACCTCGTGCCCGTCGCGGCCGAGGCGGACCTCGGCTACAGCGAGCGTGCTGGCGCCGTCAAGCCTCTTCTGACGGACCCAGTGCTCCGTGGCGGTCACGACCGACGCCAGCATGCCCGTCGGACTCTCGGATACCTGCAGCTCGGCGGCGCGGCCAATCACCTCTTCGACCAGGCCGTGGGCTACCAGGCCCGAATCGGGCTTCGAGCCGAGACCGTCGGCCACCACCAGAAAGATTGAACGACGATGCTCACACCAGACGACGCCGGCCGCGTCCTGCCCGGGCTCGCCGTTGTAGGCGTGACTGCGTCCGCGGGCCGTCGCCACCCGCACGGCGACCTTGAAACCGGCGCCATCGTCCCGGGCTCCGTGGAACACCGATTGCGACCAGGCGGCCTCGAGAACCACCGGCCCGGTGAGCTGGGGATCGGCCACCGCGGGCGGCGCGGGCTGTGCCTTTTCCTGGCGGCCCTTGAATCGCGGCTCCCGCCGCGGCGGCTCGGGCTGCCCCTCGAACCGCGGCGGAGCGTCCGGTCGAGGAGCGCTCTGGACCCGCCGGCCACCGCGGGTCGAGATCACGCCCTCTCCGGCTTTGACCGTTACCTTCTCCGGCCGCCGGATGTGGCGCATCGCCAGGAATCCGACCGCGGCCGCAAGCATGACGGCAAACGCCAGGATCACACCCCCCGTCGGGCTCACGACGTCAGCCCGTCGATGCGACGCATGCCGGCCGGCGTGTTGATGGTCAGCAGACCGGTGCCTGTCGACGTCGAGATACTGGCCTCAATCGCGCGGACCACACTCTGCGACAGCTCCCGCAGGTTGCTGCCGCGCTCGGCGATGAACGCGTTGCGAGCGCCTGTGGGCTGGCCGGTCGCGAGCCGGTAGAGCGTGTCACCGTCGGCGCCGGGCAGGCCGATCGCGACGATCCGCGCGCCGGTCGGCTCGTTCACCAGGGCGTCGCGATAGCCGATCCACTCCGACAGCTCCTGGTAGCGCTCGGAGTTGCCGGGCCTCCCGTCGGTGATGAAGAAGATCCAGGGCGCCGCCACCTCGACCGCGTAGTTCTCCTGCACCCGATCGAGCTTGACCTTCCGGGCATCGCTGGCGTGCTGGGTGCCGAGAAACCGCAGCACTGCCGCGTAGTCGGTGCCGTAGCCCAGTCTCGGCACCGAGATGGAGGCCGACCGGTTGAGCGCGGTCATCGGCCGCAGGACATCCGGCTCGTCGTTGAACGCCACCACGCTGACCGCGGCCTGACTGTGGATCACCGGGTGTTGCGAGAGCTGCTTGATCATCTGTGGAATCAGGCGCTGGAAGTGCTCCTGCGCGTTGCCGTGCTGTGGCGCCTCCCGCGACGGCCGCCGCATTGACTCCGACGTGTCCAGCACCAGGTAGATCAAGTAGGTGCGGACCCGGGACATGCGGGCGCCGTCGGGCGCGTAGTTCGTCGACACTACTGCTGCCCTCCGTACAGTCGGCGGTCGTCGAGGACGACGGTGGGTTGCTCGGAGAAATCGGTCGTGTCATAGACGTTCGAGTCCTGGGACGACTGCCCACGGCCCTGGCCGGCTGGACCGATCGACATCTGCAGCAGATGCGCTTCCAGCGCGTCGACCAGCTCCCCCCGGTCCTCGTCGATCTGGGCGCGTTCGATGCGGTCCTGCTGGCTGCGTCGCTCGAGCTCCAGACGACGCTGCAGGTCCTGGTCGTGGCGCACGACGTCGCTCCACCGGGAGCTGCGGTCGACCGCCTCGTCGGAGCGCATCTTCTGGATTCGCTCCTGCTCACGCACCCGCTCGCCGAGGAGCCGGTCGTAGGCGGTGGTGCCGCTGAGCGCTTTGAGGATGACCGGCAGCGCATCCACGATGATGAAGAAGATCCGGATGGCCCACTGCGTGATGCTCACATAGCTGTTGTCCGACACGAGCTCGTCGAGCGTCCGGAACCGCTCCAGCAGGCCGACGTTGCCTTGCCGGCTCTTGAACGCGGCCAGGTCGGTCTCGATCGCCTTGTCCCGCACTGACGCGTAACCGTTGCGGGCATCGCCGAGACTGCCGCCGGCATCGGTGATCTGTTTGTTGAGGTCGGCCAGCTTGGCCTGGTTCTCGTCGATCTGATGATCGCGGTGGTACTGGTCCGCCTCGCCGCGCAGCCGCTTGCAGTTCGGGCCCTCGCCGACCTTGCCGGTCAGGCCCGCGCCGGAGGTGCCGTTACATTCGCGCCGGGCCAGCTCGTTGAGCTCGGCGTATTTCGCGGCGTCAGCGTCGGCGATCGTTTTGAGCGCGTCACGCTGCTTGACCAGATCGGCCAGCTTGCCCTGCAGGGCGGTCGGCGAGTCGCCGGGCACGGTGAGGTGGTAGTCGTTGCATCGCGGGTCGTCGGGCGTGAAGTCGCCCGGCTCGGGCGCGCCCGGCACGGGGTTGCAGTTGTGCAGCATGCTGCCGCGAGCCACGATGGCCTGCTGCCGATCGTTGCCCACCCGTTCGGTGATCGCAGTGTTGTAGATGCCCAGCAGCAGTGGCTCGGCCAGGATCACGCCGAGCGCGATCGACAGCCCGAGCCGTGGCAGAAGCTTTCGCCAGGCCCGGCCGCCGTCGCCCATCGCCGTCGAGGACATCAGCCAGCGGTCGAGGCTGATGATGAACATGCCCCACACCGGCACGGCGGCCACGATGAACCACTCGAACCCGCCGAACATGAAGTAGAGCGCGGCCGACATGGACAGCATGGCCATGATCGCTGTGCCGGCGACGACTCCGCCCATCGAGGTATAGCGCGCGCGTTCGCTCGGCACGAGGGCGAGAACGTCCTCGCGGACGCCGGTCGCCAGCCGCAGCACCCGGCCGAGCCCCCAGCGGGCTCTCTCCGGCGCGGACGGGCGCAGCGGCGTCGAATCGCCCTGTTCCATGGTCGGTTTTCCTTCCTCCAGCTCAGTCGTCATACCGGTCGCGCCGATGTCCGTGGCCCGGGTCGCTGTCGAAACGGTCCCGGCCGCTGTCACCGAAGTCCTGATCGTTGCTGCCGTAGCCGCCACCGCTGTAGCTGCCGTGGCCGTAGCCGTTATGGCTGCTCTCGGCCGAGCGGCGTGGGCCCGGCACGGTGCCATCGCTCTGCAGGCTCAGATCGACGTCGATCAACTGCACGGTCATGCCGGGAATGAGCGGCGGCTCGAGCTTCTTGCGTGCGAAGGTGCGAGCCAGGATCCGCCGCACCACGTCGTCGTTCTGATCGACATCGCCGCGCGCGCCCAGCATCAGCAGCTTCGGGTCTTCGAGGAGGTACGCCCGCAGGCTGGGCCGGATGTCCCAGCACCCGTCCTCCAGCACGCGCAGCGGATCGATCACCCGGCAGTTGAAGCTCGCCCGCATCGCCAGCCGCGTGCCCCAGGTGCTCGGCGACAGCGCGGCGACGACCTGCACCTCCTGCTGCCGCATCGACACGACGGAGACCATCGTGGCTCTCACCACGACATCCGAGCCGAGCATCTTCGGTCCCTCGGGCGCGGAGGCGTAGCCGTCGCTCGTGTGGAACACGAAGACCGAGCCTTCGGTGAGCTGCGGCAGGTCCTCCAGGCTGCGCTTGGGGCGCCGGAACAGCCGGCTCCGCAGCGGCTCCAGCGCTGTCGACTCGACCACCGGGAATCGTGTCTTCTCAACGCGGACGACATCGAAGCCGGAGGTTCGCTCCAGGTCCGCCACGGCATTTCCTCATCTCCGCGAGAGCTCGATTCGCTGACGTCCTGAGGCTGACGGACAGACGCCGGCCCCGAATCGGACACAAGCGACCAACAAGACAGGCGAAGTCACTCTTCCGGCCGATTGGCCGACGTCGTCAGAGCGAAGCGGACACCGGCTGGAAGCCTTTGGCGTCAGGTACCGGCGGCTCGGTCCCGTCCAGAGCCGACTGGCCCACCGCGACGATGTAGTCGTGCAGGAACGCGGCAAACAGCCCCGTCGCGCGATCGGGGTCCGCACCGGGCGCGAGGAAGGCCAGTTCCGGATAGGACGCGAACCCCGCGATCACCGCGGTAGCGGCGCCCACCCCGAATACGACGATGTCGGCCCGCCGGACCTGGCCCAGGAGCCGCCGATGCCAGCCCTCCCAGGCATCATCGCGCGGATCGGCGGCACAGAGCATGACGAACACCGGCGGCCGCACCGACGGGTGCTGCGCGCGTAGCACGTCCAGGTCCGCGGGAATGTGGTCGCGCAGATACGCGAAGAGTGCCGCGTGATCGGCCGGTTCGCGGGTGGTGAAGCCAGGATCGGCCGATCCGGGCGGGATGGGCCCGAGTGGAATCCGGGTCTCGACGGTCTCGGCGAAGCCCAGCACGCCGAGCCGGACAGCCGCGGCGACCTGGGGCCGGGCTGCGAGGTCGGCAATCAGATCGGCCACGACGCGGTCCAGGCCCTCCGGCAGCGCGTGGGCGCCGGGCGACTCGTCCACCAGGAGGTATACGGGCGAGATGTTGGCGGGCCGCCCCTGCTCGGCCGCCGCGGCAGGAGGCGGAACCGTGGCCGTGGCAGTGGGTGTGGCCATGGGTGTTGGTGCTGGTGTGGGCCCGAGGATGTCGTCGAGGGACTCGTTCCAGCCGAGGGCCTGCGGTGCCGACGGCGTCGCAGTGGCGGGAGTGCCGACGGTCGCGCTCGCCCGGATCGCGCCGGCGGAGCCCTCCATGTGCTTGACGACCGCCTCCACCAGCGTCGAGACCTCGGCCGGATTCACCAGTCCGTCCTTGGCGAACGCACCGAGCAGCTGCTGCATCCGGTCGGTCTGTGTCTGTTCGTGCTCGAAGCGGGCCTGCTCCAGCGCGGCCATCATCTTCATGGCGCCCTCGGTGTCGTGCGGATTGCGCTGCAGGTGCAGCCGCACCATCGAGATGGCATCCAGCGGCTGACCATTGAGCATCAGCCGCTCGCGCTCCTGCAGCATGTGGTCGCGCGACTGCTTGAGCAGGTCGAGGCGGCCCTCGCGCTCGAGATCGTTGACGTCGGTCACGTGCCGGGCCGCATGCATCTTGTCGTCGCGCGCGGCCTGCTCGATCTCCTGTAGGTACTTGCGGCCCGCCTCGTCGAGCGACAGCCGCACCTCCACCGCGTACAGCGAGACACCACCCTGGATCACCGTGTCGCGCCGGAACCGGGCCCGGATCGCCGCCTCCGCCGCCTCGGCCTCCTCGATGGCGAACATCCGGGTGATCGGTCGGCACACACCGAGCAGGTGGCCCCGGACCAGCGGCACCGCGTCCTGCACATTGCGCCGGATGACCTCGGCCGGATCGGCCACCCGAAAGCTGACGCTTACCGACGCGTGGAAGTGATATACGTCGGCCTGGGTCGGCAGGGGCAGATCGTCCTTGAACTCGAACGTCAGGTGGTGGTCGCTGATGTCGACCTCATACCGGGTGCGGTACTTGGTGAGCATCTGGTCGCCCCAGCGCATCGGCTTGCCGCCCTCGAGCACCTCAAGGTCGCCGTCCCGGGTCGCATAGACCACCGCGATGAACGGCTCGCGGCTCTTGCCGGCCGTCACCGCGATGCGCTTGACCGGCTCAGAGTGCTTGATCAGCGGAATCGGCTGCGTCATCTCAGGATCCTTCCCGTTCGAGCTTGTCGAGCAGCGCCGTCATGGCCCGCTGGGCGTTCGGCAGTGGGTTGAGGTTGCGTGGTTCGGTCCATGTCTTGACCAGCCGGGCCAGGTTCCGGCGGCTGCGCGGATCCGGAGCCGGCTCCCGGACGACCGACCGGATCAGCCGGAGCAGCGCCAGCAGCTGCGGCCGGTTGTTCTCGGCGAGCGCGGCCCATCCGGTGAGCACGGCGTTCGCCTCGTCGTGCAGGACGCTGTTGCTGATCAGGTGCCGCCAGAGCGCGCGTAGCGGGCCCTGCAGGTCCTGGAGCGTGTCGGCCAGGCGCAGCAGCAGCGGCCACTGCACCTCGGGCCCATCCGACTCGTCACGGTCCCAGCTGACAAGCGTGCTGGCCAGCATGAGGAAGGCGAGCTCAGCCGAGCGAGTGCGGCTTTTGTCGCCGAACCACTCGACAAGCGCCGCGCACACAGTGGGCGCCATCCGGTCGGCGTCCGAGAGGATCAGGTCGGCCAGCCCGTCACCGATGGCGACAGCGATGTCGTAGTCGTCGATGGTGGCCAGCCGCCCCAGCCGGTCGATCGCGGCCGTCGCATCGGGCTGGCCCACGCATACCCCGAATGCCCGCGCGGCGGTGGCCTGGCTCAGCGGCGAGCTCACGTCGCCATAACAGGCGCCGACCACCATGTTCACGCTCGGCACCAGCTTCGCGTCGGCGGCGGGCTCGCGCAGCGCATAGGCGACCGCCTCCCGTATCCGATGGTCTTCGTGGTCGGCCCATCCAGCGAGCCAGTTGGTCCAGACGTAGTCGAACGAATAGCGGCAGAGAACGCCGAGCGTGCTCGCTGCGTAGAACCGCACCCGGTCGGACCGGCCGCGGATGAGGTCGTGCAGCCAGCCGAGCAGCGTCGGCTGGATCTGATACCCCCGCCACACCCGTTCGATGACCTTGAGCGGATACGAGCCGTCGCGGTATGCCACCACGTGCACCGGTACCGTGCCGTACTCGTAGCGGGCGACCTCGTCCCGCTCGGCGGCCCGTAGTGTGTCGAGCAGCCGACCGACGGGGTTCGGCATCAGCTCGCGCCGCACGACCCGTAGCTCGGGTTTGTCCCCACCGGTCAACACCACCTGCTGGCTCACCTCGAGCCGGGTGCGCAGCATGCGGGCGGCCGCCGCGACGTCCTCGTACGGCAGCCCGTCGAGCACGGCCAACGCGATGGCGAAACTGCGCTCGTCGGCCGCGCGCAGCCGGTCGAACCACTGATCGAACGCGTGGTCCTGATGCCTGCGGCGGCGCTCATGCACTCGCGCGGCGTTGACCGCACCCTCGTCGTGCTCGTCGATGATCAGCCGGGCCAGGTCCGCCGCGGCTTGACAGCTCTGCGCCCCGTGCTCCAGCTCCACGATCAGCTCGTCGACGACCGCGTCCGAGGAGAGGCGCTCGAAGGTCTCCTGGTCGCTGCACTGCCAGCGGAGATGGCTCAAGACGATCTTGCGGTGCGGCACCGGGTTGTCGCCCAGATCCAGGACATATGGTTCGAGTCCGTCGTCGGCCAGCACGATGTCAGGGGAAAGAGTGACAACCAGCCGCGCGTTGGCCGCACTCAGCGCGTTTTCCAGCGCGTGGAACGACCAACCCCCGAGGTGGGCCGCACCCTTCGGCTGGCAGAGCAGGAATCCGATGCCGCGGTCGGCCCGGCCGTGCTCTTCCGTGCGGCGGGTGATCGAGCCGGCCAGATGCGTGATGTCAGTGGCCGGATCGAGAAGATAGATCGTCTCGACCTCGGCGATGAGCAACCGGATCGCGGCCGCGTCCTTGCCCCGGCCGGTCCGGCCGCGCACGATCGCTGTGCGCTTGTCGGCGAACCGCCCTGACAGCTCGATCCAGCGGTCTGGGTTGACAAACGCATTGCGCACCGGCTCCAGCAGCTCAATCGGCAACTCGAACACGTCGACTGTCTTATCGGCCAGGTTCAGGACGATCTTGTCGCGGCCGACCTTGTCGCCATGGACCTGATCGCCCTGCACTCCGTGAATCCTGGCCGCGCTCTTCCAGTGCTCGTTACGGGCGGTGCCGGCGCCTCGGTCGGACACGGCCCGGCCGGCCTGGTCCCACGAACCACCGGCTGCACCGTCGCCGCCCGGGGCGGCCGGCACGCCCGAGTCACCCGGTGTGGTCGACGTCGCCGCACTCCCGGTCCCGGCACTGCCGGGCGTGGCAGCCGACACGGTCGTGGTCGTGGCCGGCGCGGTCACCGGCCACTCCTGTACACGTTCTTGTCATGGCCGATCTTGTCGCCCATGACGAGGTCACCGTGGACGGTTTCCACGTTGTTGGTGACACCGGTTGCCACCGGCGGGGCCGACGGCTCCGACGCGGCGTGCAGGCCGCGCGGATGGGGAAAGCCCGGCGCCTGCACCCAGGCGTCCCGCCCGGCGATGTGGACGCGGGCGAATGCCGACCGGTCCACGCCGTGCCGCCCTGGACGCACGGCGGTCTGGTAGAAGTCATCGCTCGCGATAAGGGCGATCCGCGCGCCCGGCGTCGCCCGTAGGACGTCGTCGAGCAGCGGCTCATTCGCGAGGTGGCGGGCGGCGAGCACAGTGTCGTCCGGGGTCGGCGCGACGTCGCCGAAATGCAGGGCCACGCGAAGGCGGCCCAGGTCCGGCTGGCCGTGCAGCGCGTCGGTGAGCACGCGCACGAAGTCGCCCGCCATGGCCGCCGCTTTCGCCCCGTCCGGCTGGATGACGTGGACTCCGACCGCCGTCTGCTCGACCAGAGCCGCCGCGAGCCCGGAGTCCGCCGTGGCTTTCCGCACGAGGTTCGAAAGGCCGGCCGGAGGAGGGGCGCTCGCCAGCACGACGGCGACCGTGCCGGGACGGGTCGGCGGCTGGTCGCCGTACGCGTCGTCAAGCTCATCAACGAACTGTTGGACGGTGGCTTCGGCGTTGCGCGGATGCAGCCGCCGGAACTGGTGGTTGACCAGGTTGCGCAGTGACTCCGGCAGGTCCCGCGCGGCCGGCATGGCGACGTCGCCGAGCAGAAGCGGCACGATCGGCAGCCGGAGCTCGAGCGCGAACTCCAGCTCCCGCCGGACGAAGTCGGCCGGGCGCAGCAGCCGGTTGTCAGTGCCGCCGCCGGTGAGCCAGCGCGGACCGATCACGGCGACGACTACAGATGAACCGGCGAGGTTGCGCCACAGCTTGGGCTCGAAGTCCGCGCCCGGCCGCAGGTGGCGGCTATCCCGGAAGACATTGCCGGCGCCGAACCGGGCGGCCAGGCGTTGATCGAGGTGTACTGTCGCGAAGCTGTCGTCGTCGGCGCGGTAGCTGATAAAAACCCTGGTCATCGAGGCTCGGCCCTCCCTGCGGCCGGACGGGCGACGGACTGCCCGTCCCACAGCAGCTCTGACGGACAGCAAACCGGACACGCGCCCCAAACGGCGTCACTCAACGTGACGACAAACGCCGGAAAGCGATGAAATGCGGGGTGCAAATCCGGTCGCCGAGCGGCGTGGTCGCTGTTGCTTTTGTCCGATCGATACGTCACCTGTAGCGTTGCCGATAGACCGCTCGGCGTCCGATAAGGTGTGGCCCGGCCGGAGACCACCATCGGATCGCGCATCAACGCTGCGCATAAGGAGATCGACCAGTGGGTAGCGAACTGTCGAAGGTCACAGTCGTCGTTCCGACCTACAACGAGCGGGAGAACCTGCCGAAGCTGCTCGGCACGCTGGCCGAGCTCAACCTGCCGTACCTCCACGTGCTCGTCGTCGACGACAACTCGCCCGACGGCACCGGGGACGTGGCCGACAAGGCGGCGGCCGAGTCGCCCGAGACGATCGGCGTGCTGCATCGGACCGCGAAGGACGGCCTCGGCCGGGCCTACATCGCCGGGATCACCCAGGCGCTCGACGAGGGCGCCGACGTCGTCATCCAGATGGACGCGGACCTGTCCCACCCGGCCTCGGCCATCCCCGCGATGCTCGACGCGCTGCGCAACACCGACGCGGCAGTCGTCCTGGGCTCCCGCTACGTCGAGGGCGGCTCCGTGGCCGGCGAGTGGCCGTGGCACCGGCGGGCGCTGTCGGCGTGGGCCAACTTCTACGTCAACACGATCCTGCGCCTGCACGTGAAGGACGTCACGGCCGGCTTCAAAGCGTGGCGGGCCGAGACCCTGCGCCGCATCGACGCGCAGTCGATCCGCAGCAACGGCTACTCGTTCCAGGTCGAGATGAATTACCGGACGGTCGCGCGCGGGATGCGCATCGTCGAGGTCCCGATCCGCTTCGACGAGCGCAGCGCCGGCACGTCCAAGATGAGCCTCAAGGTCCAGGTCGAGTCGGCCCTGATGCCGTGGCGCCTGCTCTTCAGCGGCAAATCCGGCAAGTAATGCCAAACCCGCGCAAACTCTACGGCCCGGAGTAGGGACTGTGGGGCGAGCAGTGGAGCCGCGAGCGAGCCACCCCATGGCGCCCGCCAACCTTCAGGGACCGCGGGGTGGCAACTGAGCACTCCCACCGGGGGCGCCAGCCGTGCGAACAACCGCAAACGCGAGCCCGAATGATTCACGCGGAGAGCCGCACTCGTAGCGGCGCCACGCCGGTCGCACAGTGCGTGGCTCCTCGAGCCGGGTTCACCGTGTTCACCCGGATCCGGCCCGGTCAGGCATCCCATCACGCCCGGCACCGTTCGGTCGACCATCACGCGACCAGTGGCTCCCTCGTTGCCCGCAGCCGACGGACTGAGTCATGGTGAGCCTGCTCACATATCCCCGTGCCCGGCCCGTCGGGCGGACCGGAGGCATACCGCGGGGCGTGGTGTCCCGAACGACGCTTGCCGCATGATCACATTTCGAGCATCAGTGGCGCATCATCGGCCGGCGGCCGAGATGACCTCCCGCAGGGTGCGGAGCACAACCTTCAGGTCGAGCCACAGCGACCAGTTCTCGATGTAGTAGTTGTCGAATCGCGCCCGGTCCGCGATGGACGTGTCACCACGCAGGCCACTGACCTGAGCCAGTCCGGTCAAACCGGCCGGCACACGGTGGCGCCAGGCGTAAAGATCGTGCTCGGCCGAGAACTGCTCGACGAAGTGCGGGCGCTCCGGCCGGGGGCCGACAAGCGTCATGTCGCCACGCAGAATGTTCCACAGCTGCGGCAGCTCGTCCAACGATGTACGGCGCAGAAATCGTCCGATCCGAGAGACTCGCGGGTCGGCCGCGATCGACCACTGGGTCCTCGACTCGGTCTCGTCAGCCGGCCGCATGCTGCGAAATTTCAACACGTCGAACAGCCTCCCTTCCCGGCCGACTCGTTGCTGACGAAAAAGGATGCCGCCGGGCCCATCGACAGCGACGGCCACGGCGCAGGCGGCGAGCACCGGGCTGAGCAACACCAGCGCCGTAGCGCTGACCACAACGTCCACAATCCGCTTGAGCTTCCAGCGCCAGCCCGCGACTCGGGGCGGCTGGATCCGCATGACGGGTATCGCACCGATGTGGTCAGGAGCGGAGACCAGGGTTTGGAACTGCGGCATCTTCGGCACGATGAGGATGTCGTAGGTGTCCAGCATGACCTCGCGCAGCAGGGCTGCGACGCGGTCCTCGGTGGTGTCGGGATCGGCGATGATCACCACCTCGATGCCACCTTCGCGCAAGACCGCCATCAGCTCGTCGGGCGTCCCGAGGCGAACGAGCCCGGCCCGCCGCGCCTCCGGCCGTTCAGAAGCATCGACATATCCAGCCAGCTTCAGCCCGTAGCTGGAGCGTCGATCGAGGATTGCCGACAGTTCGGCCGCGAGTGGACCGCCACCGATCAGGATGGACGGGTGCACGACCAGGCTGCGCCGGCGCCCCTGACTCAGGGCCCAGGTGCTGCAGGCCCGCCCGGCTATCAGCGCAACCGCCGTCACGGCCGCGACGCGCATGAACCCGTCGACGCTGCGGTGCTCATGCCGCATCGCCACGACGCACGCGACCAGGCCGGCCGCGACCAGCGGCCGCGCCGCCAACCCCGGCAGCTCGTCGAGCAGCGACAGATGCAGCCGCGGACGGTAGAACCCGCCACTGGCCAGCAGCGCTACGGTGAGCGTCGCCATGACAGCGAGCGCTCGTACATACATGAGATCGGACAGCATCGGACCTGTAAGGGCAACCAGGTCGATCGGTAGGATGAGCATCCACGCACGAGCCCACGCGAGCCGGCTTGGTGCGAGTTTCGCAGGCGCGGCAGTCAGGCGAGGGGCGCGCTGCAGGATCGCCGCCGACTGTCGAATATCAGGTCTTTGATCGATAAATGTCGATTCGCTAGCCGGCTTCATGGCGATGCCTTTCATTGCGCACTGCGATGTGCGAACACTACTGCTCAAGCTCGGCGGAAATACACCGGCAAAGCGCATCGGCTGAGCGCCCGATAGGATTAGCACGAAAGGCATTCACGTCTGAAAAGAGACGCTTTTCACAGTTTCCTGGGAGCTCCACGCTGGGCGCGATCAATTGTTTCGAGTTCTTTACGCGAGCTTTACCGCAGGTAGGTACGTAGAGTCGACCCGAATGGGGGTCGCCTAAACGACCGATGACATCCGGGCGCCGGTTGGGCAGGCTTTGATGTCGATGGGGCTCCGCGACGTGACAACGTCGCCCGATCCATTCCCTTCGGTCGAATTAAGACTCACTTCAGAACAAGCAGGAAACCGAGCTTCCGTTGGATCACCAGGACTCTGACTTGACCGACAATCCCATTCGATTGTCGTCGCCGTGACATTTTGGTGTGATGTCACGATGGGCGGCGGCCCCGCGACCAGCCACCGCCTCCGCGCTGATATGAAATCTGGTCGCCAACACAACTCGGCGGCGCCGTATCGGCACTGCCGCCATTCGGCGGACCACACGGCGGGACGGCGCCGAATTCCGGGACACGGGGAGGCGCCGGCGTGAGAGTTGCCGTCATCCACAATCTGATCGGTGGCGGGGCGCATCGCCGACTGGCCCAGCAGGTCGCCGCCCTCGACGCGGACGTCGTGGAAGTGACGACGAGCTTCGCCGAGCCCGTGACCGCGCGGCCATACGTGATCCCGTTCGAGCCGAGGGCGCAGCATCGGCCGGCGCTCACCCGGCCCGCGTTCCGCCATCTGGATTTACAGCGTCTTGCGGCCGCGTGGACGAAGATCGGCGAGCTCACCCGCCGCTGCGGCGCCGATGTCGTGTACGCGAACCCTGACTCGGCGCTTCGCGGTGCATTGCCGTGCGGGCCGCTGCCCGTGCCGGTTCTGCGCTACTGCGACGAGCCTCGCCGCATCGACTACGAGCCACACTTGCGAGCCACACTGCGTCGAGGCACTCGCGAGCTGTATGCCCCCCTCCGGGCTTGGGAAAGACGCCTTGACCGGGCGGCCGTCGCCGCCGCCGACGCGCTGGCGACCAACTCGCAATACACCGCTGAACGGATCCAGGCGGCCTATGGACGCGGCGCGGTCGTGGTGCCGTGCGGTGTACCAGCATTCATGGTCCCGCAGCCGGGAGCGCAGCCGCGCCACCTGCTCTCGGTCGGAGCGCTCATCCCGACCAAGGGCCACGACCTCGTCGTCCAGGCCGCCGCGCGCAGCCAGTTGCCACTGCCGTTGGTCATCGTCGCGCACCGGGGGAACGCCGCCGAGGAGCGGCGGCTCCGGGCGCTGGCTGCGGCCTCTGGCGTCCAGCTGGAAATCCGCATCGGAATCAGCGACAAGGAACTGGTGATGCTGTACCAGGATGCCTACGCAACCCTGTACCTGGCCGCGGCCGAGCCGCTCGGGCTGGCCAGTCTCGAGGCACAGGCCTGCGGCAGCCCGGTGGTCGTGGCGGCGGAAGGCGGACTGCCCGAAACCATACGTCCGCGTGTGACCGGCTTTGCCGTGGCCCGCGACCCAGCGGCGGCGGCTGAGGCGCTCGTCAAGCTGGCCGAGGGCGAGCGGCGGACATGTATGGCCGAGGCCGCAGCGCGTCACGGCGCCACGGTGCGCTGGTCCATATGCGCCCTCGCGCTGCGTGAGACGCTCGCGGATCTCATCGCCACCAGCACGGCGAAGCACGGCGCATGCGCCAATTGATCATGGTTGCGAAGAGTCCGTGGCTACCGTCGATCCGGCGCGAGCACGCTCTGGCCGACGAGGCGATCGGACACGACGTCGCCGTAACCTTCGTCGAGGCACCGAACGACGTACGCGCCCTTCGCCCAGCCACCGCACCGGCCTGGCTCCGGAGGCTGGGCATCAGCCGGCATAGGTCAGCCTCCACCGGGCCGGTCGTCGTCGAACGCTCCACGTTCGTGCCCGGTCACCGTCACCCCTTGGCCGCTGCGGCCGACAACGCGCTGCTGGGTCGACAGCTGCGCCGGCTGATCACCCAGGAAGACGGTCAAACGGCGGTGGTTGTCAACCTGCCCTGGCAGTGGCCGGCGGTTGCCGGTCTGCCGGCCCGGCGCATCTTCGACGCAGCCGATGACTGGAACGCACTGCTCGGTGAGGAGCGGTCGCATGTTCGCACGCTCTATCGACGCGTTGCCGCGGAGGCTGACGTCGTCATCATCGCCAACCCAGCGCTGGAGGCGCTGTTCGACGGCCGCGACACCGTCCTTGTCCCCAACGGCACTCCGGCTGACCTGGTTCAGCACACGCCGCACCCACGTCCGTTCGGTCGGCGGCTGGTTTACGCCGGCACGTTGACGCATCGCTTCGATGCCGAACTCATGGGCGCGGTGCTGACTCTCCTGCCCGGCTGGCAGCTGGACCTGTACGGCGAGTGCCGGTATCCCGGTTACCGTACCGAGCCGGCGCCCGAGCTGGTGAACCTGCTGAGCCGCTACTCCGCCCAGGTTCGCTGGCACGGCGTGGTGAGCAGGTCCGAGCTCGGCCCGGCGCTGGACGCCGCCGATGTCGCCGTTGTACCGCACCGCATTGCCTATACCCACGGCCAGTCCTCGATGAAGCTGGCGGACTATGCCGCCCGTGGGCGCCCGATCGTGCGCACGACCGGGGATGCCGCATCCGATGCCGACGCTCCACCCGGGACCTGGACCGCCGGCACCGCCGGTGACTTCGCGGCTGCTGTCGTCGCCGCATACTCGACGACTCAGCACGCGACTCCGGCTGTTGCCTGGGCTCGCGAGCGGACCTGGCCGAACCGATGGCCCGCGTGGTCCGCCGCCGTATTCGACAGCGCTCCCGCCTAACCGCAGCCGGTCAATGCCGCACCACCCGATTCGGAGAATGCATGCATCCGCCCGTCGTACTGGTCACGAACGCTACCGCGCCGGACAAGCTAGGTGGTCTCGAACGATACGTCCGTGAACTCGCTGCCGCGCTGGTGCGCTGTGACGTGCCAACGACGATCGTCGCCAAACGGCTGTCGCCGGACCTTCCTCCCATCGAGACGGGAGACGACGGCGTCACCGTGGTTCGCCACGCGGTCCCCGCCAAACGCAGCCCGCTCTTCGCGGTGCAGTACCCGTATCGCACCCGCTCGGGTGTGCGTACGGCCATCGATCGCCGCCCCGGCACGGTAATCCACGGGCACTTTCCGGTGCCGATGCTGGCGATGCTAGGCCCAGGCCGCTCCCGTCGACCCTACCTCTATACCTTTCATGCCCCGGTGCATCAGGAACTGCTGACGGAACGCCAGGGCACTTACCTGCTGCCCCGCCCCTTACAGCGCCCCGCCGTCGAGCTGTTGCGCCGGGCCGAGGCGGCAGTTGTGGGCGGCGCGACCGCCGTGACCGTGCTGAGCGAATACATGCGCGAGCAGTTGGCGCAGTTGGCACCGCAGGCGGCTGACGCCGCCCGGCTCATCCCGGGCGGCGTCGACACCGACTGGTTTTCTCCCCCGCGGCAGCCGCAGCCCGATACCGAGCCGCTCATCTTCACCGCGCGTCGGCTGACTCCCCGAACCGGCGTCGTCGAATGCATCGCAGCAATGCCGGCCGTCCTCGCACGCCACCCCGGTGCCCGGCTCGTCGTCGCCGGCGACGGGCACCTGCGAACCACGATTGAACGGCAGATCTCCTCTCTGGGCCTGGAAGGGCGGGTGGACCTGCTGGGCCGGGTCAGCGAGGCGCGGCTACGCGAGGGATACCGGAGCGCGACGCTCACCGTCATGCCGACAGCCGAGCTGGAAGGCTTCGGACTGACGACCGCCGAGTCCCTGGCATGCGGCACACCGGTGCTCGTCACACCGGTGGGGGCCAACCCGGAGCTCGTCGGTGACCTCGACCCTCGCTTCGTCGCCAGGTCCGGCGACCCGGCCGACCTCGCCGACGCGATGATCCGGCTGCTGGACAACCGGGCCGTGCTCGCCGCCGCGCGCCGCGCGCTTCCGGGCCCGCGTGTGCAGAGCTGGTCGTGGCCGGTCGTGGCCGGCCACTACATCGAGCTTTACGCACGGCAGGCGTGGAGCCGCTCGTGAATCTCCGGTTGCAGGTTCTCAGCCCTGTCTACCCGCCCGCCCTCGGCGGCATCGAGACGCTCACCGAGGGCATCGTCACACGCTGGACCGGTCCGGTGGAGGTTGTGACGCTGGCCGAGCCGCAGGCGGCAGATTGGGACGCCGAGCGGCCCTATACCGTCCATCGCGTGCGCAACCAGCCGCGCGGCGGCCGCCGGTCGATCGCGCGCCTGACCGTGCATAGCCTGCACGTTGCCCGAGCGTTCCGGCCCGACATCGTGCTGAGCATGCACGTGCGCTGCGGGTATGCGGCAGCCCTGATCCGGTCGGTCACCGGGGCGGCGTGGGCGCAGTATTACCACGCGAAAGAGGTCCCCACCTGGCCCCGCAGCGCCCGCTGGTGTGTGCGGGGTGCTGACCTCGGCATCGCGGTCAGCCGCTATACGCGCGGCCTGGTCGAGGCGGTCGGCGTGCCCACCGCGCCCCTGACCGTCATTCCGCCCGGGGTGCGGCTGAGCCCGCCGCTACCGGGTGCGCGAGCCCGGCGCCCCACGATCTTGACCGTTTCGCGCCTGGCCGACGCGTACAAGGGACACGATGTGATGCTTGCCGCTCTGCCCGCCGTCATCCAACGACTGCCGGACGTCCGCTGGGTCGTCGTCGGCGGAGGCGAGCGGCTTGACTGGCTGCGTACGGAGGTCGTGGCCCGAGGCCTGAGCCGCCACGTCGAGCTGCGCGGGGCCGTCGACGAGTCGACCCGCAATGCCCTGCTCGCCGAGGCACACATATTCGCGCTTCCCAGCCGGGTTGCGGACCACGGCCGAAGCGGTGAAGGCTTCGGCATCGTGTATGTCGAGGCGGCGGCGGCCGGACTGCCGGTTGTCGCCGGTCGCTGCGGAGGCGCGACCGACGCCGTCGATGACGGAGTGACAGGTCTCCTGGTCGATCCGACGGACCCGGCCGCGGTGGCCGGGGCGTTGATCACATTGCTCGAGCGCGACGAACTGCGCGGCCGGATGGCGACGGCCGGACCGGACTGGAGCCGGAAGTTCGATTGGAGCCGGGTCTCCGCCGACGTCCAGGCTGCGCTGCAAGCGGCCGCGGCTCGGCACACAAGAGCCGCATGAACGTCGCCGCGGCCTCACCCGGACTCAACGTGCTGCACGTGGCCCAACCGACAACGGGCGGTGTCGCGCGCGTCGTGATCAGCCTGGTCCGGACGCAAATGTCAGCCGGCTGGCCGGTTGTCGTCGCGTGTCCGCCTGGAGAACTCGCCGACCTGGTCTCGGCCGGCGGCGGATCATGGATGCGTTGGGACAGCACGCGCCAGCCCGGCTCATCACTGCTCGGCGAGATCCGCGCGCTGCGCCGTATCGTCGCGGCGTGCCGACCGGACCTGGTCCACCTCCATTCGAGCAAAGCCGGGCTGATCGGACGCCTCTGCCTGCGGCGCCAACTGCCGACCGTCTTCCAACCGCATGCCTGGTCATTCGCGGCTGTCGGCGGCCCGCTCAGCGTCATGGCCAGCGGCTGGGAGCGGCTGGCCGTCCGTTGGAGCGACCTGACGCTGTACTGCAGCCGAGCCGAACAGGCCGACGGGCAGCGGGCGGGTGTCGCGGGTCCGGGCCGCGTGGTGCTCAACGGCGTGGACCTCGCCTCGTTTCCAGCTCCGACCGAACACGAGCGCGCCGCCGCCCGCGCCGCCTTTGGTCTCGACGACCGCGCCCCGGTCGCTGTGGTCGTTGGCCGAGGCTGTCGCCAGAAGGGCCAAGACGTGGCGATCGCGGCCTGGCCGCGGGTCCGGCGGCACTTCCCGGACGCGCTGTTGCTGCTTGCCGGCTCCGATGTCGACCCGCTGCACGACCCGGATGCCGGCGTCCTGGCCCTCGGCCCGCGCCGGGACGTACGTCAGGTGTTCGTGGCGGCTGACCTTGTGCTGTCACCGTCGCGTTGGGAGGGTCTCTCGCTGGCGCTGCTGGAGGGGATGGCGTGCGCCCGCGCCACTGTCGCAACCGAGGTGGCCGGCAGCCGCGAGGCTCTGCTCGGCCCGGCCGCGAACCTATCGGCCGGTGGGGCACTGATCCCGCCGGATGACGTCGACGCGCTGGCCGGCGCGGTTCTGACCCGCTTCCGCCACCGGGATCTGCTCGCGGCTGAGGGCGATGCGGCCCGCCGCCGCGTCGAGGAGCGCTTCACCGAACCCGGCACTGCGCGATCGATCAACGATGCCTACCGCATGGTGCTGCACGATATCGGCCGGTGATCCGGCCGGCGGACATACGGGCCGGCGTCGACCGCCGGGCGCAGGCGCCTGAGAAAACGGCCGAGGCTCGCCGCACCTCCATCGCCGATCACCTCGCTGCTGGCTACGCCGCCACTGCCGGGCGTATTGAAACGATTCATTCGACAGTATTCGCGAAAACATCGCGCGGGCCGCCGGCCGGCCGGCAAGCCTGCGGCACCAGCCGCGGATCCCGCGGCGTCCAGCCCGAAGCGAGCGGGCGGACGCCGCCGCTCAGCACTCGCACCGCACTCCGCCGGAAGCCGCCTCGCACTCAAGTCCGACGCCCGAAAGCCGAAAGGTAGGCGCAACCGAGACGGAAGATGGGCGGAACAGGTGCGGCTTCGTTACTCCAAGGCAGGCAGAGCTGTGATCGCGGTCCTGATCAGCGCGACACTCTCCATGTCGGTTTCGGGCCAGGCAACCGCCGCGCCCCAGTCGCCGGCCAGGCCGGGAACAGCACCTGACGTCCGGGTTCCACTGCCTGGCCCGGGGACCACCATTGTCACGCTGGTCAGCGACATGGTTGCCGCAATGCAACGAACAGCCCCCAAGGATGCCGCCGCGGGCGTCTGGAAGCTGCCCGTCGCCTGCTGGCGTTGCGACGCCGGCCCGGCCTGGGCTCTCGCCAGCACCGCCGCGCTGACCGGCAACACCGCTCAACGCGATCAGGCCGTCGCGATCTTCGACCACAGCATCGCCACCTACCAGAAGCCCAACGGGTCATTCGTCGGCCCCAACGGGAGCGCCGACGTCGACACAATGTTCTTCGCCGTCGAACTCGGCTCATCGGCGATCGCGCTGCGCCCATACCTTGACCCAGCCCGCTATGACAGCTGGACCGCCGCGATCCGCAAAGCCGGCGAGTTTCTGGTCGCCAACGGCAATCTGAAGTGGTACACCAACGGAAACATCAACATTGGCAATGCCTACGTCATGGCCCTCGCGTACCGTCTGACCAGCGACGAGCGATTCAGGGGATATTACGAAACGGCGCTCGCCTTTGCCGTCAACCCGCCGCAGTCGCGCTGGGCCGGATACGGGCTGCGCTACACCAAGCAGCCGGCCCGGGCGGACGGATCCGACGGCCAGGCGTACTTCGCTGAAGCCGGAGCCGGCGGTCTCGGGTTCGACCCCGAGTACACCGTCCTGCAACTCGACCTACTGACCAAAATCTACCTGGCAAACCGCGACAACCGGGTCCTCACCTACATGAACCTCCTGTTCAACCAGCTCATGACCAGGGTTGACCGGACGACCTGGATGCTGAACGCCAGCAAGGGCACCCGGCACACCGAGGCGCGACGCTTCGTCTACTTCGATACGGCCGCGCTGCACACCCTCGCCCTTCTCGGCGGCCGCACCGACATCAGCCCATACCTTGCCACCCAGCTCGCGGCAATCGACAGGGAGTTCCGAAGCGATGTCCCGGGTCTGGGAGACCGAGCCAAGTACGCGCTCGGCATGATCACCTCATCCATCCTCGCCAGCTTGCCGGAGAATGCCAGACTGCGCTGACCTCGGCACGGCGGCAATGCGGATGCTTTCAGGTCAAGGACGACGCCAGGACGGCTGGCTCATGATGATGGAGGCGCACGTCATTCCCAGCGCGTACTTCATACGGTCGCCGAAGGCAGTGGCACTCCGGAGAAAGTTCCGCTCGATCGCGGTCAGCAGACTGTCTTGATAGCGCTCGAGGTCGGGGCGGCCACCGGCCTCGACGAGTACCAGCGGTCCGGCGCTGTCGAACGGGACACTTCGCGGCGTCTGGCTCATTCGGGTCCCGCCGCTCGTGTCGAGCCGCCACTTCGTGGCGTCAAGGCGATCCATGAGCTGATTCGTCAGCATGTTCATTGCGCGAAGGATGCGAGGATCGCCATTGACGAGAAATATCCTCGTCAGCTGGTCGAGCTGCAGCATCGTATATTCCGGGTCGTAGCCGGGCTGGTTCGCTTCCCCGGCCTCGGAGAAGAACGCCTTGCCGTCGGAACCGTCCTTTCGGGTGGGCTCGCGGGTGACCGTCAGCCCGGCCTTCGGCCAGCGCCCTTGCGGGGGGTGAATCGCAAACTCAAGGGCCTGCTCATACCGGCCGTCATAGCGGGCATCGTGTGTCAACCGTGCCGCCAGGGCCATGACGAGGGTGTTTCCGATGGCGATGTTGCCGTTTGCATACCATGCCAGGTGTCCGCCCTGGATGAGGAAGTCCGCCGCCGACGCGACGGACTTCGCCCATGCCGCCCGGTGCAGTTCGTCCAGGTCCGCGCCGAGCACGACGGTGGCGATACCGAGCTCGGCGGCGAAGAACATCGTGTCGATGCCCGCAGTCCTCTCGTCCGGGCCGAACGCGCCGGACGGCCGTTGATGGGCCCAGATCATCTCGTCGAAGATGTCCTCGGCCCGGTTTCGACGAGCGGGGTCTCCGGTGACTGCGGCCGCCCCCGCGAGCGCCAGGGCTGGTCCGGCGTCACAACGGAAGCAGCCGGTCGAGTCCTGCCAGGTGCCGGGAGGAGCACCGATCGGGGCGGACGCCTCCAACTCGCCGACGATGTCGTCGATCAGCGTGACCATGCGCACGTCGACCGCCGACCCGGCACTTCGTGAAGGCGCGGCAGTGGGCGGTGTGCCGTACAGGCCGGCGGGCGGCGCGGCGAAACGGACAACAGCGAAGGTCACCGCGGACAGCAGAGCCCCGGCTGCCGCGGTGAGGACTTTCGCACGCCCGCTCCGCGGCAACCGATATCGAAGGTTGCGGCCGGTTGGCCTGCTCACAACGGGTACTGCCGATAGGCGTCGAGGCACCGCTGCGACACGGCGGCCCAGCTGAACTCGCGGGCTACACGGGCCGCCGCTTCCCTCGACATCTGGGCCCACAGGGCCCGATCGGTCTGAATTCGAGTGAGGGCGGCCTGCAGCGCCCCGATGTCGGACGGCGGGACGATCAGACCGGTTCGTCCATCGGACACGATCTCCGGCATGCCACCGACTGCGGTCGCGATGACCGGGGTACCGCACGCCATGGCCTCGAGCAGGGTCAGGCCGAGAAGTTCGGAACGCGGACTGCCGGGGCCGTAGGCGGACTGGTAGACCGAGGGCAGGACCGCAACGCCGGCGGTTTGGTAGGCCCGGCGGATCTCGTCGTCGTCGGCATCCTCGTGGAAGGTCACCTTTTTGCCGTCGGCGAGTTTGGTGAGGACTGCGCGGTAGGTGTCCGAGTAGCGCCGCCCGTAGATGTCGAGTTGGCATCCCTCGGGCAGCGCCCGGATCAGGATGTCGATGCCCTTGTGAGGCAGGAGGCGCCCGACGAACACCACGTTCCCGGTCCGTGGCTGATCGGAGGGGCGGAACCGGTTGGTATCGACGCCACCGTAAATGATCGATGTCCTGTCGTGCAGATGCGGGTAGAACTGCGCCGAGAAGCGGCTGACCGCGAGCAGGCCGGTCATACGTCGCTGGATGAGGCGGTAGCCCGGCATCCGTGGTGCCTTGCCACCGTGGTCGGTGGTGAACACCCTCCGCGACGTCCGGCTGCTCAGGAGGGTCAGGTCGGTCGTCAGCGTTTCCAGGTGATGGGTATGCACGATGTCCGCGCCTCGGAGGGCCGGCAGGTACGCGGTCGACAGGGGGTTGAGCGCGCTGCGGTACCTCCCTTGCCTGCGCAACACCTGGACTCGAAGGTCACCGTCGGTGAACTCGGCGTCCGAGTCGGCGAAGGTGATGAGGGTGGTCGGCACTTGGGCGGCCATCGCTTTGGCGAGTTCACGAGGGTAGCGTTCACCACCACCGAAGGTGCCGGAGGAGCCGAAGTTGACCGGGCTGACGTGGACGACTCTCAATGTGCTCCCATCACGCGACGGTTCTCGTGTAGAGGGCGAGGATCCGATCGGTCATTGCCGCCAACGCGAACTTGTCGACGGCGACGGCGTGCGCCGCCAGCGCCCACTGGCGGACCGTGTCCGGATGCTGTTCAGCATGATCGAGCGCGGCCGCTAGCGCGTCGGGGTCGTCCGGTGGTATCAACCGCCCATTGATGCCGTCCTCCACGGCTTCGGGCAGGCCGTCGACGTTTGTCGCGACGACCGGCCGGCCTCGCATCATCGCCTCGGTGACGGCATACGGCAGTTGTTCGTAGCGGGATGGCATGCAGAGCAGATGATGCTGGTCCACCCGCTCTGCCACGTCGTCGACCCAGCCGTGGAACCTGACGCGGTTGCCGGCGCGCCGGCGGAGCTGATCGATCAGGTCTCCGCTTCCGTACACGTCGGCAGTCCAGGTGCCGCGTGATCGTTGGGCCGCGTCGACGAGGACGTCATGACCCTTCTTGTACGTTACGGCGCCCACGACGGCAACGCGCAGGCCCCCCTGGACCGGGGGCAGAGGCACTGGCTCCGCGGGTGCGATGCCATTGAGAACCACCGTGCATTTGCGGTCGGTCAAGGCGAACCGGCGCATGATGAACTGCTTGGAATTCTCGCTGACCGCGATCACCTGATGGGCCAGCAGGGCCTCCGTCCGCTTGAGCAAGGTTTTGGCATACCTCGCGCCGGGCTTGCGCAGCCCCGGTGTATGACCAGGTCCCCACGGAACGCTGGCGTCGGACGACGGGTGCCGTGCGAGATGCTCGGTGACGAAGACACGATGACCGCGCAGTCGCGCTGAGGCCATGAGCGGCAACGTCCGGCGATCGAACGGCTTCGGCAGGTGCAGATGGAACACCGCACCGTTGAGCTGGGGCGATCGAGCGAGGTCGGCGAAGGGCAACCCGAGGCGTCGGGCATCCCGTACCAGATCGACGGCCCCCTCGGGGAAGGCGAGGTATACATCGTGACCGGCGACGGTGAACGCGGTCGCGAGGTCGGTCACGTTCTTCCAGAGACCGCCGCGTTCGGCTGCGGTAGTGGCGAGCACGATGCGGCCGATCGGCTCGGCCGGAAACGGGGAACACATGAACGGACAGGCTCCTAGGGACCGGTTGTCGACATCTGCGCACGTCGGCGGAAGAGGCGCTGGAGCGGGAACTCCTCGGGCCAGCAGGCGAACAGACGAAAGCCGAGGAGAAGCGTCAGTGACGCGACCGGGACGCCCAGCCAAGGGATCTCGGCGAGCAGCAAGGCCGCCACGGCCGCTACGGCGGTGACCGCGGCCGGCCGGACCACGACACGCAATTGGCGGGTGATACTCAACCGGCGCTTCAGCGTCCAGAACGAGCCGGCACAGACAAGAACCTCGGTGAGGAGCGTGACGACGGCGCACGCGCGGGCGCCGTAGTGTGGGACGAGTACTACGTTGGCCCCGATGTTGAGCACAGCCCCGGCGATATTTTGATAAAGCATCGGTCGGACGACGCCGGAGGCGGTCAGCAAGGTACCGAAGATCTGGCCGAACGTGGAGACGATCCCGGTCGCCGACAGAATGACCAACAACCCTGATGCCTGCCGGAAGTTTGGTCCGAGCACCACTTCGCAGGCGGTCGGGGCGAACACAGCGCACAGCACGAATGCCGGCAGCACCGTGGTGGCGATCCAGGAGAAAATGCGGCGCGTGAGTCGCATCACCGCTTCCCGGTCGTCGATAAGTGATGCCAGACCGGGCAGTGCCGCCGCTACCACCAGCGCGGTCATGGTGTTCAGGAAGGCGTAGATCTTCGTGGCGCCCGCGTACCAGGCGACCTCGGACTCCGTGGCAATCGCCGCCAGGATGATCAGATCGGCGCTGACGTAGACCCTGGAGATCACACTGCTGATCCCCAGCGGTACGACCTGACGCAGAAACGTCGGCCAACCGGCGACGTACCGGGCGGACCGGCCGGCCGCGCGTCGCGCGGCGAGGCCGACCCACACAGTGTTGAGCACGACTGCAGCGCTACTCACAGCGGCGATCGCTATCGCGCTGTGAGTGCTCAGCGCCACGGCAATGACCGCGGCCAGCTGGGCGGCAGCAACGATCACGTCGATTCGAACGAGGCGGCGGGTCTGGAAGGTCGCGAGGAAGTATGACCGGCCGCCGCTGAAGCCGGCGACGGCGAGGCTGGGAGCGAGTACAAGCAGCATCAAGCCCTGGGCGCTGCTCGAGCCGACGACGACAGCGACGGCCGCGAAGACCCCGGCGACGGCCACCCCGAGCACTCCTTGCAGCTCCAGCCCCATACGCAAGAGCGAGGAGTGGTCCTGCGAACGGCGGGCGATCTCGCGGCTGAGGACCGCACCGAAACCGAATTCGCAGATTGACAGCGCAACGGTCCACGCCGCCAGACTCGACTGGAGCGTGCCGTAGTCGGCGGCCGTCACTGCCCGTGCGATGACCGCTGTCGAGACCGCAGTCGTCGCGAGTACCGATACTCGTCTGACCAGCAGGGCCATGCTCGACGCAGCGACATCACGGGTCAGCTGGGCGGTGGTCATGGCCGGATCACCGGCCTGCTTCCGGTGGCGGCCAAGCCGATGATCAGGCCAAATACGATGGCCATGGCCGGGGTCCGGACGGTGTAGTCGGTGGTCCAGACAATCAGCATGGTGACCAAGGCGCCGACGATGCCGGCGAAGAGGCAGCGATCGAGCCGTAGGCCCCGTATCGCGTCACGCACGGCGGAGAAAACCAGGTACAGCAGCCCGATAATGCCGATGGCTCCGGCTTCCGCCAGAACGTTGAGATAGGTCGAGTGGGCGTGGGTCGCCTCGGAAGCCAGTGGCACCGCGGCCACGAGGTAAGGCGGCAGGTTGTCCAGCCCGACGCCGGCCAGAGGGTTGTTGACGGCGACGTCCACGGCCGCGTGCCAGATCTCGACCCGGGTCAGGTCCTCTTCGCGGGTTGCCGTGCTGGTCCCGGTGGGGTCGAAGGCCGAAGACACGCGATCTGTAACGGCGTCACCAGCCAGACCCGACTCCGTGAGGAATACGACCGGCACGGCCGCCATGACCAGCACGGCGACGGCGAGGACCAGCTTCCTCGGCGGAAGCAGCGCGATAGCGACGATCAACCCGCCGGCGGCGCCGAACCAGCTCATCCGTGACAGCGTGACAGCCAGCCCGGCCAGCGTGACAACGGCCGCGGCGGAAACGGCAAATCGCTGCCAGCGGGCTGTTGTGGAAAAGGCCAGGGCGACCAGCAGTGGCAGGGCCACCGCGAGGAGGTTGCCGAGGGAGATCGGATCAGGCAGCCCCGCCGATGGACGGAAAACCAACGATGACTGGCCCGACGCGTAGATGAAAAAATAGGAGGTGCCGTAGCCGGCCGAGCCCCCGTAGAGGTTGAGCGGCCGGCCGGTGAAGAATTCATAGCAACCGAAACCCGCCTGCAGCGTGGCGCCGGCGCATAACCCACCGATGACCCACCGCCTGTTCCCGTCCTGGCGCGCGACGCGCGCGACCAACCACGCCACGCAAGTGATGGCCAGCACAACCACGATGACCTTGACGAAGTGCCGGGAGTGCATCAACGGCGCCGCCAAACCGGCGACCGCGATCGGGCCCGCGACAGCGAGGAAGCTACGTCGGGTGCCCCCGTCGTGGTCATCGCTGGATCTGCTGACCAGCAGGGATACCACGCCGATGCTCAAGGCCAGCAGTCCCAGCGTGATGACCAGGCCGCCGAAGGTGGCGCCGGCGGCGAAGGGAGCGACGAATGCCGTCGTGACCGTCATGACCAGCAGCGGCTTCGAGGCCGACACCACGATCAGCAGATAGATCGAGAACGCCACCGTCACGGCGTACTTCAACGGGCTGGGCGAGTCGAACAGCAGGCGCTGGGTAAGCCCCGCCGCGCTCGCGAGAGCGAACGCGAGGACAGCGCACAAGAGTACGAGTTGTGCGGTCCGTGTCCGCCGCAGGGCGTCGACCGTGGCCAAGGGCAGCGTCGTCATCGAGGCATCTGGTCCGTCGCCTCACCCGGCAGCAGTGCATCGCTGTCGAGACTGGGTCGGCTCTGCTCCTCCTCGTCGTAATCCGCCGGGCCCGCACCGCGCACTTTCCTGTGCTTGCGCGGCGCGACCTGCAGCGTGCGGAGGCGGAACGAAAGAACGGCGATCTCGGCTGCACCCAGCGCCGCGACCAGCGCCGCCACAAGCCCGTAGAGCAGGGCATTCTTAGGCTTGGCGGTGCCCTGCTGCGGGACGTTGAGCAGGGTGAGCTGAGGGGAGGCCGCGGCCGCATCTCGGGTGGCTGCGGTGAAGTAGTTCGTCCTGTTCGACACAAGCGTGCCGAGCAACGCCATCTGGCTACTGAGCTGCGCCTGGAGTCCACCGCTCTTCTCTGGATCGGTGCTGTTGAGACGGCTCTGTAGCTTCTCGACCGTGTCCTGCGCGGCACCGATCTGCTCGTCGAGCTGCTTCAGCTGTGGTGCGACTGCGTTGTTGGCGTAGGTGTAGGCCTCGGTTTCGGAGTTGCGCACGAAGAAGATGAGCGCACGGGCGACAGCTTCGGCTCGCTGGGCCGCGAGCCGTGCGCTACCCGCGGTCGCCGTGATGCCGACGATGTTGTAGCCATTGAGCGGGGTTGCCTCGATCTTGCCGATACTCTGGCCCAGGGACTGCGCGGCGTGATCAAGCACGGGCGCGGTCGTTGCCAGTAGGGCGTACTGCGCGGCAAGGTCGTTTTGAGCAAGGACGGCCTCGCGCGGGACGCCCTTCACCGACAGCAGCGAGACGCGGATCGTCGACTGCGCGGTGTAGGTGGTGGCCGGAACGGCGGCAATCAGGGCCGCGGCGACGCCGGCAACCACAGCGAAGGCCGCGATGAACGACTTCGCCCGCCAGATCAATGACAATCGCGGCTCTCCCGGCAGCAGGAGATCGGAATTCCTGAGATACGCCCATCCTGGCTCGGGGCTGCTCAGCAGTGTTGCCTTATCGGTTACGGGACTCAATCGCCGATCATGATCGGACGAAGGCATAATGGACGGTTCCTCTGTCAGTCGTCATATTCCGGTGAGTGCGTCCGACACCGGAGGATGTATTCCGGAATTCGCAACGATGCGGCCGATCGGATTCGTCTTCCGGTAATCATTCGTGCGAGGTCGAGGATATTGCTTCGGCGGCTGCACTGCTACGCCCGTTCGAAGTCATCCGTTCGGGCAGCAGGGCCTGACCGTTGACCCTTCAACACATAGCCGATGAGCGACGGCAGTGGACCCGGCATCCCGGATCGACACCGTGGCCCCGCACATCGCCGCGTTCCCTCCTTACGAGTAGCAAGCGATCGCTTTCCGCCGCCTGTCCAGTCATTCTTCGGCGCCACCGGCATTGAAGAGCCAGCGCCGAGGGTGATCCGGGACCGGCCTCCTCGTGGGCCGCGGCGATCTTCGCATGAATGGCTTCTCGATGACCACGTAGCTGAAAATCGAAATCAGGCAGGTGACCACGAAAGCGGTTGATACCGCCTCCACGGAGTAGCCAAGAAACCTTCCCGCCACATTGAGCAGCGCATGGTGCCATAGATAGAACGCGTAGGATATCAATCCCATCTGCCGCAGCGGCCACCAGCCCACAAAGGACATGAAACGCGGACCGGGATGGACAATTGCCGGCAGAATCACCAGCGCAGCGATCGCACCGTAAAGCGGATGGACAGATCCCAGATCGTCAGCCGGCAGCGCATATGAAGTTACAACATACAGGCCGATGGCGAGGATCCAGAATGCCTCGGGGAAGCTCGTCACAACCCGGCTCTCCAGCCATCTCGTGCGCACCGAAACCACAGCCAGCGCCATGCCCGAAGTGAATAGATAGAGGGTCCCCGGCAGCGTGAACCCCAGGAGCGCCCAGCGCTCCGACCGGCCAATGAGGGCATGCGCCAGGAGCGTAGATCCCGCCATGGCGGACAGCACACAGAGTTCATGCCACCACCTCGCCCGCCCTGCCGCCATCAACCAGCGAATGAAGATGGCGTAGCCAGGCAAAAGGAGGTAGAAACTTACCTCGATACACAGGCTCCACGCCGCACCGATGCCGCCGCCGAAAACCGTGCCGGGGTCAAATCCCTGGCCGAACAGAAACAATTGCCACCAGCGATCATGGAAGCGTGAAAGGCCGGGAAACATGGCCAGCATGATCAGCGCAAACCAATATGCCGGAACGATTCGCCTGGCTCGGCGTCGATAAAACTTCTTCACGGCAAATCGTTCTTGACGCTGGAGACCCAGCACAAACGGCCGATAGACCAAGAAGCCGCTCAGGGCGAAGAAAACCGGCACTCCGAAGTTTCCGTGACTCGCGAGCGGCCTGAGCGCCTGAGGGAACAGCCAGGATTGATTTGCATGATAGGCAAATACTCCCAGTGCGGCGACCGCTCGAACACTGTCCAGCAATGGGTAGAGCGGCATCTTGGCAGGTGTCGCCGAGGCGGTCGTGCCTCGATATTGCCCGGACAGCAATCCCTTGGCCCCTAATCTTTCATCGACGGAGGGCTCGGCGAACGCCATCCCAGCGGACAGGAACCCATGCTGCATCCGATCAGCAACCGTCGCACCACGCGGCAGGGCGATTTTTCTCGATATGGTTCGGAAACCCTCGAACGAGTTAGATCGTTCGGCCGTCCATCGCTGCGACGATGACGTCGAAGCGATGCCGGAACAGCCGCCCATCCCTCCGTCGGGCGATGCCGCGGACGATGGATGACTTTATCTTCAGCCGGTGCAGCCTTCGTTGACATTGAGGCCGGACGCAGTTGCCGCTGTCCGGCTGGGGCGGCTGCCGATCTGGATCGTTGCCGCTGGGACCTGGCTGGCGATTCGCGCGGCCGGTGTCGTCGCCCTGTTGATTGCGGGCGGCACCCGGCCGCTGACGGACCTCTTGACCAGTTACGACGGCGACTGGTACGTCGAGATTGCGGTAAGCGGCTACGATCACGGCCTCCATGACGACGGCCATGGTGGGGTCAAGTCGAATCTAGCGTTCTCGCCGCTGCTGCCTGTCCTGATCCGTGCCGTCATGGCATTCGGGCTACACCCGGATTGGGCGGCAATCGTTGTCGCCGGCGCCTGCGGGCTGGTCGCCGCCGTCCTGTTGTCCCTTCTCGGCCGGCATCTCGGCGGCCGGCGGTGCGGCATACTGCTCGCGGCCGGCTGGGCTGCCCTCCCACACGCGGTCGTGGAAACGATGGCCTATACCGAAGGCTTGTTCGTTGCGCTGGCCGCCGCGTCCGTCCTGGCGCTGCTGCGGGGCCGGCTCGTGAGCGCCGCCGCCTGGTGCGCGGCGGCCGGTCTGGCGAGGCCCTCCGCGGTGGCGCTCGTCGCGACCGTCTGGTGGGTGGCCCTAGTCGCCCGTCAGGGTAGGCGAAGCTGGGTCGCTGTCGTCGGCGCGCCCGTCGGCGTGTGCGCCTGGTGGATCTACGTCGCTGTCCGGGTCGGCCATCCGGCCGCCTGGTGGCACATCCAGCGGGCGGGGTGGAACTCCCGGTTCGACTTCGGTCGGGAGGCGGCCTGGGGTGTGCTGTGGCAATTACCGCGGCATCCGACCTTGCCTCTGGCGATGGTCGCCATTGTCACTGCCGCGTTCGCGGCGCTGGCGGTCGTGTCTTTCCGGATCCCGCTGCAACCGGCCGTCCGGGCCTACACGTTCTTCACGGTCGTGCTGGCGATCGGGAGTGCGGGCACCTACCTCGCGAAGGCCCGATTCCTGCTGATCGCGTTCACCGCCCTGGTCCCCGCGGTGGTCTGGCTGGCGTCCCGGCCGCAACGGGTGCAGGTGGCGGTCATCGCCGTGATGGCGGCCGGCTCGGTTGGATACGGCGTGTTCCTGCTGACCGGGTGGACACACTCTCCGTAGCGGCGCTGCCAGGTCAGCGCGGTCGGCTCTCCGTCCGGACGAAGCCTCATGGCCCCCACTCACCGATCCGCAAGCCGCTGCGTGCTTCTCCTGATGCTGGAGCGTCATGACCATCAAGATCGGAACGGGTAGATCCAGCACGATCGCCGCAACGGCCGCCGTCGTTGCCGCGGTCACGTGTGCCCGTGCGAATGCCGCCCCGGTTACGGTGGACGAGGGCACCTACACGGCCCAGGCGACCGCCGTCCTACGCGGCAGGCTCGCCCCGTATACATACTTCTATGACCATCCTCCACTCGGATGGCTTCAAGCGGCCCCCGCCGTCGCGCTGCAGCACCTTCTACACCTTCCAGGATCGGCGATTGCCGCCGTCCGGATCATCGTGGCAATGGCCGTGTTCGCCGACGCCGTCCTCGTGTACGCCCTGTGCCGAAGACTGAGCCTGCCACCCTGGCCGGCCGCGATCGCGGGCGTGTGGTTTGCCTGCAGCCCGCTCACCACCAGCCTGCTGCACCATGTCTACCTCGAAGCTTTCGCCGTCCCGTGGATCCTCGCCGCTTTCTTGGCGGGGATCGGCGCGCGGCCCGGATGGCGAGCGATTGCGGCCGGGATGCTGCTCGGAGTCGCCGCCCTCAGTAAAGAGTCGGCATTGCTGTTCGTCCCCGCACTCGTTGCCCTGGTCGCTGCGTCATGCCCGCAGCTCCTACGACGCCGAGCGATCATGCACCTGGCCGGCGGGCTGACCGGCGTGCTCGTGCTGTATCCGCTGTTTGCCGCCCTTCGTGGTGAACTCTTCGTGTTCGTTCGTACGGCCGGCTGGCAGCTCATCGGCCGACAGGGCTCCGGGGTGCTGTGGGACACGCACAGCGGCCGGTTTACCGCGGTTGCATCGTGGACGACCGCGGACCCGTTGCTTGTCACGTTGGGACTCGCCGCCGGGATAGCGCTGGCGATGACCAAGGATCGGCGCTGGCTGGGTCTGGCGGTGCTCGTGCCGACAATGATCGTGGTCAAGCCGGGTGGTTACCTCCCGGGCATGTTCGCCGCTGTCCTGGTGCCGTTCCTCGCGCTGGCCGCGGCGCTCGGCGGCTGGCTGTTGTGGCAGCGGGTATCACGGAGAGCCTGGGTCCGAGTCGCGGCG
Organism: Dactylosporangium vinaceum; assembly: GCF_019904175.1. Taxonomy (GTDB): domain Bacteria; phylum Actinomycetota; class Actinomycetes; order Mycobacteriales; family Micromonosporaceae; genus Dactylosporangium; species Dactylosporangium vinaceum. The sequence continues at coordinate 1,200,955 of NZ_CP061913.1, read as the reverse complement.
GTCGCGGTTGCGACGCTTGTGGTCGCCGGATGCTCGGTGCGGGTGGCGGCAACGGGCCAGGGCGACGGTACGGCCCGCGGTCTGGCGATCGCCCGGTGGGTCGAGGCCAACGTTCCACGCAGCTCCGGTGTCCTCGTCGATGACGAGCTATTCGCCCAGTTGTACGCGGACGGACGCGATCCTTGGCGCGAGGTGATTCTCGTGGAGAAGCTGGACTTCGATCGGACCGCCAGTGCGCGTTGGCCCGGGGGCTGGCAGCATGTCGACGTCGTGGTGCTGTCGCCCCGGCTGCGGCGACAGGTCGGCCTCACCCAGGCGGTCCAGGCGCAACGTGCGGTGGCCGCGGGCGTGGTGGTCGGCCGCCCGGCGGCCGATGTGCTCGTGTTGAGGGTTTGCCATGTGTGCGGTGACGCCACGGGCTCATACGAGGGATCTGAGACGCATACGGTGAGACCCGGCCGGTGAACGACAAGCGCCCACCAGGACTCAGCCACCGGAAGGAGGCCCGCGGGGGTGGCGAAGTCCACCGCCGGGGAGCGCGCTCGCACGCGCGAAGCACGCGGAGACGATAAACGGCCCCGCCGCGAAGACAGGGGCCGTTCACTCGTCGTAGCGGGGACAGGATTTGAACCTGCGACCTCTGGGTTATGAGCCCAGCGAGCTACCGAGCTGCTCCACCCCGCGTCGGTAAGGACAACACTAGCGCGAGAGAGCCTTCGGACCCAAATGGGTTAGAGCGTCGCCTTGATCACGCGCGGAGGCCGGGGTCGCGGTTGGATGTAGAGTTGAGCGGTGAATTTGCCCTCCAGCCCGGAGAACGCCAAGCCGAAAGCGGTAATCCTGCTCAGCGGCGGCCTGGACTCCGCCACGGTGCTCGCCATCGCGGCCGCTGACGGCTACGAGCCCTACGCGCTGAGTTTCCGGTACGGCCAGCGGCACAGTGTCGAGCTGGACGCGGCCCGCGCGGTGGCGCGCTCGCTCGGGGCGAAGCAGCACGTGGTGGCCGACATCGACCTGCGGATCTTCGGCGGGTCGGCGCTCACCGACGACGCCATCGGTGTGCCGCATCACGATGCGTCGGCCGAGCTCGGCGACGAGATCCCCGTCACGTATGTGCCGGCTCGCAACACGATCTTCCTGTCCTTCGCGCTGGCCTGGGCGGAGACGCTCGGCGCGCAGGACGTGTTCCTCGGCGTGAGCGCCGTGGACTACAGCGGCTACCCGGACTGCCGGCCCGAGTACATCGAGGCGTACGAGAACATGGCCAACCTCGCCACCAAGGCCGGGGTCGAGGGGAAGCAGCGCCTGAAGATCCACACGCCGCTGATCTCGCTCAGCAAGGCCGAGACCATCAAGCGCGGGCTGGAGCTGGGCGTCGACTACTCGCTCAGCCACAGCTGCTACGACCCGGTCGACGGGCGGCCGTGCGGCACCTGCGACTCCTGCCTGCTGCGCAACCGGGGCTTCGCCGCGCTGGGGATGACCGATCCGGCCCTGTCCGCGAAGGTCGGCTAAGCCACGGTGTATCGCGTCAAGGAGATCTTCTACACCCTGCAGGGCGAAGGGATGCAGGCCGGTCGAGCCGCGGTGTTCTGCCGGTTCACCAGCTGCAACCTCTGGACCGGGCGGGAGCAGGACCGGCACCGCGCGATCTGCAAGTTCTGCGACACCGACTTCGTCGGCACCGACGGGCCCGGCGGCGGCCGGTTCCGCACCGCGGCCGAGCTCGCCGCGGCGGTGGCCAAGGCCTGGCGCGGCGCCGCCGACCCGCGCAGCCGGCCGTATGTCGTCTGCACCGGTGGCGAGCCGCTCCTGCAGCTCGACGAGGAGGCCGTCGACGCCCTGCACGCCGAGGGCTTCGAGGTCGCCGTCGAGACCAACGGCACGCGCCCGGCCCCCGCCGGCATCGACTGGATCTGCGTGAGCCCGAAGGCCACCGCCGAGGTGGTGCTGACGAAGGGCAACGAGCTGAAGCTGGTGTACCCGCAGGCCGACGCCCCGCCGGAGCGCTTCGAGCGGCTGGACTTCGAGCATTTCCTGATCCAGCCGATGGACAGCGCCGACCGCGAGGCGAACACCCGCGCGGCTGTCGAGTTCTGCCTGCGCCACCCGCAGTGGCGGCTGAGCCTGCAGACGCACAAGTACCTCGGGATCGCCTGATGGAGATCTTCCGCGAGTTCACGTTCGAGGCCGCCCACCGGCTCCCGAACGTCCCGGAGGGCCACAAGTGCGCCCGGCTCCACGGCCACTCCTACCGCGTGGCCGTCCACGTCCAGGGCGACGTCGACCCGGTCACCGGCTGGGTGATGGACTTCGGCGACGTCAAGAAGGCCTTCCAGCCGCTGCACGAGCAGCTCGACCACTACTACCTCAACGACATCGACGGCCTCGACAACCCTACGAGCGAGGTCCTGGCCCGCTGGATCTGGGATCGCCTGCGCGCTACGCTCCCGCTGGCCGCGATCACGGTCCACGAGACGTGCACGTCGGGCTGCACCTATCGCGGTGACTGACCGCCCAGCACGATGACGAACTCGCCGCGCGGCTCGGGGCCCGCGGCGAGCTCGTCGCGCACCTGGCCCAGGGCACCGCGCCAGGCCCGCTCGTAGAACTTGGTGAGGTCGTTGAGCACCGCGACCGGCCGGGCGGCGCCCGCCGCCGTCACCAGGTCGTCAAGCGTGCGCAGCAGCCGGTGTGGGGCCTCGTACAGCACCACCGTCCGCGGCTCACCGGTCACCGCGGCCACGCGCTGGGCCCGCTCGGCGCCCTTGGCCGGCAGGAACCCCTCGAAGCACCAGCGCTGCGCCGGCAGGCCGGACAGGAGCAGCGCGGTGCTCGCCGCGTCCGGGCCGGGCGCGACCCGCAGCTCGCCGCCGCCGTCGAGGACGTGCCGGGCGACCCGCTGCCCGGGGTCGGAGAGCATCGGCATGCCGGCGTCGCTGACCAGGGCCACCCGCCGCCCGGCGCGGAGCTGGTCGAGCACCCGGGCGGCCGAGCGCTCCTCGTTGTGCTCCCGCACCGACACCAGCTGAGCCGGGTGCAGGTCGTAGGCGCTGAGCAGCTTGCGGGTCCGCCGGGTGTCCTCGGCGCAGACGACGTCCGCCGCCCGCAGCGCGGCGAGCGCCCCGTCGCTGAGGTCGCCGAGGTTGCCGATCGGGGTGCCGACGAGGGTGAGGGCGCCGCCTTCGGAGGCCGGGTCGGCCGCCTCCGCGACGCCGGCCTCCGCGGCCGCAACCCGCACGAGGTGGTACATCGCCTCGTCGCCGAAGGCCGCCGTGTCGGCGATCCCGTAGCCGGTCCCCTGGATCGCGTTGCCCACGATCGCGTCGGCGTCGTCGGCGTAGCCGCGCTTGCCCGACAGGCTGCGCCGGGGCAGGGTGACCACGACGTGGCGGCAGTCCAGGGCCGCGATGAGCCGCTGGGCCGCCCCGCTGCGCTGCTGCTCCACGGTGGTGAGGGTCTTCAGCACGAGGGCGACGTCGGCCTCGAGCCGCGGCGGGTCGGCCACCAGGTCGGCCGTGGCCGCTGTCACGCGGACCGGGAAGACGGTGTCGAGCGTGCCGAGCGCCTCGGCGAGCGTGCGGTCGACGTCCAGGCCGGTGTAGGTGGCGTCGGGAGCGAGCGCCATCCACGGCAGCGCCAGCGCGTTGAGGCCGCAGGCCAGGTCGACCACTGACGAGGCCGGGCCGCACCACTGCTCGATCGTCGCGTAGAACGGGTCGAGCCAGTCGACCCGCTCGGCCGACGACGCATGGGCGCGCATCGCCTCCCGGGCGGCCTCCTTCGGGTCGGCCCCGGCGGCGATCTTCGCGACGCAGGCGCTGACGGCCTGGGCCGGACTACCGCTGACAAAGGCCCCGAAAGCCTGGTGCAGTTTGCGTTTGGCCCATTTGACGGCCTCGCCCCGGTCCTTGAACCGCTCCGCGGCCTCCTGGGCCAAGCGACTCACGAGCGCCTCGTCGAGGCTGCGGTACTTCGGCGCCGCCAGCACCTGGCGGGCCACCTCGGCGGCACGCTCGGCCGGGGACCCAGTGCTGCGTGCCACTCGGCTCCTTGTCCACCACGACGAACTCTTCCGTGCCCGGACGCCGTGACCCCGAGCCAACCCCTGCAGCCGGCGATGGCGCCGCCGCGGGCGGGCCCGGCAGCGGCTGACCATTCGCAGGCCCGCTTCGAGGATAGCAAGGCAGCCGAACGCACCGGCGGGTCCGGACATTCAATCGGTCGCCGTCATCAAAAATTGAGGCCATAGATGCGGCCGGGCGTGGACATCGGGCGGTGTTCCGGGAGACGATGGAAGGAACCCGCTGATCGACGTGGGCAATTCGGGGCGAGCCCGGGAATGCGCCGGGGGTGCGAGGTTCTCGCTACCGGCGGAGCGGACCCGAAACGGCTCGCCAACACTGTGAAATTCCGGCAAAGGAGACCGCTGTGACCGCCGAGGGCGTGCCAATCTGGGACCGGTTCCCCAGCCACCAGCGCCTGTGCATCAACTTCACGCTGACCTGCAACATCGCCTGTGACCACTGCATCGTGGAGTCGAGCCCGCAGCGGCGCGAGCGGCTCAGCACCGACGAGGTCCGGGCCGCCCTTTCGCAGGCATGGGAAAACGGCCGCCGGCACGTGACGTTCAGCGGCGGCGAGGTATTCCTGTACCCCGGTGAAATGTGCGAGGTCATCGCCTTCGCACGGCAGCTCGGATTCGTCGTGGATGTCGAGTCGAATGCATTCTGGGCACGGTCGGACGAATTGGCGAGACAGAAGCTCGCGCCATTCGTGGAGGCCGGCATCTCGGGTCTGGCACTGAGCGCCGACATTTACCACATGAAGTACTTCCCGGTGGACCGGCCGATCACCGCGGCCCGCACCGCGCGCTCGTTCGGCCTGGCGACCGAGATCCAGTTCTGCCGGTCGCACTTCCGGGAGCGCGATGAGGAGATCATCGCCGCGCTGGCCGGGGCCGGGGAGCCCTACGTCGTGCTGGAGCTGCTGGACCGCGGGCGGGCCCGGGAGATGCTGCAGGTCTGGACCGGCCACCGGGTCGAGGAGCTGTCCGAGTGCGACGACCTCACCACGACCGTTCACGCCACCGGCGACGTCTACGCCTGCTGCCAGCTCGACATCGGCGTCGACCAGATGAAGCGCACCCCGGTGTTCCTGGGCTCCATCCGCTCGGCCGAGTCCGGCGCGGCGGACCGCGACCGGCGCGAGCGGCTGGTGCGGGCGTTCTACGACCCGGCCTCACCGATCTACTTCCGCACGATGGTCCGGGAGCACCCGCTCTTCCAGCACCTGGACGAGGAGCGCTTCTCCAACATCTGCACCTTCTGCATGCAGGCCCTCGGCGACCCGGCCCGGGTGGCCGCGCTGCAGGAGCGGCTCGACCGGGCGCCGGCCCCGGCGTCGTGACCGGGACGGGCGGCGGTGCGGCCGAGCGCCGCGCCGCCGGCCCGGGCGCCGCGCCGGTTCCGCGGTGCGCCCGGCCCCCACGCCGACCGGGCATCGTCAGCGGCCTCGCCGCAGCACCGGCAGCACCGTCGCCCGGGTGTGCTGGAGCACTGTGGCGTGCACGCCGGGCGAGGCGGCCACGATGTGCCCGGTGTCCAGCCAGCAGTCCGGGTCGCCCGACCAGTCGGTCACCACGCCGCCGGCCTCACGCACCAGCAGCGCCCCCGCGGCCACGTCCCACGAGCCCAGGTCGAGCTCGAAGAACGCGTCGAACACCCCGCACGCGACCCAGGCCAGGTCGAGGCTCGCCCCGGCGGGCCGGCGCAGATCCTCCACCGCCGGCAGCAGGCGGCCGAGCAGGTCCAGGTAGGCACTCATCGCCTCCGGTCGCTTGACCGGCAGACCGGTGGAGCAGACGGCCCGCGCCGCGGGCCGGGTCCCGACGGCGATCGGCCGGCCGTTGCGCAGCGCCCCGGCCCCGGCCACGGCCGTGAACGTCTCGTCCCACATCGGCGCGTGGACCACCCCGACGACCGGCCGGCCCTCGTGGACGAGGGCGATCGACACCCCGACCGACGGGTACCCGCGCAGGAAGTTCGTGGTGCCGTCGAGCGGATCGACCACCCAGCTCAGCGAGCCGACGACACCGCCGGACTCCTCGCCGACGAAGGGCACCGGCGCCGGGGCGTAGCGCAGCAGGGACTCCCGGATGAGGTCCTCGGCGGCCCGGTCGACCTCGGTCACGTAGTCGCGCGGGCCCTTGTCCTCCACCACGGCGCGGCCCTCGTAGAACGCGTGGCGCACGACCCGGCCGGCCGCGCGGGCGGCCCGGACGGCCGCGTCCAGGTATCCGTCCAGTTGCCGGACCGGGGGCTGCCGCAGCAGCAGATCTTCGTTGGTCACCGCGCCTCCTGTCGGTGGCCCGGCGGTTTGCCGGACCCGTGGCGGCCGCTGTGCTCGGCGACCGGGGCGTCTAGTCGATCGGCCGGCGGAGCACCAGCAGGACGTCACGGGCCCCGACCCGGGTCGGGCGGCCCCGCCGGGCCGTCCAGTCGGCCGCGAGCCCGGCCGGGTCGGCCTGCCGCAGCCGGGCCGGGTCGAACGCGGGCAGCCGCAGCTCGTAGTCGAGGTGGTGCGAGGCCCGCACCTCCATCAGGTCGAGACCGCTGTTCAGGGCCGCCTCGACGTAGTCCTCGAAGAAGAGCCGGTTCACGGTGTCGCTGTCGAACACGTGCCACACGAGCAGGTCGGCCAGCTCGGCGGGCAGCGCCGTGCCGAGCAGCTCCCGCAGCTCGGCCCGGTCGTAGGCCAGGTGGGCCCACGGCGGCAGCAGCGTGTCGCGCCAGAAGACCAGGTCGCGGCCTTCGTACGAGACGTACTCGAGCTGGTGGCCGTCGACGGCGCTCCAGATCGGGCCGAAGTGGGCGTAGAGCACGCCACCGGGGCGCAGGACCCGCCGCACCTGGGCCAGGGTCGCGGCGACGTCGATGAACTGGAAGGCGTTGCTGGAGAACACCGCATCGGCGCAGCCGTCGGGCAGCGGCATGTCCTCGGCCCGGGCGGAGACCACCTCGGTGCGCCCGGACGGCCCGGTCGCGGCGGGCCGGTTCGGGTCGATCGACGTCCATCGCGCGACGCCGTGCCGCTCGGCGAACGCCTCCGACAGCGACCCGCCGATCTCCACGACGCGGGCGTCCGCCAGCTGGACCCGGGCGGCGAAGTCGGCGAAGACCGCGTCCTCGCTGAGCGCGAGTCCCTCGTCCCCCGCGACGCCCGCCTGCGTCGTCTCGGCCGCCGCGGTCATCCGGCCGCCGTCCCGGCAAGAACCGCACCGCTGCCGAGCTCGGCCAGCCCCACCGGCCGCCGCTCCCGGCGGGACACGGCCGCCGCCTCGGCGATCAGCAGCGCCTGCAGCGCGTCGTCGACGGTGCAGTGTCCCTCCGGCGCGACCCCCGCCCCGGCCGCGGCGACGACCAGGTCGAGGAACGCGGTCACCTCCGCGCGGTAGGCCGGGGCGAACCGGTCCATGAACCCGGACCAGGCCGACTCGGCCAGCGCCGGCGCGTTGGGCTCCAGCGAGCGCAGCGGGACCCGGGTGTCGAGCCCGACCGCAAGCGTCGCGCCGCTGCCGGCCAGCTCCATCCGCACGTCGTAGCCGGCGCCGTTGTACCGCGAGGCCTGCATCGTGGCGAGCGTGCCGTCGTCGAGGGTCAGCACGGCGACGGCCTCGTCGGCGTCCCCGGCCGCACCGATATAGCCGGCCCCGCGGTTGGCGCCGGTCGCGTAGACCTCGACGACCTCGCGCCCGCTGATCCACCGCAGCACGTCGAAGTCGTGGATCTGGCAGTCGCGGTGGATGCCGCCGGAGACCGCGACGTACGCCGCCGGCGGGGGCTCGGGGTCGGCGGTCACCATGTGCATGCGCCGCAGCTGTCCCAGCGCGCCGGAGCGCACCGCCTCGAAGCCGCGCCGGTAGCCGGGGTCGTAGCGGCGCTGGAAGCCGACCTGCACCAGCGTGCCGGTCTCGCGCACCTGCGCCGCCACCCGGCGGGCGGTGTCGAGGTCGGCGAAGACCGGCTTCTCGCACAGCACCGGCACGCCTCGCCCGGCACACTGCACGACCAGCTCGGCGTGCGTGTGGGTCGGCGCGGCGATGACCACGGCGTCGGGCGCGCTGTCCAGCAGTGCGTCAAGCCCGTCGACGACGTGACCGCCGACCGCCGCGGCGACCTGCCGGCCACGCTCGGCGTCGGCGTCGACCACGTCGACGCGGTGCACTCGCGGGTCACCGGCAAGGGACCGGGCGTGTACCGCACCGATCCGCCCCGCACCGATCAGACCGATCCGCATGTCAGACCACCCCCGTTTGAGTCCGCACTCCATCGCGGCACCGCCTCGGCGCCGGTGACGAGCCATCCGGCACCCATCGGGCCGGGGCTACCAGCTCCCGGGGCGCGCCTCGTCGCGGCTCCGGCAATGTCGCTCTGGGCCGCGCCCGGCGCGGCCCCGCTCACCCAACGGGCCAGGGGTGCGCCGTGCCGGCGATGCGGTTCCACACGTTGATGACGGAGATGGCCCACAGCAGCTCCGCCAGCTCGGTCTGGCTGAAGTGCGCGCCGACCTCGGCCCACAGCTCGTCGGTGACCGGGGCCTGGCTCATGAGCGTGACGGCCTCGGTCAGCAGCAGCGCGGCGCGCTCGCGGTCGGAGTAGAACGGCGCCTCACGCCAGGTCGTCAGCGTCGCGAGCTGCTGCGCGGTCGCGCCCGCCTCGACGGCGGCCTGGGTGTGCGCGTTGACGCAGAACGCGCAGCCGTTGACCTGCGACGCCCGCGTGCGCACGAGCTCGAGGAGCCGCTGATCCAGGCTCACCTTGTCGGCGGCCTCGTCCAGGGCTTCCATCGCCTGCATGATGTGCGGCGCGAGCCGGTCGGCCGGGAGCTTGAACTTGGAAATGGCGGAAGAATTGGCAGCGGTCATGGTCGCTCCTGTCTGCGCGCCAATCGGCGCACCGATCCTGCGAATACGTTCGTGCGCATGCGGCAATCGAGGCGCCGCATTAAGCGCGCGCCGAGCCATACTGGCGAATCGCCCCGTACCCCCGTTCGTACGTTGCATTCTTCCTAGCGGCCCGCTACCGCTGAGCGCAATGGGCCGGTCTTGCGATGTAAGCATCCAGACAGTTATCAGTGACTGTTGTTAACAGTTTTCCACCGGTCAACTACCGCGCTTAGGCGCCGCATGCGCGCCGCCGTCACCGCGGAGCCGACGCTACCACCGAGGCGCCCGTTCGTGGGGGCACCAGATCGACTTCGACCGGTGGCCGGCCCGCCCGGCCCGCGCCGCGAAGATCTCCGGCAATCGCCTCTGAACTGCTCATATATGGGTACCGACGAGCCGGGTGATCGATGGACGACCCGGCGATCCTAGTAGTTTGCTGATCAGCCGAACGGCCAGTGGATCTCACCCTACCGACAGCGCGACGTCCACCGTTCGTCCGTCACGAGTTACACCGAATCACCGATTGGATGGTTGTCGGTGTGCACTCGCGTCAATCTCCGGCAAATGCGACACGTTATCTTCCCGTAATTTGAGGGTGGTTACGGCCGAGGCGCTCATGTAGCATCCTGGGCCAGGAGCCGGCGACATTCGCCGCTGTTCGAACCGGCGTCATTCGCCGGTTTTGCCACGCACGGGGTTCAATACGGTCCCCAAGGAAAAGAGTGCGGCCTCGCTGGACGCGGCCGCGAATCCTTCGACCGAGATGGTATTTGACGTGGTTGATGCTGCTCAAAATTATGATCTCGTAGTCGCCGGAAACGGCGCTCTCGGAATGTCACTGGGGCTGACCCTGGCCCGGCGCGGACTGCGGGTGGCCGTCGTCGGGCGGGCCGACCGGCCCCACGCCGCCTCGGCCGCCGCCGGCGCCATGAACGGCTGCTTCGGCGAGGTCACCCCGCACCTGCTGCGCAGCGAGCACGGCCGGCTCAAGCTGGCCATGGACTTCCGGGCCACCGCCCTGTGGGACGGGTGGGAGGAGGGCCTGCTGCAGGAGTCGGACGAGGTCGCGCTCCGCACCGCCAAGGGCACAGTCGTCATCCTCAACACCGTCGGCGTGCCCGAGATCGACACCGAGGGTTTCAAGGCCATCCGCACGGCGCTCGACGAGTACAAGGAGCCGTACGAGGACATCGACCCGGCCGACGTGCCGTGGATCCACCCGGCCCCGACGCACCGGCCGCTGCAGGCGATGTTCATCCCCGGCGAGCACGCCGTCGACGCACCGGCGCTGCTGCGGGCGCTGTCCGCGGCGCTGGTGCGCAACGGGGGCACGATCGTGGACGACCTCGTCGCCGAGGTGCTGCTCGACGGCGACCGGGCCACCGGCGTGCGGCTCACCTCGGGCGAGGTCCTGTCCGCGGGGCACGTGGTGCTGGCCACCGGCGCGGCCACCACGAAGCTGCTGAGCTGCCTGCCGGAGGAGCTGCGCAACAAGATTCCGGCGGTCGTGGCCGGCCGCGGCGTCGCGCTGATGGTGCGCACCGCCGCCGGCACCATGCCGCCGAGCGTCATCCGCACGCCCAACCGCGCGTTCGCCTGCGGCCTGCACGTCGTGCCGCGCCAGGACGGCGTCATCTACCTCGGCGCCACGAACGAGGTCGAGTCGCAGGTCGGCACCACGGCCGCCATCGGCGAGCTCAACCTGCTGCTCAGCGGAGCCAGCCAGATGCACGACGACCTGGTCAACGGCTGGGTCGAACGGATTCTGGTCGGCAACCGCCCGGTGCCGCTCGACGGCTTCCCGCTGCTGGGCCGGGCCGGCGTCGACGGCCTGTGGCTGATGACCGGCACCTACCGCGACGGCCTGCACCAGTCGCCCCTGCTGGCCGCCGAGATGGCCGCCCGGATCCTCGGCGAACAGGCCGACGCGGAGCTTGACGTGTTCACGCCCGTGCGCCCGCCGATCGAGGCGATGACCCGGGACGAGTGCCTGGAGATGGCCGTGCGGCACACGCTCGGCAGCGGTTACGAGCACGAGTGGCGGCTGCCGGACGACTGGCCGCCGATGATCGAGAAGCACTTCCGGAGCGCGTTCGGCCGGTCCCTGGAGCAGGTCGATCCGGAGTTCGTCCCGCCGCCGGAGATGTTCATCTTCGCCGACGACTACATCCACGCGGCGCTTCGCACGTACTACGAGGCGCACCGGGGCGCGTCCGGACGGTGAAGCCGATGTCGGAAGGGGTTCAGATGTGTCGACCAGGACGGATACCGGCGTGACCCGGGTGCTGCTGATCAAGCCGCCCATTCGCGCCTGCATGATCGAGATCGGCCGGCACATGCCGATCGGGCTCGCCTACCTCGCCGCGCAACTGCGCAACGCCGGCATGGAGGTCGACATCTTCGACTCCCTGGCGTACAGCGACGACAACCATGTGGTGCCGCCGGAGCGGTACACCGACGCCGACCGGGCCAAGATCGCGGCCCATCCGCGCTGGGACCACCTGGTGCACTGGGGCGCCGACTGGCAGCGCATCGAGCAGGTGCTGGCGCAGGGCTACGACGTGGTCGGCGTGTCGTGCATGTTCACGCCGTACTACGAGCCGGCCTACGAGCTGGGCCGGCTGGCCAAGCGGCTCCTGCCCGAGGCGAAGGTCATCCTCGGCGGGCAGCACCCGACGGTGGCGCACCCCCACGCGATGACCGAGGAGGCGTTCGACGCGCTGGTGCTCGGCGAGGCCGAGGCCAACGTCGTGGAGGTGATCGAGGCGCTGGCCGCCGGCCGGAGCCTGCGCGGCCTGCCGGGCCTGGCCTTCCGCTGCGGCACCGGACTCTGCGACTGCGAGCGGCCGGCGGGAGTACACCTGCAGCCGCGTTCGAATTTCCTCCAGGACCTGGACGGGCTCGCCCTGCCGGCCGTCGACCTGCTCGACATGGCCAGCTACGACTCGACAGCGACGCTCATCACCAGCCGCGGCTGCCCGTTCTCGTGCTCGTTCTGCACCGTGCACGCCACCGTCGGCAAGAAGTTCCGGGCCCGGGCGCCGGAGAACGTCGTCGACGAGATCGAGCACTACGTGAACGAGCACGGCATCCGCCGGTTCTTCATCGAGGACGACAACTTCACCTTCGACATCCCGCGGGTGCACGAGATCTGCCGGGCGATCATCCGCCGCGGCCTCGACGTCGAACTGCACCTGCCGAACGGCATGACGGTGGTCAAGCTGGACGGCCCGCTCGTCGACGACATGGCCGCGGCCGGCTTCTCCAGCCTGTTCCTCGGGCTGGAGACGACCGACGTCAAGCGGCTGCGCCAGATCCGCAAGGGCTTCACCTCACTGGAGAAGGTCAACGCGGGCGCCGGGCTGTTCAACGAGCACGGCATCACCGTCGGCGCGTCGCTCATCGTCGGGCTGCTCGGCCAGACCCCGGCCGAGGTCGCCCGGGACTCGATAAACCTGATGCTCGCCGGCATCCGGTTCTGGACCAACCCGTTCTACCCGATCCCCGGCTCGCCGGACTTCCAGCAGTGCCTGTCCAGCGGGCTCATCTCGCACGACACCGAGCTCGCCCTCTACGACCAGTTCAACTTCGCCATCGGCTCCGACCACCTGTCCCCGGCCGAGCTGTACTGGTCGGTCGTCATCACGCAGGCGATGGCGCACTGGCCGCAGTACGTGATGGAGGGTGCCCGGGTCCGGCGGGAGCGCGGGACGATCCCGCTCGACGAGGGGCTGCGCCGGCTGCTCGAACACAGCACCGAGCTGTTCGGGCCCAACGGCGAGCTGGAGGTGCCCGCGGTGCCGGCGACGATCGCGGGCAGCGTCGTGCACGCCCACCCGGACGGCTGCTTCCACGCCGCCCAGCGCATCGACCCGCAGCGGCTGCCCGGCCGGGTGTGCACGTTCACCGGCGACGTCTTCGCCGCCGCCGTCAGCCTTTACACCGGCGTGGCGTACCGCTCCGAGCAGCTGCCCCGCAGCCTCGGCGACGGGTGCGCCTTCGCCCTGGACAACGCCCACGTGGACAGCGTCTTCGACGGCGTGCACAAGACCGTCCTCGACGAGCTGGACGCCGCCATGACGACGACCGAGACGGAGATTTCATGACCAGCCAGACCCGGCCGAAAACGCTGAACAACCTGGAGACCATCGAGCGGGCCCGCCGGGTGACCGCGGCCGAGCAGTACGACATCGGCACCCGGTTCCCGTCGGTGTTCGTCAAGGCGCAGGGCTCGTGGATGGAGGACGTGGAGGGGCGGCGCATCCTCGACGTCACCGCCGCCAGCGGCGCGCTGCTGCTGGGCAACCGCCATCCGGCGGTGGTCGACGCCATCACGCGGTACATCGCCGAGCACGGCACGGTGTTCGCCAGCACCATCTCCCTGCCCCGCATCGAGCTGGCCGAGCGGCTGTGCGAGCGGTACCCGGCCGGCGAGAAGGCCGTGTTCAGCAAGAGCGGCTCGGAGGCGACAACGGCCGCCATCCGCATGGCCCGGGCCGCCAGCGGCCGCGACATCATCGTGACGTCGGGCTACCACGGCTGGCACGACTGGCACCTGAACTACCTCAGCATCGGGTTCAACCCGGCGACCCGCATCGCGTGCTACGGGTACAACGAGACCGCGCTGCGGCGGCTGCTGCACGAGTTCGCCGGCGAGATCGCCGCCGTCATCGTCACGCCCGAGCCGGCCTGGTTCGACGAGGCCTACTACCGCCGGGTGTCGCAGCTGTGCGCGGAGCACGGCGTGTACTTCATCATCGACGAGGTCATCACCGCCTTCCGCTGGGGCCACCGCGGGCTCAACGGCACCGGCCAGGTGCCGGCCGACGCGATCACGATGAGCAAGGGCCTGGGCAACGGGCACTCCATCTCCGCCGTCGTCGGGCGCCGCGAGATCCTCGACGCCTACGACAAGGCGGGCGTGGCCGGCACCTACACCCGCGAGGTGCCGCCGATGGCCGCCGCCCTCGCGGTGCTCGACGTCACCGAGGACGGCTCGGTGCACGAGCACACCCAGCGGATGGGCGCCGCCCTGCGCGACGGGATGCGCGACATCCTGGCCGCCGTCGGCATCCCCGCCTTCATCAACGGGCCGCCGATGATGTTCGACGTCGTCGTGCCGTCCGAGCAGCTGTCGTGGGACATCTACCGGGCCGCGTACGACCACGGCGCCTACTTCGAGGACAGCGGCACCCACATGGTGACCGCCGCGTTCGGGCAGGCCGAGGTCGACCACGCGCTGGAGGCGTTCGAGAAGGGCGCCCGCGAGATCGCCAAGACGACGCAGTTCGACTTCGACGCGCTGCCGGACGCGCGGATGCACCAGTTCGCCGCCGAGGCGTTCGGCGGGGCGCTGCACGACGACGAGGCGGTCCTGCGCCGCATCGACGAGACGGTGCACACCATCGCCACCCGCGACCTGTCGCTGGCCCGGATCCTCGACCCGTCCTGCGGCTGACATGTCCCAGCCAGCCGGGCCACCGGCCGCCCTCGCCGCCCGACTGCGGCTCGACGGCGCGTGGACGCACGTGGCGAGCCGCTCGTACGGCACGGTCATCCACCGTGTCGACGGGCGCCGCCACGCGTTCTACGTGAAGACGACGCCGCCGCGGCGCGATGACGACCTGCGGTTCCACCCGGGCAACGAGGCCGAGCGCCTGCAGTGGCTCGCGGCTCAGGGTTTCCCGGTGGCCGAGGTGGTCGACGTCGGCGGCGACGACGAGCTGATGTGGCTCGTCACGACGGCGCTCGCGGGCCGCTCGGCGGCCGGGCCGTGGGCGCCCGGGGAGTGGCCCGCGGTGCTCGACCTGGTCGCGGACGTGCTGCGCGACCTGCACGACCTGCCGGTGGCCGACTGCCCGTTCGACCGGACCCTGGCGGTGACCCTGCCGCTGGCCCGGCTGGCGGCCGAGATGGGCTGGATCGACCTCGACGACCTGGATCCGCAGCGGCGCGGGCGGTCGGTGCGGCAGCTGCTCGACGAGCTGGCCGCCACGCCGTCGCCCGCGCCCGAGGATCTGGTCGTGTGCCACGGCGACCCGTGCCTGGACAACTTCCTCATCGAGCCGGAGGCGCTCACGCTCGCCGGCATCCTCGACGTCGGCCGGCTCGGCGTCGCCGACCGCTGGAAGGACCTGGCCATCGCCCGGCGCGACGTGACCGAGCAGTTCCCCGGCGTCGGGCAGGTCGCGAGCACGCACTTCCTGGGCCGGTACGGCGCCCGCCACGACGCCGCCAAGGACCGCTTCTACTGCCTCCTGGACGAGTTCGTCTGATGAACGTACTGCTGCTCTCCCCACACCCCGACGACATCGCCTGGTCGATCGGCGGCACTGTCGCGCGGCTCGCCGGCACCGGCACGGCGCTGTCCGCGCTGACGCTGTTCGGCCGGACCACCTACGCGCCCGCCTCACCGGCCCACGGCACGACCGCCGCCGGCGGCGTCCGCGCGCTCGAGGACGCCGCCTGGTCGTCCCTGACGGGCGTCCGGCTGTACCGCGCCGACCTGCCCGACGCGAGCCTGCGCGGCTACGACGACGACACCGAGATGGGCGCCCGGGCCGAGCCGGCGATCGTGGCCCAGGCGGCCGAGCGGCTGGCCGGTGCGTTGCGCGCGACCCGCCCCGATCTGCTGCTGGTGCCGCTGGCCATCCGCGGGCACGTCGACCACGTGGCCGCCCGCGCGGCCGCCGAGGCCGTCGCGCCCGTCGAGGCGCCGGGCTGCGCGCTCGTCTACTACGAGGACCTGCCCTACGCGGCGGGGGTGCACGTGTCGCACACCGATCACCCGGTCGTCGTCGGCGTCGCGGCCCACCACGCCGAGCGCGAGGCCGGCGTGCGCTGCTACCCCTCGCAGGAGCCGCACCTCATCCTGCCGGTCATCTCCGCGCACAGCGCCACGGCCGGCGGCGAGCGGCTGTGGGCCGCCACCGGCTCCGGCGCGCACTGCTTCTCCCAGCTCCTCGCCGGTGTTCCGGCGATGCCGAACACAGATGCGCCGCTGCCCAGAATGGAGACCCACGCATGGTGACGCAGCCAATACCGCTCATCCCGCTGACCATCCCGGCGGTACCGCGCCACGTCACGGCGTTCGTGAACTGGGCGTGCAACCTGACCTGCCGGGAGTGCTGGATGTACGGCGACTCGGCCGCGGAGAGCACATGGCTCGCCGAGGTCAAACGCGACCAGATGAGCGTCGAGATGTGGACGGCCCTTGTCGACGAGCTCGCCGAGGGCAACCGCGAGAAGGTCTACCTGACCATGATGGGCGGCGAGCCGCTCATGCACCGCGACGCCGTCGGGCTCATGCGTATCGCCAAGACCCGCATGCCGGACTGCAACCTCGACATGAGCACCAACGCGACGCTGCTGCCGCGCTTCGCCGACGCCATCGTGGACTCGGGCATCGACGACGTGTACATCTCCATCGACGGCCCGTCGTCGGAGGTCAACGACCCGATCCGCGGCCGCGACGCGTTCGAGCGGGCCGTCACCGGGCTGAAGTCGCTGCAGGAGGCGAAGGCGCGGGCCGGCCACGGCCCCAACATCGCCCTGAACTTCGTGGTCACCGGCATGAACTACACGCACCTCGTCGACATGGTGCGACTGACCGAGCAGCTCGGCGTGGAGGAGATCACGATCGGGCTGTCGAGCTTCTTCACGCGCGAGGAGGGCAAGGGCTCCCGGCCCGCGTTCGAGGCGGTCACCGGCCGGCCCTTCACGTCCTGGGCCGGCTACTGCAACGAGCACCAGCACGCCGAACTCGACCCGAAGATCCTGGAGGAGCAGCTCGACGAGGCCGACCGGATCACCGGCGTGCGGGTGCTCGTCGCGCCGACCCGCTACTCCAACCGCGAGAAGAGCCGGTTCTTCGCCAAGGACTGGAGCCGGATCGTGCGCGAGACGACCTGCGTGAAGCTGTGGGCGCAGACCACCGTGCTGCCCAACGGCCAGGTCATCAGCTGCACCACGTTCGCCGACACGGTCATGGGTTCGCTGGGCGAGCAGACGCTGAGCGAGGTCTTCCACAGCGACACCTACACCCGCATGCGTCAGATGATCCGCGAGGGCCTGCAGCCGATCTGTTACCGCTGCTGCGAGCTGAACATGGACATCGACGTCGACCCTGCCCTCTACGACACCGTCACTGCGAAGGGGTGAATTCGCGATTCGTACCGCCGAGCAAATCACCAACGCCACGTATCTCGACCAGCAGCGGGCCAGAAGGATCTATGGCGAGGCGTTCCGCACCGTGTTCGAGTACGTCTACGGCAGCCACATTCCGGGTGCCGTCGCCGAGTTCGGCTGCTTCGAGGGGTTCAGCTCCCTGCTGCTGGCCGACCTCATCGTCGAGTTCGACGCCCTGACCGAGTTCTACACGACCCTCTACCCGCGGCACATGTACGTGTACGACTCCTTCGCCGGTTTCCCGAAGAGCACGAACAACGTCGACGCCATCTCCTACGAGGTGGTCGACACCGGCTACTGGCGCGGCGGCGAGGACGCGTCCCCGCCCGGCACCGAGGAGATGCTGCGCAGCGAGTTCACCCGCCGCTTCGGCGAGGACGGCTGGACCGTCGTGCGGGGCATGTTCGAGCAGTCGCTGGTCTCCGACCCGCTGCAGCGGGAGGTGGCCATCGCCAACCTCGACTGTGACCTGTACTCCTCGACCGTGGAGGTGCTCGACCACCTGCTGGGCAACCGGTTGTTCCCGGACGGCGCGGTCATCCTGCTCGACGACTACAACTGCAACCGCGCCAACCCGCGCTTCGGCATGCGCCGGGCGCTCGTCGAGTGCTTCGAGCGCACCGACGGCTTCTACGAGTACAGCCACTTCCTGAACTACGGCTGGCACGGCCGTGCGTTCTTCGTGCACCGGCTCGGCGACAGTCCCAACCCGGACGCCGGGCCCGGCCTGGACGGCGGCGCGGCATGACGGCCGCCGACATGCTCGCCCTCGTGGTGCGGGGACCCAAGGAGCACGCGGTCGAGCGCGTGCCCCGGCCGGTCCCCGGGCCCGGGGAGGCGCTGGTGGCGATCACCCACGTGGCCATGTGCGGCACCGACCTGCGACTGCTGCGGGGCACGCTGCACGACGCGGAGTACCCGGTCATCCCCGGGCACGAGTGGGCCGGCCGGGTGGTCTCCGCACCGACCCGGCCGGAGCTGGTCGGCCGGGCGGTGGTGGCCGACAACATCCTGCCGTGCCGGGAGTGCCCGCAGTGCGCGGCCGGCCGGTTCAATCTCTGCACGGCCTGTGACGAGCTCGGCTTCACCCGCCCCGGCGCGTTCGCCGAGCTCGTCACGATCCCGGCGCAGCAGCTGGAGCCGCTGCCCGAGCAGCTGTCCGGGGCCGCGGCCTGCCTGCTGGAGCCGCTGGGTGTGGCCCTGCACGCCTGCGAGCGGGGACCGGACGTGCGGGGCCGGCTGGTCGGCGTCATCGGCGGCGGCACCATCGGCCTGCTCGTCGCCCAGCTCGCCGCGGCGGCCGGGGCGCAGCGGGTGAGCGTCGTCGACCCGGTCACGGCCCGCCGCGCACTCGCCACCGAGCTCGGGCTGGACGCCCGGGTCGCGCTGAGCGAGTGGGACGACGAGCAGCCCGAGGTCGTCTTCGACAGCACCGGCGTGGCCGACGTCTTCCCGGACGGGCTGCGGGCCACCCGCCCCGGCGGCGCCTACGTCCTGGTCGGCTACTCCGGCGAGGAAGCGGTCCGCTTCGAGCCCAGCACGGTGATGCTGCGGGAGCTGACGGTGTACGGCGTGCTGTCCGGCCAGGGCCAGCTGCGCCGCGCGCTGGAGGTGGCCACGTCGGGAGCGGTCCGGCTGGAGCCGCTCGTGAGCGCACCGCTGCCGCTGAGCCGCTACCGCGCGGTCCTGGAGGACACCGGCGAGGCGGCTCCGCTGCGCCGGTTCTTCGAGATGGGTTCCGGGACCGACGCCCCCGAGATCGATGCCGATGCGACCGTTCAGGAAGGTGGGCACTCATGAGC
This sequence comes from Dactylosporangium vinaceum, assembly GCF_019904175.1. Taxonomy (GTDB): domain Bacteria; phylum Actinomycetota; class Actinomycetes; order Mycobacteriales; family Micromonosporaceae; genus Dactylosporangium; species Dactylosporangium vinaceum. The sequence continues at coordinate 1,182,019 of NZ_CP061913.1, read as the reverse complement.
ACACTCGCCGTCTCCGGAGGGACCCCGGTGCGCCAGGGCCGGGCGTGGCCGGCCTGGCCCCAGTTCGACCAGGCGACCGAGCAGGAGCTGATCGACGCACTGCGCTCCCGCCGGTGGGCGATCAGCTGGCCCAGCGACGGCACGCACGCGCGGGAGCGGCGCTTCGCCGAGGAGTTCGCGCGCTACAACGGCGCGCCCTACTGCGTCAGCGTCGACCACGGCTCCAGCGCACTGCTTGTCGCGCTGGAGGCCCTGAACATCGGCCCCGGCGACGAGGTCATCGTGCCGGCCATGACGTGGGTCGCGCCGGTCACCGCGGTCCTGCGCGTCGGCGCGCTGCCGGTGCTCGTCGACAGCGATCCGAAGTCCGGCTGCATCACGCCCGAGACGGTCCGCGCCGGGATGAGCGAGCGCACCCGCGCCGTCATCGTGGTCCACCTCGCGTGCACCGTCGCGGATCTCGACGGGCTGACCGCGCTCACGCAAGAGGCCGGCATCCCGCTGATCGAGGACTGCGCCCAGGCGCACGGCGCCCGGTGGCGCGGGCGGGCCGTGGGCACCCACGGCGCCGTCGGCGTCTTCAGCTTCCAGAACGGCAAGGTGCTCACCGGCGGCGAGGGCGGCGCGGTCATCACGGCCGACGAGCAGATCTACCGACGGGCCCAGCAGCTGCGGGCCGACTCCCGCTGCTACCCGGAGGGCGGCCCGGTCGCCGGCCAGATGGAGCTCATCGAGGCCGGCGAGATCATGGGCACCAACTACTGCATGTCCGAGCTGTCCGCGGCCGTCCTGCTCGACCAGCTGCCCCGGCTCGACGGGCAGCACCAGCACCGCGAGAAGATCGCCGGTGAGCTGGAGCGGCGCCTGGCCGAGCTGGGCGGCTTCGCGCCCGTCCCGCTGCCGGAGCAGGCGGACGCGCGCTCGATCTACGAGTACGGCATCCAGGTCGAGCCGGGCACGTTCGGCGCGGCCCCGCTGAGCCGGGTGGCCGAGGCGCTCACCGCGGAGCTCGGGATGACGTGGTATCCGGCCGACGCCCCGCTGCACCGCAGCATCATGCTGCGCCCGCAGACCAAGCGCCGGTTCGCCGCCATGTGGGACGACCACGGCCGCGAGCGAGCGCTCGGGCGCGACTTCAGCGGCTCGGAGCAGTACTGCGACACGACACTGCTCTTTCACCACTCGCTGCTGCTGGGTGACTCCGCCGACGTCGACGACATCGTGCGGGCGCTGGACAAGGTCCGCACGCGCCATGCCGAGCTCTGACGCCGGCAGCCCGCGGGCCGGCCTGCACGTGCTGCGGCTGACGCCCTACTACTACCTCGCCGGGCGCGAGCTGACCCATCGGGAGCTGCAGTACGAGCCGATCGGCGGCATGCAGGTCCAGATCATGCAGACCACCGAGCAGCTGTCCGAGCTCGGCGTCCGCCAGACGGTGGTGTTCCCCCGCCGGCCCGGCATGCCGAGCGCGGTCCAGCTCGACGAGCGCACGCGCTTCGAGCTGCTGTCGCCGCCGGTGGCCCCGATCCCCACGCGCTCCAAGGGGTACGTCGGGCTGCTGGTCTCGTGGGGCCTCGCCCTCGTCGCCTGGTGCGTCGGGCAGCGGCTGCGGGGCCGGCACCGGCAGTACTCGGTGATCCACATGCACTGCAGCGAACTGCCGTGGACGTTCCTGTTCGCGGTGCTGGCCCGCTGGGTGCTGCGCCGGCCGCTCGCGCTGACGGTCCACTGCAGCGCGCTTGTGACGTTCCACCCGGAGACCCTGGCCGGCCGGCTGCTCATCGGGCCGGCCCGGTTCTTCGAGCGGGTCGCGGTGCGCCGGGCGGAGGCCGTGGTGGTGCTGACCCAGCGGGTCCGCGACGCCTACCTCGGGCTGGGCCTGACCGACGCCGGACGGGTCCACGTGGTCCCGGACGGCGTGCGGTTGGCCGACTTTCGACCTGGCCCGGACGAGGCGCCCGACCCGGCGGCCGAGCCGACGGTGCTGTACTGCGGCCGGTTCGCGCCGGAGAAGGGCTGGGCCGACTACGTCGACGCCGCGGGCATCCTGATCGGCGCGGGCTTCACCGGCCGGTTCGTCATGTGCGGCGACGGCAACGAGCTCAGCCGCTGCCGGACCCAGCTGCGCCAGCTCGGCATCGAGGACCGGGTCGACCTGCTCGGGCACCTCGACCGGCCCGACATCGCCCGGACCATGCGGCGGGCCACGGTGGTCGTGATCCCGTCCCGGCACGAGGAGATGGGCGGCACGGTGCTGGAGGCGCTCACCGCGGCCCGGCCGGTGGTCGTCACCGACGTGGGCGGCCTGCCGACGGTCGTCGGGCACGGCGCCGCCGGCCTCATCGTGCCGCCGTGCGACCCGCCCGCGCTGGCCGCCGCGATCCGGGAGGTCCTGGGCGCGCCGGAGCTGGCGGCCCGGCTGGGCGAGGCCGGTGCGCAGCGGGCGGCCGGATACGACCTGGAGGCCGTCACCCGGCGGCTGCTGGACGTCTACACCGCGGTCACGGACGCCGCCGCACCGGCGCAGCCCGCGCGGCCGGCGGCCGGCGTGAGCGCCGCCTGACACATCACGGGCACGGGCGGGAAGGGGTTCTGCGGGTGGAGGAGTCGATGCCGGAGCGGCCGGACCTGCTGGTGCTCGGGGCCGGCGGCGCGGGCGCGATGGCGATGCTGTGGACGCTCGCGGCGGGCCGGCGCGCGGCCGGTGGGCCGGGCGCCGCCCCGCCCGGCGATCCCGTCCTCGGCCCGGGCGCGATGTGGTGCCTGCCGCTCGGCGCCCACCGGCAGCTGGCGCTGCTCGACCGTCTCCTGCGCCGGCGGTACGGCCCCGGCGGGGTCCCGGTGCGCGCCGACGGCTCACCGTGGCGGCTGGCCGACGCGCTGGACCCGGCCGACCCGGCGCGGACCGGCGCGGCGGTCGAGACCGGCGAGGAGTGGGTGGACGGCGCGGCCCGGGTGACGGTCACCGGCACCTGGCCCACGGTCCTGCGGGTGCCCGCGGCCGAGCTGCTCGAGGGCCTGTGGGCCTACCTGGCCGCGGTCGAGGCGCTCGACCGCCGGGCCGGGCGGCCGCCGCGGGTCCGGGTCGACCGGCCGGCCGCGGCCGACGGACTCGGCGCCGAGCTGGCGCTGCTCGACGACGCGCCGGTCGTCGTCGAGCCGCTCGTCCTCGACCACGGCGACGGCCGCGGCCCCACCGCGGCCCGCACGCACCTCATCGCCGGGGTGCTTGACGTCCCGGTGGGGCCACTGGCCCGGCGCCGCGTCGCGCCCGCGTTCGACGAGGACCACGACGAGTACCGGGTGCGCCAGGTCGTCATCGGCGGCGGCCCCACCGGCGCACCGGCCTGGCTCGCGGTGCAGGTGCCCGAATACCACGTCTTCGACCCGGGGCCGGCCGCGGCGCCGGGCTCCCCCCGCTCCGCCGCCGCTGTCGACGTGCCGGTCCGGCGGCTGTTCGTGGCGGCCGCGGCCGAGCTGCTGGGGCGGCCGGAGGCGGAGCTCGACGCGGCGGTCCGCGGCGGAGCCGACCGGCCCCGGCTGCTGTCGGCCACGGCGTGGCGGCCGGCGCACTCCGCGCTCACCGGTCCGGTCGCGGCGGTTCGCGTGGGTGACGCGGCGGGCGGCGGACACCCGCTGCACCCGCTGCGCGCGGTCACCGGACCGTTCCGGCACGGGCTCCGGGTGCGTGACTACTGGCGGCGGCGGGCCGTCGGGGCCGGCCCCCGGGAGGCCGCCGCCGCGCTGGAGCGCGAGGTGGCCGCCGACACCGCCGAGTGGATCGACGCGAGCGCCGCCGACTTCGCCGAGCCACCGCAGTGGCACTTCAACGCCGGCTGCTTCGCCGAGCTGGCCTACGCCCGCGCCCACCGCGAGCACTTCGCCGCCCTCGCCGCCGGCCGGCCGGCGCCGGCCCACCCGGCGCCGCTGGACGAGGCCGCCCTGGACGGAGGGTCACGGTGACGGGCACCGCGCCGGCGCCGACCGGCACACGCTGCGCCACGCACCCGGACAGCGACGCCCTCGTGCCCGCCCCGGAGGACTTCTTCCACCGCTGGGTGGCCGGCAACCCGCTGCTCGGCGAGCGCCGCGAGCTGCTGGCCCGGTGGCTGGACGACCCCACGGACCGCGAGGAGATCGCCGCGGCGCTCGGGTGGCCGCTGGGCGCGCTGCTGCGCTCGTTCAACGACACGGCCCCCATCGGCACGCCTGTGCCGTTCACCTACCGCGGCGCCCGGTTCTCGGTCACGGCCATGGCCGGCGTCTGCGACGACATCGTCGGCGAGCGGTTCCCCCGCTTCGGCGCACCGGTCGTGCTGCGCTGTTACCTGACCGAGCCGGACCTGTTGCCGCAGGCGATGTACGAGGCCGCGGACTGGAACTTCATGGACGCCGGACGACCCGGGTTCGTGGGGTACGCCTACGGCGTGCGCGAGGGCGACACGCTCTACCTCGCCGGCCTGCAGAGCGACCTGGCCGCCCGGTACAGCTACCTGTTCCAGGGCCGCGGCGAGGGCACCGACGTGCGGGTGGGCGACGAGGTCGGATACCGGCCGACGGCGGATCTGGTGGCCCGGTTCGGGCGGTACGTGCCGGTGCTGCGGCGGACGTTCCAGCGGTACTGGATCGACGTGCTCCTCGGCGCGGTGGCCGCCTGGGCCGCCACGGAGCCGCGGCTGCACACGCTCGGCCTGCTCTCGTTCGACCTCGAGCCGCAGGAGGACGCGCACGGCCACCTGGTGCACCGGGTGTACCGCCAGCTGCCGGAGCGGCTCGACGCCGGTGTGCGGCACGTGCACACCGGCGGTCGCTGCCACACCTACCGCACCGCGGCGTTCAGCCGAGTGGCAGCACTGCTGGGCGAGCGCTGGAGCGCTGTTCCGGCACCACGGTCCCCCGCGGACTGACGAGCGCGGCGATCGGCGCGGCCGGGGCGCCGAAGCGGTCCTCGAGCAGCCGGTGCGCCACCCGCAGGGCGACGGCCTGGATGGTGAGCGTCGGGTTGACCGCGCCCGGGAACGGCAGCAGCGCGCCGTCGGCGACGTAGACGTTGTCGGCGTCGTGCAGCCGCCCGTCCGGGTCGGTGACGCTGGTGGCCGGGTCGGTGCCCATGCGGCAGGTGCCGTGCAGGTGGCCGCTGCCGAGCTCCCAGCCGGAGGGCTCGCGGACCACGACTGTGCACCCGGCCGCGCGCAGCAGCTCCTCGCCGCGGCCGAGCATGTACTCCAGCCGGGCCAGGTCCCGCGGGTGGGCCTGGTAGTCCATGACGATGTCGGTCACGCCGTGCGCGTCGGTGCCGGGGCCCAGCCGCACCCGGTTGGTGGGCTGCGGCTCGTCGGGCACCAGCGCCTCGATCCGCAGCAGCTGCTCGTTGGTGCGCACCCGGTAGGTCCGCTCGGGCCGCACCTCGTAGAGGACGCCGCCGAGCCCGCCCGGCGCCGCGGGGTCCTCGTAGAGGTCGGTGACGGCCGCGGTGGACACGGGCCCGAGGCCCATCACCTCGCTGCGCGGCGGCCCGTCGGCGGCGCGGTAGCCGTAGCCGACGAGGTACTCGCTGAGCTTGAAGCACAGGCCCCGCCCGACGAGGTCGTGGGAGTTGCCCAGCCCGCGCGGGTGCCGCGGCGTGGTCGAGCGCAGCAGCAGCGCGGCGCTCTGCACCGCATTGCCGGCCACGACGAACTGGCGGGCGCGGAACTCGAACCAGCGGCCGGTGTCGATCCGCACGCAGCGCAGCGCGCGGGCGTCGCGGCGCTCGTCGCCCACCAGCGCGACCGCCTTGAGCCCGGCGAACAGGCGGGCTCCGGCGTGCAGCGCGGGCGTGAGGAAGCGGTTCACGGCGTCGCCCTTGGCCCCGACCGGGCAGGTCCGCGAGATGCACGGCGCGTCGGCGACACAGCCCTGATGGCCGCGGTACCGGTCGGTGAGCACGCCGAGCGGCGTGGGGAACGGCTGCCAGCCGAGCGTCTTGGCGGCCCCGGCGATCGCGGCGCCCTCGGGCGAGACAGGCACCGGCACGAGCGGGTAGGGCGCGGAGCGGGCCGGGATGCTCGGGTCGGCCCCGGCGAGCCCGGCGACGCCGATGATGTCCTCGACGGCGGTGTAGTACGGCTCCAGCTCGGCGAAGCCCCACGGCCACCGCAGCGGCAGGTCGGCCCGGCCCAGCACGCGCTCGGGGTCGAAGTCGACGGGGCGGTGGCGGAACAGCACGCCGCCGTAGAACACGGTGCCGCCGCCGACGTTGCAGGTCGTCCAGGGCGAGCCGACCTTGCCCCAGGTGCCGTTGGACTGGCGCACCCAGGCCGACTCGGCGGCGGCCAGGATGTCGTCGTAGCTGGTGTCGGCGGTGACGTGACCGCCCTGCTCGACGACGGCGACGCTGAGCCCGGACCGGGCCAGCAGCCACGCGACAGTCGCCCCGGCCGCGCCGCTGCCGACGACGCACACGTCGTATTCGGTGCGCACGTCCTCCTCGGTCGGCTCCGGGCCGTACCTCGCGTCGGTGCTCGTCGTCACGCCGTCCTCCCCCATGCTCGTGCGAATGAGAGCCGGCGGCGGGCACTGGGCCCGCCGCCGGCGTCGAGATCACATCCGGGCCGCGTCGGCCATGCCGTCCGTGGCCGGCCTGCGCTCGTCCGTCCCGTCGGGCATCGCGCCCGCCGGGCCGCCGGGTGCCAGGCCGGCGGGCTGCCCGGGCCGGCGGCGCAGCGCGGGCGGGACGGGGTCGATCGGCGGCAGCCGGAACGCATAGATCCGGCCCGTGCGCAGCTGGATCCGGCTCCACTCGTCCGGGTAGCGCTGCGGCACGATCGAGCGCCGGTAGCGGGTCGCCGCGGCCATGGTCCGCTGCCGCTCCTGCTCGCGCGGGTCGGCAACTGTCGCCCGCGGCGCCGGCCGGGCGAACAGCGGCGCGCTGTGCTCCAGCCACGCCTCGGTGTCGGTCTTGATCGCGTCGGCCAGCCGCCGCACGGCCGCGCGCTCGTCGGTGCCGGCGTCAAGCGCCTGCCAGAACTCCAGCACCCGCCAGGCGTGGCCGGTCATGCCGGTCAGCACGCCGCCGCTCTGCAGGAAGTGCCCGTTGCCGAACGAGTCGCCCGCGACCACCCCGTTGGGCGCGACGAGGGCGTCCTCGCCGATCCGCTCGGTGATGGTGAAGAGCTTCGGCCCGTAGGACAGCTGGTTGCGCTCCATCTCGTCGCGGGGGATCTCGGTGATGAGCGAGATCTGATCCAGGAAGTACTGCCGCAGCAGGAACTGGTGCCCGGCGAAGAAGCGCCGCGAGCCCTTGGGCGTGCCCGCCGGCACGAGGCCGGCCAGGATCGGGTCGAAGGTCTTGTACTCGGGCACCTCGGCGAGCACCCAGCCGATCTGGGCGTCGCCCTCGTGGCCGATGACGACCTGCCGCACCCAGTACTCGTTGCCCGCCGCGTCGAACTCGGAGGCGACCCGGTGCCGGATGCGGTCGCCGAGGTACACGTCGACGTTGCCGGCCAGGAAGTCCGCCTCGGCCGGGACCGGCCCGCGCCCGTCGCCGTGGTCGATGAGCACCGGCCGCTGCCGGAAGCCCAGGCTGCGGGCGTCGCGGCTGTCGAGGCCCTGCGCGATCATGAACAGCCGCGGGGTGCCGAGGTCGACGACCCGGCTGTTCGGCACACGCACCCGGCGGAAGCTGCCCTTGTAGTCCAGCTCGCGCACCGCCTCGATCCGGATGCCGATCCGGCCGTCCGGGCCGACGACGAAGCCGTCCTCGGTCTCGGCCTTTCGGCGCGGCAGGAGCCGGCGCCAGCCGATGGCCTCGTCGTCGTCCGGCGGGGCGACCGCCCGGTGGTAGGGCAGGATCCGCACCCGCGGCAGGCCGCCGCGGGCCATGTCCATTGCCTCGATGCCCTCGAGGTAGCGGCGCAGCACCACCAGCAGCTCCTCGGCGCCCACCTGGAACGTCGACGGGCTGTCGAGGATGTCGCGCACGGGCCGGCCCTGCATTGCCGGGTCGACCTGCGCCGGTGGGTCGATCGCCCCGGGCAGCGTCACCTCGCGGTGTGCCCGCCCGTCGCGCCACCGGTCGTCGATGTGCTCGTGGTGGCGGGCGACGCCACCGATGTGCGAGTCGCTGGCGAAGCCGGTGACGACCTCGTCTCCGCGGACGGAGCCCGGGTCGGTGTAGGGCGTGTAGAAGCAGTCGGCCAGCTTGAACAGCACCCCGTCACCGCGGCGCGGGACGCCGTCCTCGCCGTAGCGCTCCAGCATCATGCGGTCGATGAGCGCGAGGTGGTGGTAGATGTCCTCGCACATCGTCCAGCGCATGACCGACACGTACGGCGAGCCGCGCAGCTCGACACCGACCGCCCGCCGGCCCATCGCCACGGACCACAGCATCGACATCATGCCGGTGCCGCTCATGCCGAGCGTGAGGAAGTCGGGGTCGGTCGTGCCCGCGTACTCGTGCTCGCTCTCCTGCCGGGACCGCGTGGCGTCGAGCACGTTCGGCACGGTGCGCGGCACGGCCGGCTTCACCACGAGCAGGGTCAGCAGGATGCCGGCGGCCGCGAAGCCCGCGCCGACCAGGAACGCCAGGTGGTAGCCGGCGGTCAGCGCCTCGGGAGCCGGCTGCCCGCGCCCGAGCAGCGTGTCGGTGCGGTCGGCGGCCACGGTGGCCAGGATGGCCAGGCCGACCGCCGGGCCGATCTGCTGGGTGGTGTTGACCAGGCCGGAGCGCAGGCCCCGGTCGCTGGTGGTGGCGTCGACGAGCACGATGGTCAGCGCCGCGGGGTAGCCGATGCCGGCCCCGATGCCGAGCAGCACCATCGCCGGCAGCACGTCGGCGAAGTAGTTGCCGCCGGCCGGGGCCCGGCTCAGCAGCAGCAGGCCGGCGACGATGCACAGCAGGCCGGGGATCAGCACGGTGCGCGCGTCGACCTTCTTCATCAGCTTCGGCGCCAGCTTGATCGAGCAGATCGCGACAGCGGTCGCCGTCGGCACGAACGCGAAGCCGACCTCGAGCACGCTGAGCCGCAGCACCTGCTGCAGGTACAGCGCGCCGAGGAAGAACATGCCGCTCATGCCGGCGACCATGAGCGCCTGGACGAGGTTGGCCGCGGAGACGTTGCGGGCCCGGAAGATCGACAGCGGGACCAGCGGGTTGCGGGCCGTGCGCTGGCGGACCAGGAACGCCGCGAGCAGCAGCACCGACACGCCGGTCAGCGCCCAGGTGCGCGCGGCGCCGCCGGAGCCGGAGGTCTGCACGATGGTGTAGACGGCGAGCATGAGGCAGGCGGTGATGAGCACCGCGCCGATGGCGTCGATGCCCCGCTCGCCGGCCTCCCGCTCGTCGTCGAGCAGCCGGGCGCCGAGCAGGATCGCCAGCGCGCCGATCGGCAGGTTGACGAAGAACACCCAGTGCCAGTTGACCGCCTCGGTGATGGCGGCCCCGCCGATGAGGCCGAGCGCCGCGCCGGCCGAGGAGACGAGCGAGTACATGCCGATCGCCTTGGCCTGCTCCCCCGGCTTGGGGAACATCGCCACGACGATGCTCAGCACGACCGCGGCCGCCAGCGCACCGCCGACGCCCTGCACGAACCGCGCGGCGATGAGCATCTCGCGGCTCTGGGCCAGCCCGCAGGCCAGCGAGGCCGCGGTGAACAGCGCGATGCCGCCGATGAACAGCCGCTTGGTCCCGATGAGGTCGCCGAGCCGGCCGGCGAACAGCTGCAGGCCGCCGAACGGGATGACGTAGGCGTTGACCACCCACGACAGCTCGGAGGCGGAGAACTTCAGGTCGCTGCCGAGGAACGGCAGGGCGACGTTGACCACGGAGGTGTCGATGACGATGGCGAGCGCACCCGCGCAGACGACGAGCAGCGCGAGCTGCCGTTCCCGCAGGGTGCGGTAGCGGCCGACGATGAGCCGGCGGGGCTGGACCGTCTCGGCGAGGCTGCCGAACGAGTCGCCCTTCGGTTGCCCGAGCTTCATCGGCTCGTGACCTCCACCGCGGCGGCCGTCGCGCCACCGGCGGGCAGGCCGCCGCCCGCCATGCTCATGTCCTCCTCGGCCATGGCCATGGCGGTGCCGTCCTCACCCATCGCCATGCCGTCGGTGGTCTCCATGCCACCGGCCGCCATGTCCATGCCACCGGCGGGAGAAGCCATCGGCATCATGTCCGCGCCGCGCAGGTCCGGGTGGGTCTCCTGGATCGGCGGCAGGGCCAGGGCGTGCATGCGGCCGCTGCGCACGAGCAGCCGCCGCCAGTCGGACGGGTCGAGCGGCACGAGCGAGTGGCGGTGCCGGCGGGTCGCGTCGATGGTCGTCGCGCGGGCCGAGGAGTCGCGGCCCGTCGCCGCTTCGATCTTGGCGATGCGCTCGGCCCCGAAGTTGATCGGGACGGCCGAGCTGAACTCCTGGGCACTGACGTGGAACCACCAGTCGGTGTCCTGCTTGATGCCGTCGGCGAGCTGGCGGATGGCCGTCTCGTGGTCGGTTCCGGCGTCGATCGCCTGCCAGTAGTTCAGCACGCGGTACGCGTGGCCGACCATGCCGGTGATCGCCCCGCCGCTGGTGAGGAAGTGCCCGTTGCCGAACGTGTCGCCGCCGACGACGCCGTTGGCGGCCACGCGCGCGTCGACACCGGCCCGCTCGACGAGGCTGAACAGCTTCGGCCCGTAGGGCATCTGGACCTTCTCGAGCTCGGCGAGCGGCATGTCCGTGATGAGGGAGGTCTGCTCGAGGTAGTACTCGCGCATGAGGTGCTGGACCCCGGCGCGGTACTCCTTGGACTTGCGGTGGGTGCCCGACGGCACGAGCCCGGCCAGGATCGGGTCGAAGGTCTTGTAGTCGGGCACCTGCACGAGAATCCAGCCCACCTCGGCGTCGTCCTGGTGACCGACGGCGATCTGGCGGATCCAGTACTCGTTGCCCTCCTTGTCGAAGTCGGAGGCGATGCGCCGGCGCAGGCGGCCGTCGACCAGGATCTCCAGCAGGCCCGCGAGGTAGTCGGCCTGGGCCACGACCGGGCCGCGCCCGTCGTGGTGGTCGACCTTGACGTCCTCCTGCTTGAAGCCGAGGCGCTCCGCATCGGTGCTGTTGAAGCCCTGGGCGATCATGAACAGCTTCGGCACGCCGAGGTCGATCACCTTGCTGCCCGGCACCCGCACGCGGCGGAACTTGCCGTTGTAGTCCAGCTCGCGCACGGCCTCGATGCGCACGCCCTTACGCCCGTCGGGGCGGTCGACGAAGCCCTCCTCGCGGCGCAGCCAGCTGAGGTAGCCGGCGTCCTCGTCGGTGCCGGTGGAGACCACGCGGTGCGAGGTGAACAGGCGTACCCGCGGGGTGACGCCGCGCTGGAGGTCGATCTGCTCGACCATCTCCAGGTAGCGGCGCATGAGCACCATGACCTCGGATGCGGCGCACTGGAACGTCGAGGGGCCCTCGAGCGCCTCCAGGGCGGTGCGGCCGACCTTCGACAGGTCGGGCTCGCTCGGCGGCTCCGGCGGCTCGAGGATCGTGACGACCCGGTTGGGCTGGCCGTCCTTCCAGCGGTCGTCGATGAACTCGGTGTAGAAGATGCGGCCGCCGATGTGCGACGGCTCGCCGATGAGCGTGTCGAGGAAGCCGGTCAGCACCTCGTCGGCGGTGACCGCGCCGGCCGCGGTGGCCGGGTCGTAGAAGCACTCCGCGAGGCGGAACAGCCGGCCGTCGCCGCGGTGCGGGAGGTTCTCCTCGCCGTAGCGCTCCAGCATCAGCTTGTCGATGAGGCCCCAGTGGTGGAACAGGTCCTCGCGGATGTTCCAGTGCACACCGAGCGACGGGTCGCCGCGCATCTCCACGCCCACCACCCGGCGGCCGAGGGCGAGCGACCAGAGCATCGCCATCATGTTCGTCGCGCCCAGGCCGAGGGCGAGGAAGTCGGGGTCCTTGACCCCGTCGAGGTTCTCTTCCGGAGCTGCGTCGTCACGGGTGCTGTCGAGCGTGGCCCACTGCTGGCGCACGCGCTGGCTCCGGACACGCAGGAAGTCGAGAGTCATGCGCTCCTCCAAAAAACACAACCGAAAAGGTTGTGAAGAGCGCGGAGCGTGCAGCCGCCACCAGACCACCATCGGTAAGGGCGCGGAGCGTGAAGCCGCCAAGCCGGTCCGCTCATTCACGAGTTGCAGATCAACACTCTAGCATCGTGGCGCAACAAAGCCACCCGTTTGTTGTCTCGTCCGACGATTCCGACGAGCCGTCATACCCGCGCTCAAGCCGCGCTGAGCTGCGTAAATGCTATTCAGTGGCATGACCACGACCGATGACTTAATTGATTCTTGACGAATTCTTGCTGAATCCGAGAATGGCTGCTCGACACCCCCTCCGGCACGTTCGGTCGATTGACATCACGCGGGATCACCACCTCCGCCCACGGCCACCGGCTCCGGCTCGGCGACCACGGCCCGCCGCCGGCCCAGCAGCCCGAGCAGCGGCCCGGTCGCCGCGGTCGTCAGCAGCGCCATGAGCACGAACACCGTGTACAGCCGGCCGCTGATGAACCCGGCCTGCAGGCCGACGTTGAGCACCGCGAGCTCGGTAAGCCCGCGGGTGTTGAGCATGATCCCGACGCTCGTCGCGTCCCGCCACGACAGCCCCGAGAGCCGGGCGGCGAGCAGCCCGGCGCCGAGCTTGCCGACGGTGGCGGCGACGCAGATGACCCCGAGCAGGCCGAGGTCGGCGGCGCGCAGGGCGCCCACGTCGGTCGCGAGGCCGGACACGACGAAGAACACCGGCAGCAGGACGCCGCCCGCCTTCTCCACCGCGGTGAGCAGCGCCGGGTCGGGCTGCCCGTCCTCGTCGCGGGGCATCACGAGCCCGGCGATGAAGGCCCCGAGGATGACGTGCAGCCCCAGCGCCCCGGTCACCCAGGCCGACGCCATCGCGAACGTCGCCGCCACCGGCAGCAGCGAGGCCGCCGACCGCCCCGCCGCGAGCGCGCCGCGGCGCAGCCGGCCGAGCAACGGGCGGGCGACGAACACCATCACCAGGACGTAGACCACGAGCAGCAGCAGCGTGACCGCCCAGGGCCGCTGCCCGCCGCCGGCGTCCGCCTTCAGCATCGCCCCGGTCAGCGCCAGCCACCCGAGCGCGTCGATGATGCCGGCCGACGTCATCGCGACAACGCCGACCACGGTCCCGCCGAGCCCGCGCTCCGCGATGATGCCGGCCAGCACCGGCACCGCCGTGATGGACAGCGCCACGGCCACGAACAGCACGAATGCCTGGTGCTCCACCGCGGGCGCCCCGGTCGCCGCGAACCAGTCCGCGAACACGACAGTCGACCCGGCCCCGAGCAGCATCGGCACCACGAACGCCGAGACGGCGATGAGCGGCACCGCGTGCATCCGCCGCCGCAGCAGCTTCCGGTTGAGCTCGTAGCCGACGAAGAACAGGAAGAGCACGAGCGCCAGCTGCGCCACCACTGTCAGATAGGGCCGGATGACAAGGGGAATGAGCGCCGTCCCGGGATTGCCCGGAAGCCGCCCCAGCACACTCGGCCCGAGCAGGATCCCGGCGAACAGCTGCCCCACGACAGCCGGCTGCCCGATCCGCCGCGCGATAACCCCGAGCAGGTAACTGAGGGCCGTGATCACCGCAACGGCGAGCACCACCCGCACCACGATCGCCTCCACGTCAGCGGCCCCACCACGCTGACCATTGCGGCGGGCCCCAGCGGCCACGAACCGTAGCCATGAACCATCACCCACTTCCGTGCGGTCGCAGCCCTCCGGACCGCAACACTCCGTACAGGTCCGCGCACTGTACCCCGGAAGCCATAGGCATCGATAAGGCAAAACTCAAAACCCAACAAAGCCCCAGGACCGGCCGGGACACCGCGGCCGTCCGGTCGCCCTCGGCTCAGCGCTGCGGGCCGCCGGAGGACTCCTTGTCCAGGACCACGAACTCCTCGGTACTGAGCCGGCCGCGGCGCACCGCCCAGCCGCGCTCGTCGCCCAGGCGCAGCAGCGCGTCGATATGCGGGCGGGTGAAGACGGCGGCCCGGCCGTGCATCGCCTTCAGCGGGAACGACACGACCACCCGGCGGGCCGCGACCTCGGCGACCAGCCGCAGCCCGGCGCCGGCGAGCCGGTCCTCGATGCAGTGGTACGTCTTGAGCAGGATGGCCACGTCGGCCTCGATCGGCGTCACCAGCACGTCGCACTGCCGGACCTGCGCCGCCGGGTCGGTCTGGGCGGCGAACGCGCCGGTCGCGGCCACGAGGGCGCTGTTGAAGTCGTAGCCGGCGTAGGGGGCGTCGGTGGCCGCGCGCAGCCACGGCAGCGAGAACGGGTTCAGCGCGCAGGCCAGGTCGGCGATGTCCGCGGGCGGGCCGGTGAGCTCGAACATGGCCGGGTAGAACTCGTCGAGGTCGGGCAGCCGCTCGGCGGTGGAGAAGTGCCCGGCGAGCGTGGTCCGGCACCAGGCCCGCACCGCGTCGGGCCCGTCGGCGACGGCCGCGTCGAGCCCGCGCAGGAGCCGGCCGGGCCGGGCCGTGAGCAGGTAGTCGGCGACGACCTTGTGCAGCCGCAGGCGGGCCAGCCGCTCCAGGTCGGCGTCGTTGGCGGCGTGCGCGGCCTCCTGGTGCACCACGTGCGCGATCGTGTCCGGGTGGATGCCGCTGTACTTCGGTGCGGCACTCAGCCGGCGCACCATCGGCTCGAGTCCCAACGAGGGCATCAGGCAGTACCCAACCGATGCAGGGCTTCTGTCAAACGGGTGTAGAAGCGCAGGTTGTGCATCGAGGCGAGGGTGCCGGCCAGGGTGTCTTCGATACGGAACATGTGGGCGACCGCGCCGCCGGGCAGCGTGGTGCACATCGGGCAGTCGCAGCCGGGATCGATCGGGCCCTTCTCGCGGACCCAGCGCTCATCGGTCAGCCGGGCGATCTTGTACGGGCGTCCGCGCCCGATCGCGTCCACGTCCAGGGCCGTATAGAGCACACCCCGGCGGGCATTGCGGGTCGGCAGCGTGCAGTCGAAGATGCCGTAGCCGGCCTGCCACGACTCGACGAGGTTCTCGGGCGTGCCGATGCCGAGCCCGTGCAGCGGTGTGCCGGCCGGCAGCAGCTCCGCGACCAGCCGGACCTCGTCGACGAGCTTGCCGTCGACGATGGGGTAGCCACCGAAGCCGTACCCGTCGAAGCCGATGTCGACCAGAGCGTCCGCGCACCGGGCCCGGCGCTGCTCGTCCCGGCCGCCCTGCACGACCGCGAACAGCAGCGGCCGCTGCTCGGCGGGCCGGTCGGCGACCATCCGGTCGAACACCTCCCGGCACTCGGCGGCCCAGCGCAGCGTCAGCTCGACGCTGCGCTCCTGCTCGGCCGCGGGAGCGCTCGGCGAGGTGCAGTAGTCGAGGCAGTACACGATGTCGGCGCCGACGCGCAGCTGCGTCTCGATGCAGCTGCGCGGGGTCAGCTGGCGAAACTTCTGCTTCGGCGAGAACCGGTAGTTCAGCCCGGCGTCGTTCACCTCGGCCAGGCCGTTGCCGCTGGCCAGCAGCGAGAACGCCTGGAATCCGCCGGAGTCGGAGATCATCGGCCCGGGCCAGCCCATGAACCGGTGGGCGCCCCCGAGCGCCCCGATGACCGACGCTCCCGGCTGCAGGGCCAGGTGCGCGGTGCTCACCAGCAGCGCCCTCACACCACTGTCGGCAAGCCTGTCCGTCGGTACTCCCCGCACGACCGCCCGCGTCGCATCGGGCACGAACACGGGCAGGGTCAGCTCACCCCGCCGCGTCGACAGGCTGGTCGGCGCGCCCTCCGGCAGCTCGACCTCGACCGGCGCCGCAGCGGCGGGAGCGGTGCGGGCGCGGGCCACGCCTACAGCTCGGACGTGGTCTCGAGCACGATGCCGCCGCGGGCGTGCTGCGTGACAACGACGCGCACGGACTCGGGCTCGACCGCGCGCTTGATCTCGGTCGCGATCTCCACGGCGAGGGCCTCGGCGAAGACCTTGCGGTCGCGGAAGGACCAGAGGTACAGCTTCAGCGACTTCGACTCGACGCAGCGCTCGCGCGGCACGTAGACGATCTCGACGCTGGACAGGTCGGGCTGGCCCGTCACCGGGCACATCGAGGCGACCTCATCGGTGGTGAACCGCACCTTCGTGCAGTGCGCCGGCGCCGGGAACGACTCGACATGGTCGACCGGACCGCGCACCGACGACCCGAGCAAGGTCAGACCGGACACATCTTCAGACACCCGTCGAGCATATCCGGTCCCCCCGCACGCTCCCCGGGCCGGACGGACCGCCCTTGTTGTTTTCGACATGCGCGGCGACGAAGATTGGTCGGTGGAAGTTGCCACGGTGGTCGCCCCGCACTTCGACGACGCCGTTCTCTCGGTCGCCCAGGTCCTGCTGCGGACCCGCGCCACGATCGTGACGGTGTGCGGCGGCGCGCCCGCGCCCGGCGTGGTGTCGGAGTGGGACCTGGCGTGCGGCTACACCGACGGCGTCGCCGCGGCGGCCGACCGGGCCGGCGAAGACCTGAAGGCCAACAGCATCAGCGGCGCCGCCTCCGTGCACCTGGGCCTGACGAACGCGCCGTACCGGGACACGTTCCCGGTACGGGCCGTCGCCCTGGACATCGCGCGCGCCATGCTGCTGGAGGGTCCACTGTGGATCCCGCTCGGCATCGGCAACCACCCCGACCACATCGGCACCCGCGAGGCCGTGCTCACCCTCCCCGGCGTAGCCGACCGCCTGCGCTTCTACGCCGACTGCCCCGACGCGTGCGCCTTCGGCTGGTACGCCCGCGACGCCGACCGGGCCGAAAACCACCGCTGGCAGCCCCACCTGGACCGCCTGGGCCCCCTGCGAATGCACGAGGTCTTCCTGACCGACGAGCAATTGCGACTAAAACTCGAAATGGTAGCCAGCCACGCCTCACAAATGCGCGGCCTACTCCCAGCCTTCCCCGACCTCCTGGACCCCCTAGGCCCCCTACGCCGCGAGGTCTACTGGACCAAACCCCCCAGCCACTAACCCCAACCGCCCACCCCAACCAGTCACCCCCACCCACCCACCTAACGCGACCAGCGCGAAGCAGCGCTCGCGAGCAGCGTGAGCGGCGCGAAGCAGCGCATCGCAGCTCGAGGCAGCGCGGCGTGGGCGGCGCGAGGCAGCGCGGCGTGAGCGGCGCGAAGCAGCGCGGCGTGAGCGGCGCGAAGCAGCGCGGCGTGAGCGGCGCGAAGCAGCGCGGCGTGAGTGGCGCGAAGCAGCGCAGCGCAGCGCGAGGCAGCGCGGCGTGGGCGGCGCGAGGCAGCGCGGCGTGGGCGGCGCGAAGCAGCGCGGCGCGGGCGGCGCGAGGCAGCGCGGCGTGAGCGGCGCGAAGCAGCGCGGCGCGGGCGGCGCGAAGCAGCGCGGCGTGAGCGGCGCGAAGCAGCGCAGCGCAGCGCGAGGCAGCGCGGCGTGGGCGGCGCGAGGCAGCGCGGCGTGGGCGGCGCGAGGCAGCGCGGCGTGGGCGGCGCGAGGCAGCGCGGCGTGGGCGGCGCGAAGCAGCGCGGCGCGGGCGGCGCGAAGCAGCGCGGCGCGGGCGGCGCGAAGCAGCGCGGCGCGGGCGGCGCGAGACAGCGCGGCGCGGGCGGCGCGAGACAGCGCGGCGCGGGCGGCGCGAGACAGCGCGGCGCGGGCGGCGCGAGACAGCGCGGCGCGGGCGGCGCGAAGCAGCGCGGCGCGGCGTGAGCGGCGCAGCGTGAGCGGCGCGAAGCAGCGCGGCGCGGAGTGAGCGGCGCAGCGTGAGCGGCGCGAAGCAGCGTGGCGTGAGTGGCGCGAAGCGGCGCGGCGCGGAGTGAGCGGCGCAGCGTGAGTGGCGCGAAGCGGCGCGGCGCGGAGTGAGCGGCGCAGCGTGAGTGGCGCGAAGCGGCGCGGCGCGGAGTGAGCGGCGCAGCGTGAGTGGCGCGAAGCGGCGCGGCGCGGAGTGAGCGGCGCAGCGTGAGTGGCGCGAAGCGGCGCGGCGCGAGCGGCGCGAGGCAAGCGTGAGCGGCGCGAAGCAGCGCGAGGCAGCGCAGCGCGAGCAGCGCAGCGCGAAGCAGCGCGCTGTGAGGGGGCGTGGGTGGAGCAAAGCTCCCCCAATGGGGAGCACGCGAAGCGTGCGCGAAGGGGCGGAGACGACAAACGGCAAGAGGCCCCCGCCGCGAGGCAGGGGCCTCTCATTCGTCGTAGCGGGGACAGGATTTGAACCTGCGACCTCTGGGTTATGAGCCCAGCGAGCTACCGAGCTGCTCCACCCCGCGTCGGCTTGTACAGATTAGCGCATGTGTGTCTGGGGCTCCAAATCGTGGGTCCCGGGTGTCACCCCCAGCGCTGAGGGTGACACCCGATTCCTACGTCAGCCCGACGACGGCTGGGCCGAAGGCGATCCGGAGACGCTCGGCGATCCGGAGGCACCCGGCGACGGCGAGCCGCTCGGCGCCGGGGTGGCCGCCTTCACCGCGTCCTGGTAGCGGGCGACGGCGTCCTGCAAGGCCTTGAGCGCCTTGCCGTACGCCTCCGGGTCGCCGGAGACCTGAGCCGCCTTCAGGTCCGCGAGCGCCTTGTTGATGGCGGCGACCGCGTCCTGGACCTGTGGCGTGCCCCCGCCGGTCCCGGTGGTGGCGCCGCCCTGGTTCTGGTCGGTGCCCGGATTCTCGGTCTGGGGCACCGGCGCCTGGCCGGTGACCTGTTTGACGAGCTGCTCCAGGCCGGCCTCGAGCGTGTCCGCGTAGGCCATGTACTTCGGGCCGTAGGCGACGAGGACCTTCTGCAGGCGCGGGAAGGCCGTCTCGTTCTTCGCCTTCAGGTAGATCGGCTCGACGTACAGC
This sequence comes from Dactylosporangium vinaceum, assembly GCF_019904175.1. Taxonomy (GTDB): domain Bacteria; phylum Actinomycetota; class Actinomycetes; order Mycobacteriales; family Micromonosporaceae; genus Dactylosporangium; species Dactylosporangium vinaceum. The sequence continues at coordinate 1,163,202 of NZ_CP061913.1, read as the reverse complement.
ATGCCGTTGGCCACCGGCAGGGACAGCAGGTTGCCGTAGAACACGTCCGAGTTCTGCGAGCTGAACTGGGTCAGCTCGCGTCTGGCGTCGGCGATCGACGTCATCGAGCTGTGGGTCTGGTTCGGGCCCTGGATCGCCGTGTTGGCCGGCAGCTCCAGCACCTCGAACTTCGGCTGGCCGTTGACGTAGGACGCCGACATCAGCGCGGCCAGGTTGCCGCGCTTGCGCGGGGCCATCGCGGCGGTGAGCTGGAAGCGCGAGTCGTTCTGGCCGGGCAGTTGGGCGACGAGGTAGTACGGCGGCTGGTCGGCCGTCGAGTTCGCCGGGTCCTTCGGGACCTCCCAGAAGTCCTGGCCGGAGAAGAAGCCCTCGGGGCTTGTGACGTGGAAGCGGCTCAGCAGGTCACGCTGGACCTTGAACTGGTCCTCCGGGTAGCGCAGGTGGTTCATCAGGCTCTCGGAGATCGCCGAGCGCGGCTGGACCAGCTTGCCGCCGAACGCCTTGTTCCACGTCTTGAGCACCGGGTCGGCCTCGTCGAAGGCGTAGAGCTTCACTTCGCCGGTGTACGCGTCCACCGTCGCCTTCACCGAGTTGCGCAGGTAGTTCACGTCCTGGCGCGGCTCGGGGAAGACCCGGCCCCCGGTGGAGGAGTCCTGGATCGCGGTGTTCCAGTCCAGCTTCTGCGAGTACGGGTAGGTCGCCGCCGTCGTGTAGCCGTCGATGATCCACAGGATCTTGCCGTCCACGACCGCCGGGTACGGATCGCTGTCCAGGGTCAGGAACGGCGCGATGTTGCGCACCCGGGTCTCCGGGTCACGCACGTAGAGCACCTTGGACTTGTCGTTGAGCACCCCGGAGAGCAGGAAGTTGGTCTCGCGGAAGTAGGCCGAGAACAGCAGCCGGCGCCAGAAGTTGTCGACGGCGACGCCGCCGCTGCCGTCGTAGGTCGAGTACTGGTCCTGGTTGCCGGCCCCGCCGGTCGGCCGGTCGAACTCGGCGTCGCGGTCGGAGGCCTTCGACTTGCCGGTGACCGCGTAGACGTCGCCCATCTGCTCGCCGTAGTAGATCTGCGGATGGGTGACGGGGATCAGGTCGGTCGGCGAGGCGCACTGCTCGCCGGCCTGGCTGTCCGGCTTCGTGTTGTCGCTCAGGAAGCCCGATACGTAGAACGGCTGGCCGCCGCAGACCACCTGGGCGGCCGGGGCGGCGACGAAGCCGTAGCCGTGCGTGTACACGCTGTGCCGGTTCTGCCAGTTGTTCTGCTGCAGCTGGTCGTAGCGGATCTCCCGGGCGCCGACGATGTAGTCCTGCGTCCGGTCCTTGCCGTCCTTGCCCTTGAGCGTGTAGCGGTCGATGTCCAGCTTCGGGTTGAACTCGTAGAAGCCGCGGACCTGCTGCTGCTGGGTGTAGGTGTCGCCGACGACCGCGGGGTCGAGCAGCCGGATGTTGTTGACCGTCGGGTCGGTGCCGTTGGTCAGCGACGCGGGTGGATTCGTGTTGTCCGCCGCGTAGGGCACCGTCTGCACGTCCTTCAACCCGTACGCTTCGCGCGTCGCGTTGATGGAGTACTGGAAGTACGGCGACTCCTTCTGCAGCTGGCTCGGCTTGACGGTGAACGACTGCACCGCGGCCGGGTAGATGCCGCCGACCGCCACCGCGGACAGCGCCAGCAGGCCGAGCGCCAGTCCGGGCCAGACCAGGTTGCGCATGAAGGCGTTGGAGAACACAAGGATGGCGATCGCGACCACGATCGAAATCCAGGCCAGGATCTCCTTGGCCGGCAGCAGGGCGTTGATGTTGGTGTACCCGGCGCCGTAGAGGTCCTGGGTCGGGAACTTGTCGAGCAGCAGCCCGCGCCGGTCGAGGAAGTACGCGGCCGCCTTGAGCAGCACGAACACCGCGACAAGGGTGGAGAGGTGGGCCCGCGCGGCGGCGGTCATCCGCTCGCCGGCACCCTGCAGGCGCACCCCGCCGAAGAGGTAGTGCAGCGCGAGCGCGCCGATCAGCGAGAAGACCACGGCGGTGAAGGCCACGCCCAGGATGTACCGCCAGAACGGGTACTCGAAGACGTAGAACGACAGGTCGACGTGGAACTGCGGGTCGGTCTGGTTGAAGGGGGTGCTGTTGGAGAACAGCATCCACTCCTGCCAGTGCCCCTGGGCCGAGAGCCCGGAGAACAGCCCGATCAGGCCGGCCACCAGGATGATCCAGCCCGTCATGTGGGGCAGCAGGAACAGCCGGTATCGGTCAAGCGCATGCTGCTCGGCCGAGTGCGGCCGCAGCAGCGGGCGGGTGCGGTAGGCGAGGTACAGGTTGCCGGCGATGACGAGCCCGACCGTCACACCGAAGATCAGGAACATCCAGATCCGGGTCGTGAGCACACCGGTGAAGACCTGGGTGTACTTGACCTCGGAGAACCACAGGTAGTCGGCCCAGGCCCCGACCACGCGGTCGAACAGCGTGAACAGCAGGAAGACGACCACTAGGACGGCGATCGTGACCCGTCCCCGCCGGCTCACCCTCGTCATCGGATTACGCATTACCACGGTCGGCTCCGCCCGTTCGCGTATGGAAACTCGTCAAGCGTAGTCATCTACTACACAGCGTCGGCGTCCGACCGGCCCGCAGCGTGTCAAGAGCGGTCAGCGCGTCGTGCACATTGTTCACTTTCACCAGCGGCAGCCCGGCCTGCGGGTTGTCCATCGCCTCGGCGCAGTTCGCTGCGGGCGTAAGGAACACTTTGGCCCCGGCCGCCTTCGCGGCGACCAGCTTCTGCGGGATTCCACCGATCGGCCCCACGTTGCCGGAGTCGTCGATCGTCCCGGTCCCGGCGATGATCATGCCGCCGGTCAGGTCCTCGGGCTTGATCGTGTCGATGATCCCCAGCGTGAACATCAGGCCGGCCGAGGGCCCGCCGATGCGGTCGAGCTGGATCGTGAGCTTGAAGGGGTGCGGCTGGCTGGTCCCGGCCTGGATGCCGATCCGCGGGTTGCCGTCGTCGCCGGCCTTGGTGGCGACCTCGACGGTCTGCGCCTGCCCGGCCCGCAGGATCTCGAACCGATGGGTCGACCCGGCTGGCTTCGACCGCACGAGCTCGGTGAGCTTGTCGGGGGTGTCGACCGCCGTGCCGTCCACGGACTTGATGACGTCGTCCTTCTGCAGCTTGCCCTCGGCCGGGTAGCCCGCCGTGACCTCGGCAACCGTGACCGCGACCGGGTAGCCCAGCTCGCGCAGTGCAACGGTCTCGGCCGAGGTCTGCGACTGCTGGAAATCGCGGGCGTTGTCCTCGTCGACCTGCTGCTGCGTGCGGTCGGGCGGGTAGATGAGCTCGCGCGGTACCACCGCCCGGTCCTTCTGCCACCAACCGATCATGGCGTCGAGCAGCGTCATGTTCGGCTGCACCGACACGGTCGTCATCCGCAGCTGGCCCTTGGACTTCGTCGCCGTGGCACCGTCGACGCTGATGATCGGCTTGCCGCCGGGCTTGCCGGTGTCCGTGCCGAGCGTGTCATAGGTCGGGCCGGGGCCCATCTCGACGTACGGCACCCGGACCACTGTCGCCTGCCAGGCCAGCACCAACAGCAGCAGCGCGCCGAACAGCACGGTCAGCCCACGACGTCTCATGGCGGCGAGCCTAGCGCTCCCGGCCCACGGTGCTGGTAAGCGAGTACGGTTGTGTTATGCCAGCAGACATCCCGTTCGGATTCGGACCGTCCGGCGGCGACGTGCCGGATCCCAATGATCCGCGCCAGATGCAGCAATTCCTGAGCCAGCTGCAGCAGCTCTTCGCCACGCCCGGGGGCGGTCCGGTCAACTGGGATCTGGCCCGCCAGCTGGCGCAGGCCCACCTCACCGGCGCCGGGCCCGCGGCCGGCGGCATGTCGCAGTTCCCGGTCGGCTTCCAGATGCCCGGCACTCCCCTGCCGACGGCCGAGCCGTCCGACCCCGACGCGGCCAAGCCGGTCGGCGACCCGTCGGTGACCGCCGTCGAGCGGTCCGCGGTCATCGAGGCCCTGCGCCTGGCCGACCTCTGGCTCGAACCGGAGTCGTCGCTCCCCTCCGGGGTCCGCTCGACCGCCGCCTGGAGCCGCGGCGAGTGGCTCAACCAGACCCTGCCGGTCTGGCGCAAGCTGTGCGACCCGGTGGCCGACCGCATGGTGTCGGCGATGACCGAGCTCGTCCCCGAGGAGATGCGCGCCCAGATGGGCCCGATGACCTCCATGGTCGCCTCGCTCGGCGGGGCGCTGCTCGGCGGCCAGCTCGGCACCGCACTGGGCTCCCTGGCCGCCGAGGTGCTCTCGGCCGGCGACATCGGCCTGCCCCTCGGCCCGGCCGGGGCGGCGGCGATGGTGCCGGCGAACATCGCCGAATACGGCAAGGGCCTGGAGGTCCCCGACGACCAGGTCCGCCTCTACGTCGCCCTGCGCGAGGCCGCTCACCAGCGCCTCTTCGGCCACGTCCCGTGGCTGCGCGGGCACGTCTTCGCCGCCGTCGAGGCGTACGCGGCAGGCATCCACGTCGACCGCGAGGCGATCGAGGAGGCGATGAGCCGCATCGACCCGTCGACGCTCGGCAACGACCCGCAGGAGCTGGTCCTCGAGGGCATCTTCACGCCCGAGGACACGCCCCAGCAGCGGGCCGCCCTGGCCCGGCTGGAGACGGTGCTCGCACTTGTCGAGGGCTGGGTCTGCCACGTCGTCGACCGCGCCGCCGGCGACCGCCTCCCCGACGTCGTCAAGCTCTCCGAGGCCTTCCGCCGCCGCCGCGCCGCCGGCGGCCCCGCGGAGCAGACCTTCGCCGCCCTGGTCGGCCTGGAGCTGCGCCCCCGCCGCCTGCGCGAGGCCACCGCCCTCTGGAACGCCCTGGCCGACCACCGCGGGATCAGCGGCCGCGACGCCCTCTGGGGCCACCCCGACCTGCTCCCGGACGAGGAGGCGTTCGCCGACCCCGAGATGTTCGCCCGCACCCAGCTGGACCTGGGCGACCTGGGCTTCAGCGAGGAGTTCGACAAGCTCACCGAGGAAGCGGCGAAGGACGACGAGAAGAAGCCCGACGAGGACTGATTTCCCTCGGTTGTACTGCGGGCACTCCGACGGCCACCCCGGCTCTCGGATGCCCGCAGTCTCGTTCCACCGCCTACGCCGCGCGGCGGGGTGCCCGGCTGCGGTCCGGCCGGCCGAAGGGGGCCGGGCGGCGCCGCTCAGGTCAGGATCGCCCGGGTGGCCTCCCAGCCGTCCAGGGACAGGTCCAGGCGCTGGAGGTCATCGGCGGTGCGGAGGCGGTGCCAGCCGGGCGCGGAGGCGACCATCGTCGGCTCCGGGGCCGGGCGGCGGGCGGCGGCCACGTCGCCGGTCTCGGCGTCGAGGTCGGGGAGCCAGTCCGGGACCGGGAGCCGGGCGGACGCGGCGAGCAGGCCGCCGTTGTGGGCCGGGGCGACCGCCAGGTGCCGGGTCGACAGGGGCCTCAGGAGCTTGCCGATCAGCATTGCCGGCAGGTCGGGGGCGTCGGCGAGTACCACCGCCGCCTTGTCGTGTCCGTCGTTGGCCGCCGCCGTGAGCGCGGCGCGGATCGTCGCGGCCGGAATTTCGTAGATGCGGGTCGAGGGCCAGGCGATCCGGCGGGCCAGCGGCAGGTCCGCGGCCACGGCGGCGATGGCGGCCTGGATGCGCGGCAGCGGGGTCAGCAGGTCGACGACGTCCTCGGCCATCGCGGCGCGCCACACGGCCGGGTCGGTGCCGGGCGGCGCCCAGGCGACCGGGGCGAGCAGCGCCACGACGGCAGCGTCTGTCATTCGGTGATCCCAAGACCGGCGGCCGCTGACACCCCCTCAAGATACCCGCGGGCCCGCTCGGCCTTCGGGTAGCGGGCGACGAGGGCCCAGAACGCGCTGCTGTGGCTGGGGATGACCAGGTGTGACAGCTCGTGCAGCAGGACGTAGTCGATGACCCAGTCGGGCATCTCCTGCACGCGGTGCGAAATCCGGATGGTACCGTCGTCCGGCGTGCAAGATCCCCAACGGCCGTTCTGGTTCTGCACCCACCGTACGCTCGCCGGACGCCCGGCGGCCGGATGGTCGGGCAGGTAGCGGGCGGCCAGGCGCTGGGCGCGTCCGGTCAGCTCGGCGTCCGTGCGCCGGGCCCGCTGCTCCCGCACCTCCAGGCGCTCGAGCATGCGGTCGACCCACTCGCGCTCCTCGGCCCGGGAGAACTGGGCGGGTATCAGCACCACCACGCGCTCTCCGTCACGGTAGGCCGACACCGTACGTCGGCGGCGCTTGCTGCGCCGCACCTCGATCACCGGCTTGCGTGTCACGCCGGCCCCCCTGGGTCCCGCCTCACGTTGGAACGCTAGCCGTTGGCAGCCATCCCTTCGCAAGGCCCAATCTTGGCGAGCCGGTCCGGTAGTCACCCATTCGTGGGGACTCGCCGGAAAGATTCCACCGGAAGTCCGGCCTGCTCCGGGTCGTGGGGCAATTTCATCCACAGCAACCCACACCGTTGCCCACACGGTTATCCCCAGGCTGTGCATAGTGTGTACGGTGCGGTTGGAGGAAGATCTTCCGATTACGCTCGGCGTGTCCCGTCTAACCGCACTTTCCCCGAGTGTCCGACAAGGCACACTCACCACGTTGGCCTAGCTGGTCAGCACCGGTGCGCGGAACGTGCCGGACCGAGATGAGGAGGGCATCGTGGCCGAGACCTACAACGGCTACTGCGTCAAGTGCAAGGAGAAGCGGGACTTCGAGGGCGAGATCGCCATCTCGAAGACCGGCATGAAGATGGCCAAGGGCGCCTGCCCGGTCTGCGGCACCACGGTCAACCGGATCCTCGGCAAGGCCTGAGGCCCATAGCTCGCTGCCCGGTCTATCACGCACGTTCTGTAACCCAGCCCGGCTTGCGGCGCCACACCGCGCCGAATGCCCTCCCCGCCCGGCATTCGGCCTGGCTATGTCCGTCCCCACAAGGCGGACAAATCCGGAATTTCGGATACGCCAGGAGCATGCCTCGCCCGGCGCGAACCCCGCGCTCGGCCCCTATGCCTGTGGATAACTAGCCCGCCGGCTGTGGATAACGTTGGCCGGCGGTGGACTGTCCTGTGGACAACCCCGCCGGCCGGCGTCCGGGGCGTGGCAGCGTGGTCGCCATGCGACGACCGACGCTGCTGCCGGGCCTCCGGCGGCTCTGGCGCGACCGGCGGACGATCCAGCTGGGCACCGACCCGGCCACCGCCGTCGTGCTGGAGCTGCGGCGCCCGGAGCTGGCTCGGGTGCTCGATCTGCTCGACGGCTCGCGGACGCTCCCGGGCCTGCTCGCCGAGGCCCGGCTGCTCGGGCTGGACGGCGCGGACGTGGCCGACCTGGTGGAGCAGCTGCGCGTCAGCGGCCTGGTCGTCGCGGCCGCGTCCCTGCTGCCGGCCGGCCTGGCCCCTCAGGTCGGCGCCGGGCTCACCACGGAGGCGGCCGCCATCACACTGCGGCTGCGGGCGGCGCGACCGGCGGTACGGCGCACGGCGGCCGGCATCCTGCTGCGGCGCACCGGTGCCCACGTGCTCGTGGCCGGCGACGGCCCCCTGCTTGCACCGCTGGCCGCCGCGCTGGCCGGGGCCGGGGTCGGGCACGTCGAGCCGCTCGTCGAGGGCATGGCCACCCACGCCGATGTGGCCGTCGGCGGCATCGGCCCCGGTGACGTACGCGACTCCCGGGTCCTGGCCACCACCGCGGCCGTCGCCCGGCACGCGCCCTGGGTGCGGCAGGCCGCCGGGCGCGCGGACGCCGTCGACTTCGTGGTCCGCGTCGGCGAACGGCGACTCGACGCGCTGGCCCGCCGCGGGGTGCGGTTGGAGCGAGTGCCACGCCTGGAGGTACTCGTCCGCCTCGGCACGGTCCTCGTGGGCCCTCTGGTCCGCCCGAGCCGCTCGCCGTGCCGCGGCTGCCTGGACCTGCACCGCCAGGACCGCGACCCGCTGTGGCCCGCGCTGGCCGCCCAGCTCGCCACCGCGCCGCCGGGGCTGAGCGAACCGTGCAGCCTGACGACGGCGATGGCCGGGGCCGCGTTCGCCGCGGACGAGGTGCTCACGTACCTCGACGGCGGCCCCCTGCGCACCGAGGCGGCGATCGTCGAGATACCCCGGCCCGGGGAATTTCGGCGCCGGGTTTGGGGCACACATCCGCGCTGTGACTGCCGTCGCCGTCGTCGGAGTGGCTCGAGCGGGTAAGAATGGTTTGTGACCGAGATCCCCAGGGGCGCAGTCGCCCGCACCGCAAGGCTGGCGTCACTCCCCCTCGGGCTGGCCGGCCGGGCCGCGCTCGGGCTTGGCAAGCGCGTGACGGGCATGGCCGCCGACGTCGTCTCCGCCGACGTCCAGCGGCGCACCGCCGAGCACCTCTTCAGCGTCCTCGGCCAGCTCAAGGGCGGTGCGATGAAGATGGGCCAGGCGCTGTCGGTGTTCGAGGCGGCGCTGCCCGAGGAGCTGGCCGGGCCCTACCGCGCGGCGCTCACCAAGCTGCAGGAAGCCGCCCCGCCACTGCCGGCCGCCAGCGTCCACAAGGTCCTCAGCGAGTCTCTGGGCGTCGACTGGCGCGAAATGTTCAAGGAGTTCGACGACAAGCCGGCCGCCGCGGCCTCCATCGGCCAGGTCCACCGGGCCGTCTGGTCCGACGGGCGGGCGGTGGCGGTCAAGGTGCAGTACCCGGGCGCCGGCGAGGCCCTGCGCTCCGACCTCAACCAGCTGGCCCGCTTCGCCGGCCTGTTCAAGGCCATCCAGCCCGGCCTGGACGTGAAGCCCCTCGTGGCCGAGATCCGCGACCGCGTCACCGAGGAGCTCGACTACGAGCTCGAGGCCCGTTCCCAGACGGCGTTCGCCGCGGCGTTCGCCGATGACCCCGACATCTTCGTGCCGCCCGTGCTCGCATCATCGCCGCGGGTCCTCGTCACCGAATGGGTCGACGGCACGCCCCTGTCGACAATCATCGCCGAGGGCAGCGAGGAGGACCGCAACCGCGCCGGATACCTGATGGCGCTCCTGCACTTCTCCGCCCCGGCCCGCGCCGAGCTCCTGCACGCCGACCCCCACCCGGGCAACTACCGCCTCCTGCCCGACGGCCGCCTGGGCGTGCTCGACTTCGGCGCCGTCGCCCGCCTCCCCGGCGGCCACCCGGACATCATCGGCCGCCTGACCCGCTTCGCCCTGGCCGGCGACGCCGACGAGGTGCTGGCCGGCCTGCGGCAGGAGGGCTTCATCAAGGGCGACGCGAAGGTGGACGCGGCGGCGGTGCTCGGCTACATCCGCCCGATGCTCGACCCGCTGGCCGAGGACGAGTTCCAGTTCACCCGGGCCTGGCTGCGCTCGGAGGCCACCCGCCTGGCCAACCCGAAGAGCCCCGCATACGCCCTGAGCCGCCAGCTCAACCTCCCGCCGTCCTACATGCTGGTGCACCGGGTCACGCTGGGCTCGATCGGCGTGCTGTGTCAGCTGGAGGCGCGGGCCGGCTACCGGCAGATCCTGATCGACTGGCTCCCGGGCTTCGCCGAGCCGGCCGCCAAGAAGCCCCGCCGCAAGAAGTCCTGACCCGCCCGCAACTCCAGCCGCCGCCGTTCCCGATCGCCGCCGGCGCGCCGGCCGGGCCCGGGCGCCCCACGGCCCGGGCCGCCGGCCGGTCTCGGCCCGGCGCCGCTCGCGTGGGCCGGGCCGATCCGCAGGTGCACCCGATCAGCGCAGCGCCTCGTCGAGCCCGGCCATCACCCGCTCGTCGCGGAACACGTCGATGTAGTAGTCGACGACGGAGTAGTAGCGGCGGGCGCCGAACGTGTCCTGGTAGTACCGGCCGAGGGACGGGTCCTCGAGCAGCCGCTTGTGCAGCGCCGGGTGCGGGTTGCGGTAGATGAACTGCAGCACCGCCGAGTCGCGCTCGGCCCGCAGCAGCTCGTCGAACGGCGTGTCGTGGAAGTTGCCGATGAACAGCGGCGTACCGGCGAACTTCTCGTTGCGGTTCGTCATGCTGCAGGTGCCGATGACGTGGCCGTGCGGGTTCACGCCGAGCTGCAGGCTGCCGCAGTCGGCGATGTCGTCGGGGACGCTGGAGCCGTACACCAGCTTGAGCGCCTCGATGGTCCCCGCGTCGTTGCCGGCGGTGGTGAGGCTGTTCGGGAAGATCGTCTCGCTGTCGAGCTCCATCTCGGTCTGGATGAACGCGTCGGTCTCCGGCCGGTGCGAGCGCACCCAGTTGAGCTCGTACACCATGCCGAGATCCCGGCACGCCTGCCGGATGTGCTTGAGCCGGTCGATCGACACGTAGGCGAGGTGGTACGCGCTCGCGCTGGGAAAGATCGCCCCGACCCCGGCCTGCTGCAACTCCTCGACGACCGCCCGGGCCCGCTCCGGCGTGCGCCCCCAGAACCCGTTAGTGTTGATGCTGACGTAGTACCCGAGGTCCGCCGCCGTCCGCGCGAGCTCGTACACCTCGTCCGGGAACAGCATGATCTCCCCGCCGCCGAGGTCGAGGAAGTTCTTGCCGAACTGCGCGCCGACGCGTAACAGCTCCTTGGCGACGTCCAGGTCGAGCTTCTCGCGCCGCCGCGGGCTGGACTCGACGAGGCAGTGGTCACATGCGGCGTTGCAGCCGAGCGTGTACACCATGTACAGCTTGGCCTGGTTGCCGTGGTCGAAGCAGACGCCGGTCTGCGGGTAGAGCTCCTGCATGGCCTGGACTCCTCGGCGCTCGTCGCCGCGCCGGCCGCCGGGAACACTCGACCACCCGCCGCCACCGCGCATGCCGAAGTGCATTCGTGGCCGGCGCTGGTCCACCCCGTGGGAACCGCGCGGGAATCATTGCAACTGGGCGGTGTGGTGCCGCCGACGCTACCCGACAGACATAGACGGGGCTACCCCTATGATCGCCGCCCGGGCCGGGCCGGAAAGGCGCTGCGGAGGCGCACTCGAACGTGGAAACGGGCCCCTCGCGGTGAGGGGCCCGTTTCGCTGTCGGTGTCAGTGCCGGGTCAGAGCGCGTTCCTGTTCGTGGCGTGCGCGCATGGCAACCTGGCGGGCGGATCGGTAGGCCTCAGAGTGGTTCGCAGTCTGAGGCCGACGCATTCGGGCCCTCGACAGGGCTTCATGGATAAGTTGCAACGTCATCGCGGTGCTCCTGGGTCGGGTGGTGACGAGTTCGGTGGTGCTGAGCCGGGTCGGCTGCGTGTGTCGCAGACCTCGGCTGGCCGGCTTTCGATGTGCGCTCATTTCAGGCCGCCGCAGTGGCGACGACAGCCGCCGTACGGGCGGCAACCTCGCCGCGCAGGACGGCGTCGCGGGCGACGTCCTCCTTGCGCGGGCGGCCCCGCGGACGCTTGCGCGGCACGACGGCGCCGCGCTCGAAGATCTCGCCACCCCAGACACCCCAGGGCTCGGCGCGCTCGATGGCGCCCGCCAGGCACTCGGCGCGGAGCGGGCACTCCACGCAGAGGGACTTCGCGAGCTCGAGCTCCGCCGGCGAGTCGGCGAACCACAGGTCCGGGTCGAAGGTGCGGCACGGCAGGTCGGACTTCACACCCCGAGCAGCAACACGGAGACGCTCGTCCGCGGCCGAGTCGACGCGCACGTCGATCGATGCCAAGGCCAGGCTCATCCCGGTCACCCCTTTCTGTTTGTCGATCGTTTGGTGTGATCGTTTGTGCAAATGAAGAAGGCCGCGGATCCCGGTGTAGGGATTCCGCGGCCTCGAGGTGAGCCGGAAGAGTCGGTCTGTTTTAGACCGGCCTGCCTCGAGGTGGTATGCCGCGGACTCCGCCATTGGGCTTCGGAGCCGTCATGCTGTGCTTCGCGCTGAACCCAGTGGTCCCCTGAACCCGGATTCCGCGCTGGTCGAGCAGAGCCGCCGAGGCGACGTGGATCTCATCGATGGTGGTGACAGTGGTCCTGCTGGAGGCGTCGGTCCGGACCTCGGCTTTGCCGCCCGCCAGTTCGAGGTGCCGAACTGTCAGGTCGCCCCGGACCGACTCGGTAGCGTCCGCGACGAGCGCGGCCGGAACCAGAGCGGCGGCCAGGACATCAGCGGCCGGGACATCAGCGGGGACATCGACAGCCGGCGCCGGGGAAACGGCGACGGAGGCCGGGACAGACTCCTGCCATTGCAGGGCGACGATCGGCGAGAGCCCGCGGGCCGGCACGACAGACGGGCAGAGGGCAGCCGGGTGCTGCGCGTGCCGCTCCAAAGTCAGATAGAGCTTCACGTGGACCCACCTTCTCTCTGCAACTCGTCGTGCGGCGGCCGCCGGTCTTCCGGCGTCGTGTTCGCAGGCTATGCCGTGCCTCAACGGTAGGGCAAACGATTTATCGGGGGAAGTTTTTTGTCGGTTTCCAGCCCCCGGGCAACCGATCGCGCCTGACCTCAGTGTGCCACGTCGAAGCAGCTCATGGTGCCCCGACAGCACAGAACTTCATCGATGTCCCGGTCACCCGCACGGGCCCGCTGCGGGCCCGGAGTCCTCGGCCGCCGGCTCTTGCGGCCGGTCGGCGGTTCGGGTCTCAGTCGCTGTCGCGGGCCAGGGCGTCGACGCTCGTGCCGCCGACCAGGGCGACGACGTCGTCGCCGTAGAGCATCAGTTTCCGCGGGCCGATCCCCGCAATCGCGGCCAGCTCCTCGCGCCGCCCCGGGCGCCGCTCGGCGATCGCCGCCAGTGTCACGTCGGTGAAGATGACGAACGCCGGCACCTTCTGGATCGCGGCCAGCCGGGCCCGCCAGTCCTGCAGCCGGGCCAGCAGGTCCTCGTCGAGGTCCGACGGGCACGTCGAGCACCGCCCGAGCTTGCGGTCGGCCCCGTTGACCAGGCCCGTCCCGCACACCCGGCAGGAGACGGCCATGACGCGGCGGGCCTTGCCGGCGATGGCGGCCTTGTCGAGCGGCCGCCGCGGGTAGCCGGGCCCCCCGTTGCCGCTCTGACCGGCGCCGCTCGGGGGCGTCGACGACGGCACGAAGCGGCTCTGACGGCGCGGCCGGCCGCCGGGCGTGCGGGCGGCGGCGTGCGACAGCCAGAGCGTGTGGCGGGCGCGGGTCACCCCGACGTACAGGAGCCGGCGCTCCTCCTCGACCGCGTCCGGGGTGCGGGCGTGGATCACCGGCAGCGTGCCCTCGGTCAGGCCGACCAGGAACACCGCGTCCCACTCCAGCCCCTTCGCCGAGTGCAGCGACGAGAGCGTCACGCCCTCGACCGTCGGCACGTGCTGGACGGCCGCCCGCCGCTGCAGTTCGGTGTTGAACTCGTCGAGCGAGGCCGCGCCGCCGCCCGCCATGCCTTCGGCCAGGCTGACGAGCGCGCTGACCGCCTCCCACCGCTCGCGCTGGGCACCGCCGGCGGGTGCGGAGTCGGGCATCCAGCCGGTGCGGGCGAGCGCCGCGTGGACGGTCGGGACCAGGCCGCCCTCGTCCTCGCCGCGGTACGAGCGCAGGGCGATCATCGCCTCCCGCACCTCGGTGCGCTCGAAGAAGCGCTCCGTCCCGTGCACCACATAGGGCACGCCGGCCTCGGCCAGCGCTTCCTGGTACACCTCGGACTGCGCGTTGACCCGGAACAGCACGGCGATCTCCCGGGCCGGCGTCCCGGCCGCGATGAGCTCCGCGCAGCGGGCCGCGACCGCCGCCGCCTCCTCGGGCTCGTCGGCGAACGTGCGCACCGTTGGCTCGGGCCCGGGCGGGCGCTGGCCGACCAGTTCCAGCCGCAGCCGCGACAGCTCGCCGCGGGCCCGGGAGATCACCGCGTTGGCCAGGCCGACGACCTGCGGGGTGGAGCGGTAGTCACGGGTCAGCCGCACGACGGTGGCGCGCGGGTGGCGGCGCTGGAAGTCGACGAGGTACGACGCGCTCGCCCCGGTGAACGAGTAGATCGTCTGGCTGGCGTCGCCGACGACCGTCACGTCCTCGCGGCCGCCGAGCCACGCCTCGAGCAGGCGCTGCTGCATCGGGTTGACGTCCTGGTACTCGTCCACGACGAAGTGCCGGTACTGCGCGCGCACCTGCTCCGCGACGTCGGGGTGCTCCTCGACGGCCCAGATCGCGGCCCGGATCATGTCCTCGAAGTCGATCACGCCCTGGGCCCGCTTGGCCCGCTCGTAGTGCGCGTACACCTTCGCGACCAGGGCCGCGTCGAACGGCGGCTCGCGCAGCGCCTTGGCCGCGGCCGCCGCGTAGTCGTCCGGCTCGATGAGCGACGCCTTGGCCCACTCGATCTCACTGGCCAGGTCTCGCGAGACCTCCCGGTCGGTCTTGAGCCCGGCCTTCGTCGCGGCCAGGCCGACCAGGCGGGCCTTGCTGTCGAGGAGCTCGGGCATGGGCCGGCCGGAGAAGAGCCGGGGCGCGAAGTACCGCACCTGCCGCAGCGCCGCCGCATGGAAGGTCCGCGCCTGCACCCCCTCGGCCCCCAGCTTCCCCAGCCGCTCCCGCATCTCGGCGGCGGCCCGCGCGGTGAACGTGACGGCGAGGACGTGCTGGCCCCGGACCTGCCCGGAGCGCACCCGATGGGCGATCCGGTGCGTGATCGCCCTGGTCTTGCCCGTCCCCGCACCGGCGAGGATGCACAGGGGCCCCGCCGGGGCGGTCACCGCGATGGACTGGTCCCGGTCCAGTCCCGCGAGAATCTCTGAGGAGTCCGCCACAGCTGGACATCATTCCAGGGGGGTATGACGTTATGCGGTAACGCCTTGTGTGACCCGGCCGATGTTCCTGGAGGAAAACCCGATGCTGACCATGTACTCCACCACCTGGTGCGGCTACTGCCACCGGCTCAAGACCCAGATGGACCGGGAGGGCATCCAGTACCAGGTGGTCGACATCGAGCAGAACCCGGAGGCGGCGAAGTTCGTCGAGACCGTCAACGGCGGCAACCAGACGGTGCCGACCCTGCGCTTCGACGACGGCACGGCGATGACCAACCCCAGCATCGTGCAGGTCAAGAAGCATTTGGAAACCGTCGGTAGCTGAACGGGGGCAAATCCGTTACGGTGGCAAGCGCTAGACGCCGGGATGCCTGGGGAGGCCGGCCACTATGCGGGTTGCCCGTCTGTACGCCGTGCGCAATGCGCCGGAGCGCCCACGGGTGGCCGATCCCGAGCGACGACGCCGGATCGCCGAATACCTGACGGGCGGCACGACAATCGGCCGTGACCACGGCCCCGCGGTGCTGCACACCGACGGGCAGTGGCTGTGGCCGGAGCGCTTCGTGGCCGAGGTCCTCGACGAGGGCCTCGCGCCCGAGCCCGACCTGCTGGCCCGCATGCACGCCCACGCCTACCGCCCGGCCGCCCCGGCGCCGGGCGACGCCCTCAACGACGAGGTCATGCGCGCCTGGCGCGCCGGGCCGCCGGCCGAACCCCGGCAGCTGATCACGTACTTCGTGCGGGTCAGCTCGGACACGACTGTCGAGCGTCCCCTGTCTCTCCTGCGCCGCACGGTCACCGCCGCGGGCGGCGTGACCGAGGAGGCCGTCTGGCGCGACCTGGCCTGGCATCCGACGAACGCCTTCATGAGCCAGCGCATCGACGACGAGCTGCGCGAGGTCACTCCGCCGCAGGCCGCGGCCGTCCTGGACCGCTGGTGCGCGACCTGGCACCAGGAGGCGCTGAACCGCACCGCCTCGAGGCGCTGAACGAGCCTGGCCGCGGCCGCTTCGCGCCGCGCCCCTCATTGCGCCGGATTCCCGCGTATCGCCCGTCGGGGTATGAGCCCAACATGTCGAGCGGAGCGCGGCGCGAAGCGCCCGACATATCGGCGACGAGCGAGCTCAGCCGTAGAGCCACGACGTGATCAGAAAGTGCGCGATCGAAGCCGCGAACGGCAGCCCGAACTCCTCGGACGAGCCGTCGAGCACCGACGCGATCTCCCGCCGCGACAACCAGCGGGCCTCCGCGATCTCGTCCTCGTCGACGGTGATCGCCGCCCCCGAGGCCGCCAGCGCGTGGAAGCCCAGCATCAGCGAGCCCGGGAAGGGCCACGGCTGGCTGGCCAGGTACGTCACCGACGAGACGGCGACCCCGACCTCCTCCAGCACCTCCCGGGCCACCGCCATCTCGGCCGACTCGCCCGGCTCCACGAAGCCGGCCAGGGTCGAGAAGCGCGGCACGGTGGCGCCGAGCACTTTCCACTGGGCGTTGAAGCCGAGCAGGCAGCGGCCGTCCGGGCCCTCGACGCCGTCGTGGACGAGCATGATGACGGCCGGGTCAGTGCGCGGCCACAGGGTCTCCGCGCCGTCCTCCGTGGTGCGGACCCAGCCGCCCTGCCCGGCCCGGGTCAGCTTGCCGCTGAGCGGGCTGTACGGGTGCCGGGCGTGCCAGTTGGCCAGGGCGACCGCCGTGACGAACAGGCCCGCGGGCAGGTCGGTCAGGGCGGCCCCGACCTGGCGCAGGTTGACCCGGCGGGTGCCCTCGGCGCCGGGGGACTCGGTGACGTCGGCGGCCACGGCGAAGTACACCGTGCCGTCGGGCTCCTCGCCCAGGAAGAAGCGCTCCCCCGCCGGCGCGGCCGACGGGTCGATCAGGACCAGCTCCGGCGGCTCGCCCGGGTGGACCAGGACGTGGCCGTCGTCGACCACGACGACCCGGGCGCGTTCCCAGGCCGCGGCCAGCCACGCCTCGTCCGTGCGGCGGTGCGCGGCCCGGTCGAGCGGGCCGCGCGAGAACACCGGAGCGTCGGGGACGATCGCGGTCATGAAGACCGCTGCACGGCGGTGAGCGCCGCCAAGCCGGACTCGACCTTCGCGGCGTCGCCGAGCACGACAGCGGCCGCCCGGGCCGGGGCCAGGTACTGCGCCGCGACCGCCGCCACCTCGTCCTTGCCGGCCTTGGCCAGCCGGGCGGCGTGCTCGGCCAGGTAGTCCAGCCGCAGCCCGAAGCCCGCGTAGGTGGAGACCAGCCCGGCCAGCCCGGCCTGCGTGGACATCCCGAGCTGGAGGGTGCCCAGCGCGTACTGCCGGGCCTGCTCCAGTTCGTCGTCCTTCGGCGGCAGGCTGGCGATCCGGCCCAGCTCGTAGAGGGTCTCCAGCAGCGCCGGACCCGTCACCTCGGTCGCGACCTCGGCCGAGACGACGAGCGCGGAGCCGGCGACGGCGTGCTCGATGAGCGAGTGGGGGCCGTAGGTGTAGCCCTTGTCCTCGCGGATGTTCTCGACCCACCGGGACGAGAAGTAGCCGCCGAAGACCAGGTTGGCCAGCTGCAGCGCCGCGTGGTCGGGGTGCTTGCGCGACACCGCCGGCAGGGCCAGGCGCAGCGACGACTGCACGGAGTCGGGCCGGTCGACGAGCGTCAGCGGGCCCGGCTCCAGCGCCGGGACCGGGGGCAGCTCGGCGGGGCTCCCGCCGCCGTTCCACTTGGCCAGCATCCGCTCGGCGGAGGCGATGGCCTGCTCCGGCTCCAGATCGCCGACGATCACGAGCGTGGCGCCGGCCGGGTGCAGCCGCTCGCCGTGCAGGGCCCGCAGCTCGTCGGGGACGACCGCGGCGACCTGCTCCGGGGCCGGGGTCTGGATCGCGTAGGGGTGGGCGCCGTACATCCGCTTGAGCAGCGCGACCCGGGCCAGGTGGCTCGGCTGGCTCTGCGCGACGCGGATGCGGTCGACGAGCCGTGCGCGCTCGGTGTCGACCTCCTCGCCCGGGTACGACGCGGCGGTCAGGACGCCGGCCAGGATGTCCAGCAGCCGGTCGAGGCCGTCGACGAGGGCGTTGCCGGAGATCAGCAGCCGGTCGGGGTCGGCGCCCGCGGACAGGCCGCCGCCGACCTTCTGCAGCTCGGCCGCGATGTCGACGGTCGACATCGTCGAGGTGCCGGAGAGCACGGTCTGGGTGAGCAGGGCGGCCCGGGCCAGGTCGGCCTGGGCGAAGGGCACCCGCAGCCGGATCTCGACGAGCGGCACCGACGAGCGGCGCAGCGCGATCACGGTCAGGCCGTTGTCCAGCTTGTGCTCGACGGTCGACGGCACCTTCAGGGCCCGGTTGGGCCCCAGCACCGGCAGGGCGCGCAGCGCGGTCGAGGGGGTTGTCACAGTCACTTGGCTCCTCCGGCGATGACCTCGACCGCGGCCCGGCGGGACGGCACGAGCTGCCCCGCGGCCGCGACGATCTGCTCCTCGGTGACCTCACCGATCAGCGTGTGCAGCGAGTTGAGCAGCTCCGGCTCGCCCCGCTGCTGCTCCAGCACGGCCATCTGCAGGGCCCGGCCGAGCACCGCGTCGGTGTCGCGCAGCAGGTGGGTGGCCATGCGGGCCTGGGTCCGGCTGAGCTCGTCGGGGGCCAGCCCGTCGGCGGCGATCCGGGCGCACTCCTCCTCGACGGTGCGCAGGACCTTGTCCACGTCGCCGCCGGGAGGGAGGTGGGCCTGGAGCACCAGGGCGGTGGGGTCGCGGACCGCGAACGGCTCGCCCATGAACCCGATGTACCCCCCGACGCTCGTCACCGACCGGTCGCGCAGCACGAGCCGCTCGACCAGGCGGGAGGCGTCGCCGTCGGTCAGCACCTCGGCCAGCACGACGTAGGGCAGGTAGCCCTCCAGGTCGCTTATCGGGTCCGGCACCCGCCAGGCCGCCGCGATGGCGGGCAGCGGGGCCAGCCGGTCCTCGTAGGAGGCGCGGCGCTCGCTCGTCAGATCGGGCTCGGTGAAGTCCGGCCGCACCGGCGCGGGCCGGGCCGGGACGTCGCCGAAGTGCCGCTCGACCAGCTCGGTCGCGGTGACCACGTCGAAGTCGCCGGAGACCGCGAGGACCGCGTTACCGCAGGCGTAGTACCTGTCGAAGAAGTCGGCCGCGTCGGCCACGGTCGCCGACTCGAGATCCTCGAACGAGCCGTAGCCGTCGTGGGCGTTGGCGAACGTGTCGAACATGACCGGCGGCAGCCGCAGCCAGGGGAAGCCGCCGTAGGGCCGGTTGAGCACGTTGACCCGAATCTCCTCCTTGACCACGTCGATCTGGTTGCGGAGGTTCTCCTCGGTGAGCCGGGGCGCGCGCATCCGGTCCGCCTCGAGGAACAGCGCCCGCTCCAGTGCGTTGGAGGGCAGCGTCTCGAAGTAGTCGGTGTAGTCGAAATGCGTCGAGCCGTTGAAAGTTCCGCCGGAGCCCTGCACGTGGCGGAAGTGGGCGAGCTTCTCGAGGTTCTCCGAGCCCTGGAACATCAGGTGCTCGAACAGGTGGGCGAAGCCGGTCCGGCCCTGCGGCTCGGATCTGATGCCGACGTCGTACACCACGGCAACGCCGACGACCGGCGCCGCGCGGTCTGGGGTCAGCACCACCCGCAGGCCGTTGGGCAGGGTGAAGCGCTCGACGGGGTACTTGGAAGCCGGGATCCGCACGGCGGGACTACGACTGGACACCCACCGAATCTACTTCGTCCCGGGCCGTTCTCCTGATTCGGCGTTCCGCGAGCCCGGCGTAGGCGCCCAATCCGGCGAGGACGGCGAGCAGCGGCAGGGCCATCAGCCAGCCGTAGGGCCCCCGGGAGCGCGGGACCGCAGGTGCGGCCACCGGCGTGGCGGAGGGCAACACGCCCGGAGACGGCGCGCCCACCGAGGGTGAGGGCGAGGGGGCCGGCAGCCGGCGGGTGAGCGCCTGGACGAGCTCGAGGCGGCCCAGGCCGTTCTCCGGGTCGGCGCCGGCCGGGCCTGTGTCGACAGCGGTGAGCGTGAGCCGGCGGACAATCTCCGCGGCCTTGGCCTGTGGGTACCGCGACCGCAGCAACGCCACCGCCCCGCCCAGGATGCCCGGCGAGGCGCTGCCGTCGTCGATCCGGTAGGCGTTGCCGGTGTTCGTGGTCATGATCTGGAACCCGGGCACGCCGAGGCCGAGCCGCCGGCCGCTGGAGGACGGCACCCGCACGTCACCCTCCCGGGTGAGCGGGATCGCGGCGAGCACGCCGTCGTAGCCGGCCGGGTAGGGCTCGAACGCGCGGCCCGGCTGGTCGCCGTCGGCCGCCACGATCATCGTGTCCGCCTCCTCGGCCGCCCGCACGGCCTTGAGCAGGCGCTCGCTGCCGGCCACCGAGTATCCGACCACGATCACCGCCGCCCGGTGCTCGACCGCCGTCTCGATCCCGGCCGCGATGGCGTCAGGCGTGGGCTCGTCGATCACCACCGGGAGCACCTTGGCGCCGGGCGCGATGCCGATCACGCCGTCGGCGCGGTCGCGGCCGTGGCCCTGGCCGGCGATGAGCCCCGCGAGGGCGGTGCCGTGCCCGTCGGGGTCGGCCGGCGCGTCCTCGTCGACGACACCGACGGGGTCGAGCAACGCGCCCGTGAGGTCGGCGTGGGTCCGGTCGACGCCGCGGTCGATCACCGCGACCGTCACGCCCTCGCCGCGGGTCTCCCGGTTGGCCTCGGCCACCCCGAGGTACCGCAAATGCCACTCATTGTCGCGAATGACATCGGCCCGGGCGACGCCGCCGGGCGCCAGGGCCGCCACGAGTCCGAGCGCCACTGCCGCCAGCCGCTGCCTCATGCGCGACAGCGTGCCTGATCGACGCAAGCGACGCCAACCGGCCGGTCAGACGGGGCGGATGCTCTCCGGCGCCTCGTCGGCGACGATGTCGAACTGCTTGTGCGTGTCGGGGATGGAGACGTACAGGATCGCCGCCTCGGGCTTGCCCAGGTCGACGAGGGCGATCGAGACCAGCTCGCTCTTGGCCCGCAGCCCCGGCGTGCTGAAGTGCAGCCGGAACTTGAGCAGCCGGGCCGGGCGCCCGCCGAGCGTGAGGTCCCTGGCCTCCAGCTGCTCGAGCTGGTTGCCCTTGGGGTAGAAGCTGACCCGCACGTCCGCCGCGATCTGGTCGCCGACGCAGTGCAGGTCGAGCACCATGCCGTCGTTCACCGCGGCCGGCACGTGGCCGGAGAGGATCGTCGCGTGGTAGTCCGCGCCCGAGCCGTCGTAGTCCGGCTCGGTGATGAAGTCCTGCCCGATGTTGTACGTGATCTTGAGTTCACCCTGGTCACGCCAGGGTGAGGTGAGCGAGTGCCACGGGTCGCCGTACTGCTTGTAGCTGATCCCGGACTCGCTGTCGGTGGTCCGCGGGCCCGGCGGCACCTCTTCGCCGCCCGGGTTGGGATTGTCCGGCGGGATGCTCGGCGGCGGGCAGCGCCGGGCCAGCTCCGGGCGGGTGTCGCTGGGCGCCTCGGCCTGCCGGTTGAACAGGCCGCCGGGCGTGGTGGCGTTGTTCGTGATGACGGAGACCAGGATCACGATCAACCCGATCGCCACGACCAGAATCG
The DNA here is from genome assembly GCF_019904175.1 of Dactylosporangium vinaceum. Classification (GTDB taxonomy): domain Bacteria; phylum Actinomycetota; class Actinomycetes; order Mycobacteriales; family Micromonosporaceae; genus Dactylosporangium; species Dactylosporangium vinaceum. Next base: position 1,141,977 of record NZ_CP061913.1, on the reverse strand, counting down.
CGCCGCCGCCGAGCCACTTCATGATCCGCTGGTTGCGCTTGACGGGATCGTCGTCGTCGCCGCGGTCGAAGTCGGGAAGATCCGGCGGGGGTACCACGGGAGGCGTCCCCGACCGCCCGACGCGCCCGGACGCGTAGCCCTTCGCGACCCTGACCGGGGACGCCGGCGCGGCGGACGCGGATACGGCTGATGGCGACGCGGGCACAAGAACCGGCTCGATAACGGTCTGTGTGTCGGGCGTCGCCCACGGGTTGGACTGCTCGGCCATGTCAGGACCAGTGTCTCAGCCGGACGCGAGAACGCCCACCAGCCACCCCTGGGAACTTGCTTACGGTTGCGGCTGCGGCGGTGGATGCAGCTGCGTGACCTGCGGATACCGGTGCGTGTCGGCGGACGCGACAGGTCCGATGACGAGCAGCGCGACGGTGACGACCCCAGCGGTGGCCACGCCGACGACAAGCGCGACCTCGCGTACGTGTGGTGCCTGCATTCTGAGCACTCCCCCTCGCATGCCCTCTCAGACAGCTTCGAGCAGGAGCCGGTTCCGCCGACAGCCGCGTGTCGGAACCTTGCCAAATCATTGAGACACTGCTGTGACCTGACCCGTGGCGGGCAGCGCGGTGATCAAGGCGAGCAGCCCCTCCTCGTCGAGCAGGTCGGCCGGGCGGACCGTCTCGCCGCTGCGCACGTAGAAGAAGGCGGCGCCGACCCGGTCCAGCGGCACCCCGCGCAGCTCGGCCCAGGCCAGCCGGTAGGCGGCCAGCTGGACCGCGGCGGCCGTCGCGTCGGCCCCGCCCGGGCGCCCGCCGGTCTTCCAGTCAACGACGTCGTAGCGCCCGTCGGGGTAGCGGTACACGGCGTCCATGCGGCCGCGGACCACCACCCCGGCGATCACCGAGGCGAACGGCACCTCCACGTCGAGCGGCACCATGTCGGCCCACTCGCTGGCCAGGAACCGGGCCTGCAGGTCGGCCAGGGCCGAGTCGGGGGCGGCGTCCTCGTCGGCCGCGCCCGGCAGCTCGTCCAGGTCGATCAGCCGCTCGGCCCGGAAGCGCTGCTCCAGCCAGTGGTGGAAGGCGGTGCCGCGGCGGGCGTACGGGTCGGGCCGGGCCGGCAGCGGGCGGCGCAGGGAGCGGGCCAGCCGCTGCGGGTCACGGCGCAGCGACACCAGCTGCGACACCGACAGGTGCCCGGGCAGCGTGACCTCCACCGTCGAGCGGGGCACCAGCCGGGCCCGCTCGGCCAGCAGCAGCTCGGTCTCGGAGACCCACCGGGCGACGAGGGGGTCGCCCGTCCCCGGCCGGTCGTCCGCAGGGGCCGAGCGGACGAGCGCGGCCGCCGCCTCCAGCAGCGGGCGGCGGTGCCCGAGCGGGTCGGCCGGCCAGCTCGCGCTCGGCACGTCGGCGGCCGTCGGGTTCTGCGCGTCGGCCTCCGGCTTCGCCGCCCACACGTCGACGACCCCGGCCCCGGCCCGGCAGCGCTCGCGGATCTCGTCCAGGAACACGGAGGGGCCACGGGCCCGCTTGACGCCCTCGCCCCACCAGTACCCGCTGGCCAGCAGCAGCCGGCGGGGCCGGGTCACGGCGACGTACGCCAGGCGCCGCTCCTCCCGGATGTCGTGGTCGCGCCAGTCCCGGGTGAACGCCTCCAGCGCCGTGACCACGCCCTTGACGTCGCTCGCCGCGTCGAGGTCGAGCGCGGGCAGCCCGGCGTGGTCGCCGCGCAGCGGGAACGGCAGCACGCCCAGGCCGCGCAGCCAGTGGTCGCCGGCGTTGCTCGGCCCGGGGAACACGTCGGCGCACAGGCCGGCGACGGCGACGACGTCCCACTCCAGGCCCTTGGCCGCGTGCGCGGTGAGGATCTGCACCGCCCCGCCGACCACCTCGACCTCACCCGGGGCCAGGCCGCGCTCCTCGTTCTCGGCCGCGGCCAGGAACGCCAGGAACGCACTGAGCGTCGCCCCCTCCGACTCGCCGGCGAAGCGGGCCGCGATGTTGCTGAACGCGTCGAGGTGGCCGCGGGCCAGGCCGGCGTCGCCCGGCCGGGCCGCCACCTCGACGTCCAGGCCGGTGACCCGCTCCAGGTCGGCGATCAGGTCGGGCAGCGGCTGGTCGAGGCGCCGGCGCAGGTCGCGCAGCTCGGCGCCGAGGCGGGCGAACCGGCGGTGGCCCTCCTGCGAGTACCGCTCGGGGTCGCCGAGGTCGTCGAGCGCCTCGACGAGGACCGCCTCGTCCAGCCGGTCCGCGAGCTCCGGCTCGGCCGCGCTGTCGCCGGTGCGGCGGGCGGCGGCGAGGCTGCGGGCCCGCCGGTAGAGGGCGACCAGGTCGCGGGGGCCGATCCGCCAGCGCGGGCCGGTCAGGATGCGCAGGAGCGCCGCGCCCTCGGCCGGGTCGGCCAGCACCCGCATGGTGCTCACGACGTCGCGGACCTCGGGCGTGTCCAGCAGGCCGCCCAGGCCGACCACCTCGACCGGCAGGCCGCGGGAGCGCAGCGCGTTCTCCAGCGCCGGGATCTGGGCCCGGGTCCGGACCAGGACCGCCGTCGAGGGCCGGTCCTCGACCGGGATGTCGTACGGGAACGTGTCCGGCTCGACCTTCGCCGCGAGCCGCCACGAGGCGAGCACCCGGTCGGCCAGCCAGGCCGCCTCCTCGGTGTACGTGTCGAGCAGCGCGCAGTGCACGGTCGCCGTCGAGGCCGGCTCGGCGAGCACGTCGGCCGGGGCGAGCTCCTGCACGCGCGCGCCGTACGAGCGCAGCGGCGCCGACAGCGTGTTGGCGACGTCGAGGATCTCGGGCCGGTTGCGCCAGCTGGTGGTCAGCGACAGCAGCGCCGCCGGCTCGCCGCTGCGCTGCGCAAACTCCGAGGGAAAGCGGTCGAGGGTACCCGCCGAGGCCCCGCGCCACCCGTAGATCGACTGACACGGGTCGCCGACGGCGGTGACCGGGTGCCCGCCACCGAACAGCGCGCGCAGCAGCACGACCTGGGCGTGTGAGGTGTCCTGGTATTCGTCGAGCAGCACGATGCGGAACCGGTCCCGCTCGACCTGGCCGACCTCCGGGTGCGCGGTCGCGACGGTGGCCGCGCGCGACAGCTGGTCGCCGAAGTCCATCGCCTCCAGCAGCGCCTTCTTCTCGGAGTACTGCCGGATCAGGGGCAGCAGCTGCAGCCGCGCCTGCTGCCGGGAGAGCACGTCGCGCACCGGCTTGGCCATCTTCCCGGTCTTCGAGCCGACCTCGGCGAAGAACCGGCCGGTCCAGGCGGCCACGTCCGCCGGCTCCCGCAGGTGCTCGGCCAGGTCGCCGGCCAGGTGCAGGACCGCGTCGACGACTGTCGACGGCGCGGCCGAGACGGCCGTCATGTCCCCGTCGTAGGCGCGGACCACGGCGTCGGCGAGCTGCCAGCAGGCGGCCTCGGTCAGCAGCCGGGTCGACGGCTCGAACCCGGCCCGCACGCCGTGCTCGCGCACCACCCGGGCCGCGTAGGAGTGGTAGGTGGCGACGGTGGGCTCGCCGGCGCCGAGGTCGGCCGCGGTCCGCTGCTCCCTCGGAAGGCGCTGCGCCAGCTGTCCGAGGCGCTGGCGGATGCGGTGGGCCAGCTCCCCCGCGGCCTTGCGGGTGAAGGTCAGGCCGAGCACCTGCTCCGGGCGCACGTGCCCGTTCGCGACGAGCCAGACGACCCGGGAGGCCATCGTCTCGGTCTTGCCCGAGCCCGCCCCGGCCACCACGAGCAGCGGCCCGACCGGCGCGGCGATCACGTCGGCCTGCTGCTGGGTCGGCGCCGGCAGCCGCAGCAGCTTCGCCAGCTCGATCGGCGCGTAGGTCGTCACGAGACCTGGCGGCCCTTGCCCGAGACGGGGCACGACGTCTTCACCGGGCAGACCCGGCACTTCTGGTTCACGACCGCGCTGAACGTGGACGCGGCCATCGTCTGGGCCGTGCGCCGGACCAGGGCCTGGGCCCAGTTCGGGTCGTCGGCCTCGCTCAGCGGCGGCTGCACCTGCTCCCGGGCCGAGTTGGTCTCGCCGCCGAGCTGGACCAGCGCCGCCCCGCCGGCCACCGAGGACTCGTCGAACGCGCCGAGCTCGATCGCCGCCTGATACGCGGCCAGCTGCGGGTGCTCGGCCAGGTTGGCGTTGGCCGGGATCGACTTGCCGGTCTTGAGGTCGATGACGACGAGCCGCCCGTGCTCGTCGAGCTCCAGCCGGTCGACCCGCCCCTTGATCTCCACGGGCGCCTCGGGGTCGGCCAGCTCGACCAGGAAGTCCTGCTCGATCGCGACGAGCCGGCGCGGGTTGCCGGCCAGCCAGCCGATGAGCTTGTCGAGCATGGTCTCGGCCCGCTCCCGCTCCCGCCCGGCCAGCCAGCGGGCCGAGAGCTCGATCGCGTCGAAGCGGTCGGCGACGTAGGCCACCAGCTGCGCCCGGTCCGCGGAGGCGTCGGCGGCCAGCATCGCCGCGGCGTGCACGAGGTTGCCGATGGACTGCTCCGGCGACGGGGTAAGCGCCCCGCCGTGCCGCTCGAGCAGCCAGCGCAGGCTGCACCGCTCGACGCTCTCCACCGTCGACGGCGTCACCTGCACCGGCTCGCCCGGGTCGACGAGTGGCCGCTCGTCGGACAGCGCCGGCAGCCCCCACCAGCTCTCGGGGTCGGCCCCGGGCACCCCGTCCCGGGCCAGCCGGGCCAGCAGCGCGGCGGCCGCGGTCCGGCGGGCCTCGGGCACGTCGGGGTCGACGAGCGCCACCCGCAGCTCGGCCACGAGCGTCGGCAGCGTCAGCGGGCGCGGCGCCTCGAACGCGGGCTGCTCGTCGTCGATTGACAGCTCGGTCAGGAACCGGCTGGGCTGCTCCTCACCGTCACCCGACGCGACGGCCGTGACGAGCACCTGCTCCCGGGCCCGGGACACGGCCACGTAGAACAGCCGCCGCTCCTCGTCCAGCAGCGCCGAGAGCCGGCCGATCGTCTCCATGGTCCGCCCGGAGAGCACCTCGACCAGCAGCTCCGAGCCGAGCACGCTGCCGCGCAGGCGCAGGTCGGGCCAGACGCCCTCCTGGACCCCGGCGACCGCCACGACGTCCCACTCCAGGCCCTTGGCCGCGTGCGCGGTGAGGATGCGCACCGCGTCGCCGCGGTCGGCCATCGGCGCGAGGTTGTCGGCCGGCAGGTCCTGGCCCTCGACGTGGTCGAGGAAGACGTCGGTGCCCGCACCCGGCAGCCGGTCGGTGAAGCGCGCGGCCGCGTCGAAGAGCGTCACGACCGCGTCGAGGTCCCGGTCGGCCGCGGCGCCGCGGTGCCCGCCCCGGGCGCTCAGCGCCGACCAGCGATCGGCCAGCCCGCTGCCCTGCCAGACGGCCCAGAGCACCTCCTCCGCGGTGGCGCCGGGCCGGGCCGCGGCGTCCCGGGCCACCTGGAGCAGCCCGGCCACGGTGCGGGCCGGGGCGGCCCAGCGCCGCTCGACCATCGCCAGCTCGGCCGGGTCGCGCAGCGCGGCGAGCAGCAGCACGCCGGACGGCCGCCGGTCCCCCGCGGCCAGCGCGAGTGCCCGCAGCCCCTGCCGCAGCCGCCGCTCCGCGAGGGGGTCGGCCCCGCCCAGCGGCGAGTGCAGCAGCGCGACCGCCGCGTCCTCGTCGAGCCGGGCCGGGTCGAGCGCGCACCGCAGGAGCAGCAGCAGCGGCGCGACGGCCGGCTGCAGGTGCAGCGGCAGGTCCTCGGCCTCGGTGACGGTCGGCACGCCGGCGGTGTGCAGGGCCCGCTGCAGCGGCGCGAGCTGCCGGGCGGTCGAGCGCACGACGACCGCCATCCTGGCCCACGGGACGCCGCGCAGCAGGTGGGCCTCGCGCAGCCGGTGGGCGATGAACGCCGCCTCGGAGGTCTCGGACGCGAACGTGCGCGTCTCCACGTTGCCGCCGGGCCGCTGGGCCTGGAGCTGACGGTGCCGGGACGGTCCCCGCAGCCGGGCCGCGACCCGCCCGATCGGCGCCAGCAGCCCCGCGCCGAGCCGCCTCGACACGGGCAGCGTCACCTGGACGGCGTGGGGGAAGTGCAGCTCGAAGTCCTGGACGACGGCCGGGTCGGCCCCGCGGAAGGCGAACGTCGAGGAGTCGGGGTCGGCGAACGCGACGAGGTGCTTGCCGTTGCCCGCGACCAGCTCCAGCAGCTCGACCTGGGCCGGGTCGGTGTCGGGGAGCTCGTCGACGTAGACGTACTCCAGCCGCTGCCGCTCCCGTTCGAGCAGCACCTGATCGTCCGCGAGCATCCCGGCCGCGACCCGGACCAGCTCCGCGTAGTCGTAGGCGACGGAGCCCCGGCCGGTGGCGTCGCGCAGGGCGAGCACCTGGAGGTACTCGCGGAAGAACGCGGCCGCCGCCGTCCAGTCCGGCCGGTTGTGGACCTTCGCCAGCTGCGCCAGCCCCTCCGGCGGGACGCCCCGCTCGACGGCGCGCAGCAGCAGGTCGCGCAGTTCGGTCGCGAACGCCCGGGTGGTCAGGGCGCTGCGCAGGGTCTCCGGCCAGGCGATGGCCGACTCGGCCAGCAGCTCCCGGATCACCAGGTCCTGCTCGGGGCCGGTCAGCAGGCGCGGGGAGCTCTCCCCCCGTTCGACAGCGGCTCGCCGGAGCAGGCCGAAGGAGTACCCGTGAAAGGTCCGGACCATCGGCTCGGCCGTCGTGCGCAGCCCGCTCGACCGGCCCAGCCGCCCCTCGATCCGGTCGCGCAGCCGCACCGCGCCGCGCCGGCCGAACGTGAGCACGAGGATCTTCTCCGGGTCGGCGCCCTCGGCCACCCGCTGCGCGACCGCCTCGACGAGCGTGCTCGTCTTGCCGGTGCCGGGCCCGCCGACGACGAGCAGCGGCCCGCGGGTGTGCTCCACGACGAGCCGCTGCCAGGGGTCCGCGAAGACCGGGGCGGCCGGGACGGGACCGCGCCGCACGAGCCGGTAGGCCCGACGGGGGGAGGCGGTCGCGGTCACGCGACCAATAGAATCACGCGGCCAAGAGCGAGGCCTCGATGAGGTCCAGGGACTCGCCGACGTCGCGCGAGGTCAGCAGCATCGACAGGGCTGTGGTCCGGACGAACTCCTGCCGGGCCAGGCCGCGCAGCCACTCCATGAGCCCGCCGTAGAAGCCGTCCGCGTCCAGCAGCAGGATCGGCTTGCGATGCAGGTCCAGGGTGGCGGTCGTCCAGACCTCGAAGAGCTCGTCGAGGGTACCGAGGCCACCCGGGAGCGTGATGAAGGCGTCCGCGCGCTCGATGAGCAGCGTCTTGCGCGAGGCCATGCCGTCGGTCACCACCAGCTCGTCCGACTTGGTGTCGGCCACCTCGAGGTCCACGAGCGTCTGGGGGATCACGCCGTAGGTCCGCCCCCCGCCCGCCCGGGCCCCGTCCGCCACCGCGCCCATCATGCCGACGCAGCCGCCGCCGGAGACCAGCTCGTGGCCGCGGCGGCCGATCTCGACGCCGAGGTCGTGGGCGAGGTCCAGCCAGCGCGACTCGAGCCGCTGCGAGGAGGCGCAGAACACGCAGATCCGCGCCATCAGCTGCCGCCGCCCAGCTTGTCCTCGTCGAGGTGCTCGGCCGCATCGCGGATGTGCTGGACCGCGGCTTCGACGTCGTCGGTGAGGTACAGCAGCTGGAGGTCCTCCGGCCCGATCTTGCCGTCCGGCAGCATCGTGTTGGTCATCCAGTCGAGCAGGCCCTGCCAGTAGGCGGTGCCCATCAGCACCACCGGGAAGCGCGTGACCTTGCGGGTCTGGACGAGCGTGACCGCCTCGAACAGCTCGTCCATCGTGCCGAACCCGCCCGGGAGCACGACGAACGCCTGGGCGTACTTCACGAACATGGTCTTGCGGGCGAAGAAGTACCGGAAGTCGATCCCGATGTCGACCCAGTCGTTGAGGCCCTGCTCGAACGGCAGCTCGATGCCGAGCCCGATGGACAGCCCACCGGCGTCGGCCACGCCCTTGTTCGCGGCCTCCATGACGCCCGGCCCGCCGCCGGTGATCACGGCGTAACCGGCCCGGGCCAGCGCGCCGCCGAGCTCCTCGCCGAGGCGGTACTCCGCGCTGTCGGGCTTGCTGCGGGCCGAACCGAAGACGCTCACCGCGGGCGGCAGGTCGGCCAGGGTGTCGAAGCCCTCGACGAACTCGCTGAGGATGCGCAGGGCCCGCCAGGCGTCCTTGGTCTTCCACTCGTGGCGCAGGTGAGAGTCCAGCAGTCGCTGGTCGGCCGTGCTGGGCGGGATCGCGTCGCGGCGCAACGTCACCATCCCACGATGCCGCTCTCGCGGACGGCTGCGTTTGGGCTCGCTCATGGTTGTCACCGTACGTCGATCACCGAATTCGGGGCCCACCAGCCCTCCCCAACCATGGTCCAATACATGCCATGGGGAGACGGCTGTGGCTGGTGCTCCTGGTGGCGTCCGCGCTCCTCGCGGGCTCTTCCCTGGTGTGGTACCTCCTGAGCGCCTCCTCCCTCACTGGCGCGTTCGTGGCCGCCTCGGCGTCGGCGTCCCCGACCGGCCTCGAGTCGCCGTCGGCCCCCGCCCCGTCCGCCGCGCTCCCGTCCGGGGCTTCTCCGTCGCCGGCTTCGCCGTCCCCGGCCTCCCCGACGCCGGTGGTGGTGCCGGGCAGCGGCAACGGCCGGTTCGACTTCGCCGGGAGCGGGGGCGAGCGGGTCGGCGGCGCCGGGCACCTCGTGCACTACGTGGTCGCGACCGAGCAGGGTTCGGGCGTCGACCCGGAGACATTCGCGGCGGCGGTGCAGCGCACCCTTGGCGACTCCCGCAGCTGGATCGCCGGCGGGAACTTCTCCTTCCAGCGCGTCCCCGCCGGCAGCGCATCCGAGCTCACCGTCCACCTGGCCACCCCGGCCACGACCGACACGATGTGCGCCCGGCGCGGCGTGCGCACGAAGGGCGAGGTCTCCTGCCGCGGCGGCCGCGACGTGATCATCAACCTGAAGCGCTGGCTGCTGGCCGTCGCCTGGTACCCGACGGTCACCGACTACCGCGACATGGTCGTCAACCACGAGGTCGGCCACTTCCTGGGCAACGGCCACGCGGTCTGCCCCCGCAAGGGCGCCCCGGCCCCGGTCATGGCCCGCCAGTCGTTCGGCCTGGAGGGCTGCGTCGCCAACGCCTGGCCCTATCCGGACGGTAAGAATCTCGTCACAGGTCCACCCGCGCCGCGATGATCGGCCATTTCCGGTAGGAAATCGGGTGCAGAGGACAACGTTCCGCCCTACGGTCGCGTCCTACTCGATATACCGGTGGTCACGGGTGTGGGGGGTGCAACCGGCATGACACGCAGCGAACGAGAACGACGGCAGATGAACCGGCGAATCCGCGAGGCGCTCACGGTCCGCCGCCTGGAGCGGACGCTCGACCCGGCCACCGAGGAGCCGGCCGCGGAGTCCTGACCTCGACCACGGCCGGCGCGGGCGCGGGCGCCTAGCGCGGCCCGCTCAGCCAGCGGCGCATCACCTCGGCGCCCTCGGTGATCTTGTCGAGCTCGACGTGCTCGTCCTGCTTGTGGGCGAGGTTGGGGTCGCCGGGGCCGTAGTTCAGCCCCGGGATGCCGAGCACGGCGAACCGGGCCACGTCGGTCCAGCCCAGCTTGGCCCGGGCCGGCTTGCCGATCGCGCCGAGCAGCTCCTGCGCCGCGGGCGCGTCAAGCCCGGGCAGCGCTCCCGGCGCCGAGTCGACGAACTCGATCTCGAACCCGTCGAACACCTCGCGCACGTGCGCCGCGGCCGCGGCCTCGTCCCGGTCGGGCGCGAAGCGGAAGTTGACCTCGACCACGCACTCGTCCGGAATCACGTTGCCGGCGACGCCCCCGGAGATCCGGACCGCGTTCAGCCCCTCGTGAAACTCGCACCCGTCGATCTCGACAGTGCGGTCGCGGTACTCCCGCAGCCTCTGCAGAACCGGTGCCGCCTGGTGAATGGCGTTCTCCCCCAGCCACGACCGCGCCGAGTGCGCGCGCTTGCCGCGGGTGCGCACCAGCACCCGCTGCGTCCCCTGGCAGCCGCCTTCGATGAGCCCGTGCGTGGGCTCGAGCAGCACCGCAAAGGACGCATCGGTGAGCAGCTCGGGCCGCCGATCGGCCAGGATCTTCAGCCCGTTGCGCTCCGAGTCGACCTCCTCGGCCTCGTAGAAGACGTATGTCACGTCGTGCCGCGGCTCGGCCAGCGTCGCCGCAAGGTGCAGGGCGATCGCCGTGCCCGACTTCATGTCCGAGGTGCCGCAGCCCCACATGATGTCGCCCTCGGTCCGCGACGGAAAGTTGTCGTGCAGCGGCACCGTGTCCAGGTGCCCGGCCAGCACGACCCGCTGCTCCCGCCGCAGCTCGGTCCGCGCCACGATGGTGTGCCCGAACCGCTGCACCTTGAGCGCCGTCCCGGCCAGCGCCTCCTCGACCCGGTCGGCGATCTCCGCCTCGTTGCCGGACACCGACTCGATGTCGACGAGTGCCCTGGTCAGAGCGATCGGGTCGGCGAGCACATCACGCGTGAACATGAGTCGACATTAGTCGGACGACCGTTGCGGGGCGTGCGGTAGCGTTCGGTTGCGTGACGACCGCCTACATCGACTCTCCGGCCTGGGGGCTGGGACTGGCTACCGTGACCGCTTCGGGGCAGGTCCTCGACGTCTGGTTCCCGGCCGGCAACCTGGGTCTCGGTGCCGCCCCGTTCGCCTCGGCCGGCGCTGCTGCTGATCCGGCCGTTGACGCGGCCAATGCGGGCCCCGGCCTCGATCCGGCCACCGCCGCGGCCGCTGCGGCCGCCGCCGCGACGCTCGACCCGGGTGCCACGGCCGCCGCGGTGGCCGCCGCCGTTGCCGCCCACGGGGCCGGAGCGGGCGCGGACACCGGCGCGCTTGTCGACTTCTCCGACATCGCCGACTCGCCGGACTCGCCGGGGAGCCGGCTCGGGCTGAGCGGCCGGGTGATGCGGGTCGAGATCCAGTCGCTCGGGGCCGCGCCGACGAGCACGGCCGACGTGTACCTGCGGCTGCACCTGCTCTCCCACCGCATCGTCCGGCCGCACCAGGCGAACCTGGACGGGCAGTTCGGGCTGCTCGCGAACGTCGCCTGGACCTCGGCCGGGCCCTGTCTGCCGGAGCAGGTCGACGAGCTGCGCACGCTCGAGCGGCGGGCGGGGCGGCGGCTCAACGTGTTCGGGGTCGACAAGTTCCCGCGCATGGTCGACTACGTGACGCCGCCGGGCGTGCGCATCGCCGACGCCGATCGGGTCCGGCTGGGGGCGCACCTTGCTCCCGGTACCACCGTGATGCACGAGGGTTTCGTCAACTTCAACGCCGGAACCCTCGGCACCTCCATGGTCGAGGGCCGCATCTCGGCCGGGGTCGTGGTCGGCGACGGCACCGATGTCGGCGGTGGCTCGTCGATCATGGGCACCCTGTCCGGTGGCGGCAAGGAGACCATCAGCCTGGGCGAGCGCTGCCTGCTCGGCGCGAACGCGGGCATCGGCATCTCCCTGGGCGACGACTGCGTGGTCGAGGCCGGCTGCTACGTGACCGCCGGCTCGAAGCTGACCCTGCCCGACGGGCGCGTGGTGAAGGCCCGCGAGCTGTCCGGGCTGAGCAACCTGCTCTTCATCCGCAACTCGGTGAACGGCCGCCTGGAGGTCCGCGAGCGCCAGGGCCGCGGCATCGAGCTCAACGCCGCGCTGCACGCCAACTGAGGCGTCCCGGCTTGCGCCCGCGCGACCGTCCGGACGGTCGCGCGGGCGGTCCTCGCCGGTGGACTTTCCTCAGAGGCGGGTGGCGGCTGAGGCGATGCGCTCGTCCGTGGCGGTGAGGGCGACGCGGACGTGGTGCGCGCCCTCCGGGCCGTAGAAGGCGCCCGGGGCGGCCAGGATGCCGCGCTCGGCGAGCCAGTCGACGGTTTTCCAGGAGTCCTCGCCGCGGGTGGCCCACAGGTACAGGCCGGCCTCGGAGTGCTCGATCGTGAAGCCGGCGCGTTCGAGGGCGGCGCGCAGGACCGTGCGGCGGCGGGCGTACCGCTCGCGCTGCTCGTCGACGTGCGCCTCGTCCCCGAGAGCGGCGACCATGGCCGCCTGCACGGGGGCGGGGACGATCATGCCGGCGTGCTTGCGGGCCGCCAGCACCTCGTCGATCAGCGCGGGGTCACCCGCCACGAACCCGGCCCGGTAGCCCGCCAGGTTGGAGCGTTTGGACAGCGAATGTACTGCCAGCACGTTGTCGAACACCCCGTCGCACACGGACAGGATCGACACCGGCTGCGCGTCCCACGGCAGCGGCAGGTAGCACTCGTCGCTCACCACGATGGCGCCGCGCTCGCGGGCCCAGGCCACCACCTTGCGCAGGTGCGCCTCGGGCAGGACCTTGCCCGTCGGGTTGGACGGCGAGTTGACCCACACCATGCCGACCCGCTCCGGCCCGATGGCGGTGAGCGAGTCGGCGCGGCGCACCCGGGCCCCGGCGAGCAGCACGCCCACCTCGTACGTCGGGTAGCACACCTGCGGAATCACGACCGTGTCGCCGGCCCCGAGCCCGAGCAGTGTCGGCAGCCAGGCGACGAGCTCCTTGGAGCCGATCGTGGGCAGCACGCCGAACGCGTCGGAGCCGGGGGCGCACCAGCGCGCCACCCACTCGCGGATCGCCGTGCGCAGCTGCGGGGTACCGGCGGTCAGCGGGTATCCGGGCGCGTCGGACGCGTCGGCCAGCGCCGCGCGGACGAGTGCGGGCACCGGGTCCACCGGCGTGCCGATCGACACGTCGACCAGGCCGTCGGGGTGGCGGGCCGCAGTGGCCTTCGCGGGCTCCAGCCGATCCCAGGGAAAGTCGGGCAGCCCGGCCGCGAGTGCGCGCCGGGCCCCGAAGGCTGATCCGGTCAGTGTTCGCGCTCCTGCGGCGGGAGGGACGCGACGAACGGTGCGTCCTTCTCGATCTTGCCAACCTTCGACGCACCGCCGGGCGAGCCCAGCTCATCGAAGAACGCGTAGTTGGCGGCGGTGAAGTCCTTCCACTTCTCGGGGACGTCGTCCTCGTAGAAGATCGCCTCGACCGGGCACACCGGCTCGCAGGCGCCGCAGTCCACGCACTCATCCGGGTGGATGTAGAGCATGCGGTTGCCCTCGTAGATGCAGTCGACAGGGCATTCCTCGATGCAGGCCTTGTCGAGCAGATCCACGCAAGGTTCGGCGATGATGTATGTCACGGGTCGCCCTCTTTCGCGCCTGAGGCTGCCAGCCTGGGGATGGCAAGCCCCGCCGCATCCCTACCGCGGCGGTACGAGCCTAGTATCCAGGTTCGCGGGAGGTCGATCGTGCTCGGGCCACAACATGTCGGACAACGCGTTGTGGTGCGCCGAATCGTGGGGATGCGTGACGCACGGCCCGTGTTTTCGGACATTCTGGGCCACCTGCTGGAAGCGACCGAGACGCATATCACAGTGCGTGCTCGCACCGGCGCGATCCGCGTTCCAATCGCTGAGATCGCGCGGGCGAAGCCGGTGCCACCGCGCCGCCGTTTCACCCCCACCGAGTCCCTGGAGTCGGCCGCCGCCATGGGCTGGCCGGCCCGCGAGCAGGAGCAGCTCGGCGACTGGGTCCTGCGCGCGACCGACGGCTGGACCCAGCGTGCAAATTCCACGCTCGCCATCGGCTCCCCCGACATCCCGCTGTCCGACGCGATCGATTTCGTGCAGCGGTGGTACTCGACCCGCTCCCTCGTGCCCGCCTTCTCCGTCCCGGTACCGCTGTTCAAGCGACTCGACGACGAGCTGGAGCGGCGAGGCTGGACGGCGAACCCCGTGTCGCAGGTCATGACGATCGCGCTGCCGTCACTGCTGACCGCGCTGGCCCCGGCCACCTCCGGCTCCGGTCAGGTTTCGCCGGCTGCCTCGGATTCCGGCCAGGTCTCGCCGCTCGTCGGCTCCGGCGGGGTCTCGCCGGACATCGAGTCCGGCCGGGTCGAGTTGGCCACCGAGCCGTCCGAGGAGTGGCTGACGGCGGTCGCGGGGCGGAAGGGTCCGCTGCCGGAATCGGCCCGGCACGTGTTGACCGGGGTGACGAACGTGCGATTCGCCGGGTGGTACGACCGGACCGGCACCCTCCTGGCGACCGCCCGCGGCTGCGTGGCCGACCCCGACTCCCGCTGGCTCGGCCTGTCCCTGATCGGCGTCGACGAACACCTGCGCCGCCGCGGCCTGGCCCAGCGCCTGATCGCCGCGCTGGCCCGGTGGGCCGCCGATCTGGGCGCCCAGGACGTGTACCTGCAGGTGGAGCAGCGCAATGCGGGGGCCGTGGCGCTGTACGAGCGGCTGGGCTTCACCGTCCACCACGCCTACTCGTCCCGCCGCCTCCTCACCGACTGACCACCGGCCCGCCGCCCACGACTCCAGTACGGCCGGGCCGAACGCGACATGTCAGGGCCGACCGCGATATGTCAGGCGCTGGCGCGACCGACATATCGGATTTTTCGCCCGACGGGGTATTTACCCGAGCTGGACGCTTATGCCGGGAGTCTTCGAGGCCCAGCCTCAGCGGCGGACGACCTTGCGAGGCTTGGTGCTGGTCCGCTCGATGTACCGCTTCCACGACTGCGACTTGTAGTCCAGGCCGGTGGTCATGAGGATCAGCAGGCCGATGACGGCGCCGATCGCGGACACGCCCACGAAGTAGAAGAACTGCTGGAACACGAGCCCGATCCCGTTGCTGAACGGCCCGACCCCGGACACGAACGGCCCGACGAGCACCGACAGCAGGCAGGCGACCACAACGGCCAGCCCGAGCTCGCCGATGACGCGAATCATGGGTACGCGCCGGCCGTACCAGAACGCGATGGGAATCAGCACCGCCCCGACCGCGAACAGCGCCCAGAGCCCGATCGTGATCTGCCGGTCATCATCACTGCCGGCCGCGAACCGTACGACGAGCCGAGCAACGATATTGACCACAAAGAGGCCCGCCGCGACAAGCCCGACGGGCAGCCACCGCTCCTTCATAGCCAGCCTCCGAACACGCTAGTTCCCCGATTCGCCGAACTTCCGCAAGCCCGGCGCGGAAACGTGTTTACCCGCCTACACTGTGCGCGCGCAAGCCCCACCGCCTAGGAGTTCCCTGAACCCCAATCCCGCCGCGGGGATATCGCCATTTCAGCGCACCGATAACCCTGACGGTCGCAATGCTGACCCGGACGAAACCGAGCCCCCGCCGAACGCGACAAACAGCCACGGCGAGCGAACAACGCGAACCGGCCGGCGAAAACCCGGAGACCAGTGACCAGGAACGACGAACCGGTAACGACGAGTGGTAACCAGGAACCGGTGGCTGGGAACTGGTGGCTGGGTCGGTGGCTGGGAACCGGTGACTAGGAGCCGGCTGGAGGCGGTTCGGGGGACGGCTTGGTGGTGGTGGCGCGGGTCGGGGCGACGTGTTGGCGCATGTTGGAGATGTAGATGCCGACGGCGAAGGCGAGCGGGCCCGCGAACAGCGTCAGCAGGCCGACCCAGTTGTCCTCGGTGATGATCATGTCGCCCTCGGTGGTGCGACCGGCGGCCATGATCCAGACGACGCACCAGGCGGCGGCCGGGAGCAGGGTGGCCAGGCGGCGTTTCGTCACCGTGTAGGCGAACCAGCCGAGCATCGGGTTGGTCACCAGGGCCACGACGAGCGAGGCCGGCACGCGGAAGCCGCCGATCCGCAGCGGCGCCCACACCGCCTCGACCACCGCCAGCGCCGCCCCGAGCAGTGTGGCCACGATCAGCCCGGTCACCGTGATGACCACGTCGAGCACCGACTCCGTCCGCGGCGACAGCGCGAACCGCGACCGCGGTGCCCGCTCGGCCGCCTCCGGCCACAACACCACAGGCGCCGCCTCGGCCGCCGAGGACTCGGCCGCAGCACCGTCAACCGGTCCGATCGAGGCCGGCGTGGTCGAGGCCGGCTTGGTCGAGGCCGAGGCCGGTGTGGTCGAGGTTGGTGCGGTCGAGGGTGAGACCGACGCGGGTGAGGCGGGCGACTTCATGCGCTTGGCCATCACGGCGTCGCCTCCAGCGCCTCGTGCGACGCGCCCACATCCGACCGGCCGCTGAACGCCCGTCCGGCGACCCGGGCGGCCGCAGGGCTGCGTCCCGGCCATCCGGACAACACAGCCCCGGTCGGTGACGGCTCCGGCGTCGACAGCGCCGGCCGAGGCGGCGGCGCCATCACGGCGTCGCCTCCAGGACCTTGCGGCGCTCCCGCGGCCGCGGCGCTTCGACATCGAGGCCGGCGAAGAGGTCCTCCTCCCAGCCGTACGGCCCGACGCCGGGGCCCTTGGTGCCGCGGGCCAGCACGTAGTACTCGACGCCCATGAACTCGGCGCCGAAGTTGCCGGCGATCGAGAACAGCCAGGACGTCGGAGGGATCTGGGTGGCGTGGGCCTTGAGGGCGGCCGTCTTCTCCTCGGCCCACTCGTGGGCGTCGATGCGGGCCGCGATGTCGGCGTCGGCGGTGCCGAAGGGGAGGTCCTCGGCCTGCTCGACCTCGGCGAACGGGTTGTCGGACGAGCCGCGGAACTGCTCCATGCCGGCCTCCAGCACGGAACGGGGCACAGCGGTCCAGTACACCTTCTGCGGGCCTATCCCCTCGGCATCGGCCAGCTCCACGGCCCGGGTCAGCACGCGGTGCGCCTGAATGTGGTCGGGGTGGCCGTAGAAGCCGTTGGGGTCATAGGTGACGGCGACCTGCGGGCGGGTCTCGCGGATCACGTCGAGCAGCTGGGCCGCGGCGGCGTCGAGGTCGGCACCCCAGAAGGCGCGCGGGTGCTCGTTGGCCGGGGTGTCCATCATGCCGGAGTCGCGGTAGCGCCCGGCGCCGCCGAGGAAGCGGTGGTCGGTCACGCCCAGGTGGCGACAGGCGGCATCGAGCTCGGCGATGCGGTAACCGCCGAGCTGGTCGCCCTCGGCGGCGGCGATCCCGGCCAGCGCGGGCACGTGGATCTCGCCTTCCTCACCGAGGGTGCAGGTGATCAGGGTGACGTGGGCGCCGTCGGCCGCGTAGCGGGCCATCGTCGCGCCGGTCCCCATGGACTCGTCGTCTGGGTGTGCATGGACGAACAGGATGCTCCGAGCACTCACGGACGCAACTCTACGGCCTGGGTCCGACACTTTCCCCAACCGCCGCCGGGCGCGTGAGCGGTAACGTACTCAGAGTGACGGTCGCGCCCGGTTCCGGCCCAATCACATGACAATCCGGCGGGCAGGAGTCAACATTCCGGGGTGGACTATCCGGAGTTGGCCGCACGAACCCGACGTTTCTCCTACGGCGCACCCCGCGCTGTCACGGTGAGCCCGGACGGGGCCCGCGTGATCTTCCTGCGCTCCGCGGGGCCCGAGGACCCCACCGACGCGCTGTGGGTCTTCGACGTCGCCACCCGCGCCGAGCGCTGCGTGGCCAACCCGGCGCAGTTGCTGCGCGACCAGCCCGACCTGCCACCGGCCGAGCGGGCGCTGCGCGAGCGGCTGCGGCTCTCCGCGGGCGGGATCGGCTCGTTCGCGCTCGACGGGGCCGGCATCCTGGCCGTGTTCCCGCTCGGCGGCCGGCTGTTCCGCGCCGACCTGCTCACCGGTGACGTCACCGAGATCGACACCGTCGGACCGGTCGTCGACCCCCGCCTCGACCCGACCGGGCGCCGGATCGCCTACGTCACCGGCGGCGCCCTGCGGGTGATCGACGCCGACGGGACCGACGCCGTCCTGGCCGGCGAGGAGGGCGTGACCTGGGGCCTGGCCGAGTTCATCGGCGCCGAGGAGTTCGGGCGCTTCCGGGGGTACTGGTGGTCGCCCGACGGCCACAGCATCCTCACCGCGCGCGTGGACGAGTCGCGGGTCCCCGCGTGGCACCTGCACGACCCCTCGCAGCCGGAGCAGCCGCCGACCACGATCGCCTACCCGCACGCCGGCGCCACCAACGCCAAGGTCACCCTGCACGTCCTGGACCTGGACGGGGGCTGGGTGGACGTGCACTGGGACCGGGAGACGTACCCGTACCTGGTCGCGGCGGGCTGGTCGGAGCAGGGCGGGCCGCTCCTGGCCGTCCTGCGCCGGCTCCAGCAGCACGGCCTCGTGATCGCCGTCGACCCGCGCACCGGAGAGACCCAGGTCCACGCCGAGCTGGCCGATCCCCGCTGGGTCGAGCCCGTCGCGGGCACGCCCGCCCACCTCGCCGACGGCCGGGTGCTCGTCGGCGGCGAACTCGCCCACGACGGCTACGACGCGCGCTGCCTCTTCGCCGACGGCAGCCTCATCACCCCGCCGCATCTGTACGTCCGCAGAGTCACCGGCCGCCTGGACGGCGACCTGATCGTGGAGGCGAGCGACGGCGAGCCGAGCGAGCAGCACATCTTCCACATCCCGGTCACCCAGTCCAGTCCACGCGCGAACCGCCTGACGACCGAGCCCGGCTGGCACACCGCCCAGGCCGCCGGCCGGACCATCGTCATCGGGTCACAGTCGCTGGAGCGGGGCGGGGTGGAGTACAACATCATCCATAACGATGAGTCGATAGGCTCGATCTCCTCGAACGCCGCGCAGCCGCCCTTCGCCCCGCGTCCGGCGCTCGAGCGGGTCACGGACCGGCGCATCCCGGCCGGGGTGGTGTATCCGCGCAGCCATGTGGCCGGCCGCCGGCTCCCGGTGCTGGTGGCGATCTACGGCGGCCCGGGCCACCAGGAGGTCATCGCCGCGCGGGCCCGCTGGCTGGAGAAGCAGTGGTGGGCCGACCAGGGCTTCGCCGTCGTCTCGATCGACAACCGCGGCACGCCCGGGGTGGCGCCGAGCTACGACAAGGCCATCCACCGCCGGTTCTCCGACGTGATCCTGGCCGACCAGGTGGACGCGCTCGAGGCCCTCGCCGGCAAGCACCCCGACCTGGACCTGGGCCGGGTCGCGATCCGCGGCTGGTCGTTCGGCGGCTGGCTGTCCGGCCTGGGCGTACTGCGCCGCCCCGACGTCTACCACTGCGCGGTCGTCGGCGCCCCGGTCACCGACTGGTCCCTCTACGACACGGCGTACACCGAGCGCTACCTGGGCCTCCCCGCCGACGCCCCCGACGTGTACGCCCACAACTCCCTGATCGAACTGGCCTCCGAGCCCCCGGTCCGCCCCGAAGACGCCCGCCCCATGCTCCTGGTCCACGGCCTGGTCGACGACAATGTGGTAGCCGCGCACACGCTGCGCCTCTCCGCCGCCCTCCTGGCCACGGGCCGCCCCCACTCGATGATCCCGCTGACCGGCGCCACCCACATGGCCGCGGGCGGCCTGGCCGAGAAGCTCCTCCGCATAGAACTCGACTTCATCCGCCGCTCCCTCCCGCCCCCCACCCCGGCCTGACCAACTCCTCACGAGCCACCACCCGACACCGCCTCCCCTCGCCTCCGAACCGCCCGACGCGGCCGGACCGCTGCAGCGCGCCCTGACCGCGCAGTCGGCTCTGTCGGCTCTCTCGCCGCCGCCGGGCGGCTTACACCTGGCCACCGCCGTCGCCGGGCGGCTTGCACGTGGGCATCGCCGGCGCCGGGCGGCTTGCACCTGGCGATCGCCGCCAGCCGTGGTCGCAGCACCTTGGACAAGCGCCGCTCGGACGGTGACCGGCAACGACACGCCGCCCAGCCGCACGCCGTCAACGCCACGCCGCCAAGACGCGCTCGTGGCCGCCGCGGTTGGCGCCTGCCGATCGCCCCCGAAGCCGGTTACCGATCGCATCCAGCCTGTCCAGCACCCGCGGCACTTCCCGCACCGCCACGTGTAGCCAAGCCCCGATAAGTCGGGCGCTCCGCGCCACGACTTATCGGATATAAGCGGCGCTGGGCGATAAGTCCGATAAGTCGAGACACGAAGTGTCCGACTTATCGTGAGCCAGGCCGGAGCGAGGCCGGAGCAAGGCAGGAGCGGTAGGAGCGGCAATCGAGGGCAGCAGAAGCGTCAGGCCGGCGACAGGCTGATCAGGACGTCGCCGCCCAGCCGGCCGCCCGACGGGGTGCGGTGGACAGTGCCGGCATGCAGCAGGGCGGCGATGACCTTCTGGGCGTCGGCGGCGCGGTACACGGTGTCGGTCAGGGCGAACCGTTTCAGCTCCGTCACCGTCATAGCGCCATCGGTCAGGCGCTGCAGGAGTTCGCGGCGCAGTGCGCCCGGGTTCGGGTCCAGGGAGATGTCCATGAGGTGGGACTCGGGGTCGCGCGGATCGCGGTAGCGCACCCCGGCGTACTCGTCGAGCGACCACAGCTCGCCCTTGAACGCCTCCAGACTCTTCGCCGAGCGCGTGCCGAAGCCGATCAGCTGCGCCTCGGCGCCGTCGACGAGCTCGACTCCGGCGGTGAGGTCCAGGCCGGCGGCCTGCAGTTCCTGGCGTTGGGTGCGCCATGTTCCGGGTTCGGCGACCGCGAGTACGACCGACGCCTTGAAGGTTTTGGCGATGCTGTCGTCGACCATTGCCAGCACCGTCCCGCCACCGGCGCCGGCCGCTTTCAACACTGCCGGCACGTTGCCGCCGGGCACCACGTGGACCTGCATTTCCGCGGGGGTACTCCACTCACGCTGCACGTCCGCCAGACGACTGCGCAGCGATTCGGTGCCGGGCGCGACGAAGAGCAGGGTGAGCGGGTGGCGCAGGCGGTCGGCGAACTCCGCGAAAGCGCGGACGGCGGCCTCGGCCGTGTCGTGGTCCAGGGCGCGCGCGGAGGCGTAGAGGAATGCCGCGCCGTGCGGGGCGTGCAGGTTGCCCGGCGCCCAGGTGTCGATGCAGCGCACGAGCAGTTCGCGGGTCACCGCACGGATCGACATACCGTTCTTTGTACTACCTTTGAGCGCTATGGAGCAGGGCATCGCGGTGGTGGCGGCGATCGCGGCGGCCGGGCTCGTGATGGTGGCCGTCGCCGTGTTGCAGATGCTGATTCGCGGGCGGCGGGGGCGGCGGTAGGTTCGGGGCATGGCTGACGTACTCGGCAATGACACGCTCACCGCGGCCCTCGCCGATCTGCAGGGGTGGTCGGGTGACGCGGAGGGCATCGAGCGGTCGGTGACCGCACCCGCGTTCCTGGACGGGATTCGGCTGGTGGCGGAGGTTGCCCACGTGGCCGAGCAGGCCGATCACCATCCGGACATCGACATCCGCTGGCGGACCGTGACGTTCCGGCTCTCGACCCACTCGGCGGGCGGGGTGACGGAGAAGGATCTCGCGCTGGCCCGCCAGATCAACGAGCTGATCGGGTGATTTGCGGCGGCCGGCATTGATCGGGTGGCCAACCCATCGACGTAGGGTCGAGTCCGCGAAAATTGTCGGACCCCCTCGGTAGTGTCCCACCCATGAACCAGTTCGACGTGGCGACCGCGGCGGTCGAGGCGGCTCTGGCGGCCGGTGCGCGATACGCCGACGCTCGCGTGATGCACCGCCGCTCCGAGTCGATGAGCGCCCGCAACGGCGAGATCGAGGAGCTCAGCCAGGACGAGGACGCCGGCGTGGGCGTGCGGGCCCTGGTCGGGTCGAGCTGGGGCTTCTTCGCGCTGCCCGATCTGAGCCCGGCGGCGGCCAAGCGGGCGGGCGAGCGGGCGACGGCCATCGCGCGGGCCTCGGCGACGCTGCCCGGGCCGGCGGTCGACCTCGTCGACATCGAGGCCCGGGTGGACTCTTGGGCGAGCACGTGCGCCGTCGACCCGCTGGGCGTGGCGCTGTCGGTGAAGGGTGACCTGCTCACCGCGGCGACGGCCGAGGCGCACCGGGCCGGCGCCGACCTCGCCGAGGGGCTCTACCAGATCTGGGACACCCGCAAGTGGTTCGTCTCCTCGCAGGGCCACCGCATCGACCAGCACATCCGCGAGTCGGGCGCCGGGATCTCGGCCACGGTCATCGGCGACGGCGAGACGCAGCGGCGCTCCTACCCGTCATATCGCGGGCAATACGGCACGCGCGGCTGGGAGCTCGTCGACGAGCTGGACCTGACGGCGCACGCGGCCCGCATCGCCGACGAGGCCCGGGCCCTGCTCACGGCGCCGCAGTGCCCGGCCGGCGAGACGACGCTCATCCTCGGCAGCGAGCAGATGGCCCTGCAGATCCACGAGTCGGTCGGGCACGCGATCGAGCTGGACCGGATTCTCGGCTGGGAGGCGGCGTTCGCGGGGACGTCGTGGCTGGACCTGGCGAAGATCAACCAGCTGCGGTACGGGTCGGAGCTGATGAACATCACGATCGATCCGACGATCCCGGGGGCGCTGGGCTCGTTCGGCTATGACGACGAGGGGACTCCGGCGGTCAGGCGATACGCGGTGCGGGACGGCATCTGGGTCGGCACGCTCGCCGGGCGGGACTCGGCCGCTGTCGCGGGTCTGGACTACGCGGGCAGCGTGCGGGCCGACGGGTGGGCGCGGCTGCCGATGGTGCGGATGACGAACGTCGGGCTGGAGCCGGGGCCGCACACGCTCGACGAGATGATCGCGGAGACCGCCGACGGGGTGCTGATGGACCTCAACCGGTCGTGGTCGATCGACGACAAGCGGCTCAACTTCCAGTTCGGGTGCGAGATCGGGTGGGAGATCAAGAACGGGAAGCGCGGGCGGATGCTGCGCAACCCGACGTATACGGGGATCGGGCCGCGGTTCTGGGGGTCCATGGACATGCTGAGCTCCGAGGTCGTGTCGTGGGGGACGCCGAACTGCGGCAAGGGGCAGCCGGGGCAGATCGGCCACACCGGGCATCCGGCGGCGGCGGCTCGCTTCCGCGGGGTTCGGGTCGGGGTTCGTGGGTGAGACCGCAGGCCTTCACCGCCGGGGCCGGGGCCGGGGAGTGGGTCGATGAGGCTCACCGTCCAGCCGGGCCGGCTGCGGGCTGGGGTGTCGTGGCTGTGCAAGCGAAGTGCCTTCTGTGAGCGTTCCGCTGATGATGTCGGGGGTCGAGGATGAGTTTGGCTGAGTCTGATCTCGCGCAGCGGGTGCTCGCGTTGGTGCCTGGTGGGATTGAGGCCGAGGTCAGCGTCGAGCGCTCGGAGCTGGCGCTCACGCGGTTCGCCGGGTCCTACATCCATCAGAACGTTGCCGATGAGGTCACCGGTGTGCGGCTGCGGCTGCACGCCGATGGGCGGACCGCGTCCACCTCGACCACCGCGCTCGACGGGATCGAGGAGGTTGTCCGGCGGACCGTCGCGTCCATGAGGGTGGCCCCCGCCGACCCGGGCTGGCCCGGGCTCGCGCCGCCCGCGCCCCTGGCGTTCGCGGGCAACGCCGACGAGGAGACGCTCGGCGCCTCGCCCGATGATCGGGCGGCGCGGGTGCGGGCGTTCGTGGCGCAGGCCGAGGGGCTGGAGACGGCTGGGTACTGCCGGACCACCGCGGCGCGCGTGGTGTACGCCAACTCGGCCGGGCAGCATCTCGCGGCGGCCCGGACCGGGGCGGCCATGGACGGGATCGCCCGGACGGCCAGCTCGGACGGGCTGGCCCGGCTGGCCGGAGCCCGGCTCGGGGATATCGACGGGGCAGTGCTCGGGGCGCGGGCGGCGGCGAAGGCCCGGGCGGGAGCCGACCCCGTCGAGCTGCCGCCGGGGCGTTACGAGGTGGTGCTCGAGTCGGGGGCGGTGGCCGATGTGCTGCAGATGCTGGCCATGTACGGGTTCAACGCCAAGATGGTGCTGGACCGGCAGTCGTTCCTGCAGATCGGGGAGGCGCAGTTCGACCCCTCGGTGACGCTCATCGAGGACCCGGGGCAGCCGGATGCGTCGGCGATGCCGTTCGACGCCGAGGGGACGCCGCGGCAGCGGGTCGTGCTGGTGGACCGGGGGGTGTCCGCGGCGGTGGTGCACGACCGGCGCACGGCGCAGCGGGCCGGCAACGGGGCGGTGTCGACCGGGCACGCCATCGCCGGGGGCGGGAGCTTCGGGGCGATGCCGTCGAGCATGCGGCTGCTGCCGGGCGAGGGGGCGGCGCCGGTCGAGGTGGACGGGCCGGCCTCCGACTCCGCCGTCTTGGCGCTCGTCGCCGGGGTCGAGCGAGGGCTGCTCGTCACCGACAACCACTACACGCGGGTGCTCGATCCGCGGACGCTCGTCGTGACCGGGCTGACGCGTAACGGGGTGTGGCTGATCGAAAACGGTGAGATCACGACGCCGGTGCGGAATTTCCGGTTCACCCAGTCGTATCCGCAGGCGCTGGGGCCCGGTGCGGTTCTTGGCATCGGGTCGCATGCTGTGGAAATGCCGGGGCCGTGGGCCGAGACGGGATTTGTGGCGCCCGCACTGCGGCTCGCTTCCTGGAACTACACCGGAGGCGCGTCGGGCTGATCGGCCTGGAGATCAACTTAGGGAACGCTTACCAAAGCGTGGCCGGCCGATGGTGCCTCTACCGCGAGGCACTGTCGCCGCCGACCCGACCCTGGTGGCGTTGCCGCTGTGGGCCGAGTGAAGTTCTCCACAATGGGCCGCCGGCTTTCCGGTAGGTCTTTCCGTATCTCGTCGGCACGCGCAAGACTCCCAACGCACGTCGCTGCGGGATCGGGCGTAACGTGTGCACCGACCATAGATCGGTACATCAGAGAACTCTTCACCAGCCCGTCCAGGGAGTACTCACCATGACGACCACGCCTACACGGCCTCGGTCTGCCGGCGGCGCGGGGGCCCGCGCCGCGATCGGCGCCAAGACATTGCGGACGGACGGGTGGCGCGCTTACCCGCTGTCGGTCGCGGCGATTCTGCTGTTCTTCATCGTCTATTCGACGATTCGAATCTTCATGGCGAAGTGGTACTTCGTCGAGGCGCACGGATACCTGACGCCGCTCTACTCGCCCTGCCTGAGCGACTCGTGCGTCAAAGGCTCGTCGCACTTCGGCACGCCGTTCGGGGCATTCCCGGCGTGGATTCCGCTCGGGCTCGCGGCGTTCCCGTTCGTGGCCGGGTTCCGGGTGACGTGCTACTACTACCGCAAGGCCGGATACCGGTCGCTGTGGCTGTCCCCGCAGGCGTGCGCGGTGCAGGAGCCGCACAAGAAGTACAGCGGCGAGACGCGCTTCCCGCTGGTCTTCATGAACTCGCACCGCTACTTCTTCTACGCCGCGTCGATCATCCTGCTCATCAACGTCTGGGACGCGTTGCACGCGTTCAAGGGCGACGACGGCGGGTTCGGCATCGGGCTCGGCTCGCTGATCATCGTGGCCAACGTGCTGGCGCTGGCCGGGTACACCGCCAGCTGCCACGCGTGCCGGCACGTCATGGGCGGGCGGCTCAAGCACTTCTCGAAGCACCCGGTCCGCTACCGGCTGTGGACGCTGATCTCCAAGCTCAACACGCGGCACGGCACGTTCGCCATGACGTCTCTGGTCACGGTCATCCTCACGGACGCCTACATCATGGCCGTGTCCGCACACTGGATCACCGACCTCCGAATCTGGAATTAGGAACCCCCCGATGACGAACATCGAGCGACACACCTACGACGTCGTGGTGATCGGTGCGGGCGGCGCCGGGCTGCGGGCCGCCATCGAAGCCCGGCTGGCCGGCAAGAAGACCGCCATCATCTCGAAGTCGCTGTTCGGCAAGGCGCACACGGTCATGGCCGAGGGCGGCGCCGCCGCGGCGATGGGCAACGTCAACGCGAACGACAACTGGCAGGTGCACTTCCGCGACACCATGCGCGGCGGCAAGTTCCTGAACAACTTCAGGATGGCCGAGCTGCACGCCAAGGAGGCCCCGGAGCGCATCTGGGAGCTCGAGACCTACGGCGCGCTGTTCGACCGCACCAAGGACGGCAAGATCAGCCAGCGCAACTTCGGCGGTCACGAGTACCCGCGCCTGGCCCACGTCGGCGACCGGACCGGCCTGGAGCTGATCCGCACCCTGCAGCAGAAGATCGTGTCGCTGCAGCAGGAGGACTTCACGGCGCACGGCGACTACGAGGCGCGCATCCGGGTCTTCCAGGAGTGCACGATCACCGAGCTGTTCATCGAGAACGGCGCGGTCGCGGGGGCGTTCGGCTACTACCGCGAGTCCGGCGACTTCGTGCTGTTCGAGACCTCGGCGATCGTCCTGGCGACCGGCGGTGTGGGCAAGTCCTACAAGGTCACGTCCAACTCGTGGGAGTACACCGGCGACGGTCACGCGCTTGCGCTGCGCAGCGGCGCGACGCTCATCAACATGGAGTTCCTGCAGTTCCACCCGACCGGCATGGTCTGGCCGCCGTCCGTCAAGGGCATCCTGGTCACCGAGTCGGTCCGCGGCGACGGCGGCGTGCTGCGCAACACCGACGGCAAGCGGTTCATGTTCGACTACGTCCCCGACGTCTTCCGCAAGCAGTACGCGGAGACCGAGGAGGAGGCGGACCGCTGGTACTCCGACCCGGACAACAACCGGCGCCCCCCGGAGCTGCTGCCCCGCGACGAGGTCGCCCGCGCGATCAACAGCGAGGTCAAGGCCGGCCGCGGCTCCCAGGCCGGCGGCGTGCTGCTCGACATCGCCAGCCGGCTGCCGGCCGAGCAGATCACCAAGCGGCTGCCCTCGATGTACCACCAGTTCAAGGAGCTGGCCGACGTCGACATCACCAAGCAGCCCATGGAGGTCGGCCCGACCTGCCACTACGTGATGGGCGGCGTGGAGGTCGACGCCGACACCGCGGCGGCCGCCGTCCCCGGGCTGTTCGCGGCCGGTGAGGTCTCCGGCGGCATGCACGGCTCCAACCGGCTGGGCGGCAACTCGCTGTCCGACCTGCTGGTCTTCGGCAAGCGGGCGGGCGAGCACGCGGCCCGGTACGCGACCGAGACCGGGCGGCGCAAGCCGACGCCGGCCGCGGTCGACGCGGCCGTGGAGACGGCGCTGGCCCCGCTGCACCGCGCCGACGGCGGCGAGAACCCCTACGCGCTGCACGCCGAGCTCCAGGACATCATGGGCACGCTGGTGGGCATCATCCGCCGCGAGGGCGAGCTGCGCGACTCCCTGGTGCGCCTGGCCGAGCTCAAGGAGCGGGTCAAGAAGGTGGGCGCCACCGGCGGCCGGCGGTACAACCCGGGCTGGCACCTGGCGCTGGACCTGCGCAACATGCTGATCGTGTCCGAGTGCACCGCGAAGGCGGCGCTGGAGCGGACCGAGTCGCGCGGCGGGCACACCCGCGAGGACCACCCGAAGATGGACCCGGCCTGGCGCAAGGTCAACCTGGTCTGCTCGCTGGACGGCGAGGACGTCCGCCTGGAGCACAAGCCGCTGCCGGTGATGCGCCGGGAGCTGCAGGACCTGTTCGACCGCAGTGAGCTCGCCAAGTACATGACCGACGAGGAGCTGTAATGGGTACCAAGCGCCATTTCCGCGTCTGGCGCGGCGACGACACCGGCGGTTCGCTCGAGGACTTCCAGGTGGAGGTCAACGAGGGTGAGGTCGTGCTCGACGTCATCCACCGGCTGCAGGCGACCCAGACGCCCGACCTCGCGGTCCGCTGGAACTGCAAGGCCGGCAAGTGCGGGTCGTGCTCGATGGAGATCAACGGCAAGCCGCGGCTGGGCTGCATGACCCGGATGTCGACATTCAGCGACACCGAGACTGTGACCGTCACCCCGCTGCGCACCTTCCCAGTGATCCGCGACCTGGTCACGAACGTGAACTTCAACTACCAGAAGGCCCGGGAGCTGCCCGCGTTCGCGCCGCCGAAGGGCGTGGAGCCGGGCGAGTACCGGATGCAGCAGGTCGATGTCGAGCGGTCGCAGGAGTTCCGCAAGTGCATCGAGTGCTACCTGTGCCAGAACGTGTGCCACGTGGTGCGCGACCACGAGGAGAACAAGCGGGCCTTCTCCGGTCCCCGCTTCTTCATCCGGGCCGCCGAGCTGGACATGCACCCGCTCGACGCGCGCACCGACCGCAAGGAGCTGGCCCAGGCGGAGCAGGGCCTCGGCTACTGCAACATCACGAAGTGCTGCACCGAAGTCTGCCCGGAGCACATCAAGATCACGGATAATGCGATCATTCCCATGAAGGAACGCGTTGTCGATCGGAGGTACGACCCGGTGACCTGGCTTGGGCGCAAGATCTTCCGCCGTGACCAGCTGGACGAGCCGGCCATGGCCCACTCGTCGAGCCCCTCGACCGAGGCCGCCGACACGAGCTCGCACTGGCACCAGCAGGGCCCGCAGCCGCAGGCCCCGGCCGTCGGCGCCGACGGCAAGCTGCCGGTCGCCGAGCTCTACCTCGACCGTCCGGCCGCGTCGTCGCCCTTCGGTGACGACCAGGAGTTCCCGCTGCCGCCGGACCAGGTGCGGTACAACCACCCGCACTGACGCTCTTGGGGCGATGCGGGGTCTCAGAGGCTCCGCATCGCCGCCGCGTATCGGTCCGTGACCCGGGCCTGGACCAGCTTGGCGAACGGCGCACCGAGCCGCACCCACCACTTGGCCGGGCGGCTGAACGCGCGCACCTCGAACCACACGTCGCCGATCTCGTCGACGGACAGCACGAACGCCTCCTCGCCGGTCTCCACGTGTCCCGGGAGCGTCCCGAACCCGAAGCCGTAGCGGCTGGGCTGGTCGACGACCCACACGATCTTGCACGGGACCCAGAGCCGCAGCGGCCCCGCCCCGATCCCGGAGGCGAACTCGACCCCCAGGCCGACCCGCTCGGCGTCGGTGCGCACCCGGAGCCCGGCCCCGTGCTGCGGCCGCCAGTGCGCGAGCGCCTCGGCCGCCTCGGCGAACCCGGCGGTGAGCCGCACCCGCCGCGTCACGTGCGTATAACCGGCCGGCAGGGGCCCCTCACGGGTCGCGCCGACCTCGGAATAGGTCACGTTCACGGCAGCAACGGCTCCAGCGCCGTGACGATCGGCGCGTCGGCGGGCAGCCAGGGCACGGAGTAGAGCTCTTTCGACCCCAGCCAGCGCAGGTCGCTGTGCTCCAGGGGGAGCGGCTGGTCGCCGTTGAGGAGGGTGGCGACGTACACCTTCAGCACCGCGGTCCCGTTGAGCATGGAGATATCGTCCCCCACGCGGGCGCCGACCGCGACATTGACGCCGAGCTCCTCCTGGCACTCCCGGATGAGCGCCTGGACCTCGGTCTCCCCCGGATCGACCTTGCCTCCCGGGAACTCCCACTTTCCGGCCATTTCGGGCGGTAGGGCACGTTCGCACGCCAAAACCCGCCCGTCTGCGATGATCGCCGCCCCCACGATGATCCGTGGCATCAACCGTTCGGTCTGCACGGGCAACCAGGGTGCCAGATCCACATGAAGTTCCGGTGGCTGGCTATGCCCTGTTGTTCACCAGACGAGGGAAAAGTGGCCGTGGACAGATCCACCGGTTGCTAGTCAGACTTGCAGACACCGTTGATGACGGGCAGGCTTCGAATCGGCCACAAGCCGGCAACGATGCCGTGGGAGGGTAGGTCGACATGCGGGCCCGGTGGAGCGACGATCACCGTGACTATCTCAGCGATGCGCTGGCCCTGTTACAGGGCTGGACTCACGACGGCGGCGAGATCCGCCGGACGCTGCATCTCGACGATTCCCAGCATGCGGCACTCACCGAGCGAATGAAAGTGGCGGCCGACGCCGTGGGTGTCCGGCCGGACGTGCGCCGCCTGGACGGGCGCACGCAGATCCGCTTACGGGTGCCCGCATCGGCCGGCTCCGCCCTCTCCCCCGGCGAGGTCACGCTGGCCGCCCGCATCGAGGACCTGTACAAAACCATCATTGCGGGCGCGGCATAGACTTTTGCTAGGGTTGTGGCCATGACCGCGGTGCCCGACTGGATGTACCCGCCCCGCGAGGAGGGGTGGTACGCCGAGGATCTCGACCAGCTTCCCGAGGCGCCGCGCCACACCGAGCTGATCGATGGAGCGCTCGTCCTCATGATGTCGCCTCAGCGGGCATGGCACGGCCGGGTCATCAACGGACTGGTGAACACGCTCACGGCTCAGGCCCCGGAAGGCGTTGAGATCGACGCGCAGATGACCATCCGGCTCGACAAGCGCAATCGCCCCGAGCCCGATGTCGTCGTCTCGAGAGCGCCATTCGTTCCCGACCGGACCTTCTACACGCCGGCCGAAGTGCTTCTGGCCGTCGAGGTGGTCTCGCCGGAGTCAGCGCACCGCGACCGGACGGTCAAACTGCGCAAATACGCGGAAGCCGGGATCCCCATCTACTGGCGCGTCGAACAAGAAGGCGACCTGCCGGTGGTGCACGTCTACGAGCTCGACACGCCCACGGGGGCGTATGTCGCGACCGGTATCCACCGTCGTAAGCTGCGCGCGGAGGTGCCGTTCGCGATCAAGATCGACCTGGACACGCTGCTGCCCGGCCGCTGACGGGCTGCCTCAGTACTCGCCCTTGATGACGAAGAACGAGCCGCGGATGGTGCCGGCCAGCTTCGAGCGCTGACGGGCGAACTTGAAGCGGTCCGCGAGCTCCGGCGGCACGTCCATCCCGTCGGAGAGCTTGAAGCCCACGGCCCGCTTCCCGCCGTCCGCGACGGTGTACAGGACGTTGACGGCCAGGCCCGAGGCGTAGAAGACGTACGTCCACCGGACCCCCTCGACCTCGAACGACGTCGCCTCCAGGGGCTCGGAGGCGATCGTGAAATGCCGCTCCTCCTCGAGGATGCGGTGGACGTACGCCACCGCCTCCGCGGCCGCCGGCTCGGTGCCGACGGTGAGGACCGTGAACACGTGGTCGTACTTGTTCTTGAAGTAGCGGGCCTCGTTGGCGCGCAGGCCGGCCAGCGCCTCGGCCACGGGCGAGGATTCCAGCCCGATGGTGGAGACGTTCTCGAAATCGACCACGTAGGCCACGGTGCGCTCCTAGACGTTGAACCTGAACTCGACCACGTCGCCGTCCTGCATGATGTAGTCCTTGCCCTCGATGCGGACCTTGCCCGCGGCCTTGGCGGCGTTCATGGAGCCCGCCGTCATCAGGTCGTCGAACGAGACCACCTCGGCCTTGATGAAGCCGCGCTGGAAGTCGGAGTGGATGACGCCGGCCGCCTCCGGGGCGGTGGCGCCGATCGGGACCGTCCAGGCCCGGGCCTCCTTGGGGCCGGCGGTGAGGTACGTCTGCAGGCCCAGCGTCCGGAACCCCACCCGGATCAGCTGGTGCAGGCCCGGCTCGGGCTGGCCGATCGACGCCAGGAGCTCCAGGGCCTCCTCCTCGTCGAGGTCGGTCAGCTCCGATTCGATCTTGGCGTCGAGGAAGATCGCCTCGGCCGGCGCGACGAGGGCGCGCAGTTCGTCGAGGAACGCCTCGTCGGACAGGCCGGCCTCGTCGACGTTGAAGACGTACAGGAAGGGCTTGGCGGTCAGCAGGTGCAGTTCACCGAGCTCCGAGACGTCGAACCGGGCCGCGTAGAGCGTGTTGCCCTCGTTGAGCACCGCACCGGCGGCCTTCGCGGCGGCGGCGACGCCGGCCCGCTCCTTGCGGACCTTCGCCTCCTTCTCGAGGCGCGGCAGGGCCTTGTCGATCGTCTGCAGGTCGGCCAGGATCAGCTCGGTGTTGATCGTCTCGATGTCGTCGCGCGGGGAGACCTTGCCGTCGACGTGGACCACGTTCGGGTCGGAGAAGGCCCGCACGACCTGGCAGATCGCCGACGCGTCACGGATGTTGGCGAGGAACGCGTTGCCCCGGCCCTGGCCCTTCGAGGCGCCCCGCACCAGCCCGGCGATGTCGACGAACGACACGGGGGCCGGGATGATCTTCTGGGAGTCGTACAGCTCGGCCAGCCGGCCCAGCCGCGTGTCGGGCAGGCCGACGACGCCGACGTTCGGCTCGATTGTCGCGAAGGGATAGTTCGCGGCGAGCGCGTCCCCCTTGGTGAGGGCGTTGAACAGGGTGCTCTTGCCGACGTTGGGCAGGCCGACGATGCCGATGCTGAGTGCCACGACATATCAGCTTACGCAAGCTCGATATCCAGCTCCCGGGCCAGTCCGCCGAACGCGCGGGCGGCCTCGCCGAACCGGCGCGGCCCGGTGAGCACATCGGGGTACGCCGGATCGCGCAGGTGCGGCTCCAGCGACGCGAATCCGGAGAATCCGTCATGCCGCAGCGCGGCGATGGTCTCGCGCAGCTCCCCGTCGCCCTGGCCGGCCGGCAACTCGACACCGTCGGCGAAGCGCGCGTCCTTCACCTGGAAATACGCCACATGCTGTCGCAGCGCCGCGTAGCCGTCGGTGAACGGCCGCACGCCGACCTGCACGAAGTTCGCGTTGTCCCAGGCCACCCGCAGCGCCGGCGAGCCCACGGACTCGACGATGTCCAGGACCCGCTCGGGGGTGTCGCCGTAGATCGCCTTCTCGTTCTCGTGGACCAGCACGACCGACTCGCGCTCGGCGACGTCGGCGAATGCGCGCAGCCGCCGCAGTACGACATCCCGGGCGTCTTCGGCACCGTAGAACGAGAAGATCCGCACGTATGGCGCCGCGAGCCGCCGCGCCACCGCGACCACCCGCTCCAGGCGCGCCTGCTCGGTCGCCGGGTCGTCGTGGACCCCGCTCTTGCCGATCGGCGACGCGATGGCCGACACCCCGACCCCGTGCCGCTCCAGCAGGCCGGCCAGCCGGGCGAGGTCCTCGTCGCGCATATCCACCACGTTGACGCCCCACGCGCTGCGGACCTCGACGTGCCGGGCTCCGAGGGCCAGCAGGACCGGCAGCTGCACCGCCGGATCCGGGTCGATCTCGTCCCCGAACCCCGACAGCATCCACGTGACCACGACAACCATCTTAGGGACGAGCATGATGGTGGCGATGGAAGCCGAAGCCGTCGCGCGCTCGACCCGCCCGGCCACCACCCGCACCCTCACCGCCCAGCTGCACGACCTGGGCCTGCCGGCGGGCGCGACGGTCGTCGTGCACTCGTCGCTGTCGCGGCTGGGCTGGGTCGCCGGCGGCGCGCAGGCGGTCGTGCTCGCCCTGTTCGCCGCGCTCGGCCCGGCCGGCACGCTCGTCATGCCGACCCACTCGCGCCACCTGACCGAGCCCGCCGACTGGGGCGACCCGCCGGTGCCGGAGCCGTGGTGGGACATCATCCGCGCGGAGACGCCACCGTTCGACCCCCGCACGACCCCGACGGTCTCCATGGGCGCGACAGTCGAGTGCTTTCGAGCATTTCCGGGGGTACTGCGAAGCGCCCACCCCACCGTCTCCTTCGCCGCCCACGGCCCGCTCGCGCCCGGCATCACCGACGGCCACGAGCTGCACGACGGCCTGGGTGAGGGCTCGCCGCTGGCCCGCCTCTACGACGCCGACGCCTGGGTGCTCCTGCTCGGCGTCGGCCACGCGAACAACACCTCGCTGCACCTGGCCGAGTACCGCGCGGGCGGCCCGAAGACGTACCACCGGCAGGGCTCACCGATGCTCGTCGGCGGGCGGCGGGAGTGGGTCACCTACCGCGAGCTGGACGACGACACCTCCCTGTTCGAGCCGCTGGCCCGCGACTTCGCCGAGATCACGGGCGGCGAGCGCACGGGCCCGGTGGGCGCGGGCGTGGGCCGCCTGATGCGCCAGCGCGCCCTTGTCGACTTCGCCGCGAAGTGGCTGACCCAGCGGGCCGCCAACAGCGCCTGACGCGGGCCCCGCAGGGTGGGCCGCGCGGCGTCGCTGAGGTGGAGGGCTCAACGGCGACACGCGGCCCGGGGTGGGGCGGCGGCGGACAAGGATGAGGGGGATCGTCCGGGCCACCCGTCCGAGAAGTCTGGATCCCGAAGCTTTCTCGCGACATGTCCGGCAGGTGCCGCAATGCGGACATGGCGCAATGTGGACAGGCCCTACAGCCACCCGCGGCGACCGGCTTCGTAGGCCAGCCCGGCCCGGGTGTCGACGGTGGCCATCATCATGAGGCGCTCCAGCCGGCGCTGGACCGTGCGCTTGCTGACGCCCAGCTGGGAGGCGATGGACTTGTCCGGGAAGCCGGCCACGAACAGCGACAGCAGCAGCCGGTCGGCCCCCAGCGGGTCGCCGGGCTCACCGTCGCCGCCCAGCAGCGGTGTCGCCCGCTCCCAGAAGCCCTCGAACAGCGCGACGAGCGCGTCGAGCAGCTCGCCCCGGCGGATCAGCGCGGCGGTCGGCTCGCCCACGTCGCGCTCGCGGTCGGGGACCAGGGGGCAGATGGCCACGGTGCGGTCGGCGATGGCGAGGCGGACCGGCAGGGTGTCGACGACGCGGGCGTGCTCGCCGCGGCGGATGGAGGCGGCGATGTCGTCGAGCTCGCCCGGCATCTCGAGCAGTGCCCGCTCATAGATCGCCCGGTACCGCACCCCCCGCGCCAGCGCCGCACCCTCCTCGGTGTTCTCCGGGCCGCTCATCGCGATCGGGTTGACCCGGCAGAACCAGAGAATCTCCTCCTGCGCCGAGTTCTGCAGGTCGCGCACCCGCTCGCGCAGCGCCGCGGCGCCCACCACGATCTCCACGAGGTGGTCGGCCACGCGGCGGCGGGTGGTCGCCCGATACTCCTCCGTGAGCCCCGCCACCACCCGCCGGGCCGAGTCCAGGGACCGCTGCCGGCGCAGCAGCACGTCGCCGAGCGCAACGTCCGGCGGCAGCGCCTCGAAGACGGGCCCGCCGCGGGCCAGGCCCTTCGACCGCAGCGACTCGAGCAGCCGGGCGGCCTCGGCCAGCGGCAGTTCGGCACGGTCGGCCAGGTCCGCGGCGCCCGCGACCACCAGCCGCACCAGGAGCCGGTACACACGCTGCTCGGCCGGGTCCAGCAGCTCCGTGTCGTCGGGCATGATCGCAGCCTACGAACGCCCGCCGCTTCGCACGAGAGCGGCGGGCACGTTTCGTAAGGAGATCTTCCTGTTCTACGTGAAACGATGTCCGGCCCGGCCGTTGATCAAGCCTGGGCCAGCGGGTTGTTCTTCGGGTCGTCGTAGTGCACCGTGTCGAACGTGCCGTCGTGGTCACTGTCGGTGGCCACGTAGTCGCGGCGGCCGTCGCCGTCGGAGTCGCGGCCCACGTAGTCCGCGCGGCCGTCGTGGTTGGTGTCGCGCACGTCGGTGTCGATGATGCCGTCGTCGTCGGTGTCGGCCACCACCCGGTCGAACCGGCCGTCACCGTCGGAGTCGAGGGCGGCCACGTCCTTGTCGCCGTCGTGATCGGTGTCGACGAACACCGCGTCGATCCGGCCGTCGCCGTCGGAGTCGCGCAGCTCGGTGTCGAACGTGCCGTCGTGGTCGGTGTCGACGCCGATCCGGTCGATGACACCGTCGTTGTCGTCGTCGTACGCGGCCGCGTCGGCCACGTTGTCGCCGTCGGTGTCCATCGCGTAGACGGTCTCGCCGTGCTCGCCCTCGACCCTCACGATTGTCGGCTCGTCCGCGGCCGCACCGAGCCCCGCGTGGACCTCGGTGTCTTCGTCGGCCGGTCCGAAGCCCGCGTGCTCAGTCATCGCCACTCCCAGAAATGTCGCCGCCAGTGGCCATCAGAGTAAGGCGTCCGAAAACCGCCAGTCGCCCGACCGGAACGGGGGCAGGATGGAAGTCGTGGAACTCGACTTCGAAACCTGCCGCAAGGCGGCCACCAGCCGTGACTCGCGCTTCGACGGCGTGTTCGTCACCGCTGTCAAGTCGACCAAGATCTATTGTCGGCCGTCCTGCCCGGCGATCGTGCCGAAGCGGGAGAACGTGCGGTTCCTGCCGACGGCGGCGGCCGCGCAGCGCGAGGGGTTCCGGGCGTGCCTGCGGTGCCGGCCCGACGCGGCACCCGGCTCGCCGGACTGGGACGTGCGCGGCGACGTCGTCGGGCGCGCGATGCGGCTGATCGCCGACGGCGTGGTCGACCGCGACGGGGTGCCGGGGCTGGCCGGGCGGCTGGGGTACACCGACCGCCACCTGCACCGCATGCTCAGCACCGAGGTGGGGGCGGGCCCGCTCGCCCTGGCCCGGGCCCAGCGCGCCCAGACGGCCCGCGTGCTCATCGAGACGACCGGGCTGGGGCTGGCCGACATCGCGTTCGCGGCCGGCTTCGGCAGCGTGCGGCAGTTCAACGACACGATCCGCGAGATCTACGGGCGGACGCCGTCGCAGCTGCGCGAGCGGCGCACGCTCGCCGAGACCGACGAGGGCGTGGTGACGGTCCGGCTGCCGTACCGCGCACCGCTGCACGCCGAGGCGCTGCTGTCGTTCCTCGGCGACCGGGCCGTCGACGGCATCGACCAGCTCGACGCGGACGGCTACCACCGGAATCTGCGCCTGCCGCACGGCCCCGGACGGGTGACGCTGGCCATCCGCGAGGGCCACGTCGCGGCCACGATGCGGCTGACCGACCTGCGCGACCTGGCGCCGGCCGTGGCCCGCTGCCGGCGGCTGTTCGACCTCGACGCCGACCCGGCCGCCGTCGACGCGGTGCTCGGCGCCGACCCTGCCCTGGCGCCGATGGTGCTCAAGGAGGAGGGCGTGCGGGTGCCGCGGGCCACCGACGGCTTCGAGATCGCGGTGCGGGCCGTCGTCGGCCAGCAGATCTCGGTCGCCGCCGCGCGAACGGTGCTGCGCAGGCTCATCGCCGCGGATGCGGGATACTTCCCGAGCGCCGAGGAGCTGCTGGCGCTGCCGGACGGGGCGTTCGCGATGCCGGAGGCGCGGCGCCGGACGCTGCGCGGGCTGGCCGAGGCGGTGGCCGCCGGCGACCTGGACCTCGACGGGGGCGGCGACCGCAATGAGACAATCGAGAAGCTCAAGGCGCTGCCCGGCATCGGGGACTGGACCGCGCAGTACACCGCGATGCGCGCCCTGGGCGACCCCGACGCGTTCCTGCCGACCGACCTGGGCATCCTGCGCGGCGCCCGGGCGGCCGGACTCCCCGACACACCGAAAGCCCTGGCCGCGCACGCCGAGCGCTGGCGGCCCTGGCGGTCCTACGCCGCCATCCGACTCTGGAGGATGCCGTGACCACGTACTTCACCACCACCGACACCCCGGCCGGCCCGTTCACGATGCTCACCGACGCCGACGGGGCAGTCCTGGCCAGCGGCTGGACGACCGATGTGCCGGGGCTCATGACACTGGGCCGGGTCGTGGGGGCGGTCGAGCACCGCGACGATCCGGGCGTACCGCTGAAGGCCCTGCTGTCCTATTTGGACGGTGACCTCACCGCGATCGACGAGGTCCCGGTGCGCCAGCGCGGCGGGCAGTTCATCACGCACGCGTGGGAGGTGCTGCGGCAGGTGCCCGCGGGCGGGCCGGTGACCTACACCGAGTTCGCCGACCGGGCCGGGCGGCCGGCGGCGGTGCGGGCGGCCGCGATGGCCTGCGCGACGAACGCGGCCGCGCTGTTCGTGCCGTGCCACCGGGTGCTGCGCCTGGACGGCACCCTCGGCGGCTTCCGCTGGGGCCTGCCGGTCAAGCGCTGGCTGCTCGACTTCGAGGCGGCTTAAATATCGGTTGGCGCCGATGTAACGGCGCACGTACTTTGGGTACATGACCACGACCGCCGCGCCGCCTCAGCCGGCGCGGCGGTCGTCCTCCAAGTTCAACGCCCTCTGGCGCATGCGGGTCTACCTGCGGCCCTACTACGGCGTCACCGCCTGGTCGATGGTCGCGGCGGTGCTCTCCACCGCGGCCAGCATCGCGATCCCGCTGCTCATCCAGCACGTCATCGACGGCCCGGTGCGCCACGGCGACACCGGCGGGCTGTTCCTGCTCGGCGGGCTCGCGATCCTGCTGGGAGTGTGCGAGAGCGCGCTGAGCTTCGTGCGCCGCTGGGCCCAGTCGGCGTCGTCGGCCGGCATGGAGGCGCGGCTGCGCGAAGACCTCTACGCCCATCTGCAGCGGCTGCCGATCGAGTTCCACGACCGCTGGCAGTCCGGGCAGCTGCTCTCGCGGGCGACCGCCGACCTGTCGTCGATCCGGCGGTTCCTGTCGTTCGGGCTGTTCTTCTTCGTGCTCAACCTGGCCACCTACATCGCCGTCTCCGCGCTGCTGATCCACCTCTACTGGCCGCTCGGCCTGTTCGTGACCCTCAGCGCGATCCCGCTGTTCCTGATCGTGCGGCGGTTCACCGCCAGGTACTTCGCCGCCTCCCGCGAGCTCCAGGACGCCATCGGCGACCTGACCACCCGGGTCGAGGAGGCCGCCCAGGGCATCCGGGTGATCCGCGCGTTCGGCCGGCGCGACCACATGAGCGAGCACTTCGCCGGGGGCGCCCGGCACGTCCACGACCTGGGCGTCGGCAAGACCCGCATGGTCGCCCGCACGCTCTCGCAGTTCGACCTGGTGCCCAACGTGACGCTCGCGGTCGTGCTCGTCGCCGGGGCCGTGCAGGTCGCCCACGGCCGGCTCACCGTCGGCACGCTCGTCGCGTTCGTGGCGCTGCAGGTGATGCTCGTCTGGCCGATCGACATCCTGGGCTGGATCATCGCCAACGCGCAGGAGGCGATGAGCGCGTCGGTGCGCATCTACGAGGTGCTGGACACACCCCCATCCATCGTGGACCGCCCCGGCGCCGTGGCGCTGTCCACTGTGGAGGGCCGGCTGCGCTTCGCCGGCGTGCACTTCGGCTACGAGCCCGGCCGGCCGATTCTGCGCGGCATCGACCTGGAGGTGCAGCCGGGCGAGACGGTCGCGATCGTCGGGCTGACCGGCAGCGGCAAGACGACGCTCGTCTCGCTGGTGCCGCGGCTCTACGACGTCGACGCGGGCGCGATCACCATCGACGGGCACGACGTGCGCGACCTGACGCTCGACTCGCTGCGGCGCATCGTGGGCACCGCGTTCGAGGACCCCACGCTGTTCTCGATGAGCGTCCGGGAGAACCTGACGCTCGGGCGTACCGGCGCGACCGATGCGGAGATCGCGGAAGCCCTCGAGATCGCCCAGGCCGGGTTCGCCTATGACCTGCCGTGGGGGCTCGACACGCGCATCGGCGAGCAGGGCCTCTCCCTCTCCGGCGGCCAGCGGCAGCGGCTCGCGCTGGCCCGCGCGGTCGTCGGCCGGCCGCGCATCCTCGTGCTCGACGACCCGCTGTCGGCGCTCGACGTGCACACCGAGGCGCTCGTCGAGTCGGCGCTCTCGACGGTGCTCGCGGGGACGACGGCGCTGCTCGTGGTCCACCGGCCCTCGACGATCGCGCTGGCCGACCGGGTCGCGTTCCTCGACGGGGGCCGGCTGGCCGCGATCGGGACCCACTCGCAGCTGCTGGCGACCTGCCCCGGCTATCGCGAGGTGCTGCGTGGCGCTTGACGTGCAACGGTGGCGGGGCACCGCGACCGACGAGCCCGACCCCACCCAGCGCATCGCCAGCCGCAGGCTGCTGGGCTCGCTCCTGCGCCCGCACCGCGCGGCCATCGCCGGCCTCGTCGTGCTGCTGCTGACCCAGAACCTGACCGGCATGACCGGGCCCTACCTGGTCAAGCTCGGCATCGACCGGGGCATCGGCCACCCGCCGACGCTGGTGCTCGTCACCGTCCTGTTCGCGGTGGCGACGCTCGCCGAGTTCGGCACCCGCCGGGCGTTCCTGGCCATGTCCGGGCGGGTCGGCAACGCCGTCCTGTTCGACCTGCGCACCCGCGTCTACAACCACCTCCAGCGGCTGTCGATCGGCTTCCACGAGCGCTTCACGTCGGGCCGGGTCATCGCCAGGCTCACCAGCGACGTCGACAACATCGCCGAGCTGACCGACGGCGCCCTTGACGACCTGGTGCTGGCCGCGCTGTCGGTGCTCTCCGTGGCCGGCATCCTGCTGTGGCTCGACCTGCCGCTCGCCCTGGTGACGCTGGCGTCGTTCCCGCTGCTGCTGTGGCTGTCGCGGTGGTTCCAGCGGGCCAGCGCGAGGGCGTACCGGCGGACCCGGGAGACGATCGCGCTCGTCATCATCCACTTCGTGGAGTCGCTCGGCGGCATCCGGGCCGTCCAGGCGTTCCGGCGCGAGCGGCGCAACGACGAGATCTTCGCCGCCGTCAACGGCGACTACCGCCGGGCCAGCCTGCACGCGCAGCGGCTGGTCGCGACCTACTCCCCCGCGATCAAGTTGATCGGCAACGTGTCGATAGCTGTCGTGCTCACCTACGGCGGCTGGCGGGTGCTGCACGGCGAGACCGAGGTCG
Source organism: Dactylosporangium vinaceum (assembly GCF_019904175.1). Classification (GTDB taxonomy): domain Bacteria; phylum Actinomycetota; class Actinomycetes; order Mycobacteriales; family Micromonosporaceae; genus Dactylosporangium; species Dactylosporangium vinaceum. The sequence continues at coordinate 1,101,990 of NZ_CP061913.1, read as the reverse complement.
GCGTCCTGGCCGCGTTCCTGCTCTACCTGCGCCGGTTCTACGAGCCGATGCAGGAGCTGTCGCAGTTCTACAACACCCTGCAGTCCGCGACGGCCGCGCTGGAGAAGCTGGCGGCGGTACTCGCCGAGCCCCCCGCCGTCGCGGAGCCCCCGGTCCCCACGCCACTGACCGCGGCGCGCGGCGAACTGACGTTCGACGCGGTGGAGTTCGCCTACAAGGCCGACCGGCCCGTGCTGCCGCCGCTTGACCTGTACATCCCGGCCGGCCAGACGGTCGCCCTGGTCGGCGCGACGGGTGCCGGCAAGTCCACACTGGCCAAGCTGGTGGCCCGGTTCTACGACCCGACGGCGGGCACGCTCGCCCTGGACGGCGTCGACCTGCGCTGCCTCGCCGAGGACGACCTGCGCCGCGCGATCGTGATGGTGACGCAGGAAAACTACCTGTTCAGCGGTACCGTCGCCGACAACATCGCGTTCGGGCGCCCGGCCGCGACCCGGGCCGAGGTGCAGGCGGCGGCCGCCGCGATCGGCGCCGACGCGTTCATCCGCGCCCTGCCCGACGGCTACGACACCGACGTTCGCAAGCGCGGGGGACGACTTTCGGCCGGCCAGCGCCAACTCGTGGCGTTCGCCCGTGCCTTCTTGGCCGACCCCGCAGTGCTGATCCTCGACGAGGCCACGTCCTCACTGGACATCCCGAGCGAGCGCCTGGTCCAGCAGGCGCTGCGCACGATCCTGGCCGCACGGACCGCCCTGGTCATCGCCCATCGCCTGTCCACAGTGGAGATCGCCGACCGGGTGCTCGTCATGTCCGGCGGCCGGATCGTCGAGGACGGGCCGCCCGCGGCGCTCATCGACCGCGGCGGCCGCTACGCCGACCTGCACGCACAGTGGCGGGACTCCCTCCTCTGAATCGCTGTCGGGTAGATGACAGTGACGAGCGCCGGTTCGCGTGAATGGCGGGGTTCACGCGGTCGATCTACCGTGGATACATCGGTTCGTGGGAAGATTCTCGTCACGCTGGGGATCTCACCCTGTCGCCTGTAGTGATCTTCGGAGGGGTCGTCTCGGGTTCAGCGGCGGTTGCGGCTTAGACATCTTTGTGCAGTGCGGATGAAGAGGACCGATGACTGGCGGACGCTGGAGTGGCCAGACCCGATTTCTCGTCGTATTCGTCGGGCTGTGCCTGGTCGCCCTGGGCGTGCTGACGACCGTGCAGTTCCGCAGCACCGCCGGCGCCGCCGCCCTGGTCGGCGCGGGTGTCCTGGTCGGACTCGCGGGCCTGTCCGGCGGGACGATAAACGTCCGCTCCGGTGAGCGCGAGGAGCGCCTGGCCTCCGCCGGCCGGGCCCAGCAGGAGGGCGACGCCGAGGGCGCCTACGACCGCTTCGTCCAGCTCATCCGCGGCCACGCCCCGCAGGCCATCGCCTATCACGAGGGCGCCAACGCCGCCCTCTACGAGGCCGCCGGCCGTGAAGGACAGAAACTCCAACCCGTTTTCGGGTACTTCCTGGGCCCCATCGCCATGTCGGAGGCCCACATCATCGTGGACGTCCGCGCCGGCACCGGGTTCTCCATGGCCCGGATGCAGGCCACCCTCCAGGCGCTGCTGGTCGGCCCGACCGCCTCGTTCCAGGCCGCGCTGGTCATCATCAACGCCGCTCCGGACGACTCGATCCTCAACTCGGTCCGCCAGCTGAGCACCGCCCTCGACCGCCCCGTCGTGGCCGTGGCCTGGCGCCTGGGCGACCGCTCCGACGGCATCTCCGACGCGATCGTCTCCCTGCGCCGCGAACTGCGCCGCCGGGCCCACGAGTCCCCGATCGACGTGCCCTCGGAGATCCTCGACGACCTCGAGCCGCGCTACGACGAGCCGCAGACGTACGAGCCCGTCCGCATCCCGAGCCGCCCCGTCATCCACCAGCCGCCCATCCACCAACCCCCCGTGCATCAGCCGCCCGTTCACCAGGCGCCCATCCACCAGCCGGCCCCGCCGCAGCACCCCGTCGCCCCGCCGCCGGTCATGCAGCCGCCGCCCCCGCCACCGCCGCCGGCGATCCCGCACCAGCAGCCGCAGCGGATGGACGACGACGTGTATCCGCACATGATGTCCTCGACCGTCTACGGCTCCCAGGCCGCCGACCACGGCGACGACGAGCCGGACCCGGTCGAGTGGCCCGCGCCCGAGCCGCGCCGCCGCCCCTCTCCGGCCCCGCGCGTCTACGACGACTCCGCGACCTGGCAGCGGGCCACGGACCTGCACTGGCGGGGCCAGCTGCAGGAGGCCGAGGAGGCGTACCGCGAGATCGTCGACGCCCGCGCCCACGCCCTCGGCTGGGACCATCCGGACACGCTGACCGCCCGCGACCAGCACGCCACCGTCCTGCGCGACCTCGACCGCCTGGCCGAGGCCCTCGTCGAGTGCGACGAGGCCCTGACCGCCCGGGTCCGCATCCTCGGCGAGGACCACCCCGACACGCTTACCAGCCGCAGCCACCTGGCGACCATCTACCACCAGCTCGGCGACCTGACCAAGGCCGAGAACGAGCACCAGCGGGTCCTCGAGTCGCGGACCCGGGTCCTGGGCGCCAACCACCAGGAAACGCTCATCAGCCGCAGCAACCTGGCCAAGGTCTACCAGGACATGGGCGAACTCGACCGGGCCATCGACGAGCACCAGACGGTCATGCGGGCCCGGGCCCGCCTGCTCGGCCCCGAGCACCGCGACACGCTGATGAGCCGCAGCCTGCTGGCCTCGGCCCTGCACCACGCGGGCCGCCTCAACGACGCCGAGTCGGAGCACCGCGCCGTCCTCGGCAGCCGGCTGCGCCTGCTGGGCCCGGTCCACCTCGACACCGCCGTCTCCCGGCACCGCCTGGCCAGCGTGCTGCACGACCTGGGCCGGCTGGACGAGGCGATCACCGAGTATCGCGCCGCCCAGGCCGTCTACGCCGAACTCCTCGGCGCCTCCAGCCCCTTCGCCCGCGCCGCCGCGTCCGACCTGGCCCTGGCCGAGCGGGCGATGCGCGGCGCCCAGGGCAGCCACCGCTACTGAAATTCGATGTCCGCGGTCCGGACGCGGTGCTAGACAGCAGTCGTGGACTTTCGCGCCCTGCTGGACCTGATCGACGACCGGTCGGCCGCCTTCCGCGCCGCGGTCGACAGCGCACCCGGCCTCGCGGCGCCGGTGCCCTCGTGCCCGGGGTGGACGCTTGCCGATCTGGCCCGGCACCTGGGCGAGGGCCGCCGCAAGTGGGCCGCCATCGTCGCCGGCGACCCCGCCCCCGATGAGCATCCACCCGCCGCCGACCCGCTCGCCTGGCTCGACGAGTCGAACCGGCTCTTCAAGGACGCGCTGCTCGCGGCCGGCCCCGACCGCCGCTGCTGGACCTGGTGGGAGCGCTCGGCGTCACCGCAGACCAGCGGCGCCGTGGCCCGCCACCAGCTCCAGGAGGTCGCCGTCCACACCTACGACGCCCAGCTCACGGCCGGCGCACCACAGCCGCTGCCGACCGCCGTGGCGCTCGACGGTGTCGACGAGTTCCTGGCCACGTGCTGCGCGGGCGAGTACAGCTGGCCCCACCGGCCGGTGGCCCTCGACTACCGGGCCGCCGAGGGCCGCTCCTGGCGCCTCGGCCTGGCCGCGGACGGCGTGACGCTGGCCCGCGACCCGGCCGGCCCGGCCGACGCCACCGCCCGCGGCAGCGCCAGTGACCTGGTCCTGGCCCTGTACTGCCGCATCCCGATGGACGCCCTGGTGCTGGAAGGCGACGGCGGGCAGTTCGACCGGCTCATCGCCTGGGACCCGGACGAGTAGCCCTACCGCGCGGTCGCGATCACGCTTACCGGCTGGTCCCCGTAGCGGTACAGCGTGTCGACGACGATGCGCAGCCCCGGATTGACCCGCACCCGGTCGTAGCTGCGATCCTTGATCCGCTCCCGGTCGAACTCGATCCGCCCGCGCGCCGCAGGCTCGTAGCGGACCCAGGTCTCTTCGCCGATCATCGGCCCCGCGGTCCCGCGCAGCCTCACCTTGATCTCGGCCTCGAACGACGCGCCGCTGTCGGGCAGCACCAGCACCCGCACCGTGTATCCGATCGGCTCCTTGAGCTCGACGTGCACGATCTCGCCCCGGGCGACTATCGCATTGGCGCCGGGCTTCCGGCCGAGTCCAAACATGCGCGAACGCTAGATCCCCAGCCGGCCGGGTTCCGTCGGCTCCCCGACACCGAGCCCCAGATCGCGCCCTTTGGTCAGACATTTTCCACCCGGACGGCCCGCGAACCCTTCGCCCACCGCCCCAGTTCAACCCGCGCCGGCCGTGCCGGTGCGCCGCTAGGACGGCGGCTCCTCGCGCAGTGCGGCGAGGAGCGCCTCGTATTCGTCGTCCACCAGCTCGGGCGCCTGCAACTGGCGGGGAGTGCCCTCCACCTGCGGCGGCACCGCCAGCTCGTCGCCGCTGACCCCCAGCTCCGCCAGCTTGCGGGCCGTCACCAGCACCCGCGCCTCCAGTGAACCGACGGCGCGGTTGTAGGAGGTCACCGCCGTGGCGAGCGACGTCCCGACCTTGCTCAGGTGATCGCCCATCGTGCTCAACCGCGCGTACAACTCCCGCCCGGTCTGATGGACGGCGAGCGCGTTTGTCGTCAGCGAGTCCTGCCGCCACGCGTAGGCGACGGTCCGCAGCAGCGCGACAAGGGTGGAAGGCGTGGCCAGGATCACGTTGCGCGCGAAGGCGTGGTCGAGGAGGCCGGGATCGTGCTGGAGGGCGGCGTCCAGGAACGTGTCGGCCGGCACGAACATGACCACGAACTCCGGCGTCGGCTCGAACGCGGTCCAGTAGGTCTTCGCGGACAGCGCCTCGACGTGCGCCCGGACGTGCTTGGCGTGCTGGGTCAGGCGGGCGGTGCGGGACTGCTCGTCGGGGGACTCCAGCGCGGTGAGGTATGCCTCGAGCGGCGCCTTCGCGTCGACGACGACCTGGCGGCCACCGTGCAGCCGGATGATCAGGTCGGGCCGGACCACGCCGTTGTCGGTGGCCGCGCTCACCTGCTCGTCGAAGTCGCAGTGCTCCAGCATGCCCGCGGCCTCGACGATGCGGCGCAGCTGCTGCTCGCCCCAGCGGCCCCGGACGGTGGGCGCGCGCAGGGCCGAGACCAGGCGCTTCGTCTCGGTGCGCAGCTCGCCGGAGACCTCGTGCATGGCCCGGACCTGCTCGCGCAGCGACTCGTAGGCCCCGACGCGGTCGCGCTCCAGCTCGTTGACCCGGCGCTCGTATCGCAGCAGCGCCTCCTGCAACGGCGTCACCGCGTCGGCCACGGCGTCCTGGGTCTGGCCCCGGGCCTCGAGCGTCAGGCTGCGCAGCGACGCCTCCAGCCGCGCCTCGCCGTCCCGGGTCGCCTGGAGCGTCGCCTCGAGCTTGGCCAGGTCGACGGCCGAGCGGGAACGGGCGACGTACCAACCCAGGGCGGCACCGAGCAGAAGGCCGACGATCAGCAGGACCAGATCCACGGTATTCAGCATGCCGTAGGGGTATGACAGAAACCGGTACCGTCGAAGGCATGAGTTTCTCGTCCTGGTTGGAGTGGTGACGGTGTTCGGCTTCGGGCGCAGGAAGCGAGAGGCGCAGCAGCTGGCCGATGCGCGGGAGGAGGCCCTGCGCTGGTACGAGCGCCTCGGCGGGCAGCTCATGAACCTCTCGGGCGACCAGACGGCGGTCAAGCAGGCCCTGGTGGACGCGAGTGAGCGCTACAACGCGGCCGGCGGGCAGCTCGAGCGCGCGACGAGCCTCAAGCAGTACGACCTCGCCCGGGAGACCGCGCTGGAGGGGCTGGCGTACATCCGCGCGGCCCGCACCGCGATGGGTCTCGACCCCGGCCCCGACCTGCCGCCGCTGGCCGGTGCGCGCGCGGGGCAGATCACCAAGGAGCGCGAGGTCTCGGTCCAGGGCCACTCGTATCGGGCGAGCCCGCAGCCCAGCAACGCGACCCCCTACTACTACCCCGGCGGCGGCGTGGCCGGCCGCGGCGTCCCCGGCGGCTGGTACTCCGAGCCCTGGTGGAAGACGGCCCTGGTCGCCGGCGCCTGGGGCATCGGCTCGGTCCTGGTGTTCGACGCCCTCTTCGACAACTCCTTCGGCGACCACGGCTACGACGCCGCCTACAACGCGGGCTTCGACCAGGGCCAGGACGCCGGCTTCGACCAGGGCTACGACCAGGGCTACGACGACGGTGACGGCGACGGCGGGGACTACGACGGCGACGGCGGCGACTACGGCGACGCGGGCTTCGGCGACGGCGGCGACTTCGGCGGAGACTTCGGCGGCGATTTCTAGCAGCGGCGACCCGTCACGACGAAAGGCCCTGGGATCCCCCAGGGCCTTTCCCGTCAGTACCGCAACCCGCTACGACAGCGTCTGCGCGACCTCGGCCGCCCGGGCCGCCGCCGCGGCCTTCATGTCCCGCTTGAGCTCCTGCGGCAGCGAGAACACCAGCTTCTCCTGCGCGGTCGTGATCTCGGCCACGTCGTTGTATCCGCGCTGCGCCAGGAAGTCGAGGACCTCCATGACCAGCTCGTCCGGCACGGAGGCGCCCGACGTGACGCCCACCGTGGAGGCGTCGGTGAGCCACTCCTCCTGGATCTCCGAGGCGTAGTCGATCAGGTATCCGGCCCGAGCCCCGGCGTCCACCGCGACCTCGCGCAGCCGCTGCGAGTTCGACGAGTTCTGTGAGCCGACGACCAGCACGATGTCGCAGTCGGGCGCCATCGCCTTCACCGCGTCCTGGCGGTTGGAGGTCGCGTAGCAGATGTCGTCGCTCGGCGGGGACATCAGCAGCGGCAGGCGCTGCTTGAGCCGCGCGACAGTCTCCAGCGTCTCGTCGACCGACAGCGTGGTCTGCGACAGCCACACCACCTTCTCCGGGTCCCGGACCGTCACCTTGTCGGCGCCGTCGGGCCCGTCGACGAGCTGGATGTGCGCGGGCGCCTCACCCGTGGTCCCGATGACCTCCTCGTGGCCCTCGTGGCCGATGAGGAGGATGTCGTAGTCGTCCGCGGCGAACCGGCGGGCCTCCTGGTGGACCTTCGTGACGAGCGGGCAGGTGGCGTCGATGGCGCGCAGGGCGCGGGCCTTGGCCTGGTCGTGCACCTCGGGGGCCACGCCGTGGGCCGAGAAGACCACGATCGCGCCCTCGGGCACTTCCTCGTTCTCCTCGACGAATATCGCGCCCTTGCCCTGCAGCGTGCTGACCACGTGCTTGTTGTGCACGATCTCCTTGCGCACGTAGATCGGCGCGCCGTAGAGCTTCAGCGCCTCCTCGACCGTCTGGACCGCGCGGTCCACACCGGCGCAGTAGCCGCGGGGCTTGGCGAGCAGGACGCGCTTCGAAGCAGTCACCCCGCCATGGTACGTGCCGGTGACCCGCCCGCCCCGGGCCGAAGCAGCGGCAGCGACGCCGCCAGCACGGCGAGCCCGGCGCACACGCTCACCACCGTGGCCAGGGTCCCCCAGGGCATGACGAGCGTCACAGGGGAACCGATCTCATCCTGCAGGCCGGCCCGGGACTCGAACAGCGCCGGTACCGCCACGGCCAGCCCGAGCAGTGACCCCATCAGCACCGAGAGCAACGCCTCGCTCACCACGACCCGGAGCGTCTGCCCGGTCGTCGCGCCGGCCCGGTGCAGGGTGACGAACTCCGGCCGCCGCGCGTTCGTGGCCATGAGCAGCGTGTTCGCCACCGCCAGGCCGGTGAACCCGACCGAGATCCCGAGCAGCACCTGCAGGAACAGGTCGATGAGGTCACCCTCCTCGGCCGCCTCCCGCTCGACGTACGACCGGGCCGTCATCACGATCGCGCCCGGTGACTGCACGAAACCGCCCGCGAGGTACACGACATCGGTGAGGGCGGCGGGGTCGTGCCGGCGGACCAGGTCCCGTGGCAGCGACACCCAGTCCTGCGCGGCGACGGAGGTCACCGTGACCGGCTCGACCGCACCATCGGCGAACCGCAGCGCAACCGGCTCGCCCACCTTCCAGCCCCGGCCCGCGGGGGCGACGACGTCCGCGGACGCGGTGCCGACGGCGTCGAGGGGCTCACCCGAGGCCAGGTACACCGTGCTGGCCAGCTCCGACCGGCCGGGCTGGGCCCGCACCGCCGCCTCGGACAGACCAGGCACGTTGTCGGCCCGGGCCGCCACCGCCGACTCCGGGATCCTGGCCGTGTCCTCGACGCCGGTGGCCTCGTCCGCGGTCTGGAACGTGCCGACGAGCAGCACCGCAAACCCCACGGCGGCCAGCACCGGCGCCGCCGTCGACCCCACCCGCCGGGCCGACACCCGTGCGCCCTCGCGCACCAGCAGGCCTGTCGCGCCGCGCCGGGCGGGCCAGGTGACCAGGCGGACCAGCGGCACCACGAAGACGGGCGCGAGCAGTGCGGCCCCGACCAGCAGCACCATCGCCGAACCCAGCACGATCGTGGGCTTCTGCTCAGCGCTCGCCCCCGGCAGCAGCAGCGCCAGCGCACCGCCGGACAGGACCGCCCCGCCACCGGTCAGCCACCGCGCGAGCGTCATCGGACGGGGTTCGGCCGCGGCCACCCGCAGCGCCTCGAGCGCCGGCACCCGCGCCGCCCGCCGGGCCGACAGCCACACCCCGGCCGCCGCCACGACGAGCCCGACCCCGACCGCCACCAGCGGCGCCCACCAGATGAACCCGACCCGAAACCCGCCCGGCTCCAGCCCGGTCGCCACGAACGGTCCGGCCAGCAGCGGCGCGAGCCCGGCCCCGGCCAGCGCGCCGGGCACCCCGGCTCCGACCCCGACCAGCAGCGCCTCGGCCAGCAGCATCCGCCGCACCTGCCCCGGTGTGGCCCCCACCGCCCGGAGCAGCCCCAGCTCCCGGCGCCGCTGGGTGGCGGAGAACGCACAGGTCGAGGCCACGACGAAGATCGCCACGAAGGTGCCGACGAACACCACGGCGATGATCAGCTGGGCGCCGATCCAGCGGGTGCTGCGGTCGGCCTCCGGCTCGGCCGCTCCCCGCGCGTCACCGGTCAGCGCCGTCCCCAGATCGCCGAGCACCGCCGGCAGCCGCCCCGCCACCTCGGCCGCGTCCGCACCGGGGGCGAGGCCGAGGGCGATGAACCGGGGGCCGCCGGCCAGGGCGTCCGCAGTGGCGTCGGCAACGTAGAAGCCGGCCCGGTCAGCGGTGCCGGTCACGGTCCACGTCGCCGGCCCGGCCGCCGTCACGACCGCAACGGTCCCGCCGACGGGAACACCGAGCGCCGCGTCCACCACGACCTCGCCCGGCTCGGACGGCGCCGCCCCGGACGTCAGCCCGGGCGAGCGGAACCGGGCCTCCGCCCACGGCCGTCCACTGTGGAGTGCGTCGCGGCGGTCCCCCGCCGGGCGGCCGTCCACGAGCCGCTGCACGTAGAACGGGCGGTCCGGGACGGCCGCGGCGACGCCCGGCACCCGGGACAGGGCCGTCGTGAGCCGGTCGAGCTCCTGCGCCGACCACGGGCGGTAGGTCGGGAACCCGCCGTCGGGCGGGTCGAAGCGCGGCGCGGCCACGATCACCGGCGCTCCCGCGAGGGCGTCGGGCACCCGCGGCTGCGCGGCCGCCCAGACCGAGAGGCTGCCCGACAGCACGGCCACGCCCAGGAACAGTGCGACGAATGTGCCGAGGAAGAGGCTCCAGCGGTACCGGATCATGCTCAGGCTCACTGCTCTGCCCCCGTCTCCAGGTGGGCCATCCGGGCGGCGATCTGCTCCGCACCGCGGGGTTCGCGCAGCTCGTCGACGATGCGGCCGTCGGCCAGGAAGAGGACCCGGTCGGCGTGGGCGGCGGCGAGCGGGTCGTGGGTGACCATCACGACGGTCTGGGCGTGCCGGTCGACGGCGGTGCGCAGGAGCCGCAGCACCTCGCGGGAGGAGGCGTTGTCCAGGGCGCCGGTCGGCTCGTCGGCGAACAGCACCGCGGGGCCCGTGACAAGCGCGCGGGCGATCGCGACGCGCTGCTGCTGGCCGCCCGAGAGCTCGCCGGGGCGGTGCCGGGCCCGGTCGGCCAGCCCGACCTCGGCGAGCACCGCGGCGACCTGGCCCGGTGCGGCCCGGCGGCCGGCCAGGCGCAGCGGCAGCTCGACGTTCTGCTCGGCGCTGAGCGCGGCGACCAGGTTGAACGACTGGAAGACGAAGCCGACCCGGTCCCGGCGCAGCCGGGTGAGCGCCTTCTCCGACAGGGGTGTCAGGTCGACGCCGTCGATGAGCACCTTGCCGCCGGTGGCCCGGTCGAGCCCGGCCGCGCAGTGCAGCAGCGTCGACTTGCCGGAGCCGGACGGGCCCATGACCGCGGTGAAACTGGCCGGGGCGAACTTGACGGAAACGTCGTCGAGGGCGGTGACCGAATGCTCACCGGTGCCGTAGCGGCGGGTCACCGACCACAGCTCGACCGCCTGGTGTGTCTGCAGCGTCGTCATCACACCGTTGATCGAAGCCGCTGCGCGGCCCGGACACAGTCGCGTGGCGGTGAGAACGGCCCGTAACGCCAGCACTACCGCGGCCGGGGTCCGGCGCCGGTACGGTCGGCAGCATGCAGCCCGGATCGGTCATGGACGCGCTGCGGCTGCCCCCGGTGCGGTTCCTGACGTCGTGGTGGCCGTGGCGATCGCTGCTGTACCTGGCCAGCGGCGGCGCGCTCGGCCTGGCCGCCGGTGCGGTGCTGCTCGGCCTGCTGCTCGCCGGCGCGGTGCTCACCGTCGTGGTGATCGGGCTCGCCGGGTTCCTCGCCGCGGCGCTGTCCGGCATCGTTGTCGCCCGGATCGAGCGGCGCCGCCTGCGGATGGTCGACGACGTGCGGCTCACCGACCCGCACCGCCGCCCTGACCGGCCGGGTCTGCGTCAGTGGGTCCGCACCCGGCTGCGCGAGCCCGCGACCTGGCGGGAGCTCGGCTACACGATGCTCATGGTCACGGCCCTGTGCTGGCTCGACGGCATGGTCGTGACGCTCTGGTTCTGGATCGTGGCCGCGCTCGTCGGCGGCCCGTTCTACGTCGAGGCGGGCACCCCGGTCGAGCTGATCGTCATGATGACGGTCGCCGGCGTGACCCTCGGGATCATCCTGCTGTATCCGATGAGCGCCTGGGCCGCCGCCCGCGCCGCAATCACCCAGGCCGTCCTGGGCCCGCGCATGGAGATGGACGCCGAGCTGACCGAGGTCGCGCGCTCGCGGGCCCGGCTCGTCGACGCGTTCGAGGTCGAGCGCCGCCGCATCGAACGCGACCTGCACGACGGCGCCCAGCAGCGGCTGCTCGCGCTGTCCATGCAGCTCGGGCTGGCCCGGCTGGAGCTGCCCGACGGCGCACCGGGCGCGGAGCCGGTGGCCCGGGCCCACGACCTCGCCAAGGAAGCGCTTTCCGAGCTGCGGGAGCTCATCCGCGGCGTACACCCGAAAATTCTGTCCGACCGAGGGCTGCACGCCGCGCTCCTGGAGGTCGCCGACCGGGCTCCGCTCCCGGTGGACGTCGACGCGGCGCTGCCGGATCGCCTGCCCGGCGGCGTGGAGGCGTGCGCGTACTTCGTCGTCGTCGAAGCCCTCGCCAACGTCGCCAAGCACAGCGACGCCTCGCGGGCCCGGGTCGTCGCGTCGCTCTCCCGGAGCCGGTTGACGGTGCAGGTGCGCGACGACGGCCGCGGGGGTGCCGACCCGGCGCGCGGGAGCGGGCTGTCCGGGCTGGCCGACCGGGTGGCCGCCGCGGGCGGGACGGTGGCGCTGGCGAGCCCGGTGGGAGGGCCTACGGTATTACACGTGGAGCTCCCTTGCGTGTAGTGATTGCGGAAGACGGCGTCCTCATCCGTGAGGGGATCGCGGGGCTGCTGCGGCGGTTCGGGCACGAGGTGGTCGCGGCCGTCGGCGACCCGGACGCGCTCGTCGGGGCGGTGCACGAGCACCGGCCGGACCTGGTCGTCACCGATGTGCGGATGCCACCGGGGTTCAGCGACGAGGGCCTGCAGGCGGCGATCCGGCTGCGCGCCGAGGACCCGGCGCTGCCGGTGCTGGTGCTGAGCCAGTACATCGAGCAGACGTACGCCGCCGAGCTGCTGGAGTCGGGCCGCCGCGCCGGGGTCGGCTACCTGCTCAAGGACCGCATCGGCGACGTGACCGAGTTCGCCGACGCCGTCGACCGGGTCGCTGCCGGCCACACGGTCGTCGACCCGGAGGTCGTCGGGCAGTTGCTCGGCCGCCGCCGCGACCCGCTGACCCGCCTCACCCCCCGCGAGCGCGAGGTCCTGGCCCTGATGGCCGAGGGCCGCTCGAACGCCGCGATCGCCCGCACGCTCGTCGTCTCCGAGGCGGCCGTGGCCAAGCACATCAACGGCCTGCTGGCGAAGCTCGACCTGCCGCCCGACGACGACGTCCACCGCCGGGTCCGCGCGGTCCTCGCCTACCTCCGCGGGTAGCACGGGCGCAACCCGCCGCCGGCGCCGCCCGCCGCCCGTCCCTGAGCTCGCCCGGCCGCGTGGCTAATGTGGGCCAATGACTGACGAGGCGTCGAGCAGCGAGAAGCCCTGGCCGGTCCGCGTCGTCAGCCAGAAGATCGGGCAGTGGATCGGCCGCCTGGGCTGGATCTGGGTCGACGGGCAGGTCGCGCAGGTGACCCGCCGGCCGGGTACCAACACGGTGTTCCTCACCCTGCGCGACCCGTCGGCCGACCTCAGCCTGACCGTCACCACCAACCGCGACGTGATGGACCTCGGCGCCCCCAACCTGACCGACGGCGCCCGCATTGTGGTGCACGCCCGCCCCGAGTTCTACGCCGCGCGCGGATCGCTCAGCCTGCGCGCCGACGAGATCCGCCAGGTCGGCGTGGGCGAGCTGCTGGCCCGTCTGGAGCAGCTGAAGAAGCTGCTGGCCGCCGAGGGGCTGTTCGCCCGGGAGCGCAAGCGCCGCCTGCCCTTCCTGCCCCGCCGCATCGGGCTCGTCACCGGCCGGGCCAGCGCCGCGGAGCGGGACGTCCTCACCAACGCCCGGCGCCGGTGGCCGACGATCGACTTCCGGGTCATCAACGTCGCCGTGCAGGGCCCCTCGGCGGTACCGCAGATCGTCGACGCCCTCGCGGTGCTGGACCGCGACGACACGATCGACGTCATCGTCATCGCGCGCGGAGGGGGCTCGATCGAGGACCTGCTCCCGTTCTCCGACGAGGCCCTGTGCCGGGCGGTCTTCGCCTGCCGCACGCCTGTCGTGTCGGCGATCGGGCACGAGACGGACGTGCCGCTGCTGGACTTCGTGGCCGATCTGCGCGCCTCGACGCCGACGGACGCCGCGAAGCGCATCGTGCCCGACCTGGGCGACGAGGTGCGCCTGATCGGCCAGGCCAAGCAGCGCCTCGACCGCTCCCTGCGGGGCCTGCTGGACCGCGAGCAGCACCGCCTCGACGCCCTGCGCTCCCGCCCGTCGATCGCCCGCCCGCTCACCATTGTCGACAGCCGCGCCACCGAGGTCACCGCCCTGCGGGCCCGGGCCACCCGCAACCTCCGGCACCGCCTGGACCGCGCCGGCACCGAGCTCGAGCACACCCTGGCCCGCCTGCGCACGCTGTCACCGTCGGCCACCCTCCAGCGCGGCTACGCGATCGTCCAGCGCGCCGACGGCGCCGTGGTCCGCGCCCCCGCGGACGTCGCCCCGGACGAGCGGCTCCGCATCCGCCTGGCCGAGGGCGAGCTCACCGCCACCGCCGACCGATCGCCCGGCGCGGTGTAGGGCCGCAGCGCGCCCGGGGTGGTGCCGGTGGACCGCTCGAAAGTGGGGTGACTTCCGGGCATTTATGGGAGAGAATGTCGTTCCGGCCCGGTTCCGGGCATTTTCGGCCGGAAGGACACGTGTGTCGCGACGTCTCCAGAACTACATGCTGGCCAGCGCGAAGAAGGGCCGCGACGTCGTCCGGGCCGGGCCGTTCACGGTGACCATCACCGGGCATGACCCGAACGTGTACGTCAACTACGCCGTTCCGGACGCCGACGCCGACCCGACCGCCGCCGATGTCGAGGCACTGATCGCCGCGTTCACCAGCCGCGGGCGCACGCCCCGCCTCGAGTACCTGCCGAGCCTCGCGCCGCGGGTCGAGCCGGCCCTTGTCGACGCGGGCTTCACCGTGGCCGACCGGCTGCCCATCATGGAGTGCCGCCCGGAGACCTTGATCGACAGGGCCGACCCGCCCGGCTTCGAGCTCATCACCCCCGTCACCGACGAGGACACCGAGGCCATGCTGGCCGCCCAGCACGAGGCGTTCGGCGAGGCGCCCCCGACGCCGCAGCACGTGGCCTCCACCCGGGCCAAGGCCGCCGCCGGGCACATCCACCTGCTGGCCCGCGAGGCCGCCACCGGCACCGCCGCGGGCGGGGGCGTGGCCGTGGCCGTCCGCGACGGCATCAGCGAGGTCGCCGGCATCGCCGTCCGCCCGCAGTACGAGCGCCGCGGTCTCGGTGCCGGCCTCACCCACCACCTGACCCGGTCCGCCTTCGACGCGGGCGCGACGCTGACGTTCCTCACTCCGGCGGGCGATGCCCAGGAACGCGTGTACGCCCGCGTCGGCTACCGGCGGGGCGACTCCGTGCTGTTCCTGTCGTACTCAGCCTGACGCCCGTGCCGTTCCCGTCGCGGACGCGGCGGGCGGCGTGTGGTTGAGTGGAGCCCGTGACCGAGGCGAAGGCGAAGACCACGGCGGAGACGCTGACGTACGAGCAGGCGCGCGCCGAGCTGGCCACCGTCGTCGAGCGGCTGGAGTCCGGCGGGTCCACGCTCGAGGAGTCACTGGCTCTGTGGGAGCGCGGTGAGGAGCTGGCCGCGGTCTGCCAGCGCTGGCTCGACGCCGCCCGGGCCCGCCTCACCCCGCCGGAGTCCTGAGCCGGCCACCGGCCCGCCCGGCCCGTTCGCCGGCGCGCTGCGGTGCCGCGCCGGCCGCCCGGGTGCGGACCGGGTGCGCTCACCGCAGGCCGATGTAGCGGGCCTGGGCGCGCATCTGGTGGTCGAAGAACTCGGCCGGGTGGTTGATGGTGTTGCGCATCTGACCGAAGATCTCGAAGCTCACCTGGCCGAAGAGGGTGACCCAGGCCGACAGGGCGCGGGCGACGGTCTCCAGGCGCACGGACGGGGCGATGACCGCACAGACCCGTTTGAGGTTCTCGACCGAGTCGGGTGGCGGGAGCGGGTCGTCGATGCGGTCCAGGGTGTCGGACTCGGCCGCGTCCTGCAGAATCCGGCCCAGGACCGTCACCGCGCGGATGCCGGCGGCCACGGTGTCCTCCGGGGCGTGGTAGCCGGGGACCGGGCTGCCGTAGATGAGGGCGTACTCGTGCGGGTGCGCCACGGCCCAGTCGCGGACGGCGTGGGCCAGGGCGAGCCAGCGGTCGGCCGGGGCCTGTGGCGGCACGAGGGAGACGGCGTGCTCGGCCGTTTCGCCGAGCGCGTTGTAGGCGTCCAGGATCAGGGCGGTCAGCAGGTCGTCGCGGCTGGGGAAGTACCGGTAGATCGCCGAGCTCACCATGCCCAGGTCCCGGGCCACGGCGCGCAGGGACAGGTTGGCGCCCTCGGTCTGCAGGTGGCGGCGGGCGGTCTCCTTGATCTCGTCCGTCATCTCGGCGCGGACGCGGGCCCGGATGGAGTTCGCCTTCATGGCCCAATCATCACACACGCTCCGAACCGAGAGCAGTGCTCTTGCCAGCCAGCGCCGCACCGTGCTCCAATGTGAGAGCACCGCTCTCGCTATGGAGCGGTGAACACGCCAGGAGGGCGGAGACATGCACGTCATCGTGGGAGCGGGCTCGGTCGGCGGTGCGGTGGCGCTGGAGCTGGCCGGGAGCGGAGAGCACGTCACGCTCGTCACCCGCAGCGGGGGCGGCCCCGCACACCCGCTGGTCCGGCGGGTGGCGGCCGACGCCGGGGACGCCGACGCGCTGGCCCGGATCGCGCAGGGGGCCGCGGTGATCTACAACTGCGCGAACCCGCAGTACTTCGAGTGGCCCACGGCCTGGCCGCCGATGCACAACGCGATGCTGCGGGCGGCCCGGGAGCACGGGGCGGTGCTCGCGATCACGGCGCCGCTGTACGGGTACGGGCACGTGGACCGGCCGATGACCGAGGACATGCCGCTGGCCGCGAAGACCGTCAAGGGGCGGGTGCGCGCACAGATGTGGCTCGACGCGCTGGCCTCGGGCGTGCGGACGGTCGAGGTGCGCTCGTCGGACTGGATCGGGCCGAAGTTCTCGCTGATCTCCGCCGCGCTGCCCGCCATGCGCCGGGGAAAGACGGTGTGGGTGCCGGCGCCGGTGGATGTGCCGCACTCGTACACGTACACCGGCGACGCCGCGCGCACCCTCGTCGCCCTGGCCCGCGACCCGCGCGCCTGGGGTCGGGCCTGGCACACCCCCTCGCCGCCGGCGACCACCGCGCGGCGGCTCCTCACCCGGGTCGCCGAGCTGGCCGGGCTGCCCGCGCCGACCCTGCGGGTGTACCCGAAGACGGTGTTGCGCGCGGCCGGCCTGTGGGACAGGTTCGCCAAGGAGTTCGTCGAGGTCCGCTACCAGCACGACCGCCCGTTCGTGGTCGACTCGTCGCGGGTGACGAGCGAGTTCGGCCTGACCGCGACCCCGCTCGACGACGCCATCCGCGAGACGCTCAAGCACGCGTAGGCGCGCCGGCGCCTGGGCCGGCCGGCTCGCCCGAGCGCCCCGCCGACCGGCTCAGCGGCCGGCGGGGCGCGGTGCGCTACGAGAAGTCGACAAGGGAGTACGCGCGCAGCTTCTCCAGGCGGTGGAAGGAGTCGATCCAGCGGATGGTGCCGGAGCGGGAGCGCATGACGATGGACTGGGTGTACGCGCCGCCAGAGCGGTAACGGACGCCCTTGAGCAGGTCGCCGCTCGTCACACCCGTGGCGCAGAAGAACATGTTGTCGCCGCTCACCAGGTCGTCGGTGTGCAGGACGCGCCCCAGGTCGTGGCCCGCGGCCAGGGCCTTCTCGCGCTCCGCAGCGTCGCGCGGCCACAGCTTGGCCTGGATGGCGCCGCCCATGCACTTCAGCGCCACCGCCGCCACGATGCCCTCGGGGGTGCCGCCGATGCCCATGAGGACGTCGGTCTCGCTGTTCTCCCGGGCCGCGCTTATCGCGCCCGCGATGTCGCCGTCGGAGATGAAGCGGATGCGGGCGCCGGCCTGGCGTACCTCCTGGACGAGCGCCGAGTGCCGCGGACGGTCCAGGATGCAGACCGTCAGCTCCGACACGCTGGAGCGCTTCACCTTGGCGATCCGGCGCAGGTTCTCCGCGACGCCCGCGTCGATGTCCACGACGTCGGCGCAGTCGGGGCCCACGGCCAGTTTCTCCATGTAGAACACCGCCGACGGGTCGAACATCGCGCCCCGCTCGGCGACCGCCAGCACGGCCAGGGCGTTCGGCATGCCCTTGCTCATGAGGGTGGTGCCGTCGACCGGGTCGACCGCCACGTCCACCTCGGGGCCGGTGCCGTCGCCCACGCTCTCGCCGTTGTAGAGCATCGGCGCGTTGTCCTTCTCACCCTCGCCGATCACCACCGTGCCGCGCATGGGCAGCGAGTTGATCAGCAGGCGCATCGCGTCGACGGCCGCACCGTCGCCGCCGTTCTTGTCTCCCCGGCCGACCCAGCGGCCCGCGGCCATCGCCGCCGCCTCCGTCACGCGGACGAGGTCAAGGGCCAGGTTCCGGTCCATCTCACGACTCATTCATGCACTCCTGTCAGGTGGCACAGGCCGTGTCGGTCATGACACAGTCGGCCGACTGCGGCTTCGCGCCTCGTTGCGTGAGTGTGTCCACCGCCATTCATCCTGGCAGCAATCTGTTCGTCGCGACCTGTCAAGATGGTCACGTGGGAAGCCCGACACAGCAGGAAGCTCCGCGCGCCCCGAAGGCCCGCCGGCCCAGGGACATGGCGCTGTCCATGCTGGTCCTGATCATCCCGGTGTTCCTGATCGTGGCGTTCTACCGGTATCTCGGCCACGAGGATCCGCCGGTCGTCGACACCACCGAGGTGTACGGCTCGGTCCAGCGCGCCGGCCGGTTCGAGCTGCTGCGGCCCGAGGGGCTCGCCGACGGGTGGCGGATCGCCTCGGCCACCTACACCGACGGCATCCTGCGCATCGGGATCACGGCACCGGACAGCGGCGCCCTGCAGCTCGTCGAAAGTGCCGACCCGGCGGCTGTACTCGTCCCCGCCATCGTCGGCAAGACGCCCCACGACGACGGGCCGGCGACAATCGCCGGGGCCCAGTGGCACCGCTGGTCCGAGGGCCGCCCGGGTGAGCGCGCGATCGTGCGGACCGACGGCAACCGCACGGTGATCATCGTCGGCCACGCGAAGCAGGACCAGCTCGACCAGCTGGCCGGCAGCCTCAGAGCGTAGGCAGCGGCAGCCCGAACCCGACTGTCGTCCCGGAGCCCTCGATCGACTCCAGGGCGATCCAGCCTCCGTGCGCCTCGACGACCGCCTTCGCGATGGCCAGCCCGAGTCCGCTGCCCTTGATGGCCCTGCGCTGCGCATCGGCGGTGCGGAAGAAGCGCTGGAAGATCATCCCTTGCTCGGCCTCGGGGATGCCGGTGCCGGTGTCGCGGACCCACAGGACGACCTCGCCGTCGCGCTCGCGGCCCGTGATCGTCACGGCGCCGGCCGGGTCGGTGAACTTCACGGCGTTGTCGAGCAGGTTGAGTATCACCCGCTCCAGCTGCTCGGCGTCGCCCTGCACGGCCGGGATGTACTCGTCCACGTCGACGGCCAGGCGCAGCCCCGCGGTCTGCATCGCGGGGCGGATCGCCTCGCAGGCCGCGTCGACCAACCGGCGCAGGCGGACCGGGCCCAGCTCCAGGGTGAGGGTGCCCGACTCGATGCGGGAGAACGTGAGCAGGTCCTCGATCAGGTCCAGCAGGCGGCGGCCGTTGCGGTCGATGATGCCGACGATCCTGCGCTCGGCCGGGCCGAGGGCCGTCGCGTCGCTGTCGGCCAGGATCTCGGTGTATCCGCGGATGGAGGTCAGCGGCGTGCGCAGCTCGTGCGAGACGGTCGCCACGAACTCGCTCTTGAGCCGGTCGAGCTCCTGGAGGTCGCTGTTGCTGCGGGCCAGCTTCTCGGCCAGGCGCTGGAGGGCCGCCTCGGCCCGGCGCCTGTCGCTGACGTCGGCGAACTGGTGGACCACGCCGGCCGGGTCGCCGCCGATCAGCCCGGCCGAGTACTGCCCCCACAGCATCGTGCCGTCGCTGCGGCGCAGCCGCAGCTCCTTCGTCACCGTGTCGGCCTCGCCGGCGACGAGCCGCTTGAGCCGCTCCTCGACAAGCGGCCGGTCGTCGGCGTAGATCATGTCGGGCAGGAACGCGGCCGGCTCCAGCCCCGTCATCCCGGCCAGCGCCTGGTTGACCTGGAGCACCCGGCCGGCCAGGTCGGTGACGGCCATGCCGACCGGCGCATAGTCGAACGCGGCCCGGAGCGTCTGCTCGGCCCGATGGCGCTCGGCGAGCAGGCGGCGCTGGGCCAGGGCGTGCTCGACCGCCGGGCCCAGCCGGCCCAGCCGGTCCTTGAGCAGGTAGTCGACGGCCCCTTGGCGCAGCGCGCCGACGCACGCCTCCTCGCTCGGCGCGCCGCTCACGACGATGACCGGGATGTCCAGGCCCGCCGCGGTCAGCTCCTCGAGGGCCTCCAGCGCGCTGAACTGCGGCAGCGAGCAGTCGGCCAGGATGACGTCGGGCGGCCCGCCGGCGAGCGCGGCCCGGAACCCCTCACGGGTGTCGACCCGGCTGCACTCCAGCGTGAGCCCGGCCCGGCTCAGCTCGAGGGTGAGCAGCTCGGCGTCGGCCACGTCGTCCTCGACGAGCAGCACCCGGCTCACCGCACCGCCTCCAGTTCGCGCGCGAAGACCGGCAGCGTGAAGTAGAACGTCGCGCCCGCACCCGGTGTCGCCTCGGCCCAGATCTCGCCGCCGTGGCGGTGCACGATCCGGTGCGCGAGAGCCAGGCCGATGCCGGTGCCCTCGTACTCCTCGTCCCGGTGCAGCCGCTGGAAGACCTTGAACAGCTTTCCGGCGTGCCGCATGTCGAACCCGGCACCGTTGTCGCGCACGAAGTACGTCGCTTCCCCCGCGGCGGTGACGTTGTGCCCGACCTCGATTCGGGCCGGCTGCACGTCCCGGGTGTACTTCACCGCGTTGCCGAGAAGATTGGCGATCACGTGCCGGACCAGCCGCGGGTCGCCGAGCGCATCGGGCAGCTCGCCGACGACCAGCTCGATCGCCCGGTCGCCGCGCTCGACGGCGAGCTCGTCCCATGCCTCGGCCACCAGCTCGGCCAGGCCGACCCGGCCCGTCCCCAGCTCCTGGCGCTGGAGCCGGGAGAAGGCCAGCAGCCCGTCGATGAGCTCCCCCATCTGCTGCGCCCCGGCCCGGATGCGCGCCACGTACCGCCGGCCCGGCTCGTCCAGCGCCGCCTCGTAGTCCAGGGCGAGCATCTTGGCGAACCCGTCGACCGCGCGCAGCGGCGCCCGCAGGTCGTGCGACACGCTGTAGGAGAACGACTCCAGCTCCGCGTTGGCCTCGCGCAGATCGGCCGTGCGCTCGTCGATGCGCTGCTCCAGATCGGCGTTGAGCCGCTCGATGACCTGCTCGGCCTGCTTGCGCTCGGTGGCGTCCTGGCTGACGGTGACGAAGCCGCGGACCGAGCCGTCCGGATGGCGCACCGCGGAGACCAGGCCGTGCGCCCAGAACCGGGTGCCGTCCCGGCGCACCTGCGGACCGTCGAGCTCGGCCCGGCCCCGCTCGGCGGCCTGGGCGAGCACCCGCTCGGGCCGGCCCTCGGCCTGGTCGTCGGCGGTGAACAGCCGCGCATAGTTCGTGCCGATCGTCTCGTCGCCGCGGTACCCGTTGAGCCGCTCGGCGTTCGCCGACCAGCTGACGATCGTCCCCTCCGGGTCGAGCATGTAGATCGCGTAGTCCCGCGCCCCGTCCAGCAGCACCTGGAGCAGCTCCTCGGACCCGCGCAGCTGCTCCTCGGCGGCGTGCCGGTCGGTGATGTCGCGCATGACGGCGACGGCGCCGGGGGTCTCGCGGTCGGGCAGGAGCGTGCGGCGGCGGATCTCGATCCGGCGGCCGGCCATCACGCACTCGACGAGCGACTCGGTGCCCGGGGGTCCGCCGCTGTGGTTGCGATACTTGGTGACGCCGTCGGCCTCGCGCATGTCCAGCAGCTCCGGCCACTCCGACGCCGGGCGCTGCGACGCCTCCGGCCCGAGGATCGCCCGCGCGGTCGGGTTCAGCCAGGCCGCGTTGCCGTCCCCGTCGATCACCGCCACGCCGTCGGTGATCGTGTCCAGGACCGCGCTGAGCAGCGTCGTCTGCGAGCGCGCGGTGGCCTCGGCCGCCCGCCGCTCGGCGGTGGCCTCCTCGGCCCGCTCCTCGGCCCGCCGCCGCGAGGTGGCGAGCGTGGCCACGAGCAGCGCCGTCACCAGCGTGAGCGCCGCCCCGGCGAAGAACATCCCGTCGTCGAGGTGCCCGTCGGCTCCCACCAGCCGGCCGCTGTCGATCGCCACCCGCAGCTGCCACTGTTTGTCGGCCACCTGCACCTCGGCCGTGCGCCGCAGGTCGGAGCCGCGCGGCGCCCGGCGGGCGAGGGCGGCGATGGTCCGCAGCTCGGTCCCGGCGTACGCGGTCAGCGCGACGTTCGGCAGCTCACGGGCCGGCTGGAGCATCGTGTCGCCGAAGAAGTCCTGCACGCGGACGGTCAGCTGGAGGTACCCCCGCAGCGCCCCGGTCTTCTGCTCCACGACCCGCTGCACCAGAGCGACGGTCTGCGGCTGCGGCTGGGCCACGCTCGCCCCGTCCCGCAGCGCCACGTACGGCTCCGAGGCCGCCGGCAGCCCGGTCCGCTCCGCCCGCAGCACGGCGTCGTCGACCTGGGCAACGCCCGCCAGGTCCCGGCCGGCCCGTTCACCGCCGGGCTGCCGCACGTCGAGCGCCCGCCCGAGCACGGCGAAGTAGTGGTCGGTGGCCCCCGGCGCCGGCGTGAGGCGCAGATCGGGCACGCCCCGGGCGCGCCACGACGCCTGCGTGTCAGCGATACCCGCATCCTGGACCGGAACGACGTACTCGACCCCGGCCGCCCCCGGCAGCCAGAGCTGCCCGAGCGGCTGCGTCACGGTGGTGAAGGACCCGGCGTCGAGCGAGGGCAGCGCCTCGAGCCCGCCGGCCGCGAGCTGGAGCGCATCGACGTAGCGCTGCGCCCCCGCCGCCACCGCATCCTGCGCCGCCGCGGTCCGGCGATCGAGCGCCTGATCGGCCCGGTCCCGCTCGACCCGGTGCATGAGCAGCCCCGCACCGCCGGACATCAGCAGGCCGAGGAGCACCACGCCGATGACCTGCAGACGGACGCCCACCACACCCTGTCCCATCGGCGGCGCGCTTCGGTGGTTGAGAAGTTGCCGGACGGCCACTGCCGCTCTGCCGGACGCGGCGCGCCACGCTCCGCTCGACATATCGGATCCAGCGCCTGACGACCGACAAGTCCGAAATATGACTCTAGCCCGGACGCCCGGCCGCCGCCCGCCATACACGCTGCGGCCGGCGACCCGGTTCGGGCGATTTCGCACCGGACCGCGCTGCCCCGCGCCCGCCGGCCGCGGGTGGTGGCGGTGCCGCGCTCGCCGGGCCGGGGTGGGTCAGCCGTTGTCGGACGAGTGGCCCGGGAAGAGGTGGGCGGCCGGGTCGATGGCGATGGCGGCGTTGTTCACGGCGGTTGCGGCCTCGCCGAAGCCGACCGCGATCAGGCGGACCTTGCCGCTGTACTCGCTGATGTCACCGGCCGCGAAGACCCGCGGCCGGTTCGTGGCCGTGGTGCTGTCCACGCGGATGTGGCGCTTGTCCAGCTCCAGGCCCCAGTTCGCCAGCGGGCCCAGGTCGGCGGTGAAGCCCAGCGCGGCCACCACCGTGTCGGCCGGGAGCGTGCGCGGTTCGCAGCCCCGGACGGCCACCTCCACACCGGCGACACGCCGCTCGCCGTGGAGCTTGGTGACCTCGGCGTTGACGACGAGGTCGATCGGCAGGGCCTGGACCCGGGCGACGGTCGAGGCGTGCGCCCGGAACCTGTCGCGGCGGTGGACCAGGGTGACGGAGCGGGCGATGGGCTGCAGGGCCAGGGCCCAGTCGAACGCGGAGTCGCCGCCGCCCACGATGACGACGTCGTGGCCGGCCAGGTCGGCCAGGTGGGGCACGAAGAAGACCAGGCCCTCGCCGGTGAAGCCGGCGGCCGCGGGCAGGGGGCGCGCCGTGAAGCTGCCCAGGCCGCCGGTGATGAGGACCGCTCCGCAGTGCAGGGTCTCGCCGTCGGAGAGCGTGAGCACCGGGCGCTCGCCGGCGTAGGTCAGGGCTTCAGCGCGTACACCCAGCAGGTATTGAGGATTGAACTGCGCGGCCTGCTCGACCAGGTTGGCGACGAGATCGCGGCCGCGGACGGCCGGAAAGCCGGCCACGTCGAAGATCATTTTTTCCGGGTACAGCGCGGTGACCTGGCCGCCGGGTTCGGGCAGCGCGTCGATGACCGCCGTCGAGAGGCCGCGGAAGCCCGCGTAGTAGGCGGCGAACAGGCCGGCCGGGCCCGCGCCGACGATGGCGAGGTCCACTGCTCTGGACATGAGCAGACGCTACGACAGCTCCGGGCCCAGGGATAGTGGCTCGGGGTCCTCGACGGCGCGCGGGCGGCGGCGGCGGAAGATGACCGCCGCGACCAGGCCGGCCAGAAACCCGCACAGGTGGCCCTGCCAGGACACGTCCGGGTCACCGGGCAGGACGCCGAAGAGCTGCCAGCCGTAGAGCAGGCCCACCAGGAGGCCGACCCCGATGTACCAGAGCCGCCGGCCCACGACACCGCGCATCAGGATGACGCCGAGGTATCCGAAGATGACGGCGCTGGCCCCGACCACGATCGTGTTGGCGTCGCCCAGGAACCAGACGCCGACGCCGGCGACGATCGCGATGAACGCGGTCGTGAACCAGAACCGGGCGCCGCCGTCGGCGAGCACGAACGTGCCCAGCAGGATCAGCGGGACGCTGTTGGCCAGGACGTGGTCGAAGCTCGCGTGCAGGAACGGCGCGAAGACGATGCCGTCGAGGCCGTCGAGGTGGTGGGGCCGGATGCCGCCCTCCTGGTCGAGGCGGTTGCCGCTGAGCCGGTCGAGCAGTTCGATGAGGAACAGCACCGGCACGACGGCGCACATCGCCACGAAGGCCCGCCCGATTGACGCGTAGAACGCCTCGGTGCCGAACCGCGTCGGGTCGGCCTGCCGGTCGCCGTCGAAAGCCACGCCCAAAGTGGTAACAGAGACACGCCGCCCCCGCCACACGAGATTTCCGTGGCGGGGGCGGCGTATCGATCAGGCTCAGTAGTAGTGGTGGCTCTGCCAGTAGCTCCAGGCGCCACAGGGGCTCTGGTACTTACCCTTGATGTAGCTGAGCCCCCAGCGGATCTGGGTCTCCGGATTGGTCCTCCAGTCGGCGCCGGCCGAGGACATCTTGCTGCCCGGATTGGCCTGCGGGATGCCGTAGGCCCCGCTCGGGTTGGCCGCCTTGGGGTTCCAGCCGCTTTCCTTGTCCCACATGTTCGCCAGGCACGGCATCTGGTCGAGGCCGAAGCCGGTGCCGAGCAGGACGGCGCAGCCGATCTTCTTGTTGCCCGAGTAGACGTCGCAGGAGGCGGGCACCGGGTACTTCGGCGCAGAGTTCGTGGGCGCCGTGGTCGAGGGCGAGGGCGACCGGGTCTTGCTGCGGCTCGCCTCCTCCTCCGCCTTCTTGCGGGCCTCGTCGTCGGCGGCCTTGGCCTGCGAGGACGCCTCCTCGGCCGCGGCCTGGGCCTTCGCCAGCGCGTCGGCCTCCGCCAGGCTGTTCGGCGAGCGCGTCACCGACGGCGTCGCCGAGGAGGACGAGACGGGGAACGCGGCGGCGTCGGCGGCCTTGACCGTGTCGGGCGACGACGGGTCGTGCTGGGTCTGCAGGACGGCGATCGCGATGCCACCGACGAGACCCGCGAGGATCACGAGGGCGAATACGGCTCGGATGGTGCCGACCCGGTGCCACAGCCGGATCACGGGGGTCATCCATTCGTCGGGGACAGGGAACGGTGCCCGGTTCCGCCCGTCAAAGGCGGAGACGAGCCCGGACGGGGTGTTACCCACCGTCCGGGCCCTTACGCACCGTGAGCGCCTGATGCCCACTTGCGTGGCGTCATGCGCTCGAACCCCACCATCGCCTAGTCCGTTCGCGAGTGAGAACCCGAACGCCACCACTTGTGATGTTAATCACGCCATAATTCGGGCGGTTGCCCTCAAGTCCGGCCGGCAACCGCCGATGATCACCGCTCGAACGGCAGGTCCTCCAGCAGATCCGTGACCACTTCGGCGATCGGCGAACGCTCCGAACGGGTGAGGGTCACGTGTGCGAAGAGCGGATGGCCCTTGAGCGCCTCGATCACCGCGGCGATACCGTCGTGCCGGCCGACGCGGAGGTTGTCACGCTGCGCGACGTCATGCGTGAGCACCACCCGCGAGTTGCTGCCGATGCGCGACAGGACCGTCAGCAGTACCCCACGCTCGAGCGACTGGGCCTCATCGACGATCACGTACGCGTCGTGAAGACTGCGGCCCCGGATGTGCGTCAGCGGGAGCACCTCGAGCATGCCCCGGGCCGCGACCTCCTCCATGACGTTGTCGTGGACGAGCGCGCCGAGCGTGTCGAAGACGGCCTGCGCCCAGGGCGACATCTTCTCCGACTCGCTGCCGGGCAGGTAGCCGAGCTCCTGGCCGCCCACCGCGTACAGGGGCCGGAACACGACGACCTTCTTGTGCTTGCGCCGCTCCATGACCGCGTCGAGCCCCGCGCACAGCGCCAGCGCCGACTTGCCGGTGCCGGCCCGGCCGCCGAGCGAGACGATCCCGACCGAGTCGTCCATGAGCAGGTCAAGGGCCACCCGCTGCTCCGCCGAACGGCCGCGCAGCCCGAACGCCTCCCGGTCGCCGCGCACCAGCCGCACCGACTTGTCGATGCCGACCCGGCCCAGGGCGGACCCGTTCTGCGACGTGAGCACCAGGCCGGTGTGCACCGGCAGGTCTCCGGCGCCGTCGAGGTCGACGGACTCCCCGGCGTACAGCCGCTTGACCTCGGCCTCCGAGACGCCCAGCTCGACCATGCCGGTCCAGGTGTGGTCCCCGGCCGGCCCCGGCTGATACTCGTCCGCGGCCAGACCCACCGCGGCCGCCTTGACCCGCAGCGGCATGTCCTTGGTGACGAGCAGGACGTCCTTGCCCTCCGCCTGCAGCGCCAGCGCGACGGCGAGAATCCGCGCGTCGTCGGTGTCGGCCCGGAACCCGGCCGGCAGCACCTGCTGGTTGGCGTGGTTGAGCTCGACCCGCAGCGTGCCGCCGGCGTCGGTCAGCGGAATCGGCTCGTCCAGCCGCCCGTGTTTGGCCCGCAGCTCGTCCAGGAAGCGCAGCGAGCGCCGCGCGAAGTAACCCAGCTCGGGATGGTGCCGCTTGCCCTCCAACTCGGAGATGACGACGAGCGGCAGCACGACGTCGTGCTCGCCGAACCTGAGAAACGCGCCAGGGTCGGAGATCAGCACTGACGTGTCGAGCACGAAGGTGCGCCGGGCGGGAACGGGGAGCGGGGTCTCCTCGGCCTTCTTCCGGGCTCGCCGGACGGCCTTGGCGGGCTGCGCGGGCTGCTCAGGTGCGGCAGCTGGCGCCGGCTCCGCGGAGGTGGAAGAGGAGGAGGCTGAGGGACTACGGCGAACGGCCACGTTATCTCCGGGGGCGGGCACCTCGCCGCCCGCACTCGCGTCCTCCGACGCCCGCACGGGGTCGGGTGCTTGGCCCCGTGGCTTCACATGCGTTCGCTCGGTCCGGGCCTCGGATGCCGGGGAAAACCCCCGCCACAGCAATGACGCTAACTGGTGCCGGCAAAATCCACTAGATCAGACAGGTGATTCCCAGCTGAAGTGGACGAACACCCGACGGACCGGTGTGTCGCGCCGCTGCCTGCGGCTCCCCGGTGGAGGGCAGCGCCGGGCGACAGGGTTCAGGTGCCGTAGCGGCGCTGGCGGTTGGCGTAGGAGCGCAGCGCGCGCAGGAAGTCGGTGCGGCGGAAGCTCGGCCAGTGCACGTCGCAGAAGTAGAACTCCGAGTGGGCGCTCTGCCACAGCAGGAAGCCCGACAGCCGCTGCTCCCCCGAGGTCCGGATCACCAGGTCCGGGTCGGGCAGGCCGCGGGTGTACAGGTGGTCGGAGATGTGGTCGACGTCGAGGATCTCGGCCAGCTCCTCGATCGTGGTGCCGGCCTTCGCGTGCTCGTGGAGCAGGGAGCGGACGGCGTCGGCGATCTCGCGGCGGCCGCCGTAGCCCACGGCCAGGGAGACCTGGGCGCCGCCGGCGCGCTCGACGGTCTTCTCCTGGGCCGCCTTCAGGGTCTGGGCCGAGGAGCCGGGCAGCAGGTCGAGGGCGCCCACGATCCGCAGCTGCCACGGGTTGCGCTCATCGGCCAGGTCGGCGGCCAGGCTCTCGATGATCTGCAGGAGCGGGTCGAGCTCCTGCGCCGGGCGGGAGAGGTTGTCAGTGGAGAGCAGCCACAGGGTGACGTGCTTCACGCCGGCGCCGTCGCACCAGCGGAGCAGCTCCTTGATCCGCTCGGCGCCGACCCGGTGGCCGTCATTCGGGTCGACGTAGCCCATCTCGCGGGCCCAGCGGCGATTGCCGTCGACGATCACCCCGACGTGGTGCGGCTTGGGCTTGCCGAGCATCCGCCGAGCGAGACGCTTCTCGTACAGCGAATAAACCACGTTACGCACACCCACGGCAGCAAAGGCTAGCGCCCCGAGCCGGGAAGCAACACCATCAGCCAGCCACCGGACAGTACCGGTTCAGTAATCGGGCGAGCGGCCGGCCGATTGACAGGCCAGCCGCTCACCAGCGAAAACACCCGATCAGGCGACGCCCAGCCGGGCCCGCAGGGCGTCCAGCTCGGCCCAGAGAACTCCCGGCAACTTCTCGCCGAACTGTTCGAACCACGCCTGGATCTGCGGCAGTTCGGCCCGCCACTCGTCCGGGTCGACGCGCAGGGCCGCGGCCAGGTCCTCGGCGCTCAGATCCAGGCCGGCGACGTCCAGGGCGCCGGGGGCGGGCACGGAGCCGATCGGGGTGTCGAGCGCGGCCGCGGTGCCCTCGATGCGCTCCACGACCCACTTGAGGACCCGGGAGTTCTCGCCGAAGCCGGGCCACAGGAAGTGGCCGTCGCCTTCCCCTTCGACACTGGCGCGGCGGAACCAGTTCACGTAGAAGATCCGCGGCAGCTTCGTGACGTCGGCCTTCTTGCCCATGTCGATCCAGTGGGCGAAGTAGTCCCCCGCGTGGTACCCGATGAAGGGCAGCATCGCCATGGGGTCGCGCCGCACCACGCCGACCTTGCCCACCGCCGCGGCGGTCGTCTCGCTGGACAGGGTCGCGCCGAGGTACACGCCGTGCGCCCAGTCCCGCGCCTCGGCGACGAGCGGCACGGTGGTCTTGCGGCGGCCGCCGAAGAGGATCGCGTCGATCGGCACGCCCCGCGGGTCCTCGTATTCGGGGGCCAGGATCGGGCATTGCGAGATCGGGGTACAGAAGCGGGAGTTGGGGTGTGAGGACAGCTCGCCGGACTGCGGGGTCCAGTCCGCGCCGCGCCAGTCGGTGAGGTGCGCGGGCGGCTCACCCATGCCCTCCCACCAGATGTCGCCGTCGTCGGTGAGCGCCACGTTGGTGAAGATCGAGTTGCCGCGGGCGAGGGTGCGCATCGCGTTGGGGTTGGTCTTCCAGTCGGTGCCGGGGGCGACGCCGAACAGGCCGAACTCCGGGTTGACCGCGTAGAGGCGGCCGTCCTCACCGAAGCGCATCCACGCGATGTCGTCGCCGAGCGTCTCGACCTTCCAGCCGGGGATCGTGGGCTCCAGCATCGCCAGGTTCGTCTTGCCGCACGCGCTCGGGAACGCCGCCGCGATGTACTTGACGACCCCCTCCGGCCCGGTGAGCTTGAGGATCAGCATGTGCTCGGCGAGCCAGCCCTCGTCGCGCCCGATGACGCTGGCGATGCGCAGCGAATAGCACTTCTTGCCCAGGAGGGAGTTGCCGCCGTACCCCGAGCCGTAGCTCCAGATCTCGCGGGTCTCCGGGAAATGCGAGATGTACTTCGTCTCGCTGCACGGCCACGCCGTGTCCTCGGTTTCGGCCCCGGGCTCCAAGGGCGCCCCGACGGAGTGCAGACAGGGCACGAACGACGCGTCGGCGCCCATCTTCTCCAGCACCGACGTGCCCATCCGGGTCATGATGCGCATTGACGCGACGACGTACGGCGAGTCGGTCAGCTCCACCCCGAACATCGGACTGTCGGCGGTGAGCGGCCCCATGCAGAACGGGATGACGTACATCGTCCGCCCGCGCATGCACCCGTCGTACAGCTCCGTCATGCGCCGCTTCATCTCCTCCGGCGCCATCCAGTTGTTGGTCGGCCCCGCGTCAGCCGGGTCGGCCGAGCAGATGAACGTCCGCTCCTCGACCCGCGCCACGTCCGACGGGTCGGTGCGGGCCCAGAACGAGTTCGGCCGGGCGGCCAGGCGCACCAGCGCGCCGCTCGCGACGAGCTCGTCGGTCATGGCCCGCCACTCCCGCTCGGAGCCGTCGCACCAGACCACGCGCTCCGGCCGGGTGAGCGCGGCGACCTCGCGAACCCAGGCGAGCAGCCGGGTGTGCGGGGTCGGCGCCTGATCAAGACCTTGAACGGTAACCGGGGCAACCATGGGCATGACTCCTTCGGTCAACACTGACCTCGAGGTGTACGGAACCGCGGCGCGCGATGGTGCGAGCGCGTCGTCGACTTTCACGGGGTTTTCATCAGACTAGGCCCGCGGGCCGGGGGCAGCAGCGTGAGACCTTGTGAAAACCTGCACAAGAACGGGAGACTTTCCACCCCACACGCAGAAATTCGCGCGATTTTTTCGTGCAGCGCGCATTACTGCGCAAACGTGACAGTGCCTTACCCTGTGCTGCGTGACCGTGACCGATCCGCCGACGCCATCACTGCTGCGGCGCCTGTACACGCGCTTCGAGGGCCTGGTCCGCGAGGGCCTCAAGTTCGGCACGATCGGGCTCATCACGTTCCTCATCGACACGGCCGTGTTCAACCTGCTGTGGGGGCCGCTCAACACCCTCGTCGCCGGCGCGATCTCGATGACCGTGGCGGCCACCTGCGCGTTCATCGGCAACCGGTTCTGGACCTGGCGCGACCGGGCCCGCACGGACCTGCGCCGCGAATACGGGCTGTACTTCGTGTTCAACCTGGTCGGCCTGCTCATCGCGCTGACCTGCCTGGCCGTCAGCCACTACGCCCTCGGGTTCACCAGCCAGCTGGCCGACAACATCGCCAAGAACGGTGTCGGGCTCGTCCTGGGCACCCTGTTCCGCTTCTGGTCGTACCGCCAGATCGTCTTCCGGGAGAAGCCGGAGGACACGGCCGGCACCACCGCCGTCGCGGAGCGTGAACGCTCGGGGTGACCTGTCCCGCAGTCAGCCTCGGGCGGGCGCGGAGTTTGGTCGCTTACCGTAAGGTTGGCCGGTGCGCTTCGCCAGCAGACTCCGTGACCGCTTCATCCCCGAGCGGTTCCACGCGCTCGCGACCGAGCTGTTCAAGTTCGGCGCGGTCGGCTGCGTGAACACCGTCGTCGACTTCATCCTGGTCAATGCCCTGCTGTTCATCGGGCCGCTGAAGGCCAAGATCGTCGCGGTCGTCGTGGCGACCACGCTCTCCTACATCATGAACCGCCAGTGGACCTACAAGGACCGCGACAGCGGCGGCATGCGCCGCGAATACATCCTGTTCTTCGCGCTCAACGGCGTCGGCCTGCTGATCCAGGAGGCCGTGCTGGCGGTGGCCAAGTACGGGCTGCACTTCAGCGAGTCCAACCCCGACGACCGGCTGGCGTTCAACATCGCCAACGCCGCGGGCATCGGGCTGGCGATGATCTTCCGCTTCTGGGCGTACCGCACCTGGGTCTTCACGCCCGGCGAGCCGGAGCGCAGCACCGAGGAGCGCGAGATCGAGGCGCTCGAGGTGGCGTTCTCGGACACCGCCGTCGTCGCCCCGGACGACAGGCAGATCGAGGCCCTGGAGGCCGCCTTCTCCGACCCGGCCGCGGCCCCGCCGGCGCCGCGCCAGCCCGCCGAAGAGCTGGAGACCCCCGCCGCGAAGCGCTGACGGGGGTCACGCAGAAGAACAGGGAAAGCTCAGCTCGCCGGCTCCGCGTCGTTCTTGATCTCGCGGACCAGCGCGTCGCGGTCGTCGTCGCCGAACGTGTGCTTCTGCCGGTCGGCGTCGACCAGCTCGTAGAGCACGCTCTGCGTCTTCTCCACCTGGGGCAGGTCGGTCAGCTGGACCTGGCCGCGCTCACCGGCCGACTCGATCGTCAGCGTGCCGCAGCCCAGCATCCGCTCGAACAGCGAGTGCGAGAACGACACATCGTTGATCCGGCCCATCGGGATGTCCCGGCCGCTGCGCGAGAAGACACCGTTGCGCATGATCACCCGCTCGTTGGTGAACACGTAGTGCGTGGTGCGCCACTTGATCCACGGCCACACGGTGACGACGATCACCAGCACGAGGGCCACGCCGGCCGCGATGTAGTTCGCGATCGCACCCCAGTCCACGAAGATCGCGAGCGCGACGACTGCCGCGACGGCCAGCACGAACCAGACCACCGGCAGGAACAACGCCTTCCAGTGGGGGTGCAGGTGCAGCACCACCTGCTCGTCCTTCGTCAGGACGCTTTCCGGGAACCCCACGCGAAACCCCTCCTCGAACATCAAATGTCGCAGGTGAGGCTAGACCCTGACCGCCACCCGGCGGCACTGCCTACACAGTCGGATCCAGGCGCGCGTGCACGACATCGCCGGCCGCCACCGGCCGCACGGTCTGGAACCGGTCCG
Organism: Dactylosporangium vinaceum; assembly: GCF_019904175.1. Classification (GTDB taxonomy): domain Bacteria; phylum Actinomycetota; class Actinomycetes; order Mycobacteriales; family Micromonosporaceae; genus Dactylosporangium; species Dactylosporangium vinaceum. The sequence continues at coordinate 1,069,946 of NZ_CP061913.1, read as the reverse complement.
TGACTTGGAGTCTCCCGTCGCCGTCGACGCCGCTGGCCAGGCCCTCCAGCACCTCGCCGCTTGGCAGGTCCACGCTCACCCGACGGCCGATCGTGCCGCAGTGGAAGATGTATGCCTCGCGCAGCCCGGAAGCCTCGGGGTCGCCCCCGTGCTCCGCGAAACGCCTGTACCAGTCGGCGAGGGCGCGCAGCAGGGCTCGCAGCAGCGGATCCCGGTCGGTCGACACCGCGCCGCCCAGGACCAGTGACGTGGCATCGGGGCGGGGCAGCTCGTTCTCGTGCAGCGTGACGTTGAGGCCGATCCCCACCACCACGGCCCCGTCAGCGGCCTCGGCCAGGATGCCGGCCGTCTTGCGGTCGCCCTGTAGCAGCAGGTCGTTTGGCCACTTCAGGTACGCGTCGATGCGGGCCACCCGCCGCACCGACTCGGCCAGCGCCACCCCGGCCAGCAGCGGCAGCCAGCCCAGCCGGCCCGGCGCCACCGCCGGGCGCAGCAGCACGCTCAGCGCCAGCCCGGCCCGCGGCGGCGACTGCCACCGCCGGTCCAGCCGCCCGCGGCCGGCGTTCTGGCTCTCCGCGACGATGATCAGACCCTCCGGGGCGCCTTCGCGGGCGGCCGCGGCGACATCGGCGTTCGTCGAGCCGGTCTCCTGGACGATCCGCAGCTCGGTCCAGAGCCCGCCCGGCACCAGCAGCGCCTTGCGCAGCGCCAGGGGCCGCAGCGGCGGCCGGTCGAGATCGGAGAACGCGCCACCGGTGGAAATGTTCACAGCTCGACACTATGCCGACGCCATTAGGCTCCACGGGGTGACCAGCAAGCAGGGTGTGACAGCGAAGCAGCCGGCCGACGTCCACTCCACGGCGGGCAAGCTCGGCGATCTGCAGCGGCGCACCGACGAGGCCGTCCACGCCGGCTCGGCCCGCGCCGTGGAGAAGCAGCACTCGCGGGGCAAGAAGACCGCCCGCGAGCGCATCGAGCTGCTGCTCGACCCCGGCTCGTTCGTCGAGCTCGACGAGCTGGCCCGGCACCGGTCCACCGCGTTCGGGCTGGAGAAGACCCGGCCCTACGGCGACGGCGTGGTCACCGGCTACGGCACCGTCGACGGCCGCCAGATCTGCGTGTTCGCCCAGGACTTCACGGTCTTCGGCGGCAGCCTCGGCGAGGTCTTCGGCGAGAAGATCGTCAAGGTCATGGACCTGGCGATGAAGATCGGCTGCCCGGTCGTCGGCATGAACGACTCCGGCGGCGCGCGGATCCAGGAGGGTGTCGTCTCCCTGGGCCTCTACGGGGAGATCTTCTTCCGCAACGTGCGCGCCTCGGGCGTCATCCCGCAGATCTCGCTGATCATGGGCCCGTGCGCGGGCGGTGCGGTGTACTCCCCCGCGGTCACCGACTTCACGGTCATGGTCGACGGGACCTCGCACATGTTCATCACCGGCCCGGACGTCATCAAGACCGTCACCGGCGAGGACATCGGCATGGAGGATCTCGGCGGGGCGCGCACGCACAACACCAAGTCGGGCAACGCGCACTACCTGGCGGCCGACGAGGACGACGCGATCGACTACGTGCGGGCGCTGCTGTCGTACCTGCCCTCGAACAACATGGACGACGCCCCGGTGCTCGACGCGCCGGCGAGCCTCGAGGTCACCGACGAGGACCTGGCCCTCGACGCGCTGATCCCGGACTCGGCCAACCAGCCCTACGACATCAAGACCGTCGTCGAGTCGGTCGTCGAGGACTTCCTGGAAGTACAGCCGCTGTTCGCGCAGAACATCGTCGTCGGCTTCGGCCGGGTCGAGGGCCACCCGGTGGGCGTGGTGGCCAACCAGCCGATGCACTTCGCGGGCTGCCTCGATATCGACGCGTCGGAGAAGGCGGCCCGGTTCGTGCGGACCTGCGACGCCTTCAACATCCCGATCCTCACGTTCGTCGACGTCCCCGGCTTCCTGCCCGGCGCCAGTCAGGAGTGGGACGGCATCATCCGCCGCGGCGCGAAGCTGATCTACGCCTACGCGGAGGCGACGGTCCCGAAGGTCACAGTCATCACCCGCAAGGCGTACGGCGGCGCGTACGACGTCATGGGCTCCAAGCACCTCGGTGCCGACCTGAACTTCGCCTGGCCGACGGCGCAGATCGCGGTGATGGGGGCGCAGGGCGCGGTCAACATCCTGTACCGCCAGGAGCTGCGCGACGCCGAGGACCCGGCCGCGCTGCGGGCCGAGCTGGTCCAGCAGTACGAGGACACCCTGGCCAACCCGTACGTCGCGGCCGAGCGCGGCTACGTCGACGGCGTCATCGCGCCCTCGGCGACCCGGGTCGAGATCGTGCGCGCCCTGCGCCTGCTGCGCACCAAGCGGGAGACCCTGCCGCCGAAGAAGCACGGCAACATCCCGCTGTAGCTACGGCCGGGGCCTGAACGTGCCGCGGATGATGTTGTAGATGTTGTGGGCCGACGCCTGGACCCACATGTCGGCCGTGCACTCCCAGTAGATGGTCTGGCCCAGGTCGGGCCGGACCCGGCAGCTCAGGTTGGACGCCCGCATGGGCCCCTGCGAGCTGTCGTAGGTGAACTGCCAGTCGGCGCAGTCGCCCCAGTAGTCCTTGACCGGGTCCATCCCGAGCCGGTGGTAGTTCGCGTAGAGGCCGAGCTGGAGCCGGGCGCTCTCGAGGGCTTTCGCGGCCGCCACCGGGTCGCCGGCCGGGGGCGCCGCCGTGGTGTCGATGCCGACCCGCATGCCCGGGACGGTGTTGGACTCGTAGTACACCATCGTCGGTGACACCGGGTCCGGCACGCGCTTCCAGCCGACCGGCAGGCCGATCCGGAAGCCGAACTGCGGGTCGGTGAGGTACTGGAACCCGTCCGGCAGCTGGATGGTGTCGGCCCCGATGCTGGCCACGACCGTCGGCGACGGCGTGACGGAGGGCCGGACGGGGATCGCGTTGGCACCCACCGACGCGCCGCCCGGCGCAGGCCGGTCGGGGCCGGGGTCCGCGCCGGTGTCGGACAGCAGCAGCACCGCGGTCACGGCCAGGGCCAGGGCGGCCGCACCCACCGCGACCCAGCCCCACCGCCGGTTCGGCGGGACGGTGCGGTCCAGGTCGTCGTCGATCGAGCCCATCGGCAGCAGCCCGTCGCTGGAGCCACCCGACCGCTCGACCGTGCGCAAGGCGGAGATCGCCACCGGGGAGACGACGGCGGGGGCGCCCGGCTCACGGCTGACCGGGGCGACGGCCGCCGCGACCGGCGAGGCGGGGTGGCCCTCGCGGGAGCGGCGCGGGCGGGGCAGCGCGGGCATGCTCCACCAGGGCCGGCCCTCCCCCGCCGCGGCCCGCAGCAGCAGCCGCTCGGTCTCGGCCATCCCGGCCCGGTTCCGCGGGTCCTTGCGCAGCAGGGCGGTCAGCGCCGGCTTCAGCACGCCGGCCCGGGTGGGGGCGTCGGGCTCCTCGGTGGCCAGGGCGGTCAGGGTGGCGTACGTCGTCGAGCGCGCGTACGGCGAGCGCCCCTCGACCGCGGCGTAGAGCGTGGCCCCCAGCGACCACATGTCCGACTCGGGCCCCGAGATGCCTTCGCGGGCCCGCTCGGGCGAGATGTACTGCGGCGAGCCCAGGATCAACCCCGGCCTGGTCACGGCCCCGTCGCCGCCCTCGAACACGGCCAGGCCGAAGTCGGTGAGCACCACCCGGCCGGTGTCGGCCAGCAGCACGTTGCCCGGCTTCACGTCGCGGTGGAGGACTCCGGCGGCGTGGGCGGCCCGCAGCGCGTTGAGGACGGCGAGCCCGATGCGGGCCACCCGCTCGGGCGGCAGCGGCCCGTCCTCGGTGATCACCTGGTGCAGGGAGCGCGACGGGACGTACTCCATGACGATCCACGGCGCCTGCTCGGTGTGCACGACGTCGTAGATCCGCACCACGTTGGCGTCGTTGAGCCGGGCCGCCGCGCGGGCCTCCCGCAGGGTGCGCAGCCGCAGTTCGTCGCGCTCCTCGCGGGTCAGGCCCTCGGGCGGGACGACCTCCTTGATGGCCACGTCCCGGCGCAGCATCTCGTCGCGGGCCAGCCAGACCCGGCCCATGCCACCGGCACCGAGCTGCTCCAGCAGGCGGTAGCGCTCGGCGACCAGGACTATGGGCTGCGTCATTACCAAGAAACGTACCCAACCAGTGCACCTGGGAAAAACCCCGGTTCTGGTGAAGATCGTGGTCAGTCGGTCCGGGATCGCAGCACCATGATCAGCAGGATGAGCAGGCCGATTCCCACCAGACCGGCACCAATGAGGGCAACCGGCAGGACCCGGAAGGTATCGAGGACCTTCTGCTGGGTCGGGGCGGCCGGCGCGGCGTCGTAGGTGACGGTGACGACGACCGTGTACTGCTGCGCCTCGTTGGCGGCGTCGGCCCCGATCTCGATGACGCCGGGTACGGTCAGCTGGGCACTGCCGGCGTTGGGGTCGACGGTGCCGGTGATCGAGACCTTCGCATCCTTCGCCGTGGGCGCCTGCGGCTCCTGGACCGTGCACTTCGTCGGGCTCAGGAAGCCGATCGGGCCGGGCAGCGAGGCGTCGCCGTTGTCGGTGCCGCCGAGCACGGCCCGGCCGCTGGAGCCGTCCTCGCAGTCGACGTCGACGATCAGGGCGCCGGCCCGCCCGGCCACGTCCCCGGCGAAGCGCACCGTCAGCTGCAGCGTGCTGGCCTCGTCGAAGATGTAGGTCGCCGTGCACTTCGCGGCGGGTGCGGCGGCGGCCAGCGGTACCACACCGGCGCCCACCTCGGGCAGGTCCTGGGTCTCGCCCGGGTCGCAGGCGAACGAGCTGAGCCGCCAGCTGCCCTCCGCCGTCGAGATGGGCGCGATCGGCGTGACCAGGTACTCCCCGAACGCCAGCGACGCGGGCACGTCCCCCTGGGCGATCGCGGCGACACCCAGCCCGGTGGTGGTGGCCACGCCGGACCAGCCGGGCCCGCCCTGCGTGCGCGGGGTGACCGCGAATGACGCGGCCGCCATCCCGCCGATCGTGACCCCGCGCAGCTCCAGCGAGCCGCCCTTGCGCGTCACCCGCAGCGCGCAGTCCACCGGGACCGATGCGGTCACGTTGACCGTCACGGTCAGGCCCTCGGGCTTGAGCTCCTGGTCGCCGCAGCCCACGCCGGTCAGGCTCCAGGCGGCCGCGTCACCGGCGGGCGGGGTGAGCGTGACCGCGTACGCCGCCGGGAGCAGCGCGCCGAGGTCGTCGCCGGTCGCGACGGAGGCCGAGCCGTCGCCGGTGGCGGTCGCGGTCAGGTGCCGGGGCGCGCCGCCCGCCGGGTCGGCCACCGCGAGCTGGAAGGGGCCGCCGGCCCTGTCGGAGTACACCCGCAAGGTCAGGCCGACCGGCGACGGCGGCGGCGTGAAGGTGAACGTGCACGTGACGACCTCGCCGGGCGACAGGGTCACCGCCACCGTGCCGGTCGGGACGTCGGCCGTGGCCAGGCTCCGCCCGGCGCCCGTCTTCGTGCAGCCGACGTCGGCGAGGGTCCAGCCGGCCGGGGTGTCCGCCACGACGGTGCCGGCCGCCCCACCCGCGCTGCGCACGAGCGTCGCGTCGGTTTTGGCGTCGGCCACGACCCGCTTGTCGGCGGCGTAGCTCGAGCTCACGTTGAACGTGAAGCGCTGCGGGTAGCCGGGGTTGGCGCTCGTGCGGGCCCGCACGATGAGCGTGCCCGTCGGCTGGGCCGCCTTGACGTAGTAGGCGAAGCAGAAGACGTGCCGCGCTCCGGAAGGGAACCCGATCCATTGCGCGTTGGTACCGCTGTGCCCGTCGACGGCACAGCGGAAGGACCCGAAGCCGTATCCGTCGGGCTGCGGCGTCCCCGGGGTGCCGCCCTGCGCCCAGAGCTGGCGCCGGGCCGCCGCCTTGGCCTGCTCGTCGGTGAGCGTGACGGTGATGGCGCCGTCGAGCACCTGGCCCGTCTTCTGCCCGGTGCGCTCCAGCGCCGGCGTGGCCGCCGCGGTCGGGCCGGAGCCGGCGGCCGGCGTGGTGACGGTGGACAGCGCGCCCTTCTTCTCGCGGCCGCCGCCGAGCGAGAACTGCCACCCGTTCAGCGGCGAGCAGTTCGACGAGTTGGCCGCCTCGACCTGAGGATCGACCTCGTTGCCGTCGTTGTACACGCTGTCGTGCCCGAGCGGCGCGGCGTTCTCGGCGGTGTCGTCGCGCACCCGGTTGCCCATCACGTGCTGATAGGAGTCGCAGGCCCGGGCCACGAACGTGACCTGGTAGTGCAGCGATGCGGACACGGACGCGGGCGTCTCACCCTCGCGCGCGGACGCCGGACCCGCCGGCGCCACCGCACCGATCAGCGCGACAGCGACGGCTATCGATATCGCCGCACATACTCGGCGAAAACGGGCGTGTGTCAATGCGCCCCCCAATTCGCCATCGACTGCCGTTCCAGTCGAGTATGCGCCGCTGAAGTGTGCGTATGCTCGCAGGACGGCAACGTTTCGGCGAAAATGCGGGAGGCCCAGTGACCGAGGAGCCGCTGTTCAGGGTGGTGCGCGGCACGCCGACCGCCGAAGAGGTGGCCGCGATCGTGGGCGCACTGTTCAGTCTTGCGCCTTCGGCGTCGGCTCCGGCTCCGGCCCGTCCGCGCTCCCGGTGGGCGCAGAGCGCTCGTCCGGGCCGGCCCCGCCATTGGCGCGCCGTCGCGGGATCGTGATCGGCGGCAGCGCCGGCAGGGTGGGCCACTTGCGGGCCACCCGCTCCAGCTGCAGCCGCTCGGCCTCCTCCGGCCCGGGCAGGTCGGCCACGAGCGGCTGGCCGCACGAGCGGCAGGTCATCGCGGCCGACGGGATGCGGTCCAGGCAGTAGGGGCAGTTGCGCAGCTCCAGCGAGCGCCCGCGCTCGACACCGATGAGCGTCATCAGCTTGATGACCATGAACAGCCCGACCGCGAGCAGCATGAACTGCAGCAGGTCGTTGAGGAAGACGCCGTAGCGCAGCGGCGTGCGATGGATCGTGATCGAGAGATTCTTGAAGTCCGGCTCGCCGACCACCGCCGCGACCGCCTGCAGGAACAGGTTCGTCACGAACGACTGGATCAGCGTGGCGAACGCGGTGCCGATGATGAAGCCCAGCGCCAGGTCGAGGACCGTGCCCCCGATGGCGATGGCTTTGAACTCCGCCCAGAGCCTGCGCACGGTCATAGATCGTAGTTCGCTACCGTTTCCGGCTGTGCGTACCTTCATCCTCGCCTCGGCGAGCCCGGCCCGCCGCAAGCTGCTCGCCCAGGCCGGCATCACCGCCCAGACCATCGTCAGCGGCGTCGACGAGTCGGTCGTCCAGGCCGGTGACGCGGGCTCGCTGGCCGGCATCCTGGCCGGGCTGAAGGCCCGCGCCGTGCTGGCCGGGCTGAGCGCCGGCGGTGACACCCGGGCCGCCAACGGCGTCGACGCGCTGGTGCTCGGCTGCGACTCCGTCCTCGGCTTCGCTGGCGAGATCCTGGGCAAGCCCGAGTCGCCGGACGACGCCACCGCCCGCTGGAAGGCCATGCGCGGCCGGTCGGCGGTGCTGTACACCGGCCACTGCCTGATCGACGGCGCGACCGGCGAGGCCGTCGAGGAGACGGTCGCCACCACGATCCACTTCGCCGAGCCGTCGGACGCGGAGATCGCCGCGTACGTGGCCACCGGCGAGCCGCTGGAGGTGGCCGGCTCGTTCACCATCGACGGGCTGGGCGGTGCCTTCGTCACGCGCCTGGAAGGCGACCACACGAACGTCATCGGCCTGTCGATCCCGACGCTGCGGCTGATGCTGGCCCGGCTGAATGTCCCACTCGTGTCGCTATGGTCGACTCCATGACGAAGATTCCCCTCGCGCTGACGGCGCAGCTGCAGGAGTACGTGGTCGCCAACGGCAGCGCCCCCGACGAGATCGTCCGCGACCTCATCGCGGAGACGGCCCGCGTGCTGCCCGAGGACCAGGGCATGCAGATCGCCGCCGAGCAGGCCGGCTTCATGACCCTCCTGACCCGCATCATCGGCGCCCGCCGGGCCGTCGAGATCGGCACCTTCACCGGCCTGTCCTCGATCGCCATCGCCCGCGGCCTCGCCGACGGCGGCAAGCTGACGTGCTTCGACGTCTCCGACGAGTTCACCGGCATCGCCCGCCGCTACTGGTCCCGCGCCGGCCTGACCGACCGCATCGAGCTCGTCATCGGCCCGGCCGCCGACACGTTAAAGCAGCTGCCGGAGGAGCCCCACCTCGACCTGGTCTTCGTCGACGCCGACAAGACGGGCTACCTGAACTACTGGGAGCAGCTTGTCCCCCGCGTCCGCCCGGGCGGCCTGCTCCTGATCGACAACGTCCTGCGCCACGGCCACATCCTCGACCCCCAGCCAGGCGACGAGGGCACCATCGCCATGGTCGAGTTCAACCGGCACGTCCTGGACGACCCCCGCGTCGAGTCAGTCCTCCTCCCGATCGCCGACGGCCTCACCATCGCCCGCAAGCGCTGAACCGCACCGCGCCCGATCGGCCCCGCAGCGGCCCGCCCCGCCCGCCACCTCGGGCGGCGGGGCCGTCCGGCGGTGAGCGGTCGCCGCCGGCCGAGCGGGCTTCCTACGGCCGGGCCGGCGGCGGGAGGGTGACGCGGTCCAGGCGCAGGACGGCCACCGCCGACAGCGCCACGAACGCCGGGACGAGCAGGAACGCCGGGTGCGGGCCCACCCGGTCGGCCAGTGCGCCAAGGGCGAACGGGGCCGCGCCGAAGGATATGCCCACCGCGAACGACGCCCGCGCCGCCGCAAGGTCCGGCTGCCCGTCCGAGTGGGCCAGCGCCAGGCCGATGCCCAGCGGATAGTGCAGGCCCGTCCCCACCCCGCAGACGAACAGACCCGCCATCGCCGGCCACGGGGCGGTGGCCACCCAGAAACCGGCGAAGCCCACGAGGCTCACCCCCAGCGCGGCCAGGAGCATGCGGGCCGGGCGGAAGAGCAGCAGGAGGCGGCCGCCGGCCAGGCGGCCCGCGACCATGCCGGCGATCAGGGCGGACACGCCCGCCGTGGCCACACCGGGTGAGACGTGGGCGTGCGAGCGCAGGACGTCGCTGCCCCACAGGGTCAGGCAGATCTCGACCGAGCCCGTGGCGAACAGGCTCGTCAGCGCGAGCCAGAACGGCCCTGGCAGCGGGCGGTGGGCGAGGGCGGTGGCGGCGCCGTAGCCGGCCGGTTCGGGCAGGCGGATGCGGTGGCGGTGGGCGTACCAGGCCACGGCCAGCACCGGCAGCACGACCACGGCCAGGCCGAGGCGCCAACCCCAGCCGGCCGCGAACGTGGCCCCGACGACCAGGGGCGCCACCAGGCCCAGGGCGGCGGCGGCCGCGTTGGCCTCGCTGATCGCGGCGGGGGCGGCGGTGCCGTGGTGGTCGGTCAGGCCGGTGTTTATCGCGTTGACGGTGAAGGCCGAGCCGATGCTGGCCAGGGTGGTGAACGCCAGCGTCACGGCGAGGTGGTGGGCGGCGTACATGCCCACCGCGGCGGTGCTGACGCAGGCCAGGCCGGTCCAGACGAGCCGGCCCCGGCCCAGGCGGCGGGTGAGCCGGGGCAGGATCAGGCCACCGATGATCCCGCCCGCGGCGAACGCGGTGCCGTGCAGGCCGGCCAGGGTCCGGCTGATGCGGAGCTCGTCGCGCAGGATCGGGGCGACCGGGCCGAAGCCGTAGAGGAAGTAGACCCACAGGGACAGCTGGACGTACATGACCCAGGTGAGCCGGTCCCGCACCAGCCGTGGCGGCACCTACTTGAGCTCGGCGATTACCGCTCCGGCCGACACGACCTCGCCCACCGTGGCCTGCAGCCCGGTCACCACCCCGGCCTTGTGCGCGTTGAGCGGCTGCTCCATCTTCATGGCCTCCAGCACCACGATGAGGTCACCCTCGGCCACCGTGTCCCCCTCGGCCACGGCGATCTTCACGATGGTGCCCTGCATCGGGCTCGTCAGCGCGTCGCCGCCGGCCGCGGCGCCCGCCTTGCGGCCCGCCGCGCGCTTCTTCGGCGCCGGAGCGGACGGGGCCGCCACCTTGAGCGCGCCGAACCCGGCGGGGAGCGAGACCTCCAGGCGCTTGCCACCGACCTCGACCACTACCACGTCCCGCGCGGCCACATCCGTGTCCACACCGGCCGCGGCGTCGAACGGCGGGACGTCGTTCTCCCACTCGGTCTCGATCCAGCGCGTGTGCACGCTGAACGGCGACGAGACGAACGCCTCGTCGCGGATGACCTTGCGGTGGAAGGTCAGCGCGGTCGCCATGCCGTCCACGACCATCTCGTCGAGCGCGCGGCGGGCGCGCTCCAGGGCCTGCTCCCGCGTCTCGCCGACGATGATGACCTTGGCCAGCAGGGAGTCGAAGTTGCCGCCGATCACGCTGCCCGACTCGATGCCGGTGTCGACCCGCACGCCCGGGCCGGTCGGCAGGACGAGCCGGGTGACGGTGCCGGGCGCGGGCAGGAAGCCGCGGCCGGGGTCCTCGCCGTTGATCCGGAACTCGATCGCGTGGCCGCGCGGGACCGGGTCGGCGTCGAAGCGGAGCTTCTCGCCGTCGGCCACCCGGAACTGCTCGCGCACCAGGTCGATGCCGGCGGTCTCCTCGCTGACCGGGTGCTCGACCTGGAGCCGGGTGTTGACCTCCAGGAACGAGATCGTGCCGTCGCCGCCGACGAGATACTCGACGGTCCCCGCCCCGTGATACCCGGCCTCGCGGCAGATCGCCTTCGCCGACTCGTGGATCTGCGCGCGCTGCTCGTCGGTGAGGAACGGCGCCGGGGCCTCCTCGACCAGCTTCTGGTGGCGCCGCTGCAGGGAGCAGTCGCGGGTGCCGACGACTATCACGTTGCCGTGCTGGTCGGCGAGCACCTGGGCCTCGACGTGGCGCGGGCGGTCGAGGTAGCGCTCGACGAAGCACTCCCCCCGCCCGAACGCGGCGACCGCCTCCCGGACGGCCGACTCGAACAGCGCCGGGATCTCCTCGATGGTGCGGGCCACCTTGAGCCCGCGCCCGCCGCCGCCGAACGCGGCCTTGATGGCCACCGGCAGCCCGTGCTCCTCGGCGAACGCGACGATCTCGGCGGCGTCGGCCGCCGGCTCGGCCGTGCCGGGGACCAGCGGCGCCCCCGCCCGCTGGGCGATGTGCCGGGCCGTGACCTTGTCACCGAGGTCGCGGATGGACTGCGGGCTCGGCCCGATCCACGTCAGCCCGGCGTCGATGACCGCTTGCGCGAAATCCGCGTTCTCCGACAGAAAGCCATATCCCGGGTGTACCGCATCCGCGCCCGACTTCGCCGCGACGTCCACGAGCTTGTCGATGCGCAGGTAGGTCTCGGTGGCCGAGTCGCCCCCGAGCGCGTAGGACTCGTCGGCCAGCCGGGCGTGCAGCGCATCGCGGTCCGAATCCGCGTAGACGGCCACGCTGGCCAGGCCCGCATCTCGACAGGCGCGGATGACCCGGACAGCGATTTCACCCCGGTTGGCGATCAGTACCTTGCGCACCAGCGCAGTCTATGCCCGCCTGAGGCGATCTTCAGGTGCCCAAAAAATCACTCAGCCGCGGAAGGAAATCATCAAGGGTTTTAGTCAAACTTTGCTATTACGCTTGTCTCGTGTCCACTACGCGTCTGCTGATCCTGGGGCTGATCTCATACCTCCAGCCCGTCCACGGCTACGACATCCGCAAGGAGCTGATGAGCTGGCAGGTCGACCGCTGGGCCAGCGTCCAGCCGGGCTCGATCTACCACGCCCTGCGGAAGATGACCGAGGAGGGGCTGCTGGAGGAGCTGGGCACGGAGCGGGCCGGCAACCGCCCGGCCCGCACCCGCTACCGGCTGACCCCGATCGGCACCGCGGAGTACCAGGCGATGCTGCGCAAGTACTGGTGGGACTACGCGGAGCCGCAGGACCCGTTCCTGGCCGCGTTCGCGTTCCTGCCGCACCTGCCGCGGGCGGAGGCGGTCGGCGCGCTGCGGGCCCGGGCGCGGCTGCTGGAGGGCTGGGTCAAGACCTATCGCGACAACACCGAGGAGTGGACCGAGCACAAGCCGGCCCACGTCGGCTGGCAGTTCGAGCTGACGATGGTGCGCTGCGAGGCGGAGGCCCGCTGGTGCCATGACGTCGCCGCCCGGATCGAGGCCGGAGAGGGTGTGCACACCGGCGAGGACCTTGGTGCGGACGACGCCGAGCAGTGGCGCGCGGCGATCCGGGCCGAGCACGGCGAGCCGGTCGACGACGAGGACGAGTAGTACGCGACATACTCAAGCTTGACCCGCCGAACTATATCGCGTTACGGTCGCCCTGCGAACACCAGACAGGGGGACCACATGATCGAGACGAGGGGTCTGCGGAAGTCGTTCCGCTCCCGCGCCGGTCGCGAGAAGAAGGTCGTCGAGGCCGTCCGAGGCGTCGACCTCTCCGTCAAGGACGGGGAGATCTTCGGATTTCTCGGGCCGAACGGCGCGGGCAAGACCACGACGCTGCGGATGCTGGCCACGTTGATCACGCCCGACGGGGGCGAGGCCAGCATCGCCGGGGTGGACCTGCTCAAGCACCCGGGCGAGGTGCGCCGCCGGATCGGCTACGTCGCCCAGGGCGGCAGCACCTGGGACGAGAGCACCGCCCGCGAGGAGCTGGTCCTGCAGGCCCGCTTCTACGGCATCCACAAGGCCGACGCCCACCGGCGGGTCGCCAAGGCGCTCGACGCGTTCCAGCTGAGCGATTACGCCGACCGCAAGACCAAGACCTACTCCGGCGGCCAGCGCCGTCGCGTCGACATCGCGCTCGGCATCATCCACGAGCCGAAGATCGTCTTCCTGGACGAGCCGACCACCGGGCTCGACCCGCAGAGCCGCGCCCACATGTGGGACGAGGTGCGCCGCCTGCGCGACGAGGGCATGACGGTCTTCATCACCACGCACTACCTCGACGAGGCCGACGCGCTCTGCGACCGCATCGCGATCATGGACAACGGCGAGATCGTCGCCGAGGGCACTGTGGACGCCCTCAAGCGCGAGGTCGCCGGCGACGTGGTCACCGTCGGCGTCAACGGCAGCATCGATGCCGCGGCCGCCCTGCTGCAGCACCAGGACTACGTGCGCAACATCGACCGGGTCGAGGGCCGGCTGCGCCTGTACGTCACCGACGGCGCCACCGCCATCCCCCACATCCTGCGCCTGCTCGACCACGCCGGGGTCACGCTCGGCGAGATGGAGCTGCACCGCCCGAGCCTCGACGACGTGTTCCTCACCAAGACCGGCCGTTCCCTGAGGGAGAGCTGACGAATGGAGCCCACCGGCACCGCTGCGCAGACCAGGTCGTTGCCATTGAAGTTCCTGCGCGACACCTGGCTGGTCTTCCAGCGCCAGATGCAGCTCATGCTGCGCAACCCGGTCTGGTTGATCGTCGGGATCATCCAGCCCCTGTTCTACCTGCTGCTCTTCGCCCCGCTGCTCAAGCCCGCCCTCGGGGTGCAGACGAACGCCGAGGCGTACAAACTCTTCGTCCCGGGGCTTCTGGTCCTGCTGGCGATGTTCGGCTCACTGTTCACCGGGTTCGGGCTCATCGCCGAACTGCGGGCCGGCGTCATCGAGCGCAGCCGGGTCACGCCGGTCAGCCGGTTCGCGCTGCTCGTCGGCCGCTCCCTGCGCGACGTGGTGTCGCTGCTGTTCCAGGGCCTGCTGATCGTGCTCATTGCCGTCGCGTTCGGCCTGCGCGCCAACGCCCTCGACGTGCTGGCCGCGTTCGGGCTGATGGCGGTGATCTCGCTGATGCTCTCGGCGTTCTCCTACGCCATCTCACTGAAGCTGCGCAGCGAGGACGCCCTCGCCCCGCTGCTCAACACGATCACCCAGCCACTGCTGCTCACAGCCGGCATCCTGCTGCCGCTGACGTTCGCCCCGAAGTGGCTCAAGACGGTCGCCGACTGGAACCCGTTCTCCTGGGCCGTCGACGGCGTACGCGCCCTCTTCGACGGCAACCCCGGCGCCGACTCGGTCTGGCAGGCCGCCGTCGTGATCGGCGCCCTCACCCTGGTCACGGTGACCTGGGCGGCACGGGCCTTCGCCAAGGGCGTGCGGTAGCCCTCACCACCACGCCGTGAGCTTGTTGGCACGATATGTCCGGACGCTTCGCGATCCGGACATATCACATTTATACCTGGTCGGGGGATAAGTCCGATAAGTCGCGGCGCGCCAGCGCCCGACTTATCGGGGCGACCCCAACCTGCGCGGACGCCGGCACGGTTCGCGCAACAAAAGCAGCACGGGCGGGGACGCGAGCGGCTCACACGCAAACGCAGCGGCCGGGGACCCAGCTCACGCAGCAGCGTCAGCGCGCCCTCACACAGCGCGGGCGTCAGCGGCTCCGGCGGCATAGGCGGCGGTGCGGGCGGGAACGCGGCACACACAGCGCGGGCCGGTACCGCGGCCCGGGCAGCGGCGAGGCCGACGCGACTCACACAGCGCGGACGGCGGCGGCCCACGCGGCGTCGGCGTCGCGGCTAACAGAGCGCAAGCGACGGCCGCCCCAGGCGACTCGCATAGCGCGGGCGGCGACGCGCGGCCGGCCGGGTTCAAGGCGGCGGCGCTGCCGGATCCAGCCAGGCAGCGCAGGCGGCGGCGCATCTCAGGCACCGCGGGCGACGGTGCGACTCACGCAGCGCGGGCATCGGCGGCCCGGGCAGCAGCGCGGCCGACGCGGCTCACACCGCGCGGGCATCAGCGGCATCGGCGGCGCGGCTCACACAGCGCGAGCGGCGGCGGCCCAGGGCGGCGGCCCGGGTGACGCGACTCGCACAGCGCGGACGGCGGCGGCTGAGGACGGCGGCGCGAACGGACCCGGTCAGGCAGCGCGAGCGGCGGCGCGGCTCAGGGTGGCGCGGGCGATGGAGCAGCGCGGGTCAGGCGGCGTGGGCGACGGCGGGGGCGGGCGGCGTTGGTCAGGCGGCGTGGGCGACGGCGGGGGCGGGCGGCGTTGGTCAGGCGGCGTGGGCGACGGCGGGGGCGGGCGGTGTTGGTCAGGCGGCGTGGGCGCCGGTGCGGGCGTGTAGTGGGATGGCTACCACGGCTGTTCCGTAGGCGCACAGCTCGACCCAGGTGTTCGTCACGTCGCGGTGGTCGAAGCGCATGCCGACGATGGCGTTGGCGCCGCGGGTCTCGGCGGCGGCGACCATCTGGCCGACGGCCCGGGAGCGGGTCTGGACCAGGAACTGCGACATGTCCTGGCCCGGGCCGCCCTCCGTCGAGCGTAGTCCGGCCGCGAACGGGTTGCGGGACGTGGCGACCACGCCCAGCACCTCGCCGAGCACGGCCGTGATCTCGTAACCCGGTAAGCCTTCGGTCGTTACTACCAGCACAAGATCGATGGTAGGCAGTTGCCTACCTGTTTCGGGGCGAACCGGGCAAATCATCCGTCTTCTCAGCCATGGCTCACCCGGGCGGCGGCGGTCACCCCGATCCCCTCGGCGAAGCGCAGCAGCAGTTCCTGGGGCAGCGCCGCCTTCGGGCCGATCTGCACCAGCAGCGAGCGGCCACCGGCCACCGGGACCTGGAGGAACTGCCCGTCGTCGGCCGTCGTGAGCCAGGCCGTGACCTCGCCGTCGCGGATCTCGACGGTCTGCGGGCCGGCCAGCTTCGGCTCCAGCCCGGGCGCCTCGTCGAGCATCACCGTGATCTTGTTGACGTACCCCGCGTCCGGCTGCACCCCGGGCGGCGCGAACGTCACCGCCGCCGGGCCGATGTTGTCGACGGTCCAGCCGGACGGCATCAGCTTGAACGTGAACGGCGCCTCGCCCTTGAGGCCGCCCGGAACTATCGCGTCGGCGTACTTCGTCAGCAGCGTCGGGTCGACGCCCTGGTCGGCGTCGATGCGCAGCCAGGACTGCCCGGCCGGGTGCCAGACCAGGGACTGGTGCTTCTCGCCGTCCGAGCCGGCCGGGTCCGCGCCGCTCCACACGTAGGCGGTCGCCGCCTGGCCGTTCACCCGGGCCGGGCGGCCCTCGGCCGTCGCGGTCGGGCGGCCCGGGTCCCGGTCGTAGAGGGTCATCGTCACCGGCTCACCGCCCGGCAGGGTCTGCACCACCGTCGGCCGGCCGCCGGTCAGCGTCACCATCGGCTCGCCGAAACCGTCGCCGGTCGGCGCGCTGAACGGGAAGAGGACCGCCCCCGGCACCGTGGACGGCACAAGTGCGGGTGCGGCCGCCGACGCCCAGGGCGTGGCCGAGCGCCGCACCGCCGGGCTGGACCAGGACGCGGTGGGCGCGGCCGCCGGGAGCTGGGGGCCGCCCTCGAGCGCCGGGCCGGGGCCGCCGCGCAGCGCGAACGGCAGGGCCGCCCCGATCGCGACGAGCGCCGCCGCGCCCGAGGCGAACGTGGTGAGCCGGGACCGGCGGCCGCGCCGGGCCGACTCGGTGGTCACGCTCGTCAGCATCGTCGCGCCCGGCGGGGCGTCGCCCGCGAACTGGCGCAGGGCGTCGCGAAGGCGGTCCTCGACCTCTTCGTCGTTCATCGTCGGCCTCCCGGCGCGGGTACGGCCGCCCTGTCGGTCCCGTGGACTTCCTGGATGACGGCCCGAAGCTTCTTCAGGGCGTGAAACGCGTGCACTCGAACGGTGGACTCGGCGCACCCGAGCAGACGGGCGATCTCCGCGTCCGGCAGATCCTCGTAGTAGCGCAGGACGACGACGGCCCGCGGGGCCCGGTTGAGCGTTCGCAGCAGGCCCCACATCGCATCGGCCTCGGCGATGCGCCCCGCCGCGTCGGCCGTCGAGTGCTCGGGCATCTCCGCGACGGGCCGCTCGGCGAATGAGCGGCGGCGCCGCCACGAGAGGTACACCCGCAGCATGGTTTTTCGCACGTAAGGCTCGGGGCCCTCCTCCCCCACGATGCCGGTCCAGCGGCGGTGCGCGCGCACGAGCGCCTCCTGCACCAGGTCCTCGGCCAGATGCCGGTCCCCCGTCAGCAGGTAGGCGAAGCGCAGCAGGGCATGCGACCGCCCGGTCACGAACTCGGTGAACTCGACCTGCACAGACACCTCCACCGGGGTAGACGTGGGCTGTGGCCCGCCGCGTTTACGGGTCGCTGCGAGCGGGGTCGTTGTACTGCCCGGAAGGCCCCGAGTACTCCCGGCCGTCCACGATCGGCCAGGCGTTGGCGACGCAGCCGTGCAGGCCGAGCGTCTGCTGCTCCATGACGGGCGCCGGCCGGCCGGGGCCGGGGCACAGCTCGTGGCCGTGGAAGAGCCGGTGCCCGGTCTCGTGGTTGACCACGTACTGCCGGTAGGTGACGAGGTCGGCACCGTAGTCCGGCACGCCGTGCACCCAGCGCGCGACGTTGATGACGACGCTGTTGCCATTGCGGCAGCTGGTGTACCTGTCGTAGGAGCTCACGCACAGCTTGTCCCGGGTCGCCGGCGTGGCGAGGTAGATCGTGAAGTCGAAGCGCTCGCCGCTGCCGGCGCGGCGCAGCCGCCACTTGCCGGTGCCGGGCCAGCTGCGCGGATCGGCGAACACCGCCTCGACCGCCTCGGCGAACCCGGCCGCGGAGAGTCCCGTGATGTCGCGTTCGAGGGCGATGCGGTACGTCAGCAGCTGTCCCGCGGTACCGATGACCGGGCCGCCGGCCGCCGCGATCTCGTACTGCCCGCCGCCCTCCTTGGGGTAGCCGATCTCGGGTATCGCCACGTTCACCGGTCCCCGGCTGGTCTTCTCGACCGCGGGAGGCGGTGCGGGGCTGGCTTCCAGGGGCGCGGACTCGGTGGCCGGTGCGGAGCAGGCGGCGAGCGCGAGGACCGCGAGCCCCGCACCGGCGATGCGAAGGACGTTCACATGGTGATTGACGGAGTTGCACCGGTGATCCGTTTAGGCACGGCGCACTGCGATTCCAGCCGGGCCAGCGCGCCGGCGACCGGGAGCACGTCCACCACGCCTCCGCGCGAGCGCAGCGAGACGGTGCCGGCCGCCGCCTCGCTGGCCCCGATGACCGCCACGAACGGCACCCGCCGCGCGGAGGCGTCGCGGATGCGGGCGGACAGGCTCCCGGCGTGAGCCTCCTCCACCCGCAGGTCGAGCGCGCGGGCGCGCTGCACGAAGTCGCGCACGTCGGCGTCGCCGATGGGCAGCACCTCCAGCTGGACCGGCGCGTACCAGGCCGGAAAGGCACCGTCGTGCACCTCGATCAGGTGCGCGAAGAGCCGCTCCATGCTGCCGGCCGCGCTGCGGTGCACCATGACCGGCCGCTTCCGCGCGCCACCGGCGTCCACATAGGACAGGTCGAACCGGGCCGGCATGTAGTAGTCGACCTGCACGGTGGCCAGGGTGCTCTCCCGGCCGGCGCTGTCGAGCAGCTGGATGTCGATCTTCGGCCCGTAGAAGGCGGCCTCGCCCGGCCCGTCGACGTAGTCGACGTCCCGCTTCAGGCCGACCGCCTCCAGGGCCTGGCGCAGCACCGCGGTCCCGCGCTCCCACAGGCCGGGGTCGTCGACGTACTTCGGCCCGTCGCCGCGCAGCGACAGCCGCCACGCCGACGGCTCGAAGCCGAGCGCCGCGTGCGCCTCCCGCATGACCTCCAGCGCGGCGACGACCTCGGCCTCGACCTGGTCCTCGGCGCAGAAGACGTGCCCGTCGTTGAGGGATATCGCGCGGACCCGGGACAGGCCGCCGAGGACACCGGAGCGCTCGGCCCGGTACTGCCCGCCGATCTCGCCGATGCGCAGCGGCAGCTCGCGGTAGGAGCGGCCGCGGGCGGCGAACACGGCGGCGTGGTGCGGGCACAGGCTCGGCCGCAGCACGAGGCGGTCCGACTCGCTCAGCGCCATCGGCGGGAACATGTCGTCCGCGTAGTGCGGGAGGTGGCCCGAGCGCCGGTACATCTCCTCCTTCGCCAGGGGCGGGGAGTACACGTGCTGATAGCCGTGCCGCCGCTCCAGGCCGAGCAGATAGTCCTCGACGGCGCGGCGGGCCGCGGCGCCCTTGGGCAGCCACAGCGGCAGCCCGGCGCCGATGATCGGGTCGGAGTGGAAGAGCTCGAGCTCGCGGCCGAGCTTGCGGTGGTCCTGCATGGCATTGCTCCCTGTCCGTTGTGGAGCGACGCCGAGCCGGAGCATGCGAAAGCCCCGGAGCGCATCGCCCCGGGGCTTGGTTGCTGAACGTCGATCAGCGCCGCCGAGGGATCCCCGGCGTCGTCGTGGACTGGGCGCTGCGACTCATAGCGGCAATCGTAGCGCGCGGGCGCGGAAACGGGCCGGGTATAAATGGCCGGTGCCTGAAGGTCATACGATCCACCGCCTCGCCGAGCGGCACCGCAAGCTGTTCGCGGGCCGCCCGGTCGCCGTCGCCAGCCCGCAGGGCCGGTTCGCCGCAGACGCCGGTGCGGTCGACGGTCGTGTGATGGTGGACACGTCGGCGCACGGGAAGCACCTGTTTCACCACTATGAGGGTGGGGGGACGGTGCACGTCCACCTCGGCCTGTACGGCAAGTTCACCGACGGCGACGGCGCCCCACCACCCCCGGTCGGCGAGGTGCGGATGCGCCTGTCCAACGGCGAGCACTGGCTGGACCTGCGCGGCCCGACCGCCTGCGAGCTGCTCGACCCGGCGCAGGTCTCGGCGCTGCACGACCGGCTCGGCGTGGACCCGCTCGGCGACGCCGGCGACGGCTCGCCCGCCTACGCCCGCATCCACGGCTCCACCCGGCCGCTCATGGCGCTGCTGATGGACCAGTCGATCGTGGCCGGGGCCGGGCTCATCTACGTGACCGAGTCGCTGTTCCGGGCCGGGCTCGCCCCGACCACGCCGGGCACGAAGCTGACCCGCCGCAAGTGGCAGACCATCTGGACCGACCTGCAGGTGCTGATGCGGGCCGGCGTCGCCGAGGGCCGGATCGACACCGTCCACAGTGCACACACGCCGGAGGCGATGGCCCGCGCGCCGAGGGTCGACCGGCACGGGGGCGAGGTGTACGTGTACCGGCGCACCGGCCAGCCGTGCCTCGTCTGCGGCACCGAGGTGCGCACCGCTGTCCTCAACGCCCGCAACGCCTACTGGTGCCCGCGCTGCCAACGGGCCCGCTGATGGTCGCGTCGGTCGAGATGTACCTCGACGAGCGCGCGTCCCGCCGCATCCGCGTGCTGTGGGACCAGCTGGAGGAGCTCGGCGTGCAGTCGCTGCGCACCCCGCACGACGGCCGCCACCGCCCGCACGTGGCGCTGGCCGTCGCCCGCCGGCTCGACCCGGAGGCGGTGGCGGCGGCGCTGGCCGGCACCCGGGTCGCGGAGCCGCTGCGGCTCAACTTCCAGTTCGCGGGGGTCTTCGTCGGGCGCGTGGTGTTCCTCGGCCCGGCTCCCACGCCGGCGCTGATCGAGCACCAGGCGCGCATCCACGGGCTGCTGGCCGCGGCGGGGATGGCGTCGCTGCCGCTGTACTCGCCGGGCGAGTGGGTCCCGCACTCGACGGTCTCGATGCGGGTGCCGCGGCCCCTGCTCACCGAGGCCCTGCGGCGCTGCCTGGAGTCGCTGCCCATCGAGGCCACCGTCACCCGGGCGGCCGTCGCCGACTACGCCCGCGACATCTTCCGCGAGATGCCCTGACGGGCCGACGCGCTGCGCCCAACGCGTGGAACTTTCACCCCGCCGGGCCGGCGGGGATCGGGGCCACCGGGCCGGCGCTAGTCCTCGTCGTGCTGCATGAGCTGGCGGGCGGCCTCGGCGATCGAGCCGGAGATCGACGGGTAGATCGTGATGGTGTGGGCCAGCTGGTCGACGCTCAGATGGTTCTCCACCGCCATCGCGATGGGCATGATGAGCTCGCTCGCCTTCGGAGCCACCACGACGCCGCCGACCACCAGGCCGGAGGCGGGGCGGCAGAAGATCTTCACGAAGCCGTCGTCCAGGCCGTCCATCTTGGCGCGGGCGTTGCCGGCCAGGGGCAGCATCACCGCGCGGGCCGGGACCCGGCCGCTGTCGATGTCGGACTGGGTGATGCCGACCGATGCCAGCTCCGGGTCGGTGAAGACGTTCGCGGCGACGGTACGCAGCTTGAGCGGGGCGACCGCCTCGCCCAGGGCGTGCCACATCGCGATCCGGCCCTGCATGGCGGCGACGCTGGCCAGGGGCAGCAGGCCGGTGCAGTCGCCGGCCGCGTAGATGCCGGGGACGTTCGTGCGCGAGACCCGGTCCACGGTGACGTAGCCGCCCTTCGCGACCTCGACCCCGTACTCCGGCAGGCCCAGCGTCCCCGTCTGCGGCACCGAGCCGACGCACATCAGCACGTGTGAGCCGGTGACGACCCGGCCGTCGGCCAGCTCCACCTCGACCCCGTCGGCCGTGCGGCGGGCGGCGGCGGCCCGGGAGTTGTTGAGGATCGTCATGCCGCGGGTGCGGAAGACGCGCTCGATCGCCATCGCGGCGTCGGGGTCCTCGTGCGGCATGACGCGGTCACGGCTGGAGACGAGCGTCACATCGACGCCCATCGCGAGGTAGGCCGACGCGAATTCCGCGCCCGTCACGCCGGAGCCCACCACGATCAGCTTCTCGGGGAGTTCGGGCAGGTCATAGACCTGACGCCAGTCCAGGATGCGCTCACCATCGGGCACGGCGGTGTTCAAGATCCGCGGAGTGGCACCGGTGGCGAGCAGTACCGTGGAGGCGGCAATCACATACGGAGCGTCACCGTCGGCCGGCGTCACCTGGATGGCGTGAGTGTGACCGAGCGTGTCGTCGCCGAGGCGCGCAGTACCCGTGACGAACTCCACACCGGCCTTGACCAGTTTGGCGTGGATGTCGCCGGATTGGGCATGCGCGAGCCTTTTGACCCTTCGGTGCACCGCGGGCCCGTCCACCCGCACGTCGGGACCGGCGGGCCCGATCACCCCGAACTCCTCGGTGTCGAGGTGCGCGGTGACCACCGACGAGCTCGCGATGAACGTCTTACTGGGCACGCAGTCGTGCAGCACGCAGGCGCCACCGGCGCCTTCGGCCTCGACCACTGTCACCTGGGCATCGAGCTGCGCCGCGACCAGGGCCGCCTCGTAGCCCGCCGGGCCACCTCCGATGATCACGATCCGGCCCACGCCAGCCACCTTCCTCGGCTCTGATGGCCCCATTCTCCCTCGTCGGGGCAACCGCGGCGCGGCGCCCCACCCACTCGGCCCATGCCGCGCCGACGAGTGGATCCGAATCCGACACGCTCGGCAGTATTCTCTCGCGTACCCGGTCGGGTTTATCGTCATCGCCGTGCGTCATTACGCCGCGTATGGCTCGAACCTGGACCCTGCCCGCATGCGGGCCTACTGTCCGTATTCGCCGATGATCGGGACCGGCTGGCTCGAGGGCTGGCGGCTCACCTTCGCCGGTGAGGACGTCCTCGGCTGGGAGGGCTCCGTCACCACGATCGTCGAGTCCCCCGGCGACCGGGTCTTCGTCGCGCTGTACGACGTGCACCCGAACGACGAGAAGCAGCTCGACGAGGTCGAGGGCGCGCTGGCCGGCACCTACCGCAAGCTCCATCTGCGCGTGGCCACCCTCGACGGCGAGGAGACCGCCTGGGTCTACGTCTTCAGCGGCTACGAGGGCGGCCTGCCCACCGCGTGGTACCTGGCCGAGATCGTCAACGCCGCCACCAAGGCCGGCGCGCCGGGCGACTACCTCGAAGACCTCAAGAGCCGCCCGACGAAGACCGCGGCGCCCTAACCCCTCGCCGGTACCGCCCTTTCGTACACATCGGCCGCGAAGGCCACGGTCATGCCGACCGATGTGTAGAGGTGATACGCCCCGGTCGGGTTGGTGAGGTCGACACCCAGCCCGGCCGTCGTACGCCCCTTCGCCGCATAGATCGCGAACGCCGCCCGCAGCAGGGCGCCCCCGATCCCCCGGCCACGGTGCTCGCGCAGCACGGCCAGGTTGCGCACCCAGCCCTCGCCCCGCTCGACGCCCCGCTGCGAGGACTCGAGCACCCCGGCCACCTCCCCGCCGACCTCGGCGACCAGCCACTCGTCCCAGGCGATCGACGGCAGCGCCCGCACCGACTCCAGCCAGTCCGCATACCCGATCGGCACGAAGTCGGTGGTGTCGGCGAACGCCGTCTGCAGCACCCGGTGGAACGTCTCCAGCTCCTCCGGGCGAACGACCCGGATCACGGGCTGCGGCGGGTCCGAGGGCGTCACCGGGACCGGGGGCATCGCCGGGTCCGGGCTCAGCGGGCGGGTCATGCGGGCGTGGCGGCGGCGGAAGGCGAAGCCACGCTCGGTCAGGGCCGCGATGTACTCCGTCTCCGTCGCCACGGCCCCGGCCCGCAGGGTGACCTCGGCGTGCCCGGCCGCCCGGGCCCGTTCGGCCACCCGCTCCAGCGCCAGGTCGAGCAGTGGTCCGAACGCCGTCCGGCCGGCCTCGGGCACGGCGTAGACCTCGACGTTGTCGCGGGCCGCGCGCTCCGGGTTGTCGAGGTAGGCCCAGGCGAGCGCGGTACCCCCCGCATCGAATGCGAGCCAGGCCTCGTTGTTCGGGGCCGTGAGGGTCGCGACGATCTCCTCCTCGGTCCACTCCGGCTCGCCGATCGCCGCGATGTCGGCCGCGGTGACGACGGCCAGGACGGTGGCCACGTCGCGCAGTGTGCACTCGCGCACGTCCATCAGCCGGGAAGCACCTCCTTCACCGACTGCACCGCCGCGTCCAGGAGGTTGACGAGCTCGGTGCGCTCGGCCGGGGAGAGGGACTTGAACGCCTCGCCGGCGATGCGGTCGGTGAGGGCCTCGGCCCAGCTGCGGCGGCGGACCAGCGGCTCGAACGGCGGGAACGGGGGCTGCCAGCCGAACGCGGTCGCCTCGGCCTCGCCGTCGGGGCCGGAGATGATCGCCTCGAGCGGTGTCAGGCCGCTGGCCCGGATGGCGAGGAGGTGGGCCGCGCCGCGGTGCTCGCGCAGCAGGTGGGCCAGCACGGCGGCGCGGGCGCCGGGTGAGTCGTCGGGCAGCGGCATGGCCCGCCAGGCGGCGAAGAGCGGCATGCCGGCCGTCTCGGCCGCGACGACCACGCGCTCGGCCAGCTCGACGAGCTTGGGCAGGGCGTAGAAGCTCTCCAGGTGCTCGCGGCCCCAGCGGCAGCACTCGTCGAGGTTGTCGGCGGCGATCTGCTCGGGCGGGGCGACCTTGCGGGCCGCGTCCCAGCCGTCCTGCACGGCCTCGGGGGCGATGAACCCCAGCGCCGCGGCCACGGTGTCGGCCCGGACGTCGCCGAGCGCGCCGCCGCGCCCGGCGACGTAGAAGGCCCAGCCGGTCAGGCCGATCTGACGGGCCCGGCGCATGGTCTTCGGGTCGTCGCTGAATGCGCCGCCCAGGACCAGCACCGCCTGCTTCGCCGCGGCGGCCGCCTGCTCGGGAGTCACCCGGGTCATTCTGCCCTCCCGGATGGATCACGGTGAAGGCACTCGTTCGAGGACTAACCATGCGCGCGACGGGACGAGCCGTTCAGCGCGGGCCGGCCGGCGCGTCAGCCCAGGTCGGCCAGCGCGTCCTGGGCGATCTTGACCCGCTTCTCGGCCAGCCTGATCGCCTTGTCGGCCGCGGCGACGGCCCGCTCGGCCTCGACCTTGGCGCTCTCGGCGTCGGCGACCTGCTGCAGCGCGGTCATGAGCTCCTTGCGCGCCTGGCGGACCAGCCGGGAGTGCTCCTCCTCGGCCCGCTTGCGCTCCTCCTCGGCCCGTCGCGCCGCCGCCCGCCGCTCCCGCTCGGTCTCGTCCGGGGCCGAGCGGATGGGTGTCACTTTCGAAACCCGGGCGGGCGCGCTGTGCTCGTCCTCGTCGTCGGCCTCGTCGGCGGTGGCCGGGCCGGTGCCCTGGACCAGGCGGAGATTGGGGCGCGGGGTCTCGCCGAAGCCGGTGTACTCCAGGGCCTTCGTCAGCCGCCCCGTGCGCACCAGCGCGGCGACCTCCTCGTCGGCCAGCGCGGCCGCGAGCGTGGCCTCGACCTCGGCGGCCGGCAGGTTCGTCGTCGCCGCCCGCCCGGCCCCGGCCAGCCGGATCGCCTCGCGGGCCAGGGCGCTGACCGTGGCCCGGCGCCGGACCGACAGCTCGCGCAGGTCGGCGCCGCGCAGCTCGCGCTGGGCGGTGCGCAGCTCGTCGGCGAGCGTCATGAGCTCGCCGATCAGCTCGGGCCGCTCGTGGGCCAGGCGGTTGACCAGCCAGGCCGCGACCGTCGGCTTGCGCAGCTTGCCGATCGCGGCGGCCAGGGCCGTGTCCCGGGCCGCCCGGGCCTTGGCGACCTCCTCGGCCCGCAGGGCGATGAAGTCCTCCGGCGGGGCCGAGTACAGCCGGGCCGCCGCCGCTCCCAGGGCATCGGGCATAGGGTGAATCCTAGATTGCGGTACCCGGCTCCAGGCGGGCGTACCGCGTCCCCGACAGGCGCGTCATGTGGCCGGTGACGATCTGCTGGCCCGCCTCCACCCACAGGCTGTCGTGCAGGGCGAAGGCGCGCTCCGGGCGGACCGCGCGCACGAAGTCGACGGCCTCGGAAAGTTTCAGCCAGGGGGCCGAGACCGGGGCGAACAGCGTGGCGATCGCCTCGTCCGGCACGTGGAACGAGTCGCCCGGGTGGTAGATCGGGCCGCCGGGCCCGTCGATCGCGAACGCGATGTTCACGATCCGCGGGATGTCGGGGTGGATCACCGCGTGCTGCCCGCCGTGAGCCCGGACCGTCATGCCGGCCGCCACGAACGTGTCGCCGGGGTTGACCGCGAACACGTCGGCGTCCAGGTCGGTCAGCTGGGCCTCGACGTCCGGGTGGGTGTGGATCGTCAGCGTCGGCTGGTGGGCCGCGGCGGCCCGCAGCTTGTCGAGGTCGACGTGGTCGGGGTGCTCGTGGGTGATGAGCACGGCGTCCGCGCCCTCCAGGGCCTCCGCCTCGCTGAAGACCCCGGGGTCGATCACCAGGACCCCGCCGTCGTGCTCCAGGCGAAGGCAGGCGTGGGTGTACTTCGTGATGCGCATTCAGCAGACCTCCTCGTGGCGGAAACGTGACACAGCCCGGTGGAACGGCCCGGCGGCAGCGCACGTCCGACTGTGCGTTCCCCCAAACGGACCCTACCCAGGAGGCGTCATGTCAGTCCGGCGCACCACCGCGTACCTCGCGGCCGCCGCCACCGCCGTGCTGCTCGTGCTGAGCGGGTGCGGCGCGGACAGCAGCGACTCGCCGAGCGCGAGCAGCAACAGAGCCGCACCCGAGGCGGCGGCCCCGGCGAACGGCGGTGCCGGGCCGGCCCTCGCGCCGGGCGACGGCGCCAAGGACCAGAGCGGCACCGAGCAGAAGATCCCCGACAACCTCGACGCCGCGAACCGGGCCATCATCTACTCCGGCACGATGACCATCACCGTGAAGGACGTCAACGCGGCCGCGGCCCAGGCCGTCGCGTTCGCCACCGGGGCCGGCGGGTTCGTCGGCGGCGACAACCGGCAGATCAACGGCGAGCGCTCGACGGCCACGCTCATCCTGCGGGTGCCGGCGGCGAAGTTCCAGGCGACCCTTGACCAGCTCAAGGGCATCGGCGACGAGGAAAGCCGGCAGCTGTCCGCGCAGGACGTCACCGACCAGGTCGTCGACGTGGAGTCACGGATCACCACGGCCCAGGCCAGCGTCGACCGGATCCGGGCGCTGCTGGCGAAGGCCCAGACCATCGGCGAGATCACGTCGCTGGAGTCGGAGCTGTCGCGGCGGGAGTCCGACCTCGAGTCGCTGCAGGCCCGCAAGCGCAAGCTGGACGGGCTGACCGCGCTGTCCACGATCACGCTGATGCTGCACGGCCCGGACGCGCCGGCGGTGTCCAAAGAGGACACCGGAATCCTGGTCGGGCTGCGCAACGGCTGGGACGCGTTCGTCGCCTCGCTGCGGGTCGCGCTGACGATCCTCGGCTGGCTGCTGCCGTGGCTGGTCTTCCTGGGCCTGCCGATCGCGCTGCTGATCTGGCTGAACCGGCGGCGCCGGGCCCGGCTGCAGGCACCTACTCAGGCGGTGGCACCCGTTCCGGCGCCGGCGCTGGTACCGGCCCAGCCGTCGCCACAGGCCGGTCCGGCCCCGCAGGCCCGGCCGGCGCCACAGGCCGGTCCGGCGCCGGCGCGACCGGCAGCGGCTCAGCCGGCGGCGACGAAGGCTGAGGACGGCGAAGGGCGTTCATCAGCGAGCTGACCACCGCACCGAACTCCGGCCGCAGCTGGTAGCCGGAGTGGCCGTCGACCTTGGGGTACACCGTGTCCCCGGGCGGGATGGCGAACCCGGGCGGGTCGACGAGGCGCCTGTCGACGGCCGTCGCCGACTGCACGGGGCCGCCGATGGGGTCGGTGTCCCGCCAGAGGTTGACCCAACGGGGGGTGTGCCGGCCCGGCTCCGCTGCGGGCCGGGTCAGCACCGCACCCACCTGCTCCAGCACCGCGTCGCTCATGTAGGCCGGGAAGAACCGGGCGTACAGCCGGCGCAGCGGCGAGCCGTAGGTCAGCAGCGCGGTGCGGGCCTGCGCCTCCGGCGGCATCTGCAGCACCGTGGCCGCCGCGAGCACGGTGCCCTGGCTGTGCCCGGAGAGGATGACGCCGCCCTGCTCGGCGGCGAGCCAGGACGCCCGCCGGGCCAGCTCGGGCACGACCCGCTCGGCGTAGCAGGGCGGCGCGAGCGGGTGCGCGGCCCGGGGCCAGAAGGTGCCCAGGTCCCACAGGACGCCGACGATCCGGCGGAAGCGCTGGTACCGGTACGCCAGCACGCCGATCAGGACGAGCGCGAACGCGGCGAACCCGATCAGGTAGGTGCCCAGGTTGACCGCGAACGAGAGCGCCTCGGCCGTCGTCGACCCCGACGGCGCCAGGGCGATCGGGCGGCGGCCGGCGAGCGCGAACCCGGTCGCGACCACGGCGGCCAGCGCGGCGGGGATGAACACCCAGACCAGCATCCGTCCGATGTGGTCGGTGACGAGCGCGTCGGCGACGGCGTGGTCGATGTGCCGGGCCCGCTGCGGGTCGCGCCGCCGGCCGCCGCGGAAGTCGGCGTCGGTGACGACCCGGGAGTATCGCCGCAGCCGGCGCACCAGCGGCAGGCCGCCGAGCAGCGCGACGGCGACGGTGAGCACCAGCAGCAGCACGAACCCGGCGGCCGCCCACTCGTAGGCGGCCGGGGGCTGCAGCGTGTGCCGGACGGCGTAGTCGGCCGTCGACGGGGTGGAGCGGCGGTCGAGGAAGTCGGCCACGCGGTAGGCCAGGCCCGCCGCGAACGCCACAGCCACGCCCAGGCCGGCGCTGGCGACGAGCGGACCGGTCAGGCCCTGCAGGAACGTGCCGCGCGGGCGGCTGGCCAGCACGACGGCCCCGAGGATCAGCATGAGCAGGACCTGGACCGCGAACAGCACGGTGATGGCGCCGCCGAGCTGCGGCAGCCGGTCCCGGGCGACGTATTCGCCGCGCGGCAGCAGCGCGTAGCCGAGGACGAGCACGGTGAGGCCCACCGTGCTCCGGCTGAGCGCCCGGGTGAACGGCAGCGCCCACGGCGCGGGCCGGTCCCGGTCCATGACGGACGGCAGCGACACTGCCACGACGCACAGCACCAGCACGAGCGCGGTGAACCCGGCGAGCGCATAGCCGGGCCAGTGCCGGTCGTGCAGAGCCAGATTCGCCACGAGTACCGCATCAAGCGTCGCGAACGCGAACGCGATGTGCAGCGAGCGCAGCCGCCCGACGAGCGGCTTGCCGTTCCAGAAGCAGGGGTGGGCCAGCCCGTCGCCGTCGCCCTCGGTCTGGGCCGGGAACGCCTCGTAGCGCGTCCACGTCCGCCGCCCCAGGAACCACAGGACCGCGATCGCGGCGATCGGGCCGAGCGCGCCGAGCGCCATCCGCCGGCTGGTGGTGGCGAAGAACCCGGTCGCGAGCAGCGACAGGTAGCCGCGCCCTTCGAGGCAGCGGGGCAGGGCCGCACACTGCCAGCCGACGAGGTCGACGGCGACCTCCGTGAACGACAGCACGAACGACGCGGTCATGCTCAGCGCATAGATGCGCACCAGGGCCCGGATCACCGCCCGCGGCCCCGGCCGGGTGGCCGGGCGCAGCCACAGCGCCACGTTGGCGAACATGAACGGCAGCAACAGCAGCCACAGCGCGCGGGCCGCGGCGCCGGCCGTGAGGTTGCCCCAGCGGTACGCCTCGAGCGTCGCCCCGCCGGGCCCGGTGACGGCTCCGTATTCGGCCCGCGGGCGGAAGAAGCCCGCGTCGCCGTCTCCGGCGACGCGGCGCAGCAGCGGCCGGTCCAGCACGTCCTCGGCGGGAGAGCCGGTGACGCCGTGCACGCGAAGCTCGGTGACCACGATTCGGTTTACCAGACGTGGACGATCTTCGCTGTCTGAAAGTGTCTAGAACGCTCCGGCGCCCAGCGCGGCCAGCGCGGTGTGGACCATGATCCGCACGCCGTAGCCGATCGCCCGCTCGTCGATGTCGAACGCCGACTGGTGGATGTCGAACTTCGTGTCCGCACCCGGGACGCCGGTGCCGAGCCGGATCATCGAGCCGGGCGTGTTCTCCAGGTAGAAGGCGAAGTCCTCGCCGCCCATGCTGATCTCGGCCTCGGTCACGCTGTCCGGGCCCAGGGCGGCCGCGGCGGCCCCGGCGATGATCGCGGTGGCGATGCGGTCGTTGACCACCGGCGGGACGCCGCGGGTGTAGGTGACCTCGACGTCGGCCCCGGTCGGCGCGATGACGTCGTGGACGAGCTTCGTCACCAGCTCCGGCACCTCCTGCCACGCCTCGCGGCTGAGCACGCGGATCGTGCCGCGGGCCATGCCCTCGATCGGGATGGCGTTTGCCGCCTCGCCGGCCCGCACCGCGCCCCACACCATCGAGACCCCGGCCCGCGCGTCGAGCTTGCGGTCGAGCAGCGACGGCACGTCGACCAGGATCCGGCCGAGCGCGTGGACCAGGTCGGCGGTCAGGTGCGGGCGGGCGGTGTGCCCGCCGCGGCCGGTGAGCCGGACCTCGATCTTGTCGGCCGCCGCGGTGAACGGCCCGGAGCGCACGCCGACCAGGCCGACGGGCAGCTGGGGCGCGCAGTGCAGGGCGAAGATCGCCGCGACGTCCTCCATGGCGCCGGCCGCGATGACCTCGGGCGCGCCGCCCGGCATGGTCTCCTCGGCCGGCTGGAACAGCAGCCGCACCCGCCCGGGCAGCTCGCCGCGCTCGGCCAGCTGGGCCAGCGCGAGGCCGACACCGAGCAGGATCGTCGTGTGCACGTCGTGGCCACACGCGTGGCACACGTTGTCGACGGTCGAGCGGTAGGGCACGTCCTTGGTGTCGGGCAGCGGCAGCGCGTCGAGGTCGGCCCGCAGCGCGATCACGCGGTCGCCCCGGCCGATGTCGCACATCAGGCCGTTGCCCTTGGGCAGCATGCGGGGCGCGAGCCCGGCCCGGGTGAGCTCCCGGGCGATGAGCGCGGCCGTCTCGAACTCGTGGCCGGACAGCTCCGGGTGGGCGTGGATGTGACGACGGATCGCTACCAGCTCGGCCCCGCGGGACGCGAGCCAGCGGTCGAGCTGTCCGGGCAGCGGGTCAGCTCCCGGCGGTGTCTCGGGCCAGCCTTCGGACAGACGCTCGGCCCTCGACGAAGTCAACTTGCCGACCGGACGCGCCGGCGCGGCGGCGGTTTCGGTCAACGTCAGCGCTCTCGTCACGGTGAGTTCTCTATTTCGGTCTAATGGAGCGGCCCGCCCCATGCGTGCCATGGACAGACTAACCGGGTCAAGGTGACGGAGCGCAACATCATTCTCGTGATGTTGATATAGCTGAGCGTCACTTAACCCCTGATAAAGGCGCAAAACCGCAGGCGCCTCCCTCACTCCCTACAACGCGTGACCGGCGCCACGGTCACGTGGTGTCGCGATAACTTTTCACACCGGCGGTGCGAGCAGCGTCGCCGAAGTTCAACGCACAGTGATGGAAGACGTCGCAGGGTGGCATGAACCAGGAGCTGGGCGACGCACCATGCGTCCGACTACGGTCCGGCTACCGTCCGACTATCGGCCCGCGTGTCGAAGAATCCAGGAAATTCGAGTCGCCGATGTTCCCGAATGGTTTCCGTCACCTGCTAGACGCCTCATCCGTACGTTCAGGTTCCCTGGATGAACGAATTCAATCCTCGGTTCGTCCGGGCGGGTCCGCAGTGCGACATGATCAACACGGTCGGTTGTCCCCGGGTCACGGTACGGTGAAGGACCGGACCCCACCTTTCTTCGAACGCCAAGAGCACGCAAGATAGTGGGGCGAGAAGTCAACCTTCCCCCTCCCATGACGGTTAACTGCCTGTGACTCAGCTTCCGACGTGGCATGGCGAGCCCCTGCCACCCACCGGTGCTCTGGCCTCGGCCGGAGCCGGGCGCGAACCTGCGCGCGGCTCCGACTCCCCCTCCAACGGATCAGTTCGCGAACCTCGTGAACCCGGGTCGACCGCTCCCCCGGTCCCCGGGCAGCGCGCTGCCCCCGGCGTCGTGATCGGCGGGCGGTACGCGCTGCGGACCGCCATCGGCCACGGCGGCATGGGGACGGTCTGGCGCGCCAGCGACACGCTGCTGCGCCGTGACGTGGCGGTCAAGGAGGTGATCCTCCCGCCCGGCCTGGCCCCCAGCGACCGCGACTCGATGTATCAGCGGACCCTGCGCGAGGCCCGGGCCGCCGCCGCGCTGTCGCATCCGTCGGTCGTGCAGGTGTACGACGTCGTGACCGAGGCCGGCCGCCCGTGGATCGTCATGGAGCTGCTCCAGGCCCGCAGCCTGGCCGAGATGATCGTCGAGGACGGTCCGCTCGCCGCCCGGGCCGTCGCCAAGATCGGCATCGCGCTGCTCGGCGCGCTCGAGGTGGCCCACGCCGCCGGGGTGCTGCACCGCGACGTCAAGCCGGCAAACGTGCTCATCTGCGGCGACGGGCGGTGCGTGCTCACCGACTTCGGCGTGGCCCGGATGCCCACCGACAGCGAGCTCACCACGCCCGGCATGGTGCTGGGCTCCCCGCACTTCATCTCCCCGGAGCGGGCCATCGGGGCCAAGTTCGGCCCGCCCAGCGACCTGTTCTCGCTCGGCGTGACGCTGTACACGGCCGTCGAGGGGCGCCCGCCGTTCGACAAGCGCGACCCGTTCGAGACCATGCGGGCCGTCGTCGAGGAGCCGCCCGCGCAGTCCATGCGCGCCGGGCCGCTGGCCGGGGTGCTCTACGGGCTGCTGGAGAAGGACCCGGCCCGCCGGTGGAACGTCGAGACCGGCCGGGCCGTGCTGCGCGACCTGCTCGCGGGGCCGCTGGCCAGCAACGCGCCGGCGCACATGACCGACCCCTACGCGGTGGTCCGCCCGGCCCACCAGCCGCCGGTGGTCCACCCGCCGCAGCCGACCGGCCAGATCGGCGGCCGGGCCATGATCGCCCCCGGCGAGACCGTCAGCGGCGCGATGCGGCGCATGCAGACCGGCGCCCCCGCCCAGCCCGGCCCGCACGAGGTCGAGCTGGAGCGCACGGGCGCCGACACCTACAACGCCTACGGGCCCGAATACGCCCAGGACGACTGGGCGCAGGGCCCGACGACCGCCACCCCGCCGGGCGCCTACCGCAGCCACGGTGCCGCCGGCGGCAGCCTCGTCGACCGGGCCAAGGCGGCTCCGAGCTGGGTCAAGGCGGCGGTCGCGGCGGCCGTGGTGCTCGTGCTGTTCCTCGGCATCGGCGCCGCCGCCGGCCTGTTCTCGGGCGGCGACGAAGGCAAGGGCCAGACGCCCAGCGCGAAGGGCTCCAGCGCACCGGCGGCCCCGAAGTTCGAGGTCGAGTCGTTCACGCACCCGGGCGGCATCACTGTCAACGTGCCCAAGGGCTGGACGAAGAAGCAGCAGGGGGCGGCGGCCGCGCCCTACTTCGACCTCACCGACCCAGCCGACGCCAACCGCCGCATCCGGGTCAACATCGAGAAGGCGTCGGCGGCTCCCAAGGCGTTCCTGGAGTCGGCCGAAAACCGGCTGAAGACGACGGCAGCCAGCTGCGAGCCGCCGTATGCACGGGTCGACCTGCAGGAGGGCAAGCTCGACGGGCAGACCTCGGCCATCCTGGAGTACACCTGCGGCTCCGGCGAGCACCTGCGGCACGCGCTGTGGGACGCGGTAGTGGTCAACGGCAAGGCGTACCACTTCTTCGTGACGGTCCCCGACGCGAAGTTCGCCGAGAGCAAGGCGATCTTCGATGAGATGGTCCGCAGCTTCAAGCTCACGCCGCCAACCGGCGGATGATCCATGTTATGAAGGGCAGATGACCTCGCCCCTTCGCACTGCGGCCGAGGCCTGGCTCGCGGACGACCCCGACCCCGCCAGCCAGGCCGAGCTCCGGTCCGTGATCGAAGACGAAGCCGAGCTCGAGGACCGTTTTTCCGGACCCCTCCGCTTCGGTACCGCCGGGCTGCGCGGCCCCCTGCGCGCGGGGCCGAACGGGATGAATCTCGCGGTGGTCCGCGGGGCCGCGGCCGGCCTGGTCCACTGGCTCGCCGCCCAGAGCGCGGCGCCCGATGACCGGCCGCTGGTCATCGGCTACGACGCCCGCCACGGCTCGCACGCGTTCGCGGTGGAGACGGCCCGGGTCGCCACCGGCGCCGGGCGCCGGGCGCTGCTCATGCCCCACCCGCTGCCGACACCGGTGCTCGCCTTCGCCGTCCGCCGCCACGGCGCCGCGGCCGGGGTGATGGTCACCGCCAGCCACAACCCGCCGCAGGACAACGGCTACAAGGTGTACCTGGCCGACGGTGCCCAGCTCGTCCCCCCGGCCGACGCCGAGATCGAGGCCGCGATCCGCGCCGTCGGGCCGCTCGCCGACGTGCCGCTCGGCCCGCCCGGTGAGGTCCTCGACGAGCAGATCGCCGCCGACTACGTCACCGCCGCGCTCGGCGTGGTCGACCGGGACGGCCCCCGCGACCTGGCCGTGGCCTACACGCCGATGCACGGTGTCGGCCGCCGGGTCTTCGTGACGACGCTGCTCGCGGCCGGCTACCCGGCCCCGTTCGTCGTCGCCGAGCAGGCCGAGCCCGACCCCGACTTCCCGACAGTGGCCTTCCCCAACCCGGAGGAGCCCGGCGCCACCGACCTGCTGCTGGCCCTGGCCGCGCGGGAGGGCGCCGACATCGCGATCGCCAACGACCCCGACGCCGACCGGTGCGCCGTCGCCTACCGCACCGGCGGGGAGCCGGGCGCCGGGTGGCGGCAGCTGCGCGGCGACGAGGTCGGCGTGCTGCTGGCCGACCACCTCATGCGCCGCGGCGTGCAGGGCCGCTACGCCACCACGATCGTCTCCTCGACCCTGCTGTCGCGGCTGTGCGCCGACCGCGACCAGCCCTACGGCGAGACGCTCACCGGCTTCAAGTGGATCGTGCGGGCCGGCGACGACCTGGTGTACGGCTACGAGGAGGCCCTCGGGTACTGCGTCGCGCCGCAGACCGTCCGCGACAAGGACGGCATCACCGCCGCGCTGCTGGTCTGCGAGCTGGCCGCCGGGCTCAAGGCCGAGGGGCGCACGCTCGGCGACCGGCTCGACGAGCTCGCCCTGCGCTACGGGTTGCACGCCACCGACCAGCTCTCGGTCCGCGTCGCCGACCTGGGCGACATCGCGGCGATGATGGCCACGATCCGGGCCCGGCCGCCGGCCGAGCTGCTCGGCGTCGCGGTCGGCTCGGTCGAGGACCTGCAGCCGGACGCCGACGTGCTCATCCTGCGGGCCGGCACCACCCGGGTGGTGGTCCGGCCGTCGGGCACGGAGCCGAAGCTGAAGGCGTACCTCGAGGTCGTCGAGCCGGTCGCGGACGGCGCCGACATCCCGCAGGCCCGGGAGCGGGCCGCCGCCTCCCTCGCCGCCCTGCGCACGGAGACGGCGGCCGCGCTCGGCCGGTAGCCCTACAGCGTCACGTTGAACAGCTGGGACTCCGCCAGCTTCTTGAACTCGCCGAGGGCCGGCTGCGAGGAGTCGGGCCGGGTGTCGCCCTTCGGCGCGTTCGGGGAGTCGAAGTACACGAGCGCACGGATCGCCGGGAAGCGGCCGATCTGCTGGGCGACAGTCGAATAGATCCACGCCTTCCGGGCCGGGTCGGCGGCGTGCTCGTACACGCCCCATTCGGCGACCATCAGCGGTTTGCTGCCGTGCTCCTTCGTCGCCCACGAATAGAAGCCGGGCCACTTCGCCGGGTTCGACGTGTGGTTCACCAGGTAGGCGAAGTCGCCGAAGCCGTATCCGCCGGGCTTGGCGAACAGGTACGGGTCCATGCCGATCCAGTCGACGACGTCGTCGCCCGGATACAGGTCCTCGAACCAGCTCTGCTCGCACCAGGGCTGATACGCCATGTACACCAGCACGAAGACGACGTTGCGCACCCCGTCGGCGCGCAGCCGCTGCACGGTGTGGCGGTACATCGCCGCGTAGTCGCGGGCGGTCATGCCGCCGCCGGAGCGCACGTCGTTCTCGGGCTCGTGGTGCAGCGCCAGGAACATCGTGCCCGGGAACGCCTTGAACCGGGCCGCGGCCCTGTCGATGCGCGCGTCAGCACCGCCGGCCGCGACATCGGCCCAGGTGGTGCCCCAGGCGACCTTCCAGTTGGCGAAGAGGATGCGTTTGCGCTGCTGCTGTACCGCGGCGATCTCGTCCCGGGTCGGGAAGACCTCGTCGCCGCGGTGATAGGAGTGCAGGATGTCGGCCGGCCGGCCGGTCGTGCGCTCGAAGTTGGCAAGCGCCTGCCCGGAGGAAAGGTCGGTGAACGCGCCCGGAGCCACGCCCCACAGCAGCCCGCAGGTCGGCACCAGCTTCGGATCGACGGCGCAGCGCTTCGGCCTCGCCTCGGTCTTCGCCACCGCCGTCGGCTCGGTTCTGCGCTGCAGCCCCTGGCGGGCGTCGGCCTCGCTGAGCCCGGCGACAGGCTCACGCAGCGTCGCGGACGCGATAGCGCCCGACCCGGCCAGGGCCAGGACCAGCGCTGCCACAAGCGTCATCTTTCGGCGTCTCATCGCTGGCCAACGTAAGGCCGACCCCGTTCACCCTTTCAAGGTCACAGGGCCGGTTGTCCCTCGTTGTGACGACCGTGCTTAAGACAAGTTTTAAGAAGCACGGCCGGTGACGGGTGGGTCAGCGGCGGCGGTTCAGGAGTCGCCGAAGCGGGGCATGCCGCCGAACTGCCGGTCGCCGGCGTCGCCGAGGCCCGGGATGATGAACATGTGCTCGTTGAGCCGCTCGTCGATCGCGGCCGTGACCAGGCGCATCGGGAGCCCGGAGCCGGCCAGCCGCTCGATGCCGGCCGGGGCGGCGAGCACGCACAGCACGGTGATGTCGGTCGCGCCGCGGTCGACGAGCAGCCGCACGCAGTGCTCCAGCGAGCCGCCGGTGGCCAGCATCGGGTCGAGGACGAGCACCGGGATGCCGGACAGGTCGCGCGGCAGCGACTCCATGTAGGCCCGCGGCTCGAACGTCACCTCGTCGCGGGCGAGCCCCACGAACCCCATCGACGACTCCGGCAGCAGGGCCAGCGCGGCGTCGGACATGCCCAGGCCGGCCCGCAGGACCGGCACCAGCAGCGGCGGGTGGGCCAGCCGGGTGCCCTCAGCCGTGGCGACAGGCGTCTTGACCGGGAACTGCTCGACGGCGAACGACCGGGCCGCCTCGTACACGAGCATCGTCGTGAGCTCGTGCAACGCGGCGCGAAACGCCCCGTTGTCGGTGCGTTCGTCACGCATCGCGGTCAGCCGCGACTTGGCCAGGGGGTGATCCACCACGAGAACGTCCACGAGGGGACAGCCTAGTATTTGGGACATGACCCTCACCGCCGAGGTCGCACGCTCACAAGGCGCGCTGCGGACCTTCCTGCACGGCCTGCCGGGCGTCGACCAGGTCGGCGCCGAGCAGCGCGCCGCGATGCTGGGCACCCGGTCGATCAAGACGACGGCCAAGGCGCAGGCGCTGGACCTCGCGATCCGCATGGTCGACCTGACCACCCTGGAGGGCTCCGACACCCCGGGCAAGGTGCGTGCGCTCTGCGCCAAGGCGGTGCGGCCCGACCCGGGCGACCCGAGCTGCCCGAGCGCCGCCGCCATCTGCGTGTATCCGGCGATGATCGCCGTGGCCGCGGAGGCCCTGCGGGGGTCGAAGGTCCACCTGGCCAGCGTGGCCACCGCGTTCCCGTCGGGCCAGGCCCCGCTCGCGGTCAAGCTGGCCGACACCCGGGCCGCGGTCGCCGACGGCGCCGACGAGATCGACATGGTGATCTCCCGGGGCGCGTTCCTGGCCGGCCGCTACGCCGAGGTGCACGACGAGATCGCGGCGGTGAAGGAGGCGTGCGGCCCGGCCCACCTCAAGGTCATCCTGGAGACCGGCGAACTGGCCACCCTCGACAACGTGCGCCGCGCCTCCTGGCTGGCGATGCTGGCCGGGGCCGACTTCATCAAGACCTCCACGGGCAAGGTGCAGCCGGCCGCCACGCTCCCCGTCACGCTGGTGATGCTGGAGGCGGTGCGCGACTTCCGGGCCGAGACCGGGCGGATCATCGGCGTGAAGCCGGCCGGCGGCATTCGGACGGCCAAGGACGCGATCAAGTACCTCGTGCTCGTCAACGAGACCGCCGGAGCCGACTGGCTCGACCCCGACCGGTTCCGCTTCGGCGCGTCGACGCTGCTCAACGACCTGCTCATGCAGCGGACCAAGATGGCCACCGGCCGCTACAGCGGTCCCGACTACTTCACCCTGGACTGAGTGAGCGGACATGGACTTCTCCTACGCCCCCGCGCCCGAGTCGCGCTCGATCGTCGACATCCAGTCGTCCTACGGCCTGTTCATCAACGGTGAGTTCACCGACGGCAAGGGTGAGCCGTTCAAGTCGATCAACCCCGCCAGCGAGGAGACCCTGGCCGAGATCGCCTGCGCCGACGCGGCCGACGTCGACGCCGCGGTGAGCGCCGCCCGGGCCGCCTACGACCGCGTCTGGGGGCCGATGCCGGGGCGGGAGCGGGCGAAGTACCTGTTCCGGATCGCCCGGATCATCCAGGAGCGGGGCCGCGAGCTGGCCGTGCTGGAGTCGCTCGACAACGGCAAGCCGATCCGCGAGTCGCGCGACGTGGACATCCCGCTCGTGGCCGCGCACTTCTTCTACTACGCGGGCTGGGCCGACAAGCTCCCCTACGCCGGCTTCGGGCCCGACCCGCGGCCGCTGGGCGTGGCCGGCCAGGTCATCCCGTGGAACTTTCCGCTGCTCATGCTCGCGTGGAAGATCGCACCGGCGCTGGCCGCGGGCAACACGGTGGTGCTCAAACCGGCCGAGACCACGCCGCTGAGCGCGCTGCTCTTCGCCGAGATCTGCCGCCAGGCCGAGCTGCCGCCGGGGGTCGTCAACATCATCACCGGGGCGGGCGAGACCGGTCGCCTGCTCGTCGAGCATCCCGGGGTCGACAAGGTCGCGTTCACCGGCTCGACGGAGGTCGGGCGGGCGATTGCGCGGGCGGTGGCGGGTACCCCCAAGAAACTGACGCTGGAGCTCGGCGGCAAGGCCGCCAACATCGTTTTCGACGACGCCGCCGTCGACCAGGCGGTCGAGGGCGTCGTGAACGGGATCTTCTTCAACCAGGGCCACGTGTGCTGCGCGGGCTCGCGGCTGCTGCTGCAGGAGTCGATCGCCGAGGACTTCCTGGCCGCACTCAAGCGCCGGATGGCGCAGCTGCGCGTCGGCGACCCGCTGGACAAGAACACCGACGTCGGCGCGGTCAACTCGGCCGCCCAGCTGGCCCGCATCCGGGAGCTGTCGGAGATCGGCGAGCAGGAGGGGGCCGCGCGCTGGTCGGCCCCGTGCGAGCTGCCCGATCGCGGGTTCTGGTTCGCCCCGACGATCTTCACCGGGGTCACCCAGGCCCACCGGATCGCCCGCGAGGAGATCTTCGGGCCGGTGCTGTCGGTGCTGACGTTCCGCACGCCGGACGAGGCGGTCGAGAAGGCCAACAACACGCCCTACGGGCTGTCGGCCGGGGTGTGGAGCGAGAAGGGCTCCCGCATCCTGCAGATCGCCGACCGGCTGCGGGCCGGCGTGGTGTGGGCCAACACGTTCAACAAGTTCGACCCGACCTCGCCGTTCGGCGGCTACAAGGAGTCGGGCTACGGCCGCGAGGGCGGCCGGCACGGGCTGGAGGCCTACCTTGAGCACTGAAGGCCGGCTGGCCGTCCGCAAGACGTACAAGCTGTACATCGGGGGCGCGTTCCCCCGCAGCGAGTCGGGGAGGTCCTACCAGGTGCAGTCGGCCTCCGGCGACTTCCTCGCCAACGCCGCGCTCGGCTCCCGCAAAGATGTCCGCGACGCCGTGAAGGCGGCCCGGGCGGCGGCCGGCAAGTGGTCCGGGGCGACCGCGTACAACCGCGGGCAGATCCTCTACCGGGTCG
Source organism: Dactylosporangium vinaceum (assembly GCF_019904175.1). Classification (GTDB taxonomy): domain Bacteria; phylum Actinomycetota; class Actinomycetes; order Mycobacteriales; family Micromonosporaceae; genus Dactylosporangium; species Dactylosporangium vinaceum. The sequence goes on along the minus strand of NZ_CP061913.1, from coordinate 1,030,527 downwards.
CCGAGATGCTGGAGGGCCGCCGCTCCCAGTTCGCCGCGGAGGTCGCCGACGCCGAAGGCGTCCCGGTGGGTGATGCGGGCGGCCTGGTGGACGCGGCCATCGACCGCTGGGTCTGGTACGCGGGATGGTCCGACAAGATCGCCCAGGTCCACGGCGGAGCCAACCCGGTCGCCGGGCCCTACTTCAACCTCTCCGCACCCGAGCCCACCGGCGTCGTCGGCATCGTCGCGCCCACCGCTTCGTCGCTGCTCGGGCTGGTGAGCGTCGTCGCCCCGGCGATCGTGACCGGCAACACCGTCGTCGTGCTCGCCTCATCGGAGCGCCCATTGCCCGCGGTGACGCTGAGCGAGGTGCTGGCCACCTCCGACCTGCCGGGCGGCGTGGTGAACATCCTCACCGGCTCGGTCGCCGAGATGGCCCCCTGGCTCGCGGCCCACATGGACGTCAACGCCATCGACCTGACCGGTGTGACCGAGCCCACACTCGCCACGGAGTTGGAAGTGGCCGCGGCGGAGAACCTGAAGCGGGTGATCAGACCGAGCGATCCCGACTGGGGCGCCGACCCCGGAGTTTCCCGGATGCTCTCGCTCCTGGAGATCAAGACGGTCTGGCACCCCAAGGGGGTCTGACCGCCGCCGACGGTGCACACTAGGGTGTTTTGTGCGCGAGGCCACACGCCTTGATGTGCGCCGCCCGCCGAGCCCGACTACGGAGGTCACAGTGGCCCGCCAGTCTCCCTCTTCCCGGTCCGCGTCGTCGCGCGCCGCTGCCAACCGCGCCGCCGCGTCCCGCAAGACCGAGCCGGTCGCGGAGGAAGTGGACGCCGTCGAGCCCGTCGTCGACGAGGTCGACACCGTCGAGGATGTCGACGCCGTCGAGGATGTCGACGCCGTCGAGGATGTCGACGATGCCGATGACGACGCCGTCGAGGACGACGAGGACATTGAGGACGACGCCGATCTTGATGAGGAGACCGGCGGCAAGGAGCGTTCCGCCCAGGCCGACGCCATGTGGAACGACGTGCAGATGGAGCCCGTCGAGATCGCGCTGCCCAAGGGGGTCGGCTACACGCTGCGGGCGTACCGGCTCTCCAACGAGCTGACGCCGACCGAGATCGAGGAGGAGGAGGACGACTTCGCGATCCTCCACCGCCGGTCCGACGACGATGACGACGAGCGGGTCGTGATCCTCGAGAACGCGGAGCTGTTCGAGGACGAGCCCGAGCCGGTCGTGGAAGCTTCATCCAAGCGGGGATCGAAGAAGTCGTCCGCCGCTTCCGACAAATCGGACTCCTCCGCGGACGATGACGATCTCGACGAGGACGATGTCGTCTCGGTCAAGAAGTCCGACACCTCGGACGTCGACGACGACGCCGACGTGATCTCGGACGAGGACGACGAGCTCGACGACGAGGCCGACGAGGATGCGGAAGACGACGAGGAAGAGGAAGAGGAGGAGGAGCCCGAGGAGGTTCCGGCGTTCCTCTCCCACCGCGGCAAGCTGCTGCTCTTCCGCTCGGTCGAGGGCCTCGTCGACTTCGTGAAGTCCGACGGCGCCGAGCACGACCTCACCCAGGTCAGCACCTGGGAGAGCCTCAAGAAGCGGATCACCGTCGCCTCGGTCGTGCCCACCGACGACAACCGTTACGAGCTCGACCTCGTCGTGGAGAACCTCCGCGGCGGCCAGGACGCCTGGGACACCGATCTACTCCTCGCCGCGGGCGAGGCGGCACGTGACCTTGCTTACGCTCTGCGCCTCGAGGCGGTCCGCACGGCCCTCGCTCCGGGCTCCCCGCTCGACGACCTCGACGAGGGCCTGCGAGCTGCGGCATCGGGCGGTGTGGGCGGGTTCTTCGCCAAGCGCCGGCTGAAGAAAATCGGGGCACAACAGGCAGCCCTCGGCTGGCGGACCATCATCGGCAAAATTTCTGCCGCCGTGGACTGGCGTGATTGATTTGTGACCGACAGGATCTAAGCGGTGGGCATTTCGGCAGGGCGTGCCCTCTGGCCGGATGGGTAAGACGGTGGACGACGATCAGCCAGCGGGGTATTCAGCCGAAACGGCTGATCGCGTCACCGGCCGTCAACCTGTTCACTAGAGGACGTTCAGTTTGACCTGCACCAACATGACGGTGGGGCGCCGGGACAGTCTCCGCCGACGTGATGAAAGCTCAACTGATGTCCCGAGAGGAGGACGACGCGGTGGCGCTCGTTCGGGTGTACTGCGGTCTGGCGTCGGCTGACCCCGCCGAGCCGCAGTCGGGTTCCGACATCTGGTTGACCGTCGCGGTCGTCGACGACGCCGGCCGACTCATCGACATCTGCGAGGTGAGCGACGACGCCGGCGGCTACGCCGAGCTCAGCGCTCTGCTGGCGCAGCGCTCCGGCGGCACGTCCGCCGTAGCCGTCGCGGCCGAGAGCGACGACCACGTCGTCACCCAGCTGCTCACCGCGGCCGGCCGCAACCTCGCGTTCACCGACGACGACTCCGCCGACGACTACGCCGAGCGCTTCGCCGACGACGAGTCACCCGAGGAGATCCAGTCCAACGCGGCCGAGCGCCGCGCCGTCGGGCTGGCCCGGGCACTGCAGGCCGGTGTGCTCTCCGCCGTCGGCCAGAGCCCGCCGCGTGACATGCTGCCGCTCAAGCCGGTCCTCGCCGCCCACGCGGCGGTCGTCTCCGGACGGCAGAGCGCCGCGGCCACCCTGCGCGAGGTGCTCCGCGAGCTGTACCCGGCCGCGCTGCGGGCATACCCGGACCCGGCCGAGTCGATCCCCCTCGCCATCCTCGACGCGCTGCCCGAGCCCGGCATCCTCGGCGGCGGCGCCTCCGGCCGCAAGGGCGACCAGGCGGTCGTCACCGAGCTGGCCAAGGCCGGCGTCGCCGACGCCACCACGCTTGGCGAGGCGATCACCGCCCTGCGGGTCGCCATCGCCGAGACCCCGCGCCGCACCGGCGTCAACCGGGCCATGACCGTCGCGGTCGCCGAGACCATCCGGCAGTCCGTCGCGGCCGTCCGGGCCGGCGACGCCGCCGCCGCCGCGCTGGTCGCGGTGCTGGCCGACAAGATGAGCCCGGCCCGCCGCTCGCTGCCCAACCGCCAGCGCCCGGCACTGACCCCGGCCACGCCGCTCGCCGCGGCCGGCCACGCGGCCCCGCTCAACCAGGCCCCCGCTGCCCCGCTCGCGCCGGCCACGCCGCTGCGCCCGGCCGCCGCCGCGGACGCCATGCCGTCGCGCTCCCGCGCCGCCGCCATCGCCTCGAACGCCCGCCCGGCCGCTGCGGCGGCCGAGCCCATGCCGAGCCGCACCCGCGCCGCGAGCCGGGCCGCCGCCGAGGCCGCCCGCGCCGCCGAGGTGGCCGCGGCCGAGGCCGCTCGGACCGCCGAGGTGGCCCGCGCCGGTGGCCGTCGCCGTGCCCAGAACGCACCGACCCAGGCCCTGCCGCCAGTCGTGTCGGCGCCCCCGGCGGTCGTCGGCTCCACACCGGCCGTCGTCTCCGGCCCGCCGGCCGTGATCTCGACTCCGCCCGTCGTCTCCACCCCGCCCGGCTACGTGCCGTCGGCCCCGCCCGCCTACGGGTCGGTTCCGTCAGCGCCGCCGGCGTACGGGTCGGTGCCCTCGGCCCCGCCGTACGGGTCGGTGTCGTCGGCGCCGCCCGCCTACGGGGTGCCCTCGGCGCCGCCGGTGACGTCGACGCCGCCCGGCTACACGCCGACGTCGCACAGCGCGGCGCCGCCGTATCAGCCGGCCGCGTACCAGGCGCCGACGCCGATGTACGCGCCGGCGCCGCCGGTCCCGCCGACGTACCAGGGCCAGTCGCCGACTCCGGCCTCGATGCAGTCGATTCCGGTACCGCTGCAGGCCGCTCCTCCGCAGCCGACGCCCGTCGCGCCGCTGCCGGTGGCCCCCGCCCCGGTCGCGCCGCCGCCGGTCGCGCCGACCCCGGTGATCCCGCCGCAGCCGACCTCGTCCACGGCCGAGCCGCAGTTCACGTCGCTGATGCCGGCGCCGCCGCCGGGTATCGCCCCGCTGATCGGCACCCCCGAGCCGCACGAGATGCCGCGCTTCGACACCTACGGCTTCGACCCGCTCAACGGCATGTCCGCGGCGCCGCCGATCACGCCGTCCGCGCCGGCGGCGGGCGGCGGCCGGCTGAGCGACCTCAGCGCCCTGGGCCAGCCCCCGACGCTCGACAAGGCGAGCGCGAGCGCCCGCCCGAACTGGTCGCTCGACTCGGACAACTCGCCCACGACCGAGACCTCGGCCGCGGCGTACAAGTTCGGCGCCGACCCGCTCGCCTCCCCCTCGGAGCTGAGCAGCCTGCCGAAGCTGAGCGACATCCCGCAGCCGCCGGACTTCTCGGCGCTCGACGCGACCCTCGAGTCGACGTCCGGCTCGCTGCGCGCCAACCCGCTCGGCACCACGCCTTCGTCGGCGTTGAGCGCCTTCGGCTCCGCGTCGTCGTCGGGCGAGTTCCCGCCCCTCAACGGCGAGCGCCGGTCCCGGGCCGAGTCCGCCGCGTCCACCGCGGCGTCCGCATCGGCCGGGCTCTCCCGCGCCGAGCGGCGGGCCGAGCGCGACCGGGCCGACGAGGCCGCGGCCGCCCAGACCCGCACCGGCTCCCGGCACGCCGACCGGATGCAGGACGAGGAGCCGGCCCGCAGCGAGCGCGCCCGCACCGAGATCCCCCGCTCCGACCGGGCCCGCACGGAGATTCCGCGCAGCGACCGGGCCCGGACCGAGATCCCCCGCTCCGACCGCGGCCGCACCGAGATCCCGCGCAGCGAGCGGGCCCGCTCGGCCGAGCGCCCCGTCGAACTGCCCCGCCAGCGCGAGGGCCGCGTGCCCCCGCCGTGGCAGACCGGTGAGCTCCCGCTGGAGTCGGCCGGTCTCCGCCTGGTCGAGCCGGCCCCGGTCGCCGACCCGGCGCTGAAGGCCGGCTACCCGGACGAGCTCTCCGGCGAATACAGCGGCGAGTTCCGCTACGAACCCCCGGCCCTGCGCCTCGTCGACTCCGAACGCCCGGCCGAGCGGGCCACCGCCCGCAGCACCGGCACCGGCCGCAGCCGCCGCGCCCAGGCCGCCGACCGCGACGCCGCCAAGCCCTCCTCCCCGGACGAGGGCGACGGCGACCTGCTGATCTTCGCGGCCGCCCGCTCCGCCTGGTTCACCGACTGGGACGCCGACACGCCCGCCGAGGGTGCGGGCGAGGCCGCCCGTCCGGCAGTGAGCTGGGAAAACTCGAACGACTCGGCCTGGCAGGCGGCCCAGCGCGCGGCCGCCCCGCAGATCGGCGACGAGACGAGTACCGGCCTGCCCCGCCGCGTCCCGCAGCAGAACCTGGTGCCCGGCGCTCCCGTCGACGAGAACCCGGAACGCCCGCTGCGCATCGTCCGCGACGCCGCGCAGATCGCCGCCCACACCACCGGCTACTTCCGCGGCTGGCGCCGGGGCCAGGAGGTCGGCGGCTTCTCGGTCGGCGGTCGCCCGGGCCGCGAGTCCGCGGGCGGCTGGGACTTCAGCCGCGAGGCGAGCCGCGACTACCAGGAGCGCGAGTTCGAGTACCGCTCCGCCCGCCGCTAGCACCTGCGCAGCGTCCGAGGGCCGCTCCCGTTCGTCAGGGGGCGGCCTTCCGCGTTCCCCGCCACCCTCGGCCTTCAGCGCGAGCGCGGGCCCGGCGGCCGGGGCAGTTGCGGTGCGGCCCCGCCGATGACCCGGCGCTCTGGTACAGCTGGGACGACAAGGCCCGCGCACACACCATCGTCACCACTGCCCTGGACTCGACGCGTGCGCTTCCCGCAACCTGGTCGCACGGCCGCGACGCCCATCCCGTCCGGCCCCGCCGCGCGCAGATCGCCGCCGTCGTCCGGGGCTGGGTCGGGCCGATCGTCCTGTCGCCCGGCCACGCCGGCGAAATCGGGCTCGGCGGCCGCTGACCCCTCCACGACGTCACCGGCCAAGCCACCGCGACCGGCCTCACGTCACGTGCGGAAGGCGGCGGGCAGCGACGCGCAACGATACCCGCGCAGCCGCCTGTGCGGCGCGCTGGCGGCGCTGGAGACGTCGTGGCAGCAAGGGTGTACCGGTCGGTGGCCGGCCGGCACAGAAGGGCGCTCAGCGGAAACGACGCGTTCCGCATGCGGAACGCCACGGAGGGTTAGCGGCAGCAACGCAAACGCGCACCGGGCGACCCTCTCGGGTGCTCGGTGCGCGGGTGCGGCTGAGTGGGTGGTGCTGTGCAGTTGTGGCGGCGGTCAGGCCGGGGCGGTGGCGCGGGTGCGGCGCATCGACAGGACGTACTCCACCAGGGAGATGAGTACGTTCTTCGTCGACTCCCGCGAGCGCGCATCGCACGACACCACGGGGACGTCGCTGGAAACCGCGAGCGCCTCCCGCACGTCGTCGGCGTTGTGGTACTGCACGCCGTCGAAGCAGTTGATGGCCACCAGGTACGGCAGCCGCCGGTGCTCGAAGAAGTCGATCGCGGCGAAGCAGTCGGCCAGACGCCGGGTGTCCACCATCACGACCGCGCCGATCGCACCCCGGACCAGCTCGTCCCACATGAACCAGAACCGGGTCTGGCCGGGGGTGCCGAACAGGTACAGGATCAGGTCCCGGTCGATCGAGATACGACCGAAGTCCATTGCGACAGTGGTCGTCGTCTTGCCGGGCACATTGCGGGTGTCATCCACACCGACACCGGCGGAGGTCATGATGGCCTCGGTGGTCAGCGGCGTGATCTCCGAGACCGAGCCGACCAATGTGGTCTTGCCCACGCCGAAACCGCCGGCGATGACGATCTTCGCTGACGTGACCCGCCCTGGGCGGTGTGCCACGTCAGAGCCTCCGAAGTCCACTCAGCACCCTCTCAAGCAGTTCTGTGCCCACCGACTCGTTTTCGTCGAGCGAGGTCGGCTCGTACACCGCGACAAGTCCGTCAGCAGCCATGTCCGCCACAATGACGCGGGCGACACCCAGCGGAAGCTGCATGCGCGCCGCGATCTCGGCGAGGGACTGCAGTCGGCCGTCGCAGAGCGTAGAAATGTATTGCTGCTCCTGGCCGTGATTACCACCCGGCCGGGTATTGGCCGCCCGGCCACGCACGGTGGTCTCTATTAGAGCCTCGATCGCAATCTCCAGCTTGGGCCGGGTGCGACCTCGGGTGACGGCGTACGGCCTTACCAGCGCGCCCGTTGGCTCATCGCGTTCGGCCATGTTCGCCGTTCACCTCCTCACTCGTCGGGCCTCGTGTGCAGCCATTGAGTATGTTCGTGCAGCTAAAAGGTAGTGCTCTGTCACCTGGTCCAGCTTCAGCCGAGCATCGAGGCCGTTGGCCGGGGTGGCGGCGTGAGAGCGTCACCGACCCGGTCGACCAGCAATGCCATCTCGTAGCCGACCTGACCGACGTCGCAGGCGCGGGCCGCGAGGACCGCGAACGACGAACCGTCGGAGATCGACATCAGGAACAGAAAGCCGTTGTCCATTTCGACCACAGTCTGCAGCACGGCCCCGCCCTCGAAGCAGCGGGATGCGCCCTGCGTCAGGCTCACCAGACCCGACGCGATCGCGGCGAGCTGGTCACCACGGTCGCGCGGCAGGTCACGAGAAGCAGCCAGCAGCAGACCGTCCGCCGAGACGGCGACCGCGTGGGCGACCCCCGGCACTCGGTCCGCGAAGTTGGCAAGCAGCCAACCGAGATCCTGCGTAGATGTCATGCCTCTTGCTCCTTGCCAGCCTGCGAGTTTTGAGGCCCGGCCGAAGTCGGCTCCGGGGTTTTCGAGTCGTCGGACCGGGTGCGGCCGCGCTGAACGCCTCGGTGGTACGCCGACAACAGGCCGCGCACGGACTCCGGCGTCCGCTTGTGTGCAGCGGCCGGGTTAGGCTCAACCCCGCCTGGAACCAGCTGCGCCTGCGGCACGCGCTTTGGCAAACCTATGTCGGTCGTCGCAAATTCCTGCACCTCGGCGATTGCCGCTGCCGCTTGCCATCCTTCGTCTGCCGCAGTTCGCCAGTTTACTGCCGAACCGCTCGACGCCCGGTCCCCCGAACCTCGCGAAGGTTCACCCGGAGTGCGGGTTTCAAATCGCTGCGGCGGGACGTATGGGGACGGCGCCTCACTGTAGGTCACCTCGACCGGCCGCTGGCCGGACGCCGGCGCCTGGGTGGGAGCCGCCGTGGGAGCGGCCGCCGCAGGTGCCGGGGGCGTGAGGTCTTCCAGGGGCTGGCGCTTGGTGGTGAACCAGGCGGACTCCAGCTCCCGGAAGATCGGCAGCTCCATCGTCTCGTCGACGAAGCGCTGCCGGGTCTCGGGGGCGTCGCTCTCGCTCGGTGCCGGGTCCCAGTCGAGACGGACCCGCGGGATCTCCGCCGTCATGTCGGCGGGCGCGTAGGGCTCCGGCTGCGCCGCGGGCCGCTGGGTGGGCGCGGACTCGACCGGGGGCCACTGGGCCGGAGCCGGCCCGCCGGGCGGGTTGGCCAGGGCGTTGGGGCCGGCGGCGGACGGTGCGGCCTCGTCGTAGGCACCGCCGAAGGGGCGCTGCCGCGGAATCTGGCCGCTCGCCTCGTCGGCCTCGGGCCCGCCGGTGCCGTCCTCGGCCGGCCACGCCTCGTTGGCGCGGCGCTGGGGCAGCGGGTTGAGCCCGCCCGGCTCGCCGCCGCGGCCGCGCGACGCGTTGTCGTCGCCGCCGAGGTCGCCGGCGCCGGTGAGGTCGGACCAGGCCGGGAGGCTGCGGCCACCGTTGCGCTCGGGAGCGCGGTCATTGCCGAAGCCGTTGCGGCTGAAGCCGCCGGTGTCGCGCTCGGGGTCCCGGCCGCTGCCCGGGCCGAACCCGCCGGTGTCCCGGGCCGGGTCGCGCCGGAAGCCGCCGGTGTCACCGCGCCGGAAGCCGCCGCTGTCCTGGTCCCAGCCGCCGCCACCCGCGGGCGGGAGGGTCGGGCGGGACGGGGGCGCGGGCGGGGCCGGCCGCGGCGGGGCGCCGTTGGCGAAGCCGTTGACGGTGGGGCGCTCACCGGTGTTGGCGTTGCCGCCGAGGCCTGGACCGTGACCGCCCAGACCGGGACCGCCCGGACCCGGCCGCTCGCGGTCGCCGCTGAAGAGGCCGCTGCTGGTCAGGGTGCCGAAGCGGGGGCCGCCCGAGCCGGGGCCGCCGTTGCCGGGGCCGCCGAAGCCGCCGCCCGGGCCGCCGAAGCCACCGGCGCCGGCGCCCGCGAAGCCGCCGGTCGGCGGGCCTTCCAGGGCCAGCGGCGAGGCGAGCGGGGAGCGGGGAGCCGGGGTCGACGGGATCGGGCGGGCGTGCACCACGTCGTCGGGGCCGACGGCGGGCATGCCGGCGGTCGGCATCCCGGCGGCGGACCGCCCGGACAACGCCCGCGGCACGAGCACGCCGGCCGGCAGTGTCATGTCGGCGATGGTCCCGCGCTCGCGGGCCGCGCGCAGCTCGACCTTGACGCCGTGGCGCGCCGCCAGGCGGGCGACCACGACGAGGCCCATCATCCGGGAGACGGCCACGTCGACCATCGGCGGGTTGGCGAGCCGGTCGTTGAGCTCGGCCAGCTGCTCGGGCGAGATGCCGATGCCGTGGTCCTCGACCAGCAGCGCGGCGCGGTCGCCCACGCGGCGGGCCTCGACGATGACGGCCGAGTCGGGCGGCGAGAACGCGGTGGCGTTGTCGAGCAGCTCGGCGACCAGGTGGACCATGTCGTTGACCGCGTGCGCCGCGATCTCGATGTCCCGGTCGATCATGCCGAACTCGATGCGCGTGTAGTGCTCGACCTCGGACTGGGCGGCGCGCAGCACGTCCATGAACGGGGCCGGTTCGCGCTGGATACGCGTCGAGTCCGCGCCTGCGAGGACCAGGAGGTTCTCGTCGTTACGGCGCATCCGGGTGGCCAGGTGGTCGAGCTGGAAGAGCTCGGCCAGGCGGTCCGGGTCCTCCTCGCCGCGCTCCAGCCGGTCGAGGTGGCCGATGAGCCGGTCGACCAGGATCTGGGAGCGACGGGCGAGGTTGACGAACATGGTGGCGACGCTGGCCCGCAGGGCGGCCTGCTCGGCCGCGGTGCGGACGGCTTCGAGGTGGACGGCGTTGAACGCCTCGGCCACCTGACCGAACTCGTCGCGGCTGCGGATGGGCAGCGGCTCGGCGATCTGCAGGGCCAGCTGGTGCGGTGACATCTGCGTGGCCAGGGCCGGGTCGCGCAGCCGCTGCACCGCCTGGGGCAGGCCGAACTGGGCGACAGTGAGCGCGCCGTGGCGCAGTTCGCGCAGCGAGCGGGCCATCGACCGGGCCACGATCCAGGCGAAGAGGATCGCCAGCAGCAGCATGCCGAGCAGCGCACCGGCGGTGACGAGCACCCGGCGCTGCAGGTCGTTGCGGGCCACGGTGGCGCTGTCAACGTTGTGGTCGTCGAACTCGATCTCGATGCCGCGCAGCAGGTTCGCCTTGTTGATCATGGCGTTGTCCCACGCGGTGGCCGTGAAGATGTCGCCCGGCAGCTGCTCCGTGGTCAGCGGGCCGAGCACGCCCTCGAAGGTGGCGGCCTCACGCAGGTCGGAGCCGGAGCGCTTCTTGTCGAACAGGTCGCGGTGCCACGGCTGGGAGTTGGTGCGGAACTGCTCCTCCGCCTGCTCCTGGCCGGTCAGCGCGGACTGGAACTCCTTGCGCAGCTGCGGCGTGAACGCCTTGGTCGTCAGCGCCCGGAGGCCGACCACCCGTTCGAGGGCGACCTGCTCCTTCATCTGCGAGATGGCGGCCGAGGCGCGCATGTCCGAGCCGAGCGACGGGTTGTTGGACAGCTCCGCCGAGCTCTCGCGGATGCCGAGCAGATCGTCGATGAGCGAGCGGTACCGCGCCACGACCGTGCTGGCCAGGATGTCCTTGCCGCCGTCGCTGATCTGCTTGCGCATCCCCGGCAGGTCCTGCAGCTGCGTGTCGATCGCGGCGAGCTGCTGGCGGAAGTCCTCCGGCGGGTCGGCCAGGCCGGACCGGGTGAGCCGGTAGTCCTTGCCGGCGTCGTCGGTCTTCTGGGTCTGGCGCTCGAAGACACTGCGGGCCTCGACGGCGCCGTCGGTGTTGAGCGTGCCCAGGACCATTGCCGCGTTGGCCCGCTCGTTCTGCAGCTCGTGCACGAGGGCGGCGGCCTGCTGGGAGAGCCCGGAGAGGGTGCGAGCCCGGTCCGCGTCGTTGGCGTCGCCGATATTGCCGACGAGACCGTTGGTGCCGACGACGATCGTCGCGATGATCGGGACGATCATGATCAGACCGAGTTTGGACCAAATTGGCAGGTCTCGGAGCCGGCCGATCGGAAAACGCAGACGCGACGAGACTGGCTCCCGCGTCGATGGCCGTTTGCTCACTTCACCGCCCTCCGAACCGGCGCCTTGGAAAACAGCAGGCACCCGCGACCGGCCGACCCTACTGGGCCAGACCTCCGAGATTCCACCATGTCCAGTGCCAAGAAGAAAGCCCAGGTCTGTCGGTGCAACGTATGTACAGGACTGAAATAAATGTCCGATTAGCGGATGTACACCACATTTACCCGGGTGAACCGAGCGATTTGCCCGATACGCCCGGATGATCAGTCCTGACAAATCCGGACATCATGCCAGCTTTGCGTAGGCAGGCTTGATCACGTCGTTGATCAGGGCCAGCCGCTCATCGAACGGAATGAACGCACTCTTCATCGCATTGACCGTGAACCACTGCAATTCCGCCCATCCATACCCGAACGCCTCGACCAGCAGGGCCATCTCGCGGGACATGCTGGTGCCGCTCATCAGCCGGTTGTCGGTGTTGACAGTGACCCGGAAGCGCAGGTCACGCAGCAGTCCGATCGGGTGCTCCCGGATCGACGGGGCCGCGCCGGTCTGCACGTTCGACGACGGGCACAGCTCCAGCGGGATGCGCTTGTCGCGCACATACGCGGCGAGGCGGCCGAGCGAATTGCGACCCTCAGCATCGGCCGCGATGTCGTCGACGATGCGGACACCGTGTCCGAGCCGGTCCGCGCCGCACCACTGCAGCGCCTGCCAGATCGACGGCAGACCGAAAGCCTCACCCGCGTGAATGGTGAAATGTGAGTTCTCGCGCTGGAGGTACTCGAACGCGTCCAGGTGCCGGGTGGGAGGAAAACCGGCCTCGGCGCCGGCGATGTCGAAGCCCACGACGCCGGAGTCCCGGTAGCGGATCGACAGCTCGGCGATCTCCATCGACCGGGCCGCGTGGCGCATCGCGGTCAGCAGGGTGCCGACCCGGATCGGGCGGCCCTGCGCGGCGGCCTCGGCCGAGCCGGCCCGGAACCCGTCGAGCACTGCCTCGACGACCTGGGGCAGGGTCAGCCCGGCCTCCAGGTGCTGCTCGGGCGCGAAGCGGACCTCGGCGTACACGACCCCGTCGGCGGCCAGGTCCAGCGCGCACTCGCGGGCGACCCGGTGCAGCGCGTCAGCGGTCTGCATCACCGCGACGGTGTGGGCGAACGTCTCCAGGTAACGCTCCAGCGAACCCGAGTCCGCCGCGGCGACGAACCACTCCCCGAGCCCCTCGGGCGTGGCGGCCGGCAGCTCGTGGCCGATCTCGGCCGCGAGGTCCAGGATCGTGGCCGGCCGCAGCCCGCCGTCCAGGTGGTCGTGGAGCAGAGCCTTGGGCGCACGACGGATCTCGTCGAAACTCGGAGCAACCATGCCCTGACACTAGTGGTGTGCTAACCGCCGTCATCACACATCTGCGGTGTCCCGTGTGCCGCGAGCCGTTCGTCCAGGCCGACCGCGCGCTGCAGTGCGCGCGAGGTCACTCGTTCGACATCGCCCGGCAGGGCTACGCCGACCTGACCGCCGGCCGCCCCGTCCACACCGGCGACACGGCGGAGATGGTCGCGGCCCGCGAGGCCCTGCTGACGGCCGGCCACTTCGCCGCGCTGAGCACGGCCGTGGCCGAGGTGGTCGCGGCCGAGCAGCCGGGCCTGGTGCTCGAGGTGGGTGCCGGCACCGCCCACTACCTGGCCGCGGCGCTCGGAGACGGCCAGGACGGCCTGGCCGTGGACACCTCCAAGGCCGCCCTCAAGCGCGCGGCCCGGGCCCACGAGCGCATCGGGGGCGTCCGCGCCGACATCTGGCAGGGCCTCCCCCTCGCCGATCACACTGCCGCGGTCGTCCTGGACGTCTTCGCACCCCGCTCGGGGGCCGAGTTCGCCCGCGTCCTCGCCCCCGGGGGCGCCCTGGTCGTGGCCACGCCGGCCGCCGACCACCTGGCCGAGCTGGTCGCCGCCCTGGGCCTGATCTCCGTCGACCCGGCCAAGGACGAGCGCCTGCACAAGAGCCTGGACCGGTGGTTCGTGCGCACGCACCGGCGCCGGATCCACGACACGCTGCGCCTCACCCGGGCCGACGCCGAGGCGCTTGTCGGGATGGGGCCGAGCGCGTGGCACACCGACCGGGACGCGATCGCCACAGCGCTCGACGGATGGCGCGGGCCCATCACCGCCACGCTCGACGTCGACCTCACGGTCTGGCGGCCTTATATATAGATCACTTATGTAGAGAGGTCGACCTGTTCCCAGCCGGGGGCCGCGCCGTGGTAGGGCCCGGCGAAGACGACTGCCCACTCCAGAGCCCACCGCCGCTGCACGGCCACGTTCGCCTCGACCGGCGGGGGCAGCTGCCGGCGCTCGCACTCCCCCAGCGACCAGCCGAGGCAGTAGTAGAGGTCGAGCTGCTGGGCCGCGGCCGACGCCGAGCGCAGGGCGACGAGCGTGCGCCGGCGCCAGGCCTCGAAGCTCTCCCCCTGCCGCAGGTCGGGCAGGCGCTCGCTGAGCCCCTCCGCGTCCGCCGGGCGCAAGGGGTCGAGGTCCATCGCGATGCCGAGCAGCCACGACAGTGCGAACAGCGCCTCCACGTGCCGGGCGAACGCGTGCTGGTCCCCGGTCGACTCGGCGACGAACTGCCACTCCGGCGGGGTCAGCCGGCTGACCAGGCGGGCCTCGCTCAGCCACTGCACGCCGAGCTCGGGCGGCAGGCCGTAGGCCCGGGCCAGCACCACGTTGAGGATCGCCGCCCGCGCCTCGATCTCCGGCCCGGGGCGCAGCCGGAGCTGGTCTCCCGGCTCCCAGACCAGCGGAAAGTCGGGTGGGGGCAGTGGGAGCCGCAGGCGGTGCAGCTCCTCGAGGCTGGCCTCCCGCACGCGCTGCGGATCCGGCGCCGTGGTGATCACCGGGGCACAATAACCGTACGTTCGGACGGGGTGCGCATCAGGAGATCCGGTCGAGAATCAAGGGCCTTTTAGCCGGGGGTACCTCAGCCAAGCCGACAGCACCGCGAGCCACCTCCAGCGCGGCCGGAAGCTTCGCGGCGTCCTCGGCCCGCAGCTCCATGAGCACGTCACCGGCGTGCACCGGGTCTCCGGGCCGGCGGTGCAGGATGATCCCGGCCGAGGCGCTCACCGGGTCCTCCTTACGGGCCCGGCCGGCTCCCAGGCGCCAGGCGGCCACCCCGATCGCGTATGCGTCGAGCCCCGACACGAACCCGTCGGCGCTCGCGGTGATGGTCTCCACCTCGTTGGCGACCGGCAGCGGCGCGTCCGGATCGCCGCCCTGCGCGCGCACCAGGGCCCGCCACGAGTCCATGGCCCGCCCGCTCGCGATCGCCTCCTGCGGGTCGGCGTCGCCGAGACCCACCGCGTCGAGCATCTCCCGGGCCAGGGCCAGGGTCAGCGCGACCACGTCCGGCGGCCCGCCCCCGGCCAGCACCTCGAGCGACTCCTCGACCTCGACGGAGTGCCCGACCGCGCGCCCGAGCGGCCACTCCATGTCGGTGAGCAGCGCGACGGTGGTGACGCCGTGGGCCTTGCCCAGCTCGACCATGGTGCGGGCCAGCTCGCGGGCGTCGGCGACCTCGCGCATGAACGCGCCCGCGCCGAACTTCACGTCGAGGACGAGCGCGGACGTGCCCTCGGCGATCTTCTTGCTCATGATCGAGCTGGCGATGAGCGGGATCGCCTCGACCGTGCCGGTGACGTCCCGTAGCGCGTAGAGCTTGCGGTCGGCCGGGGCGAGCCCGTCGCCGGCCGCGCAGATGGCCGCGCCAACGGTGCGCAGCTGCTCCGCGAACTCGTCGTTCGACAGGCGGGTCCCGAATCCGGGGATGGCTTCCAGCTTGTCAAGGGTGCCGCCGGTGTGGCCGAGACCGCGCCCGGACAGCTGCGGCACGGCCGCGCCGCAGGCGGCCACGAGCGGCGTGAGGGGCAGCGTGATCTTGTCGCCGACCCCGCCGGTGGAGTGCTTGTCGACGGTCGGCCGGCCGACCTTGGACAGGTCGAGCCGCTCCCCCGAGGCGATCATCGCCGCGGTCCAGCGGGCGATCTCGCCGGGCGTCATGCCGTTGAGCAGGATGGCCATGGCCAGGGCGCTCATCTGCTCGTCGGCCACCTCGCCGCGGGTGTAGGCGGCGACCACCCAGTCGATCTGGGCGTCGCTCAGTACGCCCTTGTCGCGCTTGGTACGGATGATGTCCACGGCCGCGAAGCTCATGCCAGCACCTCCGCAAGCTCCGGCGCCGCCCTGAGCCCCGCCCCGCACTGCTGATGAGCGGCCACTCCGCTGCGCTCCGTACCGCTCATGATCGACTGCTCCAGTCCTGTTCGATGCCGGCCGGGCGCGGGGTGTCGCCGGCCCAGCTGGCGGTGCCCTGCGCGTCGACGACCACGACCCGCGGGGTGCGGATGCGGCCCCAGTCGACGGCCTCGCCGGCGGTGGCGAAGATCGGGCCCTCCTCCAGGATGCCCGCCGGCTCGTCCTCACCGGTGCCGGACGAGCGTTCCCAGTACGACGTCCAGACCTGGCGGCCCTCGGCGACGTCCGGGTGCACGAAGACGGTGCCGCTGCCGACCTTCAGGGCCAGCGCGGCCGGGACGGTCGGGCCGAGGTCGAGCTCCCGATCGTTGACGCGGGCCAGGTCGGCGTCGTCGAACGCGTAGGGCAGCAGCGCCGACATCGGCTGCGGTCCCCGGGCGTGGTCGATCAGCAGCGATGCCCCGCCGTGCTCCCAGAGCAGCTGCCGGCAGCGCCCGCACGGCATGAGCGGCGCGCCGTCGGCGTCCACGCAGGCCAGCGCGACGAGCCGGCCGCCACCGGTGACCTGCAGGCTGGACACCAGGCCGCACTCGGCGCACAGGCCGAGGCCGTAGGAGGCGTTCTCGACGTTGCAGCCGACCACGACCCGGCCGTCGTCGACGAGCGCGGCGGCACCGACCGGAAACTTGGAGTAGGGCGCATACGCCCGCTCCATGGCCGCGACCGCCGCGCTGCGCAGCGCGGCCCAATCAACCGATGAAGGGTTCACCACACCATCTTCCACCCAGCCCGGTTTCGCTCTGGGCTTCGCAACAACAATCAAAACCGGCCCGGGGCCGGAGCGTGTCGGCCCCGCGTCATCCACCGCGGCGGTAGGGCTTGCCGTCGGCCGCGGGCATCCGCAGCCGCTGGGCCGCCAGGGCGAGCACGACGAGCACGGTGATGTACGGCGCGGCCTGCACCAGCGCCGTCGGGATCGTGTCGACCGTGAAGAACAGCACGTAGGCGCCGATGCCGAGGACCCCGGCGGCCCCGCCGACGATGTAGTTGCGCCGGCGCAGGATCTCCCACGCGGCCAGGGCCAGCAGCAGCAGCCCGACCAGGATCAGCAGGGCGTGCAGGGACTCCGACCCGCGCCGCAGCTGCAGCGCGTCGGTGTATCCGAACAGCGAGGCGCCGAGCGCCAGGCCACCGGGCCGCCAGTTACCGAAGATCATCGCGGCCAGGCCGATGTATCCGCGCCCGCCGGTCTGGCCCTCGCGGAAGATCACGGAGCTGACCGTGGCCAGGTAGACGCCGCCCAGACCGGCCATCGCGCCCGAGATGACGACGCCGTAGTACTTGTACTTGTACACGTTGATCCCGAGGCTCTCGGCCGCCTGCGGGTCCTCGCCGACGCTGCGCACGCGCAGGCCGAACCCGGTGCGCCACAGCACCAGCCAGGTTCCGATGATCAGCAGCACGGCGAGCACCGTCACCAGCGACACGTCCACGAGTAGGCCGCGCAGGACGCCGGCCAGGTCGCTGATCAGGAACCAGTGGTGCTTCTCGAGCCCGGCCAGGTGGTCGACGCCCGGCACCGACACCCGGGGGATCGTCTGGTCCGGCTGGAGCGCGGGCGACTGGGTCGCGCCGGCGCTGCCCCAGGTGATGAAGGACAGGTAGCGGGTCACGCCCGGCGCCAGCAGCGTGATGGCCACACCGGAGATGATGTGGTCGACGCCGAACGTGACGGTGGCCAGCGCGTGCAGGAGGCCGCCGATCGCGCCGCCGGCGATGCCGACGAGCAGGCCGATCCAGGGTCCGAACTGGAGGCTTCCCCAGGCGCCGAACCAGGTGCCGAGGATCATCTGGCCCTCGAGGCCGATGTTGACCACGCCGGCCCGCTCGGCCCAGAGGCCGCCGAGCCCGGCCAGGCCGATCGGAACGGCCGCCTGCAGCGCGGCCTGGATGGCGCCCTGCGAGGTGACGTCGTCGGCCCCGGTCAGCAGGTGCACCAGGGACAGGCCGATCAGCACGCCCGCGACGATGAGCAGGATGCGGGCAGTGCTCAGACGGCGCTTGCGGGGCGCGGCCGGGCCGGCCGTGACCTCGGAGAGGATGGCGTCGGTGCTCACTTCGACTCCTCCGCGCTCGCGGCCAGCGGGGCCGAGCCGACCGGCGCCGCCGTGGCGGCCCCGACCCGCTGCTGCTGTGCCCGGCGGCCGATGCGGTTGGCCAGCTCGTAGGCGACGACCACGGACAGGACAGCGACGCCCTGCATGATCACCACGATCTCTTTCGGGATGCCGTCGAGGTCGAGGATGAGCTGCGACCGGGCCAGGAAGCCCCACAGGATCGCGCCCAGGGCCATGCCGACGGGGTGGTTGCGGCCCAGCAGCGCGACCGCGATGCCGGTGAAGCCGATGCCGCCGAAGCCCTCGGTGTAGGTGTGGGTCTCGCCGAGCATGCGGGGCAGGTTGACCAGGCCGCCGACCGCTCCCGAGACGACCATCGCGGTGATGACCATCTTCTTGGCGCTCACGCCGCTGGCGGTGGCCGCGAACGGGTTCCAGCCGGTGGCCCGCAGGTCGAAGCCGAAGCGGGTGCGGTTGATGGTGAACCAGTAGGCGATGCCGAGGACCACGGCGATGACCAGGAAGCCCAGCACCTTCTGCTCGGTGCCGTTGACGATCGGCAGGCCGGGCATCCAGGAGTCCTTGGGCAGCACGCCGGTGGTCTTGATCTGCGCGCCCGGCTGCTGCACGCCCCAGTGGTCGTTGAGCAGCCAGGTCACCACCTGGGCGCCGATCGCGTTGAGCATCAGCGTGGAGATGACCTCGCTGACCCCGCGCTGGGTCTTCAGCAGCGCGGCGATCGAGGCCCAGGCCGCGCCGACGAGCGCGGCCACGACGATGATCATCGCGATCCGCACCGGGCCGGGCACCCAGCTCATGAAGGAGGCGCTGGCCAGCGCGCCGGCCATGAACGCGCCGATCTTCGACTGGCCCTCGACGCCGATGTTGAACAGGCCCATCTTGAAGCCGATGGCGACCGCGATGGCGGCGATGTAGTACTCGCTCGCCTTGTTCAGGATCTCCACGATCGAGTCCGGCTTCTGCCCGAACTCCCACATGTCGTTGAACGCCTGCAGCGCGTCCTTGTCGGTCAGCTCCAGCACGATCCAGGAGATGGCCGCGGCCAGCAGCAGCGCCGCCACCGGAGCGAGGATCTGCGGCAGCAGCTTGGCCGGGTCGATGCGCCGCCAGAACGGCGGCGGGGAGGCGACGGATGTCGTGGCCGCGCTCACTCGGGGGTCTCCTCGGTCTCGTCATCGCTCGCCGCGCCGGTCATGGCGACGCCCAGCTGCTCGGGGGTGACGGTCGCCGGGTCGGCGTCGGCCACCAGCCGTCCACCGTAGATGACCTTGAGCGAGTCCGACAGGCCGATGAGCTCGTCGAGGTCGGCCGAGATCAGCAGCACGCCCATGCCGGCGATGCGCGCGTTGCGGATGTGGTCCCAGATCGCGGCCTGGGCACCGACGTCGACCCCGCGGGTCGGGTGGGCGGCGATGAGGATCTTCGGCTCGTGGCTCATCTCCCGGCCGACGATGAGCTTCTGCTGGTTGCCGCCGGACAGGGCCACGGCGGCCACGTCGATGCTGGGGGTGCGCACGTCGTACTGCTCGACGATGCGCTGGGTGTCGCGCCGGGCGCCGCCGACGTCGATGAGGAAGCCGCGGGCGTTGGGCCGCTCGGTCTGGTGGCCGAGGATGCGGTTCTCCCACAGCGAGGCGTCCAGGAGCAGGCCCTGGCGGTGCCGGTCCTCGGGGATGTAGCCGATGCCGGCCTCGCGGCGGCGCCGGGTGCTCCAGCCCGACACGTCGTCGGCGCCGAGCCGGACGGTGCCGGTCGCGGCCCGCATGCCGAGGATGGCCTCGGCCAGCTCGGCCTGGCCGTTGCCCTCGACGCCGGCGATGCCGAGGACCTCGCCCCGGTGGATCGTGAACGTCGCGTTGTCGACGAGCGGGCGGCTGCCGGACGCGCCGCCGACCGTGAGCCCCTCGACGATCAGGGCCGGCTCGTCGGTGACCGTCGACTCGCGGGCCTCCGGGCTGGGTAGCTCGCTGCCGACCATCAGGGTGGCCAGCTGGCGGGCGGTGACCTCGGCCGGCTTGACCGAGGCGACAGTGGTGCCGCGGCGGATGACGGTGATGTCGTCGGCCACCGCCCGCACCTCGTCGAGCTTGTGTGAGATGAACAGCACGGTGAGGCCCTCGCGGATGAGCTCGCGGAGGTTGCCGAAGAGCTCGTCGACCTCCTGCGGGACAAGCACCGCTGTCGGCTCGTCGAGGATCAGGATGCGGGCGCCGCGGTAGAGGACCTTCAGGATCTCCACGCGCTGCCGGTCGCCGACCCCGAGGTTCTCCACCAGCTCATCCGGGCGCACGCCCAAGCCGTACCGCTGCGAAATCTCTTGGATCTTGGCTTTGGCCCGTCCCCCGATGCCGTGCAGCCGCTCGGCGCCGAGCACGACGTTCTCGGTCACCGTGAAGTTGTCGGCCAGCATGAAGTGCTGGTGCACCATGCCGATGCCGACCTCGATCGCGCCCTGGGGCGACGAGAACCGCACCGGCTTGCCGTCGACGATGATCTCGCCTTCGTCGGGCGGCTGCATGCCGTAGAGGATCTTCATCAGGGTCGACTTGCCGGCCCCGTTCTCACCGACGATCGCGTGGATCGTGCCCTTGCGCACGGTGAGATTGACGTCGGAGTTGGCCACAACGCCGGGGAACCGCTTCGTGATCCCCTTCAGCTCGACGGCGGGTGGATCCGCGGTCATCCAGGCTCCTAACAGATGTGGCGGGGGACTGGATCACAGTCCCCCGCCGAGCACCCGATGTCTACAACGATTGTGGTTCCGGTTGAGCGTGATCTTACTTGGTGGGGACGGTGACCTTACCCGACACGATGTCGGCCTTGGCCGCGTCCAGCTTGTCCTTGATGTCGTCGACCTTGCCGCCGGAGGTCGCGTAGCCCACGCCGTCGGCCTTGAGGTCGAAGACCGTCGCGCCGCCCTTGAAGTTGCCGGCCGCGTAGTCCTTGACGAAGTTGAACACCGCGTTGTCGACCCGCTTGAGCATGGAGGTCATGATGACCGGCTTCAGCGACGCGTCGGTGACGGTGTTGTACTGGTCCGAGTCGACGCCGATCGCGAGGGCGTTCTTGGCCTTGGCCGCCTCGAAGACGCCGGTGCCCGAGCCGCCCGCCGCCGCGTAGACGATGTCCGCGCCCTGGTCGTACATGCCGCTCGCGGCCGTCTTGCCGCCGGCCGGGTCGTTGAAGCCCTTGCATGCCTCGGCCGGGGTCGACAGGTAGTTGGACAGCACCTTGATGTCGGCCTTGACCGACTTGGCACCGGCCGTGAAGCCCGCCTCGAACTTCTTGATCAGGTCGACCTGGCAGCCGCCGATGAAGCCGACGGTGCCCTTGGTGGACTTGAGGGCGGCGGCGACACCGACGAGGTAGGAGCCCTGCTCCTCGGCGAACGTCAGGTCGGCGACGTTGTCCGCCTTCGTCGCGCCGTCCACGATCGCGAACTTCGTGTTCGGGCAGTCCTTGGCCGCCTTGGCCAGCGGGCCGTTCGCCGCGTCCGCGCCGTCGTAGACGAAGCCGACCGCGATGACCGGGTTGTATCCGCTGTCGCACAGCAGCTTCAGCCGCGAGTACTTGTCGTTCTCGCTCTCGCCGGCGACCGCGGCCAGGTCCTTGACCTCGATGTTGAGGTCGCTCTTGACCTTGTCGAGGCCCGCGGCGGCGGAGTCGTTGAACGACTTGTCGCCCCGGCCGCCGATGTCGAAGGCGAGGCCGACCCGGACGTTCTTCTTGCCGGCGGGCGCGCTGCCGTTGTCGCTCGTACCGCTCTTCGAATCATCACCGCAAGCGGTCATGCTGCCCAACGCGACAAACGCCACCGCGGCGGTCGCGAGAACCTTCATCCCACGCACTCGGCGCAAGACGATCTCCCTTCCCAAAGCACCGCCCGAACGCGGTGAACCCAACGGCGGGAGCGTACGCCCTCGACGGTGCCGTTCCGGCCTTTGCAGCCGGGTTGGGAGGAGTGCGTTATAGGCCCGTGACGTGGGACGGGCGCCCTCCGCCCCGAAGGATGGATCTTGTAACACCATAGTTACCGCCAAAACACGGCAACGGCGGCGTTAACGATCGTTAACCCGACCAAAGCGAGGAAATGACCCCGGTTGACCTCGTCGCGCTTGCGCGAGAAGAAGGTCATCGCGAGGATCATCAGGCCGATGACGAGCTTCACCGCGAGCTTCGCCGTGGGCGGCTCGTGGTCGCCGCCGCCCCGCAGCGGAGCGGCGAGCCCGAGGCCGGTCACCACCTGGATGACGGCGCCCCAGAGCATGGCCGGGCTGATGCGCAGCTTCCCGGTGAGGTACTGCGCGATCGACCCTCCGAGCAGCAGCGCGAAGCCGATCAGGTGCAGGAACAGGAGAATGAGCCGCAAAGGTTCCACTCGCGCAAGGTAGCGGCCCCTTGACTCTCCCGCAGCTGGAGGGTCGACGATGCAGGCATGAACATCGGCGAGCTGTCCCGCCTCACCGGACTGCCGGTCAAGACCATCCGGTACTACTCCGACGTCGGGCTCGTTCCGGAGTCCTCGCGCACGGCAGCGGGGTACCGCCGCTACGACCACGGCGCCCTGGTGCGCCTGGAGTTCGTCCGGACCCTGCGCGAGCTCGGTCTCGACCTGGCCACCATCCGCCAGGTCCTGGACCGCGGGGCGTCGCTGCGCGAGGTGGCGGCCGCGCACGCCGCCGCGCTGGGGACGCAGATCCGGGTGCTGAAGCTGCGCCGGGCCGCGCTGCGGGCCGCCGCGGGCCGGGACACCTCGCCGGGCGACCTGGAGCGGCTGGCCCGGATCGCGCAGGCGAGCACCGACGAGCGGCAACGGATCGTCGACGAGTTCTTCGAGAGCATTTTCCTGGGCATCGCCGACTCCCCGGACGCGCGCAGCTTCACCGCACGCATGCGCAGCGTCTCCGCCGACCTGCCCGACGAGCCCACCGACGCGCAGGTGGACGCGTGGATCGAGCTGGCCGAGATGCTCCGCGCGGAGGACTTCCGGGCGCGGCTGCGGGAAATGGGCCGGCGCAGCTTCGCCCCGGACGCCGAGCGGATCATCCCGACCGACATGTCGGACATCAAATGGTTCGTCGACGTCATCGCCGAGGCGCAGGACGGCGGCCGGCGCGCGCCGGGCGAGGTGGTCGACGAGGTCATGGCCCGCTGGGCGGAGGGCGCCGGGCGCCCGGACGGCCCGCAGCTGCGCCGGGAGGTCGTCGACGCGCTCGAGCTGGCCAACGAGCCCCGGGCCGAGCGCTACTGGCAGCTGATGGCGATCATCAACGGCTGGCCCCCGATCCCGTCCACGATGCACCGGTGGAGCTGGTTTCTTTCGGCCCTGAAGGCGACCCTGGATGGGTAGCGTCTGTCACGTGGAGTGGTGGCGGACAGCGGTCATCTATCAGGTCTACCCGCGCAGCTTCGCCGACGCGAACGGCGACGGCATCGGCGACCTGCCCGGGATCACGGCCCGGCTCGAGCACCTCGCCGACCTCGGGGTCGACGCCCTGTGGCTGTCGCCGTTCTACCGCTCCCCCATGGTCGACGGCGGCTACGACGTCGCCGACTACTGCGACGTCGACCCCGTGTTCGGCACGCTCGCCGACTTCGACGCGCTGCTGGAGCGGGCGCACGCGCTGGGCCTGCGGGTGATCGTCGACATCGTGCCGAACCACACCTCCTCGGCCCACCCCTGGTTCGTGAACGGGCTTTTCGACAGGTACGTCCGCGCCGACCGGCCCAACGGGTGGCAGTCGCTGTTCGGCGGGCCGGCCTGGACGCAGCTACCCGACGGGTCCTGGTACCTGCACCTGTTCGACCCCGCGCAGCCGGACCTCAACTGGGACAACCAGGACGTCCGCGACGAGTTTCGCGAGATCCTGCACTTCTGGCTGCGCCGGGGCGTCGACGGCTTC
The DNA here is from genome assembly GCF_019904175.1 of Dactylosporangium vinaceum. GTDB lineage: Bacteria > Actinomycetota > Actinomycetes > Mycobacteriales > Micromonosporaceae > Dactylosporangium > Dactylosporangium vinaceum. Next base: position 1,006,926 of record NZ_CP061913.1, on the reverse strand, counting down.
CGGGTCGACGTGGCCCACGGCCTGGTCAAGCCGGACGTCGCCGAGGCCTCGGTGTTCGACCAGGAGGGTGTGCACGAGATCTACCGCGACTGGCGCAAGATCCTCGACTCGTACCCCGGCGAGCGCATGGCCGTCGCCGAGGTCTTCGACACCACCCCGGACCGGGTCGCGCGCTACGTCGCCGCGGACGAGCTCCACCAGGCGTTCAACTTCGACTTCCTCGAGGCCCCGTGGGACCCCGGCGAGCTGCGCCGGATCATCGACGCCTCCCTCGCCGCCGCGGCCGCCGTCGGCGCCCCGCCCACCTGGGTCATCTCCAACCACGACCGCCGCCGCCCGGTCACCCGGTTCGGCGACGGCGTCCCCGGCCGGCGCCGGGCCCGGGCCGCGGCCCTGCTCATGCTCGGGCTGCCCGGCTCGGCCTACATCTACCAGGGCGAGGAGCTGGGCCTGCCGGAGGTCCTCGATCTGCCCGACGACGTGCGCACCGACCCCCAGTTCATCCGCTCCGGGGGCGCCGAACTCGGCCGCGACGGCTGCCGGGTGCCGCTGCCGTGGGCGGGCGACGCGCCGCCGTTCGGCTTCGGCGCGCGGTCCTGGCTGCCACAGCCGGCGGACTGGGCGGCGTTCACGGTCGCGGCCCAGCGGGCCGACCCCGACTCGACGCTGAACCTCTACCGCAGCGCGCTGCGCCTGCGCCGCCCGGCCGCGACCCTCACCTGGCGCCCGGCCCCGGACGGCGTGCTGTGCTTCGAAACCGAGCGGTTGCTTGTCGCGGCCAACCTCGGCGACTCGGCGTTCACCCTGCCGAGGGAGCCGGTGCTGGCCAGCTCGCCGGTGGGCGGCACACTGCCGCCCGACACGACGGTCTGGATGGAGCGCGGTTAGTTGCTGAGCTTGGCGGCGATCCGGCCGAAGCCGGCCCGGATCTCGTCGACCGACGGCGGCTCGTGCGCGTGGTCGCCGTGATCGTGGTCATGGTCGTGATCGTGGTCGTCGTACCCGGCGAGCTCGGCGTCGAGCGCCGCCGTCTCCACGTCCTCGTTCTCGGCGGCCAGCCGGGACGCGGCGATGTCACCCTGGATCTGGGCGACTGTCACGTGCGGCTGGAGCGGCTCGACGACCGCCATCAGGTCCTCGTCGGCCACCACCGCCTCGGCCAGGGCCAGCGCATGCGCGCGCTCGTAGGGGCCGCAGACGACCGGCTCCCACTCCTCTTCGTCGTTCATCGGGCCGAAGGTGATGATCCACGGCAGGGTCAGCGCCGGCGCGTCGGCCGGCAGGTCCAAAGTCACGAGTGCACCCACGGCGCCCATCATGACTGGTTCGGGCGCTCGGCACCCGGCGAACCGCCGGACGATACAACGGGTGGGACGACGTCGGCCGCGACCTCGGCCGCGTGGTCGACCTCCGCGGCCGCCTTCTCGACCAGCTCCGCGGCCCGCCGGGCGGCCATCACGTCAGCCCGCGGCTCACCCCCGGCCAGGTCGACGACCCGGCCGTGCGGGCTGGTGGCGGACAGCGCGGCGGCGAACAGCAGCAGCTGGTGCAGCAGGTACATGTACAGCAGCAGGCCGATCGTGCCCGCGACCAGCTGGTAGGCCGGGTTGTGCTCGGTGCGGGTGATGTACCACTTCCCGAGGGTCTTGAGCAGCCCCAGCCCGACGGCGAACAGGATTGCCGACGGCCACAGCCGCCGAAGCGACATACGCAGCCTCGGTACCCCCACAAGCAGCGCCGCACCGAGAAAGACGTCGACCACGCCCGAGAGCAGGGTGGAGAAGCCGCGCAGGGCCACCCGCACCGGGTCCTGGTCCACGTCCCCGGCCAGCCAGTAGATCAGCTCCTGGACCCCGGCGAAGATGCCTATCGAGACGAGCAGCAGCAGCCCGAGGCCGACGAGGACGGCCAGGTCGAGCAGCCAGCGCACGACCGCATTGCCGGGGTGCTCCTGGAGCTGCCACAGCGCCCGCTGCGACGAGCGCAGGTTCTCCACCCAGCCGACGCCGGCGATGATCAGGCCGGCCATGGCGAGGATGCCGATCTGCTGGCTGCCCGCGAAGATCTGGTCGCTCTGCAACTGCGGCAGGTTCGCCTGCAGGTAGACCTGGATCCGCTCGACGACCAGCTTGTTGCCGCCGAGCACCCGGCCGAGGATGAAGAACAGCACCACGACCATCGCGAAGACGGCGAAGAAGCCGTAGTAGGCGGTCGCGGCGGCCAGCCGGACCGCGTCCACGTCGAAGTAGCGCTGCTGGGCCCGCCAGACGTGGTCGAACACCCGAGATCGACGGCGCGCCGCCTCGATCCTCCGGTCGAACCCGGCCTCCAGCCGGTCCAGGGCGTTCACGTTCCTAATGCTCCGCCGTCAGGCGGTACTCCGCATGGGGACGCCACCGGCCGCCGTCGTCGTGCTCGAACAGCGTGAACCCGTCCACGGCGAACGCGGCCTCGTAGCCGGCCAGATCGGCGAACGCGGCGTCGAGCCGCGCCGGGTCGACGTTCTGGGCGATCGTCACGTGCGGGTGGTAGGGAAACTTCGCGGCCGGGACGATCGCCGCGCAGGCCAGGACCGCGGTGTGCAGCTGCTCGCACTCGCCGATCCCGGCCGCGACCGCCACGAACACCACCTGGGTGATCGGCCGGAACGTCCCGGTGCCGCGCAGCCGCACGGTGAAGGGCCGGTGCGCCCGGGCGACGGCGGCCAGGTGGCTGTCGATCGCGGGCAGCACCGCGGCGTCGACCTCGGTCGGGCCGAGCAGGGTGACGTGGGCGGGCACGTGCTGCGCGACCGGGTCCCCGGCGGCCAGGCGGGCGGCGGTGAGCTCGCCGCCCCACGGCTGCGGGATGTCGATCGCGACGCCGATGGTGGTCCGGCCCACCTCAGTTGGCGGCCGCGCCGGGAGCCAGGAAGCCGATGCGGTCGTACACCGACCTGAGGGTCGGGACGGCCACCGCGCGCGCCTTCTCCGCGCCGATCGCGAGCATCTTGTCCAGCTGGCCCGGGTCGTCGAGGTACGCGTTCGTGCGCTGCTGGATCGGCTTGACGAACTCGGCCACCACCTCGGCGAGGTCCTTCTTCAGGTCGCCGTAGCCCTTGCCGTCGTACGCCGCCACCAGCTCCTCGATCGTCCGGCCGGACAGTGCCGAGTAGATGGTGAGCAGGTTTGACACGCCCGGCTTGTGCTCCGGGTCGAAGATGATCTCGCGGCCGGTGTCGGTGACCGCCGAGCGGATCTTCTTGGCCGCCCGGGCCGGGTCCTCGAGCAGCTCGATCAGGCCGTTGGGCGTCGATGACGACTTGGACATCTTCGCCGTCGGGTCCTGCAGATCCGTGATCTTGGCGGTGTCCTTGACGATGAACGGCTGCGGGACGGTGAACGTCCGGCCGAACGTCGTGTTGAACCGCTGGGCCAGGTCCCGCGTCAGCTCCAGGTGCTGGCGCTGGTCCTCGCCGACCGGCACGGCGTCGGCATGGTAGAGCAGGATGTCGGCCGCCTGGAGGATCGGGTAGGTGAACAGCCCGACGGTGGTGCGGTCCGCGCCCTGCTTGGCCGACTTGTCCTTGAACTGGACCATCCGGCCGGCCTCGCCCATGCCGGTGAGGCAGTTCATCACCCAGGCGAGCTGGGCGTGCTCGGGCACGTGGCTCTGCACGAACAGCGTGCAGCGCTCGGGGTCGAGGCCGACGGCCAGCATCTGGGCGGCGCTGATCCGGGTGCGCTTGCGCAGCAGCGCCGGGTCGTGCCCCATCGTGATCGCGTGCAGGTCGACCACGCAGTAGAAGGTGTCGTGCGTCTCCTGCATCGGCACCCAGTTGCGCAGCGCCCCGAGGTAGTTGCCCAGGTGGAACGAGTCGGCGGTGGGCTGGATCCCGGAGAGGACCCGCGGCCGGGCGGGAGACGACATGACCGTCATTCTGACAGGCGCCTTCACCGTTTGGTTATCTGCCCGGTGGGCGGCAACCGGAGGGGCCGCGGAGGAGTCTGTCTGGATAGCGTGACGGCGAGGGAGGTGGGGCGGTGGGCGACGAACTGGAGGCCCGGGAGGCGGTCCGCGACGCGTACCAGGCGCACTACCGCCGCCTGGTGGCCGCCCTGTATGCGCTGACCGGCGACCACGCCGAGGCGCAGGACCTCGTCCAGGAGGCGTACGCGCGCGCCCTGGCCCGGCCCCGGCAGTTCCTCGACGTCGCCGACCCGGAGGCGTGGCTGCGCACCGTCGCGATGAACCTGGCCCGCACGCGCTGGCGGCGGCGGCGCCTGTTCGACACACTGGTGCGCAGCGGCCGGGTCGCCCGGCCGGTGGAGAGTGTGCCGGGCGTCGACCCGAACCGGGTTGCCCTGGTCGCTGCCCTGCAACAGCTGTCGCAGGCCACGCGGGAGACGATCGTGCTGCACCACCTGGCCGACATGTCGGTCCACGAGGTCGCCGAGTCCCTCGGCGTGCCCGTGGGCACGGTCAAGGCGCGCCTGTCCCGCGGCCGCGCCATGCTCGCCGCCCTACTCACCGACGGCGAGGCCGGCGAGGCGGAGTCCGCCCGCCGCCGCACCGCGCCCCCCACCGTGTCTGCGCCGGTACCGTCGCAGGAGGTGCGGGATGCGCCCTGACCTCGACTTCCGCACCCTCCGCCAGCAGATCGAGGCGGCCACCTGGGTGCCGGACTTCGCCTCGCTCTACCGCCGGGCCGGCCGGGTCAAGATGCGCGACCGGATGGCAGTGGTAGGCGCGCTCGTCGGCACCCTCGGCGTGCTCGCCCCGGTCGCGCTGGCCGGGATCTTCGGCCGCCCCGGCCCGGCCGTGCTCGGCCCCAACCCGGACATCGGCGAGGCGTGGGTGACGCCCTCGGCCACGCCGACCGGCCGCTACCAGTCCACGGTCAGCGTGCTGGCCGCGGCCGGGGGCCTCGACGACCTGGTGGCCGCGGTCGACGTCTGCGTGGAGATCCCGCAGGCCCGCCGCTGCAGCCTGCAGGTCACCACGCTCGGCGGCAAGACCCAGCGGCGCACCCCGTACGTCGTCGACGCGCTGCGCACCAGCCCGCTGGACAAGATCGGCAGCGTCCAGCTGATGCGGATCGCGCCGAGCGTGTTCATGCTCAGCGCCGAGGTCGGCGGCGGCTCGCGCTCGAGCGTGCGCTTCCAGCTCACCCCGGACACCCAGACCCAGCTCAACCCGCAGGAGAGCACGCCGGTCATGGGCCCGAGCGACCGCCTGGCCCTCGGGGCGGGCGACCGGGCGGTGCAGCTGGTGCAGTACGGCGACCTGTTCGGCGTCCGCGAGGCCGACGGCTCGCTGAGCGTCGTCGGCCAGCCGCCGATGGCCCAGCGGACGGTCGCCACCGCGATCCCGGCCGCCGCCGGCTGGTGGGTGGCCGGCCGTGACCTGCACACCGGGGCGCCGGCGGTAAGCGTCTCCACCGACCAGGGCGGGCACTGGGCCGCGCAGACCCTCAACGCTCCGGCGGGCAACGACGTCCCCACGATCGCGACAGCGAACGGCAAGGACGCGTGGGCGTTCGTGCCGTACAAGAGCGCGATCCGGCTCTTCCGCACGAGCGACGGCGGGCTCGACTGGCGCGAGGTCGGCGGCGCCGTCACGCTGCCACCCGAGCTCAAGACGCTCGACAACCGCCAGCTGGGCGCCCTGGTGCGGGCCGACCGCTCGGTGCTCATGTGGGTGCACTCCGACAACACGACGACGTTCTTCGAGAGCAATGACGGAGAACATTTCGCGGTGGTACCGGGCCCGGGCGGCATGATCGCGCCTGTCGACGGCGGCTACGCGGCCCTGGGCGACCCGGCCCGGATCTCCAAGGACGCCAAGACGTGGCAGGAGGCGGCCGTCTCGGCCACCGTCCTACCCAACTGAATTGCTGGGAACCGGGCGGGCTCCCGGGGGATCGTTGTGTGCGTGGGCGACGTCGGCGAGGTGTACCACGCCTGTTATCGCAGGCTGGTGGTGCAGCTCTACGCGTTCACCACGGACCTGAACGAGGCGCACGACGCGGTGCAGGAGGCGTTCGCGCGGGCCGTCGCCCGCCCGCGCGGCTTCACCGGCATCGACAACCCCGAGGCCTGGCTGCGCACGGTGGCGCTCAACGTCGTGCGCCGCCGCTGGCGCCGCCGCCGGGTCCTCGACCGGCTCCTGCTGCGGGAACGCCCGCTGCAGGAGCACTGCGACACCCCCGACCTGGACACCCGGACCGACCTGACCGAGGCGCTCGACGCCATCCCACGCAGCTATCGGGAGGTCATCGTGCTGCACTACTACGCCGACCTCAGCGTGGACGAGATCGCCGTCGCGCTGAACGTCCCCAGCGGCACCGTGAAGTCGCGGCTGTCCCGGGGCCGCACCGCCCTGGCCGCCCGCCTGCGCGGATACGAGGTGGCCCGTGCCTGACCAGCTGGAGTCGCGGCTGCGCTCGGAGGGCCGCGGACTCGAGATCGAGCAGCCGCCGCTGGAGGTCATCGCCGCCCGGGCCGCCACGCTGCGCCGCCGCCGGCTCATCGCGCAGGCCGGGGTCGCCACGCTTGCCGTCCTGGCCACGGCGGGCGTGGCGCTGCGCCTCGTCGGGCCGGCCGACCGTCCGCCGCCGGCCGTGGCCGCCTCCGACCCGGCCGCGACCTGGAGCGCCGGCGGCATCACGATCAACGGCCTCCCGCACCTGCCGACCGACCTGCCGGGCACGGTCCGCGACGCCGAGTTCGTGGACGCCGAGCACGGCTACCTGCTCACCACCGAGTGCTGCCGGGCCTGGATCAGTACCACCGACGACGGCGGCCGCACGTGGCACACCGTCGAGTCGCCGGTCGCGCCCAAGGACAAGACCCCGCCCACCATGCTCGTCGCCGCCGACGGCGTGACGGTCGTCAGCGCCGACCACCACACCCGCGCCTTCAGCGCCGACGGCCGGATCTGGGCGTCCGGCGGCACCGCCCTGGCCCCCGCCGCCCCGCTGACCGGCAACGCCCGCCTGGTCTCCCTCTCCGACGCCGACTGCGGCGCCGAGACGGCCGCCGTGGCCGCCGGGGTCCTGGCTCCGGTACCGCAGCAGCCGCCCTTGACCGTCTGCTGGCGCTCCTCCGTCCGCGCGGGCGACGGCTCCTTCTGGGTCGGCGGCAGGACCCCGGCGGGCCCGGCGGTGGCCGTGACCCGCGACGGCGGCGCGACCTGGACCGTCACCGAGTTCCCGGGCTACGCCCCGACCGCCACGGCCCGCGCCGCCATGCTGGGCCGCCAGGTCTTCATCTCGATCGTCGGGCCGAACGAGGCCACCACCACGCCGGAGCGCCTGCTGGCCGTGGCCACCTCGACCGACGGCGGCCTGAGCTTCACCCCGCCGCACCCGACCGCCGGCCAGGCCACCATCGGCGGCGACCTGGTCCCGCTGCTCGACGGCCGGCTGCTGATGGTCGACGGCTACGGCCACTGGCTGGTCTCCGAGGACGAGGGCGTCTCGTGGGTCCGGCTGGAGGGCCTGCACCCGACGATGCGCCTGGCTCGGACGCAGGCCGGCTACGTGGCGTACAAGATGTCGACGATCTACACGGGCTTCTCGGCCGACGGATCGACCTGGCAGAAGCTCGACGCCCAGTGACGCGCGTCAGCGGTTCATGAAGGCCCAGGCGTCGCCGACCATCACGGCGAGGTCGGCGTACTGCGGCGTCCAGGCCAGTTCCCGCTTCGCCTTGTCCGACGACGCGACCAGCTGCGCCGGGTCACCGGGGCGGCGGGGGGCCATCTCGAGCGGGACCGGGTGGCCGGTGACCGAGCGGACGACCTCGACGACCTGGCGGTTGGAGAAGCCTGTCCCGTTGCCGAGGTTGTAGATGCGGTGGCCCGCACCGTCCATGGTGCCGAGGGCGAGGAGGTGGGCGGCGCCCAGGTCGGCGACGTGGATGTAGTCGCGGATGTTGGTGCCGTCGAACGTGTCGTAGTCGTCGCCGAAGATCTGCAGCTTCTCCCGCTTGCCCGCCGCGACCTGCAGCGCGATCGGGATCAGGTGGGTCTCCGGGTCGTGCCGCTCGCCGATCATGGTGCCGTCGGGGCGGTGGAGAGCACCGGCGACGTTGAAGTAGCGCAGGCTGACCGCGGACAGGCCGTGGGCCACGGCGAAGCCGGTGAGGGCGTGGTCGGCGGCGAGCTTCGAGGTCGCGTACGGGTTCGGGGGGCGCACGGCGGCCGTCTCCGGGATCGGGACCGAGTCGGGGTCGCCGTAGACGTTGGCCGTGGAGGAGAACACCAGGCGCTTCACGCCCGCCGCGCGCATGGCGTCGAGCAGGTGCAGGGTGCCGACGGCGTTGTTGTGCCAGTACTTCTCCGGCTTCTGCACCGATTCACCAGCGGCGATGAAGGCGGCGAAGTGCAGTACCCCCTCGAAGGAAGGGTCGAGCACGTCACCTATCGCGTCGTGGACCCGGCCGGGCACGAAGGTGGCCCCGGCCGGCACCGCCTCGGCATGTCCGGTCGAGAGGTCGTCGAGCACCACCACCTCGTGCCCGGCGTCGAGCAGCAGCGCGGTGACGCAGCTGCCGATGTACCCGGCACCCCCGGTGACGAGCAGCTTCACGAGAAACCTCCCAAAAGTCGACGCGTTCCAACAAAAATACACGTTGGCGCGGGAGAATACACTTGCCCCATGCCGGAGCCCGGCCCCGGAACCCTGCGGCAGGCCGCGGCCGCCCTGCTGATCCGCTGGGCCCAGCGCCTGCACGCTACCCCGCACTCAGCCCTGATATCCGAGGCCGAGCTGCGGACCCTCATTACGGTGAATTCGGGCACGGGGCACGTGCGTGAGGTCATGGTGCCGCGCACCGACGTGGTGTTCCTCGACGCCGCGCTCACGGTGCACGACGCGATCCGGGCGGTGCGCGGGGCCCGGCACTCCCGCTACCCGGTGATCGACGGCGACCCGGACGATGTGCTCGGCTTCGTGCACCTGCGCGACCTGACGCTCACCGCCGACGACCCGCAGGCCCCGCTGCGCGGCCTGACCCGGGAGGTGAAGCGGCTGCCGGCCAGCAAGCGGGTGCTCGCGGCGCTGTCGGAGATGCGGCGGGAGGGCCGGCACCTGGCGGTGGTCGTGGACGAGTACGGCGGGACGGCCGGGATCGTCACCCTCGAGGACCTGATCGAGGAGCTGGTCGGGGAGATCCACGACGAGTACGACGCGCCGCCGTCCCCGTCCCGGGTGGACGAGGTCGACGGGCGGCTCAACCTGGCCGACCTCGCCGAGCGGACCGGGTTGACGCTGCCCGCCGGGCCTTACGAGACCGTGGCCGGCTTCGTCATGGCCCGGCTGGGCAAGGTACCGGCCGTCGGCGACCACGTCCGCCACGACGGCTGGCGCCTCCAGGTCAACACCGTGGAGGGCCGCCGCGTGGCCCTGATCACCGTCAGCCGGCCTCGATGATCATGCCGGCGCCGACCGTGCGGTTGGTCTGCTCGTCGATGATGATGAAGCCGCCGGTGGTGCGGTTGCGGCGGTACTCGTCGGCCAGCAGCGGCACCGTGGTGCGCAGCTTCACCCGCCCGATCTCGTTCAGCCCGAGCTGGGTGGCGGCCTCGTCGCGGTGGAGCGTGTTGACGTCCAGGCGATACTGCAGCCCCCGCACGACGGCCCGCGCGGCCCGGGTCGTGTGCTTGATGGCGTACTTCGCGCCGACCGTCAGCGGTCGGGTCTCGTCCATCCAGCAGACCATCGCCTCGATGTCCTGGGCCACGGCCGGGGCGTTGTTCGGCCGGCAGATCAGGTCGCCGCGGGCGATGTCGATCTCGTCGGCCAGCCGGATCGTGACGGACATGGGCGGGTACGCCTCGGCGAGCTCGCCGTCGGCCGTCTCGATGTGCGTGATGCGCGTGGTGAACCCGGAGGGCAGCACCATGACCTCGTCGCCGGGCTTCATGACCCCGGAGGCGACCTGGCCCGCGTACCCGCGGTAGTCCGACACCGTCGTGGACTGCGGCCGGATCACGTACTGCACCGGGAACCGCACGTCGACGAGGTTGCGGTCGGAGGCGATGTGCACGTGCTCCAGGTGGTGCAGCAGGGAGGGCCCCTCGTACCAGGGCATGTGCTCGCTGCGCGACACGAGGTTGTCGCCGTGCAGGGCCGAGATCGGGATGACCGTCAGGTCGGGGGCCTCGAGCTTCGCCGCGAACGAGGTGAACTCGTCGGCGATGCGGTCGAAGACCTCCTGGGAGTAGTCGACCAGGTCCATCTTGTTCACGCACAGCACGAGGTGCGGCACCCGCAGCAGCGAGCACAGGAACGCGTGCCGGCGCGACTGCTCGACCAGGCCCTTGCGCGCGTCGACCAGGATCAGCGCCAGGTCGGCGGTGGAGGCGCCGGTGACCATGTTGCGGGTGTACTGGATGTGCCCGGGCGTGTCCGCGATGATGAACTTGCGCCGCGGCGTCGCGAAGTACCGGTAGGCCACGTCGATCGTGATGCCCTGCTCCCGCTCGGCCCGCAGGCCGTCGGTGAGCAGCGCCAGGTTGGTGTACTCGTCACCGCGGGAGCGCGAGGTCGCCTCGACCGCCTCCAGCTGGTCCTCGAAGATCGCCTTCGAGTCGTACAGCAGCCGCCCGATCAGGGTCGACTTGCCGTCGTCGACCGAGCCGGCGGTGGCGAAGCGCAGGAGGTCCATCTGCCGCTGCTGCGGCGTCTCCAGAACCGAGGTCATGGTTAGAAGTACCCCTCACGCTTGCGGTCTTCCATCGCCGCCTCGCTCACCCGGTCGTCGCCGCGGGTCGCGCCGCGCTCGGTGATCCGGGTCGCGGCGACCTCGTCGATGACCTTCTCGATCGTGTCCGCGTCGCTGCGGACCGCGGCCGTGCAGGACGCGTCACCGACCGTGCGGTAGCGGACCCGCTCGACGAACGGCGTCTCCCCCGCGCGCAGCGGCAGGAACTCGTTGATCGCGTAGAGCATCCCGTTGCGGTCGACGACCTCGCGGTCGTGCGCGTAGTAGATGCCCGGCAGGTCGATGCCCTCGCGGGCGATGTAGTGCCAGACGTCCAGTTCGGTCCAGTTGGACAGCGGGAACACCCGGATCGACTCACCCGGCGCGATCCGGGCGTTGTACAGCGCCCACAGCTCCGGGCGCTGGTTGCGCGGGTCCCACTGGCCGAAGTCGTCGCGGAACGAGAACACCCGCTCCTTGGCCCGGGCCTTCTCCTCGTCGCGGCGCGCACCGCCGAAGAGCGAGTCGAAGCGGTACTTCTCCACCGCATCGAGCAGCACCGGTGTCTGGATCCGGTTGCGCGTCCCGTCGGCCGCCTCGCGCACCGAGCCCGCGTCGATCGCCTCCTGCACCGAGGCCACGATCAGCTGCACGTTGAGCTCGGCCACCCGCCGGTCCCGGTACTGCAGCACCTCGGGGAAGTTGTGCCCCGTGTCCACGTGCATCACGGGGAACGGGATGCGGGCGGGCGCGAACGCCTTCTCGGCCAGCCGGAGCATCACGATCGAGTCCTTGCCGCCCGAGAAGAGCAGCACCGGCCGCTCGAACTCGGCGACCACCTCGCGCATGATGAACAGACTCTCGGCCTCGAGAGCATCCAGATGAGAGACCCGGTAGGGCGGCCGGCTCATGCCGACACCTCCGCAAGCTCCGGCGCCGGCCTGAGCCAAACCTGCGCTGACTGATGAGCGGCCACTCCGCTCCGCTTCGTACCGCTCATGAACGCACTGAACCTTTCAGCTGTTGATGGCGGCCAGCAGTGACGGCGCCAGTGCCTTCCGACACACCACCAGGTCAGGCAGGCGAGGGTCGGGCTGGTTGTATTCCAACGTAGTCCCGTCGATACGGGAAGCGTGCAAACCCGTGGCGAGAGCCACAGCGACCGGCGCGGCCGAGTCCCACTCGTACTGGCCGCCCGCGTGCACGTAGGCGTCGACGGCCCCGTCGATCACCGCAGCGATCTTCGCCCCCGCCGACCCCATGGGCACCAGCTCGATTGGAAGTTTCTCGGCGAGCGCGCTGAGCAGCGCCGGCGGCCGGGTGCGGCTGGCCGCCATCCGGATCGGCTCGCCCTGCACACCGGGCATCGGCGGGAACGGCGGCGGCGCGTCGGTGCCGAGCACGCAGTGCTGGGCGGGCAGGGCCACGGCGCCGGCGGTCAGCCGGCCGGCATAGAGCGCGACGTGGACGGCCCAGTCGGCCCGCCCCTCCTCGCCGAACTCGCGGGTGCCGTCGAGCGGGTCGACGATCCAGACGCGCTCGGCCGAGAGCCGGGCCGCGCTGTCGGCGCCCTCCTCGGACAGGATCGCGTCGGCCGGGCGCCAGCGCTCCAGCTGCTCCACGAGCAGCTCGTGCGACAGCCGGTCGCCGGCCTTGCGCAGCTTGTCCGGGTCGGCGTAGCCCATCTCCTCGCGCAGCTTCAGCAGCATGTCACCGGCGCGCTGGGCCAGCCAGCGGGCGAAGCCGCCGTCGGTGGCGGGTGGTAGGTCGGTCATTGTCAGTACGCTCCAGCCCCTCGAGTCACGGCGCTCAACGTCCGCAGCAGGATGACCAGGTCGAGGGAGAGCGACCAGTTTTCCACGTACTGCAGGTCGAGGCGGACCGCTTCGTCCCACGACAGGTCCGACCGGCCGGACACCTGCCACAAGCCGGTCATCCCGGGCCGCACGGCCAGCCGGCGCCGGGCGTCGTCCGGATACACGGCGACCTCCTCCGGCAGCGGCGGGCGCGGCCCGACCAGCGACATGCTGCCGCCGATCACATTGAGCAGCTGCGGCAGCTCGTCGAGCGAAAACTTGCGCAGAAGCCGCCCGACGCGGGTCACCCGCGGGTCGTTGCGCAGTTTGAACAGCGCGCCGTCGACTTCGTTGAGGTGCCGCAGCTCCGCCAGGCGGGCCTCGGCATCGATGTGCATGGTGCGGAACTTGTAGATCACGAACTCGTGGCCGTCTTTACCCACTCGTACCTGTCGGAACAGTACCGGCCCTGCCGAGTCCGCGCGAACCGCCAGCGCAAGAAGCGCCAAAAGTGGGCTGAAGAGCATCAGGAGCAGTACCGCGCCGGCCCGGTCGACAAGCGCCTTGACGAGCCGGCGGGCCCCGGTCAGGGTCGGGTGCTCGACGTGCAGCATCGGCAGGCCGTCGACCGGCCGGATGGTCGTGCGGCTGCCGGCGACGTCGATCAGGGTGCTGGCCACAATGAGGTCGATGTCGTCGCGCTCCAGGTGCCAGGCCAGCCGGCGCAGCGCGTGGCCGTCGAGCTCCGGGCACGACAGCACGAGCACGGTGTCGGCCCGGGCCTTGCGCACCGCCGCCGCGATCTCGTCGAACGCACCGAGCACCGGCACGTCGGCGACCGTGCCGGGAGCCGGCAGGCAGGCCCCCACCACCTTCAGGCCGTGGTACCGCTCGCGCCGCAGCTGCCGGGCCATGGCCTCGACGGCCAGCTCGTGCCCGACGACAACGACCCGGCGCATGCACGCGCCGCGCAGCTTGCGGGCCCGGTGCAGCAGCTTGCGCAGCAGGAACCGGGCGAGCAGGCAGCCGAACGTGACGAGGGGCAGCGCCACGAAGAACCAGACGCGCGCGATGCGGATCTCGGAGGCGTAGGCGATGAAGACGGTGGCCGCCGTGAGCGCCAGCCCGGCCCGGAGCACCCGCTGGTATTCGTCGGTGCCGACGAACAGATGGCGCTTCTCGTAGGCCCGGTTGGCCGCCAGGCTGGCCGTGAACGCCACCGGCAGCAGGATCGACAGCAGCACATAGCGGCTGGTGTACCGGGTGAGGTCGTTGGAGAACCGCGCCTCGAACGCCACCAGACCGGCCAGCAGGCCGATGACGAAGTCGACGGCGAAGAGGGTGCGCAGGTAGCGCCCCTCCCACGCCCACCGGGCCCGGTGCCGCGACGTGCGCCCGGCTCCCGACCGCATGTCCGGCGCGGCGATGCGGACCGGTGCGCGGGTGAACGGCGTGCTGCCGCGGACGGCGTCCTCGACCTGGGCCGCGAGGGCCGGGTCGACCACCGGCTGGGTGCGCACGGCGCCCGGGGCCGGGGCGGGTGAGACGGGGGCGCGCTGGACGTTGCGGCGCACGGGGCTCGGACGGCGGTCCGGACGGCGCAGGCCGCCCCGGGTGTGTCCGCTGTCGATCGCCACGTCGCCTCCTTAGAAGGACCGTTTCCATCAAACGGTGCAACCTCGGGTACAACGTGCAACTCGGACATTCGTCACGCCGACGGGTAATCGGGACGACCGGCAATGGGTAGACGATCGTGTCGTTTAGTCCGCGTGATAGCGGTTCTGGGCCGCCTCGAGGCCCTGGTCGATTATCATCTCGACCGCGTCCGCGGCCCGGTCGACGAAGAAGTCAAGCTCCTTGCGCTCGACGGCCGAGAAGTCGGACAGCACGAAGTCGGCCGGCTGCTGGCGGCCGGGTGGGCGGCCGATGCCGAAGCGCACCCGCAGGTAGTCCTTGCCACCCAGCGAGCTCGACATCGAGCGCAGGCCGTTGTGGCCGCCCTCGCCGCCGCCCTGCTTGAGCCGCAGCTGGGTCCAGGGGATGTCGAGCTCGTCGTGGACGGCGATGACCTGCTCCCGCGGGACCTTGTAGAACTGGGCCAGGCCGGCCACCGGGCCGCCCGCGAGGTTCATGTAGGTCAGCGGCTTCACCAGCACCAGGCGCGGGCCGCCGACGCGCAGGCGGCCCTCGGCGACGTCGGCGACGACCCGGCGGTGCTTGCCGAAGCGCAGCCCGGCCCGCCCGGCCAGCAGGTCGGCGACCATGAACCCGACGTTGTGGCGGTGCCGGGCATGTTCGGGGCCGGGGTTGCCCAGTCCGACGACCAGCCAGGGTGCGGCGTCGGTCACCGTCGTGCCTCCTCATAGGGAAAGGCCGCGGCCGCCGATGATGGCGGTCGCGACCTTCGTGCTCGGCGTTCCCGGGGGTCGGGCTGGATCAGGCCTCGGCAGCCGCGGGCTCCGGCGTCTCGGCCGGGGCTTCCTCGGTGCTGTCCGACTCGATCGACTGGTCCTGGTTGGCCTGGACGATCGCGATGACGAAGTCGGGGTCGGCCGCCAGCTCGGTGCCTTCGGGGAGCGTGACGTCGGACGCCTTGATCTGGCTGCCGGCCTCGAGGCCGTCGAGCGAGGCCTCCAGGTGCTCGGGCAGCTTCGTCGCGTCGGCCAGGATGGAGAGCGTGTTGCTCTCGGTCATGACCATGGTGTCGCGAGCCGCCTCGCCGGTGAGCCGGACGGGGACCTCGACGGTGACCTTCTCGCCACGGCGGACCACGAGCAGGTCCACGTGCTCGTAGGTGTCCTTGATCGGGTCCTTCTGGATGGCCTTGGGCAGTGCCAGGGCGGCGCTGCCGTCGGAGATCTCGATGTTGAAGATCTGGTTGTTGCCGCCGTGGCGGATCGCCGCGGCGAACTCACGGGCGGGGAGGGCGATGTGGCGGGGCTTCTCGCCGTGGCCGTACAGCACGGCTGGCACCTTGCCGGCCCGGCGCGTGCGGCGGGCACCACCCTTGCCGAACTCCGTGCGGGGCTCGGCGCTGATCTTTACCTCGGACACGACAAAACTCCTGATGCGGTTGTGCGGCGGGCACCGGCCGGCGCGACCGGTAAAAGTTGTCTGTGGTGCGGTGCTCGGGCGAGGGGGCGCACGGGGCACAGGCCCGGAGCACCGCGTCGATCACGGAGCCGCCTATTAGCAGCACCCTCGCCGTGGCAACCGCACTAGCCTACCAGTGCCCAGTAAACTCCCCGATCCCTCCCCGGGGCGTTATGAAAGCCCGCCGAAGAGCGTGGTGACCGAGCCGTCGTCGAAGACCTCGCGGATCGCGCGGGCCAGCAGCGGGGCGATGGACAGCTGCGTGATCTTCTCCACCTTGCGGTCCGGCGGCAGGGGCAGCGTGTTCGTGACCACGACCTCACTGATCCGGCTGGCGTCCAGGCGGGAGCAGGCCGGGTCGGACAGGACCGGGTGGGTGGCCGCGACCACGACCTCGGCCGCGCCCTCGTTGAACAGGATGTCGGCCGCGCTGACGATCGTGCCGCCGGTGTCGATCATGTCGTCGACGATCAGGCAGACCCGGCCCTCGACCTCGCCGACCACGCGGTTGGCCACGACCTGGTTGGGCTTGGTGGGGTCGCGGGTCTTGTGGATGAACGCGAGGGGGCAGCCGCCGAGCCGGTCGGTCCACCGCTCGGCCACCCGCACCCGGCCGGAGTCGGGGGCGACGACGGTCATCGGGCGGCCGGCGTACTTGGCCTCGATGTGGTCGGCCAGCGTGGCCATCGCGAACAGGTGGTCGACGGGGCCGTCGAAGAAGCCCTGGATCTGCGCGGTGTGCAGGTCGACGGTGAGGATGCGGTTGGCCCCAGCGGTCTTGAGCAGGTCGGCGATGAGCCGGGCCGAGATCGGCTCGCGGCCGCGGTGCTTCTTGTCCTGCCGGGCATACGGGTAGAACGGCAGCACCACGGTGGTGCGCTTGGCCGAGCCCCGCTTGAGGGCGTCGACCATGATCAGCGTCTCCATCAGCCAGTCGTTGATCGGCGAGACCATCGACTGCACGACGAACGCGTCGGAGCCACGGACCGATTCGCGGTACCGGATGAAGATCTCGCCGCTGGCGAAGTCGTAGGCGTCCATCGGAGTCGGGTCGACCCCGAGCACCGCGCCGATCTCCTCGGCCAGCGCGGGGAATCCCCGGCCGGAGAAGAGCATGAGGTTCTTGCGGTTCTCCGAACTGATGCTGGCCATTGGGTCCGCCCGCTCCCGATCATCTCGTGGTTGCGCTCATTGTTCGTCGGCTGGACCCGTTTCAGCCACCTCACCAGCCCCGGCGTGGCTTTGTTCACGTGCCAGGGCCGCTTCGGCCGCCTCGGCAGCGGCGGTTCCCGCCCGTTTGCGCTGCACCCAGCCCTCGATGTTGCGCTGCTGAGCTCGGGAAACACCCAGCGCGCCGGGCGGGACGTCCTTGATGATGACGCTGCCCGCGGCCGTGTAGGCGCCGTCACCGACCGTCACCGGCGCGACGAACATGTTGTCGGCGCCGGTCCGGGCGTGTGCGCCGATCACGGAGCGCTGCTTGCGCACGCCGTCGTAGTTGACGAACACCGAGGCCGCGCCGATGTTGGTGTGCTCGCCGATGGTGGCGTCGCCGACGTAGGACAGGTGTGGAACTTTCGCGCCCTCGCCGAGCGTCGCCGCCTTCGTCTCGACGAACGTGCCGATCTTCGCCTTGCGCCCGAGCTGCGAGCCGGGGCGCAGGTAGGCGAACGGCCCGACCGACGCCTGGGGCCCGATCTGCGACGACACCGCGTGGGTGCGCACGACCGCCGCGCCCGGGCCGACGACCACGTCGATGAGCGAGGTGTCGGGGCCGACCACGGCACCCTCGCCGACGCTCGTCGCGCCGCGCAGGTGGGTGTTGGGCTCGATCACCGCGTCGCGCTCCAGCGTCACTGTCACGTCGATCCAGGTGGTCGCCGGGTCGACGATCGCCACCCCGGCCCGCATCCAGTCGCCGTTGATCCGGTCGCGCATCAGCGCCCGCAGGCCCGCCAGCTCGGCCCGGTCGTTGGCGCCGAGGGTCTCGGTGGCGTCGGGGGCGCGGTGGGCGACGATCGGGGCGCCGGCCGCGGCCAGCATGCCGATGACGTCGGTGAGGTACTCCTCCCCCTGGTCGTTGTCCGAGGAGAGCTTGCCGAGCATCTCGCGCAGCGCGGCCGCCTCGAACACGTACGCCCCAGAGTTGATCTCCCGGATGGCCCGCTGCTCCGGCGTCGCGTCGCGGTCCTCGACGATCGCCGAGAACTCCCCGCCCCGGTTGCGCACGATGCGCCCGAGGCCGGTGGGGTCACCCACCTCGGCGGTCAGCACCGTGGCCGACGCCCCGGTGTGCTCGTGGGTGTGCACGAGCGCGGCGAGGGTCTCGGCCCGCAGCAGCGGGATGTCGCCGTTGAGCACCACCACCGTGCCGCTGAGCTCCAGGTTGGCGTCGAGCGCGATGCGCACCGCGTGCCCCGTGCCCCGCCGCTCCTCCTGGGTGACCGGGCGGGCCTCCGGCGCCACCTGGGCCAGGTGCTCGCGCACCAGGTCGCCGCCGTGGCCGACGACGACGGTGACGGTCCCGTGCTCCAGGAAGGGCTCCGCCGCGGCCAGCACGTGCCCGAGCAGCGTGCGCCCGAGCAGGGGATGCAGGACCTTGGGGATCGCGGACTTCATCCGCTTGCCTTCGCCGGCGGCCAGGATGATCGCGTTTCTCACGGAGCGCTCCTCGACGGTGTCGGTGCGCCTCATCGTAGTCAGGTGGCTGGGGTGCCTGGATTCGAACCAGGACTGCAAGGCTCCAAAGGCCTGCGGGCTGCCGTTACCCCACACCCCATCAACCACGCTCAGCGAAGCCTAACCGGCGCGTCGATCCCTTTTGCCCCAGGGGTTCCCGCCGATTTTTTTGTTGAGTTCAGCCGTTCGTGGCCGGACGAAGATCACAATGGAACACCGGGTAATCGCCTTGACACCAGCTCCATATGGCCAACCTACGCCTCCGTAAGTTACGGTGACGTAGGCGTAGCCCAGTTGCCGACGAGTCCCCTTGAGAGGTGCCATGTCCGTATCGGTCCTTGACCCCACGTCCACCGAAGGCCCCGCCAACGGGCCGAAGCCGCTCACCGAGGGCAAGCAGCCGACAGCGATCGTCGTCGCGCTGTGGTTCTTCGTGATCCTGCCGTTCGTCGCGCTGATCGCCGCCGTGCCGGTCGCCTGGGGCTGGGGTCTGAGCTGGCTCGACGTGGTCCTCGGCGCCATTTTCTACGTCATCGGGGGACTGGGCATCGGGACCGGCTTCCACCGGTACCTGACCCATGGGGCGTTCAAGGCCAACCGCGGGCTGCGCATCGCGCTGACCATCGCCGGCAGCACCGCTATCGAGGGCAACCCGACGCAGTGGGTCGCCGACCACCGCCGCCACCACGCGTTCTCCGACCGCGAGGGCGACCCGCACTCGCCGTGGCGCTTCGGCGAGAGCTTCGGCGGCCTGGTCAAGGGCCTGTTCTACGCCCACGTGGGCTGGCTGTTCTTCCGCGAGGTGTCCAACCGCGACCGCTTCGCCCCCGACCTGATGGCCGACCGGGACATCCAGCGCATCGACAAGGCGTTCCCCCTGATCGTCACCCTCTCGGTGACGCTCCCGGCGATCATCGCCGGCCTGGTCACCTGGTCGTGGCAGGGCGCCCTGTCGGCGCTCTTCTGGGCCGGCATCATCCGCATCGGCCTGCTGCACCACGTCACCTGGTCGATCAACTCCATCTGCCACGTGTACGGCGAGCGCCCGTTCGAGACCCGCGACGGCGACAAGGCCAGCAACTTCTGGCCGCTGGCGATCCTGTCCTTCGGTGAGAGCTGGCACAACCTGCACCACGCCGACCCGACGTGCGCCCGCCACGGCGTCGACAAGGGCCAGATCGACATCAACGCCCGCCTCATCTGGATCTTCGAGAAGCTCGGCTGGGCGACGAACGTCCGGTGGCCCCGGAAGGACCGGCTGGACGCGAAGCGCGTCGCGGCTGGCACGATGAACGGGTGACCGAGCGCCCGGAGGACATCGCCCAGCCGCGGCCGCCCGTACCGCCGCCGACCCTGTCACCCAAGTCACGGGTGCGGATGTCCGCCGCCCAGCGCCGTGAGCAGCTGATAGCGATCGGCCGCGCGCTCTTCGCCGAGCGGGGCTTCGACGCCACCTCCATCGAGGAGGTGGCGTCGCGGGCGAAGGTCTCCAAGCCGGTCGTCTACGAGCACTTCGGCGGCAAGGAGGGCCTCTACGCAGTAGTCGTCGACCGCGAGGTCCGCTCCCTGCTCGACCGCATCACCAACGCCCTGACCGCGGGCCACCCGCACGAGCTGCTGGAGCAGGCCGCCCTGGCCCTCCTGGACTACATCGAGGCGGAGACCGACGGCTTCCGCGTCCTGGTCCGCGAGAGCCCGGTCATGTCCCCCACCGGCAACTTCATGAGCGTCCTCAACGACGTGGCCCACCAGGCCGAGCACATCCTCGGCGCGGAGTTCAAGCGCCGCGGCTTCGACCCGAAGCTGGCCGAGCTCTACTCGCAGGCGCTGGTCGGCATGGTCGCCCTGACCGGCCGCTGGTGGCTGGAGGTACGCAAGCCGAAGAAGGAAGTCGTCGCCGCGCACCTGGTCAACCTGGCGTGGAACGGCCTGTCCAACATGGAGGGCAAGCCGACGCTCGTCACCGGGGCCGGGAAATGAAGAACGGACTCAGGTAGGCCACGGCCCGCCCGGCCGACCGGAACCCCGGCAGCCGGGCGGCCCGGGGATCGCCCTCCCGCCCCGGATCGGTGATCCGCAGCACCACCCAGTCCCCCGGTTCGGTGCTGACGCGCGCCACGAACCGCAGCACCCCGCCGCCCACCCGGAAGTCGACCTCCGCAACCACCTCGGGCACCGGCTCACCCCGCTGCAGCACCTGCACCCGCAGCCCCTGCCCACCCCACTCCGCCGGCGCGTCGAACTTCAGCGCAATCCGCACATTCCCGGCATTTTGCGCTTTCCGGGCATTTGACACATTTTTGGCATCTCGCCGCCAGCTCCCGCCCATGGCCACCCCGTCGAGCCGAGCGTCGACCCGCAGCCCACGCTCACGGGTGGCGAACATCCGCCGCCCCAGCAGCGCCGCCCGCACCCCCGCGCGCGTCCGGCTGGGCGCCCAGAGCCCGGTCCGCCCGAGCCCGCCGTGGAACCCCCACCCCTCCCGATGCTCATCGGTCACCCCGGCCAGCCCGACCCGCCAGCCCGCGTCGAGGCAGCTCACGAGCGGCGACACCGCGCCCGACCGCCGCCGCGCGCGCCGCCGCCGGCCGCCGCGGGGGCGCCGCCCGCCGAGCCGGCCGAGAGGGTGCGGCCAGGTGAGAGGAGCCCGCCGCCGCGAACCTCACCGTCGGGGCCGCTGAGATCACCATCGGGGCCGACGCCCTCGAACAGGTAGTCCTCGTCCCGGTTGAACATCTCGAGCGCGACCAGGCGCTCGGCCAGCCGCGGGTCGTACCGGAACAGCCCGAACCGCCCCCGCTCGCGCCCCGGGTGGTTGAAGCTGATGAGCTCGTCCCCGGCGGCCAGCCAGTCGTGGAAGGCCAGCATCGCGGCGGGCGCATCGGGCGGGCCCTCGTCCGGGATGGCGGAGGCCGGGGGTACGCCGTCGGAGCGCAGCGGCAGGGGCTCGATCCAGCGGTCGCCGCCCCAGACGTTCATGTGCCCGAGTGACGTGCTCGACCATTCGAAGCCGCGCATGGCCACGAACGCGCCGGGGTCGTCGGCGGCGTCGGCGAGCTTGCTCAGGCGGCGCCAGCCCTCGTCGTCGATCGTCTTCGCGGGCTCGGAACGGCCGTACGCGTGGTCGGTGAGCGCGGCGACGTCCAGGCCCGCGGCGCGCATCGAGGCGAAGGCGTCCTCGGCGGAGCCGGCGCCGTCGGAGAGGAGGGTGTGGTTGTGCAGGTCCGCGTGCAGCAGGTGCTCTCCGACGCCACTGCTACTGCCGCTGCCGACGCCACTGCCGGTGTCTGGCTCGTCACCGCCGGCGATCAGCAACGCGTCAGTCATGCCCCCAGACCATCATCGCCGTGGTACCGGGGCGAGTCGTGGTCTTGAATTTCCGGGAAACGAAACACCGGTACGCCACACGAATCGGCCCGTTCGCGCGCCGTCTTCCCAAACTCATGGTAGCCAGCGCCCCCAAATCGCCTCCAAGGTTCACTGCGGAGGGTAGTGGGTCCACTCAGCCATCTGGCCCGATCCCGGAATGACCAGGACCGGGCCGGTGAGCTGGATCAGAAGCGGGCCGGCTCAAGAGCGGGCCGGCTCAGGAGCGGGCGGCGGCCGGGCTGTTGCGGTGGGTGTCCTCGGCCGTCGCGGCGGTGCGCGGGCCTACGCGGTCGTAGAGGCTGGCGGTGCCGATCACGAAGCCCAGGATGAACGTGACGATCACGTTGACCATGGAGAACGCGAAGATGTTCGCCTCGGTCTGCATCAGGGCGAGCATGGCCATGCCGACCACGATCAGGACGATGGAGGCCAGCGTGTTGATCGCGTGGGCCAGGTTGCGGCCGATGACGTTGGCGCCGAGGACGACCGCGCCGGCCACGATGGACAGCAGTGAGAACGCCGGGTTGGTGCGCAGGCCCAGGACCCACTCGGCGTCGTCCCGGGTGAAGAAGTCGGATCCGGAGGTCGCGATGAAGCCGGCCACGCCGAAAACCAGCATGTACAGGCCCGACACCGCGGCCAGCAGCCGGTAGAGCGGCCTCAGGTGGTGGTTGACAGGAAAGTGAGCGGCCATACCGCAATCCTAAAGCGAGCTCACCCGGCGATCTCGGCCAGGGCGAGCCATTGCTCCTCGATTTCGGCTTTCTCCTGCTGTACCGCGCGCAGCTGGGCGTCCAGCTCGGTGATCTTCGTGTAGTCGGTGGCGTGCTCGGCCAGCTTGGCGTGCAGCTGCTCCTCCTTCTGCGTGAGGCGGTCCATGCTGCGCTCGAGCTTGGCCAGCTCCTTCTTCGCGGCCCGCTGGTCCTTCTCGGAGGCCCGCAGGTCAGGGGTTCGCGCCACGGCGGCGGCCGGACCGGAGGGAGCACCGAACCCGGCCGACTCGGAGACGTGCGAGAGGTACTCGTCGACGCCGCCGGGCAGGTTGCGCAGCTTCCCGTCGCCGTGCATCCCGTAGACGGTGTCGGCGACCCGCTCGACCAGGTACCGGTCGTGGCTGGCCACCACCAGCGTCCCCGGCCAGGTGTCGAGCAGGTCCTCCAGCGCCGCGAGGGTGTCGATGTCGAGGTCGTTCGTCGGCTCGTCGAGCAGCAGGACGTTCGGCTCGGTGGCCAGCAGGCGCAGCAGCTGCAGCCGGCGCCGCTCGCCGCCGGAGAGGTCGCCGACGGGCGTCCACACCCGGGCCCCGGTGAAGCCGAAGACCTCGGCCAGCTGCCCGGCGGTCAGTTCGCGGTCGCCGAGCCGGACCCGCTTGGCGACCTCCTCGACCGCCTCGAGCAGGCGCATGTCGTTCGGCAGTTCGCGCAGTTCCTGAGACAGGAAGGCGGCTTTGACGGTACTGCCCCGCAGCAGCCGGCCCCCGTCCGGTTCGCGGACACCGGCGAGGACGCGCAGCAGTGTGGTCTTGCCGGCGCCGTTGGCACCCAGGATGGCGATGCGGTCACCG
Organism: Dactylosporangium vinaceum; assembly: GCF_019904175.1. GTDB lineage: Bacteria > Actinomycetota > Actinomycetes > Mycobacteriales > Micromonosporaceae > Dactylosporangium > Dactylosporangium vinaceum. Next base: position 983,737 of record NZ_CP061913.1, on the reverse strand, counting down.
GGACCGACGAGCCAGTCGGTCGGGTCGAGCAGGGTCCGGTCCCCGGCCCGCAGCGAGACGCCCTCGAGCTCGTACACCTGCTTGCCGAGCCGGGTCACGGCCAGCCGCTGCAGCGACACGCTGTCGCGGGCGGGCGGGACGTCGGCGATGAGTGCGTTGGCCGCGTCGATGCGAAACTTGGGCTTGCTCGTCCGGGCCGGCGGGCCGCGGCGCAGCCAGGCGATCTCCTTGCGCAGCAGGTTCTGCCGGCGGGCCTCGGTCTCGGCGGCGACCCGCACCCGCTCGGCCCGCGCGAGGGTCCAGGCCGCGTAGCCGCCCTCGTAGGCGCGCACGGTGGCGTCGGCGACCTCCCACGTGCTCGTGCACACCGCGTCGAGGAACCAGCGGTCGTGGGTGACGACGATGAGCGCGCCGCGGCGCTGGAGCAGGTGGCGGGCCAGCCAGGCGATGCCGGCGACGTCGAGGTGGTTGGTGGGCTCGTCGAGGATGAGCAGGTCGGCCGGGCGCACCAGGAGCGCGGCCAGGGCCACGCGGCGCCGCTCGCCGCCGGACATCGGGCCGACGGGGGCGTCCAGGCCCAGGTGGGGCATGCCGAGGCCGTTGAGGACAGTGCGGACGCCGGAGTCGCCGGCCCACTCGTGCTCGGCGGCGAACGCGGCGGGCAGCCAGGCGGTGCCGACGATCACGGCCCGGACCGTCGCCTCGGGCGGCAGGTCCAGGGTCTGCGGCAGGGCGGCGACGCGCAGGTCGCGGCGGTGGGTGACCCGGCCCTCGTCGGGCTCCTCGGCCTTGGTGAGCATCCGCAGCAGTGTCGTCTTGCCGGCGCCGTTGAGCCCGACGATGCCGATCCGGTCGCCGTCGTCGATGCCGAGGGAGATCTCGTCGAAGATCTGCCCCGCCGGATACGTCTTGGAGACCTTGTCCAGGCTGACGATATTGGCCATCACAAAGTCCTTCGAGAAGCCACTACAACACCCTTGCCCCGGGAACCGGTCCGGCCGCGGTACGCACGGCCCGGCAACATGCGCGGGCCTCGAGCTCGGCCGCGAGCAGCGCCGCGTGCCGGGCGTCCTCGGCCAGGAAGACACAGGTGGGGCCGGAGCCGGAGACCAGCCCGGCCAGGGCGCCCGCGTCGAGGCCGGCGTCGAGCACCTGGCGCAGCTCGGGGCGCAGGTGCAGGGCGGCGGCCTGGAGGTCGTTGGCGAGCCGGTCGGCGAGGACCTCGGGGTCGCGCTGGCGCAGCGCGGCGAGCAGGTCGTCGGGTGAGCCGGCCACGCCGGCCCCGCCGAGCTCGTCGAACGTCTTGTACACCACGGGCGTGGAGAGCCCCTCGTCGGCGACTGCGAGCACCCAGTGCCAGGCGTGCCCGCCGGTGAGCACGGGGCTGACGAGCTCGCCGCGGCCGGTGCCCAGCGCCGTGCCGCCGAGGACCAGGAACGGGATGTCCGAGCCCAGGGTGGCGGCGATGGCGGCGAGGTCGTCGCGGGCGAGGCCGGTGCCCCACAGGTGGTCGCAGGCCACGAGCGCGGCGGCGGCGTCGGCGCTGCCACCGGCCAGGCCGGCCGCGATCGGGATCTGCTTCTTCAGGTGCAGCCGCGCGAAGGCGTCGTGGCCGGTCTCGGCGGCCAGGGCCCGCACCGCGCGCATGATCAGGTTGTCCTCGCCCAGGGAGAGCGCGCCGGTGCCCTCGCCCTCCATGGTCAGCGTCAGCGTGTCGCCGCGGCGGGCGGTGAGCTCGTCGTAGAGCCCGATCGCGTGGTAGACGGTGGTGAGCTCGTGGAAGCCGTCGGGGCGGACCGGTCCCACGTGCAGGTGGAGGTTGATCTTCGCGGGCACGCGGACCCGGACCGGTCCGTGCGCGGCCAGGCGCGGCCGGTCGAACTCCTCGTCGTCCTCGGAGAAGAGCGGCTCGGTCACTGCTGCACCCTACCCGGGCTCCCCGGTGGCCCGGTCGTCAGGCGACACCGGCCCCGTCGGCGCAGAGCCGGCCGGCCGGCGCCGGCCCTGAACGGCGATCCGAGTGAAGTCCTCCACCGTGAGCTGCTCACCCCGCAGTCCGGGGTCGACACCGGCGGCCCGCAGGATGCGCTCGGCCTCGTTCGGGCTGCCGGCCCATCCGGCCAGGGCGGCCCGCAGGGTCTTGCGCCGCTGGGCGAAGGCCGCGTCGATGACCGCGAACGTGTCGCGCCGGTCGCCCGCGACGCCGTCGTGCACGGCGAAGCTCACCAGTCCGGACTCCACGTTGGGCACGGGCCAGAACACGGCGGCCGGGACCTTGCCGGCCTGGCGCGCGGTCGCGTACCAGGCGAGCTTGACGCTCGGCACCCCGTAGACCCGCGACCCCGGGCCGGCGGTGAGCCGGTCGGCGACCTCCTTCTGCACCATGACCAGCCCGTGCCGCAGCGACGGCACGGTGGCCAGCAGGTGCAGGACAACCGGGACGGCGACGTTGTACGGCAGGTTCGCGACCAGGGCCGAGGGCCGCACGGACGCGAGGTCGGCCCGCAGCGCGTCCCCGGTGATGACCGTCAACCGGTCCGCGTGCTCCGGTGCGAACTTGGCGACCGTCTCCGGCAGGGCGGCGGCCAGCGGCGGGTCGATCTCCACCGCGCACACCGGCAGCTCGCGCTCCAGCAGGGCCAGGGTCAGCGAGCCGAGCCCCGGCCCGACCTCGAGCACCACGTCGTCCGGGGTGAGCTCGGCGGCCCGCACGATCCGGCGCACGGTGTTGGGGTCGTGCACGAAGTTCTGCCCGAGCTGCTTCGTGGGGCGGATGCCGAGGCGGTCCGCCAGCTGCCGCACGTCGGCGGGGCCGAGGAGTGTCACGTCCAGGGTCCGAAGGCTCGTTCGCCGTTGGCCGAGATCGCGGCGCACAGCGCGGCCAGGTCGTGGCCGGTGACGTCGGCCAGGGCCCGCACGGTCAGCGGGATCAGGTAGGAGGCGTTGGGGCGCCCGCGGTACGGCATCGGGGTCAGGAACGGCGCGTCGGTCTCGACGAGCATCGCGTCCAGCGGGGTGATCGCCGCGGCCCGGCGCAGGTGCCCGGCGTTGCCGAAGGTCACGGTGCCGGCGAAGCTCAGCAGGAACCCGCGGTCGAGGCACTCCCGGGCGAACTCCTCGTCGCCGGAGTAGCAGTGCATGACGACCTGGTCGGGCGCGCCCTCCTCGTCGATCACCCGCAGGATGTCGTCGTGGGCGTCGCGGTCGTGGATGACGAGCGTCTTGCCGTGCCGCTTGGCGATGGCGATGTGGGCCCGGAAGCTCTCGTGCTGGGCCTTGCGCCCCTCGTCGCCGGTGCGGAAGTAGTCGAGCCCGGTCTCGCCGATGCCCCGCACCCGCGGGTGGGCGGCCAGCCGCTCGATCTCGCGAAGCGCACCGTCGAGGTCGGCCAGCCGGGGGGCGTCGTTGGGGTGCAGGGCCACGGTGGCGAGCACGGCCGGGTGGCGCTCGGCCACCTCCGCGCCCCACCGGGACGACTCGACGTCGACGCCGACCTGCACCAGCCGGTCGACGCCGGCCGCGGTGGCCCGGGCGATCGCGTCCTCGACGGTGGCCGGGCCGGCACCACCTTCGCCGCCCATCGACTCGTAGGGGCCGTCAAGTGTGATGTCGATGTGGGTGTGGCTGTCCAGCACCGCGACCGGCAAAGGCTCCGTCGCCGGGGGGAACGCACCCTGGCGGCTGTGTTTTCTCGCACTCATCGGGGTCCAGGATGCCATGCCCGATGTGTCGTTCACTTTCCATTCATCTCGGCACCATGACGCCACCCTAGCGTCGGGAAAGTGACGGTAATCGGACACGCGGAAGGGTCCGCGACGCACAGCGTGACCATCGACGGCGTGGCGTACCCGGCCGAGGAGATCGCCCAGGGCGCGGCGTACGAGGTGTACGCCACCCAGCCGGCGCCGGGCTTCCTGCCCAACCCGCGCCCGGGGGCCAAGTGGCCGTACCGTCGCTTCGTCCACGCCACCGAGGTCACCTCCGCCCTTGACGGGCTGGAGGACGAGCCGCTGCTGATGCCGGTCACTCGGGCGCTGGACTGGGCCACCGTCCACCGGCTGAGCCAGACCCCGGCCGCCGCGGGCGCGCTCGCCCCGATCCGCCGCACCGCGGTGGTGCGGCGCGGGACCCGGATGATCAAGTTTCTGTCCGGCCGGCAGCTGCACGGATACCTGAAGGGCTGGCCGATCAGCGGCTTCTGCTACCGCGCCTTCGACGTGGCCCACCTGCGCACGCCCGAGGACCTGGCCATCCTGACCGGCGAGCACAACACCGCCGACGTGGTCTTCGCGGTGCGCTGGCGGGCCGTCGACGCCCACGACTACGACGTGCCGCTCGCCGGCGCCTACGCCGGCCTGGTCACGATGCCGCCGCACGACCGCCTCGGACCGCCGGTCATCGGCACCGGCTTCGCCCCCAGCGGCAAGCACATCGTGCCCGAGTTCGTCACCGCCGACCTGGCCGAGCTGCCGCTACCGGCCAACACCTCGCTCGTCGCCTACACCCGCGACGGCACCGAGGTCACGCTCTACACGTACCTGCCGGAGCAGCGGGCCTGGAGCCGGATGCACGGCCCGCAGTGGCGCCACCTGCTGCCGGACCAGTCCGACCAGGAGTACTTCCCGATCGAGCCGGGCCTGACCCGCTACGTGGGGACCTACCGCGACAACCTGTTCGAGGCGATCGTCGACCCGCCGGGCGAGTTCCGCGTCGCGGCGAAGACCCGGGCGGCGCGCTACCCCCTCGACTCCCTGGCCCGCCGCGTGCCCCGCGCGACCTGGCGGGAGGCCCGCTGCACGGTGATCCGCCAGGAGGGCGACTGGCTGCGGCTGCGGCTGTCCCGGCCCGACGGCGACCAGGTGGCCCGCCTCGGTGCCCACTGCGTCGAGCGCGGCCTCTACGAGGCGTGGGCGCCGGCCACCGAGGTGTCCGACGCCCACGAGAGCGACAGCTGGTACACCATCTAGCTCTGCAGTCGGGCCAGTTCCTCCTCGACGATCGACTCGTCGAGCTTCTTGAACACCGGGGTCGGCGCCTGCAGTGCGGTGCCCGCCTGGATCTCGACGTGCTCCCACCGGGTGCCGACGGTGTAGTCGCCCATCAGGACCGGGTACGTCGTGCCGTTGTCCAGATCCTCGACCTCGCGGATCTCGGGCATCGGCGCGTGCACCCCGGTGCCGCCGAGCAGCTCGTGGATGCGCTGGGCGGCGTGCGGCAGGAACGGCGTCAGCAGCGTGTTGCAGTCCTGCACCGCCTGGAGCGCCACGTGCAGGACGGTGCCCATCCGGGCCTTGTCCTCCTTGAGCTTCCACGGGGCCTGATCGGAGAAGTACTTGTTCACCTCGCCGACGATCCGCATGGCCTCGGTGATCGCGGCCTTCTGCCGGTGCTTGCCGATCAGCTGCCCGACCGTGTCGAAGCCCGCCCGCACCGACGCCAGCAGCGCCGTGTCCTCGGCGGTCAGCTCGCCGGCCGCGGGGATCTCGCCGAAGTTCTTGGCCGCCATCGAGATCGAGCGGTTGACCAGGTTGCCCCAGCCGGCGACGAGCTCGTCGTTGTTGCGGCGGCGGAACTCCGACCAGGTGAAGTCGGTGTCGTTGGACTCGGGGCCGGCCACGGCGATGAAGTAGCGCAGCGCGTCGGCGTCGTAGCGCTCCAGGAAGTCCCGCACGTAGATGACCACGCGGCGGGAGGAGGAGAACTTCTTGCCCTCCATCGTCAGGTACTCCGAGGAGACCACCTCGGTCGGCAGGTTGAGCGCGCCCAGGGCCTGCGGCTTCGGGCCGGAGTAGCCCAGCAGGATCGACGGCCAGATCACCGAGTGGAAGACGATGTTGTCCTTACCCATGAAGTAGTAGCCCTGGGCCTGCGGGTCCTGCCACCACTGCCGCCACGCCTCGGGGTCGCCGGTGCGCCGGGCCCACTCGATCGAGGCCGACAGGTAGCCGATCACCGCGTCGAACCACACGTAGATCCGCTTGTCGGTGCGGTCCTTCCACGCCTCGAGCGGGATCGGCACGCCCCACTCCAGGTCGCGGGTGATCGCCCGGGGCTGGAGGTCGTCGATGAGGTTGCGGGAGAACTTCAGCACGTTGGGGCGCCAGTCCTCGCGCGTGTCGAGCCAGGCGTTGAGCTGGTCGGCGAACGCGGGGAGGTCGAGGAAGAAGTGCTCGGTCTCGACGAACTGCGGCGTCTCCCCGTTGATCTTCGAGCGGGGATTGATCAGCTGCTCCGGGTCGAGCTGGTTGCCGCAGTTGTCGCACTGGTCGCCGCGGGCGCTGTCGTACCCGCAGATCGGGCAGGTCCCCTCGATGTACCGGTCGGGCAGCGTGCGCCCGGTCGACGGCGAGATCGCGCCGAGCGTGGTCCGGGCGATGATGTACCCGTTGTCGTAGAGCCCGGCGAAGAGCTCCTGGACAACCTGGTAGTGGTTGCCGGTGGTGGTCCGGGTGAACAGGTCGTAGGACAGCCCGAGGCCGTGCAGGTCCTCGACGATCACCCGGTTGTACCGGTCGACCAGCTCCCGCGGGGTCACACCCTCGGCGTCGGCCTGGACCTGGATGGGCGTGCCGTGCTCGTCGGTGCCCGACACCATCAGCACGTCGTGCCCGGCCATCCGCATGTAGCGGCTGAAGACGTCGGACGGCACCCCGAATCCGGACACGTGACCGATGTGGCGCGGTCCGTTGGCATAAGGCCAGGCGACCGCGGCGAGAACACGACTCATGACCTGCAAGCGTAGTGACCCGTCCGGGAGTTCGGCGAACGAGATAGATTCTGCCGACACGCGCCCCCACGTCCGATACGTCGGCTATCGCCCGTTGTCCAATGGAAAACGTGAGCGTAAAGCCTATTCGGCGCGGTTGGCGGGGCGAGGCCGCGGGGATTCCCCCGGTGCGGGTCCTGGTGCCGGCCGCCGCCTCCCGGTCCGCCGCCGTCCCCACGGCACCGCCCCCGCCCCCGCCCCTCCCGGCGGCCGCGGAGCGCCGGGCCGACCCCCCGGCGAACGGCCCGGACCCGGAGTTTCCGCTGTGGCCGGCCACGACGACCACGCTCGCGCTCCACGAGGCGCCGCACCCCGAGGGTGCCCACGCGCAGGCCGAGGAGGCCGGCGAGCTGGAGGCGGCCCACGCGGCCGGGCGGACGGCCGTCGAGGACCACCTAGCCGGGCTGCCCGACCAGTGGCCACCGCCGGCGATGCGGGCCATGCGCCAGCCGCGCGACGACCGCCGCTCCGCGCCCCAGCGGCGTCGCCGGCAGCGCCGGGTCAAGCCGGCCCGCAGCGCGGGCGCCGGGCTGAGCGCCATGCTGGGCGTCGCGCTGCTGACCCTGTTCTTCGCGTGGACCAGCGCCGAGCCGTTCTGGCTGGACATGGGCCGCGGGGTGCGGGGCACCGCCGAGATCACCTCGTGTCACGGCTCCGGGGTGCTGCGCCGCTGCCTGGCCGAGTTCACCCGCCCGGGACACGAGCCGGTCCCCGGCACCCGCCTGATGGGCCTCGACGGGCCGGCGGGGACGACGGTGGCGGCGCAGATGGTGCCGGGCGGGCGGATCGCCTACGCCGGCAACCCGACCGGCCTGCGGGTCCGCTGGGCCGCCGGAGCCGGCCTGATCGTGCTGTGCGGGATCACCCTGGCCTGGCTGACCGGCGCCTGGCGCTTCAACCGGCTGCGCGACCGCCTGGTCGCCTGGGCCCTGACCGCGGCCGCCCCGCTGGTCCTCGCCGCCGCGGTCGTGGTTGCCGCCTACTGATCGGATCGGCTTACTTGTGTGCGATGACCGCCGCGTAGACCTCGCGCTTGGCCAGCGAGTGCCGCCGGGCCACCTCCAGGGTCGCCCGCTTGCGGTCGGCGCCCCCGGCCACCAGCGCGGCCACCTCGGCCGCCAGCTCCCCGTCGGCCGGCCGGCCGGCGCTCACCGGCGGTGCGCCACCGACGACGAGCACGGCCCCGCCGGACGCGACAGGCGCGATGAGCGCGCCGAGGGTCCCCCGCTGGGCGGTCCGGTCGGCCGCCACCAGGGCCGCGGGCCGGTCCGCGCCGAAGGCCTGAGCGAGCGCCGGCAGGTCCAGCACCTCGGTGAAGATCAGCGTGCGGGGCTCGGCGGCCAGCCGCCCGAGGTCCGCGGCCCCGGACTCCACGCAGAAGCGGTCGCTCGGCAGCCCCGACAGCGCCAGGGCGGTGATCGCGGCACTCGGGCCGGGCACGGCCGTCACCGCCGCCCCGAGATCGACGGCGATGCGCACCGGATCGGGAACGCCGGCGGTCCACATTGCCACCGTGTCCCCCGCGGCCAGCCGGCCGGCCAGGTCGGCGGGCGCCACGACCTCGGCGGCCGCGAGTGTTTCACGCAGGCGGGGGGACGCGTCCCCGGGATTTCCCGGGAAAGCCCCGAGCAGAATCAATGGCACATGTGCGATGGTGGCACCCCGACCCCTACGATCGCCCAATGACCTCGGGTGTGCTGACCCAAGCAAGCGAGCCGGAGACCCCCGCCCCCGCCCCGGTCCAGCCGGTGCGCGCGGTGGCCGACATCGTCCGCCGCCGCCTGGCCCCGGCGCCGAAGGGCGGCCTCAGCTTCTGGCTCGTCGCGGCCCTGATCACGGGGATCGGGCTGCTGCTGCGCCTGGTCAACCTGGCGCATCCGAAGGACGTCATCTTCGACGAGGTCTACTACGCCAACGAGGCGCAGGACCTGCTCCAGCGCGGGGTGGAGTGGAACCCCGAGGACAACACACCGCAGTACGTGGTCCACCCGCCGCTGGGCAAGTGGATGATCGGGCTCGGCGAGCAGCTCTTCGGGTACAACTCCTTCGGCTGGCGCATCTCCGCCGTCACGGTCGGCGCCATCTCGATCCTGCTGATCGTCATCGCGGCCTACAAGCTGTTCCGCTCCACGATCCTCGCGGGCCTGGCCGGCCTGCTGATGTCGCTCGACGGCATGCACTTCGTGCTCTCGCGGGTGGCCCTGCTCGACATCTTCCTGATGTTCTGGATCGTCGTCGCGTTCTTCTTCCTGGTCCTGGACCGCGAGCAGCGCCGGGCCCGCTGGCTGCGACTGCTGGAGAACGGTCTCGAACCGAACCGGCCGGGCGCGCGACCGCGGCTCGGCTTCCCCTGGTACCGACTGCTGTCCGCGATCTCGCTGGGCCTCGCCTGCGGCGTGAAGTGGAGCGGCATCTACTACGTCGCGATCTTCGCCGTGGCCATGGTGGCGTTCGACATGAGCGCCCGGCGCAGCGCCGGCTACAAGCACTGGGTGCGCGAGGGCATCCTCAGCGACGGGTTCGCCTGGTTCGTGGCGACGTTCGCGATCGCCGTCGTCGTGTACATCAACTGCTGGTGGGGCTGGTTCCTCTCGGACGGCGGCTACTTCCGGCACTGGTACGCCGAGAGCAACGGCCTGGCCCACGACCGCTGGTTCGACCCGCTGGTGAACCTGTGGCACTACCACCACGAGGCGTACAACTTCCACGTCACGCTGGAGACGAAGCACCAGTACCAGTCGTGGCCATGGCAGTGGCTGCTGCTCGGCCGCCCGGTCGCGTTCTACTGGGAGCAGTCCGGCACCTGCGGCGCCCCGAGCTGTGCCGCCGAGATCCTCCTGCTGGGCACCCCGCTGCTGTGGTGGTCGTTCCTGCCGGCGCTCATCGCGCTGGGCTGGCTGGCCATCGCCCGCCGCGACGGCCGGGCCTGGCTGATCATGGCCGGCGCCCTGACCGGCATCGTGCCGTGGTTCAACGAGATGCCCGAGCACCGCACGATGTTCTACTTCTACTGCCTGCCGTCCGAGCCGTTCCTGGTGCTGGCCGTGGTCTACGTGCTCGGCGCGATCCTCGGCCCGGCCCGCAAGCTGCGGCCGAACAGCGATCAGCGGCTCATCGGGTCGATAATCGTCGGGTCCTACGTGGTGCTCGTGGCCGCCTGCTTCGCCTATTTCTACCCAATCTACGCAGGCGTGGACATTCCCTACACCAGCTGGTTCGCCCGGATGTGGCTGGGCTCCCGTTGGGTGTAGATCCATCCCGATAGTGGGTATCTGAAGAGCCGAGAGAGCTGCCTTATATTATTTGCCGCACGGCAAGCATAGGCTGGCGAAAGGCTCGCATGTCCGGCGTACTTTCCCTGGATAAGGCACTGCGCACGACTCCACCGGATCGGCTGGTGGAGACCCTCGACGCGTATCTCAGCTCGGCCCACGGCACCAAGCACAGCACGGTGTGGCTGGCCGATTATCGCAGCACGACCTTGGCACCGGCCGGTGCGGACGCGCACGAGAGCGCCGAAGACCTCGGCGACCGGCTCGCATCCGCGATGCGGGCGTTCGCCAGCCAGACGGCCGTGGTGGAGACCCGGGAGGGTCAGGCCCTGGCCCGCCTGCACCTGCCCGTGACCGCCTGGGGCGAGCGGGTCGGCGTGCTGACCGTCGAGCTCGACGCCGACCGGGTGCCTGTCGAACGGCCGCTCCTGCAGGAGCTGGCCGAAAGTTTTGCGGTCGCCCTCACCGCCGCCTATCGCCGCACCGACCGCTTCCACCTGGACCGCCGCCCCACCGGCCGCCTGACCATGGCCGCCGAGCTGCAGTGGGACCTGCTGCCCGCCCGGGCCTACGAGCAGCCGGGCGTGAAGTTCGCCGGGCAGCTGGAGCCGGCGTACGCGGTCGGCGGCGACCACTTCGACTGGTCGATCAACGGCGACTGGCTCACCGTCACCGCGCTCAACGGCATGGGCAACGGCCTGGACGCGGCGCTGCTCACGACGCTCGCCGTGAACGCGATGCGCAACGCCCGCCGGTCGATCGCGGCCGGGCAGAGCCTCCCCGGTGACCTCACCGACCAGGCGGTCCTCGCGGCGGACGCGATCTTCTCGCAGTACGGCGGCGCCCGGCACGTGGCCACGCTGCTCCTCGCGCTCAACACCGTCACCGGCGAGCTGCGCATGATCGACGCCGGGTCTCCCCGGATGCTGCTGGTCCGCAACGGCCAGGTCACGGAGATGGCGCTTGACGCCCAGCTTCCGCTGGGAATGTTCGGAGACACCCGCTACGTGGAGGAACGCACCACGTTGAACCCAGGCGATCGGCTCTTCGTAGTGAGTGACGGGGTGCATTCGGCCGCCAAGCCGAACGAGGCGACGTTCGGTGAGCGGGAGTTGAGCCGTGCCATACGATCGACGCGGTTGCAGCCTCCAGCCGAGGCGATCAGCAGCGTCATGCGGAAGCTCCGCGAGTACCATGCGGGTGCCGAGCTCGCGGACGACGCACTGATCGTCTGCTTGGACTGGTCGCCTCGAGCCGACCCGTGACCGCCGCAAGACACGGAGGACAACGTGCGGAGCCGACCCTCACCGCACCTGGCGGCCCCTGACGAGCTGACCAGGGCCGCCGCCCTGGCGGACGCCGCGAGCCAGGCACTGGTCCTGGCCACCAGCGCGGCCAACGACAACTCCGGCGTGTCCGCCGCCCAGCTGCGCGTGCTCGGCGTCGTCGATCAGGCGGGGTCGGTCAACCTGACCCAGCTCGCCGTCGCCCTCCACACCGCGCCGTCCTCGGCCAGCCGCCTGTGCGACCGCCTGGAGGCCGCCGACCTGCTGCGCCGCACGGCCGACGAGCGCGACCGGCGCGAGGTGTGGCTGGTCCTCACCCCGACCGCCCGCCGCCTCCTCGACGGCCTCGGCCGGCAGCGCCAGGAGACGATCGCGGCGGTGCTGCGCCGGATGCCGCCCGATGACCGCGCGGCCCTGCTGCAGGGGTTGTCGGCGTTCGCCCGCGCGTCCGGCGTCCCGGTAGCCGAGGAAGACGCCGCCCAGGCGAGCTGAACCTTTACGCCCGTTCCGGCCGTTGCCTGTATTCGCACGCCCTATTTCATCTGCGGCGTGCGAAATTTCAGCCGGGAATTCTTTCGGGTCGCGGTGAAAGAGGCTCGGGCGAAGCTCCGAGCCGGCTTCCGGTCATGTGACGAAATGTCAGGCGACCCCGGCTCCGACCTTTCGGCCTCATACCCCTAAAAGCGGATATGCCCGATTCGTCGACCACTTTCGTGGGCCTGTCGCCGAGCGGCCGTATTGCACCGCTGCAACATTGACGTTCGTCACGACCCTGCCCGAGTGACCGTTTCGCGGTGATACGCACCTTGTTCAAATGTGCAAATTGCAGATTGGCATGCGGTTGAGCAAGTAGATCTTAATCTATGAGGAGTTTCACTGATGACAGCGATGTAATTATGAGAAAGACCGGGGACACGTGCCGGTCAGTACCGGAAATGATCCACGCCACCCTCAGTAGATCCCATGGCGACACGCCGTCGGCCTCCGCAGTCGCCTTGATCGCGCCTGTGGGCCGTAGCCGACGCGCCGCCCTTCGAACTGCGCCGAGCGGACAGCACTCCTGCGCATTGCCGGCCGAATTACCCTGCGTAGCGAAACCGGCCACTGGCCAAGAAGCACGCTTTGCAAAACCGGGCAAAAGTCTCGAATCACCCACGCATCCGCATACTCGCCGTTCACTACACGAGACCAGAGATAGATGCTCGTCTATTAGAACAGTCCGAAAATACGGGAAATGGGGGCCGCTCCACGCCTCTACGAATCGACGCTCTTGAATGAAGTACTCCACGAAACGGGCTCCGAGTCCTAAGGTGTTCGACGTCGGATCGCGATCAATCACGCACGGGAAAGGTGCCAGTCCGGGGCACGTCGTAGACCCGCGTCTTCGGGAGTGACGGTGCATACGAGCCACCACGGTGAGACCACGCTGGACAGATTGGCGCACAACGACGCCGCCGAGCGCTTCCTCGGCTCGCCCGTCTGGGCCGCCGGGAGCCGGGCCCCCGAGGTGCGCCCGGCCCTGGAGACGGGTCCGTCGCGCGAGCCGGGTGCGGCCGGGCTCGGGTCCGATCCGGAGCAGAGCGGCCTGCCCGCGGTACACCTGCGGCGCGAACGGCTCCTCGAGCACCTCGACGCCGCGGTGGATCACCCGGTCACCCTCGTGTGCGCGCCGACGGGCTGGGGCAAGACCGTGCTCGCCGCGTCGTGGATCCGGGCCGGCCGGGCGCCGGGGCGCACCGCGTACGTGCGGTTCGAGCCCAACTGCGGCGCGGCCGCCTGGCGCCAGCTCGCCGCCGCGCTGCACACCGCCGGCATCGCGCTGGACCCGGCCACCTACGCGTGGACCGGCGCCCGGCTCCCGGAGCGGGCCGCAGTGGTGCTGGACGACCTGCACAACGTCACCAACCGCACCGTGCTGCGCCGGATCGAGCGGCTGATGACCCGGCTCGGGGACCGGATCGGCTTCCTGCTGCTGGCCCGCAGCGAGCCGCCCCTGTCGCTGTACCGCTGGCGGGTCCGTGGTCAGCTCACCGAGCTGCGCGCCGATCACCTCGCGTTCACCCAAGCCGAGATCGACGGGCTGGCCGAGCGCTTCGAGGTGCGGCTGCCCCGGCACTTCCGGCACTCCCTGTGGCACGTGACCGAGGGCTGGCCGGCCGCGGCCGCGGTGGCGCTCTCGGCGATGGTCGGCCGGCACGAGCCCGAGCGGATCGTCACCGACCTGGTCGCCGGGGAGGCCGGGCTGACCGAGCAGGTCGGGCTGACCGAGTACATGCAGCGTGAGATCCTGGCCCACCTGGACCCGGACGTGTACGACGTCATGCTCCGCACCTCGATCGTGGAGACGGTCTGCCCGGGCCTGGTCGAGGCGATCACCGGCAGCCGCACCGCCACCCGCCAGCTGGCCCAGGCCAGCCGAGCCAACGCGCTCGCCACGTTCTACGGCGGCTCGCACTCGTGGTACCGCTACCGCCGCCTGCTGCGCTCGGTCCTGCGCGCCGAGGTCCGCACCACGCTGGCCGCCGAGGAGCACGGCCTGCACCGGGCGGCGGCCGGCTGGTACGCCGCGAACGGGCTGCCCGGCGACGCGCTCGTGCACGCCGCCCTTGGCGCCGACTGGGTGAGCGCGGAGCGATTATTTCTCCAGTACTGGCCGGAGCTCTGCGGGTCGGGACCGCGCGGGATGGCGCTGCGGACCGGCCCGCAGCCGCCCGAGGACATCGCCGAGCGCCCCATCCTCGCGTTCGCGCTGGCGATCTGCTGCCGCGACGTCGGTGACCCGGCCGGCATGTCGGCGTTCATCCGCCTCGGCGCGCGCGCCCCGGCCGAGGCGGAGGCGCCGCTGCAGGCCGCGATCCTGGCCGGGATGCGCCTGGCCGAGGCGGTCGCGGCCGAGGACCCGGACCGCGGCGCGGAGGCGGCCACCCGGCTCCTGCACCGCATCGACGAGGCGGCCGGCGAGCACCTGTACGCCGACGCCGCCGACGCCGCCCGCGCCGCCGCCCACCTGGCCCTGACCAGCGCCGCGATCGCGAGCGACGCGCTCGATCGGGCCGACGCCGCCCTGGAGCTCGGCGCGGCGCTGGCCCGCAAGTCCGGCTTCAACCTGCTCATCATCCAGGCCAACCGGCAGCAGGGGATGGTCCACCTGCAGCGGGGCCGGCTGTCGGCCGCCGCGGCCTGCGCCCGCCGGGTGCTCGACGGCAGCCGGGACGCGGGGATCACCGAGTCGCGCACCATCAGCCACGCCCGGCTGCTGCTCGTCGAGGTCTGCCGGCTGCGCGGCCAGCTCGACGAGGCGCGCTTCCACCTGTGCGAGAGCATCACCGCGGAGGTGCCACCCGACCCGCACGGCTGGGTCAGCGGCATCCTCAGCCTCGCCGTGCTGCTGTTCGAGGCGGGTGACTGCAGCGGCTCGGCCGAGACGCTGGACCCGCTGCTCGGCAACCGGCTCGGCAGCCTGCCCCCGCTGACCGAGGTCACCGCCCGGGTCCTGCACGCCGACCTGTGCCTGGCCGAGGGCCGTGCGGAGAAGGCGCTGACGATCCTCGACGAGCTCGACCGGCACTGCCCCGGCCACCCGGCGGTGGCGCTGGCCCGGGCCCGGATCGCCCTGGCCGAGGACCGTCCGGAGATGGCCGCCGGTGCGCTGCGCAGCCTGCTCACCACGCCGTCGTCCTCACTGGTGGCCGGGGTGGCGGCCGGGGTACTGCTGGCCCAGGCGCTGTACCGCCTGGGCGACACGACCGGCGCGACCGAGCAGATCGAGCTGGCGCTGCGGCTGGCCGCGTCCGAGGGGGTCCGGCTGCCGTTCCTCGGCAACGGTCCCTGGATCGCGCGGCTCCTGGAGGCCCCGCGCCCGCCCGCCCCGATCGTGCGCGTGGAGCCCGAGCCGGCGGAGCCGGTCCAGCACATGTTCGCGGTGGCCGCCGAGCAGATGGCCGACCCGCTCACCGAACGGGAGACATTGGTGCTGCAGTACCTGCGCAGCATGCTGTCGATCGCCGAGATCGCGGCCGTCCTGAGCGTCTCGGCCAACACCGTGAAGACCCACGTCCGGCACGTGTACCGCAAGCTGGGGGTGAGCCGCCGCCGCGACGCCGTCCGACGAGGTCGCGAACTCAGTCTCATCTAGGGCCGTCCCGCCGTTGCGGCGCTTCCTCACCCGGTGCGGGCGAGTCGCCCGGCGCCATGGCGGGGACACGATAACCGGCATGGCTATGGGTTTGCGGGAGCAGGTCAACGGCGTGCGGGTGGGCGTGCGGTACGCGGTCGCGGCGCACTCCGGGCCCGTCGGCGGGGACTGGTACCTCAGCACGGCCCTGCCCGGGGGCGACGTGATGCTGGCGGTCGGCGACGTCATGGGCCACGGGCGCACCGCCGCCGCCACGATGGTGCGCCTGCGGGCCGCGATGACCCACCTGGCGCTGGCCGGGGACGAGCCGGGCGCCATCCTGGCCGCGCTCAACCGGATGCTCTGCCGCCGCTCGGCGACCACTCTCGCGACCGCCGTGTGCGGCCGGTTCCGCCCGGCCGACCACTCACTTACCTGGTCGCGGGCCGGCCACCTGCCGATCCTGTGGGCCACCGCGGCCGGCGTGACAGCGCTCGACCAGCCCTACGGCATGGCCCTCGGCGTCGACCCGGCCGCCCGCTACGCCACCGCGGATGTCGTCGTCGGCCCGGGCGACCTGCTGCTGATGTACACCGACGGCGTGGTCGAGCGCCGCGACCGCGCGATCGACCAGGGCGTGCAGGGCCTCGCCGACGACGTGCGCACGGCCATGCGCGCGGCGGCGCCGGGCGACCGGCTGCGCACCGCCCTGGACTGCGCCCGCCACGACAACCCCGAGGACGACGCCTGCCTGCTGGCCGCCGAGCCGGTGTGAAGCCGGCCGTCCGGCACCCGGCCCGGTGCTTCACCCACCGCGGGTGATCCGCAGTCACCCGGTGCGCCCGAATCCTGTCCTCAGGCACGACACGTTGCCGACTGAGGCAGGCGCCGAGGTCCGGGAGCGGGGAGGCCGGGGGGTCCACCCACATCCGCGGGAGGGATTAACCGGCGCCCCGCGACCGGCGCGGAGGGGTCTGCGCCGGTGTCCGGCCGCGCGGGCGGCGGGGCCGGACACCACGTAGTCGGGCCTGTTCCGGGGGGAACACAGGAACACGGGGGATATAGGCCGTGCCGGTCTCGGTTTGTCGACCGGGACCGGCACGGCCTCACCCGTGTTGGCCGCCCATTTCGACAGCGACCGCCATTTGTGATCAGGGAGAAGACAGGCGCATGCGGGTGAAGGAATTTCGGACGTTCGGCACATCACTGCTCACGCTGCTGGGCGCGCTGAACGTCGCACAGGGGCTGCTGGTGGCCTATGCGGGCGACAGCGTCGGGTTCGACCGCAACGACGTGGCGTTCACCAGCGCCGGCACCTGGGCCGTGGCCACGGCGACGCTGGGTGCGCTGCTCGTCGCGGCCGGGCTGGCCCTGCGCGCCGGGCGCCCGAGCGCCAAGACCGTGGCCGTCGCCGTCGTGGCCCTGCACGCGATCTCGCAGCTGGCCATGCTGCGGGCCTACCCCGCGTGGTCGCTGCTGATGGTCACCCTCGACGTCATCATCCTGTTCATTTTGACGGTACCGCGCGGCAGCGTCGCCGCACCCGAGGACGTCGCCGCGCCCAAGCCGGCCCGCCCGGCTCCCACGGCCAAGCTGACGCTGCGGCGCAACAGCCGCTCGGACGCGTACCACGGCCGGCACAAGGCCGGCGGCCGCCCGCACGTCCGCCACAGCGTCTCCCGCGACGACATCATCACCATCGACCTGCTCCCGCCCGCCGTCGTGGGCGCCTCCCTGGAGGACACGGTCGTCGTCACCGCCTCCGTCGGCGCCCCGGTGATCGCCCCGCCGGTCGAGGAGACCGTGGAGGCCGAGCTGGTCGGCGACTCCCCGACCGTCTGGGTCCGCGCCGTGGGCCAGGCCGCCGTCACGGCGGATGTCCACGTCCTGGCGGATGTCCACGTCCCGGTCCAGCGCTCGTCCCTGGAGTCACTGGACCCGCTCATCGACCCGCTCCCCATGGTCCTGGCCGAGGAGGCCGCCCTGGCCGCCCGCACGGTCGACGAGGAGGCCGAGGAGCTGGCCGCGATCGGCGCCCGCCCGTACGTGCACGCCAACCGCTAGACCGCCCACCCCGCCCGAAGCGGCGGCGGCCCCCCTCACCAGGGGAGCCGCCGCCGCTTCTCGCTTGCCACCACCCGCCACCGGCCGTACCGGCGCCCGCCTCTCGCAGCCCGCCCGATGCGCGGCCGCCGCGGACGGACACCATCACGGCACCGCCACGCCTCCCAGCACCACGGCCGGCCCACGCCCGGCTGCGGCGTTGCGGCCGCAGGGCCGCCGCACCCATCCGGGCGGTCGAGCGGAAGCGCGCGGACCCGGGACGCCCGGCTTCACGGCACCAAAAAGCCGCCCCGCCAACCGATGGACGGTGGCGGGGCGGCGTTGGTGGACCGGTCAGAGGAGGTTCAGTTCGCGCGCCCGTTCGATCACCTCCCGCCGGCGGCCGACACCGAGCTTGCGGTAGATGTTCTTCATGTGCGTCTTCACGGTGTTGACGGAGACGTAGAGCATCGAGGCGATCTCCCCCGCCGAGAGCGTGCCCTGCAGGTAGCGCAGCACCGCCAGCTCGCGCTCGGTCAGCGGCTCGGCCAGCTCACCCGCCGCGGCCGGGGCGCGGCCGAAGCCGGTCAGCTCCTGGGCGATGTCCTCGGCCAGGGTGCGGTATCCGCTGCCGGCCGGGAGGTACGTGACCAGGAGCTCCCGCACCGGCTGCCCACCGGCGACGAAGGGCCAGCGGATCTGCTCGTCGTCGGCGTGGCGCAGGGCCTGCTCCAGGGCGCGGCCGGCCTTGGAGCGGTCGCCCAGGGCCCGCAGCGCGCGGGCGCTCGTCAGGTTGGCGTCGACCGTCCACACGAGCGAGCCCGTGGTCGGCTCCAGGTATGGCTGGACCGCCCCCAGCGCCGCCGCCGGACGGCGTTCGGCCAGATGAGACTTGGCCCGCACCACGCCGAGCCAGGGCGCGAGCATCTCGACGGGGTCCAGCACGAGCAGTCGCTTGGCCGCCTCGGTGTCGCCCGCGGCCAGCCGCAGCTCGGCCTCGGCCAGCGTCACGCAATGCTGCATTCTCGGTGTGTACCGCCAGTCCGCCAGCTGCCGCCGAATCGCCGACAGCTCCGTGCACGCCGCGCGGGCGTCGCCGGCGGCCGCGCGGATGTGGGCCCGGGTCATCGTCGCCACCGCGACCAGGGCCGGGTCGGCGACGCCACCGCCGTCCAGGGCGCGGTCCAGGTAGTGCTCGGCCGCGGCGACCCGGGCCTGCAGGTAGCAGACCTCGGCCACGGTGAGCTGGGCCCAGACCACGTCGCTGCCCTGCGCCCGGCCCTCGCGGTCGGCCAGGGCGAGCGTCTCCTTGCCGTAGCGCAGGGCCGCGGTGAGCCGGCCCCGGGCCGCGTTGAGCTGCGCGAGCTGGCGCAGCGCGGCCAGCTGGGACTGCACCGCACCGCCCCGGCGGGCCAGACTGAGGCCCTCCTGCAGGGCGAGCTCGGCGGCGCCCAGGTCGCCCTGGATGAGCCGCGCTCCCCCGACCGCCACCAGGGCCAGCGCGCGCATCCGCGCCGTGTCCTGGTCGTCGAGGCCCATGTCGTCCCTCAGGAGCAGTGGCGCCGTTGCGAGTACCAGATCCGGCTTCTGGCTCTGATGCGCCTCGGCCATCCGAAAGCTGTCGACGATCGGGCGCAGTGCGGCCCGCGCCGAGTCCACGAGCGTGTGCTGGGACCGGTCGACGAGGTGCAGGAACGTCTCCGTGCCCTGCGGGTCGCTCGCGTCGAGGCGCTCGGCCGCGAAGGCCAGGGCCAGCGTCGGGTCGTTGCGGACCTCCTGCGGGGGCGGCGGCACCAGCTCCTTGATCGTGCGCATCCGCGCCCCGGGCACCAGCTCCTGCCAGCTCGCGGCCAGCAGCTCCGACGCCTGGCTCCAGTTGCGCGCGGCCAGCGCGTGGCGCAGCGCGTCGGCCGGCTGATCGTGCGCGGCGAACCAGTCGGCGGCCCGCCGGTGCAGCTGGCGCACCTGCTCGGGCCGGCGGTGGCGCAGCTCGTCGTAGAGCATCAGGCCGAAGAGCGGGTGGCAGCGGTACATTCCGGCGTTGCCGCTGCCCTGCACCACGAAGAGGTTCGAGTGCTCGAGCTGGGCCAGGATGCGGGCGCCGTCGACCCGGCCGGTGAGCGCCTCCACGAGCTCGGCGCTGACCTGGTCGAGGACCGACGTGCACAGGACGACTTCGCGGACGTCCTCCGGCAGCGTGTCGAAGACCTCGCCGACGAGGTACTCCCCCAACGCCCGATCCTGCAGCGCGAAGCGCGGCACGAGGCTGTCCGGCTCGGGGTGCCCCTGCACCGCCAGCGCGGCGAGCCGCAGCCCGGCCGCCCACCCCTTCATCACCGCGTGGAGCTCGACGAGCGCCGACTCGGCCAGGCGCACCCCGTGCGCGCCGAGCATCTGCGCGGTCTCGTCCAGGGTGAAGCCGAGCGGCCCGGAGCGCAGTTCGCTCAGCGCGCCGCGGATCCGGAACCTGTACAGCGTGAGCGCCGGATCGGTCCGGCAGGCGATCACGAGACGCAGGCGGTCGCCCGCCTGGGAAAGCAGCGTCTCGAGCTCGCCCCACACCCGGGGCACCGACAGCTCCTGCAGATCGTCCAGGACCAGCACCACCGGTGGTCCGGCCCGGCGCAGCACGGTGATGAGCGCCTCGAGGGCCTCACCCTCCTCGGCCTCCGGCTCCTCACCGGTCGCCTGCCTGACGGCGTCGAGCACGTGCTCCCAAAAGCGTGGGCCGTGGTGTGCCTCGACCGTCAACCACGCCAACGGCCAGGGCACCCGCCCGGCCGCCACCCACTCGGCCAGCAGGGTGGTCTTGCCCCACCCCGCCGGAGCGGAAATCAATGTCAATGGTCCCGCCACGGCGCGATCCAATGCGTCGAGCAGACGCGGTCGCGGTACGTGATAGCGGGGCGGCTCAGGCACTGCGAAGTGCAGTGCGGGACGGGTGATGGTGTCAACGAGCGTTTTCTGCCCCAACGTATTTCGCCCCCTCCCACCCACCGCAGCACGGCGGATGACCACGGGATTGTGGGGCGACAAAAGGTGATGCCGCCTCACCCGTAGGGGGTGAACAAAATACGATGCGTTATCACCCCACGTTTTGGGGCGGCCGCCTGACGCACCGGAACCCGACGTGACAACTACCGTTGTCGATCGCCTCGGGCTGGCGGGCCGCGGGCCGGAAGCGGTGGTCGTACCCCTGCGAGCAGAGGTAGGAGCCGCCCTTCACCACCCGGCTGCTCCACACGGTAGCGCCCGGGGGCGAGTCGACGCGGGGATTCTGCGGGATCTCGTCCACGCCCTCGGGTCCGATCTCGCTGAACCGCGCGTTGCCGGAGCGATAGTAGTCCGACGTCCATTCCCAGACGTTCCCGACCACGTCGAACAGTCCGTAGGCGTTGGCCGCGAACGCACCGACCGGGGTGGTGCCGTGCCCGTCCTCGCTGCGGTCGAGCCAGGGGAAGATCCCCTGCCAGACGTTGGCCCGGCCCGGCTCCGGCCGGTCGCCCCAGGGGTACTGCGAGCCCTCCAGCCCGCCGCGCGCCGCGAACTCCCACTCGGCCTCGGTCGGCAGGTCCTTGCCGGCCCACCGCGCGTAGGCGGCGGCGTCCTCGTAGGCGACGTGCACCACCGGATGCGCCGACCGTTTCCGGATGTCCGAGCCGGGCCCGAACGGCTGCCGCCAGGACGCCCCCGGCCGCAGCTCCCACCACACGCGCCAGTCGCGCAGGGGCACCGGCCCCGGCGGCTGCACGAACACCATCGAGCCCGGCGGGCTGCCCGCCTCCTCCCGCTCGGCGACCGTCGCGTACCCGGTCTCCTGCACGAACAGGGCGAACTCCGCGTTCGTCACGGGGTGCGAGTCGATCCAGAAGCCGTCCACGGCAACCTTCTGCACGGGCGCCTCTTCCGGATAGAAGCCCTCGGCACCCATGGCGAAGGTGCCGCCGGGGATCCAGGCCATCTCCACGAGCGCATTGTGCGAACGGCGCCGGGTGACTGGTCCTCACCCGCCCCGGGTGAGGCCGGCCGGGCCCCGGGGCCGCGACCGGCGCGGATGCCCTTCACACGCCGAGGGTGATGCCCGCTCCCCCGCCCCGGCCGAAGGATCGCTGGCAAAGCACACGTCACCGCATGTGCGAGGGAGGGAGGTCGCCTCACGAGTTTCCGCCGGATTGCGGGCCGCGGCGCCTCCTCTCTTGTCCGCCGCGGCCCATCCCGGTGCGAAACGTGCCGCGCCTCCCCCTTCGGACAGCTCGAACGGGAGGAATCACAGGCTCATGGCTGACACCCGTACCGCGAGGATCTGGTCCGGCTGGATCACCTTCGCCGGCATTCTGCTCGCCGTCCTGGGCGCGCTCAACATCCTCGAAGGGCTCGTGGCGCTCCTGGCGAACCAGGTCGCCTTCATCGACGGCGACAGCCTGGTGGTGGTCGACCTGACCGGGCTGGGCATCGTGATGGTCGTCTTCGGCGCCCTGCTGGCCCTGTCCGGCATCGGCCTGCTCCTGCGCAGCCAGGCCGCCCGCATCGCCGCGATCGTCATCGTCGCACTGCACGCGATAGCCCAGATCGCCTGGCTCGGCGCATACCCGCTCTGGTCCCTGCTGATGATCGCCCTCTCGGTGACTGTCATCTTCGCCCTGACCGTCCACTGGCCACCGCGCCCGCCAGTAGCCGAGCCGGCCGCCCCGAACGGCGGCGCCCACCGAGCTGACCGCGACCAGCAGGCCCGCGAGGCCGCCTTCCCCATGAACCAGCCCCGCCCCACCCCGACCCACGTCGCCGAGGACCAGCCTCGTCCGACGCCGGCCGCGGCTCCGACCTCCGGCCCCGGCTCGGTACCCCGCTAGGTCGTATCTCGCGGATCATGCATTGAGGGCTGCCTGACAGCGGCAGCGGCAGGCGGCACGGTCGAGGTCTCGGTGACCGTGCCGCCTGCCCGTCCGCTGCCCTTCCGCTGCCCGTCCGCTGCCCGTCCGCTGCCTGTCCGGCCGGAAGCTGGAAAAGGACGGCGCGGGCCTGGGAGCGCGCCGTCCTTTGCTCAGTGGGCCGCCGGTGCGGCCGCTCCGCGCGGCCCGGTGGGCGGGCGGAGATCGTGGGTGCCGGCCCTTCGCAACGCAACAGACAGATGAGACGGGTGGGCGACCTCCTCCGGATCGGTCGCCCACCCATCTACTCCCGCCGCCCTCGCTGAAGGCCGGCCGGTGCTCAGGACGCGGGTGTGGACACCGCTGACTCCTGGGCCGTTGAGTACCCCCTGCTCAACGGGTTTCACCGGGCGGCCCAGCTGGGTTCGTCGCGCCGGGGACCACCGACGGTGCGACGCCCGCGGCTGGCGGGACACCGGACCGGCCACTGTGGACGGTGCAGCAGTCACCGTCTCGGAGCGGTCCTTGGTGTGTCACGTAAGCGAGTCTGGCCGGGGTCGGAGTGATCCGGCTTCACCCCGGCCGGGTGATCCACCTGTCCGGCCGCCATCACGCGGACGACAGGTCGGCCATTGCCTTCTCGGCCGTTTCGACCTCGGCCAGCAGCTTGGTGTGCTCGGCGATCAGGGCGTCCAGGAGGCGGCGGGTCACCTGGACGCTGTCGGTGCCGACCGCGCGCGTGGTGGCCAGGAGGTTTTCGGCGGCCTCGCGCTGGCGCTGCCGGCGGGCGTCCCACTGGGCGCGCCGGTTGGCCTCGACGCGGGCCTCCTCGGCGCGGCGCTGGGCCAGGGCCGACTGGAAGTCGCGCATCGCGTCCTCGGCGTGCCGGCGGGCGTCGGCCAGCATCGCCTCGGCGCCCGCGCGGGCGGACTCCAGGTCGTGCTGCGCCTCGGCCCGCAGTGCGCCGGCCTCCTCCTCGGCCAGCTCGATGATCCGCTGGATCCGGCCGCCGACGGCCTTCGACGACTCGTCGCCGCAGCGGCACTGCTCCAGCTGCGCGCCGAGGCGCTCGGCCCGGCCGGAGAGCTGCTGCTCGCGGTACCGGGCCGCGGCCAGCTCGGTCTCGGCCGTGGTCAGCCGCATCTGCAGCGTGGCGAGGTACCGATCCACCTGGGCGCGATGATAGCCACGCAGACTCAGCTCGAAACCGTTGCTGGAGCTGGGACTCAGCTCGATCTCCCCGGCTACCGCGCTCATGCTCGCAATCCCCTTCCCTACCCGGGGATTCGCTCACACCCGGGACAATCCGACAGGACGGCGCCCGTCCGAGCGACGGGCGAGCGCGCTAAACGTGCCCACCCCCGTGGTGAGCGCGCGTCATCCGATTCGGGTGAGCCTCCGGCAATCGGCGCGGCGGTCCAATGGTGTCGATGGAATCGTTGCCCCACAAGGGAAATCGCCGCCGTCGGAGGGGGCGGACCACCCGGGCCGGGTGAGGCGCCGCAGCGTGCGCCGATGGTTTGCTCGTCTCGTCTGACCCGGATGAAAGACGAGTGGAAAAAACCGCGCGCCATCCGCGTCGAGAGCACTTGCCGGGAAAGCGATTTCGGGGGGCACGGGTGTCACAAGCGTTGGTACAGCAGGATCGTCGAGGAAGCCAGTCGTCGGTCGCGGTGCCGGACCTGCCGCCGGGCTACGTGCTGCGGGAGCGGGTCGTCGCCCAGCTCGACGCCGCGGTGCGCGCGCCCCTGACGCTGGTCACCGCGCCGGCCGGCTGGGGCAAGACGGCGGCCCTCGTCGCCTGGGCGCGCACGGTGCGCATCGAGGCGGAGCCGCCTGTCGTACGGTGGGTCACCTCGCACGCCGAGGGCGGCGCCGACGTGCCCGGGCAGCTGCTCGGCGCGCTGTCGGAGCCCTCGGACTTCGACGGCAAGCGCGACGGCGACAACCTGCTGCGGGTGGTCGACGCGCTGCAGCGCCCGCACGTGGTGGTTGTCGACGACGTCCGCGAGATCAGTGACCCCGAGGCGCTGACGGAGCTCGAGTCACTGGTCCGCCACGGCACGGGCCGGCTGCGGCTGGTGCTCTCGTGCCGCCGCGATCCGAACCTGCCGCTGTACCGCTGGCGAGTCGACGGCTCCCTGACGGAGATGCGCACAGGCGACCTCTCGCTCACCATCACCGAGACGGCGCAGCTGCTCGCCGCCCACGACGTGGCCCTGCCGAGCGCGACGCTCTACGCGCTGCACTCCGTCACCGAGGGCTGGCCGGCCGGGGTGCGCCTGGCCGCCATGGCCATGCGCGGGCACCCGGAGCCGGAGCGTGTCCTCGACGACGGCGGCCCGTTCAGCAACGCGGTCGGCGACTTCCTCACCGGCGAGGTCATCGACCCGCTGCCGGTCGAGACGCGCCGGCTGCTGCTGGAGACCGCCATCGCGCCGCGCCTCAACGCCGGCCTCGTCGAGGCGATCACGGGCCGCGACGACGGCGCCCGGGTCCTCGCGGAGCTCAAGGGCTCCAACGCATTCCTCACTCGAAACGCCGGACCCGGTGGCTGGTACCGCTTCCACCCGCTCTTCGCCCGCACGCTGCACACCGAGCTGCTGCGGCGCAGTCCGGAGATGGTCGCCGAGCTGCACCGGCGGGCGGCCGCCTGGCACGGCACCTACGGCATCCCGGCCGAGGCGCTGCGCCATGCGCTGCTGGCCGAGGACTGGGGCGGCGCGGTCGACACGCTCGAGCGCGCGTGGCCGGACATCGTGTGCGGGGTGCGCTACGACCGCCCGCACGAGACCGCGCCGCACGCCCCGTCGGCCGAGGAGTCGGCGGACCCGCGGCTGCCGCTCGCCTTCGCGGCCGATCGGCTGCGGGTCGGCGACCTGGAGGGCGCCCGCGACTTCCTGCGGCGCAGCGGCGGGGACCCGCAGGAGCCGATGGTCCGGGCGTTCGCGGCGGCCGAGGCGTGGCTGGGCGGCGACGCCCGCCGCATGCTTGTCGAGGTGTCCGAAATATCGGCAAATAACGATGAATCAAAGGCTTTGACGCTCCTCGATGAGGGTGAGGCCCGGCTCCGCCTCGGCGAGCTCGGCGCGGCCGGCGGCCCGCTGCACGGCGCCCTGGTGCTGGCCCAGCGCGCCGGCATGGCCCAGGCCCAGGTCGCCGCGGCCAGCCGGCTCGCCGTCCTCGAGTCCATGCGGGGCCGGCTGCGGGCCGCGGCCCGCCTCGGCCGGCAGGCCCTGGTCACCGCCGACCGCTTCGGCATCACCGACGCCAACGACCTGGGCTGGGTGCGCATGTCACTGGCCGGCGTCTACGGCGAGTGGGACCGCATCGCGGAGGGCGACCGGCTCCTCGACGAGGCCCTCGACCTGGCCGCCGCCGACCCGGATCTGCTGGTGTCCATCGCGACGGTCCGGGCGCGGCTCCGGCACGGCGCCGGCCGCCTCGCCGCCGCCCTCGAGGTGCTGCACACGGCCCGGCGTGAGCACGGCGGAGCGGCCCTGGCCCCGGCGGTCGAGCGGTCCCTGGCCCTGACCGAGGCCGAGCTGCGCATCGGCGGCGGCGACCTCGGCGCGGCCCGGCGGCTGGTGGCCACCGGCGGCGACCCCGAGGTGTTCCCGGGCTGGGCCGCGTGCGTGGACGCGTCGGCCGCGCTCATCGAGGGCAAGGCCGCGGCCGCGGCGGCGACGGCCGCGCAGTACGCCGCCCCGTCCGTCGACACCGCGCTGACCTGGACCGTGCAGGCGGCCATCCTCACCAGCCTGGCCGGGCGTACCCTCGGCGACCGCAACCGGGTCCTGCGCGGCCTGGAGGTCGCCCTGGACATCGCCGAGGAGGAGAGCTTCCGCCGCCCGTTCCTGGTCGGCGGCCACCAGGTCCGCGACCTCCTGGCCAACTTCGCGCCGCTGCTGCCGGTCTACCACCCGCTCGCCGCGGAGCTCGCGGCCGGCTCCTCGCCTCTCGCGGGCGGCCGCAACGGCGGCGACGCCAACCTGGTCGAGCCGCTGACCGAGCGCGAGCTGACGGTCCTGCGCTACCTGCAGGGCACCATGTCCAACCTGGAGATCGCCTCCACCCTGTACGTCTCCGTCAACACCGTGAAGACGCACGTCAAGAACATCTACCGCAAGCTGCACGCCGGCCGTCGCCGCGAGGCCGTCGAACGCGCCCGGGAACTGCGCCTCCTGTGAGTGGTACGGAGCCTGCGGAGGCGTCGGCATGAGCGGTACGGAGGCGTTGGTATGAGCTCCGGTCCTGTGCGGGTCGTGGAGCCGATGCCGGAGCCGGTGCTGATCCTGCGCTCCGGCTCGCGGCCGGCCCGCGGGGCCGGTACCGCGACCGCCGCCACCCAGCGCTGCGTGTGGGGAGCGTTGGCGGCGGCGGTCGCCTGGCCGGCCCTGTCCGTGTCCGGAGTCGGCCATCCGCAGGTGGCGGCGGTCGCGGTGGGGCTGCTGACCGTGCTGCCGTGGTTGGGGCCGCTGCTCGGCGTGCTCCTGGCCGGGCTGCTCGCGGGGCTGGTGGCGCAGCCGTACGCCCCGCTGTTCGGCCTGGCCGCGGCCGCCCTCGTGACCCTGGCCGCCGCGCCCGCCCAGCACCTGCCGAGCTGGATCGGCCCGCTCTCGGTCCCGGCCCTGTCGGCCGCGGCGGTGTTCGGCGGCGTCGTCTGGGGGGTGCTCGGCGCCCTGATCGCGATCCTCACGGCCGGGATCGCCGCCCGGTATCGGCGGGGCCGGTCGTGATCGATTACCTGCGCGGGTTTCGCGTCGGGGTGCTCCGGCGGGGCGGGAATGCGCTGGAGCGCAGTCTGGCCGCGATCGATGACGAGACCGGGGTCGTCCGGGGCGCCGGACGTACGACCGCGGGGCCTTTCTGGCCCGTCGACGCGTGGGTCCACGCGCTGTACGGCGTCGGTCTGCTCGCGGCGGCCGCAGTGGCGCTCACCATTCACTGGATCGATCCGCCGACGGCCGTGCGGGGACTGCTCGCCATTGCCGCTTCGGCGCTGTTCCTGCTCGTCGGGCTGGCTCTGGTGCGGGCTCCGACCCGGCGGGGCAAGGCGCTGCGGCGATACCTGACCGACCCGCGCGACCGCACCGAGTTCGAGGCGGCCGCGGCCAACGCCGACCGCATCCGGCTCACCTGGCCGGCGCTTGAGCGGATGGCCGAGCCGGCCGACCCGACGCCGACGCTGGAGCGGGCGCTGTGGGACCTGGCCCAGGCCCTGGCCGAGCGCGGTGAGCTGCGGGCCGCGGACCGGGACCTGCGGGCGTCGGTCGGCGAGCCGATCGGGGCCGGCAGCCTGTTCACCGTCGTGACCGATCGACAGGCGGCGATCGCCCGGCGGCTCACCGAGGTCGATGCCGAGATCCGCCGCCGGGCCACCCAGTTGCGCCGCCTCGCCGAGCTGTGCCAGGAGTTCCTCGACCACCGGGCCGCGCAGAGCCGGGCCCGGCTGCGGGTGACGGCGGCCGACGCGCTGCTCGGATCGCTGCGGGCGCGGCCGGAGCCGGACTTGGTGGCGCGCACGGAGGTGGTGCTCGCGGCCTACCGCGAACTGGCCGACGAATACACGTGACGGCGGGTCCGGGCCGGTCAGCGCGGGCCCGACCTGGCCAGACCCGGCGTACGCTACTCTCCCGGGGTGCGGCAGAGGGTGCTGATCGGGGTCGGGTCCGTGGTCGTGGCGGTCGGGCTTTTCCTGGCGTACCTGCGGATGGCCCGCGCGTTTCCCATCAACGGCGACGGCGCCAGCAACGCGTTGCAGGCCTGGGACATGTTCCACGGCAACCCGCTGCTCAAGGGCTGGGCACTCTCCGACGTCTCGTTCTACCCGACGGAGCTGGTGCAGTACGGCATCGTGCAGTGGTTCACCGGCGTCACGGCCGATCAGATCCACGTGACCGCCGCGATCACCTACACGATCATCGTGTTCCTGGCCGCGGCCCTGGCCAAGGGGAAGTCCGCCGGCCTGGAAGCGTGGCTGCGCATCGGCGTGGCGGTGGCGATCCTGCTGCTGCCGGTGCCCGGGACCGGATACCAGACGCTGCTCTCCTCCCCCAACCACACCGGCTCGGCCGTGCCGCTGCTGCTGGCCTGGCTCGTCCTGGACCGGCTCCGGCACCGCGTCTGGACGCCGGTGCTGATCGCCGTGCTGCTGGGCTGGGGCGCGATGGGCGATCCGCTCATCACGTTCGTGGCGGCGGTACCGCTGGCCGTGGTCTGTCTGTATCGGGCGCTGCGCGGCGACCGGGTCTTCGAGCTCTCGCTCGCCGGGGCGGCAGTGGTCTCGGTCGTCATCTCGCGCGGCTTCCGGCACGTCCTGGATGCGCTGGGGGCGTTCGAGTCGCCGCACCCCCCGATCGAGCTGGCCCCGGTCGCCGACTGGCCGCACCGCGCCTGGATGACCGCCCGGATGGTCGGCGTCATCTTCGGCACGCACCGCCCCGGCTGGCACCCCTTCGCCCTCGAACTGTTCCTCTCGGCGCTGCACTTCATCGGTTTCGCCGTGGCGCTCGCCGCCTTTTTCGTGTGTCTGGTACGGGCGGTGCGTGGCACGGCGGACCGGACCGACTCGGTGATCATCGCCGCGATCACGTGCAACCTCGGCGCCGAGATCGTCTCCACCATCTCGGTCGACCTGATGGCGGCCCGCGAGATCGCCCCGGTCCTGCCGATGGCCGCGGCGCTGGCGGCGCGCTTCGCCGGCCCCTGGCTGGCGTCCTCGATGCGGGGGGTGCGCGTCGGCCGTGGCGTCCTGATCGGGGTCCTGGCCGTCTTCGCGCTCACCGTTGTCGTCTACTCGCCGCCCCGGGCCGAGCCCTCGGAGGCCCAGGAGGCCGCCGACTACCTGCGCCAGCGTGGCCTCTCCTACGGCCTCGGCGCCTACTGGGCCTCGAACAACATCACCGTGACCACCGAGAACCGGGTCGTCGTCGCGCCCGTGACCGGCGGGGGTGACGGGCTGGTGCCGTTCTGCTGGCAGTCGAAGACGGAGCAGTACGACGCGGCCGCGCACGACGCCCGGTTCGTCGTCTTCGAGAAGGACCGCCCGTTCTACGGCACGCCGGAGCAGGCCGCGCACATGTGGGGCGCCCCGGTGGAGCGCCACGACGTCGGCAAGTACGCCATCCTGCTGTACGACATCAATCTCCTGCAGGGTTTTCCGCCACACTGCGGTTAGCGTCCCGCCGATACGATCGGGGCCGTGCGCAAGTTCGTCGTATGGGGAGACAGCGCGCTCGCCCGGCGCCTGGTCGGCGAGCTGATCAACACGTACTCGGCGCAGGTCACGGTCATCGTGCCCGACCTCGCCACCGGCCAGGCTCCCGACATCGCCGAGATCCGCGCCGACGACGACCCGCAGGCCGGGCCGATCCTCATCGCGGCGCGCAAGGTCACCCGGGCCGTCTTCGAGACGGCCGACCTGACCGACGCCGACGCGATCGCGTTCGTCGAAGAGGACGACGTGGCGAACGTCGACGCCGCTCTCATCGCCCGCGAGGTCGACCCGACGATCCGCGTGGTCCTGCGGATGTTCAACAAGCGCCTGGCCGCCGGTGTCCTCGAGCGCCTCGCCAACTGCGCCGTGCTCTCGGCCTCCGAGATCGCCGCCCCGGCGTTCGTCGCCGCCGCGCTCGGCGACAGCAGCCCGGCCACGATCCGCCTCTCCGACGGCCAGCTGCTCATGGCCGTGGACCGCTCCCTGGCCAACCCGAGCGACATCCGGGCCGGGCTGGCTCACGTCGCCGGCGAGGAGAGCCTCCCGGCCGACGACGAGCGGGCCGACCTGGTGCTCACCAGCGTCTACGGCCGCCGCACCGAGACCGGCCCCCGGCGCCGGCGCCGCCGGCCCCCGATGCGCCTGTCCCGCCTGCTCATCGGCGGCGGCCTGCGCCGGGTCCTGGGCGCGACGGCGGCCGTGCTGGCCCTCGGCACCGTCGCCGTGGCCGCGGTCCGGCACGTCGGCGTGTGGCAGGCGCTGTACCTGGCCGTGCTCACCGCGCTGGGCGGGGCCAACCCGCAGGACAACGCGTCGATCGCGTCCCAGGTCGTCGACGTCGGCCTGGTCATCGTCGGCGTGGCCGTCATCCCCGCCATCACCGCCGCCGTGGTCGGCCTGGTCGTCAAGGCCCGCCTCGCGATCGCCGCGGGCGGCCTCACCGAGCCGGTCTCCGGCCACGTCATCGTCGTCGGCCTGGGCAACGTCGGCACCCGCGTCCTGACCGAGCTCAACGACCTCGGCATCGACGTGGTCGGCGTGGACCGCGACGAGCGCGCCCGCGGCGTCCAGGTCGGCCGCGAGCTGGGCCTGCCGGTCATCATCGGCGACGTCACCAACCCCGACACCCTGACCGCCGCCTCGGTCGCCACCGCCCGCTGCCTGGTGCTCGTCACCACCGAGGACGTCACCAACCTGGAGGTCGCCCTGCTCGGCCGCGACCTGGCCCGCCAGGCCGACCCGGCCCGCAAGCTGCGCGTGGTCCTGCGCCTCTTCGAGGAGGACTTCGCCCGCCGTATCAAGACCGCGTTCGACATCAACCTGTCCCGCAGCGTGTCGTACCTGGCCGCCCCCGCCTTCGCCGCCTCGATGGTCGGCAGCGAGATCATCGACACCATCCCCGTCGGCCGCCGCGTCCTGCTTGTCGCCGAGGTCCCGGTCGGTGCCGGTTCCGAGCTGGAGGGCCGCTACTTCCGGGACGTCACGGTGCCGGGCCTGGTCCGCCTGGTGGCCGTCCAGACGGGCCGGGCCGGCCTGGGCGTGGGCGTCCAGACGTTCTGCGCCCCGGAGCAGAACCGCTGGCGCACCCTGGACCGCACCCACACGATGGTCGTGGTCGCCACCCGCGCGGGCCTGGTGGCGCTCCTGTCCCGCGCCGCCGGGGTCGAGAACCCACCGCCGTTCCACCCGCCGTCGGCACCCCCGCTCCTGTCGCCCCAGCCCCGTTCGTAGTGGCACGTTTCCGGGATTCGTGGGTGGGGTGTGGGTTTTACGGTTGGTGGCAACAGCGACGAGGACTTGCCAGGGGGATACAGCGATGAGTGACTACGACATGGGCGACGCGGGCCACGACGTGGACTACGGCCACTACGAGGCGGGTGAGCAGCACGACGGTCTGGACCAGCTGCACCAGGCGCACGGCAGCGAGGCCGACGCGCAGTCGCAGTTCGGGGTGTACGAGAACGACCACCACGCGCAGGAGTCCACGGACTTCTCGCAGGGTCACCACGTGGAGTACGACCAGCCGGCCGCGGTGCACTACGAGTCGGACGACTACACCAACTACAGCCACGACGCGTCCGTCGACGACCACGTCTTCGCCGCCGAGGGCTCGGAGTCGTCGCACCAGGCCGAGTTCGGTGAGCTCGACGCCCTGCAGCAGCGCTTCGACGGCGCGTTCGCCTCGGGCACCGAGTTCCACTCGGGTAGCGGCGAGGGCCAGTTCAGCGTCGCCGGCAACTAGCCGCCCCAGACCCTTTGCCGACAACGGCCGGCCACCCCACGCTCGGGGCGGCCGGCCGTTTCGCGTGCCGGCGATCGTGTGCTCTCAGTGCGCCGCCCGCGAACCGTCCTAGACCGGGAGCCACTCGATGTGGGGCCAGCGCACGGTGCCGTCGCTCTGGAGCACGCCGACGGCCAGGCCGACCCGCAGCAGACCGGCCTGCTCGTTGGCGGCGAACACCACGAACACGACGCCGTCCGGCGCGACGTCCTCGGGCGTGCGGGCCTCGGACTCGGGCCGCGGGAACAGGGCGTCGGACAGCGTCGGCTGGGCGTCCGGCGCCGGCTCGCCGTAGCGGCCGAGCAGCTCCAGGCACGTCTTGTTCGGCTGGTTGCGCGGGTCGGTGAGGCTCGTCGCCAGGTCCTCGGCGTAGCGGTACGGGACCAGCAGGTAGCCGTTGACCAGGACCGTCTGCACCGCGGAGCCGTGCGGGTGGAACACCTCGACGCCGTCGCGCCCGCGCAGGAGCCGGACCAGCTCCTCGTACTGCGCCGGCCAGGCCCCGCCGTACGCGTGGCGGGTGCGCAGGCCGGACGCCTCGTGCGCGTCGATCTGCCGCTCGACGGCGGCCGCGACGGCCCGCGGGGCCAGCTCGACCACCATGGCCGCGTGCGGTCCGAAGCGGTCCGTCAGCCACTGCGCGAGCATCGTTCGAAGCTAGCATTTCGCTTTGGTTCTGCGCGGATCCATGCCATGTTGACCCGATGATCCGGGCCGGTGCCGTTGATGTCGACTATCCCGAGCCGGGCGGCGGCCGGGCCGCGCTCGTCGTCGGGGACCTGCCCGGCTTCGCCGTGGCGAGTGAGCGCGTCGCGTGGCTGGCCGAGGTGGAGCCGTACCAACCGGGCAGCTTCTACAAGCGCGAGCTGCCGGCCATCCGGGCGGTGCTCGACGGCGTCGAGCCGGTGGAGCTGCTGATCGTCGACGGGTATGTGGATCTCGACCCGGACGGGCGGCCCGGGCTCGGTGCGCACGTCGCGGCGGCGCTCGGCATCCCGGTGATCGGGGTGGCCAAGACCGTGTTCCGGGCGGCCACGCACGCGGTGCCGGTGCTGCGCGGGCAGGCGTCGAAGCCGCTGTACGTCACCGCCACGGGCCTGGCTCTCGCCGACGCGGCGGCCTATGTGCGCGGGATGCGCGGGGCGTACCGGATGCCGGACGCGCTGCGGCGGGTCGACGCGCTCGCCCGCGGCCGCGCGGGCTGAACATATAAGAACCTTAACAGCTCTTGCTAACGCATCGATGAGGATGTACGTTCCCTCCACAACGCTTAACTTTGTTAACAGTTAGCGTCACGTCCGCACGTGTTCGTGGAGGGGTAGTCCATGAAACGGAAAACTTTGATCCCCCTCGCGCTGACCGCCGCCGCCACCCTCGGTGCGACGACCCTCGGCGTGATCAACGCCCAAACCGCGAGCGCGGCGCTGACCAGCAACTGGTACGCGTCCGCGCCCTATCTGATGCCCTTCGACAACAGCCCGCCCGACGCCGTCGACGTCATGAACGCGACCGGGCAGAAGGCGTTCCAGCTGGCCTTCATTCTCGCGCCGAACGGCGGCGGCTGTACCCCGACCTGGGACGGCACGCGCGCGGTCTCCGCCGACACCGAGGCGGCCGCCCTCATCTCCCGCATCCGCGCGGCCGGCGGTGACGTCAGTGTCTCCATCGGCGGCTACGGCGGCACCAAGCTCGGCCAGACCTGCGGCAGCCCGGCCGCCACCGCGGCGGCGTATCAGCAGGTGGTCACCAAGTACGGCCTCAAGGCGATCGACTTCGACCTGGAGGAGCCCGAGTACGAGAACGCCGCGGCCGTGCACAACGAGCTCGGCGCCGCGCAGATCCTGCAGCAGAACAACCCCGGCCTCTACGTCTCGGTGACGACGGCCGGCACCACCTCGGGCACCGGCTGGTTCGGCACCGAGATGCTGAAGGACGCCAAGAGCCTCGGCTTCACCCCGAACAACTACTCGATCATGCCGTTCGACGGCGGCTTCAGCGGCGCCTCCGCGCAGACCGCGGCGGCCGAGGCGTTCCACACCATCCTGATGAACACGTTCGGCTGGGACAGCGCCACCGCCTACGGCCACGAGGGCGTGTCGCTGATGAACGGCCGCAGCGACGCCGGCGAGTACTTCCGCCAGGCCGACTTCCAGACCGTGCTCGACTACGCGACGTCGCACCACCTGGCCCGGTACACCTACTGGTCGGTGAACCGCGACCGCCAGTGCGCCGACCCCAACCAGTCGACGACCTCGGGCACCTGCAGCAGCGTGCCGCAGACGGCGTGGGAGTTCACGAAGTACACGGCCCGCTTCGCCGGCGCCACGCCGCCCACCACCAACCCGACCACCGGCGGCCCGCCGCCCACCACGCCCGGCACCGGCACGTGCACCGCGGCCGCCTGGAACTCGGGCACCGCCTACTCGGGCGGCGCGCTCGTCTCGTACAACGGGCACACCTGGAAGGCCGCCTGGTGGACGCAGGGCGAGACGCCCGGCAGCGCCAGCGTCTGGGTCGACCAGGGGACCTGTGGCGGCACCGGCGGCACGACGCAGCCGCCGACCTGCCCGGCCGCCTGGAGCGCCGGCACCGCCTACAACGGCGGGGCGACCGTCTCCTACGGCGGGCACAAGTGGACCGCCAAGTGGTGGACCCAGGGCGACATCCCCGGCAACAACGCGCAGAACGTCTGGACCGACAACGGCGCCTGCTGAAGCGTTTCCGGCAAAACCAGGGCCGCCGCCCGAAGGGTCATCGGGCGGCGGCCCTTTTCCCTTTACCGGCGCGACCAAACGCCGAATAGTCGACCATGAAGGTCACAGTGGCGCGGAAGCTCGCGGCGCTCATCGTGCTGGCCGCGGCCGGCGTCGCCGCCACCGCGATAGTCCTGGGCGTGCTCCTGAGCGGGCTGGCCGGCCGGTTCACCGAGGTGGCCACGCAGGACCACCCCTCGGTGCGGGCGGCCCTGGAGATGGAGGTGGCCAAGACCGGCCAGGCCGACGACCTGGGCAGTTACGTGGCCACCGGGGACAGGCAGTTCGTGACGGAGTGGACCGACGACCACACCGAGTTCACGAAGTGGCTCGCCGCCTACCGCGGGCTGGACGTGACGCCCCGCGAGGTGGAAGTGCTCGACGACGTGACGAGCGCGGACTCGACGTACCAGAGCGAAGGCCAGAAGGTCGTGGCCCTGGTCGCGGCCGGGCAGACCGCCGCCGCCACCACGGCCTCCAACGACGTCCTGGGCCCACTCGAGGACCGCATCTTCAAGGGCCTGACCGAGCTGGAGGACAGCAACACCGAGACGATCGCCGCCTCGACGGCGGCCGGGAAGCGGCAGGTGACCCGGGCCAACTGGCTGGCCGTGCTGATCCCGCTCGGGGTCGTGGCCCTGGTGGGCGCCCTCGGCCTGGTCATCGCCCGCGGCATCGTGCGCCCGCTGCGGTCGGCCGTGGCCGCGCTGGACCGCGTCGCTTCGGGAGATCTCACGGGTACCGTCGCCGTGCGCGGCAACGACGAGCTGGCCGACATGGGCCACGCCCTCAACCGGGCCACGACGGCGATGCGCGAGACGGTCGACGCGCTCGGCGCGACAGCGACCTCGCTCACCGACACCGCCGGCGACCTGTCCCGCTCGGCCGGGGAGACGGCCACGAGCGCCGAGAACGCCACCCAGCAGGCCCGGACCACCGCGTCGGCGGCCGAGGAGGTCTCGGCCGGCGTGAGTACCGTGGCCACCGCCTCGGAGGAGATGACCGCGGCGATCGCCGAGATCGCGCAGAACGCCTCCCGGGCCGCGCTCGTCGCCACGTCGGCCGTGGACACGGCGGAGCGCACGTCGGGCACGGTACAGCTGCTGGGGGTGGCGTCGAACGAGATCGCCGAGGTCCTCAAGACCATCACGAACATCGCGGCGCAGACAAACCTCCTGGCGCTGAACGCGACGATCGAGGCGGCCCGCGCCGGGGAGTCCGGGAAGGGCTTCGCGGTCGTCGCGGGCGAGGTCAAGGACCTGGCCCAGGAGACCGCCCGGGCGACCGACGACATCGCCCGCCGCATCGAGGCGATCAGCACGCACAGCGGCGCCACGATCGCCGCCATCGACCAGATCTCGCGGATCATCGACGAGATCAACGCCTACCAGGCCACGATCGCCTCGGCGGTCGAGGAGCAGACGGCCACCACCGAGGAGATCAACCGGTCGGTGACCGAGGCCGCGGCCGGCACCCAGGTGATCGCCTCGAACGTGACCCACCTGGCGACCACGGCGCGGGCCGTGACGGACGCGGCCTCCGCCTCGCAGCAGGCGGCCTCGTCGCTGTCGCAGACCGCCGACCGGCTGCGCGTGCTGGTGGCCCGCTTCAGCGTCTAGGGGGCTGTCTCCAGGCACGCGAAACGGCCGGCCGCCCCGAGCGTGGGGTGGCCGGCCGTTGTCGGCAAAGGGTCTGGGGCGGCTAGTTGCCGGCGACGCTGAACTGGCCCTCGCCGCTACCCGAGTGGAACTCGGTGCCCGAGGCGAACGCGCCGTCGAAGCGCTGCTGCAGGGCGTCGAGCTCACCGAACTCGGCCTGGTGCGACGACTCCGAGCCCTCGGCGGCGAAGACGTGGTCGTCGACGGACGCGTCGTGGCTGTAGTTGGTGTAGTCGTCCGACTCGTAGTGCACCGCGGCCGGCTGGTCGTACTCCACGTGGTGACCCTGCGAGAAGTCCGTGGACTCCTGCGCGTGGTGGTCGTTCTCGTACACCCCGAACTGCGACTGCGCGTCGGCCTCGCTGCCGTGCGCCTGGTGCAGCTGGTCCAGACCGTCGTGCTGCTCACCCGCCTCGTAGTGGCCGTAGTCCACGTCGTGGCCCGCGTCGCCCATGTCGTAGTCACTCATCGCTGTATCCCCCTGGCAAGTCCTCGTCGCTGTTGCCACCAACCGTAAAACCCACACCCCACCCACGAATCCCGGAAACGTGCCACAGGGCCGCCGCAAGATCAGGGTCGACGCAAGATCAGGGCCGTGGTAGACAGCTCCATGGGCTACGACGTCATCGTTGCCGGGCTCGGGGGCATGGGGAGCTCGGCCGCGTATCACCTGGCCAGGCGCGGCCGGCGAGTGCTCGGGCTGGAGCGGTTCGGGGCGGCCCACGATCTCGGGTCCAGCCACGGCGGGTCCCGGATCACGCGCCAGGCGTACTTCGAGCACCCCGACTACGTGCCGATGATCCTGCGCTCCTACGAACTCTGGGAGCAGCTCCAGCGCGACTCCGGCCGGGACCTGCTCACCATCACCGGCGGGCTGTTCATGGGCCCGGCCGGTTCGCTCACCGTCGACGGCACGCGGCGTACCGCCGAGCGGTGGAACCTGCCCCACGAGATGCTCGACGCACAGGCGATCCGGCGACGGTTCCCGCAGTTCAGGCCGGCCGACGACGACGTGGCGCTGTTCGAGCGGCTGGTCGGCGTACTGCGGCCGGAAGCGGCGGTGGAGGCCAACCTCGCGCTCGCCGGGCGGCACGGGGCCGAGCTGCACTTCCACGAGCCGGTCGAGGCGTGGACGGAAGCCGGCGGCCGGGTCACCGTGCGCACGGCGAACGGCACCTACGAGGCGGACCAGCTGGTGATCTGCCCGGGCGCGTGGGCGCCGCAGCTGCTGCCCGACCTCGGGGTGCCGCTGGTGGTGGAGCGCCAGGTCCAGTTCTGGTTCCAGCCGACCAGCCACACGCCCGAGATGCCGATCTTCATCTGGGAGGACCCGTCGGGCACCCAGGTGTACGGCTTCCCGCCCATCGACGGCGAGATCAAGGTGGCGTTCTTCCGCGGCGGCGACCAGACGACCCCGGACACCATCGACCGCGGCATCCGGGACGAGGAGGTCGAGCGCATCGCCGGCTATCTGTCGACCCGCGTACCCCACATCCCGGGGACGTTCCTGCGGGCCAAGACGTGCATGTACACCAACACACCCGACACGCACTTCGTCATCGCCCGCCACCCCGGGCACGAGCGGGTGACTGTGGCCTGCGGGTTCTCCGGGCACGGGTTCAAGTTCGTGCCCGTCGTCGGCGAGATCCTGGCCGACCTCGCGCTGGGCGGGGCGACTGACCACCCGATCGCGCTGTTCGACCCGCGGCGGGCACTGGCAACCGGCCCGTGAGCGGCGGCGGCGCAGTGACGTTGCTATGCCGCTAGGGCAGATCCTGGGTGGATGGGGTCAGAACCGGGCGGAGTCGGGCCGGAGGGGTGGCGCGCTTGCTCCACTCGCGCGGGTAGCCGACCGAGACCTCCTCGTGCCGGACTCCGTCGTGCCAGATGGTCCGGGGAATGTGCAGGTGCCCGTAGACCACGACCTCGGCGTTGAAGCGGGTGGGCCAGTCGCGGGTCGCGGTCGTGCCGCACCAGAGCGCGAACTCTGGGTACCACAGGACGTCGGTCGGCTCCCGGACCACCGGGAAGTGGTTGACCAGCACGGTCGGGCCCTCGACGGCCTTCAGGCGCTCCTCGGTCAGCTCCAGGCGGGCGGCGCACCACTCGGCGCGGCCCGCGTACGGGTCCGGGTAGAGCAGCGCCTCGTCGGTGCCGACGATCCCGGCGGCGTGCGCCATCGCCATCGCCTGCTCGGTGGAGGTCGCGCCCTTGGGCCAGAACGAGTAGTCGTAGAGCACGAACATGGGGACGATCGTCAGCCGGTCCTCCCAGCGCGCGTACGGGTCCTCGGGCGTGAGCACCCCGAGCTCCCGGCACGCCTCGACGAGGCGCTCGTAGCGGGCCACCCCGCGGGACTGCTCGGGGTCCTGCTGCGGCGTCCACAGCTCGTGGTTGCCGGGGGCCCAGATGACCTTGGCGAACCGCCGGCTGAGGGTGCGCAGCGCCCACATGATGTCGGCGAAGCGCTCGGCCACGTCGCCGGCCACGATGAGCCAGTCGTCGGGGTGCGTCGGGCGCATCTGCTCGACGAGCGCGCGGTTCTCGGCGTATCCGACGTGGAGGTCGCTGATGGCCAGCAGTTGCCCGGTCACCGGTGCAGCCTACCGACCCCTGTCGATACTGCGCTGACCGCGACTCAGGCCAGCTCGGTGCCCAGGCGCGCGGCCAGGGCGTTCGGCTCGACGCCGTAGGCGCGCAGCATCCGCGCGCCCGGGCCGGCGCCGTCGGCGGTGACCGCGAACAGCAGGTGCGACGAGCCGACGTAGCGGTGCCCGAGCTCGCCGGCGAGCCGGGTCGCCTCCTGGGCCGCCAGGTAGAGGTCGATGCCGTACGGCGGGTCGCCGCGCGTGACCCGCCATGTGCGCTCCTCGCGGGGGATGTCGGCCGGGCCGGGCGAGAGGTCCATGGCGAAGTCCTTGACGTCCGGCCAGGTCAGACCGGCCTCGGCCAGCAGCTCGCCGCCGCGGTTGGTCGGTGCGGCGTCGTCGGCGAGGCGGAGCCGGGAGCGCTCCATCAGGTACGGCAGCGCGCAGATCGCCATCACGAGGTGGGCCTGGCCGACGAGGGCGCAGCCGCCGCGGACGGCCTGCTGGACGGCCTCGGCCCGCAGGACGGCCGGCGCGGCCAGCCCGGACAGCACCGGGTCGTTGCGCTTCAGGAACGCGACGGCGGAGCTCAGCGGCGGGGAGCCGTCGCGCAGGAACTCCTCGTCCGGGCGCAGGTGGAAGCGGCGGATGAACTCGGTCCACTCCCCCGGCGACGCGCACTCCACGAGCAGGGCCCGCAGCAGCAGCCGGAACCCGACGCAGCGGATCACCGGCGACTCCGCGGCCGCGGCCAGCGCCCGGCCGAGCCCGACCCGCACCCGCGGGTCCCAGACCGGCAGCGGGTCGGCAATGGTCAGGCGCAGCTCGCGGCGGGTCCACCACTCGGCGAGCCGCAGCGTCGCCTCGACCTCGCCCTCCTGCTCGGGCGGCACCCCGTCGCCGGAGGCGCCCCAGCCGGGCAGCTGCTGCCAGCGGACCTCGTCGGCGCCGAGCATGCCCAGCATGGCGTCGGCCGCGCGCTCGGCGCTGACGCTCGGCTCGCGGGCGAGCATCGCCCGGCGCATCGCCGAGGACAGTGCGACCTGGATCTCGAGGGAAGCGACGGGGCGCCCGGAGCTCACCGCGCCACCGTAGCGCCCGGAGGTCAGGCGGCCGCGGGCGGTTTGCGCAGGCGCTCCTTGAACAGGATCCAGAGCGCCTCGACGCCGTCCTTCCAGGTGATCTTCTTGCCCTCTTCGCGGGTGCGGGCCGCGTAGCTGATCGGCACCTCGAACGGGCGGTAGCGGCGGCGCAGCAGCTTGCCGGTGACCTCGGCCTCCATGCCGAACCCCTTCGACTTGACGTCCAGGGAGCGGTACAGCGCCAGCGGCATCAGCTTGAAGCAGGTCTCGAGGTCGCCGAGGTAGCAGTTGTACATCATGTTCGCGGCGGTGGTGACCGCCTTGTTGCCCATCACGTACCAGAACGAGAAGGAGCTGTGCGAGCCGAATGTCCGATTCCCGTAGACGACCTCGGCCCGCCCGTCGAGCACCGGGGCGAGCAGCCGCGGGATGTCGTTCGGGTCGTACTCCAGGTCGGCGTCGAGGATGACCATGTAGTCGCCTGTCGCCTCGGCCACCGCGGTCTTGATCGCGGCGCCCTTGCCCTGGTTGCGCGGGTGGGTGATCGGGCGCAGCCGCGGGTCGTCCGCGGCGGCCAGGATCTGCCCGGTGCCGTCCTTGCTGCCGTCGTCGACGACAACGAGCTCGATCTCGCACTGGTAGTCAACGGCGAGGGCCTGCTTCAATGCCTCAGGCAGCCGGGCCTCTTCGTTGTACACCGGCATCAGGATCGAGAGCTTCACGGGGGCTCCAGCGCTTGGGTGCGAGACCGGCTCACCCTACGCTGCCGCGGCGCCGCGGTCACTCGCCCTGTCCGACCCCTCCGACCGGCAGCCCTTCGACAGACCGGCCGGACCAGGGTTAGTGTGCCCGGTGCGCAACGTTCAGCCGGCCGCCCCGGCGAAGCGCGAGGGCCGCCTGGCCGCCCTCGACGGACTCCGCCTCGTCGCCGCCCTCCTGGTGGTTTCGTACCACTATGTGGGCACGGCCCGCTCCGACCTGTGGGAGCGGCCGAACAACGAGATCTTCACGCACCTGTACGGCGTGGCCGTCTACGGCAGCTTCGGCGTCCAGCTGTTCTTCATCGTCAGCGGGTTCGTGATCTGCATGAGCTCGTGGGGTCGCCGGCTCAGCGACTTCCTCATCTCCCGCATCGTGCGCCTCTACCCGATGTACTGGGTCGCCGTGGCGCTGACGTTCACGGTGGTGTACCTCAACCGCCCGACCGCCGACGACGTGCACGTCATCTTCCGGGTGCACTCGCTGTCGGACCTGCTGCTCAACTTCACGATGGCCCAGGAGGCGTTCGGCGTCCCGCACATCGACTGGGTCTACTGGACGCTCTGGGCGGAGCTGAAGTTCTACCTTCTCTTCGCGATCGTCGTCGCGTTCGGGGTGACGTACCGCCGCGTCCTGACGTTCTGCGCGCTCTGGATGGCCGCCGCGGTGCTCTTCGGCTCGCTCAACATCCCGATCGTCAACGCCGTGGTGCAGCCCGCCTACGCTCCGTACTTCGTGGCCGGCATCCTGCTCTACTGCGTGCACCGCTTCGGCTCGACCTGGCTGCTGTGGGGCATGATCGCCGGCTGCCTGCTCGTCGCCCAGCACCAGCTCCTGGTGGACGTGCGCTGGAACAGCGCCTACGTCGGGCACTCGCTGAAGTGGGTCTACGCGGAGTTCCTGGTGCTGGCCTTCTTCGGCTGCGTGGCCGCGGTCGCGCTGGGCTGGACGAGCTGGGCCCGCTGGCGCTGGCTGACCGTGGCCGGGGCGCTGACGTACCCGCTGTACCTGCTGCACCAGGACATCGGCGTCATCTTCATTCGCTCGATGCAGGGCGAGATCGCCCCCTGGCCGCTGCTGGCGATCACCGTCGGCGGCATGCTGCTGCTGGCGTACCTCAGCCACCGCCTCGTCGAGGTGCCGTTCGCCCCGCTCATGAAGAAGGCGCTCCGGCGCAGCTTCGACGCGGTCGGCCGGGCCGACGGCCCGCGCGGGCCGAGGGCCGACCCGCCGGTCGTGGACCGGTCAGCCGGTCAGCGCGCGGACGTCCCAGACCCAGACGTCGTCGACCTGCTTGGCCGGGCCGAGCAGCGGGTCTAGCGTCGCCTTGAGCTCGGGCAGCCGGGTCCTGGCCTGCGGGCCGTAGGCGACGAGCGCGTCGGCCTGGATGCGGCGCAGCTCGGCCAGGATCGCTTCACGCTGGGCCGCGGTCGGCGTGACCGCCTTGCCGGTGCCGAAGACCCGCAGCACGAGCGTCGAGGTGGGGCCCTTCGGCGGCTGGTTGTCGGCCTCGCGATCCTCGCCGACCGGGCCCATGAAGTAGCCCTCGGGCAGCCGGAAGTCCATGCCGGCCGCGACCTGCCAGCCCAGTGGCAGCACGTTGCTGTTCGCGTCGATCGGCGGGACCGGGACCATCGTGTGGTTCTGCGCCACGTAGTCCCGGTAGTGCCCCGACGTGATGAACCGCGGGACGGGGGGCAGGCCGACCGCCGGCAGCGGCACCGGCAGCAGCGGGACCAGGGCGGCGGCGAGCGCGCCGGCCCAGATCAGCCGGACCGGCACGGTCGGGTGCGGCGCGGCCCGCAGGATGCGGTCGGTGGCGACGGCCAGCATCACGCCGAGGGCCGCGACCGTCACGAACGTGAACCGCCCGACGTTCATCGAGTCGAGCAGCGGCACGTCGACGAAGAGCCGCCAGAGCCCCGGCCAGCCGGTGTGCTCCTTGTGCAGGATGA
Source organism: Dactylosporangium vinaceum (assembly GCF_019904175.1). GTDB lineage: Bacteria > Actinomycetota > Actinomycetes > Mycobacteriales > Micromonosporaceae > Dactylosporangium > Dactylosporangium vinaceum. Next base: position 941,093 of record NZ_CP061913.1, on the reverse strand, counting down.
TCTCCGGGCCCATCGACATCAGCGCGAACAGGCCGCCGACGATGGCCGTCGTGCGGGCCAGGCGGTCCCGCCACAGCCACACGAATATCGCGATGGCCAGGATCGGCAGCGCCCAGCCGAAGTACGCGTTCTCCTCGGCGTAGTTGGTCGAGGTCAGCACGCCGCTGTCGTTGCCGAGCGACTTGGTCGAATACTCGGTGAACGTGTTCAGGTCGTTTGTGACGTAGGCGAGGTAGCCGATGTTGCTGTACGACTGCGTGCCGAGGAACTGCCAGTAGATGGGGTACGCCAGCAGCGGCAACGACACCGCCAGTGCGGTGCCGATGCCGGTGAGGAACGGCCGGACCATCGCGCGGACGCCCGCGGTGTTGCGGATTGCGTGGATCAGCACGAAGAACGCCAGCGAGAGCGCGGCCATGAGCAGCACTTCCTCGCCGATGAAGCACTGCCAGACGATGAGCGCGCCCAGCCGCAGCCCGTCGTGGACCGGCCTCTCGGTGCGGAACAGCCGCAGCGAGTACCTGACGATCAACGGCACCACGAAGAGCGACACCATGTTGAGATGGGCGTTGCCGTGCGCGACGAGTGGCGGGGCGAAGGCGATGGCCGCCCCGCCCAGCACCGCCGCCGACCGGCGCAGGTCCAGGTCGCGGTGCAGGACCAGGTGCCAGCCGAAGGCGGTGAGCGCGAAGCCGAGCGTGGCCGCGACGACGAAGCTGGTGGCCGCCCCGAACAGCAGCGTGACCGGCAGCAGCGGGACGGCCAGGCCCAGGACGCTCGTGTTGGCCATCATGTTCACGCCGACCGAGGCGTTCTGCAGATCGTTGAAGAACGGGTTGTGCAGGCCCAGCAGCGCCCGGGTGTCGGCCGTGAGGAACCACTCGAACTGGAAGAAGTCGCTGTAGCTGTGCTGGGGGCGCCGTTCACCGGGCGCGACCCAGAGATGGAGATAGAGGTACACGCCGGCCGCGATGTATCCGGCGAGCACCAGCAGGTCCGTGCGGTGCCGCCGCAGCCACGACGGGCGCGCGGCCGCCCCGGCGCGCTCCTGGTGGGCCTCCGGCTCGCTGGCCACCGGAGGGTCGGCGCTCACGACAGACATGCCGAGGAGAGTAACGGGTGCGGACCCGATCGCGGTCCGCACCCGCTCCCATCAGGGAATTATCTCGGTTGTCTCACATCCGGAGAACGTGTCCGGATCGACCGGCTGCGACGCCAGCGTCGACACGCAGTGGTCGTTGCCGGACCCTCCGTCCAGGCTACCGCCACCCCGCGCGGTGAGCTGGTCGTCGCCGCTGAGCCCCTGCACCTGGTCGTGCCCACCCCGCCCGTCGATCGCGTTGGGCCCGGCGCTGCCGATGAGCACGTCGTTCTGCAGGGTCCCGATGAGGTTCTCGACATCGGCGCCGATGGTGTCGCGGGCCCCGGCCGGCCCGTCGTTGGCGCTGCCGTCGTCGCCGACCGCTCCGTCGAGGTCGGCCCGCACGGCCAGCCGGTCGGACTGGTCGGAGTAGCTCGCCGTGTCCACGCCGGCCCCGCCCTGCAGCACGTCGGCCCCGAACCCGCCGGTGAGCGTGTCGTTCCCGGACCCACCGACCAGCCGGTCGTTGCCGTCGTTGCCGGCCAGGTCGCTCGCGAACGCGGTGGCGTTGGTGATCGTGTCGTCCCCGTCGAGCCCGCGGATGCGCATGGCGATCCAGGCCGACGACACGCACCGGGCCTGGTGCGCGGTCACGAGCGTGCACCCGGTCCCGGCGATGAGGTTCGCCGCAGGGTCGGTGACGGTGAGCCCGGTGCTGTCGCCGCTGATCGTGATCTGGTCGTTCACACCGAACGGCGCGTCGTAGCGCAGGCTGCCGACCGACCTGACCACGCCGGGCTGGCAGTCGCCGTAACAGCCCGTCACCGCGAACGCGGGCGTGGCGACAAGCGTCGCGGCGACGACGCCGAGCCCGGCCGCACCGGCCAGGAACGTTTGCTTCATGGCAGTACCTCCCCCTTGGTATGGGCGCCTGACCAGGCGCCTACCGGGAGCGCGTTCCATCGAGTTCCGTCGACATGATCGGCTGTCCGTCAGGATCGGGTATGGGGCGGATCGCACTGCTGATCGGGGCGCAGACCTACCGGCTCACGGGCGTCGGCAACGACGTCGAGGCCATGGCCGGCGCGCTGGCCCGGCGCGGGTTCGCGGTGACCCGGGCCGAGGGGCCCGAGGCCACCCGGGCCGGCATCCTCGACGCCTACGAGCGGCTGATCCGCGACGCCCGGGCGGGCGATCCGGTAGTCGTCTACTTCAGCGGCCACGGCGGGCTGGCCCGGCCGCCGCGGACGGCGCCGGGGCCGAAGCTGCAGTTTCTCGTCCCGACCGACTACGACCAGTCGCGGGAGGGGGACTTCCGCGGCGTCACCGGGCCCGAGCTGTCGGTGCTGCTGGTCCGGCTGACGAGCGTGACCCGCAACGTGACGGTCATCCTGGACGCCTGCCACGCCGCCCACGCGTCCCGCGGGCCGGTGCTGGTGAAGGCGCTGCCGCGGACGCCGTACCTGGACGTGGCCGCGCACCTCGGGCGCCTGCGCCGGTGCGGGCTCGACACCGCGGTCCGCGACGCGCTCGGCAACCCCGACGCCGTGCGGATCGTGGCCTGCGGGCGGGAGCAGCCGGCGTTCGAGTTCACGAACGCGGCGGGGCACCGGGCCGGCGTGCTCACCGACGCGCTCGTCGCCGCCCTGGCCGCGGCGGGCGAGCGGCCCGTCACCTGGGCCGCGCTGATGGCACCGGTCCGCGAGCGGGTGCGGGCGGCGATCCCGTTCCAGCGGCCGGAGGCGGAAGGGCCCGCGCTTCGCGCGATTTTCGAGGATGCGGCGGTACCGCTGCCGCCGCCACCGACGCGAGCCGCACTCGGCGCCCAGGTGACGATCGCCTGGGGTGTGGTGGTGGCCGGCGCGGCGCGTCCGCTGCCGGCCGAGGGCGCCGCCCTCCGCGCCGGCGACCGGGTCTACGTGGTCGTCCGCAACGACGGGGCGGCCCCGATCCACGTGTCAATGCTCGCGTTCGACGCCCTGGCCCGGCCCTCGCTCGTCACCACGCTCGATCCGTCCGGCGCCGTGCTGCACCCCGGCGAGGAGCACGTGATCGGCCGCGACGAGCACGACGGGCGCCTGGGCGGCATCCCGCTGACCTGGCCCGCCGACGCCGGCCCGGGTCCGCGCCCGGCCGCGTTCGCCGTGCTGGTCAGCCCGGCCCCGACGGCCCCGGCCGAGCGGTACCGCGACTTCGGCACCCCCGCGACCGGGGCCACCCGGATGGACGTGCACCGCCTGCGGTTCGAGCTCAGCCCCTGACCCCGCGCCGGTCGAGCAGCAGCGTCACGGCGATGGAGGCGGCGATGAGCGCGGCCCCGGCCGGCCAGACCATCGGCAGCCAGTCGAGCAGCGCGTCGAGATCCAGGTGGAACTTCAGCGCGCTGCCCACCACCAGGGCCATCGGCAGGGTGGTGCCCAGTAGGCTGAGCCTGGTGTACCCGTAGCGGATGAACAGCGGGAACTGCAGCGACACGGTCACCGCGAAGAACCCCCAGGCCGCGGTCAGCACCAGGAAGAGCAGGTGCGGGCCGAACGCCACGTGCTCGAACCGGGCTATGATCACCGCGGCCGCCGTGCCGAGCCCCGCGGTGACCACGAACGTCGACAGCGCCCACGCGTAGTGCCCGACCACCACCGCCCGCCGCGGCACCGGCAGCACCGCGTAGAGCGTCGACAGGGCCGCCTTGTCGCCGACGTTGAACGGATACGCCGCGACCATCGGCGTCAGCACCAGCACGAGCGCCGGCACGAGCACCGCCGGCCGGGTCGCGAAGAGCACGAGATACAGCGCGAACATGAACAGCCCCTGGCGGTGGTACGGCGAGACGGTGCGCACATCCAGCAGCACCATGCGGCCGACGGCGTTCATACGCGACTCCTGCGGGCGGCCGGCATGCCGGTGTGGACGGCGATCTCCTCGAGCGTGGCCGGCTCGACGAGCACGCTCCCGTCGAGCAGGCCGGCCTCGTCGGTGCGCACCAGCGCCTCGACGCCGGCCGCGGTCCGCCGCGCCCCGATCAGCTCGACCCCGATGCAGTGCTCGAGCTCCCCCGGCCCGGCCCGCACGACCCGGAAGGCGTCAAGGACCTCGTCCTTGCTCCCGGTCCGCACGATCCGCCCGCCGTGGATGATCGTCACGAAGTCGCCGATGCGCTCCAGGTCGGTGGTGATGTGGGTCGAGAACAGCACGCTGTGCCCCTCGTCGACCAGGAAGTCACCGATGATCCCGACGAGCTCGTCGCGGGCCACGGGGTCGAGCCCGCTCGTCGGCTCGTCGAACACCAGCAGCCGAGCCTGGTGCGACAGGGCCACGGCGATCATCAGCTTCATCGCCATGCCGCGCGAGAGGTCCTTGACCTTGGCCTTGAGGTCGAGGCCGAACTCGTCGAGCAGCCGGCGGTACCGCTGCGAATCCCAGCGGTCGTAGAACGGCCGCAACGTCCGCTCGACGTAGGCCAGCCGCCAGTCCCCCACCAGGTAGGTATGGTCGAGCACCACCCCGATCTCCTGCCGCAGCGCGATCGGCCCCGGCAACCGGTGCCCGAGCAGCTCGATCTCCCCGGCGACGATCGGCCGCATCCCGAGCAGGCACCGGATGGTCGTGGTCTTCCCGGCCCCGTTCGCCCCGATGAGCCCCATGACGTATCCGGTCGGCAGCTGAAAGCTCACGTCCCGCAGCGCAAACCCGGACCCGACCGCCGCCGTCTCGACGCCGCGCAGCGCAAACGCCACCTCACTCATGCCGTCACCTCCGCCGCGATCAACCCGTCCAGGATCAGCACCAGGTCGTCCCGCTGCAGCCCGGCCCGCCGAGCAGCGTCGATGGCCGCCTGCAGCCCTTCTTCGACCTGGCGCAGCAGCTGCTCCCGCACGAGCTCGGAGTCAAGTGGCAGCACGTACGCCCCCTTGCCGGGCACTGTCGCGATGAACCCCTCGGCCGCCAGCTCCGCGTAGGCCCGGGTGGTGGTGATGATGCTGATCCGCAGATCCCGGGCCAGCGCCCGCACCGAGGGCAGCGCCTCCCCCTCCGGCAGCTCCCCGGCCAGAATCGCCGCCCCGACCTGATCCTTGATCTGCTGATAGAGCGGCACACCAGCACTGTTGGAAAGCACAACCCGCACGCCGACACCACCGTCCGTTCCGGCTGTATATAAGCACTATAAACAGGCAGTACGGCGCTGGCGCAAGTCCTCAACTGCGGCGACGGCGGGAGGTGCGGTGCCGGGGCTTGCACGTGGCGAGGACGATCGCGGCAGCCAGCACCCCGAGCATGCCGCGGAGGAGCCGAGCGCAGCCCGGCCGGATGTGAGCGTGGCGACTGGGCGGTCGCCGCTCAAGCGTCGGCGTAGGCAAATGCGGTCCAATACCGCGAGCTGCGGTACGAGTACTGCTCGGCCAGATCGTCCGCCGAGGCCGGGCGGAGCCACCGCTTGGCCCAGTTCAGCGCCACCGGCGGCTCGTGACGGCGCCGCACTACTCCGCGTAAAGCCGCACTACTCCGCGTAAACTCGCCATCAGGAACGCGGTGGCGAGTTCGTCGACCTTCCAGCGCCCGGTGGCGGACGTTTAGCCCAAGATATGGAGCTTATTCCGAATCCTGGGACCGCGGCAGACGGCCAAGGTGTCGCTCGACATGGCGGGCGGACTCAGGCGCGGCCGGCGCGATTGGACCGCGGCGTGTCGAACGCTTGCGTAGCAGCCAGGTGCACCAGGAAGCCTGCGGCGTTCCGGGCGGCTAATGGCTGCGCAGCGGAGTCCTTGTTCATGCCCCAATCACAGATCGCCTTGATGACGATCCATCGCGTACCGACCGGCGTGGCGTTCGCATAGAGGCCCGCTGCCTCCATCTCACCACCGATCGCCTCCGGGTGTGTCGCTTTCAACCACTGCACGAGCATCGGCGAGTCGACGAGTGTGCTGTCCGAGATCATCGGGCCGAAGTGCACCGGCGCTCCGTGCCAGTCGAAGGTGGCCAGACGGCAGGCGGCGAGCAGGTCCGGCGTCGGCTCCGGATTCGGCGATCGCTGTGTCTCGATCATGTGTCCTTCCGCATCGTCGTGGACGCGGCGCTGGGCGATGAGGCGGAGCTGTGTCGGCACCAGGATGTCACCGATGCTCTGCTCGTCCGGCTGCAGGCCGAAGCAGACGCCGACCATGATGACGTAATCCGGCTGGAGCGCGCGGATCAGTCGTCCAGGCACAGGGCCCGCCGAGGCCGCACTCACAACGCCCTGCTCCGTCTGTGCGAACAAGATCTGGACCTGGCTCACCTCGCCCAGATTCAGCACCGGGTAGCCGTCGTAATATTCGCGCAGTGGCCGCTTCTTCTTGACGGCGTAGACCGCGTCGAGCACGGCGTTGCGCTCGGCGTCGTTGACGACCATCACCAGTAGCCTGTTCATCGCACCCCATTCCTTGACATCGTTGGCGAACTGGCGCCGGTCCCGCAGCGCGAGCCGGGTGCGTTGCACAATTGCGGTTACGAACACGAGGACGGCCATCAGCGCCATGATGCTGGTGAGCCAGCCGAGCAGCCAGGCCTTCCCGGTCGCCGGGGACAGGTCCGCCGGGTTGCCGAGGAGCAGCCGCTCACTCAACCAGCGAACGGCCGACTCGTATGTCGCCGGCCGGCCGGAGCAACGGTTGGGTGCGCACGCGTTGCGCTCCAGTTCCGCGACGAAGTCCGCGTTGATCAGCAGCACGACAGCGCAACCGATGACGTACCAGAAGAAAAATGCACCGCTGTCGATGACCTGCCGCGGCTCCTCCCGACCGGCGTCCGCCGTCGGGAGCAGGACGACGGCGTCGGAACCGGACCGCTGATGCGGAAGTCGGCGCGGCCAGTCGGCCAGGAGCGCGCGGATCGGGGCCGTTGTCGCTGCCTGCAAATGGCACCGCAGTGTCTCGGCAACCGGCACGTCCGTAGCGACGGCACCGAGTCCGGGCAGCGCGTTGCGGACCTCGGCGGTGACGAGGCGCACCAAGCGGTCACAGGCCAGCTGCACCAACTCTGCGCCACCACGCTGGGCAAGATGGTGTACCAGCGGCATCGACCAGGTGTTGGCAGGCGGGTCCGCCCGGGACCGGTTGGGCCGCAGCAGCCAGGCCGCCACCCACACCAGCATCATCAGCACCGAACACACCATCAGGACTGTCACATACAGCATCGCGCCGACGGCGAGCAGCAGGACGGCCAATCGCGAGGCTGTCAGCGGTATCAGCGCGACCGCGACGGTGAGGGCCGCAACCGGTGGCCCGCCGAACCACAACAGGTCCCAACGCCGATCGACAAGCCGGAGCAGCCGCCCACCGGCCGGACGGCGCCAGTTCGGAGGCGGCTCGAGCACCGCGAAGGACTCCTCGTCCCGCCACGCCAGGCGACCCTCGCGGCCAGCGGCGTAGAGCACAACGGACAGCGGCGCGCGCGACCGGAAGACGGCGAGAACGCCCGCCGGGCGCAGCAGGCGGTCTGCCTGCGCGCCGAGCCCGGCCGAGCGAACCGAGGCAGCGGCCCGGCGGCACTGGGCGAACGTGACGGCCATCAGCTGCACCACCGTAGGCGGCCGGCCTGAGGACGTGCGGACCGGTCAGCCACGCCAGCCCCTTTCGGTCTTGGCCGCGGCGCCGACGACCGACCACCCGGCGATGAGCGACATGCCCAGGACAGCCAGTGGCATCACCACGGCACCATGGGCCCATAGCGGATCGTGGTACAGAGGGCTGGGCCGCACAGCGTTGAGGTCCGCATAGGCGGCGATCAGGCCGAGCCCGAGACGGGACGGCAGGAACCAGGTGCACCAGATCGGCACCGCGAACAGCGCTCCGTTCAGTGCGACCTGGACCACGGCCAGCATGGTGTTCAGCGTGACCGCCTGCTCGAGTGTGCGGGCGAAAGACGAGATCAGCAGGCCCAGACCCATCGACGACATCATGGTCAATGCCATCGCCCCGAACAACGCCAGCACCGGGCTGATGCCGAAGGCGGACGGTGGTCCGGGACGCAATGTCAGGAAGGTGGCGGTGACAAGCGCGGCGCAGATCAGGCTGACGGCACCGTAGACGAACGCCTTTGCGCTGACGAGCCGGCCCGCCGAGATCCCGACCCGCCAGTCGCGTTGCAGAACCGCCCGCTCATGCACGAGCTGCAGATACGTCAGCGCAGCCCCGGTCAGCGCCGCGACCGTGGTCAGGATCGACAGCACCTGCGCCATGTCGGGACCCGGCCGTAGGCCGTCACCGGAAGCGAACGCCGCCAGGAGCGCGCCGAAGAACGGCAAAGCGACAAGCCCACTGAGTGACTTGCGGCCGCGACGGATAACGAGGCGCGTCTCACGGAGCAGTGCCTGCGCAAATCCCCGGCCGCTGAGCGCGGGTGGAGCGGCCGGATGCATCGATCGGCGCGCCGCCGGCCGCGCTCCGGTCACGGGCCGGCGGATCGGCGCGGCATCCAGGTCGACCATCCAGTCGGCCCATGACGCGTAGCCCTCGTCCTGCGGCGCGGCCGGTGGTCCCGCGTAGCGCAGCAGCCCCCCGCGACCCATCACGACGAGCTTGTCCACGTATTCCAGATGCGTGACCGAGTGCGTGACCACCACGACGGTGCAGTGTAGGGAGCGGCTGATGTTCTGCAGGCGCATCATGATGTCGCGGTCCTTGCCCAGGTCCAGCCCGCTGGTAGGTTCGTCGAGCAGCAGCAACTGCGGCTCCCCGACGAGCTCCAACCCGATCGATACCCGCCGGCGCTGGCCGCCGGACAGCGTCGCGATCTGGTCATTGCGCCGCTCGGCGAGGCTGAGCCACCCCAGCACCAGGTCGACCCGTTTGCCGATCTCTTCGGGTCGGGCGTCGGGCGTTGCGCGGAAGCCGGCCGCGAAGGTCAGCGTCTCGGCGACGGTCAGCGTGTCGTAGAGGTCGTCGGCTTGGGGCACGTACCGGACCTGATGGCGTCCTGCCGCCTCGGCGCCACCGATGCGGACCACGCCACGGTCCGGCTGGTGCTCACCGAGCAGCACCTTCACGAGTGACGACTTGCCGGCACCGGAAGGCCCGACAACCGCGACCACCTCGCCGGCACCGACGTGCAGGCTCACGTCATCGAGCAGCGTGTTGCCCTTGCGGACCACCGTAACGCCGTCAAGATCGATGGCCAGGCCGCGGCCGGCACTGATCTGCAGCGCGGGCGCCGGGCTGGAGGCGCTGGCGGCGGGCGCTGTCCGCTCGGGGCCGACCACGCCGCCACTGAGCAGGTTCGGGCCGACGGTGAGCGCCGTCTGGCCGACGACGAAGACGGTGCCGACATCGGCGACCGCCGTCATCACCCGCTTGCCGTCGACGAACAACCGGCCCGCGCCCTCTCGGATCCACCAGCGACCGGCCTTGTCCACTTCGAGATAGGCGTGCTCGGTCCGCACGGACGGATCGGCGATCTCGATGTCAGCCCCCGTGCCCGCCCGCCCGATCGTCAGTGTGCGCGGCCGGGAGTTTCGCTTCGGCGTGGCCGCTTCCGGCTTCCGGCCCGGCCCGATGCGGCCGGGACCTTTCGATTGCCCGGAGGGTCGGGCCGGCGTGTGCTGGGCGGGGTGGTCGGCGATCGTCAACTCGTCGTCGTCATCGAGCGGCTCGGCGAGACGAGTAACCGGCCGGCCGTTGAGTTGCAGCCCGGCCGGGCGGCGGCCGGTGGTCGTGTATAGGAACCAGGCGGTGATTTCGAACACGAGGTATCCGAAGCCTTCGCTGTCCGCGGTCTCGCCGACGCGCAGCCGTCCGTTCTCCGCCCGGATCGGATGCGGTGTGGTGTCGGAGAGCCGTAGCTCGTTCCCGTCGACCCGTACCCGCAGCTCGCTCACGGGCGCACCTCCAGCAGCAGGTCTGCGATGGCGAACAGCGCGGTCAGCGCGGCAACAGCCCCGATGATCAGTAGGCGCCGCCCGGGCGCCTTGGCCCGAGTCGCCGGCGGTGGCGCGTCGAGGAGTGGGGCGCGCCATGGATCGGACCGGGCAGTGGCCGGTCCGGCCGAGCGGGCAGCTGTGTCTTGGAAGCGAGCCGGGAGCCATTCGTGCATGCGCGGGCGACGCATCCGGTGATAGTGCCGTATCGGCGGGGTGATCGGAGGCGGAGCGAGCACGTCGCCGGCCAGCACCGGCTCGGCATGTAGCGCCGGGCGCGGTGCCTCCTCAGCCGGAGGCTGCGGCTGCGGCTGCGGCTGCGGCTGCGGCTGCGGCTGCGGCGATGGTTCGGTGGGAGTCGGCCGGTGTTCCGCTCCGGTCCAGGCCGCAGTCAGTTCGTGCCACTGCGCGACCGGCGGTGCGACGCCGCCCTTGGCGCCAGCGGTCCGAATCAGCAACTCGCCATACTGATCGCCGCCGTCCAATCCGCGCAACGCGTCCGGCGAGACCGTGATGACATTGGCCACGGCGTCGAGCAGCAGTCCGATCGCCACCCAGGAGAGACGGGCCAGGTCGGTCGTGGCGGTCGGATTGTCGGCGTCCGGCACGACCTCGCGCATGTACGGCGGGGCCTGCGGCGGGCACACCGCTCCCCAGGGGCCGATCATCGCATCGCAGTCGAGCAGGTAGATGGCGCTCCCGTCGGCCGTGCTCAGGATGTTCTCCGTCTGAAGGTCGTTGACGATCACGCCGAACCGGTGGAGCCACAGGACGATCTCGGCGACTCGCCCGACAGCCATCCGCTTCACCGCGGGCGTCGCTCCGGCCCGGACGTTACCGAGCTCGGTGCGCCGGGTCAGCCTGCCAATGGTGCGCGGCGCGCGACGGTCCCACGAGAGCTTCTGCATGAACCGCGGGGATGCGGCCGGCACCAGCACGCCGAGCAGGCGGCCGCGCTCGCCGGTTACCCGATGCAGCGGCCAGGCGGCCACCTGGTCGAGGTAGCTGCGGTCGCCTGGCTCGAGACGCCCCCGCCACGCGACGAGGCCGCCCAGGGCATCCGGATCCACCCGGCCCAGGTGTTCCCTTGAATATTCTTTGAACAGCATCGGACGACCGCGGAGCGAGCAGCTGTGCAGTGACGAGTTGCCGCCGCTGTAGGCGTCCCGCGCAGTGATGACCAGGGCGCGCACGTCGGTATCACCGGCCATGGCTGTCACCGGACCCATACCGCCACCGCCGTCCGGTCGTCGATCCAGTACTCGTCGACGAAGTCGACATGGGTGACGAACTCCAGCGGCGTCGGAACGCTGGTCCAGCGGTGCTGCAACTCCCGCGCCAACGGCGATCGGCGGGTGCCGATTGCGCCGGCGAACCCGTCCGTTGCCAGCAGTACCACCGAGCCGCTGGCGACCTCGAAGGAGTAGGTCTTCGGCTCGGGATGCCGGGGCAACTGACGGGTGCTGTTCTCCTCGCCGCCGCCGTCCCGCTCGTGATGGATGGGGCGCCAGCCGTCGCCGTCGAGGAGCCAGGCCTCGGAGTCACCAACGCCGCACACGACCGCCAAAGCACCGCCGAGTACCGGGCGGATCTCGGCCAGCAGCAGCGTTGTCGCTCCAGTCGGGGCGCCCGTCTCACCCCCCGGCAGACTCCCGCTGACGGCCTGCCCGACTCGAGCGAACAGCTGCGGAGCGTGTTCGGCCAGATTCACATGTCCCGGGCGCGCAGGCGCCTCCTGCAGCACAGACCGCACGGCCGTATATGCGGCCCGAGCCGAATCGGGCAGAGAGCCGACGCCGTCGGCCACGGCCAGATAGAGCGAGCCCGAACGCTGATGCCACAGCGCGCCTGACGCGTCCTGGCCGACGGTGCCGTCGACCGCGTGACTGAGCCCCCGAAGCACCGCGCCACGCACGACGAGACCGGCGGCGGGCTCGCGCGGCGTGCATCCGCCCCGGAACCAGGCGCTGTGACCGGTGCAGCCCACCAGCGCCCCGGCACCCAGCCCCGGTTCGGGGAGATCCAGGTGCTGGTCGCTGATGATCAGGGGAGCGGTGAGGCGGTCCTGGTCCGGCGCCGGCCGCAGCCGGAATCGGAGGCGCGCAAGCCGTCGCACCGCCCGGTACAGGCCGCGCGGCGGACGTGATGCCCGTGGCCGGCGCAGCGAGACGCGGGCGGGCGGCGCCGGAACCGCCGCGACTCGGCTGCTCAGTAACCCCCGGCGCATGGCGACGACGACCAACAGCACGATGAGTCCGATGAGCAGGGCCACGATGACGAGGGGCCGATCAGTCACGGCGACCTCCGTCGATGCGACGCATGCCCTCGGGCACTTCGAACAGCACCGTGCCCGAACCGCCGGAGCTCAGCGAACGGGTGATGCTGTGCCGGATCGCCTTGACCACGCTGCTGGACAAGGCGGCCGGATCTGCGTCCTGCCGCGCGATGAAGGCGTTGCGGGTGGGTCCGTCGCCGCCCGTTGCGAGGCGCCACAGCGTATCCTCGTGGGCGCCCCGCAGACCGATCGTGACGATCCGCGCTTTGATGTCGCCACCGGTCAAGGCCTCACGATGGGGCATCCACTCGTCGATGTTCTGATCGCGCCCATTGGCGTAGGGGCGGCCGTCGGTGACGAAGAAGACCCATGGGCGGGCGGTCGTGATCACCGCCTCCGGCCGCTTCCGCTCCTGGCGGACCCGGGCCGCGTCCGGGCCGTGGTGGTCCACAAGATGCCGCAGCACCGCGGCGTAGTCGGTGCTCCGGCCGCGACTCGGAGATCTTATGACGCTCGGCCTGGTCAGGGTGCTCATGTCACGCAGCGCCTCGGCGCGATCGTTGAACGCGACAACGCCGACCGAGATCAGCGAGTTGACCACCGGATTCTCCGCGAGCTGGAACAGCATAGGCACCAGCAACCCGGTGAACTGGCCCAGCGGGGTATTGCGCAGATCCTCGGGGTCCACCTCCCCAGTGCGCAGGTCGATGCGCATCGACAGGGAGGCGTCGAGCACGATGTAGACCATGTAGTACCGCAGCACCATGGCGCCGGCCCGAGGAACGCTGTTCACCGGTCACCTCCGGGCGTGGGCTCGATAATCAGCTCTTGCGTGTCCTCGGGGTCCTCCGGCGCGATCGCCGGCCCGAGGGCGGCCCGCAGCAGGAGCCGCTCGCGCGCGGCCAGCATCTCCTGCCGGTCGGCGTCAACCCGGCCGAGCTGGACGCGCAGTTCCTGGCTGAGCGTGCGGCGCCAGGCGTGCCCCTGCAGATCGCTGCGGCGACGCCGGTAGGTCTCGACGTTGCGCTGCTGGAGCAGGCGTGTCTTGGTGCGCTCTTTCTCCAGCTCCTCGCGTCGGCGGACGTGCTCGGCGACGACACGGTCGTAGGGTGTCTCACCGGTGAACGCCTTGAGCAGCACCGGCAGCATGTCGACGACGATCAGGAAGATGCGCAGCCCCCACTGCGCGGCCTGGACGTAACTATCCTCGCCCACCAGGTCGTGGAGGGCTGCGAAGCGCTCCAGCAGGCCCACTCCCTTGTGCCGGGCGCGAATCTTGTCCAGCTCTTTACCGATCGCCACGTTGCGGTTGTCCGCGTAGTGTTGCCGAGCATTCGCCAGGTCCTCGTTGAGCTTCTTGATCTTGTCGGTAAGCTGGTTGAGGCGCTGATTGTTCTCCGCCATTTGGTGAGCCGCGTAGAAGTCGTCAGCCTCCTTGCGCAGCCGCTTGCAGTTCACCCCTTCGCCATAGTTGCCGGTGAGACCGGCCCCGGGAGTGCCGTTGCACTCCAGCCGGGCCTTCTCCTGCAGGTCCGCGTGGGTCTTCGCATCGGCGTCGAAGTTCGCCCGCATGCTCTTCTCGCTGGCCTCGGTCGCGGTGAGCTCCTGCTGGATCGACTCCGGCGAGCCGTCGATGACCAGCCGGTAACCGTCGCAGGCCGGCCCGGTTACTGCCGGGCTGGTGGCATCCGGTGTGCCCGGCGTCGGATTGCAGTCGCGCAGCTTGCTTTCACGGTCGGTGATCTCCGTGGCTCGATCGCGATCGACCCGCTCCTGGATCGCCGTGTGAAAAACACCCAGCAGCAAGGGCTCGGCGACGATAACGCCAAGTGCTATTGACAGCATGAGTCGCGGCACGACCTTGCGCCAGGCGCCGGATCCGCCCCGAATGGGCCCGCCGGCCATCATCCAGCGGTCGAGGCTGAGGATGAACAGACCCCAGACGATCACGACGCCAACGGTGAAGAGGCGGAAGCCGTCGAAGACGCACATCAGCGCGTACGTCATGGACCCCATCGCCATGGCCGCGGTGCCGAACACCACGCCGCCCATCGCGGTGTACCGCGGACGTTCGCTGGCAATGCCACTCAGCACGGACTCGTCCACGCCCGTGCACAGCCGAAGCAGCCGACCGGGACCCCAGCGCGGCGGCGCCTCTGCAGCATCTGCGCCGAGTTCCTCGTGTCCAGTCATCTCGTGCGCAGCTACGCCGGGAGCAGGGGGCGGCTGTTCGTCGATCGGCAAGGTGTCATCAGTCATGGGTTCGTTGCCTTCCCAAAGCCGGAGGTCGGGGCGACGTCAGAAGCCGTCGCCCGGCAGGGAACTGTCGAAATCGCCGCCGACCGGCCCGAACGACGCGCTGGCGCCGAGCCGGTCAGTTTCGTCTTGGTGGAGGTAGTAGTCCTCGGAAGCGCGTCGCTGCTGCGGTATCTCGGCCTGGATCTTCACGCGAGTGCCCACGACTACGGCCGAGATGCCGGGCAGTTCGGGCGGCTCCAGTTCCATCCGGGCGAAGATCCGGGCCAGGATGCGCTTGGCGACCTCGGGGTTCGCCGCGACATCGTCGCGCGCGCCCAGCATCCGCAGCACATCGTCGTCGAGCAGATAGCTCTCCAGCTGTGGCCGGGCGTCGAAGCAGCCCGCTTCGAGCACAGAAATCGGATCCAGCACACGACAGCTGAAGCCGACCTCGAGCACGATGCAGTCACGAGACGTCGACGGCAGCGGCACGATGGCCGGCACCATCTCCCGGCGGGTCGAGATCACGACGGCCGCCTCGGCATGAACGGCTATTTCGGACTTCAGCATGCCGGCGCCGCTCGGCGCGACGACGAAGCGCCCGTCTGTCTGGAAGACAAGCACGGAGCCGGCCGGGCGCGGCGGCAGGTCGCCGACACTGCGCCGAGGTGGCAGCAGCAGCCATCGCCGGGTGGCCGGCAACAGAGTCGTCGACCCAACCACCGGATACTCGGACCCCTCGGATCTGTCGCTGGGCGCAATGGGGAGCGACACGGTCTCGTGCACCTCGAACTGTTTTGTCTGGACATTGATGGACAGGTCGCGACCTGCTGATGTGCTGCACCGTATCGACGGAGACGAGCGCCGCGCCGCTATCCGAAGCAAGTGCAGCCGATCAGCCAAATCCGGCCGCCGTCTGCGGCGGACACACGGCGCCGACTCGGACCGATCCGTGTCGACGACCAGACGTCCGCCGCGCCCCCGTAGGCGCGGGGGTTACAACGTTGGGCCGGGTCGGGCGGCGGCTCACCGGTCGGCCGCCTCCTATTGATGACGGCGGCGACGCCGCACGGATGTCCCGCAAATCGAAGGGTGGGTTGTGCCGGGCCGTTTCGCCGGTTCGACCTGGCTTGTCACGGCCAGTGTTGCGCCGGAGGCTTCCGGTTTTATGCCATACGACTACCGGATTCCGGCTTCGATGCACCCCGCCCGCTCGAGCTGGGCGAGCCGGAAAGCAGTTGAACCGGGCGGGCCAGCGCTGACCCGCCCGGTTCCTGTCGTCAATGCGGGCCGCCAACCATTTTGGCGGCAGAATCGTCAGCGGCAGCGCTGGAGCACGGAGTCCCAGTTGGTGCCCATCGGGCAGGCCGGCGGACTGGTCGCCAGATTGACTGTCGCGTTCGCGCCGGGCGGAGTGGCGAGCGATGCGGCGACAGTCGCCCCCACAGGGACGGCGGCCGCGATGAACAGGCCGAGCAGAAGCTTGCGCATGGTGATGTTCCTCTCCTACAGGATGATCGGTACGTGCCGGAACCGGTGCAGACCCGGGCTCTTCCTGGACCGGAGGTGGCCGGCCTCCGGGGTTGGCGCTCGACACGATCCGGATGTTCCATCGGATTTTTGTGTCACTACGACATTAAATCCGCTCAGCATTTATGTCAAGTAGACGTTTATATGGGGTTGCGTCGCCTCCGGACATATCGACGGCCCGGCCGCGCGTTCGCGGTCGGGCCGTCTGATGTGCTGATATCGAATTTCTGCCGTTGCCGTGCCTGAGGGACGGGCTACGACCCGACGACGGGTGAAGAACGCTGCCGGGTCAGGACTTGCAGCCGGAGTTGCCGACGGGCTCGCCGTATTTGACGACCGTCAGCTCGATGTGAGTCTTGAGGTCTGGCGCCGTGCCTGGCTCAACCGACTGTCCGACCACCACCCAGTTGCGATCGACAAGTGCGATACGGCCCTGGCCGAGTCCGTCGTGGGGAGTGAGGACGTAGAAGCCCGCAGCGCGCAACGCGTCCTGCGCGGACTGCAGATCCTTGCAGACCACGTTCGGTACAACCCCTTTGACAACCGTACCCTCAGCCTGTTCATCGGTCGGCTTCGCCACTTTGAGCTGCACGGTCAGGCCGGGCGACGCCGGGGCGCCGGCCGCCGGTATCTGGGTCCGCACGACCCAGTTGTTCTTCTCGAGCACCGTTCGGCCCTGCCCGGTGGCGTCGACGGTGCGGATGGCGAGGAAGCCGTGCCGCCGGAGCAGCTCTTCCGCCTCCGGCAGCCGCCGGGCGACGACGTCCGGAACGCTGGTGTCGATACTGCTGGCAGTCGCCGACGGCGCAATGGTCGACGAGCCGTCCGTGGCCGCAGTCGATGCGGCCACGGACGGCGGTGCGGCACCCGGCTTGTCCGGCTTGTCCGGCCCGTCGGCACAGCCGGGGATCGCGAGCAGCGTTGCGCAGACGAGCGCGGCCGTCACTCGGCGATGCGACACGGCACGGTTCATGCTTCGCTCCTTCGAAGTCTGGGGGCACGAGGACCGCGCACTCTGCTGGCAGTCTCACGCTCCCGGCTACCGCCCGCCTACCGCCGTTGCGCCCCTCCGACCGGAGCGTTGTCGAGAGCGCCGTGCTTGATGACGTGAACGACGAATGCGGCGGCGTTGTCGGCGGCGAGCCGTTGCGCGTCGTCGGTCTTGTCGTGCCCCCAGTCGCAGATCCCCTTCACAATGATCCAGTCGGT
Organism: Dactylosporangium vinaceum; assembly: GCF_019904175.1. Taxonomy (GTDB): domain Bacteria; phylum Actinomycetota; class Actinomycetes; order Mycobacteriales; family Micromonosporaceae; genus Dactylosporangium; species Dactylosporangium vinaceum. The sequence goes on along the minus strand of NZ_CP061913.1, from coordinate 923,873 downwards.
CTTCTCAGGCGCCGCCGCCGCGTAGACCCCGGCGCCCTCCATCTCGCCACCCTGGGCCTCCGGATCGATCCGGAGGAGCTCGTCGACCAGTTGTTCCGAGTTGACCAACGTGCTCGAGGACAGCATCGTGCCGTGGTGCACGGTGGTGCAGGTGAAGTTGTATTCGAGAGCCGCGAAGCTCTGGGTTAGACGGGTCGATGCGGAGACCAGATCGCCCCGGATGAGCGTCTGCTGAGTGCCGTCGATCCCGTCGAGAACCTTGCGATGGTCGATTGCGCGCATCTGGGCACTGACCACGACGTTGCCGAGAGCCTGCCGTTCGGGGCGCAGGCCGAAGCACAGGCCGGTGAGGATGATGTAGTCAGGCGAGACGTTCTGGATCAGCGCCGCGGCGGTGATCGCGGCCGCACTCGGCCCGACAGCGCCTGGGCCGGTCTGCACCAGCAGGATCTCAGCGCCTGAGATCCTGCCCAGATTCAACACGGTCTGGCTCTGCACGAAACGGACTTCGGGTTCGGTGTCGTTAGCCGCCCGGACGGCTGCGAGCACAGCGGTCCGCTCGATTGGTGTGGCGACCAGCAGCAGAACGGTAGTCGTCTGGTGCAGGACAGCCTCTGCAGCCTCGTTCAGCTCCATGTCGGTCTTCCTCGCTCTGCGGAATCGGAAGGCGGCCGCGATCAGGACGAGCACGCCCACGGGGGTGAGCAGGCTGACCGTCCAGCCGACCGTCCAGGCCTCGTACGATTTGGGCGACAGGCCCTCCGGATCCGTGAAGAAGAGCCGCTGCATAAGCCAGTGCAGTGCTTCCAGGTATGACGTGGGCCGGCCCGCGCAGTCGGCCGCGCCGCACGTATCGCGTTCCCAGTCCGGCACGAGCGTCGCCATCAGCGCCAGCAGTGCGGTGACGCCGCCCAGATACCAGAACGCGAATGCCCCCCGGTCGAACTGCGGAAACAAGCGGCGGGACCGCTTCGCGGTGACCCGCAGCGTCGCCGCGTCGACGATGTCGCCACCGGACCAGCGGGCTACCCGTCCACGCATCGGCCCGGTCGTGATCCCCGCACTGATACACACCAGCGTCGCGGCTGCGGTCGCGCCGAGCATGGTGACCCCGATCTCGTCGCCGACTCGCCGCGCCTCGCCGACCAGCAGCCGGCCGAAGTGCCGGTCGACGGCCCGCAACAACTCCTCCGCGTGCTGCGGATCCTCCTGATGGCACAGGATCATCGACCACCGGTACGACGGCAACAGATCGGCCAGAGCAACGTCGCGCGGACGCTGCGGGTGCCGGAAGTCGCGGTACGTCCGCCGGACCGCGATCACCAGCATCAGCGTCATGAGGATCGCCAGGTACAACGCGGCGAGGAGGGCGAGCGGCAGCCCAACGATGATCACAGCAGTCCGGCCGACCACGTCCACTGACAGCGCCAGGATCAGCGTGCTCAGCAGCGCGATACCGGGCGGTAGCGCCATCGCGAGGAAGTCCCATCGCCGATCCACCAGGCGCAGCAGCGCAGGGCGCAGCCCGGGTGGACGCCGCATCGCCTTGTCAGTCGGCGGCCGTAGGAGGGCAAACGCGCCGGGGCTTCGCCACACCAGCCGCCCGTCCCGGCTGGCGGCGTAGAGCATCACCGCCAGCGGGGCCCGTGCCCGGAAGATGCCTAGCACGCCTCGCGGCCGGACGACGCTGAGCGCCTCGTCACCGAACTCCGCCTCGCGGACCGCCCTGGCTGCGGCCTGGCAGTCCCGCCATGATGCCCGTCCCGCACCGGAGTCGGCGCGGACGGCTGTCGTACGGTGAGCTTCCACTGCAACTCCTCGATGTCGGACGTGAACAGGCGACGCGTCAGCTTGGGCGGCGAAGACGGCGGCGCAGGACGGTGACGGCCGCGGCGAAACAGGCGACCGTCAGCAGGCCGAGGACGGCCAGGTCGAACAGCCACTGACCGGAGGTGTGGCGCCACAGCTCGTCGTGAGGCGCGGTGAGCCTCGCAATCGATCGCAGGTCGCTGGACGCAGCCACCGCGGCGAGGCCCCATCGGTCCGGCAGCACCACCGCGAGGCTGCTGAGCAGCCGATTGCCGGACATGTCCGAGGTGATGCCGTTGAGCGTGATCTGCGCAATTGCAGCGACGGTCGTCAATGCCACCGCCTGTTCCGAGCGCCGGGCAACGGCCGAGATCAGCAGGCCCAGCGTCATCGACGCCATGGTCAGCGCGGCCAGCCCGGCGAAGAGCTCAACACCGCCGGTTGCAGCGAGCTGATGGGCGGGGCCTGGACGGAATTGCAGAAAGACCACCGTCACCAGTGCGGCCTGCAGCATCGCAATGGCGGCGAACACCAGAAACTTGGCGGTCAGCAACGCCGGCACGCTCAGCCCGGTCCGGTGCTCCCGGCGGATGATTTCGTACTCGGTGACCAGGTTGCTATAGGTCAGGGCCTGCCCGTTGAGCATGGACAGCGTGGTCAGCAGGCTGATTGCGGTCAGCCCGGGCTCCTTGTCCCCGGTCGGCACGCCGAGCCCGTCGGCGCCGGTGACGAGCGCGGCGAGCCAAGCACCGACCGCCGCGATGACGAGCGGGGCGGCGGCGACCAGCACCGCCCGCAACCGGTCGCGACGGGTCGCCTCGCCCCGGTTGCGGGTCAGGCCCTGACTTCGGATTAGGACGAACTGCCGATGGATCAGCACCGGCAGCTGCCGGGCCGCGGCCAGGCCGGGCCAGGGCCGCCGGATCGCACGGGCCGTGTCCGGCAGTGCCGCCGCCGCGTCGGCAGCCTCCCGGCTCGCCTCACCGACAGCCTGCCCCTGCTGGTATGCGGCCGCCAGCGGCTCAGCAGCAGGTCCCGCCAACAGCTGCATGAGGTCGGCGTATGAGCCGACACCCAGGGCTCGCCGCTCACTGCGTGGTGGACCGTAATAGATCGGAAGACCGTCCCGGGCGAGCACCAGCACCAGGTCCGCGAGGTGCAGATGTTCCGGGGCATGAGTGATGACGATGACGGTCCGGCCGCCCGCCGCGTAGTCCCGCAGCGACCGCATGACCTCGCGATCGCGGTGGGCATCGAGGCCGGAGGTCGGCTCGTCGAGCATGAGCAGGTCGGGCTCCGACAACATCTCCATCGCGATCGACACCCGCTTGCGCTGTCCGCCGGACAGCGTGCTGACCAGCCGGTCGAGGTGTCCCGTCAGATCCAGGCCGGCACAGATCCGCTCGATCCGGCGGTCCCGGTCGCCGTGGTGAGCCGCGACTGCAGAGCGTAGACGATCGGCATATCGAAGCAGGCCACGGACGGTCAGCGTGTGATACATCGCGTCGTCCTGCGGCACGTAGCCGAGCATCGTGCGGATCTGCTCAGCGTATTGGCGCAGATCGAGCCCGCGGAAATACAGCGAACCCGCGGATCGGGCCACGTCGATCTCACCCAGCAACGCCTTGAACAAGGATGACTTACCCGCGCCGGACGGCCCGATGATCGCCACCAGGGTCCCCTCGCGCTGCACGAACGACATGTGGGCCAGCCGGCCGGGTGAACTCAGGTCGTGGACCACGAGTCGGCACCGGCCGAGCGCGGTGACCGCCACCGCCGCGCCGTCGTCGGTGATCCGGTAACGGCGGTCGACGAAGTCGAAGTGCTCGCCCGGCCGCAGCAGCACCGAACGGACCGGGCGGCCGTCGACATAGGGCCCGTGCCCGTGCCCGTGGTCGCGCAGTCGGACGCCCTCCGGCTCACGTGTCAGCGTGAAGTGCCGCGCCGCCACACCGTAGCCGGTGACACGGACGTCGGACGGCGGAGTTGCGGAGCCGAAGGTGATCGAAGACGCCTGCAGCGGAATGAGGGTGGGGCTCGGCTGCTCCTCCTCGATCGGGTCGTCCGGCGGCAGCGGTCGGGCCGGCATTTGTCCGGGCACCGTCTCGCCGTTGAGCAGGATCGGCAGCGCCCAGCCGGGCACGCTGGGATCGAGCACACCGAGCACGGAGTTGACCCATTCCGATTGCGGGTGGGACCGCACCAGCCGGCGCCGATATGTGGCGAGCCGCCGGTGCGTGTGTTCGTGGATTCGGCGCACCCGGACTCGGGCCGCGTCCAGGTGCCGTTCCTCAGCCTCGATCGCGGCCGCGAGGCGCTCCCGGGCCGCGACCAACTCCCGCTGCGCGGCCTGTGCTCCGGTGAGTGCGACCGCCCGGAGACGGCGTTGCTCACGCCGCCGCCGCAGTCGCACGAGCGTCTCGCCGTGGCGTTCCTCGCCGGGACGCCGGGCGTTGAGCTGCTCCGACGTCAGGGGCACCGACTGCGCAGCGACCTCCCGGTCGGCCCGGGCCAGGCGATCGCGGCAGCCGAGCTCCGCCTCACGGGCACGCTGGGCCAGTTCGGTCGCTTCCCGGCGGCGGCGCAACAGCATGAGGTACTCGTGATCGAACGCCTCCTGCGCGCGGCGGATCAGCACCTCACGATGCGACGTGGTGACCCGGTGCGGCCCCCTGCCCGGCACCTTCGCCGGTATGGCGGCCGTGCCGTCCCGCCAGCCGTGATACCAGTCGGCGAGCCGGGCGAACAGTCCGTACCGTACGGGTCGCACTGCGGCCTACCGCGTCGACGGGCAGGTGAGCTTGACGACGACCGTCCGATTCCGCGCGGCCGGCCCGGGCATCAGATGACCCTGACCGTCAATGTCGGGTTCCCGGCCCGGCCACTCGTTGCCGACGCCGCCTGTCGTGATCCGATCCGCCGGCACACCGAGCTCGACCAGCACACTCTTCACCACTTCGGCTCGCTGGACCGACAGTCTCAGCCTGCCCTCCCGGGTGCCGTCGGTAGCGGTTGTGCCGATCAGTTCGGCGTGCTGCCGGCCCTTCAGCATCAGATCAGCCAGCTTGCTCAACTCCTGACGGGCCGCGTCGCGGTTGACGAACTCCGCCTCGTCTGGCTTGAATCCCACCCACCCGTCGTTGGCGAGCGTCGTCTGCCCGCAGGGGACAAATATCGGCTTGGCGGGCGGAATCACCTCGGCTACCGGCGGCAGGTCGCCGCTCGCCGCCTTGGCCGCGCTGGAACCGTCGAACACCGACACACACGCTGCACCGGCCGCGGTGGCGATCGCTCGCCACAGCTCGATGACCCGGTCGTGCGAGGACTGATCGAGTGCCGGTTGGGGAGCCACCGTGGCGGCGAGCCCGCCCAGCAGGACGTTACGACCCTGCAGGGTCGGCAGCTGCCGGTTGTCTTTCAAGAACTGGACGACCTCCGCCGGATCGGCACTGAGCAGACCGTTGCGGAAGTCCAGGGGCTCTTTTGTTTGCAGTCCGGAGTCCACCAGCACCACGGTGCCGCCCTCACCCGCGGCCTGCCCCGCGAGGCTCAGGGCTTGCAGGGGGTCGGCCTGTGGCTCCTTCGCACGGACCTTCTCGAACTCGGCGAACATGCCCGCCACGAAAGCGTCAGTGTCCTTCTTGATCTTCGCCTTCGTCTTTGCCTCCGACGTGAACGACTGGGCCAGCACACGGCTCGGTGCGCCATCCACCCGCAACACGGTGATCGCCTTGCCCTCGCGCATGCTGCGTTCCAGCTGGTCGTGCACGGCCTGCGGCAACGCCGGGGCGGCGCTGTTGGCGCGGGCGCCGAGCGCGATGGCGACCGGGGCGGGATCGGTGGGGCACGGCCTGTCGCCACCGCCCCCACCGTCTTGCGCGGAGGGTTTGGCCGGCTGGGCCGCCTTCGACGCATCGCAACCGGCGGTGGGCATCAACAGGGCAATCAGCACGAAGCCCGCAATCGCCCAGCGCTGCAGTGGGTGTTTCATGGCAAGGACTCCTTCTGTCGCGGTCAGGGCAGCGAAGGCCGGGATGGCGGCGGCTGGAACGGATTGCGATCCGGTTCGAACAGGGCATCGGTGAGCGCAGGGTCCGCGGCTCGCTGCGCGATCACGACCCGGGCGTACTGCTTGAGCTCCTCGGCCATCGCCCAGCGCCGGTAGCGCTCTTCGGCGAAGGTCCCGTCGGCCGCGGCGCGCAGCGTCTCCTGCAGGCGCCGGTTGCCGGTGGCCAGCTCGAATGCCAGCGCACCCGTGGCGGCCTGTCCAGCGGCCCGGGCCTGCTTGCGGCGAGCCTGCCGGAACGCCGCGTACGCCCGGTTGTGCGACAGGTAAGCGCCGACCGCCGCTACCAACCCGGTGCCGAGGTACAGCGCGGCAAGCATCACCGCGGTCGGCGTGACGTGCAGGCCGGGCACATCGGCGGCAGCAGGCGCGTCGTCGGTCCGGATGACCGGACCCGTGTCGTTCTCGGCGGTGAGCCGCACGTAGAACGCGGTGCATCCGAGTCCGAACCAGACCACTAGGCAGATCCAGGCGACGAAGCCGCGGACCCATGTCAGACCAGCTTTGCGGTCACGCAGCATCGTGCCTGCAACGTGCGCCAGGAACAGCACGGTGGCGGTGAAGCCGAGCACGACGGCAACCACGTAGGGCTCTTCCGTCTCGTCACCCATCGCGATCGCCACGACCTGGTAGAAGGCGCCGACGTCGGCCGCCGCAGCCAGTAGCAGGGCACCGATGTGCACCAGTGCCCCGCGGGAACGACCGGCGACGAGTGTCGGGTCGTCGTAACCGTCGCCGGGCCGACCGGTCCTCCCTGAGGGTCGAGGGTCGGGCTGCAGAGTCACGTCAGTGCCTCGTTCCTGGTGTTTCGAGCGCTTCCTTGGCTGCCTCGTATGCGCGGTTCAGGTCCACCAGCGCGCGGTACCGGTGATGGCTGAGCACGACCTGCCGCGCCAGCAACGCATCGGCGAGCGCCAAGTGTCGTTCGACGGCGACGCGATAGGCCGCGTGCTCCGAGACCAGGTCGGCGATCCATCGCTCGGCCCACGTGTTGATCAAGTTGTCCAGGACATGGCCGGTTGCCTCGTCGACGGCCTCCGGGGCCAGCCCGCCGACCATCCGTTCCAGCTCGGCGCGGAACGGTTCGAGGTCGACCGGCGTGGGCGCGAACGCGACCGGCTCGGGCAGCGGCACCAGCATGGCCCGGCTGAACAGCCGGGTGATCAGCAGCTGGATCGAGGTGGGTATGGCGAAACGGGCCATCTCAGGCACCTCCAGGAGGGAGCGGTCGATCACGCGCCCAGTCGGGCAGATCCGGTCCGGCCACGGCCAGCTCGGTGTTGAGCCGAGGGCCGTCCGGGTGCGACAGCACGAGCTGCCGCCAGTAGGCGTTGATGCGCCGCAGCGCATGCTCGTTGATGCGCCGCACCCGGGAAGCGGCGACGTCGTGCAGCAGGGGCAGCGTCGCCTGCAGCTCACCGAGCTGCTGCACCAGCCGATCGTGCTCCTTCGACGCATTCGCGTGCTCCCGCAGCGCCTTGGCGGCAGCCTTGGTGTGCTCGGCGAGCCGGCGCTGCCGGACCAGCGCGTCGCTTCGGTCTCCCTCGGCGGTGCGACGCTCCAGCAGATCCTTGTCATCCAGCGGCACGCTCGACTGGTCGAGCTTCAGCGTGGCTTCGTCGAGTCGCCGGCGAGCCGCACCGAGGTCGGCGGCGGCCTCCTGCTCAGCGGCGGCCAAGGCCTGCCGCTGCCCTAGGAAGAGCAGCCGCTCCGCCTCGATCTGGTCGGCTGCCCGATGCCTGAGCGCGGCGATCGTCGGGGTTGTCACGACCGGATCCGTGACCGGCTCCCCATCGGCGACGACCACGGGCAGATGCTTGTGGCCGTCCCGAAATCCGTGAAACCAGTCCGCGAGCCGCTGATGGGGCCGGTACGGCACGGGCGGGGCCGGGCGAGCCGTCCACTGGCGGGTCACCTCCGATCTGCTCACGTTTACTCCTGATACGCGTCGGGGTCAGGCGGCTCAGAATTTGGTGGTGCAGGTGCCGGCGGAGGTGAAGTAGCCGGCGAAGAAGGCGGCTCGCCGTTCCAGCGCGGCGCCGTGCGCCCCGGCATCCAGCCAGCCGACACCCTCGCCGTCACCGACCGTGGCGATGCCGTTGAACAGTTCTTCCAGGTCGCCGTCGTCGAGCGTGAGCCGGTGCTCGTCCACCGAAGTGCCGAGGTAGGCGCCGGCGAAACAGTCGGCCTGCAGCTCGTGTTGGATGGTGTACGAGGAACTCAGGTCGAGTTGCAGCTGTGCGGCGTGGGCGTATTCATGGCCGACCAGGAAGTAGACGAACGTGTCGCCGATCTGCTGCCACTGCGTCCGCAGCCAGGCGGTGTCATAGCCGATGAAGTCGTTCGGGCCGCCGCCGCAGTAGGCCGCGTTGCGGGCGCCGAGCTTCTCCTGGCCGCACTTAGGACCGTTGCCGCTGGTGTACGGCACGATTCGCGACACCGGCCGGAAGGTACGCCCGTCCTCGGCGAAACGCTCCTTCCAGAACTCGACGACGGTCGCGAACGCGACGTCGAGGTCGTGCTCATAACTCTTCGGCACCGCGCTGTTCGCAGCGGCCGCGGAAGGCGACGGCGGCCGCCCGGTGGGCGTTCCGTTCGCAGCGGAGGGCTTGCCCGCGGAGGATGCATTGCCACCGGGCTCGGTGCCAGCATTGACCGGATCGCAGGCAGTGAGCGTCAGCGCCACGAGCACGGCGCAGACCAGTCGCAGGAGCGTGCAGCGCATGCGGAGACCTTTCGCGCAGATCGAGGGACGCCACGTTCACGAGGTGTCTGCGACCCAGTCTCGGCGGCTCTGCTACCACTGCTCTGCCTGTGACCTACCGGTGCCCCGCCGGCCCACCCGGATCTGAACGCATCCGTAGCGGACCCGTGGGCTCACGACCGGAGCTTCGCCTTTGCCTGGTCGCAGAGGTAGCCCGCGTGGCCGGCGTCGAAGCAGTCGACTGCCCGCTGCAGGTGCTCGGCCCGTTCTCTGGGCTGTGACACCAAATCGGCCAGCGACAAATGGATCCGCCCCTCCAGGACAGCGTCTCCGCCGTGGTTGTGCGCCATCGTCAGCGCGGTGGTGAAGTACTGCCGGGCAGCCGCTGGTTCGCCGTCCAGCGCGGCGATGTCGCCGAGGCCGTGCAACGCCCGAGCGCTGCCGATGGGATCGACACCGACTGTCGCTTTGACGTACTGGAAGTGCTCGTTTGCCCGCTGCCGGAGGCCCCTGGCCAGCTGAGCTCGGCCGAGCCAATAGGCGCTCTGGGCCCGCAGCCGCGCCTCGCCCAACGCCCGGGCCCGGTCGGCGGCATCGGTGAGGTACTGCATCGCCTGCTCGAGGTCGCCGCGGTCAAGGTGACACTGGCCGATGTAACGCCGGGACTGCCATTGGCCGACCGCATCGCCGACCTGCTCGAAGTACTGCGACGATTCGGTGAAGGCTTCGATCGCCGCATCGAACCGGCCGCCGCGACGCAAATGGTTGCCGAGCGTGCGCAGCGCGATCGCCAGGCCGTGCGGGTCGTGCTCCTGCCGGAAATAGGCGACCGCGCGCCGCATGGCCGTCACGTCCGTCACTGCCGGCGAGCGGGTGTCGAGCACCGACGGCTGGCCCAGGATCATCAGCATCGCCGCCTCGCCTCGCCGGTCGCCCGCGGCCACGGCGGCATCCAGGGCCGTTACGTGCGTCGGAACCCAGTCGGCGAGGTGGCCTGTGACGTTGTGGTATTCGTGCGCGGTGAGACTCAGGTCCCAGCACAGCTCACTCATGCCGATCGCTGCGGTGTGCGCGATCGCCGCGGTCAGGTTGCTCCGTTCGGCCGCGAACCACACCATCGGTGCCACCTCGACAGCTCCGCGCGTGCGCGACGACACCTGCGGCAACAGCCGGTCCGGATGGATGACCTCGAAGTCGCCTCCGTAGATCCCGCGGTTCGCGTGTCTCGCGCAGGCGGCGAGCACGCCGTAGACCCGTTCGAGAATGTTGCGGCACGTGGCGTCGTCCAGCTCCTCCTGGGCCCGCTGGCGGGCGTAGTCGCGGGTGAGCGCGTCGAACCGGAAGCGGCCGGGTGTGACGACCCGAAGCAGGCCCGCCCGGACGAGCTGGTCCAGCGCCGCGTCGTGGTCAACCTCGGTGCCGAGAATCGCCTCGGCGCTCCAGCGGCCGAATTCCTCGATCGCGGTCAGGCCCAGACCGAGGAACAGCCGCACAGCCTCCGGACCGTGCCGCTCGAGCCCGGCGCCGATGCATCGCGCGACGCTCTTGCCTTGCCAGGCGAGCGTCCCGATCGGCTGCGCGGCGATCTGATCGGCAAGATCCGTGGTGCTGCGCCCGGGCAGGCCGCAGCGCAGCATGGCGGCGAGGTACACCGCGAGCGGCAGCCCGTCGCACAGTCCGGCGATGCGCTGCTCGGCGTCGAGCTCAGCCGGCGCGCTGGGTTCGCAGCGGCGCAAGATCAACTGAAACTGCCGTACAGCGTCAGCGACCGACAGCCGCTGCAGTTCGGCGATGTGGTGCGCACCCGCGACGCCCGGCAGCCGGCTCCGCGATGTGATGAGCACTGCGGAGCCCGGTCCGCCGGGGATGAGGTCGGACACCTGGAGCTCGTCGCCGGCATCGTCGAGAACCAGCAGGACGCGCCGCTCGGCCATAGTCGTGCGGAACAGGTCGAGCCGCTGCTTGTAGCCGTCTGGGATCTTCGGCGTGTGCAAAGCGTGGAGCACCAGCGCCATCGCTTCGGCGGCCGGCAAGGGCCTAGCCGACGTGCCGCCGAGCTCCAAATAGATCTGTCCATCAGGGAACTGCCTGGCCACGGCATGGCCGACCTTCTGAGCCAAGGTCGTCTTACCGATGCCGGGCGGCCCAGGGATCACGACGACCGGCGGAGCATCGCTCGCCGGCGGGGTGAGCAGCCACCGAATCTGGTCGGTCTCACGTTCCCGGCCGACGAAATCGGCCGGCTTCGGGGGGAGCTGCTTCGGGGGCCCGATGACGGCAGCGCTGCTGGCCCGGGCCCCGTAGACCTCATCGACGGCCGCGCCGTCGCCGGATGCGACCGCATACCTGAGCTTGATCAACTGCGTGTCGGGCGTGCGGCCGAGCTGCTCGTTCAGGACCTCCTTGTGACGGTCGAACACCTTGAGCGGCTCCGGCGGCGGATGCTCGGTGCGGAACAGGACGATCATGAGCAGCCGGCACAGCTGACCATCGGTGGGGTCCGCGTCGAACTCGGCCCGAAGCTGTTCCAGCACCTCGTCGCCGTTACCGCGGGCCAGTTCAAGGTCGGCGAGGCGGATCAGCGCCCGGCGCCGGCTGCGCTCGGGCGCGTCGCCGAGGATCTCGATGACGTGGTCGGCCACGCCACCGAACAGCCTCGTACCGCTCCACAGCCGGACCGCCGCCGCGAGCTCGGTCCGCTCGGTGTCATGGTCGCGCTGCTTGGCGGCGGCGTCGGCGGTAAGAACGTGCCGTTCGAAGACGAGCAGATCGACGAGTTGCGCAGCGACCTTCAGTTCATAGCCCTGGCCGTGATGGTTGACGACATCGCCCAGGTCAAGATCCTTGATCAACGCACGAACCGTCCCGGTGTACTTGTGGATCTGAGTCTCGACGGAGCGCGCCGAGGGCCACAGTTTCGCCAGGTCGGTGTTGAGCACCAGCCGGTTCGCGCGCATGACGAGCATCGCCAGCACTTGCTGGGCCTTCGGGGTCAGTGGCGGCGGTTGCGCGCCGTCAAGTGGGGCGATCTCAAATTTCCCAAGAACTCGGATCATCTGCGCGTGTCTCCGTCTCAATATCATGTCCGGATTTGACCCCCGCAGCAGGGAAATTACGTCCGTTGGCCACGCCCGGCTACCGATGGTCGTCTTGCTGTCACAGGTTCGGTAGCTTCACGGAAGGCTAGGATCTTCGTCGTTACCTGGTGTGACGGATTCCTGGCCGAGTGCTATCGAGCAATCCGCGCCACAGGTCGGCCGCATCAAGATGAACACGCTGCGTAATCTCTGGTGCCGGCGGTGCCCCGAAGTCCCAGGCGACCGCGAAGAGCCGCAGGCAGTAGTCGTACATCGGGCTCGGATTGCGGAAGACCAGGCATGGCGACGAGCGGGCGTGCTGGTGCGCAGCATAGGGCGTCAGGTACGCGACGCGGTCGGTGACAACCAGCCGAGCGGTGTGCGGTAGATCGTGCAGCCGCAGCTCGACCCGCTCGAGGCGGGTCGCGTAAGTTGCGACGTAGTGGACGTTCGCGGTGACCTGAAATCGCAGCAGCTCTACACCGAAGCCGGGGTCATGACGGACAATCTCCTGCGCACGGCGGTCCAGCCAGACGGCATCCGGATGCGGCAGCAACACCTGCACCGACTCGATACGCGCCCCGACATCGCGCCACATGGGTTGGAACGTCTCGCGGGTGATCTCGTTGCCCCGGCCGGCCATGACCTTGACCCATCGCGCCCGTTCGAGGTCGGCCTGCAGCCTCGCGCCGGCGAGTCGCTGCTGCCGGTGCACCTCGTCAATCCCGGCGTCGGAGATGACCGACAGCCTGCGCATCAGCCAACGCCGTCCACCCGCGGTGCGCAGCCAGCTCAGCGCCACGGCGATGACGGAGGTAACCATCGAGGTTGCGACCCCCACCATGAACTCATGCATGGCGTTCCTTCGCTCAGAGGTATTAATGTCTATTAGACATTAATACCGGAGATCGTGTCAACGATCGCCTCCGCAGCGATTGAGCGTTGTACCGCCACCGGGGTGAGTACGCGTACCGCAGAAGCGTCGCGGCGGCGGCCAATGCAACCACGGGGCCCATAGGCAGAAGTCCTGGCACGAACTCGGACACCACGCGGGCGGTTCCACCGGACAACGCCACGGCGAGCAGCAGAGCCGCGAGCGTCGAGCCGGCGTACAGCTGATCCCAGCGAAACTCGCGCCGGGCGTTGCGTTCCACACTGACCCCGACCTGGTCGACGAGTGCACGCACCTCTCGGCCGTGCGCGAAACGCGCGGCACGGTGTAGCCTCAGGCGCATCTGCTTGATCTCACGAGCGCTGGTGATCAAGTACCAATCGCTACGCCCAACTGCCGGGATGCGTTCTGCGGCCTCCACTAGGGCGAGCGCCAGCCGGTCTCGGATGGCGGCGTCTCCGGCGGTGCGGGCGTTGAGGGAGCTGAGCACCTCGACCGCCGCGTCGGCCGCGCCGGCTCGGGTCAGCACGGACGCCATCCCGAAGCACGGGGCCGGCTCGTCCGGTGCGAGTCGACGGGCCTGTTGATACGCATCGAGCGCGGCGTGCCAATTGCCGAGATCCTCGAATACGCCACCCATCGCGACACGGTGGTCGGCGACATTCGGTTCCATCCGGATCGCTCGGGCCAGATCGAGCAGCGCCTCCTCCGGACGCCCGAGCGCGGCGTGGGCGAAGGCACGTATCCGCCACGTCTCAGTGGTCCCGGCCACTGTGCTCGTATCCGAGCGGGTTATCGTCGCCTCCAGCGCGGCGTGCGCGGCCGTTCGATAGTCACCACGCCGGGCGGCGATTCTTGCCCGGCGCAGCCAGATGCTTCCGGTCTGACGACCGAAAGGATCGCCGACGGTGTTCGCACTTGGAATCCTGTCTAGCGGGTGGGGCACGTTTGCACCTCCGGAATCGCACGCCGTTTGGCTGTCGTCGCTCACGGTGAGTTTGATGACAATTGACACAACGGCGTCTACCGCAGACCTTCCGGCGACGCCGACCTACCCGATATGCGAACTCCAGCGACCCGATATCCGCTACGCCACGGTGCTTCTCGTAAGTACTGTGCGTAGCTGGGTCGACAGTCAGCGATCTGTACGCCACGGGGGTGGGCGGACGGAGCACAGACACCATGATGTATCGAGTCCTTGGCGAGCCGTGCCTCGCCGACGGCGCCGTACCAATGCCGACTGGTCATCAGCGCGGCGTGCTGCTCGTGCTGATGACGAGCCCCAACCGCATCGTGCAGATCGACGACATCAAACGTGCCGTTTGGGGCATGACCGACGTGCAGCCCGTACAGCTGCACAAACAGGTCGCGCACAACCGCAAGCTGCTGCTCGCCGCCGGCCGGGACGACATCAAGACCTACAACAACGTGGGCTACGAGTTGCGTGTCGAGGCGCGCGATCATGACTTGCTCTGGTTTCAGCATCTCGTGCTCGAGGCCGCCCGGGACGACGTCAAGGGCACCAGCCGGGCCGTGGAGCTGCTTCGCGAGGCAGTGCGACTGTGGCCCCAGCACTCATCCGCCGACGTCAACGCGTTCGGCGCAGACCTGCGGTTCAAGCGGGTCCGTGCGATGACGAAGCTGTGCGAGGCGGAGTTCACGCTCGGCCGCTACGACGAGGTCCTCGACGACCTGCTGCCGGTTGCGGAGGCCAATCCCACCGACGTGAGGTTGCGATTCCTGTTGATGCTCGCGCTGTATCGGGTCGGGCACACCGCCGAGGCGCTGATGGCGTGTGACCGGCATCGGGCGGCCCTCGAGCAGGACACGAACTCGTCCACCCTCGATCCGCGGATCCGCACGCTGGCGTACGCGATCAGCAAGGGGGACGTGGCCGCGATCGACAAGGCAGAGGGCGTTGCCAGCACGGCGGCTGCATCGGCGTCCGCCCCGAGTCTGGTCGTTCCACGGCAGCTCCCCGCGGACCTGACGGACTTCGTCGGCCGTTCCGCGTTCATCGAGACCATGACCGGCCTGCTGCAGGCCCACGGGCGCACCGCTCCCGCGGTCGTGGTTCTGGCCGGGCGTAGCGGCATCGGCAAATCGACGCTCGCCGTGCACGTCGCGCACAAGATTCGCGACGATTATCCCGACGGCCAGTTGTACCTGAAGCTGCTTGGCCCCGGCGAGCAGGCCGAAGAACCAGCTGAGATCATGGCTCAGGTGCTCCGCACGTTCTCGGTGCCGGTACCCGACCGTCACGAGGAACGCGCCGCCGCATACCGGACCCTTTTCGGCGGCCGACGCATGTTGATCGTGCTCGATGACTGCCACGGTGAGGAGCAGATCCGCGATCTGATTCCGGGTGAACCCGGTTGCGCTGTGATCGTCACCGGCCGCCGCCGGCTGACCGGGCTCACCGGTGCGCACCATCTGGCGCCGCTGCCACCACTGGCGGCACATGAGGCCCTTACGCTGTTTAAGCAGCGGGTGCGTGCGTCCGGCATCGATCCGGATACACATCCAGAAGAAACGGCACGCGCGGTCGCCCTGTGCGCAGGCGAGCCGTACGCGATCGCGATCATTGCGGCGCTGCGTGGACGGCACGACGGGCTCGGCCCGGAGGAGCTGGTCCGGCGAATCACCAACGAACGGCTGCCGTCACTGACCTACGGCGATCGCAGCGTCGATCGCAGCATCGGCGCCGGGCTGCACGACCTCGGCCCGGCAGCCCGGCGGCTGTTTCACGCGCTGGGCTTGCTGCGCCTGCCAGACTTCGGGCTGTGGACGGTCTCGGCGGCCCTCGGCGACGGCACCGACCCCTACGAGGCGGTGTCCGGCCTGACTCAGCTGGACCTACTCCAGGTCGACGACTACGGCCGGTACCGCTTCTACGACCTGACCCGCGAATATGCGAACCGGCACGCCACCTATCTGTTTCCCGATGCCGGCTCCCGCGAGCGTGTGTTCGACCGCGTGTATGGCAGCCTGCTGACAATGGTGCGCCGTGCACATGGGCGCATCCATGGCGGCGACTTCGAGACCGTCCACGCCGACCTGCCGAACCTGTCCATCCCGGAGGAGTTCACGGCCGCCGTCGACCGGGCACCGATGCGGTGGCTCGAAGTCGAACGCGCCAACCTGCGCGCCGCAGTCCGGCACGCCGCGGACCTCGGCCGGGCCGGTCTGGCGTGGGATATCGCCGCGAGCGCACACGAGTTCTACACAATCTCCGGCTACCTCGACGACTGGCAGGCCACGCACCTCGACGCCCTCCGTGTGTGCCGGGCCGCAGGTGACGGACGCGGTGAGGCGATGCTCATCGCCGCACTGGGTCAGCCCGCATACGCCGCCGGCGGCCGGGCCGGGGTGTCCCGCGCCCCCCAGCTGGCCAACGCGGTGCGTCGCTTCCAAGAGCACGGCGATCGGCACGGTGAAGCAATCGCCCGGCGGACCCTCGGGAACGCCCTGCGTCGATCGGGAGACCGGCTGGCCGCGATCGAGCAGTTCGAGACGGCCGAGGCGCTCTACCTTGCCTGTGGCGACCTCGTCGGCCGCTGGCAGGCGCTGCGTTACGTCGGCCAGACACACCTGGATGGAGGCGATCCAGCCGCGGCGCTGGCAATCCTTCGGCGGGCTGACGCTGTTGCCGCCACCGTGCCGAGTCTGCGCGTCCTCGCCCAGAGCGCGTACTGGCTCGGCCGGGCCTACCTCGCCGCGAACCAGGTCGAGTCAGCCCGGCAGCAGTTCCACCGTGTGCTCGCAACCATCGAGGACAATGACGTAATCGGCCGCGCCTACAGCTATCACGCTCTTGGCGACACGGCGATCGCCGCGGCCACATCAACGCAGGACCAGACGGCGGACTCGATGCGAGCCGAAGCCTTCGAGCACTTCGAGACCGCGCGAGAGCTGGCCCAGCAAGGCGCCGACGCCGTCCTCGAGGGCAGGATCCTCACGTCGATGGGTGAGGCCTACGCCGCCGGGGGCGAGATCGGGCAGGCCGGCCGAGCCCTGATCCGGGCCGAGGTCTGCTTCCGCAGTGGAGATGCCGTCTATCTCGAGGATCGGGCTCGCACGGTCCGGGAACGGCTCGGTGTGCAGGGCTGACAATGTGGCGTCAGTCCTCTCCTTCTGCGGACCGCAGGATAGGCGGGTAGAGCCGCTTGGCCGGACCGGCCCGATACAGCATCGCCGGCCGGCCGGGCTCGCGGCTGGCCCGCGTACCGACGGGCTCGAGGAAGCCGTCCGTGCGAGTCACCTTCCGGTTGAAATTGCGCGGGTCCAGCGGTCGATCCCAGACCATCTCGTAGATGGCACGCAGTTCGCCAATAGTAAAGGTTTCGCCGCAGAACTCGGTGGCGATGGTGCTGTGCTCCAGCTCCTTGGCTGTCTCCTCGAGCGCCAGCCGCAGGATGTCGTCATGGTCGAACGCCAGCGAGGCGCCGGCGGTCAGCAGCTGGCGCACCGGCCGCAACGCCGCCGCCGTCGCGTCGGAGCCGGCTTCGGGCGGCGGCAGGTTGGGCGCGATCGCGAGATAGGGCACAGTGACGATTCGTCCGCGTGGATCCCTGTCGGGCGCGCCGAAAACCTCCAGTTGGCGCAGTGGCAGCTTCTCGCCGTCCAGGCGGGTCTCCTCCCACAGCTCACGGACCGCCGCCTCGTAGACACCTTCGCCTGAGCGGAGGAATCCGCCAGGCAGCGCAGGCGACCCACGGAACGGCTCGTTGCCCCGCTCCACAATCAGCACCTGCAGGTCACCCCCATACACGGTCAGGATCACCAGGTCGACGGTCAGCTGGAGCTGCTCGTGTGCGCGGTCGCGGCGGGTCTTGTTGGTCGGCACACCGGTAGCCTACCTAATCGTCAGTCTGACATGAATGGGTCGTTCGCAGGTAGCATGACGGAAGGTGGTGCATCGAGACTGAACGACGCCGGCCGTCGTGGCTGCGCGTCCAGCGGGGAGTGTCCGTGCCGCCAACCTTCGCCGTATTCCGCCGCGCCGGCGCTGCGATCCAGTCCGCCACTGCATCGATGTTTGCCGCCGTCTCGGCGCCTGTACCAGCTACCGGCACCAATCGGTTACTGGTGCTGGCAACGTCGCAACCTGAGCACCGGGCGGTCGCCGACGCCATCGGCGTGACGCGGAACGGCGACTGCCGCCATCCGGCCCTGCGACTGGGACGAGTGGCCGACGTAGATGTGCTGCTCAGCGGAGACGGCAGTGGTTTCGCCGACCGCCCTGCACTGGTCTCCGGCCTCCTGCGCGCGGCCCGGCCCGACACCGTCGTGTTGACCGGACCTTGTTTCGGGCCCATCGGCCCGGAACAGCGGACTGGTGACGTGCTCGTACCGACGGAACTCCGGCTGCTGCGGCCTCGATGGACCGACGGATGGCGTGCTCCGAACCGGAGGGTGATGCCGTCGGCGACGCTACTGTCGGCGTGCCGAGCCGCAGTTGACGACTGGCAGGGGACGCAGGTGCACTTCGGGCCAGCGGTCTCCGGGAGCATGGACAGCGACTCCTTGACGTTCCGGGCATGCCTGATCAGTGAACATCCCGATGCCCTGGCCGGCGAGCCGAACGACGGGCAGATCGTAGCTGCGGCGGCTCGCGCCCTGCCACGCTGGCTGGTCATGCGCTCGGTCTGCGACTGGGGCACTGACGGCACCGGCCGCAGCCGAGCGCACGCCGCCGCCAATGTGGCCGGTTTCCTGGTCCACGTGGTGCGAAGCGGTGGGTTAACCGACGCGCGCACTCCGTGACTGTCGAGCGTGCGGACCGGGCCGATGGATGCGCGCGCCGGGTACCCCTCTCAGCGGGCACGGCCCCGCTGAGATCAACATCACCAGCACGGGGGGCGTAGTTCCCATGTGTCACCCCGCACCGCCCCAGGATTGGCGGGGGACGACGGTGATCCTATGGGGATCCATGAGAACGTGTTTGTGGAGAAGCTGATGGCCGTCGACCTGTGAGTAAGCAGGTCAACGGCCACGCGTGATTGGTGGAGTTGAGGGGACTCGAACCCCTGACCCCCTCGATGCGAACGAGGTGCGCTACCAGACTGCGCCACAACCCCTCGGCCCCTGTTGCAGCGGACCGGCGCTAAGACTAACAGGTCCGCTCAGCGCTCCGCGAATGGGTTCACTGTCCCGAGGCGCGCGTGTCGTACGGGCGGCCGCGCAGGGAGTTCAGGCGGGCGGCCTCGCGGCGGGCTCGGTCCCGTTCGGCCAGCTGGGCGGCCAGGGCCTCGCGGCGGGCGGCGGCTCGGCGGAGCTGTTCGCGGCGGACCTGGGCCTGGCGGCGGGCGATCCACGCCGCGTAGCGGGCCTCCTCGCGACGGCGGCGGCGGTCGCGGAGGGCGCGGGTGCGCAGGTGGGCCAAGTAGTAGACGAGCAGGACGCCGGTCACCGCGAACGAGACCCAGAAGCCGGGGCTCACCAGGGTGATGCCGCAGACCTCGACGAGGTTCAGCAGGACCAGAGCCAGCAGGACACGGCGGCGGCGGTACATCGCCCGCGGCCCCCGCTGGACGCGACGATGGGCGACCGCGGCGCGGCGCGCGGCCGGCGGGGCGGAGACGGGGGTCAGGGCGCGGCGGGGCGGGGGCAGCGGGCCGGAGGCCGAGGAGACCCGCGGCACCAGGAGGCGCGGCGGGTTGAGCGGGCGGCGGCCGGGCACCGTGCGGCGGCGTCGATCGGCGCGGGACAGCACCCGCGCGGTCGACAACGCCCGCTCCGCCACCAGCCGCTCGGTTGCGTCGTAACGGCGCACCAATGCGGGCGCCAGGGCCAGGAGCCCAGCAGCGGCGAGGACGGCGAGGAGCACCGAGGTCGGCACCCTCAAGCCTCCTGTTCCAACCTTCCGCGCCGGTTCCCCCCAAGCGCGCAAGTCATCCAAGTCCGTGGAAGTTACAACGCGGTAACTCCGAATCATGACCATACGACGCGCCGGGCGCGGTACCACGTCAACACGCAGGAGGAAACGCCTAAAGGTGCAAAACGGACATGTCCGAAAAGCCCATGAACCGGGATGAACGGTGCAAATACCCTAGGCGACGGGTGATTTGTGCCAGCGGGCCAGGAGACCGCCCTCGCCGGCGAGGTCCTCGGTGGTCATCGCGTAGCCGAGGTGGTCGCGCCAGTCGCCGTCGATGTGGAGGTACCGATGGTGGTACGCCTCCTGCCGGAAGCCGAGCTTCTCCACGACCCGCCGGCTCGCCGCGTTGTCGGGGCGGATGTTGACCTCGATGCGGTGCAGGCCGCCCGCGCTGAAGGCGTGGTCGACGACCAGGGCCAGCGCGGTGGGGATGATGCCCTTGCCGGCGTGGCGCGAGTCGACCCAGTAGCCGGCGTAGCCGGAGCAGAACGCCCGCCGCACGATGTTGCCGAGCGTCAGCTGCCCGACCAGCCGGTCCTCGTAGCAGACGGCGAACGGCATGGCGCTGCCGTGGCGGGCGGCCCGGCGCAGGTCGGCGTGGACGGCCCGGAAGGCGGCCGTGGAGTTGAGGTCGTGCCAGGTGCCGTACGGCGTCGGCTCCCACTTGCCCAGCCACTGCTCGTTGGCCCGGCGAACCTCGGACCAGGCGCGCGCGTCCGAGCGGCGGTACGGCCGCAGGGTGACGGGGCCGTCCTGCAGGACTGCGGGCCATCCAGGCTGACTCATCGCCGCCTATCCAAAAGTATGACGTCAACGGTGGAGCCGGCGGCCGCGCTGATCACCTTCTCCCCCAGCACCATCAGGCCGTTGGCCTCGGCCAGGCCGGAGAGGGTGTACGGACCACCGGCGAGCGGAGCGACAGTGTACCCGCCGCCGCGGCGCTCCGTGATGTACGCGGGGCGGAACTCGCGCATCCCGGAGGGCGAGCTGACGGTCTCCAGCAGGTGGGCCCGCACGCTCGGGCGGAACACGGGATCGGCCCCGGCCAGCAGCTGGATCACCGGGCGGGCCAGCACCTCGAAGCCGATCAGGGCCGCGCCGGGGTC
The DNA here is from genome assembly GCF_019904175.1 of Dactylosporangium vinaceum. Classification (GTDB taxonomy): domain Bacteria; phylum Actinomycetota; class Actinomycetes; order Mycobacteriales; family Micromonosporaceae; genus Dactylosporangium; species Dactylosporangium vinaceum. Next base: position 903,339 of record NZ_CP061913.1, on the reverse strand, counting down.
GCCGGGGAGGCAGACGATCGGCACGCCGTTCTGGCCGCCGACCGTGCCGTACCCGAGCGAGCTGCACGGGTACACGGAAAGGTCGGAGAACACGACGGTGCGCGAGAGGATGCGCCGCACCATGTCGCCCGGTCCGGTGCCGGTGCCCCCGGTGGTGATGATCAGGTCGGCCCGCAGCATCTGGTCGTCGAGCAGGCCGCGCAGGCCCTCGGGGTCGTCGTCGCAGATGCCGACCCGGTAGGCGTGCGCGCCCGCCTCGGCCGCGGCCGCGGTGAGCGCGTGGGAGTTGGCGTCGACGACCTGGCCGGGCTGGCTGGCCCGGCCGACGTCGACGAGCTCGTCGCCGGTGGCGATGACGACCACGCGGGGGCTGGGGCGGACCACGACGTGGCCGATGCCGCTCGCGGCCAGCACGGAGACCAGCGGCGGGGTGACGTAGGCGCCGGCCCGGGCCAGGATCGCCCCGGCCGGCAGCTCGTCGCCGGCCCGGCGCACACCGTGGCCGCGCTTGGTCGGGTGGTACACCTCGACCGCGGCCATGCCCTGGTCGGTCATCCCGGGCGGCACGACGACGTCGGCCGAGACCGGCATCAGCGCGCCGGCCGCGACCGAGAAGCAGGTGCCGGGGGTGAGGCGGACCGGTCGCCAGCTGGAGGCGACCAGGTCACCGACGACGCTCAGCCGGACCGGGCGGCCCGGCTGGGCGTCGCTGACGTCGTCGAAGCGCGCGGCGTAGCCGTCGATGGCGGCGTGGTCGAACGCGGGCACCGGGCCCGGCCCGACCACGTCCTCGGCGAGCACGTTGCCGTGCGCGGCGGTGATCTCCAGGTCCAGCGGGGGCAACGGGCGCAGCCCACGGAGCACGCCGGCGAGATAGTCGGCGAGGGGGACGCGCGCGTTCGACCCGACGCCGGCGTCGCGCGCCGCGTCGTGGTGGGAGCCCGTCGCTGGAACCGCTGTCACCCGCGCAGATCCTTCTCCACGAACTGGGTCAGCCACTGGCTGAACGCCGGACCGAGGTCGTCGCGCTTCACCGCGAGCTGGACGACCGTCTGCAAGTACCCCAGCGGCATGCCGGTGTCGTACCGGGTGCCCCGGTAGACGATCCCGTGGACCGGGGTGCCCTCCGACAGCAGCAGTGCCATGGCGTCGGTGAGCTGGATCTCTCCGCCGGCACCGGGGCCGATGCGGCGGATCGCGTCGAAGATCTCGGCCGGCAGCACGTAACGGCCGACGATGGCCAGGTTGCTCGGCGCGTCCTCGGGCTTGGGCTTCTCGACAAGCGCGGTGACCTTGACCGTCTCGCCGGCGTCGACGGTGATGTCGGAGGGCTCCACGGCGGCGATGCCGTAGCGGTTGGTCTCCTCGGGGTCGACCTCGATGAACGCGAGCACGATGCCGCCGGTCTGGGCCTGCAGGTCGAGCATGGCCGGCAGGAGGGGCTCGGTCTCGTCGCAGAACTCGTCACCCAGCAGCACGGCGAACGGCTCGGGCCCGACGTGGGACTCGCCGTAGGACACCGCGTGGCCCAGCCCGAGGGGTTCGGCCTGGCGGCAGGTGTAGATCTCGGCGAGTTCGGCCGGACGCTTGATGGCCTCCAGGCGCTTGGTGTCACCCTTCTCCGTGAGGCGGGCCTCCAGGTCGGGGCGGCGGTCGAAGTGGTCGACCATCGAGGTCTTGCCGCGCCCGGTCACCAGGAGGATGTCCCGGATCCCGGCCGCCGCGGCCTCCTCGACGATGTACTGCAGGACCGGCCGGTCGACCACCGGCAGCAGCTCCTTGGGGACGGCCTTGGTCGCGGGGAGGAAGCGGGTGGCCAGACCCGCCGCCGGGATCACGGCTTTGACAGCCCGCTGGCGCGTCGCGGACTGGTGAGGAGTCGTGTCAGGCATGTAAGCAGGCTAGCCGCCGCGGCTCTGTCGCGGTGGTTGTGCGGCCTTTGGCGCGCCGGGGGTCACCTCGGCGCTCGCCTTCGAGCCGCCCGCCGGCGCCGGACCGGCCACCGCCAGCCGATACGTGTCGCGCCCGGCGGCCTTGGCCGCGTACAGGGCGTCGTCGGCGGCCTCCAGCACCGCCGCGCCGGTCGCCCCGTGGTGCGGAAAGACCGCGATACCGATCGATACGGTCACCGGTACGCGGCGCGGCGCCGGGTTGCCGCCGGCCGACACCACGAGCACCGGGGTGCGCCGCACGGCCACGCCCAGCCGCTCGGCGAGGGTGGCCGCGCCGCTCTCGTCGGTCTCCGGCAGCAGGACGACGAACTCCTCGCCACCCTGGCGGAAGGCGAAGTCGACCTCGCGGATCTCGGCGCGCAGCCGCCGGGCGAACTCGGCGAGCACCGCGTCGCCGGCGGCGTGGCCGTAACCGTCGTTGACCTCCTTGAAGTGGTCCAGATCGAGGGCGAGCACGGCCAGGTCGCGGCCGAAGCGGCTGGCCCGCTCGACCTCCCGGCGCAGCGACTCGCGCAGGTAGCGGTAGTTCGAAAGGCCGGTCAGGGGGTCCGTCAAGGACAACCGCTGGGCCTCCTCGTGTACCCGTACGTTGTCGACCGCCACCGCCGCCTGCCCGGCGAACGTGCGCAATGTCACCAGGTCGGCGTCGTCGAACTCGTCGAACCCGTGCCGGTCGTAGAGGGCGAGCACGCCCCGGGCGGCCGGCGGGCGCTCCGTGGCCGGCTCCAGGCCGGTGGTCGGGCCCGCGGTGGGCGCGGCGATCGGCACCGCCACGTAGGTGACGCACCGTGGCTCGCCGGTCGTGAGCATCGGCCCGTCGCGGTCGACCCGGCCGCGCATCGGCTCGCCCGACGCGGCGACGGTGCCGAGCAGCCCCTCACCCATCGCCAGGCGCAGCTCGCCCACGTCGATCCCGGACAGGCCCTCGCTGACCTGGCCCCGCAGCTCGACCCCGGCCTGGTCGGCCATGAGCACGATCCCGGCCTGGGCCCCGGTCGCGGCGGTCGCGGTCTGCAGGATGACCTGGAGGATGCGGTCGAGGTCGTGCGTGCCGGCGAGGGTGTCGCCCAGGACTCCGAGCTGGCCGCGCAGCTGGTCGCGGCTGGCGGTGAGCGCCTGGACGTACCCCTGCATCTCCCGGGTCATCCGATTGAAGGTCCGGCCCAGCCGCCCGACCTCGTCCTGGCTGCGCACGGGGACCCGGGCCCCGAGGTCACCGTCCGCGACCCGCTCGACCGCCTGGGCCAGCTCGGTGAGCGGCTGGGTGGTGGAGCGAGCGAGCCACCAGGCCACGCTTATCGCGACGAGCCCGGCGCAGACGACGACGGCCACGAGTACCGCGTAGAGGCCCTGCACGTCGGGCTCGGGCACGCTGACGGCCAGGGCGAGCGGCTGCCCGGCCCCGGGGTCGATCCGGCGCACGAGCCGGCCGCCGTCGGTCGTCCCGGTCGCGTCGGGGACGAGCTCGCGGGCCAGGGCGACGATGGCCCGGTCCTCGGCGGTGGGCTGGGCGCCCTCGGCCAGGGAGGTGACCCGGACGCCGCTGGCCGCGCCGAGCCAGCCGAGCAGGGTGGAGTCGACGGGCTCGACCGCGTACGCCCGCCCGACCCGCCGGCCGGTGGTATCCAGGACGTCGACGGAGGCGGAGATCGCGGCGTAGGCGGAGGAGGTGGTCGGCGCACCGCAGTCGGCCCACGGCCGGGCCGGCGCGCTCCCGGCCGACGCCTGCACGCTCCCGTCGGTGCGCACGACCTCGACCGCGCGGGCCAGACCCCGGCCGACGGCGGTCTGTGCGGCGTCGGCGCTCTCCCCGAGCAGCGCGGCCGTCTCGGCGGCGAGGCGCAGGCGCTGGCAGGTGACGGCGAGCGCGGCGTGCAGGTTGTCCCGCCCGGCACTGAGCCGCTCGGCCGCCCGCTGGTCGCTGACGGTGGCCACGGCGATCCCGACGAACACGGCCCCGAGCAGCACCGGGCCGAGGACGACCGCGAGGAAGGCGGCGGTGAGCCGCGCCCGCAGCGTCACGTCGGTCTCCACCCTCCATCGCTTTGATGGGATGCTGACACAGATCAGGAGGAATCGAGTGGTACTGCCCAGTGTGTCCCCCAAATCCGAGATCCGGGCGCACATCCGGTCCGTCCGCCGCGGCCTGCCGCCGGACGTCCGGGCGAACGCCGATCGATCCCTGGCCGCCCGCGCGGCCGAGTTGATCCTCCAGGCGGGCGCCCGGACCGTCGCCGCGTATGTGCCACTGGCGCTGGAGCCGGGCGGCCCGCACCTCGTGGCGGCCCTGGCCGCGGCGGCCGAGCGCCTCCTCCTACCCGTCCTGCTGGACGACAATGATCTCGACTGGGCCGTATATGACGGACATTTCGGCACCGGCCGGCTCGGCCTCCAGGAGCCGACCGGCCCCCGGCTGGGCGTGGCGGCGGTGGCCACCGCCGAGCTGGTACTCCTGCCGGGCCTGGCCGTCGCCGCGGACGGCACCCGGCTCGGGCAGGGCGGCGGCTCCTACGACCGGGTCCTCCCCCGGGTGCAGGCGCCGACGATCGTGCTGCTCTACCCGGGCGAGATCCTTCCCGAGCTTCCCCGCGAGCCGCACGACCAGCGCGTCTGCGGCGCGTTACCGGGCTATGACAACGCGCACGTCCATTGGACGAAGGGGTGTCCGATGCCGCATCATTGGCACTCGAAGTATCAGAGTGCCAGTGATGGAGGCTGAGCGGTGCCTACCTACCAGTACGCCTGCACGGTGTGCGGCCACCAGCTTGAGGCCGTGCAGTCGTTCAGCGACGACCCGCTGACCGAGTGCCCGGAGTGCCAGGGCCGGCTGCGCAAGCAGTTCTCAGCGGTGGGCGTGGTGTTCAAGGGCTCCGGCTTCTACCGCACCGACTCCCGCTCCAACGGCAAGTCCGGCTCCTCCACGAAGACCGAGACGAAGTCCGAGTCGACCTCGACCAAGAGCGAGACCGGCTCCTCGACGACCACAAAGACCGACTCCAAGCCGGCCGCGAGCGCGTCGTCCTCCTCGGGCAGCTCCTCCTCGGGCGGCTCGTCGAGCTCGTCGTCGGGCAGCAGCTCGTCGGGCAAGTAGCCGCACCGCACCCGCCCCGACGCCGGCCCAGCAGTCACGGCCGGCGCCTCCACCCGACCGCACCGGCCCGCCGCGCCAAGCGTCCTTGACGCACCGGCGGGCCCGCCGCGGCCTGCTCCGAGCCGCCATTCCTGCTGCTCACGGGCCCGGCAGGCAGCATGCGCCGGCGAAGGCACCGACGGCGACGACTCGGCGCCCCTCCGCGCGATGCTGGCCCGCACCTCAGTAGCCGCGCGCCGCCCATCTCATCGCGCCCACCCGTCTGCCGGTCCAGCCAAGGCTCCTTGCCCGCCTTCGGAGCGTCGGCACGGCCCGTCTCCAGGCCACAGCGGGCGGAGCCGAGTGGCCCTGCCGCGATGTCCACCGGCCCGCGTCGACGGACGGGCGAGCAGCCTCCGCCCGGCGAGTTCGCGCCGGCCACCGCCCGAGCAGCACCGACCGCACCGACCTCGCGCCCACCTTCCAAGCGTCAGCGCAGCCCGTCGCCAGGCCCGCGTCGACGGGCGGGCAAGCCGACTGCGCCCGGCGAGTTTGTGCTGGTCAACGCGCCGAACGCAACCGAACGCACCGGCGCCGCGCCCACCGTCGGAGCGCCCCATCACAGGTCTCCGGGTGGCGGCGGGCGGCCGTTACAGCAGCGTCAGCTGCTCACCCGGGTCCGAGGATGTCGGCGGCGTCGGCTGGGGTGGTTCGGCGCCCAGGCGGGTGGTGCCGGTGCCGCCCGTTCTGAGGCCGTGGCGGCGGGCGGCCAGGCGAACCCGGGCGCTGAGCTCGCGCTGGTAGGACTCGGGGGCGTAGGAGCCGTTGCCGTACAGCTCGCGGTATCGCGGGGCCAGGTGGGGGTGTTCGCGCAGCAGCCAGGTGCGGTACCACTCGCGGGCGCCGGGGCGCAGGTGCAGGGCCAGCGGGACGATGCTCGCGGCGCCGGCGGCGGACAGGGCGGCGACGGTGGTGTCGATGGCGTCCTGGGTGTCGGTGAGGCCGGGCAGGATCGGGGCCATGAGGACGCCGACCTCGAAGCCGCTGTCGGACAGGCGGCGGATGGCGTCGAGGCGGCGGCGCGGGCTGGGGGTGCCGGGCTCGACGGCGCGCCAGAGCGCCTCGTCGGTGAAGCCGACGGACATCGAGAGGCTGACGCGGGTGACCGAGGCGGCCTCGCGGAACAGGTCGAGGTCGCGGGTGACGAGCGTGCCCTTGGTGAGGATCGAGAACGGGTTGGCGCTGTCGCGCAGGGCGGCCAGGATGTCGCGCATCAGCCGGTAGCGCCCCTCGGCCCGCTGGTAGACGTCCACATTGCTGCCCATGGCGATGTGCGCGCCCGACCAGGTCCGGGCGGACAGCTCGCGGCGCAGGACCTCGCCCGCGTTGACCTTGACCACGATCTGGGTGTCGAAGTCGCGGCCGGCGTCGAGGTCGAGGTAGGTGTGCGTGTGGCGGGCGAAGCAGTTGTGGCTCACGACGCCGTTGGCGATGAAGTCGCCGGTGCCGGTGGTGATGTCGTACATCGGCAGGTCCACACCCAGCGCCGCGACCGCCGTCACCCGCAGGGAGTCGTCGCCGCGGACCAGCTCGCCGGCCGGGGCGCCGACCGGCCGCGCGGGGGCGAAGCGCAGCCCGAACCGCACCCGCTCGCGCGGGCCACCGAGCACGCGCACGCCGTCGAACGAGTCGGCGGCCACGGCGAACCCGGCCCGCTCCAGGCACTCGGCCAGCCAGTCGACGACCACCTTGTCCACCACGTCGAACCGCGGCAGGCCGCCGGCGTCGAGCGCACCGGCCGCGTCGAACAGCCCGGCGACGAACCCCAGCCGCCAGGCCGCTGTGGGCGCCTCCGGCCAGTCGAGCACGGCGCTGGCCGCCCGGACGCTGGCCCCGGCGTATTCGCGCGAGTCGTTTGTCAGCGCGTGCAGCCCGCCGCAGGCCGCCGCGTAGTCGTGGGCCCGCTGCTGCACCGCTCCCGGCACCGGGGAGGCGTGGCCGTCACCGTTGACGAACCCGCACAGGTATCCGCGGCGGTAGTCCGGCGCGTCCACCGGCGGCGGGGGCGGGGGCGCGCCGAAGCCGGCCAGGCGGTTGGCGGTGGTGAGGTGGGGCCGGCGGCTGCGGCCGTGCCGGGCGCCCGTGACGTGCTTCCAGCCGCGGTCGGTCAGGAATCGGTGCTCGCCCGAGGCTACGAGGGCGGTGCCGTCGGCGAGCGTGACGCGGTGCGCGGGCTTGACGGTGGACCAGTGGGCGAGGACCCGGGTCGTGGTGTATCGCCGCAGCCGCCCGTCACGGACGGTGCCGACGATCTCGTCGCCGACCCGGAGGTCCGCGAGGGGCCGGGAGGTGCCGTCGGCCATCAGGATCGCGGTGTCGCCGGTCAGGCAGTAGACGCAGGCGTGCGAGCACCCGCGGTAGGGATTCAAGGTCCACTCGAACGGCACCCGGGACGCGCCGGGCACCTTGTTGATCAGGGACTTTGCTTGGACCTCGTAAAACGTCATGCCCCGGAACTCCGGGGTGTCGAAGGTCCGGGCGACGGCCCCGGGCAGCGCAAGCGGAAGTGCTCGCGGCTGCCCGGGGTCACCGGTGGCAGGACCGCCAGTCGCCTTGAGGTTGTCCCATCGCACGAACCCATTCGAACACGCGTTCGAACTCGATGCAAGGAGACTCGCCCGACGACTACAGGCAGCTACGCCTTGGTGACGGAGTCCTCCGAGACGGTGGCGTCGTCCGACGCGTCAGCTCCTGGCCCAGCCGGGGAGTTAGCCGCCTGAGCCTCGGCGACCTTGGCCTTGACCTCGGTCATGTCGATGTCGCGGGCCTGCTGGATCAGCGACTCGAGCGCCTGCTGGGGCAGCGCACCGGGCTCGGAGTACAGCGCCACGCCGTCGCGGACGATCATCAGCGTCGGGATCGAGCGGATGTTGAACTCGGCCGCGAGCATCTGCTCGGCCTCGGTGTCGACCTTGCCGAACGTGATGTCGGGGTTGAGCTCGGAGACCTTCTCGTAGGTCGGCGCGAACGCCCGGCACGGTCCGCACCAGGAGGCCCAGAAGTCCACGAGGGTGATCCCCTCGCCACCGATCTTCTCGGCGAAGTTCTCCGCGGTCAGCTCTACGGTTGCCATGCTTTTCAGCTCCGATCCCTCATGGCGTCCTCGGGTATGCACCGTCATAACCACATACCCCTTACCGGCATTCCCAACCGGTCCGAGGGATGATGGTCACGTGGCAACGACCGAGCGTCCGGTGTTCGTGTTCGACGGCGACTGCGCCTTCTGTTCATCATGCGCCCGCTTCATCGAGAACCGCATCAAGCCCGCCGCGGACGTCGTGGCGTGGCAGTTCGCGGACCTCGGCGCGCTGGGCCTGACCGAGGACCAGGTGAGCGCCGCCGTGTACTACGTGGCCCCCGGCCGCGTCACCGCCGGCCCCGCCGCCATCGCCGACCTCCTGCGCCGGGCGGGCCTCGTCTGGCGCGCCGCGGGCTCGGTCCTGGGCCTGCGCCCGGTCACCGCCCTGGCCTGGCCGGTCTACCGCTGGGTCGCCCGCAACCGCCACCGCATGCCCGGCGGCACGGCCGCCTGCGCCCTCCCGCCGAACCACCCGGCAAGAGCCTCCTGAGCAGCCGAAAGACACAGCAGCGGAAGAGTCCGGGGCCGCTTCGTCCCCACCCCCTGGACGGTCACCGGAAGGCCAGCGAGAAGCACTCCTCGACCAGGACGTTCAGGTCCTGCGCGGGCTCGCGGGCCCAGCACATCAGGGCGGTGTCGAAGGCGGCGAAGGCGACCGCCACCAGCACCGCCGGCTCCAGCGTGGTGTCCGGGTCCACGGCCATGCGCCGGGCCAGCTCCTCGGTCATCGTGGCCTTCCACGCCACCTGCCGCTCCAGGTAGCGACCCAGCAGCGCCGGCGTCTCCACCGTCACGCGGGCGAGCCGGCTGGACTTCTCCGGGTGCTCCCAGAACTTGTCGGTGAAGACGCGCAGCGCCTGGCGGACGGCCTCGGCCGGCGGCTCGGACTCGGGCCGTGACTGCAGGGCGGCGCGCAGCTTGCGCCCCAGGTCGCTCAGGAACTCGATGATGACGTCTTCCTTGGACTGGAAGTAGCGGAAGAACGTCCGGCGCGACACGCCCGCCGCCGCGGCCATCTGGTCGATCGTCGTCTCGTCGAAGCCCTGGAACGCGACGAGCTGCAGGGCGGCCTCGGACAGCTCGTCGCGGACGAGCTGGCGCTTGCGCTCAACGAGGCTCACGCGATCATCCTACGGCGCCGGGCGCCAGATTGGCACCCAAGGCACAGGTTGACACTCAGTGCCAAGAGTTGCATCCTGGTGTCATGCGCTGGACCGAAGAGCAGGTGCCGGAGCTGACCGGCAAGACGTTTCTGGTGACCGGAGCCAACAGCGGGCTCGGGTTCGAGACCACCAAGGTGCTCGCCCGCAAGGGAGCGCACGTGATCATGGCTGTCCGCAACGTGCAGAAGGGAGCGGTGGCCCAGGCGGAGATCCGGGGCAGCACCGAGCTCAAGCACATCGACCTGGCCGACCTCGACAGCGTCCGGGCCCTCGCCGCCCACCTGCACCGCGAGCGGCGCACCATCGACGTGCTCGTCAACAACGCGGGAATCATGATGCCGCCCCGGCAGCTGTCGAAGCAGGGCCACGAGCTGCAGTTCGCCGCCAATCACCTCGGGCACTTCGCGTTGACGCTGCTCACCCTCGACCTGGTGACCGAGCGCGTCGTCACGGTCAGCTCGGGCCTGCACCGCGGCGGACGCGTGCACTACGAGGATCTCGACGGCGCCGGGCAGTACAACCGCCAAAGCTTCTACAGTCAGTCGAAGTTCGCCAATGTCCTCTTCGGGCTCGAGCTCGACCGGCGGCTGCGGGCGGCCGGGGACCAGCGGCGCAGCCTGCTCGCGCACCCCGGCTACTCCGCGACGAACCTCCAGCTGGCCGGGCCGACCGGCGTGCTGCGGGCGTTCATGCGGATGGGCAACGCAATGTTCGCGATGCCGGCGGCGCAGGGCGCGCTCAACATCCTCTACGCGGCGACCGCGCCCGAGGCGCAGAGCGGCCAGTTCATCGGCCCCGACCGGCTGCGGGAGTACCGCGGCTGGCCAAGCGTCGTGCAGCCCGACCCGAAGGCCACCGACGAGGCCGACGCCAAGCGACTGTGGGCCCTGTCCGAGCAGCTCACCGACGTGCAACTTTCAACTACCGACCTGCATCAACAGTCATAAAAAGACGGCTTCCTTTCCGTAGCACGGGCGGCGGTGGGTTCAATCCGACCAACCGCCGCAGGGAGGGAAGTCGATGCGACGCAACAAGATCCTGAGCGTTTTGACGGCCGTGGGCATGGCCGCGGCCGCCGCGCTCGGTGTGGCCATACAGCAGCCCGGAGCGCACGCCGCCGCCGCGTACAACTACGCCGAGGCGCTGCAGAAGTCGATCTGGTTCTACGAGGCCCAGCAGTCCGGCCCGAAGCCGGCCTGGAACCGGGTCAACTGGCGCGGCAACTCCGCGATGAACGACGGCTCCGACGTCGGGCTCAACCTCACCGGCGGCTGGTTCGACGCCGGCGACCACGTGAAGTTCGGCTTCCCGATGGCGTTCTCGACCACGATGCTGGCCTGGGGCGCTGTCGAGTACCGCGACGCCTACGTCCGCTCCGGGCAGCTCACCAACCTGGTCAACAACCTGAAGTTCGTCAACGACTACTTCATCAAGGCCCACCCCAGCGCCAACGTCCTCTATGGACAGGTCGGCGCCGGCAACCCGGACCACGCCTGGTGGGGCCCGGCCGAGGTGATGCCGATGGCGCGCCCGGCGTACAAGATCGATGCGACGTGCGGCGGCTCGGACCTGGCCGGTGAGACCGCGGCCGCGATGGCCGCCTCCTCGATCGTGATCCGTCCGACCGACCCGACGTACGCCGACACCCTCGTCACGCACGCCAAGCAGCTGTACTCCTTCGCCGACACGGTCCGCAAGAAGTACTCCGACTGCATCACCGACGCCGCGAGCTACTACAACTCGTGGAGCGGGTACAACGACGAGCTGGTGTGGGGCGCGATCTGGCTGTACCGGGCCACCAGCGACAGCACCTACCTCGCCAAGGCCGAGGCCGGCTACGCCAACCTCAGCAACGAGAACCAGACCACCACGAAGTCGTACCGCTGGACGATCGCCTGGGACGACAAGTCCTACGGCTGCTACGTGCTGCTGGCCAAGCTCACCGGCAAGCAGCAGTACATCGACGACGCCAACCGCTGGCTGGACTACTGGACCGTCGGCGTCAACGGGGCGAAGGTGCCGACCTCGCCGGGCGGGGAGGCGGTCCTCGACAGCTGGGGCTCGCTGCGCTACGCGGCCAACACGTCGTTCGTCGCGTTCGTCTACAGCGACTACCTCACCGACGCGACCCGCAAGGCGCGCTACCACGACTTCGGCGTCCGTCAGATCAACTACGCGCTCGGCGACAACCCCCGCAACTCCAGCTACATGATCGGCTTCGGGGCCAACCCGCCGAAGAACCCGCACCACCGCACCGCGCACGGCTCGTGGAGCGACAACATCAACGAGCCCGCGCAGTCCCGCCACACGCTCTACGGCGCCCTGGTCGGCGGCCCCACCTCGGCGAACGACGCCTACGCCGACAGCCGCAACGACTACACGATGAACGAGGTCGCCACCGACTACAACGCGGGCTTCACCAGCGCCCTGGCCCGCATGTACAGCGAGTTCGGCGGCACCCCGCTGGCGAACTTCCCGGTGGCCGAGACCCCGGACGGGCCCGAGATGTACATCGAGTCCTCCATCAACACCGTCGGCACGACGTTCACCGAGGTCAAGGCCATCGTCTACAACAAGTCGGCGTGGCCGGCCCGGGCCCTGACCAACGGCTCGTTCCGCTACTACTTCACGCTCGACGGCGCCACCACGCCGAGCCAGATCACCCTGTCCAGCGCCTACAACCAGTGCTCGGCGCCCACCGGCCCGACACTTGTCAGCGGCAGCACCTACTACGTGACGATCAGCTGCGCCGGGCAGAACATCGCACCGGCGGGGCAGTCGGCGTGGCGGCGTGAGGTGCAGTTCCGGATCAGCTCGTCCGGCACCTGGGACCCGTCCAACGACTGGTCGGTGCCGGCCGGTGCGACCCAGGCCGCGAACAGCCACATGACGCTCTACGACGGGTCCACCCTGGTCTGGGGCACCGCACCCACCAGCGGCCCGGCCGACACGACGGCGCCGAGCGCGCCGGGCAAGCCCGCGTTCACGAACGTCACCGCGACCGGGGCGACCGCGACCTGGACGGCCTCCACGGACAACGTGGGTGTGGCGGGCTACAACGTGTACAACGGCAGCACGCTCGTCGGCACGAGCACGACGAACTCCCTCGCGATCACCGGCCTGACCCCGTCGACCGCGTACTCGTTCACCGTCGTCGCGCTCGACGCGGCCGGCAACGCCTCGACCGCCTCGGCGGCCGGGACGGTCACGACCTCGGCCCAGACCGGGGACGTGACGCCGCCGACCAAGCCGGGCACCCCGACGGCGTCGGCCACCACGGCGACGAGCACGACGCTGACGTGGGCCGCCTCGACCGACGCGGTCGGCGTGACCGGCTACGACGTGCTGCGCCTCGGCGGCTCGGCCGGCCCCGTGGTGGTGGCCACCGCGACCGGCACCACGGCCACGGTGACCGGGCTGAGCGCGGCCACCGCGTACCAGTTCGCGGTGCGGGCCAAGGATGCGGCCGGGAACGTCTCGACGACGTCCGACCCGGTGTCGGTGACGACGACCGGGGGCTCCACGGGCAAGTCGTGCTCGGCCACGTACAAGATCACCAACCAGTGGGGCGACGGCTTCAACGGCGAGGTGACGGTGACGAACACCGGGACCACGGCGCTGGCCGGCTGGACCGTCTCGTTCACCTTCCCCGGCAACCAGAAGATCAGCAACGGCTGGTCGGGCGTCTGGACCCAGTCGGGGGCCGCGGTCAGCGTGACGAACGCCGACTGGAACGGCACCCTCGCCCCGGCCGGGACCATCGCGCCGGGCTTCGGGGCGAGCTACTCCGGGACGAACACGGCCCCGGCCACGCTCACCTGCACGGCCCGGTAAGGCGGTAGAGCACGATGTCGCCGGCGGACCAGACAAGCGCGGTCTGGTCCGCCAGGCGCGGCGACTCCCGGCCCTGCGCGCGGTCGACGAGGATCCAGCGGACCCGCCGATCCCACAGCCACCGCAGCCGGGTCGGGGTCGGCTCGTAAAGAGCCAGGTCGTTGGCCTGGAGCCGGGCCGGGTCCCAGTATCGCCGGGCCGGCCCGACACCACCGCCGGCGGCCTGGATCGCGTTGGACTCGGGTGAGTAGCCCCAGCTGCCCAGCAGGACCCGGCGTTCGGAGTACGCCGAGATCCAGTACGCCAGGCTCTGGTCGGCCTGCCGGCCGGAGCCGACCCGGTGCACGTTCGTGGCCACATACTCATCCGGGGTGCTGTGCGCGCGCAGCCAGCGGGCCCCGGCCGCCTGGTCGGGGGTGACCCGCACGTGATACGCGGTGCCGAGGTTGGCGTGGTGGACGGCGTCGTAGGGCAGCCCGGCGCCGCCGGCGAACAGCACGACGACCAGGGCCGCCGGCGCCCTGCGAGTGGCCAGGGCGACGACGAGCACCAGTGCGGCGAAGCCGTACACGCCGTAGATCGCGAGCCGGGGCGGCGGGATCGTGAAGTTCCAGGCCACGACGGCCAGGCCCACGGCTGCGGCGACCCCGGCCGGCGGCACGCGGCGCAGCCCGGCCGCGGACAGGATCGCCCCGAACGGAAACCCGGCGATCGCGAAGAAGTGCTGCCCCCACGAGTTGTGCCAGATCAGCACGGTGGCCGCGAACCCCGCCAGCGCCGCCCCGGCCAGGAACCGCTCCACCGGCCCCCACTCGCGGACGAACAGCGCCCCGGCCAGCCGGAACCCCATCGCGATCGCGTACGCGCCCAGCCCGGCGGCGATGACCAGCGGGCGGCCGCGCGCGAAGTCGGCCATGATCCCGAAGGGCTTCCAGGTCAGGCCGCCGCCCTCCCTGCCGTACAGGAAGACCAGGGCCAGGCCCATGACCCCGGCCAGCACCGCGATCGCCCGCCACGCCCGGCGCGGCCCGGCGCAGACCAGGCCGGCGAGGGCGACCGGCAGCACCGTCGACTTCGCCCCGGCCACCCCGGCGGCCAGCAGCGCGAGCAGCAGCCAGGTCCGGGCGGTGGACCGCTGCCGCAGGATCTGGGCGAGCACCGCGATCAACGGCATGGACAGGGCGCTCGCGTACAGCACGGACCGGCTCGACCACGAGTAGTACACGGTGATCGACCCGAAGAACGCGGGCGCCCGGCCCGGCAGGACCGTCTCGCCGACCGTGTACATCAGCGCCGCCGCCACCGGACCGGCCCAGGCGCGCCCGGTGACCCGCCACGCGGCCACGGCGAGCAGCACGACCGCGAGCACGGCCAGGGCCGGCAGGTCGAGCCGGAACCACAGGACGGGCAGGTCGATCCCGGTCAGCCGGCCGGCCGCGGCGAGGTGGGCGTAGGCGAACCAGTGGTACGGCAGGGCCTCGTCGCCGAGCTCGGGGACGGCGAGTGTCGCGTGGTGCTCGAGGTCGCCCGCAACGGCGAGCAGGTTGAGCTGATCGATCATGTAGTCGACCGGCCCGCGCTCGGGCACCGGCGGGTTGACCCGCATGAAGGCCCAGCCGAGGTAGCCGACGAACCCGAGCGCGACCCCGGCCACCGCCCACGACCAGCCGATCGTGGGCCGCTGCGGGTAGTCGGGGGTGCGCAGGTGGCGGCGCAGCAGGATGACCGCCAGGATCGGCCAGGCCCAGAACACCGGGCGGGCCGCCGTCTCCACGACAAGCCCGACGGCGGTGCCGAAGGCCAGGTCCTCGACGAGGCTGTGCGGGCTGCGCCGCAGGGCCCGGTAGATCAGCACCCCGGGCCCGACGACCGCCAGTGCGGCGTAGGCACCGTAGGCCGCAATATCCGAAATGTCGGTTTTGAGCAGAAGCAACGGTACCGTCACAGCGGCGGCGACAGTGAGCGCCGGCAGCCAGCGGGTCACGCGAGGTTGAACGCGCGGAGCGCCCCTCTAGTTGCGCAGACCCAGCCGCTCGAACGCGCGCTTGCGGGCCGGCGACTCGATCCACTCGATCGGCACCTTGCGCAGCAGCCGGCCGAAGACCCGCGCGTTCACCGAGGTCACCAGGTCCGTGGTGGGCAGCCCGGGCAGCCCGTAGAGCCGGCGGGCCCACGGCGGCAGCAGCCCGATCGCCAGCGCCGACACGCTGAACGCGGCCCCGCGGACCGGGGTCAGCCCCAGCCCGTACGGCAGCGGCGGCATCGTCAGGAAGATCCCGGTCGCCGCCGAGTCGACGGTGAGCTCCAGCTGCGGCCGCATCCGCTCGTAGTAGGCGTCGACAGCGGCCACCGAGTCGGGCACCGTGGCCGGGTCGAGCCCGACGAGCGCCGCGGCCCGGGTCTGCTCCCGGTAGTACTCGTCCGCCTCCTCCGGGCGCAGCCGCAGCCCGCCCCGCTGGACGGCGGTCAGGTACGACTCCACCTCGGTGACGTGGACCCAGCGCAGCAGCTCGGGGTCGTCGATCCGGAACCGCTCGCCGGTGCGCCTGTCCACGGCGGTCATCCGGGCGTGCAGCCGCCGGACCCGCAGCCCGGCCTTCTCGGCCTCCTCGGTGGTGCCGTAGATCACCGTCGTCACGAACGTCGAGGTCCGCGCGAGCCGCCCCCAGGGGTCCTGGCGATACCGGCTGTTCTGCTCCACCCCGGCGACCGCCCGCGGGTGCAGGGCCTGCAGATACAGGCTGCGCAGCCCGCCGACGGTGACCATCGGCTCGCGGTGCACCCGCCAGGTGACCGAGTCGGGGCCGAACAGCCCGCAGTCGCCGGCGCTCACCGGTCGTCCAGGCGCCGCTGCTGGCAGGCCGGGCAGAGACCCCAGAATGTGACCTCCGCCTCGTCGAGGACGAAGCCGTGGGCCTGGGACGGGGTCAGGCAGGGCGCGTCACCCACCGCGCAGTCCACGTCGGCGACCTCCCCGCAGCCGCGGCAGACGACGTGGTGGTGGTTGTCGCCGACCCGCGCCTCGTATCGCGCCGGGCTGCCGGCCGGCTCGATCCGCCGGGCCAGCCCGGCCCGGGACAGGGCGCTGAGCACGTCATACACCGCCTGGGTGGAGACCGTGTCGAGGCGCTGGCGGACCCGGGCGGCGATCTGCTCGACGTCGAGGTGGCCGCGGGAGCTCTCGAGGACCTCCAGCACGGCCAGCCGGGGCCGCGTCACACGCAGACCCCGGGTGCGCAGCAGATCCTCACCCGACACCCCTCCATAACACCACGCAACCTGGAACCGTTCAAATGTTTCTGGTCTCTTGAACCAAAGGAACCCCTGCGCAGGTACCCCATGGGCGGGGAGGATCCGTAACAGAACGAGGAGGCTTCGTGTTCGATCGTGTCTCAGGCATACCGGCACATCCGCTGTTCGTGCATGGGGCCGTGGTGCTGGTGCCGCTCCTGGCGCTCGTCGCGGTCCTCTACGGGGTGTGGCCGGGAAGCCGCCGGCACATCCGCTGGCCGCTCATCGCGTTCGCGGTGGCCGCCCCGATCGCCGTCTTCGTCTCCAAGGAGTCGGGCGAGGAGCTGAGCAAGCAGTTCGGCGACTCGCCGGCCGTGGCCGCGCACGAGGAGTACGCCGACAAGCTCTTCTGGTTCATCCTCGCCCTGGCGGTGGTGAGCCTGGTGATGGCGTTCATGGTGCCGGCGACGCGCGAGAGCACCGCGGCGATCAAGGCTCCGGTCGTGGCGCACTACGCGGTCGCCGCGCTGGCCGTCGTGCTGGCGGTGGTGTCGGCGTTCTACGTGTACAAGACCGGCGACAGCGGCGCCCACATGGTCTGGGGCTCCTAGCCGCTAGAAGAGGGCGCGGCCGCAGAGGATGAAGAGCAGGACGAGCATCACGGCTCCGGCGAACAGGCCCATGCCCCGGGTCAGGATCGTGGCCGCCTGCTCTTCACGGTCGATGCGCTCGGCGTCCTGGGCCGGCAGTTGCCGGGGCGGGGCCGGGGGCTCGACCACTGGCGGGCGCCAGCCGCGCGGCGGCGGGGTGCTGCGCGGCGCGCCGGTGTAGGGAACGCTCGCGGGCACGGACGGCGGCG
Organism: Dactylosporangium vinaceum; assembly: GCF_019904175.1. Lineage (GTDB taxonomy): Bacteria > Actinomycetota > Actinomycetes > Mycobacteriales > Micromonosporaceae > Dactylosporangium > Dactylosporangium vinaceum. The sequence continues at coordinate 886,091 of NZ_CP061913.1, read as the reverse complement.
GCACCGGGGGCGCCGCGCTCCCCTCGGGGGGCCGTCGCCAGTACGCGTCATCGCTCATGACCACCGACATTACCCACCGCCGGAGCATTCTTCCGGCGGTGGGCGTCGTACCGCATCTAGTCGTTCTCGAGATCCCGCAGATCGGCAAGGGACATCGGGCGGGTCGCGTCGGGGTCCTGCTGGTCGAGCCGGAGGGTCTCCTGCTCGTCGGCCGAGGGGTCGCCGACGGGCTCAGTTGTCGGTTGCGTCATGCCGCCGAGTGTGACCGCGCGGCGCAAAGACGACTGTCGCCATTCGGCCACTTTCCGGCAAACTCGCGGGGGTAGTCTCGCAGCCGTGGCAGGTACCAGCGGGTGGGCGCCCACCGATGAACAGCGCGAAGTGAGCTTCGAGGACTTCGCCGACGAGCTCGTCGTCCTTCCGGACACCACGACCGACGACACCGACGCGGGCTGGGGTGAGCGCGCGTCGACGAACGACGACCGCCTCCTCGCCGACCGCCCGCCCCACTGGGACTAGGCCGCCGGGCGAGCGCCTCAGGCCGCGGTGGCCGGCTCCGGGGACTGTCTGGTGCGGTCGCGCCACTTGCGGTACCAGATGACGGGTTGGATCTTCTCCAACGGCAGGAACGACGTCATCGCGATCTGGTGCGGGATGAACGAGATCGTGATCAGGCTGACCGTCATCAGGTGGAACAGGTAGAACCCGGCCACAACAGCGTAGCGCCACTTCGGCTTCACGAAGAACACGATCGGGCTGAACAGCTCGAAGCCGACGATCCCGAACTGCGACGCGGTCGTGAAGCCGGGGATCTTCAGCAGCCACTGGGCCAGCGCCGTGCCGCGGCGGATGAACGAGCGGGTGAGCGTCGCGCCGGTCAGCCAGGCCAGGCCGCCGTAGCGGAACTTGGAGATCGACGCCAGGAAGTAGGTGGCGACGACCGCGACCTGGGTCGCCCGCAGCGCGAACCCGCCCGCCTCCGTCGGGGTCTGATCGCCGTGGCGGGCGCGGCCGGCGGTGGGCAGGACGGCCAGGGCGACCAGGATGGAGTACCGGTCGTGGTCGATCTTGCCGTAGCTCATCGCGATGACCATCCACTCGAAGTACAGCGCGAAGACGGTCCAGCCGAGGAGGCGGTGCGCGCGCCCGGTCGCGGCGAGCAGCGACAGCGGGATGAGCGCGTAGAAGATCGCGTTGACGAGCAGGTGGGTCGGCGTGGGCAGGTGCAGCAGGCGGCCGACGACGAGCGGCTGATACAGGTTGCCGGGCAGGTTGCCGTGCGACTTGATCCAGGCGCTGAAGAAGATCAGGTCGAGCGGGATGAACAGGTACACCAGCGTGCGGAACGCGGCGATGCGCGCCTTGGGCACGGGAGCGAACAGCCAGGACGTGAAGCGCTGGGTCACGGCCGGTACCTCGCCAGAACCACCTCGGTGATGACCCCCGTCGGCTGGGCGTTGTGCAGATGGTGCTGCACCTCGACGATGTCCACCTCGACGAGCGGCGGCTTGCCGGGGTTGCGGGCGGCGTAGGACTCCCGGACCGACTGCAGCAGCGCCGGGTCGGCCTTGAACCGCTCGATCTGGGCCTCGATCTCGGCCCGCCGCACGCCCGCGTTCTGCTCGTCGAGCTCGAACCTGCGCCCGGTCGTGTCGATCCCGTCGGTGCGCAGCACCAGGACCGGCTCGTTGGGCTTGTCGGCGGTGGCGAACATCCGGAACGGCGCGAACGGGAACACCGAGTCGTCGGCCCAGAACGTTCCGGCCAGGGTGAGCGCGCTGACGATCAGCGCCGCCACCATTCGCGCCACGCGTCCGCGCGTGTTCAACCGTTCCATCAGCACCGGACCTTACCGCACGATGAACGACTCACTCTCCGTAGTGCGACAGCCATCACAACGCGTAGTGAACACGCTCAGCTCCGCAATCATGTGACGCGCGTCTCTATACGGAGCGTTGCAATCTTGCAAAATGAGCCGCCAAGATACTCACCACGAAGCGTGGGCGGCGGGCGCCAGGCAGAGCCCCGCCGCTTGCTGCGTTTTGTCACACTCACCGGCTTCCCTCTACCGAGTGCCCGATCCGGCCCGGCATGCTGCCCGGACACGTGAGAGCAAGGGGGAGACGATGCGGTTCGGGCGCTACTACGAGGAGTTCGACGTCGGCGCCGTCTACCGGCACTGGCCCGGCAAGACGGTCACCGAATCCGACGACCACCTGTTCTGCCTGCTGACCATGAACCACCACCCGCTGCACCTCGACGCCCACTACGCCGAGACGTCGACGCAGTTCAAGCGCAACGTGGTCGTCGGCAACTACGTGTACTCGATCCTGCTCGGCATGTCCGTCCCCGACGTGTCCGGCAAGGCGATCGCCAACCTGGAGGTCGAGTCGCTGCGGCACACCGCGCCGACCTTCCACGGCGACACGATCTACGGGGAGACGCTCGTGCTGGACAAGCGCGAGTCGGAGTCGAAGCCGGACCGCGGCGTGGTGACGGTGCAGACCAAGGGGTACAAGCAGGACGGCACGCTGATCTGCGTGTTCACGCGCCGCGTGATGGTGCCGAAGCAGTCGCACGCCGGCCCGGAGGCGCCGAGCTTCCCGGAGCCGAAGTCATGACCCCGGCAGGGTTGTAACAGCGTCAAGGAGGACCGGCGTGGGGTTGCTGCGCAGAATGCTGGGGCGGGAGCCGGCCTGGGCCGAGCGCTGGGCGGTCTACCCGGGCGAGGTGGGCGGCCGGATGGCGATGTACAACATCGACCTCGGCGCCGTGGAGGCCGCGCCGGTCGCGCGCTACCCCCAGCGCTTCGACGTCGAGTTCACCTACGCGGGCGACGGCGTCAGCGGCATGCCCGCGGCCGGCGAGCTGGCCTCGATCCACGAGCTGGACGCGGCGGTCCGGCAGGTGCTGCGCTCGGCCGGCGGCGCGCTCGTCGGCCGCGTCCTGTCCGACAACACCGGGCACATCACGGGGTACCTCCCGGCCGACAGCATCCCGCCGCCGCTGCCCGCGATCGCCGGCATCACCCCGCGGACCGGCATCGCCTCCGACCCGGGCTGGACCCGCGTCCGCGACGAGCTGACCCCCGACGCCTGGCAGCGCAACATCATGGACGACAACCAGGTCGTGCAGGAGCTCGAGGCGCACGGCGACCGCCTGAGCGCGCCGCGGGCGGTGGAGTTCCTGGCCTACTTCCCCGACCTCGACCGCGCCGAGGCGACAGCCCAGGAGCTGCGCGGGGACGGCTTCGCCGTCACCGTCGAGCGCGGCGACGAGGGCGACTTCGTCCTGCAGGCGATCCGCCGCGACCCGGTCGAGCCGCCGACCCTGCACGAGCTCACCTGGCAGGTCCGCGGCATCGTCGAGCGCCACGACGGCATCTACGACGGCTGGGGCTGCATGGTCCAGGCGTAACGCCCGGTCCGAGACCCACGGCCGGCCCCCGTCCCGGCTCCCGGTCGTGCTCCCGGCCGGATGCGGGGGCGGGCCGTGGACCGCAACCGTGGCGCCTCTGCGAAAGGGCGCATCGGCGGATTTTTCGGCATACGCTCGCGGAGGGAGGTTGCCATGGTGAGCAAGCCCGCATCCGGCCCGTCCGGCCGCCCGGCCGTCGGGGTCGACCTGCCGCTGCATCGGCAGGAGTGGGACCTGCTCGTCCGGCTCCCCCGCAGTGTGCTCGTCGTCGCCTGCGCCGGTGACGAGCAGGTCGACGCCGTCGCCGGGGTGGCGGCCATCGCCTCCGGACAGCGATCCCGGGCGCTGCTCGTGCGCGGGGTGGTCGCGGCCATCTTCGCCGAGCAGCTGACCGACAGCGACCTCGACGAGCGGGCCGTGCGGCCGGAGGCGGTGCTCGCCGACTGCGGGTCGGCCGTGCGGCTGCTGGCCGAGCGGCTCGGGGCGGACATCGCGCTCGCCTACGGCGAGTGGCTCATCGACATCGCCGCGAGCGTCGGACGGACCGCCTGGCAGGCCGGGCGCATCCGGCTCGGCGGGGTGGAGATCCACCTCGCGGAGCGGCGATTCGTCAACGGTATCGCCCGCGAACTGGCGCGCGCCTTGCACCGCTGAGGCGGCACTCCCCCGGCGCGCCGTGAGCGCCGGCCGGGTGGGCTGGGCAAACCTTCTCACCCGGCTGGCCTCCAATACTCTGCTGCGCATGGAGAGCGACGAGCTGCCGGTCGGCGTCGGGCCGTGGGACGGGCCCTGGCCCGCGGGGGACCACTACGACCCGGAGCTGCTCGCCGCGGGTGACCGGCGCAACGTGGTCGACAGGTACCGCTACTGGCGGCTCGAGGCGATCGTCGCCGACCTCGACACGCGCCGGCACCCGTTCCACGTCGCCGTGGAGAACTGGCAGCACGACCTCAACATCGGCACCGTCGTGCGCAACGCCAACGCCTTCCTCGCGGCCGCCGTGCACATCGTCGGGCGGCGGCGCTGGAACCGGCGCGGGGCCATGGTCACCGACCGCTACCAGCACGTGCACCACCACCCCGACGTCGAGACGTTCCTGGCCTGGACGAAGGAGGCCGACCTGACGCTCATCGGGATCGACAACCTGCCGGGCGCGGGGGCCCTGGAGCGGGCCGAGCTGCCCGAGCGGTGCGTGCTGCTCTTCGGCCAGGAGGGCCCCGGCCTGTCGGAACCGGCGCGGCTGGCGTGCTCGGCGGTGTACTCGATCGCGCAGTACGGCTCCACCCGCTCGATCAACGCCGGCGTGGCCAGCGGTATCGCCATGCATACCTGGATCCGCCAGTACGGGGTCGCAAACCCCTGAACGGCCTTACCGTGGGTATATGGGCGTCGCAGTGAGCTGTCCCCGCTGTGGTGGTCCGGTGCGTGCGCCGGACCTCATGCACTCCGACTGGCGCTGCGACGCCGACGGCGCGGTGCTGCCGTTGCACATCGCGCACCACATCGGGCCGGAGATCGTCGAGTCGGCCAAGACGCGGCTGGTCGCCGCCGCGCAGCGGGCCGGCGACAAACGCCCGACGCCCATGTGGTGTCCGTGGCCGCTGCCGAGCGGCTGGATGATGACGGGCGTCGGGTGGGTGGGCGACGAGCGCTCCGGCATCCGGGCCACCGCGGTAGCCTGCAGCGGGCCCGGCGTGGTCGAGCACGGGCCGGCCGACTGCCTGATCATCGCCGAGGAGCCGGGCATCGGGCTCGGCACCCGGTTCGCCGGCATTCCGGGGACCGACCCCGGACCGTTCCTCGACGGCGACATCGCCACGACCACCGCGCACGCCCGGGTCCGGGCCGCGGGCTGGCCGCTGCCGCTGTGGATGGCCAAGTCACCGGAGGACCGCTGCACCTATGTCGGCGAGGCGGCCGGAATGTGGATCTACGTCGTCACGTGGCCCGCCGCGGCCGGATATCTCCTGGAAGAGGAGCTCGACCTGCACGATCTGTCCGACGACGTTCCCGCGCACCTGATTTACGGCGCGCCGTCGCCATATCTTCACGGCCAAGCGTAGACATCAACCTCTACGATCAAGCTCCGGACGGGCCTGCCGTCCGGCGCGGCGCATCTGCACCCTGAGCCGCGCAGCTGATACGCTGAGTTTGGCCGGGGCGCTGATGCCAGTGCCGCGGGGAGGGGATTGACGGCGATGGTCAAGAAGGTCCTCACCTGGGGAAGCATTGCCTTCCTCATCTTCTTCGTGGCATATCGGCCACAGTCGGCTGCCGAGGTGTTCAAGTCCATCGGCGGCGGCATCATGGACATCGCCACAGGATTCGGCGACTTCTTCTCGAGCCTCGTCGCCTAAGGACCCAGCCATGTCGACCGGTGCTGAACCCCCCGAGGACGACCCGAACGCCCGGCGGTTCCAGGACCGGGACACGGAGCCGATTCCGCGTGCACGCCCCGGCTCCCGGCCGGAGGCCCGGCCCGACTACTCCACCGACGAAGAGCCGCCGGTGGAATACTCGCCGACGTCCGACTACGAGGCCGCACGCGATCGCGACTACCAGTCGCCGCGGGCCGAGTACACGACCGACGGCGACGACTTCGTCTCCGACGCCTACGCGGACCCCATGACCGACGGCGCGCACGCGCGCGGCGGGGCCGCCCCGCAGTACGGTGCCGCGCCGCCCTCCTTCTCCCAGGACGAGTTCGCCCGGCTCCAAGGCGGTGAGGCGGCGCCGTCGGTGCCGCCCGGCAGCCGGATGGCGCCCCTGGAGGACGAGGCCAGCGGGCACGCCTCCCGCTACCTGTTCCCCACCGAGAAGTTCCGCGGTGAATGGAAGCGGCACTGGATCCAGCTCGCCCGGGAAGGTGGCATCGCCATCGTCGCGACGATCGCGATGGGCTACATCGCGGGCTGGCTCACCAAGCACAACCAGGAACAACTGCGGATCGCCGTGGTCGTGATCTGGGCGCTGGTGATCCTTTACTGCGCGTGGAAGGTCGCCGACTGGTGGTACGACCGATTTATCCTCACCAATAAGCGGGTGATGGTCGTGTCGGGGATTTTCACGCGCAATGTGGCGATGATGCCGCTGCAGCGGGTCACCGACATGAAATACGTGCAGTCATTGACCGGGCGCATGTTCGGCTACGGCCATTTCGAGCTCGAATCCGCAGGTCAGGACCAGGCTCTGCGCAATATCCGCAATCTGCCCAACCCGAATGAGCTCTACCTTCGCATCGTCGAGGAAATGTATGAGCCGGAGGCCGTCGAGGCCCGCCTGGGCCGCGCGGTGACCGGCGAGGACGACGGCACCTGAGCGGACCGCCGACGCTTGCGGCGGGTCCGGACGCAGCTGGGAGTTCGCTGAAAATCTGTGTCCCCATGCAACCTCCGGACCCCCTCGTGGCGTCTTCGTACGTGGGCGCGGAGGGTGGAGGGGGCGGCGGGTGCCGGACGAGGCAGCAGGGTTCCGCGAGGAAGATTTTCGTGAGTTCGTCGCGCTTCGCTCCAAGGCGCTCCTACGCACGGCCTACCTGTTGGCCGGCGACTGGGCGACCGCCGAGGACCTCCTCCAGATCGCACTGACCAAGACCTTCCTGGCCTGGAAGCGGCTCGGGCACATCGAGGCCGTCGAGCCCTACGCCCGTCGCGTCCTGGTCAACACCGCCACCAGTTGGTGGCGCCGGCGCTGGCACGGCGAGCGCCCGACCGAGATCCTGCCCGAGGGCGCCGCCGCCGACCAGCTCGAGGAGAGCCTGGAGCGCGACGCCATGTGGCGGCACGTGCGCGCCCTGCCCAACCGGCAGCGGGCCGTGCTCGTGCTGCGGTACTACGAGGACCAGTCCGAGGCCGAGACCGCCCGCCTGCTCGGCGTGTCGGTCGGCACCGTCAAGAGCCAGACCTCCCGCGCCCTCGCTACACTGCGTGAGAAGCTCAGCGCCGAGGGTGTCCGCCCGGCCGTGAAGTCACAGCCCGCGCGCCCTCCGACCACACCCGCCCCGCCTCCCGTTGCGGCACTCGATGTGCCGGATCTTCCGGTGATCGAGGAGCCGGAACAACCTTTTGCCGAGGCTGAGGCGCTTCTACCCGCGGACACCGCGGTCGAGAAGCCGGTGGAAGTCGAAGTCTGACTGTGCGCGTGGGTTTGGAGACGTGACAACCATGCTGGAAGACGAGCTCCGCGACACGTTCGCGGCCAAGGCGGGCAGCGCCCCGCCGGGGTCGCTGGCGTCGCTTGACGGGTTCGCCGACGCTGCCATCCGGGGCGCCGCACGGGTCCGCCGGCGGCGGCGCGCCGCGGTGAGCGGGCTCGCCGGCGTCATCGCCGTCGCGGCCGGCTCGGTCGCGGTCCTGCACACCTTCACCGGCGGCGCGCCCTCCGGCCCGTCCGCGCCCCCCGGCCCCGTCGCCCAGGAGAGCCCGTCCCAGCGCCCGGCGACCGGCAGCACGCCCACCGCCCCGGTCACGCCGTCCGACATGCGCGAGTTCACCGGCATCGGCCCGAGCGCCGAAGCGGCCGTGAAGGTGCGCCTGCAGCTGCCGGCCAAGAGCACCGTCACCGCGGCCTACCAGGCCAAGGACGGCTACCTGGTGGTCAACACCCAGCCCGACGGCGACAAGCAGCTCGTCCTGCAGCAGGACGACAGCGAGCAGCAGCAGGTCCTCGTCGACGACGCCACCAACATCACCGTGGCCAAGGACACCAGCACTGTGGCGTGGGCGTCGAAGGGCAGCATGAACGTCGGCACCCGCAGCGACGAGAAGACCAAGAAGATCACCGGGGTGAAGTCCGTCCCGGTGGCCGACGGCACCGAGCCGGTCACCTTCGTCGGGACCAACCTGGTGGTCAGCAACGACGACAAGGGCTTCGACGTCTGGCACACCGACCGGGGCTACTCCCCCACCTGGGACACGACAGTCGTGCGGGTCTTCGGCGGCACCCAGGACAACAGCGGCGTCTACGCCGAGGTCAGGTCGGCCGTGGCCGGCGAGACGGCGATGTGCCTGGCCCTGCTGCAGTTCGACCAGCCGTTCAAGGTCAAGAGCAAGGCGTGCGGGCTGCCGGTCGCGGCCAAGGACGGCGCCCGCATCTCACCCGACGGCCACTGGCTCGCCTACCCGGTCGTCGGCCTCAAGCAGGTCGCGATCCTGGACCTGACCACCGTGTTCCTCACTACGAACGCCAACGCCAGCGCCGCGGCCACGACCAGGGCGAAGCTGTGGAACCTCACCGTCACCGCCAAGACCGTCTGGCTCAACGCCAAGACCTTCGTGGTCGACACCGGCAAGAAGTTCCTCAAGCTCGACCCGACCGGCAAGGCCGATCTGACCCAGCCGCTGGACCAGGACCAGGATCAGGACCAGGGAACCGACGGTGTCGTGCTGATCGAACCGCTCACAGAGCAGTAACGGGTTCATAGACTGGGGGCGTGCGGATCGATCTTCACGCCCACTCGACGGCGAGCGACGGAACTTCAACCCCGGCCGAGCTGGTGGCGGAGGCGGCCGCGGCCGGGCTCGACGTCCTCGGTGTGACCGACCACGACACGACCTCCGGCTGGGCCCCCGCCGCGGCGGCCCGCCCCGCCGGCCTCACCCTGGTGCCGGGGGCCGAGCTCTCCTGCCGCTGGTCCGGCGGGCCCTTCCCGATCAGCCTGCACCTGCTGGCCTACCTGTTCGACCCGACCGACCCCGCGCTCGCCTCGGAGCTGGCCCGGGTCCGCACCGCCCGCGAGACACGGGCCGAGGGCATTGTCGGCCTCCTCAACGCCGGTGGCATCGACGTCACCTGGGATGAAGTGCTTCAAGACGCCGCCGGGGGTACCGTCGGCCGCCCGCACCTGGCCCAGGCCCTCATCCGGCGCGGCCTGGTGACCACGGTCAGCGAGGCCTTCGAACCCCAGTGGCTCGGGCGGCGGTACCGGCTCCCGAAGGAGGACCTCGACGTCTTCGCCGCCCTCCGCCTGGTCGTGGCGGCCGGCGGCGTCCCGGTCTTCGCCCATCCCCGCGCGAGCAAGCGCGGCCCCGTGGTGCCCGACTCGCTGATCGTGGAGATGGCCGCCGCGGGCCTCTTCGGCCTGGAAGCCGACCACACCGACCACACCCCGCAGGAGCAGGCCGAGATCCACGCCCTGGCCCACCGGCTGGGCCTGGTGACGACGGGCAGCAGCGACTACCACGGCACGAACAAGACCGTCCGCCTGGGCGCCCGCATGACAACCCCCGAAACCCTGGACCAGATCACCAAAGCCGCCCACGGCACCACTCCCATCGGCTGACCCTCGCCACCACGACACCACCCCCCGCAACGGCGACAACGCCACCACGCTCGACGACGACAACGCCGGCTGCGGGCGGCACCGCGGCGGGCCCAGCGACAACGGCCCGAGCCGGCCACCGACACACCCGGCAAGCGACACGCCTCAAAGCGGCAGCCCGGGCACGGCACCCGGCCGCGACTTGGACACGACTCGGGCGCCTACACGACGCACGGCCCGCGGCTTGAGTCGAACGGCGGGCGGGCGTGGGCTCGACATTGACGCAGCTCGACGCGCGGGCGCGAGCGGAGACGGCGCGCCGGCTCCCGGCGGACACGACTTCGGCGCAGCTCCTCGCGCAGGCGCAGCCGGGGACGACGGGCCGGCTCCCGGCGGAGACGACTTCCACCCAGCTCCACGCGCAGGCGCAGGCCGGGACGACAGGCGGGCTCGGGGCGGGACGACGGGCCGGCTCCCGGCGGAGACGACTTCCACCCAGCTCCACGCGCAGGCGCAGGCGGGGACAACGGGCCGGCTCCCGGCCGAGACGACTTCCACTCAGCTCGACGCGCGGGCGCGGGCGGGGACGACGGACGGGCTCGGAGCGGGGGCATGGTCGGTGGGGTGGCGCGGTGGTCGGCGGGATAGCGGTGGCTTCGAGGTCTCGGGCGGAGGGCGGTGGTGGGTTGGCGTGGTGCTGCTACGGCTCCAGAATGCGCGCGAGCAGGGCGTCCGGGGAGGCGCGCCGGCCGTGGATGTGCTCGAGCCAGAGGGTGACGCCGGCATCGGCGTATTCGGTGAGCAGTGGGTCGTCGTTGCGGGGCGAGGCTCCGACCAGCACGACCTCGCAGGGTCCGTCGCGGTGCTGGCGGATGTATTCGACGGAGGCGGCAATCTCGGTCGGTGAGACGGTCATCGAGCCGTCTTCGGCGTCGCCGGCGGCCAGCCAGCCGTCCCATCGGGCCGCTCGTCGCAGTGCCGCCCTGCTTGCGCCGCCGACGAGGATCGGGGGTCTTGGCTGCTGGATCGGCGGTGGGAGCAGGGCCACGCCGTTCACTGCCGCGCCGCTGAGCAGTCCGCCTACGACGTCGAGGCCCGCGTCCAGCAGGCGGGCGCGGGCGCGCAGGTCGGCGTCCTCGCCGAACGCCGTGTACTCCGAGTCGACGCCCCCGAGGCCGACCCCCAGCGTGGCTCGGCCGCCGCTAAGCCGGTCCAGGGTGGCCACCGCGCTGGCCACGACCGCCGGCCGGCGCCGGGGTAGGGGCGTGACCGCGGTGCCCAGCCGGAGCGTCGAGGTGGCCTGGGCGACGGCGGCGAGGGTGACCCAGGGGTCCGCGGACGGTACGCCCCACGCGAACGCCAGATGGTCCCAGACGAACAGCGCTTCCCACCCGGCCCGCTCGGCCGCGACCGCCATCTCCACCACCCGCGACGGCTCGGCGAAGTCGCCGAGCGTGCAGACGTCGACTCCGAACTTCATCCGGTCACCGCCCAAGCGGCCTGGGATAGTCACGAGACCGGCGACGGCGGCGCGAAGCCTCGGGTGGGCACACATCGAGTCCGGCCACCGCCCGAGGACCGCGCCGCCCGGGCGGAATCCGCGACGGCGGCGCGAAGCCTCCGAGCGGAACCCGCGACGGCGGCGCAAAGCCTCCGAGCGGGCGCACGTCGGGCCCGCGCCCCATCTCGACCACCGCCCAAAGCGCCATCCGCGAACGCTCGGCAAGCCGTGACCCGGCACGCAACGGCTCGGCAGGTGGCCACCCAGCACGCAACGGCTCCGCAAGCGGCGGCAAGGCGCGCAACGGTCCGGCACGCAACGGCTCGACAGGTAGCGGCTCGGCACCCGACCGCCCAACAGGTCGCAGCTCGGCACGCGACGGCTCACCACGTGGCAGCTCGGCACGCGGCAGCACAGCAAGCGACGGCTCGGCAAGGGACGGTTCGGCAAGCAGCGGTTCAGCAAGGGACGGTTCGGCAAAGGCCCTGCGCGGACCGGCACGCAGGACGGGTCTCATTCGACGGCCGTCCACGGGTCGCGGGGCGCCGACGAGGAGCCTTCGGGGCAGGTCTTGCGGTAGTCGCACCACGAGCACTGCGGACCGACCCGGGCCGGGAACTCGGTGTCGGCCGTGATGTCGGCCGCTGTCTCCTCGGCTCGGCGGAGGTGGCGGTCCAGGGACGCCTCGGTGTGGTCGAACGCCGCGACCGTCCCCGTCGGCAGGTGGTGCAGCTCCACGCGGCGGCACGGCTTGCGGAAGACCCGGGCGGTGGCGATCGCGTAGAGGGCCAGGGCGCGGGAGCCTCGGGCGTCGTCCTCGGAGACGCCGCCGCGGCCGGTCTTGTAGTCGACGATCACCAGTTCGTCGCCGCGATTGTCGATCCGGTCGACCCGGCCGGAGAGGGCCAGGGTGTCGGTGCGGGCGGCGACCGTGCGCTCCACGCCGACCGGTTCGTCGGTGGGGTCGAGGCCGTCGATGTACGACTCGAGCCAGGCGAGCGCACGGCGGTACACCTGCAGCTCCTGCTCTTCGTCTCGATAGCCCTCGCGGACCCAGGTCGCCTTGAGCAGTGTGGGCAGGGCCTCGGGCCGGCGGCGGTCCGGCTCCAGGGAATACCAGTTCTTGAGCGCGGTGTGCACTGACGCGCCGAGGGAGTTGTGCGCCCAGGGCGGGCCCTTCGGCGGGGCGGGGCGGTCGACGTAGGTGTAGCGGTAGCGGCGCGGGCAGTCCTCGTAACTGCCCAGTTTGCTGGGCGTGCAGGTGAACAGGCGCCGCGGCGCCGCGAAAAGTCCCAACTGCTCCACGCCCAGCATCCTGCCACCCCGGTACGACAAAAAATCGCCTCCCCGCCCTCGAAGCCCACGAAAACCGTGAATACCCCGTCGGGCGAAAAATGCGGATATGTCGTGGCGCGCCAGCGCCCGACATATCCACCAACCCCAACGTCAGTGCGGCGAGTGCAGGTACGTCGTCACGAACGCCCCGATCGCGTCGGCCAGCAGCTGTACCGCGATCGCGGCGACCAGCAGACCGGCGATCCGGGTGACCACCTCGATGCCGCTCGGCCGCAGGACGCGGACCAGGACGCCGGAGAAGCGCAGCACCAGGTACACCACCAGCATCACGGCCACGATGCCGACCGCGATCGCCGCGTAGCCCGGCAAGGTGTGCGCCCGCCGCACGAACAGCATTGTCGCCACGATGGCGCCCGGCCCGGCCAGCAGCGGCGTGCCCAGGGGCACCAGCGCGACGTTGGTTGTCACCTCCTGCGCCGGGTCGTCGCTCTTGCCGGTCAGCAGCTGCAGGGCGACGAGCAGCAGGAGCAGGCCGCCGGCGCCCTGCAGGGCCGGGAGGTCGATGTGCAGGTACGCGAGGATCTGGCGGCCGACCAACGCGAACGCCACGATGACGCCGAGCGCGAGCAGCACCGCCTGCAGTGCCGCGCGGTGCCGGGCCCGGCGCTCCAGCTGGCCCGTGAGCGCCAGGAAGATCGGCACGGCCCCCGGTGGGTCCAGGATGACGAGCAGGGTCACGAACACTTCGCCGAGAAGCTTCAAATCCACGACCGGATTGTCGTAGCAGGCCCGTATCGAGCGGATACCTGGGTCTTGACGCCGCGGAATGCCGCCCCTACGTTGCCGTAGGGAACAGCAAACTTTCCTTACAGATAGGTGGAGGGTTATGGGCAAACGCAGGCTCCTGGCGGGGTTCGCGGCGGTGCTGGCCACGACGTCGCTCGCCCTCGCGCCCGGGACGGCGGCGGGCGCACACGGCGCCACGCACCAGGACGAGTACAAGCGGGTCGGGTACTTCATCCAGTGGGGCATCTACGGCCGCCAGTACTACGTGAAGAACCTCGAGACCAGCGGCCAGGCCGCGCGCCTGACGCACATCAACTACGCCTTCGCCGGCATCGACAAGACCGGCACGAAGTGCGAGTCGGTCGATCCGTGGGCCGACTACCAGCGCCCGGTCTCCGCGGAGGAGAGCGTCGACGGCGTCGCCGACGTTGCCGGCCAGCCCCTCGCCGGCAACTTCAACCAGCTCAAGAAGCTCAAGGCCAAGCACCCGGGCCTCAAGGTCCTGCTGTCGCTCGGCGGCTGGACGCTGTCGAGCCGCTTCTCCGACGTCGCGCTGACGGATGCGTCGCGCCAGACGTTCGTGAAGTCGTGCGTCGACACGTTCCTGTCGACAGGGGTGTTCGACGGCTTCGACCTGGACTGGGAGTGGCCCGGCTCGGAGGGCAACGCGGGCAACGTGATCCGGCCCGAGGACAGGCAGAACTTCACGAAGCTGGCCGCCGAGTTCCGCAAGCAGCTGGGCAAGGACAAGGTCCTCACCGCGTTCCTGCCGGCCGCACCGGCCAAGATGGACGCCGGCTTCGAAGCCAACAAGATCTTCAAATACCTCGACTTCGGTACCGTCCAGGGCTACGACTTCCACGGAACGTGGGAGCCCACCACCAACCAGCAGTCGGCGCTCTTCGTGCCGCGCAACGCCCCGACGACCCCGGACTTCAGCGGGTCGAGCGCGCTGAAGGCGTGGACCGACCGCGGCGCGCCCAAGAAGCAGCTCGTGCTCGGCATCCCCTACTACGGCCAGGGCTGGACCGGCGTCACCGACGCCAACCGCGGCCTCTTCCAGCCGGCGACCGGCGCGGCGAAGGGCACCTGGGCGGACGGCAACGAGGACTACAAGGTCCTCGCGACGCTGCCCCAGCAGGGCTACAAGGTCTACCACGACCTGCTCTCCGGCCAGGCGTGGCTCTTCAACGGCACCACGTTCTGGACCTACGACGACCCGATCGTCGTGGCCCAGAAGGGCCTGTACGTCCGCCTCGCCGGCTACGGAGGCGCGATGGTCTGGTCCCTCGACGGCGACGACGCCAACGGCTCGCTCACCAAGGCGATGTACACCACGCTGCGCTAGCCCGACCGATCGAACCGGGTGCCCGGTGGCTCGCACGACGCGACGCCGCCGGGCACCTGTGCATTTTCCGGCGGCCCGCCCGTCAGGCGTAGTAGATGATCGGGAGACCGCAGAAGATCAACAGCAGCGTGTAGCCGACGATCATCGCGGCCAGGGCCAGGCCGGCGCCCGGGCGCTGCTCGCGGCGGGACTGGGCCCAGGCGATGTGCCCCATCAGGATGCCGAACGGGGGGATCAGGAACGCACAGATCAGCGCCGCTACCGCCAGGCCGTTGACTCGCACCTGAGAACCATTTCACATGGCCCGGCACCCCCGGAAGTTCGATACTGCCTTGGATACCCGTCGGTAACTTCTGCCCGACCACACCGGAGGTCGTCTCATGGCTCGTCTCGCTCGGACGCCGGGGCTCACTGATGTGCAGCAGGCGATGCTGGAGACGGTGCGGGCGTTCGTCGACAGGGAGATCATCCCGCACGCGCAGCGGCTGGAGCACGACGACGTCTACCCGGACGACATCGTGGCCGGGATGCGCGAGATGGGGCTGTTCGGCCTGACGATCGCCGAGGAGTACGGCGGGCTCGGCGAGTCCCTGCTCACCTACGCGCTCGTCGTCGAGGAGCTCTCCCGCGGGTGGATGTCCGTGTCCGGGATCGTGAACACGCACTTCATCGTCGCGTACCTGGTGTCGCAGCACGGGTCCGACGAGCAGAAGCAGCGCCTGCTCCCCCGGATGGCCACCGGCGAGGTGCGCGGAGCGTTCTCGATGTCCGAGCCCGGGACCGGCTCCGACGTGGCCGCGATCCGCAGCAGGGCGGTGGCCGACGGGGACGACTGGGTCCTCGACGGGCAGAAGATGTGGCTGACCAACGGGGCCCACTCGTCGGTGGTCGCCACGCTGCTGAAGACCGAGCTCGGAGCCGAGTCGGTGTACGGGAACATGACCACGTTCCTGCTGGAGAAGGAGCCCGGGTTCGGCCTCAACGAGCGCCTGCCCGGCCTCAGCATCCCCGGGAAGATCGAGAAGATGGGCTACAAGGGCGTCGAGACCACCGAGATGATCCTCGACGGCGTCCGCGTCCCCGCCTCGGCGATCCTCGGCGGCGCCGACCGGGCCGGCCGCGGCTTCTACCAGATGATGGACGGCATCGAGGTGGGCCGGGTCAACGTCGCCGCGCGCGCGTGCGGCATCTCGATCCGCGCCTTCGAACTCGCCATCGCCTACGCCCAGCAGCGCCGCACCTTCGGCGCCGCCCTCGTGGAGCACCAGGCGATCGCGTTCAAGCTGGCCGAGATGGCCACGAAGATCGAAGCCTCCCACGCCCTCATGGTCGGCGCCGCCCGCCTGAAGGACGCCGGCCAGCGCAACGACGTCGAGGCCGGCATGGCGAAGCTGCTGGCCAGCGAGTACTGCGCGGAGGTGGTCCAGGAGGCGTTCCGCATCCACGGCGGGTACGGCTACTCGAAGGAGTACGAGATCGAGCGCCTGATGCGGGAAGCCCCCTTCCTGCTCATCGGCGAGGGCACCTCGGAGATCCAGAAGACGATCATCAGCCGGGGACTGCTGCGGGAGTACGGCATCCGCTGAGCGAGCGGACCGGCCGGCGGCCCGTTCAGCCGGCGGCGGGGCCGGGGGCATCGAGCGCGTGGACCGCGCGGACCACGGCGATGCAGGTGTTCTCGAGGTAGTCGACGCCGGCCGCTTCGGCCAGGGCCCGGCCCTCGGGGCTGTGGATGTCCTGCTGCAGCCAGATCGCGGGGGCGCCGATGGCCAGGGCGTCCTTGACGACCTGGGTGGCGTCGGCGGAGGGGCGGAAGACGTTGACCAGGTCGACCGGGAACGGGATCGCGGCCAGGGTCGGGTAGGCGCGCTCACCGAAGATCTCGTCCGCGTACGGGTTCACGGGGATGATCCGCCAGCCGTGGCGCTGGATCTGCAGCGGCACCGCGTGGGCGGTCTTCGCGCGGCTCCGGGAGGCGCCGACGACGGCGATCGTCCGGGCCTCACGCAGGATCTGTTCGGCTGTGCGCATGCCCCAACGCTAGCTCGCGATCAGGATCGGCCGCGGGCCTCCCCGCAGGCCGGCGGCCAGGCGGGCGTTCAGGAGCAGGCCGTAGATCCGTTCGGCCTCCGGGGGCGTGCCGATCGCGCCGCGGGAGCGGGGATGGGACTGGTAGTAGCCGAGCAGGTCGACCAGGAAGAGCAGGCTGGCGTCGATGCCCTCGGGGCGGACCTGGACCGGGGCGCGGCGGGCGGTCAGGAACAGGTCCAGGCGCGGGACGGCCCGGTCGCCGTTGAGCTCCACGGTGGTGATGCGCTCCCAGGGGTACATCCGCCCGCGCACCTCGACACCGGACGGGGTCAACCGCACCACCGAGCCGCCGCGGCGCAGCCGGACGAGCAGCTGGACGCCCACGGCGACCGGCAAGGCGGCCACCACTACGGCGAAGGCGGACCAGATGCGGCTCTCGGTGCTCAGGATGATCGTGCCCACCCAGGTCACGGCCGTGGCGAACGCGGTGCCGGCGCGGGCCGCGAGCAGATCGGCCGGGGCGAAGAACTCCCATGCGGGGCGGGCCGGTGGTTCGTCGCCGCGGCGGCGGCCGAACAGGAGGTGGCCGAGGGTGATGATCGCCAGGGCGGCGAGGGTGAACACGACATAGCCGGGCATGAGTGCGGCGGCCACGGCGACCAGCAGTGGCGGCACCACGATCAGGGCTGTCGCGCGCATCCCTCAATGCTAGGAACGCGACCGCGGCGACGCGTCGGGTAATCAGGTGACCTGGCGGGCCAGCGTGCCGCGGAGGCGCTCGAGCTCCTGCGCGGAGCCGATAGCCGGGCGCTGCTCCGGATGCTGCATGTAGGTGTACATGGTGCGGTAGAGGAACCACAGGGAGACGTCGAGCGGCACGTCCTGGCCGGGCTGGAAGCGCTTGACCGGGCGGCCCTCGACCATCTCCGGGTGGGCGATCACCCACTGGGAGCCGTCCGGGCCCGGGCCGAGCGCCGCCCACGGCACGAAGCTGCGGCCGCCGTCGATCGCGAGGCCGTCGGCCGTCAGGAGCAGCGGGCCACTGCGGATCATGCGGAACAGCAGCAGCAGGACGGTGCAGCCGTTGACGAGCAGGATCGCCCAGGCCATCGTCGGGACGATCCGGCCGGCGACCCGCAGCCCGTTGAGCGCCATGAGGACGAGGGCGGCGCTGAGGAGCCCGTTGAAGACACACTGGGGGCGGAAGGCGGGCAGCGCGGCGAACGCCGGCTCCCCGCGGTACACCCGGAGCGTGAAAGTCGAAGGTCCGCGCGTGCTCCGCGTCAGCTGGACGAGCCCGACGACGATCCCGAGGACCGTGAGCGGCTGGAGGATCAGCAGGAGCGGCAGGAAGGCCTCGGGCTCGTCGGCGATCAGCACGATGTCGACGGCCGCCGCCACGACGGCCGGCGGCGCGAGCAGCACCGCGTAGTCAGCCGGACGAGCCCCCATGCGGCCAAAGATAGCCAGGCAACCTGATGATTCGCTGACCGTCACGTCACCGGTACTGCGCCTCCCGCACGCTGTTGCCGCCGTCGATCACGAGCATCTGACCGGTGATGTACGACGCGCCCGGCGAGCACAGGAACGCGATGGTGGCCGCGACCTCCTCGGGAGTGCCGGGACGCCCCATCGGGGTGCCGAAGCCCTGTTTGAGTTCGACCAGGGTGGAGGCGCCGGTGTGGATGATGCCGGGCGCGACCGCGTTGACCGTGATGCCGTCGGCGACGAGCTCCATGGCCAGGGCGCGGGTGAGGCCCACCACACCGGCCTTGGCCGCGGCGTACCCGGCCTCGGCGGGCAGCGCGTTGACCGGCCCGGCCGTCGCGGCGAGGTTGACGATGCGACCCCAGCCGTGCTCGGCCATGCCGCCGACGAAGGCCCGGCTGACCAGGAACGCGGTGGTGAGGTTGCGGTCGATCTCGGCCCGCCACTCCTCGTAGGTCAGCTGGGCGACCGGGCGCAGCACCTCGGGGCTGGCCTTGCTGGCCAGGCCGGCGTTGTTGACCAGGATGTCGACCGGGCCGAGGCTGTCGAGGATCGCGTCGGCCAGGGCGCCGACCTCGGCCTCGACGGTCAGGTCGGCGACGAAGCCGATCATGCCGAGCTCGCTGGCCCGGTCGTGGATGCGCCGGGTCGTGGAGACGATGCCGACCGCGGCACCCATCTGCTTGAGGCGGCGGGCCGTGGCGTAGCCGATGCCGTCCGGGCTGCCCGCGCCGGTGACCAGGGCGATCCGCCCGTCGAGCCGGTCGACGGCGGTCGGCGCCTCCTCCTCGACGGCGTCACCGTCGAGTTCGGGACCGCTGGACGGGACGGCTCGCAGGGTGCGCCGGGCGGAGGACGGCCGGCTCGCGTCGCGCCGGCCGCTCTTGCCGGCGGGGCCGCTGGAACGTAGGTCGGGTGCCATAGGGCAAATCCTGCCTGCCGGACACACCGGCGGGCAATGCGACGCGCGTTTCTCAGTTCGGCGGGGTGAACACCGACGTGCGATTCATCCCGGCCGCCCGGCCCTTCGCCGCGATGACGAGCGCCATCTTGCGCGACGCCTCGTCGATCATCTCGTCGCCGAGCATGACCGCGCCGAGGCGGCCGCCCTCCTCGGACGTGGCGTGGTCGTAGGCGTCCAGGATCAGCTCGGCGTGGTCGTAGTCGTCCTGCGCCGGGGAGTACACCTCGTTGGCGGCTTCGATCTGACCGGGGTGCAGCACCCACTTGCCGTCGAAGCCCAGCGCCGCGCTGCGGCCGGCCACCTCGCGGAAGGCGTCGACGTCGCGGATCTGCAGGAACGGGCCGTCGATCGCCTGGAGGTCGTGCATGCGCGCGGCCATGAGGATGCGCATGAGGATGTAGTGGTAAGGGTCACCCGGATACCCGGGGATGAGGCCGCCGACGACCAGGGACCTCATGTTGATCGAGGCCATGAAGTCGGCCGGCCCGAAGATGATCGTCTCGATCCGCCGGCTGGCCGCGGCGATCGCGTCGACGTTCACCAGGCCGGCGGCGTTCTCGATCTGGGCCTCGATGCCGATCCGGCCGACCTCCAGCCCGATCGTCTTCTCGATCTGGGTGAGCGTCAGGTCCAGCCACTCGATCTGCGCCGCGCTCTGCACCTTCGGCAACATGATGCAGTCGAGGTTGTCGCCGGCCCCCTCGACGACCTCGATGACGTCGCGGTACGTCCACGGGGTGGTCAGGTCGTTGACCCGCACGACACGCGTCTTGCCGGCCCAGTCCCCGTCGTTCAGCGCGGCCACGATGTTCTTGCGCGCCTCGGGCTTGGCCAGCGGCGCGACCGCGTCCTCCAGGTCCAGGAACACCTGGTCAGCCGGGAGCCCCTGGGCCTTGCCGAGCATCTTCACGCTCGACCCGGGCACGGCGAGACATGAGCGGCGCGGTCTCATTCAGGCTCCTCAAGGGCTATTCAGGCGGCTACCTGACGGTAACCTCGACGCGTGAGCACACAGAATCCCCCTGTGGGAGATCTCACCGGCCGTACGGTCGTCGTCACCGGCGCCAGCTCCGGCATCGGCCTGGCGGCGGCGATCGGCATGGCCCGCCGCGGCGCCAACACCGTGCTCGTGGGCCGCAACCCAGCCCGCCTGGAGGCCGCGGTGTCGGCGGTCTCGGGCGCCGCCAACGGCCGCCCGGTGCCCGCGTACCGCAGCGACTTCGCGAAGCTCGAGGACGTGCACGTGCTGGTGGACCATCTGCGCCAGCGCTACCAGCGCATCGACGTGCTCGCGAACAACGCGGGCGGCATGATCCGCGGCCACCACGTGACGGCCGACGGGTTCGAGGCGACGCTGCAGACGAACCACCTGGCCGCGTTCCTGCTCAGCAACCTGCTGCGCGAGCAGCTGCGCGGCGGCCGGATCATCAGCACCGCCTCCGGGGCGCACGCGATGGGCGTGCTCGACCCGGCGGATCTGCGCGGGGCCCGGCGGCGGGGGGCGTGGCGGATGTACGGCTCGGCCAAGCAGGCCAACATCCTCTTCGCGGCCGAGGCCGCCCGCCGGTGGCCGGACATCATGTCGGCGTCGTACCACCCGGGCTTCGTCCGCAGCCGCTTCGGCGCGTCGGTCGGCGTGCACGTGGCGGCGAAGCTGGCGCCGTTCGCCCGCAGCCCGGAGAAGGGGGCGGAGACACTGGTGTGGCTGGCGGCCACGCCCCCGTCGCAGTTGACGTCGGGCGGCTACTACATGGATCGCCGGCTGATCCGGCCCAACCGGGTGACCGATGATCCGGCTCTGGCCGGTCGCCTGTGGGAGGCCAGCCTGGACGCGGTGGGGCTGGGGTGACGCCTCCCGCCGGCCCGCCGTGACGGCCTAGCGGTGCTTCGTCGCCCCGCGGACCTTGTGCAGGCGGAACGGGCGGCGGGGCAGGCGGGTGGCCGCGGTCGGGCGGGGCGGGGCGGCCTGGGCGTCGTCGGGGAGGCCGGCGGAGGCGCCGGCGGGCGTGAGGCGGCTGACCACGCAGCACTCGGACCAGACCCGGGTGAGCTCCTCGGCTCCGCCGGCCGCGTTGAGGCGCTTGGCGGCCAATTGGGGCACCAGCTCGGTCCAGGCCTCGTCGCCGGGCGCGATGCGCGTGACCTCGGCCGGGAACGTGACGATCCGGCCGCCGTGATCGCCGCGCAGGCTCACCTCGGCGGTCGTGGCCTCGGCCAGGGCCGGGACCGCCTGCTCGCCCTCGCCGGTGACCACGAGCAGCGCGCCGCCAAGCCAGGCGCACCAGACGAGCGTGGCGGGGCGGCCGTCGACGGCCACCCAGGCGACCGCGGCCTTCTTGGCCGCCTCCTCGACAAGCGCGTCCATGCGCCCATCCAACCACGGGGCGGCCGGGCGATCACGCGGTGATTGGGTCGCGGGGGGACGGGTCGCGGTACTCCTGCGACCCGTACCGCAGCGCCTCCAGCGACGCCGGCCACTCCCCCGTCGCCCAGCCCCCCTTGCGCAGCAGCGCGGCCAGGAACAGGTCCGGGTCGGGGATCTTCGCCCACACCGCCGGCAGGAACGTCGCCCGGCGGCCGTCGCAGCGCAGGATCAGCCCGTCGACGCCCGGCCGCAGCGCGGCGGCCAGTTCGGCGCGGGTGGTGGCGACAAGCGGCTGCGGCGCGCTCAGGACCGAGACCTTCACGTCCAGGGCCGGCCAGTCGTCGATGGTCACCGGCGGGAGGCGCGGGTCGCGCATGGCCTCCCAGGCGTTGCGGACCGCGTCGCGGTGCAGCGGTCGGCGCGGCTCCAGGGTGCCCACGCAGCCGCGTAGGGCGCCGGCGCGTTCCAGGGTGACGAACGTGGCGCCGTCGTCGTGCAGTGGGCTGCCCGGCGGGATCGCGGTGGTGAGGCGGGTGCCGGTCAGGCGGGCGTATACCGCATCCGCCGCCAAGCGGGCCAGGAAGCGGCCGTCCGCCAGCGACAGCGCCGCCGTCCCGGTCACCCCACCAGCATAGGCGTCCCGACCAGGTCCAGAACCGCCGTCAGTGACGCCACCGCGGGCCCGCGCCAGTCCGGCTCGGCGTCGAAGGTCAGGTGGCTGCCGAGGTCGGGGGCGCGCAGCTGCACGGCGGTCAGCCCGAACCGGGCCGCGCCCGTGAGCTCGTGGCTGCCGCCGTCCCCGATGTACAGGCAGTGGGCGGGGGCCACGCGGAGCTTGTCGCAGGCGGCGGCGTACACGGCCGGGTGGGGCTTGGTGTGGCCGACCCGGCTGGAGTAGACGGCGGCGTCGATGAGCGGGGCGAGCGGGGTGCGCGGCAGGATCATCGGGAGCTCGACCCAGGTGTCGCTGACGATCGCGATGCGGACTCCGGCGTCCTTCAGCGCTCGCAGCACCCCCACCGCCTCGGCCCGCAGCGGCGCGTCGGACTCGACAGCGGCCAGGCGCACTGCCGCGGCCTCGCGCAGCTGGGCGGTCGTCGGCTCGACGCCGGCCTCGGTGCACAGCCGGCGCAGGCCGGCCAGCAGGCTGCCGTAGCCCCCGCGCGCCCGCTCGGGATAGCTGCTGTCGAGCACGGCCAGCCACACGTCCGGATCGACGCCGAGGATCTCGGCGGTGCGGCGGTGGCCTTCCCCCCGGACAACTGCACTGGTACAGGTGTTGAAATAGTCAAAACAGACAGCTTGGATCACCGTTCAGTCCCCCCTTGCATCCTCCGGACGGTCTACCTGGTCACTGCCGGCGGCGATTGTCAGATCAACGACAATTCGCAGCATGCGCAAGGTCGGCCTCACCACCATCGCCGCTCTCGTCGTCGCGATTGTGGCGGTGTCCGCTTCGGCGCCCCTTATCGCGTTCGCTGTCGCGCCCGCGCTGGCCATCGCGTTCTGGCGCAACATGCTCGGCGCCGCCGCGCTGGCCCCGGCCGCACTGCTGCGGCGCACCGCCCCGACGAGGGCCGATCTGCGGATCACCGTGCTGGCCGGGGTGTGCCTGGCCGTGCACTTCGGCACCTGGGTGCCCAGCGCCAAGCTGACGAGCGTCGCCATGTCGGTGGCCCTGGTCTCGACGACCCCGGTGTGGACGGCCCTGGTCGCGGCCGCGCGGGGCGTGCGGGTGCCGGGCAGCACCTGGGCCGGGATCGGCATCGCGGTGGCCGGGGTGGCCCTGGCGACCGGGGCGGACCCGGACCTGTCGGGCCGGGCGCTGCTGGGTGACGGGCTGGCGCTGGCCGGTGGGGTCGCCGCGGCCGGGTACACGCTGCTCGGCGAGCGCGCCCGGGTCGGGCTCCCGACGACCGTGTACGCCTCCGTCTGCTACTCGGTCTGCGCGGCTCTGCTGCTCGTGGCGTGCTTCGCGAGCGGGGCGGGGCTCTGGCGGTACACCTGGGAAACCTGGATCGCCATCGCGGGCATGACGGTGGGGCCGCAGCTGCTCGGGCACACGTTGATCAATTACTCCC
This sequence comes from Dactylosporangium vinaceum, assembly GCF_019904175.1. Classification (GTDB taxonomy): domain Bacteria; phylum Actinomycetota; class Actinomycetes; order Mycobacteriales; family Micromonosporaceae; genus Dactylosporangium; species Dactylosporangium vinaceum. Next base: position 862,555 of record NZ_CP061913.1, on the reverse strand, counting down.
TGCACCGGGTGAGCGCGACGACCGTCGCGGTGCTGCTCCTGCTGGAGGTGCCGGGCGCGCTGATCATCGCCTGGCTGCTGCTGGGGCAGCTGCCGGCGGCCCGCACGCTGCCCGGCATCGCGATCCTCCTGGCCGGAGTGGCCGTGGTGGTGCTCGGCGGGCGGCGCCGTGCTCAGCCGACGAACGGCGGCACGATCATTTCTCCGGAGGCGATCGGCACCACGTGACCCGACACCGTGGCGCCGACGGCCGCGCCGCCCTCCGCGGTCACCGTGCACCGCAGCGCCGACGGGCGGTGCATTTCCAGACCCTGGCTGATGTTGTACTGCGAGACGCCGTCGCCCGCGAGCAGTCCACTGGTGACGAGCCACACGCCCAGGCCCATCGCGGCCGAACCGGTCGCCGGGTCCTCGTTGACGCCGACGCCGGGGACCAGCACCCGCACGTGCGCCCGGTGCTGCTCGGCGTCCCAGTGCAGGACGCTCAGGTTGTCGACGATCCGCTGCAGCCGCACCCGGGCCACTGCCTCGTCGGTGACCGAGAGGTAGGTGAACTCGAGGCCGCACCCGGCGGTCCGCGGCGCCGGCCCCAGGTAGTCGGCCTCGGTAAGCCCGATCGACTCCAGCAGCGGCAGCGGGTCGAGCGCTGGCCCGACAGTCGGCGTGGCGCCCGTCACAGTGGCAGCGCCGTGGACCTCGTCGACGTGGATCGGCAGGAGCCCCGCGCCGCACTCCTGCACCACGTCGGGCCCCGTGATGACGCCGTTGCGCACCAGGGTGACCGCGCACCCGACGGTCGGGTGGCCGGCGAAGGGCAGCTCGTGGACGGGCGTGAAGATCCGGGCCCGGTACGTCGCCCCGGTCTCCGGGCTCGGCGGCAGGACGAAGATCGTCTCGGAGAGGTTGAACTCGCGGGCGATCGACTGCATCTGCTCGCCGGCCAGGTCCTGCGCGTCGAAGACGATCGCCAGGGGGTTGCCGGTGAAGGGGCGGTCGGTGAAGACGTCGACGATCGAGTACCGGACGCTGCTCATACCCGCAGCCTAGGGCCCCGCGGGCCGCGGAGTTCGGTCCAACGGCCGCGGCGTGGCCCGCTTCAGTAGGCTTGAGCCTCGTGAGCACTGCGCCGCGGGTCTACATCGCGCGCCTCGCGGGCCTGAGCGTGTTCGATCCGAACGGCGACCAGGTCGGCCGGGTGCGTGACGCCGTCGCCCGGATGCGGGCCGGCACCCAGCCCCCGCGCGTCGTCGGGCTCGTCGCCGAGATGCCCATGCGCCGGCGGATCTTCCTGCCGATCGGCCGGATCACCGCCATCGAGCCCGACGCCGTGGTGCTCAACACCGGCACGCTCAACCTGCGCCGGTTCGAGAAGCGCCCGGGCGAGCTGCTGGTGCTGGAGGACTTCATGGACCGGCACGTGAGCGTGGCCGCGACCGGGCGCACCGGGGCCGTGGTCGACGTGGCCATGGACGCCGACCGCACCGGCGAGTGGTCGCTGTCGCGGGTGGCGGTGCGCGAGTTCACCGGCCGGCTCACCCGCCGCGGCCACCTCAACCAGCTCGAGTGGTCGGAGGTGACCGGCCTGGCCGGGGAGTCGCAGACCCAGGGCACCGCGGGCATCCTGGCCGTGCTGGACAACATGCGGGCGGCCGACCTGGCCAACGTGCTGCAGGACCTCTCGGAGAGCCGGCGCGTCGAGGTCGCCACGGCGCTCGACGACGAGCGCCTGGCCGACGTGCTCGAGGAGCTCCCGGAGCACGACCAGCTGGAGATCATCACGGCCCTGGAGCCGCAGCGGGCGGCCGACGTGCTGGAGGAGATGGACCCGGACGACGCGGCCGACCTGCTCGCCGAGATGCCGAAGCCGGAGCAGGAGGTGCTGCTGGACCTGATGGAGCCCGACGAGGCGTCACCGGTCCGGGCCCTGCTGGAGTACGCCCCCGGCACGGCCGGCGCGGTCATGACCTCCGAGCCGATCGTCATGGCGCCGGACAACACTGTCGCCGAGGCCCTGGCCCGCATCCGGGAGCCGCAGCTGTCCCCGGCGGTCGCGGCCGGCGTGTTCGTCACGCGCCCGCCGATGGCGACGCCCACCGGGCGCTACCTCGGGGTCGTGCACTTCCAGCGCCTGCTGCGCGAGCCGCCGTCGGCGCTGCTCGGCGGCGTCGTCGACAACGACATCGACCCGCTCGCGCCGGATCTGACCCTCGCCGAGATCACTCGCCGCATGGCGACCTACAACCTGGTGGTGATGCCCGTGGTCGACGACAACGACAAGCTGGTCGGTGCGGTCACCGTCGACGACGTGCTCGACCACCTACTGCCCGACGACTGGCGTGACCGCGATCACGCCGAGACCCTGAACATCGCGATCCCGGGCAGCGCGGGGGGTACCCGTGGCTGAGCGGCGCCGCCTCGACCAGCCGCGCGACTCGCGCATCTCGCTGCCCCGCTTCGACCCGGAGGCGTTCGGGCAGTGGTCGGAGGGCATCGCCCGGTTCATGGGCACGGCGAAGTTCCTGGTCTACATGACAATCGTCATCCTGGCCTGGGTCGCGTGGAACACGCTCACGCCGAAGAGCTGGCAGTTCGACCCCTACACGTTCACGTTCCTGACGCTCATCCTGTCGCTGCAGGCGTCCTACGCCGCGCCGCTGATCCTGCTCGCGCAGAACCGGCAGGCCGACCGGGACCGGGTGGCGGCGGACGAGGACCGGCGGCGGGCGGCGGCACAGAAGGCCGACACCGAGTATCTGGCCCGGGAGATCGCCGCGCTGCGCATCGCGCTGGGTGAGGTGGCGACCCGCGACTTCCTGCGCTCGGAGCTGTCGCGGGTGGCGGAGGAGCTCGACGAGGCGGCCGACCGGCGGGCGAAGGCGGAGCGCAAGAAGGTCCGCAAGGCGCTGGGCTCGCTGTCCGACCCGCTCGGGATGGACGAGAGCGACGACGCCGTCGACTCGGACGAGCCCCCGCGGCGCCGGAAGCATTGAGCTGTGTTTACGCCCCCGCGCCTCAAGGGGCGAGGCGCGGGGGCGTGTAAACGATGGTCGCACCGGTTTGGGTACGCGGACAAGCCCCGCGGGTGGACATTATTCGCCAATCGGGCGTGTGACGCAGTCCTCGTGCGGGGTTGACAGCGCGGGGCCGGCGGGTGGGGCGACGTAGAGTGGCAGGCATGTCAGCCCCGGCCACCACCGTCGAGGACGCGATCACCGCTGCGCTCGCGACCGTCGACGACCCCGAGATCCGCCGGCCCATCACCGAACTGGGCATGGTCCGTGACGTCACCCTCCGCCCGGACGGCGTCGCCGCCATCGGCATCCTGCTCACGGTGGCCGGCTGCCCGCTCAAGGACAAGCTGCGCTCCGACATCACCCGCGCGGTCTCGGCCGTCAACGGCGTCACGGCCGTCGAGATCGAATTCGGCGTGATGACCCCCGAGCAGCGCAAGGACCTGCAGTCGAGCCTGCGCGGCGACGTGCAGGAGCCGGTCATCCCGTTCTCGCAGCCCGGCTCGCGGACCCGCGTCTACGCGGTGGCCAGCGGCAAGGGCGGCGTCGGCAAGTCGAGCGTGACTGTCAACCTGGCCGCCGCGCTCGCCGCCCGCGGCCTCTCCGTCGGCGTGGTCGACGCCGACATCTACGGCCACTCGATCCCCCGCATGCTCGGCGTCGACGGCCGCCCCACCCAGGTCGAGTCCATGATCATGCCGCCCTCCGCCCACGGCGTGAAGGTCATCTCGATAGGCATGTTCACCCCCGGCAACGCCGCCGTCGTGTGGCGCGGCCCGATGCTGCACCGCGCGCTGCAGCAGTTCCTGGCCGACGTCTACTGGGGCGACCTCGACGTCCTGCTCCTGGACCTCCCCCCGGGCACCGGCGACGTGGCCATCTCGCTGGCGCAGCTCCTGCCTTCGGCCGAGATCCTGGTCGTCACCACGCCGCAGGCCGCCGCGGCCGAGGTCGCCGAGCGGGCCGGCTCGATCGCCCTGCAGACCCACCAGCGCATCGTGGGCGTCGTGGAGAACATGTCCTGGCTGGAGCTCCCCGACGGCCAGCGCATGGAGGTCTTCGGCGCGGGCGGCGGCCAGACGGTGGCCGACTCCCTGACCCGCGCGGTCGGCGCGACGGTGCCGCTCCTGGGCCAGATCCCCCTGGACACCCGCCTCCGCGAGGCCGGCGACTCGGGCCTCCCCCTGGTCCTGGACACCCCGTCGGCCCCGGCCGCCGCCGCCCTGTCCGCCGTGGCCGACAAGCTGGCCCAGCGCCGCGAGAGCCTGGTCGGCAAGCCACTCGGCCTGAAGCCGGCCGGCCGCTGACGAGCACTCCGCACTGACCCCACCGATCGGCGCGCCGCGATACGACCCACGGGTCGTTGTCCGGCGCGCCGATCGCTGTCGGCCCGATCGAGAACCGTGTGCCGAGCAGCCTTGTTCGTCAGGCCCGCCGGTCGTTGCGGTGTGTGCCGTAGACCGGACCGCGCTCGCAGCCGACCAAACAGCCGCTGAGCAGCCTGGTTCGCCGGCGCTGCGGTGTGCCATCTTCCCGACCGAGCTCGCAGCCGACCGGAAACGACATGTCGGGCGCTGGCGCGCCGCGACATGTCGGACTTATACCCCGGCCGGCGATAAGTCGGTTGGGACGGAGGTGGCGACGTTTGTCGGGTGCACCGGCAAGTGTGGTGGCTTGCGCGAGGCCCTGGTCATGGACCCACAGCGCCTCGGGGTGGGGGGCGCCGCCGGAGTATCGGCACTTGTACTCGTCGCGCAGCGGCGAACCGCGGGCACGGAAGTGGCGACGTTTATCGGGTGCACCGGGCAAATGTGGTGGCTTGCGCGAGGCACTGGCCATGGACCCGCAGCGCCTCGGGGTGGGGGGCGCCGCCGGGGTATCGGCACTTGTACTCGTCGCGCGTCGGCGAACCGCGGGCGCGGAGGAGTACGAATCCGGAGTTTGGTCTTGCGGGTGAACGGACGGCTCAGGTCACGTCGTCCCAGGAGGCGCGCACGGCCGGCTGGGCGGTCGGAGCCGGGGTGCCGGGAGTCGCCGCGGCGCGGACGGAGGCGTTGGCGGCCGAGGCGGCGTCCTGGGCGTCGCGCTTGACCTGGTCGGCCACGCCGCGGACGTCGTCGTAGATGCTCTGCAGAGGCTTGCGCAGGGCGGCCTCGTCCTCCTCGCTGAGGAGGTGCTTGCGCAGGAACGTCTTGGGGTGCAGGTCCTCGAGCTGGATGTCGGTGCCGAGCTCCTTGCTCAGGTCGCCCGTCGCGTTGCGGGCCATCTGCCGGATGTTGCGCAGCATCTTCACGCCGTCGCTGATCGCCTTCGGCAGCCGGTCGGGGCCGAAGATGAACAGCCCGACCAGGATGATGACGAGGAACTCCCAGCCGCCGATGTTGTCCAAGCCCATGTGCCGGCCCTCCCCTGCTTTCTCCTCGGCCAGACTACGCACCCGCGGCCCGGTTCCGGGAGGGGCTGCCGGGTCACTTCGCGTCGGCGACGAGCGTGACGGAGGCCTTGGCCTTCGCGGCGCCGCGGAGATACTGCATGTCAACCGTGTCGCCGGGCGCGTAGCGGCGCACCAGCGCGGTCAGGTCCCAGGACTCCTCGATCGGCTTGCCGTTCACCGAAAGGACCACGTCGCCGGTCTTGAGCCCGGCCGCCTCCGCGGGGCCGCCGGCCTCGACGGTGGCCAGGCGGGCGCCGCCGGCCGGGTTCTGGTATGTGGTGTCGACCTGCACGCCCATGACGGTGCGGCGGGCCTTGCCGGTGTTGATGATGTCGGTGGCGATGCGGCGGGCGTGGTTGATCGGGATGGCGAAGGCGAGGCCGACGTTGCCGGCGCTTGACTGGTCCTCGGCGAGGGTGCCGATCACGGAGTTGATGCCGATCACCCGGCCGGCCGCGTCGAACAGCGGGCCGCCCGAGTTGCCCTGGTTGACGGCGGCGTCGGTCTGGATCGCGGCGTAGTAGCGGGCGGTGCCGCCCTCGCTGGTGCGGATGGGGCGGTCGAGGTAGCTGACCACGCCGTAGGTGACGGTGCTGGTCAGGCCCAGCGGGGCGCCGATGGCCACGACCGGGTCGCCGACCTGGACGGCGTCGGAGTTGCCGAACTGGACCGGGACGACCTCGCTATCGGGCAGGCCGTTGGTGTCGATCTTCAGCACGGCGATGTCCGACTCGGGGTCGCTGCCGACCACGGTGGCCGAGGCGACCGTGGCGTCGCTGAAGCGGACGGTGGCCGAGCCGCTGCTGCCCTCGACGACGTGGTTGTTGGTGATCACGTGGCCGTCGGCGCTGACGACGAAGCCGGAGCCCAGGGACGTGCCGTTGCTCACCCGCACGCTGATCGTGACGACGCTCGGCAGGACCTTCTTGACCAGGCCGGCGACGGAGTCGGGGGCGCGGTTGTTGGCCTCGGCGTTGCCGAGGGGACTCCCGCCGAGCGTGGTGCTGCCCCCGCCGCCCGCGAAGACGTAGCCGAGGGTGCCGCCCAGGGCGCCGGCGAGCAGGGCGGTGACGATGGAGACGACGAGCACCAGCCCGATGCCGACGCGGGGGCCGGAGGACGGCGGTGGCGGCTTCTCCAGCGCCGGGGCCTCGTCCGCGGGCTGCTTGACCACCACGACCGGGGCGTCCGGATCGCGCCACGGGTCCGCCAGGGCGTCGGACCACCAACTGTTGGCGGCCGGCTGCGGCGTCGTGGGCTGGGTCGAGCTCGGTGCTGCCCAAGCTGGGCGCGCCCCCCAGCCGGTGTTGCTGGCCGGCGCGCCGGAGCCCGGCTGCCGCCAGGCCGAACCGTCTGTCACGATCGGCTCCTCCGTCCGTTTCGCATCCAGCATTACACGACCCGGCTTGAAGCATGCGAGGGCGAGGTCTCCTAGAGTTGCGGTCTATCGACTTCTCTTAAGGGGTGCCCCATTACCGTGTCCGCTCGGACCGCTGATTTCATCGACGGATTCGTCGCCGAGGAGCCGGTGCTGTCAGCCGCGCGCGAGGCCGCCGCGGAGCAGGGCATCAACGCGGTGAGCCGGGGCTGCGGGGCGGCCCTGCGGGTGATCGCCGCGGTGAGCAACGCCAAGGCGGTCGTCGAGGTGGGTACCGGCACCGGGGTGAGCGGCGGCTGGCTGCTGCGCGGGATGCGCCGCGACGGCGTCCTGACCACCATCGACTTCGAGGCCGAGCACCAGCGCATCGCCCGCCGGGTGTTCTCCTCGGCCGGCCACCCGCCGTCGCGCACGCGGATCATCACCGGCCGCGCGCTCGACGTGCTCCCCCGACTGGCCGACCGCGCCTACGACCTGATCTTCGTCGATCACGATCCCAGCGAGTACGGCCCGGTGGTGGCCGCGGCCGAGCGGCTCCTGCGGCCGGGCGGCACCATGGTGCTGGCCGGCGCGCTGGCCGGCGGCCGAGTGAGCGATCCCACCATTCGAGACGCGGAGACTGTACTGCTACGCGAGGCGGTGAAATCCCTTCGCGAGAGCGAGGCGTGGACCCCGGCCCTGCTCCCTCTCGGTGACGGACTGCTCCTGGCGGTTCGCGCACAGTAGCCATCGCGGGCGGCGCCGAAAAAGAGTCGTACCGGCGTTCGAAGATGCCGGCATGAGCGAACTCGGCATCATCACCCGGACCATCCTTCCGGCCACCGTCCCCTTCGACCTCGCCCGCACCCTGCGGGCGGTGAAGGACTTCCGGCCCGGCCAGGGCGACATCGCCCTCGACCCCGGCCGCTGGGTGCGCCGCGTCTTCCCGCACCCGAGCGACCCCGGCGCGGCGATCGCCGCCGAGGTCGCCGCCCGCGACGACGGCGTACCCGGGGTCGGGCTGACCCTGTTCAGCGAGGAGCCGCTGCGCGGGCCCGACCTCGACGCCGCCCGCGCCCGGGTGGCGGCCTGGCTCGGGCTCGACGACGACCTCACGGAGTTCCTGGAGCGGGCCGCGGCCGATCCGGCGATGGAGCCGCTGCTGGCCGTGGCCCGGGGCCTGCACATGGTGCGGTTCCCGACGCTGGCCGAGGGCGTCGTGTATTACGCGCTCGCCCAGAACTCCACCCCGTGGTACGCGACACTTATCAAGCGCCGGCTCGCCGCGCACCTGGGCGTGACGGTCACCGCGGGCGGGGACGAGTTCGCGGCGCTGCCGCAGCTGCCCCGGCTGGCCGAGCTGACGCCGTTCGAGCTGGTGCCGTTCGTCGGCGGGCGGCCGCGGGCCGATCGGGTCGCCTCGATCATCGGCGGGGTGGCGGCCCTGGACGAGGAGCTGCTGCGCACCGGGCCTTACGGGCAGGCGCGGGCGGCGCTGCTGGCCGTGCGCGGCATCGGGGAGTACACGGCCCAGTCGCTGCTGCTGCGGGCCCTGGGGCGCCCGGACGCGGTGCCGTTGGAGCAGGCGCAGCACGGGCACACGGTGCAGGCGGTCTACGGGGAGCGGGGCGGGCCGTCGCCGGATGAGCTCCGCGACCGGTACGGGCCGTGGATCGGGTGGTGGGCGTACCTGTGCCGGACCGCGCTGAGCTGGCTCGAGGAGGACCGGCGGCAGCTGGAGCGGGCGCGGCGCCGGACTCCGGCGCCCCGGCGTCCGCGGCCGGTGCCGGGCAGCACCCGGCCCCGGTCCAAGCGGCCCCCGGCGCCGTGGAGCCCCAACGACCCGGGCCGCGCCGCCGCTGCCGATGGACCCGAGGTCCACGGCGGGCCGACGGCCGCCGTCGACGGTGCGGCGGCGGCGGCGAGCTGATCGGCGGTGCGGCGGCGGCGAGCTGATCGGTCGGGCGGTGCGCTCGTCGGTTACAGGATGCCGGTGAGCTGGTCCTTGTAGCCGAGGATCGGCTCCGGGTCGGCGTCCAGGACGTTGTGCAGGAGGGTGGCGTAGACCGCGCGGAAGTCGGTGGTGAACTTCAGGTCGCCGTTGTCGAGGTCGCCGAGGCTGGGCTGCTCGCCGTAGAGGCCGCCGTGCACGGGACTGCCGAGGATGAACATGTTCGACGCGGTCCCGTGGTCGGTGCCGTCGGAGCCGTTGGCGGCCACCCGGCGGCCGAACTCCGAGTAGACGGCCACGACGACCTTGCGGCCCGCGTCGGTCTTCGCCATGCGGTCGGCGAACGTGGTGAGGGCGTCGTCCAGGAGCTTCAGCAGGATCTCCTGGGAGTTGCGCTCCTCCGCGTGCAGGTCGAAGCCGCCCAGGGAGACGGAGAAGACGCGGGTGGCCACGTTGGCCTCGACGCAGCGGGCCACCAGGTCCAGCTGGGTCTTCAGGTCGGAGCGGCCGCCGGTGGCGGTGCCGGACGAGGAGGAGGTGTCGGCGTCGCCGTCGGCCTCGTCGACGCTGTGGATCAGGGCGTCGACCTCGACCAGGTCGGCGAAGGCGCGGGCGGCGCGGGCCTGGAGTCCGGGCTCGCCTTCGGACGGCTTGCCGAAGGCGGTCAGGACCTCGGGCTTGACGCCGGCCGGCAGGGACAGGCCGGACACGGGCACGGCGGCGCCGGCGGTGGTGACGCCGGCCAGGAGCGGAGGGAGCACCGGCTCGAAGGAGACGGCGTGGCGGGGGTCGCCGCCGATCGCGTCAAGCCACCGGCCCAGCCAGCCGGTGTTGCCGGGGCGGTCGGGCTGCGCGGTCTGCCAGATGTCCATCGACCGGAAGTGGCTGTGGTCGGGCTTCGGGTAGCCGACGCCGCGGACGATGGCGAGCTTCTTGGCGTCGTACATGCGCTTGAGGCCGGCCAGGCCCGGGTTCAGGCCGAGGGTGTCGTCGAGCTTGAGGACCTCGTCCGGCGTGTAGGCGAGCTCGTGGCGGGCCGGGGCGTAGGCCTTGTCCGCGTACGGGATGACGTTGGCCAGGCCGTCGTTGCCGCCGTAGAGGGTGACGAGGACCAGGGTCTTGGCGTCGCCGGGGCGGTCGTCCCAGGTGGCGGTGTCGAGAATGTCGTGGATGGTCCAGGCCCCTCCGGCGACCAGGGCCGCGCCGCCGACCACGCCGCTGGCGATCAGGAACTTCCTACGGGTCAGGGCGTCCATGCCGCCTCCTTCGAAAGCGATCAGATGGCATATGCGGCGCCGGGGTCGGCGGCCGGCTCTCCGGCGTGCTCGGCATCGGCGGGTCGAGTCTGCTGCCGGCATGCTCGCCGCCGGCCGGGTCGAGCCTGTGTCGGTGGTGCAGCCGGCCGGGTCGAGAGCGTGACGCCGGGCCGGGTCGGTGAGGTCGGGTGGGTCGGGGCTCAGCTGATGGCGGGCGCGCCTGGTGGCGGGTCCGGGGCGGGTCAGTTGATGGCGTATTCGGGGCTGGCCAGGCCCAGGGTCAGCAGCTGGCGGGCGTCGTTGGCGGCCGGGGTCAGGGCGGCCAGGGTGCGGTCGGTGAACTTGTCCACGACCAGCAGGCGGGCCAGGGCGGCCGGGCGCTGGGGCGGCGGTGAGGCGGTGAGGCGGTCCAGGACCGGCTGCGGGGCGCGGGCGGCCAGGGACTGGGCGAGCTTGAGCCGGGCCTGGGTGGCCGAGGTCGTCAGCCAGGCCGCGCCCGCGGGCCAGCCGCCCACGCTCGGCGGGCGGAGGGGGACCTGGCCCAGTTGGGTCAGGCCGTTGCCGAGCTGCTTGCGCTGGGCCTCCGGCAGTTCGCCGGGGCGGATCTGGAGCTGGCGCAGGGCACCCACCAGCCACTCCACCGGCTGTTTGACGAGCTCGGCGTGGCCTTCGGAGGTCAGGAGCTCGCGGAGCACGGCGGCCGTCGTCGGCTGGGTGCGGGCACGCGACAGGGTGGCGGCGGGGATGTCGGCGTCGCTGCAGTACCGCAGCCAGAGCCGTTTGGCGACGAAGTCCGGGCAGGCCGGCTGGGCCAGGAGGAGGTCGGCGAAGGCGTCGGCGTCGTAGGTGCCGGTCTGGCCGAGGATGGTCTTCGGCCGGTCGTCGTGGCGCTTCGGGTTGAGCGACGCGGTGCCGGACTTCTGGTCGACGACCCAGCCGGTCAGGGCCCGGGCGCCCTCGCGGACGTCCTGCTCCGTGTAGTGCCCGACGCCCAGCGTGAACAGCTCCATCAGCTCGCGGGCCAGGTTCTCGTTGGGGGCCTTGTTCGTGTTCTTCTGACCGTCGAGCCAGATGATGAGCGCGGGGTCGCGCAGCATCGAGTGGACCTGGGTGGCGAAGTCGCCGAGTGCGGTGCGGAACAGGGTCTGCTGCTGGGCCAGCATGAGCGGGCCGGACTTGACCTTGTCGGCGGACGTGGCCCAGTGGCCGTGCCAGAAGAAGGTCAGCTTCTCGTGGACCTGGTGGTCGGCCTGCACCATGCGGTCGAGCCACCAGGAGCCGACGGTCCGGATCTGCTCGGCGCGGTCCGACTTCTCGTTGATGACCGGGCCGAGCTTCGGCGGTGGGGTCCGGGCCGCGCCGCTGTCCGTCCCGGCCGGTTCGAACAGGGCGTCGATGGTCGCGGCCAGGCCCTTGGACTCGGCCGCGTCGACCTCCTCCGCGGTGGGCCCGAACGTCGCCCGGCGCAGCAGATGCGCAACCTTCTCCCGATCGGCCATGGACACCACGCTATGGCCGGTTTGTACGAGCCACGTTAAGCAAGTCTCAGGGAGTGGCAATCTTGACAGCCGACATATACGAAATATCCGATATGTCGAGCGAAGCGAGGCGCGCAGCGCCCGACATATCGGATGCGCACCCCGGCGCACGGGCTCGACGCCGGGACAGGTGCAACGCGATGCACCGGCGCCGGACGGGCCCGCACGGCGGGTGGCCCACCGCGCTTCGGCCCGGCCGGCGACGTGGCCTCGTGGCGCGGCTCAGCGGCCCGAGTAGACGGGCTTCTGCTTGGCGACGAAGGAGGCGGTGGCCTGCTGGTGGTCGGCGGTCCGGCCACAGGTCGCCTGGGCCTCGGCCTCCACCGCCAGCGCGGCCGCCAGCGAACCGGAGCCGCCGGCGGCCAGCTCGCGCTTGATCTGGGCGTAGGCGACAGTGGGGCCCGCGGCCAGGCGGTCGGCCAGCTCCAGGGCGGTGGGCAGGACGTCCTCGTCGCTTTCGACCAGGCGGGTCAGCATGCCCAGCGCGGCGGCGGCCTCCGCGCGCACCGGCTCGGCCAGGAGCAGCAGCTCCACCGCCTTCGCGTGGCCGACGATGCGGGGCAGGGACCAGGAGATGCCCGTGTCGCCGGCCAGGCCCACGTTCGCGAAGGCCATGAGGAACGCCGTCTTGGGGCCGCCCACGCGGAAGTCGGCCAGCAGGGCCAGGGACGCGCCGGCGCCGGCGGCCATGCCGTTGACCGCGGCGACCACCGGCTTCGGCATCTCGGCCAGGGCGATCGCGATGGGGTTGTAGTGCTCGCCGACCGTCGAGAGCGAGGAGCCCGAGCCGGCCTCGAGGGACTCGGCGTGCTCGCGCAGGTCCTGACCCCCGCAGAAGGCCCGGCCGGCGCCGGTGAGGACGATCGCGCGTACCGCCGGATCGGTCTGGAGCGCTTGCAACGTGTCGCGCAGCGCCACCTTCAGCGCGTCGGTGAGCGAGTTGAGGGCCTCGGGGCGGTTGAGGGTCAGGATCGCCACACCGGAGTCGGTGCGTTCGACGAGCAGCTCCATTGCGTACTCCCTAGTATTCAAGGGTCAGACAGGCGTCGACGAACCGGTCGGCGGCCGGGCGCAGGCGCATGGCGTGGTGGTCGAAGAAGGCGGCCGCGGCGGTGCCGGCCCAGCGCTCGGGCAGCAGGTCCGGCGGCAGTTGCGGGTCGCGGAACAGGAATGCGCGCCAGGCGTGGACGAGCGTGAAGCGGACCGCGTAGGCCTGCTCGTCGGCGGTGCCGGGGCCGGCGGTGTGGACGAGCGGCGTCAGGCGCTCGACGAAGTCACGGTACGCCGCGGCGATGGCCTCGAGGTCCCAGGCGCGGGCGACCAGTTTCACCGCTCCAGCAGTACCCCCGCAATGCTCTGCGGTAAAGCGGTCGTAGGCCACACCCGCCTCACTCAGCAGGGCGTCGACTCCTTCGCCGGGGCGCGGGGCGATCCAGGTGGAGGCGTCGATGGCGCCGTAGCCGAGGAATCCGAGGTTCGCCGTCAACCGGGCCCGCGCGCCGCGGTGCGCGGGCGGCTCCAGCGTGATGAGATCGAAACGGCCCGTCCACGCGTTCCCGGGGCCGCCGGGGCGCTGGGTGCGGTAGATGCGGGCACCGGCGGCGTCGAGGCGGCGGGCCGCCTTGGGGGTGATGCCGTAGCCGGGGCCGGTCGGCAATCGGAGGGGGTGCAGCCAGCCCTGCCGGACCATCCGCGACACGGCGGTGCGCACGGCGGGCGCGGCGATGCCGAGGGGAGCGAGCAGGCGCACGAGAGCGGCGACCGCGGCCCGTCCGCCGCGCGGACGGAGATGGTCGCCATAGAGGTCGAAGAGGGCGGACCGGGCCTGCATGGCCGCTTATTGTGACAGTCCACCGGCCGTTCTGGCTAGAAAGTGTCACAAGGTTCCCGCCCCGGTTTGGGTCTTGGGCCCATCATCAGGGAAAATCATCGGTTGGTGCGTACTTCACGAAGTCTGCGGGTCCGGTCGGGACTTCGTGAGCAGGCGCGCCGGGCATGCGGGGACGGCTGTGCCACCTGATGTCTGGGACATCAGGGAGCGAAGGGAGACAACATGGCGGCCATGAAGCCGCGGACAGGCGACGGTCCGCTGGAGGTCACCAAGGAGGGCCGCGGCATCGTCATGCGCGTCCCGCTCGAGGGTGGTGGGCGGCTCGTCGTCGAGATGACCAAGGATGAGGCCAACGAACTCAGCGAGGCGCTGAAGACGGCCACTGGCTGAGTCTTCCTGCAATCGGCTCCGCTATCGGGTTGACTGGGTTGGGAGGAGCGGCCGGTATGCGGTCGCTCCCACTGTTGTGCGCGCGGAAATCATTGGAGGCCCCGTGCTGGACATCAAGCTCGCCACGAGCCGCACCACCTCGGGTGCGCTGGCCGTCGTGGTGCCGTCCGGCGACCCTTTCTCCGCGCTCGAACTGCTCAACCCGGTCGACCAGGCCGAGGCCGACGCGTTCCTGGACGACGTCGAGCACTCCGGCTCGGCCGGCACCGTGCACAAGCTGCCGCGGCCCGGCCGCAAGCCGTCGAAGCTGCTCTTCGCGGGCATCGGCGAGGGTGACGAGGCCGGCTGGCGGGCCGCGGGTGCGGCGCTGAGCAAGGCGGCCCGCTCGGAGCCGGCGCTGCGAATCCTGGTGCCCCAGGACACCGCGCCCGCGGCGGTCCGCGCCCTGGCCGAGGGGCTGTGGCTCGCGGCGTACCGCTTCACCCTCACCGATGACGAGCCCGATCCGCTGCGGCGCGTCACCATCGCGCTGGCGGCGAGCCGGGAGCACAGCGCCGCCCTGGACCAGGCCCGGGCCGTCGTCACCGCCACCACACTGGCCCGTGACCTGACCAACACGCCGAGCGACCGCAAGACCCCGGCCTGGTTCGCCAAGCAGGTGGTCAAGGCGGCGGCCGGCACGCCGGGGCTGACGGTCGAGGTCCGCGAGCCCGCGTATCTGCAGGACAACGGCTTCAACGCGATCCTGACCGTGGGGCGCGGGGCCGGGCCGGAGCGCGGGCCGCGCCTGGTCGAGCTGTCCTGGCGCCCGCGCGGGGCGAAGCGGCACGTGGTGCTGGTCGGCAAGGGCATCACGTTCGACACCGGCGGCGTGTGCATCAAGCCGGTCTCCGGCATGAAGCTCATGCGCAAGGACATGGGCGGCGCGGCCGCGGTCGTCGGCGCGACACTGGCGGCGGCCGCGATGCGCCTGCCGATCCGGATCACCGCCCTGGCGCCGCTGGCCGAGAACGCGCTCGGCGGTGACAGCATGCGCCCCGGCGACGTGGTCACGCACTACGGCGGCATCACGTCGGAGATCCTCAACACCGACGCCGAGGGGCGCCTGGTGCTCGGCGACGCGATGGCGTATGCGGTGCGCCGCCTGCGCCCCGACGTGCTGATCGACCTGGCCACGCTGACCGGCGCCCAGGGTGTCGCGCTCGGCAAGCGCACGGCCGCGATGTACAGCCACAGCGATGCGCTCGCCGGCGACCTCGCGGCCGCGGCCACGGCCGGCGGCGAGTCGGTGTGGCGGATGCCGCTGAGCGAGGACTACGCCGAGGAGATCCGCGGCGAGCTCACCGACATCATCAACTCGACCGACATCGGGGCGGGCTCGCTGCTGGCCGCGCTCTACCTGCGCGAGTTCACCGGGCCGCTGCGCGACCGCTGGGTGCACTTCGACATGTCCTCGCCGGCCTGGGCCGACTCCAACGACGGCGACCTGACCAAGGGCGCCACCGGCTGGGGCGTGCGGACGCTCACCCGCTGGCTGGAAATGGAAACCGCCGCCTGATCGCTCAGGCGGCGGCTCCGGCGGTCGGACTTACAGAATCGTCCAGGTGTCGCCGCTGTTGAGCAGCGCACCCAGCTCCTCGTCCGGCGTGCCCTTGACCTTGGCCTGGGCCGCGACGAGCTGGTCGCGGACCACGTCGTCGTAGGCGGGCCGGTCGACCGAGCGGAACACCCCGATCGGGGTGTTGCGCAGGTCGAGGCCGGGCAGCCGGGACAGGGCGAACGCGTACGCCGGCTCGGTCACCGTCTGGTCGTGCACCACGATGTCCTCGGGCGCGACCTGGGCGGTCGGCACGACGGCGAGGCCGAAGCCGCCGGGCGGGTGCGTGACCGCCCACTCGCCGTCCTTGCCGAACGTGATCGGCCGGCCGTGCTCGAGCCGGATCAGGAAGTCGTCGCGGGTGGACGGCTCCTTGAGGGCGTCGAACGCGCCGTCGTTGAAGATGTTGCAGTTCTGGTAGATCTCCACGAACGCCGACCCGCGGTGCTCGGCCGCGGCCCGCAGCACCGACTGCAGGTGCTTGCGGTCGGAGTCGATGGTCCGGGCGACGAAGCTCGCCTCGGCCCCGAGGGCCAGGGAGATCGGGTTGAACGGCGAGTCCGCGGAGCCGGCCGGGGTCGACTTCGTGATCTTGCCCACCTCGGAGGTCGGCGAGTACTGCCCCTTGGTCAGGCCGTAGATCTTGTTGTTGAACAGCAGGATCTTCAGGTTGACGTTGCGGCGCAGCGCGTGGATCAGATGGTTGCCGCCGATCGACAGCGCGTCGCCGTCACCGGTGACCACCCACACCGACAGGTCGGGGCGGGACACGGACAGGCCCGACGCGATCGCCGGCGCGCGGCCGTGGATCGAGTGCATGCCGTACGTGTTCATGTAGTACGGGAACCGCGAGGAGCAGCCGATGCCGGAGACGAACACGATGCGCTCGCGCGGGATGTTGAGCTCGGGCATGAAGGACTGCACCGCGGCCAGGATCGCGTAGTCCCCGCAGCCGGGGCACCAGCGCACCTCCTGGTCCGACTTGAAGTCCTTCATCGTCAGTTTCAGCTGCTCAGGCATTCTTGACCACTTCCTCGAGCACGCCCTCCAGCTCGGCCGCGGTGAACGGCAGCCCGCGGACCTGGTTGTAGGCGATGGCGTCGATCAGGTAGCGCGACCGGATGACCCCGGCGAGCTGGCCGAGGTTCATCTCCGGGATGACGACCTTGTCGTAGGACTTGAGCACCGTGCCCAGGTTCTTCGGCATCGGTGACAGGTGGCGCAGGTGCGCCTGGGCGACGGCGAGGCCGCGCTGGCGCAGTGCGCGGGCGGCGGCGCCGATCGGCCCGTAGGTCGAGCCCCACCCGAGCACCAGGACGCGGGCGGTGCCGTCCGGGTCCTCGACCTCGACGTCGGGGACGTCGATGCCCTCGATGCGGGCCGCGCGGGTGCGCACCATGAAGTCGTGGTTGGCCGGGTCATAGGAGATGTCACCGGTCTTGTCGGCCTTTTCGAGGCCGCCGATTCGATGCTCCAGCCCGGGTGTACCGGGAACCGCCCACGGTCGCGCGAGCGTTTTGGGGTCGCGCAGGTAGGGCAGGAACGTCTTGCCGTCCTCACCGTTGGGCTCGGTCGCGAACTCGACCCGCAGGTCGGGCAGCTCCGCGGTCTCCGGCAGGCGCCAGGGCTCCGAGCCGTTCGCGATGTACCCGTCCGAGAGCAGGATCACCGGGGTGCGGTACGTCAGCGCGATGCGGGCGGCCTCGAGCGCGGTGTTGAAGCAGTCCGCCGGGGACCGGGGTGCGAGCACCGCGACCGGCGCCTCGCCGTGCCGGCCGAACAGGGCCATGTTGAGGTCGGCCTGCTCGGTCTTGGTCGGCAGGCCGGTCGACGGGCCGGCCCGCTGCACGTCGATGATGAGCAGCGGCAGCTCGAGGGCGACGGCGAGCGAGATCGTCTCGCCCTTGAGCGCGACGCCGGGGCCGGACGTGGTGGTCACGCCGAGCGCACCGCCGTAGGAGGCGCCCAGGGCCACGCCGATCGCCGCGATCTCGTCCTCGGCCTGCACGGTGGTCACGCCGAACTTCTTGTGCTTGCTCAGCTCGTGCAGGATGTCCGAGGCCGGGGTGATCGGGTAGGCGCCCAGGAACACGGGCAGCTGCGACCGTACCCCCGCCGCGACCACGCCCAGGGCGAGCGCGGCGTTGCCGGTGATGTTGCGGTAGTTGCCCGGCACCATGCGGGCCGGCTTGACCTCGTAGCGGACCGCGAAGTTCTCGGTCGTCTCGCCGAAGTTCCAGCCGGCCTTGAACGCGGCGATGTTCGCGGCGACGAGCTCCGGGCGCGAGGCGAACTTGCGCTCCAGGAACGACAGGGTCGACTCGTGCGGCCGGGAGTACATCCAGGACAGCAGGCCCAGGGCGAACATGTTCTTGGCCCGCTCGGCGTCCTTCTTGGAGATCTCGAAGGACTCGAGGGCCTTCACCGTCATCGAGGTCAGGCCGACCGGCGCGACGTTCCAGCCCTCCAGGGAGCCGTCCTCCAGCGGGTTGGCGGCGTAGCCGACCTTCGCCAGGTTGCGGTTGGTGAACTCGTCGGTGTTGACGATGATCGACGCGCCCTTGGGCAGATCGGCGAGGTTCGCCTTCAGGGCGGCCGGGTTCATCGCGACGAGGACGTTCGGCGCGTCGCCCGGCGTGAGGATGTCGAAGTCGGCGAAGTGCACCTGGAAGCTCGACACGCCCGGCAGCGTGCCTGCGGGGGCCCGGATCTCGGCCGGGAAGTTGGGCAGCGTGGAAATATCGTTGCCGAGCTGCGCGGTCTCGGATGTGAAACGGTCACCGGTGAGCTGCATACCGTCGCCGGAATCGCCAGCGAACCGGATGACCACTCGATCCAGCTGGCGGACCTGCTTGGTCACGTGAGCTGACCTCCTGTGGCGGCGGATCGGATGTCGTACACCCCTGAGGGTACGTCGCAGTGAACGCCGCGCCTGCGGCGCATATCCCTCTCACGACGTCATAGATGCGACTTGCATCATTGCGTCGCATGCCCCTCTTGTGCGTCTTGTGCTGGGACAAAACCCGAGTTCAGCCCTCGTCGGAGTGCTCGGAGGGGGCGCGGAACCCGGACCCGGCGACCGGGCCGTCGGGCAGCCGGGGCAGGGTGAGGGAGCGCGGGATCGGCGAGCGGGTCGACCCCCCGCTCTGGGCCGGCACCAGCACGACGTCCTCGACCTCGTCGGCGCTCAGCTCGTCGTCCTCGGCGTCGCTGCGCATGCGGCGGCGCAGGGACAACACGCCGAGCGCGATGAGGACCACGAACAGGCCGGCCACGCCGCCGATGATCGGCAGGCTGGACAGCTGCCCGCCCTCGTCCCCGGCCTGGCGGCGCAGGCTCATGTCGGTCTCGAAGGTCCGGGCGGCGACCGGCGACGGCGGCGCCGAGGTCGGCAGCGGGGCCTCCGCACCGGTCAGCGGCGGCGCGGTGATCTTGTAGTCGTACCGGGTCTCGATGACGTCGAGCCCCGGCGGCGCCAGGTATCCGTGCACCGCCCCGGTCAGCGGCAGCTCGGCCCGGGCGGCGGCGGTGACCGCCATCCCGAACACGGCCGAGACCTCCTTGCCGGGGGCGATGTCGCCGAACTCACAGCGGTGCCGGTCGTCGGCGATGCGCCGGTGGGAGCGGCACACCCCGGGGAACGTGACAAGGCCGACACCGGGCGGCGTGACGATCTCCACCGCGCCCGCCGCCTTCGCGGTGCCGGTGTTGCGCAGCCGGACCGAGAGCTGGAACGACTCGTCCTTCGGCGCGGCCGCCGGGGGCAGCACCGGGGCCGAGGTGTTGAGCTCGATGCCGGGGGTCGGCGGCGTGGTGAACGAGAACGCGATGGGCGCGGCCCGCTGGTAGCTGCCGATCGCGGCGCTGACCAGCCCGGCGGTGATGGTCTTCCAGGCGCCCGGGTCGACGTTCACCTTGATCACCACCTGGCCGAGGGCCTGCTCGGGCAGGCCGCAGCTGAAGCTCGACGCGCCCGAGGCCACGGCGCAGCCGCCGGTGCCGTACGCGCCGGTGGCCTGGGCCCCGCTCGGCAGGTTCCAGACGCCGGTGACCGTGTCCTTGCCGACGTTCTCACCGGTGTTCTTGACGGCGATGACCAGCTCCGCCGAGCCGTCGCCCTGCCAGTAGGCGTCGCCGAGCGACACGGTGCTCACGGTCAGCTTGAACCGGTGCACGGGCGTGGGCGCCGGCGGTGGGGGCGCAGCGGTGGTCGGCGGGGGCGGCGGCGGGGCCTCGGTGGTGGTCGGGGCCGGGGTCGGCGGTACCTCCGTCGTCGGGTCCGGGGGCGGCACGACCTCGGTCGGGGTCTCGACGGGGGCCGTGCTCGTCTCGCCGTTCTCCGGGTCCGCGTACGCCGGTCCGGCGAACAGCAGGGTGCAGACGGCGGCCAGGAGCACGAAGGAGCCAGCCCGCATCC
The DNA here is from genome assembly GCF_019904175.1 of Dactylosporangium vinaceum. Lineage (GTDB taxonomy): Bacteria > Actinomycetota > Actinomycetes > Mycobacteriales > Micromonosporaceae > Dactylosporangium > Dactylosporangium vinaceum. Next base: position 842,774 of record NZ_CP061913.1, on the reverse strand, counting down.
GCCTTGTTGTGCGGCGGCGCGAGGGTGCTTCCATGAGGGGGTGTCCTTCTTTTTGCAGTACGGCAAGCAACTTGAAGGACATTATCTAGAGAGATTCGCGTTTTCGGCATGTCGGAGATCGTGATGATGCGTGTACGGTGCGTGCGATGAGCGGATATCTGGGTGGATATGCGACGCTCGGTCTCCTGCTGCTGGTCGGAGCCGGGGTGTTCGTCGCCGCCTTTACGGCCAACCGGCTGCTCGGACCCCGCCGAACGGCCGACTGGGCGACCTCCGCGGGCGCCAAGTACGAGACGTACGAGTGCGGGCTGGACCCGGTCGGCGGGGACTGGGCGCAGGCGCAGATCCGCTACTACGTGTACGCCTACCTGTACGCGCTGTTCGCCGTCGAGAGCGTGTTCCTCTTCCCCTGGGCCGTCACCTTCGACACGCCGGGCTACGGCGGGGCCATCGTCACCGAGATGGCGATCTTCGTGGCCGTCCTGTTCCTGGGCATCCTCTACGCCTGGCGCAAGAACATCCTGCGCTGGACGTAGCCCCCGGTCACGCGAGTCCGCGCCGGGCCACGGCCGGCTGCCGGTCACCCCGGATCGCCGCCACCGTGTCGAGCACCCGGCGGGTCGCCCGCACCTGATGGGCGCGGAACACCCGGGCCCCGAGCCACGCCGACACCGCCGTCGCCGCGAGCGTCCCCTCCAGCCGCTCCCCCACCGGCACGTCGAGGGTCTCGCCGATGAAGTCCTTGTTCGACAGCGCCACGAGCACCGGCCAGCCCGTCGCCACCATCTCGTCGAGCCGGTTCGTGATCGCGAGGGAGTGGCGGGTGTTCTTGCCGAAGTCGTGGGCCGGATCGATCAGGATGCCGTCGCGGCGCACGCCGAGCGAGAGGGCTCGCTCCGCCAGTGCGGTGACAGTCAGTACAACATCCTGCACCGGATCGTGAAACGCCGTGCGATGGGGACGGGTCCGGGGCGTGAGGCCCCCGGCGTGCGAACAGACAAGGCCCGCTCCCGTCTCGGCGGCCACCTCGGCCAGGGCCGGGTCGGCGCCCGCCCACGTGTCGTTGATCAGGTCGGCGCCGGCCGCCACGACCTCGCGGGCCACCTCCGCCCGCCAGGTGTCGATCGAGATCACGACCTCCGGGAACATCGCCCGGATCTTCTGGACCGTGGGCAGGGTCCGGCGCAGCTCCTCGGCCGCGTCGACCGTCTCACCCGGGCCGGCCTTGACGCCGCCGATGTCGACGATGTCGGCGCCGTCGGCCACCGCGGTCTCCACCGCGCGCAGGGCGGCGTCCTCCGCGAAAGTTGCACCGCGGTCGAAGAAGGAGTCAGGAGTCCGGTTGACGATCGCCATGACCGCATAGTCGCCGTCGGCGAAGTGCCGGGCGCCGAGACGAAACATCGCATGACCTCCGTGTTTCCTACTGATGGGTGTGCCGGGCTCGCCCAGGCGTACTCAGCGTGCCACGATTCCCCCTATGGCTGAGTTCCTCCTGGTGTTGATCGCCGCTGTGGTCGTCGGGGCCATCGGGTTCGGCGTGTCGCTGTTGATCACCGGTGATGACCCGGGGATCGAAGGACATGAGCCCGACGGACGCTCCGTCCCGCTGCCGTCGTCACGCCCGTTGGTCGAGGGTGACGTCAACCAGATCCGGTTCGACACGGTCGTCCGCGGATACCGGATGGCCCAGGTCGACGCCGCGCTGCGGCGGGCCGGCTACGACATCGGCTACAAGGAGGAGCTGATCCAGGTCCTGGAGGCCGAGATCAAGGCGCTCCGCGAGGGCCGCCAGGAGGACGCCGACGCGCTGCGCGACGCCCGCCTGGCCGCGGCCTCGGGAGCGGCCGCCGGCGCCGAGACCGCGGCCGAGGCCCCGGTCATCGAGCTGGACGAGCCGGACCGGCCGGATGAGGCGGCCGACGTGCTCGAGCAGCCCTCGCCGGCGGTGAAGTGAGCGAGGAGTACGCCGGCGCGGAGCGCCCCGGGCCCGGCGAGGTGACGGCCACGGTGATCGTGGCCGCACCCGCCGCGCGGGTCTTCGCCGCGCTCACCGACTGGTCGCGCCAGGGCGAGTGGATCCCGTTCACCACCGTCCGGGTGATTTCCGGCGACGGCGGCGAGGGCAGCGAGGTCGAGGCGGTCACCCAGGTCGGCCCGGCGTCGGTGCGCGACCTGATGCGGGTGGTGAAGGTCGACCCGCCGTTCGAGCTGCGGGTCGTGCACCACGGCAAGGTGCTGCGCGGCCCCGGCGTGCTGCGGTGCACGCCGCTCGGCGCGCAGCGCACCCAGGTCGTCTGGCACGAGTGGTTCCAGCTGCCGGCGGGCAACGCCGGTCGCTTCGCCTGGCCGCTGCTGTGGCCCGGGTCGAAGGCCGGGCTGACCGGCGCTCTGAAACGCTTCGCGCGCCTGGTCGAGTCCGGGCGCCTGACGTAATCCTCTGCCCGAGTTCCTGTCACACCCGGGCGGTAGCGTCCTTGCCATGAGTGGTGTGGTGGTGGGAGCCGACGGCCGGGCGCGGTGCGGATGGGGCGGGTCGACCCCCGATTACCTGGACTATCACGACAGCGAGTGGGGCCGGGAGATCCGCGGCGACAACGAGCTGTTCGAGCGCGTGTCGCTGGAGGCGTTCCAGTCCGGGCTGTCCTGGATCACGATCCTGCGCAAGCGGCCCGCGTTCCGCGCGGCGTTCGCCGGGTTCGAGATCGAGAAGGTGGCCGCGTTCGGTGAGGCCGACGTCGACCGGCTCCTCGCCGACGCCGGGATCGTGCGCAACCGGGCCAAGATCGAGGCGGCCATCGCCAACGCCCGGGTGGCGGCCGAACTCCCCGGCGGGATCGCGGCGCTGCTGTGGTCGTTCGCGCCCGACCCGAAGCCGGAGCGGCCCGCCGACTTCTCCGCCGTGCCGGCCATCACCGCCGAGTCGAAGGCCATGGCCAAGGAGCTCAAGAAGCGCGGCTTCCGGTTCTTCGGCCCGACCACGGCCTACGCGCTGATGCAGGCGACCGGCATGGTCAACGATCATGTTCGCGACTGTTTCGTGGAGGTCTGAGCACATGGCGAAGTGGGTGGTTGTCGTCTCCGCGGAGCAGTACGCGCAGGAGCGGCTGTACGGGGGCGGCGGGCTGACGGTCGAGGGGCCGGCCGCCGGAGACGAGGCGCTGCTGGTCACCGGCGGCGACGAGCCGGTGGTGTTCGGGCTCGGGCGGGTGGATCAGGACGGGCGGCTGCAGTACACGGTGAACCTGCTGGACTCGCCGCTGCCCGCCGGTGGGCTGGCCCGGCGCACCGGGCGCCTCGACGAGGCGTCGTATCTGGCCATTGCCCGGCAGGTCACGCCCGCCCCGGCGCGGCCGCGAACCTACCTCGTCAGCGTCGACCTGCCCATCGAGGCGTCCTCGCCCGGGGAGGCGGTGCGGGCGTTCTGGAACTACGTGCGCGAGCTGGGGCCGGCCGAGCTGCCGGCGTTCGTGTGGCCGGCCGGGGACGAGCTGGCCATGCAGGCGTACGTCCTGGGGGTCGAGGCCAACCAGGACCCCGAGGAGGAGTAGCGGCTCCTACTCCACTGTTGAGAAGCGGATCGAGCCGGCCATGAGGTCCGGGTGCTCTATGGTCAGCGCCAGGGCCACCGACTCCTCCAGGCTCAGCGCCCCGCCCGCCGCGTAGGCGGTGTCGAAGGCCGCGTCGCCCATCGCCGCCCGGAGGGCGGCCTGCTGCTCGGTCCAGAACGCGCCGAACGCGCCGCTGGAGCAGCGCATCCTGATGCGGGCCGACTGGGCGGCGCCGAAGAGCCGGGCCGCGGTCTCCAGGTCGTCGGCGAGCAGGCAGCGCACCGCGACCGCGTTGAGGGTCTCGCAGACGCGCAGGTGGAAGCCGTGGGTCATGCGCGAGCGCAGTGCGACGATCAGGTGGTCGTGCGCGGCCACGAGATCGCCGCGGGCCAGGGCGACCATGCCCAGCAGCATGTCGACGGTGCGCCGGCCGCGCTCCAGGGGCCGGCTGTTCTCCATCGGGCGGGCGCTGGCCAGCAGGTCGGCCGCCTCGTCCAGGTCGCCGCGCCGCCACAGCAGCTGGGCCAGTGCGAAGACCGCCGACAGCGCATCGCCGGCCACGCCCTGCTCGTCGGACCAGGTGATGACCTGGCGGGCCAGGCGCTCGGCCTCCTCGGTGCGCTGCATCTCCAGCAGCGGCGCGCCGCGCGCGGACAGGACCCGGGCGAGCAGGCCCGGGTCCCCGGCCCGGCGGGCGGCGGACTCGGCCCGCTGCGAGAACCGCAGCTCCTCGACCGTCTCACCGTCGGCGCCGGCGTGCAGTGAGTGCATGTGGTACGCCGCGGCCAGCTCGGCGTCGGGAACCGGCTCGCCGGTGGCGCTGATCCGCTCGTACAGGCGGAACAGCCACATCCGGCCCTCCCGGACCAGGCCCCGCTCGCGCCACCACTGGTCGAGCGCGCCGGCGAGGGCCAGGCCCTGCCGTGCGCTGCCCCGGGTGACCGTCCAGTGCAGCGCGGCCCGCAGCTCATCGGCCAGAGGATCGAGGGTGTACAGCGAGAGCGTCACCGGCCGCCCCTCGCCGTCCAGATACGCGTCGTGGGCCGCCTGCAGACACCAGGCCACGTGCCGCTCCCGGGCCGGCTCCTCCTCGCCGGCCTCGCCGAGCAGGCGGGCGGCGTAGGCGCGGATCGGGTCGAGCATGCGGTAGGTCGCGCTGGTGGCTCCGGCCTCGGCCTGCAGCAGCGACTTGTCGACGAGCGTGGCGAGCGGGTCGAGGGGGTCGCCGTCGTGCAGCCACTCGATCGCCGGCAGGTCGACCGGGCTGGCGAAGACCGACAGCCAGCGCAGCAGGCGGGCCGAGCGCTCATCCAGGGTGCGGTAGGACCAGCCGACTGCGGTCTGCATGGTGCGGTGGCGGTCGCTGAGGTCCGGGTCGGCGCCGGGCCGGGAGCCCGCGTCGAGGGTGCCCAGGACGTCGCCGATGCGGTCGGCCAGCTGGGGCGCCGAGAGCAGGCGCAGCCGGGCCGCGGCCAGCTCCAGGGCCAGCGGCAGCCCCTCCAGGGCCCGGGCCACCCGGGTCAGGTGGGCGATGTCGCCGGGCTCGACCGGCCGCCCGCCGCGGGCCGCCGAGGCCCGATCGACGAGCAGGGCCACCGCATCGCTGAAGCCGCCGCCGCTGGCCGCCTCGACCGACAGCGGCGGGATGCGCCAGACCACCTCGCCGGCCAGGCCCAGCGGCTCGCGGGACGTGGCCAGCACGGCGACCTCCGGGCCGGCCGCGAGCAGGCGGGCCACGAGCCGGCGGGCCGCGGGCAGCTGGGCGTCGGAGGTGTCGAGCAGGACGAGCAGTCGGCGGCCGCGGACGTGGTCGGCGATGGTCTGCACGACGGCCCGGCCGGGCTCGGGGCGCAGGCCGAGCGCGGCGGCCACGGCGACGTCGACGAGGTCGGCGTTGGCCACGGCGCTGAGATCGGCGAACCAGACACCGTCGCGGAACCGCTCGACGATCTCGCCGGCCGCCTCGACCGCGACCCGGGTCTTGCCGGCCCCGCCCGCCCCGACCACTGTGACCAGGCGGTGGCGGGTGATCAGGTCGCGTACGGCGGCGCGCTCGACGGCCCGGCCGATGAACCGGGTGGTCTGCACGGGCAGGTTGTGCGCGGGCGCGTCGATGGTCCGCGGGCGCGGGAACTGCCGGTCGAGGCCGGGCGCGACGAGCTGGAAGATGCGCTCGAAGCCGTCGAAGCCGCGCAGCCGGTGCAGACCGAGGTCGAGCAGCCACGCCCCGTGGCCGAGTGGGCTGCCCTCGACGCCGGGGTCGGTCGGGTCGATCGGGGCGGCCGAGGACGACAGGCCGACGTGGGCGGCGGTCGCGGCCGAGCACAGGACCTGGCCGCCGTGGGCCGCGGCGGCGACGCGGGCGGCCCGGTGCACCTCGGGTGACGTGTACTCGCCGCCGTAGGGCTCGGCGAACCCGGTGTGCAGACCCATCCGGACCTTGGGGCGGGCCTCGGGGCTGGGCCAGTCGTGCTCGGCGAGGGCGCGCTGGGCCTCGGCGCAGGCGGACAGGGCGGCGGCGGCATCGGCGAAGGCCACGAACAGCGAGTCACCCTCGGTGAAGAGCTCCACACCGTCCGCTTTGGACAGTGCGCGGCGAATGACCTCCCGGTGCTCGTGGAGCACCGGCCGGTATCCCGCACCGAGCATCTGGGCCAGTCGCGTCGAGCCCTCGATGTCAGTGAAGAGGAAAGTCACCAGCCCGCTGGGCAGGTGCGTCCGCCCCGACACGTGAAACCTCCGCCTCCCTATTCAGGCGTGCCCCATATTTCCCCAACCAAGTGGCGCGCGCATCGTAGAAACGGTCGATCCCGGATTGGTCATCCGGAGCGATCTGTGCTGCTCAACAACGATGGGAGGCAGAGCTTGAGAGGGTTTCGCGGAACGTAACGACAACACTCCGGCAACGGTTGCGGGACAACCAGTCACAACATCAAGTCCGTTTTCCTGGTGCAATGCGAAACAGTCCGTTAACAATGTTTCAGCAACCGCAGGCGCCGCCGCAGCACCCGCCGCCCCCGTCCGGCGCGGAACCGCTGCTCGGGCCGCCCGCGGACGCGCCGCCGACGGCGATCGTGGACAGCAGCTTGACGGTGTCGTCGTGGCCGGCCGGACAGGCGGTCTTCACATTTGCTTCACGCATCGGGCGTTGCACCTCGAAGGTGTCACCGCAGGCCCGGCAGCGGTACTCGTAACGTGGCATTCTCACAGGCTATGCCACGGTGACACGCAGCCGGAATTTCAGGAATACTCGGAGGCGTGGCAAGCGACGAAGAGAAGCCGGAGGCCGAGCGACCGACCACAGTGGACACACCGGCGACCGCGCCGATCCGGCCCCCCGCCCCCCGGGAGGCCGAAGATCGATGGATCCCGGTCGAGTTCATGGCGCCGCAGCTCGGTGAGCCCGCCGATCCCAAGCCGCCCCACCAGCCCAAACACGCGGCGGAGGGGCTGCGGCCGAGCTGGTCGGAGACCGCCGCCGGCACCCTGGGCGGCTCCGGGCGCCCCGGCACCCCTGGCGGCCCCGGCACCGCCGGCTCGCCGGATGTCCTGACCGGCGGCAACACGCGCTGGCAGCTGTCCCAGGCCCGGCGCGAGCGGCTGGACCGGTTCATGGCCCGGCCCGGCGTGCGGTTCCTGCTGCCCGGTGTGCTGCTGGCGGTACTGCTCACCGCCGCCGGCGTGGCCGGCGCCGTCGTCGTGCCCGCCGCCTCCAAGCCGCGCGCGGACGCCTCCCAGTCCCCGGCCCCGGCCCCGCAGGGCACCAACGGCGCCCCGGTGATCACCGACCCGCCCGCCAGCGGCGAGGCCCCGCAGCCCGACGACCCGTCGGCCTCCCCCACGTTCAGCCCGCCGCCCGGCACCCAGCAGCGCCCGGCCGACGTCTACGGCGCGTGGGCGGCGGCCCGCTCGGTGCGCCTGGACATCCCGGTTGTGGCCCTCCAGTCGTACGGGTATGCGGAGGCCGTGACCGCCCGCACCACCCCGAAGTGCCACCTGACCTGGACCACCCTCGCCGGCATCGGCAAGGTCGAGTCGGACCACGGCCGGACCGGCGGCTCCGTCCTCCAGGACGACGGCCGCTCCACCCCGAAGATCATCGGCCCGCCGCTCGACGGGCAGAACAACCGGCAGGCGGTCGCCGACACCGACCAGGGCGTGCTCGACGGCGACCGGACCTGGGACCGCGCGGTCGGCCCGATGCAGTTCCTGCCGGCGACCTGGAAGCAGTACGGCCAGGACGCCGACGCCAACGGGGTGCCCGACATCGACGACATCGACGACGCCGCCCTGACCGCCGCGACGTTCCTGTGCGAGGGCGGGCGGGACCTGTCCACAGTGGAGGGGTGGAACTCGGCGATCCACGCTTACAACCTGCCGGAGGAGTACCGGGCCGCGGTCTTCAACGCGACAAACGACTACGGGCGGCGCGACCGGCAGGGCTGACCGCCACCGACCGCACTCCGAACGCTCCTGCACGGCCACGTCCGCATGGCCACGGCCGCCTGGTCGTCGCCGGGCGGGCCCGCGCGGTGCGGTTGCGCACGGACCCGCATGGTGCGGTCGCGCACGGTGCGGTCGCGCACGGTGCGGTCGCGGGGGGGGGGGTGGCGGGCAAGGGCACGGACGTTTGCGACGGCGTGACGCATCATCTGCTTCGAGGTCGCCTACGACGGCCTGGTCCGCGACAGGGCGCGTGAGCGGGGGCGCGAGCGTCGGCGCGTGGATGCAGGCGCGACCGCGCAGGCGTGGGCGCGCAGGCGCGGGCTTAAGCGGGCGCGTAAGCACGTGCGCGGGCGCGGCGCGGGCGCGTAGGCGGGCGTGGGTGGGCGCGTGAGCACGTGCGCGGGGGCGCGGGCGCGGGCTTAAGCGAGCGCGTGAGCACGTGCGCGGGCGCGGCGCGGGCGCGTAGGCGGGCGTGGGTGGGCGCGTGAGCACGTGCGCGCGGGCGCGGGCGCGTGGGCGCGGGCGCGTGGGCGCGGGCGCGTGGGCGCGGGCGCGTGGGTGAGTGTCGTGTGGGTGCGCAGGCGAGGCGTGACGGCGTAGGCGAGGCGTGGCTGCGGGCGGGGCAGGCGGGTGAAGTGCGCGGCGTGGCGAGGTATGACCGCACGGGCGAGGTGGGGTGGTGCTGGCGAGGCGCGGACGTGGGCGGCGTAGATGGCGTAGATGCAGTGCGACGTGTGGCGGCGTAGGTGCGGTGCGACGTGGCGGTGCAGGCGCGATGTGGGCGCTGTGTGATGTGGCAGTGTGGGCGCGGTGGCGTGGGCGGGCGCGGGCGCGGACCTGGTGTGACGTGGGCGGACCTGGCCGGAAGATCGACCCCTGGCGGAAGATCAATGCCACGCTCTGCGCTCTGGTACTTCCGCTCAGCCACAAACAAGGGCAGGCTTAAGGCGTGAAGGTGCGCGAGTGGGACCCAGGGACCGCACCCGCGGCCGAGCTCGACGCGGTGCTGCGGGCACTCAACGACATCGTGACTGTCGATGTGCCCGAGGACCCGCCGTGGCGCGCCAACATGTTCCGGGAGTACCTGGCGCTGACCATGCCGGGTGAGAGCCGGACGTCCTGGCTGGCCACGGACGACGGCGGCGAGGTCATCGGGCACGCCAGCCTCCTGTCGCTCGAGGATATCGGCGTGCTGGAGCTGACGGTGGTGCCGAGCGCCCGCCGCGGCCACGTCGGCACGGCCCTGCTGGGTGCCGTGGCCCGCCGCGCCGCCGAGGAGGGCTTCGAGTCCGTCGGCGTGGAGGTCATCGGCGGCACGCCGGCCGTGAAGTTCTTCGAGGCCCAGGGCTTCGAGTGCGCGTTCATCGAGATGCGCAACCTGCTCGATCTCAAGGGCGTCGACTGGCTGCGGCTGGGCGAGATGGCTGCGGGCATCGGTGCCGGGTACCGCATCGAGTACTACCCCGGCGGCCCGCCGCCCGAGCTCTACGCCGGCTACGCGGCGGCCAAGGAGGCGGCCCGGGCCGGCGTGATCGACGATCTCGCCCTGCGCCCGAGCTCCTACGACTCGGAGCGGCTGGCGGCGAGCCTGCGTACGCTGCACGCGCGCGGGTTGAAGCCGTACATCGTGCTGGCCGTGCACGAGCAGTCCGAGACGATCGCGGGCCTCACCGAGGTCGTGGTGCCGGCGCAGCGGCCGACGCGGGCCGACCAGTACGACACGATCGAGGTGCCGACCCACCGCGGCTACGGCATCAGCCGGGCGATCAAGGCGCGCATGCTGTTCGAGCTGCGCGCGGCCGAGCCCGGGCTGCTGGACGTGCAGACCTGGAACGCGCTGGAGAACGAGCCGCTGCTGCAGGTCAACGCCGAGCTGGGGTTCAAGCCGGACCGCGAGTGGCGCGAGTACGAGGCCGACGTGCCGGAGCTGCTGCGACGCCTGAAGAGCTGACGCTCAACCCAACGGGCAAGCGATCATAGGTACCCCCTGGCAAGAGATCGGCAAATCCCTGGTGGCGGGCGCCCGGCGAGAGCCACAATCAGCGCTGGTCAGAGCCAAAAGTCGCCGTCGGCAACCGGTCGGGAGTCGCTCGCAGGCGAGGCCGAGAAATACCCGACAGGCATCAAAAGGCAGCCCGCGCAACGGAATGGGTCGTGCCGTTGCGCGCCGTCTTTCCAAAACTCATCTTAGCTGACAGCCACAAATCTTCGATCTTCAGGACTACGCGCCGTGAAACCCCGTCACCCTCGGTGTCCGTATCCCGAAATGGCCTAGCTCGATGCCCAGGGGCCGGAGACGAATGAGCCGGCTTCGGTGAACGGGAATGCGTTCGGGGTGCAGCCGTTCAGGGCGATCGTCTGGGTTTGCATGACCGGGGCGACCTGGCCCGAGCCGGGGCACTTCATGTGGTCGAAGCCCAGGAAGTGGCCCATCTCGTGCAGCACCGTCATCGCGTGGAAGTCGATGCCGGCCGGGAAGCCGTCGATGCCCTTGAGCCAGCGGCGCAGGTTGAGCAGGATCGTCTTGCCGTAGCGGCAGGAGTAGATGCCCTGGGTCGTCACGCCTACGGCCTTGCAGAGCTTGTCCACGGTGCCGGGGGTGGCCAGCTTCAGCGTCACGCTGTAGTCGGCGCCGCTGACGCGCTGGAATTTCCAGGAGGCGCCGCTGATCTTGTTCGGGGCGTAGGTGACCGGGTGCGCGGCCGAGGCCGTCCAGCCGAGTGGGGCGCCTATCGCGCGGTCGACCTCGGTGGCCAGCTTGTCAGTCGTCCAGACCGGGTTGGTGCCCCACTGGATGCCGTTCTCCATCTCGACGCGGTACTTCACGAGCGTCCCCGCGTCCGCCGACCCGATCAGGTCCGTGCCGCCGGCGGCGACCGTGAACGTGCCGCTGCCGAGGTTCGGCACGCCGTCGTTGGTGTTCGCCTTCTGGCCGCCGGTGTCGCCGCCCGGGTTCACCTTCTTGACCGTGGCCGACGGTTTGGCGCTGGGCTTGGACGGTGCCGGGGCGGGGGCGAGCTCGCCGTTGCCCTCCAGCTGGCCGATCGGGAACGGGTCGGAGCTCGACAGGGCCTCGGGCGGGTCGGCGGACGGGGGTGGCGACGATCCCGCGTGCGTGCCACAGCCCGCCGCAAACACGGACAGTAGCGCGCCTACAACGGCCAATCGGTTGATCCGGCTCCCCAGCACCCGGCCGAGCCTAGGGGAACTTCGCAACGAAAGCTGCCCCTCGATTAATTCGGTCACTGTGGGCAACGGAAAGGTGGGGGCCCTGCGTCTACGTAGAGCCCCCACATCCGTCGATCAGGCCGGCAGTGTCCACTTCTGCGCGGCCGAGCCGTTGCACGTGTACAGCTGCACGACCGTGCTGTCCGTCGACACGCCGCCGGCCACGTCCAGGCACTTGTTCGACTGCGGGTTGCGCAGCGAGCCGTCGGCCTGGGGGGCCCAGTTCTGGGCGCCGGAGCCGTTGCAGGTCCACAGCTGGATCTTCGTGCCGTCGGCCGTGCCGCCGCCGGAGATGTCCAGGCACTTGCCGAGCGCCCGCAGGGCCTGGCCGGAGACCGTCCAGGTCTGCGCGGCCGAGCCGTTGCAGGTGTACAGCTGGATCTGGGTGCCGTCGGCACTCGCCGCGCCCCGCACGTCGAGGCACTTTGCGGCCAGGCCCTTGACCGGGCCGGAGGTCACCGCCGGCGCCTTGACGAACGTGAAGTCGTCGAGGTCGAACAGGCCGGTGCCCGTGCCGGTGAAGGTCAGGTAGACGTTCGCCGTTCCCGCGGGCACGCCGGTCAGCGCGGTGCTGACGTCGGCGTACGTGTCCCAGCTGCCGGTGTTCGCGACGTTCACCGTGCCCAGGATCGGGCCGGTTGTGGAGCCGGTGCGGATCTGGATCTGCCCGCCCGGGCCGCCGGAGACGACGCGGGCCTTGAAGCTGGTGGCGCCGCCGATGTTCAGGCCGTTGTAGGCCGCCCAGTCACCCGGCTCGATGTAGCCGAGCGTCTGGCCGTTGTGCGCGCCGGCCTTCGTGTAGGGCTGGACTCCGGAGGCCGCACTGAACAGCTCGGCCTGCACGACGTCGCTCGAGGCCGACCCCTCGCGGATCCGGATGTTGCGGAACGACACCTGGTCGGCCGATCCGTGGTTCTGGATGCCGATGTAGCCGTCGAGGTTCCGCGCGGGGTCCGTGTTCGTGAAGTCGTTGATGAGGACGCTGTTGAGGTACACCCGCAGCCGCTGCCCTTCGACGAGGATCTCGTAGGTGTTCCACGCGCCCGGCGGGTTGAGGGCGGCGTCGCGGGCGGCGATGTTGGCGGACTGGAAGTTGTAGATCGCGCCGGTGGTGTGGTCGGGCGTGTCGGTGGCGTCGATCTGGATCTCGTAGCCCTGGTTGATCGCGATGTTCGGGTCGTTGCCGGGGTTCGGGAACCCGACGTAGACGCCGGAGTTGCTGTCGCCGGTGATGCGGAAGTCGGCCTTGAGCGAGTACGACGTCCCGAACTGCCTGGTGCTGTACCAGAACAGCCCGAGGCCGCCGGTCGACGACAGTGTCGCGTCGGCGTTGGTGAAGCTGCCCGGGCCGGCCTGTGACCAGCCGGTCGTGGAGCCGTTGTACAGGGCCGTGTACCCGGTTTCCGGGCGGCAGTCGGCCTGGGCGCGCTTGGCCGCGTACCGGATGCCGCCGAGCAGTTCGGTTCTGAACAGGGAGTCCGAGTACGACTCCTGCGTGTGCCCGAACCCGGTGTAGAACGAGCGGCCGGCGTCGATCGTCTTGCACCAGGTGATCGGGTGGTCGCCGCCCATCGTGCCGCCGGAGTACGACGACTCGTCGAGGGTGGCCAGGACGTGGGCGGTGCTGCGCGGGTTGGTCTGGTAGTTGTACAGCTCGTCGGTGCGCGTCCACGTCTGCGGCAGGTGCGCGGTGGCCGGGTTGGCCCGGTCCTCGGTGCGCGAGTTGACCTGCTGGATCGCCGGGTGGCTGGCGAACCAGGCCCCGACCAGCTGGCCGTAGAAGGGCCAGCCGTACTCGGTGTCGGCGGCCGCGTGGACGCCGACGTAGCCGCCGCCGCCGCGGATGTAGGACTCGAACGCGCTCTGCTGCGCGTCGTTGAGGACGTCGCCGGTGGTCGACATGAACACGACGGCCTCGTACTGGGCCAGGTTCGCCGTGGTGAAGGCGGCGGCGTCCTCGGTGGCGGTCACGGTGAAGTTGTTCGCCGCGCCCAGGTCGCGCACGGCCTGGATGCCGGCCGGGATCGCGTCGTGGCGGAAGCCCGCGGTCTTGGAGAAGACCAGGACGTCGTAGGCGGAGTCGGCGGCCTGGGCCGGGGTGGCCACGAAGGCGCCCGCCAGCAGCAGGGCCGCACTCAACAATGTCAGTCGCTTCACGGCATGGTCCACTTCTGCGCGCTGGTGCCGTTACAGGTGTACAGCTGGACGACCGTGCTGTCGGCGGAGTTCGCGCCGGCCACGTCGATGCACTTGCCCGACGCCGGGTTCTTCAGCGAGCCGTCGGCCTGCGGCACCCAGTTCTGGGCGCCCGTGTTGTTGCACGTGTACAGCTGGATCTTCGTCCCGTCCGCGGTGGCCGCCCCGGAGATGTCGACGCACTTGCCGAGGACGCGTAGCTGCTGCCCGGTGAGCGCGACGACCTGCGCGGCGGTGCCGTTGCACGTGTAGATCTGCATCTGGGTGCCGTCGGCGCTGGCGGCGCCGCGCGCGTCGAGACACTTGCCGGCCAGACCCTTCACCGGGCCCACGCCGTTGCCGCCGGCGCCGGTGACGAAGGTGAAGCTGTCAAGATCGAACAATGCGGCGGTGGCACTGCCGGAGAACGTCAGGTACAACGACGTCGACCCGGCCGGGGCATTGGTGATCGGGCCGGACACGGTCGTGAACGTCTCCCAGGAGCCGGTGACCGGCACCGTCGCCGAGCCGATGACCGTCCCGGTCGGCGAGCCCGTGCGCAGCTGCAGCGTGCCGCCCGCACCGCCCGAGGAGACCCGGGCACTGAACGACGTGGCGTTGTTGAGCTTGTACGGGTCGAACCCGATCCAGTCGCCGTTGTTGATGTTCCCGACGGTCTTGCCGCCCTCGGCCGACGCCTTCGTGATCTGGTCGACGCCGGAGAACGACTTGTAGAACTCGCCCTGGCGGTACCGCGGCGCCATGATGCTCTGCGCGTGGACGGTCAGCCCGCCCTTGTCGGTGTACTGCGCGTCGAACACCGGGAAGATGTTCGAGGCCGTGTCGTGCTCGCCGTCGACGGGGATGGTGATGGTGCCCGCGCACCCCGTCTGCGACGTGATCGCGTGCGCGTGCTGGTCGTGGCCGAGCACGTAGGTCATCGTGACCTTGCTGCAGTCGATGGGCCCGTCCTCGGGGTCGGTGACGGTGACGCTCCACGGGACGGCGTCGCCGAAGCTCACCAGCTGCCCGGGTCTGGGCCCGTTGACGACCACTGTCGGGGCGGTGTTGCCGACACTGATCAGCACATTGGCGGTACCGATGGCGCCCTGTGGGTCTTTGACGGTGAGCGTCACCGAGTAGTTGCCGTTGGCCGCGAACGTGTGCGACGGGCTGGCCGTCGTCGCCGTCCCGCCGTCACCGAAGGTCCAGGTGTAGCTCAGCGCGCCGCCCTCGGGGTCGGTCGAGCCGGTCGAGGAGAAGCTGACCGTGAGCGGGGCCGCGCCGGAGGTGACGTTCGCGCCGGCGACGGCGGTCGGGGCCCGGTTGCCGCCGGCGCCGACGTAGTCGTAGCGGTACAGGGCCGAGTTCTGGTCGCCGTTGAAGTAGCCGGTGCCGTAGTCGAGGACGTACAGGGCCCCGTCCGGGCCGAACTGCATGTCCATGACCTGCTTGCCGTTCCACGGGAAGTTGTCGATCGCGCCGCGGGAGCCGTCGGCGTTGACGACGATCGGCTTGATCCAGCCGCGCCCGAACTCCCCGGCGAAGAACTGGCCGTCCAGGGCCTGCGGGAACTTCGTCGTCGACGGGTTGGCCGCGTCGTAGTGGTACACCGGGCCGCCCATCGGCGACTCGGACCCGGTCCCGAACTCGGCCGGGCTGCCCGCGTCACCGCCGTAGCGGATCCAGGCCGGCTTGGCCGGGGGCAGGGTGGTGAGGCCGGTGTTGCGGAAGGAGTTGTTGACCGGCCCACCGCCGCAGTTGTACTTCGCGCCCGTCGAGTTCGTCGCGAAGTTCCACTCGTTGTAGGTCTCGGCGGTGGTGTTGGTGCCGGTGCAGTACGGCCAGCCGTAGTTGCCGGGGCCGGTGACCCGGTCGAACTCGACCTGCCCGGACGGGCCGCGGTTCGCGTCGCTCGCCCCGGCGTCGGGGCCGTAGTCGCCGACGTAGACGACGCCGGTGGCCTTGTCGACGGTCATGCGGTACGGGTTGCGGAAGCCCATCGCGTAGATCTCCGGGCGCGTGTTCGCGGTGCCGGGGGCGAACATGTTGCCGGCCGGGATCGAGTACGTGCCGTTGGCGTTCACCTTGATCCGCAGGATCTTGCCGCGCAGGTCGTTGGTGTTGGCGGCGGAGCGCTGGGCGTCGTACACCGGGTTGCGGTCGGTGCGCTCGTCGATGGGCGCGTAGCCGGCCGAGTCGAACGGGTTGGAGTCGTCGCCGGTGGAGAGGTACAGGTTGCCCTGGGCGTCGAAGTCGATGTCGCCGCCGACGTGGCAGCACATGCCGCGGTCGGTCGCCACGTCCAGGATGTTGACCTGGCTGGCCATGTTGACCGTGAAGTCGGCGTTGAGGGTGAAGCGCGAGAGGCGGTTGACGCCGGCCCAGGTCGCCCAGGTGGCGGCCGTGCCGGTGGCGGGCGCGTCGCCGCTGGGGGTGCTCAGCGGCGGGGCGTAGAAGAGGTAGATGTACCGGTTGGTCGCGAAGCCCGGGTCGGCGGCGACGCCCTGCAGCCCCTCCTCGTCGTGCGTGTAGACGGGGATGGTGGCGATGACGCTCGTCGTGCCGCCGGCGTCGGTGCGCCGCAGTGTGCCGTTGCGGGCGGTGTGCAGGACCGACCGGTCGGGCAGCACAGAGATGGCGAGCGGCTCGCCCACCTCGGGCTCGCCCTTGGCCAGGGTGACCTGCTGGAAGTCGGCCGCGTTGATGGCCGCCGCGGCGGGGGTGGCGTCCGCCTGCAGGAGCGTGACGGCGGTGAGGCTGGAGGCGGCCAGGACCAGGGCGGCGCTCAAGGTCCGCCATCTATGGTTCCGGGGTTGCTGATTCACGGTGTCCCTTCCTGACGTGGTGATGTGCCAGGCCGGGCGCGCGCCGCCGCGCCGAGTCCTTCGGGTCTTGCTGGTTCGGGGTATCTGGTTGCGGGGGTCTGGTGAGGGGTGTCCTACCGCTGCGGTTGGTGCGGGCTCACGCCACCAGCGCATCCGGTGCCGAGCCGGATACATTGATGAAACACTTTGGTGTCGTGGCAGACACACTAGGGTCTTTAGCTACGACTGTCCATACTTTGACTCGTCGATGCGGTAACTTTTGTTCTGAACGCCAAAAGCCCGCTGGAAGCCCTCCCGCCCCTGTGGTGAATATGCTGTAGCCATGGGGGCTCAGGGTGCATTGCGCAGGGACGCGGAGCGCAACCGGCGACAACTGGTCGAGACCGCGAAAGTGGTGTTCGCCGAACGCGGCCTGGAAGCCCCGCTTGACGAGATCGCCCGCCGCGCGAAGGTCGGCAACGCCACCCTCTACCGCCGCTTCCCCAGCCGCGGCCTGCTGGTCGCCGCGGTGTTCGAGGACGCGCTGCGCGAGGTGGTCGCCGCGACCGAACGCGCCCTGGCCGTCTCGGCCGAGGACCCGTGGGCCGCGTTCGCCGAGCACCTGACGTTCCTGTGCGAGGTGCAGGCCGGCAGCCGCGCGATCGCCGACCTGCTGACCGCGACCGTGTCCGGCGTGCCGGAGCTGGAAACCCTGCGGGGCCGCGCCTTCCGCGGCCTGACCGCGCTGATCGACCGCGCCCGCGCGGCCGGCGTCCTGCGCCCGGACTTCCAGCACGAGGACGTGGTACCCGTCCTGATGGCCAACGCGGGCCTGGTCGAGCGCACCGCGGAGAGCGCCCCGACCGCATGGCGCCGCCAGCTCGGATACACGCTGGCGGGCCTGCGCGCCCCGGCGGAAACCCCGGCCGAACCGGCCCCCGACCGGGTGGGCATCCTACGGGCGATGCACGCGCTGGCCGAGCGCAACGGCCTCACGTCGTAAAAACGGTGTGAGTCTCCGGTTAGGTGGGCGAGGCTAGACTAGGGACCAGCTAGAACCGACCGACCGCCCGCACCGCATCTCGCATTTCGCCCACCCGCACCACATTTCCTGCTTCGCCCGCCTGCACCACAACTCCTGCTTCGCCCGGCGCCTGTCAGCACGTCTCGCGCCAGGCGTCGAGATTCATCTTCTTCTTCATCGACGAGAAGTGCAGCGCCTTCGTCTTCGAGCAGAACGAGCCGGTCGACCCGTCGTACTCCACATGGAACACGGGCTTGCCGGCGCTCGTGAACACCTTGAGCTCGTCACACTCGTTGTAGCGCGCGCACTCCTCGTTGACCGCGAAGTCGAACGCCGGCGCCAGCGTCGCGGCCTGCTCGACGTCGTTCTTGAGCCCCACCCCGAGCCCGGTACGGTGGGCCAGCTCAGCCACCCGCCGGTTGAACGTCAACTGATCGCCGGCGCTCAGCGGGAAGCCGCTGCTGTTGCTGTAACCGTCCACATTGTCCGGCTCGACCGCGTCGAACCCCTTGTCCTTGCACTGCTTGAACCGCGCCGTGAGCAGCGGCTCCAGCACGTTCCACTGCCGGATGTCCAGCCACTTCTCCCCCGGCCAGCCGTCGAGCCCCTTGCCCTGCACCGACTCCGGGAAGTTCTTCGCATCCGGCCGGAAGTCCTCGTGCGCACCCACGTTGACGTAGCAGATGACGTGCCGCCCCGCGGACTTCAGCGCAGCCACGTCAGCGGCGGACGTGTTGGCGCCGTCGACGTCGTAGACTTCGGCGGCCACGGACTTGTCGAGCGTGCCGGTCAGCTGCCACTGCCACGTCTGCCCCACGGCGGGCTTCCACCAGCCCCCGGCAGGCGCCCCACCGGGCGACCCCGAAGCCCCGGCGGACGCCGATGTCGACGCCCCCGGGGAGGCCGAGCCGAGCCCGGCCCCGTACGACGGCTCAGCACCACCGGTCGCCGGCCCGTGTCCGCCACCGCCGATGTCACGCCCGCGCCCGCTGCCGCCGTTGGTGCAGGCGGCGGCGTAGAGCACCGTCACGACGACCAGGGCCAGCAGCAGGCCACGGAGCCGGCGGGAGGTCACGGCGCCGCCCGCTCGAGTTCGCCGCCCGCCAACGCCGGCGCCGCCCGCAACGCCGGGCCGTGCGCGTGATCGACCGCCGCCCGCTGGAGCCCGCCGCCCGCCGCCGCCCGGCCGCGCCGGCGATCGATCGACACACCCGCGCCGCGCACGTGATCAGTCGTCGCGCGGGCGGCGCGACCCACAGCGGCGCGACCCACAACGGCGCGACCGAGAGCAGCTTGGCCCAGAGCAGCTTGCCTCGAAGCGGCGCAGCCCGAAACGGCGCGGCTCGAAGCGGCGCAGCCCGAAACGGCGCGGTTCAGAGCGGCGCGGTTGGGCGGGGTGTGGTCGTGGGGGATCATCGGGCGGCTGCTCGGGTGCGTAGTGAGGTTGGTAGGCCCGCGTACGGCAGCGGTGCCGTCAGGTCGGTCACCAGGCCGTGGCCCGCGCGCTTCAGCAGCAGCGCGGTCGCCTCGCCCAGGCGGGCTGTCGGGACGCCGTACACCAGGTGCGCGGCGTTCGGCCAGTCGCGTCCCTTGACGGATTTGTCACCATAAAGCGCGACATATGACTCCCAAGGCCCCTCAAACGTGCATACCACATCGGCAAGCGCGGCGTAGCCGGGCGCGCATGTGGTGCCGGGGTTGAGCACGACCGAGCCGCGGACCGCGCGGACCACCTGGGTCACGTACGCCAGCGAGGCGGCGTCCGACGGGACCTGGTCGAAGAAGATGCCGCCCACCGGGTACTGCGACCAGCCCACGATGTCGCACCACACCTCGCCGTTCGGGCGGGAGCCGTAGCCCAGGTCGACGTAGCCCAGCATCCTCACCCCCGAGGCGTGCAGGCGGGCCGTGGCCGCGGTGTAGACCTCGTCGCGGGCCGCACCGGGTCCATTGTGGACGTTTACGATCGTCCAGCAGGCGGCGCCGCGGGGCAGGTTGTCCCACGCTTCGGGGTCGGTCAGGGGGTGGACGTACAGCGGCAGCAGCATCATTCTCGGTAACTCTCCGGATCGCGAAGGACGAGCGCCGCGACGGCGAGGCCGGGCAGGCCGGCCCCGAGCAGGGTGGCGACGGCCAGGGTTTCGGCGAACGTGGGTGACACGTGGACCAGGGCGGGGGCCCAGTGGGCGACGCCGGTGATGAGCAGTGTCGGCCACCAGACGACGATGGCGGCGGTACCGGCCCGGCCGTGGGCGGCCAGCACCAGGCAGAGCGCGTAGACGGCCATCAGGAGCACGGCGGCGGCCAGGGACTGGCCCCGGGGTATCAGGCCGAACCAGATGGAGCCGGCGATCGCCGCGCCGGCGGCGACGGGGACGGCCAGGACGGCGACGGTGCCGGCGCTGATCCGGCCCAGGGTGCGGTCGAACGCGAACCGGTCGGCCAGGAAGGCCCGCGCGGACGCGATCCGGCGCTGGTGCCAGACAAGCGTCAGTTCCATCAGTGGTACCCCCACCAGGAGCGGAATCGCCTCGACGGGGACCCGGTGCGGGGCGATCCCGTCGAGCGCGACGGTGCGCAGCAGCGCGGCCTGGCCGGTGCCGACGAGGCCGTAGAGGGCCGCGTATCCGACGTCGTGCCGCCATGACCGCCAGCGCCGCCGGACGAGGGCCGGGCCGCGCCCGAGCACCGGGCGGTACGCGACGGCCAGCAGCACCGTGACGCACGCCAGCAGGACGATGATGCCGAGCCCGTACCGCAGCCCGGCCGTCGCCACCCAGACGGGCGCCACGGCCGCGATCACGACCCGTTCGCGGTTGGTCACGAGTGTCACGCCGGCCACGGCGAACAGGGCGAGCTGGACGGCGGCGACGACGTACGCGCGGGCACCCTCCCCGAGCAGGACGAGCGCCCACAGCGCGGCGAGGGCGGCGAAGCCGGTGCCGAGGAGCCGGGCGGCGGCGGTGCGGCCGCGCTCGGACAGGGCCCGGTAGCCGAGGTACGACAGTGCCTGGCCACCGCCCCAGCCGAGGATGAGGGTGCCGGTGGTCGCCAGGGCGGGCACACCGTCCACTTCGGACGCGGCGCCGACGCCGATGGCGAGCGGGGTCAGGTAGATCAGGGCCCGCATGAGCGTGTCGGCGACGACCCTGCCGAGGCCGGGTCCTTCGACGCGGATCGGCCGGAACACCTGGGTGTCGGCGGAGTCGAGCGAGCGGGCGACGACCCGGCCGGCGAGCGCGAACACCGACGGGGAGCCGTATTCGCGGTCGGCGACGCGGTCGTTGATGCCGTTGGCCTCGAGGATGGCCGCGATCTCGTCGATGTCGACGGCGTCGAGGCAGTCGTCGCGCATCTTGTCGGCGAGCGCCGCGACAGGGTCGGTGGCGACCCGCCCGACGTATCGCAGCGGCTCCGGCCGGTCGAGCTCACTGGGCCGCGCCCGCCGCTGCACAGGCACGATGACAAGCGAATCTCCGCTCATGCCGCCACCTCCGCAAGCTCCGGCGCCGCCCTGAGCCAGACCTGCACTTGCCCGATCGCGGCCACTCCGCTGCGCTCCGTACCGCTCATGCCGCCACCTCCGCAAGCTCCAGCGCCGTCACGAGCTCCACCCTGCACTGCTGATGAGCGGCCACTCCGCTGCGCTCCGTACCGCTCATGCCGACACCAGCGTCCGGGCGGGTGCGCCGATGAGGGACGAGTACTTCGTGCGGTAGGCGGAAAGGCAGCGGTCCAGGGTGTACTCCGACAGCGCCCGCTCGCGCCCGGAGTGCCCGATCGCGGCGCGGAACTCGGCGGAGGACAGGAACGCGACGCACGCGGCGGCGAGCGCGGCGGGGTCGCGCGGCGGCACCACGAGGCCCGCGTTGCCCACGGCCTCGGCGACGCCGCCGACGTCGGTGCTGACCGTGGGCCGGCCGCACATCATGGCCTCGAGGACCGTGTAGGGCATGCCTTCGGAGATGCTGGACAGCGCGGCGACCTGCCCGGCGGCGAACGCGTCGCGGCTGGTGCGGCACGGGCCGGCCCAGGTGACGGCGTCGGTGAGGCGCAGGCCGGCGGCGACGGCGCGGCAGTCGGCGGCGTAGGCCTCGTTGCCGGCGGGGACGGGGCCGGCCAGGTGGAGGCGGGCGTCGGGGATCGACTGGCGGACGATGGCGAGGGCCCGGATGAGTGTCTCGAGGTCCTTGAGCGGGTCGACCCGGCCGACCCAGGAGATGACGGGGGCGTCGGGTTCGGTGGTGAGGGGCGGGAACCGGTCGGGGTCGACGCCGTTGCCGATGACGGCGAGCTTCGCCGGGTCGGCGCCGTGGCGCACGGCCCAGCGGGCGTTGAAGCCGCTGACCGGGGTGATGAGGTCGGCCTCCCAGTAGGCGAGGCGGGCGAGGGCCCGGTGGAAGCGCAGGAGTGCGGTTTTGACGCCGGGGGTCCGGGGGCCGGCGGCGAGGTAGCGCTCCCGGAGGTACACCCCGTGTTCGGTCATCATGAATGGCACGCCGAGGCGCCATTTGGTGGCGAGGGCGACCATTGCCGAGAGGCCGTTGGCGTTGGCGTGGACCAGGTCGGCGTCGTCCGGGACGTCGGCGGCGAGCGGCCGCAGTGCGTGCTCCAGCAGTACCGCCGCCTCGTCCGCTTCGCGCAGGGTGAGGCGGGGCAGCCGGATGCCGTCGGCGGCGGCCCGGGCCCAGGCGTCGAGGAGGATGTCGGCCAGGCCGGCGCCCGCGAGGGGGTGCCGGCCGGTGCGGCGGCCGAACCGGGTCCGGCCGAGGGCCAGGCCGGCGAGGGCGCGCAGGCCCTCGGCGAACAGGACGAGGTCGGCCGGCGAGTCGCCGAGCATGCCGCGGCACAGCAGGCCGGCGGCCCGCTCGACCCGGCCGCGGGCGGGGCGGGCCGGGCCCCAGACCGGCACCGCGCGCAGCGACCGGACGTTGCCGGGCAGCTCGATCGCGGGCCGGTCGGGCTCGGTGCCGACGATGGCGACCAGGTCCCACTCCACTTCGGACAGTCCGCGCACCAGCTGATCGCACCAGGTGGTGACGCCGCCGGTGGCGTACGGATAGGTCCCTTCGTTGACCAGGACGACTCGCACGGCCGGGGCTCAGCTCGTGACGCGCAGCTGCTGCTGGCCGCTTTTGCCGAGGCTGCGCCAGGCGGAGCGCTCGCCGCCGTAGGGCTCGCCGAACGGGCCGCCGCTGACCTCGATGCCGAGCACGGAGGCGCTGATGAGCGTCGTGCTGCTGGGCATGGTCATGGGTACGTCCAGGGCGTTGCCCTTGTTGGTGACGGTGACCTTGCCGTCGAGGAGGTACGCCTCGATCTGGCGGCTCTGCACGGCCGCGGTCCACGCCGCCTGGCGCCGGTTCTGGAGGGCGGACTCGGCGAACTTCGGGTTCACGACGGGTGTCGCGGTCGTGTAGGTGGCGCGGTAGCGGGCGAGGACAGCGTCGAGGACGGGGTACAGGATGCGGTCCTCGGCGAGGTTCGACTGGTGGGCGTAGTGCGGGGCGGGGCTGGCCGAGACGACGTGGTCGTAGGCGATGCGCGACTCGAGCGGCACGATGTAGTTCGCGTAGCCGCTCGCGCCGAGGGGGCTGATGCAGGTGGAGAGCGGGTTGTTCGCGCAGATGCCGCTGCCGCCGTCGGCGGTGCTGGTGTAGAGCCAGTTGTACTCGTCGACCTCTTCGGCGACGGTGGCGACGTTGTAGTAGATGTTCATCGGGTACCGCGGCACGGTGGTGGCGTTGCCGACGGGCCGGGCGGTCTGCTCGCGGGAGGCGTCGGAGGCGACGTACTTGACGCCGTTGGCGTTGAGGGCGGGGGCGAGGTTCGGGTTGTCGTTCGGCATCTGCGGCAGCGTCTTGAGGCCGGAGTGCTCGCCGGTGACGAGCTCGCTCGCGTCGAGAGTGAGGCCCTTGCCCTTCGCCCAGTCGACGTTCTGCTTGATCTGGGCGGTGATGTCGGCCTGCGACACCCACCGGGTCTGCCCGGCGGCGTCGGTCGCGCACCTCCAGGGGGTGACGGTGAAGTCCTGGACGCAGCCGAGGTACGGGTGCTCGTAGGTGTGGTTGATGAACCGGAACTGGCCCTTGGCGGCCACGACCGCCGCGGTCAGCGGGTCGCCGGCGCCGGCCTCGACGCTGCCGCCGCCGTTGAAGACGACGTCGAGTTTGACGCCGCGCGCGTTCTGCCACGCGATGAGCGCGTCGACGTCGTCCTTGGTCATCCGGATCGTCTGGTTGTACGGGAGGGTGGCCGGGTCGCGTTGCGGGTTGCAGTCGTCGCCGACGGTGCAGTTGTGGACGGTGTCCCAGCGGTCGTCGGGGAGGAAGACGTCGTCGACGTGGACACTGAAGTAGTTGCGCGTGTAGCCGAGGTGGACACCCTTGGTGAGCCACGTGATCAGGCCGTGGCCGAGCTCCAGGGCATGGGTCTGGTACCGGTTGGCCGCGAGGGTCACGACGAGTTCTTCGCGGCCGTCGTGGGCGTAGACGCCCATGAGGGAGCCGGAGGTGCCGCCGCCGGGCTTGGTGCCGGTCACCATGGGCGTGAAGGTGGCGCCCGCGGCGACGGCGGCGGCGCCGAGGTAGCCGAAGGACTCCGACACGCTCGCGTCGCGGTCGTCGACGGTCAGGGCGCCCTTGAGGTAGCCGAACCCGGCCGCCTTGCCGGCGTCGGTGACCTGCAGCGCGGCCCCGTCCAGGACGCCGCTCCAGGCGTTGGTGAGCCCGACGTTCGCGCCGGCGAACGTGTAGGCGTCGATCTGGCGGATCTGGAACTCGCGCTCGAAGTCGGCCAGGGCGGTGGCCTCGGCGCCGGTCACGGCGTTCTCGTTGGGCACGATGACGCCCTGGTACTTCGCCCGGCGCACGCCGCTGACGGAGTCGGCGAGGTAGGCGGCGGTGATCGCGGGGCGGCCGCCGTCGGCGAGGTTGAGCACGTCGTAGGGGACGCCCTCGCGGTCGAGCTGGGCGCGGAGGGTGTCGACGCCGGTGCTGGCGTCGTCGAGCACGAGCGCCCGCAGGTCGATGCGCTGCTTAGGGGCGTCGGCGGCGAGGGCGGGCTGGGCGAGGGCGACACCGGCGAGGCCCAGGAGGGCCAACGCGCCGGCGACGACGATCCGGGACTTGGATGACCCGGACATGGTCTTCGCCCTGGTGCGGGAGGACTTCAAGGTGCTGAGCTCCTTCGGCGGGGGTTTCGTCTCAGGCGGCTGTGACGGCTTCGGCGGTCGAGCTGGTGACGATCGAGTGCAGGTTGTGGGCGGCGCGCCAGCCGAGGCGGGCGCGGATGCGGGCCGGGCTGGCGACGACCGCGGCCGGGTCACCGGGGCGGCGCGGGGCCTCGTCGTAGGGCAGGGGCCGGCCGAGGGCGCGGCCGACGGCGGCGATCATCTGGAGCACCGAGGCGCCTTCGCCGCGGCCGACGTTGAGGACCTCGTCGTGCAGTTCGCCCTCGTGCAGGGCGAGCGCGGCGCGGACGTGCGCGTCGGCGATGTCGGCGACGTGGACGTAGTCGCGCACGGCGGTGCCGTCGGCGGTCGGGTAGTCGGTGCCGTAGACGGTGGCCGGGATGCCGAGGGCGGCGGCGCGCAGCAGGCGGGGCACCAGGTTCGTGCCGCCCTCGTCGCGCAGGTGGGGTGCGGCGGCGCCGGCGACGTTGAAGTAGCGCAGTGCCCCCCAGCGGAAGCCGCCGCCGGCCGCGGCGTCGCGCAGCATCCACTCGCCGATGAGCTTGGTCCGGCCGTAGGCGTTCTCGGGCTCGGCAGGGTCCTCTTCGCGGACCGGTGAGCGGCGGGGGGTGCCGTAGACGGCGGCGCTGGAGGAGAAGAGCACCGAGCGGGTCTCCTCGGTGGCGGCGACGGCGGCGAGGACGGCCCGCAGCCCGTCGAGGTTGTCCCGGTAGTACCGCAGGGGGTGGGCGGTCGACTCGGCGACGTCCTTGCGGGCGGCGAGGTGGATGACCCCGTCGGGCCGGTGCCGGCGCACGACGTCGAGCACCGCCGCCGCGTCGCGCACGTCGGCCCGCAGCAGCGGCACCCCGAACGGCACCCGCGCGGCCTGCCCGGTCGACAGATCATCGATGACAATGCATTCGACGCGCGCCTCTTGCAGCGCGGCGACGACGTGCGCGCCGATGTATCCGGCGCCTCCGGTGACGAGCCATCTCACAGATGGCGCAACGACGGGCGAACCCACCCAATCGGGGAACTGTCGTGTTGCTGACAGTCGGCCGGGACCGAGATTCACACGGGGGTGCCGTAACCCGGCCTATGAGCTGCGACAACTATTTTGCCGGAGACTCCGCCCGGGAAACGCCACAACACGCCCGATATGCCCGATTCGAGATACGCAGGAAGGCCGCGACCGGCACCCGGTCGCGGCCTTCACGGCGGTGCGTCAGAGGCGGCGCAGGAGGCGGGCGGCGTCCGCGGCCCAGTAGGTGAGGATCAGCTGGGCGCCGGCCCGGCGGATCGAGGTGAGGGTCTCCAGGACGGCACGCTCGCGGTCCAGCCAGCCGTTGGCGACGGCCGCCTCGACCATCGCGTATTCGCCGGAGACCTGGTAGGCGGCCACGGGGACGTCGACCATCTCGGCGACCCGGGTGATGACGTCGAGGTACGGGAGGGCGGGCTTGACCATGACCATGTCGGCGCCCTCCTCGATGTCGAGGGCGACCTCGCGCAGGGCCTCGCGGAGATTGGCCGGGTCCTGCTGGTAGCTCTTGCGGTCGCCGGTGAGCGTCGACTCGACAGCCTCGCGGAAGGGGCCGTAGAAGGCGCTCGCGTACTTCGCGGCGTAGGCGAGCAGCGACACGTCGGTGTAGCCGGCCCGGTCCAGGGCGGAGCGGACCACGCCGACCTGGCCGTCCATCATGCCGGACGGGCCGAGGACGTGGGCGCCGGCCTGGGCCTGCGCGAGGGCCATCAGCTCGTACTGCCGCAGGGTCGCGTCGTTGTCGACGGAGCCGTCGGGGGCCAGGACGCCGCAGTGGCCGTGCGAGGTGAACTCGTCGAGGCACAGGTCGCCCATGACGACGGTGGCGTCGCCGACCTCGGCGATGACATCGCGGATGGCGACGTTGAGGATGCCGTCCGGGTCGATGCCGCCGGAGCCCTGCTCGTCACGGGTCTGCGGGACGCCGAAGAGCATGATGCCGCCGACGCCCTCGGCGACCGCCTCGGCGGCCGCCTTGCGCAGGGACTCGCGGGAGTGCTGCAGCACGCCGGGCAGGGAGCTGATCGGCCGCGGCTCGGTCAGCCCCTCCTTCACGAACATCGGCAGGATCAGGTTTGACGGCTGCACGTGCGTCTCGGCGACGAGCCGGCGCATCGCGGGAGTGCGACGCAGCCGGCGCGGCCGGATCTCGGGAAAGCCCATCGGTGGGACCCCTTTGTTGACTAGCGGAACCTCAGGGCGGTCGGGCCCTGCACCTTCGAGCCGCGGCGCTGCTTGGCCGGCATCGCGGCCAGCTTCTCGCGCAGCTCCACGGCGTAGCTCGCGAGGGCCTCGACCAGGTCGGGCACCGACGCGTGGGCCGGCTGGACGTCGACGCGCAGCCCGAACTCGACGGCGGTGTCGGCCGTCTTCGGGCCGATGACCGCGACGACCGTGCGGGCGTGCGGCTTGCCGGCGATGCCGACCAGGTTGCGCACCGTCGACGACGACGTGAAGAGCACCGCGTCGAAGCCGCCGGACTTGATCGCGTCGCGGATGTCGGCCGGCGGCGGGGCGGCGCGCACCGTGCGGTACGCGGTCACGTCGTCGACCTCCCAGCCGAGCTCGGTGAGCCCGGCGGCGAGGGTCTCGGTCGCGATGTCGGCCCGCGGCAGGAGCACCCGGCCGACCGGGTCGAGCACCTCGTCGTGCGGGGAGAACTCGGCCAGCAGGCCCTCGGAGGACTGCTCGCCGGTCGGCACCAGCTCGGGCACGATGCCGAAGCCGCGGACGGCCTCGGCGGTGGCCTCGCCGATGCAGGCGACCTTGACGCCGCCGAAGTGCCGGGCGTCGAGGCCGTGCTCGGCGAACTTCTCCCAGACCGCGCGGACCGCGTTGACCGAGGTGAAGACCGTCCAGGCGTAGCGGCCGTCGACGAGGCCCTTGATCGCGCGCTCCATCTGGGCCGGGGTGCGCGGCGGCTCGACGGCGATGGTCGGGACCTCGCACGGGATCGCCCCGTAGGCCCGCAGCCGCTCGCTCATCGCGCCTGCCTGCTCCTTCGTGCGGGGCACGAGGACCTTCCAGCCGTACAGCGGCCGGTTTTCCCACCAGCCGAGCTTCTCGCGCTGGGCGACCCCGGCACCGAGGCACAGCACCACGCGGCCGGCGAAGCCGAGCGCGGCGGCGACCATGCTGTCGACGCTCGAGGCGGAGCTGTACTGCGTCTCGCCCGTCCCGTCGCCGGTGATCGAGACCGGCGTGGCCGGGTCGACCCCGGCCGCGAGGAGCCCGTCACGGACGGCGGCGAGATCACCGGCGTCGACGGCGAGCGCGGACGAGCCGCGGGCCACGGCGGCGGCGATGGACTCGAAGTCGACGGACTGCACGTCGTCGACGTCGGCGGTCACGCGGACGCCGGGCAGTGGCACCCCGGCGTAGGTGGCGACCCCGGCGGCCTGGCCGATGCCGGGCACGACCTCGAACGGCACCGCGGTGCGGGCGACGGCCTGCACCTCCTTGAGCACGGTGTCGTGGGCCATGGGGTCGCCGCCGACGAGGTGGACGGCGCGCAGCCCGGAGCGGGCCGCGGAGAGCAGCACCTTGGCCACGTCGCCGGGCGCACCCTCCGCCGGGCTGAACTGGCATTCCGGGTCGGCCTCGGCGCGGATCGCGGCGAGCAGCGGCTCCGGGACGTTGCGGTCGTGGACGACGTGGTCGGCGGTCACCAGCGCCTCATGGGCGCGGCGCGTCAGCAGTCCGGGGTCGCCGGGGCCGGCCCCGACGAAGGCGATCCGGCCGGTGCTGCCCTTACGGGTGCGGGTCATGCTGCACTCCCAGTGCGTTGTCGGCGCCTTCTTCGCGTAGGTCGCGGGCCAGGGCTCGGCCCACCTCCGCGGCGTCGGCGAGCGTTCCGGTGCGCGAGAGCCGGAGGGCGAAGCCGCCGTCCGGGCTGAACACGGCACCGCGCAGATAAATCTCGGGCCCCTCATCGCCTTCGGCGACCTCGGCCAGTGCCGCGATCGGTGCGGAGCAGCCCGCCTCGAGCTCGGCCAGCAGCGCCCGCTCGGCGGTGACCGCCGCGCGGGTGTATTCGTCGTCGAGCGCGGCGAGGATCTCGCGCAGCTCGGCATCGTCTTCGCGGCACTCGACGGCCAGCGCGCCCTGTGCGGGTGCGGGCAGCATCAGCAGCGGGTCGAGCACCTCGGTCGCCTCGCCGCCGCGGTCGATGCGCACCAGCCCGGCGTTGGCCAGGACGATCGCGTCGAACTCGCCCTCGGCGAGCTTGCGCAGGCGGGTGTCGATGTTGCCCCGCAGCGGTACCGCGGTCAGCCGCCGCCCGAGCGCGTTGATCTGGGCGATCCGGCGCAGGGCCCCGGTGCCGATCCTCGCGTCGTCGGGCAGCTCGTTGAGCGTGAGCCCGCCCCGGGCGACGAGCGCGTCGCGCGGGTCGGCGCGGGTCGGGATCGCGGCGATGACCAGGCCCTCGGCGCCCGCGGTGGGCAGGTCCTTGTAGGAGTGGACGGCGAAGTCGATCTCCTTGGCCAGCAGCGCGTCGCGCAGGGCGGAGACGAAGACACCGACGCCGAGCTGTGGGATCGGCGCGCTGGAGCGGTCGCCGGGCGTGACGATCTCGACGAGGTCGACGTCGCGGCCGGTGCGGGCGCGAACGGCCTCGGCGATGGTCGTCGACTGCGCCATCGCCAGCGTGCTGCCCCGCGTGCCGAGCCTGAGCGTCACGGGTGCACCTCGGAGGCGTGGGCGGGGTCGATCTCGGCGGCCGGGATGTGCAGGTCGAACAGCTCGCGCAGGGCCTGCGCGTAGGCCTCGCCGCCGGGCGCCGCGGCCAGCTGCCGGACCCGGACGGTCGGCTGGTGCAGCAGCCGCTGGACGATGCGGTGGATGCTGTGGGCGACCTCGGCCCGGGCGGCGTCGCCGAGCTCGGGGCAGCGCTGGGCCAGCCGGCGCAGCTCGGCCTCGACGACCTCGTCGGCCCGGGCCCGCAGCGCGGCCACGGTCGGGGCGACGTCGGCGCCGCGCAGCCAGGTCAGGTACGCCTCGACCTCGGCCGCGACGATCTCCTCGCCGGCCCGCTCCTCGGTGTCGGCGGTGCCCGACAGCGACTCGGACAGCAGCTCGATGTCGACGAGCGTGACGCCGGGCAGGTCGCGCACGGCCGGGGCCACGTCCCGCGGCAGGGCCAGGTCCAGCACGAGAAGATCACGCCCGGCGCCCGCGATGAGGGGGGCGTCGAGGACGTGCTCCGGCGACGCGGTGGCGCTGACGACGACGTCGACCCGCTCCAGCAGCGACGGCAGCTCGGCGAACGGTACGGCCTGCGCCCCGTGCAGCTCGGCGAGCCGCTCGGCGCGGGCGTGGCCACGGTTGGTCACGTAGAGCGGCGACGCCCCGGCCCGGCGCAGGGTGGCCAGGGCCAGCGCGCCCATGGAGCCGGCGCCGATGACGAGGGCGGGGTGGCCCTCGACCGGCGCGGTCGCACCCTGGCCGTAGGCGAGGGCGGCGCTGACGACGCTCTGCCCGGCCCGGTCGATCTCGGTCTCGGCGTGGACCCGCTTGCCGACCCGCAGGGCCTGCTGCAGCAGCTCGTGCATGAGCCGGCCGGCCGTGCCCTGCTCGCCCGCGGTGTTGTAGGCGTCGCGGAGCTGGCCCAGGATCTGCGACTCGCCGACGACCATCGAGTCGAGGCCGGCGGCGACGCGGAAGGCGTGCCGGACGGCGTCGGCCTCGTAGTGGACGTACAGCTGCGGGGCCAGCTCGCTCATGGGCAGGCCGGCCCGCGCGGCGAGGAGCCCGCCGATGTCGGCCAGGCCGCCGTGGAAGGCGGTGACGGAGGCGTAGATCTCGACGCGGTTGCAGCTGGACAGGACCACTGCCTCGTCGACGTACGGCATCCCGACGAGCTCGGCCAGCACGGCCGGCGCCTCGCCCGGCGCGAGGACCAGGCGCTCGAGCAGCGGCACGCTCGCGGTGCGGTGGGAGAGCCCCACGACGAGCAGGTTCATGACGCCACCTCCGCTCCGCCGTGGGCGTTCTTCTGCACCGCCGGCAGCGCGGTGAGCGCCGACTTGCGGTGCTCGTGGAACGACAGGATCTGCAGCTCGATGGCCAGGTCGACCTTGCGCACGTCGACGCCCTCGGGGACGCCGAGCACGCAGGGCGCGAAGTTGAGGATGCTCGTCACACCGGCCGCCACGAGGCGGTCGCAGACGTGCTGGGCGGCGTGGGCCGGGGTCGCGATGACGGCGATGGAGATCGACTCGGAGTCGACGATCGCCGGCAGGTCCTCGATGTGGTGCACGACGAGGCCGTTGATCTGCTCGCCCACCCGGCCGAGGTCGGCGTCGAAGAGGGCGGCGATGCGGAAGCCGCGGTTGCCGAAGCCCGCGTAGCCGGCCAGGGCGTGACCGAGATTACCGACACCGACGAGCGCGACGGCCCGGCGGTGGGTGAGGCCGAGCACGTGCTCGATCTGGTCGATCAGCACCGTGACGTCGTAGCCGACGCCCCGGGTGCCGGTGCGGCCCAGGTGGGACAGGTCCTTGCGGAGCTTGGCGGAGTTGACCCCCGCGGCCGCGGCCAGGCCCTCCGAGGAGACCGTTTCGTGCCCCTCCTCCGCGAGGTGGTGCAGGGCGCGAAGGTACTCCGGAAGCCTGGCGACGGTCGCCTCCGGCAGATCCGGAAAGTCCGGTCCGTCGGTGGGGCCGGTGCGCTGCTGGCTCATGAGTCTCCGAGACGACGACGACGGCGGCGTTGTACGAGGCCGCTCGCAATGGCGACTACCGCCTGTGCTAGCGGGGTTCGTCGTTGCAACAGAGTAGGCGCTTGTGAAGCGGTGCACAAATCGCGATCTTGAAGACTCGGCGCCCACCACGTAGAGGTCAGCGCCCGCCCGTGCGGATCGCGCACGCGAGAAATGCCCCCGCGGCACGTGGTGCCCCCTTTCTGCGACGCGGTCGGCAGCAGGCGGGCGCTGTGACCAGTATCTCCATAATTCCGGCATTTGCCGCACCCGACACGCCCTTATGTAGCGAGACTACACGTTTTTTCCGTAGGGCTGCCCCTACCATCAAGTGGCCGGGCCGCGGGATGGGAGGCGAGGGCTGCGATGCCTAGCGTCAATGGCATGACGACGACCATCACCCCACTCGGCCCGGGCCGCACCTCCCGCATCTTCCGGCAGCTGGGGATCGACACGCAGTACGTGCTGCTCGGCCTCCCCCTGTCGATCATCACCATCGTGCTGTGCGTCACCGGCTTCTCCCTGGGCGTCGGCCTGATGGTGCTGGTCATCGGCTTCCCGGTGCTCTTCGCGACAATCTTCCAGGCCCGCGGTTTCGCCACCCTTGAGCGCGCCCGGGTCGGCCCGGTCCTGGGCATCGACCTGCCCCACCCGTACTACAAGAAGGCGAAGCCCGGCGCCGGGTTCTGGAAGCGCACGTTCGTGCCGCTCACCGACGGCCAGTCGTGGCTCGACCTGGTGCACGGCGTGTTCCGGCTGATCCCGAGCGTCCTCGCCTTCGCGTTCGTGGTGGTCTGGTGGGCCGGCGCCCTCGGCGGCCTGACCACGGTCCTGTGGGACTGGTCGATCCCGCGCGGGCCGGACATGCACGACCTGCCCGAACTGCTGGGCCTGGGCCGCGGCACCACGGTGCGAATCCTGTTCCACACCGGCCTCGGCCTGATCTTCGCGCTCACCCTGTTCCCGGTCGTGCGCGGCGTGGCCCTGCTCGAGGCGCTGTTCGCCCGGGCCCTGCTCAGCGGCGTCAGCGAGCTGCGGGAGCGGGTCTACGAGGCCGAGCGCAGCCGCGACCGGGCCCGGGCCCAGACCAGCGCCGCGGTGTCGGCCGAGGCGACAGCGCTGCGCCGGCTGGAGCGGGACATCCACGACGGCCCCCAGCAGCGGCTGGTCCGGCTGGCCATGGACCTGGGCCGGGCCGACCTGCAGTTCGACAACGACCCCGGCGCCGCCCGGGCGACGGTGGCCGAGGCCCTCGCGCAGACCCGGGAGACCCTCGAGGAGCTGCGCGCGCTGTCGCGCGGTATCGCCCCGCCGATCCTTGTCGACCGGGGCCTGCGGGCCGCGCTGACCGCCCTGGCCGCCCGCTCGATCGTGCCTGTCGACCTGGAGCTGCCGGAGATCGACCGGCTGGCCGAGAACGTCGAGACGACCGTCTACTTCGTGGTCGCCGAGGCCCTCACCAACGTGGCCAAGCACTCGCACGCGTCCGAGGTGAAGGTGGCGCTGCAGCGCTCCGTGTACGGGATGCTCGTCACCGTCGAGGACGACGGCGTGGGCGGCGCGAGCCTGGCCAAGGGCCACGGGCTGACCGGCCTGGCGGACCGGGTCCGGGCGGCCGGCGGCGAGCTGACGGTCACGAGCCCCCCGGACGCCGGCACGAAGCTGGTGGCGATCCTGCCGATTCCCTGAGCGGCCCCCCGGCGCCCTAGGATCGGCGCGTGCGGGTTGTGGTTGCGGATGATTCGGTACTGCTCCGCGAGGGCCTGGTGCGCCTGCTCACCGAGAGCGGCCACGAGGTCCTCGCCGCCGTCGGTGACGGCCCGAGCCTGGTCGAGGCGGTCGTCGAGCACCGGCCCGACGTGGCGATCGTTGACGTGCGGATGCCGCCGTCGCACACCGACGAGGGGCTGCGGGCGGCGGTTGAGGCCCGGTCCCGGGTCCCGAAGACGCCGATCCTGGTGCTGTCGCAGTACGTCGAGGTCTCCTACGCCGACGATCTGCTGGCGGACCGGGCGGGCGCGGTGGGGTACCTGCTGAAGGACCGCGTCTCCGAGGTCGCCGACTTCCTGGAGGCCATGCAGCGGGTCGCCTCCGGCGCGACGGTCCTCGACCCCGAGGTCGTCGGCCAGCTGCTGGTCCGCCGCCGGCGCGACGACCCGCTGCGCAGCCTCACCCCGCGCGAGCGGGAGGTCCTGGGCCTGATGGCCGAGGGCCGCTCCAACACCGCGATCGCCCGCAAGCTCGTCGTCACCGACGGCGCGGTCGAGAAGCACGTCAAGAACATCTTCACGAAGCTCGACCTGCCGCCGGACGACGAGCAGCACCGGCGGGTGCTGGCGGTGCTGGCCTACCTACAGGGCTGAGGCGATCTCCACGGCCTCCACGAGGGAGTAGGCGACCGGGAGGCCCGTCGCCTTCAGCAGTGCGGCGTCGGTGAAGCCGCCCGCGTAGAGCACCGCGGTGGCGCCGGTCGAGCGGGCGGCGTCGCCGTCGTCGACCGAGTCGCCGATCAGCACCACGCCGGCCGGGTCGATGTCGAGAGCCTCCAGGTGCCGCTGCAGGTAGGTGGCCTTGCGGTGGCCGCCGACCGTGCCGGGCAGGCCGTCGACGCGGGTCAGCCGCGCGTTGAGGCCGTGCCGCTCGACCTCGATCAGCAGCTCGTCGTGGAAGAACATGGACAGCAGCGACTGGGTGCCGGGCCACTTGGCCATGGCCTCGAGGGCGTCCGGGACGAGCCGCACCTCGGCCATCCGCTCCCGGTACGCGTCGTGGAACGCGTCGTCCAGGAGCTTGAACTCCACCTCGTCGACCGGGCGCTCCAGGACGTGCGCGTAGTAGTCCAGAATCGGCCGGCGGAAGTCGCGCCGGTGCTCGTCAGCGGTGATGACCGGGCCGCCGACGGTGGCCAGGCAGACGTTCGTGGCGTCGACGACCAGCTTGAGGTCGTCGAGGAGGGTTCCGTTCCAGTCCCAGACCAGGTGCTTCACCCGGGAGAGGATAGCCGCAAGTCGCGCCGGAGTCGCTCCTCTTCTACCCGCCAGTAACCGTGCTCGCGGCCGTCCAGCAGCAGCACCGGGATTCGCAGGCCGTACTCCTCCTCCAGGTCCTCGTCGCCCTCGATGCTCACCTCCGTGAACCCCTCGCCGGTGTCGGCCGCGACCCGGGCCAGGACCGCCTTGGCGTCCTCGCACAGATGGCAGCCCGGGCGGGTGTACAGCGTCAGGCGCGTCGTCATCGCAGCGATCCCTTCCTGACCTTGCCGGTCGCCGAGTGCGGCAGCTCCGCCACGAACTCGACAGCGGTCGGGCACTTGAAGCGGGCCAGGTTGCGCTCGCAGTGCGCGATCAGCTCCTCGGCGCTGACCCGGGAGCCGGGGACGCGCACGACGAGCGCCTTGACGGTCTGGCCGGTGTACGGGTGCGGCACCCCCAGCACCGCGGCCTCGACCACCGACTCGTGGGCGGCCAGGACGGACTCGACCTCGTGGGGGTACACGTTGAAGCCGCTGACCAGGATCAGCTCACCGAGGCGGTCGACGATGAACAGGTCACCGTCCTCGTCGGCGTAGGCCACGTCGCCGGTCGCCCACCAGCCGTCCGGGCCGGGGCCGCCGGACGCGTCGGGCCAGTACCCCAGGAAGAGGTTGGCGCCGCGGGCGACGATCTCGCCGGGGTCGCTGGTGCCGTCGTCCTCGTCGTCGAGGACGTCCTCGCCCCCGGTGTCGACCAGCCGCACCTCCACTCCCGGGATGGGCCGGCCGATGGCGCCGGGCTTGACCGAGGGGCTGGCGAGGGTGCTGGTGAGGACCGGCGCCGCCTCGGTGAGGCCGTATCCCTGGTGCACCGGGCGCCCGGTCGCGCCGGCGAAGCGCCGCTCGGCCGCGGGGTCGAGCGGCGCCGCCCCGCACACCGCGAGGCGCACCCCGGCCCACGCCGCGGCGAGCCGCTCGCCCATCAGCGACCAGGCGATGAACATCGGCGGCACCCCGACCACCCCTGTCACGCCGTGCCGCTCGATCACGTCGAGAGAGTCGGCCGGGTCGAAGCGCTCGACGAGCACCCCGCAGGCCCCGTGGTAGGCCACGGCCCCGAGACCGGAGTTGAGACCGTAGGCGTGGAACAGCGGCACGGCGAGCAGGAGCACGTCGTCGCCGGTGACCGGCGCCGGCTCGATCCGGGCCAGCTGCCCGTGGTTGGCCAGCAGCGCCCGGTGCGGGAGCATCGCGCCCTTCGGCGCGCCGGCCGTCCCGGACGTGTAAAGGAGCACGGCGAGATCCTCGCCTCCCCCCACAGAGGGTGACTGAGCAACGCCATCCGGGCCGGTGAGTAATTGGTCGAGGTTCTTCCCGAGCTGGTACCGCACCGGCGGCGCCGAGTCCCCCAGCGCCTCCAGCACCGGGCCGGTGGCGATGAGCACGGCCGTGCCGGAGTCGGACAGCACGTGCGTGAGCTCGCGGGCCGTGTACGCGGGGTTGACCGGCACGGCGACCAGGCCGGCCCGCAGCACCCCGAAGAAGACGGCGGCGAACTCCGGCACGTTGGGCAGCGCGATCGCCACCCGCGCGCCGTCCGTCAGATCCAGGCGGGACAGGCCGGCCGCCACCGCGTCCACCTGGCGGTCCAGTTCGGCCCAGGACAGCTCGGCATCGTGCGAGCGCAGGGCCGGGCGGGCGCCGCCGGCCGCGGCGGCCCGGCGCACGGTGTCGGCGAAGTTGCCGGCGAGGGAAATGGAAGCGTCCTGCACGGTCGCAGAGTCTCCCACAGCCGCTGTCCCGCGGGTGGCTCCAGGCCGACGGAGAGATCACCCGTTACCGATCACCCAGCGCCGTGGCATGGTGCGTGCGGCGATGAGCGGGTCTCGATGCGATGGCCCGTGAGAGGCCCGACACGCCGCATGAGTAAAGGATCACCCGAACGTGTGCCCTAGTCGTGAGATGCCCGCACCAACCGGGCGCATTTACGTCCCGTTTCACCGGTTTAGCGGCGTGTCGCACGGCGTGTCGCCGGAAAGTGACGGACAGCATGTGCGCCGGTCGCACACCTATTCGTGGGTGAATGTGGCCTGCCGCAAAGAGCCGCCCACACGCGGGTGACGCCGGACCTATTATCACCGAAGTCGACTCACCCCATTTGTTGCGAGTTGACACCCCTCACCCCGAGGAGGCCGAAGTGCCCGTGATCGCGCCTAATAAGCCATCCGTACCGGCTTGTGAAGCATGAGCGGTTACCTGCACGTGTTCGAAGCCGAGCACGCACTCGCCGGTGGGCTGTCGATGCTGCGCGACTCCATGCGCGACATGTTCAGCACGGTGATCCGTGGTGAAGGAGGCAGCGTCCCGCGCACGCGCGGTCGCCCCCACACCAACGAGGCGCCGACGCGTTCGGGCCCGGCCCCGAACGCCCGCCCCAACGCCGGGATCAACGGCAAGCCCGCCAACGGCGGCGCCGGCGCCGGGGTCTTAGGCGAGGAGACCGTGCCCATCCCGCACGACGTGCTCGGCGGCACCGACACGCTCACCGAGACCGGTCCGCGCGAGCCCGTCCCGCCCCAGCCGACGCGGCCCGACCGCGGCGACCCGGCCTCGGAGGTCTGGGCGCTCATCGAGCGGGCCCAGGCCGGTGACGGTGCGGCATTCGGTCTCCTCTACGACCGCTACTTCGACACGGTCTTCCGGTTCGTGTACTTCCGGGTCGGCAACCGCCAGCTCGCCGAGGACCTGACCGCCGACACGTTCCTGCGGGCGCTCAAGCGCATCGGCAGCTTCACGTGGCAGGGCCGCGACCTCGGTGCCTGGCTTGTCACCATCGCCCGCAACCTCGTCGCCGACCACTTCAAGTCGGGCCGGTACCGGCTGGAGGTCACCACCGGCGACGTGCTCGACGCGGACCGGCCCGACCGGGGGCCCGAGGGCAGCCCCGAGGCGGCCGTCATCGACCACATCACCAACGTGGACCTGCTCAAGGCGGTCAAGCAGCTCAACCCCGAGCAGCAGGAGTGCATCGTGCTGCGGTTCCTGCACGGCTTCTCCGTTGCCGAGACCGCGCAGACCATGAACAAGAACGAGGGAGCCATCAAAGCGTTGCAGTACCGTGCGGTACGCGCGCTCGCCCGGCTGCTCCCCGACGGATTCCAGCCGTGATCGCAGTCACCTCCGGTTACAGTGCCCCCCGGGGCGCCGTAACCAGCCTCCGCCCTGCACCGTTGGTCCAGATGCGACCGTCGGCATGGCGCACGGCGGACGCGGTGGCCCACCATCCCGCTACCCTGCCGCGCCTGAGTGACGCGATCAGCGAAGGGGGGTGCCTCAGGTGATTGGCTCCGTCTTCCATCGTCGACGGGCTGAGCGACTCGCTCAGCTCCTCGACGAGGCCAAAGGGGCCCGACGCCACCACACGAGGACCACGCTCGACGACTCCCTGACCGACCTGGTGTCGGTCGGACAGCGGCTCGGCGAGCTGCCGGTCCGGGTGGAGGCACAACAGGAGTTCCGCGACGGTCTGCGGGCCATGCTCATGGCCACGATCGAACGCGAGGGCATCGGAGCGACCGCCACGGCGCCCGAGCCCGAACCGACCCGCCGTGCGGGCCTGCGCTCACTGCGCCGGCCTGCGGGGAGCCGCCCGGCAGTCAGCCGCCGGACGCGCACCCGGGGAGCCATCGTCGTCGGCCTCGCCGCCGGCACCCTGGCCCTCTCCGGCATGTCGGCCGCGAGCGGAGACGCCATGCCCGGCGACGCGTTGTACTCGGTCAAGCGTTCGACCGAGAAGGCCCAGCTCGCGCTGGCCGGCTCGGACATCAGCAAGGGCCAGCTGTACCTCGAGTTCGCCCGCACCCGCCTCGACGAGGCGCAAGCGGTCAAGGACCCGACGGGGCTCTCCTCGGTGCTCGACGACATGGACGGCGAGACGCTCGAAGGCGTGCGTCTGCTGACGGCCACCGCGGTGACCCGCAAGGACACCGCGGCCCTGGACGCGATCGACGGCTTCGTGACCAACCAGCGCGGCGCGGCCGAGCGGCTCAAGAGCGGTACGAGCGGCGAGGCCCGGACCCGGGCGACCCAGTCGGCCACCCTGCTCGACGAGATCGACAGGCGCTCCAAGGCGCTGCGGCCGCTCGTCAAGTGCGGCCCGACAGCTGTCACAGTGCCCGACTCGCTCGGCCCGGTGCCGGTGAGCAGCGCCTGCCGGACGGTCAACAAGTCGGGTGGCACCGGGACCTCGGGCCAGCAGCCGACGGGCACCCCGGCGGTCAACGCGCCGAACGGGACCGGGACGACGGGGCGCGCCCCGTCCGTCGGCCAGCCCGGTGCAACGGTCGGCAACTCCCCCGCCGAGTCGGCTCCGGCCCAGCCGGACGAGAACGCCAACTCGGTGTCGGACCCGACCCCGGACCCGGGCAAGTCGGAGAAGAACGGCGGCCTGCTCGACTGGCTGCTGCACTGATTCAACCCGGCGACACGTTCGCGACATGACAGGGCCCGGTGAATGTCACCGGGCCCTGTTGCTGTCTGGTCCTGTCATTATCAGCTGTATACCCGTGACATCAGGTGAAAGGAGATCGACGTGCCCATCCGACCTTCAGCGCTGCGGAGGCGCAGGCCCGCGGGTCGCATCGTCGTCTCCGCCGCCGGCTGGGCGGCGGCCGAGGTCGAGGCCGCACTGGAGATCCCGGCCGACCCGGGCGCGGCCGCGTTCTTCGACGTCGACAACACGATGATGCAGGGCGCGTCGATCTACTACTTCGCCCGCGGCCTGGCCAAGCGCAACTACTTCACCAGCCGCGACCTGGCCCGCTTCGCCTACCAGCAGGCCCGCTTCCGCCTCCTCGCCGCCGAGAACGCCGGCACCGTCTCCAAGGCCAAGTCCACCGCGCTGGCGTTCATCGCCGGCTGGAAGGTCGAGGAGATGGAGCGCCTCTGCGAGGAGATCTTCGACGAGCTCATGGCCGACCGCATCTGGTCGGGCACCCTGGCCCTGGCCCAGCTGCACCTGGACGCCGGCCAGCGGGTCTGGCTCGTCACCGCCGCCCCCGTGGAGCTCGGCCGCATCATGGCCGCCCGGCTGGGCCTGACCGGCGCGATCGGCACCGTGGCCGAGATCGAGGACGGCGTCTACACCGGCCGCCTGGTCGGCGACCTCATGCACGGCCCGGAGAAGGCCCAGGCGATCACCGCCCTGGCCGTGGCCGAGGGTCTGGATCTGCAGCGGTGCGCGGCGTACAGCGACTCCATCAACGACACCCCGATGCTCTCCACTGTCGGCTACGCGGTCGCGGTGAACCCCGACTCGGCCCTGCGCCGTGAGGCCCGCAAGTGCGGCTGGGAGATCCGCGACTTCCGCAGCGCCCGCAAGGCCGCGAAGGTCGCCATCCCCGCCGCCATGGCGACCGGCGTGCTCATCGGCGGCCTGGCCACGTACAGCGCCATGCGCAAGCGCCGCCGCCGGTCCGCCGCCCGAGCCGGCATCGACGCCCCACCGCCGCCCGCTTAGGCGAAGGCGTCGGGGCGGCGGTCCAGGAGCTTGTACAGCGTCTGCTGGATGGTCTCGCGGACCTGGTCGGCGATGTTGAACACGACCATGGGGTCGTCGGCCGAGTCGATGTAGTCCTCGGTCGGGATGGGCTCGCCGAACTCGATGAGCCACTTGCTCGGCAGCGGGACCAGGCCCAGTGGGCCCAGCCACGGGAACGTGGGCGTCACCGGGAAGTACGGGGCGCCCAGCACCCGGGCCAGGGGCTTCAGGTTGGCCAGCATCGGGTAGATCTCCTCGGCGCCGACGATCGAGACCGGGACGATCGGGGTGCCGGTGCGCAGGGCGGCGGAGACGAAGCCGCCGCGGCCGAAGCGCTGCAGCTTGTAGCGCTCGGCGAAGGGTTTGCCGATGCCCTTGAAACCCTCCGGGAAGACGCCGACGAGCTCGCCGTCGGCCAGGAGACGCTCGGCGTCGGGGTTGCAGGCCAGCGTCGCGCCGGACTTGCGGGCCACCTCGGAGAAGAACGGCATGCGGAAGACCAGGTCGGCGCCGAGCAGGCGGAGGTGGCGCTCGGCCGCGGTCTCGTCGTGGACCGCCACCGAGAGCATCAGGGCGTCAAGGGCCACCGTGCCGGAGTGGTTGGCGACGACGAGCGCGGCGCCCTCCTTGGGGAGGTGCTCGGTGCCGGTGACCTCGGTGCGGAACCACTGGTTGTAGAGGGGGCGCAGCAGCGGGAGGAAGACGCCGTCGGTGAGGTGGCGGTCGAAGCCGAACCCGTCGATCTCGTAGTCGCCGGTCAGGCGCTCACGGAGGAAGGCCAGCGCCCCGGCGACCCGATCGTCCCACTCGTCCGGGAGATGCGGGTCAGTCATTCGCCACGCTCCAACGCGGCCCGCGCCGCTCGGGTTCTGCGGAAGCCGTCGAGCAGCGCCTGCTCGACCGACCGAATCGTATCCGCGCGGACCAGCTCGCTGTCGCGGCGGCTCGTCACGTATTCGGCGAACGCCTCCGCGGTGGTGCGCGGGGTGAAGCCGAACTCGCGGATCAGCTTCGAGGTGTCGACGACCCGGCCGTGGACGAACAGGTCGAGCTGGTCCAGGGAGACGCCGGCGCGGCCGAGCCCGGCCAGCACGTTGAGGCCCGGCTCGATGATCGGCATGGTGGCCCGCCCGGCCCGGCGCACGGCCTGCGACAGGGTCATGGTGCCGCCGCCGGCCACGTTGTAGGTCCCGGGGTGGTCCTCGGTCACCGAGCGCCGGAGGACCTCGAACGCGTCGTCGACGTGCAGGAACTGCAGGCGCGGGTCGCGGCCGAGGACCGTGGGCACGACCGGGCGCTCGAAGTACCGCGTCAGGCGCGTCTCCACCGCGGAGCCGATGAACGGCGCGAAGCGCAGCACCGTGGCCGCCACGTCCGGGCGGCGCCGACGGAAGCCGCGGACGTACCCCTCGATGTCGAGCACGTCCTTGGCGAACCCGCCCCGGGGTATCTCGCGCGGCTCGGTGTCCTCGGTGAAGATGGCCGGGTCGCGGAACGAGGCCCCGTAGGCGGCCGTCGACGAGCGCACGATCAGCTTGCGCAGCCGCGGCGCCTGCTGGCAGGCCCCGAGCAGCTGCATCGAGCCGATGACGTTGAGCTCCTTCATCACGCCGCGGCCGCCGTGCTGGTCGGTCGCGGTGGCCACGGCCAGGTGGGCCACCGCCTCGACCCGGGCGTCGACCATCACCCGCAGCACCCCGGGGGTGCGCAGGTCGACCTGCTGGACGTCGATCTTCGGACCGGCGGCGGACAACACCTCGGCGAGGTCCCCCGTGGGCGCCACGTTGTCGACGCCGACAACGCGCTCGATGCGCGGGTCGGCGGCCAGCCGGGCGGCCAGATGCGCGCCGAGATACCGGCTCACCCCGGTCACGAGCACGACGCTGGGTGACGCGGTCACGCGGCTCCGATCGACGAGCCCAATGCTGAGCGCAGACCCATCACCCGGGCGGGCACACGACGGGCCCCCGGGTGATGGGACAGAAGGCTACTTGCCGAGACGACGACGCTGGACGCGGGTCTTGCGCAGCAGCTTACGGTGCTTCTTCTTGGCCATACGCTTGCGGCGCTTCTTGACCACAGAGCCCATACGAGCATCTCCTCGATACAGCGGAACGCGTGCCATCGCTGGCCCGCCTAAGACATGGTTAGCCGTTCAAGGGTAGCCGCATCGCCGCTGGATGAAAAAACGGGGCTCCAAGAGCAACTAGGCGGTCTCGCGGAACGCCTCGCGTAGGTAGGCGTCGACCGCGTGCTCGGGCACCCGGAACGACCGACCCACACGGACGGCGGTGAGATCACCGGCGTGGACGAGGCGGTAGACGGTCATCTTCGACACCCGCATCAAGGTGGCCACCTCGGCGACGGTCAGAAACCTGACCTCGCCCAACCGGCCTTCGGTGGTGTGTGGCGTGCTCGACATCGCGACCTCCGACCAGCGTGCTCGCCCAAGCGCTCGGCCCGGCAGCCCCGGATCGAGCGTTACTCAATCAGCGTGTTACCAGTACGGTAACGGTACGCCTGTGACTTGCACCCCAGGTTCGTCGGAATCTTTTCCGGCAACTTGATCACTCGGTCCGCAGCGCCACCACCGGATCGAGGCGGCCCGCACGCTGGGCCGGGACCACGCCGAAGACGATGCCGACCCCGGCCGACACCCCGAAGGCCAGCGCCAGCGACCACCACGTGATCGCGGCCGGCACCGGCGACAGCGCGGCCACGACGAGAGCGGCGCCGATGCCGAGGGCGATCCCGATCGCGCCGCCGATCGTGGTCAGCAGCACCGCCTCGAGCAGGAACTGCACCCCGATGTCGCGCGGCCGGGCCCCGACCGCCTTGCGCAGCCCGATCTCCTTGGTGCGCTCCCGCACCGACACGAGCATGATGTTGGAGACGCCGACCCCGCCGACCAGCAGCGAGATCCCGGCGATGGCGGCCAGCACGCCGGTCAGCACCCCCAGGATGTCGCCGAGCACCCCGAGGATCTGCTCCTGGGTCACGGCACTGAACTGCGTCCCCGGGTGCCGCCGGGTCAGCTCGGCGATGATGCGGGTGGACAGGTCGCGGATCTCCTCGCGGTTCGGTGCGTTGACCGCGATCCCGTCGACCCGGTTTGTCGCGAGGAGCCGTTGCGCGGTGGTGATCGGCACGTGCACCTCGTTGTCGCGGTCGATCCCGAGACTCTGCCCGAGCTGCTCGAAAACGCCGACGACCCGGAAGCGCACGCCCGCGATCGTCAACTGCTGGCCGACCGCGTCCCGGTCGCCGAAGAGCTTGTGGGCCACGCTCCAGCCGAGCACCGCGACCCGCCGGTTGGTGTCGACGTCGGAGCGGGTCAGGTACGTCCCCCGCGCCAGGTGCCGCACGAAGACGTTGGGCGTGGTCTCGATGACCCCGTTGATGCTCGCGAACGTCTCCGCGTTGCCGGCGGCCACGGTCTCGCCGGAGGCGACGGTCACCGCCACCCGGCTGCGGTCGCCGACGATCTTCGACACGGCGTCGACGTCGGAGAGGTCCATCCGCGACACCGAGGGCGCGGAGCCGAGGTTGACCTCGCCCGGCACGACGATGAGCAGGTTGGAGCCGAGGCCCTCGACCTGCTGTTCGATCTCGTTCTTGGTCCCGGTCCCGATGGCCACGAGCACGACGACAGCGGCGACCCCGATGATCACCCCGAGCATGGTCAGGATGCTGCGCAGCCGGTTGGCCCGCAGGGCATCGATGGCAACCCGCCAGGCCTCAGCGACCCTCATAGGGCGTCCACGATCTCGCCGTCGCGCATGATGATCTGCCGGTCCGCCCGCGCGGCCACCTCGCGGTCGTGGGTGACGATCACCAGGGCCACCCCCTGCTCGGAGTTGAGCGCCTCCAGCAGCGCGAGCACGGCCTGGCCGTTCTTCGTGTCGAGGTTGCCGGTCGGCTCGTCGGCCAGCAGCACCTGCGGGTCGGTGACGAGGGCGCGGGCGATCGCCACGCGCTGCTGCTCGCCGCCGGAGAGCTGGTTCGGGCGGTGGTCCAGGCGGTGGCCGAGACCGACCCGCTCGAGCATCGCGACGGCTCGCCGGCGCCGCTCGGAGGCTTTCATGCCGCGGTACACCAGGGGAAGCGCGACGTTGTCGACGGCGCTCGTGCGGGCCAGCAGATGGAACGACTGGAAGACGAAGCCGATGGTCTCGTTGCGCAGCCGGGCCAGCTCGCGCGGGTCGAGGCCGCCGACGTCCCGGCCGCCGAGCAGCAGCCGCCCCGACGTGGGCCGGTCCAGGCCGCCGAGCAGGTGCATGAGCGTCGACTTGCCCGAGCCGGACGGGCCGATGATCGCCACGTAGTCGCCGGCGTCGATGCTGAAGGTGACGCCCTTGAGGGCCGGGACGGTGACGCCGTCCAGGGCGTATTCGCGGGTGACGTTCTCGGCGATCAGGGCCGCCGTCATTGCGGCAGTTCCATGCCCTGCTTGACCTTGTCGGTGCCCCGCACCACGAGCTGGTCGCCGTCGGAGACGCCGTTGAGCACCTGGATGCGGTCCTGGCCGG
This sequence comes from Dactylosporangium vinaceum, assembly GCF_019904175.1. Taxonomy (GTDB): domain Bacteria; phylum Actinomycetota; class Actinomycetes; order Mycobacteriales; family Micromonosporaceae; genus Dactylosporangium; species Dactylosporangium vinaceum. Next base: position 798,587 of record NZ_CP061913.1, on the reverse strand, counting down.
AGACGCCGACGCTTACCGGCTGCTGGATCGCCTTGCCGCCCCGGACCAGCCACACGACGTCCTTGCCGCCGACGTTGAACACCGCCGCGGCCGGCACCGTCACCGCGCCCTGGATCGAGCGGACCTGCAGGTGGGCGACGGCGTTCATGCCCGGGCGAGGGGCCGGGGCCGGGCGGCCGTCGTCGTACTTGCCGGCGCCGAGCGTGAGCCGCGCGCGGTAGGCCACGCCGCCCCGGGCCGAGGTGGTCGGCAGCACGTCGGCCGAGCTCACCGTGGCGTCGTAGACCGCGCCGGGGGCCGCGTCGAGCTCGACGTGCGCGGTGATGCCGGGCTGGACGAGCAGCACGTCGGTCTCGTCGACCTCGGCCATCAGGCCCAGCTCCGACACGTCGACGACGGTGAGGATGGCGGTCCCGGCACTGACCCGCCCGCCCATCGGCACGGCCGGGTCCACCCCGGGGCCGCTGCCGGTGCCGCCCGCGCCGGCCGCCGCGGCCGGGGCCTGCCCGCCGGTGGCCGCCCCGATCAGGTCCGTGATCGACGGGGCGCTGGCGGCCGAGGTGCCGCCGAGCTGGATCACGCCGGCCACGGGGGCCCGCAGCGTGAGCTGGTCGACAGTGGACTGCGCGAGGTCGAAGGCGGACTGGGCCTGCGCCTTCTGGGCCTGGGTCAGGGCGGTCATGGCCTGGGAGACGCTGGCCAGGCCGCGCTGCACGCTCTGGATCACGGCCCGGGCCGAGGCGGCGGCCTCCTGGTAGGTGCGCTCGGCCAGGTCGATCTGGGTGACGAGCGTCGTGCGCACGGCGACGTCGGCGATCTGCGCGGCGGCGTTGCGGGCGTCGGCGAACGCCTTGGCCGCGGCGTCGTCGGTCTGTTTCTGCTGGGCCGAGAGGTTCTTGACCCCCACCGTGCCGCCCCCGGCGCCCTTGAGCGCGTTGAGGGCCTCGCCCGCCTCCTTGAGCCGCTGCTGCGCCGACGGCGAGTCGACGACCGCGAGCACCTGGCCGGCGGCGACGGTGTCGCCCGGCTTGACGCTCAGCGAGATCAGCGTGCCGTCGGCGGCCGCGGTGAGGGTGGCGGCGGCGCGGGCGGTGATGGTGGCCGGGGCGTCGACGACCTCGACGACGTCGGATCGCCCGGCGCTGCCCAGGCCGATGCCGGAGTCACCGCCGGTGCAGGAGGCGCCGGTGAGCGAGACGACGATCAGGACAGCGACCGCGGTCATTCGCGGGGGTACGCGAGACACCTCGCAAGTGTAGATACGTGAATTCCGCTTTTGCCGGGGTGCGGTGGAGCCTAGATGCGGCCCCGGACATAGCGGGCGCAATCGGACTCGACGTCGGTCCAGCCCATGCTGAACGCCTTCTGCGCCGCCGCGTCGAGAGGCAGGCCCTGCCGGGCGGCGTAGTCGAAGAAGTCGAGGAGCCGGTCCTCGCCGAAGCGGTCGGCAAGGTGCTGCAGCGACAGATAGGCGACCCCGTAGCGGCCGCTCACGTCGGCGGTCGTCGCGCCCGCGTCGGGGTCGTCGAGCGCGATCTCGCCCTTCCAGTGCCCGCTGCGCACGTAGGTCCGCACGTCCCCGAGCCCGTCGAACGGCTTGCCGCCGCCCTTCACCCGCACGTACTCCGCGATGCCCTCGACGAGCCACCACGTGTGGTCGTAGGCCTTCTCGACCCCGGCCAGGGTCACCACGTGCGTGAACTCGTGGCGCAGCACGTCGAGGGTCTGCTTGGTGTCGACCCGCGCGGCGTTGAGCACGATCTCGGTCGCGCTCGCGGTCAGCGGGAGCGCGAAGCCGGCCACCCACGCCTCCTGGCGGATGCCGTACCAGGACGACCACTCGTCCGGCCCGGCCAGGTAGACGACGTACCGCGCGGGCGGCGCCCCCCACCGGGCGAAGGTGTCGGTGAGCGCGGCCGCCTTCTCCGCCGCGGCGAGCATCGACGGCAGGCGGGAGGCGTACTTCGCGGTCGTCGACATCACCACCCGGTCGCCGACGGCCGTGCGCAGGTCGCTGACCTCCCACGGCCGCGGCCCGAGATCCTTCGACGTGCCGAACTCCAGCAGCGTGACGGCCGCGCCGGCGACCTTCCACCTCGTCGGCGCCTCCAGGCTCATGGGGTCGCACGACGGCACCACGAAGCAGTACTTGATCATGACGGTGGCGCTCGCGGTACCCCCGGCGTCGGCCTTGGCCTTGCCTTCGACAGTGGGCTGCCAGACCTTGACGTGCAGCTGCTGCAGCGACCCGAACCGGCGTGCGAGGTCGTCGCGCAGCCCGGCCGCACCGGGGTCGACCTGGCGCAGGAAGCCGTCCCGGTCGCCGGCGAGCAGCGCCGCCGCCTGGTCCTGCAGCGCCTGCCGGACCAGGCCGTCGAGCGATGCCGGCCGGGCGCCCGGGGTCGCGTCGGGTGGGCCCGACTGCACCCCGCCGTTCCTGGCGTTGGGCCGACCGGCCGCGTCGTGCCCGGCGGCCCCGGCGAGGCCCTGCCCGGCCATGACGGTGGCCCGCTCGTGGCGCACCGTGACGAACGCGATCGCGCTCGCCGGGGCGATGAGCAGGACGGCCAGCGCGGCGAGCAGTGCGGTCCGGAAGACGGTGCCGCGGCGCGGGGCCTGGGGCTGCGCAACGTAACGGTGGCGGGACCCTGCGCGCTGATGTGGGATGGACGGCCGGGTGGCGACGTCCGCCCGCGGCCCTCCATCCTCAATCATCACTGCCGGACCGTACGTGAACCCGTCAACCGGGCGCGTCGCCCTAACGGACGAGAAGCGACGTGATGTGACGAAGAGCCCGTTTCCTCAGGTTTCGTCAGACAGTTGTCATGCCCGCGAACGCAGAGCCCTGGCCAGGAACGCGACGTTGGCCGGGCGCTCGGCCAGGCGGCGCATCATGTACGCGTACCACTGCGTCCCGTACGGAAGGTAGACCCGCACGGTGTAACCCAGCCGGGCGAGGCGCAGCTGCTCCTCGGGCCGCACGCCGTAGAGCATCTGGAACTCGAACTCGTCGGGCGTGCGCTCGTACCACTTCGCGCGGTCCTCGCCGATGCCGATCAGCCGCGGGTCGTGGGTGGCCGCCATCGGGTAGCCGGCCCCCGCCATCAGCACGTTGAGGCAGCGCACGTAGGACTTGTCCACGTCGAGCCGGGTCTGGTAGGCCACCGACTCCGGCTCCTTGTAGGCGCCCTTGCACAGCCGCACCCGCGACCCGGCGACCGCGAGCTCCCGGCAGTCGGCCTCGGTGCGGCGCAGGTACGCCTGCACCACCGCGCCGGTGGTCGGGAACTCGGCGCGCAGCCGGGCCAGCACCTCCAGCGTCGAGTCGGTCGTGGTGTGGTCCTCGGCGTCGAGCGTCACCGTGGTGCCGGCCTCGCTGGCCTTGGCGCAGATCGCCCGGGCGTGCTCGTAGGCGACCTTCTCGTCGAAGAGCTGGCCGAGCGCGGAGAGCTTGAGGCTCACCTCGGCCGCCGGGGTCAGCTCGGCGGCGTGCAGCGCGTCGAGGATCTTGAGGTACTCGTCCCGGGTCGCCTCGGCCTGCTGGGGATTGGCGGTGTCCTCTCCGAGATAGTCGATCGTGACGGCGAGGCCGTCGGCGGCCAGCTCGCGGGTGCGCTGTAGCGCATCGTCCGCGTGCTCCCCGGCAATAAATCGGCGCACAATACTGCGGCTGACCGGGGCGGTTTCAACGAGCCGCTCGACCCTGTTTGAGCGGGCGGCGGCGAGGATGACCGATCTGAGCATGTGCCGAGCGTAAACAGATCCCACGACGTCCGGTGACGCGTGGTCGCCAGTGTGGCATTTCTTGACTACCTTGGTCGGGTGGACTTCGACGCGTATGCGCGGACCGCCGTCGACATCGTCAACGCGCCGCTCGAAAGCATGCAAGATCTCGCCGCACTATTCGGCGAGGACAGCTGGCAGACCGCCGAGGCGACGGAGCGCGATCTGGTCGCACTCCGGCGCGCCCGCAAGCGGCTGCGGGAGGTGTTCGAGCACGGGTCTTCCGGCCGGGATGTCGCGGCCGTCGCGGAGCTCAACGCGCTCCTGGAGGCATACCCGATGCAGCCGCGCATCTCCGGTCACGACACCCACGACTGGCACATGCACGTGACCGGCCGGGGCTCGTCGGTGAGCTCGGAGCTGCTGGCCGGCGCCGCGTGGGGCCTGGCGGTGTGGCTGTGCGAGCACGGCAGCACCCGCTTCGGCGTCTGTGCCGACGAGCGCTGCGGCAACGTCTACCTGGACACGTCCTCCAACTGCTGCCGGCGGTTCTGCTCGGAGCGCTGCGCGACCCGCTCGCACGTCGCCGCCCACCGCGCCCGCAAGCGCGCCGCGGAGACCGGCGCGCCGGCGGTCGGTGAAGCCGATCGAGCGGTCGTCACCGCATAAGTCCCGTAAAACGCCTCCGGCGCTGCTCACTTCGGCATATCTTGCGACATGTGGTTCGCTTTACCGCGCGTCTGATCATCAGGACACGCGGGGTTGGGCGATGCGGTGCCGATCCCTCCCGCGGATCGGCCCCCGACACCGGGTTCATCACCGGATCACAACGCCCTACGAAGGAGAAACAGCACCATGGCCCAGGGAACCGTGAAGTGGTTCAACGCTGAGAAAGGCTTCGGCTTCATCAGCGTCGACGGCGGAAGCGACGTCTTCGTCCACTTCTCTGCCATCGAGTCAGATGGTTATCGCAGCCTCGACGAGAACCAGCGCGTCGAATTTGAGATCAAGCAGGGTCCCAAGGGCCCCCAGGCGGAGGCCGTACGCAAGATCTGACCGCTGACGTTGCAAAAACGGCCCCGGCCCGGGGCCGTTTTTCATGCCACGGGAACGGCCAGGTGCTGGCGGGCGAATCGCAGCGACTCGGCCAGGTCGGCCTCGCGCTCCGAGCGGCTCCCGGCCTTGCGGGTGCCGACCTCGACCGCCACCGCGCCGGTGAAGCCGCGCACGTCGAGTGAGGCCAGCAGCTGCGCGCAGGGCATCGTGCCGCGGCCGGGCACCAGGTGCTCGTCGCGGGCCTTGCCCGAGCCGTCGCCCAGGTGGACGTGGGCCAGGTTGCCGGCCATCGTGTCGGCCAGCGCGATCACGTCGGTGCGCGACGCGGCGCAGTGCGAGAGGTCGAGCGTGTAGGCGTCGAAGCCGGTAAGGGTCGGGTCCCAGCCCGGCGCGTAGGGCACGAACTCCCGCCCCACGCCGCGCAGCGGGAACATGTTCTCCACCGCGAAGCGGATGCCCGGAAACTCGCGACCCAGGCGCAGCAGGCCGGAGGAGAACGTCCGGGCGTAGTCCCGCTGCCACGCGAACGGCGGGTGCACCACGACGACGTCGGCTTCCAGCGTGCGGGCCAGCTCGGCGGCCATGCGCAGCCGGACCCACGGGTCGGGGCTCCACACCCGCTGCGTGACCATCAGGCACGGCGCGTGGACGGAGCGCACCGGCACCCCGTAGTGCTTGACGAGCCCGGCCAGCGCGCCGGCGTCCTGGCTGACCGCATCGGACCAGACCATGACCTCGACGCCGTCGTAGCCGAGCTGGGCGGCCATCTCGAAGCCGGCCGCGGTCGGCTCGGGGAAGACCGATGATGTGGACAGCAGGACCGGAACTTGGCGACTCACCACTTCAGGCTAGCCCGGATCAACCAGCGCCTCCTGTCGATCAAGTCGATCACGACGACTCGAGCACTTCGAGGCGGCGCAGAATCACCCCTTCGCGCAGCGCCCAGGGGCAGATCTCGACCTCGTCGATGCCCAGCGTGCGCATCGTGACCTCGGCCACCACGGCGCCGGCCAGGATCTGGTGGGCGCGGCCCGGGCTGACGCCGTCGATCTCGGCCAGGGCGGCCGACGGCATCCGGCGGATGAAGGAGAGCACCTGGTGCAGGCCGGTGCGGGTGAGGCGGCGGGGCACGCGCAGGCCGGCGCCGGACGGCGCGGCCCCGGCCAGGCGGGCCAGGGTGCGGAACGTCTTCGAGGTCGCGACCGGGCGGTCCCAGCCGCCCTCGAGCAGGCGCTTGGCCGCCTTCTGTACCTCAGCCTCCGCATACGCGCACAGCGAGTCGACCGACGCGGCCGACGGCGGGTCGCCGTGCAGGCGCTCCCGGGTCAGGCGGCCGGCGCCCAGCGGCACCGAGAGGGCCACGTCGGGCTCCTCGTCGATGCCGGCCGCGAGCTCCAGCGAACCGCCGCCGATGTCCATCACCAGCAGCCGCCCGGCCGACCAGCCCAGCCAGCGGCGCACGGCCAGGAACGTCATGATGGCCTCGGCCTCGCCGGAGAGGACCTGGAGGTCCACGCCGGTCTCCTCGCGGACCCGGCGCAGGACCCGGGCCGAGTTCTTCGCGTCGCGCACGGCCGAGGTCGCGAAGGCCAGCAGATCGTCGGCCTCCAGGCGGGCGGCGGCGTCGCGGGCCTGCTTCACGGCCGCGACGAGGCTGTCGGCGCCGGCCCTGGTGAGGTCGCCGTCCTTGCCGATGCGCTCGGCGAGGTGCAGCTCCGCCTTCTGTGAGTGGGCGGGCCAGGGGTGCGCGCCGTGATGGGCGTCGACAACCAGAAGGTGCACCGTGTTGGAGCCAACGTCGAGCACGCCGAGTCGCATGGTCAAACGGTATCCGCGTGGGGTTTCGAGGGCATGCGGAGCACGGCGTACGCTTCGTCGAATGGACATCCACGTCGCGGTCGAGGTCGACGACCTCGAAGAGCCCGATCCCAGGGATCTTGAGGTCAGCCTCGACTTCCCGCGCGAGTGGCTCGAGTTCGCCGACCCGGCCGACGCCGACCATCTCATCCGGGCCGACCTGACGTGGCTGCTGTCCAACTGGACGTGTGTGTACGGCAACGGCTGTCACGGCATCATCGAGGGCCGGGCGGAGGAGGGCTGCTGCTCGCACGGCGCCTTCTTCACCGATGACGACGATCAGGAGCGGGTGCGCGCGGCGGCCAAGCGGCTGACGCCCGAGCACTGGCAGTACTTCCGGCGGGGTTTCAAGCGGTTCACCGAGACCGACACCATCGACGGCAAGAACAAGGCGCTGCGCACGGCGACCCGGCCCGGCGGCGGCTGCGTCTTCCAGAACGATCCGGACTTCGTGGGCGGGGGCGGCTGCGCCCTGCACGGGCAGGCCCTGCGCGACGGGGTGCACCCGCTGGAGTACAAGCCGGACGTCTGCTGGCAGTTGCCGGTCCGCCGCGATCAGGACTGGCGCAAGCGCCCCGACGACACGAAGGTGCTCGTCTCGACGCTCGGCGAGTTCGACAGGCGCGGCTGGGGCGAGGGTGGCCACGATCTGCACTGGTGGTGCACGTCCTCGCCGGAGGCGCACGTCGGGGCCAAGCGGCTCTACCAGGAGTACGAGCCCGAGCTGACCGCGCTGATCGGCAAGGCCGCCTACGCGCGGCTGGCCGAGCTGTGCGCCGCCCGGGCCGCGCAGGGCATGATCGCCGAGCACCCGGCCACGTCAAGTGCCCGGGCCCTGAAACTCATCCCCATCCGACCCGTCTGAGCGCGAGCGGGACCGGGCGCGGCGGGCCCGGGCGACCAGGGAGTAGCCCACGGCGGTCAGCGCCAGGCCGATCAGGATGCTCGGCAGCAGCGCCGGCCACCGCGACTGCGTGAAGGCCGTATACACGGAACTGACCGCCAGCAGCAGGCCGACGATCATCATGAACGTGCCGGCCGGGCCGGTGTTGAAGCTGCGCACCGGCCAGAACGCTACGGCAGCCGGGTGTGTCCCGGGACCGTAGTCCTCAAGTCTCGCCCGGGTGAGCCGAAGGTCCCGGCGTGACGACCCTGCCCGCGATCAACGCTCTGGTCGACGTGGTGCTGATGGACGGTGAGGCCTATCAGTCCCGCGTCGAGGACACGAGCGGCAAGCGCCTGACCGTGGCCGCACCGTTCGGCGTCCAGTCCGTCGACCTGCCGAAGCTCGGCGCATCGATGGAGCTGGCGTGGGTGGCGGGCGACCGGCGGCAGGCCGTCGACGTGCGCCTCGTGGAGCTCAGCCGGGAGCAGCCGCCCCGCTGGTCACTGGAGGCGATCGGCTCGGTCCGGCTGCAGACCCGGCGCAACTACGTGCGCGGCGGGGGTGGCGAGTGGGTCGAGGTGGTCCACGACGGCACGACCTACCAGGGCCGGATCATCGACCTGTCCGAGGGCGGCGCGCGGTGCCGGATGACCCAGGACCGCTTCGAGCGCGACGACCGGGTCGACGTCAAGGTCGCGCTGGAGACGGAGACGCTCACCCTGCGCGGGACAGTCCTGTTCGTGCGCCGGGATCACGAGAACGCCACCTACGACGTGATCATCACGTATGAGTCGACCGAGCTGATCGGCCGGGCGATCCGCGGTTACGTCCTGCGCCGTGAGATGGAGGAGCGCAGGCGCAACCGCGAATCGGTGGCCAATGCCGGTTAGGCACCCGGCCGGGTAGCGCTCATCAGGGCTCGAACTTGTAACCGAGGCCGCGCACCGTGACGATGTAGCGCGGCGCCGAGGGCTCCGGCTCTATCTTCGAGCGCAGCCGCTTGACGTGCACGTCGAGCGTCTTGGTGTCGCCCACGTAGTCGGCGCCCCAGACGCGGTCGATCAGCTGGCCGCGGGTGAGCACCCGGCCGGCGTTGCGCAGGAGCAGTTCGAGAAGCTCGAACTCCTTGAGCGGCAGCTGTACCGCATCCCCGCCGACCGTCACCACGTGCCTGTCGACATCCATGCGGACCGGGCCGGCCGAGAGCGTCGGCGGGGCCAGCTCGCCGACCGTGTCGACCTGGCGGCGCAGCACCGCGCGGATGCGGGCGACGAGCTCACGGGGCGAGTAGGGCTTGGTGACGTAGTCGTCGGCCCCGATCTCCAGGCCGACCACCTTGTCGATCTCGCTGTCCCGCGCCGTGATCATGATGATCGGCACGTTCGACTTCTGCCGCATCTGCCGGCACACCTCGGTGCCCGACATCTCGGGCAGCATCAGGTCGAGCAGGACGATGTCCGCGCCGGTGCGGTCGAACTCGGTCATCGCCTCGGTGCCGGTCGCGGCGATCGACACCTCGAAGCCCTCGCGACGGAGCATGTACGACAACGGGTCCGAGATGGACTCTTCGTCCTCGACCACGAGTACGCGCGCCAACGTGCTGTCCTTTCGTAGCTGCCGGGGAGCCGCACTGCGCTGCGAACCGCGGGTGGAAGGTTGCTGTTGCGTAACGATCATGGGGCCCCTCCGATCTCAACTGACGGCGGTAGCGCCAATGCGGCCTCCGTCGGACGCGATGGCAGCCGCAACGTGAACGTCGAGCCAACTCCCACGGCGCTCGTCACCGTCACGCGACCGCCGTGGTTCGTGGAGATGTGCTTGACGATCGCGAGCCCGAGCCCGGTGCCGCCGGTGGCCCGGGAGCGCGCCCGATCGGCGCGGTAGAACCGCTCGAAGATCCGGTCGATGTCCCGCGGCTCGATGCCGATACCCTGGTCGGCCACGGCGATGTCGACGTAGCCGTTGTCCTCGCTGACCGTCACGGTGACCGAGGTGCGCTCGGGCGAATACGCGATCGCGTTCTCGACCAGGTTGACCACGGCGGTGACGAGCTGGTTCTCGTTGCCGTAGACGGTGAGCCCGCGCACGCCCTGGAAGCGCAGCTCGATCTCCTTGGCCGAGGCCGGGGTCTTGGCCCGGTCGAGCACCTCGACGGTGATCTTGTCGACGTCGACCGGCTCCGGCTCGGGCAGCGGCTCCGCGCCCTGCAGCCGGGAGAGCTCCAGCAGCTCCGAGACCAGCCGGCCGAGCCGGGACGACTCGTGCTTGATCCGCTCGGCGAACCGGATGGCCGCCGCCGGGTCCTTGTCGGTCGCGTCCAGCAGCGCCTCGGCGAGCAGCTGCAGCGCCCCGACCGGGGTCTTGAGCTCGTGGCTGACGTTGGCGACGAAGTCGCGGCGCACGCGGGCGACCCGATGGGCCTCGGTGACGTCGGCCGCCTCGATCGCGACCCGGCCGCCGTCCAGCGCGACCGCGCGGACGTTGACGCCCAGCGGCTCGCCGTGGGTCAGGCGGGGCAGGTCGAGCTCGACGACGCGGGTGATGCCGGTGCGGCGCACCTGACCGGCGAGGGTGCGCACGATCGTGTGCGCCTCCTCGGCCGGGGCCGCGGCACCGGCCTGCCGCTGCCGGACCAGGCCCATGTCGCGGGCCGCCGCGTTGACGAGCACGGGTTTGTCGGCCTCGTCGAGGACGAGGACCCCGACCTGCAGCGCGTCGAGGATGTCGGTCATCGCCGGTCCCTCGGCTTTCGGCTGCCGGAACTTCCAATCCACGCTTCGATCGTAGGAGACCCGTTATCGCATCCAGCGTGCACTGAGGCACGAATCGGGCTCATGTGGTCCAGTGTTCACCCTGGTGGCGGCCAGTGTTTACCGGGGGCCACGGGTTCGGGCCATACGGTGGGTGCCACAAACGATGGGAGCACCATGCGCGACGAATACCGTGCCGATCTTCTACAGGTCAACAAGCTGCTCGTCTGGATGGCCGACGCGGTGCGCGCCGCGATGAGCCGGGCCACGAGCGCCCTGCTCAACGCCGACCAGACGGAGGCCGAAGAGGTCATCGCCCGCGACCCTGAGGTGAAGGCGCTCTACCGGCTGGTCGAGGACAAGGTGTACGACCTCTGTGCCCGCCAGGCGCCCGTCGCCTCCGACCTGCGGCTGCTGCTGACCGCCCTGCACCTGGCCGCCGACATCGAGCGGATGGGTGCCCTGGCCGTGCACGTGGCCAAGACCACACTGCGCCGGCACCCCGCCCGCGCGATCCCGGAGCCGCTGGTGGCGACGTTCGAGCAGATGGGCGCCACCGCCGACCGGATCGCCGGGAAGATCTCCACCGCCATCTCGAAGCTCGACGTGGTCGCCGCGGGCCAGCTCGACCGGGACGACGACGCGATGGACAAGCTGCACACCGACCTGTTCGGCATCATGTTCGCGGCCGACTGGTCCGAGGGCACCGAGGCCGCCGTGGACAGCGCGCTGCTCGGCCGCTTCTACGAGCGCTACGCCGACCACGCCGTCAACGCCGGCCACCAGGTCGTCTTCCTCGTCACGGGCGAGGCGCTCGGCAGCCGCGACGCGGCGCAGTAGACGGCAAAGGAGGCCGGCCCGGGCGGGCCGGCCTCCGAAAACCGTTACCGGCCCTGGTTCGCCACCGCGGCGGCCGCCTCCTTGGCCGCCTCCGGGTCCAGGTAGGTGCCGCCGGCCGTGACCGGGCGCAGCGCCGCGTCGAGGTCGTAGCGCAGCGGGATGCCTGTCGGAATGTTGAGCTTGGCGATCGCCTCGTCGGAGATGCCGTCGAGGTGCTTCACGAGCGCCCGCAGCGAGTTGCCGTGCGCCGCGACGAGGACCGTCTTGCCGTTGAGCAGCTGGGGCACGATCTGGTCGTACCAGTACGGCAGCATCCGGGCCACGACGTCCTTGAGGCACTCGGTCTTCGGCCGCAGCTCCGGCGGCAGGGCCGCGTAGCGGGCGTCGCTCGCCTGCGACCACTCGTCGTCGTCGGCGATCGGCGGCGGGGGCGTGTCGTAGGAGCGGCGCCAGAGCATGAACTGCTCCTCGCCGAACTCCTGGAGGGTCTGCTTCTTGTCCTTGCCCTGCAGTGCGCCGTAGTGCCGCTCGTTGAGCCGCCACGAGCGCTGGACGGGGATCCAGTGCCGGTCGGCGGTGTGCAGGGCGATCTCGCTGGTGCGGATGGCACGGCGCAGCACTGACGTGTGCACCACATCCGGCCGCAGACCGGAATCACGGATCAGCTCGCCGCCCCGGCGGGCCTCGGCTTCTCCCTGGGCGCTGAGGTCCACGTCGACCCAGCCGGTGAACAGGTTCTTGGCGTTCCACTCGCTCTCACCGTGCCGCAAGAGCACCAGTGTCCCGACTTCGCTCATGACGCCATCCTCCCGCACCGAATGCCTTCGACATCACGGGGCATCCGATGTAAGGATGCCAGACCGTGGCAGTCATTACGGGGAAGCAGCGCTTACCGAGTCAGTTCTGGGTGCTGTGGACGGCGACGCTCGTCAACCGGGCCGGCGGGTTCGTCGTCATCTTCCTCACGATCTACCTGACCACCCAGCGCGGCTTCAGTGCGGGCGCGGCCGGCCTGGTGATCGGCCTCTACGGCGTCGGCGGCGCGATCGGCGTCACCGCGGGCGGGCACCTGGCCGACCGCTGGGGCCGCCGCCCGACCGCGCTGCTGTCGCTGTTCTCGTCCTGCGCGGTCCTGCTCGCGCTGGGGCTGGCCCGCGGCCCGGCGCAGATCATGGGCACCGCGCTGCTGCTCGGCGCGGCCACGGAGGCGGCCCGCCCGGCGCTGGGGGCGATGATCGCCGACATCGTGCCGGCCGCGGACCGGATGCGGGCGTTCGGCACCTACTACTGGGCCATCAACCTCGGCTTCGCGGTGTCGGCGGCGGCCGCGGGCTTCGCGGCGAAGGCCGGCTACTTCACGCTCTTCGCGGCCGACGCGGCCACCACCGCGGCTGCGGGCCTGCTGGTGCTGTGGCGCATCCGGGAGACGAGGCCCCCACTCGTCGAGAAGACCGAGGCCGGCGGCGTCGCGGCCGTGCTCAAGGACCGGGTGTTCCTCGGGTTCGTGGCCTGCAACCTGCTCATCGCCCTCGTGATGCTCCAGCACCAGTCGATGCTGCCCCTCGCCATGGTCGACGACGGCCTGTCGAGCGAGACGTTCGGGGTGGTGATCGCCCTCAACGGGGTGCTCATCGTGGCCGGGCAGATGCTCGTCACCAGGGTGCTCACCCGGCGCCGCCCGGCCTATGTGATGCCGGTCTCGGTCGTGGTGGTCGGCCTGGGCTTCGGGCTCACCGCGTTCGCGCACACGCCGCTGCTGTACGCCGCCACGATCGTCGTCTGGACGGCCGGCGAGATGCTCAACGCGCCATCCACCGCGGCGCTGCTGGCCGGCCTGTCGCCGGTATCCATGCGCGGCCGCTACCAGGGCTTGTTCAGCCTGAGCTGGCAGAGCGCCTCGTTCCTGGCGCCGACGCTCGGCGGCCTGGTCCGCGACCGTCTGAGCAACACCGCGCTGTGGCTCGGCTGCCTCGGCGTCGGGCTGGTGGCCGCGGCCTGGAGCCTGGCCACCGCCTCGGCCCGCGAGCGCCGGGTCGCCGTGCTGACCCAGCGAGAAGTGGATAGGATCAAACTGTAAAGACGGTTAACTAAAGGACGACAGTACGTGCGCACCTGGTACCGCACCACGATCGGCGGCCTCCCCCGGCTCTACTGGTACCTCTGGACCGGCATGCTCATCAACCGCGTCGGCGGCTTCGTCGCGCTGGTCCTTTCGCTGTACCTCACCTCCGCCCGCCACCTCGCGATCCCGGTCGCCGGCCTCGTGGTGGGCCTCTACGGCATCGGCGGCATCGCGGGCGTCCTGCTCGGCGGCGTCCTGGCCGACCGCTGGGGCCGCCGGCCGACACTCCTGCTCGCCCACTTCGGCGCCGTCGCGGTCCTGGCCGGGCTGATCGTGGCCCGGCCCATCCCGGCGATCGCGGTGCTGGCCGCGCTGCTCGGCATGATGCACGCCATGCCCGGCCCGGCCTTCGTCGCCGCGATCGTCGACGTCACCCCGGCCGACGACCGCAGCCGCGCGTTCAACCTGCAGTTCTGGGCGTTCAACCTGGGCATGGCGGTCGCCTCCGTGCTGGCCGGCGCGCTGGCCGAGGTGAGCTTCACGCTGCTGTTCGCGGTCGACGCGGCCGGCACGCTGCTGACCGCCCTGCTGATCCTGGGCAAGGTCCGCGAGACCCGGCCGGCCCACCGCGCGACGGCCACGTCGGCCGGCGGCCTGCACACGGCCCTCACCGACCGCGCCTACATGCTCTTCGTCGGGCTGTCGCTGCTGCTGGCCGTGCTGAGCACGCAGACGTCGACGATCCTGCCGCTGGCCATCACCGCGGACGGGCTGCGGCCGTCGGCGTACGGCTCGGTGGTCGCGTACGCCGCGCTGCTCATCGTCGTCGGCCAGCTGTTCGTGCCGCGGCTCATCGGCCGCTGGCGCAAGGGCACCGCGCTCGCCGTGGCCAACGTCCTGCTGGGCCTGGGCTTCGCCGCCGTCTCGCTCGCCGACGGCATCCTGGGCTACCTCGCCGCCGCGACCGTGTGGACCGCCGGCTCGATGATCGCCGCCCCGCCCAACGCCGCGGTCATCGCGGAGCTGTCCCCGGAGGCACTGCGCGGGCGGTACCAGAGCGTCTTCTATCTGACGTTCCCGGCGGCGGGCTTCATCGCGCCCGCGGCCGGCGGGGTGAGCCTGCAGTACCTCGGCGCCTGGCACTGGATCGTCTGCGGCGCCCTCGGCCTGATCGCCGCGGCCGGGCACCTGCTGATCCAGCCGGCCCGCGAGCGCCGGGTGGCCGCACAGCTCGCGGCGGCCGAAGAGTTTGCGGTGCCGGTCGCCGGGTAGCGCCGCCGTCGTGGACGGTTTGTCGGCGACGCTCGAGCCCGCCTCGCCGGAGACCGTCGTCATCCGGCTCGCCGGCATCCTGGATCTGGCCACCCGGGAGCAGATGACGGCGGCGGTCCGGGCGGTCCTGCCCGCTTTCCGCCCGGACGCCCTGATTCTCGATCTGGACGCGGTGACGCTGCTGGACTCGGCCGGCCTCGGGGCCCTGGTCGGCTGCTGGAAGCTCGCCGCCGGGGCCGGCTGTGCGCTGCGGGTGCGCAACCCGCGCCCACTCGCCCATGCGCAGCTGGAGATGACGGGGCTGGCCGAGCTGTTCCTATAGCGTGCCGTCGTACTTCGCGGCGCCGTCGACGGTACCGTCGCCACGCAGCCGGGACTTCGCCGCCGCGTCGCCGTAGAGGCTGTAGCGGAACAGGTCGATCATCGACTTGCTCACCGCCGCCCCGCCCGCGTCGGTGCTCCACAGACCGGCGCTGTGGTCGCCGCCGAGCAGCGTCAGGAGGCCCTTCGGCCAGGAGGTGCCGTCGAAGAGCGATTTGCCGCTGCTGTACGGGACAGTGCCGTCGGCGTCGCCGTGGATGAACAGGACCGGGGTGGCGGCGCCGGAGAACTTGCCGCCCATCGAGCCCCCGGACACGATGACGGCGCCCTTGAGGCGGGCGTCGCGGGTGCTGCCGGAGAGCAGCCCGGCGGTGGTGTACCCGCCGGCGGAGTGCCCGGCCGCGCCGACGTGGGCGGTGTCGATCCGGCCGTTGAGCGGGGAGCCGGACTGGGCGTCGAGCTTGAGCACCTCGGTGATGACGGCGGAGGCGTCGGCGGGCTGGTTGGCCATGTCGTTCTGGTTGAACGGGTTCGCCTTGTCGTTGGTGAACGGGTAGGCCGGGGCGGCGACGACGAAGCCGGCGGTGGCGATCTTCTGGATGACCGACGAGTAGCCCTCGGGTGAGCCGTGCAGGCCGTGACTCCACAGCACCAACGGGTAGCGGCCGGCGGTCTTCGGGTACCAGACGACAGTCCGCAGCGTCCGCCCCGCCCTCGTGAACGTGAACGTGCTGTTCGTGATCGCGAAGGTCTGGGTGGGCGCTTTGCCGGAGTTCGCGGCCGCAGCGGTGCTGGCCGCCTTCGCCGACGGGGTGGTCCCCTGGGCCGCCAGGCCGGCGTGGCCGTCGGGGACGGCGCTGCCGTCGGAGCCGGCGAAACTTTCAGCCGCGGCCGCCGCGGAGGGGCTTTCCGGGGTGCTCGCCGGGGCGCTGTTTGCGGCCTGGGTCCCACAGCCGGCAAGTGTGCTCAGCACGAGGGCGGCGATCAGCAGGCGCCTACGCATGCGAGGAAATTACGGGCTGCGCGGCCCCGGCGTCTTTACGCGGGCCTTAAGTTTGCCGAAGGCTCGTAACCGGCGGCAGCGGGTGCGTGCACCCCCAGTCCACGGCACCCGCTGTGTGCCGCCGGTCTGCGATGACACGCCCCGCCCGGACACGTCATCGCGAGTGGGCCTTGCGGCCCGGAACACCCCCGCCGCTCCCCAACTCCAGGAATCGCCGGATCCGTCAACGACGTTACGCGGCAGTCGTTTCTTACGCCAATATGAATGGACTGTCGCCTCGCTCACACACGTGAAACAATTGAAATCAATCAAAATGTTGAAAGCGTGGCCACAGCTCGGTCCAGGTGCCGGTCCGGTCCCGGCAGACGTACACCCGGGCTGTTTGCTCCTCGTTGTCCACGCCGTAACCATTGTCGAGCCGCGCCTTCTCCACGCAGGAGCCGAACGCCCCGCGCCGGGCCGGGTCGCTCTGGGAGACCAGGACCACGACTGTCGCGGACTCCGGCGGCGGGCCGAGGTACCAGAGCTCGTTCTGTCCACTGTAGACAGCGGGCAGGCCGAGGGGCGCGCCGTAGCGGTCGAGCGCGCCGGCCTCGCCGTAGTTGCCGGTGAGCAGCACCGTGTGCGCCTGGTCGCCGGGCGGCAGCGCGTCGTAGACCGCCTTCACCTGGGCCACGTAGCGGGGCCAGCCAATCTCGTCGGCGATGCCCTGGTTCATGGCCGGGACCGGGGTCCGGCCGACGACGTCGATCGGCAGCACCGGCAGCGACGAGACGATCGCCACACCGCAGTTGACGATGACCGCCGCACCCAGCAGCCACCGCCGCGAGCCGCCGCCCGCGAGCCAGCGCTCGGCCGGGACCGCGCCGATGGCGAACAGCGCGGCCAGGAGCCCGAAGCTGTAGTACGGCTGGCCGGCGATGACGAACAGGAGCAGGAGCATGAGGGGGTACGCGACAGCGAACGCCCGCACCGCCCGCCACTCGGGCCGCCGCAGCAGGGCCACGATCCCGGCACCCCAGATCGGGACGAAGAAGGGGCCGAGCCACAGCAGCTGCAGCGGCAGCAGCGTGATCCGGGCGTCGTCGCCCTTGTTCTCGGCCAGCGCGTTCGCCATGTGGACCTGCGGGAAGTCGTTGGCGATCTGGTACAGCAGGTTCGGCAGCCCGACGACCACGGCGATCGCCGCCCCGGCCCAGAGCCACTTCGACGCCAGCACCCGGCGCGGGCCGGCGATCAGCAGGCCGGCCGCGAACGTCAGCAGCAGCAGGATCACGAGGTGCTTGTTGTACAGCGCGATACCGGCGACGAGGCCGGCCAGGAGGAAGTACCGGGGCCTGTCGCGCAGCAGCGCGCGCAGCAGGCACAGGATGACAAGCAGCCACATGACCAGGTCGGGCGCGGCGGTGATGGTGATGTGGCCGGCCACGAGCGGGAAGGTCGTGAGCGTCCCGGCCGCCGCCAGGGTCTGCGCGACGGCCCGGCCGCCGAGCTCGCGGGCGATGAGCGCCAGCAGGAACGCGGCCCCGGCCAGGAAGAACAGGCCCGGGATGCGGATCGCCCAGACGGTGTCACCGAAGAGCTCGATGCACCCCCGGACCATGAGCGGGGTGAACGGCGGCTGGTCGACATAGCCCCACTTGGGGTGCGCGCCGACCATGCGGAAGTACAGCTCGTCGCGGTGGTAGTCGTATCGGTCGATGGTGAGCAGCAGCAGGAGCCCCGTCAGGCCGGCGACGGCGCTCACCGGCCTCCACGCCAGGATTGGCCTCTCCTCGGTCACACCTGCAGAGGGTAGCTAGGCCGGTCGATTCACGAAGTCCGTGAAGGCGCGGAGGTTGTCGAGGGGCTCGCCGCGCTTGACCCGCCACTCCCACTCGCGGCGGATGGCCGAGCCGAAGCCGATCTCCAGCATCGGGTCGAAGCTCTCGTCGGCGTAGGTCAGCACCGCACCGAGGAGCCGGTCGAGCTCGGCCTCGGTGACGGCGTGCAGCGGGAGCTTGCCCATGAGGTACACGTCGCCGGCCTGGTCGATGCTGAACGCCACCCCGTACATGCGGGCGTTGCGCTGCAGGAGCCACTCCCACAGCGCCTCCCGGTTCTCGTCCGGGTGGCGCATCACGAACGCCTCGATGCGCACGGCGTGCTCGCCGACGATCAGGTTGCAGTTCGTCTTCTGCTTGTGGGTGCCGGGCAGCGTCACGACGTACGCATTGTCGCCGGTCTTCTCCCACGGGATCTCCCGCTCGGCGGCGACCCGCTCGATAAGCGCCGACACATCGCTCGGGGAGGTCATGCCGCCACCACCGTCCGGTTGAACTCCAGGGCGTCCCGGTAGGCGGCGAGCAGGCCGCTCGCCGTGTGCGCCCACGAGAACTCGCGCGCGTGCTGGACCGCGCCGAGCGACAGCGCCGCCCGCCGGGCCGGCTCGGCCAGCAGCGGTCCGAGCACCGCGGCCCAGTCGGCCGGCTTGTGCGTGTCGACGAGCACGCCGGAGACGCCGTCGCGGACCGCCGTGACGAGGCCGCCGACGGCCGCCGCGACCACGGGCGTCCCGCACGCCTGCGCCTCGATAGCGACAAGGCCGAACGACTCGTTGAAGCTGGGCACGGCGACGACGTCGACCGCCCGGAACAGCTCGGCCAGGGCGTCGCGCGACTGCGGCGGCAGGAATCTGACGATGTCGGCGATGCCCAGGTCGGCCGCGAGCTCCATGAGCGCGGTGGGCCGGTCCAGGCCGGAGCCGCTGGGGCCGCCGCAGATGACGACGAGCAGCTTCGGGTCGCTCGCGCGCAGCTCGGCGGCCGCGCGCAGCAGCACGTCGGGGGCCTTGAGCGGCTGGATGCGCCCGGCGAAGGCGACGATCCGGGCGTCGGCGGGCAGGCCGAAGCGCTCCCGGGCGGCGAGTTTGCGGTGCGGGCGGGGCACGAACCGGTCCAGATCCACGCCCGGCGGCACCACGCACACCTTGCCCGGGTGGGCGGCGTAGAGGTCGATGAGGTCGGCCGCCTCGGACGGGGTGTTGGCGACCAGGCCGTCGGCCGCGGCCACCACCTGCTCCTCGCCGATGACGCGGGCGATCGGCTCGGGCTTGTCCCCGTCGGCCAGCAGCTGGTTCTTGACCTTGGCCAGGGTGTGGGCGGTGTGCACCAGCGGCACGCCCCAGCGGTCCTTGGCCAGCCAGCCCACCTGCCCGGAGAGCCAGTAGTGGGAGTGCACCAGGTCGTACCAGCCGGAGGGCCGGGCCGCCTCGGCCCGCAGGACCCCGCCGGTGAACGCGCACAGCTGGGCCGGCAGGTCCTCCTTGGCCAGGCCCTCGAACGGCCCGGCGATGATGTGCCGCACGAGCACGCCGGGGGCCATCTCCACCGTGGGCGGCAGCTCACTGTTGGTGGCCCGGGTGAAGATCTCCACCTCGACGCCGGCCCGGGCGAGCCGCTCGGCGACCTCGACGATGTACACGTTCATCCCGCCGGCGTCGCCGGTGCCCGGCTGGTCGAGGGGCGAGGTGTGCACGGAGAGCGTGGCCACCCGCCTCGGCAGGGTACGGCGGGAGTGCGGGGTATGGCCGTGCAGCGAATCGACCCGCGCCACGTCGTGCTCCTGTCTGTTGCCAATCGGTTACATCTTCCCAACCGTCCATGTTCCCTCGCTCCGGGGCATGAACCCACCGTTGCGTTGGTCACTGCGCCGCCGGCAACTTCGTGCAGGATAGCCACATGTCTACTCGAATCGCCGTCGTCACCGGCGCGTCAAGCGGTATCGGCGCGGCCACAGTCCGTCGCCTGGACGCCGAAGGTTTCCACGTGGTCGCGGTCGCCCGGCGCGAGGACCGGCTCAAGGACCTGGTCGGGTCGCTGACGACGGCGTCGTACTTCGTCGGCGACGTCACGTCCGACTCGTCGGTCGCGGATCTGGCCGATCACGTGAGTGGCATCGGCGGTTCGGTGGAGCTGCTCGTCAACAACGCGGGCGGGGCGATCGGCGCGGAAACTGTGGAAAACGCCGATTTGTCGGACTGGCAGTGGATGTTCGACGTCAACGTGCTGGGCACCGTCCGGGTGACGAAGGCGCTCCTGCCGCTGCTGGAGCGCTCCGGCCGGGCCACTGTCGTGGTGCTGAGCTCGACCGCCGGGCTGCTCGTGTACGAGGGCGGCGGCGGATACACGGCGGCCAAGCACGCCCAGACCGCCGTCGCCGAGACCCTGCGCCTGGAGCTCAGCGGCCGCCCGATCCGGGTCGTGGAGATCGACCCCGGGATGGTCAGGACCGACGAGTTCGCGCTCAAGCGCTTCGAGGGCGACGCGGAGAAGGCCGCCGCCGTCTACGCCGGGGTCGCCGAGCCGCTCGTCGCCGACGACATCGCCGACTGCATCGCCTGGACCGCGACCCGCCCGCACCACGTCAACATCGACCGGCTCGTCGTGCGCCCGCTCGCCCAGGCCGCCCAGCACAAGGTCCACCGAGTATTCGAGTGAAGCCAGCCGATCCGAGGCCTGTCGGATCGATCACGCGCGGGACGACGAACCCCAACCGCCTGCGCCGGGTCGACAACTGGATCGCCGCGACGCTCGGCGGGGTGCTCCGCCGGGCGCCGGACCCGCTCGTGGTCGACCTCGGCTACGGCGCCTCGCCGATCACCGCGATCGAGCTGCACGCCCGGCTCGGCGTCCCGGTCGTCGGCCTGGAGATCGACCCGGCCCGGGTGGCCGCGGCCCGCCCCTACGAGACCGCCGGGCTGCGCTTCCGCCTGGGCGGGTTCGAGCTGGCCGGCCTGCGCCCCACCCTGGTGCGGGCGTTCAACGTGCTGCGGCAGTACGGCGAGCCGGACGTCCCGGCCGCCTGGCGCGCGATGACCGCGACCGGGGCGCTGCTGGTCGAGGGCACCTGCGACGAGCTCGGCCGGCTGGCCGCCTGGGTGCTCGTCTCCCCCGCCGGCCCGCGCACGCTCACCCTGGCCGGCCGCCTGGCCACCCTGGACACGCCGGGGACCCTGGCCGAGCGCCTGCCCAAGGCCCTGATCCACCACAACGTCCCCGGTGAGCGGATCCACGCCCTGCTGTCCGACCTCGACACCGGCTGGCGGGCCGCCGCCCCGCTGTCCGTCTTCGGCCCGCGCCAGCGCTGGCGAGCGGCCGTCGAGTCGGCCCGGTCGGCGGGCTGGCCGGTGCTCGACCGCCCGGCCCGCTGGCGCCTCGGCGAGATCACCGTCCCGTACTCCTCGGTGGCGCCCTAGATCGCGCAGTTGACGAGCACCGGCTCCGGGTGCAGCGTCACCCCGAAGTGGTCCGCGACGCCGGAGCGGATCTCACGGGCCAGATCCAGGAGCGCCTCGGTGGTACCGCGGCCGCGGTTGGTGAGTGCGAGGGTGTGCTTGCCCGACAGGGAGACCCCGCGGGCGGCGTCGCCGTGGCCCTTGGCGAACCCGGCCCGCTCGATGAGCCAGGCGGCGCTGAGCTTCACCGCGTCACCGGCCGGCCACGAAGGCGGGGTGCCGAACTCGGCCGCCAGCTCCCGGACCCGCTCGAAGTCGGCCGCCGGCACGATCGGGTTCGTGAAGAAGGAGCCGACGGAGTAGGTGTCCGGATCGGCCGGGTCCAGCACCATCCCCTTCCCGGCCCGCAGCTTCAGCACGGCCGACCGGACCTCTTCGAGCGGGGCCGTGGCGCCCGGCTCGACGCCCAGGGTGCGGGCCAGCTCGGCGTAGGCGATGGGGGTCGAGCGGTCCGAGGCCCGCAGCCGGAACGTCACCGACAGGACCACGTAGCGCGGGTTGTGCTTGAAGACGCTTGTGCGGTACGCGAAACCGCAGCCGGCCGCCGGGAGCTCCACGATCTCGTCGCGCTCGCGGTCGTAGGCCCGCACCGCGGTGATCGTCTCGGCGACCTCCTGGCCGTAGGCCCCGACGTTCTGGATCGGGGTCGCGCCGGCCGAGCCCGGGATGCCCGACAGCGACTCGACGCCGGACCAGCCCCGCGAGACCGCCTCCGCGACCACCTCGTCCCAGGGGTGGCCGGCGGCGACCGTCAGGGTGACCGCGCCGTCGCGCACCTCGGCCGCGATCCCGCGGGTGCGCAGGAGCACGACGGTGCCGGGAAAGCCCTCGTCGGCCACCACGACGTTGCTGCCGCCGGCCAGAATCAGCTGATCGCCGCCCGTCCGCAGCGCGGCCAGCGCCTCGGCTTCGGTGGCCGCCTCGATCAGGCGGCCGGCCGGGCCGCCGAGGCGCAGAGTCGTGAACGCGGCGAGCGTGCGGGGTTCGGGCACCGCACCAGCGTAAGCGGTGCCCTAATCTAGTTCGCTATGAGCAAGCCTCAGCTCACCAAGGACATCTGGCTGGCCGCCCTGCGGACCGAAGGCGACGCCTTCCGCACCGCACTGGGCAGCGGCACGCCCCTCGACGCACCGGTGCCGAGCTGTCCGGGCTGGAGCCTGGCCGATCTCGCGTGGCATTTGACGCAGGTGTACTCGTACGTGACCGGCCACGTCACGCGGGGCGTCCTCGACAAGCCGGGCGACCGCGCGAGCGACCCGCTGCCCGCGGGCGTCGACGCGGCGGCCGCCTGGACCGACGCGTTCACCGAGCTCGTGGCGACGCTCGACGCGGTCGACCCGGAGCTGCCGGCGTACAACTTCGCGCCCCAGGCCAAGAAGGCGTCGTTCTGGCACCGGCGCATGGCCCACGAGACGACGATCCACCGCTGGGACGCGCAGATGGCCGGCGGCCTGGCCGAGCCGATCGAGGCCCGCCTGGCCAGCGACAACGTCACCGAGGTGCTCGACACCTGGATCCCGTCGGGGCGGCGCAGCGGCCCGGCCGACCGGGCCGGGATGATCGCGCTGCACGCCACCGACACCGATCAGGTCTGGTACGTCCGGCTCCGCGGGGCCGGCATCGCCCTGCTCGACACCGACACGCTGCTCGACTCCGACGAGCACCACGAGCGGGCCACGGCCAGCGGCAGCGCGAGCGACCTGGCCCTGGCGCTGTGGGGCCGGGTGCCGTTCGACACGCTCCTGGTCAGCGGGGACGCAACGCTGTTGCGGGGCCTGCTGGCCTGACCTCGTGCTCGATGTCGAGCCCGAGCGCGCGCCGGGTGAGCAGCGTCGCGCCGGTCACGGCGGCCGGGATGACGACGATCGCCACGATCGGGATCAGCAGCATCAGGAAGACCGGGATGCCGAAGCCGAGCGTGAGCGCCCGGTTCGCCCGCAGGATCTTGCGCCGGTCGGCCAGGCGCATCCCCCGCCGGGTGAACGGGACCCCGGTGAGCTCGAGCGCGATGAGCCAGCCGCCGACGAGCGCGTTGAGCACCGGCACCACGGTCTGCCCGACGATCGGGATGAAGCCCATCAGGAACAGCGGGATGGCCACCGCCACGCCCAGCAGGACGAGGCGGAGGGAGTCGACGAGGCTCGGCCACAGCGTGCGGTACCAGGGCCGGTCCACCGCGCCCGGAGTACCCCCGAGGCCGTCTTCGATCTTTTCGGAGATGCTCTCGTAGAACGGGTCGCCGATGAGCAGCGTGAGCGCGGTGAACGTGAGCACCGAGAGCAGGACGGCGGCGATGAGGATGGCCGCGCCCGCGCCGACCTCGATGAGCCCGCGCCAGACGCCCGACCAGTCGTCGGCGAACCACGTCGCCGCGTTCGCCAGGTCGTCGATGTAGATGATCAGGAAGACCCAGCCGATCACGAACAGCGCGAACGTGATCGCGGCCGGAATTGTGCCGAGCAGCAGCAGCCGGGGATTGCGCCCATAGCGGGCAAACCCCTTGCCCAGCAGCCGTACCCCGGTGAAGAACTCGGACCCCGTCGTCTTCAGCTGATTCACGCCTCTTTTCTATATGATGTTGTTCCGATACGCGTAGGCCACGGCCTGGGCCCGGTCCCGCCCGCCGATCTTCGCCAGCAGATGGTTGACGTGGCTCTTGACGGTGCCCTCGCTGATGAACAGCCGGGCCGCGATCTCGGCGTTGCTGAGCCCTTCGGCGATGAGGGCGAGGACCTCGACCTCGCGCGGGGTGAGGCCGTCACTGTTGTTCGGCACCGGGTTGTGCAGGGCGTTCAGGACGTGGTGCTGCACCGCCGGGTCGAGCGCGGCCCCGTCCTGGAGCACGCGGCGCATGGCCGCCAGGATCTCCTCGCCGCCGGCCTCTTTGGTGAGGTACCCCTTCGCGCCGGCCCGCAGCGCCTCCAGCACCGACCGGTCATCGGAGTAGGTGGTCAGCACGACCACGCGGACCTCGGGCAGTTGCTGCTTCAGCCGCCGGGTCGCCTCGACCCCGTCGACGCGGGGCATGCGCAGGTCCATCAGCACGATGTCGGGCCGGTGGCGCAGCGCCAGCTCGACGGCCTCGGCCCCGTCGGCGGCCGCCCCGACCACCTCGACGTCGGCCAGCAGCCCGAGCACGAGGGCCAGCCCTTCGCGCACGACCCGCTGGTCGTCGGCCAGCAGCACCCGGATCGTGATGCCCCCTCCGCTACGCTCCGGACCGGTCACGCGGGCACTTCCAGGGTCACGCGGAAGCCCTTGTCGGTCGGTGTGGTCTCCAGCGTGCCGCCCAGCAGCTCGGCCCGCTCGCGCATGCCGGTCAGCCCGTAGCCGGCCCCCGCGCTCACGACGGCCGGGCGCACCCCGAAGTCCTCGACGGTCAGCCGGACAGTCTCGGCCTCGTACTGCAGGCGGACGGTGATCAGCGTCGGCTCGGCGTGCTTGGCCGCGTTGGTCAGGGCCTCCTGCGCCACCCGGTAGACCGCCATCCGGGCCGGGGACTCCAGCTCCCGCTCGGCGCCCTCGGTGGTGAGCTCGCAGCGGACGCCGTGGTCGCGCGCGAACGACCTCGTCAGCTCGGCCAGGTCCGGCAGCTCGTCGTCGCGCAGCAGCCCGATCGCCCGCCGGGCCTCGTCGAGCCCGGCCCGGCCGAGCTGCTGGGCCCGCTCCAGGGCGGCCGGCAGCCGCGGGTCGCCGGGCGTGCGCACGGCCAGCATCCGCGCCCCCTCCAGCTGGAGCATCAGCCCGGTCAGCGAGTGCGCGAGCACGTCGTGCATCTCCCGGGCCAGCCGCTGGCGCTCCGCGAGCCGGGCCGCCTCGGCCTGGGCCGCCCGCCCCCGGGCCAGCTCCTCGACCAGCTGCTCGGCCTCCTCGTTGGCCTCGGCCAGCCGGATCGCGAAGACAAGCATCCCGTAGAAGGCCCCGACCATCAGCGCGTCGAGCAGCGACTCGACGAGCGAGCCGCCGTTGTGCGCCGACGCGACCGCGACGGCCAGCAGGATCAGAGCGACCACCGCGATCGGGATCGAGACGTGCCCGCGCAGCAGCGGGGCCAGGAACGAGACGCCGACGAAGATGCCGGCCACCGCCGCGCTGTCCGGCGCCAGCCAGGTCAGCGCGGCCGACGTGGCCAGGATGGCGCCGGTGCAGGCCAGGTGCACCTTCGGCCGCCGGGTCAGCGTGGCGACCGCGCCGATCCCGGCCGCGATGAACAGCCCCAGCACGACGACGGCCGGGCGCCCCGGCTGCGACGTGCCCACCGACCACACGACCACGGCCATGACCAGCGGAGCCAGGGGTCGCAGCCAGCGGATGACGGCCGCCCGCCTGGCCCGGGCCGTGTCCAGGGTGGCCAGCGCCTCGGAGCTCATGGCCCCATTCAACCGAAGCTCCGGCGGATCGGCATCCACCCTCGGTTAGAGATCGACTCTCTACCCGGGCGCCGATGCGCTCCCCGGCCCCACCCGGCCAGGCTGATCGGCATGACCCTGACTCCCCGCCTGCTGACCGCGGGCTACCTCACGCTCAGCGTGGCCGCCCTCGTCCTCGCCTACGTGCTGCGCCACCACCCGGACCTCGTGACCGATGCGGTCTGGGTCCGCGGCTCGCTCGTGGTGGCCAGCGCCGTCGTCGCCAACGTCCTGGCCTGGCGCGGCGATGTGCGGCGGCTGCGCATCGTCGCGATCGTCATGACGGTGGCGATCGCCGTCGTGGTCTCGATCCCCGGCCTGTTCCCGGTCTGGCTGCGCATCGAGCAGGTGCTGTGCGGCCTGCTGCTGCTCGGCGTCGTCCTCACCCTGCCCCGCCGTCAGGTGACGAGCCGCAGCCATTCGTGATACGCCGAGCCGAACGGCTCCACCCGCTGCTCCACCGCACCCAGCAGCCACGCGGCGCTCGCCTGCGCCTGCGCCACCACGTCGGCCGGGTAGGAGTAGCGGACCTGGTGCGCCGCGAACTCGTCCTCGTCCAGCAGCTCCACGGTGCCGTTGCGCCGGCGGCGGACGTCCAGGTCCAGGTCGATCGCCGTCACCTCGGTGTCCGCGAGCCAGTGGGCGACGGTGGTGATGTCGCAGTAGATCTCGGTGCGGTGCGGGGCCGCGTTGAAGCACGCCGTCCACCACGCCTGGCGGGGGAAGAGCAGGACGTGGGGCGACTCCGGGGCACCCTTGAGGGTGGTTCCCTTGAAGATCCGGGTGGCCGGGCCGGCGCCGACCCAGATGCCGTGCTCGTCCTCGCCGAGCAGGTCGGTCTCGTAGTTCCAGTGGAGCGAGCCGTCGTACTTGCGGTACACGACCCGGGTGCGTTTCATGTCGCCACGGTAGGCCAGGGCTCGCCAGATTTGTCGTACCCGAGGAGTAGCGTCCTGGCCGTGACAGCCTCCCCCCAGACCCGGCGCGCCCGCCCCGAAGTGCTCGACCTGCTGGCCGCCGCGGTCGGCGCGGTGCCCGACGGAGCCGAGCGGCCCGGGCAGCAGAGCATGGCCAAGGCGATCACGACCGCGGTGGAGCGGGAGGAGCACCTCCTCGTGCAGGCGGGGACCGGCACCGGCAAGTCGCTGGCCTATCTCGTGCCGTCACTGCTCGTCGACGGCCCGGTCGTGATCTCGACCGCCACGCTGGCGCTGCAGTCCCAATTGGTCGACCACGACCTGCCGCGGCTGGCCGACGCCGTCGAGCCGGTGCTGGGCCGGCGGCCGACGTTCGCGGTGCTCAAGGGCCGCCACCACTACCTGTGCCTGGCCCGCTTGGAGGGCACCTCCGCCGACGAGCCCGACGACGGCCTGTTCGACGTGGGCGAGGCGAAGCCGACCAGGTGGCTCGGGGAGGCCGGGCGGCTCGGCAAGCACGTCGAGCGGCTGCGCGAGTGGGCCCAGGAGACCGAGACCGGCGACCGCGACGAGCTCGACCCGGGCGTCGACGACACGGCCTGGAAGCTCGTGTCGATGCCCGCGCGCGAGTGCGTCGGGGCGCAGCGGTGCCCCTACGGCGCCGAGTGCTTCGCCGAGGCCAGCCGCAGCCGGGCCCGCGAGGCCGACATCGTGGTCACCAACCACAGCCTGCTCGCCGTCGACATGCTGACCGGCCGGCAGATCATCCCGCCGCACGAGCTGCTGGTCGTCGACGAGGCCCACGAGCTGGCCGACCGGGTCAGCTCCGCCTCGCAGGCCGAGCTGACCCCGGAGACGCTGGAGCGGGCCGCCCGCCGCTGCCGGGCCTACGTGGACGACGACGTGGCCGACCGGCTCATGGAGGCCGGCGACCTGCTCACCGTGGCGCTGGCCGAGGTTCCGGCCGGGCGGGTCGTGGGCGACCTGCCGACGGTGCTGGCCGAGGCCCTCACCCTCCTCGACGCCGGCGGCCGCAAGGCCCTCGACGCCATCGGCGAGGTCCGCGCCGACGACGCCGACCCCGTGCGCAAGACCCAGGCCCGCACCATGATCGGCGATCTGGTGAAGATCGCCCAGCGCATGGTCGCCAACGCCGAGCACGACGTCACCTGGATCGAGCGCGACGAGCGCGGCCGCCGCGCCGTCGTCATCGCCCCTCTCTCGGTGGCCGGCACGCTCAGCTCCCACCTGTTCGCCGACCGCACCGTCGTGGCCACCTCGGCCACCCTCGCCCTCGGCGGCCAGTTCGACACCGTGGCCCGCTCCCTGGGCCTGCCGGCCAACACCGACCGCCCGCCCGCCGCCCGTACCCCCGCCGAGGAGGCCCGCGCGACGGTCGTGCGGGCCGACGAGTCGCGCGACACGGCCGGCCTGGCCTGGAGCTCCCTCGACGTCGGCTCGCCGTTCGACTACGCCAAGCAGGGCATCCTCTACGTCGCCGCCCACCTGCCCCGCCCGTCCTCGTCCGGGCTGTCCGAGCCCGCCGCCAACGAGATGGTCGAGCTGGTCCAGGCCCTGGGCGGCCGCACGCTGGGCCTGTTCTCCTCCCGCAAGGCGGCCGAGCGGGCCGCCGAGGTCCTGCGCCTGCGCACCCCCGGCATCACGATCCTCCTGCAGGGCGAGGAGGCCCTGCCCATCCTGGTCCGCAAGTTCCGCCAGGACCGCAACAGCTGCCTGCTCGGCGTCATGTCCCTCTGGCAGGGCGTCGACGTCCCCGGCGACGCCTGCCAGCTGGTCATCATCGACCGCCTCCCCTTCCCCCGCCCCGACGAACCCCTCTCCGCCGCCCGCTCCGACGCCGTCCAGTCCGCCGGCGGCTCCGGCTTCGCCGCCGTGAGCGTCCCCATAGCCGCCGTCCGCCTGGCCCAGGGCGTGGGCCGCCTGATCCGCTCCCGCGGCGACAAGGGCGTGGTGGCGGTGCTCGACTCCCGCCTGGAGCACGCGACGAGCTACGGCCCCTTCCTGCGCAAATCCCTGCCCCCGTTCTGGTACACCACCAAGCCCGACGTCGTCCGCGGCGCCCTGCGCCGCCTGGCCGAGTCCTGACCTGCCCGCTTGCCCGCTGCACCCCGGCTCCCCGGCGGGACACCTCGCCGGGGCCCGTGTCGCCCGTCGACGCCGACCCGCCTTCGCAGGCATCGATCGAGCCTCTGGTCTGCGCTGATCGCGCCACCCGGCTCCCGTCCCCCGTCTGGCTGAACTTCGCCGCACGCCTGGCTGAAGCTCCCGCGAGCTGTCGTCCCGGCCGAACGCCCTCCTGCCGTGCCTCCCGGTCAGGCACCAGGCCCGACGCACCGCTC
Organism: Dactylosporangium vinaceum; assembly: GCF_019904175.1. Taxonomy (GTDB): domain Bacteria; phylum Actinomycetota; class Actinomycetes; order Mycobacteriales; family Micromonosporaceae; genus Dactylosporangium; species Dactylosporangium vinaceum. The sequence continues at coordinate 769,856 of NZ_CP061913.1, read as the reverse complement.
CCTCGCCGCGCGCCGAGGCGTGGTCGGCATCCGGCTTGACATGTCCGGGCCGTGCGCCCCTATCGCTCGCATCACGAGAACGGACTCACGCCGTGAGAGGGCTCGCGCCGTGAGAGGGCTCGCGCCGTGAGACAGGCCCGCCCTCGCCGGCCCGGCCTCCTGGAGCGGATGCACGAAGAGCCGGCCCCCATCGCCCCGCCGAGTGCGTCGCCGGTAGCAACCGTCCAGGAGCGGGCCGCCGCCGGCAGCGGACGGCGGTGCCGCGGCCCGACCCGATGCGGCCCGGCCGCGCGGCGAAGCTCATGCGGGGGTGTGGGTGGAGACTCGTCTCCCCCACCGCGAGCGAAGCGAGCAATATACACAGCCAAAACAGCTACATGCGAAATGTACGTTAAGTACCATTTTGTGTATGGAAGATGCCCTGGCGACGGTTGCCGCCGGTCTTGCGGGTCTGGCTACCTGTGGGGTGGTCGGGGCCGTGGCGGCGGCTCGGGTTCGGCGGGGGCGGCCCTACCTGGCCACCGGGCTTCTCGTGGCGCTCGACGGGCCCGTCGATCCGGCGGCCGCGGCCGCCCGGAGCGGGTTTGCCGGGGTAGAGGTCGGCGTGCGGATCGACGCGGACACCACCGCGCCCACGCTTCGGCTCACCTGCGCCATGCCGCCCGGCGAGCCGGCGCCCACGTTCGACCAGGCCGTGCTCGCGCCCCTCGCCACGCGGGTGGCGCAGAATCCGCTCGGGCGGGTGCACGCGCGGCGGGCCGAGCCGTTTCTGCTCATGGTCTGCGCCGAGCCGGAGCCGGACCCGGAGACGGGGGTCGTGCGGGCTACCGGGCTGGAGTACGAGACCCTCGATCGGCTCCTCCGGCCGCACGCCCGGATCTTCACCCAGTTCCTCGGTGGACGGGTCATTCCCGGCGCCATCACCGTTGTGCTGACCGGGCCGCACTGGTCGCGGGCGGATCTGCTCGGGGCCTATGAGCGTTACGCGTTCCTGGAGGGGCGGTTCAGCGACCTCGAGCCCGGCGGTCTCCCGGCCGGCGTGGCGCCGTTCGTGACCGCGCCGCTCGCGGCCCGGCTCGGGTTCGACGCGCAGGAGGAGTGGCCCGAGTTCCCGGCGGAGGCGCGGCACATCCTGCGCTCACTCGTCCGGGCGGCCCACGCGGACGGGCGCCGTGTTCGTTTCGCGGACGTACCGGAGTCGCCGCGCCGCGTCCGCAACGCCTTCTGGCGCGAGCTGCGGGCGGCCGAGGTCGACGTCATCGCGAGCCGGCACCGGGGTGCGCTGGCCCGCTTCCTGCGCCAACCGGTGGCCCGGACGTACAAACACCGAGCGGTACCGGTCCGATACACGGCGACGCCGGAGGCAAACTCAAGGTAAACGTAGGATGAACCCGCAGCGTGCAAGGGATCTCGCGGCGACGCGCGGGTGTGCATGGCCTTAACATTCACGCTTTAAGTGTTGGGCGCTCCTTCGTTGAGGTATCGAGGTCGACTGTGCGGTTCAGGCTGCGTCCGAGTGACGATTCGTTCTACGAGCTCTTCAGCCGCGCGGCCCAGAATCTCGTCAAGGGGACAGACCTGCTCTCCGAGCTGGCCGTCCCGGGTGCCGACGTCCAGTCCGTGAGCGAGCGGCTGGTCGAGGTCGAGCACGACAGCGACGCGATCACGCACGAGCTGTACAAGAAGATCAACTCCAGCTTCATCACCCCCTTCGACCGCGAGGACATCTACCGCCTCGGGTCGCTGCTCGACGACGTGATGGACCACCTGGAGGCGGTGGGCAGCCTGCTGTACCTTTACGGCCTCACCAAGCTCCCGGCGCTCCCCCGCGAGATCCACGAGATCGTCAAGGTGCTCGACCAGCAGTCCCGCCTGACCGCCGACGCCATGCCGCGGCTCAAGTCCATGAAGGACCTGGAGCCGTACTGGGTGGAGTGCAACCGCCTCGAGAACGAGGGCGACAGCGCCTACCGGATGGCCCTCGTCCGGCTCTTCTCCGGCGAGTACGACGCGCTGACGGTGCTCAAGATGAAGGAGGTCATCGACGAGCTCGAGGCCGCCTGCGACGCCTTCGAGCACGTGGCGAACACGGTCGAGACCATTGTGGTCAAGGAGTCGTAGCCATCAGCGGGCAACTCGTCGCGGTCCTGGCCGTCATCACGGTGGCGCTGGTCTTCGACTACACCAACGGCTTCCATGACGCCGCCAACGCCATCGCCACGTCGGTCTCCACCCGGGCGCTGACGCCGCGGGTCGGTCTGACCATGGCCGCGCTCGGCAACTTCATCGGGGCGCACCTCGGCGGCCACGTCGCCAAGACCGTCGGCAGCGGCATCATCGACCCGCCCACCGGCCTGAACGGCCTGGGCATCGTGTTCTCCGGCGTCGTCGGCGCCATCGCCTGGAACCTCATCACGTGGTACTTCGGCCTGCCCTCCTCCTCGTCGCACTCCCTCTTCGGCGGCCTGGTCGGGGCCTCGCTCTGCGCCGTCTGGTTCGGCGTGAACGCCGAGGTGCTCTGGTCCGGCATCGTCGAGAAGGTCGTCGTGCCGATGGTCGCCTCGCCGCTTGTCGGCTTCGTCCTGGGCGCCCTGCTGATGATCGCCATCATGTGGGCGTTCCGGAACGGCCCCCCGCGCAGCCAGGGCTTCCGCCGCGCGCAGACGGTCTCGGCGGCGGCGATGGCGGTCGGCCACGGCATGCAGGACGCGGCCAAGACCATGGGCATCATCGTGCTGGCGCTGTACACGGGCGGCTACCACGCCAGCAAGACCGACATCCCGGAGTGGGTGTTCCTGGCCTGTTCGACGGTGCTGGCCCTGGGCACGTACTCGGGCGGCTGGCGCATCATCCGCACCCTCGGCCGCAAGGTCATCGACCTCGACCCGGCGCAGGGCTTCGCCGCCGAGACGGTCGCCGCCGGCGTGCTCTTCACCACCTCGCAGATGGGCCTGCCGATCTCGACCACCCACAGCATCACCTCGGCGATCATGGGCGTCGGCGCCACGAAGCGACTCTCGGCCGTCCGCTGGCAGGTCGCCGGCAACATCCTGATCGCCTGGGTGCTGACCTTCCCTGCCGCCGCCATGATCGCGATCCTCACCTACACGGTCGCCCACTTCGCGTTCTAGGGCACGAAGCGGCAAAGCAAGGGGCTCCCGACCCCTGAAACCCCGGCCGCGCGCCGCTACGACGCCGAGCCGTAGCGCTCCCGGGCCGGCAGCCCCATCTCGGCCCGCAGCCCGTTCTCGGTGAGCCGCAGTTCGTGCGCGGGATCGATCCGGTTCGGCGTCAGCGGGTCGCCGTCGTCGTCGATCGGCAGCCCCACGGCCTGCCGCTCGTAGTTCGGCACCGGCGGCCCGCCCTGATACTGGTAATCGGGCCCGCTGCCCTCGTTGTACGGCTCCCGGTCGGTGCTGCCGTGCTCGTAGTCGTGGATGTGCGCCATCTCGTGGAAGAGCGTGACGGCCGGCGGCCGCGCGTCGTACGCCGGGTTGTACTGGATCGTCGGCACCCCGCCGTCGTAGTTCGCGTAGCCGTTGGCGTCGGCGGTCGGCACGATGTGCAGCCGCACCCCGGAGCCGCGCAGGTCCTCGAGCATCGCCCGCCCGGCCGGCGAGGCCGCCAGCAGGTCCAGGTCGGCGCGGACCCGGGCCTGGTACGCGGGGTCGCCGCCGACCTCGATGAACCCGGTCAGGTCCCCGCCGGCCGCCGTCGCCTCCAGCCGCTCGACGCCCGCCGCGTCATCCTCGCCCTGCCCGAAGAGCGTGTCGGTCCCGGCGCCCCCGCTCACCGTGTCCCGGCCGGCTCCGCTGTACGCCACATCGTCCCCGCCACCGCCGTCGACGAGGTCGTCGCCCGAGCCGCCGGAGACCACGTCCGCGCCGTCGTCCCCGGCCACCAGGTCGGCCCCGGCGCCGCCGTCGGCGAAGTCATCGCCCTCGCCGCCGTGCAGCACGTCGGCGCCGTCCAGCCCGTAGAGCGTGTCGTCACCGCGCCCGCCGTCGAGCCGGTCGTCCCCGGCCCCGCCGTCGAGGTAGTCCCGCCCGTCGCCGCCGTCGACCAGGTCGAACCCGCCCCCGCCGAGCAGGTGGTCACCGTCTCCCCCGCCGGCCACGGTGTCGTCGCCGTCATCTCCCGAGAGGCGGTCGCCGGACGTACCCCCGAACAGCAGGTCGGCACCTGACCCGCCCACCACGTCATCACCTCCGAAGCTGCCCCAGAGGCGATCGTCGCCGTCACCCAGGTCGGCCCGCTCGACCGCGTCCCTGGGGGCCGTCCGGGCGGTCGGCACCATCGCGCCGAGGCTCACCCGGTCCGCGCCGGCCCCGGCGGTCACCGTGTCCACGCCCATCCCGGCGATGAGCACGTCGTCGCCGGACCCGCCGGTGAGCTGGTCGTCACCGTCGCCGCCCAGCACCGTCACCCCGTCGCTCCCGGCGACCTCCACCGTGTCGTCGCCCGCACCGGTGCGCAGCACGAGCCGCGCGCCGTCCGGGATCGCCAGCCGCTCGCCGTCGACGACCACGAAGCCGGCGCCGACCTCGACCCGGTTCGCGCCCCCGCCGGCCTGCACCACGAACAGGTCTGCGACCAGGCGCGCGTCCGGTGCACCGGAGGCCGGCGGCGGCACCCAGTCGGCGAACACCCGCCCGATGACCGGCAGCCAGGTCCGGGCCAGCATCTCCCACCGCGTCCGCGCGCCGTCCAGCCGTCCGTGGTGCTCGGCCAGCCCGCGCTCGATGTCGGCCCGGATCGCGCCGGCCTCCGCGATCGCCGCCCGGACCGCCGCGGCCTGCCCCTCGTCCGCGGGCGCGAAGGTCACGGTGCCGGCGGCGCGGTGGTGCGGTACTCCCGCGGCCGTGGCGAACACGGTGTCGAGCTGCTCCTGGCCGATCCGCAGCAGCGCGGCCGCGCCGTCGAGCGCCAGCGCCGTGTCACCGATGGCGAGGTCGAGCTCACCCAGGCTCTCGACGTACTGCCGGTGGTGGCGCCGAAACCCCTCGGCCGCCTCCCCGTCCCAGTCCCCGGATACGACCGGCGCCGCCGCCGTCACGAGCGCCTCGACCCCGCCGCGCACGTCGGCCCCGACCGCCCGCCAGGCCGCCGCCGCCCGGCCCAGCACCTCCGGCCGCCCGCCCAGCTCCCACACGTCATCCACGGCGATGGCGGCCACCTCGAGCGCCCCGACGCTGCGCATCACAGGCCCGCCCGCCGGGAGTCGCCTGTCGTCTGCGCGGCGGCGCGGTCGGCCTCGCGGTAGGCGAACGCGGTCTGCAGGAGCGCGTCGGCGTCCTCCTCGAGGATCTCGACGTGCCCGGCGACGGCGGGCTGGGCGTTGGCGCCGACGGCCGCGGCCGCCGAGGCCAGCCCGGCCGACGCCGCCGTGTTGCCGAAGGCGTCGGCCGGCAGCGTCAGCTCGCGCAGGCCGGAGCGGTAGTGCTCGCCGATGGTGGCCGCCGCGTCCAGGCAGGCCGCGGCGAGGGTGATCAGCTGGTCGGGATCGGCCCGGAGTTGCTGTCCCATACGGCGCACCGTAGTGACGGGGGGACGCTGCGTCCGCCCCGTTCAGCCCTCAGCTTGAATAGTCAAGTCCGACAAGTCCCGACACTTCGGCCAGCAGGCGCAGGATGTCGAGCGTCTCGGCGATCGGCACGACCGGGCTGTCGAGCAGCCCCTCGCGCAGGCAGCGGTGCACCTCGGCCGCCTCGAACTGGTAGCCCTTGCCCTCGTACGGCAGGTCGAACTCCCGGGGTTCGTCGCCCCGCCACAGGGTGAAGCCCTGCGGGTGGAAGAAGTCGCGCCGCACGTCGATGCGGCCGAGGGTGCCGGTGATGCTGCCGGTGCGGGGGGTGTCGCCGAGCAGTGAGCAGGTCAGGGCGGCGACGGCGCCGGAGTCGTAGCCGAACAGCATGCCGGTGTTCTCGTCCACCCCGCCGTCGCTCATCCGGGCCCACGCCTGCACGGTGGCGGGCGCGCCCAGGAACAGGTGGGCGAACGTGACGGGGTAGATCCCCACGTCGTACAGGGCGCCGCCGCCGAGCTTGCGGTCGCGCAGCCGCGAGTCCTCCGGGAGCGGCCCCTGGATGCCGAAGTCGGCGTGCACGGCGACCACGTCACCGATGGCGCCCTCGCGCACCAGCTCCACGATCCGGCGGATCGCCGGGATGCACCGCATCCACATGGCCTCCATGAGGAACACCCCGCCGGAGCGGGCCACCGCGGCCATCTCCTCGGCCTCGGACACCGCGAGCGTGAGCGGCTTCTCGCACAGCACCGCCTTGCCGGCCCGCAGCGCGAGCATCGACGCCTCGTAGTGGGCGTTGTGCGGGGTGGCGACGTAGATCGCGTCGACGTCCGGGTCCTCGACGAGCGCCCGCCACGAGCCGTGGGCCCGGGCCACGCCGTGCGCGGCGGCGAAGCGCTCGGCCGACTCGGCGGTGCGGGACCCGACCGCCGCGAGCTCCGCGTCCGGCAGCAGCTTCAGGTCCTCGGCGAACGTGGCGGCGATGGCGCCGGTCGACAGGATTCCCCAACGGATGCGATCGCTCATGACCGTAGCTTAGGTGGGTATAGCGCTCTCATGAACGACCAGCACAGGGACGGCCCGGACGCCGCACACACCCGCCCCGCCGGCCTCGACGACAAGACGGTCGAGGCGCTCGGCAAGCTCAGCGAAGCCCTGGAGACCGTCGAACGGGCCCGCGGCCACCTCTACGACCTGCACCAGCTCATCGGCCACGCCGACCTCATGCTCGACGACGCGGTCGAGCTGCTGCGCGCCGCCGGGCACGGCGACATGGCCGAGCGGGTGGCGACCGACGTGCTCGGGCGCAACGTCATCGCGGGCCGGTGGACCTTCCAGATCGTGGAGGACTTCGACGACGGGTACTACACCGCGTTCAAGGACGTCGAGCGCGAGGCCCGCGAGAAGCTGGCCGGTGGCCGCCGGCACCTGTTCGAGGCCGAGATGAAGGAGCGGCGCCGCACCCACGGGCGCGCCGGGCACGAAGCGGTGCCGAGCTCCACGGCCGACTAACGTACAGGAATGGTCGAGTTCCAGCTTCCGTCCGAACTTGCCGAGATGGCCCGGCGCTTCGAGCGTGAGGGTGGCGTGCCGGTGCCGCCCCGGCTGGCCAGCACGGTGGTGCTGCTGCGGGAGCCCTCCGAGGTGTACCTCATCCGCCGGGTCGCGACGATGGCGTTCGCGGCCTCTATGTACGCCTTCCCGGGCGGTGGTGTCGACCCGCGCGACGCCACCGTCCAGCCCGGGTGGGCCGGCCCGGCACCGGCGGAGTGGGCGGCCCGGCTGCAGCTCGACGAGTCGGTGGCCCGGTCGGTCGTGTGCGCGGCCGTGCGCGAGGTGTTCGAGGAGTCCGGGGTGCTGCTGGCCGGCGCCGACGCGGACACGGTGGTCGGCGACGTCAGCGGCCCGGACTGGGAGCGAGCACGGCAGGCGCTCATCGCGCGGGAGCTGGGCTTCGCCGAGTTCCTCGAGCGCAACGGCCTGGTGCTGCGCAGCGACCTGCTGGTGCCGTGGTCGCGCTGGATCACGCCGGAGTTCGAGCCGCGGCGCTTCGACACGTACTTCTTCCTCGCCCTGCTGCCCGAGGGCCAGGTGACCCGGGACGTGGGCGGCGAGGCCGACGACCACGTGTGGTGCCCGCCCGGGGAGGCGGCCGACGGCCGGTACACGATGCTGCCGCCGACCCGCTACACCCTGCTGGAGCTCGCGGAGGCCGGCGGCATCGACGGCGCCCTGGCGGCGGCGCCGGCCCGCAACCCGGCCGACGCCATCCGCCCTGTCGCCTGACGCAGCGGCCTAGCCGAAGCGGCCGGTGATGTAGTCCTCGGTCTTCTTCACCGACGGGTTGGTGAAGATCTTCGCCGTGTCGTCGTATTCGATGAGCCGGCCGGGCTCCCCGGTCTTGTCGATCGAGAAGAAGCCGGTGCGGTCCGAGACGCGGGCCGCCTGCTGCATGTTGTGCGTGACGATGACGATCGTGAACTGGTTCTTCAGCTCGGTGATGAGGTCCTCGATCGCGAGCGTCGAGATGGGGTCGAGGGCCGAGCAGGGCTCGTCCATCAGCACGACCTGCGGCTCGACCGCGATCGTCCGGGCGATGCAGAGCCGCTGCTGCTGACCGCCGGACAGGCCCGCGCCGGGGCGGCCCAGCCGGTCCTTGACCTCGTTCCAGAGGTTGGCGCTGCGCAGCGCCTTCTCCGCGACCTCCTCCAGCACCGACTTCTTGCGCACGCCGTTGAGGCGCAGGCCGGCGACGACGTTCTCGAAGATCGACATCGTCGGGAAGGGGTTGGGGCGCTGGAACACCATGCCGATCATCCGGCGCACGGCCGTGACGTCGACGTCCCGGTCGTAGATGTTCTGCCCGTCGATCAGGAGCTGACCCTCGATCCGCGCGTTGGGCAGCACCTCGTGCATGCGGTTGATCGACCGAAGGAACGTGGACTTGCCGCAACCCGACGGCCCGATCAGGGCGGTGACCGACTTGGGCTCGATCGTCATCGACACGCCGTCGATGGCCTTGAACGATCCGTAGTACGAGGTGACGCCGTGGGCTTCGATCCGCTTTGCCATAGTGGCGCTCCAGTGATTATCGGGCGAGCTTGTTGCGGCGGGCGAGCAGCTTCGCCGCAACGGTGAGGACCAGGACGAGGACAACCAGCGTCAGCGCGGCCGTCCAGGCCCGCCCCGGCGAGAACTCCGAGGCGACACCGGCCTGCTGATACACGAACAGCGAGAGGGACGACTGGTTGCCGTCGAACAGGTTGAAGTTGATCGCGGAGGCGCCACCGGCGACGAGCAGCACCGGTGCCGTCTCACCGCACGCACGGGCCACGGCCAGCATGACACCGGTGACGATACCCGGGCCGGCGGTGGGCAGCACGATGCTCGTGATCGTCTTCCACTTCGGCACGCCGAGGGCGTAGGAGCCCTCGCGCAGCGCCGTCGGCACCAGCCGGAGCATCTCCTCGCTGGAGCGGACCACCGTCGGCAGCATGAGCACGCTGAGCGACAGGCCGGCGGCGAAGCCCGAGTAGTGGGCGAAGCCGTCGGAGCTGTACAGCGGCGTGATCGTGAAGACCCAGAAGGACAGGATGAACAGACCCGCCACGATCGACGGGATACCGGTCATGACGTCGACGAAGAACCGGATCGTGTTGGCGAACCAGCCCCGGCCGTACTCCACGATGTAGATCGCGCCCAGGATGCCCAGCGGCACCGTGATGAGCGTCGCGATGCCGGCCTGCTCGATCGTGCCGATGATCGCGTGGTAGGCACCGCCGTTGGAGTCGAACGGGCCGATGTTGTTCATCGAGCTGTTGAAGAAGTTGCCGTCCAGCCGCTCGGTGCCCTTGTTCAGCAGCGTCCACACCACCGAGAGCAGCGGCAGCAGGGCCAGGACGAACGCGCCGTAGATCAGGATCGTGGCCATGCGGTTGCGAGCCGAGCGCCCGCCCTCGACAACCGTCGCCGCGGCCCCCATGAGGATCACGAACAGGGCGGCCGCCACGACGCCGGTCAGCACCCAGCCGCCCGCGCCGGTGAGGTTGATCAGCAGGTACGCCAGTGCGATCGCCGCGACCACGACCACCCAGGGGGTCCAGTTCGGCAGCGACTTGGTCCGCAGCTGCGACGCGTCGGTCACGCCGACGGTGCTGCGGGTGGGAGTGGGGGTCTCGACGGCCATTACGCACTGCCTCCCACGAACTCACGCCGCCGGTACACGATCGCGCGAGCGGCCATGTTGACGACGAGGGTGATGGCGAAGAGCACGAGACCGGACGCGATGAGCGCGCTGCGGCCGAACTCGTTGGCCTCGCCGAACCGGCTGGCGATGTTGGAGGCGATCGTGACGCCGCCGGGGCCGAGCAGGTCGAAGTTGACGGCGAAGACGCTGCCGAGGGTCAGGGCCAGCGCGATCGTCTCGCCGAGCGCGCGGCCGAGGCCGAGCATGACCGAGGCGATGATGCCGGCGCGGCCGTAGGGGATCACCGCGGTGCGGATCATCTCCCACTTGGTCGAGCCAAGCGCGAGGGCCGCCTCCTGGTTCTCCGGCGGGGTCTGCAGGAAGACCTCGCGGGACAGGGAGGTCACGATCGGCAGCACCATGATGGCCAGGACGACCGAGCCCAGCAGGACCGACTTGCCGTAGGGGCCGTTGCTGCCGAAGATCGGCAGCCAGCCGGCCACGTCGTGGAGCCACTTCGAGAAGTTCGCGATGGGCTCGTAGAAGTAGTCGCGGCCCCAGAGACCAAAGACGACACTCGGAACCGCCGCGAGCAGGTCGATGATGAAGCTCAGCGCCGTGGCGACGCGCCGGTGCGCGTAGTGCGAGAGGCACAGCGCGATACCGAGAGCCACCGGAACCGCCATCAGCAGCGCGAGCGCCGCCGTCAGCACGGTGCCGAACGCGGTGGCCGCGATGCCGAACTTGGGCTGGTCGCCGTCGGTGAACCAGTCCTTGTACGTCAGGAAGTTCTCGGTGTCCTTGTTGATGGCCGGGATCGCCTTGACCAGCAGGAAAATGGCGATGGCCGCGATGATGACGAGCACCATCGAGCCGGCGGCCGTCGCGGTTCCACGGAAGAGCATGTCTCCGCTGAACCGCTTGCGCGGCGGAAGACCGCCACCCCCGTCGGGCGAACCGACGGAGGTGGCGGACTGAGTCGTCTGGCTCAACGAAACTTCCTGTCAGGCCAGGTTCTTGATGGAGGCTTCGACCTTGGCGCGAACCGTCTCGGGCAGCGGGGCGTAGCCCAGCTTGTCGAGCTGCTTCTGACCGTCGGTGCTGACCGTGAAGCCGAGGAAGCCCTTGAGGAGCGGGAGCTTCGCGGCGTCGTTGCCCTTGCTGCAGACGATCTCGTAGGTCACCAGGACGATCGGGTAGGCCCCGGCCTCGGTGGTCTTGTAGTCGATCGACAGGGCGAGGTCGTCGCCGGTGCCGGTGATCTTGGCACCCGCGATGGTCTTGCCGGCCGCCTCGCCGGTCAGCGCGGTGAACTCACCGGCGCCGTTCTGGATCTTGGCGGTCGCGAGGGTGTTGGTCTTGGCGAAGGACCACTCGACGTAGCCGATGGCGCCTGCGGTCTTCTTGATCGCGCCGGCCACACCGTCGGACTTCTGCTCGCCGGAGCCGCCCGGGGCCTTCCAGACCTTGTCCTTGCCGAAGGTCCAGACGCTCGGCGCGACGGCGGTCAGGTAGCCGGTGAAGTTGTCGGTGGTGCCCGAGGAGTCACCGCGGTGCACGGCGAGGATCGCGGTCGACGGGAGCGTGGCGTTCGGGTTGTCGGCCTTGATCGCGGCGTCGTCCCACGTCTTGATCGTGCCGGCGAAGATCTTGGCCAGCGTGTCGGGCTTCAGCTGCAGGTCCTTGACGCCGTCGAGGTTGTAGGCGATCGCGATCGGACCGGTCACCATCGGCAGGTTGAGCGCCGGGGCACCGCCGCAGCGGGCGGCGGCCTTGGTCTGCTCGTCGCCGGCCTTCAGCGCCGAGTCGGAGCCGGCGAAGTCCGCCGTGCCGCCCTGGAACGCCGTGATGCCCGCGCCGGAGGCGGTCGCCTGGTAGTTCACCTGGGCGCCCGAGCACTTCTGCTGGTAGGCCTTGGCCCACTCGGACATGGCGTTGCCCTGGGCACTCGAGCCCTGCGAGGTAAGCGTGCCACTCGCACACGCAACGGTGCTGCCGGCGCCCTGCGAGGCGCCACCGTTCGTGGCCGAGGTGGAGGGGTCGTTGTTGTCCGAGCCGCACGCGGCGAGCGCGAGCGTCGCGGTGAGCGCGAAGCCGGCGATGAGGCCGTGCCGCTTGAAGTTCACTGCGGTCCCTTCGTCGGGGGGTATACCGACTTCCGATGCCTGGGGAGGATCACGGAAGGCCGACGCAGGCCGTCGACTTGCAAGGACGCTAAGAGCGGCAGGTAACCACCCCTCCGGGGAAGGGTGAACGAGCAGTGAACAGGTCACTTGCAGCGGATGACGTCTGCCCGGAGGCGAGCTGTCCATTGGGTGAACTGCCCAAAGGTGATGCCTGGTGCCCGGTTTTGCCCCGTGATCACCGTCACCGGCAGTAGTCAGTGACCTCGCCGATACTGAACGTCACCGGTCCAGCGCACGAAGCCCTGCCCCCGGTACAGCGCCACGGCCCGCGGATTGTCCTCGTCCACGTAGAGCATGACCTGGGCCAGGCCCCGGCCCCGGAGGTGGTGCAGGCCGGCGAGGGTAAGCGCCCGCCCGAGCCCGCCGCCGTGCGCGCCGGGAGCCACGCCCAGCACGTACACCTCGCCGATCGGCTCCGGCCCCGGGTGCACCTTTGTCCAGTGGAAGCCCACCAGCTCGCCGTCGCGCTCGGCCAGGAGGAACCCGGCCGGGTCGAACCAGGGCTCGGCCAGGCGCAGGCGCAGGTCGTCGAGGGTCCACCGGCCCTGCTCGGGGTGCTCGGCGAACGCGGCCGAGTTGAGCGCCAGCCAGCGCTCGTCGTCCGCACCGGGGACGAAGGCTCGTAGCAGTACACCCGCGGGCATCTGGAAGTCGGCGAGCGGCCGGGAAAGCGATCGGCGCAGCTGCAGCAGGACGCGGGCCCGGTCGAAGTGCAGCCGGATGGCCAGCGCCGACGCGGACGGGTGGTCGCCATGGGCCCAGACCTTCAGGTCCCCGTCGCCCCTCGCCGCCAGGACCGCGGCGGCCAGGGCGCGGCCGAGACCGCGCCGCCGGTGCAGCGGGTGGATCACGAGCTCCGCGGCGTCGTCGTCGATCTGGGCGTAGCCCACGACATGTCCGTGTTGTTCGACCACGAGGTGCGTGCCCGACCTGTCCAGATGCAGCATGACCTGCTCGGACAGCGGTGCCGTCCCGTCGGTGTCGTCGGCCGCGCGGGCGAGCGCCAGCACCTGCTCGACCTGCTCGGGCGAGAGACGGTCGAGCGGGTGCACGGGCGTCATGAGATCAATTTAAGCGGTCAGACCCGGACCGGCTCGGAGTCGTGCAGCGGGCGCGACGGCGGGACGACGAACTTGTAGCCGACCTGGCGCACGGTGCCGATCATCGACTCGTACTCCGAGCCGAGCTTGGCCCGCAGCCGCCGGACGTGGACGTCGACCGTGCGGGTGCCCCCGAAGTAGTCGTAGCCCCAGACCTCGCGCAGCAGCTGGTCGCGGGTGAACACCCGGCCGGGGTGCTGGGCGAGGAACTTCAGCAGCTCGAACTCCTTGTACGTGAGGTCGAGCGGCCGGCCCTTGAGCTTCGCGGCGTAGGTGTCCGGGTCGATGGAGAGCTCGCCGGCCTTGATCGTGCCGCCGCTGGCCGCCGCGGCGGAGTTGAGGCGGCCGACGGCCAGGCGCAGGCGGGCCTCGATCTCGGCCGGGCCGGCGGTGGCGAGGATGACGTCGTCGAGGCCCCAGTCGGCGTGCAGCGCGACCAGGCCGGCCTCGGTGACGACGGCGAGCAGCGGGACGCCGAGCCCGGTGGCGTGCAGCATCCGGCAGGTGGCCCGGGCGTCGGCGAGCTCGGTGCGGGCGTCGACGACGACGGCGTCGGGGCTGGGTCCGCTCACGAGTGTGCGGACGTCCCGAGGGGCGGTGCGCACCGTGTGGGGCAGCAGGTCCAGGCCCGGCAGGACCACCTGGCCCGCCGGAGCCGCGGTCAGCAGCAGAATCTCCACGAGTCACCTCCGTGGCCGCGGCGCACCTCATCGAGGGGCGCTGTGGCGCCCCTGGACAGGGCGGCGGCTCGCTGTCGACCCGGCATCAGTGACGGGCGGTTGTGGGTGTATCCCGCATGAGAATATCGGAGTATTCACGTTTTGCGACCCGCCGAACCGCAGTTCGAGACAGTCGGGTGAGCCACACCCCAACCTTTCCCCTGACATGCTATGCGCGTCCCCGCTGAGGCCGGATCCGGATGTTTCTGGCACGATCGGTCCGTGCCCGCAACCCCGTCGTCGCCCGCCGAGGATTTCGGCGCCTGGTCAGAGGCCGCCGAGCCGGCCGCCCATCGCCGCCACGGCGGTGACGGACACCACTCGGCCGATGACCCCCGAACGGGTGAGCGGGAGAGCCGGCCACCGCAGCCGCTGCCCCCGGTCCGCCGGCTCGTCTCGCTCGGCGTGGCAGGGTTCGCGGCATTGGTCGCGATTGCCCTGATCGTCGGCGCGCAGACCCGGCACGAGTCGTACGCCGTCGTGATGTTCGGCGTCCAGGCGCTCTTCGTGGCGGTCTGGGTGATGGCCAGCCGGCCGCCGGCGCCGAAGGTCGTCGGCACCGTCGGGCTGGCCGTGGCCCTGGGCACCGACGCGGCGGCGGTCTTCACCCGGCCGGCCTCGCTGGCGCCGCTGGCGTACGTGACAGCGGCCGGCTTCATCATCGGCGTCGTCGGCCAGCTCACCCGCCCGGCCGGGCGCCAGCGGGTGACCGAGTCGCTGGGCTCGTCGCTCGTGGTCACCCTCGGCGTCGTCTCCTTCGCCAGCCTGATCGTGCTGAGCCGCAGCCCGAAGGGCACCCAGGCGATCGTCGCCTGCCTCGCCGCGGCCGGCATCGCCCTGTTCATCGCCCGCTTCAGCGACTCGATCGCGGCCGTGCCCCGGATCGCGCCGCAGGTGCCCCGCGGTGGCGCCGGCGTGGTGCTCGGCACGATGGTCGGCACGGCCGCGGCCGGCGCCATCGGCAACTACCTGGACGGGCTCAGCCCGCTGTCCAGCGCGCTGGCCGGCCTGGCCACGGCGATCGTGGCGGTGATGGTGGACCTGTCGGTCGGCTACGCGGAGGCGAGCCGGATCATCGACGGGGACGAGCCGGCCCTGTGGCTGGCCCGCCATATCCAGGGTCCGATCGGCGCGATGGCCTTCGCCGCGCCGGCCGCCTACGTGGCTAGCACGCTCCTGCTTCTATAGGCGTCAGCACATCGGGTACGAACTTCTCTCGCTTGGGTAACCAGCGGGCACCACGTTGGAGGGAGCGCCAGTGGCGGCGACGCGAGGGGCCAAGATCGGCATCGTGCTGGTCGTGCTGGCGATCATCCTGGTGGGTGTGTTCATCGTCGTGGACCGGATCGCGGCCGGCGCGGCCGACGACCGGATCACCCAGGAGACGAAGACCCAGCTGGCGGCCAACAACGTCAAGTACGAGGGCGAGCCCGACGTCGACATCACCGGGTTCCCGTTCCTGACGCAGGTGATCGCCGGGGAGTACAAGAAGATCACGATCTCGCTCACCAAGCCGCAGGTGAACAACGTCAAGCTCGACACCCTGACCGTCGAGGCCCGGTCGGTGAAGGCCGACGCCCGCGACCTCATGAACGGCAAGGGCGACGTGGTGGCCGGGGTCGTGACCGGCAACGCGACGATGGGCTGGGACAACGTCCGGCCGCTGCTGGAGGTCGCCGGGCTGCCCTCGGGCGTGGACCCCTCGAATGTGGACCTCAAGGTCGTCGACAACAAGATCGAGATGCGGGTGCCGCTGTCCTTCCAGGGCATCAAGGTCACGCTCATCGCCAAGGGTGCGATGGTCGTCGAGACCGGCAAGGTCCGGCTCAAGCTCGAGTCGGTGACCACCGACAAGGGCAATCTGCCCCAGCAGGTCAACAACCTGATCAAGCAGTACCAGAGCAAGCTTCAGGTCACGGTCAAGCTGCCCGGCCTCCCCTACAACCTGGTGGTCAACTCCGTGACGACGACCGACACGGGCCTGCAGGTCACGGCGTCGGCCGCGGACGTCAAGCTCACGAGCCAGTGACGCGGCGGACCCTGGGCGGGCACGCTCGGCGATGCTAGGCTGCCGGACTATGAGCATGCTGCTCACCAAGCGGCGCGCGGTCGACCTGTGCCGCGTGGCCACCTGCCTCTGTTGCCGCCCCTAGTGGTGCGGCCCTGCAGCGTGCTCGTCTAACGGCTCGAGGCAGCGACGCCCCAGACCGATGGGTCTGGCATTTCTTGTGCGACCGACTCATCGGGGAAACCGTGATCCCGTCCTTCTGGGGCGCGCGGTTGCATGCCCGTGTGCCCACCAATCCTGGGAGAGAGAACACCCATGAGTCGCGAATCCGCCCTGGTCACGGCCGACTGGGCCGAGCAGAACCTCGAGACCCCCGGCGTCGTGTTCGTCGAGGTCGACGAGGACACCACCGCCTACGATGGCGGGCACATCCCCGGCGCCGTGCGCATCAACTGGAAGACCGAGCTGCAGGACCAGGTCCGCCGGGACTTCGTCAACAAGCAGCAGTTCGAGGCGCTGCTGTCCAGCAAGGGCATCGGCAACGACGACCAGGTCGTCCTCTACGGCGGCAACAACAACTGGTTCGCGGCCTACGCGTACTGGTACTTCAAGCTCTACGGCCACGGCGACGTCAAGCTGCTCGACGGTGGCCGCAAGAAGTGGGAGCTCGACGGCCGCCCGCTGAGCAAGGACGAGGTCGACCGGCCCGCCACGACCTACGTCGCCGTGCAGGACCAGGACCTCTCGATCCGCGCCTTCCGCGACGACGCCGTCAAGGCGATCGGCGTGGCCAACCTGGTCGACGTCCGCTCCCCCGACGAGTTCGCGGGCCGCCTGCTCGCCCCGGCCCACCTCCCGCAGGAGCAGGCCCAGCGCCCCGGCCACATCCCGACCGCCATCTCGGTGCCGTGGAGCAAGGCCGCGAACGAGGACGGCACGTTCAAGTCCGACGACGAGCTGGCCAAGATCTACGGCGACGCCGGGCTCGACAACAGCAAGCCGACCATCGCGTACTGCCGCATCGGCGAGCGCTCCTCGCACACCTGGTTCGTGCTCAAGGAGATCCTGGGCCACTCCGACGTGCGCAACTACGACGGTTCGTGGACCGAGTACGGCTCGCTCGTCGGCGTGCCGGTGGCCCTGGGCGACGAGCCCGGCAGCGCCAACTAAGTCCGGGCGAGAGAGAGGATCGAGACCATGAGCACTGCTGACAGCTGCGCCGCGCCCGACCAGAGCGCCCCGCTCCCCGCGAGCGTCGACGTCGAGAAGGAGACCGTGATCACCGGCGTCGTGCGCAACGGCTCCGACCCGGTCGCCGGCGCCTACGTACGCCTGCTCGACTCCACCGGCGAGTTCACGGCCGAGGTCGTCACCTCGCCGGCCGGGCAGTTCCGCTTCTTCGCCGCCCCCGGCAACTGGACGCTGCGCGCCCTGTCCCGCGCGGGCAACGGCGACGCCGCGGTCGCCGCGAACCGTGGCATCAACGAGGTCGCGGTCGCGGTCGGGTAAGTACGTTCGAAACGCCGCTCGTCCGCTTCGCGAACGCCGCTCACCCCCGGTGGGCGGCGTTTCGCGTTCCGGCTGCGAGGATGTCCGGCGTGAAGCGTCGCTGGGTCGTCACCGGAGTGCTCGCCTGGATCGCGGTCATCGCCGGAGCCGGGCTGTGGTCGTACTTCAACGATCCGGCCACCACCCGCGACCAGACCACCATCGCCGACGCCCTGCCGACCGTCGACACCGCGCTGGCCCGCATCCACGCGGCGCTCGACCCGTCGGCGTCGGTGTCCGTGCTCGGCGGATACCGCCGCACCGAGGTGAGCTGCCGGGTCACCTCGGCCCGCGACGGCACCCGGTTCACCCGCGAGCTTCTCGTGTACGTCAAGCCGTCCACCGAGGCCGCGACGCTCGACCGGGTGAAGGCCGCGCTGCCGGCCTCGTACGAGCCGTCGGTCACCCACAGCGGCGCGACCGACGTCCTCAGCGCCGACGCGGGCGACTTCGTCCTGCTCCGCGGCACCGTGACCGACCAGGGCACGATCCGCTTCACCGCCGACACCGGCTGCCGCGTCCAGGACGCACCGGCCCAGGAGCCGACCCCCACCCCGCCCGACCGCGCCCCGGTCCAGGCCGTCCTGACCACGCTCGGCACCACCGCCTCGCAGTGGCGCACCCATCAGCTCACGAGCCCGTCGTGCCGCTCCCTGTCCACCGTCGAGGCCGACATCACGGGGGACGCGGCTCGGGTGCGTTCGACGGTGGACGCGGGCTCGGTCGTGCTCGACACGGAGAAGCTGTTCGCATACCGCACGTCCGCGGCGGCCATCACCCTGCGCACCGAGGGTGACACCCTCACCGTGACCTCGACCACCGGCTGCTGACCCGGCGACCGGCGGCCGATCAGTACACCAGCGCCTGAGCGCCCTCCTGCAGCGACTCCTCCACGAACACCGCGGCCCCGGCGATGCGGATGCCGGGCAGCACGTCGTCCGGCCCGATCCCCCGCCGCGCCGCGCACTGCGTGCACAGCGTCACCGAGCCGCCGGCGATGATCGCCTCCAGCAGGTCGGGCAGCGGCGCGGCGTGGGGCAGCTCGAAGGAGGCCGCCCGCCCCGGGAGGGCGAACCAGGCCGACTCCCCGGTGAGCCACAGTGATGTCGGCACGCCACCCGCGACAGCGGTTGCGGCCACGGTGAACGCCTGCGAGCAGCGCTCGGGAGCATCCGATCCGGCGGTTGCCTTGACGACGAGAGAACGGGCCATACCCCGCAGCATAGGATTCCGGTGATGGTTACGGAGATCGGGTTCGTGAGCCTGCTCGTCGCCGGCATGGGTGCGCTGGCCGGCGGGCTGATCTATCTTGCGGTACGAGTTTCGAGGGGGCGTTGGTGACCGACGTGCAGCCACCACCGTGGGAGGGGCTCGCCCCGGTCGGCGAGTATCCGTTCGAGGAGACGCACGACCTGCGTTCGGGGCCGGACCTGCACCCCGCGCTGCTCGGGCTGCTGCCGCTCGTCGGCGTGTGGCGCGGGCGCGGGCAGGGCGACTACCCGACGATCGAGGGCTTCCACTACGGCCAGGAGATCCGGTTCAGCCACGACGGCCGGCCGTTCCTGTTCTACGAGTCGCGCTCGTGGATCATCGACGCCGACGCGAACCCGATCCGCCCGTCGCACCGCGAGGTCGGCTGGTGGCGCCCGGTCATCGTGGACGGCAAGGCCACCGAGGAGCTGGAGATCCTGACGTCCTCACCGACCGGGATCATCGAGTTGTACTCGGGCCAGATCATCACCACCACCCAGTGGCAGATGGCCACGGACGGCATCGGGCGCACCGCCACCGCCAAGGAGGTGCGCGGCGGCCAGCGTCTCTACGGCATCGTCGACAAGGCGCTGCTGTACACGTTCGACATGGCCGCCGTCGGCCAGCCCCTCCAGGTCCACCTGTCCGCCCGCCTGGAGCGGGTCGCGGGGTAGGGGCGCGCCGCGGGATAGATTAGGTGCTGTGGACCTCGCGGAAGTACTCCGGTCTCGTGGGCTCCGGCTGACCGCACCCCGGCAGCTCGTGCTCGAGGCCGTCTACCGGCTGCGCCACGCCACCCCGGACCAGATCCACGCCGAGGTGGCGGGCAAGGCCGCCGGGGTCAACATCACCACCGTGTACCGCACGCTCGAGCTCCTCGAGGAGCTGGAGCTGATCACCCACGCGCACCTGTCGCACGGCGCTCCCACCTACCACGCGGTCGATGAGCACCAGCACGCCCACCTGGTGTGCCGGGGCTGCGGCTCGGTGCGGGAGCTGCCGTCGGCGGTCCTCGACGGCCTGGCCCGCGAGCTGCGGGACAGCCGCGGCTTCCGCCTGGACATCGGGCACGTGGCGCTGTTCGGCCTCTGCGGCGACTGCGATACGAACCGAGAAGCCGGAGTCACACCATGCTGAGCGCCGTACCCGTCGCCGCCCTCGACCCCGCCGACCCCGACGCGGGCGCCGTCGCCCACTACGGCGACCCGGCCCGCGAGCAGCGCATCCTGGACACCGCCGCGGGCCTCGTCGACCGCTCGCACACGGGCATCATCGCGATCCCGGGCGCCGACCGGCTCGGCTGGCTGCACAGCCTCACCACCCAGCACCTCACCGACCTGGCCCCGATGACCGGCTCCGAGCTGCTGGTCCTCTCGCCGCACGGGCACGTCGAGCACCACGCCGTGCTCACCGACGACGGCACCACCACCTGGCTGGACACGGCCGACGCGCCCGGGCTGCTGCAGTTCCTGGAGCGGATGCGGTTCCTGATGCGGGTCGAGCCGGCCGACGTCACCGAGGACTGGGCGCTGCTGTCGATCGCCGGGCCGCAGACCGACGAGGCCCTGATCTCGCTCGGCGTCGGCCCGATGCTGCCGCCCGACCTGCTGCCGGTGCCGGAGGCGAAGTTCGCGAGCAGCTCGGTGCCGCCCCGCGCGACGGCGATCTACGCGGTGGCCGCACTGCCCCGCGGCGGCTGGGTCCGCCGGATGCCGTACGGTGCCGATCTCCTCGTCCCCCGCGCCACCGTCCCCGAGCTGACCGAGGACCTCGGCCTGCCGCTGGTGGGCATCTGGGCGTTCGAGGCGATGCGGGTCGCCGCGGTCCGCCCCCGGGCCGGCTTCGAGACCGACCACAAGACGCTCCCCGCGGAGGTCGGCTGGACCGCCCCGGCGGTGCACCTGGAGAAGGGCTGCTACCGCGGCCAGGAGACGATCGCCCGCGTGCACCACCTCGGCCGCCCGCCGCGCAAGCTGGTCCTGATCCACCTGGACGGCATCGCCACCGACGAGCTGCCCGCACGCCACACCCCGGTCCTGGTCGAGGGCAACGAGCGGCCGGTCGGCTTCGTGGGGACGGCCGTGCGCCACTACGAGCTGGGCATGATCGCGCTGGCCGTCGTCAAGCAGAACCTGACTGCCGCATCCGTACTGCGGGTGGGCCCCTCGACAGCAGCGGTTGACACCGAGCTGACACCTGGGGCGTGAAAGACTCGGCGCCGTGATGACAACGACGTTGATCACGGTGGCCCCGACCGGCGCGGAGATCCGCAAAACGGACGCGCCGGCCCTGCCCGTGACCCTTGACGAACTGGTGACGACGGCCCGCGACTGCGAGGCGGTCGGGGCGAGCGTCATCCACGTCCACATCCGCGACGACGCCGCCGACCCCACCCTGGACCTCGGCCGCCTCAAGGACACCGTGGCCGCCCTGCGCGCCGGCAGCGGCCTGATCGTGCAGCTGTCCACCGGAGGGGCGGTCACCGACCCCGAGGAGGACCGGCTCCGCGTGCTCGAGGCCCAGCCCGACATGGCCTCGTGCACGATGGGCACCGTCAACTTCGGCGACGACGTGTTCCTCAACCGCTGGGCGTTCATCGTCGACCTGCACACCCGCATGCAGGAGCGGGGCATCGTCCCCGAATACGAGATCTTCGACCTGGGCCAGCTCACCGCCCTGCAGCGCCTGCTCGACAAGCACGGCCTCCCGGCCGGCGGCCACGTCCACGTCGACCTGGTCATGGGCGTCCCGGGCGGGATGCCCGGCACTGTCGCCGCGCTGGCCGCCTGCGAGTCCGCGATCAAGGACCTGCCGGCGGGCACGACGTTCTCGGCGACCGGCATCGGCCGCTCCTCGCTCCCGGTCCTGCTGGCCTCCCTCGCCGCGGGCGGCCACCTGCGGGTCGGCATGGAGGACACCGTCACCTACGCGAAGGGCCAGCCCGTCGAGAGCAACGCCCAGCTCGTGGCCCGGGCCACCGGCTTCGCCCGCCTCGCCCAACGCCCGCCGATGACCCCCGCCGACGCCCGCACGCTCCTCGGGATCGCCGATGTCTGACCACGGCCCGGGCCCCGCTCCGGTCGACCGCCGCGCCGCCCATATCCCGCACACGCTGTTCGGAGCCTCTCGTGACTGATCTCTACGCCGGCGGGGAGCTGCTCGCCGAGGTGGTGCGCAACGACGTCGTGGAGAGCCGGCACCACGGGTCGGTCGTCGTGCTCGGGGCGGACGGGGAGGTCGCGGCCTGGGCCGGGGACGTGCTCGGGCCGGTGTTCCCGCGCTCGGCGGTCAAGCCGCTGCAGGCGGTCGGGATGCTGCGGGCCGGGCTCGCGGCGGACGGCCCGGAGCTGGCGCTCGTCGCGGCGAGCCATCGCGGGCAGGGAGTACACCTCGCGGGGGTTCGCGACATGCTGCACAGGTCCGGCCTCACGGTGCAGGACCTGCGGTGTCCGCCCGACTATCCGCTGGCCGAGGACGCCCGCGACGCCGTGGTCCGGGCCGGGCACGGGCGCGAGCGGGTGTTCATGAACTGCTCGGGCAAGCACGCCGGGATGCTGCGCACCGCGAAGGTCAACGGCTGGCCGCTCGAGACCTACCTGGAGGCGGACCACCCGCTCCAGCGCCGGCTGGCCGACACGATGGCCGAGCTGGCCGGGGAGCCGATCGCGGCCATGGCGGTCGACGGGTGCGGGGCGCCGACGCCGGCGTTCTCGCTGCGCGGGCTGGCCTCGTCGTTCCTGCGGCTGGTCAGCGCGGCCCCGGGCAGCCAGGAGCGGGCGGTGGCCGACGCCATGCGGGAGCACCCGCTGCTGGTCTCCGGTGAGGACCCCGCGGAGGACGACACGCGGCTCATGCGCGCGGTGCCCGGGCTGCTGCTCAAGGGCGGCGCCGAGGGCGTGGCGGCGGCCGCCCTGCCCGGCGTCGGGGCGGTCGCGCTCAAGATCGACGACGGGGCGATGCGGGCCCGCTTCCCGGTGCTCGCGGCCGGGTTCGGCCGCCTCGGGGTGAACCTGCCGGGGCAGGTTGCGGTTTTGGGGGGCGGGCGCCCGGTCGGCGTGGTTCGCTCGGTCTGGTAGGCGTGACCGGCTTCACGCTAGCCAGAGTTAGCGTTTTGCTTGCAACCAGCTAGCACTCCGCGCTACCGTCGGTAAGCGTGAACGAAGAGCCGCGCGACCTGGGTGGGTTCATCCGTGACCTGCGCCGCAACGCGCGTATCTCGCTGCGGCAGCTCGCCGAGCAGGCCGGAGTGAGCAACCCATACCTGAGTCAGATCGAACGTGGCCTGCGCAAACCAAGCGCCGAGGTCCTGGCCCAGCTCGCGAGCGCACTGCGGGTGTCAACCCCGCTGATGTACCTGCGGGCCGGGCTGCTGGAGCGCGAGGGGCACGATGTGCTGGCCGCGATCGCCGCGGACAGTGACCTCACCACGGCCCAGAAGCAGTCGCTCACCCAGATCTACGAGACGTTCCGCCGGGAAAACGCGCGGAACTCGACGGACCTGGCCGACGACGGCCGCGCGCCCGACAGCGACCGGGCTTCCGGTGGCGAACTGGCCCTCGACGGCGCACCAGCCGGCGCTGTCGAGCCCGGACGAGCCGGGCGTCCCCGCACGGGGACGGGACCTGTCGCGCCGGACCGGGCCGAGCGCGGCCGGCGCACGGCCGCGCAGTCACCTGAACCAGGGCAGGCACCCAGCCCGCCCGACGCCGGCGGGGCCCACGTCCCGTCCGGACCCGAGCGCGCAGGCACCGACGCGCCCGTTACCCAGCCGACCCGTTCCCAGGAGGAGTCGCAATGAGCACGGAGACCACCACCAAGAGCACCACTCGCAAGATCCCCACCCCGCTCTACGCCGCCGCCGGCGCCGGCGACCTCGCCTACGAGCAGCTGCGCAAGCTGCCGGCCCAGGTCGCCCAGCTGCGCGCCCGGGTCGAGGAGTTCCGCCCGGCCGTGGCCGACGCCGGCCTGCGCAGCGACCTCAACCGCCTCAGCGACGTCGCCCGCCGCAACGCCGCCACCTTCCTGGCCACGGCGCAGCAGGGCGCGCAGGTCGCGCAGGACCGGGCGCTGGCCGTGTACACCGGCCTCGTCGCCCGGGGCGAGAAGGTAGTCAGCACCGCCCGCGGCGCCGAGGCGAAGGTCGAGCTGGAGCCGGCCTCCAAGGAGGTGACCGCGCTGGTCTCCACCACCGGGGAAGCCGACCCGGCCGAGGTGGGCACGCCCGCGGCCGTGAAGAAGACCGCCGCCAAGAAGGTCGCCCCGAAGAAGTAAACGGGTTTTGTCAGAGCCCTCCGGCACCGTCGTACACGGGCCGGAGGGCTTCGGCATAAGCTCGTTGCATGGTGAGTGCCGTCCCGATCTTTTACGCCCAGGTCGAGAATTACATCTCCATCACCGTGTGGATCTTCTGCCTGGTGCTCGGAGCCGCGGCCTTCCTGCATTGCGTGGTCCAACGCACCGATGCGTTCCCCGCGATCGGCACCATGTCCAAGTCGATCTGGCTGGCCCTGATCGGCGGCGGCGAGCTGCTCACCGCGATCTCGCCCAACCTGCAGCTGGGCTACCTGGGCATCTTCTCGCTCATCGCGGCCGGGATCTTCTCGGTGTACCTGCTCGACATCCGCCCCGCCCTGCGCGACGCGGTCGACGGCCACGGCTCCTGGTAATGGATTTCCGCTGGCCGCCCCCGCCGGACGGGCGCCCTGACCGGTTCCGCCCGCCCGTGACAAGGGGTCCGCAGACTGGCCGCCCCACGCTCCCGGCGCCGCCGACCGAGCTCGTGGCCACGCCGCACGGCGTCGAGCTGGAGCAGCTGGTGACCGGCGAAGGCGACCCGGTGACGGTGTTCGCCCACGGCCTGGGCGGCGGGATCGCGGAGACCCGCCCGCTGGGCAGCGCCGTGCGGGGCCGGAAGGTCTTCTTCCAGTTCCGCGGCCACGGGCAGTCCGCGGCGCCCGGCGGCACGTGGACCTACCTGGACCTGGCCCGCGACCTGCGGGCGATCGCCGACCTGACCGGCGCGACCCGGGCCCTCGGCGTCAGCCTGGGCGCCGGCGCCCTGACCCGGCTCCTGGCCGACAACCCGGGCCGGTTCGAGCGGGTCGTCTTCTTCCTGCCCGCGGTCCTGGACTCGCCGCGGCCGGCCGCCGCCCAGGAGCGGCTGA
The DNA here is from genome assembly GCF_019904175.1 of Dactylosporangium vinaceum. Lineage (GTDB taxonomy): Bacteria > Actinomycetota > Actinomycetes > Mycobacteriales > Micromonosporaceae > Dactylosporangium > Dactylosporangium vinaceum. The sequence goes on along the minus strand of NZ_CP061913.1, from coordinate 745,167 downwards.
GCGCGCTGCTGGAGGCGATCGAGGCCGGCGACGCCGCCTCCGTGGCCGACGTCATCGCCCAGGAGATCCCGTCCCAGCTGCGCAACTCCCCGCCGGTCTGGGCCTTCCTGCGCCAGCGCCTCGACCAGCTCATGCGCGACGGGCTGGCCGCGGGCCTGGCCAGCCTCCCGCAGCAGGCCGCGCTGGACGACCGCGCCGCCCTCGCCACCGTCACCGCCGAGTGCCTGGTCATCGGCTGCCGCGGCGACGACCTGCACCCGTCCGCGGTCGCCGAGCAGCTCGCCGCCGCCCTGCCCAAGGCCGACCTGCACATCTACGAGCGCCCGGGCATCCTGTGGACCCAGCGGGCCGACCTGCGCACCCGGATCTCCGACTTCCTGAACGCCTGACGAACCCCGGCCGAGCGGCTCGTCCCCTCGCCCGTGGCCCGGGGCCTTCGCGGCGTCAGTCGGTCAGGCGGATCCGGACTCGGCGGTTGGCTTTGCCCTTGCTCTCGACCTTTACGACGGTCAGGCGGCCGATCTGGGCGGTCGACGCCACGTGCGTGCCGCCGTCCGCCTGCGTGTCCAGGCCGATGATGTCGACGATGCGGATCTCCTGCTCGTCGGCCGGGATCAGGTTGGACTGGGTGCGGATGATGTCCGGGAGCGCGAGCGCCTCGTCGCGGGCCAGGACCTTCGTCACCACCTTGCGGTCGGCGCTCACCTCGGCGTTGACCAGCTCTTCCAGGCGGGCCTTGAAGTCCGGCGGCACCTCGGGCAGGTTGAAGTCCATGCGGGCCTCGGCCGGCTCCATGCTGCCGCCCGTGACGAGGGCGCCGAAGTCGCGGAACACCACGCCGCACAGCACGTGCAGGCCGGAGTGGGTGCGCATGAGCTTGGTCCGGCGGTCGTCCTCCACAGCGCCCGTCACCTGGGTGCCGACCGGCGGGAGCGGGTCACCCTCGACCGGCAGGAGGTAGAGGTCGTCGGCCTTGCGGGTGCCGGCGATGCGGGTCTGGACGCCCTGCCAGAGCAGGACGCCGTGGTCCGGGGGCTGGCCGCCCCCGCCCGGGTAGAACGCCGAACGGTCCAGCACGATGCCGTCGTCGGCCGACGAGTGCAGGACCTCGGCGGTCCACTCGCGCAGCGTCGGGTCGGCCAGGTCGAGCCGGTGCGTGCGGCCGTGATGTGTGACACCCATGAGAGCCGACTATATGCGGCGGGTCGGTCCGGCCCAGTACTTCAACGTCGTCATGCAATACAGAACCCGTCCGACCCCATTCTGATACGCGTCAGAGGGTCAGCCATTCGGTCACTACCGGCGAGCCGATCGACCGGGTCAGCCGCAGGCGGAACAGCCCGGCGGGCAGCGGGCGCAGCGCGAACCAGCCCAGCTCGTCCACCGGCGCCGTGAGCGCGGTGCCGGTGCCGCCGTCCCGGGTCGTCAGCTCGATGGAGCCCGGCCCCGGGGGCGCGACCTGGCCGACGAGCGCGTCCTCGGTGGCCTCGAGCTCGATTGTCACGTCCCCGGCGCGCAGCGTCCAGACCCGTTCGGAGCCACGCATCAGGGCGGCCGCCGGTTCGGTGATCGTGGCCAGTTCGGCGTCGACGCTCCGCCAGGCGAACGCGGCCCGGCCGGCGGCGCGGAACGACTCCGGGACCCGCGCGGCCTCGGTGACAGCGGCGCCCAGGTCGGCCAGCAGGCGGTCGTCGCCGGTCATCCGGTCACCTCCGTGAGCAGTGGGGCGAGGGCCGGGTCGCGGCGCAGGTGCTCGAGGCAGCGCCGGCGGCTGGGCCCGATGGCGCCGACGGCGATGCCGAGGTCGGTGCTGATCTTGGCGTACGGGGTCGGCGGGTCGGCGAACAGGCGCGACAGCAGCTCCCGGCAGCGCTCGTTGAGCTGCGCGAAGGCGGCACGGAGGGCGATCGCGCGCTCCTGGACGACGAGGAAGTCCTCGTCGGCCCGGGTGTCGGGGCCGTCGACCAGCTCGGCCGGAATGTCGCGCCGGCGGGTGCGCAGGACGCGGAGGCACTCGTTGCGCGTGGTCGTCGTGAGCCAGCCGGGGAGGGCGGCCGGCTCGCGGATCGTCGCCAGCCGCTCCACCAGCCGCAGCCACACGGCCGCGCCGGCGTCCTCGGTGTCGGCGTCCTGGAGGCGGTACCGGCGGCAGATGCCGTAGACGAGCGGCGCGTAGCGGTCCACGAGCGCGTTCCAGGCGGCCTGGTCCCCGGCCCGCGCCCGCTCGACGAACGTCACAAGCGCCGGGTCGTCACGCATGGCCTCCATCATGCATCGCATAGCGCCCTACGGAGCCCCCGACCGGCGGGCTGATACACATCCGGCTAGTCGGAGGAGACGATCACCGCGTCCGGTGGGGGCTCGGCGCGGTGCTGGACCAGGTGGCGGATGCCCGTGTTCAGGACGGCGACAAGGGGGACGGCGACGAGCGCGCCGATGATGCCGGCCAGGACCACGCCGGTGGCGATGGCCACGATCACGGCCAGCGGGTGGACCGACACGGCCCGGCCCATGATCAGCGGCTGCAGGACGTGGCCCTCCAGCTGCTGGACGGCGATGACGCCGATGAGTACGACAAGCGCGGTGATCGGTCCTTCATCGACGAGCGCCACGAGGACGGCGACGGCACCGGAGACGGTGGCGCCCACGATCGGGACGAAGGCGCCCAGGAAGACCAGGGTGCCGAGCGGAAACCAGAAGTCGACGTGCAGGAAGAACAGCAGCAGGCCGATGCCCAGGGCGTCGATGAACGCGACGAGGACCGTGGCCCGCACGTAGGCGACGAGGGTGCGCCAGGACGCCTCGCCGGCCCGGCGGATCGGGTCGCGGGCCGGTGTCGGCAGGATGCCCGTCACGAAGTGCCAGATGCGCTTGCCGTCGCGCATGAAGAAGAACGTGACGAACAGGATCAGCAGCATCAGCGCCAGGAACTCAACGGTGGCCGTGGCCGTGTTGACGGCGCTGTCGGTGAGGCTGCCGCGGTTGTCGTTGAGCCAGGTCGTGGCCGCGTCGAAGGTGGCGTCGAGCTGGCGGCCGCTCAGGTGCAGGGGGCCGGTGGTCAGCCAGTCCTGGATCTGCTGGACGCCGATCGACGCCTTCTCGGCCAGCGCCGGGAAGCCGGCCACGAACTCGCTGATGACCAGGGTGAGCACGCCCGCGACCGCGCCCAGGCCCATGACCAGGACGAGGAAGGCGGCAAGCGACGGGGGCAGCTTCACCCGGCGGCGCAGGAAGGCCATCACCGGGGCCAGCAGCGCCGAGAGCAGCAGGGCGATGCTGAGCGGGATGAGCACCGTCTTCAGGCGGCCGACAAGCCACAGCAGCACCGCGGCGGCGGCGATCAGCAGCAGCAGGCGCCAGGACCAGGCGGCGGCGATGCGCAGACCGTGCGGTACCTCCGCGTCGTCCTTGCTCGTCGTCGTGGCATGGTCCAGGTCCCGGACCGGCGCGGGCGGTGCCGGGTCGGGCTCTTCCGCGGCGGCCAGCTCACGCTCGGCCTTGGCCGCCTCCAGGCGCTGGATGTAGGCGCGGCGCAGATTCGCGCGCACCCTGTCGAACCGGCCCACTCACAGCCCCCTTGCCCCGCCCACCGCCCCGTACGGCCTCCCACGTTAGACCGGGTCGCGCGGCGGTTGCACGTACCGAGGCGGTAGCGTCGCAAGCGTGACAGCCCAACCAGCCGCTGGTTACCACGCGTCCACCGACGTTCCATCCACCGTCCCGGTGGACAACCCCCAGGGCGACGCGCTGCCGATCCGGCTCCTGCACGACCGCGTGCTCGTCAAGCTGGAGGGCGCCGAGGGCGAGCGCCGGCACATCTCCGGCATCGTGATTCCGGCCACCGCCTCCGTCGGCAAGCGGCTGTCGTGGGCGACGGCGGTCGGCGTCGGGCCCAACGTGCGCTCGATCGTCTCCGGCGACCGGGTGCTCTTCGACCCCGAGGACCGCTCCGAGGTCGAGCTGCAGGGCCGCGACTACGTGCTCCTCCGCGAGCGGGACGTGCACGCGGTCGCGGCCCGGCGGGTCGAGCCGGACTCGACGGGCCTCTACCTGTAGTAGGGCATCGCAAACGCCGGCGGCGGGGGGATCGGCGGGGCCAGCGGGACCGGGACGGGTACCACCGGAGAGGCCGGAGCGTCCAGGACGCGCACGACGCCGTCCGGGAACGTGATGTGGTACCGCGCCCCGTCCCACACCGCGCGCGGTGAGGCCGGGTCGCGGCCGACGAACACGTGGCGGTAGGCGTCAAGGGCGGTCAGCAGCTGCCGCTCCTCGGCCAGGGCCTCCATCCGCCGCTTCGGCTCCTTGTCCAGGCCGCGGTGCAGGCCGTCGCGCAGCAGGGCGAGCCGGGTCGCATCGAACTGGAAGGCGCGCATGGCCTTGGCCCCCGCGTCGCCGGCCACGCGCTTGGCCCAGCGGCGGGCGGAGAGCCGGCGGCCGAGCGTGCCCAGCGCGAAGACCTCGGGCGGGGAGAACCAGCCGGCCCGGGAGTACTCGCCGAGGACGCGCTCGGTGAGCTTGCCCTCGTTGGAGCGCAGCCACAGCGCGAAGCCGACCATGCACAGGAAGATCGGCATCATCACCGCGAAGTATCCGTAGAGCAGCACCCAGGCGCTCGTCGTCGCGACGACCGACATCAGGTTCCAGGAGCCGTGCAGCATCATCGCGACGAGCAGGCCCGCGAGCGGGGCCAGCCAGCGCACCGCCTTCGCCGAGGAGCGGGAGGCGACGCCGAGGCCGAGGCCGGTCATCGAGGTGAACAGCGGATGGGCGAACCCGGTCATCAGGATGCGCACGATGAAGATGCCGACAAGCGCCGCGGCCCCGGTCGCGGGCCCGGACTTGTCGGCCGTCTCGCCGTAGCCCTTGAAGCCGAGGTACAGGATGTTCTCGACCATCGCGAACCCGGTCGCCGACAGTCCGCAGTAGACGATGCCGTCGATGATGCCGGAGAACGCCCGCGGCCGCCGCCAGAACAGCAGCACCGGGCCGAGCGCCTTCATGCTCTCCTCGATCAGCGGCGCCACCAGCACCGCCACGAGCGCGTCGGAGAAGCCGGCCTTCTCGGCGAAGTAGGAGCCGGCGGTGTTGACGACGAGCGCCACGGCTGTCGCCACGAAGGCGCCCCAGCCGAAGACGAAGACGAGGTACTTCACCGGCTCCGGCTCGTAGCGGTCCAGCCACAGGAAGCAGGAGACGAGCACCGGCACCGGGATGATGGCCGAGGAGATGCCGATGACCAGGGCGGTCCAGCCGCCGTTGAAGCCGAAGAACGTGAGCACGGCCACGCCGCAGGCCGCGATGAACCCCATGACGCCGATGAGCGTCCAGAGGCGGCGGCGGTCGGAGCGGCGGGCGGGCGGGGCGGCGGCCAGCGCGAGAGCGGCCGTCGGGTACTCCTGCTGGCCGGTCCTCGGCTCGCTCGCCTCGGTCACGTTGGGGACCGCGACCATCTGGGGGAGCACCGGGCCCTGGCCCGACGCGGCCTGACGCGACCACTCCGAGCCCGGCGGCGCGGAAGCCGGCCCGGCCGGGGTGGGCGGCGCGGAGGCGGGATAGGACGCCCCGGACGCGGGGTAGGGCGGCGGCGCACCCCAGGCCGGCGGCGGGGGTGGGGTGTCAGTGGGCGGCGGGGGTGGGGTGTCAGTGGGCGGCGGGGGTGGGGTGTCACTGTGCGGGAGCGACGGGGGGCCCGCCGGGGAAGCCTGCGGCGGGCCGCTCGGCGAGGCCCACGGGTTTGCGCCCGATGTGGGAGCGGCGGGCGGCCCGGACGCGGGCTCGGGCGCGGACGGCGTCCCATTCGGCGGGAGATCGCTCATGGGGCAACTTTATCCGCGGTACCGTCGGCATAGGTCATGAGTGCCAGCGCACAGCCCCGGCTTGCTGGCCGGCAACCCTCGCGTTCGCGGCGGGGTGCCCCGGGTGATGACCCGGCCCGGCGCGCGATGTGCCGGGCAAGCGCGAGCATCAGAGGAGTGCGCCCGTGTCGACCCATGACGCTGTCCAGATCCTGACGCCCGGCGAGGTCAAGCTCGCCGACGGCCGATCCGTCGAGTTCGCCAACCTCGACGTCGCCGCCACCGCCCCCTGCCTGCGGGTCGTCGCCGACGCCGTGGCCGAGCTGCTGCCGTTCTACGGCAGCGTGCACCGGGGGGCGGGGGCGCTGTCCGAGCGGTGCACCCGGGAGTACGAGCAGGCCCGCGAGACCGTGGCCGACGTCCTCGGGCACGGCCCGGGCGACACGGTCGTCTTCACCCGCAACACCACCGACGCGTTCAACCTGCTGGCGCGGGCGGTCCCGGCGGGCACCACCGTCGTCACGTTCGACTCCGAGCACCACGCCAACCTCCTGCCCTGGCGCAACGCCGTGCGGCTGCGCGCGCCGCGCTCGCCCGGCGAGGCCGTCGCCGACCTCCGCGCGTGCCTGGCCGAGCTGGAGGGCGACGTCCTGGTCAGCGTCACCGCCGCCGGCAACGTCACCGGTGAGGTGTGGCCGGTCGAGCGGCTCGCCGCGGTGGCCCACGGGTCGGGCGCCCGTATCGCCGTCGACGCCGCCCAGCTCGCCCCGCACGCGCCGGGCCGGCTGGCCGGGCTGGGTGCGGACTACATCGCGTTCTCGGGGCACAAGCTGTACGCGCCGTTCGGGGCCGGGGTCCTGGCCGGGCGGGCCGACTGGCTGGACGCGGCCGAGCCGTACCTGGCCGGCGGCGGGGCCGGCGCGCACGTCGCCGACGACGGCACCACGCGCTGGGTGACCGGCCCGGCCCGCCACGAGGCCGGCACCCCCAACCTGCTGGGTGCCGTCGCCCTCGCCACCGCCCTGCGCTTCCTGCACGAGCGTGACCTCGCCACCGGTGAGCAGGCCCTGCTGCGCCGGCTCCGGGAGGGTCTCGCCGCGCTCCCGCACGTGCGGGAGCTGCGCCTGTTTCCGGCCGACGCCGAGCGGGTGGGGATCGTGTCGTTCACGGTGGCCGGCCGCGACCCCGGCGAGCTGGCGGTGACGCTTGGCCGCGAGCACGGCATCGGGGTGCGGGCCGGGTTGTTCTGCGCGCACCCGCTCACCCGCCGCCTGCTCGACGACGACGGGCCCGCGCAGCCGGAGCCGGCAGTGCCGGCGTCGTCGAGTGGTCAGGCCATCCGGGCGAGCTTCGGCATCGGGACGACGCCGGAGCACATCGACCGGCTACTCGCCGCACTCCAGTAGGTCGCCAAGGGTCTCGACGCGCTCCAGCACGACGGATGGGGTCAGGTCGGTGGCGGTGAGCTCGCCGGCCTCGACCTCCGCCCAGGTCAGCGGCGCGCTCACGGTCGGGACGGCGCCGGCGCGCAGTGAATAGGGCGCGACCGTGGTTTTGAAGGCGTTGTTCTGGCTCCAGTCGATGAACACCTTGCCCGGGCGGAGCTGTTTCGCCATTTTCGACACGATGAGCCCGGGGTGGGCCCGGGCCAGTTCGTCGGCCACCTCCTTGGCGTAGCCGCTGATGTCGTCGGCGGATTCGTCGCCGGGTAGCGGTACCACCAATTGCATGCCCTTCTTGCCGGACGTTTTCGCGCAGCCGGAAAGGCCGTCGACGGCCAGGCGCTCGCGCAGCAGCAGGGCTACCGCGTAGCACTCCGGCAGGCCCGCGGGCGGGCCCGGGTCCAGGTCGACCACCATTTGATCGGGGTCGAGGGCGTGGCCGCCGGCGTCGACCCGCCACTGCGGCGTGTGCAGTTCCAGGGCGGCCAGGTTGGCCAGCCACACTATTGTGGCCAGCTCCTCGGCCACGATGAAGTCGATGTTCTCGCGGTTCTTGGACGAGCCGGGGACGGGCAGGCGGACCGTGCGCACCCATTCCGGGGTCGCGGCCGGCGCATTCTTCTCGAAGAAGCCGGCGCCCTCGACGCCGTTCGGATAGCGGGTGCGGGTCAGGGGGCGGTCGCGCAGATACGGCAGCAGTGTCGGCGCGATGCGCGTGTAGTAGTCGAGCACCTCGCCCTTGGTGAAGCCGGCCTGCGGATACAGCACCTTGTCGAGATTGGAGATGTCGAGCCGGCGGCCGTCCACCTCCACGTGCAGGCGCTCAGGCATCGCGGACCTCCTCGGCGGTCAGGTCCGGGCGGATGCGCAGGAACCGCGGGAAACGCAGCCGGCCGTCGCGCGTCCGGTGGCTGAACTTCACTTCCACGACGAGGTGCGGGGTGACCCAGACGGCTCCCCGGGCGTCTTCTCGCGGTACCGATGAGCCGAACGGGTTCTGCCGGGCCGACAACGGCTCGAGCGCCGCCAGCAGCGACCGCTCGGCCGCGCCGGAAATACCGCCGCCGACCCGGCCGCGATAGGCGAGCCCGCCCGGCGCCGGCACCCCGACCAGCAGCGCTCCGAGCGCGCGCTTGCCCGGCCGCCAGCCGCCGACCAGGAACTCCGCGCTCTCCTCGAGCTTGACCTTTATCCAGTCGGACGTGCGGATCCCCGGGTGGTACTGCGAATCCGCCCGCTTCGCCACAACGCCCTCGAGCTTGTTCTCGACGCTCGCCGCGACCGTCGCCGGCCCGTCGTCGAAGGACGGCGGCACCATCGCGCGGGGCCCCAGCGCCAGGCGCTCGAGGCGCTCGCGGCGGCGGCGGTACGGCAGCGTCAGCAGCTCGTCACCCTCCGCCCGCAGCACGTCGAAGACGAGGTACGTCACCGGCACCGTCGCCGCCAGGCGGGCCGCCCGCAGTGGCTCACGCACGTGCATCCGCTCGGCCAGCACCTGGAACGACGGCTGCCCGGCCGTGTCCATGGCCACGACCTCGCCGTCGAGCACCGAGTCGGCCAGCCCCCGACCGACCCCGGCCAGCTCGGGATAGGCGGCCGTCACCTCGGCCCCGCTGCGGGCGAAGAGCCTTGTCGCGCCGTCTTTGACGACCGCGATCGCGCGAATGCCGTCCCACTTGAACTCGTATACCCAGCCGGGTCCGGAGGGCAGCATTCCGGGCGACGCGAGCATCGGCACCGGCGGCGTCACCACGAGTAACACCATAGATGCACCCAGCCGGGTTTCACGGCAGCTACGCAGGCAAAACCCGGCCGGGGCCCGCATGCACCCAGCCGGGCTTTACGGCCGCTACGCAGGTAAAACCCGGCCGGGGCCCGCATTCGCCTGCGAGTTCCTCGCGCCCGGGTCAAAACGATGACAAGCTGAGGATTCGTTGGTGCTTACCAGGGGGAAAGGATCTCCAATGCGCGCGATCTGGAAGGGCGCGGTCTCCTTCGGGCTGGTCTCGATCGCCGTCCGCCTGTATTCGGCGACCGAGGAGAAGGACATCCGCTTCCACCAGGTGCACCGCGACGACGGCGGCCGCATCAAGTACAAGCGCGTGTGCTCCGTCGACGGCGAAGAGGTCGCCTACGACGACATCGCCAAGGGCTACGACCTGGGCGGCGGCGAGATGGTCATCCTCACCGACGACGACTTCGCCGAGCTGCCGCTGACCACGAGCCGCGCGATCGAGGTCCTGGAGTTCGTCCCGACCGAGCAGGTCGACCCGATCCTGTACAACAAGGCGTACTACCTGGAGCCGGAGCAGACCGCGGCCAAGCCCTACGCCCTCCTGCGCGACGCATTGACAAACGTCGAGCGCGTGGCGATCGTGAAGGTCGCCCTCCGCCAGCGCGAGCAGCTGGCCACGCTCCGGGTCCGCGACAACGTGCTGGTCCTCAACACCATGCTCTGGCCGGACGAGATCCGCGCGGCCAAGTTCGACATCCTCGACGAGGACGTCACCGCCCGCCCGGCCGAGCTGGCCATGGCCGGCTCGCTCATCGAGTCCATGGCGGCCGACTTCGACCCCACCTCCTACACGGACAACTACCGCGAGGCGCTGCAGGAGGTCATCGACGCCAAGGTGGCCGGGCGCGAGGTCGTCCAGCCGGACGAGGCCGAGGAGGCCCCGGCCGCCGCCGTCGACCTGATGGCCGCCCTGCGCGCCTCGGTGGAGCGGGCCCGGGCCGCCCGCGGCGAGGAGCCCGCCGCCGGCTCCTCCGCCGACGATGAGGACGACGACGACAAGGACGCGAAGAAGCCGACGCCCATCAAGAAGGCGGCGGCGAAGAAGGCGGCGCCGGCGAAGAAGACGACGGCCGCCAAGAAGGCCCCGGCGAAGAAGACGGCTGCGAAGAAATCCGCGTGAAGTAGACGGTCGCCGACGCCCGGTCGAGCAGCAGCCCTCCCCCGACGTCCACCCACTGCGGCGCCGGCGGGGCGAACTGACGCAGGTCGGCCGGGACGTCCGGGGCGGGCGCGGCGTGGCCCTCGGGCGCCGCGGCCGCGCGCTCGGCGGTGACGAGGGCGAAGCCGTTCATCTCGTAGTCCATCTCGCCGATCTGCGGGCAGCTGCGGGCGCGGGCCTCGTGCTCCTGCCAGTGCACGCTCAGGATCGGGAGCAGCTGCGGGTACAAAATCTCGATCCTGGCTTTTTCCGTGAAGACGGCGGTCTTCGGCGACCGCGTGAGGTCGGGGCAGCCGGCCAGCCCCGGCACCCAGTCGCGCAGTGCCAGGGCCACGCCGCAGAACGAGATCACGCACGCCACAACGGCGGCCGTGATCGCCAGAGCGACCTTTACCGAGCGCGTCACCCGTTGATCTGTACCACCTCGAGTGAGCCGCCCGCGTAGTCGGAGCGGACGCGCTTCTTGTCGAACTTGCCAACGCTCGTCTTCGGGACGGCCTCGATGAACGACCAGCGCTCCGGGAGCTGCCAGCGGGCGACCTTCGTCAGGAGGAACTCGCGCAGCGTCTCGGCGTCGGCCGCGGCGCCCTCCTTGAGCACGACCGTGGCCAGCGGGCGCTCGCCCCACTTGTCGTCGGGGACGCCCACGACGCACGCCTCGAGCACCGCGGGGTGGGCCATCAGGGCGTTCTCGAGGTCGACCGAGCTGATCCACTCGCCGCCGGACTTGATGACGTCCTTGGCGCGGTCGGTGAGGGTGAGGTACCCGTTGGGCGTGAGCGTGCCGACGTCGCCGGTGCGCAGCCAGCCGTTGTCGAACTTGTCCGGGTCCGGCCCGTCCTCGCCGATGTACTGGGCGGTGATCCAGGGTCCGCGGACCTCCAGCTCCCCGACCGCCTTGCCGTCGCTGGGCATGGCCTCGCCGGTTGGGCCGACGATGCGGGCCTCGACGCCGGCCGGGACGCGGCCCTGCGTGTAGCGGTAGGCCCACGCCTCCGGCCCGTCGACGCCGAACGGGGCGCGGGCGATCGAGCCGAGCGGGGACATCTCCGTCATGCCCCACGCGTGGATGACCTGGATGTCGTACCGCTCCGCGTACGCGTGCATCAGGGCGGGCGGGCAGGCCGAGCCGCCGATCACGACCTCCTGCAGCGAGGAGACGTCGGTCGGGTTCGCGTCGAGGTACGCCAGCAGGTCGGTGAAGATCGTCGGCACCGCGCCGGCGAACGAGGGCTTCTCGACCTCGATCATCCTGGCCAGCGGGGCGGCCTGCAGGAACCGGTCGGGCATGACGAGCTGGGCGCCGCTCATGAGCGCGGCGTAGGGCAGGCCCCAGGCCATCGCGTGGAACATCGGCACGATCACCAGGTTGCGCATCTGCGGGCCGAGGCCGAACGACTCCGCCATGCACACCTCCATCGAGTGGAGGTAGATGGAGCGGTGGGAGTACGCGACGCCTTTGGGGTTGCCGGTGGTGCCGCTGGTGTAGCAGAGCGCGGCCGCGTCGTCCTCGTCGACCTCCGGCCAGTCGAACGTGTCCGGCCGGCCCTGGAGGATCTCGTCCCAGGCGTGCACCTCGACGCCGTCCTTGACGAGCTTCGACGTGTCACCGCCGCCGACGACCACGATGTGGCGGATCGTGCTCAGGTGCGGCAGGACGCCGGCCAGCAGCGGGATAAGCGTCGAGTCGACGATCACGACCCGGTCCTCGGCGTGGTTGGCGATGTAGATCAGCTGCTCGGGGAAGAGCCGCAGGTTGAGGGTGTGCAGCACGGCGCCCATGCTCGGCACCGCCAGGTACGCGATCAGGTGCTCGGCGTTGTTCCACATGAGGGTGCCGACCCGCTCGTCGCCGGTGACCCCGAGCCCGCGCAGCGCGTGGGCCAGGCGGGCGGCCTGGCGGCCGACCTCGGCGTAGCTGGTGCGGCGAGCACCCTCGCCGGTCCAGGTGGCGACCTCGGAGTCACCGTGGACGGTGCTCCCGTGCTGCAGAATGCGGGAGATCAGGAGGGGTGTCTTCATCATCGTGCTGCGCATGCCTGCAAAAGTAATGTGCGCTGCGCCACATTGAAAACCCAGCAGTAACAAAATGTCCGGACGCGTTTACCCGTCCGGACATTTCGTCGTTTTTCGTATTTGCGCGGTGTTTCAGAACGCCGCGACTTTGGCTTCCATATCGGCGGCCGGCTCGGTGGACTCGACAGGCGTGGCGCCCTGCAGCGGCCGGTCCGGCAGCGCCAGCGTGATGAGCGTGCCGACGAGCGCGACGACCGCGGCCGCCAGAAACACCGGGTGCAGCGCGTTGACGAACAGGTGCTCGACCATCTGCAACTGCGCCGGGGGAAGCGCCCGGACCTGCGACGGCGCGTTGATCGACACCCCGCCACCGGCCCCGCTGAGCTTGCTTGTCATCACCGCGCCGAGCGCGGCCACACCGACCGAGCCGCCGAGCGAGCGGAAGAACGTCGCCGCGGACGTGCCGGCGCCCATGTCCCGCAGCTCCAGCGAGTTCTGGACGGCCAGGATCAGCGGCTGCATGGCCAGGCCGAGGCCGACACCGATCACCGTCATGTAGATGAACGCCTGCCACAGCGGCGTGTCGACCTCGAGGCTCGTGAAGAGCAGAAGCCCGGAGCCCATGACGACTGTACCGGCGACCGGGAACCACTTGTATCGCCCGAGCTTCGAGATGACGCGCCCGGACACGATCGACGTCACGATGACGCCGGCCATCATCGGCAGCATCAGCAGGCCCGAACGGGTCGGCGTGGCGCCTTTCACGATCTGCAGGTACAGCGGGACGTAAATGATGGATCCGAACATCGCGAAACCGAGAATGAATGTCGCGGTGTTGGACAGCGAGAATGTCGCCCGCTTGAACAGTCGCATCGGCAGGATGGGCTCCGCCGCCCTGAGCTCGACCACGATGAACAGCGCGGCCAAAACGGCGAATGCGGCGAGCAGGCCGATGATTTTGGCGCTGTCCCAGGCGTAGCCGTCGCTGCCGCCGAGCGAAAGCGCGAGCAGCAGCGCGCTCGACCCGGCCACCATCAGCACGGCACCGAGGTAGTCGATGCGGTGCTCGCGGCGGGTGTGCGGGACGAGGCGCAGGACGCGGGCACAGACGAAGAGCGCAAAGATGGCCAGGGGTACGTTGATGTAGAAGATCCAGCGCCAGTCGTGCTCGGCGAAGTAGCCGCCCACGAGCGGGCCCGCCACCGACGAGATGCCGAACACGGCGCCGAACAGGCCCTGGTAGCGCGCCCGTTCCCGCGGCGCCACCACGTCGGAGACGATCGTGAACGCCAGCGTCATGAGGCCGCCGGCCCCGATCCCCTGCAGCGCGCGGGTGGCGATGAGCTCGGGCATGTTCTGCGAGAGCCCGGCCAGCAGCGAGCCGACCAGGAACGTCGCGATGGCGAACAGCAGCACCGGGCGCCGGCCGAACAGGTCACTGATCTTGCCGTAGAGCGGCGTCGACGCGGTCGAGGCCAGCAGGTATGCGGTCACGACCCAGGAGTAATGCTCGAGGCCGCCGAGGTCGCCGACGATCGTCGGCAGCGCGGTGCCCACGATCGTCTGGTCGAGCGCGGCGAGCAGCATCCCCGTCATGAGGCCGCCCATCAGCAGCAGGATCTGCCGATGGGAGAGGGTGGGCCGGGTTTCGGTGGTCATCGAGCGTCTCTTTCGGTCGGCAGTCGTTCCGCGATCGATTCGTTGAGCCGGGTGAACAGCGCGGCGAACTCCTCGCGCTGCTGCGGCGTCCAGTCAGCGAGCAGGTCTTCCCAGATCGCGAGCCAGCGGGCCCGGTTCTCGGCGAAGACCTCCCGGCCCAGCACGGTGACCTCGACGAGGCTGGCCCGCTTGTCGGACGGGTCCGGGAAGCGTGCGACGAGCCCGGCCGTCTCCAGCGCGGCGACCTGCCGGCTGACGGTCGAGAGGTCGAGGCTCACCTCGCCGGCGAGGGCCGACAACCGGAACGGCCCGTCGACCGCGATCCGGTTCAGCAGCATGTAGGCGGGGCGCTCGAGGCCGCGACCGGCCTCGTTCCACTTGAGCGTGGCGAAGAGCCGCTCGGACAGCCGGATGAACTTCCCGACCTGCCGGCCGATGTCGGCGCCGGCCGACTCCGTCTCCGCCGACGCGGCCCGGGTCGCCTGGCTGTCTTCGGACACGTTCCCGCCGATCCCACTCGTCGTCGATACTTGCTTGCTACAAGCATCGGTTCGCGGGCGGCGAGGAACAACTCATTTACGCGTGATGCGCGTTACCCCGGGTCGAGCTCAGCTTTCGGCGGGGCCGAACTCGTAGCGGTCGGCCGGGTAGGCCTTGTCGCCGACCACGAGCACCGGCACGCCTTCCTGCATGCTGTGCTCTTTCTTCTCCGCCGGCGTGGGCATGCGGGCGGTCACCATCTCGCCGGGGTGCAGCCAGACCCGCTCGCGCGGCTGGAGGGAGCGCACCCGGCTGCGGTAGCCGCGCTTGCTCTCGACGAGGCCCTCGCTGCGCAGGTGGGCCATGGCGTCACGGATGGTGTCGCGGCCGACGTCGTGCTCCTCGGCCAGGTACTTCTCCGAGGGCAGCAGGCTCCCGGGCGGCAGCTCACCACTGATGATCTGTTGCCGAATCGCGTCCGCGACCTGCCGATACAACGACAGGCCGGAGCTCCGGGAGATCATGCTGGCGACCATACGAATGTCAATCGGCAGCGAGTATTGTGGCCTTAGGGCCGCACGGCTACTATGTTGCTCAGCGCGGGGCCCCGGCTGGGCGGTCAGGGCTTCGCGCTCCCAGATCCGGGGTGTGGCGCCCGTCCCCTTTGCTGCGAGCCGCACGGACGCCACACCCCACCTGACCGCGGGAGGCACGCGCGATGCTGGACCACGACGAGGAACTGAGCCCGGCCGTCTCCCTGGATCTGCGCGCCATCACGACCACGATCACCAACGACGAGGGCGACCCAATCCTGCTGATCGACGACGGCGACGTCCAGGTCGAGTTCAGCTCCGGCATGAACGGCGACTGGAAGGACGCCATCACCGGCGCCCAGCGCATGGCCTCGGCCGCCCTGGAGTTCGCCGCCGTCCTGCGCCGGACCCCCAACGCCTGACCGTCAGGCGCTCACCACCACCGCTTCCGCCTTACAGGGGCGGCTTTTCGCGTTCCGGAAAGAAAAACGCCGCCCGGGCAGCCTCTTGGCGGGAGGCTGCACGGGCAGCGAAGGGGTTCTCGGAAGGGCCGGCGGTCAGGTGGTGGAGCGGCGGCGGGACAGGATGACGAACATGCGGCCGGCCACGAGGAGCAGGAGGCCGGCGCCCAGGACGATTGCCGCGCGGGGGCCCGTGACCGGCAGCGTGTCGCCGCCGCCGGTGCCGCCGCTCACGCCGCCGTAGCCGCCGTGGGAGTGGCCGCCCGTGCCGTAGCCGTTCGCGGACGGCGCGGCGGCGGCGGCTTCCAGGGCGCAGACGCCCAGGTCCAGGATCGTGGCCTGGTCGGCCTGGTCGCCGTAGCCGCCGGTCTTCCACTTCGTGCGGACGATGAGCTTCACGCGGATCGAGTACGCCTTCGCGTACAGGCCCGTCGCGTTCGACTGCTTCTCCAGCGAGCCGAGCTCCACGCGCAGCACCACGGCGCGGGCCGGGTGGCCGGAGCGGCCCTCGGTGTTGCGGACCGTCGACTGGCCGCCGCCCACCACCGGCAGGCCCGGCAGGAGGCCCTCCAGCAGCGACTCCGGGACGGCGGTCGCGCCGGCCAGCGAGCCGGACAGGGCGCTCGTCGCGCCGCCCAGCAGGTCGAGCAGCGGGACCGAGCCGACAAGCGGGAGGTTCTCGGCCTGGGCCAGCTCCGCGGCCTCCGTGCGGGAGTTGCCGTCGACCGGGACGACCACGTCGATGTGGGAGCCGGCCGAGTCGGCCTTCAGCACGTCGCGGCCCGGGATGCGTACCTCCACAACCGGCGCCTTGTACTCGACAGTCTTCTTCGCCCCGGCGGCCACCGTGAGGCTCGGCGGGCTGACGACACGGACCGAGATCGGCGACGGGCCGCCCGCCAGGAGCGCGAAGTCGGCGATGCTGCCGGTCGCTGTCGCCTTGGCCGCGGACTTCCCGTCGACGGCGGCGACGCCCGTGTCCGTGCTGCTCGAGATGGCGCCGAAGCGCAGCAGCGCGCGGCCGCCGCGGGCGGGCAGGATCGCCAGGCCGCCGAGGCGGGCGTCGGCCGTGGCCTGCGGGCCCGCAGACGCCGTGCACTTCGTGGCGTCATCCCAGGTGGCGTGGGCCTTGAGGCCGCCCGCGCCGGCGGTGAGGACGCCCAGGTCCACGCCCGGGACGGGGACCGTTGCCGGGTTCTCGTGCGGAGGCGGCGCCTGCTGATACGCGCTGGGCCCGATCAGCCCCGGCGGCAGCACGCCGCTGCTCTGGATGTACCGCGCGTCCGCCGCCGCCCGGGAAGGACCGCCGGCGAACCCGGCGTGGGCGGTGGCCGCGCGCAGCTCCGGCAGCGGGGGCGTGTCCATGCCGATGCCGCGCAGATCCAGGCCGCCGACGGCGAGGGTGTTGGCGGCGGCGGTGGCGCCGAAGCCGTTCGGGCAGCCGGAGCTCTCCGCCGCACCCGCCGCCGCGGGTGCCGCTAACGCGACCGGGCTCACTGCTCCGAGCACCCCCGCCGCAGCGAGGACGGCGAGGTATCGGGCCGATTTTGGGCGCGCGGAAGCTACAGCTGTCATGGCGATGAGGTCCTCCGAGACCGGGGAGAAGCGGGGAACACGACCTGCAAGGGCGTGCCACTGCTGCGCCCAACGACGCCTTCCCGGCCGGAGTTACGCCCATTTTTACGGGCTCATCCGCACTAGTAACGACGAAAGCGACGAGATAGGTACGGGGTCGCTCAAAAGTGTCGAGTCGGACTTTTCCTGACTTACCCGTCCATCTCATTGCGAGGCGTAGGCGCTCGGCGTGACCCGCGTTACTGTGATCCGCATGGGCATGCTGTGCGCGGTGAGCTTCAATCGCTACGGGCGGCTGTTCTACTTCGACCCGGGCGAGCTGCGGCCCGCGGTGGGCGACCGGGTGCTGGTGCCGACTGACGACGGGCCCGAGGTGGCCGAGTGCGTCTGGGCCGCCCAGTGGGTCACCGACGAGACCGAGGGCTTCCCGCGCCTGGTGGCCATGGCCGCCGACGACGACCTGCGCCGCGACGAGCTGCTGCGCAAGCGCAAGGCCGAGGCCAAGGTGGCGGCCAAGCGGCTCATCCGCGACCACGAGCTGCCGATGAAGGTCGTCGCAGTAGATCACGTGCTGGACTCCGCGGGCGGGCAGGGCGCGCGGACGACCATCTACTTCACCGCCCCCCATCGGGTGGATTTCCGTTCGCTGGTGCGCGATCTCGGCGCGACACTGCACTGCCGGGTGGAGCTGCGGCAGCTCTCGGCCCGCGACTCGGCCCGGGTGCAGGGCGGCATCGGCTCCTGCGGGCGCGACCTGTGCTGCGCGACGTTCCTCAACGACTTCGAGCCGGTCACCATCCGGATGGCCAAGGACCAGGACCTGCCGCTCAACCCGCTGCGCATCTCCGGCGCCTGCGGCCGGCTGATGTGCTGCCTGAAGTACGAGCACCCTTTGTACGTTTCTTTCCAGGCCACTGCGCCGCCGGTTGGCGCGCGGGTGTCGACGCCGGACGGCGACGGGCGCGTGGTCGGCCACAGCGTCCCCCGCGACGCGGTCACCGTCCGGATGGACGCTGACGGATCTCGTTGCTCGTGCAGCCGGGCCTCCGTATGCGGCTCCCGCCAGGCGTACGAGGAGCGCCACGGCTAAGACAAGTTCCGATGGATCATGGAAGTCGCGCGACGACGCCCGCGGGTGTGATTGCGTTGTGGGACACAGCGTGCCGAGGCTGGCTTACGACAGCCGTTGACCATTGCGGGCGGTAGCGTCCATCGACCAGCCTGTTGTGAACTCAGTCTGTATGAGCTCCGCCTGCCAAGCAGACTCGCCCCGCCGTGGTCGGCCCTTGCCGCGCGGGACCACTACGATGGATTCGAAGGCATCTCGCAAGATGGTGCGCCGTTCACCAAGATCGAGTTGGCCGAACTCTTCATAGGCTGCCTCGGTGTCGATCCCTTGCGCTCGCGGTAATTTTCTGCCGCCAATGCGCCATGGATGTCGCTTAGCTCCGCCCGTAGTCGTGCGGTGCCGGCGAGCAGAGCTGCACGGTCAATCAGGCCGGCCGTTCGGTCCTCAACCAGCTCGGCCATGAGCTTCTTAATCTCGCCCTTTCGTTCCATCAGGGGGGCTGTTTCAGTAACGCGCGGGTGCAATCGGAACGCAACGCGCCCCATGACCTTCATTCGCGCGACGAGGCGGCAGACGATCTGCTGGTTGGCGAAGTCTACCGGGATCGAGCAGTGCCCTCGTCCAATTTCAGCCTGGCCCGCTCTACCCTTACAAACGTAGATGCCGGTGTTCTGTTGGCCGCGTCGGGATGCACCCATGGATCCGCCGCAGACCGAGCAAATCGCGATACCAGACAGGAGATTTGCCAACCTGCCCCAGGACGAGTCCGGCCTCTCCCGATCGGCGAGCTTGCGTTCCACTGCGCGCCAGGTCATCTCATCGACGACCGGCGACCACGTCCCCTCGCCAACGATCGCTCCATACAGCGTCGACTTCGCCATGTTGCGCGGCGAGCGCAGCAGGAGCCGTACAGCCACATTCGTCCAGCGCCCCGAAGGGTCATAGTTCCGCTTGCGGTCGGTTCGCGACCGGGCCATCCCTGAATCCGGCGCCGATGTGGTGAAGCCGGCCTCGTTCCACTCGCGAGCGATTGTCGTGAGGGCCTTACCGTCCAGCACTTCGTGGTATGCCCTCAGCAAAGCCGCCGCCTCTTCCTCGCGTAGAGTGCCGTCCATTTCGTAGCCGAACGGTCGCCGGATCCACTGAGGTCTACCGGCGGCTATCCGCTGATCGTTGGCAAGTACCTGCCGCTCGGCCTTTCGCTCGGTCTCGGCGGACGCGACGGCCGCCAAGATCCGAGCAACCATGCGGCCGATGTCCGTGGTGAGGTCGATATCCCCGGTGGCTGTTGCGAGTCCGATGTCCCGATCCATTGCCAACTCGATCAGGGACTCCAGGTCCTTCATCGAACGGGTTACCCGATCAAGGTGCCAGGCGACGATCAAATCGGCCTCGCTCTCCTCGACCATCCGGACTACGCGTTGCCAGCCCGCTCGATCTCCGAGTCGCGTTGTGGTTGCCGAAATCGTGTCGTCAACCACGGCAACCACTTCCCACCCTCGCGCCAGCGCCAGCGCCCGGCACGCCTGCTCCTGACGTTCCAGGCCCGCGCCCTCATTGGTCCTGTCCATGCTCATGCGCAGATACAGCACCGCTCGAAGCGCTGTTGCGGCGGGCGCCGAAGCTTTCATGGCGCGGCGCCTGGCGGCACTCTTGACGCGGCTAGTAGTTGCCATAGGGCCATATTAGGCTGTGAACTGCTCAAAATAAAGTGAAGGCACCCGCTCTACTCGCAGTTCCAGGCCACCGCCCCGGCCGTGGGCGCGCGGGTCAGCACCCGGAGGGCGAGGGCCGCGTCGGCGGCCACAGCGTGCCCCGCGACTCCGTCATCGTGCGCATGGACGCCGACGGCTCCCGCTGCTCGTGCAGCCGCGCCTCGGTCTGCGGTTCACGCCAGGCCTACGAGGAGCGCCACGCCTAGGAGCAGGCCGCGCCGTTGAGCGTGAAGGACGCCGGGCTGGGGTTGGTGCCCTGCCACGTGCCCTGCACGCCGATGGTCAGCGACGCCCCGGCGGCCAGGGAGGGGCGGTCACCCGGCGGCGCCACCGTGACCGTCGGGCCGTTCTGCGTCACCACGCCGTTCCAGGACGTGGTGACCTTCTGGCCGGCCGTGAAGTCGAACCGGAGCGTCCAGCCGGAGACCGGCGTCGCCGCCAGGTTGGTGAGCGTCACGTCGGCGACGAAGCCGGGGCTCCACTCGCTGCGCTTCACGTACGCCACCCGGCAGGTCCGCTGCTCGGCCAGGGCGGTGCCGGTGCCCTCCGTCGCGGGCGGCGGTGGCGCCGGGGCGCTGGCGGCTGTGCTCGGTGCTGATGAGGTCCGTGCCGGCGGGGTCCGCGCCGGCGCCGCCGATCGCGCGGGAGCTCCCGAGGTGGCCGGCAGCGGTGTCGCCGGGCCTCGGGTCGCGTTCGGGTCGAACGGCACGCCCGTCTCACCGGCCGCCAACGGCGTGTTGCGGCCGTCCGGCGTGGGCATCAGAGCCACCAGCAGCAGTGGTACCGCCGCAGCCGCCAGCCCCGCGCCGAGCCGGACCCGCCACGTCGGCCCGCCGATGCGCACGACACCGGCCGCCGCGACGGTCACCGTGATCCGGGTGCCGCCGCCCGGGCGCGACCAGACCTCCAGCCGGCCGCCGGCCGCCCGGGCCCGCTCCTGCATGCCGAGCAGCCCGCCGAAGCCGTCGAAGACGTCGGGCACCACGAACCCGGCGCCGTCGTCGCGCACCTCCAGCGTCAGGCCCGACGCGTCGCGCTGGAGCGTCACCGCCACCGTCGAGGCGCGGGCGTGGGCGGCGACGTTGCGCAGCGCCTCGCGCAGGACCCAGCTCAGCTCGCGCCCGGCCGGGTCGTCGCCGGGGTCGTCGTCGAGGCCGGCGCTGTGCAGGATCACGCCGATCCCGGTGCGGGCCGACCACTCCTGGGTGAGCGCGGCGACCAGGATGGGCAGCGGCGCGCGGGGAAACTCCATTGTCGCGTCGAGGTCGACCCGGGCCGCCCGCCGGGCCCGGGTGAACGCCAGGTAGCGCCGCCAGGCCAGCATCGCGGCCCACGGCAGGATGCCGGCCAGCCCGACCGCCACCCGGGCCGCGGTGCCCTCGACGAGCACCGCCAGCCCCAGGCCGACAACGGCGCCCGGCCAGCCGAGGAGTGCCCCGGCGGCCGCGGCGGCGGCGATGAGCACGATCGCGCCCGGAAGCGACGGCAGTACGGTGGCCACCACCCCGGCTACGAGAGCCGCGAGGAGCGCTGATCCGAGACGGAATCGTAAATGGGCACCCATGGCCCGTGCAGTATCACACCTCCGGGCCCCAGATCTCGGCCTCGTATCGCGACAGATCCCCGGCCGGAAGCCAGCGCTGCAGGTCAGCCGGGGTGAGCGGGTGCGCGTAGTGGAAGCCCTGCGCCTTGTGACAGCCGAGGATCGTCAGCTCGCGGGCCTGGGCCTCGCTCTCCACCCCCTCGGCCACCGTGTCCAGGTGCAGGATCTGGCCGAGGCGCAGCACGGCCTGGGCGACCGCCCCGCCGCGGGAGGTGCCGTCCAGCTCGGCGACGAAGAGCCGGTCGAGCTTGAGCACGTCGACCGGGAGGCGGGCGAGGTACCGCAGCGACGAGTACCCGGTCCCGAAGTCGTCGAGCGCGATGCGGATGCCGGCGTTGCTCAGCACCGCGAGCTGCGCGACCGAGGCCCGCTCCCCGATCACCGCGCCCTCGGTGACCTCCAGCACGAGGTTGCCGGGGAAGAAGCCGGTGTCGTCAAGGATGGCGAGCACCTGGGCGGCGAAGCCGTCCTCGTCGAGCTGGCGCGGGGAGACGTTCACGTTCAGCTGCAGGGCGGGCAGGCGCCGCTGCCAGCGGGCGGCCTGGGCCGACGCCTCGCGCAGCACCCACCGGCCCAGGTCGCCGATGACGCCGATGCGCTCGGCCAGCGGGATGAAGGCGTCCGGGTCCAGGGTTCCGCGGCCGGGATGGGCCCAGCGGACCAGGGCTTCCACGCCCGCGAGGTCGCCATCGGGAAGCGCGACGATGGGCTGGTACAACAGGCGCAACTGGCTTTTGCGGATCGCCTCCCGCAGCTCCTGTTCGAGCGGCGAGCCACCCGTCATGCTCGGCTCGTAACAGGCCCACGGGGCGCCGTCGGTCCGGCTGCGCGCCTCCTCGAGCGCGAGTGCGGCCCGGCGCAGCAGGTCGTCGGCCTCGTACTCCCCCGGCGCGGCCACCGCGATCCCGATCCGCGCGGGCCCGGCCACGGCGATGCGGCGCGCGACCGCCTCGGCGTTGTCGACGCTGCGGATGTCGCAGAGCACCGCCGCGTACTCGTCGCCGAAGCGCCCGACCGGATCGTCGCGCAGCACGCTGCGGCGCATGCGCTCGCTGAAGTCGCCGTCGCTGGGGGCACCGGCGGCCGGCTCCAGGCCCACGAGCAGCACGGCGGTGCTGCGGCCCTCGAGCGCGCCGCGGCTCAGCGCGGCGGCCACCACGTCACGCATCCCGCCGTCCCGGCTCCACCCTGCCCCGATCGGCCGAAGCGGCGCGAACTTAACGAAAACCGGCGCCGATGCAGACGAAGCCCGCGGCCTCGGGGTGGCGCAGCGCGGCGTCGGCGAGCGCCGCGGCCGGGGCGCGCCCGGCGGCCAGGCCCCGGTGGAAGGCGATCATCAGCGGCCGGGTGCTCAGGTCCGGCACCGGCAGCACGGGCGCGATGAGCTGGGCCGCGCCGCGGGCCAGGAACGCCACGCCGAGGCCCATCAGCTCGTCGCCGGTGCGCACGACCGGGCGCCCGCTCGCACACGCGGCCAGGACAAGCGTGTGCGGGACCCGCGGGAGGCGCTCGACGTCGTACACGACGAGCGGCCCGTCGGCGAGGGCGATGTCGCAGAAGAGCGGGTTGTCGGCGGACAGGCGGCCGTGGGCGGCCAGGTGCACGAGCCCGGCGGTGCCGAGGGCCGCGAGCGTCGCCTCCACGGTCGCCGCGGCGCCGGTCAGGGCGGTACCCCCGTGCAGTGCCGCGACCGCCTCCGCCTCCGGTGCGGCCGCCGTCAGCCGGGGCCCGGCCACCGCGACCACCGGCCCACCACCGGCCGCCCGGGCGTGGGCGTGCAGCCAGAGCGTCGCCGACGGAGCCACCGTCACCGGACGGCCCGCGCAGGACGGCAGCAGCGACCACGGCAGGCTGTGCAGCGGCCCGGTCGGCACCACGACGAGCGGCCGCCCCCGCACCTCCGGCAGCGGGCCGAGCAGCCGGGCGTCGAGCCGCGCGGCCGCGTCCTTCAGCAGTGCGGCCGTCGCCGGGTGGTCGAGCCGGGTGGCGGCGAAGGTGATCCGGTCGACCAGGTCCCCGATCTCGCCGAGCGGGCGGACCCGGATGCGCCCGTCGACGATCGTGATGACATTGCTGCGGGTGTACTCGACAAGCCCCCACTCCCCCAGAGCGCTCCCGAGCGCACGCGCGGACGCGGGCCGGTCGGCGGCCCCGGCTGAGCCTCCGGTGACGTGCCGGCTGCGGTCGCGGATCCGCCGCTCCAGGGCGGCCTGCCGGGCCAGCAGCCGCGCGCCGGGCCGCTCGGCCAGCTCCCGGGTGACCGCGCGCAGCCGGGCCAGCAGCTCGGTCAGCACCGGATCGTCAGGCGGTCGCACCGGGGTGGCGGGCAGCCGGCTGGCCCGGGCCCGCTCGGAGAACTCCAGCTGCGCCGCCGCCCGCCCGGTCGCCAGCGCCGTCTCCAGCCCGAGCGCGGCCAGGTCGGCGCGGTGCGCGGCGGCGTGCACCCGCAGGTCGGTGGCGCCCATGGCCCAGCCGTGCTCGTCGAGGATGCGCAGCCCGGCCCGGGTCGCGGCGAGCGTGCCCGGCCCGTCGCCGGCGGCCCGGCACTGCAGCGCCCGGGCATACCAGCCGCGGGCCCGCACCAGCGCCGGCCCCCGGCTCCGGGCGGCCGCCGCGGCCCGCGCGAGGTAGGGCCGCCCGTCGGCCACCAGCCCGGCCGCGACAAGTGCGGCGTCGGTGGCCGCGCCCGGCCAGCCGGCGGTGGCGAGGGTGGCCAGCATGGCGTCGAGGACCGCGGCCGGCACCCGGGGCCGGGCTCCGCCGGCCACCCGGGCCTGCAGGAGGCGCAGGCGGGCCAGCTCGGCGTGCGCGGCCCGGTCCTGGGCCCGGAAGCCCCGCCGCGCGGCGGCCGCGTGGCGCCCGGACGCGCCCGGGTCACCGGCCAGCAGCTCGGCCTGCGCGAGCAGGAGCTGCACCTCGGGCACCTTCAGGTGGCGGTGCTCGCGGCGGTATGTCGAGACGGCCCGCTCGGCGGCCAGCCGCGCCTCGGCGGTCAGGCCGGCCGACAGCAGCAGCTCGGCCCGGTCCTGGTGCAGGGTGCCGAGCTGGGCACCGTGCGCGCCGATGATCCGCTCGGCCCGGTCGAGGTGGCGCAGCGCCGCGGGCACGTCCCCGCGCAGCGTCTCCATCAGCCCCAGGTTGTTGGCGATGAGTCCGATCGTCAGCGGCCGCCCCAGCTCCCGGGCCAGCTGCTCGGCCTCGGCCAGGTCGCGCGCGGCCGCGGCGAACGCGTGCCGGTCGGCGTGCACCAGCGCGCGGTTGATGAGCATCCGCTGCACGCCCAGCCGGTCGTCCTCCCGCCGCAGCACCCGCAGCGCCGTGTCGTACTCGCCCAGGGCCTCGTCCAGCCGCCCGAGGTTGTGCAGCACGATGCCGCGCTGGGCCCGGGCCCGCGCCGCCGCCACGCCGGTCAGGTCGGGCAGGGCCGCGTCCACCTCGCGCAGCGCCGCCTGCGGCCGCCCGCGCTGGAGCACGGCGAACGCGAGCTTGTGCCGCGCCTCGGCGGTCAGCTCCGGCGAGCCGGCCCGGGTGCCCCAGGCGACGGCCCGGCCCAGGTGCCGTACCGCCCCGGCCAGGTCGCCCCGGTGCAGCAGCGCGTGCCCCCAGGCCCGCTCGGCCGTCGACGCCGCGGCCGCGTGCCCGGCCCGCACCGCCCGCCGCGCGGCCCGCTCGGCCAGCGGCAATCCGCTGCCGGGGTCGCGGTCGACGGCGGCCAGCGCGGCGGCGGCGTCCACCAACAGGTGATGCGGTTGTATCACCGGCTCCCTCTGTGACTCTGTCGGCTATGGCTTTGCAGATGGCTGACAACCCGGACGAGCTCGTGGTCGACCTGCTGCACCTCGAGGTCGTCGAGGAAATGCTGAGGCCCCTGGGCATCGGCTACAACCCGATTGCCGATAGTGACCGCGACGAGCGCCTCGGCCTCGTCCGGCTCGCCGGCCTCACCGACGGCAGCGTCCCGCTCGACGTCGGCGAGGTGCTGGCCCTGCTGCAGCAGCGCTGTGCCCGCGAGCGCGACGGCTGGACCCCGACTATGGGGCGCAACCGCGACATGTACGGCGTGATCGGCGAGAGCCACAAGCCGATGGACGGCGGACCGCCGGAGCCGGCCGACGTCGCCGACCTGCCCACACCGGCCGGCCCGCACGTGGGGCAGGGCGTGCGCATCGGCATCGTGGACACCAGGCCGGCGGCGGGCGTGGTCCCGATCCCCTACCGGGCCGGCCACGCCGGGTTCGTGCGCAGCCTCATCGCGGCCGAGGCGCCGGCGGCCCACATCGTCGAGCACCCGGTGCTGAACCCGCAGGACGGCAAGGCCAGCTCGTGGGACACCGCCCGGGCGATCGTCGCCCTCGCCGCCGAGCACGAGCTGGACATCCTCAACCTCTCGCTGGGCTGCTTCACCGCGTCCGGCGGCCCGCCGCTCGTCATCGCCCGCGCGATCGAGCGGCTCGGCCCGCACGTGCTCGTCGTCGCCGCGGCCGGCAACCACGGCGAGCTCGAGGTGCTGACCAGGGGCCACGACCGGCACTCGGCGGCGTGGCCGGCTGCGATCCCACCGGTCGTGGCGATCGGCGCCGTGGACCGCGCCGGCGCCGTCCCGGCCTGGTCCCCGAGCCTGCCGTGGATCAGGTACGCCGCACCCGGCGTCGACGTCGTCGGCGCCTACTTCGACACGGCCGTGGACATCAACGGCGAGACGACCCCCTTCACCGGCGCCGCGAAGTGGAGCGGCACCTCCTTCGCCGCCGCCACCGCCACCGGCGCCATCGCCGCCCGCACCCTCCCCGGCTCCCTGCCACCCCGCGCCGCCCTGGCCGCCATGATCGCCGACGGCCACGGCCCGGTCCGGCCCATTTGATCAGCGGAGGTTGTGCATGACACGGGCGATGGCCTCGGCGAGCTTGCGCAGCGTCTCGCCCTCGGGCGAGGCCGGCGGGTGCACCTCGCGCAGCCGGCCGACCTCGATGGCGATCGGGGCCAGGGAGGCGCGGATGTTGCCGGCCTGCACGGAGGTCACCATGCGGTCGTAGGCGTCCATGACCCCGCGGTAGCGGTCGGCGAGCGCCTTGATCTCCCGCCAGGCGGCCCGCTGGACCAGCGCCTCCGCAACAGTGCGCAGCCGCGCCTGGATGTCACGCTGCACGGGGGCGAGTTCGTGGCGCAGCGTCTCGTCGTCGGCGGCCTTCCGGGCGAGCTCGGCCGCCTGCCGCAGGGTCCGCTGCAGCGTCTCCAGGGCGGGCGGCTGATCCTGCGCGACGGCGGTGTAGTAGAGGCCCAGCAGCGCCGTCGCCCCCAGCAGTGCGCACTGGCGGCCCCGCGGATCGATCTTCGCGGCCGCCCCGCACTCCCGGCGCGCCCGGTCGTACTGCTGGTCGGCCAGCGCCTGGCGGGCAGCGGCCAGCTCCTCCTGGGTGAGCCAGCGCAGGACCGCCTCCAGCCGCGCCGGGTCCAGCGCCCGGTCGCCGCGCGCGTAGGTGAGGACGTCGGCCGACGCGTCCGGCACGCGGCTCAGGTGGTCCAGGGCCCGCCGGTGGTCCCCGCGCCGCAGGCAGGCCCGGGCCGCCTCGAGGGCATCGGCCGCGATCGCCGCCCGGCACCGCGCGACGACGGCGTCGATGCGCTCGGTCAGCGCCGCGTCGCCGTCGTGCCCCCGGGCCGTCTGCGCGGCTTCCAGGGCCCGGGCCGGCTCGTCCCCGGCCAGCAGGCACTCGGCCTGCAACAGGTGGGCACCGGGATGGCGGCGGTCCAGCCGCAGCGCCTCGATGACGAGGGCCAGCGCCGCCTGGTGATCCCGGTCGTCGAGCCGCTGCCGGGCCCGGCGCAGCCGTCTGTCGATCTCACTCTCGGCCGGCGGCACCGTCTCGGGCCCCGCCTCCCCCGTGCGCCTCAGCTCGAACGCGATGCCCCGATACCGGTCGTCGTCGTCCTCATCGTCGCGCGCCGTTGCGATGCCCGTCATGTCGCCCGCTCCCGCGCGGCGAACTCGTCGACCAGGCGCATCTCGCTCACGTGGTCGAGCCCGGCGATGGCGAGCACCGAACGGCGCAGCTCGACCGCGCGGAGGTCGTCGAGCGGGTTGTCGTCCTCGTCGATCTCGAGCACCGGCTCGGGCAGCCGGGCCAGGCAGGCCGCGGGTGTCAGCCTTGCGGGTCGGGTCATGAAGTCCACCCCCTGGTGTCGTCGAGCATGGCGTTGCCGATGAGCGTGAGGACGGCGGCCTCGCTGCGTTCGACCGCGCGAGCCTGGGCGGCCAGCAGCGCGCTGGCGCCGGCCAGCTCGTCGGCCGCGCGCTGGGCCGCCGCGACGGAGACACCGGCCCCCTCCAACTGACGGACCCGGGCCAGGAGCAGCTCGGCCCGCTGGGCGACTTCGGCGACCGTCGGCTCGCTGCGCGCCGCGGCGGCCAGGTCGGGCCGCTGGTCGCTGTCCCGGCGCCGGCCGAGCTGGGCCAGCCGGCGCAGCAGCTCCTCGCGGACCGCCGCGGGCACGCCCGGGTCGTCGGCGTAGGACTCGATGATCTCCATCTGGGCCAGCGGTCCGGCGTCCGGGCGGGTGTCGTACCGGTTGAGGATCCGGATCAGCTTCGGGTCGCGGGCCCCGCGCTTGCGCGCTTCGCGCAGTGCGGCCAGCCCGTGCCGCCGGACCTGCTCGTCGCCCAGCCGGAACGACAGGAGGCCGACCACGAGGTACACGTCGGCGAAGGTGTGGTCGAGCCGCCGCGCGCAGGCGAACCGGACGAGGGCCGCCCGGCGGGCGTCTCCGGCGCCGGCCCGCAGCGCCGCGAGGCCGCGGACGAAGTGCATGTCGCGCAGGACGCGCCGGGTGTCGACTGCGGCGTCGGCCCTCCCGTCCGGGCCCGCGTCGAGTGCGGCGATGTCCTCGGCGAGCGTGTCGGCCCGGATGTCCGGCGGCCAGTCCGCCTCCAGCGGCGCGGCCGGATCGATCGTCCGGATCGCCTCGGCCAGGAGCCGCTCGACGTCGGGCAGTGCACCGTCGATCCACGCGGCCAGGCCCCGGCCGAGCTTGGCCGCCGCGAGCAGATCGCCGCGGCGCTCGGCCGGCAGCGTCCCGGCGACGTCCTCGAGCCGCTCGAAGTGCGACCGGGCGGTGGTGACGTCCTTCTCCACCAGGGCCCGGGCTCCGAGCAGCACGTGGCGGTTGCGCAGGTCGGCCGGGACCCGGTCGCGCAGATCCCCCAGCCGCTCGACCCGCTCGAACAGGGTGGCGGCGGCGTCGATGTTGCCCTCACGAAGGGCGTTGAGGGCGCGCTGGTACTCCACGATGCTGTACAACTTCCGCCCGCCGCTCGTCAGCCGACGCTGCCGGGCCAGGCCCTCGAGCACCGGCTCGGCGCCGTCGAAGTCGCGGCGCTGCACCCGCAGCCGGGCCAGCAGCTCGGCGACGTCGGCATCGTCCGGGTCCTCGCGATGCAGCGCGGCCAGGCGATGCTCGGCCTCGTCGAGGTACAGGGTCTGGTAGAGCGAGAACGCGATGAAGAACCCGGCCTCGGTGCGGAGCCCCTCCGGCAGCCCGGCCTCGATGCGGGTCAGCCGCGGCAGCGCCTCGTGGTAGCGCCCGGCGTCGACCAACCGGACCGCCGCGTGGTACGCGTCGAGGACCGTCGGCCCCGCGGCGACCGGCGCCGCCGGGGCCGGAGCCGGGTCACCGGGTGGCCGCCGGAACCGCAGCAGCACCACGACCGCGGCCATGACGAGCACGACAAGCCCGACCGCGAACAGGAGCCCGCCCGGCACACCGCCGTCCCCGGCCGGCGCCGGCGTGACGGTCACCGTGGTGGCCACCTTCGCGCCGTTGCCGCTGATGACGACCTCGTAGGTGCCCGGCGGCAGCGCGGTGCCGGCCGGCAGGGGCACCTGGATGGTGCCGCCGACCGGTGCCGACGGCATGGGAGCGGCCCGGGCCGGCACCGGGGTCGCGAGCAGGATCGCCGTCACCCCTGCGGCGGTGAGCAGTCGAGCAGCGCGTCGAATCGGCCGTGCCACTGCAGCCTCCCTTCCTCGCTGAGCCGGCCCGCCCGACCGACGCCGGCGATGCGGAGCCGGGCCAGCCGCACCAGGTCCTCGACGTCGGCCCTCGTGCCGATCAAGCACAGGCATTCGCCGTAGCGGTACATCAGCTCGAAGTCGGTGCCGTCGCGCTCGATGGCCCGGTACAGGGCCTCGGCCTCGGCGTGCCGGTCGTCGAGATGGCGCCACTCCGCGGCGATGCGGCGGATCCGGCCGAAGTCCGGCTGCGGGTCGCGCTGGTCGACGTACTCGAGGTCGGCGATCAGGTCGGCGCACCGCGGCGACGGGCAGCGGTGCTCCAGGGCGGCGATGCGCTCGCGACGCAGGTCGAGCCGGTCGGGCCGCAGCCGCACGGCCCGGTCGAGCCGCTCCAGGGCACCCTCGTGGTCGCCGCGCTGCCCGC
Source organism: Dactylosporangium vinaceum (assembly GCF_019904175.1). GTDB lineage: Bacteria > Actinomycetota > Actinomycetes > Mycobacteriales > Micromonosporaceae > Dactylosporangium > Dactylosporangium vinaceum. Next base: position 715,429 of record NZ_CP061913.1, on the reverse strand, counting down.
AGATGCCGGCGGCGAGGCGCAGCGCCTCCAGCGAGTCGTCACCGGCCCAGGTCAGCACCTCCAGGGCCCGGTCCGGTGCGGCCGCCATCAGCTCCCGGGCCAACGCGAGCGGGTCGGCGGCCCCGTCGATCGCGGTGCGTAGCGGCCCGACGCCGACCGGCCGCGCCTCCGGCACCGGATGCCGGTAACGCCCGATGGTGTCGATGAGCCGGACCAGCGGCGGCGTGCCCAGCAGGAACGGCTCGATGTCCTCGGCGGTGCCGAGCAGCGCGCCGCGGGCCTGGGCCTCGATCCGCTCGGCGTCGTCGACCGCCAGACGCGACGGGCGGCACCCGATCGCCTGGGCGGCGAGCGTGCCGAGGGCGTAGCGGTCCTGCGCGGGCCGGTGCAGCGGCACGCCCCGCACGGTCTCCGGCGCGACCGCGGCAAGTGTCTGCGCGTCGAGGCCGAACAGGTCGTCGGGGGCGGCGAGGGTGAAGGCCGGGCAGGGCAGGAAGTAGACCGTGGCGGCGTCGGCCGCGAACACCAGGTTGTGCCGGCCGACGCCGGGGTGCAGCTGCGGGTCGCGCTGCCACTGCGCGAGCGCGTCGCACAGGCGTCCGAGCAGCCGCAGCCGGTCGGTCCACCGTGGACAGTCGGCCAGCCGCTCGCCGAGCGTCCGCATCGGGCCGTCGAGCGCGTATTCGACGGCGTAGCCGGCCTCGGACCAGCCCTCGGCGACGATCCGCACGGCCTGGCGGTGCGGGCGCTCGCGGAGCCGGCGCAGCGTGTCGCGGAACCGGTCGTCGCAGAACCGCGGATCGACCAGGCGCACGATGCGGTCGCCCGGGCGGTCCCGCTCGGCCCGCCACAGCACGCCCCGGTCGGTCGGCCCGATCGGGGTGGTAAGCGTGGCCCCGCCGGGCCCTCGTCCGGTCACGGGTCCGGTCATGCCGGCCGGCGCACGGCGTGGAAGGCGTCCTCGAGAGCGTCGGCCAGGTCCTCCAGATCCTCCGCGCCGGCCTCCACGGCCTCGACGTACGCCTTGTAGGGCGCCAGGAGCCGCGCCTGCTCGTCGGGGCCGAGCTGCCCGAGCACCTTGAACGAGCGCTGCACGATGCGCCGGTGGTCAGCCGGGGTCGCCTCCGGCGGGGAAGGGATGGCGACCGGGCGCGGGCGCGCCGGCGGCTTCGGCAGCATCGCCCGCTCCGCCTCGTCGCCGCGCACCTTGAGCTGCTGCTCGCTCATGCGCACCCGGCACACCAGCTCGGTGCGCCAGATCTGGTTGTCGTTGAGGCACTTGACCTCGACGCCGAGCAGGCCGTTCTGATCCAGGCTGAAGGTGACGGCGAACTTGTAGTACCCGCGCTCGCGGGCCTCGGGCAGCTCGATCGGCACCTTGCCGATCAGCGTATTGTCGAACGCCACCCTCTCCTCGCCCTGGAAGATGAGCACGTCGACGCTGGTGTACGCGTCGCCGTTGATGAAGTTGTCCTGCATCGCCTCGGCCGGGATGCGGCTCTCCTTGGGCAGGATCGGGATGAAGTCCGACCGGTTGGCCAGGATGCCGAGCGTGTGACTGGTAACGTCCTACAGCTCGATGCCGACCGATACCTCCGGCACCGGCTCGTCCCCGGCCTGCGGGCCGACCGCCAGCTCCCGCCCGGTGTAGCGCTCCGACGGCGCGAACTCCCGGGCCACCATCCCGGCGCCGCGGGCCACCACCTCGTCCGGGCTGATGTCGCTGCGGATGTCGCGCAGCTCCAGCCCCAGGTGCTCGGCGAGCATCGCCTTGATGCAGGCGATCTTTGTCGAGCCGCCGACGAGCAGCACCTGCTCGATCTCCCGGCGCTCGACGCCATTGCTCTGCTCGGCCGACTCGATCGCCTCGTCCAGGCACTGCAGCGAGCGATCGAGCAGCGGCCGGATGAGCTCCTCGAACCGGGCCCGGGTGATCGTCACGTTGGCGCTCACGGTCGGCGTGAGGTAGGGCAGGTTCAGCGTCGCCGCGCCGGCCACCGAGAGCTCCCGCTTGCGCACCTCGGCCTCGCGCTTGATGCGCTGCCGCACCTTGATGTCGTTGTGCAGGTCGACGCCGTGGCGGTTGCGGATCTCGTCAAGCGCGTGGGCGACGATCAGGTCGTCGAAGTCGCCGCCGCCGAGGCGTGGGTCGCCGCCGGTGCCGACGACGCTGACATTGCCTGGGCTGACCTGGATGATCGACACGTCGAATGTGCCGCCGCCGAGGTCGTAGACCGCGTAGGTGTGCACGCCCTCGTCCTCGAGCTTGTCCGCGCCGAAGCAGACGGCGGCCGCGGTCGGCTCGTTGAGCAGCCGCCGCACGTTCAGCTTCGCCATCATCGCGGCGTCCTCGGTGGCCCCGCGCTGGGGCTCCTTGAAGTACGCCGGCACAGTGATCACAGCGTCGTGGATGGGCTCGCCGACGTACTGCTCCGCCTGCCGCTTGAGCTCGATGAGAATGAACGCCGATATCTCCTGCGGCAGGTAGTCGCGCCCGCGGAAGCGCACTGTCCGCGGCACGCCCGGATCGTCGGCGTCGCGCGGCTCCCGCTCGTAGGCGCCCATCTCGCGCTTGACCTCGATGATCGTGTTTTCCGGGTCCAGCACCAGGTTGTTCTGGGCGGGTGCGCCGACGATCACCTGGCCCTCCGAGTCCAGTCCGACCACCGACGGCACTGTGCGGGTGCCGAACGGCGTCTCGATCACCGTCGTCTCCCGGCCGTCCCAGATGGACACCGCCGAATACGTCGTGCCGAGATCGATCCCGATGACCTTGTGGAACGGCATGGTGACCCTCCTCAGTCCGGCTGGCGCCGGGTCGTTGCGGCCTGGATCGCCACCTGCACCGGCAGAATCTGGCGGCGGTCGAGCGTGTAGCCGTCCTCGACGACGCGCACGACGGTGTGCGGCGGGGCGGCGGGAAACGGCGAGTCGGCCGGCGCGACGACCTCGACACACCGGTGGACGGCCGGGTCGAAGCGGTCGGCACCGGGGACGACCGGCACCGGTTCGGCACCCATCCGGGTCATCACCCCGCGCAGCGTGGCCGCGAGGCCCCGCAGGTGCCCGGCGACGACCGCGGTGTCGCCGAGGTCGGCCCGGTCCACCATGGCCTCGATGGCGCCGAGCGGCCCGACGAGCTCGCGGCACAGGTCCTGACGCGCACGGAAGCCGGCACCCGCGTCCAAGTCGCCGCGCAGCGCGCTGAGCTCGGCGCCCATCCCGCGCACGTCGCTCACCAGCGCGGTGTTGCCCTCGACGACCTCTTCCAGGAGGGCCGATATCTGCTCGAGCCGCTCGCGGTTCATCCCCGGCCGTCCAGCAGCGGCGTCAGGGTCAGGTCGGCGCTGAAGTCGGTGCGGTCCAGGTCGGACAGCGGTGGGAGTGGTGCCCCCAGCCGCCGGAGATGGTCGCTGATCGCCCGGTATATCGCATCCAGGCGGTCCTGCGGGTCGGTGAACATCGGCGCAGCGGCCGCGCGGATCGTGAACAGCCGCAGGTGCGCGTGCTCCCGGTCGTACTGCTGCCGCTCAGCCGGCGCGGTCAGGGTCCGGCCGGCCGCGTTGACCTGCCGCTGCCGGGCGGTCAGTTCTTCGCGGCTCGCCGGCTCCTGCCGGGCCCGGTCGCGTAGCGATTTGATCAGGTTGTCGCGGGCCTTGCGGATGGCGGCCGGCGTCGCGTTGGGGTCGACGCCGAGCAGGCTGTAGTAGGAGTCGGCGTCGAGCTCGACCATGAACATTCAGGACCTCCGCGGCAGATGTGCTCGTTGCTCGGGGGTGAAGCCGGCGCGGACGGCCGCGACCAGTTCGTCGAGGCCGTCGCAGGGGCCGGCCAGCACCTCGGCGGCCGCCGCGAACGCGTCGCGGTCCCGGCCCGCCGACTGCAGCAGCCGGCACCGGTGCAGCCGGAGGGCGACCAGGTCCGGCGCGGCGGCGATGCACTCGTCGAGGGCCCGCAGCCGGGCGGCGACCTCGTCCTTGCCGGCCGGCGCGGGTCGGTCCCAGGCGGCCGCGACCGCGACCAGATCGGCGCCGAAGATCCCGGTCAGCGTCTCCTCGCCCTCCAGCGCGCCACGGTCGGCGCACAGCCGGGTGAGCCGATCGAGCGGCAGGGCGAACTGGCTCGCGGCCACCGCCGCACCCAGGGGCAGGGTGGCGGCCGAGCGCAGACCCGCGATGTGCCGGCCGGCCCGGCGCAGCCGCAGCGCCCGGTCCAGCGCCTCGTCGAGCAGTGCGTCGGCCGCCGCGAGCTCCGCGTCGTGGTGCCGGTCGGGCTCGTGGGCCGTGCGCAGGGCCTGATCGGCGCGGGCCCGGGCCAGGTCGCGGAACACCGCGCCGCCGGCCCAGCCGCGCGGGAGCAGCACCCGGTCCGCGTGCCGGCACAGCCGGGCGTGGGCCCGGACGAGTTCCTCGGGCCGGGCGTCCCGGGCGACGCCGAGCACGTGGACCGGCGAGCGGAACCGCAGCCGCCGATTCAGGAAGTAGAGGTCCCATTCCCGCAGCCACGCGTCGAAGGCGTCGCGGTCGGCGAGCCAGGCCGCCGGCCCAGCGTCGTCGGCCGCGCCCGCGGCGGCCTGCTGGCTCAGCGCGAGGTGCAGCGCGATCCGGTCGTCGATGTGCGCCGAAAGGTCGCCGAGGCCGGCTGCGGCCAGGTACAGGGTCTCCGCGAGATGCTCCCAGGCCGGGCCGTATTCGGCCGGCGATCGGGTGCGGGCGGCGTGCAGGGCCAGGTTGAGCGCCACCGGCACCCGGTGCGGGTCGAGCGCGTGCATCTCCTGCCAGAGCAGCCGGGCGACGTCCCACCGCCCGTCCGCCCAGGCGCGCTGCGCGTAGACGTCGAGGATCGCGATCCGCAGCTCCGGCTCCGGGACCGCCCGGACCAGCCGCAGCGCGGTCGGCAGCGGCGGCGGGTCCTTGACGAACCGGGAGTACCAGAGCCACCAGGCGAGCTGGGCCGGCAGCGCGCCCCGCCGGGTCGCGGCCAGCATCGCGTCGAGCCGGCGGACCGGGTCGGCGACGGCGGCGAGGTCGAGCGCCGCCTGCAGCATCGCCACCGCCGGATGGCCGGTCGGCAGCTCGGCGGCGGCCAGCAGCTGTCGCACGCCCTCGACCGGCTCGACGGCGGCGAGCAGCAGCGCGCACGCGGTGGCGTAGGCGGCCGGCCCCTCGCCGGCCGCGGCGAACAGGTGCGCGTCGACGTGCCGCCGGCTGGACGGAGTCCGGGCCAGCCCGGCGAGCAGCCCGGGCCGCCACGTGTCCGCAGTGGACCCGACGGGCTCCTTGATCGGCGCCTTCGCGGCGTTGTCGGGGTCGTCGAGCGCGGCCAGCACCGCCGCCCGCTCGCCGTCGTCGCCGGCGGCGAGCGCGACGAGCAGCCGCCGCCCCAGCTCGGACGCGGCCGGGTCGAGATCGAGCAGAGCCAGGGCGAGCAGCAGGTGGACCCGGCGGCTGTCCGGGGCCAGCTCGACCGCCCGGCGATAGGCCGGCACCGCGGCCCGGGGCCGCCCGTCCAGGTGCAGTCGCCGCCCCAGGTGCAGATACAGCTTGGGCTGGAAGGGGTCGTGACGAATGGCCCGGCGCAGCCGGGCGACCGCCTCGCCGGGCGGCGTGCCGGGCGCGATGGCCACCCGGAACTCGGCCTCGGCCAGGACGAGGCGGTGCTCCGCGGTCGTGGGGAGCCGCTCGACGGCCGCGATGGCGTCGAGCAGAGCGGCCCGGTCGCGCATCATGCGGTGTCCTCGTAGAGCTCGACCCGCTCCGGCCGGACCACCGTCACCAGCCGGCCGTCGGCCGACACGGCCGCCGCCACCGCATCCGGCCAGACGTGGACCTCCGCATCGCCGCGGCGGTACGCACAGCCGCCGGCCGCCCGTGACACGGTGAGCCGGTCGCCGCCGGGCGTGACGGACAGCACCCGCTCGCCCGGCGGCAGCGTGAACGCCGTCAACCGGCGCTCGCTCTCGTCGATCCGCCAGGCCGTCACCGCCGCGCCGGCCGCACCACTGCCGGCCGCGAGCAGCAGGCACTGGCCGGGGTCGGCGAGCCGGTGCAGCGCGAAGGCGCCGGGGGCCGGCGTGGGCTCGGTGCGGCTGCCGTCGAGCCGCACGCCCCACAGCGACTCCTCACCCAGGACGATCAGGCGGTTGCCGGCATAGGCGATGTCGCGCACCGGCTCGGGCGCGGCCATCTCGTCGACCCGCCGGTCGCCCCCGTAGCCGATGAGGCGGCCGGACTGGTCGGCGACGGTGAACCGGTCGGCCCGGCCACTCACCGCGATGCGGTGGACTCCGCGGTCGACGGCGAGCAGTGGCAGTACCGTCGAATCGTCGGCAATTCGGCAGAGCGCCCGGTTCCACGCGCCGACGAGCAGGCCGTCATCGGTGTAGACCAGGTCACCGACGGCGCCGTCGAGCCGGGTCGACGCGCCCGGGGAGCCGTCGGCGAAGCACCGGACCGCGCCGTTCCACCCGCCGGCGGCGAACCGCCCGCGCGAACCGGCGGCCACCCGGCGCAGCGGGATCGGGTTGTCGTCGCGCCACGCGAGTTCCCCGCCGCGGACCACGGCCAGCGTGCGGGTTCCGCGCTCCCAGACGAGGAGCGCGTCGCCGCCGAGCGGCCAGGCCGCCCGGGCCGCGATCGGGGTGCTCTCCAGCAGGCGCAGCCGGGTGTCGCCGGTGAGATCGGGCAGGTGCCGGCGGACCACTGCGGCAAGCGACTCGCCGGGCGGCAGGTCCCGCAGCACCCGGACGGCGTCCTGCGCGGTCCGGCAGCCGGCCAGCCGGGCCGACCAGCGCTCGGCCTCCGGGTGCCCGCGCCCGCCGTCGGGGGTACCGGTCAGCAGATACGCCAGCACGGCGCGCAGTGCGAACAGATCGGTGGCGGGCGCGGGCGCGCCGGCCGGCCTGGCCTGCCGGCCGATGCAGACAACGCCGACCGTGCCGAACCGGCCGACGAACGCGCTTGCGGGTTTGATGTCGCCATGGACCACCGGCGGATCGGCGGTGTGGAAGCCGGCCAGCGCGGTCGCGATGCCCAGGGCGAGCTCGACCGCGGCCCGGGGCGGCAGTGGCCCGTTGCGGTCGAGCAGTTCCTGCCCGTCGATCCCGTCAAGCGTGGGCAGCACCAGGTAGAGGCCGAGCCGCTCGCCGTCGACGACGATCCGGCCGGCGTCGCGGGGCGCGATGATGTTGGGTCCGCTCAGCCGGCGGAACCGGGCCGCCTCCTCGAAGAAGCGGTCGTCGGCGCTCTGCGGCAGCACCACCAGGTTGACCGCGACCGGCTCCTGGCGGTCGGCGTCGTGGCCGGGGTGGACCGGGCCGAGGCTGTTGACGCCCAGGCGCGGCTCGCGCAGCCGGTAGGGGGTGCCGGGGATGACCCGCTCGTTGAGGCCCCCGCCGAGCGGCAGGCTCGCCCAGACGCTCTCCGCGGTGCGCAGGTCCGGCCGGTCGGGAAACATCCAGCCGACGAGCATGCGGAGTGCGCCGACCGCCGGGACGCTGCTGTCCCGGGTCAGCAGCGGGTCGTCGATCTTGCCGTCCACCGCCTGCCGGCAGAACGTGTGCAGCAGGGCGAGCGGCGCCTTCGCGTCCGGCGGCGTCCGGGCGGACAGCAGCACGACGTCGATCAGCCGGTCGAGGGTGATGTCCGGCGGCAGGGGGCCGACGTGCCGCAGGTGCAGCACCTTGGCCAGCCCGATCGTCGCCCGGCGCACGTGGAACAGGGTGAGCAGCGGGTCGTCGGGGTGGCCGAAGGCGTCGTCGGTGGCGCTCAGCACTTCGGCCGGGTCGACCGGTGGCCCGGCCGGGCGGCTGGAGCTCAGCTGGCGCACCAACCGGCCGTACTCCCCGGCGTAGGCGGCCGGGTCGGTGAGGTCCAGGCGGGACAGCTGGGCCAGATACCCCGGCAGCTCCAGCGTGACCGGGGCGATCAGCACGGGGATGGTCCCGGCCGCGCGGCTGGTCGGGTCGCGGTAGACGCTCTGGGTCAGCTCGTGGGTCGTCCAGTTGCGCGTCACATAGCTGTCGCTGAGGCAGGCGATCACGTGCCGGCAGTCGTCGAGCGCGTCGGCGATGAGCATCGGCACGGAGATCCCGGCCGGTGCGTCCCGCTTGTCGAACCATACTCGGAACCCGTCGCGCTCCAGGGCGGTGACGATCAGCTCCTCGACGACCGCCTGGTCGTCGCGGGCATAGCTGATGAACGCGTCATAGCTCCGCTCCATGCCTGTGTCTGACGGACCGTCGCCGCCCGTGGGCGCGGGCGACGCCTGTCAGGACAAGACGCTCGGCAAGGGCCGAGGCCGGTCTCGGCGGACGCGTCTCGACGGAGCCGCCCGGTAGGGGCTATGCAGAACTAGGAATAGCTATATAGAGTACGGACATGCGGATGACGACACCGCGCCTGCTCGTGCTGCGGGCGCTGCTGGCCGATCCGGCCCAGGAGCGCTACGGCCTGGAGCTGGCCGGCGCGGCGGGCCTGGAGCCCGGCACCATCTACCCGATCCTCGTCGCCTTCGAGACGGCGGGCTGGCTCAGCAGCCGCGAGGAGGACGTCGACGTGCACGCGGCGGGCCGGCCGCGGCGGCGCTACTACCGGCTGACGGCCGCGGGCGAGACCGCGGCCCGCACGGCCCTCGACTCGGCGGCGGCCCGGCGCCGCACCGCCAACCCGAGGCCGGCGTGGTGACCGCGGCCTCGGCTCCGGCCCGGCCCCGGGCGGGCGTGCGCCTGCTCGGCATGCTGCTGCCGCCGGGCATCCGCCGCCGCCAGCGCGACGAGTGGGCGGCCGACCTGGCCGAGCTCGGTCCGGCCGAGCGCCGCCGCTACCTGTTCTGGGCCGCCTGGACGCTGCCCGCCCTGTGGGTGGCGGCGGGCCGGCGCGGCCTGGTCCCACCGGCCCCGGCGACCACCGTCGAGCGCGGCCCGGCGACCACTGTGGCCCGGGTGCTCCTGCTCGCGCTGGCCTGGCCGGCCGGCTCGTGGGTGCTCGCCGTGCCGGTGCGCCTGCTGTTCCACCGGCAGCTCGACTGGCTCGACCAGCCGGTGACGATCCCCGTGCAGGCGATGTTCGTCCTGGGCGCCTACTCGATGATCACCGGGGCGGTCGGCCTGCTGCTCGCGGCCGGGCTGTCGCTTGTCGCGGTCGGCGCCACCCAGCGCGGCCGCACGCCGCGCTACCGCGGCCTCGTCATCCTGGGCGGGCTGGTGGCGGTGCTGGCCTCGATCCCGCTCGCCCCGCACGCGGTGCCGTACCGGCCGGGCGCGCTGGCGTTCGCCTATCCGCTGGCCGCCGTCGCCGCTGTCCTGTTCGCGACCCTGAGCCGCGGCCCGCGGGCCCGCCTCCGGGTGGCCCTGGTCGTTGCTGCCCTGTTCGTGGCCGCGGTCTGGCTGGCCCAGCGCTCACCGACCGGCCAGGACCTCAACATGCTGTTCATCGACTGAGGGCGCAACTGCGTTAACGTGCGCCAATGGCTTCGACAGTTGAGGACGTGGCGCTCGCCGACGCCGAGGAGACGATCACCGGGGAGCTGCGCCTGCTCGCCATGCTGGGCGGCGCGGTCCTCGGCACGTTCATCGCCTGGACCAGCCCGGGGCACCAGCACGAGCCCCGCTGGGTGCTGTTCGCCGTCCTGGCCGCCGTGCTCGGCGCGGCCAGCGGGGAGGCGTTCGGCTTCGGCGCCGCGCGGTGGCGGGACCTGGGCAACGTCCACCGGATCCGGCTGTATCAGGTGCTGCACCTGGTCCTCGCGTCCGTCGCGGTCGCCGTCGGCCTGGTCGCGGCCACGCCCTACGTGCTCGGCCAGCAGGGCCTGACCAGCCGCGGCGTGGCCCTCTCGGCGATCGCCATCTGCGGCGCCCTCCCGTCGGCGGCGACCCTGAGCGCGGTCCACCGCGTCGCCCGCCGACCGCTGGCCGGCTCGCCCGGCCAGCAGCTCAACACCCTGCTGAGCCTGCGCAAGCTGGTGTCCCGGCTGCTCAACCAGCTCGGCTTCCTGGTGCTCCTGGTGACACTGGTCAACGGGGCCGCCACCGACTGGGGCGCCGAGCTGCCGAAGTCGGTCGTCCTCTTCTCCGGCGCGGTCGCCTCGTTCGTGGTCGGCGTCATGTACGTCCCGGCCTCGACCACCCTCCGCCGCCGCTGCGCCCTCTTCGTGGACCGCCACTTCCCCCTGTCCGACGTCGCCCTGGACAACTTGGTCGACAAGGCCGACGAGCGCGGGAAGCTGGAGAAGCTGCTGGGCATCGACCAGACCACATTCGGCGAGCTGCGCAGCGGCCTGGTGATCGTGAGCCCCTTCGTGGTGAGCGCCCTGGCCGCGGTCATTCCGAAGTTCTGAGACGACGAAGGCCCGGGAGCACCTCCCGGGCCTTCGTTTTGGCTGGTCAAGCCGGTGGAGCCGCCTAACGGAATCGAACCGTTGACCTATTCATTACGAGTGAATCGCTCTGCCGACTGAGCTAAGGCGGCAACGGTTCCCAAGTGTACGGCACGCCCCGGGGGCGTGTGCGAGGGGATTCCCCGTTCTCCCGGACACGGGTACCGTCCTGCGCGTGATGCCCGACGATATGCCGCCCGCGCCGGGGGAGCTGAGCGCCGAACCGGGCGAGCCCCTGCTGCCCATCCCGCAGGAGGACGACGAGGCCCGGCCCGCCCCGCCCAACGGGCGCCCGACCGCGCTGGACCCCGATCAGATGGGGTTCACCCCGCGACGGGCGGTGCCGTGGCTGAGCCCGGTGCTGCTCAGCGGGACGGCGGTGCGGGTGGTGCTGGCCGACCTGTTCGGTGCATACCTGGACAAGCGCGAGCTGCAGGACGCCCTCTCGCCGCGCATCCTGCGGGAGGCACCCGGATACGCCGGCGCCGTCACCGACGACGAGTGGCCCGACACGGGCGAGCTCTGGGTGGACTACGCGGCCGACACCGGGGACGGGTTCAATGCCACGTACTCGGTGGCGTACCTCCTGGCCCAGCCGAGCCTCACCGTCGACGGCCACGAGCTGCCGCGGGGCGAGGTGCTGGTGCTCGGCGGCGATCAGGTCTACCCGACGGCGAGCGGCGGGCAGTACGAGGACCGCTTCAAGGGCCCGTTCCGCGCCGCGATGCCCGAGCCGCCCGCGGAGGGCCCACGGCCGCGGCTCTATGCGGTGCCGGGCAACCACGACTGGTACGACGGGCTCACCGCGTTCCTGCGCCTCTTCGTCCGCGGCGACGAGGGCTCGATCGGCGGCTGGCAGACCCGGCAGTCGCGCTCGTACTTCGCCGTCGAACTGCCGAACCGATGGTGGCTGCTCGGCCTGGACGTCCAAGCGGGCGCGTACATCGACGATCCGCAGCTGCGCTATTTCCGCTCGGTCGCGGCGCGCCTCGGCCCCGGCGACAAGGTCATCATCTGCCCGCCGTCGCCGAGCTGGGTGGAGGCGACCGACGACCGCAAGGCGTACGACAGTCTCGACTATTTCATCCGCACCATCATCGATCCGACAGGCGCGTCCGTCCCGCTCATGATCTCCGGCGACCTGCACCATTACGCGCGCTATTCACGGCCGGGGCGGGAGCTCATCACCTCGGGTGGCGGAGGCGCCTACCTGTATCCGACGCATGAACTGCCGGATCAGATTGCGGTACCGCCGGTGCGTTCACTCGTGCGCAATGCGTCGCCGTCGCTGCAGTACAAGCTGCAGAGCGCTTTTCCGACGAAGCGGCAGTCCCGCGGTCTGGCGTTCGGGGTGTTCTGGCGCCTGCCGTGGCGCAACCCGATGTTCCTGGGGCTGCTGGGCCTGCTCCAGACGCTGACGATGCTCGCCTTCGTCAATGCCGCCGATCGCGTGCTCTCGGGTGTGGAGCAGCGCCTCGTGACGGTCCCCGCCGTGCTGATGGTGATCGTCGACCTGCTCGGAACGTGCATGCTGGCCATGCCGAGAACCGCCGGTCAGCGCCGGCCGCGGCATTGGATACTGGGCTTTCTGCACGGTCTGGCGTTCATCGGCGTGGCGACGCTCGGCACCTGGGCCTGGCTGAACCTGCCGTTCCTGACGCTTGTCTGGCCGTTGCCGCTGCTCATTGCCATTGTGCTGTACCTGCCGTTGTCCGCGGTCGCCGCCGGTGAACTGTTCGCGCTGTATCTGCTCATCGCCGCGAAATTCGACGTGAACCTCAACGAGCTGTTCGCGGGCCAGGGCATCACCGGCTACAAAGGCTTTCTGCGCCTGCACTTCAAACCGGACGGCACCCTGACGATCTACCCGCTGGGCGTGCGCCGGACCGGCCGGCACTGGCACGCCGCACCCGAGGCCGCGCCCGGCAGCCCGTGGTTCGTGCCGGGCCGCCCGATGGACGTCCACCTGATCGACGCCCCGATCGAGCTGCGGTGAGCGCATACCGGCAGTGCACCCGCCGCCGCGACGGCTCTGGGTGTCGCGGCCGGCGCCGGCGTGCGCGTTGACGGTGCTTACAGCGTGACCCGGGTGACTCCGGCCGCGCCGGTCTGGGCTTCGGGCGGCCGGTACGGCAGTTCGCCGAGCCGCCTCTCCCACTCGCGCCGCAGGGTGTCGGCCCGGTCGAGGGCGTCCACGGCCGTCCGCAGCACCCGCTCGGCGATCCGCCCGGCCGCCCCGGCCGCCTCTCCTTCGCCCCCGGCCCCCGGCCCGCCGGCGCCGGCGGTGACCACGGTGACGGCCTCGGCGGAGGAGATGACCCGGGCTACGGCCTCGGCCAGCTCGTAGCGAAGCCCGGCGGCCCAGTCGACAACGGCGTCGAGGTAATCCGCTGTCGCGTCGATCCGCCCGACGATGCTGTCGGCGCTGCCCCCGTCTCCGATGTGGTCGGCCAGCGCCACCCATACGGCCCCGAACGCCGCCGCGCCGCCGCCTTGCCACCCGCTGCGATCGACATCGGCCGACAGCTTCGCGGGCAGCACCCGGAACCGGTCGCCGACCCCGGCCAGCTCCCTGGCCGCCTCCTGGAGGCTTCCGACGTCGAGCCGCAGCCCGTATTCGAGCACCTCCCCGGGCAGCATCCCCACCAGCCGCAGCAGCCCGGCGACATCACTCTCGGGCGAGACCCCGCCACGGGCGAGGATCCGATCCACCCGCCGCAGCAGCTCCTCACCCGGCACCGCCAGCCGATCGAGCGCGTCAGCCACCACTCACCCCCGAGCCGTCCCGGCACACCGCGGCACCGACGCGGCGCTGCGCGCGTGCCGCGGCGCCGGTTCCGGCTGGGCCGCGGGCCGCATGACGGTCTCCGGTGGCGGCGCCTGGGCCGAGCGGCCGCGCCGGTCCGGCGGGCGCGTCCTCATGAGGCCTCTTCGTCGGCGGCGCGGTAGGCGCCCGCGGCCGCGCGGAGGGACTGGCCGGTTTCGGCCAGGCGGGCACCGTGGGCGGCGGTTTCGCGGCTGCGGGCGCTCAGGGCGATGGCCAGGATGCGGTGCAGCTCCCGGCCGGCCTGGCCGAGTGCTCCGGCGGTGTCGGCGCCCAGCGAGCGGGGGCCCGGGTCGATGACGGTGATGGTGGTGCTGGCGGCGGCGAGTTGGTCGCCGGCCAGTTCGAGTCGGTTGGCCAGTTCGTCGAGCCGCATCATGCTGGTTCCCCGCGCCGGATCATTGGAGTGAGCGGTAGTCGCCGAAGGTTTCGGCCTGGAGCTTCCTGCGCGCCCAGGCCGCCGCGTCCGCGGCTGCGGTGACCGCTTCCTGCACCGCGCGCGCAACGCTTTCGCCCGTCCTGTTCTGCAGTGACCCGTGGATGCGGACATTGCGAATCGTCCCGTCCGCGCTCACCACCACTTCGACGAGACCGTCGGCCGAGCGCACCGTCACCTCGACTGTCGCGATCGCCTTGTCGAACCGGGCCTGCAGTGCCTCGATCTGGCGGTAACGCTCGACCGCCTCCTCGATCCAACCCTCATCGATCTCACGCCCCATTCGACCTCCCCGGCCGACCGTACGGCACCCCCACACCCCCGCGGAAGACAAATCTCCACCCTGTGGATAACTTGTCAAGGCATCGACCGCCGCCATTCCCGCGCAAGCCCTCCAGGCAGCGGAATCGCCCCGGAAAGCCCGCGGAGGGCACGGAAGCGTGAGCGGCGCCGCGCGGCGGGACAGGGGAACGAGATGTCAGCCGCGCCAGAGCGAGAGCATCATGGCCTCCACGGCGATCCGCGGCTTCACGTTGGCCTCGATGGCGACGCGGCACTCCAGGATGGCCTCGAGGCGGCGCAGGGTGCTTTCCGGGCTCCACTTCTCGGCGGCGGCGCCGGCCAGCTCGTCCACGTCGCCGTGGACCGGGGCCACGTCGGCCTTGAAGGAGTGGGCGATCACGTCGCGGTAGAAGCCGGCCAGGTCGACGAGGGCGCGGTCCAGCGAGTCGCGCTGGGCCCGCGTGGCCCGGGACTTCTGGCGGCGCTCCAGCTCCTTGAGCTGACCGGCCGAGCCGCGGACCGCACCCGCGGCGCCCTTGCCCGTGCCGCCGGCGCCCAGGGCGGTCTCCAGGGCCGAGCGCTCCTTGGTGTCGACCTCGGCGACGGAGGCGGCGGCCTCGGCCTCGGCCGCCTCGATCAGGGCGCTCGCGGCGTCGAAGGCGGCGCCGATGCCGGTCAGGCGCCGCGGGACGGCCAGCACGGCGTCGCGCCGCGAGCGGGCCTGCGGGTCGCGGGCCAGGCGGCGGGCCCGGCCGACGTGGCCCTGCGAGGCGGCGGCGGCCCAGGCGGCGGTCTCCGGGTCGACGCCGTCGCGGCGGTGCAGGACGGAGGCGATGGCCTCGGCGGGGGGCTGGCGCAGCGGTACCACCCGGCAGCGCGAACGGATCGTGACGGAGATGTCGTCGGGGTGGGTGCTCGGCGTGCACAGCAGGAAGACCGTGCGGGCCGGGGGCTCCTCGACCGCCTTGAGCAGCGCGTTGCCCGCCGCCTCGGTCAGCCGGTCGGCGTCCTCGACGAGCAGGACCTGCCAGCGGCCCTGGGTCGGGGCGCTCGCCGCCCGCAGCACCAGGGCGCGCATCTCGCCGACGGCGATCGACAGGCCCTCGGGCACCACGAACCGGACGTCGGCGTGGGTGCCGGTGAGCGCCGTGTGGCAGGCCCGGCACGTGCCGCACCCGCCGTTGGGGCACTGCAGCGCGGCCGCGAACGTCCGGGCCGCCACCGACCGGCCCGAGCCCGGCGGCCCGGTGAACAGCCACGCGTGCGTCATCGCCTGCTGCCCGGCCGCGTCGGGCTCATCGCCGCGCACGATCGCGTCGGCCGCCGCGACGGCCCGCGACAGCGTGGCCACCGCGTCCGCCTGGCCGACGAGCTCCTCGAAGATCGGCGGCGTCATACCCGGGACCCCTTCCCCGGCAAACCCGAGATTTCCGGTAAGTCGGATTCGTCAGGCGCATCAGACTCGCCGGACCGCCGGCCCTCGGCCCCCGAACCAGCAGAACCCGAGGACTCGGCGGCCGGCTCGCCGATCAGGGCGGAGGCGACGTCGGCGGAGTCGTGCAGCACCTCATCGATCGAGGACTCGTCCTCGGGGATCAGGTGGCGCACCCGCTGCAGGATGCCCTCCGCCAGCGCATCGATGCCGTTCGTCGCGTCGAGCACCAGGTAGCGGCTCGGGTCGGCCGCGGCCAGGTCCAGGAACGCGTACCGCACCCGCTCGTGAAAGGCCAGCGACTCGCTCTCCAGCCGATCCACCGGGCCGCGCTTCCCGGCTCGGGCCAGGCCGACCGACGGGTCCAGGTCGAGCAGCACGACCAGGTCCGGCTTGAGTCCACCGGTCGCCCACTTCGACAGCCACGACACCTCGTCGACCGGCAGTGTGCGCCCGGCGCCCTGGTAGGCGAGCGACGAGTCGACGTACCGATCGCTGATGACCACCGAGCCGCGCGAGAGCGCCGGGCGGACCACCGACGCCACGTGATGGGCGCGGTCGGCCGCGTAGAGGAGGGCCTCGGCGCGCGGCGTGACCACGTCGCCGCCCTCGCCGGGCGGGTCGAGGACCAGGCTGCGGATGCGCTTGCCGATGGGGGTCGCGCCCGGCTCGTGCGTGACGACGACCTCGCGGCCGATCGCCCGCAGCTCCTCGGCCAGGCGCTTGACCTGGGTCGACTTGCCCGCGCCCTCGCCGCCCTCGAACACGATGAACAGGCCGTGCGCGGACTTGGGGTCGGCCACGCTCAGCGGGCGGCCGCGAACGGAGCCGATGAGGTCGGCGAAGAGCGGAACGCCCGGCTTGTCGTCCATCTGGCGCAGCGCGAACACGCCCGCGAAGACGCCGAGGACGCCGGCGATGGCCAGCAGCGGGCGGGTGCTGGAGACGTCGAAGGCGATGACGCCCAGGTTGATCGTGCGGGTGCCGCCGAGGCCGACGATGACGCTGGAGAGCGAGATGGTCAGCATGAGCACCACGCGGGTGCCCATCTGCACGAAGGCGAACGCGCGGCCGCGCATGTCGTCGGCGACCTCGCCGCCGAGGAGCGTGGTGCCGGAGAGGAACGCCATGCCGGCGCCCACGCCGACCAGCAGCGCGCCGCCCACGGCGATGGTCAGGTGCCCGGCCACTGCGAGGATGAGCACCGAGCCGGCGGCCAGGATGATCGACAGGCCGAACCAGCGGCGGCGGGAGAGCGCGCCGACGAGCTTCGGGCCGGCCGCGATGCCGGCCCCGAGCCCGAGGAACAGCACGGCGAAGAGCAGGGCGAACGCGGAGGTGCCGGCGCCGAGGGACTGAGCGTAGAACTTGGCCGTGCCGACCACCACGCCGCCGCCGGCAAAGGCGCCGAAGATGCCCAGGACCAGGCCGCGGACCAGCGGGGTCTTGCTGACGAAGGCCCAACCCTGGGTGAACTCCCGGATCATGCCGGGCTTGCGCTCGACGCCCGCGGTGCGCCGGCCGCTGATCTCGCGGATGCCGAAGAACACGGTGGCCGCGGTGGCCAGGAACGTGCATGCGTTGAACCAGAGCGCGACGTTGCTCGGCTGCACCCCGGCCGGGGCGTCGTCGCCGAAGACCGCCGTTACCAGCCACTGCAGCGCGATGAGGACGAGCGCGGCGGCGACTGGCGTGATGCCGTAGGTCGTGGCCAGGGTCAGCTGGTTGGCGGTCTCCAGGCGGGCCCGGGGCAGCAGGTTGGGTACCGCCGCCTCCTTTGCCGGTGTCCAGATCATCGCGACGGTCTCGATGACGAACGTCGCGATCGCGGTCCACGTGATGATCAGCGCGCTGTCGTCGAGCACCAGCGCGGCGGCCGGGATGGAGGCGAAGAACAGGAAGCGCAGCAGGTCGCAGACGACCATCGTGAGCCGGCGGTCGAACCGGTCGGCGAACACGCCCGCCACGGGGCCGAGGATCAGCGCGGGCAGCAGGCGCACGGCGATGACCGAGCCGAAGGCCACGCCCTGGGCGGCCGGGTCGGACACCTGCGCGGCGGCGAACGTGGAGGCGGCGAGCAGGCCGAGCCAGTCACCGAGGGAGGAGAGGCCGAGCACCGCCCACAGCCGGCGGAAGGGCCGGATGCGAAGCACGGCCTGAAGCTCCCCGAATCCGGAGAGGTCGCTGCTGGCGATGGCGGCACCCCCTAAAATCTCCGCCTTCACGCTACAGGCCACCCCCGACAATTCCGGAACCACCACGACGGACGCGAGGTTCTTTCGCATTTATCGAAGGCCAGTTACGGTGACCAACGTGTCAAGCGAACGCTCCGCCCTGTGGACCCGCTACAACCGGGCCACCGCCGACCTCGATCCGCCGTTCGCGATCGTGGACCTCGACGCCTTCGACGCCAACAGCGGCGCCCTGCTCGCCCGGGCCGCCGGCAAGCCGCTGCGGGTGCCGAGCAAGTCGGTCCGCGTCCGCGCGCTGATCGAGCGCACCCTGGCCCGGCCGGGCTGGCACGGGATCATGGCGTTCACCCTGGCGGAGGCGGTCTGGCTGGCGGAGCACGGCACCGCTGACGACATCCTCGTCGCGTACCCCACCGCCGACCGCGCCGCGCTGCGCCGCCTGGCGAGCGATGAGAAGCTGGCCGCCGCGATCACCATCATGGTCGACAGCCCCGAGCAGCTCGACCTGGTCCCGCGCACGGACGGGATCACCGTGCGGGTCTGCATCGACCTCGACGCCTCCTGGCGCCCGCTGGCAAAGGTCCACATCGGCGTGCGCCGCTCCCCCGTGCACAGCCCGAAGCAGGCAGGTGACCTGGCCGCCGCCATCGCCGCGCGGCCGGGGTTCCGCGTCGTGGGCGTGATGTCCTACGAGGCGCAGATCGCCGGATTGGGTGACGCCCCGCCCGGGCGCCCGGTCCGGGGCGCGCTCATCCGGGCGATCCAGGCCCGCTCGATGCCGGAGCTGCTGGCCCGCCGGGCCGCGGTCGTCGCCGCGGTGAGCCGCCACGCCGAGCTCGAGTTCGTCAACGGCGGCGGGACGGGCAGCGTGGCCGCGACCGCCGCCGACCCGGCCGTCACCGAGGTGGCCGCGGGGTCGGGGCTCTTCGGCCCGTGGCTCTTCGACGGCTACCGGAACTGGCGCCCGCAGCCCGCCGCGTTCTTCGCGATGTCGGTCGTGCGCCGCCCCAACGCGGACACCGCGACAACGCTCGGCGGCGGCTGGATCGCCTCCGGCGAGACGGCGCCGACCCGCCAGCCGCTGCCCTGGCTGCCGGAGGGCCTGAAGCTGATCGGCACCGAGGGGGCCGGCGAGGTGCAGACACCGCTCGTCGGGCCGGGTGCGCGCGGCCTGCGGGTCGGCGACCGGGTGTACTTCCGCCACTCCAAGGCCGGCGAGCTCTGCGAGCACGTCAACGAGGTCCACCTGGTGCAGGGCGACCGGATCGCGGAGACCGTCCCGACCTACCGCGGCGAGGGCCGAGCCTTCCTGTGACCCGGTGGCGCGACGTCATGCAGACGGCCCTCTACGGCCCCGAGGGCTTCTTCATCAGGCAGCGGCCGCGGGATCACTTCCGCACGAGCGTGCACGCCTCGCCGCTGTTCGCCGGGGCGATCGCCACGCTGCTCATGCGCATCGACGAGGCGCTGGAGCACCCCGGCCGCCTCGACCTGGTCGATGTCGGGGCCGGGCGCGGCGAGCTGCTGAGCGCCGTCCTGGCCGCGCTCCCGGGCCCCGCGGCCGGCCGGGTCCGCGCAACTGCTGTCGAGAAGGCGCCCCGACCGGGTGATCTTCCGCCCACTATCGAGTGGACCGCGCAGCTGCCGAGCGGCATCACCGGCCTGCTGATCGCCACCGAGTGGCTGGACAACGTGCCCGTCGACATAGTCGAAAAATCCGAAACCGGGCTTATCCGGTACCTCGGCAGCGACGACCCTCTGGACCCGCCGGACGACGCGTGGCTGCGGCGCTGGTGGCCGCTCGACGACGCGCCGCCCGGGGCCCGGGCCGAGATCGGCCGGCCGCGCGACGAGGCGTGGGCGGCGGCCGTGCGCAGCGTCGAGCGCGGCCTGGCCCTCGCCGTCGACTACGGCCACTTCGCCGCCGACCGCCCGTTGTTCGGCACGCTGAGCGCATATCAGCGCGGCCACCAGGTCGAGCCGATCCCGGACGGCGAGCGCGACCTGACCGTCGCCGTGGCCCTGGACTCGCTCGGCTCCGAGACGTTGCCCCAGCGTGAGGCCCTGCGGCTGCTGGGCGTCGACGGCACCCGCCCGCCCCTGGCACTGGCGGGCACAGATCCCGTCGGCTACCTGAAGCGGCTGGCCCAGGCGTCGGCCGCGGCCGAGCTCACGGACCCGGCGGGCCTGGGCGGACACCACTGGGTCATGCACTGGGTATGACTCGTGGTCATACTGGACGTACACTCGAAGCCATGACGACAAAAGTGACGCTGTCCTTCTCGGACCAGACCATCACCGACGCCCGCCACTGGGCCGAGCGCGACGGGGTTTCGCTCAGCGCCTGGATCGACCGGGCCGCCCAGGAGCGGGCCCTGCGGGAGATCTTCACCGCCCACGCCGAGGCGGTCCGCCGGGCCAAGATCGATCTCGACGCCGCCGCGCTCACCGACGAGGAGGAGATCGCACTCGTCAACGCCGAGCTATACCGTGGACGCCGTGCGTCGCGGTGAAGTCTGGCTCATCAAGGGTGCCCGTGAGCGGTACGGGCTGATCATCAGTTCGGACGTCTTCAACAGCACCGACGTCCCCGTCGTCATCGTGGCCGAGGTGATCGACGCCGAGGAGCTGCGCGACTCGCCGCTGGCGGTGGAGCTCGACGACCTCGTCGTCATGCCCGACCGGCTGTCGTCGCCGCTCAAGCGCTGGTTCGTCGAGCGCGTGGCCGTGGCCGACACCGGCACCATGCACAACGTATCGAGAGCGCTGCGCATCCTGCAGGACCTCTAGGCTGCGGTCCGCGGGCCGCCGCCCTCTAGGCTGGTCCCCATGACGTCCGAGGTCACCGTCGGCACGGGTGCCGGTCTCGACACCGCCGACATGGTGCTCAACATCGGCCCGCAGCACCCCTCCACCCACGGCGTGCTGCGCCTGCGGCTGGTGCTGGACGGCGAGCGCGTCATCAGCGCCGAGCCGATCATCGGGTACATGCACCGCGGCGCCGAGAAGCTCTTCGAGGTGCGCGACTACCGCCAGATCATCATGCTGGCCAACCGGCACGACTGGCTCTCGGCGTTCTGCAACGAGCTCGGCGTGGTCCTCGCCGTCGAGCGGCTCATGGGCATCGAGGTCCCCGAGCGGGCGGTCTGGCTGCGCACCGCGCTGGCCGAGCTCAACCGGGTGCTCAACCACCTGATGTTCCTGGGCTCGTACCCACTCGAGATCGGCGCGATCACGCCCGTCTTCTACGCCTTCCGTGAACGCGAGACGATCCAGACAGTGCTCGAGGAGGCGTCGGGCGGCCGGATGCACTACATGTACAACCGGGTCGGCGGCCTCAAGGAGGAGGTCCCGGCCGGCTGGACGACCCGGGCCCGGGCCGCGATCGACCAGGTCCGCCGGCGCCTGCCCGACCTGGACAACCTGATCCGGCGCAACGAGATCTTCCTGGCCCGCACGGTCGGCGTCGGCGTGCTCAGCGCCGCCGATGCCGCCGCGTTCGGCGCCTCCGGGCCGGTCGGGCGGGCCTCCGGGCTGGACCTGGACCTGCGCCGGGACGAGCCGTACCTGGCCTACGGCGAGCTGTCGGTGCCGGTCGTGACCCGCACGGCCGGCGACTGCCACGCGCGGTTCGAGGTGCTCCTGGACCAGGTGTACGTCTCCCTGGACCTCGCCCAGCAGTGCCTGGACCGGGTGGACCAGCTCAGCGGCCCGGTAAACGTGCGCCTGCCGAAGGTGGTGAAGGCCCCGGAGGGCCACACCTACGCCTGGACCGAGAACCCGCTCGGCATCAACGGCTACTACCTGGTCTCCCGCGGCGAGAAGACCCCATGGCGGCTCAAGCTGCGCACCGCCTCCTACGCCAACGTCCAGGCGCTCTCCACGCTGCTGCCGGGCACGCTCGTGCCCGACCTCATCGCGATCCTCGGCTCGATGTTCTTCGTCGTCGGCGACATCGACAAGTAGGGGCTAGCGCCAGCGGTCGTCGTTGCCCTCGAAGTCGACGATCGGGCGGGGTGCCCGGCCGCCGCGGCGGTCGTCGCGGGCGCCGTTCCACCCGTACTCGTCGTCGTCCTCCACCCGCGCCCGCCGCCCGACCCGCTCCTCGTCGCGGACCGGGCCGTCCGTCCACCGGGAAGCGGGCTCGGCCGGAGAGGCGGGCAGGGCCGGTCGCGGGCCGCCGAGCGCGCGATCGGGGCCGCGCACCTCGGACCAGCGGGTGGAGCCGGTCTGGTCGCGCCGGGCCTCCTCGTAGCTGGTCTGCGACCAGCTCTCCTCCGGCCGCCGGCCCACCTCGACCCGGGCGTGCTCGCCGGAGGCCCAGGTGCGCTCGCGCTCCCGCCGGGCCTCCGAGCGGCGCGGGCTCTCGGTGCCAGCGCTGTAACGCTCCTCGAACCGGGCGTCGAGCGGCTCGTCGGTGCGGTCGTCGGGCTCGGCCCGGCGACGGCCGACGCCCCGGTGCTCGCCGGTCCGATCCAGGTGGCGCTCGCCCGAGCGGTCCATGTGCCGCTCTTCCGACCGGTCCATGCGCCGCTCGCCGGGGCTCGCCAGGTGGCCGCCGGCGCGGGTCTCGCCGGAGTAGTACTCCTCCTGGCGCACCGACGCCCAGCGGTCCTCGATGCTCACATGGGTGCCTGTCTCGTCGGCGTGCATCGCCGAGCGCCGCTCACCCATCCGCAGCTCGCGCCCGCCGCGCTCGTCGCTGTGCACGGAGGCCCAGCGGTCGGTCTGGCGCAGGCCGGCCACGCTGTCGTCGTCGTCGGCCCGCCGCCGCCCGCCGGCGCGCCGCTCGGTGGGCTCGGGCCGCTCGCCGCGGCGGGGTGCCTGGGGCCACTCGCCGCTCTCGGCCCGCTCCATCCGCTCACGCAGCAGCTGCTCGGTCCACGACTCGTCGCGCCGGGGCTCCTCACGCCGCGGCTCGTCGCGCCGGGGTGCCTCCCGCCGGGGCTCGTCGCGCCAGTCCCGCTCGCGCGGCCGCTCGTCGCGGTGGGCGCGGCGGGGCTCGTCGTGCGCGTCGGGCCGCATCTCGGGCCGGGCCGAGATGCGCTCCGAGCGGTCGGGCCGGCGCTGCTGCGGGATGTCGGCGCGCGGCTCGGGGCGGGGACCGCCGCCGTACACGGTGCCGGTGCGCGACTCGCTGGGGTCGACGACAGTGGTCTTCGTGGTGACGTGGACCGTCTCGGTGTACCGCTGCAACGGCACGGCGGCCGCGGCGGCCTGCTGCGACGGGGCCGGCGGCGGCTGTGCGGCGGCCCGCTCGAGCTGCCCGAGCTGGCCGCGCATCATCTCGACCTGGCTGCGCAGGGCGTCGACGGTCTCGTTGAGCACGCCCATGCGCTCCATGAGCTGGCCGTGGGTCTGCCGGGCGGCGTGGGTGATGTCGGCCCTGACGTTCTCACGGAGCGTGTCGATCTCCTCGTACATCATCTCCTCGACCTCGCCCTTGACCGTCTCGCCCTCGCGGCGCAGCGCGATCGACAGGCCGATGAGGACGACGGCGAGCAGGCCGATGACGGCCGCGAACTGGAGAACGAAACCGCTGCCGACGAGGAACAGCAGAGCGGCCAGCGGGGCCAGCCCGACCCCGCCCCAGAAGAGCAGTTGGAGCAGCTGAGTGCTCCGCTTCACCCCGGGGGGCCCGGTGGTCTCAGCGGCCGGCATGAGCAGAGAACTTACCCGCCTTTGCCCGCAAACGAAATGTCCTCCCGTACCGCCTCGAGGAAGCGGCCCGGGAGGACATCTCCGGCGAACTAGCCCAGTGACGGGTCGGACGAGAACACCAGCGCGAGCGAGGCGGTGCCCTTCTTGAGGGCGTCCTTGCTCTGCGGGCCACCGGCGTCGAGGCTCAGCACCTTGCCGAACTGAATCTTGTACGTGTTCTGCAGGCCCGGCTGGCAGAACGGGCGCTGCGGGCACTCGGCCGGCCCGCCGAGGACGGTGGCCTGGCCGGAGCACTTGGTGGCGAAGTCGCTGAGCGTCTTCACCCCGTACTTGGTGGCGAACTCCGAGGTCACGGCGAACGCGTTGCCGTCGGTCGCCGTGGATGCCTTGCCGAAGGACAGACCCTGCTTGCCGCCGATGTCCTTCAGCGCAGTCACCGTCGCGTCGACGTCGCCCGAGGCGAGCGTCTTGGCGTCCTTGCCGTTGACCGCCTGGTTGATGAACTCGGTGAGCGTGGCCGCGTACTCCGGGACGATCTGGATGTCGCCCTTGGTGAGCTGGCCGTAGTAGACCTCGCGCTTACCGATCGTCTGCACCGAGGCGTCGTAGCCCGCGGCGTCGAGGGCGATCTCGTAGAGCGCGCCGAGGGTGGCACTCTCGGAGAAGTCGGCCGCGCCGATCTTGATGGCGCCGCCCTTGCCCTTCTCCAGGCCGGTGGTGATGTTCTCGGCCTTGGCGAACTCCTCCGCCGCGACCTTTGACGTCTTGCGGTCCACGTCGACCGCTTTGTTGAGCGCGATCAGCTTCTCCGGCGTGAGTGCTCCGGAGACCTTGTCCAACGCCGCGATGAGAGCCGGGTCGGCGATCTTGGTGTTGATCGCCGGAATGACGTTGTCCGCCAGCTGGAGCTTCTTGTCGTCGTTGAGCACGACAAGCTTGTCTCCGGCCACCGGGGCGCAACCCGCACCGCTGACGCTCGCCGGCGCCTCAGTGCCCGAAGAGCCCGACTCGCCGCAGGCCACGAGGCCCATGCTGGCGAGACCGAGGACTACTCCGAGCGAGGCGCGTATGGCTGTTCGCAAAATGGCCCGCCTTCCGTGTCCCGGCGCGATCACTGTGACCGGCCGCGTGTCCGACGGGCGGCGCTTAATGTGGCAATGGAAGCCCGCCCGCTTCCAAATAGGCAACTCTGATGATGCGAAATCGGCAACCGCAACCAGGCACGTTTTCGTAACGACCCGTCACCCGATCGTGGTCATACGCGGCCGGCGGCCCGGCGAAGCACTTTTGGTGTGAGCTTGCGCTCAATGATTGCCATCACACCGTCGATGATGAGGGCCAATCCGGCGACCAGGATCGCGCCGGCGAGGATCTGGCCGCCGTGGCCGGGACCGAGCCCGAAGCCGGCCGAGATGATCATTCCGAGGCCGCCGCCGTTGACCGCCGTGGCCAGCGTGGCGGTGGCGACAACGGTGGTGGTGGCGATGCGCAGCCCGGTGGCCAGGAACGGTACCGCCAGCGGCAGCTCGACCTGGACGAGCCGCTGGAGCGAGGTCATCCCGACGCCCTTGGCCGCGTCGCGCACCTCCGGGTCGATCTGGCGCATCCCGGTGTAGGCGTTGGCCAGCAGCGCCGGCAGCGCGAACACCGCGAGCGCGATGATGACGGCCGGCTTGCCCAGGCCGATCGGGGTCAGGGTGAGGATCGTGAGCAGCGCGATGACGGGCACGGCCTGGGTCAGGTTGGACAGCAGCACGATGACGCCCGACGCGGCCCCGCGCCGCCCCAGCAGGATGCCGAGCGGCCAGGCCACCAGGCAGCCGAGCACGACCGCGCCCGCGGAGATCTCGATGTGCTCGGTGAGCCGATCCAGGACCCCGTCGGGGTTCGTCCAGTTGAGCGGATCGTTGAACCACACCAGAGCATCGTTGATCACACTCATGCGGCCCGCCTCCGGGTCCAGGGCGTCAGCGCGCGGCTGACGAAGATCAGCACCAGATCGAGGACCAGGGCGAGCGCCACGCAGCCGATGGCGGCCGTGGCGATCTCGGCCTTGTAGTAGTTGTTGCGGAACCCGGCCAGGATCAGCGAGCCAAGCCCGCCGTGCGACCCGACGATCGCGCCGACAGTGACCAACGCCACTGTCGAGACCGTCGCCAGCCGCAGGCCGGTCAACATGCCCGGCAGGGCCAGCGGGAGCTCGATCCGCCAGAGCCGGGCGAACCGGCCGTAGCCCATCGCGGTCGCGGCCTCACGCACGTCATCGGGCACCTGCAGGAGGCCCACGAGGGCGTTGCGGATGAGCACGATGAGCGCGTATGAGGTGAGCGCGACGATGACCGGGGACCGCCCGGTGCCCATGAACGGGGTCAGAGCGGCCAGGAGGGCCAGCGACGGAATCGTGTAAAGCACGCCCGCTGATGTCAGAATCGGCGTGGCGAGCGGGCGTACCCAGTACGCCAGCACCGCCAGCGGAATCGCGATGACCACCGCGATCGCGACCGACCACACCGTGATGACCACGTGGTCGAGGAGCGCATCCCGCAGCGTGTCGTAGTTGTCCTGGACATACGTCCAGGAGAACCAGGGATTGCCCGCCTCACCGCGAGCCAGGAAGGACATGCGTGGACGTTACCGCGAAGCACGACGCCGCGCCGATCACCCTCGATCGGCTGCGCAAGGTGTATCCCGACGGGACGGTGGCGGTCGAGGAGCTCAGCCTCGAGATCGGCAGCGGCGAGGTGACGGTGCTCATCGGCCCGTCCGGCTGCGGCAAGTCGACGGTGCTGCGGATGGTGAACCGCCTCATCGAGCCCTCGGGCGGGCGGATCCTGATCGACGGCTCCGACGCCACCACGGCCGACCCGAACGAGCTGCGCCGCACCATCGGCTACGTGATCCAGAGCGTGGGGCTGTTCCCGCACCAGACGGTGCGCGCGAACGTCGGCACCGTGCCGCGGATGCTCGGCTGGGAGAAGCGCCGGATCACCGAGCGCACCGACGAACTGCTCGAGCTCGTCGGGCTGCCGGCCGGGCAGTACGCGAAGCGGTACCCCCACGAGCTTTCCGGCGGTCAGCGCCAGCGGGTGGGCTTCGCCCGGGCGCTCGCGGCGGACCCGCGGGTGCTGCTGATGGACGAGCCGTTCTCGGCCGTCGACCCGATCAACCGGGGCCGGCTGCAGGACGAGTTCCTGCGGCTGCGCGAGGCGGTGCGCAAGACGACGATCCTGGTCACGCACGACCTGCAGGAGGCGATCAAGCTCGGCGACCGAATCGCGGTGCTCTCCGACCACGCTCAGCTGCAGCAGTACGCCACGCCGGCCGAGCTGCTGGCCCGGCCCGGCAACACGTTCGTCGAGCGGTTCATCGGCGAGGACCGCGGGATCATGCGGCTCTCGGTGACGCCGATCCCGGCCGACGGGCTGCGGCCGGCGGCGGAGGCGGGGGACGGCGCGCCGGTCGTGTCGTCCGGCGCGACGCTGCGGGAGGCGTTCGGGGCGATGCTGGCGGCGGGGCGCGGCGCCGTGGTCGTGCGCGACGGCGACACGCCGATCGGCGCGCTCACCGCCGCCGACGTCCAGGTGGCCCTGGCGTCCGCGGCGGTGGACACACCGGCCGCATGAGTGCTGTGCAGTGTGGGGCGGCGGCGGTTACGGCCGCCGCCCGGCCATCGTCGCGAGGCCGATGATCCAGCCGACGATGAGGCCGTAGCCAGCGCCCGCGGCCGCGTTCGCCGTAGCGGCGCTGAACGACGGGTTCGGAAGCAGGAACGACGTGAGGAATGCCGCGAGCGCCGCGGCGAACATGTAGGCGGCCCACCCGGTGAAGATCGCCGAGATCGTGCCGCGGGCCGAGGCCAGCTGCGCGCCGACGAGCAGCGTGATGAACAGCCACGTGAAGACGATCAGCAGGATGGCCTTGAGGTCGGCTCCGAGCACGTCGCGCACGGCGGCGTTGGTGTCGAAGTCCCAGGCCGGCCAGGCCAGCGTCTCGAGGAAGATGCCGCGGTCGCCCTGCTGGGTCCAGTCGACGTACCACGGGCTGCCGAAGATCAGCACAAGAAGGAATGCGACAAGGGCACCGGCACTCGATGCGGTGCGGTAGCGGGATCGCGTGATTGCCATGCCGGGATAAGGCCCCCCGGCCGCCAAAAATAAACCGACGGCGATATGTGCTGCTTGTACTACTTGTCGGCTTTCATGATGTAGTCGATGAAAGCGGCCCGCACGAGCGGCTCCTGCTCGCCGTATTCGTGGCTCGTGGCCTCGCGCCACAGCGCGACGGCGTCGTCGATCGTCGCGTCGAGCGAGCCGATCCAGCCGTCCTGGGTGTCGTCGTCGCTGTGCGTCACGTGGGTGAACAGGTCCCAGAAGAACTTGATGTCGCGCTTCTGGCGGGCCAGGGCAAACGCCCGGTCGCGCAGCTCCTCGGTGGGAAGGGCGTCGAGCTGTTCCAGGGTGACCTCGGCCATGGTCACCAGACTATCTGGTGCCCCAGCGCTCCTCGACGCCCCAGCCGCGGTCGGAGCCGCGCGGGGTGTCGTTGCCGGTGTTTCCGTATCCGGTGTTTCCGTAGCCGGTGCTGTCGTAGGCGGTGTTGTCGTAGGCGCCCGGGGTCCAGCCGCCGGTCCGGCTGGACGGCGGCGACCAGTTGTCCTCGGGCTCCGGCTGCGGCGGCGTGATCGACGGCGGCGTCCAGGGCGCGTCCTCGGCGATCTCCCGGGCCGTGCGCGGACGCCCGAACGTCTCCACCAGCCGGGTCACCACCAGGCCGATGCCTATCGCCCCGGCGGCCAGGGCGGCCGGCTGCAGCTTCCAACCCTCGGCCTGGGTGTACCGCAGCAGCAGCGTGACGACCACGACGGCGAGCGCGGTGCCGAGCACGCCACCGCGCCGCCCGAACGCGGAGGTGCCGCCGGCCAGGGCCGCACCCAGCGCGAGCACGGAGACCGTGAAGCCCCCGAACGAGGCGGTCGCCCCGGCCGCGGCCACCCCGCGGTCGGTCAGCGCGACGAGCACCCCGGCCGCCGCGGCGAGCACGGCCGAGCCGGCGATCGCGAAGCCGGTGAATGCGGCCGCGCCGCCCCCGCGCCGGTCGGCCGGGTCGCGGACCGGGCGGAACCGGCCGAGGGACCGGCGCAGCGGCCGGACCAGGCCCAGCGCGCCGCCGCCGATCGCGAGCCCGGCCACGCCGATCGCCCACCAGAGCGCGTGCCCGTGCGGGTCGTAGGCGCCGGCGACGAGCTTCGCGTCGGGCTGATCGGCGATCCAGGCGATGAGCGCGAGCGCACCGCCGAGGCTCGCCGCCCAGCCGGGCACGTGGAAGCCGACGACGACCACCGCGATGACCACGCCGGCGCCGAGCGCGACCAGGCCGGTGATCAGGGCGGTCGTGAGCAGGCCGCGGTTGGAGTTGGCCGCGAAGAACAGCGCGGCGGCGAGGGCGACGGGGCCCACGGCCAGGTTCGGCGCGCCGGCCCGCAGCGAGAGCCCCATGGCCACCGTGATCAGGCCGAACGCGGCGCCGGAAAGCAGCAGCGCGTGCAGTTCGGCACCGCGCAGGGCGGCCGGGCTGGCGTCGCGCAGGAGGTACAGCAGCGCGCCGCCCGTCAGCAGCAGGACCAGCTCCCACAGCGCGTGCACGGCGAAGCGGTCGCGGCCGGGCTCGCCGTGCTCCGGATCGTCGAAGACGTCGCCGAGCTGCTGGGTGGTCGGGGCCCGGCGGCGCCCGACCGGCTCGTCGGCGGCCGGGGAGCCGTAGGCCGGCGAGACGGGGAAGCTGCCCGGGGTGTACACGGACTGGTTGACGACGCCGAGCGTCGGTGCATCCTCGGGCACGCCGCCCGACCGGAAGTCGGGCTCCTCCCGGAATCCGGGCTCACCGCGGAACCGCGAGTCGTCGTACGCCATGGCGCGCGCCTCCTGCCAGCCGACGGGTACGCGTCGCACGATAACCGCGGATGGTGACCAGCGACAGACCCTGCCTCTCGCCGATCCTGCACCGATCGGCCGGGTTTCGCCCGCCGGGTCCCGGGGCCCGCCGCCGCGACGGCGAACACTGGCGCTACGACCTGGCTGTCGTCACATCGAAAAGCGGCGGATTCCGTACTTCCCGGCGGTACGAAATCTGCGTTTGAGGCGTTTTATGCGTTCTGGTCGTCCGACGCGCGGTCGGAGCCCGCGGGGCCCCGCTGCTGCCGGGGCAGGTCCTGGTCCCGGCCGTTCGGGGGCACGCGGCAGGACCGCTCCAGCCAGAGCGCGGCGGCGATGAGCACGATCGAGGCGGCCACCCCGAGCAGGGCCTGCGGCAGGTTCTCGGAGACCTTGGCCAGGACCCCGCGCTGGGTGAGCAGCCAGGACGCAAGGCCGATGTACATGCCGCCGAACAGCGCCGCGACAAGTGCCGACGCCTTGCCGAGCACGGCGTAGCGGGCGATCACCAGCGGCTGCAGCGGGCCGGCACCCTCCTTGCGCAGGATGCGGTTGCGGGTCGAGTACGCCTCGATGCCCTCGAAGATGGCCAGGCCGATCAGGGTCAGCGGAGGCAGCCAGGGCAGCGTGGGCAGGCTGTTCCAGAAGTTGCTGATCGCGATCCAGGCCAGCGCGGTGGTGAAGAGCGCGGCGATGACCAGCGTGGCCGGGCGGGTGGGCTCCATCCGGCCCTTGGGGCCGTTGGGTCCGCTGACGTTGGGGTCTACGGGTGGCGGCGTGGCCATCGCTTTCCGCTCCAGATCACGTATCGAGGTGGACGTCAACTCGTGGACGCAGGTCGGCGAGGTCACCGGCGACCTCGTCGGCGCGGATCAGGTCGTTGACCCATCCGTGACCCGGCAGCTGGGCGTACGGCTGGATGTCGAGCCACGGCCGGAGCACGAACGCCCGCAGGTGGGCGCGCGGATGCGGCAGGGTCAGCTCCGGGTCGCCGGACGTCACCGGCGCTCCGTCGTCGTCCCACACAGCAATCACGTCAACGTCAAGGGTACGCGGGCCGAAGCGGCGAGCCGGGTCGCGCACGCGCCCGGCCGCGTCCTCGAGCCGGTGGGCGGTCGCCAGCCAGTCCGCCGGGCCGGCGCCCGCATCGGCCGCGAGCAGGGCGGCGTTGAGGTAGTGCGGCTGGTCGGGGTCACCCCACGGCGGCGTCTCGTAGACCCCGGAAACCACCAGGACGAGATCCTGCATCGCCTCGACGGCCGCGCGCAGGTTGGCCTCGCGGTCACCGAGATTGCTGCCGAGGGCCAGCACCGCCGTGCTCACGACGGCCCCCTGCCATCCCTGTCGCTCTCCCGCCGGATGATCACGGCGACGTCGCTGAACTGCAGCGGGATCGGGGCCTGGGGCTTGTGGACGGTGACCGTCGCGGCCCGGACCCGGCCGTCGGCCAGGCAGACGTCGGCCAGGCGCTGGGCCAGGGTCTCGATCAGGTTGACCGGTTCTCCGGCGACCACGGCGGCCAGGCTCTCGGCCAGCTCGCCGTAGTGCACGGTGTCGGTGACCTCGTCGGAGGCGGCGGCCGGGCCCAGGTCGAGCTCGAGCTCGGCGTCGATCACGAAGTCCTGGCCCTCGCGGCGCTCGAAGTCGAAGACGCCGTGGTGGCCCTTCACGGTCAGGCCGCGCAGATATATACGGTCCGGTTTCACGCTGCCGCCCTCGTCGCCTGCCACACCCGTATCGCGTCAACGTTCCCACGGACCTCGTGCACCCGCACGCCCCAGGCACCGGCCGCGACGGCGAGCACGGTGGTGGCGATCGTCGCCGCTTCGCGGTCCTCGGTCGGGCGGTCGCGGCCCTCGGCGTCGGCGAGCAGGCGGCCCAGGTGGGACTTGCGGCTCGAGCCGACGAGCACCGGGTGGCCCAGCGCGATGAGGTCGGGCAGGTGGGCGGCGAGCCGCCAGGTGTGCTCCGGCTTCTTGGCGAAGCCCAGGCCCGGGTCGAGAATGATCCGCTCCGGGGCCACGCCGGCCGCGACGGCGGCGTCGACGCGCAACAGCAGCTCGGCCGACACCTCCTTCACCACGTCGTCGTACACCGCGAGATCGGCCATCCGCCGGGAGTGCCCCCGCCAGTGCATGAGCACCCAGGGGCAGCCGGCGTCGGCGACCACCCGGGCCATGTCGGGGTCGGCCAGGCCCCCGGACACGTCGTTGACCAGCTCGGCCCCGGCCTCCAGCGCGGCCGCGGCGACGGCCGCCCGGGTGGTGTCGACGCTCATGGCGACACCCTCGGCCCGCAGCGCCCGGATGACCGGCAGCACCCGGGCCGCCTCGGTCTCGGCGTCGATCCGCTCGGCGCCCGGGCGGGTGCTCTCCCCGCCCACATCGATGAGGTCGGCGCCCTCGGCCGTCATCTGCAGCGCGTGCGCCACCGCGGCGTCGAGGTCCGCGTAGCGCCCGCCGTCGGAGAAGCTGTCCGGGGTCGCGTTGAGCACGCCCATCACCACGGGCGTTGAACGTCGCAAGACCATCACTTGAATGAAGGTACTCAACTCACCGCGAGCGCTCGGTGGCGACCTGCGACAACCCTACGGGGGGCGCGGTGAACCGGTCTCACGAGGCACACTGTGCACACTGACCTCGAACCGGTCAGCTTGTTGGACACCGGACTGCCACGTACTCTCTGCAAGTGAACGTTATTCGGACGGTTAAACCCGACAATGGGCATTTAGCAGGGCAAACGCCCGGATAAGGTTCCGCTGGAGAGCGACACAGCAGCCGGGGTTGTACCGCCGGGTCGTCTTTTCGGCGACGCTTAACGCGCGGCATGCAACTCGCCTGCCGCGCCTCCGGGGAGGTTTGATGATGTTGATGGAGATCGGCCAGGCTGTGTGGGGCACGGCCCGGCACACCGTGGATGCGATCGCCTTCGCACCCACCCCAACCGAACCACCGCAGACGATCAACACCGACGCCATCGTGGGGTTCTTCGGCACCAAGATCGTGCCGATCCTCCTCGCGGTGCTCGGAGTGATCTTCATCGGCCGGGCGAGCAAAGGCGAGGTCTCGCGGGTCCTCACCAGCTCAGCGATCGCGATCATCGGCATCGCCTTCGTGCTCGGCGCCGGCGCGCTGTTCTTCTTCGGCGGGCAGCTGGTCAAGCTGATCTTCCCTGGTCAATAAGGACAGGCCCCAATGCGCCTGCGCACCGATGACGACATCTACCGGGCTCGGCTGGTCTACCTCGGCCCGCCCGGATACACGCTGCCGATCCAGCTGCCCTATGCGCAGTACGGGGTGTTCGCGCTGCTGGTGCCGTTGTTCATGTTCATCCGCTACCTGATCACGCTGCACGTCGACTACTTCCCCGCCTACGAGATCGCACTCGCGATCGTGGCGACGTCGCTGATCTTCCGTTACGTCGACCCCGATCGACCCGCCCGCATGGTGGTCCGCACCGCCCTGACCGACTGGCGCCACACTCGCGAGCCCAGCTCCGAGCAGCGTGACGCCCGCCTGGTCGGGTCCAAGGTGCGCATCCGCCCGGAACTCACCGGTGATCTCGTATGAGCACTCCCCCTCCCCGCAAGTCCGGGGGCTTTCCAGACCGCGCGGACATCGATGATGACGCTGCGCTGTCAACCGACTACGATGGCGGTCTGAGCGCGCTGGCCGAGGGCGGCCGGGTCGCGCAGTTCCGCGGCACCGGCCCGGCCGCCGCGCGCGGCAACGGCACCAACGGCGGTAACAGCGCCAACGGTGGCAACGGCACCAACGGTGGCAACGGCCGCCGGGCGCCGGCGGCCGACGTGGACTCGCCGTTCCTGGGGCTGTTCGACGAGCCGCCCGCCGGGGGCCCGGCCCGCGAGCGGCCGCTGGCCCTGGAGCCGATCTCCGGCATCCCGATCTCCGCGACGCCCTCCTCGGGTGCGCCACGGGCGCCCGAGGACCTGCGCGCACCGAAGCGGGCGATCCCCCGCGGCGGACCCGGCGGCGACCCG
This sequence comes from Dactylosporangium vinaceum, assembly GCF_019904175.1. Taxonomy (GTDB): domain Bacteria; phylum Actinomycetota; class Actinomycetes; order Mycobacteriales; family Micromonosporaceae; genus Dactylosporangium; species Dactylosporangium vinaceum. The sequence continues at coordinate 682,298 of NZ_CP061913.1, read as the reverse complement.
GCGCGCACCGCGCACGGGGAGCGCCACGTCACCCGGCCCGCCATCAGTGACCGGCCCGCGCAGCCCCCTGCCGCCGGTGACCGGCCCCCCTACGACAACTGGGCGGAGCAGCCGGACCGGCGGGCGCGCGGTGGACCCGCCGCCCCGCGGCCCCCGGAATGGGCTCCGGGCGGGCGGGCCAGCTCCGCCGGCGCGCCGCCGCGCAAGGCGGTCACCGCCCCGCCGCCGCCACCTCCCACGCGACGGGCCGCGCCCGCGCGCACCGTCCCGGCCCAGCAGCCGCCCCGCCCGCCGCGCGCGCTCCCGCCGCCGCAGCGCGGCCGCCGGACGCCGCTGGAGCGCACCCCGAAGCCGAAGCACAAGGACCGCAGCGCCGCGATCGACCTGGCGATCACCGAGATCGCCGGGCACCTGACGTTCACGCCCAACACGGTCACGGCCTGGTACTGGCTGCCCGAGGTGCGCTGGGCGTTCCGCCCGGACGCCGAGCGGGAGGCGCTGCTGTCGGCGATCTCCGAGCAGTACGCGGGCCTGGCCGGCTTCCGGCTGCACCTGCGGCGCACCACCAAGCCGTTCCCGGCCGACCAGTGGGCCCGCGTGGTCGACGGCAACACGCCGCACCCGCTGCCCAGCGCCGGCGGGCCCACCTGGGCCGACCACCTCGTCGCCGCCCAGAAGCACCTCCAGCAGATCAACCACGCCGAGGGCCAGACCTACCTGGGCATCGCCTTCGCCCGCCGCACCCTCGGCGACACGTTCGCCGAGCGCATCGGCTCGCTGTTCAAGCGCGGGGTCGCCGACGCCGAGCGGCGCCGCATGGCCCGCACCGTCGAGCAGTTCGACGAGGTCCTGGGCGCGTTCGGCATGCGCGGGCGGCGGGTCACCGCGTTCGAGCTGGAGTGGCTGCTGTACCGCTCGGTGGCGCTCTGCATGTCGCCGCCCGGGCACATCAACTCCCTCGACGGCTCCTGGGACCGCGGCGACCTCCTCGCGCTGACCGAGGAGGTGGAGCGCTACCGCACGCCGTACGGCTCGACAGTGAAGCTCGTCAACCGCCAGACCGGCGAGGAGCGCCACGTCGCCGTGCTCACGGTCGGGCGCATGGAGCCGCTGGAGATCCCCGAGCGCCACGAGCCCTGGCTGCACTTCCACGAGCGGTTGTCGTGGCCGATGGAGCTCTCGTCGCGGATCGACATCCTGGGCCCGGGCGACTCGTTCCGCAACCTGGAGCACCGCCTGCGCCTGATCCGCTCGCAGCAGGCCGACTACAGCGAGCACGGCATGGACGCGCCCCCGGAGCTCGAGCGCCTCGCCAAGCGCGCCCTCACCATCGGCGACGAGATCAGCACCGGCCTGCCCGTCGACTCGTCGCGGGCCCACGGCTGGCACCGCATCGCCGTCGGCGGCCGCACCCGCGAGGAGTGCCTGGAGCGGGCCCGCAAGCTCACCCAGATGTACTCCCGCGAGATGCGCGTGGCCCTCCAGCACCCGAAGAACCAGGACTGGCTGGCCCGCGAGTTCATCCCCGGCGAGCCCCTGGCCAACACCGGCTACCTGCGCCGCATGCCGGTCAAGCTCTTCGCCGCGGCGCTGCCCCAGGCCGCCTCCACCGTCGGCGACCGCCGCGGCGACCTCATCGGGCGCACTGCCGGCACCTCCCGCCGCCCGGTCTTCCTGGATCTACACTTCCCGATGGAGGTCCGCGAGCGCTCCGGCCTCGCGGTCTTCGTGGCCGAGCCCGGCGGTGGCAAGTCCACGCTCATGGGCGCCCTGGGCTACCTGGCCGCCCGCCGCGGCGCGCAGGTGACGCTGCTGGACCCGTCCGGCCCGCTGGCCCGCCTGTGCCGGATGCCGGAGCTGGCACCGTATTCCCGCGTCCTGAACCTGACCGGCTCGGAGCAGGGCACACTCGCGCCGTATTCGCTGATCCCGACCCCCCAGCGGGCCCACTACGCACCGGGCCCGCCCGGCGACCGCGAGTTCGAGATCGCCATCTCCAACGCCCGCGCCGAGCGCCGCATGCTCGTCCAGGACATCTGCCAGATGCTTGTCCCGCCGCAGGTGGCCCGCGAGGCATCGACGGCCACCATGCTGCGCCACGCCGTCCGCCAGGTCCCGGCCGAGGAGTCCTCGACGCTCGAGGACGTGATCCGGGCCCTGCGCGACACCGGCGACCACGACGCCCTGGAGCTGGGCAACCTGCTCCTGGACACCGCCGAGATGCCCCTGGCCATGCTCTTCTTCGGGTCCCCGCCGCCCGGCCTCCTGGGCGCCGACGCCGCGCTGACCGTCATCACCATGGCGGGCCTGCGGCTGCCGGACCTGAAGATCGAGCGCGAGTACTGGTCGGCCGAGGAGTCCCTGGCCCTGCCCATGCTCCACACCGCCCACCGCCTGGCCGTCCGCCGCTGCTACGGCGGCGACATGTCCCAGCGCAAACTCGTCGGCCTGGACGAGGCCCACTTCATGGAGGGCTGGCGCTCCGGCCGCTCCTTCCTGGTCCGCCTGGCCCGCGACTCCCGCAAGTGGAACCTGGCCGCGCTGGTGGCCTCCCAGAACCCGAAGGACATCCTGGGCCTGGACGTGCAGAACCTGGTCTCGACCGTCTTCGTGGGCCGCATCGCCGAGGACACGGAGATCGCCGCCGAGGCGCTGCGCCTGCTACGGGTGCCGACCGACGTGGGCTACGAGCAGACACTCGCCGCACTCTCCCAGGTCGACACCAGCTCCTCCTCCCGGCTCGGCTTCCGCGAATTCGTGATGCGCGACGTGGACGGGCGCGTGCAGAAGGTGCGCATCGACGTCTCGTATGTGCCGGAGTTGTTGAAGTACCTGGACACCACGCCGGGCGGCATCCCTTCGGGGACCGCGGTCCGCGGCGAGGTTGTGGACCTCCACCCTGACGACGACGCGGAGGATGATCGGTGAGACGCCTACCCGTGTACGTGGCCGTGGTCCTCGTCACGGCCGTGGCCACTCTCTTCGCCGGCCCGATGCTTCCTGCTTCAGCCTCTCCTACGGCGTACGCTCCTGGCGACAAGCTCTGCAGCCTCGAAGAATGGCAGCAACTAGGCAACTTTGATGACTGCGCTGCCAGCCTAAAAAGTGATATCGCCGGCAAGGCAAGCTGCCTTGACGCACCGCTCCCAGACAGTCCGGATTCCGGCATGGCTGGCTGGTTTGCGCAGCATCCAACCGCTGCCGAGAGCGACAGCATTATGGGCCGGTATTCGCGATACGGTTATGCTGGTTACGATTTCAACACATACGACCTCAAATGCGCAGCCACAGTAACGAATCCCAGTGCCGAATTCGAGAACACTGTTGCAAACGGCGAATTCGTCATGGCAACGTCGATCCTCGGTGCATCGAACGCCCTTCGCGAGCGCGCCTGGGACGCTTCTTACATGTGGGGCTGGGCTGACCCAATGGTCGACCGAACAACTCAAGCAATTTACGATCGGGTATTCACTCCATTTGGCGCCATAACGCTCGCTATCGTTGGACTCTACCTTCTTTGGAGATCACGACAGTCGGACATGTCCAACGCGATGACAACCGCGGGCTGGGCCATCTTCGTCATGGTCCTTATGAGTGCTCTGGCGGCGTGGCCGAGTTGGTCCGCGCACCTTGCCGACAAAACGCTTACATCAAGCCTTGGCCTAATTCACGATGCCGTCGGCCCTCCGGTGGAGCAGAAGAAGAGTGACTCACCTCTGTGCCAAAGGCATCCCGAATCATGCGTCGATCACCGAACTCCAGCACTACGCGCCAGCGACGCCGTCACCGACGGATTGCTCTATCAAAACTGGCTTCGGGGAACACTCGGATCGGCGGATAGTCCTTCAGCTGCAAAATACGGACCAGCACTGTATGATGCAAGGTCATTTACCTGGGCCGAAATTGACGAAATCCGCTCATCCGAGGCGGCCATTCGCGCCAAGAACGAAGAACACGCGGCCAAGGGTGAGCCCCTGGAGACTTCGAACCTCCGGGCCCAAAAGATTCAGCAGAAGAGTGACCGCTGGAAAGAAATAGCAGAGCGGATTAGGATCGAAGATCCGGAAGCATACCAACACTTGCAGGGGACGAAAGGCATGGACCGCGTCGGTGCGGGATTCCTCGCGATTCTTTCGGCCCTTTTCTTTGCGCTGTTCGACATCACGGCTTCAGTGTTGGTACTCCTTGGGTTCCTGCTCTTCCGCTGGGCGGTCATCGCCGCCCCGATGCTCGGCACCATCGGGCTTCTGCGACCGGCCAATGCCGGTCTCCGGCGACTGGGCAACGCGGTCATCGCGGCGATCTTCAACATCATCATCTTCGGCACCGGCTCGGCTGTCTATCTGTTCGCCGTCTCCCAGATCCTCACCGCCGCGCTGGCCCCCTGGCTTCAGGTCATCCTGATCTGGCTCACCGGGGTCGTCGGGTGGCTTCTGCTGAGGCCGTACCGCCGGATCACGCAGCTCGGCGGCAAGGATTCGACGCGGGCGATCACGTCAGCCGGAGGCTGGCACCGGCTGTTCATGCGGGACGTGCGGGCGGCCGCGGCGCTCAAGGTGGTCGACGCCGGAGGGACGAAGGAGCCCGCACCCCAGCGCGGCGGCGGCGATGTGTACAGCTCGCAGCGGCCCGAGGCGCGCAGTGAGGACACTGTCTCGGCGGGCAGCGGCGCCGGGGTCCCGGTGGAGCGGCCGGAGACGGGTGGCAACCGGAGTGGCGCCGGGCAGCAGCAGGCGCCGCAGCGGCGCGAGCCGACGTGGCAGGAGCCCGACCTACCGGCCGAGAACGCGCCGTCGTACTCGATCTACCGACCCGGCTCGGACGACTCCTCCCGGTCCACGACCGGGCCCGCGCGCCGGCCCGAGTCGGCGAGCCTGCCGGGGTAGGCGGCGATGCGGACGGCCCTGCGGCTGCTCGGGACGCGGTACGGCATCGCGTTGGTCCTGCTCGTGATCGTGCTCGTGATCGTCACGCTCGGGCGGACCGTGCTCGACAACGGGCGCGGGAGCTCGGCCACCGACGCCATCGGGCCGACCGTGGCGACGGTGCCGAGATCGGCTGACCCCTTCAGCTCGCTCGGGGACGACGGGGTCGACGAGTCGGTCGCCGCGGCGCCGTCGCTGAGCAAGGGTGCCGCCGACGCGGCGACCGTGGCCACCCGGTTCGCCAACGCGTGGGTGCGCAAGCCGGGGGTCACCGGTGATCAGTGGCGGGCCGGGCTCAAGCCGGACGCCTCGACGGAGCTGATGGCGTCGCTCGCCGAGACCGATCCCGCCGACGTACCGACGGCCACGATCACCGGGGCCACGCAGCTGCAGGCCAACGGCGGCACGACAGTGGCCCGGATCCCGGCGGAGGGCGGGACGATCGTGCTCGGGCTGCAGGTCGCGGGCGGGCGCTGGCAGGTCACCTCGCTCGACTGGGAGGTGGCGTGAGCGTCATCGGAGGGGACGAGGACTTCGAGGAGCCGAGGCGGACGAGGTTCATCGGCCCGGCGCTGCTGGCCGTGGTCGGCGCGGCGCTGCTGCTCGTGTGCTGCGCGGGCGCGGCCGTGGCGTTCTTCTTCGACGCCAAGCGCAACACCCAGAACTACGACATCGGCTGCGGCGACGGGCAGCTCGTCAACGTCTCCGCCAACATGCCGAGCCACCGCGAGCTCTCCGAGGAGCAGGTCCGCAACGCCGCGGTCATCGTGCGGGTCGGGCAGGACCTGAAGGTACCGCCGCGGGGATGGGTGATCGCGGTCGCCACGGCCATGCAGGAGTCCAGCCTGGTCAACCTGAAGTACCTCGGTTCGCGCAACGACCACGACTCGCTCGGGCTGTTCCAGCAGCGGCCGAGCACGGGCTGGGGCACGCCAGAGCAGATCATGGACCCGCAGTACGCCGCGCGGAAGTTCTACGAGAAGCTGGTGACAATCCCCGGCTGGGAGCGGATGAGCCTCACCCAGGCCGCGCAGAAGGTGCAGCGCAGCGCATACCCGGACGCGTACGCCAAACACGAGCAGCTCGCGAGCACCGTCGTCAACTCGCTCACCGGCGGCGCCGCCCGCTCGGCCGCCGGCTCGACAACGCTGCAGTGCGTCACCGGCAATCAGATCGCGGCGTCCGGCTGGACGGTCCCCGTGGTGGCCGAGGTCGGCTCGGGCTTCCGCACCGCCGACCGCCCCACCCACCAGGGCGTCGATCTCATCGTCGACCGGTACACCCGGATCGGCGCGGCCGCCGCCGGCATCGTGGTGAAGGTGCGCTGCCAGGCCCACCTGGCCAACGGCACCGACTGGGGCTGCGGGCGCGACGGCTCGCCGTCGGTGCTCGGCTGCGGCTGGTACGTGGAGATCCAGCACGCGAACGGCTTCCTCACGCGCTACTGCCACATGGTGAAGCAGCCGAGCGTCGTCGTCGGCCAGCACGTCGCCCCGGGCCAGGAGATCGGATTCACCGGTACCACCGGCCACTCCTCGGGCCCGCACGTCCACTTCGAGGTCCATCGCAACAGCGATCCGAGCAACAATGGCGCAATCGACCCAGTGCCGTTCATGCAGCAGATGGGTGCGCCGTTGGGAATGAAGCCGTGACCGATTTACCCGGGGATTCAGACTTCCCCGACTGGGATCTGCTGGCCGGCGACTCGGCGCGAACACCGGCCGGTATCGAGATGGTCGCCGCGTCGTCGCTGCGGGACCTCCGCGGCCGCCGCGCCGTCGTCGGTGTTCCCGGCCTGGGCTGGCGGGGCGACATCCGCATCGACAACGCGGTAGTGCAGGCCAGCCGCACCTATGTGCCGGCGTTGCCGGAGCAGGAGTGGTACCGCGCCGAGTCCGAGCAGACCGAGGTGTTCGCCCCGCTGGTACCCCTGGAGCGGGTCTGGGTCGAGCGGGTCTCGAGCACGATCACCGCATCCGCCGAGCTCACGCTGGTATCGCTTGACGCCCCACCGGGACGCCCCCCGCGGGCGGCCCGCGACGTCAAGGCGATCACCGGCCTGCGAGTCGTCCGAGTGCCCGGCCCGGACGACAAGACCGGCCGCGATCAGCGCGACCTGCGCGCCGTCACCGAGGCGTACAACAGCGCCGAAGGCGACATCTGCATCCGCGTCTGCCGCGAGATCGAATGGTACCGGTGGGCCTGGAGCGGCCAACCCCCCAAAACGCTAGAGGTACCCATCCATCTGCTCTGGGCGGAATAACTGTCAGTTAAGACGATGCGCGCCGCACACCCGCCACCCGTCCTCACGCACAACGTCGAAATGCCAGCGTTCTTTGGCGAAGCTGGCATGGTTCTGCGGTCCGGAAGTCAGTACTAGGTCAGTCTCGATCTCAGTCTTGTCTTTCGACGGATACTTAAAATCGAGCGCGGACGCATGAGCCTCGATCGCCTCGTCAGGCTGGGCTTTACTCGCCTCCAACACCTTGACCAACTCATCGAACTCGCCCAGGTTCGGAGACCGGCAGATCAGCTGCTGAACGCGTTCCGGTCGAGCGCCGTTGAAGCGCGCATCTAGAAACCCTTCGAGTGCCGCATCTGGTGTGTCTGTGTTTGGCTTTGTGGCTTTGTCGTAGTAGATGATGCCGAACCCGACACCGCTCAGTAAGACGAACACCAAGATTCCCAGCAGGGTCCACAGGACCGTACGGCGGGTCCGCTTGCGCTGCTTCGGGTCCTTGGCAGCCCGGGGCGGCGGAGGCGGCCCCGGCTGAGGTCGGCCCAGCGGGACGCCCCTGTCGATGACCTCGCCCTCGAGGACCTCGTTCTCGCCCGTCCGGGAGCGCGGTATAGACCGCCCCTGATCAACGCCCGGCTCCTGAGGAATCGATGGGTCCACGCTCAAAGGCTAGCGGCAGAGCACCCCGGCGGCCCACTCCCGCGCCGGAGGGTTCCGGGGCAACCCCGAGACCTGCGACTATGCGCCGGCGGCAGTGTGCCTGCTGACGAGAAAGGCTGTCTGCGTTACCGTTCCCGCAACTGCTTGGATCGGAAGGGGCACGGTGGCACGCCTGCGGGCACGGATCGAGCGAGCGGCTGCGCAGCATCGGCACACCGCTGCGCTGATCGCCGCCGCCGGGCCGATCCTCGAGAAGTACTCCCCCAACGCCGCCCCCTCCGAGCAGTACGCGGAGCAGCATGACCTGGCGGCCGGGCTGCGGGCCAACGCGGCGATGCTGGCTCCGGGGTGGCTCGGGGCGCAGCTGGACGCCATGGCGCCGGCCACGCCGCTCGGGGGGCCGCTGCCGCCCACGTTCGTGCGCGTCGGCCAGGCCCATCCGCTGGATGATGCGCGCTTCCCGGTCATCGTGCCGCTGCTGCGGGCCGGGCACATCGCTGTCGACGCCGACGCGCGGGATCCGCGGGTGGCGGGGCTGCTGCGGAGCCTGGTGCTGCGGCTGCTCGCGTCGTCGCCGCCGGGGTCGGTGCGCATCCGGGCGATCGACGCGGTGGTCGACGGGCCCACGTTCGGCTGGTTCACCGGGATCGATGCCATCATGCCGGCCCCGGCGACGGACATTGCGGGCCTTCGCGGTGTACTCGACGAAGGCGAACGCTGGCTCGCGACGCGGGGCGACGGCCCGGCGCCGACGCCGACACTGCTCCTCGTGATCGCCTCGCTGCCCGAGCTCACCGAGGGGCGCGACCTGGCCCGGATCGCGCAGCTCGCGCACGCCGGGCCGGCCGGGCGGCTGCACCTGATCGCGGCGGGCTGGCCGCCACCGCCGCTGACGCAGGAGACCACGCAGGCTCCCCTGCCGCACGCCACCCAGATCGCGATCCGCAACCCGCACGCGTGGGTGGGCGATCCGCCCGGAGCCACGTTCTCCGGGACCGGCACCGGGCCGAGCCGGCTCAACGCCCCTGTATACCTCGACCCCGACCCGCCCGTCGAGCTCGTCCGCCGCGTCTGCGCCCAGCTGAGCGGGCCCTGGACGGCCCCGCCGGCCCCGGTCGGGGAGGCCAGCCGGACGGCCTGGCTGGAGTACGTGGGAGCCGGCCAGCGCCTCGACGCCGTCCGCCGCGAGGTGATCGCGGTCGTGGCCGAGCACAAGACCGCGCTCAAGGCGGCCCAGCAGGACCTGACTGCGATCCGGGCCAAGCTCGCCCACCATGAGGCCTACCTGACCGAGGTGGCGGGCGAGGCGGGCGGGCGGCCGCTGGAGCTGCGGCCGGCGTGGCCGGAGATCCAGGCCGCGCACGCCGCGCTCACCGGGGCCGGGCAGCCGCTCGACCCGCGCCGGGGCGCCCCGATGGCCCCGCCGCCGCCCCCGTCGCCCGCGCTCATGGGTGCTTCCGGTGCCTGGCCGCAGGGGCAGCGCATGCTGACCACGCCGGTCAGCGCGCCGCCGCGGCCGCCGCTGAGCGTGCCCCCGGTCTCCGGCGGGCCGGCGTCGGCGATGCCCGGCACGCCGGCCGTGGCCGGGGCGCCGCGCGGCCCGGTGACCGGCGGCTACCCCCTGGTGGCCCCGCGCAGTGTCCCGCCGACGCAGCACACCGGACCGATAAGCGGCGTGCCGGTGTCCGGGCCGGGTGGCATCGTCGGCACCGGGGTCGTGCGCCCGCTCAACATGCCGGTGCCGGAGTCGATCCCGGGCCGGGTCGCCACGGCCCTCAGGATGGCCGCGGCCGGTCTGAAACGCTCTGAGGCGGAGCTGGCGGCGCCGGGGCGGCAGGCGGCGTCCAACCGGCGGGTGTGGGTGAACGCCGGCGTCTACTTCGCGTTCGCGCTCCTGGCCGCCATCGTCCAGATCCCCGCGCTGCTCGCCAGCGAGCGGCTCACCGGCGCCGGTCTCCTGGCGCTGCCCTGTGCTCTGGTACTTCCGGCCGTCTCCTTCGGCCTCGGCTGGCTCACGATCGGCGCGATGACCCGCCAGACCACGTCCCGCACACCGGCCCTCGGGATGGTGATCAGCCTGCTGGCGCTCGTCCCCGTGCTGGTGTTCGGTGGCGTGATCCTGTTCCTGTGAAACAGCGAACCCCCTGCGGCCCGGGATCGGCCACAGGGGGTACACCCGCGAAATCTAACTGTGCATGATGAGCGCCATGGCCTCGGATCGGGACTTGGCGTCGTCGCGAAGGATGCCGCGCACCGCCGATGTGATCGTGCGGGAGCCGCCCTTCTGGATGCCGCGCATCGACATGCACATGTGCTCGCACTCGATCACGACGATGGCGCCGCGCGGCGTGAGCCGGCTCATCAGCAGGTCCGCGATCTGGGACGTGAGGCGCTCCTGGACCTGCGGCCGGCGGGCGTACACCTCGACCAGCCGGGCCAGCTTGGACAGGCCGGTGATGCGGCCGTCGGCGCCCGGGATGTAGCCGATGTGCGCGACGCCGTGGAACGGCAGCAGGTGGTGCTCGCACATCGACTGGACCTCGATGTCGCGCACGAGCACGAGCTCCTCGTGGTCGGCCTCGAAGCTCGTGCTGAGCACCTGCGCGGGGTCGACCCGCAGGCCGGCGAACAGCTCGGCGTACGCGCGGGCGACCCGGGCCGGCGTCTTGCGCAGCCCGTCGCGGTCGGGGTCCTCGCCGATGGCGATGAGGATCTCGCGGACCGCGTCCTCGATGCGCTTCAGGTCGATGTTGCGCTCGACCTCGACGCCGCCGAGCTTGCCGCTGACGAGGCGGGCGGCGACGTGGTCCAGCTCCCGGTCGGCAACGAGCCCGGCACCGTTGTCATCGGTGTCGGGCTCGGTGCCGCTGAACTCGCTCAGTGCGTGCCGTCCGCGGTCTCGCCACCGCCGATGCGCACGTGGTCGTCGCCACCGAGGCCGGCCGGGGAGGTGACCCCGGAGCCGTTGGCCCCGCTGTCACCGGCCGCCCGGCGGCGCCGGCCGTTGCCGTTGAACGGCGACATCGGCGGGCGCTTGACGACGCGGGCGCAGATCCGGGTCATGTCGGCCTGGGAGATGGTCTCCTTCTCCATGAGCTCCTCGACGATGTTGTCGAGGACATCGCGGTACTCGACCAGGATCTCCCACGCCTCGTCGTGCGCGACCTCGATCAGGCCCCGCATCTCGCCGTCGATCTCGGCCGCGACCTTCTCGGAGTAGTCCCGCTCGTGGCCCATCGTGCGGCCCAGGAACGGCTCACCGTCGCCGGTGCCGTACTTCACCGCGCCGAGCTTGGCACTCATGCCGTACTCGGTGATCATCGAGCGGGCGAGCGCCGTCGCCTTCTCGATGTCGTTGCCGGCGCCCGTGGTCGGCTCGTGGAAGACGAGCTCCTCGGCGGCCCGGCCACCCAGCGCGTAGGCCAGAGTGTCGATCATCTCGGAGCGGGTCTGCGTGTACTTGTCCTCGGTGGGCAGGACCAGCGTGTGCCCGAGCGAGCGGCCGCGGGACAGGATCGTCACCTTGTGCACCGGCGCTGAGTGGGGCAGCGCCCAGGCGACGAGCGCGTGACCGCCCTCGTGGTATGCGGTGACCTTCTTCTCGTGCTCGCTCATCACGCGGGTGCGCCGCTCCGGGCCGGCGATGACCCGGTCGATCGCCTCTTCGAGGTAGTCGTTGGTGATCGCCCGCTTGTCGTTGCGGGCGGCCAGCAGCGCCGACTCGTTGATCACGTTGGCCAGGTCGGCACCGGTGAAGCCGGGCGTGCGCCGGGCCACCGAGTCGAGGTCGACGTCGGGGGTGAACGGCTTGCCCTTGGCGTGGACCCGGAGGATCGCCTTGCGGCCCTCCATGTCGGGCCGGTCGACGGCGATCTGCCGGTCGAAGCGGCCGGGGCGCAGCAGTGCCGGGTCGAGGATGTCGGGCCGGTTGGTCGCCGCGATCAGGATCACGCCGCCCTTGGTGTCGAAGCCGTCCATCTCGACGAGCAGCTGGTTGAGCGTCTGCTCGCGCTCGTCGTGCCCGCCGCCCATGCCGGCGCCGCGGTGGCGGCCGACGGCGTCGATCTCGTCGACGAACACGATGGCGGGCGCGTTGGCCTTGGCCTGCTCGAACAGGTCACGCACACGCGAGGCACCGACACCGACGAACATCTCGACGAAGTCCGAGCCGGAGATCGAGTAGAAGGGGACGCCCGCCTCGCCGGCCACGGCCCGCGCGAGCAGCGTCTTACCGGTTCCGGGCGGCCCGTAGAGCAGCACGCCCTTCGGGATCTTCGCGCCGAGCGCCTGGTACTTCGCCGGGGCCTGCAGGAAGTCCTTGATCTCGTGCAGTTCCTCGACGGCCTCGTCCGAGCCGGCCACGTCCGCGAACGTCGTCTTCGGGGTGTCCTTGGAGATGAGCTTGGCCTTGGACTTGCCGAAGTTGAGCACCCGGGAGCCGCCGCCCTGCATCTGCGACATGAACAGCAGCAGGAGGACGACGAGCACCGCGATCGGCAGCAGGTTGATCAGCAGGCTGATGAAGATGTTGTCCTGGGTGACGTTGACGTTGAAGTCGCCCAGCTTCTCCTGCGACTTGAGGTTGCTGAGCTCGTTCTGCAGCTCGTCAGCACTCTGCGCGGAGAACTGGCCCTGGATCTTGTTGGTCTCCGTGCCCTTGACCTTGATCTTGTTCTTCAGATCGAGGTTGAGCGTCTGCTCCTTGTCCTGGATCACAGCCTTGCTCGCGTTGCCGCTGCGGAGCTGGTCGAGCACCAGAGACGTGTCCGCCTTGGTGTAGCTCGGGCCGGATGTGAAGAAGGAACTGAGCACGATGGCACCGATGATCACCAAAAGGATCCAGACCACCGGCCGGCGGAACAAACGGGTACGTTCCATGTTGTCGTCGGACGCACTCGGCGCCCGGCCCCTCCATCCGTAAGGCCGTCGACCACACCGGACCCACTTTTCCGGTGCGGTGCCGAAAGCGCCGCCAAGGTATGGGCTCAGTTGACGCTTGCGACCATTTGACGGTACACCGTGACACCGACAGTCGCGGATCGGCGTCGGCCGCGGAGGAGAGGCTCTCAGCAGACTCTCAGGAAAGTCGACTATGCGCGACGGGCCGTGGGCGCTCCGGCCGGGCCGGCGCCGCGCACGGCGACCGCGGCTCAGCCCCGCCCGTACACCGACGGCTTGAGCACCCCGACGAACGGCAGGTCACGGTACCGCTCCGCGTAGTCGAGCCCGTAGCCGACCACGAACTCGCTCGGGATGTCGAACCCGACATACCGCACCGGGATGTTCACCTTGAGCGCGTCGGGCTTGCGCAGCAGCGCCACCACCTCGACCCGGGCGGCCGAGCGGCTCTCCAGGTACTTGAGCAGCCACGACAGTGTCAGACCCGAGTCCACGATGTCCTCGACGACGATGACGTGCCGCCCGGCGATGTCCCGGTCCAGGTCCTTGAGGATCCGAACGACCCCGGACGAGGTAGTCCCCTGCCCGTATGACGAAACCGCCATGAACTCGAGCTCCACCGGCGGCCCGACCCGCCCGAGCGCCCGCGCGAAGTCCGCCATGAACATGACCGCGCCCTTGAGCACGCCCACGAGGAGGACCGACTCGGCGTCGGCGTGGTCGGCCGCCACCTGCTTGGCGAGCTCCGCAGTCTTGTCGCGGATCTGCTCCTCGCTGACGATCACGTGGTCGATGTCGGACGAATGCCAGGTGGTGCCGTCGGCCATGCGACAAGCCTGCACTATCGGCGGCCCCGATTCGACGGGGGGGGTGGCCCCGATGAGAGACCGGTCTCCCTGCTTAATGCCTACTTAATACCCGGCCGCGTACCCGTCGGCCCGCGGCTCCGAGCCGGCGACGTAACCCTGAGTGGTCCGCCAGATCGCCTGCCCCATGCCGAAGACCTCCGGCGAGGCCGCGACCGACACCGCGTGACCGCGCCGTCGCAGCTCGTCGACGGAGCCGGCCAGGCCGGGCTCGACCTGCACCTCCAGCCCGCGCCCCCAGTACCACCGCGGCCGGTCGAGCGCCGCCTGCGGATCGAGCCGCCCGTCCACCGTCGACAGGACCACCTGGACGTGCCCCTGTGGCTGCATGTGCCCGCCCATCACCCCGAACGGCCCGACGGGCTCGCCACCCCTGGTCAGAAAGGCCGGAATGATCGTGTGGAACGGCCGCTTACCCGGCCCGACCACGTTCGGGTGATCCTCGGCCAGCACGAACCCGGCCCCGCGGTCCTGCAGCCCGAGCCCGGTCCCGGGCGGCACCACGAACGACCCGAACCCCATGTAGTTCGACTGGATGAGGCTCACCATCCGCCCGGCCGCGTCGGCCGTACACAAATACACGGTCCCGCCCCGCTGCGGCTCCCCCGCCCCGTACCGCCCGGCCCGCTCCCCGATCAGCGCCCGCCGTCCCCGCAGATACCCGGGCTCGAGCAGCTCCCGGACCGGCCCGCCGACCTCGGGATCGGCCACGAACGCGCGCGCGTCGGCGAACCCCAGCTTCATCGCCTCGATCTGCTGGTGCAGCGACGACATCTCGTAGCCGTCCAGGACCCCGAGCGCGATGAGCGCCGCGATCCCCTGCCCGTTGGGCGGCAGCTCCCAGACCTCGTGCCCGCGGTACCGCACCGAGATCGGCTCCACCCACTCCGAGGCGTGGCCGGCCAGGTCGTCGGCCCGCAGCAGCCCGCCGGTCCGCTCGGCGTGGGCGACGATGGCCGCCGCCGTCTCCCCGCGGTACATGTCGTCACTGTCGGTATCCGCGATCCGACGCAGCGTCCGCGCCGCCTCCGGATTCGCCCAGCGCTCCCCGGCTCGCGGCGCCCGCCCACCGAACGTGAACACCCGCTCCCACTCCGCGAACTCCGCCCCCACCAGCCCCGGATAGACCTGCTCGGCGGCCACCCGCCACCCGGCGGCCGTGCGCGGCGACACCGGGTACCCGCGTTCGGCGTACTCGATCGCGTCGGAGAACAGCTCGGCGAACGGCAGCGACCCGAACCGGGCGTGCAGATCCCGCCATCCCCGCGGCGCTCCCGGCACGGTCACGGAGAGCCAGCCCCGATCCGGCATGGCACCCGGGGAGCGCTCCAGCACCAGCTCACGCGTCAGCAATCGCGGCGACCGCCCGGAGGCGTTCAGCCCGTGCAGCCGCTCCCCGTCCCAGATCAGCGCGAAGAGGTCGCCACCGATGTCGTTCGACCCGGGCTGCACCACCGTGAGCGCGACAGCCGCCGCGATTGCCGCGTCGACCGCGTTCCCGCCCCGCCGCAGAGCCGCCAGCCCCGCACCGGCCGCCAGCTGCTGACTTGTCGCCACCACCCCGCGAGGAGCAAAAACCGAAGAGCGCCGGATGTCGTACTCCACGTGCCCCACCCTCCACCGCCGGTCCCCACCGTCCAAGACGCAGTGGACCACTGATCCGCCCCCGCCGACACCCCACACCACCACCTCGCGGGTCCGGCGGGGGCCGCCGGCGGACGCAACGGCCGGCGCACTTGGCCGGGCCGACGGCATCACGAACGGTGCGACGCGAGCCCGAAAAGGCAGCGGTGCGGTGTTCAAGCGACGATCGCCGCCGCAGCCCGGGTCGGCCGGGCAGGCGAGCCGCGCGGGTTCAGCGACAGGTCTGCAGGAGCCCGCCCGTGCGGGTCACGGCGAGACCGCCCGGCAGTGCCACCGCGCCCTGGCCGTGCCAGCGGACGATCAGCGCGTCGAGCGCGTCGACGTGCCGGAGGGCGAGGTCCGTGCCCGGCACGCCGAGCCGCAGGGCCCAGGCGTGCAGCACCCGGGTCCGGATCGGCCCGGCCATCCGGCCCAGCTCGACGACCGACAGCCCGCCCCCGTCGCTGAGCGCCTTCTCGAGGGCGTCGGCGGCCAGGCCGTCCAGGTAGTCGGCGTCGGCGCCGACGAGGCGGGCGGTGCGGGCCAGGTTGGCGACCACCCCGGCGCCGAGCGCGGCGACGATAGGCCGGACGCGCGCGCGGGCGTAGGAGGCGTCGACGTTGTGCGGGTCCTCCCAGGCCACGAGTCCTTCGGCCGCGCAGGCCGCACGGGTCTCGGCCCGGCCGACGTCGAGCAGCGGCCGGACGAACACGACGCCGTTGCGGACCCGCCGCTGCGGCATCCCGGCCAGCCCGCGCGGCCCCGATCCCCGGGCCAGCGCGAGCAGCACCGTCTCGGCCTGGTCGTCGCGGGTGTGCCCCAGCAGCACCATCGCCGCCCGGTGCTCGACAGCGGCCGCCTCGAGCGCCGCGTACCGCGCTTCCCGGGCCGCCGCCTCCGGTCCCCCGGCCGCACCGACCCGCACGCTGCGCACCTGGACGGGCGCGAACCCGCGCTCCACCGCCCAGTCCCCCAGCTCGGCCGCCCGCTCGCCCGAGCCCTCCTGCAGCCCGTGGTCGACGGTGACGAGCCCGCAGCGAAGCCCCATCCGCCGCGCCACGAACAGCGTCGCCGCCGCCAGCGCCAGCGAGTCCGCCCCGCCGGAGCAGGCGACGAGCACCGTGCCCCCGGCGGGCAGACCCGCGGCCGAACTCCCGGCCGGCGGCGTCTCGCCCGGACCGACCCTCGCCGAGGCCGGGTCGAGCGCCCGCGGCTGATCCGCGAACGCCCCCGGCCGGGAGCCCGGAGCTGATACCGAGCCCGGCTCCTCTCCTCCCGAAGAGGGCAAGCCGCTCAGGCTGCGCCGGACCGCGTTGCGTACCGCGGCCACCGCCGGCGCCGGCCCACCCACGCGATCAGCCGCTGCCGACCGGCCGAGCCGGCCCCTGATCCCCGGCGCCTGAAGCGTTCCCCCGACCCCCGTCCGGCACATCCTCGGCCGGGCTCACGTCCAGGTTCGAGCTGTCGGTCGCACCTGTCGTCGCGGCGGCGGCCGCGGCCACGTCGGAGTCCACGGACGAGGGCGAGAAGGCCGGCGCCGAATCGCCGTCGAGCTCCGTGTCCGAGCCGCCGCCGACGAGCCGGTCGACCTCGACGCCCTGCGCCCCGGCCGAGCCCTCGGCCACACCCATCGCCTCACCGGGCTCGAACGCCCCGATCGGCTCCGGCGCATCAGCGGGCTCGGTGGAGACGTCGGCCGGTGCCCCGGCGGCGGACTCCGTGGCGGCCACCTCTTCGGCGGTCAGCCCGGCCACCGCTGTCGCCTCGGCCACGCCGGCCTCTCCGGGTGCCGAGTCGACGGGCTCGGGCACCACTGCGGACGCGGTGGGCTCCGCGGTGGGGGCGGCCGGCTCCGGCAGTACAAATGGGGCAGGAGCCACCGCATCAGGCGTCGGCTCCGCGACCGGCAGACCCGCCACGTCGGACGCCTCGGCGACGCCCGCCTCCGCCGGTGACTCGTCGACCGGCTCGGGCACCGTCGCGATCGGGGCCGGCGGCTCGGCGATGTGCGGTGCGGCGATGGAGGCCGGCGGCGGGACCACCGCTGCCGAGCGGGAGAGGGCGCTCGCGCCGAGGACGCGGACGATCCACGCGTCGGGGTCGGAGAGCTCGTTGAGGCGCGGGATGGTGAGCGGCGACTGCCAGATCCGGTTGAAGCTGTCCATGCCCACGCGCTCGACGACGGCGTGGACGAATTTGCGGCCCTCGGCGTACTGCCGCATCTTCACGTCGACGCCGAGCAGCTTGCGCAGGACGCGGTCCATGGGGTTGCCGGCCTCGCGGCGGCGGTTGAACTTGCCGCGGATTTCCTCGACGGACGGGATGACCTCGGGGCCGACACCGTCCATCACGAACTCGGCGTGGCCCTCCAGGACCGTCATCAGCGCGGTCAGGCGGTCGAGGACGGCCTTCTGCCCCGGTGTCTGGACCAGGTCGAGCACGGAGACGCGGCTGTCGGGGTTGCGGACCACGTCGGCCATCGCGGTGACGCCGCGGCGGAGGCGCTCGGCCAGCTGGTCCTGGTTGAGCTGCGAGGCGTCGACGAACGCGCCGACCTCGCCGAGGAAGTGCCCGCGCATCCACGGCACGGCCGTGAACTGCACCCGGTGCGTCACCTCGTGCAGGCAGACCCACAGGCGGAAGTCGCGGGAGTCGGCGCCCAGCTTGCGCTCGGCCTCGACGATGTTCGGCGCGACGAGCAGCAGCTGGCCGGGGTCGGCCGAGAACACCTCGTATTGCCCGAGGACCTTGCCCGACAGGTACGCGAGCACCGTCCCGGCCTGCACGCCCGTGAACCGCGAGCCGATGGCCCCGACGATGGCGCCCGGCGGCTTGCCGCCCGCGAGTCGCTCGGCCAGCGGCTGGATGACCTCGCGCAGCCCGGCGATGTTGGTGGCCGCCCAGTCGCGGCGGTCGACGACCCGGACCGGCGGGGCCAGCACCTTGGCCTGGAGACCGGTGAACTCCGAAACGTGACCCGTGGCCTCGTCGGCCAGCTCACGCAAATCGCTGACGGCGTCGGCCGCCTCCTCGTAAGACACCGCGGGGCCACTTTTGCCCAGCGCCGCGGCGGTTGCTGCGGCCAGATCCCAATCGACGAACTGCGCCATGAATCAACGGTACCCGCGCCGGGCCACCGTCGCTGGAGGTGGAAACCCTGAGTACACCCTGATCGACGCAGTGTCACCGCCACCTAGCTCAGTGGCACCCACATGCGGCCAGAGCTGCGGCAACGCGGTCGAGGGCGACCACCGCCTGGTCGGCGTTCGTGGTCTGGTCGGCCATGAACGCGAACGCGAGCGTCCGCCCGTCGGCGTCCACGACGACCCCGGCCAGCGAGTTGACGCCGGTCAACGTCCCGGTCTTGGCCCGCACGAGCCCCGCCGCCGAGCCGCCCTGGTCCGCCTTGAGGAACCGGGTGGCGAGCGTGCCGGAGTACGCCGCGACGGGCAGCCCGCTGAAGATCGTGTGCAGATCGCCCCGGTCGGCCCGCGCGGCCATCGCGAGGACGGCGGTGAGCAGGGCCGGCGACAGCTTGTCGTTGCGCGAGAAGCCGCTGCCGTCGACCAGCCCGTACCCGGTGACCGGCAGCCCCAGCCCCTCCAGCACGCTCTTCGTCGCCGCCGCCCCGCCCTCGAACGAGGCCGGCTGGCTCTTGGCCAGCGCCACCTGGCGGGCCAGCGCGTCGGCGAGCACGTTGTCGCTCTCCTGCAGCATGAACTCGACCATCCGGGCCATGGGCGCGGACTGCACCTTGCCCAGCTCCTTGGCCCCCGACGGCGCGTTCCCGGCCGCGACCGCGTTCGCGGGCACCCCGAGCGCGCTCGCGAACGCCTGCGCGGCCTGGAGATCCGGCCTGGGGTACCGCTGCGAGTATTTCTGCTGCTTCTGGCGCCCGCCCTCGGTCATGATCGGTGTCATCACCGCTCCGGAGCCGCCGGTCGTCGCGTCGGCGTCCCAGCCCGGCCCGGTGCCGGAGCCGGTGTAGATCGACACGTCGTACGTGACCCGCGTCGGCGCCTGCCCGCCGAGCGCCTCCTTCACCTGCTTGGCGAGGTCATCGATCCGGGCCGCGCCGGGGTAGTACGACGTCGGGAACACCGCGAGCGTCGGGTCGCCGCCCGCCACGAGCACCACCTCACCGGGCTGCGCACCCGCGACGACCCTTGTCTCGATCCGGTACGCCGGCCCGCGCGCCGCCAGCGCCGCCGCCGCGGTGACGAGCTTCGTCGTCGAGGCCGGCGTCATCGCCGCGTCCGGCTCCGAGGAGTAGATGGTCTGCCCGGTCGACACGTCCACCACTGACGCGGTGATGTGCGGCCCGAGCTGCGGCACGCTCAGCAGCGGCTGCAGCGCCGAGGCCACCCCGCCCTGCGTCGGCACCGGGGCCTGCGCGTCCATGGCCGCCAGCACCGCCGGCGGCGCCTTCTGCGGCGTGCCGTTCTTCCAGGCGGTCTTCTGCCCTCCGGCGAGCCCGAGGTCGTTGACGATCGCGCTGCCCGCGAACACCGACGTCAGGGCCAGCCCGAGCGCCACGACCACCACGACGACGGCGGCGATGAGCCCCGCCCGCCCGCTCCGCTGTGGCATTTCACTCGCCACGTGACCCTCCCCGTGTCGCCCCACCGTGCCGTACGCGAGACTAGTAGGAGGCGCAGCGGTGCGAGGGTGAGGAGTCGTCAGATGGACTTCGACGTCACGGTCGAAATCCCCAAAGGTCAGCGCAACAAGTACGAGGTTGACCACGTCACGGGCCGGATCCGCCTGGACCGGACACTGTTCACCTCCACGCAGTACCCGGCGGATTACGGCTACATCGAAGGCACGCTGGGCCAGGACGAGGACCCGTTGGACGCCCTCGTGCTCGTCCAGTCCCCCACATTTCCGGGTTGCCTCATCCGCTCCCGGGCGATCGGCATGTTCCGCATGACCGACGAAAAGGGCGGCGACGACAAGGTCCTCTGCGTCCCCGCCGATGACCCGCGCCTGGAGCACCTGCGGGACATCCACCACCTGGGCGAGTTCGACCGCCTGGAGATCCAGCACTTCTTCGAGGTCTACAAGGACCTGGAGCCGGGCAAGAGCGTCGAGGGCGCCACCTGGGTCGGCCGCGTGGAAGCCGAGGCCGAGATCGCCGAATCCCGCCGCCGCTACACCGAGGCCATCGAGGCCGGCACCTATCACGACCCGGGCGTGGCCCCGATCGCCCGCCCGCTCCACCACGAATAGCCGAGTCCCAGCCCGCCGAGCGCCCGGCCACCACCATCGCCGGGCGCTTCGTCGTCGCCGGCCGGTGCCGTTGATGGTTGCGTAAGGGCCCGGGGCGGCGTCAGGCGAACATGCCGTAGAGCCCCAGCACCGCGCACGCCAGCGGGATCACCGACACCAGGCACAACGTGTCGAGCAGGTCCGCGGCGCGCCCCGTGTACGGCGAGACCGGCCGGACGGCGGCCCGCGTCCCCGCTATCGCGACCGTGAACGCGACGAGCGGTACCAGAGCCGCCAAGATCCTGCCGTCGAAACGGACTGTCAACGCGAGCGCGCCGAAGCCGGCCGCACCCGCCACGAGCAGCGGCAAGCGCTGGCGGACGGTCAGGAACGTGCGGGCCCGCAGCAGCAGCGCGGCCGACGCCACCGCGACAAGCACGAGCCCGGAGACGTCCCCCGAGCGCGCGAGCATCAGCGAGGCCCCGGCCGCCGCGGCCGCGAGCCCGAAGAGCATCCCCGTGAGCATCTCGTCCGTCCGCGCAACGGCAGCGAAGATCCGCCCCCGCTCGGCCGCGGTGGTCGGGGAGACCGGCTTCGGGTCGCTCGCGGAGTCGGCGACCAGGGGAACGATCGGCAGTGGCAGGCGGCCGAGGCGGACGGCCAGCAGCGGCAGCCCGGCGACACCGGCCACGAGCACGGCGAGCACCACCGCCGCCGCGGCGGCCGGGCGGGTGACCAGGGCGATCAGGCCCACGAGCGAGCCGAGCACACCCACCGTCACGCCGGCCACGAAAATTCGCAGCAGGTGCGCAATTGCGGGGGCGGCGATCAGGCCGGCGAGCAGGAGCGCGACGCCGCCGAGCAGTGTCCGGGCGGCCGGTGTGGCGGGCTCGGCCGCACCCAGCCAGCCCCCGGCGGCGGCGAACGGCAGGCTGTAGGCGGCCAGGCTCGCGCCGACGAGCGCGTCGCCATAGGCCCGGGAGGCCATGACTCCGGCCAGCGTCAGGGCGACCGCGACCGCCGCGGCGACCAGGGCCAGGTCGGCCCGGACGATCAGGACGAGCGCGACGACGAGACAGGCGCCGGTGACGCCGATCGCGGTGGCCCGGGTCGCGGCCGCACTCCACGGGACGCCCTGGCGGCGGGCGCCGGCGGCGATGGCCTCGACGACGTCGTCGTACTCGAGCTCGGGCCAGGTCGTGCGCGCGGGCACGAGGTGCAGCACGGCGCCGTCGTACACCTCCTGGCTCGCCAGACCGGCGGCGGGAGCCAGCGTGGTGCCGTCGGCGCGGCGCAGCACCCAGCCGCCGTGCCGCTCCCCGTCGTCGGCCAGCCCCTCACCCGCGTGCCGGAGCAGCTCGGGAAGCAGTTCGGCCAGCGGCACCGCATCGGGCATCGCGACATCGACACGCCTCCGCGGCGCATTGATGGTGATGCGGGCCAGACCGGCCGCGACCGTCGACATGCCGATAGAGGTATCACGATTCCCGGACCCGTGGATCGGCCAAAAGTATTACGACTCCACAGCGTCACGAATTCGCCACGATCAACGTATGCCGGGCCGGAAAATGTCGTACCGGCCGCCTAGAGTCCCGACCGTGGCATCGGTAATCGTCAAAAGATCACCTCGCCGCCCCGCTCCGGAGATCCCCAGCGGGGAGGTGATCGTAAACGCGCCCCCGCAGCTCCCACCGGCGCCCGCATCGCGCTGGCAGCAGGTGGTGCAGGTGGTGCCGATGCTCACGGGCACCATTGCCACGGCATTCCTGTTCGCGGGCCGGGACGGCGGGACCTACTCCTATGTCATCGGTGCGATCTTCGGCTTCTCGACGCTCGGCATGCTGTTCACATCGGCCGGCCTCGGCGCCCCGAAGAAAGCGGAGATGATCGCGGCCCGCCGGGAATACCTGCGCCACCTGGCCGAGCTGCGCCGGCGCGTGCGCGACACCATCACCAGGCAGCGCATCGGCCTTCACTACCGGCATCCGGACCCGCAGTCGCTGTGGTCCTCGGTCGACAGCTTCCGGCTGTGGGAGCGAAGGCCGACCGACGGCGACTTCGGCGTCGTGCGGGTCGCGATCGGGCCGCAGACGCTTGCCACACCGCTCATAGCGCCCGCCACCCGGCCGCTGGAAGACCTGGAGCCGATGACGGCGGAGGCGCTGCGCCGGTTCCTGGACGCCTATTCCGTGGTGCCGGGGTTGCCGATCGCCGTGTCGTTTAAGAGCTTCTCCCGGGTGTACTGCCTGTCGGTCCGCGATGCCCGCGACGGATTCGATCCCGGGCCGACAGGCGAGGCCGACCCGGCCCGGGGACTGGCCCGGGCGGTCCTCGCGCAGCTGGCGGTCTTCCACGCACCCGAGGACCTGCTGATCGCGGTTTGCGCCGGGCCGGACCGGCGGGCCTGGTGGGAGTGGACGAAGTGGCTGCCGCACGCCCTGCACCCCACCGGCACCGACGCGCTGGGGCCGGTGCGGCTGTTCGGCGAGACCGCGAAGGAGCTCGAGGAGCGCCTCGACGACCTGCTGCGCAGCCGCGGCCGGTTCGATGGCGAGCCGGACGGGCAGCGGCGGGTGACCCCGTACATCGTGGTGGTGCTTGACGGCGCCGATCTGGCCGGCAGCGCGCACCTGGGCACCGACGGCGGCATCGAGGGCGTGACGCTCATCGACCTCGACCGGGACCCGCCGCGGCTGCTCGACCGGTCCGCGCTCGTGCTCGACACGGCCGGCGGGCGGCTCACCACGATCTCGGCCGAGAGCGACGGCCCCGGCCCGCCGCCACCGATCGGCCGCGCTGACACGCTGGAGCCGGCCGAGGCGGAGGCGGTCGCGCGGCGGCTCGCCCCGCTGCGGCTGGCGGCCCCGGCCACCGAGGGCCGGCCGGAGGCGCCGGTCCGCGAGCCCGGCGCCGACTTCCCCGAGCTGCTCGGGCTCGGTGACCCGGAGGCGCTGGACGTTGCCCGCCTGTGGGCGCCGCGACCGCACCGCGACCGGCTGCGGATCGCGATCGGTACCGGGCCGCTCGGCCAGCCGGTCGACCTGGACCTCAAGGAGTCGGCCGAGGACGGGATGGGCCCGCACGGGCTGCTCATCGGCGCGACCGGCTCGGGCAAGTCGGAGCTGCTGCGCACGATCGTGCTCGGGCTCGCCGCGACGCACTCGTCGGAGACGCTCAACTTCGTGCTCATCGACTACAAGGGCGGCGCGACGTTCGCCCGGATGGACCGCCTGCCGCACGTGGCCGCGTTCATCTCCAACCTGAGCTCGGAGCTGCTGCTCGTCGACCGCATGACCGACTCGATCACGGGCGAGCTGATCCGGCGCCAGGAGCTGCTGCGCAGCGCGGGCGACTACGACTCGGTCCGCGACTACGAGCGCGCCCGCGCCGGAGGTGCACCGCTGGCCCCGCTGCCGAGCCTGCTGATCGTGTGCGACGAGTTCACCGAACTGCTGCAGGCGAAGCCCGACTTCATCGACCTGTTCGTGCAGATCGGGCGGGTCGGCCGCTCGCTCGGCATCCATCTGCTGCTCGCCTCGCAGCGCTTCGAGGAGGGGCGGCTGCGCGGCCTGGACACGCACCTGGCCTACCGGATCGGCCTGCGCACCTTCACGTCGCTCGAATCGCGGGCGGTGCTCGGGGTGGCCGACGCGTACGAGCTGCCGAAGAAGCCGGGCGGGCACGGTCTCATCCGGATCGGCGTCGAGCCGGTCATCCGATTCCGGGGCGCCTACGTCGGCGGACCGTGGCGCCGGGCCGGGCGGAGCACGCCGGCGGGCGCGGGCGCGGGCAGGCCGCGCGTGCAGCGATACGGCACCGCGTACGTCCCGGTGCCCTCGCCCGCGCCTGTCGATCCCGCAGCGCCCGGTGCGCCCGAGCCACCGGAGGGCGGCACCCTGCTGGACATCGTCGTCGACCAGCTCGCCGGGCACGGCGTGCCGGCGCACCAGATATGGCTGCCGCCGCTCGGCGCCACGGCTTCGCTCGACGACCTGCTCGGGCCGATCGCCGTGCACCCGGGCCGCGGGCTGGCGGTCACCCTCCCGCAGCTGCACGGCGCTCTGCACGTGCCCGTCGCGCTCATCGACAACCCGCTGCAGCAGCGCCGGGATGTCCTCTGGCTGCGGCTCGACGGCGCGCAGGGGCACATCGCGGTCGTCGGCGGCCCGCGCAGCGGCAAGTCCGTGGCCCTGCGCACGCTTGTCGCGACCCTGGCGCTGACGCACACACCCGCGGAGATCCAGGTGTACTGCCTCGACTTCGGCGGCGGCCAGCTCGCCGGACTGCGCGACCTGCCCCACGTCGGCGGCGTCGCGGGCCGCCTCGACGTCGACGCGGTGCGGCGCACGGTCGGCGAGGTCGCCACGCTCCTGGCCGACCGCGAACGCCGCTTCGCGTCGGCCGGCATTGAGAGCATTGCCGACTACCGCCAACGCCGCGCAACCGGCAGTACTGGCAGCACTGATGGCGCCGGCGGCATGGGCGGCGCGGTCAGCAGCGTTGGCGCCGGTAGCGCGGTCAGCAGCGTTGGCGCCGGTAGCGCGGTCAGCAATAGCGCCATGGGTGGCAACGGCGGCACGACTGGCGCGGATGGCGGGGCGCGCGGCGCGGGTGAGTTCGATGACGGCTGGGGCGACGTGTTCCTGGTCATCGACGGCTGGCCGAGCCTGCGAAGGGACTACGAGGAGCTGGAGCCGGTGCTGCTGGACATCGCGGCGCGCGGATTGGCGTACGGCATCCACGTGGTCGTCTCCGCCTCGCGCTGGATGGACCTGCGCGCCGGCTTCCGTGACCTGCTCGGCGCGCGGATCGAGCTGCGCCTCGGCGACCCGAGCGACTCCCTCGTCTCCCGCAAGGCGGCCGCGTCGGTGCCGGCCGAGGCTCCCGGGCGCGGCATCACCGCCGACGGTCTGCAGCTGCTCATGGTGCGGCCCCAGGTCAGCCGCTCCGACCCGGCCGAGCTGGTGACGGCCATCGCCGCGGCCTGGCCGGGAGCGTCGGCGCGGCCGGTGCGGCTGCTGCCGGCCTCGGTGCCCTACTCCGCGATCGCCGACGATGCCGACCCGGCCAACCGCCTCGCCCTGCCGATCGGCATCGCCGAGTCGAACCTGGGCCCGGTCCGCATCGACTTCGGCAGCGAGCCGCATCTGCTGGCGTTCGGCACCACCGAGTGCGGCAAGTCGACGCTGCTGTGCGGACTGGCGACCGCAATCAGCACCCGGTTCACGCCGCAGGAGGCGCGGATCGTGCTCATCGACTACCGCCGCAGCCTGCTCGGGGCGGTCCGGTCGGAGCACCTGATCGGCTACGGCACCGGCGCGGAGCAGGCCGCCGACCTGATCGCCTCGGTCGCCGACTACATGCAGCGGCGCCTGCCCGGCCCGGAGGTCACCGAGGACCAGCTCCGCGCCCGCAGCTGGTGGACGGGCCCGCAGTGCTTCGTCCTGGTCGACGACTACGACCTGGTCCCGACCGCCGCCGGCAACCCACTGACGCCGCTGCTGCCGTACCTCGCCCAGGCCCGCGACATCGGCCTCCACCTGATCGTGACCCGCCACAGCGGCGGCGCCGGCCGCGCCCTCTTCGAGCCGATACTCCAGCGCCTGAAAGAGCTGGCCTCCCCGATCCTCCTGCTGTCCGGCGACCGCGAGGAGAACCTGGGCCTCGGCGCCGTCCGCTTCAGCGCCCTGCCCCCGGGCCGGGCCCGCCTGATAACCCGAAAGGAGAAAGGCACCCTGATCCAGATAGCCAACCGCCCACCCGCATAACCGCGCCGCCCACACCCGCTCACCACCCGGCTCGCGACCACGCCGCCCCCGCACCTGCGCGCCGCCCGGCTCATGACCAGGCCGCCCGCACGCGCACAGTCGCGGGTCCTGCAGCCGGCCCGTGAGCAGGCCGCCCGCACTTGCTCAGCCGCGCGTCCTGCAGCCCGTCCGTGAGCAGGCCGGCCGCACCCGCCTGGTCGCGCGTCCTGCTGCCCTGCACGGCCACGTGTGGGCCGGGCGCCCGAGCGCACCAGGCGCGGCCGCGAGCTCCAGCGCGCCGGAGCGAGGCGCGCTGCCAAAGCCGTCCTGGGCGGCGATGGCCGCACTTCGTGGACACCGGACGCGGATCGCTTCGGCGGAGGGGTGGCGAGGTGAGTGGGGCAGTGATGGGTGGCAGATGAGTGGGTGGTGGATGGGTGAATGTATATAGGCGGCTTGGGGTGATTGCCGGGTTGGTGTGAAGGGGCGGTTGGTGGTGGGTGGTGTTACTGCCAGTGATCGTGGTGGTGGCGGGGGGAGACGAGGGGTTGTACGGAATCGGGGTGGGGCGAGGACCCCGTTCTGGCTACGTGTGGCCACCTGACTGACAGATGTGTGGGTTGCGGTCAGAATGGTGGCATCGCGCTTCGAATTGGTGTCCGCGCCGCTGGCTTTGTCCTTGCTCTGGGGCTGTCGGCGGCGCTTGGCTGTTCTGGTCTTGTGGTGGGTGGGAGTTCGGCGGCCTGGGGGGATGAGGCTCGCAGTGAGCAGTGGCAGCTCGGCGCGCTCGATGCTCGCGATGCCTGGAAGGTGTCGACCGGCAAAGGGGTGATCGTTGCCGTAATCGACAGCGGGGTCGATGCGTCGCACCCTGATCTTGAGGGGCAGGTGCTGCCCGGGGTCGATCTCGTCGACCCCGGGGCCGGGGATCTCGGGCAGGTTGACCCCGTCGGGCACGGGACCACTGTGGCGGCGCTCATTGCCGGGAGTAACCAGGACAGCTCCGGGGCGGAGGGGATCGCGCCCGGCGCCAAGATTCTGCCGATCCGGGTGCTCGACAAGGCCAACAAGTACGACGATCCGGGGGTCATCGCGCAGGCGGTGCGGTGGGCCGTCGACCACAAGGCGGCGGTGATCAATCTTTCGCTCGGCGGGGCGCTGCGGAGCGAGGCCATTGCGGGGGCGCTGCAGTATGCGGCGGCGCATGACGTCGTGGTCGTGGCGTGCACCGGGAACATCGCCACCGACACGTCGATTCATCAGGTCTGGTACCCGGCGCGTGAACCCGGCGTGGTCGCCGTCGCCGGGCTCGGGGCGCAGGCCAAGAGCCGCGGCGCCGGCGCGCAGAGCGCGGACATGCTCTGGTCCGGCTCGCTCACCGGGCCCGAGACCGTGCTCGCGGCGCCCGCGGTGAATCTCACCGGGGCCAAGCCCGGCGGCGGGTACTGGCAGGTGCAGGGGACAAGCTTCGCGGCGCCGCTCGTGGCCGGGGCGGCCTCGCTCGTGCGGGCGCGGTTCCCGCGGATGAGCGCGGCCAACGTCATCAACCGGCTGATCGGCACCGCGAAGGACCTCGGGCCGAAGGGGCGGGACGACCGGTTCGGCTACGGCGAGGTCGATCCGGTGGCGGCGCTGCGCACCGAGCTCGGGGAGGTGGGCGACAACCCGCTCACCGCGGAGGCCGAGCCGGTCCAGGCCGACCCGACGCCCGTCGAGGGGCCGATGCGCCCGGGTGGTGCGGCGCCGATGCCGAGCTCGTCATCGGCCGACCGGGAGCTGGAGCAGCGGCTGGCCGGCGATGGCCGCGAGGAGCTCAGCGCGGTCGCGGGGCTCACCGCGATGCTGCTGATCCTCATGGCCGGTGCCGCGGGCGTCCTGTTACGCAACAACCGTCGGCGCGGGCGGCACTCCCTCTAGCGAGGCCACCGCCGGCGGTGGTGCGGCGGGACTCCCGGTGCTTGCGGCACGACGGGCGGTACAAAACCCTAGGCGCACTTGCCCGTGTTTGTCGGGTCGGTGTGCTGGACGCCCGCGTTGGCGACGACGGCGGCCTCGTCGGCGGTCACCGCGAAGCCCGTCTGCGGGTCGTCGGCCGCGGCGGCGAAGATGATGCCGAGGACCTCACCGTTCGGGGCGAGCAGCGGGCCGCCGGAGTTGCCCGAGCGGACCAGGGCACGAATGGTGTAGATCTCGCGCGTGACCTTGCCGTCCTCGTAGATGTCCGGGCCCGTGATCTTGCGGTAGTCGCGGATGCGGGCGGACTGGGCGTCATAGGGGCCGTCGAGGGGGTACCCCAGGACTATCGCGTCGGCGTTGGAGTCGGCCTTGCTCTTGGCGAACGGCATGATCGGGGCCTGGAGGTTCTTGACGTATAGGACCGCGATGTCGCGCTCCGGGTCATACGCGACGACGGTGGCCGGCAGCGGGCGGGACGAGCCGTCGACCAGGATGCTCACGGTCTTGGTGCCGGCGACGACGTGGGCGTTCGTCATGACGCGGTTCTGGGCGTACACGAAGCCGGAGCCCTCGATCCGCCGCGAGCAGCTCGGTGCCTGGCCGAGGACCTTGACCACCGACTTCTTGGAGTTCTTCACGAGCTCCGAGCCGGCGAGCTTCGGGTCGGGCGGGGAGACGTCCTTGACCCGGGTCGGCGAGAGGCCGTCGAAGACGTCCGGGAAGCCGCGGGTGTCGACCGTGTCGCGCAGCGCCTGGGACAGGGCGTCGGCCTGAGCCGGCATCGCCTTGTCGACCACGTTGAGGATTATCGAGTTGCTGACCGACCGGGCCAGCCACGGCAGCGACGAGGTGCTCAGGGGAGCGGCGACGAGCCAGACCACGAGCAGTACCGCCACAACCGAAACGACAGCGCCTCCCGCGTTGTCCACCGCCTGGGCGTTGCGGTTCACGATCGCGTTGCGCAGCCGGTTGCCCACGTAGCTGGCGAGGGCCTGCCCGGCGATCGCCAGGCCGAAGACCATCGAGAGCGAGATGATGACGCGGGCCTGGTCGGACTCGAAGAAGTGCTCGGCGAGCAGCGGGCCGAGCTGCAGGCCGAGCAGCGCGCCGCCGAAGAAGCCGACGAAGGACAGCAGACCGACGAGAAAGCCCTGGCGATATCCGTTGATAGCGAACATCACCATGAGGAGCAGGAGGACGATATCGATCACGCTGCCATACACGCATTCAACGTACAGGGGTGGCACCAGATGTCGGCAGCTCCTCGACTCGGCCGGTCGGCCACTCCACCGCCCATCCACCGAGTTCCAGCAGCGTAGACAGCACGCCCGCGGTAAAACCCCACACCAACATGTCGTGTATCCGAAACGCCGGGCCGATCCACCCGCTCGGGTGGCGAAGCCGCAGGCGGTGCGCGGGATCGACGAGCTCGGCGATGGGCAGGCGCTCGACCCGGGCCACCTCGCGCGGGTCGGCCGGCCCCACCGGGTGCGGCGCCCGCCACCAGGCGACCACCGGCGTGACGAGGAAGTTGCTGACCGGGATCCACAGCGTCGGCAGTGTCGCGACGACCTCGACCGAGCTCGGGTCGAGGCCGACCTCCTCCTCGGCCTCGCGCAGCGCGCAGGCGACCGTGTCGGCGTCGCCGGGGTCGACCGCGCCGCCCGGGAACGCGGGCTGCCCGGCGTGGTTGCGCATGGTGGCGGCCCGCTGCAGCACCAGGATGTCGGGGCCGGTCATCGGGTCCTCGCCGAACAGGATGAGCACCGCACTCTGCCGCCGCCCCTCGCCGTCGGGCGTGGGCAGCCGGGTGAAGTCGGCCGCCTCCGCGTCGCGCAGGCGCGTGAGCAACGGCTCGAGCCACTCCGGTCTCATGACACACCCAGATACTGCGCGCTCAGCTCCTGCAGCCGCTCCACCGTGAGCGCGGGGCCCTGGTACGCGTACGCGATCCGGCCCCCGGGCGTCACGAACAGCGTCGCCGGCAGTGCGACGAGTGACTTGGACGTCAGCGAGCTCGCGGCGATCACGAACTGCTGGCCCTGGTCCTCGAGGTTGGCAAACGTCAGCCCGAACTCGTCGATCACCGACTTGGCCTGGTCGTGACGGTCCTTGGTGGCGATGCCGACGACCCGCACCTTCCCGGCCGCCGCGAACCGCTGGACGGCCGGCAACTCGTCGCGGCACTCCCGGCACCAGGACGCCCACAGGTTCACGACCGTCGGCTGCCCGCCGAGGTCGGCGACGTCGACGAACCGGCCGCCGTCGAAGCAGGGCAGGGCCATCACCGGCAGCGCGGGGCCCGGGGCCGCCGAGGCGGGCGCCGGCGACGACGCCTTCTCGATGCAGCGGGGTCCGGCCGTTGCGGTCGCCTGGCTCGCCGACGGCTGCACGTCCGCGGTGCAGCCGGCCAGCAGCCCGATCGCCAGCAGGAGCGGCAGGAGCCTCACAGGACCAGCTCCGCCAGCTCGGCCGCGCGCGGGCCTTTCAGCAGCTTGACGGCGGCTTCGACCTCGGTGGGGCCCAGACCGTAGGAAGGGCACTCGCGCTTGAGGGTGCACGCCCCGCAGGCGGGCTTGCGCGCGTGGCAGACCCGCCGCCCGTGAAAGATGATCCGGTGCGACAGCATGGTCCAGTCGCGCGGCGCGAACAGCTCGGCGATCGCGAACTCGATCTTCACCGGGTCGGTCTCCCCGGTCCACTCCCAGCGGTGCACCAGGCGCTGGAAGTGCGTGTCGACGGTGATCCCGGGCACGTCGAACGCGTTGCCCAGCACCACGTTCGCCGTCTTGCGCCCGATGCCGGGCAGCGCGACGAGCTCGTCGAGGGTGCCCGGCACCTCACCGCCGTGCCGCTCCACGAGCGCCTGCCCGAGCCCGATGAGCGACTCGGTCTTGTTCCGGAAGAATCCGGTGGGCTTGATCAGCTCCTGCATCTCGATCGGGTCGGCGCTCGCGTAGGCGGCCGCGTCCGGGTAGCGCGCGAACAACTTCGGCGTCACCTGGTTGACCCGCTCGTCGGTGCACTGCGCGGAGAGGATCGTCGCGACGGCGAGCTCGAGGGGGCTGGTGAAGTCGAGTTCGCAGTGGGCATCGGGGTGAATGGTCACCAGGGCGCGCCCGATCCGCCGCGCCCGCCGCTTCAGTGCCAACGCGGTCTCAGTCACGCACCGACAATACGTCGCCCACTCAGACACACGATCGAACGACCCCGCCCCGGCCGCTGGCGCCGCCCGCCGAAGCCGCAACGACAAGGCAGAACGACAGGGCAGAAGAGCAAAGGCACAAGCACAGAGCCGAGGATTCCGAGGCCGCTTCGCTCCCGCCCCGGGCAAGGGGGCTCCCGCCCCCTGAACCCCCGGCACCGGCGGAGCGCTCGGCAACCACATCAACCCGACATATCCGAAATATCCGAGAAGTCGAGCGGAGCGCGGCGCGCGGTGCCCGACTTCTCGGATCCGCCGGCGGTCAGATCAGGCGGCCGGCGCGGTGATGGTGCCGTCCTCCGCGATCTTCGCGCCCGTCGAGGGGAAGTCCTGCTTGGTCAGGTTGGAGACGAACGGGATGGCCTGTTTCTTCGGGTCGGGCTGCGGCAGGCCCGGCGAGGCCATGTACGTCGGGGTCAGCAGGCCGCCCTTCCACGTACCGTCGCCGAGCAGTGTCACCTTGAGGACACCGCCGATGCCCACCGTGCCGCCCGTCGACAGCGCCTTGTAGCCGGCGAAGTTGCCCAGGCTGTAGGCGATCAGGCGGCCCTTGTAGAACTCCATGGCCCGCATGACGTGCGGACCGTGGCCGATGACCAGGTCGGCGCCGGCGTCGACGACGCGGTGGCTGAAGGCGACCGGGTTGCAGCGGTTCTCGCCGAGGAACATCTCGGTCTCGTTCTTGGCGTGGGTCTTGTCGGAGCCCTCGGCGCCCATGTGGACCTGGACGACGACCATGTCGGCCTTGGTGGCCGCCTCCTTGACGATCTTCTCGGCGGCGTCGAGGTCGGAGCAGAGGTTCGACCACTTGTAGGAGGCGAAGCCGATCACGGCGATCTTCACGCCCTTGGCCTCGCCGATCGAGATGTCGCCGGGCCAGCCGGTGTACTTGATGCCGGCGCCGTCCAGGGCCTTCTGGGAGTTCTTGTAGCCGACCTCGCCGAAGTCGTAGGCGTGGTTGTTGGCCATGTTCATCATCTTGAAGCCGGCGTCGGTGAGGTTCTGCACGTAGCCGGGCGGGGTGCGGAAGGCGAAGCACGTCTTGCCGGCGCTGTCGGCCGAGCACTTGCCGACCCCGGTGTCGTCGGTGAGGACCTGCTCGAGGTTGCCCATCTGGAAGTCGGCGGCGAGGTACTTCTTCACCGGGTCGAAGAAGCCCTTGCCCGCGTTCGGCGGCAGCCCGTTGGGGGCCATGCCCATGACGATGTCGCCTGTCGCGCTCAGCGTGATGCCCTCGGCCGGGCCCGGCACCCCGCCGGCCGGCGACCCGCCTGTCGACTTGGAGCCGGCGCCGGCCGCGGCGGGCTGCGGCGAGGACTGGCCCTGGTTGGCGACCGGCTTGTCGTCGCCGCCGCCGAGGAAGGTGGCGGCGCCCGCGGTGCCGGCGCCGATGACCACGGCCGCGACCGCGCCCAGGATGATCGCCGTGCGCCGCCCGCCGCCGCGCCGGGGCTCCACGGGCTCGCCGGGGGGCAGGGGCAGCTTGCGGCGGCCGGCGCGCTCTTCGGGCTCGTAGGCGCGGGCGGAGTACAGGTCCTCGGGGCGCTGCGGACCGGGGATCGGCTCACGCTCGCCGCCGTAGAGGGGCTGCACGGGCGGGGCTCCGTAGACCGAGCCGGTGCGCTCGCCGCCCCAGATGTTGCCGGAGCCCGGGTCATCGTTCGGTTCTGAACGACCCGCCGCAAATCCGTCGAAACGACCCGTCGGCGCCCCGTAACCTCCGGCCGCTCCCGTGGGTTGCTCAGGGGGAGGGGGAGCAGAGCGGCCCCGCTCCGGCTGCTCGTCCGGCCAGCGGGACGGGCCTCCGCCGTACACCGTCATGAGATCCACTCCACCACTCGGCGACGCCCCGTGCCCACGGCGAGCACGAGCGGGTCATGTCCGACGCGAAGATATCGCACCCCCGCGAGCCCGGGGGTCGCCATTGTGGATGACCGCCCCCGTCCGGAACGCGACGTCGTATGCATAAACTGGCGTTCGGCCGACGAATTTAGAGGTGGACGCGATGGACGAGACACTGGCGCGCAGCGGGATCTTCCAAGGGGTCGAGCCCGACGCCGCGGAATCGCTCGCCAAGGAGATGGAGACGATCGACGTCCGCAAGGGCGAGATCGTGTTCAGCGAGGGCGAGCCGGGCGACAGTCTCTACATCGTGCTGTCCGGCAAGATCAAGGTCGGGCGCCGCGCGGCCGACGGCCGGCAGAACCTGATCGCCGTCATGGGCCCGAGCGACATGGTCGGCGAGCTCTCCCTGTTCGACCCCGGGCCGCGGACGGCGACCGCCACCGCGGTGCTCGACACCCGCCTCGCCCGGCTGCGCAAGCAGGCGCTGCGGCCCTGGCTGACCAACCGGCCGGAGATCGCCGAGCAGCTGCTGCGGGTGCTGGCCCGCCGCCTGCGCCGCACCAACGACTCCCTCGCCGACCTCATCTTCACCGACGTTCCCGGCCGGGTGGCCAAGACGCTGCTGCAGATGGCCGGCCGCTTCGGCACCCGCGACGGCGGCGTGCTGCGGGTCAACCACGACCTCACCCAGGAGGAGATGGCCCAGCTCGTGGGCGCCTCCCGGGAGACCGTGAACAAGGCCCTGGCCGACTTCGCCTCGCGCGGCTGGCTGCGGCTGGACGGCAAGAGCGTGATCATCATGGACCCCGAGCGCCTGGCCCGCCGCGCCCGAGTCTGAGCACACAGGCCGCCGAACACCCCGGCGGCCTTCCACTTGCCCAGAAAACAATCAGGCTTGACTGTTTGTTTCCGGCGCGAGACCCTGAAGCACATGCAGGAGCGCAGCCGAGTCACCCAGCGCCGCCTCCTCGAAGCCACAGTCGAGTGCCTGTACGAGTTCGGCTGGTCCGGCGCCACCACCACCGTCATCGCCGAGCGGGCCGGCGTCTCGCGCGGCGCCCAGCTGCACCACTACCCCACCCGGGCCGCCCTGGTCCTCGCGGCCGTGCAGCACCTGGCCGAGCGGCGGGCCGAGGAGATCCGCAAGGAGGTCGCCGCGCTCACCGGCGACCGTGCGGAGCGGCTGGACCGGGTCGTCGAGCTGCTCGCCGCCGCGTTCACCGGCCCGCTCTTCGTCGCCGCCCTCGAGGTCTGGGTGGCCGCGCGCACCGACGCCGAGCTGCGCGACGCGCTCGTGCCCCTCGAGGCCCGGGTCGGCCGGGAGATGCACCGGCTCACCGTCGACGTCCTGGACGCGGACGAGTCGCGGCCCGGCGTCCGCGAGGCGGTACAGGCGACGCTCGACCTTCTGCGCGGGCTCGGCGTGGCCAACCTGCTCACCGACGACACCGCCCGCCGCACGCTGCTCCTGGCGGCCTGGAAGCAACAGCTCGCAACGCTCATCTAGGAGAGTCCGAATGCTCGACGAGGTGCTGCAGGACCTGGAGGCGGAGTCGGCCGCGCTCGACCGGCTGGTCAGCGGGCTGAGCCCACAGGAGTGGAGCCGCCCGACCCCGGCGCCGGGCTGGACCGTGGCCCACCAGATCGCCCACCTGCACTGGACCGACGAGATCGCCACCCTGGCCAACCGCGAGCCGGCCGCGTTCCTGGCCCGGCTGTCCGAGTCGATGGACGACCCCCTCACCTACGTCGACCGGGCCGCCGCGGCCGGGGTGGCCCCGCCGGACGAGCTGCTCCCCCGCTGGCGGGCCGGCCGCGCCGCGCTTGCCGAGGCCCTCCGCGCGGTGCCGGACAACGACAAACGCCCCTGGTTCGGTACCGCGATGTCGCCCGTCTCCAGCGCGACGGGCCGGCTGATGGAGACGTGGGCGCACGGGCGCGACATCGCCGACACGTTCCCCGAGCGGGCGCGGGAGTACGTCCAGCCGACCGCCCGTCTACGACATGTCGCATTCATCGGCTACCGCACGATCGGCCACGGCTTCGCCAGCCACGGCCGCGCCACGCCCGCCGAAGCCTTCCGGGTCGAGCTGTTGATGCCCGATTCGACAGTCCTGTCCTTCGGCCCGGCCGACGCGCACGAGCGCGTGACCGGCCCCATCCTGGACTTCTGCCTGCTCGTCACCCAGCGCCGGCACCCGGCCGACCTGGCCCTGCAGGCCACCGGCGAGCGGGCGAACGAGTGGCTGAGCGTGGCCCAGGCGTTCGCCGGCCCGCCCGGGCCTAAGCGCGAGCCGAAGGCGGCGGCCCGGTGACGCTGCGGATCGGCAACGCCTCCGGCTTCTACGGCGACCGGGCGAGCGCCTGGCGCGAGATGCTCGACGGCGGCGAGCTCGACGTGCTGACCGGCGACTACCTCGCCGAGCTGACGATGCTCATCCTCGGCCGCGACCGGCTGAAGGACCCCGCCACCGGCTACGCGAAGACGTTCCTGCGCCAATTGGAAGGGTTCCTCGGCACCGCCAAGTCTCGCAACGTCCGCCTCGTGACAAACGCCGGCGGCCTCAACCCCGCGGGCCTCGCCGCGGCCGTCCGCGCTCTCGCGGACCGGCTGGGCCTGGACGTCGCCGTCGCCCACGTGGAGGGCGACGACGTGACCGCGCAGATCGACGGCCTCACCGCCAACGCCTACCTTGGCGCGTTCGGCATAGCCGAGTGCCTCGCGGCGGGCGCGGACGTGGTCGTCACCGGCCGGGTCACCGACGCCTCCCTGGTCGTCGGCCCCGGCATCGCGCACTTCGGCTGGGCTCGGGCCGACCTCGACGCGCTCGCCGGCGCCACCGTCGCCGGCCACGTCCTGGAGTGCGGCACCCAGGCCACCGGCGGCAACTTCGCGTTCTTCACCGAGCTCCCCGACGGCGCCCGCCGCCCCGGCTTCCCGCTGGCCGAGCTGCACGCCGACGGCTCCTCGGTGATCACGAAGCACCCGGGCACCGGCGGCGCGGTCACGGTGGGGACGGTCACCGCCCAGCTGCTCTACGAGATCGGCGCCCCCGCCTACATCGGCCCCGACGTGGTCGCCGACTTCGGCACCATCCGCCTGGCCGCCGACGGCCCGGACCGGGTCCGGATCGAGGGCGTCCGCGGCACCCCGCCCCCGCCGGAGCTCAAGGTCGGCGTCAACACGCTCGGCGGCTTCCGCAACGCCATGACGTTCGTGCTGTGCGGGCTGCAGATTCCCGAAAAGGCCGCCCTGGTACGCGCCCAGCTCACCGACTCCCTGGGAGCCGACGGCCTCGAGTTCACCCTGGCCCGCACCGACCACCCCGACGCGTCGACGGAGGCGGCGGCCAGCGCCCTGCTCACGGTCTCGATCAAGGACCCGGACGCCAAGCGGGCCGGCCGCCCCTTCTCCCAGGCCGCGGTCGAGCTGGCGCTTGCTTCGTACCCGGGCCTGGCCCTTACCGCCCCACCCGGCGACGCCACCCCGTTCGGCGTCTTCACCGCCGCGTACCTCCCCCAGTCCGAGGTCGACCACGTCGCCGTGCTCCCCGACGGCACCCGCGCCAAGATCCCGGCCCCCGTCGTGACCGCCAATATGGTGATAAGTACGAAAAATCCGGATCGCGAAGCGTCTGGATTTTTCGAGACCAGGCAGGCGCCCCTCGGTGAGCGGTTCGGCGCCCGCTCGGGCGACAAGGGCGGGGACGCGAACATCGGGGTCTGGGCCCGCGACGACCGGGGCTACGCGTGGCTCCGGGATCAGCTGACCGTGACCAAGCTCCAGGAGCTCCTGCCCGAGACCGTCGGCCTGGCCGTCGAGCGGTACGAGCTGCCCAACCTGCGAGCCGTGAACTTCGTCGTCCGCGGGATCCTCGGCGACGGCGTGGCGGCCGGGACGCGGTTCGACCCCCAGGGCAAGGCGCTCGGCGAGTGGCTGCGCTCGCGGATCGTGGACCTGCCGGCATGAGCGGTACGGAGCGAAGCGGAGTGGCCGCTCATCAATGTCACAGGGCGACGTTCAGGCCGGCGCCGGAGCCTGCGGAGGTGCCGGCATGAGCGGTACGGAGCGAAGCGGAGTGGCCGCTCATCAATGTCACAGGGCGACGTCCAGGCCGGCACCGGAGCCTGCGGAGGTGCCGGCATGAGCGGTACGGAGCGAAGCGGAGTGGCCGCTCATCAATGTCACAGGGCGACGCTCAGGCCGGCACCGGAGCCTGCGGAGGTGCCGGCATGAGCGGTACGGAGCGAAGCGGAGTGGCCGCTCATCAATGTCACAGGGCGACGCTCAGGCCGGCACCGGAGCCTGCGGAGGTGCCGGCATGAGCGGTACGGAGCGAAGCGGAGTGGCCGCTCATCAATGTCACAGGGCGACGCTCAGGCCGGCGCCGGAGCCTGCGGAGGTGCCGGCATGAGCGATCCGTTCGCGACCGAGGAGCGGCGGCGGCTGCGGGAGCTCACCCGGGCCTTCGTCGGCCGGGAGGTGCTCCCCCACCTCGACGACTGGGAGCGGGCCGGCGAGGTGCCCCGGGCCCTGCATCGGCGGGCCGCCGGCATCGGGCTGCTCGGGATCGGGTTCCCCGAGGAGATCGGCGGGTCCGGCGGCGACCTGCTCGACTCGATAGTGGTGACCGAGGAGCTGATCCTCGCCGGCGGGTCGTCGGGGCTGGTGGCCGCGCTGTTCACGCACGGGATCGCGCTGCCGCACATCGTGGCGACCGGGCGCGGTGAGCTCATCGAGCGGTTCGTGCGCCCGACGCTCGCCGGTGAGCGGATCGGCTGCCTGGCGATCACCGAGCCGGACGGCGGCTCCGACGTGGCCGGCGTCCGCACGAAGGCGGTCGAGGACGGCGACGACTACGTCGTCAACGGCACGAAGACGTTCATCACCAGCGGGGCCCGGGCCGACTTCGCGACCACCGCCGTGCAGACCCGCGACGGCTTCCGGCTGCTCGTGGCCGACGGCGGCTTCCGGGTCACCCGCAGGCTGGACAAGATGGGGTGGCACTGCTCCGATACGGCGGAGCTGGCCTTCGTCGACGTCCGGGTGCCGCGCGGCCACGTCGTGGGCGGGTTCGCCGAGCTCATGACCCACTTCGCGAGCGAGCGGCTGTCGCTGGCGGTGCAGGCGTACGCCATCGCCGAGCGCTGCCTCGCCCTCACCCTGGCCTGGGTGCGCGACAGGCACACGTTCGGGCGGCCCCTGGCGAGCCGGCAGCTCGTCCGGCACCGGCTCGCGGAGATGGCGCGGCAGGTGGAGGTGGCGAAGACGTACGTCCGCCACGTCGCCGTCCGTGTCGCAAGCGGCGAGCGGCTCGTTACGGAGGTGGCGATGGCGAAGAACACCGCGGTCGCGACCTGCGACCACGTCGTCGACCAGGCCGTGCAGTTGCACGGCGGCCTGGGGTACGTCCGCGACGCCGAGGTCGAGCGACACTACCGCGACGCCCGGATCATGGGTATCGGCGGCGGGACCACGGAGATCATGAACGAGATCATCGCGAAGCAGCTGGGGGTCTGAGGCCATGCCGATACTGACGAGCACCCTCGACCCGCGGGGTGCGGTCTACGCGGAAAACCGGGCGGCCATGCTGGAGCGGCTCACCGACCTCGAGTCGGCGCTGCGGCAGGCCCGCGGCGGCGGGGGCGACAAGTACATCGCCCGCCACCACGCGCGGGGCAAGCTGCTGCCGCGCGAGCGCATCGAGCTGCTCGTCGACCGCGACTCGCCGTTCCTGGAGCTCTGCCCGGTCGCGGCCTGGGGCACCGACTACCCGGTCGGGGCCAGCGTGGTCACCGGCATCGGGATCGTCGAGGGCGTCCCCTGCGTGATCGTCGCCAACGACCCGACGGTGCGCGGCGGCGCGGTCAACCCGTTCTCGCTGAAGAAGACCCAGCGGGCGTCCCAGATCGCCCGGGAGAACCGGCTGCCGCTCATCAACCTGGTCGAGTCCGGCGGCGCCGACCTGCCGCAGCAGGCCGAGATCTTCATCCCGGGCGGTGCGGCGTTCCGCGACCTGACCCGGCTCTCGGCGGCGGCGATCCCGACCGTGGCGGTGGTGTTCGGCAACGCGACGGCCGGCGGCGCGTACGTCCCCGGCATGTCCGACTACACGATCTTCGTGCGCGACCGGGCCAAGGTGTTCCTGGCCGGGCCGCCGCTGGTGAAGATGGCCACCGGCGAGACGGTCGACGACGAGACGCTCGGCGGCGCCGCCATGCACGCCACCCGCTCGGGCCTGGCCGACTTCATCGCCGAGGACGAGCGCGACGGCCTGCGCCTGGCCCGGTCCTGCGTCCGCAACTTCGGGCACCTGCTCACCCGGGCCTACGGCGCCGAGCCCAAGTTCGACGCCGACGACCTGCTCGGCATTCCGTCGGCCGACCTGCGGGTGCCGTTCGACCCGCGGGAGATCCTGGCCCGGGTCCTCGACGGCAGCGAGTTCGACGAGTTCAAGCCCGCCTACGGCGCGGCGCTGTGCACCGGCTGGGGCGCGATCCACGGGCACCGCGTCGGCGTGCTGGCCAACGTGCGGGGCGTGCTGTTCTCCGCCGAGGCGCAGAAGGCGGCCCAGTTCATCCAGCTGGCCAACGCGAGCGGCACACCGCTGATCTTCCTGCAGAACACCACCGGGTACATGGTCGGCAGCGAGTACGAGCAGGGCGGGATCATCAAGCACGGCGCCCTGATGATCAACGCGGTGGCCAACTCGCGGGTGCCGCACCTGACCGTCAACATCGGCGCGTCCTACGGGGCCGGCAACTACGGCATGTGTGGCCGCGCGTTCGAGCCGCGGTTCCTGTTCACCTGGCCCAACGCCAAGTCGGCGGTCATGGGGCCGCAGCAGCTGGCCGGGGTGCTGTCGATCGTGGCCCGCCAGGCGGCCGAGGCCAAGGGCCACGCCTACGACGAGGAGCAGGACCGCACCATGCGGTTCATGGTGGAGCACAAGGTCGAGCAGGAGTCGGCGGCGCTGTTCCTCTCCGGCCGGCTGTACGACGACGGCGTGATCGACCCACGCGACACCCGCACGGTGCTGGGCATGTGCCTGGCGCTTGTCGGCACCGGCGAGCACGCCCAATTCGGCGTATTCCGGCACTAGGGGGAACTGCAGTGATCAGAAGGCTGCTGGTAGCCAACCGCGGCGAGATCGCCCGCCGGGTGTTCGCCACCTGCCGGGCGATGGGGGTCGAGACGGTCGCCGTCTACTCCGACGCCGATGCCGACTCCCCGCACGTCGCCGAGGCCGATTATGCCGTGCACCTGCCGGGCAACTCGCCGTCCGCCACCTACCTGCGGGGCGATCTGCTCATATCCGCCGCGCGGAAGTGTGGGGCGGATGCGGTACACCCGGGATATGGCTTCCTGTCGGAGAACGCCGAGTTCGCGCGGGCGGTCATCGACGCCGGGCTGACCTGGGTCGGGCCGTCGCCGAAGGCCATCGCGATGATGGGCTCGAAGCTGGAGGCGAAGGCGCTGCTGGCCGAGGCCGGCGTGCCGATGCTGCCGACGGCCGTCGAGCCGGACGACGTCGACACCTTCCCGGTGCTTGTCAAGGCGTCCGCGGGCGGCGGCGGGCGGGGCATGCGGATCGTGCGCGACCGCGAGTCCCTGGCCGAGGCGGTGGCCGCGGCCCGGCGCGAGGCGGCGGCGGCGTTCGGCGACGGGACCGTGTTCTGCGAGCGCTACGTCGAGCGGGCCCGGCACATCGAGGTCCAGATCATGGCCGACGCGCACGGCAACGTGGTGCCGCTCGGCGAGCGCGAGTGCTCGATCCAGCGGCGGCACCAGAAGATCGTCGAGGAGACGCCGTCCCCGGCCGTCGACCCGGTCCTGCGCGAGAAGCTCTGCCAGGCGGCGATCACGGCCGCCCGCGCGGTGTCCTACGTCGGCGCCGGCACCGTGGAGTTCCTGCTCGCCCCGACCGGCGAGTTCTTCTTCCTGGAGATGAACACCCGCCTGCAGGTCGAGCACCCGGTGACCGAGTGCGTCATCGGCGTCGACATGGTCCGCATGCAGCTGGTCGTGGCCGAGGGCAGCCCGCTGCCGTTCAACGGGCCGCCGCCGCTGCGCGGGCACGCGATCGAGGTCCGGCTCTACGCCGAGGACCCGGCCTACGCCTGGATGCCGTCGACCGGCACGCTGCACCGCTTCGACGTCCCCGGCGTCACCCACGCCTTCGGCCCGCTGTCCGCCCCCGGTCTTCGCCTCGACTCCGGCGTGGCCGACGGCTCCGTCATCGGTGTGCACTACGACCCGATGCTGGCCAAGCTGATCGCGTGGGCGCCGACGCGGGCCGAGGCGGCCCGGATGCTCGGCGGTGCGCTCGCGCGCGCCCGGATCCACGGTGTGACGACGAACCGGGACCTGCTCGTGCGGGTGCTCCGGCATTCGGCGTTTCTTGCCGGGGGTACCGACACAGGCTTTCTGGATCGTCACCCCGAGGTCTTCGCGCCGCTGCTGTCCTCTGTGGACGCGGTGCGGTTGTCCTGTCTGGCCGCGGCCCTCGCCGGCGCCGCCCGCCGGGCCAAGACGGCGCTGCTGCCCGGCCTGCCGTCGGGCTGGCGCAACGTTCCGAGCGCGCTGCAGACGGTGGTGTACGAGGGCCCGACCGGCACCATCGAGGTCGGCTACCGCATCGACCGGGCCAACGACCTGGCCGCGTGGGCCGTGCGCCGCATCGACCCCGAGGACATCGGCCTGCCCGGCGCCGCGCTCGACCCGGCCGGTGCACCCGACCACCCGCCGGCGGCGATCCTCAGCGCCACCGGCGAGCGGGTCGTGCTCGACGTCGGCGGCGTGCGGCTGCAGTTCGCGGTGCACGAGGTCGACGGCATGTCCTTTGTAGACAGTCCCGAGGGCTCGGTGACGCTGACGGAGCTGCCGCGGTATCCGCTGCCGTCCGCCGACCAGCCCGAAGGCTCCCTGGTCGCGCCGCTGCCGGGTGCGGTCGGCCGGGTGCTGGTGGTCCCCGGGCAGCGGGTCGCGGCCGGCGAACTGCTGCTCACGGTGGAGGCGATGAAGCTCGAGCACCCCGTCCACGCCCCCACCGACGGCGTCATCAGCGACCTGCGGGTCGCGGCCGGCTCGCAGGTCGAGTCCGGTGCACTCCTGGCGGTGCTCTCCCCCTCGTAGTCGTTTGGAGTTTCGCGTGGATTTTGACCCCACCCCTCAGCAGCAGGATCTCCGTGACGCGGTGGCCAAGCTCGGCAAGCGCTTCGGCCACGAGTACTTCGTGCGCAAGGCCAAGGCCGGTGAGCACTCCGACGAGCTGTGGCAGGAGGCGGCGAAGCTCGGCTACCTGGGCGTCAGCGTGCCCGAGCAGTACGACGGCGGCGGTGGCGGCATCACCGAGCTCGCGATCGTCTGCGAGGAGCTGGCCGCGGCCGGCTGCCCCCTGCTGCTGCTCGTCGTCTCCCCCGCCATCGCCGCCACGATCGTGGCCAGGCACGGCACCGAGGCGCAGCGCCAGTCGCTCCTGCCCGGCTTCGCGGGCGGCACGCTGAAGGTCTGCTTCGCCATCACCGAGCCGGACGCGGGCTCCAACTTCCACCGGCTGACGACAGTCGCCAAACCGTTCGACGGCGGCTATTCGCTGACGGGCCGGAAGGTGTACATCTCGGGCGTCGACGAGTCCGACAAGATCATGGTCGTCGCCCGCCTGGAGGACGAGCGCACCGGCAAGCTCAAGCCGGCCATCTTCGTCGTGCCGGCCAACGCACCGGGGCTGACCGCGACGAAGATCGACATGGAGATCGTCAGTCCGGAGAACCAGTTCCAGCTGTACCTCGATGACGTGCGCGTCCCCGCCGAGGCCCTCATCGGCGAGGACCCGGAGGCCGGTCTCGCGGCGCTCTTCTCCGGCCTGAACCCGGAGCGCATCACCGTGGCCGCCATGGCCTGCGGCACCGCCCGCTACGCCCTGGAGCGCGCCTCCACCTACACGGCGACCCGCGCGGTGTGGGGCCGCCCGATCGGCAGCCACCAGGGCGTCGCGCACCCCTTGGCGCACGCCCACATCCAGGTCGAGCTGGCCCGCCTGATGGTCGCCAAGGCGGCGACGCTCTACGACGCCGGCCGCGACCTGGAGGCGGGCGTGGCCGCGAACATGGCGAAGTACGCCGCCGCCGAGGCCGCCGCCCTGGCCGTCGACACGGCGATCCAGTCCCTGGGCGGCAACGGCATGA
Source organism: Dactylosporangium vinaceum (assembly GCF_019904175.1). Taxonomy (GTDB): domain Bacteria; phylum Actinomycetota; class Actinomycetes; order Mycobacteriales; family Micromonosporaceae; genus Dactylosporangium; species Dactylosporangium vinaceum. The sequence continues at coordinate 638,937 of NZ_CP061913.1, read as the reverse complement.
CCACCGAATACGGCGTGTCGACACTGCTCGGCGCCGTCCGAGCCGGCCGGATCGCGCCCGTCTCGCGCGAGATGATCCTGAACTTCGTCTCCCAGCACCTCCTGGGCCAGGAGAAGTCGTACTGACGACACCCACCGGGGAGTGACATCCGCCCGACGGCCGTCACTCCCCGCGGGCTCCTACATCGGCGCTGACCTGCGCAAACACGAAAGAGTTACACCGCTCGACGGCCCCCGGCCGACCGGTCAACCAGTAGTGCAATCGCCCTGACCTGCGCAAACTTCCGGTTGTCGATATTTTTGCTGTACCGGAAGGCCAGCCCGTGCGCGTCCCCAAGCAACCCCGCCACATCGTCATCGCCGTCACCGCCACGCTGGCCGCCCTCGCCTGGGCCGCCGCCCCCGCCGGTGCCCGCTCGGGCTGGACCGCCGCCACTGACGTCCTGGTCCTGGGCCAGGCCGCCCAGTTCGCCCAGCCGGCCTCCCCGTCACCGGTGGCCGCCGTCGAGGAGTCCACCGCGGCCGCCGCTCCCGCCGTGACGCGCAACCCGGGCGGCTCCGGCGGCTCGGCCGGCACCCCGTCCCCCGTCTCGGCCCCCGTGGTACGGAACCCGACGAGGGCCAAGAACGGCACCATCATCGGCATCGGCAAGCCCCCGGCCCAGGCGGGCGCCCCGATTCCGGCTCCGACCACCGCCGCCCCCGCTGCGACCACCGCCGCTCCCGCTCCCCCGCCGACCACCGAGCCAGCCGCCCCGAAGGCCACCGAGGTCCCGGCGGCCGAACCGGTGGTCGAGTCCACCGTCGCCGCCCCCGTGGCCACCGCCGCCCCCGCCGTCACCGGGTCCCCGGCCGCATGACACTCGCCGAGCTGCGCACCCTCCTGACCGCCGCCGGCCTGGCCGCCACGATCGGCGCGTCGGGCTGGGCCTTCGACGGCCTGTTCAAGTCCACGCAGGCCAGGGTCCCCGACGGCCGCGCCGGTGGCCTGAAGCCGCTGGTGGTCATCGAGGGCAGCGTCCACTCCGTCTTCGACAGCGAGGACGGCCTCTTCCCCGGCCACAGCGCCGACATCACCATGCGCGTCGCCAACCCGAACCGCGTGGCCATGACCATCACCTCCATCACCCCCGCCGCCACCGCCGCCAAAGTCGTCAAGGCCGGCACCACCCCGGACGACGACGCGACCCGCGCCTACTGCACCGACCGCCTCACCGTGGCCACCACGCCCGTCTTCGCGATCGACGAGCATCCGGCGGCGTACCGGATCCCGTCCCTGGCCGAGGTGACGATCGTCCTGCGCTCGGCCGTGACCCTGAACCCGGACACGGACGACCGCTGCCAACGCATGCAGTTCGAAACCCGCTGGACGGTGGCCGGCCAGAACGCCTGACCCGCGCACCCCCGTTCCGGCGACCGGCCGATGCCGATAGGTTTCCGGCAATGCCATGTCGTCGGCTCCAGGAACGGTGGGCTCGGTGCAGCTCGATGTCAGGCCGCCCAAGTACATCCAGATCGTGACCGCGTTGCAGGCCCGGATCGAGGACGGCACATACGGCCCGGGCTTGATGCTGCCGAGCGAAACCGTCCTGATGTCCGAGTTCGGCGCCTCCCGCCCGGTGGTGGTACGCGCACTGGAAATCCTCCGCCACGCCGGCTGGATAGAGTCCCACCAGGGCAAGGGCCGCTTCGTCCGCGGCAAGCCCGCCCCACCCCGCGCGGTGCCGACCCATGCCGCCACACTGCTGGCCGCCGACGCGGAGGGCTCGGTCCGCGTGCTCGACGCCGCCGAGGTCCCGGCCCCGGCGACGGCCGCCGCCGCACTCGGCCTCGCACAGGGCACGCCTGTCGTGATGCGCCGGCATCTGGTGAGCGGCGCCGGTGCCGGCCCGGTCGAGCTGCGCACGTACTACGTCCCCGCAGCGCTGGCCGCCGGGACGGGCATCGTCCTGGGCGACCCGCTGCCACGGGGCTTGAAGGAGCACCTGCACGTCCGCAAGGGCCTGCAGTACAGTCACGCGACCGAGCGCGTCTCGACCCGGCCCGCATCCACGGAGGAGCAGCACCTCCTCGGCCTCGACACCGGCGACTGGGTGCTGACCATGCAGCTGACCGTCACCACCCGCGACGACATACCCGCCTTCATGATCGACACAGCCACCGCCCCGGGCCGCCTGGACTTCGAGGACTCCTTTCCGGTCACCTAGTCGAGGCGGTACGGCGCTCGGTCCTGCGCTACCTGCACGTCGACCGGCACCGTCTCGGCGATGCCCAGCCACCCGGACGAATCCGCGCCGCCCCTCGTGATCTCGACACGGACGCGTTGGCTGTACGCCGCACCAGGTCTTGATCGGCCACAATCCACATCGTGACGAAGGACCAGCCCGGCGAGATCCGGCCGGGCGACGTCTATGAGGACTGCTCGTTCCACCCGGTGCTGTGCACGTCCGTTGACGGCGACGAGATCCAGGGCATCTCGTTGATCGACGCCTCCATGCCCCGGGCCTGCTCGATCGGGCACTGTGCGGTGATCAAGTTGTCGATCGAGGACGTCATCGCTGCCCGCGCCGACTGGTCGGCCTACCTGGCACGCCGTAAAGCCGAGTTCGAGCAGGAGCGGTCCAGCCCTTGACGAGCAGGGTGAGGCCGGCCACGCCCCGCCGTATGCCCGTCGGCCCTTTGGCCTTGCCTGGACGGCGAGTGCGCGGCGAGACCTGCGCCCGACGAACCGGAGTCAAAGGCTGCGGAACCATCGTGGGCCCCGAGCTGGCCGGGCTTTCTATCAGGCGCTCCCACCGCAGGGTCCGTGCGTGGGCTGCACCGCAGGCGCCTTGACGGCGGCACTCACGGCAAGAGCAGCGATGAGCCCCAGATCACCGATGGGCATTCTCGACGAGATGCTGCCGGACAATATCGTCTCCGAAATTGCTCCGAACGGAGATCAAGAGACGAGCCAGGGCTGGTCCTCTGAGTCAGAGAACCAGCCCTGAGCTGGTACTTCACGAAGTCGGGGTAGCCGGATTTGAACCGACGGCCTCTTCGTCCCGAAGTAGGTCAAAGAGGCCTGCTGTACTGGGAGATCTTGCGAAAGCGCAGGTCAGGGTATCGGTCCGTGTGGGTGCGGATCAGGCTTTGTGTGTCGTTTTCGCAAGATCGTCTCCCAGAATTCTCCCAAGCGGGTGGCCGGTTGTCGCCTGGTGAGGGGCGCTCGTGGGACGCTGTTCGGGTGGGGGTGAGTCGCCGATGAGCGTGGACGTGCTGGAGCATCCGGAGCCGTGGACCGAGGACGAGTATTTCGCGCTCGGGGAGACGCCGAACCGGGTCGAGTTGATCGATGGGAGCCTGCTGGTGAGTCCGGCGCCGGGGGTTCGGCACCAGATCCTGTCCCGCCGTATCGCGAACGCTCTGGACGCCGGCGCCGGGGATGCCGGGCTGCTGGTCCTCGAGGCGGTCAACGTTCGCCTTCGTACAGGCCGGATCGTCATCCCGGATCTCGTGGTGTCGGATGTCGAGGACGGGTCGACGATCGATGCGGTGGATGTGGCCCTGGTCGGCGAGATCGTGTCGCCCAGCAACGCGGCGACGGACCGGCTTGTGAAGATGCAGCTGTATGCCGCCGATCGAATCGGCTGGTACATGCTGATCGAGCCCGAGGACCCGGCCGCGGTGACGCTGCGGCTACTGCGCCTGGACGGCGAGCACTACGTCGAGCATGCGGTAGCCCGCGCTGGCGAGACCTTGCAGTCTGACGCCCCATTCGCGATCCGCCTCGACACCGATGTCTTGGCCGCCCGTCGCGCTGCTTCCTGATCGGTCCTCGATCCATATGGGCTTGTTGCAGGGGCGGCGTTTCACGGTTTCGTCGTCTCTGCCTGTCGACGTCGTACGTGCGCGGCTGGACGATGCCCTGCAAGGCCACCGCGGAACGTTCGGTGCGAGCCTCGGCCCGGCTGGAGTAGTCCGAGGCAACGTCCGCCAAGACAAGATCGAGTTGGTGGCGATGCACGCGGGCCTTGGAATCTGGTCACCGACCGCTCTTCAGGGCTGGCTGCGGGCCACACCCACCGGCTGCGTGGTGTACTACGACATCGACTGGCCCTTGACGGCCCAAGTGTTTGGGGCGATCTGGCTGGGCGCCTTCGTGCTTGCGCTTGTCGGTGGTGCGGCGATTGCGGGCTATCAGGCGATCGCTGGCCACGTTGATGCCGCTGGACTGCCGGCATTGGTCGCTGGATGTGCGTTGGTGGCGACGCTGCTGTTCTTCGGGCTCGTTGCCGTCCTGCGGTCGGCGAGCCGTGACCAGGTGGCGCTCCTGCACGGGTGGCTGGCTGAGCGTGTCCAGACACCAAACTGACCCCTACGCTCACGCGCAGCTGCTCCAGCCCCTCCGGAACCCCGAGGCCCCCGGCTGGAGGCCCCGCCGGAGGCAAAAGCGCAACCAGACGCGAGGGCGGCAGGGAGCGCAGCGACCGGTGTCTGACGGGAGCTGCGGTCGTGCGCTCGGCGGACCGGAGTCAAAGGATGCTGAACCCTCGTCGCCCGTGAGCTGACTGGGCTTCCTATCAGGCGCTGTCGTAGACGGTCCGTGCGTGGGCTTCCGGCCGGCGGGCTTCCGGCGCCAGCGCGTAGCGCGGGCGCCGCTTGCTCGCCGAGCTGGCTGACCGAGCGCGGGCTGCGCCCGAGGCGCCTTGATCTAGTACAGCCAGCGACCAGGGAGACAGTGGTCAAAGGCAATCGCTGATCTCGGCTATGTCCGAAGCGCCCAAACCGGAGACCTGGCTGCGCACTGGCGTCGGAGCGGCTTCGCGTCCTGGCTGTTTCAGCCGGCTGCGACGGGCCGGTATCCGGCAAGCACCCCCGCCCGGTTCCGTTCCTTGGTGAGCCGTGGCCGGGCATTCCGGTGCGGGGTCGCAACGCCGCGGGTCGGGCTGACGCGTGCTGGCTGCCTGTGGCGCCCGGCCTCACGCCGCACGGGCTGCGGCACACGTACAAGACGATGATGATCCTGTTGGCAACCCCGCCGGTGCTCATGGATGAGCAACTCGGCCATTCGGACGGCTCGGTCCAGGCGCGGTACTCCCACACCACGCCGGAGATGCGGCAGAGGCTCACGGACGGTCTGACGGACCTCTGGGAAGCGGCGTTCGGCGAGCGGCGGAAGATCCGGCCCGCATCGCCCGTAAAGATCTTGGACGGGATGCTGTGACCAAGATTTTCTCCCGAGATTCTCCCCGAGGAGATCAACAAACGAGTCAGGGCTGGTTCCCTGTCTCCAGGAAACCAGCCCTGAGCTGGTACTTCACGAAGTCGGGGTAGCCGGATTTGAACCGACGGCCTCTTCGTCCCGAACGAAGCGCGCTACCAAGCTGCGCTATACCCCGAGCGTGCCGAGTAATCGTAGCCCACGCCCGTCCCACCTCCAACTCGGTATCCCCCGTGTCGGGGTGAGCGGGGTTGAGCTGGGGCTACACGGATTTCAGGAAGTCGCCCAGCCGGCGCTCGTACGCGTCGGGGTCCAGGTTCCAGCTGCGGCAGTGACCGGCCTCACGGGTTTCTACGAGCTGCACGTGTGCGGCGGCGGCGTGGGCGAACTCCACGGTCGGGGCGGGGGCTACGGTGCGGTCGTCGTGGTCGACGTACAGCAGGGTCGGGACGTCGATGCGCTCGGCCAGCGAGCGGTAGTCCAGGTCGGTGGTGTGGACGCCCAGGCGGTGCTGGATGAGCTTCAGGGCCGTCCAGGTCCAGATCGGCGGGACGTTGAGCTGGCGGGCGTTCATGTGCAGGGTGGCGTTCCAGTCCACCACCGGGCAGTCCAGGATCAGGGCGCGCAGGAAGCCCTCGTGGTCCCACTCGCGGAGCAGGTTGAGGATCGCGGCGCCGCCCATCGACCAGCCCATCAGGATGACGTCGCGGGCGCCGTTGGTCCTGGCGTAGTCGATTGCCGACTGCACGTCGCGCCACTCGGTGTGGCCGAGGTGGAAGCGGTGGTCGGCGGAGGGCGGGGCGTCCTGGTCGTTGCGGTACGAGACGACGAGGGTGCGGTGGCCCGAGGCGGCCAGGGTGGGCAGGGCGCGCAGGGCCTCGCCGCGCGGGGCGCCGCGGCCGTGGACGGCGATGATCCAGGTGTCGTCCGGAGGGGTCGTGCCGGGGACGAGCCACGCGGGGAGCGCGCCGAGCTCGCCCTGGACCTGCACCTCCTCGAACGGGAGGCCCCTTGCGCTCAAGGGGTCGCCTTCGAAGACATATCCCGAGGTGTACCCCCTCAAGCCCGTCACCAGCGCGCCCCGTGTCACCTCGGCCACCTCGCGGGTCACGGTTGCCCGGTCCACCGAGAGGACTGTGCCGAGGCGGGCGTGGCCCGTGGCCCAGACGAAGCTGAGCGGGATGTCGCGGGTCGTGTCGGGTGTGCGGGTCAAAGTGATCCGGTTACCGGCGCGGGCGCGGACGCGCACCGGGTACACCCGCGGGCCTCGGACGTCCAGCACCTGGCCGGCGAGCAGCCAGCCGGCGCCGGCCGTGCCGGTCGGCAGCAGCACGGCGAGACCGGCGGCTCCGGCCAGGCCCGCATAGGCGGCGCGGCGCGGCCACTTGCGCGGCGCCGGAGCGGCCTGGGCGGTCATCGCGAGATCAGGGTCAGGATCGACGCCTCCGGCGGGCAGGCGAAGCGGACCGGGGCGGTCGGGTGGGTGCCGAGGCCGGCCGAGACATGCAGGTATGCCTGCGAGTAGGGCCAGCGGTGCAGGCCCTTGGCCATGCGCCGGTCGAGGCCGCAGTTGGTGACCAGGGCGCCGTAGAACGGGACCGCGACCTGGCCGCCGTGGGTGTGCCCGGCCAGGAGCAGGTCGAAGCCGTCGTCGGCCATGCGGTCCAGGAGGCGGGGCTCGGGCGAGTGGGTCAGGGCGATGCGGACGTCGGCGTCCGGGGCGGCCGGGCCAGCCACGGCGTCGTAGTCGTCGCGGTTGACGTGCGGGTCGTCGACACCGAGGAGCTCGACCGTGCGGCCGCCGGCCTTGATGGTCGTGCGGGCGTTGTTGAGGTCGGCCCAGCCCGAGCCCGCCAGCAGGTCGCGCAGCTCCTCGGCCGGGAGGGCGGCGCCCTGGACGTAGGGCTTGCGCTTGTTGAAGTAGCTCAGCGGGTTCTTCAGCACGGGGCCGCGGTAGTCGTTGGAGCCGAAGACGAACGCGCCGGGCCGGTCCAGCAGCGGGGTGAGCGCGCGCACGACGCCCGGGACGGCGTCGACGTGGGCCATGTTGTCGCCGGTGACGATGACCAGGTCCGGGTCGGTGCCGGCCAGCTCGGCCACCCAGCGCTGCTTGCGGTGCTGGTCGGGCATCATGTGCAGGTCGCTGATGTGCAGCACCCGCAGCGGCTCGGCGTCGGGCGCGAGGACCGGCACGTCGAAGCGGCGCAGGGTGAACATGTTGCGCTCGACGAGCGAGGCGTAGGCAAAGGTGGCGGCGCCGGCGGCTACCGTGCCGGCCGCGAGTCGCAGAACAGTCTTCGAGCGCATCAGATCAGCGTACCGGCGGCTTTTCAACGCAATATGAGCACCGATCGGCTGGATAGACTTTTCCCATGCTGAAGGAACGCCTGGAGTCCGATCTGCACGACGCCATGAAGGCTCGCGACGAGCTGGTGACGTCGACCCTGCGGATGGCGATCGCCGCGGTGCGCAACGCCGAGGTCGCCGGGAAGTCCGCCCGTGAGCTCTCCGACGACGAGATCCTGTCGGTGCTCACCAAGGAGGCCAAGAAGCGGCGCGAGGCCGCCGACGCGTTCGCCGGCGCGGGCCGCGAGGCCCAGGCGGCGAAGGAGCGGGCCGAGGAGGAGGTCATCGCCGGCTACCTGCCCAAGCAGCTCTCGGAGGAGGAGCTCACCGGCATCGTGCGCGAGGCGCTCGCCGCCGGCGGGTTCAGCGGCCCGGGCAGCATGGGCCCCGCGATGAAGGCCGCGCAGGCCGCCGTCGCCGGTCGCGCCGAGGGCGGCCGGGTCGCCGCGATCGTGAAGGCCCAGCTCCTCTCGTAACCGTGCCCACCGCGCAGAACAGCGGGCGTCCCCCGGTCGGAGGACGCCCGCTGTTGTCGTTCGATCAGGCGGTCAGCAGACCCAGGGGATCGGGCAGCCGCCGTTGCCGTTGTTGTCGGGCACGTCCCCGTTCGGGAAGACGTCGTTGTGCCCGCGGCCGCCGTTGCCGTTGTCGCCGTCACCGCCGACGTACGGCGGGGCCGGAGCGCCCGGGCCCTTGCTGACGACCAGCTGGACCGCGCCGCCCTTGGTGGTCGAGCCGGCCGGGCTGGTCCGGTCGACGGTCCCCGGCGGGCACTGGGAGGCGACCTGCCCGGACGCCACCGAGACCGAGAAGCCGGCCTGCTTGACCTTGGCCCGGGCCTGGTCGACGGAGAGGCACTTCACCGACGGGATGTCGACGAGCTTGCCCTGCGCCCGGTCCTTGGTCGGCGCCGTGAACTGGACCACCGGCTGGCCGGCCAAGCCGTCTCGCAGTACACCCAGTGCCGCGTAGTTGACCGGCGGGTGCTTCATGTCCTTGTTGGTCTCGGGCCAGTCCGGGTCGGTCAGGAAGCCGGACACCGCCATCTGCTTGGTCATGACGGTGAACGTGGCGCTCTTCTCCGAGTCGGTCGTGCCCGTCTTGCCGGCGATCGGCCGCTTCACGAAGTCGCGGGCGTACTGCGCGGTGGCTCCGGCGCACTTGCCCGTCGCCGACTGGTCACCGACCGGGCAGCGGGCCATGTCGACGGCGGCCCGCGCGACCTCGGGGTCGACGGCCTGCTTGCACTTCGGGTCGAGCCCCTCGACCTTCTTGCCGCTGTTGTCCTTGACCTCGTTGATCGGGGACGGCTCGCAGTAGACGCCGTCGGCGGCGAGGGTGCCGTAGGCGTTGGCCAGCTGCAGCGGGGTCGTCGCCGACACGCCGAGGGTGAAGGCGCCCCAGCCCTTCGGGTCGGCCGCGAGCCGGGCGTCTTCCTTGGCGTTGAACTGGATGCCGAGGCGCTTGGCCACGTCGACCACGTGGTCGACGCCGACCTGCTGCTCCAGCGGCACGAAGAACGTGTTGATGGAGCTGCCGAAGCCGGTCCACATGTTGTACGGGCCGGACTGCCCACCGGAGTTCTTGGGGCAGTAGTGGTTGCCGTTACACGTCGCCGGGCCGGGGCCGATGATGAAGTCCGAGACGAACTGCTTCTCGGTGTTGATCGTCGTGGCGAGCGGGAGCCCGGACTCGAGGGCCGCGACCGCGGTGAACATCTTGAACGCCGAGCCGGCCTGGTATCCCGGGATGTCGGTGTCGCCGGTGATGATCGGCACCGTCGTGTTGGGGTAGTTGCCCTTCTGCCCCTTCTTGTCCGGGTTGGTGTTCGCGCCGTTCTGCGTCTGGTCGTTGCTGAAGTTGCGGTTGGTGGCCAGGGCGAGGACGCGGCCGGTGCCGGGCTGCACCGACGCGAGCATCATCGCGTTCTGGCTGCCCATCCTGACCTGCTGGTCCTTGGAGACGAACGGCTGCTCCTTGGCGTACTTGAACGCCGCCGTCTGCGTCGCGATGTCCAGCGAGGCGATGACGGTGTATCCGCCCGCCCGCAGCCGGTTCGCCCGCTGGAACTCGTCCTCGCCGAACACCTTCTGCTGGTTCCACCAGCGGCGCAGGTAGTCGCAGTAGAAGCCGGCGCCGAGCTCGGGGCGCTGGATCGACTCGCAGCCCTCCGGGGTCCGCTTGCCGACGATCGTGAGCTTCTCCTTGCCGGCGGCGTCGGCCGTGGCCTGGTCGACGTACAGCATGCCGACCATCTGGTTGAGCACGTACTTCTGGCGGTCCAGCGCCCGCGGCAGGCCCTCGGCCGTGGCTGGGTCATTGGTGCCGGGCGCCTTCACCAGGCCGGCGAGGAGCGCCGACTCGGCGAGCGTGAGGTCCTTGGGGTCCTTGTCGAAGTAGACGTGCGCCGCCGCGTAGACGCCGTAGGCGCCGTGGCCGAAGGGCGCGATGTTGAGGTACCGCTCCAGGATCTCTTTCTTCGAAAGCTTCTTCTCGAGGTCGATCGCGTACTTCATCTCGCGCAGCTTGCGGGTGGGCGTCTTGTCGGTGGCGTCCACGACCTCCTGCGGCGTCTTGGCCGAGTAGGCGATCGCCTGCCGCACGTACTGCATCGTGAGCGTCGAGGCGCCCTGCTCCGTCTGCCCGCCGGCGTTCTGGTTGGCGACGAACGCGCGGGCCACGCCCTTCACGTCCACGCCGCGGTGCTGATAGAAGCGGTTGTCCTCGGCCGCGACCATCGCCTTCTGCATGACTTCGGCGACGTCTTCGATCTTCACGTCGCGGCGGTTCTCGTCGTACATCGTCGCGAGCAGCGTCTTGCCGTCGGAGGCGTAGACGTAGCTGATCTGGGGCGACGGCAGGACGTCGATGTCGGTCGGAAGGCTCTCGAACGTGTCGGAGCCGGCCTTCGCCGCCAGGCCCGACATCGCAACCGCCGGGAACGCCGCCGCAGCAACCACAAGGCCCGCCAAGAGGCCACAAAGCAGCAATGAAGCTGCATTGGGCAGCAGGCCGTGCTCGCGTTTGCGCATCCAGGTCACTTCCTCAGCCTACGGGACGCCGTCATGAGGCCGCGTCCAGATGGAGGCGGTCTCGTTGTCCTAGACGCGTGACACCGAGCGTGAGGTTGACCCATTTCCGATTCTGCGGCACGTGGCACGGGGGCCGTCGGCATTTTGGGCAAATCGCACCCGGTAGTGGCGTAGGACTAGCCCCGATCGGCCCTTTGGTGGATCGCAAATGGCCGGTTAACCTGGTGCAACAACGTTGCGTAACTGGACGACTACAGAGCATGATGTTCCGGAAAGCTCCTCTCGGGGTTCCCGTGGCCGGGGACCCTGCTGTCGCGCCGGGCGATCCGGCGAACTGCACCCGAATGCCATGGGGGGACGTGGTTTGGGCGCTTTTCGCCGGGGCAAGCACGGCGGATGGACCCGGGGGGAGTCCAAGGGGGGAAGAGGAAATATGAGCATGGTCGTCGACTGGCCCAGCATCGCCGCGTGTCGCAATGGCGACCCGGACGCCCTGTTCGTTCAGGGCGCCGAGCAGAACGTGGCGAAGCGGATCTGCCGGAGCTGCCCCGTGCGGTACGAGTGCCTGGCGGACGCCCTCGACAACCGGATCGAGTTCGGGGTGTGGGGCGGCATGACCGAGCGCGAGCGCCGTGCGTTGCTGCGCCGTCACCCGCAGGTGCCCAGCTGGCGCAAGATGTTCGAAGCGGCCATGGACCGCAACGAGAAGGACACGACCAAGGAGCTGGTCCCGACCGGCTGATCATCAGATATTCCAGTGTCAGATTGCCGTCTGCGAGCCGGACCGGGGGGCCCGGCTCTCAGAAGGTCGCACCGATAGCGCGCAGCCCGTCGAGGTCGTGGACGTCGGCGGGCTGGGCGGGGACACGGATGACCGGCACGCCCGGGTGGGCGCGCAGGAACCGGCCGGAGACCGCCGCTTGCCGATCGTGCTGGTCCGCCAGCTCCGCATGGATGCGCAGCACGTCCGCCGTCGCCTGGTGGCCGCCGAGCCCGTCGAGACGCTCCGCGGCCGCCCGGGCATCGGCCGCGGCCAGGCTCGGCGCCGCGACCGGCACCACCCGGTTGAGGACCAGGCCGGCCAGCGGCATGTGGTCGGCGGCGAGCCGCCCGGCGAAGTACACCGCCTCGCGCACCGCGTCGGGCTCGGGCGCGGCGACGACCAGGAACGCCGTCTCCGGCGCCTGCAGCACGCGGTAGGTCTGCTCGGCGCGCTCGCGGAAGCCGCCGAACATGGAGTCGAGCGCACCCACGAAGCCCGACAGGTCGGTCAGCAGCTGGGCGCCCAGGATCTTCGTCACGGTCCGGCTGAACAGCCCGAACGAGGCCGAGACCAGGTTGAACACGCTGCGGCCCCCGGCCCGCGCCGGCGCCAGCAGCAGGCGCAGCATCCGGCCGTCGAGAAAGCGCGACAGCCGGGCCGGCGCGTCGAGGAAGTCCAGGGCCGAGCGCGACGGCGGGGTGTCCACGACGATCAGGTCCCACTCGTCGCGGGCCCGCAGCTGGCCCAGCTTCTCCATCGCCATGTACTCCTGCGTGCCGGAGAATGTCGAGCTCATGGCCTGGTAGAACGGGTTGGCGAAGATCTCCTCGGCCTTCTTCGGGTCGGTGTGCGCGAGCACGACCTCGTCGAAGGTCCGCTTCATGTCCAGCATCATCGCCTGCAGCTCGGCCGAGTCCGGCTGGAGACCCTTGACCTGCCGGGGCGTGTTGTCCAGCTCGGTGAGGCCGAGGGCCTGGGCGAGCCGGCGGGCCGGGTCGATGGTCAGGACGACCGTACGCCGGCCGTGCTCCTCCGCCGCGCGCAGCGCGAGAGCCGCGGCCGTGGTGGTCTTCCCGACGCCGCCCGAGCCGCAGCAGACGACGATCCGGATCGCGCGGTTTGCGAGGATCGCATCCAGCTCCAGGTCCGGCGACGACCCGGGCGTCTCGGCAGTGGCAGGCACTCTGCGAGCGTATCCGCTGCGAGCACTCTCAAGCAGTCGTGAGGAGCAGATCACCGAGCGACTCGAGGGTCGCCGCCGTCACACCCTCGGGCACCACCGGCAGCTCGACCACCGGGCGCCCGAGCCCCAGCAGCTCCGTGCGTAGGGAGGACTCCGCGGCGACCTTCGTCTGGTAGGCCCGCGCCTCCCCGACGAGGCCGCCGAGCGCCTCCCGGTCGGCCGGGAGCCCGGCCGCGGCGAGACCCCGGCGCAGGTCGGCCTGGGTGACCTTGACCCCGGCCAGCACCGGCGGGCGGGTGGCGTTGACGATCACGGTGCCGATCGGGATGCCCAGGCGGGTCAGCTCGTCGATCGCGTCCGCGGTCTCCTGGACCGGCATCTCCTCCAGCAGCGTGACCACGTGCACGGCGGTCATCGGCGAGCGCAGGATGGCCGCCACGCCCTCGCTCTGGGTCTTGATCGGCCCGACCTTGGCCAGCCGGGCCGTCTCCGCCGTCACGTTGAGGAACCGCCCGACCCGCCCGGTCGGCGGGGCGTCGAGCACCACGGCGTCGTAGACCCGGCGGCCGTCGACGGTGCGGGTGACGGCCTCCTTGATCTTGCCGGTCAGCAGCACGTCGCGCAGGCCGGGGGCGACGGTGGTGGCGAAGTCGACCGCGCCGACCTTGCGCAGGGCCCGGCCGGCGACGCCCAGGCGGTAGAACATCTCGAGGTACTCCAGCAGCGCCTCTTCGGCGTCGACGGCCAGCGCCCGCATCTCACCGCCGCCGCGGGCGGTGGCGATGCGCAACTCTTTGTAGGGCAGCGGGTCGCGGTCGAACAGCTGGGCGATGCCCTGCCGCGCCTCGACCTCGATCAGCAGGGTCCGCTTCCCGTCCCGGGCGAGGGCCAGCGCCAGCGCGGCGGCCACGGTCGTCTTGCCCGTGCCGCCTTTGCCGGTGACCACGTGCAGACGGGCGGGCCAGCCGTAGCCGCCCCGCCCGTCCGAAGACTCGCGTGCTGTCACGCCTTCGACGCTACCCGGTCCGGGCTCACCGTCAGGCCGCAGTGATCTCGCACACCCACCAGCCGTCGCCGTGGGTGGCGATGTAGCGGTACTTCGTCTCGGCGACCTTCTCGTCGGACGTGGTCACCTTCACCGAGGTGGTGAGCGTGGCCTCATCCCCGTCCTGCTTCTCCACGCTGGGGGCCGGCCAGGTGTACGTCGGGCTGACGAGGCCGGCGTCGTACTTGCGGATCTCGTCGATTCGGGCGGTCACCTTCTCCTTGTTGCGAGACGAGGAGCACACGTACTTGAGCGCCTCGTCGACGCTCTTGTTCTTGTACACCGCGGTGAGGAAGCTGTTGACCGCCTCGGCCGCCGTCGGCGCGCCCTTGCCCTCGTTGCTCTTCGACACGAAGTAGGCCGCGGCGCCGCCACCGCCGCCGAGCACGACCAGGACACCCACGATGATCAGGGTGATGAGCAGGCCCCGGCTCTTCTTCGGCGGAGCCGCCTGCGGGTACATGGGGTAGCCCGGCGCCCCCGGGTACGGCGGGCCCGACATCGGCGGCCCGGACATCGGCGGGGCCATCCCCGGGATGCCGCTGGTGGGCGGGGCCCCCATCGGTCCGGTCGGGAACTGCCCGGTGGGCGGCGGGAACTGCCCCGTGGGCTGGCCGAACGCGCCGGTGGGCGGCGGTGGCGGGTACGCCGGCTGCCCGTACGGCTGCGCGGACGTGGGCGGTGCCGAGGTGGGCGGCCCCCCGTACGGGTCCGGCTGCGGCGGCACCGCGTAGGGGTCGGGCTGCTGCACGGGCGGCTGCACCGTGTACTGCTCCGGCTGCGGCGCGGGCGGGACGGCGAACGGATCCTGGACCGGCGGCGGTGGCGGCCAGCCCGGCTGCCCGGGTTGTCCGGGTTGACCCGGATACTCGGGTTGACCCGGGTACGGGGGCGGCTGCGTCATTTTTCCCACCTTTGCGCGACAACCACGACGGCGGCCCTCACAGTAGCGTCACCGGGCCAGCTATGGGGGTCCCGATACCAGCCTGTGCCCGACGGTGGCCCCAGGCTCGGCGTTACTGTCCCCACATGCAGAAATGGGAGTACCTGACCGCGCCGCTGCTGGTCCACAACACCAAGATGATCCTCGACAACTTCGGGGAGGAGGGCTGGGAGCTGGTGGCGATCGTGCCCGGCCCCAACCCGGAGAACCTGGTCGCCTACTTCAAGCGCCCCAAGGCCGGCTGACGTGGGCGACGTCTACGCCCGCCTGGCCGAGCTCGGGATCACCATTCCGCCGGTGGTACCGCCGGTGGCCGCCTACGTTCCCGCGGTGCGCACGGGCAGCCACGTCTACGTCTCGGGCCAGCTGCCGATGGTCGGCGGCGCGCTGGCCGCCACCGGCCTGGTCGGCGCCGAGGTGGCCCCCGAGCGGGCCAAGGAGCTGGCCCGGACCTGCGCCGTCAACGTGCTGGCGGCCGTCGAGGCCCTCGCCGGGCTGGGCAGTGTCGTGCGGGTCGTGAAGATCGTCGGGTTCGTGGCGTCGGCGCCGGGCTTCACCGGGCAGCCGGGCGTCGTCAACGGCGCGTCGGAGCTGTTCGGCGAGGTGTTCGGCGAGGCGGGGCAGCACGCCCGCAGCGCGGTCGGCGTGTCGGCGTTGCCGCTGAACGCGCCGGTCGAGGTCGAGGCGATTCTCGAGCTCTCCTGAGCTCGTCCGGTCCGGCCGGCCGCGTCGATACGCGGCCGGCCCGGGCCGCGTCCGGACGCGTGGCCGGACGGGCCACGTGCCGCTCGTGACCGACCACGCCGCCTCCAGCACACAGTGACCACGCCGCGAAATATCCGGCTCGTTCCTCACCGGATATTTCGGACTTATCACCATTTGCTAGCCACACCTCGCGTCTCACCTGCTCAAGACCGATGTAGTTCCGCCGAAAGCGACATGTCACCCGTCCGGGTATAAGTCCGAAAAATCGTGGCGCGCCAGCGCCCGACTTTTCGTGCCAACCCCCTGGCCAGTCGGGTGACGCAGCCGGTGAACCGGCTCACCGTAGGATCTGTGTGTGGTAAGCCACGTCACCACCCCCGCCGCTGAAGTGCTCGCCGCGTTGCCCGACTGGGTGACGCTCGTCCGCGCGCCCAATCCGGGCCCGATGACGCTCGACGGCACCAACACGTGGCTGCTGCGTGCCCCGGGCGGCGGGTCGGTCGTGGTCGACCCCGGGCCGCTCGACGAGGGGCACCTGCGGGCCGTGGCCGCGCACTCGCCAGTCGCGGCCATCGTGCTCACGCACGGGCACATCGACCATACCGAGGGTGTGCGGCGGCTGGCCGAGCTGACCGGCGCGCGGGTGTACGACCCGCCGGTCCTCGAGCACCTCGACGCGGACGGGGTCGTGGTCGAGCCTCTGGTGACGCCCGGGCACTCCAGGGACTCGGTGTGTTTCGTGGTGCGGTACCGCGGCGAAGAAGTCGTGCTGACCGGTGACACCATCCTCGGGCGCGGGACGACGGTGGTGGCCTGGCCCGACGGCGACCTCGGCGACTACTTCGAGAGCCTGGGCAAGCTCGCCGCGCTCGACGGGCGGCCGGCGCTGCCCGGGCACGGGCCCTCGCTCAGCGACACCGGGGTGGCGGCGCGGTACTACCGCCGGCACCGCGAAGCGCGGCTCGAGCAGGTCCGGGCGGCCGTGGCGGGCGGGGCGTCGGAGGCGGGCGACGTCGTGGCCGCCGTGTACGCCGACGTGGACCGTTCACTGTGGCCGGCGGCCGAGATGAGCGTGCGGGCGCAGCTCGATTTCCTGCGACGGGAATCACACCACGGTCCCCGTGGTTTGGACTCGGCGTGAGCGGTTGGGAGCGAAGGCGCGAGGCCGATCACCGGGGCTTGCGGAGGTGACGGCGTGACGTGTGCGGTGTGCGGGACCGTTGCCGTGCCCGGTGCGCGGTTCTGCCACCACTGCGGCTCCGCGCTGCCGGCGGCGGCCACCCTGCCCGCGGCCGAGCGGCGGATCGTCACCGTCCTCTTCGGCGACCTGTCCGACTTCACCGCCTGGTCGGAGGATCTCGACCCGGAGCGGGTCGGCGCCGTCACCGACCGGGTCCTGGCCGCGCTGGCCGGGGCCGTGAAGACGTTCGGCGGGCACGTCGACAAGCTCACCGGCGACGGGATCATGGCCGTGTTCGGCGCGCCCGTCGCGCACGAGGACGACGCCGAGCGGGCCGTGCGGGCCGCGCTGTCCATGCAGCGGGCCGTGCGCCGGGTGCTCGACGACGAGCGCGGCGGCGGGGCGCCCCTGGGGCTGCGGATCGGGCTCAACACCGGGCCGGTGGTGGCCGGGGTGCAGGCCGGCATCGAATACACGGTCATCGGCGACACCGTCAACACCGCCGCCCGGCTCGCCGACGCGGCCGCGATCGGCGCGGTGTACGCGGGCGACCGCACCTCCAGCTCCACCCGCCTGCTCGCCTCCTGGCGGGCGCTGCGGCCGCTGCGGCTCAAGGGCAAGCGGGAGCCGGTCGACGCCTTCGAGCTGCTCGGGCTGCTCGACGCGCCCGGCACCCGGTCGGGGCTCGGCGACGAGGCGCCGTTCGTCGGGCGGGAGCCCGAGCTCGGGCGCGTGTCCGGGCGCCTCGCCGAGATCGCCGACCGGCAGGAGCCCCGGGTCCTGGTCTTCACCGGCGAGGCGGGGCTGGGCAAGACGCGGCTGGCCGGCGAGATCGAGCGCTTCGCGGCCGGCTATCTGGGCGGCGCGGGGTACACCCCGAGTGCCGGTTTTGCTCCTGGCGGCGGGGCGCGAGTGCTGTCGGTGCACTGTGCGGCGTTCGGGGAGCGCCGGCGGCTCGCCCCGCTGGCCGACCTCGTGCGCGCCGCGATCGGGCTGCCCCCGGACGCCGCGCTGACCCGCGAGGCGGTCGAGGAGCGGCTGCGCCGGCTGGCCCAGCGCCTCGCCCGGGCCGCGCGCGGACGCCCGGAGCCGCCGCGGTTCGCCTCTGACCTGCTCCTGACGCTCATCGGGTACACGGAAGCAGTGGGCGACACCGCCTGGGTCGCACCCGGTGGCAAGGCCGACGAGCTGGATCTCGACGCCGTACCGGCCGCGGTCGCCGAGCTGCTGTCCGGGCTGGCCGCGGAGACCCCGCTCGTCGTCACCGTCGACGACCTGCACGACGCGACGGCCGAGACGCTCGACGCGCTCGGTGCCGCCATCGAGCGGCTCGAGGGCCCCGTGCTCATCGTGCTGCTCGGCCGGCCCGAGCTGGTCCGCTCGGCCGGAGTGCTCACCCGGATCGCCGACGCTGAAGTGGTACCGATTCCGCCGCTGCGGGGTGCCGACGCCGCTCGCCTGCTGACCGCCTATCTCGGGGGTGGACGGCTCGCGCCGGCCGACGAGGACCGGCTCCTCGCGACCGCGCAGGGCAACCCGTTCTACCTGGCCGAGCTCGTGACCCTGCTGCAGGAGCGGGGCGCGCTGACCACCGTGGCCGGCACCGACCCGCCGGGCTGGCGGCTCGCGCCCGGGTCCCTCGGCGGGCGGCTGCTGTCGCGCGACCTCGCGGCCGTCCTCGCGGCCCGCATCGACGCGCTGCCGAGCGACACCCGGGCCGTGCTGCGCGACGCGGCCGTCATCGGCGACACCGTGCCCGCCCGCGCGCTGGAGGCGCTCCGGTTCAACCCGCCCGGCCAGCCGGCCCGGCCCGCGGTCGTGGCCGCTGTCGAGCTCGAGCGGGCCGTCGAGGAGCTGCTGCAGCGCCGGATGCTGCGCCGCGGCCGGGGCGGGTTCGCCTTCGCCACGCCGCTGCTGCGCGAGGCCGCGTACGCCGGCATCGGCAAGGCCGACCTGGCCGAGCGGCACGCGGCGCTGTCCCGCTGGGCGTCGGCCGCCGTCACCTCGTTCCTGGCCGCCGGGGGCACCGGGAACGTGGCCGGGCTGAACATGACGCTCGGCTCGGCCGACGCGTTCATCGCCGAGCACGCCGAGCGGGCCGGCAAGCTCGCCGACGTGGTCGGGCTGCGGCCGGACTCGCTCGCCCGCTCGGCCGCGCCGCTGGGTGTGCAGGCGCTCGGGCGGGCGGCCCGGGCCGCGCTGGCCTCCGGGGAGCCGGCGCAGGCCGCCCAGGCCGCGGAGCGCGCGGCGGTGCTCGGCGGCGGGATCCTGCCCGCGGCCGACCGGCTCGTCCACGCGCGGGCGCTGCTGCAGCTCGGGCGCTCGGCGGAGGCGCTCGGATACGCCGAGAAGATCACCGCCAACGCCGGCGACGACGCGGCCGTGCAGGTCGGCGCGCTGCTGGTGGCCGGGCGGGCCTATCGGGGCCTGGGCGATCACCGGCGCAGCTACGCGACGCTGTCCGACGCGCTGGAGGCGGCGACGGCGGCCCACCTGACCTACGAGCGCGGGGACGCCATGCGCCGCCTCGGCATGGCCGACTTCCTGGAGGGCCGGCTGGCCGAGGCCGGGGGCCGGTTCGCCGAGTCGTTCCAGATCGCCGTCACCGCGGGCGACCGCCGCGCCCAGGCGTGGTCGCTGCAGCACCTGGCCTGGGTCACCACGACCCGGGGCGACTTCGCCGGGGCCGACGCCGCCCTGGGCCGGGCCGCCCGCCGCTTCGCCGAGCTCGGCGACCCGGTCGGCCGGGCCTGGCTGCGCGGCACCACCGCGTTCGTGCGCCTGCTGGCCGGCCGGCTCGGCGAGGCCCGGCGGCTGGCGAAGGCGTTCCTGCCGTTCGGCGAGCGGGTCGGCGACGCGTGGGTGGTCGGCACCCTGCGGGCCGTCGAGGCGTTCGCAGCGGCCGAGAGCGGCGACCTGGCCGAGGCCGACCGTGAGGCCCGGCGGGCCTATCGCGAGTTCGCCGCGGCCGGCGACGACTGGGGCCGCGGCCTGGCCCTCGTCGTGCGGGGCGTCGTCGCGCGCGAGCTGCGGGAGCTGCCGCACGCCTACGACCTGCTCTCCGACGCCACCGAGTGGGGTGACAAGACCGGCCACCCGCTGCTGCTGGGCATGTCCCGCACGATCCGCGGCTTCGTGAGCCTCGACCGCGGCGACCCGGTGGCCGCCGAGGCCGACGCCCGGGCCGTGCTGCAGGTCGTGGAGACCCACGACGTGCTGGACTCGGCGACGGTCGGCCCGCGCGTGCTCTTCGGCCTGGCCCGACTGGCCCAGGGCGATCTGCCGACGGCGCTGGAGACGCTCGGGTGCGTCGCCGCGGAGCGCCCCGGCCCCTCGGTGATCTTCTCCCGCCGCCAGGCCGTGGCCGCCTACGCGGCCGCCCTGCTGGTGGCCGGGCGCAACGCGGAGGCCCTGGACTGGGCCCGGCAGGCGCAGGGAGCCCCGGGCGAGGACGTCCGCGGTCGCGATTATGCAGCGGGGGTACTGCGGCAAGCGCTGGAGGCCAACCAGGAGTGCACGGACGACTCCGTTGCGTCGGCGGCGATTGCGGCGGCGACACTGCCGGCGGTTGCCGAGTCGTGAAATTCGGCCGTGGCCGATGCGTGACTGAGAACTGTCGTACCTCTGCCGTACCGTCTTAGCCGTGACCGCATCGGCTCCGCTCCCGTCGGTACCCGGGCTGACCGGGTTCTCGGTGCTGGCCCGCGGCGGCTATGCGACGGTCTACCGGGCGGTGCAGGAGTCGGTCGGCCGCGACGTGGCCGTGAAGGTCGAGAACCGCACCCTGGAGACCGAGCGCGACCGCCGCCGCTTCCTGCGCGAGGCCCGTGCCGCCGGCCGCATGTCCAGCCACCCCCACGTCGTCGACCTCTTCGATGCGGGCGTCACAAGCGACAACCACCCCTACCTGATCATGGAGCTCTGCGACGGCTCCTACGCCGAGCGCATGCGCAGCGCGCCGCTCTCGCCGGCCGAGGTCCGTGAGGTGGGCTTCAAGATCGCCGACGCCCTCGCCGACGCGCACTCCCTCGGTGTCCTGCACCGCGACGTCAAACCGGCGAACATCCTCTTCAGCCGCTTCGGCGAGCCGGCCCTGGCCGACTTCGGCCTGGCCATCCTGGCCGAGTGGCGCGACGTGTCCATCACCCTGGACGTCCTGACCCCCGCCTACGCCCCGCCGGAGACGTTCCGCCACGCCCCGCCCGGCCCGGCCGCCGACGTCTACGCGCTCTGCGCCACGCTCTACGCCCTCATGCGCGGCCGCCCGCCCCGGTGGCGTGAGGACCAGATGCCGAGCCTGCTCTCCCTTGTCGACATGTTCAACGACCACATCCCGGACCTGCCCGGCTGCCCCGACGAGCTGATGGCGATCCTGCGCGCGGGCATGAGCAACGACGACACCAAGCGCCCGACGGCCCTGCAGCTGCGGGATGCCCTGATCGCGCTGCAGCTGTCCCCGGCCCCACAGGTGATCATCCCGCCCCTCGGCTCGCCGCCGCTGGAGCCGGTGTACACGTCACCGCCGGCGACCCCGCCCCCGCCGCCCGACCGCCTGCTGGAGT
The DNA here is from genome assembly GCF_019904175.1 of Dactylosporangium vinaceum. Classification (GTDB taxonomy): domain Bacteria; phylum Actinomycetota; class Actinomycetes; order Mycobacteriales; family Micromonosporaceae; genus Dactylosporangium; species Dactylosporangium vinaceum. Next base: position 617,976 of record NZ_CP061913.1, on the reverse strand, counting down.
CGCCGTTCCTGGTCGGCGGGTTCCCGCGCGACCCGGAGCAGACGGTGCCGCACGAGGCCGGCCCGGAGGAGCCTCCGACCGACCCGTTGAAGGCCCGCCCCGCCTTGCCCGCCGACAGTGCCGCCGCCCCGCCGGCCGCACCCCCGACCGACCCGTTCGTGGGCCGGCCGCCGAAGACGCCGGTGGGCTCGGGCGGCCGCCGCGGCCTGCTGATCGGTGTGGCCGCGGGCCTGCTGGTGGTGGCCGCACTTGTGACTGTCGCGATCGCGTACGGCTTCGGCGACGGCACCCCCGGCCCCTCCCCGTCCGCCTCGGTCCTGGCCGCCCCGCCGACGTTCGCCTGCGGCCTGGGCACCGACCCGAGCGCCCACTGCACCGACGCCGCCGAGTGCTTCGACACCAGACTCACGGCCGTCGACTGCACGGGCGTCCACACGTGGGAGGTGTTCGCGTACGGCGACCTCCCCGCGGGCAGCCACGTCACCGACAAGAAGGACCGCACCGTCACCACCGTCTGCAACGTGGGCACCCTCGTCACGGTGAACATCGGCGCCGCCCAGTGGCGCCAGGACGTCCTGCTCCCGACCGAGGCCCAGCAGAAGGCGGGCCCGACGACGTTTCGCTGCCTGGCCGGCCGTGGCGACAACAGCCTGACCGGCGACACCCTCCACAAGTCCCGCTAGTGCTGTAGCCATCGACCTTTGCCGGTCCGCCGGACCGCCCGGCCAGACGCCCGCCTACCCGGCCGGCGGCCCGCACGACCGCGGCGAGCCCTCATGAGGTCGGCCCGGCCCTTCGCCGTTAGTCGGGCCGGCCACCCGGCCGCGCACGCCGCTGCCCCGCGGGCAGGTCGGCCGGGATGGCGCCGGCGGGGGCGTGTTAGGTTCGCCGGTGTGCGGCGCGGTGGTGACCGGGTGGTCGTCTGGTCACTGATGGCGGCCTCGGCCGTCCTCTACGCGATCGCCGCGAACCTGCGGTTCTGGATGGAGCCGCTCGGTGACGAGCCGCATTACCTCGTCATGAGCGTGGCGCTGGGGAAGTACCACACCTTTGACCTGACCCAGGCCTATGCCAACGGCGACTGGCGGGCGTTCTATGCCGACCCGCTCGACGCCCATGTGTACCCCAACGCCGAGGGCATCATGGTGCCGCTGCACAACTTCGGCGGGCCGATCCTGTGGACGGTTCCGTTCCAGTTGTGGGGCCGGCCCGGCGCCGCGGCCGTGGTGGTGCTCGCGAGCGTCCTCGCCGTCGGGGTCACCTACCGCCTCCAGCGCGAACTCGGTATCACGCAGGTGTACGCCGGCGTCGTCACCGGGCTGTTCGCGGTCGGTACGCCGCTGTACATGTACGCGTCCATGCAGTTCGTCGACCCGTTCGGCGCCCTGTTCACCGCCTACGCCGCCCTGGTCGTCGTGCGGGCCGACCCGAAGTGGTGGCAGGTCGGGCTCGCCTCGGCCGGGCTGGGCTGGATGCCGTGGGTGCACGGGCGGTTCCTGCTGCTCACCATCCCGCTGGGGCTGCTGCTGGCCATGCGGAAGCACCGGGCCCTGGCGCTCGCACCGATGCTCGGGCTCGTGCTCGCGTTGGAGCTGTTCAACTTCACGCAGTACCACTCGCTGAGCCCGGCCCCCGGCAACGCCGCCCTCGGTGACGGGCTTTTGCAGATCTCGCCCTGGACGGGGCTGGCCGGCATCCTCTTCGACCGCCAGTACGGCCTCATCAGCCACTTCCCGCTCCTGGCCCTGGCCGTCCCCGGGATGTTCCTGGCCCCACGCCGATCCCCACACTGGGCACTGCTCGCCGCGATCGTGCCCTACATCCTCGCCGTGTCGACGTTCCGCACCTGGTGGGCCGGCTACACCCCGCCCGGGCGCCTGCCGGTGGTGCTCGTCCCCCTGCTCGCGTACTACGTGGCCCTGACACTCCAGAGCCGCCCCCGCTGGCTGCCCCCGACCCTTGCCGCACTGACCGCCGCGTTCGCGTTCGCATACACGCTCACCGGCGACCTGTACCCGCTGCGCCGCTTCACCTCCAGCAACGGCCCGGGCGTGGACCGCATCCTCGACGAGCAGGCCGCCAGCCTCGGCCTCCCCGACCTGCCGACCTGGTGGCCGACGGTCGAGACCGTCCCCGGAACAGGGCAGAACCCCTGGCCTTGGTACTGCGGGTACGCCGCTTTCGCAGCCCTGATGGTCCTCTGGTCCCGTTCGACAAGGCCACACCCCTCGACCCCGGCCGACGCCGAGCAGTACGAACGCGTACCCGACCGCTGACGTCGTGGCGGCGACGCTCCGGACGAACGAATGCGGCCCGCCGGATTGGGCGGGCCGCATTGTGGGGCTGGCGATCAGGCGGCGGTGAGGGCCGCGTCGCTGCCGCTGAACTCGGTGCCGGAGACGAAGGCGTTGTCGAAGCGGGCCTTGAGGGCGTCGAGCTCGGAGAACTCGGCCTGGTGCGAGGACTCGCTGCCCTCGGCGGCGAAGACGTGGTCGTCGACCGAGGCGTCGTGGCTGTAGTTCGTGTAGTCGTCGGACTCGAAGTGCACGGCGCCGGGCGCGTCGTATTCGACGTGCTTGCCCTGCGAGAAGTCGGTGGACTCGGCCGCGTGGTGGTCCTGCTCGTACACGCCGAACTGGTTGCCGTAGTCGGCCTCCGAACCCGAAGCCTCGTGCAGCTGGTCCAGCGAACCGCTTTCCTGGCCCGCCTCGTACTGGCCGTAGTCGACGTCGCTCATGGTTATCTCCCTCAGAACCGAATTCGTATCACTTGGTGGTGACATGAACGTTAGGCAAGCCGCGCGCGACGCGAATCCCGGAAACGTGCCAGCGGCAAAGGGTTGACGGGCCCGGCGCTAGGAGCAGAGCCACCGCACCGGAACGATGGGGTCGTTCTTCTCCCGGAACAGCCAGCCCACCGCGACCCGGCCGTCGCTGCTCATCGACGTCATCGTGGCCGACTGGCCCGCCGACAGTACCGGCAGCATCAGCACTGCTCCGTCTTTCCACCGGGCCGGCGCGGTGTCGTCGGCACTGTTCATCACGGTGCCGACCATGGTGCCGGAGGCGTCGACGGCACTGGGAACGAACGTGTCGAACTCGATGTGCTCGCCCGTTCGCAGATTCCACCGCACGCCGTGGCTGAACCACGTGCTGCCGTCGTCGTAGGAGCCGATCGCCCAGTCGCCGGCGACCTGGAAGGCGCTTTCGGCCGGCTTGCCGTCGATGCGATTGAGGCGCACCGGAGTGCCGTCCGGGGTCCACGCAAAAGCGTTGTAGTCGGTGCCGCCGGCGCTCGCCCGGCCCACCATGACATCGTCGCCGTTGATGCCGGAGACGTAGGCCAGCGCCGGGTCGGTCGCCACGTACTGGAACCGGCCGGGGTCGGCCACGCTCCAGCGAACGGTGCGGGTCTGCGTGGCGCGCCCGCCGGCGTCCAGCCACGTTGCGGTACCGATGACGGAGCCTTTGGCATTGATTGCAGTTGCTATCGTCCGGGTCGCGCCCGCCGGTGTCGCGAGGTGGGTGAAGCCGCCGTCGCGCAGCAGCCACGGATCCTTGTCGCCGCTGTTGCCGACAACGGTGCCGGAGTCGTCGACCGCCACCGGGGTCGGATCGGGCCGCGGCGTGCCGGTGACCGGGCGGAGCCGGCCGTCGTCCCAGAACAGTAGCGGGTCGCCTGTCGGATTGTCGAGCACGCCCACCGCATATCGGCCCGAGGTGGCGGTGACGGTGCCCGGCGCGTTGCCGGGCGTGGGCAGGCGCTGGACCCGGCAGCCGTTCTTCACGGCCGTATCGGCCGGCGGCTGGCGGTCCTGCGCGACGAGCATGCCGCTGACCAGCAGGGCGCAGCCCGCGATGCCGGCCGAGGCGAGCAGGGTGCGGCGACGCCGTTCCCGGCGCCGGCCGGTGCGCACGGCCCGGTCGATGTCCACTTTGGATGGTGGGAGGTCGCCGTCGAATCGCAGCGACGACAGCGCGTCGTTCACCGGGTACCTCCACCGAATGTCGCAGCGGCGCTCGGGCCCAGGATGCGCCGCAGCGCCGCCAGGCCGTCCGCGGTTTGGCTCTTGACGGTGCCGGCGGCGCAGCCCAGCGCGGCGGCGGTCTCGTCGACCGGGAGGTCGCACAGGAAGCGCAGCACCAGGACGGCCTGCTGGCGCGGGGCGAGGCGGCGCAGCGCGTCCCGGACGACGAGGGCGTCGTCGGTCGGCGGCTCCGCGGCCGCGCGGTCGGGCAGGCGGTCGGTGAGCCAGGTCCGGGCCCACGAGCGGCGCTGCTCGGACAGGAAGGTGTGCACGACCATCTTGCGCACGTACGCGTCGATGTTGCCGGCCGCGCGCACCTGCCGCCACTTGACGTACAGGCTCGTCGCGGTCGTCTGGACCACGTCGTCGGCGCGGTCGAAGTCGCCGGTCAGCAGGTACGCCAGGCGGCGCAGGCCGGGCATCCGGGCGCGGAGATACTCCACGTACTCCCGCTCATGGTCGTCGCGCACGACCATGAGATGCGGCCGGGCCGGTGAATGGTTGGGTCGTCCGGGACCGCCGATGCCGGTGGTGCGGCCGCGGCCGGGGCGGGCGTGTCCCCCAACAGGGCAATAACTGCGCGAACACCTCAGCGGGGCGGTCGGAAGGCCGATCAGGCAACCGATGAATCTGCAGGATCCCGTCACCGGCGCCCAGTCCCGCGCCGCGCTCGACGATGCCCTGCACGCGGTCGGCGGGGCGAGCCTGCTGCTCTTCGACGTCGACCACTTCAAGACCGTCAACGACGCCTTCGGCCACCTGCGCGGCGACATGCTCCTGCGCCAGCTCGCCGAGCGCATCCAGGGCCTGATCCGCGGCGGCGACGTGCTGTTCCGCTACGGCGGCGACGAGTTCGTGCTCCTGCTGCCCCGTACCGCGCCCGACGAGGCGCTGCGGCTCGCGATCCGGCTGACCGACGAGATCCGGGCCCGGGAGTTCCCCGGCACGCCGCCCCTGCACCTGTCGATAAGCATGGGCGTCGCCTCCAGCCCGGCCGACGGCGACGACGGCGAGACCCTCATCGCCGCCGCCGACCGCCGCAACTACCTGGCCAAGCGGCGGGGCCGGGGCCAGGCCGTGGGCGACGACGCGGAGGCCGACCCGGCGGCCGGCTCGTCGCGTCTCTGGGAACGTGACGGCGCCCTGAGCACCACCCAGGAGTTCATGACCCGGGTCTCGGCGGGCCTGCGCGGGGCGCTGCGGATCGCCGGCCCGAAAGGCGCCGGGCACACGCGATTCCTGCGCGAAGTGGCCCAGATTGCGCATTTGCGAGGCTTTCAAACCGCCATTTCCGGGGGTACCGCCAACGCTTCGACGAGACCGAAGATCCTCTTGGCCGACGTCGGAGACCCCATCCCGGCGCTCGGGGACGCCGTCGCGCTCGTCTACGCCAGCACCGACCTCGACGCGTCCGCGCGCACCGACCTGCCGGAGTCGGTCGTCGAGCTCACCCCCTGGTCGCCGGCCACGCTGCGGATCTGGCTGCGCATCGCCCTCGCCGGGGAGCCGACCCGGGCCCTGCTGGACCGGCTGGTCGAGCGCTCCGGCGGCCTGCCCGCGCGCGCGGAGGCGGAGCTGCAGCGGCTGCGGGCGCAGGGCGAGCTGGTCGCGGCCGGCGACGGCACCTGGGGCGTGAAGCCGGCCGCGCCGAAGCGGCGGCGCACCCGGCTGCCGGTGCCGATGACCAGGCTCGTCGGCCGCGACCGGGAGACCGCCAGGGTCGCCGCGCTGATCCGCGACGGCCGGCTGGTGACGCTCGTCGGTCCGGGCGGCATCGGCAAGACCCGGCTCTCGCTGGCCGCGGCGGGCGCGGTCGCCGACGAGTTCGCCGACGGCGCCGTGTTCGTGCCCCTGGCCGACACCACCGACGCCGAGCTGCTCACCGCCGCCCTGGCCCGGGCCCTGCACGTCACCGAACTGCCCGGCCAGCACCTCTTCGACACCGTCCTCGACCAGCTCGCGGAGGCCGAGCAGCTGCTCGTGCTCGACAACTTCGAGCAGGTCGTCGACGACGGCGCCGCGCTGGTCAGCGACCTGCTCGCGGCCGCGCCCGGAGTCCGCGCCCTGGTCACCAGCCGCGAGCGGCTCTCCCTCTACGGCGAGCAGGTGTACCAGGTCCCGACGCTCGCCGACTCCCCCGCCGTCACCCTGTTCGAACAGCGCGCCCGCGCGGTCGACGCCGACTTCGAGATCACCATCGACACCGCGCTCCCGGTCGCCCAGCTCTGCCGCCGCCTCGACGGCCTGCCCCTGGCGATCGAGCTGGCCGCGGCCCGGATCGACCGCTGGAGCCCGGACGAGCTCCTCGACCACCTCACCGAGCACCTCGACCGCGAGCTCGACACCCTCGGCGGCACCGGCCCGCGCGACCTCCCGGCCCGCCAGCAGACCCTGCGCGGCGCCATCGACTGGAGCTTCGTCCTGCTCGACGCCGAGGAGCAGCGGCTGATGACCGAGCTGTCAGTGTTCGTCGGCGGCTGGACGGGCGCGGCCGCGCTGGCGGTGACCGGCCCAAGCGGCGACCTGGACCTGCTGGAGAAGCGGCTGGCCGCCCTTGTCGACAAGCACCTGGTGGTCCGCGACGACGACACGGGCCGCTACCACCTGCTCTCGACCATCCGCGCGTACGCCCGCAACCGCCTCGGCGACGAGCCCGCCCCCGCCGCCCGCCACGCCGACTTCTACGCCGCGTTCGCCGAGTCCTCGGCCGTCGGCCTGACCGGCCCCGACCAGGCCGAGTGGACCGGCCGCATCGAAGCCGACTACGAAAACGTCCGCGCCGCCTTCAGCCACGGCGACGGCCCCACCCGGACCCGCATCTGCCTGGGCCTGTGGCGCTACTGGCGCAACGGCGCCCACATCGCCGAGGGCCGCGACTGGCTCGCCCAGGTCCTGGCGATGGAGCCGCCTGCTCCCTCTTCCAGCCCTTCGTTCCCGCCGGCTCATTCCGCCGGCTCTGCCACACGCGCGAGCGGCGGGGACGGGCCGGCGGTGGGCGGCGCGGCGGCCGGAGTCGCGAGTGGCGGGGCCGACCCGGGCGTGCGGGCCAAGCTGCTGCATGCGGCGGCGATCCTGGCCGCTGGGCAGGACGAGCACGAGGCCGCCTACCGCCTGGGCGCGGAGAGCCTGGAGCGCGCCACCGCCGCCGGCGATCGGGCCACGATCGGCCACGCCCACAACGCCATGGGGATCGCCGCGATCGGCGGCGGCGACCACGCGGCCGCGACCGCGCACTTCGGCGAGAGCCTGGCCGTGTGGCGGGAGCTGGACGTACCCCAGGGCGTGGCCGCGTCGCTGGGCAACCTCAGCAAGGTGGCGCTGAGCCGCAACGACCATGAGGCCGCCGAGACGTACGCCCGCGAGTGCCTCGACCTCGAACGCGCCGGCGGCAACACCCGCGGCATCCTGCTGGCGCTGGAGTGCGTGGGCCAGGCCCTCCTCGGCCAGGGCGACGTCCCCGGCGCCCGCGCCGCGCTCGACGAGAGCCTGACCCTGAGCCGCCAGATCGGCGACGCCTTCGGTGCCGCGATGGCCCAGCACGCCCTGGGCCTGGCCGCCCTGGCCGAGGGTGACCGCGCCGAGGCCCTCCGCCTCCTGGTCGCCGCCCTGGTCACCCGCCACGAGGTGGGCGACCGCCTGGACCTGGCCATCTCACTGGACGTCGTCGCGTCCCTGCTCGCCCCCGACGACCCGGCCCACGCCGCCCGCCTCCTGGGCGCGGCCGACGCCCTCCGCGCCCGCCACCGCCTGCCCGAACCGCCCGACGCCCAGACCCTGCGCTCCCAAACCCTTCCGCGCACAGCCGACCAGCAACGCGACCGCGCGGCGGGGCGAGCGGTGAGCCTCGACCACATCGTCGAACACGTCGCCCACCTCAGCGGGTAAGCGCACGCCACCACCCACCTCGCGGCGCGTAAGGGCTGGCGCCGGTGGTCTCCGTGGCCGCGGCCGGCGCTGATACCCTCCGCAACCGCGCCCCGGGAAACGCATGCGGGGCAGGCCATGGGTTCGCCACAGTCCTGCCCCGCACACGTGCCGCCGCCGCCCGTGATCCCCCGTCATGTCACGGGCTACGGCGTCGCCTCTACATATCCGGCTGGTTCCCGCGCTTCTTCTGCATCGCGGTCTGCTCCTGCTGGGTCTTCGTACGGGCCCGCATGGTCGCCGTGTTCGCGTTCGTCGTCTCGCCCGACATGATGGAGTCCGGCGTGATCGTCATGTCGTCGGTGAGGTCCTGATCCAGGTACCCGAGGTCGTCCTCGCTGCGGTGCATGCCGCGCTCGATGCCCTGGCTGTCGAAGTTGCCGTTCTTCTTTGACTTGCCCATAAGGTCCCCCCTCATGTCGGCTCAGCTTCACCATATGAGGACCGTTCGTATGTTTCCGGCAAACGCGGTATTTCGGAGCGCGATCACTCCCGGCCCTTAAGGTCGGCGTCATGGACGTGATCGACGGCCACAACGACCTCCCCTGGCGCCTGCGCATCCGCGACCCCGAGGGCCGCCTGGACCTCAACGCCGACCTCTCCGGCACGGGCCTGCACACCGACCTCCCCCGCCTGCGCTGCGGCGGGGTGGGCGCCCAGTTCTGGAGCGTCTACGTCCCCGCCGACCGCCCCGGCCCCCAGGCCGCCATCCAGGTCGTCGAGCAGGTAGAACTGGTCAGGCGCCTGATAGCCCGCTACCCGGACACTCTCGCCCCGGCCGGCTCCGCAGCCGACGTCGACGAGGCTCGCGCCGCCGGCCGCATAGCGTGCCTGATGGGCGCCGAGGGCGGCCACTGCATCGACAACTCGCTGGTGGTCCTACGCTCCCTGCACCGGCTGGGCATCCGCTACCTGACCTTGACCCACTCCCGCAACACCGACTGGGCCGACAGCGCCACCGACACCCCCGCCCACGGCGGCCTGACCGAGTTCGGCCACGAGGTGGTCAGGGAGCTCAACCGCCTGGGCATGCTGTGCGACCTGTCCCACGTCTCCGATCAGACGATGCACGCCGCCCTGGACACGACAACCCACCCGGCGTTCTTCTCCCACTCCTCAGCCCGAGCCCTCTGCAACCATCCAAGAAACGTCCCCGACGACGTCCTGACGAGGGTCCGCGACTCAGAGGGCGTAGTGATGGTCACTTTCGTCCCATTTTTTCTGAAAAACGAGTGCCGGGCGTGGAGCGAGGAGCTGACCAACCTGGAGGACTCCCTTGACGCACCATGGGACACCCCCGCCTTCCTGCACCAACGCCAGGCATGGATCGACAAGCACCCATGCCCCCCAACGACAGCCCGCGACGTCGCCGACCACATCGACCACGTACGCGAGGTAGCTGGCCTGAACGCCGTAGCCCTGGGCGGCGACTTCGACGGCACCGAGCTGCTCCCCCGCGATCTGCAGGACGTATCGACGTACCCAACCTTGTTCGCCGAGCTCAAAACACGCGGCTGGACCGACCCCGAACTCCGCAAACTGGCCTGGGAAAACGCAATGCGAGTCCTCCGCGCCACCTGCGGGTGACCAATTCCGCCACAAACGCGAAATGGCAACCACCGAATCTCCGCAGCGCCGGCAAAATGCGCCTGTTTTTCGCCGGACCCAGAACTTTGCCTTTGCCGGCCACGCACGCGGGCGAGGCAGCCAGAACAGGTCGAATCCGCGAGGTCTACCAAGAATCGCAAGGCAGACGAGCCGACGCCCAGCAGCGGGTACGCCCCGCCGGCCACACCACCGCCAGCCGCCCAGCCGCCGCGGCGGCGGCGCATCCTCACCCCGCCCGAATCCCACCGTCGATCAACACCTGGCCGTCGCGGTCTGCGATCACCACACGCCGCGCCATGAACGATCCGACCCAGGCAAGGCGGCAGGCCAAGCTCCAGCAACGACGGCACAGCAGGGCAGGCAGGCCGAACTGCACAGGCGGCCGGGCGTTCAACGGTCATGGCGTGGCGTCGCGCTGCACGGCGCCTCGCAGCGTGCGCGGGCGGCGATCAACGGAGGCCAGGCGAGTAGGCCATGAGCACCGATCAGGCGGCGACCGAGCAAGGCAAGACAAGACAAAGCAAACAACGGCAAGCGGCGAACTGCCTGAGCGAAGAACTGAGGAGGAGGACGAGTAAACGGCGAGACCCGGATAACGGCATGAGCACCGCAACGAGGCGAACGGGAACGGGAACGGGGAAGGGCGAGGCACGAGGAACGGCACTGGCGAGGAGCGGCGAGCACAGGCCGAAAGGCGAGAACGAGCGAGTGGCGAGATTGCGGAGAGCGGAGTGATCAGGCTTGCGGCGATCACACGCGGGATACGAGGGCGACCGTGCCCCGCTCCGCTTCCCTGAAAGCACCCTAACACCCGAAGCTAATTCACTTTTGGACCGCTCACCCACCGTAGTTATCCACCACTTACCGTCAAGCCACGCCGGCCTTCGAGCCAAACCGACCTTCCGCGCCGCGCGGAGCTCCCGGGCCGACGCGGGGGCTGCCGAGCCACGCAAGGGCGGATGAGCCGCGCAGGGGGCTGCGAGCCGCGCAGGGCGCTGCGAGCCGCGCGGGAGCTTCCGTGCCGCGCGGAGCTCCCGGGCCGACGCGGGAGCTGACGAGCCGACGCGGGAGCTGACGAGCCGCGCGGGGCTTCGTCAGGCTTTGGCGGCTTGCACGGCGGCATATGCGTCGACCAGGCCGGCGCCCACGGTGTTGGCTTCGGTGCCGCAGGCGGTGCCCTGGGGTTGGGCCGGGCGGGCTGTTGAGCGCAGGATGTCGCGGGTCCGGGCGATGTTGCCCACCAGCGCCGGGTTGGCTGACCACATCAGTGCGACCACGCCCGCCACGTGGGGGGCGGCCATCGAGGTGCCGCTCAACACGTCGTATCCGCCGCCGGGCAGGGCCGACAGTACGTCCACCCCCGGGGCCATCACGTCCGGCTTGGCCAGGCCGTCGAGGGACGGGCCGCGGCTGGAGAACTCGGCGACGCGGGTGTTGCGGTCCACGGCGCCCACCGTCAGGGTCGATGCGTACGTGGCCGGCGGGTCGGTGATGGAGGAGCAGCCCGGGCCGGTGTTGCCGGCGGCGGCGACGAAGAAGATGCCGGCGGCGGTGAACGCGTCGATGGCGGGGCGCATCGAGAAGGCGTCGCAGCCCTCCAGCGACGGGCAGCCCCACGAGTTCGTCAGCACCTGCGGGGCGCGCTCGGGGCGGCCGGCGTGCCACGGGTCGGCCCCCGGTGTGTACGGCGCGAGCATGAACTGCAGGCACGTCAGGTAGTTCGACATGCTGCCCAGGTTGCGCGGCAGGTTTTCGCAGGCGATCCAGGTGGCGCCGGGAGCCACGCCGACGCCGGCGCCGACGGCGGTGGCCACGGTGTGGGTACCGTGGCCGTTGGGGTCGGTGGGTGCGGCGGCGCCGTTGTACGGGTCGAGCCAGGAGTCGTCGCCCCCGCGGAAGTTGGCGCGCAGGGCCGGGTGGGTGCCGTCGACGCCGGAGTCGGAGCTGCCCACGACGATGCCCTTGCCGGTGGTGCCCCCGGCCCAGACGCGGTCGGCGCCGATGAGGGTGAGGTTCCACGGTGGCGTGGCCGGCGCGGCCTGGGAGCCGTGCATGGGTTCGGCGGCGGCCGGCAGCGGGCGCAGCTGCGGGTTGAGCAGGACGTGCAGGACGTCGGCGCGGCCGGCCAGCCACTGCCGGGCCACCGGGCCGGCGTCCACCTCGACGCCGTTGACCAGGTAGAACGGCGTGAACGACACGTGTTTCGAGCGCAGCTCGGCCCGCAGCGGCGCCTGGGTGCGCTCGGCCGTCGCGACCAGGCGCTCGTACGTCTGCCGGACCCGTTCGGTGCGGTCGGCCACCGCTGACAGCCCGGACAGGTCGGCCTGCTCGCGCATGACCACGAACAGCCGCTCGCCGGTCAGGCCCGGCTGCCCCAGGCCGACGTAGACGATGGCTCCGGTCGCGGCCAGCACGACGGCGAGGGCTCCGGCGAGCCAGGCGTGCAGGCGGACGCGCCGGAACACGGCAAGCAGCGCGGCCGCGGCCACCAGCGCCAGCGCCCCGGCCGCGGCGGCTCCCACGCCGCCCCAGAACAGCCCGTCGTGCAGCCCGAGGACGAGCGACGTCTCGTCGGCGTCGACGAGGGCGAGGGGGCCGAACAGCACCGGCGTGAGCAGTGCGATCACCGACGGCACCCCGAGCCGCCGCAGCGCCGCCAGCGCGAACGCCACCGGCGGCACTGACAGCAGGGCCAGCAGTTGTACCGCCGGCTCCCCCACCCCCGCCGCCAGCCCGGCGAGGCCCACCCCGGCGAGCAGCCCCCCGAGCGCCGCCCGCCCCCACGCGTTGCCGCCGCCGGCAAACCGGACGGTCAGGGCGAGCAGCGGCCGGGCGGCCAGCCAGGCCACGGCGAGCGCGGCGACGAGCGCGAGGACGGTCTCCGTCACCCCGCCCAGCGCCCCCACCCACAGCCACGGCAGCAGCAGCAACAGCCCGGCGGCCAGCGAGAGCCACGGCAGCCGGCGGTCGGGCTCGATGCGCCGCTCCGGCCGCCCACCGACGAGGCGGTGGACGAGCGCGGCACCGGCGGCCAGCGCGGCCAGGACGGCGAGGTACAGCTCGTGATAGGTGGGCGGCACCAGGCGCGCGAAGCCGAGCAGCGCGCCGAGGCCGGCAGCGAGCAGCCACTGCCGGCCGGCCGTCCGCGCGAACCAGACGGGCGACAGCTGGCCGAGCAGGAGCGCCGGCACACCGGCAATCAGCAGCGCCGCCACGGCGACCAGGGGCCAGAGCCACCGGGGCGCCACGGTGCCCTCCAGGCTGAGCGCGTCAGTCACGAGCCACAGACCGGCCTGGGGCAGTACCCCCCACATCAGCATCCAGAGGCCGAGCACGATGGTCAGGGCCAGGGACCAGCCCCAGGCCCGGCGTGACGGAACCGCTGGGGAATTCATGGTCCGGACTCTACGACGCGGGTATGACAAAACCTCAAGGGCGACGAAGGAGACTGAGTGGTATGACGGAAACGGTCGACGCGGTCGTCGTCGGGGCCGGGCACAACGGCCTGGTCGCGGCCAACATGCTCGCCGATGCGGGCTGGGACGTGGCGGTTCTGGAGGCGACCGGCGAGGTCGGCGGGGCGGTCCGCTCGGCGGAGGTGACGGCGCCCGGTTTCGTCAACGACCTGTGCAGCGCGTTCTACCCGCTCTCGGCCGGCTCGCCGGCGCTGCTCGCGCTCGATCTGGAGGCGCACGGGCTGCGCTGGACGCACGCGCCGCAGGTCGTGGCCCACCTGTTCCCGGACGGCCGGTCCGCGGTGATCAGCCGCGAGCTCGACCTCACCGCCGAGTCGCTCGAGCGGTTCGCGCCGGGAGACGGAAAGGCGTGGCGGCACTGGTACTCCGAGTGGCGCCGGCTCGCTCCGGACCTCCTGCCGGCCCTGCTCACCCCGTTCCCGCCCGTGCGCGCCGGCGTGCGCCTCGCCGCGCAGGCGGGTCTCGGCGGTGCGCTGCGCCTGGGCCGGCGGTTCCTGGTGCCGGCGCGCGTCCTCGGCGAGGAGCTGTTCGAGGGTGACGGCGCCCGGATGCTGCTGACCGGGCTCGCCCTGCACACGGACCTGGCCCCGGACGACGCGGCGGGCGGCGGGTTCGGCTGGCTGCTGGCCATGCTCGCGCAGCAGTACGGCTTCCCGGTCCCCGTGGGCGGCGCGCAGCAGATCACCGAGGCTCTGCTGCGGCGGTTCCCCGGGGTCGTGCACCGCAACGCGGCCGTGGAGGAGATCGTCGTCGGTGGCGGCCGGGCGCTCGGCGTGCGCTGCGCGGACGGGCGGCTGTTCCGGGCCCGGCGGGCCGTCGTCGCGGACGTGCCGGCGCTGCCGCTGTACCAGGACATGATCAAGCCGCACCACCTGCCGGGCCGGCTGCTGGCCGACCTCGCGGGGTTCCGCTGGGACAACGCCACGCTGAAGATCGACTGGGCGATGTCGGGCCCGGTGCCGTGGATCTCGCCGGACGTCGCCGGGGCCGGCACCGTGCACCTGGGAGCCGACCCGGTCCGCTACGCCCACGACATCGCGCAGGGCCGGATGCCGGAGGAGCCCTTCCTGCTGGCGGGTCAGATGACCACGGCCGACGCGACCCGTTCACCGCGCGGGACCGAGTCGCTGTGGGCGTACACCCACATCCCCCGCGACGTGAGCGCCGAGCAGGTGACAAAGCACATCGACACCGTCACCGAGACCATGCGCCGCCACGCGCCCGGGTTCGACGATCTCATCCTGGCCCGCTATGTCGCCGGCCCGGCCGAGCTGCAGGCCAAGAACCCGTCGCTGGTGCAGGGCGCGATCAACGGCGGTACCGCCGGCGCCTACCAGCAGCTCATCTGGCGCCCGACGCCCGGCCTGGGCCGGGCCGACACGCCCATCGATAAGCTCTACCTGGCCAGCTCCAGCGCCCACCCGGGCGGCGGCGTGCACGGCGCACCCGGCGCCAACGCGGCCCGCGCGGCGCTGGCCCGCAGCCGCCCCGTGCTCGGCGACGCCTACCGGGCGGCGATCGACGCGGCGCTGCGGCGGATCTACCGCTGACACCGGGAAGGCGCAGCGCCGGCCGTCACCGCCGCTCGGCGATGTCGGCCAGCCGCTGCAGCGCCTCGGTGTTGCGGAAGTGCAGGAAGACGTCGCCGACCTTGTTGCGGGCGCCGAGCATGGGGCCCTCGGTGAACTGCTCCTGCATGGTGACCCGGGTGGCCTGCTCGTCGAGCGCGTCGAGGGTGAACTTGACGTGGCCCGCGCCGAAGGGCCACAGGTGCACCTTCAGCAGGAGCATCCGCCCGGGCTCCCACTCGAGCGACTCGCTGCGGTCCTTGATCGACAGGGGCCAGGGGCCGGCCTTGTGGTGCAGCCGCGACCCGGGCGCCGGCCACTTCTCGTCGACGTTGCGGATGTGCGCGGTGCCGACCACCCAGTCGGAGTACGACCAGCCGTCGGACAGTACGGCGAACACGGCCTCGGCGGGCGCACGGATGATGCGTTCGGTGATGGACACCCCAGTCCAATTCCCTCAGCGGGGCATCTCACACCAGCGCGTGACGGGCGAGGCTACCGTGTAGTAGTGCGCCGTGAACCCTCCACGTCCCGCTTCGAGGCGTCCCGACTGTCGCCGGCCCGCCGCGCCGCCGACGTGGCCCGCCTGCGCCGCGAGCGTTTCGACGTCCTGATCATCGGCGGCGGCGTGACCGGCGCGGGTGCCGCTGTCGACGCCGCGTCCCGTGGCCTGTCGGTGGCGCTGATCGAGGCCCGCGACCTGGCCTCGGGCACGTCCAGCCGCTCCTCGAAGCTGATCCACGGCGGCCTGCGCTACCTGGAGCAGCTCGAGTTCGGCCTGGTCACCGAGGCGTTGCAGGAGCGCGGCCTGCTGGCTTCAAGGCTGGCTCCGCATCTGGTACGTCCGGTGCCCATTCTGGTCCCGCTCCCGTCCCACCGCGGCCTCGCCGGCCTGGGCCAGCGGGTCTGGCAGCGCGCGTACTACGGCGCCGGGGTCGGCCTCTACGACGCCTTCGCGGCGACGGCCCGCCTGCGCCGGTCGTCACCGCGCGGCATGCCCCTGCACCGCCACCTGTCCCGGGCCGAGGCCCACCGCCGCTTCCCCTCCCTGCGCGAGGACGCGATAAGCGGCGCGATCCAGTACTTCGACGGCCAGGTCGACGACGCCCGGCTGGTCGTGACCCTGGCCCGCACCGCGGCGAGCCTGGGCGCGGCGATCGTCCCCAGCGCGCGGGCGGTCGGCCTGCTGCGCGACGCCCGGGAGGTGACAGGCGTGCGGGTCCGCGACCTCGAGTCCCGCGAGGAGTTCGAGGTCCACGCGCGCACGGTCGTCGCCGCGACAGGCGTCTGGATGGACGACATCGCCGGCATGCTGTCCGGCGAGGGCCCGCGGGAGTCGGCCGGCCTGCAGGTCCGGGCCTCCAAGGGCGTGCATCTGGTGGTACCGCGCTCGGCCATCACCGGCGAGGCCGGGCTCATCCTGCGCACGCCGTCCTCGGTGCTCTTCGTGATCCCGTGGGGCGGGCACTGGATCATCGGCACGACCGACACGGACTGGAACCTGGACCGCGGCCATCCCGCCGCCTCCGCCACCGACATCTCCTACCTGCTGGGCCAGGTGAACGCCGTCCTGGACCGCCCGCTCGGCACCGCCGACATCGAGGGCGTCTACGCCGGTCTGCGCCCGCTGCTGTCCAAGGAGGCCCGCCACCGCCAGCCGCACAGCCGCGACGAGCAGACCTCGGCGCTCTCGCGCACCCACGCGGTGGTCGAGCCGATGCTCGGCCTGATGCTGATCGCCGGCGGCAAGTACACGACCTACCGGGTCATGGCGGCCGACGTCATCGACCGCGTGGCCCATCGCCTGGGCGGCCTGCGCCGGCACGGGGGGCTGGTCCCGGCCTCCCGCACGGCCGACCTGCCGCTGCTCGGCGCGGACGGCTACCACCCGCTGTGGACGAACCGCGCGGACCTGGCCCGCCGCCACGGCGTCCCGGTCGGGGTCCTGGAGCACCTCCTGGAGCGCTACGGCTCGATGGCCTTCGAGATCCTGGCCATGGACCCGGACCTGCACCGCGCGGTGACCGGCGCCCCGGAGTACCTGGCCGCCGAGGTCGCGTACGCCGCCCGGGCCGAGGGCGCCCTGCACCTGGAGGACGTCCTCACCCGCCGCACCCGCATCTCGTTCGAGACCGACCACCGCGGCACCGCCTCGGCCCAGGACGCCGCCCGGGTGATGGGCGACGTGCTCGGCTGGGACGCCGCGACCCGCTCCCGGGAGGTCGACCACTACCTGGCCCGGGTCGCCGCGGAGCAGGAGTCGCAGCGGATGCTCGACGACCTCACCGCCGACGCCGCCCGCCTGGGCGCCCCGGACGTCCGCGGGTTCCAGGCCGACCGCGCGGGGGTGCGGGCCACCTGACGCGCGTCAGGTCGAGCGGCCGTTGGCGTACACCACCCGAAACCCGAGGTGCTGGGCCAGCGGCGCCCAGCGGACCGTCTTCATCAGCCGCTCGACACTGTCCACCCGGGAGCCGTTGACCAGGTTGTTGAGCACGACGGTCTCCAGGGCGGCGGACTCGATCCAGTCGATCTCCTTGGTGAAGCCGCAGACCATCGCCGCCTTCGTCTCGCGCAGGAACTCGGCAAGGGTGGTGTCGGACGCCCGCAGCGCGGAGCAGCTGCCGAAGTACAGCCGCTTGCCCTCACAGCGACCGGCGGTCCAGCTGCCCAGCTCGGCGAGGCCGACGGTGTGCGCCTCCGACAGGTGCAGCTTCGTGGGCGCGCCGTGCAGGGCGAAGAACCCGACGTGGTAGGCCGCGTACTTGCGCGACAGCCAGGTCTCGACGTAGAACCGCAGCTCCTGGGGGGTGGCGGTGCGGCGGTGGATGTACCGGATGGCGCCCAGACGCTCCAGCAGGTCCAGCGTCGGCAGCACCGATCCGCGGGCGGCGAGGTCGTTGTTCCAGTTGCCTTCGACGCAGAACACGCCGCCGGGCTTTGTCACCATCAGAAGATCTTGCCGGGGTTCAGGATGTTGTCGGGGTCGAGGGCCGCCTTGATCGAGCGGTGCGCCTTCAGGCCGGTCGGGCCGATCTCGCGGGCCAGCCAGTCGCGCTTGAGCAGCCCGACGCCGTGCTCGCCGGTCGAGGTGCCGCCGAGCGCCAGCCCGAGGGCCATGATGGCGTCGAACACCCGCTGGCCCTGCGCGATCGACACCGGATCGGAGCGGTCGATCACGATGACCGGGTGCAGGTTCCCGTCGCCGGCGTGCCCGACGGTCGCCACGACGACCCCGTGCTCCGCGGAGATCCGCTCGATTCCTTCGATCAGTTCGACGAGCCGGGTCCGGGGTACCGCCACATCATCGACCATGATCCCGCCGCCCCCGGGGAACAGGCGGGCGGCCAGGGCCTCCAGCGAGACATGGGCCAGCCGGCGCGCGGCGAGCAGGGCGTCGGCCTCGGCCTCGTCCGCCGCCACGAACACGTCCGACGCCTGCGCCGAGCGGCACATGGCGGCGATGGCGGCCAGGTCGTCCGGCGCCCGCGACCCCGAGTCGACGGAGGCGATGAGCAGCGCGGCCGCGGCGGTCGGCAGGTCCATCGGCCGGTACGCCTCGATGGCGCCCATCGCCACCCGGTCGATGACCTCGAGCATGCTCGGCTGGAGCCCGGACCCGACGACGGCGGAGACGGCCGCCCCGGCCGCCGCGAACGTGTCGAACACCGCGACGAGCGTCAGCGACGGCTCGGGGGCTGGGCGCAACCGGACGGTGATCTCGGTGATCACCCCGAGGGTGCCCTCGGACCCGACGAAGAGGCTCGTGAGGTCGTATCCGGCGACGCCCTTGGCGGTGCGCCGCCCGCACGCGAGGACCTCGCCGCTGGCCAGCACGACCTCGAGGCCGAGGACGTGGTCGCTCGTCACGCCGTACTTGACGCAGCACATGCCGCCGGCGTCGGTGGAGACGTTGCCGCCGATCGTCGACTGCTCCCACGAGCCGGGGTCGGGCGGGTAGTACAGCCCGACCTCCGCGACCGCGCGGCGCAGCTGGGCGTTGACGACGCCGGGCTGCACGACGGCGATCCGGTTCTCGGTGTCGATGTCGATGATCTCGTTCATCCCGACCAGGGACAGCACGATCGCGCCGTCGATGGCGTTGGCCCCACCGGCCAGGCCGGACCGGGCGCCCTGCGGGATGACCGGGACGCGGTGGCGGCCGGCCGCCCGCAGGACGGCGGACACCTGGCCGGTGGTGCGGGGCCGCACGACGACGGCGGGCGTGCCGTAGGGCACCAGGTCGGCCTCGTCGTGCTCGTACGAGCGCAGCACGTCCGGATCGGTGAGCACGCCGCCGTCGTGCGGCAGGGCGGCCCGCAGCTGTGCGATGAGACCGGCCACGTCACGTTCCATACCTGGCACGCTAGTGCGTGTGCTCTACATCGACACGCCCCGGTGGCCCGCCCACGGGCGGCTCTTCGCCCATCTCGTCAGTGACGTGTCGGTGGCCGAGCTGCACGTGTTCGCCGAGCTGATCGGGGTGCCCCGCCGGGCGTTCGAGCGCGACCACTACGACGTGGCGGCCGACCGGGCGCGGATAGCGGTGTGGCTGGGGGCCACACCGGTGAGCTCGCGGGAGATCGTCGAGCGCCTGGTTGCCGCCGGGCTGCGCCGACCGCGCCATTTGTCCGCTTCCAAGGGTAAGAAAAAGGCAGGTCAGACCTTGTTTCCCGGCCGACATTAGGTAACCCTTGCTTAGGTAAGGCTAAGCGAGGGAGCACGGCGTGTATGTCTGCATCTGCCACCGCGTCCGCGAGTGCGAGATCCGCCGGGTCATTCAGGCCGGCGCGCGCAGCGAGGACTCCGTCGGCGACGCTTGTGACGCCGGCACCGGCTGCGGCACCTGCCTGGACCGGATCGCCGACCTGATCGACGCGGAAAACTCGGACGCAGTGCCCGTTTTCACCTAGAAAACGGACCAATCCGCGTAACCTGCCAAGCATGCACGGGGACGAACGAGTCATCGAGTTTCTCAACGAACAGCTCACCGCCGAGCTCACGGCGATCAACCAGTACTTCCTGCACGCCAAGATGCAGGAGAACTGGGGATACACCAAACTGGCCAGGTTCACCAAGCACGAGTCGATCGACGAGATGAAGCACGCCGAGGTGCTCACCGATCGCATCCTGTTCCTGGAGGGCCTGCCGAACTACCAGCGGCTGTTCGCCCTGCGCATCGGCGAATCGGTGCCCGAGCAGTTCAAGTGCGACATGCAGATCGAGCTGGAGGCCGTCGACCGCCTCCGCCGCGGCATCGAATACATGCGCTCCATCGGCGACATCACGTCGGCCAACATCTTCGAGGAGATCCTCGCCGACGAAGAGCACCACGTCGACTACCTCGAGACCCAGCTCGGCCTCATCGAGAAGTTCGGCGAGGCCCTCTACCTGCAGAACGTCACCGAGCACCCAGAAGCGTGACGATCTCCGCCTCCAGATTCGCGCGGGCACGGGCGGTCCAGGCCGCCCGTGCGGGTACGAACCGGAAAAGCTCCGGCATGTCCGCCAATGCGCGCAGAATGGTCGCCCGCCCGGGCCGGAACACCTCGTCGGGCACCGCCGCGTACTCCTGCCGTACAGCCGCCGCATAACGCCGGTAATCGTCCGGATCGGCCGCAAGAATCGCCAGGTCGGCGTCCGCGAGCAGCGCCCCGTGCCGGTCTCCCGGCGCCACGTGGTGCCCCGCCGTCAGCCGGACCAGCCGCGCCACTTCCGCCGCCCGGGCCGGGGCAATGCCAAGAGCCTCCGCGGTGGTACTGCCCAAAAGCGCGCTGCGCTCCTCATTGTCAGGTGCACCGATGTCGTAGACGGCATCGTGGAACCACGCGGCGAGCCGGACGACGTCCGGGTCGTCGACCAGGTGCGCGTGCTCGTCGATGACCCCGAGCACCACCGCGAGATGCTCGAGCGTGTGGTATCGCCGGTGCGGCTCGGACCACCGCGCGAGCAGTTCCCGCCCGGCGACCGCTTCCCCGGGAAACATCAGCTGCCAGGCCTCGAGCGTGCTCACACCCGAACCCTATCGCCGGGCCGCGCTCACAGCGCCTTCGTGTAGATCGCTCACAGCGTCTTCGTGTAGATCCAGAAGACCCGCTCGATGCGCGCCGTGACCGCCTTGGCGTAGAACGCGACGGGCCCGACCCACCCGATCTGCGCCGTCGCGTGACCGGCCGCCCGCAGATCGGCCAGGCACCGGCGCAGCAGCACCCGCCCGATGCCGAGCCCCTCCGCGGCCGGAGCCGTCCCCATGGGGCCGAACCAGCTGGGCCGGTTCGCCCCGTACGCCGCGAACCCCAGCACCTCCCCGTCCCGCACCGCCACATAGCACCCGGCGCCGCCGCGCCCCAGACTCTGCGCCACCTCCCAGCCCCAGCCGTCCCCCCAGATCGAGCGCACCCATTCGGGCGTGTCGGGGCCGGCCGGCACGACCTTCACGCCTCGATCGTGCAGACGCCCCTCGTCCACCGGGCCGTCGAGCTCGGGCCGGCCGAGATCCGCCGTCATGTTCCACGCGGTGTCGGTCAACTGGTAGCCGGCCCGCTGGGCCAGGCAGACCGCCGGCGTGTACCGCACATCGACCCCCGGCCACGCGTAACAGGGCGGATTCCCACCGAGCCGGACCCGCGTGGCCCCGAGCCCGGCGAGTCGCCGCTCGGCCTCCCGCAGCAGCGCACTCCCGACACCGCGCCGGCGAGCCTCGGGCGCGACCGCGAGAAGCTCGACGTGCCCGAGCCGCGGATCGACGTCACTGATCGAGCCGAACGCTGCACCCGCACCGTCGGCCGTCCCCAGCCGCACCACCGCCCGCCCGCCCGGCGGCTCCATCAGCCGAGCCGCCAGCGCAGCCCCGTCGCCGGCGTCCTCCGGCAGATCAAGCGCCCGGCCGAGCAGCCCTCCAACAGCATCAACGTCGAGCTCCACGATCATTTGGTAAACATACCTAACTGTTTTGGCCGCAGCTCACGGCGTGGGCGTGCAACACGAAAAGTCGGGCGCTCCGCGCCGCGACTTTTCGGACTTATACCCCGCCAGGCGATATGTCGCGGCTTTTGGCATCGAACGCCGCACAGCCTGCCGCGCCGCATGCCTCGGGATCGGCGCACGACCGGCTCCGGGTCTTGGCGCGCGGCCGGCTCACGACGTGGCTGGTGGCCGGGCCTACCGCCCAACTGGCGGTGGCCGGGTCTGCAGCACGACTGGCGGTGGCCGGGTCTACAGCACGACTGGCGGTGGCCGGGTCTACAGCACGACTGGCGGTGGCCGGGTCTACAGCACGACTGGCGGTGGCCGGGTCTACAGCACGACTGGCGGTGGCCGGGTCTACAGCACGACTGGCGACTTAACGTACGGCTCGGCAAGTGCCGGGCTCACGACTCGGCTGGCGGCACAGGGCTCAAGGCCTGGCAGGCAGCCCTGGCTGAGGCTTGGCCGGCAGCCCGAGCTAAGGCTTGGCCGGCGGCCCGGAGCTCAGAACTGTTGAACAGCACGACGGAGACGGCGGTTAGCGGCCTAACTCACAGCTCGGCTGGTGCCGCTCTGCGGCTCGAACGGTGCCGCGCTTACGGATTGGGCCGGCAGCCGGGGCGCACGGCTTGGCCGGCGGCACGGGCGCTTACGGCTTGGCCGACGGTTCGGCGCACGGCGTACGGCTCGGCCGGCGGCACGGGCGCTTACGGCTTAACCGGCGGCACAACGCACGGCTCGGCCAGCGCTCGGCGTACGGCTCGGCGCACGGCGTAGGGCTCGGTCGCACGGCGTAGGGCTCGGCCGGTGGTTCGGCGTAGGGCTCGGCCGGTGGTCGGGAAGCACAACGCGGGCCGACCCCCGAAAGGGTCGACCCGCGCGATGGTGCAGCTGGTGGACTCAGAAGTCCATGTCGCCGCCGCCGGGGGCGGCCGGGGCCTTCTCCTTCTCCGGCTTGTCCGCCACCACGGCCTCCGTGGTGAGGAACAGCGCCGCGATGGAGGCGGCGTTCTGCAGCGCCGAGCGCGTCACCTTGGCCGGGTCGATGATCCCCTCGGCCAGGAGGTTGACGTACTCGCCCGTCGCGGCGTTGAGGCCGTGACCCGGCTCGAGGTTGCGCACGCGCTCGACGACGACGCCGCCCTCGAGGCCCGCGTTCACGGCGATCTGGCGCAGCGGGGCGTCCAGCGCGACCTTGACGATGTTCGCGCCGGTGGCCTCGTCGCCGACCAGGTCGAGCTTGTCGAACGCGGTCTTGCCGGCCTGCACGAGGGCCACGCCACCGCCGGGGACGATGCCCTCTTCGACGGCCGCCTTCGCGTTGCGAACGGCGTCCTCGATGCGGTGCTTGCGCTCCTTGAGCTCGACCTCGGTGGCCGCGCCGACCTTGATGACCGCAACGCCGCCGGCCAGCTTGGCCAGGCGCTCCTGCAGCTTCTCGCGGTCGTAGTCGGAGTCGCTCTTCTCGATCTCGGCGCGGATCTCGGCGACCCGGCCGTTGATCGCCTCGGCGTCACCGGCGCCGTCGACGATCGTGGTCTCGTCGCGGCTGACGACGACCTTGCGGGCGCGGCCGAGCAGGCTCAGGTCGGCGTTCTCGATCTTCAGACCGAGGGTCTCGCTGATGACCTGGCCGCCGGTCAGGATGCCGATGTCGGCAAGCATGGCCTTGCGGCGGTCACCGAAGCCGGGGGCCTTGACGGCGACCGACTTGAAGGTGCCGCGGATCTTGTTCACCACGAGGGTCGCCAGGGCCTCGGCCTCGACGTCCTCGGCGATGATCGCGAGCGGCTTGCCCGCCTGCATGACCTTCTCCAGCACCGGGAGCAGGTCCTTCACCGCGGAGATCTTCGACTCGACGATGAGGATGTAGGGGTCGTCGAGGACGGCCTCCATCCGGTCGCTGTCGGTCGCGAAGTACGGGGAGATGTAGCCCTTGTCGAAGCGCATGCCCTCGGTGAGCTCGAGCTCGAGGCCGAAGGTGTTGCTCTCCTCGACGGTGATGACGCCTTCCTTGCCGACCTTGTCCATCGCCTCGGCGATGATCTCGCCGACCGTGGTGTCACCGGCGGAGATGGAGGCGGTGGAGGCGATCTGCTCCTTCGTCTCCACGTCCTTGGCGAGGTTGGCCAGCTCGTCAGCCACGGAGGCGACAGCCGCCTCGATGCCGCGCTTGAGGGCCATCGGGTTCGCGCCGGCGGCCACGTTGCGCAGGCCCTCACGGACCAGCGCCTGGGCCAGCACGGTGGCCGTCGTCGTGCCGTCACCGGCAACGTCGTCGGTCTTCTTCGCGACTTCCTTGACCAGCTCGGCGCCGATCTTCTCGTACGGGTCCTCGAGCTCGATCTCCTTGGCGATGCTCACACCATCGTTGGTGATGGTGGGCGCGCCCCACTTCTTCTCGAGGACGACGTTGCGGCCCTTGGGGCCCAGCGTCACCTTGACGGCGTCAGCGAGGGTGTTCATGCCCCGCTCGAGGCCGCGGCGCGCCTCTTCGTCGAACGCGATAATCTTGGCCATTCGGCGTTGTCCTCCTGGACACTCACGATTCGCCGCGGCCCGCATGGAGCCGGCGGCGCACCGCCTGCATTTCGCACCTTCGAGGACCCGCTGGGATCCCCGGCGGTCGGGCCGGATGAGCCCGCGACGACCAGCCTCAGGTAGTTGCCCACCAGAGGACTGCACCGTCCCGACCTTGGCACTCACGGGTTGCGAGTGCCAAGTCCTTGTTTAGCACTCTGGCCGGTCGAGTGCAAGCAAACGGGAGGGCTGCGCCAGGTGATCTGGGAGGGTGCCCGCAGACACCCCGCCGGCCCGACACCGTCGGGTGCGCTCTCGTCTCACCCGCAGCCGCGCACGTCACCCGCGGGTGCGCACGCGCGGGCGCGACGGGTCACGACGGGCACGACGGGATGCGGTGGGTGCGCCCCGGCGGCCTGGCGCGAGGGAGCACCGGCACAGAAGGGCGCGCAGGAGAGGCGCGTGGCGGCGAGTGGGGCCCGAGGGGGTGGCGTTGCGGGCAGCGGCGGGGCCCGCGAATGCGTTGAATCGCATTGTGATCCACTAACCCCAATAAAACGGGCATTACATGGGGCGGGCAACAAATGCGCGCAGGGCACCGCTCCTCGTCAATGAGGACGGTGCCCCGGCGGGTTGTTTGAGGAGCTGGGTTCAGGCAAGCAGACGTACCTGCTCGGCTTGCGGACCCTTCTGACCCTGCGCGATCTCGAACTCGACGCGCTGACCATCCTCCAGCGACTTGTAGCCGTCCATCTCAATCGCGGAGAAGTGGACGAACACGTCCTGCCCCCCGTCGACCGCGATGAAGCCATAGCCCTTCTCGCTGTTGAACCACTTGACGGTGCCCTGTGCCACGGTGCACTTCCTCTACTTCGGTCCTGCTGCTTCCTCGGCTGGCTGTGGGGACCAGCTCGGGTCTTCGCGCACAACCGCCGGTTCCGGGGGTGGCCCCGACGAAGGAACGATGACCGAACCGCACGGTACAGGAGTAACCCGACTGCCGACAGGCACAAATCGGACAGCAAGGTCACGAATCAAACAGCTGTAAAAGGTCGCCGAGCATGCCTTCTCCGCAATTTTTTGTTGCAGATGCAAGCATCGCCCGGCGACTACGTGTTAGTAACTTTCGCGCCTAGACGTGGCGGCGTGACTGGACAACACGGAAACGGCTCGCGACGTACGCACCGTCGGTGAGCGCGGCATTGGCGGCCGGATTGGCGCCGCTGGCGTGGAAGTCGGAAAACGCGGCCGACTGGTTCACGAAGACGCCGCCGGTCAGGTTGACTGACAAATGCACACCGGCAAGCAGAGCGGCCTCTTCCATGGCGTCGAGGACGTCCGGCGAAGTCGAATAGACCGAGGCGGTCAATGCGCCCTTGCGGCCGACGGTGTCGCTGAAGATCCGCAAACTGCTCTGCGTGGAATCGGTGGCGACAACGAAGGAAATGGGTCCGAACCACTCCGTGCCATACGTCTGCTCGTCACCGGCACCGAGTTTCCGGATGAGTGGTGTACGCACAGTCGCGGTGGCATAAGCCGGGTGTGAAACGTCTGAGGATTCGAGCACCGCATCACCGACGGAAGCGGCTTTCTGGAGCCTTTCCAGAACTCCGTCGTTCACGATTGCGCCGGTCAGTTCAACGCCCTTCGCAGGGTCGGCCGTGAGCGCGCGCACGGCCCCGGCAATGCCCTCGGCGACGTCGTCGATGCTCTTGTGACCCTCGTTCGTCGCGATGCCGGCGGCGGGCACGAGAATGTTCTGCGGAGTGGTGCACATCTGCCCGGAGTACAGGACCAAGGAGAAACCGATGTTGCGGCACATTCCGGCGAAGTCGTCGGTCGAGTCGACGACCACCGTGTTCACGCCGGCCTTCTCGGTGTAGACGACGGCCTGCCGGGCGTTCGCCTCGAGCCAGTCGCCGAACTCGGTCGAGCCGGTGAAGTCGATGATGCGCACCTCGGGCCGCAGCGCGAGCGTCTTCGCCAGCCCCTCCCCGGGCGCCTCGGCGGCCAGCAGCACGAGGTTGGGGTCGAACCCGGCGTCGGCGAGCGTCTCGCGGGCGATCTTCACGGTGATCGCCAGCGGCAGTACGGCTCCGGGGTGCGGCTTGACGATCACCGGGTTGCCGGTGACGAGCGACGCGAAGAGCCCCGGGTACGAGTTCCAGGTCGGGAACGTGTTGCAGCCGACGACGAGTGCGACGCCCCGCGGTACCACGTGAAAGGTTTTGGTCATTTTGAGGGTCTGGCCCTTGCCGGCCGGCTTCTCCCAGTCGGCGGCGGCCGGCGTGCGGGTCATCTCGCGGTACGCGTAGGCGATCGCCTCCAGCGCCCGGTCGAACGCGTGCGGCGCGCCGGCCTGGAACGCCATCACGAACGCCTGCCCGGTGGTGACGTGCACCGCGTTGGCCAGCTCGAACGCGGCCTTGTGCAGGCGCGCGAGGATCTCCAGACAGACCCCGGCCCGCGTCTGCGGCCCGGCCGCCCGCCAGGTCGGCATCCCTTCGGCAAGCGCGGCAAAAGCAAGATCGAGATCCATCTGGGGGTACCGCACATCGATAGCCGTCCCGAAGGGCGATTTCTCGGTCGCGACCCACCCGGTGATCGCCGGCTGATCCTTGAGCGGGAAGTCGGTGCCGAGGTACGCCCGGTAGGCCGCCTCCCCCTCCGCCGCGGCATGCTCGCCGTAGATCCGCGGACTGGGCGACTCGGGATAGTTTGACCAGTACGCACGCTCAGCGATCGCGGTCAGCGCCCGCTCCAGCGTGTCGGCGTGGCTGGTGAACATGGGGTGTGAGTTCTCCATGGCGCCATCCTGCCACCGCCGAACCGCCCCGCCGACCGTCTGACGACTTCTGGCGACCGGGCAACCACCACCCCGCGCCGCGCGCCCGCGCACATCGCGACCGGACCGCCGGACGGCCGAACCGGGCCGGCCGCCGGACCGGCCCGGGCAGGGGCGGCGGACGCGGCCGGGCTAGGCCGCCGCGGGCAGGGGCCCCTGCCAGTTGGCCCAGTCGTCGCGGAACCGGAACCCCATCGCCTCGTTGATGGCGATCATGTACGGGTTGTCGGCCGCGTTGAAGGTGTCGACAGTGGTCACCGCAGGCTCCGCCGTGCGCAGTGCGCGGAGGTTGGCGATCTTGGCGACCAGGCCCAGGCGGTGGCCGCGGTGGGCCGGGTGGACAAGGGTGATCAGCTGCCAGCAGTGCCAGTCGACAGTGCGGGCGACCCGCATCGCGGTCCAGGCGACGAGGTGCCCGCTCGCCTCGTGGACCAGGCCGGCCTCGTAGCGGCGGGAGCCCCAGGCGTCGAAGGCCCGGTACAGCCGGCGCAGGCGGGCCGCGTCGACCTTCTCCGGCTCGTAGTCGATCTCGCCCATCGGGGTCTCGGCGAGGAAGGAGCTGTCCAGGGCGGCTATGTCCTCGATGTACTCCTCCGGCAGCCGGTTCTGCCACTGCACCAGCCGGTAGCCGGCGGACCTGGTCAGGCCCTCCGCGTACATGGCGTCGAGCGCGGCGTCGTCCACGCCGGCCAGGTCGAGGCGGCGGCGGGCGTCCAGGAGGCCGTTGCGCAGACCGGCGGCGGACGCGAAGCCGCTCGGGCCGTCCGTCGCCGGGCTGAAGCCCAGGACGCTCGTGCGCCCGTCGGCGCGGGCCGCCGTCAGGGCGCGCGTGTACAGCGCGCGGGCGACGCCCTGGCGGCGGGCGTCCGGGCGGACGAACAGGTCGACGTGGGCCTTGTCGAGGTTGTCGAGGAAGGGCAGGTCGAGTTGGACGGCCCCGACGGGCTCGTCGCTGCGCAGCGCCAGGTGGAACGAGCGCTTCAGGCTCGGCGGGGGGACCTCGAACTGCCGCTCGAACTGGTAGCGGCACATCGGCGGCAGCTCGGGCCGGTCCGCCCGCAGGGCCGCGTCGAGTAGGTCGTAGACCGCGCCGACGGCCGCCGGGTCATCGGCGCGCACCTCGGCGATCTCGAGCGTGGTGGGAGACATGTCGCCAGCGTGGCGCCGCGCCGGGAGGGAAGGCAAACCATTTACGGCGGCTGATCAAGAGCGGCCGATGGGTGCCGGAATTGGTCGAGAGGACGCTCGCCAACACCTCCGGTGCTGTGGTCACGAGGCCCAGGGGCCTCGCGGCGACGCGTCCTCCCGCACCGAGCATCCTGAACCTAGGGCAACAGGTCGTCAAGTCCTCGATCCGACGATCCGCGCACCAACGATCACGCTCTGTATCGGTCGACGCCCCGGCCGGGACCAGGCATTCCTCGTCCCGGCCTGGGAGCGCTCTCCGCAGGTGAACGCTGGGTGATCGGGCCGGTCCAAAAAATCATCCGGCCGGGCAAGGTCAACAGTCGCCGCCCCGCCGGTCAGCCGAGCAGGCCGGCCTCGCGCGCCGACTTCAGGGACGGCTTGACGCGGTGCGTCGGGCCCACCCGGTCGGCCACCGCGTCAAGGGTCTTCAGGCCGTCGCCGGTGTTGAACACGACGGTCTCGGCGTTCGGGTCCAGGCGGCCCGACTCGACGAGCTTCTTGAGCACCGCCGTGGTCACGCCGCCGGCCGTCTCGGCGTAGACGCCGGTGGTGCGGGCCAGCAGCTGGATGCCGGCGCGGATCTCGTCGTCGTCGACGTACTCCATCCAGCCCCCGGTCCGGCGCACCGACTCCAGCGCGTAGACGCCGGCCGCCGGGTCGCCGATGTTCAGCGACTTCGCGATGCCCGTCGGCTTGACCGGGATGATGTCGTCGCGCCCGTCGTGCAGGGCCGTGGCGATCGGGTTGCAGCCGGCCGACTGGGCGCCGAAGACCTTCCACTCGCTCGGCGGGACCAGGCCGATCTCGACCAGCTCGGCGAACGCCTTGTCAATCTTGGTCAACAGCTCGCCGCTGGCCATCGGGATGACGACCTGGGCCGGGATGCGCCAGCCGAGCTGCTCGGCGACCTCGTATCCGAGCGTCTTGGAGCCCTCGGCGTAGAACGGGCGGACGTTGACGTTGACGAACGCCGTGTCCTCGAACTCGTCGGTCTCGGTGAGCTCCGAGCACAGCCGGTTGACCTCGTCGTAGGAGCCTTCGATGGCGACCACCTCACCGCCGTACACGGCGGTCATGACGATCTTGCCGGGCTCGAGGTCGGCCGGGATGAACACTGTCGACGGGACCCCGGCCCGGGCGGCGTGCGCGGCCACGGAGTTGGCCAGGTTGCCGGTGGAGGCGCAGGAGTACCGCGTGAAGCCCAGCGCCTTCGCGGCGGTCAGCGCCACCGAGACCACGCGGTCCTTGAACGAGTGCGTGGGGTTGGCCGAGTCGTCCTTGACGTACAGGGGTGCGGTGAACCCCAGCTCCCGGCCGAGCCCGTCGGCCCGTACGAGCGGGGTGAGGCCCGGGTCGAGGGTCACCCGCGTGGCCGGGTCGACGCCGACCGGCAGCAGCGGCGCATACCGCCAGATGTTCTTGGGTCCCGCCTCGATCTGCTCCCGCGTCACCCGGGCCAGCGCCTCGGTGTCGTAGCCGACCTCGAGCGGGCCGAAACACTCGTAACAGGCGTGCTGCGCGGCCAGCGGGAACGTTGCACCACAGCCGCGGCACACGAGGTTGCGGGCGGGAGAGTCGGTGAAGACGCTGAGCGTCGAGGTCATGGCGGAGGCCTTCCTCTCATCTTTCCCAAGCGCGCGGGCGCGCACCGGGACGGATTTGGCACCTACCGCGACGGGCCTCGTCATCGAGCCGTTGCCGCAGGGGTTGCCGGGGCTTCATCGGGCCGTATCCCTCTGCCCCTCTGGATGAGGTATTCAGTTGTGAACGCGCCGTGACGCGTACGACCAGTGTAAGCACCACCACCACCGAGCCGGTATGAGTCATCTCACGAGGTGGGCGGCGCTAGCGTTTCATTCATGCACCACACAGCGGCGGACTGGTTCACGCGGCGCACGACCCGGTGGACCGACTGGCCGGCCGAGGAGGTGCTCGCGGCCAAGGGTGACACCCGTGTCAGCGTGGTGCTCCCGGCCCTCGACGAGGAGCCGACGGTCGGCGAGATCGTGGCCGGGGTCCGGACGCTCGGTCCGCTCGTCGATGAGCTGATCGTCGTGGACTCCGGCTCCGTCGACCGCACCGCCGAGGTGGCCGCGGCCGCGGGCGCCACCGTGCACCACCGCGACGACATCCTCCCGGCCACCGGCTCCCGCCCCGGCAAGGGCGAGGTGCTGTGGAAGGCCCTGGCCGTCACCAAGGGCGACATCCTGGTCTACGTCGACGCCGACCTGACGGACTTCCGCCCCCACTTCGTGACGGGCCTGCTGGGGCCGCTGCTGGCCGACCCGGCGACGCTGATGGTGAAGGCGTTCTACGACCGGCCCCTGCTCGACGTGTCGGCGGCCGGCGGTGGCCGGGTCACCGAGCTGGCCGCCCGGCCGCTGCTCAACGCCTACTTCCCGGAGCTGGCCGGGGTCGTGCAGCCGCTCGCGGGCGAGTACGCGGCCCGGCGCACCCTGTTGGAGACGCTGCCGTTCGCGGCCGGCTACGGGGTCGAGACCGGCCTGCTCATCGACGCCTGGCGCGGGCACGGCCTCGACGCGGTCGCGCAGGTCGACCTGGGCCAGCGCACCCACGGTCACCAGGACACGGCCGCCCTCGGCCGGATGGCGGCCACGATCCTGCAGACCATCAACGCCCGCGTCGAGCCGCGCCACTCCCTCTGGCCGACGCTGACGCAGTTCGAGCGCCATGATTCGGCGGTGGTACCGCGCGAGACGCCCGTCGCGCACCCGGACCGCCCTCCGATGCGCACGATCCCCGGCTACTCCTCCTGAGCGGGCACGAACCGCCACAGGTCCGCGACCGACGCCCCGGCCCCCGCCACCGCCAGCAGCAGCGCGCCCCACTCGGCGGCGAGCAGCCAGCCCGGCGTCTCGACGACGGCCACCGGGGCGTCGCCGGTGAACGAGCCGACGACCACCACCACCGTGACCAGCAGCATCAGCACCAGCAGCAGGACCGTGACGAGCCGGAGCACCCACAACCCGGCCCGGCCGCCGAGCCGGGCCAGCAGCGCACCGCCGGCGGCCACCGCGGCGCCGAACGCGCTGGCGATCGCCCCGACGAGCGTGAAGATCTTCGCGGTCTGCGCCTCCACCGGCCCCTTCGTCAGGTTGGAGCTCTGCGCGAAGTGGGTCCACTCATAGACGTGGGCCTGGTCGTAGTACAGCCCCGCCGCGAGAGCGGCGAGACCGACGGCCAGAACGCATGCGCCGGACAGGGCGGAGATCCGCATGAGCGGGCACCCTACCCGGCGGTAGGGGGCCCGCCAAGATCGGTCAGCTGACGACGTCCTTGCGCAGGAATCGCCACCAGGCGAGGGAGAAGAACACGGTCGCGTACACCAGTGCGGCGATCACGCCCTTGACCAGGTCGTCGGTCTGCATCGGATTCGAGAGCAGCCCCAGCCACGCGTCGGCGTAGTGCGTCGGCAGGACCGTGCGCAGGTTTCCGAGCGCGGTGATCTGGTCGAGGATGTTGGACAGGATCTGCAGCAGCACCGCCCCGCCGACCGCACCGAGCGGCGCGTCGGTCGACACCGACAGCAGGAACGCGAGCGAGGCGACGACGAGCAGGGTGATGCACAGGTACCCGACGATCTCGGCCAGCCGCACCAGGCTCGTCCCGGCCGGGATCTCGCCGCCGATCGGTGCGCTCAGCGGCGACCAGCCGTAGCGCAGCGTCCCCGCGACGAGCGCCGTGAGCACCAGCGTGAGGACCGCGGCCAGGCTGTAGAGCAGCGACACGGCGAGCTTGATGGCCAGCAGGCGGGAGCGCGGCACGGGCATGGCGAGGAGGTACCGCAGGCTCCCCCAGCTCGCCTCGGACGCCACGGTGTCGCCGTGGAACAGCGCGACCACGACGACGAGCAGGAAGCCCGCGGAGACCAGCAGGGTGAACAGGGTGAAGTTCGGCCCGCCGCTCGTCGCCAGGTCGGAGAGGCGGGAGAACTCGCCGCCCCCGCCGCCGTTGTCCCCGTTGTCGTTGCCGGTGTCGAGCTGGAACGCGATCAGGATGATGATCGGCAGCAGCACCATGAAGGCCAGGGCCATCTGGGTGCGCCGCCGCGACCCCTGCCGCAGGATCTCCGTCCACAGCGACAGCGTGGCGCCGGGCCGATACCCGGCAGCGCCCCCGACGATCTCGGCGTCCGGTGACGTTGACGTGGACGTGCTCATGACCGCTCCCCGCTCGCCTTGGTGTCCCCGCCCACCAGGGACAGGAACGCGTCCTCCAGCCGCCGCCGCGGCGTGACCCGGTCGATGCCGACCCCGGCCCGCACCAGCGCCGCCACCACCTCGGCCCGCGGCGTGCCGTCGATGTCGACGACCAGACCCTTCCCGCCGGACCAGCTCACCGAGCGCACCCCGTCGAGCTCCTCGAGCACCTTCTCCGCGGCGTCCACATCGGACACGTCGAGCTGGACCGATGGCGAGTCGCCGACGATGTCGTCGACCGGGCCGGCCGCGACGACCTCGCCCTTGTGCATGACGACGACGTCGGTGCAGGTCTGCTCGACCTCGGCCAGGAGGTGGCTGGAGACCAGGACGGCGCGCCCTCCGGTGGCGTAGCGGCGCAGCACCTTGCGCATCTCCGCGATCTGCGGCGGGTCGAGCCCGTCGGTCGGCTCGTCGAGCACGAGCAGTTCGGGGAGCCCGAGCATCGCCTGGGCGATGGCGAGCCGCTGGCGCATGCCGTGGCTGTACGTCTTCACGCGCCGGTGCACCGCGGTGCCGAGGCCGGCGATGTCGTACGCCTCCTCGAAGTGCGCATCCGCCCGCGGCCGGCCGGTCGCCCGCCAGTACAGCTCCAGGTTCTGCGCGCCGGTGAGGTGCGGCAGGAAGCCGGGCCCCTCGACGAGCGCGCCGACCCGCGACAGCACCGGCGCGCCGGGCAGCAGCCGGTGGCCGAAGACGAGAATCTCGCCGGACGTGGGCCGGGTCAGACCCATGAGCACCCGCAGCGATGTGGTCTTCCCGGCCCCGTTCGGACCGAGCAGGCCGACGACCTGCCCCCGGCTCACGGTGAAGTCCACTTTCGACACTGCGACGAAGTTTTTGTACTCCTTCCGCAGCCCTCGCACCACCAGCGGCATGTCGACCAGGTCGGTGGCCACGCTGCGATCGATGCGCCGGGCGCGCCCGCGGGCCACGAGCACCGCGACGATGAGCCCGATGACGATGAGTGCGATGAGGCCGGCGAGGACGTATCGCCAGACGACATCCGGATTGGCGATCGGCGCGCCGGCGATGGCGGGCATGGTGATCGCCCCGTCGACGGCGACGGTGTAGACGGCCGGGTCGGACGGCGACCAGTACGCGGTGTCGGCCGTCGCGATGGTGACGCGGACCGCGCTGCCGGCCTCGAAGCGGTGGACGACGGCGGGGAGGATGACGGTCATGGGTACCGCATCCGCAATGTTCTTCGGCAGGCCCGTCAGCCGGATCGGCGCGATGAGCCCGTCGGGGATCGTCGGTGAGCCGTTGGCCGGCACGTCGTAGAGCTTCACGAACAGCGTGGCCTCGCCGGTGGGGGACGCCACGCGGATCTGGACCCGCGGGGAGCCGGCCACGTCGAGGGTGGCGCCGAGCGGCTCGGAGACGAAGTCGGCGTGCTGGCCCGGAATCTCCTGGGACAGTCCGCCGGCCAGGCCGCTGGAGCCGAGCAGCCCCGACAGCCCGGCGGCCAGCGGCAGTGACGAGATCGCGGCCGGGTTGCCGTCCGGCGGGTTGGCGATCGGCTGGGCCGGGCCACGCAGGCCGACGGCCGGGCCGGAGGTGTTCAGGCCCGGGTAGCTGTCCACTTTGGACGCGGCGGTGACCAGGCCGCGGCCCTGGGCGTTGAGGCCGGAGACGCGGGAGTAGGTGAAGCTGTTCGCGGGCGCGGCGCCGTTGCCCTTGAGGTAGTGATCGAGCCACTGGCCGGTGAGCAGCCGCAGCCGGTCGACCTCGGACTGCGGGCCCGTCCCGCCGTCGTGGCCGCCGGTGAACCAGGCGACCCGGACCGGGGTGCCGTTCGCCGCGATGCCGCGGGCGTTGGCGTCGCCCTCGCTCAGCGGGAACAGCGTGTCGACCTGGCCCTGGATCAGCAGCGTCGGCGCCTTGATGCGGTCGAGCACCGCGGACGGCGACGACTTGCGCAGCAGCGCCTCGGCGGCCGGGGTCGCCTTGCCGGTCGTGGCGATGTCGAGGTAGGCCCGGCACAGGTCCGCGGCGAAGCGGCCGCACTGCGGGCTGGCCGGGTTTTCGGTCGCGCCGAAGAACTGCCCGGCCCACTGCTTCTTGAACACCCCGCCCGGCAGGAACGAGTTGACCAGGTCGTTCCAGGTGATCATCGGCACGATCGCGTCGACCCGGGCGTCCTGGGCGGCCAGCAGCAGCGAGAGCGCCCCACCGTAGGAGCCGCCGACCGCCGCCACCTTGGGGTCCGTGCCGTTCCGGGCGATGTCGGCCCGGCCGGCCAGCCAGTCGATCAGCCGCTGGGCGTCCTTGACCTCCCAGTCCGGGCTGTCCAGGTGGATCTCGCCGGTCGAGCGGCCGAAGCCCTGCGCGGTCCAGGCGAGGACCGCGTAGCCCTGCTCGGCGTAGAGCCGGGCGTCGCTGTCGACGCTCTGCTTCGTGCCGCCGAACCCGTGGGCGAGCAGGATCGCCGGCACCGGGCTCGACGCGCTGGCCGACTTGGGCAGGTAGAGCGTCGTGTCGAGGGTGACCTCGGCCGCGTCGTCCGGCCCGGTCTTGACCGGGAGCATCTGCTCGGTGGTGCGGTAGCTCTTGGGCGTGGGCGCGGCGGCCCACCCGATGAGCCCCGCGACCAGCACGAACCCGACAGCGCCGGCGATGATCTGGCGCCGGCTGAGCCTGGGCAGGCGAATCCGCATTGACCAAACGTACGCACATGATGTTGCGAGTTGCGTAAAGACTCAGGCCCTTCACAGCAACGGCTACGCTCGAACGCGTGTCGGCGACCTTGACGCTCACTGCCAGCCTCCGCCCGGCGGCGCTCGACGCCCGCCGCGGCGTCGTTCGCCTGCACCGGGAGGTCCTCACCGCGCTGGGCCTGAGCCCGGGCGACCCGGTCACGATCACCGGGCGCCGCACGTCGGCCGGGATCGCCGCCGTGGCCGAGCCCGGGGCCAGCCGCGCCCTCCTCTACGCCGACGACCTGCTGCTGGGCAACCTCGGCCTGCGCGACGGCGGGCAGGTCACCGTGTCCGCCGCCCCGTTGCGCGCGGCGGCGGCCGTCACCCTGGCCGGCCCGGCCGAGATCATGGCGGTCGTGTCGCCGGAGATGCTGCGGCTGGCACTGCTCGGCAAGGTCGTCACGGTCGGCGACAACGTGTCCCTGTTGCCGCAGGACGTGTCGCTGGGGGCGATGTCGGTTTCGGCACCGGCGGTACACATGGTGGATCGGGGTCTTGTCGAAGCGGCCCGCCGGAGCCTCTCGAACACCGTCGGGTATGCGTTCACCAGCGCCCTGCTCACCGTCGTCGCGGCCGAGCCCGACGCGGGCGCCCTGGTGACCATGGACACCGCCGTCGGCTGGCAGCACGGCCAGGCCACCCACGCCCCCGGCGGCGTGATGGCCACCGCCACCGCGGCCCCGGCACCGACCGCCACCGTGACTGCGGCGGTCACGCTCGACGACCTCCCCGGCCTGCGCAGCCAGGCCGAGCAGCTGATCGAGCTGCTCGATCTCGGCTTCCACCACGGCGAGGTGCTGGCCAAGCTCGGCACCACCGTGTCGCTCGGCATGCTGATCACCGGGCCGGCCGGCTCGGGCAAGTCGGCGCTCGTGCACGCCGTCGCCGGCGAGGTCGAGGCCCAGGTGGTGGCCCTGTGGGCACCCGAGATCGCCGCGCTGGCCAACAACGACGCCGCCGCGCGGCTGCGCAAGGCGGCGGACGAGATGCGCGCACCGGGCCCGGCCATTCTGCTCATCTCCGACGTCGACGCCCTGGCGCCGCGCGACCAGCCCGGCCCGCTGTCCACGGTCTTCCGCCAGCTGCTCGCCGAGCTGATCCGCGAGGGCGAGGCGGTCGTGTGCACCACCAGCCGCCCGGAGTCCGTCGACCCCGCCCTGCACTCCCCCGACCTGCTGGCCCACGAGATCTCCCTACCCCTGCCCGACGCCGCCCTGCGCCGCGAGCAGCTGACGGTCCTCACCCGTGGCATGCCGCTGGCCGACGACGTGAAGCTCGACGACGTCGCCGCCCGCACCCCCGGCTTCGTCGCCGCCGACCTCGCCGCTCTGGCCCGGGAGGCGGGTGTCCGCGCGGCGCTTCGCCATCGCCGCGAAGCCGAGACGCCCCGGGTCGTGATGGCCGACTTCGACGCCGCGCTGGAGGTGGTCCGGCCGACGTCGATGGCCGAGAGCTCACTCGAGCTGGCCAAGGTCACCCTCGACGACGTCGGGGACATGGTCGACGTGAAGCAGACGCTCACCGAGTCGGTGCTGTGGCCGCTGTCGTACCCCGACGCGTTCTCCCGCCTCGGCGTCGACCCGCCACGCGGCGTGCTGCTCTACGGCCCGCCCGGCTGCGGCAAGACGTTCCTGGTCAAGGCGATCGCCGGCACCGGCAAGGCCAACGTCCTGTCGGTGAAGGGCGCGGAGCTGCTGTCGAAGTGGGTGGGCGAGTCCGAGCGGGCCGTCCGCGAGCTGTTCCGCCGGGCCCGCGAGGCCGCACCCACCCTGGTCTTCCTCGACGAGGTCGACGCCCTGGCCCCGACCCGCGGCCAGGCCACCGACGGCGGCACCACCGACCGCGTGGTCGCCGCCCTGCTGACCGAGCTCGACGGCGTGGAGTCCCTGCGCAACGTGGTGGTCATCGGCGCCACGAACCGCCCCGACCTGGTCGACCCGGCGCTGCTGCGCCCGGGCCGCCTGGAGCGCCTGGTGTTCGTACCCCCGCCGGACGCCGCCGCCCGCGCCGAGATCCTCCGCACCGCCTCCAAGTCGGTCCCCCTGGCCGCCGACGTCGACCTGCCCGCCCTGGCCGGGTCGCTGGAGCGCTTCTCGGCCGCCGACTGCGCGGCCCTGATCCGGGAGTCGGCCCTGGCCGCGATGCGCGAGTCGCTCGACGCCACCGAGGTGACAGCGGCGCACGTCGAGCTGGCCCGTTCGCGCGTGCGGCCCTCCCTCGACCCGACGCAGGTCGAGTGGCTGGCGAACTACGCGGAGCAGCAGAAGGCACGCTGAGCGTCTCCGGCTGCACGTTCGGCTCGCTCGCCCGCACTACTCCAGTGACTCGCCGCGCGGCGCGGCGGGATTTGGAGGGCTGGCATGTCCGGGCACCGCGACTGGAGCTGGGTCATCGGGCTGATCCCGGAAAAAAGCTCGGCCGGGACTGCACGGCGGGCGGGGCGGGGCGTACTAATCAGGTGAGGCTGCGCGAGCCGGCTTGACGGTCCGGGCAGTGACCCCGCGTGTGCCCTTGGCGGCCGGCTTCGGCCTTCGGCCGCTTTGGAGACATTCGGGGGCCAGGACCTAGGGAGGAGTCCATTCTGATGAAGACGGTCGCGCACGTTCCCCGAACGACGAGGAGCAGTGCATGTCGCCAAAGACCGACGCCGACGAGTTCGCCGAGTTCTACGGAGCCACCTATGAGCGCCTGATCGCGTTCCTGCTGCGCAGCGGCAGCAGCCGCCCCGACGCCGACGACTTCGCCCAGGAGGCGATGCTCAGCCTCCTCAAGGTGTGGCCGAGCGCGACGAACCGGACGGCCTACGTGTACAAGGCCGCGATCCGCACCCTCATCACGGAGCGTTCCCGGCGCCGGCGCGACCTGGCACTGGTGGTGAAGATGGCGAAGCTGCGCACGTTCGCCGCACCGGAGCCGCAGACCGAGGTCCGTGAGGTCCTCCAGGCCCTGCGGACCCTGAAACCCGAACAGCGGCTGGTCATGGCGCTGACGGTCGACGGCTTCCGCCCGACCGAGATCGCGGCGCTGACCGCCCGGAGCCCGGCAACGGTGCGGTCGAATCTGCGGCTGGCCCGCGAGAACCTGGTCAGGAAGCTCGTCAAGACGGTCGAGTAGGGCTCCGGTCTGTCGCGGCGCCGGTCTGCCACGGCGCCGGCCGGGCGGTGGTGCTGCGTCTGTGCTGCCGTGTGCCGCACGCTGTGCCTGCCCCGGCTGCGTGCGGCGAGTGATCGGCCCGGCCCAGGTCCGGCACGAGGCAGCGCATTCCGAGCGGTTTTCGTGGAACGGATCAGAGGGGTGGGGACTCGAAGGAGCGGGGGGCGGGGGGAGATGAGCGAGGCCGGTCCACCACGGGGGGACCGGCCTCGCTCGTGCTGCTGCAGTGTCGTGCCGGTGCTCTGTCAGCCCGCGATGCCGCTGAAGAAGGGCAGGACGCCCTGGGCGACGCCGCCGACGACCGGCAGGCCCGTGACCACGGGGAGGGCCTCGGTCTGGGAGTGGCGGGGAGCGTAGGCGGCCGACTCGGCGTGGCGGGGGGCGTACGCGGCCGACTCCGTGACCAGCGGGAGGTTGCTGGCGGCCTGCGGGAGGGCGCCGGTGGTCGGGACCAGGCGGTTGGCGACAGCCGTGGTGCTCACGCCGGGGGTCGGGCCGACGCCGCCGATCACCGGGACGCCGGTGACCGAGTCGCTCTTCAGGACGTCGCTGCCGCCCAGCGGGAGGGCGTCGCCGACGACCGGGAGGCCGCCGGCCTCGGTGGCACCGCGGCCCGCGCCCGGGAGGCCGCCGCCGACCGGGAGGCCGACGTTGTCGACCGGGTTCAGGTTGCCGCGGACGGGGAGGCCGCCGCCGCGCAGGAGCGGGAGACCGCCGACGACCGGCAGCCCGCCGACCATCGGGAGGGCCTCGGTCTGGGCCTTCCTGGCCTTGCGCGGGGACGGCTTCTGCACCGACGGGAACGCGGTGGAGGTGTCGGCGATCGAGGTCGTCTGGAGCGCGTCGGTGCCCGGGAGGCCCGCGCCGGGCAGGCCGAGCTGCGACAGGTCGGTCAGGCCGCCGACGAGCGGGAGCGTGGACAGGGAGCTCTCGGTGTTCGCCAGCGACGGGGCCTGGCCGGCGACCGGCAGGGCGCTGCTCGCGACCGCGTCGGTCGGGAGGGCCGGGAGGTTCGGCAGGCGGCTCGACGTGGTGCGGGGCAGGCCCAGGCTGTCGGTCGGCACCAGGCTCGAGACCGGCAGGCCCTGGAGCATGTTCGGGACGGCCCGGCGGTTGACGCGGTTCGTGGTGAACGACGTCGACGTCGTGCGCTGGTTGCCGGCGGCCGTCGACTCGGTGCTGGTGTCGATCCGGTCGCTGTGCGCCTGCAGCTGCAGAGACTGGTTGTTCGGGCCACCGGTGGGCGAGAACAGGTCGTCCAGCGCACCGGGCGCCAGCGCGGTGTCATCGGCGTGCGCGGCGCCGGCACCGAGCAGCAACATGCCGCCCGCGATACCGACGGTCCCAACCGTCCGGCGAAGCCAGGTGTTCACGGACGAAGACGTTGTCTCCGGCTTGGTGCCGCTTGACCTCATGTCTCGAAAACCCATCTGGTCGACAATGCGATTCGCCGGGACCAACGAGGTCGCGGGCCTTCGGAAACTGCTGATCTTCGTTACGATCGGCCCGTGACGTCCGAGTCGTGGCTGATGAGGCGGCTGCGGGGCAACCTTCCACGCGTTCAGGCGATCACCCGTCCGTGGGCGATCGCGCCGGCCGGTGAGGGCGAGCGGCACGTGGTGCACGCTCCGGCGAAGCGGGTCGTGGTGTGCGGCGACGACCCGATCGCGCATCGGGTGATCTCCGAGCTGATCGTGCAGTACGGCGTGCACGTCACCGCGATCCTGCCCAGCCGCCAGCGCCGGCACGGGCCCGACATCGCCAGGCTGCTCGCCGAGCACGGCGGCCGGGTCATCGAGGCGGAGCGGCCGGACACCGAGGCTTTCGAGCGGGCCGAGCTGGCCGGAGCCGACGCCCTGGCGCTGCTCAAGCAGGACGACATCGGCAATCTCGACGCCGCACTGCAGGCGCAGGAGCTCAACCCCAGCATCCGGCTGGTCGTGCGCATGTTCAACCTCCGCCTCGGCAACAGCGTGCGGCGCAACTTCGCCGACGTCCGCGTGCTCTCCGACGCCCAGATGGCCGCGCCGGCGTTCGTGTCCGAGGCCCTGGGCGAGGTCGCGCCGGTGCACGTCCGGGTGGCGCAGCGCACGCTGTTCGTGGCCCGCCGCGCCGAGGTGCGGCCGGAGGACGTGGTCTGCAGCCTGGCCCGCACCGGCGACGAGGGCGACGACGAGTCGGCCGAGCTGCTCCCGGCGCGGGACGCGAACCTGGTCCTGGCGGTGGCCAGCGGCGAGCGCGCGGCCACGGTCGTCACCCGCGACGAGCGGACCGAGCGCAGCACCGCGGCCCGCGAGAGCCGGCTGCGCCGCTGGTGGCGCCGGCAGCTGCACAGCCCGCTGCAGACGCTGCGCAGCCTGGTCAGCCGCAAGCTCTGGCTGACCGCGCTGGTGCTGCTGGCGATGCTCGCGGCCGGCACCGCGGTCATCGCCCATTACAAGCACATCAGCTGGTGGAACGCCGCATACGTGACGCTGCTGGCCGAGCTCACCGGGGCCAGCCCCGACCTCGAGTCGCACTGGCCGGAGAAGCTCGTCACCACCCTGCTGGGCCTGGTCAACGTGGCGCTGATCCCGGTCATCACGGCCGCGGTCGTCGAGGCGGTGGTCAACGCCCGGCTCGCGCTGGCGCTTGGCCGGCTGCGCGAGCCGGTGTCGAACCACGTCGTCGTGGTCGGGCTCGGCAACGTCGGCACCCGGGTCATGCACTCGTTCGTGGACCTGGGCGTGCCGGTCGTGGTGATCGACCGCAACGAGAACGCCCGCGGGGCGCAGGCCGCCCGCACGCGCGGGGTGCCGTTCATCGTCGGTGACGCGAGCAATGTCGAGACGCTGCGGGCCGCGTCCGTCGACACCTGCCGGGCCCTCGTCGTGGTCTCCACCGACGACCAGGCAAATCTCGAAGCGGCGCTGGAGAGCCGCGCGCTGAACCCGGGCCTGCGGGTGGTGCTGCGCCTCTTCGACGGCCGATTCGCGGATCGGGTGCAGCGGGCGTTCGGGATCACCGCTTCGCGCAGCGTGTCGTACCTCGCCGCGCCCGCCTTCGCCGCCGCCCTCCTGGAGCGCGAGGTCATCGGCACGATCCCGGTCGGCCGCCGGGTGCTGCTGCTGGCCGAGGTGCCGGTCTGCGGCGGCTCCGAGCTCGACGGCCGCCCGGTCGCCGCGGCCCAGGACGTGGGCGAGGTCCGGGTGCTCGCGGTCGCCACCGATGGGGAGCGCCAGACGGTGTGGGCGCCGCCGGAGTCGTACGTGCTGCGGGCCGACGACCTGCTCACCGTCGTGACGACCCGGGTCGGCCTCGGCAACCTGCTCGCCCAGACCGGCGGCACCGTCGACGGCCGCCCGACCGTCTAGCGACCCGGGCCTGGCCTGGGGACTCGGCCGGCGCGTCCGGACCGGGGGCACCGTCGAAGGGCGCTCGACGACCGGCGGCACGGACCAGCTTCGGCGGCCGCCCGGGCCAGATGGCGGTGGCGGCGGACGCTCTGCCCTGAGCGCTGCGGACCGGCGACGGGCGGACGGTCGGTA
Source organism: Dactylosporangium vinaceum (assembly GCF_019904175.1). Lineage (GTDB taxonomy): Bacteria > Actinomycetota > Actinomycetes > Mycobacteriales > Micromonosporaceae > Dactylosporangium > Dactylosporangium vinaceum. The sequence continues at coordinate 576,252 of NZ_CP061913.1, read as the reverse complement.
GCGACCCGGGCAAAAAGCATCAACCGTATGGATCGGACCACCGGGACGGTTGATGGATCACGGCGAGAATCCGATCCCTTGCGTGGGCATGCGTCGTTGAATGGGCAGGATCGCCCGATTTACCCCTACCTTCGGCGGGCGTTCCTTCTGCTTTTGCGAACCCATGGAAGGACGCGCTCATGCGGCGTAGGTCGTTGCTGGTGGCCGGGGTCTGTGCCCTGCTCGGAATCACCGGGGCGGGGGTCGCCATGGCGTCCTCCGACTCGGCGCAGCCGTCGAAAGGGCCGGCCAGTGCGCCGAAGCTGCGGCTGTTCCACGACGTGTCGGGGCTCCAGGAGCCGGGCGGGCAGCCGACCGGCGTACTCGAGTCCGTGGCGGGCGGGAGCATCGAGCGGGCGGCCAGCCGGACGTTCACCTACGCCGGGGCCGACTACGTGAAGGTGCACTTCTCGCGGCTCGCGCTCGACGACGCCGACAAGGTCGTCGTGAGCGATGCGGGCGGTTCGGAGCATTACGAGTACACCCGAAAAGATCTTGAAGGTAGTGACAACTGGACCATGTCGGTCTCCGGGGACCGCGCGGTCGTGCGGGTCGTGAAGGCGGGCGACGACGTCTTCGGGATCAGGTCGAAGCTGGCGAGCATGGGCGTGACTGTCGACCGGATCGCGCGGGGGCAGACGGCGGCGGAGCGGGCCAAGACGGAGGCGGATCGCCGGGCGCAGCTGGCGGCGGCGCCGCACGAGGAGAGCATCTGCGGGCGGACCAACGAGACCGAGAACGCGGCCTGCTACAAGTCGTCGGACCCGGTGGCCTACGCGAACGCCAAGCCCGTGGCCCGGCTGCTCATCAACGGCGTCGAGCTGTGCACGGCGTGGCGCGTCGGCACGCAGAACCGGATGCTGACCAACCACCACTGCTTCACCACGACCCGGGAGGCCAAGAGCACCGAGGTCTGGTTCAACTACGAGTGTGCGCAGTGCAGCGGCGGTGCCACGCTGCGTCCGACGAAGGTCATGGGTGACCAGGTGCTCGCGACCGACGACATCCTCGACTACACGCTGTTCAGCGTGAAGAACTTCGCGCAGATCCAGCAGTTCGGCTACCTGGAGATCGACGACCGGGCGCCGGTGCGGGGCGAGGAGCTGTACATCCCGCAGCACCCGCGGGGCGCCCCGACCGTGATCACCACCGAGGACAGCACCGAGCGCAGCGGCAACTGCGCGGTGAGCAACCCGACCTACGACGGCTACGCCACCGGCACCGACATGTCCTACTACTGCGACACCGACGGCGGCTCGTCCGGCTCGCCGGTGATCTCGCGGCGGACGAACAAGGTCATCGCGCTGCACCACTTCGGCGGCTGCCCCAACTCGGGGGTGCGGATCGACCGGATCGCCGAGCAGCTGCGCTCCCTCATGTAGTCGATACATCTGGAGAATGTGTGCAGAAAGGGCCCGGGCGACCGGGCCCTTTCGCGCGTTCGGGTACCGTTGCCACTCGTGCGCCTGCAGTTACGACCCGTCCGGCCCGCCGGCTGGTGGCTCGACGCGCTGCTGCTCGCCGGGTTCGCCACCATCACGATCCTGCTGGCCGCGAAGACCTCGCTGCTGCACCTCGACACCGGCGTGCGCGACTTCGCCGACGCGCACCGGCCGTACTGGTTCTACATCGTGCTGCGCATCGGCAACCTGCTCGGCCAGGGCGGGGGTGTGCTGACGCCGATGGTCGCGATCGCCGCCTTCTTCATGAGCCGGGCCCGGCACACGATCCGGCCGTTTCTGCCGCTGATCGGGGCGGAGCTGATCACGTACCTCACCATCGGGCCGATCAAGCTGTGGACCGACCGCACCGCGCCCAGCAACCACGTGCTCAGCCGCCCCGAGGAGCTCTTCCGGATCGACTCCGGGATGTCGTACCCGTCCGGGCACGTCATCAACACGATCGTCTTCTACGGCGTGCTGGCCAGCATGCTCGCCGGCGTGCTGCGCCCCGGATACGTGCTCGCGCTGCGGATCGTGGTGCCGCTGATCGTGCTGTTCACGACGACCTACCTGAGCTTTCACTGGTTCACCGACGGCCTGAGCGGGCTGCTGGTCGGCGTGGTGCTCGACCGGGTCCTGCAGCGGGTGCCGTGGGACGACATCCCGCTGCCGCGGCGCTTCGGCGACTGGACCGGCCCGTTCTACGACACCCAGGTGCCCGCGCGCATGACGCGCTGAACGTTCAGGTCCGCGTCCAGCAGCACCAGGTCGGCCCGCGCCCCCACCCGGAGCTCGCCGACATCGTGGCGCCCGATCGCCGCGGCCGGGGTGCCGGAGGCCATCCGCGAGGCGGCGACGAGCGACGCGCCGGCGCCGACGGCCCGGCGGAAGGCCGCGTCCATGGTGAGCGTGCTGCCGGCGATCGAGCCGTCGCGGGTCAGCCGGGCCACGCCGCCGGCCACGTCGACGCCCTGGCCGCCCAGGTCGTAGCGGCCGTCGGGCATGCCGGCCGCGGCCATGGCGTCGGTGATCAGGGCGGCTCGGGCCGGGCCGGTGACCGAGGTCGCGAAGGCCAGGGTGCCGTCGTGCAGGTGGATGCCGTCGGCGACGAACTCACAGACCACGCCGGCCGCGCCGAGCAGCGCGAAGACGGGGCCGGGCCGGCGGTGGTGGGGCGGGGCCATGCCGTTGAACACGTGCGTGCCGACTGTCGCGCCGGCCGCGACGCCGGCCAGTGTCTGCTCGTAGGTGGCGTCGGTGTGCCCGATCGCGGCGACGACCCCGCGCTCGACGAGCAGCCGGATCGCGTCGAGGGCGCCCGGCAGCTCGGGTGCGACCGTCACCAGGCGGACGGCGCCGTCGCCGGCGTCGATGAGCGCGCCGAGCTCGGCGAGGTCGGGGTGGCGCAGGTGGGCCGGGTTCTGGGCGCCGCAGCGGGCCTGGGAGAGGTACGGGCCCTCGAAGTGGATGCCGGCCAGCACTCCCTCGGCCGCCAGCGGGGCGAACGCCTTGGTGGCACCCATCATCAGCTCGGGCGGGGAGGTGACGAGGCTGGCCAGCATGGTGGTGGTGCCGTGCTGGAGGTGGTACCCCGCCGCCTTGCGCGCCTCCTCGGGGTCGCCTGTCGTGAAGGTCGCCCCGCCGCCGCCGTGCACGTGGATGTCGACGAAGCCCGGGAGTACGAACGCCGCGGTCCCGGTCGGCCGGTCGCCCGCTCCGACCTCGGCGATCCGCTCGCCTTCGACGCGCACGAAGCCGTTGTCGATGACACGGTCGCCCGCGACGACCTTGAGCCCGGGCACCAGCGTCATGAGTCGTTCCCCTTTGCATGCAGGTTGTCGAGCGCGATGAGCGCCGCGCCCAGGCAGCCGGCCTCGTCGCCGAGCGCGGCCCGGGTGATCTCCGGTTCGCGGTGGAATGTCACACGCGCGTGCACGCCCTCACGCAGCGGCGCGAGCAGCGCCTCTCCGGCCTCGGCCAGGCCGCCACCGAGCACGACCACCGCCGGGTCGAACAGCGCCATGCCGGTCAGCAGCCCGTCCGCGAGCGCGTCGATGGTCTCCCGCCACACCTCGGCGGCGACGGGGTCACCCGCGGTGGCGAGGCGCACCACCTCCTCGGCGGTGGCGGGGCGACCGGCCTGCTCGGAGTATCGCCGGCCGACAGCAGACGCCGAGGCGATCGCCTCCAGGCAGCCCCGCTGGCCGCAGCCGCACTCGGGCCCGCCCGGGCGCACCACGATGTGGCCGATCTCGCCGCCGGCACCGTGCGCGCCGGTGTACACCTGGCCGTGCACGACGTTCGCCGCCGCGATCCCGGTGCCGATCGGGATGACGAGCACGTAGTCACGCCCCCGGCCCGCGCCGAGCCGCGCTTCGGCCAGGCCGCCCGCACGCACGTCGTGCCCGAGCGCCGCGGGCAGGCCGAGGCGTTCTTCCAGAAGAGCCTGCAGTGGTACGTCCCGGAAGCCGACGTTCGCCGCCCACACCGCGACACCGTTGACCTCGTCGATGACCCCCGGCACCACCAGCCCGGCGCCGACCGGCTCCAGACCCTTGGCCCGCGCGGTCGCGGCCAGGCCCTCGGCGATGTCCAGGATGTCGGCGATCACGGCCGCGCCGCCGCGCTCGGCCCCGGTCGGGTGGCGCTCGGCGTGCTGGACCGTGTGGCGCTCGTCGCCGTCCGCGCCGACCAGTGCGCACTTGATCCCGGTACCCCCGACATCGAGGGCGATCACGGTCTGCGTCATGTGGCGGCTCAACCCTCTTATTGGCAACAAACCTTCCGGTTGCGGCATCATCGCGCACGCCCGGCGGGCCTCGCAACCATCACCCGTTTCTACTTCGCGCAATGGCCTTTGCGTTTACCCATTGTTTCGCGCATTATTGTGCACACATCTCGCACCGTACGCGCAGAGAGGGGTCGCGTGGACCGTTACGCGCGCTGGAACGCGCTCCTCGAGATCCTCACCGACAGCGGCCGGATCAGCGTGGAGGACGCGGCCGAGCGACTCGACGTGTCCCAGGCCACGATCCGCCGCGACTTCGACCAGTTGGCGCAGCAGCAGATGATCACCCGTACCCGCGGCGGGGCGGTCGCCAACGGGGTGTCCTACGACCTGCCGCTACGGTACAAGACGGCCAAGCACGCCCCGGAGAAGCAGCGCATCGGCGCCGCCGCGGCCGCCCTGGTCTCGCCCGGCATGGTGGTGGCCCTGAACGGCGGCACCACGACGACCGAGGTGGCCCGCGCCCTGGCCGTCCGCCCGGAACTGACCGGCGGCGTGGACGACGCCCAGCTCACGGTGGTCACGAACGCGCTGAACATCGCCAACGAGCTCCTGGTCCGCTCCCGCATGAAGATCGTCGTCACCGGCGGCGTCGTCCGCCCCCAGTCGTTCGAACTCGTCGGCCCGCTGGGCGGCAACATCCTGCGCGACGTCACACTCGACATCGCCCTGCTGGGCGTGGACGCGCTTGACGTAACCCTGGGCGCGGCCGCCCACCACGAGGGCGAGGCCGCAATGAACAGCCTGATGGTCGCCCGCGCCCGCCGCGTCGTCATCATCGCGGACAGCTCGAAGCTGGGCGGCCACGCATTCGCCCGCATCTGCCCGATCGACCGCATCGACACGCTTGTCACCGACTCGAACGCCACCCAGACAACCCTCGACGCCTTCCAAGAAGCCGGCGTCAACATCGTCACCGCCTAGAGGCCCCCCACCGCCAGCCTCAACACACGCCCAAGCACGCCGCATACCCAGGCGCGGAACGCGACGTCCCCAAGAAGCGCATCCCGGCTGGCCGCCACATCGGCAAGAGCCGGCTGGCACATCGACAGGGCTGGCCGGCACCGGGTGAGCGCTTGTCACAGCGTTGCGCGAGGGCGATCAACGACGTCAGCCGTTAGGGTGGTTGACGATGAAGCGCGACGACCTCGCCGCCGCCCGCGTCCCGGCGCAGCCCTCCACAGAGGACGTCGACGACGCGCTCGATGACGACTTCGAGCAGGCGCCGGCCGCCGATCTCGCGGCCGCCGAGGAGCCGGCCGAGCTCGACGAGCGCGGCAGGAAGATCCTGGCCTTCGAGAAGCAGTGGTGGCGGCAGGCCGGGGCCAAGGAGCAGGCCATCCGGGACACCTTCGGCTTCAGCACGACCCGCTACTACCAGCTGCTCAACGCGCTCCTGGACGATCCGCTGGCGCTGGCCCACGACCCGATCGTGGTCCAGCGTCTGCGCCGGCTGCGGGCATCACGCGCCCGCCGCCGCTGATCGGGCGAGTCACGGCAGCGGTGCGTACGTCAGCTCCCCGGCCTCGATCCGCGTGGTCAACCGGTTCTCGTACGGCGCCAGCGGACACGCCCACTTGTCGTCGTATGCGCACGACGGGTTGTACGCATAGTTGAAGTCGAGACGCACCTGGCCGTTGAGCAGCACCTCGACGCCGCGGCCGTGGGTGCCCTTGACGGTGTCGGTCAGGTAGCGGCCGGCCCCGTACGTCTCGTGCCCGCTGGTCCCGTCGCGGAACGGCAGGAAAAGTCCACCGCCGTACGCATCGAGCCAGAAGAGCGTCAGCTGGCCCCAGGGCGTTGCCAAAATCCCTGCGCGTTGGTACCGCAACACCCCGTCAGGACCACCGGTGGCGATCTCGAGCTCGCCGTCGGCCGGGGTCAGCGGGACTGTCGCGACGAACTCGCTCGACGGCGGGAAGTACCGCAGCGGCCCCGGCGCGGCCGACTGGGAGTGGGTGGCGAACAGGTCGTCGCGGCGGGCCCGGAACCCCGCCAGGTCCTCGTCGGAGAGGTACATGGCGGCGACCCGGGCCCGGTAGTCGGCGAGCGCAAGATGATCCACGCCCCGACGCTACCGCCGCAGCGGCGCGCCGGCCTCATGCAGGTGGCGAAGCGCCTGGACGTAGGAGCCCACCAAGGTCGCCGACCGGTACGGGACGCCGATCTCCGCGCAGTACTGCTCCACGATCGGCTGGGCCTTGCGCAGGTTCGGCGCGGGCATGCTCGGGAACAGGTGGTGCTCGATCTGCAGGTTCAGGCCGCCGAGGGCGGCGTCGAGCCAGCGGCCACCGCGCACGTTGCGGGAGGTCAGCACCTGCTTGCGGAGGAAGTCCAGTTCGTCGGCGGCCGTGAGCATCGGCATGCCCTTGTGGTTCGGCGCGAACGTCATCCCCAGGTACAGCCCGAACACGCACTGGTGGATCAGGATGAACCCGATCGCCGGCAGCGGCGGCAGGATCAGGAAGACGGCCGCCAGATAGCCCACGACGTGGCCCCACAGCAGCACCGACTCCAGGCCGCGGCGCTTGACCGTCGGCAGCGCGCGCAGGCTCGAGACGTGCAGGTTGAAGCCCTCGAGGAGCAGCAGCGGGAAGAACAGCAGCGCCTGGTGCCCGCCGATCAACCGGGCCGGCCCCTTGGCCTGCTCGGCCTGCCGCGTCGACCACACGATGATGTCGGGCGCGACGTCCGGGTCGTGGTCCTCGTGGTTGGGGTTGGCGTGGTGGCGGGTGTGCTTGTTCATCCACCAGCCGTAGCTCATGCCCATCATCAGGTTGCCGGCGACCATGCCGAGCCCCTCCGACAGGCGGCGGCCGCGGAAGATCTGCTTGTGCGCGAGGTCGTGGGCGACCAGGGCGACCTGCGCGAACGCGACACCGAGCAGCACGCCGAACCACAGGCTGTGGGTGAGCGCGAGCCCGGTCCAGGCGGCGGCGTAGAGGGCGAAGACCAGGGTGAGGCGGACGGTGTAGTACCACGGCCGCCGATCGAGCAGCCCGGCCGCGCGAATTCGTTGGGTAAGGACGGCAAAGTCGGTTGTGCGTTCCGCTTGCGCCAGCGCTGTCATGCGCTAAGCGTTCCGGGGAAGGGCGTCCGGATCGAACCGGTCAGCACCTGGATCACTGGTGGTGCTGCCCCTACCTTAGGGCCACATTCCCGGTGTCGGGCGGCCGCGCTGCGGACCGGAGCGCCGGAGCCTAGGCTTGGGCGGGTGCCAGTGCTCATCGGCTCCTACGCAGACCAGTACTCCACCTACGACGACGACTTCAAGCCGCTCGTGCCCCCGGTGCAGACGCCCGCGCCCAGCTTTCTGGCCGTCGGGCCCGGCGGTGTGCGGTACGCCGTCGCCGAACTCGACGAGGGCCAGGTCTCGGCCTTCACGCCGGGCGGCGAGCTGATCAACACGCTCCCCACCGGCGGCAGCTCCCCGTGCCACCTCGCGGTCGCCGACGGCCGGCTGTTCGTGGCCAACTACGCCAGCGGCAGCATCACCGCGTTCGCGCTGCGCCCGGACGGGGGCCTGGACGGCCGGACCGACCTCGCCCAGCACGCCGGCGCGAGCATCGTCGCCGACCGCCAGGAGGGCCCGCACGCCCACCAGGTGACGGTCCGCGGCACCGTGCTGCACGCCGTCGACCTGGGGATGGACGCGATCGTGCACTACCGCGTCACGCCCGAGGGCGGCCTGGAGCACCTGCGCACCACGACGGTCCAGCCGCTCGGGACCGGCCCCCGGCACCTCGTGTTCCACCCGGACGGCCGCGTGTTCGTCGCCAACGAGCTGGCGTCGACCGTCTCGACGTACACCTCGGGATTCGAGCTTCTGGACGTCAAACCCTCTTGCCTGGTCCAGCCGGTCGGCGACAACCTGCCGAGCGAGCTGGCCCTGTCCGCCGACGGCCGCCACCTCTACGTGGCCAACCGCGGCAACGACACGATCACCACCTTCGCCGTCGAGAGCGGCGGCCTCCTGCCGATCGACGAGGTCAGCACCGGCGGCACCTGGCCCCGCCACTTCACGGTCCTTCAGGGCGCCCTCTGCGTGGCCAACCAGCATTCGAACACGGTGGCGCTGCTGGAACTGGACAGCGATTCGGGGGTACCGCACCCCGCCCGCGTCGTCCTGGAGCACCCGTCACCGACAGCAGTGGTCCCCGTCGCTCTCTGAGCACCGGGGGATCCCTCGGATGAGGCGGCGCTGAGCTCTTGCTGAACCCGCGTTCAGTGCCGCACCATCGATGCATGGGTGAGCTGGTGGTGCTGCCCAAATCGGGCGACATTTTCGACGACCGCCGCGGCGGCGACCGCACCATGCGGGTCACGTGCCATCCGCAGCAGGGCACGGTGGTCGTGTCACTGTGGGTGGACCGGATCTGCCGCGCGTCGTTCCAGCTCGCGGACACCGACCTTCCGCGCCTGCAGGAAGCCTTGGCCGGCATGCAGTTCGACGCCGCGTCCGACGCCGCACCACCGGCGGACAAGCTCTCCGACACGGCCTGAGCACCGAACACTCCGGCCATCGCGCGGCCGATGCACTGCACCGCACGGCACCCGCGCGGCGGTGAGGCGAGCGGGTCAGGCGGCGTCGGCGGGGAGGGCGACGGTGTCGGCGGTCGAGAGTGCCTTGTCGGCGGCCAGGGTCGAGCGGGAGTTGCGGGTGCGCTGGCGCGGCACGCGCGACTTCGGCAGCAGTGTCGACGCGGCGATCCCGGCCTGGCGGGCGGCGTCAAGGGTGTCGCGCAGCTCCGCGGCCTCCTGGGCGACCTCGGCCGCCTCGTGGGCCAGCGCGGCGGCGGCCACCACGGCGACGTCCGCGGCCTTGACGGCGGCCCGCTCGGTCGCGGCGGCGGCCTCGTACAGGCGGCGGGCCCGGCTCTCGGCGGTCCGGCGCAGCTCGACCTCGCGCGCCGCAAGCTCCTGCAGCGGGTCGGCGCCGGCGGCGGCCTTGAAGACCTGCTCCAGCGCGTCGACGGTGATGTCGCCGCGCTTGAAGGCGTCGAGCGCGGCCCGCGACACGTCGCGCTTGGCGTCGTCGCCCGGCTCGGCCGCGGGCTGCTGCGCCTCGGCGACCTGCCCGGCCGCGCGCAGGGCCTCCTGGTAGGCCTTCTGGGCCACGTCGAACGTCGACCAGGCGTGCTCCCGGGCGATCTGCGCGGCGGCGCTGCGGGCCTGGGCCTCGGCCACCTCGATCTGGGCCCGCTTGGCGGCCGCGGCGGTCGCGGCGGCCTGGCGGATGAGCTCGCCGGCCTCGGTCCGCAGCCGGGCCCGCTCGGCCGGGCTCAGGCTCGCCTCGGCCTGCTCGACGGCGGCGCGGCGGTCGTCCCGGTTGAGGCGGTAGAGGCTCCAGCGCGAGAGGAACGCGGCCAGCAGCACGAACAGCACGATGAGGACCATCAACCCGAGCCAGAGCACGATGGCTCCGGAGATCGGGTCGAGCCCGAAGATCCCGCGCCCGCCGTCGAGCGTCCAGGGCAGGTCGACGTGCGATTGCGCCAATGTGGTGGGGGTTTCAAGAGCCACGGCGCGACCTCCGGCTGAGCGTGTCGCTACAGCGTAAACGCCACCAACCAGCCCGGCATCCCATAGAAAAGTGACTATTCGGCAAAGTTGCGTACACGATAAGTAATCGCCAGGCAAGAAACCCCCGCTCACCGGGCGCGTCGCGCGGCGTGTCGCGGTCGCGGTAGGTGTCGATCACCACGTAACTGTCGGCGACTTGTCACCACATCGTGATCGTGGGCAAATCCGCCGGTAAACCCATCGGGTGAGCGCGACAACCCAACGCCGGGGTCAGCGCGTCAGGCTGATTTATTGCGATGCCGGGGGCCGGTGATGATCGCTAGAGTCTGCTCCCATGTGCTTGCGTGTCGTGTGCCCGCCGCCCCTCCACTAGCGGGCAGGCGAAGACACTCCGTGAACCCCGGCCGGTGAGCCGGGTCGGTGATGGCTGCCCGCGTTCGGTACGCCTCCAGCCCGATCCGATCTCCGGGAGCACTCGACCATGCCGAAATCCGTCGGCTTCAACCTGTCCTGCATCGCCCTCGCCGCCATCTCCTGGGGCGTGGGCGGCTTCGTCGCCGCGATCCTGTATCACCGCAGCGGCCTCGGCCCGATCGCCGTCACGTTCTGGCGCTACGCGGGCGGCCTGGCCCTGCTGGCCGCGCTCCGCCCGTTCCTGCGCACCTCCGGCACCCGCCGCCCCAAGCCGCGCCGGCTGATCCTCAACGGCCTGGGCATGGCGCTCTATCAGACGACGTACTACGTGGCCATTGCGCTCGGCGGCGTCGGCATGGTCACCGTCGTGACCCTGGGCTCCGGCCCGATCCTCATCGCCATCGGCGCCCGCCTCTTCCTCGGCGAGCGCATGGGCCGCACGGGCGCGCTCACGGTCGGCGCCTCGGTCGTCGGCCTGACGCTGCTCGTCGCCCAGAACCCCCAGACCGGCCCGCACCCCCTGGCCGGCATGGCGGTGGCCCTGGTCTCAGCCGCGGGCTACGCCGGCGTCACCCTGCTCAACCGGGCCGAGTCCGACGACCCGTACGACTCGGCCCTGGCCGGCTTCGCCATCGGCACCGCCGCGCTGCTCCCTCTGGCCGCGTTCGAGGGCCCGCTCCCCCGCGCCGAGCACCTGGGCGAGACCGTGGCCCTGCTGGCGTTCCTGGGCGCGATCCCGACCGCGCTGGCCTATGCCCTCTTCTTCCAGGGGCTCAGGGTGGTGCGGGCGACGACGGCCTCCGTGGTCGCCCTGAGCGAGCCGTTGGCGGCGGTCGCCCTCGGCGCGCTGGTCCTGCACGAGCCGCTGACGCCGTGGTCGGCCGCCGGCGGCGCCACCCTGCTGGCCGCCGTCGCCGCTCTGGCCCTGCAGGAGCGGCGGGCCCGCGACGGCCGGGTCCGGCCGGAGCCGGCGGGCGAGGACCCGACAGCGGCGGCCGTCGCACCCAGGGGGTCGGCCTAGTTGCCGTGGACTGACCTAGTTCGTCGATAGGGCTCGACGGCCGAAATTCCTAGAATGCCCGATATCGTTGTTAGTTCAAGATTGAGCGGAATGTTGGATATGAGCGCGAAGCCATCGACGATGAAGCTTGTCGGGGTGCTGGAGGCCATGGGGATGGCGCTGCCCGACCCCTCCAGGCCCCACCGCCCCACCGGCCTGTCGATCACCGACACCCGGCTGCCGGTCGGGTTCAACGACGACGAGATCAACGACCACGAGGAAGCGCTCGCGGCCGGCGAACCGGAGCCACCGAGGGCCGCCGTTCCCGAGCAGCGCGAGCCCGAGCAGCGCGAGCCCGAGCAGCGCGACCCGATCGCCGAGGTGCCGGCCACGCCGAACCGGGGAGCCTGGGCCCGCGCCCACACGGAGCTGCACCCGCTCTATCGACGCGACCGCCGCAACAACGCGCGCGTGCGGACGTACAGCGTCGCCTACTACCGCAGCGAGCACGCGTTGGCAACGGCCGCCGCGTACGACGGCCGGCCGACGCCCGTCGAGGCTGCGAGGAATGAGCGAATTGGTAGCCACGCCGACGTAATGGGGTATCGCGGCCGGCACCGGCGCGTCCGAGAGCCAGTAGTCTCCGCCCGGCCGATAAGTAATTCGCACGTGCACAATAGGCAATCGCCGACAGAAACACACATCAGCCGCCGGCGGTAGGGTCTAAAGTCCCGAAACGACAGGACCCTGGACCTCACTCTGTACGGTTCGACTCGATGCCCGGCCGGGCCTTCGATTGGTGCTTTTCCGCTCTCCGAACCGCCGAAACAAATCCGCTCGCCGCGCCCACGATCGCGTGCGTGATATTCAGATATGCGGGTGGCATGAGCACGGGGGATTACCGGAGGGCAGAGCGATGTTCGATGATCCTGTGGTGAATCTGCTGTGGAGCAGTGAGATATACCAGCGCACCCGTGAAGGCATTCTGCGCACGGTTCAGGGTGGCCGTGCCGCGTCCGAGCTCATCGACATGATGATGGTCGGCATGCGTACCGCGTATCTCGCCGGCCGGACCGACGAGCGGCGCCGCCTCACGCCCGTCGTGCCCTTGACCACGCTTGACGGCATGTTGCCGGCGCCATGCTGCTGCCGGCTCGCGGAAGGACATCACTGCGGGGAGTGCCACGGCCGCGGACACGCGGCCCCCGCCACGAACGCAGCTCGGGAGTCACCCGCCCGATGCTGAGCCCGGATGTGAGCACAGCCGGCACGATGTTCGGAGAGCCATGCACAGCGAAGACGAATCCGACGTTGACGGGGCGGGAAACGTCGCAACAATCGATTTGACGGAGCGCCGGGCGGCGCTGCGGGCCCGGCGTCCCACCCTCATCTCCCGGCACGACCGCACCTCCCCCGGCGCGGTCGGACATGCCCGGCACCCGGTCCGGCCGGTTCCCAACGCCCGGGCCGTCGCGCCGGTTCCGGTCGCGCGGCCCCGGCTGGTGATCCGGCCCCGCCCGGCGCCGGCCGCACCCGTCGCACCGGTGGCGGACCCGACCGACGTGTTCTGGCGGGCGCCCGGCCGGCATCGAGCACAGGAGAGGCGCAGCGCCTCGCGCCTGTCGCGCTGGCACCGGTGGCCGTGGTCCATCGCCGTGGATGCGTTGATCGGGCTGCTGGTGCTGGGGTTGCTGACGATGGCGGTCGATGTCCTGGTATGAGAAACCCGAAACACGAGGGCCGGCGGACGATGCGTCCGCCGGCCCTCGTCGTCTGTCGGGCGTCGCCCTCAGCCGAAGTGGTCGCCCGTTTGATGGGTGTCGGTCGGCAGGAGTCCCAGCCGCAGTGCCGCCATGAGCGCCTGCACCCGATTGCGGGCGCCGAGTTTCTCCACCACCCGGGCCACGAGGTGCTTCGCGGTCGAGTTCGAGACGTACAGCCCGCGGGCGATGCCGGCGACGCTCAGACCGTCGGCCAACAGTGCCAGGACCTGCCGCTCCAGGGCGTTCAACTGCGGCTCCTTCGGTGCCAGCCGGCGCTTCATGGCTTCGGCGAGGTCCGCGGCGGCAAAGGACGCCGGCGCACTCGCCGCATACCTGACGACCGCAATGACCTCGCTCACCGGCGCGGACTTCGGCACGAAGCCGCTCGCACCGGCCTCCATGGCGGCGAAGAGCACATCGTCGTCGGCGAACGTCGTCAGCACCACGATGCCGATGCCGGGCCGCTCGTGGCGCAGCGCGCTGGCGGTGTCCAGGCCGGAGCCGTCGGGCAGCTGCACGTCCAGGATCACGACGTCCGGCCGTAGCAGGTTCGCGAGCCGGATTCCCTCGGCGGCGCTGCCCGTCTCGCCGACAACGTCGAACTGCCCGGTCCGGTCGAAGGCATGGCGCAGGCCGCGCCGGATGAGGTCGTGGTCGTCCACCAGCAGCACGCTCACCCGGTTGCGTTGACGGCGTGGGCGCGGACCGGGCCGGACCGGCGTCCGGCCGCGCTCGGCTAAAGCGGGCTCCTCGGCGGGCTTGTCCGGGTAGGGCTTCGGCCGGGCCGTCTGTTTCGGCGGGGGCCCGGTCGGCGCAGGCGCGGCCGCGACTGTCGAGCGCGGGGGGTTGTCGCAGGTCCGGGGAACCATGGTTGTTGCTCCGCTCTGTTCCAGTGCTGAATGGCCGGCGGCACCCCGAGGCCGCCGCTCCTTCGGATGTCTGCTGATGCGGCAACGGCAAACAGACCGGATCCGCCGAGGCGGACCCGGTCTGCCGATTCGCCGTGGGGCAGCGGGGCACGGCGCATCGTCTCCGCGGGTGATCCACAGCCGATGCGAGCGGCGAAGGGTCACGCAACGCCGCTCGCATGGCTATTTCGCGACGAAGGTGATTCGCCGCCGCCGCCGAAACAGGCCCACCCCGACGAGAACCAGCAGCACGCCCACCGCACTGAGCAGCATGGTGTTGGTTCCCGTCAGCGCCAGCGCGCCGGTCGCCGGCTGTTGGGCGCGTGCGGGAAGCCCGAACGCGTCCTGATGCACGGCGTCGGCACCGAGGTCGGAGTCCACTGCGCCCGCGGCCGAGCCGTAGGCCTGGCCGTCCGAGCCACCCTGGTCAGCGCCGTATCCGCCGGCGGCCGCGCTGTATGCACTGCCTCCCGCGTCGCCGGCCACGGATGCACTACCACCCGCGTCGCCGGCCACGGATGCACTACCACCCGCGTCGCCGGCAGCGGCCGCGTGCCGCTTCTGCCCTTCCCCGGTCGGGGCATCGCACGAGTCGGGCTCGATCCAGTCGTGCGACGTGCGGTACTCCTTGCCGTCGCGCTCCTGGACGGACACGTGAACGACCAGGTCTCCGGTCGGCGCCGCCGCGACGGACTGCACCGGCCGCTGCCCCGGCCCGACGACCACGAGCTCCTCGTTGACGGTGTAGATGAGGTTGCCGCTGCTGTACTGGTTGGGCAGCAGCACCTCGACGCTACCGTCGCACCGATCGGTGAAGCGCACTGCGGAGACGCCTGCCGCATGGGCGCTCGCGGCCGGCAGCGCCGCCACGACGAGCAGCGCCAACCCCAACGTAAGGCCGGCACCACGGCGCCGGTTCAAGCCGGAAAACGATTTCATAGGTCCTCGAGATCGTCGGGGACCGGCGCGGCCGGCGGCGACAAAGTCACGAGGCGTCGGAACGCACCTCGCGGCCCGGTCGCAGTCACCGCCGGCCGCACCGGCGGATCAGGCGCCGTAACCGCCGCTACCGGCGGCGTTGGCGTACGAGTGGCCGTTGCTGTGGCCGTTGGAGGCACCGTGGCCGCTGCTGTGGCCGTTGCCGTGGCCGTTGGAGGCACCGTGGCCGTTGCTGTGGCCGTTGGAGGCACCGTGCCAGGCGCCCCAGCCGTTGCTGTTCGCGCGGTGGTTGCGGGCCTGCCCGTTGTGGTGGGCGGCCGCCCGGACGACGCGGTGACGGCCCTGGTAGTCGACCGCCTGCAGCGCGTAGACGTTGCCGCCGCCGACCTTGACGCAGGCCGAGTCGTCCCACTGGCCGAGCCACTCGCCGTAGTGGCCGGCCGTCTCGCAGGCATTGCGGCCCTGGAACAGCGCGACCGTGTAGGTGCGCGCCTGCCCGCCCGCGCCGCGCGCCCGCCAGTCGACGGAGTGGAACCGGACGTCGCGGTCGCCCCGGCCGTCGTGGCCACCCCGGCCGTCGCGGTGGCCCCACCCGTCGTGGTCGCCCCACCCGTCGTGGCCACCGCGGCCGTCGTGGCCACCGCGGCCGTCGTGGTCGCCCCGGCCGTCGTGGCCACCGCGGCCGTCGTGGTCGCCCCGGCCGTCGTGGCCACCGCGGCCGTCGTGGTCGCCCCGGCCGTCGTGGCCACCGCGGCCGTCGTGGTCGCCCCGGCCGTCGTGGTCGCCCCGGCCGTCGTGCTGGTTGCTCCCCCCGCGGTGGTCGCCCTGGCCGTCGTGGTCGCCGACGCCGTGATTGGCGACCGTCGCGCCGTCGTGGTCGGCGTGCACGGTGTTCGCGGACGCCGCCGTCGCGGTCAGGCCGAGTGACGCACCGGCCATGAGACCCATACCGACCAGCGTGATCGTCTTGCGGGTATTGCGCTTCATTCCGTTCGAGTCCTCTCAATGTTGTTCCCGGACTCGATGAATCTAACGCACTAAAACGGGCATTTCCTGCGCCTTTCCTCGTAGGTTCGTCCCGTCTGTTCTCGCTCCGTTTCATGATCAGAGGTCAAACCGACGTACCACCAACGGGGGGCCAAATGATTCGGCCGGCCGGAGCCGGTCAAACATATCGCGTGTGCAATATGCACCCCGGCGGCGGGCCGGGAATCATTTGATAAATGCCCGACCGTGGCTGAACTGCGCGCACTTGCCGACGCCGGGCATGAGCGGCCCGGGCCGGCGATTCGGCGGAGTTTCACATTCGGCGCCCGAAGCGGTGAAAAGCGCGAGCGACGCGTAACCAAATCATCGTATCGGCAAGCGGGTGGCCGGCGCGGCCACCCGCCGGGGCGGCCGGATCAGGCCAGCGTGAAGATCTGGCTCTGAGCGCCGGACACGCAGTCCCAGATGACGAGCGGGGTGCCGGCGCCCGTGCCGTTGTTCGACGGCCACAGGCAGCGCTTCGAGTTCGGGTTCTGCCAGCTGTTGTCGGCGCGGCGGACCCACTTCTGGGCGACCGAGTTGTTGCACGCGTACACCTGGACCGCGTTGCCGTTGCCCGTGCCGGCGTTGGCCACGTCGAGGCACATGCCGTTGTCGGCGACGAGCGTGGCGCCCGTGGCGGGGTTGCCCACCAGCTTCCACTGCTGGTTGCCGTCGGACGAGCAGTTGTCGAGGACCACGCGGTTGCCGGAGCCGCTGCGGTATTCGAGGCATTTGTGCGACTGCGCGCCGGTCATGTGGCCCTGGGGCGGCTGGGCGACCGGGGGCGGCGGGGTCGGTGAACTCGTCGTGGCGGCCGTGGACGGGGCCGGGGCGGAGGTCTGGGGCAGCGCCGGGACGGTGGTGGCCGTCTGCGGGCGGGTCGGCGTGGCGCCGACGGCGGTGGCGGCCTGGGTCTCCGGCTCGGTGGTCGGGTCGTCGGCGGTGGGGCTGCCGGCGCCGCCCGCGGGGGCTGGATTGTTGCCGCCCGTGTCGACGCCCGGGACCTGGCCGGGCAGGGAGCTGTTGCGGGGGCCACCCGGGTCGCTGCGGCCGACCGCCTGGTAGACCACCGCGCCCAGGATCAGCAGGATGAGCACGGCCACGGCCACGGCGCCCACCGGATAGCGGCGCCACGGGATCATGCGGCGGCGGCTGCCGCGGTAGTCGTCGGCGTCCTCGTGGGCGTAGTCGGTGACGATCGTGAGGGCGGGCGCCCGGTAGTCGGCCACCGTAGGAGAGTCGTCGGCGGCCATCGTCGAGCCGACGGGCATGAGCTCGCCCTCGACGGTCTCGACGGGTTCGTCCCGGCCGGCGAGGTCGGCACCGGCGGAATCAGGGCCGGCCGAACCGGAGCCGGCCGAACCGGAGCCGGCCGAACCGGAGCCGGTCGAACCGGGACCAACCGAACCGGGACCGGCCGGACCAGAGCCGGTCGAACCGGGACCGGCGGAGTCGGGGCCCACGACGTCGGGGTCGTTCGTGAGGCCGGGCAGCGACACGATGAACTCGAGGTTCTGCGTCCGGTCCATGGCGGCGGCGTCGGCCCGCGCCTGGCCGGCCAGGGTCGCGACCGGCAGCGGGTCCGGTTCGTCGGGATCCGGCGCGGCGTCAGCGGCGGAAGCGGCGACCGCGGCCGTCGCCATGGCGGTCGGGCCGTCCGGACGGCGCTGGTGCGGGACGTGGGGAATCGCCGGCTTCGGCGGGGTGAACGGCTCCGGGAGGACCCGGGCCGCCGCGGAGGCCGTCGGCGGCACCCGGTGGCGCGGCGGCGGGCCGGCCACGGGCGGCAGGCCACGCGGTCCGGTTGCCTGGTCCGCGTCGTCACCGTCTCCAGCGACGGACATGCCCGATCCCCTTCCAACAAAGAAGACGCCCGGTGCACCGTAGCGGCTCCCGGACCAAATCGCGACCGGCCGGAGGTCCCATTTGCGCACACCCGGATCGCGGCGAGCGGTATTCCGCGCAGTGCGTTGCGGTTGGCCGGTAAGTTTTCCCGCATGGTGCCAACGGGCTGGGAAACGAATGCGGGGCAGCATACGGTTTGGGGTCGCGTCGAGGACGCGTCCACATTCCGTGACCAAGCCGTCGCGCTGGCGCGCGAGCTGGCCGCGGCGCGCGGGCGGGCGGGCGCTTCGCTCGGCGACGACCCGTGGCAGGACGACGACTTCGGCGATCGGATGTCGAAGCAGGTCCAGCAGCTCATCGCGCTGCTGCCGGAGACCGTGGCGTTCAGTGGGCCCGAGGCGTTGCTCCTCGTGACGGTACCGATGCTGCACGATGTTCTTTGGAATGGACTGGCGGCTCAGGAGCGCGGCGTCGAGCCCGGTGACCTGGAGCCCTCGCAGGACGCGTCGAGCGACCGGGCCGCGTTCGAGCGGTTCACCCAGACTTACGCGCAGCCGCACCGGCGGGCCCTGGCCGCGATCCGGGCCGGGCGCCGGGAGACCGCGGCCGAGCTCGGCTGGTGGCTGCTGCACCGATGGATCGGGCGGCGGCCGCAGGCGTACCAGCCGGCGACGATCGCGGCGCTCACCGGGTTCGCGGCCGACGGGCGCACCGCCGAGACGCTGCGGGCGATCCGGGCCGACCCGGCGTTCCTCAACCGGCACGACCGGCCCGAGTCGCTGCTGTCGGTCAACGGGGAGGTGCGCGAGCGCCTGATCGGCTTCCTGCTGGCCATCGCCCGCGGGCTGGCCATCGAGGTCACCGTGCTGCCGGAGGTCGTCGGCGAGCACCTCGGCATCGGCGACCCGGTCACCGCGAGCCAGGTGCTGGAGACCGTCCGCGGCGCGCGCTGGGACCTGCGCGGCGCCACGCTCGTGCTCACCGCCGCCTGCGCGCACCCGTCGATCGAGGTGGCGCTGCGGGCGCACATCGACACGCTCAACCAGCTGCTGGCCGAGGCGCAGCGCGCGACCGGGCGCGACGAGGCGATGCTGCCGCTGCGGCACCTGCCCAACCGGGCGGCGACCGACGACGTCGGGCCGCTGGTGCGCGACGGCGTCCCGGCCTACCAGTCGGCCGGCGTGCGGTTCCGGCTGGCCGAGGACCGGGTCCGGGAGCTGCTGATGGGCGAGCAGCTCTACGGCGACCCGGCGCTGGCGATCCGCGAGCTGTACCAGAACGCGCTCGACGCCTGCCGCTACCGCGAGGCCCGCACCGAGTACCTGACCCGGGCCGCCACCAACGAACAAGGCGGTCAGAAGCCGCCGTGGGACGGTCGCATCCGCTTCACCCAGGGCAACGACCCCGACGGCCGGGGCTACCTCGACTGCTCGGACAACGGCATCGGCATGGGCGTGCGCGAGCTCAGCGAGGTCTTCTCGCAGGCCGGTGTGCGCCTGGCCGACCTGCCCGAGTTCCTGGAGGAGCAGGCCGAGTGGGCTCGGCTCGACCCGCCGGTCCAGCTGTTCCCGAACAGCCGCTTCGGCATCGGCGTGCTCAGCTACTTCATGCTCGCCGACGAGCTGACCGTCGAGACGTGCCGGATGGGCCGCGACGGGCAGGCCGGCGAGCGGCTGCGGGTCTCGATCGCCGGCCCGGGCAGCCTGTTCCGCATCCAGGACCTGGGGCCGGGCACCGAGACCGGCACGACGGTCCGGCTGCACCTGCGCGAGGGCGTGACCGTCAGCGCGGTCGAGGAGCTGCGCAAGCTGCTGTGGGTGGCCGAGTTCGCCACCGACGCGACCGACGGCGTGCAGAGCCAGGTCTGGGCCCCCGGCGAGCTCAGCGCCGCGGCCGAGGACCTCGGCGACGACGAGGACGAGGAGGAGCGGGTCGGCCCGGGCGTCGTCGCGGCCGAGGGCTCGCGGGTTTGGTGGTGCCGCAACAACGGGGCGCTGCTGGCCGACGGCCTCTACGCCGGCAAGGAGATATTCGGGGCGGTGGTCAACCTGAACCGGGACCTCGCGCCGCGCCTGTCCGTCGACCGCACGAAGATCCTGGCGTACCGCGAGGACGACGTCGACCGCCTGCTGTGGGAGGCCGTGCCCGCACTCACCGCACCCGGCACGACGCTGCTGGGCTACGAGTGGCTGTGCCGGCTGGCCCCGGTCCGGCCGCTGGTCGCCGACCTGATCTACGAGCAGGCGATCGAGCGCGGGCACGGCAAGTGGGAGATGGACGGCGAGACCGTCGACGCGGCCGTCACCGGCTGCTTCGTGGCCAACGACGGCCCGGTCGGCGGCCCCGACGAGCTTGTCGAGTGGCGGCTGACGGCACTCGCCGCGGGCGGGCGCTACCGCAAGGTGCTCAAGCCCGGGCCCGACTGGAAGCGCGCGCTGCGGGCCCGGCCGTCCGACGCGCTGCTGCTCAGCGTGGACGTCGACGGCACCGGCCCGTGGCTCGACCCGGTCGACATCGTGCCGCTGGTCCACCTGGTGCGGGCGGCCCGCAAGACCGGCCGCTCGGCCGTCGAGGTCGCCGCCCGGCTCGACCAGCTCGGGTTCGAGCCGTCGGTGGGCGCCGAGACCGTCGGCGTGGACCCGGACGACCTCATTTTCACGAGCCGGGACGTCGACGGTACCCGCCCGTGGCTGCAGCCCGACCAGTCGGTCCACCTGGTCCACCTGCTGCGCGCGGCGCACCGCACCGGCCGCAGCGTCCACCAGGTCGTGGCCCGGCTGCGCCGGCTCGGCTTCGAGGTGGACGTCGACGTCGACGTGCTGCCGCTCGAGCAGTTCGGCCCGAAGGACCTGACGATCGCCAGCCGCGACCTGGACGGCTCGCACCCGTGGCTGGATCCGCGGGAGCCGGTGACGCTGCTGCACCTGCTGCGCGCCGCCCACAAGGTCGGGCTGCTGGCCGACGAGACAGCGGCCCGCCTGGCGCTGCTGGGCTACCCGCTCGACGGCGGCTGGGAGACGCTCACCACCGAGCCCGACGACCTGGTGCTCATCTCCCGCGACCTGGACAGCACGTCGCCCTGGCTCGACCTCAACGAGGAGGTCGCGCCCGTGCACGTGCTGCGCGCGGCCGAGCGCAGCGCGCGGCCGGTGACGGAGGTCGCGGCCCGGCTGCGCTCGTTCGGCTTCCGGCTCCCCGAGCTCCTCGACGCGATCGAAGGGGTCGTGAAGCTGGAGCCGGAGGACCTGCAGCTGGCCAGCCGCGACCTGGACGGGTCGCAGCCGTGGCTGGACTCGTCGCGCCCGGTGCCGCTGATCCACCTGCTGCGGGCGGCCGAGGCCACCGGGCGGGAGGTGCGCGAGGTCGCGACCCGGCTGGCCGCGTGCGGCTACCGCGTCGACATCGACCCCGACGCGATCCTCATCGACCACCTGGAGCCCGACGACCTGACCATCACCAGCGAGGACCTCGACGGGTCGGACCCGTGGCTCGACCCGATGAAGCCGATCCCGACGATCCGTATCCTGCGTGCGGCCCAGCGCACCCGCCGCAGCGTGCACGACATCGCCGCGCGGCTGACGTTCCTCGGCTACGCGGTGAGCCTGCAGGGCGGCGGGCCGTCGCTGGACCAGGTCGAGCCCGACGACCTGCTCATCACCAGCCGCGATCTGGACGGGTCGCAGCCGTGGCTGGACCTCGACGAGCAGGTGCCGCTGCCGCATCTGCTGCAGGCCGCCCGCCGGGTGCGCCGGCCGGTGCACGAGATCGCGGCCCGGCTGGAGACGCTCGGCTACACCGTCGACGTCGACCTGAGCAGCATCGCCGTCGACTCGGTGAAGCCCAACGACCTGCTGCTGGCCAGCACCGACCTGGACGGCTCGCGTCCGTGGCTCGACGCGTCGCAGCCGGTGCCGCTCAACCACCTGCTGGCCGCGGCCCAGAAGATCCGCAAGCCGATCGAGGAGGTCAGCACCCGGCTGCGGGCACTCGGCTACTCGGTGCCGGACGTCGACAGCCGCCTGCCGCGCCTGCGCCCCGGCGGGGTGTAGCCGCGCCTAGGGCATAGGGCATCATCAATCGATGCCTCCCTATTGGCCGGTGGTCCGGGACCGGGTGTTCGGCCGGGTCCTGCCCGGTTTGGCGCTGTCCGCGCTCGGCGACGGGATGAGTGCGGTCGCGATCGGCTGGCTCGCGCTGCAGTACGCCCCGCCCCACCAGCGGGGACTGTGGATCGGGCTGGCCGTCGCGGCCTACACGCTGCCGGGCGCGGCCGGTGCGATCCTGCTGGCCCCGCTCCTGCGCGGGCGCGGCGGGGCGCACCTGGCCGCGCTGGATGCGGGCCTGCGCGCGGTGCTCCTCGGTGCGGTGCCGGTGCTGGCCTGGACCGGTGGGCTCACCATCGGCCGCTACACCGCGCTGCTGGCCTGCTCCGCGCTGCTGTCGGCCTGGGGTTCGGCGGGGCGGTACACCCTCGTCGCCCAGGTCCTTCCGACCGAGCTCCACCTTCCGGCAAACGCGCTGCTCACGGTGCTCACGGAGGCGGCGACGGTGGCCGGGCCGATGCTGGCCGGCCTGCTCATCGCCTGGCTGGGCGCGGCCGCCGTGCTGGCCGTCGACGCGGCCACGTTCGCGGTGCTGGCCGTATCGTTCGCGCTCGTGCGCACCCCGGCGCCACTACCCGCGCGGGAGCGGCGCCTGGCCGGCTTCGCGGCGATCCGGCGGGACCGGCGGCTCTTCGCGATCATGGGCCTGTCGTTCGGGTTCTTCCTGCTCTTCGGGCCGGTGCCGGTGGCCGTGCCGGTCTACGCCTCCTCGGCGCAGGAGGTCGCGATGCTCTACACGGCGTTCGGCGTCGGCGCGGTGACCGGGGCGATCGCCACCGGGCACCTGCCCCGCCTGCCGCTGTGGCCGGCCGCGATCGGCTCGGTGCTCGGCTTCGGCCTGCTGCTCCTGCCGCTCGGCCTCGGCCTGCCGCACTGGGCCGACCTGCTCACGCTGGCGCTGGCCGGCCTGGCCTGGGCGCCCTATCCGACGGCGAGCATGTCGCTGTTCCAGCGGCTGACGCCGGCCGCCTGCCTGCAGTCGGTCCTCGCCGCGCGCGGAGCCGTCCTGGTGGTCTCCACGCCCCTGGGCACGCTGCTCGGGGCGCCGCTCGTCCAGGCCACCGGCGCGGCCACGGCGCTGGTGGCGTGCGGCAGCGCGATCGTGCTGCTGGGTCTGGTCGCGGTGCTGGTCCGCGTCCTCAGGCCACTTCCTCGAGGACGTTTCGATGAGCGCAAAGCTTCCGGGTGTACTCCCTGAGCGCCCGGATGGCCTCATCGACGTCATCGGTCAGCACGTCGGGCAGGTCGATGAACATGCGCCGCCCATCGATCGTCGCGTAGCCGCTCACCTCGAAGTTACCGTCCCGGACCCAGACGTCGACGCCCAGGTCGACGGTCGTGCGCTCGTAGCGCAGCACGACCCCGACGAGCGCGAACGGCGACTCGCCGGGCCCGATGCGCCCGATCCGGCCGATGAGCTCCCAGTGCATCGAGCCCGGCACCGAATGGGCGTGCGCGACCTGCTGGCCGTACATCTGGAAGTCCTCGCACGCCTCGTTGAGGGCGGCGAGCAGGTCGGCGGCCCCACTCGATCTCGCGTCCAGAGACATTTCCGATCATCCTCCTGCGGCTCGATAGGCGGCGCCCACCTGGGTGGGGGTGGTGCCGTTGCTGTAGAGGCCGGTGTCGCCGGACTTGCTGGTGTAGAGCAGGAACCAGCTGTACCGCTCGACGTAGGACAGGCCCTGGAGCATGGCCGTCGAGCTGTTGACGAACGCGACCTGCTGGTCCGTCGAGGGGTAGACGGTGCCGTTGTCGAAGCGCATCAGCGCGTACTCGGTCAACCAGATCGGCAGGTGATAGCGGTTGTAGACGTTCTGGATGTAGGTCTTGAGCTGGTTGGCGGCGTTCGGGCCGAAGTCGCCGCCGTACCAGTGCAGGGTGATGAAGTCGACCCGCAGGCCGCGCTGCTTCACGCCGGCCATGAACTGGTCGAACCAGCCGCCGGGCGTGTCGGCACCGAACGCGGGGGCCGGGCTGCCCAGCCGCATCCCGGTCGCCTCCAGCTGCGGCCACAGGTCGAGGACCTGGGCCGGCGTCATGTTCGACTGCTCCTTGAGGTCGGGCTCGTTGAACGCCAGCAGCGTCTTGCCGTTGGCCTTGGCCTTGGCCAGGTCCCCGGCGACGTTGCCGCTGCCCCAGACCATCGGCACGAACTCGACGCCGGAGACGCCGGACATCGGGTTCGGCGACCAGTCGTAGTACCAGGCCGCCTTGACGTCCTTCATCGCCGGGCCGTTGTTGGCCCCGAACTTGTCGTTGGTGCTGACGCCCTTCTTGGCGCTCTTCGTCGCCGGGGGCAGTGCGGCCACGGTGCTCTTGGCCGGGGTCGGGCTGGGCGGTGCGCTGCTGGGCGGGGCCTGGCTCGGCGGCGGGGCCGGGCTCTGCGACACCGTCGGAGAGTCCGAGGGAGCCGCGGCCACGACTGCCGGCTTCTCGTCGCCCTGGGTGGCGACGTAGGCCGCACCCGCGGTACCGGCGATGGCCGCGGTCGCCGCGATGCCCACCAGGACCGGCTTCGAGGCGGCGAACCAGCCGAACAGGACGGCCTTGAGCCCGCCGGCCTTCGTCGTGGTCACCGCGGCAGTGGTGGCGGTGGTGGTCGCCGTGGTGCCGGCGGCCAGGGCGCTGAACACGAACGGCACCGGCACCAGGGCCACGCCGGCCAGCAGCCGCTCGGCCGCGACCATGTCCGACCACGCGCGGTCACACTGGCGGCACTCACGGGTGTGTCGGGCCAGCCGCTTGCGCCACAGCGCGCTCGGGCGCCCGTCCCAGCTGTGCAGGACAGCGGTGAGCTCCGGGCAGCGGGGCTTGGCGGCGAGGGCCCGCACGACCGCCCGGGCCGCGTCGAGCTGGGCCTTCATCCGCTGGATGCGCACGGCCGCGTGCTGGCGGGTCAGCTGCAGCGCCTCGACGACCTCGTCCCGCTCCAGCTGCCCGGCCGCCTCCAGCCACCACAGCGAGAGCAGCTCGCGGTCGTCGTGCTCGAGCCAGCGGGTGGCCTCGGCGACCTCCTGGCGCTGCCCGGACAGGCGCAGCCGGGTGATGGCCAGGTCGGCGAAGTCGGCACCGGGGTCGGCGGTGTCGGTCGGGTCGGCCCAGTCCCCGACGAGCGGCGCCTGGGTCTGGCGGCGGTGGCGGTCGCGGACCTGCGACATCGCGATCGCGACGACCCAGGACCGGAAGCTGTCCGGCTCGCGCAGCCGGGGCAGGCCGTCGATGACGCGCAGCATGGTCTCCTGCACGACGTCGTCGACGTCCGCGTGCCCCTGCAGCGCGCGTCCGACGATGTTGTAGATCAGCGGCAGGTACTCGCCGACCAGGGCATCAAGTGCCCGCTGGTCGCCGGCTCGTGCCGCGATCACCGTGGCCGTGCTCATCCGCGCCTCCTGTCAGACCTATTCAGGAGACGTCGTGGCGCAGGGTCAATAACGATTCCGGAAAAACTACTTTCCGTCACGGCTTGTAACCCGCCCCGGCGCTCGGCCTGTAGCTGCTGGGTGCGGGCGGGGCGGGTGGGGCACAATGCTTGGCTGTGACGGTCTCGATTCACCAGCGCATCGCGGAAGAGCTCGGCGTCAGGGAGCGGCAGGTGACCGCGGCGGTCGACCTGCTCGACGGCGGCGCCACGGTGCCCTTCATCGCCCGGTACCGCAAAGAGGCGACCGAGATGCTCGACGACGCCCAGTTGCGCACGCTGGAGGAGCGGCTGCGGTACCTGCGCGAGATGGAGGAGCGGCGGGCCGCGATCCTCGAGTCGATCCGCAGCCAGGGCAAGCTCGACGAGGCGCTCGAGGCGCAGATCATGGCCGCGGACTCGAAGGCCCGGCTGGAGGACATCTACCTGCCGTACAAGCCCAAGCGGCGGACCAAGGCGATGATCGCCCGCGAGGCCGGGCTGGAGCCGCTGGCCGACGGGCTGCTGGCGGACCCGAACGTCGACCCGCAGGCGGCCGCGGCCGTCTTCGTCGACGCCGAGAAGGGCGTGGCCGACATCGCCGCCGCCCTGGACGGCGCCCGGGCCATCCTCGTCGAGCGCTTCTCCGAGGACCCCGACCTGATCGGCGACCTGCGCGAGAAGATGTGGGCCCAGGGCCGGCTCGTGGCGAAGGTCCGCGAGGGCAAGGAGGCCGACGGCGCCAAGTTCGCCGACTACTTCGACTTCAGCGAGCCGTACACGAAGCTGCCCTCCCACCGCATCCTCGCCATGTTCCGGGGCGAGAAGGAGGAGATGCTCGACCTGGTGATGGAGCCGTCCCAGGACCCGGAGGCGCCGTCGCTCTACGAGCCCACCATCGCGTCGAAGTTCGGCATCCGCGACGAGGGCCGCCCGGCCGACAAGTGGCTCAACGACACCGTGCGCTGGGCCTGGCGTACCCGCATCCTGGTGCACCTCGGCATCGACCTGCGGATGCGGCTGTGGCAGGCGGCCGAGGAGGAGGCCGTGCGGGTCTTCGCGGCCAACCTGCGCGACCTGCTCCTGGCCGCACCGGCCGGCACCCGCGCCACGCTGGGCCTCGACCCGGGCTTCCGCACCGGCGTGAAGGTCGCCGTCGTCGACGCCACCGGCAAGGTCGTCGACCACGCCACGATCTACCCGCACGTGCCCCAGAACAAGTGGAACGAGTCGATCGCGGTCCTGGCCGCGCTGTGCCAGAAGCACAAGGTCGAGCTCATCGCGATCGGCAACGGCACCGCCTCCCGGGAGACCGACAAGCTGGCCGCCGACCTGGTGAAGCAGTTCCCGCAGCTGTCGGTCGTGAAGGTGATGGTGTCCGAGGCGGGCGCTTCGGTGTACTCGGCCTCCGCCTACGCCTCGCAGGAGCTCCCCGAGCTCGACGTGTCGATCCGCGGCGCGGTCTCCATCGCCCGCCGTCTGCAGGACCCCCTGGCCGAGCTGGTCAAGATCGATCCGAAGTCGATCGGGGTGGGGCAGTATCAGCACGACCTGTCGGAGTCGAAGCTGAGCCGCTCCCTCGACGCCGTGGTGGAGGACTGCGTGAACGGCGTCGGCGTCGACGTCAACACCGCCTCCGCACCGCTGCTGACCCGGGTCTCCGGCATCGGCTCGACGCTCGCCACCGCGATCGTCGCACACCGCGACGCCAACGGCCCGTTCCGCAGCCGCCGGGCGCTCAAGGAGGTCCCCCGCCTCGGCCCGAAGGCGTTCGAGCAGTGCGCCGGCTTCCTGCGCATCCGCGACGGCGAGGACCCGCTCGACGCCTCCTCGGTCCACCCGGAGGCGTACCCGGTCGTCCGCCGCATGCTGGCGACCACCGGCGGCGACGTGAAGACCCTGATCGGCAACGGCACCGCCCTGGCCAAGCTGAAGCCGGCCGACTACGTCGACGACACCTTCGGTCTTCCCACGGTCACCGACATCCTCAAGGAGCTCGAGAAGCCGGGCCGCGACCCGCGGCCGGCCTTCAAGACCGCCGAGTTCGCCGACGGCGTCGAGAAGATCTCCGACCTGACCCCGGGGATGCTCCTGGAGGGCGTGGTCACGAACGTGGCCGCGTTCGGCGCCTTCGTCGACGTGGGCGTCCACCAGGACGGCCTGGTCCACGTGTCGGCACTGTCACGCACGTTCGTGAAGGATCCGCGCGAGGTCGTGAAGCCCGGCGACATCGTCCGCGTGAAGGTCCTGGACGTCGACATCCCCCGCAAGCGCATATCGCTGACCCTGCGCCTGGAGGACGAGGCGGCACCCAAGCAGTCCGGCCCCCGCGAGGACCGCCCGCGCGGTGGTGGCGGTGGCGGGCGCCCGCAGGGCAGCGGCGGCGGGGGTGGCGGCCGCCCTCAGCGCAGTGGCGGCGGTGGCGGTGGCGGCGGCGGTGGCGGTGGCGGGCGCTCCCGCGACCAGCAGCCGTTCACCGGCGGCGGCGCGCTGGCGGACGCGCTGCGGCGGGCCGGCCTGGACAAGGGCCTGGACGGCCTCAGCAAGGACCAGAAGCGGAAGCGGTAACCAGCCTCCACACGGTCGTGCGCATGACGTCCTCGTCCTCCAGAGCCCGGCGGACGGGGACGTCGTATGCGGCCACTTCGGTGAACAGCCGCTCGGGCAGGAACCCGCGCCCGGGGTCACCGACAAGCACGTCGGCGCCGG
This sequence comes from Dactylosporangium vinaceum, assembly GCF_019904175.1. Taxonomy (GTDB): domain Bacteria; phylum Actinomycetota; class Actinomycetes; order Mycobacteriales; family Micromonosporaceae; genus Dactylosporangium; species Dactylosporangium vinaceum. The sequence goes on along the minus strand of NZ_CP061913.1, from coordinate 548,350 downwards.
ATTCCCGCAACCGCTTGAGCACCGGCCCGACAACGGCCGGCGAGTAGAACACGTCCCCGGCCACGATCACGTCGGCCGGCGGCATTTCGGCGGCCGTTTCCAGCGCCACGCCGTTCGCCGCGGCATTCCTCAACGCCGCCGCGCACGCCTGCGGGTCCGTGTCGACCGCTACGACGTGCCCCGCCCCGGCCAGCGCGGCCGCGATCGCCACCACACCCGACCCGGTCCCGAGGTCGACGACCCGCTTGCCGCGCACGGTTTCCGCAGCGTCGAGCAGATACCGCGCCAACGCCAGCCCGCCGGGCCAGGCGAAGGCCCAGAACGGCGGCGGCGTATCGCTGCGATAGCCCCCTGTCGCGTCGAACAGCCCGACCCCTTCGGCGGCCAGTAGGAGCTCCACCTCGGGCAGCAGCGACACACGCACGAACCCAGCCTACCCATGTTTGTCAATAACGCGATCGAGCTATTTCCATTGATTGGTCGTGCCCACCTGTGCCAATCTTGAACTGATCATTATTCGTCAATGTGGTAGCAGTTAGACTGAAGTACGGCTCAGGGTTGAGCAGGCGAGCAGCACGCGGCCAGGGGGTTTGACCGTGGGCCACTACTTCTTCTTCAGCTATGCGCGGCGGGACTGGAATACGTACGTCGAGCGGTTCTTTACGCAGCTCACAGACGAGATTCGCAGCCATGCGGGCGTGGGCGACGAGATCAACATCGGCTTTCGCGACAATGTGAGTATTCCTTTGGGTAGCGCGTGGGAGCGCACGCTGATGGGAGCGCTGTCGGACAGCTCCACCTTTGTCGCTTTGTGCACGCCGACGTATTTCAAGAGCCCGCAGTGCGGCCGCGAGTGGTCACTGTTCGACGAGCGGCTGTCCGGCTTCCCGGCCGATGAACGCCCACCGGTCATGCTGCCGTTGCTCTGGGTCCGCAACACCAGACTCCCGGCCGTGGCCCAGCGGGTGCAGTACGCAACCGACCAGCTGGGGCCCCGCTACGCGAACGACGGCCTGCTCAACTGGTTCCGGCGCGGTCTTTACCAGCGGCGCGCCCTGCTCATCGAGGCGCTGGCCGAGCACATCATCCAGGCCCGGGACCGCTACGAGCTGCCGGTCCTGCCATCGACCGAGCGGTTCGAGTCCGCGATCAACGCCTTCGGCCCGCCCGACGATGCGCTGAACGCGCCGGCGGTGCCCGACCGGCCGGTCGTGGTCGCCGCGCTGCCGGCCGCCGGTGACGGCCGCGCCGCGACCCGAGCCGACCAGAAGGTGCGGATGGTCCACTTCGTCATCGCCGCCGGCACCCGCTCCGAGATGAGCGGCGTCCGCCGGCAGACCGAGTTCTACAAGGACCGCGATCGCGACTGGCAACCGTATCCGCTGGCCGAACCGCCCGCCCTGGCCCGGATGGCGGCGAACGTGGCCCTCGACAACGACTTCGGCGCCCGGATCGGCGCGATCGAGGAGTTACCAAGGCTGCGCGCAAGCATTCGCGAGCACAACGAGCTGCTCGTCTTACTCATGGACGCCTGGGTGACCCGCTCCGCCAAGCGCCGGGCCGTGGAGCGCTTCAACGACGGGTTCAAGCGGCGCGACGTCGTCCTGGTGCCGCTCAACGAACAGGACTCCGAGACCTACCTGCAGTGGCGTGAGCTGAAGCCTGAGGTGCTGGAGCTGCTGGACCCGTACTTCACGAAGGTCGGCGACCACCGCCCCCTCCCCCTGCCCGTCCTGGACGTCGTCGCGCTGCCGCGGATGCTGCACGAGGCCCTTGTCGCGGCGAACAACGACCTTTTCCGCGACGGCAAGGTGCGTCGCCGGCTTCCGGGCAGAGATGGCGAAGAGCCGCCACTGCTGTCGGCGCCGACCAGGTAGACACGGCGCGGGCCGAGCGCGAAGGGGGTGGCATGAGCACCGGCACAGAACCGGCGGCGGGCGGGGGCACCGGCCGGATCATCACGTTCTACTCGTACAAGGGCGGCACCGGCCGGACGATGGCGCTCGCGAACATCGGCTGGATTCTGGCCAGCCGCGGGTTGCGGGTGCTGGCCGTCGACTGGGATCTGGAGGCGCCGGCGCTGTCCCGGTACTTCCGCCCGTTCCTGCCCCCGGACTACCTCCGCAGCACCGAGGGCGTCATCGACCTCATCCGCCGCTACAGCAACGCGGTGCTCGACGAACCGGCCGAAGGCGAGGGCCCGGACTGGTACCTCGACTACGCCCGGATCCAGGACTACGCGACCCGGCTGGAGTGGGACTTCGGCGGCCCCGGGCGGCTGGAGATCATGTCGGCCGGCCGGCAGGACGAGGTGTACTCCGAGCGGCTCCGCTCCTTCGACTGGTGGACATTCCTCCGCGAGATGCGGGGCGCCGTGCTGCTGCGGGCGCTCGCCGCGGACATGCGGGCCGACTACGACTTCGTGCTTATCGACAGCCCGGCCGGTCTCGGCCCGGTGCCGAGCCTGTGCACCCTGTCGCTCGCGGACGAGGTCGTCAACTGCTTCCGCCTCAACCTGCAGGGCATCGAAGGCTCGGCCGCCGTGGCCGAGTCGATCGCCCGGCGCGGCGAGCCCGCACCGATCCGGATGCTGCCGGTGCCCATGTGCGTCGACCCGGTCGACGATGACCGGGTGCAGCCGCTGCGCAACCTGGCCCGGTTCCGGTTCGAGGGCTACCCCATCGGGCTGGACGACGAGTCGGCCGAGGCGTACTGGACCGACGTGGAGGTGCCTTACCACCCCCGCTACGCCGCCGAGGAGACGCTCGCCGTGTTCGGAGATCCGGGCGGCGGCGAGCACGTGGTGCTGCGCTCCTACGAGCACCTCGCCGCGTACCTGACCAGCGGCCTGGTCGACCGCCTGGCCCCGATCGCGGAGGCCGAACGGTCCCGGGTGCTTGCCGACTTCGAGGTCGGGACGTCCAAGTCGCCGTCCGAGGTCCTGATCGGCTACGCCGCGGTCGACCGGATGTGGGCCGAGTGGCTCCAGGCCATCCTGACGCTGGCCGGAATCCGGGCGGCCTACCGCGAGATCGGCGACCACCTCGGCCCGCAGCGGGCCGCTGACTTCGCCGACGGCGTCGGCCGGGCCAGCCGGCTGCTGCTCCTGCTCTCCGACGACCTCATGCGCTCCACGAGCGGTGTCGAGGCGTGGAAGCTCGGCGTGGATCGGGAGTGGGGCGGCCGCCGGCGGTTCGTGCAGCCGATCCGCACCGGCCAGACCCAGCCCACCGGCCCTTTCGCCGACCGGCCGCCGATCGAGATCGCCGGTCGCAGCTGGCAGGACGTCCGGACCGCGCTGTTCGAGGCGCTGCGCATCACCGAGCAGCCGCCGGTCGCCGCGATCACCGCCGAACCCTCGCTGGCCCCGCGGTATCCGGGCGACCGGCCGTCGGTGTGGAACGTGCCCGTGCGCAGCACCCGGTTCATCGGCCGGGCCCAGCTGCTGGAAAACCTCCGTGACGAACTGTCGCGCCGGGCCGGAGCCGTTGTCCTCCAGGCTCTCCACGGGCTCGGCGGGGTCGGCAAGACAGTCGTGGCCCACGAGTACGCCAGTCGCTTCAGCGCCGACTACGACATCGTCTGGTGGATCCCGGCCGAGGACCCGGCCGAGATCCCGGGCCACCTGGACCAGCTGGCCCGCGCGATCGGGCTGCCGACGGCGTCGAATGTGCAGGACACCGCGGCCGAGGTCATCCGCGCGCTACGCGAGAACCGCCCGACGAGCCGCTGGTTGCTGATCTTCGATAACGTCGAGGACCCCGGACACATCCGGTCCTACATCCCGCGAGGCACCGGTCACGTTCTGGTGACCTCCCGCAGCCCGGCCTGGTCGGACCTGGGCCGCCCGATCCGGGTCAGCGTCTTCTCCCGGGCCGAGAGCGTGATGCTGCTGCGGCTCATGGTGGACGGCCTGGCGACGGAGGACGCCGATCGGATCGCGGCGAAGCTCGGCGACCTGCCGCTGGCGGTCGAGCAGGCCGCGGCGTACCTCGTCGCCGAGTCGGCCAGCGAGACGCCGGGGTCGCGGCAGTCGGTGGAGGACTACCTGCGCCTGCTCGACGCCGAGCCGCAGGCCGCGCTGCCGACCCGCCGCGAAGGCGACTACCCGGAGCGGGCGGCGGCCATCTGGACGGTGTCGCTGCAGCGCGTCCGCGCCCGTGACGCCGCCGCGGCGAAGCTGATCGAGCTGTGCTCCTTCTTCGGGCCGGACCGGATCCCGCTGTCGCTGCTCTACGGCGACGTCTGCGTCGGCATCCTGGCCGAGTTCGACGACGAGATCGCCGAGCTGCGGGACCGGACACTGGTGGAGCCGAAGGTGCGGGAGCTGACGAAGTACGCGCTGCTCCAGGAGGACACGAGCGACTCCGGCGGCCCGGGCGTCGTCTCCGTGCACCGCCTGGTGCAGGCCGTCATCCGCGAGAGCCTCGATCCGGATGCGTGGGAGGTCAACCGGGCTCAGGTCCACCTGATTCTCGCCCACGGCCGGCCCGACGATCCGGCCGACAGCCATTCGTGGGACAGGTACCGGGGAATCGTTCCCCACCTCGGACCGTCGAAGGCGCTGCTGTCCGAGGTCGCCGAGGTGCGGCTGCTGGTCATCGATGCGGTCGTCTACCACCGCCGGCGGGGTGACTTCGACAGCTCGGTGCAGCTGGCCGATCTGGCGATCGAGGAGTGGACCCGCACGTCCGGCCCGGATCACCGGCTGGTACTGCTCATGCGCTACCAGCGTTCGATCGCGCTGCGGGCCCGCGGTGCCCACCTCGAGGCGTACGACGAGAATCGCGAGGTCTACGAGCGCCTCAAAGTCGTGGCCGGCCCCGACCATACCCACACGCTCGTGGCCGCGAACGGGCTCGGCAGCCACCATCGAACGTTCGGCCACTACGACGAGGCCCGCGCCCTCGACCAGCTCACGGTGAACCTGACCCGGCAGAAGCTCGGAGATGACCACCGCCTGACGCTCATGGCGATGAACAACCTGGCGGTGAGTCTCCGGCTGGTGGGCGAGTTCCACGAGGCCGAGCAGCTCGACAAGCGAATCTGGGAGCAGCGCCAGGCGACATTGCCCAACGACACCTACACGCTGTTCTCGGCCAACAACTACGGTCGCGATCTTCGTGAGGTCGGCAACTTCGGCTACTCCCGGGTCGTGCTCAAGAACGCGCTGGCCGACTGCCGCCTCGTGCTCGGCGGCGAGCATGCGGAAACCCTGCGCACGGCCAAGAACCTCGCCGTGACGCTGCGGAAGCTGGGTGAGCTGGCCGAGGCCCGCGACCTGACGACCTGGGCCTGGGAGATCTACCGGCGCACCGTGCAGGCCGATGACCTGGACTTCCTCGCGTGCCAGCTCAACCTGGCCTGTGACGCCTCGGCGCAGGACGACGACGCCCTCGCCCAGCGGTACGCCGAGAAGGTGCTGGAACGCTACACCGAGCTGCTCGGCCCGACCCACGCGTTCACGCTCGCCTGCCTGAACAACCTCGCCATCTTCCTGCGGCGCCAGCGCAAGTACGCCCTGGCCCTCGCGGACTCGGAGGCGGCAGTGGCGGGCCTGCACGGGACGCTCGGGCGGGAGCACCCCTACGTCTTCGCCGCCGAGCTCAATCTCGCCAACGACCTGTTCGCGCTGGGCGAGATCGAGGCCGCGCTCCAGCTCGACAAGCGGACGGTCAGCAACTTCACCCGCTCGCTCGGCCAGGATCACCCGGACACCCTGGCCGCGAGCGTCAACCTGAGCATCAGCCGGGCCCGGGTCGGCGACACCATCGGCGCGGCGGCGCTGCTGCAGCCGACCCTGGCCCGGATGGTCGCGACACTCGGGGCGGGGCACCCGAGCGTGTTGCAGGTCCGGACCGAGGAGGCACTACCGGCGGCCCTGCAGACCCGGTTCAACTGCGATATCGAGCCGCCGCCGACGTGAGCCAGCCGGCCAGCCGCGACGGGTCGGCGCCCGTGCTCGCGCAGACGGCCCGGACAACCTCGGGCCACTGCACGAGCGGCCCCCGGCCGGCCTCCAGGGCCAGCTTGATCCACACGTCGCCCGCGCCGTCCGGCGCGGCCGCGGTTTCGCCGAGCACCTGCTGCCGGAGGCGGTCGGCGACGGCCGGCACGCGGGCCGGGCGGGCCGGGCCCGGCCGGATCTCCGCGCCGGGCGGGGCCGGGCACTGCGAGCCGCCGCGCCAGGCCGCGGCCAGGCGCTCCACTCCGTCCGGGTCCGGGCGGACGTTGTCGAGGCGCCACTGCACGCCGACGGCCAGCACGGCCGCCGACGCGGCGGCGCGCACGTCGGGCCGGACGTCCTCCGTCTCCCAGCGGCCCAGGGTTTCGGCCAGCCGGGTCACGAACCGCTCGCCCCACGGTGTCAGTTCGCCCGATGCCAGGAGGCTGCGGGCGCCGGCGGAGGTCTGTTCGAGCCAGTACGCGAACTCGAACTCCGCGGCCACGGAGCCGGTGCGCCGGCGCTCGACCCGCCAGAAGTCGGTCACCCCGACGTGGGCGTACGTGCCCTGCAAAAGCGCGGAGACGGTTCGCGGATCGGCCCGCCACGGCGCATAGTGCCAGGGGTCTCCGCCGGGCCTGAAGAGGTCGACGAGGTCGAGCACGGCGCCGAGCGTCATGTGACGGCACTCGTGGATCAACGAGAGCGCCAGGTCGGCCGGGCCGCCCCGAGCCTCCAGCGCGATCGCGCCGAACGCCCGCCGGGACGCCGCGCTGGCGTTGCCGCCGTCGGGCGCGGTGACCGGGACCAGCGCGCGCAGCGTGGCCCGGATGCCCGCCGCATGCTCGGGATGGTGCCCGTCGAGCAGCTCGAGCGCCTGCTCGAGACGTTCGGCGAACGGGGCGGCGGCCGCGTCGCCGAGGCGGGCCACCGGGGACCATTCGAAGCAGTCGCGGTGCGGGTCGAGATCGTCGATGGCGATGCCGCAGCGGAGCCGTCGCAGGGGCGCCCAGGCCGGTCGGCCCTCCGTCAGCGATACGTGTCCGTCAGGGCCGCCCTCGACCACCGCGGAGCCGCCGTCGACGCCGATGAACGCGCCGAGCCCGGGCAGGGTGAGCCGACCCTCGGGGGCCGGCACGGCGATGCGGAACGGCACACCGGCCCGCACGGCCGCCGCCGCGGCGTAGGCGCCGAACATGCGCAGCCGCCCGGCCGGCTCGCGGATCGCGTTGCCCGCCCAGACCCCGAAGAACGGGTCGTGCAGCACCGCATCCGCGGCCGCGGGCGTTGCCGCCTGCGCACGGGCGAAGAGCGCAAGGGCGTCGTCGAAGCCCTCGGCCCGGCGCAGATCCGGATCACGGGCGGTGTCGTGCAGCTCCCGGATGTACAGCATCCGGCGGGTCTTCTGCGAGGCGGCCAGCATCCGGTGCACTCCGACCGTCCCGTATCCGGCGCCGAGGGCGTCGAGTTCTCCGGCCGTGAGCGCATACCGCTCGATCACGCCACCGCCTCCGCCAAGGCCGGGCGCAGCCGCCGGAGGTCAGCGGTGAGGCGGCGCTCGATGTGCTGGATGAGCGCGAGGAGGTCAGGGCAGTACACCGACGGGTTGTCGAGCCCGCCCGCCCTGAACCGGTGGGCCCGCAGGCCACCGCCGCAAACCCGGGCCACCGGGCAGGAGCGGCAGGTGGCGCAGAGGCTCTCGAGCCCCGACGGCACGTTCCACGCGGGGTGGGCGAGCACGTCGTTGAAGTCGTGGTCGAAGACGTTGAGGCCGGTCTCGGCGCCCCCGTCCGCCGTCACCTTGAAGAAGTCGTTGTGGCCGATCGACCCGTCGGTCTCGATCGTCACCGTCATGTCCCGGCCGAGGCCGACGGCCTCGCTCTCACCCGGGCCGCCGAGCAGCAGGTCGCAGATGGACTCGAAGAGCCGGACGGAGGTCTCCCGCACCGGCGCGTCGTACCAGCGGTCGAAGACGGCGATGAGCCACTCGGCATACGGCGTGCCGATCTGGTCGGCGCCCCGGCCGGGCGGCGGGCGGTCCCAGGTGCCGTGCGGCAGCAGCAGATCCATCCGTGGCGGGGAGAACCGGAGCAGATCCTCGTACGCCTGGACGGGCTCGTTGGCCGTGTCAATCGTGGCCAGGACACCGGCGTAGAGGCGGGGCTCGGTGCGCAGCAGGTCGAGGCCGCGGGCTACCAGGTCGAAGCTTCCCCGGCCATCGGCGTAGCGGCGGTGGCGGTCCGTCGCTTCCTGGCCGCCGTCGAGGGAGACGCCCACCCGCATGCCGTACCGGCGGAAGACGTCGAGGAACGCGGGGTTGATGAGGGTCCCGTTGGTCTGCACCGTGAACGAGAGGGGCACCGGCACGGCATCGCGCAGGATGGAGGCGGCCCGGTCGATGCCGTCGGGCCCGGCCAGCAGCGGCTCGCCGCCGTGAAAGACGATCTCGAAACCGCTCGACCGCCGCTCGATGGCGTGTTCGGCCAGCCGCTTGGCGACCTGGGCGACGACCGCATCCGACATCACCGCCGATTTCCGGCGCCAGCTTTGATCGACGTGTTCGTATATATAGCAATAGGTACATTTAAGATTACAACGCCCATGAATCTTGATAAGGACCTGGCGGGTTGACGGCGGGACGCCCGTCATCGCACCCGCCTGACTCATAAGGCGGCGTTGAAACGAGAAACGTGCTCGGACGCGTCGCTGTTCAAGAACTGACGGACCCGCAGGAGTGACTCCGCCAGGACCGAGCGATCAAGGCCGAGGACCTCGTCCAGAGGCAGGTCGTGGATCACTGCCAGGTCCGAGATGGCGCTCGCCTCGGAGGCCTCGGCGGGGTGCGGCAGGAGTAGCCTCATGGAGTCAGGTCCATCGGTCGCCTGCCGGGAAAAACCAGACATTTCGGTGACGGTGGGTGCGTTACCCATGATCTACTGCGCCTCCGGATGCCCGATCTCTGCCATGCCTGACTCCACTTGCTCACTCTGCTCTTTCGGCAGCGTTGGCGCTCCCTAAAAGGCTCACAGAGGCTTCCGGTTCAACCGAAGCCACCCGCAGAAGTGACGATCCGGGTCCGGCATATTGCGGACACCAGAGATACCAGGTCGCGGTCGCAAGTCCACCCTCCGCGATGTCGGATTTCAGGCTGCGTGATCAAGTTCCGCAAGGTATTAGCGGGAGAGCGGCGGCACGCTGCTAGGCCGACACATCGGACGCTTCACGGCCCGACGGGAAGCGGTCGATGTTGCTCTCCACCCAGGTCCGGAGCAGTGAGAGCGGGCCGTTGGCGTCGTGGCCGAGGGCGGTCAGCGTGTACTCGACCCGGGGTGGGATCTCGGGGTAGATGTGGCGGGTGATCAGGCCGTGGTCTTCCAGGCGGCGCAAGGTTGCGGTGAGGACCTTCGGGCTGACGCCCTGGAGGCGGGTGCGCAGGGCGCCGAATCGCTGCGGGCCGTCCTCGAGCGCGCCCAGGGCCAGCGCGCTCCACTTGTTGGCCAGGAGGTCGAGCATGTCGCGGCACGGGCAGCAGGCGGCGTAGACGTCGTCGGGGGCGGGCATGCCGCGATGGTACCCAAAAGGAAGTAATGGCCCTTGCAGGTAACCGGGGTCATCGGAATAGCGTCCAGTTCATGGAGCACATGATGCGAGCTGTCGGTTATCGCACGCCCGGTGGGCCGAGCGTGCTGGAAGACCTCGAGCTTGCCGCGCCCACTCCTGGGCCGCGCGATCTGCTGGTGCGGGTCGAGGCGGTGTCGGTCAACCCGGTCGACGTGAAAGTGCGGGCCGGCACCGATCCCGGGGGCGAGCCACGGGTGCTGGGGTTCGACGCGGCCGGGGTCGTGCAGGCCGTGGGGGCGGAGGTCACGCTGTTCGCGCCCGGTGATGAGGTGTACTACGCGGGCTCCATCGACCGGCCCGGGACCAACCAGGAGCTGCACCTCGTCGACGAGCGGATCGCCGGGCGCAAGCCGGTGTCGCTGGGCTTCGCGGAGGCGGCCGCGCTGCCGTTGACCGCGATCACGGCCTGGGAGACCCTGTTCGACCGGTTTCGGCTCGGCGCCGACAGCACCGGCACGCTCGTGGTGCTCGGTGCGGCCGGCGGGGCGGGCTCGATGGTCATCCAGCTGGCCCGCGCCCTTACCAAACTTCGCGTCATCGGTACCGCCAGTCGCCCCGACTCCCGCCAGTGGGCCCTCGACCTGGGTGCGCACGCGGTGGTCGGCCACGACGAGCTGCCCGAGGACGTGGACTACATCTTCTCCCCCTTCACCGCCGGCCGGATCGAGGACTTCGCCCGGGCGCTGCGGCCGGGCGGCGCGATCACGGCTATCGACGAGCCGCCGGGCCTGGACCTGCTGCCGCTGAAGGTGAAGAGCATCTCGTTCCACTGGGAGCTGATGTTCACCCGGCCGCTGTTCCGGACGCCCGACATGATCGTGCAGCACGAGCTGCTCAACCGGGTCGCCGAGCTGGTCGACGCCGGCACCGTGCGGCACACGATGACGGCGCACCTCGGGCGCATCGACGCGGAGGGTCTGCGCAAGGCCCACGAGCTGGTCGAGGACGGCCACATGACGGGGAAGGTCGTGCTCAGCGGCTTCCGGGATTGACGGTCTAAGGTGGTTGGGCTCACCGCCGCGCCACCCCAAGATCCGTTCTGCCCGGAGGTTCCCGTGGACTGGCCACCGTTCCTGCAGCTCAGCGTGCCCGTCACGCTCGCGGCGTGGGTGCTGCTGACGGCCGTCGCGCTCTGGCGCTCGCGGCCTCGGCTGCCCGAGCCCGGGGCGCCGCTGGCCACCCCGCCGGGTGAAGAGCCGCCGGCGGTGGTCAGCCTGCTGATCAACCGGTGGCGCTCGGACGAGGACGCGATCGACAGCACGCTGCTCGACCTGGCCGCGCGGGGCTTCCTGGAGCTGCGCCAGCCCGGCGAGGAGCCGCAGGAGACGACGGTCCGGCTCCGCAAGGGCGACGGGCGCAGCCTCACGCCCTACGAGCAGCAGGTCCTGGACCGGGTCAGCCGGCTGTCCGCCAACGGCGAGGCGTCGCTGACGAGTCTGGCCTTCCGCAGCTGGACCGAGGCCCGCCGCTGGCGCGGTGCCTTCTACCGCGCGGTCGTCGAGGAGGCCCGCACCCGGGGCCTCTCCCAGCGCCGCCTGTCCCGCCCGATGCGCCGCACGCTGCTGGGTGCCGCGTTCGTCCCGGCCGGGTGCATGTTCGGCACCTGGATGTGGGCGGCGTACAAGCTGAAGGCCAACCTGGCCGACCAGATCACCGGCTCACTGATGGCCGCGGCCGCCATCTACCTCGTCATGTACTTCCTGGTCGAGCTGCGCTGGAGCGACAGGAACACCCCGGAGGGCAGCCGGGTCGCCGGGTCCTGGCTGGCGTACCGCGCACACCTGGTCGCGGTGGAGGGCGTCAACGACCTCGCACCGGCCGACGTGGCGTCCTGGGGCCGCGAGATGGCCTTCGCCTCCGCACTGGGCGTCCTGCCGACCGAGGAGGCCCTGATGCGCTCGCGGGTCGCCCTTTAAGCCTGCCCGCGCAGCAGGAGCGTCAGGAACTCGGCGTTCGACTGGGTCTTGGCCAGGCGGTCAAGCAGTTGCTCCGTCGAGGGCTGACCCGATGCGCCGAGGGCCTTGCGCAGCCGCTGGACGGCCACCAGCTCGTCGGGGTGCAGGATCACGTCGTCGCGGCGGGTGCCGGACGCGTCGATGTCGATCGCCGGGAAGACGCGGCGGTCGGCGAGCTTGCGGTCCAGCTTGAGCTCGGCGTTGCCGGTGCCCTTGAACTCCTCGAAAATCACGGTGTCGCCGCCGGAGCCGGTCTCGACGAGCGCGGTGGCGATGATCGTGAGCGAGCCGCCGTTCTCGATGTTGCGGGCGGCGCCGAGGAGGCGCTTCGGGGGGTACAGCGCGTTGGAGTCGATGCCGCCGGTGAGGATGCGGCCGGAGGCGGGCGCCGAGTTGTTGTAGGCGCGGCCCAGGCGCGTGATGGAGTCGAGCAGGAAGACCACGTCATGGCCGAGCTCGACGAGACGCTTGGCCCGCTCGATGGCGAGCTCGGCGATGCCGGTGTGCTCGTTGGCGGGGCGGTCGAACGTCGAGGCGATGACCTCGCCGTTGATTGACCGCTGCATCTCGGTGACCTCTTCGGGGCGCTCGTCGACGAGCAGCACCATGAGGTGGCATTCGGGGTTGTTCTGGGCGACGGCGTTGGCGATCGCCTGCAGCACCATCGTCTTGCCGGCCTTCGGCGGCGACACGATGAGCGCGCGCTGGCCCTTGCCGATCGGCATGACCAGGTCGATCAGGCGGGCGGTCAGCTGGCGCGGGCCGGTCTCCAGCCGCAGCCGCTCCTGCGGGAACAGGGCGGTGAGCTTGCTGAACTCGGGCCGGGTGCGGGCCCACTCGGGGTCGTTGCCGTGGACGGTGTCCAGGCGGGTGAGCGTGGCGCCGTTGGCGCTGCCGGTGATGGCGTCGCCCTGGCGGAGGCCGTACTTGCGGACCATTGCCGCGGGGATGGCGACGTCGTCGGGGCCCGGCAGGTAGCTGTCGACCCGGAGGATCATCTTGTCGCGGTGGACGTCGGCGATGCCGGCCACATCGCGGGCCTCGCCCGGGGTGGGCGGCTGGGGCTGGTTGGCCGGGCGGCTGCGGTCGCGGCCGCGCTGCGAGGAGCGGGTGCGCCGGCGTTCCTGGCTCTGACCTGCGGGATTCGGTTTCTGGGTAGTGCGTTCCAACACTTCAGTTGGGGCCATATGCGTCCTCCTAAGGACTGTTCGGCCGTGAGAAAAAGTATCTCCGGATACGCGTGAGCTCGAGGAACGGGCTGCGCTGCGTGTGCGGTGGCCGCCTGGCTTCCTGCGCGAGAGCGTGACACGCGGTGGCGATAGGGCGTCCCCGGGCGGCGAGCGCCGACTTCCGCGGGACTGGCTCGACCGTAACCCGAACGCCAACGGTCGGCAAGCCCCACCGCGGGCGTGGCGTGCTTTCGGTCGGCCATCCGACCCGATCGGGACGGCTGCGACCAGGCAAAACGAGCCCGGTCAACCGGTTAGCACCCGAACGGCTGCGGGGCCCGGCGGCGCGTCCACGCGGGGCCGGGAGCCGCGCTACCGTCCGGCAACCGGACGGGTCCTGGCCGCGCACCGGCCGCCCGGTTCTCTGGGTGGTGTCAGGGAGCACACCAACCGGGGGGTTGACATGAACAGCACGTTCGACACGGTCCGGGCCGAGGCCCTCTTCGCCTCCGCGCTGCAGATCTCTCAGGAGCCGACGCCGCTGCAGGTGCGCGCGGCGGTCACCACCACGCTGCGCCGCTACGGTGTCAACGGCTGCACCACCCGGGTTGCCGGTGAGTTCGGGGAGTATCCGGAAAGCGCCGCCCGCCGCATGTCCTGGGCCCTGGAGATGGTCCGCTCCGCGTACGAGGCGCTGGCCTCGAAGGAGTTCGCGTTCGCCGGCTGAGCCCGATCCAGACTTTGTAACCGAAACTTCACCGCCACCATTCCCCTTGATCCAATTGCGACCGGACTGACGTTTCTCCGTTGAACTGGTGCGGTATGAGTTGAGTCGTGGACCTTCGCCTCACCGTCGACCTGCCGCACGACATCGACCGCATGAGCACGCTCAGACACGTGCTCGACGGGGCGCTGGCCGGACTGGGCGTAGCCGAACAGACTCGAACAGATATCGGCCTGATCGTCACCGAGACGTGGGCGAACGTGATCGGTCATGTGCGGGTAGGTGTGGCGTTTCAGGTCCGCGCGACGGTCGACGAGATGCAGTGTGTGATTGAAGTCACCAAACCTGGCGAGCCCATCACCGAGACCCTCTCCAACGTGATGTCGTCCGGGCACTCTCTGAAGGTCATCCGCAGTCTCGCCGACGACGTCTCCGTCGACAGTGACGGGCTGCTCGTGAAGGTGACAAAGCTGCTATGACCGACTTCGCCGCTGTGGCCACCCCCGCTCCGGACGGCACGGTCACCGTGACCGCCTCCGGCGAGCTCGACATGACCAGCGCCCCCGAGCTGATCAACGTGCTCCGCAACGCCATCCACGCGCACGGGCCCTCCCGGGTCGACCTGGACCTGACCGGCGTCACGTTCATGGACTCGACAGGCCTGCAGGTCCTCGTGGCCGCGAACACCGACGTCGGCGGCGGCCTGCGCATCACCGGCACCAGCCCCGCGGTGCACCGGCTGCTCCAGCTCACCGGCGTGCTGCAGGAGTTCGGCCTCTCCCCCACGTAAGTCAACCGATTGGCAACCGGACAGTTCCCGCGTCGGCACCCGGACAGGAGTTTGCTGGACCACAGCAGGGAAGTTCGGCAGGAGGTAAGTGATGGAGTCAACGTTCGAAGCGGTCCGCGCCGAAGCGCTCTTCGCTTCCCAGCTGCAGATGTCGCAGGGCCCGGTCGACGCCGACGTCCGCGCCGCCGTCACCCACACGCTGCGCCGCATCGGCGTCCAGGGCTGTGTGGCCCGCGTCGCGACCGAGTTCGGCGAGCACCCGGAGTGCGCCTCGAACCGGATGAACTGGGCATTGCGAATGATTCGCCACGCCTATGCCGCGTCGTGCACGCCGGAGGTCTTCGTCCGGCCGAAGGCACTGGCCCAACCGGCCCGGTAATATCCGCAGAATCTGAAAATTCCACATGCGGTCGCCGGCTCGAGCCGGTGACCGCAGGAACTGCGAAGCCCCCGCCGAAAGACTTCGGACGGGGGCTTGCTACTCCTTCGGCCGTGAAGCGGGTCTCGGCCTACGACTTGGGGTGTTGTTCAGACCGGACGGATGTTGTCGGCCTGCGGCCCCTTCTGGCCCTGCGTGATCTCGAACTCGACCTTCTGACCCTCGGTCAGCTCGCGGTAGCCGGTCGCCTGGATCGCCGAGTAGTGCGCGAACACGTCAGGTCCACCGTTGTCCTGCGAGATGAAGCCGTAGCCCTTCTCCGAGTTGAACCACTTCACCGTGCCTGATGCCACGTGTAACTCCTTAGCGACGCCGCCCCGATCCGCACCTCACGGATCAATGCTGAAACAGGCGCGCGCCACGGTGAAAGACGGTAGCCTGCGCGCTACGAAAACGCAGCCCCGTCTTTGGCATGCGGACCGGATCGACGACCAAACCGAAATGCACACGCGAAGCTTGTGGATACTCAGCGTATTGTCCTACTGGACAGTCGGTGATATAGCGACCGGCTTCAACACTTGGTTCTCGCCAACAGCGCGAAGATCTAGTACAGTCGGCTCAGCTCATCTCAGCCGAACCGGCAGTTCGGTTGCGGGGTGTCGTCCAGCAGCGGCGACACGACCCCGACGAGCCACCGCAGGTCTTGCACCGGCACTCAAGAAACGGGTGCCGAGTAGCGATTCCCGACCGGCGTGGCGGCGCTTGCCTTCTTTCCTTCCCGGACGCAGCACGAGTCTGCGTAATGGCGGCCGACCACACGCAAAAGCCGGTCAAAGTACCAGAAGGGCCACAAACCCATGACCACCATCTCTGTCGACCGTGCCATCGACCGCGCCCTCGCCGACGCCGCCCCGGCCAGCTCCGGGACGAGCGAAAGCACCAGCACCCGGGCGACCGACGCACAGGCCCGCGCGCTGCTGTCGCTGATGGCCGACCTCCCCGCGGGCGCCGACCGCGCCCGTGTCCGCGCCCGGCTCATCGAGCTGTACATCCCGCTCGCGGAGTACCTGGCCCGGCGCTTCCGCAACCGCGGCGAGCACTTCGACGACCTCGTACAGGTCGCCAACCTCGGGCTCATCAAGTCCGTCGACGGCTACGACCCGTCCCGCGGGGCCGCGTTCACCAGCTACGCCATCCCGATGATCGTCGGCGAGCTCAAGCGGCACTTCCGCGACAAGGGCTGGGACGTCCGCGTCCCGCGGCGGCTGCAGGAGCTGCGCCTGGAGATCTCCAAGGTCTCCGGCGATCTGGCCCAGGACCTGGGCCGCTCTCCCACGGTCGCCGACCTTGCCACGCGCCTCGGCGTCAGCGAGGAAGAGGTCATCGAGGGTCTGGACTGCGGGCAGGCGTACCGTGCGCTCTCCCTCGACGCCCCGGCGGGCGAGGGCAGCGACCCGGGCGCGGCCGGCCTCGGCGACCTGCTCGGTGACGTGGACCCGGACATGCAGAACGTGGAGAACCGCGAGGCGCTCCGCCCGCTGCTGGCCAAGCTCCCGGAGCGCGAGCAGAAAATCATCGCGATGCGCTTCCACGGCAACCTGACCCAGTCCCAGATCGCGTCCGAACTCGGCATCTCCCAGATGCACGTGTCCCGGCTGCTGGCCGCCGCGCTGCGCACCCTGCGCTCGGAGCTCAGCGCTGTCGCGGAGTAGACCGGCCGCGTAAAGAAGCCACCACCTGCGTGGGGGGGAAAGTAGCGGGCGCCCGTCGGGGGGAAACGACGGGCGCCCGCTGTACAGCCGTGTCTCAGGAGGATCCGACGATCCCCGAGTGGTTCTGCACGAACTCCGGGACGGTCTTCGCCCGCACCGCGGCCAGCAGGTCGAGCGTGGTCTGATCCAGCGCCTCGGCCCCCGAGTTCTCGGTCGAGGCGTGGAACCCGCCGTTGTTGGTCTTGAGCGTCAGCAGCCGGTCACCGTCGATCCCGCGCATCGCGAAGATCCAGTCGTCGAGGCCGAACGGCCCGGTGTCGATGGTCATCGCCCGCCCGACGACGTCCAGGACCTTGTTGAGCGTGCCCGGGCTGCCGATCACCTCCTTGCTGGCGATCTTCTTCAGCAGCGCCTTGATGAACTGCTGCTGGTGGCGCTGGCGGTCGTAGTCGCTGTTGGGCAGCGTCTCGCGCTGGCGCACGAAGTCCAGCGCCTCCCACGCCTCGAGGTGGCGGTACCCGACCTCGTAGACGACAGGCGTGACGCCCTTGATCGGGATCAGCTGGGTGCCGCCGCCGGGCGCGTCGCGCTGCTCGAACGGCGTCTTGGTGTTGCCCTGGGCGTCGTGGCCGATGTGCACCGAGACCGTGCGCACGTCGATGTACATGTCGACGCCGCCGAGGACCTTCACGACGTCCTGGAAGCCGACGAAGTCGACGATCGCGGCCGCGTCGAAGGTCACGCCCCAGTTCTGCTTGATGGTCGCGGCCAGCAGCGTGGTGCCGTGCTTGCGCTGCTCCTTGCCGGTCAGCCCGTAGCCGCCCTCGGCGAACGCGCCATTGATCTTGTCTTTGCCTCCCTTATAGGTCCGGTTCCCGTTGTTGTACTTGGGGATCGACACCCAGGTGTCACGCGGAATCGAGATCAGGAACGCCATGTCGTGCGTTTCCGGAATGTGCAGCAGCAGGATCGAGTCGGCCCGGATCGCGTCGTTCGGATTCTGGTTGGGCCGCGGGTCGATGCCGATGAGCAGGATGTTCTTCGCGCCGTTGATTGACGCGTGCCGGCCCTCGTTCTCCTGCGGCAGCAGATCCTCGGTGTGCACGCTGCGTGTCGCGAACCCGAACACGGTGTCCTTGATGACGAACGTGCCCCCGGCGACGATCATCATCAGGGCGCCGACAATCACCAGCGTGCTCGCCCAGACCGGATCTTTCCGGCGCTTCTTGCGCTTGCGGGTCTTGCCCTGTGCCAAGGCCCTCTCCCTGCCGCTCCATCACCTTCTGTCACTGCGATGACGCCCGCCCCGAAGGTACCCGGGCAACGCGATATCGTCACCTCCCAGTAAATGGAACAGAGGCCAGTTACGGAGAGTGCATGGAGACGGCACGGCCCCGCCCCCTAACCTTTGCGCTCGCCCTGGTGCTGGCCTGGGCCGTCCCGCTGGCCGCCCATCCGCTGCGCCTGGACGCCCTGCTGCCGCTGCTGGTGCTGGTGGGCACGATGGCCATCCAGCGCGGCGCCACCGGCCTGATCGACAGGTTCGTGCTCGCCTGCGCCCAGCTGTTCGGGGCCGCCTGCGTCTTCGGGCTCGGCCTGACGCTCTGGCCGGGCCACCTGCACCCGACCCTGGTCGCCGGGGTGGCCTTCACCGCGCTCGTGCTCATCGCGGCCGCCACGGGCCGGCTGAACCGGCCGCGGAAGGCTCCCCTGGACACGCTCCTGGCAATGGCCGCCGCCGGCGTCACCGTCGTCACGCTCATCCCGTACGCCGCGCGCGACCTCGGTGGCCGCCTGGGCCTGCCGCTGGCCGGCGAGGACATCGCCCGCCACTACCTGATCTACGACGTGATCGGGCGCACGGGCGGCTACCTGTTCCTGCGGCCCGAGGCCCTGCGCCCGTTCGTGCCGGACGAGGAGCTCACCGGCATCGCGAACTACCCGCAGGGCCTGCACTTCTCCTACGCCGTGCTCGACCGCTTCATCGCCTCGACCACGGGCCGCACGAGCGCCGCGGCCGCCGTCGACGCGATGGTCTGGCTGCTGGTCGGCACGTTCCTGCTGCTGGCGCTGGCCGTCCTGTGGGCCGTGCGCCGCCTGGCCGGCCCGGGTGCCGCGCCGGCCCGCCTGCTGCCGGTCCTGCTCATCGCGGCCGCCTGGCTGGTGCTGGGCGACCCGGTGACGGTGCTGTCCCGCGGCTACCCGAACGAGTTGGCCGGCCTGGCCTGCGCGGCGGTGCTCACCGCGATCGTCGTGCGCCCGCTGCACCGGCTCGGCGAGCAGACCGTGACCGTGGCGCTGCTCCTGGTCGGGATCTCGTTCAGCTACCCGCTGTTCCTGCCGTTCGGTGGCCTGGCCGCCCTGTGGTGGATCGGGCGGGCCCGGCTGTGGCGATTCTGGTGGGGCTGGCTGGCCGCGATGCTCGTCGCCGTCGTCAGCGCAATCGGCCCGCTGACCGCCATGACCGCCTCCAGCGGCACCCAGCTGCTGCTCAACGGCACCGCGCGGGTCGTGGACCGGCCGGCCACCCTGGCGCTGGTGGCACTTGCCCTGTCGGCGGTACTGCTCCGCCGCGGCCTGCGCGCGCCGAGCCACCGGGCCGCGCTCTTCGCCGTCGCCGTCGCGTTCGCACTGGCCGCCGGGCTCGGGCTCTACCAGATCGCCACCATCGGCCGCCCGGTGTACTACTTCGACAAGCTCCTGCACCTGCTGATCGTGGTGTGCCTGTGCGCGCTCGGCGGCCTGGTGCGGTTCCTGCCCGGCCTCGGCGTCGCGGCCCGGATCGCGGTGGCCATCCCCGTGGTCGCGGCGCTCGCGATCGCCGGCGGCGAGTGGCACACCACCCCTGTCGCGCCGGGCGTGAAGCTCGCGCTCGGCAAGGACCGCGGCTCCCCCGAGGCGGCCCGCGACGCGCTGCTGATGGCCAGGATGTTCCCGGACGGCGGCGGGGCGGTGAACGTCGATCTCATGGGCAGCCCGTGGCGCAACTGGTCGGCGACGCTCGGCGCGGCCGCCCTGCAGCATCAGTACCGCCACTTCCCGGCCTGGTCGGGGCTGCTGTACCCGGGATCGGCCGGCAAGGGCAGCACGATCGACGATCTGGACCGGCTGGTGCGGGAGAGCCCGGTGCCCGTCCGGTTCTTCGTGCACGACCCGGAGGCGAGCCTGCTCGTTGTCGATGGAGAGCACCCGTACCGGCCGAACGTCAAGCCTGGTCAGCCGCTCCCGGTGGCGTTCGGCGACCCGGCCGCGCCGACGAATGTCGCGGCGGTCCGGGCGCTGGCTGCGAAATATCCGGCGAAAGTGCAGGTCGTGTACGCTACGCCAGCGAACCCATAGGACTCAGTGTGGTGGCGCAGCACCGCAACCGAGACGGATTGGTCATCGTGCAAAAACCCGAGGTCAGCGTCGTCATTCCTACGCGCAACCGGCCGGAGCTGGTGGTACGGGCCGTTCGCAGTGCGCTGGCCCAGACCCTGACGGACATCGAGGTCGTGGTCGTGATCGACGGCCCCGACCCGGCGACGGTGGCCGCGCTGACCGCGATCGGCGACGAGCGGGTGCGCCCGGTGGAGCTGCCGGAGTCCGGAGGCGCGCCGAACGCCCGCAACCGCGGCGTGGACAACGCGCGGGCCGACTGGGTGGCGTTCCTCGACGACGATGACGAGTGGCTGCCGGAGAAGCTCACGACGCAGCTGAGCCGGGCCCGGGCCGCGGCCGCGCCCCAGCCGATCGTGGGCAGCCGCCTCTACATGCGCACGCCCCGGGCCGAGCTGATCATGCCCCGCCGGATCCCCGCACCGGGCGAGCCGATAAGCGAGTACCTCGCGGTGCGCCACGGTCTGTTCCACGGCGACGGCTTCATCCAGACCTCGACGATCATGGCTCCGACCGCGCTGCTGAAGAAGGTGCCGTTCGCCGACGGCCTGCGCCGGTTACAGGAGCTGGACTGGACGCTGCGCAGCCTCCAGGAGGAGGGCGTGGACCTGATCTACGCCGAGGAGCCGCTCGTCATCTGGTACGCCGACGAGAACCGGCCCCGGATCAGCTTCGACGCGCCCTGGAAGCAGTCGCTGGAGTGGCTGCAGCAGACGCGTCCGCGCGTGACGCCCCGGGCCTACGCGGCCCTGGCGATGAGCGTCGTCGGCTCCATGGCCGCGGCCAGCCGCAGCCCCAAGGTGTTCTTCGGCCTGCTCCGCGAGGCCCGCACGCACGGCAAGCCCAGCTTCACCGATTACGTGACCTTCCTGCAGGTCTGGCTGGTTCCCGCCGGTCCGCGCCGGGTGGTCCGCGACTTCTTCCTCAGCCGCCGCCGAGCAAGGACGAATGCCGGATGAACTTCTCCAAGGGGCGCGCCGCCTTTGCCGTGGCGGCCGTGGTCATCGCGCTGCTCGCGGGCATCTTGGAGTACACCCGGACAGATAGTCCGGGCCAGTCGGCCGGAGCGTTCGCGGCCGGCCTCATCGCCATGGCCGTGGTCGGCATCGCGCTGACGCTGCCCGGGATCACGCTGCCCGGCCTGGTGCTCGGCGGGCTCTTCGTGCTGGCCGGCATCCTCACCTGGACCGCGACCAAGCGCCCGGGGATCATCTGGGCCGTCCTCGTGATCGAGGTGGCCGTCTTTGCGGTGTGGGCGTGGCCGTGGCTGCGCTCGCTGCGCAGCCTGCCCCGCCTCGGCACCGCCTGGCTCGGCCTGGCCTACTGGTTCTTCGGCATCCTCGGCGCGATCTTCGTCGCCCAGTGGAAGGTGGCCGGCCAGCGGGTCGCCTACGCCGGCGTCTTCACCCTGGCCGTGCTCGCGATCATCGCGCTGCACACGACCGGGCGCAGGCGCGGCCGCGACCTCTCGATCGGCATGGCGGCGGCCGTCCTGCTCGGCATCGCGGCCCTGCTGCTGGCCGGCTCCGGCAGCCTCTTCGACAGCGTCCACGCCATTCCCGACAACGCCTCCGCGCGGATGATGACCGACCGCTTCTGGGGCGGCCCCGGGCTCTACTACCACCCGAACTCCCTGGCCGGCTTCATGACGGTGGCGGCCATCCGGATCGGCTTCGACCGGGCGCTGCTCTGGTGGCAGCGGCTCGGCGTGGCGGCACTGGCGGCGTTCGTCCTGTCGATCTGCCAGTCCCGCACCGGATTCGTCTTCGCGGCCGCCGCCGCCGTCGTCTACCTCGGCGTGGCGCTGTGGAAGCGCCACGGGGACGTGGACCGCCGCTGGCCCGCCCTGGCCACGCCGTTCGTCGTGATCGCCCTCGTGCTGACCGTCGGCGGCGGCTACCAGTGGGTCCTCAAGGACCGCTTCGCCGACAACCCGGGCGACGTCACGAGCGGCCGCACCGACACCTGGCGCAAGGTCTGGGTCGACTGGAAGCACGCCGGCTGGGCCGAGAAGACCTTCGGCGACGCCAAGACCTCCCGAGCCGTGGTCCACCGCGTCAACGACGGCAACCCGGTCGAGGGCCCCCGCCGTGATCTCAACACCGACAACGCCGCCGTGGGCGCCTTCCGCCGCGGCGGCGTCCTGGGCGCGCTCGCCTTCCTGCTCGGCCTGGCCCTGCTCCTGTGGCACGCGATCCGCCGGCGGGTGAACGGCGCCATGCCGGCCGCCTGGTTCACCGTCGGCGCGCTGGCCGTGGTCCCGACGATCGCCACCGAGGACTGGCTCATCGGCGGCACCAACGGCGCCATCTGGCTGATCCTGACCGCCGGCGAGGCGCTCACGCTCCTGCAGCGCGACGAGCCCGCCGACGTGACGGCGGCGAAGACCCCCGAGCCCGCCCTCTCCTAGCCCGCCCGCGCGCAGGACGGAGCTAGGCCGGCGGGCCGAGCACGATCGGCACGCCCGCGACCGCCGGGGTGAGCTCGCCGGCGACGGTGCCGTCGGGGCGCAGGATCATGACGACCGTGCCGGCCGGGGCCACGAGCTGGTCGTCGGTGACCCAGACGGCGGCGAACGGGAACGGCTTCGTCTCCCCGGTCGTGAGGTTCACCAGCACACTGCCGGCCGACAGGGTGGTGGACTGGGTGATGAGAAACCGGCCGTCCGGGGAGAAGGCGAACGGGCTGTCCGGGACCTGGATCCCGGGTGCGAGGAGCGTGCGGGTCGGCGCGCCGGTCAGCGCGTCGAAGAACTGCAGGCCCCGCGTCAAGCGCTCGACGCCCACGCCGGCCGTGCGGTCGGCCAGGGCCACGACGACCTCGGTGCCGGTGCGGGTGAAGGCGTAGTCGCAGCGGCCGCAGTCGTACGTGGCCCGGTCGACGGAGGTGCCTGTCGTGTTGCCGGTGCGGGCCTCGATGACCATGAAGCCGGAGACATCGTCCTTCGGCGTCCACGAGGTGACGACGCGGTCGCCGGTCGGGGACCAGTGATACACGCCGTTGCCCCACCGCTGGTCCACGCTGACGGCGTGCTCGCCGTCGACGTCGGCGATCTGCAGCGGGGCCTGCGTGTTGAGCCGGGTCAGGTACCGGTAGCCGGCCGGGGCGACCTGCGTCAGGGGCGTCGGCAGCCCCATCGGCCAGTAGCTGCCGGAGGCGCGCAGGGCCAGGTCGCCGGCGGCCATCACCCGCCAGCCGCCGGGCAGGACGCCCGTCAC
The DNA here is from genome assembly GCF_019904175.1 of Dactylosporangium vinaceum. Classification (GTDB taxonomy): domain Bacteria; phylum Actinomycetota; class Actinomycetes; order Mycobacteriales; family Micromonosporaceae; genus Dactylosporangium; species Dactylosporangium vinaceum. The sequence goes on along the minus strand of NZ_CP061913.1, from coordinate 525,460 downwards.
GTTCACCGACGGTCCGGCGGATGGTCCGGCCTGCGGCAGCGACGGCCCGGGCCGGTCGCTCGGGACCGCCGTGGCGTCAAGCGGCGGCTGCGGGCGCTCGTCGGGTCCGGTCGAGAGCACGGCCGGGAGCAGGGCCGCGACCACGGCGGACAGCGCGGCGACGGTGACGGCGACGCGGCGGCGGACGCGGATGCGGCGGCCCTCGGCCATGGCCGAGGGGGCCAGGCCCGGCGGGACCGACCGCAGCTCGGCACCCATCTCGTCGACGGTGTCGCGCAGAAGCTCCTCGAAGCGCATCAGCTCCTCCTCTCCACGAGGTCGACGGACCACTCGACCTGCGGGACCAGCTCGCGCAGCCTGGTCAGGGCGCGGGACGCCTGGCTGGCGACGGTGCCGGGGCGGCAGGACAGGACGGCGGCGGTCTCCTCGACCGTGAGGTCCTCGAAGTACCGCAGGATCAGCACCGCCCGCTGCCGGGGCGGGAGCTGCTGCAGGGCATCCCGCAGGAGCAGCCGCAGCGCCGTGTCGGACTCCACGATCGCCGGTGAGCCGCGCTCCGGCGGCTCGGCCACGCTCACCTCGCGGCGGCGGCGCGGGCTGCGCCAGGCGGAGACGAAGTCGTTGTAGATCATGCGGCGGAGGTACGGCTCCGGCTCATCGATGCGCCGCCAGCGCGCGAACGCCTTGGCCAGGGCCGACTGGACCAGGTCCTCGGCGGCGTGCCGGTCACCGGTCAGCGCGTAGGCCGTGCGCAGCAGCGCGTGGGCGCGCTCGGCGACGAACGCTGAAAACTCGGTCTCCTCCAACGCGGCTACCTCCCTCGCGACCTATCACGCGCGGGGCAGCCGAAACCTTTGCATCAACGAGGGCGGATGGCGTACGTCACCGAGCCCTGCGTCTGCGGGCTCCACTCCTCGGGGATGTAGAAGCGGCAGCCGTTGGGCGGGTCGACGCACACCACGGCGTCGACCGTCTCGATCTTCGGCGCGGGGAGGTCCGGCTGCAGCGACTGCAGCGACACGAGGTCGTCGCCCTTGAGGAGGATCCACCAGGGGTACTCCCACGTGTTGTACCCCTGGAGCAGCCCGACCCGTTTCGCGCCGGAGCTGCGCACCGCGTCGGCCGCCCACCGGTAGTCGCGGCCCCACTCCGGGCGCCGGATGAACCGCTCGTCCATGCGGCTCGTCGTCAGCACCGAGCCCGGGCCGATCAGGCGGCGCGGCCAGCCGACGCTGACGGCCGCCACGCCGGCCAGGGCACCGACCGCGAGGACGGCGGACATCGCGCGGGCGACGGAGCGGCGGCGGTACACCAGCAGGGGTTCGATCCAGAGGGCGGCGAGCGGCGTGCCGAGCAGGATCAGGAAGACGATGAGCCGGTTTCCCCAGGGCTGCCACTTGACGGTTGCGACGTATGCCAGCATCGCGACCCAGAACAGCGCGGCGTAGAGGCGGGCCGGTGAGCGGCGCCAGAGCAGGACGGCGGCGCCGATCAGGATCAGTGCGCCCTGCACCGGCAGCGAGACGCGGTCCTCGTCCGGCGGCCAGGAGTCGTAGGGGTATGTCGCGCCCCAGTAGGTGATCTCGCGGGCGTCCGGGTCGACGCCGAGCGCGTGGGCCAGGCCGCGGATGGGGGCGGCGGCGACCGGGGGGTGGCCGGGGCGGTTCGGGGGCTGCAGGGCCGTCTCGGCGATCCGCAGCGCGTTGATCAGCACCGAGGCCGGGTCGTGGCGCTGCATGGTGATCGAGTCGCGCAGATGGTCGGGGCCGAGCGGGTTGCTGTAGGTGGTCTCGACGCGCCAGAGGTACGGGCCGGCGATGAGCGCCATCAGCGCGACGACGATCGCGGTGCCGGCGAGCGCCCGGGCGATCCGCCGGGCCCGGACCTGGCCGAAGAACCACCATACGAGCAGCGGGCCGGCCGCCACCAGGCCGGTCGCCTTCGTGAGCAGCACAAGGCCGGCGGCCGCGCCCAGCAGGAGCATCGCCGGCCACGGGGTGCGCCGGTCGCGCTCGTCGAGCACGAGGGTGGCGACGGCGCCGACCCACAGCGCCACGACGAGGTCGGTCTGGGTGCTCGTGGCCTCCAGCAGGACGATGGGCGTGGTACCGAAGATCAGCGCGGCGACGAGCTGCGCGCGCCGGGCCCCGCCGAGCTGCGCCGCGATCCGGGACGCGATGAGCGCGCCACCGACGCCCGCCGCGAGCTGGACGAGGTTGTAGAACGCATCGCCACCCGTCAGCAGGCGCAGATGCAGGAGGATGTACTCCGCACCCGGCGCCATCGCCAGCTGCCGATCGATGATCGTGGGGTAGAACTCCACGCCGCCCTGCGCCGCCCAGTGCTCGATCTTCGGCAGGTGGTAGGTCTGCGAGTCGAAGTTGTTGGGCGGCGCCACGAGCGCGATGACCAGGTCGGTGAGGAACAGCCCGCCGAGGAGCACCGCGATGACCCGCTCGGCCCGCCCGGCGTCCGCCCAGAAGGCGCGCAGCCGCGGGATCAGGGCCCGGAAGAACGGGAGCCCGAAGTAGCCGAACGCCAGGGCCGCCGCGAACCAGATCACCATGATCGCGGGGCGGTCGAGCAGATGGACGGCCGAGAGCAGCTCGACAAGCACGACCGCCGCGGTGCCGAAGACGAGCCCGGCACGGATCACAGTGAGGCGAGTCGGCGCAAGAGGCACCGCGGCAGGCTATCGAACTCCGCTGGGAGCCGCCTTACAGGCGCTCGACAACGCGACCTTGGCAACGATTGCGGGTGTCGAAGATGTACTGTGCGTGCTCCTCCACGAGCGCATAGTCGAAGTCGTCGTGGTCGGTGAGCAGCACCACCGCGTCGGCCGCCGCGACCTCGGCCGCGGTCAGGTCGACGAGCGTGACCGGGCCGAGGTTGCCCACGTCACGCGGCAGCGCGTGCGGCTCGACCGCGCGCACGTCGGCGCCGAGGTCGACGAGCAGCTCGGCGACCGCCCGGGCCGGCGACTCGCGCAGGTCGCCGACGTTGCTCTTGTAGGCCAGGCCGAGCAGCAGGACCCGGCTGCCGTTGACCGGCTTGAACCGGGTGTTGAGCCCGGCCGCGAGGCGCTGCACGACGTATCGCGGCATGCCCTCGTTGACGTCGTTGGCCAGCTCGATGAACCGGAACCGCTGCCCGACCTCGCGCTTGACCTGCCATGACAGGTATGACGGGTCGATCGGCAGGCAGTGTCCGCCGACGCCCGGGCCGGGGTCGAAAGCCATGAACCCGAATGGCTTCGTCGCGGCCGCGCCGATCGCCTCGCGCACGTCGACGCCGAGCTGGTTGGCCACGATCGCGAGCTCGTTGACGAGCGCGATGTTGATGTGCCGGAACGTGTTCTCGAAGAGCTTCGTGAGCTCGGCGGTGCGCGGGGCGGAGACCGGGACCGTGCGCTCGACGAACCGCTCGTAGAACGCGCGGGTGGCGGCGAGCGAGCTCGCGTCGATGCCGGACACCAGCTTGGGCGTGTTCTCCAGGTGCCAGGTCGGGTTGCCCGGGTCGATCCGCTCGGGGCTGTAGCCGAGGTGGAAGTCGTCGGGGGTGCGCAGCCCGCTGGCGTGCTCGAGCAGTGGCCGCAGCACCTGCTCGGTGGTGCCGGGGTAGGTGGTCGACTCCAGGATCACCGTGCAGCCGGGCCGCAGGTACGGCGCGATCGCGATGGCGGCGTGCTCGATGTGGCTGATGTCCGGTACCCCGTCGGTGAGCGGGGTGGGCACCGTGATGGCGCAGGTGTCGAAGCCGGCCGCGTCGGCGTAGTCGTCGGTCGGGCGGTAGCGCCCGGTCTCCAGCGCCCGCGCGAGCCGCTCGTCGGAGATGTCCTCGACGAACGAGAGCCCGGCGCCGAGCGCCTTGATGCGGTCCGTGTCGACGTCGAGCCCGACGACGTCGTCGCCCGCCTCGACGGCCCGGATGGCCAGCGGCAGGCCGACGTACCCCTGCCCGATGATGACGACTTTGCCCATGATCATCCTTTTCGGGAAGCACTCGGCCCGCCGGGCAGCAACACCCGACGGGCCAAGGAGGATACTCAAAAGTGATACGTCCGAAGCATCGGTTCGCACAGCGGCGCGATGCTTCGCGAACCGAGCACCTAGCTCGTGCGGCGACGGCGGAACGAGATCCAGCCGCTGCCCGCGAGCGCCGTGAGGCCCAGGATGCCCGGGATCAGGTCGGCGCCGTAGGTCTTGTGCTCCGGCGCGGCAGTCGTGGTGGTCTCGTTCGCCTGGAGGCGGAACGGCGACCAGCCGGCGCGGAACGGACCGTAGAAGCCGACCGGGCGGTCGTGACCGTCCCAGTGGCGGTGGTGGTTCGACGCCAGCGGCGTGCCGTCGAAGATGTCGTCCGGCCAGCCGCCCCAGCCGTTGCCCCAGTTGTACTGCATGTGCCCGTCCTTCACGCGGACGGCCACCTTGAGGGTCTTGTGCGACTCCTTGCCGATGACCCGGATGACGGCATAGCCGGCGGCGTCGAGCCGCACGCGGGCCGAGAAGCGGCCCCGGTCGTCAGCCCGGCGGTCGCCGGTGATGCACACACCGTAGGTGTCGGAGTTCCTGTACTTCACGGCGATGTCGACCGGCTCGCCGTCCATGAAGCCGCGCCCCTGGAGGCGGACCGCATCGCCGGCCCGGATCGACGCGGCGCTCACCCGGATCTGCGGCGCGGGCGCCGGATAGGCCGCCTCCGGGGCGGCCTGGGCACTGGTCGGCGCGCCGAGCACGGCCGCCGCGACGACGGCACCGGCGAGGCCGGCCAGTGTTGACAGCGACGTTCTTGTTCGTGCTCGCATTGCTCTCCCTTTCCTCTCCCCGTGATCACGTTAGCCCGGCAAATCCCCTCGATAGGGGTGAACCGGACTAATTCTCACTAATTCAATTCCGGCATTGCCGGCCCGGCGTCAACCGGGTGGCCCACGGCTGGATCCCGGGTGTGGTGATGAGCCGGGGCTCGATCGCGTCGCGGGTGTCGAGCGGCGCGGTCACCAGGTCGACGACGATGGTGCTCGTCGCGCCCGGGGCCAGGTCGACGGGGAAGACCGCGACCTCCCGGCCCTTCTCGTAGCCGGTGCCGAAGTCGACCTCGGTGCCGTCCTGCCGGGCCGCGACGGGCGAGCCGCCGGTCGGGGCGTAGACGAGCACGTTCGTGCGGATGACGCCCTCTCCGGCCAGGCTGAGCCCGAGCACGCTGCGCGGCAGGCCGCTCTTGGGCGCGTTCGAGCCGAGCGTGACGGTCAGCCGCAGCGGGCGGGAACCGTCGTCGAGGCAGCGGCCGGTGTCCAGCTGCACCGAGCGGGTCAGGTAGTACCCGAGCTTGGCGCCCGTGCCGTCGTTGAGGAACACGCCCACGGTGGGCCGGCGGCCGTCGCGCTCCGGCAGCGTGCCCGCGAACGGGGTGCGGGCGATCTCGGTCTGCTCCTGCGGGTGCGCGCTCCAGGCCAGCAGCCGGCGCTCGTCGGTCGCCCGGGCGAGCGCCTGCACCAGATTCTGGCTCATCGGCACCCCACCCATGAGCTTGTCGAGCACCGCCTTGGCCGCCCCGGCGAAGTAGGCGTCCTGGTCCGGCTCCGCGGCGATCTTGAGGTACACCTCGGACAGCAGCTGCCGCACGGCCGTCGCCCCGGTCAGCCGGCCGCCCAGCGCGCCACCGGCGGGCACGTCGACCGGGCCGGTCGCGGAGAGCAGGTAGGCCAGGGCGACCGGGTCGGTGGCCAGCACCCCGTCGACCGCCCGGCCCGAGCGCTGCCGATACATCTCGCGGATCAGCGCGGCCGCGGTCGGGAAGTCCGGGGTCAGGTTCACGTCGGCCGGGTAGGTGCCGAGCCGGTTGGTGAACAGGTCCTCCTGGTCCGCGTCGAGCGGCAGCACGGGCGCGTCGAAGTCGCGCAGCGTCTTGGCCGCGGTGCCCTGCTCCACCAGCGAGATCTGGCCGTGGTCGGCCTGCACGACGGCGAACGCACCGGGCATGCCGCCGGTGGCCCGGACCTCGGCGAGGTTCTGGAACAGCACCAGGTAGGTCCGCGGCCCGTCCGCGCCGAGCAGCGCGGGCAGCAGCTTCGCCGCCCGGGCCGCCGGGTCGAGCAGCGGGACCACCCGGTCGAGGCCCGCGTCGACCTGGTCGAGTGCGGTGCGCACCCGGGCGTTGAGCCCGCCGCGGTCGAGCTTCGCCAGGCGCTGCCGGGCGGCCTCGGCCACGGCCGCCGCGGCGGCGATCCGGGGTGCCGCGCTCGCCACCGACCTGAGGTCCTGATTCTTCGATTTTCCGGCGCCGCCCATCGCGTCGGTCATGCCGTCGGCCGCGTCCAGCAGCGGCGGCACGACCTCGGCGGCCAGCGCGTCCACGGCGTCGGCGACCGCCCCGACCGCTGTCAGGTCGTCACCGGCGACCGGCAGCGCGCTGCCCAGCCACCAGCTCGGGCCGTGCGCGTCGGCCCTCGCCGCCGCGGTCTGCCGGCGCAGGTCGGCCGCGGTGACCCGGGCCGCGGCCAGGTCGCCGCCGCGCAGCTGCGACTCCAGCTGCCCGACGAGCGTGGCCGCCCGCTGCAAGTGCCCGGCCGCGTCCGCGCCGACGATCGCCAGCCGCAGCCCGAAGCCGGCGAGCACCACCACCAGCACGATCGCGCCGGCCACCAGCCGCCGCCTCCGGGTCCGCAACAGCTGCTTCAGTTGTTCAATCGGCACCGCCGACCACCTCCTCGACTCGATCGGGGGCGGTGAGGACCCGCAGGGCGCGGTAGAAGTCCGCGCGCCGGCGGGTGAGGGTCTCGGCGGAGTACGTCCGCGCCCGGGCCAGGTTCAGCGCCGACGCGGCGGCCATGGCGGCCGGGTTGGCGGCGAGCGCCGTGATCGCCCGGGCCAGGGCCTCGGGGTCGTCCGGCGGCACCATCCGCGAGGGGCCGAGCAGCTCGGGGACGCCGCCGACGTTGCTGGCCACCGCGGGCAGGCCGCGGGCCATGGCCTCGATCAGGGCCCGGGGCAGGCCCTCCGTGCGCGAGGGGAGCACGAAGAGGTCGGCGTCGTCGAGGAACAGCCGCACGGGCGCGCCGGGCGGGACGGCCCCGGCGAAGGAGACCCGGCCGCCGAGCCGACGCTCGCGGACCAGCCGCTCCAGCTCGGGGCGGCACCGGCCGTCACCGACGTGCACCAGGCTCGCCTCCAGCCCCGAGCGGGCCAGGCGGGGCAGGGCCTCGATGAGCGTGTCGATTCCCTTGTACCGCTGCTCCAGTGAGCCGACGCTGACCAGCCGGAGCCGCACCCGCGCGATGCCGGTGTCCGGGCGCGGCCGCTCGGCGAACGCGGCCTCGTCGAGCTGGATGCTCGAATACGCGGCGGTGACGGCGCCGGGCGCGGCCGGGTAGCGGGCCTGCAGCGCGCGCTCGGTCACGTAGGCGACGGCGGAGGCGGCCCGGCACTGGGCGCGCAGCCGCCGGGTGAACCACAAGCGCAGCAGCGGCCGCAGCGGGTGCCGGGTGACGCCGGGCGCGAACACGTCGTGGGGATCGCCGACGACCTCGAGCCCGAACGGCTGCCGGGGCTTGCCCGCGACGGCGGACGGCACCCGGAGCAGCACGGCGTCCTCGGGCGCAAAGGCCGCCCGGACCGCCTTGCGCAGCCGTCCGAGCTGCCGGATGAAGCCGATGGGTCCGACGTAGTGGGGCAGCCCGTAGACCTCGACGCCGTTGCCGTCGACCCGCCGCGCATCGACCGGGGCGCCCGGGACCGGCGCGCAGCGGGCCACGACGCGGACCTCGTCGAACACGGGGCGATACCGTTGCCAGAACTCGTTGCCGGCATCCGAGGTGGACCAGACGCGCCCGTCCGGCGTGCGCAGGTACCGCTGCTCGGTCGTCACACAGAGGCGCACTCGCGGGCCTCCTCGTCATCGGTGACGACCTTGGCCGAGACCGCGCGGATGACGCCGAAGAAGACCGCGCCGTAGACGACGGTCTTGAGCAGCGACTGGCTCTCGCCGCGGAAGCCGTACATCCAGGCCACCGTGAACAGGATGCTGGCGTAGGCGTAGACCGGGGCCCGGTCGATGCGGTTGACCAGCCAGCGGTGGGCGGCGGTCAGCAGCGCGAACAGGGCCGGGACGCCGTAGAGGCCGAAGTTCGCGTAGGCCTCGCCGGTGAGCGAGAAGCCGTAGCCGGAGAAGCTGCCGGGGGCGTACCGGTCCACGAGCCACTGCGCGAGCGGGGTCTGGTGCTGGCCGGGGATCAGGTTCACCAGCGCGCGCAGGTAGCTGGCCCCGTGCTGGTACGGCTCCGTCGACGGCACGTGGCCCATCACCCACGTGTCGACGAAGAGCACCGAGCCCTGGTTGAGGATCTGCGAGGCGTCGCTGTCGCCGGGTGCGCCGCCGCCGCGCAGCGCGAACAGCGCGGTGGCGCCGACGGCCAGCCCGGCTCCCCACAGCACCGAGCGCGGGATGCGGCGCTCCTCGCGCACGAGTTCGCGGTGCAGTACCAGCGCGAACAGCACGAAGATGAAGTCACGCTCCCCGGTGGCCAGGCAGTAGGCGATGTACACGCCGAGGTTGACCCGATACGCGAAGCGGCCGGTCGACGTCTCCTGCGCGATGAAGTACAGCGCGCACGCGCACATCTCCAGCAGCAGGTAGTCGTAGTGGAACGGGCCGGCGACGGCGATCCGGTCGAGCTTCGTCCCGGCCAGGAACGCGGGGCCGCCCCAGGCCAGCACCGCGAGCGCGTAGAGGGTGAGCAGGGCCAGCACCGCGGGCACCAGCGGCATCCGCCGCTGCCGGTCCAGGCCCTGCCGCGGATCCCGGATGTCGCGGCGCTGGCGCAGCAGCACGCCGACGGCGACGACGCCCGTGAACGCGAGCAGCAGGCCCAGCGCGGCCCGGCCGATCAGCAGCGTGTTGGTGCCGAAGTAGATGGTGCCGCCCAGCTGGTAGCTCACCACCGGGCCGAAGCCGAAGAGCAGGAAGTATGCGGCCAGGTAGGCCAGCATGTCGCGGCGGCCCCCCACGACCAGCAGCAGCGGCACGGCCAGCGCGGCGAGGACGGCCGACCACCAGGGCTGGTTCGCGAGGTCAAAGGGCACGCCGCAGCACCTCCCACTTGAGTCCACAGTGGACGGCAGCGGCGACCGCGGTGGTCCAGGCGGCGCCGAGCGCGCCGTAGCGCGGCACCAGGGCCAGCGCGGCCAGGGCGGCGGTGACGAGCACTACCCCGTTGACCGCGAGCTGGCCGGTGAAGCGGCGGGCCGCGGACAGGCCGGCGTCGAGCACGAAGCAGACCCCGCCGAGCGCCGTCGCCAGGGTGAGCACGGTGAGCACCCGACCGGCCTCGGCCCCGGCGTACTGCCAGCCGTAGAGCCGCCGCAGGACGCCCGCGCCGAACAGCGCGGCCGCCCACACACCGAGGCCGCCGGCCACCCCGACACCGAGCAGTGACTGCACGAGCAGACTCCGGAAGCCCGCGGGGGTACCGTTGCGGCGCAGCTGGGTCAGCCGGGGCAGCAGGGTCTGGGCGATGGCGGAGAAGAACACGTTGCCGGTGAGCACCAGGAATCCGGCGGCGGCGAACACGCCCAGCGCCGTCGCGCCGAGCCGGTGCTCCAGCGCGTACCGCGGCACGTTGATGGTCAGCGACGAGAGCCCGGAGGCCAGCCCCAGCGGCAGCGCGATCCACAGCAGCTCGGCGACGCCACCGGCCGCCCGGTGCGTGTGCTGGCGGGTCCGCGGGTCGGGCCGGTTGTGGAAGCGGCCGGCGAACGGGACGCAGCACACGACCCAGGTGAGCAGCGACGCCCCGGCGGAGCCGGCCGCGGCCCACGCGATGCTGCTGGTCCCGTAAAGCAGGGCGGCGACCATGGTGACGGTCAGGCCGCCGTTGACGAGCTGGGCGATGGCGATGCTGCGCTGGTCGTGGTGGCGCTGCAGCAGGCCCAGGTAGATGTCGCCGGCGCCGTCGAACGCCTTGGCCGCACCCACCAGCAGCACCACGGCGGCGGGCAGGTCGAACAGCACCACGGCGGCGGACACGGCCCCCATGGCCAGCGCCATGCCGGCCAGCCGGATCGACAGGTAGCGCCGGAACGGGTGGTCGCCGTTGGGGTCGGTGACGAGCACCGTGCGCAGCGACAGGTTGCCCAGCAGCACGATCGGCGCGCCGACGGCCAGGCCGAGCGCGTAGTCGCCGACCATGCCGGGGTTGCCCAGCCGCGCGATGACGACGAGCACGAACCACTGGCACAGCGCGTAGCCGCCGTTGCCGGCCACGCTCCAGCTGAGGTTGCCGCTGAAGCTCGGCAGCGCCGCCGGGCGATGCCGGCGCCGGCTGACTCCGTCGCGCCGGCGATGGCCTGTGTCGCCCGGCTGCCTGGTGGTGGTCATCGGGCGGCCTGTTCCAGGACGTCGGCGACGGCCCGGGCGGCCGGGCGCTGGGCGAAGAGCCGCTCGGCCCGGTCGCGGGCCAGCTCACCCCGGCGTCTCAGGGCGCCGGTCAGGAAGTCGGCGTGGGCCCGGCGCAGCGCGCCCAGCAGCGCCGGCGGGTCGTCGGCCGGCACGCACCAGCCCGACGCCGGGTCGACGACCTCGGGCAGGGCCCCGGCGTCGGAGACGATGCTCGGCACGCCCATGGCCGCGGCCTCGACGGCGGCGCCGTGGTTCTCCGACAGTGACGGGCTCACGCTGAGGTCGGCCGCCGCGTAGCAGTCGCGCACGTCGAGGGCCGAGTCGTGCCACTCGATCGTCGGGTCGCCGGTGACGTCGAAGCGCTCCAGCAGCTCGCGCTTGTGCGCCGCCCCGGCCGCGTCGAAGCCGCCGCCGAGCAGCACCAGCTTCGCGTCCGGGCGATCCCTGACGAACTCCTGCCAGGCCTTGAGGAGTACGTCGTGGCCCTTCACGCCGCGGCCCCGGTGGGTGAGGCGCTTCGGGGCGTACACGTAGGCGACCATGCACACCACGAACGTGTCGTCGCCGGCGCACAGGGCGTCGCGCGCCGCGGCCCGGTGCGCCGGCGAGGGCGGGGTGAAGTCGTCGGTGTCGACGCCGTACGGGATCGCCGGGGTGCGCTCGGGGCTGAGGCCCATCGCGCGGTACAGCTTCGCGATGTGCGCGCTGCCGCCGATGGTGACGTCGTCGAGCCGGCACAGGAGCCGCTCCACCTGACGGATGAGCGGCGACTCCAGGAACAGCGGCCCCGGCACCATGTGCACCTTGGCGACGTCCAGGCCGAGCGCGGCGAGGCGGCAGGCGAGCGCGGAGGCGTACAGGTGGTAGTGCAGCACGTCCGGGGCGACGGTCTTGAGCTGCCGGCGCAGCCCGAGCAGGCCGGTCAGGGTCTTCGGCGCGGGCCGGAAGCGGAAGTCGAACGCGGACTGGATCACGTCGACGCCCCGGTCGTGCAGGGCCTTGCGCAGCCGCCCCTCGCTGCCGGGCGGCAGGACCGCGACCACCTCGTGGCCCCGCGCGCGCAGCTCGTCGACGTGCGGCAAAGTCCAGCGGCCGCCCTCCGCCGTCTTCAGCACCAGCGCCACTCGCAGCGGCTTTGACCGGGGCCGCGCGGCGGTGTCGTCCCGCTTCATCGGGCCGGCACTCCCTTCACGGTCGTCTTCGCCTCGACGTCCCGGGTCACGCAGGCACCGGCCCCGACTGTCGCGTCGGCGCCGACGCGCAGGCCCTGCAGCACGCAGGCGGTGGTGCCGATGAGCACGCCGGGGCCGATGTGGCAGTCGCCGGAGATCGCGGCCAGCGGGTTGACCTGGACGAAGTCCGACAGCACGGTGTCGTGCCCGACAGTGCAGTTCTGGTTGAGGTGCACGTGCCGGCCGATGGTGACGTTTGTGGTGACCCGGGCGCCGGCGAACGCGACGAACCCCTCGCCGGTGACGACGTCCGGGCCGATAGTGGCCGCCGGGTGCACCAGGGTCGCCGCGGCCAGGCCGTGCAGGCGCAGGTCGTCGTCGATGCGGGCGCGGATGCGCGGGTCGCCGATGCCGATGACGTAGCCGATGGAGGGCCGCTCGTCGCTGAGCCGCGCGCTGGGGCCCAGGAACGGCACGCCGAGCGCGGCGATCCGGTCGAGGTTGCGCTGGCTGGGGCTGTCGTCGACGAAGCCCCGGACCGGCAGCCCGGCCGCCCGCGCGATCATGAGCAGCTCCCGGCCGTGGCCCCCGCAGCCGACGATGACCAGACCGTTCTTCATCGGCGACCGCCCTCGAACTCGTGGGCCGTGGCGGCACCTTCGGCGCTGATCCCGTCGCGGCGCAGCACGGTGCGGATCGTCTCGGCCAGGATGCGCAGATCCAGCCCCAGTGACTGGCCGCGCACGTATTCGAGGTCGTAGGCGAACTTCTGGTCCCAGCTCAGCGAGTTGCGCCCGCGCACCTGGGCCAGGCCGGTGATGCCGGGGCGCACGTCGTGGCGGCGGCGCTGCTCGTCGGTGTAGCGGTCGAGGTACGTCAGCGGCAGTGGCCGCGGTCCGATGAGGCTCATGTCTCCCCGTAGCACGTTCCAGAGCGCCGGGAGCTCGTCGAGGCTCGACGAGCGCAGGAACCGCCCGGCCGGGGTGAGCCGCTCGGCGTCGCTGCCCGGCCCCTCGCGCATCGAGCGGAACTTGACGAGCGTGAACGGCTCGCCGTTGCGCCCGGCCCGCTCCTGGCGGAACAGCACCGGGCTGCCGAGCGCGAGCCGGACGAAGACAGCGGTGGCCGCGATGACCGGGGCCAGCACCACCGCGGCGGCGGAGGCGACGACGAGATCGAGCGGACGCCTCATCGGGCGTCCAAGAACTCGCCGATCGCGTCGAACACCCGGCGCTTGTCGTCATCGCGCAGCCCGGAGCCGCTGGGCAGGTTGAGGCCGGTGGCGAAGAGCCGGTCGGCCACACCGGTGACGGCGGCCCGGTGGCCGCGGAAGACCGGCTGGGCGTGCATCGGCTTCCAGACCGGGCGGGTCTCGATGTCGTGGCGGCCGAGCCAGGCGCCGAGGTCGGACGCGGTCCAGCCGGCCCGCTCGGGCTCCACGACGAGCGTCGTCAGCCAGCAGTTCGCGCCCGGGTCGTCGCCGAGCAGCCGCGTGCCGTCGGTGGCGGCGAAGAGCTTGAGGTAGCGCTCGCGGAGCTGCCGGCGCCGGGCGATCATCTCGTCGAGGCGGGTCAGCTGGCCCCGGCCGACGGCGGCCAGGAGGTTGCTGAGGCGGTAGTTGTAGCCGATGTCGCGGTGCTCGTAGTGCGCGACCGGCTCGCGGGCCTGGGTGGCCAGGTGCCGGCAGCGGGCGGCGAGGTCGCGGTCGTCGGTGACGAGCATGCCGCCGCCCGACGTGGTGAGGATCTTGTTGCCGTTGAACGACAGCGCGGCCGCGCGCCCGAACGAGCCGGCCGGGCGGCCGCCGCGGGTCGAGCCGAGCGCCTCGGCCGCGTCCTCGAGGACCGGCACGCCGAGGTCCTCCAGCGACGCGTACTCCGCGACCGCCCCGAACAGGTCGACCGGGACGATCGCGGACACCCTGCGGCCCTCGCGGCGCAGCTCGGCGACGGTGGCCGCGGTGAGGTCGGGGTCGAGGTTGCCGTCACCGGGCAGGCTGTCGACGAATACCGGTTCGGCGCCGGTGTACACGACCGCGTTCGCCGTCGCCGCGAACGTCAGCGTCGGCACGATCACCGCATCGCCCGGCTGCACGCCCAGCGCGATGAGGCCCAGGTGCAGCGCGGCGGTGCCGGAGCTGACCCCGACGGCGTACGCGGTGGCGCACCGGCGGGCGATCTCGGCCTCGAAAGCGTCGAGATCCGGTCCGATGGGCGCGACCCACCCGGACCTCAGCGCGTTGACCAGATAGCGCTCCTCGACGCCGGAAACGTCGGGCGCCGACAGAAAGATCCGCGTGTTCACCACATACCCCCGCTGGAGCCGGCCCTGATGCTGTTCGTCTGCCGGGCCAACCTGTGCCGGTCCGCCATGGCCGAGCGGCTGGCCCGCACCCTCGGCCTGGACGCCGCGAGCGCCGGCACGCACGCCGTGCCCGGCCTCGAGATGCCCGAGCACGCCCGGACGGTGCTGCGCGAGCACGGCGCCGACCCGGAGGGCTTCACCAGCCGCCGGGTGGTGCCGTCGCTGCTGCTCGGCGCGTCGCTGATCCTGACCGCGACCCGGGCCGAGCGGGCGCACTGCGTCACCCTGGCCCCGGTGACCGCGGCGCGGACGTTCACGCTGCGCCAGTACGCCCGGTACGCCGCGGCCGTGCCCGACGGCCCCCTGACGCTGCGGGCGGTCGGAGCCGTCCGCGGCCGGCTGCAGCCCGGCAAGCCGGCCGACGACGACCTCGAGGACCCCTTCGGCGGCCCGATCGAGGGCTTCCGCGTCTGCGCTGAGACGATCGCGGACATCCTCAGGCCCCTCGCGTCCCGGCTTTGATCGGCGCCGGCTCTTCCTTCGGCTGCGCGGGCGCGGCGGGCAGCGCGCGCTGCGGGCGGTCGGCCTCCGCGGGGCCGTAGTAGGCGTAGGTGTACCCGTCGCCGTTGCCGCCCTTGGCCCCGTTGAGCACGCAGCCGAACAGCCGCGCCGAGACCGCCTCGATCGCCTCGACGGCCGCCTGGGCCTGGGTGACGGTGGTCCGCCCGGCCCGGGTCACCAGCACCGCCCCGTCAGCTCGGCTGGCGACCACTGCCGCGTCGGTGACGACCAGCAGCGGCGAGGTGTCGACGACGACGTACTCGTAGTCCTCGCTCACCTCGGCCAGCAGCCGGGTCATCTGCTGCGAGCCGAGCAGCTCGCTCGGGTTCGGCGGGATGGTGCCGCTGCAGAGCACGAACAGCTCCTGCTCGCCCCAGCGCTGCACGGCCGTGGCCACGTCGACCTGCCCGACGAGCACGTTCGTCAGGCCGACCGCGCCCTCCAGGTCCAGGTACTCGGCCAGCTTGGGCCGGCGCACGTCGGCGTCGACGAGCAGCACCCGGTGCCCGGCCTCGGCGAGCACGATGGCCAGGTTGCAGGCGATCGTCGACTTGCCCTCGTCGGGCAGCGCGCTCGTCACCACGACGCAGCGGGCCCGCCGGTCCGGGTCGACGAACTGCAGGTTGGTCCGCAGGTGCCGCATGGCCTCGCCGCGCGGCGACCAGGCCGCATCCTCCACGAGCAGCGGGGATTCGATCGCGTGCGCGTCGTGCGGTACCGCCGCCAGGATCGCTTTTTTCGTCGCCTGACGCAGCGCGGCGACCGAGCGGATGCTGTTGTCCAGCAGCTCGCGCAGCACGGCGGCCGCGGCCCCGGCGACCAGGCCCAGCAGCAGGGCTATCGCGAAGTTGCGGGCGGGCCGCGGGCTTATCGGGTCGGTGCTCACCGACGGGCCGGTGACCACGTCCACGCGCACCGTCGGGGCGGTGCTGCCCGGCGGCGTCTCCAGGGTGGCGACCAGCTCGGCGAAGCGCGTCGCGACGGCCTGGGTCACCCGCAGGGCCCGGCTGCTGTCGGTGTCGGTCACGGTGACCTCGAGCAGCACGGTGTCCGGGATCGTGCGGGCGCTGATCCGCTTGCGCACACCGGCCGCGTCGAGCCCGACCCCGGGATCGGCCGCGGCCGCGCGGGCCAGGCGGTCGCTGCCGACGAGGTTGACGTACGAGCGGGCGCGCTGCTGCGAGAACAGGCCGCCCTGGTAGGCGTCGGTGACGCCGCTGCTCGGGGTGCTGACGAAGAAGGTGACGCTTGCCGCGTAGGTCGGTGCCGTCTGGGCGGTCACCACCACCGCGGCCACCAGCGCCAGACACGCCGTCGTGGCCAGCAGCCACCAGCGTTTGCGGACCGCGCTGACGTAGTCGCGCAGCTCCATACGCCATGACCTCCCGTAGCCGCTTGCTCAACTCAGAGTGACATCCCGGTCCGAGATTCGGGAGCGATACGGGCTTTTACGCCGAAATAGGACTCTCATTCGTGAAGAATCGTCGCGTGGACGATCACCGACCCGCGGGGCCCGGGGACTGGCCGGCCGACCTGTACGCCTGGACCGGCGGGCTCGCGCTCGCCGTGGCCATCGCACCGTCGCGGCCGCCGCTGGCCGCCGCCGCGGGCACGATCCTGCTCGCCGCCGCGCTGCACTCCGCGGTGTCGTGGCCGGTGCAGCTGTACCGGCGCCGCTACGAGTACGCCTCCATGGCCTTCTTCCGCGCACTGGCCTGCACGGTGCTCGTCGTCTGCGGGCTGCTGCTGGTGCTGGCCCCGGCCTCCGGCCTGATCGTGCTGCTGGGCAGCGGGGCCGCGCTGGTGGCCATGGTCGCGATGCGGTGGGCGCGGCTGGCCCGGCGGGCGCACGCCGTCGCCAAGACCCCCGTGCTGATCTACGGGGCGGGCGCGGCCGGGCACCGCCTGCTGCGCGCCATGCAGCAGGACCGGCACTGCCGCTACCGAGCCGTGGGCTTTCTGGACGACGACCCGCGCAAGCATCGGCTGCGGATCTCCGGCGTGCCGGTGCTCGGCGGGCGGCCCTCACTGCGGCGGGCGCTGGAGTCGTCGGCCGCCTGCGGCGTGATCTTCGCGGTGCGCAACGAGGACGGCGCGCTGCTGCGGAGCCTGCGCACTGAGATGTCGGAAATTTCGGGCTATTTTCTGAAAGTACTGCCGTCGCTCGACGACTCGCTCGACGTCGGCCAGGTGCGCGACGTGGAGCTCGCCGACCTGCTCGGCCGGCGCCAGATCGACACCGATCTGGCCTCCATCGGCGACTACCTGACCGGCAAGCGGGTGCTGGTCACCGGGGCCGGCGGCTCGATCGGCTCGGAGCTGTGCCGCCAGCTGCACCTGTTTGCCCCGGCCGAGCTCATGATGCTCGACCGCGACGAGTCGGCCCTGCACGCGGTGCAGCTCTCCATCCACGGCCGGGCCCTGCTCGACGACCCGTCGCTGATCCTGGCCGACCTGCGCGACGCCGCCACCATCCAGCACATCTTCGCCACCCGCCGGCCCGAGGTCGTCTTCCACGCCGCCGCGCTCAAGCACCTCACGCTGCTGGAGCGGCACCCGGCCGAGGCGCTGCAGACGAACGTGCTCGGCACGCTGAACGTGCTCGAGGCGGCCCGCGCCGCCGGCGTGCGGCGGCTCGTCAACATCTCCACCGACAAGGCGGCCGACCCGATAAGCGTCCTGGGCTACTCGAAGCGGATCACCGAGCGGCTCACCGCGCACCACGGCTTCCTCAACGTGCGCTTCGGCAACGTGCTGGGCAGCCGGGGCTCGGTGGTGACCGCGTTCCGGGCGCAGATCGCCGAGGGCGGGCCGGTCACCGTGACCGACCCGGACGTCACGCGCTACTTCATGACCATCCCCGAGGCCGTGCAGCTGGTCATTCAGGCGGCCGCGATCGGCTCCGGCGGCGAGGCGCTGGTGCTCGACATGGGCACCCCCGTGCGGATCGCCGACCTGGCCCGCCAGCTCATCGGCGCGGCCCCGATCGAGATCGTGTACACCGGCCTGCGCCCCGGCGAGAAGCTGCACGAGGAGCTCTTCGGCCGGGGCGAGGCCGACGTCCGGCCGCTGCACCCGCTGATCTCACACGTCCGGGTCCCGTCGCTGCACCCGCTGCTGGCGCGGGCCCTGAGCGGCGACGGGGCCGACCTGGTCGGCGCGATGGCCGACCTGTGCGTGGTGCCGGCTATTGAGATGCCGGCGCAGTCTGTCGTGCATACCAGCTGACGGTCTCGGCCAGCCCCTCGTCGAGGGGCACCGGCCCGTGCCCGGGGAACAGCTCCTGCAGCCGCGTCGACTCGGCCTGGGAGTCGCGGACGTCACCGGGGCGGGCCGGGTCGAAGACCACCTCGACCGGCCGGTCCACCAGCACCTTGATCTTTTCGACCAGCTCCAGCAGCGAGGTCCGGGTCCCGAAGGCCAGGTTCACCGGCGTCGGGCTGGCCACCCGGCGCACCGCGGCGTCGGTGAGCAGCCGTGCGACCGAGCCCACGAACGTGAAGTCCCGGGTCTGCCGCCCGTCGCCGTGCACGTGGATCGGCTGCCCGCGCAGCGCCGCGTCGGCGAACGTCGGGATGACCGCCGCGTAGGCGTGCCCGACCGACTGCAGCGGCCCGTAGACGTTGAAGAACCGCAGCGCGAGCACCGGCAGCCCGTAGGTCGCCCCGTGGGCCAGCACCGCCGACTCCGCGGCCAGCTTGCTCGCCGCGTAGGGGCTCTGCGGCCGGGTCGGCAGCTCCTCGTGCTTCGGCAGCACCCGCGTCGGCCCGTACACCGAAGACGAGGACGCCGCGATGATCGGCGTGCCCCCGATCCGGCACGCCTCGAGCACGTGCATGGTGCCGTTGGCGTTGACCAGGTGGCTGCGCATCGGGTCGGCCACCGACCGCGGCACGCTCGGCCGGGCGGCCAGGTGAATGACGACGTCGGCCTCCCCCACGGCCGCGTCGATCGCGGGCCGGTCGAGGATGCTGCCCACGACCAGCCGCGCGTCGACACCGTCGAGGTTGTGCTCACTGCCGGTGCTCAGGTCGTCGAACGCGACGACCTCCGACACCCGTGGGTGGGCGGCGAGCTCCCGGCACAGGTTGCCGCCGATGAAACCCGCCCCGCCGGTGACCAGAACTCTCATCGCTCCAGTCCAACTGTTGTCGGTCGAAGTCGGTACCGTTTTCGCCCTAATTGGGACAAATTGCCGGTGTTGTTTAGCCGTTAGACCGACCCCGGTCCAGACCGGCCGTGTCGATCACGAACCGGTACCGCACGTCGGAGGCGAGCACCCGCTCGTAGGCCTCGTTGACCTGCTCGACGCCGATGACCTCGACCTGCGCCCCGAGGCCGTGCGCGGCGCAGAAGTCGAGCATCTCCTGCGTCTCGCGCAGGCCGCCGATGATCGAGCCGGCCAGGGTGCGCCGCTGGAACAGCAGCGAGCCGGCGTGCAGCGTCATCGGCTCGGCCGGGGCGCCGACACCGGCCAGCACGCCGTCGACCGCCAGCAGCGACAGGTAGGCGTCGAGGTCGAGCGGGGCGCTCACCGTGTTGAGGATCAGGTCGAACGCGCCGGCCAGCGCGCCGAACGTCGCCGGGTCTTCCGTGGCGTAATAGGCGGTGGCGCCCAGAGCCAGGCCGTCCTCGCGCTTTTTGAGGGTTTGCGACAGTACCGTGACGTCGGCGCCCATCGCCCGGGCGAGCTTGACCGCCATGTGGCCGAGCCCACCGAGCCCGACGACCGCGACCCGCTTGCCGGGCCCGGCTCCCCACCGCCGCAGCGGGGCGTAGGTCGTGATCCCGGCGCAGAGCAGCGGCGCGGCCACGTCGAGCGCCAGGCCGTCGGGGATGCGGCAGACGAACCGCTCGGTGACGACTACCGACTGGGCGTACCCACCCTGCGTGATCCTGCCGTCCTTGCCGACGGCGTTGTACGTCTGCACGTTGCCGTTGCGGCAGTACTGCTCCTCGCCGCGCACGCAGCTCGCGCACTCGCCGCAGGAGTCGACGAGGCACCCGACCCCGACCCGGTCCCCGACCGCGAACCGCGTCACCGCGGACCCCACCGCGGCGACGACCCCGGTGATCTCGTGGCCCGGGACGACCGGGTAGTTGGCCGGCCCCCACTCGTCGCGCACGGTGTGGATGTCGGAGTGGCAGATGCCGGCGAACCTGATGTCGATGCGCACGTCGAGCGGCCCGACGTCGCGGAGCTCGATGGTGTGCGGGACGAGCGGGGCGCCGGCGGACAGCGCGGCGTAGGCGGCGACAGTGTTGGACATGGGCTCAATGCTTTGCCGCGCCGCGCGGCGGGGGCAGATTCTGCGAGGGGGGTACTGCCGGTGACTCCTTCCCCGCCGCCGGACCTCGTACGGTTGCTGTCGTGGGAGAACCGAAGCAGGCCGCCGCGGACGCCCGCCGGCAGATCCGCGAGTTCCTGGCCACCCGCCGGGCCCGGCTGACCCCCGAGCAGGTGGGCCTGCCCGTGTACGGCGGCAACCGCCGGGTCAAGGGCCTGCGCCGCGAGGAGGTCGCCACTCTGGCCGGCATCAGCGTCGAGTACTACATCCGGCTGGAGCGCGGCGAGGCCCACGGCGTGTCGGAGTCGGTGCTGGAGGGCATCAACCACGCCCTGCAGCTGGACCCGACCGAGCGCGCCCACCTCCTGGACCTGGTCCGCGCGAGCGGCGGCACCCGCCCCCTGCGCCGGCTACCCACCGAGCCCACGCTCCGCCCGCCGATCCAGCGCATCCTCGACTCGATGACCACGACCCCGGCCCTGGTCTACAGCGGCCGCCTGGACATCCTGGGCACCAACGCCCTGGGCCGAGCCCTCCTCGCCCCGCTCTACGCCGACCCCGCCCGCCCGGTCAACATGGCCCGCTTCGCCTTCCTCGACCCGGCCGCCCGGACCTTTTGGCGCGACTGGCCCCGAATCGCCGACGACAACGCCAGCACCCTGCGCACCGAGGCGGGCCGCAACCCCTGCGACGCCGACCTGACCACCCTGATCGGCGAGCTCTCGACCCACAGCGAGGCCTTCCGCACCCGCTGGGCCAAGCACGACGTCCACCTCCACACGACGGGCGTGAAGCGCATCCACCACCCGGTCGTGGGCGACCTGGAGCTGCCCTACGAGGCCACCCCACTGGCCGCCGACCAGGGCCAGACCCTCCTCATGTACACCGCGGACCCCACCTCCCCCACCGCCGACGCCCTGCGCCTCCTGGCCAGCTGGGCCGCCTCCGAACAGCCGGAGAGCCACCCGACCCGCCGGTGACGCGGGACGTCACCGGCGGGTCGCGGGGATCAGATCGAGGCCAGGCGGGGGAGGATTTTTTCGGCCAGGCCGTTGGTGAACTCGACCGGGTTGCGGTCGGGCATGGTCATGACCTCGGTGATGCCGAGGGCCTTGAAGGCCTCCACGTCGGCCAGCCAGGCGTCCGGGTCGGTCAGGGGTGGGCGGGTCACCAGGGCGGTCTTCACGATGGAGTCGTAGTCGCGGCCCTCGGCGGTGCAGTGTTCGCGGAGGACGTCGAGCTTGTGGGCGACGTCGTCGGGCGAGGTGCCGAAGAGGTTGCAGGCGTCGGCGTACTTGGCGACCAGGCGGAGGGTCTTCTTCTCGCCGCCGCCGCCGATCATGATCATCGGGTGGGGGGTGCTGATGGCGGCCGGGGAGTTGATGAGCTCGGTGAGCTGGTAGTGCTTGCCATTGAACTCGCCGCCGGGCTGGGCGCCCCACATCTGCAGGCAGATCTGCAGGGTCTCCTCCAGGCGCTCGAAGCGCTCGGCGACCGGGACGACGGGGACGCCCAAGCCGCGCTGCTCGCGCTCGTACCAGGAGGCGCCGATGCCCAGGCGGGCGCGGCCGCCGGAGAGGATGTCGAGGGTGGTGACGATCTTCGCCAGCAGGCCGGGGTGGCGGTACATCACCCCGGTCACCAGCAGGCCCAGCGTCATCTCCTGGGTCAGCGCGGCCACGTACCCAAGCGTCGTGTACCCCTCCAGCATCGGCTCGTCGGCCGGGGCGTACTGCTCCATCTGGAAGTAGTGGTCCATGACGGTGAACGAGGCGACACCCGCCTGCTCGGCGATCGTGGCGGTCTCGCGCAGCGTCGGGCCGATCGCGGTGGGCTCGGCGGGGTTGGAGAAGTTCCAGTAGTGCAGACCTAGCTTCATGCCCCCATTGTTGCCGCGCGCTCCCGCAGCCGCGCGTGAACACCGTCGTACGCCCGGGCGCCGCGCAGGTAACGCTTGGCCACCTTGGCGACCATCGTGTAGTTCGTGTCGCACACGTTGCCGACCGGGGCCTCGCCGGCCTGGCTGACGAGCTGGAGCGCGTCCAGCTCGTCGAGGCCCGTGAGGCCGGCGACCCAGGTGACGAGGTCGTGCTGGCTGATGCGGTACGCGTCCTCGAGCGGCCGGGCCGAGCCCGTGCTCATCAGGTGCTCGTCGGACTCGAGGCGGGGCCACGGGGTCGGCACGCCCTTGAGCAGCTCGACGATCAGGGTGGTCCGCATCGCGCACTCGACGGCGACGCCGCTGACCTCGCCGTGGCCCTGGCGGGCGTGGCCGTCGCCGAGGGCGAACAGGGCGCCGTCGACGTTGACGCCGAAGTACGCGGTGACGCCGGCCCGCAGCTCGGGTGTGTCCATGTTGCCGCCGTGGGCGTCGGGCGTGATCGTCATGCGGGCCTCGAAGGCGGCCGGTGCGACCCCGACAGTGCCGTGCATCGGGTCGAGCGGGAGGTCGACGACGAAGTCGCTGTTGCGCGCGCTGAACCGGGCCACGCCGCCGGCCAGGTCGTAGATCCAGACGCGCTCCTCGAGCGGGGGCTGGAGCGTCGCCGTGTGCGAGGTGGAGGTCAGGGCGCCGAAGTGCGGAAACGTGCTGGACACGGCCCAGTCGCGGGCCGGTTGCAGGCTGACGAAGTGCAGCGCCAGGGTGTCGCCCGGCGCGGCGCCCTCCACGTGGAACGGGCCGCTCACCGGGTTGAGGAACGGGAACTCGACCACCTGCGTGGGGAGCGTGTCGACGCCGGTGACGCGGCCGCCGAAGCAGTCCTCGGTGTACACCTCCAGCGCGTCGCCCGGCCGTAGACGGCGCACCGGGGCCCGGCCGCCGAAGGTGTAGGCGAGCTCGTCGGGCTCGGGGGAGTACACGTGAAGGTCAGTCATTTGCCTGTCCCGAAAGTCGAGGGCGCCGGCCCGTCGCGTAGAGGATCACGAGGACGACCACGCCGACGCCGAGCCACGTGAAGCCGAGCATCTGCGCCGCGACCTTGGCGTTGATGACGACGTAGAGCAGGATGGCGAACCCGATGAGCGGGAACACCAGGTGCCGCAGCCAGTCCCGGCTCCCCCCGCGCACCACATGGTGCCAGAACACCGAGACGTGCAGGGCCAGGAAGGCGGTCATCGCGCCGAAGTTGACGAGCGTCGACAGGAGCGTGATGCCGTCGCCGCGCGACCACATGTACAGGCCGAGGCCGAGCGACACGACGGCCACGACGAACGTCGCGTTGACCGGCACCCGGTGCCGCGGCGAGATCCGGGCCAGGAACGACGGCAGCTGCCGGTCCCGGGCCATCGCGTAGAGCAGCCGGGAGGTGGCCACCTGCGCCACCAGCGCGTTGGCGAACCCCCAGGCGACGGCGGTGGCGACGGCGGTCAGTGTGGCCAGCCAGGCCCCGCCGCCGACCCGCGCGGCGTCGTAGAACGCGGTGCCGCCCGGGTCGCCCTCGTCGAGCAGCCGCTGCGGGTCGGGCACGAGCAGCGCGGCGACCCACGTCTGCACGATGAACAGCACCCCGGCGAGGGCGAGCGCCGCCACCATCGAGCGCCCGATCTGGCGGGCCTCACCGCGGTGCTCCTCGGCGAGCATCGAAATGCCGTCGAAGCCGAGGAACGACAGGACCGCGATGGAGACCGCGCCGAAGACCAAGGGCCAGGAGAAGGTGCTGTGGTTGTACAGCGGGGAGGTGTCGAAGCCGCGCCCCTTGCCCTGGGCCAGCGCCACCACGCCGATCACGAGGAAGATCCCGAGCACGACGAGCTCGCCGAGCAGCATGAACCGGTTGACGATCGCGGTGAGCTGGATGCCGAGCAGGTTCACCACGGTGTTGAGCACCACGAAGGCGACGAGCCAGGCCCACACCGGCACCGCGGTGACGACGGAGTTCATGGCGACGCTCGCGACCAGGTACAGCAGGCTGGGCACCAGCACGTAGTCGAGCAGGATCACCCACCCGGCCAGGAACCCGACGGGCGGCGCGATCCCGCGCCCGGCGTAGCTGTACACGGACCCGGCCATGGGGAACGCCTTGACCATCTGCGCGTAGGAGAGCGCGGTGAACACCATGGCGACCATGCCGATCGCGTAGGCCAGCGCCACCATCCCGCCCGAGCCCTGGAACACGCCCCCGAAGATCCCGAAGGGCGCGATGGGCACCATGAAGATCAGGCCGTACACCAACAGGTCGGTGAACGTGAGGGAGCGCTGCAGCTCCTGCGTGTATCCGAACCGCTCGATATCGGAAGGCGTCTGCGAACCCGCTGCCATGTCCGCCAACGGTAGACCGAATACTTGAATTCGGAAAGATCTGCCGTCAGAACGAATCGATGACGTCGAAGTCCAGGCCGTCGGCGCGGGCCAGGTAGACGGGCTGGTCGACGTGGCGGGAGGTGACGGTGACCCGGCCGCGGCCGCCGGTGATGGTGGTGCCGTCGGCGGTGGCGTCCATGGCGGCCGGGTTGAGGCTGCCGGCCCGCGAGGCCAGGGCGTGCAGCAGGCGCACGCCGTCGTAGCACGCCTCGGCGTGGCCGTTGAGGACCGGGGCCTGCCAGCCGTAGCGGTGGGTGTACCGCTCCACGAACGCCAGGCCCGCGTCGGTGGCCACGTTGCCGAAGTAGCCCATCGTGGCGTACAGCTCGCCCGTCGCGTCGCCGCCCGTGGCCAGGAGCCCGTTCTCCTCCAGGGCGGCGCACAGGCGCGGGGACCGCAGGGGCGACTCGCCGTAGGCGCGGTTGAACGCGGCCAGGTCGCTGCCCACCAGGGTCAGCAGGACGGCGTCGGCCCGGCGCCTGGCGATCAGGTCGAGCAGCGGGGCGGGGTCCAGGGCGCCGAACGGGAGGTAGCGGGCGGCGACCACCTGGGCCCCGGCGGCCCGGAGGTAGGCCACGGCGGCGTGGTGCAGCATGCGCGGCCACACGTAGTCGTTGCCGACGAGGGCCCAGCGGCGGGCCCGGCGGTGCCGGACGAGCCAGTCCAGAGCCGGGCGCAGCTGGCGGGCCGGGGTCTCGCCCAGCAGGTACACGCCCGGCGCGTGCTCGCCGCCTTCGTAGGGGGGCGTGAAGACATACGGAATCCGGCCCTGCAGTGCTGTGACAGTGGCGACGCGGACATCACTGGCGTGGGTGCCGACGACGGCGGCGATGGCGCCGGCCCGGGTGAGCTCGGCCAGCTCGGCGGCGACGGTCTGCGGGCGGCGGCCGGCGTCCAGCAGCACCAGCTCGATCGGGCGGCCCAGCAGGCCGCCGGCCGCGTTGAGCTCCGCGACGGCCAGGCGGGCGCAGTTCAGCACGGCCGGCGCCATCATCCCGAGCGTGCCCGAGGTCGGGACGGCCAGCGCCACGCGCACCGCCCCGCCCGGCTCGGGCGCCAGCAGGCGCGCCTCGAGCGGGTCGGCGACCACCCGGACCTCATCCACGACGCCGAGTATCTTTCCTATGGCGGGCGAGTGGTAGGGGGCGACCATGGTGGATGCGATAGGGCTGCGCGCGCACCTCGGCTACGTGCTGAGCGAGGCCGAGCGGGCGGTCAACCGCGGCCTGGCCACCGCGCTGCAGTCCGAGGGTGTCACGGTCGAGCAGTGGCGCATCCTGCAGGCGCTCTCCGACGGGCGCGGGCACTCCATGGGTGACCTGGCCGAGGCCGCGCTCATGCCGCACCCGACGCTGACCAAGGCGGTCGACCGGCTCGTCGACGGCGCGCTCGTCTACCGCCGGCAGGACCCGAACGACAGGCGCCGGGTCGCCGTGTACCTCTCCGAGTCCGGCACCACCCTCCTTGCCCGCCTCGACCATGCCGCCACCGGGCATCACCGCGCCGTCGAGGACGCGTTCGGCAGCGAGCGGGCCGAGCGGCTCATGCGCGAGCTGACCGACCTGATCGACTCGATGCGCTGAGCGCTTGTCATCCGGTTGGCGTCGGAGTGCATCCCGCGCTGCCGACAACGCGTCTGCACCCGGGCCGCTACCTTAAGTGGACCAGCCCGGTGACGGGCTGACGGGAAGGCAGTGATCCGCCGGGCGACATTTTGGTCGCCGAATCGGCCCGGCGGGGAGCCAGTGGCGAAACCGGCCCCGGACAACGTTTCCACGTGTTCCATGGGGGATCCGGTGCGCTCGTTCTGACGCTCGCTTCCGAAATCTCCGCTCCATCCGCTCCAGCGTCTTGCTCGCCGCGTGCTCCGCGGTCGCTGCGTCGTGCCCAAATCCTGAGGGAGTCGTCATGCAGAAGCTCGTCATCGGCATCGCCACCGCGGTCGCCGCCGGCGTGGTGGCGCTCGGGATCGGCATCGACCTGGCGCACCAGGACACCGCGCAGCGGCACGCGCCGACGGCGGAGAGCCGGCCCGCGAAGGACGGGGAGATGCCGCCGCCGCCCGCGCCGCGGCAGCTGCGCCCCTCCGAGCGCGTCGTCGTCAACGGCAAGTAGCGCACCAGTACCGCCACTGAGATTCGGGAGAGCTCGTGTTCCAGTCCAAGAAGCAGAAGATCGCCGCTATTGGTGCGACCGCCGCGGCCGTCCTCGTCGGCGTCGGCGCCACCGCCTACGGTGCCGTGCCGGACTCCGGCACCGGGGTGATCACCGGCTGCCGCACCACCAGCACCGGCGCCCTGCGGGTCATCGACTACCAGGGCGGCCAGCGCTGCAAGAGCGGTGAGAAGCAGATCCAGTGGAACAACCAGGGCCCGAAGGGTGCCACGGGTGCCACCGGCGCGACAGGCAACACGGGCGCCCAGGGCCCGGCCGGCCCCGTCGGCCCGCCCGGAGCCAAGGGCGCCACGGGCGCCACCGGCGCGGCAGGTGCCACCGGCGCGACGGGTGCCACCGGCGCCACCGGCGCGACGGGTGCCAAGGGCCAGACCGGCGCCACCGGAGCGACAGGTGCCACCGGCGCCGCGGGTGCCACCGGCGCCAAGGGCGACACGGGCGCGACCGGCGCGACGGGAGCCACGGGCGCCCAGGGCGAGAAGGGCGACACCGGTGCCACTGGCGCGCAGGGTGCCACCGGCGCGCAGGGCGAGAAGGGCGACACCGGCGCGACCGGCGCTACCGGCGCCCAGGGTGAGCAGGGCCTCAAGGGCGACACCGGCGCCACCGGCGCGCAGGGTGCCACCGGCGCGCAGGGCGAGAAGGGCGACACCGGCGCGACCGGCGCCCAGGGCGAGCAGGGCCTCAAGGGCGACACGGGCGCGCAGGGTGCCACCGGCGCGACGGGCGAGAAGGGCGACACCGGCGCCACCGGCGCCCAGGGCGAGCAGGGCCTCAAGGGCGACACGGGCGCGACCGGCGCACAGGGTGCGACAGGTGCCCAGGGCGAGAAGGGCGACACCGGCGCGCAGGGTGCCACCGGCGCGCAGGGCGAGAAGGGCGAGAAGGGCGACACCGGGGCCCAGGGGCTGCAGGGCATCCCCGGCGCCGACGGCAAGGACGGCGCCACCGGGCCGCAGGGCGAGAAGGGCGACACCGGCGCGACGGGCGCGACAGGTGCCGCCGGCGCCCAGGGTGAGAAGGGCGAGACGGGTGCGCAGGGGCTGCCGGGCATGCCGGGGGCGAGCGCGTACGACGTCGCGAAGGCGGCCGACCCCACCGTCGGGACCGTCGAGCAGTGGCTCCAGTCGCTGGTGGGTCACGGTACCGACGGCAAGGACGCCTACCAGATGGCGCTGGACAGCGGACTCTTCGCGGGCACGCCCGAGGAGTGGCTGGCCTCGCTGAAGGGTGCGACAGGCGCCGCGGGTGCCGCCGGCGCCCAGGGCGAGCAGGGCGCGACCGGCGCCACCGGTGCGGCCGGCGCGAAGGGTCTGGACGGGACGGCCGGCAAGGACGGCGCGAACGGCAAGGACGGCGTCAACGGCTCGGCGATCCTCACCGGCGCCGGGGTGCCGGCCGGGACGCTCGGCGCGGTCGGTGACGTGTACCTGAACACGACCGACTTCTCGATGTACAAGAAGACCGACGCCACGACCTGGGCCGCCCTCGGCAGCATCAAGGGCGCGACGGGTGCCGCCGGCGCCACCGGAGCGACAGGCGCCACGGGTGCGACAGGTGCCACGGGTGCCGCCGGCGCCGGGTACACGAAGGTCACGGCGACGTCCCCCACCACGATCACCAGCACCGGCTCGCGGACCTACACCTTCACCTGCGCCACCGGCGTGGTGCTCGGCGGCTCGATCGCGATCAACTCGGGCAGCCTCTCGCAGAGCGGCTCCGCCCGGGACATGACCGACGAGAGCGGCAAGAGCTGGGTCTTCACGATCACCCGCGGCGGTGTCACCTCGGCGTCCTTCACGCCGACCCTCTACTGCGCCAGCTGACGAACACCCCCTGAACGGGGCCCCGGCTCGACACCTCGGAGCCGGGGCCCTGGCAAACCCAAGCCAGAAAGGCCCACAAGAGTGCGCATCTCGGTGAAGCTGGTGGGGTCGGCCGTCGTCGGCACCATCGTCGCGAGCGGACTGGGGACTGTGGCTCACGCCGCGGCTCCGGCCGTCACCGCTGTCACCCCGAAGAACGGGGCGACGGGAGTCCCGGCGACCGCCCGTCCGACGATCACCTTCAACGACCCGACCGACCCGGCCTCACTGCGGTACTCGTTCGTCAAGACCGCCGGCTCCGTCTCCGTGCCGGCGTACTACACGTACGACGCGCCCACCCACACCTTCACGTTCGTCCCGCGGGCGGCGCTTGCCGACTCGACCCGGTACACCCTCACCGTCAAGGTCAAGGGCACGTCCGGCTCGCTGAGCGACCAGTACGTCTGGGCCTTCACCACGGGCGTCACCGACCGCCAGGCCCCGACCGCGCCGGGCGCGACAACGGTGACCGACGTGACCACCACCGGTGCCACGGTGAGCTGGGGCGCCGCGAGCGACGACACGGGCGTTTCGGAATACCGCATCTTCGACGGTACCGCCACGGCCCCGATCGCGACGCTGACCGGCAACCCGCCGGCGACGACCACGACGCTGTCCGGCCTCACCCCGTCGACGGCGCACACGCTGACGGTGAAGGCCGTCGACGCGGCCGGCAACGTCTCCGCGGCCGGCGCCGCCGCCGGGTTCACCACACTGACCCCGCCGCCCCCGCCGGACGTGACAGCGCCGAGCGCACCGGGCGCGCCCGTCGCGGGCGAGCTCACCGCGACAAGCGTCGCACTCTCCTGGGCGGCGTCGACCGACGACCGCGGCGTGGTGTCCTACCGCGTCACCGGTGGCCCGAGCGTGCAGACGGTCACCGCGACGGGTGTCACCGTCTCGGGGCTGAGCGCGCGGTCGCAGTACACCTTCAGCGTCGAGGCGCTCGATGCGGCGGGGAACGTCTCCGCGGCATCCCCTTCGACGGTCGTGACGACGCCGGCCGCGCCGCTCGTCGACGCCCGCACCGGCGCCGGCATCCCGGGTGCGACGGGCAAGACCCTTGTGCTCTACGACACCACGGGCCCGTACGGGTTCCTGGGTGAGCAGTACGCGATCGCGACGGCCAACCTGTCCTCGCACTTCGGCGACTGGACCGCGCAGCCCGTCGTGAACTACCAGGCCGGCGAGCTGAACGACTACCAGGCCGTCATCTACATGGGCTCGACCTACGACGAGCCGCTGCCGGCCGCCTTCCTCGACGACGTGACGGCGACCACCAAGCCGGTCATCTGGGTGTACGACAACATCTGGCAGCTCACGGCGCGCGACCCGAACTTCGCCGCCAACCGCGGCTTCACCTGGTCGCAGTTCGACGTGTCGCCGGTGTCGAAGGTCAACTACGAGGGCCGGACCTTCACCCGCGACCCGCAGAACATGGCCGGCATCATGAACACTGTCATCTACGACACCACCAAGGCCACCGCGATCGGCAACGCCGTGCGCGACGCCGACAGCTCGGCCTTCTCGTGGGGCGTGCGCTCGGGCAACTTCACCTACCTGGGCGAGATCCCGTACTCGTACATGACCACCAACGACCGGTACGTCGCCTTCGCGAACCTGCTGGAGGAGGCGCTCGCCCCGCAGACCGCCGAGCGGCACCGGGCCCTGGTGCGCATCGAGGACGTCGGCCCCGATGCCGACCCGGTCGAGCTCAACGCGATCACGACCTACCTGTCGAGCCTGAACATCCCGTTCTCCGTCGCGGTGTACTCGCGGTACGTCGACGCGAAGGGCGCCTACAGCAACGGCGTGCCGCAGGACTACACGCTCGCCGACCGCCCGCAGGTGGTCGCCGCGCTGAAGAACATGCAGGCGCACGGCGGGACGCTGCTCATGCACGGCTACACGCACCAGTACGCCAGCAAGGACAACCCATACAACGGCGTCAGCGCCGACGACTTCGAGTTCTACACGGCCCACGTCGACCCGGCCACGAACAACGTCGTCTACGACGGCCCGGTCGCCGAGGACTCGCAGAGCTGGGCCCAGTCGCGCATCGACGCCGCGTTCGCCGAGTTCGCCAAGGCCGGCCTGGCCAAGCCGACGATCTTCGAGTTCCCGCACTACGCCGGCAGCGACGCCGCCAACCGCGCGGTGGCCGCGACGTTCACCACCCGCTACGACCGCGGCCTGTACCCGGCGGGCGCGCTGCGCGGCGGCCCGCTCGACAACACCCGGATCATCGGGCAGTTCTTCCCGTACACGGTCCGCGACATCTACGGCGTCGTGACCTACCCGGAGAACCTGGGCAACATCGAGCTGGAGCCGTACAACA
Source organism: Dactylosporangium vinaceum (assembly GCF_019904175.1). Taxonomy (GTDB): domain Bacteria; phylum Actinomycetota; class Actinomycetes; order Mycobacteriales; family Micromonosporaceae; genus Dactylosporangium; species Dactylosporangium vinaceum. The sequence continues at coordinate 495,062 of NZ_CP061913.1, read as the reverse complement.
ACCACCCGGCGATGCTGCCGGCCGACCTGGTCGCCTCCGCCCAGCTCAACACCGCGGTGAAGGACGGCGTGGCGAGCTTCTTCTTCCACCCGTACGTCGACGTGAGCTACCTGAAGGCGACAGTCGAGGGCATCCAGGGCGCGGGCTACACCTTCGTCCCGGCCGGTTCGATGTAGCCGGCTGCTCCCTCCTGACAGCGAAATGCCCGGCGACTGCGTCGCCGGGCATTTCGCCTTTTCTGCTCTTACCGCAAGTACCGCGGACGCCGAAGGGAGGCGCCCCGGCGCCGACCGGTGTCTCGCGGGAGGAGCGGACCGCAAGCAGCGCGGACCCGAGTCACGATCCTTCTTCAAAAAATCTTGCGCGAACCTGAAACGCTACGGCGGCGCTCACCCGTCTAGCCCTCGCGACGATTGGAGCACTCACCGGTGAACCGCGACGACGAGGCGGCGTTTCGAGAGTTCGTCTCCGTGCAGATGGAGCAGCTGCGCGGCCTGGCCTACCTCACCTGCGGTGACTGGCAGCTGGCCGAGGACGCCGTGTGCACGGCGCTGGCCAAGCTCTACGGCCGCTGGCACAAGGTCGACCGCCCGGAGAGCTACGCCCGCACCATGGTCGTGCGCGCCGCCGTCGACGAGGTCCGCCGCCCCTGGTGGCGCCGCGAGCACGCGGTGGGCGACAAGCTGCCCGAGCCGGCGGTGCGCGACGGCACGCCCGACGTGATCGACCGGCTGACCGTCCTGGAGGCGATGCGCACGCTCCCGGTGCAGCAGCGGGCGGTCCTGGTGCTGCGGTACCTCGAAGGCCGGACGGTCTCCGAGACCGCCGAGGCGCTGCGGTGCCCGGAGGGGACCGTCAAGACCAACACCGCACGCGGCCTGGCCCGGCTGCGCGAGCGGCTCGACGTCGCCGAACCCTTGGGCACCATCGCGGGACCCGGATACATCGAGAGGGCGTCATGAGCGGTACGGAGCGGAGCGGAGTGGCCGCGATCGGGCAAGCACAGGATTGGCTCAGGGCGGCGCCGGAGCTTGCGGAGGTGTCGGCATGAGCGGTACGGAGCGCAGCGGAGTGGCCGGTCATCAGTGGTACAGGGCGGAGTTCAGGGCGGCGCCGAAGCTTGCGGAGGTGCAGGCATGAGCGGTACGGAGCGGAGCCAGGATATGCGGGATCTGTTGCGGCAGGCGCGTAGTGATGCACTGTCTGAGGCGCCGCCCATGGGTCGCGGTGTCGATGACGTGGTGGCCGAGGGCCGCCGGCGGCACGGCCGGCACCGGCTGCTCCAGGGCGGGGCCGCCGTCGCGACCGCCGCGGCTGTCGTCGCCGCGATCGCGCTGCCGCACTCGTTCGCGGCCCGGCCCGGCAACGTCGTGGCCGCCCCGCCGGCCGCCGCCGCCGCTGTCACGTACCCCACAAGCGACTGGATGTACGGCTTCAAGGGGTACCGGACCGGCGACTTCACCGTCACCGGCGCCGAGCACGTCACGCCCGGCTACCAGGAGCTGTACGTGCAGCGCGGCAAGCAGATGTCCGACCTCTACGACGGCGTCGGCGGTGGCGTGGTCGCCTCCTCGCCGCTGTACAGCGCGAACATCACCGTGTACCGCCCCGGCGTGTTCCAGCCCACGAAGTTCGCGAACGGCGAGAAGGTCACCGTGAACGGCCGGCCGGGCCTGTTCGCGAGCAGCATGATGTACATCGACTCGTCCGACATCGGGCCGAACGTCGCCCTCGCGTGGCAGTACGCCGACAATGCCTGGGCGGTCGCGGCCTCGGTCGTCGACGGCGAGTTCAACCGGGCCGAACTCCTGCAGCTCGCCGCCGGCCTGGCCCCGTCACCGCCGGCGCCCGTCACCGTCGCCTTCAAAACCGACTACACGCCGCAGGGGTACTCCCTCACCTCGGCCGGCCGCACCGACGACTTCCCGTCCGGCGCGTCCTACATGTCGGCGAGCATCCGCCTGTCGAAGACCCGCCCGTCGTACACGTCGCTTACCGAGCCCGTCGACGCCTCCCTCGATCACGGCCCCACGGTCCGCATCGCCCTGTATCCGGTGGAGTTCACCGACACCGCCCACCGGCAGCCGGGCGGCGCGGCGTACTGCAACGCCGGCAACGCGAACCTGTGCTTCCGCATGTCTCCCGACGGCAGGTACCTGGCCGAGATCTACGCCGACGGCGGCGCGGCGATCCCCCAGTCGGAGCTGCTGAGGACGCTGCGGGGCGTGGAGTTCGCCAACCCCGCGCAGCCCTCCACCTGGTTTCCGCTCACGTCGGCGATCCCCGCGTCCGCGCTCTAGTCCCCTGGTTGGGGCGGCCGACCGCGGCAGGTCGGATGACAGATCCGCACCGTTTCTGCACCTAGCCTGAACTCGTACCGATATCGGCGAAGCAGAAGCGGGGTTGCCCAATGGCCACGATCATCGACCTGGACCAGCCGGCCACCGAGTCCGTTGCCCCCCAACGGAAGCGGGCCCGGCTGGTCCTGGGCGCCGTGGCGCTGGCCGCAGCGGCCGGTGTGGCCGGCTGGCAGGCGCCGAACGCGGTCGCCGCCATCACCAAGCCGACCTACCTGGGCGAGGACGCCGCCAAGGTGGCGACCGCACTGGCCTGCGACGGCTACACGAAGGCGGGCCGGCACGACGAGACCGTGTACAAGTACCGCGACCAGGGCACCTGCACCATCAACGGCACCGTCGTCACCATCACGACCTTCGACGCCGCCGCCGACCAGCGCACCTTCGAAGCCGTCATGCAGACGGTGATCCCCGTCCTGCACCCGACGTGGAAGGGCGCCTCCTACGCGGCCGGCGAGGGCTGGAACGTGGCCGACGCCCGCAACCTGACCCCGGAGATCGCCACCCTGGTCGTCCAGCGCCTGGGCGAGGGCGCCACCCACGTCATCCCGGCGGGCGCCGCGTCCTGACCGAGGCCGCGCGCCGGGCCGCGCCCGATTTAGTGTGAGCGGTGTGATGGAGCCGCGGTGGTTGAACGAGCAGGAGGAGCGCGCCTGGCGCGGCCTGATGGCGATGGAGGACGGGCTCACCGCCTTCATCGATCGCCGGCTCCGCACCCGCTGCGGCCTCTCACACGCCGACTACCAGGTGCTGGCCCACCTGTCGGAGGCAGCGGGCGGGCGGCTGCGCTCGTTCGAGCTCGGCGACCGGCTGCACTGGGAGAAGAGCCGGCTCTCGCAGCACCTGACCCGCATGCAGGGCCGTGGCCTGGTGGCCCGCGAGCGCTCCGAGGCCGATCAGCGCGGGGCAGTCGTCACCATCACCGCCGAGGGTCTGGAGCTGATCTCCGCCGCGGCCCGCCAGCACGTAGCCGACGCCCGGGACGCGGTCATCGACCAGCTCACCGCGGCCGAGCTGCGGACCCTGGCCACGATCACCGACAAGGTCCGCCGGCGCCTCGCGGCCCTGGAGTCCGCCGGCGACTGAGAGGCACAGCTCACACCTCTGGACTCCCCTTTTGGTTGATGCATTAACCATCTCGTCCTAGCCTTTGGTTAACACATTAACCAAAGCGAGGTAGTCATGACCTGTGCCCCGCAGCGCCTGGACGACACCACCAAGCAGGCGCTGTTCACCGCGGCCCGCACCGCCAACACGTTCGCGCCCACCCCCGTGACCGACGCAGAGCTCACGCAGATCTGGGAGCTGGCCCGCTGGGCGCCGACCTCGGCCAACTCCCAGCCCCTCCGCGTGCTGTACGTCCGCCCGGGCGCCGGGCGCGACCGGCTCGTCGCCCACATGCACGAGGGCAACCGGGCCAAGACGGCCGCGGCCCCGGCGGTCGCCGTCCTGGCCGCCGACACCCAGTTCCACGAGCACATCCCGGCCGTCCTGCCGTTCCGCCCGCAGCTGCGCGAGGTCTTCGCCGCCGACGACAGGCTGCGCGCGGAGACGGCCGCGTTCAACGCGACACTTCAGGCCGCCTACTTCATCCTCGCCGTGCGCGCCGAAGGCCTGGCCGCCGGCCCGATGGGCGGCTTCGACGCCGCCGCCCTGGACGCGGACTTCTTCCCGGACGGCCGCCTCCATGCGATCCTGGTGGTCAACATCGGCCACCCGGGACCGGACGCCTGGCTCCCCCGCCTTCCGCGCCTGGCCCACGACGCCGTGGTGCGGTGGGCCTGATGAGCATCCTGCGGCGACGCCGGCCGCCGAGCCGGAGCCGGGGGCCGGCCGGCGCATGGTGTCCATCTCCGCCCTAGACGATCCATTCCAAGGGGTACGGGGCTGCGAACGAAGGCGAGGGTCTCCAAGATCGACGTTGCTGAGCAACGAGACCATGGAGGCCACGTGCACGTCGATCTGGACACCCTCGCCACCGCACTCTAGGTGAAGATCGACGACGAACTGATCACCGTCGCGGTCCCGCAGGTCCTCCTCGGCCACCACAACGAGAACCGCTGGATCCGAGCCGCCGCAAAGCCATCGGACATCTCCTCCCACAACTACCCAAACAGCCCGGACACAATAAACGCCTCCGAGCCCTGATCACCCAACTCGCGCACTGCATCGCCGTCCTCGCCGCCGACACCGACCTGTGGCAGCACCCGGTCCGCATCGCCGACTCCGCCCCCGTGCAGTGCGGCACCTCCCACGAGACCGTCACACGCTCCGACCTCGCCGGCTGGGCCGGATACGGCTACTGCGCCCCCCACTGCCGACCGTTCTGGGGCCTGCACCTCGTCACCACCGTCCACGAACTACCCTTCGCGTTCGCCCTCACCAACCCCAATACCGACGAACGCGACATCCCCATCGACCTGATCTCGTTGCAGCCGAACATGTTCCACCACCCGAACGGCCTGATCCTGGTCGTCGACAAGGGCCACCGCGACCGGATCACCGAAACCTGGCTCAACGCGACCACAACATCGACGTCATCCGGCCCGCATACCGCACCGAACCACCACGCCCCGGCCGGACCCTGCTACGAGCAGTCCGGCAGAACATCGAGTCCGTCAACCAGACCCTCCAAGGCCAACTCGACCTCGAACGCCACGGCGGCCGGACCGCTGCCGGCGTCGCCGTCCGAGTCCTGCAGCGAGTCCTGGCCATGACCGCCGATCTGGCACAACTGGCACACCGGCCAGCCGATCATGCGATCCCTGACCGCCCACGACCACTAAACCCTTGGAATAGATCGTCCAGCCGAGCAGCCCGCGCCGGACCGGTGCAGCTGGGCCGCACCGACGAGGGTGGAAGCCTGATCGAGGCGCCCGGGCAGTTGTGAGCCGCGCGCTCCGATCTTTCAATATCGGTAAAGAAAAGCCGTATACAGACCCCGGTGCGGCAATGTACGTTTGTACACATGACCGAGAAGTCCATGCGGCAGCGGATGCTCGACGGGGAGCTGTACATCGCCGATGCTGAGATCGGGCGGGACTATCTGCGGGCGCAGGACCTCACGCGGCGGATCAACGCGCTCCCGGCGTCGGACGGCGAGGGCAAGCGCAAGCTGCTCACCGAGCTGCTCGGTGGGCTCGGCGAGGAGACCGAGATCCGCACGCCCGTGCAGTTCGACTACGGGTACCAGACCTTCTTCGGGGCTCGCAGCTTTGTGAACTTCGGCTTCATCTGCCTCGACGTCGCCCGGGTGACGATCGGCGACGACGTGCAGATCGCCACCAACGTGCAGCTGCTGACGGCGTGGCATCCGGTGGATGCGCAGCAGCGGCGGGACAAGTGGGAGGCGGGGTCGCCGATCACCATCGGGGACAACGTCTGGCTCGGCGGCGGGGTCATCGTCGGCCCGGGCGTCACGATCGGCGCGAACACCGTGGTCGGGGCGGGTGCGGTGGTCGTCAAGGACCTGCCGGCAAACGTCGTCGCGGTGGGCAACCCCGCGCGCGTCGTCCGCGAGCTGTAACGATGTCCGTCCGGCGGCACGACCCCGATCGCAAGGATCGCATCATCGACGCGGCGATTGCGGTAATCGCCGAGCACGGGGTCGCCGGCACCACGCACCGGCTCATCGCCAAGGCCGCCGACGTGCCGCTGGGGTCGCTCACCTACCACTTCACGAGCCTCGAGGACCTGCGGTGCCAGGCGTTCCGGCGCCACGCCGAGCGGATGTCGGTGACCTACGAGGCGCACTTCCGCGGGGTCCAGGACCGCGAGCAGCTCGTCGAGGCGGTCACCGACCTCATCGACGGCGACGCCGGGGCGAGCGGCGCCGACTGGGCGATCGCCTACGAGCTGTACCTGGCCGCCCTGCGGGAGCCGGCGCTGCGCGAGGTCACCGAGACCTGGATGCGCGCGAGCCGGGCCGTGCTGGAGCGGTTCGTCGACCCGACCACGGCCCGGGGCATCGACGCCCTGATCGAGGGCCTGGTCATGCACAAGACCCTGTCGACCGGCCCGGTGTCCCGCCAGGACATCCGGACGGTCGTCGACCGAACGATCGGAACCTCATGATCACAGTCACCCCGACCGCCGCCGAGACCCAGGCCCGCGCGGCCACCCGGGCCACGTACGCCGCCTTCCTCTGGTCCGGCGTCGCCGCCGCCAGCTGGGCCTCGCGCATCCCGCAGATCCGCGACGCGCTGCACCTCTCCCCGTCCAAGCTCGGCCTGGTCCTGCTGTCCCTCGCGGCCGGCTCGATCGTCGCGCTCGTCGGCTCCGGGCACATCGTGGCCCGCTTCGGCTCCCGCAAGACGGTCGCCGCGATGGCCGCACTGCTGGCTGTAGCCCTGGCCGGGGCCGCATCCGGGTACCACTTCGGCGTCGCCCTGGTCGTGCCGAGCCTGCTGCTGTTCGGGTTCGCCAACGGCGCCTGGGATGTGGCCATGAACGTGCAGGGCGCCGTCGTCGAGCGAGCGGTCGGCCGCTCCATCATGGCCCGTTTTCATGCCGGGTTCAGCATCGGTACCGTCGCGGGCGCGCTCCTGGGCGCCCTCATGGTGACGACCCACGTGCCCGTCACGCTCCATCTCGCCCTGACCGCGATGGTCGTCGGCGTCAGCACCATCTACGCCGTGCGCAACTTCATGCCCGACGGTGCCGCCGAGTCCGCCCCCGCCGAGGGCGGCGGCCTGCGGCACACCCTGCGCTTCTGGCGCGAGCCGCGGACCCTGCTCGTCGGGGTCTTCGTGCTGGCGTTCGCGCTCGCCGAAGGTACCGGCATCGACTGGATAAGCATCTCGATGATCGACGGGTACCGGACGTCGGCCGCGGTCGGCACCCTGGCCTTCGCGGTCTTCCTGGCCGCCATGACCGCCGGCCGCTGGTTCGGCCCCGACCTGCTCGACCGCTACGGCCGCGTGCCGGTCCTGCGCACCCTCGCCGTGATCACGGTCGCCGGCCTGGCCCTGTTCATCTTCGGCCCGAACGTGCTGACCGCCTTCCTCGGCGCGCTGCTGTGGGGCCTGGGCACGTCACTGGGCTTCCCGGTCGGCATGAGCGCCGCCTCGGACGACCCCCGCTTCGCCGCGCCGCGGGTGAGCGTCGTCGCGTCGATCGGCTACTGCGCGTTCCTGGGCGGCCCACCGCTCATCGGCTTCCTGGGCGACCACTTCACGGTGGTCAAGTCGCTTGTCGCGGTCACCGTCCTGGTGGCGCTGGCGGCGATGATCGCCAACGCCATCAAGCCGCTGCCGGCCACCGCGACAAGCGAGGATCAGGCCGGCGTCAAGGGCTGACGCGGCCCGGCTACAGCTTGCCGCAGCCGCCCGGCCCGGGCTGGGGGTGGGAGAGGGCCAGGGCGGTCTGCGGACCGTACGAGCCGTCGGCCGGGATGTGCTCGCGGCCCTGGGCGCGCACCAGGGCCGCCTTGGTCCCGGTGCCGAAGATGCCGTCCTGCGTCAGCCTCTCGCTGTAGCAGTAGTCGAGCGTCCACTGGAGGTCAATCACGTCCTCGCCCCGGTCGCCGAAGTACACGCCGCAGAGCACCGTGCTGCTCGACCCCGTCCGGTACACGGGCAGGTCGAGCAGCACGCCCCGCAGCGTCATCTGCGTCCCGGCCGCGTTGCACTTGGGCGTGGCCGCGTGCGCCGGCGACCCGGTGGCGACGAGGCCGATGGCGGTGCCGGCCAGCACGGTCACGGCACTCACAACGATACGTTTCAGGTTGATCACCGTTGATACTGTAACGAACCGGAATTTTCCTCGCGGTCACGCCCCGGTCGCCCGCGCGTAGGTGAGCACGACGACACCACTCTCCAGCGGCGTCGCCGACATCAGCCGGAAGCGCGTGGGCTCGAAGCCGCGCCGGACCAGCGGGACGCCCTGCCCGGCGATCACGGGGCTCAGCTTGATGACGAGCTCGTCGACCTCGCCCAGCAGCTGCCCGGCGAGGTCGCCCCCGCCGCAGAGCCAGATGTCCAGCCCGTCCTCCCGCTTCAACTCCCGCACGAACGCGACGGGGTCCCCGTCGACGATCTCCGGGCCGCTGTCCAACCGCCGGCTGAAGGTGTACTGCCGCAGGTGCGCGTAGGGCCTGGAGATCCCGGCCCGCAGCGCCGGGTCGAGCGTCGCCCGCCCCATGACGAGCGTGTCGAAGACCAGGTTCGGCGTGACGTCCGGGATGCCGGCGTGCGGGCGCACATGGGTCGGGAGCGTCTCGGGATATCGGGCCCGGATGAACTCCTGCAGGTCCGCCTCGAACGGGAAGAAGTCGACCTGCCCGCCGGGCCCGGCGATGAACCCGTCGATCGTCGCCGCCACGTAGTAGACGAGCTTTCGCATTGCGCACTGCCTCCAGATGTAAACCACTATCGACGTAGTGGTTAAAGTACAACACCTGTCGTGGTTAGTGCTAGCCTGATGCCCGTGGTCAGCAACCCCCAGCGCCGTGACCTGCTAGCCGACGCCGGACTGCGGGTCCTCGCCCACTCCGGCGCCCGCGGCCTGACCCACCGCGCGGTGGACCAGGAGGCCGGCGTACCGGCGGGCACGGCCTCCAACTACTTCCGCTCCCGCGACGCCCTGCTCAGCGGCCTGGCCGAACGGATCTTCGCCAGAACGGCCCCGACCGAGGCCGACCTGACCGGCCTGAAGGGCCGCAGCCAGGCCGACCACCTCCTGGACATCGTCCGCCGCACCACCCGCGAACCGGACCTGATGCGCGCCCTGTTCGAACTGCGCCTGGAGGGCGCCCGCCGCCCCGAACTCGGCCGCCGGCTCGCCGAGACCCTGCACCGCGGCTACCGCGAGGACGTGGCCTTCCACGCCACGACGGGCCTGCCGGGCGGCGCCTTCGAGATCGCCCTGCTCCACTACGCCGTGGACGGCCTGCTCCTGGACCTGCTCACCACCTCGATCGACGCCGGCCCCGACCCCGAGGACGTGATCAAAGCCTTCGCGACCCGGCTGGCGCCCGAGGTCAGTGCGGGGTGAACTCCTCGTCGCCGAGGACCATCAGCAGGGCCAGGCGTTCGCGGGACTCGGCGTCGGCCGGGGTCAGCACCACCAGCTCCTGGCCCTGGTCCGGGGTGATCAGGGTTTCGCAGTCCAGGACGATCGGGCCGACGCGCGGGTGCAGGGCCGTCTTGCGGTCGGCGCGCCGCACGGCCACCTCGTGCTCGGCCCACAGGGAGCGGAAGTCGGCGCTGGCCGCCGACAGCCGGGCCACCAGGTTGTCCACGACGGGGTCGCCGGCGCGGCGGCCGGCGGCGGCACGGAGGTCGGCGACCAGGCGGCGGGCGTGGTCGGCGTAGTCGATGGCGGGCTGCATGATGCGGGCGTCGGGCTCGGTGAACCAGCGGTACGCCAGGAAGCGCCTGAGGCCGGTGAAGCCCGTCTGGTCGCCGACGAGCAGGACCGATGCGCGGTTCTGGGCCAGCACCTCGCCCAGGTCGGACAGGACCATCGCCGGGTTGTCGCCCAGCAGGTCGAGCAGGCGGACGAGGCCGGCGCGGGCCAGGCCGGCCGTGGTGCCGGCCGCGGGGGGCTGGTGGCCGGCCAGGTGGAACAGGTGGGTGCGCTCGTCCTCCGAGAGGCGCAGTGCGCGGGCCAGGGCGGCCAGGAGCTGGGGTGAGGGCTGGCTGCTGCGGGCCTGCTCCAGGCGGACCACGTAGTCGACGGACATGCCGGCCAGGCGGGCCACCTCCTCGCGGCGCAGGCCGGTGGTGCGGCGGCGGGGGCCGTCGGCTATGCCCACCTCGGCCGGGCGGATGGCCTCGCGACGGCGGCGCAGGAAGTCGGCCAGCTGCTCACGCTGCATGAGCCAATCCTCCCTGCCGCGGCGACGCGCAGCCAGGGAGCGGCTCTCCCACGATGAGCGCTCCGCTCCCGCGAACGGGGCGGCGGGGGCACGGTGAAGGGCATGCAGACACGAAACCTCGGCCTGGGTGCCATGAGCATGTCGGGCTCCTACGGACCGGCCGACCGCGACGAGAGCATCGCGACGGTGCACGCGGCGCTCGACGCCGGGATCACGCTCATCGACACCAGCGACCACTACGGGGCCGGGCACAACGAGATGCTGCTCGCCGAGGCGCTCAAGGGGCGGCCGCGGGACAGCTACGAGCTCAGCGTCAAGTTCGGCGTCCTGCTCAGCCCGAGCGGCCTGCCCGGCGGCCAGGACAGCCGGCCCGAGGCGGTGCACAACTTCCTGGCGCACTCGCTGGCCCGGCTCGGCACCGACTACATCGACGTGTACCGGCCGGCCCGGCTCGACCCCGCGGTGCCGATCGAGGAGACGGTCGGGGCGATCAAGGAGCTCATCGACGCCGGGTACGTGCGGCGCCTGGGCCTCTCGGAGGTCAACGCGGCAGTGATCCGCCGCGCGCACGCCGTGCACCCGGTGGCCGACCTGCAGATCGAGTACTCACTGGTGTCGCGGGCCGTCGAGGCCGAGGTGCTGCCGGCGCTCAACGAGCTCGGGATCGGCATGACCGCCTACGGGGTGCTGGCCCGCGGGCTGATCTCCGGGCACTACCGACCGGGCCGCAATGCTCCAGGAGATTTCCGCGGCCGTACTCCACGCTTCTCCCCCGGCAACCTCGAGCACAACCTGGCCCTTGTCGAGGCCCTGCGCCGGGTCGCCGACGCCAAAGGGTGCACCGTCGCGCAGCTGGCCATCGCCTGGGTCGCCGCGCAGGGCGCCGGCATCATGCCGCTGATCGGGGCCCGGACCCGGGAGCGGCTGGCCGAGGCCCTCGCCGCGACAGCGGTGACCCTGACCGCCGAGGACCTGGCCGAGATCGAGCGGGCGGTCCCGGCCGGCTCCGCCCGGGGCGACCGCTACCCCTCGGCCGCCATGTCGAGCCTGGGTGTCGGCTGATCCGTGCCGCCGGGCCGGTTGCGCAGCGCCCAGCCGACCGTCGGTGGCATCGCCGCGCCGGCCAGGGCGAAGGCGGCCCCGAGCAGCAGCCAGCCGGGGTCGCCCCAGCCGACCACCAGCGTCGTGACCATGACCGGCGCGAGCATCTGCCCGAGCTGCATCCCGATCGCGTACGCCCCCTGGTACTGCCCGTGCCTGTCGGCCGGGGCCAGGCCGAACGAGATGCCCCAGCCCGACGCCGAGTGCCACAGCTCGCCGACCACGTGCACCAGCGCGCCGGCGATGAGCAGGGCGATGGTGACGAGCCCGTTCGCGTGGCCGGAGAGGGCATACAGGCCGCAGGCCGCGAACAGGACCAGCCCGGCGCGGCGGGCGGCCCGGGCGGCCCCCTGGGGCTCGTCGGTGCCACGGGCCGCCCGCACCTGCAGCAGTACGACCGCCGTGGTGTTCGTCAGGTACACCACGGCGACGAGCCACGTCGGCGCGTCGGTGCGGTGGGCGATCCACAGCGGCAGCCCGACCTCGAACAGCCCGAAGTGCGTCGACATCAGCCCGTCGAGCAGGACGAACACCAGGAACGGCCGGTCGCGCAGGGCGGTCAGCCGCGGCGCCCCCGGCGTGTGGGCGGTGCGCGGGATCGGGTCGAGGCGGGTGGCGAGGGCGGCGGCGACCAGGTACGTCAGTGCGTCGCCCAGGATCATGGCGACGTAGGCCCAGCGGGTGTCGGCCGCCAGGGCCACGCCGGCCAGGGCGGACCCCATGGCGATACCCACGTTGGTGACGGAGCGGAGGTACGCACGGGTGCGCACGCGCTCCTCCGGCGGGACGGCGCCGCCGATCACCGCGCCCTTGGCCCCGCGCTGGGCGGCGTCGGCCACGGCGAGCGGGACGCCGATCAGGAGGTACACCCAGATGTTGTGCACCGCGATGAACGCCGTCGTGCCGAGAGCCTGGACGACAAGCCCGGCGACGAAGACCTCGCGGGCACCGAGGCGGTCGGCCACGTAGCCCATCGGCGCGCTCGCCACCATCCCCACCAGGCCCGTCAGGGTGAGGGCGAGGCCGGTCTGGGCGATGGAGAGCCCGGCGAACCGCGTGAGGTAGATGGCGCTCGACACCATCCACAGTCCGGTGCCGGTGGTGTTGACGAGCGAGATGAGGACCAGCAGCCGCAGAGCCCCCGTAGGCAGTGTTGGCATGCCGCCACAGTAGCAAGACGTACGTACGGTTTTCTAGACCCGTCTATCTCAACACATCCTTAAGAGATCGTTGGGTCTTGTTCGCTTCCGTTGACTCGCGTTCCTCCTGGCCGCGACCCTGAAAGCGCTCTCACGATCTTCCCTAGGAGTTCCCGTGCGTTTGAGGACAAAGCTGCTCGGCGCGGCGGCCCTGGTCGCCGCCGCGATACCCGTGGCCATCGCCGCCCTGCCGTCGGCTCAGGCGGCCGGCCCGTCGCTGCTGCCGTTCAACGTCACCAATACGACGGGCCGCGGGGACTCTGTCTACCTGTACGTCCTCGGCACCAACCTCAGCACCGGCAAGCTCGGGTACGTCTCCGCCAACGGGACGTTCACGCAGTGGTCGGCCGGCACCAACCCGCCGATGCCCGCCCCCGACGTGTCGATCCCGGGCCCGGTCAACGGCGCCAGCAAGACGATCCAGCTGCCGAAGAACCTCTCCGGCCGCGTGTACATGTCGCTCGGCGAGAAGCTGAAGTTCTTCCTGACCCCCGACGGGCTGGTCCAGCCGGCGCCGTGGGCCGCGGGCGACCCGAACCACGACATCCTGTTCGACTGGAGCGAGTTCACCTACAACGACTCGGGTCTGTGGCTCAACAGCTCGCAGGTCGACATGTTCGCCGTGCCGCACGCCGTGAGCGTCACGGGATCGAACGGCACGACGAGTACGACCGGCGCACTCAAGGCCAACGGCCGGCAGAACGTCATCGACCAGATCAAGGCCCAGGCCGGCTGGGGCAACACGGTCGTGACGCGCGGCGACGGCACCGTGCTGCGGGTGCTCAGCCCCGGGAAGGCGGCCGACGCCGGGCTGTTCAGCGCCACGTACCTCGACCCGTACATCGCCAACGCCTGGAACGCCTACACCACCAAGACCCTGACGGTGGTGCCGTTCACCGACCAGCCGAACGTGAAGTACTTCGGCCGGACCAGCGGCACCGTCATGAACTTCACGAACGGCTCGGGCCAGCAGGTCGCCTCGTTCCAGCGCCCGTCGACGTCGAACGTCTGGGGCTGCGACGGCGCCCTCGGTGCCCCGAACGACCAGGTCGTCGGCCCGATCGCGCGCACGCTCTGCGCGGCGCTGCACCGCAGCACGCTCGGCACCATCGACACGCAGCCCGGCGGTACCGCCGCCGACTTCTACAAGAGCGCGCTGACCAACCACTACTCGCGGCTGATCCACGCGAACATGGCCGACGGCAAGGCCTACGGCTTCGCGTTCGACGACGTGCAGAACCAGGAGTCGCTCGTGCACGACGGCGACCCCCGCTCGGCCGGCATCACGCTGAGCCCGTTCACCGGCGGCTCCAACCCTCCGCCGACGACGACCCAGCCGCCGACCGGCGGTGGCACGACCCAGCCGCCGACCGGTGGCGGCACCACGCAGCCGCCGGCCAACCCGGGCAACGTGAAGGCGGTCGCCAGCAACTGGAACGGCAAGTGCATCGACGTGCCGAACTGGAACTTCAACGACGGCCAGTTCCTGATCGTGTGGAACTGCACCGGCGGCACCAACCAGAAGTGGACGTTCGTCAACGGCACGCTGCGCACCGACAACAACAAGTGCATGGATGTGGCCTGGGGCTCGACCGCGAACGGGGCGAACATCCAGATCGCCACGTGCTCCGGCAACGCGGCCCAGCAGTTCGTGCTCAGCGCGGCCGGCGACCTGGTCAACCCGCAGGCCAACAAGTGCGTCGACATCAAGGACTGGAACCCGGCCAACGACGCGCGGCTGCAGCTGTGGGACTGCGGCGGCACGGCCAACCAGAAGTGGCACACGGTGTGACAGCGGGCCGGTGGCCTTTAATACGTATGTGACCCACGTAGAGATTTACACGGACGGCGCTTGCAGCGGAAACCCGGGACCGGGTGGCTGGGGCGCCGTCCTGCGTTACGGCGCGGTGGAGAAGGAGCTGTGTGGCGGCGAGGCGGCGGCGACCACCAACAACCGGATGGAGCTGACGGCGCCGATCCGGGCGCTGGAGAGCCTGACCAGGCCGGTCGTCGTACACCTCTACACGGACAGCTCCTACGTCCGCAACGGCATCACCGCCTGGGTACCCCGCTGGAAGCGCAACGGCTGGCAGACGTCGGACAAGCAGCCGGTCAAGAACGTCGACCTGTGGACCGAGCTCGACGCGCTCGTCGCCAAGCACCAGGTCGAGTGGTACTGGGTCAAGGGGCACAACGGGCACCCGGAGAACGAGCGGGCCGACCGCCTGGCGGCCAAGGGCCTGCGGATGGCCACGGGCGGGGCATGACATTTGTACCGGGCGATGCGCTGCGCATGTACCGGGTGATGGACCGTCCACAGGCGTCTATTTGTAGGCATGATCAAGCGCAACGCCCTGGTGCTCGGCCTCTTCTTCCTCGCCCCGCTCGTCGGGGAGTTCCTCCTGGGCAACACCCCGATCGTGCTGCTGCCGGCGATCATCATCTACGCCCCGCTCTACGGCGGCGGCGCCCTGCTGATCCGTGAGCTGGCCCGCCGCCGGGGCCTGGGCTGGCCCAACATGCTCCTGCTGGCCACCGGTTACGGCGTGCTGGAGGAGGGGCTGCTGACCCAGTCGCTGTTCAACCCCAACTACGTCGACCAGCACCTGCTCGACCCCGGGTACATCCCCGCGCTCGGCATCGGGGTGCCGTGGACGCTGTTCGTGGTCGGCATCCACGTCTTCTGGAGCATCTGCGCACCGATCCTGCTGATGGAGGGCTTCGCCGGCGAGCGGCGTACGGCCCCGTGGCTCAAGCGCCGGGGCCTGATCGTGATCTCGATCCTGTTCGTGCTCGGTGCCGCGGCGACCGCGGCCGTCACCCAGGCGATGTGGCCCTATTCGGCGAGCCCCGCCCAGTACGCCGTCACCATCGTGCTCGTGCTCGCGCTCGTCGCGGCCGGTGCGCTCATCCGGTTCCGCTCGGCGACCCCCACCGGCACCGCCCCGCGCCCCTGGGTCGTGTTCGTGACCACGCTGGTGACGGCGGGCGCGTTCATCCTCATCGCCACCGTCGACGCCATCCCGGTCTGGGTCGGCGTGGCCGTCGCCGCCGCGGGCATCGTCGCCTTCCTGGTCGCGACCGCGCTGTTCTCGGCCCGGGCGGGCTGGGGCGACGCGCACCGCCTGGCCATCGGCGCCGCCGCGCTGCTGACCTACGCCTGGCACTCGTTCGTCCAGAATCCGGTCGGCGGGGCCGATCTCGCCGTCGATCTGGCCGGCAACGTCATCTTCTCCGCCGGTGCGATGGTGCTGCTCTGGTTCGCGTACCGCCGGCAGGCACGCTCCGTAATCGAGCCATGATGTCTGAGTAGTATGAACAACCGGTTGACGTCGGCGGATTCCGCTCAAGGCCTCCAGCCCGGTACGGTCTGTTCATGACAGTCGAGCGGCACTGGTGGAACGGCGTACACGGCGGGCGCGGTCGACGCGATGTGTATCTCTGTTCTAACGGACCGCAGTGGGAAGTCCAGGCGCAGACCGGCGGCGCCTCCGGCCCCACGAAGAAGCACGAGTGCCCCAGCCGGGCCGCGGCGCAGATCCTCGCCGACGCCTGGATGGGCGGGCGCCCCGAGTGGCGCGAGCTGGTGGCCTCACCCAGTCGGTGAGGCCCCGCTCGCCGTCGCCCCGGCCACTGCCTAGTGCTGGGTGAAGATCCGCTGAACGCGCGGGCCGACCTGCGTCAGGACCTCGTGTGACACGGTGTCCATCGCCGCGGCGGCCTGCTCGATCGGGGTGGAGAAGCCGGCGTACTGCCCGAAGATGAGCACGTCGGAGCCGACCTCCGCGTCCGGGTGGCCGGTGATGTCGATCGCCATCGAGTCCATGGAGATGGTGCCGGCGATCTCGCAGCGGCGGCCGTTCACCAGGACGTACCCGACCTTGCGGAACGCGCGCGGGACGGCGTCGTAGTAGCCGGCCGCGATGAGCGCGATGCGAGTGTCCGGTGACTGCGCGCGGAACAGGCCGCCGTAGCCGACCCGCTCGCCCGGGACCATGTTGTGGATCTCGACAATCCGTGACACCAGGCCCACGCCCGGTGTCAGCGTGATGAGGCTGCTGGTCGCGGTCGACGGCTGAAGCCCGTAGAGGCCCAGGCCGATGCGGACCATGTCGTAGCGGGCCTCCGGGAAGCGGATCGTGGCGGCCGTCGCCGCGGTGTGCCGCACGACATCCTCGAAGCCGAGCTCGGCGGCGGCCGCGCACACCGAGCCGAAGCGCTTGAGCTGCTCGCGGGTCAGGTCGTCCTCGTCCGGGTCGTCGGGGCAGCCCAGGTGGCTCATCAGGCCGGCCAGCCGCAGGTGCTCGTGGCCGCGCAGCTTCCCGAGCAGCTCGATCGCCGCCTCCGGATACAGCCCGCTGCGATGCATCCCCGAGTCGACCTCGACGTGCACGTCGAGGCGCCGCCCACTCCCGGCCGCGGCCCGGCAGGCGGCGTCGTACATCTCCATGGAGTACAGCGACGGCGTCAAGCGGTTGCGGACGAGCCGATCGAGATCCCCCGGAACCGCCAGAAACACCAGAATCGGCATCTGTACTCCGGCCCGCCGCAGCGCCACCCCCTCGTCAGCGGTCGCCACGCCGAGCCAGTCCACGCCCGCCTCGCGCAGGGTGTGCGCGACTGTCACAGGGTTGGTGCCGTAGGCCTCCGCCTTCACGACGCCCATCAGCTTCGTGTGCGGGCCGACGAGCTTGCGGAACGCGGCGACGTTGTCCTTGACCGCGGCCAGGTCCACGTAGAGCCGGGTCGCGGCGGCCGTCTCCACCAGGTGCATCCACGAGTCGGTGACCATCGTGTCCCGCGGGACGTGCACGAGCGCCACGTCGTCCGGGCGCAGCTCGGTGGCCACGAACGCGCGCATGCGGTCCTCGTCGGCGAACCGGTGCACCCGCACGTCGCTGCCGACCAGCGCGGCCTCGATCAGGCCGTGCGTGTCGGCCGACAGGCCGCAGACCAGCTGGACGTTCTCGGCACGCAGGCAGCGGGCCATCGCCTCGGCGGTCTCGGCGGTCAGCCCGGCCAGCGGATCACCGATGATCATCAGCGTGCGGCCCTGTGCGCCCATGAGCGAGCGGGCCGTCCGCAGCGCACTGCTCAGCGCCAGCGGGTCGATGTTGGCCAGCTCGCCGACGACTGTCGCGCCGTCGGGCCGCCGCCACATCTGCATCCGCGTCGACGGCGGCGTGTAGTCGGCCACCGCGGCCAGCAGGTCGGCGCCCCGCATGCCGAGCAGGGTCGCCGCACCCATCGCCAGCTCCAGATCCTTGAGTACCTCCGGTGACGGCGTCGCCACCAGGAGGTCCTCCTCGGTGCCGTCGGGCAGCGCGGCCCGCACCAGCGACGACCGCTCGACGTGGCGCTGCCGGGTCAGGCGGGGCAGCGCGTCCTTCTGGATCTGGCGCTCCGGCACGATCTGCCGGGCCTGGGCGATCACCCCCGGATCGTCCTCGCCCATCAGCAGCCACCCGTCTTCGGGCAGGCCGGCCGCCATGCTGAGCAGCTCACGGGCGTGCTCGTCGCGACTGCCGAAGTTCTGCCCGCTGCGCGAGCCGAGGTTGGTGAACACGACGGCGTGCGGGTCGACCATCCGCTTGAGCCGGGCCATCTCCCCGGGCTCGGTCGCGGCCGCCTCGATCACGGCCACCGGCACGTCCTTCGGGCACTGCAGCACCGAGAGCGCGACGCCGAGCTGGCTGTTGTAGCTGCCCGGGCTGCCGTACGTGGTGCGGTGCCCGGCGAGCAGCCCGACGAGCGCATCCTTGGTGAGCGTCTTGCCGTTGCTGCCCACGACGGCCACGAACGTCGTCGAGCTGAGCTGCCGCCGCCACCAGACCGCCATCGCCTGCAGCGCCGCGAGCGGATCGGCGACGGCGATGAGCGTCCCCTGCCCCGCGGGCAGCTCGGCCAGGCGCGCCTCGTCCACAACCGCCGCAATGGCCCCGTTCGCGAGCGCCCGCGCCACGAACCGGTGACCGTCAGTAACCCCATTGAGCGCAAAGAACAGACTGTCGGCCTGTAACCGGTCCGAGTGAATCGCGACGCTGCCGACTTCGCGCTCTTCGCCCTGGAAGTGCACCTTACCGCCGACAATCGACGCCACCCCGGCGACCGAGACTGGGTCCATTCGCGGAATAGTAATCCTGAAACCGTAAACATTGCCTGGGCCGTGGCGCTGTTCATGGTTCCTCGCCGCAGGATGCGTACGAGCGACTCCCCGCTGCCTCGGGCGGGGCGGACCTCAGGCGGCCAACTGACGCCACCGGCGTCACACCGGGTGATCGGTGCGGGCGACGGGGTCACGCCGGGACCGTCCGGCACCGGGAAGGTGCCGTCCGGCTCGACGGTGCGTGATCACAGCGGGCGGTACTGCCGGCTGGACAAGACCGCCGCCCGCAGGTGCACGGGTGGCGATGTTGGCCGCCGCGAGCAGGTCGCGGTGACCGGTTGCGTTGCAGGACGTGCAGGCCATGGTGCGGCCGGGCGGCTTGGGAACGCGGTTGCGGCAGACCGGGCACGTGGAGGAGGTGCCCCGCTCATCGACGAGGTGAACGGCGATCCCAGCAAGTTCTGCCTTGTCGCGCAGGATCGCGATGCTCCGGCCGACCTGCCAGTTCCTGACCCGCAGATTGTGCCTCCGCCCGCTTTTCAGTGCGAGCACGCCGCGGGGATCACCGACCGCAAGGGTGCCGATGCGCTGTTCGACGGCCCAGGCCACGACGGATCGAGCGGCTTCGTGCTGCGCTTGGCGAATTCGACGCCGGTGACGGCCTTCGACGAGGCGGGTGCGGCGCCGATACTTTCGCCATCTTCTCGACCCTCGCCGTCCGGGCTTGGGCGCTCGGCGGGCCACGGCGCGCCGACGGCCTTTGGTGTCGGCCAGATGCAGGTGCTGCTCGGCGCGGATCGCTCGGGCCGACACCAGCAACGCCTGACCGTCCGGCCCGGCTACCGCGTAGCGATGGATGATGCCAAGATCTACCCCGGCCTTCCGATCTGGTTCCGGGGCCGTCCCGGCCGGATAACTCACGATCGCAACCTCTGCCGTGACTTCGATCCAGAGTCGCCCGCCGTCGGCGAGGAGGGTCACGGACCGGACCTGCTCCGCCGGGTATGGCACCTCTCGGTCCAGCCGGAGCCAGAACGGCGCACCCCTGGCGGCAGACGGCAGGCGCAGTCGTCGCCCGTTCAGCACGAAGGTGCCGTGATACCAGCGCACCGGCAGCAATGCGCGTCGGCGGCGGGGGAATCGCGCCGCCAGGTCGCCGGCCTTGCGCCGCTTCGCCGCGGCGAACCAGGCGTCGGAGAACCGGCGCAGGACCGACCGGGCGCCAACACTGTCGAGTCCGGCGAACGTCTCGGGACCGGACGCGGCCAGCTCGCGGCACAACGCCTGGTATGCCACCAGCGGCGTATCGTGTCGCTGCCGCCGCCATGCGTTGAGCTCGAGGACGCAGGCCCACACGTCGCCCGCCGAACGCAGCAGCCCGAAGCAGCGGTTCCGTTGTGCGTTGGTCAGCCGTAGCCCGACCCGGGCGGTGCGGTACACCACCCGTGGCGCATCAGGGCTCCGCCGGCGAGGCATGGCTTTGTTTTAGCACATGGGTTCGATATCCGGGTGGTCACGACAGCATCCACATCGTTGTTGCGAGCCGCGTCGGGCTGGAGTGCGCTGCTGCACGGACAGTAAGATTGCCCGGTGTTGGAGATCATGGAGATCCTCCGGAAAGACGCGCACGCGACGCCCGAACGGATCTCGGACCTCACGGGGATCGACGTCGAGCGGGTGCGGGCGCAGGTCGCGGCGTGGGAGCAGCAGGGCGTGATCCGGCGGTACAAGGCCGTGGTCGACGCCGACCGGCTGCGCGAGATAAGCGGTGAGCAGCTGATCACCGCGTTCATCGACGTCGCCGTGATGCCGGCCCGGGGGCTGGGGTTCGACGACGTGGCGCTGCGGATCTCGCGCTTTCCGGAGGTGCGCTCGGTGTACCTCGTCTCCGGCGCCCAGGACCTGCGCTGTGTCGTGGCCGGGCGGAGCATGCACGACATCGCGGACTTCGTGGCGCAGAAGCTGTCGACGATCGAGCGGGTCACGGCGACGGCCACGCACTTCGTGATGAAGACTTACAAGGACGACGACGAGCTCTACGCGGCCCCGATTCCCGACCGTCGCCTCCCGGTCACGCCGTGAAGCCGCTCAACCCGATCGTCGCCGCCTGCCCGCCGTCGGGCATCCGCCGCTTCTTCGACATCGCGGCCACGATGGAGGGCGTCATCTCCCTCGGCGTCGGCGAGCCGGACTACGTCACGCCCTGGCACGTGCGCGAGGCCGGCATCTACGCGCTCGAGCAGGGCTACACGACGTACACGTCCAACGCCGGGCTTCCGCAGCTGCGCCAGGCGATCGTTTCGGACCTTTCGCAGCGGTACGCGGTCAGCTTCGACTTCGCCACGGAGTGCTTGATCACCTCGGGCGTGTCGCAGGGTCTCGACCTGGTCATGCGGACGCTGCTCGACGCCGGTGACGAGGTCATCATCCCCGAGCCGTGCTACGTCGCCTACGGCCCGTGCGTGACGTTCGCCGGCGGCACCCCGGTCTACGTGCCCTCGTCGCCGACGTTCGAGCTGCTGATCGACGAGATCGAGCGCGCGATCACGCCCCGCACCAAGGCGATCCTGGTCTCGTCGCCGTCCAACCCGACAGGCGCGATCCAGCCGGCGTCGCTCCTGGCCGAGCTGGCCGAGCTGGCCGTGCGCCACGACCTGTACCTGGTGTCGGACGAGATCTACGAGCGGCTGAGCTACGACGCCCCGCACACGTGCCTGGCCTCGCTCCCCGGCGCCCGCGACCGCACGGTGGTCCTGGGCGGGTTCTCGAAGGCGCATGCGATGACGGGGTGGCGGGTGGGGTACATCTGCGCCCCGGCTCCGATCCTGGAGCTGGCCGGGCGGATTCACCAGTACACGATGCTGTGCGCCCCCCACGTCTCCCAGGCCGCCGCGCTGGAGGGCCTGCGCTCGGGCGAGTCCCAGGTGACCGAGATGGTCGCCGACTACGACCGCCGCCGCCGGGTCTTCGTGAAGGGCTTGAACGAGATCGGCCTGACCTGCCACGAGCCGCAGGGCGCGTTCTACGCCTTCCCCTCGATCCGCTCGACCGGCCTCTCCTCGGAGGCGTTCGCCGAGCGCCTGCTGGAGGCCGAGCGCGTGGCAGTGGTCCCGGGCAGCGTCTTCGGCCCGAGCGGCGAGGGCCACATCCGCTGCAGCTACGCCACGGCCCTCCCGCTGCTTGACGAGGCCGTCAAGCGCATGGGCCGCTTCATCAGCGCGCTGGCGACATGAGCGACACGCCCCGGCCGGCTACCTCCAGATGATCGTCCCGGAGGAGGCCAGGCCGCGGCAGGACCACGGCTACTGCCTCGTCTACTACACGAACTGCACCGAGGCCAGGCAGGCCGGCGCGGCCCCCCTCTACCGCGGCGAGCCCGGCTACCGCAAAGCCCTGGACCGCGACGGCGACGGCGTGGCCTGCGAGTAGCGAGCCGGGGTCAGCGCGGCTCCATCTGGTCGAGGACGCGGGCGGCGAGGTCGATGATCTGCTCGACCTTGGGGATGTCGCGCCCGACCTCGTCCGGGCTGACGGCCGGGGCGCCCGCGGCCGGGTACTCCACCTGGTTGCGGCGCCGGCGGAGGCGGTCGTAGGGGCGTAGGGCGGCGCCCAGGGGCGGGTCGAGCTGGGCCGTCACCGCGTCGCGGACGGCGATGTGGCCGCCGCGGCTCGTGGCGCGGATGCCCTGGTTCTCCAGCACCGCGACGAGCGCCTTGCGGGCCGCGTCGTAGAGGAGTTGGTAGGCGCCGGCCGGGTCCGTGGCGGCGATCGCGGTGGCGGAGGCGAGGTGGCGGCGGGACTGGGCCAGGAGGAGCTCGGCGTGGTCGCGGCTGGCGGGGACGCGCTCCAGGTCGCCGCGGGCGAGCATGGCGTCGAGTGTCGAGCGGCCCTGCTGCCATCTCATTGTCAGGCCTCCGGCTCCACGATGGCGTACGACGGGCGGGAGCGGACCGACGTCAGGAACGGGTCGTCGCCGGGGGCGTGCCAGGCGGCCGCGGAGACGCGGTGGATGTTGACCTCGCGGCCGAGCCGGCGTTCGGCGGCGCGGGCGGCGTCGGCCAGGTCGTCCTCGTCGGCGTCGCCCACCACGAGGACGTCGACGTCGACCGGCGGGGGCCCGGCCTCGCCGGCGTAGCGGGCCGCCCAGGAGCCGTAGATGTACGCCGCCTCCACGCCGGCGATCGCGGGCAGGACGTCGGCCAGCACGGCGGCCGGGCCGTAGGTGAGCGCCAGCAGGTCGGTGAGCGGGCGGGCGAGCGGGTTTGTCAGGTCGGCCTGGAGCAGGCGCAGGTTGCCGCGCCGCTCCTCGCGGAGCAGGCCGGCCCGGACCAGGTGGTCGGCCTCCCGGCTGACCGTCGACTGGGAGGTGCCGAAGCGGCGGGACAGCTCCGCCACCGAGGAGCTGTCGCCGGGGTGCAGGTACAGCCAAGCCAGCAGCTCACCGAGGAGCGGCGAGCGCAGCAGTGGCAGCAGCCGAGACCTTACCTGCACAGGATGCATAGTACCTTGCATCCTGTGCAAGCTTCCACGTCAGGAGTGGGTGGCGAGGTCCAGGATGCGTTCGAGGATCTGGCGGGGTGGGACCGGCGGGTCCTCGGCCAGGCCCTGGTGGTAGAAGACAGTCGCGGGGGTCAGGCCCGGCAGCGAGTTGGCCTCGATGATGATCACCTCGCCCGTCTTGCGGTGCATGAAGGCGTCGATGCGGCCGTAGCCCTCCATGCCCAGGACGTTCGCCACGCGGGCGATCCGGGTGCGGACGGCCTCGACGGCGCCCGGCTCCACGCGGCCCAGGGGCGGCGCCGGGGGCGGGGTGATGTTGATGCCGGTGCCGCCCATGAACTTCTCTTCGAGGCTCAGGATGCCCGCGCTGGCCACGGTGATGGAGGGGTTCATGGCGACCATCGCGCCGCGGGGGCCGATGACGCCGACCGTCACCTCGATCCAGCCCGTGTCGCGGTCGCGGCCCCAGGACAGCTCGGCCTGGCCGGAGTGGTCGTCGACGCGGACGTCGTCGGTGTCGATGTAGTCCTCGAAGAGCAGGTGCTGGGGGCGGCTCGTCGGCATCTCGACCAGCTGGTCGGGGCTCAGCAGGGAGAAGCCGGCGCCCTTGATGCGGCGGGCGTTGGCGTTGATCAGCTCGAGGTACCGGCCGAGGTCAGCCGCATTGCCGAGCGGGACGATGCCGGCCGAGCAGCCGTCGTCGAGCGGCTTGACGACCACGCGCGTGTCGGTGACCTCGGTGATGATGTCGTGCCAGAGCGTCTCGACGGCGGGGCCGTCGACAGTGGCCGGGACGTCGACGCGGACGCGGCGGGCGGTGTGGATGCCCTCGCTCTCCAGCGTGGCGATGACCTGGCCGGTCTCGTACTTGTCGGCGCACAGCCGGGACGCGGCCGGGCCCGAGCCGTTGTAGCGGATCCGGTGCCTGTCGAGCACCTCCTGGAGGGTGCCGTTCTCGCCGGCGCCGCCGTGCAGGGCGATGAAGACCAGGTCGTGGCGGTCGAGGAACTCGTCCATCGTCAGCTGCACCGGCGGCGCGACCGAAGTGCTGAGGGCCTCCGCGGGCAGCTTGAGCCGCGTGATGATCTGCTCGGCCAGCCGCCGGCGGCGCTCTTCGAGGCGCAGGCCGTCGCGGCAGGCGTACACGATCTCCTCGACCGAGTGGCGCAGCGCCGATGAGTACGAGACCTGCCAGACGGTGCCGTCCGGCGCCAGGAGGTACGGAACAGGCGCGTATTTCTCGGAACGAGCGAGTTTGAGCCACACGTTGGTGCCGCTCAGCACCGACACCTGGCGTTCGGCCGTCGCGCCGCCGAAGAGGACGGCCACGGGCTCGCCGGTCTGGATCGTGGTGTCGTAGGAGACGGCGAACGGCAGGCCGTTGCGGCGGGCGGCGGCCCGCAGGACCTCGCGCAGCACGTCGGCGTGGGTCATGCCGAGCTGGGCGGCCTGGATGAACAGGAAGCTGTTCTGCTCCATGCCGCTGATCGGGTTGACGTCGGAGACCAGGACCGAGCCGTCGGGCTGCAGCCAGGCGTCGATGCGGGCGAAGTCGCGCAGGCCGAGGGAGGCGAACACGGCCTCCGCGGTGCGCTGGATGTGCGCGATCGTCTCGTCGTCCCGCGGCGGCGGGCAGTGGTAGTGGGAGTCGTTGCTGGCCAGGTACTTGCGGCGGTAGTCGAAGATCTCGTCGTCGCCTACCTGGTTCTGCAGCTCGATCTCGACCGGGATCAGCGCGACCGGCCCGTCCTCGCCCTCGAGCACGATGGTGGTGACCTCGTGCCCGCCCATGCGGGGCTGGATGACGATGCGGTCGTGGCGTTGGCGCAGCGTGCGCAGGATGTCGGTCGCCGCCGCCCGGTCCCGGGCGACGAAGACGTCGATGCTGGACCCGCCCTTGGCCGGCTTGAGCACCAGCTTCGCCTCGTCCGGGAACGCCTCGGCGACGACCCGCTCGGCCTCCGCGTCGGACATCCCGGCGTGGACCAGGACGGCGGGCACCGCGCCAATACCAACAGCATCAAGGGCATTTTTGGCTTGGTACTTGTCGAAGGCCGTCATACACGCCTGCGCGCCGGTGCCCACGAACGGCACCCCGGCCTTCTCCAGCAGCGCCTGGACCTGCCCGTCCTCGCCGAACTCACCGTGCATGACGGGGAAGACGAGGCCCGCCGGGCGCAGGCGCTCGATCAGCTCGTCCTCGGTCAGCGGCCGGCCCT
Organism: Dactylosporangium vinaceum; assembly: GCF_019904175.1. Classification (GTDB taxonomy): domain Bacteria; phylum Actinomycetota; class Actinomycetes; order Mycobacteriales; family Micromonosporaceae; genus Dactylosporangium; species Dactylosporangium vinaceum. The sequence continues at coordinate 469,761 of NZ_CP061913.1, read as the reverse complement.
CGTGGGCGAGCTTGAAGTCGAAGTCCGACGGCGTGTTGCAGTACAGCAGGCCGCGCGGGATCGAGTACGGCCGCAGCTGACGGTCGAAGAAGATGATCTCGGTGAGGGTGACGACCGCGCCCTCCAGGTGGTCCGCTACGGAGCGTGCGGAGTTGAGCGAGATTCCGCGCTCCTCGGACGGGCCGCCCAGCAGCAGCGCAACGTCGACCATCAGTTCCTCTTCATACCGGCCTCTTTGCGAACGGGGCTACCTTACACCGGGGCCTGATCACGCACTGTCGGCAAACCGAAGACCCTCTCGGATTGGGCAATGTCACACGGCGCACGGCAGCGCGGGACGAGCGGGATCGATACGATGCCGCGCAGCTACGTAAAGTTCGGACCGAGCTACGTACAGTGCCCGGCGCCGACCCGTACGCGCAGCATGTGCACGGGTCGGCGCCGGCTCATGTGGCGCGCTGTCCACCACTGCGGGCAGGAGTTGGGGACCGCCTACTTGTACGTGATGTCGGACGACTTGAAGTTGCAGTGGCCGTCACCCATGCCGTCACCGAGGTACTTCGGCTCGCTGCCCTTCGCCACGCCCGTGTACTCGGCGCAGATGTGGATGCCCGACGAGCTCTGCACGACCACCCGGGTCAGCGTGGCGGTGTCGCCCCAGTTGGTGTTGATGCCCACCACGTACTTCGCGTTCACCAGCAGCACGTTGTCGACCACGACGTGGCGCTCGTAGTGGTTGGTGCAGTTGCCGCAGCCGCGGTACAGCTTGCCGATGCCGCTGGCGTAGAAGTCGCTGATGTGCACAGTGCCGTTGCCGTTGTGCTGGAACAGCTTGTCGCTGGCGGACCGGGCGCCGCCGCCGATGACGTACGAGTCACCGCCGTTGGTGCCCAGGAACGTCGCGCCGTCCTCGCCCACGTCCTCCCACCACACGTTCTGGATCGTGCAGCGACCCAGGCAGTGCACGCCGTCACCGGCGGGCGAGCCGATGATGACGTTCTTCAGCGTCGCGCCGTCGGCCAGCTCGAACATCGGGTCCTGCGACTCGCTCTGGCCGCCGTCGCCGATGCAGCAGTACCGCTTCATGCCGCCGTCGAGCGTGCCGCTCACCTTGATCGTCTTGGCACCGGACGCGGAGCCGGTGGCGGTCGGCCACGCGCCGGTCGGGGTGGAGCCGCCGCCCGCGGTCGGGGTGGTGCCCCCGCCGCCGGAGCCGAGCTTCACGAGCTGCCACTGCTGGTTGGCGCCGTCGAGGTTCTGGTATCCGTCGAGCATCGCCCCGTCGGCGGTCGACCACTGCCAGGTCTCGATGACCTTGTTGCTGTGGCGGTTGACGAAGCGGACGTACCCGCCCGACGAGTCCTGGAGCCGGAAGTGCTGCGTCGTCGAGCCACTGTCGGCGTTCTGGACGAGCTGGAGACCGTCGGTCGAGTTGGGCAGGTCGAGGACCTTCCCGCTCATCACCGACTTGATCTTGTAGTACCCGGAGCCGGCGTCGACGAACTTCCACTGCTGCACCGCGAGGTCGTTGCGCGACCACTGGTCGACCGGGGCGCCGTCGTTCGTCGCCCAGTTGTACACGTCGATGGCCTTGCCGCTGTTGCGGTTGACGAAGACGTACGTGGCGCTCGTGTCGACGGTGGCGGCCGACGCCGAGGTCGTGGCGACGAGCGTCACCCCCGCCACCGCGACGACACCGGACGCGGCCGCCAGCGCGATTCGCACCCGCCGCCGCGTGGGACTGGACTGCATCTGCTCCTCCATCATGTGGAAAGCGCTTTCCTGGTCAGGGACCGTAGATGCGCCGCGAAATCAGCGTCAACCACCTGCAACAACCCTGCAAACACGCCTCGTGTTGTGACGTAACATCGGCAAATGTCGCTGTAAATTACAGACTGTGCTGACGGTGGGCGTGGACCTCGCGGCCGCCGACGAGCGGACCGCACTGGCCGCGATCGCCTGGTCGCCCCGCGGGGCCGAGCTGCGCACCCTCGAGCTCGGCGTCAGCGACGAACGGATCGTGGCCGCGGTGGCCGAGTGCGACAAGGCCGGCATCGACTGCGCGCTCGGCTGGCCGGAACCGTTCACCCGCATGCTCATCGCGCACCGCGACGGCCACCTGCACGAACTGCCACAGACCGGCGCCGGCTCAGCCTGGCGGCGCACGATGGTGTACCGCACGACCGACGAGGCGGTGCGCGCCCTGTTCCCCGGCCTGATTCCGCTGAGCGTCTCCGCCGACCGCCTGGCCCACGCGGCGATGCGGTGCGCGGCGATCCTGGCGATGCTTGCCGCTTCAGGTGTGGACGTGGACCGCTCGGGCGCCGGGCGCATCGTCGAGGCTTACCCGTCCGCGTCGCTGCTGCGGTGGGGGTTGCCGCACAGGGGGTACAAGGGAAAGGCCGAGATGCCTGTCGAAGCGCTGCCCTCCTGGCTGGACCTCGGGCCGCACGCGCCGCTGATGCGGGCCAGCCACGACGCGTTCGACGCGGTGATCGCCGCGCTCACGGCCCGCGCGGCCGCGCTCGGCCTGGCCACTACGCCGGACCCGGACCAGCGCGCGGTCGCGCGCATTGAGGGCTGGATCGCCGTGCCGACGACGCCGCTCACAGCGTTTGTCGACTCCCCCGCGTCCGACGCGTGACGCTGCGCTTCACCAACGCGCGGTCGCGCGGATCGCGGCATCGCTCACAGCCTTAGCGGGGCGAAGTGCGTCCGCCGCGTGACGCCTGGATTCCGCAACGCTCAGCACAGGTGGCGGCCGGTGGGGCGATGCTGGGTTTGGCTACGGCAACGCGCGGTCGCGCCGGTTGAGGGTCGGTCGCGGTATTCACGGCGCCGTTCAGAGCGTCAGTCGGGCCAGTTGCGTGCGGCTCGTGACGCCCAGTTTCGGGAAGGCGCGGTACAGGTGGTAGCTCACCGTCTTCGGGCTGATGAACAGCATCGCGGCGATCTCGCGGTTGGTGCGCCCGGCCGCGGCCAGCCGGACGATCTGCAGCTCCTGCGGGGACAACGTGTTCCGCCCCGCGCGCGCCTCGGCCACGGCCTCACCGGCGGCTCGCAGCTCCGCGCGGGCGCGTTCGGCCCACGGCGCGGCACCGAGGCGGTCGAACAGCTCGGCCGCCGCGCGCAGATGGCCGCGGGCCTCGGTCTTGCGGCGCTCTCGGCGCAGCCGCTCGCCCAGCACGAGGTGCGTCCGCGCGGCCTCCCACGGCAGGTCGGTATCCACTGACGCCGCGACCCCGAGCACGGCCCGGCACCGATGCTGGGCCGCCGTTGCCCAATTCGACGGCCAGGGCCACGCCTCCAACCGCGCGGCCGCGTCCGCTGCGACCGCGGGACGACCGGCGCGAACCGCCGCCTCCACCCGATCGGGCACCAGGAACACCGGAGCGGCGGCCGGCAGGCGCTCGAACCGGTCAGACGCCGCATCCGCGCGTCCGCGCGCCAGGTCCAGCAGCGCAAGCGCCCACTCGGCCCAGACCCGATCCGCGGTCGCAGCGAGGCGGACACACTCCTCGTCGTCCCCGCGCACAGCCGCGAGCCACGCGCGGATGCCGACCTCCTCGGCGCGCGAAGCACCTGACGCGCCCGAGACACCCGCACCGCCGGAGACACCCGCACCGCCCGAGCCAGTCGCACCGTCCGAGCCAGGCGCACCCAAGCCAGTTGCAGCACCCACGCCAGTCGCAGCACCGGAGCCAGTCGAATGGCCCGAACCAGCCGCAGCGGCCAAGGCAACCCGAGGGCGCGCACCAGCCGACGCAGTCAAGGCAGCCGAAGGCCCTGAAGCAGCCGAATGGCCTGAAGCAACCGAGGCCAATGCATCGTCGAAGCGCCCCAGATAGAGCGCGGCCGCCGGGTCGCTGCTGCCCTCGAACGCACCGACCAGCCCGGCGACGAACTCGGCGGTGCGGCGCGCCTCGGGTGGTCCGTCGCGGTCCGCGATGAGGTTGGCGATGACCTGCCGGCCCTCCTCCGATACCGGGTCGCCCTCGACGGCCGCCCGGACCGCCTCGAGCCCCGCGGCCGCGCGCAGACCCCGGGCGTGCAGGAGCCGTGCGATCTCGGCCAGGCGCGGCCCGTCCCCGAGCAGCCAGGCGTTGCGGGCCGCGGCGACGAGCAGCTCCCCCGCCTCGGGCTTCGGAGCCTTCGCGGCCGCGGTCACCAGAATGTCGTGCGCGGTGGCGGCGTCTCCGGCGGCAAAGGTGAGCCGGGCTCTCAGCGCCGGCGCGCGGTCGAGCGGGAGCCGGTCGAGCAGCGCTCGGGCGCGGTCGTCGGAGTCGGCCGCGTAGGCCGCGGCGACAAGCCGGGCGTCACGCGCGGTCGCGTCGGCGCTGAGGTCGGCGGCCCGCTCCCAGGCACCCACGGCCTCCAGCGCGGCCGCGGCCTCCTCGTCGGGCCCGGTGGCGGCGTCGGCGAGGTGCCAGGCGCGGCGTACGGGATCGGTGACGGCGGCGGCCAGGGCGCGGTGCACGGCCAGGCGGCGGTCGAAGGTGGGCCGGCGGTACACCGCGGCGCGCAGGAGTGGATGCGTGAAGCCGACCCGGGCTCCCACGACCTCGATCAGGCCGGCCTCTTCGGCGATGGCGAGGGCTTCGGCGGTACACCCGCAGGCAAAAAGTGTGGCCAGATCAGCCTCCGGGTCCGCGGCGACGAAGTGCAGGGCCGCGCGGGTCGGTGGCGGGAGCGCGTCGAGGCGTTCCGCGAACGCCGCCTGGATGCGCGGCGGCAACGGCAGCGGGCGGTGATCCGGGAAGGTGCGTGGCAGTTCGAGCAGGGCCAGAGGGTTGCCGGCCGCCTCGGCGAGCACCCGCGCCCGCGCGGACGCGGGCAGGTCGGCGACCAGGCGCTCGGCCGCGTCCGCGCGCAGCGGCCCGAGCCGGTGAGCCGGCAGATCAGCCGAATCGAACTCGTCGCGCGCCGCAAAGATCATCACAATCGCCGCGGAGGGACTCACGCCCGGCGCGGAAGGAACCACGCTCCGCGCAGAGTGACCCACGCCCGGCGCGGAGTGGCCCACGCCCGGCGCGGAAGGATCCACGGTCGGCGCGGAAGGAACCACGGTCGGTGTGGAAGGAAGCGTGGTCGACGCCGAGTGGACCACGTTCGACGCGAAAGGAAGCGTGTCCGACACGGGAGAAGGCGCGGCCGACGCGGGAGGAGGCGCGGCCGACACGGGAGGAGGCGCGGCCGACGCGGGAGGAGGCGCGGCCGACACGGAGGGTGCCACTTTCGGCGCGGAAAGCAGCACTCCCGGCGCGGGAGGGAGAGCGGTCGACGCGGGAGGGAGGCGGCGGGCCGCGTACCGCAGCGCCCGCGCGGACGCGTCGTCCAGCCACTGCGCGTCGTCGATGAAACACGCCACGGGGGCGAGCTCGATGAGCCGCGCAAGGACGGCCGGACCGTCGAGGGGCAAGCCTAGGAGCTGGTGCACACCCGCGTACGGGATGTCAGCCTCGCTCGGCACCCCCGCACACCGCAGCACGGTCGATCCCGACGCCGCCGCAGCCGCCTGATCCAGCAGCGCCGACTTGCCGATCCCCGGGTCCCCACGCAGCACCAGCACGCCGCCACCCGCCGCCCGCGCGCCACCGCCCGACGGCCCCACGCCACCGCGCGACGTAGGCAAGCCACCGCCCGCCATCCCCGAGCGGTTGAACGGCACCGGCACGCCACCGGCCGCCGGCCCCGGGCTGTCGCTCGCCGGCGGCACGCTACCGCGCGACGTGTCCGAGCCGCTCAAGGGCACCCGCACGCCACCGGCCGCCGGCTCCGAGCTGTCGCTCGCCGGCCGCACGCCGCCGCCCGACGTGTCCGAGCCGCTCAAGGGCACCCGCACGCCACCGGCCGCCGGCTCCGAGCTGTCGCTCGCCGGCCGCACGCTACCGCGCGATGTGTCCGAGCCGCTCAAGGGCACCCGCACGCCACCGGCCGCCGGCCCCGGGCTGTCGCTCGCCGGCGGCACGCTACCGCGCGATGTGTCCGAGCCGCTCAAGGGCACCCGCACGCCACCGGCCGCCGGCCCCGGGCTGTCGCTCGCCGGCGGCACGCTACCGCGCGACGTGTCCGAGCCGGTGAACGGCACCCGCGCGCCGTCGGTCGAGGCCCGCGAGCCGCCGGCCAGCACCCGCAACACGCCCGCGACCAGCGCCTGGTCGGCCTCCCGCCCCCACAACACGACAGCCGAGCCTACCCGCCCCTACGGGGCCGCCCAGTCATCCGTCCGGTACCGCCTCGGGTAACCGGATTCCTACCGTCGCCCCATGCCAGTCGTGCAATTGCAAAAGCTCATCCGCCGGTACCCCAACGGCGTCCGCGCGCTCGACGAGGTCTCGATCGACTTCGCCGCGGGCTCGTTCACCGCGATCATGGGTCCGTCCGGGTCGGGGAAGTCGACGCTGCTGCAGTGTGCGGCCGGGCTGGATCGGCCGACGAGTGGGCGGGTCGTCCTGGACGGGCACGACCTGACGGCCCTCAACGAGCGGCGGCTGACCCGGCTGCGGCGGGACCGGATCGGGTTCGTGTTCCAGGGGTTCAACCTGCTGCCTGCGCTCACCGCAAAGCAGAACGTGGGCCTGCCGCTGCGGCTGGCCGGTCGGCGCGCGGACGCGGCGACGGTGCAGCGGGGTCTGGCCGCCGTCGGGCTGGCCGAGCGCGGCGGGCACCGGCCCCACGAGCTGTCCGGCGGCCAGCAGCAGCGGGTGGCGATCGCCCGGGCGCTCGTGACCGCGCCCGCCGTGCTCTTCGCCGACGAGCCGACCGGCGCGCTCGACTCCGCAAGCGGCCAGGACGTCCTGCGGCTGCTGCGCGACCTGGTCGACACGCACGGCCAGACGATCATCATGGTCACCCACGACCCCACCGCGGCCGCGCACGCCGACCGCGTCCTGCACATGGTCGACGGGCGGCTGGCATGAACACGATCACCCACGACCCGGCCCGAACCCCACTCGACCCGGCCGCGCCCGCGCACAACCCGGCCGCGCCCGCGCACAACCCGGCCGCGTCCACGCGCAACCGGGCCGCATCCACGCGCAACCGGGCCGTGTCCACGCGCAACCGGGCCGCGCCCGCGCACCACCCGGCCGCATCCACGCGCAACCGGGCCGCGCCCGCGCACCACCCGGCCGCATCCACGCGCAACCGGGCCGCGCCCGCGCGCAACCGGGCCGCGTCCGCGCGCCACCCGGCCGTGTCCGTGCACCACCCGGGCACGTCCGCGCACATCCGGGCCGTGTCCGCGCACCACCCGGGCACGTCCGCGCACATCCGGGCCGTGTCCGCGCGCTACCCGGCCGCGTCCGGGCGCGACCGGGTCGCGGATGCGCACAACTGGGACGCGTCCGCGCGCGACCGGGCCGCGGTCGGGCACGCCGATCGAGTCCTGTGCATCGTCGACGGGCGGCTCGCATGATCACCATCGCGCTGGCCGGGCTGCGGCTGCGGTGGCGGTCGTTTGCGGGCACGTTCGTGGCGCTCGCGCTCGGCTCGGCGCTCGTGGCCGCGCTCGGCCTGGTTCTCGACACCACCGTCACCGCTCCCAGCCGGCCCCCGCAGCGGTACTCCACCGTGCCCGTCGTCGTCGCCGCCCCGCAGACGCTCACCGTCGCGACCGCGCGTGGCTCCGCGAGCGCGCCGCTCGCCGTGCCGCGCGGTGTGCCGGCCGATGTCGTCGCCGCGCTGCCGGACGCGGTCGTGGACCGGGTGTTCCGCGCCGCCCATGGACGCGCGTCCGTCGGCCGGCCCTGGTCGGCGCTCGGGCTGGCCGGGCAGGTGCTGACCGCGGGCCGGGCGCCAGCGGCCGATGACGAGATAGCGGTCGCGGACGGGCGGCTCGGCGACCGGGTGCCGGTGGTGACCGACGGCGGGCCCTCGCAGTACACCATCGTGGGTCTCGTTTCGAATGGGCCGCAGCCGGCGATCTTCTTCAGCGACGCGCGGGCGGCCGGACTCTCCCCGCGCGCGGACGCGCTGGCGCTGCGCCGTCCGGCCGCCGAGGTGCGGGCCATGGTCGGCGACCGCGCGCTGGTGCTCACCGGCGCGGACCGGGCCCGCCTCGACGCCAACCGCGAGCCCGACGCCCGCGACCGCAACAACGCCGCGACGATCGCCGGCATCGCGCTCGGATTCGCCGTCTTCGTGGCGATGTTCGTCGTCGCCTCGACGTTCGCGTTCGCCGTGGCGCAGCGCCGGGCCGAGTTCGCCCTCCTGCGGGCCACCGGCGCCACTTCCGGACAAATTCGCCGCCTGGTGTACTGCGAGTCGCTCCTCATCGCCACCACGGCCTCGGGGGCCGGTGCGGCCGGCGGCCCCTGGCTCGGTTCGCTGGCGTTGCCGCGGCTGGCGCCCGGCTGGATCTCCGTACTCAGCCACGCCCACTGGCCACTGTGGACCGCCGTCGGCTCCGGCGCGCTCGTCGCCCTGCTCGGCTCCCTGACGGCGGCGTGGCGGGCCGGCCGGGTACGCCCCGCAGAGGCGCTGCGCGAGACGGTCGTCGAGTCGCGGACGATGCCGATCACGCGCTGGGTGCTCGGCGTGGGGACGCTCGTTGCCACGTTGGCGTTGATGGCGACGAACGCCATAGCCGACCCCGCGGGAGCGCTGAACCGCAAGACGTACATGCCCGTCGTGATGCTCCTCGTGGCCGCGGCCGGCCTGCTCGCACCCGCTCTGGTCCGCCTCTTCTCGTCCGGCGCGGCGGTGCTGGAGCGGACAATGTCGATCCGGGCGCCGGGCGCGGTGGGCCTTGTCGCGTCCACTGCGGCGGGCGCGTCGACCCGGCGGACCGCGGCCATCGCGGCCCCGGTACTGATGATCGTCGGGCTCGCGACCTCGCTGCTCACCGCGTCCGCGCTCACCGGCACCGCCAAGGCGGCGATGGGCCGGCCCCCGGGCACGGCCACGACCGTGTACACCCTGGAAGGCGGCAGCGCCCTCATCCGCCGCCCGGCCGCCGCCGTCGCCTGGGTGCCCGACGACGCGATGATGGCGACCCCCGACCTCGAGCTGCCGGTCGGCTCGACGGCCCACGTGTGGCTGGCCGACGGATCGCCGGCCGCGCTGCGCGTGATCGGGGAACTTCCGCTCGGGAGCCCGTCCGATGTGCTGGTGGGTGCGGGAAATGCCTTTTCCACCTCGGCGGACATTTCTTCCACCGGCGCTGGCGCTGCTTCCGCCGCCGCCGGCGCCTCCTCCGCCGCGGCGGGCACTTCGCCGCCGCGCCCGAGCGCGAGCGAAACCGGGCTATACGTCGTCCTGGCCATCATTTTGGGCTATGCGGCGCTGAGCCTCGTCAACACCCTGATCATGGCCGCCCCGGACCGCGCGCCCGAGCGGCGCACGCTGCGCCGGCTCGGGGCGTCGCGCGCGTTCGTGCTGCTGGTGACCGTCGCCGAGACGCTTGTCGCCGTCGCGGTGGGCCTCGTGCTGGCCGGGCTCTGCGCCCTGCTGGCCGTCGGCGGGCTCTGGCTCACGCTGCTGCGCATCACCGGCCCGCTCCCGATCGCGGTGCCGTGGGGGTGGGTGCTCGGCATCGCCGCCGCGACCGTCGCCTTGTCCGCCGTGACCGCGCTGTGTAACGTATCCGACACAGAGGGATAGATTTACATGCTTCTATCTCTGGTCATGAAGAGACTGTTGGCCCGAGGGGCCGCACTCCTGATGGCGCTCACCGCCGGCGCCACGGCCTGGACCGCGCCCGCCAGCGCGGCCCTGCCGGACAGCTTCGCATTCGTGCTCTGGAACGGCTCCGCCACCGTCGCCACCGGCACGACCCCCGCCGCGACCACCGTCGTCACCGGCCCGCCCGGCCGCTACCGCATCGTCTTCCCGGGCGCCGCCGCCCCGCGCGGCGTCGTCCACACGACCGCCGTCAACACCGTCCCGCACTGGTGCCAGGCCAACTCCTGGGGCCCGGCCGGGGCCGACGAGGTCGTGTACGTCGACTGCTACAAGGCCGGCGGCGCCCCCGACTTCACCCCGTTCACCGCGTTCTTCGAGCGCAGCTCCCCACCCATCGCCGCCGTCCCCGGCCGCTTCGGCTACGTCGACTCCCAGGCGACCGGCGCGCTGGTCGACTCGTTCAACTCGGCGGGCGGCGCCAACTCGGTCGTCCCCGGCCCGGTAGGCCAGTGGACAGTCAAGTTCCCGGCCCTCGGTACCCCCGGCCCGACCGACGGCAGCCTGCAGGCGACGGCGGTCTCGGCGACAGCGGCCCGCTGCAAGGTCTTCAAGTGGGCCTCGAACCCGTCCGGCCAGACGGTCCTGGTGGGCTGCTTCGACGCCGCCGGCGCACCGGTGAACACCCGGTTCACGCTGACGTACCAGTACCAGCGCTCCCTGTACGGCGCCGCGATCCCGCCGAAGTACTTCGGCTACCTCTGGAACCGCCCGCCCCTGGGCCCCGCCTCGACGAACTTCAACTCGACAGGCGGCGTCAACTCGATCGCCTCCGCGGGCGTCGGCCTGTCCCTGCTGAAGTTCCCCAACCTGGCCATCACCCCCGACACCGTCCAGGTGACCGCAGCCGGCCCGACGTCGGACTTCTGCGGCCTGAACACCCCCTGGTTCCACTTCCCACCCGACACCGTCGTCCGCGACGTCAACTGCTTCACCAACGCCGGCGCCCCGATCGATACCGGCTTCCTCATCAGCGTCAACTCGCAGTTCTAGCGGTCGACGATCCGCTCACCAGCACCATGGGTGAGGCAGACTGGGTTAGTGCATGACGAGTTAGCAGCAGGGCTCTACGAGACGGTCGTCACGAAGGCACTCGAGGCCCGACTTGCGCGCATTGACCCGGACCTTGTAAAGCGCAACGCGATGCGGTCGGCCGACGCCGCCGACCGCATCGCCCTGCTGCTGGCCCGCCAGATCCAGCGGGCCCTCGACGCGGTCCCGGAGACCGAGCGGGTCGCGGTAGGCGTCGAGGTGGCGCAGCGCCTGCTCGAGTCCCTCGATGCCCGACTGCCGAACAGCGAATCCACCCTGGAATGGCCACTGGCTCCGGGCGAAATGCTCAATCACATCGGCGAGTACCGGCCCGACGGCACAGTCCGCCACGCCGGACTTCCACGTATCCCGCTGCTGGATACGACGCTGTTGACGAACTCGCCCGGCGAGCCTCGGGTGGGGCACCAGATTCTTACCGAGATTGAGTCCGCCGACCGAATCGATCTGGTGATGGCCTTCATCCGCGTCACCGGACTGAATCCGATTCTCGGGGCGCTGCGCCAGTACTGCGCTCGCGGCGGGAAACTGCGAGTGCTCACGACGACGTACACCGGCTCGACCGAGGGCCGGGCGCTCGAACTGCTAACCGAGCTCGGCGCCGACGTCCGCGTGTCGTATGACCTTTCCACTACACGCCTGCACGCGAAAGCCTGGCTCTTCCACCGCCGATCGGCGTTCAGCACGGCGTATGTGGGCTCATCGAACCTCACGCACTCGGCCCAGGTCGCCGGCATGGAGTGGAACGTCCGAGTCTCCGGTGCTCGCAATCCTGACGTGCTGCGCAAGATCGAGGCGGTCTTCGAGAGTTACTGGGAGAGCGTCGACTTCGTTCCGTATGTGAAGGCCGAATTCGACGAGGCCCTCGAGCGGATGCAGCGGCCCGAGGAGCGCGTAGCCGCCGTGCTCAGTCCGATCGAGATTCGACTTGAGCCGTTCCAGGAGCGCATGCTCGAGCTCATCGAGCTTTCGCGGCAGCGCGGCCATCATCGCAACCTGTTGGTGTCGGCGACGGGTACGGGCAAGACCGTCATGGCGGCTGTCGACTACGGACGCCTGCGCGAACGGCTGCACCGTTCCCGCCTGCTCTTCGTCGCGCATCAAAAGCAGATCCTGGACCAGAGCCGAGCGACGTTCCGTCACGCGCTGCGCGATCATGCCTTCGGCGAGATGTGGGTCGGCGGCGAGCGGCCATCGCGGTTCGACCACGTCTTCGCCTCGGTACAGAGCTTGAGCGTCAACGGTTTACCGCACTTGGACCCGGACCACTTCGACGTCGTTATCATCGACGAGTTTCACCATGCCGCGGCACCCTCCTATCGCATGCTCGTCGAAACACTCACACCGCGAGAGCTCCTCGGGCTCACCGCGACCCCCGAGCGCGCCGACGGCCGGGAACTGTTGCACTGGTTCGGCGACCGTATCGCCGCTGAGCTGCGCCTCTGGGACGCGATCGAGCAGCACCGGCTGGCGCCCTTCGCCTACTACGGCATCCACGACGGCACCGACCTGAGCAAGGTGCCGTGGCAACGCGGAAAAGGTTACGACGAGGAAGCGTTGGCCGAGGTCTACATCGGCAACGAGTCGTGGGTGCGCTTCGTCTTCCAGCAGCTTCAGCAACACGTCACAAACGTCGCCGCCATGCGCTGCCTCGGGTTCTGCGTCACAGTCGCACATGCCCGCTATATGGCCGAGCAGTTCCGAGCGCTCGGCATTAACGCGATCGCGCTGTGGGGTGATACGCCACAGGTCGAGCGCGACGCGGCGATCCGCCGGCTCAAGGACGGCGATCTACAGGTCATCTTCTCGGTCGAGCTGTTCAACGAAGGCCTCGACGTGCCGAAGGTCGACACGCTGCTCATGCTGCGGCCGACCGAAAGCGCCACGCTATTCCTTCAACAGCTCGGCCGCGGCCTGCGCACGGCCAAAGACAAGAGCGTTTGCACGGTACTCGACTTCGTCGGCCTGCACCGCCAGGAGTTCCGCTTCGATCTGCGGTACCGCGCGCTCCTCGGTGGCAGCCGCCGAGACCTGGAGCGGGCGGTCGAGGAAGGCTTCCCGTTCTTGCCGGCGGGCTGTCACATGGAGCTCGACCGCGTCGCTCGCGACATCGTGCTGCGCAGTGTCCGTGAGGCCATCCCGAGCCGGTGGCCGGCCAAGGTCGCCGAGCTGCGCTCCCTCGCCCAGACTCGGCCCGAAGTGTCACTGGCCACCTATCTCCACGAGACCGGCCTGGAGCTCGCCGATGTCTACACCAGCGGCGATCGGGGCTGGTCGGCCCTGCGGGAGGAGGCCGGCCTGCCCGTTGCCGCCGCCGGGCCGCACGAGCGGGCGCTGCGCCGCGGCATTGCGCGCATGCAGCACGTCGACGACCGGCAGCGGGTAGAGGCGTACCGCGCGCTGCTGGATCGGGTGAATCGGCCGGACGTCGGGCAGTTGAACACCGTCGAACAGCGACTGGCCCGCATGCTCGTTGCCAACCTCGGCGATCAGGTCATTGCGAAGGATGCCTCACTGCAGTCGGCGGTCGAGCTCATGTGGGAGCATCCGCAGGTCCGGGCCGAGCTTCGCGAGCTGCTTGAGGTGCTCGGCGACGAGCCTCGGCACATGCAACATCAGGCGCTTCCGGACATCCCATTGCAGGTCCACAGCCAGTACACCCGCATCGAGATCCTCGCAGCGGTCGGCGAGGGTGTAAACGCCAAGACGCCGCAGTGGCGCGAAGGTGTATATGACGCCAAGTCGGCCGGCGTCGACCTGCTTGCCTTCACGCTCGATAAGACCAGCGGCGGCTTCTCCCCGACGACCCGCTACCGCGACTATGCAATCAATCGGGAATTGATCCACTGGGAGAGTCAGTCGACAACCGCCAGCGATAGCCCGACCGGCCGCCGCTACCGCACTCACGCGGCGATGGGGCGAACGATCCTGCTCTTTGCGCGACCCAGCGTCGACGAACGAGCCTTCTGGTTCCTCGGCCCCGCCACATACGTTACCCACGAAGGCGACCGCCCAATGGCCGTCACGTGGCAGCTAGAAACACCGCTGTCGGGCGACCTGTTCGCGATGTTTGCCGCGGCCGTCGCGTAACCCCGGTCACTGCTCCCGTAGGCGACTCAGGGTACGCGGGCCAGGGGCCGGCCGGGGTCGGTCCCTGATGCCCGCAGACCCTTGTCGCGGCCATGCTTGGTGCATCAGATGAGGCACCTCGAAAGGGAGCGCGACATGGAAACCGTCTACGGCACGATGCGTCAGCACGGTCTGGTTCGTCCGACGCACGGCCGGCTGTTGGGCGGTGTCGTCGCCGGACTCGGGAAGCGGTTCGGCATCGACCCGTGGCCGGCCCGGCTGCTGTTCGTCCTGATCCTGCTGGCCATCCCCGGCACCCAGATCCTGATCTACCCGATCCTGTGGATCCTCATGCCGGCCGAGCCCACCCCGGCCCCGATCGCCCCGATCATGCCCGAGGCCCCCGCCGTCTGACCCGGGCAGGGACCGACCGGTCGACAGGCGCGAACGCCCCGGACATCACGTGATGTCCGGGGCGTTGCCGTGGTTCAGAGCACCGCGAACGCCACCGAGATGGTCACCGTGTCCGTCCCGACGAGTCCGCCCTTGTCGAACACCTCGAGCCGGACTGTCCACGCCGTCACGTCGAGCCCCTCGTCGAAGAGGACGCCCAGCTCCGCGGTGGTCGTGGCGCAGTTGTGCGGCTGCACGATGCCGCCGTGCTGCGACGGCATCGCGCTGCCCTCGCAGAGCACCTTCTTGACGCCGCCCGGCGAGTAGGCGGTCCACCGGAACCGCTCCCCCGCCAGCGCGCCGTCCTGGGGGTCGGTGCCCTTTCCGGCCAGGTCGAACGCCAACGGCGCGCCACCGAGGGACTGCACCCACAGGTCCTTGTCCGGGGTCGTGATCGTCGCGGTCGGCTTGCCCGCGCCGGGCGGCAGGGCGACGACGGTGAACGTACGGGTTGCCGCTGTCGGTCCGGCGGTGAACTTCACGCTGTACGCGCCGGGCTGCACCTTGTTCGCGGGCAGTGTCGCTTTGTGCCCGGCCGCGGTGAAGACGAGCACGTTGTTGCGCCGCACCTCCCACTTGGCCTGACTGTCGGGCACCGGCTGGAACGTGTCCGGGTCGAACGTGACGCCGGCCAGGTTCACCGCCTCGCCCTCGACGACCTCGATGCCGGCCGGCGGCGACGAGATCTTCACCGTGGGCGGAGCGTCGGTGACGGTGACAGTCACCTTGGCCGTGCCCGTGCGACCGGTGCTGTCCGTCGCGCTCGCGATGATGACGTGCGTGCCGGTCGCGAGCGGCCCTGCGACCATTTTGGATGCGGTACCCAGGAGACCGGCTTTGTCGCTTGTCCAAGTGATCGGCACGGAGGCGCCCTTGAAGTCGATGGCGGTGCCCCACAGGTCGACTGTCGCCCCGTTGCTGGCCTTCGAGTTCGGCGCGGGCTTCTCGATGACCACCTTCGGCGCGGCGATCGGCACGTTGAGCGCCTTGCCCACCGCGGCGAGGGCATCGACCCGCCGCTGGCTGCCGGTGACGTCCGCGCCGAGCCCGCCGACGTGTGCGGTGTCGTTGAGGATCTGCCGGATCTCGGGCGCGCTCAGGGCCGGGTTCGCGGCCTTGACGAGCGCGGCCACGCCGCCGACGAACGGTGACGCCAGGCTGGTGCCGCACCGGTTGGTGGTCGCCGTCGCCAGCGGGTGCCCCGCGTCGGCGAGCGCCCGCACGCACATCGGCCCGTAGATCTCCACCGACGTCTGGTTGTCGACCTGTCCGAAATTGGAGCCGGCGGCGCGGGTGGCGTTGTTGTTCATGCCACCGACGCACATCACGTGCTTGCTTTCGCACGGCACCCACAGCGTGTCCGTGTCGACGCTCGTCCCGTTGTTGCCGGCCGCGGCGACGATGAACGCGCCGGTGGCGGCGACGTGCTGCATGCGCCGGTCCGTCCACGTGCGCGCGTATCCGGCGCCGATGTGCACATCGCGGGTGAAGCTCATGTTCACCACGTCCGGGTGCTCGTCCTCGGCCGCCTTCTCGGTGCGGCGCATGACGCTCCAGTAGTCGAGCCCGTTGCCGACCGCGACGAGCTTCTTGACGACCGGCCCGCCCGTTCCGGCGACGCCGTACCCGTTGTCGACCCGCCCCACCCCGGTCATCGACACCTCGGTGCCGTGCCACGGGCAGCTGGCGCCATTGGTGCAGTCCTTGGGATTGCTGTCACCCCAGGCGCCCTTGTGAATCGAGTACTCGTCCGGGAAGTCGTTGTTCGGCTGGAAACCGCCGTCGACGACCATGTACTTGAGCGTGGGTTGCAGCTTGCCCTTGCTCTGCAGCAGCTGCCACGCGGGCGCCACGCCGGTGTCCAGGTCACCGCCCGCCCGCAGGTACGCCCAGTCGAACACGTTCGCCGCGATGTCCGGCGCCTCGAACGCCTTGCCCTGCGCGATGGAGGTCGGCTCGACGAGCCAGTTGACCACCACCTCGTTCCCGGCCTTCCACTCCTTCGCCGCCAGCGCGAGCAGCCGCAACACCCGCTCGTCGCTCGCCCGGTAGACCCCTCGCTGCCGCGGCTCGGCCGCGAGCAGGTCGGCGGGCAGCGCGGCCGGGTCCGCCGCGGCCACGTTCACCCGCACGAGGTGGTCCTGTCCGTCTGCGTACGAATCGAGCACCTCCCCGCCCCACCGCGACACGAACGCGTCGAGCCCGGCCTGATCGGCGGTGTGCACCATCACCTCGTCGAGCACGAGCTCGGCCGGCCCCGAGTCAAGACTCTGCACAACCCCGATTTCACGGGTACTGCCAGAGCGCCCGACCGGTTCGACCGCCCGCACATCCGGGCGCAGTCCCGTGTCCACTTCGAACGAAAGCTGCGCCGAAGGCGGATCGGCCGCTCCCGCCGGCACCCCGATCGCGCAGCTGAGCCCCGCGAACAGTGCACTCGCGAGGGTGGACGCGATCGCCCGGCGGACGGAATTCGCAATCCTCATGACGTCTCCTTCGGTTGTCGTCGGGTTGCTGTGGTGTGCGACATCCGTAGGAGTGCGGCCGCCCGGCAGAGCCAACAGTTTTCGGTGGGGGATTTTTCGTTGCTTGACGAGGACGCCGATGACGCAACGCTGGTAGCCGCCATGCGCGACGGCCGCCCCGAGGCCTGGGCCGCCGTGTACCGTCGCTACGCCGCCCGCCTGCTCACGTACGCCCGCACCCTGCTTCGTGACGACCAGACGGCCGCGGACGTGCTGCACGACGCTTTCCTGGCCGCCGCCGAACACATCGCCCAGCTGCGCGCGCCCGACCAGCTACGCCCCTGGCTGTATGCGATAGTGCGCAACGAATGCCGCCGCCAGTCCAAGCTGCGCACCCGCGACGTTCCGCTGGAGTCCATCGAGGAGCCGGCCGCGGCCGACGACGACCCGGCCACTCCGGTGAACGCCGCGCAGATCCGCGCGCTTGTCCACGCAGCGGCGGACACCCTGAGCCCCGGCGACCGCGAGGTCGTCTACCTGGCGATCCAGCACGACCTCTCGGCCCCGATGGTCGGCGAGGTGCTGGGCCTGAACCCCAAGAACGCCCACGCCCGCCTGTCCCGGGCCCGCAGCCAGTTGGAACGGGCCCTGGGCGCGCTGCTGGTGGCCCGGGGCGGCTCGACCGGCTGCCCCGAGCTGGCCACCCTGATCGAGGGCTGGGAGGGCCGCCTGACCCCCACCATGCGCAAGCGGGTAGCCAGGCACGTCGACACCTGCGCGAAGTGCACCGAGCAACGCCGGGAGCACTGCAACCCGGCCGCCCTCCTGGCCGGCTACGCCCCCGTCTTCCTCCCCGTCGACGAGACCCCGCCGCCGACATTCGTCTCGCACGCAACCACCGACACCGGGGACGACGACTCTCCGACCGCCTCGGGAACTGTCTACAGAGCCGGCGACTTCGGACCCTCGGCCGCGGAGACCGCCGGGCGACGAAGGCGCAAAGCCCTCGCCCTGTCCGCCGCCGCCCTGGCGCTCCTGCTCATGGTCGGGGTCGCGATCTGGGCCCTCACACCGGCCGGCCCCCGATCCCACGACACCGCCGACTCCGCGCCCCACCCCCCGGCCGTCCCCCTTGACACAGCGCTCGCCACGCCGCCGACCGCCGCAACAACCCCCACATCCGCCGCGCCGCCATCACCCACGCAGCCGCCGGCCTCCACCCCCGCCACCCGCCCGAGCCCACCGCCATCCGCAGCACCTCCGGCGGCGCCGCCGGCAACTCCCGGCCCCGCGGCACCGGCGACGTCACAAGCCCCACCGCCGGGCGCCGCCGTCCTGGCGGAGCCGTTCACCCTGGCCCCCTTCGCCACCACCCGCTGCGACGGCGCCGCCTGGACCCTGCTGGTCAGCGCCACCGCCGACACCGAGCTCTCCTCGGCCACCGTCACCTGGACCGACCCCGCCGGCTCGAGCCACAGCCAGCCCCTGGTGGTCAGCGGCTCCCTGGCCGCCGCCGAGGTCCGCGGCCTGCAGATCTCCCAGGCCATGTGGCAGATCCGCGCCACCGCAGCCGACGGTCGCACGGCCGCCACCCCGACCAACACCGCCACCCGCCCCTGCTGAATCCGCTACCGCCGCTTGGGCAGGCGCTCCTCGAGGACCTTGCGCAGGCTGTCGGGCAGGCCGTCGATGGCGAGCAGCTCCGGTATCCGGTCGGTGGCGGTCATGTACGCCGCGAACGCCCGCGCGATGGTCACCCCGTGCGCCGGGCGGTCCTCCACCGTGATCGGGTCGCCGGACCAGATCGCGCCCGGCTCCAGGACGCGCAGGTAGGCGCCGGTGCGGTTGGCCCGGGTGAAGGTCTTCAGCCAGCGCGGCTCGCCCATCTTGTACTGGAACGTCGCACACGGAATCCGCCCGAACGTCGGCTGCAGCACCAGCTTCGGCCCAACCCGCCAGCGCTCACCGATGACCGCACCGTTGACGTCCACGTCCTCGGTGGTCAGGTTCTCGCCGAAGAGCCCGTTGGCGAGGCGGCGGCTCAGGCGGGCCTGCCACCAGTCGTAGTCCTCGCGGGCGTACGCGTACACGGCCTGGTCGTCACCGCCGTGGTTCACGGTGTCGAAGATCTGGTCGCCGATGAGTCCGCTTTGCAGCCCGACTGTCTTCGGGCCGGGGGCGCGCACCTCGACCAGCCGGTCGACCGGCTGCTTGTTGATGCCGGTGGTGCCGACGTCCTTGGCCGGGTTCGGCTCCGGGACGGCCAGATTGATGGAAATGACTCTGCCCACCCCGGCAACCTAGCCGCCCGGGCCGGAAGCCGCCGCCCAATTTCGGCTGTCAGTCGAGCTCGGCCGGGTCGATGCGGGCCCGGAGGTCGGCGTGTTCGGCCAGCAGGTACAGCAGGTTGGAGCCGTCGATGAGCTCGATCGGCTTGCCCGAGGCGAACTCGTAGGACGCCGGCCCGTAGCCGCTCGTGGTGACCAGGATGCCTTTTGATGCGCCCTCGTTCTGCAGCGTGCCGAACAGGTCCCGCACCGCGGAGACGTCGACGGTGTGGCGGTACCTCTTCGCCTGAATGACGACCTTGCCGCCGAAGATCGGGCGGTGGTCGAACGCCACGCAGTCGACGCCGCCGTCACGGGACGGGCGGGTCTGCTTGGTGTCCAGGCCCATCCGGGTGAACAGGTTCTGGATCAGCGACTCGAACTCGGTGGGGGTGAGCTTCAGCAGGTTCGGGCGCTCGTCCAGATCGGCCAGCACGTCGACCTCGTCGACGAAGCGCTTGTCGACCATGTCGAACTCGAGGACCGGCCGCACCGGCGCGAGTGCCTCGGGCCGCTTCGACACGGCGGCGCTCAGGTGCTGCAGGCAGGCGGCGGGGTCGACCTTGGCCAGGTTGAGGACGCGGAACTGCTCGCCGGTCGTGCGTACGGTGATCAGGCAGGGCAGGATGCTCTGGCCGGTGCGGGGATCGGTGGTGTCGACGACGCCGTTGAACGCGATCGTCTCGACGAGGCCGGCGCGGTCGGCCTCGAACAGCTCGTGAAGGGTCCGCAGCGTCACCTGGGTGACCACTGAAGTGTACCGCTCCTTGATCTCCTTCGCCGGGCGGGCGGACGACGTCACCTCGTCGCGGGTCTTGACGTACCGGTACTCCCGAACGGCCGGGATGACCTCCAGCGGTGGCAGCTCGTACTCGACCACGAGCTGGCAGGACTCCGGCACGTAGGCCAGCCGGTAGTTCTGCGGGAAGTCGTCCGGGTAGACCGAGTTCGCCAGCACCATGCCGAAGTAGTCGACTACCGCTTCCGGCTCACCGGCCTTGAATGCCGCCGCGAACCGGTCGATCTCCGCGTTCTGGGCCGCGACCTCCACCTCTCGCTGCTGCCGCTGCTGCTGGTACGCCCCGTGGGCGGCGGCCAACCGACGCTGCCGATCGGCCTCCGCGGCGGCGTGCTGCGCCTGTGCGAGCTGGAACTGGGACCGGGCCGCCGCCAGCTGCTGGTCGTGCTTCGCCCGGCCGAACATCTTGCTGAGCCCGGCTGGGGCCGGCGGCTCGAACCGCGACCAGTCCGGCGGCGGCAGCGGCACTCCGAGCGGCCCCGGGTCGAACGGCGGAAACCGGAACGGCTGCTTGAGCCGGACGAGATCCACGTGGTCATCCACGGCCAGTGTCGCCTGCAGAACGCCGTCGAGCTCCGCAATCTGCGCCTGCAGGTCGGCGTTGTCGGCGGCGACCTCGGCCGCCCGGGCTTCGAGGTAGAGGCGTTTGCGTTCCCGCTCGTCGGCTACCGCGGCCCGCTCGGCCGCCTTCATCGCCTGCTCGGCCGCCCGGTGCATGGCCTGCTGCTGCTTGACATGGGCCAGTTGTGCGCGCTGGTGCGCCCGAACCTGCTGCGCGTTCGCCCGCTGAATCTGCGCAATGATGCCCCGCCGACGCGCCACTCGCCCTCCCAGACCTGGTGAAGCGGCAACACGCTATCGGAGCGCGGCCGATCTCATCACCGGCCGAACTGCTGACGCATTCCGGGATGCGACGGCGTCCGCGGCAGCCACCGCGAACGCCTGTCGCTCAGGCCTCGTCCGGCTGGGGGTACTCGCGGCGGCGGTGGCGGCGGATGGGGAGCTCGGCCGCTCGCTCGAGGCGGTTCGGGTCTCGCTTCGGGACGACGCTGTCCCGGGCGAACTGGGGATTGATCTCGTCGTGCCGCGTCACGTCGCGATCCATGACGCCCTCCTCAACGGAGCCCGGTGCCATTGTGTAATCCCATCATTGCAGTCTGCAATTGCGAACGCCAGCACTCGTTTCGCACGTTGTGCTATCGCGGCAACACAGCTTTGCGCAACGGCAAGCAGTCGGGGCACCCGCACGCCGGCGGGCAGTGGCCGACAGCGAAGGGCACCCACACCGTCGTGTGGGTGCCCTGAGCAGAGCCGGCGAGCGTCAGCCCATGGTCTTCTGGCCGTCGATCGACTCGCGGATGATGTCGGCGTGGCCGGCGTGCTGGGCGGTCTCCGCGGCGATGTGCATGAAGACGCGGCGGGCCGAGCGGCGGGCGCCGGGCTGGAACCAGGGGGCCGGGGGGAGCTCCTGGGAGTCGTCGAGGTCGACGGTGCGGACCAGCTCGTCGGTGGCGGCGGCGATCTCGGAGTACCGCTGCAGGATTGCCTCGAGCGTCTCGCCCGGCAGCATCTTGAAGTCGTTCGTCCACTTCTCCCAGCCGGCCTGCTCGGTCGGGGGCGCCACGGCGGCCGGGCCCTCGGTCACGAAGCGGGCCCAGCCCAGCTCGATCTCGCCGACGTGCTTGATCAGGCCGCCGAGGGTCAGCTCGCTCGCCGTCGACCGCAGCCGGGCCTGCTCGTCGGTGAGGCCCTGCACGGTGTGCCGGAGGAAGTGGCGGGCCGTGCCGAGCGTCTCGAGCAGGTCGGCGCGCTCGCCGGTGAGGGTCTGAGCGGTCATCGTGATCATTCCAATCAAGAAGCAGGCGGTGCTGACAGGAAGAACGTTAGGCCGTAATGCGGTCAGCTTCTGGCCGCTTGCGTACCGCCCACAGGGCCGATCCGTACATGGTCAGGCCGAGCAGGACGAAGCCGATCGCCACCGCATAGTTCCACGGCGCGGGCAGATACGTGGCCAGGAACCACGACGCGTCAGCCTTCCCGTCGGCCAGGAAGAGCAGCGCGACGACACCCTGCGGGAAGAGCGGGATGGCGCCGAGGCCGAACCCGAGGCCGGCGACGTTCTTGCGCGCCTTCGACAGGTGAGCGAACTCGACCTTCCTACCCGTCTTGCGCCCGGTCCGCATGGTGTCGAGCAGTTCGTCGCCGTGCGAGGTGAGACGGCGCGCCGCGAGCCGGCCGAAGTACCAGTAGCACAGCGCGCCGGTGGCCAGGCCGACGACGACACCGGGCCAGCCGAGCCAGTACGCGACGATACCCGCCGGAGCGCCGGTGACCAGGACCAGCGCCAGCATCAGGTACGCCAGGCCGGTGAGCCCACCCTCGTCCTCGCTGGTGCGCAGCGGGTTGCCGGAGCGGCGGTGGGGGTCGGTGCCGGGGACGAGGGCGTACACGGAGACGAGCGGCACCAGGCCGGCCGCCCCGCCGAGCAGCGCGGCGAGCAGGGCCAGGACCAGCGGCCACGGGCCACCGGTGATCGAGGTGCAGACCACGGTGATGACGATCGCGATGGCGCCCTGCGTGGTGACCCAGGCCAGCTGGCGGCCGCGCACGTCCGTCGCGCCCGGCGTCATCACGGTGAGCCACAGCGCTGTGCCGTCGGTCCCGTACAGGTTCGATGCCATGCCGGCGGCCATGACGATGAAGATCGGCCCGGCGTAGGGCAGCATCCCGTTCCAGCCGAGGATGAGCGGGCTGGCCGCGAACCACACGCCGTAGGCGAGCGCGAACGCCAGCTGGTGATTGCGCACCAGGTCCCGCGACCAGGTGCGCAGCTCCTTGGCGACGACCGCGCCGGCGGCGGTGCCGGCGGTGATCGGGCGCCGTCCGCGTCCGGAGACCCGCGGCCGCCCGGCCCGGCGACCGAGCAGCAGGGCCCACAGTGCGAGCAGGACGAGTACCAGAGCCGCCAGAGCAAGCAGAAACGTCCACTCACCGCGCACCGCGCGCAGGCCCCAGGCCGACGGCGCCCACCACACGGCGGCCGGCGTCCCGGTCACGCCGAACGCGACCATGAAGACCCAGATCTGGCCGAGCGACGACAGGATCACGCCGTTGACGACCCCCGCCGCGACGGCCCCGGCCCGCGACCGCAGCGCGACCCCGACGACCGCAACGGCGATCTTCGACAGCAGCACGAAAACACCAAGCTGCAGAGCCATCGCCGGTACTGCCACAAGCGCATTGACCACGCCGAGCCGGACCCCGGCCACCAGGAGCCCGGCCAGCGCCCCGAGGCTGACGAGCGGGGCGACACCCACGAACGAGGCGGCCAGCAGCCCGGTCGCGAGCTTGCGGGGCGAGAGTCCGAGCAGCGCGAAGTACTCCGGCCGCAGCGTCTCATCGCCACCGCCCATGAACACCGGGCCGAGCATCCAGCCGAGCATCCACACGGCGAGCCCGGCGGCCAGCCAGTCGGGGTTCAGGTACCCGAGGTACGCGGTCCCGGCCGCCAGCACCACCCCGATGGCGGCGCCGGTGCCGGCGGTCTGGGCCCGCTGCCCGCGGTAGGCGTGGCGCATCACCGCGAGCTTCATCTGCGCCATTGTCAACGCGACAGCCACGACAGCTCCCCCTTCGCGGTGTTCCGGTCCCCGCCGACCAGCTCGACGAACGTCTCTTCCAGCGACCGCGCGCCCCGCACCGCGTCCAGCGGCCCCGCGGCCTTCACCCGGCCCTGGTCGACCACGCCGACGTGGTCGCACAGCTGCTCGACGAGCGCCATGACGTGACTGGACAGCACGATCGACCCACCGCCGTCGACGAACCCGCGCAGGATCGTCTTGATCGTCGCCGCCGACACGGGGTCGACCGCCTCGAACGGCTCGTCGAGCACCAGCAGCCGCGGCGCGTGCAGCAGCGCGGTGGCGAGCCCGATCTTCTTGCGCATGCCGGTGGAGTACTCGATGACGAGCGTCCGCTCGGCGCCGTCCAGCTCCAGCACGGCCAGCAGCTCGTCGGCCCGCTGCGCCACGACCTCTTTCGCCATCCCGCGCAGCAGCCCCAGGTACGTCAGGACCTCGCGCCCCGTGAGCCGCTCGGGCATGGCGAGGCCGTCTGGCAGTACACCCACCAAGGCTTTTGCTTTGTCAGGTTCGGACCACACATCGGCGCCGAAGATCCGCGCGGCGCCACCGTCGGGCCGCAGCAACCCGACCGCCATCGAGAGCGTGGTGGTCTTGCCGGCCCCGTTCTGCCCCACGAGCCCGTAGAACGAGCCCCGCGGCACCTCCAGATCGATCGCATCGACGGCGACCTTGTCCCCGAACCGCTTGGTCAACCCGGCAATCGCGAGCGCCGGCTCCGTGTCGTGTGGCATGCGATAAATCTAAAGATCTTCATGCCCCGGCGGATTGAGGGTGGATTCCCACCTCGGGGTGCAGTTTTCTACACCCCGAGCGGCCGGCTCACCATGTCCCCGCCGACCAGCCGGTCCTCGTCCTTCGGCCCGTCGACCTCGTCCTTGAAGCGCTCGGCGTCGTCCCGCGGCTCGTACCCGATCGCGCGGCCGCCCTCGTCCGACCACCAGCGCCGGGTGTTCGCGGACACGCCCCAGACGATCCGGAACCCGTCCGCGCCCAGCGCCGCCCCGACCAGCCGCCCGGCGTCGTCGGGCGAGAGCCAGGTGGCCAGGTCCCGCGCGTGCTCGGGCCGCTCGTTGCAGGTCCCGATGCGCAGGCAGACGACGTGCAGCCCGTACCGGTCGTGGTAGAGCCGCCCGAGCGCCTCCATCGCCGCCTTGCTCCACCCGTAGTACGAGTCGGGCCGCGCGGGCACATCATCGGCGAGCCTGCCGTCCCCGCGTTCGTACAGCCCGACCGCATGATTGCTCGACGCGAGCACTACCCGGCGAACGTCCGTCTCGTGCGCGGCCTGCAACACCCGCTCGGTCCCGCGCACGTTCACGGCGAGCACATCCTCGAACGGCCCCTCGCTGGCAATGCCACCGAGATGCACGATCGCGTCCACACCCCTGCACATCCGCGCAACCGCTGCACCATCGGTGACATCGAGCGCCTCGACCCCGTCACCGGCCTCGACGTCGGTGAGCCGCAGCTCGTGATGCCGCAGCCGGTGGCGCAGCATGTGCCCGATCGAACCGGAAGCCCCGGTCAGCAGTACAACCGCCATGCCTTGCGTGTTGCCCACCGCCCGGCCGTTCACTCCGGCCCGGTGAAGGCGGCCAGCTCGACGCGCGAGCCGATGCCGAGCTTCTGGTAGATCCGCCGCAGGTGGTAGTTCACCGTGTGCGTGGTGATGCCGAGGCGCGTCGCGATCTGGCGGTTGATCAGGCCCTTGCGAGCCAGCTCGGCCACGGCCCGCTCACGCTCGCTCAGCAGTGCCCACCCCCGCCTCTGCCCCAGCGTCACCGCCACGACCACGATCTCCCCGTCACCCGGAAAGTCGGCCACGACGACCGGGTTCAATCCCGACGAGCGCAGCCCTTCCAAGATGGCTTCCAGGGCGGCGCCGCCGGTCATGCGGCGCTCATCAGACATTGCGACCATCTGGCTCACCTCGTCATCGCGGCGGCGCGACTCGCTCGCCACCAGGGGATATTCGCCAGAAATGCTGACGGACCGGGGCTCTGCACCATCGGGCTCTGACATGGGGTCCCCCTCGACTCCCTAGAACCGGACACCGAGCAGTTACTGGAACTTACGGGAATATACTGGAGGCTAGCAACTCGTCGCTCTGGAGAGAAGTGGGGATTGCTGGAAATTACTGGGAGGCGTACCGTCGAACCATGCCCGACGCCGCCGAGGAGCTGGAGCAGCAGCTCACAGCCCTGCTCGCGGAAATCCGGCAGGCCCGGGCGGCCGGGGACCGGCCGCGTGAGCGCATGCTGCGCGCCCAGCACCAGGCTCTCCACGACGAGTGGGAGTCGGCGCTCACCGATCTGGGCCCGTCCGACGCACGCAGCGAAGCCGACGCACCCAGGGAGAGCGGTTCGCTGCTGCCGCTGCGCGAACAGGTCCACGGCGCCCTGACGCTCCTCAACGTGGCGGCCGCACCCAAGTTGATCGCCCAGGTCTACAACGCCTGCTTCGGCGGCGACATCAACAGCGCGAAGCTCACCAGCCTGCGCCGCGACGAGGAGCGATCGTTCCGCACGGCGCCGTTCTCGCGCCCGTACTACCTGTGCGCCGCCCTCACCGCCGACCGTTTCGCCCCGGTGCGCGGCCTGCTCGCCATCTCGACCTGGCCCCTCGAACAGCGCATCGTCGGGGCCCTGAGCCCACGGGTGGACTTCCTGCGGGCCGCGGTCAGCATCGCGGAACACGTCCACCGCCTTCCCGATACCGACCGGGCGACCGCGCGCCTACTGTGGCTGTTCGCGGAAAACATCCCCGGCGCCGCGGACGGGATCGGCCAGGCCAAGCCGCATGCCGTCATCCGCGCCGCCAACGCGGAGCTGGAGACGCACGAGCCGATCGACCGGTCGCACCGCGAAGCGGCCGCCGCCCGGGCTCGGGCCCAACTGGACGACGCCGGCCAGCTGTTCGGCGTCAACCTGAAAGCGGTGCCGCACACCGGTACCTAAGAAGAGGTGCCCAACCATCGTGGACAGCACAGAAGACCGGCTAGCCGAGCTGCGCGGCCCGACCCCGCCGCTTCCCCACAACGCCCGCACCATCGCCGCCCTGACCACCAACCCAGGCTGCCGACGCCGCGCGATCATGGACGCCGCCGGGGTCGACAAGCGCGCCGTCGCCGCCCGCATCGACTTCCCCCCGCCGTACGGCCAGTCGCCATTCGCCATCACCCGCACCCGCGCCTTCGTGAACCAGGTCAAGGCCAACGGCTGCGCGGAGCTGCTCCGGATGCTGCGCGAGGTCCTCGACCTGTCAATTCCCGAGGTCGCCTACAACGACCTGGAGGACGTCGGCGGCAACGAGAGCCAGGAGGTCCGCCACCAGCGGGCCCGCCAGATCCTGGGCGCCGCCGCGGCGTTCTCCGACGACGCCGGAACGCTGTTCGACCACCCGCTCCTGCGCCTCCCGGTGGGCGGCCGCCAGGTGTTCCTGGAGCCGGACCTGATCGCCTTCCAGTACCGGGGCACGTTCCACATCATCGAGATCAAGAGCTTCGCGGTCATCGACGGCCAGGCCGACGGCGGGAAGGTGGCCGCGGCCGCCGTCCAGTCCGGCGTATACGTGCTGGCCCTTCGCCAGCTGCTGCACGAGCTGGACCACGACCCGGCCACCGTCTCCGACCGGGTGATCCTCGTCTGCCCGAAAGACTTCTCCAATCAGGCGGTCGCCACCAAGCTGGACGTACGCCGCCAGCTCACCGTCCTCAAACGCCAACTCCGCAACATGACCCGGATCGACGAGGTGCTGGCCAACGTCTCGACCGACATCACCTTCGACCTGGCCCCCAACCGCGACGGCCACCCCACCCGTCCGAAGGGCGAGCTCTGCGCCGCGCTGGAGGACATCCCGGCGCGCTACTCCCCGGAGTGCCTCTCCACGTGCGAGATGTCGTACTTCTGCCGCCACGAGGCCCGCGGCACCACCCACGCCCTGGGCAAGTCGGTGGCCGAGGAGCTGGGCAGCATCGAGTGGGTCGAGACTGCGCTGCAGCTGGCCGAGGGCAAGCTCCTGCCTTCGATAGAACAGACCGAGGCTTCGTCGGTACTGCAGGCCGCCCTACGCCTCCGCGAAGAGTCCCTGGGCCCGGCCCGATGACCACGCTCACCGCCCTGGCCCGCGCCCTGGCCGTCCGATCGGAGGCCGCCCAGCCCATCACCACTGTCCGCCACGTCCACATAGCCGACCGCCCGCTGGTCTTCATCCCTCTGACCCTGGCCGGCGAGGCCAACGCTCCCCTGGCCGCAATGCTTGGCGACAACCCGGACGAGCCGCACCTCCTCATCGTCCCGCAGCCGAGAAACCGCGACCAACGCTTCCAGTTCGCCGCCGCGCTGGGCCACATTCTCGTGTCCTATGTGGACAGCTTCAAGCGTTACCAGGAGGAGGCCCGCGGCCGGCGCCGGTACGCCGACGCCCCGCAGCTCCTGGTCCCCAACGAGGGCGGCGTAGGCTTCCTGCGCCTGTTCGGCCGCTCGACCAGGCTCCGCCGGACCTGGGGCGAGTACGCCGTCAAGCCCGTGGTCCCCACGCTGGGCAAGTGGCTCACCTTCTTCGCCGAGCAGGCCGAGTATCCGGGCTCCTCCCTGGCGCTGGCCATGACCTCCGTGCTCACCGCCCACTGGGCCACCGGTCAGAGCGCCATGGAGGACGCCAACCTGGCCGCGCTCATGGCCTGGTTCGGACCCGACCCGTTCGACGCCGCCCGCGAGGCCGAGGACGCGGAGCGCTGGCCCCCGGTCGGCCCCACCACGGACCCGACGTTCGACGCCGCCACGCTGGCCCCGGCCATGAAGCGCTACGACAAGACCGACGCCGACTCCTTCGCCCGCGAGAAGGCGCTGGAGCACCTGACCGCGGCGCTGCGCAGCCAGCTCGACCCGACCTGGACCCTGATGTGGCGCGGCATCGGCCTGCTGCGCGCGCTGCCGCCCGGCGCCACCGTCCTGGAACGCTGGTCCGACGACCGCGACACGTACACCAACTACATCGAGTACCTCCAGGCCGGCAGTGCGCTACCCCAGCCCCGCCGCGACAGCGCGGTAGCCGCCGCGAAGCGCCTGAACCGCCTGGAACGGGCCCAGTCCCAGTACGACGCCCAGCGCGCGCTCGACGACCCGCTCGTCATGGCCGAGTTCCGCCTGGCCGGCGAGGCCTTCGCCGGCGACGTGGTAGCCGCCGACCCGACCCGCCTTGACGCATCCGGCCCCCGCCGCAAGCTTCGTCCACACGTGACAGTCCGCACGACGGACCCGCTCAAGCTCTCGGTGGGCGCCGACCTCCAGTCCCCGTCTCGCCGCGCGCAGACCGCTCGCATCGTCTCGATCGACGGCACCGACATCACCCTGGAGCTGACCGGCGGCATGGGCCGGGCGCTGACCCCGGCCCCGGGCAGCGTCCCGGAGCTGGGCGAGCGGGTCACGTACAGCACCGTCTCGACCGCCTACCAGCCCGGCGGCAACTTCCCGCCGGTTGACGAAACCCCGTGGACCCACGGCGGGCCGCCCCCGCCCCCGGAACCGACGGAAGAGGACGCAGTGGAGACCTGGTCATGACCGACATTCTCCCCGCCGTCATGTCGGACCTGGCCCGGTCCTCGGGTGTGGTGGTCGACTCCCCGCCGGGAGCCGGGAAGTCCACGCTTGTAGTCCGAGCCGCGGAGCACATCGCTGCACACGGCGAGCCCCTGGCAATCGTCGCCCAGACGAACGAGCAGGTGGACGACCTGATCGTCAACCTGGCTCGCGCTGTCCCTCGGTCGCCCATAGGCCGGCTGTCAGCGCAAGGGTATGCCGCGGCCCCGAGGATCGCCCGACACGGCAACGTCACTGTCGACAGCGCGGTGGCGGGCCTGGCCGGCTCCGCGATCGTCATCGGCACCGCCGCGAAGTGGTCAACGGTGACGTCGGGCGAGTGGCCGTGCGCCATCGTCGACGAGGCGTACCAGATGCGCTCGGACGCCCTCCTGCAGATAGCCGGCCGCTTCAGCCGCACCCTCTTCGTCGGCGACCCCGGCCAGCTGGACCCGTTCTCCACAGTGGACACCGAGCGCTGGGCCGGCCTGTCCTGGGACCCGCAACTCAGCGCCGTGGCAGTGCTCCTGCGCCACAACCCGAACATCCCCCAGCACCGCCTGCCGGTCTCCTGGCGCCTGCCGGCCACAGCCGCCCCTGTCGTATCCGACGCCTTCTACCCCTTCACCGGCTTCACCGCGGGCACCACCCGATCCGACCGCAGCCTGACCTTCACCACCCACGCCTTCGGATCGTCACCGGTGGACAAGACGCTCGAACTGGCCGCCGAGACCGGCTGGGCCCTGCACGAGCTCCCGGCCCGGCACAGCATGCGAACCGACGCCGAGGTAGCGAGGGCGTGCGCAGCGGTTGCCCAGCGCTTGGTGGAGCGCGGCGCAACAGCGATCTCAGAGCGCTCCCCGGAGCCGGTCCCGGTGACGCCGGACCGAATCGCCATAGGCACAGCCCACCGAGACCAGGCCGCCGCCGTGCGCCAGCACCTACCCGCCGACTCGGGCATCACCGTCGACACAGCCAACCGCCTCCAGGGCCGCGAGTACGACGTCACGGTCATCTGGCATCCACTGTCCGGCCGCAGGGACGCCACGGCGTTCCACCTGGAAGCCGGCCGCCTCTGCGTCCTGACCTCCCGCCACCGGCACGCCTGCATAGCGGTAGCCCGAGCCGGCATCACCGAACTCCTGAACGCCCACCCGTCAACCGGCCGCGTCTACCTGAACGAGATCGTGAAGTTCCCCGACGGCTGGGAAGCCAACGAGGCAGTCATGACCCACCTCGACCAGCACCGCGTCCCCGCCTAGACACTGGACGCCGGCGGCCGGGACACCGCCGACGGCACTCTCAACATCTGGCACTGCGGCACCGGACCTGGCCCTTCCAGCAGCGGGCGGCGCACGAAGGACAGCTTCGCCGCCACGAAGCTGTCCGTCACCGATCGGCGAGGCCGCCGAGCACGAGTGCCGCGAACACGGCGAGGAAGAAGCCGAGCACGATCAGCTCGCCGGTCCGCGCCCAGGCCGACTTGCCGGCCCCGCTGGCCAGTTCCCGCGCCGACGCGTGACTGGCCCAGGCCCGGCGCGCCATGGCGTAGAGGAAGCCGAACCCGAACCCCACGAGCCCACCGAGCAGGAATCCCCCCAACGTGACATGAGTTGAATGGTCCATCACGTCAACGTGACAGAACTCCCGCCGGACAAATATCGACGAAAAGGTGGATTGATCGCGACAAACGGCCTGCTTACGCCGCCTCTCACCACACCGCGACCGGCGCCGGGTCACACTCTCGACGCACAGCGATCAAGACGACACCGAGCGGGTCCGACTTGACAGATAGGTTCGCCTTTACGAACCTATCTGTTATGGCCTTGCTCACCGTCACCGAGGTTGCGCAGCGGCTCGGGGTGAGTGCACGACGGGTGCAGTACCTCATCGCGCGCGGAGAGCTGCGGGCCCTCGCCCGCGGAGTCGTCGACGACGCCTCCGTCGACCGGCTGCTGGCGGCCCGCGGCGGATCGCGAACGCGGCCTTGGTCGGAAGCGACGGCTTGGGCCGCTGTAGCACTGCTCTCGGACCGGAACGCCCCGTGGGTGGGCGACAGCCAGCGCTCGCGTCTGCGAGGACGGCTGCGCCGGCTGGACTCTCCCGAGCTCGTTGTCCGGGCCAGGGCCCGCGCGACGGCATCTCGGTACGCCGGTCATCCCAGCACCGGGCCACGTCTGCGCAACGAGATCGTCGACACCGCAGCCGGGGCCGCGGTCCTCGGGCTCGCCGACACTGCCGCCGTGGACGGGTACGTCTCCGCCAATGCCCTTGATCAGTTGATCGCTCGACACGGGCTGGTACTCGACGACAACGGACGCTTCACCATCCGCGCCACCGGCATGCCGATCGAGATCGTGGCCGAACTCGCCGAGGCCGGGCCGGTGCTCGCAGCACTGGATCTGGCCGAGTCGCCGGACACTCGCGAGCGCCGGGCCGGCCGGCAGGCGCTGACTGCGGCGCTGGAGCGGTTCCGTGACTGAGCGGCCCACGATAGAGGTCCTGTCACCGCCAGGTGGCTGGCTGCCCAACCGCGATTGCCCACCGTTTCCGCCGCGGCGACGCCACCATCGATCTCATGTCGAGCACGGCCGACGTCGTCGACGTCCTCATCGCCGACCACGCCGCACCTCGCATCATCGAGAAGCTGCGCGGCCGGGCAATGGTGGCGAGCCGTGGCCGGCGAAGTGCGCACCCGCGGTCAGGCGGCGCTCAGGATTCTGACCGCTCCCGGCCCGCCCATTCGGAGGCGGTGAGCGCGTACTGCACCTCGCCGTGCTCGTCCCCGGGAATCGGGTCCGGCCAGTCGGGGTAGAACGTGGCCACGTGCCGCAGGCCGGACTTCTCCATCACCCGCCGCGACCCCGTGTTGATGACCATCGTCTCGGCGAACACCCGGTCCACGCCGACCTCGTCGAAGCCGCGCGCGACGAGCATCCGGCACACCTCGGTCGCGTAGCCCTTGCCCCAGGCGGCGCGCCGCAGCCGGTACCCGATCTCGATCCCGGACCGGTCGACGGAAACCGGCGGCCCGTCGCCCCGGTGCGGCCGGAAGAACGCCCAGCCCAGGAAGTCGCCGCCGGCCTGCACCGCCCAGTACCCGTAGTCGGGCCCGCGGTCGTAGTACGCCAGGATGCGGGGCAGTGCGACGTCCCGAATCTCCTCAACCGGCGTCGGGTGCCCGCCGTTGAGGTACCGCATGACCTCCGGGTCACTGTCCAGCTCGACGAGGTTGTCCACGTCGTCGGCGGTCAGTCGCCGCAGCTCCAGCCGTGCAGTCCTCACAGCAGCGTCCCCTGTACCGGAAAGGTCAACCTGGCCGTCGTGATGCTCTCCAGGATCTGGTCCTCGTTCAGCTCGCGGTCCATCACACGTGCGTAGTTGCGGCCGCGGTTGTGCGTGTTGCGCATGCGTACGACGTTGGGGAAGCGGCCCACCGCGCGCATGTCGCCCAGGCCCGACAGGAAGATCAGCTGGATGCCGTTGGCGGCGGCGACTCTTCGCTGCAGATCCAGGAAGGCCACGTAGTTCGCCGTTCCCAAAGGATTGTCCATCGGCAGTACTCCCAGGCCCGGCACGTCACCGCCCCGGTTCGCGGCGCGCAGGCGGGCCAGCATGCAGAACAGCAGCAGCCCGATTGTCACCTTCTCACCGCCGCTCCACTTGCTCATGAGCTCGACCGGCTGGCGGTCATCGGTCAGCTCGGTGGAGGGCTTGAGCACACGGGCGACGAAATTGCCGCGGCCCACGACGGCGGCGATCGCCTCCCACGCCAGGGTGAGGCCGTCCGGGATCGGGTCCTTGCCGGCGACCAGCTTGTCCACCAGCCGCTCCACCCGGCTGCGCAGCGTGGCGTCACTGGTGTCCACACTGGACCGCGGGCCGACGTCCAGGAAGCGGCGGTTGCGCAAGTGGTCGGCCAGGCCCGGCGGCAGCTGCGCATGGTGCTGCGCGCGTTGCAGGGTCTTGAGGCCCTCGCGCACCTCCGCGCACAGCGCCGTCACGACGAGATGCTTGTCCTTCTCGACGGCGTCGAGCTCGCCGGCCAGCCCGTGGCGGTAGGTCAGGAGCTGCGCGGCCAGCTGCTCGGTCGTGTCGAAGTCGAGGCGGCCCTCGCGGAACCGGTCGCGAACCTCGGGGCTCACCGTGGCGAACCGCTCGTCGAGCGCCCACCTGTCGATGCGGTGCGCCTCGGCGTTGAGCCGGTTGCGCGCCGCGTTGACCGCGCGGTCGGCCGCCTGCAACGCCCGGCGGGCCGCGCGCGCCGACTCGCGGGCGGCGTCGACATCGCCGGCGAACGCGGCGACGTCAGCCGCACCGGCGATCGCGTCGGTGTCCTCGGTGAGGTCGGTGACAAGCTGCTGGAAGTCGTCGGCGCGGCGGCGAGCGGTGACCGCCGCGGCCTCGGCGGTGCTCGCCCGCTCGCGTGCGGCCTGTTCGTTCGTGCGCGACTCGTCGAGCCCGCGCTGCGCCTGCTCGGCCAGGCGGACGACGTCGTCGTCATCGACCGCCAGATCGAGCGTCGACGGTGCACAGGCCTGCAGCGCCGCGTGCGCATTCGACAGCGCCGCCCCGGCCAGCGTGGCGTCGCGCTGGGCGGTCAGGAAGTCGTGTTCGGCCTGCTCGATCGCCCGCCGTACCGCCGCCGGGTCGGACTCGTCGAGCAGTGTCTGCGCGGTCGCGCGCTCGGCCGCCGCGAACTGCTGGATCTCCTCGTCGAGTGCGGCCAGCCGGCTCGTGATCTCGGCGATCGTCGCCTCCAGCGCGGACCCGGACGTCTGCCGCACGTACGCGTCGTGCGCCGCCTGATACGCGTTCGTCGCCTCGGTCAGGTTGGGCCGCGCCGTGACAACGATCTCGGAGGCGATGCGCTGCAACTCCTCACACCGGATCTTGTACTCGCGCACAGTCGACCCGGCCCGCTCGGCATCGGCCGCCAGGCGGTTCGCCGCGGTCGCCGCGGTGCGCTCCGCCTCCTCGGCCGTGGCCATCTCCGCGTGCAGCTGCGCGCGCAGAGTGGGCAGCGCGGACAGCTCGGTGCGCATTTGCGCAACGTCAGGTGCCCGCCGGGTCAGATCGGCCAGCGCGGCGATGCGGATGGTGAGCACACGGCGTCGTTCGGCCAGGTCACGGCGGGTGTGCTCGAGCAGCGCGGCCCGCTCGTCGAGCAGCAGCCGGGTCTCCTGCAGCCCGGCCAGCCGCTCCTGCACCGCGGCCAGCGCCTCTTCGATGTTCGAATGGGCAGCGTCGAGATGCTCGCGGTGCCCGGATGGACAGTGCGCGACGAGATCGAGCAGCTGACCGCGCAGCCGGATGTCGCGGTCGCGCATTTCGAGCAGCTCGTGCACGCGCTGGTTGCGCTCGTCCCGCCCGCGATTGCGCCTGTCGCTCTCGGATGCCGCCGCGGTCCGGTCGTACATCGCGGAGGCCGGCGGCAGCACGAACCCGGACGATTTGCCCGGGTCGGCGTCCACAATGGACCGTAGGTCGGCGGTCGTCGCGACCTGAATGGCCGAAGTCGCGAACAGCTGCGCCGCCACGAGCTCGGTGCGCGCCCGCTCCAGGTCGTCCGGATCGTGCACCAGCAACCCGCCCACGAGGTGCGGCGCGTCGGCGATCACGGCCGGCCAGGCGGAGGGCGACACCGAGTCGGCCAGGAAATGCCACCCGGTGCTCGCCGGAATCCGGGCCGCGGCGAGCACGTCCGCCGCCCGGGCCAGGTCCAGGGCCGCCGGCAGCAGGCCGCGCGGCGAGGCCAGGGCCTGCACCGCCCGATCGTCCTCGGCGTCCGCGACGGCGAGCTGGATGCGGTGCCGATCGGCGGTGATGACCGCCTCGGTCAGCAGGTCGGTCAGGAACCGCTGCGACGCGATCGGGTCGACGCGGTCCTGCTCGGCCAGCGCCGTCAACCGGGGATCGGTGCCGAGCGCCTCGATCTCGGCCAGGAGCGGGCCGCGCTCGGCGTCGAGCACCGCCTTGTCCCGCAGCAGCTCCGTGAGCGTTGTCTGCGCCTCCGCGCGATCGCGTTCGTACGCGCGCCGATCGGTGTCCAAGCGGGCAGCGTCGGCGGGCAGTTCGTGTTCGATCGTGTGCGCGGCCGCCGCTTCGGCCCGCTGCGCCTTGGCCAGCGCGACATCGAGGTCATCGTCGCCGAGGTGCCCGGCCGCGGCGGCCAGGTCACTGTTGAACGCGCCGACCTGCGCCTCGAGCGTGCGCTGCTGCGCATCCAGGCTCCCGAGCCGCCCGCGCAGCGAGTCGGCGAGCGAGCGGGCGGACACCTGCCGCTCACGCGCAGACGACGCCTCGTGCGCGAACGTGTCCATTCGCGCATCGAGCTCGTCCGCCGCGTTGCGCAACACCGCGAGCAACACCGCCGCCGCGTCCGCCCGTTCCCGACGCAGCGGCGCCGCGCCGGCCTCGGCCTGCTCCTGCCGGCGGCGCGCGACTTCCAGGCGCTGTGCCTGCTCGACGTGCCGGATCAGCGTCGGCACCAGCTGCCATGACCGGTGCGCGTGCCGCCGCTCGGCGACGAGCGACTCGGCCGCACGGGCCGCCGCCGCCGCGCGTTCGTGCACGAGCTGCGCGGCCCGCCACCGGTAGTGCCGCACGTGGGCGTCGAGCGTGGCCGATTCGGCAGCCGCGCGCAGTACCCCCGCAGACGCCTCACCGGCGATGGCGTCCTGACGCTCCGCGACAGTCACGGCGGCCTGCACGGCGGCGCTCAGCGCGCCCGCGAGGCCCGCGGCGTCCAGGCGAGCGGCCCGCGCGGCGAGCTCGGCGTCGACGAGCGCGTCCCGGGCCGCGGCGCCGTCCACGAGCAGCGTGGCGGCCTCGTCGCAGAACGCGACCTCGGCCCGCAGCCGCGGCTGGCGCGCGAGGCGGTCACGCGTGGTGCGCAGGATCGCGGCGACCTTGCCGGCCGACGTCGGCTCGGTGACGAGCGTGAGCAGATACTGCACGAACTCATCGGCGGTCTTGAACTTGAAATGGTGCTCGATACCGCCCTCCGTCGCATTGATTTTGAGGATGGCGGTGAACAGTCCCGGGTCCAGGCCGCGGTCCTGGAGCGCCTGCGCCCAGCGCTCCTGTTTGCTCGTCACGACCATTTCGCAGCTGTACGGCAGCGCCTCGACCGCTTTCGCGAAGTCCTTGAGCTCGGCCGAGCCGTACGGCAGTTGTTCGAGCTCGACGCCGTCGGCGGGCGTGAAGGTGTACCAGGTCTGCCGGAGCCGCTCGTGCGCGGCGTTCGGGTCCGAAGGTTGTGCGCGATCGGCCCATTCGTAGACACCGCCGGTGACGAGCCGCTGGCCGGTCGGGTCGATCCATTCGACGACGACGTGCGCGGTGTCGGAGCCGAGGATCGCGTCCTCGAGGTGCCGCCCGGTGGTGCCGGTGGCGAGAAAGTCCCGCCGATCGGGCCGAATGAGCGCGCACACCAGCGCGATGAGCGTCGACTTGCCGCCGCCGTTGCGCATCCACAGGATCGTGTCCAGCGGTGTGCCGTCGCGGCCGGTCAGATCCAGCCACACTTCCCGGAATCGCGCCGCCGGCGACCCGATCCGGTCCAGATAGATGCGCCGGATCCGCCAGAGTTTTGCGGGCGCGGCCATCAGTGTTTCACCGCCCGCATCGCCTCGAGTGCCTCTCCGCCGGCCACGTCGGCGACAAGCAGCCGGAACCGGTCGGTGAGCTGAAATGTGCTCGGCCCGAGCTGCGGCATCGGCCGGGCCGCCCCGCGTTCGACGAGCCATCCCAGCACCTCGGCCACCGCGAACTGCGTGCACCCTTTGGCCGGTCCGGGCTGCCGGTCCTTGGGTCGGAATGCCGCGGTACGCCGATAGATCTCGGCCGCGACCCGTGCCTGCCCATCGACGGTGTCGTCGGCACCCGGGATCATTTGGACCCGATCGATCGTGTCGCGGATGAACTTGTCGAGCGCCGAAACCTCGACCGTCTTCACCTCGGTGCTGTCCAGGTCCGCCTCCTGCGGGAATGCGTACGCGGCCACGCCGAGCACGATCAGCCCGGAGATGAGCTTCTCGTCCGCGGACATGCCGGTGCTGCGCAGGTCGCCCATCCGCACCGCGAACACGCTGCCCGGCTGCGTGCTGAGCACCAGCCCGGTCCGCGCCGGCGCCCCGAGCACCGTGAGCCCGAGGCCGCCCGCGATCGCGTCGACGGTGTCGCGGAAGAGCGTCTGCGTCCGGTATCGCTCGACGAGCCGCCCGTACGGATTCCCGTCGGTGGGCCGCGCGCTTGTCCGCAACCCCAACGCCACCAACTCCGCCGCGGCGCGAACGTCCTCGATGGAAATGGTCACGCTTCCTCCGTGTACGACACCAACAGGTTGTCTCCCCACACCAGCGGGTGGTCGATCGACGCCCCGGTCCGCTCGGCCTGAATGGTGATTCTGTGCTCCTCGTCGGGCTCGGCGACATCGGGTGCATAAGCCCACAGCGCCGACAGCAGCACCAGCTCTGCGGCCGGCCCGTCACCCGCGTCGGCGAGCAGCTCGGAAAGCGACGCCGGCCGATCCTTCACGCGGCGCAGAATGCGGTTGGCTTCGGCGACCACCGCCGGCGGATACGCCTGCAGCTCGACGCCCTCGGTCTCGCCGGGCTCCTCGGCCTCCTCGTCCTCGGCCCCGCTCAATCGCGGCGGCGCGAGCAGCACATCGACGAGGTTGTCGAGCTGCAGCAGCCGCGGAATCTGCATCCCGACCACCCGGTCGCCGAACGCCTCGACCACTTCGGTGGCCGGTTCCTGCGGCAGCCGGAGCACCGGATGGAGCAGTTCCTGCTCGACATGCAAAAGCCGCAGGTGTACTCGCCGGGCAAAGACCTGCAGCAGCTGCGCTTCGAGAAACACGCTCCGGGCATCGCCGACTCGCTCGGCCAGGTCGAGGTGCACCTGGCGGATTCTCCGCAGCGTGTCGACAAGTTCCCCGGAGGCTCGCCGAACGGCCGGATCGGTCTCGGTGTCGATGCCGGCGGCAACGTGATTGAGCACATCCGCGTCGGCCGC
Organism: Dactylosporangium vinaceum; assembly: GCF_019904175.1. Classification (GTDB taxonomy): domain Bacteria; phylum Actinomycetota; class Actinomycetes; order Mycobacteriales; family Micromonosporaceae; genus Dactylosporangium; species Dactylosporangium vinaceum. The sequence goes on along the minus strand of NZ_CP061913.1, from coordinate 431,670 downwards.
GATCCGCGCCTCGACGTGTTCCCGCGCCCGGGCCAGCCGCTGGGGCACGTCGGCTTCCCAGTCGACCGACCGGACGTCCCGCTTCGTCGCGTCAAGAATGTCGGCGAGTGAGGCGGACATGGCGACGGATACGCGCTCGGCCTGCATTGCCGTGCGCCCGGCCGCCTCGAACCGGCGGTCTCGCAGCTGGCGCTGCAGTACCACCGAAAATGCGGCTTCTGCGTCGTCGACGTCCAGATCGAGGCCCGAGAGGTACAACATGACAGCCTGTGGCGACGCGAGGACCACAGCCCCGTCGGGGCCGTCCTGCAGCTGGAGGAGCTTGAACGCGTACTCCTCGCTGTTGTTGAAGGAGTAGACGAACGCCCGCTGGTTGTCGGCGTCGTTGAGCAGGCCCTTGACCACCCACCGGGCCGCGTCCTCGTGCTCGCCGGTCGGGGCCGCCCGCATGTGCCCGGCCAGCTCGGCGATCGACTCGATCAGCTCCGCGAGCGTGAGCGGTCGCGCGAATCCGAGCGACGCAACGGCCAGATCGATCGCCGCGAGGGCGAGCTGCCGCAGGTCATAGCCTTCGTGAATGTCCGCGTGCACGGCATTGCGCACCAGACGCGCAACCGGGTCGGTGAGGATGAGCGCCCGCCAGCGCGCCCGCATCGAGCTGTGCGCCACAGGGGAGAGCTCCGGTTGACGACGCTCCGTCACCCGTTGCCCTCCCCTGCGTAGCCGAGATGCCTAAGCCCCTACCGTAGCAACCACTTCCGCCAGATCTGGAACAGCGAAAGCGGGTGTGACGTGCGCCCGAAGCGCGTCGACCACCGGTGCTGAGCGCACGTGGTGTCCGCCCCGAACGTCAGACTGTCGACCCGCGACGAGGCGCCGGGCGCGCCTTTGCCCAGGTCCAGGCCGTACGCGAGCACGGTGGCGTCCGGGTAGGCAGCGATGATCGTCGACCAGGCGGTCGGGAAGGTCTGCGTTGCCCCGTTCGCCACGTTGGTGAGCGCCCGGGTGCTCCACCACTTGGCCTGCCCCTTACGCAGCGCATCCCAGTTCTGCCACTTACCGGGCGTGATCGTCTGCCCGTCCTGGTACGGCTCGTACACCAGCGTGGTGAAGTCGCCGGCCTGCAGCGTGCCGCCGTTGATGTCGATCGGGATCTGGTACGACCACACGGCGACACCGCTCTGCGCGAGCTGCACGGTGCGGTACGTCAGCTTGCCGATCCGGTTGAGCTTGACGGTCCTGCTCGGCTCCTCGAGGTACAGAGCCTTCGCGCTGTTGTCCGGAAGTGTCGCGTCGACGCCTTCCCGCTGCAGCGTGAGCACAGCCGTCGAGTTGGGGTTCGTCGGGCTGGGTGCCTCACCGTTGGAGGTGGTGAGAATCCCTTCGGTATTGCCGTGCCGAACCGTGCTGCAGGGCGCCAGCCGAACCAGCTTCCCACTCGCCTGCCCCGCCGCGTAGGCCCCGGTGCCAACGACGAGCATGAGCCCGACGGCGGCGACGGTGGCCGCGGTGAACGCTTGACGAAGCCTCATACGCCAATCCCTCCATGTCCGTTCCAAAGACCGGTACATAAGGGACAAACGACATAGGTCCGTCAGGCGACGGACGACGGCCACCAGACGAACCCCAAACCGCTCGGACGGGTGACTGCGGAGCGCTACCCGGTCTCGTCCATGGCCGCGCGCTTGCGGTACTCCGCGAGCGCCGCATCCAGCCCTTCCGCGTACTCGTACAAGCCGAGCCCGTTGAAACCGTGCCCCGCCTTCTCCAGCAGGTCGATCAGCTTCAGCAGCTCGTCCTTACGCCCCTGCGTCATCGCCGTGAAGGCCGTGGCGAACGCCTCGTGCCCGACCAGCGCGGCCGCGTGGCGATTGCGTGAGTCGGTCTCCAGCGCCGCCATGGCCCTGGACCATGCCTGTGTTCGCTCGCGGGTCAGCTCGGCTCGGCGCATTGCCAGTTCGTGCTCCGTCTGCATCTCGATTCGTTGGCGCCAGTAGGGCTGCATCGCTTCCCGGACACGCCGATCCGGCAGCACGAAGACCTCCGGCTGACAGGTGATCCGCTCGTGCTTCGGGCCCAGAGCCCAGTTTCGGGCCGCCAGGAGCCTGTTGATCTCGTGTTCGAGGTCCTGCGATCGATGGGGCTCGAAGGCCCTGGCGAGCCGCTCGGCTCGATCGCGCAGCGCCTGCAACGCGTCGGGCGTGTACGCATCGACGAGCTCCTCGAAGCGGGTCCGGACCATGTCCTCGGCCCGCCAGGTGAAGGTGGGGCGGACGTAGAAGTCGAACGCCTCGCCCTTCGCCGCCAGGGCGATCGGCGCATCCGTCCGTACCTCGGTCAGCTCGAACTCGAGTTCCGGTTGCTGGACCGCGGGAGGCCGCAGCAGCGTGGCGAAGAATTCGCGGAACCCCTGCCCTCGCGATCGTGTCGCCATTGGATCGGCCGTGTAGAAGTCGGTGGTCATCGCGACGCTCCTTGCAACATCTCGGCGACGGTGTCGAGGATCGGGGAGTCAGGCATGCTGCGCCGCCAGAAGCACCGCAGGTAGAAGTCGGCGCGGCGATTGATCGGACCCTCGCGGAAGATCGGGCCGAACACCAGGCGGAACACGTCTCGCAGCTGGGCATCGTCGGCCGACAGCCGGATCCAACGCTCCACGGCGGGCCACGCTTGGCGGGCGGTCTTCGGGTGCAGCAGCGCATTGGGCCAGAGGCGGGCGTGGTCGGCGGCGGCCACGTCGCCGTTCACCGTCTGGTGCAGCAGCATTGGCCACGCTCGTGTCGACGAGGCTCCGACGGCATCGGAGTCCGCGGCGGCCAGGCGTATCAGGCAGCGGCTGGCCATGTTCCGAAGATTGGGAATCTCGGAATCCGCCCAGTCGACGAGCCGTTTCACGACCTCAGCCGGGTGCGTGTCATAGATTCCGCGGATGCCGACGGGTATCGCATTGCTTCCGTTCTGCATCGCGTCATGCGCCGCCACCTCCAGCACCGCCAGCGCCTCGAGTGCGTAGCCGCGCCTGAAGGTGTTGGTGGCGTACGTCCGAACAGCCGTATCTCGCCGGTATCCGGGATGCTGCACCCATCCCGCGACGCATTCGAGCACCCGGGACGTCAGAGCCGGATTGCGTACTGCCAACTCGCAGGCGAGCGCGGCCGCTTGACGGCGGGACGGCTGTGGGCTCACCGCCCACTTGTCCAAGAGGTCGTGATGGACCTGCTTGAAATCGTATTCGCAGAGCAGTCCAGCCGCCGCCGCAACCGGACGGACATCGCCGGTCTCGGTCAGGTCGTCGAGCCATCGCAGCAACGGCTGGCGAGCCGTGTCGTACTCGTGCCAGGCAACGTCGAGCAGCCCACGCACCAACCGCGGCTGCCGGAGCCGCGCGATCCGGGCGGCGCCGACCACGCCGTCGGGCTGCGCATCCGAGCGGATCTCGTCGAGCAGGTCATCGAGGTTGTGCTCGAGCACTGTGCGGTCGCTCGCGGCTCGACCGGCCGCGTCATCAAGCCGCCGCATCAATGCACTCGTCGCGGCAAAGACTCGTGTCAACGGGTAGCCGTCGAACACGGCGAAAGCCAGGCGGGCGGCGCGCCTGTGCTGTGCGGCTCGCCGGAGCCGGTGCCGGTCTCGGCTCGCTTCGTCTGGTGGCTGAGCCGTTTTGAACAGTTCGATTGCCCTGTTTCGCACCGAAGCGCTGTCGGCCAGCAGGTCCGCCGCGTTGCCGGGGTCCGGCCGGCGCTCCGCGAAGTCTGCCGCAAAGCGGACTGCGTCGGTCATCGTGGTCACCGACAGAAGACGCAGATACTCAGCGCGACAGTACTCGACATATCGGCGCACACATTCGCCGTCGCACGGCAGGCAGGCATCGATGCAGTGGCCGCGGTCGCGGAGGCGCCGCTCCAGCCACGCCAGGAAGACGGCACCGGGTTCGGGGCTCTCATGCTCGACGCGATAGTCGACGAGTCCGTGCCCGGTGTCGGCACTCACGAACACGATCGATGCTCGGGCGGCCTGGGCAAGCGCCGACAGCTGGGCCAGTTCCGAGAAGTCCGGCTTGACGGCCGGGGCGAGCTCCACGATGTGTCCGTATCCGGATCGCAGTAGCTCTGGGTCCGAGTAGTACGTATGGAGAGGATCGTCGCCGACGAGGTACACCTGGGTGATCTGGTTCGCGGGGTGGCGGCGAGCCAGCCCAACGAGCGCGGCGGTGAATCGCCCGCTGCCCGGTGGGCCGCTGAGGTAGGCGACCGACCGATGGTTGAGCCGCCCGACCAGACGGTCCGGTGTCGCGGTCTCGGCATAGGTGTGCATGCGCTCGAGCACCAGTCCGCCGTCCAGGGGTCGGTTCACCGACCGCCGCTTCTCCCGATCACGGCCGACATTCAGGATCGCGCCGATCGACGTCGAGTTCGGGCCGAAGGCCGATGGTCCGAGGAACTCCGAGTCGGAGATGCCGTAGGACCGGATTGTCTGCGGCGAGAGAGAACGCGCGTCGTCGGCGGTGCCGTCGTCCTGCTCCGGCGCTTCCGCCTTCGGCCCCGGCTCCTTGATGGCGGTCACCGGCCGGACCTTCCATCCCACGATCCGTTGACCGTACCGATTGCCGTGCCACCGGAGCCGAACACCGCCGGGCCGTGCGTTGTCACACCGCTGATCTGGTACGAGGCAGCGTCCGAGCTCGGTTGCTCAACCGGTGGAGCCGACGGAGCCGCGGCCGGCCGCGGCCACTGCACTGCGCCCGCGTCCTCGCCCGGCACATAGATCCAGGCGTCAGCCGTCAGCTGCTTCACCGCCACGTGAACCTGAGCGAAACGCTCGGGGCTCAGCCCGCGATACCCGTGCCGGACGACGTCCTGGAAGATGCTGCGCGACACGATGAGCGCAACGGACGCGCGGGGAAATACCGTCAGGGCGTGCCGGAGCGGTTCGGCATCGAGCAGCCGGCAGACCTCGACAATGGCCTCGCCCGGATACCCGTTTGCGCCGGTGAGATGGACCAGGCCCTGATGGATCGCGACCCGGAGCCGCACCTTGGCCTCGGGCAGGAGGCTGCGATTGTGCTCGCACAGGATCCGATCCAGCGCCGGAACGAAGTCCGCCACGACTGTCAGTTCCGAGGTTTCGGCCGGCAGAATCGCCAGCTCGCCATCGCCTGACTGCTGGGTGGTCCAGCTGCGACGGTCGAGTCCTACACTCTCGACCGCCTCGTGCAGGGCGTCTCGGAACGACTGTTGCGCCTGATACTGCCGGACGTTGTCCCGAGGGCTGTAACGCTCGATGTCGAGGGCGACAACGATGCGACGTCGGGGATGAACTGGTTCGGGCATTGCCGCCTCCTTGGACCCGCGGGCCGCCACGCGATGAGCGTCGGCGACCCGTCTTGTATATCGATGAATGTCGGTGGAGATTCCGTCGAAATACGGCATGGCCGAAGGCGGTCAACCGATCTTCCGAGGCAATCGCTCCGATCGGTGCCGGCTGCAATGGCTTTCATGAGCGAAACACCGGAGTGCCTGGATCCTCTGGAAGATCTACGGCTCGCCCTGGCGGTAGGGGCGTCGACGCAGGCGTCCATCCAACACGCCGACACCAAAGCGGCGCTGCTGCTCACGAGCCTGGCCGGCATCGTTGCCATGATCGCCGATCAGCCCGGTGCCACCTCCTCCGCACCCGGGTCCGGCGTCGCGGCGACCGTCAGCTTGGTCGCTCTCGGGTCGACGATCGCCACCAGTGCGGCTGTCGCGATCTGGCATCTTGGCCGCTGTCTCGCGCCACGCCTGGGCGAGCCGGGAGGTGTGCCCGGCAACCGCTTCGCGCTGCCGGATCTCGGGACCTTCCGCCGACCCGCCGCAGTCACGTCGGTTGAGCAGCAGCGCGACGAGGCCTGGGCGGCCGCGGCGACCCTGGCGGATATCGCGATGCAGAAGTTCCGGGCAATCCAAGCGTGTTTGCCCTGGATGGCCGTCACCGTGGCGAGCTCGATCACCTGGCTCGGCCTCGGGCTCGTCTTGGCCGCGCGGTAAGCGCTACAGCGAGCCACCACTATATGGCAGAGTGTGTATCCCTAAGAGGCGAAGGGTAATTGGCGATGGGCCTCGCGAACACCGACGCGGTCAAGTGGCCGCCCGGGACCTATTTGCACCGACTCACCATTCAGGCGTGCGACGACCTCCAGGCGATCGCCCCGCGCCGCCGCGCCGAGCCGGGCGACATCCTGATACATCAGGGCGCGCTCGACCGGTACGTCGTGCTGTTGCAGGGCGGGGTCTTCAAGGTCACCGCCCTGACGAGCGATGGATCGGAGTCACTTCTGGCGATCCGGGTCGGTGGGGATCTTGTCGGGGAGATGTCCGCCCTCAACGATCTTCCACGCTCCGCGACCGTCGCGGCGTGCACTGAATCGGTGTACAGCGTGATCCATCGCCGGCAGCTGCAGACGTTTCTCGAGCGACAGCCCAGTGCGGCGCTCGCACTGGCCGGCATGGTCGCCGATCGCCTGCGCTGGGCGAACCAGTTCCGGGTGGAGTTCACCGCATACTCCGCAAAGGTCCGCGTCGCGCGCGTCCTGGTGAAGATGGCGCTCGCGTACGGGCGGTGGACGCCGACCGGCATCGAGATCGGATTCGAGCTGACCCAGCTGGAACTTGCGAGCTTGTGCGGCGCCGCTCAGGTGACGGTGCAGAAGGCGCTGAGGGACTTCCGGCGGGATGGACTTATCGTCACCGGCTATCGCTCGGTGACGGTGGCCGACCTCGCCGCGCTGCGGGACGCGGCCGAACTACGCGGTGACATGTGAGCGGGTGGACGACCGATGATCGCCCACCCGCGAAGACTGCTCAGAGACCGGCCGGGAGCGGCACGCGACGTACCGTGAACGGCAGGTGCGGAGCCTCGCCGGCCTGGAGGCGCAGGACCTGGCCCTCGGCGACCCAGAGGTCGCGGCCGACCCGCACCACCGAGGTCGGCTGGTCGACGGCGTCGCTGATCAGGACCACCGCGCCGGTCCGTACGTCGACGTAGCTCACCCGCCCCGGGTTCTCCGTGATCAGCAGCCGGGTCGGGCTCAGCATGCGGATCCCGTCGGGGTTGACGAGCGGCCGCGGCGTCGCGATGAGCTCGGCCGGCTGGGCGCTGCCGTCCGGGGCGATGCGGACCCGGATCAGCTGACCGGAGCCGTAGTTCGTGGTGTACAGCGTGCCGAAGCCGTCGAAGGCGATCCCGTTGATCTGCAGCCCCGGGCCCGCGGTGAAGGCCGGGTCGGCCGACCAGACGCTGAGCGTGCCGCCGGCCGCGCTCACCGGGTTGGGCGTCGTGAGCTTGAGGATGCGGCCCGGCGCCTGCGGTGAGGCGGTCGGGTTGGTGGTGTCGGTGATGAAGAGGGCGCCGCGTACGTTTGTGATGTCGGCGCATACGCCGCCGTCGGGCAGTACGTAGTCGGCGACGGGCGTACCCGTCCGCAGCGAGAACGCCCGCAGCGACGTCGGCTGCTGGAAGCTCAGGTCGATGTTGCAGGTCCACAGCACCCGCCGCGCGTCGTCGACGAGCACGCCCGCGGTGCCGACGTTGACGCCGGCCGCGACGAACGGCTCCGCCACCGACGAACCGGCGCGGAAGCGGGTGATGGCGCCGGTCGTGATGCTGCCGACATACAGGTCGCCGTTGGCCGCGGCGGAGATGCTCTCCGGGTAGTAGTCGTCACCCGGAACGGTAAGCGTCGCGGGTCGCGATGCCGAAGCGGCCGGCGCCACCAGCGTCACCGCCAGCAACCCGACGCACAGCCCGGCCAGGGCCGCCCCCATGCGCTGCTTCAATTTGACGCTCCTCACACAGAGGGCGCACGGGGTCGCACAGCACAGCCTCGCCAGGACACCCCCGTGCGCCTGCGAAAGATGATCGTCAACACCTTAGACCGATATGCGTCGATTCAGCCACCCGGTCCGCATCAACCGCCCGATGGCCGCCAGCGCCCCCGCGACGTCGACCGGTCGCAGGACGCCCTTCGCCGTCACCGGCCGGCCGGCCCCGACCCACCCGGCCAGCAGCACGGCCCGCCTCATGATCGAAGAGCCGTCGGCGGCGTCGCGCAGTGCAGGGGGCACCGTGAAAGCATAGGGACATGAGCGACTGGGAGCAGCGGGTTGACGAGGCCTGGGCCGCCATCGGCGACTACGACGGTCGCGAGGCTGACTTCCGGGCCCGCATCGACGACCTGGCCGCCGAACTCCCGGCCGGCGACCCGAGAGTCGCCTTCGAGCGCGCCTGCGCGTGGGATTCGACAGGCCACTCCGATCGGGCCGTGCCGCTCTACCGCCAGGCTCTGGACCAGGGGTTGCCAGGCTACCGACGCCGCCGTGCCGTCATCCAGATGGCCAGCTCCCTGCGCAACATCGGCCGGCTCGACGAGGCAATCAAGCACCTCGAAGCCGAGCGGTCCGTCGACCCGGCGACGCTTGACGAGCCGACCCGTGGGCTGGGCGACGCCGTCAGCGCGGTGCTCGCCCTGTGCCTGACCGACGCCGGACGCGAACGCGAGGCGGTGTCGATCGCGGTCGCGGCGCTGGCCCCGCATCTACCGCGGTACCAGCGCTCCATGGCGAACTATGCCCGGAAGCTGACCGAGCAGCCGGGCTAAGCGCGAGGCTGCAGCAGCAGCAGGAACTCGGCGGTGCCGTGGTCGGCGAGCGACCCGAATGCGCCGTAGCCCTGCGGCGAAGCCAGGTCGAAGTCGGCGAACGCGACGGGCATCGATCCGGCCACATCGAGGCCGGCGCCGTCCCGGCGGACGGACAGGGTCACTGTCACCGGCCGGGTGATGCCGTGCAGGGTGAGCGATCCGGTCACGGGCAGTGCGGCGCCGGAGGACAGTGACGCATCGAGCGGCGCCGGCTGCGTGAGCGTCACCGTCGCGTCCGGGTAGTGCGCGGTGTCCAGGCTGATGTCGAACTGCGGCGCGCGCTTGCCGTTGCCCGACGTGAGCGCGAGCAGCCCGATCCGCAGCGTCGCGTCGGTGACCCGGCCGGCGGTGATGGTCGCGGCGCCGCCGATGTCGGCGGTACGGCCGACCACGTCGCTCGTCAGGCCGAGCACCGTCTGCTGGATCCGGAAGCCGGCCAGCGAGCCGGGCGCCGGCTGATACGCACCGTCAAGGGTGCCTGCCGGTGCCGCGGCGGTCGCCGGCAATGCGAGCGGCGACGGTACCGGCTGCAGCTTCACGGCCGCGACGACCGCCCCGGCCAGCAGCACGACGAGCGCCACGATCGCGGCGAGCGACAAGCGCAGCCAACGACGGCGGCGGCGAGCCGGTGCGGGAGCGTAGTCGACGCGGAACACCGGATACCGGGCGGCGACTGCCTCGAACTCGGCCAGGGGCGCCGTGCGGTGCACGGGGATGTGCGGCCGGGCACCGGGGACCTTCTGCAGGTACCGCCGGATGATCGCAGCTCGCTCGTCCACCGGCACCTCGACGAGGTGAGCCGGTCGGGCGCGGCCGTGGCGGAGCGTGGCGCGGCCGTCGGCGGCGCGCACGTTGCGGACCCAGTTGCAGTCGTCGCCGAGCATCGAGACGAGGTACCAGCCGCCCTGCCAGTCGGCCAGGCCGAGCGGGAAGCGGGTGGTCCGGCCCGAGCGGCGGCCCGGCACCTCGAGCGTCACCCAGCGCCGCGGGAACGCGCCGGTGCCGTGCACGGCGGCCCAGAAGCGGGCCCAGCGGCGGGCCGTCGTATTGCCCCGCCCTCCCGCGTACATGGCCCGCAGGTCTTCGTGGTTGTACGGCCACCGTGCCATCGCCCGCTCCTCTGCATCGTCGTCTGGTGATGAGGATGCGGCGGTTGAGACTTGGGATACAGAGTCCAAAGTCCCGATGTTAGATTGCTGGCATGCGCAACGAGCCCGGTCTCGGCCGCCGCCAGCGCCGGCTGTCCGACGAGGAGACGCGGGACCGGATGCTGCGCGCCGCGATCGACATGATCAACCAGCAGGGGCTGACGGTGAGCCTCGACCACATCCGGTTCGAGGACGTCATCCGGGACGCGGACGTGGCCCGCAGCACCGCCTACCGGCACTGGCCCTACCGCGACCTGTTCTTCAGCGACCTCATCAAGGAGCTGGCCCGAACCGCCACGCCCGGGATCGTCGCCGACGAGGTCGCCCTGATCCGGGAGATCATCGACGAGCACGAGGACTGGCTGCACAGTCCGCAGCAGCGGCCCGCCCTGATCCTGGAGCTGGTGCGCCGGCTCGCGCTGTTCGACTTCCGCAGCGTGCTGGCCTCACCGGCGTGGCGCACGTACCTCGCGCTGCACGCGACGTTCTCGGGCCTGGCCGACGGGGACCTGCGCGACCAGGTCCAGACGGCGCTCAACCAGGCCGAGAGCAGTCACAATGCGCTCATCGCGCGAGCCTGGCAGCAGATCGCCGCCGTGATCGGCTATCGGCTGCGCCCGGAGCTCGCCGCCGGCTTCGACACCCTCGCCACCCTGCTCAGCGCCTCCATGCGCGGCCTGGTCCTGGCCGCGCTGTCGACGCCGGACGTGGCCACCCGGGAGATCATCGCCTGCCCGCCGGGCGCCGCCGGCCCCGAGCCGTGGTCACTGCCGGCCCTGGCGATGGCGAACACCGCCATGGCCCTCCTCGAACCGGACCCCGACGCCGATTCGGACGAGCGGCGAACGGCGGCGGTGCACGAGGCGCTCGATGCGTGGGCCGAGGCGCCACCGGCGGCGGGCGACAAGCGCTCGAACCGGCCCGGCCGCTGACGGAGATGGTGCTCGAGGTGGCACGTCGGTCCGTGAAGCACCGGCGGCACCCTCGAACTACAAGGCCGTGCGGAGGGCGGCCAGGTCCTCGGGCGCCTGCCGGCGGGCTTCGTCGAGGCGGCGGCACAGCTCGACGAGGGACTTGCGCTCCTGCTCAACCGTCTTGTCGGCCCGCTCCCGGGCGGCGCTGATGCTCACGTTGCGCCCGTTGGCCTCCATGCGGTCGGCGAAGATGCGGCGAACGCCGACGAATGCGAGTACCACCGCAGCAATGATCATGATGACGGCGAATCCGAGGGGCACCGCGAGCGCGCCGAGGAGCAGCAGGGCCGCGGCGCCGAACCAGGCGTACCGCTGCCACACCTTCGACGGCCCGAGGGGGTAGCGCGCCTCGATCGCCCTGTGCAGTGCGTCGAGGTCGGCGGGGGCCGCGCCGTTCGTGCGGACCCGGACCGTCTGCCCTTCCACGGCCACGGACTGCTCCTGCGGGTCGGGCACGTCGGTCTCGGCGCGCAGGGCCTCCCCGACCGCGAGCACACGGTCCCGCAGCACCCGCCGGGCCAGCACCCGCGGCCCCGGGGCCTCCCCGAACGCGTCGGCCACCAGCAGCGTCAGCGGCAGCTCGACCGGGTCGCTCCAGCGTGCGGCGGGCGCGATCTCCCGGTCGTCGATCACCGCGCGGAGCTCCTTGATCCGGTGCAGCGTCGCCGCTTCCTCGTCGCTGCCCTCGTCCACCAGCCCGGGCAGCAGCGCCTCCAACGCCGCGAGCGACTGGCTGTCGGCGGCCGGGCTCGCGGGTTCCCGCGCCCAGTCCCGCAGGGCGGCGAGCCGGGAAGCGGCAGTCAGCGCGACGACGGCCCGGCGGTCGGCCGACGACGTCAGGCGCGTCACCGGCTGAGCGTGGACACGCTCCGTGATCCACCTGTCGAGATCCGCCCGCCGCTCGTCGCCCAGGCCGGCGACAAGCGCCCGCAGCCGCGCGGTCACGACCTCGAGGGCCGCGTCGCCGAGGTGACCGTCCGCGGCCGCCACCCAGAGGGCGCGCTCGGCCACGGTGACCTGGGTGTCGGCGAGCAGTTCGGAGAACGCCGCGCTCACCCACCGTACGTCCACGTCGGCACCCGACATGACCAGGAGCAGCGCCGTGCGCCGGTGGTCCCGCTCCGCCGCGCGCGCCAGCTCGGCGGCCGGATCGTCACCCCGCGTGATGGCGGCGACAGCCGCGGCGGCCGGTGCCAGCCAGTATCCGTCGACGTCCTCGAGCGTGGCCGGAAGGGCGGGAGCGGCACCGGCCCGAAACGCCAGAACCTGCCGCATCCTGTACCGCACCCGCGCCGCCTCGTCGAACCCCGCCAGCTCGGCGCGCCTGTCGCTCAGCTCGACGAACGCGTCGAAGGACCTGATCAGCCGGCTGAGGCGCTGCTCCAGCGACCCTTGCAGCCGGGAGAGCTGCGAGCGCAGCGCCCGGCTCTCGGCGCGCTGCCCGTCGAGGGAGGACTCGATCTCCCGGATCGCCCGCTGCTGCCTGTAGTCCTGCCAGCTGTCACTGACGAGCCAGTCCTGAAACGCGCTGTCCGACACCGGGGAAGCCTCCTGCCGTGTGATCTCCCCCGGCACGGTATCGACATAGCGCCACTCCCGCCTTCCAGCAGCACATTCCCGGGCGGGGCTCCCGAACTGCGCCAGCCGGGCGCCCGTGTCACCGGGTCAGCCAACGCCGCGCCGAGGGCCGGCTGACCGCGACGGCCGCACTGATGACGACGACCGCTATGGGCAGCCCGGGCAGCCGCCACAGCGTGACGAAGACACCGACGGCCGCGAACGCCAGCACGTAGACGGCTCCGCGGGCGCCCGGCGCGGATCGGCGCAGCCCGACCGCGGGCCAGCACGAGAGTCCGCCCGCCCCGGCGCAGACGAACGTCGCGACGAGCAGCCCGGGACTGGACCCGGTCCCCAGACTCGAGATGACACTGACGATCACCAGCAGCCCGCACAGCGCGGCCGCGGCGCCGGTCAACCCGTGAGCGTGCGCGACCACCGCCGCGTCCAGGTCCAGCCCGCCCACATCGGGCAGCCCGCCGCCGGCGACGACATCGAATCCGGACTCGGTACACCCGCCACGCTCACGTCGAACGTCCCCGCGCCGAGGTCGTGGACGACGACATGGTTCCCGACGGCGAGCCGCTGCTTGAGCACTCCGGTGAAGTACGCCACGGCCGCCGGCATTGCACCGGTCGGCCCGGGCCGTCAGTACTGCATGACGCAGTAGACGACCGTCGGGTGGGTGAACTGATACCACCGGTTCCACTTCAGGTCGCGCGTGCAGTTGTTCCCGTTGGCCGCCCCGGGCACGATGTCGATGACGTGCACCGTCCCCTTGGCCTTGCACGCGGATGCGGCGACGACCCAGCCGGGCCCGCTCGGGAACTTGTAGCAGAAGGTCCGCACCAGGTACAGCTCGAGGCAGAGCCGGTACCCGCTCTCGGTCAGGTACGGCGACTGCGAATCGGCACAGGTGTCCCGCGAGTGGTCGACGGAGAGCACCTTGTACGTCCCCTGGGTGCCGTTGCAGTTCCCCGGCCCCAGATACGTCCCGGCCTCGTCGACCACGATGCAGTCCCCGACCCGCGCCGGCGCCGGCGGAGGAGCGGCCTGCGTGGTGGGCACCGCCTTCGTGGTGGGCGCCGCGTACGTGTCGTCGCGCGTGGCCGCCGAGAGGGGCCCCTGATCCTCCGCGTACGACGCCGCCCGGTCGTGCCGGTAGGCGCCGAAGGCCAGCACGCCGGCCACACACACGCCGGCGACCAACACCAGCACTCCCGCGATGATGCCGATGATGAGCCCGGCGTTGCTCTTCGGCGGCGGCGGCAGTGGCGGGACCGGGGCGCCGTACATCGGCGGGACGGCGCCCGGGTAGGGCGGCTGACCTGGATAGTTCGGGAAGTTCGGCCGAGGGGGCAGCGTCACCCGGGGAGTGTGACATAGATGGTCACTGCGTGTGGGGCACCTCCGGCGGCGGCCCGGCGACCCCGGCGACCGGGGAAACCTCGCCGCCGGCCCGGCGCAGCCGCTCGTAACTGAGAATGACGACGGTGTAGAAGACCAGGTCGGCGAGCAGCTTCCCGAGCAGGGTCCCGCCGGCCGTGGCGCCGGTGAGCAGCGGCCCGGCCAGCATGGCCGCCGGGCGGATCAGGAACGAGTCGGCGACCTCGGCGAGGCCGAACTCGGCGAGTAGCTGCCGCGCCACCCGGACAGCTGTCCGCCCGGCGCCGTCGGGCCGGCCACCGGCGTCTCGATGACGACGTTGCCGGCGCCACAGACGCAAGGCCATCACGCCGTAGAAGCCGATGACCTCGGCGACGGTCGCCGCGACGGCGGCCGCAACGGCGGCGTGGCCGGCGGCGGCGAACGCGGTGGCCGTCGCGACGGCCGCCGCCGCCCCGACCACCTCCGACGGCAGGTAGCGCGCGGCCCAGCGGCCGAGCCGGATCATCAGGCGCCGGGCCGCCGCAGCGAGAGGGGACATGACGGGCCGGTTCCAGATCCTCGAGGGTGCGCCGCGAAAGCCGCAAAGGCGGCGAATCACCCAACCGGTTCCCGGCCGTCCCGGTTACTGGTCCATCGCCGCCTCGACCGGGGCGACCTGGGGGCCGACCCGGACGGCGTACGCGGCGACCCCGGCCAGCAGCAGCACCACGGCGGTGAGCGCGGCGACGCGGCTGCTCGGGTCCTGCACCATCCACAGCGCGGCCTGCCGCCACCGCGGTCCGCCCGGCGCCGGCAGGAATGCGGCGAAGGCCGCCCACGCCACCGGGGCCGGCCAGGCGGCGCGGGCGCCGGCCACAGCGGCGCCGAGGCCGATCAGCCCGGTCAGGCCGGCCGCGTTGCGCAGGACCACCCATGCAGGGCCGAAGTCGGCGCCGAACGGGCGGGCGGCGAGCAGCAGGGCGGCGACCACGAGGCCGCAGGCGAGCAGATGCGCACCGCGCCGCGGCGGCCACGGCAGGGCGGCGGTGCGGTCGAGCGCCGGGTCCGGGCCGGCGAGCGTCGAGCCGAACGGCGCCGCCGCCATCGCGGCGGTGAGCACCGCGAGGCCCGCGGGCACGTCGGCCCGGCTCATCAGGCCGGACCAGGCGGCCGTCACCAGCGCCACGCCGCCCGCCGAGCCCGCGACGGCGAACGCGACCCGGCGCGAACGCAGGTACAGCCACGGCCCGCGGGTCACGCCGCGGCCTGGCCGGTGAGGTACGGCATGAGGTCCTGCTCGCAGCGCGCGGACGCGTCCCGCAGCGCTGTCACCCGGCGCAGCTGCTCGGCCGCCGGCAGCGCTCGCAGCGCCTGCACCCCGGCCCGGATGTCGTTCTGATACCTGTCCATGTAGTCGAAGCCGAGCCACGAGTCCCACAGCCGGACCGTGTCGGTGTCCAGGAGCCACGCGGCGGCGATGGCCTGCGCGACGTCGTCGCCGGCGTGACCGCAGCCGGCCCAGCGGGTACCCCCACCCATGCTCATGCTTTCCGCCACGTCGGGATCACGGCCGGTGGCCGGATCGACCTCCAGCTGGAACTGCACGGTGCCGGGCGGCGGCTTGGGGCGGAACCACTGCTCGCTGTCGTTGTCGCCGATGCCGTCCAGCCGCAGCTCGACCGCGCGGGTCGGTGCGCCCGGGAGTTTGGCCAGAGCGTGCAGGGCGCGGCGGGCGTCGGCGGTGACGCCGGGCAGCAGATGGGCGTGCACCGCTGTGACGCAGATCTGGGGGGTACCGTCGGCGCAGACGTACCGGTACGCGCCGGAGTCCAGCTGCCAGATGCCGGCCGGGCCGGGCGTGGCGATCAGGACCAGGCCGGCCACGCCGCCGGCCAGGCTCGCGAACCCGCCGGCCCGCCAGAGCCACGACGCGCCCGCCGCCGGCAGGACGCCGGCCAGGAGCAGCCCGACGCCGAGGACGAGGTGGCTGAGCAGCAGGCGGGTGGACATCGTCTCCCACTCGGTGTCCGGCGGCCACGAGATCATCAACGAGAGGTTGCCGAGCCGGTCGTCTCCGTGCGCGATCTCCGAGGCGCCGACCTGCACGACGAGCACCACAGCGGCGAGCAGGGGCGGCAGCAGCGGCGCGGACCAGCGCCGGCCGACGGCCACGCCCGTCCAGGCCGCACCGACGAGCACCAGCGCGTCGATGAGCGCCGCGCCGACCCCGCGCAGCCCCAGGTACGTGCCGGCGACCACGACGGCCCCGGCGGCCAGGACGATGAGGTGGGCGGCCGCGACGGCGATGCCCAGAGCGCCCATCGCTGGCAGCGCGCGCTGCCAGCGGGGCCGGCCGGTGCTGCCCAGGAGGTCCTCGGCGCGGGTGCGGCGATCCCGGCGGCCGAGGACCGCGCCGCCGGCCAGCGCGAGCGGCACCAGGATGAACATGCCTGAGGTCTGCACGTAGCCGAAGCGAAGCCACTGCCCCTGCCAGAAGGTGTACATGCTGGCCGCGGACAGCGCACCGACCGCCACGAGCAGCGTGGCCACGACCGGGGCGTTCGAGCGACGCAGTTCGGTGCGCAGCGGCCGGATCATGCCGCACCCCGGTGCCGGTGCAGCAGCACTGAGTAGCCACGCTCGGCGGCGCTGTCACCGACGCCGCCCGTCTCGCCGTGGCGGACCAGGTCGGCGGGGACCCCTTGGAACACCAGCCTTCCCTGATCCATCAGGATGACGTCGGAGCAGGCGGCGACCACGTCCTCCACGAGATGGGTGGAGACCAGCACGCAGCTGTCGGCGCCCAGTTCGCGCATGAGCTCGCGAAACTCCACCCGCTGCTCCGGGTCCAGCCCGACCGTCGGCTCGTCGAGCAGCAGCAGCTCCGGCTCGTTGACGATCGCCTGGGCGATCCCGGCCCGGCGCAGCATGCCCCCGGACAGCGACTTGAGCTTCGCGTCGGCGCGGTCGGTCAGCCGCACCCGGTCGATGGCCTGCTGCGCGGCCGCCGGCACCGCCGCGGGCGGCATCTCCCGCAGCCAGGCCATGTACTCCACGGCGTCGCGCACGGTGAAGCGCGGGTAAAAACCGAACTGCTGCGGCAGGTACCCCAGCCGGGCCCGGACGGGCCGCAGGGCCCGGCCCGCGGTGGCGTCGGCGCCGAGCAGCACCAGCCGGCCGCGGTGCGGGCGCACGACCGTGGCCAGGGCCCGCATCAGGGTGCTCTTGCCGGCGCCGTTGGGCCCGAGCAGCCCGTGCACGCCGGTGCCGAGGCGGATGTCGAGCCCGTCGACGGCGAGGTGCCGACCCGCTTTCACCGACAGCCCGGCCGCCTCGATGGGCCAGGCGTGGCGGGTCGGCGCCACCTCGTCGGCGCTCACTGCGCGTACCAATGTCGTCTCCTTCGGTTTCAGCGCCAGGTGGCGGGGCTTCGCAGGTGGTCGGCCCGCAGCACGGTCAGCAGGGCCAGCACGGCGGCGGCGGCCGCCCACGCGGGCATGGTCTGCGCTCGCATCAGCCCTTCGACAGGCGCCGCGGCAATGCCTGTGACAGCTCCGGCCGCGGCCAGCCAGCCACCGCCAAGCACGGCCGCCGCGAGGGGCACCCCGATCCGGCTGCCGAGCAGCAGCGTGGCGGCCGTGAACGTCAGACAGGGCAGCAGCCACAGCGCCGGGTTGCGCCCCAGCACCAGTCCGGCCACCGCCAGAGGAGGCAGGACAAACACAAGGACGGCGATGGTACGGCGCAGCAGCATCTCCAGCCCCGCCCGCGCCGTACCGGCGATCATCTCCCAGTCCGGGTTGGCCCGCCGCGACCAGGACACTCCCAGCCCGGCGAGCGGTGCGACCGGCGCCAGCAGCAGCACCGTCGACGGCCGGTCGGGGTAGCCCACGTCCAGCAGGACGGCGGCGAGGATGGCGGTGAACGTCATGGCCATCCAGCCGAACAGCGACCAGTCGGCCCACCGCAACTGCCACCATCGCCACCGCCGCGGCGGCACCGGCCGGGGCCCGCTGCGCGCCTGGGCGAGGATCGCGGTGCGGGTGTCGTCAAGCAGCCGCTGCAACGGCGCGCCCGCCAGCTCGGCCAGCCGCGCCCGGCACTGCGCGCACCCCTCCAGGTGCACCTCGAGCGCCCAGGTGGCGGCGTGGTCGGGCCCGAGGGTGCCGGCGGCGTATGCCGCGAGGGCCGGCGGTGCGACGTGCGCGGTCATGTCAGCGCCTCCCGTAGTGCGGTGCGAGCGCGCCGCGCCCGGCTCTTCACGGTGCCCTCCGGCAACCCCAGCAGGATCGAGGTCTCGCGCACGCTGAGCCCGTCCAGCACCATCGCGGCCAGCACCGCCCGCAGCTCCGGCGCCAGGCTGTCCAGCGCCGCGCCGAGCTCCAGCCCGATCGAGCCGGCGAGCGCCTCGTCCTCGGCGGCCGGCGTGCTGCGCTCCGGCAGTACCTCGGCGGGCACCTCGCGCAGCCGCGACCGCCGCCGCAGCGCATCGACGAGCCGGCGCGCCGCGATGGTCCAGATCCACCCGACGGCCGTCCCACCTGGCGCATCGGCCCCACCGGACTGCCGCAGCCCGGTGAACGACCCGGCCGCCCGCCACACCGTCAGGTAGGTGTCCTGCAGGACCTCGGCGACGATCCCGTCGTCACTGCACCGCCGCCGCAGCCGGACCGCCAACCAGGGCGAGGTGCGCCGATACAGCTCGTCGAACGCGTCCAGGTCAGCCCGCGCGACCCGCCGCAGCAGCCGCTCCTCGTCCAGGTCGCTTCCTCCCACGCCTAGATGGTCGACCGCGGGACACCTGGAGGATCGCGAATCGGCGTGACCTGGGTCACATAGCACCCATGACGACCGGCCCCAAACCCTCGACGATCTTGCGGTGCTCAGACAAAAGTAAACACTCTTTACAGTTAATCAGGCGTGCGATAGAAAGACGCCCTAGGACCGGGTATCCACCTCGGTCGACTTCCCCTCCCAGGAGCGTCCCCAATGGACAGATCGAGATCGGCGCGCGTGCGCCGGGTGCTTGTCGGGGCAGCCGCTCTCGCGCTCTGCACCGTCTCCTTGATTCCGTTCAGCCCCGGCACCGCGGCCGCCGCGGGCACCGGTGCCATCTCCGGATACGGCGGCAAGTGCGTCGACGTCGCCGGCGCCAACACCGCGAACGGCACCCAGATCCAGCTGTGGACCTGCAACGGTACGAGCGCCCAGAACTGGACAGTGGGCACCGACGGCACGATCCGCGCCCTCGGCAAGTGCCTCGACGTCTCCGGGGGCTCCACCGCCGACGGAGCCAAGGTCCAGCTGTGGGACTGCAACAACACCGGCGCCCAGCAGTGGGCCGTCAGCAGCGCCAACGACATCGTCAACCCCCAGGCCAACAAGTGCCTCGACGCCTCCGGCTGGGGTACGGCCGACGGCACGCCGCTGCTGACCTGGTCCTGCCACGGCGGCGCCAACCAGAAGTGGACGGTGCCGGGCGGCGGCACGGGCTCGTGCAACTACCCGAACTGGGTCGCCGGACAGTCGTACACCACCGGCGCGGTCGTGCGGTACACCAACGGACAGCTGTACCAGGCCACCCACGACAACCCCGGCTACGACCCGACGATCAGCACCTGGTTCTGGTCGCCCTACTCCTGCGGCGGCCCCAGCACGAGCGGCTTCGTGGTCAGCGAGGCGCAGTTCAACCAGATGTTCCCGTCCCGCAACGGCTTCTACACCTACGCGGGCCTGACCGACGCCATGCAGAAGTACCCCGCGTTCGCGACCACCGGCAGCGACACGGTCAGAAAGCAGGAAGCCGCCGCGTTCTTGGCCAACGTCAGCCACGAGACCGGCGGCCTGGTCTACATCGACGAGATCAACACCGCGAACTGGCCACACTACTGCGACACCAGCCAGCCCTACGGCTGCCCGGCCGGGCAGTCCGCGTACCACGGCCGTGGCCCCATCCAGCTCAGCTGGAACTTCAACTACAAGGCCGCGGGCGACGCGCTGGGCGTCGACCTGCTCAACAACCCCGGCCTGGTCGGCACCAACGCCTCGATCTCCTGGCAGACCGGGCTGTGGTACTGGATGACCGGCACCGGCAACGCCGGCACCACCTCCCACAACGCCATGGTCAACGGCCAGGGCTTCGGCACCACCATCCGCGCCATCAACAGCATCGAGTGCAACGGCGGCAACCCCGCCCAGGTCCAGAGCCGGGTCAACCTCTACAACCAGTTCGCCGGCATCCTCGGCGTCCCCGCGGGCGGCAACCTCTCCTGCTGAACCACCGAACACCTGCCACAACGGGCCTGTCACGCCACCGGCGTGACAGGCCCGTTGCCTTCGCGATGAACCGGCCGCGCTTACCCGACCCAGCCGCCGGTGACCGTCTGCACCGCGGCGCCGTCCAGATCAGCCAGCTTCAGGCCGACGAACTGCCGGGCCGAGCCGGACGTCTGCAGCCGGAACGCGGGCTTGTCGGCAGTGAGCGCCTCGACGATCCGTTGCGCGGCCTCATCGGGGCTCTGCGCCGCGTTGGCGAACTGGCTGCGGGTACGCGCGAGATACGCGCCGAGCGCAGCCGCATACGGACCGGCCGCCGCGAGCGCCGCCTCCGGGTCGACACCGACATTGGCGACGAAGTCGCTCGCGACAGCCCCGGGCTCGACGACACTCACGCCGACACCGACCGTCGCGGCAACCGGAGCGAGCGCCTCCATGAACCCCTCCACCGCGAACTTCGCCGCGCAGTAGGCCTCGTTGAACGGCTGCCCGACAACCCCGCCGACACTCGTCACGGTGATCAGCCGCCCACCCGAGGCGCGCAGGTGCGGCATCGCCGCCCGGCTCACCTGCACCACACCGAAGAAGTTGACCTCCATCACCGAGCGAATCGCTTCGACCGGCTCGAGTTCGACAGTGCCCAGATGCCCCGCGCCGGCATTGTTGATCACAGCGTCGAGCCGGCCGTGGTCGGCGACGACCGCACCGAGACAGTCGGCGACCTGCTTCGCATCGGTGACGTCGAGCTGCCGCACCTCGACGCGATCGACGACTCCGGCCGCCTCCGCAGCCTCGACAAGCCGCGCGGCGCGGGCGGTGTCCCGCATCGTGGCCACGCTGCGCCACCCGGCCCGGGCCGCCGCGACCGCGACAGCCAGACCGATGCCGGACGACGTACCGGTAATGAGGACAACTGGCTGGCTGGACACGCGTCGCCTCCACGGAAGGTCTGGGTCTGCGGGCGCCGAAGCCTACCAGGGCCATTGCCGACGACTGCGCCGTTCGGGGTCGCACACGCACCGGTCCGTTTTAGTGCTGTCTTGTCCGGATTCCAGTCCAGCCGATCGGCTTGATTCCGACGCGGGAGGGCGGCATCCAGCCACGCCGGAGCACGCGTCGAGCACAGAAAGATCCACAAGGGACGATCCCTATTGCCGCTCGGAAAGGTTCGCGATCTGTCGGGCCGCGACAACCCGCCGAAGGCGGTGGCACCCCCCGGCAGCTAGAATTGGGCATTATGAGCACCTACTCGGGGCCGGCCCGACTCATCCTCGCCGACGGCACACGAGTGCCGGGTACAGCCTCGCTCAAAACCAACCAACACGGTCATCCCGCCGGCTGGGGTGGCACATTCCGGCCCGACGAAACCACCGACGCCGTTCAGGCCCCGAGCGATGGCCTGCAGATCGAGCTGCCGTACGAAGAGTTCGGCGACGTGGCAGTGACCGGCACGCGGCGTCTCCTCGCCACCCAGATCCTGATGTCGCTGGCCGGCCGCGGCCCGGCACCGTTCTAGCGCAGCCGGCTCGGACGGCGTACGCACTTCAGCGCGGAGCAGCGTGGCGGCCGTCCGCTTCAGAGCCAGCCGCGGCGGTGGGCGGCCCGGACCGCCTCGACCCGGGTACGGGCGTCGAGTTTGGTCATGACGGTGGACAGGTAGTTGCGGACCGTCCCGTGCGAGAGAAACAGCTCGGCCGCGATCGCCCGGGTGCTATACCCCTGGTCTACGAGACGCAGAATCTGCTGCTCCCGCTCGGAGAGCGCGTTGGGCCCGCTGCGCAGGGCGTCCGCGGCGAGCTGCGGGTCGATGACGATCGTCCCGGCCGCGACGGCCTTGATCGCGTCGATGAGCCGCGCCCCGGTCGTCGCCTTCACCAGGTAGCCGGACGCTCCGGCCGTCAGCGCCCGGTGCACATGCCCGCTGCCCGGGAGGGCCGTCAGCAGGATGACCTTGCAGTCGGGATACCCGGCGGTCACCAGCCGGGCCGCCTCGATCCCGGTGGCACCGGGCATGTCCACGTCGAGCAGGGCCACATCGGGGCGGTACCGCTCGACCGCCGGCAGCACGTGGTCACCGCGGCCGACCCGGGCCACGACCAGGAACGCGGGCTCGGTGCTGAGCAGGGCTTCCAACGCCTCGGCGACGAGTTCGAGATCCTCGGCGATGAGCAGTCTGAGCGGTTGTTCGCTCATGAGCCGACCGCCTCCCGCGGGGCCGGCTCTCCGTCGCGCGGAGCCGGCGGATGCGCCGCAATGTCCGGGACTCGTCCGGTGACGCGGAACTGGCCGCCGGGCATCGGTCCGGCGGTGAGCACACCGCCCAGGGCGGTCACCCGCGCCCGGATGCCGTCGAGCCCGGTACGGGCGCCATCGCCGGCCGACGGGACGACCCCGTCGTTGACGACCGTGACGACGACGTCCCCGGACTCGCGCCGCACGCCGATCCGGCACCAGGTGGGCCGCCCGTGCTTGAGGGTGTTGGTCACCGCCTCCCGCACGACCGCGGCCAGCGTCTGGCCGACCACGTCGTCGTCGACCGCGACGGTGTCGATCTCCGCCCGCACGCCGAGCAGGTCGAACAGCTCACGGGCGCTGGCGAGCTCGTCACCGAGGCTGATGAGCGACGGCCCGCTGGTCAGGGCCCGGAGCCGGGCCTGTCCGTCGATGACCAGCGACTGCAGAGCGATGAGCTGGACGCGGCAACGCTCGACGTCGGAGTCGAGCAGCCGCAGCGCGGCCTCGTTGCGCAGCGAGACCGCGACGAGCGTGCGGCCGAGCAGGTCGTGCAGCTCACGGGAGATCCGCAGGCGCTCCTCGTCCACTCGGGTCCGGGCCATCTCCTCCCGGGTCCGGCGCAGCTCGTGGAGCACCTCGCGCAGCCGGGTCATGGCGAAGAGGCCGAAGCCGCACACGATCACCGTCACGAAGAGGGCAATCATGGAGTCGACCGGGGTGCCGTCCCGCTTCACGAACAGCCCGACCACGTCGGCCGCACCGAGCAGCGACACGGCCAGCAGCCCGCGCCGGCCGGTGGCGACGAGCAGCACCGCCGCCAAGGGCAGCGACAGCATCGTCCAGGCACTGCCCAGTCCGAGCACCACCAGCGCGGCCACCGCCTGGATCCACACGAGCAGCCGGATCCGCGGACCCCGCCGCCCCCGGTCGAGCAGGACGGCGAACCGCAGGTAGCACCCGGCGATCACGAAACTCAACCCGTCGCAGACCGCCTCGACCGACGGGGCCAGGCCGGCCTGCCGGCGCTGCGCGACGGCCTGCCCGACGCTGAAGAGGAGCAGGAGCATGACCAGCAGCCACACACCCAGGACGGCCGCGACCTCACCGGGCGCCGCCGACCGGCTCCACCGAACCATCCGCCGCCCCTCCCAAGATCGCCGCCGCCGTCGCGGGCCACGATAACGCGTCCGGACATTTCGGTGACAGTTGTCATGCCAGAGCGCTGACCCGTGACCCTGATGCCACCCCGGCGCCGATTCCTACAGTGATCGACATATCGACCGATCGCCGCACCGCCGGCTCGGAGATACCATGAAAAGGAGCCGATATGTCCAACATCATCACGACGAAGAGCCCGGTGTTCTGGGTCATCGTCTGCGCCGGCTTGATCCTTCCCATGCTCGGCCTGCACGGCGTCGCCCTGGCGATCACGACGCTGCTGGTCGTCGCCTTCGTCGTCACAGGCTTCGTCCGCGCCCGGCGGCAGCAGCGCGCCAGCGTCGTCGAGCAACGCTGATCCGCCGCGGCCCCGACCCGGCGATCCGCCGAGGTCCGTCCTCGAGCGTCCGCCCTTCGTAGCCGACGCGCAGCACGTGTTCGAGCTGCGCGCGCTTCATGCGGACCTCGCCGCCCGGGGATGCGTGGTGTCGAACGCCGCCAGCACCTTCAGGCGCTCCCGCTCAGCCAGCAGCCCGGCGAACATCGTGTTCTGCCGGAACTCCGCCGCCAGCTCGGTCCGCGACGTGATCATGTCCACTACCGCATCCACTCCCCCGCCGAGCAGCCGCTCCCAGGCATCGAACCAGGCGTCAGCACTGCCGTCCGCGTGGGCTTCCCGACGGTGCGCGAGGTTTGCGGTACGCCAGCGCCATCCCGCGCACCGGGTCGGCAACGAGCGTGCCGGCCACGGCCCGATGCAGCTACAACGACTTCTCAACCTCACGACGAAACGGCAGCCGCAGCAGCCGCTCAACGTCGTCCCGCCGGATCCGCCGATGCGTACCAGCCCGCACGAACGCCAGCGTCCCATTGCTGCACAGGTCGACGACGTGCTGCCGCGAGCAGTGCAGCAACGCGGCAACTTCGGTGGTCGTCAGCAGGGTGGACGGCGTGGAACTCCGGCGAAGGCAAGCGTTGATCGACCTCCACCGTCCTGTTGGGAGTCTCGCCAATGAGTGCCCTGCGGTGCCCCAGCTGCGGCGACGCGGTGCAGGAAGGGGAAGTGTGCGCTCACGACCAGGACGCGGCCGGACGTGTCGCAGTTGTTTGTGATGCCCCCGGCAGGATTCAACCTGCACGAAGCTTCAACCGTGTGTACGCGTCACCGGCAGCGCATTCGCCGACAGATGATGAAGGAGAAAGTCCACGAGTAGCGCACTCAACGCACCTACAGCGGAGGGACAGATCAGTCCCTCTACTTCTCACCGCGCCGATCCGCAGAGCACAGAACGAGCACGTTGTATCCGCCGAACATGAACCGGGATCGGGCGACCATCGCCATACGGGCGCATCAGGGGCTTGATCCAGAGAGCCGACGGCGGGACTTGAACCCGCAACCTTCCGATTACAAGGCGCGTTATGTCCGGTTTTACGAGTATTGTCGGTGTCAATTAGTGGGATATTGTCTAGATTCTCATGCAGCCCGGCGGGCCGCGTCCAGGACGACGGTGCGGGGTCCAGAAACAGCGGAGGACGTGTCGAGCCCGGCCCGACCCACAATGGACAGTGATCCACTTAATAGCGCCCAGTCAGGCAATGAGCCATTTCCAACCTGACCGTGCAGTTCAAGGTAGGTGCGGCAAGCCCGGAGATCGATGAGGGCGAGGCTCCAGGTAAGACAGCAGTCTGTGAGTAGTGTTTGTCAAGTGGTTGCGGGTGCGGTGGTCTGCATCAGCCGGAAGAGTTGGCGTGCGGTGTAGCGCTTGAGGCAGCGAAGGACTTCCTTCGGGGTGAGTCCTTCGGCAGTGCGGCGGGCGATGTATGCGCTGGTGGCTGGGTGTTTCATGCGACGTCTGGTGGTAACGATCGTGTGGAGTGCGGCGTTGAGGGTTCGGTCTCCGCCGCGGTTGAGGCGGTGGCGCTGGTGGCGTCCTGAACTGGCGGGTAGCGGTGCGGCGCCGGCGAGAGCGGCGAATGCCGCTTCGTCGCGCAGCCGGGTGTGATGCGACCAGGCGGTCAGTGCGACAGCGGCAGTTTGCGGCCCGACGCCTGGCAGGTCGAGCAGCGCTGGGCAGAGCTGTCGGACGAGGTCTTCCAGCTGCTGGTAGTTGGCGGCCAGGACGGCGTTCAGGTCGGTGACGGTCTGCGCGAGAGTCTGGAGTTGTTGCAGACGGATGCGTTCCTCAACATCGGCGGTCTCGGGCTCGGGCAGGGTGAGCACGGTGCGAATCTGGGCCGCAGTGAGTAGATGACGTAGCTGTTCGCGCAGCTCCGTGGCGCCGAGAATCACCGACTTGAAGACGTTGATCGTGGCAGTGCGCGTCGTGGAGTAGTGCTGGCGGGCCGTGACCAGCAGGCGCAGCGCTTCGCGAGGGCCGTCGGCGCGGGGCGTGGCGGGATGGTCGTTGATCAACGCTGTGCGAGCGGCGTGAATGGCGTCGAGCCGGTCGGACTTGCCGCCGCGGCGGCGGCTGCCTCGCACGGGGGGCACGGCTTCGATGACCTGGTGGCCAGCTGCTTGGAGCACTCGGGTCAGGCCGTGTCCGTGCGCGCGGGTGCCTTCGACGGCCCAGAACATCCGCTGGCCGGCGGGAAGGTGCTCGCCGGCCCAGGCCAGCAGCCGGATGTAGCCGTCTGGGTCGGCGCTGACCTCGGTCTGGGCATGGACCTCGCCGAGGGCGTCGACCAGTGCGGCGGCATGGGTGTCGGTGTGAGTGTCGACTCCGACGACCCATCGGCGTCGATCAGGGCGAGAATCGGCGGGCTGGCCTGCCTCGATTGGCATGACGGTGGGTGTCCTTCCTGAAGGCTGATGCCGGTCAACGGCGTCGGCCCGGGAGGTTCACCCGACGGCAGATCTGTGATGGGTCACGCTGGCGTGGCCAGCGGACATGCTTCTGATCAGGCCAGTAAGGGTGGCGGCCGATGCCGGCCGCGACGGTGGACAGGTCGACTACACGACACATACGTCAATGGTCAGATTGCTGTGGGGTCACACCGTCACGGCCAGCGCCGAACCTAGCGGATCACGAATACCCGGACTCGATCACCACGCATATAGAAGCGTCGACCAAGGTCCGATGCCCCGACCGGAGTCTCGCTGTGCTGTCTTGCCCCGCCACGATCCCGCTGTCCAGCCGAACCCTCACGCACCTTGCCGACCGCATCCGCCGGCACCGCCGCCAGCGCCGGTCGCGGTGGCGGCGCCTCGACCCGGCCCGTCAGGCCCTGCTCGCGCTGGCGCATCTGCGCAACGGCGACACCTACACCCGCCTCGCTGCCGGGTTCGGCGTCGGCGTGGCCACGGCTTGGCGCTACGTTCAGGAAGCGGTCGCCCTGCTGGCTGCGGCCGCCGAGGACCTTGCCACAGCGATGGCCCGCATCCGTGCTCTCGCCTTCGCGATCCTGGACGGCACCCTCATCCCGATCGACCGTGTCGCCGACCAGCGGCCGTATTACTCCGGCAAGCATCGACGGCACGGCGTGAACGTACAGGTCATCGCCGATGCCGCCGGACGACTCCTCTGGGCATCGGCAGCGCTGCCCGGCGCGGTACACGACCTGACCGCCGCCCGCACCCACGGCATCCTCGACGCCCTGACCAACGCGGGCGTCATGACGTTCGCCGACAAGGGCCACCAAGGCGCCGGCGGAACCGTGCGGACGCCGTCCAAACGCCACCGGCACCGGCCGAGGCTGTCCCGTCGACAGAAGGCGGTGAACAAGGCCCACGCGAAGGTCCGCGCCTGCGGCGAACGGGCAATCGCCGCCCTCAAGACCTGGAAGCTCCTCACCAAGCTGCGCTGCTGCCCGCACCGAGCCACCGCGATCGTGCAGGCCATCCTCGTCCTGCACCAGCTCGAGACCAGCCGCTACTCAGGATGAAAATGGCTCAATGGGTCACGAGCGTGTTCGGCCGCGGGCCCACGACGCACGTCGCGAAGGTAGGAAACAGGCGTTCACAGTACCCGCAAGTTGCACTCACAGCATCAAGAACGGTTCGCCAACCTCAAGCGCTCCCAGCGCTCGCCGAGCCGCTCCGCTCTTGATACAGATTGAAGGTGTTCGCCGGTGAGACCAATCCGTAAGGTCGCATAGTAGGCGCTCCAGTCCGCGGCCACAGTCACCGCATCCTGACTATCATCAGCGCCCGCCTCAGCAAGTCGTTGTAATAGGGCAAGAGTCGACTCCAAGTATGCAAATGCGGTCACTCTACTGCCCGGCTCCTTCGCTTGGGCAGTTTCTAGCTCCTGCCTTCCACGGTCGTAATATTCACGCCACGCGGAATCACCCAGCGCAGCGAGGTTCTCGGCTTTGTTAATAAGGATGGTTCCATAGGTGGTGCGGGTGTACGCGTCGTCGTACAGCGAGACAGAGCGAGCCGCAAAGGACTCGGCGCGAGACCAATCTAATGTCGCCTTAGCATAGATCGCGCGCTGCTCCCAGTATCGCCCATTCCAGTCGCCGAAAGTCGGCCGCAGCGATTCATAGAAGTTGTCCAGATCATGCCCTGGAAATGTCGCTTGCAAGTTTTTACTTGTCATCAAGTGGCCAACCAGCAGGGGTACTCTATTTCGCCGCTGAAGGCTAGATCGACTTGCGAGTGGCGCCAGTCTCTGAATGAATTCAAGCAGCTTGTCGAGCGCCCGGTTCGAGCCGATGATGTTAGCTACCGATTCAACTGCACGATCCCTCTGCCTTGCGACCAGTCGATCATCCAGCTGTTCAACCACGGCCGCCAGATGCCCATCTGCACGAAGTTGCTCATTGATCTTGTCAGCCGCGACACCTATCGCGATTGAGGCGTCTATAAGACCCACGGGCCGATTTGCCTGAGCAGCAAGCGAAAGCAGGAAAACCAAATCCAGTCGCCAGTCAGCATGAAGCTCGGCTAGCTCGCCCTCGAGACGTTTGCGGAAGCCCAGGGCGTACTCAACATCCATCATGGACGAAAAAACGTCGCGGCCAACGAAATGTTGCAATCGCTGCCTGGATTCCTTTAGCTCGAGCGAGCCGAGACGACCGAATTTTTCCAACTTTGTAACCAGTGCAGCTCCGTCGATTCGATTCAGCCGCTCAGGCACATGCGTTACAACCTTCGAATATGTACCAGACAAGCGGCCTTCGAGGCGAAGATCGTTGTGGGGCGTCTCAGCTAATAAAATATATAGCCGAACGCCGTCCTCCTCTGCAAGTTTGAGGGTTCGGTCCACGTCGTCCGCGAACTCTGCCCCTCCATCAATTATGATGAGCGCAGGCCGTTGGCGAGCCAGGTCAACCAGAAGAGGCACATCCCATCGCGACGACTTGTCGAAGACATACGGGTCGACATGCATACTGATCGCCTCTCGGGCAACCGCATGCAACCCAGACGACGAACCGGTGAGTCTTAAGCCGTAAACGATATGCAATGTTGGCTCGCTTCTTATCGATGAAGCGTCAGTCCATCGCTCAAGGTCATCTACAACTCGCTTGACCCAGCTGAATATGGCAATGCGCCCGTCGCAGGCATCTGACCACAATGGCAAATCTCCACCATAGAAGTCATGACCACTTGGAGGTGGACTCGTACGGTTGGTCTGAAGTTTCGAAAATTGCGGGACAGAAAGCGCATGAGACTGCGTCAACGCAAGTAGAGCTTCGGGCATCAGGTCGAATTCGTGACGCCACTTCTGCAGAACTTCCTCAGGCATTAGCTCGAGGACAACGAAGCCCAGCCGTTCGAGCTCCCATTTATTGCCGGCTGAAATATACGGATCAACCACAAATGAAGGTGCCGTTCCATTCGGCGGTCTCTTCATTAGAAGTGATTCAATGTCGGGATCTTCGAGCATGCGAGCGCCAATAACCAGGAACGGTTCAGTACCCATAACGCCAGCCAAGACTTGATCCCACACTGGATGGGTCTTAGCTGCCGCCTGATACTCCGCGAAAGAGAACACCAGCTTGCTCGGCCGAGACCCCCTGACGTGGCCGTGAAGGTGGATGACCTGCAAATCACCACTCTCCGAATACGGCTCGTCCCAGTTGACAATTTGAAGCTTTCTACTAATAGGATTTATTGTCGCGTCGTACGCCCGTTCAAAGGTGTCATCGATGTTGAGAGTCCACACTCTACGCCACGGCAACTGGACCATGTCCATGAACCAAGGCTCGTGTGACGCATCAGCAAAGATCGTTCGAAGGAATTTCCAAACGGCGTCGGAGGAGCTCGCGAAGACGGCGCGCTGGTACGCACGGGGCAACGAGTCACTATCATTTATAGGCACGGATGGGTACTGGTCAGCCAGGATCTTTACAAGTTCCTTGGCTAGGGGCAATGGGCCGTATGAGTTGACAGCACCCACGCTGGCGCCCGCGCCGAGGAGTAGTTGGTACCGCCCGGATCGCGCCGCGTCGCGGGCGCTCCCCAACTGCTTGCGCGTTAATGGCAACCGTCCCATGCCTAGATACTGCGGCACGTGGATGTGGGGCCGTACGCCGGCTCTCAAATGCAACCTCGTAGGCGGACAGCTACATCCGTTGAGGCGGTGAACGCCGCCCAAATGGACTCAGTGGAGCACCGTTTGGACCGCTACTTCCGGTTGGACATCGGAAGGCTCGCCGTCGCGGGTCCAACACCGAGGGCAAGGCCCTCGACGTCGCCGACCGGGCATGCAAGTCCGCGTAGCCATGCCGCTTAGAGCGCAGGGCATGCAGGCCGCAGAGCGGCGAGCACGAAAGAGTACGAACACTGGCCAGACGGCTCACCCGCTAACGAAACTGCGGGGATTGGACCCGAACCTTCCGATTTTTAGGCGGGTTATATCCGTTTCGCGAGTATTTTTTTGTGCCGACTGATGAGTCTCTGTCCGGTTTCGGGTCCGGTGTGATGGGGTGGGTCCAGGACGAGCGGACCGGGTCCAGAAACGCCGGAGCACGCACCGAGCGTAGACGAATCCACAATGGAAATTGTGTCGCCGGCTCCGGGATCGCGGTATCGACCGCTCGCCTACGGTCGTTGACCTAACGCTTACGGCATCGCGCAAACCCAGGCCAGCGAGGTGGGTCTATTCAGCAGCGTGTCCGTTCGGTTACTCTGCGATATGAGCGGGGGAGGAGTAATGGCGGCGGATTCTGGATCATCTGACTTCCAGCGCCAGATCGCGGCGCAGCGCCGAGCCAAGGAGCTCGAGGCGAGGCAGGAAGCACGCGCAGCCGAACAGGCACGCAAGGACGCGCTCAAGCGATACGAGCAAGACCGAATCGCGGAGGCCGTCGAGCTGACAAAAGCTGCCGAGCAACAGCTGGTCGACCTCGACAACATTCTGGCGAAGTCCCTTGCAGATCCACCTCGTGGAGTGGATTTCAACGCCTTGAAGCGGCGCCCGGCCGAGATATCGTTGGACCTGGGAACCGAGGCTCAACCGATGGCAGCCCCGGTATGGCAAGATTTCGAGCCGGCGCGGCCGAGTTCGCTGGGCCGCCTACTCGGTGGCGAGGCTCGCTATGCACGGGAGAGGGCACAGGCAGAGCTGGATTTTGCGGCGGCTGTTGACGCCTACAGAACATATGAGGTCAATCGGCAGCGACGCGTGGCCGAGGCGCGCCGGGTGCACGCTGGGCGTCAGGCGGCGGCTCGCGCGGAGGCCGATACGCACAATGCAAAGATCGACCGCTTCGCGGCGGCCGTGCGAGGCGGCGATCGACACGCAGTCAGTCGCTACGCTCAGATGGCGATCGATCGAGTCCCCGATCCCCCGAGGTTCCGCCGGCAGCGCTTGGCGGGCTACGTGCCGGAATCGACTTTGCTGGCGCTCGAGTGGCAGCTCCCGGCGATCGATGTCGTCCCCGCTCAGCGAGCATTCAAGTGGGTGAAGACCCGGGACGAGCTGGTTGGAACGAGCCGGCCCGCCGTCGACATTCGGCAGGCATATCAGAAACTGGTAGCCCAGCTCGCGCTTCGCGCGGTGCACACAGTTTTCTCCATCGATCGCTTCTCGCTCGTCAACACCGTCGTCTTCAACGGTTACGTCGAGGCGATCGACCCAGTGACCGGTCAGTCCATCACGCCCTGCCTGATCATGCTGCGGGCAAATCGTGAGCAGTTCAGCGGCCTGAAGCTCGCGAACGTCGATCCGGTGGCGTGTGTGCGCAAGTACTTCGGGGCCGACGTCTCGCCTCATCCTGAGGAGCTACAGGCGGTGACACCGGTCATGGAGTTCAAGATGGCAGATCCGCGCATCATCGATCCCGTGGACGTCATCAGTCGTATCGACAAGCGCCCCAACCTGCTGGAGCTCACCGCTAAGGAGTTCGAGTATTTCGTCCATAACCTGTTCACGCGGATGGGCTTCGACACGAAGGTCGTCGCAGCCAGCGGCGATGGCGGTGTGGACTGCGTGGCCTACGATCCCACGCCGATCCGGGGCGGCAAGTACGTCATCCAGGCCAAGCTTTACAACAAGACCGTGCCGCCGGCCGCGGTGCGGGATCTCTACGGCACGATGCAGCACGAAGGCGCGAAGAGCGGCATCCTGATCACTACCAGCGGTTACGGCCCGAGTAGCTATGAGTTCGCCAACGGCAAGCCACTCCAGCTGATCGACGGAAGCGGCCTCCTCGCAATCTGCAAGGAGTACGGCATCCCGGCCCGTATCGTGCCGCCTTCCAAGTAACGCATCTCGGGCGCGTCGGCATTACGCGCGACAGCAATGTCAGCGCCTGTTACACAATCGGCTCCCAAGGTCTCCGAGGCAGCTCAGACGACCTATGCACGATTTCGTCCCGGCAGGGCGCGACAGCCGCGTGACGGGTCTCGGCCGCATCTGTCACAGCCTGATGTATTCGTCAGTTGGCCGCGTTCCTTGGATCCAGTAGTAGGCGGCGCAGCACTAGGTGAGCCGCCACGATTGGTCGGCGGATTTCCAAGTACGTCACGTACTTGACGTACTTGGTCTTCGGGCGGATGCTGGAAGCGAACCTTCAGGAGGCCCCGATGTCGATCGCCGCGCACTTTGACAGCTACACGAGCGCTCGCGCTCACTTCAAAGAGCTGCTCGATGCCGCGCGCCGGGGCCGCGTCGCCACCGTGCAGCGAGAGACCGGTCGCGCCGCGGTCGTCGACGCCGACCGGCTGCGTGTCAGCCTGATGGCCACGCTGCCCGCGCCACAGGCCGTCGCGGAGGACGGCGGATGGTCGATCATGCTGCCCGGTGTACCTATCGCGGCCGACGGCACCGCGTTCGACGAAGCCGTCGACGAACTCATCATGGCGCTGCGCGAGTACGCCGACGACTGGCAGGAGCGCCTGCTGGACGCGCCGAACCACCGCAACAACTGGGCCCTGGTACAGGTA
Source organism: Dactylosporangium vinaceum (assembly GCF_019904175.1). Taxonomy (GTDB): domain Bacteria; phylum Actinomycetota; class Actinomycetes; order Mycobacteriales; family Micromonosporaceae; genus Dactylosporangium; species Dactylosporangium vinaceum. The sequence continues at coordinate 398,940 of NZ_CP061913.1, read as the reverse complement.
GTAGCGCTCAGCAGCGACGAACAACTCCGCGACTGGCTGACCGGTTCCGCACGATGAGCCGACCGCCGGCGACACGGCAGGACCACAACAAGTTCTGCGAGGTCGAGGGCTGGGAGCCCGTCCGAACAGCACGGGGCCGCACCGGTACGCATCACGTGACCTACGAGCTTCCTCTACCGGACGGCCGAATCCTGCGCACCCGGATCTCTCACCCGGTCGATCGCAGCACGTACGGCCCCAGTCTGTGGAGCCACATCCTGCGTGATCAACTCGACGTCGTCGAAGACGACTTCTGGCACTGTGTCCAGCACGGCGTCAAACCGGCACGGAGCCAGCCTGAACAGCCGGCCGCCGAGCCGCTGCCCACCGAGCTGGTCCACCTCCTCATCACCAGAGTGGGCGTCGATGAAGCGGAGGTCGCGCGGATGTCGAAGGAAGAGGCCGTCCAACGCCTCAACCGATTCTGGGCCGAAGGTGTGTAGATAGTCGGCTCACCCGACGCAGCCCGATTCCGGGCGTTCGGCCGACAACCTGGGCTATCGAACACACCTCGTAACATCCATCGTGCCCTGACCTATGGCTACTCGCCATGGCGTCCCAACGCCCGATGCCCCATCACGATGGTCGCACCGAATAGTTACCGACGCGTTGTAACCCACCTAGATATTTTCTAGGTGGGTTACAACCCGCTGGTCAGGCGGGCGGCATGGGACCCCACCAAAGCTGCAACCGCACGTCGTGTTCGAGGCTTGTGTCGAGCTGGTGGTGAAGGCCGAGGTCAACGATTCGGTCGTTGAAGGCGTTGAACGGATTGGCTGCGCGCTCACCGAGGATCGGGCCGAGCGAGTCGATCAGCGGCTTCCAGAGGTTCGTCCAGACACGACCGGGCCAGGTGGCGATCGCCGCGGTGAGCCAGACCGGGCCGGCCGGAACCTCCGCGACTTCGGCGTCGATGAGGCTCTGGCGAAGCCGGTGCTTCCATGCACTGCTCTCCGACGAGCCGCGGAGAAGGGCGAGGTGCATGCTGCCGACTGGCTCAGTCGCGGCGCTCGCCGGTTCGATCGCCAGGGCGAAGGTCGGCCGATAGCGTTTCGTGGCGAAGGCGGCGGTTACCGTTCGCGCGCCGAGCCGCTGGACGACTGGCAACAGAAAGTTGTCGAGGTCACGGCCGCCGCTGCCGAGCGGAGTCGCCGGAGGCAAGGCAACGTCGAGTGCCACCGCTACAGGACCAGGCACCGGAGGTACCCGCGCCGCGATCCTGTCGACTTCCTGCAGCCATGTGGCGAGGCGGTGCTGTCCGGGGGAGCCGCTCTTGTCCCAGCTTGCGAGCTCAGGCTCGATGTCGACGCCGACGGGCGTAAACGGGCGCCGATATAGCACGAGAGTTGACGATACGCCGCACCTTCCCGATCGCTTCCATTCATGTCAATCTATAAAACACTGGGTAGCCAATTAGATACAGTGAGCCATGAGTTGGGCTGATGCTACAACCGTCGCTCTTCTGGCCCGGCGATGGCGAACCGGAACCGAAGCCGAGCTCGGACGACCGGGTGCGGCTTCGAGTGCTGATCACCGTGAAGGCGGCGCCGCATCCGTCCGAGAAGTACGGCGAGACGGTCTGCATCGCCGGGCTTAGCGTCGACCTGAGTCCACGACGGTGGATCAGGCTGTACCCGATCAACTTTCGCGACCTCGACTACAACGACCGGTTCCGCAAGTACGACATCATCACCGTCGAGGCGCGGCCGGCCCGCCAGGACCAGCGCCGCGAAAGCTGGAAGCCCTACCCGGAGACGATCACCAAGCACGGGAATCTTCGAGCGTGGCAACCACGGCGGCCACACCTGGACCCGCAGATCGAGGATTCGATGTGCGCCCTGTTCCGCAACACCCGCGACCACGCCGACGCCCAGTCGCTCGCGCTCGTGCGACCCAAGGACGTCAGCGGTTTCAAGGTGGAGCCGCATCCCGGCTAGACTGCGGAAGAACAGCAGAAAATCGACGCGTACGTCAACCAGCTCGATCTTCTCGACAGCAGGAACCGCACGCCGCTCGAGGCGCCGCGCTTCAAGGGCCGCTATCGGTACCGCTGCCACGACCCGCGATGCCGGGGACACAACCAAGGCCTGCTGGACTGGGAGTTCGTCGCCCTGCAGCGCAACCTGGGCGACGTGAGCGATGACGAAGCCCGCCGGGCGCTGGAGGACAAGTTCTTCGGCCAGATGTGTGCGGCCGAGCGCGAGGTGGCGTTCTACGTCGGCAACCAGGCCAAACGCGTCCAGGTCTTCAGCGTGCTGGGCGTGTACTACCCGAAGCGGTAGACCTCCGGCGCTCCACCTCGCGGAGCACCACGTCGCGGTGGCACCGGCTCTGATCGGCCTCGAAACACAGCACGGCGACCCGCTCCCGCCGGCTAGCCTCCGCCAGCGCGTCGAGCGCATCGGCGGCGTCCGAAAACTCTAGCAGGCCGGCGAACACCGCCTTAGCCTCCCGACGCTCCTCGGGCGACCCACCGAACCCCGCCCGGTTCGACTTCGGATTGCCCAGCTCCCGGCGATGCTCGTACCGGATGCCGGCCTCGGCCAACGCGGCGCCAAGCGCTGTCTTACTTAGCCCGCGCTTCCTGGAGATCGGCGTCATCCGGAAATCCACGAGCCGCGGAACACCCGCCATGACGAGACGCTCGACGAACTCTTCGAGCGTCTGGCCTTCGTACCCGACACCCACGATGCCTGGCGACACGATCGGTACCTCCACTTCCACTACCTTGCCGAGGCTACCCAGCTCAACATCCGCTGACGCAGGAGTGTGGAGATGTCCATCGCTTTGATGCGGTCAGTGAGGGTGTCGGCGTCGATCAGGTGCGCCTCAAGCAGTGCCGAGACGAAGATCAGGTCTTCTCCCGGCCGGCCGCGAGCTTGGACGCCGCGCAGTCGTGGGGCTCGAGGCAGCGGGCCTGCGCGGTACCGGTATTGGCGTTGGCGACCAGGACGAGCCTGTCCCGCCAGCCGTCGGGCAGGATCGCCGTGGAGTGTCGACGCCCTGGGCGTAGTAGCCGTAGGTGCTGTCGAACGGGGACATCTCGCCGATGCCGCCGTCGACGAGGTCGGCCTTGCGCCCGTCCGGGTCGTTGAAGAACGCGATGTCGACCTCAGACGAGCGGGTGACGACGGATGGCAGAAGATGTTCCGGTATCGCGCCGAGGATCGACTGGCTGCCGATGACCAGGACGTCGGGGTCGTCGACGATCGCAGACACGGCGCGTAGCACGTGTTCGAGCTGCGCGCGTCTCACGCAGACCTGGCCGCCCGGGGATGGGTGGCGTCGAACGCCGCCAGGACCTTCAGCCGCTCCCGCTCGGTCAACAATCCGGCGAACGGCGTGTTCTGGCGCAACTCCGCGGCCACCTCGGTCCGCGCCGTGATCATGTCGACCACCGCGTCCACGCCCTTATCGAGCAGCCGCTCCCAGGCGTCGAACCAGACCTCGGCGCTGCCGTCCGAGTGGACCTCCCGCCGGTGGGCCAGATTGCGGTACGCCAGCGCCATTCCCCGCTGCGGGTCGGCAACGAGCTTGCCAGCCACCGCACGATGCAGCCACAGCGACTTCTCCACCTCACGCCGGAACGGCGGCCGCAGGAGCCGCTCCACATCGTCCCGCCGAATCCGCCTATGCGACCCGGCCCGCACGAACGACAGCGTCCCGTTATCGCACAGGTTGACGACATGCTGCCGCGAGCAGTGCAGCAACGCAGCAACCTCCGTCGTCGTCAGCAGTTCGGACGGTGTAGAACCCACGGAACCATGATAGCTCTAAACGCTAAAAACGCTACGGTCCTTACGCGAGGAGCTCCCCATCCGCTGGCGGTTCAATTCGTCTGCTGCTATCTGGAGAGCCTGCCAACTGGTACTGGAAACACTGTCCGGACCAGCGAAGGTCCCCTCCCCGATCCCTCTCCCTGGCAGCCGGCAGCGGGTTGCGGGTCGACCGCCACCCGCTGGCACTCAGCACGGACTTCCGGCCTGCGCGGCCCGAGCAACCACAATTCGGCGTAGTTGACGTATGCCTCGGTCAAAGTCCTCATGGTCATGGCCTTCTGCGCCGTCCATCATCGCCGCGAATGCATCGACCGCTTCGTCCAGCGCATCGAGCACGGCCTGACACTCGGCTCCGGTCGACGGCTCGATGGTGAAACCTCGCAGATCAGCGCGGCGCGTTGTGTTGTCATTGCCACGGTGCAATTCATCATCAAACATCAGGAACTCGACTTCGCCGAGCTCAAGGCTCAGCTGAGCCGCCCAGTGGACCACCGTCCTGACGTACCGCTCGTAGTGGTCAACGCGCCAGTCCGTGCGCAGGCGGATGTCGGCGTTGACAGAGAGCCATCGCTGCACAAGCGAGTCCAGAATCAACGCCGGGTTCCTGGAAGGTTCGTTGCAGAAGTACATGTACTTCGTCGCAAACGAGACGCCCAGCCACCGCAACCGGTTCTTCTTGAGCAAACCAAACGCCGCCGGCCCGCCGGCGGTGCGAACGCACTGCCCGACGCTCAACAGCGTGGCCGCAGCGGCGGAATTTTCCGCCAACACTCGAGCCGTTCTAAACGGACCGTACCCGATCGGCCCGTATCCCCACACCATGGCCGTTATGAACAATCGGATCGCGTCGGCCTCATCTTTAAGACTTGACGCTTGAGCTCGAACGGCCTCCCGGTCGATGGGATTGGGCAGCTGCTCCAGCAGTTCCGAGTGCTCGGGCAGCATCGCTTGCCAAGTCCGAAGATTCCACCGTGTGGCCTGCTGCGTGGTGGACGCTCCGCGCGCACGGATTTCCGTCAGCCGATCTGGCACAGGGTAGCCGTCAGGTTTCGTCACAGCCCCAGTCTCGAACGATCGCCGACTTGGAGCACGGGGGGAACAGCGGTACCGGCCGGTCAGACCGGAAGGGCAGACCGTTCAGCGGACCGCTGGCGCGACGTTCGGCAGCTTCACTACACGATGGAATGACCCGTTCTGCGCGACTGCTTTGTATCGTTTTCGGTACGTCAGCACCTGAGTTCGCATGTGCTGGAGCGCGAAAGATCGGCTGCGACCTCGACGTGGACATCACCATGACTGAGCACGCGCTCCTCCGCGGAGGAGTGACTACCGCCAATTTCGGTTACCACCAGGGCGGTGAGGTATGAGTTTCACCGACGCAGTCGACGACGCGCCATCGACGATCCGCGACCGAGCGCTTGCGCTGACCCATTACCTGCTGGCCGTCCGCGCCCAGATGGAGAAGCCGTCCCGGACCGTACCGACGGCAGACGCGTTCTGGCAGCATCAACTTCCGGAGCACGCCGCATGCGCGGTCGGCATGGCCGGTGATGAGGCGACCTGGCTGCGGGTCGGGCTTCCGGTGGTGCCACGGCCGCCGAGCACGCCAGGAGATGTGCTGCGCGTGCTCCTGCACCCGGTGTCCGCCGATCGGGAGCCGGCGGCGAACACCGATGATGCAGAGACCCGCGCCCGGTTCGAGCGTTGGCGCGATGAGGTGTGGCACCCGTGGGCGCAGTCCGTCCGCGTCGTCAATGAGGTACGACGACTGCACGATCGGCTCTTCGAGCTCAAGCACAGCCTCGACATGAATTCGGCGACCAACGAGCTGGTCTGGGGCCATGGGATCGTCAATATGGTCGTTGATGGTCACCGGGTCCGCTACCCGTTGGTCACCACGCCCGTCACGGTCGACTATGACCCCGACCGTTCGCTGATCACGGTCGCCCCGCACGGTGCGCCCAGGCTTCAGACCGATCCTCTCACCGGACTGCCGGAACGGTACCTGCGCCAGCTGCTCGAGCTGAGCCAGCACGGTGGCCAGGTGTCGGTGAACCTGTGGGAGGACTACGAGCGGATTGAGTTGTTCGAGCGGGCCATGCGCCGCCTCGGCATGGAGCCGGCTGTCAGGCCGGCGCACGGGTCCGCCCCTGATGACGCGCACATCCACGACACGGGAGTGCTGTTGGTCCGCCCCAAGCAGCGCATGATCCGCCGGTTCCTGGACGAGCTGCGCAAGCGGCTCGAGGTCGGCGACACGGACACCATCGGCTCGCTCGCCGCGGTGCTCGCGCATGAGCCGAGCAACCTCACCATGCCTGGTGATCAACCGGAACGGTGGCGCCAGGTTGGCCAGCGTCTGCTCATGCCGATGCCGACGAACGAGGCGCAGGAGTCCATCGCCTACCGTCTCGCACAGCACCGCAATGTCGCCGTCCAGGGACCGCCCGGCACCGGCAAGACCCACACCATCCGCAATCTCATCTGTCACCTCATCGCGCACGGTAAGCGCGTGCTTGTCGTGGCGCAGAAGGAGGATCCGCTCCGCGTACTGCGTAACGGGCTACCGGCGGAGGTGCAGCCCCTTTGTCTGGCCGTCCTGGGAAGGTCGACCGATCAGCTCACCCAGCTGCAGCTCGCCGCACGTGAGCTCTCCGATCGGGCCGCGACGCTTGACCATCGGGCCGAGCAGCGCGCTGTCGCCTCGCTGACCACGGAGCTCGAGAAGGCCGAGCGCGATCTCGGCCAAGCACTCGCCAACCTTCGCACGATCGCCGAGGGCGACGCGGCAACGTACAAGATCGACGACGTCGCGCTGACGTCGGCCGAGGTCGGCGCTTGGCTGCTGGCCCGCGCGGATCAGTACGGTGATATCCCGGATCCGCTGTGGGAGCCCGGGCCGGCCCCGCTGACGACGGACGAGTTCGGCGTGCTGCTCGACCTGGCCCGGCGCATTCCCATCCAGGACCGGCGGCAGGCCCTGCGGCACTTACCGTCGGTCGCTGAACTGCCGTCAGCAGCGGCTCTCCATCAACGCCGATCCCGGATCAGGGCAACCGCTGCCGAGATCGACGATCTGACGAACCACGCCGTCGACATGCACGCGGTCCGGGCCTACGGCGAGCTTCAGCTGGCCGAGCTGCTCGCCCAACTTCGCGAAGCGGCCACCTACCTTCACAACCGCGAAGGCTCGTGGACCGATCGGCTCGGCCACCTGATCGCCGACCCACATCTGAACACAGCGTGGCAGGACCACGTCAAAGTCACCCAGGACCTGCTCGCGCAGCTGACGGCTCTGTCGCGCACCGTCGGCGGTCACCGCGTCGAGATTCCTCCGGTCCGGATGGGCCAGCCTCGAGGGCTTCTCACCGAGCTCGGTGAGTTGCGGCAGCGGTACGCCAGCGGCAAGACCGTAAGCAAAATCTTCACCGGCAGCCTCGCGAAGCTGTCGATCGAGTGCCGGGTAGATGGTGAGCCGCTGCGCACCACGAGCGATGTCGACGTCGTGACGGCCTTCATCAACCGCATCCGGATTCGTCAGGAGCTCGGCGTCCGCTGGGCTGAATGGGCGCAGCGACTCGGGTTCCCACTCCCCACCGACCACGCCGAACCGGAGCTGTGGGCCGGGCGGTTCATGGCGGAGGCCGACGGATCGCTCGATTGGGACCGCCGTCGCTGGCCCGAGTTGTACCGGGCGGTCAGCGTACTGCTCCCCCGTTTCGCGCCGACCGTCAACGCTCATGCGTTGGACGAGCTGATCACTCGATTGGGTCGCGCCAGCGCCGTCTTCGAGCATGACCGGTTGGTCGAGCAGGATCGAGCGCTTACCGCGACGTTGCAGCAGGGCATGGCGACCGCGAACGCCAGCGACTTGTGGCGGCTGCTCGACCATGACCTGCAGAGCCTGGAGCTGAGCAGCTGGGACGGCATCCTCACCGAGATCCGCAGTCTCGCCGCCCTGTATCCCGACGCAGCAACCTACGAGCGCCTTCGCGCGAGGCTTGCGGTTGCGGCCCCTAAATGGGCCGCAGCAATCGACGATGGTACGGCGCCGGCGCTGCAGGGCACCGGCATGGAATGCCTCCTGCGCTGGCAGTGGCGTCAGGCTCAGACCTGGTTCGACAGCGTTGTCGGCAGCGTCGACGCCAATGCCCTGGGCCGCCGGGTGGAACATGCTCGCGATCGCATCCGCCGGCTCACCAGCGATCTGGTCGTGCGCTCGGCGTGGCTCGAGGTATCCCGCGGGCTCGACGACCGCCGCCGGGCCGCGCTCGCCGACTGGGCCACCGCTCTGCGCAAGTACGGCAAAGGCACCGGCAAGAACGCCGCGAAATGGCAGGCGTACGCCCAGCAGGCCATGACCGAGGCAGTGGACGCAGTCCCGGTCTGGGTCATGCCGCTGGACCGGGCCATCGAACAGTTCTCCGGCGGCGCCAAGTTCGACGTGGTCATCGTCGACGAGGCATCCCAGGCCGACCTTTTCGCGTTGCCAGTGCTGACGCTTGCGCAGAGGGCCGTCGTCGTCGGTGACGACCAGCAGATCGGCCCCCAACTCAACTTTGTTGGCGATGTCACGAGCCTCGTCAACGCCCATCTGCTGGGCGAGGTGCCGTCAGCCGAGCACTTCGACACCGAAGGCAGCCTCTATGACCACGCCGTGCGCCGCTCACCGCAGCGCATCCGGCTCACCGAACACTTCCGCTGTGTGCCGGCAATCATCGAGTTCTCCAGCCGCGAGTACTACGACAATGCCATCGAGCCGCTGCGGACCGACCGGCCCCAAGGAATCGGCGACCCTGTCCGGACCGTGTACGTACCGGAAGGCATCCGGCAATCGGTCGGCGCATTCGGTGACGTCAACGTCGCGGAGGCCGACGCTCTCGTCGCCCAGGTGAAGGCCATCGTCGACGACCCGGCGTACCGAGGGAAAACCATCGGCGTCGTGAGCCTGCTCAGCACCAGCGATCAGGCGCTCTACATCCTCAACCAACTGCGGCTCGTCATCGGCGAAGACGAAATCAGCCGCCGCCGCCTGCGAGTCGGTGACTCATACACCTTCCAAGGCGATGAACGCGACGTTGTCCTCGTAACCCTGGTCGTCTCCCCGCACAAGGGAGCCATCGCCGCTTTCACCCGGCGTGACTCGCACCGCCGCGTCAACGTCGCCGCCTCCCGAGCGCGCGACCAGCTCTGGGTGTTCCATTCCGTCCAGCCCGACGAGCTCAACCCCGAAGACGCCCGCGGCAAACTGCTGCGGTACTGCCAGAACGTCACCGGCGCCGACGAGGCATACGACAATCTGGAACGCCGCTGCGACAGCGATTTCGAACGAGCGGTACTCAAACGGATCCTGCTGGAGGGGTACCGCCCGCTGCCACAGTTCCGGATCGGCAGCTACCGCATCGACTTCGTGCTCGCTGCGCCCGACGGACGCCGCCTCGCCATCGAATGCGACGGCGATGCCTATCACGGGCCGGACGAGTGGGAGCGCGACATCCGTCGGCAGACGGTGCTTGAGCGAGTCGGCAACTGCGTGTTCGTGCGGATTCGCGGCAGCGTCTTCAGCCGCGACCCTGACGCCGCGATGCAGCCGGTCTGGGAGCGCATCAGCGAGCTCCGCATTACGCCCTTCGCAACCGAACCCGACGACGGTTCCGTCGCGCCGACTCCTGAATCCGACGCGTCGACCCCTGAACCGGCAGAAGAACGCGCCGAGCTCACCGAAGGCGTTCTGCCGTTCGGCATCGAGCAGCAGCGGGAGATCGCACGGCTCATCGCGCTGGGCAAGATGGTCACGATCGGACCGGACGGAACGGTCCGCGAAATGGTCACTCCTCAGCCTGACCCGCCGGCCGAGCCGACAGCCGTCGAAACCATCGACGTGCCGGTCATCCCACGTCCCCGACCCGCCGAGCGCCCGTCCGCGCCAGCGGTCAACACCGACGTCGAACCGGCTGAGACAGACCCATTCGCCGCTGTCCCGGCCGGTTACCGCAGCATTGCCTGGATCCGGCCGCACGAGGCACTCGCGGTCGCCCAGGCATACCAGGAACGATCCGACACACCAATCCGCCACGACGGCAAAATGACCGGATGGGCCAGGTACTACCCGCCCACGTCCGAGGAGGCGCGCAAGTACCGAGCTAATGTGATGGTGGAGCGCGCGCACACGAACGGTGCCAGATTCGTCTGCTGGCTCCGGCAACACGAGGCAAAGGCAGTCCTGTTCGCGGCCAAACAACGCCAGGACGCCCCGGTCCTCGATGCCCGCTCCAACATTGTCGGGTTGGTGCAGTACTTTCCAGCGACCAGTCCGACCGCCCAACGGTTCCGCAGTGTCACCCGCCTGCTGCGCATCAGCTCCAGTGCAACCGCGATGGTTCGCCCACCAGACGACGGGAACGCCCTGCGCGCGCTCGAGGCCGACTTCCACCAGACCATGGTTCGGGTCTACGAGCAGGCCCGCGACGAGGCCGGCTACAACGCCACGCTCTTCCGCTCAATGGTGGCCGACAAGGGCGGCCTGGCTACGGCCCGCCAATTGTTGGCCGCGTCGACGGTGTCGGACGGGTTCACGGCGCTGTGGGAACGCGGACGGCTGGACCTCTCCGTCGAGGCAGCCGTCGTCCGCCCGCAATTCGCACCGCTGTTCACCGACAGAGAGATCGAGACAGCGCAGACCCGGCTCGACCACCAACACGAACCGCGAACGTCCACGTACTGATCGCGCAGCCCAGCCTGTTGCCGGGTGAGGCATCAAGCGGGATTTGCTTGCCGGCCAGATGATGAACCGTTGCGCTGACTCAGGCAGCTGAACGGAATTGCTCGTACCGCTGCTCGAGCCGGTCGCGGTCCGGATGATCGCGCCGGGAACGTGGCAGGAAAATCACCGAACCGTGCATCTCCTGCAGGCCGTGCTTGAGCATCGGGCCGTCGATCTCGGCAAGAATGTCCTCCCGGATCTCGACCACACGGTCGGGCCGGACGCCGAGGATGTTCGCGTCGTAGGCAGCGTGATGGATTTTGCACATAGCCAGCCCGTTCGGCACAACGGGGTCGCCGTGCTCATGGTGATCGGGCAGGATGTGCGCGGCGTCGAGCAGCGGAGCGTGAGCGAGGCGGCAAAGCGCGCACCGGGATTCATAGGCGCGGAGCACTCTCGGCCGGAACATCACCTGGTGCAGCCGCTGCTTGGTGAGCCGACGAGTGTAACGGCGCTCCAGCAACACCTCATCGCCGTCCCCGGCCCAGTGTGAATATTCGCTGAGGTCCACGGCAAACTCGTGCGACCCCGCATCTTCCTCGACCAGATATACGGGGTAGATAGCTTCGTAGACGCCGCGGGTCACGGGAGCGAAATATGCCAGCGGCAGGCGCCGGACCATCGCCTCACGCAAGGCACGATTGTCGGGGTGAGCAGGATCAGTGCCCCGCCACTTGTACCGCAAACTGCCGTCCCCACCGAACTGGTCCTCGTAAGGAGCGTCGAAACCCGGCCGCGTATACGTGGTGCGAATGGTCAAGGCTGCCGACAAGATCGCCGGCTTGCGAATACCGGGCTGCACGACCAGCCGCATCGGCGCACCGTCGAACGTGAACGAGTTGATGACGTCCGAGGGGACGCCGTCCGGGTGCTTCGCGCTCACCTGGTCCAGATGCCGGAACATCGCGAGGCGAATACGTGTCTCGACATCGTCGCCCGGCATCACATGGTTATATCGGACCGCTGACGACCAAGGAAGTACCGGCGGCCTCAGACACTTGAAGTACCAAGAAGCTGATCGGCGACGGCACGTAGCGCAAGGTCGGGGATGCCAAGAAGGGGCGGCGATGAGTCTGAAGGATTGGGAGCGGCGGGTCCTGGCCGCCGAAGGAGCGGCAGAGCGTGTCGCTGAAGTCGAAAAAGAGCTGCGGCTGGCCGCCCGGCCTGACGGCGCTGCGTGAGTAGATCGCCGCGGCGATATTCGTTCGACGTCGGTGACCAGCCGTTCACGGGTTCGCGAGCAGGAACCGGTCGGCCGGGAAAGCCTGCACGTTGCCGTCGTGGGTGGTGACCTGCAGCAGTGGCGTCTCGGGGCTGCAGTCCAGTGCGCCGAGTTCGAACTCGTAGGGCATCCGGCCGATGACCGATGCGCCGGCGGCCAGGGCCAGCCGCTGCCGGTCCGGGACCGGCGCGACCCGGTGCGCTCTGCCCCGCAGCGACACGATCAGCAGCTCGCGGCGCAGGACCTGCAATGCGTCGCGCACCATGTCGCGGCTGCACTCGAACCGGACGGTGAGCTCTTTCTCCGACGGCAGCGACGCGCCTGGCGCGAGTTGGCCGTCGAGGATTTCCCGCCGCAATGCCGCCGCGACCATGGCGTACCCGCAGTAGTAGGTCTCGAAAATCTCCATGTCGAATCAATATATGGCCCTAAGGCAATACAGCAAGTCGTCCGTCGGAACCGAATGGGCGGATGGCGATACCAAGCCTGTGACGGGCGACGACCACCGGCCGGAAGCCCATGCCGAATCTGCAGGGCCGACCGTCAAGCAACCAGGCCAAGAAGGGTGACCGGACTCCGCTCCTTGCAGGTCCGGTGTGGGTCAATAGCGCCGGTTCAGCTGAGTCGTGATCGCCCGCCGAACTCGACGGCGCATCACACACCAGCACCTTCTCGCGCCGGCGGCACGACTCATGACGCCTATCGCGTCACCAGTCAGGTGTCCTGGCTGACGACTTGAGCTTCCCGTGAAGGTGAGCATTGATCGACGTCCACCGTCCTGTTGGGAGCGTCGATGGACACCGCCTCCGTCAGTACCACCCTCGGTGCGCTCGTCGCGGACCGCCGGCGGGCGCTCGGGCTGAGTCAGCGGGAGCTGGCCGACCGGATCTGCCAGGTGTCCGGGCGGACGACGATCACGCGGCATGAGCTGTCACGGTACGAACGCGGCGTGCGGCTGCCCGGCGGCGCCATGGTGGACGTGCTGGCCGAGTCGCTCGGCGTACCGGCCGCCGTGCTCGCCGCGGCCGTCACCGCCACCCTGGAGCGGCGCGGCAGGACCGCGACGCGGACACCGTGACACCACTCCGGTGCCGTCACAGCGCTTGTCACATGGCGTTGACATCCCGGCCCGACATGTCAATGCCAACGACATCGATCGATGTAAAAGTCGCCTGATCTGCGGTTTGACACGGCACATCGAACCGTGACAACGGTGTCCGTCAGCGGCGATGACCTGACACTGTGACACGGTTCCCGCTGGACAGCGCGGCGCCCATAGCGCATGACACTCACAGCAGCGGATGCCATCTGCTCACAACGGACTCACAGCCGCTCACACGGCCGCCCGTGTGTGTGAGCGGCGGGTGGCCAATGACGTTGTGTGCGGTCTGTGAGCGGCTGTGAGCCGCGGGGGCGTTCGCCAGCGCTCACAAACCCGGATAGGGGGTGTACGGTCCGGCGGCGCGAGGAGGCCGCCGGACCGTCCGTCCCGATCCGGAAGCCGGCGCGGCGGCAGGCTGGTTGCCAGCCGTGCAGGCACAGCGAGGCAGGCGCTCGCCTCCGGCACGCAGACGACGCGAGATCGTGCGTCTCACAGCGACCGCCACGGCTGTGAGACGTACGAATCCGCAGTACTGACGCGCGACCGGCGGCGGTGTCAGACCTCTGTGAGATGGCCAGGTGTTCGCCACAGCTCACAAGCGCCGGTTTGAGAGGTGACAGATCGCCGCAAGGGTCGTGGCGCACCGCCAGACACGCCGCAGCTGAAGGCGCCACCACGGCTGGCGCGTCTCCCGGCCATACCAGGCGGTCGTCACAACGGGAACGGTCCCGCCGCCGGCCACGCCGGCACAGGGCACACGACCGCCCACATGACAAGTCCCGACAGCACTCGCTCAATCCATGATCAGAATGGAGCGCCCGCTTGGCCACCACCATGCCCTGCCACTGCCCAGCCGCCGGTCTCGGCTTGCCGTCAGCCCGACCGTCCCGCTTGCCGTCACCAATGGGGTCGGTCTTCACCCTGACCCCGAAACCGACCCCGCCAACCCGCTCACACCGCAGCCCGCAGCCGCTGTCGCCGACCGGCGGCAGTACTGCGACAGACCCTCTCCTTCGGGGTCTCCGGCGGGGTGGGAACCGTCATGGATGATCCCGTCCTGCGCGTCCAGTTCCGGCTCACCGACCGCGACCGCACCTTGCTCGGCTGGCTCTACGACCACGGTGTCCTCACTTCGTTCCAGATCTCGGCCGCCCTGTTCCCGTCACTGGACTTCTGCCAGCGCCGCCTGCGCACCCTGACCGGCCTCCGCCTGATCCAGCGGTTCCGGCCACACCGCCCCGACGGCGGCTCCTACCCGTACCACTACGTCATCGCCCAACTCGGCGCCGAAACCATCGCCGCCGCCCGCGGCGAACGCCCGCCCCGACGCGAACACGCCCGCACCGAACACCGGCGCTGGACTGCCGGGCACCTCCTCGCCCACCGCCTCGGCGTCAACCAGTTCTTCACCGGCCTCGCCGCCCACGCCCGCACCCATCCCCGCACCGAACTGGCGGCCTGGTGGTCGGAGTCGACCTGCCGCCGCCCCGGCGCGTTCGTCCGCCCGGGCGACCCGGCCCTGCTGCACGCCTACCAGCCGCGGGTACGGCCCGACGGGTACGGCGAATGGCGCGAAGACAACGTCACGGTGCCGTTCTTCCTCGAGTACGACACCGGCACCGAACCGCTGTACACGCTCGTGAACAAGCTCGACGGGTACACCGACCTCGCCCGCGCCCTCGGCCGGGTCTGGCCCGTCCTGTTCTGGCTGCACAGCCCCGCTCGCGAACGCAACCTCCAACACCTCCTGACCGACCAGCCGGTAGCCGTCCCCGTCGCCACCGGCCACCGCGCCGGCACACCGTTACCCGCCGGGGAGGTCTGGGCCGTGGCCCACACCGGCTGGTACCGCCACCGCCTCAGCGCACTCGCACAGTTCACCGCCTGATCCCCGCCCAACCTGCCGGCGTCCGCACCGCCGGCCCAGGCCCTCGCCGCAACCATGCAGCAAGCTCAGCAACCAGACGAAAGAGGAAGCACCGTGTCCACCACGCAACCGCGCATCTGGACCGTCGACGACATCCGCGCCCTCGGCGCTGTCACCGACCTGCCCACCGCCGCCGCCGTACTCGGCATCGGCCGCTCCACCGCCTACGCCCTCGCCGCCACCGGCGAATTCCCCGTCCCGGTCCTGCGGATCGGCCGCCGCTACCGCGTCGCCGTCGCCCATCTGCTCGCCATCGCCGACCCCACCGGTACCGGCGACTTGACCACCGCCCGAAGCGAAGCGTCGATCGACACGACCCGCGACCCGCACCGACCGCCCGTTAGGAGGCACGGTTGAACGGCACCACCTACAAACGGTGCAGCTGCACCAACCCCGCCACCGGCCGCCCTTACGGCCGCGCGTGCCCGAAACTGCGCCGCCCCGGCGGCTCGTGGCACCCGACGCACGGCATCTGGCAGTACCAATGCGAACTCCCGCCAACCGCAGCCGGCAAACGCCGCCCACTGCGCCGCGGCGGCTTCGCCACCAAAGCCGACGCCGACACCGAACTCGACCGCATCCGTACGCTGCTCGCCCTGGCCGACGAGCCCGAGGACGCCACCCGCATCGGCAACCTCATCGCCGGCGCCATCAGCCGCCGCGAGCCCCTCCCCGACCAGACCGCCGGCCGCCGACTGCTGCACAGCGACGGCGAACACGACGACGTCACCGTCGGCGAATGGCTCGACGCCTGGCTCGCCGGCCGCCGCTCACTGCGCGAAACGACCCGCCGCAACTACGCCGACAACATCCGCAAGTACCTCAAGCCACACCTCGGCCACATCAAACTGGTCCGGCTCACCGGCAAACACGTCGCCGCGATGTTCGACGCGATCAACGCCCACAACGAAGCCTTCCAGGCCCACCTCGCCGACCCCGACCTCAACCTAGGCCAGCGCTTCGACGGCGACCGCCGCACCATGAAACCCGCCGGACCCGCCGCGCAACGCCGCATCCAAGCCGCCCTGCGGGCTGCACTCAACGCCGCCATGCGCCGACAGATGATCACCTACAACGCGGCCACCCACGTCGAACTGCCACCGGTAAGGTCGGCCAAGCCGCTCATCTGGACCGACCAGCGCGTCGCCGAATGGCGGCGCACCGGGCGCTGGGCCTGCCCCGTTCTGACGGACATCCGAGATCAGGGGACCTGGGGTCTCCGGGAGGATGTCCAGGGACTGTAAAACGAACGGTGTAACTCCCGATCAAGGAGACACCTGATGACCGTGACGATCGAGGCCGCCGGGGATACTGCTGCGGTGGTGAAGAAGACGACTCCAGTGGTGACGCCGGAGGGTGTTGATGCCGAGCTGGTCGGCCGGCTGGTGGAGCAGGCCCGCGCAGCGGGCCTGCAGCTGACCGGTGAAGGCGGTCTGCTGCAGCAGCTGACCAAGCGGGTGATCGAGGCCGCGCTGGACGGGGAGATCACCGATCACCTCGGGTATGCCAAACACGACCCGGCCGGCAAAGACGGCGGGAACTCCCGCAACGGCACCCGGGCCAAGACCGTGCTCACCGACGTCGGGCCGGTGCAGATCACCGTGCCGCGGGACCGGGACGGCTCGTTCGAGCCGCAGCTCGTGCGCAAGCGGCAACGGCGGCTGTCCGGGGTCGAGGACATGGTGCTGTCACTGTCGGCGAAAGGGCTCACGAACGGTGAGATCAGCGCCCATTTGGCCGAGGTGTATGGCGCTGATGTGTCGCGGCAGACGATCTCCACCATCACGGACAAGGTCATGGACGGTATGGCCGAGTGGCAGCACCGGCCCCTGGACCGCGTGTATCCGGTGGTGTTCCTGGACGCGATCAACGTCAAAATCCGGGTTCTGTCGCTGATCTTGTGATGTGGACATGTTCAACGGGTTGGCAACGATATTGACGATCATGTGCGGCGTGTTCTGTTGTGGAAGAGTTGCTGCCGCACCTGGCTGACCTGGTTATTGATCGGGTTGAGCGTGGGTCCGGGGTGGTGTTGCTCGAGGCTCGGATGCGGTCTGCGACTGGGGTGTGTGGTCGGTGTGGTGTGGCGTCCCGGCGGATTCATGGCGGCTATCTACGCGAGCTTCGGGATGTTGCGGCTGGCGGGTTGGACGTCAAGGTGCGGTTGCGGGTGCGCCGGTTCCGGTGTGATAACGCGGACTGCTCGGCGATGACGTTCGCTGAGCAGGTGCCAGGTCTCACGAGGCCGCATGATCGGTTCACGCCGTTGCTGTGTGGGCTGTTGACGCAGATCGGGCTGGCGTTGGCGGGTCGGGCGGGGGTGCGGTTGGCGGCTGCGGCCGGGTTGGGTGTCAGCAGGGACACGTTGCTGCGGCTGGTGCGGGCCTTGCCGGATCCGGTGATGGGACCGGTCCGGGCGGTCGGCGTGGACGATTTCGCGTTCCGTCGAGGCCGCCGATACGACACGGTGCTGATCGACATGGACACGCGTCGGCCGCTGGATCTGTTCGAGGGCCGGGATGGTGATGACCTGGCGGTGTGGTTGCGGCGGCATCCGGAAACCGAAGTCGTCTGCCGGGACCGTGCCGGTGGTTATGCGGAGGGCGCCAGTCAGGGTGCGCCGCAGGCGGTGCAGGTTGCTGACCGGTTCCATCTGTGGCAGAACCTTGGTCAGGCGGTGGAGAAGACGGTGAACGAGCATCGCGCTCATCTAGGTGAGCCGACGCTGCAGGTTGCGGTGGCCGATGCGCCGCCGGCGATCCAGCAGTTGCCGGAGTTGAAGATTGTTGCCCGGTTCCGGGAACAGCACGCTGCGGTGCATGCGCTCGTCGCGACGGGATTGTCGAAGGCGGCGATCGGTCGTGAGCTCGGGCTGCACCCGGCGACGGTCCGGAAGATCGTCCGGGCCCGGTCGGTGGATGACCTTACGGCGATCACCGAGCAGCGGACGCATCTCGTCGATGACTACACCGGCTATTTGCACCGGCGCTGGCATGAGGGTGAACGCAACGCGACCGCGTTGTTCAGGGAGATCAGGCAGCTCGGCTATCCCGGCGGGGAGCTAGCGGTCCAGCGGTATCTGCGACGGTTTCGGCATGGCCGCGGTCACGCAGCGCAGATCGGCCCGAAACCGCCGTCGGTCCGAAAGGTGACCTCGTGGTTCATGACCCGTCCTGACCGTCTGAACGATGCCGAAAGAGCTGCGCTGCAAGGGATTCGCGTTCATGATGCCGCGCTGCGTCGGCTTGTCGGCCATGTGCGGGCGTTCGCGGTGATGATGACCGGTCGGCACGGCAATCGGCTTGAGGAGTGGATCAATGCCGTGGAACGCGACACCTTGGCGCCGCTTGCATCGTTCGCCCGTGGTCTCCGCCGAGACTACGACGCCGTCCACAATGGACTTTCACTCCCATGCAGTTCCGGAGCGGTCGAAGGCACGGTCAACCGGATCAAGATGCTGAAACGGCAGATGTTCGGCCGGGCCGGCCTTGACCTGCTTCGCAAACGCATCCTCCTGAGCAGATGAGTCAACATCCATCACAAGATCAGCGACAGAACCAAAATCCGGGACGGGAAGGTCGCGAACCGCCCGATCTATGCGGCCCTCGCGGTGACCGTTGAGGGCACCCGCGACATTCTCGGCCTGTGGGCCGGCGACGGTGGTGAGGTCGCCAAGTTCTGGTTCAGCGTGTGCACCGAGCTGAAGAACCGCGGCGTCGAGGACGTGCTGATGGCCGTCTGTGACGGTCTGACCGGCCTGCCCGACGCGATCAACACCGTCTGGCCCAAGACCGTGGTCCAGACCTGCGTGGTGCACCTGCTGCACAACTCCTTCAAGTACGCCGGCCGCCAGCACTACGACGCCATCGCCAAGGCGCTCAAGCCGGTCTACACCGCGGCGACCGAGGCCGCCGCCGAGCAACGCTTCCTCGAGTTCACCGAGGCCTGGGGCGAGCAGTATCCGGCCATCATCCGGCTCTGGGAAAACGCCTGGGCCGAGTTCGTGCCGTTCCTCGCGTTCGACGCCGAGATCCGCAAGGTCGTCTGCTCCACCAACGCCATCGAAAGCATCAATGCCCGCATCCTCCGAGCCGTGCGGGCCCGTGGGCACTTCCCGAACGAGCAGGCCGCCCTGAAGTGCGTCTACCTCGCCGTGATGGCCCTGGACCCGACCGGAGCTGGCCAACGCCGCTGGACCATCCGCTGGAAACCCGCCCTCAACGCCTTCGACCTCGCCTTCGAGGGCCGCCTCACCACGGGCCGGAACTAACCCTTCAACAAGATCGAGTTACACCGTTTTCTTGGCTCTGGCGCAGAAACGGTGGTGCCGGTCGATCGAGGTCGATGGCTGGGAGGAACACTGACGGTGGTGCGATCTTGCTTGGGTCAGAGCGCTGCTGCCGGAGCTGTCTTCGCTGCTCATCGATGAGCTGATCGAGCAGGGTCGGGTGGTGACGGTGTCGGCGAGGACGCAGCGGACGCCGGTGGGGTGCCCGGCGTGTGGTGCGCCGACCGGGCGGGTGCATGCGTATCACCGTCGGCGGCTTGCTGCGCTGCCGGTTGCTGGGCGTGGTGTCGTGGTGGAAATGCGGGTCCGAAGGTTGCGGTGCCTGACCGCGGACTGCCCGCAGCAGACGTTCCGCGAGCAGGTGCCCGAACTGACCACCCGGTGGGCGCGGCGGACCCGGCAGCTGACCGTGCTGGTCGGTGACCTCGCCGTCGTCGTGGCTGGGCGGGCCGGCGCGGCGGTGCTGCACCGCCTCGGCGTGCGGATCTCGCGGTGCACCGTGCTGCGGGTCCTGCTCGGTCTGCCGGTGCCCGAGGGGCCGGTCCCGGCGGTGCTGAGCGTTGATGACTTCGCGCTGCGTCGTGGCCGCCGATACGCGACGTTGCTCATCGACGCGGTCACCCACCGGCGGGTCGACGTCCTGCCCGATCGCAAGGCGGACACCCTGGCCGCGTGGCTGCGCGCGCATCCCGGGGTGCGGGTCGTCTGCCGTGACGGGGCCGCGGCGTACGCCGAGGCGATCCGCGTCGGAGCACCGCACGCGGTGCAGGTCAGCGACCGGTGGCATCTGTGGGCAAACCTGGCCAGGGCCGTGGAGAAGACGGTGATCGCTCACAGTGGCTGCTGGCGTGACGGCCCGGCCCGGCCTCCGCCGCCATTGGACGGACGCACCCTTGAGCAGCACCGGGCCGTGCACGCCCTCCTCGACCAAGGTCACGGCCTCCTCGAGTGCGCCCGACGGCTCGGCTGGGCGCTGAACACGGTGAAACGCTACGCCCGCGCGGCCACAGCCGAGCAGCTGCAACGCCCGCCGCGCTACCGCGGCACCCTCGTCGACCCGTTCCGGGACCATCTGCGCCGCCGCCGCGCCGAAGACCCCGGCGTCCCGGTCACGCTGCTGCTGGCCGAGATCCGCGAGCTGGGCTACACGGGCAGCGCCAACCTCCTCGTCCGGTACCTCGACCAGGGCCGCGCCGATGCGGCGAGAAAGCCGCCGTCACCACGCCGACTGGTCGCCTGGCTGATGACCAAACCCACCGAACTCCCCACCCAGCACCGAGATCACCGGCACGACCTGCTCACCGCCTGCGCGCACCTCACTGCCCTCGCCGAGCGGGTCGAGCAGTTCGCCGGCCTGCTCACCGAACGCCGAGGCCAAGACCTCGACGCCTGGATGACCACCGTCAACGCCGACGACCTGCCAGCCCTGCACAGCTTCGCCCACGGTCTGCGCATGGACCTGCCCGCCGTCGTTGCCGGTCTGACCCTGCCCTACAGCAACGGCCCGATCGAAGGCGCCAACACCAAGGTCAAGCTCTTGAAACGCCAGATGTACGGCCGAGCCGGCTTCGCCCTGCTACGCCAACGAATCCTGCTCGCATGAGACCGACCGGCACCACCGTTTCTGCGCCAGAGCCGTTTTCTTGACAGTCCCGATGTCCAGCATCATGGAAAGTATGGGGAAGAAGCGATCGAGGCCGCGGCGGGCGTTCACGGCTGAGTTCAAGGCCGAGATCGTGGAGTTGTGTCAGCGCGGTGACCGCACGATCGGTCAGATCGCGAGGGATTTTGATCTGACCGAGACCGCGGTACGGCAGTGGGTCAAGCGGGCCGAACTCGACGCCGGCAGCCGTACGGACGGGTTGACCAGCGACGAGCGGGCGGAACTGGCCCGGTTGCGGCAGGAGAACCGCCGGCTGCAGCAGGACAACGAGATTTTGAAGCGGGCGACGGCATTCTTCGCGAGGGAGATCCGGTGAACGTGTATCCGTTCATCGAGGCGGAGCAGGCCGGCAAGCACAGCGTCAAACGCACGTGCGAGCTGCTGCAGGTCTCCCGGTCCGCCTACTACACCCGCAACATCAGGAGTGCCCGTGAGCGCGTCGACGAGCAACTCACCGCGAAGATCCTGCAGATCCACGCGGCGCCGAACGGCACCTACGGGGCGCCGCGCATCCACGCCGAACTCGCCGACGCAGGCCATCGGCACGGCCGCAAACGCATTGCCCGGCGGATGCGGGCTGCCGGCATCGCCGGCAAGAGCCCGCGCCGGTGGCAGGTCACCACGATCCCGGACCTCACGCGGCGAAGCGGCCGGACCTGATCCGGCGGGACTTCGCCGTCGACGCGACGGCGATCGATACGCGCTGGTGCGCGCGATATCACCTACATCAACACATGGGAAGGCTGGCTGTATCTGGCCACCGTCATTGACCTGGCCTCCCGCCGGGTCGTGGGCTGGGCCGTCGCCGACCATCTGAGGACCGACCTGGTCGACGCTGCCCTCGAAGAGGCGCTGCGCCGCCGCCGGCCCGCTGACGGGCTCGTGTTCCATTCCGATCGCGGCTGTCAATACGTCAGCGCCCAGCACGCCCGCCGGCACGGGGTGCGGCTGTCGGTCGGCCGGCGCGGGCAATGCTGGGACAACGCGGTCGCCGAGTCGTTCTTCGCCACCATCAAAACCGAACTCATCCACCGGCGGGCCTGGCCCACCCGAGCCGCCGCCAAGCAGGCGATATTCGAGTACATCGAGGGCTGGTACAACACCCGCCGACGGCATTCCAGCCTCGGCGACCAAAGCCCAGCCGCCTACGAGACCGGCGCCACCATCCGGCCACTGACCGCCCTCAGGGTAGCTTGAGGATCAACACTTCGACCTTGTCCGTCGAATCGGGTCAGGCCCAGGTCTGCTCGGTAGGTACTGGAACGCCCGGTAGCAAGTCCCGGCTCGTCATCGACAGGTGGCGGGCTGAGCGGGACGGCTATTCGAGCATTCGAGGGCGGGTTCTGACGGCTCCTGAACGGCGGTTTGTGGTCTGTGGAAGGTCGCCCCGCGTTGGCGTCACCTGCTCGATGACGCCGGATGGGTCAACGCTGCCGTCGCGGCACGAAGCAGCGACGCCGAGCCGCTGCCATCGGCTTCACGGACGACTGTGCTCGGTGTGCAGTTTGCACGGATAAAACCGGTCGCGGCGTGAGTCGCGCATCGCGTGGCCATGACAATGACGTCGGCACGCCGTACCCACTGCTTCAGTTGGCGGCTTCCGACGTGATCATGGCTTGTGATCACGGTAATCTGCGGTGCGACGTCGCCGAGTGCCGCAGCTACGCGGTCGAGGACCTTTTCGTCAAGCGAGTACAGCAGGACGTGCTGCGCCGGCAGGCTGTTCCAGACCTCGCCTGCCGTTTCGTCGACGGGCCTTGCCCAGGGAAGGTTTACGTCGATCTCTGTGCTGAGTTGGACGGCGAACGTCGCTTGGTCATGGTCGAGTCTAGTGCTGTGGTCACTGAGCGGTCGCAGAAGGCGGTAGCCGACTTGGAGGCGAGCAGCCGGATCTGGGCAAGCGGATCGTGCGAGAAGGTCAACGAGATCCAGAACGACCGGGGCGCGATCGGGTCCGACCCATCGCGGAGCGTCGGCCGTCAGGTCGTCCAATAGCTGTGCATACGTGCTCGCATCAGGAGCCGACCGAAGCACGATCTCGGTGAGGGCAACGATGCCGGCCAGGTCTCCTGGGCTGAAGCGATCATGAGTCAAGGCATTGGTGAGGAACTCATGCGCGGATCGCACAGCCGGGCGCAGGTATCGGTCAGAGTCGACGAACGGGCCAACGAGTGTCCATATCCTGTCGGCCGCTACGTCGTCGACTTGGCTCATCACGTCCGCGATCTGGTCGTCTGCGTCCGCTGCTTGCGGCCAATGCCTCCACGACTCGTTGGTGATCACGTCGCCGACGTCTAGGTCGAATGCGACCGCTCGTGCCAACTCGACCCAAGAGGACGGGAGGTCGGTGCGGGACGGATGGTCGTCGGGCTCCTGGCTTTCGAGTTCTTGAGGCGCATCGAGGCGCGGGGTGCGGTACGCGGCGGCCAGGCCGGGAGCCAACTGCTCGACCAGCGTGAGGAAACGTGGCTCGCTGCGTAGGAGATCGGAAATGGGTGTGCTGTTCACCACGAGTGCGGCAAGTGCGAGCACGGCCAGCGCCTCGGCGCTGAGTTGGGTCAACGAGCCGTCCATGAGCGCGGGCACGAGCGTTCCGGCCTCGATCAGACGTGTGCGTGCTGCGGCCAGATCACCGGCCGCCAGGGGTTCAGCAAGTGCGGTGGCGAAGACGGCGGCTAGGACAGCGTCGCGGATCGGGGTCGGCGGACGGGTGATGACGACGTCCGGCAGTTCCGCCATCCGCAGGAGTTCGCTGTTCCGGCCGAGCCGGGACAGGCGTTTGATTCGCAGGTGAGCAACATTCGCCGCGCTCAGGCCGCCGGTGGCCGAGAGTTGCTCCAGGACTGATGCGGAGGCGGCATTGTCGCCGGCTGCCATTGCGACGTCGAACTGGCTGAGCAATCGTCCGATGGGAGCGGGTGCGTGCCAGGACCGTCGTGGACGATTTCGCACTGCATGCTGCAGCAGTCGGATGGCATCCCACATATGCCGTTCGGCCGAGCGGGGGCTGGTGACAACAAAGATAGATGGGTGTCCGGCGAACCTGAGAACAGCCTGGTCGACTGGATCGTCCGCGTTGAGGACGGCCGGTAGACCGTGGAATCGAGCGAAGCTCGTTCCGATGAACGCCTGGAGTAGTTCGCCCACGGCGGTCGCATGACGGCCGTCCAGAGGGATCACGTAGGCCACCCACTGTCGGGTCTCCAGGTCTTGGCGAGGTAGGACTATGGGGACGTCCGATGCCTCGTGGAGAACCTGCAGATAGGGTAGGAGTCGGCGTCCGACGGGCGAGTCCGGGTCCCGGTCAGGCCACACCGGGTTGCTCGGCCCGAAGAATATCTCGATGAACTCGTCGGCCCGAGCGGCGTAGCCATGCTGGGCGGGGCGCCCCGTCATGCAAATCCTCCGAATCGGTGCCGGAAGTCGAGGCGAGCGGCCGCTGCGGCTTCCGTGCTGACCTTGTACGTCATCGCCTCATCGTTAATCTGCATGCCGCGGAGTGTCATGTTCATGGAACCGGTGAGGAGCCATTCGTCGCCGCAAAGTGTCTTCTCGTGCACGTCCCCGTGTTCTTGGATCTGAAGGTTTGCGCCGTTCGCGCTACGACGGAGACGTTCCAAGAACGGGTTGTTGTGCGGGTCGGGCCGCGCAACAACGCTCAGTCGAGCGTCGTTGTTAGTGAGCAGCGCGAGGACCTCCGACAACGTGTACATCCGGTTCGATGGGTCGACAAACACGCTGTCAAAACTGCCGCTAGTGTTGTCCAGGACGGGCACGTCACTGATCCATGGTGACACGAGCCACAGATGGCTGCTCGGTGCCACGAGTTCAGCGGCGAGGACCGTCGCGAGCACCGCATCGATACGAAGACCGATAGCACGGCCAGTGCGAACCACCCGCTCGAATATCACTGTGCCACCTCGCGAACCTCGACATTGGCCTTGAGGTGCCCGCCGTCGCGCGTGATCGCGCGGACGTCTCCGTATACCCGCAGCACATCGCGGTCGATCGCGACCGCCGGCACGGTCTTCAAGGCGGTGCTGAAGGCCCGCATCTCATGGACCATGGCAATGAGCACCACGGCGCCGCGTTCCCGGATGGCCGTCTTGTAGGCATCAACCCAGTTCGGGTCGTCGATGGTGACGACAGGAAGCCGTTCGTCGTGGACGGCCTGCGCGAGGAGCCGATCCAGCATCGGAGTTCCGGCATAGGGCTGGTAGTGCTGCAGGTGTTGGACTCGTGCTTTGTTACCCCTGGGCCAGAGCAGGCTGAATACCTGGTCCGGGGTCAGGCTCACGTCACCCAAGCCAGGCACGCTCAGCCGGCCAGTGCCGACGAGGTAGGCGAAGACCGCCGCTTCTACTTCGAAGCCCAGGCGTTGCTGGAGGCCGTCCCAGGCCCGGATCAGCCCGAGTGCGGTGGTGTCCGTGCCGCTGGTTGTGCCGGGCCTCAGCAGCCGGGTGGATAGCGCCGCGATCGCCTGATGACGAGGGTGCCCGGCGAGAACCGACCATGCTGACCGCAACTGCTGCAGCGCGTTGTCACCAGCATGTGCTGAACCAGCATCGCGCAGGGCTGCCATTGCCTGCGCGGCGGGACCTGACGGTTGGGACACGACATGGTCGAGCAGTTGTACGACGGTGGTGTGGACGTACTCGTGGTCGCTCGGCCCCAAAGCGGTGTCGACGAGCCCCCAGAATCGGCGCGGGTTCTCGGCGTAGTAGTGCGTCAACTGCTCAACGACCCCTATCCCGCCGAGCGACGTCTCGCTGAGCCAGATGGTGGCCGCACCGTTTGGCTGGGCTGGCGGTACGACATCCACAATCAGGTCTCGGTCTTGCGCGTCGGGGCATGCACGCTGCGTGGCGGCGAGGATTGCTGCGGCGACGGTGCCGCGATATACCTCTTGGGCCAGGTCCTTGGTGAGCTCGACAACGTCCTCGGTCCAGAGCAGCCGTGCATGGCGGTCGAGGCAGTCCGTCAGTCTAGAGTCGGTGCTGAGATCGGTCAGCCCAGCCACGAGGCGGTCGGGCGCCGCAGCCGCTACCGGTCCGGCATCACGATACAGCGCTCGCAGGATCTGTTGGACGTTGCTACGCCATGCGCCTCCGCGCAGCGACGCATGGATGCGCTCACCCGACCAATCTGTGCTGTCGGCGTCGGTGGCGACCAGCGCGTACGCGGCCGTGTACACCGTGGTGAGCCAGGTCCGCTGGAACGAATTCGCCACCTCGTCCAGCGTCGGATCGTGTGCGACTGCGGTGGTGAATGCCAGCAACCGCCACTGCGGCGATCTGAGGTGCTCGACGACGGCCTGCCGGGTGATATCGAGCGGCGTGAGGCTGAACCGTACTGCGTCGACGTTCAGGCGGAAGCCCAAGGCGGCGGCCTGGTCTTCAAGCCGATAGCGGACACTGCTGGTGACGGTGCGGGCGGCGCCGCGTTCATAGGTCGTTTCGCATTCGGCTCCGAGGGTCATCCGGCGGACCTCGGCCGGGTTGCCGGCGGCGCTTGTAGCGAATCCGACCGCAGTGATGCGGTCGACCCAACTAGACGGCTTCGGGATGTCCGCCGCGTAGAGACCGCTGACGGGTGCGATGATCTCCGAGGCCCAGACCGGGATACCTTGGGACCGGTCGGCGACCTCATCGGGCGGCTGCTGCAGTCCCATGACGTGCGGACGGAGCACCTGCACCGGTAGATGACCTGGCGGTGTCCACGTGCCCTGCGGAGTGTAGGTCTCGACGAAACTGGTGAGCTCAAGTACGCCGTTGGCTTGCGGTGGCGGGATCGGCAGCCACGTTCGGTCGTTGCTGCGTCGGTGACCGTAGCGTCGACTGACCCTTCCCGGCACTGCTTCACGAAGCGCGCGTTCGATGGGAAGAGCTTCCCACTCGTCGGTGAACGGCAGCCGAAAGTTGACCTCGGGTACATTGAGCGGCTCATACAGGGCCGTGGTGAGGAACTCGGGGAGCAGACTACCCGGGTGGGCGTTCGGGTCTGGGTCCACAGGCCGCCAGTTACACCGCAGCCGCCGCAAGGCGGTGGGTGCCACGCCGAGCAGCAGAGCGCGCGGCTGCTCCCACAGAATCGCTTGGGCTTCGTCGGTGCTGATGTCCAGAGATCGGCGCAGATGGACGATGAGGCTGTCCTGTACGGTGGGATCGGTGATGAGCCGTTCCAGAAGGTCGGCAAGGGTCTGCTGCTGATCCGGCGACGCTGCGCGGGCGTCAGAGCGCGGGGCGGTCAGAAGTCGGCGCGGATCGATGCGGGCGTCCCGCAGCGTTACGGCGAGCCAGTCCAGCATGGCCTGGGCGCCTTGGATCTTGAGAACGAAACGGTTACGGACCGGCAGGCGGCGCGCGGTGAGTTCGGGTGAGAACAGGGTGTCGTATGCCTGGTAGGCGAGCCTGTCCCGGCCGTAGTCCGACAGCGTGATGACCGTCCACGGGCGGGTTCCCCGACTGCGCCCGGCGCGGCCACGTCGCTGGATGAACGCGGCAGCGTCATGGGGGGCCTTGTGCTGCAAGACGAGGCCAACCCGGTCG
Source organism: Dactylosporangium vinaceum (assembly GCF_019904175.1). Taxonomy (GTDB): domain Bacteria; phylum Actinomycetota; class Actinomycetes; order Mycobacteriales; family Micromonosporaceae; genus Dactylosporangium; species Dactylosporangium vinaceum. Next base: position 371,609 of record NZ_CP061913.1, on the reverse strand, counting down.
TCGTCGTACCCGACTTCGAGCGAGGCGGTGGCGACAACGAGATCGGCGTCGTTGTCCACCCCAACGTCCTGTGACGAGGTACGTCCTACCCGCAGGTCTCCGACGATGGCGTTCGGGTCCAGGTCGCGGCCGATCTGCCGCACCAGGTCCCAGGACTGGCCGTCGGTGAAGCGCTCCGCCCGGAATGCGGCCTCGGGTGAACGCAGGCCGGCCAGCACGCGGCCCGCGCGACGCGGACCACGGGACGTGCGTCCTCCTTCCGCGTCCCGCAGGTCATCGAAGAACCGGTTGGTGACGTCAAGGTCATCGGTGAACAGAAAACCGCGAGATCCGTAGAGCATCTCGCGGTCGCGGAGGTCGAGCACCCGGCCGTAGAGCATTGCCGTTTGAATTGACACTGACAGTTGGCTCGCGCCGGAGACCGGGTCCGCCCGCAAGGCGATCGCGTACTCGCGGCCCTCCTCCTCGAGGTCAAGTGGCTGTGGTGTGACGTAGTCGACTGACGCCTCCGGAAGACCGGTGAGCTGCGCGAAGAACGCTGCAGCGTCCCGCAGGGTGGCGCTGAGACCGACGAAAGTGACTGGACCGCGTACAGCATGCCGCCACCGCCGCAGCAGCAGGCCGACCTGTGCACCGTGCATGCCGGTGTAGGTGTGGGCTTCGTCCAGGAGTACCAGCGACGGTCGGCGTGGCCCGCGCCAACCGAGGAGTGGTCCGAGTCCCGGATCGGTGGCATTGCGGTTGAGCATCTCCGTGGTCGTGAAGAGCAGATCCGGCGGGTTGCTGCGCAGCGAGTCGCGGGTCAGCGTGACATCGTCGATGATGAGTCCGCACGAGGCGTGTGTGCACCGCAGCCGGTCTCGGTTGTCGGTTTGGTCTTGCCGGGACCAGACAAGGTCCTGCCGGCAGCGGGGGCATGCTAGGTAGGGGCATAGAGCGTCGCCGCCCCGGCTGGGCCACGCTCGGGCGACGTGCGAGTTCTGGGCCCGCAGGCGTTGCGCGTTGTGGGGCGTGTCGCCGTATAGGACACCGATCCGCAGCCGCCGGCCGGTCGTTGTTGCCGAGTCGCCGTTGACCCGCAGGACGGTGGAGACTGCTTCACGCAACTGGTCGCGCAGCAGTTCGGTGCGGGGGTAGAGGGCCAGTGTGTGGACGCCTGTTGCGCCCGTGCGGGCGTGCTCGGCCATCGCCGCGAACGCAGGGAGGTAGAAGCCGAGTGTCTTGCCGCTACCCGTACCTGCGCCGACTATGACACCTGCACTCTGACGCGCAGCGATGGCGTTGATGACCGTTCGGGTGGCGTCCAGTTGGAATCGCGCGACGGTGGGATGGCTCAGTTGGGCGCGGGCGGCCAGCGTGTGCTCTGCGGTCCAGGCATCCATGCTGGCGAGTTCCAAGAGCGCCTCCTCGACGGTGATGTCGCGCTTCGGATAGCGACGCCGAGTGGTGTGCAGGCGATAGTCGGCGACCAGGGTACGGCCTTGTTCCCACCACCGCGCTGGGGGTGATGTGAGGTCGCGCGGGCCGAATAGTTGACGCAGCCGCGTCGCGAGGCGGATGGTCTCTGCCATCCGGGTGCGGTACCGCGGCGGGGAAACGACCGGGATCGGGATGCGGAACAACAGCGCGGCGTCTAGCAGCGCTGACAAGACGTCGTCAGCGGTGATATCGACCGGAGTGTCGGCGACGGTGAGCCTCTCGCTGATCGCGTGGATGACCTCGTCGTGTGCGAGGGTGCCGGTGGTGACGCCCCACGCCAGCAAAGGGAGTTCCAGATCCTCCAGATCGTCGAGGACGCCCGACATGAAGCGTCCGTCGAGTCCCTGTGTCACAAACCCCTCCTATGGAGTTCTATCTGGTCGGCGAGGCCGTACTCCCGCAGCAGCGCAATATCGGCATCAGACAATACATCTAAGGTCACGCGTTGGCTCAGTCGTGACAGTAGCCGCTCAAGTTCCGGGTCGGGTTCCCGCAAGTCCTCCAGGGCCGTCCGTAGGCCAGCGTGGCCCGTGGCGAAGGACGCGATCTCCCGCGCGTGCGGCGACTCGATCTTGGCCAATTTCTTGAGGTCATTGAGTGTCGTCCGTTCGGTGCGCTGGTCGGCGGCGGACAGCACGGAGAGCCGCTGCACCGGCAGTTCGGCGATCCGCTCACGGGTCCATTGTGACCACGCCTGCGTAAGTGCGGATTGAACTCGCTGCAGCACCGTTTCCACGTTCCGGCGCGCGGCGGTGATGGCTTGGACCGACGGCAGGCCATCGGCGGCGAGCTTGGAGAACTTCTCTCGTCCGTCGTCGACCCGGCCGGCATCGACATCGCCGCCCAACTCGTGTAAAGCGCGAGCCGCCTCCACCAGTCGACGGAGCTGCTCCAATGCGCTGCTGAGGCTCTCGGCTTGGGTCAAGACGCGTTTAGCGTTGTCTTCCGCCGCAGCACCTTCGCGGACTCGGTTGGCCTCGGCGGTGAGCGCTCGTGCACGGTCCAGAACGGATGCCGTCGTCATCCATCAACCTCCATCCATTGCCGCAGCAACTCCTGTACTCGGAGCACGGCGGACTCGCCGGATCCCCCACCCCGCAACCTGGCCTGTTGAAGCCGCTTCGTCAACCACGAGTCGCTCGCTACCAAGAACCGTTCGATCACGGCAAGGTCTTCGCCCCGGTCGACGGCGCACGCGGCGAGAGTCGCTCGTGACCTACTTTCGTCGTCCTCCGCGGCCGCGGCGCGCGCCAGGTCCCGCTCAGCTCGCTCGATGCATCGCCAGTCCGCCTGCCGGGCATCTGCTAGTAACGCCTGGAAGGCGGTCAAATCTTCGGGACCCAGGCCCTCACCGACGGCGGCGCGGTAAGCCTGGTCGACGGCCGCCACCGTTTCGCTACCACTGACCCCAGATGGCAGGAATGTGCGAATCGTCACAATATTCTGCTGAAGCAGGGCGCATTGTGCATCTATGACCGCGGTGAACTGATGAAACCCGGATACGGCCTTATCGACCCACGGAGGAAGCGGACTCTCTGGTTTGCGCCATGTCCATTCCTGCGCCGCCTGCCGCACCAACGGCAGCGCACGGGTGCCGTCAATTATGCGCACGCCGCCGGTCTTGCCTCGGGTGAAGCCCACGCCGACCTTGAGTCGTTCAGTGAGAATTCCACGACCATTTTGGTGCATCCCTTGGAGGCTGTTCCACTGCGGGGTGCGACTGGAGGAGTCCGCCCGTTTCCATCCAATACCATCAGCGAAACTCGCGTCTAGCAGGTCGACGTCTTTCATCCCCGGCCATGCTCTGCCGGCAAGTGCAGCACCCAGAAGGGAGGCCCTGATGCCCAGAACGAGATCCTTGTCCGTGACCTGACGATAGCGCTGTGCCGCCTGCTGCAAGTTCTTCTGGTGAAGTTCCGTGATCTCACGCAGACGTCGGACGGCTGCCGCATTGCCGGCAACGTCAGTGCCGGCTAGGAGCAACTGACGGAAGAACGTGGCGTTGCCTGAATTCCGATTGAACCGGATCGGGGCGTCCGCGGTTCCAGGTAGCCGCTCACCGCCGGCATCTTCAATGGATACCACCGTTGAGTTCAATGGCCACGCGCGGTCCAGCTCGGTTATCAACGGCTCGGCCATGACGGGATCGGTCCATAAACATCGGTTGATTACCGCTTGCCGAATAATGTTGCGTAGATAGGCTGCGGTGCCTTGCGGGAGTTGGCTTTGGCGGCCCTGCCATTCTTCGACGTGCTCGATCATCACCGCTATGGCTCGCGGGAGTTCGCCAGTGGCGGTACGTACTCCTGTCCGCCGAGCGGAAGCCGGTTCGTCAGGCTTGCGTGTCGCACTCTGGCTCGCATTGCCGACCACATCGTCGAGCGCCAGGAGGCTGACACCGAACGCGTGGTGAATTTCCGGTTCGAGGTTGGTGAGGTTCCTAGGAGCATCGCCCCAGAACTCGAGGAACGTTTTGCGGCGGCTGGCGTCACCCGAGTCTCGTTCTTCGATCTCACGTTGTACGGCGCCGAGCAAGAACTCTTCGTCCTCGGCGGTGGGGTAGTCCTCGCGAAAACGCTGATCTGGGAACGTGCCGCCGTTGAGTGCCTGAGCATGGTCGACGAGGACGGGTCGGATGACCTCACCGATGACCGCGCGTGGGTTGAACGTGTCGGGGCTGTCGTGCGCGGGCCGCGCGCGGATGGCTCGGCGTAGTGCTGGCCAGTTGAACGGATACAGCCCGTAGCCTTCTGCTGAGGCGCCAAAAGCAGAGTGGCACGTCTCTTGGAAATCGCAGGTCTTGCATCGATTGGGCACTTCTGCGCCGGCTGCGACGTTGGCGTTGTCCAGCGCCTCCTGGCCTACGCGTGCCGCGTTGAGGTAACGGCCGACGAAGATGCTGATGTCCTCCTGGCCTTGCTCGTCGATGTCGAGGGCGGCGTCGAGGTTGTAAAGGTATGGCGTGGCGGCCTTCGCCCGGGTTAGGACTGTCTCCTCCAGCCGTTCCCAGTAGCCGCTGGTTACTGCCATGAGGGTGCGGACCGGCGCGAGTTCAGTTTTGCCGCCGCGCACACCGGCCTCGATCAAGGCGTCGAGGAGATCACGCTGCACGCCTTGCAGGACCACGAAGTCTTCGATCAGCAGCACGATCTCTTTGTCCTGCTGGGCGAGTTGACGACGGATTTCGAGCATCGCCTGCTGCAGTCGGCCCCCGCCCATGTTCCAGGCCGCGGTGACTGCGACCGGCAGTTGGTCGGTGAGGATCTCGACCGCTGCGGTCTGTAGTTCGGGCCGGCTGGTGATGAGGCTGAGCAGCCGCTTGGCCTTGTCGGATGCCTTGTTGACATCGGCGATGTCCAGGGGGAGGTCGGTGAGTGAAAATGTTGCTGGCCGGTCGCCCTCGCGATCGCGGCGGTCCGACAGCAGACTTGCGGCGAGCCGAGGAATGAGCTTGCCCGGCTGCAGCAGGTGGTCCCGCACGTGGGGATCCAGCAGAAGTAACGCCAGCTTGTCCGGTCCTGCAAGTACCCGGGCCGCGCCTGGCTTCGCGTCGGCGACGGTGACCGCTTCGGAAAGCTCGTTGATGAGACGGCGTTGGAGACTGTCGACGTCCAGCTCCGAGCTCATCCGGTCGACGTCGGCGCGCAGTTGCGCCAGTTCTGCCGTGTCCGCGCCGGGCTGGTCCAGCAGCGTCCGAACGACGGCACGAAGGCTTGTGCTGGTCTTCGGCAGGTGAATGACCAGGCGTTTGTCGGTCGACGGTGTCTTTTCCTGCACCCAGCGCACCAGGTGCGATTTTCCGGTTCCCGATTCGCCGGTGACGGGCATCAGCAGCACTCCGTTGGCTGTCGGCCGGCCCAAGAAGTCGCGCCTGACCTGCTCCTCCGTGACGGCCGTGCCGAGACCTTCCGCCTTCGCTTCCGGGTGTCGTCGCCGGATTCGCAGCGGCACGTGCGTGGCGAAGAAGACAGACGGTGAAGGGCTGACGGCCTCGGTGCTGATAGTCGTCGCGGCGGTGACCGGTGACCAGCAGACGTATTGACGGAACTCAGCCATTGAGCGGCTCCAGGATGACGAGGTGGGTGATGCGATACGTGCTCGTAGCCCTGTCCGGGTCGACCAGCAGCACCTCGTCGTCGGCGTCGGAGCGGCTATCGAACCTCAGCCAGCCCTGCTGCTCGCCGCAGAACAGCGCGAACGACAATGTCGACGAGACGTCAGGTGTTGTCTTCTTGAGTTGCAAGGCAGCGCTGTAACGTCCGCCAGGCAGCACCGGCAACGCCTCTGTCAGACTCGCGATCGCGTCCCGCGCCGCCAGCCGGGCTCCGTTGGGCCACAGGGTGCGAGCAGTTCGCTGTACCGCAGTGGTGCAGTCGGGCTGCAGCGTCAACTTGCTGGGTGTCTGCAGCAGCGGGCCAGCGGCGAAACCCAGCGCCCGAGACCAGTAACCGAACCGGTTGCGTCGCACGTCGTTGAAGTTCGGATCCCCGATGTGCGGCGGCAGTGTCCTGCGGAGCAGATCCTCAAGCACATCCTCGTCATATGCACTGTAGGCATCGAGTGTCAGGAAACACGCCAGAGCCCTAACAAGGTCTCTCGGCCCCGAATCGCCTGGCTCGGCGATGCCATCGTTGCGGTGCGACTCCAGCACCCCGATCCGTATCAGGTCGGTGAAGCCAGCGTAGTCATCGCCGGACTGCAGCCGATTATCATCGCACAGGACGAGGTCGTCGCCGTCGACCGCGACAACACCCAGATCCTGAAGTGTGCGGACAGCGTTGTCGAACGTTTTGTCGCCTTCGGCCTTGCCTGCCGGCAGCAGGCTGGCCGGCCGCAACACGGCTTGGGCAGTGTCGCGGGCCTGTCGTCGACCCGGCGACGTCGCCAGGTACCTGGCCACCACCCACATGGCAGTCGGGAATGAAGCCGGCTCGTTCAGCAGTGCCATGTCACAGCGCTCCTAGGGCGGTCTCAAGCGACAGCGAGGCATCGCAGGTATGCCGCAAGACGACGTGGGGTCGTTCAGGATCAGCGAGATCGCGGGGATGGATCAGATAGGTTGGCACCCGATCCTGCAGACGTGCACGGATGACGGATGGCAGCGCGGCAGAATCATCGGCGACCCAGACGAGCGGTCCTGAGAAGGAATCGGTGAGGTCGTCATCGTGGTCTACGATCACGGGCTTCGGCCAGGCGTCGCGCTGCACCCGGCTCGCCAGTGCAGCGGTCACTCCTGGGCCGGCAAGCACGCCTAAGCCTCGACGGGCATACTGCGACAGCAGTTCGGGAAGAAGGTCGTCCCGAGAAACCGGGTCACGCCACCAGATGCTCACCCACTGGCGGGCGCCACGTGCAACCGCGAGCGGATCACCCGATTCGTGCCACTGAGCGACCGCAGGATGTGGTTCACCGCCGTCTCGATAGAGGGCCGTGCCGCTGCGGTCGTCAGGATGCTGCCGGCATTGCGGACAACCACGGCAGTTCACCGCCGTGGACAGAACGCCGCCCCGCCACGGCGTCCGGTAGTAGTCGCCGAGGATGTCCCCAACGCACCGGTCACCTCGGACCAATGCTCGAAGTTGGTCGAGGGCGGCGGTCTGCTGCCTGCCAACCAACGTTCGTTGCGCCTCGAACGCTTGGCCCCAATACGACTCGTCGTTCGCCTCGCCGTCTCGCAGCTTGAAGACAACGCGAGCGTCGAGGGCCGCGAAGTACTGATCGAGATGCGTCTGCCATTCAGGTTCCGACTCATCTGCCCGCCGGGTCGGCGGCTGTGGTTCCTCGCGAGTGATCAAACGTGCGCGCGCCATCAGGTTCAACGTGCGGACGTTCCACTGACGATTCTGCTCCGACTCATCGAGCAGGTGCGACGGGAACGTATCCAGACTTGTCTCGTACCTGCCATCACCGAGATCGCGGGCGGATCGATACATGGTTCGCCATCGGTCCCAACCCTTCTTGACGCTGATAACGATGTCGCGGTTGAGCTTTACGGCCGTGGCGTCGTCGCCCGGGGCGATTGTCAGGTACACCACCGAGGGACGACCGTCGCGTCCGCTGCGCCCGACCTCCTGGTAGTAGCGGTCGATCGTCTCGGGCAAGCACGCGTGGACGACGCTGCGGACGTTGGACATGTCCAGGCCGAGACCGAATGCTGAGGTGCCGACGACCACGTCGTGCTCAGTAGGAACCGGTCGGCCATCACGATCCTCACCGCGCCAGCCCATCACGGCTGCGCGACGCTGGACATCGTTCAGATCGCCGGTGACCTCTGCTACGCGAAGGAGGCCCGCTTCCCGGAGCTGTCGGGCCCACCGGCGTGCATCAGCCTTCAACGACGTGTATAGGACCAACGGCCTTGGGAGGTTGCTCACCGCATGCAACACCGCGGCGTTGCGATCCTGTGCCGTCGTGAAGCGGTCCACAAAATACGACGGCTCGCGGCGGGTCTGCGATGCCCAGACCAACTCGGTCCGGCCGGGCTGCCCGAACAGTTCCTTCAGCGTCTGGATCTGCTGTTCTGTGAGGGTGGCGCTCATGGCCACCGTGACGGGCTGGCGGCTCGTCGGCGCAAGAGCAAGCCAAGATCGGCGCTGGCCGCTCATCGCTTGGAACTCTGGACGGAACTCGTTGCCCCACTGCTCGACCAGATGGGCCTCATCGATAATCAGATGCGTCAAGTAGCCCTGGCGCGCAGCGTCGTCAAGCGCCTGGCTGAGGCCGGTTAGCACCGCTTCTGGAGCGGCGATGACGACGCGTTGCCGGCCGTCTCGGATGTCGCGTCGGATGGCCTGCTTGACATCCTCAGGGGTTCCGCTGGTGTAGGAGTAGCACCCGCTGGGGCTCTGCGACTCGCCGAGCGACGTGACCAGGCCACGTAGCCGGCGTTCCATGTCCATCGCCAGGACAACCGTTGGCACCACGACAACAGCCACTCCGCGTTGCCGGGTCGCTGGTAGCACAGCAGCCCAGGCCACCTCCGTCTTACCCTGGCCGGTAGGCAGGCACACGATCGTCGTGCTGCCAGGCGGGGCGGTGACCACAGTGCGAGCGGCCTGCCGCTGCCCGAGCGACGTGTACTGCCGGAAGTCCTTGCCCAGTCCACGACTCCAGAACGGATCGGCGAGGTGCGTCATCGTGCGATCCGAGCGGCCGGCGTACACCTCCTGCACCTCCGTTGCGGCGGCATCATCCGACGCGACGGCTCCCGTAGGCGGATACCAGACCCGTGCCGTGACCGAGAAACCGTCAGCGGTGGACAGCGCTTCGCAGCCCAGTTGTTCCCATTGCCTGCGGCTCGGCAGCCCTCTGCCGTCGGGGACGGCGAGGGGCCAACTGCCGCCGTGACGCGCCTCGTTCTCGAGCAGCACCTGGCGGGTGAGTGCCGCCACATCGCGCCAGCCCGCTGTCTTGCCGTTCAGGCCAACGAGTGCGTCCCGGAGGCGGCCGCAGATACCGGAGACGGGTAAATCCGCGGGCACGTCGGGCCAGGTCTTCCACAGTTCCTGAGCCTCGGCCCAGCCGTCAGCTTCCACCCGATGCCGCCCCAAGTTCGCCGCCCACCACACAGGTCACCGCCATCAGCCGGATGTCCGGTCGGCTCAGGGCATCGATCAGAGCGGCCTCGACCTGAACGTCATTCAGGTAGCTCTGCGTGTCGGATAGCAACTGCCCGGCGTGCTGTCGTGCCTGTGCCTGTGCCCTGCGAATGGAGAGCGCGCGGCCGGCCTCCTGCTGAGCGCGTTCCGCTCGCTGCACCAGTTGCGCTGAGCGGATCAACTCGTCACGGGCGCTGCGCTCAGCGCGCCGGGCGGCTGCGCCCAGGCCCTCCGTGTCGCCGAAATGGCTCCAGAGGCGGGATATGCGCTCGTCATTGAGGTTGAGGTCGCCACGAACAGGCGAGTACGGTGCCTCCAGCCATCGCAGCAGTTGGAGGTCCTCGACGGCCCGGTCGGTTTCCGCGGGCAGCCAAAGCCGGTGGATCAGTGGCGGGAGGATTGTGTCAGCCTGACGTCTCAACGCCTGCCGGGCGTCAAGTTCGTCACCGACGAGATCAAGCGCTGCGTCAATGCCAGCCTCCACAAGGAAGTCGAAGCCGAAGTATGCAACGAGGTCACGCCTGCGCATACCAGGTCGCCAGAGCACACAAGCTTGCCCGCGGTCGTCGACTGCGATCACGGTCGCAAGCAGATCGACGAACGGGTTCCCGAGCCGAAACAGCGGCGTTCCGGATACGCGCAGTGCTGTGTTGCGGTTGAAGGTCCCGCGCATCGCACTGGGTGAGACCGTGCGGCCGGACAGGGCGAGCAGCCGTGGCGATACTAGAGGATCGGCTCGGGCTCGCTCGAACCGCATGATGTGCCGGGTCGCTCCGTCGGGGTGAACGGCGAAACGAAGTCCGCCCGCCTCACTACCTGCGTACGAGCGCATCGCCCGTTCGTGTGCGCCCCAGCGCATCTCTGTCGCGGTGATCGCCTCAGCGACGACCCGGCCGAGCGTCCCTTCGTGCACAGCCTCCAGGGTGTCCATCCCGTCGATTTCGCGGCGCTCCTGCTGAAGCGCTCCAGTAACCGCGTTACTGGAGGCGAGCATCGCCTCCGGTCCTTCACGCAGGGCGACTTCCCAGATGTCGGTCGTCAACCGGTCGAGGATGTCCTGCAACGCAGACACCGACTCGTCGAAGATCCTAACCGCATCCGTGAGTAGGGACGCCCATGCAGCGGCGAAGGAATTTTCGACGTGCCCGGCGGCGATGACGTACTGCGTGGCGGCTCGGGCGCCGCCGCCGAACGCGCCGGCGAACCGGTCGGCGCGACCTAGTCGTTGCTCGCAACGGTTCGGCGACCATGGCAACCGCATGTGGATGACAGCGTCAGCCTCTTGGAGATTCACGCCGTCTTCGGCACTGTCGTCGGCGATGAGCACACCGCCGTCGGCGAGCCAGCGTTCCACGGCGACCGCGCTCGCGGCCGCTCCCTGACTGTGCGTATGCTCTACGACGCTCACTCGCCCGAGAGACGCCAGAGCGTCGGACAGTAGGAAAGCAAGGCTCCCGGCACCGCAGAACACCACGACTCGTTTGTGCTGGGCGAGTGCGCGAGCGAGGAAGCGGGCGTCGAAGTCGCGGCCGCCGGGGTCCTCGCTGAGCTTCCGCAGGGCGGACTCATCCGCCGGCAGGAGGTCAGGGGCGGTGAGGAGGTTGCGTTCCTGGTCGGTTAAGCCAGCACGCTGCGCAGCCATGTCGTCGTGGTGGACGCGCCATCGCATGGCATCGCGCATGTCCTCGGAGAGGCCATCGCTGCGCGAGGCCAGGACCGCAAGGGCAAGTCCGTAGGCCCCGGCGCGTTCGTCGGCCTCGTGGTCAAGCAGCCAGCGCGCGACGTCCTGTTGCCAGGCCAGGAGCAGTTCTCCTGCCCGCTCCACCTCGCCAACTCGGATATTCAGCATCGAGGGACGTTGCCGGCCGGTAACCTCGAACGGCAACGCGTCAGCATGGTCGTCGTCCGCTGCTGCCAGGACGTTGTGTCGTCGATGGCGGATCATGCGTCGGTGCAAGCGGTACGTCTCACTGATGTGCGCGCGAAGGGCGTCGACCCTCGTGCGTAGGCGCTCTCGCTGATCCTCTTGTACTAAGTCGCCATCGGGCGTCAAGAGGTCCAGAACCTCTGCGGAAAGCGCGTGGAATGCAGTGTCGCCAGGAATGAGATCCGAGATTTCTGCAACGGCGCCGGGCAGCAGCGGCTCGAAGTCAGCGTCCAGTCCGAAGACGGCATTGGCAAGGACCCGTCGCGTACCGAACCGCTGGACGAATTGCGGGTAGTCGTCCCAGCGGTAGAGGACGGGATCCAGCAGGTGCAGCAAGCCCAGATGCGCTTGCGGTCTGGATGTGGACGGCGTTGCCGACAGAAGCAGCAGCCGTGGCGTCGAGTGTGCCAGTTGGGCAAGTTCCCGATATGGCGACAGGCTCGGCTCGGCGGCGTCGGTCAACCGATGTGCCTCGTCGACCACGACCAGGTCGAACCCGTGGTATTCAGTCCACCGCCCCGGTGTCTCGTGGCGCGTGATCTTCAGCGTCGCAGACGGGAAGTCGTCGATGAAGAACTTGCCGCGTAGTTCGCGGTCCCATTGGTGGCGCAGCATGTCCGGGGCGAGTACGACGACTCGACAGTCGGGCTGGTCGAGCATGCGCTGACGGATGACGAGTCCCGCTTCGATGGTCTTCCCGAGGCCCACCTCATCGGCCAGCAAATATCGCTGGACCGGGTCGCTGAGCACGGTCAGGGCGGCCTGCACCTGATGCGGATAGATTTCGATCGCCGCCGACAGCAGCGCAGGCAGGTTGGCGCAAGTGGCGCGTTGTTCGATCAGGCTTCCGAGCATGGGCAGCCGGGCGTCGCGGAAGTATGGCGATTCGTTAACGCCGGCGGCGAGCACCTCAACGGGAGAGGTGATCGGTTTGTCCCACCGTACCCGGAGGTGTTCACGCGGGACCTGGTAGTCGATGTCCTTGTTTGGAAGACGCACGAAGTACACGTCGGGGCCGCCCCCGAGGATGCGGCCAGCCCTCCATCGCCCCGTGTCGGGATCTTGCCAGTAGACCCTCGTCTGCGGCAGCAACAGCACTGCTCGACATTCACGAGTTGGAACCCACCAGGACTGTGCGATCGGCGTCGCGATGGAATCGAAGGCGTCGACTCGCAGGTCCTCGCCGCGATCGGCACCGACTCTTCCAACGCCAGGCACGTTCGGATGGACTACAAACTGGCCGATGGGCATCGTGATCGAGGGAGGAGCTTGACGCACCCAGGCAGAGTACCGACAACCTGCGACGACAGTCATCAACCGCGACGTTAATGTATGCGCCGATCTGGTGTAGCACGCCGCATGTGGTGGTTTCGGGTTGCCCGGACGGCTGATGCGGTTCCTACGCGACGGCTAGGGGTGGTCGTCGCGTAGGTTCCACAGGCTAGGCGGCTACTTCCTAGGCAGCTTGAGCCAACCGCGCGGCGCGGTAACGGTTCTGAAGAAAGTTGGAGATCCGTTGGATGTCGCGGGGGGTGTTCTGGATGTCGTTCCACTTGCGGACGACGCCGTCCGCAAAATGCCAGTCTCCCGAGGTCCAGTGACAATCGTCGGCGATGGCTTTGAGATGGACGGCGAAGTCGTCGGCTTCGACGATTCCGTCACCACGGTCGCGGTTGTGGCTGATCTCGTCCATCAGATAGCCGAGGCTGATGATACCGGCACCGTGCATGAGTCGGGATTTGCGCGGCGGGAGGCCCCAGGCGTCGGGAAATACCTTCTGGACTGCAGTCCAGAAGTTGAAGAGCACAGTCAGCATAAACCCGTTGTTCGGCAGTGCCTCGTCGTTGCGAAGCTTGTAGAGGGCGCCATCCGTCAGACTGGTTTCGAGCATGCGCAGGATGGAGTTGTCCTTGATCACACCTTTCGGATTCGTCGGGGTTTGGATCATGTGATGCAGTGGTGAGCGGCTATCAAAGTTCAAACGTTCGAGCAATGTGGCCGGCAGTTGTCGCACGCGGAGTGGGACAGGTAACGATCCAGACGCGCCGGGCAGCAACTCATGAATGAGGCCCTTGGGCAGCGCCTTTGTCGAGTTCACCAGAATGAACTGACTGCGCTGGTCCGATGTCTCGCTGGTGATGAAAGCGCTGATACTGACCGGAAAAGCGTCCACGTTTGCATCCCGGATGGCGGCGCATCGTTGCTGCCCGTCGACGATGAATCCGGGCCGGTCGCGCTCCGGGCCATCGACGACTGGGATGACGAGCGTGCCGCTACGGACATAGGTCGGGCTGCCCGCATCCCCTGGTCCGGGCTCGAAGCGGACACGTTCGTCGAAGGCGATGACGATCGAGTTCGGCAGCAGCGGGCTGGTGTCCGTCTCAATGTAGCGGCGGATGGCCGCGACGTGCGCGAGGGCTTCTGGCCGCTGGTATCCGTGCAGTTGCGTCTCGACGTCACGGCGGACACGGGACACTGTGGCGATCTGCGGGACTAACTTGCCGTCCATGGCGAAGGTGTAGAGACGGCGTCCATGTCCTTGCTGGATTTCGAGGGCGGGAAGACGGAGTTCTCCTGCCGCGATGCTGGAGCGGGAAGAACGCCTAGTTGTGGACACTCCGTGTTCCTTCCTCGTTGTTCGCGAAGCCGTTGTTCAAAGACGTATAAATTGTGAAAGCCGCGCCGCTTATTTCGTTCGGAGCCACGAAAAATTACGATCTCGATACCGACTGATGTGCAGAGGTCACACGGACAGTCTCGCCACGGCCGGTCTGACAGTGTGGCGCGATACTGGGCACCACGGTCGGTCTTGCCGTCCCACAGAGCGCTGTACTCAAGGAGTGCGTCGACGACGGGGTCAACATCGATCTCGTTCGCATCGAACTGACGGAGGCGGCTCAACGCTGTCCGCTCAAGAGCCATCGCTTGGCCCTGGCTGATTTCGCCGGACCGGATACGAGTTTTGAGTTTGGTGTTGCCGTCGACCTGCGGTACGCGCAGCGCGACGTAGGTTCGGCTAGCGGTGTAGTAGTTGTCGCGATCGTCCTTGAATGCCTGCCGGAACGGCGATGTGCTGTCGAAACTGGTCACGCCGTGACTCGCGAAGGTGGGGACGTCGTCGCATCGGCTGACACCGAGCAGATGCAGTTGTGTGCTCGGGTCGCGGACGTCGTCGATCGCCCGCAGGCAGGCGAGGATTTCCACGGTTTTCAGCGGGACCATCCCCCCTAGCGCGATACGCCGATAGCCGATGCGCTGCAGGACGACGACGGCGTCGGCGTACGAGGCCGGACTCCAGCCCTGGGCGACACCGACCGGCGCGAAACGGACCTTCCGGTCGATGCAGCGTGTCCAAAAGTCCTGGGCCAGTTCGAGTGTGATGTCCTGACGGCGTAGCCATTCGGCGGCTCGGTCATCGGTTCGGGTCGCGATCGGGTCGTACTGGAGAATGATGTGATCGACCGCAATGCCGTAGTTGAAGCCGCACCCGTCGTAGAAGTCGATCACCTCGTCGACGGTGTATGGCGGAAACTCCTCAGCGACATACGAGAAGGCGCCGCAGTCACCGATGATCTCCAACGGCGTGTGGCCCCGATCAAGCCGGAAGAAGCGGGCTGCTCCCTCCCGGTAGAGCCGATGGCGCTGCGCAGCGGTGTATTTGCCGGTTCCACCGCCAGCCTGTCCGTCCACGATGGACTTCGAGACCAGCAGACCGTCGAACGGCGCCTGGGTCAGCGCCTCGTGGGCATACAGGTCGTCGCGCTGTCGAACCCTGAAGGGATCGCGCTCCTCGGACACGAAGTCAAAACTCGGGTCGACCTGATCCTGGCTGTCGGGGAAGAAGAACTTCATCGCAGCCCCGCTTGGGCGTTGCGATGCACCCTGATGAGATAGTTCGACAACGCATTTGCGTCCCGGGTGGTGTTCTCAACCTCGTTCCAGCGCATGTTGAGGCCTTCCCATGTTCCGGACGTCCAATGGCAGCACGGAGCGACCAGCGCGAGTTGCTCGCGGATCAATTGCGGTGCGTCCTCTCCGCGTGGATCGACGATGCCCAGGATGCGGTCCATGAGCCGGCCCATCGCACGCACGCCGGCGCCGTGCATGAGTCGGCTCTTGTCGGCGGGTTTGCCCCAGGCATCCGGGAAGGTGTCGCGTACAGCAGCCCAATAGGCGTAGAGCGCATGCAAGATCCCGTCGAAGTCGGTCTCGTTGCGCCCGACGTCACGGTAGGGAAACAGACAGCCTGAGGACGTCAAACTTTCCTTGATCATTTCAACGATGCCGGTGTCAGTGATGACGGCATGGGCGGCGTGTGCCTTGGCGGTGGACGCCCGCCGGATCATGCCGCGCAGCGGTGAACGCTCGTCCGTGTTAAGCAAGTCGCACAACTCGGACGGTGCCCTGCGGATCGCCAGTCTCGGTGGTAGCGGGCTGTCAACCTCCGGAAGGAGTTCCGTCACCAGTCCGCGTGGCAGTGGCTTGGTGTTGTTGATCCGCAGAAACTGATCACGTTGCACCTTCACCGCGTCGGCAACGAAGCCTGTCACCGGGACGGGAAAATCCTTCTGGCGCATGCGCGACAAGGCGAGCGCGCGTTGCTGGCCGTCGACGATCCACGCCGGCTTCGCCTGTCCGGCTCGGGGCAGCGGAATCGTGAGGGTTCCGGTGATGCCGAGTTCGTCGCCAGGCAGCCGATCCCCGCGAATCTTCTTGAAGTGCACCCTGGAGGACAGGGCCATGATAATCGGGTTAGGGAAGACGGCTCCGTCGGCGTTGAGGTAGTCGACGATCTCCTGGATGTGTTTACGAACCTCGGGACGCTGGTAACCGATCAGCTTGCCGGTCTGATCGCGGCTGACTCGAGAGATGTCCGCGACGCGGAGGACTTCCTCAGCCCGTAGCGTGAATACGTACAGGGGGTAGGTGGAACTCTGCGCGATGCACAGAGCTCGACGCGTCAGAGAGTCGACAGACGTCTTTGCTGGCATCAGGCGCTCCCCACGCTGGCCGTAACCTCCGCGAAGAGTTGACCGAAGCGGGCCTGCTCGCAGGATTGCCCTGTTTTGCGGAGGCGCCGCAGCAGTCCGGTGGCGGTGCCTAGCTCGTCGGCCAAATGCGATCGGATGAACGCGCGGACCTGCTCATCGGTAAGTCGTCGTCCTGCAGGGCGCGACGGGGCAGCGGACACGGCATCGGTCGCGTGTTGCAGCCTGTCCTGCATTTCGCTGCGGTTCAGCCCAGCCGATCCGAGAGAGGAACTCCGCAGCAGGTACGCCGCCGCGCGCACGTTGAGTGACAGCAGGCTGCCACCGAAGGTTGCCTGGAGCCGGGCGGAGACTGGGACTACAAGATCACCAAGGTCGGCGTTGGACGGGCCGAGGACGCTCAACTGCTGAGTGTCCCGCAGGTGGTTGGCAGCGTCGACGATGTCCGGTGCGCACGCTCGCTGATAGGCGTCGGACAGGACCGCGATGATGGTCGAGTCGGGGTCGCGCCGGCTGAGGTCAGCGATCGACCGCGGTTGGCCGGGTTCAGGCCCGGGCCATGCCGTCAGTCGCCTCCACCAGTCGCGGGTGCTCGCGCGATCCTCACCCACCGAGTCCGCCATGCCCAGCGCGAAGGTCGCCGCGTACGGCTGGATGTTTGCTGAGATGCGGATCAGGCCGTACCCCGCAGAGCACACCCAGAGGTGGGTCGTGCGGGACGGAAGCAGGTGGGCAAGGGTTTTCGCGATCTGCCAGTGCTCACCTGCATAGAGGTTGGTTGCCGGTAGGGCCGCTGCGCCGGCTGTCGCCAGGCGATACGTCCACGCGGAAAAGCGGTGGCCGGGACGCCTCTCCCGCAGTCCTGCCAGGCGCAGACGCGCCGGCACCTGCTCGGTCTTACGGTTAGCGCAGGTCACGACTACATGGATCGGAGCCCCGGTGTGAGTCGTGCTGACAGCGGTGGCCTGCAGCTGCGCGGAGTTGTCATTCACTAGACGGGTCCAGTCGATAGTAGAGCATTGTGACGACCCGCTATATGGATCTCGTTCCGGGCGATTCCCCCTCGCGGCGCGGGACGCTGGCACGTCCGGCCGTGTCGTCGCAGCGGCGTTGCCGACGCTCACCCCTGACCCCGATACACACAGCCGGAGGTGCAGGTCTCGCGTACGGTGATCGCCGAAAGCGGCAGCTGGTCGATCAGCCGTTGCCAGACCCACCGCGCCAGGTTCTCGCTGGTCGGGTTCTCCAGTCCGGGCACCTCGTTGAGGTAGTAGTGGTCCAGTTGGTCGTGCAGTGGCTGGAACGCCTTCTTAATGTCGCCGAAGTCCATGACCCAACCGCTTGTCGGATAGACCGCGCCGACCACGTGCACCTGGACCCGGTATGAGTGTCCGTGCAGCCGAGCGCACTTGTGCCCCTCAGGCACTTGCGGCAGTCGGTGGGCCGCCTCAAATGTGAACTCCCGGTAGATCTCCATCATGCGATCCCCAGGTACTTGTGCGTTTGCAAGCTCAACTGCCACTGAGGGTGCGCGAGGCAGTACGCCACGGCGGCGCGGGTGTTCGCCGCTACGTCGGGACCATCCATAGGCTGCAACCGTAGATGTGTAAAAGCCATGTCTTCAAAGCACTCCGGAGGTGCGCCGGGCTGTGGGTAGACGAGTTTGAGATCATCGCCTGCGGTCAGGACGACCTCGGCGCTGGCCTTCGGACTGACGCAGATCCAATCGAGACCGGCCGGAGTTGGCAGCGTACCGTTCGTCTCCACTGCAACTTCGAAACCCTCATCATGAAGCGCCGCGACGGCGGGGGCGTCCAGTTGCAGCAGCGGCTCCCCTCCCGTGCACACCACATAGGGACGACTGCGCACATGAGGAAGGCCCTGCCAGGCCTCGGCAACCGCCATCGCCAGTTCCACAGCGGTTTCGAACCGGCCGCCACCAGGACCGTCTGTGCCGACAAAATCGGTGTCGCAGAACTGGCAGACGGCACGATGTCGATCAGACTTCCGACCGGTCCACAGATTGCAGGACGTGAACCGGCAGAACACCGCTGGTCTCCCGGCATGGCTACCCTCACCCTGCAGGGTGTAGAAGATTTCCTTGATCCGATACACGGCTGCCCTCAGTGCTGCGCCGACATCAGGGCAGGGTCGGTCATGCCAACCTCGGCGAACCCTCGGCCGCGCAACAGGCACGAGTCACAAGTCCCACAAGCCCGTTCAC
The DNA here is from genome assembly GCF_019904175.1 of Dactylosporangium vinaceum. Lineage (GTDB taxonomy): Bacteria > Actinomycetota > Actinomycetes > Mycobacteriales > Micromonosporaceae > Dactylosporangium > Dactylosporangium vinaceum. Next base: position 353,393 of record NZ_CP061913.1, on the reverse strand, counting down.
CGACCGGGTCGTAGCAACTGTGGGTGAGTGCATAGTCGACACCTAGATCAAGCCCGCGGCGAATCGTGTCCGCCTTCGTCAGTTCGATCAACGGCGTATGGATCTTCAGCTGCTGACTGCCTTCCACCCCCGCCTTGGTGGCCAGATTGGCCATCCGCTCGTACGCCTCGATGTATTCCGGACGGCAGTCCGGGTAGCCGCTGTAGTCCAACGCGTTCACCCCGATGAAGACATCAGACGCGCCGAGAGTCTCCGCCCAAGCCAGCGCGAAGGACAGGAAGATCGTGTTGCGCGCCGGGACGTACGTCACTGGAATTTCGTCGTTGCCCAACTCCGCCACGTCCTCGTGGTGGGGCACAGCAATCGCATCATCAGTGAGTGCGGAGCCACCGAAAACCCGAAGATCGATATTTGCCACTACGTGGCGCTCGACACTCATCGCGGCAGCCACCCGCTCCGCCGCCTGGAGTTCGACGGTATGCCGCTGCCCGTACCGAAAGCTAAGTGCATATAGGGCAAAGCCGTCATGCCGGGCAATCGCCAAGACGGTTGCCGAGTCCAAGCCGCCGCTGAGTAGGACAACCGCCTTGCGCTGCGTCATGTCTATGGCCTGGCCTTCCGCTCGTAAAACTGCAGCACCGCCGGACAACTACACCCATGTAGTTTCAGTCCGGCATGCTACCCAACCGTTGGCGCAAGATCGAGCCCACACCGCACAGTGAGCCACCCGGGTTCTCCCGTTCGCTCCTGTGGGCACCCCGCGGTTGGCAGATCCGGGCGCTCAGCAGCAGGGTTGAACGTAGAAAACTACAAGATCGATGCCAAGCCGAAGGCTGCAGTTTATGGGTGTCATCAGCGTTTATGCCACTGCCCACAGGCACCGCGAAAACACCGGCACCGCACACGTTCATCATGAGCGGGGCTCGGCGCGCCCTCTGTGCCGTCAATGCGCGTACCGCGCCATCTGGAGTGGGTCGATGATCTATGGATCGCCGCCGTCCGGCAGGCTGCGGACGCGGTAGACCCTGGAGCCACCAGGGCGCCCCCTGACGGTGGTGACGTTGTGACAGGTTAGAGAAGCAACCCGCTGCGTTCCGCGATCATGCCGACGAGGCGCCGTATACCAGCCCGACACCGGTCACGCGCATGCTGACCGGCAGTGACACCGATCCCCGTCCACGTTGCCGTGGTCGCGGTGGCCTGGACGATCTTCCGTTCTTGCACCGGCCAGACGTCGCCCGTTGGTGTTCGCGTGTCGGAGTTCAGTGTTCTGGCCGAGATTGTTCCGTCCGCAGCTGCACCGCGGACGGTCTCGCCCCACCGGAGACCCCTGATCCTGGTTTTCGAGGTGCTCGCGTCCGCCCATCACGACCCTGGCGGTGGGTTCCGCAGTCATCCCGTCGTGGTCGTCGGTATTCGGACGCCTTGACCCACGGCGGCACCGCGATGGTCATCGATCACATAAGCGCCGTGCGCGACAACAATCCGAGGTCAATGGTCACAAACACGCAGGACGCGCCGCAACCAGACTATGGTCCAGCGGAATTAGGAAACCGTTGCAGTGTGACTCGACCCGAGGCCGGCACGCGGAACGCGCGTCATGAGCTGCAGCGGTAAAAGCCTCAGGGCGCGGCAAGCCTGGCTGGGCAGCAGATGTGGCTGTGATCGCGCTCGGTCGAGCAAAGTCGGACCCTCGCTCGTAGCACCGATCCGTCGAGCACGGAATGAGCACGGCACGCCGACGGGAACCCGGTCGGGCTCCGCAGCTTGTGCAAGAGATGCAGCTCAGAGGCGTGATCGGGAGAGCCGACGGCGGGACTTGAACCCGCAACCTTCCGATTACAAGTCGGGTGCGCTACCAATTGCGCCACATCGGCCTACGCCCCTGATCCTACTTGGTCGCCCCCGCGCCGCGCGCGCCACATACCGCCCGCCCAAGGCGGTCAAAACCGGACCAACCCCCACGTCGACCTTGGCAGCGGGGTGTTCAGCGCCTAAGGTGAGCAACACTCCGTGTTCTGCGACGCTGCAGGGCGGAGAGAACTTCTACTCGGATCGTCCGGCACGTTCCTGCCGGTGGAAGGTGGCTACTCCTATGGCTACGGTCACGTACGCGAAAGCGTCGCGGATCTACCCGGGCACCCCTCGCCCCGCGGTTGACCAGCTTGACCTCGAGATCGGGGACGGCGAGTTCCTGGTGCTCGTCGGTCCGTCCGGTTGTGGCAAGTCGACCTCGCTCCGCATGCTTGCGGGGCTCGAGGATGTCGACGCCGGTGACATTCTGATCAACGATCGTAACGTTACGCATCTGCCGCCGAAGGCTCGGGACATCGCCATGGTGTTCCAGAACTACGCGCTGTACCCGCACATGACGGTGTACGAGAACATGGCGTTCGCGCTCAAGCTGCGGAAGACGCCGAAGACCGAGATCGACCGGCGCGTCAAGGAAGCGGCCGCGATGCTGCAGCTCGAGGACTACCTCGGGCGTAAGCCGAAGGCGCTCTCCGGTGGTCAGCGTCAGCGTGTCGCCATGGGCCGGGCCATCGTGCGTGAGCCGCAGGTCTTCCTCATGGATGAGCCGCTGTCGAACCTCGACGCGAAGCTGCGTGTGCAGACCCGTTCGCAGATCGCCACGCTGCAGGCCAAGCTCGGCATCACCACCGTGTACGTCACGCACGACCAGGTCGAGGCCATGACCATGGGCCACCGGGTCGCCGTGCTGCTCGACGGCGTGCTGCAGCAGGTCGACTCGCCGCGGGCGCTGTACGACCGGCCGGCCAACGTCTTCGTCGCCGGCTTCATGGGCTCGCCGGCCATGAACATCAAGACCGTGCCGCTTACCGACCAGGGCGGCCGCTTCGGCGACGTCATCCTGCCGCTGTCCCGCGAGCAGATCGCGGCGGCGCAGTCGGACGGCGCCAACGGGCGGGTTACCGTCGGGTTCCGGCCCGAGGACACGGACCTGGTCGGGCCGAACGACGGTGGCATCCCGATCACCGTCGACCTGGTGGAGGAGCTCGGCTCGGACGCCTACGTGCACGGCACCGTGGCGCTCGAGGGCCAGGACGAGCGGTTCGTGGTCCGCGCCGACCCGCGCCGCACGCCGCGCCTGACCGAGATCGTGCACGTTCGCCCGCACGCGAACACCCACCACGCGTTCAACGCCGCGACCGGCCGCCGCATCTAAGCAGCAAAAAGTCGCATCTGAGCAGCAACGAGAGCCGCATCTAAGTAGCCAAGAGAAAAGGGCGGTCCCGACACCGGGGCCGCCCTTTTCCGTGGGCCGATCAGGCGAAGGCCCAGATCTGCAGCTTCCCGTCGCCGACACAGGCGATCTTCGTGGCGTTCCACGAGCAGCTCTGCCCCGCGACCTTCGGCAGCGTGCCGAGCGCGATCCGGTCGCCCGAGGAGACCGTCACGCCGGTGAGCGTCACGTCCTCGTCGTACGCGCCCGGCGCCTTCGCGAAGAACAGCAGGCTGCCGTTCGTCACCCGCGCGCCGAATGCGCCCTGGTCCTCCGGCTTCAGCACCTGCGAACCGTCCTCGCCGAACAGCCGCGACGATGGGGTGCTGCCGGTCGGCGTCGTGGCCAGGATCGACTTGCCGACGGGGATCAGTGCGCTTGTGCCCTTCGCGTCGCCCTGCCAGACCTGCTTCTTGTCCGTGACGGAGATGGAGCGCAGGATGGTGCTCCCGGCCGACGAGTCGGAGTCGAGCACGCAGAGCCGGTCGGTGCCGCAGGCGGCGACGTCCTCGATCTGACGCTTGTCGTCAGGCGCCGTGAACAGCTGCTCGGGCTCGCCGTCCTTACTGAGGTCATAGGCCTTGACCGTGTACTTCGTGCTGGAGCCGTAGACGAACAGGCGCTCGCCGTACATCGCGAACTTCGCGGAGCTGCCGGCCGTGTTGCTCCACGAGCGCACAATCTTGCTGCTCTGGTTCCGGAGATTGATTGTGTCGCCGTCGATCGTGATGAACTGTGTGCGCGACTTCAGATCGCGGTTGGTCGGGGCGCCGGTGAGGTCGGACGGTCCGGTCTGATCCCCGGTGACGATCGGGCCGAGCAGGTCAGTGCTGTTCTTGTCATCGTCAAGCGTCCATTTGTACTTCCCCGCCCAGTCGTAGGCGTTCGTCTTCTTCGTCTTCACCGAGTGCTGAATCCACACGTCCGCGAGGAAGTACACGGCGTCGCTCGTGCCGTACTCCTGCTTCGCCTTCTGCTTGCCGTCCTCGCCGACGAGCACGAGCACCGGGACCGTCCCGCCGCTGCCGATGAGCATGACGCCGCTGGGGTTCGGATACACGTTCCAGCGGTAGTTGTCGTCGCCGAGGTCGTACTGCCAGATCTTCTTCTTGTCGTCCAGGTCGTACGCCACCAGGTGCACCTGGTTCTTGTCGGTGGTGTACAGCGCATAGGTCCGCGAACCGAGCGTCGCCGTCACCGGATAGTTGATTTTGTCGCCCAGGGCGAGCGAGCCGGCCGCGGACACCGTCTTGAAGTCGACCGGGTTCACCCTGTCGCGGAAGAAGAACCAGTAGCCGGCCGCCCCGACCAACGCGAGCACGACGACCGCCGCGACCGCCCCGAGCAGCAGGCCGGTCCGATTCATCCGAGGCGGGGCGGCGACCGGGATGCGCTGCGATGGTGGGGCCGGAAACTGCGCGCTCGGCGGACCGCCCTGCCCGTAGCCCATAGGCGCAACGGAGACTGGAGCGCCGCCGAAGCCGCCGGAGACGGGAGAAATCGGTGCGGCCGGAGGCGCCGAGGCCGGTGCCGAAGGTGGTGTCGAATGCGGAGCCATCGGCATACCTGAAACCGGAATGCTTTCGGTCTGGTAGGCGACAGCGGGTACCAACTCCGCCAGAGCGCCCTCCGCGACCGGCAGTTCGGGCTGCTCGAGTACCGTCGGCGCAATCCCCAGTTCGGCGTGCAGCAGCCGCGCGGCCAGCGGGAGTCGCGACGAGCCGCCCACCAGGAACAGTCCGGCGAGCTGATCGGGGCGCAGACCGGCGCTGTGGATGACCTTCCCGGTCTCCCACACGGCCCGCCGGATGAGCGGGTCGGTGACCCGCTCCAGCTCCTCGCGCGTGAGGTGCAGCGCCTGGTCCTGCCCCGGCACCGTGATCGGCGCATTCGTGGAGCGCGAGAGCATCTCCTTCGCGCCGCGGATGTCGTCCCAGAACAGCCGGCGATCGCGACGCTGCGTGGTCGTGGTGGGGTGCTGGAGCGCGGCCCAGGCGCCCTGGGCGGTCTGCGCTATCACGTTGCCGAGGTGCTCGACGATCGCCGCGTCCACGTCCAGGCCGCCCAGGTCCTCGAGGCCGCCTGAGCCGATGACGGAGAACCGGCCGTTGTCGTTGCGCACGATCGCGATGTCGAGCGTGCCGCCGCCGAAGTCGAACACGGCGAGTGACGAGCCGACGGCGACCGGGCGGCGCAGGACGTCGGCGAAGTACCGGGCCGCGGCGACCGGCTCGGGGGTCAGCCGCACCGGCGGCCAGCCGGCCCGGCGAGCGGCCTCGGCCAGGGTGTCGCGGCGGCGGCTGCCCCAGGCCGCGGGGTACGTGAGGATCGCCGGCGGCAGGAACCCGACCGCCTCGACCGAGGCCCGGGCGACGGCGGCCAGGATCGCCGCCAGCAGGTCGACGGTGTTGATCTCGCGGTCGCCCAGCAGGACCGCCGGCTCGTCGATGCGCCGCTTCGGGTTGGGCTCGAAGCGCGACGGGTCGAGCCCGGCCATCCGCTGCGCGTCGCGGCCCACGTGGATGCGGCCGTGCTCGTCGACGTACACGCCGGAAGGCATGATCGGCGCGCCGTCGACGAGCAGCGGGCGCGTACGGCCGTCAGGGTGGCGGATCACCGCGACGGTGTTGGACGTGCCAAGGTCGACACCGATGGCGAAGCCCTGCTGAGGCTGAGTCACCGGCTCATATTAGGTGCGTGGGTAAAGATCTACAGTCGGCGACGACGGCTGACTTCGGCCAACGTCACGGCGGCGGCGACTGAGGCGTTCAGGGACTCGACGTCGGAGACCATGGGGATGCCCACCCGTAGGTCGCAGGTCTGGCCCACCAGGCGGGACAGCCCGCGGCCCTCGGAGCCGACGACCACGACGAGCGGGCCGGCCGCCGCCTCCAGGTCATAGAGCGATGTCGCACCGTCCGCGTCCAGGCCGGCGACGACGAAGCCCTCCTCCTGGCACCGCTTCAGCGACCGGGTCAGGTTCGTGACCTGCGAGACCTTGACCCGGGCGGCCGCCCCTGCGCTGGTGCGCCAGGCGGTTGCCGTGATCGCGGCCGAGCGGCGCTCGGTCAGGAAGACGCCCTGGGCGCCGAACGCGGCCGCGGAGCGGATGATCGCGCCGAGGTTGCGCGGGTCGGTGACGCCGTCCAGCGCGATGAGCAGCGGCGCCGTCGACTCCAGCGAGGCGGCGACGAGGTCGTCGAACGGCTCGTACGCGTACGGAGGCACCTGCAGGCCGAGACCCTGGTGCAGGACGCCGCCGGTCATGCGGTCGAGCTCGTTGCGGGTGATCTCCAGGATCGCGATGCCGCGCTCGGCCGCGGTGCGCACGGACTCCTTGATGCGCTCGTCCATGTCGATGCCGATGGCGACGTAGAGCGCGGTGGCCGGGACGTGCGTACGCAGGGCCTCGACGACCGGGTTGCGGCCGACGAGCAGTTCCGGGCCGTCCTTGGGCTGCGCCGACTTGCGTCCCGGGGAGACTCGCGTCTTGGCGATGGACGACGTCTTCTTGGCGCCGAACGGCCCCTTGCCGGCCGTCCGCTTCGTCCCCGGCTGGCCGATCTTCGGCGCTCGGCCCTCAACGGCCGCCGCGCGCCGCTCCTTGTCCTGCTTCCATGCGGTCTTCGAGGGCAGGGGCTCGTCCCCCGAATACCCCTTGTGCCACGGCCGTTCGTCAGCGGGCAGGGTGCGGCCGCGCCCGGCGAGGGACTGGCGGTTCTTACCACCGGAGCCCTTCGAAGCGCCCTTCTTGGAAACGACGCGCTTGCCGCGGCGCTCGGAGTTACCTGGCATGAGTCTCAGTGCTCCAACGTCCATCGTGGACCGGCCGCGGTGTCCTCCACCACGACTCCGGCCGTTTTGAGCTGGTCGCGGACGGCGTCCGCGGCGGCCCAGTCCTTGCGTGTGCGGGCCGCGGTGCGCTGCTCCAGCGCGAGTGCGACCAGTGAGTCTACGACTTTCGTCAAATCACCGGTGTCGGTCGAGCGCCACTGCGGGTGCAGAGGGTCGATGCCAAGGACTTCCAGCATCGCTCGTACCTCAGCCAGCGCCGCCCGCACCGCCACCTCGTCGGCCGCCGTCAGAGCCGCGTTGGCGTCGCGCACCGCATCGTGCACGACGGCGAGGGCCCGCGAGGTGCTCAGGTCGTCGTCCATCGCCTCGGCGAACGCGGCCGGAATCTCCCCGACCTCGCCCTCGCCGAACTGCTCCGCGGCCCGGAGCACGAAGTTTTCGAGCCGCCGGTAGGCGACCGCCGACTCCGCGAGCGCCTCGGGCGTGTAGTCGATGACCGAGCGGTAATGGGGCGCGAGGAGGTAGTACCGGACTTCTACCGGACGTACACCCAAATCCTCCAATGCCTCGAGCGAGACCACGTTGCCGAGGGATTTGGACATCTTCTTGTCGCCCAGGTTGAGCAGCGCGTGGTGCACCCAGAATCGGGCGAACCCGTGCCCGGCCGCCCGCGACTGCGCGATCTCGTTCTCGTGGTGCGGGAACTGCAGGTCGAGTCCACCGCCGTGAATGTCGAACTCGGTCCCGAGATAGCGCCAGCACATCGCCGAGCACTCGATGTGCCAGCCCGGGCGCCCCGGCCCCCAGGGTGAGGGCCAGTTGACGTCGGCCGGCTCGTCGGCCTTGCGCCCTTTCCAGAGCGCGAAGTCGAGCGGGTCGCGCTTGGCCCGGGCCGGCCCGTCGGCCGCGGCCTCCATGGCATCGGGCCGCTGGCCGGAAAGCGCGCCGTAGTCGGCGTAGGACCGGACATCGAAATACACGTCGCCGCTGCCGTCGATCGCCTCGTACGCGTGCCCGTCGGCGATCAGCTGCTTGATCAGCTCGTGCATCTCCGGAATGTGCCCGGTGGCCCGCGGCTCGTAGGTCGGCGGCAGCACGCCGAGCCGGAGATAGGTCGCGGCGAGCAGCCGCTCGTTGGCGTAGGCGATCGACCAGAACGGCTGCCCGGCCTCGGTGGCCTTGGCGATCACCTTGTCGTCGATGTCGGTGATATTGCGGATGAACGTCACCGAATAGCCGGACTTGAGCAGCCAGCGGCGCAGCACGTCATAGTTGACGCCGGAGCGAAGGTGGCCGATGTGCGGTCCGGCCTGCACGGTGAGCCCACACAGGTAGACGCCGACCTGCCCGGGCGTCAACGGGACGAAGTCCCGGACCGATCGGCTGGCGGTGTCATACAGGCGTAGGGTCACGCGGTCAAGAGTAACGGAGAGCGGCCTATAGCCTGTGACCGTGGCAACCGAGACGGCGCAGACGCTCGACCGCGGTCTCCGCCTCCTCCATCTGGTCGCCGACACCCCCGCCGGCCTCACGATGACCGAGGCCGCGGAGGCGCTGGGCGTGGGCCGCGCCGTCGTGTATCGCCTGGTCGCCACGCTTACCGAGCACGGCATGGTCCGCCGCGACCGCGCGGGCCGGCTCCGCCTCGGCGCCGGCCTGCTGCACCTGGCCCGCCGCGCCCAGCCGCTTGTCGCCGACGCCGCCCTTCCGGCACTGCGCCGCCTGGCCGAAACCGTTGGCGCGACGGCCCATCTGACAATCGCGGACGGCGGTGAGGCGTACGCGCTCGCGGTCGTCGAGCCGAGCTGGACGCAGTTCCACGTGGCGTATCGCACCGGATCGCGCCACCCGCTCGAGCAGGGCGCGGCCGGCAAGGCGATCCTGGCCGGCCGCCGCGGCGACTACGCCGCCGTGACCACGACCGGCGAGCTCCAGCCCGGTGCCCACGGGGTCGCCGCGGCCATCCCCCAGGTCGAGGGCCTGGAGGCAAGCGTCGGGGTGGTCGCCCTCACTGCATTGGATCCGGCATCGGTACCTCCCGAGGTGACGACGGCCGCCGCCACGATCGCGAGGGCTCTGTCCTGACAACCGGCGCGCCCCGCCGCGCGTCAGTTGGTCCGTGGTCAGCCTGGTGCAGAACTTCTTGCCGTGGAGCTTTCTCGGTGTCGTGGTCATGTTCGAGATCGCTCTCTGGACGAGTACAAGAGCCGCGTTTCTGGGTTTTGTCGTGAGCGGCGCCATGTGGATGAGCGCCTTTGGCGGGGCGTTGCTCCCGGCGGACGGCCGGCCGGCCGATCTCGTGGTCGTGCAGCACAACTTCAGCGACGAGAACGCCGATCCGGCCGGCACCGTGCGGGTGCTCATGGAGGTGCAGCCGGACCTCATCGGGCTGGAGGAAATCACCCGGGAGATTCACCTCCCGCTGCGGTATCGGGCGGTTTTCGGAACCGTCGGGCTCTGGTCGCGCTATCCGATCACCGAGGCCGAGCCCATCGACATCAAGCCGCACGGACTCCAGGCGGAGTGGCGGCGCGGGTTGCGGGCGGTTGTACGCGGAGTAGTGATCTACGTTGTACACCTTCCGTCCGTGCGCATGCGGCTCAATGGGTTCGACACGGCGTGGCGGGATGACAGCGCTCGGCAACTGGGTGCGCGGCTGGGCGGCGAGCGGTCACCGGTGCTGCTGATCGGGGATCTCAACGGGACCGTCGACGATCGCGGGCTCCGACCGATCACGCGGCAGATGACCACCGCGCGCACCGGCTTCGCCTGGAGTTTTCCCGCGGCGTTTCCGGTCGGGCGGATCGATCAGGTCATGGTGCGCGGGGGCGCGGTGACTGTCGTGTGGACGCTTCGCGCCACCGGGAGCGATCATCTTCCGGTCGCGGCGCGAACGCGGGTCGGGGCATCCGCAGCCATCTAGAGATGCGAAGACTTCTTCCTCCCGTCGCGTGCCTCGTGCTGCTGGCCGCCCGGCGCCGCGCAGATCGCGGTCCCGAGCCAAACCGCGCGGTATCGGCTGTCCGCCGATGCCCACCGCAACGCCGCTTGTTGGCCGCTTGCGACATCCGTGCGGGCCGAGTGGACGTTCCGCTCGGGCGAAGCGGGCGAGGGCCGGCCGCCGCCCCTGCTCACGGCCCGCTTCGATCCGCGCCCCGACCGGCACAACCGTACCGGGCGGCGGCCCGTTCGGGCTGCCGATGTCCGTCGAACGCCCGGAAACGAGCACCCCGGCGGGCACCACGAGCGCGCAGGTGGACGTCGCGAATGTGCAAGTTCGACGACGGCCGCACGTGGCGAGCCGCGACCGTCGCGCGCGCCGGCGCCGGGTGGCTGGTCATCGTCAGGCACCCGGCGCGCGGCTACGCGTCGTTGCGCGCCACGGTCACCGATGGGGACGGGAACTCCGTGCGGCAGACGGTGCTGCGCGCGTACCAAATCGGGGTCTAAAGGCCGAGCACCTGGGTGAGCAACTCTCGGGTCCGGTCGGTCACCATGCCGATCGCCGGGCCCAGCGCGTGCTCGCGGACCTCGGCATGCGCCTCGGGTGCGGGGCACATGAAGACCGCGAGCACGCGCAGGGAGCGCAGTTCGCGTTCGCCGGTGCGCCCGGTCAGCCACGGGTACGTCCCCGGGAGCCCGGCCGCCAGAGCCTCCCAGACGCGGTCGGCCACGAGCTCGGCGACGGCCCGGTCGACCTTGGGGCGGTGCTGCGCGCGCGACGAGCTGATCAGCGCGCTCTGCATCCACTTGTCCACACCGTTGTCCAGGCGGCCCATCGCCTCGGCCCCGCGGACCAGCCCCACCAGCAGATCGCACCAGCCGTGATCGGCGAACTCGCGCCCGATCGCGACCGGGTCCGCCAGCTCGGCCGTGATCCGCTCCCACGGCGCCCGCGCGAGGCCCTCGGCCAGGGCCTCCACCTGCTCGGTCACGGTCGGCTGGGCGACCGTGGGCTCGGCGACGTTGGCCTGGCGGGTGTGGCGGCCCTCGACCGAGAGCCAGCCGCTGATGTCGATGCGGGCGAGGTCACCGACGATCTCGCGATTACGCTGGTTGCGGCGCAGGGCATGCCGCGCGGGCGCCCGCTCCAGCACCCGGTCCCGCCGGTTCCACCGCTGGGTCCGCTCGGCGTTCGGCCCGATGGCCAGATCGAGCCACGCTCGCCAGCCGTGCAAGGATCCGCCGCAGCTGCCGCAGTGACAGGCATGTCTTTGCCCGTTCGAGCAACTGTCGTTGTGACGACCGGTAGCCACACTGCATCACCGACCTTCAGTTCCAGTCACGAACACCCAGCGTCACACGCTTGTTACCCCAGTCCATAGACCTGAACAGATGCATGAACGCATGAATCCGTGCCGATTTTTGTTCGTACAGGCGTTCGAAAGCGGGTAGGGTTGGGGAGTCGGCTCGTACCGTCGCGGGAGGTTTTCGCCAGTGCTGTTCAACCCGGTCGCGAACGTGAGCGGCACCTCTGACCTGCGCATCATCGCCGGTGACGCCGCGGTGGGCCAGGCGTTCTGCGACCCGCTGACCTTCGCCGGCCAACCCGGCTCCGACCTCGACCCCCGCGTGCGCGAACTGCTCCGCCTGGTCTGGCCGAGCACACCCGCACAGGCCCGCCTGATGTGGGGCGCCCGCATCGCCGCCCGCGCCCGTCAACACCCGATCGACGAGCTGGTGCCCGAGGTGATCGCCGACATCATCGGCCTGCCCGCGGCCGTGCTGCGCTCCCTCAACCCCGAAGAGCCGACGCAGCATCTGTACTCCCAGCTGCTCGCCCTGGTCCGCTCGCGCCCCGCCGCCCGGCCGGAAACCGTGCTGGACGAGCTGCTGTTCTGGCGCGGCCTCGGCCAGGACCGCGTGTCTCTCGACGCGGTAGCGGCCCTCGTCACCGCGCTGACCGCCTCGGTGTGGGACGCCACCACGATGCTGCTCCCCGCCCTGCTCGACGCCGCCCTCACGGCCACCGACAGCCCTGGCCTCGACGACACCCACCTCGGCGGCACGGGTCATGACGGCGTGCCGGTCGCGAACACGGGTCTCGAGCGCGCCCAGCTCATCGGCCCCGGTCCCTCCCGCGCGCCCGGCGCGAACGCGGATGTCGATCGCACTCGGCTCGGCGGCCCTGGTCCCTCCCGCGCTCGGGACGCGAACGCCGATCTCGACCGCACCCAACTCGGACGCGGGGGTCCTGATCTTGCGCGGCCCGGCGACACGGGTCCTGAACTTGCGCGGCCCGGCGGCACGGGTCCTGAACTTACGGGGCCTGGCGGTATGGATCTTGAGCCAGCACAGCTCGGGGATTTGGAGCGCGACCACGATCCGTTCATGGGCGCGGGTTTCGACTGCTCGCCACTTGCCGACGCCGGTGCCGGCTTCGGCCCGGCGCGGGTCGCCGACTCGGACTCCGATCGGGCCCGGCTCGTGGAATCGGTGCTGCGCAACGGACCTGGGGTGATCGGCTGGCTGCGGACCACGACCCAGGCGGTGCTGCTGGACGGCGAGCTGATCCCGGCCGGCCAACGCTGCCTGCTGCTTGTCGACGCCGAGGAGCCCGCGGGCGCCGGCCGCCGGACTCGCGAGCCGCTGCGGACGCTGCGCTGGCTCTCGGCCGACGCGCCGAACGGGGCCGGGGCGATGTTCGCGCGACTGGTCGGCAACGCATTGCCGGCGCTGCCGACCGAGCTCGCCCGTGTCCCCCGATTGGAGGAATTACCGATCCGCTCCCCTCGGCGGCTCCAGCTGATCCTGCGCGCCGCGATCTCACACGGCACCCCGGCCACCGTCCGCGCCCAGAGCCGCCGGACCCGCCGCGCTTGACGAACGGCACTCGGCCACCACCCCGCGGCATGCCGGCACCGCTTCCTGCCGGCATGCCCGGCGGCGGCCGACGCGTTGCATGCTCGTCGCGCTGACCCGCGCCATGCCGCAACGAGCCGTCCTTGCCCAGGTCTCGGGGGCGTGGCACCGCTTGCCGCCGGCGTGTCGGCGGGGACTGGTGCGGTTCACACCAGGCTGAATCGTTGCGTCGGCGCCCGCGAACGCTTCCGCCAGCGTGTCAGCGGCGGCTGGTGCGGTTCATGCCCGACGGATGCAAGCCTGTGCCGGCCCGCATCGGCGATGGGCTGGCGCTGCGTGGGCAGTGGTGCTGGGCTGGCGCTGCGTGGGCAGTGGTGCTGGGCTGGCGCTGCGTGGGCAGTGGTGCTGGGCTGGCGCTGCGTGGGCGGCGGCGGTGGCGATGCGTGGGCGGCGGCGGTGAGCTGACGTCCGCGCTGCGCTGGCGTCGGTGTTGGGCTGGCGCTGCGTGGGCGGCGGCGGTGAGCTGACGTCCGCGCTGCGCTGGTGTGAGTGCTGGGCTGGCGGTGCGTTAGCGCTGGGCTGTGTCGGTGCTGGTCCTGGTGCTGAGCGGGTGTGCGTGCTGGGTCGGCGATGCGGTGGCGCTGGGCTGACGTCCGCGCTCGGCTGGTGTCCCCCGCTCGGCTGGTGTCCCCCGCTCGGCTGGTGTCGGTGTCGGTGTTGGGCTGGCGCTGTGTGGGTGGTGGCAGTGGCGGTGGCGGTGAGCTTGCGTCCTTGGGGGGACCTGCATCGGCGGTGGGCTGGGGGCGGGGTCAGGAGGGGTTGGTTTGGCTTGTCCATTCGAGGAGGGTGGTCAGGGTCTGGCCGCGGGAGTTGCGGAGGTTCGGGTCGAGGCCGTTGTTGATGGCCGCGTCCAAGGTCCAGGTGTCGCCGTGCTGCGCCAGGAGGGTGATCTCGTCGCGGAGGCGTTGCATGGGTCTTGGCATGGGGACCCGGGGGTTGCTCCAGCCGTCGACGGCGGCCAGGCAGCCGATGTGGGTGCCGCCCAGGGCGATCAGGGTGCGTTCGCGGGCGATCTCGTCGGCCGTGTGGGGGATGACGATCTGGTTGTCGCGCATCTCGACGGTGTGCGTTGCCGTGCCGCAGCGGATCTTGATGGTGGTCCGGAGGGGGCTGCGCGGCGGGTGGTGCGGGCCTGGGCGGCCGGGGAAGAGGGTCTGGTGGATCAGCGGGTGGAGGTCGTTCGGGGAGATCTCGCCGCGGAGGAGTGCCGTCAGCTCCGGCGGGCGGCGGGCCTGGATCAGGGGTAGTGGCGGGACCTTGGAGAGCTCCACGCCGAACGCCTCGATCTCGGCCCGGCGGCGCTTGTCGTCTTCGCGGTGGTACGGGACCCGGGAGAGCAGGCGGACCCGGCGGCTGTCGAGGTCCAGGACCAGGCGGCGGCCGCGCATGTCGATGCGGACCAGGCCCGAGTCGCCGGCCAGGCCCTGGGCGGCCGTCGGGAGGTAGGCGTAGGCGGGGCGCAGCCAGGAGAGGGCCTTGTCCACGGCCTGGCGGCGGCGGTCGGGGTCGGTGAACGCGGCCGGGTCGACCCGGTCGCGGCCCCAGCGGTCCTGGAACAGCTGGACCTCGAGGTCGTAGCCCGCGGCCGACCAGGCCTCGGCGTGGTGGCCGGACTCATCCAGCAGCAGCGGCGGCGAGGTCAGGAAGTCGGGGCCGCCGCAGCGGGTCAGGAGATCCTTCGTGCGCCTCGAGTCCCAGCGCTCGGGGAGCAGGAGCAGGGTGTCGTCGCGGTTGCGGCCGGGATTGTCGAGCGGTGCGACGCGTAGCTGCACGCACTGGGGTTCATGCAGCGGTGGCGTGTATGCATACAGCGCGTGACTGTCGCCGATGCGTGACAACGGGTACCGCATGCGCGGGTTCAGGCGGCCGGTGCTCGGGTCCCGGGGGAGGTACCAACGAAGCAGGTCGGGAATGACGTGACGTAAATCCGACTCAACGGATTCGGCGAATTCGGCGCCGTGGAATTGGCGGAGTTTGCCGAGGTCCACGGCCGGGGTGACGTATGCGGCCGCGCACGCTCCGCGCCAGTCGCCGGCGAGGCGGCGCTCGGTGGCGCGCTCGATCATTTTCGGCGGGACGGCGGACTGATGCATGGGGCGCACGCTGCGAACGTACGGCATCTGCGACGCCCCCTCGACGCCGCAGATGCCTGGGAAAAGCCCTTGAATCGCCCAAACTTGGCCTATACCCCGTCGGGCGACAATTCCGTTAAGTCGGCAGCGCGAAGTACCCCGCTTAACGTGGTGATTTGGGGGCCACACACAACGTTGGGCGCAGCCCCGCATCAAATGATTCGCCTGCTCGGCCCGGAATATCCCCGTTCGCCCAGAGCTCCCGGCCTTGACTGAGTAAGGCCGGTCCTGGGCGCATTCCGGCACGCGCATGCGCTCCAGTGAAAAAGGGTCGCCGCCCCCACTCTTTCGTCGCTCTCATCTGACTACCATCAAAGAAATATTGGCTTGCGTCACGCGGGAGACGGCGGTTGGCGCACAGAGGGTGATGATGCGCGATACGACCCGTTTTTCGATCCTCGGACCGGTGCAGATACACACGCCGGACGCGGAGATCACGGTCGCGGCCCCGCGAGAGCGGGTCCTGCTGGCGCTGCTGCTCCTGCGGGAGGGGCAGCTGGTGCCGGTGCAGCAGGTCATCTCCGCGCTCTGGGACACCAACCCGCCACTTACCGCCCGCGCGCAGGTGCACAGCTGCGTTTCGCGGCTGCGGCAGGTGCTGCGCAGGGCCGGGCTGCCCGAGGATCTGGTGGTGACGGAGCCGGCCGGCTACCGGATCAAGGTCGGGCCGGAGGATCTCGATGCCGCGCTCTTCGCGACGCTTGTCGAGCGGGGGCGGGCGGCGGCCGCGGAGGGTGACCTCGCCGGCGGGCGCGACGATCTCCGGGAGGCGCTCGCGCTGTGGCGGGGGCGGCCGCTCACCGACGTCGACTCGGATGTGGTCCGGGCGGCGGCCGCGCACCTGGACGAGCAGTGGACCGCGGCGATGGCGCTGTGCCTGGACCTCGAGCTGCAGCTGGACCTGGCCGAGGAGATCCTGGCCGAGGTCGCCGACCTGGTCGAGCGCTTCCCGCACCACGAGCAGTTCCGCGGCCACCTCATGACGGCGCTGGCCCGCACCGGCCGGCGCGCGGACGCACTCGCCGTGTTCCGCCGCGGCCGGGCGCTGCTCGCCGAGGAGCTCGGCATCGAGCCGGGCGCCGAGCTGGCCGACCTGCACCGGCGGATACTCAACGGCGACGCCGCGCTGCTGCTCCCCCAGGCCCCGCGCACCATCGGGCGCCGGGCCGCCCGCTGCCTGCCCCGCGACGTCGCCGACTTCTCCGGGCGGTCCGAGCTGGTGCAGCGGCTGATCGGCGGGCTGCGGTCGCAGCGGCCCGAGGTGATCGCCATCGACGGCATGGCCGGGACCGGCAAGACGTCGCTCGCGGTGCGGGTCGCGCACGCGGCGAGTGAGCGCTATCCGGACGGCCAGCTGTACCTCGATCTCCGCGGGCACAGCGACCGGTCGCCGCTCGACCCCGGCGAGGCGCTCGGCGCGCTGCTGCGGCAGCTGGGCGTGCCGGCCGAGCGGGTGCCGCCGGGGCTGGACGACCGGGCGGTGCTCTGGCGCACCGAGCTCGCCGACCGGCAGGTGCTCGTCCTGCTCGACAACGCCCTGGACACGGCCCAGGTGCTGCCGATGCTGCCCGGCACCGCGCACACCGGTGTAGTGATCACGAGTCGGCGCCGGCTGGCCGGGCTGGACGGTGCGCAGACGGTGTCGCTCGACGTGTTGCCGCTCGAGGACGCGGTCGAGCTGCTGCGCCGCACCGTGGGTGAGCGGGCGTACGCGGACCCGGCCTGCACCGAGGAGGTGGCCGAGCTGTGCGGGCGGCTGCCGCTCGCGGTTCGGCTGGCCGGGGCGCGGCTGCAGCATCGGCCCGGCTGGAGCGTGTCCGACCTGGCGCTGCGGCTGCGGACCGCGGACCGGCGGCTGCCCGAGCTCGCCGTCGACGGTCGCACGGTGGCGGCGGCCTTCACGCTCAGTTACCAGCAGTTGGCGGTACCCCTGCAGAGGCTTTTTGCGGTTCTGGGTCTGCACCCGTCGGGTGACTTCGAGCCGGCCGCGGCCGCCGCGCTCGGTGGGCTGGCCGTCCCGGAGGCCGAGGCGCTGCTGGAGGACCTGGTCGACGTGCACCTGGTCGAGGCGCCGGCGGCCGGGCGATATCGGCTGCACGACCTGCTGCGCGACTATGCGGCGCAGCTGGCGCAGGACGACACGCCCGCGCAGCGGCGGCTGCTCGATCACTACCTGTACTCCGTGGTCAGCGCGACGAAGTTCATGGAGCTCTCGGACGCGAAGTCGCTGCTGCGCCTCGACGACCCACCGGCGACGGCGCTCGACTTCGCGGCGCCGCCCGAGGCTCGGCGGTGGCTGGAGCGGGAGCTGCCGAACGTCCTCAGCGTGTCACGGATGGCCGCCGAGACCGGTCACCACCGGCACACCTGCATGCTCACTCGGGCCGTGTCGCCGTTCCTGTTCGGTTTCGGGTTCGGCGAGCACCAGCTCGACCTCTACGAGCGCGCGATCGCGGCCGCCGAGGCGCTGCCGGACGCGGAACTGGAGGCGGAGTCGCGCAACTACCTGGCCGCGGTGTACTTCCGGATGGGCCGCCTCACCGACGCCCTCGCCACGCTGCAAACCGTGATCCGGATCGCCGAGCGCGAGGACCTGCCGCGGCTGGTCGGCACGGCGCTGACGAACCTGGCCATGCTGCACAGCCGGCTCGGGCAGTATCCGGAGGCGATCGCGTCGGCGGAGGCGGCGGCGCGGGTGCGGCTGCCGGAGATGCCGCCCAGCCTGGAGTTCAAGCTGGAGAGCACCGTCGCGCTCGTCCACACGCAGGCCGGCAACTACGTCCAGGCGCTGGCGGCCAACCGGCGGGCGCTGGCCGTCGCCCGGCGTATCGGGGGCATCCGGCCCTTCTCGATAAGCCTCGGCGAGCTGGGCCTGGTGCACCTGCACCTCGGGCACCTCTCGGTGGCCACGGCGCTGCTGCAGCGGGCGCTGGTGCTGAAGCGGGACTCGGTGAACCAGTACGGGGCGGCGGAGACGCTGAGCAAGCTCGGCACCGCGTATCGCCTGCGCGGCCGGCTGGCCGACGCCGAGACGTGCCAGCGCGCGGCCCGCGACCAGATGGAGCGCGTGGCCGACGTCTCCGGGCAGTGTCTGGCCGCGAACGACCTCGCGCTGACATTGCGCGCGCTCGGCCGGTCGCAGGAGGCGGACTGGCTGAACAAGGAGGCGTTCGCGAAAGCTTCACGCATCGGCGACCGCTACGAGCAGGCGCGCGCGCTGTTCGGCCTGGACCGCTCCGACGAGGCTGTTGCGCTGTTCACATCTCTCGGCGCACAGGACCTGACGGCGCTTTCCCGCTGAATGATGGGTTGATGGAGTACCGCATCGAGCACGACACCATGGGTGAGGTCCGCGTCCCCGCGTCGGCCCTGTGGCGGGCCCAGACGCAGCGGGCCGTCGAGAACTTCCCCATCTCCGGGATGGTGCTGGAAGGGTCGCTGATCCGCGCTCTGGCCGCCGTCAAGGCCGCGGCGGCAGCGGTCAACGGCTCGCTCGGGGTACTCCCGCCGGACGTTTCGGAGGCCATCGCCGACGCGGCGCGCGCGGTCGCGGACGGCGAGCACGCGGATCAGTTCCCGATCGATGTGTTCCAGACCGGCTCCGGGACGTCGTCGAACATGAACGTCAACGAGGTCATCGCGACGCTCGCCTCGCGGGCACTGTCGTCGCCGGTGCACCCGAACGACCACGTGAACGCGTCGCAGTCCTCGAACGACGTCTTCCCCTCGGCCATCCACATCGCCGTCGCCTCCGAGCTCGCGCACACGTTGACGCCCGCGCTGGCGTCGTTGGCGTCGGCGCTCGAGCGCAAGGCCGACGAGTTCGCGCCGTTGGTCAAAGCCGGGCGTACGCATCTCATGGACGCGACCCCGGTGACCCTGGGGCAGGAGTTCTCCGGATATGCGGCGCAGGTCCGCTACGGCGTCGAGCGGATCGCGGCAGTGCTGCCCCGGGTCGCCGAGCTGCCCCTGGGCGGGACGGCGGTCGGGACCGGGCTGAACACGCCTTCGGGGTTTGCGCCGCGGGTGATCGCGCTGCTGGCGGAGACGACTTCGCTGCCGCTGACCGAGGCCCGCAACCACTTCGAGGCGCAGGGGGCGCGGGACTCGCTCGTCGAGGCGTCAGGGGTCATCCGGACCGTCGCGGTGGGGCTGTACAAGATCGCCAACGACATCCGGTGGATGGGTTCGGGGCCGCGGGCCGGGCTGCGGGAGCTGGCGATCCCGGACCTGCAGCCGGGGTCGTCGATCATGCCCGGGAAGGTGAACCCGGTGATCCCCGAGGCGATCCGCCAGGTCGTGGCCCAGGTGATCGGGAACGACGCGGCGGTGGCGTTCTCGGGGTCGCAGGGCGACTTCGAGCTCAACGTGATGCTGCCGGTGATCTCGCGCAACCTTCTCGAGTCGATTCGCTTGCTGGCGAACGTCGCCCGGCTGTTCGAGGAGCGGTGCATCGTGGACCTGGCGGCCAACGCCTCGGTGCTGGAGGCGTACGCGGCCGGCTCCCCGTCGATCGTGACGCCGCTGAACCGGTACCTGGGCTACGAGGAGGCGGCGGCCGTCGCCAAGCAGGCCCTGAAGGAGGACCGCACCATCCGCGAGGTCGTCCTGGCCCGCGGGCACGTGGAGCGCGGGACGCTCACCGAGCAGCAGCTGGACGAGGCCCTCGACCTGCTCGGCATGGCCAACCCGAACTGATCGCCGAGTCAGTCTCCGCTGCGCAGGGCGCGGATCAGGCCGTGCCGGCGCAGCGCCCAGGTCAGGCGGCGGGCGTGGCGGTGGCGCACGACGAGGACCAGGGCGGTGCGGATCAGGGCCCAGCGGCGGCCCTCGAACTGGTTCTCGGCGACCTGCCAGATCACCGCCCGCAGCGGCGCGGACTCGAGCGCTTCGCGCAGTTCGGTGCGCACCTCGGGGTCGTCGAGCGCGGAGCGGATCGAGCGGGCCAGGTCGGGGCGGTCGGCGAGGCTTGCGGTGATGCCGGCGGCGAGGTTTTCCCGGACGTCGTCGTCCTCGATGAGCAGCAGGGTGGCGCGGCGGATCTCGGCGGCGTCCAGGCCTGAGCGGACGAGGTCAAGCACTCTGCGCTCGACCTCGTGGTCGTGGTCCTCGACGGACAGCGCGGCCAGCAGGGTCGTCACCTCGTCCAGGTCGATCAGGTGCTGCAGGCCCTCCCGGAACTCATCGCGGTCCCAGGCGTAGAGCAGCGCCTTGACGAAGTGCCGATCCATGCCGGCTGATACCCGCGGACCGGGCCCGCCGAAACGGGAGATCGTCAGAGCGCCAGGCCGTTGCGGTAGGCGTAGGCGACGGCCTGGGCCCGGTCGCGGGCGCCGGTCTTCGCGAACAGGTGGTTGATGTGGGTCTTGACCGTCGCCTCGCTCACCACCAGCTGGGTGGCGATGTCGGCGTTGGACATGCCGGTGGCCACCAGTTGGAGGACCTCCAGTTCGCGGTCGGTCAGGCCGTCCGGGGGTGGGCCGTCGCGCAGCGGGCGGTCCGGGGGCAGCATGTCCAGGAGCCGATTCTGCACCTCGGGCGCCAGATCGGCCTGGCCGGAGGCCACCCGGCGCAGGGCCTGGACCACCTGGTCGGCGTCCGCGTCCTTGGTCAGGTAGCCGCGGGCCCCGGCGCGCAGCGCGGCGAGCATCTCGTTGTTCTCGGCAAACGTGGTCAGGACCACGATCTGCGTGCGCGGGTGGTCGGCGCGGATCGCGCGGGTCGCCGTGACGCCGTCGCAGCGGGGCATGCGCAGGTCCATCAGCACCACGTCGGGGTCGTGCTCGGCGACGAGCGCGACGGCCTCGTCGCCGTCGCTCGCCACGCCTACGACTTCGATGTTGTCCATCAGCGTGAGCATGAGCTTCATGCCGTCGCGGATCACCCGCTGGTCGTCGGCGATCACCACGCGGATGGTCGTCATCTCGGGATCGTCAGCCACACCCGGAACCCTTCGTCCACCGGACCTGCGTCAAGCTTGCCGCCCAGCAGTTCGGCCCGCTCACGCAGGCCCGCCAACCCGTATCCCCCGCCCGTGAAGTCCAGCTCCGAGCGCGATGCCGAACCGTTGTCACACACCTCGACCTCGACCTGCGACGGCGCATACGACAGGCGGACCCGCACCGCCGCGCCCGGGGCGTGTTTGCGGACGTTCGTGAGCGCCTCGCGGACGGTTCGCTCGACGGCCAGCCCGGCCTCCGGAGACAGCGGCTCGACCGGGCCCTCGACAGTCAGCCGAGCGTTGGCGGACGCGGCCAGTTCGCGCACGGTGTCGGCGGTCGGGCGGGTGTCGCCGCGCAGGGAGTGGACAGCCTGGCGGGTCTCGTCCAGGCCCTCGCGGGCCAGTTTCTGGGCCTGGTCGATCTGCTGCAGCACGGCCTCCGCCGGCGCGTTGCGGCGCAGCAGGAGGCGGGCGCTCTCCAGCCCGACGATCTGCGCTGACAGGGTGTGGGCCAGGATGTCGTGGATCTCGCGCGCCAGGCGGGCTCGCTCGGCGTACACCTGAGCCCTGGCCTCTGCTTCCTGTGTTGCCTTTTCGCTGGCCAGGAGGCGTTCGGCCTGGTCGGCCCGCTGCCTGGAGCTGCCCACCACGACGCCCAGGACGGCGAAGCCGATGCAGCCGGCCATCATCGGGACCAGGGCCGTCGGGTTGCGCAGCTCGGCGATCACGGCGGCGGTGGCGATGGTGACCAGGACGAACGGTACCGCGAGGACAAGCGGCAGGGCCGCCAGCGCGACGGAGATGGCGATGCCGGCGGGGAGCCACCCGGGGGACGCCGGGTCCACGATGTACAGGGCGTGGCCGCCGGCCGCCATGACCACCAGCGCGATCACTCTGCGTATGGGCTGGTCAGCCCGCGCGCGCCAGCTGAAGACGGCCCCCGTGACCGCAACCGCCGCGCACGCCAGCGCCAGCCAGCGCAGATCAGCCGGCACCACGAGGACGGCGGCGGCCACGAACAGGAGCGCGCCGACGACCCGCCCGAGCGCCACACCGGACGCGGTCGGGCGGAGCCGTCGGAGCAGCGACATCAGACGGATTCCCGGACGCGGGCCGGCGTCGGGGCAGGTGTCAGGGCCGGGGCCGGCTTGAACAGGCCCGCACGCCGGGCGAGCAGCACGTTCTGCGTCCCGAGCGTCACTGCCACGAACACCATCGCCTCGCCCATCCCCTCCTGCGCGCCGAGCCTGGCCGCGAGGAGGAACACTCCCACACGCACCGCGATCGTGGCGACCCACAGCACACCGGTGCGCCAGTCGCCTTCACACATGGGCCCGGCGTCCGTACCCCACACCCTCAGCGTCGCCGCCCGGGCGAACCCCATCGCCACGGCGAACGCGACCCCGACGGCGAAGAAGCCGATCGCGAGCGCGGAGTCGAGGCGGTAGACCATCCGGTGGTCGGCGAGCAGTGACAGGATCAGGAACCAGACCGGCAGGATGATGAGGCCCCGCGGGGTGACCGCGCGCCGGCGGACCTGCCGGCTGATCACGAGGGCGGCGAACGCCACCCCGAGGCCGATCGCGGCGAGCAGCTGCACGTTCGTCATCGACGGGGACCTTTCTCGAGCCGGGTGCGGGAGCCGACGAGCGGCCGGTCGTCCAGGAGGAAGTCCGCGATGAACGGTGCTACGAGCATGAGGCTCAGGACCGGGATCAGAAACAGGTGGTGCATCGGGCTTCCTTCCGACCGGGAACGTCGATGGCCCATACGCTATGGCCCGCCCCGGGCCGGTCGCGTCGGCGCAGGAATTGATCCACGGCATCAACCCGTGGGTGGAGACGCACGCATCGGGTGGAGACGATGGCTCAGACCGTTCGGGTTGGAACGAGGTGGAACGCGAACCTCACATGACAAGTCGACGAGATGTGTTGAAGCTGGCCGCCGCGGCGGCGGTGGCGGCGGCCGTGGAGGCGGGGACCATAGCCGGGCCGATGCTCGCGGCCTACGCCGACGAGGTGTCGCCCGGGGACGGCCGGGGACTGTTCGGCGGGGTCACGACCCTGGACCGGACGGTGAAGCAGGCGGCCCGCCAGGACGTGCAGACCTGGACCGACTACGTGAAGCTCTCCTCCGGGCCGGGTGAGCACCACATCGTGCGGGCCGAGCTCGCGGACGTGTACTCGCACCAGACCCGGGCGCTGGAGGCGTTCGTCCACATCACGGACATGCAGGTGGTCGACGACAAGTCGCCGGGGCGGGTCGAGTGGACCGATAGGTGGGCCGACCTCGGCAGCACCGTCACCGACGTGTCGACGAGCTCCGCGTATCGGCCGCACGAGATGCTGTCGACGCAGCTGGTCGAGGCGATGGTGCAGGGGATCCGCGGGGCCGGGCGCGGGCCGATGACGGGGCGGCCGTTCAGTTTCGCGGTGGCCACCGGAGACATGGTGGACAACTGCCAGTGGAACGAGACGCGCTGGTACATCGATCTGCTCGACGGCGGCCACCAGATCACCCCGGTGTCCGGGGCGGCCGGCAGTGAGGAGTCGGTGTCGGCGAGCTGGGGCGGGTTCGCCCACGAGCAGGCCTACTGGTCACCCGAGGGCGATACCATCGGCGGCGTCGACTTCTACCGGTCCAGGTACGGCCTGCCGGTCGTGCCGGGCCTGCTCAAGGCGGCCCGCCGATCGTTCACGTCGACCGGGCTGGGCATGCCGTGGTACGCGGTGATGGGCAATCACGACGGGGAGATCCAGGGCAACTACCCGGTCGACCCGACGGTCGTGGAAACGGTCGGCGGAAACCTCCACGACATCTCCGGGTTCGCCGAGTCCGGACAGAAGGCGTACGACAGCCTCATCACGAGCGGCCAGGTCATCCTGCACGACGGTCTCAACGTCGGCACGCTCAACCTGTTCGTGGACAACCTGCAGTTCAAGCCGGTGACGGCCGACAGGAGCCGGCGGGTGCTCGGGCGCAAGGCGTTCGCGCTGGGGCACTGGAACACCAGCGGCACACCGCGCGGGCACGGGTTCACCGGCGACGGCACCTCGGCGCACACCTACTATTCGCGCACGTCGCCGGACGCGCCGATCGTCTACCTCAGTCTCGACACGGTCTGCTACGACGGTGGGGCCAACGGCCGCCTCGAACGCGATCAGTACGACTGGCTCGAGCGCCAGCTGCAGGCGAACAGCCGCGTCTTCCTCGACTCGCTCTATCTGCTGCCGGTGACGAACGACAGCGCGACCGACCGGCTCATCGTCGTCTTCGCGCACCATACGCTCAAGTCCATCAACAACAAGGACGTCGACAACCTCATCGACCTGGGCAACGCCGATTTCTGGTACGGAGACAGCATCGAGAAGATGCTGCTGCGGTTCCCGAACGTGATCCTGTACGTCTGCGGACACACCCACAAGAACGAGGTCCATGCGCACCGGCGCGGCGTGGTCAGCCCGCTGGGCAACAACGTCCCCGGCACCGGCGGGTTCTACGAGATCGCCACCGCATCGCACATCGACTGGCCGATCCAGAGCCGGCTGATCGAGATCACAGCCGGCCGCGGCACGATCGGCATCAACACCACGATCGTCGACATCGCCGCGCCGCTCGACCACCAGGGCGACCTCGGCTCGCCGACGGCGCTGGCCGCGCTGGCCCGGGAGCTGGCCGCCAACGACCCCACCGAGCGGCCCGGCGGCAGCAACACGCTCACCAATCCGGACGGCGAGCTGGGCCGGCGCGGCGTCGCCGCCGACCGCAACGCCCAGCTGATCCTGCCGGCGCCGTTCCCGCTGCCGGTGCCCGACGAGTGGGGCTCCTCGGTGGCGCTCACCGCGAATACCGGCCAAACCCTTGATGTCTTCGGTACCCGCACCGACGACACGATGGCCCGGGCGCACGCGGCCGGCAGCGGCGCCTGGGAGCAGTTCACCGCGATCGCCGGCGTCAAGGCACGCGCGCTGGCCGCGGAGACGAGCACCGCCGGCGGCCTCGAGCTGTACGCGGTCGACGCCACCACCTACGGCGGGGTCTACCGGCTCGTGCAGTCCGGCGGCGTCTGGTCGCAGGTCGGCCTGGCCAACGTCAACGCGCGCGCGATCACCGCGGTGCGGGACGCGACAGGCCGGATGCAGCTGTTCATCGCCACGGCCGGCGGGGATGTGTGGCAGTGCGGCCAGCAGAGCCCGGGCGGCACCGTCTTCACGGGCTGGTCCGGCGGGTTCGGTCTGGCGGGGCAGTTCGTCACGCAGGTCGCCGCGGTGCGCAACGCCGACGGGCGGGTTGCGCTGTTCGCGACGACGAGCCGCGGGCAGCTGATGCACCGGGCCGTGCAGGCGAGCGGGGCATGGGGTGCCTGGACGCTTTTCGCGGTGCCGTCCGACCACGGGGCCGAGCTGCGGTTCAACAAGGTCGCGGCCACGATCCAGCCCGACGGCCGGGTCGCGCTCTTCGCGGTCGACCACGACTGGCGGGTCTGGCGCAACTACGACTTCCCTGCGGGCAGTGCGAAGTTCGCCGCGTGGAAGCAGGTGGACGGCGGCCGGATGACCCAGGTCGCGGCGCGGCTGGAGCCGTCGACCGGCCGGCTGCGGCTGTTCGGCGTCGACAACTCCGGCAAGCTGTGGACCCAGGCCCAGACCGCCGTGAACACCGACGCGTGGACGGGCTGGGCGTCGTCCTGGGCGCCGGGCGCCCTGCGCCCCGACGTGCCCGGGTTCAGCGGCCTCGCGAACCCGTCGGGCCAGGTGGTCATGCCCAATGTCCTGGGCGTGAGCGAGTCCGTGGCCCGCGGCGCGCTCGCCGCCGCCAACCTGGTCGTCGGGAGCCTCACGCGGCAGGTCGACCCGGCCGCGGCCGGCACGGTCATCGCCCAGTCGCCGGTCGCGCCGGGTGCGGTCGTCAACGAGGGCGCCGCCGAGAACCTCGTGGTGTCGCTGGGCGGCTCGGCGGTGCCGAATCTGCTGTACATGACGCTGAACGCCGCCATCGGGGCCACGACGGGTGCGGGCCTGTCGTTCAGCCAGGGAGCACCGGTGGTCACATCGGACGCCACGAAGGCCGACCTGGTGCTCAAGCAGTCGCCGGCGGCCGGGACCGTCGTGAAGCCCGGCACAGTGGTGTACTTCAATCTCGGCAAGTTCGTCGCCGACGACCGGTGACCCCTCCCAGTGGAACGTGGTGGAACGCGCAAAGGTCATGAAACTGCGCAGGAGTACGGCAATGCTCACCGCGTTCCTTGCGGCGGCCGGGGGCGTGGCGGTCGATCCGCTCGCGGCCTCGGCCGTCGGGGTCGGTGACATTGCCGGATACGCCAAGACGGCCTACTCGGTCTACCAGTCCCTGTTCGGCAACGAGACCACACTCGACGACGCGATCACCAAGATCAAGGCGGCGATCACCGACTCGCAGAACAAGATTGTCGCCGAGATCGACGGGATGGCGGCGGCGGACATCAAGGCGTGCGCCAACACCGCGGTCATCGAGTTCAACAACATCAATCTGATGAACCCGGATCGGCTGCAGCAGTATGCGGCGGACAGCAGCGACTGCGTGTCGCAGGCCTGGGCGAAGATTCCGCAGGCGCACGACAAGCCGGCCATCGACGAGATCGGGTTTGCGCTCAACATCGTCGGGCCGATCGCGCTCGCGGCGCGGTCCAAGGCGTACGGGGCGCAGGATGCCAGCACCACCGCATTGCGCACGACCCTGGTGCAGGCGAACCAGAGCAACCTGGTGCAGCTGCTGCCGTACTGTCACGGGGTCGGCGGTGAGGTCGTGAACGGGCGTCAGGAAGTGGCGCTGGTGTGCACCGCGTACAACGGGGATCAGGGCGACGCCGGGACCATCTTCGTCGGGGTGGGGCAGCCGCTGCCGTCGAACATCGACTACTCGGCGGGCATCACGCAGGCCGCGGCGCGGACCAGCTATCCGGTGTCGGTCGGGGCGCTCGACGGGCTGCTGCCCGATCCGGTCATCGGCTCGCCCGGCAACCAGGTGGGGTTCTTCGGCCAGGGCGTCAACCTGCAGCTGGCCGCTTCCGGGGGCTCCCCGCCGTACACCTGGAAGTTCAATGGTCTTCCGACCGGGCTCACCGGGACCTCCGCGGGCCTGATCAGCGGCACCTTGAGCCAGGTCGGGACGTGGAGCGCCACCGCTCGGGTGACGGACAGCCAGGCGCAGACGGCGGCCGTCTCGTTCTCCTGGACCGTTCGTGACGTGCCGATGATTCTCGCCGGTACCATCGGCAACTCCACTTTGAGCGTGGGGTCCGCCTTCAGCCTGGTTCCGGGCGCGACGGGCGGCACGACGCCGTACAGGTGGACTGTTACGGGGCTGCCGGCCGGGCTCAGTGCCGACGCCTCGGGGCGGGTCTCGGGGACGGTGCGGCCGAGCCCGACGAGCAACACCGTCACGTTCACCGTCACCGATGCGAACGGTGCGCGCGCGACTCGGACAGTGGTGTGGACAGTGGTGTTCACGGTGCCGAACGTGCTCGGGTATTCGCAGTCGGCCGCGGCCGCCGCCATCACCGCGGCGGGGCTGACGGTGGGCAAGGTCTCGCTGAACAAGGACTGCGCGAGCCCCGGTGACGTCGAGATTCAGAACCCGAAGGGCGGGGTCGGCGTGCCGGGCGGGACGGCGGTCAACCTGACCGTCTCCACCTGCCCGGACGGCAACCCGAAGTAGAGCCGGATGCGCGGGTGGGTGGCGCACGCCGCGCCACCCACCCGCGTTCGTCACTTCGGTGTGCCTCCGCCGCCGCCCGGCTTGATGCACGTGGCGACCGAGATGTGCACGGTGGCGCCCGGCTGGACCAGGGTGCCGGCCTTCGGGCTCTGCTGGAAGACCTGGCCCGGGTCGACGCAGGTGTTCTGCTCGCTCGGGGTGTCATTCGTCAGGCCCGCGCCGGAGATGGCGGCCAGGGCGTCGGCCTTCCAGGAGCCGACGACATCCGGGACGAGGACGCCGCCGCCGGATTCGGTGAGGTTCACGGCCGTGCCCTTGGGCCGGATGTAGTTGAAGTGCTGGCTCTGATCGAGCACGGTGCCCTTCGTCACGGTGCTCGGCACGATCGTGACGGTGCCGAGGTTCAGGCCCGCCTGCTGCAGCGCGGTGCGGGCGATCGCGTCGCTGTTGGTGACCAGGAACGGTACCGACGTCCACTGGCCCGGACCGATCGTCACGTTCGGGTCACTGGCGAACACCTGGCCGTTCGCGGTGACGTCGCAGAGGCCGTCGCCGTTCTTGTCGCCGAGCGTCACCGCGGAGCCGGCCGCCGTGGACTGGTTCAGGTAGATGTAGCGGCCGCCGAGACGGCTGGACTGGAACCACCACGTGATGCGGGTGGCGTGGAACGTGTCGTTCACGCCGTCGCCGTCGAAGTCGCACGTGGTGCGGGCGTCGTCCGGGTCCGCGCCGAATGTGGTGAGCACGTCGTTGGACTCGCTCATGCCCGTCTCGTTGACGTGGATGGCCGCGATCGTGGAGCACCCGGCCGAGGTCGTGAACAGTCCGCAGTGGGCGTAGACGTTGTTGTGCACCTCCATCTTGTCGGTCGGCGTGCCGCGGAGCTTGATGGCGTTGTCGTGGATGTTCCACACCGTGTTGTACTCGACGTCGAAGTACTCGCCGGCCTGGCCGCTCTGGTACGAGTCGTCCTTGTTCGAGCCGTGCACGTCGATGGCGTGGGTGCTCGACACGCGGCTGTTGACGCCGCCGTTGGGCAGGATCAGGTTGCGGTAGAACCGGTATCCGGTGCCGTCCTGGCCGCCCGCGGTCATCGAGTGCCGGTTGTAGTCGAAGACGTTGCGGTCGACGAGCACGTAGGCGCCGTGGTCGACGGCCACCCCGTAACCGGCGCCGTGCCCGCCGCCGATCTCGCCCGTCGGATGCTGGTCGTGGTGGATGTAGTTGTCGTGGACCCGGATCGTGTTGCCGTTGTCCCGGGTGATGAGGTTGCGCTTGGAGTCGCAGTCGTCGCAGTCCAGCACCTGCACGGCCGTGCCGCGCCACAGGTACATCTCGTTGAAGCCGATCTCGACGTTCGGCTTCTCGATCAGGACACCGTTGGAGTCCTCGTCGCCCATGTTGTCGAACGGGTCACTGCTCGCCCCGCCGCGCAGCCGCAGGCCGGTGATCCGCTCCTGCGACGGGTCCGTGTAGGCCGGGACGTGGAACAGCTGCTTCGGGATGGTGTCGGTGAACACCAGCGGCCCGAGCGGGTTCGCGGCCGTGCGGTCACCGATGATCTGCACGTTCGGCGCCAGCCGCACGTCCTCCAGGCCGCTCAGGTTGAGCGTCACGTTCGCGGCGACCTTGACGGTGGCCCCGGGGGTCTCGACCGCCTGGACGAACGCCCGCCGGGTGGCGACCCCGCCGTCGCTCGCGGTGAAGCTGGTCTGGCCGTTGGGCAGCGGCCCCTGCGGATACTGGATGTTCACCGCGGCGGTGCCGATGGCCTTGCTGCCCAGCGGGTGCAGCAGCCAGACGCTCCAGCTGAGGCTGCGCACCGGGATGACGCCGGCGCTGCTGGCGATCGTCCGGTTGCCGCCCCAGCCCAGGCCGATGGTCTGCGGGTTGTCGTTGGACTGCCGGGTGTTCTCCCTGATCTGCACCTGCACGTTGGTGCCGCAGTCCTTGCCGATGCCGGCGTTCCAGCGCAGCGTCGTGCCGTCGAGCCAGTTCAGCTGGGTGGCATCGAAGCTCAGCGAGGCCGACGACTGCTGCTGGCAGTTCTGCCACAGAATCATGTCGACTGTCGAGTCGGCCCGGGCCGGTGCGGCGAAGGTGAGCGTCGCCGCGAGGGCCGTCCCCAGCACGCCGGCGGCAGCGAGCCGCCGGCGTGCGGTAATGCGTGTCATTCGTCCTCCAGGTCCTGATCAAAGTTCACCAGGACCTGCGTTCCACCCCGTTCCGCGGCGAATTCTCTGTTGGGTTTGCGGCTCAGGACTTGCGGAAGGTCTGCGCGCCGGATCCGTTGCAGTCCCAGATCTGCAGGCGGGTGCCGTTGGCGGTGCTGCCGTTCGGGGAGTCGAGGCAGCGACCGGACTGGGGGTTGCGCAGGGTGCCGTTGCCGCCGTCGACCCAGACCTGGGCCGCGTTACCCGTGCAGTCGTGCAGCTGCAGCACGGTACCGTTGGCCGTTCCCGCGCCGGCAATGTCGAGGCAGCGGCCGAGCGACTGCAGGGACGAGCCCGACCACTTCCAGTTCTGGTCGCGCGAGGTGTCCTGGCAGTCCCAGAGCTGGACGACCGCGCCGTCGGTGCCGTTGTCGTCACCGGCCACGTCGATGCACTTGCTGCCGGGGCCGACGATGTTCGAGGCGCCGCCGTTGTAGACGAACGACTGGGCCCCGGAGCCGTTGCAGTCCCAGATCTGCAGGCGCGTGCCGTTGCCGGTGGCGCCGGACGGGGAGTCCAGGCACTTGCCGGAGGCCGGATTCACAAGCGTGCCGCTCGTCGTGGTGCGCCACTGCTGCGCGCCGGTGCCGTTGCAGTCCCACAACTCCAGCTGCGCGCCGCCGGCGGTGGAGCCACCGGTGACGTCGAGGCAGCGGCCCAGCGTCTGGATCGAGCCGTTGTTCTTCAGGACCCAGTGCTGATCCCGGGCCGCGGTCTGACAATCCCAGAGCTGCACGGGGGTACCGTTGCCACCCGTGTCGTCGCCGGAAACGTCGATGCACTTGCCGCCCGGGCCGAGAATGGTGTTGCCCACGATGGAGCCGCCGCCGGTGCTGCCCGGGCCCTTGTTGTAGACGGCGACAGAGTCGATGACCATCGAGGCGCCGGAGACCGTCGACGCGAAGGGGCCGCCGCCGAACGCGTCGGGGAAGCCGCCGCCGATGGCGAGGTCGTAGATGATGAAGAACGGGTGGTCGACGGCGTTGGACCAGGTTGTCGCGTCGACCTGGTTGGCGTTGAGGGTGAAGAAGTTGCCGCCGTCGAAGTAGAAGCGGATCTGCTCCGGCGACACCGACCGGTCGACCTCGACCGCGTAGTTGTGGAAGCCGGTCTGGCAGCCGCCGCAGGCGCGCTCGCCGCTGCCCAGTCCGGTGCTCTCGTTGCAGGGCCCGCCCGGGTTGACACCGCAGTGCAGCGTGCTGAACAGCGAGCTGCGGCCGTTGATGTCCTCCATGACGTCGATCTCGCCGGAGCCCGGCCACGAGACGCCGGCCCGCAGCGGGGCGCCGAGCATCCAGAACGCGGGCCAGTACCCGGCCCCGTTGGCGGTGTTCACGTTCGGCTGCTGCAGGCGCGACTCCACGCGCATGACGCCACCCGGGGCCGCGCCGAAGCCGGCCGACTGCGTCTCGATCCGGCCCGACGTCCAGCCGGCGCGGGGGTCCGAGCCGCTGTGCAGCGCGGTGAGCAGCAGATTGCCCTGGCCGTCATAGTGCACGTTGGCGGTACTGCTGGTCATGGTCTCGATCTCGCCGGTCCCGAAGGTCGAGCCGGGCCCCGTGTCGTACTTCCAGACGTTGGTGTCGACGCCTGTGCCGTTGGCCCCGTTGAAGTCGTCGCTCCAGGTCAGCGTGAAGCCGGCCGGGGGCGGGTTGACCGTGGCGTTGGCGGTGACGGTGGTGATGGCGTAGTACGCCGGTACCGCGACGATGGCGGCCAGCAGGGCCACCTGAAGCTTCCTGCGCATAGCTGACCTCTCTCGCGCTTGCCCACCGCGGCGGACCCATGGTGAGAGCGCTCTCTGCCAGCTTTATTAACAGTCCGATGACATATATGTCAATTCTTATCGATACCTTAAATCAGCCGACGATCGCCCGGAAACTGGCCGCGGCCTGCGGAAACACCGGCGGCTGGGCCGAGATCCGGTGCTGGTTCACGCTGCCGTCGTCGAGCGGCACGGCGACGTCGAAGTACATCGCGAACGCCGGACGGACGCCGGGGCCGGCCAGGAACGACAGCATCCGCTCGACGAAGTACGGGTTGTCGCCCCCGCCGTGCCCGTCCGCCCGCCGGGACAGCCCCCACTCGGGCACGGCGAACCGCTTGCCGTGCGCGGTCGCGAACTCCAGCCAGTGCCGCAGCCCCTGCCCGCCCTCGAGCGTGGTTCCCCAGACGGCCTCGTGCGCCGCCTGCGGATACGTACCGGGCGTCCACGACATGTCGTACACGTCCACGCCGACGTAGTCGACGTACGCATCCCCCGGGTACGCCGGCTCCGCCGCGGCGTACGCCGACCCGAGCACCGGATTCCACACGAACTCGAACCGCTGCCCCGCAACCGCCCGCATGGCGTCGACGACGTGCCGGAAGCAGGCGGCGAACTGCGCTTCGCGCCCGGCCGACGCCCACGGGTACCAGTCCCCGTTGAACTCCCAGCCGGGCCGCACGATCGTGTGCGCGAGGCGGTACTCGACGAGATTGCGCCCGAGCCTGCTCCAGTGCCCGTCGTAGTCACCGGCCGCGCAGCCGGCCAGACTGCCCTGACCCTTCGGAAACAGCGGCACGGAGAAGATCAGCCGGCGCCCGCTGTCCGCCCACGGCCGGAGCTGCCAGTCGCCGCCCTCGATGAGGCTCCAGGAGTCGGCGGGCGCGAAGTCGGCCCCGAACCGGCTTGGCACTCCCGCCCACGCCTCCCACCCCGGCAGACGATCGACGCCCACCTGCCCCGCACCCGTGTACGCACCCAGGAACGGCCACTTCCCGACCTGCTGCAGCCGCCCGTCCCCGGAGCCGACCGCCCCGGCCGCAACGGCCACCACGACAGCGGCGGACAGCAGCACGGCGAGCACCGATCGGACGAGGGCCGTCAACACACCCCTATGGGACCAGCCCGACCACCCGCCCGTCCAACCCACGCCGTTACCGGGCCTCGTGTGGTCAGGGGCGGCGGTGGCGGGCGGCGGTGAGTGGGATGTAGGGAGCGGCGGCGGACAGGAGCAGGCCCAGCAGTACCAGTGCTACGCCGTAGGTGATCAGGGGAACTGTCGGCGTGCCGGTGACCGGGAGGGCTGCGCCCACCGCGGCCACCTTGACGGCCAGGGTCAGGACGCGAGGGCCGCCGCCCGGGGCGATGCCGGCCAGGGCCAGGGTGTGGTTGCCGGAGTAGCCGGCGGGGACCACGACCGTCAGCTCGGCGTGGCCGGTCGCGTCGGCTGTGCCCGTGGCCAGGGCGACCGGGGTTGAGTAGATCGCGATGGTGACCGGGGAGTTGGGCGCGAAGCCGTCGCCGCTGACGGTGATGGTGCGGGACTGGCCGGTGGCCGGGCCGCGGTCCAGGGTGCCGTCGCCGGTCGGGACCGTCGCCGGGAGCTGGGGTGTCGCGGGAGTGGCGGTGGTCTCGGTGCTGGTGGCGGTGGTGTCGCCGGGGCCGGCCGCGGTGACGGTGACCGTGTACGCGGTGCCGTCGGTCAGGCCGGTGATGTCGCAGGCGGACTGGTCGGCGGTGGCGGTGCACTGGTGGTTGCCCGGGTTTGCGGTGGCCGTGTAGCCGGTGGCGGCGGTGCCTGCGCCCTGCCAGGAGACCGAGATTTTGCCGGGGCCGCCCTTGGCCGAGACTCCGGTCGGGGCGGTCAGCTGGGTCGACTTCGTCGGGATCGGCGACAGGGTGAGCGTCGGGCTCGGCGTCGGCGACGTGCCGGGCGTCGGGGACGTGCCGGGTGTCGGCGACGTGTCAGGGGTCGGGGACGTGTCAGGGGTCGGCGACGTGGTCGGCGTGGGCGACTCGCTCGGCGTGACGGCGGTGCTCTTGTGGTTGTAGACGGTGATCTGCTGGATCGAGTAGCCCAGGTCCGGGACGGTGAGCATGACGCCGCCGTCCTGTTCCGTCACGGTGACCGGGATGCTGGTCTTCTCCTGGGTGTCCGGGTTCGTGCTCTGCACGTCGAAGCCCGTCTTTGCCGCGTCGTGGGCGGTTGTGCCGGTGGCGGTGAAGTAGGCGGCGGGCAGGAAGGCGTTGAAGGAGCCGCGAACGGGTGCGCCGTCCATGTCCAGGTGGGGATTGCCGAGGTAGGGCAGCGACCAGTAGGGCTCGGGGTAGGTGCCGTACCCGATCGTGGTCGGGCGGGCCTGGGCGTCGGAGGCCAGGTAGAAGCCGTCCAGGGCCTGCTGCCCGCCGGCGTCCCAGGTGGCCAGGTCCTGCGTGTTGCCCATGAACCGCAGCCCGGTGCCCGTCGCGTCGGCCCTCGTCGTGTCGTCGCCGCAGTTCTGGCCGGCGACACAGGCCGCGAACAGGTCGGTTGGGCTCGTCACCCAGTTGATCTGGGTGTTGCGGCCCTCGATGACGAGCGTGGTGTTGCCGGTGTCGGTGCTTGTCTGGCGCGTGATGTGCAGGGCTTCGGCCAGGGCCATGGTGTAGCGGGGCATGAACTTGCCGGTCCGGACGGTGAGCCGCAGGAGGCCGTCGCCGCTGTAGCCGGTCACCGTCCAGTTGAACGACTTCACGTAGCCGCCGAGGGTGGACACCTGGCCGTTGGCCTCTTGCTCCGGGTCACCGTTGCTCGGGATGACCCTCGAGGAGTCGATGCAGTACTGCTGGGCCGGGTCCGTGCAGTACGGCCAGGCGCCGGCGGGCCAGTCGTCGTCGGTCGAAGGGCTCTCCGACGGGCTCTCGGAGGGGCTCTCCGACGGGCTCTCTGACGGGCTCGGGCTTTCGGAGGGGCTCTCCGACGGGCTGTCCGAGGCGCTCGGGCTGTCCGAGGGGCTGTCCGAGGCGCCGGCTGATATCGACACGGCCGCCGCTGACGCCGATGGGTCGGCTGTCGGGTCCGCGTTCGGTGCCGCGAAGGCGAATCCGGGCACCGCGGCCGCGGCCAGAGTCAGGCCTATCAGCACTCGTGCGCGCATTGGTCAATCCCCCCGAAGGATAAAACCGCAAAAGCGGCAATACGGGCGACCGTACCAAACCGGCTCTTTGCTGTTGGCCGAGACGAGAAATCCCAGCCGACCTGGCCTACCGTGTGCTGGTGACGGCGTCGATGCAGCGGGTCCGGGACGAGGACCTCGCGTCCGCGCTCGCCGCCGCGATCGACGGCGATGCGGCCGGGTTCGCCGTGCTGTGGCGGACGCTGCATCCGCCGCTGCTGCGGTACCTGCGCGTGGTCTGCGGTGACGCGTCCGAGGACGTGGCTTCGGAGACGTGGTTACAGGCGTCGCGCGATTTGTCGGGATTTGACGGTACGACCGCAGCATTTCGGGTTTGGCTTTTTCGCATTGCCCGCCATCGCGGGATCGACGAGAACCGGCGGGCCTGGCGGCGCCACGAGGAGCCACACGAGGCCATCGACCAGCTCCGATCGGCGGCCGCGGCTCCGGACGTGGCCACTGAGGTGGTCGAGCTCGACGACACCGACCGGGCGCTTCGGCTGATCGCCGGACTACCCCGCGACCAGGCCGAGGCCGTCATGCTGCGCGTGGTGGCGGGGCTGGACGTGGCCGGTACCGCGCGAGTGCTGGGCAAACGCTCGGGCGCTGTCCGGATTGCCACGATGCGCGGCTTACGGAAACTGGCCGAGCATCCCGAGGTGCAGGCGCAGCACGAGGGCGTTCGCGCTGAGCACAGCGAAGCCCAGGCCCAAGCTCAGGCCCAAGCTCAGGCCCAAGCTCAGGCCCAGCCTCAGCCTCAGCCTCAGCCCGACGGTCTTGAGGCTCGGCACGACGGCGTTCCTGCTCAGCACCACGGGGTTCCGGCCCAGCACGACGCGGTTCGGGCCCGGCAAGACGGGGTTCCGACCGAGCTCGACGGGGTTCGGGCCCGGCACGACGGCATGCAGGCTCAGCACGACGGCGTTGGGGCTCGGCGCGACGACGTCCAGGCTCGACACGACGGTATGCAGGCTTGGCACGACGACGTCCAGGCTCGGCACAACAGCGTCCGGGGTCAGCAGGACGGCATGCAGGTTCGGCACGGCGAGGAGGGCGGGCGCGATGAAGCGTGACAAACTGCCCGACAGCCGGCTGGGCGAGCTGCTTTCCGCCGCGAGCGCGCCGGGCCGGCGCAAGGAGCTGCGCGGCGAAGAGGACGCGGTCGCGGGTTTCCGCCAGGAGTACCGGCCGCGCGCCGTGAAAGCCCCCCGCCGCAAGCGCCGCCTGCTCGCGGTGGTGGCCACGGCACTTGTCGCGGCCGGTATCGGCGGGACCGCGTTCGCAGCGAACACCGGCCGCCTGCCCGCACCCGCGCAAACCTGGTACGACTCGCATATCGGCGCAAAGCCTGACAAAACGCCCATTTCTACCATATCCGCCGGCCAGCCCAACGCGTCTCCACCGCCAACTCCCGCCACGAGCGCGCCGGCCACCGATTCGTGCCGCGCGTGGGTGGCCCACCGCACCGACCCCACAGGCGCCCGCCCGATCACCGGCCCCGAGAAAGACCAGCTCAAAAGCCTGGCAGGCGGCGAGCCGGCCATCGACACCTACTGCGACCGCCTCCTGGGCGCCGCCGCCCCATCCTCGGCGCCCCCGTCGTCACGCTCGCCCCGCCCGTCGGCCACCAAGAACCGCAGCCCCGGACAGGATGGTCAGGGCGCCTCCGGCGGTGCGGGCAACGGCCAGGGCCCGCCGCCCGCGGCCGGGCAGGGCGACCAGGACGGCGACGATCAGGGCGAGGACCAGCAGTAATGCTCGGGGTGTAACACCTGACGGCCCGGCGCCGCTCTTTTATCTCGTGCTCACAGCAGGTGTCGATCTCGCCCCCACCGACGAGCGGACCGCCCTGGCCACCATCGCGTGGTCGCGCGGCCGCGCCGTGCTGCGCGAGCTGGCCGTCGGGGTCCCTGACGCGCGCATTGTCACGGCCGTCCGCAACGCCGACAAGACCGGACTCAACTGCGCGCTCGGCTGGCCGGAGCCGTTCGCCGCGCTCATCAACGCGCACCGTGACGGCCACACCGCGTCGCTGCCGAGCAAGGAGAACGGCGCGAACTGGCGCCGGGCGATGATGTACCGCGCGACCGACGAGGCCGTGCGCGCCACCGTACCCGGCGTCGTCCCACCCAGCGTCTCCGCCGACCGCCAGGGCCACGCCGCGCTGCGGTGCGCGGCGCTGCAGGCCATGCTGGCCCGGGCCGGGCAGGACGTCGATCGCAGTGGCGCGGGCGCGATCGTCGAGACCCATCCGGCGGCGTCGCTGCACCGGTGGGGGGTTACCCGGCGGTACAAGGGGCGCCATGAGGGGCTGGCGGCCGCGTTGGCCGATACCACCTCGGGGTGGCTGGAGCTCGGGGCGTTCGCGCCGCTTATCGCTACGAACCGTGACGCCTTTGACGCGCTGGTGGCGGCGTTGACTGCGCGCGCCACCGCGCTCGGGCTCACTGTGCGGCCGGATGCGGACGAGCTGCCGCTGGCCAGGATTGAGGGGTGGATCGCCGTACCGACCTCCGATCTGGCCAGCCTGCCGTAGATCAAATGACCTGGTCGGGCTGCCCTTGATGTCACGGAAGCGGGTGGAGATCACAGACGTGCGTAATCCTGACGGCGGCTCGTGGGCGGTCCCGGTCTTTTCAACCTAAGCTTAATACCTGAAACTAATTCACGAGTTTGCCGACTACCTTGCGTAGTTCTTGACTACGCAGCGTCCAACTGCTCGGCCAGCCTTGCGTACTCGCCCACTGTGGCCGGCG
Source organism: Dactylosporangium vinaceum (assembly GCF_019904175.1). Lineage (GTDB taxonomy): Bacteria > Actinomycetota > Actinomycetes > Mycobacteriales > Micromonosporaceae > Dactylosporangium > Dactylosporangium vinaceum. The sequence continues at coordinate 315,834 of NZ_CP061913.1, read as the reverse complement.
AGGTGCTGTCCAGGCCACTGTAGGCGACCGTCCGGCTTCGCAAGAAGCGCCGGAACACGGGCACCAGCAGGCCCTCCGGTATGACTTGCAGTGCCCTCAAGCCGCGGGGTACCACTGGTGTTCGCAGTGCAGCCAGGCGCTCACGCATCTGACGGATCATGTCCCGCAGTGCGGCTGAGTCGCTCGCCAGTGCTTCCCGGCCGCCGGCCGCGTCCACCGCCTGACCCAGCGGTACCTCGAACGCGGCGTGGGTCTTGAGCCAGGCGTCTATCTGCGGCTCCAGCTTCGCGCGCATCCCCGCGTCGGTGAGGGCTTGCAGGATTCGGTCGGCGCGCGGGCCCGGTACGTCGCCTATCGACATCGGGACCAGGCGGGTCAGGCGGCTGGGTGGGCGGTACCGGAGCACGTCGCCGTCCATCACGCCGCCGTTGGACGCGGTGCCGAGCAGCACCCGGTCCGCGCCGAGTGCGGCGGCCAGCGGGGCCGGGCCGGCGGCCCAGTTGAGCACGAACAGCACGTCGCCGCCCACGTCGGCGAGTGTCGTGAGCACATCGTCCACCTGGTGCGTGCGCACGAAGACGATGACCAGGTCGTACGCGTCGGCGGGCCGGTCGACCACCGGCACCGGCACCCGCCGCACGGTCGCGCTGTCCCCCACCGCCAGTTGTACGCCGTCGCGGCGCAGGGCGGCCAGGCGCGCGCCGCGGGCCAGCAGCGACACGTCGTGACCGGCGTCGTGCAGGCGGACGGCGTGCAGGCTGCCGAGCACCCCGGCCCCCACCACCAAGATCTTCACAGGCGTGCCTCATTCATACGTTCGTTTGACTCGAACGTACGTATAGTACGCACCCGTGGACACCCGCACGCAACTCCTCGACGCGGCCGAGCGGCTCTTCGCCGAGCGGGGGTACAGCGGGACCTCGATCCGGGCCATCACGAACGAGGCGGGTGCGAACCTCGCGGCGGTCGGGTACTACTTCGGCTCGAAAGCGGATCTTGCGGCGGCGGTCGCCCGGCGGGTGATCGAGCCGATCAACGCCGCGCAGGGCGAGAACCTCGATCGGCTGCTCGCCGCAGGTGGGGAGCCGGCCGTCGCGGATCTGGTCGAGGCGTTCGTGGGGCCGCTGTTCGACGTGCGCAGCGCCCGGACGTCCCGGCTGCTCATGACGATCCTCGGCGACCCGGCCGAGGAGATGCGCAGCTGGGTGGGGCCGGTCGAGGCCATGTTCCGCGACCGTTACCTGGCCGCGCTCCAGCGCGCGCTCCCCGGGCTCGCCGAGCAGGAGCTGTGGTTTCGGGTCCGCGGCATGCTGGCCGTGACGGTGGTGGACCGCATCGAGCCCACGGGGGACGAGGGTCGCCGCTGGGCTGTCACATTCCTCGCGGCAGCGATGAGCGCGCCGCCGACGCGTTGAGGAGAGCCGATTGCGGCAATCCCTAGACTTGGCGGCGGCAGGGCTGTAGCGCAGAGGTCGACGCATCGGACTTCGGATCCGAAGAACGCCGGTTCGATTCCGGTCAGCCCTGCCCTCGACCCGGGGGAGGTGACGTTGTGCGGCCGCTGCACCCCTCCGCGGTACCGATGAGCATGATTGAGCAGGCGAACGAGCGGCGGCTGGCCGGGGACTGGGGCGGCGCCTGCCGGGCCGCGGGCATCACCGTCGATATCCAAACCGAATACATCCGGCGGCAGTACGGCACCGAGGTCCTCGACCACGTCATGGACACAATGCGGCACCTGGTGCCGGATCTGCTGCGGTGGTACATCCGCCGCGATCGCAACGGGCTGCCGTTGAAAAACGTCTGGTATCCGCTCGCCCTCTTTCCCGACGGCCACGCGCTGGGCGTGCATCCGGCGCGGTGGGCGCAGCGAATCGACATCCGGTTCGAGCGCATCATCGAGCAGCCGGGCCTTGCCGACGAGTCGTTTCTGCACCTGCGGTATCGCTGGGACGACCGCCGTACCGGCGATATCCGCGCCCTGTGCGGCATCGACGACCCGCGCACCGACCGGCTCCTCAAGCTGGAGGAGGAGGGCCGGCACGCCGCCGCGTGGGCCGCGGCCGGGTACGACATGCACGTGCTCCTCTTCGATCGCCGATTCGGCCGCGAGCGCATTGATCCGGCGGCATTCTCCATCGACCCCGATGTGCGTAATCACGCGCGCGGGGTCGCCGTCGAGCGGTCCCTGGCGTGGCTGCGCCCGATTCACACGGCGCTCGCCGCGGCGGCCCGGCACACGCTCGCGCACGCCCGGGAACTGCGCGATACCGAAACCTGGCCGCGCCCCGGACACGCTCCGTCGAATCCGCGGCCCGATGTCGACGACCATTTGGGGCTCACCCGCATCGATGTCAAGGGCCGCAGTATCGTGCTCGACGGCAGCCGCGCCCGCCTGGTGAGCCGCGTGCCGTACAACGAGACCGATCAGGCGCGCCGCCTGCTGGAAATCGACGAGTTCGGGGCGACGCTGGAGCGCATTGCGCGGATCCCGATGGTGTTGGCTCGCCGGCCGGAAGAGCTTCAGGCAGAACAACTGCATCCTCTTGTACATCGGGTGCTGTCGACGGCACCGCCGGTACCCCCGAAGGCCGCGGAACTCCGCACGACAATTCGCGTCCGTTGCGACAGCGCCACCCACGAGGTCGCCATGCGCAACGGCGCGTTCGTCGTTCCGCACACCCAGGCCGAGATCGACCGCGAACTGGCACTTGCCGCGCTCGGCGGCCAGGTGCAGGGATGCGTAGCCGCGCGGGAGGGCTGGCGCGACCCGGACGTACGGATGCCGCGCCCGATGCGCCGCCTCCAGTTCGACCTCATGCGGCTGGTCCTGCACGGTGACACGGCCGCGATCGTGCGGGCGCTCGACCGGGGTCTCGACCCGCACGTGCGCGACATGTGGGGCCGCACCCTGCTGCACCTCCTGCCGCAGCTGCCCGGCTCCGAGCGGCTGCTGCTGCCGCGGCTGCTCGCGGCCGGCCTGGACCCGAACGCGCGCGACGACGCCGGGCGCACGCCGCTGCACGAGGCGGTGGCCGAAGGCCCGGAGCAGATGGTGCGCATCCTGCTCAAGGCGGGCGCGGACCCGAAGGCGCAGACGAAACGCGGCGGGTACACCAGCATGGCCGGCTTCACCGGCCGCCCCGAGCTGCACGACATTCGCGGGCTGCTCTGATGCGGTGGCGTCCGCTGCCGCCGCGCATGGTGGAGCGCGCCACCGCGGGCCGCGAGGCCGGTGACTGGCCGGCCGCGTGGACCGCCGCCGGCGGCAGCGCCGAGGTCGACCTGAAGACCATCGGGCGCGTGCATGGCCCCGACATCGCCGGCCGGGTCGAGGAGGACCTGCTCCACCTCGCCCCGGACCTGCTGCGCTGGCACCTGGTCCGCCGGGGCCCCGAGGGCCGGATGCGGCCCGGCCTGGGCTTCCCGCTGGCCCTCTACCCCGGCGGCCACGCCCTGCTCGTCCGCACGCCCGACGGCCCCGATCTCCCGCAGCGCATGCTCCTGCAGTTCGCCCGCCTGGACCGGATCTACCTGCGCCGCCGCGACGACGTCATGCTGCTCCTCCGGGATCATTGGGATGTCAGGTGTACGTCCGAAAAGCTGGCTCGCTCCGGAGGCCGGACGCGCCTGCCGTTCTTCACCGCGGCCGGCGACCGGCTGCCGGAGGACGCGCTCGGCGCGCACGGTCCGGAGGGCGCCGTCGAGCGGGCCGTCCAGCTGGACGACGCCGGCCGCCACAGCGCCGCCTGGGCCGCGGCCGGGTATGCACTGAGCGCGCCGAAGTCCCGCTTCTTCAAGGCTTTCCGCCCGATCCACGCGACACTCGACGACTCCGTCGACCGCGCCCTGGCATACATAGCGTCCCGCCGCGACAACGCCGCCCCGCCGCAGCCCCCGAACCGCCGCGAACGCCGCGCCATCGCCACCGGCCGCGCGCCGCGCAGCGTCCCCGACCCGCTGTCCAGTGTGGACGTGCGCTGCGGCCGGGCCCGCATCGAACTCCGGGGCCGCACACTGATCCTCTCGGCCCGCGAGGCGCACCTGGTCACGCCGGGCGACGAGCACGACCTGCACCGCATCCCGAGCCTGCCCGTGGCCGTGGCGAACCGCCCACCGGAGCTGGCCGCGCTCCTGCGCGGTGACGTACTCCCCGCCGAGCTGCACCCACTTGCCTACGCCGCGCTGTTCCCGGCCGCCGCCCCCCACCCGCCGGCCCCGTCGGCGTCGGTGCCGCTGCGCGAGTCGATCGAGGTCAGCTGCAGCTACACCACCCACGCGATCCAGGTCCGCGACGGCTTCGTCCTCCCCCACTCCGGCGACGAGATCCAGCGGGAACGGACCCTGGCCGCGCTGGGTGGCCGGCTCCACGGGTGCGTGGCCGCGGTCGAGGCCTGGCGCGACCCGTCGATGCGCCGGCCGGGCTCGATCCGCGCCCTCCGCGCCGCCTTCGTCCGCTACTTCACCGACGGCGACACCGCCGCCGTGGAGGCCGCCCTGGACCGCGGCCTGGACCCGAGCTTCCGCGACGCCCGGGGCCGCACGCTGCTGCACCTGCTGCCCTGGCTGCCGGACCTGGACCTGCTCCCCCGGCTCGTGGCGCTGGGGCTGGACCTGCAGGCGTACGACCTCGACGGCCGGACACCCCTGCACGTGGCCGTCGACCACGGCTCGCCGGAGCTGATCCGCGCCCTGGTCCGCGCCGGCGCCGACCCGGAGGCCAGGGCCAGGCCGAACCACGAGTACGGCCTCACCCGCCAGGCCATCCCGCCCTGGCACCCGCAGGCGTCGCTCATAAACTGGTACCGGGCAGGGCTGTAGCGCAGAGGTAGACGCACCGCCTTTGCAGGGCGGGGAACGCCGGTTCGACTCCGGCCGGCTCTGCCCCAACATCGCCGCGCACAACGGCCCCCGGCTCCGCAGAGCGCAGGGGCCGTTGAGCTTCGGGTGCTCAGCGGCGGCCGACCGTCAGCACTGGTTTGGTGACCTCGGTCAAAAGTTTTTACCGGTGCTATCTTGTCGTCCATGACGGTAACGGTCGACCTGTACCTGCGCAAGTCATCGAAGGACGAGCGCCGGTCGGTCACCCGGCAGCAACGGGACCTCACCGAGAGCGCGGCCGAAGAGGGGTACGCGGTCGGGCGCACGTTCGTTGATCCCGATCTTTCGGCGTCGCCGTTCGCGACCAAAGATCGTCCGGACTACGCGGCGCTCATCGAGTACATCCGCTCCGGTGGCTGCGAGATGCTCGGGCTCTGGGAGGGCTCGCGAGGCTCCCGCGAGCTCGAAGAATGGGCTGCATTCCTCAAGCTGTGCGCGAAGCATCGAGTGTCGATCTGGATCCAGGCCAACGACCGTGTCTATCGACCCTGGCGCACTGCCGACTGGCGCGAGCTGGCCAACCTCGGTGTGGACGCAGAGGCCGAGTCCCGCCAGCTCTCGGACCGCGTGCTCGTTGGCAAGCGCGACGCAGCCCGCAACGGCACGCCGGCCGGGCGCCTGCAGTACGGCTTCACGCGTGTCTACGACGAGAAGGGCAAGTTCGTCGAGCAGCGCGCCCACCCGGAGCAGGGGCCGATCGTCGCCGAGATGGTCGATCGCCTGCACGCCGGCGAGCAGCTAGCCACGATCGCCCGCGACCTCAACAGGCGTGGGGTGACCATGCCCGGCGGCGCGCCCTGGCACGGCCGGTTCATCCGACAGACCGTACTAAGGCCGGCTTATGCGGGTATCCGCGTGGATCGAGGCGAGGAGGTGGGCCCGGCGAGCTGGAAACCGATCGTGGACGTCGCGAAATGGCGTGCCGTTCGCGCCCTCCTCACCCGGCCCGAACGCCGGGTGACCTCCCGCGGGCCGACGCTGACGCACTGGCTGACCGGCGCAGTCGCCTGCGGGACCTGCCGTACGGAGCGTCTCCGGGCCCGGACGGGCGGCACGAAGCGCCCCAGGGCCACCTACCAGTGCGAGAAGTGCGGCATGGTCGTCGCCGCTGGCACGCTGGAAGCGGTCATTGAAGAGGCTCTGCTCGGCCGCCTCCAGCAGGACGATGCGCTTGACGCGCTCCGCTCACAAGGCGACGGCGAAGAACTGCGCACGGCAGACGAAGAGGTGCGCGTGCTGCGTGAGCGCCTCGACGCTCACTACGCCGAGGCCGCCGCGGGCGACCTGTCCGCCCGCGGCCTGTCGGCGGTGGAGGGTCGCCTGCTGCCACAGATCGAGGCGGCCGAGAGGCGCGCTCGGGTCCTCGCTGTGCCGTCAGAGCTTGAGGGCGAAGAACCGGCCGACATCGTGAAGGGCTGGCCGGGCTATTCGCCGCAGCGCAAGCGTGTCGTTGTGCGAGTACTCGCCGAGCTCGTCGTCACTCGCGCAGCTCGCCGGGGGCCGGTTTTCGACATTGCGCGGCTCGCAGACTCGCGCTGGGTCGGCGACCCGATGACATGGGGCGAACATTGGGCAGCAGCGTCCATAGTGGATATTCAAAGTATCCCAACGTTGTGATAACCGTTGCTGCGTAAGGAGGGCAGCGCTTGAACAGCTAGATTTGCTTAGCTAGAGTCTGATGCGCGCGCCGGGTGGCTGGAAGGCCCGGCAATCAGCAGCTCGCAGCGCCGGCGCTTGTCGCCGGTCCCGCCTGCCCACCGGGTAGTGATTGGGGCAACGGTACCGCCGACCAGCTGGCGAAGCCCGTGAACATCGAGATCGAGGGATCTTCATGTCCACGAGCAAGCCTGGGCTGTCTGCCGTCCGCGCTGACGTCGCCCGCAAACGCTGGAGTCTCGACAGCCGCACCCGCGAGGCGATCCGCGTGCTCGTCGAGCAGGCGCCACCACTGACCGTCGAGCAGCGCGAGCAGTTGCGCGCCGTCCTCGCCCGCCCCGCCGCGAAGGTGGGCGCGTAGACCATGAGCAACGAAAAAGGCCCCGTTGCGAGCGGGGCCCCCCGAATCATCACTGCAGCCGCTGATCAGGGTACCGCCGAGCGGCCGCCCTGCGCGACCTCCGCCGCCGTGTGCGGCCTTGTCGAGCTCGCCTGCCCGGGCGCCGAGGCGTGCCGTACCGCCGCCATTGCGCAGCCGACCGGCCGCGCCGTCGAGCAGCACAAGCCGCGCCGCAGCATCCCCGCCAATGCTCGGCCGCGAGAGGTCGTGCTGCGGGCAGCGGCGTCCCGTTGGACACCGCAGGCGCGCCGCGATGAGGCAGTGCGCGTGCTGCTGGCTCGTGGTGCCGAGCTCACCCCCGGGCAGCGGGCCGACCTGCTCGCGCTCCTGTGCTCGGCCGGCAACCGATGACGCCACCGAGCTCGGGGCGCACCCCTCGCTGCCCGACGCCGGGATGCGAGCCGGTGCTCATCCACGCCAACCGCAGGCAGCGCCGGCAGGGCGGCGGCGCGACGACCGTCGCGCATTCCGATCACTGCGTACTGGGTGGCGAGCGTGCGCCGTGGGGCTTGATCGGCACCTACCGCAGCCCATTCAAGGCCGGGGGCGCGCCGTGAGCGACAGCAGGCCACCCTTGCCGGCGGCGCGGTACCGGCACGCCTCCCGGGCGATCATCCGGTGCGAGTCCCGCAAGGTCAGCCACAACGCCATGACCGTGCTCACGGTCATGGCGACCTGGGCCAGCGCCATCGACGCCGAGCCGGTGTGCTTCAAGGAGCAGGAGTCGATCGCCCGTCGGGCGAAGCTCAGCCCGCGGTCCGTCCGCAACGCGCTCACCGAGCTGGAGAGCGCCGGATTGATCAAACGGCTCGGCATCGTCGGTGGGCACGCCACCAAGCGCGGCACCGTCAGGTGGGGGCTGACCTTGCTGTGGGGCGACGACCCCTTAACGGCACCAGATGCCGATAAGCAAGCGGCACCACGTGCCGATAAGGACGACACCCCGGCACCACGTGCCGATAAGGAAGCGGCACGTGGTGCCGATAAGGAAGCGGCACCACGTGCCGATAACTCAAATCAGAGTCAGAGCGACCATAAGGGAGCCTCTGACGACGATGGATCGGACGCTCACGCTCCCGACCCCTCCGCTGACGCTGCGGGGCGGTCGCCCGCGTCCGGGACGAGTGCAAGTGCGCCTTCCTCCCCCCATGAACACACCGAGACGATCGTCGAAGAGGTCGCACGGCGGCTGGGAGGGATGCCCACCGACCAGGCGCAGCGATGGATCGATGCACGGTTGGCCGGCCGCGACGTCAAGAACCCGAAGGCTTACCTGCGCAAGAGCCTTGACCGGCTGGAAGAGGAAGGCGCGAAGACCGCTGCGGCGGCGGTGAAGACGCAGAGTGCGCCGCAGCCCGTCAGGAAGGCCGCTGAGCGTCGTACAGCCGCCGCCCCTGCACCCGGGCCGGATGGCTGGTTCCGCTGCGGCAACGACGGGTGCAGCGGCAAGTACAAGACCACCGACAAGCGCCGCCCAGATCTCTGCGCGATGTGCCGGAAGCGTTGCGGACAGTGCGGCGGCAAGGACTTCATGAAGCATGGCAACGCCGTCCGTCACTACGCGTGCCACGCAGACGGCTGCCTCGACGCCTACAAACGCCGGACGGAACGGCCTAAGGTCGGCGCCCGCGTTCGGGTGCACGTAGTCGAGCCGAGCGGCAATCGCGCCCCATACGAGTTCGGCGGCATTGGCTGGCGAAACCGAGCCGGTCACATCGATGAGGTTCGTGTCGCCGAAATCCAGGTTGGCGACAAGATCCGCATTGGCTCCGGCGAGAACCAACGGTGGGTCGAGGTTACGGGGGTTGAGCCGCAGTGAAGATCTTCAGACCGATCACCGGCGAGCTCGGCAACCGGCTCGCCGCAGGAGACTGGCGCCTGCTGGCCGCCTGCCGCGGCGCCGACGTCGAGCTGTTCTTTGACCGTCGCCGCCTCGCCGAGGCGCGAGCCTTCTGCGTGCGCTGCTCGGTCCGCGCGGCGTGCGACGAGGCCGGCCAAGGCGAGGAGGGCACGTGGGGCGGCGTCTTCCGCATCTGGAAGCGGCGCGGCGGCGCTGAGCCGAAGGCCGCGGCGTCGTGAGCAGGCGACTCGACACTCAACGGCGAACAGATACCCCAAGGGGGTATACGCCTGACTATTGGCGCCGGATCTCCCGGGCGGTCTACGACGCCGCCGGCAGGGTCGTTGCCTACGAGGAGGCAGGCGTAGGGCTCGACGCACCGTGGCGGCGCCCGCCGCTCGGGCCGCCGCTGCTCGGCCGGCGCAGCTCGGCCGGAGGGCGCGGCAACCGGGCCAGCGCAAACGGCGGCGCCCACGCCGATCGCGCCAGGCTCGCCGCGTATGCCGTTGAGCTGCGCTTGGCGGGCGCGACCTATCGGCAGATCGCCGACGCGGTAGGGCGGTCGGTGAGCGTGGTCCATCGCTGGCTCGGGCGGATGCCCCGTGTGGGCGGCGTCGGCGGCATCGGCGCCGAGGTTGGGCGCCATGCCGCCGACATAGGCACCTACCTCGAAGAAGTAGACAAAAGGGGCGAAGCGTCATGACGCTCCGTGAGATCGCCATGCACCGTCACCGAGGCTCAGTCAATGTCCGTTATGCCCCGGAAATCGGTGCTGATAAATAGCTATTATGTCAAGTTCGACGGGGGTCGATGAGTTATGGCAATCGATGTGCCTGGCGCAGCCATCCTGCTGACTGCCCAGGATTGCGCGCTGATCGACCGGGCGTTGCGGCTCGGGCTGACTCAGCTCGCGGCCCGCAACGGCGGCGGCTCAGCTGGCGTCGAGCAGGTCGCCGCCGCCGTTCTGCGTGCTGCGGCCGATTGGCGCGCACAGCATTTGCGCAGCTCGGGATCCACCGGCGCGCAGGCGAGCGCAGCCGATGCCGCCCCGCCCGCAGAGTTGACCGCGCAGGACGCCGCGGCGCACCTCGGCTGCACGGTCTCCACCGTCCGCCGGATGGCCGAAGACGGCAGGCTGAGCGCCCGCCGGACGCCTGCAGGCACGTGGGCCATCGACTCGGCCAGCGTCGCCGTTCTCGCCCAGCAGCGGGCCGCACAGCGGGCCGCGTGACCCGAGGAGTCACAGTGCCGCTCATCGTCCGCCCCGAGTCGCCGGGCGGGAACGCCATGACGATCTATCAGGACCAGCCGCAGGGCGCCGGTGCCGTAGCCGGCGCGCTCGACGGCGTCGTTCCGTCGGTGCTCATCATCCAGACCAGCCAGGGCATCGCCGGGGCGCTCACACGCGCCGGGCTGGTGGCGATGGTGGCCGCTGCCGCGTCGTACGTGGCCGGTCTGAGCGCGGGCAACGCCGACATCATCGCGAACACGCTTCCCGGCGGTCTGGCTCTGTCGATCAGCCGCACCAAGTGCGTGCTGCCGGTGGCGCCCGGTCAGGCCGCCACCCTCGCGACCGCTGTCGCCGCTGTCCTGAACGTCGGCGCCAACGTCACCTCGGCGGGCTGAGTCATGACGAACACGAAGACGACGCAGGCCCCAACGGCGGCCGAGCGCCGCGACCAGCTCGCCGCCCAGCTCGCCACTCTCGCCGACCGCCGCGCCGCCCTAGCGGCCGAGCTCGTCGAGACGAACACCCTGTGGCGGGCCGCGCTCGACGCCGGCCAGGCAGGCGAGGCGCAGGCGCAGCGCCGCCGCGAGCTGGAGAACGCGCTCGCCGACATCCACTCGGCTGCCGAGCAGCTCGCCGAGTGGCACGGCGAGGCTGTCGCGCAGATCGAGCGGGACCGCCAGCTCGCCGAGCTCGACCGCGCCGTCGCCGCTCTCGCCGCCGACCGGCGCCGCGCCGAAAACCTCGCGCAGCTGCTCGGCGACAAGATCGGTGAGGCGCTGGAGATCGCGCAGGCAGCGTTCACCGAGATCATGGGCGTCCGCGCCGAGGCCGCCGCTGTCGCCGAGCGCGTCACGCACGCCCCGGCGTCGATCCAGAATCAGCGGTACGCGCTCGGGATCGCCGAGGCAACCGCCAGCGCAACCGGCGGCGCCTGGATCGGTGGCCGCTTCGTCGCCGATCCGCCCCAGGCCGCGCAGGTCGCCGTGATCATGCCGGGCCTTGGTGTCTCGACGCCGAACGCGCCCGTGACGGCGCTGCACCGCCTCGTCGGCGCGATCACCAGCGGCCAGCCGGCGGCGGCCATCGCCGAGGCGTTCGGCGCCGCGCTCGGGGAGTGTGTGGCATGACGAACCTTCCCGCAGAGTTCGTGGGCAAGGTGAGCCGGCTCGCACCGGCCACCCGGCAGCACCTTGACGGGCTCGGCCCGGTCGAGCTGCTGGCCCGCCTGCTCTACGTCGAGCACCTGGAGAAGACCGCCGCCACGCTCACCGACGCATCCACGTTCCGCGGGTACAGCGAGCTCGCCTCCCGCGTGCTGGCCGCCCCGCCGCGGGCCGAGGTCGCCCGCCGAGTGAGCGAGCTGCGCAAGACCGCCCTGGCTATGCCGGCCACGACGATGCGCACCAGCGCGAACGGCGCTGCGGCGGCATTGGAGCGCGACAACCCGACCGTGCCCGAGGAGTACTTCGAGCGCGCCCGAGTGCGCATCGCCGCTGAGAACGCGAGGCCACGGCCCGCCGTCGCTCCGGCCCGCACCCGGACGGGCGCCCGTCCGGCCGGCAAGGCGACCGGCGCGCAGCCCACCGACATGATCTTCAAGCAGGGCCGGGCCGGGAGGTAAGCCGCCGTGCCCGATCTGCATCTGCCGGACGTCTTCGTCGGCGTGGCGTGGAATGCCGAGCCCTTCGACTCGGCCGCCACGCCGACCTGGACCGACCTTGCCGCTCGCGCCATCTCGATCGGCAGCGCGAGCCGGGGGCGGCAATACGAGCTTGATCAGAACCAGACCGGTGCGATGTCGGTCGACTGGCTCAACATCGACGAGGCGCTGAACCCTGGCAACGGCGGCTCGCCGTACTCGCCGAACGTGCAGCCGTATCGGCAGATCATGCCCCGCGTGATGTGGCCGAACGGCGGCACCGGCAATCTGATCAACGCCGCGTACAACATCCAGAACGGCGTGGGCACCGACCCGAGCTTCGAGAGCTACTCGGCCGGCGCCCCTCCGGCATGGGTGCTGTACAGCGGCACCGGCGTGCAGGCGAGCGCGGCGATCACGACGACCAACCCGCAGCAGGGCACGAAGTCACTGACGTACAACGTCGTCAACGGCGGCGGTATCTCGGGCGTCGGCGTCACCGTTCCGTGCATCCCCGGCCGGCAGTACACGTCGACCCTGTACGTGCGCCAGACCGGGGCCAACACGACGCAGATCTTCATCAACGGCGGCGCCGGCGGCACGAGCACTACGACGACGGGCGCATACGTGCGGCTCACCGTGACGTGGACCGCGACGCAGCCCACGCATCAACTCTGGGTCGCCTCGTTCACGACGTCGATCAATTCGACGGTCAACGTCGACGCGCTGCAGCACGAGCCCGGCGGCTCGGCGAGCGCCTTCACGACGACCGGCCCCCTGATCCGCAACGTGTGGACGCGCGGCTACGTCGAGCGCTGGCCGACCGCGTGGGAGGACAACGGCTTCCGGGGCGTCAGCTCCACGCCCGCGGTCGGCCCGTTCTTCATCCTCAGCAATGCCGATCTCTGGACCGAAGCTCGCAACGCCATCCTGGTCAAGGCGCCGACGTACTACTGGCCGCTGCAGGAGCCGAAGGGTGCGACGCGCTACGCCGAGGCGAGCGGCAACAACGGCCCGGCCCTGCTGCCCTACGCTCCGAAGACTGGGGCGGGGGCGGGCATCACCGCGGGGGTGAATTCGGCCATCCTCGGCGACTCGGGCGGCACCGGCGTGCAGTTCACCGCGGACGGCGCTCACGGTGCGTTCTCGGCGCTGCAGACGTCCACGGTGCTCGCGATCGGCCAGACCGGGGCGCTGTCGCTCTCGCCGCTGCCGCCGTCGCCGCCGGCCGCGTGGGCGGCGACGTGGGCGTGCTGGGCGTACTGGCCCGCCACCCCGTCCGACTACATGATCATCATGTGGAGCAACGCGAAGTACAACCTGTGGAACCCTATGGTGCTCACGCAGCTGGCCGGGACGGGCCGCTTGGAGCTCAAGCTGCAGGGCAGCACGGGCAGCGCGGCATTCGCGACGAGCGCCAGCGCACCGGCCGCGGGCGTATGGCATCACCTTGCGTGCGTCGCCAGCCAGGATGCGACGAACACGAACCTCGCGCTCTACATCGACGGCGTGCTTGCGCAGGCGACCACGACAGCCACGTCCACGGTCGGACTGGCGAGTGGTCTCCCGGCTGATCAGTTCTTCATCGGCGGCGCGATCGCCTACATGGGCCACTACCTCACCGAGGCGTGGACAGGCGTAGTCGCGCACGCCGCCATCTGGTACCGCGCACTCTCGGCCGGCGAGGTTGCCGACCTTGCTACCGCCGGGCTCACGGCGTACGCCAATGAGCTGAGCGGCGCTCGGATCACGCGGTACCTGAGCTACGCCGGGTACACCGGGCCCACCTCGATCCAGCCGGGCGCATCGGCCATGGCCGCGAGCACCCTGACCAAAGGCACCGCTGCTCTGACCGCGTGTCAGAGCGTCGCCGACAGCGAGTTCGGCAACCTCTTCGAGAGCGCGGACGGCATCGCGTTCGCCTCACGCTTCGACCGGTCGCTGAAGACGACGGCGGTGTACACCTTCGGCGAGAACACCGCCGCGGGTGAATACCCATACCAGGGTGACGTCGCGTACGACTTCGACCCGTCGAGGGTCTTCAACATGGCCGACATCACGCGCTCGGGCGGGATCATCGCGCACGCCGAGCCGGCGGACGGTGGGCTGTCCCGGAAGCGCTTCGGGCCGAAGCCGTTCACGCGCACGATCAACATCGCCTCGGACAACGAGACCGTTGACGCCGCGACGTGGGTGGTGCTCAACGGTGCGACGGCACGCCAGCGGCTCGCCTCGATCACCTTCGACGCCGCGGCCACCCGCGTGCCGTTCGGCGACGGGACCCTGTGGCCGATGGTGCTCACGATCGAGATCGGCACGCGGGTGACGGTCAAGCGCCGGCCGAAGGCCGCCAACGGCGGCGCCGGGATCACGATGTCCGGCGATTTCTTCGTGGAGCAGGTCACGCACCACGACATCAACTTCGAGCGGGGCACGTGGCTGGTCACGCTGCTGCTCTCGCCCGCCAGCGGCGCGCAGCCCTGGATCTTGCAGGACGCGACATATGGGGCGCTCGGCACCACGTCGGTGCTCGGCTTCTGAGGGGAGGGAAGCGCGATGCGCGAGGAACACACGCGGCTCGTCCCGCACGAGCCGCACGAGGTCGAGTGGGCCCGTCAGCGGCCCGCGCAGCACCGTACGAAGCTGCCCGCGGTCGGCGATGAGGTGCTGTACCGCCACCACGATTGGGGCCTGGTCGTCCCGGCCGAGGTGCTGTGGCTGCAGCCGTTCGACGATCTCGACGACCCGAACCTATGGACCGTGCAGCGCGACCCTCTCGGCCAGCCGCTGACGCTCGACGGCCGGCCGGTGCTGCAGCAGCGCCTCGACCCGTGGCCACTGCTGCGCCTGAAGGTCGAGCACCTCGGCCCCGTGCTGTCCCGCGAGGCGCGCCTACGCGGCGCCGCCGGCTGGCTGCCGCTGGACTGGCAGCGCCGCTACCGCCCCATGCCCAACTTCACCGCGATCGGAGCCTGACCGTGATCATCCCGGCATACCGGACTTGGACCGCGGGGGAGATCGTCACGGCGGCATTCATGAACACGAATGTGCGCGATGCCGGAAATTTCTTCCTCAGCGTGCCGGTCTTCGAGGGTCGGCAGACCGCTGTCCAGTCGATTCCGAACAACACCAACACCAACGTCACCTTCGACACCGAGGACGTCGACAACGACAACGGCCACTCGACATCGACGAACACTGACCGCTACACGCCGCAAACGGCCGGCCGCTTCCAGATCTCAGGCGGCGTGGGGTTCACCGGCAACGCGACCGGCCGCCGCGGTGCGTTCGTGTGTCGCAACGGCGGCGCGATCACCGGCGCGCTGACACTGTTCAACTCCGGCAACGCGCTGACGACGGCCTACCCGGCGAAGACCATCACCGAGACGGCCAACGGCTCGACCGACTACTTCACGATCCAAGCCTTTCAGGACAGCGGCGGCGCATTGAACACCGACACCACGGGCTTCCAGAGCTCGTTCTCGGTGCGGTGGGTCGGCACGGTGTAGCCGCCCGCTGGCCGACTCCCGCCACGACGCCACGGACCACCCACCCACGACGCTGACCGCGCCCAGGGCCACCATCAGCGGCGTCGGGTCGGCCAGCACTAGCGCGGTCCACGCGAGGGCGAGCGCGGTCATGGGGCGCATGGTCATCGCCCGGCGGCGCGGCGGATCTGCTCGGCCGCCTGGCCCGCCGCCATGGCGAGATCGTCGAGCGCCATCGCGGCCGCGCTCGGGTCGCCGATCTCCGGCGTGATCTCGACGCTCTGCTCACCGTCCGACAGATGCAACAGCCAGACCCCCTCGATCAGCACCGGCGCGGCCTGCAGATTCTGCGCAGACAGGGTCAGAGCCTCGTCGGCCTCGATCTCGGTGTCGCTCACGCCCGTGTCCTCTCTGCCGATGTGGGGACGGGTAGCGCCCGCGGCCCGCAGCCAGGGCGGACGCCGCCCGTCAGTACCCCAACGTAGGCCAGGACTGCCACATGAGCAAGTAGTCATGTGGATGCATGCCTTTGGTGCAATGTGGTTGCACAAGATCCCAACGACGTGGCAGCACCGTGCGGATACCTAGGCTCCCGAGATGTGGCCACCCTCGACGAGCTGATCAGGGCGTTCCGGCGCGCCGAGAACGCCGTCCCGGTCGCCGAGCGTGCCGCTGAAGCGAAGGTCAGAGCCGCCCGTGAGGCGCGCACCGCTGCCCGTCTGGCCCTGGCAGAGGGCATCGTCACCGCCTGGCACGAGGGAACCTCGCAGGCCGAGATCGCGCGTCAGACCGGCTACTCGCGGGAGCAGGTGCGCCGCATCCTGCGCGCCGCGGGCGTCGAGCCCGGATAGCCGGGGAGCCGTAGCCGGAAACCGGCGTCGATCGGATCGTTTCGCCGATCCAGACAGGCGGCGGTAACGACCGGGACGACGGAGCGTGATCTTCCCGCCGTCGATGCCAGAATCCGGGGCCATGAGCGATCCCCAGTCCGGACAATTCGGCCAGCAGCCCTACGCCCACCCGCCGGGCAACGCACCGTGGCCGCCGCCGGTCATGCCGCCGCCCCAGGTCGGCCCGAGCCGGCGGAAACGGCGGCGGGGCGCCGGGCTCTGGATAGGCGTCGGCGTGGCCGTCCTGCTGGTCCTGGCCGGGGGCGCCGTGGTTGCCGGTGGCGTGACGGGCAAGGGCCCGGCCGCCTCGGTCTTCAAGGACTCCGGCGTGGCTGCCTGCGAGCAGATCCGCGACTCGGCCGCGGCGTCGAAGGCGTCGCCCGAGCCGTCACCGAAAGCCACGAAGTCCGCCGCCGAGTCGCTCAAGGCGTACCAGGCGTTCCGCAAGCAGTTCGCCGACTCCCGCTACGACGACCTGCGCACAGCCGGCACTGAGGTACTCGATCTGATCTTCCAGCTCTCGGACTCCGGCAAGGACAGCACGAGCGATGGGGACGCCGGGCTCGCCTTCGTCGCCGCCGGACAGCTCGTGCAGAAGTGGGCCACCCTCGCGGGAGCCTGTGGCAACCACGGCGTGACGATCCCGAAGCTCACCGAGCTGCACTGAGAGGCGAGCTCTACCGCCAGCGAATCGGGAAGGCGCCGAGCTTCGCCTCGTGTACCGGCTCGCCCTGCTCGACGTGCTTCGCGATCTTGGTGCAGCGCACCTCGACGTCGCCGGTCGCGGTGGTTGTGGTCTTCGTGGCGCTGCAGGTGAACACATCTTCGCTGGTCATGGCCGTGATCATAATCGTACAGGTGTACGAACGGTCTAGGGTTCGCGGAACCCTGGCACGGCGGGCCGCCGGTGCGCTATGCCTGCGGCCCGCCGACGCGCTATCTCCGCACGTGCCGGACGAGCTTCGTCGTCGCCGCGAGCACCCCGGCGAACGCCCCGAGAGCGCCGACGGTCAGCCTTGGCGACCCGCCGGCCGCCAGCTCGACGACGATCACGACGACGACGGCCAGCACGCACAGGACGATCACGGCGATCAGTGCGGACGTCAGCGGGTCACTGGCCGGGGGTTTCGGCGCAGGCTTGCGCTGGGGACCCCGGTCCCCTTGTACTGTGGGCATTGCGTTGGCGCTCCTCGTTGGTTTTAGCGGCTTGCAGGGGGCACTTGCGCACGCGGGTCGTCGGGTCTTCACCCCGGCGGCCCGCTTGACTTATCCCCTGGTACTTCGGGATGCGTCATCACGCATGCGGGCTCCGCGCTTGGAATCCATGCAACCATAGGCGCGTCCCGCTCCGGCACTGAGCAATGTGCATTCGGGCCGGAGGGATGAGAGGTCTGCTACACGCGGTGTGACTGAAGATTACTCTTCGTGTAACTTTTTTCGCTTCGGCCGCCTCGGGGAGTCATGCCCCGCACGGGTGAGAGCGGCGTCACGAATGTCTCCTTTGGGTGACGCCGCGCCAACTGGCTGTGCCATGTCCGCCGATCGGTCACCCGTGGCCGGTCCGTTCGGACGATCACCCGAATGGCTATGAGTACAATCACTCACGTTTACCTGCGAAAATTCTTATTTCACCTAGCCATATTTCACCTGCTACAGTTAGCCCATGACCGAGCGCGTGACCCAACCGACGCTCGACGTCCTTGAGGCGCTGCTCGCCGCCGAGGGCTTCGAGACGCACGGGTGGGACATCATCAAGACCACGAAGCGGGCGGGCCCGACCGTCTACAAGATTCTTGAGCGCCTCTCGGGTGGAGGGATGCTCACCGAGCGCTGGGAAGAGGTCGAGCGCAAGCCCGGCGTGCCCCGTCGGCGCTTCTACAAGCTCACCCCGACCGGCGTTGCGCATGCGCGGCAGCTGCTCGCCGAGCGCCGCCCGCAGACGGCCTCGCGATGGGGCTGGCTCCCGGGCGGGGAGGCTCACGCGTGAGCGCGGGCGAAGTGATCACCGGCGTCGTGCTCGGCCTGGCGGTCAACGAGATGTGCGACGTGTCGCCGTGGCTCGCGAGCCGGATCATCCCGGTCGCAGCGCGGCTCTGGACGCGTGATCCCGACCGGCGAGAGGTGCTGGCGGAGGACTGGTCCGCGGTGATTCACCAGCGGCCCGGCAAGCTTCTCAAGCTCGCGATGGCGCTGAGCTTTCTCGGCGGAGGCGCCGTGTCCGCCGCACGTTTCTGGCTTAGTCGATTCTCCAACGTCTATGCTGCTGGCACTCGACTCGTGTGGAGTGGCTCTATCTTCATCAAAACCTTTGCTGCGCTGCTCGTCGTTTCCTTCGCCGCAATTATGTTAAGCGGTAAACTCAGTGATTCCGGCTCCGTCGACCTCGAAGGCATTGCCTTTGCGCTGCTATACCCAGCAATTCTGCCGCTAATTGCAGTTCACGCTTATAGCAAGAACCCCTGGAAGCTACTTCGAACTTGGAAGCGATCAAGGGTTAGCCGAGCACCGAAATAGCGTCGTGCAGCAGCCGCCACAGCCGCCGCCGAGCGTGAGCCTCGTTCGGCGGGAGGCGAACCGAACCGCGCACCTCGGCGTGCTCCGAGCCGTCCTCGGCCAGCACCCTGACCATGACGATGCGGCCGGCGCCGGGCACATCGATGACGTGCGGCGCCGACCGGTGCTCGCCGAGCCCGCAGGCATGGCCGCGGGCGCACCATTCCGGGTGCCGGTAGACCCGCCTCATCACCGGCTGCCCGGCAGGTAGGCCACGACGAGGAACGCGACGACGGCCAGCCAGCCCAGCACACCGGCCACCCTCGACCAGTCGCGCGGCAGTTGCCGCCACAGCCCGCGAGCATTACGTGTGGTCGTCCGGGCGTCGCGGTACGTCCGCGAGGCGACGGCCACCCGGTAGCCGAGCGTCGCCCCGGCGACGAGACCGGCCAGCGCGCCCAGGGCCGCGGCCGCGAGGACGGCGCTCATGACGCATCTCCCGCATACGGGGCCAGCGTGCCCGACACCCACTCGATCAGGTCGGTGACGCGGTACAGGTCGGCCCGGCCGCGGGTGCCGCAGGGGGTCGGGGCGTGCTCGCGGTCGCGCTGCAGGCGCTTCTGCGCGGCGCCGACCGACCAGGGGATGACGCCCCGGTCGGCTGCCTCGCGAAGGGTGATCGTGTCCACGTCCACGTGGACATCGCTGGTCAGCGGGCCATCAGGGTCTTTCGCGGACATGTGGACAGGGGCGGCGACGGCCCGTGCCTCGGTCCTGGTGAGGTATGCGACCTGGCACTCGGTGGCCACGCCGCCGATGACGATTTGCCAGCGGCCGAGCGTGCGCGACGCCCGCGGCATCGCCGCCTCGGGGACGAGCATCTTCCACGCGTTCGCCGTGTAGCGGGCGAGGCAGCGCACGCCGAAGTTTTCCCGGGCCTCGGGCCCGCCGATCGCCCGAGCGGTCAGCATTTGGGCAATCGCGAGCACGTTGATCTTCGCTGAGCGGCCCATGAACAGCAGCTCCCCGAGCGCGGTGACCGCGGGCGAGCGCTTCGGGTCGCTCTTGCCCCGGGTGTCGGCCCAGTAGGTGGTGAGCTGGCCGATCGTGGCGTTGAGCTCCTCGCAGATCACGAGGGTGCGCGGGCCGGGATCCCAGTCGTCGGCCTCGTGCATGGCGAGGGTGTTGCGCTCGTCGGCCACCCTCGCGGCCCGGATCAGCGCCTGGTGCATCTGTTCCGGGCGATGGCAGTAGTCGACGCCGGCCAGCCCGAGCGCCCACCTGTGGGAGCCCTTGCGGCCGAGGATGACCACCCGGCCGCCGCGGGCGAGCACCTGCACGGCGACGAGCTGCGCGAGCACGCTCTTGCCCGCGCCCGAGCCGGCCGACACGGCGATGTGCGGCGAGTCGTCCTTCAGGCTCAGGATCACCGGCACCTCGCCGACCGAGGCGCCGAGGTAGAACTCCCACTCAGCCAGCTTCGGCAGTGCGGCGAGCAGTTCGGCCAGGCCCACGCGGGAGGGTGGCCGCCTCCGGACGGTCCAGCGGGCCGACACGCTCGCGCCCACCTGGTCCCATGATTCGACCAGCTCACCGGCGGGAATCTTGCTGCGGACGATCGAGGACACGAGCTTGCGCTGCTCGTCCGTCAGATACGGGGTGTCGATCGTGAGGTCGATGCGCGGACCGGTGTCCTCGGCGCCCGGCCGGCGGAACACCGCGAGCCGTTGTGTCGCGGGCCGGCAGGCTCGCTGCAGCGTCCACCAGGCCCGCATCGCGCGGTCGACGGGCCAGCGCAGCACCGGCTCGACCCGCTGCCCGTACCAGCGCCGGACGGCGACCTCGGCGGGCGAGAGCGGCTTGGCCAGCCGGGGCATGAGCGTGCCGAGCCCGGGGTCGACGTGCAGCCGCACCCGCGCCCCACCGAGCGGCACGGACAGGGCGGCGAGGGTCGGGGAGAGGTAGGCCCGGCGGAAACGGCGCCGCGCCCACCTCCGGCGAGCGGCTCGGGCGGCGACGACGGCGAGGGTCACGCCCGCAGCCCGCGTGTAGTCCGTGTAGGCGGTTGCGGCATAGGCCGTGGTGGCTGCGGTCGCGGGGACACCGAGGCGCGCCGCCTGACGCTGCCAGCCGGGCCAGCGCCCCGCGCCGCGGGAGAGATACGGGTACTCCCGGACGGAGCGCCCGTCGAGCGGCCGCCCGCTGACGTAGCGGGCGGCGACTCTGACGATCGTGTGACGTGTCATCGCAGGTCGGGAACCGTCAAGCCGCGTTCGGCACAGGCGGCGAACAGAACGCCTGTCAGCGCCCGCAGATGAGCGTCGGGCAGGTCGCCGATGCGCGGGCCGAGGCTGGTGGCCAGCTTCTCGGCATGCTTGCGCCTGCGGGCAGCGGTGGCCGCCGCAGTACGTGGCTCAACGTCGTCACCAGGCTCGACGCCGCCCGCCTCGGCCTGATCGATGCTGTCGATCTCGGTCTGACCGACGATCGGCTCGACGTCGTCGGTCGACGGTCCACGTCCACGTGGACCGTCCTCGCCCGGCTCCCGAAAGATCACCTCGGGCGCCTTCATCGTGCACCCCGCGGCTGGTGAGCCGCACGCGTGGCCTCGATGAGGGAGGCGAGCCCATCGAGTGCATCGGCGTCGCCGCGCTCGACCCACGCGACGAAGCGGCGTCCGGGCTCGTCGAGCGGCACGCCCGCGAGGGCGGCGGCGAGGCGCGCTTCGGCCACGGCGCGCAGGGCCGCCCTCATCGGCTCACCTCTGCGGCGGTGCAGGCGAGGGCGGCGACGAAGCACGCCCAGCGCGTCAGCTCGACCACGACGAACGCGCCGCGGTACAGCCGGGCGCGGCGGGCGGTCACTTCCCGCCCCACAGAATCAGCGACGTGCGCTCGGGGCCGAGGAGCGCGAACTCCGGGCCGGTGAGGCGGTCTGCGCAGCTGTCGCACGCCGCGTAGCTGTCACGCCACGGGGTGTCGGTGGCGGCGTGGGACACCCGCGTGGTGACCTGCTCGCCGCAGACGCGCTGCTCGTCACCGTCGCCGACGAGCTCGGGGCACATGAACCGGGCGAGGACGGCGCGGCGCTCGCGCTCGGTCAGGGTATCGGCGTAGGCCCACGTGGGCAGCAGCTCGGCGGCGGTGGCGACGTCGGTCACGAACCGGACCGTGCGGAGCGCCTGCTCGGCGCGGTCGACGACGCCGTTGTGCGTGAAGGCGGTGCGGAGGTCGCGCGCCTCGGCGGGAGTGGGGACAATGATCGTCATGGTCGGGGTGCCTCCCGGTCTAGGCCCCCGCCAGCGATTCGAGCGCTGGCTAGGGGCCGATCTGTGGCACCGGGAGGACTGCCCGACGATCTACCTCGATCCGACCTGAAGGTAGATCTTTGGCTTGGTGACCTCGGCGAAGAAGTCGTTGCCCTTGTCGTCTACGACGATGAAGGCGGGGAAGTCGACGACGTCGATTTTCCAGACTGCTTCCATGCCGAGCTCCGGGTATTCGATCACCTCGACGTGCTTGATGCAGTCCTGGGCCAGGCGGGCCGCGGGGCCGCCGATCGAGCCCAGGTAGAAGCCGCCGTGGGTGTTGCAGGCGGTGGTCACCTGCTTCGAGCGGTTGCCCTTGGCCAGCATGACGAGGGAGCCGCCGGCGGCCTGGAACTTCTCCACGTACGCGTCCATGCGGCCGGCGGTCGTGGGGCCGAAGGAGCCCGATGCGTAGCCGTCGGGAGTCTTGGCCGGGCCGGCGTAGTAGACGGCGTGGTCGCGGAGGTATTGCGGCATCGGCTCGCCGGCGTCCAGGCGTTCGGCGATCTTGGCGTGGGCGATGTCGCGGGCCACGACCAGGGGGCCGGTGAGCGAGAGGCGGGTCTTCACCGGCAGTTGGGAGAGCTGGGCGCGGATCTCGGACATCGGGCGGTTGAGGTCGACGGCCACCACGTCGTCGTCCAGGTGCTCGTCGGTGACGTCGGGGAGGAAGCGGGCCGGGTCGCGTTCGAGCTGCTCCAGCCAGATGCCCTGGTCGTTGATTTTGCCGACGGCCTGGCGGTCGGCCGAGCAGGAGACGGCGATCGCCACGGGGCAGGAGGCGCCGTGGCGGGGCAGGCGCACGACGCGGACGTCGTGGCAGAAGTAGCGGCCGCCGAACTGGGCGCCGATGCCGAACTCGCGGGTCAGCTGCAGGACCTCCGCTTCGAGCTCGAGGTCCCGGAAGCCGTGGCCGACCGGGGTGCCCGCGACCGGGAGCGTGTCCAGATACTTGGCCGAGGCCAGCTTGGCGGTCTTCAGGGCGTGCTCGCCCGACGTGCCGCCGATGACGACCGCCAGGTGGTACGGCGGGCAGGCTGCGGTGCCGATGAGCCGGAGCTTCTCCTCCAGGAACTGCATCATCCTGGACGGGTTCAGCAGCGCCTTCGTCTCCTGGTAGAGGTAGCTCTTGTTGGCCGAGCCGCCGCCCTTGGCCATGAAGAGGAATTTGTACGCGTCGTCGCCCTCGGCGTACAGCTCGATCTGGGCGGGCAGGTTCGAGCCCGTGTTCTTCTCGTCCCACATGGTCAGCGGGGCCAGCTGGGAGTAGCGCAGGTTGAGCCGGGTGTAGGCGTCGAACACGCCGCGGGCGATGGCCTCCTCGTCGTTGCCGTCGGTGAGCACGAAGCGGCCGCGTTTGCCCATGACGATGGCGGTGCCGGTGTCCTGGCACATGGGCAGGACGCCGCCGGCGGCGATGTTGGCGTTGCGGAGCAGGTCGAGGGCGACGAAGCGGTCGTTCGGGGACGCCTCCGGATCGTCGATGATCTTCCGTAGCTGGGCGAGGTGGGCGGGGCGCAGGAAGTGGGCGATGTCGTGCATGGCCTCGTCGGTGAGGCGGGTGAGCGCCTCCGGCGCGACCGTCAGAAACCGCCCGTCGCGGCCGATGCCGTCGCTGGTGACCAGGCGGTATTCGGTGGTGTCGGGTCCGAGCGGCAGCAGCGGCGAGAACGCGAATTCGGGCATGCCCTCGACTGTATTACTCGACGCCGGCGACCCTGAGCAGGGCGGCGGTCAGAGCGGCGGCGACCACGACCACGACGAACGGCGCCTTCCGCCAGGCCAGGACCGCGCCGACGACGACGCCGGCCGGTCGGGCGATGCCGACGAACCGCCCGCCGTCCAGCAGTGCCGCCGTGGCGATGAGGGCGGCGAGCAGGGCGATGGCGGCGAGTCCGAGCAGCCGTCTGACCGAGTCGGAGACCGTGATCCGATCGCGCAGCACGGGGCCGGCGAGACGGAACGCGTAGGTGCCGACGGCGAGCACGATGATCGCGATCCAGCTCATGAGCGCTTCCCCGCCAGGACGAGACCGAGCAACGCCACGAGCACCGGCAGGCCGGCGGGAAGGAACGGCGTGGCGATGAGGGCCAGCGCGGCTCCGGCGAGGCTTACCCGTACCGATGCCGCGTCTTTCAATGACGGCAATGTCAGTGCGAGCAGCGCGGCCGGGAATGCGGCGTCGATGCCGTACACGCTCGGGTCGCCGAGCACGGATCCGGCTATCGCACCGGCCGCGGATGCGACATTCCAGGTGATGTACAGGCTGATGCCGGTGAGCCAATAGGCGCGGCGCCGGCGCTGCGGATCGTCCTGGGCAATGGCGAACGCGACCGACTCGTCGGTCATCAGGTGACTGCCGATGAACCGGTGCCGGCCGAGGGTTTCGCTGCCGATCGCCAGACCGAACGGTAGGTGGCGGGCGTTGAGCAGCAGCCCGGCCACGATGATCGCGGCCGCGGTGGCCCCGGCGCCGGCCAGGCCCACGGCGAGGAACTGCGAGCCGCCGGCAAAGACGACCAGGTTCATGGCCACGACCTGCACGAACGGCACTCCGGCGGCCGAGGCGATAGCGCCGAACGACGCCCCCACCACAGCTGTCGCCGCGCACAGCGCCGCCACGTCCCGGGCGATGGGATCTGTTCGGAGTATCGAACGCATAGTTCGGTATGCTGGACCTCGACCCGACTGTTCGTCAAGCCGAATAGATCGTTCGACGTACCGAACGGACCCTGTATGGACCCGAACAAGCCCCCGATCGGCCTCATCGCCGCCGCGCTCCGCCGCGAGCGCGAGCGGGAAAAGGCGTCACTGAGCGAGGTCGCGAAGCGCGCCGGGATCGCCAAGTCGACGCTGAGCCAGCTCGAGTCCGGCGCCGGCAACCCCAACATCGAGACGCTCTGGGCCCTGGCCGTCGCGCTCAACGTGCCGTTCAGCCGCCTGGTGGAGCCGCCCCCCACCGCGCCCCGCGTGATTCGGGCCGGCGACGGCCCCACCCTCAAATCAGAACAGGCCGATTTCGTGGGTACGCTGCTGGCGACCTGCCCACCGGGAGTTCGCCGCGACATCTATCTGATGCGCGTCGAACCCGAAGGCGCGAGGAAAGCCGACGCGCACCTGCCCGGCACCATCGAACACGTGGTGATGATCAGCGGACGCCTCCGCGTCGGGCCCGAGGACACCCCGGTCGACCTCGACGTGCACGACTACGCCTCGTTCGCCGGCGACGTCGCGCACATGTACGAGGCCCTGACCCCGCACACGTCGTTCGCGCTCGTCATGGAGCACCGCTGACCGCGGACCGGGTATTGGCTGTTGTCCGGCCGGCGGCGGCTACCTAGCGTCGCACCATGACGCTCATCGCCCATGTCAGCGATACGCACCTCGACGACGGACCGCGCAGCGCCGAGCGCGTGACCCGGGTCGTCGACTACCTGGCCGGCCTGCACACCCGGGTGGACGCCGTCCTGCTCACCGGTGACCTCGCCGATCACGGCACCGCCGACGAATACGAGCGGCTTCGCGGGATTTTCGGGCGACTGGACGTACAACTGCTGCACCTGCCCGGAAATCACGACCGGCGCGAGGAGTTCGTCGCGGCCGGGCTCGGGCCACTGAACCGCGCCGAGCTCGTCGGCGATGCGCTGTTCGCGCTCGTGGACTCGACGATTCCGGGCAAGGACGAGGGGTTCATCGAGGACTCGGTATTGGCGTGGCTGGATGCGACACTCGACGGTGACACGCCCGCGTTCGTCTGTTTCCACCAGCCGCCGGTGACCGTCGGCCAGCGGTTCGCCGACGGTGTGCGGCAGTTCGGCGAGGAGCGGCTGGAGGCGGTCATCCGCCGGCACCCCAACGTGGTGGCGGTGCTGTGCGGGCACTTCCACACCCCGACCGTCACGACGTTCGCCGGGGTGCCGCTGGTGATCGCGCCCGGTGTGACGTCGACGCTGATTTTCCCGTGGGAGGACCCGGACGGCGACGTCGATCTGGACGCGCCCCCGGCCCTGGCATTCCACAACTACGCCGGCGGCCGGCTCACCACCACGTTCAAGAGTATTTGAGATAGCCGATCGTTCGGCCCCGGCCGAGCATCAGGCCCTGTTCGCCGATGCCGAGCACGTCCGATGTCGACTTCGCCTCGATGAGCGTGTGGCCGTTGTCGGGGGCGTATGCGGTAAGGGTGCCGCCGGCGCCGTCGCGGACCAGCACGGCGTAGCGGGAAATGGCGACGTCGGACTTGGCGGGGACGTCTTTCTGCCAGAGCCGGCCGCCCTTGTCGAAGCCGACGACGGAAAGCGTCTTGCCGCCGTTGGAGCGGACCAGGCCGTACTGGCTGTCGGCCGCCACGATCTGGTCGCCCTCGGCACCGGCCCACATTTCCCGGCCGTCGCGCGGGGAGAGGAAGACCTCGCGGTTGTCGCCGCGGGTCGCGATCAGGACCGTGTCCGAGCCGGCCGGGTCGTGGCGCTGCTCGCAGCCGGCGCCGGAGGCCGTGTGCAGGTCGTACCCGTCCTTCTTCCACACCGTCTTGCCGGTCGTCGCGTCGCGCGCCTCGAGGCTGTAGCGGCAGTTGCCGTCCTTCGGCGCCGCCGTCGACACCAGGATGCGCCCGCCCGCGACGACGATCCTCGTGGTGCTCGACGGGTTCTCCTCGCGGAGCAGCTTGCCGCGCGCGGTGTCGACGACCTTCACCCGCTGGTCGATCGGGAACCCGAGCATGGCGGGGACGGCCCGGGGCATGGCGTTGATGGCGTCGTGGTAGGCGTCGGCCTTGACCTCGGTACCCAGAAGATCGCTGTTGATGCCGTTGAGCACCCGGCCCACGCCCGGCAGGGTGAGCTTCCAGATCTGCGCACCGTCCTTGGGCGCCCGGGCGGCGAGGGTGCAGTCGGAGAGGGCGCCGCAGGTGAGGGTGAGGACGCTTTCACGGTACGTCCACGCGCCGACGACCTCGCTGTCCTTCCACTTGGCGGTGCCGGTCGCGGGGTCCAGGGCCTGGAGCCCGACACCGCGGCGCCCGACGACCGCCACGACGTTGCCGCCGTCACCGGCCACGCCCGCCCAGTCGGCCTCCTTCGTCCACAGGACGGCCCCGTCGCTGAGGGCGCGGGCCTCGACGGTGCCGCGCATGGAGACGACGGTGGCGGTGCCGGCGATGACCGCGGAGGACGGCTGCCCGCCGACCCGGTCGGTCCAGCCGGTCTCGGGGGTGGACAGCTTGCCGGCGTTGTCGGCGACCTTGTTCCACCAGTCGGTGACGTTGGGCAGCGGATTCCAGCCGGTGATGATGATGCCCGTGATGATGAGCGCCAGCACGCCGATCGCGCCGAGCGCCGTCTCGAACTTGCGGACCGCTCCCCTAGCCACGCGCCGGAGCGTAACGCCGCCGCATGATAATCCGCCGGATGACCGCTTTTGCCCGTGTCGACCGGATTCACTCGTCCGTGGCAATTCCGGCGGCCGCGGTGTCCGCTTTGTGGTTCTTGCCGGGAGTTATCCACAGGTCGGGGTTGGGTCTTCCGGCGCGGATCGGGGTCGCTGAGGCTTGGTGCATGGCTCGCGTAGACCGTGCGAACGACACGCCGCATCCACGGCCACCGCGGTGGAACGGCCCGCAGCCGCCGCCTCGGGTTGTCACGCCGTACGCGTGGTCACCACCGCCGCCACCGCCGCTCAGTGCGGTGGAGCGGGAGAGGGCGGGGCTGTTCCGGGCGGGGAAGGTGGCGCTGTGGGTGTGGATCGGGCTGACCGTGGCGCCGATCGTGCTGCTGGGGCTGTGCCTGCTCAACTGCTTCGCCGGGCTGTTCGGCCTGGCCCACGACATCAACACGACCACCTCCCAGGCCCCGTGACCAGCAGTGCCCGCTCGGCGGCAGCGCACCTCGGCCAGCTTGGCCGCGAACCGGCTGCTGGGAGCACGGGCGGCGGCGGCGTGCCGAGCTCTTGATCGCCGTTGATCACGGTCGGCGGCATGCTTCGCCGGCTCCGGCCGAATCAGGCGATGCCAGACCACGTCGCGCGTTCAACACACGCCATTGCAAGCGGTACGACGTCAGCCTGGCTCGATGTTGCCGATCGGGTCGCGGCCAAGCACCTCGATGAAAACCTCGCTCAGGTTGATCTGCAGGTCAGGCTGCATGTTCTGGCTCACCGCCAGTTCGTTGATACGACTCATGACCGCTTCGAGCTCCGTCATGGTCACGACGGCCGGGATTTCCGTCCCGTCCGGCGCCCGCAGGACGATCGAGCCGAGCCGAATTCCGGCATTGGCCGTGAAGCGGAGCGAACCGATGCCCAGATTCCGCCTGGCCGTCGCGACGGTCATGACAAGACGCTGATGGTCGGCGTCCTGGTCGCGGACCCGGATGAAGCCGTAGTGCTCGTAGAACCCGACGGCCGCGCCGTCGATTGCGTCGACGACGATCACCCGGCCGGCGCCCGTCTCGGACGCGTTGACGATGGTCGTGAGGGCGTCGACGAGGAGGTCTCCGCCGTGACCTCTGCCCCGGAGTCGCGTGTCGAGGGCCAGCCGGGCCAGGAGATACGCCGGCACGACGGTGAATCCGCCGCTCACGCTCCGGCTCGGCAGCTCGTTGCGCATGAGTTGCGTGGGACAGATCGAGTAGTAGGCGACGACATCGCGCTCGTCGTCGGCCCAGACATAGGTTCGGGCGGTGTCGGCCGCCTGAGCCCGCCGGGCCTGAGTGGCGAGCCACAGATTCAACGCCGGCACTCCGCAGTCGAACAAGCCGATCTCATGGTCGTCGCTCAGGGGTTCGGGGTGCCACTCGGCGGTCATCTCTCTTTCGCCCTCCGCCGCGCCGCCGCCCGGGCCAGGGCCGGAATCTCTGGGGGTTGATCCAGCGAGGCCATCAGTTCGTCGAACTGGTCGGCCGGCATCAGGGTGAACTCGGACCGGGCGGTGACTCGGTCCGCCTCGGCCGCCGCCGCCTGCAGCACGAACGCCGAGATCGACAGGTGCTGCAGCTGCGCGGCGAGAGCGATCCTGGTCGCTTCGTCCGGTGTGGCGCGCAGCTCGATCCGTTCCGACTTGGTCGTCCGCGGTGGGGTGGGGTTCACGTCTATCGCCTCCCGGCTCGACTGTACGGCATTTGTACGGTGCTCATCCAGTCGAATTGCCGCGGCCGTCAGCGGTCTCCGGGGCCGGCTGCCGCGGCCGCCACAAGGGGTAGGACCCGGTACGGGATCTGGGACTCCAGGGCGATGATTGTCGAGGAGCGGACGATGCCCTCGAAGCTCATGACGCGGTCGATCACGCGTTGCAGGTCGGCGTTGGAGCGGGCCACGATGCGGCACATCAGGTCGCCGGAGCCCGTGATCGTGTGGACCTCCAGGACCTCGGGGATGGCCTTCAGGTGGGTCGAGACCGGGTCGTGGCCGAAGCGCTGGCGGATCTCCAGGGTGACGAAGGCGGTCACCGTGTAGCCCAGGGCGGCCGGGTCGACGTCGGGGCCGTGGCCTCGGATGACGCCGCGGGCGGCCAGGCGGTCCAGGCGGGCCTGGACGGTGCCCCTCGCCACGCCCAGGCGGCGGGAGGACTCCAGGACGCCGATGCGGGGCTCGGAGTACAGCAGGGAGATGAGCCTTGCATCGAGAGCATCGATTTCGCTGGACAATTTGTCCACCCCACAGCGGGAAAAGTTGGGCTGATTGTGCAACTTGACCACGCAGAATAGCGTTCCTTGCCCAGGTCCGGAAAATCGGGCCACGCTTGGCCTATGACCCGCGCGATCGAAGACGTCAATGAGCTCATCGGGGCCGTCGAGCATGACGTGTCCCACGATCCGTTTCCGCTCACCGGGCTCGATCATGTCCGGTTCTACGTAGGTAACGCGAAGCAGGCGGCGCACTTCTACTCGACGGCGTTCGGGATGACGCTGCTCGCGTACCGGGGGCCGGAGCAGGGGTTCCGCGACCACGCCGAGTATGTGCTCAAGTCCGGCTCGGCGGTGTTCGTGTTCGCGGGCGGGGTACACCGCAACGCCGAAGCGACGCAGCACTACGAGCGCCACGGTGACGGGATCGTCGACATCGCGCTCGAGGTGCCCGACGTCGACACGGCGTTCGCGTTCGCGGTGCGGCAGGGGGCCCAGGTCGTCGAGGCGCCGCATGACGTCGAGGACGAGCACGGGGTCGTGCGGCAGGCGGCCATCGCGACCTACGGCGAGACGCGGCACACGCTCATCGACAGGTCGCGGTACTCCGGGCCGTTCCTGCCGGGGTTCGTGGCGCGCTCGCCGATCGTGCGGGGGCCGGCGAAGCGTTACTTCCAGGCCGTCGACCACGTCGTGGGCAACGTCGAGCTCGGGCGGATGGACGAGTGGGTCGAGTTCTACCGGCGCGTCATGGGCTTCACGAACATGGCTGAGTTCGTCGGGGACGACATCGCCACCGAATACTCCGCGCTGATGAGCAAGGTCGTGGCCAGCGGTACCCGCAAGGTCAAGTTCCCGCTCAACGAGCCGGCCGTGTCGCGGAAGAAGTCGCAGATCGACGAGTACCTCGAGTTCTACGGCGGGCCCGGCGCGCAGCACATCGCGCTCGCGACGAACGACATCCTGCGCACCGTCGACGAGATGACGGCCGCGGGTGTGGAGTTCCTGACGACGCCCGACTCGTACTACGAGGACCCCGAGCTGCGGGCGCGCATCGGTGAGGTCCGGGCGCCGATCGAGGAGCTGAAGGCGCGCGGCATCCTGGTCGACCGCGACGAGGACGGGTACCTGCTGCAGATCTTCACCAAGCCGGTGCAGGACCGGCCCACGGTGTTCTTCGAGCTGATCGAGCGGCACGGGTCGCTGGGCTTCGGGAAGGGCAACTTCAAGGCCCTCTTCGAAGCGATCGAGCGGGAGCAGGAACTTCGCGGAAACCTGTAACACTGTCCGGGTGACATATCCGGGCCAGCCGCAGTCGGGTGGCGCACCGAACTACGGTCCGCCACCCGGTAATCCTCAGGGTTATCAACAGGGTTATCCACAGAATGGGTACCCGCAGGGTGGTTATCCACAGGTCAGCGGCGCTCCCGCGGGCTATCCACAGGCGGGTTATCCACAGGCACCCGGTTATCCACAGGGGCCGGGTTATCCACAGGGCGCCTACGCCGTGCCGCCGCTGCCGGTCCCGGTGGCGCCCAACGGGATGCCGCTGGCGGGCTTCGGTGACCGGCTGCTCGCGCTGCTCATCGACACCGCAGTGCTCTTCGGTGTCGCGATCGTCCTGGCCATCCCGCTGTTCATCGGCATCTTCGCGGTGATCGCGGCGTCGGTGCCCACGTCCGAGAGCGGCGCCGAGCCCGACGCCGGCCTGCTGATCGGCGTGCCGCTGGCGCTGGAGGGGGCGTACCTCCTGCTGGTCCTCGCCGCGCAGTACGTGTACCACGTCGAGATGTTCGGCAAGACCGGCATCACGTGGGGCAAGCGGGCCATGAAGCTGCGGATCATCCGTACCGACAACCCGTCCGTGCCGCTCACCCGGGGCGTGCTGGCGAAGCGCTGGGCCACCCAGAGCGTCGTCGGGATCTTCATCCCGTTCTTCTCCTGGATCGACGGGCTGTGGCAGCTGTGGGACAAGCCGTACCAGCAGTGCCTGCACGACAAGGCAGCGGGGACAATCGTGGTGAAGGCCGGATGAGCAACGCGGTGGCGGAGGTAGAGGCGTCGTGACAGCGCCTGGGTGGTACAAGGACCCTGTCGACCAGGAGGTCCAGCGGTACTGGGACGGTGAGGGCTGGATCGGCGAGCCGGTGCCCGCCTCGGAGCCGCCCCCGGCCGAGCCGCCGGTGATCGCTCCGCCACCGCCAGTCGCTCCGGCCGCCGGGCCGCCGCCGGTGCCGTCGCACCCGGGAGGACCGGTCGTCACGACGCCGGGCGCTCCCCTGCCCCAGGGCGCGGTGGTACTCCCACCCGGCACCCCGATCCCGCCCGGCGGATTCCCCCCGGGTCAGCTCCCGCCGGGCGCGATCGTCCTGCCGCCCGGCACCCCGCTGCCCCCGGGTCTCCTGCCGCAGGGCCAGCTCCCGGCGGGCGCCGTCCAGGTGCTGCTCCCGCCGCAGGCCGGGTTCGCGGCCGTGACGACGGGGGCGATCAAGCCGCACGGTTACGCCCTGGCGCCCCTCGGCAAGCGGCTGCTCGCCCGGCTCGTCGACATCCTCGTGGTCGGCGTGATCATCGCCGCGGCGACGGGCTGGCTGATCTACCAGTACGTCCGCGAGATCGGCCCCGTCGTCGCGGAGTTCCAGCGCCGGTACATCGCCGGCGAGTCGGTCGGCGACCTGGCGGCGTCGGATCGGGCCCAGTACCTCCAAATCGTGATCTTGATTTTGATCGCGGCGGTCTGGTTCGCCTACGAGGTGCCGTCGATCGCCGGCAGCGGGCAGACCCTCGGCAAGCGCCTGCTCAAGATCAAGGTGGTCGGGCTCGACGCCGAGAAGCCGCTCGGTGTCGGCCGGGCGATCCGCCGCTGGAACCCGCTCGGCCTGTGGGTGCTGCTGTGGACCTGCGGCATCGGCTTCGTGCTGCAGTTCATCGACGCGCTCTCGCCGGTCGTCGACTGGCCGCTGCACCGCGCCATCCACGACCGCGCCGCCGGCACCGTCGTCGTGATGGCCGACCGCGACCCCTCCTACGAACCGCCCGCCAACGACGGAGATCAACCATGAGCCTCACCCGCCCCGACCTCGACGCCCTGCCCGCGTATGTGCCCGGCCGGTCAGTTCCCGGCGCGATCAAGCTGGCCAGCAACGAGGTGCCGTACGGCCCGCTGCCCGGCGTCGTCGAGGCGGTCACGTCCGCCATTTCGGGCGTGCACCGGTACCCCGACCTGGCCGCGGTGGAGCTGCGGGGCCGGCTGGCCGCACGCTTGGGCATCGACCCCGAGCGGGTGGCGACGGGCTGCGGCTCCGTGGCGCTGTTCGAGCACCTCTTCCGGGTGACGTGCCTGCCCGGCGACGAGGCGATCTACGCGTGGCGGTCCTTCGAGGCGTACCCGATCATCGCCGCCACCACCGCCGCGACGAGCGTGCGCGTCCCGAACACCACCGTGCACGGGCACGACCTGGACGCGATGGCCGCCGCGATCACCGACCGGACGCGGCTCGTGATCGTGTGCAACCCGAACAACCCGACGGGCACGGCCGTGCGCAAGGCGGAGCTGGACGCGTTCATCGACCGGGTGCCGGCGGACGTGATCGTGGCGCTGGACGAGGCGTACCGCGAGTTCGTGACCGACCCGGCGGTGCCGGACGGGCTGGTGGAGTACGGCGACCGGCCCAATGTCGTGGTGCTGCGGACCCTGTCGAAGGCGTGGGGGCTGGCCGGGCTGCGGATCGGATACCTGATCGGCTCGCCCGAGGTCGCCGGGGCCGTGCGCAAGGTCGTGACCCCGTTCTCGACCTCGCTGGTGGCGCAGGCCGCGGCGCTGGCCGCACTGGACGCGGAGGCCGAGATGCGGCGCCGGGTCGACCTGGTCGTCGCCGAGCGCGCCCGGGTGGTGGAGGCGGTGCGCAAGGTGTTCCCGGACGTACCCGACACGCAGGCCAACTTCTTCTGGCTGCCGATTGGCGACCAGGCCCTGGACTTCGCCGCCCAGTGCGAGCGCGCCGGCGTGATCGTCCGCGCCTTCCAGGGCGACGGCGTCCGGGTCACCCTCGGCACGCCGGAGGAGAACGACGCGTTCCTCGGCGCGCTATAAGAGCCGCTCGACGGCGTCGGCCAGTGCGGCAACCGGCTGACGCCCGTCGAGCTCCAGGGTCGCCCCCCGTCTGAGCAGGGGTTCGACGGTTCGGTGGTACTCCGCAATCTGCGCCCGCTGCTCGCCCGTCCGACCGTATGGATTGTCGGCCCGCGCGGCGACCCGCCGCAGCAGCACGTCCAACGGGGCGCTGAGCAGCACCACGTGGTGGAAGCGGCCGTAGAAGCGCCCCTGGTTCTCGACAGTGCCGGACACGACGACGTCGTCGTGCCGGGCGAGGAGCGCGGTCATGCGCGGCTCGTCCCACTGCCCGTCGGCAAGCACCCAGCCGTCGTAGTCGGTGTCGACGGTCCGGTGCCCGCGCCGCCCCAGCTCGTCCAGGAGCGTCGTCTTCCCGGCACCGGACATGCCCGTGATCAGGACCCGCGTCACGCCGGCCGCACCGCCTTCACCATGCACCGCCCGCGCCGCGACCACACCGCCGACCGCCTCCTCATCCGCCGATGCTCCAGCCGCCCACCACCGACCGCGGCCGGGCAGATCACGGCGGCGCAGATCAAGGCCGGGCCGACCGCGGCGGCGCAGATCAAGGCCGGGCCGACCGCGGCGGCGCAGGCCCCGGCAGCGCAGCTCACGGGCGGGCGGACCGCGGCCACGCAGACCGCGGTCGGGCAGAACCCGGCAGCGCAGCTCACTGGCGGGCAGACCGCGGCCACGCAGACCGCGGTCGGGCAGAACCCGGCAGCGCAGCTCACTGGCGGGCAGACCGCGGCCACGCAGACCCCGGGCGGGCAGCTCACGGGCGGGTAGATCGGCCGGGCCGAGCGCGGCGGCGCAGCGCGAGGACCAGCAGTGACACGACAGTCGTGCCCACGGCGAGCCCCATGAACACCAGCACGGCCCCGACCAGGAACAGCCCGGACCCGTCCGACGCGGCCGCGGTGACGGTCCAGGCCGCAGTGAACGCCACGGTCATCGCCGGCGCCGCAACGAACCAGCGCACCCGCAGCAGCAGCGCACCGACGAGCACGACAAGCAGCGACGCCACACACCCGGCCACCTGCCAGACCTCGTAGGGCCCGCTGGCCTCCTGCGTCAGCGGGTCGACCTGATACTCGCCGTCCCACCCCATCCACGCAAACCACGCCGCCGCCGACAGCAGCGCCACCGCAATGCCCCCGAGCAGCTGCGTCAACGGCAGCGAGCGGGGGCGGCCAACAGCCTGCGTCGTCATACCCGGAACGCTACGACCGGCCCGCATGACGCACATGAGTTCAGGTACTCAACCCACCGCCCCGTGAGTGGCGTCGCCGACGCGCGCACCGCCTTCGAGCCCCGACCCGGGGCCGGGTGCTCGCGGCGGCTGGGCGCTCGGGGTCAGCCGATGCCGACGAGGACCACCGTGTCCTGGCTGAAGTAGTACTTGTCGTCGATCTCGGACTCCTTCGTGGTCTGGAGGCGTTCGATGACCAGGTAGCCCGCGTGCAGGTAGTACATGCTGAACACGAACCGGTCGGCCGGGCGGATGCGCAGCTCGGTGCTGGAGGTGACGGCGCCCGTCTCGCGATTGAGGACGAGCAGCTGGTACTCGTTGTTGACCAGGTAGAAGTTGCGAGGGTCGCCGCCGATCAGGCGGCCGTTCACCTCGGACATCCACAGGCGCTGGCCCGTGGTGCGGCTGTAGGCCCAGATGTAGCCGCCCGTCACCTGCTGGGCCACCACGTCGCCCACGGCGATGACCGTGTCCTTGTCGGCCACCGGCTCCGGCTTCACGGTGCGGTCGGGGGCCAGCGAGTAGTACGTGGCGGTGATCGTGCCCAGGCCGGAGACGGCGTCGGTGTACGTCACCACGCCCTCGCCGGTCGGGGCGGCCTTGAACATCAGGCAGCCCGAATGGCCCAGGTCGCACGATGACGGCTCGATGAACCAGTTCGACACCGCGTCCGTGCCGATCGACGCGCCCGGCGGGCGCCAGGTGCCGACCGGCAGGCCCGTGGCGGCGTCGTAGATCTCCAGCGTGGCCGGCTTGGTGCAGGTGTTCTTCGTGTAGTACGTGTCGGGGCCGGTCCAATCGGTGGTGCGGCAGCCCGGCTCGGCGACGAACGACTTGGTCCACTTGACGGTGCCGTTGGCCGGGTCGATGGCCTCGACGACGTCCTTGCCGGTGGCGATCACGATCGGCTGCTTGTCGACGACGGAGGTGCTCACGAACAGGTCCTCGGGCGACCACATCGTCTTCGAGCCCGTGCGGCGGCCCTTGTACGACTCGCCCGGCGCCGGGTCGATCTTCGCCTGCCAGACGATGTCGCCCTTCTCGGCGTCCAGGGCGACGATGTCGCCGTCGGACCACTTGGTGACGACGACTGACATGCCGACGCCGCTCGCCGGCTTCTCGACCTCGACGATGGAGACGACCTCGGCCGGCCAGCGGCGGTACGACCAGTGCGGGGTCATCATCCGCTGCGCGGTGACCGGGGTGTCGGCGAAGACGCGCCACTGCTCGGCGTAGACGCGCAGGCGGCCCTCGACGATCAGCGGGGCCTCGGCCAGCTCCGAGTATTGGATCGCCTTAATGGGCTCGGCGGACGGGACGGGCTTGTCGGCGCGGCTCACCGTCTCGGCGGGCTTGAGCGTGCGGTAGGCGGTGATCCCCATCGCGGTGATCACCACGAGGACGAGCAGCCCGGTGAGCACGAAGCGCACCGGCCGCGACCAGCTACGCGGCGAAAAAAGCCGGCGCAGCCCCGCTGCTTGTGTCCCCATAACCACCTCCGCCGCGCACGATACCTGCCTCACCGCGGCCGCTGCTCACGGCGACCGTCGATCCCCAGCAGACTCACACCCGATGGTGCCGATGACCTCACCGAACCCGATCCGCGACCCGCCCGGCCCGGGAGCCGTCGCGCTTATCGCCACCGTGTCGCCGTCGAGCAGGAACGAGCGGGTCGTGCCGTCGTCGAGCAGCACCGGCCGCGCCCCGTTCCAGGTCCGCTCGATGAACGACCCGGTCTGCTCGATCTGCGGCCCCGACACCGTCCCGGACGCGTAGAGATCCCCGGTCCGGGTCCACGCCCCGTTGACGGTCATGTGCGCGAGCTGCTGCGCCGGCGTCCAGTACATTCCCCCGAACGGCGGCCGCGAGACGAGCGTGCCGTTCCAGGAAACCTCCAGGCCGATGTCGTACCCGTAGTGCTCCCCCGCCGCCAGATACGGCAACACCCCCGGCTCCTGGGGCGGCCCCGGCACCCGGGCCGCGTCGAGCGCGTCGAGCGGCACGACCCACGGCGAGATCGAGGTCCGGAACGACTTGCCGAGGAACGGCCCCAGCGGCTGGTACTCCCACGCCTGCAGATCCCGCGCCGACCAGTCGTTGACCAGGACGGCCCCGAACACGTGCTCGCGGAAGTCGTCGACGGCCACGGCGCCCTGCGACGGCACCCCGACCACGAACCCGACCTCGGCCTCGATGTCCAGCCGCGCCGACGGCCCGAAGTCCCCGGCCCGGCGCTGCCCGCAAGGGCGCGGCACCTCGGTCCCGGAGACGACGACGGTCCCGGCCCGCCCGTGGTAGCCGACCGGCAGGTGCCGCCAGTTCGGCAGCAGCGGCTCCCCGTCCGGCCGGAACAGCTTCCCGAGGTTCGTCGCGTGCTCCAGCGACGAGTAGAAGTCGACGTAGTCGGCCACCTCGAACGGCAGCGCGAGCCGCACGTCGGCCACCGGCACCAGCAGCGGCTCCACCGACTCGCGGTAGCGCGCCGCGCTCAGCAGCTCGGTCAGCCGCTCCCGCACCCGGGTCCAGACCGGGCGCCCGGCGGCCATGAACCGGCTGAGCGTCGGCTGCCCGAGGAACGCCCCGCCCGCCTCGATCAGCCCGCGCCCCTCGGCCGCGGCCAGGTTGAGGATCCGGTCGCCGATGCGCACGCCCGTCCACCGGAACCGGTCCTGCCCGAACGCGCAGTACGGCAGGTTCTCCACCCCGAACGGATCGTCATCGGCCAGCCCCAGCCAGACAGCCGCGCTCATGCCGCCACCGGCCGATCGAGCAGCCCCAGGGTGACGAGGTCGCCGACGGGGTCCTGGACGCTGCAGCTGCCGAAGCCGACCCAGAGCGGCCGCTCCCGGTGAAGCTGCGGCCGGACCAGGTCGGCGAGGGGGTGGCCCTCGGTCGAGGCCAGGAGCAGCGCGAGGTCGCCCGGCTCGGCGCTGTCGACGGCGGCCAGCACCGCGGCCAGGATGTTGAGGAAGCCGTGGTGGACCAGGCCCGTCTCGGCGTCGGTGTGGCGGACCGCGTGGTGCAGGCCGGCCGTCAGCTTGAACGGCAGGTCGCGGTCGCGGCAGGCGCAGATGACGGCGGCCAGCTCGACCGGGGTCGGGAACAGCTCCGCGGCCAGGCCTCCGGTGCGGAACTTGGCCGCCACGGGCAGTCCGTCACCGCGCAGCGCCGCGATGGCGTCGAGCCCGGTCATCAGGCCCCAGGCGAGCGGCACCTCGAGGTACCACTGCAGCATCCCGTTCTTGCGTATGAGCGGCGCCATCCGCTCGATGCCGGGCAGCGGGTCCTCGCCCCGCTTGGCCACCGGGCACTCCACCTGGCGGACGGAGGGCGCGAGGTCTGGGGGCGGCTCGCCGATCAGCCCGATGGCGGTCCCCGGGGGAACCGCCTCCCGGTCCGCGACGGGAACGAGCAGCGGGCCGATGAGCTGGGCATACCAGCTCTGCCGATGCGCCTCGTGGGCGGGAATCGCGTCGGCCAGGGTGGCGCTGCCGGGCGGGAACACGGCGGCGTCGTCGACGAGTGTGGTCAGCAGGGGTGGCACTGCGTTTGACACGGCTTCCGAATCTAGTGGACGCTTTACAGGGCGGACAACTTCGTCCGTTATCCGGACACTCCAATCAGCCGGCCGACCGCCGCGCCCGACGACAGGCACGTGTCGCCTGACAGCAGCCGGCGGCGCCGGCCGACTGCAGCGCCCAACGACAAGGCATGTGTCGCCTGACAGTGGAGGACCGTGATGCCGTACTACCGCCGCGTCGGCGAGGTGCCGCCGAAGCGCCATACCCAGTTTCGCCAGCCGGACGGCTCGCTGTTCGCGGAAGAGCTGATGGGGCAGGAGGGATTTTCGAGCGACTCCTCGCTGCTCTACCACCGGCATCGACCGACGGCGATCACCTCGGCGGTGCCGTTCGAGGCGCCGGCCTGGTCGCGGGTCCCCAACCTGCCCCTGAAGCCCAGGCACCTGCAGACCGGCAAGCTCGGCGGGGGCCCGACCGGCACCGTCGACCCGGTGCTCGGGCGGCAGCACCTGCTGGCCAACGACGACGTGCGGATCTCCTACGTCGAGGCGACCGAGCCGTCCCCGCTCTACCGCAACGCGATCGGTGACGAGTGCCTGTATGTGTCGGCGGGCGCGGTGACGCTGGAGTCGACGTTCGGCGCGCTGGAGCTTCGTGAGGGCGACTACGCGGTGATTCCGACCTCGGTGATCCACCGGCTGGTGCCGAAGGACGGCGCGGTGAAGCTGCTGACGATCGAAGCGACCGGACACATCGGACCCCCGCGGCGCTATCTCTCGGTGCGTGGACAGTTCCTGGAACACGCCCCCTACTGCGAACGGGATCTGCGCGGCCCAACGCAGCCCATTCTGGCCGAGGGGTACGACATTTCCGTGTTGGTGCAGGCCAGACGCGGTTGGACCGAGCACGTGTACGCCAACCACCCGTTCGACGTCGTGGGCTGGGACGGCTGCCTCTACCCGTGGGCGTTCTCGATCCACGACTTCGAGCCCATCACCGGGCGCGTGCACCAGCCGCCGCCGGTCCACCAGACGTTCGAGGGCCCGAACTTCGTGATCTGCTCGTTCGTGCCCCGCAAGGTCGACTACCACCCGCTGGCGATCCCGGTGCCGTACAACCACCACAACGTCGACTCCGACGAGATGCTGTTCTACACCGGCGGCAACTACGAGGCGCGCCGCGGCTCCGGCATCGAGCAGGGCTCAATCTCGCTGCACCCGAGCGGCTTCACCCACGGACCGCAGCCGGGCGCGGTCGAGCGGGCGATCGGCGTCGAGGCGTTCGACGAGCTGGCGGTCATGGTCGATACATTCCGCCCGCTCGACCTGTGCGAGCCGGCCCTGGCCATCGAGGACACCGGCTACGCGTGGACGTGGAACCGCGACGCCTAGTGAGAGACGGGATAGATCAACGCGACGGCCGTGGCGGCCAGCCCCTCGCCGCGGCCGGTGAACCCGAGCCCGTCGGTGGTGGTCCCGGAAAGTCTGACGATTGCCCCGATCGCGTCGTGCAGGACGCGCTCGGCCTCGGCCCGGCGCTTGGAGATCTTCGGCTTGACCCCGATGACTTGAACCGACACGTTGCCGATCTCGTATCCAGCAGCGTGGACCATGCGAGCGGTCTCCCGCAGGAGAGTGACGCCCGAAGCGCCGGCCCACTCGGGGCGCGACGTGCCGAAGTTCGCCCCGAGATCACCCAGCCCGGCCGCGGAGAGCAGCGCGTCGCAGATCGCGTGGGCGGCGACGTCGCCGTCGGAGTGACCGGCCAGGCCGTCGACGCCCTCCCACTTGAGCCCGGCGACCCAGCAGGGCCGGCCGGCTTCGAAGGCATGGACGTCGGTGCCGTTCCCGATCAGCATCACTACGGCAGGCTACGACGTTCGGTGCCGGGCCGTGAACCTTCGGTTGCCGATCCGGCGCACGGGTCGGCAGGCTGGCGAATGGGGCTTAGGCTGGGTCGAGTGCGCAGCGATCTGACGACACCGACGAGCCACAAGCAGTGGTGGCGCACCGGAGCCGCAATTCGCTTCGGTCTGCTGGCCCTGCTGGTGGTGACGCTCACCGTAGTGATCATCATTGAGCACCCGACAAAGGCCGCCCTGGCCAACGCGGTCGGCCAGGACCATCCGCTGGCCCCGCTGATCGCGATCGGTGGCTCGGCCGTGCTGACCACCGCGCTCGCGCCGCGGACGCTGCTGGCCGGCGTCGGCGGGCTGGTCTTCGGCTTCGCGGGCGGTGTCCTGTACATCATGCTCGGCATCACCCTCGGCGCCCTGATCGCGCACACGGTGGGCCGGCTCCTGGGCCGCGACTTCATGGCCCGACACCTCTCGGGCCGGCTGCTGCAGATGGAGCAGGCCGTGGCCAAGCGGGGCATCGTCGCGATCGTGATCTCGCGAATGATCCCGCTGGTGCCGTTCGGCATCGCGAACTACATCTTCGGCACCACGAGCGTACGGATGGGCGCATTCATCGCCGGCACGTTCGTCGGGGCCCTGCCGGCCACGCTCGCGTATTCGGCGCTCGGCTCGGCGACGGCCCGCGGCGACGCGGTGGGCATGTCCATTGCGGGTGTCGTCATCGCGACGCTCGGTATCGGCGGCTCGGTCGGCAGCCTGCTGATCTGGCGCAAGCGCCCGCGGAAAAGTCAGACTCCCGTCACTGCCTGAGCAATAGCGCCGCGATCTCGAGGTCGAGCGGCCGGGTGATTTTCAGCGCCATTTCCGAGCCCGTGACCGTGTGCACCGTCTCGCCGATGCGCTCGGCCATACCGGCATCGTCCGTGTGCTCGTCGGTGGCGGACGCGTGGGCCTTTTCGAGGACCGATCGCCGAAAACCCTGTGGTGTCTGTACCGCACGCAGCGAAGACCTGTCGACAGTGGCGACGACGATCCCGGAATCCGAGACCTGCTTGATGGTGTCGACCACTGGTAGAACGGGTATGACCGCGGCGTGCCCCCCTCGAACGGCCGCCGCGACGTCCTCCACCAGCTCCGGTGGGGTAAGCGCGCGGGCGGCGTCGTGGACGAGCACGATGTCGAACTCGGCCGGGACCGCGGCCAGCGCGAAGGCGACGGAAGCCTGCCGCGTCGCCCCGCCGGGCACGACGACGACCGGCGCTACGGGCGCCAACAGGTCCTGAACGGACGAAACGCCGTCAACCGGAGCGGCGACGACGATGCAGCCGACGCTCGGCGCGAGGGCCAGGCGGCGCACGGCGTGCACGAGGAGTGGTTCACCGCCGAGGAGGCGGAGTGCCTTGGGGCCACCGGGTCCGAGTCGGAGCCCCAGGCCCGCAGCAGGCACGAGGACCGCGACGTCACCACGCACAGACACGTGCGCCGTCACGTCGCGGTCCTCGATCGAAGGGATAGCCGGGCTGGATCGTCAGGCCTCGGTCAGCACCTTGTCGAGCAGCGACTCCGCTTCGTCCTTGGTGCTCTTCTCGGCGAGCGCCACCTCGCCGACAAGGATGTCCCGCGCCTTGGCGAGCATGCGCTTCTCGCCGGCCGACAGACCACGCTCACGGTCACGACGCCACAGGTCGCGAACGACCTCCGCGACCTTGAGCGGATTGCCGGAGGCCAGCTTCTCCAGATTCGCCTTGTAACGCCGCGACCAGTTGGTCGGCTCTTCGGTGTGCGGAGCACGGAGGACGTCGAAGACCTTCGTCAGACCTTCTTCGCCAACCACCTCGCGCACGCCGACGATCTCGGCGTTCTCAGCGGGCACCCGCACCGTCAGGTCACCCTGAGCGACCCTGAGGACGAGATACTTCTTCTCCTCGCCCCTGATGACGCGAGTCTCGATTGCCTCGATGAGTGCGGCCCCGTGGTGGGGGTAGACAACGGTCTCGCCGACACTGAAAACCATAGGTTCGAAACCCCTTTCGCTGTGTCTAGGGTAACACGGTCACGCGCTGTCGGCCCACCCCAGAGCGCAGCATTCGCGCAGCTCAGAACACATGTGAGTCCCCTTTCTCCCGCTTGACAGGAATCGTGGGACCTGCTGTGTAGCGGATCAACAACCCGGAGCACACACAAATAGCCTGGCAGTCGGACATATCCGATTGATTACGGCAAGTGTCCCCCGGAGTACGCCGTGAGTCCAGAACCGACACTCTGTGTAACGTGACCAGCGGCGGAGCGTAGATGGTACGCATAGATCTCGATGGAGTCACCACTGGCGCCGGACCCGTCGGTGAGGGAAAGTTGAGGCAGCTGCGAGGAGAACAGCGATGGGCACGCTGCGGGATGACAACGGCGGTGGTGAGCTACCACAAGAGGGTGGTGGCCTCCCCGATCTCCCGCCTGAGTGGGGAACGATCATCATTCCCGACGATGCCGCCGCACTCGATGGCGAAGGCGCGACCATCCGCCGGCAATTCCGCCGGGCCACAATCCGGCGCCGCTGGCGGCGCCGGTTCCACCTGCCGCCGGAGCCGGCCCGGCGCGCCACCGACGACTCACCCGGGCTCGCGGTCCCGCTCCTGATCATGTCGATCGCGGTCATCGCGACACTCGTCAGCCTGCTCGCCGTGGCCTGGCCCGGGCGCGCACCCAAGACCAGCCCACGGGTGGGCTCCAACCCGTCCGCGGCGGCCGCGATCTCCCTGACCGCCGTGAGCCTGCAGGACGGCGACGGCAAACCGGTCGGGATCGTCGAGGTGACCCCGGCCGTCGTGCTGCTCGTGGACGGCTGCTCCTGCGAGGAGCTGATTCGCAGTACAGCCGACGCCGTTGTGGCTTTGAAGAGCCGGGCCAGGGTGGTCGTCGTCGCGGCCCGTCCACCCACGCTGCCGAGCGGGCTCAACGCGGACGCGGTCGTGCGCTCGCTGGGCGACCCCAACGGCTCACTGCGCGCGTCGGTGCCGACGCTGGCCGGCGACCGGACCACCGCCGCGGTGCTCGTCAACGACCGCGGCCGGCTGGTCAAGGCGGTCCGCTCGGTGACCGGCCCCGACGATTTCCGCACCGAGATCTCAAGCCTGTAGCAGCACCCCGTACAGGGTCAGGCCGGGGCCGAACGCCAGCGCGACGGTCGTGCGCGGCGGCCCCTCGACCCGCCGCCGCAGCGCGTCGATGATCAGCAGGACCGTCGGTGACGAGCAGTTGCCGTGGGCGGCGAGGGTGCCGCGCGACTCCGCCAGCGCCGATTCCGGCAACGCCAGCTCGTCGCGGACGACGTCCAGAATCCGAGGGCCTCCCGGGTGTACCGCCCAGCCGTCGACATCACCGAGAGTCAGCCCCCGCGGCCCGAGCAGCCGCTCCACGAGAGCGGCGACGTGGATCGAGAGCACGTCGGGCACCCGCGGCGACAGGCCCATCCGAAACCCGAGGTCGGTCACGTCCCAGGTCATGTGGTCGGCGGTCGCCGTGTCGGTGGCGGCCGCGATGTCGGTGACGCCGACGCCGGGACCGTCCGGGACGAGCACCACCGCCGCCGCCGCGTCCGAGAACAGCGCGTGCGCCACCATCTGCTGCGGGTCGGCGGTCGGCGGCTGCACGTGCAGACTTGTCAGCTCCAGGCAGAGCAGCACCGCCGGGCGCCCCCGCGCGGCCACGTAGTCCGACGCCGCGCCGAGCCCGGGCAGCGCCGCGTAGCAGCCCATGTGGCCGATGAACAGGCGCTGCGTGTCGGCCGCCATGCCCAGGTCGCGGGCGAGCAGGATGTCGAGGCCCGGCGTGGCGTATCCGGTGCACGAGCACACCACGAACAGCCCGATCTCGTCCGGGCGCAGCCCAGCCGCGTGCAGTGCCCCGCTCACGGCGTCCTTGCCGAGGGGGAGCGCCTCCGTGAGGTACCGACTCATGCGTTTGGCGGTCGACCACGACGACGCGTCCTCGATGAGGGGATTGACCGCTCCGTGGCGGTTCACGACGCCGGAGTTGGCGAAGATCCGTTTCGCCAGCCCCCGCCGGGGCCCGTCGTAGTGCCGCCTGAAGTAGCCGTCCCACACCTCGTCCTGGCGCATGTCGCCGGGAAACGTCACGTGCATCCCCGCTATGGCGGCAACTGTCACTGGCTCTCCTTCCGGCCGCGCCCCTGGTAGAGGATCGCGGTGGAAAACGTCGGCACGATCGGCACGGCGCCGCGCCGGGTCACCAGCCAGCGAGCCAAGGCGGGCAGCGCCGGGCGGACGCCGCGCACCTTCAGCGGTAC
Organism: Dactylosporangium vinaceum; assembly: GCF_019904175.1. Classification (GTDB taxonomy): domain Bacteria; phylum Actinomycetota; class Actinomycetes; order Mycobacteriales; family Micromonosporaceae; genus Dactylosporangium; species Dactylosporangium vinaceum. The sequence goes on along the minus strand of NZ_CP061913.1, from coordinate 271,342 downwards.
CCCGTGGCGCGCGCACTCCACCTTCAACCGCTGTGGGTCGACTAACAGCGCCGGGTCGTGCAGGCCGCGCACGGCCGGCATGACGGTCTCGGCCAGCCGCACGGCCACCAGCCGGGCCAGCGCGGTGTCGGCGATGGTGTCGAGCACCAGCCACCCGCCCGGGCGCAGGATCCGGCACGCCTCGGCGACGACTCCGGGCACGTCGGGCACGTGCTCGAGGATCTCCCCGGCGCTCACGACGTCGGCGCTGGCATCGGCGAACGGCAGCCGCCGCACGTCGGCCAGCACCGGCGCGATGCCGTGCGCGGCCGCCTGCTCCAGGCCGGAGACGACCAGATCAACGCCTATGTGGGTGTACCCCTTGTCGGCGACGTGCGGCGCGAGGAGCCCGCCACCACAGCCGAGATCCACCAGGATCGCCCCCGCGCGCTCGGCCGGCGGGATCAGCCGGGCCCGGGCTCGCGCCAGCCAGTAGAGCATCGAGAACGGGCTGCCGGGGCGCCACCATTCGCCGGCCAGGTCGTCGTACTGACCAGGGTCGTTCCGCGTGCGCCGCGGCAATGGCATGAGACGAGCCTGACAGAGAACCACTCGGGCGGCCACACTTGCCGGATGTCGGTTGCGATCTCGCTGCTGCGCGCCAGCCACCCGGAGCCCGCCGCCGGGGTCACGGCGGTGTCGGTGCTGCTCTCCGTCGGACTGCATCGACCGGTGTGGGGGGTCGTCGGCGCCGGCGCGACGGTGCTGGCCAGCCAGCTGTCGATCGGTTGGGTGAACGACGCCCTCGACGCGCCGCGCGACGCCGCGGCCGGGCGCACCGACAAGCCCGTCGCCGCCGAGAAGCTCTCCCGGCGCCTGGTCGCGGCCCTCGGCGTGGCCGCGGCCGTGGTGTGCGTGCCGCTCGGCTTCCTGTCCGGGTGGGCGGCCGGGCTGGTGTCGGCGCTGGCCCTGGCCTCGGCGCTGCTCTACGACTGGCCGCTGAAGTCCACAGTGATCTCCCCCCTGCCCTACGCGGTGTCGTTCACCTGCCTGCCCGCGTTCGTGGTGCTCGGGGCCGGCAAGACCCCACCGCTGTGGCTGCTGGCCGCCGGCGGGCTGCTCGGCGCGGGTGCGCACTTCGTCAACACGCTGCCCGACCTCGACGCCGACATCCGCACCGGCGTGCGTGGCCTGCCCCAGCGCTTAGGCCGCCGCGGCTCCCTGGCCACCGCCGCACTGCTGCTACTGGCCGCCACGGCGGCCCTGGCCTTCGGCCCTCCGGGACGCCCACCCGCCCTCATCTGGCCCGCTGTTGCGGCCGCCCTCCTCGCCCTCGGATTCGGCTGGTACCGCATGACCCGCGACACAACTTCGCGGGCTCCGTTCCTCGCCGTCATCGCGGTCGCGCTCATCGATGTCGTATTTCTCCTGATCAGCGGCCTGAATCTGGAATGAGTCCCCATTGCCAGGGTGGGCGTAATCGGCCGATCAACGGCATCTAGGCTGTACAGCGGCTGCCCTTGACTGGAGGAACCAAGGTGACGCGTTCGACTCAGGCCACGCCGCTGGCTCGCCGCCGCACGGTGCTGAGCGCCGCGCTCATGGCCACGGCGGCGTTCGGACTGGGCGTGCTCTCCGCCTGCTCGGCAGGTCAGATCACCCAGACCGACACACAGAAGGCCGCGGTGCCCGGCATCAGCGTCGATAGCGCGGACGGCAAGATCGCCCTTCGCGACGGCGGGATTCCCTACGCGGACCAGTACAAGACCGGCGCGACGGTCCCGCTCAGCGTGCACTTCTTCAACAACGCCCAGCAGAGCGTCAAGCTGACCGGCGCGACGAGCGACAACGGCACCATCGTGCTCGTCGGTGGCCCGCAGCCGTCGGTGGCGCCGACGTCGGCCGCCGCCTCGCCCTCGCTTGCCGCTCCGTCGGGCTCGGCGCTCCCCTCGGGCACCCGCAACCCGTCGGGCTCCCCGTCGACAGTCGTCCCGTCCTCGCCGGCGGCCGCCCCCTCGCCGACCCCCACGTCGGTCGGCAGCTCGGCCATCTCGATCGAGGTGCCGCCGGCCGGGGTGACGCTGCTGTCCCGCGACAACGGCGGCACCAAGTACCTCGCCGTCGAGAAGCTCACCGGCGAGCCCCTGATGCCCGGCGGCTCGCTGGAGAACGTGACATTCACGTTCACCTACGCCGACGGCACGACCACCACGATCAAGGTCCCCAGCCTGCCGATGACCCCGCCCGGGTCCCCGCTGCCGAAGCCGAGCTCGGTCGTGGGCGACGAGGGCGAAGAGTAAAAACTGTCGTACCCCTGGGCTAGGTTCGGGGGCGTGACGAAGGCTCGGGGTTCGATCTATCAGTGCGACGTCTGCGGGCATCGGCCGGCCAAGTGGATGGGCCGGTGCCCGGAGTGCGGTGAGTGGGGCGCCGTCCTGGAGCTCGCGGGCGGCGGCACCGCCGACGCCGCCTTCGGTGGCTCGCCGGCGCTGCGGGCCGTGTCGTCCCGGGCCCCGCTGGAGCCGGCCCGCCCGATCGCCCAGATCAGCGCCGCCCCGGCCAAGGCCCGCCCGACCGGCGTCGGCGAGTTCGACCGGGTCCTCGGCGGCGGCATCGTCCCCGGCGGCGTGGTCCTCCTGGCCGGCGAGCCCGGCGTCGGCAAGTCCACCCTCCTGCTCGACGTGGCCCAGCAGTGGGCGGTCCAGGGCGAGAGCCCGTCACTCGTCGTCAGCGGCGAGGAGTCGACGAGCCAGGTCCGCCTGCGGGCCGAGCGGATCGGCGCCCTCCACGAGAAGCTCTACCTCGCCTCCGAGACCGACCTGTCCGCGGTCCTCGGCCACCTCGACGCGGTAAAGCCCGGCCTGCTGATCCTCGACTCGGTCCAGACCGTCTCCAGCCCCGGCGTCGACGGGGTCGCCGGCGGCGTCACCCAGGTCCGCGCGGTCACGGCCGCGATGGTCGCCGTGGCCAAGGAGCGCGGCCTGGCCACGATCCTGGTCGGCCACGTCACGAAGGACGGCAACGTGGCCGGCCCCCGCGTCCTCGAGCACCTCGTCGACGTGGTCCTCAACTTCGAGGGCGACAAGCACTCCTCGCTGCGCATGGTCCGCGGCCTGAAGAACCGCTTCGGCGCCGCCGACGAGGTCGGCTGCTTCGAGATGCACGAGGGCGGCATCACGAGCCTCCCCGACCCGAGCGGCCTGTTCCTGACCCGCTACGCCGACGCCGTCTCCGGCACCTGCGTCTGCGTCGCCATGGAGGGCCGCCGCGCCCTGGTCACCGAGGTCCAGACCCTGATCGGCGCCCAGATGCCCGGCTCACCCCGCCGCACGGTGAGCGGCCTCGACTCGGCCCGCCTGGCGATGGTCCTGGCCGTGCTCCAGCGCCGGGCCGGCATCCAGCTCCACGACCGCGAGGTCTACGCCGCCACCGTCGGCGGCCTGCGCGTCACCGAGCCCGCCGCCGACCTGGCCCTCGCCCTGGCAGCGGCCTCGGCCGCGCACGAGCTGCCCATGCCCCCGGACCTGGTCGCCCTGGGCGAGGTGGGCCTGACGGGTGAGGTACGCCGCGTCGGCGCCGTCCCCCGCCGCCTGGCCGAGGCCGCCCGGCTCGGCTTCCGATTCGCCCTCGTACCCCCCGGCTGCGGCCCGGCCGCCACGGGCTCCGCGCCCCCGGGGATGCGCGTGCTCGAGGTGAACGACGTCCGCACGGCGCTGCACTACGCCGTCAAAGCCACAGCGGAGGACGCATGACGAGCTGACCCCCGCGCACCGCCCACGACAGAACCTCCGCACCATCCGGGAGATGCGCGGGCTCGCGGCGAACAACGTCCACACGACCCGGCACCACGCCGTCAACGCCACCCCGGACGACGCATAACCAGCCGACTCCCACGCTCCGCCGCGACGGAACTTCCGCACTCCGCCCGCGGCAGAACCTCCGCACCGCTCAGGGGGATGCGCATGCTCGCGGCGAACAACGCCCACACGACCCGCGACCACGCCGTCAACGCCACCCCGGACGACGCATAACCAGCTGACCTTCACGCTCCGCCCACGACGGAAGTTCTGCGCTCTGCCCGCGACAGAACCTCCGCACCACCCGGGGCATGCGCGGGCTCGCGGCGAACAACGTCCACACGGCCCGGCACCACGCCGGCAAAGCCACCGCGGAGGACGCATGACCAGCTGACCCACGCGCCGGCCCGCGACAGACCCCCGGACCGGCCCCGGGGACGCCCTGGCTCGCGACGAACGACATCCACACGGCCCGGCACCACGCCGGCAAAGCCACCGCGGAGGACGCATGACCAGCTGACCCACGCGCTCTGCCCGCGACAGAACCTTCGCACCGCACCGGGGGACACGCGTGCTCGCGGCGAACGAGGTCCGCGCGGCACTGCAGCACGCGGCTTGGAGCGATTGGAGCCACCCTGCAGAGCACTCGAAGAAGTGGCTGGCCGACCGCCCCGTGCGCGCTCATCGCCCCGTGCGCGCTCATCGCCCCGTGCGCGCTCATCGCCCGGTGTGTGCTCGTCGCCCCGTTAGCGCTCGCCGGCCTGTGCGCTTGAACAGGTGGCCGGCCGGCTTCGCGTGTGCGCTCGTCGGTCCGCGTGCGCTTGCCGCTCCGTTACGTTGCGACCGGCTTTGTGCCCGCCAAGTGCATGTCGGAGGGCGCCTGGATCGGGTTCCGCGTGCGCGCTCAAGCGATGCGCGGGTGATGCCTCCGCGCCTGCCTGCGCCGCCGTGTCGATCGGTGCCGTCGGCTGCGCGCCGTGGGGCACCGGCGTGCCTGTCGCGGGGGTCGTGCGGAACAACGAGCGCAACACAGCTCTTGTCCAAGCTGGCGTCGCTCGGCCGCTGGTCCCGCTCGGAGGGTCCGTAAGCAAAGGGTGCTGAAGGTGGCGGGATCAGACGTAGCGCTCGAGGATCGAGGCTTCGGCGAGGCGGGAGAGGCCCTCGCGGACGCCGCGGGCGCGGGCGTCGCCTACGCCCTCGACGGCCTGGAGGTCTTCCACCGTGGCGCCCAGCAGGCGTTGCAGGCTGCCGAAGTGCTCGACCAGGCGGTCCACGACCGCGCTCGGCAGGCGGGGGACCTTGGCCAGCAGGCGGAAGCCGCGCGGTGAGACGGCACCGTCCAGGGCGTCGCTCGCGCCGGGGTAGCCCAGGGACTTCGCCACGGCTACCAGGTCGATCAGCTCGGTGGCGCTGAGCGCGTCCAGCTCCTCGAGGGCGTCCTCCGGCGAGCGGGTACGCCGGCCCGAGGGCAGGTAGTCGCGGATGACGAGCGTGCGGTCGGCCTCGACGCCGGCCATCAGCTCCTCGAGCTGGAGGGCCAGCAGGCGGCCGTCGGTGCCGAGCTCGACGACGTAGCCCGCGATCTCGTCGGCGATCCGGCGGACCATCTCCAGGCGCTGCACCACGGCGACCGCGTCGCGCACGGTGACCAGGTCCTCGATCTCCAGCGCGGACAGGGTGCCGCTCACCTCGTCCAGGCGCAGCTTGTAGCGCTCCAGCGTGGCCAGGGCCTGGTTGGCCTTGGACAGGATGGCGGCCGAGTCGTCGATGACGTGGCGCTGGCCGTTGACGTAGAGGCCGATGATCCGCATCGACTGGCTCACCGAGATGACCGGGTAGCCGGTCTGCTTGGCGACGCGCTCGGCCGTGCGGTGGCGGGTGCCGGACTCCTCGGACGGGATCGTCGGGTCCGGCATCAGGTGCACGGCCGCGCGGACGATCTTCGTGCCGTCACTCGACAGGACGACCGCGCCGTCCATTTTGCACAGCTCGCGCAGGCGGGTCGCGGAAAACTCGACGTCCAGGGGGAACCCGCCGGTGCAGAGCTGCTCCACGACGCGGTCGTGGCCGAGGACGATCAGGGCGCCGGTCCGGCCCCGCAGGATGCGCTCCAGACCGTCTCGCAGCGCGGTGCCCGGGGCCATCAGGGCCAGGGTGGCGCGCAGGGGGTCGGCGCCGGGCAGCGCGGCGGCCCAGCCCCCGATGAGGCCGGTGTTGGCGCCGCCCCTGCCGGGCTCGCGGTCAATCGGCACCCGCACAGTCTACGGATGCCCCCGTACCAGGTGCTGGTGCGGTATCGACCCAGCCCGTAGAGTGGGCGGATGCCGTCCGTCGATGGACAGCGGTTGATCTGAGAAAGCGAAGGTATGGCCGGTCCTGAGCGGATCGAATGGCGGCGGAGCTTTCCGTCCCGGGCGCTTGGAACGCTGGCGTGGTACCTCGTGTCGGCCACCCTCGCCGTCCTGCTCGTCCGGGCCCTCTTCGGCGACGAGCCGGAGACGCAGAGCTCCGGCGCCCACAACCCGCTCGCCGACCTTCCGATGTGGACGGCCGGCCTGGCCGCCGTCGGCGCGGTCCCTGTCGTCCTCGGCGTCCTGCGCCGCCCGCGGGTCGGCGCCAACCACTTCGCGCTTACCGTGCGCCCGGGCTGGGTCCGCACCCTCGTCCTGCCGTGGTCCCGCGTCGGCGAGGTGGCCGCGATCGAGGCCGGCGGCGAGCGCTTCCTGGCCGTGCGGCTGCTGGAGGGGCTCGACCGCACCGGCAGCAACCCCGGCTGGATCGACAAGAACGTCCTGCGCGAGCTGGCGAAGGTGAGCGAGCGCCAGGTCCGCGGCGTCGCCGTCGCCGCCCGCCTCCGCGACTTCAACGGCAGCCCCGACGGCCAACTCGCCGCCCTGGCTGCCTTCGCGCCTGACCAGGTACAAATCGCGAATCGGCTCTGACCGGCGTCAGGTGAGCTGGACCTGGACCGGCTCGCTGAACTTGGTGCCGAGGCGGCCCATCAGCTCGTACTTCCCGGCCGGTGGGGTCTCGCCGTTGACGCACGTGGTGTTCGTGGCCTTCCCGGCCCAGGTGGCGGTGAACGACCACTCGATGCCGGGCTTCATCACCTGCAGCTTGTTGCCGTGCACCGCGTCGCACTGGTCCGAGGACCAGATCTTGACCGCACCGACCTGCAGGTACAGCTCCTGCGCGTCGGCGCCGACGTCGCGGGTGCACTCGTGGTCGGTGATGTTCTTGATTTTCAGCGTCATCTTCAGATGCGCGCCCCGGAACTGCACCGCCTGCTCGGGCGTGGCGATCAGCGACAGGTCGGCGTCGGCACAGGGCGGCGCCGTCGGGCCGGCCGGGGCGGACGCGGCCGTCGTGGTCTGCACGGGCGCCGGGTTGGCGGTCGCGCCGCCGGTCGTGGGCACCTGGATGGTGATCGTCGGGTCCGGCGCCGCGGCGGTCGTGGCGCCGGCCGAGGCCGCCGCCGGAGTGCGCTTCTGGTCGTCGCCCCCGCTGCCCCCGCAGGACGCCCACAGCATCAGCGACGCGGCGACGAGCACCCCGCCGACGATCGCCCGGCGCCGCCAGTAGACGCCGGAGGGCAGTGGGCCAACCGTCAGCTTCATGATGCACTCACCGTATCGGGGGAATGCCGCATGGTCGGGAAGGCACGCCGGAATGACTACTCAGAGATAGACCTTGCGGGCGTACACCGCGTGTGCACCGGCGACCCGGTCGAGAAACAGCAGCCCGGCGCAGTGGTCGATCTCATGCTGCAGCGCCCGCGCTTCGAAGGCGTCGGTCACAATCTCGATCTCCTGGGTACCGCCCGGAGCAAACCCGGCCACGACGAGCCGGTTGGCCCGCTTGACATCACCGGTGAGATCCGGCACCGACATGCAGCCCTCGCGGCCCTTCTGCCACTGCGACGCCTCCACCACACGCGCGTTGCACAGCACGAACGCCCCGTGCACCGTCTTCGCCTTCGGATGCCCTGTGACATCCACCGCGAACACCTGCGCACCCACCCCGACCTGCGGCGCGGCCAGCCCGACGCAGCCCGGCGAGACCTTCATCGTCGCGACCAGATCGGCGGCGAGCTGGAGGACCTCCGGCGCGCACGGGTCCACGGCCGCCGCCGCGGTCCCGAGCACCGGGGCGGGCGCGCGGACCACGGGCCGGATTGAGCCCGTCGGATCGCTCACAGCAGGTCCGCGTCGGCCGGCCGCAGCGACACCTCGACACCCAGCCGCTCGGCCGCGGCGTGCAGTGCCGCGTCGAGCCGCTCGGGGTCGGTGACGTCGACCTCGGCGACGATCACGTACAGGCGGCCGGAGAGCCGGGTCGTCAGGTCCGTGATGTTGCCGCCCGCCTCGGCCACCGTCCGGCTCAGCGTCGCCACGATCCCGAGCCGGTCCGCGCCGTGGACCGTGAGGATGTGGTGCGTGCCGGTGACCTCGTAGGCGGACTCCTCGAGCACGCTGCGCACCGTCACCAGCAGCGTCCGGTCGGCGGTCAGCGGCTCCAGCGCCGCCTCGACCTCGGCCGCGGTGGGCGGCCCGGCGCACACGAGCGTCATCGCGAAGTGCCCGCGCAGCCGCGTCATGGTCGAGTCGGTCAGGTTGAGCGCAAGGCGGGCCAGGATCTCGGCGACGTCGGCGATGATGCCCGGGCGGTCGTGGCCGATGACCGTGACGGCGTACTCGTTCACGGCTATATCCTTGCGTATCGCCAGATACGAGAACGCACAGACTGTCGCGCCCGCCCCCTCGGCCGCGCCCGTCACCCGCCGCCGAGCGGCGAAGGGTGCCACCAGGGCCGGCGCGGCCGACGACACCGCCCGTGAAAGGCCCACGACGGCCGGCGCGGACGGCGGGCCCGGGGACATCGCCCGGACACTCATGCGGTGGTACGACGAGAACGCCCGGGACCTTCCCTGGCGCCGGCCCGACGCGTCGCCGTGGAGCGTGCTCGTCTCCGAGGTCATGCTCCAGCAGACGCAGGTCTCCCGGGTCGAGCCGGCCTGGAAGCGGTGGATGGAGCGCTGGCCGACGCCGGCGCACCTGGCGGCCGACCCGCCCGGCGAGGCCATCCGGGCCTGGGACCGGCTCGGCTATCCGCGCCGGGCCCTGCGGCTGCACGCGTGCGCGGCGGCGATCGTGGAGCGCCACGACGGGGTGGTGCCCGATGACGTCGAGGCGCTGCTCGCCCTGCCCGGCATCGGCATCTACACGGCTCGGGCGGTCGCCGCGTTCGCGTTCCGCCAGCGCCACCCGGTCGTCGACACCAACGTGCGCCGGGTCGTGGCCCGCTCCGTCGCCGGCACCGCGGACGGCGGCGCCAACACCACCCCGGCCGACCTGCGCGCGGTCGAGGTCCTGCTCCCGGAGGACCACGAGGAGGCGGCCCGGGCGTCGATCGCTTTCATGGAGCTCGGCGCGCTCATCTGCACCTCCCGCGCCCCGCGCTGCCCGGAGTGCCCGCTCGCCGACGTCTGCGCCTGGCGCCGGGCCGGCTTCCCGCCGTCCGACTCGGCCAAGCGCACGCAGCAGTACCACGGCACCGATCGCTACGTCCGCGGACTCCTCATGGCCGTCCTGCGGGCGAGCGACGACCCGGTGCCCGCCGAGCGCCTGGACGCGGTCTGGCCCGACGCGGACCAGCGCCGCCGCGCCCTCGCCGGCCTGCTCACCGACGGCCTGGTGAACCAGCGACACGACACCTACACGCTGCCCGGCTGAGGCGCAGAGCGAAGGCACCGGCCGGGTTCCGGCGCGCGGTGCGCCGGGTCGGAATTCCGACGCGCGGGCCGGCGGCACCGCTGAAGACGACTCCGGAGGAGACGTACAGGCTGCGGGGTTAGGTTGCAGGCCGTCCGGGTGTCGTTATTCACCGGAGCGGATGCCCCAAAGGGGTGGTACTTCAAGGGAATTCCGACGCTAGTCTCAGCTTCGTGCTTTCTACCGTCCGTCGCCTCGCCGCGATGATCGGCGCGGTCACCGTGCTCGCCGTCGCGGTTGCCGCCTGCGACGACAAGGCCGGACCCGGCCACGCCCAGTTCAACGGCGCCGCTGCCCCGTCGGCCTCGGCCGGCACGGGTGGATCGGACGCCCCCGGGGACGATGACCCCGCCGACGCCGGGACCGCCACGCCCGTGGTGACCGCGACGAATGCGGGCCAGCCCAGCGCGACCGCGACCGCCACGACGGCCCCGCCGCCGGCCGGGAACGCCTACACCGCGCGGCTGCCGAAGTTCGGGCCGCCGCCGGCGCCGGTGAAGATCGGCCTGCCGGAGGGGGCGGGCGCGCCGTACTTCTCGCGCATCCCGACCGAGCAGCCGGTGGCGTTCCTGACCATCGACGACGGCTGGGTCAAGCGCCCGGAGGCCCTGGAGCTGCTGCGCGAGTCGGGTGTGAAGGTCACGCTGTTCCTGACCATCAACGCCATCAAGGACAACCCCGGCTACTTCAAGCAGCTGCGCGACGCGGGCGCCGACATCGAGGCGCACACGCTGACGCACCCGAGCCTCAAAGGCAAGTCGTACGACTTCCAGAAGCACGAGATCTGCGGCTCGGCCGACCAGCTCAAGACCATGTACGGCGAGCGCCCGAAGCTGTTCCGCCCGCCGTTCGGCGACAAGGACGCGACGACGCTGAAGGTCGCGCACGACTGCGGGCTGCAGGCGGGGTTCTTCTGGAAGGAGACGGTCGACAAGGGGATCGTCCGCTACCAGGAGGGCAAGACGGTACAGAAGGGCGACATCATCCTCATGCACTTCCGGGACCGTTTCGTCGACGACTTCATCGCGGCGCTCCAGGCCATCTCGGCCGCCGGCCTGACCCCAGCCCTGCTCGTGGACTACCTGCCGGCCGGCTGAAAACCAGTGCCGCGTCCGGCCGGGCGGACTGCGGCCGGTGCGGCGTCCGGCTAGGCGAAGTACGCGTCATGTAATCGGGAGTATTCGGCGGCGCTCAAGGGCAACTCTGCCCTGAGCGCCGCCTTCCATCCCTCTGGAACAACGAACCAGCCGGGCCGCCGCAACAGTTGCTGCACAAAAGGTGGAATCGCCCGCAGGTCCTCGGTGATGTCGAGCCGATCCGCCAGGCGCGCGTCGATTCCCGGCAGATGCGCCAGCCGCCGCACCAGTTCGCGCTCGGCGCCGGACAGGCCGGCGACCACGGCCGGCACCAGATAGTCGGCGAGCTCCGCCTCGCAGCGCGCCAGCGTCAGCAGCCGCGCGCGCCGCTCGTGCGCCGGATGCTGGGCCAGCCAGACGGCGGTCAGCGCGACGAGGCCCGGCCACCCGTTCGTCAGCAGGTGCAGATCCGGCGCGAGGACATCGGCCGCCTCCGCGTCGGCGAAGGCGGCCGCCAGCACCTGGTAGGTCTCGTCCTCGGCGAACGCGAGCTCATCCGCGCGGACCTGCACGCTGCCCGGGATGGCGAGGTCTTCCACGGTGGCGAGCACCAGCTTCTGCCCGTGGTGACGGCGGAGGATGTCGTCAACGTCCGCGGCGGTGACGTCGTCGGCCGTGGCGCCGCTCCAGGCGTCCAGCAGGGTGCTCTTGCCGGCTCCGGCCCCGCCGGCCAGCACCACGATCCCCGGGGCCGCGTCCAGCCGGGCCAGCAGCCCGGGCCGCGCGATGGGCCGGGCGGCCGCCCGCCGCCTAAGTCGTCCGGACCCGAACGGAACCCGCCCCTTGCTCACGCCGCGCAACATACCCGGCGCGGACGGGCGTGAAGCATGCCGAGTCCCGAGTACGACTCTCAAAACTGACAAAAAGGCAGGGGCCGCGTGACGGAAACCCGTCACGCGGCCCCTGGAAACCGCTCAAACGCTCCGGTCAGGCCGAGGCGTCGTCCGAAGAAGCGCCGCCGGCCAGCTCGGCCGGGACCGCGTCCGGAACCGCGTCCGGCTGCTCGGCACCGCTGAAGACCAGCTTGGCCTTCTCGAACTGGGCCGGGTCACCCTCGCAGTCGATGACCACGATCTGGCCCGGGCGCAGCTCGTTGAACAGGATGCGCTCGGACAGGGCGTCCTCGATCTCGCGCTGGATCGTGCGGCGCAGCGGCCGCGCGCCCAGCACCGGGTCGTAGCCCTTGTTGGCCAGGAACTTCTTGGCGTTGTCCGTCAGCTCCAGACCCATGTCCTTGTTGCGCAGCTGGGTCTCGATCCGGGCGATCATCAGGTCGACGATGCCGAGGATCTGGTCCTGCATGAGCTGGTGGAAGACGATCGTGTCGTCGATACGGTTGAGGAACTCCGGACGGAAGTGCTGCTTCAGCTCGTCGTTGACCTTCTGCTTCATCCGCTCGTAGTTCGACTCGTTGTCCTCCGACGCCTGGAAGCCCAGGGACACGGCCTTGGCCACGTCACGGGTGCCCAGGTTGGTGGTCAGGATGATCACCGTGTTCTTGAAGTCCACGATGCGGCCCTGACCGTCGGTGAGCCGGCCGTCCTCCAGGATCTGCAGGAGGGTGTTGAACACGTCCGGGTGGGCCTTCTCGATCTCGTCGAACAGCACCACCGAGAACGGACGCCGGCGGACCTTCTCGGTCAGCTGGCCGCCCTCGTCGTAGCCCACGTATCCGGGAGGCGCACCGACGAGGCGCGACACCGTGTAACGGTCGTGGAACTCGGACATGTCGAGCTGGATGAGCGCGTCCTCGGAGCCGAAGAGGAACTCGGCGAGCGCCTTGGACAGCTCCGTCTTCCCGACGCCGGACGGGCCGGCGAAGATGAACGAGCCGGACGGGCGCTTCGGGTCCTTCAGGCCGGCCCGGGTGCGCCGGATCGCCTTGGAGACCGCGCGGACCGCATCCTCCTGGCCGACGAGGCGCTTGTGCAGCTCGTCCTCCATGCGGAGCAGGCGGGCCGTCTCCTCCTCGGTCAGCTTGTAGACCGGGATGCCTGTCCAGTTGGCCAGGACCTCGGCGATCTGCTCGTCGTCGACCTCGGACACGACGTCCAGGTCGCCGGCCTTCCACTCCTTCTCCCGCTGCGCCTTCTGGCCCAGCAGCTGCTTCTCCTTGTCGCGCAGCTGCGCGGCCCGCTCGAAGTCCTGCGCGTCGATCGCGGACTCCTTGTCCCGGCGGACCTGGGCGATGCGCTCGTCGAAGTCGCGCAGGTCCGGCGGTGCGGTCATCCGGCGGATGCGCATCCGGGCCCCGGCCTCGTCGATCAGGTCGATCGCCTTGTCCGGCAGGTAGCGGTCGGAGATGTAGCGGTCGGCGAGGGTCGCCGCGGCCACCAGGGCGGCGTCGGTGATCGTCACCCGGTGGTGCGCCTCGTAGCGGTCCCGCAGGCCCTTGAGGATCTCGATGGTGTGGGCCAGGGACGGCTCACCCACCTGGATCGGCTGGAAGCGCCGCTCGAGGGCGGCGTCCTTCTCGAGGTGCTTGCGGTATTCGTCGAGCGTGGTCGCGCCGATCGTCTGCAGCTCGCCACGGGCCAGCATCGGCTTGAGGATGCTCGCCGCGTCGATCGCGCCCTCGGCCGCGCCCGCCCCGACGAGGGTGTGGATCTCGTCGATGAACAGGATGATGTCGCCGCGGGTGCGGATCTCCTTGAGCACCTTCTTCAGGCGCTCCTCGAAGTCACCGCGGTAGCGGGAGCCGGCGACAAGCGCACCCAGGTCGAGGGTGTAGAGCTGCTTGTCCTTGAGGGTCTCGGGCACCTCGCCCTTGACGATCCGCTGGGACAACCCCTCGACCACGGCGGTCTTGCCGACGCCGGGCTCGCCGATGAGGACGGGGTTGTTCTTGGTGCGGCGGGACAGCACCTGCATGACCCGCTCGATTTCCTTCTCCCGGCCGATGACCGGGTCGAGCTTGCCCTCGCGCGCGGCCTGGGTGAGGTTACGACCGAACTGGTCGAGCACCAGGCTCGTGGACGGGGCCGCCTCGCCGGGGGCGCCGGTGCCGGCCGCGGCCGGCTCCTTGCCCTGGTAGCCGGAGAGCAGCTGAATGACCTGCTGGCGGACCCGGTTGAGGTCGGCGCCCAGCTTGACCAGCACCTGGGCGGCGACGCCCTCACCCTCTCGGATCAGGCCGAGGAGGATGTGCTCGGTGCCGATGTAGTTGTGCCCGAGCTGCAGGGCTTCCCGCAACGACAGCTCCAGCACCTTCTTGGCGCGTGGCGTGAACGGGATGTGCCCGCTCGGCGCCTGCTGGCCCTGGCCGATGATCTCCTCGACCTGCTGGCGAACACCCTCCAGCGAGATGCCGAGGCTCTCGAGCGCCTTGGCCGCCACGCCCTCACCCTCGTGGATGAGGCCGAGCAGGATGTGCTCGGTGCCGATGTAGTTGTGGTTGAGCATCCGGGCCTCTTCCTGCGCCAGGACGACAACCCTTCGTGCTCGGTCGGTGAACCGCTCGAACATCCCTGCTCCTCACGTGCCGTGTCCGTCGCCGCCGCTTCTCGCGGAACCCTGTTTCAGAGGGTCGCCACGCCGAAGCTCTGTCGGACGCCAACGTGACCGTGCCATCACTCTATCGCCGAGGGCCGACTCATTGCGGGGTGTGCGGCGTTGCCGCTCCCCGCGAACCGTCGCCGGCGTCCCCGGTCCGTCGCTGACTACCCGCCGGGAACGTCGTGTACCCGGTGTTTCGCTCAACGGTCCCACCCGGCCGCCTGTTCCTGCATCCCGTCGCGTACGCCAAGAGCGAAATCTGGGCCCCGGATACGCCACACCCACCGTAACCGAACAGCTACGGTGGGTGTCTGAAGTCTCTGGAATCGTACGTGTCCGAACAAACTTCGCGGGCGGTCCGCTTCCCCTACGAAACGGTCAACGCGCGCTATCGGCCCGCCTCGGCGTTAAAACGGTCGACGATTTCCTGCTTGATGCGACCACGGTCGGACACCTTGATGCCCTTGTTCTGTGCCCATTCCCGAATCGCCTTGTTCTGCTCGCGATCGGCCGCCGCGCCGCCCCGGCCGCGCGCGCTCGCCGCACGCCCACCGACCACCACGCCACCCCGCCCGACCTTGGTGCCGGCGGCCAGGAAGGGCTTGAACGCATCGCGCAGCTTCGTTGCGTTCTTCTTGGACAGGTCGATCTCGTACTGCACGCCGTCGAGCGCGAACTTCACCGTCTCATCGGCTTCTCCGCCGTCGAGGTCGTCGACCAGCACATGGATGGTCCGCTTGGCCACTGTCGTATTCCCTTCGAGGAAGTCCGCCCCGCGTTGTGCGAATGCAAAGATAACGTAGTAAGGCCGCGCCGCGTCAACGGTACGCCAAAACCGGTCACTCGCACCAAGGCCAAAGGGTTCGTTTCACTGAAGCAAACGTCAACCGATTCGCCGGTGCCCCTGACCGGCCGGATCCGGGCGCGATGCACGAGGTCCGGACGGCGGTGCGACCTGCACGTGCGAGTTCAAAAATAGCCCTGAAGCAATGCCGCCCGTACAGATCCGTGTCGGTCGCATTGCTATGTGTGATCACCAACATCGCGACGCCCGAGAATGCCCCGCGGCGTACGGTTGGCGGCGTGGACTTCAGCAAACACGCGTCTTCCTTCGGGGCGGCCGCCGACCTCTACGACCGAATCCGGCCGCGCTATCCACTCGACGCCCTGCGGTGGGCCGTCGGAGAGCCCTCGCGGCGCATTGTCGACCTGGGTGCCGGCACCGGCATTCTGACCCGTCAGCTGCGCGAACTCGGCCACCGGGTCATCGCCGTGGAACCCGACGACGAAATGCGCCGCCAGATCGACGGCGACGCCCGGGCCGGCAGCGCCACCGACATTCCGGTCGATGCGGAAAGTCAGGAGGTGGTCACCGCCGGCCAGGCGTATCACTGGTTCGCCGGTGAGCCCGCCCACACCGAGATCGCCCGGGTGCTGGAGCGCGGCGGCTGCTTCGTGCCGATCTGGAACGTGCGCGACGAGTCGGTGCCGTGGGTGGCCGCCCTGTCCGAGGTCTTCGACGGCAACCGCGCACGGGCGGCGATCGACGAGCGCTCGTTGCCGGCTGAACAGTTCGGGCCGCTGTTCGGTACCCCCGAACTGAAGCTCTTCTCCTGGAGCACGCCGCACACCATCGACTCGCTGGTGGAGCTGATCCGCTCCCGCTCCTTCTACCTGGTGGCGGACGCCGACACGCGGGTGGCACTGGAGCAGCAGGTCCGGGAGCTGGCCGGGCGGACCTTCGGCGCGCAGGAGCGCTTCGAGCTGCCTTACGTGACGTACGC
Organism: Dactylosporangium vinaceum; assembly: GCF_019904175.1. Taxonomy (GTDB): domain Bacteria; phylum Actinomycetota; class Actinomycetes; order Mycobacteriales; family Micromonosporaceae; genus Dactylosporangium; species Dactylosporangium vinaceum. The sequence continues at coordinate 255,380 of NZ_CP061913.1, read as the reverse complement.
GTACAGGACGAGGAAGCTCTAGGTATTGCGCTCGAAGATCAGGCGGAGGCCGATAAGCGTGAGCATCGGCTCGTGATGGGTGACACTCTGACACTCTCCGATCACGATGGGGGCGAGGCCGCCGGTCGCGACGACGGCCTTGACCTCCCCGCCGAGCTCCGCGGTCACCCCGCGGACGACCCCGTCGACCTGCCCGGCGAACCCGTAGACGACGCCGGACTGCAGGCACTCCACCGTGTTCTTGCCGATCACCCGGGGCGGCTTGACCAGCTCGATCTTGCGCAGCTGCGCCGCGCGGGCGGCGAGTGCGTCGACCGAGATCTCGATGCCGGGCGCCAGCACGCCGCCGAGGAACTCCCCGCGGGCCGACACGACGTCGAAGTTGGTCGAGGTGCCGAAGTCGACGACGATCGAGGGCCCGCCGTAGAGCGTGTAGGCCGCCAGCGTGTTGGCCACCCGGTCGGTGCCGACCTCTTTGGGGTTGTCGATGGCCAGCTGGACGCCGGTGCGCACGCCGGGCTCCACGACCACTGTCGGCACGTTGCCGTAGTAGCGCTGCAGCATCGTGCGCAGCGAGCGCAGGGCGGCGGGCACCGTCGAGCAGGCCGCGATCCCCGTCAGCGACACCGCGTCGGTGGCCAGCAGACCCCGGTACAGCAGGCCGAGCTCGTCGGCGGTGTCGCGGGCGTCCGTCTTGATCCGCCACGAGTGGACGATCTTCTCGCCCTCGAACGTGGCGAGCACCGTGTTGGTGTTCCCGATGTCGATGCAGAGCAGCACCCCGGAAGCCTAACCAACGACAGTTCAATTACGATCGCGTGCCAATGATCCCGAACGCCCGGGCACTGCTCGCGCTGCTGCCGGTGGCCACGCTGGTGTTCGCGGCGGTCGCCCTCCGCCCGCGGGCCGAGGCCGACCGCACCCTGGCCGTCGTCCGCGCGTCAGTCGCCGTCGCCGCGGGGGCGGTCGTCGGCGCCGAGGTGTTGTCGCTGTTCAACTGGGTGTCGCCGGTACCGTTCGCGCTCTTCTGGCTCCTGAGCGCCCTCGGTACCGGCTGTCTGGCCTGGCGCTCGCGGCCCGGGCTGTCGGCCGCGCGCCTGCGCGAACGGCTGGCGGGCGGGTGGCCATCGCTCAACCGGGCCGACCGGGCCGTCGCGGTCGCTGCGGTGGTCGTCGGGCTGCTCGTGGTCAGCGAGCTCGTGCTCGCCGTGGCCAGTGCGCCGAACAACTTCGACTCCAACAGCTACCACCTCGCGAAGATCGAGCACTGGGTGGCCAACGGCAACCTCGACAACTTCGCCACCGTGCAGACCCAGCAGATCATCCTGGTGCCCGGCGCCGAACTGCTCCTGCTCCACCTGCGCCTGCTCACCGGCGGCGACGGCCCGTTCAACCTGCTGCAGTGGGCCGCCGGGCTGCTCGGCGCGCTGGCCGTGGCCCGGTGCGCCCGTCAGCTCGGCGCCGGGCGGCTCGGGCAGTGGCTGGCCGCGGCCGTGTTCCTCACCGCCCCCGCGATCGTGCTGGAGTCCACGAGCACCCAGAACGACCTGATCGTCACCGCCTGGGTCGCCTGCGCCGCGACCGTCGCCCTCGACGCCCGGGACCGGCCGACGAGGTGGGCCGGCCCGCTGACCCTGGCCGGCGCCTCGGGCCTCGTCATGGTGACGAAGTCCACCGGCGTCATGGCCCTGCTGCCCGTGCTGGCCTACTGGGCCGTCCAGCAGATCCGGACAAAACGCCTCCTGCCGCTCGTGTACGGCACCAGCGCCGTCATCCTCGCCTGTATCGCGCTGGCCGGGCCGTCACTGCTGCGGGTCCAGGAGGCGTTCGGCTCGCCGTTCGGCCCGCCGGAGTATCGCGAGGCCCTCTCCACCACCCGCCACGACCCGCCGGCGATCCTCGTCAACGGCTTGCGGCTCGGCGCGTCGACGCTGCTCAGCCCGGTGGAGGCGATAAACGAGGCGATCAGCGGCACAGTCGTCGGGGTGGCCGACGCGGTCGGCGTGAACCCGAACGACCCGGGCATCACCCAGTGGCGCAGCATCTTCCCCGGCGACCGGTGGAAGCCCGACGAGGACCGCTCCCCCTACCCGGTCCAGTCCGCCCTGGTCCTGCTGGCCACCGCGCTCGGCCTGGCCTGGCGCCGGACCCGGGGCTATGCGCTGCTGGTCCTCGGGGCGCTGCTCACCACGGCCGCGATCGTCAAGTGGCAGTACTGGGGCAACCGCCTCATCCTGCCCGCGTTCGGCCTCGCCACGCCGCTTGCCGGATACATGCTGGAGCGGGCGGTGCGGGTCGGCCGGGCGTGGCTCAGACGGTCGCTGGCCGCGCTCGTGGCCGTCGTCATGCTGGCCGGGGCCGCGCACGGGTACGTCGCCGTCTACTACGGCCAGCCCCGCCGGCTCGTCGGGCCGGGCTCGGTGTTCGAGCTCGACGCGTGGCAGCAGCGCTTCGCCCGGATGCCCGACCAGGCCGCCGGATACCGCACCGCGATCGAGCAGGTGCGCGCGGCCGGCGCCGAGCGGGTCGGGCTGGTGATGGACGGGGACCTGTGGGAGTACCCCCTGCAGATCGAACTGCGGGACCGGCAACTCATCGAGCTGCAGTCCAATGTGCCGGGCCATCCACCCGGGGACGTCGCGTCGGTCGATGCGGTTGTCTGCGTGGGTGGCCAGGAGCCGTGCCGGCGGATCGTGCCCACCGGCTGGCAGTACAACCGCATCGACCAGTTCGTGACGACGGCCTTTCCGCCCCGCTAGTGCAGGCGCAGGTCCATGGCGATGTCCAGGATCGGCGAGGAGTGCGTGAGGCCGCCGACGGAGAGGTAGTCGACGCCGGTCGCCGCGTATTCGGCCGCCGTCGCGAGGGTCAGGTTGCCCGTGGCCTCGAGCTCGGCCCGGCCGCCGACCGCGCTGACGACCTCGCGGAGCGCGTCCGGCTTCATGTTGTCGAGCAGCAGGAACGTGGCGCCCGCGGTGACCGCCTCGACGGCCTCGCCGACGGTGGTGACCTCGACCTGGACCGGGACCTCCGGGAATGCGGCCCGCACCCGCTGGTAGGCGGCCGTGATGCCGCCCGCGGCCAGCTTGTGGTTGTCCTTGATCATGGCGACGTCGTAGAGGCCCATGCGCTTGTTGGTGCCGCCGCCCGCCCGGACCGCGTACTTCTCCAGGATCCGCAGCCCCGGCGTGGTCTTACGGGTGTCCAGGACGAGCGCCTTGGTGCCCTCCAGCAGGTCCGCCCAGCGGCGGGTGTGGGTGGCGACCCCGGACATGCGGCACAGCAGGTTCAACGCCGAGCGCTCGGCCGTCAGCAGCGCCCGGGTGGGCCCGTGGATCGTCGCGAGCACGTCGCCGCGCACGACCCGTTCGCCGTCGCGCTTCTTGACTTCTGCGGTGGTACCGCCGGAGCACGCCTCGAACACCGCGACGGCGACCCAGAGCCCCGCCACGACCCCGTCCGCGCGGGCCACGATGTCAGCGTCGTCGAGCTGCGCCTCGGGGATGGTGGCGACGCTCGTGACGTCGAGCCGGTCCGGCCCGAGGTCCTCGGTCAGGGTGCGCTCGACGATGTCGGCCACGGCCACCGGATCGAGGCCCACCTTGCGCAGCTCGGCCTCGGTTTGCAGCTTCACACGTCCTCCCAGGTTTCCGTGAGCGCGCCGGCGTCGTCGAGAGCGGCGAGGAAGTGCCCCCGGTAGACGTCGCTGGCGTCGGGAAAGTCCTCCCGCCAGTGGCAGCCCCGGGTCTCCTGCCGCTGCATTGCGGCCGCGACCAGGGCACTGGCGACGGTGAGCAGGTTGCTCGCCTCCCACGCGGCCACGTTGGCGGCGGCCCGATCGAGCGAGAGCTTGGTGAGTGCCTGCGCGGCCTGGTCGAGCGAGTCGGCGCTGCGCAGGACGGAGGCGTGGGCCGACATCGCGGCCTGCAGCTGCGGGCGGATCGCCGGGTCGGCCGACCAGGACGGCAGGTCGACGCGGACCGGCTCGGTCTGCTCGGGCAGCCCGCGGGCGATGTCCTCGGCGATCCGGCGGGCGAAGACGAGGCCCTCCAGCAGCGAGTTGGAGGCCAGGCGGTTGGCGCCGTGGACGCCGGTGCAGGCAACCTCGCCGCAGGCGTACAGGCCGGGGATCGAGGTGCGTCCGTGCAGGTCCGTGCGCACGCCACCGGACGCGTAGTGCGCGGCCGGCGAGACCGGGATCAGGTCGGTGACGGGGTCGACGCCGGCCGCGCGGCAGGAGGCGACGATCGTCGGGAAGCGCCCCTCGAGGAACTCCCCGCCCAGGTGCCGCGCGTCGAGCCAGACGTTGTCGGTGCCTTCGGCGCGCATGACCCGGTAGATGCCCTTGGCGACCACATCGCGCGGGGCGAGCTCGGCCAGCTCGTGGCGCCCGACCATGAAGCGGTTGCCGTCGCCGTCGCGCAGGTAGGCCCCCTCGCCCCGCAGCGCCTCACTGACAAGCGGCTGCTGCGAGTCGTGGTTGCCGAGCGCGAGCGCCGTCGGGTGGAACTGCACGAACTCCAGATCGGTGACCCGGGCCCCGGCCCGCAGCGCGAGCGCGACGCCGTCGCCGGTGGAGACGATCGGGTTGGTGGTGGCCGCGAAGATCTGCCCCATCCCGCCGGTGGCCAGCACGACCGCCCGCGCCTGCACGGCGCCGACGCCGTCCTCGGCCCCTTCCCCGAGCACGTGCAGGGTGACCCCGCAGGCCCGCCCGTTCGCGTCGGTCAGCAGGTCGAGCACGAGCGCGTGCTCGATGAGCCGGATCCAGGGGTCCCGGTGGACGGCGTCGTGCAGCGCCCGCTGCACCTCGGCCCCTGTCGCGTCCCCACCGGCGTGAATGATCCGGTTCGCATGGTGGCCGCCCTCGCGGGTCAGCATCAGCGACCCGTCGTTGTTCCGGTCGAACTCGGCCCCCCACCGGATCAGCTCCCGGACCCGCGTGGGCCCCTCCCGCACCAGCACGTCCACCGCGAACGGGTCGCACAGCCCGACCCCCGCCACCAGCGTATCCTGCGCGTGCGCCTCGGGCGTGTCGAGCGGGTCGAGCACGGCGGCGATCCCGCCCTGCGCCCATCGCGTGGACCCGTCATCGATGTTCACCTTGGTCACCACCGTCACGTGGAGACCGGCCTCGCGCAGGTGCAGCGCGGCGGTGAGCCCGGCCACCCCGGACCCGACGACGACGACGTCGGTCGGCTCCGACCACCCGGGCGGTGGCCCGGCGAGTCGGCGCGGGACGATCGGCCCGTTCAAGCCTGCTGTCATCACTACAGTCAACATCACCGCCCGGTTACGCGGATGGTGATGTCCGTCGCCCCGCGGTAACGCGGGCGTTTCATCGGCTGGTGGCGGGCTGTCGAAATGCCGGCGGCCGGGCTCAGGCCAGTGGTAGTGGCGCGGTGCCGAGGTTGCGCACCGAGGACCGCAGAGGCTTCGCGCTCATCAGGTAGCAGGTGAACGCCTGGTCGCTGCCCAGCCAGTCGTTCGCCGTCTTCGGCCCCACCGCGGCCGGGCTCAGGTCGGCGCGGTCGGCGTTCGCGGGCAGGCCCAGGTAGGTCAGGCCCACCGCGGTGCAGCCGCGGGTCGCCGCCGACTTGACGCCGGCCTCGTCGAACGGGGCCTCGGGCGGAGTGATCGTGTAGACACCCGCGTACTCGCCGTCGTGCGGTGACGTGCACTCCACGTACTGCAGGTCGGCGATGCAGGCGGCGGCCAGGGCGGAGGCTCCGGCCAGCGCCCCCTTGAGCGAGCCGGCGCGCGGGGTGAACCGGTCGCCGGCCGGGCCGGTCACCGTGGCCACGCCGCAGCCGTAGAAGCCGTCGGTGGCCGGCTTGATCCACGCGGCCACGATCTGGACGCGGGCGGCGTGCCAGTCGCCGCCCAGGAAGGCCGGGCCCTCGACGACGCAGACCCGGCGGGCCTGGGCGTACAGCACGGCCTGCACGACCTTCACGTCCTCGCCCTTGGCGTCGTCGAGGCGGTGCAGGAGATCCTTCGGGACCTGGCCGATGTGGTACAGCTCGACCGTGTGCGCGTCCCCGCAGCCGATCGCCTCGCCGGGCCAGGGCAGCGCCGCCTTCGCCCCGTCCGCGTCGACCTTGTAGCAGGTGCCGGCCGTGGGAGTACCGGCCGCGGGGATGTCCGGAATGTCCCGGCCCTGGCCGCGCTCGTACATCCAGTACAGCCCGCCCCCGACGAGCACCACGATGACGGCGATGAGCGCAGCCCGCTTCATGAGGAAGCAGTCTGCGTTACCCGCCGGTAACTGTCCACCCCGCACGTACGGCGGCAAAGGAAACGCCCCGGGCAGCAGCGCAGGCCGGCCCGGGGCGCAGAAGCGGGAAGCGGAGGCGCGTCAGATGGCGCCGGAGCCGATGTTCTTGATGGACTTCGTGACCGTCTTCTTGTCGAAGAGCATCGCGTAGCAGCGGGCCGTGCGGTTGCCGCGGTTCCAGTTCTCCTCGTCGACCATCCAGAAGCCGATGCCGACCTGCTGGTGCTGGGTCAGCTGGGAGGCGGTCATGCCGAGGTACTTCGCGCCGAGCGCCTCACAGCCGGGGCGCATCGCGGTCTTGCGCTCGTCCGAGTTGGTCGGGAACGGGCGGTCGGTCGAGCTGTAGGTGCCGACGTACTCCATGTTGTGCGTCGCCGTGCAGCTCGTCGGCGTGTAGTCAAGCCAGGTCTTGCCGTCGGTGTCGTAGACCTCCATGGCGCAGCCCAGGGCCAGCGACTTGTCGCCGCTCAGCGTGCCCTTCAGGCTGCCCGAGCGGCTGACCGGCTTGTCGCCGTCGCTCACCACCTCGGCCAGGTCGCAGCGCAGGTAGCGGGCGCCGGCGCCCCACTGGGTCGAGGACGGGACGATGACGAGCAGCTCGAGGCGGCCGTCGTGGTAGTCGCCGCCGAGGAACTTCTCGGCCTCGCTGTTGCACTTGGCCCAGCCGTCCTTGAGGGCGGCACCCTTCGGCGGGGTGCTGCCGCTCGCCGCCGCGCCCGTGAGGTCGCCCACGTAGAACGTCTCGCTGGCGTGGGAGGTCGAGCAGGAGTCGACCGCCTTGAAGGAGTACAGCGTGGTGGAGTCGGTGGCGAAGTAGTCGACGGTCGTCGAGTAGCACCCCCCGACCGGGGGCGGCGGGATCTTCGGCGCCGCGAGCATCGCCCAGTCGTCGGTGATGTCCTTGTCGGTGCCGGCGGGCGTACCGCAGCCCGCCAGGACGGCCAGGGCCATTACCGGCACCAGCGCCGCGATCAGCTTGCGCCCCATCGTCGTCTGTCCTCCCCCGGGCCCGGCTCGATGCCACGGCAGTCTGCCCAACCATAGACGTGGTTGGCAACAAGCCGATAAACGCTGCTAAGCCCGGTTAAGAGCGGACGAGGTCGCCGCGGACGGGAGAACCCACCATTCCGGGCACGGCGTCCGCGGGGTCGCCGCCGACCTCGAGCACCCGGTTGTCGGCATCGACGTGCACGATGCGCGGTTGGTAGGTGCGGGCGGAAGCCGGCGCCGGCCGATGACGCCTCCACAGCCTGGGTCGCACGGCAGCGTCGTCCATCTGAGCGTACGAAATCACAATGACCAGATCGCCGGGGTGCACGAGATGGGCGGCGGCGCCGTTGATGCCGATCACGCCGGTGCCGCGCGGGCCGGCGATGACGTACGTCTCCAGCCGCGCCCCGTTCGTGACGTCCACGATCGCCACCTGCTCGCCGGACAGCAGATCCGCGGCCTCCATCAGGTCCTCGTCGATTGTCACGGATCCGACATAGTGCAGGTCGGCCTGGGTGACAGTGGCCCGGTGGATCTTCGATTTGAGCATGGTGCGGATCACGGCAGTTCCACTCCAACGTTGTCGATCAGGCGAGTGCTGCCCACGCGGGCGGCGGTCAGTGCGCGGGCCGGGCCGTGGTCGGGCGCCGGGCCGAGCATCGGGTCGGTCAGGACGAGATAGTCGAGCTTCACCTCGGGCACCGCGGCGAACTCGGCCAGGCCGGCCTCGATCGAGCCGGTGGCCGCGGTGGCCCGCAGTGCCCGGCTGAGGACCAGGGCCGACTGCCGCTCCGGCGGGGAGAGGTACCGGTTGCGGCTCGACAGCGCCAGCCCGTCCGCCTCGCGCACGGTCGGCACCCCGCGCACGTCGATCGGCAGGTCGAAGTCGCGCACCATCGCCCGGATGAGCGTGAGCTGCTGGTAGTCCTTCTCGCCGAAGTACGCGTAGTCGGGCCGGGTGAGCTGGAGGAGCTTGTTGACCACGGTGAGCACCCCGTGGAAGAAGCCGGGCCGGCTGGCGCCTTCCAGCACCGTGCCCAGCGGCCCGGGCTCGACCCGCACCGAGGGCTCGCCCTGCGGGTACATCACCTCGCGGGTCGGCGCGAAGACCAGGTCCACGCCCTCGGCCCGGGCCAGCTCGAGGTCGGCCTCCATGGTCCGCGGGTATCGGTCGAAGTCCTCGTTGGGCCCGAACTGCAGCGGGTTGACGAAGAGCGTCATCAGCACCGACTTGGCCTCGGCGCGGGCCCGGCGCAGGAGCGCGGCGTGCCCCTCGTGCAGGGCGCCCATGGTCATGACCACCGCCACGTCGCCGGGCAGCGATGCCGAGCGCAGGTCCGCGCGGTCCGAAACGACTCTCATGTGACTGGCTCTTTCTCGGAGGCGCTCAGCACGTCGAGCAGAGGGGCGGCGTCCTGCGGGCGCAGGCGACCCGCGGCGATCACGCGGTCGGCGGTCCGGCGGGCCAGGGCGAGATAGGGGGGTACCGAGCCCGGCGCGACGGCGTCGAGCGCCTGCAGGTGTTTGCGGACCGTCCCGGCGTCCCCGCGCGAGACCGGCCCGGTGATCGCGGCGTCGCCCATCCGCAGCGTGTTGTCCAGGGCCGCACCCAGCAGCGGGGCGAGCACGCGCTCGGGCTGGTGCACGCCGGCGTCGCGCAGCCGGTCCATCGCCTCGGCGACCAGGGTGGCGAGGTGGTTCGCGCCGTGGGCGAGCGCGGCGTGGTACAGCGGCCGCTTCTGCTCCTCGACCCATTCCACGACCCCGCCGAGGTCGCTGACCAGCCTCGCGGCGAAGGGGCGCAGCTCGTCGGGGGCGGTGACGCCGAAGGAGATGCCGGCCGCGAGCCGGTCGAGGTCGGCCGCGGTGCCGGTGAAGGTCATCGCCGGGTGCAGCGCGAGCGGGAACGCGCCGGCCGCGGCGACGGGCGCCAGGACGGCCAGCCCGTGCGCGCCCGAGGTGTGGGCGACGATCTGGCCCGGACGTATCGCCCCGAGATCGGCCAGACCGGCCACCAGACCGCCCAGCGCGTCGTCGGGCACGGCCAGGATGAGCAGGTCGGCGGCGGCGGCCACGTGATCGGCCGGCAGCACGCGGGCCTCGGGGAGCAGAGCGGCGGCGCGCGCCTTGGAGGCGGCCGAGACCGCGACGGCGGCCACGAGCGTGTGACCCGACCGGGCCAGAGCGGCGCCCAGCACGGCACCAACTCGCCCGGCACCGATGATGCCGACTTTCATGCTCGATCCAGTCCTCGAAAGTGGGGTACCGGTCGATCACGAGTATGCGTCGCAGTGGGCAAAGCGGACAGTTGTTGTGGGATTCTCAACAGCCCGCCTCGCCCACCGGGGCAGCATCAGAGCCTGTGGTGCAGGTATTCCTTGATGAGCGCCTTGGCCTCGCCCAGCACGACGGGGTCGCCGTCGGTGGACTTGCGGAAGGCCAGCTTGATCAGGGCGTCCGCCGCCTCGACGGCGATCGCCAGCACGAACTGCAGCCGCTGCGCGTCGAGGATGCCGAAGCGCTCGATGAGCAGGCCGGACAGCTGCGAGACGATCACGTCGTTGTTGTCCCGCTCGTCGTCGAGCAGGTGAATGTCCACGACGTCGCCGAAGTGCAGCGTGCGGAAGCCCGGCACCGTGCGGTGCATGTCGATGTACTCGTCGATGGCCGCGTCCACCGCGTCCCACCAGTGCGCGATGCCCTCGTCGGCCAGCCGGGCACCGAGGCGCTCCAGGTAGCCCTCCAGGCTGCGCAGGGTCAGGGCCTGCACGATGGCCCGCTTGTCCGGGAAGAACTGGTAGACGGAGCCGATTGCCACGCCCGCCCGCTCGGCCAGCAGCGTCGTGGTGAGGCCGTCGTAGCCCACCTCGTCGACGAGCTCGGCGCAGGCGTCGAGCATCCGCCCGACCCGCGCCACGCTGCGCCCCTGCACCGGCACTCGGCGCAGCGGCTTCGTCCCGGCACCGGCCGACGAGCCCTTTTCAACCTGGCCTCGCGCCGGATCGGTCCGCTCCGCCAGCCGATGCCGGGTGGTCTCGCCCTCGCCACGTTGAAAAGGGTTCACTGTCTGCGTCGCCACCCGGTCTTCCCCCTCTACCTCGTCGGGCCTGGCCGATAGGCCAGTTGCCCGCCTTTGAAACCTACTCACGTCAACGACCGGGCACGATCGACGGATAGGGCATTTCACCCTTGTGATTGACGGGGGGCATACATGAAGGGTACTCAGATTTCGTGACTTCTCCGTGGGCCAACTGGGCCGGCAACCAGACCGCCAACCCCACCCGCGTCGCTCGCCCGGCCAACGCCGCTGAGCTGGGCGAACTCGTCCGCGCGGCGGCTTCGGAAGGGCTGCGGGTGAAGGCCGTCGGCAGCGGTCACAGCTTCACCGCCGCGGCCGTGACGGACGGCGTCCGGGTCGAACTCGACCGGATGGCGTCCCTCGTGCGGGTGGACGGGAATCTCGTCACCGTCCAGGCCGGCATGAAGCTTTCCGCCCTCAACACCACCCTCGCGGCGGCCGGGCTCGCCATGCCCAACCTGGGCGACATCGACGCGCAGACCATCTCCGGCGCGCTGTCGACGGGCACGCACGGCACCGGGGCGAAGTACGGCTGCCTGTCGACGTTCATCGAGGCGCTGACCCTTGTCACCGCCGACGGCCAGGAGCTCGCCTGCTCGGCGACGCATAACCCGGACCTCTTCGCCGCGGCCCGGGTCAACATCGGCGCCCTCGGCGTGCTCAGCACCGTGACGCTGCGCTGCGCGCCGGCGTTCACGCTGCGCGCCGACGAGCGCCCGGGCACGCTCGACGACGTCTGGTCGGGCCTCGACGAGCACATCGCCTCGAACGACCATTTCGAGTTCTACTGGTTCCCCTACACCGACCGCGTCCAGCTCAAGCGCAACAACGTCGTCGCCGATGCCGACCGGCCGCTGCCGGGCTGGCGACGCTGGCTCGACGACGACTTCCTCTCCAACTCGGTCTTCGGGGCCGCCTGCCGCCTCGGTCGCGTGCTGCCCGCGTCCGTGCCGCCGATCAGCCGCATCTCCGCCGGCGCGCTCTCGGCCCGCACCTACACGGCGGCGTCGCACGAGGTCTTCTGCACGCCCCGCCGGGTCCGGTTCGTCGAGATGGAGTACGGGCTGCCTCGAGCCGCGCTGCGGGAGGCGTTCGACGGGCTGCGGCGGATCGTGGACGGGCTGCCGTACAAGATCCAGTTTCCGGTCGAGGTGCGGTTCACGGCGGCCGACGACATCTGGCTGTCGCACGGCTACGGGCGCGACAACGCATACATCGCCATTCACCAGTACAAGGGCGCGCCCTACGAGGAGTACTTCCGCCGCTTCGAGGAGCTCACCACTCCGCTCGGCGGGCGCCCGCACTGGGGCAAGATGAACTTCCGCACCGCCGAGTCCTACGCGCAGGCCTACCCGCGCTTCGCCGACTTCACCGCGATGCGCGACAAGCTGGACCCGAACCGTGTATTCGCGAACGTCTACACGGACCGGGTCCTCGGCTAGTCCTCGGTCTTCTTCCGCGAGGAGGTGGCCTTCTTCGGAGCCGCCTTCTTCGCCGGCGTGGCTTTCTTCGCGGCGGTCGTCTTCTTGGCCGCCGTCGTGGTCTTCTTCGCGGCCGTGGCCTTCTTCTCGGGCGCGGCCTTCTTCGCCGCCGGGCGCGCCTTCTTCGGGGCCGGGCCCTTCGCGCGCTTCTCGGCGAGCATCTCGCTCGCCTCCTCCAGGCTGAGCTCGTCGACCGTCTGCGTGCGGCGCAGGGAGGCGTTGAACTCGCCGTCGGTCACGTACGGGCCGAATCGCCCGTCCTTGATGACAAGCGGCTTCTGGGTGGCCGGGTCGGCGCCCATCTCGCGCAGCGGCGGCTTGGCCGCCGCCCGCCCGCGAGCCTTGGGCGCGGCCAGCAGCGCCAGGGCCTCCTCCAGCGTGAGCGTGAAGAGCTGGTCCTCGTTCTCCAGCGACCGGGTGTCGGTGCCGCGCTTGATGTACGGCCCGTAGCGCCCCGGCGAGGCCAGGATCTCGTTGCCCTCGGGGTCCTTGCCGACGACCCGGGGCAGCTTGAGCAGCTGCAGCGCCTGCTCCAGGGTCAGCTCCTCCGGGCTCTGCGTCGACAGCAGCGACGAGGTCTTCTCGCCGCTGATGACGTAGGGCCCGTAGCGGCCGGCCTTGACCACGATCAGGTCGCCGGTCTCGGGGTGCTCGCCCAGCTTGCGCTCGTTGCCCTGGCCGCCGACGAACAGCTCGGCGACCTTCTCCGGGGTGAGCTCGTCCGGCGCGATGCCGTCGGGCACCGGCGCGCGGTCGCCCTCCTCGCCCTCGGGCGGGTTCGGGAGCGTGCGCTGCAGGTAGGGCCCGTAGCGGCCGACCCGCACCACGATGTCGCGGCCGGCCTCGTCGCGGAACAGCGGGATCGAGTTGATGCCGCGCGCGTCGATCTCGCCGAGCCGCTCGGTCACCATCCGCTGCAGGCCGCCCTGGCGGGCCACCGAGCCCTCGTCGCCGGTGTCGCTGCCGAAGTAGAACGGGTTCAGGAAGTTGACGGCCGTCTCGTCGCCGTTGGCGATCTCGTCGAGCACATTCTCCATCGAGGCCGTGAAGTCGTAGTCGACGAGCCGCGGGAAGTGCTGCTCGAGCAGGCCGATCACGGCGAACGCGAGGAACGAGGGGATCAGGGCCTGGCCGCGCTTGAAGACGTAGCCGCGGTTGTTAATCGTCTCCATGATCGACGCGTAGGTCGACGGGCGGCCGATGCCGAGCTCCTCCATGGCCTTGACCAGTGAAGCCTCGGTGTAGCGGGACGGCGGCTGGGTGGTGTGCCCGGTCGCGGTGAGCCCCTTCTCGGTGAGCGGCTGGCCCTTGACGAGCACCGGCAGGCGGCGCTCGGCGTCGTCGGCCTCGGCGTTCTCGTCGTCGGAGGACTCGACGTAGGCCCGCAGGAAGCCGGGGTCGGTGATCGTCTTGCCGGTCGCGCCGAAGTCGACCGACTCCTGGGCCGGGGTGACCGCGTTGATCCGCACCGATGTCGAGTTGCCGACCGCGTCGTTCATCTGCGAGGCGATCGTGCGCTGCCAGATCAGCTCGTAGAGGCGCAGCTCGTCGGCGCTGAGCTCCTTGGCGACGTCGCCCGGCGTGCGGAAACTGTCGCCCGCGGGACGGATGGCCTCGTGCGCTTCCTGAGCGTTCTTGACCTTTCCGGTGTACCGGCGGGGCTGCGACGGTACCGCCGCCGGCCCATAAAGATCGGAGATCTGCTGGCGTGCCGCCGCGATCGCCGCCTCGGACAGGTTCACCGAGTCGGTACGCATGTAGGTGATGTAGCCGTTCTCGTACAGCCGCTGCGCGATGCGCATGGTCTGTGCCGAGGACACCCGCAGCTTGCGGGCCGCCTCCTGCTGCAGCGTCGAGGTGATGAACGGCGGATAGGGCTTGCGGCGGTACGGCTTCTCCTCGACCCGGGTGACCGTGAAGCGCTGCCCCTCCAGGCGGGCGGCCAGCCCTCGGGCACCGTTCTCGTCGAGGTGGATGACGCCGGCACCGGGCTTGACCTTGCCGGTCTCCGGGTCGAAGTCGCGGCCGGTGGCCACGCGGTCGCCGTCGAGCGCGATGAGCGTCGCGTTGAACGTGCGCGTGTCGTTCTCCGGCAGCAGCCGGGCGATGATGTCCCAGTAGTCGGCCGAGCGGAACTTCATCCGCTGCCGCTCCCGCTCGACCACGATCCGGGTCGCGACCGACTGCACGCGCCCGGCCGAGAGGCCCCGCTGGACCTTCTTCCACAGCACGGTGGACACGTCGTAGCCGTAGAGGCGGTCCAGGATGCGGCGGGCCTCCTGGGCGTCGACGAGCGAGCGGTTGATCTCGCGCGGGTTGGCGACGGCGGCCTGGATGGCGGGCCGGGTGATCTCGTGGAAGACCATCCGCTTGACCGGCACCTTGGGCTTCAGCGTCTCCAGCAGGTGCCAGGCGATGGCCTCGCCCTCGCGGTCCTCATCTGTGGCCAGGAAGACCTCGCTGGCCTGCTTCAGCAGGTCCTTCAGCCGGGAGATCTGCTTACGGCGGTCGGCCGAGATGATATAGACCGGGGTGAAGTCATTCTCGATGTCGACGCCGAGATACGCCCAGGGCTTGCTCTTGAGCGCCTCGGGCATGTCCTTCTTGCCCACGGGCAGGTCGCGGACATGGCCGAAACTGGCCTCGACGAGGTAGTTCGGGCCCAGGTAGCCCGAAATCGTCTTGGCCTTGGCCGGCGACTCCACGATCACCAGCCGCTTTGTGTTGGCGGAGTTCGCCACAGTTCTCCCCGGTGCGGACGGACAGACGTCAAACGTAACGCTCACCTTCGCGCCGAGTTGCGCAATGGGGCATCCCGGCGGTCGGCTCACGACACGCCGATCGGCGCCACGGTACACCTATACACAACCGCTACCAGCCCGATCTTGCCAACGTGTCGCGCTTGGTGCCGTGTTTGTACGGTTTTGTCGGCCCCGGCGGCCCCAAATCACATCTACAGAGCGGCTTCGGCACCCTACTACGGGTGACCTGGCCCTATGCCGGCCAGACGCCGGCGGGCGCCAGGGCCGGCGCCTCCCCGACGAGCTCCGCGAGGCGGCTGATGCGCCGCGGTCCCACGATGCGGTACGCCGGGTCGCCGGAGTCGGCCCCGACGAGCACCGCCGGCAGCCCGACGGCAACGAGTGCGTCCCCGACGGCGATCCAGTTGTCGGCCACCTGGCGATCGAGGGCGACCGGCTCGACCTCCGCCACCTGGGGCTCCACCTCGGGCGTGACCGGGTCCAGCTCGACGGTGGGCAGCTCGTCCACCCACTCGCCCGCGTCGAAGACCTCCTCGACGTCGGCGTACTCGTCCGGCCCGGGATCGAAGGCTGTGATTTTGCTCTCGCTCTTGCGCTGCCGGACGTTCGGGCGCTCCGGCG
This sequence comes from Dactylosporangium vinaceum, assembly GCF_019904175.1. Taxonomy (GTDB): domain Bacteria; phylum Actinomycetota; class Actinomycetes; order Mycobacteriales; family Micromonosporaceae; genus Dactylosporangium; species Dactylosporangium vinaceum. The sequence goes on along the minus strand of NZ_CP061913.1, from coordinate 240,170 downwards.
TGCGCGGCGGGTTCGGCACGGTTACCGGCGCTTCGTCCAGCTCCAGCGGCTCGAAGACGATCTGGTCGATCTCCATGATCTCCGGCGGCGTCACCGGGCGCGGGGCGAGCCGCAGAAGATAGGAGCGCGGGCCCTCGTAGCTGCCCGCGGCGGCCACCCACAGCCGCAGCCGGCGCCCGTCGAGCGCCAGCGTGCGCGGTGACACCTTCCCTCCGCTGTCGTCGAGCCAGGCGGCCGCGAGGGGGGCGAGGAGCGCGGAGTACGAGGTCCGCAGCTGCCACCGGCCGTCCTCCCCGGTCGGCTCGCACGTCACCGTCAGCCCGCGCACCTCCAGCTCGGCCCGCAGCACCTGGCAGCGCCAGGCGTCGTCCACGACGATCGAGACCCGCCCGGTGCCGCCCATCCGCCCCACCTGCCCGGCCGCGGCCAGCAGCCCCTCCAGGTCGAGCGGCGCCGGCGGGCGCGCCTCGACCCCGAACAGCGACAGCTGCCGGGCGCGGACGGTCGGGGTCACCGGCACTCGGGCACCTCGTCGAACGCCTTCTGCAGGTCCTCCGGGCCGACGTGGGCCGGGTCGATGGCGCTGCGGCCATACTCGGTGTTGAGCGTCGTGAACGCCTTCTTGACCTCGGCGTAGAAGGTCTTGTCGGTCGCCAGGCCGGAGACTGTCCGCTTGGCGTTGCCGTAGGCGTCGCGGGCCTTGGTCAGCGACGCGGTGAACTGCTCGGCCACCTTCGGGCCGTCGTCCACCGCGGGCACCCCGGCCCCGCTCACCCCGGCCCGCGCCTTCTCGCTCGACGCCTCGGCCCCGGCCAGCAGGTCCACGATGTTGGTCTTCGACTGGGCCGGCGTCGTGGCCGCACCCAGCTGCTGCTGGGCCCGGCTGGTGAGGTCGGCGATCTCGGCCCGCCACGGCGTCAGCGCGGTGCAGACCTGCTTGGCCCACGTCTTGGGCTCCACGCCGTCCGGGCCGCACGCCGCCACACCGAGGGCAAGGAGCGTGGCGGCGAGGAGGCGAACGGCGCGCATGAATGCAGCGTAGATCCGATCGTCTGTTCGAGAAAACACAACGCTCCGGCCGAGGGACGGCCGGAGCGTCGTGTTCAACCGCTTTTGCGGCAAATCGAACTAGCCCAGTCAGGCGGTGACCTTCTCGGGTGCCGCCTCGGTGGAGGCCGCACCGTTGCCGTCACCGGCGTCGACAGCTACCGACTTGCGCTTGCTCAGCAGCACCGCACCCGCGATGACGAGCACCGCGACGATCGCGATGGTGTAGCGGGCGGCCTGGTTGCCGCCACCGACGGTCAGGGTGACCACGCCGGGGGCGATCAGCAGGGCGACCAGGTTCATCACCTTGATGAGCGGGTTGATGGCCGGGCCGGCGGTGTCCTTGAACGGGTCGCCGACCGTGTCGCCGATGATCGTGGCCTCGTGCGCGGGCGAGCCCTTGCCGCCGTGCACGCCGTCCTCGACCAGCTTCTTCGCGTTGTCCCACGCGCCGCCGGAGTTGGACAGGAAGACCGCCATGAGCGTGCCCGTGCCGATCGCGCCGGCCAGGTAGGCGGCCAGCGGGCCGACACCGAGGCCGAAGCCGACGGCGATGGGCGCCATCACCGCGAGCAGACCCGGGGTGATCAGCTCGCGCTGGGCGTCCCGGGTGCAGATGTCGACGACCTTGCCGTACTCCGGCCGCTGCGTGTAGTCCATGATGCCCGGGAACTCGCGGAACTGCCGCCGGACCTCGAACACCACCGAACCCGCGGAGCGGGCCACGGCGTTGATGGCGAGGCCGGAGAACAGGAACACGACCGCCGCGCCGATCAGCAGGCCGACCAGGTTGCCCGGGTTGGCCACGTTGAGCAGGATCGCGGTGGCGGCGTCGTCGGCCTTCTCGCCGGCGTCGGCCAGGGCCGTCTTCATCGTGTCGGTGTAGGAGCCGAACAGCGCCGTCGCGGCCAGGACGGCCGTGGCGATCGCGATGCCCTTGGTGATCGCCTTGGTGGTGTTGCCGACGGCGTCGAGCTCGGTCAGGGTGCGGGCCCCGGCCTCGTCGATGTCGCCGGACATCTCGGCGATGCCCTGCGCGTTGTCGCTGATCGGGCCGAAGGTGTCCATGGCGACGATGACGCCCACGGTGGTGAGCAGACCGGTGCCGGCCATGGCGACCGCGAACAGCGACAGGGTGATCGAGCCGCCACCGAGCAGGAAGGCGCCGAAGACGCCCGCGCCGATGACGAGGGCCGAGTAGACGGCCGACTCGAAGCCGACGCTGACGCCCGCGAGCACGACCGTGGCGGGGCCGGTCAGGGCGCTCCGGCCGATGTCGCGGACGGGGCGGCGGGTGGTCTCGGTGAAGTACCCCGTGAGGGCCTGGATGATCGCGGCCAGCACGATGCCGATGACGACGGCGATGATGGCCGTGATGTGCGGGCCGAACGGCGGGGTGTCCGCGCCGGCCGCGGGGGCCTTGAGCGCGTCGAGAGCGGAGGTGCTGCCGGTCAGGCCGCTCCACTTGCTCGGCAGGTAGAACAGTGCGGCCGCGCTGACCAGGACGGCCGAGACGACGGCGGAGATGTAGAACGCCCGGTTGATCGCGACGAGCCCGTTGCGGTCGGACTTGCGCAGGCGGGTGAGCGCCACACCGACGATCGCGACGAACACGCCGATGGTGGAGACGATCAGCGGGAACACCAGGCCCTGCTCGCCGAAGGCGGCCCGGCCCAGAATCAGTGCCGCGACGAGCGTGACGGCGTAGGACTCGAAGAGGTCCGCGGCCATACCCGCGCAGTCACCCACGTTGTCGCCCACGTTGTCGGCGATGGTCGCCGCGTTGCGCGGGTCGTCCTCGGGGATGCCCTTCTCGACCTTGCCGACCAGGTCGGCGCCGACGTCGGCGGCCTTGGTGAAGATGCCGCCGCCGACCCGCATGAACATCGCGAGCAGCGCCGCACCGAAGCCGAAGCCCTCGAGCACGATCGGGGCCCGGTCCTTGAAGATGAGCACCACCAGAGCCGCGCCGAAGAGGCCCAGGCCCACGGTGAGGAAGCCCACGACACCACCGGTGCGGAACGCGATCTGCATCGCCTTCTCGCGGCCGCCGTCCTCCCGGGCCGCCGCCGCGACGCGCAGGTTGGCGCGGGTGGCCAGCGCCATGCCGGCGCCACCGATGAAGGCCGAGAAGACCGCGCCGACGACGAAGAACGCCGACCGCCCGATCTTGATCAGGGTCTCGTTGTCACCGGCGTCGTTGACCGGGAGCAGAAACAGCAGCACGACCGCGATGACGACGAAGATGCCGAGGGTCTTGAACTGGCGCACGAGGTACGCGCTCGCGCCCTCCTGCACCGCCCCGGCGATCTCCTGCATCTTGGGCGTGCCCCGCCCGGTCGCGAGTACCGCCTTGACCAGCGCCGCGGCGAAGCCGAGCGCTACGAGGGCGATGACGAGCGCGACGACGATGTAGGTCAGATTGCTCCCGGAAAGGGAAATCTCTCCGGCAGCGGAGAGTGATCCGGACATTCGTTGTCCTCCTGTACCGACACATGACAGCGCCGCGAGCGGTCAGGCCGGCGGCGATTCTCTCCAAAGAGAGCCGTGCTGACGGGCGCAGGTACCCAGTGAGCAGGCCCGTCATACACAAGAGCCGTACTCTAGCCGGATGACGTGGCCGTGGTCACACCGACTTGCGCGTTTTCACAAATCGCATTCTGTCGATTTGCTCACGTCGGTGCCTCCGCAGGCTCCGGCACCGCCGCGAGCCCCCGCGCTGAATCCATGGTGAGCGGCCCCTCCGCAAGCTCCGGACCACTCACGCCGGCGCCTCCGCAAGCTCCGGCACCGCTCACGTCACCTAGTCGCTTGACCGCTCCAGCGGCCACGACATACGCACCTCGGTGCCGACGCCTTCGCCTAATTCGGACACGTTGAGGTCGTCCACGAGCCCGGCCAGCAGCGCCAATCCCATCCGGGCGGCCACCGCCTCCTCCGCCAGCAGGTCCGGCGGGGTGGTCAGCGGCAGGGCGGGGTCCGAGAGCAGCACGACGGCGTCGTCCTGCGGGGTCTTGTGGACAACGGCGCCGTTCGCGGCCCGGTCCACGACCCGCACGGTGAACCGGTCGCCGTCGGCCATCGCGACGTCGACCAGGTCGTCGAGGCCGTGTGAGCGGTGCAGCGCGACCGCCCGCGAGCAGGCCTCACCGATGGCGAGCCGGACCTCCTCGAGCAGCTCCTCGGCCACGCCGGCGCGCCGCGCGACAGCCACGCCGACCAGGCGGGCCGTCCGGACGTGCGCCGGGGCAGGCGAGAAGGAGAGACGAACTGTCGGCATGGACCTACGCCGGTGTGTCGTTGCCCGCGGAGGTCGCGGCGATCGCGTCCGCGACGGTGTCGTACAGCTGGAAGACGCGATCGAGGGCCGTGATCCGGAAGATCTTGAGCAGCCGCTCGTGCGCACACACCAGACCGAACGTCCCGTTCACGGCGCGCAGCCGCTTCAGCGCCCCCACCAGCACACCGAGCCCGGTCGAGTCGAGGAACTCCACCCGGCTCAGGTCGACCACGACGTGCCGGGCGCCCTGCTCCACGAGCTCCACGAGCTTCTCGCGCAGGCGCGGGGCGGTGTACACGTCCACCTCGCCGCCGACTTCGAGCACCTTGTGGTCGCCGGAGTCGTACGTCGACAACGACAGCTCCATGCGAACCTCCTCCTCTGGCGGCCAAGTTGTGCGAGCCCTCCACGGGCATCTAACCATCGACGCCCCCGTCAGGCGACGCTTGACCCCCTTTCCCATATCCGCCCGGCGTGTACCGTGAAATATGTTTCGAACAGGTGTTTTAGAGTGCTGAGGTGCTGCTCCACACCGAAACGCTCCCCCGCCGCGCCGGGACCAACGTGCCCTGGCCCGATTGGGTGCCCGAGCCACTGCGCACGGCCTTCGGATTCGAGCCGTGGCGGCACCAGGCCGAGGCGGCCACCGCGGCCTGGCAGGGCGCGCACACCGTGGTCGCGACCGGCACCGGCTCCGGCAAGTCGCTGGCCTATCAGCTGCCCGCGCTCGCCCGTCTCCTGACGGACCAGAGGGCCACGGTGCTGTACATCGCGCCGACCAAGGCCCTGGCCGCCGACCAGCTGCGCTCACTGCGCGAGCTCGGCCTGCCTAACGTGTATCCGGCGACCTACGACGGCGACACCTCCCGCGAGGAGCGCGACTGGGTCCGCCAGCACGCCCGGGTGGTGCTCACCAACCCCGACATGCTGCATCACGGCATCCTCCCGGCCCATGGCGCCTGGTCCCGGTTCCTGCGCGGTCTGGCCTATGTGGTGGTGGACGAGTCGCACGCGTACCGCGGCATCTTCGGCTCGCACGTCGCCCACGTCCTGCGCCGCCTGCGCCGGGTGACCGCCCGCTACCGCACCACCCCGACATTCATCCTGGCCTCGGCCACCTCCGGCGACCCCGGCGCATCGGCCCTGCGGCTGACCGGCGCACCGGCGCAGGTGTTCACCGACGACGCCTCCCCGCGCGGCGAGATCACCTTCCGCCTGTGGGAGCCGCCCCTGCTCACCGAGGACGGCCCGCGCCGCTCGGCGTTGAGTGAGACGGCCACCCTCCTGGCCGACAAGGTCGCGCAGGGCGTGCCGACGCTGGCCTTCGTGCGCTCCCGCAAGGGCGCCGAGCTCGTCGCGACGATGGCCCGCCACCACCTCGACCTGGCCGTGCCGGGCCTGGGCGCCCAGGTCGCGGCCTACCGCTCGGGCTACCTGCGCGAGGACCGCCGAGCGCTCGAGCGCGACCTCATCGACGGCCGCCTCACCGGCCTCGCCTCGACGAACGCCCTCGAGCTCGGTGTCGACCTCACCGGCCTCGACGCGGTCCTCATGTGCGGCTACCCCGGCACACTGGCGTCGCTCTGGCAGCAGGCGGGCCGCGCCGGAAGAGCCGGAAGATCCGCCAGTTGTACGTTGATCGCCCGCGACGACCCCCTGGACACCTACCTGGTCCATCACCCGGAGGCCCTGTTCGGCCGCCCCGTCGAGGCAACGGTCTTCGACCCCGCCAACCCGCACGTCCTGGCACCCCAGCTGTGCTGCGCCGCCGCCGACCTCCCCCTGACCGAGGCCGACCTGGAGCTCTTCGGCCCCACGACCCGCGAGGTCCTCGACGCCCTGGTGTCCGCCGGGATGCTCCGCAAAAGGCCCCAGGGTTGGTACTGGACCGAGCGCAACCGCCCCGACGTCGACCTCCGCGGCGCCGGCGGCGGCCCGATCGCGGTCGTCGAGTCGTCGACCGGCCGCCTGCTGGGCACCGTCGACACGGGCTCGGCCCACCAGCAGGTCCACGACGGCGCCGTGTACCTCCACCGCGGCACGACGTACGTGGTCGACAAGCTGGACCTGGCCGACAACAGCGCCCTGGTCCACGCCGAGGACCCGGACTGGAGCACCCACCCCCGCGACGTGACGTCGATGGTGATCCTGAAGGTCCGCGAGTCCCGCCCGGCCGGCCCGATCACCCTGTCCCTGGGCGAGGTCGAGGTGACCAACCAGGTGGTGAGCTACCAGCGCCGCAAGCTGATGTCGGGCGAGCTCATCGACACGGTCCAGCTCGACCTGCCGGAGCGGGTCCTGCGCACGGTGGCCGTCTGGTGGACGATCGACCCCGACGCCCTCGACGACCTGGGCATTCCCGAGCTCGAATGGCCCGGCGCCCTCCACGCCGCCGAGCACGCGGCAATAGGCCTACTCCCATTGATCGCCACCTGTGACCGCTGGGACATCGGCGGCCTGTCGACGGCCGCCCACGCCGACACCGGCCTGCCGACAATCTTCGTCTACGACGGGCACCCGGGCGGCGCCGGTTTCGCCGAACGCGCCTACAACACCGCAGCCACCTGGCTCACCGCCACGCGCGACGCAATTCGAGCGTGCCGCTGCGAACACGGCTGCCCATCCTGCGTCCAATCCCCGAAATGCGGCAACGGCAACAACCCCCTGAACAAACCCGAAGCCGCCCGCCTCCTGTCACTGGTACTGCGCCACATCTAAAAATCAACACCGTTGACAACCACGGCGCAGCCAACCCCCGCCGGCCGACCGCACCCCTACCCGAATCACCCCCGCCCCCTGAAAGAACCACAATGCGCCGCACCCCCCAACCGGCATCGCCATACGAGGACCGACGGAGCAGCACCACGCTCACGGCCGACGGCCAGCTCAAAACGAGCGTTATCAATGCCACGCAGAGGACTCCCGACACGGCCGCCCCATGCCACCGCGCAAATCACAGACGCGACCTTCTCGGCGCACGCGCGGACACAAAGCGATGAGCAGGGCGGCGCAGGGGCATAAGGCGGCGCAGGGCAGCACGGGGCCGTATAGGGGCGGCGCAGTGCCGTATAGGCGGCCCAAGCGGGCAGCCGGGACAAGCTGGCAGGCGGGACAAGCAGCGCGGGCAGAACAAGCGGCGCGGGCAAGACAAGCGGCGCGGGCAGAACAAGCGGCGCAGGCAGGACAAGCAGCGCGGGCAGAACAAGCAGCGCGGGCAGAACAAGCAGCGCGCAGGGGTGACGCGGCGGCGCATGACAGGCCAGGCGCCAGACGCACGGAGAAGCGCACGGCAGCCACGCGGAAGGCTCGTGGCGCACAGGCAAGCGCAGGCGCGCATCCAGACGCCGGCGCACATACAGACGCCGCCAGACCGTCAGACGCGGGCGACCGGCAACCGGCAGACGCGGACGGCCGACTACGTGTGGCGGGCGGCATCCCACGGGCAGGGCGGCGGCCACGGATGGGCCGCCCGCTCGAGTGGTGGCCGCCGGCCCGAGTGGTGGCCGCCGGCCGAGTGGTGGCCGCCGGCCCGAGTGGTGGCCGCCGGCCCGAGTGGTGGCCGCCGGCCCGAGTGGTGGCCGCCGGCCCGAGTGGTGGCCGCCGGCCCGAGTGGTGGCCGCCGGCCCGAGTGGTGGCCGCCGGCCCGAGTGGTGGCCGCCGGCCCGAGTGGTGGACCCGACGGTTGGGCGAGGTGGATGGGACGAGCGTGGACGGGCTGAGGGAGGAGCGGCCTGAGGGTGGTCGAGGAGGTGGACGGGCGAGGTGGCCGCTGGACTTGGGCTGAGGGCTCAGGTCCAGCGGCCGTCGGCGTTGGCGGTCAGTCCTCCGACTTGCCGGAGTTGAGGCCGCTGGAGATCAGGTCCATCACCGTGGAGTCCTGGAGGGTGGTGACGTCGCCCAGGCTGCGGTTCTCGGCCACGTCGCGGAGCAGGCGGCGCATGATCTTGCCCGAGCGGGTCTTCGGGAGCTCGGCGACGAGCATGATCTGGCGGGGCTTGGCGATGGGGCCGAGGGTCTTCGCCACGTGGTTGCGCAGCTCCTGGATGAGGGCCTCGCCGGCCTCGCCCTCGGTCTCCACGCCGCCGCGGGGGATGGTGAAGGCGACGATCGCCTGGCCCGTTGTCGGGTCGGTAGCGCCGACCACCGCGGCCTCGGCCACCTTCGGGTGGCTGACCAGGGCCGACTCGACCTCGGTGGTGGAGATGTTGTGGCCCGAGACGAGCATGACGTCGTCGACGCGGCCCAGGAGCCACAGGTCGCCGTCGCTGTCCTTCTTGGCGCCGTCGCCCGCGAAGTACATGCCTTCGAAGCGGGACCAGTAGGTCTCCTTGAAGCGGTTGTCGTCGCCCCAGATGGTGCGCAGCATCGACGGCCACGGCTCGCGGAGGACCAGGTAGCCACCGCCGCCGTTGGGGACCGAGTTGGCCTGGTCGTCGACGACGTCGGCGGTGATGCCGGGCAGGGGGCGCATGGCGCTGCCGGGCTTCGCGGCCGTGACGCCGGGCAGCGGGGAGATCATGATGGCGCCGGTCTCGGTCTGCCACCAGGTGTCGACGACGGGGGTGGTGCCGCCGCCGATCTTCTCGCGGTACCACATCCAGGCCTCGGGGTTGATCGGCTCGCCGACCGAGCCCAGCAGCCGCAGCGACGACAGGTCGAACTGCGCCGGGATGTCGTCGCCCCACTTCATGAACGTGCGGATGGCGGTGGGGGCGGTGTAGAGGATCGTCACCCCGTATTTCTGCACGATCTCCCAGAACCGGCCGCGGTGCGGGGTGTCGGGCGTGCCCTCGTACATGACCTGGGTGGCGCCGTTGGAGAGCGGGCCGTAGACGATGTAGCTGTGCCCGGTGACCCAGCCGATGTCGGCGGTGCACCAGTAGACGTCGCTGTCGGGCTTGAGGTCGAAGACGGCGTGGTGGGTGAAGCTGGCCTGGGTGAGGTATCCGCCCGAGGTGTGCAGGATGCCCTTCGGCTTGGCCGTGGTGCCGGAGGTGTAGAGGATGAACAGCGGCTGCTCGGCGTCGAACGCCTGCGCCTCGTGCTCGGCCGGGGCCGTCTCCACCGTCTCGTGCCACCACAGGTCGAGCGTCGAGTTCCACTCGATGTCCTGGCCGGTCCGCCGCACCACGAGCACCTTCTCGATGCTGGGCGTGCGGGCGACCGCCTCGTCGACGATCGACTTGAGGCCGCTGGGCTTGCCGCGGCGGAAGCCGCCGTCGGCCGTGATGACGATCTTCGCGCTGGCGTCGTCGATGCGGCCGGCCAGGGCGTCGGCCGAGAAGCCGCCGAAGACGACCGAGTGCGTGGCGCCGATCCGCGCGCAGGCCAGCATGGCGACGGCGGCCTCGGGGATCATCGGCAGGTAGATCGCGACCCGGTCGCCGGCGACGACGCCGAGATCGGTGAGGGCGTTGGCGGCCTGGCAGACCGAGCGGTGCAGGTCGGCGTAGGTGATGGTGCGGGTGTCACCCGGCTCGCCCTCGAAGTGGATGGCGACCTTGTCGCCGCGGCCGGCCTCGATGTGGCGGTCGAGGCAGTTGTAGGCCACGTTGAGCTGCCCGCCCACGAACCACTTCGCGAACGGCGGGTTGGACCAGTCAAGGACCTGGTCCCACTCCTTGGCCCAGCTCAGCCGGTGCGCCTGACGCTCCCAGAACGCGAGGCGGTCGGCCCGGGCCTCGGCGTAGGCACTCTCGGTGAGGTTGGCGGCGGCCGCGAACTCGGCAGGCGGCGGGAACTGCCGTGTCTCGTTGAGAAGGTTTTCCAAGGTTTCGCTCATCGGTGACGGCTCCTCGACGTGGTCCCAGCTCTCGAACTGAGGCTAGACGTGGGGTGTGACAGAAAACAGCGGGGGCTTCTCTTAACTTTGTTGACAGTAAGCGCACGATACCGTCAACGGGTGCCGACCGACCCACTCGCACCGCTGCTTGAGCTCACCGACGTCCGGGCCGCGCTGGACGGCGCCCGGGCCGCGACCGACGCGGCCATGCGCCACCGCGCGCTGCGCCGCTCGGGCGGGCCGGTCGCGGCGGAGATCGCCCTGCGCACCTCCGTGGCCAGCGCCGCGCTCGAGACCCACGGCTTCGACCTGGAGGGCGTGCGGGCCGGCGTGGTCACCGATCCCGTGGTGCAGGGCGCGCTGCGGGTCACCGCCGCGCTCGACGGGCTTACCGGCACCTGGCCGAAGGCGCCGCGGCAGGTGCTGGCCAAGCTGCACACGCTTGCCGCCCGGGACGTCGTCGGGCCCGCCGAGCTGGGCCGGCCTCAGGATCCGTCGGTGGTACCGCGCCTCGACGCCCTGGCCGCGCTCGTCGCCGGGGCCACGAGCGCCCCGGTGTTGCTGCAGGCGGCTGTGGTACACGCGGAAATCCTGGCTCTCAAGGCTTTTGCCGGTCCCAACGGTGTGGTCGCGCGGGCCGCGGCCCGGTTGACGCTGATCGCCGGCGGCCTGGACCCCCGAGGGCTGCTGGCGATGGATATCGGGCACCGCAGCCGCGAGCCGGAGTACGTCGGGTCGGCCAATGCCTTCGCCACCGGTACCCCCGACGGCATTCGATCTTGGCTCCGGCACTTCGCGGCGGCCACCGAGCGCGCCGCCGAGGAGCTGGTGGACGTCTGCGAGAAGGCCACCGAGTAGCGCCCGCGCGGCGGCCTGCCACCCGTCGGCTACGGCCCGGACACAGTGGACGGCGCCTCGCATGGAGGCGCCGTCACACACGTCCGACCGGGTTACCAGGCGTGCACCTCAAGTCCGTTTGCAGCGGTCCTCGCGGATCCGCTGTAACGCGCCTACCGCGGCTGGTCGCTCGTGGGTGCCCGGCGGCCGTGCACGAGGCCGTGACCTCGCACTTCCTTTTCTACGCCGCCCTCACCACGATCGGAACCCCCGGACCGCAGATTGTGACTGCTGAGGCTCAGGTGGTGGCGGCGTCAAGGCGAAGAGCGCGGGTTTTCCTGTACCTGCTGTAGACCGCGAGCCCGATGGCGACCACGGCACCGAGGCCGATCGCCGCCGCCGCAACTGGCACCGCCGGCCGCTCGCGCAGGCGCCGGCTCAGCGGGATCGGGTGCTTGAACTCCAGCATCGGCCAGCCCCGATCCACAGCGGTCTTGCGCAGCCCGCGGTCGGGGTTGACGGCCGTCGGGTGCCCGACCAGGCTCAGCAGGCCCGCATCGGTGACGGAGTCGGAGTACGCGTAACACGCCGACAGGTCGTACTCCCGCTCGGCGGCCAGCTCCTTGACCGCGACCACCTTGTTGGGCCCGGCCGCGTAGAAGTCGATCTCGCCGGTGTAGCAGCCGTCCTCGCCCACGTTCATCCGCGTGGCGACGATGTCGGTGATGCCGAGCTGTTCGCCGATCGGGCGGACCATCTCGTCGCCGGAGGTCGAGACGAGCACCACGTCACGGCCGGCCGCCCGGTGCTCCTCGATCAGCAAAACGGCCTCGGCGTAGATGTACGGGCTGATCAGCTCCTCGAGCGTCTCCCGCACGATCTGGCGCACCTGCTCGGCCCGCCAGCCCTTGACGAGCGCGGCCAGATAGTCGCGGGTGCGCGCCATCGTCTGCTCGTCGGAGCCGCCGCCGACCCGGAAAATCAGCTGCGCGTAGGCGCCTTTGATGACGTCGCGGCGGCTGATGAGCCCGTCGCGATAGAACGGTCGACCGAAGGCCAAGGCACTCGACTTGGCGATGACCGTCTTGTCCAGATCGAAAAACGCGGCGCTACGCCCCACGGCGGGCAAGTGTAGCCTCGCGGGGCGATCCGCGGTGTCCGGACTTGACGAAAGCCAGTCCAAAGACCGACTGGATCACGCTCGGCTCTCATGCGATCACACCAGAGTTACCTCAGAGTGAAATATTGATTGGTGTCCGACGCGTGTTGCGGGCCAGTCCTACTCGACGTATGGCGGTCCACTCAGGCATGCTTATGTTTGCGACGAGGTTTCACGTCAGCATGGCGGAGACCTTGTTATTGACCCTCGGCGGTTGCACCCCCCGTAACCGCTGAGCGGGTTCGGCTCGACCCCCCCGGAGCCGAACCCCCGGCGACCCCCGTCACCCCCCGGCGGGGGTCGTCCCCTTCTCCGGCCCTTTTGGGCTGCACAGGCGGTTCGACCCGGTTGCCGGATTTCGGCCACATGGCCTTTTGGATGATGGCTGCCTAACTTTGTGGCCTTAGGCCAGCATTGACGTTCGAAGCTTTGTTGAGCGTTCACAAGTTCGGTGCGCAGACCCCAACTTTTTTCATTCGGCACTGGCACAACTCGGCGCCCGACCTAGCCCGATTTGTCGCAGTTCTCATAGCAGATCAACTACAAGTACGAGGGTTATCCACAAGCGACAGGTTATCCACAGATCCGGCTCCGGCACCGAGCGGACGGGCCACAGACGGCGTCAAGGTGGGCGCGTCAAGCCGACCGTTCACGACCGTGGAGCCACCTGTGCACCGACCTCTGCTCGTCTCCGCCGATTCCGCACTGCACGCCCTCGAGCTCGACGTGGCGCCCGCCCCAGAGAGCGCGGAGAGCTTCGCCGAGGAGCTGCGCCGCCTCACCACCGCCGTCCGCGGCCGCGTCCTGGCCGTCATCGGCGGCTGTGGCGGCGCCGGCGCGACGCTGCTCGCCGCCGGTCTGGCCCTCACCGCCGGCCGGTCGGGGCGCAAGACGTTGCTCGTCGACGCCGACCCGCTGGGCGGAGGCGCCGATCTCGCCCTCGGCTGGGCACCGGTCCGCGGCGCCCGCGGCCCCGTCGACCTCGCCACGCTGCCCAGCAACGACAACGTGGCGCTGCTGTCGTGCGGCGCGCAGGCGGGCCTGCCGCCGGAGACGATGGCCGGTGCACTGAAGGCCGGCGCCGAGGGCTGCGACCTGATCGTGGCCGACCTCCCCCGGCACCTCGACGGCGCCGCGACCCTGGCGCTGCGGGCGGCCGACCGGGTGCTGCTCGTCGTCCCCGCCGAGCAGCGCGCGTGCATGGCCGCCGCCCGCGTCGCGGCGACGATCGCCCCGCACACCGGGGCGGTGCAGGTCGTCGTGCGCGACCCGGGCCCGCTGCAGCCGCAGGGGGTCGGCGCGGGCCTGCGCCTGCCGGTCGCCGGGCTCCTGCGCTCCGAACGGGAGCTGCCGGCCCAGCTGGAGCGCGGGGGCGGGCTGCGGACGCGCTACGGCCACCTGGACGGCCTGTGCCAGCAGATCCTCGACGGCCTCGGCCTCGGCCCGGTCAGACCCGAGGCGGGGGCGGCCGCATGAGGAGCGCCGCACTTGACGAGCTGGCCGAGATGGGGCTGGCCCGGCTGCTCGCCGAGCCCGACGTGACAGACGTGCTCATCAACGGCGTCGACGTGTGGGTCGACCGCGGCACCGGCGGCCTGCGCCGGCTGGCCGACCAGCTGAACAACGAACATGGCGTGCGCAAGCTCGCCCAGCGGCTGGCCTCCGACGCCGGCCGGCGCCTCGACGACGCGAGCCCGTTCGTGGACGTGCGCCTGCCCGACGGCACCCGCATGCACGCGGTCCTGCCGCCGGTCGCGCTGCACGGGCCGTACCTGTCCCTGCGGACCTTCCGCCGGCAGGCGTTCACGATCCAGGACCTGATCGCCTGCGGGACCATCGACCCGGGCGCGGCCGGGCTGCTGCGGGCGGTGGTGGCGGCCCGGCTGCCCTACCTGGTGACCGGCGGGACGGGCAGCGGCAAGACCACGGTCCTGGCGACGCTGCTGTCGGCGGTACCGGTGGACGAGCGCCTCGTGATCGTCGAGGACTCCGCGGAGCTGCGCCCGGCCCATCCGCACGTGGTGGCGCTCCAGACCCGCCTGGCCAACGTCGAGGGCGCGGGAGCGGTGTCGCTGCGCGAGCTGGTGCGTCAGGCCCTGCGGATGCGCCCCGACCGGCTCATCGTCGGCGAGTGCCGGGGAGCCGAGATCGTCGACCTGCTGGGCGCGCTGAACACCGGCCACGAGGGCGGCGCGGCCACCCTGCACGCCAACTCTCCGGCCGACGTGCCGACCCGGCTGGAGGCGCTCGGGCTGCTCGGTCACGTGCCCCGGGCCGCCCTGCACGCCATGATCGTCTCGGCGCTGCGGATCGTCGTGCACCTGCGGCGAGATCCGGGCGGCCGGCGCGAACTCACCGAGATCTGCCTGCTCACCCCGCACCCCGACCGGCACACCGCCGTCGTGGTCACCGCGTGGCGGCGCGGCAGCGGCCCCGGTCCGGGCGCGGCCGAGCTCGACGAGCTGCTCGCCCGGCGCGGCGTCGAGCCGCCGCGACCGCGGGCCAACTGGAAGTACACGCCCGGCCGGGGGTGGACATGAACGCCCGGCGGCCGATGCTCATCGGCGCGGCTCTGACCACCGCGGCGGTGGGCGGCTCGTACTATGCCGCGGGTCCGGTCGCGGCCGTGATCCTCGGGGTGTACTGCTTCATGGCGCTCCTCGCCGTGCGCACCCGCTTGCATCGGCGGGAGTCCGAGCGGCTCGTCGCCGGGCTCATCGACGCCGTGGACGCGGCCGCCGAGGGCCTGCGCGCCGGTGCCCTGCCCAACGGGGCCGGGGTGCCGGCCCTGGCCCGGGGCGACCACCGGGCGCTGGCGGTGGCCCGGGGCCGGCTCTCCGCCGCGTACCGCCTGAGCGAGCACCTCGGCATCCCGCTCGTCGAGCTCCTGGAGCGGGTCGAGGCCGACCTGCGGGCCGGGCAGATGCTGCGCGGGGAGATGGCGGCGCAGCTGGCCGGCGCCCAGACGTCGACGGCGGTCCTGCTGCCGCTGCCCGTCGCCGGGCTGTGGGTGGGCTCGGCGCTCGGGGCCGACCCGGCGCAGCAGCTGCTCCACACGCGGCTCGGAGCGGCGTGTGCGGTGACTGCGGTCCTGTTGCAGTGCGCGGGCTTCCTGTGGACGGGCCGGATGGTCCGGGCGGCCACGGCGGAGGTGCGGTGATGAGGGGGTGGCGGCGCTGGCCGGCCGCGCTGCTCGCGGGCGCCGCGGTGGGGCTCGGCGTCGGCGGGCGCCCCGGGATCGCGGTCGGAGCCGTCGTAGCCGCCGGGCTCTTCGTGGTGCTCGGGCGGGTCGAGCCGGGCCGGGTGCGGCGGGAGCGGGCCGTCGCCCGGTCGGACCTGCCCTTCGCCGCCGATCTGCTGGCCGCGGCGCTGCGGGCCGGCTCTCCGCCGGATCGCGCCGTGCTCGCGGTCGGCGAGGTGCTGGGCGGGCCGGTCGGACGGCGGCTGCTGCAGGCCGGGCGGGCGCTGCGGCGCGGGGCGGCGCCGGAGGCGGCCTGGGCGCACCTCGACGACCTGCCGGGCGGGGCGCGGCTGGGCCGGGCCGCCGCGCGCAGCGCCGAGCACGGGCTGGCGCTCACCCGGACGCTGCAGCGGCAGGCGTCGGACCTGCGGGCGGCTCAGGCCGCGGCGGCCACGGCGGCCGTCCGGCGGGTCGGGGTGCTGGCCATGGTGCCCGTCGCGGCCTGCTTCCTGCCCGCCTTCGTCCTGGCCGGCGTCGTGCCGGTGGTCGTCGCGGTGGTCCGGGACGTGTTCACCGCTCTGTAGGAATCCACAGGCCTGTCGGAACCCACATAGGAACCCAGAAGGAAGGCATCAATGTCCATCACGAAAGCCCGGCTGCTCGCGCGGCTGCGCCGGGACGACGGGGTCCTGTCGTCCGAGTACTCCGTGCTGGTGCTCGTCGGTCTCGTCTTCGTCGGCGCACTGCTGCTCATCGCGCGGTCCGAGGCCGTGCACACCCATCTGAACAACCTGATCCTGAAGGAGCTGTCGTGACCGCCCGAGGTAGGGCCGCCGTGCGGTGGCCGTGGTTCGTCCCGCCCGACTCGCCGACCACCATGCCGGTGCCGGTGCCGCCCGAGCGGCCGGCTGCGGGCCCCGCCGGTGCGGCCGGGGCCGCCGGCCGGCCCGTGAAGGTCCGGCGGCGGCAGACCGGAGCCCGGCACCGGCGGGAGAGAACTGGCCGCGACCGGGGGTCGGCGGCGCTCGAGGTGGCGATCGCGCTGCCCGTGATCCTGCTGTTCCTGGTCTCCGGGATCCTGCTGCTCGGCGCGCTCGGGGCGAAGATCGTGGCCGCGGACGGTGCGGGTGCGGCGGCCCGGGCGGCGGCGCGCGGGGAGCCGCTGCCGGCACTGTCGGCGAGCTCCGACGTGACGGTCACGCGCGACGGTGACCTGGTCCGGGTGACGGTGCGGCGGCCGGTGGTCAATCCGATCGGGGCCGACCTGCACGTAGAGGAGACGGCGGTGGCGATGGCCGAGCCGCGGTGAGGTCGCGGGAGCGGGGGTCGGCGTCGCTCCTCTGCCTGGGCGTCGGGCTGGCGCTGGCCGCGCTGGCCTTCGGGTTCGCGACCGCGGGTGGGCTGATCGTGGCCCGCCACCGGGCGCGCAATGCGGCCGACGCCGGGGCCCTGGCCGGGGCGATGGCGGCCTGGCGCGGGTCGGCGGCCGCGTGTGCGGCGGCCGGCCGGCTGGCGGCCGCGAACGGCGGGCGGCTGACCGGGTGCCGCCTCGCCGGGCCGGTCGTCACCGTGACCGTCGAGGTGCTGGCCGGCAACGGGCTCAAGGCGGCGGCCGGCGCCCGGGCCGGGCCGGTGCGGAGCGTCCGCGGCGGCCCTGGAGAAGCCGTGGACCTGGCCGAAGGAGATCGGGGAGGCGGATGAGCGGAAGCTGACGAACGCACGGCGGGGCCGAGGTCTTGGCGAGGGCGTCGGCCCCGGCCGTTGCGACACCACAACCGCACAGGGGCGACCCCCGGGCCGGGGCCGCCCCAGAAACGCGCAGGTGGAAGCTACGCGTAGATCTTGACCGGGGTGTAGGTCTGGCGCGGGAAGATCTGGCCGACCTCGGCGTCGGTGAGGCCGAAGCGGCCCTGGGCGATGGAGCCGAAGACCGAGAACATGTTGTTCATCTCGGGCACGTCGCCGTTGACCAGGGTGTCGAAGCCGGTCCAGTTGCCGAGGAGCTTGCCGGCCAGCTTCTTGCCGGACAGGCAGATGACGCCGCCGCCGTGGCCGTGGTCGGTGCCGGTGCCGTTCTGGGCGACCCGGCGGCCGAACTCGCTGGAGACCATGACCGTCACGTTGGTGGCGAGGTCGGGGCCGAGGTCGTCGAAGAACGCGGCCATGCCGGCGGCGAGCTCGCCGAAGTGCTGGGCGACGTAGCCGCCGCGGGTGCCCTGGTTCTCGTGGGTGTCCCAGCCGCCCATGCCGATCGTCGCGATGCGGACGTTGGCGCCGCCCTTGATCAGCTGGGCGAGCTCCTTGAAGGCGTTGCCGACACCTGTGTACTTCACGGAGTTCGCGGGCGTGTAGCCCTCCGTCGCCAGCTTGCTCGCGAGCGTCAGCGCGTCGATGCCGGCCTTGACCGGGGTGGCGATCGGGTGGTCGACGCCGGTGAAGAGCGTCTTGATCGCATCGACCGTCGGCTGCTTGTACTTCCCGTCGCCGTTCACGTTCAGGGAGGCCACGCTGTTCAGGGCCAGCGCGCCGCCCCCGCCGACGAGCGAGCGGGGCAGTGTCGAGCCGATGCCGACCGCGCGGAACGCGGTGCCGGGCCCGAGCTTGTCGGCCAGGTTGGTGAGCCAGCCCATGCCACCGGTCTCCGCGGGCAGGCCGCCGAGCTGGCAGGTGTCCTGGGCGGCGAAGTGGCTGCGGTCGAGCCGGCGGTCGCTCACACCCGGGATGAACGCGAGCTGCCCCGCGTCCAGGTACTTCTTCAGCGGCGCGAACGACTCGTTGAGCCCGAAGCCCCGGTCCAGCGGGATCGAGGTGTTGGTGGCCAGGGTGAAGCTGGGCCGCACCCGGTTCAGTGTCGCGTCGTCCATCGGGGCGAACAGCGAGAGGGCGTCGGCCCCGCCGTACAGGAACACGTGGATGAGCGTGCCCGTCGGCGTGGCCGCGAACGACGCCTGGGTGGTGATGAACTGGCTCGTGGCCAGCGCGGTCGTGGTCGCCGCGGCGCCGACGAAGAAGCGGCGGCGGGTGACGCCCCGGCCCTCCTCCTGTTCGTCTTCCTGCCGGGAGAGCTCGAGGTAGCGGTCGCGGACCGCTTTCTGCTCTTCCTTGACCACCATGGCCTCGGCGCGCAGGGCTGCCTCGAAGCGGTTGGGGCCGAGCCGCAGCAGGTCCGGGACCTGCGGGTGGAGCGAGTTCACTGGCTTCTCCATCGTGTGCCGCCTACCGCAGGTGGTGGTGGGGAGTGGCGAAGATCGCGCGCACGACCGCCGCGATGCCGCCGTTGAACGTGGCGTCGACCGGCGTGGCCGCCGTCATCGTCGGGCTGACGATGTGCAGGATCGCGGTCTTGCGGTCGTTGTCGAGCGTCACGTTGATGAGCTTCTTGGTGAGCGCATCCAGGTAGGCGCCCGCGGTGGCCGGCGGGTTGGCGATGAGCGTCTCCGGCTTGGCCCAGGTGAACTGGCGGCGGCCGCCGGTGATCGCGGTGTACGCGTCGTTCCACTGGTTGACCATGGTCCCGGCCGAGGTCCAGGCGACGTACACGTCCGCGTAGCCGTTCGGCGTCGGCAGCTCCATCGGCGCGTGGCCGAACTCCTCGAGCTTGCGCATGATGTCGCCGAGACCCTGCACCATCGGGCTCATGGTCGTGTTGCTCGACGTGAACGTGGCGGGAGCGTCCGCGCCGATGTCGAGCGCGCGATAGGTCGCGGTCAGATACTCACCGGGCCGGCGCACCTTCTGACCGACGGACTCCCAGAATTCGGTGCGGGAAAGCATCGTCATCAGTACTGCCGGAATGTTGCTCTTCTTGTCGACGTACGTTTTGGCCATGGCGTCGACGAGCGTCTTCGGCGGGACGTCGGACACGAACCTGGTGGCCAGGTTCTGGGCCATATACCTCGCGGTGTTGGGGTGCAGCGCGAGGTACCGGAAGTAGGCCTCCTGCACGGCCTCGCCACCGGCGGCATCACCGTTCGGGTGCGAAAAGCCCATGATTTTCACGGGCCCGACGTAGTGCTGCTCCGGCCGGTACACGTACTGGTTGTCGCGCACCCCACGGCCGGTCTGCAGCATGGCGGCCTGGCGCACGTCGGTTTCGTTGTAGCCGTTGAACGCGCCGACGGTGTAGAGCTCGAGGTTTTCCCGGGCCAGGTTCTCGTTGATTTTGTCTTTCGTCGAGTCCTGCTGGTCGAGGTACACCAGAAGCGCCGGGTGCTTGTTCGCCGCGACGAACATGTCGACGTAGTCGCCCATCGCGTACTTGCGGATGACGTCGCGGTCGAACGAGGCGCGGGTCAGCTCGTTGCCGTCGTGGAATGCAGCGACGTGCAGATAGTCGTTGAAGAAGTCGACCATCATCTCGAAGAGCTGGCGGTCGGAGAAGATCTGCTTGGCGATCGCGTACCGGACGTTCTGGTCATCCGCGTGGATGCCCTTCTTGTCCAGGTCGTCGCGCTGGGCCTTGAGCTGGGTGTAGGACATCGAGTAGGTGACGAGCTCGGTGTCGGCCTTCTGCTCGCCGCGGGTCAGCGCGATCGTCTCCGGCTTCATCTGCTTGTCGATCCAGCCGTTGATGCCGAGCTTGTTGATGTCGCTGATGACCTTGGTGTTGGGCCCGAACGTGAGCCGGCTGGCCAGGTGGCGGACCGGGTCCTTCTTCGGCAGCACGGTGTTGGCCTTGACCACGGCGGCCTTGGCGGCGTCGTTCGGGGTGCCGAACGAGGAGCCGGTGGTCGGCGTGTTCTTGCGGATGCCCAGGCCGGCCTCGCCGTTCATGAGGCTCTGGTTCTGGTCGACGTACGCGGGCCCGGTGGTGTCCGCCGGCGCGTCGGCCGCGGCCGGGTCGGTGGCCGGGTGCGCGCCCTTGCCGAAGAACTGCGTCACCGCATAGGCGCCGCCGCCGATCAGCGCGGCCGCGCCGCCGCCGATCGCCAGCATCGCGGCCCGCCGGCGCCAGGGTGAGGGCTCCTCGTCGAAGTCCTCGTCGTCGATGTCGGGCAGGTCGCCCCGGCCGGGGGGCATCGCGTTCGGGTCGTAGAAGTGCGGTCCGGAGCCGCCGCGATCGGCGGGCATCGAGCCGTTGCCGCGCGGCCCGGCGCCGCGGGGGCCACCGCCGTAACCTGCCCGGCCGGAGCGACCGGTCTGGTCCTCGTAGCCGGCCTCGTAGTACGAGTCCGCGTACGGGTCGTAACGCTCGTTCATCTACAGGTCCCGATCAGACGAATTGGGGCGCGTATGTCGTTAGCGGAAGGTAGTTGCTGGTCAGATGGCAAACAACCCACGCTTGAAGCGCACTGATCAAGACTTAAGACAACCGCGGTGACCGATGGTCACGGGCTATGTGACGGTCGGCTCCGTTGCGGCCCTGAGCTGCCGAAACGCTCGTCACAACAACGTTGTAAGGGCCAGGTTTACACAGATACATTTAAGGTGGCGCTGCAACTCTTTCGGTTGTCCGATTCAGCCGGATTCGCCCAGGCGTATGTGGTGATACTCCACAGCGCGGCACGGCGGCCCGTCGGTAATCGACATACGCAGTTCGTCGAGGTCGAGCACGAGCGAGAACAGCGACTCGGTTCGATCCGCGTCGGCGGCGTCCGGCTCGTCGTGCCGGCAGATGGACTGCGGAAAGCCGCCATGGTCGCGCAGCACCCCCTTGATCCGGTCCTCCTCGATGCGGCCGGTCCCGAGGAGGCGCCGGGCCCGCGCCGCGCGAAAGAACGATGAGCCGCCGATGTACTGCAGGGTGTCGCCGGCCGCCAGGGAGCTCTCGAAGTGGTTGGCGTGCGTGATCACGCCCTCGACGGGGTGGAGGAAGCCGACACCGTCCGGCCCCACCTCGACGTCGATCGCCTCGCCGGGCGTGCCGTCGGGGTACGCCTGGGCCAGGAGCAGGTTGATGCTCGCCCCGCGCGGGGTCGCGCAGACGGCCTTTATCGCACCGCCGAGGTGCGGCGCCTCGAGCGCGGCGCGGAGCAGCACGTGATACGGGACACCGCCGTCGCGGCGGTCACGGACGGTGCCGAGCATGTTGACCCCGACGCCGAGGCCCGCATTGTTGAGGCCGGCCTTGGCGAGCATGCCGGCCTCGGTGAGCGCCAGCACGCGGCGGCCCTGATCGTCGGTGGTGTCGAGGAGCAGGGCGTAGGGGCGCTGATCGGGGTGCCAGTCCCAGTTCTGGGCCAGCAGGGTGTGGCCGGTGGCGCTGCGCTCGCCGAGCACGGCGATCGCGGTGCATTCGGCGGGCTCCCGGGTCGGCGTGACACCCGGGTCCACGCTGTAGATCAGCTCGGTGCGGCCATTGAGCGCGTATATCTCGTCGACGTCGATCCGGGCACCTTCGGCGACGCCGTCGAGCATTTCCGCGACCCGTGGAGCATACCGATGAGAGGCTGCTCGGAATAACGCTCCGTATTCGCGCACCCGCTCGGCGCCGATCCCGGCGTCGGCGAACCGGGCCATGTAGTTTGCGGTGTTCGCGGCAATTGCCGAGGCGGCCAGAGAACCATACGTGTTGCCGCACTTACGGGGTGTACCCGAAGTGGTGATAAGCGGCAACGGCGACTGCATATGCAGTAACCCTAGTCGGTCGCCTGACGTGATTCGGTACCGCTTAGCCCTACGCTGAGCGGCATGAACTTATCGGTTGACGACTCCAGCGTCATGATCGACGGGCCATGGTCGCACCGATTCGTCAGCGCCAACGGCAACCGATTCCACGTGGTGGAGGCGGGCACCGGACCGCTGGTGCTGCTCCTGCACGGCTTCCCCGAGTTCTGGTACGCCTGGCACAACCAGCTGACCGCCCTGGCCGACGCCGGCTTCCGCGCGGTCGCCGTCGACCTGCGCGGCTACGGGGCGAGCGACAAGCCCCCGCGCGGCTACGACGGCTACACGATGGCCGGCGACGTGGCCGGGCTCATCCGCGCCCTCGGAGAGCGCAGCGCGATCCTGGTCGGGGCCGGGTACGGCGGCATGATCGGCTGGGCCACCGCCGCCTTCCACCCGAAGATGGTCCGCCGCCTGGTCGTCCTCGGCGCCGCCCACCCGCTGCGGCTGCGCGCCGGGCTTGTCACCGATCCCCGGGGCCAGCTGGCCGCGGCTGGGCCGGTGCTGCGCTTCCAGGTGCCACGCTTCGAACACGTCCTGACCCGCCGCAATGCGGCGCTCGTCGGCGACTATCTGCGGCGCTGGGGCGCGCCGGATTGGACGGCCCGGGAGTCGTACCGCGAGTACGAGGCCGTGTGCCGCTCCGCGATGCAGATCCCGCAGGCGGCGTTCTGTGCGCTGGAGACGTACCGGTGGGCCGTGCGCTCGGCGTTGAAGCTGCAGGGCTACCGGTTCGTGAAGCTGCTCCAGCAGCCGATCACGGCTCCGACCTTGCAGCTGCACGGGGCGATGGACCCGGCCGTGCTGCCGCGCACCGCCCAGGGCTCGGGCCGCTACGTGCTGGCCGAGTACGAGTGGCGCCTCCTGCCGAACGCCGCCCACTTCCCGCACCTGGAGCAGCCCGACCTGGTGAACGGCGAGCTGATCCGCTGGGCCAAGGCGGCCTGAGCCGCCTGCCACATTCACGTGGCCGGCGCCGCCCGGCGCCCCTGTTTTTCGCACCGCAGGCACCGCGGACGCCGAAGGGAGGCGCCCTGGCGCCGACCGGTGTCTCGCGGGAGGAGCGGACCGCAGGCACCGCGGACCCGAGTCATGGTTTTTCTACGCTGTATTTTTTTCTATACGCGGTATTCGCGCAGCTCGCTGACTTCGGCGCGCGGGGCCCAGCCTTGGTATACGCCGTAATCAAACTCTTCGAGGCCGAGTTCGGCGGCGGCGGGGGCGCGGCCGCCCGTGTACTCCACGCGCAGCCAGCCCTCGTGCTCGCCCAGCACGATGAACGGCTCGGCCCGCCAGAAGCAGGTGGTGCGGACGTAGACCAGCTCGTCGACCTCGCCGCGCGGGACGATGCGGCGGTAGCGGCCCGGGCGCACCTCGTCGAAGCCGGCGCTCGGGTCGGGGCGGTACAGGCGCACGTCGTCGCCGTCGGGGCTGGCCTCGTACTCGGCGCCGTGCCAGCGCGCCGCGTAGCCGTCGCGGATCACAGCGTCGCCTCTCGGGTCACTACGGCCCCTTCCGCCACGCCGGTCCGTCGGCGTCGAGGCGGGCGATCAGGTCCTGGCGGCCGTCCCGGCGCAGGCGCCAGAGCTCGGCGTTGTGCGGCAGGCGGGCGCTGTCGACCTTGAACTCGGCGATCACGTCGCCGGTCTCGCTCGGGGCGAAGCCGTTGCCGCGGAACGGTCCGCGCTCGATGACCCAGCCCTCCATGGCCCGCATGGCCTCCTGCGATTGCCCGCCGTAGGGGATGCGGTACAGGTCGCCGCGGTAGGCGATCCAGCGCAGGACGTACGCCTCCTCGGCGTCGGGCTTGAACGATGACCCGGCGTAGCTGAGCCCGAGCGCGTTGTACAGCTGCTCGGGCGTCTCCAGGTGCGCGACCTCGCCGGCCCGGTGCACGAAGCCGGAGACGCGGTCGTAGTTGCGCTCCAGATAGTACGAGAGCTGCTCGGGCGAGATCGGCTTCTGCATGACCTGCTCGCGACCGGAGCCCGGCGGCTCGTACGCCTGACGCTTCTCGGCCACCGGCTCCGGCTTCGCCGCGGCGGCCACCGGCTGCTCGTCCTCCGGGTCGTCGACGCCGAGCCCCATCTCGGTGGCCCAGCTCGCGAGCTGCACGACCTCGGTGCCGGGCAGCACCGCGCCGGCCGGGGTCTCCGGGTTGATCGCGAACGCCAGCTGGTCACCGGGCGGCCAGTGCCGGATCATCCGGGTGAACTTGATCCAGCTACCGCGCGCGTCCTCGCCGAGACGCTCGGTCATCCGCTCCTGCGACGTGAACACGACGAGGTGCGGCAGGCCGTTCATGTGCTCGGTGCGCCACCGCGCAGGCTCGATCGGCCCGTCGCCGGTCCAGAACGGGATCATCACCTTGGCCAGCAGCAGCGTCGACAGGAACCGGTCGGTGCTGTTGGCCTGGACCGCCTCGAACAGGTCCTTCTCGACCGTGTTGGCCGGCCGAAAATCGGCGGCCGAGATCACCTTGGGCCGCGGCTCCTCCGCCTCCGGCGGCACCGTCTCCCCGGCGGCCGGCGCGTCCTGCTCGGTCGTCACGACCTCGGCATCGACGATCTCGTCGTGCAGGCGGACCGGCGGCGCGTCCTCCACGATCTCCGGCTCGTAGACCGGCTCGATGGCGAGCGGCTCGTCGCTCTGGTACCCCCACGCGACACCGGATTCGGGCGTTGCTTCGAGCCCGGCCTGATACCCGGGCCCGGTCGACGGCAGCGAATCCTCGAGCGTGGGCCGGAACCCCTGCGTCGTCGCGCCGCCACCGCTGGTGGGCGCGGCTTCCGGCTCGATGACCGGCTCCGGCTCGACGGCGGCCACCGGCTCGGCCTGTGACTCCGGCTCGGGAACCGGCGCGGCCTCGTACGCCGGCGCGGGCTCGTTCACCGGCCGGAAGTCGTGCACCGTCTCCTGCTGGAAGTCCGGCCGCTCGGCCGCGCCGTCCTCGAAGAACGTGCGCAGCGAGGGCGACGGCTCCTCGGGTGCCCGCTCGTCGCTCTCCCGGGCCGGCGCGACAAGGAAGAACGACCCGGTGTTGTCCTTCTCCGGCCCGGTCTCGATCGACGTCGACCAGCTCGACTCCGAGGGCGTCGACGCCGACCAGGCCGACTCGGCCCAGCTGACCGGGGCCGGGGGCTCCTGGGGCTCCTCGCGGATCGGCTCCTTCGGGAGCGGCTCATCGCGAAGCGGCTCGACCGGCGGGTGCTCGACCAGGTCCTGGGCCCCGGACGCGAACGACAGCTGCACCGGCTCGTCATCGGTGTCGGGCTCGGACCGGAGGTCGGCGAGAGCGGCGTACGGGTCCCGAATCGGCGGGTCGTCCTCCCGCGCCTCACCGAACGCGCTGAACGGCCGCGGCTCCGGCTCATCGTCGAAGAAGGCCCGCTGCTCAGCCTGGCTCGGCTCGGACGCCGGCGGCTCGCCGAACAAGGACGGCTGCGGCTCCGCCTGGAAAAACGGCGACTGTACTTCCGCCCGCCCGCTGAAGAACCCGCCCGGCTGCTCGGTGCCGGCCTCGGTCCGCGACTCAGGCTCGCTCGGCCCGTCCCACGAGCCGGACCGCTGCTCATCCCACGCCGCGCCGGGCGCACTCGACCGCGGCTCGTCCCACGGCGGCGCGGGCGCGCTCGAAGGCGGCGCCGAGGCGCTCGACCACGCGGCGGGCGCGCCGGACTCCGGGCGCGGCTCGTCCCACGACGGCGCAGACGGGTTCGACGGCGGCGCGGAGGCGCTGGACGGAGGCGCGGACGCGGCGGCCCAGGCGGGGGGCGCGGCCGGCTCCGCGAACGGCTCCGTCCACTGGCCCGACGGCCCCGGCTGCCCGGGTTCGGCCTGATCGGACCGGCCCGACTTCGACGGCGCCGGGTCGAACAGCCCACGCGGCGGCGGGCCGGCGGGTGCGGCATCGTCGGCGAAGAACGGGTGCTCGTCGAGGTCGGCCCGCCCGAACCCGGCACTGCGCGCACCGGTCGAGAGGTCACCGAACGGCCGCACGGACTCGTCGGCCGCGGGCGGCTCGACATCGCGGCGCCCGAACCCGGGCCGCTCGAACAGGGAGTCCCCCGGCGGCGAGGACGCGCGCGCCCCGGCCGAACCGGTCCAGCCCGGAGGAATCGGCTGCGTCTCTTCCCCGGGCGGTGCACTCTCACCCGACCGGTACGCCGAGGGCTGCCCAGCCCCCGGCCGCGACGGCAGCGGATCGCCGGCCCGGAAAGGCTCACCGACTTCGGGGCGCGAGGGCAGTGCATCGCCCGCGCGGTACGGCTCTCCCGCACCCGGCCGCGTCGGCAACGGGTCGCCGGGCCGGAACACCTCGCCCGACAGCGGACGCGACGGCAGCGGCTCACCGGCTCCGAAGGGCTCGCCGGCTCCGGGGCGCGACGGCAGCGGCTCACCGGACCGCAGCGCCGACGACTCGCCGGGCTGGGGACGCTGGGGCAGCGGCTCAGCGGACCGGTACGCCGATGGCCCACCGAACCCGCCGCGCTCGCCCGGGGCTCCGGAGCGCTCGCCACCGGGCCCGGGCCGTTCTCCGCCGGGGCCGGGGCGCTCGCCACCGAGTCCGGGCCGGTCTCGGCCGGGACCGGGCCGCGGCGGCAGGGTGCCACCGGGCTGGAACGTCGGCGCCATGTCCTCGGGCCGCGTGGCCTGCGGCTGCCGGGTCGGCAGCGGCGGGCCGGAAACCACCGGCAGGTCCGGCGGCGGCGACCAGGCGGCCGGGATGACGGGCGCGGCGTGCTCCGTGTAGACCTCACCGATGCTGCGCGCAGGCTCGCGCCGCGGCCAGTACCGCGGATCCCGCCCCTCGTCCCCGGGCGGCGGCCGCTGCGGGAGGCCGGGCTCCCCACCAAGTGGCCGCTGGGGCAGGCCCGGCTCGCCACCGAGTGGCCGCTGGGGCAGACCCGGCTCGCCGCCCAGGGGCCGCTGGGGCAGACCGGGCTCACCGCCCATAGGACGCTGAGGGAGGCCGGGCTCACCGCCCATAGGACGCTGAGGCAGGCCGGAGCCGCCCGGACGCGCGGGCAGGTCGGAGCCGCCGCCACCCGCGGGCCGCAGGGGCGGGGTGCCGTCACCGAACGGCCGAGGCTCCCGCAACGGCCGCGGCGGCAGCCCGGGGTCGCTCAGCGGACGCGGTGCCAGCCCGGGGTCGCGCCCGGTCGGCCGAGGTGGAAGGGCGGGGTCTCCGATCGGCCGGGGCGGAAGGCCGGGGTCACTGCCGACCGGCCGCGACGACGGCAGCACGCTCGAGGGCCGCGCCGGTAGCCCCGAGGAGGGCGCCCCGTTCTGCGGCCGCTCGGAGCGCCGGTCCAGGCCTGTGAAGAGTTCCCGCTCCCCCGGTACGTCAAGCGACTTGCGGTCGGAATCGTCGAACAGCCCCCGCGGGCCGGGCCCGGGGAACGACGCCCGCCCGCGAATCGACCCGGCCCCGGACGTGGGCGCGGGCGAGGTGGGCCCGTTGTCGAGCGGCGCGGCCGGCACGGCCGGTGGGATCGGAGGCGGCGGGGGTACGGCCGGCGGTGCGGGACGAGCGGGAGCGGCGGGCGGCGGCGTGAAGGGCCGGCCGGCGGACCGCTCGAAGTGGATTGGCCGGTCGGCCCGCGTGGGCAGGAAAGCCCCCGGAGGAGCGACGTCCGGCGGCGGTACCTCACGCCGGGGCGGCACCGTCGACGACGGCGGGACCGAGGGGAGTCCCTGGTCCGCCTTCATGCGCTGGCGCTCGATGGGCGTGGGGGCGGGCTGGTTCGGCACGGTGCGCAGCGGGACCTGGGCGGTTGCCCGGGTCCGGGAGGAAGCCTGCTCCATGCGCGCCCGCGCGCCGAGGGTGCGGCCGGGCAGCCTGACGTCGCCGCGGCTGATCTGGGTGACGAACCAGGAGGGGAGGTACCCCTCGACGGGCAGCCCGGGGTTGACCGCGAGCCACCACTCGACGTTCGGCCAGATCCCGGCCAGGTCCCGGAACGGCACCCGCCGATGCGTGCCCGGGTGTCCCGCCAGGCACTCCTGCAGCGCGGACGGTGAAGTGAAGGCCAGCACGTGCGTGCGACCCTCGGTGGTCCAGGTGCCCCAGCCGCCCTCGCCGCCCGACGACCCGTCAGGCGCGATCGGCAGCAGGACGTCGGTGCGCGCCAGGATGCGGAAGTACTGCTCCTGGTCGTTTGCGCGCAGCGCGTCACGCATGGCGACCTCGGCCTCGGTGGCCGGTTCCCACTCGCTCAACGGCCACCCCCTCTTCGGGCTCGGAAACCGCCGCGTCGCCGAAACCTAACCTATATGGCCACGGCAATTCGAGGGGTGCGACGCGGGCAAGCGCTCCGGCCAGCATAGCGATCGAAGGCCGACCGCTCACAGCGCTGTCTCAATAGCGGCACCCATACGGGCCGTTCGACGCCCGAACCAGTCAGGATGGACGACAGCGACCTGGCCCGGGACCGCTCAACGACGCCCAAACCCCTACCATCACCCCATGCGAAGCCGCCGGCGAACGCTGTCCATTTTGACGGTTTTGTCGGCCATTGCGGGTTTTTCCACTATGAGCCGAACAGTAATCACAGAATCACCGTCGGCAACAAAAACCGTTTGGACGGCATCCGGTACCGCATGGGCCCCGGCCAATGCCCCACCCGCTCGCGGAAGCGCACCGCTTTTCGCCCCGGCCGCCCGAGCCCCGGCGACGTGCCCGAGCCCGCCAAAGCAGCCGGCCCCGTCGGCGTCGGCGGTGCCGTGGGCTTCCCAGCGGTACGACCAATCGCGTCTGCACGCCTTGGCCGACGGCCACGGCATTGTGGTGGCGGTGATCGACTCCGGCGTGGACGCCCGCAACCCCCAGCTCAGGGACGCCGTCCAGCCCGGCCCCGACCAGCTGGACGGCGGCAGCTCCACGCTCGACTGCGTAGGCCACGGCACGGCAGTGGCCGGCATCATCGCCGCCCGCCCGACGCCGGCCACGAAGTTCTACGGCCTCGCCCCGGCCGCCACCATCCTGGCCCTCCGCGTGACCGAGCAGACCGAAGCCGAGAACGGCACAACAACCGGCCGCCGTGGTACTCCCACAGCTCTGGCCAACGCCATCCGCGACGCGGTGACCAGGCATGCGCAGGTCATCAACCTGAGCCTGGTCTCGTACACGGACGACCCAGCCATCCGCGAGGCCGTGCAGTACGCCGTGGACAACGACGTCGTGCTGGTAGCCGCCGTTGGCAACAACAAGGAGCTGGGCAACAAAACCCCGTACCCAGCCGCGTACGACGGCGTCCTGGGCGTCGGCTCGATCACCCCGGAGGGCCAGCGGGCCGCCACTTCCCAGACGGGCTCGTACGTCGACCTGGTGGCCCCGGGCACCCAGATCCTGACGACGGCCACGCCAGACGGCCTGACCACGATGGAGGGCACCAGCTTCGCCGCCCCCTTCGTCTCAGCCACAGCCGCCCTGCTCCGCCAGTACCGCCCCGACCTGACCGCCACCCAGATAACCGCCCACCTGAAAGCCACAGCCGACGGCGGCCAGTCCGGCGACGGCTACGGCGCGGGCCTACTGAACCCGTACCGTGCCCTGACCGAATGGACAGACGCCTCTCCCAAACCGGCCCCCCAATCCCTGCACCAGCCCCCCACCAGGCCAAACCCAACCGCCGAGTCAGCAGCAACCCGCCGAACCCTGACCTGGGCACTCACGGGACTGACGGCGATCGCGGCGTCCGCCCTACTCGCCGCGGTGATCCCAAGAGCCCGCCGCCGCAACTGGCGCCCCGGCCTACTCAACCCAAAGCCTTAACCGCACCCACAGTGCAGATACCTGCCACCTTCAACGCCGCCACCGAGGCACAGCGCTCGGAGACGCGCTACGTGATCCGGCCCAGGCAGACGTTCACCATCTCCCACCCATCGCGAGCCTGACGCGCCGCCGCGGACCACCGACCAGCCCCAGCCCGCAGCCGCCGCCGGGCCTCGCCAACTCAGCAGCCCGAGCCAGCGCAGCGCAAGGCAGCCCGCCCCAGCGCAGCGCAAGGCAGCGCACCATCAGCTCTGGCTCATCTCTGACACAGCGCGCCGCCGTAACCGCCTGCCGGCCCCGCGTCGCCCGACCCCAGCACGCACCACGCCCAGCACGCACCACGCCCAGCACGCACCACGCCCAGCACGCACCACGCCCAGCACGCACCACGCCCAGCACGCACCACGCCCAGCACGCACCACGGCGCCCCCGGAGGGGAGCGCCGCTCAGATCGGCCGCCGCGCCCGCCCTGAAGCCTCCGAGGACCGCCAGCCTGAAGTCCCCTGTGGTGCGCCAGCCCTCCCGCACTTCGTGCGACACGCCAGGCGTTGACCGGCCCTGCAGGCGCTGTGCCAGCCTGTAGACGCGTCGGTCCGCTCCCCGCCCTCGCCCGGGCGCGCGGAGGTCAGCCCTGGCCGGGGAAGAGGCGGGTGTTGCGGGCCTCCGTCTCCTGGTATCGCTGCATCGACTCCTCGACCCCGGCCTTCACGTCGCGGAGCATCTGGGCCAGGTCAGCGCCGGCGCGTTCCCAATTGGCCTGGCGCAGGGCGTACGCGTCCTTGGCGTCGCCGTGCCAGTTGGCGGTGAGGCGTTTGCCCAGGTCGGATACCTCGTCCAGGCGGGCGTGGAGGGTGTTCAGCG
Source organism: Dactylosporangium vinaceum (assembly GCF_019904175.1). Lineage (GTDB taxonomy): Bacteria > Actinomycetota > Actinomycetes > Mycobacteriales > Micromonosporaceae > Dactylosporangium > Dactylosporangium vinaceum. The sequence continues at coordinate 209,640 of NZ_CP061913.1, read as the reverse complement.
CGGCCTGGATGGATTGGCCGGCGTGCTCCAGGGCGCCGAAGTCGACTACCAGCGTGTCGTCCATGTGAGCCTCCGGGTTCAGCCGCCGAGAGCGGACAGGTCGGTGGTGCCGGCGCGGCGGATGTTGGTCGCGGCCTCGGTGTCGGTGGCGTCGTAGTTGCGGCCGGCGGTGCGCAGGCCCTCGGAGGTCTCCAGGAGGTTGCGGTTGAGGACGTCCTGGTCGTTGCGGAACGCGATCTTCACCTGCTCGAACGTCCGGCCGCCGGCGCCCTGCCAGCCCGCGCGGGTCACCTCGAGCTCGCGCATCAGCGTGTTGAGCATGCTTTGCAGTTCGCCATTCACCTGTTCGAACCGCTGCGCGGCCGAGTTGAGTTCGGCCTGCTGCGCCTGGGTCGTCTGCGCCATCGGCGATCACCCCGTTTCTCGAAGCGGACACACTTGATCTCAAGAACCAGTTATCAACAACCGGGCGCCGCACAATCCCGTGGCCAACTCGGAACGCCCCCGACGCTATCCGCCCCCCACGACCCCCCACCAGACCCAATGCCAGCCTGTGGATAACTTCCGGCATTTCGCCTTTATGATGTCCGGCATGGCTGCGCCGGGGCGATCTTCACGCGGGGACGTCCGGTCGTTCATCAAGTGGGCCGGCGGCAAGACGCGCTATGCCGCTCAGCTGGTGGCGGCCGCCCCGCCGTTCACCGGCCGCTACTGGGAACCGTTCATGGGCAGCGCCGCCGTCTTCTTCGAGCTGAACCCGGCCAAGGCGGTGCTCTCCGACGCCAACCCCGAACTCGTCGCCTGTTTCCGGGCCGTCGCCGCCCAGCCGGAGGCCGTGATGGCGCGCCTCGACGCGATGGCGAATACGCCCGAGAACTTCGCCCTGGTGCGCCGGCAAAACCCCGCCGAACTGGGCGCGGTCGAGCGGGCGGCCCGCGTGATATATCTCAACAAGACGGCGTTTCGGGGGCTGTGGCGGGTCAATCGGCGCGGCCTGTTCAACACGCCTTACGGTGCTTACGATCGGCCGTACTATCGGCGGGAAACGCTTCTGGAAGCGTCGCGAGCCCTCACCGGAGTCGACGTGCGCCTGTGCGACTTCGCCGATGCATTGCGCGAGGCGGAGGCCGGCGACTGGGTGTTTCTGGACCCGCCGTATCTGCCGGAGGGCGGGTTCGCGGATTTCAAAAGGTACACCTCAGGCCAGTTCCGAAACGACGATCACGAGCGGCTGGCGGCGGAGATGCATGCGGCTTCGGCCCGCGGCGTACTGCTCACCATGACCAACAGCGACACCGACGCCACCCGCGCAATTTACGCCGGATTCCGCACGACCCGGATGGCGACTCGCCGCGACATCAATCTGCGCGCGGCCGCCCGGGCGAGCTTTGACCTGGTGCTCACGAACTATTGAACAACCGCGTTGGCCGCGGCCGGGTCGAGCGCGGGGCCCGAGGGCAGGAGTGCGACAATTGCGGCAGGTATCGTGGCCGGCTGCACGCCGGCGTATCCGAGGGCGCCCAGCACGTCGGGTGACGGTATTGCGTGACGCTTTCCGAGGTCGGTGACCAGGGTGAGCACGCCGGTGTCCGTGCGCACGAGGGCACCGCTTCCCGCCGGCACCACGACGCGATCGGCCAGCACCGCGCCGGCGGCTGTGGCCGAGGGAGTCCGCAGGGCGTGGGTGAGGTCGGGGAGCTCCGGGTCGATTGTGAGGGCACTGGCGGTACAAATAAATCGGAAGTGGCTTTCAAGCAGTTCTGGCGGTGCCGCCGGTAGCGCTCCTTCGCCTCCCGGATCCACGGCGAATGGTTTGACCTGACCGTTCGGGACCATTTTGGTCAGATCCGCCGGCGTCAGCGACAGGGATCGGCCGCCGGGCTGGACGCTCTGCGTTTCCGGCGCCGCGAGCAGTAATTGGGCCTGCAGCGGTGTGATCGACGCCAAGCCGTCCGCGGTGACGACGAATGCTTCCTGGCGGTCTCCGGTGGTTACGGCAAATACCTGGCCGACTTTGCCGGCTGCGACCGTCCGGCCCCGGTCCACAATGGTGGGGATCGCGAGGTCGGTACCGCTCGGTATCGCGTGCAGCAATGCCTGCGCCACCTCGACCACCGGCCGGGAAGACCACACCAGCGCCGGCAATACCGCGCCAGGCTGGCGAATGAGGTGCTTGAACCCGCGCCAGAGCAGATACGCCTGCCGGTCCGGCCCGTTCACCAAAATTCCCTTTTCTTTGGCGGGGGTACCCCCTGAAGGGCCGCCGCCGACGAAGAGCACTGATCCGTCAGGCGTCGAGCACACCGTCCACGCATCTTTACGCAGGGCGGCCGCCGGCGGAAGTGAGGCCGGCGCGCCCGGGATGCCGAGGCTCTCCCCGCGCGGCGCCGCGGCCAGCGCCGAACGCGGCACGACAACCGTCGCCGCCCCGGCCGTATTGAGGATGAGCAGCGCCGATGCCTGATTGAGGACGGGGTGCAGGACGTCGTCGCGGTACACGAACAATGCACCCGACTCCGCCTCGACAATGACAGCCTTGTCATTTCGCCATTTGCCAGAACTCCCAGGCCGCAGCACCGCCAGCGCGGCCGCCCCGCCCACGCCGAGCGCGGAGAGCAGCACCCCGACCAGCACGGCGCCGAGTACCCGCCGAAATGGCCGCTGAACAGGGTCGGGCTCCCTTACGACGAGCGCGGAGATCACCCGCTGGACCACGAACTGGTACGACTGCAGTTGGTCCTGCCGCGACGCCATCGGCCCCCCAAAAATGTCGTACCGGCGCCATACGATAAGCCCGTCCACTTCATCGGCGGGGGGCGATATGTCGGCGGCCATGCGAATAGTGCTCGCCCAGGCGGCGCTCGCCCTTGCGGCCATAGCCTGGGCCGCCGGTGGACTGTGGCCCTACGCCGGCCTGCCGTTGGCGCTGGTGATGCTTATTTCGGGGGTACTGCGACCCGGCCCACGATCCACAGCGAGCCTGCCGACCGGCACCGGAAACGGGCAGCTGCTCGCCCTCGTGCGGCCCGATGTGTCGGTTTCGGCCATCGCCGTGGACGAGGCGGACATGGGAACACTCGAGGACGCCGACGGCCTCGTCGCACTCATACGCGTGGGAGACGTATCGGCGCTGCTCGGCGCCGCCCCGGCGCCCCTGCCGCCACTGCGTGCGCTGCTGCCGCCACCGGCTCCCGACTTACCCGAGGTTTGCGTCCAGCTGCTGATCAGCACGGCCGCGGCCCCCACGACACCGGCGACGGCGCCTTCGGCCGAGTCCTATCGCCAACTCACCAACGGCCGGCTCTTCGCGCACCAGCGGGTGCACATCGCCGTGCGGGTGCGGCGGGCCGGCGGATTTCGGCGGGCCGACCTGGCCGAGACGCTGCTGCTGGCCGTGCGCCGGATCAGCCGGCTGGTCATCGGGGCCGGGCTTGCGGCTCGGCCGCTCGCGGCGCAGCCGGCGCTGACCGCCCTGGGCGAGGCGGCGCAGCACGATCCCGACCATCCGGTCCGGGCGACGGGGTCCGGGCTGGAGGTCGGCGGGCGGCGCCAGGCAGTGTTCCGAATACAGGTGGGGCCCGAGCTGGGTCAGCTGTTCGAGTGGCTGCCGATGCTGCCGGCGGCGGCGAGCACCGTCTCGCTCACCGCGCAGTTCGCCGGCCGCACAAAAGATGCGCATCGAGTCCGTTCGGCCGCACCTCCCGCATTCGCTGAAGCCGATCTCGGGCTCGCCTCCGCGAGCGCGGGAGGGACCGTGGCGTCCGATCTGTCAGGTTCGGCGGGCGGCGGGTCGACTGCGGTGGTGGAGCGGCCTCCCGTCCGGGCCGAGCTGACGGTACGGCTTGCGGCGGTGGACGAGGCGACCCTCGCGCAGAGCGTCACGGCCCTGCAGCGGCTGGCGGAGGCGGCCGGCGCTCAGGTGGTGCCGTTCGAGGGCCCGCGGCTCGACGGGCTGGCGGCGACGTTGCCCCTGGGTGGCGGCGCGCCCCGGGATGCCGCGGTGCTGGCCGGGCTCGTCGCCGGGCGCGATGGGCCGTCCGTCGGCGGCGACCGGTTGGCGGCGGCGACACCGGTGGTGGGTGGCGACGGCGTCATGCTGGGGGTCAATCGGCACGGCCAGCCGCTCGTCGTCCGGCTGTTCCGGCCGGAGCCGACGCGGGTCGCCGTGATCGGGGGGCTGCGGTGCGCACAGATGGTCGTGCTGCGGGCCCTGGCCGTCGGTGGGCGGGTTCTGGTGCAGTCGTCGCGGCCATATGCGTGGGAACCGTTGCTGCGGGCTCTCGGCAGCGTGGAGTCGCTCGGCCTCATCCCGGCGGGGCGAGTGCCCGAGCCTCCACCGGCCACGGCCATGTCGCCGCAGCTGCTGGTGGTCGACGTCGGGCCGGTGCCGGGCCGCGTCGCCCCGGTCCCGGAGTCGCCCTGGCGGACGCTGCTGTTCCTGCGCGACGAGCTGACGCCGACCGACACCGACCTGCTGACCCGCGCCGACCTCACCGTGCTGCAGCCCCTGACCCCGCCCGTGGCCACCCTGGCCGCCGACACCCTGGGCCTGGGCGAGTCCCGGGAGTGGCTCATCCACATCGAGACCGCGATGGTCGCCGTGATCGCCAACCGCCAGACCGTCCGCTGGACCCACCTCGCGACGACCCCGCTCGAGCACCAACTCATCGGCGGCCCCGCCCGCGCCCGTCCCCGCACCCGCCGTCCACGCCGATCTCAGGGGGAGATGGGGTGATAGCGGGGTGTTCCGGGCTGGCTCGGGCGTGGCACGATCACCGGCATGGGAATCCTGATCCGGCTCGCCGTGAGTGCGTTCACGGTCTGGCTGGCGACGTTCGTGATCTCGGGAATCACGGTTTCTGGCGACACCGGGAAGAAGGTCCTCACGCTCATCGCGGTGGCGGCGATCTTCGGGGTCGTCAACGCGGTGCTGCGGCCGATCATCAAGACGATCGGGTGCTTTGCGTACGTCCTCACCCTGGGACTGATCTCGCTCGTCGTCAACGGCGCGCTGCTGCTGCTCACGAGCAAGATTGCCGAGACGCTCGACCTGCCGTTCCACGTCGACAAGTTCTGGCCCACGGCCGTCCTGGGGGCCCTCTTCATCGGCATCGTGAGCTGGCTGCTCAACTTCTTCGTGCCCGACGGCAAGGACAAGAAGCGCCGCCGCGACGACTACGACCGGCGCCCTCCGCAGCGCCCGCAACAGCAGCAGTACGGCGGCTACCAGCAGGGCTACGACCGCGGCGGCCAGCAGGGCTACGGCGGCGGGCAGCAGGGCTACGGCGGCGACCGGGGCTACGGGAACCGCGGTGGCGGCCAGCAGGGTTACGGCAACCGCGACCAGGGCTACGGCGACTACCGCTGACGGCAACCGGCGGCTGAACCGGCGAGCGTCTCCCGTGCTCCGTGCTCCGTCAGTGCTGAGACAACCGCCGTCGACATAACGCTGCGGCTGGCTGCGCACTTGCGGACGGCCAGCCGCAACGCCCCGGCCTGCGACAGCCCATCCGGACCGAACTGACAACCCTGGGACGAAACGAACCTTCCCGCTCAAAACGACCGCCGGGTCGAACCCACCCGCGGCCGGGCGCATACGCGGGGCTGATCGCGCCGTGCGATTCGTGCGCGCTCCAGTGCCTGGTCGCGTCCGTCCAGCGCATCGCGCCGTGCGGCTCGCCCGCGCCAAATGCCCGATTGCGTTCGTGCGGCCGGCCGCGGCGCACTGGCCAGTCGCGGCGCACTGGCTCGGCGCAGCGCATTGGCCAGTCGCGGCGCACTGGCTCGGCGCAGCGCGTTGGCTGGGCGCGGCGCACTGGCTCGGCGCGGCGTGGCGCGGTGGCTGGGCGCGGCGCACTGGCTCGGCGCGGCGTGGCGCGGTGGCTGGGCGCAGCGTGGCGCGGTGGCGGGTCGCCGCCCTTTTCCGTGGCGAAGCCGCCGTACTGGACGAAGCCGGTGCCGTCCTTGCGGGGCAGGTCGGCCACGCCGTCGTAGCTGGGCGCGGCGCGGCGCGTTGGCTGGGCGCGGCGGTGAATGGTGGTTGACGCGGGCCGGTGTACTGATCGGCGGGTGCGGAGGCTGGAGTCGGTGCGGCGGGCGGGGGTCTGCCGCGGCGGGCGACCTGCGCCGATCCGAGGTGGCGGCGGGTGACGAATGACATCGCGTGAGGAGTGGGACAGCGCCCACTCCTTACCGCGAAGGGCATACGGTGGAGGCCGTGGACCCCCTGCGCCGTGGCTATCTCTCCGCCCTCACCGCCAACGTGCTGTGGGGCGTGTTCCCGCTGTACTTCCACGCGCTGCGGCCGGCCGGCGCGGTCGAGGTGCTCGCGCATCGGGTGGTCTGGTCGCTGCTGAGCATGGTGCTCGTGCTGATGGTCATCCGGCGCTGGCGGAGCGTGCGGGACCTCCTGCGGCAGCGCAAGCGTATGGCCGGGCTGGCGGCCGCCGCCGTGCTCATCGCCGTCAACTGGGGCGTCTACATCTTCGCCGTGAACACGGACCGGGTGGTGGAGGCGTCGCTGGGGTACTTCATCAACCCCCTCTTCGTCATCCTGCTCGGCGTGCTCATCCTGCGCGAGCGCCTCCGCACGCTGCAGTGGGTCGCGCTCGGCATCGGGGCTGTCGCGGTGGTGATCCTGAGCGTCGACTACGGCCGGCTGCCGTGGATCGCACTCACGCTTGCCGCGTCCTTCGGGTGCTACGGGCTGGTCAAGAAGCGCCTCGGGCTGCCCGCGGCCGAGGGGCTCTTCCTGGAGTCGGGTGTCTTGATGCTGCCCGCCCTGCTGTACCTGCTGTGGCTGACCACCAACCACCAGTCCACGTTCGGCACGGTATCCGCCTGGCACTCGGTGATGCTGGCGGGGAGCGGTGTGCTGACTGCGGTACCACTGCTGCTGTTTGCGGAGGCCGCCAACCGCGTGCCGCTCTCCGGGCTCGGGATTTTGCAGTATCTGACGCCGACCCTGCAGCTCATTATCGGCGTGGCCGTCTTCAGCGAGCCGCTCCCACCGGTCCGGCTGGCCGGCTTCGTCATCGTGTGGTGCGCGCTGGCCCTGTTCAGCTGGGACGCGTTCCGAACCGCCCGGCGCAACCGGGCCGACCGCAGCCGGGCCGCCTCCACCGCGAACGAGCCTGCCGCCGTCGGCGCCACCGAGTAGAAGCACCCCGGACCACACGCCCTACTACGGGCCGCACGACGGGCCGGGGCGGCAAAGTGGCGCGGCGGACGTTCCGTGGCTAAGGGAACGTCCGCCGCGCCTGTGTGAGTGAGTAGAGGACGAAGCGTCAGGTCCCGAGGGACAGCAGAGGCGTGCCGTCGCCCTTGCGGATCTCGACGCGGGCGATGTTCGACTGCGGGATGTCGCTGTGCGCCGACAGCTCCATCTGGTCGCCCGGGCGCGCGCTCCAGGTGCTGATCTCCTGGGGCTGGCCGGTCTTGGGGACGACGACGAGGGTGTACGTCCACTTGGAGTACTCATTGCCGTTCTCGCCGGCCTTGTAGCCGCAGCGCATCCGCAGCTCGGTGCCGCCGGAGTCGTCGGAGAGGGCCAGCGAGGCGGAGACGGGTACCGTCGAGGCGACCTCCCGCATCGACTCCCAGTCGGGCTGGCCCACACCGGCCGCGCGCACGCCGATGACCGCCAGGACGCCCAGGAACGCGGCTACCAGTGCGGTGCCGACGGTCTGGAGACGGCTGCGGCGGCGGGCGTGGCGGCGGGCGCTCTGGGCCCGGTCGAGGACTCGGGGCAGCAGGGGGTCGACCGGGCTGCCGTTGACCCTGGGGGTCGGCGGAACGGCGGTCGGGCCGGCCCAGCGGGAGTCGGTCGGGCTGACGGTGGGGCCGTCATCGGGCGTGACGGTAGGACCGGCCCAGCGCGCGCCCGTTGCGGCCGTGGGGCCACCGGAGGTGCGGCCGAGCGGCACATCGGCCAAAAAAGGCGGGCCGTCCGCATCGAGTTCGTCATCTGACGCCAGGGCGATCTGCGCGGCGATCTCCGGGTCGAGCCGACCCAGCAGGCCCGGCAGGTCGGAGAACTCCGCCACCTCCGCACGGCACTGCGCACAGTCGGCGAGATGCCGCTCGTATGCCTCGCGCTCGGGCGGCGACAACGCCCCCAGCACGTAGACGGCCGAGTCATGGAGGTGCTCACACCTCATTGCGTCACCCCCAACTCCTCTAGGACGACCTTCAGCGAACGCAGTGCGTAGTATGTGCGCGACTTGACTGTGCCCGCAGGCACGCCGAGCCGCTCTGCCGCCTCGGCGACCGAGCGTCCGGCGTAGAAGCACTCCACCAGCACCTCCCGGTGCGGGCGCGAGAGCCTCGTCAGCGCCTCCGCGATCACCCATGACTCCACGGCTCGCTCCGTTTCATCGACCACCACCGGAGTCTCCGGCATCTGATCGGTGAACACCTCCCCCACCCGCGCGGACCGTCTTCGCCATGCGTCGATGGCGAGGTTCCGGGCAGTGGTGAAGAGCCAGGCACGGACCGAGCCACGGGCCGGGTCGAGCGCCTCCGGGTGTTGCCAGGCCCGCAGCAGAGTTTCCTGTACGAGGTCCTCGGCCCGTTGGCGGTCGCCACCGGTCAGTCGCAGGGTGTGCGCGAACAGCGCGTCGCCGTGCTCCGCGTGGAGCGCCTTCAGCAGGTCAGCATCGTCTCTACTCACGCTTCGTTATGTTTCCGATTCCTTCCACCAGCTTCTACGCACTAATACGCACAGAGGTTCACGGGTCCGGCAGTTGTCGCGCACACGACACGCCCTAGAGCCCGGTCCAACTCCGGCATATACGAAAAATCCGATAAGTCGCGGCACGCAGTGCCCGACTTATCGGATCAAAATGGACGGTGAGCGCGAGGGCGAGACCCAACCGTTACTCGGCCAGCACCGTCGCCAGGTGGTGCGCGGTGGCCAGGAGGCGGGTGCGGACCACCTTCGCCGAGGACATCAGCTCGGCCGGTGGCAGCGCACAGGCCAGCACGACGCGGCGGTCCTGGTCGCGGTCGTTGACGACCATGACGGCGGCGCAGGCGAGGCCCTGGCGGAACTGGCCGATCTCGATCTGCATGCCGCGGCGATCGCCGGCGGAAAGGTCGGAGTCCAGGGCCTCGGGCGAGGTGAGGGTGGCCGAGGTGTACGCCTTCATGCCGTACTCCTTCAGGAACCGCCACCGCTGGTCCGCGCTCATGGTCGCCAGGAGCGCCTTGCCCAGCGCTGTCGCGTGCGCGGCGTCGTCGTAGCCGGGCACCAGGTCGTCCATGGGCGGGGTCCGCGGACCCTCGGCCATGGCCGTCACGGCGACCCGGCCGCCGACGAAGCGGCCCAGGTAGTGCGAGTACCCGGTCTCGGCGGCCGCGCGGCGCAGCCGGTCGATGACGGCGCCCGGGCCCCGGAAGGCCAGCACCAGCTCGCGGTAGCGGTCGGCGATCTCCAGCCCGACCACATATGTGCCGTTCTCCCGGCGGATCACGTAGCCCTCATAGGCAAGGGTCCGGACCAGGTGATACGTGGTGGCGACGGTGAAGTCACATCGACGCGCGATCTGCTTCACGGTCAGACCACGGGGCGACTGACCTACCGCCTCCAAGACTCGTAGGGCCCTCGAAACGCTTCGGATGAGATCCGAGGGTTCGGCTTGTGGATCCCGCACCGCCGCCCTCCCCAGCCGCAGCAGTAACTGGAGTCACACCATATGAAATCGGAGAGGGTCGAGGGAACAATCTGATCATTTATGGCGCGAGGTCAGGGGAAATTGTAGGGCTACACATAGCGATGAACGGACCATTTTGGACATGGCGATCGTGTTACTCACCCTGCGACACGCCGGTTGACATGAGTAACACCTTGATAGGGCCATAACGAGCCTGAGTAAGTAAGGGCGGTGCTGATGAGTATTTGGAGCACTACTGCGCATGCGTCACTCCACCGTGTCATCGAGCCGCTGCGACTTGTCGTCGGCAGGGGTACCGCGCCAGGTGGCATTGAGCAACGTGCAACTTGCTGCCGTGACGGGCGTTTTCGCAGTACACGCGCAAAGTAAAAAGACCGACGCCGGTGAAAATCACATTGACCGGCATCGGTCTCAAGGCGAACGCGAGCCAAAAAACGAAGAGCGGGGCGAACGCGTCAGCGCGGCCTACAGTGCTCCGTAAGCCTCTCGGCCCTGATCTAGTTGGTCCGGTCCGCGATGACGTCGCAGAGGGACTCCAGGGCGGCCCGGGCGGGCACGTCCGGCAGCACGGACAGCGCCTCGCGGGCCGCGTCCGAGTAACCCCGGACCGTCTCCCGCGCCTGCTTCAGCGCGGCGGAGTCGCGCAGCAGGCCCAGCGCCTCGGCGTGCAGCGCGTCGTCGGTCACCGGGCCGGCCGCGAGGATCGTCCGCAGGCGCACCGATGACGCGTCGTCGTCAGCGGACGCCAGGGCGTAGAGGACGGGCAGCGTGCGGACGCCCTCGCGCAGGTCGGTGCCCGGGGTCTTGCCCGACTCGGCGGCGTCGCTGGCGATGTCGAGGAGGTCGTCGGAGAGCTGGAAGGCGATGCCGAAGGTCTCGGCGAACCGGGCCAGCGCCTCGACCTGCTCCGGCGGGCAGCCGCCGAACATCGCGCCGAACCGGGCGCTCGTCGAGATCAGGGAGCCCGTCTTGTGCTCGAGGACCCGAAGATAGTGGCGGATCGCGTCCTCGCCGTCGAGCGGGCCGGCGGTCTCGTCGATCTGACCGTGGACCAGGCGCGAGAACGTGCTCGCCTGGATCTTCACGGCGTCGACGCCCAGCTCGGCGGCCAGGTCGGCGGCGCGCGAGAAGAGGTAGTCGCCGACCAGGATGGCCAGCGCGTTGCCCCAGCGCGAGTTGGCGCTCGGCGCACCCCGGCGGACCGGGGCCTCGTCCATCACGTCGTCGTGATACAGCGTGGCCAGGTGGGTCAGCTCGACCACCGCGCCCGCCGTGACGACGTCGCGGGACGTCGGATCGCCGAACTGGGCGGCCAGACCGACGAGCAGCGGGCGCACCCGCTTGCCGCCGGCCGCCAGCAGGTGCCGGGACGCCTCGGTGACCAGCGGGTTGGCGCTGTGCACGGTGTCGATCAGCACCGCCTCGACGTCCCTCAGGATCGCCGATACGTTGCGCTCCAGCTCCGGATCGGCAAGGGTCAAGCCGACCGCGGCACTCGACTGCACGGTTCCCGTACTCACCACAGCTCCAACGATGCCATACGAACTCCCGACTCCCGATACAGGGACGTCCCCACGTGGCAGGCCACGGGGGACGTCACCGTCGGTGTTGCTCATGGACCGGCCAGCTAGCCGAGGAATTTTCCGGCGCTTTGGGTGACCTCGAGCAGTGCCCCCGGCGCCACACCCAGGACGAGCGTGGCGACGGTCCCGATGACCAGCGCGGCCGCCGTCATGGCGCCCGGGATGGACACGGCCGGCGTGGTCTCGCCCGGCTCGGACAGCCACATCATGACGACCACACGCAGGTAGGGGAAGGCGAGGATGGCGGAACTCACCACACCCGCGATCACCAGCCAGGTCTGGTCACCGTCGACGCCGGCCGCGAAGATACCGACCTTGGCGGTGAAACCGCTGGTCAGCGGCAGGCCGGCGAAGGCCAGCAGGATGAAGGTGAACAGCGAGGCGTACAGCGGCGAGCGCCGCCCCAGCCCGGCCCAGCGCGACAGGTGCGTGGCCTCGCCGTCGGCGTCGCGCACCAGGGTGACCACGCCGAACGCGGCGAGCACGGTGAAGCCGTACGCCACCAGGTAGAACAGCGAGCTCGACAGGCCCTTGTCGTTGAGCGAGATCACGCCGATGAGGACGTAGCCCGCGTTGGCGATCGACGAGTAGGCGAGCAGGCGCTTGATGTCGGTCTGGGTCACGGCCAGGACCGCGCCCAGGATCATGGTCAGCACGGCGATCGTGCCCAGGACCGGCTGGATCGTCCACTCGGTGCGGTGGAAGCCCACGTAGACCAGGCGCAGCAGCCCGCCGAACGCGGCGACCTTGGTGCAGGCCGCCATGAGCGCGGTGATCGGCGTCGGAGCGCCCTGGTAGACGTCGGGCGTCCACACGTGGAACGGCACCGCGGCCGCCTTGAACAGCAGGCCGATCGCGAGCATGGCCAGCCCGATGTACAGCAGGATGTTGTCCCTGCCGCCGGCCTGGATGGCACCGTCGATCGCCTTGAAGTCGATCTGACCCGCGTAGCCGTAGACGAGGGCGATGCCGAACAGGAAGAACGCCGAGGCGAACGAGCCGAGCAGGAAGTACTTCATCGCGGCCTCCTGCGACAGCAGACGCCGGCGACGGGCCAGCGCGCAGAGCAGGTATAGCGGCAGCGAGAAGACCTCGAGCGCGACGAACATCGTCAGCAGGTCGTTCGCGGTGGTGAACAGGATCATGCCGCCCAGCGCGAACATGGTGAGCGGGAAGACCTCGGTCGCCCCGCTCATCCGCACGGACTGATCGCGGTCACGGTCGGTGTTGGCGGTGACCGCGGCCTGGGCGACGAACGCGCCGCCCGACTCCAGCGACCGCTCGCCGATCAGCAGGACCGCGACGATGCCCAGCACGATGATCGCGCCGGAGAGGAACAGGCCCGGCCGGTCCATGGCCACCGCGGTGGAGGCGGTGATGACCTCGGTCTTGCCCTGGCGGATCACCATCACCAGCGCGGCGACGAGGCCGGCCAGCGACAGGGTGACCTGCACCACGTGCCGGATGCGCCGGGGCACGAAGCCCTCGACGAGCACCCCGACGCAGGCGACACCGAAGAGGATCAGCATCGGCGAGAGCGCCGCGTAATCCAGATGCGGCAGTTGGAGTTTGTCGTTCACTTGCCGGCCTCCACGGTACCCACGGTGGCTTTCGGGTCGGTCTTGCCGACGTCCTGCATCGTCGCCTTCACCGCCGGGTTGATGACGTCGATCACCGGCTTGGGGTAGAAGCCCAGCAGCAGGATCAACGCGACAAGCGGCGCGACGACGACGGCCTCACGGACGGACAGGTCCTTCCCCATGGCCTTGATCTCGGCCAGCTTCGGGTTCGGAGTGCCCTGGGTGGTGCGCTGGATCATCCAGAGCACGTAACCGGCGGCCAGGATGATGCCGGCCGTGGCGATGATCGCGACCGGCTTGTTCACCGTGAACGTGCCGATGAGCACCAGGAACTCGGAGACGAAGGGCGAGGTGCCGGGCAGCGCCAGCGAGGCGAGACCGGCGATGAAGAACACTCCGGCCAGCACCGGCATGAGCTTGCCGGCACCGCCGAAGTCGGTCACCAGGGCGCTGCCCCGGCGGGCCACCAGCATGCCGACGACCAGGAACAGCAGGCCGGTCGCGAGGCCGTGGTTGACCATGTAGAGGACCGCACCGGTGCCCGCCTGCGTCGTGAAGGCGAAGATGCCGATGCCGATGAAGCCGAAGTGCGCGATCGAGGTGTACGAGACCAGGCGCTTCAGGTCCTTCTGCCCGATCGCCACCAGAGCGCCGTAGATGATCCCGACGAGCGCGAGCGTGAGCCCGAGCCAGGCGAAGTCCTTCGACGCGTTCGGGAAGAGCGGAAGGCAGTACCGCAGAATCCCGAAGGTTCCGACCTTGTCCAGGACGCCGACAAGCAGGGCGGCCGATCCCGCGGGGGCGGCGCCACCGGCGTCCGGCAGCCAGGTGTGGAACGGGAAGAACGGCGCCTTGATAGCGAAGGCGACGAAGAACCCGAGGAACAGCCACCGCTCGGTGTTGGTGGAGAAGTCGGCGTTGACGAGCGTCTGCCAGTCGAACGTCTGGCCGCCCAGCACCCACAGGCCGACAAGCGCGGCCAGCATGAACAGACCGCCGAGCAGCGAGTAGAGGAAGAACTTCACCGCCGCGTACTGCTTGTGCTGCCCGCCGTAGGAGCCGATGAGGAAGTACATCGGCACGAGCATGACCTCGAAGAACACGTAGAACAGGAACACGTCCTGGGCGGCGAAGACGCCGATCATCGTGCATTCGAGCGAGAGCAGCAGCGCGAAGTACGCCGGCACCGACCGCTTGCTGCTCTCCGCGTCGTGCCAGGAGGCCAGGATGACGAGCGGCACCATCAGGACGATCAGCGCGATCATGACGAGCGCGATGCCGTCCACGGCGAAGGTGAACTTGGCTCCCCACTGCGGGATCCAGGTCCAGGAGTCCTTCATCTGGAACCGCTCGGCGTTGGGGCCGCTGTCGAACTTCGTCCACATGCCGACGCCGAGCGCGAAGACCACGACCGACCAGGCGAGCGCAACGCGCTTGGCCAGGTCCGGCTTGTCCTTGGGCAGCAGCGCGACCCCCACCGCGCCGACGAGCGGCGCGGCCGTGAGGACGGTCAGGTAGGGAAAGTGGCTCATCCGAACCTCACCGCAAGCGTGGCGGCCACCACGAGCACCGCACCTCCGAGGATGGAAAGGGCGTAGGAGCGCACGAACCCGGTCTGGGCCCGGCGCAATCGGCCCGATCCACCGCCGACGCCCGCGGCGAGGCCGTTGACCAGCCCGTCGATGCCACGGTTGTCGAGGTAGACCAGGGCGCGGGTCAGGTAGCGACCGGGCGCCTCGAACACGATCTCGTTGAACGAGTCGGTGTAGAGGTTGCGGCGGGCGGCGGTGACAAGCGGGTTGGCCGGCTGCTCCGCCAGGGCCGTGCCCCGGTTGAACAGCGCGATCGCCAGGCCCGCACCGACGAAGGTGAAGACGAGCGACAGGATCGTGATCACGCTGTGCGAGAGCACCGGCTCGGCCTCGGCCTGCTCGGTCCCGAACGTCGGGTTGAGCCAGTCGGGGACCGATGTCGACAGCAGCCAACCGGCGAAGACCGAGCCGACCGCCAGCAGGATCAGCGGGATCGTCATGACCGCCGGCGACTCGTGCGGCTTCTTGATGTCCTCGGTCCAGCGCTCCGGGCCGTGGAAGGTCAGCCAGAACAGCCGGGTCATGTAGAAGGCGGTCAGGCCCGCGCCCAGCAGCGCCGCCCCGCCGAAGAGCCAGGCCGTCCAGCCTTCGCGCTCGAAGGCCGCGACGATGATCGGCTCCTTGGAGAAGAAGCCGGACAGGCCGGGGAAGCCGATGATCGCCAGCCAGCCGAGGCCGAACGTGATCCAGGTGATCGGCATGTACTTGCGCAGGTTGCCGAAGCGCCGGATGTCCGTCTGGTCGTGCATCCCGTGCATGACCGACCCGGCCCCGAGGAACATGCCGGCCTTGAAGAAGCCGTGGGCGAGCAGGTGGATCAGGGCCAGCCCGTAGGCCGCCCCGCCCAGGCCGACACCCAGGAACATGTAGCCGATCTGCGAGACGGTCGACCAGGCCAGGACCCGCTTGATGTCGTCCTTGGCGCAGCCGATGATGCAGCCGATCAGCAGCGTCAGCGCGCCGACCGCGACGACCACGGTCTGGGCGTCGGGCGAGGCGTTGAACAGCGGGTGCGAGCGGGCGATCAGGTAGACGCCCGCGGTCACCATCGTGGCCGCGTGGATCAGGGCCGAGACCGGGGTCGGGCCCTCCATCGCGTCGGGGAGCCAGGCCTGCAGCGGGAACTGGCCGGACTTGCCGGCCGCGCCGAGCAGGAGCAGCAGGCAGATCCACAGGATCGCGTTGTGGCCCAGGCTGCCGGCGCTGTTGAAGACCTTGTCGTAGTCCACGGTGCCGAAGTAGGCGAACATCAGGAAGATCGCGATCGCGAAGCCCGCGTCACCGACGCGGTTCATCAGGAACGCCTTCTTACCGGCGGTCGCCGCGCTCGGGCGCAGGTACCAGAAGGAGATCAGCAGATAGGAGGCGAGACCCACGCCCTCCCAGCCGAAGTACAGCATCACGTAGTTGTTGCCGAGGACCAGCAGCAGCATCGCCGCGATGAAGAGGTTGAAGTAGCCGAAGAACTTCCGGCGCCCCGGGTCGTGCTCCATGTACCCCACCGCGTAGAGGTGGATCAGGGAGCCGACGCCGGTGATGAGCAGGACGAACATCGCCGACAGCGGATCGAACAGCAGACCCATGTCGACGTGGAAGCTCCCGACGCCGATGTAGTCCCACAGCTTGATCTCGACGCCGGATCGGTTCTCCAGCCCGCGCAGGGTGAAGAAGTACGTCAGGCCGAGCACGAACGAGGCCGCGACGCTCAACACGCCGAGCCAGTGGCCCCAGCGGTCGGCCCGCTTGCCGAGCAGCAGCAGCACTGCCGCGCTGGCCAGCGGAATCGTCGGAAGCAGCCAGAACGAGCCCAGCCACCCGGACGCCGCCGAGTAGGCGATTTGTTCCACCACCCGCTCCTTAGTACTTCAGCAGGTTCGCGTCGTCGACGCTTGCCGAGCGTCGAGTCCGGAAGATCGACATGATGATCGCCAAGCCGACGACGACCTCGGCCGCCGCCACGACCATGACGAAGAACGCCATGATCTGCCCGTCGAGCGTGCCGTTGATCCGGCTGAACGTGACAAGCGCGAGGTTTGCCGCGTTCAGCATCAACTCGATGCACATGAACAGCACGATCGCGTTCCGGCGGATGAGCACGCCCACCGCGCCGATCGTGAACAGGATCGTCGCGAGGACGATGTAGTACGTCGGAGTCACTTCTCGGTCCCCTTAGGTGCGACGTCGGCGGACGTCAACTCCCGGGTCGGGAGGATCTTGGAGATGCTGCGTTCCGAAGGCGTGCCGTCGGGCAGCCGCGCCGGGGTCGCCACCGAGTCGGAGCTGGCGAAGACGCCGGGGCCGGGCTTCGGCGCCGGGTAGTTGCCCGGGCGGAAGCGGGCCGCCATGCGCTCCGGCTGGCTGATCTTGTCTTCCTTGCGCTTCTCGATGTGCGCCAGGATCATGGCGCCCACCGCGGCGGTGATCAGCAGCGCGGACGTGACTTCGAAGACCCAGACGTACTTGGTGAAGAGCAGCCGGGAGATCCCGATCACGTTGCCGGCCGAGTTGGCCTCGGTCAGGCCCTGCGGGTTCGGGTCGCCGAGCGCGCGGTACAGCCCGATGCCGAGCAGCAGCGCCAGGCCGAGACCCAGGATGCTGGCCGCCATCCGCTGCCCGCGCAGTGTCTCGATGAGCGAGTCCGAGGAGTCGCGGCCGACGAGCATCAGCACGAACAGGAACAGCATCATGATGGCGCCGGTGTAGACGATGATCTGCACCATGCCGATGAACGGGCCGGACTGCAGGATGTAGAAGACACCCAGGCAGAGCATCGTGATGACGAGCGACAGCGCCGAGTGCACGGCGTTGCGGGCCAGCACCATGCCGAACGCGCCGAGCACCGCGATGGGCCCGAGGATCCAGAAGGTGACGGCCTCGCCGCCCTTCACGTCCCCGGCCGCGGCCAGCGTGTGCAGTGCCAAATCAGCGGTCACGAGTGAACCCCCTTGTACTGCTCGGCACCGGCGGAGGTGCCCGGGTTCTCCAGCGCGCCGACGTAGTAGTCCTTGTCGGTGTCGCCCAGGCGCATGTCGTGCGGCGGGCGCTCCATCCCCGGCAGCAGCGGCGCGAGCAGCTGCTCCTTGGTGAAGATCAGGTCGCGGCGGTTGTCGCGGGCCAGCTCGTACTCGTTGCTCATGGTCAGCGAACGGGTCGGGCAGGCCTCGATGCAGAGCCCGCAGAAGATGCAGCGGGCGTAGTTGATCTGGTACGTCTGGGCGTAGCGCTCACCGGGCGAGAAGCGCTCGTCCTCGGTGTTGTCCGCGCCCTCGACGAAGATCGCGTCCGCCGGGCACGCCCACGCGCACAGCTCACAGCCGATGCACTTCTCGAGACCGTCCGGCCAGCGGTTCAGGATGTGCCGGCCGTGGTACCGCGGCGCCGGCGGCTTGCGCTGCTCCGGGTACTCCTCGGTGACGACCTTCTTGAACATGTGCGAGAAGGTGACCCCGAAGCCCTTGAGGGTTCCACCGATACTCATGCCGCCACTCCGCTTCGCTCCGCGCCGGCCCGAGCCCCAGGCTGCAACATGATTCGATCGCTTCGCTCACTCATGATCAGCTCTCCTTGCCGGTCGGGACGGTTTCCCGCTCGACGATCACGCGCTTGGCCCGCGGGCTGGGCGGCACCTCGAGGTTCAGCGGCGGCAGCGGGAAGCCCTGGGCTCCGCCGACGCGGCCGCCCGGGTGGGCCTTCGGCAGCTCGACCCCGCTGCCCCGGCGGGAGCGCTGCAGCGCCACCAGGGCCAGGACCAGCACCACCAGGGCCACGAGGCCGATGATCACGCCCGTGCGGGCGCCGGTGCTCAGGCCGCCGTTCTGCAGCACGCGGATGCCGGACAGGGCCAGGATCCAGACCAGGTTGGCCGGGATGAGCACCTTCCAGCCGAACCGCATGAACTGGTCGTAGCGCAGCCGGGGCAGCGTGCCGCGCAGCCACACGAAGACGAACAGCAGCAGCAGCACCTTGATGGTGAACCACAGCACCGGCCACCAGCCGTGGTTTGCGCCGTCCCAGATCGAGATCGGCCACGGTGCGCGCCAGCCGCCGAGGAACAGCGTCGTGCACAGCCCGGAGACGGTGACCATGTTGATGTACTCGGCCAGGAAGAACAGCGCGAACTTCAGCGACGAGTACTCGGTGTGGAAGCCGCCCACCAGCTCCGACTCGGCCTCGGGGAGGTCGAACGGCGCCCGGTTGGTCTCGCCGACCGCGGCGGTGAAGTAGATCAGGAAGCTCGGGATGAGCAGGATGGCGTACCAGGCCGGCAGGTGCCAGGTCATGCCGAAAACGTCGGCGGTGCCGTTGCCGGCCTGGGCCGCGACGATCTCCGAGGTCGACATCGAGCCCGAGACCAGGAAGACCGAGACGATCGACAGGCCCATCGCGACCTCGTACGAGATCATCTGGGCACTCGAGCGCAGGCCGCCGAGCAGCGGGTACGTGGAGCCGGAGGCCCACCCGCCGAGCACGATGCCGTAGATCCCCATCGAGGAGCAGGCGAGGACCAGCAGTACAGCCACCGGAATGTCGGTCAGCTGCAGCGGCGTCTTCTCACCGAAGACCGAGACCACCGGGCCGAACGGGATTACCGAGAACGCGGTGAACGCGCAGACGGTCGAGATCACCGGCGCGAAGAAGAAGACCACCTTGTCCGCCAGGCGCGGCATGATGTCTTCCTTGAACGCCAGCTTCAGACCGTCGGCGAGCGACTGGAGCAGGCCGAACGGGCCGTTGCGGTTCGGGCCCGGCCGCACCTGCATGCGGGCGACGACGCGGCGCTCGTACCAGATGGCGAAGAGCGTCATGACGACCAGGAACGCGAAGATCACGATGACCTTCGCGAGCACCAGCCACCAGGTGTCTTTGCCGAACTCGTCGAGGTTGCCTGCAGCGAGTGTCACTTTGCGCTACCCCCAGTGCTGATCTCGACGAGCGCGCCTTCCGTCACGCCGAGCGTGCGGCGCAGGGTCGAGCCCGGTGAGTTCGTCGGGATCCACACGACCCCGTCGACCATGTCGGTGACGAGCGCCGGCAGGGTGATCGCACCCCGGTCGGTGCCGACCGTCACCGCGTCCCCGTCGACCACGGCCAGGTCGGCCGCGGTGCTCTTGGAGATCCGGACCACGGCGGGGCGGGCGGTGCCGGCCAGGTGGCCGTCCCCGTCCTGCAACGAGCCGCTGTCGATCAGGTGGTGCCAGGAGGCGAGGATCGCCTGGCCACTGCTCGGCTTGGCCGGCGCGCCCGCCGCCACGTCCGGGGCGGTGCCGCGGACCAGGCTCGGGTTGCCGTCCCCGGCAACCCCGCCGACGGTGCCGACGGAGACAGTGCCCGGCAGCGGCAGCTGAGCCAGGGCGGCCAGCTGGGCGCGGACCGACTCGACGTCGCCGACGCCGAGCTGCACGCCGAACTCGCGGCCCAGCGTGTCGAGCACGCGGGCGTCGCTCATGGCCTGCGTCTTGAGGACGGTGCCGAACGGGCGGACCCGGCCCTCCCAGTTGACGTAGGAGCCGGACTTCTCGGCCGCCGGGGCGATCGGGAGGACGACGTCGGCCCGCTTGGCCACCGCGCTCATCCGCAGCTCGAGGCTCACCACGAAGCCGACCCGGTCCAGGGCCTCCTCGGCGGCGATCGGGTCGGCCAGGTCGGACGGGTCGACGCCACCGACGAGCAGCGCACCGAGCCGGCCTTCGCGGGCGGCGGCGATGATGCCGTCGGTGTCGCGGCCGGAGGCACTCGGCAGCACACCGGAGTCGAGGCCCCATGCGGTGGCCACCTCGGCCCGGGCCGCCGGGTCGAACACCTGACGGCCGCCGGGCAGCAGGGTCGGCAGCACGCCGGCCTCGACCGCGCCCCGGTCGCCCGCGCGGCGCGGGACCCAGGCGAGGCGGGCGCCGGTGGACTCGGCCAGGCGGGCCGCGGCGGACAGGCCGCCGGGGACACTCGCCAGGCGCTCGCCGACGAACAGGATCGCGCCCTCGGCCGACAGCGCGGTGCGCAGCTGCTCGGACTGGTCGAGCACCTCCGCCTCGGCGCCGGGGGCCGTGAGGATGACCGTCGAGCCCAGCTTCGCGTAGCCGCGGCTGACGAACGGCGCGACCGCGTAGCTGGCCAGGCCGCGCTTGAGGTAGGTCTTGCGCGCCCGCAGGAAGATGATCGGGCACTCCTCCTCGGGCTCCAGCCCGACGAAGGCGACAGCGGGGGCCCGCTCGATGTCGGCGTAGGTGACGTCGGCCCGGCCGACGACGTGGGAGCCGAGGAACTCGGTCTCCTCCGCCGACAGCGGCCGGGCCCGGAAGTCCAGGTCGTTGGTGCCGAGGGCGACGCGGGCGAACTTGGCGTAGGCGTAGGCGTCCTCGACCGTCAGCCGGCCGCCGGCCAGCACGCCGACCCCGCCGTTGTCCTTCGCCGCGGCCAGACCGGCGGCGGCGACGCTGAGCGCCTCGGGCCAGCTGGCCGTGCGCAGCTCACCGGTCTTGCTGTCGCGGACCATCGGGGTGGTGAGGCGGTCGGTCGCGGTGACGTACTGGAACGCGAACCGGCCCTTGTCGCAGTTCCACTCCTCGTTGACCGCCGGGTCGTCGCCGGCCAGGCGCCGCATGACCTTGCCGCGGCGGTGGTCGGCCCGCTGGTCGCAGCCCGCCGCGCAGTGCTCGCACGCGTTGGGCGTCGACACCAGGTCGAAGGGGCGGGCCCGGAATCGGTACTGCGAGCTGGTGAGCGCGCCGACCGGGCAGATCTGGATCGTGTTGCCGGAGAAGTAGCTGTTGAACGGCGCGTCGTCCTCGGGCGACTCCGGGTTGCCGCGGAAGACGCCGATCTGCTCGTTGGACGAGCGCTCCATCAGGTCGATGAACTTGTCACCGGCGATCTCGTCGGAGAACCGGGTGCAGCGCTGGCAGAGCACGCACCGCTCCCGGTCGAGCAGCACCTGGGTGCTGATCGGCAGGGGCTTGGGGTACTCCCGCTTGTGCTCGACGAACCGGGTCTCGGACTGGCCGTTGCTCATCGCCTGGTTCTGCAGCGGGCACTCGCCGCCCTTGTCGCAGACCGGGCAGTCGAGCGGGTGGTTGATCAGGAGGAACTCCATGATTCCCTCCTGGGCCTTCTTGGCCACCTCGGAGGTCATCTGGGTCTTCACGACCATGCCCTCGGCCACCGGCTGGGTGCACGAGGCGACCGGCTTGCGCTGGCCCTCGATGTCGACCAGGCACTGGCGGCAGGCGCCGGCCGGGGCGAGCAGCGGGTGGTCGCAGAAGCGCGGGATCGAGATGCCGATCTGCTCGGCGGCCCGGATGACGAGCGCGCCCTTCGGCGCCTCGACCTCGATGCCGTCGATCGTCAGCTTGACTGTTTCAACCTTTGGAACGACGTCCGTCATATCAGTGAGCTCCTACCAGCTCGCCATGGAACATCGGCGCCTTGCGGCCCTCGATGTAGTCCAGGTAGTCCTGCTTGAAGTACTTGATCGAGGACGTCACCGGGCTCGTCGCGCCGTCGCCGAGCGCGCAGAACGAGCGGCCCAGCAGGTTGTCGCAGGCGTCCAGCAGGGTGTCGAGGTCCTGGTGGGTGCCCTGGCCGGCCAGGATGCGGTGCAGGATGCGGACCATCCAGTAGTTGCCCTCGCGGCAGGGCGTGCACTTGCCGCAGGACTCGTGGTGGTAGAAGGCGATCCAGCGGTACGTCGCGTAGACGATGTCGTCCTGGTCCGAGAACACCTGGACCGCGGTGGTGCCGAGCATCGTGCCGACGCTCATCATGCCCTCGAAGTCCATCGGCGTGTCGAGGTGCTCGTCGGTGAGCATCGGCGTCGAGGAGCCGCCCGGCGTCCAGAACTTCAGCGAGTGCCCGGGCTGCATGCCGCCGGCGAGGTCGATGAGCTGGCGCAGCGTGACGCCGAGGCCGCACTCGAACTGGCCCGGGTGGTTGACCCGCCCCGAGATCGAGTAGATCTTCGGGCCGGGCGACTTCTCGGTGCCCATGCTGCGGAACCACGCCGCGCCGCCGAGCACGATGTACGGCACGCTGGCGATCGTCTCGACGTTGTTCACGACGGTCGGGGAGGCGTACAGGCCGTGGGTCGCCGGGAAGGGCGGACGCAGCCGGGGCTGGCCGCGGTACCCCTCCAGGGAGTCCAGCAGCGCCGTCTCCTCACCGCAGATGTAGGCCCCGGCACCGCTGTGCACGACCACATCGAGCGAGAAGCCGCTGCCGAGGATGTTCGCGCCGAGGTAGCCCTTGGCGTAGGCCTGCTCGACCGCTGCGCGCAGCCGCCGGGCCGCGTGGACCGCCTCGCCGCGGATGTAGATGGCGGCGAAGTTGGCCCGGATCGCGTAGGAGGCGATGATGACGCCCTCGACCAGCGCGTGCGGGTCGGCCATCATCAGCGGCAGGTCCTTGCAGGTGCCCGGCTCGCCCTCGTCGGCGTTGACCACGAGGTAGTGCGGCTTGCCGTCGTTCTGCGGGATGAAGCCCCACTTCATGCCGGTCGGGAAGCCGGCGCCGCCCCGGCCGCGCAGGCCCGAGTCCTTGACCAGCTGGATCAGGTCGTCCGGGTGGGACTTGAGCGCCTTGCGCAGCCCGGTGTAGCCGTCGAGCCGCTCGTAGACGTCGATCTTCCAGGCGTCCGGCGACAGCCAGCGCTTGGTGAGCACCGGCGTGAGAGCCGCGAGCGACTCCCGCGAGGGCTGGTAGTCGGCAGTGTTGATGGCCATCAGGCTTTGGCCTCCTTCTGCGGCATCGGCCCGTCGCCGGCCGGCTTCCCGTCCGACGCCGGCTTCGGCGCGGACGCGGGCGGCGCGTCGCTCTTCTTGGCCGCATCGTTCTGCTTTGCAGCATCTTCTTTCGAGGCGATCGGCGTCTCCGGGTCGAAGCCCGGCACCGAGATGCCGAAGCGCTCGGCGAGGCGGTTGCCCGCCAGCGTCGGCGCCCCGGCCGGACCGTCGGCGATGACGTCGTCGCCGCGGTCGTCGGCGAAGCCCGCCAGCTGCACCGCCATCTCCTTGAGCGTGCAGAGCCGGGTCCCGCGGGAGGGCTGCGGGCGCTCGCCGGCCTGCAGCTGCTTGACCAGCTTCAGCGCGGTGTCGTCGTTCACCTGGTCGAAGAACTCGTAGTTGACGGTCATCACCGGCGCGTAGTCACAGGCCGCGAGGCACTCGGCGTGCTCCAGCGTGATCTTGCCGTCGGCGGTGGTCTCGTCGTGCCCGACACCCAGGTAGTCGCTCAAAGCCTGATATGCCTGGTCGCCGCCGAGCACGCCGCACATCGTGTTGGTGCAGACGCTCACCAGCCAGTCGCCGGTCGGCTTGCGCTTGTACATGGTGTAGAACGTCGCAACCGCGCCGACCTGGGCCTTCGTGATCCCGAGGACCTCGGCGCAGAACGCGACGCCGTCCGGGGAGACGTAGCCCTCCTCCGACTGCACGAGGTGCAGCAGGGGCAGCAGCGCCGAGCGCGAGCGGCCCTCGGGGTAGCGCGCGATGATCTGACGCGCGCGCTCGCGCGTGAGCTCACTGAACACCATTAACGATCACACCCACCCATGACGGGGTCGAGCGAGGCGCCGCCCACGATGACGTCGGCCAGCAGGCCGCCCTCCGCCATCGCCGGGATCGCCTGCAGGTTGACGAAGCTGGGCTCGCGGTAGTGCACCCGGAACGGGCGCGTGCCACCGTCGGACACCGCGTGCACGCCGAGCTCGCCGCGAGGCGCCTCGATCGGCACGTACACCTGGCCGGGCGGCACCCGGAAGCCCTCGGTCACCAGCTTGAAGTGGTGGATCAGGGCCTCCATCGACTGGCCCATGATCTTCGCGACGTGCTCGAGAGAGTTGCCCAGGCCGTCGCCGCCGATCGCCAGCTGGGAGGGCCACGAGATCTTCTTGTCGGCGATCATGATCGGGCCCGGCTCCAGCCGGTCCATCGCCTGCTGCACGATCCGCAGCGACTGGCGCATCTCGTTGAGCCGCACCTTGTAGCGGCCCCAGGCGTCGGCCGTCGACTCGGTCGGGACCTCGAAGTCGTAGGTCTCGTAGCCGCCGTAGGGCTGCTGCTTGCGGATGTCCCAGCCGAGGCCGGCCGAGCGGAGCACCGGGCCGGTGATGCCGAGCGCCACGCAGCCGGTCACGTCGAGCACGGCGACGCCCTGGGTGCGCTCGCGCCAGATCGTGTTGCCGGAGAGCAGGTCCTCGTACATGTCGATGCGGTCCGGCATCCAGCCGAGCATCTCGCGGATCTTCGCCGCGGCCTCGTCGTTCAGGTCCTGGGCCAGGCCGCCGGGGCGGATGTACGCGTGGTTCATCCGCAGGCCGGAGACCAGCTCGAAGATGTCGAGGATGTACTCACGCTCGCGGAAGCCGTAGATCATCATCGACAGGGCGCCGAGCTCCATGCCGGTCGTGGCGAGCCAGACCAGGTGGGAGGAGATCCGGTTGAGCTCCATCATCAGGATGCGGATCGTCTGCGCCCGCTGGGTGATCTGGTCCTCGATGCCGAGGAGCTTCTCGACCGCGAAGCAGTAACCCGCCTCGTTGAACATCGGCGCGAGGTAGTCCATACGGGTCACGAAGGTGGTGCCCTGGGTCCAGTTGCGGAACTCCAGGTTCTTTTCGATGCCCGTGTGGAGGTACCCGATGACGGTGCGCGCCTCCGTGACGGTCTCGCCCTCGAGCTCCAGCACCAGCCGCAGCACGCCGTGCGTGGACGGGTGCTGGGGGCCCATGTTGACGACGATGCGCTCTTCGGATCCGGCCTCGTTGACGACCGAGTCCCAGTCCCCGCCGGTGACGGTGAAGACCTTGCCCTCGGTGGTCTCGCGGGCGGCGGCGTAGTCGGTGCTCACAGGTAACTCCTCCGCTGGTCCGGCGGCGGGATCTCCGCACCCTTGTACTCGACCGGCACGCCGCCGAGCGGGTAGTCCTTCCGCTGCGGGAAGCCCTCCCAGTCGTCCGGCATCAAGATTCGGGTCAGGTTCGGGTGGCCGTCGAAGACGATGCCGAACATGTCGTAGGTCTCGCGCTCCTGCCAGTCGGCGGTCGGGTAGACCTGGGTGACGCTCGGCAGGTGCGGGTCCTCCGCGGTGACGGCCGCCTCGAGGCGGATCCGCCGGCGGAACGTCATCGACGTCAGGTGGTAGACCGCGTGCAGGCGGCGGCCGTCCTGGCCCAGGTAGTCGACGCCCGAGACCGAGGAGAGCAGCTCGAAGCGCAGCGCGGGGTCGTCCCGCAGCGACTGGGCGACCTCGGCGATGCGCTCCGGCACGATGTGCAGCGTCAGCTCGCCGCGGTCGACGACGATCCGCTCGATCGCGTCGTGGAAGCCGGGGTAGGCCTCCTCCAGCGCGTCGACGATCTCGTCGAAGTCGCCGCCGTAGGGCCGCGGCGAGTCCAGCTCGACCGCGCGGCGGCGGCGCAGGCCACCGAAGCCCGACGTGTCGCCGGAGCCCTGGACGCCGAACATGCCGCGCCCGGCCGCCGTCGACGGCGGCGTCTGCGCCGTGGCGCCGAGTTGGGCGCCGACCGGCTCTACATTCGCCTCAGTCACTTGCCACCACCCTTGGGGTCGGCCAGGAGGCTGGCCCGCTCTTCCATCCACTTCTGGATGCGCAGCTGCTCCTCGTTGCCCTGGGCCACGGCCTTTGTCCACTCGGCGCGCTTGGCCTTGTCGAAGCGGTAGCTCGACGGCATCGCGCCCGGGGCCACCACCGGCGCGCCCTCGCGCTCGACCCGGGCCTCGATCATGCGGCGGCGCCGGTCGCCCAGCGGCTCGGCCATGACCTTGTCGTGCAGGCGCAGGATGGCGTCGATGAGCATCTCCGGCCGCGGCGGGCAGCCGGGCAGGTACATGTCCACGGGCACGATGTGGTCCACGCCCTGGACGATCGCGTAGTTGTTGAACATGCCGCCGCTCGACGCGCAGACACCCATGGAGAGCACCCACTTGGGCTCGGGCATCTGGTCGTAGATCTGGCGCAGCACCGGGGCCATCTTCTGGCTCACCCGGCCGGCCACGATCATCAGATCGGCCTGGCGGGGGCTGGCCCGGAAGACCTCCATGCCGAAGCGGGCCAGGTCGTAGCGCGCCGCGCCGGTGGCCATCATCTCGATGGCGCAGCAGGCCAGGCCGAAGGTGGCCGGCCAGAAGCTCGCCTTACGAGACCAGTTGACAAGCTTCTCGACGGTCGTCAGCAGGACGCCTGTCGGAACCTTTTCCTCGATGCCCATGGCGTCTATTCCTCGCTGTCCATTGGCTCAGTCCCAATCCAGCCCGCCGCGGCGCCACACGTAGGCGAAGGCGACGAACACGGTGACGATGAACAGGACCATCTCCACGAACCCGAAGAGGCCGAGCGCGTCGAAGTTCACGGCCCACGGGTACAGGAAGATGATCTCGATGTCGAAGACGATGAAGAGCATCGCGGTCAGGTAGAACTTGACCGGGAAGCGGCCGCCGCCGACGGGCTGCGGGGTCGGCTCGATGCCGCACTCGTATGCGTCGAGCTTCGCGCGGTTGAACCGGCGCGGGCCCACGAAGGGCGCGACGGCAACCGAGAAGAACGCGAAGAGGAACGCGAGGGCGAAGAGCCCGAGAATTGGAACGTACGGCGCGAGCGACATCGTGCTGCTCCGTCCTTTCGGCGAGCCCGCGGGGCAGTAGCCCTGGGGACCACTCAAGCTGTATGCGGTTTCACACTATTCGGTGATGGCTGGACGGCTTCGTCCGGGGCACCCCAAATATGGCCTTGGCCAGCATGTTTGGGGTGTGGATCTCTGGGTAGGGCGACTTGCCTCGTTGCGTTTTGCACAGGTTTTGCTCAGGCTGCAGGGGCCAGCCGGGTCATAGCGTTGATCACGCGGTCCATCGCGTCGCCGCCCCGCGGGTCGGTGAGGTTGGCGAGGAGCTTCAGCACGAACCGCATGAGGGTCGGGTGGGGCATGCCGTGCTTGGTGGCGATCCGCATGACCTGCGGGTTGCCGATGAGCTTCACGAACACGTTCCCGAGCCGGTAGTACCCGCCGTAGCGGGCCTTGAGCTCGGTCGGGTAGTTGGCGAGCACGCGCTCTCGCGCGGTGCCCGAGGGGCGGGCCAGCGCGTGGACGGCGATCTCCGCCGCCAGCTCGCCGGACTCCATGGCGTAGGCGATCCCCTCGCCGTTGAAGGGGTTGACCATGCCGCCGGTGTCGCCCACCAGGAGCACGCCCCGGGTGTAGTGCGGCACCCGGTTGAACCCCATCGGAAGGGCGGCACCCTGCGACTTGCCGTCGGCGTTGGCGGGGTCGTTGAGGCCCCACTCGGCCGGCGTGTTGTCGAGCCAGTCGGACAGCAGCGTCCGGTAGTTCGTCTTGCCGAAGGCGGAGCTGCTGTTGAGCACGCCCAGCCCGACGTTCACGCGGCCGTCGCCGAGGCCGAAGATCCAGCCGTAGCCCGGCAGCAGCTTGTCGCCGGACTCGCGGCTGCGCAGTTCCAGCCAGGACTCGAGGTAGTCGTCGTCGTGGCGCGACTCACTGCGGAAGTACTGCCGGACGGCCACGCCCATCGGCCGGTCGTCGCGCTTGGCGATGCCCAGCGCGAGCGCGAGCCGCCCGGACACGCCGTCGGCCGCGATGACCAAAGGTGCGCGGTACTCCCGCGGCTCCCGGTCGGGCCCGATGGCGCTCACGCCGACCACGCGCCCGGTCCGGTCGAGCACGGGGCCGGTGACGTTGGTCCCGACCCGCAGCTCGGCGCCGGCGTCGGTCGCGGCGGTGGCCAGCATGTGGTCGAAGTCCATGCGGGTGCGGGTCAGGCCGTAGTCCGGGAAGCTCGCGAGCTCCGGCCAGTCCAGCTCCAGCCGCACACCCCCACCGATGACGCGCAGGCCGCGGTTGCGCAGCCAGCCCTTCTCCTCGGTGGTGTCGATGCCCATGTTGATCAGCTGCTTCAGCGCGCGCGGCGTGAGCCCGTCGCCGCACACCTTCTCGCGCGG
The DNA here is from genome assembly GCF_019904175.1 of Dactylosporangium vinaceum. Lineage (GTDB taxonomy): Bacteria > Actinomycetota > Actinomycetes > Mycobacteriales > Micromonosporaceae > Dactylosporangium > Dactylosporangium vinaceum. The sequence continues at coordinate 181,252 of NZ_CP061913.1, read as the reverse complement.
GAACTCGGTCTTCTCCAGCAGCAGAACCTTCAGCCCGTGCCGCGCAAGGTGGAACGCCGCGGACGATCCGCCCGGCCCGGCGCCGACGACGATGACATCCGCGTCTTTCCCGGTGTCGGTCACAGCCGTCACACCTCCTGCCCGTTCAGTTTCGCGCTCGGTTCGTGTTACTTCGCAGTCGTTTCTGCGTTCGTGAAAGTCTTCACAAAGTCGTCCGTTGAGCAGTCTAGAACCGTGAAGTGCACCGCTGTCGGTAAGGCGACCCTAATTTTTCACCCGTCCGGGCTGACCCTCGACCGCTCCGCCCGACGCGCGATTCATGACCCACTGCCCTAGCTTGTATGCCAACAGGTAGTGATCGCACGGTGATTGGCAGTAACAATTGGGCGGATCACCGACCCCGGACGCCGAAAAGCCCGCCCGGTGCGTGCGTCGGGCGGGCTCAGCGGGTCGGGTCAGATGCGGAAGCCGCGGTGGAGGGCGACGACGCCGCCGGTGAGGTTGCGCCAGGCCACCTTGCGCCAGCCGTTCTCGGCGATCTTCGCGGCCAGGCCCTCCTGGTTGGGCCACGCGCGGATGGATTCGGCCAGGTAGACGTAGGCGTCGGGGTTGCTGGAGACGCGCTTGGCGATCGGGGGGATCGCGCCGACCAGGTAGCCCTGGTAGACGGTGCGGAAGGGGCGCCAGGTCGGGGTGGAGAACTCGCAGATGACCAGGCGGCCGCCCGGCTTTGTGACGCGCGCCATCTCGGCCAGGGCGCCCGTCGTGTCGGCGATGTTGCGCAGGGCGAAGGAGATGGTCACCGCGTCGAACGTGGCGTCCGCGAACGGCAGGTGCAGGGCGTCGGCGGCCAGCAGCGGGACGTCGGGGCGCTTGGCCCGGCCCGCCTGGAGCATGCCGACCGAGATGTCGGCGCCCACCGCGTAAGCCCCCGAGCGGGCCAGCTCCAGCGTCGACACTCCGGTGCCGGCGCCGAGGTCGAGGACGACCTCGCCCGGCTTCGAGTCGAGGGCGAGGCGGGTCTCCTTGCGCCACACGCGGTCACGGCCGCCCGAGATGACGGTGTTCGTCAGGTCGTAGCGCCGGGCCACGCCGTCGAACATCGCCGCGACCTCGTGCGGCTCCTTGTCGAGGTTCGCGCGGGTCACGAGTTCACCGGAGCCGGGGTCAGGGGCAGGCTGCGGCCCGTGCCGCCGCCGGGGATGGCGATCGAGGAGAAGTGGGACTGGACGCGGTCGTCGGTGGGGTCGTCGGCCTCGGTCCAGTGGACCTTCAGGTGGCGGTACTGGGTGTCGCGCTGCGCCGGGATGCGGTCGGCGCCGCGGATGATCTCGATCAGCTCCGTGAGGCGGGAGCGGTGGCGGGCGCCCGCGGAAGAGATGACGTTTTCCTCGAGCATGATCGAACCCAGGTCGTCGACGCCCAGGTGCAGTGAGACCTGGCCCACGTCCTTGCCCGTCGTCAGCCAGGACGACTGCAGGTGCGGGATGTTGTCGAAGAACAGGCGGGCCACCGCGACCAGGCGCAGGTACTCCAGGCTCGTCGCCTGCGTCCGCCCCTTGAGGTGGTTGTTCTCCGGCTGGTAGGTCCACGGGATGAAGGAGCGGAACCCGCCCACCGTGCCGGCCAGGTCGGCCTCGACCGAGTAGCCGTTGGCGACCGCCTTGTCCTGGACGTCGCGGATGAGCCGCAGGTGCTCGATGCGCTCCGCGTTCGTCTCGCCGGTGCCCATCATCATGGTCGCGGTCGAGGAGATCCCCAGCCGGTGCGCGACGGTCATGACCTCCAGCCAGCGGGCGCCTGACTCCTTGAGCGGGGCGATCGCCTTGCGCGGCCGGTCGGGCAGCATCTCCGCGCCGGCGCCGGCGATCGAGGCCAGCCCGGCGGCCTTGATGCGGGTGATCGCCTCCTCGATCGAGGTGCCGGAGACCTTGGCCATGTGCAGGACCTCGGACGGGCCGATCGAGTGGATGACCAGCCCGGGGTAGTTGTCGCGGACGGCCGAGAAGAGCTCCTCGTAGTACTCCACGCCGTAGTCGGGGTGGTGGCCGCCCTGCAGCATCACCTGCGTGGCGCCGAGGTCGACCGCCTCCGCGCAGCGGCGCAGGATCTCCTCGGTGCCGTGCGTCCAGCCCTCGGCGTGCTTCGGCGCCCGGTAGAAGGCGCAGAACTTGCAGGCCGTGACGCAGACGTTCGTGTAGTTGATGTTGCGGTCGATGATGTAGGTGACGATGTTGTCCGGGTAGCGGCGGCGGCGCACGGTGTCGGCGGCCTCGCCAAGCGCGTGGAACGGCGCTTCCGTGTAAAGCAGCAGCGCCTCGTCGGGCGTGATTCGCCCGCCGTCGGCCGCACGCTGCAGAATCTCGCTGATCACCGGAGCAGTCACACCCAAGAGCCTACCCAGGCCGGCGCGGCCGTCGAGCGCCCGTGCCTAGGATCACTGAGGTGACTGATATGCGCTACCGGCGCCTCGGGCGCTCGGGCCTCACCGTCTCCGTGGTCGGCATCGGCTGCAACCAGTTCGGCCGGATCGACGCCGCCGCGACCCAGGCGGTCGTCGACGCCGCCTTCGACAACGGTGTCACGCTTTTCGACACCGCCGACATCTACGGTGCCACCCCCGGCGCGTCCGAGGAGGCGCTCGGCGCGGCCCTCGGCGCGCGCCGCGACGAGGTCGTGGTCGCCACCAAGTTCGGCATGAACGCCCGTGGGCTGCACGGCGCCGACTGGGGCGCGCGCGGCAGCCGGCGGTACATCGTCCGGGCCGCCGAGTCCTCGCTGCGCCGGCTCGGCACCGACTACATCGACCTCTACCAGATGCACGAGCCGGACCCGGCCACCCCGATCGACGAGACGCTGGCCGCTCTCGACGATCTGGTGCGGTCGGGCAAGGTGCGGTACATCGGGCACTCGAACTTCAGCGGCTGGCAGGCCGCGGACGCCGCCTGGGTGGCGCAGACCCGGCACCTGACCCCGTTCGTGAGCGCCCAGAACCGCTACTCGCTGCTCAACCGCGGGGTGGAGGCCGAGCTTGTGCCGGCCCTGGAGCACTACGGGCTGGGCCTGCTGCCGTTCTTCCCCCTCGAGATGGGGCTGCTGACCGGGAAGTACCGCCGCGGCGACGCCCCGCCCGCGGGCACCCGGCTGGCCCGGGAGGGCATGGAGCGCGTGCTCGCCGACGCACCCTGGGACCGCATCGAGAGGCTGCGGGAGTACTCCTCCGAGCGCGGCCTCGATCAGCTGACCGTCGCGATCGGCGGCCTGGCCGCGCAGCCCGCGGTGGCCAGCGTGATCGCCGGGGCCACGAGGCCGGAGCAGGTGGCGGCCAACGTCGCCGCGGCGGCCTGGCAGCCCACCGCGGACGACCTGGCCGAACTAGCGAAGCGTTAGCCCCCCGACGACCTCCGCCGGGTGGCCGGTCTTGGACCCGCCCCTCGGCTCCTTGCTCACGCCGAACTCTGGCGCCAGACCCTTGACATAGAAGCGGCCGCTTCCGGAGTCGGTCACGTCGAGCGGGCGGTAGCTCTTGTCCCCCGAGGAGCTCGTGGAGATCATCCAGAGCTGGTACGAGCCCTCGGGCTTCTTCAAGCCGTTGAGCACCGCCACCCCGGCGTCGTGTGACGGTGAGACGACCATGGTGACCACGCCGCCCTCCACCTGCGTGCTGACCAGTCGGGCGTCGGCCGCCGCGAGGACGGCGTCGATGCTGGCGCTCTGGGCGGCGTACTGCTGCTGCGTGATCGCGTAGGTCCCGGCGCTTGCCGCACCGGCGAAGACGACGGAGGCGGCGACACCCACGATCCAGGTCCGCACCAGGCTGCGCCGGCCCGACCGGCCCGAGGCGGCCGCGGCCTTCGGGCGCTCCTGCGGGGTGCTGTGCACCCGGGCCAGCACCGCGTCGCGCATCCGCGGCGGCGGCGCCTCGGCCACCGGCTGGGCCAGCCAGGCCGTGGTCTCCCGCAGCTCGGCCACCTCGGTGGTGCACGACTCGCAGTCGCGCAGGTGCCGCTCGAACGCGGCCCGCTCGATGTCGTCGACGGCGTCGAGCGCATAGGCGCCGACGAGGGCGTGAATGTCCACTGTCGCGGCCATCAGATGCTCACCCCCAGGCAGTCGCGCATGCGGATGAGCCCGTCGCGCATGCGGGTCTTGATCGTGGGCAGCGGCGTACTCAGGAGGTCGGCGACCTCCCGGTAGCTGTGGCCGCCGTAGTAGGCCAGCTTGATCGCCTCGCGCTGGAGGTCGGTCAGGGTGCCGAGGCAGCGGCGGACCTGCTGCTGCTCGATGTGGGCGGTCGCGGCCTCGACCACGTCGTCGTACGGCGTCTCGACACCGGCCGCGGCGGCCCGGCGGACCCGCTCGACGCCGGCCTGCTCGGAGCGGACCCGGTCGACGGCCCGGCGATGGGCGATCGTGAAGACCCAGGACGTGGCCGACCCGCGGGCCGGGTCGAAGCGGCCGGCCGTGCGCCAGACCTCGACCATCACCTCCTGGGCGACCTCCTCCGCCTGGGCGGGGTCGCGCAGGACGCGGCGGATCAGCCCGAACACCCGGGCCGACACCTGGTCGTACAGCGTGGCGAAAGCCCGCTCGTCGCCCCGGGCCACCGCGGCCAGCAGCTGGTTGGCGTCGGGCGGCAGCACCTGGGGTGACGGCACCGCGACGAGCCGCTGCGTGGGCCGCTCCTGTTCCGGTCTCATGTCGCTCATTCGGAGCGCCCCCGGCTCCGGATGGGTCCGACCTCGGCTTTGACACGCGTCATGCGTCGAAGTCAACCACCACACGGTCGGTGATCGGCATTGCCTGACAGGTCAGGACATACCCGGCGGCGAGCTCGTCGGGCTCCAGCGCGAAGTTGCGGGCCATCTCGACCCGGCCCTCGACGACCTTGGCCCGGCAGGTCGAGCAGACGCCGCCCTTGCACGCGTAGGGCAGCTCCGGCCGGGCCCGCAGCGCCGCGTCGAGCACCCGCTCGTCGTGGGCCATCGTGAAGGTCGTCGCGCGCCCGTCGAGCACGATGCCGACCTCGGCCTTCCCCTCCGGGCCGGCGTCCACCGCGTCCGCCCGCGCAACGGGGGGCGCGTCATCGACATGGAACAGCTCCGTGTGTACCGCGCCGTCCGGGACGTCCCGCGCGGACAGCGCGATCTTCGCGTCCAGCACCATGCCGTGCGGTCCGCAGAGGAACCACTCGTCGACGGTCCCGGCCGGCAGCAGCGCGTCGAGGACGGCGCCGATGCGGGCCTCGTCGAGCCGGCCGGACAGCAGCGCCGACTCCTGCGCCTCCCGGGACAGGACGTGGACCACGTGCAGCCGCTCGCGATGGCGGTCCTTGAGGTCGGCCAGCTCCTCGGCGAACATCACGGAGGCGGCGGCGCGGTTGCCGTACACGAGCGTCACCCGGCTCCCGGGCTCGGTCTCCAGCGCCGTGGCGGCCAGCGACAGCACCGGCGTGATCCCCGACCCGGCCGCAATTGCCGCATAGTGCCGCTCCCGGCCCGGGTCGAACGCGGTGGTGAAGTGCCCGAGCGGCGGCAGCACGTCGACCTCGTCGCCCGGGGCCAGCCCGGACAGGGCGTAGGTGGAGAACAGCCCGCCGGTGACCCGCTTGATGCCGATCCGCAGCTCGCCGTCGTTGCGCAGTCGGCTGGGGGTGGAGCTGATCGAGTACGACCGCCGGATCTCCTCGCCGGTCTCGGCGAACCGCCGGACCGTCAGGTGCTGCCCGGCCTGGAACATGAACAGTTCCCGCAGCTCCCGTGGCACGTCGAGGGTCACCGCTACGGCATCGTCGGTGAGCCGCTCCACGTCGACGACGGCGAGGCGGTGGAACTGCGGCCGCCGCTTCACCGGGCGGCGGATCTCGGAGACGGTCATATCGCCTTCACGCGCTCGAAGGGTTCGCGGCAGGCCCGGCAGCGCCAGAGCGCCTTGCAGGCGGTGGCGCCGAAGCGGGACAGCTCCTGCGTGTCCGGCGAGCCGCAGCGGGGACAGCGCACCGTGAGCGTGAGCACCGTCTTCTTCGCCGGTGGAGCGATCCCGGCCCGCTGCAGCTTGGCCTGGCCCGCGGGGGTGATCCAGTCGGTGGTCCACGGCTCGGCCAGGCTGGTGGCGACCTCGACGTCGCGGTAGCCGTCGGCGTGCAGCGCGGCGGTGATGTCGGCCCGGATGACGTCCATGGCCGGGCAGCCGGAGTACGTCGGTGTGATCGTCACCGTCACCCGCCCGTCCCGCTCCGTGACGTCGCGGAGGATGCCGAGCTCCTCGATGGTGACGACCGGCAGCTCCGGGTCGCGCACCGCGGCCGCCGTGGCCCGGGCGCTCACCAGGTCGCTCCGGGGTGGGCCCGGTGCAGCACCTGCATTTCGGCGAGCAGTTTCGAGAGCTCTTCCGTGTGTACTCCCACCCGCCCGCCGGAGGGCGCCCAGCCGTCGGCCGGCCGGGTGAGCGTCGCCTCGCCGAGCGTTCGCTCGATCTCGGCCAGCCAGGGCCGGCGCAGGTCGGCCGCGTCGCCCTCGAAAAGCTCGTGCGTATAGGGCCACAGGGCGTCGACCGCCGCCTGCATCCGCCGGTGCGACTCGTCAGTGCCGTCGCCGAGGCGGACGGTCCACAGGGCCGCGTGCTCGGCGTGGTAGGCGGACTCGGTGCGGGCCTTGGCCGCGATCTCGGCCAGCCGCCGGTCCGGGCCCTTGGCCAGGCTCTCGTAGCGCAGCCGCTGGAAGACGGCCAGGAAGAGCAGCTTGCCGATGGTCACCGCGAAGTCGCCGTTGTCCAGCTCGACGAGCAGCGCGTTGCGAAACTCGCGGTCGTCGCGCAGGTAGGCCAGGTCGTCCTCGGTGCGGTTCGCCGCTTCGCCGGCGTAGGTCAGGAAGAGGCGGGCCGCGCCGAGCTGGTCGAGGGCGATGTTGGCCAGCGCGATGTCCTCCTCCATCTCCGGCGCGCGCGAGCACCATTCGGCCAGGCGCTGGGCCGCGATGAGCGCGTCGTCGCCCAACTGGAGCGCGAGCGCTGCCGTGTCGCTCATATGTGCTCCGCGCCTTCCGGGACCGTGTAGAAGGTCGGGTGGCGGTACACCTTGTCGGCGGCCGGCTCGAAGAATGCGTCCTTCTCGTCGGGGCTGCTCGCGGTGATCTCGGCCGCCGGGACGACCCAGATCGAGACCCCCTCCTGGCGGCGCGTGTAGACGTCGCGGGCGTTGCGCAGCGCCATGGCGGCGTCGGGCGCGTGCAGGGAGCCGACGTGGGCGTGGGCCAGCCCGCGGCGCGGTCGCACGAACACTTCCCAGAGCGGCTCAGACATGTTGCTTCTCCGCGTAGGCCCGGGCCGCTTCCCTGACCCAGGCGCCGTCCTCGTGGGCGCGGCGGCGGTGGGCCATGCGCTGCCGGTTGCAGGGACCCTCGCCCTTGATGACGCGCATGAGCTCGTCGTAGTCGGGCTGGGTGTAGTCGTGCGCCCGGCGCTCCTCGTTCCACCTGAGATCCGGGTCGGGCAGCCGCAGGCCGAGCACTCCGGCCTGCTGGACGCACATGTCCACGAACCGCTGCCGCAGCTCGTCGTTGGAGAACCGCTTGATCTTCCAGGCCATCGAGCGCTCCGAGTGGGTGGAGTCGCCGTCGGGCGGGCCGAACATCGCCAGCGACGGATACCACCAGCGGTTCACCGCGTCCTGGGCCATCGCCTTCTGCTCCGGGGTGCCGTGCGACAGCGTGTGCAGGATCTCGTACCCCTGCCGCTGGTGGAACGACTCCTCTTTGCAGATGCGGATCATGGCCCGCGCGTAGGGCCCGTAGGAGCAGCGGCACAGCGGCACCTGGTTGACGATCGCCGCGCCGTCCACGAGCCAGCCGATCGCGCCGATGTCGGCCCAGGTCAGGGTCGGGTAGTTGAAGATCGAGCTGTACTTCTGGCGCCCGTCGACGAGCATCTCGACGAGCTCCTCGCGGTCGACGCCGAGCGTTTCGGCGGCCGCGTAGAGGTAGAGCCCGTGCCCGGCCTCGTCCTGCACCTTGGCCAGCAGGATCGCCTTGCGCTTGAGGGTCGGCGCGCGCGAGATCCAGTTGCCCTCCGGCTGCATGCCGATGATCTCGGAGTGCGCGTGCTGGGCGATCTGCCGGATAAGCGTCTTGCGGTAGGCCTCCGGCATCCAGTCCCGCGGCTCGACCTTCTGGTCGGCCGCCACTATCGCGTCGAAGTGGTCCGGCGCCTCGGTCTGATGGTCGAGGCGCCGCTCAGCGCTTGTCTGCATGTCCCGCTCAGCGCTGTCGACCTGCTCGAGAAGCGGGGCGAAGTCGTTGCCGTACACCCCCTCAGTGTTACAGCTGCCGACACGTCCGGCAAGAAGGTGTCACATCGCATCGAGCCAACTACCAGGGATCTTTGAGCGCGTCCCGGCTGCGGCCGGTGCGGTTGAAGGAAAGACTGATCGGGTAACCGCACACGCCGGGTGAGCTGCCGGTTCGCTTACGTGCTGTTAACACGGGGAATACCCGTCCATGACCGGCGGTCGATGGAATCGCTCGTATCGACCGCAAGGGAGGGATCGCCGACTGATGCGTAAGCGTGCCGGACTGAGCGCGTTCGTCCTGCTCGTCGCCGCCCTCCTGATCGGCGTGCCGTTCGTGTGGGGCAGCGACCTGCTCGGGGCCGGCGCGGACGCCGCCGCACCCGCCGCGCCCGCACCCGCGGTCGAGAGCCCGGCGGCCAGCGAGGCACCAACGCGCAAGGCGGCCCCCGCGGCCCCGACCGCCCCGGCCCTCCCGCCGGCCCTGGTGCATCCGGCCCAGGTCACGGTCGACGCCACGGGCTTCTGGTCCTGGACGGTCATCGACCGCCGCACCGGCGTGGCCGCGGGCTCCGACAACGCCGGCACCGCCCAGCGCACCGCCTCCATGATCAAGGCGTGGCTGGCCTCCGACTACCTGCGCCGCAACCCCAGCCCGAGCCGGTCGAACCTCGCCGAGCTGAGCGAGATGATTCGCAACAGCGACAACGACGGGGCATCGTACTTCTGGGGCCTGGACGGCAAGACGGCGAGCATTGCCCGGCTCATCCAGACGTGCGGGCTGACGGACTCCAAGGCGTACATCGACTGGGCGTCCACCCTTGTCTCCGCCCGCGACGCCGCCCGGATGGGCGCGTGCATAGGCGACGGCCGCGCGGCCGGCCCGAAGTGGACGGAGTGGCTGCTCAACGAGATGCGCAACGTCGCCGCCGACCAGAAGTTCGGCATCACCCCCGCCCTCCCCGCCGCCGAACAGGCCGGGACCGCGGTGAAGAACGGGTGGATCGCCCGCAGCGACGGCAAGTGGCACGTCAACTGCCTGGCCATCGGCGCCGACTGGGTCCTGAGCGTCCTGACCGTCTACCCGGCCGCGAAGGGCCAGGGCTACGGCGAGGACATCTGCTCCAGCGTCACGAAGCAGCTGCAGGCGTGATGGAGCACGGCCGGGCGGTCACGGCGAGGGGATCAGCCCTCGAAGAAGGCCGGCCCGCCGGGCGGGAGGGGCGGGACGGTGCCGCGCTCGGCGGCGCGGCGGGCGAACTCGCGCAGGCCCTCGACCTGGCGGGCGCCGAGCGAGAAGTCGAGCGCGCGGAAGTACGTGGCCAGGGATTCGGCCGACAGGGTCTCCTCCCAGCGGGCCGCGGCCGCCGCGACCTCGTCCAGCTCGGTGAGGCACAGCTCCTTCGACCGCAGGAACGCCTCGTGCACGTCCTTGACCAGGCCCGGGTGGGCGGCGGCGAAGTCGCGGCGCACGGCCCAGGCGGCGAAGACCATCGGCAGGCCGGTCCAGGTGCGCCAGGCCTCGCCGAGGTCGGTGACGTCCCAGGGCTGCTGCGGGGCGTCGTGCATCGCGCGCAGGGCGACGTCACCGATGATCACGGCGGCGTCGGCCTCGTCGAGCATGCGGGGCAGGTCGGGCGGGCTGTTGAAGTACTCCGGGCGGACACCGACGGCGGACTCGAGGTACATCTGGGCCAGCAGGACACCGGTGCGCGACGTGGCGCCGAGAGCCACCCGGCGGCCGTCAAGCGACGACAGCGGGCTCGTGGACACCAGGTTGACCGACAGAACCGGGCCGTCGCTGCCCACCGCGAGGTCGGGGAGCAGGAGGAGCTCGTCGGCGTGGCGGAGGTACTCGACGAGCGAGATCGGCCCGATGTCCAGGTCACCGGCCACGAGCGCGGTGTTCAGGCGCTCCGGGGAGTCCTTGAACAGATCCACGTCGATAAGCGCACCCGACCGCATCAGGCCCCAGTAGATGGGCAGACAGTTCAGGAACTGGATATGACCGACGCGGGGCCGTTGCAGTGCTGGCACACAGCCCATGGTGCCCCACAGTGACGGCGCCGCACGGGCAGGGCGGTGATTGTCACAGCGGATACTCTCGTGCGGTGCGCCGCCCACTCGCCGTGCTCACACTCGTCGCCGTGCTCGCGACGACCGCCTGCTCCGCCTCGGAGGACCCACCCGAGACGGTCAGCAGCCAGGGTGCCGTCGCGGCCGCCCCGTCGGACCAACCGTCGAGCAGCGAGGCGCCGAGCCCGGTGCCGAGCGGCCCGCTGTTCACGCCGACCCAGCCGGTGGCGATGAGCGTCAAAGGTTTCTGGTCGTGGGCCTTCTACGACCTGAAAGCCGATCAGTTGTACGGCTCCACGCCCAACGTCACGAGCGACACGGCCTCGATGGCCAAGGCGTGGGTCGCGGCCGACTGGCTGCGCCGCCAGGGCGATGCGAACAAGCAGCCCAGCAGCACCGCGCTCAACGAGCTCAGCCGCATGATCCGCGATTCGGAGACGGAGAACACGTTCAAGTACCACGTCGAGAACGGCAATCTGACCTCGATCAAGCGCATGATCTCGACCTGCGGCCTGACCGAGACAAAGGGCACCCAGAACTCCTGGAGCCTTACCCAGATGTCGGCCCGCGACGTGGCCCGCCTGGCCAAGTGCATAGGCGACGGCCGCGCGGCCGGCCCGAAGTGGACGAACTGGCTGCTCAACGAGATGCGCAACGTCCGCGGCCCTGGCCGCTTCGGCCCCATCGAGGTCCTACCGGCCGACCTGCAGAAGTCGACGGCGATCAAGAACGGCTGGCTGGCCCGCGACGACGGCCAGTGGCACATCGCGTGCATGGCCCTGGGCGACGGCTGGAGCCTGGGCATCATGGCCCACTACCCGAGCTCGCTGGGCAAGGACTACGGCGTGAAGACGTGCCGCGAGGTGACGAAGCAGCTGCTGACCCGGCACTGAGCAGCGGCACGCAACCCCGCGCGGGCGGGCGGCCCTCTACGCGGACCCGGCCGGCGCGGTCTTCGGCGCCTGGCAGAAGGTCCGATTCGCCGGCGCCCCGAGCTGGGCGCCGTCTGTTGGAGCGAGACCGTGACGCGGGACGTCCCCGCCTCGGCCGAGTTCTACGGCCAGATCTTCGGCTGGACCGACCAGGAGGGTGCGGCGCCGGGCGTGACGATGGAATACCACGAGTGGGTCTCCCACAACCGCGTGGTCGGCGGCCTGAGCGTCATGGACGAGCGCTATCCGGCCGGCACGCCGCACCACTGACGCACGGTCTTCTCGATCGACGACTGCTCCGGCTTCATGGCCCGCGCCGGCGAGCTCGGCGGCCGCGTCCTGGCCGGGCCGGTCGACGCCGGCATCGGCCAGGCGTGCCAGATCGTCGACCCCACCGGCGGCCCGGTCATGGCCATCGACGTGATCCCCGAGCTGCGCCCCTGATCGGCAGCGCGGAGTGCGTCGCGAGGGCGGGCGGGGCAGCGTAATGTGGTCTGCCGCTTGATGGCCCCGCACTCGAAACCGAGCTCCCGCCGAGCGAGCGCACCTCACCGCGTCCCCCAACCCCGGAACTGACACACTCCCGAAATACTGGGGCCGGCGCCCTATCGGCGGCGGAGCAGGGCGCGAGTGTCGACTTCGATCGAGAAAGGACGGTCGGCGCTCAGCGTCTCGCCGTCCTTCGCGACCGCGTGCTCGACGTAATGCTGGCCGTCGAGGCGCAGTGGTCGGTGCCGGGCTCACGAGCAGGCTCGCGTCCGGGCCGATGCGTGACATCGTCGCCACCATCCAGCCCGAGCAGGACGCACTCGTGCGGGCCGAGCTCGACGAGTCCATCTGCCTGCAAGGGGCGCCGGGGAAGGGCTTCCCGGACCCCGGAAATCGGCACACTTCCCGGAGCCGGATCGAGCAGCTCGTCGGCGCTTGAACAGCCCCTGGCCATATGCCTCGGCTGGTAGCAAGCATGGTAGGAAGACGGTAGGATACGCGGTATGAAGGTGAGTGTGAGCCTCCCCGCGGATGACATCGACTTCGTGGACCACTACGCCCGCGAGCGCGGCACGACCCGCTCAGCCGTCATGCACGAGGCCGTCCAGATGCTTCGCCGCCGCGACCTCGCCATGGACTACGAGGCGGCCAACGACGAATGGGTGTCCAGCGGCGAGGCCGAGATCTGGAACGCCGTCACCGGTGACGGCCTGCGGTGAGGCGGGGTGACGTATTCCTCGCCGACCTCAACCCCGTGATCGGATCGGAGGCAGCCAAACGCCGGCCTGTGATTGTCGTGAGCAACAACGCCGCCAACCGCAGCGCCGTGTCGCGAGGACAGGGTGTCGTCACCATCGTCCCCGTTACCAGCAACACCGCCCGCGTGTATCCCTTCCAGGTAAGACTGCCGGCGGATCCGGCGATCGGCCTGAACGTCGAGTCCAAGGGCCAAGCCGAACAGGTCCGCTCGATCGACGTCGCACGCATGAGCCAACGGCTCGGCACACTCCCGCCGACGTTGATGCGCCAACTGGACCAGGCACTCCGACTGCACCTGGAGCTGTAGCGGCGCACGCATGCGACTGCTGATATTCGGTGGAGCCACCCGGCGAGCGGCGGGTAACGTGAATGGCCGCTTGACGGCCGCGGTGAGGTAGCCACCGCAGCGGACGTCCCACGCGCCAGGCCGGCCCGAGAGCTGGGCCTGGATACGCGAGCGAGCCGAATGCGATCTAAGGATCACCCGTGCCCGCACTCGAAACCGAGCTCGCCGCCGAGCGAGCGCACCTCACCGCGTCACGGCTGGCGCTCAAGCGCATGCGGGAGCACGCCGAGGACCTCTTCGCCAGCGGCGATCAGGTGGCCGGCGACCCGTTCGCGGCGGAGACGCTCGGCCGGCACCTCGCCCGGCGGATCGCCGACCTGGCCGACAACCCCGACACGCCGCTGTTCTTCGGGCGGCTGGACATCGACGAGCACCGGTACCACGTCGGGCGCCGCCACGTCACCGATGCGGTCGGCGAGCCGATGGTGCTCGACTGGCGAGCGCCGCTCAGCCGCAAGTTCTACCAGGCCAGCGCGGTGGACCCGCAGGACGTCGAGGTGCGGCGGCGGTTCGGGTTCGTCAAGGGAGAGCTCACCAGCTTCGAGGACGAGCACCTGAGCCGGGGCGAGGAGCAGGGGACCAGCCAGATCCTGCTCGACGAGATCGAGCGGCCGCGCGTCGGGCCGATGCGCGACATCGTCGCCACGATCCAACCCGAGCAGGACGCGCTCGTGCGGGCCGAGCTCGACGAGTCCATCTGCGTCCAGGGCGCACCCGGGACCGGCAAGACCGCGGTCGGCCTGCACCGGGCCGCCTACCTGCTGTATCTGCACCGCGAGCGGCTGCGCCGGGCCGGCGTGCTGATCGTCGGGCCCAACTCGGCGTTCCTGCAGTACATCGCCAGCGTCCTGCCGACCCTCGGCGAGCTCGAGGTGCGCCAGTCGACGGTCGAAGGGCTGCTCAGCACCCCGATCCGCAGCGTCGACAGTGAAGCCGCGGCGGCTGTCAAAAATCAGGAGAAGCTGGCGGTGGTACTGCAAGAGCGGCTGCTGGCGAAAATCGCGCGACCAGAGGCGCCGCTGCAGGTGTCCGACGGCTCCTACCGCTGGAGGATCTCGGTCGAGGCGCTGCGGCGGATCGTCGACGACGTGCGGCGGGAGGCGCCGCCGTACGGGATCGGCCGCGAGCGCGTGCGGGCCCGGATCGTCTCGATGCTCATGCTCCAGTCCGAGGCTCGCCGCGGCGACTCGCCGAGCGAGGGCTGGCAGCGGCGGATGGGCAAGGCGGCGCCGGTGCTGGAGGTCCTGGACCGGGTCTGGCCCGCGGTGACCCCCGAGCAGCTGGTCTTCGAGGTCCTCAGCGACCCCGCGACCGACCTCCTCGACGAGGCGGAGCGGGCGGCCATCGCCTGGGCCAAGCCGCCCAAGACCGCCAAGTCGGCGAAGTGGAGCGCGGCCGACGCGGTGCTCATCGACGAGGCCGCCGGGCTCATCGACCGGGTGCCGTCGTTCGGGCACGTGGTCGTCGACGAGGCCCAGGACCTCTCGCCGATGCAGGCCCGGGTCATCGCCCGGCGCAGCGAGCACGGATCGATCACGCTGCTCGGCGACCTCGCACAGGGCACGGCGCCGTGGGCGGCCCGGGACTGGCGGGTGCTGCTGGCCCACCTCGGCAAGCCCGGTGCCCGGGTGGTGCCGCTGACCACCGGCTTCCGGGTGCCCGCGGCGGTCGTGGCGCTGGCCAACCGCCTGCTGCCGGCGCTGGGGGTGGATGTCCCCGAGGCTCGTTCACTTCGGACCGACGGCGCGCTCACTGTCAGTACAGTCGCGGATATCGCTTCGGCAGTTGTCGAAAAAACTCGCGCCGCGTTGCACCATCCGGGCTCGATCGGCGTGATCGCCGCCGACGCGGCCGTCGGTCGCCTCACCGATGCGCTGCGGGAGGCCGGGCTCGAGGACCCCGAACGCATCGTCGTGCTGCCGGCGAGCCTGGCCAAGGGCCTTGAGTACGACCACGTGATCGCGGTCGAGCCGAGTGAGATCGTGGCCGCCGAGCCCCGCGGCCTCAACCGGCTGTTCGTGGTGCTGACCCGCGCCGTTTCCCGGCTCGACGTCCTGCATTCGCACCCTCTGCCAGACGCGCTCCAGGGACTGTCGTGAGCCCCCGGGAAGGTGGCAGGATCGCCGTCTGCGCGGATTACCGGAGGTACACGAAATGCGAGTGCGGGGTTACGCACCGGGCACGCCGTGCTGGGCGGAGCTGGTCAGCCCTGATGTGGCCGCGGCCGAGCGCTTCTACGGCGCCCTGTTCGGCTGGGGCCGCAACGCCGACGGGCACTTCACGCTCGGCGGGCGGGCCGCGGCCGGGCTGCGCGAGGGGCGGGCCGGCAGCTCAGGAGCCTGGCTGATCTCGGTCAGCACCGATGATCCGGCGGCCGCCGCGGCGACTGTCGAGCGCTCCGGCGGTGCCGTGCGCGTCGCGCCGGCGAGCGTGCGCGACCTCGGTACCACCGCCGTCTTCTCCGACGCCGGAGGCGCGCTCTTCGGCATCTGGCTGCGCAGCCGGTTCGTGGGCGCGCAGGTGTCCTACGAGCCGGGCGCCATCTGCTGGTATGAGCTGGCCACCCACGACCTGGACCGCACCGGCGCCTTCTACAAGGAGGTCTTCGGCTGGCACACGGTCGAGGCGGACAGCGAGGGCCAGCCGTACTTCGAGTTCCACCACCACCACGACACCGTCGGCGGGCTGGTGCCGATCGACGAGCGCTTCCCGCCCGGGGTGCCCGACCACTGGACCGTCGCGTTCATGGTCGAGGACATCACCGCGGCCTGCGAACGGGCCACCGAGCTGGGCGGCTCGGTGGCCCGTGGTCCACAACCGGCGTCGGCCGGGTATTACGCGCGGCTGGCCGACCCCACCGGCGGCCACTTCGCGGTCATCGAGTTCACCGAGGACTGGGCGCTGTAGTGCAGTACTGCTGCTCCTTCTTGATGGCCCGGTAGGCGCAGTCGGCGTACTCGGCAAGCGTGAGGCTGGCGTCCTGGTTGCGCGCGGTCTCGCGGTTGATGACGCCCGCGGGCGGGTAGAAGCCGCCCTTGCCCGGGGTCGTCGGGTACATCTCGAAGGTGAACGCCCAGATGCCCTGGTTGGCCCAGAGCCAGTCGATGATCGAGCCGTCGGTGATGTACAGGCTGCTCGACTGCTCCGGCGTGTAGCCGTTGCTCTTGGCGAACGCCTTGCCGAGCGTGGCGAACGTCTTCTGCTGGTCGCCGTTGAGGCCCGCGGCCGTGGTCTGGGTCGTGTACCCGTACGGCCAGAGGATCAGCTCGGAGTACGTGTGGAAGTCGATGCCGGCCTTGATCTGCTGGACGCCGTTGACCCGCCGGCTCAGCACGAAGTCGCGCAGGTGCTGGGTCTCGGGCGCGAAGAACGCCGACGGGCCGTGGTAGGTCTCGGACGACACGACCGGCGAGGACCCGTCGCAGCAGGCGAACTTGTAGCCCCAGTTGCGGTTCAGGTCGACGCCCTTGTAGCCGCCGTTGCCGACGGGCTGCCGGTTCTTGCGCCAGCTGCGGTACTTGCCGCCGCTGATGTCGTACTCGCCGCCGTCCGGGTTCATGTCCGGCACGATCCAGATCTCGCGGGTGTCGACGACCCTGGTGATCCGCGGGTCCTTGCCGTAGCCCTCCGTGAACATCTTCACCAGGTAGAGCGCCATCTCGACGGTGAGGTGCTCACGCGCGTGCTGGTGGGCGTCGTAGAGGATCTCGGGCTCGTTCTCGTCCTTCGCCACGTTGTCCGAGATCTTGATCAGCGGCATGTCCCGGCCCTCGTACGACTTGCCGAGGCTGAGCTTCTGCAGGATCTTCGGGTATGCCTTGGCCGCCTTGTCCAGCTCGGCCTGCATCTCGGCGTAGTCGTGGTAGCCGGAGTCGGCGGCGGGGAAGCCCTCGGTCTCGGTGCGCGTGATCCGGTACCCGAGCCTCCCGATCTTCAGGGCCTCGACAGGCGTGGCGGTGATGTCGAGCCGATCCCCTTCGACGGCGTCGATGCTGGCGCCGGTCTGGCCCACGCGATTGCGATCGGCCTGCGTGGACGCGCCGTCCACGATGTAGTTTGCCGATTTTTGCTGATAAATCGGACTGGTCGGGCTGGCCGAGGCCTGCGTCATCGTGCCCAGCGCCACCACGCCGACTACCGCGAACGCCACCATCGGCCTGAACTTGCGTCCCATTGGTTCCCCCTGGAGCGGTTGAGCGCCATCCAAGGTGTTAATGGGCTTTAGTCCGATTTGGTGGCGCCCTCACCCCCATCATCATCCCCGTTGAGGGCGGCACGCAGCCGTTCCTTCTTTTCCGCACGGCGCTCGGCCATGCCGACAGCCGACACGGACGCCTCGTCCCGCAAGCCTTTGAGCAGGAAGAACGCGAGCACAGCGGAGATCAGGACCGCGATCATGAGCTTGAGCAGCACGCTGATGGCGATCGGCAGCGAGAGCATGATGAGCGCGGCCAGCCCGAACAGTCCCAGCCGGGCCAGCGTGTACTTCAGAAACGGTGACATGGTGAGTCCAGCCTAGACCCGCGGCGGGCCGGCACCGGTCAGGCCCACACCTGCTGCGGCACCGAGCGGCGCTCGGCCAGCGGGGTCGGCTTGTCGTACTCCCGGACGACCTCGTACCTCGTGTTGCGCTCGACCGGCTGGAAGCCCGCGTCCCAGATGAGGTGCAGCAGGTCCTCGCGGTGCATGGTGTTGGGCGTGCCGTAGCTGTCGGCGTCGTGCGTGATCTTGTACTCGACCACCGAGCCGTCCAGGTCGTCGACGCCGAAGTTGAGCGAGAGCTGGGCCACCGACAGGCCGTGCATCACCCAGAAGCACTTCACGTGCGGCACGTTGTCGAACATCAGCCGGGACACGGCGAAGACCTTGAGGCTCTCGGCCGGCGAGGCCATCTTGGTGCGGGCCTGCAGCCGGTTGCGGATCTTGCCGTCGGCCGAGTCGACGAAGTCGTGCTGGTAGCGCAGCGGGATGAAGACCGTGAAGCCGCCGGTCTCGTCCTGCAGCTCGCGCAGGCGCATGACGTGGTCGACCCGGTGGCGCGGCTCCTCGATGTGCCCGTAGAGCATCGTCGAGGGCGTGCGCAGGCCCTTGCTGTGGGCCAGCCGGTGGATGCGCGACCAGTCCTCCCAGTGGGTGTCGTGGTCGACGATGTGCTGGCGGACCTCCCAGTCGAAGATCTCCGCGCCGCCGCCGGTCAGCGACTCCAGGCCGGCGTCGATCAGCTCGTCGAAGATCTCGTCGGCGGGGAGGCCGGAGATCTTCTCGAACCACTGGATCTCGGTCGCCGTGAACGCCTTGAGCTTGACGTTCGGCAGAGCACCCTTCAGCTCGCGCAGGACCTTCGGGTAGTACTTCCACGGCAGCGTCGGGTGCAGGCCGTTGACGATGTGCAGCTCGGTGAGCTGCTCGTCCTCCATCTCCTTGGCCTTGGCGACCGCCTCGTGGATGCGCATGGTGTATGCGTCCTTCTCGCCCGGTTTGCGCTGGAACGAGCAGTACGCGCAGCTGGCCGAGCAGACGTTCGTCAGGTTCAGGTGCCGGTTGACGTTGAACATCACTCGGTCGCCGTTCTTCTCGGTGCGCACCTGGTGGGCCAGCCCACCGAGCCAGACCAGGTCGTCACTCTCGTAGAGAGCGACCCCGTCCTCACGGCTCAACCGCTCACCGGCGGCGACCTTTGCCTCGAGTTCCCGCTTCAACCCTGCGTCCACGCCGCCAGCCTACGTCGGCCCCGTCGTTCCCTCCGCATTCACCTGCGAACGAGGAACGTGACATTGATCAGCCCTCGACGCACCTTGCCTTCGTGCGGTAAGAAAAAGTGTCAGGAAACACGGTCGGGCGGCAGACCGACTGATCGATCGGCAGCGATCGACCATTGGCATGGCTAACCGACTGGGGACGGTGGCGATGAGCGGCCTGGTGTTGAGGGCGGCGTACCCGGGCGAGAGCTCGGGTTTTGTGGCAGCGGTGGAGCCGGCTCCGGCTCCCGTCCAGCGACGGCCGCGGATCAGTCTGCGGCGCGGGCCGGTCGGCACCGCCCTCGTGGTGTGCACCCTGCTGTGCTCGCTCGTCGCCCGGCCCGCCTACGCCGACCCGAGCAGTGACATCCCCGACACCGGCTCCCGCCCGGTCGCCTCGGGCGAGCTGACACTGCCGAACTCCGGCGCGACGACCGCCCCGCCGGCCACGACCACCACCCAGCGCGGGCCCAAGGCGGCCGAGCTGACAGCGCTCGAGCTGACCGTCGCCCAGCTCGGTGAGAAACGCAACAAGGCCTCGACCGAGGTCGACACCGCCCGCAACGCCCTAGCCGACGCCGAGATCAAGCTCGGCGAGGCGACGCAGCGGGTCCAGGAGCAGAAGCAGAAGGCCGACGACGCCGCGGCCGAGGCGTACAAGCGCGCGACGGGCCTCGGCCCGCTCGACGGTTACGCCAACGACCTGCACGGCTTCGGCCTGCTCGCGCCCGGCTTCGGCGGCCAGCCCAACGGCGAGGAGGCGGCCCGCGACCTGCTCAAGGCCCAGCAGGCCGAGTCGGCCGCGCGGCAGGAGCTCCAGGCCGCGCAGCAGGCGATGCAGTCGGCGCAGGACGCGTACACCCCCGTCGACACCGAGTTCCAGACGCAGAACGCGGCCTACGTCAAGCTGCGCTGGGAGAACGACGCCCTGGTCCTGCAGATGGAGGCCGAGCAGGACGCGGCCGAGCAGTCCCTGAGCCCCAACCTGGCCGACAACCCGACGATCAACGGGATGAAGGCCGACCCGCGGGCCATCCAGGCGCTCAACTACGCGCTGAGCAAGGTCAACGTCTCCTGGTACGTCTGGGGCGACGAGGGCCCCGACACGTTCGACTGCTCCGGCCTGGCCTACTGGGCCTACGGCAAGGTCGGCGTCCGGGTCCCGCGCGTCGCCGCCGACATGTACCACGGCACCCACGCCATCCGCCCGAGCGTCAACAGCCCCGGCGACCAGCTCCTGCCCGGTGACCTCGTGTACTTCGCCACCGACATGAGCGACTGGCGCACGATCTACCACATGGGCATCTACATCGGCGGCGGCAAGATGGTCAACGCGCCGACGAGCGGCCAGAAGGTCAAGATCGCCGAGGTCCGCTGGTCGCGGCTCTTCGGCGCGACCCGGATCTTCGACGCCATCCCGGGTCCGGGCGGGGCGACAGCGCTGCCGCCGATCGTCAACCCCGGGGGCGGGGGCGGCACCACCACGACCACGAGGCCGCCGACGAGCACCTCCCCGTCGGCCTCGACCTCGACCTCGCCGTCCACCTCGACCTCACCCTCGACCTCGACGTCTCCTTCGACCTCCACCTCGCCGTCGCCGTCGAAGAGCGCCTCACCGTCGGCCTCCACGCCGCCCGTGACCTCGACCTCACCGTCGCCGTCGAAGAGCGCGTCGAAGGCGGCGTCGTCGGCGCCGGCCGCGGTGAAGACCTCGTCGTCGGGGGCCAGCACGAAGGCCAGCACCTCGTCGAGCGCCGCGGGGAACTGATCGGCTCGTTCGGGTTTCTGCGATCGATCGGGCGCTGACCGGATGACGGGCCGGGCCGCGGTTCGGTGACCACTTCACTGCGCCCCGTGATCCAAAACCTGACCGACTCCGATCCAGCACTGCGTGACTCGATGTGGCACCGTGGACGCGTTGACTGACGGACGGGGGAGCCCGTCGGGCACGCAATGACGCCTGTCGAGGGCACCGGTTCATGGAGGCAGCGATGGACGATCGGGACACGCGGGACGGCACACGCGGCGAGGCGCCAGGCGGCGGCCCGTCGTACGGCTATCCGCCACCCGCGCCGAGCACCACCGGCGCACCGTCGGCCGCCCAGGCTCCGGCCTCGGCTCCGGACACCGACGCGGACGGCGCCGACCTGCCGCCGCTGCCCCCACCACCCCCGGTCGGCGCCGAGCTGCCGCCGGAACCGTCCGACGAGCAGCTGCCGGACCAGGCGTTCGAGCTGCCGCCGACGCCGGTGGACGGGGCGCTGTGGCCGGGTGGCAACCCCTTCGACGCCGCCGCGCCCTCCTCCGCCCAGGACGAGGACGACCCGGAGCTGGCCGCGATGATGGCCGCGTTCGCCGACACGTCCGACGCCGCTCCGCCGCCGTCGCCGTCGCCTGTCGCCTCGGTGGCGCCGCCGGCCCCGCCCTCCACGCCTTTCTCCTCGGCCTTCACCCCGCCCGCGCGGGAGCCCGACTCCGAGATCATCGCGTCGGCGGTGGACGAGTCGCCGGCGTTCCAGCTCCCGAACCTCAACCCCTCCCCCGGCGTCTACGGCCCGCCGCCGACCGACCCCACCCCGCCGCCGCCCGCGCCGCCGCGGGCCGCCGACGAGCCTTCGGACGGCCTGGCCGCTCCTTTCAGCCCGGCGCCGCTGGAGGGCTTCGGCCCGCCCGCGCACGAGTTCGACTCTTCCGACATCTCGGACTCCCCGGCCTCGGCCGCGGCGGAGTCCCCGTTCCCGCCGGCGTCGTCCTCGCTGGCGGCCGCGCCCGTCACGGCACCCCCGGCCGCACACTCGGACGACCCGGTCTCTCCGGCCTCCGCGGCCTCTCCGGTGCGGGGCCGCGCAACCGTCGCCGGCATCGCCGCCCCCGAGCCGAACGCCGGCGAGGTGAGCCACGGGGCCGGCACATACCAGGCGGGCGTCTACCGGGCGGGCACGTACTCCTCGGCCGCCGACGACCCGGACTCGGGCCCGATCGACCGGCCGTCGTCCACTTCGGACGCGCCGGCCGCGAGCACCCCCTCCGAACTGGACGCCCCCGCGCCGTACTCGCCACCGTCGACCTATGGCCAGCCGGCCGCGGCCGACGAGCCGGCGCCGTACCGGCCGTCCGAGCTGGACGCCCCCGCGCCCTTGTTCCAGCCGCAGTCGTACGGCCGGCCCGCATCCGACGAGCCGGCGCCCTACCGGCCGTCCGAGCTCGACGCGCCGGCACCGCTCCAGTCGTCGCCCTACAGCCAGCCGGCCGCCTCGGACGAGCCGCCGGCGTACCAGCCGTCGAGCGCCGCCGCCGACCCCACCCCGCCGCCGGCCGACGAGCCCCCGCCACTGCCGAGCCGCCTGCGCGCCCCACGGCCCCCGGTGGAGAGCTCGTGGGACGCCTTCGCCAAGCCGTGGAAGGCACCGGAGCCGCCGGCCGCGCCGGAGCCCCCGCCGTACTCCCCCTTCGGCGCCCAGGCCGACCAGCCGCCGTCGAGCGACCCGGCCCCCTCCTACGACCCCCTCAGCGACCCGGCCCCGGCCCGGGACGCCGCACCGCCGTGGGGCCGGCCCGCCGAACCGGCGCCGTCCTACGGCCGGCCGAGCGACCCGGCACCGGTCTCCGGCCAGCCCAGCAGCGCTCCGCCGGCGTACGAACCGCCGGCTTTCGAACCAGCGGCTTACGAGCCACCCGCCTACAGCCCGCCCGGCGACCCGGCCCCCGCATTCGGCCAGGCCGCGCCCTCCTCCTGGGGCCAGCCCGCCGAGCCGGCACCGGCACCCGCATTCGGCCCGACGAGCGAGCCACCGGCCGCCGTCCACCCGTTCGCGGCCCAGCGCCCGCCGCAGGTCCCCGCCGTTCCGGAGCCGGCCGCCGCATCGGCCGACCGGCCCGGCGGTGCACCGTTCACCGACGGCGCCTCCGACGACCGCCCCGGCTACGGCAGCGATCCGGCGAGTGACGGCCTCGGCACTCCCGACCGCCCGTCCACCGACTCCCCCTTCGCCGACGCCGGCCCGGCCAACTCCGGCAACGGCGGCGGCAGCGGCGAGTTCGGCTCACCGTTCGCCGAAGCCGGAGCGTCGGGTGCTGGAGCAGCCAACTCCGGCAGTGGCAGCGGCGAGTTCGGTTCGCCGTTCGCCGAAGCCGGCCCGGCCAACTCCGGGAGCGGCGGCGGTAGCGGCGAGTTCGGTTCGCCGTTCGCCGGAGCTGGAGCGTCGGGTGCCGCAGCGGCCGGTTCCGGCAGTGGCGAGTTCGGCTCACCGTTCGCCGGTGCCGGATCGGCTGGAGCGGCGGCGGCTGGGGCGGCGATGGGTGGCGCAGCTGTTGCCGGCGCCGCCGTGGCCGGGGCTCGGGCCAGCGCGTCCGTGCCCGGCCTGCACACGGTGAGCGCGGAGGAGGCCGCCCAGGCCGCCCGCGCGTCCGCGACCCCCACCGTGTACCGCGGCGGTGCCGCCACCGAGGCCCCCCAGCACGACGCCCCGGACGAGGGTGAGCCGGCCGAGCCGATCCCCGGCCCGGCCCCGTCGCCGTTCCCGAGCCCGGAGCCGGTCCCGCAGCCGGAGCCCACCCCGTTCCCGCCGGCGCCGACCCCGGAGCCCATCCCCACGCCGTACCCACCCGCGCCCGAGCCGGCCCCCATCCCCCAGCCGGAGCCCACGCCCCAGCCGGGCCCGTTCCCGCAGCCCCCGTTCCCGAACCCGGCCCCGTTCCAGCCCGGCCCGTTCCACGCCCCGGGCGCCCCGGACGAGCCGCAGGCCCCGAGCTACCCGACCCCTCCGCCCCTCCCGGGCGAGCCCGGCGCTCCGAGCTACGCGACCCCTCCGCCCCTCCCGAGCGAGCCCGGCGCTCCGAGCTACGCGACCCCTCCGCCCCTCCCGAGCGAGCCGGGCGCGCCGAGCTACGCGACCCCTCCGCCGATCCCGGGCAGCCCCGGCGCTCCGAGCGCACCCGGCTTCCCCTGCGCACCCGGCTACCCGGGCGCGCAGGGATATCCGGGTGCCCAGGGCTACCCGGGTGCTCAGGGCTACCCCGGCGCGCAGGGCTACCCGGGCGCCCCGGGCCTCCCGACTCCTCCGGAACCGCCCGCGCCCCCGACCTTCGGCCCGCCGCCCCTTCCGGAACCCCCGGCGTACGGCATTCCAAGTGCACAGCCCGGCCCGTCGTTCGGCGCCACCGACGCCCCGGCGTCCGGAGCACCCGCATACGGCGTCCCGAGCGCACAGCCCGGCCCGTCGTTCGGCGGCACTGACGCCCCGGCGTCCGGAGCACCCGCATACGGCGTGCCGAGCGCACAGCCTGGGCCCTCGTTCGGCGACAGCAGCAACGCGCCCGCCTCGGCGGCTCCGGCCTACGGCATCCCCGACTCGCAGCCGGCGTCGTCGTTCGGGCCGGGCTCGGGCGGCGCACCGGCGTACGGTGTCCCGGACTCCAGCCCGGGCGCTCCGTTCGGCGGCAGTGATCAGTACCGCGCCGCGCCGCCGCCGGTCTCGAGCTCGCCGTTCCTGGCCGCCGAGGAGCCCCCGCCGCTCCCCGCCGATGACAAGCCCGCCGACGAGCCGCGGTCCGACTCGCCCCAGGCGCCGTCGTACACGACGCCGTCCGCGGAGCACCCGTGGGGCCACAACGACAACCCCGGCGACCAGTCGGGGCCGCCGCCGCACGTGCAGCAGGGCTGGAACCGGCCCGGCTACGTCGCCCCGCCTCCGGGCCAGCAGAGCTGGGGGCCCCCGCCCAACCAGCCGCAGTCGTGGCAGGGTGGGCCGCCGCCCCAGCCCGGGCAGCCCGGCTGGCAGCCTCCGCAGCCACCCCAGCCTCCGCAGCAGCCCGGCGGCTGGAACCCGCCCGGCCAGCCGCAGCAGCCGCCCGTCCAGGGCTGGCAGCCGCCGCCCGGGCAGCCGGGCTACCCGGGCCAGCCCCCGCAGCCGGGCCAGCCGGGCTGGCGTCCCCCGCAGCCGCCGCCCCAGGGCTGGCAGCAGCCGGGCTGGAACGCACCGCAGTCCGCACCGCCGGCGCCGCAGCCGCCGGCCTGGAACGCGCCCCAGTCCGCACCGCCCGCGCCGCAGCCGCCGGCCTGGAACGCACCCCAGTCCGCACCGCCCGCGCCGCAGCCGCCGGCCTGGAACGCACCGCAGTCCGCACCGCCCGCGTCGCAGCAGCCGGGGTGGAACCCGCCGCAGTCGGGGCCGCCCGCGCCGCAGCAGCCGGGGTGGCAGCCGCCCCAGTACGGGCAGCCGCCGCAGCAGCCCGGATACCAGCAGGGCTGGAACGCGCCGCAGTCCGCACCGCCCGCACCGCCACAGCCGCCGCAGGGCTGGGGGCAGCCGCCCGCGTGGCAGCCGCCGCCCGCGCCGCCGGGTGCTCCTGGAACGGAGAGCGACGAACATGAGGTACCACCGCAGCATTGGCCGAATCCGCCCGGTTACCCCCCGCCGGCGAATCGCGGGCCGGGCAACGTGTATCCGTCAAGCGGCAACCCCCCGCAGCACGGGCCGGAGCACCAGCAGCCCCCGGCCAACCCGCCGCCCGAGGAGGGCGAACTAGCCGAGGAAGAACCGGCCGAGTCCCCGGAGAGCACCGAACCCGAGGACAAGGCCGAGCCTGAGAGCAGCTACGGAAAGTGGGCCCGCAACGAGCGGCCCTCCGTCGGCACCGTGTACGGCGGGAAGGACGGCGTGCCCCCCACGCCCCTTCCGGCCACCGACGGAGGCAGTCCGCTCGAGAACTCCGGGTCCCTCACCGGGCACATCCTGAGTCAGGGCGCCGTGGAGTCGGATGACGACGACGAGGCGCCTCGCCGGAACGGCCCTCGCCGGGTGATGATCATCATCTCGGTGATGGTGGTGGTACTGCTGGTCGGCGGCTACTTCGCCGTCACGCTCGCGCACAGCTTCATCGACAGTGTTTTCGGTAACATCCCAGGCGCGAAATAACGGATTGGGACCTTCCCTTTGCGATCGGATACTCTTAACCGTTCTCCAATCGGAAGGTCCCGGCTCCCTTGCTCCTCGCTGACCCGAGCACGTACCCCTCAGTCTTCGAAACGCCCCAACACGTAGAGCCCGGCTTCGCCGGTCTCGGCCTGCCCGGCAAGCTCGTCCGGGCCCTGGCGAACGAGGGCATCACCGAACCGTTCCCGATCCAGTCGGCGACCGTCCCGGACGCACTCGCCGGGCGCGACGTGCTCGGGCGTGGCCGTACCGGTTCAGGCAAGACGCTGGCCTTCGGGCTGCCGCTGCTGGCCCGTCTGGCCGCCTCCGGCCGGTCGAAGCCGCACGCCCCGAAGGCGCTGGTCCTGGTGCCGACCCGGGAGCTGGCCATGCAGGTCAACGACGCGTTGACCCCGCTGGCGAAGTCGCTGGGGCTCTACTCCAAGACGGCCGTGGGCGGAGTGCCGTACGACCGCCAGATCTGGTCCTTGGAGCGGGGCGTCGATGTGCTGGTGGCCACGCCCGGCCGGCTGGGTGACCTGATCAAGCGGGGCGCGTGCCGGCTCGACGCGGTCGAGATCACCGTCCTGGACGAGGCCGACCAGATGGCCGACATGGGCTTCCTGCCCGAGGTCACCGAGATTCTGGGCCAGACGCCCGCGGCGGGGCAGCGGCTGCTGTTCTCCGCGACCCTTGACAAGGACGTCGACGCCCTGGTCAAGCAGTTCCTGGTCGACCCGGTCACGCACTCGATCGAGCCGGCCACGGCGTCGGTCACGTCGATGGACCACCACGTGCTGCTGGTGCCGCCGCACGACAAGTTCGCCATTGCCGCGTCGATCGCCGCTCGCAAGGGCCGCACGATCCTGTTCGTGAAGACGCAGCTGGCCGTCGACGAGCTCGTCGATCAGTTCGCGCGGGTCGGCGTCCGCGCGGGCGCGCTGCACGGCGGCAAGACGCAGCGGGTGCGCACCCGCACGCTTGCCGAGTTCCGGGAGGGCACCGTCGACGTGCTCGTCGCGACCGACGTGGCCGCCCGCGGAATCCACATCGACGATGTCTCGCTCGTCGTACACGTCGACCTCCCGCGCGACCAGAAGGACTACCTGCACCGGGCCGGCCGCACCGCGCGCGCCGGGGCCGCCGGCACGGTCGTCTCGCTGGTGCTGCCCCGGCAGCGGCGGATGGCGGCGGCGCTGCTGGCCAAGGCCGGTGTCACACCCAATGAGCTGCGCGTCCGCGCGGGCGACCCGGCGCTGGCCGAGGTCACCGGGGCCCGGCAGCCGAGCGGTGTGCCGGTCCGGGCCGCGGCCTACGCCAAGAAGGCCAACGACCAGCACGTGAAGCGGGCCAACGACCGTCGGCCGCCCCGCCATCGATAACGCTGGGTAACGTACCCCGCACAAGCGCCCGGGTTCGAGTACGGTCCGGGGATGACCGTGCTACCCCGGGCGTTCGCCTGGCAGCGGACCGACACCGTCGGCGGCGAGTTCGTCACACTCGACGACCGGCGGGGTCTGCGCGCCAAGGGCGTCGCGTTCGCCGCCGACAATGCGCTGTACACCTGCCGCTATGAACTGCAGACCGACGAGTCGTGGACGAGCACCCGGCTGGAGGTGGCGGTCGACGGCGCCGGGTGGCGGCGGACCCTGCGCATGGAGCGGGCCGCCGGACGCTGGCGGGTCACCACCGCAGAGCAGGGCGACCTGGAGCGGGTGCTGCCGACGGCGCCGATGTCCGGCATCGAGGAGCCCGACCGGCTGCACGCGGTCCTCGACATCGACCTCTACAACTCCCCGCTGACCAACACGCTGCCGATCCGCCGCCTCGGCCTGCACCGCGCCGAGCCGGGGACGAAAGTCGACATCGAGGCGGCCTGGGTGCTGTTCCCGAGCCTCGCCGTGCTGCCCTATGCGCAGAGTTATGAAGTGCTTCCAAGGCAGCGGATTCTGTACCGCTCCGAGAACTTCTCCGCCGAGCTCGACATCACCGACGACGGTTATGTGACCGAATATTCAGGCTTGGCGACCCTGGCGTGAACGGTCTATCCGAGCGACTGTATTCGCCCTTCCCATTTCGTCGAAAGCGCAATGGTGGTGCGGGTCCGGGCCACGCCGCGCACCCGGTTCAGGTCGACAATGAGCCGTTCCAGGTCACCGATGGTGCGCACCCGGGCCTTGCACAGAAACGATTCCTCGCCGGCCATGAAGTAGCAGGACTCGATCTCCGGGCGCTCCTTCAGGGCCTCGAGGACGGCGTCGGTGTCGCCGCTGCTGTCCTGCACGATGCCGATGACGGCGGTCAGCGGAAGGCCGAGGGTCTCGGGCTCGATCTCGGCCCGGTAGCCGCGGATGACCCCGGCGGATTCAAGCTTGCCGACGCGCTCGTGCACGGCCGGGGCGGACAGGCCGACCTTCCGGGCGAGCTCGGCATATGGAAGCCGGGCGTTGTCGCGGAGAAGGTCGATGAGTTGGCGGTCGATCGCGTCCATCGAGACAAGCCTAGCGGTCCGGGTTTTAACACAACTAATTACCCAGAAGTGCGTTTTCCTCGTTTCCCGGACACGGCACGTGAGCGGTGCTGTAATGGGCGTACATCCCAGGATGACTCGCGCTTTCAGCTTCGCCGCATGGGGGTGCGCGAGCCCGGCGAGCCACCCAGGGTAAAGGAGGGGCCGTGGAGACGGGAGATCGTCTGCTGACGCCCGGTGAAGTTGCTGCCTTGTTTCGCGTCGATCCGAAGACGGTGACACGCTGGGCCGCGGCCGGCCGGATCAGCAGCATCCGAACCCCGGGTGGACACCGGCGGTTCCGGGAATCCGAGGTGAGGGCGTTGCTCGAAGGAGATGACGCGCTTGATGACACCTCTAGTGGGAATGGCCGAGCTCACCCGACCAACGAGTGAACAGGCTGTGCGATACGGCGGCGGCGTCAAGCACTTTGCCGGCGACGAAATCGACCAGTTGAGCGGCCGTGGCCGCGGCACCGGAGGCATAGAAGCCGGGGCTCGCGGGCAGGATCACCGCACCCGCGTCGTGTAGTGCGATGAGGTGCTCCAGGTGACTGCGGGTCACCGGGGTTTCTCGTGGCACGACCACGACCGGGCGGCGCTCCTTGAGGTTCACCTCGGCGGCGCGCTGAAGGAGGTCCTTGGACAGACCGATGGCGATGCCGGCACACGCGGCCGTGCTCGCCGGCACCACCAGCATGCCCTTCACCGGGTATGAACCGCTGCTCGGCCCGGCCGCGAGATCACCGGCCGGCCAGTAGGCGACGTCGGCACCGTCCAGTGGGCGGCCGATCCAAGCGGCGAGGTCGTCCTTCCAGTGGGCATCGCGGAAGGACACTGCTGTCTCGTCGAGGATCGTCAGCCGCGCCGCGCGGGAGACGACGAGGTCAACGGCCTCGCCGGCGTCGAACAGCGCCCGGATCACCGCCGCCGCATACGGCGTGCCCGACGCACCGGAAACTCCCACGACCCACGGCCTGCGCTGATCCACGCCACAACTCTGCCACGGTCACAGCGCGCCACCGCGCCATCGGTGCGCCGGAGCGGCGCGTCGCCAGGCCGGCGCGCGGGGCCCGCGCCGACGGTCGCGGTCACAGTCGGCCAGGGCGCTGCAGAAAATGTCGTACCCGGTTGGCAGGATGCAGGTATGGCTCGCGGATTTCCCTATGCAGACCTCAACGAGTTCCTGGCCGCCCTGCAGAAGGCGGGGGAGCTGCATCGGGTCACCGCTCCGGTCGACCCGCACCTGGAGATCAGCGAGATCGTCACCCGCACCGTGCGGGCCGGCGGACCCGCGCTGGTCTTCGACCGGCCGACCCGCGGTGACATGCCGGTCGCCATCAACCTCTTCGGCACCGAGCGGCGCACCGCCATTGCCCTCGGCGTCGAGCACCTCGACGAGGTCGGGGCCCGGATCGGCGGCCTGCTCAAGCCCGAGCTGCCGGTCGGCTGGGCCGGCATCCGCGACGGCATCGGCAAGCTCATGCAGCTCAAGTCGGTGCCGCCCAAGCACGTCAAGACCGCGCCCTGCCAGGAGGTCGTCTACAAGGACGACCAGGTCGACCTCAACAAGCTCCCCGGCCTGCAGGTCTGGCCCGACGACGGCGGGATCTACCACAACTTCGGCCTGACCCACACCAGGCACCCGGAGACCGGCAAGCGCAACCTGGGCCTCTACCGCCTCCAGCAGCACAGCCACAACACGATCGGCATGCACTGGCAGATCCACAAGGACTCGACGGCCCACCACGCGGTCGCGGAGCGGCTCGGGCAGCGGCTGCCGGTGGCGGTGGCGATCGGGGCCGACCCGGTGGTCTGCTACACGGCCAGCGCGCCGCTGCCGTCCGACATCGACGAGTACCTCTTCGCCGGGTTCCTGCGCGGCGAGCGCGTCGAGATGGTCGACTGCCTGACGGTCCCGCTGCAGGTGCCGGCCAACGCCCAGATCGTCCTGGAGGGCTACCTGGAGCCGGGCGAGCGCCTCCCGGAGGGCCCGTTCGGCGACCACACGGGTTTCTACACGCCCGTCGAGGACTTTCCCGTGCTCCACGTGCAGTGCATGACCACGCGGAAGCAGCCGATCTACCACTCGATCATCACGTCGAAGCCGCCCCAGGAGGACCACGGTCTCGGCAAGGCCACCGAGCGCATCTTCCTGCCGCTGCTCAAGCTGCTCATCCCGGACATCGTGGACTACGACCTGCCGGCCGCCGGCGTCTTCCACAACTGCGTGATCGTGTCCATCCGCAAGCGATACCCCAAGCACGCGCAGAAGGTGATGAGCGCCGTCTGGGGTGCCCACCTGCTCTCGCTGGCCAAGCTCATCGTGGTCGTCGACGAGGACTGTGACGTGCACGACTACGCCGAGGTCGCGTTCCGGGCGTTCGGCAACGTCGACTACTCGCACGACCTGCTGATCACCCAGGGTCCGGTCGACCACCTCGACCACTCGTCCTACCAGCAGTTCTGGGGCGGCAAGGCGGGGCTCGACGCCACGCGCAAGACGCCGGCCGAGGGCTACCATCGCGGCTGGCCGGAAGAGATGGTCATGTCGCCCGAGGTCGTGGCGCGGGTCGACAAGCGCTGGAGAGAGTACGGGTTCCATGACAACGCCCTGGGCGACCGCCGGACGCGGAAGACTTCGACATGACGCTTGCTGAGGCACCTCCGAGCCGGGTCAAGGCGTTCCTGCGGCTTGTCGCGATCGAGCACTCGGTGTTCGCGCTGCCGTTCGCCTACCTGGCCGCCCTGACCGTGATGACCACCACCGGCGGCGAGCACCCGCACGTCGGCTGGCTCGACCTGCTGCTGGTGACGATCGCCATGGTCGGCGCCCGGACGTTCGCCATGGCCGCCAACCGGATCATCGACCGCCGCATCGACGCCCGTAACCCGCGCACGTCCAAGCGCGAGCTGGTGACCGGCGCCGTGAGCGTGCGCACCGCCTGGACCGGCGCCGTTGTCGCGCTCGTCGTCTTCCTCGGTGCCGCCGCCCTGCTCAACCCGCTCTGCCTCGCGCTGGCCCCGCTGGCCGTCGTGCCCCTGATCGTGTACCCGTACGGCAAGCGCTTCACCAACTGGCCCCACGCCATCCTGGGCATCGCCCAGCTGGTCGGCCCCGTCGGCGCCTGGCTCGCGGTCACCGGCGACCTGCGCGGCTCCGGCCCGGCCTGGGTCCTCGGGCTCGCCGTCGGCCTGTGGATCGGCGGCTTCGACCTCATCTACGCCTGCCAGGACACCGAGGTCGACCGCGAGATCGGCGTCCACTCGGTCCCGGCCCGCTACGGCGTCCCGTTCGCCCTGCGCGCGTCGACCGTCGCCCACGTCATCACGTTCGCCCTGTTCGTCTGGTTCGGCTACCTGGTGGACCTGGGCTGGCTGTGGTGGATCGGCCTGGCCGTGACCGCCGCCGCCTTCGCCTACGAGCACTCGATCGTCCGCCCCACCGACCTGTCCCGCGTGAACCGCGCCTTCTTCACCGCCAACGGCTTCGTGGGGATCGCCCTGTTCGTATTCGCCCTGCTCGACCTGGTGATCCGCGGCGGACTACGCCCGTAGCGATGCCCGCATCTACGATGCCGCAGATGGACGCCGACGACTCCGGCCCCGCCACCACCCCCGTGGCCGCCTCGCCCCCGCCGCCCGACCGGACGGCGGGAGCCGCCGCGCCCTTCGACGAGCGACCCGTGGACGCCCCATCCACGCCCGTCGGCCCGCCGACCCCCTCCACACCCCTCGACACGCAGGCCGACCGCCAAACGACCGCCGCCGCGCCCGACACCGCCGCCGCCGCTGCGCCCGCCACCGAGGCCGCCGC
The DNA here is from genome assembly GCF_019904175.1 of Dactylosporangium vinaceum. GTDB lineage: Bacteria > Actinomycetota > Actinomycetes > Mycobacteriales > Micromonosporaceae > Dactylosporangium > Dactylosporangium vinaceum. The sequence continues at coordinate 149,392 of NZ_CP061913.1, read as the reverse complement.
GCCCGGCGCTGACGCGAGGGCGCGGGCGAATGGGCGGGCGGCGGGCGAGGTGCGCACGGCGGCCGCGCCGGGTGGCTCGGTGGAGAGCGGCTCCACGCAGATCGCCGGGGTGCGCGACCGTGCGGCGCCCGATGCGGTGGACGTCCGCAAGGTCGCGGGCTCGGAGCGGGTCGGGGCCGAGGACGAGGGGCCCGACGGCGAGGCGGTCGGGGATCGGCCCTGGCGGCGGGCGCTCATCGCCGGGTTTTGGATCTTTGTGGCCGGCAAGGTCGCGCTGGCCGCTGTCACCGCGTTCTCGTGGATCGGGGAGAAGCGGCCCAACGTGACAGCGGCGTACATTGCGGCGCAGTGGGCTTCGCAGTGGGACTCCAAGTGGTTCATCGACATCGCGCAGCGGGGGTACTACCCCGAGCCGGAGAAGGCGCCGGCGGCGTTCTTCCCGATGTATCCGATGCTCATCCGGATACTGACGCCGCTGTGCCTCGGCAAGCCGTGGGTCGCCGCGCTGCTGGTGGCCAACGTGGCCTCGTTCGGGGCGCTGGTGGTGCTCTACCGGCTCACCGAGCGCGAGTTCGGCCGGGTCGTGGCCGGGCGCACGGTGTTCTACCTGGTGGCGTTCCCCACCGCGTTCTTCCTGACGGCCGCGTACAACGAGGGGCTGTTCATCGGGCTCATGGTCGCGGCCGTCTACTGCCTGCGCCGGCAGCACTGGTGGTGGGCCGGCGCGTTCAGCGGGCTCGCGGTGTTCACGCGGTCGGCGGGGGTGCTGCTGGCCGGGGCGTTCGTGTGGGAGTACGTGCGCGTACACCGGTTCACACTGCGCACCAGCGCGCTGGCCGTGCTGCTCGTGCCGGTCGGGGTGGCCGGCGTGGCGGTGTTCTCGCTCAACGCGTACGGGGAGCCGTTCGCGTTCTTGAAGGCGCAGCAGTACTGGGGCCGGCACCTGGACTGGCCCTGGATGCCGGTCTGGCGCGGGGTTCAGTCGCTGCACAGCGGGCTGGGGCTGAAGTACGGGTTCAGCGACGTCTGGGTGCACAACCTGCTCGAGCTGGCGACGGCCCTGATGTGCATCGCGCTGCTGGTGCTGAACTTCGTCGGGCCGTGGAAGGTCCGGCGCGATCAGTGGGTGATGCCACTGATCGGCATCGGGCTGACGCTGCTCATGATCAGCTTCCCGTCGTCCCACCAGCCGTATCCGCTGTACTCCGCGTCGCGGTTCGGCCTCGAGATCTTCCCCGCGTTCATGATCCTGGCCCGCATCGGCGCGCGGCAGTGGGTCGATCGGATCGTGATCGCCCTGTTCTTCATGCTGCAGGCGGTCCTCGCCGCCTACTTCGTCCGCGGCGGCTGGGTCGCATGACCGCCGCGGCGCCCACGAGACCGGTCCGCCGACCGCGAACGCGGGTGCGGGTCGATCGGGTAGTGGTAGCCCGCTCCTTCATGCTGCGGGCGATATCGGCGGCTTCCCACGTCCGGGGCGGCCGGGTCGCGTCATCGTAGGGGTGTGCAGATGCGCAGTGGTGCCTTCTCCGAGGAGCCTTCGGCCGCCTCCGAGCGCGAGCCCGACGAGGTGCCCGCGGAGCTGCCGACGCAGCTGCGGTGGCGGGTGTCGACGGGCTTCGCGGCGCTGAAGTGCGGGGTCACGGCGGTGCTGGTGCTGGCGGCCGTGTTCCTCGCCGACGACCGTCGGGCCCTGACCGCGCTCGTGGTGGCCGCGCTCGTCGCCGGAGGCTACGCGCTGCGCGACGTGCTGGCCCCCGTCCGCCTCGCCGCCGACCCGGCCGGCATCACTGTCGTCACCGGCTTCGCGGGGCACCGGCGGCTGGGCTGGGACGAGATCGAGCGCGTCCGGCTGGAGTCCCGCACCCGCGCCGGCCTGCGCAGCGAGCTCCTCGAAATCGACACCGGCGACACGCTGCACCTGCTCAGCACCTACGACCTCAACGCCCGCCCGGCCGACGTCGCCGCCGACCTGGCCCGAATCCAGGCCATCAGTGGTAGCCCTCGCTGACCGGGCCGCGACCGACCGGGACGGCGCAGCGGATCGACCGTGGTGGCGGGCGGCGAAGGTCGGGCTCGGGGTGTTCGCGGTCAGCCGGGCCGGGGTTGTGGCCGTCTCGGTGTTCGCCTGGGTCGGAGAGCCGGGGCCGCGGAAGTCGCCGACCCACGTCGCCTGGCTCTGGGCCGGCCAGTGGGATTCGCCGTGGTTCATCGCCATTGCCGAGCACGGTTACCAGCGCACGCCCGACAACGCTCCGGCCGCGTTCTTCCCGCTGTACCCGCTGCTGATCCGGATCATGACCCCGCTGGGCCTGGGCCGGAGCTGGGTCGCGGCGCTGCTGGTGGCCAACCTCGCGCTGGCCGCCGCGCTGATCCTGCTGTACCGGCTGACCGAGCTCGAGTTGGGGCGCGAAGCGGCCGGGCGGGCGGTGTTCTACCTGGTGGCGTTCCCGACCGGATTCTTCCTCGGGGCCGCGTACAACGAGAGCCTGTTCATCGCGCTCGCCGTCGGGACCGTGTACTGCCTGCGGCGTGGGCTCTGGTGGACCGGCGGGCTGCTGGGCGGGCTGGCGGTCATGACCCGGTCCGCGGGCATCCTGCTGGTGCTGGCGTTCGTGGTCGAGTACACCCGCCAAGTAGTGAAGCTGTCCAAATTATCGGCATTAATCGGCATTCCCGCGGGGCTGGGGGTGGTGATGCTCGTCGACCACATCGCGTACGGCGACGCGCTCGCCTTCTCGCACGCCCAGGCTCGGCACTGGGGGCGCCACCTCGCCTGGCCCTGGCAGGCGCCGCTCGACGCGCTGACGGGGACCGGCGCGCCGTTCACCGAGATCTGGACCCACAACGTCCTGGAGCTCGGCACCGTGCTCGGCCTGGGCGCGCTGCTGGTGACGAGGTCGAGGAGCAACCTGCTCGGCCTGGCCCTGCTGACGTTCGCGGTGAGCTTTCCCAGCCGGTACACCGCCGATATCCCGTACCCGCTGTACTCGGCGTCACGGATCGGGCTGGAGGCGTTCCCGGCGTTCATGGTCCTCGGTGCGCTCGGCCGGCGGCCATGGGTCGATCGCGCGGTCGTCACGGTGTTCGTGACCACGCAGGGCATCCTGGCCGCGCACTTCCTGCGCAGAGGCTGGGTGGCCTAGGCGGAGTCGTTGCGCACCGCGAAGATGGCGATGTCGTCGCGCGGGGCCTCCGGCGAGAAGCTCAGGGTCCGGGCGCGCAGCCGGGCGACCACCACGTCGGCGGTGAAGCCGGCGAGGTTGGCCGCCTCGTCGCGGAGGCGGTCGACGCCGAACAGGTCGATGCCGCGGCGCCGCTCCGTCACCCCGTCGGTGAAGAAGATCAGGGTGTCGCCGGGGTCGAGGGAGATCTGGGTGCGCGGGGTGTTGATGGTGTCGAGCAGGCCCAGGGCGGTGCCACAGGCGCCGACGAGCTCGGTCGAGCCGTCGGCCCGCAGCAGCACCGGCTGGTCGTGGCCGGCCAGGTGGAGTGTGACGTCGAGCCGGCCGTCCTGGCGCCGCAGCACCTGGGCCAGGCACAGCGTGCAGAACCGGCCGCCGCCGCGCTCCAGCAGCGTTTCGTTCAGGCGCAGCAGTACCTCGGGCAGCGGCCGACCGTCCCGCACGAGCACCCGTGTCACGTCGCGGACCAGGCCCGTGACGGTCGCGGCCTGGACGCCCTTGCCGGAGACGTCGCCCACCACGACCAGCCAGCGCCGGCCCGAGAGGGGCACGACGTCGTAGAAGTCGCCGCCGACCTCGACACCCTCGCCGGTGGGGACGTACTCGGCGCCGAAGTCCACGCCCTCGGCCTTCGGCAGCTGGGGTGGCAGCAGCGAGCGCTGCAGGGTCTGGGCGACCCGGCGGCGCTCGGCGTGGATGTTGGCGTTGTCGATGGCCAGGGCGGCCCGGCGGGCCACGTCCTCGACGACCGCGACCTCCTCGGAGCGCTGCCACGTGTCGCGGTTGCCGCCGACCGTCAGCGTGCCGAGGTGCTGGTTGCGGGCGATGAGCGCGACGATGTAGCCCTCCAGGGGGGCTCCCAGCGGTACCACCGCATCGGTTCGCATCGCCTCTTTGAGCTGGGGCGTGGCCTGGGCGAGCGCGTCGAGGAGGTCGCCGACCTTCGACTCGTCGGCGTGCGCGGTGGCGGCCAGCCGGAGCTCACCCCCGGCGTCGGCGGAGTGGATCGCGCACCACTGGCCCAGGCGCGGCACCACCAGCCGCGGGATCAGCGCCAGCGTGAGCTCGACGTCAAGGGACTGGGCCAGCAGCTCGGAGACGTCGGCGAGGAACGTCAGCCAGGTCCGGCGCTCGGCGTCGGCCCGGCGCAGGCGGTGGTTCTCGACGAGCAGCGTCAGCCGGTCGGCGGCCAGGGAGATCAGCGAGCGGGCGCCGGGGTGGGCACCGCCGCCGGCCACGAGCAGCTCGGCCCGCCACGGACGGGCGACCCGCAGCGGCAGCCGGCTGCCGGGGTCGACGCCGGCGACGATGCGGCCGTGAGTGGTGACGGTGTGCGGGCCCTCGCCCTCGTCGACGGTGAGCGCCGCGCCCTGGGCGCCGATCGCCCGGCACAGCCGCTGCAGCAGCTCCTCGGCCAGCTCCTCCAGGGACGTGCCGCGGCCGGACCAGATGAGGGAGTCGACCGCCGCCGGGAGGTCGAAGAGCGGAACATCCGTTTTGTCGGAAGGCGAGATGTCGAGCCGGAACCACACGCCCTTCCCGCCGCTGAAGTGCAGAGTTCCCCAAGCCGTGGCAAGCTGCTCGACGAGGAGCAGGCCGCGGCCGCGCTCGGGCAGCTCACCGTTGGGCTCGGCGTTGACGGGTGTGACGGCACCCGGGCTGAAGTCGAGCACCGTGACGGTGAGTGAGCCGTCGGTCGCCGTGATTTCGAGGTCGACTTCGGTCCCGGCATGCACCACGCTGTTGGTGGTGAGCTCGGTGACGAGGAGCAGTGCCTCGTCCAGGACCGAGCCGAGGTCCCGTTCGTGCGCGATCGTCCGGATCGCATCACGGGCCAGACCGGGAGAGCTATGGTCGGCCGGGAGCCTGATCCTCCGGACGGTCTGGGTTGTCACATATCGCAGTCTCCACTGAACGGTGGTAACAATCCAACCTGAAGGACGACGATGGGTGGACACCGCCTGCCCCCGAGACCGGTGGAGACGCCATGACCACAGTCGACGAAGTCACCCAGAAGAGTCCGGAGACAGTGCTGCTGGAGGAGCTCTCCGACGCGCTGGACAGCCTGCTCGCCGGCGACCTGAAGACCAGGTTGAGCCGCCGCGACGGCCTGCCGGGAGAAGTGGTCGAGCGGTTCAACCGGCTCACCGAGAGCAACCTGCACCACACCCGGGAGCTGCTGCGGATCAGCCGGGTCGTCGGCCGCGAGGGGCGGATGACGGAGCGGCTCGACGAGGAGGGCTTCGAGGGCGCCTGGCTCGACCGCGTCCACGCGGTGAACTCGCTCATCGACGACCTCGGGCGCCCGACCACGGAGATCGCCCGGGTGATCGTGGCGGTGGCCGAGGGCGACCTGTCGCAGAAGCTGGCCCTGGAGATCGACGGGCGGCCGCTGCGGGGCGAGTTCCTCACCATCGGCCGCACCGTGAACACGATGGTGGACCAGCTCTCGTCGTTCGCCGACGAGGTCACCCGCGTGGCCCGCGAGGTCGGCACCGAGGGCAAGCTCGGCGGCCAGGCCCAGGTGGCCGGGGTGGCCGGCACCTGGCGTGACCTCACCGACTCGGTGAACTCGATGGCGGCCAACCTGACCGGGCAGGTGCGGTCGATCTCGACGGCGGCGACGGCGGTGGCCCGCGGCGACCTGTCGCAGAAGATCACGGTGAGCGCCAAGGGCGAGATCGCCGAGCTGTCGGAGACCATCAACTCGCTCGTCGACACGCTGCGGATCTTCGCTGAGCAGGTGACCCGGGTGGCCCGCGAGGTGGGCACCGAGGGCAAGCTGGGCGGCCAGGCCGACGTGCCGGGCGTGGCCGGCACCTGGAAGGACCTCACCGACAACGTCAACTCGATGGCGTTCAACCTGACCAGCCAGGTGCGCAACATCGCCCAGGTGGCGACCGCGGTGGCCCGCGGCGACCTGTCGCAGAAGATCACGGTGGCCGCGCAGGGCGAAATCCTGGAGCTGAAGGACACCGTCAACACGATGGTCGACCAGCTCTCCTCGTTCGCCGACGAGGTCACCCGCGTGGCCCGCGAGGTCGGCACCGAGGGCAAGCTCGGCGGCCAGGCCCAGGTCACAGGCGTCGCCGGCACCTGGCGCGACCTCACCGACAACGTCAACTTCATGGCCTCCAACCTCACCAGCCAGGTCCGCAACATCGCCCAGGTGTCGACGGCCGTGGCGAAGGGCGACCTGTCGCAGAAGATCACCGTCGACGCCCGCGGCGAGATCCTGGAGCTGAAGTCGACGGTCAACACGATGGTCGACCAGCTCTCGTCGTTCGCCGACGAGGTCACCCGCGTGGCCCGCGAGGTCGGCACCGAGGGCAAGCTCGGCGGCCAGGCCCAGGTCACAGGCGTCGCCGGCACCTGGCGCGACCTCACCGACAACGTCAACTTCATGGCCTCCAACCTCACCAGCCAGGTCCGCAACATCGCCTCGGTCGCGACCGCCGTGGCCCGCGGTGACCTGTCGCAGAAGATCACCGTCGACGCCCGCGGCGAGATCCTGGAGCTGAAGTCGACGGTCAACACGATGGTCGACCAGCTCTCGTCGTTCGCCGACGAGGTCACCCGCGTGGCCCGCGAGGTCGGCACCGAGGGCAAGCTCGGCGGCCAGGCCCAGGTCCGCGGGGTCGCGGGCACCTGGCGCGACCTGACCGACAACGTCAACTTCATGGCCTCGAACCTCACGGCCCAGGTCCGCAACATCTCCCAGGTCGCGACGGCGGTGGCCCGCGGTGACCTGTCGCAGAAGATCACTGTCGACGCCCAGGGCGAGATCCTGGCCCTGAAGTCCACCGTCAACACGATGGTGGAGCAGCTGTCGTCGTTCGCCGACGAGGTCACCCGCGTGGCCCGCGAGGTCGGCACCGAAGGCAAGCTCGGCGGCCAGGCCCAGGTGAAGGGCGTCTCGGGCACCTGGCGCGACCTGACCGACAACGTGAACTCCATGGCGTCCAACCTGACCAGCCAGGTCCGCAACATCGCCCAGGTGACCACGGCCGTGGCGAAGGGCGACCTGTCGCAGAAGATCACCGTCGACGCGCACGGCGAGATCCTGGAGCTCAAGAGCACCGTCAACACGATGGTCGACCAGCTCTCCTCGTTCGCCGACGAGGTCACCCGCGTGGCCCGCGAGGTCGGCTCGGAGGGCAAGCTCGGCGGTCAGGCCCAGGTGAAGGGCGTCTCGGGCACCTGGCGCGACCTGACCGAGAACGTGAACCAGCTGGCCTCCACGCTCACCACCCAGCTGCGGGCGATCTCGCAGGTGTCCACGGCGGTGACCCGCGGCGACCTGACCCAGCGGATCGCGGTCGAGGCGCTCGGCGAGGTGGCCGAGCTCAAGGACAACATCAACCAGATGATCGTCACCCTGCGCGAGACGACGAAGAAGAACGCCGAGCAGGGCTGGCTGGACTCCAACCTGGCCCGGGTCGGCGGCCTGCTGCAGGGCCAGCGCGACCTCGTCGAGGTCTGCCGCATGATCATGGCCGAGGTGACGCCGCTCGTCGACGCCCAGATCGGCGCGTTCTTCCTGTCCCGCGCGGACGCCGAGACCGGCCTGCGCCTGCGGCTGGAGGCGTCGTACGGCTACGTGGCCCCCGGCGTCGACATCAGCTTCGCGCCCGGCGAGGGCCTGATCGGCCAGGCGTCGCTGTCCCGCCGGGCCATCCGCGTGCAGGCCGCCCCGGAGGCCCGGCTGCAGGTGCGCTCCGGCGTCACCGAGACCGCCCCGGCCGACCTGGTCGTGCTGCCGGTGCTCTTCGAGGGCGAGCCGCTCGGCGTGATCGAGTTCGGCTCCGTCTCCCCGTTCAGCGACCTGCACCTGTCGTTCCTCGACCGGCTCGTGGTCACCATCGGCGTGGCGCTCAAGACGATCCTGGCCAACCGGCGCACCGAGGAGCTGCTGTCGCAGTCGCAGCGGCTCACCGAGGAGCTGCAGGACCAGTCGGCCGAGCTGCAGCGGACCAACGCCGAGCTGGAGGAGAAGGCGACGCTGCTGTCCGAGCAGAAGGGCAACATCGAGAAGCAGAACCGCGAGATCGAGATGGCCCGGCTCGGCCTGGAGGAGAAGGCGCAGCAGCTGGCCCAGGCCTCGCAGTACAAGTCCGAGTTCCTGGCCAACATGAGCCACGAGCTGCGGACCCCGCTCAACTCGATGCTGCTGCTGTCGCGCCTGCTGGCCGACAACCCGGACAGCAACCTCACGGCCCGGCAGATCGAGTTCGCGGCGACGATCCACAACGCCGGCTCCGACCTGCTCGCACTCATCGACGACATCCTCGACCTGTCCAAGATCGAGGCGGGCCGGATGGACGTCGAGCCGGGCGAGGTCTCCTTCGACGAGATCCGGGCGTACGTCGAGCAGGCGTTCGCCCCGCAGGCCGAGGACAAGGGCCTCGAGTTCGTCGTGACGACCGACGATGCGCTGCCCGCGGCGATCGTCACCGACCCGCAGCGGCTCCAGCAGATCCTGCGCAACCTGGTCTCCAACGCGGTCAAGTTCACCGACCACGGCCAGGTGACGCTGGCGATCGGGGTGGCGCCGGCCGACGTGGAGTTCTCGGCGCCGACCCTGGCCGGGGCGCGGCGGGTGATCCAGTTCGCGGTCTCCGACACCGGCATCGGCATCTCCGACGACAAGGTGGACCTCATCTTCGAGGCGTTCCAGCAGGCGGACGGGACGACCAGCCGGAAGTTCGGCGGCACCGGCCTCGGCCTGTCGATCAGCCGGGAGCTCTCCCGCCTGCTCGGCGGCGGCATCGGTGTCACGTCCGAGGTCGGGCACGGTGCGACGTTCACGCTGTACCTCCCGGACGTCATCGCCACCGAGGTCGGCTCGTCGCTGCACCAGCAGCTGCACCACTCCCTGCCGGCCCCGCACCACGAGCTGCCGCCGGTGACCCCCCGCCCGCTGCCGGCCGCCCCGCCGATGCTGCGCTCGCTGCCGGCGGCCGAACGCCACGCGGCGACCGGCGACCGCCAGCTCGACGGCGCCACCGTGCTGATCGTCGACGACGACGTGCGCAACGTCTTCGCCCTGACCAGTGCGCTGGAGCTGCACGGCATGACAGTGCTCTACGCCGACAACGGCGCCGACGGCGTGCGCATCCTCTCGGAGCACCCGGACGTGGACATCGTCCTGATGGACGCGATGATGCCCGACCAGGACGGCAACGAGACGACCCGGGCGATCCGCCGCAACCGCCGCTTCGCCGAGCTGCCGGTGGTGTTCCTGACCGCCAAGGCGATGCCCGGCGACCGCGAGTCGTCGCTGGAGGCCGGGGCGAGCGACTACATCACCAAACCGGTGGACCTGGACGAGCTGCTCGACGTCATGGCCGCCTGGGTGAACGGGGAGGGTCGCGCGGTGTAGGTTGTTTCGAGTCTGCGCCGGGTCTGCGTCCCGGCGCACCGAAGGGAGCGGCACCGTTGACCGGTCCGGATCGACCCGCAAAGGTGCTGCTCGTCGACGACCGGCGGGACAACCTGCTGGCCCTGGAGGCGATCCTGCAGGGCCTGCCGGTGCAGACGGTCAGCGCGGACAGCGGCGAGGACGCCCTCAAGCGGCTGCTCGTCGACGACTTCGCGCTGATCCTGCTCGACGCCCAGATGCCGACGATGGACGGCTTCGAGACGGCCCGGCACATCAAGCGCCGCGAGAAGACCCGGCACGTGCCGATCATCTTCCTGACGGCCGCTGACCGGGACTCGCACCTGGCCCTGCGTGGTTACGCGGCGGGAGCCGTGGACTACCTGACAAAGCCGTTCGATCCGTGGGTACTCCGCGCAAAGGTCTCGGTCTTCGTCGAGCTGTGGACGATGACGCAGCAGCTCGCGGCCTCCACCGAGCTGATCCGCGCCCGCGACGCCGAGCTGCGCCACGCGGGCGTCGCCGTCGACGAGGCGACCGCCCTGCTCAAGGGCGCCCTGGCCGCGGACGGCGAGCTGGGCCGCGAGCAGGTCGAGAAGGCCATCACCGCGCTCACGAAGGCGCGGTCCAAGATCTAGACCTCCTGGATCATGAGGGCGTTGCGGAGGCCTGTGATGTCGAGGACGCGGATCAGGAAGGCGCCGACGTTCACCAGCACCAGGTAGCTCTGCGCGAGCGTCGCTTTGCGGCTCAGGACCACCAGCGTGCCGAGACCCTGCGAGTCGCAGAACGTCACGCCGGCCATGTCGAGCACCACCCGGGCGGGCGGCTCGTTGAGGACGTCGTCGACGGCTGCCGCCAGCCGCGGAACGGTCGACATGTCGATCTCCCCGGTCAGCGACACGACGGTCTCGCTCGGTGCTCGGCGCACGGAGACGGAAAGATCGGGTCGATCCACGGCACCAGCGTATATCTGATCAGCGCTCCCAGTGGTGTCGGGCACACGGCGTGCAGGGCCGCTCGGCACGGCCCGGGAACGGCTGTCAGAATGGGCAGGCTGTGACCGATATTGACATCGCCGGTCCCGTCCCGTATTCGGGCGACGCGCCGGCCTCCCAGGCCCTGTTCGACCGTGCCCGGGCCATCGTGCCGGGTGGGGTGAATTCACCTGTCCGGGCCTTCCGGGCAGTCGGGGGCACCCCGCGCTTCATGGTCAGCGGCTCCGGCTGCTGGCTCACCGACGCCGACGGCCGGCGCTATCTCGACCTCGTCTGCTCGTGGGGGCCGCTGATCCACGGCCACGCCCACCCCGAGGTCGTCGCCGCGATCACCGCGGCCGCCGCTCGCGGTACCAGCTTCGGCACCCCGACCCCCGGCGAGGTCGACCTGGCCGCGGAGATCGTCGCCCGGACCGCCGTCGACCAGGTGCGCCTGGTCAACTCCGGCACCGAGGCGACGATGAGCGCCCTGCGCCTGGCCCGGGGCTTCACCGGGCGGCCCAAGGTCGTCAAGTTTTCCGGCTGCTACCACGGCCACGTCGACGCGCTGCTCGTGGCGGCCGGGTCCGGGGTGGCCACGCTGGCCCTGCCGGACTCCCCGGGCGTCACCGGTGCGTCCGCGAGCGACACGCTTGTGCTGCCGTACAACGACGTGCCCGCGCTCGAGGCGGCCTTCGCGGCCCACGGCGACCAGATCGCGGCGATCATCACCGAGGCCGCGGCCGGCAACATGGGCGTGGTCGCGCCGCGCGACGGGTTCAACGCGAAGCTCGCCGAGATCGCGCACCGCCACGGTGCGCTGCTCATCCTCGACGAGGTCATGACCGGCTTCCGGGTCAGCCGCGGCGGCTGGGCCGGGCTGGAGCCGGTGGACGCCGACCTCTACACGTTCGGCAAGGTCATGGGCGGTGGCCTGCCGGCCGCGGCGTTCGGCGGCCGGACCGAGATCATGGCCCGGCTGGCTCCGGCGGGCCCGGTCTACCAGGCCGGAACGCTCTCCGGCAACCCGCTCGCCTGCGCCGCCGGGCTGGCCTCGCTGCGCCTGGCGACGCCGGAGGTCTACGCGCGGCTGGACGCCACAGCGGCGACCGTCGCGAAGCTTGCCACAGACGCATTGACCGCAGCGGGTGTACCGCATGTGCTGTCGACGGCGGGCAGCATGTTCTCGATCTTCTTCACCGACCGCACCGTGTTCTCGTTCGCCGACGCGCAGACGCAGGACGTCGGCGCGTTCCGGGCCTTCTTCCACGCCCTGCTCGACCGGGGCGTCTACCTGCCGCCGAGCGCCTACGAGGCGTGGTTCGTCTCGACAGCGATCGACGACGAGGCCCTGAGCCTGCTCGCGGCGGCCCTGCCGCACGCCGCCCGGGCCGCGGCGGAGGCGAGCGGAGCATGAAGACGATCGTGCACGTCCTGCGCCATGGTGAGGTCTACAACCCGAACAAGGTCCTGTACGGGCGCCTTCCCGGATACCGCCTGTCCGAGCTCGGTGTGCAGATGGCCAAGGCGGCCGCCGAGTCGCTGGCCGGGCGCGACATCACCCACCTCGTGGCCAGCCCCCTCGAACGGGCCCAGCAGACCGCCGAGCCCTTCGCCGAGCAGCTCGGGCTGCCGATCGCAGTCGACGAGCGGCTCATCGAGAGCGCCAACTTCTTCGAGGGCAAGCAGGTAGGCGTCGGCGACGGCTCGCTGAAGGACCCGCGCAACTGGTGGGTGCTCCGCGACCCGGTCACCCCGTCCTGGGGCGAGCCGTACAACGTGATCGCGGCGCGGATGTACCAGGCCCTCATGGCCGCCCGCGTGGCCGCCGAGGGCCACGAGGCCGTCTGCGTCTCGCACCAGCTGCCGATCTGGACCCTGCGCCGGCACGTCGAGAAGAAGCGGCTGTGGCACGACCCGCGCAAACGGGAGTGCCAGCTGGCGAGCCTCACGAGCTTCCACTTCGAGGACACGAAGATCGTCGGGATCGCCTACTCCGAGCCGGCCGCGGCCCTTGTCGCGCTCTCCGCCTCGGCCCGCGATGCCAAGGGCGCCTGACATGCGCCGCGCGCTCGTCCTCCTCCTGGTCCTGGCTCTGGCGGCCTGTGGCAGCAGCACTCCCAAGAACGCGCTCGGCAGCCGGAAGATCGCGGTGAACGAGCGGGTGGCGGCGCCGGCGATGAGCGGTGATCTCATGAACGGCGCAGGGCGGTTCGAGCTCGCGCAGCACAAAGGCGAGGTCGTCGTCGTGAACTTCTGGGCCTCGTACTGCCCGCCCTGCCGGACCGAGGCGCCCGAGCTGGAAAAGGTGCTCGCGGCGACAAAGGCCGACGGTGTCACGTTCATTGGCGTCAACATCCGGGACCAGAAGAGCCCGGCCGAGAACTACCTGGCCGACATCAAGCCGACGTACGGCAGCATCTTCGACCCCTCCGGCTCGCTCGCCCTGAACTTCGACGTCCCGCCGAACTCGATCCCGGCCACGCTGGTGATTGACAAGGCCGGGCGGATCGCCGCCGTGATGCGCTCCGCGGTCGACGAGAAGCTGCTCGAGCCGATCGTTCGCGACCTGCTGGCCGAGCAGGGCTGACATGGACGTCGGGACGGTCGCCGAGAGCGGGCCCCTCCTGCTGGCGATCGGCGTGGCCGCCCTCGCGGGGCTTGTCAGCTTCCTGTCGCCGTGCATCCTGCCGCTCGTGCCGGGCTACCTGTCGTACGTCACCGGGCTCGCCGGAGCCGACCTGGACTCGGGCCGGCGCCGGGGCCGGGTGCTGGCCGGGGTCGGGCTGTTCATCGCCGGCTTCTCCGCCGTGTTCATCGGCCTGATCATCCTGGCCACCCGGGCGGCGATGACGCTGCTGGTGCACCGCCGGCTGATCGAGGTGATCGCCGGCGTCGCCGTCATCGTGCTCGGCCTGGCCTTCATCGGCCTGGTCCCGGGCCTGGAGCGGCAGTGGCGCATCCAGCGGCTGCCGTCCGCGGGCCTGATCGGCGCACCGGTCCTCGGGGTCGTCTTCGCACTCTCCTGGGCCCCGTGCACCGGCCCCACGCTCGGCGCCATGATCGCGCTCGGCTCGACGAGCGGCTCGCAGGCCCGGGCGGTGACGCTCGCCGTCGCGTACTCCCTGGGCATCGGCATCCCGTTCATCGCCATGGGGCTGGGCTTCCAGCGGCTCATCGGTGTGGTGCAGTTCATCCGCCGCAACAGCCGGTGGGTCACCCGCATCGGCGGCGCCCTGCTCGTGCTGATCGGACTGGCCCTGGTCACCGGCGTCTGGAGCTCCCTCATGACCGCCCTGCAGGCGAACATCGGCCCGGCCGGAACGGTGCCGATCTGATGCGCTGGCTCTATCACACAGTCGTCTCCGTGAGCCGCCGCGCCTGGCGGCAGCTCACGAGCATGCGCACCGCCCTGGTGCTGCTGTTCCTGCTCGCCGTGGCCGCGATCCCGGGCTCGGTGCTGCCGCAGCGCAACGTGTCGCCGGAAAAGGTCGACACCTATCTCGACGCGCACACGCAGTGGGGGCCGACGCTCGACCGGCTGTCGTTCTTCGACGTCTACGGCTCGCCCTGGTTCTCGGCCATCTATCTGCTGCTGTTCATCTCGCTCGTCGGCTGCCTGGTGCCGCGGTTCCGGCTGCATTTTGCGGCGCTTGTGAAGGTACCCCCGAAAGCGCCTCTGCGGTTTGATCGGCTGCCCGAGCACACCACCGTGGCCGAGTCCGGGACGGCCGAGGACGCCGCGCGAATCCGGGCGATGCTGCGCAAGCGCCGATTCCGCACCGCCGTGCGCGAAGAGGGCGACGTGGTCGAGATCTCGGCCGAGAAGGGCTACCTGAAGGAGACCGGCAACCTGGTCTTCCACTTCGCCCTGCTGTCGCTGCTGTTCGGCGTCGCATTCGGGTCCTGGTACGGCTGGCACGGCAACCGCGTCCTGGTCGAGGGCAACGACTTCGCGTTCTGCAACACGCTGCTCAACTATGACGAGCACGCGCTGGGCGCCCAGGTCGGCGAGAACGACCTGCCCCGCTTCTGCCTGCGCCTGGACCGGTTCAACGCCACCTATCTGGACAACGGGCAGCCGGTCACCTACAAGGCGTCGGTCGACGTCACCGAGCACGGCACTTCCTCCGAGCAGCTGCTCCAGGTGAACAGCCCGCTGCGGCTCGACGGCGCCAATGTCTCACTGCTCGGTCATGGGTACGCCCCGATTCTTCGCTACACCGACAAGTACGGAAAAACCTCGGACAACGTCTCGCCGTTCCTGCCCAGCGACGGGCTCTTGACGAGCACCGGCGTGGCCACGTTCCCGGACGTGAACATCAACCCGCAGACCGGCTCCCGCGACCAGAAGTCCCAGATCGGCTTCTCCGGCATCTACCTGCCGACGATTCCGGCCGACCCGTCGGTGAACTCCTCGGCCTTTCCCGCCGAGCGCGACCCGCGATTGATGCTGCAGCCGTACCGCGGAGTCCTGGGCTTCGACGCGGGCGCACCGCTGTCCGTCTACACGCTCGACACGCGCCAGATCGAGGCCGGCCGCCTGACGAAGTTCGGCGACCCGCTCATGCTCAAGCCCGGCCAGACGGCCACCCTCCCGGACGGCACGAAGATCCAGTTCGTCGGCACCCAGCAGTGGATAAGCATCTCGGTCCGCCACGACCCCGGCCAGCCGATCGTGCTGGGCGGCGCGATCGCGCTGCTGGCCGGCCTGCTCGGCTCGCTGTCGGGCAAGCGCCGCCGGATCTTCTTCCGCATCGCCCCGACCGGCATCACAGCCGGCGGCCTGCCGCGCAGCGACTACCCCGGCTTCGCCGAGGAGTTCCGGTCCCTGACGCACGCGGCCGCCCCCGCTGCGGCCGTGCCCGAACAGGTGGCGCAGACTGAGGATGTCGAGGAGGTTGTGTAATGGGCGCGCTGTCGAATCAGCTGTTGGTCGTCACGATCTTCAGCTACGTGCTGGCGATGATGGCATACGCAATCGAGTACGCATTCGGCGGCCGCGGCGCAGTCGCCCGCCTGGCGGTGCCCTCCCCGGCCGCCGTCCTGGTCGGTAGCGGCGGCTCGGCCGACATCCCGGACATCCCCGACTCCTCCGCTCCGGCGTCCGCGCCCTCGCCGGGCGCCCGGCGTGCCGGTCTGGCCGCCGTCATCCTGATGGTGCTGGGCTACCTGGCCCACGTGGGCGCCCTGGTCACCCGGGGCATCGCCGCCGAGCGCGCCCCGTGGGGCAACATGTACGAGTTCGTCATGATGGCCACCGCGGTCGGCATGACGGCCTGGCTGATCACCGCCTCGCGCCTGCCCCACCTGCGCCACCTGGGCCTCTTCGTCACGCTGGTGGCCGCGATCCTGCTGTCGATCGCCGGCATGAGCCTGTACGTGCCCGTGGGCCCCCTGGTGCCCGCGCTGCACTCGTACTGGCTTGTCATCCACGTGGGCGCCGCCTCGACCGCGTCAGGCATCTTCCTGGTCGGCTTCGTGGCGGCGGCGATGCACGTGATCCGTCTGGGCTACGACGCGGGCAAGACCCGCTTCCCGTACTCCCTGGGCGAGCGCCTCCCCAACCCCGACGTCCTGGAGCGCGTGACGTTCCGGGTCCACGCCTTCGCCTTCCCGATCTGGACCTTCGGCGTCATCTCCGGCGCCATCTGGGCCGAGGCCGCGTGGGGCCGCTACTGGAACTGGGACCCGAAGGAGATTTGGTCCTTCATCGCCTGGGTCGTCTACGCCTGCTACCTGCACGCCCGCTCAACCCCGAGCGTGAGCCGCCGCATCACGTCCTGGATCGCCATCATCGGCTGGTGCACGATGCTCGTGAACCTCTTCGGCGTCAACCTGGTGGCCAACGGCCTGCACAGCTACGCCGGCGTCTGACGCTCTGCGCTCAACGCTGCAACGCCCCGCACAAAAACGGCCCAGGCTGCGACATCAAACCGCAGCACTGGGCCGTCCTCGTCGGTGCTGTTGCGCACTTGAACGCTGGAAGCGTCGAGCCATACGTCTACGCAGCCGGCCGAATCGCACTTGCTACTTCGTCGCCAGCCGCCCGGTCGAACCACGCCAACCATCGATCGCCTCCAACGTGTCGGCGCCAAGCTTCAAGCGTAGGACACCGGCATCGAAGTGCGGAGATCAACCTGAGGAGTGGCACATACCGAGGTCGGGCCGTTCCAAAGCGGCGCGTCGGCTACCCCTGCTCCGAGGCCGACAATTGACCACTTACCACGCCAGACAGAAACGTCATCCAGTCACGCCGACCAACACTAAGAGTTCCGCTGTCCGGAAACACCGAGTTGCGGATCAACACATCCGATCCGGTATCAGCCACCTCAACACATCCGGCACTTTCGCACTTGGAACTTTTGACAAACGCCGGGGTCGACCCAACACGCACTTAAAACACTCTTCTCTTTAGGTGAACGCCGTTAACATTTCCAGTTGACGGGCTAGCCGCGGTTGCGACTCAGTAAGGCCCGAAGACTGGCGTACTGTGCTTCAATTGCGTTAACGGTAGCTTCCCGCGTGAGGGAAAGCTCCCACATCCGCTCAAACCGTTGCCTGTACCGACCAACCTCGGCCGCATCGTATACGACCTCGTCGGTCATGCTGAGCTCTCGGTAGAGCACAGCATTCTCTTCGTCTTCGAACGAGTAGATGTTGAACTGACCGGTCAGGACCGACAGCGCCTCTTCCTTCGGGAGTAGCCGGATGGTCAACCCCGGCCGCTTCAAGGCATCCAGCACCACTTTCAACTGGCGGACCATGATGGTCGCGTTCCCGATCACGCGCTGAAGCAGGAGCTCATCGAGGATCAGCAAGTATTGGAGTGGATCCGTCCTGCTCCAGACATCCTCCTGGCGCCGCATTCGGGCTTCCAAGCGGATCTTCCATGTTTCCTCAGGTAGATCGTTGAGCATGGACTGCAGGATGGCTTCCGCGTATTTCTCATCCTGCAACAGGCCAGGGAAGAATGCGTGCTGGAACACCCGGATAACGTTGGCGGTCTGCTCGTATTGCGCAATCTTCAGTACGCCCGGCGTCAAGTGGGTCCGGTACCTGGCCTCGTCCCACCAGCCGCGCTTGCGGGCCAGTTTCGCGTCGGCGGTCAGGCTGGCGATCCGGTCCGGTTCGGTGACACCCAGGAGGCGCAGCAGCGAGTCCAGGTCCGTGATCGAGATTCTTGAATCGCCGCTCTCGATCCGCTGCACCTTCGACAGCGACCAGCCGAGCGGCTCGCCGACCTGGCTTTGGGTGAGGCCGGCGGCGTCGCGGGCTCGACGAAGCGCGAGCCGGAGGCGCCTCTGCGCGCCCGCCGGCGAGTCGCTCGTTGCCATGGTCGCCGCTGACCTCCGAGAAGTGGCGTTTCGCAAATTGCTATACCGCAGATTGCTGTACCGCCATCAGCGTCCCAGGACCACGACATCAATACAAGGACGCATGCCCGACTAGTCGGACCGTGTCAACTCGCGCCGGCGGTGTTCCACTCCTTGGCGCGGACCAGGGCGCGGCGGACGCGGCCGAACTCACGGAGATCCCTCGTTGTGTAGAGGCAGACGTCCTGCTCATGGGAGCTGTCGAAGGCCCACAGCTCCGAGCGCCGAGCCGGTGCCTCGACCGTGGCGTTGATCTGCAGGACGCCTATGCCCACGGCCAGCAGGACGCATACCCAACCCACGGGCTGGCTCAGGTCGGTCTCGGCGAAGGTTATCGCGGCGACGGCGGCCGCTGTGCCGGCGCATGAGGTGCGGAGCACCGCCATCGCGCGGCCGTTCTCGGTGTGCACGATGCCGATGTGCTGCAGGTCGGCTATCGCGTAGGAGCGGGGATCCGGGCCGAGCACCCAGAACCGCTCATCGGTGATGCGGACGCCCGGTCCGCGGTAGAAGGTAGGCATCGCGCACCCCTCCTGGCGAGCCATTGCCTGGAGGAGGGCGGCGGGAGCAGTATGGGAGTCACGTAAGTGGTCCTCCCTCCTCGCAGTGGGGAGACCGACAGCAGCGCTCGGTGGCCGCCGGGCGCTGCTCTCGTTGAAGCGACAAATGGTCGCTAGCCAAAGTATCGGCCACGCTTCGCGAGATCGCCATACTTCATTTTGACGTATGGCAATACCGGATTTCGTCGCCGAGGGCCTCCACCAGGCAGGAATCCGCAACCAGCCGAACGCATATCGCGGAATCGGCACGAACCTGCCACGGGAATCTGCTGTGTCGCAGATTGCGGTCCGGCTGTCAGCGACCCGTTCGCGTCAGCGATCCGGTCGCGATGCGGCCCCTCGGCGGCGCCGTCCACCGCCACGACACCGGCGAACACACTGCGGAGGCCGATGCAGCAGCGTGGCGCCGAGGAGACCCCCGCCCAACGCGGTGCCGCGGAAACCTGAGGCCTCGACGCGGCGGCTGAGCGGGTGCCGGCGTACGCGGTCCGGCTACTTCGTCTTGGTGATCGAGGTTGCGGTGACGGAGCCGTCGGCCTGCTGGCCCTGGACGGTGACGGTGGAGCCGGCGGCGAGGTCCTTCAGGGCGCCGGGCAGGGCGACGGTGGTCTTGTCGCTGGTCTTCACGATGACCGTCTGACCGTCGGCGGTCTCGACGTACACCGTGGTGCCGTCCACCAGCTTGACAGTGCCCGTCACGCCGCCGCGGGTGCCGGTACCGGGGCCGCCCTGGCCGCCGCCGCCGAACTGGCCCGCGCCACCGCCGTTGCGGCCGGCGAAGGCGCTGGCCAGGGCGGCCGGGTTGGCGCCGCCCGGGCCGGTGGCGGCGGGAGCGGTGCCGTAGCTCTTCTGGACCTGGGCGCCGCCCACGAAGCCGACCACGAGCAGCGCCAGGCCGGCCAGCACGTACGTTGCGCGGTTGGCCAGGCGGCGCGGTGCGGCCTTGGCGATGCGCTCGTTCAGATCGTCGTCGAGCGGCGGCTCCGCCAGGAGGTCCGGCTCCTCGTCAGCGATGACCGGAAGGACCTCGGTGTCATCAGCCGAAGCCGAAGCCGAGTCCGCAGTCGAGGCCGAGGCGGAAGCAGAAGTTGCCGGAGAGTCCGCGTCGGGGCGCTCGTAAGGGTTGGCCTTCGGACGGCGGAAGGGCGAAGCGGCGTGGCTCACGGAAAAACTCCTCGTCAGAAAGCCGTGCAAATCAAAGGCCGTGCGGATGGGACCGGGTTGCGATGTCCGCGGGGGGTTTGACATCGCAACCAGGACCCGCCCGCACGAGACCGGGCTACTCGTATCTGAGTGCTTCGATCGGACGCAGACCCGCCGCCCGGGAGGCCGGGTAGCTGCCGAAGAACAGCCCGATCGCCACCGAGAAGCCCAGGGCCAGCGCGACCGAGCTCGGCACGATTACCGGCTTGATGCTCACGATGGTGAACTGGCTGCCGATGACCGCCGCGGCCACGCCCAGCAGGCCGCCGATGAGCGACAGCACCGTCGCCTCGACCAGGAACTGGGTCAGGATGGTGCGCTTCGGTGCGCCGAGCGCCTTGCGAATGCCGATCTCCCGGGTCCGCTCGGTGACCGTCACCATCATGATGTTCGTGATGCCGATGCCGCCGACCAGGAGACTGATGCCGGCGACCGCCCCCAGGAGCAGGGTGAACGTCTCAGCGGTGTTGGCCCGGGTCTCCAGGAGCTGCGACTGGTTGAGGATGCGGTACGCCGAAGTCGTCGACGACCCGCCGATGTTCAGCTTCGCGTTCAGAATCGCGGTGATCTCGGACTGCGCCGCGCTCACCTGGTCCGGCGAGGTGGCCTGGACGAGGAGCTGGTTCAGCGAGCCGTATCCGGTGAGCGACTCCTGCACCGCGGAGACCGGCGCCATCGCCACGTCGTTCGGGTCGTTGAAGCCGCTGCCGCCCTTGACCGCGAGCACCCCGATGACCGTGAACAGCTTGCCCGAGACGGTGATCTGCTTGGAGAGCGGATCGACGCTGCCGAACAGCTCCTCGGCGACCGTCGAGCCGATCACCACCACCTTGCGGGAGTCCGCCACGTCGTCGTCGGTGAACAGCGAGCCCTTGGCGAGTTTGAAGTTCGAGGCACTCACATAGCCTGGATAGGTACCCACGAATTGGGTGATGCTGTGATCCGTGCCCTCGTAGGTCGCCGTCTGCGAACCCGTGACCACCGGTGAAACGCTCTTCACGTGCGGCGCTTCGTCCTTGTCCGACAGCGCCGGCACCAGGTCCATGGTGAGCGCCGTGTTCTGCGTCGACGCGGCCCCGCGGGCGCCGCCACCGGCCCCGGCGGTGACAGTCAAGGTGTTGGTTCCAAGCGATTCAATCTGCTTCTGTACCGCCTGAGCCGACCCGTTACCGACGGCGACCAGCAGGATCACGGCGGCCACGCCGATGAGGATTCCCAGCACGGTGAGGCTGGAGCGCAGTTTGTTCGCAGAGATCGCGCGCAGCGCGAAGCGGATCGTCTCGAAGATGTTCACTTCAGCCGCTCATCCTGGACGATGCGTCCGTCGACCAGCCGGATCAGCCGCTTCGCGTGCTCGGCGACGTCCGGCTCGTGGGTGATCAGCACGATCGTGCGCCCGGACCGGTTGAGCCGGTCGAACACGGCGAGCACGTCGTTTGTGGACTGGGTGTCGAGGTTGCCTGTCGGCTCGTCGGCAAGCACCAGCGCGGGCGCGGTGACCAGGGCGCGGGCGACGGCGACGCGCTGCTGCTGGCCGCCGGAGAGCTGGTTGGGCTCGTGGTCCTCGCGCTCGGCCAGGCCGACCATCGCCAGCGCGGCGCGGGCCCGGCGGCGGCGCTCGACCGCCTTGACCCCGGCGTAGGCGAGCGGCAGCTCGACATTCGCCAGCGCACTGGTCCGGGCGATCAGGTTGAACGACTGGAACACGAAGCCGATCCGCCGGTTGCGCACCAAAGCCAGCTGGCGGTCGTTGAGGCGGCTGACGTCGACGCCGTCCAGCCGATACTGCCCGCTCGTCGGAATGTCGAGACAGCCCAGGATGTTCATGAGCGTCGACTTGCCCGAGCCCGACGAGCCCATGATCGCCACGTAGTCGCCGCGCTCGACGTTGAGCGTCACGCCGCGCAGCGCATGCACCTCGGTCTCGCCCTGCCCGTAGATCTTCTTGACGTTCTGGATGTCGAGGACGGGCTTCGTGACCACCAGCTCAGCGACGCTCATGTCAGTTCCCCCCACGGCCGCCGCCGCCCCCGCCGTTGAACCCGCCCCCGCCGCCCGTGAAGCCGCCGCCCCCGCCGGTGAAGCCGCCTCCGCCGCCCGGGAACTGGTTGTTGGTGCCGGTCGTGGAGTTGGTGGTCGTCGTGGTGATCACGACCTGCTCACCGGCCTGGAGGCCGGACTTGACCTCGACGAACCCGCCGCCGGTGATGCCGACCTCGACCTGGCGCTCCTCGGTCACGCCGTTCACCGACACCTGCACCGTGCGCTGGCCACCGGCGGTGCGCAGGGCCGTGCTGGGAATCCGCAGCACGTTCGCGGCCTCGGCGATCGTCACCACCGCTGTCGTGCTCTGACCCAGCCGTACCCCCTCGGGAAGGCTGTCCAGGGAGATCGTCACCGCGTAGGAGTTCACGTTGTTGCTGGTGGTCGCCGTCGGCGAGATGGTCGCCACCTTGCCCGTGGCCCGCGTGCCGGACAGCGCGCTCCAGGTGATGCCGGCAGTCTGCCCGGCCTTGAGCTTCGTCGCGTCGGCCTCGGCGAAGCTGGCGTTGATCTGCAGCTTCGTGAGATCGGCCAGCTGGACGAAGCCGCTTGCGCCCGAAGACGAGGAGGACGAGGAAGAAGACGAGGACGCCCCCGTCCCTTGCGCAGAAGACGAAGAGCCGCCGGAGGACGACCCGACCGCGCCGCTGACCGCGGTGACGGTGCCGGCGATCGGGGCCGCGAGCACCGTGCCGTTCACCGTGGTCTGGGCCGATGTCACGTTGGCCTGCGCGGTCGCGACCTGGGCCTGGGCGGAGGCGATCGTGGCGTCGTCGGCGGAGTTGTTCCGGTCCCGGGTCAGGGCCGCCTGGGCCGCGGTGAGGTTGGCTTTCGCCGTGGACAGCGACGCGTTCGCGGCCGTCGGGTCGACCTTGGCGAGGGTCTGGCCCTTGGTGACCACGTCGCCGACCTTCACGTCGACCTCGGTGACCGTGCCGGAGGTGGTGAAGTTCGCGTTCGCCGTCGCGGCGCTGGCCACCGAGCCGGTCGCCGTGACCGTCTGCGCCACCGTGCCCTGCGTGACCGCCACCAGACGGGTGCGCGACGTGCTGGCGCCGGTGTTGGCGGCCGCGGCCGGCCCGTGCACGATCTGGTACGCCCAGAACGCCCCGCCCACAGCGGCCAGCACGAGCACGGTGTTCACGAGGGTCACGGAGTTGAGCCGTGGCTTGCCCATTGAAGGCAGCGACAAACGCATGAGGGGAATCGTGGAGGTTGTCGCTCAGAGCAAACCTCAGCGAACCTCGGAGTTGCCTCGGAATCCGGTTGCCCGCATTTCCTCCGGTTCGTCGGGCTCCAGATCCTCCAGAAAATCAAGGTCCAGAGCCGGCAGCAGTACCCGGAATGTCGCGCCCTGCCCCGGAGCCGTCCACAGCTCCACCCGGCCCTCGTGCGCCTGGACGATCGACGCGACGATCGACAGCCCCAGACCGGCGCCACCGTAACGGCGCGACCGGGATCCCTCGGCGCGGTACAGCCGCTCGAACACCCTCGTCGCGTCCTCCGGCTTCATGCCCGGGCCGGTGTCGCTGACCTCGATGCAGCCGAGCGGCACGCCCTCGGGCAGCGCGCCCCCGATCGTGGCGATCGGCAGCATGGTGGGCGGCCCGGCCCGGCCGACCTTCACCACGATCCGGGTGTCCTCGGGCGTGTGCTGCAGCGCGTTGCTGACCAGGTTGGCCACCACCTGCCGCAGCCGGGCCTCGTCGCCCTCGACGGTCACCGGCTCGAAGGTCGCCGAGCGCTCGTCGAGCGCGGCCAGCTGCACGAACCGGGTCGGCACCCGCACGTGCGCGTCGCGGACCGTGTCGGCCGCGACGGCGAGCAGGTCGACGGGGTGCTGCTGCAGCGGGCGCTCCTCATCGAGGCGGGCCAGCGTGAGGAGGTCGTTGACGAGCAGGCGCATCCGGCCGACCTCGAGCTCGATGCACTCCATGGCCTCGTCGAGGGCCGGGCCGGGCGGGGCGCCGCCACGACGGTACAGCTCAGCAAAGCCTTGGACGCTTGTCAGCGGCGTGCGCAGTTCGTGTGCGGCGTCGGCCAGGAACTGCCGGAGCCGGCGCTCGGACGCGGCGCTCTCGTCGACCGCGCCCTCGATGCGGGTCATCATGGTGTTGAGCGCGCGGCCGAGCCGGCCCGACTCGGTGTGGGGGTCGGCATCGTCGATCCGGCGGGACAGGTTCCCCGCGGCGATCTCGGCCGCCGCCTCCTCCATCCGCGTGAGCGGGGCCAGGCCCACCCGCACGAGCGCCCAGGTGGCCACGCCGACCAGGATCAGGAGCAGAAGGCTGACTCCCGAGGTGTACTGCACCATCTGGTCGCGGGTCGCCGCGACGTCCTTGAGGGAGATCGCGAAGGCCGCGTAGTCGCCGTTGTTGAACTGCTGCACCCGCACCCGCCACTGTGCGGTCGGCCCGTCGACGGTGAAGAACTCCTCGGCGGCCGCGCGCCGCTTGATGTCGCCGAAGAGCTTCGGGTCGACGAGCGGCGTCTCGGTGCTCGCGTCGAGCCGGCCGTCGGCGTTGAAGTGGAAGACCTGGAAGTCGGGGCCGGGTGAGAATCCGCTGTTGGGGCGCCGGCCCGACGGCGCTTCCGAGGGCGTGCGGCCCCGAGGGGCGAGCTGCTGGTCGACGCGCTGGATGAGGTACCAGTTGAGGAACAGCACCGCGATGAAGTTCGCCGCGATCAGGGCCACCGCCGAGATTGACACGACCGAGACGACGATCCGGGTCCGGACCGTCCAGTGCCGCCAGGGCCGCAGCCGTTTCACCCCTCGGTTCTCGGCAGTCTCAGCGCGTAGCCGACCCCGCGGACCGTGTGGATGAGCGGCGGGTCCCACTTGTCGATCTTGCGGCGGAGGTAGTAGACGTAGCTCTCCACGATCCGCCCGTCGCCGCCGAAGTCGTAGTTCCAGACCCGGTCGAGGATCTGCGCCTTGCTGACCACCCGGCCGGCGTTCGTGAGCAGGTAGCGCAGCAGGTTGAACTCGGTCGGCGAGAGATCGACCCGGCGGCCGCCGCGGCGCACCTCGTGCGCGTCCTCGTCCATCTCCAGGTCGGCGTAGCGCAGCACCCCGCCGTCGACGAGCTGCTGCTGCTCGCCCAGGCTGCGGCGCAGGATCGCCCGGATCCGCAGGACGACTTCCTCGAGGCTGAACGGCTTGGCCACGTAGTCGTCGGCGCCCACCGTCAGCCCGGAGATGCGGTCCTCGACGGAGTCCCGCGCGGTCAGGAACAGCACTGGCACCGGCCGCCCGGAGTTGCGCAGCCGCTGGGCCACCTCGAACCCGTCGAGGTCGGGCATCATGACGTCGAGCACGACCAGGTCCGGCCCATACTCGGCGGCGGCGGCCAGGGCCTCGTGGCCCCCCGCGGCGACCCGGACCTCGAAGCCGGTGAGGCGCAGCGTGGCCGACAGCAGCGCGCGGATGCTCGCCTCGTCGTCGACGACGAGGACCTTCGGCTGGCGCTCGGCCGCCTGAATCGGGCTGATCGGCATCGGCTCCATCGTCACTGACCCGCCGTCAGGATCTCGTCGCCTTGGGCAAGTCCGCTCTTGATCTCGGTGTTGACGTCGCCGCGCAGGCCGGTCTCGACCTTCTTGCGCTCGTCCTTGCCGTTGATCCGCACGGTGACGTACCCGTCGTGCACGGCCGTCGCCGGGACGTTCAGGACGTCATCCACGGACGCGGTGACTACAGCGACAGTAGCGCTCTGACCGTAAAGCAGCGTGTCGGGCACCTTGTCGAACGAGATGAGCGCCGCGTATCGCACCAGCCGGTTCGTCAGCGTGCCGGCCGGGTCGATCTGCAGGACCTTGCCCGTGTACTTGTCCGCCGCGTTGTCCGGCAGCGTGATGGTCGCCGCCTGCCCGACCTTCAGCGCCGCGACTTCGGCCTCGGTGAACTGGGCCTTCACCACGGCGTCCCCGGTCCCGGCGAGCGTCACGACGCCGGCCCCGGCCTGGCTGCCGACCGATCCGCTCACCGCGAGGATCTTGCCCCCGACCGGGGCGGTGATGACCGTTCCGGCGAGCTTGGTGCTGGCCTGCGTGAGGCTCAGCTTGGCGTTGTTGAGCCGCTGCTGGGCGCTCATGAGGTTGTCGCTCGTCTGCTGGATCTGGTTGGCCCGGTTCTGGGCGGTGTTCTGCGAGTTCTGCTGGGTGTTCTGCTGAACGTTCTGGCCCTGACCGGCGTTCTGTCCGGTTTGCGAGCCGCCCGCCCGCGACGACGACGGGTTGGGAGCGGCCGTCGTGGGATTCGCGGTGGGCGTGGCCAGCGCGGCGTCGTGCGCGTCCTCGGCCTTGTCCAGAGCGTCCTGGGCGTTGGAGACGCTCTCCGAGGCCTGGTCGACCGCGGCCTGGGCGTCGGTGTCGTCGATCTTCGCGAGCACCGCCCCCGGCGCCACCACGTCGCCGGCCTTGACGTTGAGCTCGGTGAGCGTCCCGCTCCCGGAGAACCCCAGGGTCCGCGTGGCCTGCGCCTGGATGGTCCCGGAGGCCGACACGGTGCTGCTGACCGGACCCCGCCCCACCTTCGACGTGCTCACCGCCACCGGAGCCGGCTTATCGCCGTGCGTGACCACAACCGCCGTAACCGCCGCCGCCGCGAGCACGGCGATGCCTCCGGCCAGCCACCAGACCTTCATGAAAAGGTAGTTCAGCGGGTTCTCCTCCCGGCTACCTCGGCCCGACCTCAAAGTTCCCTGAGAGCGCCGACGTGGCCGGCCGCCGATATGTCGGGCGCTGGCGCGCCTTGACATATCCGACTTATCGCCCGTCGGGGTATCCGCGCGATTCGACGACTCACGCCGCGTTTGCGCGGCTTCGAGTTGTGAGGGAATTTTGAGGTTCGGCCGACTTCCCATCGAGCTTCACGACGTTCCATCACACGGGTGATGAACAAGCGGATCGGCGGGGCCGTCCTGGCGCTCGCCGCGGTGGCGCTCTTCGCCGCCGCCTGCGGCTCCTCCGACGACAAGACGCCGGCCGCCGCCGCCTCGAGCGGCTCGGACTACGCGTCCTGTCTGCGCAACAACGGCGTCGACCTCCCGCAGTTCAACGCGTCCGGCCGGCCCACCGCGCGCCCCTCGGGCCAGCCCCGCCCCTCCGGCCAGGGCCGGCCGTCCGGCGAGCCGCGCCCGTCCGGCAGCGGCGGCTTCCGCGGTGGCGGCGGTGGCTTCTTCGGCACCGCAGCCCCCAGCGGCGTGCCCCAGGACGTCTGGGAGAAGGCGCAGAAGGCGTGCGCGTCCCTGCGCCCCAGCGGGTTCCCCGGCGGCGGAGGCTTCAACGGCAACGGCGGCCAGGGCGGCAACGGTCGCGACGCCGCCTACCGCAACTGCCTCACCGAGCACGGCGTCACTGTCACCGGCCCCACCGACCAGCTCGACACCACAGACGCGAAAGTAGCCGCCGCGATCACCGCCTGCGCCCCGCTCAAGCCGAGCCCGCGCGCATCCTGAAGCACCCGCTCGGTTGGACGCCGGACTCGGCGGCCCCTGTGCCGCTGAGTCACTGCGCCCGGCGCCCAGCCGAGCGGGTCAGGGGGTCCCGCCCGAGAACTTCACTCCGGGGTGCGTCGGCATCGCACCCGCTGTGCGCCGGTCTCGCGGCCACAAATCGGCAAACCCGGACATCGTGGGAGTGTACGGACGCCGGGGCCGCGAGATCGGCGCCCACAACGCGAGTCGGTGCGGGTGGCGGGTCGTTGCGCACGGTATGGAAGCGCTGGACACCTTCTCACGGACGTTCCTGCCGGCCACGGCGCTGGCGAAGCTGCCGGGCGGCACCGTCACCCGCCATGTCCAGGTGCTGCGCCGCTGCGCCGGAGACCGCGACGCGGTCGCCGTGGTCGCGCGGTGCACCACCGCCCGGGGCCGCCGCAACGTGCTGATGCTGACCCGCAACCGCCTGGTCGTGACGAGCGAGTCCGCGGTACTGCGCCGCGTCTCCCTCCACCTCAACGCCGACCTGCACCAGCTGGCCGACGTCACCTGGACCCCGGAGCCGGGCCGGGCCGGCATTCAGCTCGGCGTCACCGCGATCGACGGCGTACGCGAGAACTTCTGGATCCGCCTGGGCTCCGAGGCCGAGATGTGGCGCCTGGACGAGGCCCTCAAGCAGGCGTTCCGCACTCCGCTCGGCACGATCGAACCGGCCCGCGCGGCGACCTCGAAGCCCGCCGCGGTCCGCACCACCGTCGCCGTCAGCGCCCGCCCCGAGCTCCGTCTCGCCTGACGCAAACTCCGGCGAATACCCCGTCGGGCGATAAGTCCGATATGTCGAGCGCAGCGTGGCGCGAAGCGCCCGACATGTCGCGGGACCGCCCAGCGCCCCCACATATCGATGGACCTCATAGTGATCGGCCCATCCGTCACGGGCGCTGGCTGCCGTTTCGGGTGGGCCGATCTCGTAAAACTGATTGCCGTGACCACGCTCTCCCAAACATCTCTCGAACATTCGATAGGCGTGCGAAGTCCGGCTCACGCGGCAGAATGAATCGGTGGATCAGGGCAAGGGCCTCGTGGTTGTCGTCGAGGACGAGAAGCCGATCGCCGACCTGCTGCGGATGTACCTCACGCGCGACGGGTTCGGGGTGCACGTCGAGCACGACGGGCCCGCGGGGCTCGCGGCGGCGCGGAAGCTGCGGCCCGTGGCCTGTGTCCTCGACATCGCGCTGCCCGGAATGGACGGGACCGAGATCTGCCGGCGGCTGCGGGAGGCCGGGGACTGGACGCCCGTGCTGTTCCTGACCGCCCGGGACGACGAGGTCGACCGGATTCTCGGGCTCGAGCTCGGCGGCGACGACTACATCACCAAGCCGTTCAGCCCGCGCGAGCTCGTGTCGCGGGTCAAGGCGGTGCTGCGGCGCACGCAGGGACCCCCGGACACCCAGCAGATCCGGTCGGTCGGGCCGATCAGCATCGACGCCGGGCGGCGGGAGTGCCGGGTCGACGGCGCCCCGGTCAGCCTCACCTCCACCGAGTTCTCCCTGCTGGCCCACCTCATGGGGCGGCCCGGGCGGGTCTTCACGCGCGAGGAGCTGCTGGGGTCGGTGTGGGGGTACGCCGCACACAGCGGCACCCGCACCGTCGACGTCCACGTGGCCCAGGTCCGCGGCAAGCTCGGCACGGCCGCGAACGTCATCCGGACCGTGCGCGGGGTCGGGTACACCGCTGATGCTTAAGTCGCTGGCCGCCCGCACCGCGCTTGTCACATGCATCGTCGCGGTGCTCTCGGTGATCGTGACGGCCGCGGTCGGCATCCCGTTGACGGCGACGCAGACCAACAAGGCGGCCCGGCAGCGGCTCGCCGATGATACGAAGCTGACCGCCGAGCTGATGCGGCCGCGGTTCAACAACACGCCGCGAAACCCGGCGGACGAGGCCGGCGTCGCCAAGCGATTAGCCGATCAGGGCATTCAGGTGTACCTCATCCGCGCCGGACAGCCGGACCGAGCCGGACTGCCGGCCGGGGTGGTGAAGCTGATCGCCGCGGGCCAGAACGTGGAGGTGCGCCTGGCCCGGGTCGACGGGGAGCTGCAGCTGGTGGCCGGGCGGGCGATCGGCAAGGACGGCAACGGTGTGGTGCTGGCCGAGGCGCCGCCCGGTGGGGCGCTCGCCCGGTTCGCGAGCCAGCTCTGGATCGCGCTGCTGGCCGGGCTGGCCGCGGGGCTGATCGCGGGGCCGCTGCTGGCCCGGCGCATCGCGCGGCCGATCCGCAACGTGGCGACGGCGGCGAAGCGGCTCAGCGCGGGCGACCGGTCGGTGACGCTGTCCCCGGACGGGCCGGCCGAGGTCGCCGAGCTCGCGCAGGCCGTCAACGGGCTCACCGCGGCGCTGGCCACGAGCGAAGGGCGGGAGCGGGACTTCCTGCTGTCGGTCTCGCACGAGCTGCGCACGCCGCTGACCACGATCCGCGGCTACGCCGAGGCGCTCGCCGATGGAGTGGTCGGGGCGGAGGGCGCGCAGCGGGCCGGGCAGACGGTGCTCGACGAGGCCGAGCGCCTGGACCGGCTCATCGCCGACCTGCTGGTGCTGGCCCGGCTGGAGGCGGCCGACCTGCCGATCGAGGTGGTCGAGGTCGACCTCACACAGCTG
This sequence comes from Dactylosporangium vinaceum, assembly GCF_019904175.1. Lineage (GTDB taxonomy): Bacteria > Actinomycetota > Actinomycetes > Mycobacteriales > Micromonosporaceae > Dactylosporangium > Dactylosporangium vinaceum. Next base: position 119,573 of record NZ_CP061913.1, on the reverse strand, counting down.
CTGGCCACGGCGGCCGAGGCGTGGGGCGGGCGGGCCGCGCAGGCCGGGCTGCTGCTGCGCACGGAGCTGCCGCCGTTCGCCGTGCCGGTGCTCACCGACCCGGGGCGGATACGCCAGATCATCGACGGGCTGCTGGAGAATGCGCTGCGTGTGGTACCAGAGCAGGCACCTCTGGTTTTGGCGCTCTTCACCGATGCCACGTCGGCCCGCATCGAGGTGCGCGACGGCGGCCCCGGCTTCACCGACGAGGATCTGGCTGTCGCGTTCGAGCGCGGGGCACTGTCGCGGCGCTACCAGGGGATGCGCAAGGTCGGCAGCGGGTTGGGCCTGGCGCTGGCCGCGCGGCTGTCCCGGCGGCTGGGTGCCCGGATCGAGGCCGGCCACGCACCCGAGGGCGGCGCGAAATTCACGGTCACCACACCGTTGCGCACCGTGCCATGATGGTACGTCTATGCACACCTGGTGGGTGGTCCTAGGGCTCGCCGGCGCCGGCGCGGCGCTGGGGATTCTGCTCGTCCAGGTGATGTTCTGGCAGCGGCTGCGCCGGGTGGGCACCGACCCGGTCGGGATCTTCACCCAGGGCGTCGCGCTGCGCTGGGTCGGCCTGCCGCTCGCGGTGCTGCACGTGGTGCTGTTTCTGCTGCTGACCCGGCTGGACCAGCCCGGCTGGTGGATCGGCGGCCTGGTCACCGTCCTGTCGATGCCGGTGCGCCGGCTGCTCAACCTGAAGGCGATCGCCACGATCCTGCGCGGCGTGCGCTATGAGCGGGGCCCCGTCCGGGACCGTGACGGCGTGGAGGTCGAGCACGAGCCCTATTGGCGGCTGGTGCTGCGGTGGTACCGCCAGGAGTACACCGGCCACGCGGTCGGCGACGTGGTCGCCATCAAGATCCTCGGCCTGCTCGTCCACCTGCTCTTCTGGCCCTTGGCCGCGCTCGGCGGGCAGGCGTCGCACGTGCTGATGTGCCAGGACCCGGCCGACGCCCTCGGCCACTCGACCGACGGCCACGAGCGCCCCGGCGACGGGTACCGCTCGTTCGGCACCCCCTACGTCAGGTTTGCCGCGCACGATCCGAGGTAGCTCTCCCCTTCGCCTCGATGTTGGGGAGGAGCCTCATGAAACGGATCGGCCTTCTCTGCGGTGCCGCGCTCCTGACACTGGCCGGCACCCTCCCGCCAGCTGCGGCATTCGCCGAGCCGACCCCTTCGCCGTCGGCGTCGGCCCACTCCGATTGGATGGGTGACGTCCTGCACGGCGAAGGGATCGTCAAGACGAAGACCGGACCGGTGCGCGTGGCCGTGCAGAACGGCGAGGCCACGAAGATCACCGACACCGCGCTCACCGTCCGCTCGGCCGACGGCTTCACGCGCACCTGGCAACTGCCCAAGGACATGAAGGTGCATGGCCGGCAGGGGTCGCTCCAGGCGGGCGCGGAGGTCAGCGTCTTCGGTACGGCGAGCGGCGAGAAGTCGTGGACAGCCAAGCACGTGGTGGTCCGCTCCGGGTCAGCCTCGTAGTTCGGCGACGCAGCACTTGACGCTGCCGCCGCCCTTCTTGAGCTCACTCAGCTCGACCGGCACCGGCACGTACCCGGCCGAGCGCAGCGAGGCGGCCAGCCCGGTCGCCTCGCTGTTGAGCACCACGTTGCGGCCGTCGGAGACGAGGTTGAGGCCGAACGTGAGCGCGTCCTCCTCGGTCGCCACGACGGCGTCCGGGAACAGCTGGGCGAGCACCTTCTGCGCCGACTCGGAGAACGCGCCCGGGTAGTACGCGATGTTCGCGTCGTCGAGCGGCTGCAGCGCCACGTCCAGGTGGTAGATGCGCGGATCGGTCAGGCGCAGCGAGATCACCGGCCGGCCGAGCACCTCCTGGGCCTCCGCGTGCGCGGTCACCTCGGTGCGGAAGCCGTGGCCGGCCAGGATCAGGCCGCCGTGCGCGGCGGGCAGGTAGGTGAAGTCGCCCTCGCCCTCGTTCGTCTCCGAGGCCAGGTGATAGCGCCAGCCCAGCGTCTCGTAGAACCGCCGGTGCGCGGCCGCCTCGGCCGCACGCTGCGGGTACTTGAACTTGGCGCCGTACACGACGCCGTCGACGGAGAAGGCGCCGTTGGCGGCGTAGACCATGTCCGGCAGGCCGATCTCCGGCAGTAGTACGTGGACCGTGTGGCCGAGGCGGACAAGCGTCTCGCGCAGGCCCTCCCACTGTTTGACGGCCAGCTCGGTGTCCACCGGGGCGTTGGTGTCCATCCACGGGTTGATCGCGTATTCCACCACAAAGTGTTCGGGTGGCGACATCAAGTAAGACCGCGTCACGAGATCAAGGTAGATTCGCAATGTTTCACAAAGTAGCGGGAAAAGTTGCTTTCGAGGAGGCATTCATTGCGTCTCGACCCGATCGATCAGCGAATCATTGCGCTGCTGCAGGAAGATGCCAGGTCATCGTATGCGGAGATCGGCGAGCGGGTGGCGCTGTCGGCCCCGGCCGTCAAGCGACGCGTCGACCGCCTCCGATCCAGCGGAGTGATACGCGGCTATACCGCCCTGGTCGACCCGGGCGCGGTCGGCTGGACCACCGAGGCGTTCGTGGAGCTCTTCTGCACCGGCCGCACCTCGCCGGCCCAGCTGAAGGCGGCCGCGCTGCGGCATCCGGCGGTCGTGGGGGCCTACACGATCTCGGGCGAGGCCGACGCGCTCGTGCATCTGCGGGCGATGGACATGTCCGGCCTGGAGGAGGCGCTGGAGAAGCTGCGGGCCGAGCCGTTCGTCACCTCGACGCGCAGCATGATCGTGCTGTCCCGGCTGGTCGAGACGCTGGCGCCGCGAATCGTCCAGGACGTGGGAACCGCAAAGGGCTCACCCGCGTCCTAGAGCCATGAAACGCGCCGCCGCAATGCTGAGCGCCATCGGCCTGCTCCTTTCCGGGTGTACTGCCGGAAAGCCGAATCCGGCCGCGACGTCCTCCGCGCCGCAGCCGGAGGCGGCGCTCAAGCTCGTCGCGTACGACTCCTGCGAGGACCTGGCCGGCCGCCTGCGCAAGGCCACCGCCGAGGCCGTCGGACCCTGGGGATTCGGCAACTACCCCGGCGGCATCAGGACGCTGAACGGCGGCGGCGCGGTGCCGGAGGCGAAGACCGCCCAGGGCACCGACGACGCGGCCTTCTCCGGCACCAACAATCACGAGGCGGGCGTCGACGAGCCGGACGAGATCAAGACCGACGGCAAGCGGATTGTCACGCTCTCGCACGGCCGGCTCGTGGTCGTGGACGCCGCCTCCCGCCAGATCAGCGGCACACTGGCCCTGGACGGGGCGAGCGACGCGAACAAGCAGGCCATCGGGGCCGACCGGCTGCTGCTCGACGGCGACCGCGCGCTGATCCTCGGCTTCGACTACTCCGACCCGGAGCGGGGCGGCCCGCTGCTGACCCTCGTCGACCTGGCCGGCCCGCCGAAGGTCGTGAGCACGTTCCGCATCGACGGCGCGCTGCTCGACGCCCGCCAGGTCGGCGGCGTGGCCCGGGTCGTGATCCGCTCCGCGCCGCGCATCGAGTTTCCGCAGACCGACGGGCTCAAGACGGACGAGGACCGGATCGCCGCGAACCGCTCGGCCGTCAACGCCGCGCCGGTCGAGGACTGGCTGCCCCGGTGGACGTCGGTGGATGCGGCGGGGCAGAAGACTTCGGGGCGGGTGGACTGTGGGGCGGTACAGCTGCCGGAAACGTATTCGGGCACGTCACTGCTCACCGTCCTCACCTTCGACCTGAACGCGGCCGCCCTCGGCACCGGCGCGCCCGTCGCGGTCGCGGCCGACGGCGGGGTCGTCTACTCCAACGGCCCGAGCCTGTACATCGCCAACGACAAGCGCTGGCGGACGAGCGGGCCCCTGGTCAAGCGGTCCGGCCCGGCGCCGGACCCGCGGACGCAGATCTTCAAGTTCGTCATCGCCGGCTCGGGGAAGCCGTCGTATCAGGCGGCCGGTGAGGTGCCCGGGTGGCTGCTCAACCAGTACTCGCTGTCGGAGTGGGACGGCCGGCTGCGGGTCGCGACGACCGCGAACGACGCGTCGACCGTCTACGTGCTCGAGCAGCGCGGCGGGACCCTGGCCGAGGCCGGCCACGTCGGCGGTCTGGGCCGGGGTGAGCGGATCTACTCGGTGCGGTTCATCGGCACGGTCGGCTACGTCGTCACGTTCAAGCAGACGGACCCGCTGTACACGCTCGACCTGTCGAGCCCGGCCGCCCCACGCACCGTCGGCGAGCTCAAGATCACGGGGTACTCCGCGTATCTGCACCCGGCCGGCGACGGCCGCCTGATCGGCGTCGGCCAGGAGGCCAGCAGCCAGGGCCGAGTCCAGGGCCTGCAGGTGTCGCTGTTCGACGTGCACGACCTGACCGCGCCGGCCCGCCTGGCCCAGTATCAGGTGCCGCAGACCGGGTCGGCCGCGGAGTTCGACCCGCACGCATTCCTCTACTGGCCCGCATCCGGCGCGCTGGTACTTCCGGTCATGGGCCGGGAGAACTCCGGAGCCCTGGTGCTGTCGGTCCACGACAACCAGGTCACGAAGACCGGCTCGATCGAGCACCCGGGGCGCTACGCGAACATCACCCGGTCGCTCGTGATCGGCGGGACGCTGTGGACGCTGTCACCCCAGGGCCTGCAGGCCAACGACCTGTCGACGCTCGGCCGGCAGGCCTGGGTGCAGCTCGCGTAGGTTGTCGAGCGCTTCCGTCGCTCGCGTAAGTCTGTCGAGCGCTTCCGTCAGAGGTACATGCCCGTTCGCTCGCCGTCCCCGGCGATCGCCTGCTTCGGCTTGTCCCCCTCGCCGAAGAAGCGCTTCCCGCCGAACTCGCCGTGCAGGCGGTCGTCGAGCTCGTCCGCGAGCCCGGTCATCACCTGGACGGCGAGCATGAGATGGGTCGCCTGGAAGTCGCGCCCGAACACTGGGACGCTTGCCCACACGGTGTCGTTCGTGCAGTACAGCCGCCCGATCGGCATCCGGTTGGTGAGCTCCGACAGCTTCACGTAGAGCCGCTCGGTGGGCTCGATCTCGGTAAGGATCGGCGAAAACACGTCGACGAGCGGCGGGTTGTCGCGCACGCGCACGAACACCATCGCCGACCCGGACCGGATGCCGATGTCACCGTCGGGGTCGATCGGCAGCTCTTCGGGGGTGGTCTTCATGAGCTTCGCGACGACCGTCGTCACCTTGTCGTACAGCGGCAGGTCCTCGGTCTGCTCGGTCAGCTCGGCCAGGCTCCCCGCCCCCGGCCGGACGACGTCGACGACACCGTCACCGTCGGCGTCCATGATCGAGGCGAGCGACCGCGCCACCCCGAGTGCCGGCACCGGGGCGACCCGCCCCTCGGCGTCATGCGCCAGGTAGGTCAGGAACGCCGGGTGCGGCGTGCCGTAGATGTCCCGCATGGTCCGCGTGATGAGCCGGCTCAGCTGCGGCGCCTCGGCCTTGCTCACCCGCAGTCCGAACGACTCCCCCGACCCCGCCACGACACCGGGCGGCGACCAGCCGAGCGCCACGATCCCGGCGATGACCGTCCGGTCGAGCCGATACGCGGGCGGCAGGTCGGCGTTGCTCACGGCGGTGGCTGAGAGCTGGTCGTCCTCCTCGCCGGTGACCTGCACGGAGTACACCGCGTCACCGGTGCCCGACGCCGTAGGATCGAGCGTCAGATCGAGCGTCGTCCCGGGCTCCAGGTCACGCAGCCCGTCCACCAGTTGCCGCGCAAAGTCCCGCCACGCCTCGGCCACCTTTTCCTTCAGGTTGCCGCCCACCGGGTCCTCGTCGTCAAACAGCGCCGACTCGAACGCCGCGCTGTCGTCGCCAGGCTCACCAGCCATGATCGCCTCCCTATGCCCGCGCCCTCACCCTATCCAGAGGAGATCGCTCACTCGGCACGGGTGGCCAGACGACTCAGCGCAGCCGCACTGGCCTGCACATCCGCCCCCTGCCCGACCGCCATCCCGAGCAGGAACGCGGTGAGCGGCGCCCCCGGCCGAGCCACGTTGTGCGCAACGTCCCGCGCGAGATCGAGCACGGCCGTCTGCACCTCCCGCCCGGGCGCCTCAACCCCCAGCGCCGCGGCCGCCTCGACAAGCCACTCCCCGAGCACGTTCTCGCTCACGACCCCGCCTCCCGCAGATCATCCTGGGTATCACAGTCAAAGTAGGGCGCCCGCTCCCCGTCCCAGCGCACTTCGGCTACCTCGAGCCCGCTTACCAACCGCCGAATGGCCCCACCTTCAACGACCCCGAACCCCTGGACGGCGCCGAGCAGCGCACCGCTCCTCCACGCTCCACAGAGCAGCTGCCGCCGCCCGCTGCCATCCACAAACACTGCCCCGTCATGCCCTTGCACAGCATCAAGGAGTACACGAAGCGCCTGACCTGACAAATGGGGCAGATCTGCAGCCAGCAACAACACCACGTCAGGCCGACTCTCTTCCTCTCCACCCGGGCCGCCCGCAACCGCCCGAGCGTCGAGGATTTCGTTTCGTCCCGATCCAGCCGGAGAAGCCGCAGCGCCATCGGGTCCTACGGTCTCGTACCGACCACGAACGCGGCCATGTCCACCAGGAACCACGCCTTTGGCAACAGCCGCAGCACCATCGGGTCGAACGGTGTCATGTCGACCATCAACGCCGGGCTGTTCACCAGGAACCGCAGCGTCGACAGCAGCCGAGACTCCCTGCGGGCCACTCCCCGTTTTTCGATCCCCAAAAATCGCCCCGAGCCCAGCCGCAGCGGCAGCCACGGGCCCTCCACCAGGGGGCTCTTCCCGCACGACCAAAACCCCGGCCGGCACCTGCTCCCGACGGGGCCCCACAACCACAACCGGCGAGGCCCCAACCTCCTCAACGGCCGCCAGCACCCGCAGCAGCATGGGCACCCCACCAACCGCCACCATGGGCTTGTCCAGCCCACCGAGCCGAGCCGCCCGCCCCCCGGCCAAAATCACCGCAGCAACCGAAGCGCCCGAGTCCCTCAGGTGGCCATCACCCACAACGAGAACCTACCGTCAAACAAGAACCACGAACGCCACCAACAGCTCCTACGAAGGGCCGCCCACATGGGCCGCGCAACCCAACGCCGCACCATAGTCCGCGTACACCTGCCCGCCCACCCCCCACCACCGGCCGAACCCGCCACGGCACCAGGCATGACGCAAGAACCGCAAGGCGCCCCAACCAAAGCACAAAACAGCACCGGCAAACCGCAAGCCGGCCAAGCCGAAGCACAGACCGCCCCGACCGACACCCAAACTCGGACGGCAGCGACAAGCAGCGGCCCGATCGAGGCGCATCGGACGTCAGCACCACGCAGCGGCCCAGCCGAGGCGCGGGACCGCACGAACGAGCCGCGGAGCGTGCTGCCCGAGGCGCGGGACTGGGCGAACGAGCCGCGCAGCGAGTCTGTCGAGATGCCGAGCGGGACAGTCGAAGCGCGCGGTAGGTCGGCCGAGGAGCGGGATCGGACGGTCGACGGGTCGGTTGGGCTGGTCGAGGCGCGGGTCGGGCCGGATACGTTGGTGGCTGAGGAGCCGCTCGAGATCCGGGTCGGCGGGGCGGCTTTGGCGGTCACCATGCGTACGCCGGGGGACGACATCGACCTCGCCATCGGTTTCTTGTTGACCGAGGGCGTCATCCGGCGGGCCGCGGACGTGCTCACGGCCAAGTTGTGCTCCGGGGACGAGGAGCCGAACTCGTACAACGTCGTGGACATCCGGCTGAGCGCCGACGTGGCGGCGCCGGTCGCTCAGTCGGTGGCCCGCAACTTCTACACCACCTCCTCGTGCGGGGTCTGCGGGAAGGCAAGCATCGACGCGGTGCGCACCCGCTCGGCCTTCGACGTGAGCGCCGATCCGGTCACCGTCGCCCCCTCGGTCCTGGCCGGCCTGCCCGGTGCCCTTCGCCGGCGCCAGCGAGCCTTCGACACCACCGGCGGCCTGCACGCGGCGGGGCTGTTCACGCCCGATGGCGAACTCGTCTGCCTGCGGGAAGACGTGGGGCGGCACAACGCGGTCGACAAGGTCGTCGGCTGGGCGGTACGCCAAGAACGTCTCCCCCTCACCGGACACCTCCTCATGGTCAGTGGACGAGCCAGCTTCGAGCTGTGCCAGAAGGCCTGGATGGCCGGTCTCCCCCTGCTCGCCGCCGTATCAGCACCGAGCACCCTCGCCGTCGACCTCGCCGCCGAGGCCGGACTGACCCTCGTCGGCTTCCTGCGCGGCACGACCTTCAACGTCTACGCCGCCGCGCAGCGCGTGCAGGGCGTCCCGTCCCTCCCACCGCCGCGGACCCGCCAGCCGGCCCACTAGACCTGCCGGAGTCGGCCACAGCCTCAGCGGACCCACCGGGCGACCCGACCGGACCGGGCTGCGGCGGTTCGCCGTCAACCGCGCCCAACACGACCGCCTCAACCCGGGACGCCACCTCCGCACTGGGCGCCGCTTCGACACCCAACGCCGCCGCACCCGACGCTGCCTGGACACCCGACGCCACCTCGGCACCCGACGCAACCCTGGCACCCACATCGCCACCCACAACCGGATCGACCACCGCGCACAACTCGGCAGCAACCGCGGCCTCGGAACACAGCATCGCTGCCGCGTGCGCACCCGACGCCGCCTCGGAACCCACATTGCCGCCCGCAGCCGGATCGACCGCGGCACGCAGATCGGCAGCAACCGCAGCCTCCGAACACAGCGTCGTCCCCGCCGCGCCAGGCCGCGGTCGCGCACCCGGCCCAGGTCGCCGGCCGACGTCGGTGTCACGCCGCGAGGTAGGTCCAGAAGCGGAGCCAGATCCAGAAACGGAGCCAGGGCGCAAGCTAGGTCCGGAAACGGAGTCGAGGCGCGAGGCAGGTCCAGAAGCGGAGTCAGGCCGCGAGCCAGGTCCGGAAGCGGGATCAGGGCGCGAATGCGGCCCCGGCGCGCGCGACGACCCGTTCCCTCGCGGCGAGGCGGGAAGCCGGAGCGATCTCGGCAGGTCGGACGGGGCCGGTCCGCGCGAAGTCCGGCGCTGACGGCGGCCGATCGGGGGCAGCTCGGCCGGGGACAGCCCGCGGCCCAGGATCTCGGCCATGAGGCCGGCGCCCGTGTAGCCGGGGTCGGCCGCGAACGCCCGGTCCAGCGCCAACGCGGCGTGCAGGCCGTTGCCGGTGCGCCACGAGAGGTACGACAAAAGTGTTGCCGCAGGCGCGACGGCCGAAGGTTCGCAGCGGCGCACCATGTCCATCCAGAACCGCCGGTGTGTCTCGATGGCCGGGTTGCCGGTGCAGCGGGTGTCGCGGTCGAGTCGTTCCCAGGCGCGGTCGCGGAAGTCGAGCACGTGGAGCAGGACCTGCAGCCAGGCCAGCTCGTCGTCGTCAAGCGCCTCGTCGGCGGCGTAGCGGGTGAGCGCCGCCTCGAGCGCCACCCGGCCGGCGGCGACCACGGCTGCGCGTATGCCGGCCGGGTCGCGGCCTGCGGCGAGGCGGAGCACCCGCAGGTTGGCCCGGTCGCCGGCGTCCTCGATGGCCGCGAGCGCCGGACCCACCGGGCCCTCGAACAGTTCGGCCACCGTCTCGCGCGACGGCATCGCGACCAGGCCGGCAAGCGTCGCCTCGGCCGCGGCGACCGAAGTCTCCGGATCGAAGGGGCGGCCCTCCGGCGGGCAGCAGTCGGGCGAGGAGCAGAACAGCGACCAGAATCTTCGCTCGTGCGTCCGTAGCAGGTCGTAGACCCGGAGCCCGCGGACGACCATCGCGGCGTTCACGAGCTTCAGGAACGGGGCGGCCCGCTCGGGTGGTCCGTAGCCTATGAGCAGGGCGCCGTCCATGCCGTTGCGCGCGAACACCTGCCCGTAGTGGTCGGCCAGCACCACGGCGTCGGTCTCGTCGCCGGGCAGGTCACCGCGCAGCTGTACGTGCAGGCCGGGGCCGCGCAGGCCGAGCGCCACGAGGCTGTTGGTGGGGTGGAACCCCAGCAGATAAGGCAGGGCCGAGAGGAGCTCGGCCGGTCCACGCAGTCGCAAGTGGGAATCCATGCGTCGAGCCTCGCCCCGCCGCAACACCGCCGGTAGACAAACTTTTTCCTGTGGATAACCCTGTCCACAGGTCTGGTGGAAGCGACAGAACTCCGCTACTAGAGGGCCGAAAGCATCCGCCCTATCCCGGCAAACCCGACAAATAACTCAGACACCGTGAAAATACGAAAAATCCGATAAGTCGCGGCGCGAAGCGCCCGACTTATCGGCCACAAGCGCCCGCCCCGCCCGCACGAGCGCACGACTCCACGCACAAAGCGCCCACAGTCACCGCACACCCCGCAACCGGAGCGAGCCACCTCAGGCCCGGAATCGCAGATCGTAAAGATCGATCCCGTCCTCGAACGCCGACCCTCCCGGTGAAAGATCGATAGCCAGCGTCACCCGAGCAAGGGCGTCGTACCCCGCCGCATGCAAGCACCGGATAGCGTCCAGGTTCCGGGCCGACGGCGAGATGCTCAACTGCCGGATCCCCCGCCGCCGCGCTTGATCGGCGACATGCTCGAGCAGGGCCCGCCCGATCCCCTCGCCCCGGCTGGCCGCCGTGACGACGAGCGGCTCCACCTGACCGCCGAGCAGCAGCCCGACCATCCCGATCACCCCGCCGCCGACGTTCGAGGCGACCCACATCCCGGAGAGGTCCAGCCGGGTCAGGTACTCCTCGAAAGCCGCACCAGAATCATCCGCGGACGCGACCCCGTAGAGTCCCGCGTCCGCCGCGGTCATCTCCGCCCAGAGGTGCCGGCACTCTCGATGATCCGTGGGCCGGTACGCCCGGATCGTGAGCGCGGACACCTGCGACGCCGGCGACACCTGAGTGCTCATAACTCATAGTTACTCCGCCGGACCGGATCGCGACACCCACATCGCAGGATTGCTACCGGATCCGATTCGCCAGTTTTGCTACATTCCGCGGACTCCGTACGGCCAAGGACGGCGAAGTACCGCCGGTCCCGACCCGAGCGATAACATCAACAATGGCTCGCAGAAGACGAAGGGACGACCCGGTCGGGGGTCGTCCCTTCGTTTGTGAAGTGGATGGGGAAGAATCGATTACGGCAGGCGGAACTCGCCGTCCGTGTCGACCGCGGCGATGAAGGTGTCCCATTCCGCGCGGGTGAAGCGAACCGAGCCCGCATCGGGGGAGTTGGAGTTGCGGACCTCGACGACGCCGTCGACGAACCGCGCTTCGACGCACTGTCCGTTGTTACCGCTCCGCGTGGGCTTGTGCCACTGCTCGTTCAGCGCAGCCATCTCTGCGCACTCCTTCGGGTAAGGGCCGAACTCAGTTCGAAGAATCCTCGATCATTTTGATCGACTCCAACGGGCTGAGCGCGGCGGCTCGCAGATTCTCGAACACGTCGGCGTACCGCTGCACATCATCGGCGGCCGGGTAGATGTCGCCGGTCATGGCCTCGGCGTACACGACGCTTGGTGCATCTTGGAACTTGAGAATCGCGAACGATCCAGCCATGCCGGCATATGCCCCTCCGGAGAAGGGCAGGATCTGGACCGTCACGTTTCTCGCCCGGCCCATGTCGGCCAGGTGCTTGAGCTGCGACCGCATGACGTCGGCCCCGCCGATGCTGCGCCGAATGACGCTCTCGTCGAGCACGGCGATCAGCTGCAGCGGCTGGTCCTCGCGGGTCAGCAGGTTCTGGCGCTCGCGGCGCGCCTTCACGTGCGCCTCGACGGTCTCGTCGGACTCTCCGGTGGAGGCGGCGAGCAGCGCCCGCGTGTACTCCTCCGTCTGGAGCATCCCGGGCACGACGAGCGCTTCGTAGTCGCGCATCTCCGCCGCACTCGACTCGAGGCCGATGTACCTTGAGTAACTCGCGGGCAGATCTCCGTAACGGGCGAACCAACCTCGAGTTTTGCCCTGCCGTGCGAGGACCACCAATGTGTCGATCTGCTCTTGGTCGGTGACCTCGTAAATCTCGAGCAGGCGCTCCAGGGTGCTGCGCCGGATTCCGACCTTGCCGCCTTCCATCCGGCTGATGGTGCTCGGCGAGCAGTCCAGTTGCAGGCCGACGTCTTCCGTGGTGAGCCGTGCATGCTCCCGCAGCTCACGCAGTTGCTTACCCAACTGGAACCTGGGGAACGTGGGGCTGTGGGCGCTGGACACCGCTCACCTCCATTACTCAGGTCGAGTGTGTCCGTTACCGGGGTACTGCGCAAGCGCGAGGTGGGTGAGCGATTGGCTTGCTCTACTCAACTTCGCAAGTCCGTATTGCCGCGCGAAACCTGCACGTGCATTCTGGACGCGTCAGATCGCACCTCTGCCGGAGGGAGATCAGTGGTGCTCGAGGATGACATGCTCCTGCTCGAAGGCGCACCACGCCTCTTCGGCATTGTCGCCGATCCACTCGATGACGACCACCCGGAAGTCGTTGCCTGGGGCCATGAGCTGCCCGATCAGGCGGTGCTTACGTGGCGCCTCGGCAACGGCAAGACCGAGGTCGCCGTCTTCCGCTCCGCCGAGGCCGCGCTGGCCACGGCCCAGCAGCTCTACAACGCGCGCCTGCTGTGGGCCGCGTCGACGCCGCAGGGCGTCTGAGGAGCATCAATGGCTGTCATCTACGACCACGCCGTCACCGACGCCCGCCGCCGGGTCGAGCGCCATCAGCCCGTCACCGGCCGGCACGCCCAAGGCTGCACGGCGGGGTGCGCGCAGTGGCCGTGCAAACCGTTCTCCACGGCATGGGCGGTCGTCACGCGCAACTCGAACACGCGGGCCGGTCGGTAGTCCCCCGACGGCCGAATCGGCCGACCGGAATTGTCCGATCGACCGACCCTGATGGATACCGCTTTCTTTGATGTTGTCGTCCCACCCGGGCCACGCCCGATCCTGAATCGGCGACGGGTCCGGAGCCGGCGGTGGCGAGGATTCCACCGAAGGGTGGCGGGTCGGTGCCTTCTTGACAATCGAACCGCTTCCTCCGCCGGTACCTCCGGAGCCCTCCGATGGTCGCGAAGTCGCTCGCGGCCGCAGCGGCGGCTGCGGGGCGGTCGGAGGGGCGCCGACGGAGTTGCGGCCGGCCGGCCCAGAGGCGTGCAGCCCGGACGTCGGCCCCGAGCCGACGATGACCGGTCCTGGCTGCGGGTCGGCGATGACCGGCGAGCGGGGCGGCGGGGCGGTCTCCAGCGTCGCACTGCCGGCCACCACGACGATCATGGTCGGCACCGAGGTGAGCAGGACCAGCAGCGCGGAGATCAGCAGCGGCCGCCGGTTGGGCGAGAACAGCCGGTGATGGCGCACGTCCGAAGACACCTGAACTCCAAACCTCGAGCGGCCGCACAGGGACATTCGGACTAACTGGGCGCAACCCGGCGAAGACACGGAGAACGCGCGACTCCATGGTGTCTATCCACACGCCTTCTGCGATGCTTGACACACACCGGCAACGGCGCCGTAGCCTCCGCATACCCTGCGAGGCAGAGCCCGGGGCCGAGTCACGGGCATGACCCCGGTCATGCCCTGCCGACGTGTCGACCCCACCGGGTCGCCGCGTGGCAGACACCCCCCGCCGCGCGGCAGGGTCAACCCCGCTGCCGACGCGAGAGACGACAGGGAGAAACGGATGGCGAAGGGCGAAGTCAAGGCCCGGGCGTCAGGGACACGGGCCGCGCCGGAACCCGCGTTCGTGCAGCTGCTCACCCCCGAAGGGGACCGGGTCGAACACCCCGACTACTCGGTCGACTTCACCGATGACGAGTACCGCTCGCTCTACCACGACCTGGTCGTGGTCCGGAAGCTCGACGCCGAGGCCACCGCGCTGCAGCGCCAGGGTGAGCTGGGGATCTGGGCGAGCCTGCTGGGCCAGGAGGCGGCGCAGGTCGGCTCGGGCCGGGCACTGCGCGCGCAGGACATGGCCTTCCCGACGTACCGCGAGCACGGCGTCCTCTACACCCGCGGCGTCGACCCGATCATGCCGTTGCGCCTGTTCCGCGGGGTCGACCAGGGCGCCTGGGACCCCAACGAGTTCAAGTTCAACACCTACACGATCGTCATCGGTGCGCAGACGCTCCACGCGACCGGCTACGCCATGGGCATCACCAAGGACGGCAAGGTCGGGTCCGATGACGGCGAGGCCGTCATCGCCTACTTCGGGGACGGCGCCACCAGTCAGGGCGACGTGAACGAGGCCTACATCTGGGCGTCGGTGTTCAATGCGCCGCTGGTGTTCTTCTGCCAGAACAACCAGTACGCCATCAGTGAGCCTCTCGAGCGCCAGACCCGCGTCCCGCTGTACCACCGAGCCAGCGGTTTCGGCTTTCCGGGCCTGCGCGTCGACGGCAACGACGTGCTCGCGTGCTACGCGGTGACCCGCAAAGCGCTCGACGACGCGCGGCACGGGCAGGGGCCCTCGCTCATCGAGGCGTACACGTACCGGATGGGCGCCCACACCACCTCCGACGACCCGACCCGCTACCGCATCGCGAGCGAGGTCGAGGCGTGGCAGGCCAAGGACCCGATCAAGCGGCTCCGGGCGTTCCTGACCAAGCAGGGCCTGGCCCAGGACGACTACTTCGACGCGGTCGACGAGGAGGCCCGGGTGGCCGCCGTCAACCTGCGCGAGCGGGTGCTGGCCCTGCCGGACCCCGACCCGAAGACGATGTTCGACCACGTGTACCCGCACGGCTCCCCCGAGCTCGCGCAGCAGAAGGAACAGTTCACCAGGTACCTCGCGTCCTTCGAGGGGAGTGGGCACTGATGGCCGCCGCCGAGACGCTGACGATGGGCAAGGCGCTCAACACCGGCCTGCGCCGCGCCATGGAGCACGACGACAAGGTCCTGATCATGGGTGAGGACGTCGGCAAGCTGGGCGGCGTCTTCCGGATCACCGACGGGCTGCAGAAGGACTTCGGCGAGGACCGGGTCATCGACACGCCGCTGGCCGAGTCCGGCATCATCGGTACCGCCGTCGGCCTGGCCATCCGCGGCTACCGCCCGGTCTGCGAGATCCAGTTCGACGGCTTCGTCTACCCGGCCTACGACCAGATCGTCTCCCAGGTCGCGAAGATCCATTACCGCTCGGGCGGGAAGCTGAGCCTGCCGATCGTCATCCGCATCCCGTTCGGCGGCGGCATCGGCGCGGTCGAGCACCACTCGGAGTCCCCCGAGGCGTACTTCGCGCACACCGCCGGCCTCAAGGTCGTCTCGTGCGCCAACCCCGACGACGCGTACTGGATGATCCAGCAGTCGATCGAGTCCGACGACCCGATCATCTTCATGGAGCCCAAGCGCCGCTACTGGGAAAAGGGCGAGGTCAACTACGACGCGGCCGCACTGCCGCTGCACACCTCCCGCGTCGTGCGGGCCGGCACCGACGCCACCGTGATCGCATACGGCCCGATGGTCCGCACCGCCCTCGACGCCGCCGCGGCGGCCGAGGAGGACGGCCGCTCGCTCGAGGTGATCGACCTGCGCACACTGTCCCCGCTGGACATGGCCCCGGTGTACGACTCGGTCCGCCGCACCGGCCGCGCCGTCGTCGTCCACGAGGCACCCGGCAACCTCGGCCTCGGCTCCGAGGTCGCGGCCCGGATCACCGAGGAGTGCTTCTACTCCCTGGAGGCTCCCGTCCTGCGCGTCACCGGCTTCGACACGCCCTACCCCGCCGCGCGCGTGGAAGAGGAGTACCTGCCGGACCTCGACCGGGTGCTCGACGCCGTCGACCGCTCGTACGGGTTCTAGGGGGCCGCGCGCACATGAGCAGGGTCAAGGAGTTCAACCTGCCCGACCTGGGCGAGGGGCTCACCGAGGGCGAGATCCTCAAATGGCTGGTGGCCGAGGGCGACACGATCGCGCTCAACCAGCCGATCGTCGAGGTCGAGACGGCCAAGGCCGCCGTCGAGATCCCGGCGAAGTGGGCCGGCAAGGTCGTTCGCATCCACCACCCCGAGGGCACGATGGTCGAGGTCGGTCACCCGATCATCGCCATCGACACCGATCCCGGCGCCGGCGACCTGCCGGCCGGGCTGCCCCAGCCCTCGGCCGCGTCCCTGGCCGCGGTCGAGGTGGCCGGTGACGCTCCGGTCGAGCCGGGCATGGTCGGCGGCCCCGTCGCGGGCGGCCGGACGCCGGTGCTGGTGGGCTACGGCCCCCGGACGACGGCGGCCAAGCGGCGCACGAGGGTCACGACACAAGCAACATCGGCATCTGTACCTCCAGAGCCCGCACCGGCACCACAGCCCCAGCCGGCACCGCCGGTCCCCGCGGCACCGGCAGGCGTCGCCAACCGCAACGGCACCGTCCTGGCCAAGCCCCCGGTCCGCAAACTGGCCCGCGACCTCGGCATCGACCTGGCCACGCTCACGGGCAGCGGCCCGCAGGGCTCGATCACCCGCGACGACGTGCTCGGCGCCCAGTCCGCACCGCCGGCCCAGTCTCAGGGTCAGGCTCGCGGCCCGGCCCGCGCTCCGAGCGAGCGGGAGGAGCGCATCCCGGTCAAGGGCGTGCGCAAGCTGACCGCCGAAAACATGGTGGCCAGCGCGTTCACCGCACCGCACGTGACCGAGTTCCTGACTGTCGACGTGACCAGGTCGATGAAGGCCCTGGACCGCCTGAAGTCCAAGCGCGACTGGTCCGACGCCCGGGTCTCCCCGTTGCTGATCGTGGCCAAGGCCTGCCTGCTGGCCCTGCGCCGCTACCCGATGGTCAACTCCACCTGGGCCGGCGACGAGATCGTCGTCAAGCACTACGTCAACCTGGGCATCGCGGCCGCCACCCAGCGCGGCCTGATCGTCCCGAACATCAAGGACGCCCAGGACCTGACCACCCGAGAGCTGGCCGACGCGATGACCGCCCTGGTCAACACGGCCCGCGACGGCAAGACCCCTCCGGCCGACATGGCCGGGGGCACCTTCACCATCACCAGCGTGGGCGTCTTCGGCGTCGACACCGGCACCCCGATCCTGCCTCCCGGCGAGTCGGCCATCCTGGTCTTCGGCGCAGTGCGCGACCAGCCCTGGGTCCACAAGGGCAAGATCAAGGTCCGCCAGGTGACCACCCTGGGCCTGTCGTTCGACCACCGCATCATCGACGGCGAGCTGGGCTCCAAGTTCCTCCGCGACGTAGGCGCATACCTGGAAGATCCAGAGGCAGCCATGCTGGCCTGGAGCTGACGAACCCGTTGCAAGAGATGGCCCCGCGCGGTGAGCGCGGGGCCATCTCCATGTCGAGCCACCTCGACGCGGGGCGTCACGCGATATGTCGGGCGCTCCGCGCCACGCTTCGCTCGACATATCGGACATATACCCTGGCGACGTATAAATCTGATAAGTCGCGGTGCGGAGCGCCCGACTTATCGCCGGAGAACCGGGGTGCGACGAGCGCACCCGCCGAGTGCTGAGCCAGGTCAGAGGCAGGCCAATCCAGGGGAAGTGGCTCGGGCCTGGGAGCGCTCCAGCTGTCATATGGCCGACGAACTGGGTGTTTGCGCTGGGTATCTGCCTACGAATCGTCGGCGGGTGTGCCGCATCACCCCTTATTCAGTAGAAGTTGATCTCCCTGGAGGCGTGTAATGGATGTGAGGCATTAACAGCCCTTACACACCACATCTGAGGAGCAGTCATGAGCACACTGTTCGAGCGCATCAAGGCCCGCCGCGTCGTCGCCCGCCGCGTGAACGCCATCGAGCGCGCGATCGCCAAGAACCCGTCCGTCGCCCTCCGCGACGAGCTCTACGCCATGATCGATCGGAACTAGGCCGACGTTGCGCGCCGCCCCCTGAACCGCCCCGGTCCGCTTCCTCCCCGGACCGGGGCGGTTCTGTGTACCCGGACGGAGCAGGGTGGTTATGGATCTGTTGTCCGGTACTGGTTTGCTTGGCATCCGAACCGACGAACCTCGGTACCGGCTCTGGGATGTCACTCACCGGTCGACTACGGTCGGGGTCTGACCAACAGGAGGCACGCATGACGTCCGACCAGCAGCACCCGTCCGATCAGCCGGACGAGGCTGCGGCGAGCACGCCGCCGTCCGGCCGGGCCCCGGCCGTGCGCGCGAAGGCGTCGGTCCCCGTCCCCTCCTCGCCTCCTCAGGTCCCGCCCCAGCCCCACCCGAACGACCAGGACGACGCCGCCCGCCCCGGCCCGTTCCCACCCGCCGGCCCGGCCGGTCCGCCACCCGGCGGCGCCTACCCGCCCCCGCCCGGCTCCTACCCGCCCGCCGCAGCCTCCTACCCGCCGCCGGCCGCGGGCTCGTTCCCGCCGCCCTCCGGCCAGTACGGGCAGCCCACGTCTCCACCCCCAGGCCCCTTCGACCCGCCGCCGGGCTCCCCGCCGCCCGCCGGACCGTACGCGCCGCAGTCGAGCCCGCCCGGCCACTACGGACAGCCCACGTCGGCACCGCCCGGCCAGTACGGGCAGCCCGTATCGCCGCCGCCCAACGCATACGACCCGCCGTCGAGCCCGCCGCCCGGCCACTACGGGCAGCCCACGTCGGCGCCGCCCGGACCGTATGACCCGCCGCCGGCCGCCGCGGTCCCGCCGCAGTTCCCGATGCCGGCCCAGGCTCTGCCGCCCCACCAGTCCGCCTCGGGCTCGGCCGGCGTCCCCGGCGCCAGCGGCTCCGCGAGCGTCCCCGGGTCCGCCGGCGTGCCGGGCGCATCGGGCTCGGCCGGCGTTCCGGGCGCGTCCGGCTCGGCAAGTGTCCCCGGCGGTCCCGGTGCGGCCACGTCGGAAGGCTCCGGCCCGCAGTGGGTGGTGCCGAGCGCCCAGGGCGGCGCGGCCGGTGGCGCGGGCCCGTCGTCCGGCTCGGCCCGCGTCCCGGGTGCCAGCGGCTCGGCGAGCGTCTCCGGCACCTACGGCTCGGCCTCCGTGCCCGGCCCGACGTCGGCGCCGACGTCGGGCGCGGCCGCTCCCGGCACCACGTACGGCTCGGCCGGCGTCCCGACGACCTACGGCCAGGCCGCTCCGCCGCCGCCCGCCGTCGCCCCGCCCGCCGACACCCGCGGCCCGGTCGGCAGCTTCCCCGGTTTCACGCCGGCCAACCAGAGCGCGGGAAACCAGAGCCCCGGGAACCAGGGCACCGGGAACCACGGGCCCGCGAGCCAGGGAGCCGGCAGCGACGATCAGTACCCGGGCGGGCCGGAGCACCCGGACCAGAACCCGTGGGCACCGTCCTCGCCCCAGCAAGCGGCCCCGTCCTCCGGCGCCGGCGCGCCCGGGGTCGCCTCCGGCTCGGCCCGCATCCCGACCGGCAGCGCGCGCGTCCCCTCCGGCTCGGCCCAGGTCCCCTCGGGAAGCGCCCAGGTCCCGCCCGCAGCCGCCGCCCCCGAGGTCCCGGCCCCGGTCAACCTCGGCCAGATCCCACCGGACCCGGGCCCGCGCACGTACGGTGCCCGCGCCTCGGTCCCACCCGCCGGTGGAGCCGCGCCCACGTCCGCCCCGCCCGCGAGCGCCTCGCCGTACGGAACAGCCCAGCCCGCCAGCGCCCCGCCCTACGGCGCAACGCAGCCCGCGAGCGCCCCGCCCTACGGCAACCAACCGGCCAGCGCGCCGCCGTTCCCGTCCAGCGCGCCGCCCGCCACGTCCTCGGTGTACGGCGCGCCGCCGTCGAGCGCGCCGCCGTACGGTGACAACCAGCAGTTCAGCGGGCCCCCGGCGACCGTCGGCGGGACGTATCAGACGTCGGCCCCGCCGGCGACCGGGCAGTTCCCGGCCGCGGGCACCCCGCGGTACGGCGACCTGGTGAACCTGCCGGGTGAGCACCAGCCGGACATGCCGCCGGTCGAGGGTGAGCCGATCCCGACCCCCGAGCCGCCGGTCAAGAGCAAGCGTGGGCTGCTCATCGGCCTGCTGATCGTCGCCGCCGTGTTCCTGGTGGCGGTGGCCGGCACGGCGATCGTGGTGAAGATCAGCAATGCCGGCGGCACCAGCTTCGCGGTCAACTCCTGCGTGAAGCAGGACGGGGACTCGGCGACGGGTGTCGACTGCGGCAGCAAGGACGCGTTCCGCATCGTGTCCAAGGTGGACAAGCCGGAGAGCTGCTCCGACGCCGCCCAGCCGTACATCGTCCTGCAGCACAAGGGCGAGAAGGACCAGGTCCTGTGCCTCCGCCCGGCCGCCGAGAAGTGAGCACCCCCAGGGTCCGGGCACCGCAGCTCAAAGGCCGCGGCTGGCTCAACACGGACGGGCGGGAGCTGAGCCTGGCCGAGCTGCGCGGCAAGATCGTGCTGCTCGACTTCTGGACGTTCTGCTGCATCAACTGCCTGCACGTCCTCGACGAGCTGCGGCCGCTGGAGGAGAAGTACTCCGACGTGCTCGTCACGATCGGCGTGCACAGCCCGAAGTTCGAGCACGAGAAGGACCCGGTCGCGCTGGCCCAGGCGGTCGAGCGTTACGGGGTCGACCATCCGGTGCTCGACGACCCCGAGCTGAACATGTGGCAGCAGTACGCGGCGAAGGCCTGGCCGACGCTCACCGTTGTCGACCCCGAGGGCTACGTCGTGGCCAACATGGCCGGCGAGGGCCACGCCGAAGGGCTCGGCCGGCTCATCGACGAGCTGGTCCAGATCCACACGGCCAAGGGCACGCTGCGGACGAGCGCGGGCTTTCACGCGGTACAAAACAGTGATCTGACGCTTTTGCGGTTTCCCGGCAAGGCGCTGGCGCTGCCCGACGGGCATTTTCTGGTGTCGGACTCGACGCATCAGTCCATTGTGGAGCTCGACGCCGACAACGAGACGCCCGTGCGGCGGTTCGGGACGGGCAAGCGGGGGCGCAAGGACGGGACCGAGCCGGAGTTCTCCGAGCCGGGCGGCCTGTGTCTGCTGCCGCCGCACACGGCCGAGATCGCCGGCTACGACGTCGTCATCGCCGACACCGTCAACCACCTGCTGCGCGGGCTGAACCTGAAGACCGGCGAGGTGAGCACCGTGGCCGGCAGCGGGCGGCAGTGGCGCGGCACCGTCGACTTCGAGGCCCACGACTCGCTGGTGCTGGACCTGTCCTCGCCGTGGGACGTGGCCTGGTACGACGGCCGGGTCGTGGTCGCGATGGCCGGCATCCACCAGCTGTGGTGGTTCGACCCGATCAAGCGCACGGCCGGGATGTACGCGGGTACGACCGTCGAGGCGCTCAAGGACGGCCCGCTGCCCGAGGTCTGGATGGCCCAGCCGTCCGGGCTCTCGGCGTCGCCGGACGGGGCGCGGCTGTGGATCGCCGACAGCGAGTCGTCGGCGGTACGCTGGATCGAGCACGGCGAGATGCACACCGCCGCCGGGCAGGGCCTGTTCGACTTCGGCCACGTCGACGGCCCGGCCGACCAGGCGCTGCTGCAGCACCCGCTGGGCGTGCTGGCGCTGGCGGACGGGAGCGTGCTCGTCGCCGACACGTACAACGGCGCGGTCCGCCGCATCGCCGACGGGCGCGTCTCGACAGTCGTCGACGGCCTGGCCGAGCCGAGCGACCTGGTGGTGACCGCCGACGGCGACATCGTCGTGGTCGAGTCGGGCGCCCACCGCCTGGTCCGCCTGGGCGCCGGCACCCTGGCCGCGGCCGGCATCGACGTCACCGGCGTCCGCCACCGCACCGAGCGCCCGCCCACGATGCTGGCCCCGGGCGCGGTCGAGCTCGACCTCATCTTCACGCCGGCCCCGGGCCAGAAGCTCGACGAGTCCTTCGGCCCGGCCACCCGCCTCGAGGTCTCCGCGTCCCCTCCGGAGCTGCTCCTGGAGGGTGCGGGCGTGACGCAGAGCCTCCAGCGGCGACTCGTCATTTCCAAAGACGTCGCGGCGGGGGTACTGCAAGTGACGGCCCAGGCCGCGACCTGCGACATGGACGCGGAGTTTCCCGCCTGTCACCTGACCCGCCAGGACTGGGGCGTCCCGATCCGCGTCACCTCCGACGGCGCGGCCCGGCTGCCCCTGATCCTGCGCGGCCTGGACGCCGAGGCGGCCACCGACGGCGAATAGCCCCGGTCAGATCACCGTGTCCAGCTCAGTTCGCGTGGCCAGGCGGCGGTTCGGCACCGGTGAACGCCGCCACCGCAACGCCGGCGTCGACGAGCGCCGCCCGCACGGCCCGGGCCATGTCCACCGCGCCCGGGCTGTCGCCGTGCACGCACAGCGACTCGACGGGCATCGGGATGACTGACCCGTCGACCGCCTCCACCACGCCGTCCACCGCCATCCGCACCGCGCGGGCGGCCACCGCGGCGACGTCGGTGACGAGCGCACCGCTCTGGGAACGGGGCACGAGCCGGCCGTCGGGAAGGTATCCGCGGTCCACGAAACCCTCGCCCACCACCCGCAGCCCCCGCTCGGCGGCCAGCCTGGCGAGCACCGATCCGGGCTGGCACAGCACCGGCTGCCCGCCCGCCGCCGCGGCCGCCGCCACCACCGCCGACGCGTGGCCGGTGTCGACGGCCGCGGTGTTGTAGAGGGCGCCGTGCGGCTTGACGTACGCGACTGCGCCGAACGCGGCGAGCGCGCCGATCTGGTACCGCAGCTCGTCGGCCAGCTCGTCCGGCGGCACCTCGATCCGGCGCCGTCCGAAGCCGGCCAGGTCGCGGTAGCTCACCTGCGCGCCGACCCGCACCCCGCGCTCGGCCGCGAGGTCGCTGACCCGCCGCATGGTCGCCGGGTCGCCCGCGTGGAAGCCGCAGGCGACGTTCGCGCTCGTCACGATGGTCAGGAGGGCGTCGTCGTCGCCGAGGCGCCAGACGCCGAACCCTTCTCCCAGGTCACTGTTGAGGTCCACGGAACCGAACGCTATCCCCCGGCCGGGCCTGGGCGAGCAGCGGCAGATCGGCGGGGTGCACGACCGCGACCACCGGATATCCGCCGGTCGTCGGATGGTCGGCCAGAAACACCAGTGGCTGCCCACTCGCCGGCACCTGGACCGCCCCGAGCACGATGCCCTCACTCGGCAGCTCCGCGGTGTCGGCCCGGGTGAGCGCCGGTCCGTCGAGCCGGGCACCGACTCGGTTGCTTTCACTGCGGATCGTGTACTCCCCCGAGGCGAGCCGCCCCGCATCCCTGAACAGGTCGGCGCGCGGACCCCACGCGACCCGCAGCACGATCGGGCCGCCGAGGACCGGGCGCGGCGCCACGTCGACGGCCGCCGGATCGCCCGCCGGTTGCCCGACCGGGAGCCGGTCGCCGGAGCGCACCGCGGGCGGTCCCAGCAGCGACAGCATGTCGGTCGAGCGACTGCCGAGGACCGGATCAGGAGTCAGGCCGCCGCTGATGGCGAGGTACAGGCGAAGACCGGCGACCGCCCGGCCGACTTCGATGCGGTCTCCGGCCCGCACCGGCACCGGGGCGTTGACCGGGGCCGGGCGGCCGCCGACGCGCAGCGCGGCGGCGGCGCCGGTCACGGCGATCGTCCCGGCCCGCTCCGCGACGGCCGTGAACGGCCCCAGCGTGATCTCCAGCCCGGCCGCGTCGGGCGGGTTGCCGACGAGCCGGTTGCCGAGGTCGAGCGCGGGGCGGTCGAGGGCGCCGGAGCGGGGGACGCCGAGGTGGGCGTACCCGGGGCGGCCGCGGTCCTGCACGCTCGTCAGCGGGCCGGCGACCTCGATCCGCAGCTCGGCGCTCATGCCTTGGCGAAGCGCACGGTACGGCCCGGGGTCATCAGGGCCGGCGGCGTGCGGTCGACGTCGAAGAGCTTGGCGTCGCTGTGGCCGACGATGCGCCAGCCGCCCGGGGACGCCGTCGGGTAGATGCCGGCGAACTCGGCGGCCAGGGCCACGGCGCCGGCCGGGACCTTCGTGCGCGGGGTGTCGAGGCGGGGCACGCTCCAGGGCAGGCCGCGCAGGTATGCGAACCCGGGCGCGAAGCCACAGAACGCGACCTGCAGGTCGGTGCCGATGAGCACGTCGACGACCCGATCGACGCTCACGCCGGCGAGCTCGGCCACGAACGGCAGGTCGACCCCGTCGAAGTGGACGGGCACGGTCAGGGGCGGCTGTGGGGGTACCGATGCCGGATCGAACGACCAGTCGGCCAGCCGCGCGGCCAGGCTCGTGGCGTCGGACACCCCGTCTAGCAGAACCGTGCGCGCACCGGGCACGATGTCGGTCACCGGCAGCCGGCCCGCGGCCCGCTCGGCGGCCAGCGCGGCGAACCAGTCGAGCGGGTGGTCGACCTCGAGAAGCAGCGCGTCGGCGCCGACGGGGCGAAGTTGCACCTCGCCACGATAGACGGGGCTGTGACGGCCGGGCGTGATGCGTTTCGCCCGCTGATTACTTGCCAGTAACCTACGGAACCGTAACCTAGAGGGGTGACCGTGAAGACCGAAACCCGTCTCCGCCCGGTCGACCTGGGAAAGCCGCGGATGCGCGGCTGGCTGCACGCGTATGCGGCGGGCGTCGCCGTGATCTGCGGCATCGTCCTGTGCTCGCTGGCCGCGACCCGCCCCGGCTGGGGCCCGTTCGTGAGCTGCGCCGTCTACAGCCTCACGGTCGTCGCGCTGTTCGGCACGAGCGCCCTGTATCACCGGCGCGTCTGGTCCGATCGCGGTTACAAGATCATGCGGCGGCTCGACCACTCCATGATCTTCGTGTTCATCGCCGGCACCTACACGCCCTTCAGCGTCCTGCTCCTCAGCGGCACCACCCGGGTCGTGATCCTGACGACGGTGTGGGCCGGCGCGATCCTGGGCGTGGCGATGAAGCAGATCACCGCGATGAGCCGGCACCGCTGGCTGTCCGCGCCGCTCTACATCGCGCTGGGCTGGGTCGCGGTGGCGGTCCTGCCCGACATGCTGCACACCGGCGGCGTGACGGCGCTCGTCCTGACGATCGTGGGCGGCGCCTTCTACACCGTGGGCGCGGTGTTCTACGCCCTGCGCAAGCCCAACCCCTGGCCGGCGGTCTTCGGGCACCACGAGTTCTTCCACGCCTGCACGATCGTCGCGGCGATCTGCCACCACGTCGCGATCTACTTCGCGCTGTACGCCCGCTGAGCCGCCTCCGGCACGACGAGCGCGGCCCGGCGGGAAGTCCCGCCGGGCCGCGCTTTTGCTGCGTGTGGTGCGTGAGCGTCAGTAGCGCCGCGTGCGCCGCTCGATCACCTCGTCCGCGGACGGCGGGATCACGGTGCCGGCGGCCGGAGGCGGCGGCGGTGCCGCGGAGACCACCGTGCGACGGCGCGAGTTCCAGAAGTACAGGGTCAACGCCAGGCCAACGAGCCCGGCGAGCTGGAGAATCCAGCCGATCGTGTCGAGATTGAACGGTCCGACGTCCGTGTCGTCGAGCCCGAACGTCATGATCGCGCCGACAACGATCAGTAGGATACTTCCGCCGATACCCATCGATGGCCTCCCGAGGCATGTGTGGGTAACTGTCTGTGGTCCGGGTTACCCACACGCGCCATTCTTCAATCGGGGAGGCTTGGAAGATGACCGAGCGGACGCTGATCCTTCTGCGGCACGCCAAGGCGGCCGATCCGGACGACTACGCGACAGACATCGAGCGGCCTCTCGCCCCACGCGGCCGCCGGGACGCCGCGGCGGCCGGGGCCTGGCTCAAGGAGCAGGACCTGCGGCCCGACACGGTGCTGTGCTCGCCGGCCGTGCGCACCCGGCAGACGCTTGAGGAGCTGGGGCTCGAGGCGCCGGTGGTGTACGAGCACCGGATCTACACGGGGCCGGCCCTCGACACGCTCGAGCTGATCCAGCAGACCGCCGCGTCGGTCGCGACGCTGTTGTTGGTGGGGCACAATCCCACGATTTCCGATCTGTCCCACGAGCTGTACAGCGCGTCGTTGGACAGCACCGGCCTGTCCACCTCGGGCCTGGCCGTGCACCGCTTCGAGGGCACGTGGGCTTCGCTGACGCGGGCGCCGCTCGCGGCCGCACACACCGCCCGGGCATGAAAGCGGGGAGGGCGCCATTGCCCTCCCCGCTTAGCTCAGTGGAGCGTTAGAACGAGTCCTCGCCCACCTGCATCGCGTCGAGCGTCGTCGACTCGATGACCCGGCGGTCGGCGCCGATGCGCGGCAGCACCTCGTGCGCGAAGAACTTCGCCGCCGCGACCTTGCCCTCGTAGAACGCCTTGTCGGCCGGTGACACGTCCCCGGCCAGCGCCTTCAGGGCCACCTCGGCCTGGCGCTGCAGCAGCCAGCCGACCACGACGTCGCCGAGGCCGAGCAGGAAGCGCCGGGTGTTGAGCCCGACCTTGTACAGGGCCTGCGGGTCGCCGGCCTGCGCCTCGCCGAGCCAGCCGGTGAAGATTCCCAGCATCTGCTGTACTTCGGTAAGCGCCTTGCCAAGCGCGACGCGCTCGACCTTCAGCTGCCCGTTGCCGCCCTCGGACTCCAGGAACTGCTGGATCTCCGCGGCCACCGTCAGCAGCGCCTTGCCCTGGTCCCGCACGATCTTGCGGAACACCAGGTCGAGGCTCTGGATCGCGGTGGTGCCCTCGTACAGGGTGTCGATCTTGGAGTCGCGGACGTACTGCTCCAGCGGGTAGTCCTGCAGGAACCCGGACCCGCCGAACGTCTGCAGCGACTCGTGGCTCAGCATCTCGTAGGCCCGCTCGGAGCCGACGCCCTTGACCAGCGGGAGCAGCAGGTCGTTGACCCGCTTGGCGATCTTCGCCGCCTTCTCGTCACCGGCCGCCTCGGCGAGCGCCACCCTGTCCTGCCACGTCGCCGTGTACAGCACAAGCGCGCGCAGGCCCTCGGCGTACGACTTCTGCATCAGCAGCGAGCGCCGGACATCGGGGTGGTTGATGATCGTGACGCGCGGGGCCGCCTTGTCCGTCGACACCAGGTCGGCGCCCTGGACGCGGCTCTTGGCGTATTCGAGCGCGTTGAGGTATCCCGTCGACAGCGTCGCGATGGCCTTGGTGCCGACCATCATCCGGGCGTATTCGATGATGAGGAACATCTGCCGGATGCCCTCGTGCACGTCGCCGAGCAGCCAACCCTTGGCCGGCACCCCGTGCCCGCCGAAGGTCACCTCGCACGTGGTGGAGACCTTGATCCCCATCTTGTGCTCGACGTTCGTCACGAAGGCGCCGTTGCGCTCCTTGAGCTCGCCGGTCTCGGCGTCGAAGTGGAACTTCGGCACGACGAACAGCGACAGCCCCTTGGTGCCGGGCCCGCCCGCGCCGGGCGTGTCCACCGGCCGGGCCAGCACGTAGTGCACGATGTTCTCGCTCAGGTCGTGCTCGGCGCTCGTGATGAACCGCTTGACGCCCTCGATGTGCCAGGACCCGTCGGGCTGCGGAATGGCCTTGGTCCGCCCCGCACCGACGTCGGAGCCGGCGTCCGGCTCGGTCAGCACCATCGTGGAGCCCCACTGCTTGTCGACGAAGAGCTTCGCCCACTTCTTCTGCTCTTCGGTACCTTCGATCCGCAGCGTGTTGGCGAACGAGGGCCCGGACGCGTACATCCAGACCGGGGCGTTCGACCCCAGGACGAGCTCGGCCAGCGCCCACCAGAGGGCCCGCGGCGCCGCCGTCCCGTCGAGCTCGGCGGGCAGGTCGAGCCGCCAGAACTCGGCCGCCATGAACGCCTCGTAGGACTGCCGGAACTTCTCGGGCATCCGCACCGAGTAGGTCGCCGGGTCGTAGACGGGCGGGTTGCGATCACCGTCGACGTAGCTGGCCGCCAGGTCCTCGCGGGCCAACCGGTCGACCTCGCCCAGGATGCTGCGGGCGGTGTCCGTGTCGATGTCGCCGTAGGGACCCTGGCCGAGGACCCGGTCAACGCCGAACACTTCGAACAGGTTGAACTCGAGGTCCCGCAGGTTGCTCTTGTAATGGGTCATCGCGGAGGGTCCCCCGTCTGTTGGAGCGCGGCAGTTCGAGAAGCATGACCGACCAGGGTTACCAGTCGGTAACAGTCATCTTATTACTCGCGAGTAACGAAGAACAACCCGCTCCTGCGAGTGAACCCGACCACAGCAGAGCCCGGTGAGTACCGCTCCGGAGCAGTTGAGTAGCAGACACGCCGTCACCGCCGGGTGATGCGGTCGTTGACCGGTTACTCCCAGTCAGAAGGAGGGCCGTGCGATGATCGTCCGCCTCATGGGCTCGCTCTTCGCCCCGAAGTACCCCCGCTTCTACACCGGCCGCCACCGCGCCCCGATGCGCCGCCTCATTCCCCGCCAGCGCGCCGCGTAATCCTGCGCCGCCCGGTCGCGCACGGAGTGCGGGGCTCGCGCGGGATGGCCGCGATTCGCCGGCGGCCGGCGGGGCTGCTCCCTGACCGCAGGCCATCGGCTAGGACGAGGCGATGCCCGCGCCGCCGATCTCCCAGCTCGGTACCTGGGCCTGCGGCTTCACGCCCTGGTATTCGACGAGCACCAGCGCGATGTCGTCGTCCAGCCGGCCGCGGACCCACTCGACCAGGGCGCTCTCCAGCGACTTAAGCCCGTCGGCGACCGTGCCGTGGCCCAGGAGGCGCTGGGCGCGCTCGGCGGTCGGGAAGAACTCGCCGTCACGGCGGGCCTCGGCCAGGCCGTCGGTGAAGAACAGGAGGCGGTCGCCCGGCTCCAGGCGCTCCACCCGCGGCTTGACCACCGGCATGAAGCCGAGCGGCGGGGCGTTGGACGGCGGCTCCAGCGGGATCACCCGGCCGCGGCGGATCAGCAGCGGGGCCGGGTGGCCGCAGTTGACGATCGTCAGGGTGCCGCCGCGCTCCTCGATGAGCGCCGCGGTCACGAAGTCCTCGTCGCCGAGGGAACGGGCCACGGCCCGGTCGAGGTCGGCGACGATCGCCCGCAGGTCGGCCCGCTCGAAGGCGACGTGGCGGTAGGAGCCCAGGACGATGCTGGCCAGCCGGACGGCCTCGAGGCCCTTGCCGCGGACGTCGCCGATGATCATGCGCACGCCGTATGGCGTGTCGAGAGCCTCGTAGAGGTCCCCTCCGATGTCGGCGGCGGCGCTGGCCGAGATGTAGCGGGCCGCGACCGTCAGCGGGCCGACCTGGGGGCCCAGCGGCCGCAGCACGGCGCCCTGGGCGACCTGGGCCAGGTGGGAGAGCTCGGCGTACCGCGCGATCTGCCGCTGCCGGATGGCCCCCACGGCGCAGGCGATGGCGGCGGCCACGATCACGCCGCCCAGATTGATCATCAGGACCAGCAGGCGGTCGCGGCTGTGCATCAGCTCGATCGCGGTGAACACGAAGGCGAGCAGCGTCGAGGTACCGCCCACGGCGAGCACCTCGGGCCAGGAGGCGAACGCGGCGGCCAGGAACGGCGCGGCCGCGAGCAGGCCGACGTAGTCCGCCCGGAACCCGTCCGCGAGCTCTGCGGTGAGGACGAGTGCGAGCAGCACGAAGGCCGCGCCGACTCCGGCGCGGGCTTCGGGAAGCAGCTGACGTTTCATAGGTCCGGCCAACAGCATGCCACCAACCGACCGCCGGACCGCTCCATCAAACGGCCGGGTCTGACTTACTTGAGTACCTCATACTTCGCGTCGATCACTCCGGCGCTCACCGAAGCGATCTTCACGAAGGCGCCCTTGGCAAGATCAATACAGCGTCCGGCCACGAACGGTCCCCGATCGTTGATCCGCACGTCGACGGATTTCCCGTTGGCCAGGTTCGTGACCCGGACGATCGTGTTGAACTTCAGCGTCTTGTGAGCCGCCGTCAGCCCGTTGGGGTCGAAGTTCTCGCCATTGGCGGTCTTCTGCCCGTCAGCGTAGTACGACACCTCGCATTCGCCACTGCTCGTCACCTCGGCCGGAGCCTTGGTGGTGGGCGTCTTCGAGGGTGTCTTGCTGGGGCTCTTCGACGGCGTCCTGGAGGGCGTCGGCGAGGCTGTGACCGGCACGGACTCCAAAACCTGGGCCGGCGACGAGCTCGGCTCGGCCGAGGGCGACGGGCGCTCGCCGCGGTCCGCCCGATCCTGCGGAGAGCGGGGGGCGTCGACCGCTGCGACGGTCTTGGGGTCGTCGGAGCCCATATTCATTGTCGCAATCGCGCCGCCGACGAGCACCACGACGGCAACGGACCCGGCGATCAATGGGATGAGGTGACGGCGACTGACGATCGAATGTCGGCCGGACAACGTCTGCACCCTTCGTCGACAGCAAGGCCGCGACCGAACGTAGCGGCCCCTCCCGGCCGTCAGTCAAACCGAAGCGTGGCTCCTGTACGGATTTGCCCCCATAGTTCCGGCCGAACGGCTGATATGTCATCAAGCCGTTCGGCCGACCCTTGGAAAGCTACGCCCGAACGGCCGCCACGATCTGCGAAACTGCCCCGTCCGCCGCGATCTCCGACTTTTCGCCCGACTTGCGGTCGCGGATCTCCACGACGCCATCGGCCAGCCGCTTGCCGACCACGACGATCGTGGGCACGCCGATCAGCTCCGAGTCGTTGAACTTCACGCCCGGCGAGACGTCCTTGCGGTCGTCGAGCAGCACGGTCAGCCCGGCCGCCTCCAGGTCGGCGGCGAGCTGCGCGGCGCCGGCCTTGATCTCGTCGGTCTTGCCGGCCGCGACCACGTGCACGTCGGCCGGGGAGAGCTCGCGGGGCCAGCACAGCCCGCGCGCGTCGGCCGTCTGCTCGGCGACCACGGCGACCGCGCGGGTCACGCCGATGCCGTACGAGCCCATCGTCACGACCTGCGCCTTGCCGTTCTGGTCGAGCACGGTGAGGCCGAGCGCGCTGGCGTACTTGCGGCCGAGCTGGAAGATGTGCCCGATCTCGATGCCGCGGGCCTGCTCGAGCCGGCCGCCGTCGACCGGGCAGATGTCACCGTCGACGATCTTGACCGCCTCAATGGTGCCGTCCGGCGTGAAGTCGCGGCCGGCGACCAGGTTCAGGACGTGCTTGCCGGGCTCGTCGGCGCCGGTGATCCAGCTGGTGCCGGCGACGACGCGGGGGTCGACGAGGTACCGGATGCCCGAGGAGTTCTTCTCGCCCAGGACACCGGGCCCGATGTACCCCTTCACGAGCGCCGGGTGCTGCGCGAACTCCGCCTCCGTCATGGGCGCCACCTCGGCCGGCGACACGACCGCCTCGACGCGGCGCAGGTCGACCTCGCGGTCGCCCGGGACGCCGATGGCGAGGGGCTCGCGCTTGCCGGAGGGCAGGGTCAGCATCAGCATGACGTTCTTGAGCGTGTCGGCGGCGACCCACTGCCGGTCGGCGCGCTGGAGATCGGCCCGCCCGTTGAACAGGTCGACGAGCGTGTCGATGGTCGGCGTGTCGGGCGTGTCGGCGACCCGGGCCGTGGGCTGCCCCTCGATCGCGATCGCCGCGGGCGGCGGGGTGATGACCGCCTCGACGTTCGCCGCGTAGTCGCCGTTGACGCAGCGCACGAACGTGTCCTCGCCGATCTCGCAGTTGGCGAGGAACTCCTCCGACGCGCTGCCGCCCATCGCGCCGCTCATCGCGGAGCAGATGACGTAGTCGAGGCCGAGCCGATCAAAGATCTTGATGTACGCCTCGCGGTGCTGCCCGTAGGCGGCGCGCAGGCCGTCGTCGTCGACGTCGAAGGAGTACGAGTCCTTCATGACGAACTCGCGGCCGCGCAGAATGCCGGCCCGCGGACGGGCCTCGTCCCGGAACTTCGACTGGATCTGGTACAGCGTGAGCGGCAGGTCCTTGTACGAGGAGCACAGGTCCTTCACCGTGAGGGTGAACATCTCCTCGTGCGTGGGGCCGAGCAGATAGTCGTTTTGGCGGCGGTCCTTGAGGCGGAACAGGTTGGCGCCGTACTCCGTCCAGCGCCCCGTCGCCTCATAGGGCTCGCGCGGCAGCAGCGCCGGGAACGTGAGCTCCTGGCCGCCCATCGCGTCCATCTCTTCGCGGATCACGCGCTCGACGTTGCGCAGCACGCGCAGACCCATCGGCAGCATGGTGAAGATGCCCGGTGCGACGCGGCGCACGTATCCGGCCCGAACCAGCAGCTTGTGGCTGGTGACCTCGGCGTCCGCGGGATCCTCGCGCAGTGTTCGCAGGAACAGCGAGGACATCTTCAGGACCATCTGTGTCCACCTTCGTATGGCCGTTTCCGTTAAGTTGGACGATACCGAACGTGTCTTCCGTGTTTTTAATGCACTGATCCCGCTCCCGGCTTTCACCCGGCCGGACGGCCCGCCGCGCCGATGTCGGGGCCATGCGCCGACTCCTCGCCTGCGTGCTCGCCACCGCCGCCGTCCTGCTCGCCGCCGCCCCGGCCGATGCCGCTGCCGGGTGGTGGCGGCCGGCGGTCGGGCTGAGCTGGCAGATGCAGTTCTCCGGGAAGCTCGACACGAGCGTGAATGCGCAGGTGTACGACATCGACGGCGCCGACTCCGCCGGCACGCAGGTCGCGGCGCTGCACAAAGCCGGACGGAAGGTCGTCTGCTACGTGGACGCCGGATCGTACGAGAACTGGCGGGCCGACGCCGCGAAGTTCCCGGCCGCGGTGCGCGGCAAGGCGCTCGACGGCTGGCCGGGCGAGCAGTGGCTGGACGTGCGCAACTGGACGGTGCTGCAGCCGATCCTGAGTGCCCGCTTCAGCGACTGCAAGGCCAAGGGCTTCGACGCCGTCGACCCGGACAACATGGACGGGTACGCCAACGACTCCGGCTTCCCGCTGACGGCGGCCGACCAGCTGACGTTCAACCGGCGGGTGGCCGACCTCGCGCACGGCCTCGGCCTGGCGGTCGGGCTCAAGAACGATCTCGAGCAGGTCCGGGCGCTGCAGCCCTCGTTCGACTTCGCGGTGAACGAGTCGTGTGCGCAGTACAAGGAGTGCGGCATGCTCGCACCGTTCATCACGGCGGGTAAACCGGTCTTCCACGTGGAGTACAGCGCCGCCCGCTGCCCCACCGCGGCCGGGCTCAAGTTCAGCAACATCCGCAAGAAAATGGCCCTGGATGCCTTCCGAGCCGCCTGCTGAGCTGGGGTTTTCTGGACTTGTCACACCGCTCGCCTACACTTCCCGGCGTGAGGATTCGGGGCAGGACCGTCGACGCGCTGGTGTACCTGAGCTTTGTCCTCGGCGCCGTGTACATCCTGGGCCGCCTGTGGCTGGACCCAAACGGGCGATACCTGACGCTCAACTACCAGGACAGCTTCAACTTCGAGTGGATCCTGACCCACGCCACCGAGCTGTTCACCAAGGGTGAGTCGCCGTTCTTCTCGGACGACGTCAACTACCCGCTGGGCGTCAACCTGATGGCCAACACCTCGATCCTCACGCTGGCGCTGCCGCTGACCCCGGTGACGCTGTGGCTCGGCCCCGGCGTCACCTTCGTGATCATCTCGACGCTGGCCCTCGCCGGCACCGCGTCCGCCTGGTACTACGTGCTCAGCCGGCACTTCGGCCGCTCGAAGCTCGCCGCGTTCGTCGGCGCGGCGTTCCTGGGCTTCGCGCCGGCCATGATGTCGCACATCGCGGGGCACCCGAACATCGCGGGGCAGTACTTCATCCCGCTGATCATCGCCGTGGTCTTCCGGATGAAGGAGCCCGGCAACACCTGGCGGCAGGGCATCTGGCTGGCCGTTCTGGTGGTACTGCAGGCCGGCATCAACGAGGAGATGCTGTTCTTCACGGCCATGGCCCTGGCCGTGTTCATCCTGTCCTACGTGCCGTGGCGCGACCTGCCCGGCTACGCCAGGGTCATGCTGCCCAAGTGCGGCGTGACGCTGCTGGTGGCCGGGGTCGTGCTGGCCTACCCGCTGTACTTCCAGTTCGCCGGACCGCAGCACTACAGCGGCCTCGACGCGGGCGTGCGCGCGATCAACCTCGACGCGAAGTCCTACGTCACCTTCGGCCGTTACTCGATCGCCGGCGACGTCGCCGAGGCGTCCCTGCTCAACAAGGGCAACGCCAGCGAGGAGAACAGCTTCTTCGGCTGGCCGCTCGTCCTGGTCATGCTGGCCGGCGCGATCTTCCTCTGGCGCAGCCGCCTCTCCCGCGCCCTGGCGATCACCGGCGTCGTCTTCGCGATCTGCTCGCTCGGCGACGTCATCCGCTTCAACGGCGTCGACCGCACCAACTTCCACGGCCCGTGGAAGTGGATCGCCGAGCTGCCGCTGTTCGACTCGGTGGTCCCGACCCGGCTCGCCCTGATCACGACGGTCTGCATCGGCGTCGGCCTGGCCCTGATGGTCGACCGGCTGATCGTCGACCGCCTGCGTCCTTCCACGGTCGACGCCGTCAAGGCCGAGGTCCCGGCCCGCACGCCCGAGCCGGCGCTTGTCGGCGGCTCCACCGACACCGCGACCGGCCTGGGCTCCTCCGGCGGCTCGGCCGACGCGGCCGCGACCGGGTCGAACGACGCTCCCACGCGCCGGGCCGGCGACGACGCTCGGCCGCCGGCCGGCCCGCCGGCGCCGCGCCGCAGCCCGCGCACGGCCCTGATCTGGGGCGTCGCTCTGCTCGTGGCCCTGGTCCCCCTTTTCCCGACGCCGCAGCCGGCCGACGGCCGCCCGCCGATCCCGGCCCTGTTCACCAACGGCAACTGGCGCACGAAGCTGCCGGCCAACCCGGTCCTGGCGCCGCTTCCGGGCGGCTGGGACGACAACATCAAGATGATGCGCTGGTCCACCGAGACCAACTTCGAGGTCAAGCTGACCGGCGGCTACTTCCTGGGCCCCAACGACACCGTTCCGGAAGACAAGTTCGCCCACTTCGGACCCGGCTACCGCGACACGGTCCTCTTCCTGAACCGTGTCATCCAGATGCGCACGTCGCCCAACGTGACCGAGGCCGACCGGGCCGCCATCCGCGCCGACATCCGCCACTGGAAGGCCACGAACCTGGTCATGCCGGTCGGCTACTACAACGAGAAGGTGCTGCGCGAGACCATCGACAAGCTCGTCGCCCCGGACGCCGCCCCCGCGCAGGTGGTCGACGGCGTGTACCTCTGGGACGTCCGCTCCATCAGCGGCAACGGCTGAGGATCAGCTCCGCGGCTAGGCGGGGGTGCAGCTCGGGGATCCAGTGGTTGACGCCGCGCAGGATCCGGAAGGTGTACTCCCCGTCGACCCACGCTGCGCAGCGGCGCGCGAGGCCCTCGGTGATGTACTCGTCCCCGTCGCTCCAGACGAAGAGGGTCGGGACGCTGATGCGGGGGGACTGGCGGCGTTGGAGGGGGAGCGCGCGGTACCAGTGCAGGGCCTTGCGGTTCTTCGCTCTTGCGTAACGGCGGGCGCTGTCCGGGTCCAGGCCGCTGCGCCGTAACTGCCGCTCGAGGAGCCTCGGGGTCAGGAGCAGCTCCGGCAGCAGCGGGAGCTGGAAGAGCCCGATGTAGGCCGAGCGCCGCAGCTGCTCGAGGCCGGGGCGGGACCAGGCGCCGCGGTGCGGGACCGAGAACGCGGTGAGGGTGCGGACCCGCTCGGGGTGCAGGCCGGCGATGTGGAAGGCCAGCAGCGCCCCCAAGTCGTGGCCGACCAGGTCGAACCGTTCGTCGCCGACCTGGTCGATCACGACCGCCGCGAGCGCGTCGAGTGTGTAGTCCCGACGGCGACGCGGGTTCGGGCCTTCGCAGTATCCGGGGAGCTCCGGGATCAGGACCTCCTCGCCGGCCCGGCGCAGCTCGTCGGCGACGGCGGCCCAGCTCTGGCGGTCCTGCGGGAATCCGTGCAGAAGGACGATCACGGACTCGATTCTGCTGGCATCCGTGGTCGTTCACGACGTCTGGAGAACCGACGCCGCTCAGAGCTTGTCGATCGCCTTGCTCAGCGCCGCCGCGTTGAAGCTGCCCTGCGGCATGGTGGCGGTCAGCCGGTAGACCTCCCGCCCTTGCCCATCGAACAGCAGCGTGCCGCTGTGCTGCATGATGAGTGTCCGGTCGAGCCCGGCCGCCCGATGCTCCGCCACCCCGTCGGACGACACCACGCGCAGATCGCCGGCGACCCGCCGCACCCGCTCGACTTCGGCCGCCCCGCCGGGCACCACCACGGCCGCCGCCACTCCCCGCTCCCGCAACCGTTCCCCCGCGAGGGTTCTGACGTGCCGCATGCAGATCGGGCAGTTCGCAGCGCGCACGAAGTACAGCACCAGCCCCTTGCCGTCTCTCCGCAACCTGTCGATGTCCACAACCACTCCCCAGATAGGTAACTCGGTTACCATCATTAGATACGTAACCGAGTTACCTAGTCAAGGATTGAGTAGGGTTCTGGCATGACCGCCGAGCCGGACCTGGGCGTACTCCTGGCCGCCGCCTGCGAACGCATAGTCCGCGAAATCCTGGGCGAGCTGGCCGCCGCCGGCTACCCACACCTGACGCCGTCGCAGTCCCTGGCGGTCCTCTTCATAGGCGACGGCCTGGACACGGTCACCCAGCTGGCCGACCGCCTGAACATGACGACCCAGGCCATCAGCAAGATCTGCGCCACCCTGTCCGCCGAGGGCCTCCTGGAACGCCAGCCAAACGAGGGCGACGCCCGCAGCCGCCGCCTGGCTCTGACCCCAGCAGGCGCCGAAGCAGTAACCCGAATGCGAGCCGCCGGCGCCGCCGCGGAACAACTCTGGACCGACCTGGTAGGCCCCGAAACCTTGACCACCGTGAGGAACGCCCTGGCCGCCTTCGCCTACGCCCCAACCTCCCCCACCGCCAGCCCGATCCGAATCCGCTTCTCCTGACCCTCCCCAAACCCCAACGCAGCGACACCCGGAACATCGCGCAGCCCAAAGCACAGCCGCGGGATCACCCCACGATCGGCAAGTCTGAGACTCGGCCAAATGGTCTACGACCGACGGACCGAACTCGGACTTACCCAGGGTGAGCTGGCCGAGCGCGCCGGCATGTCTCAGCCGCAGCTGTCACGCCTGGAGTAGGGTGGCGCCACACCCACCGTGCCCCTGCTGACCCGGCTCGCAGCAGCACTCGACGCGGGAGCTCGACATCACCTTCAGGCCCCATCGCGACGCCGCCGCCTAGGTTCGCCAAGGGCTACGAAGCCGATGCGCGGTCCGCTCCAGCACCAACGAATGCCGACAATCGGTGCTGGTAGAGCATCGCGTCAGCCGTAGATCGTCGAGACGGTTTCGCGGCGGATCACAGCCGCGAAGGCCAGCCATCGATCGTGGAGTCTGAGGCTCGGGCCTCAGGAAGGAAGAGAGCGGGTGAAGGGATCGAACCCTCTCTGTCAGCTTGGGAACTGGACAGGTGGCCCTCATCGGGATTCTGATTCTCTAGGTCGCGGGCTACGACGGACGGCCTCGAGTGACCTCACAGCACCTGGCGTAATGGCACGCTAATGGCAGGCGTCGGAGGTTAGGCCGCGTCGCGCCTGGCCTGGAATCCGACCGACAGTTCGACGTCGAGTGCTCGCGCCAGGCGCTCAAGGACCGGCAGGGTCGGGACGGTGCCGCCGGCTTCAAAGCGGGCCACGGCAGACTGTGTCATCGAGGCTGCGTCGGCCAGTTCGGTCTGGCTCCAGCCGCGCCGCTCACGAAGTTCCCGGACCGCCCGACCCAGTTCGAACGCGAGCCTGGTCGACTCGTAGGCCTCGGCTGCACCTGGCTCGGCCATGCGCCGGCTGCGGAGTTCGTTCCAATCGCTGCTACCGCTCATGCCTCGATCCCTTCCTCGGCGGTGTGCATCTCGCCGATGCACCGTGCCATCGCTCGCCGAGCCCGCTCAACCTCACGGGTCTCACGGTCACGGGTCTTCCGAAAGACCGTCAGGAGGATGATCCGCTCCCGGAGGCGATCCAGTACGTGATCCGCACAGCGTCACGCTCCAGATGAAACCGCAGCTCACGAAGCTTCCCATCGAGCTGCTTCGTGTACGGCTCGCCCAGTAGTGGTCCATCTTCGGCCAAAAGGTCGATGTAGAAGGCCACCCGCGCGAACTGTGCCGTTGCTAGCTCTTCCAACCACTGTCGAACTTCTGGCCCTAGCTCTACGGTACCCCAGGCCATAGCATCGATGCTATACCGTGGCCTCGGTGTAGTTGTCCCGACTGGTCGTAGACGGCGGGGGCAAGCTGACTGTGTTCCAATGGCTCGTTAATGGCACGGCACAGATTCCGAGTGTTCCCCGGACGGCGAACAGCCCTGGCGTGATCAGTCCTGACCAGGGCCTGAGCGTTTGGAGCGGGTGAAGGGAATCGAATCCTCACTGTCAGCTTGGGAACTGGACAAGCGTGGCTGCCGACACCGACGCCAAGCGCGCAGCGGGAGCAGTCCGAGCGGCCTGGAGAGCCCTGATGGAGCCTTCAGTAAATGGCACGCTAATGGCACATGCCCTGTTGGCCGCCGTAGGATCCTGTAGACCGACAGGAGGACAGGCATGACGATCCGGAGGATCGCTCCGCCTGGGTCGACGTATGCCGAGCAGCGACACTATGTCGTGCCTGCACGCGTCGCCGACCTGTGTGGACCCGTACTGGTCTCGTCACGCTCGATCAGCAGCCCGACTGGTCCGGTGACGGCCGATACGACCTCGACGATCCCGGTGATCTGCAGCTTTTCTACCAGAGGGTGCTCAACCAAGCCTCCAGCGCGGACGAGCTCTGCCGGTGGCTGAACGAAACCATACTGCGGGAAATCTGGTCGAGCCCTTGGTTGCCGAGCCGCCTGCGGGCGCTCTGGCTGGCTCGGTTCCCCGAGCTGGGAGCACCGCCGAAGACGCTGGCAGGTTGAGTGGAGCCCGTCCATCTCCGTCTGGTCGAAAATCGGGCTTCAGGTAGCCGGCTGTCACAACTGCTTATGAGCAGCACGGATACACCGTCACGATTACCCGGTGATACGAGACATTCGCCCGTCTCGCAGTCACTGTGCCCGGAGACGTCGTACATTTGTACAAGGTCGAGCTGGCCGCCAACTGGCGCGCTCAGCCACCCGTCCAGATGGAGATCGGATCAGTGCTACATGCCGACGACGTGGTCGCCGGCAAGATGTCGGCCCTCTTTACGAGAGCTGAGCCACGGGACTTTCTCGACATAGACGCCGCAATCGTGTCCGGTCGCTACACCCGGCAACGGCTGTGCGAACTTGCGGCCGGGTCCGATGCCGGCTTCGACCGTCGCATCCTCGCCGACCTGTTCGGCATCCTGGAGCGCTATCCCGACAAACGCTTCGCTTTCTACGGCGCCGATGCCGAAACCCTCGCGGCCATACGAGCACGCTTCGCCGACTGGCGTCGAGAACTGCTCGACGATTCAAGCGCGAGCCAGTAGACGCCGCACCCGGCGCATGTGGTGATCTCCGTAGTTCGTCGCGCCAGCCAGAACGCTGTCGAAGCGGTGTGGCGGCGGTAGTGCCCACGCGGACGGCGACCATCGATCGTGGAGTCTGAGGCTCGGGCCTCAGGCAGGAAGAGAGCGGGTGAAGGGAATCGAACCCTCACTGTCAGCTTGGGAAGCTGATGTTCTGCCATTGAACTACACCCGCGAGCGACGCCTACTGTACCGAATCCACGGCCTTCGTGCACGGACCATTCTCGCGTGGCCTCGGGGCCGGGCGCGCGTGGGGCTTCCAGACGGTGGTCGTCGAGGTTGTCGGGGTGTCGTGGTGGACGTGCATGGCCACGTCGATGGCCAGTTCGTAGGCCTTCCAGTCGACGCCCTGGGCGGCTCGGGTCAGCAGGGTCAGGTGGGTAAGGGTGGAGGGGTCGGTGACGGGGAGGGCGCGGCCGGCCAGGTAGGCCTCGTCGTCGTTGTCCTCCGCGGGGTAGCTGTGCAGGGCGTAGCGGCCGTCTCGGTCGAGGTCCTGGCGCTTCGGGGACGGCAGGACGAAGCAGTACAGGCCCGTCGACGTCAGGACCGGGGAGATCGGGTGGAGACGGGGGCCGCCGTCGGGGCGGATGGTGGCCAGGTAGGCCAGGCCGGGGCCGTATTGGTGCAGCAGGGTGCGGATGGCTGCGGCCAGGGCAGCGTCCGCAGTCGCAAAGTCGCCCCACGTCGCCATACCCCCAAACATACTCGTACACCTGTACGATTTTCCGCCGTTTCCACCAAAGGTGCAGACTTGAGCATGTGACGGACCACCTGATCGATCTCCTGCGGCGCTTCAACGTGGAGGCGGACCGGTTCGTCGAGG
Source organism: Dactylosporangium vinaceum (assembly GCF_019904175.1). Classification (GTDB taxonomy): domain Bacteria; phylum Actinomycetota; class Actinomycetes; order Mycobacteriales; family Micromonosporaceae; genus Dactylosporangium; species Dactylosporangium vinaceum. The sequence goes on along the minus strand of NZ_CP061913.1, from coordinate 79,642 downwards.
TGTTTGCGCGGGCCCATGGGCTGCATCGGACCGACATGAACGCGATTGCGCACATCTGGCGGGCGGCTCAGGAGCAGCAGCCGCTCACGCCGGGGGAGCTGGCGCGGCGGTTGTCGCTCAGTCCGGCGGCCACTACGGCGCTGGTGGTGCGGCTCGAGCAGAACGGGCACCTCGAGCGGCGGCCGGACCCGAACGACAGGCGGCGTACGCAGCTCGATATCCAGCCCAAGGCCCGTGAGCTGGCGGCGGCGTTTTTCGTGCCTCTGGGAGTACACATGAGGGAAGCTTTTTCGCACTTCTCGGCCGCGGAGCTCGAGACCGCCGCGGCCGTCGTGGAAAAGGCACTCCATGCGACCGCCAAGGCGGCCGACGAAGCGCACACCGTAACCTCAGAGGGTGCTGCTCTCCGACCGTGACCTCAGCAAGGAGCTCGACGACGGCCAGCTGCGGCTGGAGCCGTTCGACAGGGCGCTGGTGCAGCCGTCGAGTATCGACGTGCGGCTCGATCGGTGGTTCCGGGTGTTCAACAACCACCTGTACACCCACATCGATCCGGCGATCCAGCAGGACGATCTCACGTCCATGGTGGAGGTGGCCGACGGGGAGTCGTTCGTGCTGCACCCCGGCGAGTTCGTGCTGGCGTCGACGCTCGAGGTGATCACGCTCGGGGATCAGCTGGCCGGGCGGCTGGAGGGCAAGTCGAGCCTCGGGCGGCTGGGGCTGCTGACGCACTCCACGGCCGGCTTCATCGACCCCGGGTTCAGCGGGCACGTCACGCTGGAGCTGTCCAATGTGGCGAACCTGCCGATCCGGCTCTGGCCGGGCATGAAGATCGGGCAGCTGTGCATCTTCCGGCTGTCGTCGCCCTCGGAGCACCCGTACGGCTCGGCGGTCTACGGCTCGCGCTACCAGGGGCAACGCGGACCTACGCCGAGCCGTTCGTGGCAGAACTGGCGAACGTGGCCGACCCAGTGAGGGGCTAGGCGACCCGGCCGTAGCCCGAGATCGGCTCCTCGTCGATCTTCTTCATCTGCACCGGTTTGCTGGGGTTCGGTGCGTGCACCATCCAGCCGTTGCCGACGTACAGGCCGACGTGGTGCTTGTCGGGGTAGAAGAAGACCAGGTCACCGGGCTTGAGGTCGGACCGGGACACGCGCTTGGTGTCCTCGTACTGCCACATCGTGTAATGCCGCAGGTACGTGACGCCCACCTGCTTCCACGACCACATGGTCAGGCCGGAGCAGTCGAAGGTGTTGGGGCCCTCGGTCGCCCAGACGTATCGCTTGCCGATCTGCTTGCACGCGAACTGCGCGGCCTTGGCTCCAGGGCTGCCGTCGTACTGCTGCGGGCACGCGACAGGCGCCAGCGCCCCGGTGCCGGCGCCGGTGCCGTACGCCTGCATGCGCATGTCCTGCAGGTTCTTGATGTCGGCGTTGATCTGCGTCTCCTGCGACGCCAGCGCCTTCTCCTGCGTGGCCTGCTCGGCGACGAGCTTGTCGATCGGCGCCTTGAGCTCCTCGTACTGCTGCTTGGCGGTGATGACGTCCCTGATCTTGGACTGCTCGTCCTTGGCCACCATGTTGAGCAGCAGCATCTGGTCGACGAACGTGTCGGGCGAACCGGTGGTGAGCATCGCGTCGAGCTTGGAGACGCGGCCGGTCTTGTACTGCATCACGGCGAACGCGCTGACCTTGTCGAAGGCGGCGTCCACCTGAGCCTTGAGCGGCGCGATCTGGTCGTTGAGCTGCTTGACCTTGGCCTGGTTGGAGGCCAGCTGGATCTTGAGCTGGTTGTGCTGCTCGACCAGGGGCTCGATCGTGTTCCACTTGTCGTCGATCTGCTTCTCGATCTCGCCCGGCGTTGGGTCCGCGTGCGCGAAGCCGGTGACGCCGAGCGCGAGGGACAGACCGCCGAGGGCGGCTACGAGGAGCCGGGCCAGACGGGAGGTCTCCACCGAGGAGTTGCTCCTTCTTCCATGGCCGCTTACCGGGTTAGCTGACGGGTTCGGGCGGGAAGGTCGCCCTACCGCGCTGGTTCACGCGGATTCACCCCGATGGAACACGTGGGTCCCCGGCTCGAAAGATTTCGACTCAGCGGTGCCGCCTGGCGCACCCGTGGATTAGGCGCGGACATCCAGCCGACGAGAATTCACGTTAAGCGGACCGCTGCACAGGTTCAAGTCGAAGTCCGTTTTGTCCCGAACATCACGCGGTTCGAGTGACGAATACGTCATCAATTACGCCGATGAACTGGTCGTTGTTGGCGCTCGTTCCCTTGCCACCGATACAGAGCGGATCGCTGTTGGATATGGAGAGTGACGAAGGAATGGTCGCGCGCCCCGCCTCGGCACCGTCCACAGACACCGTGAGCAGGGAGTTACTGCGCGAACACGCCACCCGGTGCCAGCGTCCGTCAGCGACGGACCGCGATGCGAGGGCTACATAAATGGTCGCCGAAGACGTGCCGACAATCACACAACTGGGCTGTCCGGCCTCGCCGTCGACCTGCAGCTTGAACTGACTGTCACCGACCGAGAACCCCTTTTGGACGACATTGGCGCCCTTGGAAGTCTCATTTGGTTGAACCAGCAGGCTGGCCCCGAACGTAAAGGATCCACGGTGGGGATTGAGGAATTCGGCCGGTCCGCTCTGCAGGATCGCGCGCTCGCAACTCTCCGCACCGTAATGCTCACATCGACCGGGAAAACGCACCGCCAGTCCGCCCTCGTGCGGCACCGCCGCGAGCTGCCCGCCGGCGGCCTTGCGCGAACGCAGCCCGAGCCGGCCGCTCGCGTCGCCCACCGGTTCGCCGAGCCCGCCGTCGAAGGTGAACCGCACGCCCGGCGATGTGCCGGAGTGGACTGGGGCGGACGACCCGGGCGCCACCCCCATAACGGGGCCGGGGCCGGGCTCGGAGGGCTCGGCGACCACAGGGGTGAGCACTCCCCGGCCGTGTGAACAACCGGCGAGCACGAGAACCAGCAACAACCACCACGGCCGGCGCATAACCGGACATGATGCCCCGGACTAGCGCGCGGCCGGGACCGTTTCGCGTGGCATTCCCCCGACCGGCGCACCGACGACGGCGGTGAGCACGTCGTCGAGCGTCACGACTCCCAGCGGCACCCGCCCATCGCTGACCAGCACGATGTGCTGACGCTCCCGGCGCATGGCCAGCAGCAACTCGGCGAGCGTCCGCGTCGGCGGCACGATGCCCAGCGGCCGGATCAGGTCGGCCGGAATGGGTGCCCGCCGCTGCGGCCCCACGAAGCCCAGCACGTCCTTGACGTGCACGAAGCCCAGCACCCGCCGGCTGGCCCGCTCCACGACCGGGAAGCGCGAGCGGTTGGTCCGGGTGGCCAGGACCTCCAGCGACGCCGGCGACACGTCCTCGGCGATGGTGGTGATCTCCGACCAGGGCCGCAGCGCGTCGCGGGCGGTCCGCTGCGACAGCGCCAGCGCGCCGGTGATCCGGGCGTGCTCCTCGGGGGCCAGCAGACCCTCGGTGGTCGCCTGCGCGGCCAGGCCGGCCAGCTCCTCGGCGGTGAACACGGTCTTCACCGAGCCGGTGGCCTCGATCCGCCACAGCGACAGGATCGTGCGCGAGGCCCACTTCATGGCGACGAGCAGCGGCTTGGTGGCCATGCAGAACGCGTACATCGGCGGGCCGAGCCACAGCACCGCCCGCTCCGGGTTGGCCAGGGTCAGGTTCTTGGGGACCATCTCACCGGCGACCGTGTGCGCGAACACCACGATGGCCAGAGCCAGCGCGAACGCGACCGGATGGACCAGGTCTTCCGGCAGGTGCAGCGCGTGGAAGGGCGCCTGCAGGCCGTGGGCGAGGGCCGGCTCGGCCAGGGCGCCCAGGCCCAGCGTGCAGATCGTGACGCCGAGCTGGGCGCCGGCGATGAGCAGCGGGATCTCGTTCATGGCCCGCAGCGCGATGCGGGCCCGCCGCGAGGTCGCGGCCATCGGCTCGATGACGGTGCGGCGCGAAGCGATAAGGGAGAACTCGCCGGCCACGAAGAAGCCGTTGCCGAGCAGCAGCAGGATGGTGACGAGTAGCTCAATCATCCTCGGACACCTCCGGGCGGACCACGCGGACCTGCTCGATGCGCCGGCGGTCGACCTCGACCACGGTGAACTCCCAGCCGTCCTCGTTCCAGGTCTCGCCGACGGCCGGGATGTGCCCCAGGCGCGCCATCAGGAAGCCCGCGAGGGTCTCGTACGGCCCCGCCGGCAGGTGGAACCCGGAGACCTCGGCCAGCTCGTCCTCGCGCAGCACCCCGTCGACGAGGTGGGTGCGCTCGGAGCCGGGGACTGTGAGGTCGGGCATGCCGTGGGCGGTTGTCGGCTCTTCCTCGATGTCGTGCTCGTCGGCGATCTCCCCGACGAGCTCCTCGACCAGGTCCTCGACCGAGACGACGCCGTCGGTGCCGCCGTATTCGTCCACGACGATCGCCACGTCGCAGTTGCCCTTGCGCAGGGCCTCCAGCACGCCGTCGAGGTCCAGGCTCTCCGGAACGAAGATCGGCTCCCGGGCCACCGCCGAGACGCGGGTGGTCGGCCGGCGTACCGGCGGCACACCCAGCGCGTCGGTGACCGTCACGACGCCGGTGACCTGGTCGAGGGTCTGCTCGTAGATCGGGAACCGGCTGTAGCCGGTCTGCACCGACGTCGCCAGCAGGTCGGCCACGGTGGCGTCGGCGCGCAGTGAGACCACGTCGACCCGCGGGGTCATCGCCTCGGCCGCCCGCTTGTCGCCGAAGCGGATCGTGCGCTGCAGCAGGACCGCTGTCTCCTTCGGCAGCGCGCCGGCCTGGGCCGAGATGGCGGCCAGCAGGCCCAGCTCCTCGGGCGAGCGGGCGCTGGCCAGCTCCTCCTGGGGCTCGATGCCGAGGCGGCGCACGACCCAGTTGGCGGTGCCGTTGAGTAGCGTGATGAGCCAGGAGAAGAACTTGGAGAAGCGGCGCTGCGGCCCGGCCGTGGCGCGGGCCAGCGGCATCGGCTTGGCCAGGGCGGCGTTCTTCGGCACGAGCTCGCCGAAGAGCATCGAGACGAGCGTGGCGACGATCAGGCCGCAGACGTGGGCCGCGGTGTCGGTCACCGAGCCGAAGATCGGGTGCAGCACCGGCTCGAACAGCTTCGAGATCGCCGGTTCGGCCAGGTATCCGGTGAGCAGACCCGCGAGGGTGATGCCGAGCTGGGCGCCGGAGAGCTGGAAGGAGAGCTCACGGAGGGCCTGGCGGACCGTGCGGGCCTTCTTGTCGCCGGCGTTGGCCTTCTGCTCGATCTCCGCCCGGTCGACGGTGACGAGTGAGAACTCGGCGGCTACGAAGCCCGCGTTCGCGGCGGTGAGCAGCACGAACGCCAGCAGGGGCAACAGTGTGGTCAACACGCTCGCGCGACGGTCCCTTCAAGTGTCCGCCAATTGTTCCACGTGAACCCAAACTCCGCCGAAGCGACCTGGAGATCGAGGTTCGTAGATCACCTTCCCTCTTTCGGGGACTTTGCCCGAAGTTGAGCAACACCGATGCTGTTGCCACGGGGGTCACGGCAAGCATCGAGGGGGACTTGATGGGAGTGGCGCTCATCGGCGCGTGCATCGCGCTCGCGGCCGGCATTGCGGTGGGCAATGCCGGCGCGAAGGCGAAGCGGGCCCGGCTCGACTACGTACGGACCAAGGCCCTGATCCCGGGCGCCCGCAAGAACGCCATCGCGGAGGGCCTCAAGGGCCTGCGCGTGATCGCCACCTGCGCGGCCGTCCTGATCGCGCTCGGACTCGCCATGAACGTGATTGGCCAGCGCTGAAACTACTTCTGGACCGCCCGCAGCAGCACCGAGGCGACGTCCACGACCTCGACCTCCTCGGGCGCGGCCCCGGCGGCCTTCTTCCCGGTGACCCCGTCGCCGAGCATGGTGAGGCAGAACGGGCAGGCCACGGCCACGGTCTTGGCCCCGGTGGACAGCGCCTCCTCGACCCGCTCGACGTTGATCCGCTTGCCGATCCGCTCCTCCATCCACATGCGCGCGCCACCGGCGCCGCAGCAGAAGGAGCGCTCCGCGAACCGGTCCATCTCGACCAGGCCCTTGTTGTCGTCGGCCGGGCCGGCCACGGCGCCGAGCACCTCGCGGGGCGGGGCGAACACGCGGTTGTGCCGGCCGAGGTAGCAGGGGTCGTGGTAGGTGACGGCGCCGTCGAGGGGCTGGACCGGCGTGAGCTTGCCGGCCGCGACGAGCTGGGCCAGCAGCTGCGTGTGGTGTATGACCTCGTAGTGCCCGCCGAGCTGGCCGTATTCGTTGGACAGCGTGTTGAAGCAGTGCGGGCAGGTCGCCACGATCTTCTTCACGCCGGCCTCGTTGAGAGTCTCGACGTTCTGCTGGGCGAGCATCTGGAACACGAACTCGTTGCCGATGCGCCGGGCCGGGTCGCCGGTGCAGGTCTCGCCCTGCCCGAGGATCGCGAACTTCACGCCGGCCTCGTTGAGCAGCGTGGCGACGGCCCGGGTGGTCTTCTTGGCCCGGTCCTCGAAGGCACCCGCGCAGCCGACCCAGAACAGATAGTCGAAGTCGCCCTCCTCCAGGGAGGCGACGTTCGGCACCTCGAAGTCGAGCCCCTTGGTCCAGTCGTCCCGGGTCGACTGCGCCGCGCCCCAGGGGTTGCCCTTGTTCTCGAGGTTGCGCAGCATGACGCCGGCCTCGGTCGGGAAGTTGGACTCGATCAGGACCTGGTAACGCCGCATGTCCACGATGTGGTCGACGTGCTCGATGTCGACCGGGCACTGCTCGACACACGCGCCGCAGGTGGTGCACGACCACAGCACGTCGGGGTCGATGATCCCGTTCTCCTCGGCCGTCCCGATGAGCGGCCGCTCCTTCTCCGCCAGCGCCAGCGCGTCGACGTGGGAAAGGTCCTCGGTGGGAGCCAGCAGATACGGCGCCTTCGCATACGCGTGGTCGCGCAGGTTGAGGATCAGCAGCTTCGGCGACAGGGGCTTGCCGGTGTTCCAGGCCGGGCACTGCGACTGGCACCGCCCGCACTCGGTGCAGGTGGTGAAGTCGAGCATGCCCTTCCAGCTGAACTGCTCGACGGTCGCGACACCGAACTGGTCCTTGTCGGGGTCGGCCTCCTCGAAGTCCAGCGGCTTGCCCTGGCTGGTCATCGGGCGCAGCGCGCCGAGGCCGGAGCCGGCGCGGCCCGGGGTGCGCTTGAAGAAGATGTTGAAGAACGCCAGGAAGCGGTGCCAGGCCACGCCCATTGTCACGTTGCTGGCGATGACGATGACCCAGGCCATCGAAATGATGATCTTGACCATCGCGACCAGGCTCACCGCGGCCGGCCAGGCCGGCAGGACCGAGCCGAGCGCATGGCTGACGGGCGCGGCCCAGGTGGGCCACTCGAGCTCGTCGTTGGCGGCTTTGAAGCCGCGGATGAAGAAGCCGCAGAGCAGCACGCCCAGGATGGTGTACTCGACGTAGTACGCCTGCCACATCGTGGAGCCCTGGAACCGGGAGCGCCGCTCGGCGTTGCCCGGCCGGTTGCGCAGCCGGATGCCCATCAGCACGAGGATGCCGACGAACCCGAGCACGCCGATCCACTCGGTGACCAGGCCGTAGATGTTCCAGGCGCCGATCAGGGGCAGCCCGAGGCCCGGCTTGACCACCTCGAAGTACGCCTCGAGGACCAGCAGCGAGAGCGCCATGAACGCGATCATGACGAACCAGTGCGCCGCGCCGACGACCGTCCAGCGCAGCATGCGCGTGTGCCCGAGGGTCTCCTTGAGCATCGTGCGCAGGCGGAGAGCCCTGTTGTCGCTGCGCGTCGGATCGGGCTGGCCCAGCCGGATCACGGCCAGCATGCGCCGCACGGTACGCACGACGAGGACGGCCGCGACGATCGTGATCGCCGCGGCGACACACGTCGTCACGATCTGGACTGCACCCATGCCGGAGCCTCCAACGGTGCTGGAACCACTTCAGGAAGACGTTAGTCCCCCATGTTACCCATGAGTAACGTGAAGTTCGTTGCAGCCCACGCTAGGACACCGGCTCAGCAAATGCTCCCGCGACACCGCAGGTTGTGACGCATTAGCGCCACTTGGAGAAGACCGCCAGCGAGGCGACCAGGAAACCGAAGCCGATGGCCAGGTTCCAGTACTTGATGTCGGCCAGCGTCGAGAGCCAGGTGACGTCGAAGAACCCCTGGGTCAGGTAGTAGGTGACAAGCCAGGCGATCCCGATCACCACGAACGCCACGGCGAGCGCAGGCACCCACACCGGGCTCGGGCGGCGCCTCGCGGACACAGTCTCCTGTGGTCGCAGCTCCGCCGGGGCGGTGTAGACCTTCTTCTTACGAACTGTCGACTTCGGCACGGCGCTCTCCTGGAGGGGTCGTCTGGCCAACACTATCCACGTGACGCCGCCACCTCCGCCAGCGTCGGCCTGAATAATGTTCTCCGACTAGCGTAGTCAAGTCGGCACGCGTGCGCGGGGAGGGGTCGTGGTGGAGTACACATCCGGCGGCTCCTCGTGGACCCACGCACTGCGACGACTCGGTCGCGCTATGCTGCCACACCGCGCCCCGAAGTGGGGTTTTGGCTGGTCATGGCTCACCCCGGTGGTCCTCGTCGTGGCCGGGATGCTGTTCTCGCTGAGCGCCGCGACCGCGAAAGGCACCGATCTGCGCGACGATCGAAGGCCCGAGCTGACAAATCTGCTCACGGAAAGAAAAAAGGAGATCGCCGATGCCCGGGACCGCGCGGCGCGGCTGCGGGCCGCGATCGACAGGCAGCAGAAGGCACAGGCGGGTACCGATGGAAAAGTCGATGAACAACGGCGACGCGGCGATGCCGAGCAGGCGGCGGCCGGCCTGACCGCCGTGCACGGGCCGGGTCTGACCGTGGCGCTGAACGACGCCCCGCGCCGGGCCGACGGCACCCGCCCGGCCGGCGCCACGCCCGACGACCTGGTCGTCCACCAGCAGGACGTGCAGGCGGTGGTCAACGCGCTGTGGGCCGGCGGGGCCGAGGCGATGACGCTGATGGGTGTCCGGGTGATCTCGACGAGCGCGGTACGCTGCGTGGGTAACACGCTGCTGCTCGATGGTCAGGTGTACTCGCCGCCGTTCGAGATCGCCGCCATCGGTGACCAGGCAGCCATGCAGCGCGCACTCAACGCCTCCGAGGGGGTCCGGTTGTTCAGCGAGGCCGCCGATTCCTTCGGGCTCGGCTACGCGGTCAAGACCCAGGCCGACATCCACGCGCCGGCCTACAACGGCTCGACCGCGCTGCGCGCCGCCCGGGCCGGGTCCTGAACGATGGACCACGCGCCCCGCCATCGGGCTCTCGATCAGGACGACATCGCGACCACCGTCATCCCGAAGCTGCCCCCGAAGGACGACGCGACGGCGGTAATCCCGAAAATTTCCGACGCGACCGCCTATATTCCGAAAATCGGCGACGCCGCGGCCGACCCCACCGCGGAAGTACCCGCGAAACTTCCACCGCCGACGACCCCAGCACCGACTCCGACTCCCACCCCCGAGGACGAGGACCAGCCGGCCGTACCCGGGGCGCCGAAAGGCGTCACCGTGGTACCGCTGCGCCCGGTCCGCACCGAGGAAGGGTACCGGAGCGTGTACTCCGAATACACGAGAACCTCGTTCGGCTCGGTCGCGCGCGCGATCAGCCGCGGCACGGGCGAGGTGCTCATCACCTTCGGCCTGATCGTGCTGCTGTTCGCGGGCTACGAGGTCTGGGGCAAGTCGGCGATCGTCGACGCCCACCAGGACGAGCTCAACCGCCAGCTCGAGCAGCAGTGGGCCCAGCCCACCGTCGGGCCGAGCGCCGGCGTCTCACCGGCCGTGGTCAAGCCGGCCAACGGCGACGTCATCGCCTCCGTCCACATCCCGCGGCTGAACAAGAAGTGGGCTGTCGTGCAGGGCGTGACGCCGGCCGACATCCGCTACGCCCCGGGCCACTACCCCGACACGGCGCTGCCGGGCCAGATCGGCAACTTCTCGATGGCCGGGCACCGCACGCCCGCCATCTGGTGGGACCTCGATCAGCTCAAGGCCGGCGACTCGGTGGTCATCAAGACCGCCGACACCTGGTACGTCTACAGCGTCACCGGTCACGAGATCGTGCTGCCCACCGCCGTGCAGGTCGTGGCGCCCGTGCCGGACAAGCCGGGCGAGCAGCCGACCAAGGCCATGCTGACCATGACCACCTGCAACCCGAAGTTCAACAACTACCAGCGGCTCGTCGTGCACGCCGAGATGACCCGCCAGCAGCCCGTCACCGACGGCGACCCCGCCGAGCTGAAGGGCTGAGCGCGTGTACTCGTGGATCTGGCAGCGCATTCCGTTCAAGCAGTGGCAGCTCAAGGCCCTCGTCTCCGGCGTGCTCGTCCTCGGCGTCGGCGCCCTGCTCTGGTATCAGGTCTTCCCCGCCGTCGAGCCGATCCTGCCGTTCGACGACGTGCAGGTGGAGACCAACGACCCAGGTGCCGACATCACCGTCGAGAGCCCGGGCCCGTCGACCGCTCCGTCCAAGCCTCCGGCCGCCACGAGCGTCCCGACCGGCACCAAACCGCCGGCGGTCCTGCCGAGTTGATGCTGGTCCGGCTTTAGCGGCCCCGGGTAGCCTGTGTCGGTGCGCGTACTCGTGATCGACAATTACGACTCGTTCGTCTTCAACCTCGTGCAGTACCTGGGCCAGCTCGGCGTGGAGTGCGACGTGCGGCGCAACGACGAGATAAGCGTCGACGAGGTCGGCCGCATCGCGCCCGCGGGCGTGCTGCTCTCCCCGGGCCCGGGCACCCCCGAGCGGGCCGGAATCTGCATGGCGGTCATCGAGCGCTACGCCGGGAAGCTGCCCATGTTCGGCGTGTGCCTCGGCCACCAGGCGTTCGGCGCCGTCTTCGGGGCGACCGTGACGCGCGCGCCGGAGCTGCTGCACGGCAAGACGTCGCTGGTGACCCACGAGGGCCGGGGCGTGCTCGCCGGGCTGCCGGACCCGTTCATCGCGACGCGGTACCACTCCCTCGCCGTCATCGAGGCGACCCTCCCGCCGGAGATCGAGGTCACCGGCCGCACCACGGAGTCGGGCGTCGTGATGGCGATGCGCCACCGCGAGCTGGCCATCGAGGGTGTCCAGTTCCACCCGGAGTCGGTGCTGACGCAGGGCGGCCACCAGATGCTTGCCAACTGGCTCGCCGTGTGTGGCCAGAGCGATGCCCTGGAGCGCGCGCCCGAGCTTGTCGCCGAAGTAGAGGCCCGGCGAATCGCCGCCTTTGCGTAACGAACCGCAAAGTGCCGAAAAGCGGCTGACTCGGGTCCGCGGTGGGCGCGACCGCTCCTCCCGCGAGCGCCGGTCGGCGCCGGAGCGCCTCCCTTTGACGTCCGCGGTAAAAACGGTCTAAACCGCCAAAAGCCCCGTAAAGCGGCTTCATTACCTAAAACGCTTGTGCACAACCCTGTGGATAACTGCCGAGTTATCCACAGGGCACGGATATGACGACGGAAAGTAGCGTCAGCCGCCGGTGCCGGCGCTCTTGCTCGGGTTGACCGAGGGCTGGTTCGACGGCGTCGTGTCCTGCTGCCCGACGTTCAGCACGATCTTCTCGGTCTTGTAGTACACCTTGCCGACCACCTGCTTTGAGCTGACCACCAGGCCGACCTTCGCGTCGTCGGTGACGGTCACCGCCTGCTGGCTGATGTTCGTGAAGCCGAGCGCCTGGAGCAGCCCCTGGGCTTCGGCGAAGCTCTTGTCGGCCACCGCCGGCATGGTGGCCTGGTTGAACTTGGACACGTAGACGGTGACGTTCGACGCCGGCTTGACCTGGGTGTTGGCCGGCGGGTCGGTCGACTGCACGGAGTCCTTGTTCTCGGTGCCGTCCTTCTCCTGCACCACCGGGTTGAGGCCGAGCTTCTGCAGCTGCGAGACAGCGTCGTTCTTGTTCAGGTTGGTCAGCGGCGGCACGGCGACGAGCTGGGGCGCGCCACAGAGCTCGTAGTCGACCTGCGAGCCCTTCTTGACCTCGACCCCGGGCGTCGGGTTCTGCTGGATGACCACGCCGACCTGGCAGTTTTCCGAGGTGCCCTGCCGCGGGTCGCCGGTCAGGCCGAACTGGCGCAGCGTGTTGTCCGCCTCGTTCTGGGTGCGCCCGGTCAGCGACGGCACCCGCACCGGGGGCTCCTGGTTGGCCAGGTACAGCCCGATGGACAGCGCCGCCACCGCGAACAGGCTCAGCACCGTGATCAGCACGATGATCCCGGTGGAGCTCTTCTTCTGCCGCTGGTTGGCCCGGGCCGGCTGGCGCGAGGCGGGCGGCGGGCGGTAGGCGGTGGTCTGCTGCTGAGCCATGACCGCGGCCATCTCGTCCTCGGTCATCACCGGCGGCGCCGAGACCGGCCGGCCGGCCGCGGCGCGCATGACGTCGGCGCGCATCTCGCCGGCCGACTGGTAGCGGTTGAGCGGGTTCTTGGCCAGCGCCTTGAGCACCACAGCGTCGATCTCGGGCGTGACGTCGCGGTTGCTGGAGCTCGGCGGCCGCGGGTCCTCCCGCACGTGCTGGTAGGCCACCGACACCGGGTTGTCACCGACGAACGGCGGGTGGCCGCAGAGCAGCTCGAAGAGCACGCAGCCGGACGCATACACGTCGCTGCGGGCGTCGACCGGCTCGCCGCGGGCCTGCTCCGGCGACAGGTACTGCGCCGTGCCGATGACCGCCGAGGTCTGCGTCATCGTGGTGGCCCCGCTGGCCAGGGCCCGGGCGATGCCGAAGTCCATCACCTTGACCTGGCCGGTCTGGGTGAGCATCACGTTGCCCGGCTTGATGTCCCGGTGGATGATCCCGTGCCGGTGGCTGAACTCCAGTGCGGCGCAGATGTCGGCGGTGATCTCCAGCGCCCGGCGCGGCGTGAGCCGTCCCTCGGCCGCGAGCACCTCTTTGAGGGTGCGGCCGTTGACGAACTCCATGACGATGTACGGCAGCTCCTCGCCCGCCGGGCCCCGCTCCTCGCCGGTGTCGTAGACGGCGACGATCGCGGGGTGGTTGAGGGAGGCGGCGTTCTGCGCCTCCCGGCGGAACCGGAGCTGGAATGTGGCGTCCCGAGCCAGGTCGGTCCGCAGCGTCTTGATCGCAACGTCACGGCCGAGCCGCAGGTCACGACCCCGATGGACCTCGGCCATGCCGCCATAGCCGAGCAACTCCCCGACCTGGTAACGGCCGCCGAGGAGGCGTGGCTGGGCGGTCATGTCGTGTCGTCCTTCGGTCATCGACTATCTACCTTGCCACGTCTTGCGACGCGAACACATTCCAGCTCGCTCCGGCGTATCGCCCGTCACGCTCCGAGGCACTGCCCATTGACGATGATCTTCGGCGGCTCGCAGGTCACGCTCGGCTTCGGCGCAGCCGAGGACGCCGGGGCACCCGTCGTCGGCGCGGCGGTGGTCGGCGCCGGCTCGTCGTCGATCTGCCCCTGGTTGACCGACACGGTGATCGTGCTGCCCGGCGGGACGGTCTCACCGCACGGCTCGACCTTGACGACCGCGTTCGGGAAGGCGCCCTTGGTCGGCAGCGGCACGAGGTTGACCGTCAGCCCCTTGCGCTCGAGTTCGCGCTTGAAGATGTCGCCGTTGGTGCCCAGGCCCGGCTTGCACGGCACGTTTACCGGCTTGCCCGTGGCCTTGGCGGTGGTCGGGGCCACCGAGGGCGCGGCCGACGTCGGGTTGCCGCCGACGGTGCTCGGCGTGTCGTCCTTGCCCTTCGTCGCCAGGTAGATGCCGCCGATGCCGACGAGCACCAACAGGACGACGGCGGCGATCCCGACGAGGACCAGATTGTTGTTCCGCTTGCCGCCGCTGCCGCCGCCACCCGGGCCGGAGCGGGACATCTGGGGCTCCGGCTGATAGCCGCCGGTGGGGCCCAGGTAGGTCGCGGTGTCGTTGGACGGCGGCGGGGGCACGCCGGCCGCGCCGCGCGCCTGGTGGCCGCCGAGGCCCGCGGCCGCGCCGCCGGCCGCACCGGGCACGGCGCCCGGCATGATCCGGGTGCCGCCCGCGCCCGAGATGGGCGGGCCGGACATCGGCGAGCCGGACATCGGCTGGTTGCCGTAGCCGGGCGAGACGGGCGAGGCCGAGACCGGGCCGCCGGAGACGGGGTTGCGCCCGGTCGGCGAGCCGGGAGGGCCCATGGGGGCACCCATCGGCGGGACCGCCGGGCCGGTGGCCGTGCCGCCGGACATCTGGCCGGAGACGCGCCGGGCGGCCTGGGCCATCGCCGCAGCGCTGGGCCAGCGGGCGGCCGGGTCCTTGGCCATGGCCCGCTCGACGAGCTGGGCGATCGGCGGCGGGATGTCGGCCGGCAGCGGCGGCGGCATGTCGCGGACGTGGCGCATCGCGATCTCGAGCGGGTTGTCGCCCTCGAACGGCCGCGCGCCGGACAGGCACTGGTAGGCCACGACGCCGAGCGCATACACGTCGGACAGCGGGGTGGCCTGGGCGCCGGACGCCTGCTCCGGGGAGATGTAGGAGGCGGTGCCGAGCACCGAGCCGGCCGCGGTGAGCTGGGCGACGGCGGCGGAGCGGGCGATGCCGAAGTCGGTGAGCACAAGCGTGCCGTTGGGGCGCACGAGCAGGTTGCCCGGCTTGACGTCGCGGTGGATGACGCCCTTCTCGTGGGCGGCGTGCAGCGCGTCCGCGGCCTGCGCGATGAGTGCCATCGCGCGGGCCGGGGTGAGCCGGCCGACCCGGGACAGGGTGCGGGAGAGCGCGTCGCCCTCCACGTACTCCATGATCAGGAACGCGGTGCCGTTCTCGCTGCCGTAGTCGTAGATGTCGACCACACCGGGGTGGTTGATGGTGGCCATGGTGCGGGCCTCGCCGCGGAAGCGCTCGGCGAAGCCGGGCTCCTCCATCAGGGCCGAGAGCAGCACCTTGATCGCGACCGTGCGGCCGAGCACCTCGTCGGTGCCCCGCCACACGTCACCCATACCGCCGCCGGCGATGCGCTCGTCCAGGCGGTAGCGACCGCCGAGGGTGGTGCCGGCGCTCAACATGTCGCGCACCTCATTATCGAATGCCCTTTTCGTCCGCGTATGCCTTCATGATCAGGCCGGCAATCCGAGCCGCCTCGCCGCTGCCACCCTTGCCAGCGTTCTCGAGGAAGACCGCGACCGAGACGATCGGCTTGCCGTCCTTGAGCGCGAAGCCGATGAACCAGCCGTGGTCCTCGGACTCCTCGCCGTTCTCCGCCGTGCCGGTCTTGCCACCCACGTCCAAGCCCGAGATGCGAGCGCTGCGGCCGGTGCCGTCGTTCGACGTCACGACGCTGAACATCATGGTCTGCAGCTCTTGTGCGACGCCGTCACTGATCGGCGTGCGCAGCAGCTTGGGCTCGGTGTGGTCGGCGATCGACAGGTCGGAGTTCTGCAGACGGTCGACAATGTAGGGGCGCATCTGCTTTCCACCGTTGGCAACCGTCGCCGCAATCATGGCCCCTTGCAGCGGGGACATCTTCACCTCGCGCTGTCCGATGCTCGACTGAGCGACGGCGGGCGGGTCGACG
The DNA here is from genome assembly GCF_019904175.1 of Dactylosporangium vinaceum. Lineage (GTDB taxonomy): Bacteria > Actinomycetota > Actinomycetes > Mycobacteriales > Micromonosporaceae > Dactylosporangium > Dactylosporangium vinaceum. Next base: position 64,073 of record NZ_CP061913.1, on the reverse strand, counting down.
CGGTTGTCGGTGCCGGCGGTCATCGAGCCGGTGTGGCTGGCCACGATGCCGCAGTAGTTGCGCTCCTGATCTTCGATCAGGCGGGGCTCCTGCTCGAACCCGAACGCCTGGGCCATCGACTTGAGCTTGTCGGCGCCCACCTTCTCGACGCCGATGCGGGCGAAGACCGTGTTGCAGGAGACGGTCAGGGCCTGCTTCAGCGTGATGCTGTCCGGGCAGATGCCCTCGTGCGAGTTCTTGATGCGGAACGAGGAGGTCTCCGGCGGCTGGTAGAACTCGCCGCCCTGCACGCTCGAGTCCGGCGTGAGGGAGGAGTCGGCGGTCATGGCCGCGGCCGAAGTAATGATCTTGAAGGTCGAGCCGGGCGGGTACACCTCGGAGGTCGCCCGGTTGAGCAGCGGCTTGTTGGGGTCCTTGTCCAGCGTGTTGTAGTTCGCCAGCGCCGCTTTGGTGTCGTGCGTGCTCAGCAGGTTGGGGTCGTAGCTGGGCATCGAGACCTCGGCCAGGATCTGGCCGGTGGACGGGTCGAGCGCGATCGCCGCGCCCTTCTTGATGCCGAGCTTGTTGTTCCCGAGCTCCTTGTACGCGGCGTCCTGGGTGGCCTTGGAGAGCGTCAGCAGCACATTGCCGCCGGCCGGCTCCTTGCCCGTGAACATTCCGGCGATCCGGTCAGCGGCCTGCTTGTCGGAGGTACCGATGAGGAAGTCGTTGTTCAGTTTTTCGAGCTTGGTGGAGGCCAGGTTGACCGGCTTGTAGCCCAGCACGGGGCCGTACTGCGGGCCCCCGGGGTATGTCCGCAGGTACTTCAGCGAGTCGCCTGTCGACTGGGCGTCGGCCAGCACGTTGCCCTTGTTGTCGACGATCTTGCCGCGCGGCCGCTCGTATTCGGTGGCCTGCACCCGGTTGTTGCGCGGGTTGGTGCGGTAGTCGTCGGCCTTGACCACCTGGCGGTAGTTCAGGTTCAGGAACAGCAGGGCGAACAGCACCATGACCGCAACCCCGACCCGGCGCAGCGGGGCGTTCATCGCACGACCTCCGTGGGCATCTCTTTGATCTGGACCGGCGCGCCGCCGCCCCCGCCGGGTCCGCTGCCCCCGGTCGACGGCGTACCGACGGCCGGCCGGCGCGCGGCGTCGGAGATGCGCAGCAACAGGCCGATCAGCAGCCAGTTGGCCACCAGCGACGAGCCACCCGCCGAGAGGAACGGCGTGGTCTGCCCGGTCAGCGGGATGAGCTGGCTGATGCCACCCACAATGACGAACACCTGCAACCCGAGCGTGAACGACAGGCCACCGGCGAACACCTTGCCGAAGAGGTCCCGGACGTTTATCGCGCTGCGCAGGCCCCGCTCAACGAGCAGCAGGTAGGTCACCAGCAGCGCGGTCAGCCCGAAGAGCCCGATCTCCTCACCGAGGCCGGAGAAGATGAAGTCGGTCCAGACCTCGGGCACCTTCGTCGGCTGCCCGGCGCCCGGGCCGGTGCCGGTCAGGCCGCCGGTGCCGAGCCCGAACAGCGACTGGACCAGCTGGTAGCCCTTGTCGTCGGCGTCGCCGAACGGGTCGAGCCAGGTGGTCGCCCGCTCGGAGAAGTTGAGGAACGGCCCGCCGATCGCCTTGCCGAGGAAGTACGCGAGGAACACGCCGCCGAGGAAGAGCGTGAGGCCGATGATCAGCCAGCTCGACCGCTCGGTGGCGACGTAGAGGGTGACGACGAAGAGGCCGAAGTACATCAGCGAGGTGCCGAGGTCCTTCTCGAACACGAGGACCATCAGCGACATGAGCCAGACGGCCACGACGGGCCCGAGGTCGCGCGGGCGCGGGAACTCCAGCCCGAGGAAGCGAGGGCCGGCCAGGCCGAGCACCTCACGCTTGCGGACCAGGTAGACGGCGAAGAAGACCAGCAGGAAGATCTTGGCGAACTCGCCCGGCTGGATCGTGAAGCCCGCGAACTTGATCCAGAGCTTCGCACCGTGGATCGCCGAGTATTGCGCCGGCAGCACGGCCGGGATGAGCACGAGCACGATGCCGGCCAGGCCGAACACGTACGGGTATCGCGACAGCGATCGGTGGTCCCGCACGATGAACAGCAGCGCTACCGCGCCGACGAGCGCCACGGCGGTCCAGCCGAGCTGCTGGAAACCGTTGCCACCGAAGACGCTCAGCTCGGCCCGGGCGGCCGGGGTCAGCTTCGGGCTCGTGTAGTCGAGGCGGCGCAGGAAGCCGACGCCGATGCCGTTGATGAGCGCGACCGCCGGCAGGATCACCGGATCGGCGTACGGCGCGAGGAACCGGATCGCCAGGTGGGCCGCGCCGAACAGGATCGCGATCATCGCCGGCTGGACCCAGAAGTCGCCGGTGACCTCGCCTACCGCGTTGCCCTCCACGACCGCCGCGTAGATGGTGAGGATGGCGATCACGAAGAGCAGGAGGCCCAGCTCGACGTTGCGCCGCGTGGGCATGCGGGCGGGCGCCGAAGCGCCCCCTCCGCCCGCGGGCGGAGCCGGTATGGCGGTGGCGGTCACGATCGGCTTCCTTTTCGCCTCAACACGTCAGCAGCTGGTGCCGGAGGTCGGGGTCGGGGTCGCGGTGGACGCCGGCTCGGAGGTGGGCGAAGGCGGGATGGCGGGGTCCCCGACCGGTGGCGTGGTCGCAGTGGCGGTGGGGTCTATCGAGGCCGACACGGTGAGAGACGCCGAGGGGGAGCCCGAAGGTTGCGACGTCGGGCAGGCCTGTTTGCGCGCCGGGTTGTCCGGGTTCTCGAGCTGGGTGAGCTTGTCCTGGGCCTGCTGCAGGGTGTCGACGGTGATGCCCTGACGCACGGTGCTCTGCGCGGCCGGGGTCAGGTCGTCGATGGTCAGCGTCGGGCTCTCCATGTAGACCTCGCCCAGCTTCAGCCAGGCGATGTTGCCGGGAGAGCCCTTGAAGATCGCGATCCGGCCGGCGTCCGTGACACCGACGAAGTAGCGCGACTGGGTGTAGGACCAGCCGTACCAGAGCGCGCCGCCGAGCAGGCCGAGCAGGACCACCAGGAGGATCGTGGTGCGCACCGGGTGGCGCGAGCGCCGCCGGCCCTCCTCGTCGTCGCGCGACTCGGCGCGGGCCGGGGCCTCGTCCTCGGGCACCGGCGGGCGCGGCGCGGCCAGGGCGGCCCCGCGGGCGGAGGACATCGACTGGTCGGCCGACGTCGCCATGCCCCGGTCCTGGGCCGCGGCACCGCCGACGATCGGCCGCGCCTCGACGATGTCCTCGTCGGTGATGTCGGCGACGATCACCGTGATGTTGTCGGGCCCGCCGCCGCGCAGGGCCAGCTCGATGAGCCGGGCCGCGCACTGGTTGGGGTCGACGTACTCCCGCAGCGTCGACGCGATGGTCTCCGCACTCACGACGCCGGAGAGCCCGTCGCTGCACAGGAGGTAGCGGTCGCCCGGCTTCACCTGGCGCACCGAATACTCGGGGTCGGCGTCGCGGCCGTCGAGCGCCCGGGTCAGCAGTGAGCGCTGCGGGTGGCTGTTGGCTTCCTCGAGGCTGATGCGGCCCTCGTCGACGAGCATCTGGACGTATGTGTCGTCCTTGGTGACCTGGGCGAACTCCCCGTCGCGCACGAGGTATGCGCGAGAGTCGCCGATGTGCACCATGCCCATCTTCGAGCCGGAGAACAGCATGGCGGTCAGGGTCGTCCCCATGCCCTCCATTGCCGGGTTCTCCTCGACCGCGTCGCGGATCTGCTGGTTCGCCAGATCGACAGCACCCCGGAGGGTGTCGATCATGGCGTTGCCTGCGACGTCCTCGTCGAGCGGCGCCATGGTGGCGATGACGATGTTGCTGGCGACGTCACCGGCGGCCATACCGCCCATGCCGTCGGCCACGGCCAGCAGCCGCGGTCCGGCGTAGACGGAGTCCTGGTTACCGCTCCGAATCAGACCGCGGTCGCTGCGGGCCGCATAGCGCAAGGTGAGGGTCATGGCCGTAACTCGAGAGAAGTGCGGCCGATGCGAATCGGCACGCCGAGGGGGACGGGGGTAGGCGCGCCGACCTTGGTCTTGTCGAGGTAGGTCCCGTTGGTGGAGCCCAGGTCCTCGAGGTACCACTGGCCGGCGCGAGGAACGAGCCGGGCGTGCTTTGACGAGGCGTAGTCGTCCGTGATCACCAGCGTCGAGTCTTCGGCCCGCCCGATCGTGATCGGAGCCTCACCCAGGGTGATTCGGGTGCCCGCCAGCGAGCCGGCGGTGACGAAGAGCTGGTTGGCCGTCTTGCCCCGCTTGACCTTCGCCGGACGGCCAGGAGCCGTCGCCGCACCAACCCCCCGGGGTGCAGCGACGATCCGGCTCGAACGTGAGCCTGCAAACAGGTCCCGGCGGATCACTCCAACCACCGTGAATACGAAGATCCACAGCAGCACGAGCAGCCCGTATCGGGCGACCGTGATGACGAATTCCATCTACGACGCGCTCATTCAGATTCCGCCTACTTGAAGTACGGTCATCCATCCACGCGGTAGGTCAGCGTGGTCGTGCCGAGCTGGATCATGTCACCCGGGTTCAACGCGACCGCGGAGACGCGTTGACCGTTGACCATCGTGCCGTTCGTGGAACCGAGGTCGGTCAGCACGACCTGCGCCCCGTCGAAGTCGAGCCGCGCGTGGCGGCGCGAGATCCCGACGTCGGGGAGCCGCATGTTGGCCTGGTCGCCTCGGCCGATCACGGTCGAGCCGATCGACAGAGGGTAGCTTCGCCCGTCGCCGGACACCAGTCGGACGTTGCGCGCCGGCCCACCGGGCCCACCGGGCGGCGGGCCGTAGCCACCGGCCTGCTGCTGGTTGTAGCCGCCATACGGGTCCGGCGCGGGCGGCGGCGCCACGTCGGCACCCGTGTAGACCTCGGCGGTCACCCGGAACATGCCGGTGTCGAGCCCGTCGCCGCGCTCGATCTCGACGATGACGTCTCCGTAGACCGTCCAGCCCTGCTCGCCGATGAATTCGGCCTGCGACTGGGCCAGCTCCTGGGCGAGCGCGGCGGCATACGGCGCCAGCCGGCTGTGGTCATAGGGAGACAGGTCGATCACGTAGCGATTCGGCACGAGCGTGCGCCCGCCGGCCAGAATCGCCTTGTGGGCTTCCGCCTCCCGTTGCATGGCGTTGAGGATCTCCACTGGGTGGACGACCCCCTTGAAGACCTTGGCGAAGGCCCCCTCGACCAGGCCCTCTAGGCGCTTCTCGAAGCGCTGCAGCACACTCACCGGTTCCTCCTCGGGTTCCGAGGTCATGATGGTATCCGGACGTCGCACGCCCGTATGCAAGCTGACCGGTCGGCCCGTGCTACTCTTCCGTGGCGCCCAGGGAAGCCTAGTGCCTACCCGGTGATTCTGCCGAGTGGGAGTGAGGTTATGCTCTGAGCGCGCCGACCGAGGGAACAGCTCTTATAGTTCTCACGGTGCCAGGGGAAGTGGCGGAATGGCAGACGCGCACGGTTCAGGTCCGTGTGCCCGAAAGGGCGTGGGGGTTCAACTCCCCCCTTCCCCACCACTACGGGGTCACCATGCTCATGGTGACCCCGTCACCATTTCGCCCGGTAGCGGTGGTATTTCCCGCGCTCGCGCAGGCGCTCGCTCCCCGGCGGGGGCGTAGCCACCCGCACCCCCCATCGCACTCCTCAGTTGCGGATCGTCGGCGCTGGGCCTGGAGGACGTGCCCTGAACGGGGGTTGTCAGCGCTGGGCTCAGTCGGCGCTGGGCTGCTGCTGTGCTGGGCTTGGCGTGCCTGACTGGGTGGTCTTGCGGGGTTTGGGTTTCGTCGGGTTGTTGACTCCTCGCGCCTGTGGTCGGGCGTCGCTCGGGCGCGGGTATGCTGCCGTTCCGTGAGTGTTGCACTGGTAACTGGGTCAGCTGGGCTCATCGGGTCCGAGGCGGTTCGGCACTTCGCCTCGCTCGGACTGGACGTCGTCGGGATCGACAACGACATGCGGGCCCGGTTCTTCGGCGCCGAAGCGTCAACGGCCTGGAACGTTGTCCGTCTGACGAGTGACCTCGGCGAGAGCTACACCCACCACGACGTCGACATCCGCGACCGGGACACCCTCGCCTCCATCTTCAAGCGGTACGGCAAGGACATCTCCGTCGTCATCCACACCGCGGCCCAGCCCTCCCACGACTGGGCGGTCCGCGACCCGTTCACCGACTTCGACGTGAACGCCGGCGGCACCCTCAACCTGCTCCAGAACGTCCGCGAGCACTGCATCGAGGCGCCGTTCATCCACTGCTCCACCAACAAGGTGTACGGCGACCGGCCCAACTCGCTGCCCTACGACGAGCTCGAGACCCGCTGGGAGATCCAGGCCGGCCACGCCTACGAGAACGGGATCAAGGAGGACATGTCGATCGACGCGTGCCTCCACTCCGTCTTCGGGGCGTCGAAGGTCGCGGCCGACGTCATGGTCCAGGAGTACGGCCGCTACTTCGACATGAAGACGGCCTGCTTCCGCGGCGGCACCCTCACCGGCCCCGCCCACTCGGCCACCGAGCTGCACGGCTTCCTCGGCTACGTCATGCGCTGCAACATGGAGCGCCGCACCTACAAGATCTTCGGCTACAAGGGCAAGATGGTCCGCGACGCGATCCACTCGCACGACGTCGTCGCCGCCTTCGAGGCGTTCTTCCGCAACCCCCGCTCGGCCGCGGTCTACAACCTCGGCGGCGGCCGGCACTCCAACACCTCGCACCTCGAGGTCTTCAAGCTCGCCGAGCAGATCACCGGCAACGAGATGGTCACCGAATACCACGAGGCCAACCGGGTCGGCGACCACATCTGGTGGATCGGCTCCAACGAGCGCTTCCAGCTCGACTACCCGGAGTGGAAGCAGGTCTACGACGTGCCCATGATCTGCCAGGAGATCTACGAGGCGAACGTCGGCAAGTGGACGCCGGCAGCCTGACGTGATCGATCAGGGCAAGCAGAACGTCCTCGGGGTCGAGGTCAGCGCGGTCGACTACGACAGCGCCGTCGACAAGGTCATGCAAGCCGCCCGCGAGCAGCGCTCCCTGGCGGTCACCGCGCTGGCGGTGCACGGGGTGATGACAGGCGTCCAGGACAAGGCGCACGGGGCCCGCCTCAACTCGTTCGACCTCGTCACGCCGGACGGGCAGCCGGTCCGCTGGGCCCTCAACCTGCTGCACCACGCCCAGCTGGCCGACCGCGTCTACGGCCCCGACCTGACCCTCAAGGTCCTGGCCGCCTCCGCCGCGGAGGGCCTGCCGGTGTACTTCTACGGCTCGACCCAGGAAACCCTCGACCGGCTGGCGGCCAAGCTCCACGAGCGCTTCGGCGACCTGAAGATCGCCGGTATGGAGCCTTCGAAGTTTCGCCCGGCCCGTGACGGCGAGCCGGAGGAGATCGCCGCCCGCATCAGGTCCTCCGGTGCCCGGGTCGTGATGGTGGGCCTGGGCTGCCCGCGCCAGGAGGTGTTCGTCTACGCGATGAAGCACCTGGTGGACGCCCCGATGCTGGCCGTGGGCGCGGCGTTCGACTACCACGCGGGTGGCCTCAAGAACCCGCCTCCGTGGATGCAGCGCTACGCCCTGGAGTGGCTGTGGCGCCTGGGCCTGGAGCCGAAACGCCTGTGGCGCCGCTACATCCTGCTGAACCCGAACTACCTGGCCCGCCTGGGCGCCCAGAAGACCCGCCTGTGGCGCGCCGCTCCCCCGCCGCCAGCCACGGAGCCGCTGCAGCACTTCGCGGTGTAGGTGCCGGGCCGGAGATGCCGATGGGCGCCCCGTGAGGCGCCCATTCGCGTTGGATATCTCACATCAGGTGATTTGTCCGCCTGATGGGACGTCAGACCGCCTCGGCGGCCGGTGTGAAGACGGTCAGCGGCCGGTGATGGCGTCGACCTTGGCGCCGCGGCGCTTGAAGGTGCCGCGCTTCTCGAACGCCTGCTCGGCCGGCCAGAGCATGAGGGCCAGCGGTGCCGCGATGTACCAGCGGTCGAGCATTACGTACGCGACGATGTTCGCCGTCACGCCCAGTGCGTACAGGGCGACCAGCCAGTCGACCCGCCTCTCGCCGACGCCGCGCTTGTGGTAGGCGTCCAGAACGCCGAAAGCGCCGACACTCAGGGCCAGCAGGCCGAACCCGCTGACGCAGGCGAAGATCAGATCGGTCACGTCACTCTCCCTTGCTGCCCGTTACACCGGCGAACCCCGACCCAAGCTAAGCGGACATTTCAAGATCGACCATCAACTTTGCGACACGCCCCCTGCCCGAAGGTGGCGCGACCAATCGGACATTCGGCCGATATTCCTGATCTTGCTCACCAACAAGGATCGGCCGCCGCGCGGTCGTCTTGAGCTGCTTCGCCGGCTTCTTTGCCGGTTGCATGACGGGCTCCGGAGACACGTCCGCGCACCCGGAGCCCGTCCGACCTCCCCAGGTCGAGTCCTCCCTGTTTCTACAGGGTGCGGATCGACCTGTCGATAGACAGACGGGGGTGCGAGGAGCGGTGACGGCCTACTTGAGCTGCCGGGACTCCTGCGAGTAGATCAGTTCGAGGATGCTGCGGGCGGCCTCGAACCAGCGGTCCAGCCACTCCTGCTGCGGCATCGTGCCCTTCGGCGGCAGCTCCATGAGCAGGCCGCGCAGCAGCGGGTGATCGGCCATCGAAGCGCCGCTCGGGGTGTCCAGCCAGGAGTCGCGGCCGAACATCGGCTCGGTCAGCGGGCCGTCGAGCGCGTTGGAGCCCAACGAGCCGGAGCTCAGCGAGCCCCCGGTGAGCGGGCCCAGGTCCGCGACGAGCGAGGACTCGGGGAGCTTGGGCGGCGTCATGTCCAGCGGCATCGACGCCCGGTCCAGCGGCGAGCCGTTGCGCGGGGACAGGTCGTCGAGCGGCCCGTCGCCGAGGCCGTCCCGGCGACCGCCCGGACGGTAGCTACCCAGTTGCCCGGAGAAACGGTCGTCGGTCTTCGACGATCCGTTGCCGAAATTTTCGGGGCCAATGTTCACGGTAGGAAGCCTTATCTCACTCGGGGGGAAGTGTCGCAATCGGTGCGATTCGCGGCACTCATATCTACAACGACGTTGCTGGTGGAACGCCACGCCTCGACGTGCACTGCCACGCGCACCGGCACCGCAGAACCACCCGCCCGGAGAGGGATTGGGCCGTAAAACGAACCGGCCCGCTCCGCGGGCGAATCCGCGAAACGGGCCGGATGGTCATGACCGGCGTGTCGTCACGCCAGGTCGAACTCACCGTCCTTGGTCCCGCCGATGAAGGCCAGCCACTCCTCGGGGGTGAACAGCAGCACCGCGCCGGCCTTGTCCTTCGAGTCGCGCAGCGCCACGGCGCCCCCGACGAACGCCACCTCGACGCAGTTGTCGGAGTACGGTCCGCTGCGGGTGCTCTTGCGCCACGCGGCACCGTCGAGGTTCACGTGGAAGCCCTTGGCTTCGATTTCCACTACGGCTCCTTTGTCAGCTTCACAAACAATGACACTGACTCGTCCGGACGGAGTGCGTTGGCGCGCAAGTAGTCAAAGATGAATCCGTAGCGCTGCAGCTCGTCGTCCTTCTCGAGAAAGAGTCCCCCGGCCGCGTTCGAAGCGAACACGAAGTTCTGCCCGGCAGACTCGTCATACAGCAAAATCGTGAACGCCCCGTCCATCCCGGCGTGCGAGCCGGCGGAGAAGGGCAGGACCTGCAGGGTCACGTTGGGCCAGCTGGCCGCCAGACTCAGGTGTTCCAGCTGGCGGCGCATGACCGCCCTCCCACCGACCGGGCGCCGCAGGACGGCCTCGTCCAGCACCACCCAGAGGTCGATCGGGTCATCCTGAGTGAGCAACGACTGGCGGCCCATTCGGACACGCACCCTTTTTTCGACATCGCTCGCGCCGATGTCGGGCCGGGCGGCGTGGATCATGGCCTGGGCGTACTCCTCGGTCTGCAGCAGCCCGGGAACGACGAGCGCCTCGTACGACCGGATGTGGTCGGCGGCTGCTTCGAGCCCCACGTAGGCACTGGTGAGCACGTCGCCGTACAGCTGCCACCAGCCCTTCTGTCGAGCCTCACGAGCGATCTTGAGCAATTGATCGGCGTATTCCGGATCTACGCCGTAAATGTCCAACATGTCGCGGACATCGCGCGGCGTGACGCCCGTCTGCCCGGTCTCGATGCGGGAGATCTTGGAGCCGGAGCATTCCAGTCGCTCGGCAACCTGATCGATGGTGACGTGCGCGGCCTCACGCAGTCGCCGCAGCTCCATGCCCAGTTGGCGGCGCCGGAGGGTCGGGCTGCCTCGTCGACTTGCCACGTTTGTCGTACCTCCACGCCGCGAGATCTACGTAGATGACTTACGTATAGATCAGCGCAACATCGTAAAGCCGCGCAAGGCGACTGGGCACAACATTCTGTGACTCATACCTGCGGTGGAAACTTCGTCCTGCAAGTTGCATTGATCACCGTTGTGCGGCAACCTGTCCGTGTGGCTGGGGTCACGGATTGTTCATTTGAGCGAGCAATCCGCCCTCAGGTGGACGCAGCGACAAACGATCGAAGCCGATCGGCGGTTACGGACCGGCCCCCGCGAAGGGCTCCCGTGACCGTGCTTCCCCAAGCCGACGGAAAGACGGGAGTCCCACGGTGTTACCCAGGACCGGTGATGTGCTGCGCGTGACGAAGACCGCGAGTGTGCAGTTCACGCAGCCCATGCTGTTCCGAGTCATCCGCGTTCACGACTGGCAGACCTACGACGGCTGGGCCTGGCTCGACGGATACCAGCTCAACGCCTCGGGCGACGCCGTCGAGCGCCGTTCGATATTTGTGCTGCTCCAGGGCCTACAGCCGGGCTTCGTCGCCCGCAACCAACGCGCCTCCGCGGCGATGCGAACCGGAACGCCGGTCGCCGTCGGCTGACGCCGACCCCATCCCCGGATGCAAGACGGGATCGCCCCCTCCGCCGCCGCGTCAGCGAACGGCGGAGGCCCTGTCTGCGCGGTCAGCGGCTCCGGCTCGCCGAGGCGCTGGGCTGCGGTACCGATGGAGCGGTAGTAACGGCGGCCGCCACCCTCAGGGTCACTGTCTCTCCGGGCAGGACCGTCTGGCCCTCGCCCGGCCGGGCGGACAGCACTTCACCCGGTGGCAGCGAGTCGTCGGGCACCCGCTCGACCTTCACGTTGAGCCCCAGCCCCTGCAGCTTCACCGTCGCCTCGGCCAGGGTGTTGCCCCGCAGCGGCGGGATCACGACGGGCTCGGGCCCCTCGCTCGGCGGTGCCTCCGAGGACGGCGGCGCGGACGACGGCGGCGCGGCACTGCTGGCCGGCGGCGCGGACGAGACAGCGGCCGGAGCCGACGACTCCAGGTCGCCCGGCGCGTTGCGGCCGTCGGCTGTCGCGCGGTAGATGAGGTACAGGCCGACGCTCAGCGCCCCGATCAGCACCAGCGCGACGATGCCGACGACCACCGGCGTCAGCCAGTTGCGACCCTGATACGGGTCCTCCTCCGGCTCCTCCACCCACTCCTGCGGTGCGGGCCGGCGCACCGCCGGGTCACCGGGCGCGGGCACCCCGGCCCGGGCCGACCACCGCTCCCGCTCGGCGCCGTCCTCCACGATCCGCGCGGTCGGCCGAACCTGCCGCGTGGCGTCGACCGGCCGCTGCACCTGCGTGGCGTCGGTGGGGCGCTGGACCTGGGTGGCGTCCGTGGGGTGCTGGAGCTGCGTCGCGTCCGGGTCGGCGCCCGGCCCGTCATCGCTGGGAAACGGCCAGAACGGCTGCGTCGAGGACTCGTCGTCGGGCTGGTCGGCTCGGTTCGCCATACCTCCAGTTCACCACTTTGCCCGACTCATCCGGTGCTTCGCCGCGACATGATCGTGACCAGCGGGATCACGTCACCCGCGGCGGATGACGTACCCACGACAACAACTCGCCGGGGTGGACCCCGAGGCCTATAGTGCCCGGCATGGCGGCACGAAGCTGGGCGACCTCAATATTCACAGCGATCGGCGTCGCGGCCGGCGCGGGTGCCGCGCAGCTCGGGCTCGGCTACGGACTCGGGATCATCTCCTGGCAGCCGACCGGCAACAGCGCCACCGTCTGGGTGAGCAGCCTCGCCTGGGTCGCCTGGCTGGCCGCAACCTCGACAGTCATCGGCGCCGTCTGCGCCGACCGCCTCGCCGGCGCCGGCGCCCGCGTCCCGGACAGTGACAGCCGATTCGGCCCGGACAGCGTCGCCGGCCAGGCCCTGATCATCGCCTGGCGGGTCGTCGTCGCCCTCGCCGCCGCGGTCGGCTCCCTGATCATCGTGCCGCTTGTCGCGATCCCGTCGCGCACCCCGCGCCCGGACAACGCCGCCCCCTACTTCACCGCCGGCGGCTACGCCATCACCGGGCTCATCGTCGGCCTGCTCGTGGCCATCGCCGCCCTCGCCGCCCGGGCCATCGCCGCCAACATCATCGCCTCGGCCGCCTGGCTGTGGACCCTCGGCGTCGTCGCCGTCGCCGACGTCGTGCACGCCAACGGCGACACCACCACCGCGGCTCAGCTCGGCACCTGGCAGTTCACCGACGCCACCTGGATCAACGGCATGGTCAACCTGCCCGGCGCCCTGCTCATGATCCTTGTCGCCCTCGTCATCGGCGCCCTCGCCGCCTGGCCCGCCGCCCGCCGCGGCGAACACCGCGTCGGCGTCGCCGTCTCCGGCCTCACCGGCCCCCTGCTCGTCGCCATCGCCTACTTCCTGGCGATGCCCGCCCTCGGCGAGCACGACCAGCACCTCTCCGCGTTCGTCATCGCCCCCTACGCGGTCCTCGCCGGCCTGGCCGGCTCCGTCATCGTCTCCTCCATCGGCCCCCGCGGCTCCCGCGCCGAAGCCCGCGCCAGCCGCAAGGCCGCCGCCGCCGAGCGCGACGCCCGCTCCGCCGCCCACTACTCCGAATGGACCGCCGCCCTCGCCGACGCCGGCGAGGCCGAGACCCGCCGCCGCGACTCCGACGACGACGCCCCGATCACGACCTCCAGCGACTCCTGGGCCAAGGAGCCCGTGGCCGTCGGCGCCGCGTCCGTCACCTCCACCGACCTCGACTCGGCCACCGACCTCGAGTCCGACGCCTACGCGCCGTCCCGCGCCTACGGCAAGAGCGAACCCGCCGGCCGCACCTACACCTCCGACGCCGCCAACCGCGCCTACGCGGAGGACACCGAACCCGACGAGCCCGCACCCGCCAAAGCCGACACCAAACCGGCGGGCACCGGCACGGCCAAGGTCACCCCCGCCGTCGCGCCGCTCTGGCCGACCGAGCCCGCACCCGACGAGACCAAGCCGCCCCGCGGGCGCGGACGCGGCCGGGGCAAGAGCACCGACTAACGCGTACGGCCGATATCCACCCGACCCCCGCCGTGCTTGCATACGGCGATGTTCGGGAAACGCGGCCGGTGGGTCGTCGTGGGGTTCTGGCTGGCGGTCACGGTCGCCGGCGCGGTGTTCGGCGGCGGGCTGTTCGATCGGCTGGCCGCCACCGGCACCAACCGGGCCGACAGCGAGTCGGCGGTCGGGCAGCGGCACATCGACGAGGTCGCGCCGACCGGGGCGCTGGTGTTCGCGGTCATCGAAGGGCTTGAGCCGTACGACCCGGGGCTCGTCGCGAGTGTCAGCACCGCGGCCCAGGAGGTCCGGGCCATGCCGGGCGTCCGCGAGGTAAACGACCTCTACACCGGCCAGGGTGGACAGATCGGTGCCGACAACCGCAGTGTCAGCGTGCGGGTCGAGCTCGACCCGGCCCTCCCGGACGGCCCGCGGGAGGCGCTCGAGGACCGCGTCCGGGCCCGGCTCGAGCGGATCCAGGCGCCGACCGTCGAGGTCGGCGGGACGAAGCTGGCCGAGCGGGCGTTCGCCGACCAGTCCGTCCACGATCTGGCCATCGGCGAGAGCGTGGCGTTCGCGGTCCTGCTCGTCGCGCTGTACTTCTTCTTCGGCGGCCTGCGCGCCGCGCTCCTGCCCCTGATCGTCGCGGCCGTGAGCGTGAGCGGTTCGCTGCTGGTGCTGCTGGGCCTCAGCTACGTGACGAAGGTCAGCGAGTACTCCCTCAACGTCGTCACACTGCTGGGCATCGGGCTCGCGGTGGACTACTCGCTGCTGATCATCGTTCGATACCGCGAGGACCCCGGTGTGGCGGTGCGCCGGGCCGGGCGGGCGGTGGCGATCTCGGGGCTGGCCGTCACGCTGACGCTGGCCGGGCTCACCGCGTTCGCCGAGCCCCTGCTGGCCGCGGTGGCACTGGGCGGGGCGGCCGTCGTGGCGTTGACGACGCTCGTCGCCCTGTCGCTGGTACCCGCCCTGCTCGCCCTGATCCCGATCGGTCCGCAGCGCGAATCAAAACCGCTCGACCGGCTCCTGCCCCGCCTGGCCGCCCGGGCCCAGCGCGAGCCCACCCGGGTGGCGCTGCTGACCACACTCGGGCTCCTGGTGCTGGCCGCACCGCTGCTCGGCGCCAACCCGGCCAACTCCGATGCCCGTGCGCTGCCGCGGTCGAACGAGGTTCGCCGGACGTACGACATCCAGGAATCGAAGTTTCTCAACAATGAGGCACAGCCGGTCTCGGTGCTGCTCCAGGCCGGACCGGAGCGCGCCGACGTCCGTGACCTCATGAACCGGATCGGCAACGAGCTGCAGGGCTCGGTGCTGCGGCAGTCAGTGCGCAGCGACGTCCCGGCCGGCTGGACGATCATCGATCTCACACCGAAGGGCGGCGTCGGTGATACGACCGGGTACGCCGTCGTGCGGCACGTGCGGGCGATGAGCACGCCGTTTCCGAAGTGGGTGACGGGTCCGGCGGCGGAGGTGGTCGACTATCGCGCGTCGCTCGCCGACCGTCTGCCGGTGGCCGCGGTGATCGTGCTGCTCGTGTCGTTCGTGCTGCTCTTCGCGCTGACGGGCTCGGTGGTGATCCCGCTCAAGGCCGTGCTCATGAACCTGCTGACGCTGGCCGCGACGCTCGGGGTGCTCGTCGTGGTGTTCCAGTGGGGCTGGGGCCAGGTGCCCCTGTTCTTCGACTCGTGGGGCGGCCTCGACCTGACGACCCCGGTGCTGCTGTTCGTGTTCATCTTCGGCCTGTCGATGGACTACGAGGTCTTCCTGCTCGCGCGGATCAAGGAGGAGTACGACATCCGGCCCGAGACGGATCGCGCCGTCCTGCTCGGCATCACGCGGTCGGGCCCGGTGGTGACGGCGGCCGCGATATGCATCGGGATCGTCTTCCTCGGGTTCGCGGCGGGCGGCCTGGTCGCGGTCAAGGAGATCGGCGTCGGGATGACGGTGGCGATCCTGATCGACGTGACGGTCGTGCGCGGCCTGCTGCTGCCGGCCCTCATGGCGATGCTCGACCGCTGGAACTGGTGGGCCCCGCGGTGGTCACTGCCGCGGGCGCGGGCCGGCCGGTGAGATATTGACATCGGTCGTGGTTCCGACGCCCGGGTGTCGTATTGGGGCTTGTCTCAGTAACCTTCCACAACATGTCTCCAGTTGCGGATCATGATCCGCGCAACGCCGGGGCGAGTTTCGCCGGAGCGTTGCGGGCCAGGCGCCTGGCCCGGGGACTGACGCAGGATGAGCTCGCCGCGCGGGCCGGCCTGGGCGTGCGGACACTGCGGGAGCTCGAACGGGGCCGGGTCGCCCGCCCGCAGCGCACCACGCTGTCCCTGCTGGCCGACGCGCTCAGCCTGACCGGCCCGGACCGCGAGGCGTTTCTCGACTCGGCCGCGAACCGCCCGGCCCTGCCCGACCCCAGGTCCGCCAACACGCGATACCTGGACACGGCCGGGCGGATGGTGCGCGGCCGCGGCGCGCTGCGAAGAGAGCAGCCGGCGCCGCCCGAGCCCCGGCCGGCGCCGAGCGGCACCGCCCGCACCGCCCTGCCGCTGCCCACCACGCCACCGCTCATCGGCCGGGACGCGGACGTCGCCGAGCTGCTGACGCTCTACAGCACCCAGTTGACCCAGCCGGCGGGCGATGTCGTGGCGTTGATCGGGATGGCCGGGGTCGGCAAGAGCGCACTCGCGCACGCGGTGGCGCACTCGGCGGTCGCGGCCGGATGGACGGCCGTCTCCGTCACCGTCATGAACATCTCGCAGACGACCGACATTTTTTCCGCCGTCGCCGCCGTCTTCGGAGTGGCCCGGGCCGACGAGCTGAGCCAGACCCAGGAGCCGGTCCTGCTGGTTGTCGACGGCGCCGACCGGGCACCACGAGCCGCGATCGAGGCCATCACCTGGCTGCGGGCGCGCGCGCCGGCCGTGCGGATGCTCGTCACCAGCCGGCGCCCACTCGCCGGAGAGCTGCCGGGAGTCGTCGACTGGCAGGTGCAGCCGCTCGAGGTGCCCGCCGGGCGGCGGCTCGACGCGGGCTCGCTCCGGCGCGTGCCGGCCGTGGCGCTGTTCGTGGAGCGGCTCCGGGCCGTGCGCCGGGAGCCCGCGCGGGACGAGGAGCTGCCGACCATCGCCGAGCTGGTCCGCCGGCTCGACGGGCTGCCGCTGGCGATCGAGCTGGCCGCGGCCCGGGGGCGCGTCCTCGAGCTGGTCGAGCTGCTCTCGCGGTACCAGCACCGGATCTTGGACCTGGCCGCCACGGACCCGCCCGGGCGCCGGCTGCGCGATGTCGTGGCCGACAGCTATCAGCTGCTCGCCGGGCACGAGCAGGCCGCGCTGCGCCGGCTGTCGACGTTTCGCGGGAAGTGGTCCGTGGAACTGGCCGAGCTGCTGCTCGACGGCGTGGTCGACGACGTCGAGGCGGTGCTCGACCGGCTGGTCGGGCTGGGGCTGGTAAGCGTGCGCGGCCCGGGTGACATGCGGTTTCGGCTGCTCGACGTGGTCTTCGACTTCGCCGCCGAGCGGTGCGCGGACGCCGGGGAGCTGCGGGCCGCCCGCCTGCGCCACGCCGAGGTCGTCATGCGGACCGCGACCCGAGTGTCGGCCGAGCTCACCGGGCCCGGCAGCGCGGCGGCCACGCTGCGGCTCGACTACCTCAACGGCGACATTCGCACGGCCCTGCGGTACACCGCCGTGCGTGAGCCGGAGATCGCCCTGCGCATCGCCGGGGCCATTCCGCGGTGGTGCCGGCTGCGGGGGCGGGACGTGGAGGGGTATCGGCTGCTGCGGCGGCTCCTCGACGACCGGCGCACCCAGACCTGCGACCCTGCGATCCGGGCCTGGGCGCAGGTCGGGGCGGCGATGCTGGCCACGGCGCACGGGCGCGGGGCCCAGGAGCTGTGCGCAACCGAGGCCGCGCTGCTGGTGCTCGTCGAGCGGGGCGACGTGACCGGCGAGCTCACCGCACGGGCGCTCCTGGCCGGGATCTGGCAGGCGCTCGGCGGCAGCGACGAGGCGCACCGGCACAACGAGGCCGCGCTCGGGCTGGCCGTGCGGACCGGGCGGGGCCGGGAGATCGCGGTCACCCAGAACAACCTCGCCTGGCACGACGTGCTCGTCGGCGACCTCGGTATGGCGGCCCGGCGGCTGGAGGGCGCGGGGCGGCGGGCGGCCGAGGCCCGCGACGCCCGGCTGTGCGCGCTCACGGAGGCCAACCTGGCCGAGGTCGCGCGCCTGGACGGCCGCTTCGGCACGGCCATCGCGCTGGCCCGCCGGGCCGCGACGGTCATCGCCGAGGTCGGTGACCCCTCGCACCGGGTCCGGGTGCTCGGCACGCTCGGCCAGGCGTTCGCCGAGACCGGCCAGCCCGGTGAGGCGTCGGCGGTGCTGGCCGAGCTGGCCGCGGTGCCCGGCAGTGCGGGCACGGTGGCGCTGATCAACGGCTACCTGGCCCTGGCCCGGGGCGCCCGGCCGGCGGCGGCGAAGGCGTTCGAGTCGGCGGCGAACCTGCTGGCCGGCCGCGACGACATCCGCGATGTACTGGAGGCGCTTGTCGGCCTGGTCGTGAGCGCCGACCCGCCGACCCGCTCCCGGGCGCTGGAGGACCTGGCCGGCCTGCGTGAGCGCGGTCGGATCCGGCTGCTGCCGCGGGAGCACCGCCTGCTGGCCCCGCTCGCGGACGCCGAGCTCGCGAATTTTGGGGGCACGGACGAAGACCCCCTGGGGGCGTTGTCACGCCGACCCACCTAACTTCGCCCGTGCTTGGCGAGGCTATGCGCCGGAAGAACTTACAAACCCGACATTCCCGATGTGTACGCCCACAAGCCCGCACACCTGCCGGTAGTTCTGCCGGTCCAGGTGCAGGTCAGGCCGCGCTACGCATCGAAGGCACACCGGAGGTCGCGTCCGGGCGCACCGCGTCACGGATCTTGCGCAGACCGCCAAGCACCGCGTCGAGCTCGGCCGGGGCCAGCAGGCCCGTGAACCACTCGTCGATGAGCGTCAGGTGGCCGGGCAGCACCTCGTGCATCCGGGCCAGACCGGTCGGAGTGATCACGGTGAACGAGCCGCGGCGATCGGTCGGGCAGGCCCGGCGCGTGGCCAGACCGTCGCGCTCCAGGCGGTCGACGACCCGTGTCACACCGCTCGTCGACAGGCCGGTCTGCGCCGCGAGGTCGGTCATGCGCAGCTCACCGCCGGGCGAGCGGGCCAGCCGCATCAGCACCTCGAAGTCGACGCTTCCCAGGCTGTGCTCGGCGAGCTGGGCGTGGAACCGCGCGTTGAGCCCGGAGAACGCCTCGACGAAGAGGCCCATGGCGGTAATTCGCGGATCATCCAACATCTCGTCGCTCACAGTGGGAGTCTAACAGAGAACTTGACGTACGAGAGTCTGCCGTGTGTATATTTGCTGCGACAATCTTCTTCACCACCGCACAACTGAGGGAGTCACCATGACGGCACCCGTCAACACCCGTGATTACAACGGGCTCACCATCCCGACCGCCGGCAAGTTCGAGATCGACCCGGCGCACACGCGCGTGGGCTTCGTCGCCCGGCACATGATGGTCAGCAAGGTGCGGGGCGGCTTCACCAGCGCGTCCGGCAGCATCGTCATCGCCGAGGACCCGCTGCAGTCGCACGTCGACGTGAACATCGACGCCGCCAGCATCGACACCGGCGTGGCCGACCGCGACGGCCACCTGCGCAGCCCCGACTTCCTGAACGTCGAGCAGTGGCCGCACCTCACCTTCAAGAGCACCCGCGTCCTGAGCGTCTCCGGCAACGAGTTCAAGGTGGTCGGCGACCTGACCATCCGTGACGTCACCCGCGAGGTCGAGCTCGACGTCGAGTTCGAGGGCCACGCCAAGAGCCCGTGGGGCCAGGAGGTCATCGGCTTCTCCGCGACGACCGAGATCGACCGCGAGGAGTTCGGCATCACCTGGAACCAGGCCCTCGAGACCGGCGGCGTCGTGGTCGGCAAGAAGGTCAAGATCGAGATCGGCGCCGAGGCCGTCCGCCAGGCCTGACGTCCCTCCAATTCCGACATATCAGAAATGTCGAAGTGGGACCATCGTGCAGAGGGTGGGCGAAATCTCCCACCCTCTGCAAGGTTCCGCTCACCGTCGGCTGCCATCCTGTCCGTTTTGTCCCTAGCGGTACTTACGTACTACTCCTAACGTGAGTGGTCCAAGAGGGACCAGGGGGCACGCGTGGGCCAGGACGTCACACGGGGCGCATTCTCGCGTGAGGACCGCGCTCGGTATCGGCACAAGGTCCGCCGCTGCCTCGACGTCTTCGCGCTCATGCTCAACGACTTCCGGTTCGACTCCGACCGCCCGACGACGGGTCTGGAGATCGAGGTAAACCTCATCGATCCGGACGCGCAGCCCGCCATGCGCAACGCCGAAATCCTGGCCGACCTGGCCGATCCGTCGTTCCAGACCGAGCTCGGCCAGTTCAACCTCGAGATCAACGTGGCGCCGCGCCTCATCGGGGGCGACGGGCTGGAGGTGTACGAGCGGGAGGTGCTGGCCAGCCTCGTCCACGCCGACGAGCGGGCCCACAAGTCCGACGCCCGGCTGGTCCTCATCGGGATCCTGCCGACGCTTCGCCCCGAGCACCTCGTGCTGGCGAACATGTCGAACGATCCGCGGTACCGGCTGCTGAACGATCAGATCATCAACGCCCGCGGCGAGGACATCGCGCTCGACATCCGCGGCCACGAGCGGCTCGAGGCCCAGTCCGACTCCATCGCCGGCGAGTCGGCGTGCACGAGCGTGCAGTTCCATCTGCAGGTCGCGCCCGAGGACTTCGCCCGCTACTGGAACGCCTCCCAGGCCATCGCCGGCATCCAGGTGGCCGTCGGCGCCAACTCCCCGTTCCTGTTCGGCAAGCGCCTCTGGGCCGAGACCCGCATCGCCCTGTTCGAGCAGGCCACCGACACCCGCCCGGAAGAGCTCAAGGCCCAGGGCGTGCGCCCGCGGGTCTGGTTCGGCGAGCGCTGGATCACCTCGATCTTCGACCTGTTCGAGGAGAACGTCCGCTACTTCCCGCCCCTCCTGCCGATCACCGAGGAAGAAGACCCGGTGGCCGTCCTCGAGGCCGGGGGCGTGCCGCGCCTGGGCGAGCTGCGCCTGCACAACGGCACGATCTACCGCTGGAACCGCCCGGTCTACGACATCATGAACGGCCGCCCGCACCTGCGTGTCGAAAACCGCGTGCTGCCGGCCGGCCCGACAGTCGTCGACCAGGTCGCAAACGCCGCCTTCTACTTCGGCCTGGTCCGCGAGCTGTGCGAACAGGACCGCCCGATCTGGACGCAGATGTCATTCTCGGCGGCCGAGGAGAACTTCCACGTGGCCGCCCGCGAGGGCCTCGACGCCCAGGTCTGGTGGCCGGAGGTGGGCGATGTCGCGGTCGCCACGCTGGTCCTGGACGAGCTCCTCCCCCTGGCCGCCGCGGGCCTGGACCGCTTCGGCGTCGACCCGGCGACCCGCGACCGCCTCCTGGGCGTGATCGAGGGCCGCTGCCGCACCGGTCAGAACGGCGCCACCTGGCAGACCCGGATGGTCCAGCACTTCGAGGAGCACGAGGGCCTCGACAGGCAGAAGGCACTGCAGAAGATGCTGCAGCGGTACGCCGAGGGCCTCCACGAGAACGTGCCCGTCCACACCTGGCCGGTGTGACCTACAGGCCCATCGAGCGCGAAATGATCATGCGTTGGACCTCCGAGGTGCCCTCGCCGATCTCGAGGATCTTCGCGTCGCGGTACATGCGGCCGACCGGGGTTTCGTTCATGAAGCCGTAGCCGCCGTGGACCTGGGTGGCCTCGCGGGCGTTGAGCATGGCGGCGTCACTGGAGGCCAGCTTGGCGATGGCGGCCTGGCGCTTGAAGTCGCGGCCGTTGACCAGGCGGCTGGCGGCGTCGTAGTAGGCCAGCCGGGCGGTGTGGGCGCGGCTCTCCATGTCGGCGATCTTGAATTGGATGGCCTGGTTGGCCCCGATCGGGCGGCCGAAGGCGTGGCGCTGGCGGGCGTAGGCGACCGACTCGTCCACGCAGCCCTGCGCCAGGCCGACGCCCAGGGCGGCGAACGCCACCCGGCCCTCGTCCAGGATGCGCAGGAACTGGGCGTAGCCGCGGCCGCGCTCCCCGAGCAGGTTGGCCGCCGGGACGCGGACGTCGTCGAAGCTCAGCTCGTGCGTGTCGGAGGCGCACCAGCCGACCTTCGAGTAGCCGGGCTGCACCGTGAAGCCGGGGGTGCCGCTCGGCACGATGATGGCGGTCAGCTCCTTGGAGCCGTCCGGGTTGGTGCCGGTGACAGCGGTGACCGTGACGAGGGCCGTGATGTCGGTGCCGGAGTTGGTGATGAACGCCTTGGAGCCGTTGATCACCCACTCGTCGGTCGACTCGTCAAGGACCGCGCGGGTCAGGGTGCCGGCGGCGTCACTGCCGGCGCCGGGCTCGGTCAGGCCGAACGCGGCGAGGGCCTCACCGGACGTGAGCTTCGGCAGCCACTGGTGCTTCTGCGCGTCGGTGCCGTACCGATAGATGGGCATTGCTCCGAGCGAGATGCCGGCCTCCAGCGTCACCGCGACCGAGGAGTCGACCCGGGCCAGCTCCTCCAGGGCGATGCAGAGGGCGAAGTAGTCGCCGCCCATGCCGCCCCACTCCTCCGGGAACGGCAGCCCGAAGAGCCCCATCTTACCCATCTGGCGGACCAGGTCATAGGGGAACGCGTGGCGCTCGTAGTAGTCGCCGATGACCGGCGCGACGACGTCGTGGGCGAACTCGCGGACGCTGTCCCGCAGCGCCTCCAGCTCCTCGCCGAGCGTGAAGTCAACCATGATGCGCAGGCCCCCTCTTACACCGGTGTGACGCCGTGCCGGCGCCGGGAGAACGTGCGGTCCCGACCGTGGGCCGCGGCGAAGCGGTGCACCAGCTCGGCGCGCAGCGCGGCCGGCTCGATGACGGCGTCGACGACGAGCTCGCTGGCCAGCCGCATGATGTCGATGTCGCGCTCGTAGTCGGCGCGCTTGTCCGCGACGAAGGCGGCCCGCTCGGCCTCGTCCTCGATCGCGGCGATCTTGTTGGCGTAGACGGCGTTGACGGCGGCCTCGGCGCCCATCACCGCGATCTTGGCCGTGGGCAGCGCGAGTGTGGCGTCGGGGTCGAAGCCGGGGCCGGCCATCGCGTAGAGGCCGGCGCCGTAGGCCTTGCGCAGGACCACGCAGATCTTGGGCACGGTGGCCTCGGAGATCGCGGTGATCATCTTGGCGCCGTGGCGGATGATGCCCTGCTTCTCCACGGCCGAGCCGACCATGAAGCCGGGCACGTCGGCCAGGAAGAGCAGCGGCACGTTGAAGGCGTCGCAGAGCTGGACGAACCGGGTCGCCTTGTCGGCGGAGTCGACGAAGAGCACGCCGCCCTTGAACATCGAGTTGTTGGCGACCACGCCGACCACGCGGCCGTC
Source organism: Dactylosporangium vinaceum (assembly GCF_019904175.1). Lineage (GTDB taxonomy): Bacteria > Actinomycetota > Actinomycetes > Mycobacteriales > Micromonosporaceae > Dactylosporangium > Dactylosporangium vinaceum. Next base: position 41,266 of record NZ_CP061913.1, on the reverse strand, counting down.
CAGGCGGCCGAAGCCGACCGTCAGCTCGCGGGCCCAGAGCGCCTGGATCTCGAAGAAGGAGCCCTCGTCGAGCAGGCCCTTCACGACCTTGCGCATGTCGAACGCCTGGCGCTCGCGGTCCGGGATCTCGGGCAGGCCGGTGGCGGGGCGGGCGGCGACGGCCGGCGGCTCCGCGGTCCAGTTCGACGGGAGGTAGGAGAGGTATCGCCGGACGGTCTCGATCGCCTCGGCCTCGGTCTTGCACAGGAAGTGCCCGACCCCGCTCTCGGCGCAGTGGACCCGGGCGCCGCCCATGGCCTCGAGCGTGGTCTTCTCGCCGGTGACCATCTCGACCATGCGGTCGGAGCCGAGGTACATCGAGGCGTTGCCCTCGACCATGGCCACGACGTCGCAGAAGGCCGGGATGTAGGCGCCGCCGGCCGCGGAGGGGCCGAACAGCGCGCACGCCTGCGGGATGCTGCCGCTGGCCCGGACCTGGGTGTGGAAGATCTTGCCGGCGCCGCGGCGGCCGGGGAAGAGGTCGACCTGGTCGGTGATGCGGGCGCCGGCGGAGTCGACGAGGTACACCATGGGTACGCCCGTGGCATACGCCTGCTCGATGATGCGAATGATCTTCTCGACGGTCCGGGCGCCCCAGGAGCCGGCCTTCACCGTGGAGTCGTTGGCCATCAGGCAGATCGGCCGGCCGTCGACGGTGGCCCGCCCGGTGATCACGCCGTCGGCCGGCAGCCCGTCGGCCAGCGCGTTGGCGAAGAGTCCGTCCTCGACGAAGGAGCCCTCGTCGACGAGCAGGGCGACCCGCTCACGGGCGAACAGCTTGCCCTTGGCGGCGTTCGCCGCGTGGTACTTCTCCGCGCCGCCGCTCTCGACCCGCTTGCGCGCCTGGTCGAGAGCCTGGTTGAGGGAGTCACCCTCCATAGTGCAACCTCCGCGTCGGCTGCCTGAACGATCGTTAACCTCTAACGATCGTTCAGGTTAGCCGACGCGGAGGTGAAGTTCCAACTGGGTTGGATTCCTTCTGCGCGACGGGCACTGCGAGACAGCGGGTCGGCGTGTGCTCGCGGAGCCCGGGTACCCCCTGTGGATCAGGGGGTACCGCTGTCACGTCAGCAGGAGTAGGCCACCGCGCCACCCGAGCTCTGGGCCTGCGAGAAGCCCAGGACCGAGACGGCGTTGCCGCTGATGTTGATCGGCAGCTGGACCGTGCTGTCGAACTGGTTGCCGTTGAGCAGGCCCGCGTTGAACCCGGTGGTCCAGTCGCCGCAGCCGCCCTTCACCGCGGTCGCCCCGCCGTTGCCGTTGCCCCGGCCGTCGTGGTGACGGTGGTGGCCACGGCCGTTGTCCCAGCCGCCGTTGTCGTCGCCGCGGCCGTGGTCCCAGCCGCCGTTGTCGTCGCCACGGCCGTGGTCCCAGCCGCCGTTGTCGTCGCCGGCACCGTTGGCGTTCCCGCCGCCGTAGCCGTTGTCGCCGTTCGCGGCGGCGTTGCCGTAGCCCGCGTCGTTGGCGGCGGCGAGGCCGGAGCCGTTGCCCTTCGGGCTGTGCTTCATGTGCTTGCTGGTCTTGGCGTGCTCGCCCAGGTCGATCGACTTGTGCGACTTCTTGCTCGCCTTGTGCATCTTCGACGCGTTGTTGGCGTTGGCCTTCACGTCGCTGGCGTCACCGTTGGTGTTGCCGTTGGAGTTGGCGTAGGCGCCTGTCGCGTTGGCGTTGCCACCGTAGCCGTTGTCGCCGTTGGCGTTGCCGTTGCCGCCGTAGCCGTTGCCACCGTTGGCGTTGCCCTGGCCGCCGTAGCCGCCGTTGCTGTTGCCGTTGCCGTCGTAGCCGCCGTTGCCGTTGCCGTTGCCGTCGCCGTCGTTGTCCCAGCCACCGTTGCCGTTGCCGTGCCCGTGGTGGTGGTGACCGCGACCGTCGTTGTCCCAGCCGCCGTTGCCCTGGCCGCGACCGTCGTTGTCCGAGCCGCCGTCGCCCTTGTAGGCGACAGCGCCGCCGCCGCAGTTGGCGGAGGAGAAGCCCAGGATCGCGATCGAGTTGCCGCACAGGTTGATCGGCAGCTGGAGCGTGGTGTCGAGCTGGTTGCCGTTGAGCAGGCCGGCGTTGTAGCCGGTGGTGTGGCTGGCCTCGGTGGTCGCGCTCTCGGTCGTGGCGCTCTCGCCCTTGACCGCCCACGCGCCACCCTGGCTCTGGGCACCCGCGAAGCCGAGCAGCGCGATCGCGTTGCCGGAGACGTTGACCGGGGCCTGCAGCGTGGTGTCGAACTGGTTGCCGTTGAGCAGGCCCGCGTTGTAGCCCGAGGTCCAGTCCTCGGTGCGGTTCGCGGCGCTCTCGGTGTAGTCACCGTTGGCCTGGGCGCCCGGGTACGAGCTGTTCGCCGCGGCGTTGTAGTCCCCGCCGTTGCCGTTGCCCTGGCCGTTGCCACCGTTGTGGTGCCGGTGGTGGCGGCGGCCGCCGTTGTCCCAGCCGTCGTTGTCGTTGTCCGAGGAGACGTTGCCCTTGACGGCGGCGGCGCCGCCGGACGAGGACGCGCTCGAGAAGCCGAGCAGCGAGACGGCGTTGCCGCTCACGTTGACCGGCACCTGGAGGGTGGTGTCGAGCTGGTTGCCGTTGGCAACGCCGGCGTTGTAGCCGCTCGTCCAGTCCTCGGTGGTCGCGCTCTCGGTGGAGCTGGCGCTCTCCGTCTTGATCGCGGTGGCGCCGCCGCCGCAGTTCGCGTCGGCGAAGCCGAGGATCGCGATCGAGTTGCCGCAGACGTTGACGGGCACCTGCAGCGTGGTGTCGAACTGATTGCCGTTGAGGAGCCCGGCGTTGTACCCGGTCGTCCAGTCGGCGTGCGCGGCCCCGCCCGAGACGAGCAGGACACCCGCGGACAGCACACCAACGTTGAGCGACTTACGAACCCACGTCTTCATGGGAAAGTGTGACCCTTCGGTAGTTATCAATCTCGGTACTGCAAGGAATGGGCGCGGCACGAAGCCACCGAGCCCGCGTGCGGGCAGGCTCATCCCGGCTTCGCCCTGTCGACGTGCGCCCTTGTTGTTGCTGTTTGCTCGTTACAGATGCCGCGATGTGGTCGATGCGGGTCCGTTGGACCGAGGCAGGTTCCGTCGGCCCGCAGCGCGTCGCGGCGGCTGGCCGGAACTGCCTCAGTCGGGTGAGACTGTCGGCCTCTCGGCTGCTAGCAGCCGCAGTTCGACGTCCTCGACCGCGTCCGGCCGGAAGGTCAGTACCTTCGTGCCGGCCGGTGCGGCGGGCAGCACGGCGGCGCCCTCGTGGTTGAGGCCCGAGCCTGAGCTCGGTACCCCGGTGGCGAGGCCGGCCGCCGGCGGTGCCGGCATGGGTGCGGGCCGGGGCAGCAGCGGCACGTGGTTCGCACCCTGCGCAATGTTCCGGTTCACGACCGGCCTGGCGGACGCGCCGTCCAGCGCCTCGGCCACCCTGAGGGCGCGGAGGCGGGCGGCGGCCCGGGCGGCGGCGACCGTGTCGACGCCGGCACGGGTGGTGCCGGTCGCCGCAGCGGTCACGTCGCCGCTGGACCCTGCGCGGACCGGCACGGCCTGGACGGCCGGCTCCTGCGTCCGGTGGTGGTGGGTCCGGGTGATACCGGCCTGTGCCGGCCTCTTCTTGCTCGCGTGCTTGGCGCTCGACGCGTCAGCCGACGCCGAGCGGTGGCGGTCCACGGTCTGGACCGGCGCTTTCGTGAGTGTCACCGTCCGGTGCACGGTCCCGGTCACGGCCCCGGTGACCGTACCGGTCACGGGTGCGGCGGCCTTCGCCACGGGGCTCAGCACCGTGAACACGGTGCTGGTCAGCAGGTCACCGCGCCGGCGGTCCAGAGCCGGCGGCTGCCGGTCCGGTCGGTGCTGGAAGACCCGCGGCTGGTCGCCGCTCATGCCGGTGTGCCGCACGCCGCTGTCGCCGATGAGCAGGTTGGTCACCGGGGCGAGCAGCGCGGGCTGGTCAGAGATCTCCGTGCCGGAGGCGTGCGCCGCCGCGGCCGACATGAGCCAGGCGACACCGGCGACACCGGCGACGATCAGCCCACGCACAGTCCACTTCGCGCAGCGGGACACGGCCGGCTGCGAAGGCTTCGACGCGGCCATGTCACCCCCTCAGTACGGTTCAATGTCGGGCATACGCCCCACATATGACTCTTTCCGTACTGAGCAACGAACAGCCTGGGCCGGGGACACGGACGAATCGGACACAAGCCTCACAGGGGAATGCGCGGCCCGGCCTTCAGTACTCCCGACGGCAGCTCCCGGCCCACGATCTCCTGGGCCAGCCGGCCCGCCTCGAGCAGCGCTTTCAGGTCGATTCCGGTGTCGTAGCCCATGTCCTCGAGCATGTGCACCACCTCTTCGGTGGCCACGTTGCCGGTGGCTCCGGGCGCGTACGGGCACCCGCCGAGCCCGCCGATGCTCGCGTCGAACTCGGTGACGCCGAGGCGCAGCGCGGTCAGGATGTTCGCCAGTGCGGTGCCCCGCGTGTTGTGGAAGTGCAGCAGCAGCGGCAGGTCGGGGTGCCTGTCGCGCACCGGCCCGACGACGTCCTCGACCCGCCGGGGCGTGCCCATCCCGGTGGTGTCGCCGAACGCGACCCGGTCGGCCCCGTCGGCCACCACCCGGTCGACGATCCCGGCCACCCGGCGCGGGTCGACGTCGCCCTCGAACGGGCAGCCGAAGCTGGTCGCGATGATCACCTCGGCGCTCGCGCCCGCGCCGTGCAGCAGGTCGATCAGGCCGGCGATGTCGTCCAGGGACTCGTCGGTCGAGCGGTTGACGTTGCGCCGGTTGTGCGTGTCCGACGCCGAGACGACCACCTCGATCTCGGTGAAGCCGGCCGCGACGGCCCGCTGCGCGCCCTTGGTGTTGGGCACCAGCGCGGAGTACCGGACGAGCGGGTTCTTCTTCGCCCTGGCCCACACCTCGTCGGCGTCGGCCATCTGCGGGATCGCCTTCGGGTGGACGAACGAGACCGCCTCGATGCGCCCGACGCCGGTCCCGGACAGCGCGTCGAGCAGCCGGACCTTGGCGTCGGCGGGGACCGGGTCCTCGTTCTGGAGCCCGTCGCGGGGGCCGACCTCGCGGATGGAGAGCGCCGTCATCGCATTCGCCCCACAATGCCGGTGTCGTAGTCGCCGGAGAGGAACTCGGGGTTGTCCAGCAGTTCGGCGAAGAACGGGAGGTTCACCTTCGGCCCGGCGACGGCGAAGTCCTGCACCGCGGTCCGCAGCTTCGCGATCGCCGCGGCCCGGTCCGGGCCGTGCACGATCAGCTTGGCCATGAGCGAGTCGTAGTGCGGGGTGACAGTGTTGCCGGCCGTGTACCCGGCGTCGACCCGCACCCCGTCACCGGTCGGCTCGGTCCAGGTCGCGATCGCCCCCGGGCCCGGCAGGAACCGCTTCGGGTCCTCGGCGTTGACCCGCACCTCGATGGCGTGCCCCGTGACCGCGAGCGCCTCCGGGTCGAACGTCGGCGCCAGGCCGGACGCGACCCGCAGCTGCTGCTCGACCAGGTCGATGCCGAAGACGGCCTCGGTGACCGGGTGCTCGACCTGCAGCCGGGTGTTCATCTCCAGGAAGAAGAACTGCCCCGCGGCCGGGTCGAACAGGCACTCGACAGTCCCGGCGTTGCGGTAGGCGACCGCCTCACCGGCCCGCACGGCCGCGGCGAGCAGGTCGCGCCGCTGCTCGGGGCTCAGCGCGGGCGAGGGCGACTCCTCGAGGAGCTTCTGGTTGCGTCGCTGCACGGAGCACTCCCGCTCGCCGAGCGCGACAATCCGCCCATCGGCAAGCCCCAGAATTTGTACCTCGATGTGCCGGACCCGCGGGAAGTAGCGCTCGATGAGCACGGAGCCGTCGCCGAACATCCGCTCCGCAAAGGCGCGGACCTTGTCGTATTCGGTGCGCAGCCGGTCGGCGTCGTCGGCGACCGCCATGCCCATGCCCCCGCCGCCGGCCGCCGCCTTCACCATGACCGGGAAGCCGATCTCCCGGGCGGCCGCGAGGGCGGCCTCCGCGCTCGCCGCCGGGTCGTGGGTTCCCGGCGCCACGGGTACTCCGGCCGCCGCCATCAGGTTCCGAGCGTTGATCTTGTCACCCATCGCCGCGATGGCCGCGGGCCCGGGACCGACCCAGATCAGTCCGTTGTCGAGCACCGTCTCGGCGAACGCGGCGTTCTCCGACAGGAACCCGTACCCCGGGTGGATCGCCTCGGCCCCTGTCGCCTTCGCCGCGGCCAGCACGGCCTCGGCGTTGCGATACGACTGCGCCGGGTTGGCCGGCCCGATGGGCACCGCCTCGGCGGCCTCGCGCACGAACGGCAGATCGGCGTCGGCTTCGGAGTGCACGGCGATGGTCCGGATCCCCAGGCGATTCGCGGTCCGGATCACCCGGCGGGCGATCTCCCCCCGATTCGCCACGAGCAGCGAACTCAACATTGAGTCGACTCTCCTGTGGATAACTCTGTGGAAAGGAAGGTGGCGAGCCTGTGGATAACAGGGTTTCCCCAGGTCGCGTCGAAAGACGAGGATTTATCCCTGCAGTGCGGAAAGCGTCGCCGCGCGGAGCAGCTCGGCGCGGCGCGTGCGGTCGACCTCGCCGCCGAGGAACGGCGTCGAGTTCATGAGACCGAACGCCGCGTGCGCCAGCACCCGGGCCTCGCCGTCGTTCAGCTCGCCGGCCCGCAGCGCGGTGAGGGTGTTGACCCACTCCTCGACGTAGAGGCGCTGCAGCCGCCGGATCTGCCGCCGCGGCTCCTCCGGCAGCCGGTCGAGCTCGTGCAGGTGCAGGGCGATGACGGCCGGATTGGCCAGCGCGAACTCGACGTGGAAGTCGACGAGCGCGGCAAGCGCGGTGCGCGGGTCGTCACCGGCCTCGGCGATGTGCGCCTTGCCCCCGGCGAGCAGCTGCTCGCTGACCGGGATGAGGGCCGCGGCGAGCATCGCCTCTTTCCCGGCGAAGTGGTGATAGAGCGCGGGGCCGGTCACGCCGGCCGCGGCACCGATGTCGTCCATGGAGACGCCGTGATAGCCGCGGGCCGCGAACAGCCCCACGGCGATCTCGAGAATCTCGTCCCGCCGGGACCGCCGCCGCGGCTGCTGACCGGCCGGTGCGCCGGCCGGCCCGGCACCCCGGGACTGAGCGGGCGGTCGTACGGCTTGCCGTTCCAGCGTCATGGGGAAAGCCTAACTGCATGTCAAGCCCGCTACTGAACGAGCGTTAAGTTCGTCACTGCGGCAAGTTCGTCACTGCTGCAAATACTGCGCCCTGATCTCCTCGGCCTCCTCGGAGCGCCCCTGGGCCTCCAGCGACTCGGCAAGCATCCAGGCCGAGTTGTGCTCAAGCTGCGATCCGCGGGGCACCGCCCCGAGCACCGACCGCAGCCGCGCCTCGGCCGCGGCCGGGTCCCCGGCCCGCATCAGCGCCTCGGCGTGCAGGAAGTCGGCGTCGAGCGCCTCGCTGAGCGAGCCGATCGCCCGGAGCGCGTCGGCCGCGCTCGCCGATCGGGTGGCCGCCTCGTCGAGGCTCCCCGCCCCGATGTGGACGCGGGCCGCGTCGCAGTCGAGCATCGCGCGCTGCCACACCAGCCAGGGCTCGGCCGGATCGACGGTGGCGTCGAGCGAGCGGGACAGCGCGTCGGCCTCGGCCAGGGCGCTCAGTGAGCCCGGCACATCACCGGCCCAGCGCAGCGACAGGGCCCGCAGGCGCCGGGTGAACATCTCGGACTGGATGTCTCCGGCCGCCCGGTAGGCCTCCGCCGCGGCCGCGAACCGGTCCGCCGCCTGCGCGTCCCGGTCGGCCTCGTAGAGCAGCTGGGCCGCCTCCTGCAGCATCCGGCCGCGCGCGGGCAGGTTGTCGAACCCGTCCAGGTTCGTCGCGAGCGTGTCCAGCAGGCCGAGCGCCAGATCCAGCTCGCCCAGCTCGCGGTAGACCCGGGACAGCAGGTATCGGGTCTGGTCGGCCTGCTCCTGCGCGCCGGCCCGGTCGAGGGCGTCGATGGCGCTCTCCGCCGCCTCGGCCGCGTCGCCGGGCTGGTCGGCCCGGTAGTAGGCGGCGGCCAGGTCGTATCGCAGCAGCGCGGCCGGACTGTCCTCGCCGTGGGCCACGTGGTCGGCCACGGCCTCGACCAGGTCGTCGATCGCGTCGGCGGGGTGCTCGGCGGCGAGCCGGGAGCGGGCCCGGCCGACGAGGGCGGAGAGCCGGTACATGCGCTCGTTGGCGAGCCCGAGCGCCTGACTGAAGCCCGCTGTGGCGTCGTCGAAGCGCTCGAGGTTGCCAAGCGCGTGGGCCCGGACGAGAGCCGGGATCGCCGCCGCGGGCGGGGAGCCCAGCTCCGCGTATAGCCGCAGCGCCTCGTCGCCGGCCGCGACCGCCTCCTCGTGCCGGTCGAGCATCAGCAGGAGCCGAGCCCGCCGGGCCTCCAGCTCGGCCCGCAGGGTGGCCCGGGCCGGCTTCTCGGCGAGCGCGGCCTCGACGGCGGCCAGCGCCTCGTCCGGCCGCTCCAGCCGCAGGTACGCCGACTCGGCCCGCATCCGCGCCTCGGCCCGCACGTCGGCGTCGTGCGCGGCCTCCGGGTGGGCCAGGATGCGCTCGGTAAGCGCGAGGAGGTCGGCCAGCATCTGCTCATCGGCCTGACGGGAGAGCACGGCGCGGGACTCGGCGCCCAGCGCCTTGAGCTCGTGGCCGAGCGCCCGGTGGGCCTCCGCCGTCGCTCGGAACAGGCCCTCGGCCTCGGGTCCGCCGTCGTCGCGGATGGCGGCGAGCCGGGCCCGGCCGTCGAGGCGGCGCACGCCCAGCTCGGCCGGCGGCTCGGGGTGCAGCTCGTCGAAGCGCGCGAACGCGGCTGCGGCGGCCTCGATCCGATGCTCGTGATACAGCGCCCAGGCCCGGTCCATGAGCGCCCCGGCCTCGGCCGGCAGCTCCTCGACCGGCTCCGGGCGCACCGTGGCCGGCGTCTTCTGCCGGGCCACGGCGCTCAGCGGCAGCTGCTCGACGAGCGGCGGCGCGGCCAGCAGCGCCTCGATCCGGCCGGAGACCGCGGCCGAGCCGTTGCGCTCGTCGAACTTGGCGGCCCAGTCGCGGGCCCGGGCGGCGAGCCGGTCGCCGAGCTCACCGGCTGTCGAATCCCCGAGCGGCAGCCCACGGTCGAGCCGGCCGAGCAGCAGGGCCGAGGCGGCGGCGAACCACATCTCGGCCTGCGGGCTGGGCGAGCGCTCGAGCCACGGCAGGTGCCGCTGGACCATCTCCAGGCCCCGGGTCTCGTTGCCGGTCCGCGCGCAGAACTCGATGTGGTCGGCCACGGTCTGCATGTCGGCGAGGTTGCCGCGCAGCTTCCGATACGCCTGCCGGTGCGCGTCGGCCGCCTCGGTCAGCCGCCCGGTCCGCACATACGGCACCATCAGCGACGTCAGGATCGACTGCGGCTGCTCCACGCAGGTGAGCCGGCCGGCGAGGACCGGCGCGGCCATCGCCACCGCCTCGTCGTCGCGGCCCCGGCTGACCAGGTGGTCGACCTTCGCGCCGGGGTCGCAGCCGGCGCAGTCGCTGTTGTGGTCGCGGGGCGCCGCGCTCCACTTCGCATACCAGTCGTCGGCCGCCGCCGCGTCGCCGACGTGCTCGGCGACCTGGTAGCGGTGCGCGTAGACGGCGTGCAGGCTGTGCCCGCCGGCCCGGAACCGGCGCTCCATGTCGTCGAGCACGTCATAGGTGCGCCCGAGCGGCACGGCGGGAAACTTCAGCAGGCCGTTGACCATGTATTTGAAGTGCCAGAGGAGCAGGTGCTCGTCCTGCTCGTCGAAGCGCTCCGGGTGGGCGTCGTACTCCGAGCGGCACCACGAGAACGTCACGAACGACTTGGCCGTCTCGCCGCCGTGCACGTAGGCGGTCGTCGCGAACAGCCGCGAGGCCAGCCGCAGCTCGTCGTGCCCGCCGGCGTCGGCGTGGGCCATGACCTGCTCGACGAGCGCGATCTGGGCCCCGCCGTAGGGCATCTGGTAGGCCTCGCGCAGCAGCGTCCACAGCTCGTCTTCACTCTTCATGTCCGACCGCCTTGTTGAGCAGGCCCAGGAATGAGCCGTTGAGCAGCGCGGCGTCGGCCGGCCGCAGCGGATGGTGGCCGAGCAGCAGAGCCTGGCCGTAGAGCCCCTCGACCGCGAGCCGGACGAGGTCTGGGTCGGGGATCTCGGTGACCCGCCGCACGAGCGGGTTGCGGTAGTTGAGCACCAGCTGGGAGCGGTCCTGCTCGTCGGTGCGGGCCAGGGCGTCGAGCACGTCGGCCCACACGTCGTCGACGCGCTCGCGGGTGGCCCGCAGCTCGGCCGCGAACGTCGCCGAGCGGCTGGTCAGGTACATCGCCGGCACGCCGGCCGGGTCGAACGCGCGCAGCACGACCTCGCAGCCGAGGCGGTCGAGCGCGCGCTGGGCCAGCTGCACGAAGGGCCGCTTGGCCAGCTCGACCTCGGGCTCGAGCACGTCGAAGGCGGTGCTCAGGTCGCCCGGCTCGACCCGCTCGATGAGCGCGCCCGGCTCGACCTGCGGCAGCCGCTCGATGATCTCGGTGTCGTAGATGTAGCCGGCGTTGACGAGCGCCATGCCCTGCGCCGCCGCGACCGCGCCGATCTGGCGGAACTCGTCGAGCTGGGCGGAGTAGCGGATCAGGCCGTGCTGGGCCCGGAAGTCGGCGAGCGTCATCCGGCCCGCGTTGGTCTCCATCGGCCACCAGCGCTCGACGAGCCGCAGCATCTCGTCGTCGTGCATGGCCAGGGCCTTGACGCCGAGGTGGTGCACGTCGAGGAACTCGCCGAGCCGCCGCGGGCTGCGCCCGGCCAGCTTCATCAGCCAACCCCGCAGCTGGTCGCCGAGCGCCTCGCGGGTCGCCTCCAGCAGCGAGTCCTCGTAGAGCGCCTCACGGCTGGCGGTCGGCCGCAGCTCGCTGGTGTCGATCACGCAGCGGGCGAAGAACGCCCACGGCGGCAGCACGCCCTCGGCGCCCTCGGCCAGCAGCATGCGCTTGAGATACACCCGGTGGCCGGCCCGCGCGGCCGGGTTCGCCGGCGTGGGCAGCACGAACGCGATCCCGGTGAGCCCGGACTCCGGCACCTTGAGGTCGATGACGTCGAAGGGCACGAAGCCGAAGACCTCGCGGCAGTATTCGCTGAGCCTCTCCCGGTTGTGCCACGGAAGCCCGTCTCCGCTGACCGGCACCCCGGCGACCTCGACCCGGAAGGGCAGCATTGACCCGTAGAGCGACGCCAGCTCGACGACTGTGGGGCGGCGCAGCCACTCCTCGGCGTCGCGGCGCGGCACGAGCGTCACCGACGTGCCGACCTCGGCGCGGTGCTGGTCTTCCGTCTGCACGCTGTATCGGCCGTCGGCATAGCCGCGCCACAGCACGGCCGGCCCGCCCTCGGCCCGGGTCAGCACCCGGATCTCGTCGGCGACGAGGAAACAGGACAGCAGCCCGATCCCGAACTGGCCGAGGAAGTCGTGCCGGGCGAACCCGAGGTCGTCGCGCTTGGAGCTGCGCCCGATCGTCGCGAGGAACTGGTGCACCTGCTCCTCGGTCAGCCCGACGCCGGTGTCGTGCACCCGCAGGGTGCCGTCGCCGGTGACGTCGGGCGTGTCGATCCGGATCGCCGCCGGGGCCGCCGGGTCGGCCGTGCGCCGGGCCGTTATCGCATCGACGGCATTCTGCAGCAGCTCCCGGACGTAGACCCGGGGGCTCGCATAGAGGTGGTGACTGAGCAGGTCGACGATGCCGCGCAGGTCAACTTGGAACGTCCGATCCACGCCGCGCACGCTACCCGGTGGGTCCGACATTTTTGTCCCCGATTTCCACAGGATGATCGGGCGGGAACGCGCCCGGTACATTCGGCCCGTGAATCTTGCCGCCGCGTTCGCCAGCCTGACCGGCCTGTCCGTGGGAGACGCGCTCGGCGCCCCGTTCGAAATGAAGCCGCCGCTGCCCGACGGCGCCGCTTTCGAGCTGCCGCCCGCACCCTGGCGCTGGACCGACGACACGGAGATGGCCTGCTCGCTCGTGCAGGCACTGCGGCTTGACGGGCGGGTCGAGCAGCATGCCCTGGCCGACGCGTTCGCCTCGCGGTGGAGCGCCGACCGGGGGTACGGCCGCGGCGCCGTTGCCCTCCTGCAGAGCATCCGGGAGGGCGTGCCGTGGCGTTCGGCCGCCGGGGCCCTGTTCTCGGGGCGCGGCTCGGCCGGCAACGGCGCGGCGATGCGGGTGGCGCCGCTGGGGGCCTACTTCTCGGCCGACCCGGACCTGGCCGCGCGCGAGGCGGTGCTGTCGGCCGAGGTCACGCACCGGCATCCCGAGGGGGTGGCCGGGGCGGTCGCCGTCGCGCTGGCCGCCGCCCACGCCACGGCCGGCCCCGGCGACCTGCTGCGCCAGGTCCTGCACTACCTGCCGCCGTCGGACGTCCGCGACGGCATCGGCCGGGCCACGCGGATCGCGCCGGGCACCGATCCGCGCGAGGCCGCCACCGATCTCGGCAACGGCTCGCACGCGCTGGCGCAGGACACGGTGCCGTTCGCGCTGTGGGTGGCGGCGACGCACCTCGACGACTACGCGGGAGCACTGGAGGCGTGCGTCCGCGCGGGCGGCGACGTCGACTCGATGTGTGCGATCGTCGGCGGGATCATCGCGGCCCGGGTCGGCGTCGCCGGCATTCCGGCCGAATGGATCGGCGCCCGTGAACCGCTGCCCGATTGGTTCCAGAGTTCATGATGACAGTACGTGAGCATTGGTCATCTCCGCAGGCGAATGCACAGATTGACTCCTACGCATGAACTTTCCCGGGTGAGATCGGGCATGACCTGGGGTAGAGCGACATATGCGGCAGTCCCTCATCCCGGCGAATGAAGGTTTTCGGGCGCCGCCGGGGGTAACAATGTGCTCATGCCACACCCTGCCGCGACCTATCGACTCGGTATCGTGTCGACCTATCTGCCTCGCCGATGCGGGCTCGCGACCTACACCGCGGACCTGCGCGAGGCACTGGGTGTCGCCACCGACGACCTGGAATCAGTCGTCGTGGCCATCGACCGTGACGGGCACTCCTACGGCGACGAGGTCGTCGCCACCATCACCCAGGACCGCATCGAGGACTACTCCGCGGCCGCCCGGGTCCTGCGCGACGCCGGTGTCCAGGTCGTGCTGATCCAGCACGAGTACGGGATCTTCGGCGGACCGGACGGCTCGCACCTGCTCGAGCTCACCCGTGCGCTCAACGCGTGCGGCATCCCGTATCTGCTGACGCTGCACACCGTGCTGACCCGCCCGTCGCCCGGCCAGGCCGCCACGCTGCGCGCACTGTGCGCCCGCGCCGCCCGGGTCACGGTCTTCACCGAGACCGCCCGCCGGGTCGCCATCCGCACCGGGATCGCCGCCGGCCACCAGCTCGTGGTGGTGCCGCACGGTGCGCCTGACGTCATGCGCCGCCCGCCCGAGCCGGCCACGCTGCGCCCGGAGCTGCGCGAACTGCTCGACACGGTCCGGGGCAAGCCGACGCTCACGACGTTCGGCCTGCTCAGCAAGGGCAAGGGCATCGACATCGCGATCGACGCGCTGGCCGAGGTCGTGACGAAGCACCCGGAGGTGCAGTACATCGTCGCCGGGACGACGCACCCCGAGATCAAGCGTCAGGAGGGCGAGGTCTACCGGGAGGGCCTGCACGAGCAGGTCCAGCGGCTCGGCCTCAGCGGCAACGTGCACTTCGTCGACGCCTTCCTGGCCCTCGACGAGCTGTCCGCGATCCTGCACGCGAGCACGCTGTTCGTCACGCCGTATCGCCAGCCCGAGCAGATCTGCTCCGGCGCGCTGACGTTCGCCCTGGGTGCGGGCCTGCCCGCGGTCTCGACGTCCTACAGCTACGCCGAGGACATGCTGGCCGGCGGGGCCGGTCGCGTCGTGCCGATCGGCGACGGCGCCGCACTCGCCGCCGAGATCATCGACCTGCTCAGCGACGCCCGGGCCCTCGCCGCGGCCAAGGCCGTCGCCGAGGCGTGCGCGGCCTGGCTGCCGTGGCCGGCCGTCGCCGCCCGCGAGGCGGACCTCGTCACCGACGTCGTGCGCCAGGCCGAGGCGGCCACCGCCCGCCCGGGGCACGCCACCGCGGCCGCGCCGCCGCTGAACCTCGATCACCTCTCGCGGCTCACCGACGAGATCGGGATCATCCAGTTCGCGAGCGGGCCCAACCCGGATGCGGCTTCCGGGTACTGCGTCGACGACGTCGCCCGCCTGGCCATCGTCGCCGCGGACCTGCTCGCGGTCGGCACCGACGCCAAGCAGACGGCCACGGCGACGCGCTGGCTGCGCCAGTCGATCCGGTTCCTGACCGCGGCCTACGACCCCTCCGGGGCCATGCACAACGTGCTGAGCTACGGCGGGACCTGGCAGGACTGGCCACACACGGGTGACCACGTCGGTCGCACTGTCTGGGCCTTGGGGGTACTGGTGGGGACCCCGGCGGTCCCCGACGACATTCGAAGGCCGGCCGCCGCGCTCCTCGACGAGCTCGGCCCGCGCGCCGAGTCGCTCTTCGGGCTCGGGCTGCGCTCGGCGGCCTACGCGCTCATCGGCCTGGCCCGCGCCGGCCGCACCGAACAGGCCGCGCCACTGCTCGCCCGGCTCGACGAAGCCCTCATCGAGACCTCGTCCACCGACCCGGCCTGGCGCTGGTTCGAGGACGAGCTCACCTACGACAACGCCCGGCTGCCCCAGGCCATGCTCCTCGGCGCGGCACTCCTGCAGGACGACGCGGCCGCCGCCCGGGCCCTGGCCGCCCTGGACTGGTACGTCCAGCACGTCGGCCTGGCCGACGGCACCCTGCGCTGCGTCGGCAACAAGTGGCACCGCCGCGGCGCCCACTGGATGGCCGACGACGGCGACGAGCAGCCGCTCGACGCCGCCGCGATCAGCGAGGCCCTCGTCGACGCCTGGCAGCACACCGCCGACCCGCACCACGCGAAGCTGGCCGGCTGGGCATACTCATGGTTCCTCGGCCGCAACCGCGCGGGTGCCCGCATGTACGTCGACGCAACGGGCGCCTGCCACGACGGTCTGTCGGCCACTGAGCCAAATGGGAACCAGGGCGCCGAGTCCACGCTAGCCTATTACCAAGCGCTACTAAGCCTCCTAAGGGCCGGTTTGGCCGCATTGCCGCATCCAGTCGCAGCTACGGCTCCGGTCCCGACCTCCCTGCCGACCACCGCGCTCTCGAAGCCCACGAACAAGGGGCGTGTGGTGGGCCGGGCGTCGGCCGGCTTCGGCGCGACCGCCACACCGCCCCGTCTGCGCAACACGGAGGACCATTCCGATGCACTTTGACGCGGAGCTGTTCCACCGGGAACCAGGCAATCCCCTGCTCGGCGCCGGGGACTTCCCGTATCCGATAAACAGCGTCTTCAATCCCGGTGCCGCGATGCACAACGGCGACACGGTCCTGCTCTGCCGGATCGAGGACCGCCGCGGTATCTCCCACCTGACCGTCGCCCGTTCGAAGGACGGGCGCACCGACTGGGTCGTCGAGGGCAAGCCCCTCATCGCCGACGACCCGACCGACGCCCACAGCTGCTGGGGTGTCGAGGATCCGCGCATCACCTACGTCGAGGACCTGGGCGGATACGTCATCGCCTACACGGCGTACGGCCCGGGCGGCCCCTGCGTCGCCCTGGCCCGGACGGAGGACTTCCAGACCGTCGAGTCCCTGGGCGTCGTCATGCCGCCCGAGGACAAGAACGCGTCGCTGCTCCCGCGCCGCATCAACGGCGACTACGTCCTCTTCCACCGCCCGGTCTCGGTCGTCTCCGCACGCGCCGACGTCTGGCTGTCGAAGTCGAAGGACCTGCGCTCGTGGACGACCCCCGAGCCGGTCATGCAGGCCCGCTCCGGCCCGTGGTGGGACGCCACTCGGATCGGCATGGGCCCGCCGCCGATCGAGACGCCGCACGGCTGGCTCGCGGTGTACCACGGCGTCAAGCAGATGGTGGCCACCTCGATCTACCGCGTCGGCCTGGTCATGCTCGACCTCGACGACCCGACGAAGGTCATCCGTCGTACTCCGAGCTGGGTCCTGGGGCCCGACGCGGATTATGAGCGAGTGGGCGACGTCCCGAACGTGGTGTTCCCGACCGGTCTGGTCCACGACGAGGCCCGCGACGAGCTCCGCATGTACTACGGCGCCGCGGACCTCACGGTGGCCATGGCGTCGGCGCGCTACTCGGAGGTCGTGGACTACCTGGTCTCGCTGCCACCCGAGGACGAGTAGCAGCCTGTCGAGGGACCGCGCCGGCTATCTCGGTGCGGTCCCTTGCACTACCGGGACCCGGACGAGGTTGCCCCACTCGGTCCAGGAGCCGTCGTAGTTGCGCACGTGCTCGTAGCCCAGCAGGTGGGTCAGCACGAACCAGGTGTGCGACGACCGCTCGCCGATCCGGCAGTAGGCGACGACGTCGTCGTCCTTGCCCAGATCGGCGTAGAGCGCGGCCAGCTCGCCGGCCGGCTTGAACGAGCCGTCCTCCCGGGCCGCCTGCTTCCAGGGCCGGTTGACCGCTCCCGGGATGTGCCCGCCCCGCAGCGCCCCTTCCTGCGGGTAGTCGGGCATGTGCAGGAGCTCACCGGAGTACTCGCCCGGCGACCGCACGTCCACCAGAGGCTTGTCGGCCCTGATGTGCTCCAGCACGTCCTCGCGGAACGCTCGGATTCGTGCGTCGTCTCGCGGTACGACCGGGTAGTCCGTCGCTTTGCGCTGTGGCACTTCTTTGGTCAGGTCCCGCCCCTCGGCGACCCACTTGGCCCGCCCGCCGTCGAGAATGCGCACGTCACGGTGGCCGAACAGCTCAAACACCCACAGGGCGTAGGTGGCCCACCAGTTGAAGTTGTCGCCGTAAAACACGATCGTGTCGTCGGCGCCGATACCTTTGGCCCGGCAGAGCGCGGCGAACCCCTCGGCGTCGAGGTAGTCGCGGGTGACCTGGTCGTTGAGCTCGGTGTGCCAGTCGACCTTCACCGCGCCGGGAATGTGCCCGGTCCCGTAGAGCAGCACATCTTCGTCGGACTCGACGACGACCAGCCCGGGCTCGCCGAGGTGAGCGGCGAGCCACGCGGTGGTCACCAGCCGCTCGGGGTGCGCGTACGCCGCGAACTCCGGCGCCGGATCGGAAGCAACAGCCATGGCTTCGACCCTAGCTCTTGGTTTATGTTCTCCAGCCATGCGCGGTCGGTGGTGGGCGGTGATTTCCGTTGCCGCCGTGGCCGTGAGCGCGGCCGCGCTGGTGGGCTACGAATGGTCCGGCCGGTCGGCCGAGGAGCACTTGATCACCGGCTACTTGACCGGGGCGGCGCAGGGCGGCCCGGCGAGGCCGGTGACCTGCCCGGGCAGCAGCCTTCCGAACGCGGCCGTGAAGCGGGTGTGGGCGGGCTCGGCCCCGGTCTCGATCGACGTCCGCTACCGCGAGGACTGGTCGACGCTCGACAACAGCGGCCGCTTCTATGACGTCACAGTCACCGGGCCGAGCGAGCCGCCGACGCTGCTGCAGGTGACCACCCTGGGCCGAATCCGCACCTCCTGCATCGCCGCCGTGACCGGCAAGTAGCGCGTGCGGCCTGGTCTTTTGGGTTAGCCAAGATCCGCCGGACCACATTTCGGTCACCGCCGGGCTCTTTGCCACGCCGCCCCTGATCAGACCTCGTTGCCTTGACCGCTTGGGCCTCCAGTGCACGTAGGTCCCCAGCGTCATGGTGAGCGTCTTGTGCCGCAGCGCCCGCTGGACCTCCTGCGGCTCGACATGCTGCGAGATCAGCGTCGTGGCTAAGAAGTGCCGCAGCGGATGGAGCCGGCGTGCTCGATGTCCGGCCCGGCTGGCCCTCTCCCGCCACCAAATTCTGTCGGTAATCGGATTCCCGTGCCGCGTGGTGAACAACAACGACACCGTCCGCTGACGCGGCTTACCCGATGTGATGTCGAGCATCTCGAGCTCCACCGGCGGAAACGCCTTGATGTGCTCCCGGATTTCTCGGCGACGATCGCGTTCGAGCCGACCGCCCAGACGATCCCGACTTCGGCCCGCTCGGGTAGAAGCCGCCGTGCGTTCTGGGTAAGTGCCACGGTGACTGGATGGCATCGAGCTCCTCTTCCATAACGGTCGGAGCACCACTCACCCCCTCGACGCCGATCGCCTCACTCGGCCGCAGCCCCGCGCCAGCCCCCAGCCAGGCCGGCGCCTCCCACCGCGGCGGGACAAACGTCGAGGAGCCGCACCACCTGGTCCTGTCGGAATCCACTTCGGCGCCGCGGCTCCCCATTGAGCATCTTCGGCCAGGCACACACCAACGCGGAGATTGCCCAGCATGGCCTTGCCTGCGCAGCGGCCGTGCAGATGGCGTCGAGCAGCTCGAAGCACAGCTTGATCGGGGTTTTCGACCGACGTCAGCGTCGGGTCTCGCATGACGGGGGCCTACTCGCGGAGGGTGCCGGCGGGGATTGCCGACCCAGGGCGGGTGAGACGCAGATCAACGGCGCGGGCCGGGGCGGCGGCAGTAGCGTGGCGTTGTGTTGACTAAAGGTGAGCTCACCGGTGCTGAGCTCCGGGAGATTCGGCAGTCCGCGCTCGGCACCGCCGATCCGCTCGGTGTGGCCGCCGGGCTGGCTGAGGCCGTCGATGCGGGGCGGCTGGCCGATCGCGACGACGCCGGGTTTGCGCTGCTCGTGGCGGCCGAGATTGCTGAGAGCCGGTCCAAGCTCGACGCCGCCCTCAAGTACGTCGAGCGCGCCGTCGAAGCCTACGCGGGGCGCGACGACGGCGAGGCGGGAGCGGCTCGGGCGTTGCGGGCCCGGATTCTGTTCCGGGGCGGGCGCGAGGACGAGGCGATCGCCGAGCTCGAAGCGCTGCGGCCGCTGCTCGGGAGCCAGGCCGACGCGCCGGCGTACATCAGCGCGGCGCTGGCGGCCGGCGGGCGGCACCAGGTCGCCGAGGAGTGGCTGACCGAGGCGGTGCGGGTGGCGCTGGCCGAGCGGTCCGCGGACGGGGAGAAGGCCGCGGAGCCGCGCAATCCCGAGGATGCCGGAGTCCTGTTCTTCCTGTTGCAGCAGCGGCACCGGGTCCGGCACATCATCGGGCGGCAGCACGACGCGCACGACAACCTCGCCGAGCGGCTCGAGAGCCGGCTGGCCGTGGCCGGGGCGGCCGCCGGGGCGGAGGCGGCCGACGACCTGCTGTTCTGGCCGCAGGCGGAGTTCGCGCGGCTGGTCGAGCAGTGGCCGGAGCTGACCGAGGCCTACGGCGCGACCTGGGACGAGCACCGCGCGCGGCTCGAGCGGGCGATGGTCCGGGCGCCCGGAGGGACACTGCTCGAAGGCAAGGTGGACGGCCTCGCCGCGTTCGCCGCGAAGAACGACGGCACGCCGGCCGATGCGAAGACGCGGGCCGGGTACGCCGATCGGCTGGCCGCCGGGGCCGGGCACATCGCCTGGCCGCCGGAGCGCAACGGGGCCTGCTGGTGCGGGTCCGGCAACAAGTACAAGAAGTGCTGCCTGCCCCGCTCCCGCGGCTGAGCGAAGCGAGCACCACGAACACGGCGAGGCCCCCGAGGAGCATCTCGGGGGCCTTACCCGTGAGCTCCCATTGCCCGACGCGTAACCCAGAGGTTACGCTTTTGCCGTGACGAGCGTGGACGCCGCCGCCGGAGCGATAGCCGACGAGGTACGGCGGGAGATCCTGCTCATGCTGCGCGACAGGCCACTGTCGGCCGGGGAGATCGCCGACCGGTTCGCGATAAGCCGGCCCGCGGTCAGCCGCCACCTGCGGGTGCTGCGCGAAGCCGGCCTCGTCCAGGACACCGCCGACGGCCGCCGACGCGTCTACGAGCTGGTCACCGGCCCGCTCGACGAGCTGGCCCGCTGGCTGGAGCGGCTCCGGCAGCCCGACGGTTGGCAGCGGCATTTCGACGCCTTGGAGACCGAGGTGTACCGCACCCGCCGCGAGCGCCGCACGAATGAACCCCGAGAGACCCAGGAGAAGACCGCATGAGCCCGACCCCCACCGGACGGCTGTTCGGCAACGATCTCGTCCTCACCCGCACGTTCCGCGCGCCCATCGACGATGTCTGGGCCAGCGTCACCGAGCCGGACCGCACCGCCCGCTGGTACGGAGCCTGGAAGGGAGAGGCCGGCCCGGGGCGCACCATCCAGGTCCAGATGGTGCAGGAGGAGGGGCAGCCCTGGTCGGACATGACGATCGACGCCTGCGAGCCGCCGCGCCGGCTGGCGCTGGCCGCCGGAGAGTGGCACCTGGAGCTGGAGCTGACCGAGAGCGGTGGCGTCACCGAGCTGCGCTTCACCCAGCACCTGACCGGAGCCGAGGGCGCAGGCGTCGAGGACATCGGCCCCGGCTGGGAGTTCTACCTCGACGCGCTGGTCGCCGCGCGCGAGGACGGGCCGAAGCCGGACTTCGACGACTACTACCCGTCGATGAAGGGCTACTACGAGGCGCAGCGATAGACGGGTCCGCGGCGCGGCAAGGGGGCCCGCTACTCGTTGAGGGGAGCCAGCTCGGGCCGCTTGGCCGTGACCCGGTCGCCCGAGGACTTACCGGTCAGCCGGCGCTTCACCCACGGGGCCAGGTGCTGGGTCGCCCACTTCGCGTCGGCGGCCTTGCGCGACATCCACGACAGCTCCTCCGGCGGCGGCGGGGCGGCCAGCCAGTCCGGGTCGCACGCGACGCCCAGCTCGGTCAGGACGTGCGCGGCCACGCG
Organism: Dactylosporangium vinaceum; assembly: GCF_019904175.1. GTDB lineage: Bacteria > Actinomycetota > Actinomycetes > Mycobacteriales > Micromonosporaceae > Dactylosporangium > Dactylosporangium vinaceum. Next base: position 20,501 of record NZ_CP061913.1, on the reverse strand, counting down.
GCGGTGGCCGGCCGGGGACAGGTGCAGGCGGTCGATGCCCCACAGGCGCGGGTTGGCGAACTCCGGGTCGTCCCACAGGCTGACGACGTGGGCGCCGTGCTTGCGGCCGACGTCCTCGATGGCGTTGTTGAGCAGGTCGACGCGGGGGCGGAGCATCTTGCCGCCGGGCATCCGGCCCGAGAGGTCGGCCCAGCGGAACATGACGACGTCGGCGCCGGTGGCGCGCAGCTTCTCGATGGTGCGGTCGAACCTGGCAATGAGCGCGTCGTGCTCGAACGTGCGGCGCATCGCGTCGTTGCCGCCGCCGGCGAAGCTGATCAGGTCCGGCTTCATGGCCATGGCCAGCGGGACCTGCTCGGCCACGATGTTGTCGAACAGGCGGCCGCGAACGGCGAGGTTGGCGTACCGGAAATCCGGACAACCGGTTGCCAGGCACCCCGCCACCAGGTCGGCCCAGCCGCGGTATCCGATCCCGTCCGGCCGAGGATCGTCAAGGCCCTCGGTAAAGCTGTCACCCACCGCCACGAAACTTCCGTACTGCGCCACGTTCGCATCCTGTCAGGGGCCTCCGGCCCACGAAAGCGACTTTGCGCTACACCACACCATTGACGGCTATGTTCGCCCCATGATCTTTGTGCCGTACCACCTCGACGAGCGGCGTGACGGGCTCACGGACGACCTGCCGGCCGGGCCCACGACCACGGTGACCGCCGACCTGCCCGACGGCGACATCTGGGCCCGCCTGGCCACGCTCTACGGCAATGTCGCCGACGCGGTGGCGAAGGAGCCGGTGCCGATCGTGATCTCCGGCGACTGCATGGTGTCGCTCGGCGTGATGGCCGGCCTCCAGCGACAGGGGAACCCGCAAGAAGCGGTGGGCGTGGTCTGGTTCGACGCGCACGGCGATGTGCAGACGCTGGAGACGACGACCTCGGGGTACATCGGCGGAATGCCCTTGCGTCTGCTCGTCGGCTATCGGCCCGAGCTCATCGCCGAGCGGCTCGGCCTGCGGCCGGTCCCGCAGGAGCGGGCGGTGCTCGCCGACGCGCGCGATCTCGATCCCGCCGAGGTCGAATTTCTGGCCGGAGCTACGCTCATGCGGTACGACGTGAATGCAATTCGTCCTCCGGACGGTAAGTTTCTGGTTCACGTGGATCTGGACGTTGTAGATCCGGCGGAACTGCCCGGTTTGATGTTTCCGGTCGACGGTGGACCCACCGCGAGCGCGCTGCTGGCCGCGGTCGGTGCGCTGGTCGCGACCGGGCGCGTGGTCGGTCTGGACGTCGCCTGCACCTGGCGCCCGGACGGTGGAAATGCACGACGGCGGGATTTGATCGCCGCGCTAATTAAGGCTCTGCAAAGCCAGCGCAACGCACCGTGAGTCCGCGAGAGCGGAGTGTGTCGAAAGCCCGCGAAACACCTTCACGATTGGCCGAACGCGTGACCCACGAACCGCTTATCTAGGGAATATTGGTACCCGTGAGAGGACGGCATCGGGCTACGGACCTGAGGAGCAACGGGTTCGTCGCCATCGCGGCCGGCACGATCCTTCCCCTCGTCGCCATCGGTGCCGTGTACGGCGGGTACCGGGCGATGTCGACGTCGGGCTGCTCCGGGACGGTGCGCCTGTCCGTCGCGGCCAGCCCGGAGATCGCGCCGGTGATCAAGGACGTCGCGAACCAGTGGATGAAGACCAATCCCCGGGTCAACGACGAGTGTGTCGCCGTTGACGTGGTTTCGGTCGCCTCCAGTGAGGTCGCCGCCGCCATCGCCGGCGAGAGCGGGGCAACGGTGCCCGGCCTCGGTCAGGCCGACGGCAAGACGCAGGTGCCCCAGGTCTGGGTGCCGGACTCCTCCATCTGGCTGCAGCGCATGCGCGCGGCCCGCGAGGATCTGGTGACCCTGGCCGCTCCGTCCCTGGCCCGCAGCCCGATCGTGCTCGCGGTGCCCGAGCCCACCGCGAAGCAGCTCGGCTGGGTCGAGAACAAGGTCACGTGGAAGCAGGTGCTCGAGCAGATCGTCGGCGACACCCGGATCGTGCCCGGCATCGTCGACCCCCAGCGCGACTCGGTAGGCGTGTCGACGCTCGTCGCGATGGAGTCGGTGAAGGACCAGTTCGGGCCGGAGGGCGACGCGCTGACGGTCGGCGCCGTCAAGTCGCTGATGTCCGGCAAGTCCGAGCAGCAGTCCGGCCTCATCGGGCGGTTCCCGCGCGACGCCGACCCGCGCACCCTGTCCACCTCGGTCACGCTGGCGCCACTGTCCGAACAGGCGCTGCACGCCTACAACGCCGCCGGGCCGGCCGTGCCGCTGATCGCGGTGTACCCGGACCCGGCCCCCATCGCCCTGGACTTCCCCTACGCCGCGATGCCGCGGCTGGCCCCGGACCGCGAGGCGGCGGCCGACGCGTTCCGCCAGCAGCTGATCGGCGCCGCGTTCCGCAACCAGCTGGCCCAGCACCAGCTGCGGGCCAACGACGGCTCGGTCGGCACCGGCATGACGCTCAGCCCGAGCGCCCCGCCCGGCGGCCAGGTCACCCCGGTGCCCGAGGCCGGGGTGATCAACAAGGCGATGCAGATGTGGATCGAGATCACCCAGCCGTCGCGGATGCTTGCCGTCGTCGACGTGTCGTCGGCGATGGGCAAGCCGGTGCCGACGGCCGGCGGGCTCACGAAGGCGCAGGTCGCCGTCCAGGCCGCCCAGGGTGGCCTGGACCTGTTCCCCGACACGTGGGCCGTCGGGCTCTGGTGCTTCTCCACGGAGATGCCCGGCGGCCACGACTACCAGTCGCTTGTCCCGATCGGCCCGCTCACCACCCAGCGCGACCAGTTACGCGGCGCCCTCGGGGGCCTCAAGCCGAACCCCAAGGGCGGGAGCGGTCTGTACGACACGATCCTGGCCGCCTACCAGAACGTCCAGCAGGGCTGGGACACCGGCCGCGGGAACTCGGTGGTCGTCATCACCGGCGGCCGCAACAACGACCCGAGCGGGATCTCGCTCGACGGGCTGGTCAGCTCGCTGCAGCGCGCCGAGAAGGCCGACCAGCCGGTGCAGATCATCATCATCGGGGTCGGCTCCGAGGTGAACCAGGCGGAGATGCAGCGCATCGTCGACGCCACGGGCGGCGCGGTCTTCATCGCGTCGGACCCGTCGAAAATCGGCGGCATCTTCATGAAGGCCCTGGCCCTGGACGACGGACGCTGATCTTGAAGCTCGATCTCTCCCCGGCGCTCAGCGCGCCCGAACTGCTCGCCGCCCCCGTGCACGCCGCGCTGCTGCAGCTGCCCGGAGCCGACCGCGTGCAGGCGGCGCCCATCGATCCCGAGCTTGCCGACACCGCGGCATTCTGCGCGGCCTACGACGTCGGCCTAGAACAATCAGCCAACTGCGTGATTGTTTTAGGCAAACCATCTGGTGTGTACGCCGCGTGCGTGGTCCTGGCAACCACCCGCGCGGACGTGAACGGCGCCGTGCGCCGGCTGCTCGGCACCCGCAAGGCGAGCTTCGCACCGATGGACGACGCCGTCGGGCTCACCGGCATGGAGTACGGCGGGATCACCCCGATCGGGCTGCCCGCCGACTGGCCCGTCTACGTCGACTCGCGCGTGGTCCCGGTCGAGTCGGCGGTCATCGGCAGCGGGCGGCGGGCCAGCAAGATCGTGCTGCCGGGCGCGGTGCTCGCCTCAATCCCGGGCGTCACCGTTGTCGAGGGTCTGGCGCTCTGACACCTGGCGCTTGAGGCGCTGCAGGATCGCCGTCCCGCCGCGCACGCGCAGCGGACTGATCGCCTGGGCCAGCCCCATCCGCTGATACAGGTCGGCCGGCACCGCCAGGACCTCGTCGGCCGTCGCTCCCTCGAGACCCTCGCTCAGGATCCCCGCGAACGCTCGAGTCGTCGGGGCTTCGGGCGGGCACTGGAAGTACAACCGGACAGTCTTCTGCTCTGTCACCTCGGCTTTGAGGAAGAATGGAGTCTGGCACTCGGGCACCTGCTCCATGCCCTCGTGGCCCTCGAGCTCGGGCGGGAGCGGGGGGACGGCGTCGGAGAACTCCAGCAGCATCTCGAGCACGACGTCGCGCGGGGCGGTCGCGAACTCGTCGACGATCGCGGCCAGCTTGCGGGGCATCTCCACCTTGCTAACGTACCGCTGTGCCGAGTCTCGTCGCCGATGTGGTGCAGCCCGGAACGTTGGCCGCGCTCAGGCAACCCACCCTGTCCTTCGACGGTGTCGTGCTGCGCCCGTGGCAGCTCGCCGATCAGCCGGCGGTCGTCGCGGCGTATTCCGACCCGGACATTCAGCGCTGGCACTGCCGCTCGATGGACGACAGCGAGGCGGCGGGCTGGCTGGCGGCGTGGCCGGAGCGCTGGAGCACCGAGTCGCGGGCGGGCTGGGCGGTGACGCTCGACGATGCCGTCGCCGGGCAGATCGGCCTACGGACGCTGAACTTCGTCGATGGCGAGGCCGAGATCTCGTACTGGACGCTGCCCTCGTATCGCGGCCGGCGGATTGCGCCACGGGCCCTTGCGGCCATGTCTTCGTGGGCGTTCGGATCGCTCGGACTGCACCGGCTCGTGGTCCGGCATTCGATGGACAATCCGGCGTCGTGCAAGGTGGCGGTCGCGGCGGGATTTCCGGCGGAGGGCGTGCAGCGCGGCGCGTTGCTCCACGCGGACGGCTGGCACGACATGCATCTGCACGCCCGCCTCGATACGGATTCCTAGTTGTTCGGCTCGGCCTTGCTGATGCCGCCGAGCACCGAATCGGGGTCGATCTCCTCGGCCAGATCGCCGATCGACACGATCCCGACGAGCCCGTTGTTGTCGTCGCAGACCAGCACCCGCCGGACCGCCTGGTCACGCATCAGGAGCGCGGCCGAGTGGATCGAATCCTCCGGCCGGACCGTCACCAGCTCCTTGGTGAGGATCTCGCCGATCGTCGTCGCGGCCGGGTCGCACCGCTCCGCCACCGCGCGCACGACAATGTCCCGGTCGGTGACCAGCCCGGAAAGCTCCGGCCCGTCGGCCACCACCACATCGCCGATATCCTGCTCCCGCATGGTCCGTGCCGCCTCGGCAAGCGTGGTCTCACTGGGCAGATAGACCACATTCGTGGTCATCACGTCCCTGACCGTCTGCATCGTCATGTGCCTGACCTCCCGAACCTCGATGCAGATCTGTTACCCAGACCACGTTTTCCGTAACGGTCACTCCATGCGCTCGGTCCGCTCCGCCTTGACGAACAGCGTCGCACCCTGGATGATCCCGGCCCGGTCGACCTCGTCCCACGCCAGCAGCACACCCGTGGCGGGTTCGAAGACGAGGATCTCCGTCACCTCCTTCGCCTGCACCTTCACGCCGATCCCCGCCCGCCCGGCCCGATCGGTGGTCAGCCCGATCCACTCGGCCCCGGCCGTTTTCGTGAGGCGGTCGATGAGCGCCGTGCGCGCCTCGACCGGGAGCAGGTAAATGCTCGACATATCGACGATGAGCGAAACAATTGCCCGCGGGTCGGCCGGGTCCTGCTGTTTGGCGATCCGCTCGCCGATGTCCGCCGCGGTCGTCGGCATCGGGCCGGCCGCGGCGGGCTGATCCCCGGGGTTGAAGTCATCGACCTCGGGCGCCGTCGTGGTGATCGGGTGCGCGTTCGGGTGCCGCTGGTAGTACTGCCGGGACTGCTCGTTGGGAAAGACCGGCGGCAGCTGCTTGACGACGACCCGCCTCACCCATTGCGCGTCGAACCACGTATCCCGCTCCTGCGGCCGGATGATCGTCGCGTTCCCACCGGGCTCGTCGTCGAACACGGCGTTCCACGAAATGATGCCGATGTGGTTGTACTGCCCCTGCTGACTCTCGTACGCGGCGGCTCTCAACGGCAGGGTGATCTGAGCCCCCTGCACGAAGGCCATGGGTTGGATGATGGGTCCGTACCTGAAGCCGTCCCCCTCGTAGACCGCCTGACTGCCGGGTGGGGGCTCCTCGGCGCCGTGCACTGCGACCGCCGCCGCCCCACCTCCCAGCACGACGATCGCGGCGGCCGCGGCGAGCAGCAGCCGCCGCTTCCCGGTCGCCCTCGCCCTCGCCCTCACCGGCGCCGGCGGCATCAGGCTCGCCGGCAAGATCCTGCTCCGGTCCCTCGTCGAAGCACGGGCGCGGGATGCGCTGGCAGGTTCGGTACCTGGACGCCAACGGCGAGCCTGCGCGCGGAACTTCGCCCGCAAAGAGGATGCCGAGGACTTCGACGTCCAGGCGCGCCCGGCTGGTCCCTGAGACGCAGCTCAACCCGCCGGCGCTGAACGTCGCGTTCAAGGAGTACGCGAAGCGGTGGCGGCTGTCGCGGGAGACCGGCTGGGCGGTGGAGACCCGGGACCGGGTGGTGTCGAACCTCCGGGTGCACCTCGTCCCCGCGTTCGGCAACTCGGCGATGCGGTCGATCACGCTGACAGAGGTGCTGGAGTGGCTCGCTCGGCAACTCGGTGAGGGCAAGGCCAAGTCGTCGATCAAGCTGTACTTCGAGCTGCTCGACGCGATCTGCGCGGCCGCCGTCGCGGACAAGGTCATGCCCGACAAGCCGTGCGCCAGCGTCCGCCTGGCCAAGATCCTCAACGGCGTGTCCCGTGCCCGAAGTGGATTTCGACCGAGGACCAAGTCCTGAAGCTGCTCGAGTGGTCCCGCCGAGGTGGGAGGCGGCGGTCTGGCTCGGGGCCGGCGCGGGGCTGCGACCGTCGGAGGCGATCGGCGTCGAAGTGGGTGAGCGGTGCTTCGACTTCGCGGAGGAGGAGCTCCACGTTGTTCAGCAACTGCGGTACTCACCCAGGACGCACGGCGGCTTCTACCTGAGCGGGCCGAAGTCGGGCTCGTCGGGGACGGTCGACTGGACGCGGTCGTCGCGGAGAAGATCCGGGAGCACATCAAAGCGTTCCCGCCGGTGGAGCTCCAGATGCTCGACATCACGTCGGGTGAGCCGCGGTGCCGGACCGCACGGCTGCTGTTCACCACCCGGCACGAGAATCCGATTACCGACAGAATCTGGTCGCGCGAGAGGGCGAAGTGGCGAGCGAAAGCCGGTTGGCCGGACATCGAGCACGCCGGGTTCCGCGCGCTGCGGCACTTCTTCGCCCCGACGCTGATCTCGCAGCACGTCGAGCCACAGGAGGTCCAGCGGGCGCTGCGGCACAAGACGTCACGATCACGCTGGGGACCTACGTGCACTGGTGGACCGAGCGGTCAAGGCAGCGCGGTGCGATCGGGGCGGCTCTGCAAAAAGCCCGGAGAGAGTCGAAACTGATCGGGGCAATCTTAGCGCCCTCAAAACAGCAGGCCAGGCGCCGTGAAGGGTGGAAGCGAGGGGACTCGAACCCCTAACCCCCGCCTTGCAAAGGCGGTGCTCTGCCAGTTGAGCTACGCCCCCGCTCGGGGTCGGGCTACAGACTAACGCAGGTCCGGGGCAGTCGTCGCCTCGTGCCACAGGGCGCGCTCTTCGTTGGCGGCCTTGACTCGCTTCGCGACGTAAGCGGTGGCTCCGACAACGGCGACCACCAGGAGCACCTTTTTCCACATGTGGGGCTAGCTGGAATCGAACCAGCGACCTCAGAGTTATCAGCTCTGCGCTCTAACCGACTGAGCTATAGCCCCAGCACAACACTCGTCCACGGAATCCGAGCCCCCGTAGCGGTGCGAACAGAAGGTTACCGTACCTCCCACGCCCGCCTCAAACCGGTTCCCCCCTGACGCGGCGCGCCGACGCCAGGGGGAGAGAAACCGCAGGTCAGTCCTTTTCGGCAAGCGTGAGCTCGATGCCGCCGACCAGGTCGGCGCACACGTTGTAGATGAACGAGCCCAGGGTGGCCAGGGCCGTGAAGAGGACGACGTTGACCACGCCCAGGAGGGCGGCGCCGCCGATGACGCCCTTCGCGGTGATGCGGAAGGTGTCGGAGCCGGAGCCGCCGGTGGAGCTGACGAGGTCGGCCAGGAGCTTGTTGATGCTCTTGAAGACGTCCATCGCGTCCAGGGCCAGGTAGAGGACCGAGGTGGCGACGATGAGGACGACGAAGAGGACGAAGCTCACGGCGAAGGCGAACTTCATCACCGACCACGGGTCGATCCGCTTGAGGTGCAGGCGGGCGCGGCGGGGACCGCGGCCCACGGCGGAGCTGACCGTCTTGCGGGCCGCGCGGACGGCCTCCGTGACCCGGGCCGAGCCGCTGACCGCTGGGGTCGGCGTGTTGATGGCCTGGGTTGCGGCGGCGGCCGGGGTACGGACGGCGGCCCGGGCGATGGCCGAGACGCTGGCCGTGCCCGTGGCCGTGCTGCCCATGCCCGCGCCGCTGGTCGGGACGGCCGGAGGCGCCGATGCCGGCTGGATCGGCACCGTCAGGGAGTCCGGCGGCGGGACCATGCCCGGGGCACGCTGGAACTTCGGCGTGCCGCCGGACGTGTGCTCGAGTGAACTCGAGCCCAGGGAGCCGAAGGAGCCGGCTCCGTTGGACGAGCCAGGCTCTCCTCCGGCGGCAGGCGCCCCCGAGTCAGATCCCGTCATGGCAGCCTCTCCGGCCTGCTTGGCCTCTTCGGTTGCCGAGGCGGTCCCCGACTTCGCCTGTGTGTCTGTCATCAACTAGTCCTGTTCGTCGGGCTCATCGGCGTTGCGGGCGATCGCGACGATGGTCACACCCTCAGGAAGGTCCATGAGCTTGACCCCCATTGTGTTCCGATCTCTCGTACGCCGTACAGGCTTCACTGGAGTCCGGATCACGCCACCGTTGGAGGTGATGGCGAACAACTCGTCATCCGGGTCGATCACCACCGCGCCGACGAGACCACCGCGCCGCGACGTGATTTTAGCGGTCAGGACGCCCTTGCCGCCGCGCCCTTGCACCGGATACTCCTCGATGGGCGTCCGCTTGGCAAAACCACCGTCGGTGGCCACCAAGACGTCCAGATCCATGCCTTCGCGTACCACTTCCATGGCCAGCAGTTCGTCACCGTCGGTGAACCGCATGCCGATCACGCCGGACGTTGCCCGCCCCATGGGCCGCAGCGCCTCGTCGTTGGCCGTGAACCGGATGGCCTGAGCCTGCTTGCTGACCAGGAGGAGGTCGTCCTCCGGGCCGAGCAGGGCCGCGCCGACCAGCTCGTCGTTCTCGCGCAGGTTGATGCCGATGACCCCGCCCGACCGGTTGGAGTCGAACTCCTCGAGCCGGGTCTTCTTGACGAGCCCGTCCTTGGTCGCCAGGACGAGATACGGCGCCACCTGGTAGTTCGGGATCTCGATCACCTGCGCGATGTGCTCTTCGGGCTGGAAGGCGAGCAGGTTGGCGACGTGCTGACCCTTCGCCGACCGCTGCGCCTCGGGCAGTTCATAGGCCTTTGCCCGATAGACCCGACCTTTATTCGTGAAGAACAGCATCCAGTCGTGCGTCGAGCACACGAAGAAGTGGCTGACGATGTCGTCCTGCCGGAGCGTCGCCCCGGAGACGCCCTTGCCGCCGCGCTTCTGCGAGCGGTAGAGGTCGACCTTCGTGCGCTTGGCGTACCCCGTCCGCGTGATCGTCACCACAACGTCCTCGCGGGCGATGAGGTCCTCCATGGAGACCTCACCGTCGAACGGGATGACCTGAGTGCGGCGTTCGTCGCCGCGGCGTGCGACGATCTCGGCGAGTTCGTCGGAAATGATCTGACGCACTCGCTCGGGCCGGGCCAGGATGTCCTTGTAGTCGGCGATCTCGATCTCGATCTTCGCCAACTCGTCGAAGATCCGCTGGCGCTCCAGCGCGGCGAGCCGGCGCAGCTGCATGTCGAGGATCGCGGTGGCCTGGATGTCGTCGATGTCCAGGAGGTTCATCAGGCCGTTCTTGGACTCCTCGGCGCTCGGCGACCGCCGGATGAGGGCGATCACCTCGTCGAGCATGTCCAGGGCCTTGACCAGGCCGCGCAGGATGTGGGCCCGCTCCTCGGCCTTGCGCAGCCGGTAGCGGGTGCGCCGCTCGATGACGTCGACCTGGTGGGCCACGTAGTGCCGCACGAACTGCGCGAGGTTGAGCGTGCGGGGCACGCCGTCGACGAGCGCCAGCATGTTGGCGCCGAAGGTCTCCTGCAGCTGCGTGTGCTTGTAGAGGTTGTTGAGCACCACCTTGGCGACGGCGTCGCGCTTGAGCACGATCACCAGGCGCATGCCGGTGCGGCCGGAGGACTCCTCGCGGATGTCGGCGATGCCGGCGAGCTTGCCCTCCTTCACCAGGTCGGCGATCCGCTCGGCCAGGTTGTCCGGGTTGACCGCGTACGGCAGCTCGGTCACCACGAGGATGGTCCGGCCGCGAGTGTCCTCCTCGACCTCGACCACGGCGCGCATGCGGATGGATCCGCGGCCCGTGCGGTAGGCGTCGATGATGCCCGCGGTACCCACGATGAGGCCCTTGGTGGGGAAGTCCGGGCCCTTGACGATGCCGATCAGCTCGTCGAGGGTCTCGGCCTCGTCGGCATCCGGGTGGTCGAGGCACCACTGGACGGCCGCGGCGATCTCCCGCAGGTTGTGCGGCGGGATGTTCGTCGCCATGCCGACGGCGATGCCCGTGCTGCCGTTGACCAGCAGGTTGGGGATGCGCGACGGCAGAATCGTGGGCTCCTGGGCCCGGCCGTCGTAGTTGGGGACGAAGTCGACGGTCTCCTCGTCGATGTCCCGCAGCATTTCCATGGCCAGCGGGTCGAGGCGGGCCTCGGTGTATCGCATGGCGGCGGCCGGGTCGTTGCCCGGCGAGCCGAAGTTGCCGTTGCCGTCGATGAGCGGGTAGCGCAGCGACCAGCTCTGCGCCATACGCACGAGAGCGTCGTAGATGGAGGCGTCGCCGTGGGGGTGGTAGTTACCCATCACGTCGCCGACGACGCGGGCGCACTTCACGTAGCCGCGGTCGGGGCGGTATCCGCCGTCGAACATCGCGTAGAGGATCTTGCGGTGCACGGGCTTGAGGCCGTCACGCACGTCGGGCAGGGCTCGTCCGACGATCACGCTCATCGCGTAATCGAGGTAGGAGCGTTGCATCTCGACTTCGATGCCGACCGGCTCGATACGGCTGGCGACCGCAGACCCACCCTCAGCCGGAGTCTCTTCCGGGTTCTCAGGGGTGGAAGTCGGTTCCGTCACGCTTGGTAATCCTTTTCTTCTCTAGCCGGCACGGATCAGATGTCGAGGAACCGGACGTCCTTGGCGTTGCGCTGAATGAACGAGCGGCGAGCTTCTACGTCTTCGCCCATGAGGACGCTGAAGAGCTCATCCGCGGTTGCAGCGTCGTCCAAGGTCACTTGGCGGAGCATCCGGGTCTCCGGGTTCATCGTGGTCTCCCAGAGCTCCGGGTAGTTCATCTCCCCGAGGCCCTTGAAGCGCTGGATGTCGTCCGGCTTGGCATTGGGCTTGGACCGCTGGCGCAGCTCGATCAGGCCGTCTCGCTCACGGTCGGTGTACGCGTACTGCGCGTCATCGCCCTTTTTGTTCCACTTGATCTTGTACAGCGGGGGTGCCGCAAGATACACGTGCCCGAGCTCGATCAGGGGGCGCATGAACCGGAAGACAAGCGTCAGCAGCAGGGTCTGGATGTGCTGGCCGTCGACGTCGGCGTCGGCCATCAGGATGAGCTTGTGGTAGCGCAGCTTCTCGATGTCGAACTCGTCGTGGATGCCGGTGCCCAGGGCGGTGATCAGCGCCTGGACCTCGTTGTTCTTCAGCACGCGGTCGATGCGCGCCTTCTCCACGTTGAGGATCTTGCCGCGGATCGGCAGGATCGCCTGGACCCGCGGGTCACGGCCCTGCTTGGCCGAGCCCCCGGCCGAGTCGCCCTCGACGATGAACACCTCGCACAGGCGCGGGTCGTTGGACTGGCAGTCGGCCAGCTTGCCCGGCATCGAGCCGGACTCGAGCAGCGACTTGCGGCGGGCCAGCTTGCGGGCCTGCGTGGCGGCGATGCGGGCCCGGGCGGCCTGCGAGGCCTTGGTGATGATGGTCTTGACCTCGGCCGGGTTGCGGTCGAACCAGTCCACCAGCCGGTCGTTGCACACCTTCTGCACGAAGCTGCGCGCCTCGGTGTTGCCGAGCTTGGTCTTGGTCTGGCCCTCGAACTGCGGGTTGGCCAGCTTCACCGAGATGATCGCGGCGAGGCCCTCGCGGATGTCCTCACCGGTGAGCTTCTCGTCGCCCTTGAGGAACTTCTTGTCGGCGCCGTACTTGTTCACGACCGACGTCAGCGCGCTGCGGAACCCCTCTTCGTGGGTGCCGCCCTCGTGCGTGTTGATCGTATTGGCGAACGTGTAGACGCTCTCGCCGTAGGACTCGTTCCACTGCATGGCGATCTCGACAGCGATGCCGTCACCCTCGGAGCCGAACTCCACGACGGTGCGGTGGATCGGGGTCTTTGTCGCGTTGAGGTGCCGCACGAAGTCGGCGATGCCGTTCTCGTAGCAGAAGACGACCTCGCGCTTCTCCTCCGGCGTATCCGGGCGCTCGTCGCGCAGTGCGATCGTGAGGCCGCGGTTGAGGAAGGCGTACTCCTGGATGCGCCGGTAGATGATCTCGTAGACGAACGTCGTCGTCTCGAAGATCGTCGGGTCGGGCCAGAAGGTGACGCTGGTGCCGGTCCGGTCGGTCGGCTCGCCCTTCTGCAGCGGCTCGGGCTTCGAGTTGTTGTAGCGCTGGCGCCAGACGAAGTCGTCCTTGTGGATCTCCAGGTCGATGCGCGTCGAGAGCGCGTTGACGACCGAGATGCCGACGCCGTGCAGACCACCGGAGACCGCGTACGCCTGGCCGTCGAACTTGCCGCCGGCGTGCAGGACGGTCAGGACGACCTCGACGGTGGGCCGCTTCTCTTTGGGGTGCATGTCGACCGGGATGCCGCGGCCGTTGTCCACGACCCGCACACCGCCGTCGGCGAGGAGGGTCACCTCGATCGTGTCGCAGAAGCCGGCCAGCGCCTCGTCAACCGCATTGTCCACGACCTCCCACACCAGGTGGTGCAGGCCGCGCTCGCCCGTGGAGCCGATGTACATACCGGGCCGCTTGCGGACCGCCTCGAGCCCCTCGAGGACGGTGATCGAAGAGGAGTCGTAGGACTGTTCGGGCTTGTTTACTGCCACCCTCGGTCGCTTTCTCGCACTGGCCGGCCACGCTGTGGGCGTCCCGGGTCTCGTGCGGAGTCGGTGCGGGCGCGCCGGGGCGGAAGCAGGCACACTGGCAGTCGGCACCCCGCTGACGGGCGCCCGGACTTCCGGCGAACCGACCACCGCTGTGACGCACACGCGGGATGTGATCGACTGTTCTCTAGCCGGTCCAATCCTACTGTGTCCGTGCGACATTTTCGCACCGGGACGGTGCCTGTAATCGTCGTAGCGGCCCGAACGGTGCGGGTTGAAGGTCCCCCCATGCGGGAGGGGGGCTCCAGCCTGGTGGCGGGCGGCACAGGCAGTACCGCAGCGAGATTGGGCTTTTGGAGCTTCCGGGGGTCGCGCAAGGGGCCGTTCGTGCCGTATGTTCCCCGCCGCGGGGGCGGGCGCGTCGAAGTTGATGACAAGGGGGGTGCGCGGTGGGGCTGGACAACGTCGCCGTGCAGTGGCCGCGCACCGGTCGGTTCTACGACCCGGTCGCACCGGCCGAGTTCGTCGACTTCGCCGACCTGGCCGAGAAGCTGCCGCTGCACGCCGGGCCGGCCGCCACGCTGGCCGATCACGTGGCCAAGACGGGGACTGTGCGGGTCACGGGATACACCGAGCTCGTCGACCTCCTCTTCGGACTCAACGGCGTGCTCTTCGCCACAGACGCGGCCGCCGAGGATGAGGATCCGGTCATCAGCCCGGACGACTGCGCCTGGATCGCCGGCGGGCTAGAGCGGTTCGTCGTCGGCCACGCCGAATACGGCGACGAGATCACGTTCGAGACCGTGAGCTCGGTGCTGCGCAAGGCCCTCGAGGGCTCCCGCCTCGCCGAGCAGCAACTGCGGTGGCTGCAAAGCCGCCTGGACGCGCTGCGGGACGACGCCGGCAACGCGCCGCAGTGGTCCTACTCGATCTCCGAGCTCGACGTGCTGGCGAAGTTCTACCGCCGGTGCGCCAACCGCGGCTTCGCGGTCTACGCCGACTTCTGAGGGGCCGCCGCCCGGGGCTCGGCGAGGAGAACTGTCAGCCGTAGGTGTCGCGGGGCCCACGGCCCCGGACCCGTAGCGGACCGCTGCTCCATGAGGGGCGGTTCGGCCCCTGGATGTGCAGTCGCTTGACTACGTTGTGACCGACCTCACGCGCGATGCCGGCCAGCAGCTTGGCCGCGAGCATCTTCAGCTGGGTCGCCCACGCGGTCGACTCGGCCTCGATGGTGAGCTCGCCGTCCTCCAGCTTGACCGGCCGGCTGTGCGCCGCGATGTCCGCGCCGACGACCTTCTCCCACTCACCGAAGATCCGCGCCTCGCGGGTCGGCTGGGCCCAGCCGCGCTGCTTGACCAGGCGTTCCAGCACCGAGCCGAAGAGCTGAGGGTCCCGCGGGTCCGGCCCCGGTCCGGTGTAGCCCCCGCGGCGGCGCGACTGCGAGTCGACCACCGACTTGCGGCGCGGCTGCGCCCGGTGCTTGGTCAGTGCGGCCTCGACGGCCGCCCGGGCCAGCTCGATGCCCGATTTATCCGGTACCTCAGACACGCCGGACCTCCCCACCGCCGACCTCGAAACGCATGCCGCGCAATGTCGACGGCACATCATCTTCCACCGCGCAGGTCACGATTACCTGACTCGCCCCGCCGACCAGTTCGGCGAGCCGCTCCCGGCGGCCCGCGTCGAGCTCGGCGAACACGTCGTCGAGGATGAGCACCGGCTCGACGCCGTCGTCCCGGAGCAGGTCGTAGGCGGCCAGCCGCAGCGCGAGCGCATAGGACCACGACTCGCCGTGGCTGGCGTACCCCTTCGCCGGCATCGCACCGAGGGTCAGCGTGAGCTCGTCGCGGTGCGGGCCGACAAGCGTCACTCCGCGCTCGATCTCCTGCGGCCGCGACTCGGCCAGCGCCGCGAGGAGTGCCTCTTCCAGATTCTCGCTCTGGGGGTACGACGAGCTGTAGGCGATCCGCGCGTCCGAGCGGCTCGCGCTGACCGCGGCGTAGGCCTTGGCGACGTGCGGCGCGAGCGCGTCCACGAGGTCCAGGCGGGCCCGGACCAGGCGGGCGCCGTGCTCGGCGAGGTGCACGTCCCACACGTTCAGCGTGGAGAGGTCCCCGCCGCGGGTCCCACCGGTCTTGCGGGCCAGGTAGGCGCTCCTGAGCAGGGCGTTGCGCTGCTTCAGCACCCGGTCGTAGTCGCTGCGGACGCCGGCGAAGCGGGGCTGGCGGGCGACGAGGAGCTCATCGAGGTACCGCCGCCGCTCTGAAGGGTCTCCGCGGATCAGCGTGAGATCCTCCGGCGCGAAGAGCACCAGGCGCAGGGCCCCGAGAATGTCGCGCGTGCGGGTGACGGCCGAGCGGCCGAGGCGCGCCTTGTTCGCCTTGCCCGGCTCGATCGAGAGCTCGATGAGCAGCTCGCGCTCGTCGTGGACGACGGCGCAGCGCACGACGGCGCGCGGGGTGCCGAAGCGGACGAGCGGCGCGTCGGTGGCGACCCGGTGCGACTCGAGGGTGGCCACGTAGGCCATCGCCTCGACGAGGTTGGTCTTGCCGACCCCGTTCGGCCCCACGAGCACGCACGGTCCGGGGCCCAGTTCGACGACGACTCGCTGATAGCTGCGGAAATCGACGAGCTCCAGGCCCCGGACGTACAAATTCAGTCCTTCTTGACCGCGTGGCCGCCGAACTGATTGCGCAGCGCGGCCACGGCCTTCATCGCCGGAGAGTCCTCCTGACGCGAAGCGAAACGAGCAAAGAGCGAAGCCGCAATGACATTCATCGGTACTGCCAGTCGGATCGCCTCTTCGACGGTCCAACGGCCCTCACCCGTGTCGTCGGCGTAGCCCTTGATGCCGGCGAGCTGGGGGTCCTCGTCGAGGGCGCGGTCGAGGAGGTCGAGCAGCCAGGACTGCACGACGGACCCGGCCCGCCAGCTCTTGATGACCTCGGGGATGTTGTCGACGTACTCCGACGCCTCGAGCAGCTCGTAGCCCTCGGCGAAGGCGTGCATCATGCCGTATTCGATGCCGTTGTGGACCATCTTCGCGTAGTGCCCGGCACCGGGGCCGCCGGCGTGCGCGAACCCGAACTCGCCGGCCGGCTTGAGCGCGTCGAAGATCGGCTGGCAGTGCTCGACGTACTTCTTCTCGCCGCCGACCATCAGCGCGTAGCCGTTGGTCCGGCCCCAGATGCCGCCGGACACGCCGACGTCGAGGTAGCCGATGCCCTTGGTGCCGAGCCGCTCGGCCCGCGGCCGGTCGTTGCTGAACCGCGAGTTGCCGCCGTCGATCACGATGTCACCGGACGCCAGCAGGCCCGAAAGCTCGTCGATGGTGGGCTCGGTGAACTGTACCGGGACCATGATCCAGACCACGCGCGGCGCGGCGAGCTTTTCGACAAGTTCGTTGAGGGACGACACGTCGGTGACGTCGGGGTGGTGGTCGAAGCCGATGACCTCGTGCCCGGCGGCCCGTAGCCGCTCGCGCATGTTGAAGCCCATCCGACCCAGGCCGATGAGACCGAGCTGCATTTGCGGTGCCTCCGAATCAGCTGCCGATGCGAACCGGCATGATCAGATACGTATAGCCAGGAGTGACCTCTCCATCATCCGACGCCGGGCGCATGACCGCAGGCTTCTTCGGATCAGTGAACTGCAACGCGGCAATGGGTGCGTCCAGTGCCTTGAGGCCGTCCAGGAGATACTGGTGATTGAAGGCGATCGTCATCGGCTCGCCTTCGTACTGGCAGTCCATCGCCTCGCTGGCCTTGGCGTCCTCGCTGCCGCTGGCCTCGACCACGAGCCCGTCGGCGCTGAAGGACAGCCGCACCGGGGTCTGCCGCTCGGCGACCAGCCCGACGCGCCGGACGACCTCGTTGAGCGCCGAGACCGGCACCCGGGCCTGGGCGTTGTGGTTGTCCGGCAGCAGCGCCCGGACCTTTGGGAAGTCGCCCTCCAGCAGCCGGGACGTGGTGCGCCGGGTGCCGCCCGCGAAGCCGATCATGCCCTCGCCGAGCTTGCCCCGCGACAGCGCGACAGCGACAGTGCCGCCGAGCGGGCCGAGGGTCTTGGCGGTGTCGTCGAGCGTGCGCGCCGGCACCAGGGCGGCGATGCTGATGTCCGGCTCGTCCGGGTGCCACAGCAGCTCGCGCACGGCGAGCCGGTAGCGGTCGGTGGCCAGCAGCGTGAGCGTGTTGCCCTCGAGCTCCATCCGCACGCCGGTGAGCATCGGCAGCGTGTCGTCGCGGCCGGCGGCGATGGCGACCTGTGAGACGGCTCCGGCGAACACGGCGGCCTCGACGGAGCCGGCCGACTCGGGCATCTCCGGCAGGCTCGGGTAGTCCTCGACGGGCATCGTCGGCAGCGTGAACCGGGCGCTGCCGCACGTGATCTCGACGTGCGAACCGACCGCGGCCACATCCACGGGCTTGTTCGGCAGCGACTTGGTGATCTCGGCGAGCAGCCGGCCGGAGACGAGCGTCGCACCGTCGGCGTCGGCCTGGACCTCGACGGTGACCTGGCTCGAGACCTCGTAGTCGAAGCCGGACACCTGCAGGCGGCCGTCGGCGACGCGCAGCAGCACGCCGGCGAGCACGGGCACCGAGGGGCGGCTGGGCAGGCTCTTGGCCGTCCAGGCGACGGCATCGGCGAGCGCGTCGCGCTCGACTCGGAACTTCATCGCGGTCCTCCCGCATTCTCTTCGGTACTACATGTTCGCCGTTCGGCGCGCACCAGGTCCGCGGCCCGCCGGGTTTTCGCTCCGGGGCGTACGTCCTGGCGGCCTGTAGTCGTGGCTGAGGTGGGTTCGTCGTCTGAGCGGGGGCCGTCCTCCGGCTCGCTCATCGAACCTTAGGGCCTGCGAGCTCCGCTCGTGCACCGGCCCCGGCGAATCCGGCACCCCACCTCTGCCCACACCCCGATGATTGTTTTTCTTCTCTCTTTAAAAGAAAAATACTTCGTAATAGTAGGTGGTGTGGAAACTGTGGATAACGGCCCTTTTCGCAGCTCAAGCCACTTGTACGCCTGAGCACAACCTGTGCACGAGCCGGTGTGCAGAACCCTGTGGATTGTGGATGAAGGTTTGTCCACAGCCTTTGTCCACCGGTTGTCCACCGGTAATCCCCAGGGTTTTCCTCCGCCTGTGGATAACGTGTGGCCCGAACCTCACTCACGTTCGGTAGGTTGTCCACTCACCCTCCGGATGCATCCACATGTTCTCCACACATGATCCCCAGGAGTTATCCACAGGCTGTGGAAACCAACTGTGGACTCTCCGTAGCCGCTCGGTCACTCTTCTTCTAAAGCCAACCGGAAAGAAGTTATCCACAGATTTTCTGTGGACAGACTGTGGAAACTGGGGATAACCGAGGCCCGGGGCCCGCAAAAGCCGTGTGGATAACCGGGGCCGGCCTGTGGGCGGAGTGTGGATAACATGTGGCCATTTGGCGACTCGGTACAGGTCAGCCCCGCGTCCAGCTTGTGGACAACATGCTCTCCACAAGCTGTGCAGAAGGCCGGTGGATGACCGATTTCCTGTGGATAAGCGGGGTCAGGTCGTCTGCTTGATGCGGTTCGTCAGCTCCGCGATCTGGTTGTACAGCGATCGCCGCTCGGCCATCTGCTGCCGGATTTTGCGGTCGGCGTGCATCACCGTGGTGTGGTCGCGGCCGCCGAACGCCTGCCCGATGCGGGGCAGCGACAGGTCCGTGAGCTCGCGGCAGAGGTACATCGCCACCTGGCGCGCATTGACGAGCACCCGCGACCGGCTGTGGCCGCGGAGGTCCTCCAGGCTCACCCCGAAGTAGTCGGCCGTCGACGCCATGATCTGGTCCGCCGTGATCTCCGGGCCCGAGCCGTCGGGGATGAAGTCACGCAGCACCTCCTCGGCCAGGCTGAGCTCCACCGGGGACCGGGTCAGGTTGGCGAACGCCGTGACCCGGATCAGCGCGCCCTCGAGCTCGCGGATGGACGAGGCGATGCGCGAGGCGATGAACTCCAGCACGTCCGGCGGCGCGAACAGCCGCTCCTGGGCCGCCTTCTTCTGCAGGATCGCGATACGGGTCTCGAGGTCCGGCGGCTGGATGTCGGCCAGCAGGCCCCACTCGAACCGCGTGCGCAGCCGGTCCTCCAGCGTGGCCAGCTGCCGCGGGGAGCGGTCGGAGCTGATCACGATCTGCTTGTTCGCGTTGTGCAGCGTGTTGAACGTGTGGAAGAACTCCTCCTGGGTCCGCTCGCGCGTCTCCAGGAACTGGATGTCGTCGATCAGCAGGATGTCGACGTCGCGGTACCGCCGCTGGAACGCCTGCGTCTTGTCGTCGCGCAGGCTGTTGATGAACTCGTTGGTGAACTCCTCCGTCGACACATAGCGCACGAACCGCGCATTGCCGAGCATCGTGGCGTACTGCCCGATGGCGTGCAGGAGGTGCGTCTTGCCCAGCCCGGAGCCGCCGTAGATGAACAGCGGGTTGTACGCCTTGGCCGGCGACTCGGCCACCGCCACCGACGCCGCGTGCGCGAAACGGTTCGAGCTGCCGATGACGAACGTTTCGAAGGTGTACTTCGGATTGAGCCGGTTTCCCGCGGAGTCTCCGGAGGGCGTGGTGGCGCCGCGGCGGTCCTCGCGGCCCGTGCCGGGCGTCGACGGACGCGGCGGCGGGTCGTCGCGCTGGATCTCGCGCTGGCTGTACTGGGACTCGTACTTCGGCGGCTCGTAACGCCCGCCGTCCTGGGCGGCGGCCTCGACCGCGGTGCCGGAGTGCTCGTTGCGCCAGGAGTCGGCGGGCTTGCCGTACTCCCCCGGCTTGTTGTACTCCGGGGGCTTGTTGTAGTCGGCCGGCTTGTTGTAGTCGGTCGGGCCGTTGTAATCGGCCGGCTTGCCGTACTCCGGCTGCTTGTAGTCGCCGCTGTAGTCGGCCGCCTTCGCGTAGTCGGTAGGCGTGTTGTCGCCGGGGAGCTCGAACAGGCGGTCGTGCTCCGGCTGCTGCGGGACCTGGGCGACGCCCCGGTGCTCGGAGACGCGGTGCTCGCTGACCCGGTGCTCCGGGATCCGTTCGGTCGCCTGCTCGCCGACCATGTGGCCGCCGGTCGCGCCGTTCGACCAGTGCGATGCCGACGGAGCCGGCAGCGGCGGTGCGTCCTCCGGCGGGCGCACGGTGACGGCGACCTGGATGGGCCGGCCGAGCAGCCGCGAGAGTGCTTCGGTGATGACCGGGCGCAGCCGGCTCTCGATCATGTCGCGCGAGTACGGGTCCGGCACCGAGAGCAGCGCGGTGTCCTCGACGATCGCGCGCAGCCGGGTCATCCGCAGATAAGCCCGTTGCTGCGCAGAGTCGAGCCCGTCAGCGAGCTGGTTCGTCGCGGCGTTCCAGATCGCTGCGAGGTCGGTGTCGGTCAC